>CAVZEQ010000001.1:0-3812581 GCA_963774385.1 uncultured Actinomycetota bacterium
CAGGTGCAGCAGCTGCTGATCTCGCGGCGAGCCCGCACCGGCCCGCGCGAGCGCATCCGCACGCGCCACGTCTACGCCCTGGCTGGCCAGGGTTGTCTGCGACGCCTGCGACCGGAAGATGCAGGCCAGCCGGGCAAACGGATACGTCTACTACCGCTGCCGGTTCGCCGCCGAGTACGCGATCGTCAACAAGATCAGCCATCCCCGCGACATCCTCATTCGCGAGGCCGAGCTGGTGCCCGCACTCGACGAATGGCTGGCCAGCCAGTTCGAGCCGGACCGCGTCGAGGCCACTATCGATGTCCTGACCTTGGCGCAGGAAGACCCTGGTGCCGAGCAGCAGACCATCCTCCAGGCCAGGCAGATCATCTGCGACTGCGAGGCGAAGACGGCGCTACCAGGCCGCGATCGACGCCGGCGCGGACATCCAGGAGATCAGCCGGTGGATCAACGCCACCAAGGCCGAGCGCCTGGCCGCCGAGGCGATGCCGCATTACCAGTGACTGCCCGAGCCGGATGACCCGCGACGAGATCGCGACCCTCGTTCACCGGACCGCCAGCGTCACCGCAGCGCTAAGGAACGCCGACATGGAGGACAAGGCAGCCCTCTATAAGGGACTGAACCTGCGGCTGACCTACGAGCACGTGACTGGGATCATCCGGGCAGAAGCGCAGCTAGGCGAGTGCCCGTTTTGGAATAAAATGCGTGTCCGAGGGGGGACTTGAACCCCCATGCCCTTTTGGGGCACTAGCACCTCAAGCTAGCGCGTCTGCCTATTCCGCCACCCGGACGTGGGCCTGGCCTCAAGTCAAGCCGGCCTCACGATAGCAAATGCGGGCACCTTCCTGCGACGTGGCTTTGGTCGCCAGGCGGCCATGCGGCTTCGGACAGATGGTGCAACGATGACTAGATGACCGACAACACCCCTGTCCCCAGCATCAAAGGCAGCGCCGCCCAGGACGAGGTGGCCACCCTGGCCAGCGACCTGATCAGGATCGATACCAGCAACCCTGGTGACCACTCAGGTCCGGGCGAACGGGCCGCCGCCGAGCACGTGGCCGCGTTGCTGGCCGAGGCGGGGCTGCAACCCAGGATCTTCGAGTCCCACGAGAAGCGGGCCAGCGTGGTGGCCAGGATAACGGGAACGGACTCGTCCAGGCCCGCCCTGCTTATTCACGGCCATCTGGACGTCGTGCCTGCGGACGCGGCTGACTGGCGGGTGCACCCGTTCTCGGGCGAGATCACCGAGGACTGCGTCTGGGGCCGCGGCGCGGTGGACATGAAGGACATGGACGCCATCATCCTGGCGGTACTGCGGCAGCGTCTCGCCGAGGGGCGTCGCCCGCCGCGTGATGTCGTCGTCGCGTTCCTCGCGGACGAGGAGGCGGGCGGGAGTTGGGGCGCCCGGTGGCTAGTCGACAACCACCCGGCCGAGTTCGAGGGCGTCACCGAGGCCATCGGCGAGGTGGGCGGCTTCAGCGTCACCATCGGCGGCAAGCGGCTCTATCTTCTCCAGACCGCGGAGAAGGGCATGGCCTGGATGCGGCTGACCGCGCGCGGCACGGCCGGGCACGGTTCCATGCTGCAGCCGGACAACGCGATCACCGAGATCGCGGAGGCCGTCGCGAGGCTAGGCAGGCATGAATGGCCAGTGCGGGAGACCGAGGCAGCGTTTGCCTTCGCGCGCGAGGCATGCACCGCACTGGGCGTGGAGTTCGATCCGGCCAATGTGACCGCTGTGCTCAGCAAGCTCGGCCCGATCGCCAAGATGGTCGGCGCGACCTTCAGTAACACCACCAATCCCACCATGCTGTCAGCTGGCTACAAGGTGAACGTGGTGCCGCAACTGGCCACTGCCCAGGTGGATGGCCGCTTCCTGCCGGGCCATGAGGACGAGTTCTTCGGTGAGGTTGACGCGCTGATCGGACCTGGCGTGACACGTGAGCAGGTCCACCATGACATCGCGGTGGAGACCAGCTTCGACGGTGATCTGGTGGACGCGATGGCGGCTGCGCTGGGCGCGGAGGACCCCGCTGGCCGGATGGTGCCTTACTGCCTGTCCGGTGGCACGGACGCGAAGTCGTTCTCCCGGCTCGGCATCCGCTGCTTCGGGTTCACGCCGCTCCGGCTGCCGCCCGAACTCGACTTCGCGGGCATGTTCCACGGCGTGGACGAGCGCGTGCCGGTGGACGCGCTGCGCTTCGGGGTCCGCGTGCTCGACAACTTCCTCGACCGCTGCTAGCCGTTTTCCGAGGTCAGTGCGGAATGGCCGCCCTGACCGGGTTGGCCAGGGATGAGTAGGGACGCGGGCGTCTTTTCATTTTATTGACGCATGCACGTTGAGTAGTGCTATCGTGACTCACTGTGCGGGGCTGAGTCCCCGGGGCGCAACCCCCTTTTGTTAGTGCGCACCGGTCAGCGGTCTCGTGCCTTGGCGGGTCATTGGGACGACCTCTCTGTGGCCAGCGCCAGCCGGCCAGAAGAGGAGGGTCTGCCTGTGTTGCCGGAACAGGGTCGAAGCCCGGCCACGCCGGTCTGCAGCCGCGCTCGCTCGCGGCGGCACGGCGCCGCGACAGGCTGCGCGCGGATCAGGCGCCCGGGCTACAAGACGCTCCCGGCCGGCTGCGGGCAGCCGCCCGCGCTGGTGGCCACGGCTAAGGGTGTTGCTGCCTTGGCGGCGAATCCGGCCGTGGCCACCACTGACGTGTTATCCCGCTAATCCCGCAGCGCCGCCCGGCGAGTCGGCAAGCACGCTTAGCCCGACGTAACCGGATAGTTCAGCCAGCTTCGCCAACGTAACGCTCAGTAAGTGATCGAACGCAGAGAGCACTTAGGAGCGCGAGAGCTATACGAATATCGGTCCTTAACGGAGGAAGAGGAAACATGAACGCAATCGCTGCCCTGGCCGCGAAAGAGGCAGCCGTAGTGTCCGGGCTCGGCGCCGGATTGCTGGCACCGAGCGCGGTGGACGGTTTCGCCGCGGGAACGTTGCTGTCCGGGATCTGCGTGCTCATGGTCGTCGGCCCCGGTCGCCGGCTTCGCCGCGCCCGCCCGGGCCCTGAAGTGGTGGCCGCTCGCGGCGGGTGGGGCACTACTGCCTACGCTGCCCCGGCCGGCTACCCCGTTGCCGCGATGTCCGATCCTTATGCCGACGAATCGGCAGAGGCGCTTGTGCCTCCCGCGGCGACGCTGCCGTCCGCGTTGCCCATGCCGTCCCCGTCGCCGGCTGCCTCGCCCGGCCGTGACGAGGCCGGGCACGGGCACGATGGCAAGAGCGGCGGATACCGGAGCAAGCACAGATTGTCGGAGCCCGAGGCTGGCGACCGGCGGCCGGAGTCGCGCCGCAGCGCACCGCGGCACGCCGCGCCTTCGCATGGCATTGGCAGCAGGATGGTCGGCCGGCTCCCCTTGCACCCGCTCACAGTGCGCGACTGACCAGACGGTCCGCACCTTCATCGCAGTACTCCAGAACAGGTACCAGGCCTGACAACATAGATAGCTCATGGTGTGCGCGGGCCCGCCGGCCGAGAGCTGGCGGGCTCCGCGCGGCTCGGCGTGCTGCCGGTCATCCGCTGTCAGTATCCGGATCCCGAGGATCGCTGCGGACCGAAAGCAAGCTGGGCCCGCGCCTGCCTGATGATCAGGCGGCGTAGCGTGGCCTTACGGCTTCCGTCGGGATACAGGCGCAACCGGGATAGCTCCCAGTTGCCATACTCAGCATGATCGGTCAGGATGCGACGAGCTGTGTCCCTTGAGGTGCCGCGCGGCAAGTACAGCACCAGGTAGGAGTACTCGGTCATCAACTTATTGTGCGCGCAAGCCGGGATGGTTCAATCCTCTTGACGGAATCTCGAGCCAAGGCTAACGCAATGCAGCGACGTCGCAGGGAACACTGCGGCAGACAACGCGAGTTAGCTTGTGGAGAGGGAACGGGGTCGTAGCGGCCAGCTGGCGCTCGCTAGCGGGTTACTGCGTGCCTCATATAAAGGCCAGTGCGCTGGGTGGCCGCAGTCTTACCTGCGGTAGCCTCCTGGGCGATTGCTGGATGTAAAGGGTGGGAGACGTGGCAGCAGGGACCGAGGAAACCGCCGAGAGCCCGAAGGCCAGGGCTAACGGTGGCAGCAAGCTGGTCATCGTCGAGTCGCCGAGGAAGGCGCGGACGATCGCCGGCTTCCTCGGCAAGGGTTACGTCGTCGAGTCCAGCATCGGCCACATACGCGATATGCCCGATAAGGCGGCCGAGATCCCGATGAAGTACCGCGGCGAACCGTGGGCTCGCCTCGGGGTGGACGTCGACCACGACTTCGAGCCGCTGTACGTGGTCAACTCGGATAAGAAGCAGCAGGTCTCTAAGCTCAAGGAACTTCTGAAGGACGCCGACGAGCTGCTCCTCGCCACTGATGAGGACCGCGAGGGCGAGGCAATCGCGTGGCACCTGCTGGAGGTGCTGAAGCCGCGAGTGCCGGCCAGACGCATGGTGTTTCACGAGATCACGCCAGAGGCCATCGCACACGCGGTGGCCTCGCCGGGTGTGGTGGACCAGGGCAAGGTCGAGGCTTACCAGACCCGGCGGGTACTTGACCGGCTGTATGGCTACGAGCTGTCCCCCGTGCTGTGGAAGAAGGTCATGCCGCAGTTGTCGGCAGGCCGCGTGCAGTCGGTGGCGGTGCGGCTCGTGGTCGACCGGGAGCGTGAGCGGATCGCGTTCCGGGCTGCCCAGTACTGGGACCTGGAGGCAGACTTCGCGCCGCAGGACGAGTCGGCGGCCGCGGATGTGTCGTCCTTCACTGCGACACTTGTGTCGGTCGACGGCCGCCGCGTCGCCCAGGGCCGCGACTTCGCCTCCACCGGCGAGCTGCGAGCTGACGGCAAGGCCGACGAGGCCGCGCAGGCCATCCTTCATCTGGACGGCGCGGCTGCAGGCGCGCTGGCCGGCCGGCTGACCGGTTCTTCGTTCTCGGTCAAGTCGGTCGAGCGCAAGCCGTACCGCCGGTCGCCGTACGCTCCGTTCCGCACCACGACATTGCAGCAGGAGGCGTCCAGGAAGCTGGGCTACTCCGCCAAGTACACGATGTCGGTAGCGCAGCGGCTGTACGAGAACGGTCACATCACCTATATGCGCACCGACTCGGTGACGCTCTCGCAGACCGCGCTCAACGCGGCGAGGTCCCAGGCGCGGCAGCTCTACGGCGCGGAGTACGTGCCGGACGCGCCGCGTGTCTACGACAGCAAGGTCAAGAACGCGCAGGAGGCGCACGAGGCGATCCGGCCGGCGGGGGACGCCTTCAAGACGCCGGCCCAGTCCGGCCTGTCCGGCGACGAGCTCCGGCTGTACGAACTGGTCTGGAAGCGCACCGTCGCGTCGCAGATGAAGGACGCGACCGGGGAGTCGGTCTCGGTCCGCATCACCGGCACGTCCAGTCAGGGCGAGCAGGCCGACTTCGGCGCGTCCGGAAAGGTCATCGCCTTCCACGGCTTCCTGAAGGCGTACGTGGAGGGCTCGGACGACCCGGACGCCGAGCTCGACGACAACCAGCGGCGGCTGCCCCCGATGGCGGAGCGCGACCCGATGACAGTGCTCCGGATGGACGTCGCCGAGCATGCGACCAGGCCGCCCGCCCGTTACACCGAGGCGACCCTGATCAAGGAGCTTGAGGACCGGGAGATCGGCAGGCCGTCCACCTACGCCTCGATCATCGGGACCATCCTGGACCGGGGGTACGTGTTCAAGAAGGGCAGCGCGCTCGTCCCGTCGTTCCTCGCGTTCGCGGTCGTCACGCTGCTCGAGCGGCATTTCGCGCACCTGGTCGACTACGCGTTCACCGCCCGGATGGAAGACGCGCTGGACGAGATCGCCCGCGGCGAAGCCGAGCGGGTGCCCTGGCTGCACCGCTTCTACTTCGGGGCAGACGGCGAGGAGGGTCTGAAAGAGCTGGTCAGCGACCTGTCCGACATCGATGCCCGCGACGTCAGCTCGTTCCCGCTGCCGGGCTCCGACATCGTCGTCCGGGTCGGCCGGTACGGGCCCTACCTGGAGCGCGATGGTCAGCGCGCGAACATCCCCGAAGGCACCGCGCCCGACGAGGTGACCGCCGAGTATGCGGCGGAACTCCTCGACAGGCCGAGCGGAGACAAGATCCTCGGCACGGATCCGGAGACGGGCAAGACCATCGTGGCCAAGGCCGGCCGGTTCGGGCCTTATGTCACCGAGGTGCTCGAGGACGGCGCTCCGGCTTCGGCAAAGCCGCGTACTGCCTCGCTGCTCAAGTCGATGGATCTGGACAGCATCAGCCTGGACGACGCGGTCCGGCTGCTCACCCTGCCCCGGACGCTCGGTGAGCTGGACGGCGAACCGGTCACCGTGCAGAACGGTCGTTATGGTCCGTACGTGAAGAAGGGCGCCGAGAGCCGGTCGCTGGAGTCCGAGGAGCAGATGTTCACGCTCACGATGGACGAGGCGCAGGCGCTGCTCGCGCAGCCCAAGCCGCGTGGCCGGGCCGCCCGCGCTGCCGCCGCGCCGCCGCTCAAGGAACTCGGCGAGGACTCGGTCAGCGGGAAGCCCATCGTGCTCCGGGAAGGCCGGTTCGGGCCCTACGTTACCGATGGCGAGACGAACGCTTCGCTGCGTAAGGGCGACACGATCGAGTCCATCACACCGCAGCGCGCTATCGAACTGCTCGCTGAGCGCCGTGCGGCCGCGCCCGCGCCGAAGCGCCGGCCAGGCACCCGAACAGCGAAGTCAGCGGCGACTAAGACCGGCGCGACCAAGACCGGTGCGACCAAGACCGGCGCGGCCAAGGCCAAGACCGGCGCGGCGAAGACTGCCGCGGGCAAGACGACGCGGGCAAAGAAGGCTGCGGGCTAGACGACGCGGGCCACGAAGGCTGCGGGCTTGACGACGCGGGCCACGAAGGCTGCGGGCTTGACGACGCGGGCCACGAAGGCTGCGGCCTGGACGCGCTTGTAATGGCCAGGTCGCCCGAGGCTGCGCGCGGCCGGGCGTTACCGGCGACACCGTTCCCTGATGATTTGTCGTAGCCCAGTCCGGCAAGCTTCGCGCTGACCGCGCCGGTCCGCGGCCGGGCCTATACCCTGGCGCAGTGAACTTTAGATCCCCTTTGGGCGCTCGTGGTTCCGGCGTGCTGTCGATCACGCCGTTCCGCCGCCTGTGGATTGCGCTTTCGCTGTCCAGCCTGGGGGACTGGCTCAGTTTGCTGGCACTGTCGGTGCTTGCTAACGGCCTTGGCGGCAAGACCGGCGGCGGGTTCGCGGTCAGCGGCGTCTGGCTGACCTCGCTGCTCCCCGCGCTGCTCTTCGGGCCGCTGGCAGGCGCCGTCGCGGACAAGTTCGACCGGCGTCTGAACATGATCATCGGCGACGTGCTCAGGGCACTGCTCTACCTCACGATCCCGATCAACGCCTCCGTCGGCTTCGCCAATCAGCTGACCTGGCTCTACGTCGTCCAGTTCCTCGCCTCGTGCGCTTCGCTGTTCTGGACGCCTGCCAAGGACGCCTCCGTGCCGAACCTGGTGCCGCCCGACAAGCTCGAGCAGGCAAACCAGCTCAGCTTGTTCACCACGTTCGGGACCGCCCCGGTGGCCGGCCTGGTCTTCTCCGCCCTGGCCCTGGTCAGCGCCCATATCTCGCCCTACTTCTCGACAAATCAGGTCAATCTGGCGCTGTACTTCAACGTAGTCACGTTCATCGTGTCAGCGCTGACCATCTACATGCTGAAAGAACTGCGCCGACGCCGTGGCAGCGCGATTTCCTCGCCGTCGGTGCTGAAGTCCATCTGGGACGGCTGGCGCTTCCTTCGTGATACGCAGGTCGTACGGGGCATCGTGATCGGCATGACCGGCGCGTTCGCCGCCGGCGGCGTGGTGATCGGCCTCGGCCCGTCCTACGTGCGCAGCACGCTGATGGGCGGCAGCGCAGGCTGGGGCGCGGTGTGGGCGGCGATCTTCTTCGGCCTGGCGCTCGGCATGTTCGCTGGCCCGCGAATCCTGCGAGGGTTCTCGCTGCGGCGGATGTTCGGCCTGTCCATTGCCTTCGCCGCGCTGCCGCTCGCCCTGATCGCGCTGATACCGAGCCTGATCGCGGTGACCGCACTGACGGTCGTGCTCGGTGCCTGCGCCGGAGTGGCCTACGTGACCGGCTACACGGTGATCGGCCTGGAGGTCGACGACGACACCCGCGGCCGGACGTTCGCCTTCCTGCAGTCGGCGATCCGGGTCATCCTGTTCGCGGTGATAGCCGTTGCACCGACGCTGGCGGCCGGGTTCGACGCGCTGGCGCATGCCCTCAATATCTCGACCCTGCGGGTCGGCGACGGCGTGTACCGGAATCTTGGCTATAACTTGGTGCTGCTGCTCGCGGCGGTGGTCGCGCTGCTGCTCGGCCGGGTATCGTACCGCGAGATGGATGACCGCAAGGGCGTGCCGCTGTGGGCGGACCTGACCTCGGTGTTCCGCGGCCAGCGGCAGGCCGCCACGCGCGGCGACAGCAATGGAGTGCCGCCGCCAGTTCAGCCTGCCCGTCGGCCCGGCGTATTCATCGCGCTTGAAGGCGGTGAGGGGGCAGGCAAATCTACGCAGGCCAGGTTCCTCGCCATCTGGCTCCGTGATCAGGGCTTTGACGTCGTCACGACGCATGAGCCCGGCGCCACCAAAATCGGCATGCGGCTGCGCGCACTGCTCCTGGACAACGCCCACTCCGGACTAGCGCCCAGGGCCGAGACGCTGATGTACGCGGCTGACCGGGCCGAGCACGTCCAGTCCGTCATCATCCCGGCGCTCGAACGCGGCGCGATCGTGGTGACCGACCGCTACGTCGATTCGTCGCTTGCCTACCAGGGTGCCGGACGCCAGCTGCCGGTAGCCGAGATTGCCCAGCTGAACCGGTGGGCGACCGGCGGCCTGGTGCCGGATCTCACCATCGTGCTCGACCTGTCGCCAGTCACCGGCCTTGGCCGGCGACGGTCCTCCGCTGACCGGCTGGAGGCCGAGCCGGTTGACTTTCACCAGCGGGTCAGAGCCGGGTTCCTCAGCCTGGCTGCGGCCGAGCCAGCGCGTTATCTCGTCCTGGATGCCGCCAGGCCGGAGGCCGACATCAGCCGGGATATCCAGGTCAGCGTCCGGGAACTGCTGCCGGACCCGATCCCGCAGGCGGCCGAGGAGAACACCGGCTCGTTCCCCGCGGTCCGGGACTGACCGGCGGGGTGACCAGTGCCGCGCGCCGGTAGCGCTGCCGGACCGGGAGCCGATCCGGACGTGACCACCGATCAGGCGCCCCGAGCCGGAGCGGTTTTTGCCGGGCTGACTGGCCAGGAATCCGCGGTGGAGCAGCTACAGCGTGCTGTCGCGGCGGCTCAGCTGCGCTGGCGCCACGGCGCAGCGGCAGCTGCTGACACGGTCGGGCTCGGCACCGCCGGGATGACGCACGCCTGGCTGTTCACCGGTCCGCCTGGGTCCGGCCGCTCGCTGGCGGCCCGTGCGTTCGCGGCGGCGCTGCTGTGCGAGTGGCAGGGCTGCGGGCAATGCCAGTCGTGTCATCAGGTGGCCGGCGGCACGCACGCTGACGTGCTGCTGGTGCGGCCTGACGGCCTGTCGTACGGGGTGCGCCAGACCAGGGACCTGGTCCTCAAGGCCGCCGCTGCACCGGTCTACGGTCGGTGGCGGATCGTGCTGTTCGAGGATGCTGACCGGTCGACCGAGCAGGCGGCAAACGCGCTGCTCAAGGCGATCGAGGAGCCGGCGCCGCGCACCGTCTGGCTGCTCTGCGCCCCGTACGCCGACGACCTGCCGACAACCATCCGGTCCCGGTGCCGGCTCGTCACGCTGCGGACACCGCGGACCGCGGCAGTCGCCGAGGTGCTCGGCCGGGAGGGAATCCCGCCCGAGCGGGCGAGGTCTGCGGCCCTGGCCGCGCAGGGGCACATCGGGCGGGCCAGGCGACTGGCAACCGACCCGGAGGCAGCGCGCCGCCGTGGCGAGGTGCTCCGGGTGCCGACCCAGGTAGGCAGCCTGGGCCAGGCGCTCAAGGCGGCAGCCGCCCTGGTCCGGGCTGCGGAGGCGGAGGCCGCTGCGGTCACCGAGGAGCTCGACGAACCCGAGCGCGATGCACTGCGGCGGGCGTTCGGCGAGGGCTCCACCGGCAAGGGGGTGGCAACCGCGCTGCGGGGCGGTGCGGGTGCGCTGCGGGAGCTAGAGGACCGGCAGAAATCGCGTGCCACCCGGGTCAAGCGCGATGCCCTGGACCGGGCGCTGCTCGACCTGGCCGGCTATTACCGTGACGTGCTCGCAATTCAGCTGCGGGCGTCCGTCGAACTGGCCAACGAGGTTCGCGACGAGGAGCTTACGGAGCTGGCCGCTACCTCTGGGCCGGCCGACACGGTGCGCAGGATCGAGGCGATCATGATGTGCAGGCAGCGGCTGACGGCAAACGTCGCGCCGCTGCTCGCGGTCGAAGAAATGGCGCTGGCGCTCGGTCGGTAGCTGCTGGGTGCAGCGAATCGCGTTATGTCCCCGTAATGTTGTGGCGTGGGCATGATGATGGCGGTGAGCTTCCAGCGCAGCGGGCGGCTGTATTACCTGGATCCCGGCCCGTATCAGCCGAGCGTCGGGACCAAGGTGCTGGTTCCTACCGACGCCGGGCCAGAGGTGGCCGAGTGCATCTGGGCGCCGCAGTGGGTGGATGACGAGATCACCGGCCTGCCGGTGTGCGCCGGCCTGGCCACCGCTGAGCACCTGAGCCGGGACGAGGCCAACCGGGCCCGCCGCGCCGAAGCCAAGGTCGCCTGCCGCCGGCTGGTCCGCGAGCACGAGCTGCCGATGAAGATCATTGCCGTGGACTACCTGGATCAGGCCAGCACGTTCACTATCTACTTCAGCGCGCCGCAGCGCGTCGACTTCCGCGCGCTGGTGAAGGACCTGGCAGCCCGGCTGCGCGCCAGAGTCGAACTGCGGCAGATCGGTCCGCGGGACGAGGCCAGGCTGCAAGGCGGGATCGGGCCATGTGGCCGCGACCTGTGCTGCGCAACGTTCCTTAAGGACTTCGAGCCAGTGTCCGTGCGCATGGCTAAGGACCAGGACCTGCCGGTAAACCCGCTGCGGATCGCGGGCGCCTGTGGTCGGCTGATGTGCTGCCTGAAGTACGAGCATCCGCTGTACCAGGACTTCCGGGCATCGGCGCCGCGGATGGGCGAGGCTGTCGAGACGCCTGCCGGGGCGGGCACTGTGACCGGCTACAACGTGCCCGGTGACAAGATCATCGTCAAGCTAGCCGAAGATGGCAGGCGGACCAGCTGCCCGAAGGCCAGCGTCTGCGGCTCGCGGCAGGCGTACGAGGCCATGCATAGTGGTTCGCGGGAAGGTTCTCCCGACCGGTAGACTCCTGTGGCTCGCGCGGTTCAACCGCAGCGTGCGCCGCCTTAGCTCAGTCGGCAGAGCGATTCACTCGTAATGAATAGGTCATCGGTTCGATTCCGATAGGCGGCTCTACGAGATCTTCACACTCTCCAGCGATTCATGCTCACATTTGGGTCTGACATTCGCTGACGGTCCTGCACTGGTGCGGTGACTAGCTGGTTTCGGCGTGACGGCAGGAGCTGGAGGCGAGGTGTGTTCGGGTGGCTTGAGGGCGCGGCAGAGGCTAGAGCTGGCGGTGCTGGTTGTTGACGGCTGCGGCCGTGCGGCTGGGATGCCGGGCTGGTTAGGGCGGCCCGGCGGGCAGCGCCGGCGAGCTCGCGGCGGCGTTTGCGGGTGCGGGGCTGCGGCTGGGCGAAGGCGGCGCGGCGTGCGTAGTTGCTGGCGGGCTGGAAGGCGGCGAGGGTGCGCTGGTTGCGGACGGCGAGGAGGCAGGCGAGCCAGAGCGTGAGCGGGGTGAGGCCGTCAGACGGATCCAGCCGCGGTCGATGCTGTTGACGGCGGGGTCTTTGATGGTGGCGTTGAGCCGTTCGGCGGCGGTGCGACGCCGGTAGGAGAGCCGCCATGCCGCTGAGGGGTAGTCGTGCTTCTGGCGGGTTTTGGCGGCGACGCCGGGGCCGGCGGTGATGGTCTGCTGGGTGCAGCAGGCTGGCGGATGCTCGGGCGGGGTGAGGATCTCGGGCAGGTTGCGGTAGAGTTTCATGGATTCGGGGCGCAGCGGGCAGCGGATTTCCCGGCGGCGGCGGGGCAGGCATGCCGGCGGTAGCCGTCGGCGTCGTCGGCGGCGTGGACGCCGAGCTTGTAGCGGGCGAGCTCGGCGGTCTGCTGGTCGTGGGCGGCGGCATCGGCAGCGGGCGCGCCGGGCGGCAGCGGCACGAGATCCAGTAAGGGCGGGGTGGCGGGACAGTACAGGTTCCCGTTGGCGATGATAGCGCCGTGGTAGGTGCCGCGGGGGCCGCGGTCGTGCGGGTGCAGGTCCTGGACCAGGTGAGCGCCGGCAGCGCGCAGCGGGTTAGCCCAGGTGGCCGGGACGCGGTGGGAGTAGCCGGAGTCGGCGATGATGTCGCCGAGCGCGATGCCGCGGCCGGCATCGTGGGAGCACGCCGGCCAGGGCGGCGGCGGGGTCGTGGCCGGAGCTGGCGACGGTGATCCGGCGGGCGAGCTCGGGCACGGGCGAGCCGTGCTCGTCGGAGACCATGACCGCGGCGGAGAGATAGTAGCCGAAGAACATTCTCCTTCCTGGACGCTGCGGCCGACGTTGCGGTGGCCCCAGGAGGCCTCGGGGTCGGTGCCGGTGCCGGCGGCCTCGAGCGGCACTGGCCGCGCCCAGGCCTAGACGTCGGTCCAGTCGACGGCCAGCGACCTGCTGGCGTCCTTGACTGGACGGGGATGCTGGCTTCGGTCAGCTGGTAGCACACTGCTGCAGGCGCGGGGAGGGGGCGCTGTCGGGCTCGGTCTTGGACAGCGCGCGGGTGATCAGCCGGAAGGTGTGCTCGACCTGGCGGTAGGTGAGCGGTGCGGCGGCCGTGCCAGTCCGCGGTGACGCCGAGGCGTACCTGGTCGGCTTCGGGAAAGCGAGATGAGCGCGGCGCGGGCCTCGGTGAGATAAGCGGGCAGGCGGTCATCGAGGGCGAGCATCATACCGGTCAGCATGGTACGCGCGGACAGCTGACGGTGCCGCACGGCGGCTGGCAGCAGGCCTCGATCTGGCCGGCGATGCCGGAGGCGTCGATGATGGCTTAGATGGTAGCAAGACCCGTCCTGCTGCCCACGGCGGTACCGGGACTGGCTGCTGAGCAGCGCGACCGCGTAATCCTCGCTGCCGGCGGGATCCAGGCCGGCGATGATGTCGCCGAGCTGCTGGGAGCAGGAGATCCCGGCGGCGTGCATGAACGCGGGCAGGCCGATCAGCTAAGCGCACTCGGCCAGCCAGGTGGAGCGCAGACGGGAGGTGTCCAGGGGCGGCAGCGAAACCGCCGGCCAGCGAGCGGGTCAGCGGGTTGGTGATGTTGCCAGCTCGGGTTCGGTGCCGCCGGTGAGAAAGTACTCGCCGGCGAACGCGGCGGCTTACAGCAGCGGGGCGTGGTAGCGGGCCAGCACCGGCACCGCCCGCGGCCGGGCGCAACGAACTACGACGACGACACCGCCGGAGCGGGCGGTCACGTCGGTGCCGCGAACATGGCGCAGGTCGGAGCGGATCAGCCGGCACCGGCGCCGAGGCAGACCAGGGCCGCCGCGCGCGACCGCCGCGCCGGCGCGGGCTGGGCGACGGCCAGCGCCAGGAACCCGGCGATCTCGCGCCGCGGTGTACGGCGTCTTGGCGCGCTCGCTGGGCAGCGGCGCATCAGCGGGGTACAGGTGCGGCACCACCGCGCGGGCGATGAACCGCAGGTTGGTGCGCAGCGTCCGCCGCGCCGACGGGGACAGGCCCGGCGCGTGCGCGGTGAACCGCTCGATCACCGAGGATGCAGCAGCACCTCCGGCACCGGCTCCAGCCCGAGCCCGATGCCGTAGGAGGCGAGCTTGCCGGCTGCCCACAGCAGGTTCTTGGCCCGGTCCCGGCTCAGCGGCCCGCACGCCGCGACGACCTGCCGGGCGAACGCCGCTGCCTGCGGCGGGGTGCCCGGCGACGGCCGCCAGCGCGCGGGATAGCCTGCATCGGCCGCATCCATCGCACTCATACTGTAGATATACAGTAAGACATGACCAGGATCACGGACGTATGCCACCCTGATGCAGTGCGTGTCGCCGCCAGCCACCAGGCGGAGGCCAGGAGGATCGCCGCCGAGCTCGCGGCCATCGCCCGGTCCGGCAAGGCGCTGCCTGGCTCGATCACCGAACGGCACACCCGCTGCGGCCACCGCAACTGCGCCTGCCACGCCGACCCGCCCCGGCTGCACGGTACTCTACCCTGACCTGGGGAAACGTCCCACTGCAAGATCCGTGATGTTGTGCGTTAGTAGCAACGTCAGTAGCATCCGCAAGGATTTTACTCAGCATCGCGGGGTGCCTCCGAGTCCTTCCGAAGCATCCCGCCCATCCGCCTCGCAGCGTCCTGAGTCAGCGCCGAAGACACATGGGAGTACGCCTGCGTGACGCGGATATCGGAGTGGCCGAGCGTCTCCTGGACAACCGGAAGCGCCACGCCCTTGTGCAACATGAGGGTCGCCGCCGAGTGCCGCATCGCGTGAACCCGGTGATAACGTAGCCCCGCCGCCTTCAGAATGTCGGCCCACTCCTGCCAGTCCCGGCGCGGATCCAGCGGCCGGCCATTCCACTGGCAGAACACCAAATCGCTGTCCTCCCACTCATCACCCACCGTGAGCTTCGGCCTGGGATAACACCCCAGGCAAAGGCCGGCTGGTCGATCTGCGCTGAGTGCCGCGAGCACATCGGCACCTGCGACGACCCCGACTGCGACCACGCCTAACCGGCCTAGACTGCAAACAAGGAGGTCAGGGTGGCCAGGCGGTACGTCAGCAGCTACGGCAGGACGAATTGGGATTTCCTCAACGCTGACGCAGCCCCTTAGGCGCAGATCTGGCCTTGCGGCACCCCCGCACCACGCGAGGGCGTGGCCCCGGCTTCGCTGCTGCTGCTACGTCGAGCGAGCGATTTATGTGACACCTATGGCAGTAGCCCTCTATGTGATCGACTTCACTCTGGCGCACGGAAGCACGAGCTTAGATTGCCGCGTTCCATCCCAGGTGAGCAACCTGACCAGCCTGATCGTTCTCGTCACCCTGATCCACGTGGCCGCGTTCATGGTCATGATCGTTATTCGGGTGCGGCGGAACGAGGTCGACGGCACCCTTGGCAGCAACGCCCCCAGCACACCATGCGTTGTGTGCGGCCAGCCAGCTACCCACCGGAGATACGACGGGCTCGACCCTAACGAGCAGCGCGACCCGCACACTGGCCGCTCCTACTCCATCGACATGGCGCGCTACCAGCCGCTGTGCCCGGCCCACTAGCCGAGACAATGCACGATCAGTCATTTCAGCCCGAATTCGGAGCCAGCGCGAGTCGATCGGCAGCTTCAGCACTTGTGCCCACGTCGCCTTGCGCCAAAATGGCGTGCAGCAGACCGTTGCGCCTCTGAGCCGCCGCGGTGCACGCTGTCAAAGCGCAGAGGATCGCGCCCCGCTGCGAATCGCTCAGCTCGCGATGGGCGTCGGCCAGTGCGCGGCAGTGCTGGATCAGCCATTCGGCGTTCTGCAAGCTCGCGATAACGACGGCGAACTTGCTGCCGACAAGCGCGCAGAACGCGGCCTCCGGTATGCGCTCAAGAATCGCCGACTCCTCGGTGATGCTTCCCAGCTTCTCGAGCTTCCGCTGGTGCCGCTCGAACACTTTCTGCGGATCAAGCTCCATGCGTCAAATGCTCCCAGGTTCGAGGTCTCCGTCGCACGCCGATAACGCAGGCATCAAGCGCGAGACACGGTGACATCGACCGTCGCTGACTGGCCGAGACATGCGGGCGGCTACTGCAGGTCCCGTCATCGGTGTCCCCACTGAACCTCCGGCAGACCGCTAACTTGACCTTGACCCTGGGGGAAGCCGCACAGTCTGGGGAGCCGGGCATCGGCCCGGCACGAGGGAGCCGGTCGTGGACCTGATGAGCATCGGTGAGTTCGCCAGGCTGTCCCGCCTGTCGGCGAAGGCGCTGCGCCTGTATGACGAGCTGGGACTGCTGCCGCCCGCCCAGGTCGATCCGGACTCTGGTTACCGCTGGTATGCCGCCGGTCAGCTGGACAACGCCCGGCTGGTCGCGTCGCTGCGCCAGATCGGAGTGCCGCTGGCGCAGATCCAGCTGATCCTCAGCCTGGAGCCGGAGGCCGCTGCGGCGCAAGTCGGCGCTTACTGGTCAGGGGCTGAAGCCGATCATGCTGCCCGCCGGGACCTGGCCGGCAACCTCGTTGACCGCCTGACTGGAAAGAGGAACGTCATGTACGAGGTCAAGGTCCGCGATATCCCCGCCCGCAGCCTGCTCTGCCTGCTACGGCATGCCAGCAGTCAGCAGGAAGTCTGGGACCTGGGCAAGGAGGTCATCGGCATGCTCAAGGCCCAGCCGCCGGCTCGGGTAGACGGCGTCGCCGGGGCCGCGTTCCTGATCTACTACGGGGAGGTGAACCAGGACAGTAACGGCCCGGTGGAGTTCTGCTGGCCGGTGCCGCCGGACCTGGCCAGCCAGCTCGCCGCCAGGTTCTCCGGACTCACCCTGCGCACCGAGCCTGCGCACCAGGAGGCCTACAGTCACCTGGACCAGGACGCGACGGAGGCGCAGTGGCAAGCCGCAGGGGACTCGGCCTTGACCTGGGCAGCCGAGCAGCTGCGGCAGCCCAGTGACCTGGGCCTGCGCGTTACCCTCCTGACGACCGCCGCGCCAGTGACCGACGCCAGCAGGCGCGGCGGCAGCGACATCGCCCTCCCGCTGCGCGACCGGGCCGTCTGAGTCGTCTGGGATCCCGGCCGGCTGCAGTTGCGTGCGGGGATCGTAACCGGCGAGGCGGGCGATGTTCTCGATGGGTACGCCCGCCTCGGACGGGCACGACACGAAGTGGACCCGTAACCGCATTTTGATGATCGCGTCAATTGAGGCCGCGATACGTCCGGAATCAATGTGATAGTTGCTGGCGCCGGGATAACCCGGCCACGCACGGAAAAGGAATGATATGGCCGAGGTGCTGCTGTTCCACCACGCGCAAGGACTCACCCCCGGCGTGGCAGGCTTCGCGGACCAACTCCGAGCCGCTGGCCACGCCGTGCACGTCCCCGATCTGTTCGACGGACACGTCTTCGGCACCGTGCAGGAAGGCGTGGAGTACGCGAGCAAGATCGGCTTCGGCACGGTCATCGAGCGCGGCCAGGCCGCGGCTGCCGAGCTACCCGCCACGCTGGTCTACGCCGGATTCTCGCTCGGCGTACTGCCCGCCCAGATGCTGGCACAGACTCGCCCCGGCGCCAAGGGCGCCCTGCTGTTCGAAGCCTGCATGCCAGTCTCGGAGTTCAGCGCTTCCTGGCCGACGGGAGTGCCCGTGCAGGTGCACGGCATGGAAGATGATGAGTTCTTCGCCGGAGAAGGCGACATCGACGCGGCCCGCGCCCTCGTTCAGGGGGCGCCGGATGCTGAGTTGTTCCTGTACCCCGGTAACCGGCATCTTTTCGCCGACAGCAGCCTGCCTTCCTACGACGAACCAGCCGCCACGCTGCTCACCCGGCGTGTCCTTGCCTTCCTCGAAGGCAAGGACTAGGGCGGCTATCCGGTAGCGGGCCAGCCCAGGGATCGGCAGGATCGGGGCATGACCTCCGAACCGCGCCGGCGGGCGATCGGCTCATTGCGGGCCGTGGCGCTGGACGCCCCCGACATCGACCTCCTGGCCACGTTCTACGAGCAGCTCGCCGGCTGGCGACGCGTCCGCGACGACGACGATGGTGAGGAGGACGACTGGATCACGATCGAAGCCGGTGACGGCTGGAGGATCGGCCTGCAGCTGGCCACTGACCACGTGCCGCCGCACTGGCCCGACCCGTGCCGGCCGCAGCAGGCCCATCTCGACTTCCGGGTACCGGACATCGATGCGGCGGCGGAAAGCGCGGAGCAGCTCGGCGCTAGCCTGCTGCGCCGGGGCGAACGCTGGCACACCCTGGCCGACCCGGCCGGCCACCCGCTCGATCTGTGCGCCAGCACCGGCGAACCACGGACCACCCTGATGGGCGTCACGCTCGACTGCCCCGACGCGAAGGCGCTGAGCCACTTCTACGCGGAGCTGCTCGGCAAGCCGGTGACGTACGAGGCGGCCGGGATGGCCATGATCGGCGAGGACGGCGCGCAGCCGGTGATGTTCCAGCAGGTGCAGCAGTACACCGCGCCGCGCTGGCCGGATCCGGCGTACCCGCAGCAGATTCACCTCGACGTGACCGTCCGGGACGTGGAGGCGGCGGAACCGGCCGCCCTCGGCATCGGCGCCACCCGACTGGACGGCGCTGGCCCGAACTGGCGCGTCTACGCCGATCCGGTCGGCAAGCCGTTCTGCCTGGTCTGGACGGACTAGGGCGGAAGGGCTGCGGAGCCGTCCCACCCGGCCGGGTGAAACACGCCGAGATATATCTTGTCCCACCGAGGTTAGAGATATATCTTAACTGGGCAACGTGGGGGTGGCAGCCAGGGAGGCAGCGGCATGTCCGGCGCACAGCTGTATGACACCATCGGAGCTACTTACACCGTGACGCGGCGCACCGAGCCGCGGATCGCGGCCAGAGTCTGGGTAGCGCTTGGCGACGCGCGGACGGTGCTGAATGTCGGGGCTGGCACCGGTTCCTACGAGCCCTCCGGCCGTGACGTCATTGCGGTGGAACCGTCGGCGGTCATGCGTGCGCAACGTCCCGCAGGCGCGGCGCCGTGCGTGGCTGCCAGCGCGGAGAGTCTTCCGTTCGAGGACCAGTCCTTCGACGCCGCGATGGCTTTCGCCACCATTCATCACTGGAAGGACCCGATCGCGGGCCTGCACGAGATGCGGCGCGTGGCTCGCCGTGTGGTGGTGTTCACGCACGACACCACTGAAGCCGGATGGCATCGTCGGTTCTGGCTCACCCGCGACTACCTGCCTGAGGTCGCTGATCTCCTAGTCGGCAGGCCTTCGCTGACCGAACTGGCCCGCGCGATCGGAGCCCGCGTGGAGCCGGTGCTCATTCCGTGGGACTGCGCTGACGGCTTCTTCGAGGCGCACTGGCGGCGGCCCGAGGCATATCTGGACGACCGCGTTCGTCGCGGCGTATCGGTATGGGCCAGAGTCGGACCGGATGCCGAGCAGCGGGCGGTGCGCAGCCTGCGTGATGACCTCCTCTCGGGCCGGTGGGCCGACCGCAACCGCGACCTCGTCGCTCTCGATGCGGCGGAACTCGGCCTGCGCCTGCTCGTCACCTGAACAGCGCCGCGCGCGCCTCCTCAGGCGATCTTGCGGTGATAGGTGGCCATGGCAAGGGCGTACGCGACGATGAGGAGGCCGAGGCACCAGGCGAGGGCGATCCAGATGCCGCTGCTGACTGGCTGGTGGGTGAACAGGTCGCGGACGGTGTTGACGATGGATGTCACCGGCTGGTTGTCGGCAAAGGCGCGCACCGGGCCGGGCATGGTGCGGGTGGGCACGAATGCTGAGCTGATGAATGGCAGGAAAATGAGCGGGTAGGCGAACGCACTCGCGCCGTCCACGGACTTGGCGGTCAGGCCAGGGATCACGGCGAGCCAGGTCAACGCGAGGGTGAAGAGGATCAGGATGCCGACGACCGCCAGCCACGCCAGCACTCCCGCCCCCGTGCGGAAGCCCATGAGCAAGGCCACGAGCACAACAACCGCGAGCGAGATCAGGTTGGCGACCAGCGAGGTCAGCACGTGCGCCCACAGCACGGATGACCGTGCGATCGGCATCGACTGGAATCGCTCGAAGATGCCGCTCTGCATGTCCGTGAAGAGCCGGAATGCCGTGTAGGAGATGCCCGAGGCAATCGTGATGAGCAGGATGCCCGGCAGCAGGTAGTTCACGTACGAATGCGAGCCGGAAGTGATGGCGCCGCCCAGCACGTAGACGAACAGCAGCATGAAGGCGATCGGCATGATCGTGGTCGTGATGATGGTGTCCATGCTGCGCGTGATGTGTCGCAGGGATCGGCCCAGCAGGACGGCGGTGTCGCCGAAAAAGTGCGTAGTCATCGCTATTCCTTAGATGTCTGTGCCGTCGTTGCGACCCGCGCTTCTTCGGTGCTGGCCGTATCGTTCTCGCCGATGATGGCGAGGAAAACGTCCTCGAGGCTCGGCTGCTTCTCGACGTACTCGACTTTGGCTGGCGGGAGGAGCAGTTTCAGCTCGGCGAGAGTGCCGTTCGCGATGATCCGTCCGTCGTGAAGGATCGCGATCCGGTCGGCGAGCTGTTCGGCCTCGTCCAGATATTGGGTGGTGAGCAGCACCGTCGTGCCCTGCCCGGCGAGCTCCTTGACGCTATGCCACACTTCGACGCGAGATTGCGGGGTCGAGCCCGCTGGTCGGTTCGTCCAGGAAGATCACCGGCGGACTCCCGATGAGGCTCATGCGATGTCCAGGCGGCGGCGCATTCCGCCGGAGTACGTCGACACCCTCGGCTCCGCCGCGTCGGTGAGCTGGAAGCGGGCCAGCAGGTCATCCGCGATCCGGTCGGCGTCCTTCAGGTGCCGCAACCGGGCCACCAGCACCAGGTTCTCCCGTCCGGTGAGGGTTTCGTCCACTGCCGCGAACTGCCCGGTGAGGCTGATGGATTCTCGCACCTTCGCCGGTTGCGTGCCGACGTCGAAGCCATTGACCGTGGCCGTCCCCGCGTCGGGCTTGAGCAGCGTGGAGAGGATCTTTACCACCGTGGTCTTGCCCGCGCCGTTGGAGCCGAGCAGGGCAAAGATGCTGCCCCGAGCTACGTCGAAGTCCACGCCGCGTAGCACGCGCAGCTCCTTGTAGGACCTTTCCAGGCCCCGAACCTGGATGGCTACGTCGGTGGTCATTCCTGTTCCCCTCGCTCCGCGTCCTCGATCGCCTTGGTCAGCCGGGCGCGTTCCTTGTCGATCCATCTCTTTCCGGTGTAGGCCTGTGCGAAGGCATCGGCGAACTCGACCGGGTCGTCGCCGACGATTGCGCGCACAGGCGTGCCGTCGGCCGAGGCACGCTCCCACAGGTCGGCGAAGTCGCCGAACATCCTGAGCGCGGTCTCGCCGTCCGTGATGCCGCCGTAGTACATGAAGTACCGCTGCAGCGCCTTGGCGACCTTGCCGTACGGCTCAGGCAGAGCCTCGATGCGGGCCCTGTACTGCCTGTACTGCTTCTTCTGCTCGAGCGACCCGGTGACCAGCTCGATCCACTTCGGTGCCATCACTTGCCTCCTTCGCGGAGCTGTTCCAGTCGCTGTGCGAGGAAGCTCCAGGTCCTCCAGAACTCGTCGAGATATTCGCGTCCGCTGGCGTTGAGGGAATAGACCTTGCGCGGCGGCCCCTTCTCCGACGGGACCTTCTCCACGTCCACCAGTCCGCGCTGCTCAACCCTGATGAGCAGCGCGTAGACGGTCCCCTCGGCGATGTCGGAGAAGCCCTGCTCCCGCAGCCATGCCGTGATCTCGTAGCCATACGCCGGCCGGCCGACCAGGATCGCGAGGACGATGCCCTCCAGCGTGCCCTTGAGCATCTCCGTCACCTGCTTGCCCACGGAGCACCTCCTCGCGGCTACTCAGTGATATTGACTACCACTACATAGTAACACTGAATAGCTGAGGTGCAAGCCGGGTAAGCGGCGCCACCGGACCGTCCTGCCGGCGCTAACCAGCGCTCAGCGCTGGCT
This sequence comes from uncultured Actinomycetota bacterium, assembly GCA_963774385.1. Classification (GTDB taxonomy): domain Bacteria; phylum Actinomycetota; class Actinomycetes; order Streptosporangiales; family Streptosporangiaceae; genus JAJYUU01. The sequence goes on from CAVZEQ010000001.1 coordinate 21,776, forward strand.
ACAATCGCTGGCCGGGAGGATCCATGCGAGACGATCAGTTCAGCCAGTCGCTTGAGCTGCTCGATCACGGCGGAGTTCCTGATCCGGCAGCCGAAGCCGGGGACGCGCTGTTGATGCTGGCTCAGGACTATGCGTATGTCCTTCCCAGTGATTCCGTGCTGGCCATGCTCGCCGGGCTAGGACCACTAGTGGAGATCGGCGCCGGAACCGGATACTGGGCACACAGGCTGCGCTCGATCGGCGTGGATATTGTCGCCTTTGACCAGGCGCCTGTCGACGGGGAGCGCACCAACAGGTACCACCCGGCCACCCGGCCATGGACCCACGTCGACCAGGGCGATCAGTCGGTGCTGTCCGGCCACGCTGACCGTGGCTTGGTTCTGTGCTGGCCGCCGTTGTTCTCGTCGCTGGGCGACTGCCTGACCTACTACGGCGGAGAAACCGTCGCGTATATCGGGGACGGCGGCTACCGAACCGCCAGGCTGGACCACCTGCACGAGGACTTCACGAAGGTTGCCACGGCGCCGGTCAGGGCACTCGATCCCTACCCTGGGGTCCAGCCGCAGCTCACGATCTGGAGACGGATGCAGGGATAGCTGCCACCAGTTCAGCGGCCGCGCCCAGCTGGATTAGCCCGCCGCACGGGCCGGCGCAGCGCAGCGCGTCAAGATCGTTGATGGGTGGGGAGTTGCCTGGCCCATAACCCAGGCAACTCCACATTCATAAGATCATCTTCTCCGGCCGCTGATCGACAGTGGCGAGGATGATTCAGTTGGGGGGAACAACCACGCCCTCCATGGTTGTTGGGTAGTGTGGTTGTAGTCGAAATTCGTGCACGTGAGAGCGCCTGCGAAATTCTGACGGCGGGCGCCGAGGGGCATTGAGATTTCAGTCTCCGGAAGGCAGGCGGCCGTAGCAGCCCGGGGCACACGTCCGTGGATCCCGAAGGTCGTACAGCAGGAGAAAGCAACATGGCTCAGGGCACTGTGAAGTGGTTTAACGCTGACAAGGGCTACGGTTTCATCGCCCCCGACGACGGCACGGCCGACGTCTTCGTTCACCACTCCGCCATCCAGACTGACGGTTTCCGCAGTCTTGCAGAGAACCAGAGGGTCGAGTTCACCGCAGGCCAGGGCGCCAAGGGCCCCCAGGCCGAGCAGGTCACCCCGATCTAGACGGCCAAAGCTTGAACTCGGCGAGCCGGTAAGCACTGAGAGCCGGTCTCGCTGCTAGCTGCTTGCTGCCCGTCCTGCTTGACTCGTTGTTCAGAGTCACCGAGAGCGGGGCGGGCAGTTTGGCGTCTGACGTCGGCGAAGGCAACGCCTAGACATTCGGGCACCAGCAGCTGACCGGAGCGAGCCCCGGGTCGGGCACAAAGCTGGCCGCCGGACCAGCTATCGCAGGTATCCGCGTCACGCTTCGTCAAGGAAGGGCGCATACTGGTAGTGATGAATACCCGCCCGGCGCCACGGCGCTTGCTGCCCGGTAGTCCCTTCAACAAGCCGACTACGTTGCCGCCTGTGGAGACCTTCGCCATCCAGGATCTGGTGACGCACGACAAGTACGGTCTCGGAACCGTGCTCAGCGTCGAGGAAGACGTCGCTGTGCTCGTGGATTTTGGTCAGCAACACAGGGTGCGGATCCCTGTCCCCTGCTCGAAGCTCAGCAAGCTTTAGGCAGCTGACGGTCCCCGGCCAGAGCCGCAGCCTAGCTCGGGCCGGGATCGTTACCCGGCTCCGCGTTGCAGGCTGCGTGTTTGCCGAGGATGAGGCAGACCTGCTCATCGAGGCCGCCGGAACTGACTCCGAACTTGAGCGACTGGTGGCTCGACGCGTCGCTGGCCTGCCGCTGGAGCAGGTGGTCGGCTGGGCGGAGTTCTGTGGCCTGCGGATCCTCCTGGAACCAGGTGTCTTCGTCCCGCGCCGCCGCAGTGAGTTCCTGGCCAGCCAGGCGGTCGCGCTATCGGGCCCGCGCGGTAGCTCCGGCGCCGCTGTCAGCAAGGTCGTGCTGGATATGTGCTGCGGCTCCGGAGCCATCGGCCTCGCCGTAGCCAGCGCCCTGTCAGCGGCAGATCTGCATGCCGTCGATATCGATCCGCAGGCCGTCCGCTGCGCTACCGCCAACCTCCGCGATCACGGCGGAAACGTCTACCTGGGCGACCTCTACCAGCCATTGCCGCAGACCTTGCGCGGCGGCGTGGACCTGCTGATCGCCAACGCACCTTACGTGCCCACCGGCGAGGTCGGCTTCCTGCCTGCCGAGGCCCGGCTGCACGAGCCACTGGTGTCCCTGGACGGTGGCGCGGACGGCGTGGAGATCCACCGCCGGATCGCGGCGGGCGCGCCGGACTGGCTCGCGCCGGGCGGTCAGCTGCTAATCGAGACCAGCCAGCCGCAGGCACCGCTTACCGCAGCCGCGATAGCCAGCGCCGGCCTCCGGACCCAGATCGTCTCCGACGAGGACCTGAGCGCCACGGTCGTCCTCGGGTCCCGTCCGCCCAGCCAGGTCGGCAAGCCCTGACCTGGGCCGGCTACGCGGCCCTGGCCGGCAACCCGGCCCCGGCCGGCTACCCGGCCCCGGCGGCCTACTCCTACCCGCGTAGCTGGCCCTAGCCGGCTGCATCGCGCAGCCGCCCGAACTCCCCGGCGAGGGCTGCCGCGCTCCAGTGCGCATTCAGCCCGCTCGGATTGGGCAAAACCCAGACCTTCGCGCCGCCGACTCGGTCGGTCTGCGGACCGACCGTGGCGGCCGGGCGCCCCGCCCCGGCCCGGTAGGCAGTCACGCCCAGGACGGCAAGCCAGTCCGGCTGGATGCGCTTCGCGAGGTCCGACAGCTGGACCCAGCCGGTCCGCAGTTCGGCCGGGTCCAGCTCATCGGCCCGAGCCGTCGCGCGGGCGGCGACGTTGCTGATGCCTAGCCCTATCCCGAGGAGCAGGTGCTGCTCGGCGGGGTCTAGCTGACGGATAGTAAAGCCACTGCGGTGCATGGCCGGCCAGAACCGGTTGCCGGGCCGCGCGAAGTGGTATCCGACGGCGGCGGAATACAGGCTCGGGTTGATGCCCGCGAACAGCACCCGCAGGCCCGGCCTGACCAGGTCCGGAATGGTCCGGCCATACGCGGCTGCCACCTGCGCCGGAGTCGGGCGGGCAGTGATCGGGACCTGATCCGGCGACGCCACGACCCCAGAATAGGAGCGTGCCCTGGCTGACGAAGCACAACGGCGCTGGCTGTCAGACAATGAGGACGTGATCATCGTGGCTGCTGAGTCGTTCGAGCAGATGGTGGCGACCGCTCTGGATTCGCTGCCTGCCGACCTGGGCGAGCTGATGCGGAACGTGGCCGTGCTGGTGGAGCACGGCCCTGGTCCGCGCGGTCTGCTTGGCCTGTACGAAGGAATCCCGCTGACCAGCCGCACGACTAGCTATGCGGGCGTGCTGCCGGATCGCATCACGATCTATCAGCGGGCCATCTGCGCGATCTGCGACACCGAGGCGGACGTGGTCGAGCAGGTACGCCGGACGGTGATTCACGAAGTAGGTCACCACTTCGGCATCTCGGATGCGCGCCTGCGGGAGCTCGGCTGGTGAGTTCAGGAAAAGGGGAACGGGGCCTGCTAGACCCCCAGACTGCTCTTGGCCGCTGCCTCAAATAGCCGGAACGGCAGCACCCGCTTAGCGACCAGCCCGGCTCGCTCGCCGGCCTTCCCGACTGACACGCGCCGCGGTGGCCGGCCAGCGCCGAGCACGCGCTCGATCACGCGGGCCACCTGATCCGCTGGCGCACCGCTGGCTTCGTCGCGCTCCATCGCTTCGACGGCCCGTCGCATCGCGGCCGCGTATACGTCACCGACGTCGGCTGCGTCGTCAATCCGCCGGCTGGCGGTGAAGTCTGTCTTGATGTTTCCGGGCTGAACCAGCGTGACCGTGATGCCAAAGGGAGCGACCTCATAGCCGATCGATTCAGCGAATCCCTCCAGGGCGAATTTGCTGGCGCTGTAGTAGGCCTGGAACGGGATGCCAATCACGCCCCCGATCGAGCTGAGCAGCACTATCCGGCCGCCGTGCTGCGCGCGCATCTGCGGTAGTACCGCCTGCACCAGCCGGACGCAGCCCCAGAAGTTGGTCTCGAACTGATCCTTTGCCGCGCCGATGCTCGTGAACTCCGCGGCGCCTGCCACGCCCCAGCCCGCTGCGGCCACCAGGGCGTCCAGCCGGCCGTGCTGTTCGGCAATCCTGGCGACGCCAGCCTTGACCGCGGCATCATCGTCCACGTCCATGACGACGCCCGCCCAGCGGGCGCCGGCCGCACTGTCGCTGCCGAGGCCACGTCGGCTGGCACCGGTGACCGCCCAGCCAGCATCTGCAAGCCGGTTCGCGCAGGCGCGGCCGATTCCGGCTGATGCGCCCGTGACGAGTACTATTCGTGATGCCTGCGACATTCGCGATCCTTTCCGCCGACGCCCGCTGTCAGTAGGCCTGGCTACATTCAGTGTCCATGAGCGGCCAGGCCGACGTCCTTGACGGGCTTAATACTGATCAGCTGAGGGCGGCGACCCATCAAGGCGGGCCGCTGCTGATTCTCGCCGGGGCGGGCACCGGCAAGACCGGCACGCTGGTCGCGCGCGCGGCCTGGCTGCGGGACCAGGGCATCCAGCCGAGCCGGATCTTGCTGCTCACATTCACCCGGCGGGCCGCCGACGACATGCTGGCCAGGGCCCATCCGCCGGACACGGCGCCGGCCGACCGGATCTACGGCGGCACCTTTCATGCCGTCGCGCACCGCATCATCCGGGCCAATGCCGAGGCCTTCGCGCTGCCGCCGGAGTTCAGCGTGATCGACCCGGCCGATGTGGCTGACGTGATGGATACGCTGCGGGACGCACACGGCCTGGTGGGTACCAGCGCCGGCCGGCGGACGCCGCGAGCTGCGACCTGCGCGGACATCTACACCCGCTGTGTCAGCACGAGCAGCCATCTCGATGACGTCGTGGCCGCGGGATACCCCTGGTGCGTTCCCTTCACCGTCCAGCTGGCCGGATTGTTCACCGACTTCGTCAGCTATAAGCGGCGGCACGGCCTTGTCGACTTCGATGACCTGCTGTTGCTGTGGCGCGCGGCCCTCGCCGATTGCCAGGCTGGCCCGTCGCTGCGCAGCCTGTTTGACGCGGTACTCGTCGACGAGTACCAGGACGTCAACGCGGTACAAGCGGAGATCGTGCAGCTGCTGCGCCCCGACGGTGGGGGGCTCACCTGCGTCGGCGACGATGCGCAGGCGATATACGCGTTCCGCGGCGCAGATCCTGAGCACCTGCGGGCGCTGGCGCACCAGTTCGCCGACCTTGTCGTCGTGCGGCTGTCCCGGAACTACCGGTCGCATCAGAGCGTGCTCCGGCTGGCCAACGAGATCAGGCCGCAGGCGGCCGGTCTTGAGCTCGCGCTGACTGCCGAGCGGGGTCAGGGCCAGCGGCCGGTCCTGGTGCGCTGCCACGACGAGGCGACTCAGGCCCGCGAGATCTGCGCGCGGGTGCTGGACAAGCACGAGGCTGGCGTGCAGTTTCAGCAGCAGGCCGTGCTGGTGCGGTCCGCGCATCACAGCGACCTGCTCGAGATCGAGCTAGCCGCTCGCGGCATCCCGTATGTGAAATACGGCGGCTTGCGGTTCACCGAGGCGGCACACGTCAAGGACTTCATCGCGGCCGCGCGGGTGGTCACCAACCCGGCCGATGACCTGGCCTGGTTCCGGATCCTGCGGCTGCACGAAGGCGTCGGACCGGTGCTGGCCCGGCGTGTCATCGAGCTGCTGCGGATCGATGATCCAGGCGCGTTCGCTCGCTGGCCCGATGCCGCATCGGCGCTGCCGCAACGATCCGTCCCGGCCGTAACCGGCACTGTCGGCCAGCTTGCCGAGGCGGCCGGCCAGGAGCGCACCGCGGACCGCGCGACCACCATCCTGGCGGCGCTGCGAGAGCCGCTGGCTGCGCGTTACCCGGATGCGGCACTGCGCTTCGCTGACCTTGAGCGGCTGGCAGATGCTGCCGCGGCGAGCCCGTCGCTGCACGATGCGCTCGTGCAGCTGGCGCTCGACCCGCCGGTGTCAGCGTCGGACCTGGCTGGACGGCCACGGCTCGACGATGACTTCCTCGTCATCTCTACCGTGCACTCAGCGAAGGGCCTGGAGTGGCCAGTCGTGCACCTGCCGCAGCTTGTCGACGGAGCGGTGCCCAGTGACATGGCCCTCACCACTCCGGCCGGCCTGGAAGAGGAGCAGCGCCTGTTTTACGTTGCCGTTACCAGGGCACGGGACATGCTCTACCTCTACGCACCGTTGCGGATGCACCATCACCGGCTAGCGCGAGATGACCGGCACAGCTACGGGCAGCTCACCCGTTTCCTCGGCCCTGCGGCGCTGGCTCAGTGCGAACTGACGCAGGCGGCGCCAGCACGTCCGGCGCTGGCGCCGATGGCACCGTTGTCGGCTGCGGTGGACCGGGACCTGCAGTCCCTGTGGAGCCAGCCGATAGTGACCGCTAGCCCGGCGAGTGGCCTGGCGGATACCGGCGGGCTGCCTCGCTGAGCTTGGCGTTAGCCGCCGCTGCCAGGTCGATGTCCAGCACGTCAGCAAGCAGGATCAGGTACAGCAGGACATCCGAGAGTTCCTCGGCGGCCCTCGTGCGCAGCGGCTCGGATACGGCCAGTTTGGCGGCGGTGCTGGCGGGCAGCCACTGGAATAGCTCAGCGAGTTCACCGACTTCGCCCACCAGGGCCAGCAGCACGGACTTGGGGTCGTGGAAGCCGCTCCAGTCCCGTTCGGCGCTGAACAAGCGCATGCGGTCCCGCAACGCTTCGAGATCCGACACGATGCCAGCATGACACGGCCGTCACCTTGGGATTAACCGGCGGCCAGCAAATGCGAGAAGATCAGCCGGGGGGCAGGAATGCCACCGGCTGAAGAATAGTTGGAGGATAGCTGTATGAGCTCTCATCGGCATATCGCACGGATTGTCGGGGCCGGTGCGCTGGCCGCCCTCGCTACGGCGTGCGGCAGCAGCGGCACGGGGAGTTCGACAACCCCGGCGGCGTCGGCCACCTCGAGTTCGGCCGCGACCACGCCCTCGCCAACGGCGACGTCCGCAGGGTCGTCCCCGACCAGCGCGGCCGCTGGCACGATCAAAACAAACTGGGAAACCTTCTTCAACGCGTCCACACCGGTGCCGAGGCGGATGGCGCTGCTCGAGGACGGCTCGCAGTTCCCGGCGTCGTCGCTCGCAGCCACTGGCCTTGCCGCTGAGGCGAAGGCTAAGGTGCTGACAGTTACGAATGTGACGGCTAGCCAGGCAACGGTTAAATACGACATCCTTCTCGGAAGCACCCCGGCGCTGAAGAATCAGGTGGGCACCGCTGTGTACCAGAACGGCACGTGGAAGGTGGGCGTGGCTAGCTTCTGTGGTCTGCTGACCCTGGAGAATGGCGGCAAGACATCCGGCCTGCCCGCACCCTGCAAGTCCGCCGGGTAAGCATGGTCAGCCCCGTAGACGTCTCTGAGGGCGAGGAGGCGACCGTCCGTCGTGGCGGTCGCCCGCTGGCCCTCGCAGTGCTGTGCCTGGTTCTGTTCCTGACGTTCCTGGACAACACCATCGTCAGCGTCGCGCTCGGCAACGTGCAGAGCGAGCTGCATGCGGGCGTCTCAGCGCTGCAGTGGGTGGTCGGCGCCTACGCGCTGACTTTCGCCGCGGCCATGCTCGGCTTCGGTATGGTGGGAGACGAATTCGGTCGCAAGCGGGTCATGCTGATCGGGATCGTCATTTTCCTGGCTGGCTCGGTGCTCTCGGCGGAGGCGCCGAATGTCGGCGTCCTTATCGCCGGCCGGGCCATCATGGGTCTCGGAGCCGCCGCCAGTGAGCCGGGTACGCTCTCGATGCTGCGCCACATCTACACCGTCGAGCGGACACGGGCCAGGGCGATCGGCGTCTGGACCGCGGTGTCCGGGCTGGCCCTGGCCATGGGCCCGGTCCTTGGCGGCGCCCTGGTGGGACTCTGGGACTGGCGGGCGATTTTCTGGTTCAACGTCATCTTCGGGGCAATTGCCCTGATCGCCTGTGCCGTTGTCCTGCCGGAGAGTTCTGATCCGGACGCGCACCGGGTCGATATCGCCGGCACGGTGCTGGGCGCCGCCGCGATCACGGCGCTGGCCTTCGCGGTCATCGAGGCCGAGAGCTCGGGGTTCGGTTCGCCGCAGGTTATCGCGCTGCTCTGCGTGTGCGTCGGGTCGATCATCGCGTTCTTCTGGTGGCAGGGGCGGGCCGCCCATCCGCTGCTTGACCCGCGGTTCCTGCGGGCGCCGCGGTTCCTGACCGCGAACGTCGTGGCCTTCAGCGCGTACTTCGCGACCTTCGCCGTCTTCTTCTTCACCGCCCTGTACCTCGAAGAGGTCGTCGGCGACACCGGCTATCAGATCGCGCTGATCTTCCTGCCGATGATGGTCCTGATGGCGGTGGCCGCGCTGCTGGCTGGGCGGTGGACGATTGCGGCCGGACCGGCGTGGTCGATCGTTACCGGCTGCCTGCTCTTCAGCCTCGGGCTGCTGCTCACCTCGTTTGCCATCAATCCGCATGCGGCCTACCTGCCTGTTGCGGCCGCCCTCGCGGTCACCGGCATTGGCGTCGGCGCCACCGTGGTGCCGGCTACGTCGTCGGCGCTCTCTGCAGTGCCGCCGGAGCGCTCCGGGATGGCCGCTTCCGCCACGAACACCAGCCGGGAGGTAGGTGCAGTCGCCGGCGTCGCGGTGCTCGGTGCCCTGGTAGACGCCAAGCTGCATTCGGACATCATCGCCAGCATGCACGCGCTCGGCATACCGAAGATCTACCAGTCAATCGTCATCAACGGGGTTGAGACGGGGCTCGTGCCGTCGAGCGGGCAGAGCAGCGGCGGTGCCAACCTGAAGCTCGAGCACGAGGTGATCCAGGCCGCCTACAACGCGTTCTCGTCCGGCCTGCACGCAGCGCTGTACCTGTCAGCGGTCCTGGTACTGGCCGCCGGGATATTCAGCTTCGTGCTGCTCACGCGGCGCGGCAACACCGAGCCGCGCGGCTCAGCCAGCGCGGCCAGTCCGCAAGCGGGCGGGTAGACCGGGCGGCGCATCGCGGTTGTGGGGCAGAGTAGTCGCATGACTGCGCCAGCAAGCATCGGGCCGGAGTGCGTAGCGTCCTATGCCGCGCGACTGCATGCGGCTATCGGGTCAGGGCATCACGTGGCGTCGCCGCTGGGTGCGTGGTTGCTGCTGGCGCTGGCCGGCCCGGCCGCGCGCGACGCGGACCGGGCGACGCTCACCACGGTACTCGGCTGCGACATCGACGACGCGGCCACGGCCGCGGCCGACCTGCTGGCCGAGCCGCACCCGCTGGTGGCCGCGGCGGCTGCGGCGTGGCAGGCATCGTGGCTGCAGCCAACCGCCAGGTTCGCGCACTGGCAGCAAGACCTGCCGCCGCAAGTCGCCCGCGGCGACCTTCCCGACCAGGCGGGCCTGGACCAGTGGGCGCGCGATCATACGTTCGGCCTCATCGATACCTTCCCGATTGACTGGCAGCCGGAGCTGTACCTTGTGCTCGCCACTGCACTGGCGACCAAGGTGTCCTGGCAAGCGCCATTCGAGCTGGCGCCAGCGGCCAGCCTCGGGGCCGGCAGCCCGTGGGCGGACCAGGTGAGCCAGGTTCTGCGCACCCCGGCACCGGCACCCGGATCCGGGCCAGATCAGGCCGGGCATGTTCAGTTCATTGCGGCCACCCCGGATGTGGGTGACGTCGCCGTGCACATCGCCAGGGCGGCAGGCGGTCTGCTGGTCGTATCGGTCGCCGCGCCGCCGCAGGTGCCCGCAGGTACGGTGCTGGCCGCCGCGCACCGGATCGGGATTGACTACTCGACCGGTCAGCAGATCCCGCGCCGCCGCCTGTCCGAGCTTCCGCTTGGCGACGCACCGTGCTGGCAGTTGCGCGAGGAGCGGTCCGCTGCCGATCGGTGCACCGCGGTGCTGCCTGCCTGGACGGCCCGTTCCGTGCACGACCTGGACCAGCCGGGGCTCGGCTTCGGCGCGGCTGCGCACGCACTGGCCGAGCGGGACGATCCGTGGCAGGCGAAGCAGGCTGCCCAGGCGAGCTATACCCGGACCGGGTTTGAGGCGGCCGCCGTCACCTCGCTTGGCATCGCGCTGATGGCGATGGCACCACCGCAGCCGCACCGCGTCGCCGAGTTGCGGTTCGCGCACCCGTATGCGGTCGTCGCGCTGACATCTGGCGGCGACGGCGATGCGGCGGCGCCCGAGAGCCCCTGGCACGGGCTGCCCGTCTTCTCCGCCTGGGTCGCCGAGCCGGCCGAAGCGTGACGGAGTGCCGGTCCTGCGCTAGCTTGTCGGCCATGCACAGCGTGGACCGCACGACGGAGCAGATGATCAGGTCCGTGCTCGCCTACGCCGAGAACCGGCTCCGGCTGGATCCTGTCCCGCTGGACAAAGGCTCGCGCGACCCGGCCGAACTCGATCTGGCTCTGGCCGGGCTGCTGGGTGACCACGGGCACGACCCGGATCAGGTGCTCGGCGTCTACGCGGCCATGCTCGCGCCGGCGGTCATCTCGGCCGACAGCCCGCGATTCCTCGGATTCATACCTGCCGCGCCGACCAAGGCAGCCCTGCTCTTCGACATGCTGATCTCGTGTGCCTCAATCCAGGGCATCTCCTGGCTGGAGGCGGCTGGCGCCATCCACGCCGAGAATCAGGTACTCCGGCTGATCGCGGACCGGGCTGGGATGCCGGCCGCGGCCGGCGGCTGCTTCGTGTCCGGCGGCTCAGCAGCAAACCTGTCAGCGCTCGCTGTCGCCCGTGAGGTCGCCAAGCGCCGGACCGGCCCGGCCGCCGGTCCTGTGTCGCGATCCGGCCAGCGCTGGCGCGCCGTCGTCGGCGCAGACGCGCATTCGTCCGTCGGCAACACATTGCGCCTGCTCGAAATGGATCCGCTGGTAGTGCCGACCGAAGATCACCGGCTCACCGGCGACGCCGTGCGCGCTGCTATCGCGGCCGATGCCGATCCGGACTCGGTCGCAGTCATCGTGGCGACCGCTGGCACCACGAACGCGGGCATCATCGACGACCTTGCTGGCCTTGCTGCCGTCGCGGCGGAGCGCACGCTCTGGTTCCATGTGGATGGCGCCTACGGCGGCGCGGGACTGTTCGCACCGAGTGTGCGGTCCGCGTACGCCGGGATCGAGCACGCTGATTCCTTCGTGGTCGATCCGCACAAGTGGCTGTTCGCGCCGTTCGACTGCGCAGCCCTGCTCTACCGCGACCCGGCCCTGGCCCGGTCGGTGCACCGGCAGGATGCCAGCTACCTGGACGTGATCCACGAGCAGCCGGCCGAGTGGAATCCGACCGACTACGCGTATCACCTGACCAGGAGGGCCAGGGGATTGCCGCTGTGGTTCTCGCTGTGCGTGCACGGAGTACGTGCCTACAGCGAGGCCATCGAAGCGGCCATTACCCTGGCCAGGCGCGCAGCTAACGAGATCACCTCGCGCGACTACCTGGAGCTGATCCGCGAGCCCGACCTGTCGGTTGTGCTGTTCCGCCGGACGGGCTGGCGGCCGGCGGATTACACCTCCTGGGCCGACAATCTGCTCGAGGACCAGGTGGCATTCCTGCCGCCGACCGCGTGGGAAGGCGAGACCGTGGCCAGGCTCGCCTTCCTGCATCCGCACACGACGATGGAACTGGTCATCGAGATCCTGGACCGGATGGCCGACGGCTAGGTCATCCGATGCCGTCAGCGGCAGCTGCGGGCCACCCTGGCGACGACGAACCCGGCCACGCGGTGCCGGAGACTGCAGCCCGGCTGGTTCACGCCGGGGCTGCGGTGGCCTGCCGCCACGTCGTAGGCTCGCCTGCACAGCACCATCGGGACGTCGGCCGGATGCACGCCGGGCGCTCAGCCGAGGGAGGCCGGAATCAGCAGCCAGCAGCACCAGCCAGGCACTGCCGGGATTCGCGTGCCCGAGCACGCCGTCGTCGCCTTGCGGTCTATCGGCCACCCGAACTCGGCTGCCAGGCAGTTTGACTTCTGGGATCGCAGCTACGAGTGGCGCCGCCTGTTCAGCGAGCTGTTCGGCACGTTCCTGCTTGTCGTCGTCGCCGTTGGCGCCGACATAGTTAACGCGAGATTCGGCGGGAACGTCGTGCCCGGCCCGGCCAGGGTCGTCGCCCCCGCGCTGATGGTCATGGCCGTCATCTTGTTCATGGGCGCAGTTTCCGGCGCGCACCTGAATCCGGCGGTGAGCGTGGCGTTCGCGCTGCGCAACGACTTCCAGTGGCGTCGCGTGCCCGCCTACATCGCCGCGCAGGCGGCCGGAGCGGTGCTCGCGACGCTGCTGCTGGCTGGCCTCCTCGGGAAGCAGGGCACCGCCGGACTGACCTTGCCGGGACCCGGCATCTCGGCCGGCACAGCTCTTGCGTGGGAGATCTTGCTGACCATGGGGCTGGTCAGCGTTGTGCTGGGAACCGCGTCCGGGGCACAGCAACTCGGCGGGGTCGCCGCCTTCGGGGTCGGCAGCTATATCGCACTGGCGGGGCTCTTCGGTGCGCCCGTGAGCGGGGCATCGATGAACCCGGCCCGGTCGCTTGGCCCCGCCCTGGTGCTTGGTGACTGGACCGCATGGTGGGTCTACCTGCTCGGACCCATGATCGGCGCGGTCATCGCGGTGGCCATCGCAATCGTCCTGCGGGGACCCGGTGGCGGGAAGTACGGTACCAGGGCTGCGCAGGGCACCCTCGGCACGCTGTGGCGGCCACAGCCCATCGGTGAGCCTGAGCCGGCCCCGGACCACGCCGACCCGGATAGCCCTGAGTAGTTCGCTAGCGGCCGCTGCGCTGAGCAGCGCAAGCTATGCAGGTGTCGGCGGCGGGCCGGGCCGCCAGCCGGGCCGTCCCGATGGGCTGACCGCAGCGGACGCACTGCCCGTAACTGCCGTCGTCCAGGCGCCGCAGCGCCATGTCCAGCTGCCTGAGCTGGTCGCGTGCCTGGCCGAGCAGCGCCGCGAGGTGCTGCCGCTCAAAGGCGATCGTGGCGCCTTCGGGGTCATGCTCGTCGTCGGCGTTGGCCGACCCCGCCGCCTCGACAATGCCAGTGAACTCGTGCTCAAGGCCCGCCAGCCGGTCAGCAGCGGCCTGCTGCGCCACCAGCAACCTGGCCCTTGCGTCCGGCTCCTCGTCCATTCATCCTGCCTACCATGTGGTGCTGACAGCCTCGCCCGGCGGGCAGCCGGGCCCGATGTGCGTTCGGCAGATGGATGCGGCAGGCTGGGTCCATGACGGAAACACTGACCCTGATGGCCGTGCACGCACATCCCGATGACGAGGCTTCGAGCACCGGCGGCGTGCTAGCGCTCTACTCCGACGAGGGTGTCCGCACGGTAGTCGTGACCTGCACCAATGGTGAGTTTGGCGACGCTCCGGGCCAGGTCAAGCCGGGTGACGACGGGCACGACACCGACGAAGTCGCGCAGCTGCGGCTGGCGGAATTGCGCCAGTCCTGCAAGATCCTCGGGGTCAGCCAGCTGGAGTTGCTCGGCTATCACGATTCCGGCATGCCGGACTGGGAGTACCGGCACCGGCCGGAGGCGTTCTGCAACGTGCCGCTCACCGAGGTGGCGGGCCGGATCAGCGGACTCATTGACGCATACCAGCCGCAGGTCGTGATCTCCTACGACGACAAGGGCATGTATCAGCACCCGGATCACGTCCATGCCAGCCTGGCGGCGGCCGCCGCGGTCACCGCCCATGGCGGGCCGGCGAAGTTCTACCAGAGCTCGATGCGCGGTAGCGACTGGCGGAAGGTCTGGGAAGCGCTGCGCGAACTAGGCGCCGACGTACCCGACCAGGATCAGTTCACCGCGGAGCAGCGGCAGCAGATGGACGCGGCGGAGCAGCGGATTACTACCACCATCGATATCCGGCCGGTGCTGGCCCGCAAGCGGGAGGCCCTGTTCGCGCACGCCAGCCAGATCCAGGAGTCCTGGTTCAGCAAGCTGCCGGCCGAGATTGCCGAGCAAGCGTTCGGCCGCGAGAGCTTCATCCGGGCCGTCGACTCCACCGGCGCGCCGGTGCCCGAGGATGACCTGTTCGCTGGCCTGCGTTAGGGGCGCCGCGCCGCAGTTGCACGTCGGCGGCGATCAGGACGGGTCGTCGCCGAGCGCCCTGGTAGTCGCGCGCATGACCGTGCCCGCTCCGGTCGAGGTCGCGCGCCGCCAGGGCGGGACGCCCTCGATCTCGGTCTCGAGGGAGAAGCTGAGGAACGTCCTGATGAGCACGATCATGCCGAGCACGAGCACGTTCGTCACGGTGGGGGCAACGGCCACGGTCCTGATCAGGTCGGCTGCGACCAGGATCTCCAGGCCGAGCAGCAGAGTTCCGCCGAATGCTTCCCGCAGCGCCGCGTAGCCGCGGGCAAGGTGACCGGACCGGCGCCAGGCCAGCCACGCGAGGACGAACGACCACAGCACGCCAGCCACGAGGATCATCGCGCCGAGCACCTCAAAGCCTTGCGCGACGTGATCCATCACAGTCGTGAAGGAGGAGGTGCCGGCCGCCTCGGCCGCCACTGCAGTCAGTGTCATAAATGCCCCCAAGGCAGTGTCTACCCGCCAGCCGCTATCGGCTACCCAGCGCCGTCCAATCGCCCTACGGCGTGCATGCCGAGCACGTCCCGGCCACACTGGGATAGTGACAGATCGGGTCAGGACCGCGGTCCGGGTTGAGGGTATCGTGCAGGGCGTCGGGTTCCGGCCCTTCGTCTACTCGCTCGCTACCAGGCTCGGCCTCGGCGGCCTGGTCGGAAACGACGTGGACGGGGTATTCGCGGAGGTCGAGGGCACACCGGAGGCCGTGGGCGAGTTCCTTGCCCTGCTCGAGCGGCAGGCACCGCCGCTTGCCAGGATCGAGCGCGTTACCACCCGGGATCTCCAGCTCACCGGTGCGGACGGGTTCGCCATCGCCGCCAGCCAGCCGGATGGACCACGCCGGACACTAGTGTCGGCAGACAGTGCCACCTGTGCTGACTGCATGCGCGAACTGGCCGATCCAGCCGACCGCCGGTACCGGTATCCGTTCATCAACTGCACCAACTGCGGCCCGCGCTTCACCATCGTCCGTGACGTGCCCTATGACCGCCCGGCCACGACGATGAGCGGCTTCCCGATGTGTGATGACTGCACGGACGAGTATCACAACCCGGCTAGCAGGCGATTCCATGCGCAGCCCGTCTGCTGCCGGGCCTGCGGGCCGCGGCTGCAGCTGCTCGCCAGCGCAGGTAGCCGGATGCCGGCCGACGACCCGATCGCCGCTGCCGCCGCGCTGCTTCGGTCCGGGCAGGTACTGGCCGTCAAAGGTCTTGGTGGCTACCATCTGCTCGCCGATGCCGGAAACGAGGCCGCGACAGCGACGCTGCGAGCACGCAAGCACCGGGAAGATAAGCCCTTCGCCCTGATGGTGACCGATGTGGCGGCCGCACGCGCGCTCTGCCAGGTGGACGAGACGGCCGCACAGATCTTGCGGAGCGCCCGGCGGCCGATCGTGTTGCTGCCGCGGCTGAAAGCCGCTGGGGCGCAGATCGCGGCTGCGGTCGCGCCGGGCAACCGGCAGCTCGGCCTGATGCTGCCCTACACCCCGCTGCACCATCTGCTGGTCGCTGCGGTCGCCGGTCCGGTGGTCGCGACCAGCGGCAACGCCTCCGACGAGCCGATCGCCTTCACCGACGCCGATGCCATCGACCGGCTCGGCGGGATCGCGGACGCGTTCCTGCTGCACGACCGGGCGATCCACATCCGTACCGACGACTCCGTGGTCCGCGCATTCGGCGGGCGCGAGATGGTGATCCGCCGCTCCCGCGGCTATGTGCCAGAGCCGCTGCGGCTCAGCAGGCCTGCGCCGCGCCCGGTCCTTGGCTGCGGGGCCGAGCTGAAGAACACCTTCTGCCTGGCCAGCGAGAGCCGCGCGTTCGTATCGCATCACATCGGCGACCTGGAGAACGCCGAGACACTCCGATCGTTCACCGAGGGCATCGAGCATTTCCGGCGGCTCTTCGAGATCGATCCGCAGCTCATCGCGCACGACCTGCATCCGGACTACCTGTCCACCAAGTACGCGGCCGATCTGGCGGTGCAGAGCGAGCTCGGGGATGCCGAGCTGGTGGGTGTTCAGCACCATCACGCGCACATCGCCGCCTGCCTGGCTGACAACGGCGAAGACGGGCCCGTCATCGGGGTTGCCTTCGATGGCACCGGGTATGGCCCGGACGGCACCATCTGGGGCGGTGAGTTCCTCATCGGGGATCTGGCCGGATACCAGCGGGCCGGTTTCCTCGAGCCGGTGCCGCTGCCGGGCGGCGCGGCGGCCATCAGGCAGCCATGGCGGATGGCCGCGTCCTACCTGGCTGCCGCCTATCCGGACGGTGCGGCTGGCAGTGCGCTGGAGACACTGGCCGTCAGGACCCGGCACGAGCGGCACTGGGATGCCGTGCTCGGCCTGGCCCGACGGGGTATCAACTCGCCGCTCACCTCCAGCGCAGGCAGGCTCTTTGATGCGGTTGCCGCCTTGCTCGGCGTGCGCGACACGGTGAATTACGAGGGCCAGGCGGCGATCGAGCTCGAACAGCTCGCCGACGTCAGCGAGCGCGGCAGCTACTCGGCTTCGATCGCCGGCCGCGACGGAGCGCTGCGGATAGCCGGCCCAGACCTGGTCCGGGCCGCTGCCGCCGATCTGGCCGCCGGCGCCGAACTGCCAGCCATCGCGGCGCGGTTCCATCGCGGCGTGGCCGCAGCGGTGATCGCCGTTTGCAGGCAGCTTCGCGAGCAGTCCGGGCTTAGGGTCGTCGCGCTATCCGGCGGGGTATTCCAGAATCTGCTGCTGACCGACCAGGTGGTCGCCGGTCTGGAGCGCGAGCGGTTCCGGGTACTGCTGCACGGCCAGGTCCCCTGTAACGATGGCGGGATCAGCCTCGGGCAGGTAGCCGTGGCGGCAGCGCGGGACCGCCTGGGCCTGCTCGGGTGACCAGTTCGGGAACCGGCACCGACTACTCGTGCGGTGCGGGGACACGGCGACGCAGCCAGTCGTACCAGGGCTGAAGGCCTTCCCCGGCAGTCGCCGAGAGCTGGAGCAGCAGCGCGTCCGGCGCCGCACGCCGCAAGTCTGACATGTACCTCTTGACATCGAACTCGACGTAGGGCAGCAGATCGGTCTTGTTCAGCAGCACCAGGTCGGCCTGCCGGAACATGTGCGGGTACTTCAGTGGCTTGTCTGCGCCCTCGGTCACCGAGGCCAGCACCACCCGAGCCTCCTCGCCGAGGTCGAAAAGCGCCGGGCAGACCAGGTTGCCCACGTTCTCGATAATCACTAGTGACCCGCTCGGCGGGTCGAGCCCGCGCAGGCCCTGTGCGACCATCTCGGCGTCCAGGTGGCAGCCGACGCCGGTATTGATCTGCACCACCCGGCTGCCTGCCGCCAGGATGCGCCTGGCGTCCAGGGCGGTTTCCTGGTCACCCTCGATCACCGAGATCGATAGCCGGCCGGCCAGATCCCTGGTGGTTCGCTCCAGCAACGTGGTCTTGCCTGCACCAGGCGAGCTCATCAGGTTGACGGCGAGGATGCCGCGCTCACGCAGCCAGCCGCGATTCTGCTCGGCCAGCGCGTCGTTCTTGGCCAGCACCTTCTGCTGGAGCTCGACGGTACGACGATGGTCGCCGCCACCGGCCACGCTGCCGTGGTCGTGCACCGTGTGCACGTGCTCATGCTCATGCTCATGCTCATGCCCGGCCTGGCCGAGCCCGTGAACACGGCGTCCGTTCTGACCGGGTGCCAGCAAAGTGACGACGGCACCGGAGGAGCAGCCACACGTACCGCACATACCTAAGCCACCTGCACTGACGTTATCCTGAGGTCCTGCCCGGCAAGAACTGTCACTTCGGCGCTACCGCACGGGCATATCGCGATCGGGCCGTCTGGCTCAAAGTCCATGCCGCATAGCCGGCAGTTGCACACGGCGGGCGGCAGCGCTATCTCCAGTGCCGCGCCCTCGAGGTTGGTTCCCTCTGTCACCAGATCGAAGCAGAACCGCACCGAGTCGGCGGCGACGCCCGACAGGGCGCCTATCTCCAGCCGGACACAAGTGACCCGCTGCCCTGGCAGGCGCTCGGTCACCGCGTCCACCAGGCCCTCGGTGATAGCCAGTTCGTGCACTGCTTCGCTCTCTTCCGGATCGACGCCTGGGCTGTGGTCAGCAGATCCGCGGCAGCGGGTCGCCGACCAGCAAGTCGACGATCCGGGTGCCACCAAAGGATGTCTTCAGCTGCACGATGCCGGGCGGTCCAGCAGTCACTGCGCCGATCACCGCCGCCTGCCCGCCCAGCGGATGCGCGCGCAATGCCGTCAGCGCGGCGTCGGCGTCTTCGGGCCGGACGACCGCGACCAGCCGGCCCTCGCAAGCGACGTACATCGGGTCGATGCCGAGTAGCTCGGCGGCGCCGCGGACCTCCGTACGGACCGGGATGTCGTCCTCACAGACCTGCACGCCGACGCCGGCCGCGGTGGCGATCTCGTTCAGGATGGTCGCCACCCCGCCCCTGGTCGCGTCGCGCAGTGCCCGGACGCCGGAAGTGGCGGCGAGCAGGCCGGCGACCAGGCCATTGAGGGGCGCGGTGTCCGAGCAGATATCAGCTTCGATGTCCAGCTCGCCGCGCGCCAGCATGATGGTGACGCCGTGGTCACCAATCGGGCCGGAGACGAGGATGGCATCACCTGGCTGCGCCCGGGCAACGCCGAGGTTCACTCCGTGCTCGATGACGCCCACGCCGGCGGTGTTGATGTAACAGCCGTCCGCCTTGCCCTTCTCCACGACCTTCGTGTCACCGGTGACCACCTGCACTCCGGCGCACTGCGCGGCCGCCTGCATCGAGGCCACGATCCTGGTCAGGTCCGCGACCGGGAAGCCCTCCTCAAGAATGAAACCGGCGGACAGGTAAAGCGGCACCGCGCCGGCCATCGCCAGGTCGTTGACGGTGCCGTTCACGGCCAGATCGCCGATGTCGCCGCCGGGAAAGAACAGCGGCGAGACGACGTAGGAGTCTGTCGTGAGCGCCACCGTGGCACCGTTAACATGCAGCCGCGCCGCGTCCTCGAGCGGTTCGAGCAGCGAGTTGCGGAACGCGTCGAGGAATACTGCCTCGATGAGGGTCTGCGTGGCCTTGCCGCCCGCGCCGTGCGACATGGTGATGCGTTCTTCTTTTACCCGCGGGCGGGCACGCCGGGCCCGGTCGATCCGCTCCAGCACGAGTTCCTCACGGACCGTGCCAGGCAGCGGCTGCGGTGAACCGCGGCGGGTGAAGGTCGCGGCCTCGTTCCCGGCTAGCTCCTCGTGCTCGCGCAGTGCGTCAGCAACCCAGCCGGCGCTGGCTCCGGCCTCGTCCGGGCGGCCGGCTGCCGCGCTGTCCTTGCCGAGTCCGGCGGACAGATCTGTCTGGTCCAGATGACGAGAGGTCATGGGGTGCTCGCCTCCTTGACCCGGTGCCGGGTCAGGCGGCCGTAGTTGTAATACGCCGCGCAGGCTCCCTCCGGCGAGACCATGCAGGTGCCGATGGGCGTCTCCGGCGTGCAGGCCGTTCCGAATACCTTGCACTCCCACGGCTTGAGCACGCCCTTCAGCACCTCGCCGCACTGGCACGCCTTAGGGTCGGCCACGCGCACGCCAGGCACTGAGTACAGCCGCTCGGCGTCGAATCGCGCGTACTCGTCGCGGACCTTCAGGGCGGAATGCGAAATGAAGCCGAGCCCGCGCCACTCGAAGTACGGACGCAGTTCCATGGTCTGCCCGATCGCACGCAGGGCGACCACGTTCCCATCCCAGGGAACGACACGGGAGTACTGGTTCTCCACCGTGGACTGGCCGCAGGATAGCTGCAGCATGAGCATGTAAATCGACTGGAGAATGTCCAGTGGCTCGAAACCAGCCACGACCACGGGCTTGCCGTAGTCGCGGGCGATGAACTCGTACGGCCGGCAGCCAATCACCGTGGACACGTGGCCAGGGCCGATGAAGCCGTCGAGGCGCAAGTCGGGCGAGTCGAGTATCGCCTTGATGGCCGGGATAATCGTGACGTGGTTGCAGAAAATAGAGAAATTCTGCAGCCCCTCCGCAGCCGCGCGCAGCACGGTCATCGCCGTAGACGGGGCGGTCGTCTCAAACCCGATGGCCATGAACACAACCTGCCGGTCCGGGTTCTGCCTGGCTATCTTCAGCGAGTCAAGGGGCGAGTAGACCATCCGGATGTCCGTGCCGCGGGCCTTGGCGTCAAAGAACGACCCGTTGCTTCCCGGCACCCGCATCATGTCGCCGAACGACGTCATGATCACGTCCGGGTTGCTGGCCAGCGCCATGGCGTCATCGACGCGTCCCATCGGGATGACGCAGACCGGGCAGCCTGGCCCGTGCACGAGGTTGACCTGCTCCGGCAGGTAGTCCTCAAGACCGTGCTTGTAGATGGTGTGGGTGTGACCGCCGCATACCTCCATGAGCTTGTACTCACGGCCAGGTTCGCACAGCGCGGCTATCTTGGCCGACAGCGCATGCGCCTTGTCGGCGTCGCGGAACTCATCGACAAATCGCACTGCTCCGCCCTCCTACTCGATCCTGGATTCGGCGAGCGCGGCCAGTTCGTCCTCGTAGGCCTGA
Organism: uncultured Actinomycetota bacterium; assembly: GCA_963774385.1. Lineage (GTDB taxonomy): Bacteria > Actinomycetota > Actinomycetes > Streptosporangiales > Streptosporangiaceae > JAJYUU01. The sequence continues at coordinate 42,528 of CAVZEQ010000001.1, forward strand.
CCGATGCCTTCCAGGAACTGAAGCGCGGCGGCCGCCTCCGCTTCGTCGATCTTCGAGAGCGCGAAGCCGACGTGGATGAGCACCCAGTCGCCTGGCTCGACCTTCTCCTCGGCGAGCAGGCCGACGTTGATGACCCGCTTGACGCCGCTGACGTCTACCTTGGCAAGGTCAGGCTGGTCAGGAAGGAACTCGATCACCTCACCGGGAATCCCGAGGCACATACGCCCACTCCTTCGTGACTAGTTGGTGCTCGTCGCCCGAGTCAGCCGCGCCGGCAATGAGATCAAGCACGACCGCGACGGCCTCGTCGACGGCAGCCGCGACTGGTTCGCTCAGGCCCATTCCGTAGTCGACGCAGGCAGGCTCGCAGCCGACGATCAGCACCTGCCGGGCTTCGGCGCCGAGCATGCCGAGCATTCCGAAGACGACGTCCGGCTGCATGCCGTGCGCGTTGAGAAGCGGATTGCCGGCCAGCCCGGCATCGTCATCGGCCAGGTCCGCGGCACCGTCGCCGAGATCTGGCTCGATCACGTAGATAGTGCCCGCCGCACCACCGCGGGAGGTCGCGTCGATCAGAATCATCGAGCTGTAGGCGTTGGCCAGGTCGTAGGCGAGGTGCATGCCGCGGATGCCGTAATCCACCACGTGCGCCCAGTCAGGCAGGTGAGCGGACGCGAGCCGGTTCGCTACCTCGACGCCGAATCCGTCGTCGCCGAGGAAGATGTTGCCGACGCCCGCGATAAGAAGCTTGCCCGTCATGGCGTCACCCCGCCGGCGCCTGCGGTTCCATGGTCAGCGGCGCCCGGCTGGCAGGTTGGGTCGGCTTGGCTGCAGCTATGGCCGGCGGCGCCGAGAGCATCCTGGCACAGTTCCCACAGGACGTTGTACATGGTCGTCTGCGCTTCCTGGATCCGGTGCACAGAGGTCGACGGCGCGATGAACAGGTGGTCGATGCTGTCCAGCTCGGCCATCTTGCCGCCGGAGTACCCGGCGATGCCGATGGTCAGCATTCCTCGCCTGCTGGCCTCATCGAACGCCCGCAGCAGGTTGTCCGAGTTACCACTAGTGGACATTCCGACGGCTATGTCGTTCTTGCCGCCGAAGGCCGCGATCTGCCGGGCGAATACGACGTCCACGCCGATGTCGTTACTGAGCGCCGTCAGCACGGAGGCGTCGCTAGCCAGGCTCAGCGCAGGCAGCGGCCTGGCAATCCCGCCCGGGTACAGGAACAGCGTCGCGAGCTGCTGGGCATCGGTCGCGCTGCCGCCATTGCCGAATGCGAGCAGCCGTCCTCCGGCGGTGAAGCGGCCTGCCAGCTGGCGTGCGCAGGCATGCAGCCGGGCGCCGTCGGCGTCCCTGATCGTGCGGCGCAGCTGACGGATCTCGTCCGCCTTGGCGACCGTGGACTGCCGGACCTGATCGAGCACCGCGGACACATCTGTCGTGCCCGCGTACAGGAACGGGTAGAGCGACTCGATAGAACCATGGTCGGCAGGGGCGGCCCCGATTGCGCTGGCGCCGATTGCGCTGGCCCCGATATCCGCGGGCAGCCTGCCGTTGCCGGCTACCTGGCTCATCGCGGCAGCACCGCGATCGCTTCCCTGGCGTGCACCAGGATGGTGTCTCCGACATCGGCGGTCACGAGCGCCACGCTGACTTCCTCGGTGCCCTGGCCGGTCTGCACGCGGGCGAGCCCGTCAGCAAGCAACTCCACGACAGTGACCTGGACGGCTGTGTCCGAGCAGGTGATACAGACGTCGTCGTGGCACTCCGGGACGTTCACGCGACCACCCCCGGCGCGAGCACTCCAGGCTGCTCAAAGAACACGTGCACCAGTTCCCAGAGCACGTGGTAGCAGGTGACCTGCATCTCCTTGACAATACGCGGGTCGCAGGAGCGGGTGACGAGCAAATGGTCCACCGCGGGGCAGGCGGCCACTGCGCCGCCGCCGCCACCCACCAGCGCTATCGTCAGCATGCCCAGCTCCCGTGCCGTGAGCATGCCGGACAGTACGCTGGCGCAGTTGCCGTCGGCCGAGATCCCCAGCGCGATATCGGCGGGGCTAGCCAGGTAGCGGAGCTGGTGGGAGAAGATCGACGCCATCCCGCTGCGGGCGGCGATCCCGGTCACGGTGGCAACGTCCGAGGTCAGGGAGATAGCGGGCAATGCCCGTTTGCCGACGATAACGGGGTGCACGAACTCGACCGCCACGTGCTGCGCGTCCGTGCTCGGGCCGCCAGTTCCGAACACCACGAGCTTGCCGCCCCGATGGAACCTGATCGCCATCTGGTGGCAGGCCGCGGCCACTGCCGCGGCCTGGTCGGCAAACTCGCGCACCGGCTGCTCGCGGCGATCGAAGAGGCTGGTGACCTGGTCGTCGGCGAGGCCGGGCGATGGCACCGGCGGCGGCTCGTGCGGAGCGCTCATGCGGCCGGCTCCGCCGCCACGGTTTCGGGCAGCTCCACCTCGATCTCGACCTGCACGGCATCTGCGACCTTGAGGGAGCCGAGGAAGGCGGAGTAAGGCTTGATCCCGAAATCGGAATGCCGCACCGTCGTGGTGGCCCGGTACTTACCGGGGCCCGGCTGAGTCACGTCCAGCCGTTGCGGCCTGGCCTGGCCAGCCAGGCTCAGCGAGCCGGTGATGACCCCGCCCGAGCCACCGGGACCCGGCTCGAATCCGGTAGCGGTAAAAGTGGCCTCCGGATGGCGGTCCACGCCCAGTACTTTCCGAGCCGTCACCGAGATCTCGCGCTTATCCCGGTCAGAGAGTGGCTTGAGGCCGCCGGTGCCCTCGCGCACCACCAGCGCGCCGAGGTCTACTGCCACTTCGAGGCTCGACGGCGCCAGGTCGGCGCCCACTACGAGCTCGCCGGACCACCTGACCGCATCAATGGTCAGGTCGTGGCCTGCCTGAGCTACCAGCCCGTCCCGGGAGGTCCGTAACGTAATCCGTCCTGCCTCCGCGCCAAGCGGATGGCGGCCGGGATCTATTGCCATAGCAGAACCGTAGGACACATGTGGGGGGACGTCCAGTGATCCGGCAAGACAGGTATGGCCCCTTTGCGCAATTGCCTGAGGGAAGTGCGTGTTATGGCAGCGGAACCTCGCCGAAAAGTTCCTGAATACGTCGCAGGTCACGCATTCTGGGCTCGGTCGCGCCGCCAACCCAGCGACTCACCGTTTTTACCGAAACGCCGAGCTGCCTGGCCGCCGCTTCCTGGGTCAGCCCTTCACGGCGCAGCGCACTGGACATCCATTCGGCGAACGTCTCGGCTGGTCGGCTGTCAGCCTGATCTCCGGCGCGGGCGCCTGGCGCGGCCAGGCCGGGCAACGCCGGGCCTGGCACCGAGTACAGGCCGGGAGGCTGCTGACCCGAGGTAACCGGCTGAGCGTGGCCAGCCCCCGCCGTCGGAGCGTACTGGCTGGCCGGCACCGCGACAGGCTGGGCATATGTGACAGGCGGGCCAGGAATGACCGGGGACTGCAGCGCCGTGTCAGAGTGCAGCACATCCACTTCGACATGCTCGGGAAAGATGCGGAAGGCCACCTGGATAGAGCCCGTTGGGCCGGCTGCGTCGAGCAATGCCCGGAACACTGTCTCGCCGACCTCGCGGGTGCCTTCCTCGGTCAGCGGCGACTCGGACAGGCAGCGCCGCACGAAGTCCCTGATGTCCGGGATGGATGACGGCCTGGCCGGGAATACCTGGGATAGCACGACAACAGGGACGACCTCAATCGGTCCCCCCGCGGGTCCGTAGCTAGGCTCCGCCACCGCTCAAATCTCCTCTGGCTGTCACCCCACGGCGCGGCACAGCAGGGCTGCAAGCCAATGTACGTGGTGCGGGCCGGAACGGGAACCCGTCGTGGCTATCCACTTACCGCTCAGTACCTAGAGTAAGGCATTTACTCCATAGTTGACCGGTCATAAATGGCTGGCCGTCTTTACAGGTTATTGGCCTGGTTTGGGGCCGCTCTGACGCCGCTTCCAGACATTTATGTCTGGTGAACTGCCCCATCCTTCTTGTTACGTGAACGTGTCGGGTCTAGCATGACGACGTCCACGCATCACCGAAGGCGAGGTGCGTTGTGGGAGCTCACGCCGGCGCATTTTCGCCGGCCGCGAAGACATTCGCCAGGCCATTCAGGGAACGTTACGAGGGCGGCTCCGCCGCCTGGGAGCGTGCGGGCACCTTATCCATTGTGCCCAGCGTCGCAGGCCGCCACCGCTGTGGTAACGACCGGGCCGAGAACGCTCGGCATCCAGCCAGCACAGGAGCGAGGAGGTGGCCTCGCGATGGCCACGACACACACTGAAGCGACGCAGGCCGAGACTGCAGAACCGGTTGTGCACATCCTCTGGATGAACGGCGGGCTCGGCTGTGACGGGGACTCGGTCGCGCTCACCGCAGCTACCCAGCCGAGCATCGAGGAGATTGCGCTCGGCGCCCTCCCCGGGCTGCCCAAGGTGGCCGTTCACTGGCCGCTGATTGACTTCGAGTGCGGTCCGGAGACCGGTGCCGACAACTTCATCGAGTGGTGGCATAAGGCTGACCGCGGCGAGCTTGACCCGTTCGTGCTCGTGGTCGAGGGATCGATCCCGAACGAGGCGATCAAGGCCGAAGGCTACTGGTGCGGGTTCGGCAACAACCCGGCTACCGGGCAGCCGATGACAACCAACGAATGGCTCGACCGGCTGGCGCCGAAGGCGACCGCGATCCTGGCCGCGGGCACCTGCGCTACCTACGGCGGCATCCACGCCATGGCCGGCAACCCGACTGGTGCCATGGGCGTGCCCGACTATCTCGGCTGGGACTGGCGGTCGAAGGCCGGACTGCCGATCGTATGCGTGCCGGGTTGCCCGACGCATCCCGACAACCTGTCCGAGACCATTCTCTACCTGCTGTATCAGGTGGCGGGAGCGGCCCCGATGATCCCGCTCGACGAGGCACTCCGGCCGACGTGGCTGTTCGGCGCCACCGTGCACGAGGGCTGCGACCGGGGCGGATATTACGAGCAGGGCGACTTCGCCAACGAGTACGGCTCGCCGAAGTGCCTGGTGAAGCTGGGCTGCTGGGGACCTGTCGTCAAGTGCAACGTACCCAAGCGCGGCTGGATCAACGGAGTCGGCGGTTGCCCGAACGTCGGCGGGATCTGCATCGCATGCACGATGCCGGGGTTCCCGGACAAGTTCATGCCGTTCATGGATGAGCCGCCGGGATCGAAGGTGTCCGCGACGGCGAGCAGCCTCTACGGGACAGTTATCCGCGCGCTGCGGGGCTTCACCGCGAAGACAGCGGACGAGGAGCCCAAGTGGCGGAAGAAGGGCGACGAGCTGCTGACCGGTTACAAGAAGACCTGGTGATACCCGTGGCCATGGCGCGCCGCGAGGGCGGCGTCGCGCTCCGTAGCGGAAGAAGGAACTGGAAATGACAGCGGTTGAAGACACCGGCCTCGTGGAGATGGCCTGGGACCCGATTACCAGGATCGTCGGCAGCCTGGGCATCTATACCAAGATCGACTTCAAGCAAAAAAAGGTAGTCGAGTGCCACAGCACGTCCTCTATCTTCCGCGGCTACAGCATTTTCATGAAGGGCAAGGATCCTCGGGACGCGCACTTCATCACCAGCCGGATCTGCGGCATCTGCGGCGACAACCACGCCACCTGCTCGGTCTACAACCAGAACATGGCTTACGGGGTCCGGCCGCCGCACCTGGCTGAGTGGATCATCAATCTCGGCGAGGCCGCCGAGTACATGTTCGACCACAACATCTTCCAGGAGAACCTGGTCGGCGTTGACTTCTGCGAGCGGATGGTCGGCGAGACCAACCCAGGCGTGCTGGAACTGGCCAACCGGACAGAATGCCCGCACTACGCCGAGCATGGTTACAAGTACATCGGCGACATCATGCGGTCGCTGAATCCGCTGGAAGGCGAGTTCTACCGGGAAGCCCTCCAGGTATCGCGATCCACCAGGGAGATGTTCTGCCTGATGGAAGGTCGGCACGTGCACCCGTCGACGCTGTATCCCGGTGGTGTTGGCACGACCCCGACGGTGCAGCTGTTCACCGACTACCTGACCAGGCTGATGCGCTACGTCGAGTTCATGAAGCGCGTCGTGCCGATGCATGACGACCTGTTCGATTTCTTCTACGAGGCGCTGCCCGGCTACGAGGAGGTCGGCCGGCGCCGTGCTGACATGGTCTGCTGGGGCAGCCTGAATGACCCCGAGCACTGCGACTTCCGGTACGACCACATGACCAACTGGGGCCGGAAGATGTTCGTCACGCCGGGCGTCATCAGGGACGGCCAGCTGCTCACCAACGACCTCGTCGAGATCAACCTGGGCATCCGGATCCTGCTCGGCAGTTCCTATTACGAGGACTGGGAAGACCAGGAGATGTTCGTCACCCGCGATCCGCTCGGCAACCCGGTGGACCGCAGGCACCCGTGGAATCAGCACACCATCCCGCGGCCCGCCAAGCGCGATTTTGACGACAAGTACAGCTGGGTCATGTCGCCTCGGTGGTTCGACGGCCAGAATTACCTTGCTGCTGATACCGGCGGCGGCCCGATCGCCAGGCTGTGGGCGACGGCCCAGGGTGGCCTGGTGGACTTCGGCTACGTCAAGTCGACCGGCAGCAGTGTGCTGATCAACCTGCCCCGGACTATCACCAAGCCCGAGGTAACCTTCGAGTGGAAGATCCCGACCGACAAGAACGGCGCTCCGCTGTCCAACGCGATTGAGCGGGACCGGGCCCGGACCTACTTCCAGGCCTACGCGGCCGCTTGCGCGCTGCATTTCATGGAGAAGGCGCTGGCCGAGCTCCGCGCCGGGCACACCAAGACCTGGGAGCCGTTCGAGGTGCCGGACGAGGCGAACAGCTGCGGTTTCACCGAGGCAGTCCGCGGAGTCCTGTCGCACCACATGGTGATCAGAGGCGGCAAGATCGCCAATTATCACCCCTATCCGCCGACTCCGTGGAATGCCAGCGTCCGTGACAGCTACGGCACGCCTGGCCCCTATGAGGACGCGGTACAGAACACGCCGATCTTCGAGGAGAACCCGCCGGACCGGTTCAAGGGCATCGACATCATGCGTGCCGTGCGCAGCTTCGACCCGTGCCTGCCGTGCGGAGTGCATATGTACCTGGGGAACGGCAAGGCGCTGCAGAAGGTGCACTCGCCGATGGCAGCGATCCTGTCGACCTGACAGTCCTGGACTGGCCCGGATCCGCTATCCGGGTCAGTCCGGATCCCCGGTACGGGAACTGAGGCCTATTCTCAGCTGACCCCGACTCGCACGCGGGCTGGCCAGCAGCCGCCCGGCAGACGGAGGCGAATGGCATGACTGGCGTGCAGCAGGTCAGCGCTCGGGTGGAGGAACTCCTCGAGGCACTGAGTTCGGGCGCCTTTGGTGGTGCCGCCCCCGCTGCGGAAGAACTAGTCGGCCTGCTCGTGGGGCTGTACGGCGATGGCCTCGCTCAGATCATGACGATCCTGGCGGATCAGGGTCCGCAAGGCGCGGCAATGATCGCGAAGATCGCCGATGACCCCTTGGTCGAGGGCCTGCTGCTGCTGCACGGCCTGCACCCGCTGGACGTTGATGCGCGGATTCAGCGTGCGCTCGACAGGGTGCGGCCGTACCTGGGCTCGCACGCCGGCGGAGTTGAGTACCTCGGCGTCACAGACGGGATTGCCAGGCTCAAGCTTGAAGGCAGCTGCAGCGGCTGCCCGTCGTCCACAGTCACTGTCCGGCTGGCCATCGAGGGCGCCGTGCTGGATGCTGCGCCGGAGGTGACCGAGGTGGTCGTCGACGGAATGACAGCGTTGCCCGAGCCCAAGCTCCTCCAGATCGGACAGCGTCCGGATAGCCCGGCCGAGTCCGGTGCAGCTGCGCCGGGCCAGGCGGGCACCGGCGTCGGCTGGGTAACGCTGCCGAATATCGGGCCACCGAGCTCGCGCCCGGTCAGCGCGTCAGCTGACGGCACAGCCGTGCTCGTCTGCTCGGTCCGCGGCACCCTCTACGCCTACCGCGACTCGTGCGCGGGGTGCGGATCCTCGCTGGCAGCTGGCCAGCTTGATCGCGAAGTGCTGACCTGCCCCGGCTGCGCCGCCAGCTATAACGTGCGGCTGGCGGGCAAGAGCCTCGGCGACCCCGCGCTGCACCTCGATCCGCTGCCGCTGCTCGCCGACAGCCAGGGCGTCCGCGTCGCCGTGCCAGAGGCGGTGCACTAGTGGCTAACGAGACGGGCCTGCGACGGTTTGTCCGCCCGGCAGCGGGCGCAAGTCCTGCCGTGGCGGTTCCGGCGGCGGCCGGGCCGGCTACCGCAACCGCGCCTAGCGCGCCGCCAGCCCGGCAGCGAGTCCAGGACAGTGTGACTGACGTGCGCGGACCGCAGTCGCAGCCGGCCGAGAAATGCGAGCTGTGCGCGACGGAGGTGCCGGCCGAGCATGGTCACATCGCCGACCTGGAGGCCTCCTCGCTGCTTTGTGCCTGCCGGGCCTGCTACCTGCTGTTCACGCAGCCCACCGCCGGACGAGGCAGGTACCGGGCAATTCCGGACCGTTACCTGCGCGACCCGAGCCGGGTGATGACGCCCGCTCAGTGGGATCAGCTTGAAGTTCCGGTTGGCCTGGCATTTTTCCTGCGCACTTCGCGAGCCGACGGTGAACTGACCGGCTTCTACCCGAGCCCGGCCGGTGTCACCGAGTGCAGGCTGGACCTGGGGCTCTGGCAGCAGCTGGTCGCCGACTATCCGCTCCTTGGCGAGCCGCTGCCGGACGTGGAGGCCGCGCTCATCAGCCGATCCGACACCGGCGTCGACTACTTCCTGGTGCCCATCGACGCGTGCTACGAGCTGGCCGGCCGGATGCGGCTGCACTGGCGCGGCTTCGATGGCGGCAGCGAAGCCAGGGAGAGCATCGCCGCCTTCCTGTCCGGAGTGCGGCGGCGGGCCCGCGCTTTCAGCCGGGAGGAATGACGTGGCGGACTTGGTTTTCGACTGCACGGGCGCGCGGGCGGACAAGTACTCCGTCGTTCCCTCGATGTTCTTCTCGCTGCGGATCAGCGAGACCAGCGGCCAGCGGGTCGAGGCCATCGCGCTGCGATGCCAGATCCGGATCGAGCCGGCTCGCCGGCGCTACTCCGACGACGAGGCGGAGCGCCTGAACGACCTGTTCGGTGAGACACAGCGCTGGGCCGACACGCTCAGGCCGATCCAGTTCAGCAACGTTTCGGTGATGGTGCCCGGCTTCAGCGGCAGCACCGAGGTGGATCTCGCCGTACCGCTGACCTACGACATGGAAATCGGCGCCACCCGCTACTTCGCCGGACTCGACGACGGCGAGGTTCCGCTGTTGATGCTGTTCAGCGGCACGATCTTCAGCATCGCCGACGGCCGGATGTCCGTCACGCAGGTGCCGTGGAGCAAGGAAGCGAGCTACCGGCTGCCGGTCAGTGCCTGGCGAGAGGCCGTGGACGCGCATTTCCCGAACTCCGCGTGGATCAGGCTGAGCAGCTACTCCTTCGACGAGCTGCTCAGATTCAAGTCCGCCAGAGGGCTGCCGACCTGGGAAGCAACGATCCTGACCCTGCTCTCGGAGGCGGCTGACCGAGCGGAAGACGCGCCATGAGGCTCAATGCCGAGCATCTGGAGCATGCCCGCAAAGTCGCCGACGCGATCTTGTATGAGGGCTACCTGCTGTATCCGTACCACAAGTCGGCGCAGAAGAATCAGGTCCGGTTTCAGTTCGGAGTGCTGATGCCGCCAGGTTATGCCGTGGTCGATCCGCACGAGGCTCGCTCGAGCCAGACCGAGTGCCTGCTCGAGTGCTCCGACCACACCGAGATACGGGTCCTGGTCAGGTTCCTGCATCTGCAGCAGCGACTGGTTCAGGGCGTATCACCGGAAAACGGCGAGCTGCACGATGTGGGAACGCTGTACGTGGACGGTGCCGAGTACACCTCCTGGGACGAAGCCGCCGAGCGAGAGCAGCGCATTACGGCCAGGGTCGGCGAACTGCTCGGTGCGGACAAGAACATTGAGTTTCACATCGGATCCGGCGAGGCGATCGAGAACCTGGCCGATGACCGTGGTCGGCTGGCGGGCAGGCTGATCCGGCGCTGGGCGGCACTCGACGGGTCCATCGCGCTGCACGCCGAACGGGTCGCCGGGCCCTATCAGGCGCTGCGCTTGCGGGTGCTGCTGGAAAATGCTGCCGCGCCGCTGTCCGAGCTGACCAGCCGAGAAGACGGCCTGAGGCACGCCTTGATCGCGGCGCACTCACTAATCGGCGCGCCAGGCGGCACTTTCCTGTCGATGACCGATCCACCGGAATGGGCCGCCGGCGCTGTAGCTGGCTGCAGCAATGTCGGGACCTGGCCGGTCCTGGCCGGACCTGACGATTGCCACGACCTGATGCTGTCGTCGCCCGTCATCCTTTACGACCATCCGGAGATCGCTGCCGAAAGCGCTGGCGATCTCTTTGATGCGACGGAGATCGACGAGATCCTGACGCTGCGCACGCTGACCCTTACCGACGCGGAGAAACGCCAGGCCCGGGCGACCGATAGCCGGGCGGCCGACCTCCTCGACCGGCTCGACGACATGCCTGCCGAGATGCTCGAGCGAATGCACGGAGCGATCAGGTATCTCAGGTCGGCACCGGCCGGAGCCGCTGCCTTCCCGGCACCAGCACCGGGGGACGGGATCGACTGGCCAGCTCCGGAGGTAACTGACCGTCCGTCAGTGCCCTGGTGGGATCCTGGCTCGGACGCCTCGGTGTCGCCGGAAACCGACTATGTCCTGGTCAACGGCGTGCGAGTGGCGAGAGATTCCAGAGTTGTGATGCAGCCAGGAGCCAGGCGTGCCGATGCGCAGGATCTGTTCCTGGCCGGGCGCGAGGCAGTCGTCGAAGCGGTCCTGCACGATGTCGACGGGCAGGTCCACCTGGCCGTCACGCCGGTCGACGACCCCGCCGCCGACCTGAACCGGAACCACGGCCGGTTCCTCTACTTCGCGCCCGACGAGGTGCTGCCGCTTGAACCGGGTAGGACGATTACTGAGCAGCCGGAAGGAGGGGAACGATGATCACAAGGCTCGTAAAGGCGGCCCTGCTGGCCGCGGCTCTCGCTGCGATTGTGCAGTCAATTCCGGATATCAAGCGGTACCTGGAACTACGGGACATGTAGTCGATGGCGGCGACCGAGCCCGCCAGCTTGCCCTCTACCCCTAGTGGCGCACCCCCGAGAAGCAAGGCAGGACGATGGAGACTCTCTTCGGATTCGTGGCTGGCTACCTGGCCGGCTGCAACGACGGGCGGGATGGCTTGAAGAAGCTGCGTGCTTCGGTCGAGGCGATCATGAAGTCCGACGAAGCCAAGCGGATAGCGGCTGAGGCGCTGAGCGTTGCTGAGCTGACGATGCGGCGCGCCGCGTCCGGCCGGAGCCTGTCGGGCACCGTCAGCACGGTGACCGACGTGCTCATGCAGCGCGCGCAAGCCATCGGCAACCGTGCGGCCTAACGTTCATTGCCGGTAACCCGGCGCAATCTCGTCGGTGCCGCTAGTGCTGCGCCGGGGCTGGATCGGGAGCGCCGGAAGGCTGCGCGTCCGGCAGCGGGCTTCGCAACCTCCGCCAGGGCAGGCATGCCGCCGCGAGCGCGCCTGCCGGGGGCAGCGTGACCAGCGCTGGCAGCTGGTATCGCCAGGAGTACACGAACACGTCCGAGATCAGCAGCAAGGTGACGGCCGTCAGCACGAACAGCAAGCACGCGCGGGAGATCGCCCTGGTCTGGGGGGCCAGCCGCCGGCGGAAGCCAGCTGCGGCCGCCACCAGGCCGCCGACGAGGCAGCCAGCCAGTAGCGGGCCTGGCGTGTAACCGCCGCCGAGCTGGTAGCTGCGCAGGAACGAGGCCACCGGCACCCAGACCGCGGGTGATCCGCCGCCGAACCGACGGGCTGCTCTGCGCACCACGGCCGGCGACGCGTGCGGCCACATGAACGGGTAGTGCGTCTGGAACTGCCAGCGGGCAATGGGGTCATCGCCGGGAGCCGTCGTCCTGCTGACGGCGAAGAGCTTGACGAAGTCGCGACCGATAGCGCCGAGCACCCGCGTCGGCTGCTGCCGCAGCACCTGCGTATTGAACGCCTCGACGAGGTGCGAGGCATCAGCATGCGGCAGCTGCCGGTACACCGGCTTGAGTGGTGATCGCTTATCGTGCAGCAGTCCGTCCGGGCCCAGGCGCTGCTGCCTCGGCGTCGGGCACAGTGGCCGCTCGGCCGGCGTGAGCACCAGGGCGTTGCAATCGGCGGCGTAGGCCATCCTGCCGTAGGTCGTCGTCACCCCGGTGTGTGACAGCGAGAAGCTCCCGCGGACCACGTACGAAGTCGTGCAGTAGGCAAGGAACGGAAGCGCGAACGCCGCGCACAGCGCCCCGGCCTGAAGCAGCTTCTGCCGCCAGCCAGCCCCAGTCAGCAGTACGTAGCACACGGCTGGCAGCAGCAGGATCTCACCCACCTGGCGCACCGGCACTGCGGCGCCGAGCAGCAGGCCGGCCAGGAGCGCGATCCGCCAGGTCAGCACTGGTCGCCAGAGCAGCGCGGCGAGGCCAGCCACGATCAGCGCCTCGAACAGGACATCGGGCATGAGCATCTGCTCAAGCTGCAGCTGATAGGCGTCGAGCAGCACCGGCGCGATGGCGAGCGCGGCCAGCCAGCGGGCGACGCCGCGACGCAGCAGCACGCAGTACAGCGCGACGGCCATGCCGAGGCCGAGCAGATGCTGTACGCCGGCGACCGTATCGATATTGGCCACGAGCAGGACGCCGCGCAGCAGCACGCGGTAGCCAACCGGATCGTTACCCTGCGCGTGATACAGGTACCTGGTCGTGTCCTGGTAGAAGAGCGCTGGCCGGTAGGCCATCAGCACGAGGCAGCGCAAGGCCAGGCCGGCCAGCATCAGGACCGCGGCTAGCCAGTGCCTGCGCAGCGCACCGACAACCGGCCCGCGCCCGTGCAGGGCAGGCCGGTGCGCATTCCGGTACCTGGTAAGAGTCACGACCGTCCTGGGGTGATCAGGTGCGCTCCGCGCAGATCGTCAGCGCTCGCATCGCTACCGCCGGGCCCCGTACTGGCGACCAGCATAGGGGTCCAGGCTATCTGCAATCCGCGACGGCCCGGCCGGCGGAAAGCCATCCGCACTATGGCCCGGCAGCGGTGCGCGGCTGCATAGGCTAAGCGGGTGCCTGCAACGCCGCCCTCCCGCACCGCGCTAGTCCGCAGGGCGCGCAAGCTCAATCGCGAGCTAGCCGCGCTGTACCCGGACGCGCATTGCGAGCTTGACTTCACCAGCCCGCTTGAGCTGCTGGTCGCGACGATTCTGAGTGCGCAGACCACTGACAAGCGGGTCAATATGGTAACACCTGTTCTTTTTGCCAGATACCGGACAGCCGCGGAGTATGCCGCTGCCGACCGAGGCGACATGGAGAAGATCATCCAGTCCACCGGCTTCTTCCGGGCCAAGACCACCAGCCTGATCGGACTGGGCCAGGCGCTCTGTGATCGCTTTGGCGGCGAGGTCCCAGCCCGGCTGGCGGACCTGGTCACGCTGCCCGGAGTCGGCCGGAAGACGGCCAACGTGGTGCTCGGCAACGCCTTCGGGGTACCGGGCATCACCGTTGACACGCATTTCGGCCGGCTGGCACACCGTTTCGGCTGGACCGCACAGCAGGATCCGGTCAAGATCGAGCTGGAAGTCGGGTCGCTGTTTCCGAAAGGCGACTGGACAATGCTGTCCCACCGGCTTATCTGGCACGGCCGCCGGGTGTGCCATTCGCGCAAGCCGGCCTGCGGCGCGTGTGGCGTCGCGGCCCTGTGCCCGTCTTTCGGCCTGGGCCCGACAGACCCGGTCACAGCTCGCAAGCTCGTCAAGGCCGGACCGTTCTCTTGACCGCAGCCGCTGACGGCGATCATGGCGGTGGCGCGCCTGACCAGGTGCCGGACTGGCTGGCCGGGCTGGCCAGGACGGCAGGACGGCTGCCAGTGCCGCCCGGCCTGCGCCCGCCAGCCACCGGCGGCCGGCCAGCTGCGGTACTGATCTTGTTTGGTGTCGGCCCGAGCGGCCCTGACATCCTGCTGATCGAGCGCGCCGCGGACCTCCGCAAGCATGCCGGCCAGCCGGCCTTCCCCGGCGGTGCGATCGACGACGCAGACGGCGGACCAGTGCATGCGGCGCTGCGCGAGGCGGCCGAGGAGACCGGCGTCGATCCGGCGGGCGTCCAGGTGGTCGGCGTGATGCCGGAGCTCTACATACCCCGGAGCGACTTCCGGGTGACCCCGGTGCTCGGCTGGTGGCACACGCCCGCAGCGGTAGCGCCAGGCGATCCTGGCGAGATCGCGGCCGTCCTCAGGGTGCCAGTGGCAGAGCTGGCAAGTCCGGCACGGCGGCTGACGATCCGGTATCCGGCCGGCCTGCCAGGCCCCGCCTTCCGGGCCGGGGGGCTGATCATCTGGGGATTCACCGCACTGCTGCTGGACCGGCTGCTGGCACTTGGCGGCTGGGAAGAGCCGTGGGATTCGGGCCGCATCACCGCGCTCGGTCCTGACGAGCTGCCGGCCGGCTGGCCCGCTGCGCCGAGTTGACCGAGCGGCCGCCCAGACGGCCGCAGCGGGGCTGCCCTCCCTATAAGTTGAAGGGGTGCCCGGTGACCTGCTCGACCTGATACTGCTCGCGCTGATCGCGGCATTTGCCGTGGCGGGATACCGGCAGGGCTTCATTATCGGCGTGCTGAGCCTGGCTGGTTTCGTCGTCGGGGTTGCTGCCGGTGCCTACATCGCCCCTGGCATCTCCAGGCTGCTGGCCAAGAGCGCGCCCTGGCAGGCGTTCGTTGCCATCCTGGTGGTATTCATCGCCGCCGTCGTCGGAATGCTGGTGGCATCCGGCATCGGCGTAGCGGTCAGGTCCCGGCTGACCGGCCTGGCCACCCTGGTCGACGCGCTAGGCGGCGCCGTGGTCAACGTCGTAGCCGTGCTCGTGGTCGCCTGGCTGATTGGCTCGTTCGTCGCGCAGGCTCCGTTCCCTGGTGTTGCGCGTCAGGTCAGCAACTCCGCGGTTTTGCGCACGGTGGATGCGGTGATGCCGCGCGGGACGCTGTTCCTGCCGGTCTTTCCGGCGCTCCGCAACCTGCTCAGCAACGGGCTGTACTCGCCGGTCTTCAGCTTCGGCGCCGGGAACGCGCTGACGCTGCCGCAAGCCGACTCGGCGGTGCTGGGGTCCAGGAGCATCGCGCGGGACAAGCCGAGCATCGTGATGATCAAGGGCGTCGCGACCTCATGCTCCCTCCAGATCGAGGGCTCCGGATTTGTTATCTCGCCGGGTCACGTGCTGACGAACGCGCACGTCGTGGCGGGTGTCACGCATGGCCCGTACGTCTACGCCACCAACGGCCAGGACTTCAACGCCAGGGTCGTGCTGTTCGACCCGCAGCGAGACATCGCCGTGCTCGACGTTCCGGGCCTGAAGGCCAGGCCATTGCAGTTTGCCGGCCAGGCCGCCGACGGCGCGAACGCGATCGTGGCGGGCTATCCGCTGGACAGGCCGTTCACCGTTCGAGCAGCCCGGGTGGGCCGCAGCATTACTGCCTACGGGCCCAGCATCTACGCGACCAGCGGGGTGAACCGGCAGATCTACCAGCTGCGGGCCGTCGTACAGCCAGGTAACTCCGGCGGTCCGCTGCTGGCGCCCGATGGCCGGGTGTACGGCGTGGTGTTCGCCGCGTCGACGTCTTACCCTGGTACCGGCTATGCGCTCACGGCCGGCGAGGTTGCCAGCGACGCTGCCGCGGGCGCGACCGGATACGCACCAGTGTCGACCCAAGCCTGCCAGGGCTAGCGCTGGCGGGCTGGCCTGATGAGCTGCACCTGCAGGTCCGCTTCGGCCAGGCTGGTCGTCCCCGCGCTGCGGATCCGCGCCGCCAGCTCATCGCATCGGGTCAGGATGCCGCTGACGTCCACGTCGTGCGGGCCAGGCGTCGGGTAGCCGGCGAGCCGGTCGCGACCACGGCCCAGCAGCGCTACGGCGCCGTGGACATTGCCGCGGCGAGCGTGCGTCAGGCCGACCGCGACCTGCGCGAGACCCTGCCACAGGTCGCGTTCGCTCAGCGGCGCGGCCTTCCACGCCGTCTCCAGGACCTCGTGCGCATGAAACGGCAGGCCCTGGTCCAGTAGGCGCTGGGCGGTGGCAAGCGCTTCGGCGGGCGGCCGGGCGGCATCGTCAGCCGGGGCCAGGCCCGATACGGCGTCCCGGCCCAGCGGCCTGCCCAGCGCGTCACGGGGCCTGGCGTTCCTGGCCCGGCCGGCCGCGTCGCGATCCCTGGCGGCCGCGTCAGCTGCCGTCCTGTCCTGGCCAGTTCGTGGCGTCATACCGGTCCGTTAGCGTTCCGGCTCTGGGTCGGCCAGCCACGACCTGAGCTCCATGTCGAAGCGCTCAGGCACCTCCTCGTGCGGGAAGTGGCCGGCTCCGTCCAGCAAGCGCCAGCGATACGGTGCCTCGACGTACACACCGGAGCCGCGGGCCGCATTCGGCAGCACGCACGGGTCGAGCGCACCGTGCAGGTGCAGTGTCGGCGCCTGGACTGACGACCGCATCATCCGGGTGTAGCGGATGCCGTCGGGCCGGAACCGGGAGCGCAGGTACCAGCGGTGGTACTCAAGCGCGGAGTGCGCCACCGACGGCACGCTCATGGCGTCCTGATAATGGCGCTCGGTATCGGGGTCGGGCCAGCCTGGTCCTGACCATGCTTCAAGCAGCCGGCCGACGCGGCGAGCGCCGTCCTTCAGCAGCC
The DNA here is from genome assembly GCA_963774385.1 of uncultured Actinomycetota bacterium. GTDB lineage: Bacteria > Actinomycetota > Actinomycetes > Streptosporangiales > Streptosporangiaceae > JAJYUU01. The sequence continues at coordinate 59,372 of CAVZEQ010000001.1, forward strand.
GCCGTTCCGGCAGCATCGGCAGCTGGAAGCCCAGCGCGTAGGACATGCTCCTGGCCTGAGCGACCGGGGCAGACAGCGCGGCCGCCCGGAGCCGGAGCGGATGCGGCATCGAGACGATGGCCAGCCGGCGGACCACCTTGGGATGATAAGCGGCCATCGTCCAGCCAATCAGCCCGCCCCAGTCATGGCCGACCACTATCGCGTTGGCCTCGCCGAGCGAGCGCACTAGCCCGGCGGCGTCCGACGCGGCGGTCACCAGGTCGTAGCCGCGCGGTGGCTTGTCACTGCCGCCGTAGCCGCGCAGGTCTGGCGCGACGACGCGGTAGCCGGCCGCGCTGAGGGAGCTGAGCTGCCGTCGCCAGGTCCACCAGAACTCGGGGAAGCCGTGCAGCAGCAGCACCAGCGGGCCGTCGCCGCTCTCCGCCACGTGGAATCGCGTTCCGTTCGCGCTTACCGACCGGTGCGACCATGGTCCGCTGATGTAGATGGAGGCGTTGCCGCGAGTCATGGTTATCCGGTCTTGGCCGTTGCCCTGGCCGCGGGCGGACCTGACTTCCGCCTGCGCAGCACGGAAAGGCCGTCGGCAACGCTGCGCCTGGTCTTGCTCATGCCGTCGACGTTGCGCACCAGCCGCAGCGCGATCAGCGCCGCGGCAGCGATAAGCAGGACACATGTGCCGGCGACGATGAGAAACGCGGCCCATTCCCAGATGCCGAGCGCGACCAGGCCGAAAGCGAAGGCGAAGCAGAGCAGCATCAGCACCAGGCAGGCAGCGAATGCCGCCACCCCGAGCAGGCCGGCTCCGATGCCAAGGCGCTTAGCGTCGGCTTTGAGCTCCAGCTTGGCCAGATCCAGCTCGTACCGGACGAGCTGGGAAATGTCCCTGGCCGCTACCGACACGAGGTCGCCGATGGACTGATCGGCCACGGTCGCGGACGTGTGCCTGACCGCCGGATCGGCCATAGGAGCCTCCTTCTCGTCATGCTGTTAAGTCAAAGTCTTGCTTATACCCAATGGCGGCAGGAGCCGGCATCCCGTAATTGGCAAAACACGCACTTCCCATGGGGGCGCCTTGAGCGGATTTTGGGCTAGTCCCGGCGTTTCCGGCCGGGGGCTCGGCGCGGACTGCCATGCCCAGGCAGGGCGTGCGTAACAATCTGGGGCTGGCGGGACGCGCAAACGGCGCCCCGCTCCGGGGCGCCGTCTCGCAAGACACGTCAAGCCGGGCTACCAAGCGTGCACCTTCTCTGCCGTGGTAGGCGGACGAGGCTGCTGCCCAGTTCGCCTGCCACGGCACGCCTCCCGCGGCTGGTCGCGCGTGGGTACCCGGCTGCCGTGTACGGACTGTGTCCGTCCGTGATTCCTTTCTACTGGCCCGCGGCGGCTTTGGAAAGGCCGCAGCGTAATCGATTCGTTATCTGAATCGATTACCCGGTTCACATGCCCTCGGCCTACGGTCGGCCGCGCAGGCTGAACTCCAGCTCAGGCCAGTCGCGCTGCCTGGCGATCTTGCGCAGGCTGCGATCGGGGTTCACCACGTGCGGGTGGCCGACTACCTCCAGTAGCGGCAAATCGGTCATCGAGTCGCTGTAGGCGTAGCACTCGCTGAGCTGGTACCCCCGCTGAACTGCGAGTTCTCGGACATGATCGGCTTTGGCCTGGCCATAGGCGTAGAAATCGACGCTGCCGGTATACCGGCCGTCTGCCACCCCCAGCCGGGTCGCTATCACCGCGGAGGCCCCGAGCATCGAGCCGATGGGCCCGACGATTTCCTGTCCGGACGTGCTGACGATCACCACATCGTGACCATCTCGCTGGTGGCTCTCCAGCAGGCTGCGCGCGCCGGCATAGACGAACGGGACGATGATCTGCGTCAGGTTGTCAGCCACGATCTGCGCGACCTTGTCCGCCGGCCAGCCGCAGCACAGCGCGCTGACCTGGTCACGCACCCGTTCCATCTGATAATGCCCGGCGCCGCCGAGGCGAAAGCTCAATTGCGCGCAGGCACCCCGCAGTACCTGAATGCGAGTGATCAGCCCGTGCCGGTAAAACGATGGCGCGAAGGCGAGCGTGCTTGACCTGGAGATGATGGTCTTGTCCAGGTCAAAGAAAGCAGCAGTAGTTACGCTGCTGCCCTCGACGGATGCGCCCACGGTCCGGCAGCATAGGGGAAGACACCAGATCCCTTTGCGGTTAGGCATGACCGGCTGGTAACTTGCCCCGATTGCAACTAGGCTTTCTTGAGTAACGGACCCGGCTCTGCCCCCCCGGAGCCGGACCGTCTGGCGACCCCCGTTCTCCCCCCCGACGGGGGTCGCCCCATGTCCGGACAGAGTCGGCGTTGTCCGGGCGAAGCGGTCCGGGCGAAGCAGTCCGCGCGGCGACGTCCGGACAGGGCTGGCGGCGGCTACCCCGTTCCCTGGCTAGCCGCAGGGTGGCTAATCGATCCGTCGTTAATCGCCGCAGGATTTGCCGGTCTCGGCTCAACCCCGGCCGCTGGCCGGGGTTGCTGCTCGGGCCGGGATTTGGCGGGCGGCGCACCGGTCAGCAGGCACCGAAGAAGCGTTACCGCGTCGCCCTTGGCCAGCGGGTGATTGCCATTGCCGCACTTTGGCGACTGAATGCACGATGGACATCCGGCCGTGCATTCACAGCTTTCAATCGCGTCGGCGGTGGCAGCAAGCCACGCACGGGCGGCGGCAAAGCCGCGCTCGGCGAATCCGGCACCGCCAGTGTGGCCGTCATACACGAATACCGTCAGCTTGCCGGTGGCCGGGTGCGAGTCGGCCGAGACCCCGCCGACGTCCCATCGGTCACAAGCAGCCACCAGCGGGAGCAGGCCGATCGCGGCGTGCTCGGCGGCATGCGCGGCGCCGGCCAGGTCAACACCTGCCGCGGCCAGCCGGGCTCGCTGCGCGGCCGAGATCGTCCACCAGACGGCCCTCGTCGGCAGCCTGCGTTCGGGCAGATCGAGAACGTCCTCGCCGATCAGCAGGCCCGTCTCGGCACTGCGGCGGGCGTAGGACACGACTTGCCTGGTCACCGTCACGTCACCAAAGCACACCTCGGCCTGTCCCCAGTCCGCCCTGGTCAGCTCGGTTTCGACGGCGACGCTGGTGAGCTCTCTGGTGACGGTCGCGTAGCCGGGATCGGCTAGCTCGACCAGCGCGATGCGGTCGGCCAGGTCAAGCTTGCTGACTAGGTACATATCGCCCTGATGCGGATAGACCGCACCAGTGTGCGCAAGGAAATGCGCGGATGGCTCATCTACCGTTCCGACCAGCCGCCCGGTGCCAAGCTCGACAATCCGCACCGGCTCACTGTCGGTCCCGCGCAGCCCGGTCCGCATGCCGAGCCCCTGCCGGGTGCAGAACAATCGGCCGCCCCGACGTCGCAGCAGGCCGTCGGCTGCCAGCCTGCCAGCCAGCGTGCCAGCAGCGGCACTGAAGGCGTCCAGATCGTGGTCGGTCAGCGGAAGCTCGGCCGCAGCCGCGCACAGGTGCGGCGCGAGCACGTAGGTATTGTCCGGGTCGAGCACGGTTGCCTCAACCGGAGCTCCGAGCAGCGCTTGCGGGTGATGGACGAGGTAGGTATCGAGCGGGTCGTCCCTGGCGATCAGGATCGCTACCGCTTCCCGGCCCGCGCGCCCGGCCCGCCCGGCCTGCTGCCAGAGGGCTGCCCTGGTGCCCGGCCATCCGGCCATGAGCACCGCATCGAGGCCGGTCACGTTGACGCCGAGTTCGAGTGCCGTGGTGGCAGCCAGGCCGGTGACCTGGCCGGTTCGCAGGGCCTCCTCGAGCGCGCGACGTTCTTCCGGCAGATAGCCGGATCGGTAGGCCGCGACCCGGTCGGCCAGCTCGGCAGCGCCTGACTCGGTCAGCTGCCTGCGCGCCGACAGAGCCACCGACTCCGCGCCGCGCCGGGACCGTACGAAGGCCAGCGCGGGCACCTCATACCGGACTAGCTCGGCCAGCAGCTGGGCGGCCTCGCTGGTCGCGGCCCGGCGGACCGGTGCGCCCGCCTCACCCCGCGCCCCCGTCAGCGGCGGCTCCCACAGCGCGAAGGTCAGCGGTGCACGCGGCGCCGAGTCGGTGCTGACGGCCGCTACCGGCCTGCCGGTGAGCCGGGTCGCGCACCTGGCCGGATCGCTGATCGTGGCCGAAGCCAGGATGAAGACCGGCTCGCCGCCACTGTGGTGGTACACGACGCGGCGCAGCCGGCGCAGTACGTGCGCGACATGGGACCCGAACACGCCTCGGTAGGTGTGGCACTCGTCCACGATGACCACGCGGACCTTCCGGAAGAACCCGTTCCACCGGGAATGCAGCGGCAGCAGCGAGTGGTGCAGCATGTCCGGCGTGGTGAGCAGGTAATTGGCGTGCGATCTCGCCCTGGTCCGGTCGGCCCACGTGGTGTCGCCGTCGACCACCGCGGCGCGTACCCGGCTGAGTCCGAGCGACCGCACGAGCTTGAGCTGGTCGGCGGCCAGGGCGCGGGTTGGCGCTACGTAGAGAGCGGTGCCGCCGTCAAGCACCGCGGTCAGCGCTGGCAGCAGGTAACCGAGCGACTTGCCGGAGGCTGTGCCGGTCGAGATGATCACACTGCGCCCCGACCTGGCCAGGTCCGCCGCCTCGGCCTGGTGCTGCCAGGGCGCCGTGATCCCCGTTCGCGCCAGTGCGCCGATGAGATCAGCGGGCAGCCAGTCCGGCCAGGCGGCGCGGATGCCGGGTCGCCCCGGCAGCTCAGTCCGGAACGTCAGCCTGCCTGCCCGCGCACCAGCCGCGAGGATCGCCGCTGCCGGGCGCGGATCAGCGCCGGGAAACAGCGGCTCGCCGGGCACGAGCGGCGGTACCGAGGACATCGGATCCCAGTGTGTCGCACGTCGCAAGGTGCCTGCGACGCCGATCTGGTATAGGAATAACGTCAGAGCGTGGTTGAATGCGCGACAGGGCCTGCCGCCATGGGAGACGGGCGAGCAAGCCGCAGCTGGACATAACCGCCGTAACTGGCGCTGGAGGATTTGTGGATCTGAAGCTGGACCACCACAGCAAGGATGGCATCGAGATCGTCGATGTTGAGGGCGAGATCGACGTCTACACCGCTCCGCGCTTGCGTGAACTGCTCATCGAGCTGGTCAACAGCCGTTTCTATCAGCTCGTGGTCAATATGGAGAAGGTCGAATTCCTCGACTCGACTGGTCTCGGCGTTCTCGTTGGCGGGCTGAAGCGGGTTCGGGCGCACGACGGGTCGCTGGACCTGGTCTGCACCCAGGAGCGGATTCTGAAGATTTTCCGGATTACCGGGCTGACTAAGGTCTTCGGTATTCACGACACCGTCGACGAGGCCATCGCAGCCCGCCGGGCAGAGAAGTAGGCTGCCGGGGCTGATGGCGAGAGCGACATGGCAACAGTCGAGCTGAGCTTCACCGCGCTGCCGGCGCATGTCCGGACGGCCAGGCTGGTGGCGACCGCCGTGGCCAGGCGCAGCGGAGTCGACGAGTCCCTGCTGGATGAGGTCAGGCTCGCAGTCGGCGAGGCGTGCTCGCGCGCGGTCGAAGGCCACCAGCTGTACTGCCCGACCGAGCCGGTCCGGCTTGCACTCACCGACCTGGCCGGCCGGTTCGAGGTCGAGGTCACCGACAACTGCGCCGCCGACGTGGTGACGACCGGTTCGCTGGCCCGGGGCGAGCCCGCTGGTGGTGCGTGGCGGGCTGCGCCGGTCGCGGCCCTCGGCGGGCAGGATAGCCAGCCGGCTGGTTTCGGGCTGCCCGCCGCCCTCGGCATCGCCGTCATCGAGGGCCTCGCAGACGACGTCCAGATCAGCGAGACCCCGGCTGGCACCAGCATCAGGATGAGCTGGCCGTCGGCCGGAGCGCGTTAACCGGGTTGCCATGGCCTGCCACCAGGCTGACGAGGCTGGCGGCCGTCACCAGCAGGGCACCGTTACGTTACAAATTTGTCGCGACTGCGTAAGTAACGGCACCCGGTTTACTTTCCGCTTACATCGATGCGTAGACTCCCGGCACCGTCGCGGCTCGGGTCGGCCTGCTTTCTCATCGGCGGCCGACGCCGGACCGTTACGAACCAAGCCACCGGAACAATGCCATTCGCGTCGGCTCGGTACTAGCTTGTAATCCCCTGTCAAGGAGGACGGATGTTGCAGAACCTCGCCCTGGCGGGAGGCACGGCTACCGTTAGTGGCGGCAACCTGGCCTGGGTAGCCGTGGTCGCCGTCGTCGGGCTGATGGCGCTTGCCGTCGCGGGCTGGCTGGTCCGGGATGTACTGGCCGCCAGCCAGGGCACGCCGAAGATGCAGGAGATCGCCACGGCGGTCCAGGAAGGCGCGGCGGCCTACCTCCGGCGCCAGTTCAGGACCCTGGGCGTGTTCGTCGTCCTGATCTTCTTCGTGCTGCTGGTGCTGCCCGCAGTCAGTGAATCGGTCCGGTTCGGCCGTTCGATCTTCTTCCTTGTCGGCGCACTGTTCTCTGCTGTCACCGGGTTCACCGGCATGTGGCTCGCGGTCCGGGGCAACGTCCGGGTCGCGGCCGCGGCCAAGGAGGCAGGCGAGCGCTCGGCCATGCGGATCGCCTTCCGTACCGGCGGCGTGGCTGGCATGTTCACTGTCGGGCTTGGCTTGTTCGGCGCCGCCGTAGTCGTCCTGATCTACAAGGGCAACGCCTCCAGCGTGCTGGAGGGGTTTGGCTTCGGCGCCGCCCTGCTGGCCATGTTCATGCGGGTTGGCGGCGGGATCTTCACCAAGGCCGCCGACGTCGGCGCTGACCTGGTCGGCAAGGTGGAGAAGCACATCCCTGAAGACGACCCGCGGAACGCGGCCACCATCGCCGACAATGTCGGCGACAACGTGGGTGACTGCGCGGGCATGGCCGCTGACCTGTTTGAGTCCTACGCAGTCACGCTGGTCGCTGCCCTCATCCTGGGCAAGGTCGCCTTCGGCTCGGAGGGCCTGGTCTTCCCGCTCATCGTGCCGATGATCGGCGTCATCACGGCGGTATTCGGCATCTTCATCGTCGCTCCGCGCAAGAACGACCGCAGCGGCATGACCGCAATCAACCGCGGTTTCTTCGCCTCCGCGATCATCTCGCTGGTGCTGGTCGTCATTGCCGCGTTCATCTACCTGCCGTCGAAGTTCAGCGGGCTGCATAACGTCTCCCTGGCGATCGCGCAGCACAAAGGCAACCCGCGACTGCTGGCCATCGGGGCCGTCCTGGTCGGGCTTGTGCTGGCCAGCGCGATCCAGCTGCTGACCGGCTACTTCACCGAGACCAACCGGCGGCCGGTTAAGGAAATCGGCGAGAGCTCGCTGACCGGGCCCGCCACCGTGATCCTGGCCGGCATCGCGGTCGGGCTTGAGTCAGCGGTGTACTCGGCGCTGCTGATCGGCGGCGCCGTGTACTGCGCGTTCCTGCTCGGCACTGGCAACCCGACGATCGCACTGTTCGCTGTTGCCCTGGCCGGAACCGGACTGCTGACCACGGTCGGGGTCATCGTCTCCATGGACACCTTCGGGCCTGTGTCGGACAACGCGCAGGGCATCGCCGAGATGTCCGGCGAGGTTGAGGGCGATGCCGCGCAGGTGCTCACCAAGCTCGATGCCGTCGGCAACACCACCAAGGCCATCACCAAGGGCATCGCGATCGCGACGGCCGTGCTAGCCGCGACCGCCCTGTTCGGCGCGTTCCGTACTCAGGTCACGCTGGAGCTGGCGGTCAAGCACCTGGCCGGATTCAACCTGGGCATCGACGCGCCGAACGACCTGTTCGGCCTGATCATCGGCGCATCGGTGGTGTTCTTCTTCGCCGGACTGCTGATCATGGCGGTCGGCCGGGCCGCCGGACGAGTTGTCTTCGAGGTCAGGGAGCAGTTCCGCAATCACCCCGGCATCATGGACTACACCGAGAAACCCGAGTACGGGCGGGTCGTCGACATCTGCACCAGGGACTCGCTGCGCGAGCTGGCCACACCCGGCCTGCTGGCCGTGCTGATGCCGATTACCGTTGGCTTCGCGTTCGGCTACGCGCCGCTGGGCTCGTACCTGGCCGGAGCCATCGCGGCTGGCGCCCTGATGGCAGTCTTCCTGGCTAACTCTGGCGGCGCCTGGGACAACGCCAAGAAGCTAGTCGAGGACGGGCACCATGGCGGCAAGGGCTCCGAGGCGCACGAGGCCACGATCATCGGCGACACCGTCGGTGACCCGTTCAAGGACACCGCCGGCCCGGCGATTAACCCGCTCATCAAGGTGATGAACCTGGTATCCCTGCTGATCGCCACCAGCGTGGTCGAGTACAGCGGCAACCTGGGACTGCGGGCCGCGGTCGCCATCGTCGCCTTCGCCATCGTGGTAACGGCGATCATCGTCTCCAAGCGCCGCTCGACCTCGATCAGCGGCGGCGACGCGGCAACCGAGGTGCCTGCCGACAAGGTGGCCGCCTGACCAGGCCAGTAGCCCTCCAGCGGGGCAGCTGGCACTAGCAGCGGGCGGCAGGTCCTGACGGGGTCCTGCCGCCCGCTTGACGTCTTCCGGCAGCTAACCCTGTGCCGCCTCCGCGCGCCGCCAGCCTTAGGCAGCCGATCAGGCGGACGATGGTGGCATGCAGGACGGGTGGCAGCTGATCGTGATGCGGCACGCGAAGGCAGGCGAGCTGCCAGGCGGTCCTGACTTTGAGCGTGCTCTCCGGCCGCGCGGTCGGCGCGATAGCACTGCGGCCGGTGAGTGGCTTGCCGTGGCCGGCTTCCGGCCGGATGCGGTGATCTGCTCGGCCGCCCGGCGAACCCGGCAGACCTGGCAGTACGTTGCTGCGGCGGTTGGCGGACGGCCAGCGTTCGCCGCCGACCGGCGGCTGTACGAAGCAGCCAGCGAGGATGTCGTCGAGATCATCCGGCAAACCCCGGCCAGCGTGCGCACGCTCATGTACATCGGGCATAACCCGACTGCGGCTGGCCTGGTCGGGCTGCTGACTGGCGATGAGCCAGACTTCCCCACCGCCGCGATTGCCGTCATCGCGCTGCCGGACCAGTGGTCCGCCTTGTCCCCTGGCGACGGCGAGGTCGTCGCGTCGTGGTCGCCGCACGCGGCCGCTGGACCGGATTCCTAGCGGTGCGCCGGCCGGGCCGGCGCATCCTCCGGGTCGGCCGCCGGCCACGCAATGTCCTCGGCGTCGGCCGCTTCCACGTCGTCACGCGAGATCCCGAGCAGGTACAAGATCGCGTCCAGGTGCGGCACGCTGAGTGAGGTGTCAGCCGCGTCCCGTACCGCTGGTTTCGCATTGAACGCGACGCCGAGCCCGGCAGCCGAGATCATGTCGAGATCGTTAGCGCCGTCGCCGACGGCTACTGTCTGACTCAGCGGGACGCCGGCTTCGGCCGCGAACCGGCGCAGCGCGCGCTCCTTGCCCTCGCGGTCCACGACCGGGCCGACGACGCGCCCGGTGAGCTTGCCGTCGGCGATGCCGAGGGTATTTGCCTCGGCGAAGTCCAGCCCGAGCTCCACGGTGAGCCAGTCGGTGACCTGGGTGAACCCGCCGCTTACGACGCCGCACCGGTATCCGAGCCGCCTGAGCGTCCGGATTAGCGTCCGAGCGCCTGGCGCCAGCCGCAGCCCGGTAAGGACGTCGTCGATGACGGCCGCGTCCAGTCCCGCAAGCAGCGCCACCCGCCGCCGGAGCGCCGTCGCGAAATCGATCTCGCCGCGCATCGCCGCGGTGGTCAGTTCCGCCACCTCGGCCTGGCAGCCGACGCGCGCTGCCAGCAATTCGATAGCCTCGTCCTGCAGCAGCGTGGAGTCGACGTCCATCACCACCAGCCGCATGGCCCGCCGGTGCAGCCCGGCAGGCTGCACGGCAACGTCCACGCCAAGCTCGACCGAATCGCGGGCCAGCGTCGCTCGCAATGAAACCGGGTCGGCACCGGAAACCTCAAACTCTAGACAGGTAACGGGGCGGCTGGCCAGCCTGGTGATCCTGTCGATGTTGGCGCCGCTGGCGGCGATCCGGCCGGCGATTGAGGCGATCGCCGACGGCTCAAGAGGCCGCCCGAGGACAGTCACGTGCAGCCTGCCCCGAAGCCGCTGCAGCGGCTCGCCTGAGCCGGTAGTGATCTCGGCGTCCATGCCCATGTCCGCGGCCAGGCTGGTGACCTGGTGGTGAATGGCGGTCAGGTCCGGGGCAGCGGCGCAGGCCAGCAGCACGCCGAGGACCAGCCGGCCGCGGATGACGACCTGCTCGACGTCGATGACCGTGAGCTCATGGCCAGCTAGCGCGGTGAACAGGCGAGAGGTAACCCCCGGCCTGTCGCGGCCTGTCAGGGTCACCAGCAGCGTGATCTGCGGACCGGACATCGCGCTGTTAACGCTACCGACCGGCGCTCGCCGGCCGCCGACCGGGTGCAGCCGGGCCGGCCGTGGGTATCGCACGGAACCAGCGCCTCGCGGCACCGGCATCTCGCGGACCCGGTGCCGCCCGGTGGACTGCGGCTGCCTGCTAGGGCAGCCTGCTAGGGCAGCAGCAGGTGCACGTCGCCGAACTCGTGCCAGCGGTAGCCGCGGTCAGCTGCCTCCTGGTAGCAACGGCCGAGCAATCCGGCCGGGGCAAACGCGGCCAGCATCCACAGGTGCGTAGAGCGCGGCTCGTGCAGGCCGGTGAGCAGCCCGTCCACTGCCGACACCCCCGTCTGAGGCGTCACCACATGCGATGTCCATCCGGCCGAGGCGACGACGGGGCCACGGTGATCGGGCCTGCGCCCCGCGGCTGCGGATCCCGGCGCCGCGGATGCCAGTGCCGCGGATGCCAGTGCCGCGGATTCCAGTGCCCTCACGACGGTCGTCCCTGCTGCGATCACCCGCCCGCCGGACTGCCGGGTCAGATTCACCAGCCGCGCCGTCGGCGCGGGCACCTCGTAGCTCTCCGGATACGGATCCTCGTGGCCCTCCAGCGAGGACACACCGGTGTGCAAGGTCACCGGAGCGATGGTCACGCCGCGTGCAGCGAGCCTGGTCACGATCTCCGCCGTGAATGGCCTCGCCGCGCTCGGCATCTCCGCGCTGCCGGGCCGGATAGCGAACACCGTCTGATAGGCGTCGATCGACCAGCGCGCCGGAACGTAGGCATACCGGATCGGTGCCCCGTACTTGACCAGATACGGAATCACCGCAGTAGAGAGCCGGGCGCGCCACAACCGTCCGCTGAACGGCGTTGTCAGCGTCAGCACGGCACCTCCGGGCAGGCAGAACCGCTGGCCGGACGTGCCGCCGCCGAATGGCACGGTGGCACTGCCGTGCCCGGACCGCAGCTCCACCAGCCAGTCGCCATCGGGCATCGCGGTAGAGAAATGCACGCTGAGCTGGTCCGGCAAGGCCACTGCGGCGGGCAAGGTGGCCGAGTTGTTGACCACCAGCAGGTCGCCGGGCAGGAGCAGGTCGGGCAGCTGGCGGAAGGCGTGATGGCTCAGCTCGCCGGTCGCGGTCCGGCTCATCAGCAGCCGGACCGCGTCCCTCGTCCTGCCGCTGGCCTCCGGCGGTTCGTGGGCCTCAAGGTCGGGCCGCAGCCAGGCGGCCGGGAGTTCCAGCGATGCGGCCGCGACATCCAGCGACGCAGTCATGACACCGCCCCCGCGGGCATGAGCTCCGCAGACCGGTACCGCCCGCTCGGCATCCGCTCGCCGATCAGCCGGAGGAAGCCCGGCAGGACGCTGGCCGGCAACGGCCGGTCCGAGATGTCCTGGCCGGGATAGGCCTGCTGGTGCATCCGGGTGCGGATATCGCCAGGATCCACCCACCAGACGCGCACCGCGGGCTCCTCCGCGGCCAGCACGTTGCACGCTTGCTCTAGCGCAGCCTTGGCGGCGCCATACCCGCCCCAGCCCGCGTAAGCCTCGACGGCGGCATCCGAGGTGATGCTCAGCACCGCCCCGCCGCGGGCCCGGAGGTCGGGCAGCACCAGCTGGGTCAGCGCGACCGGAGCGACCACGTTGACCTCGAACAAGTCCAGCAGTGCTGCGGGCGGGTAACCGGCGAGCGGTGGCAGCGGGCTGGCCCCGAGCGTGCCCGCGTTGTTGACCAGCAAGCTAGCTCCGCCAAGCTCGGCCGCTGCCTCGGCGAGCGCCGACCGGTGGCTGGCGTCGGTGATGTCACCTGGCAGCGCCAGCAGGGCACGGCGTGACAGGTCATGCTGGGCGCGGATTTCGGCGGCGGCGACCTCGAGTGCCGCGCCGTCGCGTGCGTCGATGATGAGCTTGTAGCCCGCGGCTGCCAGGCCGCCCGCCAGGGCGAGGCCAAGGCCACGGGAGGCTCCGGTCACGATTGCTACTCCGGAATTGGTCATGGCTTCGACGCTAGGCACCGCCGGCCGCCGGTGCATCGGCCGCCGGCCCGGACAGGCCTGCGCCTTTAGGCCTAGGACCAGCGCCCGATCCGCGTCGCGTGCCCGGCCGGTACCGTCATGACATGGGCCAGCACACCGGTCCGGGGACACCAGCCGGTCAGGACGAGATCTTCCAGCACGTCAGCAAGGTCGTGCTGGCGGTGGCCAGCCAGCTCTCGGTCCGCGATGTGCTGCAGATGATCGTGCGGTCAGCCCGGTCGCTGGCGGGCGCGCGGTATGCGGCTCTTGGTGTGCCCGGCGAGGCCGGCACGTTCGCTGAGTTCGTGGTTGACGGACTGACCGCACGCGAGCAGGCGGCCATTGGTCCGCTGCCCCGTCAGCACGGCATGCTGGCGGTCATGCTGCGCGAGGGAAAGCCGCTGCGCCTCGCCGATATCCGTGCCGACCCGCGCTTCTGGGGCTGGCCGGCCGCGCACCCCGTGCTCACCAACGTGCTCGGCGTCCCGATCCGGGACGGCAAGCAGGTGCTGGGCTTCATCTTCGCGGCCTGCAAGATCGAGCCGGGCGGATTTACCGACCGTGACGAGCAGCTTGTCAGCCTGTTCGCCGCGCATGCCGCGATCGCGCTGACCAACGCCCGGCTGTACGAGCGCGGCCGTGAGCTGTCGGTCCTGCAGGAACGCGCCAGGCTGGCCAGGGACCTGCACGACGCGGTCTCGCAGAAGCTGTTCAGCGTCCGGGCTAAGGCCAGGGCGGCCGCAGTGCTGGTGGGTCGCGACCCGGCCCGGGCAGTCGAGGAGATCGGCAGCGTGGCGGATCTGGCTGGCCAGGCCCATGCCGAGCTGCGCGCGGTCATCGACGGCCTGGCGCCACCCGAACTCGCGGCCGGCGGCCTGGCGGGCTCGGTGCGCGGTTACGCCGCACTGGCCGGGCGTACCTTCGGAGCCGAGGTCCGGGTGCAGGCCGGCGAACTGCCTGCGCTGGACCCACAGCGCGAGACCGTGATCTACCGGGTCGCGCAGGAGGCCATCGGCAATGCGCTGCGTCACTCCGGCAGCCCGACCGTAGCGGTGTCGCTGGCCAGCAACCATGGCCGGGTGGTGCTGGAGGTCCGTGACAACGGCACCGGCTTCGACGTGGCGACGATCCGGTCGGGCCTCGGACTCGCCTCGATGCGCGAACGCGCGTCTGCTGCTGGCGGCAGGCTGATGGTCACCTCCGCGCCGGGCAGCGGAACCACCGTCCGGCTCAGCGTGCCGGCGACCCCGGCGCGGGCCGGACCTGGCGGCTCGCCATGACTGAGGTCATCACCGTGCTGATTGCCGACGACCATCCGGTGGTCAGGCAGGGCCTGGCCGTGCTCCTGGAGGTGCAGGACGACATCGCGCTGGTCGGCCAGGCAGCAAACGGCGCCGAGGCCGTCAGCCTCGCCGTAGCGCACGATCCGGACGTGCTGCTGCTCGACTTGAAGCTGCCCGGGCTCGACGGCCTCGGCGTGCTGGCTGAACTGCGCGATCGCGGTCTGCGCACCAAGACCCTCGTGCTGACGAGCGCGGCCGGGCCTACTGGTCCGGCGGTGGCACTCCAGGCCGGTGCGGCCGGCTTCCTGTACAAGGACGTCGACCCCGATGCGCTGGTACGGGCAATCCGGTCGGTGCACGACGGGCATACAGTGCTGGCGCCGGAGGCCGCGAGTCTGGTGGCAGCGCGGCCGGCCCTCGGCGCCCGCGGTCTCGCGGCGCTGACCGTCAGGGAGCGTGAGGTACTGGCGCTGCTCGCCGACGGCCGCTCCAACCGCGAGATCGCCAGGCTGCTCAGCGTGTCGGAGAAGACCGTCAAGACGCATGTGAGCGCGGTGCTTGCCAAGCTCGGCGTCGCCGACCGGACGCAGGCCGCCCTCCTTGCCGTGCGTCTGCAGGGTTAGCTGGCCCGGCCCTCCGCAGCTGCGGCCATGCCGTAAGTTCGAGCTGAGACCGACGGCGCTCGAAGGGAACTGGATGGCGGCTGAAGTACTCCGGCTGCGCGGGGTAACGGTCCGGTACGACAGGTCGACACTGCTGCGGGACATTAACTGGACTGCGCACAGCGACGAGAGCTGGGTGGTCATCGGGCCGAATGGCGCGGGCAAGACGACGCTGCTGCAGGTCGCCGCGACCTTGCTGGCGCCGACTCAGGGGACCGTGGCGGTGCTCGGCGAGCCGTTGCATGAGGCGGACATCGCTGACCTGCGGACCAGGATCGGCATGTCGAGCGCAGTGATCGCCGACCAGGTGCCGCATGGCGAGAAGGTGATCGACCTGGTGCTCACCGCGTCGTACGGAATACTCGGCCGGAACGCCGAGGATTATGACTCCTTCGACGTCACCAGGGCGGTCGAGTTGCTGGACGCGCTTGGCTGCGCGCACCTGATCAGGCGACGGTTCTCCTCGCTGTCGGAAGGCGAGCGCAAGCGCGTCCAGATCGCCAGGTCCCTGATGGCTGACCCCGAGCTGCTGCTGCTCGACGAGCCAGCCGCCGGGCTCGACATGGGCGGCCGTGAGGACCTCGTGCAGCGCATCGCCGAGCTGCTTCGCGATCCGCGGTCGCCGATGATGGTGCTGGTCACCCACCACGTCGAGGAAGTGCCTGCGGGGTTCACGCACGCGATGCTGCTGCGCAAGGGTGCGGTGCTGGCTGCGGGCCCGGTGGCGCAGGTGTTTACCGAGCGGAATCTATCCCGCTGCTTCGGCGTCCCGCTGAGCGTCGAGCGCCGGGCATCGCGCTGGTCCGCGCGCGCCGTGCCGCTCCCGTGACCTGCAGCTGCCCCGATCTGACCGGGTCTGAGTAGCCTCCTCTACGATCATCGGCATGCAGGGAATACGTGGGCCCGGCTGAGGCACTGGCGATCTTCGCAGCGGGCGGAGCCGCAGGTGCGGTCAACGCCGTCGTCGGCTCCGGATCGCTCATTACCTTTCCGACGCTGCTTGCGTTCGGCCTCCCGCCCGTCGTCGCCAATGTGTCGAACAACATCGGCCTGGTGTCGGGCAACGTCAGCGGCGCCGTGGGGTACCGCCGGGAACTGGAAGGCCAGCGCCGCCGGCTGATCCGGCTCGGCGTGATCGCAGCCGCTGGCTCAGTGGTCGGCGCGGCTGCGCTGCTCACGCTGCCGTCGTCATCGTTCCAGGTCATCGTCCCGGTGCTGATACTCATCTCGTGCATGCTGGTCGTGATACAGCCCTGGCTCAGCCGCCGGATCACCGCACGACGACAGCAGCGGGCCAGCCAGGCGACCGCTGCGGCTTCGGACAAGGAGCGCACCGGCCTGGTTCTCGGCGCCGGCGTCTTCGCGTCGGCCGCCTATGGCGGCTACTTCGGAGCAGCCCAGGGCGTGCTCGTCATCGGCCTGCTCGGCACCTTCCTGGACGAGAGCCTGCAGCGCGTCAACGGCGCGAAGAATGTTCTGGTCACCGTGGTCAACGGCACGGCAGCTATTGTCTACATCGCCTTCGCGCACGTGGACTGGCTGGTCGTGCTGCTCATCGCCATCGGCTCGACACTGGGCGGCGTGGTCGGAGCACGGTATGGCAGGCGGCTGCCACCGGTGGCGCTGCGGATCTTCGTCGTCGTGATCGGCGTCATCTCGGCCGTCAAGCTGATCTTCTTCTGAACGCTCGCACCGCGTTCGCCCGCACACCTGCGTCCGGGCTTGCGTCGGCGGCCAGCAGCCCGGCTCCGGCAGCGACCGCAAGCGCAATCAGGGACGCCACCGCAAAGGCCGCCCGGAGGGAGAACGCATCGGCGACGCCGCCCATCATGCTTGGCGCGGCCAGGCCCGCCCCGTAGCCGAGCGTAGCCACTCCCGCGATGCTGATAGCCGGGGCGGGCGGGCAGCGGCCGGCCGCACCGAAGACCAGCGGTACCACCACGGCGACGCCGATGCCGACCAGCATGAACCCGGCGAATGCCAGTACCGGGCCAGGCGCGACCGCGACCAGGAGGCTGCCGGCGGTCGCGATCAAGCCGCTGATGCGCACTGACCGCTCGGCGCCCAGCCGCCTGATGACCGCGTCGCCGGACAGCCGGCCTGCCGCCATGGTGAGCGCGAACACGCCCGTGGCCGCGGCCGCTGTTGCCTGGCTGGCATGCAATTCCCAGCGCATGAACAAGGCCGACCAGTCGTTGGCGGTGAATTCCACGAAGATGGCCGCGAACGCCATCAGTCCGAGCAGCAGGGCCAGGCCGCGCGGCCAGGCGAAGACCGGAACCGCCGGCTCCTCGGTAGCGCTGGCGGCCCGGTCGGTACGGCGAGCCGGACGTGGCTCGTCGGTGAACCAGAAGGTTGCGGTGACCCCCACGGCCGCGATGAGGGTACCCATCACCGCGAACTGCATCCGCGGGTCGATCTGCTCACGTGCTGCGAGGGCTCCGGCGAAAGCGCCCACCACGACACCGGCGCTCCACATGCCGTGCAGTCCCGACATGATCGACCTGCCGATCCTTCGCTCGGCCGCGACACCCTGCACGTTCATGGCGGTGTCCGTGTTTCCGACAATCGCGCCCCCGATGAGCAGCGCGATAGCGAGCAGCACGGCGTTCGGTGCCAGCGCCGGAAGCACCAGTACGACACCAGAGCAGCCGACGAGCACCCTGGTAGCAGCCTTAGCGCCATGCGCATGCACGAACCGCGCGGCGAACGGCATCGTGGTCACGGCACCAACGCCAGCGGCCAGCCCGATCATGCCGAGGATGCCGCTGGACAAATGCAATCGGCCGGCGATCCACGGCAGCCGGGACACGTAGGTGCCGGTCCAGGCGCCGACCGACAGGAAGACCGCCGCTACTGCCCGGCGCTCGGCCCGCACCTCAGCCGCTGCCTGACGGCGGGCTGGCTGCGTCCCGCGACAGGCTGGCGTCGGGCCCGGCTGATGGCTCCGGTGCCGGTTCCGGTGCCGGAGCGAGCATCCCGTTACGCACGGCCTGGCCGATCATCGACCGCGCGAACCGTCCGAGCTCGGGCGAGCCGTCCTCGATCAGGGCCACCTTGGCCAGCACCTGATCGGCACTGATGCCGAGCTCCTGCCAGGTTCCCCGCCGGCCTTCACGTTCTCCAGCATCGGCGCGAGCCGGTCAAGCGCCCTGGCGAACCTAGCCTCCGGACTTCGCCGTTCCTCGAATTCTTCCCAGAGCTCCCGGAGGACGGCCGCCTGGTCGGCCGGCAGCAGGCCGAAGATCCGTTCGGCGGCGGCCCGCTCGGCCGCGCGCTGCCTCGCCTGCGCAGCATCTCCGGCGTATACGAACAAGTCGCCGGCGTCGACCTCGACGAGGTCGTGCACTGCAAGCATCGACGCGACCCTGGTCAGGTCTGTGCCCGCCGGAGCGTATTCAGCGAGTGCGATCGCCATCACGGTGAGATGCCAGGAGTGCTCGGCCGAATTCTCCCGCCGGGCTAGGTCGATGAGCACGGTCTTGCGGTCCACGCCCCGAAGCCGGCCTGCCTCCGCAATGAATGTCAGCTGCCGGTCCAGGCGGTCCATGCGCTCTATTGGATCAGGTCCGGCAGTCTCTGGCGGTACGCAGGGCTAGGTACCTGTCGTCGCACCGCGAATGGTGCCGGGTCCGGTATGCGAGTTGGCGTCGCGGCGGATCTCGATCCGCCTCCCCGAAGGTAATTGACCAAACAACCACCCCGGCTACAACCGTCTGTAGTCGCTGTGTCATCCTCTGTAGTGGGGGACCCATTGAGATGAATCCGGGGGGGACCGGTCATCGGGCTCGCCCTGGCGAAGCAGCTGCCTCGCCAGGGCGAGTTTTCCTTTTACCGCGAGTGGCTGCGGGACGCCGCGACGGCCTCGGTCAGGCCGCGGTTGGCTAGCGCATCAGCGCGCTCGTTACCCGGATTCCCGGCATGCCCCTTGACCCAGAGCCACTGCACGTCGTGGCGCGCCGCGGCGGCGTCCAGGCGCCGCCATAGGTCCTCGTTCTTCACCGGCTGCTTGCTCGCCGTGCGCCAGCCGTTGCGCTTCCAGCTCGGCAGCCAGCTCGTGATCCCGTTCCGCAGGTAACTGCTGTCGGTGTGCAGGCGGACGGAAGCGGGCCGGGTCAGGGCTTCCAGCGCCTGGATGGCGGCCATCAGCTCCATCCGGTTGTTGGTAGTCGGCGCAGCCTCGCCGCCGCATAGTTCCCTGGTCTTGCCCCGGTGGCTGAGCAGCGCCCCCCAGCCGCCCGGACCAGGGTTGCCGCTGCACGCGCCGTCGGTGTAAATCTCCACGGCATCCTGCCCGGCCGGATCGCTTGTCATGGCATGGCAATCTAGCGGGGAGTCAGTGCTGATGCGGACTCGGCGGCACGTCGAGCGCCGGGTTCCGGTCGAAGAATCCCCACGGTTTCAGCCAGAACGAGGTGCGGTCGGCCGGCATCACCGGCCAGTCCTCCGGCCTGGTGATGTGATGCAGCCCGAAGACATACCAGAGCACGACGTCGGTGTCCGCGATCGGCCGGTCCGCCGCGGTCCACACTGGCAGTCCGCTGTCGGCTGCGCTCAGGTTCGGGAACTCGCCGCACGGCCAGCGCTCCTCCGGGTGATACGGCGTGACCCAGAGCGTATGGCCGATGACCTCTGCTCGCTTGCGCACCGGCGACGCCGGATCGATCATCGGCGGGAAGCTGCCGCCCGGCACGAGCTTGTAGGCCGGCGGCAGGCCCAGCCCGTTTCGTGCCGCCGACGCCGCCACCTTCCAGCTGCGCTGGGTCTGCCAGCTGACGTCCTGCTTGCCCTCGGACTCGGTGCGCAGTGGCGTCTCATCGGTGACCAGCGCGAGACCATGGGGGTTGCCAGGCCCGGCCGCGACGGCCCGCGACTCGGACGCGAACACCGTGTTCTGCGGTCCGTCCACATCCAGATCCAGCCGGGCCACGATGAAATGCTGGTGATAGGGCGCGTAGGTGCGCTTGTCGACCAGCGCGCCGGTGG
Organism: uncultured Actinomycetota bacterium; assembly: GCA_963774385.1. GTDB lineage: Bacteria > Actinomycetota > Actinomycetes > Streptosporangiales > Streptosporangiaceae > JAJYUU01. The sequence goes on from CAVZEQ010000001.1 coordinate 78,655, forward strand.
CCGGCTGGCGACCGGGCGGGAAGAACGAGGTGACCATGATCCCGGTCGCCCGTACCTCGCACTCGATGTTGCCGTCCTGGTAAAAGCGCCAGTAGATCAGGTACTCGTAGTTGGCGACTGTCACGTGGAACGAGATCACCAGCCGCCGCGCTCTGCGCACCTCGGCGCCGGTGCGCTCATCGACGTGCTTCCACAGGATGCCGTCGTCCTCTTCGTGGACGCAGATCGCGTTGCGAATGGTGCGCGGCTCGCCGCGTGAGTCGTGCAGCACGGCGTCCAGGTAGCGGATCTCGCCCAGGCAGTCGCACCCGAGTTCGAGCGAGGTGGTCATGAACCCCAGGCCCCACTCGCCAATGTCGAATGCGGTGCGCCGGTAGTGATCAGCGGTCGCATCCCGGTACGGCACGATCATCTCGGCGAACGACATCCGGTGCGCGACCGGCCGCAGTCGCCCGCCGTCGACGAAGCCGACGGTGTGCAGGACCAGGCCCTCGCGGTGGTTGAAGCCAAGCCGCAGCTGCCAGTTCTGCCAGCGCAGCAGTCGCCCGTCCAGGCTGAAGGAGACACCAGCGGGCTGAGTCACGTGCAGCGGGCGGACCTCGCGCAGCTGCGCCGGGATCAGCCTGGGCAGGTACTCGCCCGTCACCGCTGGCCGGCCAGCGCCGCCCTCGGCATCCCGGCTGTCCTCGATTTCGAGCAGCTCCATCCGGTTCAGGTCGACGACCGGATGCAGCCCGGTGATGTGGTGGGCATAGGGACTGCCGTCGGTGCTGCCCCGTTCCCATACGTCGGCCCAGCCCAGCCTCAAGCCGCGGAACCGGTCCGGCACCAGTTCGGCGCCGTAGGCCCAGACGTCGGTCAGCACCCGGCTGAGGTCGGTGATGCCCCGGGCCGCAAGTGCCGCGACCAGCGCCGGATGACCGCGCAGCATGTGATCGCACTCATGCCACTCGTCCACCGTCATGTTCGGCTGCTGGCCGGGCAGCTGCTCCCACCGCATCACGGTGTCGTCGGCGAGCCCGACCAGCGCGCGGTAGGCCTGCCCGTCGGCGGTGTTCCAGCACACCACCCGCGCCTTCCGGCTGATGCCGTCAGCGCCGGCAGCCAGCTCGTCCTTGGCCGGCTCGGCTAGCTCGATGGAAGCGAAGCGCCAGTGCGCGTCTAGACCTTGCCGGAACCGTAACGTGGCCGCGACCCGGCTGATCTCATCGGCGCTGAGCGGGTCCAGCGGGTGTGCTGGAGCCGCACCTGGCTGCCCGGATGTACGCGCCACGCTGCCTCCTCCGTCGCCCGACGGGGTATCGCCCGATCATCAGCCCAGTGTGACCCGGTGGGCTCAGGTAGCGGGATCAGTCGCCTGCCGAGTCCGCCTCGAGCCCGTCCGCCAGGACCAGTTCCAGGCTCTCGCCGGTAGCCAGCCCGGCATCCGGTGCTTCCGGTGCCGACGGCCACTTCCTGAGCTCGAGCTGCGGGATCAGCCAGGAAGCCAGGAAGGCTAGCGCCGCGATCGGGACGGCCACGATGAAGACGGTCTGGATCGACTCGGCGTAACCCGCCACGAAGCCCTGATGGATCGCGGCCGGCAGCTGCGACAGCAGCGCCGGCGTGGCGTTTGCGCTGGAGAAGCCCGCCGGAAGATGCACGCCGTGCAGGTGCCGGGTCAGATTCCCGACCAGGACGTTAGCGAAGATGGCACCGAATATCGCCGTTCCGAACGAGCCGCCGATCGACCGGAAGAATGTCGCACCTGAAGTGGCCACCCCTAGCTCGGAATGGGGTACCGCGTTCTGCACGATGATGACGAGCACCTGCATGACGCCGCCGATGCCCATGCCGAGCACGAGCATGTAAAGGAAGTCCAGGCCGTAAGGCGTGCTGACGCCCATCAGCGATAGCAAGTACAGGCCGACTGTCATCGTCGCCGTTCCGGCGATGGGCCAGAACCGGTACTTGCCGGTCCTGCTGATGACCTGGCCGGACCCGATTGACACCAGCAGCAGCCCGGCCATCAGGGGCAGCAGCTGGACGCCGGACAGCGTGGGCGAGACACCGCGGACGACCTGGAAGAACGCCGGCAGATAAGTGATCGCGCCAAACATCGCGAACCCCACGATGAAGCCGACGACACTGGTCACCCAGAAAGCGCGAATCCGGAACAGGTGCAGTGGCAGTACGGGCTCCTTCGCCCGCCGCTCGACCAGCACGAACACGCCGACAAGCAGCACGCCGCAGACTCCGAGGATCCAGATCGGCGCTGAGCCCCAGGCATAGGTCGTGCCGCCCAGGCTGGTCAGCAGGATGAACGAGGTAGCCGCGAGGGCTAGCACGATCGAGCCGATGTAGTCGATGACGTGGTGCACGCGGCTGAGGGTGCCCGGCACCTGGATGGCCACCACGATGAGCGCGATGATGCCGATCGGCACGTTGATGTAAAAGATCCAGCGCCAGGTCAGGTTGTCGACGAAGACACCGCCCAGCAGCGGCCCGACGATGCTGGACACACCGAAGACGGCACCGAACAGGCCGACGTAGCGGCCTCGCTCGCGTGGCGAGACGATGTCGCCGACGATCGCCTGCGCGCCGACCATCAGGCCGCCGGCGCCGAGGCCCTGCAACGCGCGGAACGCTATGAGCTCGATCATGGACTGGCTGAGGCCGGACAAGACCGAGCCCACCAGGAAGATCACGATCGCAGCCTGGAAGAAGATCTTCCGGCCGTACTGGTCGCCGAGCTTGCCCCACAGCGGTGTCGAAACGGTCGTGGCCAGCAGGTACGCGGTGATGACCCAGGCGATATGCGAGCCGCCCCTGAGGTCACCCACGATCGTCGGGAGCGCCGTCGAGACGATGGTCTGATCGAGGGCCGCGAGCAGCATGCCGAGCATGAGCGCGCCGATGATCAGCAGCACCGCGCGGTGGCTGAGGTCGGGCCGCGCGCCGTTGCCGTCGCCCGGCCCGTTCGCCACTGCGGCTGCGACGCCATTAACTCCGGTCTGCCCCGGTGATGTCTCCCCGGCGGGGCTAGACAAGCTCATCTGATGGTGTCCTTCCTGGTGGACCTGCGTAGCTCGGTACGGAATTCGGAATGACGAGTCCCCCGGATACCGCCTGCGGAGCCAGGCCGCTCACCGCGCTGTGCTCCGGCAGCCCGTCGGCCAGCGCCTGGTAGGCGGCGTCGGTGAGCTGTTCCAGCGGCACCGCGCCACCGGAAGCGACCCAGAACGACATGGTGGCCCGAAGGATGCCGGTGGCCGCGCAGGCCAGCAGCATGGGGTAGGGATCGTGGTCAAGGTCAGTACCGAGCCGCTCTGCCAGCGCGCTGGCGAAGCCCGATTCGAGCTGGGCCATGTGCGCGGCCTGCGCCGCCCGCAGCTGGGGATCGGTCTGCGCGGCCTTCATCTGCCTGGCCCAGCCGACCGGGTCGCCGCTCAGCTCCGCGAGCTCGTCGGCCAGCTTGCGGGCGTGCTCGACCTGAACCTGACGGAGCGCCTCAAGGGCGCTGAGCCCGGCCAGCTCATGGACTAGGCGCGCGCGTACCTCCTCGGCCCGGCCAGGATCCGTCCCGAACAGCACCGCTTCCTTGGACGGGAAGTAGTTGAAGAAGGTTCGCGGCGAGACGTCCGCGGCAGCAGCGATGTCCTCGACTGTCACGTGCGAGAAGCCCTTCGCCGCGATCAGGTCGAGGGCAGCCCGGCGGATGCAGCGGCGGGTGGCCAGCTTCTTCCGCTCCCGCAGCGAGGGCCGCGACTCGGCTGCGGCGTCAGGTCCAGAAGTCATATTGCAGTCAGTGTAACATTGCAGAGAAGTCAACTTTGCGCTGACAGGATCATTGCACGGTCTGTAACCGCGTTGGTCTCAGGCTGACTTCCAGCCGTTTGATGACCTCTTGAGCACCCTATGGCGCGGCTGTCAGCCCGGCACCGGCGGGCTAGCTGCCTTCGCGCAGCCGGATGAGATGGTCGCGGATGACCTGCTCCATCTCGCCATAGAAGCCGACGATCAGGCGCAGTTCCTCGTCGGTGTAGCGGTCGGCCAGCCGCTGCCAGGCGGCGACCATCGGGCCGAATACGGGTGCGACCGTGCCGAGGGCCTTCTCCACGGCCAGGTGGACGACGACCCGCCGTCGGTCCTGGACATCGCGCTCCCGGTACACGAAGCCGGCCTGCTCGAGCCGGTCCACGACGCCGGTGATCGAGGCGGTGGTGAGCCCAGTCGCCCGCGCCAGCTCGCCCGAGGTCATCTGACCGCTGAAGCTCAGGATGTTGAGGCAGTTCAGGTCGGTCGCGTTGATGCCAATCCGGTCAGCGGCAATCTGTCCCATGAGCTGCATGAGCGAACCGGTCTTCCGGATCGCGGCGGCGAACTCGACGGCGAGCCTGGCCCGGTCGGCACTCCAGCTGCTGTCTCGCATGCCGGCTGGCCAGGGGATCTGATAACCCGTTGGAGCGCCAGGTTCCGGCTGCGTCGCTTGCGGATCTCCGGACATCACTCGGCTCCCTAATAGTTAAGCTACCTAGACAATAGCAATCTAAGACGTTAGGTTAGTTACGTAATCAGCCAAGCCCCCCTGAGCGGAGAACTCTGATGGCCGCCGACTCTCAGATCCTGGCACCTCCACCGCTGTCGGGCGACGGGCCTGACCCGCGGCGCTGGCTCACGCTGGTCATCCTGCTGCTGGCCGCGTTCATGAACCTGCTCGACGTGTCCATCGTCAACATCGCGATCCCGTCAATCCAGCGGGATCTGCATGCCAGCTACGCCGATGTCCAGTGGGCGCTGGCCGGCTACACGCTCGCCTACGCGCTGCTGCTGATTACTGGTGGCCGTCTTGGCGACACCTTTGGCCGCAAACGGCTGTTCCTGATCGGGGTGACCGGATTCACGGTCATGTCGGCGCTCTGCGGCGCGGCCCAGGGACCCGGCATGCTCATCGCTTGCCGGGTCGTCCAGGGCGCGATGGGCGCCATCATGGTGCCGCAGGTTCTTGCCGTCATCCAGGTGATCTTCCCGCCAGCTGAGCGGATCAAGGCGCTCGCCGGCTTCGGCATCACCGCTGGTCTCGGTACCGTTAGTGGCCCGTTGCTCGGCGGGCTGCTGATCCAGCACAACCTGCTCGGCCTGACCTGGCGGCCGATCTTCCTTATCAACGTGCCGGTCGGGATCATCACGGTGGCAGCGTCGGCCGTCCTCGTCCGCGAGTCACGCGCGCCCCGTCCGCCGAAGCTGGACCCGGTTGGCGTAGCGCTGATCAGTGCGGCGCTGCTGCTGCTGTTGTACCCGCTCGTGCAGGGCAGGCAGCTGGGCTGGCCGACCTGGACGTTCGTCGCCATGGCGGCATCCGCCCCGGTCCTGGCGTTGTTCGTGAGCTACGAGCGGGCCAAGTCGCGCCGCGACGGCTCGCCGCTGGTTGAGCTCAGCCTGTTCCGCGAGCGAGCATTCAGCGTCGGCATGGCGGTCGCCGTTACCTTCTTCCTCGGGATCGCCTCGTTCGGGCTGGTGCTGACTCTCTTCCTGCAGCTCGGTCTCGGCTTCACGCCGTTGCACGCCGGCATTACCTTCCTGCCCTTCTCGGCCGGCGTACTACTGTCGTCCGGTGCTGCCGCGCGGCTGGCGCCGCGTTTCGGCCGCGGGGTGACCATAGCCGGAGCATTCATCATCGCGGGCGGCATGGCCGCGCTGATCGGCAGCGTGCATCACTATGGCGTCGCGGTCACCACCTGGGACCTCGTTCCGGGCCTGCTCGCGGCGGGCCTCGGGCTGGGTGCCGTCATCGCCCCGCTTGCCGAGATCGTGCTGGCCAGGGTGCCCACGCAGCACGCGGGCTCGGCGTCCGGCGTATTCAACACCGGGCTGCAGGTCGGCAACTCGATCGGCATCGCGGTCATCGGCGTCATATTCTTCGGGATCCTCGGCAGTCAGTCGGCAACGGCGGCGGCCGCCGTCGCGCCGCCGCTGCGAGCCGGGCTGGTCGCCGCCGGGCTGCCTGCCGCTGGTGCCAGCCGGGTAGTCGAGCAGTTTGGCGTGTGCCTGCATGACCGGCTGGTCGCTACCGATCCCACCGTGTTGCCGGCGTCATGCAAGCCCGGCAGAGCCGCGGCCGCGTTGCCTGCCAGCCTGGGCCGGGATCTCGCCGCGGCCGGAAACGCCGCAGTGCGGCTCGACTTCGCGGACTCAGTAGTGCGGACGCTGTGGTTCCAGGTCGGCGTGTTCAGCCTCAGCGGGCTGCTGATGGTGGCCTGGCCGGCTGGCGTCGGCAGGCGCCAGACCGCGCGTGGTAGCGAGCCCGGTGACGAAGGCGATAGCAGCGGGCGACCCGAGGTCGCGGCAGCCGAAGGCGTCATGATCGGCGCGTCACAACGGGGAGGTAATGATGTCTGAGCTGGAGTCGGCCGTCCGGACTGGGCGGCCCGAGCGGCCCGAGCGGCCCGAGCGGCAGCGTCGCGACCTGCGGCTGCAGGCCCTGGGCGTATCGATAGCGCTGCTGTGCGAGTTGCTGCTCGGCATGGCAGTCAACCTGGATGCGACACTCCCGGCCGCCGACCGTGGCGCCGGCTTCCTGCCGGCCATCGGGCGCGCGGTGTCGCATGGCCCGGCGGCGCTGGCCGTGCACGCTGTGCTCGGCTTGCTGCTGGTAGTCGGCTCTATCGCCGCTGCTGTGCGGGGCGTCGCATCGCGGTCAGCGGTGCTCGCTGTTCCCGCGGTGCTCGCGCTGGTGTTCATGGTCGGCGCAAGCGTGAGCGGCGCCGCCTTCGTCGGCAGCCAGCATGCTGCCGCCTCGATGGCGATGGCGGCATGCACGGCAGGCGCGCTGGCGTGCTATGCGACAGTCCTGTTCGCACTGGCCGGACCAGCCGGGCGGCCGGGCAGCCGGACGGTTGCTGCCGACCCGCGCGCCTCAGCCGTACATGCGCCAGCGACCGGAGCCAGCCCAGCGACCGGGGCCGCCCCAGCGACCGGGGCCGCCCCAGCGACCGGGGGTAACTGACATGCATATCGCGCTGCTTGGCGGTACCGGCCGGATCGGCGGCCACCTGCTGACCTGGGCGCTGGAATCGGGTCACGAGGTGCGCGCGCTGGCACGTAGCCAGCAGTCGATCGCGGCGTCCGCGGGCCTGACTGTGCTCGGCGGCGACGCGACCGACAGTGGCGCGGTCGCGGAAACGGTATCCGGCGCCGACGCGGTACTCTCGGCGCTCGGCCCGCGCGGCGCGAAGACGCCAGCCTTGCTGGCTACCGCGGCGCGGAACATCGTCGCCGCGATGGACAAGGCCGGCGTCCGCAGGCTGGTCGCCGTGTCCGCGGCAGGCGCGTTCATCCAGGGTGATCCGGATACCGGACTGGTCATCAAGTGGCTCCTGCCGCGGGTACTGGCTAAGCCGTTCGCCGATGTGCGCGAGATGGAAGCCGTCGTCGCCGCTGGCGGTCAGGACTGGACGATGGTCCGTGCGTCCCGGCTGGTGGATACGCCGCTGACGGGAAGGTACCGGGTCCGGCCGGACTTTCCGCCCGCTGGCGGAGGCAAGATCGGCCGCGCCGACGTCGCCCACTTCATGGCCGCGGCGCTGACGGACGGCAGCTGGGAACGGGAAGCGCCCGCGCTGGCGTACTGACCGCGGGGGGAGCGCACCCATAAGGCAATGCGTGCTCATGGTGAGTTCGCGGTCGGTGGTCGGTCGTGACAGCGTCGGCGGATCGGGTGGATCCGGCGGACGACGATCGGGTGCGTCGCGACGCTGACGCCGCTATCGATAGATGGGATGATCTTCGGGGCATCAAGGCCGCTGCGGTCGCGTCCCAGGCCCGAGAACAGCAACCGCCCGCGCCGACGATGCTCAGGGCATCGAGGCCCGGTCGACGAGGCGCCTGGATGCCCAGGTCCAGTCGATGCGTTCTTGCTCAAGCCGGATGCGTTCGCCGAGGCGGTCAGTAACCAGGTCTTGGTAGAGCGCTTGCTCATCGGCGGTTAGCCGGTCGAGTCGGGAAATGGCCGGTGAAGCTTCGCCGACCCATTGGTCGCGATGCGCTAGCAGTGTCTCGCGGTCCATTAGTAGTGATCGGGTGTGCGGTAGCCACGCGCGCAGCTGATTCAAGATCGCGAAGCCATGGGTGTCGAGATCACCCCAGTAGATGACGTCGGCGGCGGCTAGCCAGGGAAGGGAACCGACGCGATCAACTTCGAAGCCCTTGCCCCAGAACGCGACACCGTCGCGCGGGACCGGTGCGCTCAGGAACGTAATCTCGTTTTCGATGACCAGCGCGCGCGTCGCCGTGACGGGCAGCGCCGCCAGCTCGTCCACCCGGGCCGTTAGATCGGACAGCCCGGCGGCTATTCCCAGGGAGGAATCGGGCCGAATCCGCAGCGTGTTGGGCTTGGTGCGCAATCCCAGGGCGGTGAGAAAGCCGGGTGCCGTCGAGGGAACGCCGAGCAACTGGGCCAATAGCGGGCGGTGCCGCTCCACAAACTTCGTATCAACCCCAGGGGCGGTGATCTCCCGCAGGTAGTGGCCGGAACCTCGCGCGGCGCGCAGCCAGCCATAGGCGGACAGGAGCGCTGGCCACGACGCGCTGACCTCGAGTGCTCGCAGGGGGTTGGCCGCAACCCACGCTGCGACGGCCGGCTCGCCCGCGACGGCGGACAGCACGGCCCGGTAGGACCGGATCTGGTCGCCGACCCCCGCCAGCGCGGCCGCCTGCTCGTATGACTCGATGACCGCGCGGGTGGGCAGCTCGTTACGGCCGATTAGCCGACCGCCGACTGGCGAGTACCGGAGCGTGTACCTGGTACCGCCATGGCTGCCGGCCTGCAGCGCGGCGATCCACGAGCGGACTGCCTCGATGTCATCGCCGATCCCGCCAGGTCGCGGCCCGCGCAGCGGCACGTCCACTACCGGGAACGGCGACGCCGTGGCGAGCGCGGCCAGGATCGAGCCGTCATCCCAGCGTCGGCGTACCCTCGCGCGGATGTCCGAGGCCGTTGTCCAAGCCGTCATGCCCGATGACCGGCCTGCCGTTCGCGAAACTCCTCGATCGTCAGAGTCTGCAGCCGCGAATAGTTGCCGGCGGGATTGTCGACGAAGCCGATGGCGCGGACATACGGCTCAATCACGTGCACCTTCTGAAGCGGAGTGACGATCAGCAGCTGCAAGCCCAGGCGCGCGAACAAGTCGAGCGCGTAGCGGGTCGACACGTCCGACCCGCGGCCGAAGGCCTCATCGATAACGGCGAAGCGGAAGTCGCGAGATTTCTCGACGCCCCATTCGAGTCCGAACTGATAGGCCAGCGAGGCAGCAAGGATCGTGTAAGCCAGCTTCTCTTTCTGCCCGCCGGACTTGCCGTCGGAGTCGCGGTAGTGCTCCCATTCTTCATCGGTTTCGCGATCACGCTCGGATGCCGAGAAGGTGAACCAGTAGCGGACATCTGTGACCCTCCGGGTCCAGGCCCGGTCGGCGTCCACGTGGCCCTCACGTCCGCGGAAGCGCTCGATGATCCGCTGAACGTCAAGGAACCGCTGCTCGGAATAGGGATCATCATCCACCGACAGGGTGTCGTCGGTCGCAGCCCGCAGTTCGCCGCGGAAGTCCTGCACCTCGGTGTTAACGGTGCGCTCGGTGACAAGCCGGATATACCGGCCGGGGCTGTAGTCGATCGCGCCCAGGGCCTCGTTGATGCGATCGACCCGGGAGTGGATCTCCTCGGCCTGGCGGCGCAGCCAGTTGTTGAACTGCGCGAGCTCACGGATGGTGTTCGTGTTGAGCTGCCGCTTGAATTCGCTCTCGAAGCGTGGCAGGTCGTCGGTCGCCACCCGGTCGTGAAACGCCAGGAACTCACCGCGCGCCTCGACGCTCGCGTCCATCTCGGTGGTCGCTTCAGGCCAGCGGCGGCGTACCTCACTCATGTACTGAATCAGGCGCTGGGCGTAGCCAACCAGTTCGCGGCCGACCCGGTCGATTGCGGATTGCAGGCCGGCCGCCAGTGACTCGCTTGCCGCCGCGCAGGTGTCAGCTGACCGGGGCAGCGCATCGCCGAGCCGATCGGTGAGCCGGTCGAAGGACAGCCGGGCGGCGGACCGTCGTGAACCGTCCACGCCGGAAAGGAAGCGCTGGTCCGCCGTCCGGGCATCGCTTGCCCGCCGCAGCAGTTCCTCCTGAACGCGCACGTCTCCGCTCAGCCGCTGGAGAGCCCGCTGGGACTCAGCGGTGGCCGTCTTGTTGTCCTCCAGGCGCCGCTCGATCTCGGCAAGCGCGGAAGAGCCCGAGATGAGTCGCTGGCGCTCCTCGTCCGCGGCAGTGGCCTGGCTCTCCGCCTCAGCCCAGTCGACCTCACTCCACGAACGGAAGATCGCCAGCCCATCTAGTGCTGACTGCCGGCCGGCCAGGTCATCGCGGCGACCGCGGAGCCGGGCGTACTGCGCTTCTGCCCCGAGGAGCTGCGCCTGCAATCCGGTCATGTAGTCCGTGAGCGCGGCGATCTTGCGCTCGTTCATCCAGCCAAGTACCCACGAGCGCGGGTCGTCGACGCGGGATCGATCGTCTTTCTCATGCCGGTCGCCCGAGCGCACCTGCCCTTCGCGGGTAACGGCCCGGTGCTCATCACGGAGCTGCTCGATCGTGTCCACGCAGGCAAAGTCGGCCCGGCGGACCAACTCGTCGCGCAGGTAATCGCGGAACGGGCCGTCGGCGATCTCGATCGTGTCCGCCAGCAGCAGGACGCCGCCGGCAGTACGCGCCTGCAGCGGCACCCGGCGGGCCGACACCCGCTCGTAGACGAGCCTGCTGCCCGCAGTCCGGCCATCGGTGCGGCGGTAGGTGAGCCGGTGCTCATTCACCCAGCGGGACACGCGATCGTAATGGCGCTGGGGGACGAGCAGTGACAGCGCAAAGCTGCGCAGTACCCGCTCGGCCGCGCCCCGCCAGGCAGCGAATTCCTCGGCTACGTCGAGCAGCTCGCCGGCAAACGGCAGCTCGGCGTCGTCAATGCCCTGGTCCGTGCAGAGCCTGCTGCGTACCTCAAGCTGCGCGGCGGGCAGGTTGTTCTTCCGGGTCGCCAGGCTGATCAGTTCGGCGCGGGCTTCGTCACCAGCTCTGCGCAGCTCCTGGCGCGAGGCGATCGCGGCCTCGAGTTCTTCTTCGACTGTCCTGTGCTGCGCCTCCAGCTGTGCGCGGGCGGCCGTCACTGCGCTGCGCAACGACGCGAACGCTGCTGAATCGGTGACATCGGGCAGCTGAGCGGTCCGGGTGAGAGCGTCGAGATCCGCGCGCCGCTGCCGCCGCTCCGCCGCCAGCATCCGCGCAGCCCTGATCTGTTCCTCCAGCTGGCTCACGCGGTCGCCGCCAGCGGCGGCGCGCTCCATGATCAGCGCCTCGCGCTCGCGGACGAGCGCGTCGCAGACACTCTGGGCCTCCGCTGCCGCCTTGGCCTGGCGGTCGCGCACGATCTCGTGACCCGCGATCTCCTCAGTCAGTAGGCGCACCCGCAGCTCGGCGATGAACAGGCGCACCGCGTCGCGCTGGTGCTCCAGTTCGCCGCGTCGTCCCAGTGCTTCGTCGTAGCGCTCGCCGCTGGTGACCAGGGGCTGGAGTGCTTCGAGCTGCTCGCGAGCTCGCTTGACCGCGTCGTGGGCCTTTGTGAGATCCTCGAAGTGGGCAATGATGTCGCGCACTTTGTCGGCGGCGTCGGCTGGCTCGAGCATGTGGCTGCGGACGAATTCGTTGAGGTTGCCGACCGACTTCATCGAGACGGTCTGGTGAAACAGCTCCATCGCCTGCTCGGATTTGATCCCGAGCAGCCGTCGCGCCCGCCGTGCATAGTCGGGGAACACGGCGTGAATCTCGGCCCCGCCGGCTCGCAGCCGCCGTCGCAGGTCAGTCAGGTCCGATCCGAAGTCGGTGAAGTCTGTCTCGATCGACAGCTGCTTCTGCGAGGTCACGAAGAACCTGTCCGGCTGGCCGGCCCGGTCTTTCTGATGGAACACCTGGGCCAGCGTGACCGACTCGTCGAAGCTGTCGTTGGCGAAGACTCCGAGGATGACCGAGTAGTGGCGGTGATCGCGAAGTCCGACCGGGCGGGACGTGCCGGTGGCCTCGACCCGCTCCGACTTGTAGTGACCCTCCACGTAGGACCGCAGCGTGCGCTCCCTCGCGTCCGCGCCCGCCGCCTTGTTATAAGCGATTCGGTGGGCCGGCAGGAGCAAGGTGCTGAGGGCATCGACCAGCGTCGACTTGCCGCTGCCGATGTCGCCCGTGAGCAGCGCGGTCGCGCCGTCCGCGGACAGCCGCCAGACCCGCTTGTCAAAGGTTCCCCAGTTGAAAACCTCGAGCCGGTACAGGCGATAGCCAGTCCGCGGGCCGCCAGCGCCCAGCTCGATCGTTGAAAACAGGCCATCACTCATCTGGTCGCCCCTGACCCGGAGCCGCCCCGGCGTACTCAGCGAGCTTGCCCGCGAAATCCGAGAGCGTCTGCGCGTCCACGTACGCCTTGAGGATCCGGCGCACCTCCCACTGATCGGAACGCCCACGCAACTGGCGCAGAAACCCGAGGTCGGCCGCCCGTCGGATGGTGGTGTCGGCCTGATCGACGACCCGAGCCTCGTTGGTCGATTCCGTTAGAAACAGTCGCAGCATCTCGACGATCTGATCGCGGCTTAGCACGAGCTTGCCCTCAGCGCCGGCGGTTTCGAACTCCACAAGCCGCTTGCGAAGCAGAACCAGAAGCAGGCTCAGGTTGTAGCCGAGGGTGCGCCGGTTCACGAGTCGGGGCAGCCGCTCCTCGCCGTCACTCTCCGGTCGGGTCTGCAGGTAGGCATAACCTTCGGTGTAGTCGATGATCACGTCGACGCCGATCGCACCAAAGTGATCACGGACCGGCGGCGGGTTGCGGTCCAGTGTGGTCCATGTCGCCTCGTCCTGCTCTCGGTAGACGACGCCGCGCATCAGCTGGATGATCGCGGCGGCCGTGGCGTGTTCCTCGGCGGACTTCACTTTCGGGTCACCGTCACCTTCGGCAGCCGCGCCCGCCGGGTGCCCTCGCCGGCTGCGTAGTCGATGCACGTCTCGTCTTGTTCGTCCACCGAGACCTCGAGATCGTCGTCGGCCAACGCAAGATAGCCGACAATCTCGGCGGCGCCCTGCTCGACGGGATAGGCAGCAACGATGTCGCTAAGCAGCGCCGAGCCGCGCTCAGGCACAGCCGCGCGGATGTTGGCGGCAAGCCGCGCCTGGTTCACGAAGGTCTGCTCGAACAAGGCACTCACGTCCGCCTGGGTGTCGGCGGTCGGGTCCAGCAAGCTCTCAACCCGCGCGCTGGGACGGGCGTCATACAGCGGCCGCTCGAGTGGCAGGGCAATTCTGACTCCGGGCTCGTAGACCTCAAGCCCGATCGCAGGTGGAGTGTCCCGGCAGGACAGCGCGGTGGCCTCGATCGAGCGGACGAGATCCAGGACCCGGCGATTCTCCAGCCATACCTGATCGTCCAGGAAGCGTCGTAGCTGCTCGGAGATCTGACGGACGGTCTGCTGGGTCCGCTCGGCGGCCTCAGACCAGTCGTGATGCACTGTGCGCAGTCGCCGGTCCGCGTCAACCTGCTCCAGCGCCTGCAGCCGGGCCAGCATGTGCGTCAGCTCGTCCTGCCTGGTCTCGGACAACAGAAAGTCATAAAACGCCTGGAAGCTGCGGCCTTGGTCTGAGTTGTCGATGTCGGCGCGGCTGCTGACAAGCTCGGCGAGCAGATCGCCTTTGCGGCCCGCCCAGGACGCGATCCGCTCGCGTATCGCGCGGTCGAGGGCGCGAAAGTTCTCCTCCACCTCGCGGAAGTCCGACAGCAGTTCACGGGCGGTAGTCGCGAACTGCTGATAGCGGTCACGCAGCGCGGTCCCGCTGAGAACGGTTAGATGACCCGCCTCCACCGCGGCTATCTCGTGGTTGATTTCGTCCCTGCGGCGCTGCAATTCGGCCAAGCGCAGCTCCGGGTCGGTCTCGGCACCGTGCACGATCTGGCGCAATAGCTCGACCACCGTGTGCAGCCGCGACTCCGTGCCGACGAACGGGCGGACGCCTAGCCCGATAACCCAGCCATAGGCCTTCTCGAAGGCCGGCGTCGCGTCATAATGCACCTCGTCCGACCCGAGCGGGTAGAAGCGGCGCAGCCAGCCAGCGTCGGAATGGGCCCAGTCCTCCAGATAGTCGGTGGCCGGTTTCGGATAGCGCGCCGCGCTCGGGTCGGCTGCGTTGAGGGCGTAGAGCTCGTCGTCCAGCGCCACGGCCAGAGCCGAGGCAGACGTAGCGCCGTGGTTACTATCGACGAAGAACTGGCCTAGGAAGACCAGGATGAGCGGCGCATTGGCGGCGCGGAGCAACCGCCAGGCCGGATGCCGGTCGCGGAGCCGCTCGACATCGCTATGATCCATGGCCCCTCCGTGCTCGGCTGCCTTCAGCCTATGGAGCAGTGCCGACAGTATGCGTCGACAAGGCGCCATCCGATGCGCCAGCGCCGATGACATCGTGGCGCAGCGCGATAGCGAGATGGTGATCCAGGCGAGCGACGGCAGTCGGCTCGTCTTGATCCCGCCCGGTGGAGGTCGATCTACCGGCATGCATTGAACGGCCAAGATGCCGACGCATGGCCCCGATCAGCGGCTCACTCAAAACGGGCCACCGGCCGCATGTCCAGGGTTGCTTGGGTGAGACCCATCGCCGCCAGCCCGGAGAGCTAATCTGGCCAGCCTGACCGGGCAACCACGAGCGAGAAACGAGTCGCGGCACTATCTCGCCCGATCGATTACCGTCAGAACGGACCGCGATCATAACGACGCGGCCTACGCCTGATGGACTGCAGAAGACGTCCGCCGCGAGCTTCAGTGTTGGCACTAGGCGCTTCTGGACGCCGGACTAGGGCTCAATGTTGCTTGCGGCTCGCCGTTGTTCCGTCTCGAATGCCTCCGCCATCCGGTCGATTTCCTGGGAGGGCAGGTTGAGGGCTGCCGCTTCGCTCCGCCAGCTGGTGGTCGCATTGCAGATGGATGCGATCGCTGATCGAGCTTCGGCGAGAGATAGACGGAAGTAGCCGCTGACTGACAGTGCGGTTGCGATATCTGCAGTGGTGTCGTCGAGGTCGATAGCTGTGCTGAGCCTGTCAGGCCGGTCCGGGTTCGGGTTCAGATCGAAGGCGGGAGACAGGGTCCATCCTCGGCCTTGGCGCAGGAAGGCGTGATTACGCAGATGGTCATCGGTGTTGCCGGTGAGAATAGAAAAGACGATGCGGCCGTATAGCTCCCGCAGATCGGAGGTAGCCGTCGGCGAGTGCCGTTCGATCACGTCGGCGATCTCCAGATAGCTGCGTTGCTCACCGTCGGTCGCCTCGAGCAAGGTGAGGGCGCTGGCAAAGCCAACGCGTCTGCCGGCCGACCGGTCAAAGCGGTGGACCACGAGGACGTGGCGTCCAGCGACCTCGCTGAGTACAGAGTCGCTGACCCTCAGGCCTGCGCGACGGGCTAGACGCAGCTCTACCTCCTCCCAGCCGGCGACGTCCCACTCATCGCTGTCCGAGCGCGGGAACTTCGCGATCGCGAGCTGTCCTGACGAGTCAATGACCGCAGCTTTGGGCCGGGCGCCGCCGAGCGAACTCCCGGCGTCGATCAGGTCCCTCAGGTCACGGCTGTCGGCGTCGTCGTCGAGATGATCAACCGCATGCAGCAGGCGGGGCAATTCGATCAGGCGTGGCACTGCGCCACGATGCGCGGAGTAGTAGGCGCCTGTGCCTGGGCGCCGGAACCTGATGGCTCCTTGCCTGACGTCGTCCCGCGCGCCGAGAAGGAAATCCGCATCGCGGAGGCTGCGCGGTGTGCTGTACGCCGCAGCGGCGCGTTCGCGCTCTTTGCGGCGCATGAGGTTCTTGCCCCACCGGTCTGGGGCGGTGTCCGCGAAAGCACTGAAAAGTGGCTTCCCAGAGGCGGACTGAAAGATGCCGGCAGATTTGGGCAGGACCGGGTCCAGGTCGTAGCTGACAGGGCTGGCCAGGTAGGAGTCGGAGTAGCGGAAGGTGCTGCTCTGGGCGCGCTGCTCGTGGAGCCAGAGTGTGCCGGCGATGGATTCCTGACCGTCGATCTCTACCGTGACTTCGACGGCTTCCTGCCTGGCCAGTGTTAACGCACCCGCTTCGGCAGAATCTCATCGGCGCGGAGTTTGCCGACATCAGTCTGGTACGGGTCAGACGCAGCGATCACCGGATCCAGGATTCCGAGGACTCGCAGGACTCGGAGCAGATTCTCGGTGGATGCCGTACCCGCGCCGTGTTCGATGGTCCGCAGCGTATCTCGGCTGATGCCTGCGCGATCGGCCACCTGGGCGGCAGTCAGCCGCTGCAGCTTGCGCCAGGTGGACACATGCTCGCCGAGCACTCGCAGTCCTCGCGCGACCGCGAGAGGCACGACCGATTCATTAACGCCGATCATAGCAGGCATAATATCATGTTGTGGCGCGTAGACACGGCTTAATAGAATCGCACTCACAGGACTGGACTACGCAGTTAGCTGCAGACTGTCCAGCTGTGCTTGGGTGCCAGCTGCAACGATGCCGACGCCGATCCGCAGCAATTGGCACCTTGGCGGCTCGCTCCCTGCAAATGCGCGCGGGCAGGGTGTCCCCGGTCTGGGAACCTCACGAGACCGGCTGACGAACCGACAGGGCAGCTACGCTCAGGTCTCAGGGTGAGAAGGCGGCTGCTGGCGGGGCCTGAAGTGAAATTGCTAACAAATGTTATAAAGCATGATGTGTCCGAGGCCTGACACCAACGTCGTGAGGTCCAGTCACTATGGCGGCTAATTTGGACCGGTTTGCGGCAGCGAAAATCGACAGCATGATAGTGGCCGCGGGCTGACTGAGCCCGCCAGGCCCGCCCTGGGTCAGCCCGGCCGGCCCGGGTTACCCGACGGCCCGCTGCGCGGCGATTAGCTCGCGATACCAGGCAAACGAGGCCTTGGGCGTCCGGCGCTGGGTCTCGAAGTCGACATGAACGAGACCGAAACGCTGGTGGTAGCCCTCGCCCCACTCGAAGTTATCCATCAGCGTCCAGACCAGGTAGCCGCGGACGTCCACGCCCGCGGACATCGCATCCGCGACGGCCCTGATGTGCCCGTCGAGGTAGTCGATCCGCGGCTGATCGTCGACGACGCCGTCGCTGTCCGGCCGGTCGGCCACCGAGCAGCCGTTCTCGGTGATGTAGACGGGCGGCAGCAGGTCGCCGTACCGGGACCGTAGCGTCGTCAGCAACTCGGTGAGCCCGGCCGGGATGACGGGCCAGCCGAAGTTGGTGACCGGGTAGCCAGCGATCGGCTCCAGCTGGAACGGCAGCGGAGATTCCGGCAGGGCGGACAGCCGGGTCGGGTTGTAGTAATTGACGCCCAGCGCGTCGACTGGCGCGGCGATGATCGCCAGATCGCCGTCCTGCACGCAGCCGAGACCGTCCCCGCCGATGCCGAACGCGGACAGGTCGGGATACCGGCCCAGCAGCACCGGGTCGGTGAACATCCGGTTGTGCAGCGCGTCGTAGGCAGCCGTCGCGGCCAGGTCGGCTGCGCTGTCGCTGGCCGGCCAGGCTGGGGAGTAGTTGTTGGTGATCGCCACCTGGCTGACGCCGGCCGCGCGGATGGCCGCTGTGGCCAGGCCGTGGCCGAGCAGCTGGTGATGGGCGGTGGCGAGCGCGTCCAGCATGAGCGTCTTGCCCGGTGCGTGGATGCCCAGCGCGTAGCCGAACGCGGTCACCACGAACGGCTCGTTCAGCGTGATCCACAGCGGGATACGGTCGGCGAGGCGGTCCGCGGCCAGGACGGCGTAGTCGGCGAACCGGTACGCGGTGTCGCGGTTCAGCCAGCCGCCCGCATCTTCCAGCGGCTGCGGCAGGTCCCAGTGGTACAACGTCGGCATCGGGGCGATGCCACTGGCCAGCAGCGCGTCGGTCAGCCGGTCATAGAAGTCGAGCCCGGCGGTGCAGGCCGGGCCGGACCCAGTGGGCTGGATGCGCGGCCAGGCCAGCGAGAACCGGTAGGCGTCGATGCCGAGGTCGGCCATCAGGGCGACATCCTCGGGCCAGCGGTGGTAATGATCAGCGGCGACGTCGCCGGTCTGCCCGTCCCTGATGACGCCGGGCTGCCGGCAGAACGTGTCCCAGATGGACAGGCCCCGGCCGTCCTCGGCTACTGCGCCCTCTATCTGATAGGCGGCTGTCGCGACACCCCAGGCGAAGCCAGGCGGGAACCGCGGGAAATCATGATCGCTCACCAGGCGATCGTAAAGGGCAGCAGCCGAGGTCGAGGCATCTGTTCGGCTCCCGCGGCCGCCGGAATGCCCAAGCTTCGATGCGCGCCGCCGCTCAGGCGTTGCCGCCCATTAATGTGGTCGCTGTGGTTCGACAGCCGTCAACCAGTCGTCGGCAGCGTACTTTGGAGGAATGAAGAAGCTTGTCGAACTTCTCCTCTGCTTCCTGCATCCGCTTGCTGTCGTGCTGATCTGGATCGACCTGGCCACCCGCCGGGACATCTCCAGTGCCGCGAAGCTAGCCTGGGCGATCTTCGCCCTTATCCCGCTGGTGCCGTTCATCTATGTCCTCACTGGCGGCGACCTCTGGTAGCTGGGTGATCGCATAAGCCCCTCCTACGCGGCCGCGTGCCGTCGCGCCTTGAGGCGGCGTCGGGCGGTTCTTGCGTACACGCATTCAAGACGCGTACATGTACACCTTCTGCGACTTCAGCGCGTCCTATCTATCAGTAGGTATCAGCACTTAGGTTGAGATAACAGCGAACCTCTCGGCCTTGGTGCGAGTCGCGACCGAGGATAGGGAGAGGTCATGCTCAGGACACGTATCGCAGCAGCCGCAGTGCTCGGCGTCACTGCGCTCGGCGGCAGCGCCGTCGCGCTGGCGACGTCAGGGCCTGCCAGCACAACCCGTACCAGCTCAGATATCTTCACCGCATGTGTTGGCGCCCACCACGTGGTGAAGTCGTTGTACTCCGGGTCGCACATGTGCGCCCGCGGCGAGACTGCATATGCATGGAATAAGGTCGGGCCGCGCGGAGCGACCGGTCCTAAGGGGGCGCAAGGAACAGCCGGGTCGACGGGCCCCGCAGGTCCGCAGGGACCGGCCGGGCCGCCGGGACCGCCCGGAACCTCAGCGGTGGTTACCGCCACGGCGACGACTACAGTGACCAATTGGCCAGAGAACTCGGGCTGGGCTAACGACAATTTCACCCGCGTCGTGACCGTCACCCGTCAGCATGCGGCCGCGTCCTCTCATTGCGGCGGAGCGCCAACGTGCTGGTTCTACACTGAGACGCTGTCCGATAACGGGTCCTTCATGACCGTCCCCGGCGCCACCGCTCCAAACGGCAGTAATCCCGTCAAGATCAGCGGGATCGTGTCCGGGACCATGGTCGGCGGCGGCAGCCTCGAGTTCTACGCCACTTCCGGCTCGCCGAGCGCCGCGGGCGTCCCGGCAACTGCGGACGGGACCAGCAAACCGTCCACCACCACGAACTGGTACAAGCTCTTCTTCCCCGCTGGCACAGCCTATGGTCTGGCCACTGGGCCCGACGAGCCGTGGACCGCCTACAGCTGGGTCTACACCGCGCCGAGCACGTGCGAGCAGTGGACCGATGCGATTCTGCCCGGTGATGACGGTCAGGGTTCGAGCGACGGCAACATAACCGGGATCAACGCCTGCACGGGCTGAACAGTTAGCCCAGCCAGCCAGTCTCAGCCTGGGGGGGAGGGGGTAGCACAGCGGTCCGCGTCAGACGCTGGCGCGGACCGCTGTGATAGTGGACGATGGCGGCAGCGATGGTTGAGTCGCGCCGGTCCGCACCTTCGATCGCCTAGCATGCCCATAGGAGTGCAGCCGACCCGATGGTCGTACTGTGCGGGCAGGGGCTGTTATGCAGGATCTGCCGGCGGACGCCGGAGCGGAAGGTGCAGATCCGGCCCGCCGTGTGCGGGCCACCTGGGGAACGATCACGCGCGAGCGCCTGATCCGGGCGGCAATGGATGAGATCGCGGCCGGCCGCTATGAGCGGCTGACTGTCCGCAATCTCGCGGCCAGGCTCGGTGTGGCCCCCATGTCGCTTTACCGCCATGTGCGGGACAAGGAAGATCTCCTCGATGAGGTAACCGACCGGCTGCTAGCCGCGGCGTGGGAACCTGCGGCGGATCGCAGCGACGCGCGGGCTTGGCTAATCGAGGCTTACGATCGGTTCCGCGGCTTGCTAGTCGGTCAGCCGGCCGCGCTGCACGTGTTCCTGTCCCATCCGGTGACGTCTCCGGCGGCGTTGGTCAGGCAGCGGGCAATCCTCGAAGTCCTCGAGGCCAGCGGCCTGGACCAGCACCTCTCACGACGGCTCTACGCCAAGTTGCACACCTACACGCTCGGATTCGCAGCCTTGGAAGCTTCGCGCGCGCGATGGCTCGCGACGAACTCGGCCTCGTCCGACCCGGACACAGCTTGGCTCGCGGCGATGACGTCTCCGCAGCAGTTCGCCGAGGGGCTGAGCGCGCTCCTGGGCGACCTGCTGATACCGGGTCAGGCTCGCTGACACAGGTCAGGCCCGCTGACACAGGGTCAGGCCCGGCTGCCCTCCGCGATCGCCTCGCTCACCTCGGCCTCACGGGCCGCCAGTTCGGCGGCGTACTTCTCCCGGTCGATCTTCTCGGCCAGTTCCTCGTCGGCGCGCATGAGCACGTCGAGGTCGCTGTCGGCCGCGTCGATCACGCCGAGGTCCGCATAGGCATGCTGCACCTTCGGCCCCCACAGGCCGATGTCCCTGACGCACGGCACGATCCGGGAGAACAGCAGCGTCCGGAACGCCTGCTGCACCGGAGACTGCTCGGTGAACTCGAGGCACTCAGCGACGTCGAAGCCCATCCGCTCCCAGACCTCGCGGCCGGTGAAGCGGTTGCGCATCAGGTAGCAGCCCTCGACGATGAACTCCTCGCGGTCCGCCCGCTCGGCTGCGGTGAGCTCCTTGTAGTAATCGCGCAGCGCCAGCCGCCCGAAGGCGACATGCCTGGCCTCGTCCTGCATCACATACGCGAGAAGCTGGGTGACCAGCGGGTTGTTGGACAGGTCCCGGTGCACGCCGAACGCGGCCAGCGCCAGCCCTTCGATCAGGACCTGCATGCCGAGGTAGGGCATGTCCCAGCGGGAGTCGGACAGCGCGTCGGCGAGGAGCTTGGCCAGGTCCGGATTGACCGGGTAGTACAGCCCGATCTTCTCCCGCATGAACCTCGCGTACAGCTCGACGTGCCGTGCCTCGTCCATGGTCTGGGTTGCCGCGTAGAACTTGGAGTCCATGTCCGGCACGGACTCGACTATCCGGGCGGCGACCGTCAGGGCACCCTGCTCGCCATGCAGGAACTGGCTGAACAGCCACGCGGACAGGTGGTGGCCCAGTTCGTCCCGCTCGCGCTGGTTCAGCTTGTCCCACTGCGCCGAGCCGTAGATCGGGCAGAGCTCATCGCCCTGCTCCATCACGTTGCACGGGTTAACCGGCAATGACCAGTCGATCCGCTTGGCCGCGTCCCACTGCTTGTCCTTGCCCCGCTGGTACAGATCGAGGAGCCGGGTGCGGCCGTCGTCGTACTCCCAGTTGAAGCGCGCTGAGCCGGTCGCCGGGATATCCCAGGTGCCTGCCGGTACCGGCGTGGTGTAGTGCTCGTAGGTGCTCACGGCGGCCTCCCGATTGCGGCGATACTAGCGACATTACCCGCGAGTACGGCTGTGCTCCAGGGGTCGGGCTCTAGTGGCGGCAGCCAATGCCGTGGTAAGGAGCCTGCATGGACTTCGACATCCCGCCGGACCTAGCCCGTTATCTAGACGAACTGGACGATTTCATCGAGCGGGAGATCCGGCCGCTCGAGCAGCAAGACGACAACATCCGCTTCTTTGATCATCGCCGGGAGGATGCCAGGACCGACTGGGATCGCGGCGGGCTGCCGAACCGCCGGTGGGAGGAACTGCTGGCAGAGGCACGACGCCGCGCCGACGCGGCAGGCCACTACCGGTACGCGTTCCCGGAAAGATACGGCGGGCGGGCCGGCACCAACCTGGGCATGGCGGTCATCCGCGAGCACCTGGCCGCCAAGGGCCTTGGCCTGCACTGCGATCTGCAGAACGAGCACATGGTGGTGGGCAACAATGTCGGCTTGCTGCTGATGATCGAGTACGGCAGTCCTGAGCAGCAGGCCGAGTGGATCGACGAGCTGGCCGCAGGCCGCAAGGGCTTCGCGTTCGGCATCACCGAGCCCGCGCACGGCTCTGACGCCACCTTCATGGAAACCACGGCGGTGCGGGACGGTGACAGCTGGGTGATCAACGGGGAGAAGACGTGGAACACTGGCGTGCACGCGGCCTCCCACGACCTGATCTTCGCCCGGACAGCAGGACGGCCCGGCGACGCCGACGGCATCACGGCGTTCCTCACCCCGATCGCGTCGGCTGGCTTCACCATCGACGAGTACCTGTGGACCTTCAACATGCCGACCGATCATGCGCACGTGACGTTCCGCGACCTGCGGGTGCCGGACAGCGCGATCTTCGGCGGCGAGGGCCGCGGCCTCCAGGTGGTACAGCACTTCTTTAATGAGAACCGGATCCGGCAGGCGGCCTCCAGCCTCGGCGCTGCCCAGTACTGCATCAATGAATCGGTGGCCTATGCGCGCGAGCGCCGGCCGTTCGGCAAGCCGCTCGCCGCGAACCAGGCGATCCAGTTTCCGCTGGTGGAGCTGCAGACCCAAGGCGAGATGCTGCGCGCCCTGATTCACAAGACGGCCTGGCTGATGGACCGTGACGGCCCGTTCTCCGCTTCGGACAAGGTCTCCATGTGCAACTACTGGGCGAACCGGCTGTGCTGCGAGGCAGCTGACCGGGCGATGCAGGTGCACGGGGGGCTCGGCTACTCCCGGCATAAGCCCTTCGAGCACATCTACCGTCACCATCGCAGGTACCGGATCACCGAAGGCGCGGAAGAAATCCAGATGCGCCGGGTTGCCGGATACATGTTCGGCTTCATGAGCCAGCGCGCGCCCAAGGGCGTCACGGAGACCTGATGGCCGGGGATGTGGACGGGAACGAGCTCGCCCGGCTGCTGCGGCCGTTCGCCGGGCCGGTCACCATCGAGGACCTGACCCGGCTGCCCGGCGGTGCGTCGAAGCAGACCTGGTCGTTTGCCGCGGTCGGGGCTGGCGGGATCCGGACCGAGCTGGTGCTTCGCTGCGACCCGCCGGGCCGGCCGACCCCGCCGCGATACCGCGAGAGGCGCGTGCCATCAGCCTGGCCCGCGAGGCTGGCCTGGCCGTGCCGGAACTGGTGGTCGTCCTGGATGACAAGGCCTGGCCTACTCCCGGCATGGTGATGCGCCGGGTGCCGGGCGAGTCGATCGCCCGCAAGATCCTGCGCGACGACCGGTACCAGCCGGCCAGGAGCCTGCTGGTTGGTCAGCTCGGCCGGTTTGCCGCCGGCCTGCACGCGGTGCAGGCGCCGCCCGACTTTCCGGTGCCAGACCCGCTGTCCGGGCTGCGCGAGCTACTCGATTCCTTCGGCCGCCCCAGCGAGGTTTTCGAGCTCGCGCTGGCGGAACTGGCCGGAACCCAGCCGCCGCAGCGAGCGCCGGTGCTGGTGCATGGCGACTTCCGGCTCGGCAACCTGATTGCCGGGCCGGACGGGCTACGGGCGGTGCTGGACTGGGAGCTGACTCATGCCGGGAATCCGGCCGAAGACCTCGGCTGGCTGTGCGTCAAGGCCTGGCGGTTCGGCGCTGCCGCACCGGTGGCCGGCCTCGGCTCGCGGTCCGAACTGCTGGCGGCCTACCGGGACGCCGGCGGCGCCGACATCAGCCTGGACGAGCTGCGCTGGTGGGAGCTGCTCGGCACGCTGCGCTGGGGTGTCATCTGCCTCTCCCAGGCCTGGCGGCACCTGTCCGGCGCGCATCGCTCGGTGGAGCTTGCCGCCATCGGCCGCCGGGTCTGCGAGCAGGAATGGGACCTGCTGCTGCTGCTCGAGCCCGAGGCCACGGCGCAGGCGGCCAGGCTCCGGCCGCGGCCGTCCGGCGATCCGATAGCCAGCCCGGCGCCGTACGGACGGCCGACCGCCAGCGAACTGCTCGACGCGGTGCGCGACTTCCTGACCGGTAGTGTCATGCCAGCGACGTCAGGCCAGCTTGCCTTCCACGCCAGGGTGGCCGCGAACGTGCTGGGAATCGTGGCGCGCGAGCTTGAACTTGGCCTGGGGCCAGAGCTGGCGGGCACGCCGGGCGCTGGCCTGGCCAGCCAGGTTGCGGCACGGCTCGCGGTGGCCAACCCGAAGTATTTCGGCAGCGAGCCCGATGCGGCAGGGACCGGCCCGGCCTAGTCGTGCATGGGCTGCTCGTGGTCCGCATGACCGGCTGGCTCAAGCTGGAAAGTGGAGTGCTCCACGTCGAAGTGCCCGCGCAGGCAGGCCTGGAGCCTGTCCAGCATGATGGCGCTCTGGCCGCGTTCGATAATCTCCGGGTCGACGACCACGTGCGCGGAGAACACCGGCAGGCCCGACGTGATCGTCCACACGTGCAGGTCATGGACCTCGCGGATCCCTGACACCTCGGCCATGTGCTGGCGTATCTCATCCAGGTTGATACCCTCCGGGCTGGCCTCGAGGAGGATGTCGACGGCCTCCTTCAGCAGCCGCCAGGTCCGCGGCAGGATGAGCGAGCCGACGAGCAGCGACGCTATCGGGTCGGCCAGCGCGAACCCGGTGACGGCGATGATGACGCCGGTCACAATGACCGCGGCGGCGCCCAGCGTGTCGGCGGCTACCTCGAGGAACGCGGCCCGCACGTTGAGGCTGTCCGCCCGCCCGCTGCGCAGTAGCAGCAGCGAGCACGCGTTGGCGGCCAGCGCGCCGGCGCCGAAAGCGATCAGCAGGCCGGAGCTGACGGCTGGCGGTGACATGATCCGGCGGATGGCCTCGGTAAAGATCAGCCCGGCCATCGCCAGCAGGATCAGGGCATTGACCATGGCCGCCAGGATCTCTGCCCTGGCGTAACCGAAGGTCCGCCGTCCGGTCGGCGGCCTGGCGGCAAACCAGGCTGCGAGCAGCGACAGCCCGACCCCGGCGGCGTCCGCGGCCATGTGGGCGGCATCCGCGAACAGCACCAGCGCGCCGGTGACGATCGCGCCGATCACCTCGGCGACCGCGATGCCCCCGCTGATCAGCAGCACGGCGGTCAGCGCACGGCGGTGCCCGCCGGTCGCGGTGTGCCGGTGGCTATGCCCGTGCCCAGCGGCTGGCGACTGCGGCCGCGAACTCATGTCTCCTGGTCGTCTCGTGTCTCCTGGTCGTCCCGGCGGTTCCGGTTACGGCGCGGCTCGGGGCGGGCGCCGGGCTCACCGGCATCCGGCTCGCCGGCCGCCAGCAGCTGGTAGGCCGGATTGATCATGACCGGCTTGCCCATCTTCATGCCAACCTGACCGCGCAGCCTGACCTTCGATCCGGGGCGCAGCCCCGGGATGTGGGATCTGCCGTAGAACAGGGCGGTCAGCTGACCGGTGGCGTCCTCAACATCGCAGGCAAGCACCGTGTTGTGCTCGACCGGCCTGATCTCGACCGCGTGCACCCGGCCCTCGGCAACCGCCCGGCCAGGCCTGAGCTCCGCTATCGGGGTCACGCCGCGGGACGGGGAGGGCCGGTCATAGGCCTTGTCCGTGCGCGCCGCGGGGACCTCTGGCATCGGATCGTCGGCCCGCGACGCCGCGACGTCCGGCGGTGCTGCGGGCTGCGCCGGCGCGGGCGGCGGCGCCGCGTCGGCGGCGGGGCGGGGCATCGGGCCGCGGCCGGCCAGGCTTTCCACCCGGCTGCGCACATCGAACGGCACGATCGTCGCCGCAGCATGCGGGATGCGGCTGATGACGGCGGCCATCTTGTCAGCGGTCCTGTCGTGCAGCAGCCGTCCCACTATCGGCGCGTAGCTGCGCCGGGGCAGGATCGCGGTGACGCCGACGCCCGGCAGCAGCGCCTCGGCGCTGACCATCGCGGCGGCGGCGTTGGCCAGTCGCCGGTCCGGGCAGTCGACGAAGTCGAGCGGGATGCCGGGGTTGGCCCGGACCCAGTCCTGCGCGCAGCTTGTCGGCCTCCACGTTGTCGATGACGAAGTGCACCGCGCGCAGCGAGGTGGGCCGCAGGCTGCGCGCGTACCGGAGCCCGGCGATGGTGGCGAGGTCGAAGTCGTCGATGAAGACGAAGACAGTCCGCCGCGAGTAGGTCGGCGGCTCGGGTGGCCTGGTCCGGCGCGCCCCGGCTGCCGATGTCTTCCAGCACCGTCGCTTCCATCCGGTACTGCCTGTTCAGCCGGATCAGGGCGGGCACACCGATCGCGAAAAGCACCACGACAAGCCAGGCGCCCTCGCTGAACTTCACGATCGCGAAGATCACCACGACGACCAGGCGAGGTGACGCCCGGCCGAGAAGTTGATCACAGCTTGTGCGCGCCAGCCCTGCTCCGCGGCGCCGGTGGTGGTACTTGGCCATGCCGAAACCGGCCATGGTGAAGGCGGTGAACACGCCGAGCGCATAGAACGGCATCAGGCTGTTGACGTTCGACGCCGACGACGGCGAGCAGGAGATCGTGACACGATGGCGAGCACGATGATGCCGTTGGAGAAGACCAGCCGGTGCCCGCGCTTGGTCAGCCAGCGGGGCAGGAACGGCGTCCTCGGCTACGAAGCTGGCCAGGAACGGGAAGCCGTTGAAGCTGGTGTTGCCGCCGGTGATAGAGGATCGGCGCGGTGCGCGGTCTGCACCACGGCAGAACATGCACCGTGCCGCAGAGCGGTCCCGAAAACCAGCTTGGCCTCCTGGGCCAGCACGGTCGGGCAGCCGATCTTGTACGGCGTGGCGTGGGTCACGTGCGCGAGCCAGGAGATGCCGGCGACGAGCGTGCCAAGGATCGCTGCCCTGGATGACCAGGACGCCGCGGGCGTTGCGGCCCTCCGGCGGGCTGCAACGCGCTCACCGCGTTGGAGACGGCCTCGATGCCGGTCAGCGACGAGCCGCCGTTGGCGAACGCCCGAGGAGCACGAAGATCGAGCGCGAACTGCGATCAGGCGTTGTGACTCGGCGTGCGGCGGCATGCCCGTAGGTACAGTTATGACAGCGTCGACGTGGCACATGCGGCAGGCTGCCGAAGATCTCCCGCGCCAGCCCGACGGTGATCATGAGGATGACCACCCCGGAAAATAGGTAAGTCGGCACCGCGAACGGCTGCCCGCCTCGCGGATGCCGCGCAGGTTGCCGTAGCAGCATGAGCAGGACGACGCCGATCGAGATCAACGTAGATGCGCGAGTGGGATTGTTGAGAGGCTGAGTTGACGGGAATGCGGAGGCAACGCCGCGGTGCCCGCGGCGATCTGCACCGCCACCGTGACCACGTAGTCGATCAGCAGGGCGACAGCGGCGATCTGGGCGACCCGCGGGCCGAAGTTCTCCCTGGCGACCACGTAGGAACCGCCTGCCCTGGTGTAGACGGATGACGACTTCGCGGTAGGACAGCACGACCAGGCCATCCGAACAGCACGACGCAGGTCAGCGGCAGGATGAGCGTGAAGCGGCCGCGAGCCCCGGCCGCCATGCAGCAGCTCGATCAGGATTTCCTCGGTGCCGTAGCTGCCGAGGAGAGATGCCGTCGCGGCGACAAGACGCCGAGAGCGAGCGTCTTGGATAGCCGCTGCTCGCCGAGCTGCTCGTTGATGAGCGGCTTGCCCAGCAGCTTGCGCTTGAGCGTGTAGCCAAGGCCCTCGGCCATGTCGTCCCGGCCGATTAGCGAGCCTACGGCTCGTCGCATGGCCACGCTGTAGCTTCCTCCCGTTGTCAGCACCCTTGACGTGGCCTTCATACCATTGCGGCGACGCCTAGTGGGAGACCGGGCGGCCAAGCGGGTGTCTGTCGCGTGCTGGTGCGCGCCGTGACAAGCTGGGTTGCGAGAACCCGGGTCCACCGGGGCCGGGTCCGCCTGTGCCAGCCGTTGCGCGGAGGCAGTTCAGATGAGCACGACACCAGCGGCCTCGTCCGGGCCGGTCGGCGGCTTTCGTACCCTCCACCTGTCGAAGTTGCTGCGGCGCCCCGTCACGGACAAGCATGGCGGGTCCCTCGGCCGGCTGTCCGATGTCATAGTCAGGCTGCGCGGCGCCGGATTCCCGGTGGTGACCGGACTGGTCGTGGCCGTTGGCGGCCGGTCCCTCTACGTCCCGGTCGAGCAGGTGGCCGCCATGGACGGTGCCGAACTCAGGCTGACCAGCGCGCGCCTGGACCTGCGCCAGTTCGAGCGGCGCGAGGGTGAGGTGCTGCTCCGGGCTGATGTGCTGGGGCACCGGCTGCTGGATGTGGAGAGCGCGCACCTGGTCAGGGCCGGCGACCTTGAACTGGCGCCTGGCCACGGCGAGTGGGTCGTGACCGGGGTGGACAGCAGAAGACGCACCCGCCGGCTCTTCGGCCATGCCGCCGCCGAGCCGCGGGACAACCCGTTCCGCGAGTGGGACAAGTTCGAGCCGCTCATCGGCCATGCCGGCAGCGCGCGGACACGGTACCCGTTCGGCCGGATCCGGCGGCTCAAGCCGGCCCAGATCGCCGACCTGCTGGAGGGTGCCTCCAAGGAGGAGGAAAGCGAGATCCTCGGGCATGTCCACGCCGATCCCGAGCTGGAGGCCGACGTCTTCGAAGAGCTCGACGAGGACCGGGCCAGCAGGCTGCTCGGGGCGCGCACGGACGCGGAGATCGCCGCGGTGCTGTCGAGAATGCGGCCGGATGACGCGGCTGACGCCATCACCGAGCTGCCACAGTCGCGGCGGCAGCCGGTACTCGACCTGCTGCCGCCGCCCGCCCGGGCGAAGATCATGACCCTGATGGGCTTCAACCCGACAAGCGCGGGCGGGCTGATGGGCGTCGACTTCGTGGTGATCCCGGCGACGGCACAGGTAGCGGAGGCGGTAGCCGCGGTAGCCGCCGCGGCAAATGTGCAGCCCGAGGCGATGACCAGCGTGCATGCGGTCGACGAGCGCGGCAAGCTGCGGGGCGTGGCGAGCCTGGTCCGGCTGGTTCAGGCGCCGCCAGGCGCCCCGCTCGCCGAGGTGTGGGACGACGATCCGGTCCGGGTGGGCACCGATACCGACGTGGTTGACGTGGCGGTGCTGATGAGCGACTACAACCTGATCACCGTGCCGGTCGTCGATGAGCAGCGCCGGATGATCGGCCTCATCACTGTGGACGACGTCCTTGAGGCCACCCTGCCAGAGGACTGGCGCCGGCGAGAGGCAGCGGAGCCGCCAGACGCGCACCGAGGCGCCCAGTAGTGGCCGGGCTGCCGGAATGACCGGACCGCCCGGAGCGCACGACGGCGGTGGCGAACGACACCCCGTTCCCGAAGAGCACGTGGTGAGTCCTGGCGGCGCGGGGGCAGTGCCGCAGGTCCCGGCAGCCGGGCATGCGCTGACGCGGCCGAGCGCCGTTCTCGACAGCGCGCACCTAGGCGATATCGAAGGTGCCCTGGGCCGGATCCGGCTGGGCGAGGACTCCGATCGCAGCACCTGGCGCAGGCGGCTGGTGACTTTCCTGGCCATCGTCGGTCCGGGCCTGATCGTGATGGTTGGTGACAACGACGCGGGTGGCGTCTCGACCTACTCCCAGGCAGGCCAGAACTACGGCTACAGCCTGCTCTGGGTGCTGGTGCTGCTGATCCCGGTGCTGATCGTCAACCAGGAGATGGTGGTACGGCTAGGGGCGGTCACCGGCGTCGGCCACGCGCGCCTCATCATCGAGCGGTTCGGCAAGTTCTGGGGCGCCTTCAGCGTGGGTGACCTGTTCGTGCTGAACTTCCTGACGATCGTGACCGAGTTCATCGGCGTCTCGCTGTCGCTGCGCTACTTCGGCGTGAGCCCGTATATCTCGGTGCCGCTGGCGGCGGTGCTGCTGGTGCTCATCACGGTGACTGGCAGCTTCCGGCGCTGGGAACGATCGATGTTCATCTTCATCGCCGCGAGCCTGGTGCTGGTCCCGGTCACCTTGTTGTCCGGGCCGCAGTACGGCTCGATTGCCTACCACTTCGTCGTGCCCGGAATCCAGGGCGGCGTCAGCTCGGCCGCGGTGCTGCTGATAATCGCGATAGTCGGCACTACGGTCGCGCCCTGGCAGCTCTTCTTCCAGCAGTCCAATGTCATTGACAAGCGGATCACGCCGCGGTTCATCCAGTACGAGCGGGCGGACACGATGCTGGGCTCGCTGGTCGTCGTGGGCGGCGCCGCGTCCGTCCTGATCGTGGCGGATTACGCGGTCCGCGGCACCAGTCTCGCCGGGCACTTCACCGACGCGCTGGGAGTCGCCAACGCACTCGGCGGGCACAGCCGGGCGCTGGGCGCATTGTTCGCCATCGTGCTGCTGGACGCCAGCATTATCGGTGCTGCCGCGGTGACGCTCTCCACCAGCTACGCCTTCGGCGACGTGTTCAACCTCAAGCACTCGCTGCATCGCAGCTTCCGTGACGCCAGGGCGTTCTACGCCATCTACGCCGCCATGGTCCTGGTGGCTGCCGGCGTCGTGCTGATCCCGCGGGCTCCGCTCGGCTTGCTGACGACGGCGGTGCAGGCGCTGGCCGGCGTGCTGCTGCCCAGCGCCAGCGTGTTCCTGCTGCTGCTGTGCAACGACCCGGAGGTTCTCGGGCCATGGACGAACCCGCGCTGGCTCAATGTCACCGCGTCGGTGATCATCGCGACGCTGCTGATGCTGTCCGGCACGCTGGTGGTGACCACTCTGTTCTCGTCCGTCAGCGCCACTACGGTGGCGTCCTGGCTGTCGGCGGCCCTGGTGGCCGGCGCCATCGGGGGAGGCGGGTGGATGCTGCTGACCCGGTCCCGCCGCCCGCCGCCCGCGCCGCACCCGGGCACCACCATGTCTCGCGGCGAGCGGGCCAACTGGCGGATGCCGCCACTGGCCCTGCTCAAGCCGGTGACCTGGTCGGCTGGCACCAAGCTGAGCATGACGGTGCTGCGTGCCTATCTGGTGATCTCGGTGCTGCTGCTGGTCGTCAAGGCCGTGCAGCTCGGCGGGGGTTAATGGCCGATAGCCAGCTGCACGATCCTGATGACGACCAGGATCATCGCGACGGCGAGGTACAGCCTGAGCGCGGACATCCCGATCTTGCGGCCGCTGGACATGACCGGGCGGTGCAGCAGGGCCAGCGGTGGCATCCGCCAGTTCTCCCGGCCCGCCTGGTCAGCGGGCGCAGCCGCTAGCACTGCGGACCGCTTCCTGGCCAGGGCGTAGCCCGCGGCCAGCACCGAGACAGTGCCGCAGCAGGCCATGATGCCGATGATCTGCCGTGCGGTGATAGCGGGGAACAGTACCGAGGCGGTCAGGATCACCGACAGCGTCACCAGGATCGCCACTACGGTCGCGGTGAACATGTTGGTCTTGCGCCCGTTGACCCACGGGCCGAGCACCTCGCGGTCGTTGCAGAGCAACAGCAGGAACACTGTGGCGCTCGGCAGCAGCACGCCGGCCAGCACCTGCACGCCCTCGGTGAGCAGGCCGAGGGGCGAGCCGGGGATCAGCACGACCGCCGCGGCAAGGCCGATCAGGCCCGCATAGATGGCGTAGAAGCCCTTGGCGCCCTGCACGCCCCGGTGCAGTGAGTGCTTGAGGCCCAGCACGTCGCTGATCGCGTAGGCAGTAGACAGCGACACCGCGAACGCGCCGATGATGGAAGCGTCCAGCAGCGCGATCGCGAACAGCACGCCCAGCGTGCGGCCGCCATATGCCTGCAGGCCCCTGGCCAGCCCCGCTGCGTCGGTGAAGTGGCCGAAGCCGCCGGTGCCGGCGAACGCGGCGGCGCACGCGCCCATCAGGGCGGCGCCGCCCAGCACGACGATGACGATGCCGATCCACAGGTCGGCCTTCTCGTACTTCATGAACCGCGGCGTGATCCGCTTGTCGATGACGTAACTCTGCTGAAAGAAAAGCTGCCAGGGCGCCACGGTGGTGCCGACAATCCCGATGATCAGCAGCATCACTGTCGACAGCTGGCCGGCGCCGCCAGGCAACTGCGGGACCAGCAAGTTGTGCGCCAGCTGCGCAGTCCGCGGGTGGGCCAGGAAGTAGACCGGGATCAGCAGCAGGCTGCCGGCGCAGAAGGCGACGGCGATGCGCTCGAACCGGCGGAAGCTCCCGGTGAACGCCGCGCCGATCACGACCACGGCCGCCAGCCCGACCGCAGCGAGCTTCGGCAGCCCGAGGAACCCCGCCGCCAGGGTGATCCCGATGAACTCGGTCACGATAGTGAGCGCGTTCAGGATGAACAGATCGACGACGCTGAAGGCGCCCCAGAACTTGCCGAACCGCTCCAGGATCAGCCGGGCATGCCCGACGCCGGTCACCGCACCCAGCCGCAGCACCATCTCCTGATTCACGTACAGCACCGGAACAAGGAGCAGCAGCGTCCAGGCCAGCCGGCTGCCGTAGTTCTGGCCAGCCTGGCCGTACGTGGCGAACGCGCCAGCGTCGTTGTCACCGACCATGACGATCAGGCCAGGGCCGACGACGGCCAGCAGTGTCTTGAGCGTGGCCGACCGGCCGCGCCGCGTGGCCGCTTCATCCAGCCGGATCGTGCCGAGCGCGCCACGGATGTCGCCGACGTGCTCAGAGTCGAGTACGGCGCTACGGTTGCGCAGCTCCCAGGTCGTGGTCACAGTAATCCCTCCCTGTCCTCGGTATCGAGGAGTTGTGGGAGGCACGCAGCATCCGTCCGCGCTGCGAACTACAGCGCGGTGGGACGGGGGATCGAAGCCGATCCCGAGCGGAATCCGCAGAGCGGACTGCGCAATCGGCTTGCGCAGGGCGGGCGGTTACCGCGTGCCGGAAGAAGACGAGGACGATCGGATGCGGGGCCGTTCATGGCCCGGTGTACTGCTATCCATGTCTCGCCTCCTCCAGCCATGACACGCGCGGGTGCCAGCCATCAACAGGCAGGGGGGAGAATTGCCGGCAGCAACGCCGGATGCACCCCCTACTCGTCAGAGCTTTGGCACGACAAGACGTAGCGCCCTGCGGCGCAGCCACTTTGGGTCACCCCTTAAGCCGGGGAGACCTGTCCTGACCCTGGGCGTCTCTCGACGTCGTCGGATCAGTGGCCTGTGTTCATGTCGACGCCTCACCGAACGAGGTGCCTGGTCCAAACGTGCAGGAGCTTACCGTCAACTGGGTCTAAAAGGCAAACCTACGTGGGGTTTCAGCCCTCGTGCGCGAGGCGGCAGCGCAGCCGGATCGACCCGCGCACCTGTTGTCCGGCAGTGAACGTCAGTGCCGGATGGCCCCGGTGACGAGCCACCGGGAACCGTGCGCCCGCAGCGTCAGGGTCGCGAACCTAGCCAGCATCCACACCGCGTAGGCCAGCCACAGCGCTACCAGCCCGCCGCCCGAGGTGACAACGCTCGCGGCTGCCACGCCGAATACGGCGAGGGTCGCGAGCCCGGCCAGCGCCAGGTAATCCTGGTCGCCGGCCCCGATCAGTACGCCGTCCAGCACGAAGACAACGCCGGCCACCGGCTGCTGCACGATGACCACCAGCAGCACCGCAAGCAGCAGGCTGCGCACCTGCGGTGTAACGCCGAACAGGCCGGGCAGCAGCGGCCTGATCGCCAGCAGCACGACCGAGAAGATCGCGCCGTATATGCCGCCCCACCAGATCATCCGGCGGGTGGCCGCGCGGGCGCCGGCGACGTCGCCGGCCCCGAGGCACCTGCCCGTGATGGCCTGGGCAGCGATCGCGATGGCGTCCAGGGCGAAGACGAACAGGCTCCAGATCCGCATGGCGACCTGATGCGCGGCGATGGCCGCGTCAGACTGCCGCGCAGCGATGGCCGTCATCAGGACCAGCACCGCCTGCAGCGCCAGGGTACGCAGCACCAGCGACGCCCCGGCGGATGCCGCGGTCCTGATGCCTGGCAGGTTCGGCCTGAAGCTGACGCCTGCGTGCCGCGATCCGCGCGCGACCACCACCAGGTACGCCGCCGCGGCTGCTGTCTGGGCGATCACGGTGCCCCAGGCCGAGCCCGCGATGCCCCAGTGCAGGCCGAGCACCAGCGTGACGTTCAGCGCCACGTTCAGCGCGTTAGCGGCAACCGCGACCAGCAGTGGCGTGCGAGTGTCCTGCAGACCGCGCAGCACCCCGGTGCCCGCCAGCACGCACAGCATCGCAGGAGCGCCGATCAGGCTGATCCGCAGGTAGACGATGGCCTGGTGGCTGACAGCAGCAGTACCTCCGAAGGCCGTGACGATCCGCGGGGCAACCGGCCAGCCCACCGCCAGCACCACCACTCCGATCAGCGCCGCCAGCCAGAGACCATCGATACCCTGCCGGATGGCGGCCTGACGGTGACCGGCTCCGACCTGGCGGGCGACCGCCGCGGTAGTGCCGTAGGCCAGGAAGATCGAAACGCCGACCAGCGTGGTCAGCGCCTGACTGGCAACACCCAGGCCGCCAAGCGGTACCGTGCCCAGTCGCCCGACGATGGCGGCGTCGGCGAGCAGGAACAGCGGCTCGGTGACCAGCGCCCCGAAGGCAGGCAGGGCGAGCCGCAGGATCTCCCGGTCGTGCGGGCTCGTGCTAGCCAATCACGCCCCGCGCGCGCAAGTCGGCAATGTCGGGCGGGGTCAGGCCAAGGGTCGTGAGGACGGCGTCGGTATCGGCACCGGGGCGTGGTGGCGCGGCCGGCGCGGCCGCCACAGTCCGGCCGAACCGCGGCGCCGGAGCGGGCTGGGTCAGCCCGTTGACGTCCACGAACGCGTGTCTGGCCACGGCGTGCGGGTGCAGCGGGGCCTCGGCAAGGCTCAGCACCGGCGACACGCAGGCGTCTGTCCCGGCGAACACCTGCTCCCATTCGGCGCGGCTCCGGCTGGCGAATGCCTGCCCGAACGCCTGCCGCAGCACCGGCCAGCCGGCCCGGTCGTGCTGGCCCGGCAGCCCGGCATCTGTGAGGCCGAGGCCGGCCAGCAGCGCGGCGTAGAACTGCGGCTCAAGCGCGCCGACGGCCATGAATTCGCCGTCGGCGGTCGGATAGGTGTCATAGAACGGGGCTCCGCCGTCGAGCAGGTTGCTGCCGCGCTGGTCCTGCCAGCCGCCAGTGGCTCGCAAGCCGTAGACAAACGAGGTAAGCAACGCCGAGCCGTCGACCATGGCGGCGTCGACGACCTGGCCCAGTCCGCTGCCCGCCCGTTCGACGAGCGCGGCCAGGATGCCGAGCGCCAGCAGCATGCCGCCGCCGCCGAAGTCGCCGAGCAAGTTGACCGGCGGGACAGGCGGCTCACCCGCACGGCCGACGGTGCTCAGCGCGCCGGAGATGGCGATGTAGTCGATGTCATGCCCCGCGGTCGCAGCCAGCGGTCCGTCCTGGCCCCAGCCGGTCATCCGCGCGAAGATCAGGCCGGGATTGCGGCCGGCGCAGACCCGGGGTCCGAAGCCGAGTCGCTCGGCCACGCCCGGCCGGAATCCTTCGACCAGCACGTCCGCGTCCTCGATCAGCCTGAGCAGCAGCTCGACTGCGGCCGGGTCCTTCAGGTTCAGGCCCAGCGAGCGGCGGCCGCGGCTGAGCGGATCAGCCGGCTGGCGTGCATCGGGGCCGCACCGCTCGGCTCGGTCTACTCGCAGTACGTCGGCGCCGAGATCAGAAAGGATCATGCAGCCGAAAGGAGCTGGCGCGAGACTGGCGATCTCGACCACGCGTACGCCGCTGAGTGGACCCATGCTGCCTCCGTAATCTCAGTTCAGGTCGCGGCTGCTCGCGACCGGGCTAGCAGCCCAGGACGAGACGAGCCGCCACAGCGTCAGCACGCCCACCACCAGGACGCAGCCGCCGGTAACCGCGAGCACCCAGGGCACTGGCGTGTCGGTGCCAGTGCCAAGCCCGTGCAGAACCGCCACCGGCCAGCTGAGGTACGCACCCCAGTGCACGAGGCGCCAGCTACGCGCGCTCATCCGGGCCCGCACCAGGCTGGTGCCGATAAGCGCGAGCATGAGATCGAAGGCTATCGCCCCGAAACCGACCCAGACCGGCCGGTAGGAGGAGATGAACGGGATGAACGCGTCCGGCAGCGGGATCGAGACGAAGCTGTCCAGGACAGTCGTCAGGATGTGGATCAGCGTGAAGGCGAGCGCCACCAGGGTGACGTTCCGGTGCAGCCCGAGCGTCACGATTCGCGGCCAGTCCGGCCGCTGGAAACGGACCGAGGTCAGCAATCCCAGGGCCATCCCAGCGGTCAGCAGCACCAGTGCCACGACGCCGGTCGCCCTGGTGGCGTACCACAGCGGAGTGGAAGAGTTCACCACGATTGCGCCGGTCACGCTGCCTCGCCGGGTCTAGTCGTCAAGCGGCCAGCCGGCCGTGGTCTGCACTGTCCCGTCGTCGCGGACCAGCCGCGCCGGGAGCCCTGCGCTAGTGAGCCAGCCGGGCGCGGCCGCACCGCGAATAATAGCGGCCGTGCTGGCGGTGTTCGCGTCGGCGCAACTGGCTGCCGCCACGCTCACGGTGCGCCAGCACGACTGGGCCGGCTCGCCAGTGGCCGGGTCAATGATGTGATGCACACGCTGGCCGCCGACCGTCCAGGTTCGGACGGTCGTACTTGACGTGGCCAGGCCGCCGGCCCTGATCGCCACGGTCTGGCCAGGCGCGGATGACGGTGCCGCATGATCGTCTGTGACCCTTATCCGCCAGCCGTCGGCTGGCGACGACCCGGCTACCGCGACGTCGCCGCCCAGGCTGACCAGCACGGCGCAGTGGAGGCGGCTGGCTATCAGCTCGGCGCACCTGTCTGCGGCCCAGGCCTTGGCGGTAGCGCCGAGGTCGACCTGCGCACCGTGAGTCAGCCGCACCTGCTGCTTCTTCGTGTCGAGGTGAATGGTGCGCCAGCCCGGCACCGGGCCGGCTGGGCTAACGGTCCGTCGCGGGCCGGCACCCGCGGCGCGAACCTCGGCGAAGTCGCGGTCATAGCCGAGGCCGGTCAGTGCTAGTGCGCAGGTGGGGTCCACGTCGCCATCGGTCAGCTCGGCGGCCCGGATCGCGGCGGCGAGCAGTTCGGTAAATGTGGCGCTGATGGCCCGTCGCTGGCCGGCCGCCGCGTTGAGCCTGACGAGCTCGGAATCGGGCCGGAACCGGCTGCAGGCCAGGTCAACCTCTGCCAGCACCTGGTCGGCCAGTGCGCGGGCACCCCCGATCGCTCCCGGCTCGGTGACTACGAGAACCGCGGTCGTGCCGAAGACCTCGAAGGACGCCGTGGCCGGATCCGCCGGCTGGCTCATGGCGTCCTCCCTCAGCCGCTTAGCCCGTCAGTCACCAAGTCCGTCAGTGCGTCTGTGCGGCAGTCTGCCAGTCGGCAGCCCAGCTGGCCGCTGCCCGTCAGCCGGGCTGATCACCGAGCCGGGGTCCGCCGGCTGGGTGCGGACCCGCGCCGGTGAGCCGCCCGAACGCGTGCAGATTCGCCAGGCTCTCGCCGCGCTTGACGCGCCAGGCGTACTCCTTGCGGATGGCTGACGCGAAGCCGAGCATCAGCGCCTGGTCGAAGGTGTCGTCGGCATAGCTCAGCAGGCAGCCGAGCAGCCGGTCAACCTCGGCGACGCTGATGGACTCCAGCGGCAGCCTGCCGACCAGGTACACGTCACCGACCGGGTCAAGCGCGAAGCTGATCCCGTACATCCGGGCATTGTGCTCCAGCAGGAACCGGTAGAACTGGGCGTGGTTCTCGTCCGGCTGGCGGCAGAAGAATGCCTCCACGTGCAGGCTGTGCGTGCCCGCGATCAGCCAGGCCATCGTCTGCAGCTTGTGCTGGCCGGGCAGCCGGACCAGGTAGCTTCCGGGCACCGGCGATTCGTAGCTGACGCCGAGACTGGCCAGCGCTTCGCCGAGTACCGCAGCGGGCGGGAGCCCGGTCACGCGTCTACCGCAGCTGCCTCGGTAACCGTGGCGTACAGCTGCAGCAGCGCGTCCACCGTCGCGGACCAGCCGAACCTGGCGGCGTGCTCCCTGGCGCCGTGCCGCAGCTTCGCGAGCGTGCCCGGCGCGCCGAGCAGGTCGCGGACGGCGCGGGCATAGTGGCCGGGGTCGTGCGAGTCGATCAGGACGCCGGACAGCCCGTGCCGCACGGCGGTGCGGAGCCCGCCGACCGCTGCGGCCACAACCGGCGTGCCGCACGCCTGTGCTTCCATCGCGACCAGGCCGAAGGACTCGGAATATGACGGCACCATCACCAGCGTCGCGGCCCGGTACCACTGTGCGAGCTCGCGCTGCGGGCAGGGCGGCTCCAGCCGGACCCGGCCGGCCAGGCCGAGCCTGCCAGCAAGCTCGACGAGCCCGTCAGGATCGTTACGGCCCGTGCCGCTCGGGCCGCCGACGAAGGCGACGGTAAGGCGGCCGGCCAGGCCGGGGTCGTCCTTGATCAGCTGTGCCGCGGTGTGCAGGACAATGTCCGGCGCTTTCAGGGGCTGTACCCGGCCGGCAAAGACCAGGACCACGC
Source organism: uncultured Actinomycetota bacterium (assembly GCA_963774385.1). Classification (GTDB taxonomy): domain Bacteria; phylum Actinomycetota; class Actinomycetes; order Streptosporangiales; family Streptosporangiaceae; genus JAJYUU01. Next base: position 117,211 of record CAVZEQ010000001.1, read on the forward strand.
CATCGGCCGGCAGGCCCAGCTGCTGCCGCGCCTGGCTCTGCGACCCTGGCCGGAAGACCGACAGGTCAACGCCGGGGTTGATGGTGGTCACCCGATCAGGATCGGCATCGTAGTGACCGATCAGCTGCTGTGCCTCGTCGTCAGTGTTGGCTACCAGGCGGTCGGCGCAAGCGACGACCTCGGCCTCGCCACGCAGCCGGACGGCCGGCTCGGCGGCGTCACCTGCCGCGAGAGCTGCGTTCTTCACCTTGCCGAGGGTGTGCATGGACTGCACGAGCGGCACACCCCAGCGCTCCTTTGCCACCGCACCCACCTGGCCAGATAGCCAGTAATGACCATGAATAAGGTCATAACGTCCGGGCGCGTGCTCGGCCTCGGTCCTGAGCAGCTCGAAGGTGAACTGGCATAGCTGACCAGGAAGATCGGACTTGTCCAGATCCTCGAAGGGCCCGGCCGCGAGATGCCGCACCAGCACGCCAGGAGCAAGCTCGGCGACCTGCGGCTGGTCCCTGGAGACGGCGCGGGTAAAGATGTCGACCTCGACACCGCGCTCGGCCAGCCGCCTGGCGACTTCTACCACATACACGTTAAGGCCGCCTGCGTCGCCGGTCCCCGGCTGCTCAAGCGGCGATGTATGAACGCTGACGGTCGCGATCCGCCGTGGATAGCGTCGCGGCACTGGCATGCACCTCCGGAAGGGACCAACCCGCGAGGCGGGCCGCATGTTCCCGGACGGCATGCCAGATTTACGGCATTGACCGCGAAAACTCTCTTTTACCAACATGATTTGTAGGTATTTGGCGATGGCTGTCGTCGCGGGTCGGCCGCCGGCGTCTGGCCAGGCTAGGATTCCGGCCATGAGCACCCTGGTCCTGGTCCGGCATGGTGAGAGCGATTGGAACGCGAAGGGGCTGTTCACCGGCTGGGTGGATGCCAGTCTGTCCGAGCGGGGCAGAGCTGAGGCCGAAGGCGCGGGCCAGCAGCTGACGACAGCCGGCCTGCGGCCGGATATCGTGCACACCTCGCTGCTCAGCCGGGCGATTCAGACGGCCAACATCGCGCTTGATACGGCTGGGCTCAGCTGGCTGCCCGTGCAGCGCTCCTGGCGCCTGAACGAGCGCCACTATGGCGCCCTGCAGGGCAAGGACAAGGCCCAGACCAGGCAGCAGTACGGCGACGAGCAGTTCATGACCTGGCGCCGCTCCTATGACGTGCCGCCGCCGCCGCTGCCTGACGACGATCCGCTGTCGCAGGCGGGTGACCCGCGGTATGCCCTGCTGCCAGACGAACTGCTGCCCAGGACCGAGTGCCTGCGCGATGTGGTGCGCAGGCTGATGCCGTACTGGCACGACGTGCTCATTCCGCAGCTTGCCGAAGGCCGGACGTGCCTGGTAGTAGCGCATGGCAACTCGCTGCGGGCGCTGGTGAAGCACCTGGACGGGATTAGCGATGACGATATCGCCGAGCTGAACATTCCGACAGGGATGCCGCTGGTCTATGAGCTGGACCAGGCGTTCCGGCCGCGGACCGCGGGCGGGCGCTACCTGGATCCGGAGGCAGCCGCGGCAGCGGCCGAGACCGTGCGGACACAAGGCCGGTAGCTCGCCACTGCGCATCGGACCGTGTCGGGCCGCGCCCGGGCCTTGCCGGCGCTGCTCGAATCCGGGCAGCGGATTGTCCGGGCGCCTGCCCAGCCCTAGCCAGCGGCCGAGGAGCCGGGTTATGTTCGGCGCATCAGCACCCGGGCGGCAGAATCGACATGGACGATAGCTGTCGCATTCGTGAACATTCGGCGAATAGCCGCAGGTAGCGGCGCCCAGCGGTGGGCGAAGATCAGGCAGCGCGCATAACATCAAACCGTGGAGATGGGGGTGCAAGCAGTCATGTCTTCGGACATGCCAGACTCCGGCCAGGTTCTGGAGGGCCAGCTTCCCGCTGGGGTCAGTTCTGTACTCGCCGTGCTTCTGTCGTCGGCGGTCGTGCTGGGCAGCGACGACCGCGTCCTCAGTTCCAGCGCCGCCGCGCGCGAATTCGGCCTTGTCGATGACGACCGGCTGGCCGTCGGCGAACTGCTGGCGCTGGCCCGCCAGGTGCGCCGTGAAGGCATGCCCCGCGAGGGCGAGATCGACATCATGACCAGCCGCTTCAATGGCCGGGCGACGAGCTTCGCGGTCCGTGTCGCGCCACTTGGCCCCGCGGTTGGTGACGGCGGCCTGATACTCCTGCTGGCCGAAGACCAGACCGAGAGCCGCCGGGTCGACGAGGTGCGCCGCGATTTCGTGGCCAACATCAGCCACGAGCTCAAGACCCCGGTCGGTGCGCTCGCCCTGCTGGCCGAGACCGTTGAGGAAGCGGCCGACGATCCCGAGGCGGTGCTCCGCTTCGCCGGCCGGATGAGGCAGGAAGCATCCCGGCTCACCGATCTGGTCCAGGACCTCATCATGCTGTCCCGCATCCAGGCGGCCGAGCCGGTGCCGGATCCGAGCCCGGTTGCCCTCGACGACGTGGTCGCCGAGGCGCTTGATCGCTGCCGGATGCGCGCCACAGCGCGTGGGATCTCGCTTGAGGTGACCGGCGAGCGCGGCATCACCATTCTGGGCGACGAAGATCTTCTGGTCACGGCCCTGCGGAACCTGCTGGAGAACGCGGTCGCCTATAGCCCGGACAGGACGCGGGTGCTGGTCACCACCCGGACGGCGGCCGGCTGGATGGCCGAGATCAGCGTGACCGACCAGGGCATTGGCATCCCCGAACGCGATCGTGAGCGCATCTTCGAGCGCTTCTACCGGGTCGATCCGGCGCGGTCACGGGCGACCGGCGGCACGGGTCTTGGACTTGCCATCGTCAAGCACGTCACCGCTGCCCATGGCGGCAACGTGATGGTCTGGAGTCAGGAGGGCGGCGGGTCTACATTCACCTTGAAGCTGCCGATCCGGCCCAGGCACACGGCGCCAGCTACCGGCTCGGCGGTGTCGGCATCCGCTGGCAGGGCGGCCGGCACGCCTGCCGGCAACACGGCTTCGAGTGGCCGCACTTCGGCGCAAACGGACCACGCAACAGCGCGATCTGTCAGGGAGGCAGTCAAGTGACTCGGGTGCTCGTAGTCGAGGACGAGGAATCGTTCAGCGACGCGCTGTCGTACATGCTGCGCAAGGAAGGTTTCGAGGTCGCGGTGTGCCCGACGGGCCCGGACGCGATCGAGACGTTTGACCGCACCGGCGCCGACCTGGTGCTGCTCGATCTCATGCTGCCCGGCCTGCCGGGCAGTGAGGTCTGCCGGACACTGCGGGAGCGATCCAACGTGCCGGTGATCATGCTGACAGCCAAGGACAGCGAGATCGACAAGGTGGTGGGACTCGAGCTGGGCGCGGACGACTACGTGACGAAACCGTTCTCATCCCGGGAACTTGTCGCCAGGATGCGCGCGGTGCTGCGCCGGCGCGGCGACTCCGAGGAGACCGTCAGCTCCATCATGGAGTCCGGGCCGGTCCGGATGGATGTAGACAGGCACGTCGTGACCGTCCGCAGCCAGCAGGTGCAGCTCCCGCTGAAGGAATTCGAGCTGCTGGAGGTCCTGCTCCGGAACGCTGGCCGGGTGCTAACCCGGATGCAGCTGATCGACCGGGTCTGGGGTGCGGACTACGTCGGGGATACCAAGACGCTCGATGTGCACGTGAAGCGGCTGCGCGCCAAGATCGAGACCGAACCGACCAACCCGCGGCACATCGTGACGGTCCGGGGGCTCGGCTATAAGTTCGAGCCAGTCGGCTGACCTGAGTACGGCCACCCTGGTCGCGCTGACGCGGACTTCCGCCGCCTCCGCGGCCGGCCGGATACGGAGTTCTGGCCAGATTCCCCTTGTCAGCGGGACGGGCTTGTCGTCGGGGTAGGTGATGGCGACAGCCCGCTGACCGTTGGGCTGGGTGATGGCGACACCCCGCCGGCCGCGCCTACCGCGTGCCGTCTGGTGGTGCTAGCCCGCGGCGTCGGGCTCGGCGGCGTGCCGTAGGTGACATAGTGCGCGGCTCGCGCCATCACCGGTACCACCAGGGTGATCGGGCCCGCTCTGCGGAAGGTCAGCACGAGCTTGATGTTCGAGCCGCCGGTGACAGTCCGGGTCAGGCCGGTGAGGAAGACCTCCGGCTTCGGCCCGGTCAGCAGCACCGGATGCTGGTACCGGACCAGGATGCCGCCCGCAGGCAGGGTGACCGACGCCGCCGTGCCGGGCGCCGTGATGCTCGTCAGGGTGTCTGGTGTGCCGTCGTTGACCAGGGCCAGGAACAGGCTGGCCGACTGGCCCTTCCGCAGGCTGAAGCCGAGGGGAGCGCCGAGCACGAACACGTTCTTGATCGATAGCTGGCCCACGACCGTGGCGGCCGCATCTGTCGGGGGATGAAACTGCAGCGTCGGCGCGTTATTGCCGGCTTCGCAGCCGGCCAGAACCGGAATCAGCGCCGCAGCCGCCACCAGCACCAGCCGACGCGGCAGTGCGCTTCCCCAGCCGCTCCGGATCACGGCATGCTCCCCTCGTGTGAGGACGTCCCTGAGACGTCGCAAAGCGTAGCCACATGGCTAGCTGGCGCTGGCGCCGGCCCGGCCGTTGCGAGGTGCGGCCGCGCCGCGGCTCAGCTCGTCAGCCGCGACCGCAAATGAGTAAAGTTGCCATCCGATCCCAGCTGGCTAGCTGTGACCGCCGCGTGATGCGGTCCGATCAGGATGGCAGTCAGCCCGTGCTGATACCGGCGAAGAGCGCCACCGGAGTCGACCGCGACGGAGATTGTGGCCGGAGACTGCCGGTTAACCTGGCCGGCCAGCGCTGATGCGCCCGCAACCCCGCCAGCCGGAGTGACCAGGTAGGCCGTGGCTTTGCTGGTCGCGGCGAGCCGGGCCAGCGCGGTCACTGCCGCCGCGCACCTGCAGTTCGGTGGCACGAGCAGGAGCATGGCCCGCGTGAGGCTGCCCAGCCGGACCAGCCGTCCGCCGACCTGGAGGGTGGCCGCCGGCAGCCGAATGCCGCGGGGCGGACCGGCCGCCCGCAGGTTCCCGGCTGGCCCAGCCGAGCCTGCTCGGGCGGAACCAGCTCTGGCGGGCCCGGACGTTGCGGAACCTGTGCTGGCCGGGCCGCTGCTAGCGTGACCGCCGTTAGCAGCGCCGGTCCTGGCCGCGCCTGTGCTGCCGGGCTGCCCGCCTGCCCCTGGCAGGCTCGGGAAGCCCTGGTCGGACGCCGCCGTGAACACGGTCAGCAAGGTGCCGGTGATAAGGGCCAGAATGAGGCAGCAGGCCAGCAACGGCAGCACGATGCCGTCCCGGCCGAGGAAGCCGTTCAGCCGGCTCCGCCGCCGCTGCCGCCGGTGGGCTCGCTGCTCGCGGTAATACGCCTGCACGTCACGGTCGAGTTCCCGCGCATCGTCGGGAATCTCGATGTCGACCGGTGGCAGGCCCGTATCGTCCCGTTCCGGTTCGCCGCCTGGGTTCAAACGTCTACCTCTCCGGCAGGAGCGACCGTCTCTTCTCAGTATGAGCCAGTGTCGCCAGTCACCGAACAGCCCGCAGCCCCTAAAAGCAGTTCGCGCGCCGTCTGGCCAGCTGAGATGATCATGTCGACGGGTCGCCGCAGGCTCGCCTCTCCTGACCTGACGACGTGCCCAGCCGCAGCCCGGATAAGCCAGGCCGGATCCGATGCCGACGGCGGGTCTTTGCGCTGGTCAATTTCCGGGCTCGGCAACTGCGCCATTGACCTGCACCTTTGCCGCTAACGACGGCTAATCGCCCGTGACGAACGTGGTAAGATGGTCTTCAGCGGAAGGGGTACATGCCACATGTCATTTAAGGTCGGCGACACCGTCGTCTACCCCCACCATGGGGCTGCTCGGATCGAAGAGATCGAGACCCGTTCGATCAAGGGTGAGGATAGGACCTACCTCGTGCTCAAGGTCGACAAGGGCGACCTGACTGTGCGTGTTCCCGCCGACAACGCTGAGCTCGTCGGCGTGCGGGACGTGGTCGGGCAGGAAGGGCTGGAGCGCGTCTTTGAGGTGCTCCGCGCTCCGTACACCGAGGAGCCGACCAACTGGTCTCGCCGGTACAAGGCCAACCTCGAGAAGCTCGCCTCTGGCGACGTCAACAAGGTGGCTGAAGTAGTTCGCGACCTCTGGCGCCGCGACCGTGAGCGCGGCCTGTCGGCCGGCGAGAAGCGCATGCTCGCCAAGGCCAGGCAGATTCTCGTGAGCGAGCTCGCGCTGGCCGAGAAGACGAACGAGGACAAGGCCGAGGCTCTTCTCGACGAGATCCTCGCCTCCTGACCGCTGATGGCCGACTTGCTGCCGCGAGTCGGCATCGGCGTCGACGTCCATCCGGTAGGCAAGGGCAGGCCGCTGTACCTGGCCGGCTTGTTCTGGCCGGATGAGGACGGGCTGACCGGTCATTCCGATGGCGACGTCGCCGCGCATGCCGCATGTAGCGCGCTGCTTTCCGCGGCAAGCCTGGGCGACCTCGGCGGGCAGTTCGGCACCGACCGGCCAGAGTGGGCTGGGGCGTCCGGCACAGCGCTGCTTGCCGCGAGCGCCAGGCTGACTGTTGCGGCGGGCTTCCAGATAGGAAACGTGGCCGTTCAGATCATCGGCAACAGGCCGCGGATCTCCGCCAGGCGAGACGAAGCGCAGCAGGCCATGTCGGCAGCACTGGGCGGAGTCCAGGTGAGCGTCTCGGCGACGACGTCGGACGGGCTGGGCCTGACCGGGCGCGGCGAGGGCATTGCCGCGATCGCCACGGCGATCCTCGGTCGCACGCGCTGACGCCCGGCCGACCAGCCGCAACGCCCCCGGCCCGTACCGCGAAACCTGCTGACGTGCCGCGCCCGAGGTGCTGACGGCCTCGGGCCTGAGCATGCTTGCCGATCTGAGCCAGTCGCGGTGATCTGGCCCTCCGAGGAAATGCCGCCGTGCGTCCGCGGGCGTGTTGTCACATCCCGGCTGGCGGTACTGGCGAGCTTGAAATCCGGTGGAACACCGGCATGTCCGCGTCGGCGCTCTCCGTGCTACTCGTCGGCACCGGAATGAGGGTGCTGAACGGCGCGGCCGCCACGTCGGCACGGGCGCCAGCGACAACCGTCTCCGCCGGTCCATCTGTTCCGATCTGGTAGGAATCGGCAGCTCGTTCAGGCGTGGCCGCCCCGCCGGAGCTGGACTCGCCAGGCGCGGAGGATGCCGCGGCTGGAGGCATGGCCAGCTCAAGTGCAGTCTCGTCGCTGCTCGGATCGTCGGGCGACATGTCAGTGTCGATCGCAAGGTCTGCGCCCGCCGCCACGCCTGCGCCCGCCGCCAGGTCTGCGCCCGCCGCCAGGTCTGCCTCGGCCGCTGGATCTGCCTCGGCCGCGAGGTCTGCCGCGGCTAGGTCTGCGGCGGTTAGGTCTGCGGCTGCGGACGGCTCGCGCTGCCGGGGCACCGAGAGCTTGGGCTGCCCGGCGGTGTCGCGGCTGGACTGCTCTTCGCCGTCGGCGCGAGCTGTGCTGGGCGCCGCGGTATCGTCGGCGGCATGCTGTGCCGCCACGTGTGGCGCGGTCGGATCCTGCGTGGTCGGGGCCGGCGCGTCCGCCGCGGTGGCGTCCGGCGTATCCGAAGTGGTCGCGTCCTGCGCGTCCGGCCTGGTCACGTCCTGCGGCAGCACCGCGGCCCCGTACGGCTGTGCCGCCTCACCCGCCGGAGCCGGTGACGCTGCCTGGCCGGGCAAGGTCCGGAATCCCGGCAGCAGGTCCGGAGCGGTGGCTGGCTGCCTCGTCGGCGCCTCGACATCCTGCTCTCGGTCCAGCTGCGCTGATAGCAGCGATTCCTCCGCAGCAGCGATCCGAGCATCCTCGGCGCCGAGTCGCCGCAGGCGGGCATGCCGCAACATCGCGAGCAGCAGCACGAACGCCAGGAACACTAGTACCCACGGCAGCACGGCCGCGGTGATCTCCGCAGCCCTGGTAGGCAACCGGTCCTTGGCCGCGTGCAAGGCGTCGGCGCCAGCAGTCGCGCCCAGCAATGCCAGTAGCGTCAGCCACGCCAGCACTTTGCTCGGGCCGCCGGCACCACGCAAGAACAGCACCGCGGCGAGCACGACGACCAGCATTGCGTCGAGCAGCAGCGGATAGCCCCGAGCCAGCCGAGGGCTGATTCCGGCTTGCAGCGCGATTGCGTGAATGCCGTGATAGGACAGCACGAAAGTACCCGCGGCCAGGCCCGCCAGTCCGGCGCAGACGGCCACCAGGCCGAGTACCCGAAGTGCGCGTGGGCCTTCCCCCTGCTGGGCAGTGGACGCTGGCAAAGTGTCACTCATAACTTCCGCTCGCTCATCGGCTCCGAGGTGTACTTCCTGGCAGCGTTGATGTGACCGCGTTCCCCTTATAGTCAGGAACGGACGGTGCCGCAAGCAGGTGACAACCCCGGCGGTCGGCGAGTCGCGCGCCGTCTCGCGGCCACCGGGCTCGCGCTGGCGCGAGCACGATCGACTGAGTTGCGTACATGGCGTCAAAGGAGACGGTATGCCGTACTACCGGGTAGCTGGCGAGATTCCGCGGAAGCGCCACGTCCGCTTCCGCGGTCCGGCGGGCAATCTCTATGCCGAGGAACTGATGGGCGAGGAGGGGTTCGCCTCCGACTCCTCACTCCTCTACCACGAGCATCCGCCGACAGCCATTGTGAAGAGCGAGGGCCTGCGCGACGACGCCGGCGAGGCCCGGTTGTCGCCCAACCACCCGTTGCTCCCTCGCCATTACCGCACCCAGGACCTGGTGTCGGGCGGAGATCTGGTCCTGGGCAGGCAGTTGCTGATGGCCAATGACGATGTGCGGATCTCGTTCGCGGCCGCCGACGCAGCCTCCGACCTTTACCGGAACTCGGTCGGCGACGAGGCCGTCTACCTGCGTTCCGGGTCGGCCAGGTTCGAGTCGGTCTACGGGACTATCGAGGCGGGCGCTGGCGATTACGTCATCGTCCCGCGGGGCACCATTCACCGCTGGCTGCCCATGGGCGACGATCTGCATGCTCTCGTGGTAGAGGCGCGCGGTCACATCCGGCCGCCGCGGCGGTACCTGTCCTCCTACGGCCAGTTCCTGGAGCACGCGCCGTACTGCGAGCGAGACCTCCGCGGCCCGGCCGGTCCGCTGCTGGCCGACGGCGAGGACGTTCCCGTCATCGTCAGGAACCGGGGCGGCCTGACCAGGCTGACGTACGCATTCCACCCGTTCGACGTGGTCGGCTGGGACGGTTACCTGTATCCGTACGCGTTCAATATCGCGGACTTCGAGCCGATCGTGAAGCGCACGCACGCGCCGCCGCCAGTCCACCAGACGTTCGAGGGGCCGAACTTCGTGATCTGCTCGTTCTGCCCCCGGCCGCTGGATTTCGATCCCGAGGCGGTGCCGATCCCGTACAACCATCACAACGTCGACTCCGACGAGATGATGTACTACGTCGCCGGAGACTACTCCGCCCGGAAGGGGTCAGGCGTCGGCCTCGGTTCCATCACTTTGCATCCGTCGGGCTTTACGCACGGCCCGCAGCCAGGTGCTGTCGAGGCTGTCATCCAGGGCATTGCCGAGGGCAAGACCACGACAGACGAGACTGCGGTGATGATCGATACCTTCCGGCCCCTGCTGCTGGCCGAGCCGGCTGGCGTCGCGGAAGATCCTGAGTACGCCTGGAGCTGGGCCAGCGCAGCACGTGGCAAGGTGAACCCGAACCGGGCCGATCTGGGGCCAGGCTTCTGACGGCACGCCTAGACCATGATCTTCCCGCCCGCGATGTCCAGCGTCGCCCCGGTGATCCAGGACGACGCTTCGGATGCAAGGAACAGCGTGGCAGCAGCGACATCGGCCGGCTGCCCGATACGGCCCAGCGGGAAGCTGGCGCCCAGTGCCGAGCGCTGCTCTGCGGACATCCATTCGCGCATCTTGTCGTTCTCTACCGCGGACGGCGCGACGCAGTTGACCCGCACCCCGCGCTGGCCCAGCTCGCTGGCCAGATGCCGGGTGAAGGCGATCACGCCGGCTTTGGCTGCGGCGTATGCCGCCGCCGAGCGGGCAGGCTGACGGGCCGCCGCAGATGCCATCGTGACGATGGTGCCGCCGCCGCGCTCGAGCATCGCTGGCAGGAACGCGCCGACGGTGTAGAACGTCGAGTTGAGGTCGGTCTCGATGACCTCGCGCCAGTGGGCGGGCGTTTCCCGCTCGGTCGGCACGGGCATGCCGTTGCCGCCGGCGAACGCGGCGAGTATGTCCGCTGGGCCGAGTTGTGCCGTTACCGTCTCGGCCAGGCCCGCTAGCTCGGCGGGCATGGTGCAGTCGGCCGCTACCCAGATTGCCCGCCCGCCGCGCCGGTTAATGCCGCTCGCAACGGCTTCGAGCGCCGCCTTGTCCCGGCCGACGACCGCTACCGCCGCGCCGTTCGCGGCGAATGCGGCCGCGGTGGCCGCGCCTATCCCGCGTGACCCGCCCGTGACGACCGCGGTCCGGCCGTCGAGGTCCGGGTAGTGGCCGCATGTCATCGCGAGGTCGTCCGGCACCTGCGGAAGGTCGCTCATCGAAATGCCCTTCATCCGACTAGGTCAGCTCACCGAGCGGAACCCGCCATCTCGGCAAGACAAAGCTTAGAGATCGAAGGATTAAACGTCAAATGATCGTCGGCGCTGTTGGCCGGATGCGTGTGTTGGCCGGATCCGTGTGTTAGCCAGATGCGCGGCAGGCCGCCGCCGAGGGCTGGTGCAGCGGCCCGGCACCGATCTCCTGCAACACGATGGCTTCGACCACCGGATTCGTGGGCAGCTGCGAATGGCTGATGCGCGCTGCTGGGCACAGCGACTGCACTGGCACGTTGACGGCGCCGGCCAGCTTGGCGGAATCGGGCGGCTGGACCACTGTGTCATCGGTGGTCCACAGCGACAGCCAGCGTGGCATCCCGGCAGAGTCAGCCGCCGCAAGGCTCACAAGCAGCTTGCTGCCCGGTACCAGCTGGCGGCATGCGGCCGGGCATTCGCCAGGCACGAAGGCCGCTGCCGCTGCCGCGATCTGGGTGCCGTGAAACGGGGCGCCGAGGGTGATGACGCGCCGCGCCTTCGCTGACCCCCCGTCCCGCTGCGCCCACAGAAGCGCCACCACACCGCCGGCCGAGTACCCGATCACGTCTACCGACGGTGCCCCGCTTTTCAGGTCCTTGCTGACGGCCGCGTTCAGCGCCGCCGCGTCGGCGATGAGGCTGCCGGTGCCAGCGCCGGGGAGCTGCAGTACCGTCGCAGTCCGGCCGGCTGCGCGAAGCCGGGCGGCGAGCGGCTGCAGCGAGCTGGTGTCGCCGCCGTAGCCGGGCACCAGCAGCACCGGACCCAGCCGCTGCTGAGCCGGCCGCCGAACGGCAGTCCCGCCGGCGCCACCAGCCTGATGACCCGCGCTGGCCCGATGGCCCGACCCACCGGGATCAGCGCGGTACGCCGCGACCGCGATGACGCTCGCCGCGACCAGAACCGCCGCGCCGGTGATCAGCACAGCCCGTCGGCGCAGGACGGAGAGCCGGCCCGGATCCGGCTTCCAGCCCGCGCCTGAGTCTGCCCCCATGGCTTCACGGTACGGGACGGCTGATAGAGCAATCGGTAGGCGTCCGCACGGCGCCACTGCAAAGACACGCGGCGCCACTGCAAAGACAGGAGCGGAACATGACAGCGTTGCCCGAGCTGGCCCGAGAGCTCGCCGACGGGGCGAACTTCGCCACGGTCGCCACGATCGAGCCCGACGGCAGCCCACAGGTTAGCGTCGTGTGGGTCAAGCGCGACGGCGACGACATCTTGTTCTCCACCATCAAGGGCAGGCGAAAGTACGCGAACCTGGGTACTGACCCCCGGCTGAGCGTGCTCATCACCGATGCCGCCAGCCCGTACCGTTACGCGGAGATCCGCGGTACTGCCACCATCACCGACGATCCGAAGGCCGAGCTCATCGAGGAGCTGGCGGTGAAATACACCGGTAACTCGTTCGGCACCAGGGCCGGTGAGGAACGGGTGATCGTCCGGGTCCGTCCCGCGCACGTGGTGGCGTATGAGTAGCCGCGATGGGCACCGTCAGCGCCCAGCCGCGCGCATCCCGTAACCTTGGCGGGTGACGCTACGCCTTTACGACACCGCTGCGCGCTCGGTGCGCGAGTTCTCCCCGCTTGTTGCGGGGAAGGCCTCGCTGTACTTGTGCGGCGCCACGGTCCAGGCGCCACCGCATATCGGTCATATCCGGTCAGGTGTCAACTTTGACATCCTGGTCCGGTGGCTGCGCGCGTCTGGTTACGCGGTGACCTACTGCCGGAACGTCACCGACATCGACGACAAGATCCTGCACGCGGCCGGTCACGAGCACACCGAATGGTGGGCCGTCGCCGAGCGGAACCAGCGTGCTTTCACGCGTGCCTACGACGCGCTTGGCTGCCTGCCGCCGGACGTGGAGCCGCGTGCGACCGGCCACGTTCCCGAGATGATCGTGCTGATGCAGCGGCTGATCGACTCGGGGCACGCGTACGCGTCGAGCGGCGACGTCTACTTTGATGTGACCTCGCTCGGCAGTTACGGTTCGCTGTCCGGCCAGCGGCTTGACCGCATGCGGGCAGCGAACGATACCGAGGATTCCGTCCATAAGCGGGACCCGCGCGACTTCGCCCTCTGGAAAGCAGCCAAGCCGGGCGAGCCGAGCTGGCCAACGCCGTGGGGTCCGGGCCGGCCGGGCTGGCACCTGGAGTGCTCGGCGATGTCCACCAAGTACCTCGGCAGCACCTTCGATATCCACGGCGGCGGCATCGACCTGATCTTCCCGCATCACGAAAACGAGCTGGCCCAGTCCCGCGCGGCGGGGGACGGGTTCGCCCGGTACTGGCTGCACAACGGGCTGGTGCGGATCGGCGGCGAAAAGATGAGCAAGTCGCTCGGCAACTCGCTGCTTGTCGATGCGATGATCACTCGCGTCCGGCCGGCCGAGCTGCGTTACTACCTGGGTCAGGCGCATTTCCGGTCAGAGATCGACTACTCCGAGGCTGCGCTGGCCGAGGCAGCCACCGCTTACCGCCGGATCGAGGGCTTCGTGACCAGGGCGGCTGAGCTGCTGGGAACCGACGAAGCCGGGGCTCTCGCCGACTCCGCTGCTGCATTGCTTCCGGCCGGGTTCAGCGCGGCCATGGACGACGACCTTGGCGTGCCGCAGGCGCTCGCGATCCTCCATGACAGCCTTCGGGAGGGGAACGGGGCCTTGTCGGCCGGCGATGCCGCCGGCACTGCGAAGCGGCTTGCCGAAGTCAGGTCCATGCTCGGCGTGCTCGGGCTTGATCCGCTGGCCGAGCCCTGGCTGCACCGGGAGGCTGACGATGACCTGCGCCCGGTCATCGATGCGCTGGTCGGCGTCGCGCTCGCACAGCGTCAGGCGGCCAGGGGGCGTAAGGATTTCGCGGCTGCGGACGCGATCAGGGATCAGCTGCTTGCTGCGGGCATCCTCGTCGAGGACACCCCGCGCGGGCCGCGATGGGAGCTGAGCAAGTGAGCGGACGCGCCTCGGGCCGAACGCCCGGACCAGGCGGACGGACCAAGTCGGGCAAGCCGCGGCCGGGAACCGGCGGCTACGGCAAGCGAAAGCTCGAAGGAAAGGGTCCGACCCCGCCAGCCGAGATGCGGCCAGGTCACCCTGCCCAGCGCAAGGCGAGCTCCCAGGCAAAGAAGGCTGCCCAGGCCACCGGCCCGGCTGCGGCTGGCCCCCGCCGGGGTGCTGCCGCAGGCCGCGCGGCCAGGTATGACGGTGCTGGCGCCGATGGTACGGGGCGCAGCGCGGGATACGCCGGGGCCGGACGCCCAGCCCAGGCGCGCGGGGAATCCCGGTCACGCGGGGCGGGCAGCTCGGTGGCAGAGCTGGTCGCAGGTCGCAATCCGGTCCTGGAAGCGCTCCGCGCGCACGTACCGGCCACGGCCCTGCACGTCGGGCCGCGGCTGGACAGCGACGAACGGATCGGACTGGCCGTGATGCTCGCGGCCGATGCCGGCATCCCGGTGGTGGAAGCGGGCCGGTCAGAGCTTGATCGCATTACCAGCGGGGCCATCCATCAGGGCCTCGCCCTGCGGATCAAGCGGTACTCCTACGCCGATCCGGCTGACCTGGTCGAGGCGGCCCACGCGGCGGGTGCCCAGCCGCTGATCGTGGCCCTGGACGGCGTCACCGATCCGCGCAATCTAGGCGCGGTGGCCAGGTCAGTGGCGGCCTTCAGCGGGCACGGCGTCCTGGTGCCTGCTCGTCGCTCGGCCGGAGTAACCGCCGGAGCCTGGAAGGCGTCGGCCGGTGCGCTCGCCAGAGTCCGGGTCGCTCAGACGGCCAACCTCACCAGGGCACTGACGACCTACCAGCAAGAAGGCCTGTTCGTGGTGGGCCTCGACGGCAGCGGTCCGGCCGACATCGGCGACCTCGAACTCGCTGATTCACCGCTCGTCCTGGTCGTCGGCTCCGAAGGCAAGGGTTTGTCGAGGCTGGTGGCCGAGCGCTGTGACGCGATCGCGAGGATCCCGATTACCGGTCCTGCCGAATCGCTGAACGCCGGGATCGCGGCTGCCATCGCCTTGTATGCCGTCTCCCGGCTGCGCGCTGACCGGGGCTAATCAGCGGGCCGGCGCCTATCGTTGGGCCAGGAGGTGGTCGCGATATGCAGGATCGCGAGCCCACCGGAGTCGGCCGGGAGCCGGTAATTCAGCCTGGTGACCCCGACGCCGCGCGTGCGCGGATGACAGCTGCGCTGCTTGCGGGCGGCCGGGCGCTGACCCCGGAAGTGCGGCGCGCCTTCGCCAGCGTGCCGCGGCACGTCTTCGTGCCCGAAGTCGAGCCTTCCGCTGCCTACCGCGACGAAGCCTTCGTGATCAAATGCGGCCCTGACGGCCTGCCCGTTAGTTCCTCGTCGCAGCCCGCCATGATGGCGATCATGCTGGATCAGCTCGGTCTCGAGCCCGGTCATCGGGTACTGGAGATCGGCACCGGAACCGGTTACAACGCGGCCGTGATGTCCGCCATCGTCGGTCCGGCTGGTGAGGTCGTCAGCGTTGACATCGATCCCGAGCTCGTGGCCAGGGCGCGGTCCGGACTGTGCCGAGCCGGTTACGACCGGGTCAGGGTGCAGTGCGCGGACGGCGGATACGGCGACCCGGACGGCGCGCCGTTCGACCGGATCATGGTGACCGCTGGTGCCTGGGATATCGCCCCGGCCTGGCTCGGGCAGCTCACCAGGGCCGGCCGCCTGGTGCTGCCGCTGTCGGTTCGCGGGATCCAGCTGTCGGTGTCGCTGGAACGGCGGGCAGACCGGTGGGTCAGCAGGTCGGCGTGCCGGTGCGGGTTCGTCCGGATGCTGGGCGCGTATTCCGGCCCTGAGCAGGTTGCGCCGCTTGGCTCCGCGCCCGGCCTGTGCGTGCAGGTCGCGGACGGCAGTCCGGCTGACCTCAGCGCTCTCCAGCACGCGCTGACCGGCCCGGTCGCCGACGTGCGGCCCGCGCTGCGGATGCGCAGCCTGGCCGATCTCGCCGATGCGGATCTGTGGCTGACACTTCAGCATCCACGGCTGGACCGGATCACGCTGCTGGCCGTATCCGGTGGCTGGCTGCCGGCCGGCCCGCTGCCGCCCCTGGGCGGGCTGGTGAGCCACGCGGCCGAGCCGGACAAGCTCAGCGTCGCGGTCCTGCTGCCCGGCGAAGCCGCCAGCAGCGACCCGGGGCTGGCAGGCGACGGCGTCTTTGTTCGCGGTTACGGGCCGGGCGGTCCTGAACTCGCCAGCACGCTTGCCGCGAGCCTGATGGAGTGGGCTGGGCAGGGCCGGCCCGGTACCCGCGATGTCACGCTGAATGTGTGGCCGCGAGATACCGCCGGGACGGCGGCTGCCCGGCCCGGGGCGGCGGCGGCTGACGCGACCGCTGCAGTGGGTGACGCGCAGGCCACAGCGGCTGGCGTCAGCGCGGCGGAACGCGACGGACTGGTCCTGCTGGACCGGCCGAGCGTCGTCATCGAGGTGGGCTGGCCCAGAGCGTGACTGTTGCGGCTCGGCCGGGCCGGTCCGCGGTCTGCGTCAGCTGGCCCGCTCCACGGTCTCCTGCAGCAACGGCAGCGGATCCTCCGCGAGCAGCGGGATCGGCGTCCGCTCCAGCAACGGGATGGGTCGCTCCTGCAGCAACGGGGCGGGACCAACGATCAGCGGGTCCGGCCTGCCGACGAGGTCGGCATCCTTGCCCTGGTACTGGAAGAGGGAGAGCACATGCCGCATCGCCTCAAGCCGCGCGCGCTTCTTGTCGTTGCTCTTCACCACGGTCCAGGGGGCGTCGGCCATGTCGGTGAAGAAGAACATGGACTCCTTGGCGGCGGTGTACTCATCCCACTTGTCGAGTGACGCCACGTCGATCGTGCTGAGCTTCCATTGCTTGACCGGGTCGAGCTGACGGCGGGCGAAACGGCGGAGCTGCTCCGCACGCGAGACGGAGAACCAGAACTTGATCAGGGTGATGCCGTCCCTGGCCAGCATCCGCTCGAATTCTGGTGCCTCCCGGAGGAAGTCCATGCACTCATCGGGCTGGCAGAATCCCATCACCCGCTCGACCCCGGCCCGGTTGTACCAGGACCGGTCGAACAGGACGATCTCACCGGCGCCAGGCAAGTGCTCGATGTACCGCTGCAGGTACCAGTCGGCCCGCTCGCGGTCGGTCGGCTTCTCCAGGGCCACGACCCGAGCGCCACGCGGGTTGAGGTTCTCGGTGAAGCGCTTGATCGTGCCGCCCTTGCCCGCCGCGTCCCGCCCTTCGAACACGATGACCAGCCGCCCGCCGGTGGCCTTAACCGACTGCTGGAGCTTGAGCAGCTCGATCTGCAGGCTCCGCTTGGTCTTCTCATACTGCTTACGACTCAGCAGCCGGTCGTAGGGGTAGTCCTCACGCCAGGTTTCGACAGGGACGCCGGCCCGGCATACCAGCGGGCCGTTCTTTGTCCGCCTGAGCTCAAGACCGAGCTGCGCTGCGAGTTCGTCCAGCATGACGGTGAGATCCGCGCGCGACTGGTCATCGGACATGACGGCTCTGGCCGCGGTCGGCGGCCCGTCTGCTGGAGTGCTCACCGCTCTGCCAGGCGCCTTGAGCCGGAGCTTCTCGGTGTGCTGGCTGGCCGGCCGCGTGCGGGCGGCAGTTTGCTGGCCAGATGTCCCGCCAAGCGGTCCGCCTGCTGGCCGCTGACCTTCCTGACGAGACTCATCCGGTGCCCCCGTTTCCGTGCGACTGGACCCCGCGCCAGTGATCGCGACGAATAACAGCGATAGATACCCTCAAGGCTGGACCGCACACCTCGGCGGCCGCCGCGGCCTGGCCGCGGCCGGCTCGCCCGGCACGCCGGAGGGCCGCAATGCCAGGCAACCAACGGGTACCCTGAAACGTCTAGAAATCAGTACAAGTCAACGTTGATATTTCCGTCGCGCTTTCGCCAGGTCCTAGCGGCCGGGACGCCCGCGCCGGCTGAGAGCGGAGCAGTCATGAAGCAGTCGGTTCGGCGCTGGATGGTCGGGGCCGGGACCCTGGCCGCGGTGGGCGCGGCCGCGTGCGGCCAGGCGGGTGCGGCGGGTGCGGCCCAGCTCGCCGCCGCCGTGCGCCAAGGGGCGGTCCGGGCCACCGTGTACAGGCCGCCACCCAGACCGCTCTACCTCGGGCAACGGGGTGCCGCGGTGCGCAGCGTGCAGCTTCGGCTGGCACAGCTGCACTATTACCCCGGTCCCATCGATGGCCAGTACGGGCCGGACTTGCAGGAGGCGGCCTGGGCGTTCCGGGAGGTGCAGGGCCTGCGGATGAACGCGACTCTCGCCGCGCAGCCGATCAACCGGGCGTTCGAGCACGCGCTGATCCACCCCAAGCCGCCGTATTCGCGGTATCCGAACGGTGCCGCGAACCGGATCGAGATCAACCAGAAGATCCAGGTCCTGGTTCTCTACCAGGCCAGCAAGCCGACCGTGATCTTGCATGTATCGAGTGGCGGAGGCTACTACTACCCGTGTCCGGGTGACCCGACTGCTACCTGCGGGCCAGCCATCACTCCCGATGGGAAGTACACAGCGCTGTCCTTCTCGCCCGGCTGGATCAAGGTTCCGCTCGGCACGATGTATAACCCCATCTTCTTCATCGGCACGGCGTACGCAATTCACGGCGACGTACCGGTTCCGTGGTACCCGGCGTCGCACGGCTGCGTCCGGATCTGGATGGATGCGGCGCCGTGGTTCCACCGGCACGTGCACATCGGCGGCCGTCATCCGACGCGGATCTACATCTACGGCACAGCCCCGTACTATCTGCACTAGCGGCCAGCACCCCTGGACCGTGCCCGCCCTGGCCGTCTGCGGCCGGGGCGGGCATATTTCACCTGGCCTGGCAGATAAGCTAGCGCGAACCTGGAAATCTTGAGGGAGCTGAGCAGGCAGATGAAGCCGAGATTCGCTGCGGCTGCCGTGACCGCCGTCGCGGTCGCCGGGCTCGCGGCTTGTGGCAGCAGCGCGGCACCGAGCGGCGGAGCATCAAGTGCAAGCACGGCTAGCTGCACTTATTCGGGCGTGCAGAACGAGCTGTACCAGAAGGGCGCGCTGACAGTCGCCACCGACAAGCCCGTTTACTCGCCGTGGTTCGAGAACAACAACCCGGCGAACGGCAAGGGCTACGAGAGCGCGGTCGCCTATGCGGTGGCCAAGCAGCTTGGATTCAAGCCGTCACAGGTGCACTGGGCGTACGAGCCGTTCAACAACTCGTACTCGCCGGGACCGAAGAAGTTCGACTTCGACATCAACGAGATCTCGTACACGCCGCAGCGCGCCCAGGCGGTGACCTTCTCGGCCGGCTACTACGACGTACAGCAGGCCCTGGTAGCCCTGAAGCACTCGGCGATCGCCACGAAGCACTCGCCTGCCCAGCTGAAGACATATATCTACGGCGACCAGATCGGCACGACGAGCCTGGCCTTCATCGCCAGCCAGATCCAGCCGTCCGCGACGCCGAAGGTGTACCAGACGCTGAACGTGGTCAAGGAGGTGCTGCAGACGCATCAGATCGACGCCTTCGTCACCGACACGCCGACCGCGCAGTACATCTCCGCCTACCAGGTGCCGGGCTCGGAGATGGTGGCCCAGTTCCCGGCGACCGGCGAGCACTACGGCCTGGTCTTCACCAAGGGCAACCCGCTGGTCGGCTGCGTCAACAAGGCGATCGCGACGCTCAAGTCCAACGGGACGCTGGCCGCGCTGCAGAAGAAGTACCTGCAGATCTACCTGACCGTCCCGACCATCAAGCCGTAACGGCCCGGCCGTACCGGCACGCCGCCCATGAGCATTAATCCGGACCAAGGTCCAGGCGGCCTTGGCCCGAGCGCGGATCCGCTCGGCCTGACGCCTGCAGACCTGGGGCTGGCCGGCGGCCCGGCGCCGTTCGGCGCGTCCGGCCGCGGGCCGAGGCTGCTGTCGGGCGGCGGCCGCAAGGCGACAGTCATCTCGACGGTCAGCACGCTGGTCGTGCTGGCAGCGCTGGCGTCCGTCTTCTGGCTAGCGCCGGGCAGTGCGGCGTTCCGGCATGCCTTCTTCAGCCCGCAGGACATGTGGCAGTCGTTCATCGGCAATCCGAAGAAGGGCTACTACTCGGTCGGCAAGGCGATCTTCCTGAACATCGAGATGTTCCTGTCCGCAGAGGTCCTCATCTTGATCCTGGCGCTGGTGATCGCGCTGGTCAGGCAGTCGACGAGCCCGGTCTTGTTCCCGTTCCGCGTGCTGGCGCTGATCTACGTCGACTTCTTCCGTGGCGTGCCGCTGCTGCTGGTCGTATACGCAGTGGGCCTTGGCGTGCCCGCCCTTCGGCTGCCAGTCATCTCCTACCAGTCCTCGACTATCTACGGCGTGGCCGTGCTGACCTTGTCGTACTCGGCCTACGTGTCGGAGGTCTACCGGGCCGGGCTGAACTCCGTGCATCAGAGCCAGGTAGCGGCGGCGCGCTCACTCGGCCTGTCGCAGGGCACTGCATTGCGCTACGTGATCCTGCCGCAGGCGTTCCGCAACATCATCCCGCCGCTGCTGAACGACTTCATCAGCCTGCAGAAGGACACCGCGCTGGTCGGCGTGCTCGGCGCCATCGAAGCGCTGCAGGCAGCCGGGATCTACGCCAGCTCGGTGTTCAACTACTCCAGCTATACGGTCGCGGCGATCTTGTTCCTGATCCTGACGATTCCGCTGGCCAGGGTCACCGACCGGGTCATCGAGCGGGACCGGCGGCGTCGGCTGGCCGGGGTGGCCCGGTGACCGCGGAGCCGGCCGCGGGCGGTGCGCCTGGCGGCGGCGGTGAGGCGATCAGCATCGAGGGTCTGCACAAGTCCTTCGGCCCGAACGAGGTCCTTAAAGGCATCGACCTGTCGGTGCCGGCGCACGACGTCATCTGCCTTATCGGCGCATCCGGCTCGGGTAAGTCCACCCTGCTGCGCTGCATCAACCTGCTCGAGCCGATCAGCGCCGGGCGCATCCTGCTGGCGGGCCAGGACATCACCGCCCCCGGCGTCGATGCGAACCGGGTCCGGCGCCATGTGGGCATCGTCTTCCAGTCCTTCAACTTGTTCCCGCATATGACGGTGCTGAGGAACGTAACCCTGGCGCCGGTAAAGGCGCTGGGTACGCCGAAGGATGCCGCGGTCGATGCCGCGCTCGAACTGCTGGCGAGGTTCGGGCTGGCCGACAAGCGCGACGAGTATCCCGACCGGCTCTCCGGCGGCCAGCAGCAGCGGGTCGCCATCGTCCGTGCGCTGGCGATGCAGCCGCAGGTCATGCTGCTCGATGAGGTCACCAGCGCGCTTGACCCGGAACTGGTCGCCGAGGTGCTCGATGTGATCAGGGAACTCGCAGCCGGAGGCATGACCATGCTGCTGGCCACGCACGAGATGGGCTTCGCCAGGGACATCGCGAGCCGGATCTGCTTCCTGGAAGAGGGCACCATCGTCGAGCAGGGCCCGCCTGCGGAGCTGTTCACCAACCCGCAGGACGAGCGGACGCAGCGGTTCCTGCGGCGCATCGTTGAGTCTGGC
This sequence comes from uncultured Actinomycetota bacterium, assembly GCA_963774385.1. GTDB lineage: Bacteria > Actinomycetota > Actinomycetes > Streptosporangiales > Streptosporangiaceae > JAJYUU01. Next base: position 138,302 of record CAVZEQ010000001.1, read on the forward strand.
CGCATGTAGGCGGATCTCCACTATCAGGTTCTGCTTTGCCAGGTTATGGTCCTATGAGCAGTAGGCAAACGATGAGTTAAGCCCGGATAGCGCATAGGAGCGTGAAAACGTGCACGTACGGCTCAGCCTGACCTCGGTACGGCGGATAGCAGGACGACGAGGCGCATCGAAACTCACGCGATCGGCCGGGCTGGTCGCCGCGGCCGCACTGGCCGCCGCGGTGGTGTCGCCGGCCTCGGCGTCCGTCGTGCGGCAGACCTGCGGCGGCACAGGATCGGTTACCACGGTGACCGGTTCGCTGCCGGACCAGTCGACCTATGAAATCCAGTGTCCGGCCGGCAGCTGGAACGGCACGCTCTTCCTCTACAGCCATGGCTACGTCGTCCCCGGTTCGGCGAACCCGGCGCAGGATGTCGGAGACCCGGCAACAGGCGCCTGGCTGCTCTCTCATGGCTTCGCCCTGGCGGGCTCGTCGTACGCGACGACGGGCTGGGCTATCGCACAGGCGCTGCCAGACCAGATCGGCACCCTCAACGTCTTCGGCCGCGCTTACGGTCGTCCCAGCCGGACGATCGCGTGGGGCCATTCACTGGGCGGCATCATCACCGCCGGGCTGATCCAGCGGTACCCGAGGCGGTTTGCCGCGGCCCTGCCGATGTGCGGAGTGCTGTCCGGCGGGGTCGCGACCTGGAACACCGCGCTCGACTCCGCAGTCGCCTTCCAGCAGCTGCTGGCACCGGCCAGCGGACTGCAAGTGGTGAACATCACCAGCCCGCAGGCCAATCTCGGGATCGCCGAGACGGCAGTAGCGCAGGCGCAGGCCACGCCCGCAGGCCGGGCCCGGATAGCGCTGGCGGCGGCTCTCGGCGACACCCCTGGCTGGTACACGCCGTTGTCAGCTCAGCCTGCCAGGACCGACTACGCCGGCCAGGAGGCCAACCAGTTCCTCTGGGACACCCGCGTTGACTTCCCGTTCGTATTCGCCTTCCGGGCCAACCTGGAACAGGACGCCGGCGGCAACCCGTCCTGGACCACGGGCGTCAACTTCGCTGCCCAGCTCCGCAAGTCAGCGGATTACCGCGAGGTCGTTCAGCTTTACAAAGCGGCCGGCCTGAGCCTGCGGGCGGACCTGCGGACGCTGAACAAGGCGGCCAGGATCAGCGCTGACCCCAAGGCCGTGTCCTACCTGGCCCGGAACATCAGCTTCAACGGCAAGATCTCGGTGCCGGTGCTCACCCTGCACACCACCGGCGACGGCCTGGTCGTGCCCGAGAACGAGCGGGCCTACGCCGCGGTCGTGACCCGGGCCGGGAACCGCGGTCTGCTGCGGCAGGAGTACATCAGCCGGGCAGGGCACTGCGCCTTCACTCCAGCCGAAACCATCGCAGCCGTTCAGGTCCTGCTGGACCGCGTGCAGACAGGCAAGTGGGACGCGGCCGCGCTGCGCCCGGCCAGCCTGAACGCGGCGGCGGCGGCGCTTGGCCCTGGCTACAACATTTTCAGCGCCCAGAACGGTACCTGCCCGCAGGGCGTTCCGGTGCAGGGCGTCTGCGCGACAGCGCCGGCTTACATTCGCCATCGGCCTACCAGGTACCTGCGGCCCTTCGACCTCGGCGACCACGAGCACCGGCATTAGGCAATGACACCGAGATGGGGCCGGCTAGCGCCGCTTGACCGGTCCCATCTTGGCCAGCCGCCACCAGGTGAGCAGGGCGAAGGCCACCGCGAGCAGCAGCACGAGTGAGATGTCGATGATCCAGGTCGACGACGTGTGATTCCACAACGGATCGCCTGACACTGCGGCGGCTGAGCCAGCCGTCTGCGGTGGGGGCGGCGGCTCTATCACGTTCAGGCTCGACGTCGATGCGGTGGCCGCGAATCCCCACCGGGATGGCGACAGCCACGAGATCTGCTCGAGCCCGGCCTTACCATGCAGCGGGAAGATGCCGCCGCTCAGCACGACCTGGGCCATGACGGCGACCACCAGCAACGGCAGCGCCTTGTCGGTGGTATTCACGACCGCCGAGACCAGCAAGCCGAGGGTCATCGAGGCGATCGCCATCGCGGCCATGGCAATCAGGAGCTCGACGAGCGGCAGGTTGGTGAGCGCCGCGCCATGGGCCGGCAGCGGTCTGCCGGTCAGTCCGATTGCCAGCATCACGGCTGCCTGGACGGCGCTGATCAGGCCAAGTATCAGCAGCTTCGACAGCAGGTAAGCGCCGGACGACAGGCCCGCCGCGCGCTCCCGGCTGTAGATCGAGCGTTCCTTCACCAGTTCCCAGACGGCGTTGGCGGCGCCAGCGAAGCAGGCGCCGACAGCGAGGACGAGCAGCAGTGATGAGGCGTCCGCGTTGTTGGTTCCGGTGAGGCCCTGCGGTGATGGCACGGCCCGGATCAGCAGCCCGAGTATGAGCGGCAGGACGCCGAGCACGCCTATATACACCCGATCGGACGCGATGACCGACAGGTACCGCCGGCACAGCGTGCTGAGCTGAGCCAGCCGGTTGCGGGTCGCCGGGGCTGGTGGTGCCGAGGCCGATTGGCGGGCTGGCCCGGCCGGGCTGTTCAGCTCCGAGGCGATGTACCGCGCGTAATACGGAGACCGGCGGAACTCGGCTGCCCAGTCGCGACCTGGTTCTGCCTCGAAGGCCTGGAACACCTCGGCCCAGCCCGGCTTGCGGAAATGGCGCAGGCCATCGGCGGGCGGACCGAAAAACGCGACCTTGCCGCCGGGCACGAGCACCAGCAGGCGATCGCACAAGCCCAGATTGGCCACGCTGTGGGTGACGACGATGACCGTACGGCCATCGTGGGCAAGCTCAGCCATCATTTCCATCACCGACTTGTCCAGGCCCGGGTCCAGGCCTGAGGTCGGCTCGTCAAGGAACAACAGCGACGGCTTGGTCAGCAGTTCCAGCGCGACATTCACCCGCTTCTGCTGGCCGCCCGACATCGCCGAGGTCCGGGTATCCGCGTGCCGCGTGAGCGCCAGCTCGGCCAGGACCTCGTCGATCCGGCGTCTCCGCTCGCCCTTCGTGGTGTCACGCGGGAAGCGCAGTTCCGCGGCGTAGCCGAGGGCGCGCCGGGCGGAGATCTGGGTGTGCAGGATGTTCTCCTGCGGCACCAGCCCGATCCGGTGCCGCAGCTCGGCGTAGTGCTTGTACAGATCGCGGCCGTCGTAGAACATGCGGCCCTCGGTGGCCGGGCTAATGCCGGTAAGCGCGCCCAGCAGCGTCGACTTGCCCGCGCCGCTCGGCCCGATCACACCGAGCAGGCAGCGCTCGCCCAGCCCGAAGCTCACGTGGTCGAGCAGGACCTTGCCGCTCGACAGCCGGACAGTCAGGTCAGTGGCAGTGAGCGAGATATCGCCGGTGTCGATGAATTCCTGGAGCTCGCTGCCAACCAGGCGGAATGTGGCCGGCCCGATACCGATCAGGTCCGCTTCCGTCACCGGTGCCGAGGTGACCCGCTGACCGTTCAGGAACGTGCCGTTGTGGCTGCCGGAGTCGATGATCTCGAAGCCGCCCCGGCTGGCCCGGCGGAGCTCCGCGTGGTACCGCGAGACGCTGAGATCCGAAACGACGATGTCGTTGTCTGCGGCCCGGCCGATGCGCAGCCGCTGGGTGGGCAGGCTCATTACCGCGCTGGGGCTCCGGCTGCCACCCGACCGGGCTGGCGGCCGGAGGTCAGCAGCTGGCGCCGCTAGGTGCACGGCATCCGGCTGGTCCGGTTGCCACCTGGCGGTGCCGTGCATCACCGCTGGTCCGCCGGCGCTGTCCTCAGCTGGCTGCAGGGCACACGACAGCAGCGGTCCGTCCTCGGGATGGCCGAGCCGGATCGTGCAGTCACCAGTGATGGCGATCTGGCGCACCCGCTGGCTGTTCATGAACGTGCCGTTAGTGCTGCCAGAATCCTGCAGCAGCCAGCAGCCGTCCTGCTGAGTCAGAACGGCGTGCTGCCATGAGACGCGGGGATCGGCGACGACGACGTCTGCATCGGGATCCCGTCCGATGCGGTAGCTCGCGCCGGCCTGCAGCAGCCGGTCGGAGCCCGGTGCCTGTATCCGTAGCTGCCCTTCGGCCGAAGGCCGGGCGTCGGGCTCGGTGCTCATCTGCCCACTGTAGATGGATGGATTGATTGACAGAAGGCATCGCTGCGCAAACCATTTCAATGCATTGCCAATGCTGCCTGTTGACATCCGTCATCCGGCAAACTGGATACTTGCCTGGCAGGCGCTGGCGCAGTGCCCGCCTTTCCGTGCATGAGGATTCCCGGGCTGGAGGAGCGGTGACCGAGCAAACTCCCGGCGAGCCCGGTCCGGGTGGGGCTGCCGAGTTCGGGCCGGGCGCTCAGATAGCCGGGTACCGGCTTGAAGAGCAAATCGGCCAGGGCGGAATGGCCGTTGTGTACCGCGCCTACGACAGCCGCCTCGACCGCCACGTTGCGCTAAAGGTCCTGGCGCCGGGGCTGGCAGCTGACGAGGCATTCCGGCGGCGGTTCATCCGGGAATCCCGCGCGGCCGCAGCCGTTGACGATCCGCATATCATTCCGGTCTTCGAGGCCGGCGAGTCGAATGGCGTGCTGTTCATCGCCATGCGTTTTGTTCGCGGCGGAGACGTCAGGCGGCTGCTGGACGCCAGCGGCCCGCTGCCACCGGCGCTGGCAGCCGAGATTGTCGCTCAGGCAGCGTCCGCACTCGACGCCGCGCACGCCAGGGGGCTGGTCCACCGGGACGTCAAGCCAGCCAACATGCTGCTGGAGCCGAGCGGCGCCGTCGACGGGCCCGGACATGTGTACCTATCCGACTTCGGGCTGAGCAAGACGGCGCTCGCGGTGTCCGGGATCACCGCCACCGGCCAGTTCCTCGGCACCCTTGACTATGTCTCGCCGGAGCAGATCGAGGGCAAGGTCCTTGATGGCCGGTCCGATCTGTACTCGCTGGCCTGCTCGGCGTTCGAGATGCTCTGCGGCGAGCCGCCGTTCCGCCGAGAGCAGAGCGTGTCGGTGATGTACGCGCATCTCTCCGAGGAACCGCCGCCGCTGCGGCCCCGGCGGCCAGACCTGCCGGCTGCGATCGATGCGGTGATGGGCCGGGCGCTCGCTAAGGCGCCGGCTGACCGGTTCGCGACCTGCCGGGAGTTCGCGGCTGCGTTTCGCGTCGCGCTCAGCCTGGCGGCACCCGCATCCGAACCCGCCCAGCCGGCTGCGCATCCAGCCACCCAAGTCGCCGTGCCGCCGCAGGGCGCCGTGCCGCCGCAGGGCGCCGTACCGCCGCAGGGCGAGGGCACGTCGCTACCGGGCGGCGCGAGCCAGCGGCCAGCGCCCGCCGCATCACCTGCTGCGCCGGAGGCGGCTGCGCCGGCGGCCCCGGTCGATCCTGGCCGGGCCGCGGCCGATCCTGGCCGGGCCGCGGTCGGCCCGCCGCGCACCGAGGTGGCCGGCATCATCCGGGCAACTAAGGCCGGACTCACCGACCCCGGCAGCGGCGCCGCTAACGCTGCCAGGGCTGCTGACCGCTCCGGCTACGGCGCCGCGGGCGCCGGCGACCTCCCGAGCGGGCCTGGTCTGCCCGGCGCCAACGGCGACCGGACCGGCGGAAGCCGGCGTCGGTGGTGGCGCTCGCCGGTCCCAGTGGCCGGCGCATGCGCCGTCGTCCTCCTCGCCGCGGGTGGCGTTTACCTGGCGGTCAGCGGTGGACACGGGAGCAATCACAGCCACCTCGTCTCCGCCGGACAGCTGACCCTGCCCGGCTGCACGACCAAGACCGCGGCCGGCCGGACGCTCGCCACAGTGAAGCCGGGCAATGTCGCGGTCGGCGGCCACCCCTTCGGGGTCGCAGTCACCCGGGACGGCCAGTACTCGTTCGTGTCCGGCGGCGATGCGGTCACGATGCTGCGCAACGCCAACGCCACCGGAAACGGCAGTGCGCTGGCGCCAGCCGTCGTCAGGTCTTTTGCCGTGCCGGGCGCGGAGAAAGGCGATGCGATCACCAAGGACGGCAAGTTCCTGCTTGCCGCCTCGGGCAGTGGCGCCGCGGTGATCGACGTGGCGCAGGCCGAGCAAGGCGTGCCCAACCCGGTGGCCGGCATGCTCACCAGCCCGAACGGCGCAGGCGCGGTCGAGGTACTCATCACGGCGAACCGGAAGTACGCATTCGTCACCTTGCAGAACAGCGCAGAGCTGGCAGTCTTCAACCTGAAGCTAGCGCTTGCCAACGGGCCGAGCCCGGCAGACTTCATCGGCTACGCGCCGCTGCCGAAAGAGCCCGTCGGCATGTCCACCGACGGGACCTGGCTGTACGTGGCGAGCATCCAGGGGTTCGTCTCGGTGCTAAGCGTGAGCACGGCCGAGCATCACCCGCAGCACGCCGTCGTGGCCACGGCACCGGCTGGCTGCGGCGCGGCGCGAGCGCTGCTGTCGCCCGACCACACGGTGCTCTGGGTGACCGACCGTCAGGCCAATGCCGTGCTGGGGTTCAGCGCTGCCAAGCTGCGCTCGGATCCGAAGCATGCGCTCCTGGCCCGGGTCATGATCGGGGCGACACCGGTGGGCGAGGTGCTGGTCCGGGGCGGCTCGCGGCTCGTGGTGGCCGATGCGAACCTGAACAACCTGCCCGGAGCCAGCTCAAACCTCGCGGTAATCGATACGCGGCGCGCGCTGAGCGGCAAGGCAGCGCTGCTGGGCTATGTACCGACTGGCCTTCAGCCGCGGCAGTTCGCGATTGAGCCGGGGGGCAAGACGATCCTCGTTACCCTTCAGAACTCGAATGAACTCCAGGCCTTCCCCGTGGCCGCGCTGCCGTGAGCCCGTCGGCGCGCTGGGCATGCCAGCGAACGCGCTGGTCGCGTACCATCGGGCAAATGAGGCACCAGCGGTGACCAGGATGACCTCTCCCAGCGTGCGCGGCGGCCGGACGACCGGACGGCGAGCCCGGCGGTGGATAATCACGCTGGCCATCGTCCTGATTCTGCTCATCGTGCTTGACTTCGCCGCCAGGATCGTGGCGCAGAACGTCATGGCGACCAAGATCGAGCAGCAGGGCCTGTCGAGTAAGCCCACCGTCACCATCGGCGGGTTCCCGTTCCTCACGCAGGTAGCCAGCAAGAATTTCTCTCAGGTCACCATCTCTGCGACCGATCTCACCGAGGGACCGGTGACAATCACGAAGGTGAACGCGACAGCGCACGGCATCCGGCTTAACTCGTTCGCCTTCAATAGCGGCACGGTGAGCCAGCTTTCGGGCACTGCGCTGATCAGCTTCGCATCGCTGGGCAATGCGCTGACCAAGCAGGTCGGGCCGCTGGGCGCGCTGCTGAACGGCGCCGGGCTGCACCTGAGTCAGGCTGGTCCCAGTGAGGTCAAGGCGAGCCTGAATCTCCTGGTGGTGACGGGCTCAGCCACCTGGCGGGTCAGTCGGCTCAGCGGCGACAAGCTCAATATCCGGCTGGTGAGCAGCAATGGCCTGCCGTCCGGAGTGCTGGGTTCGATCCAGGACGTCACCCTCAAGATTCCCAAGTTGCCGCTCGGGCTCACGATCGACAGTGTCCGCGTCACCCCGCAGGGCGTGACGGGCAAGGTGAGCGGCCACGACGTGTCGTTCGGCGGCTAGGCCGGCCCGCAGTCCGAGTCCGGCGGCCAGGTCGCCGGCCCCCGATCGCTGAGGTGCAACGAGATGACGGATCCACCGGTACTGCGATTCCGGCCAGAGCCGGGCCAGTTCGCCTGGACCTTCGGCGGCGCAGCGCCGGTCGCGCGGATCAGCCCCGGCACCATCCTGGAGTTGTTTACCGAGGACTGCTTCGCCGGCCGGGTGCAGAGCACCGGCGATCTGGTCTCGCAGGTGTGCGAGTTCCCGTACCTCAATCCGCAGACCGGGCCGTTCTACATCGAGGGCGCGCAGCCTGGTGACACGCTGGCCGTGCATTTCATCTCGATCGAGCCCGCGCGCGACTGGGCGGCCTCGACGACTGTTCCGCTTTTCGGCGCACTGACCTCCACTCACCTGACCGCGACGCTGCAGGACCCGCTGCCCGAGGTGGTGTGGATCTGGGAGCTGGACCGCGCGGCCCGGCTGTGCCAGTTCCGGGCCCGTGACAGTGACTTCACCGCCGCCCTGCCGATGGAACCCATGCACGGCACGGTCGGCGTCGCGCCGGCCAACCTCGAGGTTCGCTCGGCGCTCGTGCCGGACGCCTTCGGCGGGAACATGGATACGCCGGAAATGCGCGCCGGGGTGACGTGCTACCTGGGCGTGAACGTCGAAGGAGCACTCCTGTCGATCGGCGACGGGCACGCGCGGCAGGGCGAGGGCGAGACCTGCGGTGTCGCGGTCGAGTGCGCGATGAACACAGTGCTGGCGGTCGACCTGGTCAAGGGCGGCAGCGGCGGCGCGCTGCCAACTCCGTGGCCGCGGCTGGAGTCAGACACCCACATCATGTCGGCCGGCTCGGCCCGGCCGCTCGAAGATGCCTTCCGGGTCGCCCAGCTCGACCTGGTGCAGTGGGTTGCCGCGCACAGCGGGCTGTCGCCGCTCGACGCGTACCAGTTCCTTAGTCAGGCTGTCGAGGCGCCGCTAGCCAACGTGGTCGATACGAACTACACCTCCGTCGCTAAGCTGCGCAAGGACTGGCTACCCGGCGGCGCGAGGCCGGTCATGGGTGGCGTGCATGACCATATGCGCGAGCTGTCCCGGACCTACCTGGGCTGACCCGGCCCGCGATCCCGGAGCAGCGTGGCCGGCGCGTGCTCGATCGGCCCGGTTCAGCCCTGCCTGAGCTGCGCGACCAGCTCATCCGCCTGCTGCAGGGTGACCATGAGATTAGTGCCGGCCATCGGAAGCACGCGGCTGCCACCCTCCAGGAAGATCACCTTGTCGGTCAGGCAGGCACGCAACTCGGGATACCGCTCGGCGATAGCTATCTGGTCGCGGAGCAGTCCTTCCTGACCGCCGAACGCCGTCTGCTGCTGCGCTGCCACGGCTGGCAGCACCCGGTCGGTAACGGCACGCTGCACCCGTCGGCTGACGGCCCGGCCGATGAACCGGGCGGCCGCGCCAAGTGCCACGTCGGCGATTGCCTGGTCGATACCGTCGCTGACCGGGTTGTCATCGAATCCCCTGGTGCCACGGGACCAGTTCCCGAAGGGACCGGACTGCGGCTGCCCGGCGTACCCGGGCAGCGGACCGGACCGCGGCTGTCCCGCGTATCCCGGTGGCGGACCTGCCTGCGGCTCGGCTGCCCAGCCCTGCTGTGGCCCGGCTGACCCGCCCGGCGGTCCGGTGGCGGCGCCTGGCTGCACCTGGTCCAGCCTCATCTTCGCCAGCGCGGCGAGCTCGCTGATCGAGTGCACCGCGGCGGTGCTGCCGCATTGCGGGCATGGCGCTGTTAACTGCTGCTCGGTCACCGCTCCATTGTGCCTGCGCCTGCCACTGCTACGGAAGCCTCCAGCGGCATGCCGTGCGCCGCGATCCGGTCACGCTGAGGCAGGCGTGATCCCTGCGGCGTGGCGGCGCGCCAGCTCACGGTAGATCGCCGGGTTGGTGTCCACCCATTCCCCGGCCGCGCCACTGACCGCACGGGCGATCCTGGCCGGGGTGCCGACGGCCACCATGCCGTCGGGAACCGTCATGCCCGGCGGGACGGTGGTGCCGGCTGCGACCAGGGCCCGGCTGCCGATTACGGCGCCATCGAGGACAGTCGCGCCGTTCCCGATCAGCGCCTCGGCGCCGATCACGGCGCCGTGCACGACGCACAAGTGGCCTACGGTCGCGCCTTCGCCGACTTCGGTGACAGGATCATCGCCGCCGTGCAGCACCGAGCCGTCCTGGACGTTCGCGCCGCGGCGGACGATGATCGGGCCGAAATCGGCGCGCAGCACCGCGCCGTACCAGATCGAGGCGTCGTCCTCGACGCGAACATCACCGACCAGTGTTGCTGTCGGGGCGATCCAGGCCGTGGGGCTGACAGTCGGGGCGTGCCCCTCGAAAGCGAAAAGCGGCATCCGGCAATGATCGCACTCACCCAGGTCCGCGCCGCCGCCGCCCGCGGCGCGTGCCGCTAGGCGAGGTGCACGTACTGATAGTCGAACGGCTTGCCGTTGATGCCGTGCCGCGGCGGCGCGATCCATGCCGCGATCTTGCCGCGCTCGTGCACGGGCTGCATCAAGGACCGGACATGGGTCTTGTCGACCTCGGTCGGCAGCCACTGCCCGGACCGGCGCTGCCATTCATCAGCGGTGAGCAGCTCGCCGTCGGGACTGACTTCGATGCTGGCGAACGCCCCGACCTTCCGGTTGAACGCTATGTGCGGGAGCATCAGCCGCTGCGGCAGGCCCGCGTCCGCCAGGATCTTGTTCCACCGGTTGACGCCGCTCTGGCAGTCGGCGATGTACTCGCGGCGCAGGTCGGTATTCAGCCCGGTGAGCGCGGCTACCTCGGTCTGGCCGATCTGGCCGTCGAGCAGGGCGTCAACCAGCATGGCGTCGTCGGTGAGCTTGTGGTCGTCCTTGCGGCGGTCCTCTGACCAGCGTCCCTTGAGGCCGGCGGTGTAGTAGTTCGCCACGTTGGTCGAGGTCTCACCGCCGAACAGGTCGAGCGAGACGCTGTAATGGAAGTTGAGGTACTTCTGGATCACTGTCAATGGCACCGCGCCGTGCGGCCCCGCGTCGTCGGTGTCGTGCTCCACCATCAGCTGCGCTGTCCGCTCGACCACCCGGTCCACTCCGGTGGTGCCCACCATCATGTGGTGCGCTTCCTCCTTGAGCATGAACTCGCAGGTCCGTGACAGCGGATCGAACGCCGATTCCTTGAGCGTGCCGAGCTGGTACTTGCCGTCCCGGTCGGTGAAGTAGGTGAACATGAAGAACGAGAGCCAGTCGGGGGTCTCCTCATTGAAGGCTCCCAGGATCCGCGGCGAGTCGATGCTGCCGGAGTTCCGGTGCAGCAGTTCCTCGGCCTCTTCCCGGCCGTCCCGGCCGAAATAGGCATGCAGCAGGTACACCATCGCCCACAGGTGCCGGCCTTCCTCGACGTTGACCTGGAACAGGTTGCGCAGGTCATAGAGGCTGGGCGCGGTGGCGCCGAGATTGCGCTGCTGCTCTACCGAGGCTGGCTCGGTATCCCCCTGGATCACGATCAGCCGCCGCAGCTCAGAGCGGTACTCGCCGGGCACCTGCTGCCAGGCTGGCTCGCCCTTGTGCTGGCCGAAGCCGATCCGCCGGTCCGGATCCCGCTCGGCGAGGAAGATGCCCCACCGGTAGTCCCGCATGGCGACGTGGCCGAAATGCGCCCAGCCTTCGCGGCCGACATTGACCGCGGTGCGCAGGTAAACGTCGTGGGTGGGCAGCGTGGGTCCCATCGACTCCCACCAGGTCAGGAAGTTCGGCTGCCAGGACTCGAGCGCACGCTGCAGCCGCCTGTCGTCGCGCAGATCGACGTTGTTCGGGATCTTCTCGGTGTAGTCGGCACCTGCGCCGGACCCGGTAGTCATAGCTCAGACTCGCTTCCTGTCGAACTCCGCGCGCTGTCCGGTGCCGAACCTGCGCAATGCCCCGGCCGGGCCGGCTGCGTTCGGCCGGTTAAAAATCCAGTTCTGCCAGGCTGTCAGCCGGCCGAAGATCTTCGTTTCCATCGTTTCGGGACCAGCGAACCGAAGACTGGCCTCCATGCCGGTCAGCGCGTCCGGGCTGAAGCTGGCCCGTTCCTCGACCGCGATCCTGACCTCGTCGGCCCAGTCGATGTCGTCCGGGGCGAAGGTGATCAGGCCGAGATCCTGGGCGCGGGCAGCCTCCACCGGCTGCCCTGCCGTCGCCAGCACGGCGGCTAGCCCGTCTTTGTCGCCGAGGAAGCGCGTAGCCAGCCGTGTGAGGCCATTGCCCATCGGCAGCGGGCCAAGGTTCATCTCCGACACGGTGATCGCTGCCGGGCTGGCGTCCTCGTCGCCGCCGTCGAAAAGTCCGGACAGCTGGTAGGAGCGGTCGGCGGCCAGCGCCAGTTCCAGCAGCGAGCCGGCAAAACAGCTCCCCGGCTCGATCAGGGCAATCAGGCTCCGGCTGGTCACGTCCAGGCGCTTCAGTGTCCGCTTGAGGTACAGCGTCACCTCGTTCGCCAGCCAGTCATCCGCATGATCAAGCAGCAGCTTGTCGTAGCCGATGACCCGGTCGGCCGCGCCCGTCGTCGTCAGCAGCCAGGTGCCGAGCTCCGGCTCGTTGGTGCGCAGGTCGAGGATGAGGTCGTCGAGCTCGCGGGTCATCCGAAGGGTCCAGAAGTCGGCGCCGTCGGCGTGGAGTGCCGCCACGCTTGCCGGTGCGTCCCGGTCCGGTCCGCAGATCGTGATCTCGGCCGCGCCGCTGTCGCGATTCAGCTTCGCGCAGACGGCGGAGTAGCGGATCTCGTCATCGTCGCGCTTCTTGACCAGCGGGGTGAGGCGGATGCCGGGATCGCCGTCCGGGCGGTTCGACCGCGCGGCCAGTTGCGCGGCGCGGTCCGCGATGGCCTGCGCCCACTGGGCCGGCGGAGCCGTTTCGTCGACCAGCCGCCAGCTGACTGCCTTCTTGCCGGTCACGCCTTCGGGCCTGGTGCACAGGTAGTCGGCGATATCCCGCCGGACGTGCCGCTTGTCCACGAGCCGGGTGAGCCCGCCGGTGCCGGGCAGCACGCCCAGGAGCGGCAGCTCGGGCAGCGACACGGCGGCGGACCGGTCGTCGACGAGCACGATGTGCTCGCAGGCTAGGGCCAGCTCGTAACCGCCGCCCGAAGCAGTGCCGTTCACTGCGGCCAGGTACGCCTGGCCGGAATGCTCGGCCGCATCCTCGATGCCGTTCCGGGTCTCGTTGGTGAATTTGCAGAAGTTGACCTTCTGCTCGTGCGCCGCTCCGGCCAGCATCCGGATGTTCGCTCCGGCGCAGAAGATCTTGTCCTTCGCACTGGTCAGCACGACTGTCCTGATCTCGGGGTGCTCGAACCGCAGCCGCTGCACCGCGTCGTACAGCTCGATGTCCACGCCGAGGTCGTAGGAGTTGAGCTTGAGGTCGTAGCCCGGCGCGAGGCCGCCATCCTCGGCCACGTCCATGGCCAGTGTCGCTACCGGGCCTTCGACGCTGAGTTTCCAGTGCCGGTATGCCCCCGGCTCGGTACGGAACTCGACATGCTCGCGGCCTCGGCCAGCCGTCGCGGAATCTGCTGCGCCAGTCACCCTAATCATGCTACATCTGCGTGGTTGAGCGTCAAGACTTCGTAGCATATTGTGTCTGCTGGAGGAAAACTGATGCCAGCAGACACGGCAGGGAACGGGGCCGCGACCGGGCTGGGGCTCGCGCTGGCCGCGGAGCCCGGTGCCCGTCAGCCGGGTCGCCCGGACCGGGTGGCGAGTACGGCGAGGGGCCTGCTGTTCACGGTGCTCGGCGAGTTCGTCCTGCCATCGGGCGGCATGGCCTGGACAGCGGCCCTCATCGAGGTGCTCGGCCGGATGGGCGTCGAGCAGAAGGCCACGCGCCAGGCCCTGATGAGGACGGCGGCGGACGGCTGGCTGACCGCGCAGCGAAGCGGCCGGCGCACCAGCTGGCGGCTCACTGAAAGCGCGGAGCAGCTGCTCACCGACGGCACCGAGCGGATCTACGGGTTTACCGCGACCCGGCAGGCGTGGGACGGCAGCTGGCTCCTCGTGCTGGCCAGGGTTCCGGAGGCTGACCGGCCGGCTCGGCACCGGCTGCGGACGCGGCTCACCTGGGCGGGTTTCGGCAGTCCGGCACCAGGTGTGTGGCTGAGCCCGGATACCGGCCGGGCTGCGGACGCAGCGCAGCTGCTCGACAGCGCCGGGATGCTGGCGGAAGCGCAGATCTTCCGGGCCGAGTACGCCGCCGGCGGCACGCTAGCCGGCCTGGTACGGACGGCCTGGGACCTGGACCAGATCGAGCAGCGCTACGAGCAGTTCATCGCGGACTTCGGCGGCGCGACCGGGGCCGACGCTCTGGCCCGGCTGGTAGCGCTGGTGCACCGATGGCGGCGGTTCCCGTGGATAGATCCGGTGCTGCCGGCCGAGCTGCTGCCAGATCCCTGGCAGGGCTCAGTAGCCGCGCTGCTCTTCGCACAGCGCCATGCCGAGCTCGCGCCTGGCGCCATGGCCGAGTGGCAGCGGATAATGCTTGCAGCGTCATGAAAACCCCCGATAACGCGCAGGCTGCCGGTCACGACCGGCCGACGCGACCCGACGACGCAGCCCTCGCATGGCTGCGGCCGTCGCCACGCCTGCTGCGGGCCCGCCGCATCGAGGTCGCCCTGGTCGCCGTGCCGGTCACGATCGTCGGCGGGCTGTCCGGTCTTGCCGCTTCCGCAACGGTGGCTGTCGGCATTGCCGCTGCGATCGTCGTCGCGGCCCTGATCGCGGAACGAATCCTGGCCCGCCGGGTCGCAGCCTGGCAGTACGCCGAGCGCAAGGACGACCTGATGGTTCGTCGCGGCGTGCTCATCCGCCGCCAGTCGGTGATCCCGTACGGGCGGATGCAGTTCATTGATGTAACGGCCGGGCCGGTTGAGCGCAGCCTCGGCCTGGCGACGCTGCGGATGCATACCGCGGCGGCGGCCAGTGATGCCCGGATTCCGGGCCTGGACCAGGAGGTGGCCGCAGGCCTGCGTGATCAGCTAGCCGCGCTGGGCGAAGCGCAAGCGGCTGGTCTGTGACCAGCGGCCTGCCGCCCGGACCGGCGGACGGCGGCCCGCTGACGGCCGGGCCGCCCGTGGCCGGCCCATTCGCCGCCGGCTCGGCGGAAGCGGCCGGGATCGCTGCTGACACTGGCACCTGGCACCGGCTCCATCCGCTGTCCCCGCTGGTCAGCGCGGGCTCTCGGCTGGCCGGAATCGTGGTCGTGCTGTTCGGTATCGCGGTGGCGAGGCAGCGGCAGGCTGGCAGCGACCTGATCACCGACAGCGTTCTGGTCGTCATCGTGCTGGCTGCCGGGGTGATCAGATGGCTGGTCACCCGCTGGCAGGTGGCCCAGGGTGTGCTCCGGGTGGAGACAGGGCTGCTGCGTCGCGATTCGCGCCGGTTCCCGCTGTCTCAGGTGCAGGCGATCGACATCGTCCAGAGCGGGCTGGCGCGCGTACTCGGCCTGGCCGAGCTGCGGCTGCGGGTGGCTGGCGGCGACGCTTCCCGCGGTGGCCGGCTCGCCTGCCTGCGGCGTGCCGATGCCGAGCGCCTGCGGGAGCAGTTGCTGGCGCTGGCTGGCGCTTCCGCCGCGTCGGCAGTGCCGGCCACGGATCCGATGACGCTGCGGCTTGCTAACCCCCCGACGGCCGCTGGCCCCACGACCGGCACTCCTGCTGCCGCCGCGGCCTCGTCCCCGGCCCCGGCCCCGGCACCGCCGGGCGCTGAGCGCACGCTGTTCCGGGTGCGGCCTGGCCGGCTGGTCGTAGCGGTCCTGCTCAGCGACGCCGGCCTCATCGGCGCGCTCGCGGCGGCCGCACTGATCGCTATCGCTGAAGTGACCCGCAACCTCAGCGTGGTCGCGTCCTTCCTGCCGGTGGGACTGGGCGCGGTGCTCGGCACCTGGCGCCAGTTCAGCGGGGAGTTCGGCACGACCGTGGCAGACGCTCCCGACGGGCTGCGCCTTCGATCCGGCCTGATCCAGACCTCAGCCGAGACCATCAGGCCTGGTCGCGTGCAGGCAGTCCGGCTCGTGGAGCCGCTGATCTGGCGCGCATTCGGCTGGTGCCGGCTTGAGGTCGACATCGCGGGGCCTCGTGAGCACCGGGAAGACCCGTCCGAGGGACGCCGGCTGCGCACGCTGATACCGGTGGGTTCGCGCGCCGATGCCGGCCAGCTCATGGCGGAACTGCTCACGGACCGGCCGCTGCCGCTACTGCGGCCGCCGTCGGCAGCGCGCTGGAAGGCGCCGCTGCTGTATCACTTCCTCGGCTATGGCGGCGACGAGCGGTACGTGGTCGCCTCGCGCGGCCGGGTCTGCCGGAAGACCACCTGGATCCCGCTGGAGAAAGTGCAGAGCATCCGGTGGGTGCAAGGCCCCGTGCAGCGGCGGCTGGGCCTGGCGACCATCCGGCTCGATGTGGCCGGCCGCCGGGTCACCGGGGCACTTCAGGACCGCGCTGCGGGCGAGGCGGCCGACCTGCTGTCCCGGCTGCCAGATCAGGCCCGCGCAGCGCGAGCGCGATCAGGCTGATCCCCGGCCGCTAGTTCGGGGCTTCAGCGTGGCGAACACGATGACGTTGCTGAGATAGTGACCAGTCGCCGGGTCGAAGGTGCCGCCGCAGGTGATGAGCCTGAGCTGGGAATCTGGCACCGGTCCGTACACCGCAGCCGTGGGGAAGTGAGCCTTGGCGTAGGTGTGCACGGCCGTGACCTGGAAGACCGCGAGGCTGTTGTCGGCGCGGCGCAGGTAGATCAGGTTGCCTGGCCGGAGCTCACGCAACCGGAAGAAGACCCCCGGACCACGGTAGGAGTCGATGTGGCCGGCGATCACCGCTGACCCGGTCGCGCCCGGTCGCGGGCTGCCGGTGTACCAGCCGGCCACGGCGGTGCTAGCCGGGACCTGCAGCCCGCCCGAGGCAGTCAGCCCCAGCCTCACAAGCCGGGTCCGGACTCCGATCGCGGGAATGGCGAGTGATGTCGGCGCGGCCACTGGGCGTGGCGTGGCCGCTGGCGCGGCCGCCCAGTTGCCCTTCGGCACCGTCCCGATCGGCGCCCGGCCGAGCGGCGCCGCCGGCCGAGCGGTGTGGCTAGCCCAGGCAAGCCCGGCGGCGGCCCCGCACACGAGGACAGCGCCGAGGACGACGGTGACCGCGGCCCAGGGCCGGCGGATCAGCCGCGCACCGGAGACATGCCTGCCATCGGCACGGCTCCGGCGCCGCGGTGCGGTCGGGTGCTCAGCGGGCATGCAGGGCGGGCCTGCGCCGCCTGCCGAGCTGCACAATGCCGATCAGTGCGCCCGCCAGGCCCGCCAGCCCGGCCGCCGCCCAGGGCAGCAGCGGCGCACCCGGACGCGGCGCGGTGCCGCCAAGGCCGGTCGGCACGCCGCCGGCCGGGGCAACCTTGCTGCCCGAGGCATCGAGCAGGTCGTCGATGGCTAGCTTGCCGGGCTCGTCCAGCACCACCAGCGTGTGGATGGACCCGGCGGCCAGCGTGATCGACGCCGACGCCGTCTCGCTCGAGCCCTTGGCCCGGACCGTCCAGGTGCCCGGGCTCACCGTCTGGAAGGACGTCACGCTGGCGAACTTGAGATTGGCGGCGAGCGCGTCCTGGCCGGCCGTAACCGTGACTGTGTCCTGCTGCATCGAGGCCTGGATGACCCGGACGAGAGCCTTGCCGCGCGGGGTCGACAGGCGGTCGGGAATGACCACGAGCCGCAGCCCCGAAGCAGGCCCCATGCCGGCGACGGTGTAGGAGTGGCCAGCGACGACATCGACCGCCGTCGAGAGCACCGGCTTGGACCGGGGCGGGGCTCCGGCGGCGCGCATGGCAACGGTGTAGTCGCCGGCCGCCACCTGCTCGTACCCCGACACAGTGCCGTAGCTGACGTGCTTGAGGACGATCTGCGCGGCCGGGTTACCGAACGAGTACAAGTACACGTCAACGGCAGGGGTATTAGGCGACAAGTGGGCGAGCCTGATCCAGCCGACCTTGGCCGACGCTGACGCGAACGGGGCCGCGAACGCGAGCTGGCTGACGGCCAGGACCATGACACCGGCCGTCACGGCCGCCGCCGCTCGGGCGAATCGTGCTGTCCGGTGAGCAAGCATTAGTGACATTCCCTTTCCGGGCGCAGGGGCAGGGGCGGGGCTTTCCGCGAGCCGCGTGATCATCAATGCTGGCCGCCAGCGGTCAGCAGCCCAACCGGGCTCGGGGCGGTGAATTCAACCTGGACAGTTGCTGTCTGGCCGTGACGCTGGGCAGACACGAGCGCCTGCAATGGCGACCGCTGTGCGTGCAGGAAAGCCAGCAGCTGGCGCAGATAGGAAACGGTAGGGGCAGTGAGGCTCACCATGCGCAGCGGGCCGCTGGTGGCTGATCCTGGCCCGGCGTCACCGAAGGCCTGGATCCGCACGCCGAGCCTGGCCGCAAGAAACGCGAGGGTGATGAGTAGCCGGGAGTCGACCTGTCCGGCTGCTAGGTCACGGATCGCTGCCGGTGCGGCGCTGACGCGCTTGTTGCGGTCGAGCTGGCGCCCGGCCGCCTGACGTGCCTTCAGATCCGCACGCAAAGCCGTTAGGTAGGCAGTCGCGCCGCCGACTGCCATGATCCGCACCTGGACTTGGTCCGCGCCGGTGCCGAAACTGGCGATCGCCACCGGGGCGTAGACCTTTTCCAGCCGGATGCCGAACTGGCTGCGCACGGCCGTCGTGGATATGACGATTCCGGACCCGAGCGGATCACCGGAGGCGGCACTAATGGCCGACAGGTCCGCCGCCGGGAAACCGTGCTGCTGCAGCGCGGCGCACATCAGCGGATCACAGGCCACGATGACCCCGTGGCTGACCTGGGCAGCTACCCACGCGGCGGCCTGTTGCCTGCTCGCCGCCGCGGCAGCCAGTGCGGCCGCGCCGGGGCCCGATCCCGCACTGTCTGCGGGTCGCTGCGCTGCGTTGCCGTGCGTCTGGGTGAATGCGACCACGGCTCCGGCCGCGACCACAACTACCGCTACCAGCGTGATGGCTGTCGCCCGGCGGCGACGCTGCTCGCTGGATGCCGGATCGCGGCGAGCAGGAAGGAGATGGCGCTGGACCCACAACCGCAGCGTCGTGCCGATGACTTTCGGCCACGACGGCACAGCGAGCGGGCGATTTTCTCCGATCACCCCAGCCACCCCCAGGACCGCGCTAGCAGGACGACGCGGTCGTAACTGTGCTAGTTCACCACAACACAACTAGTGACCACAGTGGAACGCTGAGATTTATCGCATGAAATTTCACGGTCCGAGGGAAACAGGAAGTTTGCAACCTGAACCGTGCATGTTGCCTGGCAATCCCGTTGTGCCGTCTGGGTGCACGCCGGCGGCTCAGCCTCAGTGGCTGGTAATCAGGTGGATCACGCCGACGTCGGACAGACCGTCGAGCGCCAGTTGCACGGCAAGCGCGGCGAGCAGGAATCCGAACACCTTCTCGGTCACCAGCATCCGGCTCGCGTCCAGCTTGCTGCCGACATGCGCGGCCCAGCGGAACACCGCGATGTCGAGGGCAAGCACCACGACGAGCACGCCAACTGCGACTGCGAGCACCGCGATTGATCTAGCTTCTGCGGACAGGGTGACCAGGACGACGATGCCGGCTGGGTTGAGCAAGCAGGGCATGGCCAGCGGGAAGACGGCGACGTGCATCGGGTCCCGATCCCTGACCGGGTGACCGGCGCCGTCCCCATTCTGCTGGCCCAGCACCATCGTGACCGCGATGATCAGCAGGATGATGCCGCTGGCGATGCCCAGCGCGCCTGGTGAGAAATGCAGCAGCCTGGTGAGCAGGCCGCCGAGGATCAGCAACAGTGCGGCGACGGTGGCGGCGGTGGTCAGCATCTTGCGCAGGACGCGCCGCTTGGTGGCCTCGGTCACCGACCTCGGCAGTGACTTCTACGCCACCCGGATCGTTGGACTGGTGGCTGCTCATCGGGTCGCAGCTACCTGAGCCCGCGAAGCAGCGGTCGCCGGTGCCGAACACGATCTTGTCGGCGGGCGCGTGCGTGGTGGAGTAGGCGTTGCCGTCGGTGAATCCGTAGTCGATGTGGCTGACGTGGCTGTACACGGTGCTGCATTCGGACCACGGATGCCAGGGCGAATTCAACTGGTCGTCGCAACACCTCGATCACGGAGGTGTGCGATGGGGACGAGCAGGAAGCAGATGCCGCAGGCGCCCGCGGGTGCTCGGCGGCAGTGGGCGGCGGATCGGGCGTTGCGGCCGCCGATGCGGTCACCGGGTCGGCCTGAGCCGTCTCGTGCGGTGCAGCGGGAGTTCTGGCGGCTGATCGCTGGCGGGGTGACGACGGTCGAGGCTGCGGAGTCGGTCGGCGTGTCGTGGCCGGTCGGAGCGCGCTGGTTCCGCCACGCTGGCGGGATGCCGCCGCTGAGCCTGCACGAGCCGACAGGCCGCTACTTGTCGTTCGCCGAGCGTGAGGAGATCGCGCTGCTGGGTGCCCGGGACTTCGGGGTGCGAGAGATCGCCCGCCGGCTCGGCCGTGACCCGGGGACCGTGTCGCGCGAGCTGCGCCGCAACGCGGCGACCAGGAGCGGGAAGCGCGTCTACCGCGCCGTGGTGGCGCAATGGAAAGCGCAGCAGGCCGCCAAGCGCCCGAAGACAGCGAAGCTGGTGAGCAACGACAGGCTGCGTGAGTACGTGCAGGAGCGGCTGTCCGGCAGCGTCCGCCGGCCCGACGGCACGATCGTCGCCGGACCAAAGACGCCCGCGTGGAAGGGACTGAACAAGCCGCACCGGCAGGACAGGCGATGGGCGACGGCGTGGAGCCCGGAGCAGATCAGCAACCGGCTCAAGGTCGAGTTCCCCGATGATGAGTCCATGCGCATCAGCCATGAGGCGATCTACCAGGCGCTGTTCATCGAGGGGCGTGGCGCGCTCAGACGGGAGCTGGTGGCGTGCCTGCGCACGGGCCGGGCGCTGCGGGAGCCACGGGCACGGTCGCGGAACAAGCCGCAAGGCCATGTCACCGCAGACGTCGTGATCAGCGAACGGCCCGCCGAGGCCGCCGACCGCGCGGTCCCCGGGCACTGGGAAGGGGATCTGATCATCGGGACGGGCCGGTCCGCGATCGGCACGCTCGTCGAGCGCAGCAGCCGGTCCACGCTCCTGGTCCACCTGCCCCGGATCGAGGGCTGGGGCGAGAAGCCACCGGTGAAGAACGGCCCTCTCTCGGCGGCTACGGCGCCGTCGCGATGAACACCGCGCTGACGGCGTCGATGACGAAGCTGCCCGGGCAACTGCGCAAGACCCTCACCTGGGATCGCGGGAAAGAACTCTCCGGCCATGCCCAGTTCGCGTTCGACACCGGCACGAGGGTGTTCTTCGCCGACCCGCACTCGCCGTGGCAGCGGCCAACGAACGAGAACACGAACGGGCTGCTCCGCCAGTACTTCCCGAAAGGAACCGACCTGTCCCGGTGGTCGGCCGAGGACCTCGAAGCCATCGCCCTCGCAATCAACAACCGCCCCCGCAAGACCCTCGACTGGAAGACCCCCGCCGAAGTCTTCGAACAACAGCTACGCTCGCTCCAACAGCCCGGTGTTGCAACGACCGGTTGAGCTCGCCCAGTACACGTCCTGGGCGTTCGGGCAGCGGCTACGCCAGGCCGGGCTGCTCGGCTCGATGGGATCCATCGGTGACTGCTACGACAACTCGATGATGGAGTCGTTCTTCGGCTCGATGCAGATCGAACTGCTCGACCAGAAGACCTGGGCTACCAGGCAGGAACTCGCCGCCGCCATCTTCGAATGGATCGAGGCCCGGTACAACCCGGCCAGGCGCCACTCAGCGCTCGACTACCACAGTCCCGTCACCTACGAGAGCATGCACCAGATGCTGCCCGCCACGGCAGCATGATCAGTACAACTAGCCCGTCCGGGAAACCGGGGCAGGCTCAGCGATAGCTTTCGGTTTGGAGTGGGAATGGAATCAATCACAGTGATTCAGGAGCCGCCGCAGAGGCGCGCTCGATGGCACTGATGTTGGAGTACTGGCTAGCCAGCAAGTTCGGGCAACTGTGGCTGAAAGTGCAGAAGAGTCTGCAGCCCACTCTGGGCGACCTTCCCGCCGAATGCGCCCTGCTGGCAGGCGGCCAGAGGCTTACAGCTCGCCGGTTGTACCGCGCGCAGGCCTTCGCGGCGCGCGTCTGGTGGCGAGCAGGGATGCTCGCAGCCCTCCTGATCTTCCCAGTAATCGGTGTCAGCGCCGCGCTGCGCCCGGGGCGGGTGGGAACCGACGTTGGTGTGGCTCTCATCTGCGGGCTGCGATGCCTGGCGGGTATCGCAATGCTGGAGATGGGGCTGCTGAGCTTCCGGTCCGGCCAGATCAAGCTGTACCTTACGAAGGCTAATCCGCAGGCCGCAGAAGAGCCGCTACCCGCAGGCTCGCTGGGACGGCCCACCCAGTGGGATTTCTGGATCTTGGCCATCATCGCTGTCGCCGTGTTCGGGATCCTGCTGTTTGCGGGCACTCGCTCAGGCCACGGGGCATGACCGTCATAGGCGCCTAACCCTGAGAATTCACGCCGGCCCGCGAGCGGGGGCGCGGAGATCACACAGAGTGCTCACGCGGGGGCTGGCTTCGGTCAACCTGGGACCGATTTTGAAGCACTACGGAGGGAATGTGTGGGGCGCGGTCAGGCCCACCTCGGCGCCGTCGCTGAACTCCTCTCTTCCGAACTTCCCGGCACCGGGAGATGCGTGGCCTGGCAGCGGGCGGTACTTCTTGATCCGGGCCGCTGCCACCAGGCGGCGCTGCCATGAGCACGGGCGAGCCTCCGCTTCTGCTCCTCGGCGCCAGGACGGTGGCTACTGGCCGTTGCCGTGCGCGGCTCTGGGATCTCCGCCACGGTGTCGGGCCGGCGAAGCACGAGAAACTTGGGCACGTATTCGGCACAGACAGCGGCCCGACGCCGCTGTCAGCCAGTGCCAGCCAGAGATGGCAATGCCGGTGAAATCTGGCTGACTATGGAGATGCTGCAAAGACCCGCAGGTCAGCGGCCAGATGCGGACGCCAGGACCGAGTTCGGCTAACCTGCTCGGGGCCCCGCCGGGGTAACTCAGCTGGCAGAGCAGCCGTTTCGCGAACGGCGAGCCTAAGTGCCCGCCTGGCACGTCCAGCCGCCATCGGCGGCACCTACCGGGCGCGCCAACGATGCGGCAAAGACCGCAGGTCAGCGGCCAGATGCGCACGTCAGGGCATGGTTCGGCTACCATGCTCGCATCCCCCGCCGGTGTAGCTCAGTTGGCAGAGCGGCCGTCTTGTAAACGGCAGGTCAGCGGTTCGAATCCGCTCACCGGCTCAATCAACCAACATCCACACACGATACGAGTCAGTCAGTCTGCTTCGGATGGGCGGGCGACGCATATACGACCCAGACCGTGCGCTGGTCATCGTCGGGCAGGTACCAGACCCGGGCGCTGTTGCTGATCTTGATCTGCCACTGCTCAAGTGAGCGGCCCTGGAAGTCCCGACTGCCTAGGTCGCCGCGGAGTTGGTAATGCGTCCCGTCCCTCGGTGGCCTCGGGTTTGCTCGCATCTGCTCGAAGGCCTCGCGGGTGTTCCGCGCGAATTGAGTGCAGAGTTCCGACCAGCCCTTGGCCGCCTCTGCCGTGCCGAACCGTACGTCCCACTCACCACCCACGGACGGCGGGGCGACGCGGTCAAGACGCTTCGGGCTCACGGTTCAGCAGACCTCGACTTCGCCGTAGTCCTGGCCGTCGAGCGGCGCAGTTGCGGCCTTTAGCAGCGCCGGGTCAGAGTAGATCTCCGCAGTGGCCTCCCAGGCAGCGACAACCGGTTCGATCGCTGCCAGGTTGCCCACGGACGCGGCCGCCCGGAGCGTCTCGACAAGTTCGACGAGGAAGGCCTGAACGTCGTCCTTGGGCAGGAACTGAACCCATGGAAAGACATCGGCGAGAGACAAGAGCAGGGCCCGTGCACCGTCGTCGTTCTTCACCAGGGAGAAGAAGAGCTGGCTGGTCATGCTCAGCGCCCGGTCCTCGGCCTCAGCGCGCGCCGCCGACTCGAGGATCAGATCGTCACCATCGCGCCGATCGAGTCGTAGCCGACGTCGGGGAGACTCCTCAAGCTTGGCCACGGCGGCCTTCGGGTGCTGGATCAGCTGAGAGAAGGGAATCCCGGTGGTGTGGCTGGAGGTGCTTGTGGCGCTCATGGCGGCATTCTACCCAACATTTGAATTAGTTCAAATGTATGGGCGCGCCACCCGGAGTGCGCCGCTAGTCGTGCTCGCGCGTCCAGTGCGGGCGGCCGAACATGCGGCCGATGAAGTCGTGCAGATTGTGCCCCGAGTACTGCAGCGCGTCCACCCGGTACACCGGCGGGCCGTCCGGCGGCTGCAGCTGACTGACCTCTTCATCAGTCAACTGGGCCTGAATGTGGCTGCGGGTGATCTCGCCTACGTGATCGGCGTCGATGAACCGCAGGCCTGCCTTCGTTGCCACCACGATCCCGTCGAAGATATCCAGGTCGGGCACCTGCAGCACGTGCTCTAGAGTGCCGATCTTGGCGCCTGAGCTGCTCAGCACAGGAGTCCCGAGAACCGCGGCCAGGTAGGAAACCGCCGCATCATCGGTCATTGCCAGCCCCCGATCGACGCCCGCCAGCCCCGCCTCCGGTGCCGGTCAACATGACGACGCTAACACCGTAGGCCAGCTGGCGAGACCGCTCTGGCCGGCGACCTGCCAGCGCATCGAGATCGCCCGGCGAGGCCAGCCGCAGCTCCAGGCGCGGTGTCAGCAGGCGAAGTCCGTCCAGTGGCCACCAGTCCGGGTTCATGCAGGTCACTGTCCAGGAACACGCCGAGCCGGCTTCGGTGTCCCGGTCGCCACCGACGCCCGTGGCTGGGTGGCAGGCTTCGCACTCGGCGTGCGGGCGTATCCAGGAGACTGGTGGCGGGACCAGGTGGCGGCCACGATCGGGCCGGACCTGGCGGCACGCTGGCTGCCGCCCGGCGTGCTCGAAGTGGTGCATGTAGCAGTCGACCCGGGTCAGCACCGCCTGGGCATTGGCCGCCGGCTGCTTGCCAGCCTCGCCGGCCAGCCGGCCCGGGCCGCAGTGCTGAGCTGCGACCCGGCGGCGACTCGCGGCTCAGCAGCTGTACTTGTCGGAAGGCTGGCAGCTGATCACGGCGGAGCTCAGCTACCTGCCAGGCATGGCGCCCCGCTGGCTCATGGGACTGGCCGGCCGGTAGGCCGCAGTTAGTGGCCGACCCGCGGAAAGGTTCGCTCCCAGCTGCGCTCCCTGACCAGCATGCCGTTATCCCGGAGCTGCCTTCGGTACCGGTAACGGAGCCTGGTCTCATCGCTGCCGATCGTCAGCTCCGAATTCAGGGTGAGGAGCCGGCCGGCGAGGTGGATCTCGGTGCGCGCTTCGCCGCGCATCGATGCGTGCGCCGGATCGGCGTCGGCCACCTCGTAACGCAGGTACTCCTCGTCGACGACCCGGCCCCAGCCGAACTCGGAGCCGCTGGCCCCGCGCCACCAGATCGAGGTGCGGCCACTGCCGTCGCGCTCCAGCTGCCAGCGGGCCGGCAGTATTTCTCCCCAGCCGCTGACACCAGGGACCTCCGGGGCGGCAGCCGGTACCGGGAATCGCGGCGGCTGCACGCCCTGGTCCGGCGCAGCCGGCACGATCGGCAGCATGAGCCGGGCGCCAGCGCTGCCCAGCTGCAGCGTGGCCGTGGCCGGGTGCGGGGTCGGCCAGATCATCGGCCACAGGGCATTCGACACCGACAGCCTGATCCGGTGGCCGCGACCGAAGACCCAGGACGTCACGTGCAGATCGAGCGGGAGACCGCCGGGCGCGGCCGGTGCCGCATCGCGGAGCGGGTCCGGCCGGGCTGACCGGCCAGCCCCGGTCACCAGCGTGACAGTTCCGTCCGGCGCGACGTCGCACAGCCTCGCGAACCAGTGCAGCGGCTCGGCGTCGCTGCTGCCGTGCAGCTCTACCCGCGGGAACCCCAGTATCTCGGTGTCCGCATCCAGCGGCGCCGTATCGAAGGTCAGGCTGAAGGCATCGGCGCCGCGCTGATCAGCGGTGAGCTCGCCCCACCAGTGCCCGGCCTCGACACCGGCCGAGGGCACGTACCGCAGCGCCACCTCGGTGCCCGGCCCCGGTTCGGCGCTCAGCCTGCCGTCCGGCTGGCAGTAGAAGACCTCGAACCGGGTCCGCTCCGGCGGCAGCGCCGTCTCGTACCGCCAGCTGCCGGGCAGTTCTAGCAGGTCCTGGTCCGGCGCATGCCAGTGCTGGACGTAGACCGTCGCCGGCGGCTCGGACATCATCCCGGTGTCGACGCCCTTCAGCCAGTGATCCCACCAGCGCACCGCTTCGGCACGCCACTCGATGGCCGGGCCGGGCACGGCGTTGTGCGGGAACGTGTGGTTCCACGGGCCGAGAAGCGCCTTGACCGGGCCGGCTGCAGCTGCCAGCATCCGCGGAACCGAGTCGCGGTACCCGTCATACCAGCCGCCGATCAGGAAGGCGGGCAGCGTCAGCCTGGCGTAATCGGGCCGCAGCGACGCGCGCGCCCAGTACGGTCCGTCCTGCTGCTGGCCGAGCCAGGTGATCAGCCAGGGCTCGCTGTCGAACCGGGTGCGCAGGGTCTGCTCGTCCAGCGGGTAATCGGGCGCCGGGGGCAGCGCATTCAGGTGGTCGATCATCAGTGCGTACTCGTCGATGTGCAGCAGACCGTCGATGAAATGCACATCGTCGTGAAACAGGTCGTCGGAAGCGTCGACCGCGATGATGGCCTTCAGCGCCGCGGGCCGCCGCATGGCCACCTGGATCGCATTGAAGCCGCCCCAGGAGATGCCCCACATGCCAACAGCGCCGGTGCACCAGGGCTGGCTGGCCAGCCAGGCGATGACTACTTCGGCGTCGAGTTGCTCCTGCTCGGTGTACTCGCCTGACGGGAGCTGACCGCCACTGCGGCCGGTGCCGCGGATGTCGACCCGGGCGCCAGCGTAGCCGTGCTCCGCCATGTACCAGTAAAGGCCGTGATCGCGGGCCAGCATGGCGTCGTCTTTGCGGTAGGGGAGGTACTCGAGCAGCACGGGGACAGTCGCAGTCCCGACATCGGCCGGCAGGTACAACGTGACCGCGAGCTCGACGCCATCCGGCATGGGGATGGTGTCGTGACGCACGATCATGTCGGCTGGCTCAGGCACTGGCAGGCTCCTTGCCCGGCTCGATGCTGCGGCCGGCGCCGACTGCGCCGCGCAGCAGTTCGACAAACTGGCGCACCCGCTGGTCGCGAAGCTGCCGGGACTGCGTGTTGAGGCCCAGAAGGCCGGGATCGAGCTCCTCGCTCACAATCTCATCCTGCAGCCGGTCCATCAGCCAGTCGGTCAGCGAGACGATCATCGCAGCGTCGATGTCCGTGCGCACCTCGCCGCGGTCGATGCCGAACTGGACGAAGGCGCGGGTGCCGTACGGATCCTCGAGCTGCAGGTACTGCGTGATCGACCGCTTGAGTCCGAGGTCAGAGCAGTAGTTACCGAGCAAGGTCACCCGGTAGGGCTCCCAGCCCTGATGGACGAGCTCAGGTGTGTGCTGTAGCCAGTAAGTAATGGCCGCGAAGAATCCCTCAGCGAGCACTTCTGCCGGGGCGTCGAGGTACCGGCTGAACGAGCGGGTCGCCGCCTGGTAGGCGGCCAGGAACAGCCCGGACTTGGTGCCGAAGTAGCCAAAGACTGCCCCCTTGGAGACGCCTGCTGCCGCCGCGATCGTCTCGACCTTCGCGCCCTCGTAACCGCTGGCGGCGAACTGTTCCATGGCGACCTGCACGATGCGATCCCGCTTGGCCTGCTGTCGTCGTGACGCCCGCACGGCAGCATGCGGATAATTCCCTGAGGCGGCCACTGACTGACCAGAAGTCATTTTGAGATCCAGGTGCTGCTATTGACGATGAACAGCGGGCTAGCAATACTCTCGGGCATCGATGAGGATACTAACTGGCCGAGGGTCAGATAGCGATGGCCTCGCGCACGTGGTGTCAGCCGATGAGCAGAGCGAGCGATGAGCAGACTGGAATCCAGGTGAGCGCGGCACCCGACTGGGACGTCGTGGTCGTCGGGGCTGGGCACAACGGCCTGACGGCGGGAGCGCTGCTGGCTAAGGCAGGCTTGCGGACGCTGGTGGCCGAGCGCCGCGAGCTGATCGGCGGCTGCTGCGTTACCGAGGAGATCGCGCCTGGCTGCCGGGCCTCGACGACCTCGTACATCGCCAGCATGCTGCGGCCCGAGGTCATCACTGAGCTCGACCTCGGCCGCCACGGGCTGCGGATGATCCCGTGCGAGCCGGCCGTGCAGGTGGCGCTCGACACTGGCGAGGTGCTGGCCGACTGGAATGATCACGACCGGACCGCGGCCGAGATAGCCCGGTTCTCGCAGTCGGACGCGCGGTCGTTTATCGCGGTGACCGCGGAACTGCGCCGGCTCAGCGCCCGGCTGCAGCCGCTGCTGACTGAGCTGCCGCCAGACACCCGGGCGACATCGCTGCGCGGTTTCGCGGAACTGCTGCGGCTGGGACGGCGACTGCGTGGCATGCGTGGCACCGATATCGATGGCCTGACGACGCTGCTGACCGGCAGCCTTGGCGACTTCCTCGACGCCAGGTTCAGCTCGCGGGCGGCAAAGGCGCTGATGCTGGCCAACAACCTGTACGGCAAGCACGGCGGGCCATACCAGCCGGGCACCCTGATCGGGCTCGCGTTCCACATGCTGACCGGCGGCGAGGAGTCCGTGCAGGGTTTCTTCGGGCACGTTCTCGGCGGCATGGGCGCGATCAGCGACGCGATCGCCAGCGCCGGGCGCAGCTACGGCCTGCAGATCATGACGGACGCCGAGGTGTCACGGATCCTGGTCAGGGACGGAGCGGCGGCAGGCGTCGTGCTGCCGGACGGCACCGAGTTGCTCGCGCGAGCCGTGCTGTCCGGAGCCGATCCGAAGCGCACCTTCCTGGACCTGGTCGACAAGACCGAGCTGCCGGAGGAGTTCCGCGCGGCGGTCAGCGGCATCAAGATGGACGGCCCGTGCGCCAAGGTCAACCTGGTGCTCGACGCTGAACCGAGGGTAACGGGCATGCCGTCCGACGCCGGGCCAGGACGCCGCGCGCTGTTCACGCTGCCGCCAGACCTGGAAGTCGCCGATGCCTGCTACGACCTCGCCAAGCGCGGCGAGCTGGCGACCGCCAGCCAGCTCTTCGTTGACTGCGTCGTCGCCTCCAACGTGGATGACTCGCTGGCGCCGGCAGGCCAGCACATCATGACCTGCTTCGTGCAGTACGTGCCATACCGGCTGGCGGCCGGCAGCTGGGACGACCGGCGGGAGGACCTCGGCGACCGTGTCATCGAGCGGATCAGCCAGTTCGCGCCCAACGTCGCAGGCTCGGTGACAGCCCGGCAGGTCCTCACCCCGCTGGACCTGGAGCGCACCTACGGCCTGACCGAAGGCAATATCTTCCACGGGGACATCCGCCCCGACCAGCTCTTCCATATGCGGCCGGTGCCTGGCTGGGCCCGGTACGCGACACCGATCGCCGGGCTCTACCTGTGCGGGGCGGGCGCCCATCCGGGCGGCGGCGTCACCGGCGCGCCCGGCTACAACGCGGCCCACCGGGTACTCGCTGACCTGCGGCGAGGCCATCGGTGAGCGGGCCGGCCAGCCCCGACGTGCTCATTGTCGGGGCGGGAGTCATCGGCGCTGCCACCGCGTTCCAGCTCAGTCAGCTCGGCGTCGGCCGGATCGCGGTACTCGACCGGGCGGCCGCCGGTTCCGGCATGAGCAGCCGGTCGTCGGCCCTGGTGCGGATGCACTACACGTTCCCGCCCGAGGTGGATCTTGCGGTTCGCAGCGACGCTCTGTTCGACGCCTGGCCGGACCTGGTCGGCCGCCCGTCCTGTGTGCGCCGGACCGGATTCGTGCGGATCGTCGCGCCTGGCGAGGAAGAACAGCTACGGCAGAACGTGGCGATGCAGCGAGCGCACGGCGCGCGGACCGAGGTGGTCGACGCGGCGACGCTGGCGACGCTTGCGCCGGGGCTGGACACCGCGGACGTAAGCTGCGCGGCCTGGGAGGAGCACGGCGGCTACGGTGACGGCGCCATCGTGGCGGGCGACCTGATGGCCGTCGCCAGGGAGCACGGCGTGCAGTACCTGCCGAACACTCCGGTCCGCTCGCTCCTGCTGACCGGAGACCGGGTGACCGGCGTGCAGACCGAGTCCGGCCGCCAGCAGGCCGGCCTCGTCGTCCTCGCGACCGGAGTCTGGACCGCGCCGCTGGCCGCCACGGCAGGGCTGACGCTGCCGATCGAGACCGAACTGCACCACGTCGCCGTGCTGGCTCACGGTGCCGGCCGGGGTGCGAGCGTCGCCTGCATCGACTCGGTCACCCAGACGTACTTCCGGCCGGAGGCGGGCGGCACCATGACGCTGGTCGGAGGGTTCGACGGGCCGCGCGGAATCATGCCGGATGCCGCCCCGCCGAAGGCCAGCGCGCTGGATCTGGTGGCGCTGGTCGGCCGTGCGGCGGGCCGGCTGCCCGGCCTGGCCGAGGCCGGCATCGCCCGCGGGGTGACCGGTGTCTACGACATGACTCCGGATGCCCGGCCGCTGCTTGGCGCGGTTCCCGGCCTGGGCGGCCTGGTAGTGGCTGCTGGCTTCTCCGGGATGGGTTTCAAGATCGCGCCTGCGGTGGGCGAATGCCTGGCGCAGCTGATCGCCTCCGGTGCGTCCGCGCCAGTGGACCTCACGCCCTTCCGGCCGGGCAGATTCGATGACGGGCAGCCCATCGTGGCCCCGTTCCCCTATTCAGATGATTGAGGGGCGCCGTGACCAGCAGCGATGAAGCGCAGATTCCACTGGAGCGGAGCCTGCCCAGGGCACGTTACGTGGACGAGGCCGAGTTCCGCCGGGAGCGGGACGCGGTCTTGTTCGCCGACTGGTTCTGCGCCGGGCGTTCTGAGCAGGTCGCCGGGCCGGGCGACTACCTGGCCATCACGGTGGCAGGCGAGAGCGTGCTGGTGGTGCGCGGCCGCGACGGGCAGCTTTCCGGCTTCTATAACCTGTGCCGGCACCGCGGCTCCCGGCTGGTCCCGGCAGGCGACGGCGATCCATCCGGAGCGCCGGGTCCCACCGGCTGTTTCGGCGGCACAGTCCGCTGTCCGTACCACGGCTGGACTTACGGACTCGACGGCGGGCTGCGGGCCGCGCCGTTCCTGCCCGACCTGCGGCGGCACCGAGCGGAGCTGAGCCTGCATCCGGTCGACGTTGCGGACTGGGGCGGCTTCCTGTTCGTCCGGCTCGACCCGCGCGGCCGCGCGGCCGGCCCGTTGCTGGACTGGCTGGGTGAGATGCCGGCCAGAGTTGCCGCCTACCCGCTCGCCGATCTGCGGATCGGGTACCGGCTGGTGTACCAGGTGGCCGCGAACTGGAAGGTCATCCTGGAGAACTACAACGAGTGTTACCACTGCGGCCCGGTGCACCCGGAGCTCTGCGCGCTCGTGCCCGGCTTCCGTAGCGGCGGCGCCGACCTGGACTGGGACGCCGGCATCGAACACCGGGACGGCGCTTACACCTTTACGGTGACGGGGACCACCGACCGGGCACCGTTCCCCGGCCTCTCCGCGCTCGAACGGGAGCGGCACAAGGGTGAACTGGTGCTGCCGAACCTGATGCTCAGCCTGTCCGCCGACCACGTCGCCGCGTTCACCGTCTGGCCGCGTTCGGCCGGGCACACCACGGTGGCCTGCGACTTCCTGTTCCATCCTGACGAGATCGCCCGGCCCGGCTTCGACCCGGCGGACGCCGTTCAGTTCTGGGATCTGGTCAACAAGCAGGACTGGGCGATCTGCGAGCTCGTGCAGGACGGCATGAGCTCCCGCCGGTTCACCGCCGGCTACCTCGCGGCCATGGAGCAGCCGAGTGCCGATGTGGGGCGCCACGTCAGGAACCGGCTGCCGGACAGCTGATCCACAGTCAGGGCCCGCGCCGACATGAGGCGTGCTGATCTTCGGCGGGCGGGCTACGCTGGACGGCGTGGAGACAGCGGACCTGGTCCGGCTACGCCGGGCACGCGACCAGATGGACCGCGAGTATGCCCAGCCGCTGGACGTGGCGGCGCTGGCACAGACGGCGCTGATGTCGGCTGGGCACTTCTCCCGCAGCTTCAAGGTGGCGTTCGGAGAGTCGCCCTACAGCTACCTCATGACCCGGCGGATCGAGCGGGCCAAGGCGCTGCTGCGGCGGGGTGACCTGAGCGTCACCGACGTCTGCTTCGCCGTTGGCTGCTCCTCGCTGGGCTCGTTCAGTGCCCGCTTCACCGAACTGGTTGGCGAGAGCCCCAGCTCGTACCGGGCCCGCAGCCACGACGGGGGCGAGGCTATCCCCGCGTGCTTCGCCAAGATCTTCACCAGGCCGGTCAGAAATCGTGACGCATCGGCCGCGAACGGCCTCTAGCCGCTCGACCAGCCGGGCGGTGCGCGGACTGCGCGGGCCGCGACTCGGCCAGCAGGTGGCCCCGCATCATCCGGACGTAGCAGCGGGATCGCCCAATCCGGCCAGTGCGGGCGGATACCTTTAACGGCGTGACAAGGACCGGGAGGCTGATCGCCGGCGGCGCCATGGTTGCTGCCATGGCTGGCTTGTGCGGCTCGGCTGCCGCGACGGCGCAGGCCACGACACTGCAGCCCAAGACGACGGTGCAGGACGCGACCGTGCAGGCCGCGACCGAGCAGGCCGCGACGGTGCAGGCGACTGGAACGACGGCCGCCGGTCATGGATACCGGGTGCTGCTGATCGGCATTCCGGGCTTGCGCTGGACCGACATCTCCGCGTCGGCCACGCCTGAGCTCTGGCGACTGGCCGAACGCGGCTCCGTGGGCTCCCTGTCGCTGCACGCGGTCCGGAACGGGATCACCTGCCCGGCCGACGCGTGGCTGACCATAAACGGCGGCGCCCGCGCCACGGCGGAGGCGAGCACGTCCGCTCCGTGCGCGATGCCCGCGGTGGTCCAGCAGCCGGTCAGCCCGCCCGGAGCGGCGGCTCCGGCCCGCATCCCGTCGCTGCCAGGCATCGAGAGATCTAATGGCAGCTACTGCTACAACCCCTACTGGGGGATCCTGGCTAGCCCGGCGCAATCCTGGGGATGCGGGAAGCCCGCCGGCCCGCGAACTACTCCGCCTGCGGGCTGCGCGCTCGCGATCGGTCCGGGTGCAGCCCTGGCGCTGGCAGATTCCTCGGGCGCAGTGGGCTTGTCCACGCGGGCGGCGGGCAGCCAGCCCCGATCCCTGCTGGCCAGATGCCCGCTGACCGTGGCTGACCTGGGCGGGTTGCCGCCCGCGGCGCCTGGCCAGGCGACCAGCGCTAGAACGGCAGCGCTGCGGGCCGCTGACAGCGCAGCCGGGCAGCTCATTGCCAGCGTGCCCGCCGGGACACGGGTCATCGTGGCCGGTCTGGGCGACGACGCGAAGGTGCAGCTCCGGGCCATCATCGTGGCTGGTCCTGGGTTCGGTCCTGGCGTGCTGGCGGCTTCCTCGACCCGGCAGCCGGGCATCGTGACGAGCACGGACCTGACCCCGACCATGCTGAGCTGGCGCGGCGCCGGGCTGGCTACGGGCCTGGCTGGATCGGTGCTGCAGAGAACCGGTCGATCTTCCCTTGACTCGGCCGTCCGGATGCTCATCGGTCAGGACACCGCCGCGCAGGTCTACGTCAGCACGGTGGGCTGGTTCTTCCTCAGCTACGGGGTAGCCGAGGCTGTGGCGATGGCACTGGTGGGCTGGCTGCTGCGTGGTGACGAGCCGGGCCGCCGGCGTCGCCGCGTTGCCGCGTACCGGACCGCAGGGGTGTCGGGCGCTGCCGTTCCGGCTGGGCTGTTCCTGGCTAGCCTGGTGCCCTGGCCGGAGCTGGCGCACCCGGCGCTGGTGCTGTACGGGCTCGGCCTGGCCTGGGCGGCTGTCATTGCAGTCGTCGCGCTGCGCGGCCCGTGGCGACGCAGCACGCTCGGGTCTCCCGGCTTCGTCTGCGCGGTGACCGCCGCCATCATCGGCCTGGATGTGATGACTGGCTCGCACCTCCAGCTCGGCACGCCGTTCGGGTTGTCGGCGGTGGAAGCCGGCCGGTTCTATGGCATCGGGAACAACGCGCTCGGGGTGTACGCGCCCGCGTCGATCTTGTGCGCGGCATGGGCCGGGCTGTCCGCGCTGCGCGGCCGGGCAGGTTCGGCTGCAGGGACGGACCAGGAACCCGCTGCCAGTGCTCGCCGCCGTGCGGTACTGGCTGCCGGAATCATCGCGCTCACCCTGGTCATCATCTGCGGGTGGCCTCAGTTCGGCACGAAGGTCGGCGGCACGATCGCCCTGGTTCCTGCCTTTCTGATACTGATTGCCGGACTGGCCGGGATCCGCATCTCGCCACGGATTTTCCTGCTGGTGCTGGTCAGCGGACTCGCGGTAATCGCGCTGATAGCTGTCGTCAGCTACAACTTCCCGTCCGCGGGCCCGTCCGACATCAGTAACTTCGTTCGCCAGATCCTGCACGGCGACGCGCTGTCGATCTTGCATCGCAAGGCCAGCGCGAACGTCGGGTCACTGACGGAGACCTGGTTCACCCCGGTGGTGCCACTTGTCGTGATCGTCACCGGCGCGATGCTGGCCTGGCCTGGCCGCACCCGGCAGCGCACGCTGGCCAGGGCGATGCGAGCAGAACCAGTTCTCCGCCACATCCTGGCCGCAGTCTGGGTGGCTGGCCTGCTTGGCTGGCTGGCCGATGATTCTGGAGTCAGCGTCACCGCCGCCGCGATGACGCTGGCGTTGCCGCTTGCCATCGTGCTGTCTACCGGATTCGCGGCAAGCACTCCGGCCGAGTCCGGGGATGTGCCGTCGGCAACCCGACGGCCCAGCCCAGGCACCGGGCAGGCCGGACTAATCTGTGACATGCCGCGCGGGGAGCCCTGAAATGCCCGGCGCATGTTGAGCGGGAGGCTCGGTGCAGTATCAGTTGTCCCGGGTGGTCGCCGGACCGTTGTTGCGGGCGCTGGCCAGGCCATCGGTCAGCGGCGCTGAGCACATTCCCGCTTCCGGACCGGCCATCATCGCGTCCAACCACCTGTCCGTCGTCGATTCGATCTATCTGCCCCTCATGCTGGAGCGGCCGGTGACATTCGCCGCGAAATCCGAGTACTTCACCGGTACAAGGCTCCGTGACCGTGCCGTCGGCGCCTACCTGCGTGCCACCAATCAGCTGTCAACCGACCGGGCCGGCGCACGAGCCGCGCAGGAGATGCTCGAGGCGGCGCTCGGGCTGCTGCGCTCAGGCCAGCTGTTCGGTATCTACCCGGAGGGAACGAGGTCCCCGGATGGGCGGCTGTATCGCGGCCGCACCGGAGTCGGCTTTCTCGCCCTGCACTCGGGCGCGCCTGTCATTCCGGTGGCAATGGTAGGCACCGAGAAGATCCTGGCACCAGGGCGCCGGCTGCCGCGGCCCGGCAAGATCGAGATCCGCATCGGCGAACCGCTCGACCTCGCCGGATTCCGCGGCCAGCCGCCGGGTGCCCGGCAGCGTCGTGCGGTCACAGACGAGGTCGTGCAGGCAATCCAGAAGCTGTCCGGACAGGAATACGTACCGATGTACGCGTCGGTCCGCAAGGAAGAGCTAGCCGCGGGCGGGGCAACGGTCACCGGCTCGAGCTGACCACCACCGTCCTCCGGGCCCAGGATTGACTACTCCGACGTCCTCCGGGCCGGGAATCGACTACTGCGAGCCGCCTGCTTCCGGGTTCCAGACGTAAATCGGGCGGCCGCTGGGATCCAGGCCGTCCTGGCTCTGCTCGGACCGCCTGGTTTCGACTGGCTCCCACAAAGATCCGCTGGGCGACAAAGGCCGCGGGACGTTTGCGCCAGGCTGTCTGACCGGCAAGCCGGAATCGGAAGTCCGCAGCTGCGCCGGATCGGCCGAGTCGAACGGCTGCCCCTGGCCGGATCCGCCCGGCACAGCTGCGTCTGGCCCGCTTTGCATTGGAGTCCACTCCGGCTGAGCCAGCTGACCCGGCAGGCTGTGGCGGGCGGGTTCGCCGCCGCCCAGTGGCTGCCCGGGCCGGGTGAGCCCGCCGCCAGGTGGCTGGCCTGGCCGGTCGTATCCGGCAGCAGCGTGCGCGGGCGGCTGATCGGCTGGCGCGGCGAGCCACGCTTGTTCTGCCGCCGGTGGCGCTGGCGCTGGCGCTTTGGTCGGCCCGCCGCCTGGTCGCCGTCCTGGCTGGGCGGTCCAGGGCAGATCGCTGCTGGGCGGTGCGGCCGGCTCCCAGGGCGGGGTCCCGGATACCGACGGCCGTCGGCTCACTTCGCGAGAGGCCGGGCCGTGCGACTGCCCTGAACCGCCATCAGCGCCGCCCGCTGCCGGTGACTGGTGGCGACCAGCACCGGCATGACCGGGGCCAGGCCTGCTAGTGCGGGCTAGCCCGCCGGCGGCCGACTGTCCGCCGGCATCGGCGAGTCCGCCGCCCGGCTGTCCGCCGCCACCGGCGAATCCGCCCCGGCTCGCGAGCCCGCCGGGGCTGCCAGCGCCGTTCGAGCTGCCAGCGCCGTTGGCGCGGGCCGCCGCACCGGGGTGCCCCGCATTACTACCTGACCAGATAGCCGGGCTAGCGTCGGCCGTGCTCGCCGGGCCTGACCAGCCGCCCCGCCCTGGCCTGGGTGTTCCAGGCGCCAGCTGCGGGCGCGGGCTACCGTCAGTCAGCTGCCGTCCGGCTGCGGGAGCGAACACGCCGGGGTCCGAGCGGGACATCCTCGCGGACTGGCTCGGCGAACGCTCAGGCCGGGCCATGGGCGCCGAGAAGAACTCCAGCATCGGGTCGGCGTCCGCCGGGCTGGCAGTGGGATAACGCGACTGTGCCTGGCGATGCATCCACTCCGGTGCCACGCTCGCCACCGCAGGCTGGCTGGCACGCCGCAGCCTGCCGGCGACCACGTATCCGGCAACGAGCAGCAGCAACAGCGCCAGGACTGCCGCCGACAGCTCCCCGGCCTGCAGGATCTGCCCGCCGACGCTCTGGGTTCCGGAGCCGGCCAGGCCTCCGGAGGGCAATCGCCAAGGCTGCGCGCCAGCACCGGACCGGTGCGCAGCCGAGGTCGCTAGCTGCCCGGCCGCCGACAGCGCCTGGTCGGCGTTCACCGCGCCGAAGCCGGACCCGTCGGCTAGGCCGCCTGGCCTGCGGTACATCGTGCTCGTGGTGAGCGCTGTACGGACCTCGGCCACGGTGAGCTGCGGATAACGAGCCCTGATCAGCGCGACAATGCCGGACACCTCGGCGCTGGCCGCGCTGGTGCTGTTCAGGGTCTGGTAGCCCGACCCGCTCGCGGCGATCACCCCGGCGCCCGCTGCGGTCACGGCCACATAGCTCTGCCGGCTCGACCAGGTAGCCTTGTCAAACGCCCGGTTGAACGCGCCCACCGCGATCACGCCACGGTATGCGGCCGGGTAGTTTGGGGCTCCGGTGCCGGCACCGTTGTCGCCGGCGGGCGCGACGAGCACGACGTTGTGCTGGAGGGCATAGCCGACCGCTGACTTCTCCGCCGCGCTGCCGCCTGCTGCCGCGGCCGCACCGCCGACACCGGCGGAATCAGGCTGACCTGGGTCGATCGGCAGATCGATGACCGTTGCGCCGTGGCTGACCGCGTACCTGATGCCAGTGGCGATAGCCGCCGGGATCGCCGCCGCCACGGTGGCCTGGCTGAGCTCAGGGTCGTCGGCCGGCAGTGTCACCGGGACGGACAGGATCCGGGCCCTGGGCGCGACGCCAGTGACGCCAGAGTTCCCCGCCGGGCCGTGGCCATGTCCGGCAATGAGGCTGGCGATAGCGGTGCCCTGCTGGCCGAAGTACTGGCCGACGGCGACTGGCGCGCCCGCCGGAGCCGGCGCAGCCGTGACCGAGCCGGTCAGATCCGGCTGGCTGGCGCTCACGCCGTCGCTGAGCACCGCGACGGTAATCCCCGAGCCCTTGGACCCGGTCCAGGCGCCGGTGACGCTCAGCGTCCTGAGCCAGTACTCGCTGTGTCTGACCTGGTCAGCTGAGGCGGGCACGGCGGTCAGGCCGATCGAGACGGCCGCGATTCCGGTGGCAATCAGTGCCATCACCGGGCGGGGAAACCTCAGTGGCACGCCGTCCTTGCCTTCCGTGGTGGGTACCGCATATTGTGCCACGTTCCAGCTATTTGCGTGCTATCTGATCAAATTAGAAACTGCCCGGACCGGTCAGCTCGCGTGCGCCTGGGAGAGCTTGACGTGGGCGCCCGGCGGCAGCCCGAGTTGCTGTGCGGCATCGCCAGCGTTGATGGCCAGCGAGATCAGGCCGGCGCTGTCGGTGAACGCGATGATCTCGCCCGGCGCTCCGGCGGCGAACGTGTCCAGGTACGGCACCGTGAGCTGGCGCCGACCGCACCTGACTACTACTGGCGAGCCGATTCCTATGCCGAGCCTGCCAGCGTCAGCAGCGGGGATGGATAGCTGGACGTTCCCGAACCGGTCAATGGACATGACCTCGCCCTCGGCCGAGCCGTCGTGCAGCCGGCTCGTCGGGGCTGGCAGCACGACTAGCTCGTCCACCCCGATCTCGTCGCCTGCGGCGGCAAGGTCGGCACCGGCCGCCAGGTGCGCGCCCACCGGCATGAAGATGTCACGGCCATGAAAGGTGACTGACACCGGATGCAGCCAGAGGTCGCCGTTGGTCAGCTGAACCGCCGTCCGGCCACCGCCGAGTGCGTCGATCGCCCAGGACAACAGGCCGTTATCGGGACCGACAAGGATGCTCTCACCAGCAGCTACGGCTATCGCGCGGCGCATCGTGCCGACGCCGGGATCGACGACAGCGACGTGTACAGCGGGCGGGAGGTAGCTCACCGTCTGGGCTAGCACCGCCGCGCCGCGCCGGACGTCGCCGGGCTGCACCAGGTGGGTGATGTCGATGACCTTGGCCGCTGGGGCGATCCTGGCCGCCACGCCATGGCAGGCGGCGACGAATCCGTCCTCCAGGCCGTAATCGGTCAGGAAGCTCATGTGGTTATAGACGGTCACGACTGGTGAGCGTACGTTGCCTGCCGGGGTCACGCATAGAGACCTCCTGCCATGCGGCGCCAGCGAGCGCCCTGCCTAGGATGTGGGCAGGCGCGGGTGCCGGGAGGCCGGGTGGCTGGATTGTCCGAGCGCGAGATGCGCATCCTGGCCTTCGAGCGGAGCTGGTGGCGCCTTGCTGGCGCCAAGGAGCGGGAAATCCTGGAGGAGTTCGGCATGCCGGCGACCCGGTATTACCAGCTGCTCAACGAGCTGATCGACAGGCAGGAAGCGGCCGAGTTCGATCCGGTGCTCGTCACCAGGCTGCGGCGACAGCGCAGCAGGCGGCAGCGGATGCGCTCGCCGCGTCCGGAGTGAGGGCGCACTGACTGCGAATCGCGGCGCGGCCGCCGCGCTGCCGGTGCCGGGAACCGAGGCGGGCCGGGCAGGCCTGGCGGCGCTGATCGCCCAGCCGCGCCGGGCGCTGATAGCCGTGGATTTCGACGGCACGCTCGCGCCGATCGTGGCAGACCCCACAGCAGCGCGGGCGACCGCTGAGGCGAGCACGGCGCTGACCCGGCTGGCCGGGCTGGCCGGCACTGTCGCGATCATCACCGGCCGGCCGGCCGCCGATGCGGCTGCTTTCGCCGGCCTGCCCGCCGCCAGCAGCGTCCTCGTGCACGGGCATTACGGCCGGCAACGATGGGAACGGGGTCAGCTGAGTGGACCGCCGCCGCCGGCTGGCCTGGCCGTCGCCAGAACCGAACTGCCAGCGCTGCTGGCCACGGCCGCGGCCGCGGACGGCACCTGGGTCGAGGACAAGGGTGACGCACTTGCGGTGCATACCCGGCGGGCCGCGGAACCGCAGGCTGAGTTGGACCGGCTGGCCGCGCCACTGGCCGCGCTTGCCGAGCGCACCGGGCTGAAACTGGAACCGGGCCGGCTCGTCCTCGAGCTGCGTCCGCCCGGCGCGGACAAGGGCAAGGCGATCCTGGACCTCGCAGCGGAGCGTCAGCCGGCCGCCATCTTGTACTGCGGTGACGATCTCGGCGATCAGCCTGCGTTCGAGGCCGTGCGCGACCTCCGCGCCGCTGGCACGCCTGGCCTGCTCGTGTGCAGCGGCTCGGCCGAAGTCCCGGCGCTGGCTGCCGCCGCGGACCTGGTGGTCGACGGGCCTGCTGGCGTCGCCGC
Source organism: uncultured Actinomycetota bacterium (assembly GCA_963774385.1). Lineage (GTDB taxonomy): Bacteria > Actinomycetota > Actinomycetes > Streptosporangiales > Streptosporangiaceae > JAJYUU01. The sequence continues at coordinate 178,240 of CAVZEQ010000001.1, forward strand.
CGTGCTGACTGGCCTCGCCGACGCGTTCGCCAGATCCTGACCAGGCACGTCGCCGGCGCCACAGCGCGCCCGCGTCAGTGCTTGCTGACGCTGAGCCGGTCGAGCGCTCTCAGCTGGTCGTTGAACCAGCGCGTGGGTGGCATTGCCCCGGCAGCCGTGGCGAGCGCCTCGCTGCGGCGCTTCCGCTCCTGGTCATCCAGCGACAGCGCACGATGCAGCGCCTCGGTGGTCTGCATCACGTCGAACGGGTTAACCAGGAACGCGTACTGGCCAAGCTCTGCCGCGGCCCCGGCCTCGGTTGACAGCACCAGCGCGCAGCCATGATCAGAAAGAATCGGGCCTTCCTTGGCGACGAGGTTCATCCCGTCCCGGATCGGGTTGATGAGCAGTACATCGGCCAGCCTGCACGCTGCCAGCGACCGCGGGTAGTCGTCATTGACCTGCAAGATCAGCGGATCCCAGGCTGGCTCAGTGAACTCGTCCGCGATTTCCGCGGCGAGTCGCTGCACGGCCGCGGTGTACTCGCGGTACTCGGGCAGATCATGCCGGGACGGGTAGGCGAAGGCCACGTGGACGACCTTGCCGCGCCACTGCGGATAGCCGCGGAGGAGCTCCCGGTAAGCAGCCAGGCCGCGCACGATGTTCTTGGACAGTTCTGTCCGGTCGACACGAACGATCAGCTTGCGGCCCGCCGTCGCCTCGGCCAGCGACTCGATCCTGGTCTGCACGTCCTGCTCGGCGGCCCGCTGCCGGATCTGCCCGGCGTCCACGCCGAGCGGGTGCACGCCGATGCTTGTGACGTGGCCGTCGTAGGTCACCAGGCCGTGTGGCCGGTCCACGTGGGCGCCGAGGAACGCCTCGCAGCAGTCGGTGAAAGCGTCGGCCCAGCGCTGGCAGAGGAAGCCCGCGTGATCGGCACCGAGGATACCCGCAAGCACTTCCCGGCCGACCGAGTCCGGCAGCATGCGGTAGTAGTCGGGTGGCGCCCACGGCGTGTGCGAGAAGTGGGCGATCCGTATCCCGGTCGCGCGGCCGGCCAGCATCTTCGGCGCCAGGCACAGGTGGTAGTCCTGGATCACGGCCCTGGGCGCGCTGCCCTGCGCGGCGGTCGCAACCGCCGCCGCAAATGTCTCGTTGTAACTGCGGAACGCATCCCACTCGCGCCAGAAGCCCGGCCCGAAACTTGGCCGGTTGGGAGTGTCGTACAGCATGTGGTGGACGAACCACAGCGTCGAGTTGGCGATCGCGTTATACGCCCGGTGGAACTCGGCTTGCGGGATGTCCAGCATCAGCACCTGCGCGCCGGGCCCTGCCTGTTCCGGGCCGAGCACTCCGCCGGAGCTGGCTCTGACGGCCGCCCGGTCGGCGTCGCTCAGCGCGGCGCATACCCAGAGCATTCCGGCATCCTCGGCTACCGAGGACAAGCCCGAGACCATGCCGCCGCCGCCGCGCCTGGCATGCAAGCGGCCATCGTCGCCTCGCGTGAAGGAGACCGGCCCCCGGTTGGACGCGATCAGGATGTGCCCGCCGCCTTCTGCTTCGCCCATGTGCCGCCAGATTATCGGGACGGCGGGTGCTGGCCGGTTACCGGCCTGCCCGATGGGCGACAGGCCACTGCTGCGGCGCACGGGGGGACCGTAGCCTTCGGGCCGGCAATCCGGATTCGGCTGCCCGGCTGGTCAGCAGTTAGAGTTAGACCCACAACTGCATATCGCTCATCCAGAGGGGTGGAGGGAACGGCCCGATGAAGCCCCGGCAACCATCACGCTGAGCGTGCGCCCGCTGTAGAAGTTCCGATGTCGCAGCGATGCCAGCGGCGAGGTCACGTGACAGGTGCCAACTCCGGCCCTGCGGCTCATTCGCCGTGGGGATAGATGAGGAGAGAGGCCTCGCCAGTGACTACCGCGTCAGCAACGCCAGCATCCCTGCACGCCCCGGCCCGTTTCGGATACGCCACCCACCTGTCCTGCCGTGAGTGCGGGCATACGTCACAGCTCGGGTCGCGGCACGCTTGCGACCAGTGCTTCGGCCCCCTTGAGGTCGCTTACGATCTGCCGCCGCTGAGTCGCGCATCGATCGAGTCTGGCCCGCTCAGCATGTGGCGGTACGTGAGCCTGCTGCCGGTCCCCGCCGACGTGGCTGCCCGGCCGAATCTTGATCCCGGCTGGACCAGGCTGATCCGGGCCGACCAGCTCGCCAGCACGCTGGGCATGCGCGAGCTGTGGATCAAGGATGAGCGCGGCAACCCAACGCATTCCTTCAAGGACCGGGTGGTGGGCGTCGCACTTGCCGCAGCCATCGAGCTCGGCTTCAAGGTGCTGGCCTGCCCGTCGACCGGCAACCTGGCCAATGCGGTAGCCGCCGCCGCGGCCCGGGCGGGCATCAGGTCGGTCGTCCTGATACCCGCCGACCTGGAATTCCAGAAGGTCATCGGGTCCGCCGTCTACGGCGGCACCATGGTGGCGGTCAAGGGCAGCTACGACGACGTCAACCGGCTCGCGTCCGAGCTAGCCGACGAGCGCGAGGACTGGGCGTTCGTCAACGTGAACGTGCGGCCCTACTACGCCGAAGGGTCCAAGACCATCGGTTTCGAGATCGCCGAGCAGCTCGGCTGGCGGCTGCCAGCGCAAGTTGTCGTTCCCGTCGCCTCTGGCGCTCAGCTGGTGAAGATCGACAAGGCGTTCCGCGAGCTGATCGCTACCGGGCTCGTCGGCGAATCCCCGTACCGGGTGTACGGGGCACAGGCGACCGGCTGCTCGCCCGTTGCCACGGCATTCCGGGCCGGGCACGATGTCGTGCAGCCAGTCCGGCCGGCGACCATCGCCAAGTCGCTGGCGATCGGCAACCCGGCAGACGGCCCGTACGTGCTCGATGTCGTGCGCCGCACCGGTGGCATCGTCGCTGACGTCAGCGACGCCGAGATCGTCGACGCGATCAGCCTGCTGGCCTCGACGGAGGGCGTGTTCGCCGAGACAGCCGGCGGGGTGACCCTGGCCGTGCTCCGGCAGCTACTGAAGGAAGGCCAGCTCGATCCGGATGCCAGCACCGTCATCATCAACTCGGGTGACGGCCTCAAGACACCAGATGCCATGGCGCCCATGGTCCGTACCGAGACCCCGATCCCGGCCACGCTGACGGCATTTGCCGAGCGCGAGGCGTCGCTCAACGAGTCCACGTTCCGGAAGGCAGGCTGAGCATGTCCGTGTCGGTGCGCATCCCGACGATCCTCAGGACCTACACCGGCGGGACCGCCGTCGTGAGTGCTGCTCCTGGCACCCTGCGGGAGGTCATCGCCGGACTCGACGGTGACTATCCCGGCATCAGTGCCAGGCTGCTCGACGACACCGGGAAGCTGCGCAGGTTCGTCAATGTCTACGTGGGCGACGAGGACGTCCGGCTGGCGCAGGGCCTCGACACCCCGGTGCCGTCTGGCGGCCAGGTCTCGGTGATTCCGGCGGTAGCCGGCGGCTGACCGCCGGGCCGCTCGGCCGCGGTGCCTTTAGGCCGCAATCGCCTAGCACATTGCACCAGAGACGGGCACAAGTTGCCGCAGTCGCCGGGCACACGATGTAAAGTCGTGTCCGGTCGCTGTTGGTACGGGAAGAGCGGCAAGCTGAGCTTGCTGGTGAGGCCAGGACTGCGCCGCGATCAACCGGGTTCCGCATAGCAAGGGCGGGACCCGCAGCCCGAGCAGAGTTAGGGAGTTGTTGGTATGGCTCAGGGCACCGTCAAATGGTTCAACGCGGACAAGGGCTACGGCTTCATCGCGGTCGACGGTGGTAGGGACGTTTTCGTCCACTTCTCAGCTATCCAGGCGGATGGCTACCGCAGCCTTGAAGAAGGCCAGCGGGTGGAGTTCGAGATTACGCAGAGCGATCGCGGACCGCAGGCGGAGGCCGTGCGGACCGTCTAGTTTCGCTGTATTTGAGACTGCCGGGAAGGCCCGGTACCCCTCTCGGGGTGCCGGGCCTTTCGCATCTTCGGCTGTAACACGGTGAACTAGGACACTGCGGGCCGGATCTGACACAGTGTCCCTGACCTGCAATAAGTCGGCACTAAGGACCCCTTAGCTTGCACTCGCAGTAGGAGAGTGCTAAACATGTCGTTGGCACTCTCGGGGTGAGAGTGACAACGCAGTGACGTGATCGGGGCGATGAGGCCGGCCTGGCGGCAGGCAGGGATTGACCGTCAGGCATGCCGTCCGTCGCGGGCGTCGGCCCGATCGGCACGCAGGCACAAAGTTCCGGGAGGACTGGAAGCCTATGGCAGCGAAGATGATCGCGTTCAATGAGGACGCCAGGCGCGGCCTCGAGCGCGGCATGAACCAGCTCGCCGACGCCGTGAAGGTAACCCTCGGCCCTAAGGGCCGCAATGTGGTGCTCGAGAAGAAGTGGGGAGCCCCCACGATCACCAACGATGGTGTGTCCATCGCCAAGGAGATCGAGCTCGAGGACCCGTGGGAGAAGATCGGCGCCGAGCTTGTCAAGGAAGTAGCCAAGAAGACCGATGACGTCGCGGGCGACGGTACTACCACCGCGACCGTGCTCGCTCAGGCGCTGGTCCGCGAGGGCCTGCGCAACGTGGCCGCCGGTGCCAACCCGATGTCGCTCAAGCGCGGTATCGAGGCAGCCGTCGAGCGCGTGAGCGAGGAGCTCTCCAAGCTGGCCAAGGATGTGGAGACCAAGGAGCAGATCGCTTCGACCGCCTCCATCTCCGCTGGTGACACCGCGATTGGCGAGATGATCGCCGAGGCGATGGACAAGGTCGGCAAGGAAGGCGTCATCACCGTCGAGGAGAGCAACACCTTCGGCCTCGAGCTTGAGCTCACCGAGGGCATGCGATTCGACAAGGGTTACATCTCGCATTACTTCGTTACTGACCCTGAGCGTATGGAGGCCGTCCTCGAGGACCCCTACATCCTCATCGTCAACTCGAAGGTGTCGGCCAACAAGGACCTGCTGCCGCTGCTCGACAAGGTCGTGCAGTCGGGTAAGCCGCTGGTCATCATTGCCGAGGACGTCGAGGGCGAAGCCCTGGCGACCCTGGTCGTGAACAAGATCCGCGGCCTGTTCAAGTCCGTTGCGGTGAAGGCACCTGGATTCGGTGACCGTCGCAAGGCCATGCTCGGCGACATCGCGATCCTGGCCGGCGGTCAGGTCATCAGCGAGGAAGTCGGCCTCAAGCTGGAGAACGCCGACCTGGACCTGCTCGGGCGGGCCCGCAAGGTCGTCGTGACCAAGGACGAGACGACCATCGTGGATGGTGCGGGTGACGCAGAGCAGATCTCCGGCCGGGTTAACCAGATCCGCGCCGAGATCGAGAACACCGACTCCGACTACGACCGCGAGAAGCTGCAGGAGCGGCTTGCCAAGCTGGCCGGCGGCGTTGCCGTCATCAAGGCTGGCGCGGCGACGGAGGTCGAGCTGAAGGAGCGCAAGCACCGCATCGAGGACGCGGTGCGCAACGCCAAGGCTGCGGTCGAGGAAGGCATCGTCCCAGGCGGCGGTGTCGCCCTGATTCAGGCTGGCAAGAGCGCGTTCGAGAAGCTCGAGCTGCCAGGTGACGAGGCGACTGGCGCACAGATCGTGCGTCGGGCGCTGGAGGAGCCGCTGAAGCAGATCGCCGTCAACGCTGGCCTTGAGGGCGGCGTGGTGGTCGAGAAGGTGCGTTCGCTGGCCGCTGGTCATGGCCTGAACGCGGCCAACGGAGAGTACGTCGACATGTTCAAGGCCGGGATCATCGATCCCGCCAAGGTGACGCGCTCTGCCCTGCAGAACGCTGCTTCTATCGCAGGCCTGTTCCTGACGACCGAGGCAGTGATCGCTGAGAAGCCGGAGAAGGAGAAGGCTCCGGCCGCTCCGGGCGGCGGTGACATGGACTTCTGATCCCGCGCCCGCATTGCGGGTCACGCAGGATACAGAGTCTGCGCAGGTAACAGGAGGCGGCACCACGGCGAGGCCGGGTGCCGCCTCCTGGCGTTCCGTCGTCTCGTGGCGGCCGCAAGTGCCAGGCCGTCCGCCAGCGCCAGCGCACCGGGTCTGCGTGCCGGCTCCACATTGTCGGTCCGAAGAGGGATTATCAGGCCATGAGCCCGCCTACCGAACAGCTCATCCGGGACTACATCAACCGGCTGTCCGTCGCTGCACAGGGCCGGCTGAGTCGCGAAGACCGGCGCGCCCTGATGGACCGGACACGCGGGTACATCGAGCACAGCACCGGCCTGTCCGGTCCGCCTACCGCGGTAGAGGTCGCGGCGGTGCTGTCCAGGCTTGGCGCTCCGGCCCATGTGGTTGCCAGGGAAGTGCAGCGGCTCGCGGAACTACGCGGTGACAGCGGCACGCCGCCGTCGGCGAGGATCGGCCGCCTGCCCAGGGCCGGCCGCCGTGAGCCGGGCAGGCTGAGCGCGAGCTGGCACTGGCCGGCCCGGCCGGGAAGCCTTACCGAGTTGCAGGCCATGCTCACGGGATCACGGTCTGATGCCACGAATTCGGGTGCCACGAATTCGGGTGCCACGAATTCGGGTGGCGCGAATTCGGGTGCCGGGGACTCCGGAGCCAGAAGCGCGGGTGCGAAGGACGCTGGCGGACCTGATGCGCAGCCGGGTGGCAAGGCGCTGGAGGGCGCTCCCGCTGAGGCGGCTGGCACCGGAGCTGGTGGCTCCGCATCTGCTGGTGGCTCCGCATCTGCTGGTGCTGAGCCGGCTCGCGCCGGGGCCGCTGGTGCGCTCGCTAGCCTCATCCCGGCGCAGTCGAAGCCGGGCGCATCAGCGGGGCTGTTCAGCTCGCAGCGTCCGAGCTGGCCGCACGATCCAGCCATCCGCCGCGACGAAGCGCAGCCAGCACAGGCGCAGCCGGCCAGCCGGGACCATGCTGCTGGTGCGCCGGGGGACGCGGCCGCAGGCACGACCCAACCTGCGGTGGCCGGCGGCCCTGGCACCGCCGGTTCCGCGTCCGCAACTGGCCAGCGTGATGCGCGGGGCAGCGACGACGCTGGCGCCGGTGACAGCGCCGGGTGGACCGAGGCACCCGGCCGGGACTACGCCGATGACGGTGCCCGCAGCGAGGACGATGCTCGTGAGAGCGACGAGACTGGCAGCGACGAATACCGCGACGAGTTCGAGGCCGGCGCGGTCGTGGCCGAGGATACTGGCGAGCTGACCGCGGTCGACCTGACTGCCGTCGACCCGGCGGTCAGCCAGGCGCCGCTGCTAGCTAGGGTGCGCCGGCTAGCCGCGGCCATCATCGGCTGGTCGAGGGACAAGCCGCTGGAGTCCGTGGCCACCATCCTGCTCGGCCTGGGCGGCTTGATCTTCCCGCCGATCTGGCTACTCGGCGCGATGGTGGCCATCGCGTCCAAGGTATGGGATTACCGCGATAAGTGGCTGGGGCTGGCGCTGCCGATCTTGCTGACGGTCGTCGGCACCGCGGCCGGCGTGATTCTCAACGGCAGTCAGTCATCGCTGGGCTACGACGTCCACGTCGGCTGGCTGTCCGCAGATATCGCCAGCCGGATCGCAGCCGTGCTCGGGACCGCGTACCTCGCCTGGCGTTCGGTACACGGCAGGCGGCCCGAGGCGGTGCCGCCGTGGAACAAGCCGCATCGGGTCGGCTGAGGGCAGGGCGATTAGCTCAGTCAGCCACCTAGCGCCCCGAACGGACCCGTTACCAGCCGAATGCTGCCGATCTTCCGGAGTCAGGCTGCCGGCAGCGCGGGAGACGGGTGGGTAACGATAGCCTTACTCGCGCACGCAGTTCGGCGTGCTGTCGCATCGTTCCTCTCGGATAAGGTCTCGCTCGTGCCTACTGGCAAGGTCAAGTGGTATGACGTCGATAAAGGCTTCGGCTTCCTGACTCGCGACGACGGGGGCGAGGTCTTCGTGCACTCGACGGCTGTCGAGCCGGCCGGGACCGCGCTCCGGCCGGGCCAGCGGGTGGAGTTCGGCGTTGCCGAGGGCCGTCGCGGCACGCAGGCGCTGCAAGTCCGGGTACTGGAGCCGCCGCCCACGGTGGCCAAGGTCGCCCGCAAGAGCCCCGACGAAATGGTGCTGATAATCGAAGACCTGATCAAGCTGCTTGACGAGATATCCAACACCTACCGGCGCAACAAGCACCCCGACAGCCGCGACGCCAAGAAGATCGCTGCGGTCCTCCGTGCGGTGGCCGGCGACCTCGAGACCTGATCGCGGCCGGGACGCCGAGGTTGCGCGGTTGCGCAAGTGCCTCGGCAGATCATCGCCAGGTTCATCGCATAAACGCGGTCCATCTCTGCAGCTGCCGTGTTGGCCTCGGCGACGTCCGCGGCAATCTGCGGGTCAGTCAGGACCCGGTCCAGGTGCTTGTCGTCGCGCACGAACACCGGCCCTTCTCATGCGAGCCGGTTATCAGTCATGACTTCTCCTCATATCCCGTCGCAGGGACGAAACCGCGGCGGTAGTACAGAGCAGATCACGGGCGGTCGTCGATGCCGTGGTCGCCTATGCACCGCCACACCAGCACCGGATCCTCGTGCTCGGTCTTGTCCAGATGAAAGGTGGCCCCTCCGTCAGGGGAGGCGAAGTTCCAGGTCAGCGAGTAGATCTCAGTATTGGCGAGCCGGTGGATCCGCAGCCGCGCGGGCCGGGGCGGCGAACCGGCGAACGACCCGGCCGCGACGGCCGGCAGGAAATGCTTGCGCAGCACTTGCTGGAACATCCGCTGGTGTTCCGCGGGCAGCCTGCGGAAGTCATTGCGGAACGATTCCGCCGACCGGTACTTCACCGGCCAGGCTCATCCCCTGACGCGGCAAGCTCCGCCAGGTCAGCCAGGAAGGACTCCTCGTCATCGAATGCGCGGAACCGGCCAGAGGCCAGATCCTCCTCCGCCTCCCGCTCCGCCGCCTGATGCCCCCGCGTCCAGAACCACATCTCATCCAGCGGCACCGGCAGGGTAGGCCGCAACTCGATCACCCCGTCAGGCCGCTCGACCACCTCCAGCTGAGCGCCAGGCTCATCCAGCCGGTACTTCCGCCGGAGCTCAGCCGGAAGCGCCACGGTACCGCGCCCCTGGATGGCCGCATAACCACGATAGTTGCCCATGACTGAAGTTTGCCGCATAGCCGCTAAGCAGTCAAGCCGCAAAGACGCTATGCAGCCGTCGTCCCGGGTCAGAGTAAGCGCCCCGACCGCGACTCAAACGCGGGACCTACTGCTTAGGAGGCAGCCGGCCTGGCAGCCGGCTGCGACCGCAGGATCCGGCGCCGCCTGGCCAGCAGCAGCGCGCACAGCGCCACGGCAAGGCCGATCGCGGCTACCGTCAGCCCCGCGAGGCCGCTGCGGGTTAGTGAGAGCAGCAGGCCAATGAGGCCGCCAGCGACCAGGGCGAGCTGATGCACAGTCTCGGAGAAGGCAAACGTCGACGACCTGGTTTCCTCTGGGATCTCGCGCTGCAGGGTCGAGTCGAGCCCGACCTTGACGAGGGTCTGGCCGACTGCGGCGGCGAGCGCGACGGCCAGCACCGACCACAGGCTGAACAGCACCGCACAGGCCGTGGCGGCTACGGTCGCGAGCGCCAGCACCACGAACATCATGACCTGCGGTGACCGCGCCCGCAGCGCAGATCCGATGCCGGTGCCGAGCATGCCCCCGACCGCGATCGCGGCGGCCAGGCCGCCGAGCGCAACCGCATCAGACACATGCCCGAACCGCTCACTGCGCAGGACGAATGCCAGAAAGAAGATCATGAAGCCGTAAAACATGCGGATTGCGGCGTTAGCTCGCATCGCCTCGCCGACGACGGGACCGACAGCCGGAATCGCGAACCTCCCGCGCTTCCGCCCGGCCGCCTGCGGCAGCGGCATCGTGGCCGGGTATGCGTATCCATCGGCGCCCGCCCGGCCGGACCCGTTCAGTCCCTGACCGTTCGGACCCGGCCCGTTCGGACCCGGCCCGGTCGGCCCGGCCCAGGTCGGCCTTGCCGCGCCCGGCCCGGTGCCGGGGCCCGGCCGGGCCCGCGCTGGCATTCGGCATCGACGCTGGCGTCGGAGCGGAGCCATCGGTCACGCCGTCGGCGTCCTGCGTTACGTCGACCCGGTCAGGCAGGCGCAGGGCCAGTGCCATGGCGGCGAGGTAGATCACGGTACCGACGCGCAGCACCCAGGCCGCGCCGCCGCCGTGCCCGCCCGCGACCTTATCGACACCCAGGGCCAGCACGACACCGACCGATGTCGCGATGAGTGACGCGAGGTTAGCCCGGGCGTTGGCCGTTACCAGGGTGATCTCGGCCGGCAGTAGCCGCGGCGTGACGGCTGCCCTGGTGACGCCGTAGGCCTTCTGCAGCACCAGCACGCCGAACGCGGCCGGCAGCAGTGTGACGGCGTCGTTGTGCTCGACCGCGCTGGCCATGCCCCAGCACAGCAGGCCGCGCGCCAGCAGGGTGCCCATCATGATGTACCGGTTGCCCTGCCGGACCCGGTCGAGCAACGGTCCGATAAACGGCGCAAGTATGGCATAGGGAGCAATTGTTATGAGCAGTGCGAATGCGGCCCGACCACGGGCCTGATCCACCGACGCGCTGAAGAACAGGCTGCCGGCGAGCGCGACCGCGACGAATGCATCACCGACGCTGCCTGCTGCGGTCAGCTCGATCAGGTTGGATAGTCCGGTGCGCCCGGCGCCCGAAGCTCCGGTCATCCGATGCACAGCCCGACTTGCCCCGCCGGCCGCGGCCGCACCGGCCCGGGCGGCGTTCTGTGACGCCGAGTAAACCGTTCGACCCGCCCGCCTGGCCCGTTCCCCCGTGCCAGTGTCTCCCATGGCTCAAGTATTCTTCCTCGGCGAGCCTGCACAACACTGCGCCGAAAGGATTACCCGCAGATAGCGGGCTTGACCAGGCGTGCACACCATCGAATGAGGAACAATTACCTAACGTGAGCCCTACTCGTGTACGCACAGCCGTTGTGGACGAAATCTGCGCCCAGGCTGCAGATCAGGCCCGCGCCGCCGCCGAAGAGCTGGCCGGCCAGGGCAACGTTGGCACGCATCAGGGTGTCTTCGCTGATGATGAGCGCGTCGTTACCCACCTGTTCGACGCCCTGGACCCGGCGTACCGCGGCTGGCGCTGGGCCGTCACCGTGAGCCGGGCATCGCGCTCCAAGGTGGTGACGATCAGCGAGGTGGTGCTGCTGCCAGGTCCCGACTCGCTGCTGGCACCGGACTGGGTGCCGTGGAGCGAGCGGGTGCGCCCCGGTGACCTGGGCGTCGGAGACCTGATGCCAGCGGCGTCGGACGACGACCGGCTGGTCCCTGTCACCATGCTGGAGGGTGACGACGGGGTGCTGGACTGGGACGACAGCGCTAGCTGGGAAGAGGGCAGCGAACTGGCCGCTTCGGTCGGGCTGGCGGCCGGTCCGGACCAGTCCGTGGCGGTGGCGGCGGGCAGGTCCAGGGTGCTGTCGGCCATCGGCCGCGACCTGACTGCCGTCCGGTGGTACTCAAGCGAGCACGGACCAGGCACTCCGCTAGCACGCGCGGCGCCAGGGCCCTGCGTGACCTGCGGGTTCCTGACCGCGCTGGCCGGCCCGCTGGGTCGCGTCTTCGGGGTCTGCGCCAACGAGTACGCGCCGGACGACGGTCGCGTGGTGTCGCTGGACCATGGCTGTGGTGCGCACTCCGAGGCCGTCACGGCGCGCGGCGGGTTCGCCGCCGTATCGCCTGTCATCGATGAGGTCGGCTACGACCTCGTCGACATGCCGGGAGTCGCGCTCGCTGACACGGTCTTCGAGCAGCTCGACCACGGCGACCAGTAGCCTGCCCGCCCGGTCTGACCGCGCCGCCCCGGCGCTTGCTAGCTGTCCGAGGCGCCGTTCCGCTGGCTGTGCTGGCTGCGCGTGATTCGCTCGCGCTCCAGCTCGGCCGTCGTCCCCTCCTGAGCCGGCTCTGCATGCTCGGCCGCGCTCCTGCGCTGCGCCGCGCGTTCCCGCGACCGCTTGAGATAGGGAACGTAGGCCAGGCCGAACAGGCCGAGAAACGTCCCGAACGCGGCGACCCAGATCCACCACCGGTCGGCTGCAGGCAGCTGGGTGCGCACGGCCAGCAGGACGATCAGCGCGACGGCCCACGCGGCCGTGATCACGGCTGTGATCAGCTGGTCATTGCCCTCGAGCGGAGGGGGGACCGGACGTTCGGGGCGGCTCACCGGCCCAGGCTAGCCGATGCTCGGCCGACAGCAGCGCTTCGTCGTCCGGCCATTCCGGTGCGCTGGCCTGCGAGAGGCGGCGCGTGTGCGACGATGCTGCCAGGACCGGTCGCATCGAAACGGCGCAACGCCTGTTGTCGCCGAGGTCCTGTTCCCTCCGTGCGCTAACTGCCTTGGCGGAATGATCCACCATCGTATAAAGTTAGCAAGAGTAATGACTCAGGTTAACGAAGATGACGACGCCACAGCAGACCAGGTCCGATGCGGGCCTGGCAACCGCACTCAGGATCTCGGTGAGCAGGCTCGCCCGCAGGCTCAGGGCGGAGCGGCTGGCCAAGGGCCTGGAGCCAGGGTTGTCCGACACCCAGCTCGCCGCACTGGCGGCCCTCGAGCGGCATACGGCCATGACGCCCGGCGAGCTGGCAGACCACGAGAAGGTGCAGCCGCCGTCGATGACCAGGGTCGTGACGGTCCTGGAGGAACGTGGCCTGGTGACGCGGGAAGCGCATGCCACCGACCGCCGGCAGGTAGTGCTGACCGTGACCGACCACGGCAGGACGGTAGTGCAGCAAGCCAGACGGCTGCGGGAGGCATGGCTGGCGCAGCGGCTACGCGAGCTCACCCCGCAGGAGCGGCAGACGCTCCGGGCGGCGGCTCCGATTCTGGAGAAGCTCAGCCAGTCCTGACCGGCCGGGCCCAGACCGGCCGGGCCGGCTGGGGGAGCAAGACGTTCGGCTCGCTGCAGACCCGGAATTACCGGCTCTTCGCCGCCGGTCAGGTCGTATCCAACACCGGCAGCTGGATGCAGCGGGTAGCCCAGGACTGGCTGGTGCTTCAGCTGACACATGACAGCGGCACCGCGCTGGGTATCACCACCGGTTTGCAGTTCCTGCCGCTGCTGCTGTTCAGCTTGTGGGGCGGCGCGATCGCCGATCGGTATCCGAAGCGGCGGATCCTGATGGTGACTCAGAGCGCGATGGGCATGCTCGCGCTGATCCTCGGCATTCTGGTGCTGACGGGATCTGTCCGGATCTGGCATGTTTACCTGCTGGCGTTCATGCTCGGACTCGTCACCGTTGTCGATAATCCGACCCGGCAGACCTTCGCTGTCGAGATGGTGGGCCGGAACGGCATGGCCAATGCCATCGCGCTCAACAGCGCCGTGTTCAATCTCGCCAGGATCGCCGGGCCCGCTGTGGCCGGCCTGGTGATCAGTGCGGTCGGAACTCCGGCGGCGTTCCTGCTCAACGCGGCCTCGTACGGCGCGGTCCTGGTGGGACTCGGCCTCATGCGGGCCGACGAACTGCAGCCCGCTCAGCAGGTGCAGCGCGCCCGAGGACAGCTCCGGGAGGCGCTTGCCTACGTCCGGTCCAGGCCTGACCTGAGCATTCCGCTGATCCTGATCTTCTTCGTCGCGACATTCGGGATGAACTTCCAGGTCACGACGGCGCTGATGTCGCGGACGGTGTACCACACCGGGGCCGGCGCGTTCGGCGTGGCGTCCGCCACGTTCGCGCTCGGCGCGCTCGGCGGCGCGCTGCTGGCGGCCAGGCGCAGCCGCCCGACGTTGCGCCTGCTGCTCGTGACGTCGATGGCCTTCAGCCTGCTGGAGATCGTGACCGGCATGATGCCCGGCTATTTCACCTTCCTCGTCGCGCTGGTTCCGACCGGCCTGGCGCTGCTCACCTTTACCACGGCGGCCAACTCACGCACTCAGCTCAATACCGCTCCGGACATGCGCGGCCGGGTGATGGGCCTGTACATGCTGGTGTTCCTGGGTGGCACGCCGCTTGGTGCGCCGCTCGTCGGCTGGGTAGCGGAGACCTACGGCGCCCGGATGAGCGTGATCGCTGGCGGAATCATCTCAGCGGCCGCGACGCTGACGCTGGGCATCGTGCTCGCTCGCAGGCGCGGCGTGCGAGTCCGCTCCTGCCTCCGGCCCGCCGAGCTAGCCCGCATCGTGGCCTGATCGCCGCCGGCTGCTACGAATGGCACCGTGAGGCTCTTCGTCGCCATCGTCCCGCCACCGTCCGCACTGGCCGAGCTGGCGGCCGCTGTCGGCCGGCTGCGCGCCGAAGCGGATCTGGGCTCTGCCGGCGTGCCCTCGGCGGGCACCGAGTCTGGTCCGCTGCCGTCCGGTGGCGGCACGCGGCTGCGCTGGACAACGCCCGGCCAATGGCACCTCACCCTGGCCTTCCTGGGTGAGGTAGACGACGCAGTCCTGCCGAAGCTGCGTCCCCGGCTGGAGCGGGCGGTGGCCAGGCACGCTGTTCAGCGGCTCGCGATCGCAGGCGCCGGCGCCTTTCCGCGCCCGGCTGCGGCGCGCGTGCTATGGGCCGGATTCCGCGCCGACAACCGGGCTGTCGCCGCGCTTGCGTCGTCGGTTGCCGCCGCGGCTCGCCGCGCTGGCGCGCCGTCACCAGCCGAGAACCGCCGTTTCAAGGCGCACCTGACCCTCGCCCGGTGCCGGGACCCTGCCGACCTGTCCGGTTACACCGCTGCGCTGGCAGGCTTCACCGGCCAGGACTGGACCGCGGATTCGGTGCGCCTGGTCCGCAGTTTCCTCTCGGCCGGCCCGCCGCGCTACGAGACGGCTGGCGAGTGGCCACTGCGAGACGTGCCGACAGCGGCCGGCCCGCCTCGAACCCGCTAGCTCGTGATGTCCAGGCGTTCGAGCACGTAATCGATGCAGGCCGTCAGTGCCTCTACGTCGGCCGGCTCGACCGCGGGGAACGTGCCGATGCGCAGCTGGTTGCGGTTCAGCTTGGCGTACGCGCCGGTATCGACGATGCCGTTGGCGCGCAGCACGCCGGACAGTTTCTTCGCGTCCACGCTGTCGTCGAAGTCGATGGTGGGAGCTACCTGCGAGCGCTGGGCGGGATCGGTCACGAACGGGGTCGCCACCGGTGACTTCTCAGCCCAGTTGTACAGAATGCCGGATGAGGTGGCTGTCCGCTCCGTCGTCCACGCCATGCCACCCTGGTCCAGCATCCAGTCGATCTGCTCGGCCATCATGATGAGCGTGGCGATCGCCGGGGTGTTGTAGGTCTGCTGCAGCCGGGAATTATCGATCGCGGTCTGCAGCGAGAGAAAGGCCGGGATGTACCGGTCGCTCGCGCTGATCTGGGCCGCTCGCTCGACTGCCGCCGGTGATAGCAGCGCGAGCCACAGGCCGCCGTCCGAGCCGAAGCATTTCTGCGGCGCGAAGTAGTAGGCATCGAACTCGGCAGGGTCAACGGCGATACCCCCGGCCGCGCTCGTCGCATCCACCAGGACCAGCGCGCCCGTGTCCGCGCCCGCTACCCGGCGGATCGGCATGGCCACCCCGGTCGAGGTCTCGTTGTGCGTGAGGGCGTACGCGTCGATGCCAGCCTCAGCCGCAGGCAGCGGATGGGTGCCGGGGTCGGACCTGATGACGCTCGGCTCGGCAAGCCAGGGCGCGGCCTTGGTGACAGCCGCGAACTTGGACGAGAACTCGCCGAAGCTCAGATGCTGCGCCCTGGCCGAGACCAGGCCGAACGCCGCCGAGTCCCAGAACGCCGTCGTGCCGCCATTGCCAACGACCACCAGGTAGTCGTCAGGCAGGCCGAACAGGACAGCGAGACCCTCGCGGACGCGCTGGACCAGGTTGCGGACGGGCGCCTGCCGGTGCGACGTGCCCAGCAGGCTCGACCCGGCCGCCGCGAGCGCTTCGACCTGCGCATCCCGCACTTTCGTGGGCCCGCTGCCGAACCTGCCGTCCGCGGGCCGCAGCGTGGCGGGAATGACGAGGCTCGCTGGCGCCGCGGCGCCTGCCGCATCAGACATCCTGGTCGAACACCTCTTCAGCGCCGGGGACGTCGCGGACTGCGCGGGCCTTGGGCCCCACGTAGATGGCACTCGGCCGGACCAGCCGGCCGGTCCGCTTCTGCTCCAGGATGTGGGCCGCCCAGCCGGCCGTCCGGGCACAGGTGAACATCGAGGTGAACATGTGCGCCGGAACCTCGGCGAAGTCCAGCATGATCGCCGCCCAGAACTCCACGTTGGTGGCCAGGACCCGGTCGGGCCGGCGGGCGTGCAGTTCCTCCAGCGCGGCCCTCTCCAGCGCGGCGGCTACCTCGTAGCGCGGCGCACCCAGCTCTTTGGCGGTGCGCCGAAGCACCCTGGCGCGGGGGTCCTCAGCTCGGTAGACACGGTGCCCGAAGCCCATCAGCCGGTCGCCGCTGTCCAGCGCCTGCTTGACGTAGGCAGTAGCGTCGCCAGTCTTCTCGACTTCCTCGATCATGTGCAGCACCCGGGCGGGGGCGCCACCGTGCAGTGGTCCGGACATGGCTCCCACTGCGCCGGACAGCGCTGCGGCCACGTCGGCGCCGGTAGATGCGATGACACGGGCAGTGAAGGTGGACGCGTTCATGCCGTGCTCGGCAGCGGAGGTCCAGTACGCGTCGATCGCCTTGACGTGCTTGGGGTCGGGCTCACCACGCCAGCGGATCATGAATCGCTCGGTGATGGTCCGGGCCTGGTCGACCTGCTTTTGCGGCACCATCGGCTGGCCGAGACCGCGCGCCGCCTGGGCGACGAACGACAGCGCCATGACCGAGGCGCGGGCGAGGTCATCACGGGCCTGCTCATCGCTGATGTCCAGTAGCTGGTGCATGCCCCAGGCTGGTGCCAGCATGGCCAGGGCGCTCTGCACGTCCACTCGGATGTCGCCGGAGTGCACCGGGATCGGGTACGGCTCCGCGGGTGGCAGGCCCGGCGCGAACTTGTTGTCGACCAGGAGACCCCAGACGTGCCCGTAGGACACGTGACCGACGAGTTCCTCGATGTCAACGCCGCGGTAGCGGAGTGAGCCACCCTCCTTGTCGGGCTCGGCAATCTCGGTCTCGAACGCGACGACGCCCTCTAGCCCAGGCACAAAGTCGGACATTCGCGCTTCCTCCGTCTTCTAGTTAGCGGCGGGCCGGCGTGCTGGCCGGGGGGGATCAGGCCGCTTGCTTGTCGGGCGGCGGGGGCCAGCGGGCCTTGATGGCCTGCGGACCCTATTCAACCGCGCGGCGGCTACGGGTCGGTAACCCGGTCCGCTGGTTGCTAGTCCGGGGCTGGCTGCGGACCGGTGCCGGGCCGCGGCCGGCCGGTACGTGACGGCCGCACGGATAATGCGAGAGGATCTGTACCCGTGGAGCCGACTGTGCACCCCAGCACGAACCGCGACATTGATCCTGGCGGCGGACAGCCAGCTGATACTGGCCCGGCGCTGGATGAGTCCATGCTGCCCGCCGACCCGATGGACCTCTTCGGCCAGTGGATGGCGGACGTGGTCAGCGCGGCCTTGCCTGAGCCGACTGCGATGGTGCTGGCCACGGTGTCGGCTGACCAGCGGCCGCGAGCCAGGATGGTGCTGCTCAAGTCCGCAGGCCCGGACGGGTTCACCTTCTACACGAACCGAACCTCGCGGAAGGCCAGCGACCTGGCCGAAGTGCCGCGTGCCTGCCTTCTCTTCCCGTGGCACGCGCTGCACCGCCAGGTGATCATCGAGGGTGAGGTGGAACCGCTGTCCACCGAGGAGAGCGAACCGTATTTCCGCAGCCGTCCGCGCGGCTCACAGCTGGGCGCATGGGCCAGCCGCCAGTCGACGGTGCTGCCCTCGCGGGCAGCGCTGGAGGACCGGTACGAAGAGGTAGCACAGCGCTGGCCTGACGGCACCCAGGTGGCGATGCCGGATTTCTGGGGCGGCTACCGCCTGGTACCAGGGCAGCTGGAGTTCTGGCAGGGCAGGCCCAGCCGCCTCCACGACCGGTTCCGCTACTCCAGGAGCGGCACGTCCTGGAGTGTCAGCCGGCTGGCGCCCTGACCTGGACACCGGGAAGAGTGGCGGCCCGGCCGCTGCCATGCCGCCTGGCCAGAGCCATTCCCGGTGGCACAGTGCTGGCACCGTGGGGTCGCGTCGCGGACCGGTTCGCTAAGAGCCAGCATCGGCATAGCATCAATGCCGGAGGTAGTTCCTGGTGACAGCGCACGGGCTCATCGATACGACCGAGATGTACCTTCGCACGGTCTTTGAGCTAGAAGAGGAAGGCATCGTCCCGCTGCGTGCCCGGATTGCCGAGCGGCTGTCGCAGAGCGGACCGACCGTGAGCCAGACCGTAGCCAGGATGGAGCGCGACGGGCTTGTCCGCGTCGAGGGCGACCGGCAGCTGGCCCTGACCGAGACCGGCCGCATGCTGGCAATGCGCGTTATGCGCAAGCACCGGCTGGCTGAGTGCCTGCTGGTCAGCGTTATCGGGCTGCCATGGGAAGACGTCCACATTGAGGCGTGCCGCTGGGAGCATGTCATTTCCGACAATGTCGAACGCCGCCTGGTGGAGTTGCTCGGCTTTCCCGTTCGCTGCCCGCACGGAAACGTCATTCCCGCGCTCGCGGAACTAGGCGTGCCTGCTGATGCGGCCATGCGCGCCGACGTCGCGGCAGCCGACGGCAGCATGGCCAGGACAGACATTGCCATGCTGGAGCTTGCCAGGATGGGCGCCGCCGCGCCGGGCGGCCAGCACGTTGTGGTGAGCCGCATTAGCGAACAAGTCCAAAGCGATGCGGCACTGATGCTTAGACTCAAGAACATTGGGATACAACCCGGACGCGAGGTTACTCTCGCGGCGAGCGACAACGGTGTGCGGGTGACAGGTGCGGACAGGGTCGGTGATATCGGCGCGGAGCTATCCGCCGAGATTGCCACGCATGTCTTCGTCACCCGGCAGTGACGGCCGCTGGTGAGCCGGGCATGAGACTGCCAGCCGACGCGCAGCTGCCAGCGATGACCGCGAGCGACGTCCTTGACCAGGTCGCGACCGGGGTCGTCGTGACCGACAGGAACCTGGCACTGCTCTACGCGAACGAATTTGCTGTGTCGCTCTTCGGCTTCCCCGACAATTCGGGGCATCTTGTCGGTCGCTCCCTGGTGTCGCTCGGGCTGGAGCGCGGCGATGCCGCAGTCGTGCAGCACCTGGCTGACAACGTGCTGCGCGGCTGGCCATGGGAAGGCACGCTGGCCAGCCAGCGCGTCGACGGATCCCGGGTCTTCGTCCGGGCGCACGCGGCCCCGCTCCGCGGCCCGTCCGGCGATATCACCGGCATTGTGATCATGGCGCGCGAAGCGACCCGCCGGGGCGGGCAGCGCGCCAGTGACCGGATCGGCCTGCTGGAGCGCATCGGCGAGCGGCTGTCCAGCTCGCTGGAGCTGAACGTCACGCTCCGGGAGGTGGCGGAGACGCTCGTGCCGCAATTCGCCGACCACTGCTTCGTCGACCTCCTGCACGGTGACTCGCTGGTCCGCCGCGCTCAGCTGCACTCGCGCGGGTGGATGCCCGAGCCCGGCACGTGGGCCATGGTCGGCGAGCAGATCAACTACCCGAAGGGGCATTTCTGCGAGCTGGCGATGTCCGGGCTCGACACGGTGGTGGTCGCGGACCTGACCGAGGAGGAGTACCCGGCACCGACCGCAGCGAGCCTGCAGACCTGCAACGACATCAGGCTCACCTCGGTCATGGCCGCCCCGCTTGTCGCTCGGGGCCAGCTGCTGGGCGTGATGAGCCTGGCGCTGTCCTGGCTGACCGAACGCGACGAGCGCCACTACGGTGCCGACGACCGCGACTTCCTGAGCGCGATCGCCAGCAGGGTGGCGATCGCGATAGACAACTCGCTGCTGTTCGAGGAGGAGCGGCGCACTGCCCTTGCCTTCCAGACCAGCCTGCTGCCCAAGGACCCGCCTTTCGTCGACGGGCTGGAGGTTGCTTACAAGTACGTGCCGGCCAAGCCGCTGGAGACGCACGGTCAGGGCATCCAGACCCAGGTCGGCGGCGACTGGTACGACATCATCCCGCTGTCGGCCGGACGCGTCGGCATCGTTATCGGCGACGTCGAAGGCCGTGGCGCACGGGCCGCGGCGGTCATGGGGCAGCTGCGCGCCGCACTTCGCGCGTTCGCGCAGGACGACAAGTCCCCGGCCGAGATCCTGCGCCGTCTCGACGACTGGGTCCGCACGCTCGGGCCGCCCGGCTGCCGAAGCGCACGGCTTCGAGGCAGCGGATCCGCCGACGGTGAGCTGCACCTACCTTGTCTACGACGCCTGGTCGCGGACCTTGTCGTTCGCGAACGCCGGCCACGTTCCCCCGCTGATCGTGCGCGGGCGGGATGTGAGCCAGCTGGAGATCAGGGACCGCGGCGTGCTGCTCGGCGTGCGCGGGAAGGGCGTGCGAGGGCTGCCTACGTACCGCGAGGAAGTGCGTTACCTGGCGCCGGGCTCGACGCTGATCTTCTACACCGACGGGCTGATCGACCGGCGGCAGCGGGCTGACGGGAACGGCCATTACACCGACGCCGAGGTCCAGCAGATGCTGCGGCACGCGGTGCGAACAGCCGCCGCCGGAACTGTCGGGCAGATCGCCGAAGCAGCCGAGCACGCCGTGCCCGGCGAGATCGACGATGACATGGCCGTCGTCGTCGTGCGGACCTCGGAGGTCGATCTGGCCTCCTGGGAGGGCCAGTTCCCGGCCGAGCCGATACGCGTGTCGGAGGCGAGGCGGCTGGCCCATGAGACGTTCACAAGCTGGGGCATGGACATCGAGCAGGCAGATCTGGCCTGCCTGCTCGTCTCCGAGGTGGTCACGAACGTCGTGCTGCACGCCGCTATCTCGCCGACACCGCGGCACGAGCTCGTGCTGGAGGGTGCGGGCCCCGGTCCGCTCGGGATCCTCGGTGACTGGGAGATCGCGCCGTTCGACGACAGTTTCAGCAATGCGGCGGGCAAGGACTTCACGCTGCGGCTCCGCCGCGGGCACGAGGCGATCTGGGTTGAGGTGTTCGACGCCGACCTGAGGCTGCCCAGGATCAGGAGCGCAGGCGAGAGCGACGAGGGCGGTCGCGGCCTGTACCTGGTTGATCAGCTCGCCACCCGGTGGGGATCACGTCCGACCAAGGACGGCAAGGCGGTCTGGTTCGAGATGCCTATCAAGGGCGGCCTGGGCCGGGGCGCACTGCTTTAGCCGGGCCAGCTGGGCTAGTGCGTCTGGCTGGCCCACAGCGCGAGCACGCCGATCACCACGCAAGCCACGATCACCAGCCAGGTCTTGCCCGTCACCAGCATCCCCATCCGGCGGCGAGTCCTGGTCACGACATAGGCGACGATGAGCGCGATAAACAGCAGCAGGACTATGCCCTGGCTCATGCGCTGCCTCCCGAGATGCTCGGTGCCAGCATAGAGCGAAAGCACGCAAAAAGCCCTGACCAACGCCCAGGCCGTAGCCGGGCATTGCTGCGGCCGCGACATGGTGTCGATTCGCGGCATCCTGGCGCCCGAAATGCAACTATTGCGCCAACGGAACCTACGCTACGATGCGCCCGCCTGCCGCTCCGGCCCAGTTGTCAGGCGGCACCGTCGCCGGCGAGCGGCGGCACGACCGTGAGGTCGGTCCTGGCTGTCGCGGCTGTGCCAAGCACCGCGGACACGGGCAGGTCACCGTCGGGCACCTGGACCGAGGCGTGCAGCCTGCGCAGGACGGTCACCTGCCTGGCCAGCGCCTCGATCTTGTCCTCGACAAGCTGCGCCGCGGCCTCTCGCTGGCTCTGGCTGACGGTGCGCCCGGCTGCCAGCCGTGCTAACGGCCTGACCTCCTCGAGGCGGAAACCGAGATCCTTGAGCGCGAGCGCGGCCGCGATGTACCCGCCGTACTCCCGCGGGTACTTCCTGGTGCCGCCGGGCGAGCGCCGTGGTTCAGGCAGGATGCCCAGTTCCTCGTAATAGCGGATGGTGCGGCTGCTGACACCGGCCGCCTTCGCGAGCTGGCCGATGCTGACCAGGCCGGAGGTGTCGTCGGTGATCTTCGTCATGTGGCGGATTCCCCCGTATGGGCGCGCCAGGGTGATCTGCGGACCGGTCCCCTGTTCGCGGCGGTTAACCCAGTGCGTGCGGCCCTGCCCCCAGGAACGCACCCACGGATAGTAGCCGGTCAGGCACGCGTTACGCCGCGTAATAGTCCGAGGAAAGGTGCCCTGGCGGGGCTATGGCGGTTGGCAAACTGCGCGGTAGCCTCAATGTGACGGCAACCGCTCGCCGCGCACATCCCGGGCTGCGCACAGAGGCGGGCAGCGGGCCGCTGGGTCATGGAGGTCACGTGGTGTCAGAGGCATACATCGTCGGGGCAGTACGAAGCCCCATTGGCAAGCGGAATGGCGGCCTCTCGGCAGTCCACCCGGTAGACCTGGGAGCCCACGTCCTGCGTGAGCTCATCGCCCGGACGGCTATCGACCCGTCCGCGGTGGAAGACGTCATCATGGGCTGCGTCTCGCAGGTCGGGCCACAGGCTATTGATATCGCCAGGAACGCCTGGCTGTCGGCCGGCCTGCCGGAGAACGTACCCGGCGTGACGATCGACCGGCAGTGCGGCTCCTCTCAGCAGGCCGTGCACTTCGCCGCTCAGGGCGTGCTGTCCGGTACGCAGGACCTGGTCGTCGCTGCCGGCGTGGAAAGCATGAGCATGGTGCCGATGGGCAGCACCGTTGCTATCCCGCACAAGGAAGGCCTGGCACTGCCGTTCGGCCAGGGCTGGCGGGATCGCTACGGGGACCAGGAGATATCCCAGTTCAGAGGCGCGCAGCTGATGTGCGAGAAGTGGGGCATCAAGCGGGCCGAGCTTGAGGAGTTCGCACTGGAGAGCCACACCAGGGCGATCAGGGCAATCGACGAGGGCAGGTTCGACCGGGAGATCACCCCGGTCGGCGGCGTGACGACGGACGAGGGCCCGCGCCGGGACTCGACGCTGGAGAAGATGGCCGAACTGAAGCCGCTGCGGCCGGGCTGGGAGCTGACTGCGGCTACCGCGTCACAGATTTCGGACGGCGCAGCGGCCTTGCTGATCGCATCGCCGGCAGCTGTTCGCAAGCACGGCTTCACGCCGAGGGCGCGGATCCACACCATGGCAGTGACCGGATCTGACCCCGTGTACATGCTGACCGGGCCGATTCCGGCCACCGAGCAGGCCCTGTCCAAGGGTCACCTGACCGTCGACGACATCGACGTCTTCGAGGTGAACGAGGCGTTCGCGCCGGTGCTGATCGCCTGGTCGGGAGATACCGGCGCGTCGCTGGCCAAGACCAACCCCAACGGCGGCGCGATCGCACTCGGCCACCCGCTAGGGGCTACCGGCGCCATCCTGATGACCAAGCTGCTGCACGAACTCGAGCGGACTGGCGGCCGATACGGCCTGCAGACCATGTGCGAAGGCGGCGGGCAGGCAAACGCGACGATCATCGAGCGGCTCGCCTGATACAGGCGTTCGTCGGGCCGTGGACGGCGTAGCCGTCCACGGCACAGAGGAACTCATCAGCACGATTCTGTTGCCAAGAAATATATAGCTCCAGTTGTAGGTTCACTTCAGTAGTAGGCCTAGGAATCCTAGGCTCAGGCTTGAAGTGCAACTGGAAGGGTGACAGGGACATGCTGCTTACGACATTTGACCCATTCGCGGAGTTTCACCGGGCGCTGCGAACTGCTGACGGCGGATCTGCAGCCGTGCGGATGGACGCGATCCGGCGACAGGATGAGGTCGAGCTTCGGTTCGACCTGCCCGGCATCGACACCGAGAGCATCGACGTCACGGTCGACCGGGGCGTGCTGACCGTCAGCGCACGACGGGCAGAGGAGTACGCCGAGGGCGAGAAGCCGTTCATCCGCGAGCGCGCCATGGGCTCGTTCACCAGGAAGATCAGGCTGTCAGACGTCGTGGCCGCCGACAAGATCTCGGCGGCTTACCACGACGGCGTGCTCGCCGTCAGCGTTCCGCTGACCGAGCGGGCGCTGCCGCGCAAGGTCGAGATCAGCACGCAGGCCAGGGCCGAGGTCACGGCCTGAGCTAAGCGGTAACCTGCGAAGGGCCCGTGCCGCTCTGGCCGCGCGGGCCCTTCGCAGACAGATTGCCGGCCGCGAGCGCCGCAGGACAGGCGCCAGGCTCTGCTCACGACTGGCGGGGAGGAAGCCATGGCATCGCTGCCGCTTGATGACGCGAACATGCCACTGTTCACCGTCGGGCAGGTCGCGGAGATGCTCGAGGTGCAGCAGGCGTTCCTGCGGCGGCTCGATGAGTTCCAGGTGGTCCGCCCGTCGAGGTCAGCGGGCGGGCAGCGGCGGTATACCAGGAACGAGATAGTGATCGTCAGCTACGTCGTCGAGCTCGTAGATGGCGGCCTGACGCTGCCCGCCATCCGGCGGGTGCTGGAACTAGAGGAGCGGGTGCGCCAGCTTGAAGCCGAACGGGACGCGCTGCGTGCCGCGCTGACCAGGCTGCGATCCCAGGTGCACTAGCCGTTTCAGAGCTCAGCCAGCGGGCTAGTCAGACTGCGCCAGCGCGGCGATCGCGTTGTCGGGGTCGATGTGCTCGTGACTAGCCCGGCTGACGAATACCTGCGGGCTGATGGTGTGCAGCGCAGTGAGCATGTCACCGAGTTCGTCATCGCGCGGCAGTTCGAGCACGACATCGCCAGATAGCTGGGTGTCGGTCCCGCCGCGCGGTGTCAGCTGCATGGCGCTGACCCGCTGCCGAGCCAGTACTTCGTCAAGCCGTGCCCTGCTCCGCGGATCGTCGGAGAGGTTGATCCTTATCCTCCACATGGCCATGAGCTGGCCCTCCAAGTTCTGAGTGGCGCCCCTTCATTAAGATGCCGCCCATCCGTTGCGGACGTGATTCGCATTGGTAACGGGGGCGTGAAATGAGCCGGCGCTCGTCGCAGTTGCGGGTCATTACAGTCCGCTACCGAAGATCGCACAGACGTGTGACGGTAGCGGAGGTAGCTGCGCTCAGACCTTGGATCGGTAGAAATTCAGGTACGACCTGGACGGCGTGGGGCCGCGCTGATCTTGGTAACGCGAGCCGTATACCTGCGACCCGTACGGATGCTCGGCAGGCGAGCTGCACCGGAACAGGCACAGCTGGCCGATTTTCATACCCGGCCAGAGCTTGATGGGCAGGGTCGCCACGTTGGACAGCTCCAGCGTTACGTGCCCGGAGAAGCCCGGGTCGATCCAGCCCGCGGTGGAATGGGTGAGCAGCCCGAGCCTGCCCAGTGAGCTCTTGCCCTCCAGCCGTCCGGCCACGTCGTCGGGCAGCGTGATGACCTCATAGGTGGAGGCAAGCACGAACTCACCAGGATGCAGCACGAACGGCTCCTCGCCGTCGGGTTCGACCAGCCTGGTCAGGTCCGGTTGCTCCACGGCCGGGTCGATGTGCGGATAGCGGTGGTTCTCGAAGACGCGGAAATACCGGTCAAGCCGCACGTCAACGCTCGACGGCTGGATCAACTCGGGCAGGAACGGGTCAAGCCGGACACGGCCCGAGTCGACTTCCTTCTTGATGTCGCGATCAGAGAGCAGCACGTTGGCAACCTACCGGTTCCGGTACGATGGCGGGCGAAGCCCGGACGGGTCGGCTGTATCCTGCGATGCGGCTGGCCGCGTCGGGCAGCTAAGCGGGTGTAGTTCAATGGCAGAACATCAGCTTCCCAAGCTGATAGTGCGAGTTCGATTCTCGTCACCCGCTCCACGAATTCCGGGCCATCGTTCTGATGAGTCGGCAGCTGCTTGCGCTTGTGGATGCCGCGCTATCCATTTTGTACTACGGATCGTGATACACTGTGAAGATGTCATCGGCTATTAGCGTGCGCCTTGACCCCGAGGCGTTGCAGGCGCTGGCGCAGCTCGAGGCAACCGGCATCAGCAGGTCTGAAGCTATCCGTCGGGCGATCCTCGACAGCGCAGGTCGTATCCGGAAGCGCGCTGCGCTGGCGGCCGAGGTCGCGGCCCTTGATGCCGATGAAGACGACAGGCGCGAGATGAGGGAGCTCGCCGCGTTCATGGAGAGCATGCGTGCTCCGGGGTGACATTCACCAGTTCCGTCCTCCGCGCGGAACAGGTCACGAGCAACAGGGCCGCCGATACGGGGTGATCGTCCAAGCGAACGAGTTGCTGCCGAGGTCGGTAGTGCTCGTTGCTCCGACATCGCATAGCGCACGTGCCGCATCCTTCCGGCCCGAGATCGAGGTGTTGGGCGAGACCACCCGTGTCCTCGTCGAGCAGGTGGGCGCCGTCGACGCAAGCCGTATCGGGGACCCTGTCGGCCGGGTCAGTCCGGAGCAGCAATGGGGCATCGACGAAGCCTTGCTGACAGTTCTCGGCCTCCGCTGAGCCGTATGCCTGTCAAGTTGCCGAATTAGTCTGTGAAGTGCTTATCAAGCACGGCTGCGCTGCGCTCCGCCGCACGGCGCCTTCCCGCGCCGCGCTCTGGCCTGACGCCCCGTTCGCGCTGGCGCGCCGAGCCAGGGTCGTTGGAGCCTTGACCAGGTCGGGCTGATCGGGCACGCTTGACAGGCGTCGTTGGCCCATCCTTCTCGCTCCTGATCGGCCGGCTCGCGGCCGGTCGTCTGGATTTGGCGGGTACGAGAAGAACGGACAGGGATAGCCACCCCGCCTGGCGCCTGACATGGCCATCCCGATCGCGCACTGGGCTGCCCGCGAGCACGCCCTGGTGCTCGTCCTGACCCTCAGCCGATGGGAAGGAGACGACGACTCGACACCGGTGGTCAGCGTCCTAACGTTCACCCGCGACGGTGACAGGTGGACTCCGCCGGCGCCGCTCTACCTCGCGACGGGCTGGCATCACGACCCGCTCGCTCGGCCGGACAGCCAGCGAGACCTCGGCGGCAACCCCATGGTCAGCGGCAGCGGCACCAAGACGATGATGCACGGCCGAGTAATCCCGGGAGCCATGGAAATCAGCCTGATCCAGGACGGTCACGAAGACAGGCGCCCGCTGGACTCACACTTCGGCGCCTGGATCGTCTGCACCGACGACGACACAGCACCATTCGAAGTCGAAGCACGCGACGCCAGCGGCAACACCATCGCCAGGTTCTCCAACTGGATGGCGTACATGCGAGAGAGCGGCGCTCTGTAAGCCGCGCTGAAGAAGCTCCACCTGCGAGTTGCTCGGTCATCATCCGAACATGCGCGGATCCAGCTCTGCCGGACCACCCGAGGAAAGGAACAGCGATCCAGGTCACCGACCCCGAAGCGACGCGGCGGGGGCCATTAGCGGGCCATTAGCCCCGGTGACAGACGGATCCCTGCGGACACTCCAGACTGGCCGAAGCCACAGGTCGGGCTCGGCGAGTTCAGCGGCCGGTCAGATTCCCAAGCTGATAGTGCGAGTTCGACTCTCGTCACCCGCTCCACCACGAAACCGCAGCTCAGCGGCTAGATGCGAGATCAAATAGTCGCCTTACTTATCTTGATATTGGCTCGCCTGTGCGGTGTGCGTGTAGATCAACGCTGCGCGCTCGCTGTTATGACCCATCCGCCCCATCAGGTCCCGCAGGCCCGCGCCACTGGCAGCGGCGAAGTGCTTCGACAGACGCTCGGCTCAGCCGCGGTCGTGGAGGGTCACCTGATAGCCGTCGGGGTCCGCGAAGGTGAAAGTGCGGCCGAACGGCCCGTCGACCGGCGCTGAGACGATCGTCGTGCCGGCGGCGGCGAGGGCGTCGTGGATGTCCTGCGCGTCGGGGGCGTGCAGCCACAGCGCCATTCCCTGGCCCGGCTGAGCGATCGCGTCCAGGTCGCCGCCCGCGACGATGTCGCGGACGGCGAACGCGATCGGCTTGGTGTCGAACACGACGGCGTGCGACGGTCCTGCGTCGGAGCGCTTCAGCCCCAGGTACTGCTGGTAGAAAGCGGCGGAACGCTCCAGGTCGCGCACCTGCAGTGAAATGAAGTCGGGTCCGGTGACAGCCACGATCCTTACCTCCCCATTCTATGTCAGTCTTCTGACACACCCAATGTATGTCAGACTACTGACATGAGTCAAGGCGAGCCCGGAATCGAGCTGGACACATCGCTGGGGTACATGCTGAAGGCGGCCGCGAGCGCCCTGCACTCTGCCCTGGAGGCCGTGCTGAGGCCGCTGGGCATGACGATCACCCACTACGCCTGCCTGGAGCTGCTTGCCCAGCGACCGGGTCTGTCGAACTCCGAGCTTGCCCGCGGCGCCTTCGTCACCCGGCAGTCGATGAATGTGCTCCTGCAGGCCCTCGAACGCCAGGGACTCGTTGTCCGCCCAGCACGGGCACCCGTCGGCAGGGCCCTGCCGACCGAGCTGACCGCACGCGGGCGCCGCCAGCTCAAGATGGCCAGCGCCGCAGTTCGCCGCGTCGAGCAAGACATGCTGGCCAATCTGGATGCCAGCGAACAAGATCAGATGCGGCGCATGCTC
Source organism: uncultured Actinomycetota bacterium (assembly GCA_963774385.1). Classification (GTDB taxonomy): domain Bacteria; phylum Actinomycetota; class Actinomycetes; order Streptosporangiales; family Streptosporangiaceae; genus JAJYUU01. The sequence continues at coordinate 206,696 of CAVZEQ010000001.1, forward strand.
ACTGCGTGCATCGCCTCACTGACCGAACCGCCCGACCGGAGCAAGATCACCGTGCAACTAGCCAAGGTGCCTGGCGGTCAATGACGGTCCCCCGCGGGCACCAAACTGGCTGGTCAAGCGGCCCCAGCGGCCGTGCCGTGGAGCCCACGTCACACCCGGCGTTGCCCATCAACGGCTATGCGGGCCGAGTTCTGACAGGCGAGTTGTGCACCAATTCTGGCTCGCGTCATCTTTGGGGATGCCGTTAGCATCTGGCCCTGTGGCCAGGGAATCGCGCCGGGAGAAGATCGACAGGTTCGGGCTGGGCGGCTGGTGGCCGCGCCCCGAGCAGGCCGCCGCTGGCGCGCTGGACCAACTCCCGGCCGATCAATGGCCGATGCTAGCGGCGAAATGGCTTGCGGCCGGGTTCGATTCGTCGCCGCTGCGCCAGCTCACGCAGCTTCACACTGGAGAAACGCCGGCTCGCCTCCAAGCGGATCGACGCATGTCCTCTCGCAGCGATGGCAATTGGAGTCAGCCACTTGGCTCGGCCAGCCGCTTCCCGCAGAAGCCCAGCGGCTCCTGGATCAGCACCGCGCCACTTTCGAAGCGATGGAGCTGATGCCCGAGGTTCTGCGGTCGATCGGCTTCGACCCGGCCCCTGCCGATGACGCGTTCGTGGCCCGATGTCAGAGTGCGCTGGATGTCGTGCAGCACGACCTGGACATCACCGGATATGGCCAGTACCGGATGCGGGCACGCTTCGGGACATGGCCTGCGATCGTGTACGCGACCTTGCCAGACGGGTCGTACTGGGGCGGCGGCCAGGGCATGTCGCGCGAGGAGGAAGGCTCCGGTCTGCTCTGGAGTGCAGCCGACTCGGTGTCCGCCACCCTCAAGGAGATCCCCGAGATCGAGTGGCCGGTCTGCGCCGTCCACGGCGGCCATCCGGGCTCTATCTGGGACGGCGCGGACCCCGTGGATCTCATCAAGAAGGTGGCATAGTGGCGGTGCACCAACACGGGCCACTTGCTCGCCCCGGTCGGCCAGCTCACCGCCGAGATCGCCAAGGCGCCGTGACCCTGAAGCCGCGCTGGTCACTTCGGTGCAGGCCGACGATTTCGCAGATCAACCACGGCTCGTGGCAGAGACTTCCAGAACGATTCAGGTGCCTAGCGGTCCGCCTTGACTCTCGGGCGTCCGAGGGTTGGATGCTGCTGGTGTGGACTCAGGCGAGCTGGTCGGTGTCGGCGCGTTCGCGCAGCTGTCGGGGCTGACGGTTGAGACGCTGCGGCACTACCACCAGGCCGGCCTGCTCGTGCCGGTCGAGGTCGATGATCGCACCGGCTACCGCCGCTACGCTCTGCGCCAGCTGCCGCGAGCACGCACCCTCGCCGCGTTGCGGGACGTCGGCATGCCGTTGCATGATGCCGCTGCCATCATCGACGCCACTGATCGAGGCGCGCGACGGGCGCGGCTAGTCAAGCACCGTCGACGCCTGACGGTGGCGGCCCGGCAGGCGGCCGGCCGGGTCGACGCCATGGACCGGATGATCGAGCGGGAGGACGTCATGGAGTCACCGCTGCGGATCGAAGCAGGGACGCCAATGCTCTCCGACGAGAGGCTTGCGAGGGAACTGCTGGGCACGCTCGACCGAACGGACTTCGGTCACCTTGGTGTCCGCCACGAGGGCAAAGTGCGCGACAGCTACGTCGACGGGGACGTCCGCACCATCGTGACCACTGACAGGCTGTCGGCGTTCGACCGGCTCCTCGGGACTATCCCGTTCAAGGGCCAGGTCCTCAACCAGATAGCGAACTACTGGTTCGACGCTACCTCGGACATCGTCTCTAATCACCTCCTGGAGGTCCCTGACCCCAACGTCGTGCGCGTCCGCGAGTGCGCTCCGGTGCCGCTTGAATTCGTCGTTCGCGCCTACATCACGGGCGTAACGAAGACATCGTTGTGGCTCAACTACGAGGCGGGCGCGCGGAACATTGCCGGCAACCTGATGCCCGACGGGCTTCGCAAGAACGAGCGACTTGCGGCTCCGATCCTGACCCCGACGACTAAGTTCGAAATGCATGATCGAAACGTCGGTCGGGACGGCGCAGTCGCCGAGGGTCTCGTGACCGCGGACCTATTCGACCGGTGCGCCGACGTCTGCTTCCGGCTGTTCGCTCGGGGCACCGAACTCTCGGCCCGACGCGGCCTGATCCTGGTCGATACGAAATACGAGCTGGGCCTGGCTCCCGTCATGACCGACGAGCTCCGTATCGCGACCGCAACCCGCTACGTCCTTCTCGCTGAAATGCTGACTCAGCGATCGTTCGAGGCCCGTGAGCTCACCGCAGCCGAACGGGTCGCCAGCGTCCTTCGCGACTGACTGCCCGCGCAGCGCGACCTATGCTGGCTGGTCGTCGCCGCGGAATGGGCTTGTGGCTGGTTGTGGGTCAGCCATAACCTGACGCGGTGCATGGCCACGTGAAACGGCGGAGCTGGCCGGAGCCGGGCTCGATCCCCGATGCGCTGGACATGTTCCGCTGCGAGGTCCGGTTCTACCGAGAGATCGCGCCAGTGGTTGGCGTCCGGGTGCCAGCTTGCTACCAGGCTGAGGAAACCGCCGAGGGCACGCAACTGGTGCTGGAGGACCTCTCGGCGTGGCAGCCAGGAGCTGACCCGGCAGCGGCCGCCCACGTGCTGTCTGGGCTGCATCGGCGGTGGGAGGGCCAGGCTCACCAACGCTGGCCATGGCTTCGGGCTGAAGGGGCCGCCGTTGACCTGGTGGAGCAGCTGTTCGGCCGGACCTGGCCGCAGCTTACCGTCCGTGACGATCTGACCTCCTCGGTCAGGGCACTAGGTAGGCGCTTCGTGGGCCACGTCGCCGCGGCCGAAGCCGCGGCCGCTCGCTCTGGGGCAATAACTCTGGCCCACGGGGACGCCTCGTTGCTCAACATGCGTACCAGCTCGGACGGGGAGATTGTGTTGCTTGACTGGGAGGACGTCTCAGCCGGACCGGGCGTCTGCGATCTGGCGTGGATGCTGGTTTCCTCTGTGGATCCCGGACAGTGGGACGAGGTGATCGCCGCTTACGGCCGCTCTGACCGCCTCGCCGAGGCGCTGCCAGCCGCAATCGTGCAGGGTCTGCTCAGCCTGTCAGGCACTTCAGCCAGTACCCCGGAAGCGACAACCTGGATCGAGCGCATCGAGGCGGCTGGTGATCGTCTTTAAGGCTTCGGGTCACGGTCCGCCGGTCGAGATCTCATGCCATGGCTTCTCCCCATCCCCTAGCTAGGACGACAATGCTGCTATCGCATATTTCTCCCGAAACGGGGTCAAGATGAGTGATCAGCCAGACGGAGGGGCGCCGTCGGAAACTGTGCGCGCATGGGACAGCGTGCGCTGGCTCCGCGAGCCGATTGCGTGGACGCTGCTGGCCCTCACGGCATTCATCCTGCTGGTTAGTGCATGCCAGCTCTTCAATGTGGCCGGTGCCAAGATTCCTGTTGTCAGTCCAGCCGCTGCTTCCAGCACTGGGTCAGCTCTTGTTGGTTCCGGTCCTGCGCCCGCTCCTGTTAGTTCCATCCCAGCGCCCGTCAGTGCCTTCTCGCTCCGAGCGGCTGCCATCGCACCCCAGGTCATCCAGCTGGTTATCCAGGCGCTGCCGGTACTGGCAGTCGTCCTCGTGGCGTTCAGCGGCGGTCTGACGGAACGGGCGCGTCAGGTGGTGCAGACCGCGGTCGTGGTGCTGGCGGTGGCGTTCCTGCTTGGCCTGATCAGCCTGGCTGGCGCCGGTGGCGCCCATGTCCGGCCCGGTACCTGGTTCATCCTCGAGGCGGCCGGACTCGCAATCACGGCGACTGCATTGAGCTTCACCGGCGCAGTGATGTGGTCACGACCGGTCCGGTCGCTGGCGCCGCGGTTTTACGACCCCGCAGACGACGAGGGCATCGAGGACGACCTCGACTCTGACGAGTACGCCTGAGCCAGCTAGTCGGGATGCAGCCTGGGGAAGCTGCGGCCGCACCCTGAGTCCGGCCTGAGCTGGCTAGGCGAAGACCAACATGTGCTCGCGCGGTGCCGGGGATAACCTCAGCAGGATTGCCGACCTTGCGGCGCCCTGCCCTGGACGACCCCTGGCACAAAGTCTTGGCATCATGGCGGGCGGGTGTCGATTCGGCGGTGGCCACTTCGTAGCGGGAGTGAGGCCGGGCCGGAGATCGGCCCGGGATGACAAACGGGAGTGATTGCCATGACGCAGTACCTGCTCGCGCTCTACCGCGACTATGCCGTTCCCGTCCCCCCGGAACGGAGCCAGCAGGTGTGGGCCGGGGTGAGCGAACTGGGCGACAAGCTGGAGGACGCCAGCGCGTTCGTGTTCAAGGGAGGCATGCAAGGCGGCCCGGAGTCGGCGACCGTGGTGCGCCAGTCCGGCGGCGATTTTATGCTGACCGACGGGCCGTACACCGAGACCAAGGAACACCTCGCCGGGTTCTGGATCATCAACGCGGCCGACCTGGACGCGGCGCTGGAGTGGGCCAAGCTCGCTGCGGTTGCGGAACAGCGGCCGATCGAGGTCCGCCCGTTGTTCGGCGGGGACCTCGACGACGCGATCCAGGCTAACGCGCACGACGCGCAGTGAGTGTTTACGTGCAGCAACCATGAACTCTCGTGCAGTGACTGTCGAGGCTGTCTTCCGCCGTGAGTATGGTCGCTGCGTCGCCACCCTGATCCGCTTCCTCGGCGACATCGACGCCGCCGAGGAGGCGGTCCAGGATGCGTTCACCGTGGCGGTCGCCAGGTGGCCATCGGACGGTCAGCCGCCCAATCCTGGTGCGTGGATCGTCACGACTGCCCGCAACCGGGCCATCGACAGGCTGCGCCGTGAGTCGGTCCGTGACGAGCGGCACGCGCAGGCGCATCATCTGTACGGCGCGGACACCACGGGCAGTGCCGCGCCGCGCGAGGAGGGGACCGTGCCCGACGACCGGCTCCGGCTGATCTTCACCTGCTGCCATCCGGCGCTGAACCAGCCCGCCCAGGTCGCGCTGACCCTGCGGCTGCTCGGCGGGCTCGAGACGCCGGAGATCGCGCGGGCGTTCCTCGTGCCCGAGGCAACCATGGCCCAGCGGATCGTCCGGGCCAAGCGCAAGATCAGGGACACTCGTCTCCCCTATCGCGTGCCTGCGGAAGCCGAGCTTCCCGGCCGCCTCACGCCCGTCCTCGCCGTCGTCTACCTGATCTTCAACGAAGGCTACGCGGCGACCGCCGGCTCGCTGACGAGGCTTGATCTGTGCGCCGAGGGAATCCGGCTCGCCAGGGTGCTCGCCGATCTGATGCCCGACGAGCCGGAGACGCAGGGGCTGCTGGCGATGCTCTTGCTGCTGCACGCGCGCCGCGCCGCCCGGGTCACCGCCGACGGTTCGCTGGTCCGCCTGGCGGAACAGGACCGGCAGCGCTGGCACCAGGGCCTGATCGCCGAAGGCCAGGCCATTGTGCGTGCCTGCGTCCGGCGCGGCCGCCCCGGCCCGTACCAGATCCAGGCCGCCATCAACGCTGTCCATTCCATTGCGCCCAGCTTTGACAGCACCGACTGGCACGCCATCCTGACGCTTTATGACCAGCTCTATGCGGTCACGCCGACTCCGGTCGTCGCGCTCAACCGGGCAGTCGCGCTCGCCGAAGTCCGCGGCCCCGCAGCCGGCCTGGCCGAAGTAGACGACCTGCGTTCGTCGGGTCTGGACAGCTATTACCTGTTCCATGCGACACGCGCCGACCTGCTGCGCCGCCTCGACCGCACCACCGAAGCCGCGGCCGCCTACGCCACCGCCCGCGCCCTCACCACGAACCCGATCGAACAGGCCTTCCTCGACACGCGATACGCAGGCACCATCCAGACCGGGAAGGTATAACCCCGGTCGCCCGGCTCATAACGCAGCTAGGCCAGGACCACGTCCCGTCCGTTGCCACTGACGTGTAAGACATGCTGTCTTACGCTCGACGTATGGCCGACACAATCACCATCCGTACCGATGACGAGACTGACCACGCTTTTGAGGTGCTGACCCGCAGCGGCATCTCGCGGTCCGCTGCCATCCGTCAGGCCGTGCTCGAGGCCGCCAGCCGTCGCGAGCGGGCAGCTCAGATGCGGCGCGAAATCCTGCGGATGGACCTTGGCGAGCCGGACGGAGTCAACGTGGCCGACGAACTGGCTCGGGACCGCGCCGGCGAGCGCTGATGATCCCGGAGGGCGCGGTGCAAGCTCCTGGCGTGGCTCATCTGACCTGCCGGATAGCGGCTGAGAGCCTCTCCGGCTCGAGCCCGGCTAGGGTCTCGTTGTGATCTCACCCGCACGCATCGTCCGATCGGGCATCCGCGAGATCGGAGTCGAGGATTCTGGTCCCGTCTCAGGTTTCCCGGTCCTCGTGCATCACGGGGGATCCCGCCATCTGTTCCCTGGCGCTGTCCGCGACGCGCAAGCTCGCGGCTTGCGGCTGATTTCTTACGACCGGCCAGGTCAGGACCGGTCGACACGGCAACCTCGCCGGGTCATCGCAGACAGCGCGGCAGACGTGCGCGCGATCCTTGCCGACCTCGGCATCTTCAGGGTGGCAGTGTGGGGGTCTTCGGCCGGAGGCTCTTATGCGCTGGCGACCGCGGCCTTGCTACCTGAGGTCGTCAGTTCTGTCTGCCTTTTCGCACCGGTTGGTCCTTGCGGTGAGCAGGGGCTGGACTTCGCCGATGGCATGGGGGACGGTTTCCGGGACGAGATCCGCGTCTTCTTCGAGGACCGCGACCGCGCGCGGGCGGAGTTTCTTGCCGGGGCGGCTGAGTTCGCGCCGCTGGCATCTTCGCCTGCCTGGTGGATGGAGCGCTGGGGAGACCAAGCCGGCCGGGACGCTGCACATAGTCAGGAGTGGGCCGACTACCTGGCTCTGGTCAACCGGGACGGCTACCGGCCCGACGGCGAGGGCTGGTGGGAGGACTGGAGCGCATCGTTCCTGCCCTGGGGATTCGATCTCGCCGCGGTCCAGGCTCCCGTCGTGCTGTGGCATGGGCAGCGGGACTCGTCCCCGCCGCCCTCGCATTCTCGCTGGCTCGCCGAGCGCATCCCGAATGTCAGCACGCATTTCCCGCCGGACGAGGACCACTCCAACGTCGAGGAAAACAACCGCGGCGCCGCAATCGACTGGGTCCTGGCCCACCGCTAGCGGCTGGGCCCGATTCGCCAAACGCGAGCGCTAGGACGGAGCGGTGGCCGCTGACCAGCTGACCGGATAATTCGACGGGAGCACACCGTACGCCGCCTGACCCGCGTTGTTTGCCGGCGGCACGCCGAGCGCGATGAGCAGGTTGTCGAAGTTGACACCCACAGCCGCCGGGAACGGGCCGCCTCCGCTGATGCCGCCTGCAACGGGTAGCTGAGACTCCGCCGAAGACCCGTCTGGCATGGCCCAGCCCGTTTCGATCCCGGCACCGCCGTTGTACATCTGCGCGATGACGGTTGAGGACGTTACCTGCTCGCCGACCTGCACGGTCGGCGTGACGTCCTCGGCGACGTAGACCTGCAGGCCAGCAGCAGGGCCGTCGGTCAGCTGGTAGGTGATCCAGCCGCCTCCCGGCCAGCCCGGCGAGCTGCCGGTCGCGTTGGTGATGACAGCATTGCCGATGGCATAGATCGGGCCCGTCCCGCCGAAGTCCGCGCCCATGTCAATGCGCTCGGGCAGTAGCCCGGCGATGGCCCGGAGCGGGTTGAGATAGACCGGGGGCGGAGGCGGCACGGGCTTAGCAGGCTTGGGCCGGGGCGTGAGAGCCGGCCTGGCCGCATGCCTGGCCGGCCTGACTGCTCTTATCGACCTGCCTGGCGCTGGCACCGGCTTCGGCTTCGGTGGCGGGGTCAGCGTCCGGAGCATGACGCCTGCCTTCACCAGCGCCGCTGCCAGCTCGCCATCAGGCAGCTGCCGGGCCGCGTCCGGAGACCCGTATCCGCCGATCGCAGTCAGCTGGCCGGGTCCGGCCAGCTGTGCCTGGCTTTGCCAGGCGAACGCCGCAGCGACGGCCGCAGCTCCGACAACCACCGCGGTGCCGGCTACCGCGACGATCGGCGCGGGCTTGCGTCGTGCCGCAGTCCGAGCGGCACGAGGCTGACCGCTCCGGAAGCCAATGCGCAGGCGGGCACTGGCCGGACTGGACGGCTTCCGGTGGCGGGCGGACGCGCGGGACACACTGAGCCTTTGGTCAGGGAGAACTCGGCCCTCCGCTGTCACCCGGGACGCCGGTCACGATCAGCACTTCCGTGACCAGTGGCATGCGGACGCCGCGCGGGGATCAGGGCGACGGACCACAGTCAAGTGCCGTCACGCATGCTGGGTGCTGTTGGCTACCCACCATGCACCTGTCGCGAGTTCGTCAAGGCCGAAATGCCGAAAGATAACCATGACATAGCTCACACCTGGGAATGAATCTCCCACCCGATGGCAACGCTCCGGAGGCCGACGGCGACCCTGCAGCGGCCGACGGCGACCCTGCGTACGCCCAGGGCAACCCTGCGTACGCCCAGGGCAACCCTGCGTACGCCCAGCGCGGCCCTGCGGCAACCGAGCGGAGGGCTACCCCCTCTTCACGAGCCCGGCCCAGTTCGCCGGGTAATTCGGCGGAAGCAGGCCGAACGGGCTCTGGCCCCAGTTGTTGGCTGGCGCCACGCCCAGAGCCTGGAGCAGTTCGTCGAAGTTCACGCCCACCATGGTCGGAAACGGTCCGGCCCCGCCGATGCCGCCCGCCACCGCAAGCTGCGACTCGGCGGACGCGCCGTCGGGCTGTGCCCAGCCGGTCTCGATGCCGTCGCCGCCGCTGAACATCGTGGCGATGACGGTAGCGGCTGTCACATGCTGCCCGACCATGACAGTCGGCCGTACGTCCTCGGCGACATAGACCACCAGCCCCGCAGCCGGACCACTGGTCAGCTGGTAGGTGATCCAGCCGTTGCCGGGCCAGCCCGGGTTGTCGCCCGAAGCGTTGGTGACGACCGCGGTCCCGATCGCGTACACGCTGCCGGTGCCGGCGAAGTCGACTCCCATGTCGATGCGCTCCGGCAGCAGGTTCGTGACGTTCCGGAACGGATTCCGGTACGCGGACGGCGGGACGAACTTCACCGGCGGCCGACGATGCTTCCAGTGCGTAGGCAAGTGCTGGCGCAGAAAGGCGGCGTTGGCCGCGAGGCCGGGCGCGTCATCGCGGCCGGCGCGCTCTGCGGGCCGGTGCGGCGCCTGCCGGAGGCCTGCCGTGGCTGCCCTGGCTAGCCGCGTCGCATCCGCGGTCACGGGCTGGCCAGGAACTGCGTCGGCGGCCGTTAAACGAGTATTCTGCGCATGTCCGGGCCAGTGCGTAGCGGCGAATAAGCTGGCGAATATTGTAAATGCGGCCACGACGGAAAGCCGGGCGGGCCACCGGCCGAAAGCGGAGAAGATAAGCGGCCGTTTCCGGTGCCGGGAATGCCGGAATGCGCTGGATGCGGGGAACCGTGATTGCTTCCGGTGTCTAGCGGAAGTGCGGGACACGGGCGGGCCCTTTTGTTGGGCGCCATCGGCGCTCAGCTCTCACCTAAGACGCTGGCCAGCGCTGTCCGCTCATCAACCAGTGGCGTGCCGACGCCGTCCTGGGCCGATAACGACACAGTAACGTTTCGTAATCAGTCGTGCACGCTAGGTGCTGTCGCCTAACAACGATGCACTGCTTTCGGCTGTAGTAAAGCTGAAACGCCGAAAGAGAATTGTTATTTAACGCGCGTCAAGCTCGAAATTCGCAACTCGCTGAGTGCCCATCTCGCACTGATCGGGCTTTGTCCGCGAATAGCCGACAGTAATCGGGGCTTCTTGTAACGACCCGGCTGGCGCATCCGAAAGCAGTCTGGACGCCCGCCAGAACCGATCGGGCAGATACTGCCGTCAGCTAGCCGGGCTCCTAGCTGCCATCAGCCAGGCCGCGCAGCGCGGCCAGCGAAATGACGAGGAAGTGGGCCGTTATGCACGCCGCGAGGGCAACGTCGAAGTTCCGCTCTGCGCTGTCGCTTCCGCCGCGCGTGACCAGGCTGTCGACGGTGTGCTGCGCCAGTGTCGCGTGCGCTCTAGGCACCACCGCGGTCTCGGTGCCCGCCTGGGCAGCGCCAGCCTGGGCGGCGCCCGCCGTGCCGCTGGTCGCTGCTGCGTCCAGGACCATCAGGGTGACGAGCCTCAACGACTCCGGGCACGGGACACTGCGGTGGGCCATCAGGCAGGCCAATAACGCCGCGCCGACAATCTCGACGGACATCGACTTCACCGTCACTGGCGTCATCACGCTGCTTAGCGCGCTGCCACCGGTAGTCGCCGAGGTGGCGATCAACGGTCAGACGGCGCCGACCTATACGGCTGGCGACCCGCCGCCGGTCGAGCTCGACTTCAGCGGCCAGCCCGGCCTCCGCTTCGCGGCCGGATCGCAAGGCTCGCAACTGCTCGGCGTGGCCGTGGATAATGCCGCCGGCAACGGCGTAACGCTCGAGGCTGGCTCCATCACACTCAACACCGACTACATCGGGCTGGCCTCAGACGGCACAGCGGCTGGGAACCAGGGTGCCGGCATCTATGCGTCGGCCCGCTCCCGGGGCGACCGGATCGGGCAGAACCCGTCCGGCCAGCCGGGAGTCGTCGGCAACGTGATCGCCGCGAATGGCGGCGACGGCATCGTGCTGGCTGGCTCTTCGCATGACACCATCGAGGCCAATCGCATCGGCACTAACGTGACCGGCACCGCCGCGATGGCCAACGGCGGCAACGGCATCTTTATCACCGGGCACGCCGACGGCAACGAGATCGGCGGCACCGAGTTCGTCGACCCCAGCACCGGCCAGGCCAACAACCCGACCGGAAGCAAGGGCACCGTGCCGCCGGTCTTCGTGGTCCCGCCGCTAGGCAACCTGATCTCCGGGAACAGGCAGAACGGAGTGGAGATCAGCAGCGGCGCCAGCCACAACATGCTCAACGGCAACTTCATCGGAACCGTCGCCGCGGGCAACACCCCACTCGGGAACCGCTGGAACGGAGTCCTGATCGACCATGCCGCAAGCAACTCGCTGGTCGGCTGTAAGTTCGTCAACAATCCGTTCGTGTACTACAACGTGCTCAGCGGGAACGGCCAGAACGGCCTGCGCATCACTAGCTCCGACAACGTCGTCGTGCAGGGCAACTTCTTCGGCATCGGCGCGAACAACACCGCGCTGGTCGGCAACCAGCGCAGCGGCATCCTTGTCGACGGCTCGTCAGCAAACACCCAGGTCGGCGGGGTCATACCGCTCGGCAACGTGTCCGCAGGGAACGGGGCCGACGGCATCGATGTGGCAGGCCAGGCGCACGGCTTCGTCACCTTCAATACCTTTGGCGGCCTGCTCGCGTTCAAGGGTGCGGCGGCTAACGGCAACGATGGACTGCTCATCACCTCGACCGGCGGGGACAACCTGGCGAGGACCAATGTCTTCTCCGGGAACCGGCGGAACGGAATCGAGCTGGCGGGCAATGCCTCCGGCGTCACCGTCGACCCGGACATCGCGGGCTTGTCGACGAACGGTAAGTCTGCGCTGGCCAACGGAGGGAACGGGGTCCTGATCGACGGGACCGCGCATGGCAACGTCCTCGGCGGTTCGCTGCGATCAGTGATTCCGCAGGACACGTTCTCCGGCAACAAGGGGTACGGGGTCGTCATCACCGGCAGTGCCTACGGCAACCGCGTCTTCGGCAGCTACATCGGAGCCGAGATCCTCGGCGTCAAGCGCATCCCCAACGGCGCCGGCGGTGTACTGGTCAGCGGCCGGGCGCACGGGAACGTGGTCGGCGACACCACGACCCCCCCGGCCAACCTGATCAGCGGCAACACCGGGGTCGGCGTTACCCTCGGCGCGGGTACCAGCGGCAACTTCGTGATCAGGAACTACATCGGCCTGGACCGGTTCGGGCGGCGACTGCCGAACACCGGCAGGCCGGTCGTCAACGATGGCAGCCGCAACACGATCCGGGACAACCTGTCACAGCCGGTCAGGCGCCGCCGATAGCCCGGTCGCTGACCGATCATGCAGGGTGCGGCGCTGACCTGGCTAGCAGCTCAGCACCATGATGCGGATCTTCCGGTCCTGGATCCGGCGAGCGTAGGCCTCGTACCCCGCATAGATCGTCCGAGCCTTGTCCCAGATCTGCTGCCACTCAGCTGCGTCAGCCTCGCGGGCGACCGCGTGGACGCTCTTGTCCCGGAACGCTACCTGCAGCCGCGGCTCAGCACGGAGGTTGTAGAACCAGGCCGGAGTGCCGTGCTGGCCGAACCGCGTCCCGATGATGGCGATGTCCTCGCCATACGGCACGCCCAGCAACGGGGTGACCCGCGGCTGACCGGTACGTGCTCCGGTCGTGGTGATGGTCAGTACCGGGATTCCGGCGGCGATGCCAGGAAGTGTGAGCTGCCCGTGACTCACTCGCAGCAGGAACTTGTCGATGTGATGCATCGATTTCGCGAACAGCCATGCCCCCGGACGCGACGACGAGACATGCCACACCGCCCGCTGCGCCGCGTTGGGCCGCGGAATCTGGTAGCTGATCTCCTGGATAATGCCCACGCCTAGAGCCTAAAGCGTCACCCGGTTGACCGCCGTGCAACCCTGACGAGGATGAGGACGTGCTGCGGTCAGCCGGTCGCCGGCGGCTGGCGCTCGAAGCCGACCTGGCTCTCGGCGTCGGCGAAGCCGACTGACCTGTACACCCGGATGGCCACGTCGTGCGGGTCAGCGACCATGACCAGGGTGTTGGCACCGTTGCCGAGGCCATGCTGCCCGGCGCGCCAGACCAGGGTGCCGCCGAGACCCTGGCGCCGTGCTGCCGGGTGCGTCTCGACGTTCTGGTACCGGGCGATGCCATCTCCGTCGCTGATCAGGCCGAGCTGGGCCAGCAGCCTGCCATCGGCGAAGGCGCCGAACCATGCTCCGTTCCCGGCCTCGGTCATCGCCCGTTCAGAGTTGATCTTCGCCTGCAGGAAAGCCGGGTCGCCACCAGGCTCGCCTTCACTGAGCACCGCACGCAAGGCCGCCGCCTGGCGCCAGTCGTCGTCGCCGGTCAGTACCCGGCAGGTGGCCGCCAGATTCGGGTTCGGCGGCTCATGGACATCGCTGGCCACCATTACCGTGGAGCGTTCCATCCGCAAGCCGGCTGCCACTAGCTCCGCCGGCTTCACGGCGCCCGCTTCGGTGACGTCGATGCCGAGCGCGACGTGCTTCGCGCCGGGAAACTCGGCCGCGAACAAGTCGAGCCACTTCGCCGTCTCGCCGCGCCGCGGTGGCGCGGACAGCAGCATGAAGTTGCCCCACCAGTAGGTCGGGTTCTGCGGGCTGCGGACGGCGAGATAGTCGCCGCGATCGTCGATGTGACTGCCCTCGAGGAGCCGGACCATAAGGTCGGTGCGGTACCCGAGCGAGCGAACCTCCACCAGGCTGAGCGTACTGCTCCGGGCACCGTTGCGGGTCGATGTGTAGCCTCGGCAGCGTAAGCCCGGCTCCGTTACCTCTTCCCTAGGGAGCGCACGACATGAGTCTCTTCCAGCGGGCGCACGACATTGTGGCAGCCAAGGCCAACAAAGCCATCGATGCGGCCGAAAACCCGAACGAGATGCTCGATTACTCCTATGAGCAGATGCTCGACCACATCACCCAGGTGCGCCGCGCGCTGGTGGATATCGCGGCCTCGAAGAAGCAGCTTGAGCTCCAGGAACAGCAGCTACAGCACTCGATCGACCATCTCCAGGACCAGGCCAAGGCGGCGCTCGCCGAAGGCCGGGAAGACCTGGCGAGGGAGGCGCTGTCCCGCAAGGCCGCGGCCCAGGAGCAGGTCAACGCCATGGAGCCGCAGCATCAGCAGCTCGCCGAGGAAGAGCAGAAGATGGAGCAGACGCTGAGCGCCCTCCAGCAGCGCGTCAACACCTTCCGCTCGCAGAAGGAAGTAATGAAAGCGCAGTACACCGCAGCTCAGGCAGAAAGTTCGGTCAACGAGGAGGCCGCAGGCATCTCCAAGAGCTTCGGCGACTCGGGTGCCGAGCTGCAGCGCGCGCAGGACAAGATCGCCAACATGCAGGCCAGGGCCGGGGCCATGGATGAGCTGCTTCAGTCCGGGGTGCTCGAGGACGTTGGCGGCGGAACCGACGACATCCAGCGCGAACTCGACGAGGCGGGCGCGAACGCCGAGGTGGACAAGGAGCTGGCCGCCCTGAAGGCGCAGATCGGGGCCGGCGATGCGAAACCGGAATTGCCCGCCGGAAGCTAGCGAACCGGTCACCGTAGCCGCCCTCCCGGCAGGTAGCCGTGCGCCGGCAGGCCCTCCCGGACTAGCATCAACATATGGGATTCCTTTGACTGTGATCTGAACTAGCGGCCCGCGGTCCGCCTTCCTCGTCTGTCCTGGCAACGGACGACATCGAAGGAAACGGCATGAGGTCCGCAGCACTGAATCCCGGCCCGGCCCCGGAACGGTGGCCCGGGTCGCGTCGGCGGATGGTCCGGCCCGGCTTGATCGTCTTGCTCGCTGCGCTCGCAGTGGAGTTCGCCGACGAGCTTGTCGATGGCACCAAGAGCGCGGCGATGCCGCTGATCCAGCACGATCTGTCGCTGAGTTACGTCCAGATCGGCCTGCTCGGCGCCGTCCCGCTGATCGCCGGCAGCATTCTCGAGCTACCTCTCGGGGTACTGAGCGGCACGGGAGAGCGTCGCCGTCGGGTGATACTGACCGGCGGACTCGTCTTTGTCGCTGCTGTCCTGGGAGCGGGCCTGGCCAGGTCGTTTACCGGTTTGCTGATCTCGCTGGTGGTGTTCTTCCCGGCATCTGGCGCGTTCGTCAGCCTGACTCAGTCGGCGCTGATGGACGCGGCACCGGACCGGCGGGCCCAGCACATGGCCCGCTGGACGCTGGCGGGATCGGCCGGCGCTCTGGCCGGCCCGCTCCTGGTCGTCGCGGTGCTTGGCGCTGGCGGTGGCTGGCGGCTGGCCTTCGTGCTGGTCGCGGGCTGCGGCCTGGCGGCCTGGCTTGGTGTGGCGACCGCGGGGCGCCGTGGTGTCAGCGATAGGCCGGGTGATCAAGCCCCGGCCGAGGATGACGGCGGCAGTGGCTGGCCAGGCTGGCGTGCGGCGGCGGGCATCGTCCGGCGCTCGGGTGCCCTCCGCTGGCTGCTGCTGCTCGAAGTCTCGGATCTGCTGCTCGACGTGCTGACCACATTCCTGGCCCTGTACCTGGTCGTATCGGCACATGCCGCACCGGCGATAGCCGCGGCCGGCGTCGCGGTCCGGCTCGGCGCGGGCCTGCTCGGCGATGTGATCCTGATCAGGCTGCTGGAACGCTACGACGGCCGGGTCGTGCTGCGGGCCAGCGCGGCACTAGCCGGGCTGCTGTTCCCCGCCTTCTTGCTGGTGCCGGGCCTCGCTGCGAAGCTGGCCATACTGGCCGCGCTGACCATTACCACCGCGTCGTGGTACCCGGTCGTGGCGGCAGAGCTGTTCGGTAGCCTGCCCGGCCGCAGCGGGCTGGCCGTATCCCTGTCAAGCGCGGCTGGGCTGGCTGGCGGACTGGGTCCGCTTGCGGTCGGGGTGCTGGCTGAGAATTTCGGCCTGAACTGGGCGATGGCCGCGCTGTGCCTGGTTCCGGCGGCAATGCTCACGGCTCCGGTCCGCAGTCGGCCCGGCAGCGGCCCTGGGTAGGGTTCCGAGCGTCAGTTCGCGTGCGCGGGAGGCAGCCGATGAGTGATCTTGAGGTAGTGACCACGGCGGAGCGCCATGATCTCGACGACGAAGCCAGGGCAGCATTCAGGCAGACCTGGCCCGAGTTCATCTTTCACGACCCGCTGTCGGCCGAGTACATCGGCCGGGTCGAGACATACTTCCCGTCCTACGACATCATGCTGCTCGACGGCGGCGAGGTCGTGGCCGGATGCTGGGGTGTGCCGCTGCGCTGGGATGGCACCGTGCCGGCTCTGCCCGAGGGCGGGTATGACGGGGCGCTGGTCCTGGCGGTCGGGGGCCATGAGCAGTCAGTGCAGCCGGACACCCTGTGCATCATGGCGGCCGCGGTTCGGCGCGACCGGCAGGGTGGCGGACTGGCCGGCCAGGTGATGCTGGCGCTCCGCGAGCGGGCCGCGAGTTCAGGTCTGACGCGGGTCATCGCGCCGGTACGGCCGTCGCTCAAGCCTCGTTATCCGCTGACCCCGATGGCGAGCTTCGCTGGCTGGTGCCGCGCCGACGGCCTGCACATCGACCCGTGGATCCGCACGCACCAGCGACTGGGTGCCACCATCCTCGGCCCGGCGCCCAGCTCGATGATCATTCAGGGCACGGTTGCGGAGTGGGAGCAGTGGACGGCGATGGCCTTTCCGGAATCGGGCAGCTACGTAGTGCCGGACGCTCTCGACCTGGTGGAGATCAGCCGCGAGCTTGACTGCGGCACCTACGCCGAGACGAACCTGTGGATGCGTCACCAGTAGTCCGGTGCGGTCATGGCGGCTCGGGCCACCCGGGCGGCCGGGCGGACTCGGCTAGACTCTGCTGCCGTGGCTAGCACGGGTTCCGGGATCAGGGTGCGCTTCGCGCCGTCGCCTACCGGCATGTTCCATGTCGGCAGCGCTCGCTCAGTGCTGTTCAACTGGGCATTCGCGCTGCGGGAGCACGGCACCCTGGTACTGCGGATCGAGGATACCGACGCCGCCCGGAACCGGCCTGAATGGATCGACGGCATCGTCAGCGCCATGGCCTGGATCGGAATCGACGGCAGCCAGTATGAGGGCCCGTTCCTGCAGTCCGACAACGAACCCAAGCACACCGCCGCCGGCCAGCGACTGTACGAGCAGGGCCGGGCGTATTACTGCGACTGCACGCGCGACGACGTAATCGCCCGCACGGGTGATCAGCATCGGGGTTACGACGGCTACTGCCGCGATCGCGGCCTGGCGCCCGGTCCTGGACGAGCGCTGCGGTTCCGTGCCCCGGACGAGGGCGCCACCGTGGTCGAGGATCTGATCCGCGGCACGACCGTCTTCGAGAATTCCAGCATTGAGGACTTCGTGCTGGCGCGCGGCGATGGCTCGGTGCTGTTCCTGCTGGCCAACGTCGTCGATGACATCGACCACCGGATCACCCACGTCATCAGGGGTGAGGAGCATCTGTCGAACGCGCCCAAGCAGCAGTTGCTGTTCGGTGCGCTCGGGCAGCAACCGCCGGTCTGGGCGCACCTGCCGGTGCTGGTGAACGAGAAGCGGCAGAAGCTCTCGAAGCGCCGGGACAAGGTGGCGCTGGAGGGCTTCCGGGACGAGGGTTACCTCGCCACCGCGATGCGCAACTACCTGATGCTGCTCGGCTGGGCGCCGAGGGACGGTCGCGAGATCGTGCCCTGGGATGAGATGGTGGCCGAGTTCCGGATTGAGGACGTCAACCCGTCCCCGGCGTTCTTCGACGTGAAGAAGCTGCGCGCTTTCAACGGCGACTACATCAGGGCGCTGTCACCGGCCGAGTTCACGCAGGCGTGCCAGCCGTGGCTGGAGCCGCCATCCGCGCCGTGGCCGCCGGAGCGTTTCGATCCGAAGGTCTTCGCCGAGCTTGCGCCGCTCGCTCAGACCAGGGTCGCGGTGCTGCCGGAGATCACCGCGATGGTGGACTTCGCGTTCCTGTCCGACCCGGCAACCGACGAGGCGTCCTGGGCCAAGGCGATGAGAGAGCCGGCCGCAGAACTGCTGGCCGCGGCGGCGGCGGCCTATGCGGACGCACCGTGGCATGCCGATGCCCTGCGCGAGCGGCTGCAGGCTGTCGGCGCCAGCTTCGGCTTGTCGCTGGGCAAGGCGCAGGCCCCGGTCCGGGTCGCGGTGACCGGACGCACGGTCGGGCTGCCGCTGTTCGAGTCACTGCAGGTGCTCGGCCGTGAGGAGACGCTGCGCCGGATAGCAGCGGCCCGCGAGCGCGTCACCGGCCTGGCCTAATCCGGCTTGGCTGGCCAGCGAGCGCCGCGCCTCGGCTGGCTGCTGGCAGCGGCCGGCGTGGCCGCCGCGGCAGTTGCTTTCGCTGCCTGGACGCCGGACGCCATGGCCGCTGCGAGCCAGGACTGGTCGCCCTTCGTCCTGGTCGCCGGCCTGCTGCTCATCGGCCTGGTGGCCGATGGCGACGGGTTGTTCGCCGCAGCCGGGTCGAGCCTGGCCAGGGTCGCCGGCAGCGGACGTGTGCTGTTCGCCGGCTCGGTAGTACTGATCAGTGCCGTCACCGCCACGCTCAATCTGGATACCTCGGTCGCCTTCCTGACGCCGGTGCTCGTGCACACCGCTCGCAGCCGCCGGGCCGGCGAGCGGCCCTGCTCTACGGCTGCTTGCTTCTGTCTAACGCGGCGTCGCTGCTGCTGCCTGGATCCAACCTGACCAACCTGATTGTGCTCGGCCAGCTGCACCTGACCGGCGGCGAGTTCGCCGCCCGGATGTGGTTGCCATGGCTGCTGGCTGTCGCCGCGACGGCGCTGGTGGTGGCCGTCGGCGAGCGCCGTTCCCTCAGCGACGCGGCTGCGGATCCGGAACGGGCTCCGCGCCCGGTGCTCGGCGTCGGCCTGGCCGCGGTCGTGCTGGCTACTGTCCTCGTGGTCGCGGTCCGGTCGTCCGCGGTGCCGGTGCTGGTGACCGGGCTCGTTGCCGTCGGTATCCGGTCGGCTCGCGGCCAGCCAGCTCCCGGCCAGGTCTGGCAGGTCCTCGGTGTCCCGGTGCTGGTCGGCTTGTTCGGGGCGGCGGTCGCGCTCGGTACCCTCGGCCGAGCCTGGTCGGGGCCGTCGGTCCTGCTCTCGCACCTTTCCGGCTGGGCGACCGCGGGGTTCGCCGCGCTGGCGACGGCGGTGGTCAACAATCTGCCCGCTGCCGGCATGCTGGCGGCCCGTCCGCCGAGTCACCCGTTCCAGCTGCTTGTAGGCCTGAACCTCGGACCTAACCTGTGCGTCACAGGTTCGCTGGCCTGGCTGCTCTGGCTACGGGCGGCCCGCGACGCGGGCGCCAGGCCGTCGTTGGCCAGGGCCAGCAAGCTCGGCGTGGTCGCGGTGCCGATCTCCATGGCGCTAGCCGTCGCCGCACTCGCGGTCACCGGCGGCTGACCGATGCCTAGCGGATTCACTGCATCCCGATACGAATCCCAATCCGGTATCCTGAGCCTATGAGCATCCAGATCGCCGTCCGCCTGCCCGACAGCATGGTGGCGCAACTCGACACGCTGGTAGCAGCAGGCAGCGCGACAAGCCGGGCTTCGGTCATCGAGCGCGCTTTGGCCAGGGAATTCCGCCGCCTGATTGCCGCCAGGGACGCAGCCATCCTGGCCGGGGTCAGCCCGGATGCGGACATGGACAGTCTCGCCGAATACGCGGCGCGCGCGCCGATGGACATTGACTAGTGCGACCCATTCACGCTGCGCGACTGGACAAGACGCGCCCTGTGCTGATCCTGACCAGGGACCTCGTGCGCCCGCATCTGGCCCGGGTGACGGTGGCACCTATCACCACCACGATCCGCGGGCTGTCCACCGAGGTCCCGCTGGGTCCGGCGAACGGGCTGGACCACGAATGCGTCGTCAGCTGCGACAACATCGTCACGGTTCCGACGACCGTGCTCGGCCGCCAGCTCGGCTACCTGCTGCCGGCCCAGGAAGCCGCCCTGGCTGCGGCCATCCGGGCCGCCTTCGACCTCGACTAACTGCTCGTCGCCGCATGATGAATGCAACGGTCCGGGCCTCATGCGTGGTCTGTGCGGATGAGGGAGGTGGCCATGGACGCCGCGGCTGACGCCGAATTCAGTGATTTCATGCATGGCCGCTGGTCCGAGCTGGTGCGCCTTGGCTACGGCCTGACCGGCGATCTCCAGCATGCCGAGGACCTGGCGCAGACGGCGTTCGCGCGCGCGTACGCGTCCTGGCCGCGAGTGCGATGGGCTGACAACCCGGATGCCTATCTGCGGCGCATCGTGGTGAATGCGAACC
The DNA here is from genome assembly GCA_963774385.1 of uncultured Actinomycetota bacterium. Classification (GTDB taxonomy): domain Bacteria; phylum Actinomycetota; class Actinomycetes; order Streptosporangiales; family Streptosporangiaceae; genus JAJYUU01. The sequence goes on from CAVZEQ010000001.1 coordinate 226,707, forward strand.
GGTCCAGGTTCCGCAAGAACCGCGTCGGCGAGGTGCTGACCGATACGGTGCCGGATCTGGTCAACACTTCGGCTCACCCAGAGCAACGGCACGACCGGGATGCCCTCGTCGCGGCCCTGATGCAGCTCCCGTACGGGCAGCGCGCCGCGGTCGTGCTCCGCTACTGGCTGGACCTCACGGAGACCGAGACCGCTGCCATTCTGGGCTGCTCCGTCGGCAACGTGAAGAGCCAGGCGTCCCGGGCGCTGGCCAAGCTCCGGGCCAACTCCTCGCTGCTGGAAGGAGGACTGCTGTGAGCATCCAGAACGAGCGAGAGTTGCGTGACAGGCTGGCCGGCCTGCTGGACGGGGTCGAGCCGCATCCGGCACCGGTCGCCAGCGTGGTGCGGCGCGGCAAAGGGATCAGGATGCGCAGATGGATCTCGGTTGCGGCCGGTGCCGCGGTGATAGTGGCCGGGGCGGCGTTGCTGCCAGGCCTGTTCCAGCAGTCACGGATAGCGCCGGCGCAGCGCACGCAGTACAGGGTGACTGTTCACCCCGCTGGCAAGCACGCGTCGGCCAGCCTTATCGCCTACGGCACGGTCAACGGCCGGAAATGGCGGGCGACAGCAACCGGATCTGCTAAGTCGGTCGCGGTGAGGCTGTGCGGGGGCAGTTACATAACGCTGACAGCGCCCGGCCCGATCGGCTCGACCGGGGTAACGGCCTTTTCCGGCCTCAACAACGGGACAGGTACCGACTGGTGCATGGCCAGTGAGGTGAGCCGGGGCGTCAGCATGATCTCGATGGCGCTGGACAACGGCGCGACGGTTGAGCTGCAGCCGGTCAGCTACCGGGGACTGGCACTGATAGCGTTCGCGCTCCCGCCGCACGCCAGGATTTTGCGGCTGACCGCCTACGAGGGCGGCCGGGTCGTGGCCTATGCCATTCCGTTTAACGGGCCTTCGTGGCCGACCGTCGAGGCCTGGCTCAGGCCGGGCCAGCAGGCACCTGCTGTCGCTACGGCCCGGCTGCCGAGAGCGCTGGCCGGACCTGGCCGGTGGGCTGCTTCGGTTGCCGCCGGGCCCTGGGGGACCTGCTTGGTGATCCTGGTGGTGCACGGCAGCGATTCCAGCTGCGGGCCGTCCCAGCCGCAGCATCAGCTCGTCTCGCTGGCATCTGGCAGCGGCGACGGCCCGACCATTGTCGGTACCCGCGCCGACGTCGCCTACGTGGTGCTGACCATGAAGAACGGCAGCACCGTCAAGGTGACGGTGGCCCGCGTTGCCGGGACAGGCTACTTCGCGATCGGTGCGATCAGGCAGCCTGCCCTGCTGCGCTGGACCGCATTCAGCGCGGCCGGCCGGGACCTCGGTGGCGGCCCCGGCGTCCCCGGCGCGACCCGGCCTACATGAGCCATGACCCGGCCGCCAAGACGTCCTAGCCGGCGCCGGTGACGCTGACGGTGGTGGCCGGAGGGGTTCGTGCGCCGCCCGCGGTACGGCTGGCGGTATCAGCTCCGCCGGTAATGTGCTTGGCTTAGCCGGTGACTTCTGACGACTTCTGCGCGCGAGTTCGGGCCGGCGAGACGGTCTACGGCGGCTGGGCGGTGGCCGCCGGGCCGCTGCCGGCCACAGCGCTCGCCGCAGCCGGTCTCGACTACGTGGTCATAGACCTCCAGCATGGTGGCGCTACCGAGCATGACCTGCCGGGCATGACCGCCGCGATCCGGCTGGCCGGAGCCGCCCCGATCGGCCGCGTCAGGCACGCGCACCCGGCCGATATCGGCCGGGCACTCGACCTTGGCTGCGCAGGCGTCATCGTGCCGAACGTCGAATCCTCCGCTCAGGCTGCCGCAGTAGCCGGCGCGTGCCGTTACCCGCCAGCCGGTTACCGGTCGGCAGGCGGGATCATGGCTCACCAGCAGGACCCGTTGTGCATCGTGATGGTCGAGTCTGCGCAAGCCATGGCCGACTTGCCGGCCACGCTCACGCTGCCCGGCGTCGATGGCATCTACGTCGGCCCGCGGGACTTGTCGTTCGCCCTCGGCTGCCCGCTCGACCCGCATGATCCCGTGCTCCGCCCGGCGTTCGAGCAGATCTGGGCCGACTGCGCGGCGGCCGGCAAGCCGGTCGGAGTGCACGCGACCGATGGCACTACGGCCCGACTGTACCGGGACAACGGCTGCCGGCTTGTGACGGTTGCCGGCGACGTGGTAGCCATCGGCCGGGACGCAGCCTCGGGACTGGCAGCTGCGCGCGGCTAGCACCCGGCCGGGCAGCATAAGGCCGGAACCAACCTTCTCCGTCGGGCACCTATACAGCCCTATGCTGGCAGAGCACGCGGCGCATGGTCGCTGACCTAGCACCCGAATGGCCCCTCGGAGGCGGCAATGGGACTGATGGACAAGGTGAAGGCGCAGGCCACGCAGCTGGCGCAGAAGACTCAGGAAGCAGCGCTCGAAGGTAAGGCGAAGCTAGACCAGGCGCAGGCCGGCCGTCGTGGTGATGCGTTGCTGCGCAGCCTGGGTGCGGCGGTCTTCGCCGAGCGCACCGGCCGCGGCACCGCGGACAGCCAGGGCAAGATCGACAAGCTGATCGCCGACATCTCGGCGCACGAGCGGGAGAACGGTCTCAATCTCGCCGATCCGTCACCTGTCGTACCGCAGCCAACCTTCCCGGCCGACCCGCCAAGCCCGTTCCCCGGTCCGGCGGCGAGCACGTTCCCCGGCGCCGGCAGCACATCGTTCCCGGACGCCGGGGCCACGTCGTTCCCGGATGCGGGGACCACGTCGTTCCCGGATGCTGGTAACCCCGCTCCCGGTCCGCTGCCTACGTTCTTCCAGAGCCCAGAAGATCCGGCCTCGCCCGAGTCAGGCTGAGCGAGCGCGTTCCCGCCGGGGAGCGGGCCTGATCCCGCAGCTGCCGCCGGCGAGCGGTCAGCGGCAGGCGGCCTGAGCGGCGGTGCGCTGCTGGCCCGGCGCCGCGAGCTGGGCAGATGTCGATGCCGGGTGCGCGGTCGGGGGTGTGCCGCTGACCGCGTAGCCAGCAGCGCCGAGGACGAGCCTGATCCGGGCGAGGCCTGTGACGGCGCGCAGGCCGGCCCCGGGTAGTGCCGTGCGCAGCAGCGCCGCCGCCGCGGCCTGGCCCGGCGGGTAATCGATCACTGTGTGCGTCACATTGTGGTGCGCCCAGTTCAGCCCTGCCTTGTGGATGCCGAACCCTAGCCTTGCCAGCCGCTGGCCCGTCGCCGCCGACAGGCCGGGCATCAGGGTGCCGTTGTAGACGTCAACCGAGACCTGTCCCTTCGTAACAGTCACCCCGACGGGTTTGTGCACCCGATGGTGGTGACGCCGAGCGGGCAGCCCGGTGTCGCGCCGCAGCCTGGCGAACAGTGCGCGGGCCGCCGCCTTGTCCCAGAGCACGGCCGATTCACCGGTCGGGGTCAGGTAGTTCACTGACGCCAGTGGCACCGTGGTGAAGGTCACGTCAGCCGGTCGCAAGCCACGCAGCTCGCCGGCGAGACGGATCAGGTTGAAGCCGCGGTCCACCTTGATGGCTGCGGTGACCGACGACAGGAACTGCTGCAAGCGGACCGGGTTAGCCAGCGCGCCAGAGTTCGTGACCTCACCGAACAGCGACGACAGCAGCTGTTGCTGGTCGCTGATCCTGGCCAGGTCGGACTGCGCGAACGAGTGCCGGTCACGGGCGAACTCCAGTGCCGTGACGCCGTCGACGTGGTGCCGTCCGGCGGCCAGCTTCAGCCCGCTGTAGTGATCGTTGACCGCGAACGGGACGCAGATGTTCACACCGCCCAGCGCGTTGATGACGTTCACGAAGCCGAGGAAGTCGACCTCGACGTAGTCATTGATAACCAGGCCGGTGGCGTGCTCGACGGTGCGGACCATGAGCCGCGGACCGCCGATGCCGTCTGCGGCGTTGATCTTGTTCATGCCGTGCCCGGGAATGCTGACCCAGCTGTCCCGGGGCAGGCTGACGACCTGCACGCTTGCGTGGTTCGCGGGTATGTGCACCAGCATCATCGTGTCGGTGTTCGAGCTGATGTCGTGCCCGACGTGCAGCAGCCGTTCCTGGCGATGAGTGAGGCCGCCGCGAGTGTCGATCCCGGCGACCAGGATGTTGACTGGGCCGCTCGATGGCGTTCCGGAGGTGTCGGCGTTGACCCGCCCGATGCTCGAGCTCACGTAACTAGTGAGAACCCAGGCACCACCAGACAGCAGCAGGGTCAGCGCGGACACTCCGCCGATCGCCGCAGTGGCCAGTCGCTGCCGCCTGGCTTTGCGGGCCACTGTCATCCGATGCGCGAGCCGCTGCCGGGCGGTGCCGGAGCCCGGATCCGGCCAGGAACCAGGTGCATCGTCGTCGGCCATCAGCCCCCCAACCTCGCCACAGCTGACTGGCTAGGCTAACCCGGCCGATCGAGCGGGTGCGGGTAGCGGCGCCGGCGGGCCGGGAACTTTACCGGAACTTAGGAGCCCGGCGGCTCCGGATCACGCGGCAGCCCGAGTATCCGCTCGCCGATGATGTTGAGCTGGATATCCGTGGTGCCGCCACCGATGGTCAGCGCTCTGGTGACTAGTACCAGGCGGGCCCAGTGCCTGCCGTCGGGCTGGCCGTCCGGGCCGACTGGCTGGCCCTGGCCGCCGGCTAGCGCGCCAGATCCGGCAGACATTTCCCAGCACAGCTCGGCAACCTGCTGCGCGTGCCGCATGCTGAGCAGTTTCCGCACGCTGCCGGTGGCGCCTGGCTCGGTGCCAGACAGCTGCTTGAGCGTCGCCCGTAGCGCTAGCAAGTCGATGGCCTGCCCGGCCGCCACTAGCTCGCCCACCTGCTCGGCGGGGGCCGCGCTGGCGGCAGCCGCGACCTGCAGGAGCTCGGGCACCCCGCAGCCGAACGTCCAGGACCGGGCCAGCGAGACGCGCTCATTGGCCAGCGTCGTCCGGGCGATCCGCCAGCCCTTGTTTACCTCACCGACCAGGCAATCGTCGGGCACGAACACATCATCAAGGAAGACCTGGTTGAAGAAGGCGTCGCCGCCGATCTCGCGCAGTGGCCTGACCTCGACGCCTGGCGCCTTCATGTCCACCAGGAAGTAGCTGATCCCGTCATGCCGCGGCTCAGCCGGATCGGTGCGCGCGATGCAGATCGCCCACGATGCCTCGCGGGCCAGCGACGTCCAGATCTTCTGGCCGCTGATCTTCCAGCCGCCGTCGGTGCGCTCGGCCCTGGTGGTGATGCCGGCCAGGTCCGACCCCGCGCCAGGCTCGCTGAACAGCTGACACCACAAGTAGTCCATGCGCAGGGTGGCGGGCAGGAAACGCTTCTGCTGTTCGGTCGTTCCGTACTGGATCAGGGCCGGCACGACCCATGCGCCGATGGCCAGATTGGGAACGTGGAGGCTGGCCGCACGCAGTTCCTGGTCGATGATCAGTTGCTCAAGTGCGCCCGCCTCCCGGCCCCAGGGCCGGGGCATATGCGGCATTACCCAGCCACCGGCCGCGAGCGCGGCGATCCGGTCCTGCGCCGGGAGGGCGGCGATCCCGGCGAATTCGGCCCGGATCGCATCCCGGAGGCCGCCGTCGCCCCCCGGCAGCTCGAGCCGCACCGGCCGGCGCTGGCCTGCCAGGGCCAGCGCTGTCACCCGCTCCTTCCAGTTCCGGTCCGAGCCAGCCGCCGCGATCAGCAGTGCCCTGATCGTCATCGCCCGGCGATAGTAGAGGTGCGCGTCGTGCTCCCAGGTGTACCCGATGCCACCGAGGATCTGGATGCACTCGTGCGCGCAGGACACCGCTGCGTCGGCCGCCAGCGCCGCCGCAGCGGCGGCGGCGAAGTCGCGCTCCGCCTCGTCCGCACTGTCGAGCGCCCTGGCCGCATCCCAGACGACGGCAGCGGCCTGCTCGGCCGCGATGAGCATGCGGCCGCACCGGTGCTTGACAGCCTGGAACTGGCCGACAGGGCGGCCGAACTGATGCCGGATCTTGGCGTACTCGGCCGCAGTCTGCACCGCCCAGCCGGCCAGCCCGACAGCCTCCGCACCGAGCAGCACCGCGGCAATGTTGGCGACTGAGCCCGGGCCCAGGCCGGTGAGCTGGCGGTCAGCGGCGACGATCACGCCATCGGCCTGTACCCGGCCGAGCTGACGGGTGAGGTCGAGGCTGTCGAGCGCGGTGATCTCAAGGCCGGCAGCGTCGATGGCCAGCCAGATGGTCGCAGTGCCGACCGCCACTGGCGCGACTACCAGGTCTGCGCCGACGGCGCCGAGCACGGGCTCCGTACTGCCGGTAACCACCAGGCTGCCATCCGGCTCGGCAGTCGCTCGCAAGCCGTGCGACAGCGCGACGGCCCCGTTTCCTGATCCATCGGCAAGTGCCGACACGACCTTGCCGGTCAGCCCGGCGGATGTCAGTACGGCGCTCGCGAGCACGGTCGGCACGAAGTTGCCGGGCAGCAGCGCCCCGCCGAGTTCCTCAACGGCGACGCTGAGCTCGGCGAGGCCGAACCCCTGCCCGCCATCGGCCTCGGGCACGTGCAAGCCGAGCAGGCCCTGGCGGGCCAGGCCAGGCCCGAGAGTGTCCTGATACAGCGCCGCGCCGTGGTCCGCGCCGTCGGCCGCCGCTCTGGCCGCCGCCGGGCTGGTACGCGCCGCCCAGCCGCGTACGGACTCGGCAAGCTGCACGTGCTCGGGTGTCAGAGCCAGGGCCATGGATCCACCTCTTCTGCCGCATCGGCCGGTGTCGCCGAGCATTCTAGAATGCGATTCGGTTTGAGGCCATAGTCAGCCCGCAGCCCGGGTCGGTCTAGCAGCCGGTGAACATCGCATGAAGTCGCCTTACGGGGTATTGCCCGGTGTCCGTGGCGGTCCTTGAATAGAACACGCGGCCATGGTGCCCATGTCGTCCGTGCCGAACAAATCCCTGCCGTTCGTGAGTGTGTGGGAGGCACGAGAGATGGGCACCGCCCTGCTGGCCAACTCGACGATCAAGCTGTCGTACGCCTGGAATTCTTTCTACTTCTGGGGCACCTGGGCAGTCTGCATCATCGGTCATCGGCATCGTCTTGTGGGCCGCGTTGAAGTCCAAGCGCTGGGACCGGTGGACGACTCAGGACATCCTCATCGTCGCCGCGCTCGGTGTCGTGCTCGAGGTTTACGACAACATCATCGGCGACCAGTTCCTCAAGCCGATCATCGACGTGATCCCCGGCGCTGGCCTGCTGCAGCTGCATGACCTGCCGTACATGTTCCTGCTGATGGTCGGTGTCGCGCTGGTGCGCAAACCCGGCTGCGTCACCGCGATGGTGTTCATCAACTACCTGCTTGCCCAGTTGCTGTTCGGCAGCGGGCACGGCGCCCTGGACTGGACCGACGGCCTGACCCAGGCCATCTTCTGCGACCTGTACATCGTGGCCAGGCGCGGCCGGGTCTACGCTCCCGGCGCGAGCATCACCGCCATGGTCATCGATGGCTTGATGATCGGCCTGCTGCGCGGCGGCCCGAACGCGTTCCTTACCGACTGGACGTTTGACCCGTATCTGAACTCGACGTACTACACCTGGTACGCCATGTGGGTAGACACCTGGTCGAACGCGCTCGGCAACGGGATCGAGGCCGCCATCAGCGCGCCGCTGGCGCTCCGCGTCGCCAAGGCGGTCATCCCGACCATCGGGGTCCGGCAAGCCAGGGGCGCTGATGCCATCGATCCCTTCGCCGAGCCTGAGCCAGCCGTGGCTAGCGCGGCCGCCGATGCGTCCGCGGCTCCCGCGGTCGCAACCCCGGCCGCGGCTGCCGACGCGCTACCAGCGGACGGAGAGCTGGCGTGAAGCGGGTGGCAGTCTTCTTCGGGATCGTGGCGGTGCTCCTGCTGATCGACGGTGCTTACCTGGACCTGACCAATAATCAGGTCGGCGGTGACCAGGGCGCGCTGTTCGGGAACGCGAACGTCGTGCTGTCGGCGGGCACGACGGTGCTGGTCGCCGGTGGCCTCCTGGCGGTCGCCTCGATCATCATGTGGCTGCTGGCGGTGCGGAGGGAGCATGGCAATCAGCGCGAGTCCTGAGCTGGTCGCCAGCGACGTATCGTTCGCCTACCTGGGTGCTTCGACGGCGGCGCTGCGGCATATCAACCTTGGCGTCGCGGCGGGCGAAGTCGTCCTGATCACCGGCGCGTCCGGGTGCGGCAAGTCGACGCTGGCGCTGGCACTGTGCGGGCTGATCCCGTCGCGTGTCCATGGCCAGCTGCGCGGCGGGGTCACGTTCTTCGGGAAGCCGCTGACCGGGTTGCCGCCGCACGAGACGTCGCAGCTGGTGGGCATGGTGTTCCAGAACCCGAACCAGCAGCTTATCAACCAGACCGTCATTTCCGAGGTCGCGTTCGGGCCAGAGAACCTGGCCCTGCCGCATGCGGAGATCGTGGCCAGGGTCGAGTGGTGCCTGGACGTCACGGGCATGGCCGGCCAGCGGCACGCCGGGACGGTGACGCTGTCGGGCGGGCAGAAGCAGCGCACCGCGATCGCGGCAACGCTGGCGATGCGGCCGCGCGTCCTGGTGCTGGACGAACCGCTCTCGGACCTGGATCCGGTCGGCGCCCAGGAGGTGCTCGGCACGCTGCGCCAGCTGGCCCGCGATGAGGGCACCGGCGTGGTGATCATCGAGCATCGCGTTGACGAGGTAGCGCCCTGGGCCGATCGCGTTGTGCTGATGGACGCAGGCCGGGTGCTGCTCGATCAGCCGCCCAGGATCGCCTGGTCCGACCCCGCCATCTGGGCGACCGTCGGCGTCGGCGTGCCAGACGTGGTGCAGCTCGCGCACCTGCTTCCCGATGCCTTTCCGGCCGGCCTCGCGCTGTCCGTCGACGAGGCAGCGGACCAGCTGGCTGGCGGCTGGCTGGTGGCGGCGCTCGGACAGGCAGCACTGGCGCGTTCGCTGGCCGGGCACGACAGCGGACATGCCGCTGGCAACTGCTACGCAGGGCGCCGCGACGTGCCGGTGGCCGCGGCACAGTCCGGCGGCGGCACTCCGGCCCTGGCCTGGGACCGCATCAGCGTCGACTTCGGCGCGAACCGCGCGGTAAACGATGTGACCCTGGCTGTTGACGAGGGCGAATGGGTCGCCATGATCGGCGCGAACGGCTCGGGTAAGAGCACGCTCACCGGCCTCGCGGTCGGCATGGGCACGCCAAGCACCGGGCAGGTGCGCTTCCGCGGCCGGGCAGTGCGCCCCGGCAAGGTCTTCGAGAACGCCGCTCACGTCGCGCTGCTGCTGCAGGCGGCCGACGAGATGCTGTTCGAGGAGACCGTGATCGGCGAGCTGAAGTTCGGCAGCAAGTTCCGTGCCCTGCCGCCCGACCCGGTGCTTGATGTCGAAGGCGCGATCGAGTTCTTCGGGTTCCGCGGTCTTGAGCGGACCAGCCCGTGGGAGCTGAGCCAGGGCGGCCGGCAGCGCCTCGCGCTGGGGGCGCTGCTGGTCGGCGCGCCTGGCGTGCTCGTGCTCGACGAACCGACGACCGGACAGGACGCGCAGCGGATGCGCGCCTTCCTGCGGCTGCTGGAGGCAGTCCGGAAACGGACCGGACTGACAGTCCTCACCGTTACTCATGACATCAGGGGCCTGGCTGCCCGCGCGGCGCGGATCGTGCTGCTCGGCGACGGCGAAGTCCGGATGGACGGGCCTACCAGGCAGGTCTTCGCGCGCACCGAGGAGCTGGAGCAGTGGGGGGTGCTGGCACCGCCGCTGGCAAGGCTGCAGGTGCAGCTGCTTGGCCAGTGTGACGACGTGCTGCTGACCGTTGCGGAGATGGCCCATGCGGCCGCTACTTACCGGGCGACGCCCGCCGGGACTGGGGGCAGGACCTGATGCACTCGCTGTTCGCCGAGACCGTCATCTCCTACCTGATCGTCTTCGCCGTGCCGATGATCCTGCCGGTCCTGTTCATCAAGCTGGTCGGCCTCGGCGGTCTGCGCGAGCTGGTCACGTACGAGGCGAAAGACACTCCGCTGCACAAGCTCGACCCACGGCTGAAGGTGCTCTACCCCATCGCGATGGGCATCCTCAGCATCATCCTGAACTGGGACTACATGCTGATCTTGTTCGGGCTCAGCCTGCTGCCCTGGTGCTGGCTCCGGCCGTCCCAGGCCAAGACGCGGGTGCTGATGGTCATGGTGATCGGCCCCGCCCTGACCGGATTCTGGTCGCAAGGCCTCTACTACCTGCCGAATCCGCCCATCCACTACATCTACCAGTTCCCCTGGACGATCAGCTGGCTCGGCTCACCTGGCATCACCAGCTACGGCCTTGTCTTCGGCCTTGAGCAGACCTCGCGCGTGCTCGTGACCGTGTCGACCTCGATGCTGATCCTGGTGAGCACCGACGTCGGCGACTTCACCTGGGCATTCGAGCGCTTCCGGATGCCTCCTCAGGTCGGGTTCGCGCTGACCGCAGCGCTGCGGTTCCTGCCCGACATGATCGCCAGAACGACTCTGGTGCTGCGGGCCGTGGAACTGCGAGGTTACGACCTGTCCCGGCCTCGGTTCGTCGAGGTTGGCCGCTGGCCGGACTACGTCAGGCGAGTCTGCCGCTGCGTGGTGCTGGTCACCGTGCCGCTGCTGATAGGCAGCCTGCGCGGTACTGCCACCATGGCCATGGTCGCGGACGCGCGAGGATTTGGCGCCAAGAAGCGCCGCGGCTCACTGAACCCGCACCCGCTAACGGCGTTCGATGTCGGCGGCTACGTCATTCTCGTTGTGCTCGTGGGCACGGCGATCGTCCTGAACCACTTTCATATCGGTGCCCGTCCCTACTGACCTCGACCTGCTGCAGACCCGCGGCCGACCGGGAACGCCATCTGGCGGTTCCGGCCCGCATCGCCCGCCTCCATGACACGAAGGTAGGACCCGATGCGTTACGACGCAGTCCTGTTCGACAACGGGGGAACCCTCACCCACCGAAGCTCGCCGGTAGTCGCCGCGTGCAGCCTGGCGGCCCGGCTTGGGGTGGAGATTCCCGAGGAAGTCGCGGCCCGCTACTGGCGCCGGTCGAAGGAGCACAGCCGGACGCTGATGGCGGAGAAACGACTGCGCCGCAACCTGTCGAGGCAGGATCATCGCGCCGCCTACGTGACCGGATACTCGCCGTTCGACGAGATCGCGGCTGGCCTGGCCAACCTGATGTACGACGAATGGAAGACCAATCCGCAGACCATGGTGCCTTACCCGGATACCCCGGCCGTCCTGAAGTCGTTTGCGGGGGCGGGAATCCCGATCGCGATCGTCAGCAACACTGGCTGGTCGATCGATGAAGGCTACGTAGCGACAGGTCTGGATGCCTTCATCCAGACCTTCGTGCTGTCCTGCGACCTCGGCGTCGCGAAGCCCGACCCGTTGCTGTTCCTGACCGCGTGCGAGCGGCTCGGCGCCGCTCCCGACCGGACCTTGATGGTCGGCAACAACCGGCTGGCCGACTCGGGCTCGATCTGCGTTGGCTGCTGCTGCCTGATCCTGCCACCGGTGCCACCGGGGGCTACCCGGGGCCTGCGCGCCGCCGCTGATGTGGCCGGCATCGCCTGGGCCGAGTGAGAAGGAGAACGTTACATGCGCCCTGTGCCTATCACCCGCGTGCGTGCGGCGTGCACCGCCACGGCCGTGCTCGCGGCGGTGGCCCTGCCGATCTCCGCTGGCACCGCTCCGGCTGGCGCCGTCCCGGCCGCCAGCGCCTCAGTCTCCGCAGCCGGTCAGTCCGGTGCTGTCACCGTGCCGCACTACGACCACATCGCCGTGATCATGTTCACCAGCCACGACTACGGCTCCATCCTGCACAACAGATACGCGCCGAACTTCAACCGGCTAGCCAGAAGGTACGGCCTGGCCAGTCACTATTACACGACGTCCGACCCGGACACGGCTAACGTCATGGCACTGCTGGCCGGCAACGACTTCGGCATCTCCGACGGCCTCCCCTACTGGGACTCTCGCATCAGCAAGACCAGCCTGCTGAGCCAGCTTGATAAAGCCCACAAGAGCTGGCGCGAGTATGCCCAGGGTCTGCCGTACCCCGGCTACCTGGGCGACTGTTACCCCGGCAACTGCCTGCAGACGGATTCGCTCTACAACCAGACTCAGTTCAACGCCGTCCCTGACCTGAGAAGCGTGGCAGGCAACCCAGCTGAGGCTCGGAAGATGGTGCCGGCTGCCGAGCTAGCCACCGACGCGCGGACTGGGCACTTGCCCGTTTTCAGCTTCATCGACCCGAACGAGTGCTCGGGCCTGCACGGTGGCCCGCCCTGGTGTGAGGACAGCTCCAGCAGTTACCACCAAGCCGATGACAACAAGCTGGTGGCCGGGGGCGACAGCTACCTCGGGCAGGTCGTGCACGAGATCATGTCCGGACCGCAATGGAAGCGGGGCAACAACGCGATCGTGATCACCTTCACCGAAGGTGACACCAAGCAGGGCTGCTGCGATGTCAAGGCGGGCACCGGTCACGTCGTTACGATCGTGATCACCAGTCACGGCCCCCGCCACCTCATCGACCCGGTCCCCTTCAACCACTATTCGCTGCTGCGGACGATCGAGAACGCGCTCGGGCTGCCCTGCCTGCGGCACTCTTGCGACAAGGTACTGGTGCCGATGGCCAGATTGTTCGGAGCCAGGGCCGACGCGACGGCCCCTCCGGCGGCGGCCGCCGGCCCCGGCCTGGCCGCGCCTAAGGTCACCCGGCCCGCCGTCCCCGACCCGGCCGTCACGTCATCGTGGGCGGTAACACCGAGCCCGAACATCGGTCCGAGCGACAACCAGCTGACAGCTGTGGCGGCCCGGTCAGCATCAGACATCTGGGCCGTTGGCAGCTTGCTGCCGAACGCCAACGCGACCAGGGTGAAGACGCTGGCGCTGCACTACAACGGGGCTACGTGGTCGCACGTCGCGACGCCGGATGTCGGGTCTGAAGCAAACTCGTTCTACGGTGTCGCGGCACTGCCTGACGGCACCGCGTGGGCGACCGGCATCTACACCCCGTGGTCCGGGCATACCGGCCGTGCCCTGACCGAGCACTGGAACGGGCATCACTGGTCGGTCGTGCCGGCCGCTGAACCCGGCGCCAGCGACGACATGCTCTACGGTGTCGCGGGTGTCAGCGACGTCGACGTCTGGGCAGTTGGCGGCTACAGCGGCCCGGACGGCTTCTTCCACCCGCTGGTCGAGCACTGGAACGGCCACCGTTGGGCGGTAACCAGCGTCACGGGCCTGCGTGGCGACCACGGCATGCTGACCTCGGTGACGGCATCGCCGGGCGGCGGCGTCTGGGCGACCGGCCAGCTCGTCAACCACGCGCCGGATCAGCAGGTGGTCTTGCATCTGGAGAGCGGTTCCTGGGTGGTCGCGCGCGCCGTGGTGCGGACTCCGGCCGGTGCGGTCGCCAGCGGCTACCCGCAGTCGGTGGGCGCATCACCGCTCGGTCCGTGGGTGGCGGGCAACGACAGGGCCGGGCAGGCCGGCTTCAGCACGCTGGTCGAGGCCCCCGGCTCGGGCGGGCACCTCGCGCAGCTAAGGACGCCGAACCCGACTCGGCACGACAACTACCTCGGCGGGATCGCGCCGGACAACGGCGGTCACAGCGCCTGGGCGGTTGGCTACAGCCTGGCCGTCACGACCGGCAACGCGTCCTCGCTCATCGAGTATGGCTCGGCGGCTGGCGGCTGGAAGACCGTCCCGAGCCCGGATCCGGGCGCCGTCAACAGCGGTAACACCTTCATCAACGGCGTGCTCGCGCTGGCCGGTAACAATGCGTGGGCGGTCGGCACCTTCGACGGGGTGACCGGCCAGCGCACGCTGATCCTGCATTACACCGGCGGCCCCATCTAAGCGGCTGCGCTCGGAGGGGAGGAAGGCGTCGCGCCCTGGTCGCGTCTGCGTCTCATCGGGGGGACATAAGCCGATCTGTTCTGATAGAAGAAGGCAGGCCCGGATACCGTCCGGCCAGGCGAGGCCCCGTTCCCCCGAACGCGATCGCCTGGCACCTCATCGATCAGGGGAGAGTCTGTGAGACCTGTCCATGCTGTAATCGCGTCCGTCGCAGCGACGGCAACGCTGGCCGCCGGCGGCGCTAGCGCGCTGGCCGCGCCAGCAGGCCGCGCCGCCCCGTCGCTGGCCAACTCTGGCGCAGCGTCACCTTCGCTGTCCATCAAAGTCAGCGCCGGCGGAGATCCGGAGGTGGCCGCGATCGGCGCTCACGGTTCGCTGCAGTACTACACGCAGGTCAAGGGCAAGTGGACGCGCAAGCAACTCGCGGGGAAGAACACGGCGTTCTCCGGGCCGTCGCTGGTGAGCGGCCCGGGCAGCGACGCCGCGGTCGCCGTCGAAGGACCGCGCCACTCGCTGCTCGTCTACGTCAAGAACTCAGCCAAGTGGACGAAGCTCAAGGCCGCGGGCGCGAACTCGGCCTACTCGGCGCCGTCGTTCGTGGTGGGCGCGTCCGGCGCGGTCATCGCGGTTATCGGGAAGAACCACTCGCTGTGGTACTACTGGCTCGACCCCCTCGCCGGCAGGTGGCGCAAGCACGAGATCCTCAGCAGCGGCCGCGCTTACTCGGCGCCATCGCTTGTCGTCCGGCCGTCCGGCCAGGCGGATATCGCCCTGGAGGGCGCCGACCATACGCTGAGCTACCTCAGCGCCACCAACCCGCTGCACTGGACGAACGATGTGATCGGCCCGATCGGCTCGGCCTACTCGGCCCCGTCCATGGTCGTGTTCAAAGGCGCCTTCAACCCGGGCACGGCCTTCATCACCGTCGAGGGACCGCATCACGAGCTCCTTGCCTTCGACAACGGACGAGGCTGGGCGAGCAGGCTGCTGGGGGGCTCTGGATGGTGCTACTCGGCTCCCTCGCTGGAACAGAACGTCGCCGACCTGACCCGTCCGGTCGAGATCGCGTTCCAGGGCTCGTCGCACTCGGTGACGCTGCTCTTCTACAACGCGGGGACTACGACGCCCGGCTGGCAGAACGACGTGATCACCCACGCGACGGGCGCCGTTAATTCGGCGCCAGCGCTGTTCGACCGCAGCGCCAAGCCTGCCGGGGAAGCTGACCTGGTGTTCCAGGGAACCGGCGACACCCTCTGGTACTACGCAGCGCCCAAGCCATCGGCCAAAGGACTGGCGCCGAGCTTCGCCGGCCTGAGGATTGGCGGTGCTGGCTCGACCTTCGGCGGCTGACTCCCGCTCACGCAGGGCATCGGCTAGGCCACTCTGATCACACAGCGACGCGGCGGGACCGCCCGGTCCCGCTTAGCATGGGCGAGTTATCCGCTATTGCCGTTTCGATACCCTCGACACGCCGGAACGAGTCCGAGGCGTGAGGGGGCACCTTGGCGGACCGTCGACCCTTCCCGGCGAGCAGCTCTGGCACGAGCAGGTCGACTCTAATGGGCACGCGCTCAATGTTTCCGATACGGATTGCTCGCTCCCAGATTCCTGGGTTGTGTCGCTCCGCCAGTTCGAATCCAGCGCGGCGCATCGCGTCTTCTATCAGAGGCTCCGCGGCAACCCCACGGGGGTCGACACCGAGGTCAGCATCCGATGTGAAAGCGCCCCGGTCAGCCCAGCATCTTTGCTATGCATGTGCACGGCCTGAGCCCCGACCAGGATGAGCTTGTCCCTGTGTTCAGCTAGTGCATCGAGGGCGTCAAGCAAGAGCCGCCTAGCCGCCATATTTAGGCGCGCATCCCCATTTTCAAACCCTTCTGGAAGGCGAGCCATCCGCTATGCCTCCTTGTCTGCGCTTCGCCAGTGCCGGGTCAACGCCTCGAGGCTGGGCGCGCGCCACTCTTCCTCGTGGTCGCGCATGTAGCCAAGAACTGGCTCCGCTGCTTGAGGCAAGCGGCCCGGGCCCGAGAGGGCATCGAGCACGAGTTGGCTGAGCGCGACATTCCAGATGCCTTGGACCCTCCGCCTGCCTGCAAAGACTATGGTGTCGGTTGCTCGCAGGAGCACCACGTCACCGCTGTCGGAGCGCAACAACCCCAGCGAGTCGCCGACTTCGTCTGGAGCATGAATCTCTCCTGGGACGTAGAGCATCAGCTGCTCGCCGACGGTCAATGGCGAGATCGAAGTTGCTGCCACAGCTCCAGTAAGGGCGGTCTTAGGAGGGACCTGGCCGCCCATCGCACGAAGTTGGTGAAACACGAACTCCTGGCCGTTGGGGGCAAGCATCGTGACGGAAGGGTTGGCACTAAGCAGGGAATATGCGCCTGCCCGCGCCCGGAGCAGACCTTCCCAGTCCACATGGACGACGCGTCGCGCCGTCCCAGGGGGTGACGGCCGGAAGCCGCTGAGTTGCCTGCTCAGGGCCGGGGTGACAGGCGGCGGCTGGTTAGGTACTATTGAGTAAGTTACCGGCCAGTAGTAATAGGCATATGGGGCGGAGTAATCAAATGGGGCACTTCAAGAGCAACCTCCGGGACATCGAATTCAATCTGTTCGAGGTGCTGAACCGGCAGGACCTGCTCGGCGTCGATCCCTTCGCCGACGTTGACCAGGAGACGGCACGCGGCATCCTGGACGAGGTCAACAGGCTGGCCGAAGGCCCCATTGCCGAGTCATTCGCAGACGCCGACCGCAACCCGCCGGTGTTCGACCCGGCCACCCACACGGTGCAGATGCCTGACTCGTTCAAGCGGTCGTATCAGGCGTTCATCGACGCCGAGTGGTTCCGCCTTGAGCTGCCTGCTGAGCTGGGCGGTACCAGCGTGCCGCGGTCGCTCGCCTGGTCGGTAGCCGAGCTGGTGCTCGGGGCGAACCCGGCCGTCTGGATGTACTCGAGCGTCGGCTCGTTCTCGCATGCGCTGTGGCAGCTGGGCACGCCAGCCCAGAAGAAGGTCGCCGAGCGCGCGATCGAGGGACGGTGGGGCTACACCATGGTGCTCACCGAGCCTGACGCTGGCTCGGACGTCGGCGCTGGCCGTACCAAGGCGGTGCAGCAACCGGACGGCACCTGGCACATCGAGGGTGTCAAGCGCTTCATCACCAGCGCCGAGCACGACCTGACCGACAACATCCTGCACATCGTGCTGGCCAGGCCTGAAGGTGCTGGTCCCGGCACCAAGGGGCTGTCCATGTTCCTGGTGCCCAAGTACCAGGTCAACGAGGACGGCTCGGTCGGTGACCGTAACGGCGTGTACGTGACCAACGTCGAGCACAAGATGGGGCTCAAGGCCTCCACCACCTGCGAGCTCACTTTCGGCGCGCAGCATCCTGCGGTCGGCACGCTGATCGGGGACGTGCACGACGGTATCCGTCAGATGTTCATGATCATCGAGTTCGCCCGGATGATGGTGGGCACCAAGGCCATCGCCGCGCTGTCGACCGGCTACCTCAACGCGCTCGACTATGCCAAGACCAGGGTGCAGGGCGCGGACCTGACTCAGCTGACCGACAAGGCCGCGCCCCGGGTCACGATCATGAAGCATCCCGATGTGCGCCGCAGCCTGCTGCTGCAGAAGGCCTATGCCGAGGGCATGCGAGCGCTGGTGCTCTACACCGCGAGTCAGCAGGACGCAGTCCAGCTCGCTGCGGCCCGCGGCGAGCAGGACGAACTGGCCGCCGGGCTGAACGACCTGCTGCTGCCGGTCGTCAAGGGCGTCGGCTCCGAGCGCGGCTACGAGCTGCTCGCACAGTCGCTGCAGACCTTCGGCGGCTCCGGTTACCTTCAGGACTACCCGATCGAGCAGTACATCAGAGACGCCAAGATCGACAGCCTGTATGAGGGCACTACCGCGATCCAGGGCACGGACCTGTACTTCCGCAAGATCGTCCGCAACCAGGGTGCCGCCCTGAACTACCTGCTGGGGCAGGTGCGGGAGTTCGCCGCGGCGGACAACGGCAACGGCCGGCTGAAGAAGGAGCGCGCGGCTCTGGCCAGGGCGGCGGACAACGTTGAGGCGATCGTCAGCGCGATGAACGGTTTCCTGGGCGCGAGCCTGGAGCAGAGCGCGCAGATCTACCGGGTCGGCCTGAATACAACCCGGCTGCTGCTTGCGCTTGGTGACCTCGTCGTTGGCTGGCTGCTCGCCCGGCACGCCGAGGTCGCGATCGGCAAGCTCGACCAGGGCGGCCAGAGCGCTGGTGACCAGGCGTTCTACCAGGGCAAGGTAGCGGCCGCCGGGTTCTTCGCGGCGACCGTGCTGCCGCGGCTGGCCGCCGAGCGGGAGATCGCCGAGGCCACCCCGCTGGACGCGATGGAGCTACCCGAAGAGGCGTTCTGACCGGTGCCGGCGGCCGAGCCGCGGCGGCGGCTAGCCCGCCGCCGCGGTCACAGCGACGGCTTACCTGATCTTCTCGGTTGCCTGCGGCTGGCGAGGCACTTCACTGGCGATCAGCTTCGCGACTTCCGCGATGGACATCGCGGTGGAGTCCACTATCAGGTCGGCCTCGGCCGCCAGCCACGGGCGGGCGGCCGCGAACGCGCCGAGATGATCAAGCCGCCAGTCACGGGCTGCCTGCTCGACAGCGTCCGCACGGATGCGCTGCGCCAGCACGTCGGGGTCGGCATCCAGCAGTACGTGAAAGACGTCCAGCGACAGGCGAGCGAGACCAGCCTGCAGCTCGCGCCAGTAGGACTCGATGAGCACAGTCTGCACGGCGATCAGGTCCTGGCCGGTCAGCGCGGCAACCTCGGCCATCACCGTGGGCACCAGCGTCCGCCACGGTGGCAGCTGCTGGAAATCGGTGAACTCCAGATCGCACAGGTTGGCTTTGAGCATGTAGCCGACCCACTCAGGATCGAACTGGCGGGCCCGCGGCAGCAGGTCCGCCAGTTAGGCGGCAGTGCTCGTCTTCCCGGCCCCGAAGGTGCCGTTCAGCCAGATGATCACGCGCTGTCCGCGGCCTCAGATCTCGTACTGAACGGACGCTCGGGAGGCAGTATGGGGTCTGCTGAGCCGGCCGATGATCTCCTGATGCACGGGGTGGTCCCGGTAGGCAAGGTAGCTCTCCGCGTCGTCGAAGTCGGCGACGACCGCGAAGTCGAAGTTGCCCTCGACCAGGCCAGCGTCCGAGCCCAGGTGATAGGCGCGCAGTCCGGCGATCGTCGGCGCCAGCGCGGTGAGTTCCGCGGCGAACTGCTGCTCCATGTCCTTGGTCATGGCGTCATCCCAGCTGAACACCACCACGTGCCTGATCATCGGATCCTCTCCTCGCAGTCCTGATTACTGGCGAATGCGGCCTGGTCAGGACCAGGCGAGCATCCGCACCGGGTCGGTCAGCATGGCGCCCACGTCCCGCAGCACCGCCGAGCCCAGGTCGCCGTCGACCAGGCGGTGGTCGAAGGACAGCGCGAGCGTGCAGACCTTGCGCACTGCAAGCTCGCCGTCCACGACCCACGGCGCGTCCTTCACCTGCCCGAAGGCCAGGATCGCCGCCTCGCCGGGAGACAGGATCGGGGTGCCGGTGTCCACTCCGAAGATGCCGACGTTGGTGATGGTGATAGTGCCGCCGGACAGATCAGCCGGGGTCGCCTTCCCGGCCCTGGCCGTCTCGGCCAGCTGGCCGAGTGCCCTGGCTAGTTCCGGCAGGGTCAGCGCGTGCGCGTCCTTGACGTTGGGCACAATCAGGCCGCGGTCGGTGGTCGCGGCGATGCCCAGGTTCACGTAGTGCTTGACCACGATCTCCTGCGCCGCGTCGTCCCAGCTCGCGTTCACCATCGGATGCCGGGCCGCTGCCACCAGCAGCGCCTTCGCAACCAGCAGCAGTGGCGACACGCGCACCTCGGCGAATTCGGGCAGTCCGCGCAGCCGCGCCGTGGCCGTCATCGTCTCGGTGATGTCGATCTGCAGGAACTCGGTGACATGCGGGGCGGTAAATGCGCTCGCCGCCATCGCGGCCGCGGTGTGCTTGCGGACGCCCCGGATGGCGATCCGCTCCTCCCGCCGCTCGCCGAGCCTGGCAGCGGCCGGAAGAGCCAGCTCACGGACGGGCACGGCGCCGGCAGCCCGGACTCCGTCCGCTGCCTGCTGGACGTCGGCACGGCTGATGCTGCCGTTAGGCCCGGTCCCCGTCAGCCCGGCCAGGTCCACGCCGAGATCCCTGGCCAGCTTCCGGACAGGCGGCTTAGCCAGCACGGCGGTGCTGCCTGAACCGTTGGCAGCCGGAGTCGCCGGTGCCGTCGGCTGGCTCGCGGCCGCCGGGACGGGTGCCGCGCTGGCCGCCGGCGCTGGTGCTGCCGGTTGCGCGGCCGCGCCGTGGCTGCCGCCGGGTGACTGCGCCGGTGCCTTGCGCGTCCGGCGACTGGTCGTGCCCAGCTTGACGCCGTAGCCCACCAGCACTGCCTGCCGTTCGGCCTTCGGAGCCGGGCTGCCGTGTATGCCGGGCTCGACCGCGCCCTCGACAGGCGGAGCCGGCACCAGGTCCTCGGTCTCACTGATCGCTCGCTGCATCGCGGCCTCGGCCGGCTGGCCGCCCGGCGGCGCGGTGGCCGCGCCCCCGGAGATGTCGACCGAGATGATCGGCGTGCCGACATCCGCGGTCGCGCCCTCGGGCACCAGCAGGCTGGCAACGACGCCGGCGTACGGGCTGGGCAGTTCGACGACCGCCTTGGCCGTCTCGATCTCCACGATGATCTGGTTGACGGTGACCGTGTCACCGGGGTGCACGTGCCACCTGACGATGTCGGCCTCGGTCAGGCCTTCTCCGACGTCAGGGAGCTTGAACTCCTTGAGATCTGACATGCGGGCCTCTCAGTAACCGAAAGTGCGGTCGACGGCGTCCAGGATCCGGTCCAGATCCGGCAGGTAGTGCTCTTCCAGCCGGGAGGGCGGATACGGAGTGGTGTAGGCGCCGACCCGTAGTACCGGGGCCTCAAGGTTGTAGAAGCATTCCTGCGACACCCGCGCCGCTACCTCCGCGCCGATCCCGCCGGTGACGACTGCTTCGTGCACGACCACGCACCTGCCGGTCTTGCGCACCGAATCGAAAATCGTCGCCAAGTCCAGGGGCGCCAGCGAGCGCAGGTCAATGACCTCGACGGACCGGCCGTCACCGGCCGCGGCGACGGCTGCCTCGGCGCAGGTGCGCACCATCGGGCCGTAACACAGCACGGTCACATCGGTGCCGGCTACCAGGACCCTGGCCTTGTCCATGGGCAGCGCCGCAGCGAGTGCACTGTCGACGTCCACTTCGGCCCTGTCCCAGTAGCGGCGCTTGGGTTCGAAGAAAATTACCGGGTCGTCACTGATCGCTGCCTGCTGGATCATCGTGTACGCATCCGCCGGGTCACCGCAGGCGACAACCCGAAGCCCTGGCGTATGCGCGAACAGGGCCTCGGGTGACTCGCTGTGGTGCTCGACCGCGCCGATGCCGCCGCCGAAGGGGATCCTGACGACGACCGGCAGGCGCACGGTGCCGAGCGAGCGGTACCGCATCTTGGCGAGCTGGGTGACGATCTGGTCGAAGGCCGGAAACACGAAACCGTCAAACTGGATCTCGCAGATCGGCCGGTAACCGCGTAGCGCCAGGCCGATCGCGGTGCCGATGATGCCGGACTCGGCCAGCGGCGTGTCGACCACCCGGGCTTCGCCGAAGTCCTTCTGAAGTCCGTCGGTAACCCGGAAGACGCCGCCGAGCTTGCCGACATCCTCGCCCATGATGAGTGCCTTGGGGTTGGTCTCCAGCGCTTTGCGCAGGCCCGCGTTAAGCGCCTTGGACAGTGTCAGCGTGGTCATCGCGCGGCCTCCTCGCCGACAAACGAGTCAAGGTACGCGGCAAACCCGGCGCGCTCGGCGGCAAGCTGCGCGGTGTCGGTGGTGAAGATGTCGTCGAACATCGACGCGGGCTGGGGATCGGCCATGCTGAGGCAGGCCGCCCGGACCCGGCTGCCAGTCTCGGCGGCCTCTGCTTCGACCACGTCGAAGAACGACATGTCAGCTTGCTCCGAGCGGATGAGGTACTGCTTGACGCGCTCGATGGGGTCCTTCAGTTTCCAGGCCTCCAGCTCCGCGGAGAGCCGGTACCTGGTCGGATCGTCGGTCGTCGTGTGCGCGCCCATCCGGTAGGTGAAGGCCTCGATGAGCGTCGGACCCTGGCCTTCCCTGGCGGCCTGCATGGCCTTGCGGGTGACCGCCAGGCAGGCAAGCACGTCGTTACCGTCAACCCGGACGCCAGGGAAGCCGAAGCCCTTCGCGCGCAGGTACAGCGGCGTCCGGCTCTGACGCTCCAGCGGCTCCGAAATGGCCCACTGGTTGTTCTGGCAGAAGAAGACGACCGGGGCGTTGTTGACCGAAGCCCAGATGAACGCCTCGTTGACGTCACCCTGGCTGGTCGCCCCGTCGCCGAAGTAGGCGATCACTGCCTCGCCGTCCTCGCCGACCGCGCCGTCCCGCTGGATGCCCATGGCATAACCGGTGGCATGGAGCGCCTGGCTGCCGATGACGATCGTGTACAGGTGGAAGTTATGCGCGGTGGGATCCCAGCCGCCGTGGCTGACACCGCGGAAAAGCTCAAGCAGCTTGGTCGGATCCAGGCCGCGGCACCAGGCCACGCCGTGCTCCCGGTAGGTCGGGAAGGCCATGTCGCCGGGGCCAAGCGCCCGGCCCGAGCCGACCTGGGCAGCCTCCTGACCGAGCAGCGACGCCCAGATCCCTAGCTCGCCCTGACGCTGGAGGGCGATCGCCTCGAAGTCAATGCGACGGACGATGACCAGGTCACGGTAGAGAGCCTTGATCTCATCGGCGGAGATCTCCAGCGGGTAATCGGGATGCTCGACTCGCTCCCCCTCAGGGGTGAGGAGCTGAATCAGCTCGGCCGGGTCCGACTGCCTCGCTTGCTCTCGGGCGGGTGCCCGTGCGGCAGTGCGGGAGACGGCTCGTCCGGCATCTTTGACGGCCACGTGCCACTCCTTGCATGCTCATGCCCGGTCGGGGTCTAGCCCGGACCGGCCGGTCGTAAGTCCATGTTGCTGCGACAGTACTATCGGCGCGCCAGGATCGGTCAAGCAGTGGGTACGTCCGGGGAACGATAGTGACGCATGTCACGAATCGGGTCACGGCGACCCACTCCCAGGCTACTGCCCGGTTCGGCAGATCCCTAGTCGCGGGCGCGGCGGGCTGCTCGCGTACTGTTCGGGATGTGCCGAGATTCGTCATCGATGTCATGCTCAAGCCGGAGATCCATGACCCGCAGGGCGAGGCGATCGCCAGCGCCTGCCGGAGGCTTGGCTTTGATCAGGTTGCCGGGGTCCGCCAGGGCAAGCGCTTCGAAGTCGAGGTGGCTGGCCCGGCCACGCAGGACCAGATTGCCCAGCTCGCTGCCGAGCTGCTGGCTAACCCGGTGATAGAGGAATTCACCGTCCGCCCAGCCTGAGAATGTCCTGGCAGCGCCGACCTTACCTGATTGTTATTTTCCGGTGGCCGCTCGTCACCTGCCCGAAGTCGCCTCGACGAGCCGCCCGTGCTGGCGAAATAGCAGGTCAGAGGCGTGGCTAACGGCTGCGCTGGCTTGTCAGTAGCGCACTGTTCGTCCAGAGATCGCCTAAGTTCATGATTACCGAAGCCTGTCCGGGGAAGCCTTCACAATGTGAACTGACTGTTACCGCGACGGGGCTGAGGAGCGGATGCGATCTCGGGTGTTCCATTCTGGGGAACCAGCCGCAGACGTGGAGTTCTGCCTGGTGTTCCCCCGAGAGTCGCTGAGCGTCCCGGTGATGCGCCGGGTACTTGGCGACACCCTGAGCCGCCTCGGCGTGGACGAGCGATGCATCGACGATCTCCTGCTGGCTGTCACCGAAGCGTGCACCAACGTGCTACGGCATGCCGGGCCCGGGCGGCGCTATGAGCTGGTGGCCCACGTCGGGAGCAAGCGCTGCGTGCTTGAGGTGCTGGACAGCGGCCGGGGCTTTGACCCGGCCACGGTCACCCGCCGGTCGGTGATGCGACGGCCGGTCCGGCCGATGCCCCGGCTGCGCCGTAATCCGACCCCGCCACCCGGACCGCCGACCACGCTCCGCAACCGGATAACCAGGTCCAGGCGGCTCGCCAGGGAGCGGGCGCTCGCCGAACTGCCCGAGTCCGGCCGCGGACTGGCGATCATGCGGGCCTGTGTCGATGACGTCACGATGCAGAGTAAGCCAGGGCAGGGCACCATCGTCTCGCTGCAGAAGCGCATCGAATGGCGCAGCGATGCGCCGCTGCCACTGCGACCAGCCTCACAGCTCAGGGACGCCGGCTGAGGCGGTAATCTGCAGGCATGAGCCGCCCGCGAGGACGCCCATGACGGCCCGGATCGGAGTCGTTACCTTCCCAGGTTCGCTAGACGACCTTGACGCGCGCCGTGCTGTGCAGCGGTCCGGCAGCCAGCCGGTAGAGCTCTGGCACGGCGAGGCGAGCCTGCATGCAGTGGACGCGGTCATCCTGCCGGGCGGCTTCTCCTACGGCGATTACCTGCGCTGCGGTGCTATCGCCAGATTCGCGCCGGTCATGGGGGAACTCATCCCGGCCGCGGCCAAGGGCCTGCCGGTGCTCGGCATCTGCAACGGCTTTCAGATCCTGTGCGAGGCCCACTTGCTGCCGGGCGCGCTGACCAGGAACGAGGGTCTGCACTTCGTGAACAGGGATATCAAGATCACGATTGAGAACACGACCTCGGCCTGGACCTCCAGGTACCAGGCCGGTCAGCAGATCACCGTCGTGCTCAAGAGCGGCGAGGGAGCCTACATGGCAGACGCGCAGACCCTTGCCAAACTCGAAGCCAATGGCCAGGTGCTGGCGAGGTACGCAAGCGGCAATCCGAACGGATCGGCGGCCGGCATCGCCGGAGTCGCGAACGAGGCAGGCAACGTGGTCGGCCTGATGCCCCACCCGGAGCACGCCATCGACCCGCTGACCGGCCCGGCTGCCGACGGCCTCGATTTCTTCACCTCGGTACTGCAGGCGGTCGCCGCGGCATGACCAGTCCGGAGACAGCCACCCAGCACGCCGTTCCCCGTTCCGTGACCCAGGACACGGTGTCCGCGGCACAGGCGACGCCGGACCGGGCGCAGCCGTTCGCCGCACTCGGGCTGACCGCAGCGGAGTTCGCGCGCGTCGTCGGCATCCTGGGTCGCCGGCCGACAGACGCCGAGCTGGCGATCTACTCCGTCATGTGGAGCGAGCACTGCTCCTACAAGTCGTCACGCAGGCACCTGCGCCAGTTCGCTGACAAGGCACCCGCTACCGATGTGCTGCTGGCAGGCATGGGGCAGAACGCCGGCGTCGTCGACATCGGTCACGGCTACGCGGTGACGTTCAAGATCGAGTCGCACAATCACCCGTCCTACGTGGAGCCGTTCCAGGGCGCGGCCACCGGCGTCGGCGGGATCGTACGGGACATCCTGGCAATGGGCGCTCGGCCGGTGGCTGTGATGGATGCGCTGCGGTTCGGCCCCGCCGACGCGCCGGACACCCGCCGCGTGCTGCCCGCAGTGGTGCGCGGCATCTCGTTCTACGGCAACTGCCTGGGGCTGCCCAACATTGGCGGCGAGCTCGCCTTCGACCCGTGCTACGCCGGAAACCCGCTGGTCAATGCGCTGTGTGTCGGCGTACTGCGACATGATGACCTCAAGCTGGCGGCAGCGACAGGGCCCGGTAACCAGGTGATCTTGTTTGGCTCGCGTACCGGCCCGGACGGCATCGGTGGCGCGTCGGTGCTGGCCAGCGCGTCGTTCGGCGGTGCCGGTGAGGGCGCCAAGCGGCCGAGCGTGCAGGTCGGTGACCCGTTCATGGAGAAGCTGCTGGTCGAGTGCTGCCTGGAGCTGTACCAGGCGGACCTGGTCGTCGGCATCCAGGACCTGGGTGCGGCTGGCGTGGCCTGCGCAACGACCGAGCTGTCGGCGGGCGGCGGGACTGGCATGCGTGTCCAGCTGGATGCGGTTCCGCTCCGCGACGCGTCACTCGGGCCAGCCGAGATCCTGATGAGCGAGTCGCAAGAGCGGATGATGGCGATCGTCACGCCGGAGAACGTGCAGCGGTTCCTGGGTATCTGCGCGAAATGGGATGTCCAGGCGACCGTGATCGGCGACGTGACCGACACTGGCCGGCTGGAGATGACCTGGTATGGCGAGCAGGTCGTGGACATCCCGCCGGGCACGGCCGCGGCCGAAGGGCCGGTCTACGACCGGCCCGCACGCCGTCCGGATAGTCAGGACGCGCTGGTCGCCGACGATGCCGCCCGGCTGCCGCGCCCGGCATCGGGCGATGAGCTGCGGGCCGACCTGCTGCGGCTGCTCGCCTCGCCCGAGGCCGGTGACCGGACCTGGGTCACCGAGCAGTACGACCGCTACGTCCGCGGCGACACCGTACTGGCGATGCCGCACGACGCCGGGGTGCTGCGGGTGGACGAGGAGACGGGCCTCGGGGTTGCGCTGGCCACCGACGGCAATGGCCGCTTTTGTCAGCTGGACCCGTATGCCGGCACGCAGCTGGCGCTGGCCGAGTCCTACCGGAACGTCGCGGTCACCGGCGCACGGCCGCTCGCGGTGACCAACTGCCTGAACTTCGGCTCACCGGAAGATCCGGCGGTGATGTGGCAGTTCACCGAGGCCGTGCGCGGCCTGGCCGATGGCTGCCAGCAGCTCGGCGTGCCGGTCACCGGCGGCAATGTGAGCTTCTACAACCAGACCGGCGTGACGGCTATCCAGCCGACTCCGGTTGTCGGCGTGCTCGGCGTGCATGACGACGTCCGGCGCCGCGTCCGGTCCGGCTTCGGCCAGGCTGGCGCCAGCATCGTGCTGCTCGGCGAGACCAGGGAGGAATTCGGCGGATCGCTCTGGGCCTGGCTCACGCATCGGCACCTTGGTGGCCGCCCCCCTGCCGTCGATCTTGCGGCGGAACGCGCGCTGGCCACCCTGCTGATCACCGCCGGGGCCCGCGGCCTGCTCGGCTCCGCGCACGACCTGTCCGATGGCGGGCTGGCGGTAGCACTGGCCGAATCCTGCCTGGCCGGCGGCATTGGCTGCACCGTGACGTTGCCGCCTAGTCCGGCCACATACCTGTTCAGCGAGTCAGCTGCCCGGGCAGTGGTCGCGGTGCAACCTGGTGACGACGAGGAATTCGCTCGCCTTTGCGAGCTCACCGGCGTGTCCGCCGCGGTGATCGGAGCGACCGGCGGAACGGCGCTGGAAGTTGCCGGGAGCTTCCGCATCCCGCTGGATGAGCTGGCTGCGAGCCATCGTAGCGCGCTGCCGGGTCTGTTCGGCTGACAGCGTCAGACCGACGACCACCAGAAGGAGATGAGCTGGCTGGCCGGCTGAGATGCCCCGCAGGCCGCGAGTCCGGTGCCGTAATCTCCGTCGGCTAGCCGGGCTGTCATCGTCAGGCATTTACCGTCGCTGCTGCTCGCGTACTGGTAATAGTCGTGGCCGCCGACGATCACGGCAGGGCTGAGCCGGCGCCAGCGCTGCTGCGCGCTCAGATTGCAATGCTGGAGGGCTAGCGCCGGGTTGGTGGCCGTGCCGGTGGACGTCAGGCAGGTGTCCGACGCCAGGAAGATGAAGATGTAGGTGCTGTTGCCCATCAGGTCCGCGGTCCACTGCGGTGACCCGGCCGCGAGCTGGGCGGCGCCGAGCGGGCTGAACTGAGGTGCCAGCGCCCGCCTGCTGATCAGCTGCAGCGGTTTCCCGCCGCCGGTCCCGGCAGCTCCGGAGCTGACCACCAGGCCGACGGACTCGACGCTGACCGCGCGGCTGGGCAGCGGGCTGGCGTGCGGCACCGTGGGCTGGTGAAACGCCAGCACGTAGACGGTCGCGGCGCCGCCGGCCAGCAGCAGCGCGACCACGATGCCAGCCAGCATGGGCAGCCGTGCCCCGCTGTTGCGGGAGGCTGCGGTACGGCGCTGACCGGGCATACCGAACGATTACCCGTTACCAACCGCTGATGGTGGCAGATACCGGCAAAAGTAAGGGAGAAATTTTGGGCCGGGCGGCGCGGAGTCCTCGCGGCCGCTTCGGGCCGCGCTGGTGTCAGCTAGCCTTCGGAGCTGTGCCAGCGCGTAGTCCTGACCTCAGCCGGCTGCTCGCGGCGGTCAACGAGCAGCGAGCCGCCCTTGGCGAGCCCGCCTGGGCGGGCCTGGTGACTGAGCGGGCCCTGGGCCAGGCCAGCCTGGCGAGCGTGCAGGCGGCGGTCGCCGCCGGTTGTGAGCCGGCCAGCGCCGCGCTGCGGGCGGCGGTCCGCTACACGCTGCGGCTGCTGGCGGACCAGGCACCTGGCCGGACTGTCGAGGTACGGGTCCCGCCTTTTGCCGCGATCCAGTGCATTCCCGGCCCGCGGCATACCCGCGGGACACCGCCGAACGTGGTGGAGACCGATCCGATGACCTGGCTGCGCCTGGCCACCGGTCAGCTGGACTGGGCCGGAGCGCTGGCAACCGGGCGGCTGCTGGCCAGCGGTCAGCGATCCGACATCTCTTCCTACCTGCCGGTGGCGGCCAACGGCTCCGACAGGCCAGCGAGTCACTAGAATTAGCTGGTGATTAAGCCCGATGGCCTGTTGTCACATGATCCCGACCCAGCAGATCAGCCGCCGCGAGACGCCTGCGGCGTGTTCGGCGTATGGTCACCCGGCGAGGACGTAGCCAAGCTTGCTTATTACGGCCTGTACTCGCTCCAGCACCGCGGCCAGGAGTCGGCTGGCATCGCGGTAAGCGATGGCAGCAGGATCGTCGTTTACAAGGACATGGGCCTGGTTGCGCAGGTCTTCGACGAGTCGGTGCTGAACACCCTGCAGGGCCATATCGCGGTCGGCCATTGCCGGTACTCCACCAGCGGCTCGTCGGTCTGGGAGAACGCCCAGCCCACTTTCCGTGCTACCCCGTCGGCCAGCCTGGCGCTCGGCCACAACGGCAACCTGATCAATACGCTGGAGCTGACCGCGCTGCTCGGCGGCCAGGCCGCCGCCCTGGCCGGGCGGGCCACGTCCGACACCGACGTGCTGACGGCCCTGTTCGCCGCGACCGATCTCGGCGGCAACGGCAACGGCACGAGCACGCATCCCGGCGTGGAAGCAGCGGCGCTGGCGGCGCTTCCACTGGTGCGCGGTGCCTTCTCGCTTGTCTTCATGGACGAGCAGACCCTGTACGCCGCCCGCGACCCGCAGGGCTTCCGCCCGCTGGTGCTCGGCCGGGTAGCCAGGGGCTGGGTGGTTGCCAGCGAGACGGCGGCGCTCGACATCGTCGGGGCCGCTTTCGTCCGGGAGATCGAGCCTGGCGAGATGGTGGCTATCGATGAGCAGGGCGTCCGGTCGCACACCTTCGCGCCCCCGGCACCGAAAGGCTGCCTCTTCGAATACGTCTACCTGGCCAGGCCGGACACCGCCATCGCGGGGATAAGCGTGCAATCCGCACGGGTGGCCGTGGGCAAACGGCTGGCGGCCGAGTACCCGGCCGACGCGGACCTTGTCATCCCCGTCCCGGAGTCGAGTACCCCGGCCGCGATCGGCTACGCGCAGGCCAGCGGCATTCCGTACGGGCAGGGGCTGGTCAAGAATTCCTACGTGGGCCGCACCTTCATCCAGCCGAGCCAGACCATCAGGCAACGCGGCATCCGGCTGAAATACAACCCGCTGCGGGAGGCCATCGCCGGGAAGCGACTAGTGGTGGTCGACGATTCGATCGTCCGTGGCAATACTCAGCGCGCCATCGTGGCGATGCTGCGCGAGGCAGGGGCGGCGGAGGTGCACGTCCGGATCTCCAGCCCGCCGGTGGCCTGGCCTTGCTTCTTCGGGATCGACTTCGCCAGCCGGGCCGAGCTGATGGCCGGCAACCTGACCATCGAGGAGATCAAGGAATCTATCGGCGCCGACTCGCTGGGTTTCGTGTCGCTCGCCGGGCTCATCGAGGCCACCACCGTGCCTGCCGACCGGCTGTGTCGCGCGTGCTTCGACGGCGAGTACCCCATCCCGGTGGCTGAGGACGAGAAGGGCAAGCACCTGCTTGAGCCGGCCGGCTCTCGCCGGGAGGCACTGCGTTGACCGGCCAGGGCCCGGCTCGGGGCCAGGGTGACAGCACGCCTTCGGTCAGCTACGCGGCAGCCGGGGTGAGCATCGCAGCGGGGGACCGGGCGGTGGACCTGATGCGCGCCTCGGTGGCCAGAACCGCTGGCCCGGAGGTCATCGGTGGTATCGGCGGGTTTGCCGGGCTTTTCGACGCGTCCAAGCTGGTGGGCATGCGGCGGCCGCTGCTGGCAACCTCGACCGACGGCGTCGGCACCAAGGTCGTACTGGCGCAGCGGCTCGGGCAGTACGGCACCATCGGCCAGGATCTCGTCGGCATGGTGGTCGATGACCTGGCGGTGTGCGGCGCGGAGCCGCTGTTCATGACCGACTACCTGGTCTGCGGCCGGGTCGATCCGGAGCGCGTCGCGGCGATCGTCGCTGGCATCGCCGAGGGCTGCGTGCAAGCCGGCTGTGCCCTGGTCGGTGGTGAGACTGCGGAGCATCCGGGTCATTTCGGGCCGGACGACTTTGACCTGGCCGGGGCCGCGACCGGGGTGGTGGACGCCGACCGGCTGCTTGGCCCCGAGCGCGTGCAGCCCGGCGACGTGGTCATCGCGATGGCGTCTTCGGGCCTGCATTCCAATGGCTTCTCGCTCGTCCGCGCCATCATCGACGCGCCCGGAGCCGGACTGGACCTGGACGCCCAGCCTGCCGAGCTCAGCCAGAGCCTCGGCGAGGAATTGCTGACGCCAACGCGCATCTACACCCGGCACTGCCTGGCTCTGGCCGACAGTTGCGCGGTGCGGACCTTCGCCCACATAACCGGCGGCGGGCTGGCGGCCAACCTGGCCAGGGTTCTGCCGGCCAGCGCAGATGCTGTGCTGGAACGAGCGAGCTGGCGGCCAGCCGCCGTATTCGGTCTGCTAGCCGGTCACGGCAAGGTGCCGCAGGCCGAGATGGAGAATGTCTTCAACATGGGCGTCGGCATGGTCGCTGTCATCGCGGCTGCGGACGCGGATCGCGGGCTGCGGCTGCTCGCCGAGCGTGGCGTGCCAGCGTGGCTGGTCGGCGAAGTTACATCCGGGACCGGACACGCCCTGCTGACCGGAAACCATCCCGGCTGACATCGCGAACGCGTGACCCGCGATCTCGCTGAGGGCGGCCGGACTGCCCGATCGGCTGAGACCGGCCGGCGGTGCGACTCCGCTGAGGCCAGCCGGGCGGTGCTCAGCGGCCGTGGGCTCCTGCCACACTGTGCTCGCCGAAACCTTCGTCGGAGTCCCAGTCCTCGTCTTCGCCGTCGTCATCAAGCGCCGAGTCGTCGTCCGCGTCATAGCGATCGCCAAGGTCCGCGTAAGCGGAATCTCCGTTAGCGCGCTCGGTGTCCGCGTCGACGCCCAGCTCAGCCCGCAGTCGGTCAAGGTCGGTACCGCCACCGCTGTATTTCAGCTGGCGTGCCACCTTGACCTGCTTGGCCTTGGCTCGGCCGCGCCCCATTGGCTCGACCCCCTTTAACGTACGGAACCCGATGGGTTCCTGGTCACCGCACTCTCAAGTGCCCGTTACCACACCAATGCACGCGGTTTCGTGCACACAAGGCTAACCCGCCGCCGCTTCGCCACCGGAGCGGGACGCGCTCGCCCTGACGTACAGGTACAACCGTACCTGCTTTGGGCGCCGGGCGCCTCCGATGATTCCGCCGAAATAGATCAGCGGCCCAGGTAAATCCCGCGCAGTCTGCCGATCTCGGCGATCCGCCGCTCCGCCAGCCGGTCCGCCGCCACGGCGGGCGGCACGCCCTCGGAGTCAGCCAGGGCCAGGATCTTCCTGGTCGTGCCCAGGATCTGAGCTGCCCTGGCCTTAGCCCGCTCGAAGCTGAAGCCGTGCAGTTCGTCGGCCACCTGGATGACGCCGCCGGCGTTGACCAGGTAGTCGGGCGCATACACGATCCCGAGGTCAGCCAGGGTCTTCTCCACGCCCGGATGCGCGAGCTGGTTGTTCGCGCCGCCGCAGATTACCTTGACACTGCCCAGTGCGCTGACGGTGTCGTCGTCGACGGCGCCGCCAAGCGCGCATGGCGAGTACACGTCGAGCGATCTGGCCAGCAGCTCGGACCGGGTGCCAGCCACAGTCACAGCCGGATGCCGGGCTAGCACCTGTTCCGTCGCCGGGTGACTGGTGTCGAAGATCACTACCCGGGCGCCGTCTTCCATGAGATGGTCCACCAGCCGGTGCCCGACCTTGCCGACGCCCTCGATGCCGACGGTCTTGCCGCTGAGGCTGGTAGTTCCCCAGACGTGCTCGGCCGCGGCCCGCATGCCCTGAAAGACGCCGAATGCCGTCAGCACGGACGAGTCGCCGGCCCCGCCGTTCGGTACGGTGCGACCGGTCACGTAGCTGCATTCCCTGGCGATGACGTCCATGTCCTCGCTGTAGGTGCCGATGTCGCAGGCGGTGATGTAACGGCCGCTAAGGGACTCGACGAAGCGACCATAGGACCGCAGCAGTGCCTCGGACTTCAGGGTCGCGGGATCGCCGATGATGACGGCCTTACCGCCACCGAGGTCGAGACCGGCGAGAGCATTCTTGTATGCCATTGCCTTGGACAAGTTGAGCACGTCCGCAAGCGCCGCGTCCTCGCTGGCGTACGGATAGAAGCGCGTGCCGCCCAGCCCCGGCCCGAGCGCGGTCGAGTAGATGGCGATGATGGCGCGCAACCCGGACTGACTGTCCTGGCAGAAGACGACTTGCTCGTGGCCCGACTGGCCAGCTGCGAGCCCGGCCCCAAAGACTGTGGTCACTTCGGTGAACTCCCGAATCGGTGCCCCGCATCTCCGTTGGCGCGGGATTCGGCAACCAGCCTATAGCGGGCTGAGCGGTCGGCTGGGCGCAGTGACAGGACTACCGGCGCGTAAGGGTTTGCCGGGACGGGTACGGCATGTCACGATTAGTCATGCTGCCTATTACGCGACAAGTGCCGGAGTTCCGGCAACTGTCCCTGTGGGAGCACATCGCAGCGTCGCGATGCCGTCACCGAGAGTTGCTCGGCGGCGAACTGCTTCGGCTGAAATCGCCTGAAGCCGATTATCTGGCCGAAGTACGGGAATTAAGACAGGACTCGGGCCGGTTGCATGGAAACAACTTAGGTGTCATGCAACCACACGGAGCGTCCTGCTATCGGCCAGCGAGCGTACCGGTAGGGGACCGGCTCGCAGTGCTGGGGAGCGCGTCCGGAGGGAGGGAGAGCCCGCCAGCGCCGGGGAGCCATAACCGGGCCCCGGCCATGATCAAGCCCCTTAAGGTGCCGACCTGGAGGAGATCGGCCCAGCTAGACAGGGGTGTGTAGGACGTGGCGGCAATCGAGCTAAGTAGCTGATGGGAGGCGCGGATGACTTTTCCGAATCCGCCCGTTGCGACGGTGCGTGTCGCTAGAATCACGCAGCGTGACAAGTTGCAGCGGCGCATCGCGGCGACTCGCAAAAGAAACTTTGCTCCCGGTTGTCGACTTGTCACCGCTGGTGATGGCAATATGGTCTGAGTGGACCATATGGGACATCCGAGGCAGGCTCACATAACGAGCCACGAACAGCAACAGAAGTAGGGATCGCAGTACCGGTCCAGGAGGAGAGGCCGTCACAATGTCAGCACGTACACCAGAGGCTGAGCCGCTGCTTACGCCTGCAGAAGTCGCAACAATGTTCAGGGTGGATCCGAAGACAGTTACCAGGTGGGCGAAGGCAGGCAAGCTCACGTCGATCCGGACGCTCGGCGGTCATCGCCGGTACCGGGAGACTGAGGTCCGCGCCCTTCTGGCGGGAATCCCGCAGCAGCGCTCGGAATGAGGCACGGCCGCCTTGCTGGCGTTCCAGCCAGCCAGCGGCCAGTAGCCAACCACATTGGGGGGGTCGGCCCCGGCGGCCAGCACACCGCATCGGGGGGCGCGCTTCGCGTTCGATGCGATGATGGGCATCGGTCAGCGGAAGCCGGGGTCGATCCGGCCATCTGGACAGCGATCCAGAGGCGGAGCTGCCTGAGGCAGCATCAGCAGGATTCCTAGCAAGATCGGCAGGCCCGGCTGGGACCGGGCCATTTCGCCTCGGCCAGGCCGACACGTGGAGTGTGCCGCCGGCGCCAGCCGACCTTCACACATGTGCTTGCTGTCCGGCCGCCGCTGCCTGTCTTCGGGGCACCAGATCCGCGCGGAAAGCTCGCGGTCTACCTCGGCTCGCTGCCATCTACCGGTCCGGGTCGGGAAATATCGAGCTAACCGTTTGTAGCCGCATAACAACTTTTCGTAATCTCCCCTGCGGGCAGCATCGCGACGCGATACTGAGGGCACGTGCCGCCGTAGCCCGGCGCCCCGGCGGCCCGCGTGACGTCCGTGCATCACCAATACAGCCAGACCGTGTGCGTAGGTGAGTGCGTTGCGTCCCTGGGGATCCGCTCCTGAGCGGAAGGTGCGGCGCCGTGGGGAGGGGGAGGTACGCGCTATGCGTGATCCGGGTCTAGTGCAGCGTGCGGAGCGTGCGGCGATCGCACTGGAGCGCGCGTGGGGGCAATGGCGCAGCCAGCATGGTCTCGATGCGCTACCGCCAACGCCGGTGTCGAGCTATGTCGGCTATTCCCTCGAGGAGCCATGGGGACAGCCTCGAGTCGTGTTCGGGGTGGGAGCGGAGGAGGCAGAGCTGCTTGCCGCCTTGCTCGACGGCCACGATTGCGTCGGACCTGTGCACGCCGAGCTGACCGACTGGCGTCGCTCGGCCGCTGGTGCCGCGACCGCAAGCTACCCGGCACTATCCGTCCCGGCCGACGATCGCCTCCTGGTACCGGTTCAGGCCCCTTGCCCGGCTGAGTCAGCTTCCGCCGCTGAGTCAGCTTCCGTGGCTGAGTCAGCTTCCGTGGCTGAGCATGCCGAGCCAGGCGCACCGGAGCAGGCCGGAAGTGAATCAGCCGAGCGTGAGCCAGCCGCAAGCGAGGGCCTTGACCGGCGCTGGCTGGCTCAGCCAGCCGTTGCAGAGCTCAGGCCACGGGCCGAGCGCGAAGCCGAGCCGCTTGCGGTCGTACCAGCTGAGGAGCTAGCGCCGCTGCCCCCGCTTCCGATCGATGGCGAAGACCATGACGGGCCTAGCCAGGGGCCCGGTTATTGCGGGCCGAGGTACCAGGGCTTTCCGCCGCAGTACCAGCCCGAGGGCACCGGACGACCGGACCCGGACGTGGCTGGCAGCGACGAGAACGCTGACGGGACTGTCGGCGACGAGCTCGACCGGGCAGTACCGCTGACAGTGTCCAGGCTGAGTCGCTCGCGTCGGTCGCAGCGAGGCGCACACGAGGCTGGCGGCTGGGGTCAGGACGACGATCGCCAGCAGGCGGCAGCGGACACGGCTGTGTAGTACCCGCGCCTGCGGGCCGGCCGCGCCGGCATCGCGGTGCCCCATGCCGCTTGCGGTACGCCGGCTGGGCAGGCGCGATGACCGTAGGCCGTCCGATGGCCGCCGGGGACGCAGTGTCGGCGGGATGCCGCACAATCAGGTTGTGCGGATTGCGCTGGTGCCTGGTCCGGGCCGGACGGGCCTGCTGTGCAGGCTAGGCGACGACGGGGCCAAGGCTCAGCCGGCCCAGCGCGTGCCTGACCTCCCGGCGGCCGTTGCCGGTCTGGAGGCTGGCGGTGACGTGCGCTGGGTATGGCCGTCGGCTGAGCAGGTCTATCCCGCGCTGCTGCGAGCGGGCGTCCCGGTCGCGCGCTGTCATGACATCCGGCTGATCTCGGCGCTGCTGCAGGGGCGGGACGGCCCGGCGGGCATCGAGCCGGTCGCTGCCGCCGTGGCCCGGCTATCGGAGCCGCCCGCGTCCGCCCGCGCCGCGTCCGAACGGGCACAGCTGTTGTTCGATCCCGGCCAGCCGGGCGAGCCCGACTTGCAGGCCGTCATGGACGACGTCATCAGCGTTCATGCGGATCAGCTCACTAGCATCGGCGCGGACCCGAATGCAGCGCGGTTCGGTCTGCTAGCGGCCGCGGAGTCGGCCGGTGCGCTGGCAGCTGCCGAGATGACCGCGGCCGGGCTGCCCTGGCGGGCCGACGTGCACCAGCGACTGCTGGCAGAGCAGCTCGGTGCGCGGCCGCCGGCGGCCGCCGGCCCGCAGCTGCGCCCAGCCAGGCTCAGCGCCCTCGCTGCTCAGATCTCGGCGGCCCTTGGTGCAGTGCGACCCGTGAACCCCGATTCGCCTGCGCAACTACTACGCGCGCTGGCGGCCAGCGGGATCCGGGTTCCCTCTACCCGGTCCGCGGTACTGCGCGAGGTGGATCATCCGGTCATCCCGCTGCTGCTCGAGTACAAGGAACTCGCCCGGCTGCATACTGCCAACGGCTGGTCGTGGCTGGACACCTGGGTCACAGACGGCAGGTTCAGGCCCGAGTTCGTGGTAGGCGGGGTTGTCTCTGGTCGCTGGGCGTCTCGCGGTGGCGGCGCCTTGCAGATTCCCAAGCTGTTGCGCGCGGCCGTGCAGGCAGATGATGGCTGGACACTCGTAGTAGCCGACGCTGCCCAGCTCGAGCCGCGCATCCTGGCGGCGCTCGCGGGGGACAGGGTCTTCGCGCAGGCGGCGGCTGCCGGTGACCTCTACGAGGCGGTGGCGACGGTCATCGGAGCGGACCGGGCCACCGCGAAGGTGGCGCTGCTGTCGGCCATGTACGGCGGCACTGGCGGCGACGGTGGCCAGTCGCTGGCGCTGTTCCGGCGGCGGTTCCCGCAGGCTTCGGCGTTCGTCGAGAGCGCGGCGCGGGCCGGGCAGGAAGGTCGCGTGGTCAGATCCGTGCTGGGCCGGACCTGCCCGCCCCCGTCGGCCGCCTGGCTCGCGACGACGGCTGAGGCGGTCGACCCCGAGCTAGAGCGAGATCCTGGTGCGGGCGCGGCGGCGCGGGCTCGCGGGCGGTTCACCCGCAACTTCGTCGTGCAGGCGAGTGCCGCGGACTGGGCTCTGGTGCTGCTGGCCACCTTGCGCGGGAAGCTCGCTCACCTTGGCGACCCCCGTCCGCAGCTGGTGTTCTTCCAGCATGACGAGGTGATTGTGCACAGTCCGGCCGCGAGGGCGGCCGAGGTGGTCACCGCCATCGAGGGTGCCGCAGCTGCTGCCACGGACCTGATCTTCGGTCCGACAGCAGTGACGTTCCCGATGACGACCGCCGTCGTCGACTGCTACGCGGACGCCAAATGACAGCGATAACCGGCCGGCGCGCTCAGGATGGGCGCAGCACGTTCACTCGGGGGCCAGGTAACTGTGTCGTGCGCGGCGCGGTGCCGGGACATCGGACGCCGGAGCAGGGACCGGCGGCACCTCGCTGGTGCAGTACATGCACTTGCGCGCGGCCACCGGGATCTGGCTCAGGCAGTCCGGGCACTCTCGCGTCGTCGCGGCTTGCTTCCGGGCGGAGACCGCTGACAGCCTGGCGGCCGGCGCGACGATCAGGTAGTAGACGACGGCCGCGATGACCAGGAACGATACAGCGGCATTCAGCACCGCGCCGTAGGTGAATACCGCGCCGTGCAGCGTGAACGAGAGCTTCGCAAAGTTCTGGTGCGTACCGCCAGCGGCGGTGATCAGCGGCGTGATCAGGTCTGCCACCAATGCCTGCACGATCGCGTTGAAGGCAACGCCGATCACCACCGCGACCGCGAGGTCGATCAGGTTGCCGCGCATCAGGAACTTCTTGAAACCACTCATAGTCTGCTCTCCAGGCCGGGGTCTGTCCGGGCGGCCGATGACCCTGACGGGCATGCCCGGACGACCGCGACGTTATCAAGTTGCGGGCCCGTGTGCGCCTCGCTAGCCGGCCGCCGCTAGCACGACGTCGCTGCGTAACCGAGGATCGCCTGGTAAGCCTTCTTCTCGATGGGGCTAGCCTTCACCGTTGAGTCCAGCAGGTCCTTCACCGATCTGGCCTGCATCGTCGTTGCCTCGTAACTCCTGAGGTCCGTCACGACCGACGTGATCGATTTCTTGAGGTCGCCGGGCGCCTGGCTCTCCAGTGCGGTGAAGTTCTTGATCCCGTTGTTCAGCAGGCTGTCGAGCATATGCCGCGCTTGCGGGAGCGTCATCTTGCTAGTCGGGTTCTGGCCGGCCATGCTCGCCATGGCTGCCGAGATCCCATTACAGAGCTTGTGGGTGGCCGCCGGGATCGTCGCACTCGGCCCGGTGACCTCTCCGGGCGTTGACCCCGCTGACGCGCCGCACGCGCTCAGCCCCAGGCAGGCCGTCCCGGCCATGACTGCCAGGATCGCCCTGCGGTGCCCCCTGGTCGGTTCCCCATCCATCATCGTTTCTCCCCTGTTGCAGCCGACGGGAGGAATTCTCGCTGATGAAGCACGGCAACGTAGCGGATTGTGATTAACCGGCTACGGAATCGCACTGAATGAGCGTTGTGATAAGCAGGATTCATGCCCGCAGTTGCCGCCCGCGTGCCGGAGTTGCCGTGAACCTGGAGGTCACGGTGCGCGGTATCACGATCCCGCCAGAGGAATTGTCCTGGCGGTTCTCCCGCTCCCAGGGTCCTGGCGGGCAGTCGGTCAACACGACGGACAGCCAGGCTGAGCTTTCCTACGACCTGGCCGGTTCCGCCGCGCTGCCCCCAGTGCTGAAGGAGCGGGCGCTCGGTGCCCTGGCTGGGCGGCTGTCCGGCGGCGTGATCACGGTCGCCGCCAGCGAGTACCGTTCCCAGCTCCGCAATAGGGAGGCCGCCGCCACCAGGCTCAGCACGCTGCTGACCGAGGCGACGGCCCCGCCGCGTCCGCCGCGCAGGCCGACGAGGCCCACCCGCGGTGCCGTCGAGCGACGCCTGGCCGAGAAGCAGCGCCGCTCTCAGCTCAAGCGACAGCGTCGCATCAGCGAGGAGTAGCGCTCACGCGTCCCCGTTCCCGTCCGCTATGGCGGCAGCTGCCTGGTCAGCCGCTCGTCATGGTGGCCAGCCTCGTCACCGTATTCCAGTTGCGAGCTGTCGCGGCGACGCCGAGCAGTTTCTCCAGCGCGGTATTGGTCAGCCTGGTGTCAGCTGCGCCTGCCGGGCACCACAGGTAGGCCTCGCGCCCGCGAACCCAGAGCGCGTCAGGTTCGAAGCGGACACCATCGAGTGCTGCGAGAGCCGCGGCTGCAGGCTCCTTGGCGAGGAAGGCGACGAAGTAACGTGACGGGTTCTCGGGCTCGCCGCCCAGCGGGTTGCCGCGCACAGCGGCCGCTATCTCCTGCCCGGTCCGCACCATCACGGCGCAGTTCACACCCAGTCTGGCCGCAACAGCGTCGGCGATGTCCCGCTCTAGCGCGGCCGGCCCTGCCCGCGAGCTGAAAACCGCGTTGCCGCTCTGCAGGTGAGTGGCGAGGTCGGTGTAGCCGAGCTCAGTGAGCAGGGCGCGCAGCTCAGCCATCGGCACCTTGTTGCGCCCGCCGACGTTGATGCCGCGCAGGAAAGCGGCGTACCGCATGCGATGGCTCCTCTGCTGCGACCGACCAGGAAGACGTAAACAAAAGCCGCGCCCGCAGTGCTTTGCTTACGTGCTCATCGTTCATTCTGTCGCTGCGCGACGCGAGCAGAACGAGCAGGCCAGCCGGACCGCCGCCGCTGCCGTCAGTACGCTGGTGCGATGGATACCTCCGGGCGGCACCAGCCGAGGCGGGCCGCCGGAGGCCGAACCGAGCGCGACCAGCGGCGCCGCGAGCTGTCGCAGAACTACCTGCGCAACCCGGACGCGGCGCGGCAGTTCCTCAGGACCGTCCGTGCCGACCCAGCTGGATTGTGCCTGGAGGTCGGGGCCGGGGAGGGCATTCTGACCACCCGGCTGGCGGGAATGTTCGCTGAGATCGTTGCGTACGAGGTGGACGAGAGCCTGGCTGGCCGGCTGGCAGCCAGGGTCGGTGAGCGCCCGCAGGTCAAGATCGTCATGCGCGACTTCCTGACAGCCCGGCCACCCGCGCGCCAGTTTCAGGTCGTCGGGAACGCTCCGTTCTCGCTTACCTCGCCGATCATCGACTGGTGCCTGCACGCGCGCCGCCTCACCGTCGCGACGCTGATTACCCAGCTGGAATACGCTCGCAAGCGGGCAGGCGGATATGGCCGGTGGAGCCTGCTCACGGTGAGCACCTGGCCGCAGGTTCGCTGGGCGCTGAAGGGAACGATCGCCAGGACCCAGTTCCGGCCGGTGCCACGCGTCGATGCCGGCATCCTGCAGCTTGAGCGCCGGGCCGAGCCGCTGATCAGCCCGGCTCGGCAGGCTGCCTACCGGCGCCTGGTGCAGGCCGGATTCAGCGGGGTCGGCGGGTCCGTGCAAGCCTCGCTACGGCGGACCTATCCGCCGGACAAGGTCGCGGCGGCATGCGCCAGTGCGGGCGTCGAGCGGCGGACCGTCGTCGCCTTCGTGAGCCCGGACCAGTGGATAGAGATCTTCCGGGTGCTAGACGGCCGGTCGTCCGAAAAATCGTCAGTAACAATCAGATAGCTCACAGAGCTTCTTAAGGCTGTATTAGCCACTAATCCGGGCAACTCTGATAGCGTCCCCGACCTGGGGTTTTTCACGCAGCGGCCAGTTATGCCGCGGTAATCGTAAGGCTTTCCTGATGCACCGATCGTTCTTCACCAGGGCTGCGCGCGCTCGCGGCAAGGCAGCGGCCGGCGTAGTGGCGGTCGCGGCCACCACCCTGGCCGTCGCTCAGGCCGGTGCTGCCGTGGCGGCGCCGGTGACCGGCGCGATATCGGCGGCCGGCCTGGCGCCGGAGACCGGCCTGCACGCCAGTGCTGGGCTGCCGCAGCGGCCGCTGACCGCCGCTCAGGCCACGGCGCTGTCGGCGGGTGTCAGCCAGCGCGTGATCGTCTTCCTGAAGAACGAGCCTGCCGTCCGGTCTAGTGCCCGCCCCCAGCTGGCGGCCCGGTCGGCCGCGATCGCGGCCAGCCAGGACGGCCTGGTCCACGAGCTCTCGCAGGTGCACGCGACGCACGTCGTCGGCTACCGGCTGGTCAACGCCCTGGCAGCGACCGTGTCGACTGGTGAGGAGGCGCGGCTGAAGGCCAACCCGGCCGTCGCCAGCGTCATCCCGGATGCCATCTTCGCGGGCCCGTCAGCCACCGCGGGCCCGTCAGCCACCACGGCGCCGGCCAGCGCCGGGGCCGCCGCCGCGACGATCAAGCCGCTGCCCGGCGCCTGCCTGGGTCACGGCAACGCGCAGCTGGAGCCGCAGGCGCTCCAGGTCACCGGCACCCAGTCGCTGGCCAGGAATGCGAAGACGGCGCGCTCGCTCGGATTTACCGGCAAGGGCGTCACCGTCGCCTACATTGCGGACGGCATCGACATCCACAACGTGAACTTCATCAAGGCCAACGGCAAGTCGGTCTTCACGCAGTACCGGGACTTCACCGGAGACGGCACGCTGGGCACCAGCGGAGCCGGCGGAGAGGCCTTCCTCGACGCGAACTCCATCGCCGGCCAGGGCCGCCACCTTTACAACGTGCAGCATTTCAGCGCACAGTCCTTGCCCGCTCCGTGCGATATCAGGATCGAGGGGGTCGCGCCGGGCGTCAGCCTGGAGGGCCTGCGCGTCTACGGAGTCCGGAATGCCACGACGACATCGGCCTTCCTGGACGCGATCAACTACGCGACCGTGGTGAAGCGGGTCAACGTGCTGAACGAGTCGTTCGGCAGCAACGGCATCCCGGACACGTCGCTCGATGCGATCAAGAAGTTCGACGACGCCGCAGTGAAGGCCGGCATCACAGTCGTCGTTTCCAGCGGCGATTCCTCGCCCGGTACGAACACCATCGGCTCGCCCGCCACCGATCCGAACGTCATCTCGGTGGGCGCCAGCACCGACTTCCGTGCCTATGCGATGTCCAACTACCTGGAGGCCGACAAGTTCGGCCGGACCGGCTGGCTGGACGACAACATCAGCAACATCAGCTCCAGCGGCTTCAGCACCACCGGTACGGGAATCGACCTGGTGGCTCCCGGTGACTCCAGCTTCACCTCCTGTACTGCGAGCAGCAGCCTGTATCCGGACTGCCGCAACGACACGGGCAAGCCATCGGACGTGCAGCTCACCGGCGGGACGAGCCAGTCGGCGCCGCTGACCTCCGGCGTGGCCGCGCTCGTTATTCAGGCCTTCCGTAAGACGCACGCTGGCCATACGCCTGCGCCCGCGGTGATCAAGCAGATCATCATGAGCTCGGCTACCGACCTCGGCGCTCCTGGCGACGAGCAGGGTGCTGGCCTGCTGAACGCCTACAAGGCCGTGCAGCTCGCCGAGTCCTACGCCAAGCCCGCTGCTGCCACCGGGGACACCCTGCAGACCAGCGTGACCGCCGTATCAGGCCTGAATGCCGCGAATCCGCTCGACCAGCGGCCAGGGCAGATCGACATCCAGGACTACCCGAGCACGCCCGAGTCGGGCACTTTCACGGTCACCAACACCGGTTCCAGCGCCCAGACAGTGCACTTGTCGACCCGCGCTCTCGGCCCGGTGAGCAACGTGCAGCAGGGCACCGTGACGATTTCCAATGCGCACAGCGGCCACTTCACCGACTTCGCCGGCTTCAAGGACAACTACGGCGAGTTTCACTTCACCGTTCCGTCCGGACAGCAGCGGCTCAACGCGGCGATGGCCTTCCCAGCCAAGATCAACTCTTCGCAGGTCACGTATCCGCTGACCATGATCCTTGTCGATCCGAAGGGCAGGTTCGCGGCGAGCTCGCTGCCCCAGGGCCTCACCCGGAGAGGGAACGAGGACGTGATCCGTCCGGCACCAGGCCGGTGGACCGCGGTCGTCTTCGGGCCCGTCGGCGGCCAGCCCCTGGATGGCACCACGGGTACCGTCCACGTGACGGTCAGCACCCAGCAGCTCGTGTCGTTCGGCGTACTCAGCCAGACCACGCTGACGCTGGCCAAGGGCGAGCAGTCCGCGCCAGTGACACTGTCGGTGCCGACGCCGGCCTCGCCCGGCGACCTGGCGGGCTCGGTGGTGCTGAACGCTGGCCACGGGGGCAGCACGATCCCGGTGCTGCTGCGCAGCTTCGTCCACCTGACCGGCGCGCCAGCTAGCGGCAGCTTCAGCGGCAACGTCACCGGCGGCAACGGCCGCGGGCCCGGCCAGTTCGCGTTCTACCAGTTCAGCGTCCCGTCGGCCACCAACCAGGACATCACCGCCTGGGTGCACCTGGCCAACGACCCGCAGAACCTGGTCAACACCTATCTGGTGGACCCGGCTGGCGAGATCGACGGCTACGGCTCCAACCAGTACGCCTCCAGCTCGGCCAGCGGCTTCTCCGGCCAGCTGACCTCGTCGTCGTCGGCGGTGAACGTCCAGCCGGGCACCTGGACGCTGGTGGTGGAGTTCGTGGACCCGACCGGCAACGAGCTCTCTGATCCCTACACCGGCAGCATCAGCCTGACGCCGGGCGCCGCAGTGACCGGCCTGCCCTCCACCAGCGGGACGTTCACGATCCATGTCAAGAACACCACGGGCGCGACACAGGACATCTTCCTGGACCCGCGGCTTGGCGGATCGAAGGCGTACGTGCTGAGCTCGCTCAGCGATAACACCGCGCGGGTGCCGATGAGCGCCACCGCTAGCCCGCCTGCGTGGCTGGTACCGACCGAGTCCAGCAGCGTTACCGTCACGACCAAGACGGCGGCGGCGCGTCCGTTCACGTTCGACCTCAGCCCGCTGATCGGCGACCCGGACATCGCGTCCTACCAGCCTGCCGCGGCGGGCGGCGCGAGAGCGCCATCGGTGACGGTCGCTCGCGGTGGTGCCCAGGGTCCGCTTACGCCAGGCGCCTGGTCCGCAGTACCCGCACCTGCGGCGGCCGGCGGCTTCCGCACTGCGGCAGCCAGCCACGAGAACGTCACGCTGAAGGCCACGGTCGCGACGGCGCCTTTCGACACGGCCTTCGGGTCCAGTACCCAGGACTTCTGGTACGCCTCGGTGCACCTGGCGACGCTCGGCACCTTCAGCCCGGTAACGGTACCGGCTGGCGCTACCGCTTCGATCACGATCACGCTCAGCGGCACCGGGCCGGTCTCCGGGATGCTGTACGTGGACAGCTTCGTGCCGATTCAGTACCCAGTCGGGCCGTTCCAGCAGACGGGCGGGAGCGAGCTCGCGGCGATCCCGTACTCCTACACCGGCTGATCGGGCCGAGCCGCCGGGCGTGCGCAAACTCGCATCAGCGTGCGCCCGGCCCGGCTGATCCGTTCTTCG
Source organism: uncultured Actinomycetota bacterium (assembly GCA_963774385.1). Lineage (GTDB taxonomy): Bacteria > Actinomycetota > Actinomycetes > Streptosporangiales > Streptosporangiaceae > JAJYUU01. Next base: position 270,872 of record CAVZEQ010000001.1, read on the forward strand.
CCGGTTTACCTTTCGGTGGCCGCTGTGTCGCGATAACGTCGCACCAGTCGCTTCCTGGAGTACTCCATGCACACTGGCCCGGTCGTTGCCGTCCGCGGAGAAATATCGCACGAGGTCGAGCCAGAGATTGCCAGGATTGAGGTCAGCGTCGCCGCCACCGCGCTCGTGCGGTCGGACGCCAGGCGCATGCTGACCGAGCGCGGGGCGATCGTGGACCGGATCCTCGGCGAATTTGCCGAGGTCATCGAGAAGACCGAGTCATCGGGACCGCGGCTGAATCCGCAGCTTCCGGCCAGGCCCGGTAACGAGCAGCCGGCCGGCTATCACGGCGTCATTCACTACGCGGTCACCGTGACCGGCTTCGAGCGGCTGGGTGAGCTGATGGCCGAGCTCTCGAAGCCGGAAATGACTGAGGTCGGCGGTCCGTGGTGGAACCTGCGACCGGACAGCCCGGTCTACCGTGAAGCCCGCATCGCGGCCGTCTCGGACGCAATCCAGCGAGCTCGTGACTATGCCGCCGCAGTGGGCAGTCAGCTGGCGGGCCTGATCGAGCTGGCTGACGCGCATCTGCTGTCCGAGGCGCGCAGTCCGGCTGAACCGCGACCGCTGTCAGCGTCGTCAGCCCGGCTGCCGCACCGGCCGAGGGCGACGCCGCAAGATGAGCCCGTCTTCGATCTCTCGCCTGCGCGGCAGCAGGTGCGGGCGACGATTGAGGCGCGGTTCGTCATCTCCGAGCCGGATCTTCTGCGCTAGGGCGCGCTGGTGCCTGTCCGGCCGTACCTGTCCTCCAGTCGGACGACATCTTCCCGCCAGCCTGGCTGCGCGGACGAAGCCTCAGCGAACGTGAGGTCGGTGATCGCCGTCACCCGGTGCACAGCGCCAGGCGGCAGGTGGATGGTGTCACCAGGGCCGAAATGCTTGCCTGTCAGCTCCGTGGCGGACGGCCCGTACTCGAACAGCGCGGCGCCTGACAGCACGCTGATGGTTTCCTCCTTCTGCAGGTGGTACTGCAGGCTAAGGGAATGACCGGCGGTGACGTGGATGACCTTGCCGACGTACTTGCCCTCGACGGCGGCGAAGATGATCTCGTGGCCCCACGGCTTGTCCTGCCTGGCCGCCTGGTAGACGCGGGCAGCGGCCGGCCCGGGCTCGCCGTTCTGCGCAGCACTCACGGCACCGCCCGGAGTGGCAGCGCCGTCCGAAATCACGGTGCCGCCTGTGGTCACAGCGTCGTCTGCAGTCACGGTGCCCTCTCCAGTTACGGTGCCCTCTTTAGTCACAGCGTCCCCTGCCGGGCCGGCGAGCCTCAGCGGGGCCGGCGACCGCACCGACCATCCTAATGATCCGTCTGAGCCGCCAGGCCGCTGATCCGGAGGCCACGTAGCCGGGTTGCGGCGTCGGCCAGCACGTTCTCGCGCTTGCAGAAGGCGAACCTGACCTGGCTGAGGCCGGCCTGCCGGTCGTCGTAGAAGACGACGTTCGGGACAGCGACGACGCCGCAGCGATGTGGCAGGCTCCGGCAGAACGCCAGCCCGTCAGGCTCGCCGAGGCCGGCAATATCGGTGGTGATGAAGTAGGTGCCCTGCGGGGTGAAGACCTCGAATCCCGCATCGCGCAGGCCTGCTGCCAGCAAGTCACGGCGGCGTCGCAGCCCGGTTCCCAGCGCGGCATAGAAGTCGTCCGGCAGGGCCAGCCCGGCCGCGATCGCGTACTGGAACGGGCCGCCGCTGACGTAGGTAAGGAACTGCTTAGCAGTCCTGACGGCGGTCACCAGCTCTGGCGACCCCGTTACCCAGCCGATCTTCCAGCCGGTGAATGAAAACGTCTTGCCTGCCGAGCTGATGGTCACCGTGCGATCCCGCATGCCCGGCAGGGTGGCAATCGGAATGTGCTCGCCCGCGAAGACGATGTGCTCGTACACCTCATCGGTGATCACCAGCAGATCGCGCTCGATGGCCAGCGCGGCAATCGCCGTCAGCTCCTCGCGGGTAGCGACCATGCCGGTCGGGTTGTGCGGCGAGTTCAGCAGGATCAGCCTGGTGCGATCCGTCACCGCGTCCCGGAGCGCGTCCAGGTCGGGGCGGAACAGCGGCGGTCGGAGAGTCACGGGGACTCTCCTGGCGCCAGCCATCGCGATGCATGCGGCGTAGGAGTCGTAATAGGGCTCCAGGGCGATGACCTCGTCACCCGGCTCTAGGAGCGCCAGCATGGCCGCGGCGATGGCCTCGGTCGCACCCGCGGTGACCAGGACCTGCCTGTCAGGGTCGAGGTCGATCCCGTAAAACCGCTGCTGGTGCGCACTGATCGCCGAGGCGCAGCTCCGGAATGCCAGGCCCTGGCGGGTACTGATTGCCGCGTCCGGTCAGGATGGCGTCCACGGCTGCCTGCGCCACCTCGGCCGGGCCGTCGGTGTCCGGGAAGCCCTGGCCGAGGTTGACCGAGCCGGTCTCCACGGCCAGCGCGGACATCTCGGCGAAGATCGTCGTGCCCATGCCTGCCAGCGCGCTGTTGAGCAGGGCCCGAGCCATCTGGGCTGCCTCTCGCCTCACTGCCGGGCCGGGGCCCGCGGACGGCGGCCGTCGCCGTCCGGTGCCGTGACGATACCGGCTAGGGCGCGGTTGCGCGATGATGGGGCGGTGTCTGGTGACGACGCGCTAGCCCGGCTGCGAACGATCTGCATGAGCCTGCCGGAAGCGGCAGAGCGGGCCAGCCATGGCGAGCCCGCGTGGTTCGCCGGGACCGGAAAGATGTTTGCCTGCTTCGCTGACCATCACCACGACGACGTGCTGGCCTGCTGGTGTGCCGCGCCGCCGGGCCGCCAGCAGGAATTCACCGGGCTGGATCCTGACCGCTACTTCGTGCCGCCTTATGTGGGTACGCGGGGCTGGCTGGGGGTGCGGCTGGACGTCGCCGTGGACTGGGCCGAAGTCGCGGAGATCGTCCAGGACGCGTACCGCGAGGTGGCCGGGCGGCGGCTGGTAGCGCTACTGGACGCGGTCCCGCCAGCGCACCGCCACCGCGCAGACGATCACATTGCTGAGGTATGACCCGCTAGCCGGGTCGAAGGTGCCGCCGCAGGTAATCAAGCGCAGTTCGGCGACGGGGACCGGGCCGTGGACGGCGCTGGTGGGGAACTGGGTCTTCAGGTAGACGCGCACGGCCAGTACCCGGAATGCGGCCAGCGACCCGTCCGCCCGCCGGATCAGGACGAGGTCGCGCGGCCGGAGCAGGTGCAGTCGGAAGAACACGCCCGGGCCGCGGTAGGAGTCCACATGGCCCGCGATCACAGCGGCGCCGAGCTCACCTGGTCGCGGGCTGCCGGTGTACCAGCCGGCCACCGCAGTCGAGGTAGGCACCTGCAAGGTTCCGGCGGCAGTTCGGCCAAGTCGCGTCAGGGCGGACCTGACGCCGATGGCCGGAACGATCAGCTCTGCCGGGGCGGCCACCCTGACCGGGCGCGCGGCATCGGGTAGCCGCCCGGAGTGACCGACGGGAACGGCGACCGACGGGGCCCGCCCAGCCTGCAGCGCGGGCCGGCCCTCGTGAGTAGCTACTAGGAGGCCGGCTAGCGCGCCAGCAAAGCTCAGCACTCCGAACATGGCCACGCCGGCCGCGACCGGCCGCCGCCGTGCCCGGGCCCGGCGTCGCGACCAGGTCCGTCCCGTCCCGTCCCGTCGGCCCGTCGCCCGGTGCCGTCCCAGTGACCCGGCCGGGCACGGCCGTACTGCCGCTGCCGTGCCCGCCCGGCCGGGCCCGGTCACCTAGCGGGCATGGGCGCCGGCCTGCCTGCGGCGCAGCCTGGCCGCCCCGCCCGCAGCGACGAGGAGGCCCGCAGCCGAGGCCGCGACCCAGGGCAGCAGCGGCGGGCCCGGCCGCGCGGCGGCGCCGTCAAGACCAGTGGCCGCGGCGCCCACCGGGACGCTCGAGCTGCCGGCCGCATCTTGCAGCACCTGGACCACCAGGTGGCCCGGGTCATCGAGGACCACGATGGCGTGGATGCTGCCGGCCGACATCGCCGCACTGGCGGACACGTGCTGGCTGCTGCCAGTCACCCGCACAGTGCGGGTGCCCGGCGGAACCGCCTGGTAGCCCGTCGCGGTGCCGAAGGCAAGCCCACTGGCAATGGTCGCGCTGCCGAGGCGAACCGTCACCCGCTTCTGCTGCAGGGATGCCTGGATGACCCGCACCAGTGCCTTCCCGGCCGGCGTAGCCAGCCGGTCGGCCAGCACCTGCAACCGCAGTGCCTTGAACGGTCCCATGCCCGCGACGGTGTAGGCGTGCCCGGGCACCACGCGCACGAGTGTGGACAGGACCGGCTTGCTTCCCGGCAGGGCTCCGACGGCACGCATGGCGACCGTGTAATCCCCGCTCGCTACTCGCTCATAGGGCGACTCGGTGCCATAGGCCACGTGCTTCAAGACGATCCGGGCCGCCGGGTTTCCGACCGAGTACAGGTATACGTCGACGGCTGGCGTATTCGGTGATAGATGCGCCAGCCGCAGCCAGCCGTATCCGGATGCCGAACCAGTGGCTGATGCACTAGCCGGCGCCGCGATTACGGCCAGCGCGAGAATTGCCGCGACTGCGGCAAGTGGTCTTGCGAGGCGTAACCGCCAGGTTGCCTGCTGCATTTTTCTCCTCATTCCGCCCGGTGCTCAGCAGTCCGGGCACTTATTTCTCAGATAGGCGAGTTATCTCGCCCGGGTAGCCGCGCCCGTCAGTAATCCGAGCGGGCCTGGCGCCGGGTATTCAAAGCGCACAGCGAGCTGTCCGCCCGCCAGCTGGACGATGGCTGTCCGGCTCGGTCGGTAGGGCGGTTGCTGGGCGGCCAGGGAGCGGAGCACAGCATGGGCCCAGACAACATCTGCGGTGGGCAGCCCGGTCTCGATCAGGGCCGAGCGCAGCGGAACGAAGGCGCTGGCGCCCGGCCCGCTGTCGCCGAACCCGATCACCCGCAGCGGGTGCAGGTCGGCGAGCGTCGCGAGCGCGGCAAGCAGCCGGGTGTCCACACGGCCGGATCGCAATTGTCGCGCCGCACCGGCTGGGACCCGCAGCCGGTGATTGCGCGACAGCTCAGCCCCCACTCGGCTGCGTAGTTCCGGTGGGTCAGTGCTGCTGGCTGGCGGTCGGCTGGCATCGGCGGGTCGGGTGCCGCCTGCGGTGGGGGGCAGGCTGGCATCGGCGGGTCGGATGCTGCCTGCGGTGCGTCGGGTACTGCCTGCGGTGGCTGCGGCCCGGCTGCCGCCGCGGCCAGGCCAGCGCGTCTCTCGGCAGCCGCGGACCGGCGGTAGTGCTGCTCCGCTTTGCGGTACTCGCCCGCTGCCTGAGCAAGCACGCCCAGACTGTGCTCGGCTCTGGCGAACGCCATCGTGGTCTGCTAGCGCGCTGCACATCGCCGCCGACTCGGTGTACCAGCGCACTGCGGCGGGGTGATCCCGGCGGACCGCCGCGATGGCGCCAAGTTCAGCCAGCCAGCTCGCCCGGCTGGCCGAGACACAAGGAAGCAGGTCCAGAGTGGACTGGATCAGCTCTGCTTCGCGGCCAAGATCACCCCAGGCGTGCAGCTGAGCGCAGACGGCACGGGTCACATTGCCGGCCTCAGCCTCGTCGCCGGAACAGAACAGGTGGTAGCGGGCCTCAAGCAGGTCGTGAAGGTCGGCTCGGCGGTCTTGCGGCCAGGCGGCAGACCGCCATTGCCAGTACGCGGCCCGGCCGTGCGCCTCGGCTAATTCCGTCCCGTGGCCGTGCGACTCGAGCTGACCATGCAGTTCCGCAGCGACCCACCGGTCAACGAACCAGGCAGCTGGCGCGGCATTCCCGGCTGGTTCGGCCGCAGCCGCGGACAGCAGCCCCGCGGTGAGGCAGGCGGAAAGCAACTCGGTCAGGTCAGCGGGACCCTGGTAAGGCGGCGCCGGCCCTTGTCGGTCCGGAGAGCGGGCGGCGGTCCAGTCGTGGCTGCCCACGCTGAAGAGCACTGCGTTGCGGTCCGCATGCTCCCGATAGACCGAGATCGCGATCAGCAGGACCATGGCCCGAGGGCAGCCGGGCAGGGCGTCCAGCACGGAGGCGCCGGGCAGCACCGCGCGGTCCGGCAGCGGGGGATTCAGCACAGCACCGCCCGGCAGCAGAGCACCGCCCGGCACAGCACCGCCCTGCACAGCAGCGCCCGGCACGGGAGCCGCGCGGCCGGCTCGATCCGGGAGAACAGGCCGGTCCGAGGCGTCCACCGAGGGTGAGCGATAACTCGGTATCTCCCGCAGACCGCGCTGGCCTATTTACCAGCAATGTGGTCTCTTTATCACAATCGGATCCTGCAACACGACGGATATATAGCACACCGGCTGGCTAGCGGATGCCTAATTAACGCGACAGCTTCCGGAATAACAGAGATTCGGTAGACCGCTGCCTTTTAACCCCGGTAATCAAACGACATTACGACTTAGTATCGACTCCTTTCGGTCTGGTAGGCCGATTAGCCGGGGCCGGTTACACAGCGAAACAATGCCGTGAGCAATATGTCCCGGCATGCAAGAAGACGGCCCCGTTTCCGGAGCCGTCCCCTTGAGTTGTGCAGAGCCTTGAAGCTATGCGTGCTTTACCGGCCGACTGGCCGGTCTCTGGCTAGAGCGGGCGGACCTGCTCAGCCTGCGGGCCCTTGGCGCCCTGGCCGGCGGTGAACTCGACCCGCTGGTTCTCTTGCAGACTACGGAAGCCGTCAACCTGAATCGCGGAGTGGTGCACGAAGACGTCGGCGCTGCCGTCGTCTGGGGCGATGAACCCATAGCCCTTGTCGGCGTTGAACCACTTCACGGTGCCCTGAGGCATGTGCCTTCTCCTACTGGGTGATCTCCGGGATCCACGGACGAGGATCCTGGGTCGCCACGACGTCGGGCTCATGACGACGGACGTCCGGCGACAGAATCGCCCTCGGCCAGCCACCAGTAGCTCGCGCCGCGTACGCAAAATACGAATGCAACCACGACTATCAAACACCATCCGCTGAGCGGACGTGTCAGGGTCCCACCGACTTGGCGCGCCGATATTCCCCGGCCCGCGGCCTGGCGGCCGGGAATTGCCTAGCTGGCAAGGGTTCCAGCGCGCTGGCGAGGCCGGGACGACCAGCTGAAATTAACTTCGCCGCATGGCCCTGAGCCGCCGTCCGGCTGTCCGGGAATAGTCCGCTCTATCAGGAAAGACCGTGGACTTTATGCCATCGCCGTCACTACCCGTTAATGGCTGTTATGCGCCTCAAACATACGAATACTGCTGGCCGACCTGGCGGGAACAGCCTGAGCCAGGACGCTCCGGCCGGTCGGCAGCCAAGTGCGCGGCGCGACCGGGCGTGATCCTGACGGCGTCGTCCTGCCGATGTCAACTCCAAGCATCTGACCGAGGGATACTCAGCCGACCTGCAGGATCGTGCGTTGTGCTGAACAGGTAAGCCCGGCGGTCAGGCGGGATCCCAGACTCGCAAGCCGGGCGGCGAGCAGGAGGAGCCAGATGCCCAGCCTGATGCACCAGCGCGCACAGCTCGAGAGCCGGTGGCGGGACCGGCTGGAGCGGATAACCGCGCTGTCGCTGGCCTATCACGACGTGGCGCAGCAGGATCCGGAATCCAGGCGGGCCAGGCTGATCGCCCGGCAGGCAGTGGTTGAACGCCACGCGCTGGCCGAGATCGAGGCTGCGCTGGACCGGCTCGCAGCTGGCCGTTACGGACGGTGCGAGCAATGCGGGAAGCCGATCGCGGCAGCGCTGCTGACGGCTCGCCCGCAGACGCGGTACTGCGGCGCCTGCGGGCCGCGCTCGCGGCAGGCTCAGCAGCTCGCATATGCCCGCTAGCGGGCGGCAGGTGCCTGGTCAGGACACCGTCACTGCGATGTCATCGACCAGGAAACTGGTGATGTGCGTGCCGCCCAGCGTCTGCACGCCGGTGAGCTTGACCGTGATGGTCTTGCCGCCGTAGCCGCTCAGCGGAAACGCGTGGTGGATATAGCCCGGCGAGACGTTCAGGTTAGAGTACGTCGCGAGCGTCACCGGACTCGAACCGGTCGCGATGACCTGCACCGTGCTGGTGTCGTAAGCATGACCGGCCGGATCATTGCTGATCACGTCCAGCCAGAACGACAACTGCGCGCTCGTGCAGCCAGATGGAATCGTGACCGTCTGCGACAGCGTGTCGGTGTGCTTGCTCACGTAACCGCCCAGCCAGGCCAGCCATTTGCCGGAGTGCGCGGGCGTTCCGGCTACGCCTCGCTGCACCACGTTGGCCGATGTCGCCCACGGGGCTGGTTTGCCGGTCTCGAAACCAGGGTTGCCGAGCAGTTGCTGCGCTGGACAGCCAGTGACCGGCGCGCTCACCGTCCAGGTGAATGCGGCTGACCCGATGGCCCCGCTGCTATCAGTCGCGGCAACGACCACGCTGTAGTCGGCAGCCGCCGTCGGCGTGCCCGCGATGACGCCGCCGTGGCTGATCGCGAGTCCTGCTGGCAGTCCGGTGGCGCTGTAGGCGAGCACCTGGCCCGGCGCGGAATCCGAGCCGCTCAGCTGGAGGCGGACTGCTTTGCCTGTCGTGCTTGCCTGCGCGCCGGGGCTGGTCACGGTCACCGTGTTGCCGCTCGGCCGGAACGCAGCGACTCCGTCAGGCGTGCCAAGTCCGGTCGGCCCGTCGTATCCGGACTGCGCGGTGCAGAGGTAGGAACCGCCGCACGATCCGTCCGCACCGGAGGTGACGTCGTAAAGGCTGGCCGGATGCTGATACGGATACTGCGCCGGGTAGGTCCCGGCAGCCGGCTTGCCGGCCAGTGCGTAGGCCGAGGCGATCAGCGGAGCGCCGACGCTCGTGCCGCCGACCTCCAGCCAGCCCGCGTGGTCGTAGGAGTCGTAGATGGCCACGCCGGTATTCGGGTTCGCATCCGCGGCGACGTCGTTGGCTGTGCGCCGGGCACAGCCCGGATCGTGTTGCCATGACGGCTTGGAGTCATCGGCGGAGCAGCCCGAGCCCGTCCCGGCGCCGCCGGCGCTACTGCCCCAGGCCGACTCCGCCCAGCCGCGCGTGCCAGCCGCGGTTGTCAGCGTTGTCCCGCCCACAGCGGTCACGTACCGGGAAGCCGCCGGATAGATGACGCCGTAGCCGCTGTCCCCGGCGGCAGCGGTGATCACGATCCCGGGATGGTTAAAGTACTGCGTGTCGTAGCTGCTGTCCGAGTGTGACTCGGTGCCACCCCAGCTATTGGAGATGAAGGCGGCGCCCAGGCGGACGGCCGTGTTCTCCGCGGCGAACAGGCTCGCTTCGCTGGCGCTGCCGGCCTCTACCAGCAGAATGCGACACTTCGGACAGATGGCCGACACCATGTCCAGGTCCAGCGATACCTCGGTGGCCCAGCCAGTGTGACCTGCAGCGGCGGGCAACGGGCTGGCGGCACCGTGCTGGTTCACCTTCGTGAAGCAGCCCGCTCCGCAGGCGGGCAGGCCCCAGGCAAGACGATAGGCCGCCAGGTCGGCGGCAGCGGCCGGATCGTCGTAAGCGTCGACGATCGCTACCGTCTGCCCGCTGCCGGCCGTGGCCGACGGCAGGCTGTAGGCCGACTGGAGCTGGACTGGTCCGTAGCCGTCATTTGCGGGGGGAGCGGCCAGTCCGGCCGGCCCTGCGGTGGCGGGGCCGGCTGCGCTGCGCGCGCCTGTGCTGGTCCTGATCAGCACCAGGCACGACATCTGCCCTGGCTGTGCGGCGACCGAGCAAGCCCGGCGATAGTCGCGCAGGCCCAGCGACCGGGGCTGATGTGATGCCGGCCGGTGCGCTGCGGGCTGGTGTGCTGAGGGGCGGTGTGCTGCGGGGCGGGTTGCCGGCCGGTGTGCTGAGGGGCGGTGTAATGCGCGGCGGGCCGCCTGGTGTGCTGCCGCCCGGTGCGTTGCAGGTCGGCTGACAGTGGCCTGGGCGGCACTAGTGACGCAGACCGGAACGGCTAGGGCCAGCGCTGTAACGCCCGCTAACTGTGCCAGCCGCCACCGCGTCAGCCGCCACCGCGTCAGTCCTGCCGCCTGCATGAATCCCGTCCTGACTCGCACGACGTGCCCTCCTGTGGGTGGCTCGCAGGTATGACGCCTGCTCTGGCCGAAAGATGGCCAGATAGCTGGTCTCATCCTGGCGGCCGTGCCGGACATCCGTGCTGACAACGAGTAAACGTCCGGCTACCAAACGCTATCGACCGAGACGGGCAGAACCTGTCGTTGCGCCTGGCTCTCAGAGCCGTCAGCGCGGGCGTCAGTGCGCCGCCAGGCGCTATCTGGCCTGGCCACGTGGTCCCACTGGCCACTAGCGAAACACCGGAATTGCTTAATGGGTAATCATCCGTACAATTCTGCAGATAACAATCTGATAAATGTGATTTACCTCATACCCTTGTAATGCCATTTGCGGCCACATGGCTGGCGAACATCGGGCAGAGTATGCGTTCGACAGCACCCCGCGTGCGTGACGGCTGCCGTGAGCGGCCCCGTCGCCCTGGACCTGCGACAAAGTCCGCACGCTGCGATGCCTCGTCAGGCCCCACCTGACGTGGCAGTAGACGCAGGGTGACAGCCGAGCGCGCGAGGCGCGCCCGACAGAAGGCCCGTTTTGTCCCTCCCCAGGACATCCAACCTCCCTCAGCCCGATCTTTCCAAGAACGATCTTCAGCAGCACGATTTCCCGCAGCACGACCGCAGGCCCGCCCGGACAGCCAGGCTGCATCTCGCCGTGGCTGGCCCCGCGGTGGCCCTGGTGGCGGTGGCTGGCTCCCTTGGTGCCTGGTCCGTCGCCTCGGCTGCGCAGCCAGCCGCGATCTCGCGGCCCGCGCCCGTCATCCGGATGACTCCGGCGCGGCCGGCCAGTGTTGCGGCGCGCCCTAGGCCGGCAAGCCTGGACGCCCTCTTCGTGACCGTCGATGGCCGGAGCGGCGAACGCCCAGATGCGAGCGGCGGCGGAGTCAGCGAAGGCGGCAAAGGCCACCGGCTGACCTCCAAGCAGATCGCCCGGCAGCTGCTGCACAGGTTCCACTGGCGTCAGCGCCAGTTCCACTACCTCAACCTGCTCTGGTCGCGGGAGAGCAGCTGGAACATCCACGCGCTCAATGCCTACTCGGGCGCGTATGGCATCCCGCAGGCCGTTCCGGGCTCCAAAATGGCAAGCGCAGGCCCGCACTGGCAGAGCAGCGCGCGGACCCAGATCCTGTGGGGCCTGCATTACATCAAGCAGCGCTACGGCTCGCCGGAAGGCGCCTGGAATCACGAGATCAGCGCTGGCTGGTACTGAGGCAGCATGCGCCTGGATCCCAGCGCGCTAGGATCCAGGCGCATGCTGCGAAGCATCGGCTGGCGGCTAGTCGCTGCCGTCGAGGACGCAGCGGTCTCAGCCCGCTGGCGCTGGGCCAGTCCGTTGTCAGCGGCTGAGATAAGGTCAGACCGGCCCGGATCCAGGCAGCCCGGGCCGGAAAGGTCTGGCCTGACGTCATGGAAGCTCTGACCGGGTTCGTATTGCGGCACCGGCGGCTCGTCGGCCTGTTCTGGCTGGTCGCGTTCCTGGTGGGCGGCTATGCCTCGTCCGTGCTGAGCAGCCATCTGAGTCAGAGCTTCGAGATCCCCGGTACGGGCAGCGACATCGCGGACGCGGCGATCGTGGCGCACTACCGCAGCGGCGGCCCGGAAACGCCGCTGGTACCGGTGATCAGGCTGCCCGCTGGCATGACGGCTAGCCAGCCCGGGCCGCGCGCCGACCTGCTGGCGGGGTTCGCCGCGGTAGCCCGCATCGGCGCCACCGGCCAGGCTGCCAGCCGGGTTGTCTCGTATGCGAGCACGGGCGACCGCGGCTTCGTATCCGCCGACGGCCGGACGACGTTCGGCCTGCTGTTCACGCCTACGAACGGCAACTCGCTGCAGGATCCCGTTATCCCGACCGCAGCGGTCCGGGCCACGCTGCTGCATTACCTTCCGCCGGGCTCGCAGGTGCAGGTGACCGGGCTGTCGCCGCTGACTACCTCGGGCGGTTCCCGAAGCGGACCTGGGGTGCAGGGCGAGATAGTGATCGGCGCGCTCGGTGCGCTGGCCGTGCTCGCGTTTGTCTTCGCCTCGCTCCTGGCCATCGTGCCACTGCTGATCGCCGGAGCGTCGGTGACAACCGCTTTCCTGGCGATACTTGGCCTGACGTATCTGATGAACGTCAACTTCGTGGTGCAGTTCCTGGTCGGACTGATCGGCCTTGGCGTCGCTATCGACTACTCGCTGCTGCTCATCACCCGGTGGCGGGAGGAGCTGGCGCAGGGCAGCGACAACCAGGAAGCGATCCGCCGGGCGATGCACACGGCCGGCCGGGCGATCATATTCAGCGGCATCACTGTCGCGCTCGGCCTGCTGGCGCTCATCGCGCTGCCGATCCCGTTCATCCGCAGCATCGGCATCGGCGGCATGCTGATCCCGCTGATCAGCGTCGCCGTCACGCTGACCCTGGTACCCGCGATTCTCGCCGGGATCGGGCCGCGGCTGGAATGGCCGCGACTACGGCACGAGGGCAACCCGAGCCGGGGCTGGACCGCCTGGGCTCGCCTGGTGGTGCGCTGGCGCTGGCTGGCGGCTGCCAGCGGTCTTGCCGTGCTGCTGGTGCTCTGCGCAGCGGCCCTCGGCATGCATGTCGGCGATGCGAGCACCAACTCGCTGTCCCAGCGTGGCCCGGCGCGTTCGGGTGTCGTCATGCTGGAGCAGGCGGGCATCCCGGTGGGAGTGCTGGCGCCGGTCGAGGTGCTGCTGCCGGCTGGCGCCAGCCCTCGCGCGGCGGTCTCCGTGGTCAGGCAGACGCCGGGCATCCGAGCCGCGGTAGCACCGTCCGGGCCCGGCTGGCATCGCGGAGGTACCTCGCTGATCGAGGCCCTGCCGGTCGCGGACGGTGCCGGGCCCGGCGGGCTGACGACAGCCGCGGCGGTCCGCACCGCGCTGGCACGCGCCGAGCCGCAGGCTCTGGTCGGCGGTTACTCGATCGGCCTGGTCGATCAGATCCACTCGCTCTACGGCGACTTCCCTTACGTGCTGCTGGGCTTGGCGCTGATCACCTTCATCCTGCTGGCCAGGGCGTTCCGCTCGCTGCTGCTGCCACTGAAGGCGATCCTGGCGAACCTGCTGTCAGTCGGCGCGGTCTACGGCGTGCTCGTGCTGGTCTGGCAGGACGGTTACGGGTCACAGCCGATCTGGGGACTGCCGGCTACCGGTGCCATCACCGGCTGGATCCCGCTGTTCGTGTTCGCCTTCGTCTATGGCCTGTCGATGGACTATGAGGTCTTCATCCTGAGCCGGATGCGGGAGGAATATGACCTCTGCGGATCGACGAACCAGGCCGTGATCACCGGCATCGGACGCACCGGCAGGCTGGTCACCTCGGCCGCGCTGATCCTCTTCCTGGCGATGGCGGCTCTGGCCAGCGCGCCTTTCACGTTCCTGAAGATCTTTGCGACCGGGGTCGGGGCCGGCATCCTGCTGGACGCGACCGTCGTCAGGTCGCTGCTAGTGCCGGCGATCGTGTCGCTGCTCGGCCGGTGGAACTGGTGGCTGCCAGCCTGGGTCGCCAGGGTGCTTCGCGTACCGCCAGCTCCGCTGCCTGAGCGACCCAAGATTTACCAGGCAACGCCGTAGTTGGTCCGGTGCCTGCTGCCCAGCCGGCCAGCGCAATGGAGCACCGCGGCGGATGCGGTGCAGGTGCTGGCAATCGCGCCTGAAACTATCGGTCTGCGGGCAACCGGTATCCGCAGGGCCCGGCGGGGTATCCGGTAAGCCGGTCCGGTCAGCTAGGGAGGAACCGTAATCGTGGCGTATCTGGTCCCGGCCAGCGACATCGTCTCCATCATCGATGCGCCGCCGACGCCGGCGGCGTCACTGGGCCCTGGCCGCAGGTTCGTCGCGCTCGTGCACTATGAGTCGCATCCGCCGGTGGCTCACCTGGCCCGTCCGTGGCTGGCGCTGGCGGGTCTCCGGCTCGATCCGGCGATCCGCGGTCGGCAGCGGACTCGCAGGCTGACCGGGATCTCCGTACTGGCTTTGCCGGGTGGCCAGCCGCGCCAGCTTGAGCTGCCCGGAGGCAAGTCAGTCAGCGTGCCGACCTGGGCGCCGGACGGCTTGCGGTTCGCGTTCACCGTGGATGAGCCCGACGGCGTGGCCGTCTGGGTTGCCGATGCCCAGTCCGCGACCGCCGCCGAGGTGCCGGGACTGCGGGTGAGGGACGTGCTCGGCGGCGACCCAGCCTCCGCCGGGTCCACCGTCCGCTGGTCACGGGACGGGGCCTCGCTGGTCGTGCTCGGCGCGCCGGAGGCATCCGCCGCAACTGGGCCTGAGCCAATCGAGCCACAGGTGGAGGAAACGGCGGGGAAGCGCTCCCAGATGGCGACGTTCACTGACCTGCTGCGTACCGAAGCTGACGCAGAGGTGTTCGAGGCGCTGGCTACGTCTGTCCCGCTGCGGGTGAACCCTGAGTCGGGTGCCGCCGTACAACTCGGGCCGCCGGGTCTCTACTACTACTTCAGCGACTCGCCGGACGGCGCTCACCTGCTGGTTTACCGGCTGCAGCGGCCGTTCTCCTACCGGGTGCCGTTCCCCTACTTTGCCCGGCGGGTTGAGGTCTGGTCGGCCGCCGGCGAGCTCGAAAGGGTGATCGCCGACCTGCCGGTCAGCGACGAGGTGCCACGTCACGGCGTACCGGTCGGGCCGCGGATGGTCTCGTGGGAGGAGTCAGTGCCGGCCAGCCTGGTCTGGACCGAGGCGCTAGACGGCGGTGACCCGGTCGCGAAGGCTGCCCACCGCGATCAGATATTCCGGCTCCAGGCCCCGTTCGACGCCGAGCCGCAGGCGTGCGTTCTCGTCGAGCACCGCTGCCTGGGCTGGTACGACATGGTCGAGGCGGGCAGCCTGCTGATCACAGAGCACGACCGCGACCGTCGCTGGATCACCTCGCGGCTTACCGATCTGGCCGATCCAGGCGCTAGCCGGGTTATCTTCGATCACTCCGCTGACGAGTCGTACCGTGACCCGGGGTCGCCGATGATGACCGTGCACCCGGATGGCACCCGCACGGTGCTGCAGGACGGCAGCCGGATCTACCTGCGCGGCGAGGGCGCAAGTCCGGACGGCGACCGGCCCTTCCTGGACTGCCTCGATCTGGCCGATCTGCGCACGGAGCGGATCTTCCAGTCCCCGCAGACTAGCTATGAGCAAGTCCTCGGCTTCGTGGCCGAGGACCGGGACTCGCTGCTGATCTGGCACGAGAGCCGGACCGAACCGCCGAACCTGGCGATCGTGCGGCTCAGTGCTGGCACCCGTAGCCAGCTCACCTCCTGGCCGGATCCGCACCCCCAGCTCACCGGCATGGACAAGCGCCTAGTGACCTACGATCGCGGCGACGGGGTCCAGCTGACCGGCATGCTGCACCTGCCGCCTGGCTATCAGGCCGGGCGGGACGGAGCGCTGCCGCTGGTGATCTGGGCCTACCCACTCGACTACGGCGATGCGGCGACCGCAGGCCAGGTGCGCGGCAGCAGCGAACGGTTTACCCGGCTGAGCGCCTCCGACCCGGTGTGGTTCGTGCTGCGCGGCTACGCCGTACTGAACAACGCCACCATGCCCGTCATCGGTGACCCCGAGACGATGAACGACAGCTACGTGGAGCAGATCACGGCGGCGGCGGCGGCCCACATCGACGCGCTGGCTGGACTTGGCATCGCCGACCCGCGGCGGGTCGCAGTAGGCGGCCATAGTTACGGCGCCTTCATGACCGCCAACCTGCTGGCCCATACCGAGCTGTTCGCGGCCGGGATCGCCCGGAGTGGCGCGTACAACCGCAGCCTCACGCCCTTCGGCTTCCAGGCCGAACGCCGCAGCTTCTGGGAGGCGACAGATGTCTACGACCGGATGTCGCCGTTCCGGTACGCCGACAAGATCACGACTCCGCTGCTGCTCATCCATGGCGAGCGCGATGCCAACTCCGGCACGTTCCCGATCCAGTCGGAGCGGCTGTTCCAGGCCATCCAGGGCACTGGTGGCACGGCCAGGCTGGTCGTGCTGCCGCACGAGAGCCATGGCTACCTCGCGCGTGAGTCAGTGCTGCACACCCTGGCAGAGCAATTCGGCTGGCTGGAGCGCTGGCTCGGACAACCAGCAGAGGACGCGACCGCAGGCTAGCTAGCGGATATAGCGGTCGGCCATCGACGGGTAGTCATGAATCTCGTCCTTGGCGAACCACACCCCGATTTCGTGGTGAGCTTCCTCGACATTGCCGGACGCGTGCACCAGGTTCGCTACCGCGATACCCCGCTTGTTGGCATAAGCCCGGCTCATGTGAGCGAAATCACCCCTGATAGTGCCGGGCGGAGCCTGATCGGGATAGGTGGAGCCGACCAGTTTGCGAGTGCAGGAGACCGCCTCAACACCCTCGAGCACCAGCGCAATCACGGGCCCGCTCTGCATGAACTCAGCCATCGAGTTGTAGACGGCCGGCCCGAACCGGTCTTCGAGATCGAAATAGTGGCGCCTGGTCAGGTCGGCATCCATCCAGACCATCTTGACCGCGATCACCTTGAGCAGGGCATCCTCGAAGCGGGCGAGCACGCGCCCAGCCAGGCCCCTGGCTACCGCGTCAGGCTTGAGCAGCACCAGGGTCCGCTCGACTCCGGTGTCGTGACTCATGATGTTCCTCTCACGTCAATCCGGCCGCTTCGTTGCGGGCCCGCACAGCTTAGCGACGTTGCCGGGTCGTTTCGGCACCAACTGGCCAGCCGGGCACGGTCTGCTGGCAGTGCCGCCAGGCAGGCCGTGGTGGCTGACGTCGCCTCATAGAGCAGCACATGACGGGACGAAGAAGACTTGGCACTGCTAGTCGTGCCCATTCTCGCTACTCTCGTAACTGCCGGACACATGGGCCCTGGCATGTGAACTGGGGTCAAACCGACGAGATAGGGACCGGCCAAGCCGCTGCGCGGCCGGCGCGGCCTAGTCCCGGTTAGGCAGTGGCGCTGTGCACGACACCTGGGCAGTTCGGGACCTGCCGGTGCTTGATGCGACAGTTGGCCTGCTCGAGCAGAGCTACATGGTGACTGTCACCGACATCGCGGCACGCACCGGCCTGGACCCGGCGCAGATAGCAAAATCGCTGGAGGCGCTGGACCCGGTCTATGTCGATTTCCGTAAGACCACGACAGGTGGGGACCCGCGGTTCTGGTACGTCTTCAAGGTCACGCCGGAGGCTAGGCGGGCGGTTGGCCAGTGGCCGACGGCCGAGTCGCTGATCGGTGCGCTCGCCGACCAGTTGTATGCCGCCTCGCACCAGGAGACCGGAGACGAGCGGCAGAGCCTGCTGGCCTACGCGGCTCGGCTGATCGGCGACACCATCCGTGACCTTGCCGTCGACGCCGCGGCGCGGGTGCTGTCCCCGGCGCTGGGTGACGTCACGCTGCCAGCGCCCGAGCCGCTGCCGACGCCGGCGGCCGAGCAAGCCAGCGGGATCGAGCCTGCAGCGGTGACGTCCGCTTCGGTCACGCCGACTGCGGACATGACGCTCCCGACCGGCCAGCCGGCCGCCCAGGCTAGCGAGACGGCGGCGCAGGCTGGCGTGACGGCGGCGCAGGCTGGCGAGACGGCGGCGCAGGCTGGCGAGACGGCGGCCCGGATTGGGGAGACGGCGACGCCGGGCGACGAGCCTGCGATGCCTGCCGGACCACCGGCCGAGACGGCTGAGCGCGGGCTGGGATCGCCTGATCTAGAGCCGCTGCCCGAGCCGGCCACGTTCCCTGCATCTTTGGCGGGACGGAGAAGGGCGGCGCACCGTCCTGCCACCGGGTGGCCGACCGGTCCGACGGCAGTCACTGACCCGGACGCCGCAGATACCGACCACGGCCCGGCGCCTGCGCGCGGGGACGCCGCGAACGCCAGTTAGCGGCCGGTCAGCAGTTAAGGGTTCCTGGCGCCGTCCGTTGTCAGCTGGCCGTCTGGCGGACGGCCTTCAGGCGGCCTGATGGGCGCTATCGGCTGACTGCTGGGATGCCGGCGCGGACCCGACCAGAGCGCGGGCACTGCGTCCACGGCGCGGGCGATGGCGTAGGCAGCCTGCTCGTAGTTCACCCGCCAGCCGACGAAGTCAGGCCACGCTTGCTCCGCGTCACGTTCGATCGGGAAGTCCACCTTCCGCATCCGGGCGATGGCGTCCAGGAACTCCTCATAGCTGAGGGTGATGCCACTACTGACGTCCGGTTCCTCGGGGATCGCGTAGCCCATCGCCCTGGCGATCTCATTGAAGCAGGTGAAACCCGCCCGCAGGCACAGCCTGGCCGGCACGGTCGGAGCCTCTTGCGGCGATAGCGAGAGCATGAGCGCGGCAGAGTCCAGCACCGCCAGCAGCGCGGTCACCCAGGAGGACTTGGGCCTCGGCGATCGGAACCAGACGAGCGGGAGATAGGTGGTGTGGCTCTCGGCGACGTCGGCAGCCCACCGTTCCCAGTCCGCGTACAGCTCGGGGAGAGTGTCAATGGTGGAGACGCCCGTGCCGAGCGCGTAATGCGTGCGGGCCAGCAGTTCCGGCCCCCAGCTCGGCACGCCGCCTCTGGACGTCAGCAGTGCTACCGCGTTCTCGCGGCGGTTGAACTCCGAGTACAGGGTGGGCAGGTAAGCGATCTGCAGGGTCACGGTGATGATGGCGGTCAGCGAGGCGATGTCCAGGATGGCCTGCTCGGCCGCGCCGTGGGCTGGCGCCGCGCCGATCTCCCAGAGCGCAGGTCCAGCGGTACGGAAGGCAACCGTGATACCGCCGTGCACCAGCGGCCAGAAGATAAGAGAGAAACCGATAAAGAACATCCCGAGCCAGCCGACAAGCTGAGCCAGCAGCAGCGTCGCTGCGTGCGTGGCGAGGATCCGGTCTCGGCGGCGATAATCGGCAAACGGCCTGGTCACCACCACGAATACGGCGTTGACCAGCTGGTCTATCCGTCGGGTCAGCCAGCTGGCGACCGACCGGGGCACGATCAGGGTGCCGATCACGCTGCTCGCCGAGGTGGCCACGAGCAAGACCCCTACGGCCGCCGCGACGTATCGCAGTCCCAGCGGAACGACCATTGTTCTCCTCGTCACGATCAACTAGCCGCGCGGCGGCAGACTAGCGCACTGCCGGACATCAGATCAGACGGGACTGACGCGCGCCCCGATCAGGTCGGCGGGCCGGTGTTCGCCGGCCGGTCCGGCCGGTCCGGGCGCAATCGCATCTCACGCACTTGCGTGAGACGCATTAGCGTGCAATTCTCTTTATGCAGTTTTCGTTGGCCTGATCACGCCACGAGAACTTGGCGGGCAGTTGCGGCCTTGACCCGCTACGGAGGGACCGCGCACGTGGACGCCAGGGAGTACCAGCAGGTGCTCGGGCGCAGGATCGCCCAGGAGCGCCGCCGGCACGGGCTGTCCCAGCCGGAGCTGGCCGCCAAAGTCGGGCGTCCTGTCGCGTGGGTGTCCGAGCTGGAACGCGGCGTCCAGCCGATCGATCGGCTCTCCGTTCTCCAATGTCTCGCCGACGCGCTGGAATTACCGCTTGCGGAGCTCACTGCGGGCAAGCCAGCCGGCGTTGGCCCGCAGCGGCGGTCGTCGGCCGCCGAGGGCCTGCGCGTGCTGCTGGCCGGTGCGCATGCCCTGTGCGCCATGCTGGGCGAGAGCACGCCGCCTGCGCTGGCGACGCTGCGGGCGGACATCGAGCGGGCCTGCGCGCTAGCGCGGGCCGAGGGGTACGACGAGCTTACCGACGTGATGCGCGGATTGCTGCCCGGGCTGGAGGCGGCGGTGCGCGTGCCCGGGGCCGCCCAGCAGGCGGAAGCCTGGGAGCTGTCGGCTATCGCGTACCAGACCTGCTCGGCCGCGCTGGTCAAGCTCGGTGAGCCGATGGCAGCCTGGATCGCGGCCGACCGCGCGATGGCGGCGGCGGAGAAGGCGGGGAACCTGCTGCTCGTGGCCGCCGGGCAGTACAGGCTCGCGCTTGCCTTCCTCGACTCGCGTGAGTATGCACTGGCAAATGAGACCGCCCGGACCACCGTGATAGCGCTGCGCGGGCTGGCTGAGCTCGGCGATCCGGACGCGCTGTCGCTCTGTGGCGGGCTGACCCTGCTTCGCGCCGTCGTCGAGGGCCGGCTCAATCATCCGGCAGCCGCCTACGGCCACCTGGCGAAGGCGCGGCTGCTAGCGCACCGGCTAGGCGGCCAGCATGCAAATGGCATTCCCGAGTTCGGCGCGCAGTACGTGGCGCTGTACGAGATCGCCGTCAGCGTGGATCTCGGCGACTCCGGCCACGCGCTTCGCACCGCTGCGTCGGTCGATCAGGCGTCCCTGTCGCCGGGCCGCCGGGTGCGAATGCTCATCGACGTGGCCCGCGCCTACGGGCTGCGCGGTCAGGTCGACGAGGCGACGGAGGCACTGGCGCGGGCCGCGGAATGCGGCCCGTTCTCCGGCCGCGACCAGGACCGGGCCAGCAAGCTCGTGCGCGAGCTGATGGCTGCCCGGACGCCGCCGCCCGCCGCACTGGCCGCGCTAGCCGAGCGGATCAGCGCCGTAGCCGCGGTCCGCGGCTAGCGCCCGGCTAGCGCCGGGTCGGCGGCTGCTAGCTGCCCGCCGGTCTGGTCCGCGGCGAGCTGAAGCTGCTCAGGTCGGCAAGCGGGCCGAGATGGCGCAGCTTGGGGCGGCTGATGACAGACCTGACCAGCTGCACCCGGTCGCCGACGATGTCAATGCTCAGCACGCTGATCAGCGAGCCGTCCGCGCCGACCGCCAGCGCGCCGGGCTGTCCGTTGACCTCCGTGAGCCGCAGCGAGCCGCCGGCTGCGCGCAGTTGCTTGCCGACCGCGATGAGCAGCCTGCCGACATGCTCGCGGCCGGTGATCGGCTTACGCCAGAACGGCGGCACGCCGCCGGCGTCACCGTGTACCTCGGCGTCGGCCGCCAGCATCTCGAGCAGGCCGTCCATGTCGCCGTTGCCGACAGCGTCGAAGAACCGGGCCGCCAGTTCGTCGCGGCGATGAACTTCGACGTCGAAGCGGGGCCGCTCGGCCTCGACGTGCTGCCTGGCCCGGTGCGCTAGCTGCCGGCAGCTGGCCTCGCTGCGCCCGACCACGTCCGCGGTCTCGTCGTAGCCGTAGCCGAACACGTCATGCAGCAGGAACACAGCCCGCTCCAGCGGGGTAAGCCGCTCCAGCAGCAGCAGGAAGGCCATGGACAGTGAATCTGCCTGCTCGGCGTGCTCGGCCGGGTCGACAGCAGGCTGCGCCAGGGCGGTCGCGCTGGTCAGCAGCGGTTCCGGCAGCCATTCGCCGACATAGGCCTCGCGCCGCGACCGGGCAGAGCGGAGCTGGTCGATGCACAGCCGTGTGGTGATGGTGGACAAGTACGCCTTCGGCGATTCCGGCTGGCCGCGGTCGGCTAGCACCCGGTGATACCGCAGAAACGCTTCCTGCACGATGTCCTCGGCCTCCGTCACGCTGCTGAGCATCCGGTAGGCGATGGCGAACAGCAGCGGCCTCAGCTCCTGATAGACCGCCGCGGTCAGGTCGGCGGGGCCGGCGTTCGCGGCTGGCCGGGGCGGCGTCATCAGGCCGCCCGGCTGGCAGGGTAGGCCTTCGTGAGCCCGTAACGGAACCCGTCGCGCCAGCTTGGCCAGACCGGCTGCCAGCCCAGCTCGCGCTTGGCCTTAGCGTTGGCGCAGCCGCGGATCTGCGTCATCATCGACAGCCCCGCTTCGCCAGCCGCCAGTCGTCCGATCCAGGCGGGAAGGTGCAGCGGCGGCCTGGCATCCGCGCCGCTGGCCATAACGGGTAGCCACTCGGCGACCGTGGCAGGCTCGTCGTCCACGATGTTGTACACCCCGGGCTGGCCGTTCGTGACCGCGGCCACGGTCGCTGCGGCGGCGTCGGTCACGTGCAGGAACGACCACACCCCAGCGCCGTCTCCGATCACCGGCAGCTGCCGCCGCTTGAGCAGCCGGATGAACTCGTCGGAGGAACCAGGTCCATACAGGCTGCCGTAGCGCAGCGCCAGGCCATCCAGCGGCGCCGATGTTACTGCGTGCTCCAGGTAGCGGATCGCGTCCAGCGTGGCCTGCTGGGCTGGCGGAGGCTGCGGGTCAAGCGGGTCCTCCTCAGTCTTCACCTGGCCGCCGGACCGGATATTGGGCCAGCCGGCGAAGCTCTGCGCGATGACCCGGCGGACGCCCTGCGCGGTAGCGGCCGCGAGCAGGTGGTCAATGCCGACGGTCCGCAGCTGGTTCGTTGCCGCGAATGTCCGGTCAAACGCGCGCAGGTTCAGCCGGGCCGGTATCGCGGTCATCTCATGCACGATGACCTCGGGCTCCGCACGGGCCACCGCCTCGCCGACGGCCGCAGCGTCCAGCCCGTCGAGCACGAGCGGATCGGTTCCGGCCGCGCGCAGCCCGCCGAGCTTCGCCGGGCTGCGCGTGGTCGTGCTGACCTGATGCCCGGCGGCTACGAGCTGCGGAACCAGCTGCCGTCCGATAGCGCCTGTCGCTCCGATTACTAGCACGCGCATCGCGACTCACCCTCCTGCGGGCCGATTGCCTTCATCCGATCAGATGCTGATACCAGACCTAAGACGAGGTAGCCAACCGGGCTGTGACACGGCTGGCCGGTCTCAGGACGGCAGATCGGCAAACTCGGCGCGGACCCCGAGCAGCCGCACCGGCCGCCGGTCGGTGAACTGCCCGAGTGCCGCCATGGCCGCGTGCTCGATGATCTCCGGGTCGCTGGCCGGCTCGGCCAGCGGCACGCCATGAGTGCTGGTGAAGAAGGGCCGGTACCGCACTTTCACCACGATTCTGATCGCTGGCCGTCCCTCTGCCGCGACGTCCTCGGCAACCCGCCCGGCGATCGCGGCGACTTCAGCGCGGACCTGTTCCCAGTCCGCCAGGTCCTGCTGGAAGGTGACCTCGCGGCTGCGCGACCTCGGGACGTACGGCTCATCGGTCACGACCGAGGGATCGAGCCCGCGCGCGGTCTGAACCAGCCACGGCCCGATGGTCGGGCCGAACCGTCCGGCCACCAGCGCGATGTCGGCTTCGGCCAGCTCGGTCACCGTGCGGATGCCTAGCTCCGCCAGCTTCGCGGCCGTCTTGCTGCCGATGCCCCAGAGCGCCCCGGCCGGCTCGGCGCCGAGCACGTCGAACCACGTCCGGTGGGTCAGCCGGAATACCCCGGCCGGCTTTCCGAACCCGGTGGCCAGCTTGGCCTGGAGCTTGTTCTCGCCGATGCCGACAGTGCAGTTCAGTTGCGTAGCCGTGCTGATCCGCTGCTGGATCTGCCGGGCGAAGCCCTCCGGGTCGTCGGTATCCACGGCCAGGAACGCCTCGTCCCAGCCCATTACTTCCGTCACCGCGTCAAGCCCCCGCAGCACCGACATCACCTGCGCCGACGCGGCCTCGTATGCTGGCCGGTCCACCGACAGGAAGATGGCATCAGGGCAGCGGCGGAGCGCCGTCCGCAACGGCAGCCCGGAATGCACGCCGAACTCGCGAGCCTCGTAGGACGCGGTCGCGACGACGCCGCGCTTGCTCGGGTCGCCGTCGCCGCCGACCACGACCGGCAGCCCGCGCAATTCCGGACGGCGCAAGACCTCGACGGCCGCGATGAACTGATCGAGGTCCACGTGGAGCACCCAGTCGGTCACCTTCCCAGTCTTCCCGGTGCCGGCAGCCTGTCCCAGCGGCTTTCGCCAGGACCGCTAAGCTCGCCCAGATGGCAGGCCGTGGCAGCACCCGCGCGACCGAGCTGCTCGCCAGTCTCGGCATCACGCACACCATTCACCGGTACGCACATGATCCGCGGCATCCGTCCTATGGTCAGGAGGCAGCCGAGGCGCTCGGGGTGTCACCCGGCCGGGTCTTCAAGACACTGATCGCCGATGTGGACGGCCAGCTGGCCGTCGGCGTCGTTCCGGTCGCGGCGAGTCTTGACCTGAAGGCGCTGGCGGCAGCGGCCGGCGGCAAGCGCGCGGTGATGGCCGACCCGGCCCGAGCAGAAAAAGCATCAGGATACGTAACGGGTGGCATCACCGCACTCGGCCTGCGCAGGCCGCTTCCGGTCATAGTGGATGAATCGGCCCTCGGTCACAGCACCGTGTTCTGTAGCGCCGGACAGCGGGGGATGGAGATTGAGCTGGCGCCCGCAGACCTCATCGCAGCCGCGGGCGCGCGGATAGCCCCGATCGCGAAGTCCTGAGCCGGCGCGCGGCAGCCACCGCTTAGCCGAGGGTGTCCTTGCGGCGGAGCTTGGCGTTCGCCTGCCGGCCATGCGGATCCGTGGTTCCGGTCAGCAGCCTGCGGGCCTCGTCCTGCTCGTGCTCGATCACGTGCATGACGGCGTTGATGAGCGCGAGGTGGGTGAATGCCTGCGGGTAGTTACCGAGATGGCGGCCGGATCGGGCCTCGATCTCCTCGGCGTAGAGCAGTAGCGGGCTGGCATAAGACAGCACCTTCTCGCACAGGTCCCGGGCGCGCTGGTGCTCGCCGATCTCCGAGAGCGCCGAGACAAGCCAGAACGAGCAGATGGTAAAGGTGCCCTCGTGACCCGCGAGCCCGTCGTCGGTGTCCTCCACCCGGTAACGCAGCACCAGGCCGTCCTCGGTCAGCTCCTCGGCAATCGCTATGACTGTGGCCCGGATCCGTGGATCATCGGGCGGCAGGAACCGTAGCAACGGCATCAGCAGCAGCGACGCGTCCAGCGCCCAGGTCTCGTAGTGCTGGCAGAAGACGCCCCGGTCATCGAGGGCGTTGGCGCAGATGTCGGCGTGGATCTCGTCCGCGGCCCGCTGCCAGCGGTGGGCCGCGTCGTGGTCGTCGCGGATCCTGGCCAGCCTGGCGCCGCGGTCGGCGGCCACCCAGCACATCAGCTTGGACCACGTGAAGTGCCGCGGAGTGCCACGCACTTCCCAGATCCCCCGGTCGGGCTGGCGCCAGCACTCGAGCGCGCGTTCCACCAGGTTCCTGGCCATCTGCCAGACTCGCTCGTCGAGGCGGTCCCGGGACCTGGTGTGCAGGTACAGCGAGTCCAGCACGACGCCCCAGACGTCGTTCTGCTGCTGAGCGTAAGCGTCATTGCCGATCCGGACGGGCTGTGCGCCCTGATATCCCTGCAGGTGCTTGAGCGTGGACTCGGAGAGATCGCATCGGCCGTCGATGCCGTAGACGATCTGCATGTTCCCGTGATCGCGCTCCACCACCTCGGTGAGGAAATCGAAATAGTCGCTGGCTTCCCACTCGAAGCCAAGCGTGTACAGGCCCCACAGCGCGAACGTGGCATCCCGGATCCAGCTATACCGGTAATCCCAGTTGCGCTCGCCGCCCGGTGTCTCTGGCAGCGAGGTGGTTGCTGCCGCCGCGATGGCGCCGGTGGGCGCGAAGGACAGGCCCTTGAGGGTCAGCGCGCTGCGGGCAAGATAGTTGCGCCACCGATGGTCAGGGAACTCGCCGCGGGCCAGCCAGTGCTGCCAGTGGTGGGCCGTCCACACCTGGCGCCGGTAGGCCTCCTTGTAATTCTCCGGCGGTGCCACCCGGCCCCAGGACAAGGCGCAGAACCTGGTCTCGCCGTCACGCAGCAGCGTGCGCGACCGCGCGCTCGGTCCTTCGAGGCCGATCCGGATGTCTGACGTCAGCGTCAGCGTGAGGTCGCAGTCCTCCGCGCTGATCTGAGCCTGGTAGTAACCGCGCTTGGTGTGCCGCCAGCTAGCGCGCTGGCGTCCGTAGTCGAACACAGGCTCGCAGTCCATGGTGACCTGCACGGTCCCGTGCACGCACCGCACCGTGCGCAGCAGCGTGTGCTCGGCGTCGTAGTCGGTCGGCGGCCTGGTGTGCGGACTGCGACCCGGATGCTCGTGCCGCCACGGGCCGATGAGCAGGCAGTCGCGCACGACGATCCAGCCGTCGCCGCAGTCCCAGCTTGTCTCGACCACCATGGTGCCAGGCAGGTACCGCCGGTCTGCGGGCTCGGAGATGTTGTCCGGCCCGAACAGGAATCGTCCGGCTTCGCGATCCAGCACAGCGCCGAACACGCTCGGAGAGTCAAGCCGCGGCAGGCACATCCACTCGATCGCGCCGCTCGGCGCTACCAGCGCCGTCACCTCGCAGTCGGACAGGAAGGCGTAGTCGGCGATGGGCGGATACGGTGATGCGGCCGTCTGTGCCAGCAGACCGTGCCCGGTGCCGGGAGCCTGTCCCGTGCCGGGATCGCTGCCAGGCTCTAGGGACACCGGTATCGCGCCCAGATCTGCCGGCCCCCCGTCGGAGGGTCCAGGATCTGCCGGCCCCGGGTCAGCGAGCCCCGGGTCAGCGAGCCCCGGGTCTGCCAGGCCCAGGTTGGCTAGCTCTCTGGCACTCTCCGCGTCGTCCGCAGTCACCCCGGATAATCTGCCCGGCCCGCAGAGTGCCAACCGTGCGCCCACCGCACTTTGGACCCGCGGGCACCCAAATTCGGCAATCTTCGCTTAGCGGACACCGCGCGGGCGGAACTGCACGCTGATCCGCGGACCAGTGGGCTTCGCCGTTTTTGGCACCGCGTGCTGCCAGGTGCGCTGGCAGCTGCCGCCCATCACCAGCAGATCGCCATGCCCGACGTCGAATCGCAGCGCCGGTCCGCCGCCGACAGGACGCAGCAACAGGGGCCGCGGCGTGCCCAGCGAGAGTATCGCCACCATAGTGTCCTGCGAGCTGCCCCGGCCGATGGTGTCCCCGTGCCAGGCCACACTGTCCCTGCCGTCCCGGTACAGGCACAGACCGGCTGTCGCGAATCGCTCGCGTAGCTCGTCCGCGTAGTGCGCGTCGAGCGCGTCCCTGGCGGCGGTCAGCATCACATCGGGCAACGGCTCGCCTTCGGCATAGAAGCACAGCAGCCGGGGAACGTCGACCACCCGGTCGTACATAGTGCGCCGCTCGGCCCGCCACGGCACGACCTGGTGCAGTCGGCTGAAGAGCTCGTCCGCGCCCGTCAGCCAGGCTGCCTGCACGTCAACCCAGGCTCCGTCGGCGAGCACGGTGCGCTGAATACAGTCCAGCAGGCCTGGTCCGGGCAGCCCCTCCAGATCCAGCAGCGAACCCTGCAAGCACTCGTTCATGAGTTCGATTATATGTCGCGTCACCAAATATGTGTTCGCATGATCGTCGTGCGGCCTGGTCCGCAGCCAGGTACGTCCTGGCCCGTCAGCGAGCTAGTCCGGTCATCGCTGCGGCAGATCGTCAACGTCAAGGGTGACTGAGGCCGGGGCAGGCCTGGCCGCTGGCCAGGCCTGCCCGGCTGGTAGGCGACGTCGCCAACACTGGCCAGCCCGGTGCGGGCTGTCAGGGGCCGCCGCTGCTCGCGCACCACGGCCTTATGCCGCGCGTGACACGGATGACTTGCTGACCGTGGCAGCCTCGGCTGACAGCCGCGTCCTGGTCCGCATCGCGGCGAGCCGCGCCCTGTGATTCGCCGCTGCGGCCCGCCGGAAATCGGCGTCACGCTCTGCCGCAACCGCCTGGGTGAGATAGGGGTGCATGGTGCTTCCTCCTTGAGTCCCGGCCCCGGATGAGGCCCGCACCATGCACACTCGCGGTAAGGCCCGGTGCCGCGGATCGGCAGTACTCCCTATTTCTGCCGAGGAGCCGCCTTAGGCGGCCGCTACCGGTCATGGGTGCTGACTCACCTGGCCCCTGGGCCAGGCGATTCAGCATTCACGGGATCAGCGGGCTGCGACCGCGCATGCGGAGCGGACCCCGTTCCCCTCACAATGGGCTAAGGCGGGCGCAGGCGGGAGACACGGATGCGAGTGATCGTTATCAGGCACCATGAGATCGACGACGCTGGCTTTATAGCTGACGCGTTTCGCGCGCGGGGGGCTGACCTTGCTGTGCACCTCGTGCCCGGAGATGGGCCCATGCCCGGGCTCGACGGCGTCGACCATGTGGTTGTCCTGGGCGCGGCCTGGTCGGTGTATGACCACGCTCAGGTGGGCCAGTGGATCGGGGCCGAGCTCGCCTGGCTGCGAGCGGCCGACGCGGCCGGCGTTCCGGTCCTCGGTATCTGCTTCGGGGCGCAGGCCCTCGCGGCTGCCCTTGGCGGCCGGGTGGAGGCCGCTCCCCGCAAGGAGATCGGCTGGACGACGGTGGACACACTGGCACCAGAGCTGATCGAGGAGGGCCCGTGGCTGGAGTTCCACGGTGATCTCTGCGTGCCGCCTCCCGGCGCGCGGCTGCTGGCGCGCACCGACGTGTGCGTCCAGGCCTTCAGTGTGGGCAGGCACCTTGCCGTCCAGTTCCACCCGGAGGTGGATGCGGCCCAGCTCAGCCGATGGCTAGCCGATGGCGGGAAGGCCGAAGCCGAGCACGAAGGCCAGGACCCGGACAAGCTTGTCGCGCAGACCGAGGCCGAAGAGCCGCAGGCCGCACGACGGGCTGCTGGCCTGGTCGACGCTGCGCTGCGGTTGGCTCGCGCCTGCTGATCCGGACGGCGGCCCGGACGCGCGCGCGCATCGGCTGAGTGGCAGAAATTCCGTGGTTCAGATGGTGACAACCGAGCGTCATTCGGTACAGGGTGTACCTGGAAGTAGCGAGGGTCAGCTCGACGAGGGGCAGGTGCGATGCCAGACATCCTGACGGTCTACGCCGGTACTCAGCCGGACAAGCTCGCCGTCATTGATGACAAGGGCAGCGGCGATGCCGTGCAGTGGACGTACGCGCAGTTCGAGGCCGAGGCCAACAGGGTGGCGAATGCACTGCTGACACTGGGCGCCGCAGCCGGCCAGAAGGTCATCTGGTGCGGCCCGAACTCGCCGCAGGTAGTCGCGGTCATGAGTGCCACCCGCAAGATCGGCGCGGTGGCAGTCCCGCTGAATTACCGGCTGACCGTGGAGGAGGCCAGGTACGTCATCGGCCACTCCGACGCCGAGATCGCGTACGTGGATGCTGAGTACGCGCACCTGTTCGCCGGGCTGGTCGGCGACCTGCCGAGCCTGCGGCACGTGATCGTGGTCAACGGCACGCCGCCGGACGGCATGCTCGGCAGTGACCTGATCGCCAGCGCCTCGGATCAGCCGCCGCCGGAACTGAGTGACGAGGTGGCCGCCGGCGCGACGATGATCTACACGTCCGGAACTACCGGAAAGCCCAAGGGCGCCGTCCGGTACGGCACCGATCCGGACACGGTGGCTGGCCTGCTGAACCTGATCGGCTACCGGCCCGACGACATCTACCTGACCTCTGGCCCGCTCTACCACAGCGGACCTAGCGCCTTCATGACCGTGGCCCTGGTCTTTGGCCAGACCATGCTGGTGCAGCGCAAATTCGACCCCGAGGACTGGCTGCGGCTGGTCGATACCTACAAGGTCACGTCCACGTTCTCAGCGCCCGCGCTGGTCCGCATGATCTGCGCGCTGCCCGACGAGGTGAAGCAGCGCTACGACCGGTCATCCATGCGGGTCATGCTGGCGAACGCGGCGCCGTGGAGCTTCGCGCTGAAGCAGCGCTACGTGGCCGATTTCCCGCTGGAATCGCTGTGGGAGATCTACGGCTCGACCGAGCTTGGCGTCGACTGCGTGCTGGAACCCAAGGATCAGATGCGCAAGCCCGGGTCATGCGGTAAGCCTGCCCCCGGCATCGAGGTCGTGCTGTTCGACGAAGACGGCAACGAGGTGACGGCCACCGGCCCGGATCATCCAGGTGAGCTCTACGTGCGCTCCAAGGGCGTGTTCAACGAGTATTACAAGCAGGAGGACAGCTACGAGGCGGCCAGGCGCGGCGATTACCACACCGTCGGGGACATCGCCTACTGGGACGACGAGGGCTACCTGTACATATGCGACCGCAAGACCGACATGATCATCTCTGGGGGCATGAACATCTACCCCGCGGAGATCGAGGCGGCGCTTGAGCAGCACCCGGCGATCTACGACGTCGCGGTCTTCGGCATCCCGTCCGAGGAATGGGGCGAGATCGTCCACGCGACCGTGGTCCTCGCTCCTGGCAGCTCGCTCTCCCCGGAGGAGATCGCTGCGTACGGTCGTGAGCACCTGGCCAGCTACAAGATCCCGCGGTCGGTTTCGTACCTGGACGACCTGCCGCGGACTGGTTCCGGCAAGATCCTCAAGCGGCAGCTGCGGGCGCCGTTCTGGGCGGGACGTGCGGCGAAAGTCGGCTAAGTCGTCGCATATCCTTTGTTAGGTGATCGCCGACGAATGCCCCCTCCCGCTGGCAGAGCTGATACCTGATCCGGACCGCTCGGTGCTGGCCATCGAGCCGCCGGGTACCGAGGCGGGGAACTGGGCAGGTGCTCCGAGCGCCGTGCTGGCCGGAGATGAGATTTTTCTCGCCTACCGCCTGCGCCGGCCGGTGGACAAGGGCCGCGGCTACGCGATCGCGATCGCCCGCTCGGCCGACGGCGTCCGGTTCCAGACCGTCCAGGTGATCACCAAGGACGAGATGGACACCGAGTCGCTGGAACGGCCCGCGCTGGTGCTGACCCCCGGCGGGACCTGGCGCCTGTACCTGAGCTGCGCCACCCGGGGGACCAAGCACTGGCGAGTCGAGTTGCTGGAAGCATCAGCCCCGGACAGATTCGATCCGCGCCAGCGCAGGACTGTCCTGCCGGGTGACGCGGCCCTCGCGGTCAAGGATCCGGTCATTGTCCGGCACGGTGCGATCTGGCACCTGTGGGCATCAGTCCATCCGCTCGGCGATCCGGACAACACCGACCGGATGAGAACCGACTATGCCAGCAGCGCTGACGGGATCGACTGGACCTGGCACGGCAGTGCGCTGCAGCCCCGGCCAGGAGCCTGGGACTCGCGCGGAGTGCGGGTTAGCGCGGTGCGGTTCGGCACCGATCGACTGGTCGCCTACTACGACGGGCGGGCCAGCGCGGCAGAGAACTACGAGGAGAGAACCGGCATCGCCGTAGGCGACTCGCCGGCGGAGCTGACCGCGGTCGGTCAGGTCCCCGTTGCCCAGTCCGGCGCCGGGGCGGGTGGCCTGCGTTATCTCGACGTCGTCGAGCTGGGTAACGGCCGTGAGCGGATCTACTACGAACTGACCCGCGCCGACGGGCGGCACGAGCTGAGAACCGAGCTACGGTCCGGCGCAGACGCGCTGGCCTCTTAATAGTCGCGTTAATAGTCGCGCGGGCGGCCGTTGCGCGCTTGCGACTGGCCGTCCGGCCTCGCGCCCACCAGGCCGCCGGAGTTCTCCCTCGGCCGCACCCAGTCGCTGAAGTCGTGGCCGGTTATCGAGCTGAGCAGGCTCACGTCTTCCTCGAACTCACCGATCAGCTGCGCTCGCTCGTCCCACGTCAGCGGCCGCCGCGGTGCGGCTCCCTGCTGCAGGCGCCGTTCCACCCGGTCCGTCAGCGTCGAACCCGCGTGCCCTGGCAGCCGCGCGGTGATCGCTGAGCCGCCCCTGGCCAGCCTGGCCAGGGCCAGGTGCCTGCGGGTTTCGTGCGGATGGGCCGTGACGTTCTCCCTGGGTACCTCGCCGATCAGGCCCGGCTCGACGCCGAGGAACCGGAAGATCCTGTCCAGGGTGCCAGCCGGGTCGTCGATCATCTCCCGGTACCGGATGATGAACACCTGGTCAGCCGGGAACACGGTGTACAGCTGTTCGATCTGACGGCCGTACCGGCCGAGGTCCTTGTAGTGCCAGAAGTCGGCCCAGCCGGCCGCCGTGCGCTGCGCCTCGGCCTGGCAGGCCTGACTGAAGTCCCCGATCGGATCCAGTCCGGCCGACCACAAGTGCGCCCAGTTGGAATGCGCTCGCTCGATCGGGTCCCTCAGCACGATGATCATCCGGGCCTGCGGGATCAGGGCGCGGATGCGCAGCTGGGCGTCGTGCCGGTACAGGTAAAAGGGCGTCGACTCGCCGCTCAGCGATCCCGGCGGCGCTGTTCCGAACAGAGCCTCGTAGTCGGCGCGGCGCCAGACATGCTCCCGGTAGGTCTTGGCATCTCCGGGCCCGCCCTTGGCCGGCGGCGGTCCGTCGGTGAGGAAGAACTTGGGCTCCTTGACGGCAGACATGAACAGCGCTGGGTGCCGGGCTAGCGCTGAATGCAGCGCCGTCGTGCCAGCCTTCGGCGCGCCCGCGATGAAGAAGTCCGGCAGCGGCACGGCTCCCCCCGGCGATCAAACCTACTTGGCATACGTTATTACTAGGATAATCCTTCGCCCGTTCACCGGTACCCGCTTGGCGCGCTCCGAATCCGCCTGGAGTTGGTCAGCTGGCGTCAGTGGCCGCGCCGCGGGCCCGGCCGGAGATAGAGGCCGCTCCGGTTCCGGCGATTCGTGCGGCCACCATCACCGGGATGATGGTCAGCAGGATCACGACCGTGACCACGGCGTTCACCTCGGGAAGCTGCTGACCTAGCCGGATCGCGCCGAATATCCAGATTGGCAGGGTGTTCTGCGCGCCCGCGGTGAAGACGGTGACAATGACCTCGTCGAAGGACAGGGCGAAGGCCAGCAGCCCACCGGAAACCAGCGCGGTCGCGACGCCTGGCAGCGTCACGTAGAGCTGGGTCTGCCAGCCTCGGGCACCAAGATCGATCGATGCCTCCGCCAGGGAGTTCGGCATCCGGCGCAGCCGCGCTATCAGGTTGTTGAACACGACCACGATGCAGAACGTGGCATGGCCGATCACGATGGTCCAGATCGAGAACTGTATCCCGGTGAACGAGAAGAACGAGTTCAGCGCGATGCCGGTGATGATGCCAGGCAATGCAATCGGCAGCACGAGCAGGAAGGAGATCGCCTCCCGGCCGAAGAAGGTGAACTGGCGCAGGCAATACGCGACCGCCGAGCCGAGTATCAGCGCGACGCCGGTGGCTACCAGGCCGACCTTGACCGACAGCAGGAAAGCGGCCCGAACCTGCGGATCGTGCCAGGCGATCGAGAACCAGCGCAGCGTGAATCCGGCGATCGGCCAGCTTTCCACCGTGGAGGTATCGAAGGAGTACAGCACGATCAGGATAATCGGCACGAACAGGAATGCCAGTACGACCGCCACCCAGACGCGCAGTGCGATGCGCAGGCCAAGGGGCTCCATCTACAGCTCCCTGAAGGCGCCGACGGACCGCGCGAGCAGCAGGTAGCACGCCATGATGGCGATCGGCACGAATGCCATCGCGGCAGCGAAGGGCAGGTTGTTAGCGACACCGATGTTGGAGTAGATGATCGAGCCGATGAAAACCGAGTTGGTCCCGCCGATCAGCAGCGGCGTGATGTAGTCGCCCAGGGTCAGCGAGAACGTGAAGATCGACCCGGCCACTATTCCGGGAAGGGCCAGCGGCCAGATGACTGACCGGGTGGTCCGCCATGTCCGGCCGCCCAGATCCTGGGATGCCTCGATCATCGACGGCGGGATCCGCTCGAGCGCGGCGTAGGTAGGTATCACCATGTACGGCAGCCAGATGTAGCAGAAGACGATGAAGACGGCCGTATTGCTGTCGATCAGGCTCAGCGGCCCTACCGAGACGCGGGCCAGGGCCCAGTTCAGCAGCCCGCTGTGGTTGAGGATCAGCTGCCAGGAGTAGACCTTCGCCAGGTAACTCGCCCACAGCGGCAGCAGGATGGCGACGAACAGGACAGTCCTGGTCCTGCTGGTCGCGACCCGGGCCATGTAATAGGCGAACGGGAACGCGATGATCGCGTCCACGATGGTGACGCCAGCGGCCATCCCCACCGTCCTGGCGATGATGGTCCGGTACGCGGACGTCGTCAGGATCTCGGAGAAGTTGCTGAAGCTCCAGATATGTTCCAGGTTCCCGGTGAACGCATTCGTCTGCCAGAACGCGGTGATCAGCATCACCACCAGCGCGGCGACATAGATCAGCAGGAACCACGCGAGCGGCGGCGTGAGCAGGAGCGTGGCCCGGGCCCACGGTCGGCGCCACAGCGCCGCCGATACCCGGGACCACCCTCCTAGGACGCTGCCGCCGACTACTTGACCTGCGTGTTCCACGCGTTCACCCAGTCCACGTACGGCACGCAGTCTGGCTTGCCGTTGTCGCAGGTCGGGACCGGCGTCTTCCAGAGCTGGATGGACTTCAGGTAGGCAGCCGGCGCGTTCGCGTGATATTCGGCGCACGATCCTGGCTGCAGCTTGTCCATGTAGGGGCAGGCGAGACTGTTGTCCGGCGTCTCGCCGTAGCTGACCGCCTGCATGGCCTGCACCTTCGGTGTGCTGATATAGCGCATCCACAGGTAAGCGCAGTTCGGATGTGGTGCCTTGGCCGCCAGCATCCAGGTGTCTGCCCAGCCGGTAGCGCCCTCGCTCGGAATGACCGACCCGATCGGGAACTTTGTGGCCTTGAGCGTGCTGACCTGATAGGGCCAGCCGGCTCCGACGACAACGTCTCCGTTCTTGAAGGCGGAGATTTCCTCAGACGCCAGGCCCCAGTACGACTTCAGCAGCGGTCGCTGCGACGCAAGCAAGCTCACGGCCGCCTGGAACTGCGGCTGCGTCAGCTCGTAAGGATCGGTGATGCCGAGCTTGGGGTTATGCGTCTTCAGGTAGAGCGCCGCATCCGCGATCTGGATGGGGTTGTCGGGGACGGTGATCTTGCCCTTGTACTTGGGGCTGTAGATCACGTTCCAGGACGTGGGCGGGGTCGGGAAGGCTGACTTGCTGTACATCAGCACGTTCGGACCCCACTGCAGCGACACCCCGTAATGCACACCGTTCACGGTGTTGAAGGGCGGGGACTGGAACGCCGGGAAGAAGTTCTTCCAGTCCGGGATCAGGTTGACATTGACCGGGTGCGCATCACCCGCATAGATGATGCGCAGGTCAGCGTCGCCGGACGAAGACACCATGTCGTACTGGCCGCCGCCGCCATTGTTCATGAGAGCGACCATCTCGTCCGAGGTGTTGGCGTACTTGGCGTTCACCTGGCAGCCGGTCTGGGTTTCGAACGGCTTGACCCAGCTCGGCTGAAGGTAACCTGCCCAGGCGATCAGGTTGAGCTGTCCCTCGCCCTTGCCGATCTTCTGCAGTACCGGCAGGTTGGCCGTGGGCACCTTGCCGACCGCAGCGGTGCCGCCGCCGGGCGTGCTACCGCTGCTGCCGCAGCCGGCCAGCAGGCCGACGGCTGCCAGCATCGCCACCGCTGTCCCGGTCCGGCCAGGCCGTCCTCGTAGTGCCTGCATGTCGTGCCACCCTTCCGTGCCCGCCTGTTTAGATGCGAGCGTCCTCCCCTTGCGAAATAGCGATGGTCTGCTCCGGCAGCCAGGCGATACGGGCTGGTGTCCCGTTGAGGTCCCGGCCCGGCAGTGGCGCCTGCTCGTTCTGCCGCGCGACGACAAGCTCGCCGCCGGCATCGAGAGCGACGGTGTATCTGGTCAGCACTCCGACGTACACGACGTCCTGGATGCGTCCTGTCTCGACGTGCGCGCCGGCCGGCGCCAGCTCGTCGTCGGCCAGCAGGCGGATCTTCTCCGGGCGGACAGTGATGTGACGGCCATCCCGCTCGATCAGATTCGAGATGCCGATGAAACCGGCCACGAAGTCCGTCTGCGGCCGCTCGTATACCTCCAGCGGCGTGCCGACCTGCTCGATCCGGCCCTGGCTGAGGACCGCGATGCGGTCGCTCATCGAGAGCGCCTCTTCCTGATCGTGGGTCACGTACACAAAGGTGATGCCGACTTCGCGCTGCACGTGCTGCAGCTCCAGCTGCATCTCCTGCCGCAGCTTCAGGTCGAGGGCGCCGAGTGGCTCGTCGAGCAGCAGCACCTGCGGTTCGTTGACGATGGCCCTGGCCAGCGCCACCCGTTGCCGCTGACCGCCCGACAGCTGCGTGATCTTCCGCCCGCCGAACCCGGCGAGCCGCACCATCTGCAATGCCTTGTCGGCCCGCAGCCGCCGCTCTGCCTTGCCGACGCGCCGCACCCGAAGGCCGTATTCGACGTTCTCGACGACGCTCATGTGCGGGAAGAGCGCGTAGTCCTGGAACACCGTGTTGACGTTCCTGGAGTACGGCGGCACCTGGGAGATCTCGCGGCCCGCCAGTTCAATGGTGCCGGCGTCCGGCCTGTCGAAACCGGCGATCAGCCGCAGCAGCGTTGTCTTCCCAGATCCAGATGGCCCCAGCAGAGTGAAGAACTCGCCCTCCGCGATCTCCAGATCCACCCCGGCCAGCGCGGCTACGCCACCGTAGTTCTTCCGGAGCCCGATCACGCGCACCGCGGAACGCTGGGCGGCGGCAGCGGCGTCTCCAGCAGGCTGTGACGGGTCAGATCCGGTGATCATTCGGCCCGTTCTACCACGTCAGCGTTCACTCCGACAATGAATGGCTGATTGATCGTGATGGCACTGCAATCAGGCAGCACCGTCGAAACGGGTGCGCGACACATACGTAGGCCTCCCGCATCTGTGCAGGTTATGATGCCAGTCTGGTTGTGACATAACAACCAGACGAGGGAGCAGTCATGACCGAGCCGACGATCGCGGAGCTGGAGGCCGAACGGGACCGGCTGTATGCGCAGCTCGCCGAGGTGGGTGACTTCCGCCGCGGCTCAGTGACCGAGAACTGGCGCAGGTGCGGCAAGCCGAACTGCGCGTGCGCGCAGCCGGGCCATCCGGGGCACGGGCCGCGGTTTTTGTGGACCCGGTCGGCGGGTGCGCGCAAGACCGTCGGCCGTCAGCTGGCCGCCGCCGAAGTCGGCAAGGTGCGCGCCGAGGTGGCCCGGCACGGCGAGTTCGCCGCGATCAGCGAGCAGATCGGGGAGGTGAACGAGAAGATCTGCGAGGCCCGGCCCGTAGCGGGAACCGGCGCGGCCCGGGCGGCAGGGGCCGAAAAAGGGGGCTCTGGCAGGCGCTCGCGGCGGAGAGATCCGCCGAGATAGAACGCCTGGCCGGGCAGGCTGCCCGGTCGCTGGGCTGCGACGGCGCCGGGCTGGGTGCCGCCGAGGCAGTGATCCGCGCCGGGATGCTCGCGATCGGCGCCGGCCTGCTCGAGGCGCTGCTGGCCGCCGGCCCCGGCTCCCGCGGCCCGCGGGTGAGCTGCAGTAACGGCCACCCGGCGGAGTTCGTGTCCTACCGGTCCAAGGTCATCGACACCGTGCTGGGCGCCATCACCGTCACCCGCGCCTGGTATCACTGCCAGGCGTGCAAGCACGGCTTCGCGCCCCGCGACCGCGAGCTGGGCGTGGCCGGCGCCTCCATGTCGCCGGGGCTTTCGGCGATGAACGAGCGGGTCGCGGCCGCCGCGCCGTTCGCCAGGGCCGCGGCCCTGCTGGAAGACCTGGCCGGAGTGAGGCTGACCGTCAAGCGGGTCGAGCGGGCGGCCGAGGCCAGCGGCGCCGCGCAAGCCGCGGCCCAGCGGCAGCGGGCTGCGGCGATCGCCGGCCGCCAGCTCGCCCCGCCCGCGCCGGCCCCGCTGCCGGACAAGCTGTATGCGGTCATCGACGGCACGGGCGTGCCGATGACCTCCAAGGAGACCGCCGGGCGGGCCTGGCAAGGGCGACGACGGCCGGGCCCGCACCCGCGAGGTCAAGCTCGCCGTGTTCTTCACCCAGGACAAGCTCGACAAGGACGGCTACCCGGTGCGCGAGGACGGTACCGACAGCCACATCGCGACCTTCGAGCCCGCCAGCGTCTTCGCCGGCCTGGTCAAGGCCGAGGGCATCCGCCGCGGCGCCGGCCACGTCCGGCAGTTCACCATCATCGGCGACGGCGCGGCCTGGATCTGGAACATCGCCGCCGCCAAGTTCCCCGAGGCCACCCAGATCGTCGACCTCTACCACGCCCGCGAGCACCTGCACGACCTCGC
The DNA here is from genome assembly GCA_963774385.1 of uncultured Actinomycetota bacterium. Lineage (GTDB taxonomy): Bacteria > Actinomycetota > Actinomycetes > Streptosporangiales > Streptosporangiaceae > JAJYUU01. The sequence goes on from CAVZEQ010000001.1 coordinate 308,683, forward strand.
CAGGCTGCTGGAGTTCATGCTCGGCGACCAGAAAGAGCAATGGCTGGCCGCCCGGATGGACGACCTGGACTACGGCTACATCGACGGCATCACCGCCGCCGCCCGCGCCTACCCCCTGGCCGGCATCAAGAAAGACCAGCTGGACACTGCGCTGGGCTACTTCGAGAACAACGCGCCCCGCATGCGCTACCACTGGTTCCGCCAGTGCGGCCTGTTCGTCGGCTCCGGGGTCGTGGAGGCCAGCTGCAAATCGGTTATCGGGCAGCGCCTGAAACTCTCAGGCATGCACTGGAGCCTGCGCGGCGCCGACGCCATCACCACCCTGCGCTGCCAGCAGGCCAGCCGCCCCGAAGACCGCATCTGGCCAGCGGCTCGCAACCAGACGCTCGCCGCGTGACCAGCCGCCCACCAGACAATCTTGCTGTCACCGCAGAGTAGGCCCGGGGCGCGGTTCCGGGATCGCTCCCGGCCCGTCTCTAATTAACAACCTCTGAGTTCTCGTGGGTCTGCGTCGTGGTTGGAGTCGCAGGACGTGGGGGTTCTCCGGTGATCGCTGCCTGTTCTGTGATCTGAGGTTGTTTCAGGTTTCCTGAGGCTCTATCGTTCTTTTCGCCGGTCTTTCCGGATCAGTGAAGGCGAGAGGAGCCCTGGGTTGAGCCTTGCGGTCGTGCGGGACCTGCGGGAGGCTCGTGCCCCGGCCGGGCCGGATGAGCTGGCGGCGTTTGAGACTGATGTGCTGGCCGGGTTCGTGCTTGCCCGGGCAGCGGCCGGCCTGGCCGACGCCACGATCCGGTCGGACGTGCTGCACCTGGAGCAGGTGCGGGCGTGGTTCGGCCGGGCGTTATGGGAGATGCAGCCCGCCGACGCTGACGCGTACTTCGGCAGCGTCCTGCGCGATGCCGCGAGGGGCACCCGGCTGGCCCGGTCGCAGGCGCTGAAGACCTATTTCCTGTTCCTGGAGATCCGGCACAAGGTCGAGATCCACCAGCTGACCGGCCGTGTCGCCGAGAGCCCGGTCGATGAGATGAACCGGCCGCGGGGCGCGGGGCAGGCAGCGCTGCGGATCCCGCCGTCGGCGGCGCAGGTGACAACGCTGTTCGCCGGGTGGCGGCAGGAGCTGGCGACGTGCCGGAAGTTCGGGCCGGCTGCCCGCAGCTATGCGGCGGCCCGGCTGATGGCCGACGTCGGGCTGCGCGTGAACGAGGCCAGCCACCTCGATCTGGCGGACGTCAAGTGGGACCTGGGCCGGTTCGGCAAGCTGCACGTCCGGCAGGGCAAGGGCGCCCGCGGGTCCGGTCCCCGGGAGCGGATGGTGCCGCTGATCAACGGCGCCGGGGCGACATTGCGGTGGTTCATCGAGGACGTCTGGTGCTGCTTCGACGATGACACGCCCGGCCGGGTGCGCCGCTGTTTTGCTCCGAGCGCCGCAACGCCGACGGCAGCGCCGCGCGGGTGGGTAATGAGACGCTGCGCTCGGCGCTGGCCGCCGCGGCGGCCGCGCACCTGCCGGACTGGCCGGACAGGATCACCCCGCATGTGCTGCGGCATTTCTGCGCCTCGCAGCTCTACCTGGGCGGGATGGACCTGGTCGCGATCCAGCAGAACCTCGGTCATGCCTGGGTCGCCACGACCATGAACTACATCCACGTCCACGCCACCCATATCGAAGATGCCTGGATCACCGGCCAGCAGCGGGCGGCCGGCCGCTGAAGGGACTGTCGCCGTGAAGTGGAACCTGCGCCTGGCCGCCGCCAACCGCGGCATCTGGAAGGCCAGCGAGCTGCAGCGGATGCTCGCCGACGCCGGCCTGGTGATCAGCGCCGGGAAGATGTCGGGGCTGTGGTCGGGTAGCCCGGCCAGTGTCAAGCTCGACGACCTCGACGTCATCTGCGCCGTGGTGGGCTGCGGGGTGGAGGAACTGCTGATCGCCGAACCCGGCAAGCACGCCCGGCCAGCCGGCGACCAGCCCGGCCAGCAGGCAGCGGTTCCCTCTCCCGGCGGTCCGGCGGTCACGCCCAGGCGCCGTGACGGCCGCTCGCTGCCGCCCGCGTGACATCGGGCCGCCGGCCTGCCGACGCCCCGGCCACCAGCTGCCCGGACTGCCTGTCCTTCGGATCCTGCTACGGCAGCCAGTCCTACTGCCGGGCCTGCTACGACTTCACGCGCCGCTACCGCCCCGGCGATTGCGCCGGCTGCGCGCGGATCATCGCGGTGAAGAAGGGACACTGCCGGCGTGCTGGCTGCAGGCCGGCATCGCCGCTACCGGGACGCAGGATCACCGCAGCCGACTTCGCCCGGGCCGGCTGCTTTCAGCAGTTGTCGTTCGCGGGAATGGCCCGGCTCGGCCACAACGAGCCAGCAACTTCCATTACCGGTCTCCGGACGCTGCCAGCCACCCGCCCCGGCCGCGGGAACACAGCCGCAGCTGCCGGTGCCCGGCGAGTCGCTGTATTTCGACAAGGCCCACTGGGTCGCGTCGGCGATCACCAACGACGCCCTGCTGCAGGCCAGGCGCATCGCCGCTGAACTCGCCGCCACCCGCGGCTGGAACCCGCGGATCATCACCGAGACCAGCCGGGCACTGGCTGTCGTGCTCGCCGGCCACATCCCGGGAGACCTGATCGCCTGGTCCTGGCTGTCATCGGCCCTGCACTCCCGGGACCTGAGCGTCACCCGTACCGCGGAGATCCTCGGCCAGGCCGGGCTCTTGCGTGACGACCGGGTCCCGTCCTTCACCTCCCTGATGCACCAGCGGCTCGCGCTCTTGCCGGCGCTGATGGCCGCCGATGTCGGGCACTGGCTGCGCACCCGCAGCGAGGGCGGGCCCCGCAGCCATCCCCGCAACGAGCACACCGTCCGGATGAACCTCAACCGGGTTCACCCGCTGCTGCTGGAATGGGCCGAGCGCTACGCTCACCTGCGCGAGGTCACCGCCGCCGACATCATCGCGGCCACCACGCCACTACGCGGAAGCCTGCGCCGGCAGACCTTCACCGCGCTGCGCTCGCTGTTCGGCCACTGCAAGAAGACCGGCATGATCTTCGCTGATCCCACCCGCGGCATCGGCATCGGCCAGCGGCCGCTGAAGCTCGTCCAGCCGCTTGCAGCCGGCTGAGATCGACCGGGCCACCGCGGCGGCTGTCACGCCCGCCGCCCGCCTGGCTGTCGCGCTGGCCGCCGTCCACGCGGCCCGGCCCAAGACCATCCGGGAACTCCATCTCGACGACATCGACCTCGGCAACCGGCGGCTGGCCGTTACCGGCCGGACCCGCCCGCTGGACGACCTGACCCGGCACCTGCTGCTGGCCTGGCTTCAGTACCGGCGCCGCCGCTGGCCCGGCACCGCCAACCCGCACCTGATCATCAACCAGCAGACCGCAATGACCACCAGGGCAGTCAGCGAGAACTGGCTAACCGAAACATGCCGCGGCCTGACCGCCACCCTCGAACGCCTCCGCGTCGACCGCCAACTCGAAGAAGCCCTCACCCGAGGTCCCGACCCGCTGCACCTCGCCGCGGTCTTCGGGATCGACGACACCACTGCCATCCGCTACGCGACCATCGCCCGACAGCTCCTGCAGGCACCCGCCGGAAAGGACCAGCCCGCCGGCTCCCGCGAACCCAGGGACCGGAACACCCCATAGAGCATGACCACTCGCCGGTTCCCGCCGACCATCCTTCAGTTCACGTGAACTCTGGGCAAAGCCCGGACCTCTCGCCGAACCCGCCGTGCGCCTCTCGACGCAACGGGCTCTCCCCGGTTGCTGCCGTCAGGCTGGTTCAGCTGTCCAGGGGCTGGGGATCTGGCTGCCGCGATAGCGGTACCTGTAAACAGGGATGGCCGCGATCGGCCGCAGCTCAGTCCCGCCCGCTGCGATGGACCGCCAGTGCCCGGTGGGGCCGACGAGCCAGCGGCGGACGTCCGCCCACTTCCAATGGTGCCGCTCCCTCAGCATCCGGATCACCCGCCACCAGGCGAAGTTGTCCAGCATGCTGAAGGTGCCCTTTGCCACGGCGTGCCGGAAGTAGTTGGCCCAGCCGTGCATGACCTGGTTGAGCCGGGTCAGCACGTACTCCGTGTCCAGCTGTGATGTCCTGGGGGTCAGGGCACGGATCTTCGCCTTCAGCGACCGGATGGGCCGGTCGTCGATGAACGTGTAGACGTACCACTTGGCTGTTCCCTTCTTGCGGCGCCACTGGAGGCGGAACCCCAGGAAACTTAGCCCCTCGCTCAGGTGCGCTATGCGGGTCTTGGCCTCGGATAGCCTCAGCCCCAGCCCCGCGATCACCCCCGCGATCTCCTCGCGCAGCGCCGCCGCGTCATCCTGGCTGCCGTTGACCAGCACGGCGAAATCGTCCGCGTAACGGACCATCCGCCAGGTTGGCAGCCCCTTGTGGCGGCGGGCCGCGCGCCGGTACTCGGTGGACATTGCCCCGCCTTCCTTCCACGGTGCCGTCAGGTGCTCATCGAGCGCGCTGAGGGCTATGTTGAAGATGAGCGGAGACAGGATGCCGCCCTGTGGCGTGCCGGTGAGCGTGTCGCGGTGCTCTCCGAGTTCGGTGAGCACCCCGGCTTTGAGGAACGCCTTCACCAGCGCCAGCACGCGCTTGTCTTTGACCCGCGCCCGCACCCGGTCCATCACGGCGGGATGGGACACGTTGTCAAAGGCCGCCTCGATATCCGCGTCTAGCACCCAGCGGTAGCCGCGGGTGCCGAAGTGGTGGATCTCGGCGATCGCGTCCTGGGCGCGCCGTCTGGGCCGGAAGCCGTAGGAGACCGGCTCGAAGCCGGCCTCGAAGATCGGCTCCAGCACGAGTTTCAGCGCGGCCTGGACCACCCGGTCAGCGATGGCCGGAATGCCCAGCCTCCGCAGTTTCCCCGACCCGCCCGGCTTGGGGATCATCCGCTCCCGCACCGGCAGCGGCCGGAACGAGCCGTCCTTAAGGGCGGCCCGCAGGTCGTCCAGGAAACCGGGCACTCCCACGGCCTCTTTGACGTATTCGGTGGTTATCCCGTCCACGCCCGGCGTGTTCGCGCCCTGGTTGCCCGCGACCCGGCAGAACGCGATGAACAGCGTCGCCGGGTCGTGCACGAGGTTGAACAGGTCATCAAACCGGCGGCCGGGGTCGGCCGCCGCCCAGCGGTGAAGCTTGGCCTGCATCCCCGCTACCCGTTCCCCCGACCCCAGCAGGGCCAGAGCCTGGGCGCTGCCATTCGGCAGCGCACCTTGCGGCATTGCAGCCTCCTTCCCTTCTCGCAACCGCTGCCGCCCTTCCCCATGCGCCGGGCTTTCCCCGGATCGGAGTACTACGGCGGCTCCGCCCCGCCCGGCCGTTCAGCGGTCGGCGCGCCTATCCCGGCCAGCGGGCCGGATGCCCGCCGCCGGGAGCCGCACCGGGCGGTTCCCGTGTTCACTGTGATCCGCTCAGCGGATTAGGAGCCCGGCTGTGTCCCAGCAGCATCGCCATGGGTACGCCGCAGGCTTTCCCCATGGCCTCCCGGTACGGCTTTGCAATACCTCCCGGAAGTTCCCGCCGCCCATGCGGGCAGCGATGCGCGCTGCGCCCGGCCCGTATCCGCCAGGTTTGAGCCGGTGCGCCTGATTGAAGGACGTAAAACGCCGGTTCCTCGCGTACTCCTTTCCGCCACGCTCGCCGGGCCCGCCTCATCTGGCAGTGCTGGAACGTCCCGGCTTTGTCAGGGCTGCTCCCGCCTTCCCCGCCGCCACGCGGATCAGGCTGCCCTCAGCTACGGTGGCCTGCTGCGACAGGCCGCAGGCGAAGGTCTCTCACCTCCACTCGGACCAACAGCGCCTCACGGCGCAATACAAAACTGACGCGCACCCCGTCGAAACCGTCGCGCGGAAGACTGTCGGACCGGCGCAGTAGCGTGCGTGGTGAGGCAACGGAACGGCTGCTTCCTCAATCTGCCAGGAGGTCATGATCATGAGCAGCGCCGCACGAGCAACGCTGAGCGGTGAGCGCGCCGACCTGATCCAGGCGCTGGACAAGCAAAGGGCGTTCCTGCTCCAGACCGTCCGCGGTCTCAGCGACGAGCAGGCGGCTCAGCGCACTACGGCGAGCGAGCTGTGCCTTGGCGGCATCATCAAGCACGTGACCGCGGTGGAAAAGCGCTGGGCGGAGTTCATTCTGGTCGGCGCGTCCGCGATGGGCAGCACCGCATGGGATGACGAGTCGGCTGTCCAGGCGTACCTCGACGGCTTCCGGATGCTGCCGGGCGAGACGCTTGAAGGCCTGACAGAGGACTATGAAGCGACGGCTCGCCTGACCGGCCAGCTGATCGCGGAGCTGCCCGATCTCGATGCCAGCCATCCGCTGCCGGAGGCGCCCTGGTACGAGCCGGGAGCTAGCTGGTCGGCCAGGCAGGTCGTGCTGCACATCCTGGCTGAGACGGCGCAGCACGCCGGCCATGCTGACATCATCAGGGAGTCGCTGGACGGTGCGAAGACGATGGGCTGACGCGGTCGGCTAGCCTGTGCCGTCGCGGGTAGGGACCAGGTGTGACCAACACGGGACGGTCGGCGCCGACGGCTGAGCTACGGCCGATGCTGGCGGTGGCCGGCCAGCTGCCTTCCGACGACACGGGCTGGGCCTACGAGATGAAATGGGACGGCCTCCGGGCCCTGGCCTTCGCCGCGGACGGTGCCGCCGCCTTCAGGTCACGGACTGGGCGGGACATTACCCACGCTTATCCCGAGCTGGCAGGTCTTGCCATCGCCGCTGGGACAGCACAGGCCGTGCTCGACGGCGAGATTGTCGCTTTTGCGGGCGGAGCGTGGCCGGAGTTCGAGGCGCTGCAGCAGCGGATGAACATCAGCTCTGCCGCGCAAGCCCGGGTTCTAGCCGCGCAGGTGCCGGTGACGTACCTGGCCTTCGACCTGCTCTGGCTGAACGGCAAGCCGCTGCTGGACCAGCCTTATTCGCATCGCCGGCAACTACTCGACGGTCTCGGCCTGCATGGCGCGAGCTGGCAGACGCCACCCTCGTTCGTCACCGAGTCCGGCGCAGACCTGCAGGCCGTGTCGAGGCAGCACGGCCTGGAAGGGATCATGGCCAAGCGCGCCGAATCGCGGTACGAGCCGGGGCGCCGGTCGCACGCCTGGCGCAAGATCAAGAACGTGCGACGGCAGGAAGTTGTCATTGGCGGCTGGAAACCCGGTGAGGGCGGCCGGGCCGGCCACATCGGCTCGCTGCTTGTCGGCGTCTATGACAACGGCGACCTTGTCTACAGCGGGCACGTCGGCACCGGATTCACGCAGCAGGCGCTGCAGATGCTTGGCCGGCGGCTGGCGCCCCTTCGCCGGTCTGCCTCGCCCTTCGCAACGCCGATACCCGCGGAAGATGCCCGTTCCGCTCATTGGGTGGATCCTGAACTGGTGGCCGACGTTGAGTTCGCCCAGTGGACAAGGACGGGGCGGCTGCGGGCGCCGTCCTATAAGGGCCTGCGCTCTGACAAGGAGCCAGCGGAGGTGATCCGTGAGCCCTGACGCCCGCAAGGTGCCGGTCGAGGTCGAAGGCCGCACGCTGAGGCCGCGACATCGACCGCGACAGCTAGCGGCCACAGCTGCAACAGGTGGCGTATTCCTCGCGACAACGGTGTCCGGTATCTAACCGGGTTGCCTGCGCGGTGCGGCCTTTGCCGGACGATGGGCCGATTGACAATCCGACAATCATCGGGGATTCGGAACAGGTCCACGCGCGCCAGGGGATCTTGCCGATGGCGTGCTGCGACGCTCATCGACTTGCGCGATGGCACAGTTGAGTCCAGCAGAGTGGTGTACCGACCCGCTCGCTGATGGGCGTGGCGCAGACGCGTAAGGCGGCCACCGCGTGATCCTTTGGAAGACCTCTCACAGTGCTTCCGAAGGAGACATCGCGGTGACCGCTCCCAGCAGTATCGACCCTGCCCGCTTTCTGCACGACCAGCTCGCGTCCGCGTCGCCGGACCTGCTGCGCCAGATGCTGACCACGTTCGTGAATACGCTGATGTCGGCGGAGGCCGACGCGATCTGCGGCGCCGCGTACGGGATGCCGTCACCGGATCGGGTGAATGTCCGTAACGGCTACCGGCATCGCGACTTCGACACCCGGGCCGGGACGCTGGACGTGGCGATCCCGAAGCTCCGGTCGGGCAGCTATTTCCCGGACTGGCTGCTGGAGCGCCGCCGCCGCGCCGAGGCGGCCCTGACGACGGTCGTGGCGACGTGCTACCTGCTGGGGGTGTCGACCCGGCGGATGGAGAAGCTGGTCACCTCGCTGGGCATCACGTCGCTGTCCAAGTCGCAGGTGTCGGTGATGGCCGCTGAGCTCGACGCCGTGGTGGAGGACTTCCGGACCCGGCCGCTGGACGCCGGCCCGTACACGTTCGTGGCCGCGGACGCGCTGGTGCTGAAGGTCAGAGAGGGCGGCCGCGTCGTCAATGTGCACGCACTGCTCGCCACCGGGGTGAACGCCGAGGGATACCGGGAGATCCTGGGGCTGCAGGTCACTTCCGCCGAGGACGGCGCCGGCTGGCTGGCGTTCTTCCGGGACCTGACCGCCCGCGGCCTGTCCGGCGTCGCCCTGGTCACCTCCGACGCGCACCGCGGCCTGACCGAGGCGATCGGCGCGACCCTGCCCGGCGCGTCCTGGCAAAGGTGCCGCACCCACTACGCCGCGAACCTGATGTCGGCCACGCCGAAGGCGTCCTGGCCGTGGGTGAAGACCCTGCTGCACTCGGTCTACGACCAGCCCGACGCCGCGTCGGTGCACGCCCAGTACGACCGCCTCGTCGACGCCGTGCAGGACAAGCTCCCCGCCGTCGCCGCGCACCTGGACGCCGCCCGCCCCGACGTGCTGGCGTTCACCGCGTTCCCGAAGGAGCTGTGGCGGCAGATCTGGTCCAACAACCCGCTATCTGTTAACCGGCTCTCGGGCGACACGATCACGCTGGCTGCCTGAGGTCCGCCCGCCCGGCCCGGACCGGGTGGATGCTGCCGGATACCTGCGGCAGACAGGACACGGCGATGACGGTTCGGGTTCACTTGGTCGATGGCGTGCACCGGGTCGGCGGCGACTGGGACGGTGTGGCTGCGGCGAACATGTTCCTGGCGCACCTTCAGGCGCGGGCGTTCAGCCCGGCCACGATCCGGGCTTATGCGTTCGACGCGGTGAACCTGGCCAGGTTCCTGTCCGGGCAGGGCATCAGCCTGGCCGAGGTGACGCCGCTGGACGTCTTCGCCTGGGTTGACTGGCAGGGTGCCCGCCGCGACGGCCTGGCCGGCAGCGGGACGGTGGTGGCGCTGCGGCAGCCGGGCGCGACGGTCTCGACGGTGAACCGCCGGGTCGCGGCGGTCCGGGCGTTCTTCGAGTACCTGGTCATGGCCGGCGTCCGGGAGGACAATCCGGTGCCAGCGCCGCGGCGCGGCCAGGGCCTGCGCCCGGCGGCCCGCGGGCTGCTCGGCCATCTGGGACCGGGCCGCCCGCGTGGCGGCGGCCGGCTGGTGCGCCAGCCCCGCCGCCTGCCGGAATCGCTGCCCGCCGGCGAGGTCGATGCGTTCGTGTCCTCGCTGCGCACGCACCGGGACCGGTCCATGGTGCTGGCGATGCTGCTCGGCGGGCTGCGCTCCGCCGAGGTCCGCGGGCTGCGGCTTGCTGACGTGGACATGGGCCGCCGGCGGCTGCGGGTGATCGGCAAGGGCGGCAAGGAACGCCACGTCCCGGTCGATCCGGCGTTCTTCAGTGAGCTGGCCGCTTACCTGCGGCTGGAGCGCCCGCCCGGCCTGGCTACCCCGGAGTGCTTCGTGGTGCTGCGCGGCCCGACGGCTGGCAGGCCGGTGACCGAGGCAGGGTTGCGCAGCCTGTTCCGCCGTCACCGCGAGTCCTGCGGAGCGGTCCGGGTCCGGCCGCACCGGCTGCGGCATACCTACGGGACCGAGCTCGCCTCAGCCGGGATCGACCTGCTGGCACTGCGGGAGCTGATGGGTCATTCCTCACCAGAAACCACGGCCCGGTACGTGCACCTGTCGGTGGAGCAGCTCGCCGCCGAGTACGGGGCTGCTCGCGCCACGATTGCCGGGAGCCGGCGTTGACCGCCGCGCTGGCGCGTCAGCCAGGCCAGGACCTGCTCGCCGCCTATCTCGCACACGCCGCGACGCTGGGCCTGAGCGGCAGGGCGATGCGGGACCGGGGGCGGATCGCCCGTCACTTCCTCACCCGCCATCCCGACCTCCAGGCGTGGATGACCATCCCGGCCGCCAGCCGCGCTGCCGAGCTCAGCCGGACGGGCGCGTGGCCGCTGGTCTGCTTTGCGATCGGCACCGGGCGGCTGCGGCTGGACCTGGACCTGGCCGGGATCAAGCACCTCACGGGCCTCGGCAGGGCTGTCGAGGACCGCGACCCGGCTGGCTTCGCCATGACGCGGGCTGCGGGTCTGCGGCTCGGCTGGACACCAGCCTGGGTGGAAACCGTCCTCGGTGAGTGCCTGGCCGTGCTGCTCGCCTGGCACGGCGGCCCGGCCGCCGGCCTTACCGCCGAAGCGGTGGATGCCTTCGAGGCAGCGCTCGTCTCGTCGATGACGATGCCCCGCTCCTCAGTGCGGGCATACCGGTGCCGGCTCGCTAGCCTGCGGCAGATCCTGTTCGAGACGAGGGTGACCGACGCCCCGGCCCGGCGCGGGCCGCGAGCCCGCACCCTCGAGCAGCGGTTCGCCGACGCGCCAGCAGCCGCCGCGATCGGGCAGGTGCTGCTGCGATACGTGCAGGCCCGGTCCGCGGTACTGCGGCCGAAGTCGGTTGAGAGCCTGGTCAACGACCTGCTCCCGTTCGCCGACTACCTCTGCGTTCACCATCCCGCTGTCACCTCGCTGCGCCAGCTTGAGCGCGAGCACATCGAGGGTTACCTGGCCTGGCACCGGACCCGGCCGTGGCGCGGCCGCCGGGCGGCGGCAGGAACAGGACGGCCCATCTCCGCCGCGGTCGCCCAGGCTGCGGTGCTCAGCCTGCGGAACATGCTCGACGACATCGCCGCCTGGGGCTGGGCCGAGGCCCCCGCCCGGCGGCTCGTGTTCGCCGCCGACGTGCCCAGACTTGACCAGCCGCTACCGCGGGCGCTGCCGCCCGACACTGATGCAGCCCTCATGACAGCGGTCGCCGGCCTGGACGACGACTTCGCCCGCATCGGATTGACAGCGCTGCGGGGTGCGGGCTTGCGGGTTGGCGAGCTGCTGGACCTGGAGATCGGCAGCATCATCGACTACGGCCCGGCCGGAACCTGGCTGCGCGTCCCGCTCGGCAAGCTCGCCACCGAGCGCACGGTCCCGCTCGGCACCGCCACACTCGCCGTCCTGGATGAGTGGGCCCGGCAACGCGGCAGTCACCGGCCGCTGCCTCACCCCCGCACCGGGGCGCTCACCGACTTCCTGTTCACCGCCCATGGCCGCCGCCTCGGAGCGACCCGGCTCCGTAACGGGCTGCTCGCCGCTGCCGAAACCGCAGGCCTGCACGGGCCGGACGGCAGTGTCATGGTCGTCACCTGCCATCAGCTCCGTCACACCTGGGCCACCAGCCTGGCCAACGCCGGGATGAGCCTGCAGGCCCTGATGGCCCTGCTCGGGCACGTCACTCCGCAGATGACCATCCGCTACGCCACCCTCGCGTCCCCGACCCTGCGGGCCGCCTACGACGAGGCGATGGGCAAGATGCGCCGCCAGTTCACCCTCACCCCGGCCGGCAAGCCGATCGTCCCGGACAAGGTCAGCTGGCTGAACAGCGAGATGCTCAAGACCCGCGTCGCGCACGGCTACTGCTCGCGGCACGAAGCCGCCGGCCCCTGCCCCTACGCCAACATCTGCGAGAGCTGCGACAACTTCGTCACCGGCCCCGAGCACGCCGACGCCCTGCGCAGCCAGCTCGCCGACATCCGGCACCTGCACGCCGACGCCAGCGCCCGCGGCTGGGACAGCGAAGCTGCCCGCCACGGCCGCGTCGCCAACGCCCTCACCGGACACCTGCAGCGACTCGAACACTGAGCAGCCACGACACCAAATAGCTTGCCCCCACACCGAGGGCCGGATAAAGGAACGGCTGAACCGCGAGATCCGCCGCCGCACCGACGTCGTCGGCATCTTCCCCGACCGCAACTCCCTGATCCGGCTCGTCGGCGCCGTCCTGGCCGAGCAGCACGACGAATGGGCCGAAGGCCGCCGCTACCTCGGCGTGGACATCCTGGCCCGCTCCCGCGTCATCCTCGTCCCCGACACCACCCGGGAGGTGCACCACACCAGCGACCTGCAGGCGCTCAGCGCCTGACACCCGGCCAAAGGATCACGCGTCAACCGAAACACCACGTCCCAGGACTTGACCCGATGGCACCGTCCACGCAGCTCGGAGTAATGAGATCTAGGAACTGCTGGTGGTGGCCTTCGTTCAGCACTCCGACACGCTCCTTGCGCTCCTTGCGGTCCTGCATGTCGACCGAGTCCGCTTCTGGGGCAGGCAACTTACCGTGGTCGACGCGCTCCTGGCGGACGCGAGCGACAAGGTCGCCCACCAATTTATGGGAGAATTGCCGCTGCTCAAGCGCGCGCTCAAGCGCGCCTTGAGGCTCGTGTGCATTGAGGATGCTCCTAAAGCGGGCTGCTTACGGCAGGCCCCCCGTTTCCTGCTGCCCGCACAGCGGCCCTCGAACTCTTGTGCGCCGACGGCTACCTCATGACGGTCCGCTGCCTTGGCCTATTCGTCGTCGTCATCTGCGGAAAGGTGCCACGGCTAAGCCGGAGCACTTCCCGTCGTCACGATCCTGAAGACAGGGTCTTGATCGCTGTGGTGGCGCGGTCGAGGTCGGCGTTTCCCTTGTCGAATTGCATCGCTGCCTGCTCGATGACTGACGGTGACAGTACTGACGAGCCTGCCTGGCAGTCAGCTGCGCCATGAGCGTATTGGGCAAGAGCTGCCCGGTGCCAGCGCTCTGAGGACGCGAGCGGGATAGGCGGCACAGCCTGCGCGGCTGTGACCGCATTGCCGATTGCCTGGCACGCTGCGACTTCTGCGCTCTGACTTGCGGTTGTCGCGGCGCTCGCGAAGTGGCTCATTGCGCTGCCAACCTTGTTTAGGTCCTTCCCGCCTGGGCCTGCGTACCAGGTGAGGATGGCTGCCGCCTTGTTTCCACTCGAAGTGGCCGGCGTCGAGATAGCAGCGACCGGCTGCGTCGTCGCTGACGAGCCGTCACTTGCCGGGTGGCCGGCCGGGGCAACGCTGCAGCCGACTGCACCGAAGATGGCGACAATGCCGGCTGTTCCGACCACGAGGTGCCATGCATGGTGCTGGAGGGACATGGAACGGCTCATATGCTGGTTTCTCCTCGGGATGATGACCATCTCGCACCAGCAGTCGGCCGGGTCGTCGCTGGAGACGTGCTCTGCTGCGTCGGCATTGTCGCCGTAGTGGACGACAATTCGCCTGGGCGTGGCTGTTACCTTCCGGGCCAGGTCGACCGACTGGTCCCGGAACGGGTGTAGAGCACGTGGATTGGTGTCGCCACCGCTGGCTTGCCGTTGTCCGGCCATGGCGCCGCCTTGAACCACGCAGATGGCGGGCAGGTCGTCATGTTGGACGATGTTGCAGAAGCTCATTCGATCATCAGGGCTTCTGTAGTTCGCGGAGTTGACCAAGATTGAACGCTCGCATGTCAGCGCTGGTCCCGCGTTCGTGCGCGATAAACGCGTCGGCAGCGACGATATGACGATGCACCTGGGCCGCTAGGCGGGCTAGCGCGGCGTTTGGCAACCGCGTGCCCTCGGGCTGTGGCCGCTTCGAGTGGCAGCTGCACGTCCGGGCTGACAGTCAGCGTCGGGTCAGGCAGGCGTACTCCTTCGACTTCCGCAAGCCCTGGAATGCTGCCGTAAGGCTGCAGTGTCAGCGGCGCCCCGGACATGCCGAGAACGTGGCACGACAGCGCAGTGCGGTGGAAGACTGCCTGTCGGCAGCCGTGCCGCTGCAGAGAGGGGAACGGTCAAGGTGGGCGTCTATGACCGCTGGCACAAGTCACAGCCACCCGGCGACAGCGCTGCATTGGCCGAGCTCAGCGTCATGCCATCGAGCGTCCATGTGATTGGGGACAGGTGGCAGGTCCGCTGGCGACCCGCCGACGACGGCAGCCAGCGCAAGCGGAACATCGCCCGCAAGACCGGAAAGAATCCGGCGATCCACGCCGACGTATTCGACGTCCGCAACCGCAGCACGCGTCGGCTGATCCTGACCCGCCGCGGTGAGCTCGCGATGCACAGGGACCGGCCAGACGAGGAATGGCGCCGCGCGCTGGTCAAGGCCGGCATCGTCGAGGCATGCCGCCCGGATGACAAGCGCTGGCCGCCGCGGCACCGCATGCATGTTCTGCGCCACACCGCGGCATCGGCGTGGCTGTCGGCAGGCAAAAGCCCGGCAGCTGTGGCCGCATGGCTCGGCGACGCCGTCGAGACGGCGCTCGCCATCTACGCTCACCTGATGCCCGGTGACGAGGGCAGCGGCCGTAAGGCGATGGATGCGTTCTTCAACGTGAGTGCCCCCGATGTGCCCTCAGCGGCCAAACGGTGATGCGCGATGAGCCCTGACGCTCGCAAGGTGCCGGTCGAGGTCGAAGGCCGGACGCTGATCCTGTCGAACCTGGACAAGGTCCTGTACCCGGCAGCCGGGTTCACCAAGGCGCAGGTAATCGACTACTACCAGCAGATAGCGCCGGTGCTGCTGCCGCACATCGCCGGCCGGCCGGTGACCATCAAGCGCTACCCGGACGGCGTGGACGGCAAGTTCTTCTTCCAGAAGAACGCGCCCTCGCATCCCGGCTGGGTGGCGACCGCGGACATCGCATCGCCCGGCTCGACCAAGGCGCGGGAGACGATCGAGTACCTCATCGGCGCCGATCTGCCGACGCTGATCTGGGCCGCCAACCTCGCCGCGCTCGAATTGCACACGCCGATGTGGCGATACCCCTCGGTTGGCGAGCCGGACCTGCTGGTGTTCGACCTGGACCCGGGCCCGCCGGCCACCGTCGTCGAATGCTGCCGGGTCGCGCTGCTGCTGCGGCCGCTGCTGACGGAGATGAAGCTCGACCCGGTCGCGAAAACCTCCGGCGGCAAGGGACTGCAGCTCTATGCGGCGGTGCAGGGCCAGACCTCAGAGCAGACCAGTGACCTCGCCAGGGGCCTGGCCGAGCAACTCGAGCAGGAGCACGCCGACCTGGTCGTGTCGCGGATGACCAAGGCGCTACGGCCCGGCAAGGTGCTGATCGACTGGAGCCAGAACAACGCCGCGAAGACCACGGTCGCGCCGTATTCGCTGCGGGCCCGAGCTCAGCCGACGGTGTCCACTCCGGTCAGCTGGGACGAGGTCGAGGCGTGCCGCCGCGCCCCCGACCTGGTCTTCACCGCTGACGACGTGCTGGCCCGCGTCGAGGCGGCGGGCGACTTGTTCGCGCCGGTGCTGGCTGGTCGGCGGACGGCCGGCCGCAGGCCGCGATCTAGCGGCTGACCGGGCGGCATCGATCGCGTAGCCGGAAGAATCCGGTAGATGCCGCAATGCGTCACCGGTGGCGAAGTATGGTGTCTGCCAGTAGCGGGAGACATCGCTGTAATCAGGACCATTCGGGAGCCGCCGGTATGCGGTTCAGCGTTCTCGGCCCGCTCTCGGCGGAGGCGGACGACGGCACGCCCCTTGTGCTCAGCCGACCGTCGCAACGCAGCACGCTCGCGGTCCTGCTGTTGCACGCCGGTCAGCCACCCACTCGCGGCCTGCTGATCCAAGCGCTGTGGGGCGACCGGCCGCCCGGCGACGCGGAGACCGCGCTCCGAGTCCGGATGCGCGATGTCAGGCGCGCGTTAGCAGGCCATGACCGGCTCGTCACCCATCAGTCTGGCTATCAGGTCCGGGTCAGCCCTGGCGAGCTCGACGCGGACAACTTCCGGATGCTGGCCGGGCATGGTCGCGCTGCCGTCGACCACGGCAGCCCCGACGATGCAGCCCGGCTGCTGGACCAGGCCGGCAGTCTGTGGCGAGAACCCGCGCTGGCCGACGTCCCCGACACCCAGGTCATGCAGCCGATCGCGGCCGAACTCGAGAGCCTGCGCCGGGACACCAGCGAACTGCTGCTCGACGCGCGGCTGGCACTGGGCCAGCACCGGGAGATCCTGCCGCGGATCCGGTCGCTGATCGCCGCGGATCCCTTCTGCGAGCATCCGCACGTACAGCTGATGCTTGCGCTGTACCGCTGCGGGCAGAAGGCAGCGGCGCTGAGCGCCTACGGTCGGCTTCGCGATCTGACGGCACGCGAGCTGGGGCAGGACCCGGGTCCGGAGGCCAGGATGATGCTGGATCAGATCCTGGCCGACAGCCCGGCGCTGCTGTTCAAGCCGCAGGTCCTGGTGGCTCGCGGGGACCCTCGGCCAGGCTGGGCGCCGGTATCGCAGCTGCCGGCGCCGCCACCGGACTTCACCGGCCGCCTCACGGCGATCGAGGCAATCGCCCGTGGCACGCTATCCGGCGAGCATTCGGTCACGGTGATCACCGGTCCGCCCGGTGCTGGGAAGACCGCGCTGGCCCTCCGCGCCGCGCACCTGGCCAGGACCACGTTCCCCGATGGTCAGCTCTTCGCCAGCCTTGGCGGACCGGCGCAACCGCGGGAGCCTGCCGAGCTGCTGGCCGAGTTGCTGCGTGCGCTCGGCGTGCCAGCCGAGCGGGTGCCGGCCAGCACCACCGAGCGGGCCGCTCTATACCGGTCGGCACTGGCGGGCCGCAAGGTGCTGCTGCTCGCCGACGACGCCGCGTCCGCAGCGCAGGTCAGGCCGTTGCTGCCGGGCGCTGCCGCGTCGGCGGTCCTGGTCACCAGCAGTTCCCGGCTGGCAGATCTGGAGGGGGCCGGGCGCGTCACTATCAGCGGCCTCAGCAGCGAGGAGGCGCTGACGCTGCTCGGCAAGATCGCCGGACCCGGCCGGGTCGAGACGGAGCCCGAGGCTGCGGCCGCCATCGCGGGAGCCTGCGGTGGGCTGCCGCTGGCGCTGCGCATCGCAGGTGCGCGGCTGGCGGCAAGCCCCGGACTGAAGCTGGCCGAGCTGGCTGGCGCCATCTCCGACAGCGGCGCGCTGCTCCGCGAGCTCGTAGTCGGCGATCTGTCGGTCAGCCGCAGGCTCGACCTGGCCTGGCACACGCTCGATCCGGCCTCGCGGCAGGCACTGCGCACACTGGCCCGGCTGGGTCAGCGCGATTTCCCCAACTCGCTGCTGCTGGCCGCCGCATCCGGCGTACGGGCGGTCACTGAGGCACTCGCGGACACCGGGCTGGTCATCGAGAATCCGGACACGGGCCATTACCGGCTTGCGCCGCTTGCCGACTGCCACGCGGTTGCGCAGCCCGCGGCTGCCGGCGAGTAACCGGTAATCCTGCTCGCCGCGACCGAGGCTGCGGTCGCCACTCGTCTCGCACGTACCGGACCCTGCGGACCGGCCTCGGTCTGCGGACCCGCCTCGGTGTGCGGACCGGCCTCGGTCTGCGGCCAGCCTCGGTCTGCGGACCCGCCTCGGTCAACCGTGCCGACCTGCCCGCTCACGCGGCGCTAACCACGCGCTCACGCAGCAGTCCTAGGTTCCGGATCACTGGCTGACGGACCGCATGCCACGTCGCGGGCCGCGCTACGAGCAAGCCCTGTCGACGCAGTACCGGAGCGCTGAATGACGCAACTTCACCGACCCGTCCGGCCGACTCACCGGGTCCGGTTGCCATCGCGAGGCCAATGCGCGCGACCAGACCGCTGTCTCGGACCCGGCGGCCTGATCTCAGCGGTCATCCTGGTGCTAGCAGGCTGCTCCAGCACTGTCGGGCCGGTGCGGTTGCCGCCGCATTTCCCCCGGCCGACGCGCGCGGCGACGGTTGAGCGCACGCAGTCGCCGCGCCAGCGGGTCCTTGCCGCATTCGGCGGCTACACCGCGGCGTTGCGCGCAGCCGATATGTCGGGCAGTGCGGTCCAGGCTCGCCGGCTGCTGCGGCCCTACCTGCTGGCCGGCCGGATTGCTGGCGTGGTGCAGACCGAGCGCGGCATCTGGGCCAAGGGCGAGCGGTTCTACGGCCAGGCTGTCCTGCACGTGCTGACCGTCCGGGTAGACGGGCGGCATGCGTTTGTGCACGACTGTGACGACACCAGCGCAATGGGGCTGGCGAACGCAGCCAGCGGCCTGCCGGTGCCGGGAACGGCCGGCGTTCCCGCCGACAACGTCGTCACCAGGCTTGACCTGGTCCGCGGTCAGTGGCTAGTCGCGTTCCAGCTCGTCGAGGACGTGCCGTGCGCCGCCTGAGCCTGGCAGCGGTGCCAGTGGCGCTGGCCGCCGGGCTGCTGGCGCTGTCAGCAACGATGCCAACGGCTCTTGCGTCGGCAGGCAGCGGAACGTGCAGCCCCTATATCGACGGGAACGTGGTCCCTGTTCCGTGCTCAGCCGCCGGGAGCACCATCGGCAGCTCTGGCAGCAACGCCGGCTCGGTCACGTCTACCTGCACGGTTACGCCGCTGGACCAGAACCAGGCAACCGAGCTCGGACTAGCCTGGCCGCCGCCGGCCGGCCACAGCTGGGCGCTGCTGACGTGCTTTGGCGGCGTGTCGCGCTCGGCGCCTCAGGCCGGGCTGGTCAGCACGGCGACGGGCACGCCGGAGGTCACCCCGCGGCAGCTGCTCGCCCAGGCGCTCGGCGAACTCCGCGTCCCGTACCTGAGCCCGGTCACGGCGCCCCCGCGCCGCGAGGAGGGCCTGGTGGGCCTGCCGGAGTGGTACTGGATCCCGGCGGATGCCTGGCATCCCGCCACGGTGACCGTACGAGCCGGACCGGTCTGGGCCACCGTCACGGCGAGGCCGCTGCGGCTGACCCTTGGCCCCGGCGCGGGCCTGCCGCCGGTCAGCTGCGCTGGTCCGGGGACCGCCTACGATCCCAGTCAGCCGGCCCGCGGCCAGCACACCGGCTGCTCCTACACCTATGAGCAGCCTTCGTCGGGCCAGCCCGGCGACGCGTTCCAGGTATCGGTCACCGTGACATGGCGGATCAGCTGGACCGGCTCAGACGGCCAGGGCGGCGTGCTGGCAGCCGCGCTGCCGGTACCGGTGAGCTTCGCGCTGCGAATTGCGCAAGGCGAGGCACTGGTGACCAGCCCATGACATATCAGCCCCCGGCCGAACCCGGCCGCGCGTACTTCCCTGACGCTGACGTCTCGCCCAACGGATCGGCCGGCGGGCGGCGGCCCCGGCAGGAGCGGAGCGCACCGCTGCCTCCGGCGCTGCGGCGCCGCCGAAGGCCGGCGATGATCGCGCTGGCCGTCGCCATGGCGGGGACGGGCGCGCTGATGAGTGCCGCGTTGTACAGTCATGCCGATCACGGCGAGCAGGTCGTACTGGTAGCCGCGCCAGTGCCCGCCGGGATGCCGATCACCGCGGCCGACCTGTCCCAGGCCAGCGTTTCGTTCTCACCGGCCATCCAGGTCATTCCCGCCGCGCAGCTGGCACAGGTGACTGGAGAGATAGCCGCGGTGACCCTGCGGCCGGGAACGCTGCTGGCGCCTGCCGACCTGACGGCGCAGCAGCCCCCCATGCCGGGCCAGCAGCTTGTTCCGGTGGCGGTTAAGCCCGCCTTGCTGCCCGCGAGCGGCCTGTCTGCGGGCGATCACGTCCTGATCGTGCCAACGCCCGGCGATCAAGGCTCGGCCGGGTCGGCCAGCGCGGACATATCGCTGGCCGCCCCGGTTGCGGCCACCGTGGCAGCCGTAAACGCCGTCGCTGATCAGGACGGCCTGGATGTGGTTGACCTGCTCGTCCCTGCTTCCAGCGGACCTGCTGTCGCGCAACAGGCATCGACGGGCCAGTTCGCGCTCATCGTGACGAGACGGAGCGGCTGACCGTGGCAGACATATACGCACTGGTATCGGCGGGCGGAGCACCCGGCGTGACCACGGCGGCGCTTGCCCTCGCGCTGAGCTGGCCGTCGCCCGTCATCGTCGCCGAGTGCGATCCCAGTGGCGGCGACATTCTCGCTGGCCTGCTGTGCGGTCAGGTGCCTGCCCGGCACGGACTGACGGAGCACGCGCTCGAGGCGGCCCGCGGTGATCAGGCGGCTCATGCCATCCTGGTCAGGCAGCTAGTTCCGCTCGACCCATCCCGCCGGACGATGCTGCTGCCGGGCATGACCGACCCGCGCCAGGCGACCGGGCTTGGGGCAGCGTGGTCGGCAATAGCGGCGACGCTGGCAGGCCACGAGGCCGATGTCATCGCCGACTGCGGTCGGCTTGACACCGGCGACGCTCAGCCGGTGCCAGTGCTGACGGCCGCGCGGATCGTCGCTGTCGTGCTGCGGCCTTCGCTACGACAGGTATGGGCTGCGCGGTCACGGATCGACATGCTGACCCGCCTGCTCGGCGGGACCGGGCGTCTCGTACTCCTGATGACCGGCCCCGGCCCGTACTCAGCGAAGGAAGTAGCCGCCGCGCTCGACGTCGAGGTGATCGCGCAGCTGCCAGCCGACACCCGGACTGCCGCGGCGCTGTCGGACGGCGCGTGCCGGCCAGGCAAGCTCCCCAGCGGGCAGCTCATCAAGTCCGCCGGCCGCGCCGGCCGGGCGCTGCGGGGCCACGGTCAGGATGCCACGACCCAGCCAGCTGAGGCGGGTGTGCTGCCGTGACGCTCAGCTGGCCGCCCGCCCCGCCCGATCCGCTGGCGGGGCTCGGCCGGCCCACAACACCAGAGTGGCTGGCAGCGTCACCGCCAGGTCCCGCGGCAACCGCTCGGGCCAGGTCAGCTACGGTGCCCGGATCACATGAGGCACCAGCCCCAGCTGAGGTGCCAGTGTCAGCGAACGTGCCAGCGTCAGCTGCGTCAGTTGCGGCATCCGGGTCAGCTGAGGTGCCTGCGGCGGGTGCGGCAACGACCGGCCTCACCGACCCGTTGCTGATCGCAGGCATCTCCGAGATCACTGAGATGATCGCTCCGCAACTGCACGACAGGGCTGCGGCGGCGGACGTGCATCCGGTCATCAGGTCCACCGCGCGCGACTGGCTGGAACGCCAGGTACGAGCCGGACTGATGCCTGCGTCCGCGGGTGGACAGCTCGATGAGCTGGCTGGCGCCGTCTACGACCTGCGGTACGGCCTTGGACCGGTTACCGCCTTTCTTCGCGATCCTCAGGTCGAGAACGTCGACATCAACGGCTGCGACAACGTCTGGATCACGTACGCCACTGGCGAGCGAGTCGCAGGCCCGGCAGTCGCGGCGAGCGATGCGGCGCTGGTCACGATGATCCGCACCTGGGCCGCGCGCGGCGGACAGACTTCCCGCGACTTCTCGGCGGCGGCTCCGCTCGTCAATGTTGCACTGGCTGGCGGAACCCGGATGACCGCGACGATGTCGGTCACTCCGCGGCCTAGCGTTTCGCTCCGCCGCCACGGGCAGCTCGATGCGACGCTGGCCAGGCTCGTGCAGCTGGGCACCATCGATCCGGACCTCGCGGCATTCCTCGCGGCTGCCGTCCGGAGCCGCTGCAACATGATCGTCACTGGCAGCGTGAACGCTGGGAAGACCACGATGCTCAGGGCGCTGGCGAGCGAGATACCGCCGGGCGAGCGCATCGCCACCCTGGAATCGGAATACGAGCTGTACCTGCACGAGATGGCCGAGCACCCGGACGTCATCGCATTCGAGGCACGCGAGGCTAACTCCGAGGGCGCCGGCGGCATTAGCTTGCATGACCTGATCGCTCACGCGCTGCGGCATAACCCGCGCCGCATTCTTGTCGGCGAAGTGCGCAGGAACGAGATCATGCCGATGCTCGAAGCGATGAACTCGGGCCAGGACGGGTCGATGTGCACGCTGCATGCCAACTCACCGACGGAGGCATTTGACCGCATCCTGATCCTGAGTCTGCGCGGCGGCCTGGCTCTGGCCGAGCGGGCCATTCACCTTCTGGTCGGGATGGCCGTCGACCTGATCGTGCACGTGCGCCGCGGTTACGACGGCTCCCGGACGGTCCGGTACGTGTCGGAGATCATCGAGGTGATGCCGCCGGGTGACACGGACCGGCCGGCCGTCAACCGGCTCTACCTGCCGGACCCCCAGACTGGCCGTGCCGCCCCGGCGTGCACGCCCTCACCTGGTCTGCTGACCCGCCTGAATGCCGCCGGACTGGGTACGGAGATCCTCGGCCGGAGCCGCCACTGGGTGCAGCAGCCTGCGGGACGGCAGCGGTGACAGCGCTCGCCGCGGTAGCCGGCGCGCTGACGGCGGCTGGCCTGATCGTGCTCGTGCATGAGCTCACCAGGCGGTTGCCCCCAGTCGGCTCGGTGCGCCGGCGCGCCGTGTCGGTGTCCCCGGCCACTAGGACACGTGCCTTGCTTGCGGCATCGGCCGGCGTCGTCACCGTGCTCCTGACCCGGTGGCCAGTGGCGGGCGTGGCCGCAGCCGCGGCCGTGCTCTGCTGGCCGGCGATTACCTCCACGAAGGCGGCAAGGCAGCAAGCGGCAGTACTCGAAGGGCTGGAGCAGTGGACCAGGAGAGTAGCCGACATGCTGGCCGCGAGCCGCGGGCTGGAAGACGCGCTGGAGGCATCCGTCAGGTCCGCACCCGCCGCGATCGGACCGGCGGTAGCGCGTCTTGGCGGCCGGCTGTCGGCACGTACCGGAACCGAGGCGGCGCTGCGTGCGTTTGCGGCCGAGATCGGCGACCCGGCAGGTGACCGGATCGCCGCCGCGCTCATCATCGCCACCGGACAGCGCGGCGGCAGCGTCCGGGCGGTACTCAGCTCCCTGGCCACGATGGTTGGCCGGGACGTCGCGGCCCGCCGGGAGATCGACGCCGACCGCGCGCAGCACCGGACCACCGTACGGTGGCTGACCGCGTTCGTCGCTGGCTTCACCCTGTTCGCGGTGCTGAACCGGTCGTACGCCGCGCCCTATGCCACAGCGACCGGCCAGCTCGTGCTCGCGCTGGTCAGCTGCCTGTACGCGGGCGGTCTGGGCTGGCTGCACCGGCTTGGCCGCGGGCCGACGCCCGGCCGGTTCCTGGACGACACCAAGCCCGGGAAACGCAGATGAGCCCGTGGGTGCTCGGGTCGGGCCTGCTCGCTGGTCTCGGCTGCTGGCTGGCAGCCAGCGAGCTGTGGCCGGCTGGGCCGAATCTGCGCGCTGCACTTGACCGGCTGAACGGCAGCGATCCTGCTGGTGGCCCGGATCCTGGCACCGGACTGGCCGTCAGGCTCGGACTGCGGCTCGAGTCAGCCGCCCCGTGGTTGCCAGTGCCGGCGGCAGACCTCCGCCTGCTTGATCAGAACACCAGCGACTGGCTTGCCACCAAGGTTGCCGTGGGCGCCGCCGGGCTCGCGGTCATGCCAGTAGCGACTGGCCTGATGGCCCTCATGGGCACGCCGGTGACCTGGACGCTGCCAGTTGGCGCGTCGCTCGCGGTCGGGGCCGTCTTGTTCTTCGTGCCCGACCTCGTGACCAGGGTGACCGCCACGAGCAGAAGGACCGACTTCCGGTATGCCCTGACCAGTTACCTCGACCTGGTAGCGCTGGAACGCCGCGCGGGGCCGGCCCCACCGATGCGCTTGAGGCAGCCGCCGAAGTTGGCAAGGGCTGGGCGTTCACCCGCATCGCAGCCGCGCTTGAGCAGGCTCGGCGGGCGAGCAGGCCGCCGTGGGACGGGCTGGCCCGACTGGCCGCAGACACCGGGATCGACGAACTCGCCGACGTCGCTGACATCGCGGCCGTCGCGGGCGAGGAAGGCGCCCGGATCCTGGACACCCTCAGCGCCCGGGCCGAGTCCATGCGGGCTCAGGCGCTCGCGGCGACCAGAGCCCGGTCCAGTGCGCGGAGCACCACGATGGTGCTCCCGATCGCACTGCTGGCCGGCGGATTCCTGGTGCTGCTGATCTTCCCGGACTTCTACCGACTGTTCGGCTAATCCTGAGAGGAACCTACCGATGAAACTCCCCGCCGCTCCCCGGTATCTCGGCTGCAAACTTCGGAAGCGACTGGCTGCGGTCCGTTCGGGCGAGCCAGATCGTGGCGCGCTGAGCCTGGAGTGGGTCGCCATTGCCATCGTCCTGGTAGCCGCCGCGCTGGCGCTCGCCACGTTCCTCACTGGCAAGCTCGGTGCACTCGAGCAGCTGATCAAGACCTGACCGATGCGCTGCGCACTTGCCGGCCGAGTCAGCCGGCTGGCACCGGGCGGCGATGACCGCGGCGCGCTGACGCTGGGCTATCTGGTGGTTCTGCCGTTCCTGTTCCTGTTCATCATGGTCATGATTCAGGCCTCGTTCTGGTTCCTCGCCCGGGAGGCAGCTCTCGCGGCCGCCCGGCAGGGCGCAGACGCCGCGCGGGCGTTCGGGGCGTCCAGGGCAGCAGGCCCGGCGGCAGCGCTGACATTCGCCCGGCGATCGGGCCGTGGATACCTGGACGCTCCGGCGGCAAGCAGCGCTGGCAGCAGCAGGACAACGGTCTCGATCACGGTGACGGGTCAGGCCCCGAGCTTGGTGCCTGGCCTAGTAGTCGCAGTTTCCGAGACAGTTCAGGCACCGGCTGAGGAGTTCCGGTCATGAGCAGGCAGCGGCCTGGCCGATGGCACCAGGCATTGCGCCAGGTCAGGTGGCAACGGCCCGTTGACTGGCATGCGGCTGACGGCAGCGCAGCGCTGGAACTGGTGATCCTGGTTCCGGTCTTACTCGGGCTGCTGGGGCTGGTCATCGCCGCGGGGAGGACCTCGCTAGCGCAAGGATCTGTGGATGCCGCGGCTCGGGATGCCGCGCGGCAGGCGTCCATCGCCCTCACTCCGCTCGCGGCCAAGTCCGCGGGCACGGCCAGCGCGACGGAGGCGTTGCGCCAGGACGGCCTCGGCTGCCGCCCGATCGTGAGCATTAACCTTGCCGGTTTCCGGACCGCGCCGGGCCAGCCCGCCATGGTGTGGGCAACGGTGACATGCACCGTGTCGCTGTCCAGCCTTGCCCTGCCGGGGCTGCCAGGCTCTTACACGATGCAGGCCCGGTTCGGCAGTCCGCTCGATATCTACCGATCGCGGTGATGCCGCGTGCCGACACCACTGGGCCTGCGCGTCCAGGACATCGACCCTGACCGGGGCTCCCTGTCGCTCATGATCGTGGTCTTGTTCGTGGCGTTTGCCGCGCTCGCCGGGATCGTGGTGGATGGCGGCGCAAAGCTGGCCGGCGACGAGAACGCCGTCGCCGTCGCGCAGGAGGCGGCCAGAGCCGGGGCCGCGAGCGTTGACCTGTCTGCTGCTTATGCAACCGGATCGGTTGCCGTCGACCAGGAGCGTGCTGTCGCGGCGGCTCAGGGCTACCTGGCCGGAGCCGGCTACCACGATTACTCGGTCACCGCCGACGGCAGCGAGGCCGTCCGCGTCAGCGTCACTATCACCGAACCTACGCGGTTCCTCTCGATGATCGGGGTGACGTCGTTTACCTGCACCGGAACGGCAACTGCGGCTCTGGTGACCGGCGTGACGGGAGGATCATGAAGATTCGGGCACGCGAGGTGCTGACCGGGCT
The DNA here is from genome assembly GCA_963774385.1 of uncultured Actinomycetota bacterium. Lineage (GTDB taxonomy): Bacteria > Actinomycetota > Actinomycetes > Streptosporangiales > Streptosporangiaceae > JAJYUU01. The sequence goes on from CAVZEQ010000001.1 coordinate 334,253, forward strand.
GGCCGCGATCGCCGTCCTGGCCGGCATCATCGTCGGCCTGCCAGTTCTGCTGTACCGGCTGGGCGGCTCACCGCTGCCGCGACACCTGGCCGGCTGGCATCGCCTCGGCGCCGTCCTGTCCAGCCGGGACGACGGCGCGATTCTCCTGGCGGTGACCAGGGACTGTTCCTGGCTCGCCTGGCTGACCTTCTCAGTGTCCGTGGCGGCTGAGGCGGCCACGGCCGTGCGCGGCCACGGCGGTACGCGGTTCCGGCTGGCCGGCGTCCAGGGACTCGCGGCGCGCCTGGTGGCACTGGCCGCGCTGACGTTCACCGCACCGCCGGCTCTGACGCTGACAGCTTCGGCGGTGGTGGTCAGCGCGCAGCCCGCCGCGAGCTTGCCGATGCCCAAGCCGGGCCAGCCGGAGGCATCTCCGGCCGGCATCGCCGGGCCGGGCGCCGATGGCACCCCGGCAGTGCCTGCCATCGGCGTCGCGGAAGCGCGTACTTCCATAAGGGTTATCACCGTGCGCGGCGGCGACTGCCTGTGGTCAATCGCGCAGCGGTACCTCGGTTCTGGCGACCGGTATCCGGAGATCGCCCGCCTGAACTACGGCCGCGATGTTGGCGACGGGCAGATCTTTGTCAACCCTTCGCTGATCGAGCCGGGCTGGCGGCTTCTCATCGCGGCTGGCGGCGGTCCGGCCGAACATGCCCGTTCTAACAGCGACTCAGCCGCCGGCCTTCCGGCCGACCGTGACGTTCCCTCCCCGCACGTCAGTCATGTTTCCCCGCACGTCAGTCATGTTTCCCGGCCCGTCCGTCATGCCTCCCGGCATATCGGTCATGCCACTCCGGATCCGTATTACCGGCGACGGCACCCGACCGCAGGCGACGTCACATGGACCGGACTGGCGGATAACAGCAAGCCTTCGAGGCACGGCCCGGCCGCCAGCAGCAGCAGCAGCAGCAGCGGCAGCGGCAGCGGTGAAGGTGGCAGCCCCACTAGTGGACAGCGTGGATCCTCCGGTCCGACGCGGGCAGCATCTGACGATAACCGGGCGTCCATCAGCGCCGCCAGATCTTCGGCGACCGGCGCAACGACGGGCAATCAGCTCGCCGAGGCGGGCGCGTTCGCCGCGGGCGCGCTCGCCGGGTCGACCGTCACCTGCCTTGATGCCTTCCGCCGCCGGCAGCGACTGGCGCGGCGGGCTGGCCGGAGAATCGCGCTGCCCGCAGATCCGGCTGTGCTGGCGGTCGAACATCGACTGCGAGCGTCCGCCCCGGCGGAGGCGCCCGGCACCCTGCGTGACGCGCTTGCGTGTTTGGAGGCGTCGATTATCCGCGCGGGTCATGCCCTACCAGACATCGTCGGCCTGCACGTCACGCCTGATCTGATCGAGGTCTTGCTGGCAGCCCCGGCGGCGGACTCGCCTCCAGCACCTTTCCGGGTCAGTCCTGGCCGGCAGGGTATGTGCTGGCAGCTGGACGCTAGCGCGGTCGGCGAGCAGGACCGATCTGGCTGCCACCTGCTTCCAGGCCTGTTCACCGCGGGAGCCACCGCCGAAGGATTCCTGTTGCTCGACCTCGAAGCGCTTCAGGTCACCGGCTGCGACGGCCCGCCGGACCTCGTTGATCGGGTAGTTACCACCGCCGCGGCGGAGCTGGCCACCGGTCAGTGGGCCGGCTGGTATGACCTAATCCTCGTCGGCTGCGACGAACTGGGAGCCGTCGGCCGGGCCGAGCACGCGAGCACCCTGGACGAAGCGCTCACGCTGATCGAGACCCGCCGCGCCGGCACCCGCAGCAGACTCGCAGGCAGCCAGAAGTCCGATGTCCGGCAGCTCCGGCTTGCGGAGCCTGACGACGAGGACTGGGCGCTGACCATCCTGGTCAGCAGGATCGAGCCGTCGCCCGGTCAGCTCCAGCGCCTGATCGATCTCGCCGAGGATGGCGCCGCAGGAGTCGCGGCGCTGCTCGCCGGCGATGCGGAGACCGCGAGCGGCCGGATGGCTCCCACGGTGCTGCAGCTGGCTCCGGACCCAGCCGAGCCGCAGCAGATAATCGCCGGGATCGTGCCACTGCAGATCACCGTGCGACCCCGCGCTTTGTCGCCCGCTGACTACTACGCGATCAGCACGCTGTTCCGGGTCGCCGCAGACACTGCCGACGTGAGCCCAGGCGACGCGGCCTATGCCAGGTTCACGGCATCGCACTGGATTCCGCCGTACGCGGCTAGCGCTGACGCGGGCCTGCCGACTGATCGACTGCCGTGGGAGCAGGACTGGCGTGAACATCCGCTGGACGAGCAGCTGCCGGACGGGAAGTTGCGGTGGGAGCAGGACTGGCGTGAACATCCGCCGGACGGGCAGCTGCCCGGCGCGAAGCCCCCGCGGCACGCATTCGTCAGCCCGCTCCAGGTAAAAGTGCTTGGGCCATTCGTCACAACCGGGGCCGAGGAACAGCTGCAGCCCAAGCAGGCCGAGCTTGTTCTCGCACTCGCGCTGTCCGCTCCAGCAGGACTGTCCAATTCCGCGCTGCGCACCTTGCTCGGGCCGGATCCCGACCATCCGAAACCACCCGACGCCGTCAGGCAGGTCATCTCACGGGCTAGGCGCCGGCTGGGCCTGGCAAGCGACGGGCAGGAGTACATCGTCCACACTGGCAACGGCAATTACATGCTGCATGCCGACGCGACCCTCGACTGGACCGAGTTCCGGGAGCTCGTCGCGGTCGGCGGTGCCGAGGCTCTGCGTGTGGCGGTCGCGCTTATCCGGGGCGAGCCGTTCAGTGGCAGCTACTTCTGGTGGATCGATGTACCGCTGCTCGAGACAGTCCGCGCAGAGCTAGTGGATGCGGCCACGGCGCTGGCTGAAGTTGAACTCGATGCCGGGTCGCCGCGCGCAGCCGCGCGGGCGGCCCGGGCCGGTCTGCGCGCTGACACTTGCGCCGAGCAGCTATGGCGAATGCTGATGCGCGCAGAGTATGCCGCCGGCAATCTGGCCGGCGTCGGCGAGGCCTGGCGCGGTTGCCTCGATGCAATCGGCGACGTATCGCCGGGCGGAGAGCCGCACCCCGACACCGAGGCGCTCTTTCACCAGCTCACGCTGTCAGCTCGCGACCATGTACCCGCGAGCCGCCATGTACCCGCCCGTGACAACGGGACCGCCGGCGGGCACGCGACCGCCCGCGACGACGGGACTGCCCGCGACTACGCGACCACCGGCGACAATGCGAGCGTCCGTGACCACGGGACCGCCCACGGGCCTGCGCCCGGCCACTGGCCCGCGCGCAGCTAGCGGGATGAGATTTCGCGCGATGCTGCCGAGCCCCCGTCACCTGTCAGGACGGCGAGCCAGCCGATGCCTCCTCGGGCCGCATTGCCCGGAGCACGCAGAACTCGTTGCCATCCGGATCGGCCAGCACGACCCACGTCACGTCGGCGCCCTGGCCGATGTCGACCCGGCGCGCGCCGAGCGCCTCCAGCCGGGTCACTTCAGCCGCCTGGTCTATCGGCCGCAGGTCGATATGCAGCCTGTTTTTCCCGGTCTTGGCCTCGGGAACGCGCAGGAACAGCAGGTCTGGCGCGATGCCGTCTTCCGGGCTGCCAGCAGGTGGCTCCAGCACGATCTCGTCGTCCTCGTCGAACGTCCGGCGCCAGCCCAGCGCCTCCTCCCAGAAGGAGGCGATCTTGGCGGGATCGGTGGAGTCGATGCAGAGGCACTGAATGCGAATGTCCATGGGGCGACTCTGACTTGCCTGGCCCGGCGCTGTCGACCCGGTTACCGGATGTCAGGAGAGGACTACACCGAGTCTATTGGCTTTCGCGTGTGTTGCCTCTAACGTGCTCATTAGTCCCAGCCGGGCCATGCGTTGATACCGCCACCTGTAGCTGCCTGCGTCCTCAGGCGCCTCACAGCTGCTGGCGGTTGGCTCGAAGCTGACACAGTCTGCAAGGAGGAAGCCCGCTTATGAAGTCCCCTACCCTGTCACGTTCGCGGCGAACGACCGCTTACCTGGCAACAGCCGCAGGATCAGTGCTGCTCCTCGGCGCTGTCGCCGGTCCCGCCATCGGCGCGACCGGCAGCGGCCACCCATCGACCGTGCACGTGCCGCAGGGTGCGGGCGCGAACGCCCTCTCAGGCCTGACAGTCTTCGGCCCGACGCCGGCCAGTACGCCTGAGACGGTGTCCTTCATCCTGAAGGCCAGGAACACTGACGACCTGAAGGCGAACGTCGAGGCCGGCATGCCGGGGGGCTACCTTTCGGTCAGCCAGTTCGCCCGGGCCTACGGCCAGCCGCAGGACAACATCTCGGCGCTGGAGAACTACCTGGCCGGATTCGGCATCTCCGCTACCGCTGACGCCGACGGCCTCGATGTCACCGCGACCGGCACGGCCGGCCAGTTCGACAGCGCGCTTGGCGTACAGCAGCAGCAGTACAAGGTTCCTGCCACCCGGTCCGTCCACGGCAATGCTGGTCATGCGGCCCGGATGATCCATGGCACTGACCAGCAGCCCGTGCTGCCGTGGCAGCTCGGCCGGTTCGTGCTGTCGGTCCTCGGCCTCATTAACTACCCGACTTTCAGCAGCCTTGCGGTGCACAGGCCAGCACTCGCTGCTCGCGCGAAGCCAGCTACGGTGCAGACAGGCAGTCTGACGCCCGCGGACTTCGCCAGCCAGTACAACCTCAGCCCGCTGTACGCCAAAGGCGCGACCGGGGCCGGCCAGACGATCGGCATCGTGACCCTGGCTAGCCTGAACCCGGCCGATCCCGAGTACTTCTGGAACAGCGTGCTCGGCATCAGCACGCTACCGAACCGGATCACATTGGACAACGTGGACGGCGGTGCCGGGCCGGTGTCGGATGCGGCCGGCTCGGGCGAGACCAGCCTTGACGTGGAGCAGTCAGGGGCTCTCGCGCCGCAGGCCAACATCGTCGTCTACCAGGCCCCGAACACCGACTACGGCTTCGTGGACGGCTTCTACACCGCGGCCAGCCAGAACATCGCCGACACCGTCTCCGCGAGCTGGGGCGAGTCGGAGTCCTACATCCAGGCTGCCGTGAACAACGGGCAGGAGTCGGCGACCTACGCGATCGCATTCGACAATGCCTTCCTCGAGATGGCGGCGCAGGGCCAGTCGGCGTTCATCTCCGCTGGCGACTACGGTGCCTACACCCCGATCGAGGACCTCGGTACGACGAACCTCGGGGCCGGCAACCCGGACAGCAGCCCGTGGATCACCACTGCCGGCGGCACCACACTGCCCGGCACTATCCCGCTGACCGCGACTGACTCGGCGACGATCTCGTCCGAGCGCACCTGGGGCTGGGACTGGCTGTGGCCGCACTACGCGGACTTCGGCGCACCGTCGGAGTCAGCGTTTGCCTTCGGCGAGCCCATCGGCGGTGGCGGCGGGTACAGCGTCATCGAGCCCACCCCGGCTTACCAGCAGGGCGTGCGCGGCGTGCACCACTTCAGCGCCGTGCAGTACCTGCAGCCGACGAACTACCAGACCGTCGACGGCATGAACCTGCCGACCGCCTGGAATCTCAACCCGTCGCCGTCGGTGACCACGGGCTTCGGCACCGGTCGGGCCACTCCGGACATCTCAGCTGACGCCGACCCGTTCACCGGCTATTTGCTGTACTTCGCCGAAGCCAGCTCGGGGCCGGCCTTGCAGGCTGGCTGGGGTGGTACCAGCTTCGTCGCTCCGCAGCTCAACGGGTCGGCGGCGCTGATCGACTCCTACCTCGGTCACCGGACTGGCTTCTGGAACCCGGCGGCGTACGCGCTCGCTCAGGGGGCGACACTCGCCGTTCACTCCGCTGGACACCGCCAGCGCGAACAACGACAACCTCTACTACACCGGTACTGCTGGCAACATCTTCAACGTCGGCAGCGGCCTTGGCACGCCGAACCTGGCACTGCTGGCGCGCCAGCTGGGTCGCCTGGGGCACTAGCGGGCCACCAACCGGCCGCAGGCCGGCTTCGAGTTCAGTCAGATCGGATCACGGCAAGGTCCCGCAGCCAGCCAGGCTGCGGGACCTTCCGTCTTCGGCAGACCGCTAGATTGAACGTGCACCTGCATTCCGCAGAGAGGACCTCACGGTGTCATCAGCCAACCGCCCGGCCAGTGGGCCTGCGATGTGGAACCCGTTCGCCAGCATGGGCAGCGTCGCGGGCAAGACCGTGACGATCGTCCGTGGCGAGGGCTCCACGATCTACGACTCCGCCGGCCGCTCCTACCTGGACGCCATCGCCAGCCTCTGGTACTGCAACGTCGGCTATGGCAGGACTCGAGCTTGCCGACGCCGCCGCTGCGCAGATGCGCAAGCTGGCCGGCTATCAGGCCTATGAGATCTTCTCCAGCGAGCCGGCCGAGGAACTCGCGGAGCGGGTCGCCGAACTCGCGCCGATCAGGGACGCAAAGGTGTTCTTCACTCCCGGCGGCGGCTCCGATGCCATTGACACGGCGGCGAAGCTAGTCCGCGCCTACTGGCGCGTGGCCGGCCAGCCCGGCAAGCAGGTGATCATCGCGCGGTCACACGCCTATCACGGGGTCAACGCCTACGGCACCTCGCTGGGCGGCATCCCGGTCAATACTGAGCCGTTCGGCCCGCTGGTGCCGCTGGTGGAACATGTGCCGTGGGATGACGCGGCCGCTCTTGCCAAGCTGATCGAGCAGGTCGGCGCCGACCGGGTGGGGGCGTTCTTCTGCGAGCCGGTTATCGGTGCCGGGGGCGTGTACTTCCCGCCGGATGGCTACCTGCAGCAGGTGCAGCAGGTGTGCCGGGACAACGACGTGCTGCTCGTCGCCGATGAAGTCATCACCGGGTTCGGCCGCACCGGCGAGTGGTTTGGCAGCCAGCGGTATGGCCTGGAGCCAGACCTGATGACGGTCGCCAAGGGGCTGACCTCCGGCTACCTGCCGCTCGGCGCGGTCATCGCCGGACCAAGGGTCGCCGAGCCGTTCTGGCGCGCGGGGTCCGCGGAGATCTTCCGGCACGGTTACACCTACTCGGCGCACCCGGCGGCCTGCGCGGTCGGCCTGGCCAACCTCGACATCGTCGAGCGCGAGCAGCTGGTGCGCCGGGTGCGGGAGCTGGAGTCCGTGCTTGCCGCCGCGCTTCGCCCGCTATCGGGGCATGAGCTGGTCGGCGAGGTCCGCACCGGAGCCGGCCTGCTCGGCGCTGTCGAGATTGCTCAGGCCGCACGGGAAGCGGATCCCGCGCTCGGCGCGCGGCTCGTCACGGCAGCACGCGACCACGGCCTCATCACCAGGCTGCTGCGCGGCGTAGCGCTGCAGGTGTCCCCGCCATTCGTCATCTCCGAACCTGAGATCGCTCAGATCGGTGCGGTTCTCACCGCGGTGCTGGACGCGGAGCTGCGCTAGCGCCACGCACTAGCGCCACGCACTAGCGCCACGCGTCAGACCAGACGCCAGCGGCTAGCCGCTAGCGGCCGGCTCCGGTGCGGGGCTCAATGCGGCCGCGGGCACGGTGAACGGGTGCTCTCGGGCCATCCGGATGATCGTGCCGAGCGGCAGCGCCAGCCACGGGATGTTCAGCAGCAGGACGATGCCGAAATGCGGGCTCGCATGGATGCCGTTGTATTCCTCGGCCAGGATGATCAGCACGACTGCGCTCATCGAGCCGGACCAGATCAGCGCCGGCACCCGGATCCACTCCCGGCCGCGGCTGATCGCGTACAGCGCCGCAACGTAGAACGGGCCGTTCCACAGCACGTCAATCCAGATCGTCATGCGCCAGAACGCGGGACGGGCCATCAGCAGCGGGTCGTACTTGCTGCCGTAGGAATGCACCAGGGTCACGATGGCGTGCGGCGGCCAGGCCGGATAGGAGAAATGAACCGGGTTCGCGATGGTCAGCTGCTCGATGTCAACGAAGTAGGTGATGAAGAACAGGTTGACGGCGAAGAAGGCCAGCAGGATCCAGTCGACCCGGCGCTGCCGCAGCGGGATGGTCTGGCGCGCGCTGGCGACGTCAGCAGTCATGCCAGTTGTCATAGAGTCCACTAAATTATGCTAATGGCAAACCCCGTGGCCCCGCCGACTAGTGATCATGCACTGATGACCGGAGTTCCGCCGTTTCCCGTGGAACGTCAGGTCACGCTAGCCAACTGGCAGGATCCGCCGTTCAACCGGTGGGCGTTCCAGCACATCCGGGAGCTGATCCCGACCGCGCGGATCAGCCGCGGCGCCGGATCGCCCCGGCGGCTGCCGGTCGCGGCACGGGATATCAGCGGCATTCGCTTCCGCTCCGGTGGTCAGGACCTGACCGTCGGCGACATGCTGGCCAGCACCTACACCGATGGCTTCCTCGTGCTGCATCGGGGCAAGATCGTCTGCGAGCAGTACTTCAACGGCATGACGCCGGATACCCCGCACCTGCTGATGTCGGTCTCGAAGTCGGTGGTCTCCACTGTCGCCGGAATTCTGCGGGAACGGGGCGTACTGGACGTCTCGGCGTCGCTCCAGTCGATCGTGCCGGAGCTGGGCGGTACCTCGTTCCATGGCGCGACCGTGCAGCATCTGCTGGACATGCGCGCGGGCACGCACTTCGACGAGAGTTACGACAACCTCGAGTCGGACGTCCGGCGGTATGAGCGGGTCTATCTGTGGCGGCCCGATGACACCACGTCGCGGCCAGCCGACGCGCTGGAGTACTACCCGACGCTGCACAACGACGGCGAGCACGGCGGGCCGTTCCGGTACCGGTCCATCCTCACCGACGTGCTCGGCTGGGTCCTCGAGCGCGCGGCTGGTGCCCGCCTGCACGAACTGATCGGGCAGCTCATCTGGCAGCCGATGGGTGCCGAGTTTGACGCGGAGATCACCGTCGACGGCCGCGGTAACGCGATGGCCGACGGCGGGATGTGCGCGACGCTCCGGGACCTGGGCCGGTTCGGGCTGCTGTTCGCCGGCGACAGTGCTGGCCGCCGGCGGGATGTCGTCCCGGCTGCCTGGATCCGCGATATCGTGGCCGGCGCGCCGGACGGGCCGGCTGCCTTTGTGGCGGCCGGTGACGCGCCGGGCTACCCAGCCGGTGCGCATTACCGGAACTGCTGGTGGGTGCGCGAGCCGTCGGTCCCGTTCTTTCATGCCGCAGGGATCAACGGCCAGCACGTGTTCGTGCATGCGCCCAGTCACACTGTGGTGGCCAAGCTGTCCACCTGGCCGACGGCGCTCAGTCCGGCAGCCGGGCTGACCGTGGATGCGGTCCAGGCGATCGCCGCGCACCTGGGCAGCTAGTCGGCACCCGGTCCGAGGGCCAGGCCGCGGTGAGCTGATGGCTCAGGGCGCGATGGCCGCTGCCACCGGATAGCTTCCCACTGTCACGGTGCCCAGCGCCTTGCCGGTGCTGGTGTCGAGCAGGGTCACCTGCCCTCCGTAGGTGCCCACGACGACCGCGGTTGATCCCGACGGCGCGAGGGAGATGGCCGTCGGGTAACTGTAAGTGGCAACCGGGATCGGCCTGCCAGCTTGGCCGGTGGCGATGCTCACCGGCGTCACCGTCCCCGAGATCGTGTTCACCACGAAGGCGGTCCGGCCACCGCGCGCTATCACCACCGCGGCCGGCGATGACCCGACCCTGATGGCCGGCCGCGCCGTCCTGGTAGCCGTGCTGATCGGGATGACGGACTCGGAGTCACCGCCGACGGTGAACACGGTCCGGCCGTCCGGGGTGATTGCCAGCGCGTCCGGTGCCTGCCCGGCTCGTATTGCCGGTCCCGCCCGGCGGCGGGCGACGCTGATCGGCGTGACGGTGTCGGCGCCGAAGCTGGCGACGTAGGCGGTGGCGCCGTCGGGTGCGATCGTGATCGCGAAGGGATAGCTGCCGACCCGGATCTGCTCGTCCGCGTGGCCGGAGCGGACGTTGATCGGCGTCACGGCTGACCCGCCCCAGTCGAGCACGAAGGCGGTCCGGCCGTCCGGCGTGATCGCGATCGCGTGCGGCTGGTCGCCGACGCGGATGGGTGCCTGCGGCTGCCCGGTCCGAAGGTCGACCGGGGTGACCTCGTTCGCGCCCGCATCGGTCACGTACGCGGTCTGCCCGTCCGGCGTGATCGCGATGCCTTGCGGGTCACTGCCAACCCGGATCGGCGCGCCAGCCTTCCGGGTCAGCGTGTCGATCGGCGTGATGCTGGCGGACCGGCTGTTCACCACGTACGCGGCCGCGCCGTCGGGCGTGATCGCGATCGCCTGCGGATCCTTGCCGACTGGAATCGGGCGGCCAGCGTGCCGGGTGGCCAGGTTGACCGGCGTCACGGTGTTCGAGGCGGAGTTCACCACGAACGCGGTTTGCTGCGGTGGTCCGTGACGTGCCCCGCTGGCAGCGGCTGCACTTCGGGTGTTCGCTGCCGCGCTCGCGGATGCAGGAGTCCCGGAGCCGACATCCGCAGCAGCCTGCGGTGTCGCCCGCCGGGCAGCGCCGACCGCATTGTCCAGGGCAGGGGCGGCGGACGACCGGGCCGGCCGCCTAGCCGCGGGTCCGCGGCGGAATACGTCGCTGGCCGCCGCGGCGTACCGGTCGTTCGCGGTCAGCGTGCCCAGGCCGAGCGCGCCCTCGATGGTCCGCAGCAGGCTGTAGTGGGTGTAGCGGACGTGCGACACGTAGCCCTGCCGGACTCCGGCCGACCCGAGTAGTACCGTCGCAACGCGCTGGGCGGGGTGCTGGTGGTCGTATGCGTCCTCGTCGAACGTGATGATCGCCAGTGAGCGCTGTGTCCGCCACGCGGGCGAGGCCATGATCTGTCCCAGCTCGGTGGCCAGCAGGTGGTCACCATCCCGGATGCCGCAGCCCTCCATGTCAGCGCAATCATCCGGGGCGAGCCAGGCGAAGTTCGGTGTGCTGGCCGCGCTCGACAAGTCCGCCTGCAGGGCCTCCAGCGGGACCAGGTGCGCGGAGCAAAAGCCTGGTCGGCCGCGCACGTCGGAGAAGTAGGTCATCGGCATGTCGTCGTCCCAGTAACGGCCATGCACGGTGTCGTCACACGGGCCGTTCGCGCTCTGCAGGTAGGCCTTCCACGTCTTATGCGCGGCGTCGATCAGGTCGCCGATGTTGCGCGCACGGATCGTGTACTGCGGGTTCTCTTCCAGCGGGTTGGTGAGCGGGACGCCGAACGTGCTGCCGCCGGCCAGGGCCAGGTAATTGCCATCGCTCGGATGCTCTTCCGCGAACACGTCGGCCAGCAGGCTCGCGTGCGGCAGCAGGCTGTTGAGGAACGGCGCCAGCCTGGTGTTGCCGATGACGGAGCGATAGTCCTGATTCTCGAAGTAGAAGAGGAAGACATGCTGGTAACGGGGCACGCGCACGGCGGGCGGCGCGAGTCGCGGCCGGCGGACCCGGATCGAGATGGTGAACCGCAGATCATCGGCGGCACCCCTGTTGTAGCCCGCGTACGGCGCGTACGGGCCGTCGTTGTTCGTCAACGACGTCGTGAGGGTCAGCAAGATGACGGCCCTCGCCGTGCCAGCCGGAACCGTGCCCGCGGCTGACCGCCGGGCCAGGGCGACGTCCGCGCGATAACCGTCGACCGGGCCGATCGCTGCGTGGCCAAGGACAACGCCGCCCGCTGACAGGAACGTTACGGTCACCGCCGCTCCACTGTGCTTGTCGCCGCCCAGCCACGCCGACAACCGGAACGGCGCGCTGGCTCGGATGCCGCGTCCGCCTGGTCGCAGCGCGATCACCTGCCGCAACCGTGCCGTGCCACCAGCGCCGCCGGCGAAGAGCTGACCGTGCCGCGCGCCCGGCCCCGGCCCGGCGGCACCGGGAAACCGCGGAGCGCCGTACCGGACGACGGTCGGCAGGCCGCTGACCACCTGCCAGCCGGGGATCGTGACAGCATCCCAGCCGCGGCTGGAATACGCGCCAGCCTCGGCGCCTGGATTAAGGATCAGGTTGGTGTCCGGCCTGGCATCAGGGGTTGCTGCCCCAGTCGCCCGCGCGGCCCATGCGGGCGCAGTCGCGAGCACTGCTCCGGCGCACGTCAGCGCGGCCAGCGAAGCGATGATCTGGCGCCAGCTTCGTCGGTTCATGGACATTACCTCCGTGCGGCCGCCCGGCCTGTCGCGGTGTTCAGAGGCTATTCACCAATTGTTTGAATGTTCAGTCAATTCTAGTGGAAATGGCTTCTAAAGGTCCAGGTGCGCACCGCACCCGCTTTCCCGAGGCGGCGACGGACCTGGCCGAATGCAACTGGCTGATGCCGCTCAGTTGATAATGGAGTGGATCACGACGGGGCTCGTCACGATCTGGTCGACGTCATCGAAGATGCCGGGCAGGTTCTGATATCCGCCACTCGGGTTGTGGTGCAGCGTCGAGTACTCGATCTTCAGTGTTCCCTTGCCGCTGTCCACGACGAAGAAGACCGCGCCGCCTTCGCCGCCGTGCGCGGCGTTATAGCGGATGATGCTGCCGCCGATAGTGACGCTGTAGCTGTTGCCGTCGGTGTAGATGGCACCGCCGCTGCCGCCGCCCGGAGTTCCGGGCCGCTGCGGGTTCTCACCCAGGCCGGTTGTCTTGTTGTGCGTCATCACGCTGTTGAGGACTTCCCAGCTGGCGTCGATGCTGCTCAGCGCGCCGCCGTTGGAGCACCGGCCGCCGCTGAAGGTGTCCTTGGTGATGTAGACGGGGCTGCCCTGCCACATGCCGAGCGCGCGGATTGCGGCACCGCCGAGGTCCGGTCCGACCCGGAAGCAACGGTTGCCGATGAAGCCGGAGTTCACCACCTTGAGCTGCCCGCCCTCGTCGAAGATGGCGCCGCCGCCGTAGTTGGAGGTCTTGGTCTGGCGGGTGCCGGAATAGGCGTCTTTAAACGCGATGTTCTGCACTACCAGCTGCGGCCACTGCTGTTCCCAGCAGTTGCTGGTGGTCCATTTCTGCTTCTTGTCGCAGGTGTTCATGTACAGGATCCGGCGCTTGCCGCCGCCGCTCAGCGTGATAAGCCCGCCGCCGTCGATGACGACCCGGTGGCTGGTGTTCACGACCTTGGCGGTCGCCGTCATGAGGATGGTGACAGGTGCAGGTCCGCAGTTGAAGGTGATGACGCCGCCCTTGGCCACGGCCCGCACCACGGCGGCCGCCGTGCAGCTAGCCGGCGTGCCCCGGCCAATGACGTGATTGGGGTGGGTAGTGCTGACCGCGCGGGCGGCCGGCGGGACATAGACATGGCCGGCCGGGTTGCCGAACTCAGGCGCCGAGCGCGTCGCGACGGTAAACGCGGCCCGGACCGGGATCTGCCGCGCTGCCGCTGCTGAAGCCTGGCCGGACTGCTGTGTCGCCTGCGCATACGCCGGGTAGCAAGCCGCACCGACTGCCAGGACGGCGAGTCCCGCCGCGAGTGCCGCCACGAACCTTCCGAAATCGCCCATTGACCGCATGACGCAACATGCTAGACCTGACCCCCGAGATCATGCCGTTAAGTCGCAAAGTCCGCTCCGGTAGTCTCGGCGCCGATCGGGAATCTCACTTCGTCGTGCAACTGCACGAGGGAACGAGGCAGTCTCAACCACATCGCCGCCTGGTCGACCAGGTCAGCTGGCCGGGTTCGGCGTGGGCTGGATGGTCCAGTGATGTCCGTTCCAGTGTTCTGCCAGCGTCTTGTTGAAGCCTCCGGTGTCGGTGTAGTACCCGACGGCGATGCAGCTCGCTGCCACCGGGCACCGCACAGCCAGCATGATGTCGGCCTTACCGCCGGCCACATTCGGCGTGCTCTGGATGGTCCAGTGATGGCCGTCCCAGTACTCAGCCAGCGTCTTGTTGAAGCCGCCGGTGTCGGTGTAGTACCCGACGGCGATACAGGCGGTGGCCGAGTGGCAGCCGATCGCTTGCAGGCTGCTCTCGGCTGCGCCTGTCGGCATAACAGCATGCAGGAGGGTCCAGCGATGGCCGTTCCAGTGCTCTGCCAGCGTCCCTACCACCGGCGAGCTGCTGTTGTAGCTGCCGACTGCGGTGCACGCGGTGGCCGACTGGCAGGACACTGCCAGGAGGTCGCTCTGAGTCGCGCCGGCCGGATCCGGGGTGTGCTGGGTCGTCCATTTACGGCCGTTCCAGTGCTCGGCTAGCGTCAGCCCCATTCCCGAGCCATTGTCGTACTGGCCGACCGCGGTGCAGGACCTGGCGGTCACGCAGAACATCCCGTATAGCAGGCTGAGCTTCGACGGTCCGGCAGCGAGCTGATACCTCCAGTCGCGGCCGTTCCAGCGCTCGGACAGCACCATCGCGACGTGCGAGTTCTTCTCGTAGTAACCGACCGCGATGCACGCCGAGGCCGATTTGCACGACACGGCCCGAAGGAGGTTGTCTCCGCTGGAGGGGTGGGGGATGCGCTGGATCGCCCACCGTCTGCCGTTCCAGCGCTCGGCCAGCGGCTCAATGCCGGAGGCACTGAAGTAGTAGCCCACCGCTTCGCAGCTGGTGGCCGGATGGCATGAGACGGCCGTCAGGAAAGTCTCCAGGGCGTGGGCCGGATCGGGCGGGCGCTGGAAGGTCCAGCGGTGGCCGTTCCAGCGCTCGGCAAGCGGAGCAAGGCCCCGCGCGCCCTTGCTGAAGTAATAGCCGACCGCGGTGCAGGCCCGAGCCGACTGGCAGGACTCGCTCGCCAAGGTACTGCCGTCCGATGCTGAGAAGGCAGGCTGGGCAGGCGCCCGGGAGCCCGTTCTGGCGCTGGCGGCTCCCACGCCGGACAGCGTGAGACAGACCACCATTGCTGCCAGAACGGATAAGTTTCGCCGCACTGTTCCTCCCGACCCCTTGGACCTATCTCTTACACCCTGGCATGACAAGCCGCTGTCACTTAGCCCAGAATGGCTGGCGGCTGGCTGACCGTAATCCGGGCCGGGGCGAGTCGCTGACCATACCCCCGCCTGGAATCAGCCTGTTAAGCTGCGCGGTCGGCTCCGGTAGTCTCGGCGCCGTGCGGGAATCTCGCTTCGTCGTGCAGCTGCACGACGCGACCCGGCTCCATTACGACCTCCGGATCGCATCCGGCGGCGTGTTCCGGTCATGGGCAGTGCCCAAGGGGCCGTCGCTGGACCCGGCAGTCCGGCGGCTTGCGGTTCCCGTGGAGGATCATGACCTGTCCGCTGGCGAATTCGAAGGCGTCCATGAGGGGCAGGGCCGCGGCAGCGGCGCGGTCATCATCTGGGACGAGGGACCGGCCGAGATCGTCAAGGATGAACCAGGCCACCTGTCGGTGCGCCTGCACGGCTCGAAGCTGACTGGCGGGTTCGCCCTGACCAGGACCGGCGACCGGCGCTGGATCCTGGTCAAGACCCGCGATGAGCAAGCCGAGCCAGGCTCGGATATCGCGGCGCAGCGGCCGGACAGCGTCCGCACGGGCAGGTCCTGGCAAGAGGTGGCCGCCCGCGTGTAGGCCGGGCGTCAGCGGGCAGGGCGGTCAGCAGGCGGATTGCCGAGAGCGCGGACGACGGCCGCCGGCTAGCAGGAGACCCACCGCGAGGAGGAACTAGCAACGTGACTGCGATACCAGAGATCTTGCTGAACAACGGCCAGCGGATCCCCCAGCTCGGGTTCGGGGTGTTCCTGGTGCCGCCCGCTGAGACAGCCGACGCGGTGAGCACCGCGCTGCAGGCCGGTTACCGCCACATCGACACTGCGCAGATGTACGGAAATGAGCCCGAGGTCGGCGAGGCGATCCGGAAGTCCGGACTGGACCGGGCCGAGGTCTACGTGACGAGCAAGCTGAGCAACGGAGCACACCGGCCAGACGACGCACGCCGGGCATTCGACGGCTCGCTGGCCGCCCTCGGCTTCGATTACCTGGACCTGTTCCTGATCCACTGGCCGCTGCCGACCCGGTATGACGGCGACTTCGTGTCGACCTGGCAGACGCTGGAGGAGTTCTATCACGACGGGCGCGCCAGGTCCATCGGCGTGTCCAACTTCCAGCCACATCACCTGCGGCGGCTGCACGGCGAGAGCCAGATAACCCCGGCGGTCGACCAGATCGAGGTCAACCCGTACCTGACTCAGGATGAGGTGCGGCGATTCTGCGCGGAGCACCAGATCGCGATCGAGGCCTGGTCGCCGCTCGCCCGCAGCAAGGCACTCGGCGATCCGACCATCCAGTCCATCGCGCGGAAGTACGGCAAGACGCCGTCGCAGACGATCCTGCGCTGGCACATCGAGCGCGGCGACATCGTCTTTCCCAAATCGGTGACGCCAGAACGGATCAGGGAGAACATCGACATCTTCGATTTCGAGCTGTCCGGTGAGGACGTCGAGGCAATCAGCGCGCTCAATCGGAACGAGCGGACTGGCCCCGATCCGGACAAGTTCGACGTGATGCCGAGCTAGTCCGCCGCCTGCGCGAGTTCGTCAGCGGGTACCGCTAGCGAGCCTGCCGGGACCGCGATCCTCATTGCGGTCCCGGCAGGCATTCAGTTGTCAGCCGGCCTCATGCACCGGGGTCGGGCTAGGAGGTCGGGCTGGGGACCGGGACCGGGACCGGGCCGGCTGGCACGTGCTCGGGGTCGAGCCCGTGCCAGGCAGGCACCCGGACAGTGCGGTGCCCGTGCGTGCCGCCGATGATGACCTTCCGCAGCGAGATGTCGTTCGCGCTGCTCACCTCGTGCAGCAGGTGCTCGGGGTTCGCGATGATCTCGATGTAGTAGGTCCCGTTCGGTAGATCAGTGACCTCGAAGGACTGGTACGGCACCGACTGGAAGTAGGTGTCACCCCAGCCGAGCGGCAGCAGCTCCTGCACCCAGAGCGCGCTCGGGCTGCCGCAGTTACCGGCGATGCCGGTGTACTGCGGCTGCCAGGTGGCGTGCCGCAGCAGCATGTCGATGCCGTCGGTGGGCGCGATGCAGAATCCGATCTTCTTGCTGACGACCACGACCTTCTTGTGCGCGTTCAGCAGCTTGTACTGCGCGAACTGCTGGAAATGCCAGGCGTTGTAGTTAGCGAATCCCATGGTGCCGACCCGGGCGCGCCCGATCAGGTGACCGTTCTGCCAGAAGTACTGATAGGCCTGCATCTGGGTGGACCCGTTACTGCGAAAACCCTCGACGTCGAGCTGCGCGTGTCCGGCAATCCACACCGTCGCGCCGAAGTCGAGATACGTTTCACCGCTCTTCTTCACATTCGTGGCCGAGATGCCCCAGGACGGCAGCGGGATGAGGTCGGGCAGTGCTGACGCCGGCGGGTTCTTCAGCGTCGGAACCGCGGGCAGGCTGGGCAGCGCCGGGTGCGCAGCGCCGGGACGGCTCGTGCTCATCTTGACGAAATGGGCCGGCACGTGAGCTCCGGCGCAGCAGCCGAACGGCCCGCAGCAGCCGTTGGACTTAACCACCTTCAGCTTGACCGTCACCGTGGCGTTCTTGGCGGGGATGCGGAACAGGTGGGCGTAAGCGGGGCCGATGGTCTCGGTGTAGTAGTAGGTGCCGAGGTGCAATTTGTAGCCGGTAAAGAACTGGGATGTGTCAACGGCCCAGCCGCGGGCTATGCCCCAGACCTCACCGAGCGAGAACGGGTCGAAGGCGGAGCACTGCAGCGGGTAATTCGAGGTCCGGGCGCTGCCGGGGTTGGTTCGCGCCAGCTGATAGCCGTCCGGGCAGAACGTCATAGTGCTGCCCGCGATCACCGTCCCCTTATGGTTGCGGATGGTGACATGCAGGAAGTGGCGGAGTCCGTTCCAGCTGGCCAGAATCTTGCTGGGCAGGGTGTGCCGGACAACAGTGCCGTCTGCGGTGCGAATCGCCTGGGTGATGGTCAGTGGCTTGGAGTAGCTAGCGCGCTTCACATCGAGCTGGAACGGGCCGCCGAGCGACGCCACCCAGATTCCCGGATCGAAAAACACCGGGCCCTTGCCGAACTTCCCCACCGTGATCGTGTGCTGGGCCGCAATCAGCCTGAGCGTCGGGCCCTGGACCGCCGCGGCTGACGGCCGCGCGGCCCCAAGTGCCGAGCCGGCCCCGACACCGCTGACCCCGAAAGCCACCAGGCCTGCTGACGCCGCCAACGCGATGCCTCGCATTCGCTTCGTGCGGGCCAGCCGAGATAGTCCCACCGTTACCTCCCGTCACGGACAGTTGCGTCCGCATATAGCCGATGCATCCGCACTTTAGACGCTTCCTTACCGAGCGACGGTTGCAATTTGGCGGCAATCAATCAATCGGGCCGCACTCCAATTCCGAGATGCAGAATGTGCTCATGCCCGGCCGCACCCGATCTCGCCGCCGCAGGGCCGGTCAGGCTGTCATCGCCTGGCTGGCGCTGCTCGTCCTGGCCGCCTGCGGTTCGTCCGGACACGGAGCCGGCGGCTCGCCAGTCAGCGGGTCGCCGTCGTCGCAGGCAGCGCCGGGCCAGCCTGCCGGACCGGCGCAGTCGCCCGGCTCCACCCGCGTTCCCAGGCCCGCGCACACGGTCGTCGTCGTGATGGAGAACCACTCCTTCGCCGAGATCATCGGGAACCCGTCCGCGCCGTTCATCAACTCACTCGCGAATGGCGGCGCGCTCTTCACGCACTCCTACGCGATCACCCACCCGAGCGAGCCGAACTACCTGGCCCTGTTCTCGGGCAGCACGCAGGGTGTCGCCAGTGACGACTGCCCGATCACGGTTGCCGCGCCGAACCTGGCTACTGGGCTGATCGCGGTAGGCCAGAGTTTTGCCGGCTACGCCGAGGACCTGCCTGCTGTCGGCTCGCAGGCGTGCCTGGCCGGTGAGTACGCACGCAAGCACGTGCCGTGGAGCGACTTCAGCAATGTGCCCGGCTCGGTGAGCAAGCCGTTCGCGGCCTTCCCGGTCACCGGCTTCAGCAGCTTGCCGGCCGTATCCTTCGTGATCCCGAACCTGTGTCACGACATGCACGACTGCAGCGTGGCGACCGGAGACTCCTGGCTGCAGGCGCACCTCAGCGGTTTCGCGCGCTGGGCGATGACGCACGACAGCCTGCTCATCATCACCTGGGATGAGGACGACGGAAGCCAGTCCAATCAGATCCCGACGATCTTCGTCGGCCAGCGGGTCCGTCCTGGCCGTTACGCCGTGCCGATCAGCCATTACAGCGTGCTGGCGACGATCGAGGCCGCGTACGGCGTGCCCCGTACCGGTCACGCAGCCACCACCGCGCCGATCACCGCCATCTGGACGAAATAACGCGCGCCGCGCTGTGCTGCCCTGGCACAGGATCGCTAGCCGGCCCCGATGGCGGCTAGCGTGCCGAGCATGAACGTCAGGATGGCCATCGTGCCGTGGGCTAGCGGTATGAGCGGGCGGTAGTCGAGCCGGGGTGGCCCTGGCTGCTCCAGATTCGCGGCCAGCAGCCGGTCGACCAGCTGACCGGACAGTTCCTCGTCCGCCAGCGCCCTGGTGAGCAGGTCGTCCGGGATTGACCTGGACGCGGCCTCGTTTCCTTGGTAGCCGGCGTCGCGAAGGTCCGTGGTCGGGCTGGGCTTGCCACGGTGCGCGGGATAGGGCGTCCACACGGTTACTGTCGAGATGCCGAGTCCGATCGCAGGCATCAGCAGGCCAATCGCGAGCCACGCAGCGACCGCCGCGTCCGTCGCCAGGAAGATAACCCAGCACACGAAGCCGGAGAAGGCGAGTCCGGCGTGCCCGGCCAGCACCGGCACCGACATGGCGTCCGGCCGGGACCCGGCGTGGCGCCGGCCGCCGCCGATGATCCAGCTTCGCAGCATGTAGGCGCCGAGCGCCTCGGTGAGCAGCCAGCTGGCGAAAGCCACCAGCGCCAGACCCCGGCCAGCCGGGTGGCCCAGGACATCAGTCCCGGCCATAAGCAGGCCGCCTTGCCCGCGGCCCGCGGCCGGGCCGGTCCAGAAAGCGCAGTTGCTGGCCATCGTCCACAGCGGTGCCGCCCTAGGGGACGGATCTGCGGCAACCTCCCTGCAGTCCACACGATCACATCGTGCCTCCGGCCGCCAGCCTCGGGGCGGGGGTTAGACATCCCACGGCTGTAAGAGTCAAGCGGCGGCCTTGATCTCGGCGCCGGGTCGGTGGGCCCAGGCGGTGTTCTCGTCGTAGGGAGTGTGGCTGGCGAGGCAGCCATGCAGGAAGCCGACGAGGTGGTTGCCGAGGGCTCTGAGGGCCTGGCTGTGGCTGTCGCCGGCGGCACGGCGGTGGTCGTAGAACGCGCGGGCGCCGGGACTGACGCTGATCGCGGAGAACGCCCACAGGTAGATCGCGTCGGCAAGCCGCTTGTTGCGCACATGCCGGGCCAGCACTACCCGTCGGGTGCCCGAAGCCCGGGTGACGGGTGAGGTTCCGGCGTAGTTCCTGCGAGACTTGGCATCGAGGTAGCGGTCCGGCACGTCGCCGAACTCGCCGAGCACCCGGGCGCCGAGGACGGTCCCCAGTCCTGGCAGGGAACGGACCACCACGGCGTCCGGGTGCTGCTCCAAAATCCGCGGTCAGCTGCTGCTCGAGCACGGTGATCTGCCGGGTCATCTCAGCGATCACCGCGGCCAGCGACGCGACCGCGGTGCCCAGCGCGGCGGCGACCAGCGGGGCGGGCTGCAGCTGCGGGGCGCGCAGCGCCGCCTGGATCACCGCGGCCCGCTGATCAATGCCGCGGGTCCGGCCGCCGCGGCGCAGCGCGGCGGCGATCTGGGTCTTCGACAAGCCCGCGCCGAGTCTGGGCTCGGGTGCGGCCTGCAGGACAGCCAGCTCGTCACCGCTGGTCAGGTCGCCGAACGCGGCCAGCGCAGCGGGGTAGAACTCCCGCAGCGCCGAGCGGAGCTGGTTCGCCTGCCGGCGCCGGTTCCAGATCATCGACTGGTGCGCGCGGGCCAGCACCTTCACCGCCTCGGCCAGGTCACTGTCCGGCACAGCACGGCGGTGGTTGTGCCGGTCGGTGCGGACCAGGTCAGCCAGCACCTTCGCATCACCCGGATCAGACTTCGCCCCCGAAACACTGTGCCGCTCCCGGTAACGCGACACCGACATCGGGTTCACCGCGAACACCCGGTAACCGGCCGCAAGCAGCGCCGCCACGAACAGGCCCCGGTCGGTCTCGATCCCGATCACCACCTCGCCGGGATCCTCCGCATGCGCGGCGACCAGGTCATGGAACCGGGCGATTCCCCCGGCGCCGTCGGGCAGCTTCCCGCCCGCCAGCCGCCGGCCTTGCTCATCCTCGACATGCACGTCATGACTGGCTTCGGCCCAGTCCACCCCGGCGAAAATCAACCGCCTCTCCTCCCGCAGATCAGCTTCATCAGCATCGAACCCGGAGGACTCCTGGCAGCTCCCTAACAGTGCAGCGCTCACCGGCGCGTCATCCCACCAGCCGTCGCGGAGACCTCACCAGCCGGCAGGGGCACGATCTAACCCCAGGACTCACAACTTCCGGGCGGACTACAGTGCTCACCTGCCAGCGGGCTCAGCGACCATCCTCGCCGCACAACCGCGGCCAAGAACGTTCAACCCCTATTAGGCGGGCGGCGCTGCTCGCTGTCCGGTCCGCTCTCATGATCGGAAGTGGGACGGCATACTGGGAGTCGTAACGATATCCCGGCATAGGGTGGCTGATGCGGTTCCGAGCAGGCGTGGCGATCGACCTCGGCACTGTCAACACGCTCGTCTATCTGGCGGGCCGCGGCCTGGTGATCGACGAGCCATCGGCCATCGGGATTGACCGGTCGACCGGAGCCGTGGCGGTCGTAGGCCGCGCCGCTGACGCACTGGCCGGTAAGGACACCCAGGACATCGAGGTGCTCCACCCGCTTCGCGACGGTGTCATTGCCGATCTTGACGCGACTGCGGCAATGCTGCAGGCGTTCCTGCGGCGAGCCCAGTTGCGCCGGGGCCTGCTGCGGACATCGGCGGTGGTCTGCCTGCCGGGCGAGGTGTCCACGGTCGAACGGGGCGCGGTGGTCGCTGCGGCGGAGGCAATGCGGCCGCGCTGCGCGGTGACGCTGGTCGACGAGTCGGTGGCCGCTGCCGCCGGGGCCGGCGTTGACCTGGCTGCCGGGTCAGGCGCGTTCGTGGTGGACATCGGCGGCGGTACGACCGAGGCAGCCGTGCTGGCGGGTGGTCACGTGGTCCGGGCTCGCTCGCTGCGGGTCGGCGGTAACGCGATGGACGAAGCGATCAGCCGAGCGGTCCGGCACGATTTCGGTCTGCTGCTCGGCCGGGATGCCGCCAGGAACCTGAAGATGACAGTCGGGCTGGGTGACGGCGCCCCCGCCGATGTGGAAACCGTAGGCGTGGACGCAGCCCGCCGGACGCCGCGGATCGAGCGCGTCCCGGCGGCGCTGGTCTCGGCGGCGGTCGAGCCGTGCGTCCGGGCCATCATCGATTCGGTGCGGGAACTACTTGCCGACATCCCGCCGAACCTGGCTGAGGACGTGTTCCGCGGCAAGATCCGGCTGGCTGGCGGCGGAGCGCTGCTCCCTGGCCTGGCCTACCGGATCGAGGCCACCGCCGACATCCCGGCCGTCGTCGTCGACGACCCGTTGCGCTGCGTCATCAGGGGAGCCGCGCACATCCTCGAGCACGGCGCGGGCGCCGCTAGGTAAGCCCAGCGCATGCGCGGACGGCGGCCACACTGCGATCGATGTCCGCCTCGGTGGTGCTCCAGCCGCTCACGCTGACCCGCATCGCCCGCACGCCCTGCCAGGTAGTCGGACCGCACCAGCAGGTCCCGTCGTCCTGGACCGCGCCGATCACCTGGTCCGTCCGGTCGGCCGATCCGAAGGAGACGAGTACCTGATTGAGGCTGACTTCGTTCAGGACCTCGAAGCCAGCGTCGCGCATCCCGTCCGCGAACCGGCGGGCCAGGCGGCACGACTGGTCGACCAGGGCGGCTAGCCCGTCGCGGCCGAGCGAGGCGATCACGGCCCACACCTCGACACCGCGCGCCCGCTGCGATGACTGCGGGGTGACGCCCATCCCGTCCGCGCTCGCGCTGCCTGGCAGGTAGGCCGCCGAAGCCTGCATCGCGGCCACCAGCGCCTGCTGATCGCGCACCAGGGCGACGCCGCAGTCATAGGTCGTGTTCAGCCATTTGTGGCAGTCGGTCGCCCACGAATCTGCGGCGGCGATGCCCGTGACGGCCACGCGAAGCTCCGCGGATGCGGCCGCCCAGAGGCCGAACGCACCGTCAACGTGGACCCAGGCGCCACAGGCACGCGCCCACTCGATCAGCGGGACGAACGGGTCGCTCGCGCCGGTGTTCACGTTCCCGGCCTGCAGGCAGACGATCGCCGGGCCGCTGACCGAGGGCAGTTCTGCCGGGTCGATCCGGCCCTGATCATCGACTGGGAGGACGACCGCGCGGTCGCGGCCCAGGCCGATGATGCCGAGCGCCTTCCGAACGGTGGTGTGCACTTCGGCACCCACCACGACTGTTACCGGCGGCGCGCCCACCAGGCCCTGGGCCGCCGCGTCCCAGCCGTGCCTGGTCAGCACGGCATCTCTGGCAGTAGCCAGGCAGGTCGCGTTCGCCATGGTGGCTCCGGTGACGAAGCTGCCCGCGGTGCCGGCCGGCAAGCCGAGCAGCTCGGCTATCCAGCGCAGGGCCACAGAATTGAGGCGCGCGGCAGCCGGCGACATGACGGTGAGCGCGGCGTTCTGATCCCAGGCCGCGCCGAGCCAGGCCGCGGCCTGCGCGACGGGCAGCGCACCGCCGGTGACGAACCCGAAGTAGCGCGGTCCGTTGCTCGCTACTGTGGCCGGCGCCCCGGCATCATCCAATATGCGCAGGACGTCAGGTGCAGCCAGGCCGGGTCCCGGCAGGTCGAAGTCAAGCTCGCTCAGGCCCGCGAGCGCCTGCGGGCCGGGTGCGACCCGGCGGTCCGCGACATCACCGAGGTACGCGAGCGCGCGGTCGCACGCGTCTCGCAGCAGCGCGGCACGACCAGAGAGCATGTCCTGAACAGGCAATTCGGTCATAGGACTAGCCGGCCAGATCCGCGATGAACTGCTCAACCAGGCTCGCGAACCGGTGCGGCATTTCCTGGTGCGGCGCGTGACCGGCACCGTCGATGATCATGATCTCCCCTCGCCACAAGGTCGGCACCGTGATCTGCTCCAGGTACTCAAAGCTGACGAGCTGTTCGCCGGCTCCGTGCAGGATCGCGATCGGCTGGGCGAGCTCGCCGATGATCGCGAGCTCATCCGCGAACCTGCCTGCCGCGATGCTCGCCGCCAGCCCGGCGCGGGCTGCCCCGTCGGTCGCCAGAATGTCGGCGACGAAGTCGTCCAGCGCGAGCGACGATCCCGGCGCGGTGAAGCTGGCGGCGTAGGCCTCGGCCTGAGCCCTGGTGACGTCCGCAGTGAATCCGACGTTCATGACCGGGTTGGGAAAGAACGCCACGTTCATCTGCTGGGCGTCCGACACCGGTGGCGTTCCGAAGATCGTCAGGCCAGCCACCTCCGGCATCTCCGGCGCCGCCTCGAGCGCGATGTGCCCGCCGAGGCTCCAGCCGACGATGACGGCGCCCGGCGCGCCGACATTCCTAGCGAAACCCGCCAGTACTGCGGCGTAGCCGGGTAGCGAGTAAGTCGCCGGGTCGGTCGCCGGGGCCGAGTTGCCATGGCCCGGCAGGTCGAGCGCGAGCGAGCGGAAGCGGCTGCCGAACTCCGACTCAAGCAGCGGCTGCCAGGTCCGCGCGGACGACGAGTTCCCGTGCACGAAGATGACCGGACGCCCGGTTCCCTGGCTTTCGAGATAGCTGATCTCCTGCGCGCCGACGTCGACCGTCTGCTTCTGCACGAGGCCGTCCCCCCTTCACATCCGCGTGATGTGGCCGATTGTGTCAGGCTCGATGTGAAAGCTGCGGCTTGACCGCGAAGGTTCAGTCGGTCAGGGTCGATGTGATAGCCCGGCGGCCGTCGCCGGGTCCGGCAGTCGCCCCAAACCCGGAGGTTTGCCCGGTGGAGGACATTGCTGACAAGTTCCTGGAACTTATCCATGAGCTAGAGGACATAACGGGCAGCGTGACCGCACAGCGGGCGCTAGCCGAGTTCGACGAGACAACCCTGCAGGTGTTCTGGAAGAAATGGCCGCACGTGTCTTCCTGGGCCGGGCAGCTGTGGGGGATGCTGTCGGCCGAACTGGCCGGCCCTTCCTCCCAGCACGATCCGGACCTGGACGAGATCGGGGAGAGTGGCTAGGCCATGGCGGACCTGCGCGACCTGATGAGCACCACGGTGGTATCGGTCTCACCAGGCAACTCGGTGGCGCATGCCGCAGCTGCGATGGTCGCGGCGGGGGTGGGCTCGGCCGTCGTCATGGAGGGCCGGTTCCTGTCTGGCATCCTCACCGAGCGCGACGTGCTGCGGGCCGCCGCGTCGGGCGAGGATCTGCGCGGCTCGGCGGTCTCGGAATGGATGACGCCCGATCCCCAGTCGGCCGATCCCGGCGCGTCCGCCGAGGAAGCCGCCCAGCTCATGCTGCTACGCGGCTTCCGGCACCTGCCCGTCGTCGATGGCCGCGAGGTATGCGGCGTGGTCAGCCTCCGCGACCTGTTCGCGGCCCGCATCCGCCGCTGACGGACCGGCCGGCCTGACGGAGGTGCAGCGCTTGAACCGGCGTCGGCCGCCAGGCTAAGCGGAGGCGGCGGCGCGAAGGGAGCGGTACAGCAGCTGCTGATCGCCCAGGCGACGGCGCAGCTCGCGCTCCAGACCGCCGATAGGGACGAGGTTCTGCGGTGCCCGCGGATCCTTGTGCGGCGAGCTGGCCAGCGGCGGCAGGACAGACGCGCTGATGTCGGCCAGCCGCCTGACTTCGGGGCCGGGGAGGTCAGCCGAGCACTCGAGCCGGACGACACCCGACCACGGCGCACCTGCGGAGCCTGGCAGCCGCAGGTACCACGAATTGCGCCGCCAGGAGGTACCCATGGTGAACGCCGGCGTGCGCTGGCCCGCGTGCAGGGCCGCGACGACGGCGGCCTGCGGAGCCGGCAGGTATGCCGTGTGGTGGGTCTTGATATAGCCGATCGTGCGGTCCAGATGCGTCCGCCCGCGCAGCGGCCCGTCGACGAACAGCAGATCGTCGCCGTCCGGGTGCTCCTTCCGGAACAGCAGCGCGAGCTGCACCTCGGCTTCGCTGAGCCGCTGCTGCAGGGCGAGCGACAGCTTGTCCATGCCGGGACCGGCCGCAACATGAACCGGATAGCGGGCATGCCGGCTGTCGATGCTGGCCGCGTCCTTCGCCGCCGTGAACAGGCCGCGCTCGACGGCAACCTCGCTGATCCGCGCCGATCCGTTGCAGCAGACCAGACCCGCTGCGAACGACGCCGCGATGCCTGGCGCGGGCTGCGGCTCCGACCCATGCACCCAGATGCGCGCGTCAATCCGGCGCACGCCGTCGAGGAACAGCAACGTCTGCGGGACGGGAACGGAGTCGTCTGGAGTCAGCGGCCGCCATTCGCCGGCCGGCAGCTCCAGGTCAAGGTCCAGTTCCGCGGTGGAATCCGGCAGCGTCTCCTCGCCCATGTCCTCGCCGAACGCCATGCCGTAGCCAGGGTCCCACGGGTCGACCGAGAACGAGACCGGGGCCGCCACGGTTGTCATGCGCGCTCCTTGACCAGCGTCGATGTGGTGCCGGTGCGGTTCACCACGAACCGGACTGGCACCCGGTCGGCCAGCTCGGTGACATGAGTGATGACGCCGACCATGCGGTCCGAATCGGAGGCCAGCCTCTCCAGCGTGCTCGCGACCGTCTCCAGCGTGTCCGGATCGAGCGTGCCGAAGCCCTCGTCCAGGAACATGGAATTCAGCTCGCGCCTGCCCGAGGACAGCCCGATGACCTGACGCGACAGCGCGAGCGCCAGCGCGAGCGAAGCCTGGAAAGTCTCGCCGCCGGACAGCGTGTTGACGGGGCGCCGGGCGCCCGCGTCCTCATAGTCGATCACCACGAGCTCGTTCCGCTCGTCGCGGTCGAGCTCGTACTGGCCGCCCGATAGTTCCATCAGGGTCGCGGACGCCTCCCGGACCAGCGAGTCGAGTGCCTCACTGCACAGCCACCGCTCGAACGACGTGGCCCGCAGCAGGTTGCCGAGCAGCCCAGCGACCTGCCCGTCTTCCTTGTGCGCTGCGATCTGCTTGTCCAGCGCGGCAGCCTTCTTGCGGTCGTCCCGGACGCGCTGCAGTTGCGCCTCGGCGCGGACGCGGTGCTCGGCAACGGCGGCAGGCGCCCTGACGGGCGCGTCGACACCGTCGATGCCATGCTCGGCCAGCTGCAGTGCCAGGGCGGCTGATGCGTCGAGGCGCTGCTGCTCGAGCGTGGCTGCGGCTTTCTCCAGCGCGGGCAGCTGGTCCTGCCGCTTGCCATGCTCGGCGCTGGCCCAGCTCGCCAGAGCGGCCCAAGCGGCAGCGAGATCCGGCCCGGCCGCCGAGCCAGCCGCACTGCCAGCGCTACTGGCGCCAGGGCCGACGGCGGGAGCGCCCAGGCCGACCAGCTTGTCTCGCGCGGTACTGAGGGCGGCCCAGGCGCGCCTCTCGTCATCGACCAGCGCGGCGCGGGATTTCTCCGCCGCGGTCAGTTCGGCCTGCCGGGCGGCTGCGTCCCTGCTCGTGGTGACGACAGCCTCGTCGGCCAGCGCGATGGCCTCTAGGTGCGCCGTCAGGTCGGCTTCGGCCGGCGCAGCTGCCATCACCTGCGCGGCCTTGTCCAGCCGGCTCCGCGTGGTGTCCAGCGCAGACTTAGCGGACGCGGTGCCCTTCGCCGCGTCCTGATGGGCGGTCCGGGTCTGGCGCTGCGATCGGATCGCGGCTTCGAGGGCTGCCTGTGCCGCGTCGAGATCCGCGGGCGGGTCCAGCTTCGGCAGCGTGGCCACGGGCTGCCGGCAGACCGGGCAGTCCTCGCCGACGTGCAGTCCCTGTGCCAGGCCAGCGGCGGCGTGCGCTCGGTGTGCCGAGTCCAGCCCTGCCTGCGCCGTAGCGACGGCGTTCTCGGCCATTACCAGCCGGGCGGCCAGCTCGTCCTCAGCCTGTCTGCGGCTCGTCAGCGCCACTTCCTGCTTGTCGGCCTCGGCGGCAAGTTCGCGGCGCAGCGCGTACATGTCCAGCAGTCGCTCGGTATCAGCCTTGTCCGGCAGCGCGGTGCGTGCCTGACTGGCCCGCTCGGCCGCCAGCGCAGCCGCCTCGCGCCGCTGCTTGCCGCCGGTGACCAGCGCCTCGGCGGCCGCGATCTGTTGCGCCAGCCCGGCGACCTCCGCCGGTACCCGCAGGCTCGCGAGCGACGCGGCCTCGTTCCCGACATCTTTGCGGAGCTGCTCCGCCGCGGCCGCCTGCTGCTGAAGCTCCGTCAGTGCGGCGAGGGCGGCGTCCACCTCAGCGGCGAGCGCGGTCAGCGCGGCCAGGCGCCCGGCGGCGGCAGACTCGGCCTCCTCGGTGGCATCCGCGAGCTGGTCGCGAGCCTGCTGAGCGGCTTCCCGCAGGCTGTCGGCGCGCTGGGCGCGTTCCCTGGCCCGCTGCCCGATCTCCTTGTAGACGCCGAACGCCAGCAGCTCGACCAGCAGCCGCTGGCGGTTGGCCGGGGTCGCGCGGAGGAACTCGGAGAACCCGCCTTGTGGCAGCAGTACCGACTGGGTGAAGTGCTCGTAGCTGAGGCCCAGGAGCTCCTGAACCCGGGACTTGACCCGGTCTGGTCCCTCGGCGAGCTGCTCGACGCTCGCCTCGATGATCTCGGCCAGCGGTGCGTCCGCGAGGATCGACGGGTCGAGCCGTTCCAGCCGGGCAGCCCTGGTCGTAACCTGGCCGCGCTTGTCACGGGCCAGGTCACGGGCGGCGATGTAGCGCTCGCCGGCCAGTTCGAAGATGAGCGCCACCCGGCAGGTGTTCGCCGACGGGGCAAGGGCGGAACCGATGGCGTTCTCGTTACCCCAGCGGGGCACGGTGCCGTAGAGGGCGAAGCAGAGCGCGTCGATGACCGTGCTCTTGCCGGACCCGGTGGGGCCGACGAGGGCGAAAAAGTCGACGTCGGAGAAGTCGATCTCGGTGGCGTTCCGGTACGTGCCGAAACCGTCGAGCAGCAATCGCAGCGGGCGCACCGTACCCAGACCTCCCCGTCTCGCCGTGCTGGCGGCCGGACTGGCTCGCCAGGCGACTGGACCAGTCTGGCGGACGGCACCGACACCCGCGCCGGTTCCGTCGCAACTGTCCATCTCGGCTGCTGCCGTGCGTCGTGGTGGTGACGCGGATCGCCTGGCCGCGTAGCGAGAGTACGGAGGTTGCCATGGCCGTTCAGCAGGAGGACCGGCTCGCCAGCTACGGGCTGGAACCTGGCGGCGCGGGTGACGCCGCCGCGGCGGCCGGTGCTAGCTATCGGAGCCGCGCCGGGCTGGCTAAGCTCAGTCGTGGCCGCGCCGGCGAAGACCGGACCTTCTCGTGATGGGCCGATACGCAATGCTGGTTGTGACCGGCAGCCTGATCATCGGGCTGGCTACCGTGGCCGGGGCCTGGCTGGGCCGCCGGGGCGATACCCGGCGCGAGGTCTACTTCGGCGCGGCGGCCGGAGCCTTGCTGGTCATCGCGGGTGTGCACATACTTCCGGACGCCTGGTCGGCAGCTGACCGGGCCGGAATCTCCGCGTGGGCGATCCTTGCCGTAGCCGCGGCGTCGTTCGGGCTGGCCGGCCTGGCGGTGCGCCGGGGCTGCGCATGCCAGCTCGACCGGGAGGCAGCAGGCGGAGCCGGCACCGCGTCGGCGCTGGCCGTGCACCGGCTGCTGGAAGGCGTCGCGCTGGCGCTGGGCGGCTCGGTCGCGGTAGCAGTGGCGCTGTTCGTGCACGCGTTCGCCGAGGGACTAGCCGCCGGAACGCTGCTGAGGTCGGTGACCAGGCGCCGGGCGCTGCTGTGGCTGGCCGCCATGTGCCTGAGCCCGGTCATCGGTGCGGCGGTGGCCACTGCCGGAGTGTTCCCGGCCCGCGCGGAGCCGCTGCTGCTGGCCGTGGTCGCCGGAGTGCTCGGCCAGGCCGCGAAGGTAAGTTTCGGTGCCGCGTTCCGCCCCGCGCACGCTCGGCTCGCTCAGCTCGTCCTGTCGGCGCCCGCAGCTGCAGCTGCGGTTGCTGCCGTCATCACCACGCTTGCCGTGCGCGGCGTCGGCTAGCCGGCTCGCGATTACCCGAGGATGGAGCCTCGATGAGGTACATGCTGATGCACTACATCGACGAATCGCTGCAGCTGAGCCCGGAGGACGATGCGGCTTTCGAGGTGGCGCTGGACGCCTGGGACACCGAGATGCTGAACCGTGGCGTGCTCGTCGGCGGCGGTCACCTGCGGCCGGTCAGCGACGCGACGACGATTCGCGTGCGTGACGGCGAGGTGCTGATGAGCGACGGCCCGTTCGCCGAGACCAAGGAGCAGATGGCCGGCTACAGCGTGCTCGAGTGCGCGGACCTGGACCAGGCACTCGAGGTGTGCTCGCGGCACCCGACGGCCGGCATAGGCACGTTCGAGCTACGGCCGTATTCGGACGAGCAAGAGTAATGCCGCGGCATCGGCCGACGCTGCGACCAGCCGAGATGTCCGCAGCTGCGCCCGCCCCGTCATGCCTGGTCGGCCTCGGCTGTGGCAGTCGCGCTGGCCTGGCCGTCGGTCATGTCCTCGAGCAGTTCGGCGAACATGCGCTCCACCCGCTGGTCGGCGACGTTCTGCTCGGCCAGGTAATCACCGAAGAGCTGGAGCGGTGAGCGGCCAGCCCGGCTCGGCCGGTCTCCGTGCGTACCTGGCCGCGGCCGGTGTACGTCGTCCAGCTGAACTTCCAGCGCGTTCGGCAGCTTCTCCCTGACCAGGTCGCCTAGGCCGGCCCTGGCTGACTCGGCCAGGATGACCCGGAGGTAAGCGTCGCCCGCCTGCTCGCCTTCGTCGATGACGTAATCCAGCGACCCGCGAAGCGTCCTGAGCTGGCGGCTACCGGTGATGTCGACGCGCCGGGCGTCGGCGCGGATGCCCGGCGCCGCCGTGACGATCAGGGCCCCCGGCTCGTTGGCCTCCTCGCCGAAGTCGATCGCCAGTGGCGAGCCCGAGTAGAAGGCCGGGCAGGGTGCCGGAATCTCCTGCTGGCGGTGCAGGTGCCCGAGCGCGGCGTAGTGCGCGGATGACGGGAAGATGCTCGCCGGCACCTCGTACTCGAAGGCGGTCTGCACGTCCCGCTCGCCACCGCCGCGACGGCCGCCGAGCACGGTGGCATGAGTCATCACGATGTTGACGCTGTCCGCCCCGAACTCCCCTGTGAGCAGGGCGATCATGTCGGCGACGCGACGGGCATAGTCGAGCGCGTGCTGAGCGGCCTCATGCAGCAGCAACTCGGCCGCCCGGACCGCATACCGCTGGGAGAGGAACGGCATCGCCGCCACCGTCACCAGCTCGCCGCCTCGGGTCGTCAGGCGCAACGTGCCGCCAGCCGACGGTGCCTTGGGCGTGCCGAGAATGTGCAGGCCCAGCTCGCGGAGGACCGGCCGGTAGACGTTGTCGAGCAGGCTGGCGCTGTCGTGGTTACCGCCGATGGCGACGACCTGGCGGCCGTCTTCACGAAGTGCGAGCAGGGCGCGCATGACCAGCCCCTGCGCCTTCGGGCTGGGGGCCGATGACTCGAACAGATCGCCGGCGATCAGCACCAGGTCGACGTCCTCGGACCTGGCGGTCTGGATGATGCTGCGGAGCACGGCGTCGTGCTCGTCGGAGCGGTCCCGGCCCTTGAGCACCTTGCCGACGTGCCAGTCGCTGGTATGCAGGATCTTCATGGCGGACCTACGCGATTCTCCGGCGAGCGGGGTCGGCGGCGGGAGCTACCTGATCGAGGAGGCCGCGCAGGGCCTGCTGGTCAGCCGCGCTGAGGCCGCTGATCGCGGCCCGGTAGGACTCCTGGGCGAGTGCTGCCGCGGCGGCGAGCTGGCGGCGGCCGTCGTCCGTCAGGTGCAGCAGGGTGATCCGGCGGTCGGCCGGATGCGGCCCCCTGGCCACCAGGCCCCTGGCCTCAAGGCCATCGATCATGTCGGTGACAGTCCGCGGCGACACATGCAGGATCTCGCTGACCTCGCGCATCGACTGGTCGGAGTCTTCGAGCGCGCGCATCAGCTTGTAGGCGGCGAACGATAGCCCGCTTTCGCGCAGCCGAGCGTCGGCAGCGGTGCGGATGCGATGGGCGGCATAGAGGATGGCGTCCACCACGTCCTGGCCGGTCCTGGGCTTCATCGCGATGCACCTCCTGGGCCTGGCTCGTTCCCTGGGCCTGACTCGTTCCCTGGGCCTGACTGGGTCCGCAGGGCCACCGGATGGCCAGCGCCTTGCCGGACCCGGTCCACTGCGGCGAGCGGAATAAAGTCTCGCAGCCATCGTTATTCCTGAGGATACTCACTATCCGGGGCCTCCGCGACCCCCTCGGGCCGCCGGAATAGCTGCAGCGGCCGACCGGCCAGGAAAAGGATCCTCGTGCAAGCGCGCATCAGCCAGAAGGTAGCGGTCAGCGTCGTTTTCGTCGCGGCAATGTTCATGTCGATCATGGACGTGACCATCGTCAACGTCGCCCTGCCGACCATCGGCCGTGACTTCGCCGTCAGCCCGACGGGCATCGACGCCATCTCGATCGGTTTCCTGGTCAGCCTGGCCGTCTTCATCCCGGCCTCTGGCTGGCTAGGCGACCGGTTCGGTGGCAAGCGGGTGATGCTCACGGCGATCGTGGTGTTCACGATCGCGTCCGCCTTGTGCGGGCTGGCAAATAGCCTCGGCGAACTGGTGGCGTTCCGCGTCCTGCAGGGCGTCGGCGGCGGCATGCTCGCGCCGGTCGGGATGGCCATGCTGTTCCGGGTGTTCCCGCCGGAGGAGCGCATCCGCGCCGCGGCCATTCTCACCGTGCCCACCACGCTGGCACCCGCGCTCGGCCCGGTACTGGGCGGGCTGCTGGTCACCGACCTGTCGTGGCGCTGGGTCTTCTACGTGAACGTGCCGATCGGGATCGCCGCGCTCATCTTCGGCGCCGTGTTCCTGCGGAGCGTCCCGCAAGCCCGGCCCGGTCGCTTCGACCTGCCCGGCTTCCTGCTCTCCGGCCTTGGCCTCGGCCTGCTGATGTATGGGGTGTCTGAAGGCCCCAACCACGGCTGGCGTGCGCCCGAGGTGCTCGGCACCATCGTGGCTGGCGCGGTGCTGCTCGCGCTGATGGTCGTCGTCGAGCTGCGCACTACCGCGCCGCTTATTGACCTGCGGCTGCTGACGAACCGGCTGTTCCGCGTCAGCAACGGGGTGATGGTGCTGACGTCGGTCGCCTTCCTCGGCACCCTGTACGCGATCACGCTCTATTACCAGGATGGCCGTGGCCTCAGCCCGCTGGCGTCCGGGCTCAGCACGTTCCCCGAGGCCTTCGGCGTCATGGCCGGCGCGCAGCTGGCCAGCCGCTGGCTGTACCCGCGGCTTGGCCCGCGCCGGCACATCGCCATGGGCCTGGTCGGCACGGCTGCATCGATCGGGCTGCTGGCCCTGCTCGGGCCGACGACCAGCTTGTGGTGGGCGCGGGTGCTGATGCTCACCCTGGGGCTGTCCATGGCCCAGGTATTCGTGCCGGTCCAGGCGGCTGCCTTTGCCACGATCAGCCCGGCTGCCACGGGTAATGCGTCGACGATGTTCAACACGGTCCGGCAGCTCGGTGGCGCCATCGGCGTGGCCCTGCTGACCACGGCCATCGTGCTGGTCGGCCCGGTGCATGTCGTTGCCGGGCAGGAGGTGGCGAACCTTACTGCCTACCGGGTTGCCTTCCTGGTGGCGGCGGCGATCTGCCTGCTCGGCCTGACGGCGGCGGTACGGATCAGCGACGCCGACGCCGCCCGGACGATCCCGGCGCGGCGCGGGGCCAGGCAGGCTGAGCAGGCCGAGCTGGCCGCGCGCCAGCCCGCGCTGAGCATGGCGGACTAACCGGGCCGCAGGCACGGTGGAGGCGATCAACTACTGCAGCATCTAGGCTGCACGGTTCGGCTACGCCGTCAGCCGGTCGCATGCGCGGCCTGCTGACGGCGGCCGGTCCGCTACTTCTTGGCGGCAGTCTTCTTGCTGCTCTTGCCGAGCTCCCGCCAGCTCGACTCGGAGACCTCGACGTCGAAACGCTTCGCGGCCTTGAGAATCCGCTTCCATGCCTTGTCGCGTTCAGCATCGCTGACCCCTTCGACCTGGTCGAAGCGAGCAATCGCGTTCCGCACGTGCCTGGCGTCGGTCAGCGGCTCCTTGCGCTCTGCCGGGAACGCGAACTCCTTGTCCGCCAGCTTGTCCTTGTCCGCGGTGCTCAGGCCCTGGCTCTGCTTGGGGATCTTGGCGCCGTGAGCTCGCTTGCTTTGTACGTCGCGGGCCTTGACGATGTTCTGCCTGGCGGCTTCCTTCTGCTTTGCGGTGGCCATCTCGGCTCCTCTTGAGGTGCGTCTTAGCAGTCAGGCGGTGCCCTACCCGAGATTGACGAGCGCATGCCGCGGACCGGCCAGCACTACGGGCAGGCGGTCTGCATCTCCTTGACCAGTGGCTGAGCCGTCGCCTTCAGCTTCTCCACCGCTCGCGTCATGTTCGTCAGGTTCGACACCGACGGGTGCGCGGCGAGTGTCTGGGCGTCCTTGCTGAGCTGGCTAAGGGCGTTCGACAACTGGCTGGCCTGCGCCGAGAACGCCCCGCCAGCCTGGCTCTTGAGAGCGGTGAGTTCCCGCTGGACCGTCGCCAGGTCTCCCGATGCCTGGCCCACCGAGCCCGGGCTCACGGTTATGCGGCTGAGCTTGTCCAGCGACGTACGCAGCGACGTGATCTGCGCGCACGGGATCCCGCTGACGGTGCCGGAGCCGTTCGCTGCCGCCGACGGGCTGGCAGCGGGGGCCGAGGTGCCTCCGGTGGACGACGATCCGCAGGCCGCGAGCAGGCCGACGGCCGCGAGGCTTACGGCCGCAAACGGCCAGTTGTACCATTGCGTCCGCACGGAAAGTCTCCTGGTATCCATCCCGTAGTGGTTAGCCCGCGGCCGCGATTTAAACGCGTCCGCCCGTGCCGCTGCCGTGGCCGGGCAGCAGGCCTCTCAGGGAGGCTCGCGTCCAGGCAGCGATCGTGAAGGCGTCGGTGATCTGGCCCGTCGCTACCATCCGCGCCAGAGCAGGGGCTTTGACCAGCTCGATGCTGCTGATGCCCTCGGCAGTCTCGGGATCGCCGATCTGGTGAACGCGGGCGAGGAACAGCTCTACCAGGTCGCCAGAAGCACCGGTATTGCTGTGAATGCCGCCGAGCGCGATGAGATCAGCTGCGATTGCGCCAGTTTCCTCGGTCAGTTCCCGCCGGGCCTGGTCGGCCGCCGACGAGCCGGGCTCGCCGAATCCGCGCGGGATCTCCAGGTGCTCCGACCTGGTGGCGTGCCGGAAATGTCGTATCAGCACGACATCCTCGCCGAGTACCGGGAGGACGGCAGCTCCGGTAGCCCCGGTCGCGGAGATAACGCGAACATATGTGCCGAGCTGGCCGTCCGGACGGCGCACGGCATCACGCACCAGCATCTGGTAGGGATCCTCGTACACGACTCCCGAGCGGCTCCATGATTCCGGCTGGCCTCGCTGTCGCAGTCGTTTCGCCTCGTCGGCTTCGGCCTGGGCTACCTGGGCCGGGCTCAGGAGGATCTCGTACGCGGCCCCGGGCGGATTCGCGAAGAGGGCCGGCCGCTCGGCGCGGACCGCGTCGTACCGCTTACGTGCGCTTGGCTTGCTCACGGTTCTCCCTTCCGCAGGGTGGCGGCGCTCACGACGTTCGCTCCACAGTCTGGCCGAGAGCGTAGAACAGCCGGCGACCGCGCTGCCGGGCGCGGATGCCCGCCACGGTCTGCTGTACCGCGGCGGGTGCGATCGCGCTCGCGGCCGTGAGGGCTGCCGTGGCGGGTGTCGGCATGTGCCACACGGCCGCGACCTCGATCGGTGCTCCTGCGCCTGCGGCGGTCGCGCCGCCGAGGATTAGCTGCGCCCGCCAGCTTGTGTTCAGCCCGGTTTCGGCGCCCCGGCCCGAGGATGCGGCTTACCTCCTTCAGGTGCTTCTCCAGCGCACGCTGCCCAGCCAGGTGATCACGGTCGGCCCGGGCGGCATGGAACTTGTCGAGGCCAGTCCAGAACTGAGAGCGGGCGTTAGTACCGCTACCGGTGGCAGCTCGCTCTGCCAGCAACGCGGCTACCCCGCCGCCTAGCGCGCGCTCGAGCAGCGTCCGCATCTCAGTTGCTATGTCCTGGCCGGATAGCCGCCGCGATGTCCGGAGACTCAGCTGGAACTGCGGATCAGGGAGTTCGCCTTCGGTCGCGCGGGCGGATGGGTAGCCGGTGGCTCGAGCGCCCGTGACTTCGCTGATCGCGAAGTCCTGCGCTATCGCCCGGGCGGTCAGCGAGCGGCCGGCCCGCGCTACGTCGGTGGTGAAGGTGACAGGCGCGACGCCGATAGAGGCAGCCACGACGGCGTTGTAGATCGTGTCAACAAACTCAGTGACCAGCTCGAGCCTGTCAGGCCCGCCTGCCACGTCGGCGGGCGAGCGCCCCAGCGGGTCATTTGGCCACGGCTGGGTCATCCTCAGCCTGCTGCGCTGCGTGAACGGCAGCGGGCGCGACAGATCCAGCAGCGTCAGAGCCGTCACCAGCTCGTCGTGAACCGCACGAGCATTGTGGTCAGCCGAGCGGCGGCTGTCGGGTAGCGGCCGGGCCGCGAAGTCCGCCAGTGCCTGGCCCAGCGAGGGAGCCCCTGGCCGCGGGCTGGCCGGCACTCTGCCCAGCCCGGCGAACTCGGCCCGGACGATGCCGAGTGCGCCAGCTCGCTGATCACCCATCAGGCCGCTCTGCATGAGCACGTCCGCGTCCGCCGGAACGGCGGATGCCGGCCCGGCAGGGTCATTCAGTTCCGGCATGAGCGAGCTGAGGAATGGCCGGTCCGCGTCGCGCACCCGCGCCAGCATCTGCCGGATGGCTTCGTCAAACGTGCCTGCCCCGAACAAGTGCAGACGGAACGGGTGATCCTTTTCTCGGCTCGCCGGTCGCGCCTGCAAGATCCGGGACGCCACGTCCAGGAATCCCCAGGAGTCGAACGCGTAGGACTGCGGCACCGCCACGACCCGCCCGAGTATCAGGGCCATCAGGATCTCGGTGAAGATCTGCACGTGCCTGGCCGCGGAGAGGTCGGTGGTCCTGCCGTCGGCCCAGTCAGGAGTCCACGGCGACGAAACGGAATCTAGAGACTCCAGGTAGTGATACTCCGTCACGTCTGGATCCTCCGCCAGGTGCCGAAGACCGCGAACGACCCGAGCGTTCGGACCGGCTGGATCAGCTGGTATAGCTGACGAAAGACTTGGACGGCACCATCGCGCCGGTGACCTGGTAGCAGACGACGTCGCGGACGGTCACGGCGCCTGGACCCGGGCTCGTGGCCCAGATGGTGTTGAGGTTGCAGACCCGGGCCACGCTCGACGCTCCGGTGACTAGCACGGTGTTCGGCAGGACGCCCACGTGCGGGAACGTCAGCAGCCACTCGCCGAAGCCGGACCGCCTGACGGTGTTGATGGCGCCGACCGAGCTGACGTTGACGCCCGGCGGCGCGGGCGCGTAGGGCCCGGCTACCGTCGGCTTGTTGTTCAGCGTGTAGGCGAACAGCTTCGGCTTCGCGCCAGTGATGGCACGGCCCCGCTGGTAGCTCAGGTCCCAGCCAGTCTTCACCGGCTTGCCCGCCGCCGTGTAGCAGCGGACCGTTACCACCTGCCTGGTCGGCGTCCAGGTCTGCCCGCCGACGTCGCAGATGGCCGGCTGCTTCGGATCCACGGTGGTCACCTGGATGCCGCCAGAGTGCGTGGAGGGGCCTGCCCCATGCAGGGTGACTCGCCAGACGCCGACGCTCAGCGGGGTGACAGTGTTCGGCATGCCGGTCGAGTTGTACGAGTCGACGACGCCGGTGGGCGCGTCGTGCACATAGGCGTACTGCAAGCCACCCGGCAGCGTCCGGGAGCTTGAGGTGAACATCACCGTGAAGGGAACGAATACCGGCACACCGCCCTTCTTGTAGCAGCGCACTGCGACGATCTCCTTGCCGCCGAGCGGATACCATCGCTGCGCCTCGCACCAGGCGAACTGGTCGGTAATGGCGGTCACGTGGACGACGCCTTGCTTGAAGAAACCGATCTTCGGAAACTTGACGAACTCCTGGCCGACCAGACCCGGGCTCGCGGTGGGAGTCGGTGACGGGACGCTCTCCCGCCAGTGCGTCGCGGCGACTGGCCCGCTCGGCTTCAGGACCAGCGCATATGCCCAGGCCTGGGTCGCCGCCTGAGCTGTACCGGACGCTGCCACGGCCAGCCCGCAGCTCATTGTCACTACCGCCAGCGTCGCCGCCAGCCTCCGCCCGAGAAGCCGTGATCCGAGAAGCCGTGATCCGAGATGCCGCGACCCGAGAAGCCGTGACCTGAGCTGTCGAGAGCTGATCATCTGCCGCTCCTTCGCGCGGGCCAGCGCGGGCAGGCAAAAAGGCGTGCCCTCGTTGAGAGTAACGGCTAGGTAATGCCGTTACCAGGCCCGCGAGAATGGCGGCTGGCTCGCTCCGGCTGGCTTAACTCCGGGTGGCCGCCATTGGCTGGGCGAGCCCGCCCACCGGAATATAGGTCCCGACGGCGGTGCACCACCGACTGCTGGTGCAGGACAGCGCGTACGGGTAGCCCTGCTGCGTCGTTCCGCCAGCGGCGTTGCCCGGCTCCGGGATCTGAATGGCCTTGCCCCAGTGGCCGCTTGTCCTGCTGATGGCCATCCAGAGCCGGCTGCCGGCTGCGCTCACGTATCCGCCGACGGCCTGGCAGAAGCTCGGCTGGCAGCTCACCGTATACAGTCCGGCCCCCGCGTTCGCGGCGGCATTACTGGGCAGTGACGCGATGGCGGTCGCAGCCGACCATCGGCCGGCCGACTCGGAGACCGCCATGGACGTACTAGCCCCTGCCTTCGTCGTGTAGTCACCGACGGCAATGCAGGCTGCTCGGCTTGTGCAGCTCATCGAGGCCAGTCCGGCATGCGGGTTGGCAGCGGCGTTCGCGGGAAGCCGGATCTCCGCCGCGCGACCCCACCGGCCGCGCGACTGGCTCACCCGCATGGCTTGGAACACGCCCGCCTTGGTCAGGTACCTGCCGACGGCCAGGCACGAGCCCGCCCGCTGGCATTGCACGGACGCCAGGCTGGCGTCGCTGTGCGACCCGCCGGACGCGTTGGCTGGCAGCATGACCTCGGCCGGCCGCTGCCAGCGGCCGCGGGTCTCGGTGAGCGCCGTGGCGTCGTAGCCGAACGCCCTGTTGGTATAGAACCCGACGGTGGTGCAGTTACCCCCGCTGGCGCAGGCAACTGAGAAGAGCTCGGAATAGGCCTTCGGCGAGGCATTCGACGGCTCGGCCGCGATCTTCGCCGCCCGCCAGCGGCCCTTCACCTCGGCGGAAATGAATCCGCGCCCGTTGCCGAAGCCGTACTGAGCGCCGAGGTAGCCGACCGCCGTGCAGTCGCCGGGCGAGGTGCAGGTGAGTGCGGTGACCAGTCCGCTGCCGAACTTGTCATAGCTGGTGTGCGGCAGGGCGAGCGGGCGGGCGCGTGCCCACGTGCCCCGAGATCCGGTCACCACCATGGCGGCTACGTGCCCGGCGGAGCTGACGTATTCGCCGCCCGCTACGCACGTCGCCGTGCCGTAACAGCTGACGCCGAACAGCCCCGCCGATGGCTCGAAGTACGTGGTGACCGGGGACCGGACCGCTGCTGGCGACCAGCCGGCTGCTGCCGGATGTGCGGCGGCGAGGGCCGGTGACGTCAGGCCGAGCGCTGCACCGGTCGCGACGGCGGCGACGACACCGGCGGCGGTGAATCCGCGCCGCCGTCCACGCAGATTCAGCAGATCCGACAATCCACCTGAATGCATTGCGCCTCCATGCATTGTGTCCGGATGCCAGCCACCTAGCCCGCACCAATGTAGAACGTCGCGGGGTGTCGTGGGCGGCGAGTCCTGGCGGACCAACCGGGGCCTGCCGTTGCCGCTGCTGGTGAGAGGATCAGTTCGCGCACCGAGTGAGGGATACGCGATGGACGACGTGCTTGGCGAACTTGAAGGGGAGGCCCTGATCCGGGTCGGGGGGTGGAACCCGAGTTACGCGCGCGTCCTGCTGATCGAGCACGACGCCCACAATGCGGTGGTCGTGGTCGACGGGAACGGGGACGGCGCCGAGCTGGAACTTGAGTACTGGCATCGCGATGCCGACGGCCGGTGGCGCGGGGGCTCCAGCTCCGGTCACGGGCCACTGGACAGGATGCCCGCGCTGCAGACGTGGAACGCCGGCCCGTTCGTCGTCGCCCTCGGCCGGGCCGAGCCATCCGCGGATGTCAGCGTTCAGTACGGCCGAGAGCTTTACCGCCGCCGCGCGAACGAGCATGGGCTGTGGGGGTTCGTGCACACGGTCAGCTCGGCCTGGGGGCCGGATCTGCCGACCGTGACCGCCGGGTAGCGGCCGGTCCGATCCGCGGAGGGGAGGACGGCACCGAGCCGGTCGTCCTTCGCTGACACGAAGCTGGACCGCGAGCCTCAGAAGGGCGGCGGGTCGTCATGAGCGCCGGGGATGGTGGCGAACGGGTCCGACGGGACCGACGGCCCGTCGTCGACACCGGACCACGTTCCCCTCTCGCTCGGCCTGGTCGCCCAGGCCGGGAACGGGAAGTCGACGGCCAGCGGCACCGGGATATCAGGTTGCGCGATGAACATGGTGCCGGGCTTGGCGATCATCGCCCTGGCGCGCTGGGCGGGCGGCAGGAAGCCGTACTCGGGCCGCTCGGCCTCGGCCGCGTCCAGGCGCCCGGCCACCCGGATCGCGCAGTTGGCGAGGATACGGCGCTCGACCTCGCTGGCGGTCTGCTGCGCGCCGATGAGGATGACGCCGAGTGAGCGCCCGCGTTCGGCGACGTCGAGGAGGATCTGCTTGATCGGGCTGTCGCCTTCGCGCGGCGCGTACTTGTTCAGCTCGTCGAGTACGACGAACATCAGCGGCCGCGCGGTGCCCTGGCGCTCCTTGCGGGCGAACTCGCCGCGCAGGGTGACGCCCACCACGAAGCGCTGCGCCCGGTCCGGAAGGTTGTGCAGATCGACGACCGTGACCTGGGCGCGAGAGGTGGAGATCGATCGCTCACCGCGATGGGTGAGGTCGCCGCGGATGATGGGCGTGAGCGGCTTCACCGCGGACCGGAGCCGCCGAAGCAGGGCATTGACGCTGCCGGTGACCGCGCTTCCGGCGACCCAGCTGCTGCGGGTGGCGTCGTCGCCAAGCTCGGCTTCGAGCAGCTCGACGAGGTCGCCGAAGGACCGGATGATGGTGTCGTTGACCGGGTCGACGCCGGTGATCCGGACGGCGCCGTCGCTTCCGGTCGGCTTGGCATCACGGCGCAGCCGGGCGGCGACCTGGCCGATGAGCATCGTGTACTGGGCGCGCTCGTCCTCAGCGTCAGCGAAGACGAACGGCAGCAGCTCGTCTTCGCAGAACTCCTGCAGGGTCCAGTAAAACGGGCTGACGGCCTTGTCCCGTGCGGTGACGTCCGGCGTGCCCGCGTTGTCACCTGGGCGCGGCGGAGCGAACACCCGGACGTTCTGGAACGGGGCCGATGGCAGCCCGAGCGCGCCGTAGCGCTCGCGGTCGCCTGGGGCCAGCCTGGAGTTCGCGTAATCCAGGAAGAGAAGGTCCTCGCCCTTGACGGAGAAGACCAGCATCTTGGTGTTGTGTGCCTCGGCGGCCAGCACGCCGCAGTTGAGGATCGAGTGCAGGAGGAACAGTGCGAAGCTCGTCTTGGTCGCGATGCCGCTGACGCCGGAAATGGAGACGTGGGCGCCCCGGGTGCCGTCGAGGAACTCGAAGTTCACGTAGACCGGCTGGCCGTCGCGGCCGAAGCCGACCGGGACTTTCTGATCGCCCATCTCGTCGAAGTACAGGGCTTGCTCGCGCTGCTTGCCGGTGGCCCTGCTGACGGCCGCGCCTGGCATCGGCGGCACGTAGATCTCGGGCTCGACTCTGGTGACGGAGACCTGGGCGACCTCGGCGACCTCGGCGGGCAGGGCGCCCTGCTGGATGAGGAAGACGTCCGAGGCGAACTTTGCCCCTTCGTGGATTGCCTCGACGTTGGTGACAACGCCGGAGACCTGGACTGGCGCCTGGCCGGGCAGCTGTCGTTGCGTGACGACGACGTCGTCGAGCTGGAGGTACTGGTCGGGGGAGATCGCTACGGAGAACTGCAGGGGCGTCGCCGCGATGGTTCCGACGACCAGGCCGACGGTGTCGCGATTGTGCTCGCTCGCGATGCTCACTGCACCCTCCGCTGGACTATCTGCCGTAGTTCGCGCGTGCCGTCACCATCGTGACAGGCGGTCCTGCGCGGAGCAGGCTGTTTCAGTGGCGGCGAGCCAGCACCGTGGACCGTCAGCCATCATCTAGCACAACTCCTGGCCACGCAGGCAGTCAGCGAGCTCAACCTGAGTCGTCTGTGGCCCCATCGGCAGGCGGACGCGAGGCCTGCTCCGCGGCCATGAGCTGGCCACCGCGACCGTCAGCTCATCCAAGGGCGCCTCCACCGTGCGGCGTATGACATGAGCATCTACGCGATAGTAGTGATGCGCGAGCAGGTCACGCAGGCGAGCGATCTCGCGCCACGGCACGTCCGGCTGCTTCACCAGAACCTCCACGGGCAGCGGTTTGACTGCCTCGCCGATCACCAGCAGTCGATACAGCAAGGCGTCGAAGGCAAGCTGTGCCTGGTCGTCAGCGCTATCCGCCTCCGCCCGATCCAACGCCTCCAGCGCCTTGCGCGCTCCCGCGGCTGCTTCGCTGATGTCGGTCAGCCGGTCTTTCGGGGCTCGGCTCATAGCGGGACCGCTTCGCCCAGCGCGCGCTCTCGCACCGGAGCGGCCATGACCTCGACCGCAGCCACATCCACGGGACTCCCGACCAGGCGCTCGATCTCGCCGGCAAGTTTGAGCAGCGGGAACAGGCCGCGCTCGCCTGCGGGGAAGTCGACGAGCAGGTCGATATCTGACTCAGGTGTATCTTCCCCGCGTGCTACTGACCCGAAGACCCTGATGTTAGATGCGCCTACTGCCGCAGCCGCCGCGAGAATCTCGGCGCGGTGCTCTCGGAGCCTGGCCGCTGCCGCACCTAGCGTTTGCGGCTTGCTGGCAGCCGGGCCAGACAGCACCAGCTTGTGCCCGGCAGCATTGAGCAGCCTTGCCAAGGTTCGCACAGTCGGGCTGGCGGCGCCATTCTCGTATCGTGCCACCATCGCCTGAGACGTTCGCGCACGCCGCGCGAGCTCCGCTTGAGTCAGCCCGGCCTCTCGCCGAACTCGAGCAAGAAGCACACCGGCATCTGCAGTCATGAATCCACTATACCTTTTCAGGCATACGACAGCCTTGCGATCACCGTTGGCGAGACCTGCCTCCTTCATGGGTCGTGAGGTGAGCAAGAGTGGACGGAATCCGACTGCCTAGGGATCGTCGCGACCGCTCCGATGTCTGCTGAGCAACGCTCACGCCGAGGACGGCGACCACTCATCTGCGAACGTCTCCATCTGGCGGATGACCAGCTCGGTAGCGCCCGCCTGCGCATCCGGCGGATAGCCGTGCTTGGCGAGCAGCCGCTTGATCGTTGAGCGCAGCTTGGCGCGCACGTCATCGCGTGACATCCAATCGGTGGTCACGTCCCGCGCAGCGCATGCACGAGGTCGCGCGCGATGTCGGCCAGCACCCCGGCGCCCATCTCACTGACCGCCGACTCGTTCTGCGCGACCGCGTCATAGAACGCCAGCTCGTCCTCAGTCAGCGCGGGAGTGAACTGCCGGCCTCGGTCGGCGTCTGCCGACACCTCCTTGGCCAGCGCGATCACCTCGGCGATGATCTCAGCGGCGGTCAGCTGCTGGTTCGTGTACTTGCGCATCAGCTCGGTCAGGCGGTCGGAAAAACTCCGCTGCCGCACCACGTTGTGCCGTGTGACTCGGCGCATCTCCTGCTCGACCAGCCGGCGTAGCGCTTCGATGGCAAGGTGCGGACGCTGCGCCTGCTGCATCCGCTGGATAAATGCCTGGTCCAGGTGCGACAGGTCGGGCCGCTCAATGCCAGCGGCCGCGTAGATGTCGGTAATCCCGCCGGCCTCCACCGCACCCGCAGTGAGCTGCCGCAGGTACAGCGCCACGTCGGCCGGAATCGGCAGGCCGCGTGCTCGGCGCTCCTCGGCGTCGAACTTGGCGACCCAGACCCGGACTTCCTCGAAGTAGGCGATGTCGTCGCGGTAAGCATTGACCGAGCCGCTGCTCGCGCAGAGCGCGTAGAACCGGGCCAGCCGCGACGACGCCTGCCGGAATCGCTCGACCAGGCTCAGCTCGCCCTCGGCAGGCTGGTTCTCCGGGTTGGCCGGGTCACGCAAGTACTCGACCGCGCCGAGCACAGCGTTGATGTGTGCGCGTGGCGACCTGGAGCCAAGTGCACTCCGCCAGTCGTACCCGGCCAGGATCACGCTGCCGATCGTCTCGTGCAGTTCCCTGACTTTGGCGACGGCATCGTCAAGATCGCGGCCCATCGGCCGGGCCGTTTGGTCGTCGGCGGTGTACTCGGCCAGTGCTGCGTACAGGTTGTCGGCCAGCGGAGCGTAGCCGACCAGCAGGCCGTCTTGCTTGCCGCGGAAGGTGCGGTTCACCCTGGCGAGCGCCTGCATCAGCGCGGCGCCGCGCATCGGCCGGTCCAGGTAGATCGTGTGCAACGGTGGCGAGTCGAATCCGGTCAGCCACATCGACTGGACGATCACCAGCTCCAGTTCGTCGTCCGGATCCTTGGCACGGTGCTGGATCGCCTTGTTCTGCGACGGTCGCCGCACATGCTGGCGGATCGGGTCGGGATCGCTCG
Organism: uncultured Actinomycetota bacterium; assembly: GCA_963774385.1. GTDB lineage: Bacteria > Actinomycetota > Actinomycetes > Streptosporangiales > Streptosporangiaceae > JAJYUU01. The sequence continues at coordinate 379,104 of CAVZEQ010000001.1, forward strand.
GGTCGCCGGTGTAGACGACCTTGATCTTGCCGCGAGCTACGTCAGCAGAGTGCCAGGCCGGGCGAAGCGCGACGACCTGCTCGTACAGGTTGGCGCAGATCTCCCTGGTGGCGCAGACGACGATGCCCTTGCCGGGGCAGCCGATGAACGGTTGCATCTGGGCGGTCCGCGTCTCCCAGTGCTCGACCAGGTCGGCGGCGAGCACCCGGAGCCGGTCCGGCGCCCCGTATAGCTCGTTCATCACCGCGACGGCCTGCTGGATGCGCTCACGCTCGGAGTCGTCCAGTCCGGCGGTCAGCTCATCCGCGCGCTCGTCGATCACCTCTGGGTCCAGGCCGGCGGGCAGGTCCACCGGGATGAGCCGCGGCTCGTAGTAGACCGGCACTGTCGCGCCGTCGTCGACGGCACGGGTGAGGTCGTAGATGTCGATGTAGTCGCCGAACACCCGCCGGGTGTCACGCTCGACGCCCGAGATCGGCGTGCCGGTGAACGCGATCATCGTGGCGTGCGGGAGCGCGTCGCGCAGGTGCCGGGCGTAGCCGTCCAGGCTGTCGTAGTGGCTGCGGTGCGCCTCGTCCACGATCACGATGATGTTGCGGCGCTCCGACAGCAGGGGGTGCGGCCGCCCGGCGTCTCGCTCGGCCTTGGTCCGGCCGAACTTCTGCAGCGTGGCGAACATGATGCCACCGGTTCGCCGCCCCGACAGTTCGGTTCTGAGCTCGTCCCTGGTCGCGATCTGGTGCGGCTCCTCCGGTAGCAAGTCGCTGCGCTCAAAGGTGTCATAGAGCTGGTCGTCCAGGTCGGTGCGATCGGTGAGGACCAGCACGGTCGGGTTGCCGAGCGACGGGCTGATCAGCACCTGGTTGGCGTAGAGTTCCATCTCCATCGACTTGCCCGAGCCCTGGGTGTGCCAGACCACGCCGGCGAGCCCGTGGCTGCGCGACGCTTCGATCGTCTTGGCGATCGCCTTGGCGACCGCGAAATACTGCTGCGGCCGGGCGATGCGCTTGATCAGCCCGTGCTCGCCAGACCGGGCGAACGCCACGTAGCCGGTGAGGATCTCGATCAGCCGGGCCGGCTGGAACAGGCCGTGCAGCAGCAGGTTGATTGCCAGGTCTTCGTCGCGGCCGGCCGGTGGCGGCTGGAGAACGGGAACGCCTTCGTCGTCGACCAGCCAAGGCCCGAAATGCTCGAATGCCGTGAACGCGGTGCCGTACCTGGCCGTGATCCCGTCGCTGATCGCGCACACGACATTGGTACGGAACGCGGCCGGGAACTCTGCCACGTACGTCATCAGCTGCGCGTGCGCACCGGCAAGATCGGCATGCTCGTCGCCCGCCTTCTTCAGCTCGATGATCCCGACCGGGAAGCCATTGAGATAGGTAACGAGGTCCAGACGCCGCCGGTGCTCTCCGTCGACCACGGTGACCTGGTTCGCGGCAAGGAAGTCGTTGGCGAACGGGTCGCGAGTATCGATCAGCCGGATCGTCGGGTTCTGCTCTGCCCCGTACGCGTCGGTCCAGACCACGCTCCGGATGCCCTTGGTGAGGAACTCGTGAACTCCGGTGATTCTCGGCCCGCGCGTCCCTCGACGCTGGGGTAAGGACGAGTCGCCGCGGCCTCATCGACGGCCGCCTGGGGGATGCCAGGGATTGATCCGCGCGATCGCGGCGCGTAGCCGACTGGGAATGATTAGCTCAGCCCACGACTCACGCTCACCCGAACCAGGAGCGATCTCGCTTTCCTTCGAGCGGCTCCCAGCCCAGTTCGCCGAGAGCGTCCATGGCGAGCGCCTCCCACGCCGCCTCACTCATGCCGCTCACACCGCGTCCTCGACGACCTTCTCCGCGTCACGCACCCGAATCTCCCCCGACATCAGCCGAGGCAGCAGATAGTCGCGAAGCTCGCCAGGCCAGCGACTCTTGGAGATTCCTCGTTACCTAGTCCGAGAGTGCTGCAGATTCGACAGCGGACGCCATTTGGCATGCGGCGAGCCGCTCAGATTACTGATCGAGCGGCAGGCTGTCGAGCCGGCTGATCGAGGTGATGACGTTTGAATATGGCCCATCGTCGTAGCTTGGCTTGCCTGCGATTCATCTGAAAGTCTGCGCTGAGCTACATGTCGCAGAAGATCGTATGCAAGCGCATGTCTGGACTCGCATCGATATCAGCTTAAAGCATGGCGGACTTAATAGATCGCTACGCGAGGGAACCGTGGGCGATAGCGCAGTAGATCCCGATCCTCGGGAACGATAGGTCTCACGCGTCGGGCTAGGAGCACATCCGGTACGATTGATGTCATTGAAATTGGTCGAAACTCTAGATCCGAGATTGGTGCGTCCGCTACTCGGGTAACTCGGCCAAGATCGATATGCCGGAAGGCTGTAATCGGGCAAAGTCTGGCCGTGCACGAAGTTGCCCGGAGACGACTTGGTTGCGGACATGTCTAACGAGTTGACTTGAGCGATACGGCATCAGCTGCGCTACTTGCACTTCCGCTGCGAAGCACGATCACCAGGCATGCCGTAGCGGTCACAATGCGATCGTTGACCGCGATCTTGTCATCGAGCGCTCCGAGAAGCACGGCGATCGCGCTGCTGCTCATAGACGTGGCGGCACAGCGACACGGGAAGTGCGATGGCATGATTGCCGAGTTGAAGCGTTGGCTGGCACGAGCCACCGACTAAGCTGAGCAGCGTGGACTGTTTGGTGAGCAGTAAGTAAGTAGCACAGGAATCGCGAGTCAACGCGTAGGCTCGGGCGAGTTATTACTACATCCAGAGAGTTCAAGCTACCGAATCCATCTGGAACCACCGCAGTCCGCTCCTGGCTCGCCGGTCGCTCACTATGACGATGTCTCCGCCGTCGCAGATTACGACTGCCGGAGTTTCTGGTGAAAGTCTGCAGCTATGTTGTCAAATAATTGATGATCGAGTCGTCCAATTCACGTACTGAGATCCACGGAAAGGAACCGCCCGGCTGATGTCGGTATTGCGTAGACCATCGAATCCGCGCTGGCCGACGTCAAGTATCATCGCAGATAGTCGCGGGTATGTGGGCCATTCAGACATCGAGGCGCTCCAGTTGGCGGCGGACTTCTTGTTCAAGGCGGGCGGACTCGTCGAAGTGGGCGTAAAGCTGCTTCGTGAGCCGGGCGATCTTCTCGGCGATGGGCTCGTCGTCGCTGTCGTCGACCGCGGCGGCGCCGACGTATCGGCCGGGCGTGAGCACGTGATCGTGAGTGCGGACTTCCTCGATGGTGGCCGAGTAGCAGAATCCGGCCTCGTTCCCGTATTCGAGCCCGGCCACGCGGGCCGACTGCGTGCCGCGCCAGGCGTGATAAGTGCCGGCGACGCGAGCGATCTCCTCGTCGGTGAAGATTCGCTCGGTCCGGTTGATCAGCGTGCCGAGCGAGCGGGCGTCGATGAAGAGCACCTCGCCGCGCCGGTCGGTCAGCCGGCGGTCACCCTGCGACGACTTGTCCTTGGCGAGGAACCACAGGCATGCCGGGATCTGAGTAGTACGGAACAACTGCGGCGGTAGCGCGATCATGCACGCCACCAGGTCGGCCTCGACCATGGCCGCGCGGATCTCGCCTTCGCCGGATTGCCGGGACGACATCGAGCCGTTTGCCAGCACCACGCCAGCGGTGCCGCGTTCGCCGAGCTTAGAGATGATGTGCTCAAGCCAGGCGAAGTTCGCGTTGCCGGCGGGCGGGACGCCGAACCGCCAGCGCGGATCGTCGGTGCTGCGGGCCCAGTCGGACATGTTGAACGGCGGATTGGCCAGGATGAAGTCGGCCTGTCACATCCGGGTGCTTGTCCTAGCACGAAGGTGTCCGCCCAGCGGGTACTCGAGGTTGCCGCTGATGCCGTGGATGGCCAGGTTCATGGTGGCCAGGCGCCAGGTCCGCTCGTTCGACTCCTGGCCGTAGACCGCGATGTCGTCACGGCGGCCGCGGTGCGCGAGCACGAACTTCTCCGCCTGAACGAACATGCCACCCGAGCCGCAGCACGGGTCATACACCCGGCCCGAGTACGGCTCCAGCACCGCGACCAGCAGTCGGACCACGCTGGCCGGGGTGTAGAACTCGCCGCCGCGCTTGCCCTCGGCCTTGGCGAACTTCTCCAGGAAGTATTCGTAGACCTCGCCGAGCACGTCCCGGGCTGGCCTGTCGCCGTGCCCGGTGAACCGGGCGTCGCTGATGAGGTCGACCAGTTCGCCCAGGCGCCGCTGGTCCACGTTGTCCCGGTTGAAGATCTTCGGCAGCACGCCGGTCAGCGACTCGTTCGCCTTCATCAGGTCGTCCATCGCGCCGTCGAGAAGCTCGCCGATCCCGGCGCTCTTGGCCTGGGCGGCCAATTCGGGCCAGCGTGCGCCTTCTGGCACCCAGAAGACACCCGCCCGCTTGTACTCGTCCTGATCCGATACGAACGTGTCCAGCCGGGACTCGGGTACCCCGTCGGCGAGTACCTCGTGCCGGATCTGCTCTGCACGCTCCTCGAACGAGTCCGACACGTATTTCAGGAACACCAGGCCGAGCACGAAGTCCTTGTACTGCGCCGCGTCCATCGACCCGCGAAGCTTGTCCGCCGCCTTCCACAGTGTGTCCTGCAAGTCGGCCATCGTCGGCATGCCCGGCAGGGCTGCCTGGTCGGACTTCTTCCTTGCTGGCATTCGTCTACCTATCTATCCGTGGTCAGGCGGGGTCGCCGGTGAATGTGAGTGTTCCATCAGCTAGGCCAGTCGTGGCAAGCTGACTGAATTCGGTGAGCAGGTTCAGGCGCTGAAGCACTCGCTGCCGATCCTGTTCGAGCCGGGCTAGGAGCGTGTCCAGCCGGAGCAGGTCGCCGGGCGTGAGCATCGGAAGGGTCAGGTCCTCGAGTCTGTGCGCGGCACGGACAGCGCCTGCCGGCCGGCGGTCCGAGTCGCTGGCGTTCAGGAGCGCGGCGAGCACGCGCGGCGTGAACCGCCTCGGCTCAGTGCCAGACACTCGCATCGCGCGAGCGGGGAACGCGACGACCGAGAATCCGGCTTCGTCGACGAGCGCGCCGAGTGCCGGAGAGGTGGTGACTATCACGTCTCCGGGTTCGGTCAGCCGGGCATGCGGGTAGCGGTTCGCCAGGGTGCCGCGGTCGATACTTACCTCGCCAGGGGGACGCCGGCCAAGCACCTCTTCCGCCCCGATCACGACATGATGGCCATCGGCGGCAACGTCAGCGTCCCTGAGGCGTGCGCCCTTGATCAGCGTCAGCCGCTTCTGGCGCGCCAGCGCGCCGATCCGTACGGACTCGGGCGCTCTCAGCGCGCCTGCTGCAACGTGGCTGACGATCGGCCGCGGAGCTGGGCCCTGTGCCACGTCGAGGCGGATCAGGCCGGTTTCTATCTCGGCGATTCGGCTCACACGCTCGTCGGCGGATGTTGCTGCGCTCAGAATGCTCCGTGGCCGCCGGGAGGTTAGCGGCACTGGCGGGTCAACGAAATCGCTGACCAGCTCCTGGGTGCTGAACTGCCGGGTGTGCGCGCGGGGCTCGTAGCCATCGCGTCTCCAGGTCGTGACGTCCTCCACCAGGCCGCTGATGACATCCTCGGTCAGTGGTTTGTCGCTCACATCAGCCAGTAGGATGCGTCCTGTCCAGGGCGAGGAGAAGGACGAGGACAGCACCCACAAGGCCGGCTGGTAGCCGGGACGGAATGGCAGCAGACCGCCGGGAAGCAGAATGACTGCCTCGACCATGCCGTCGGCCACCAGCTTGGTGCGAATCCGCTCGGCGGGCGAGTAAGCAGGCAGGCCGGCCACCAGCACATCGGCGGGGCCGAGCACCACTGCGTTCCGGCCCGGCGCCAGCCGCGACGCGATGTCGTCGATCGCAGCCAGCACTGTCGCGGGCGCGCGTTCCTCACCGGGCAGGTACGGAATGTGGGTAACGATGACGTCCGGGTCGCCAGCGTCGTCGGGAAGGTCGCTGCCGGACCTGATATCCAGGTCGACCGGAAGCACGCCGTGCACCAGCAGGCGCCTGCGTGCAAGCCTGGCCAGGTAGTCGTTGGGTTCCGCGCCAGTGAACATCGGCGTATGGTCCGGGCCGAGCAGGGTGGCCACGGCGGCCAGCAGATCGCCGGCACCGGCAGATAGGTCGGTGACCACCAGTGACGGATTGTCACGGGCCAGCTCCCGCGCACCGCACAGCTCGGCCATCAGCCGGGATAGCGCGGGAGCAACCGTGTCAACGAGCAGATCGGCGCTAGCCAGGCGAGCGCGCTCGCGCATGATGCGCTCAAAGGCGCCCACGCATCCCCAGGCTGCCTCGACGAGATCGTCGACTTCGCTGGCCAGGGCAGCAGCCAGGTCATCCGGCAGCCCTTTGATCTCGGATTCCAGGTATTCGTCGTTGGGATCCAGCGTGATGGCACGGGCACTGAGTTGTCCTGGAATGTCGTCGGTGCCGTCGGCCAGCGGTTCCCCATCGTCTAGGTAGCGCAGGCAGATGAGGGAAGTAACGATGCCTATCAGCTCTCGAGCAGGAAGTACCGCGATCAGCGACGCCAGCGAGTGCAGGCTGAGTTCGATTCCGGCCTGCTCGGCGTCGGCGCGGCCTGTCCTAATGAGCCAGTCAGCGACCTGATGCCCATCGAAAAGCGGCCGGGTGGCATCGCCATCGACAGGACCGGGGAAGTCAGGATGTCGCCGCCGCCACGTCGTGACGACGGGCCTGTGCACTCCGGCTAGCTCAGCGATCTCGGGCATCGTGATGAGCCGCCGCAGGCGCTGAGGGCTGCCAGGCGAACTGGTGCTGACGGTCATGCACCCACCCCACTGTCAGGCGCCGCCCACCTGGCAGCCGTGACGCAACAATAGCTCGCTCAATTCGGATGATCGGGCTGCAGATCTGATAACCGGGGTTATCAGTAGTCAGTGTAGTCAGGTCCTGATCGCCGTATCTAGGTTTGCGTATGCGCTGACCCGTCAGCGGGGCGCGGGCCGCGTAACAACTGCCCTTGGCGAAGCCAGGGACCCGATCAGTGAGGTAGCAATGACAACAACATCAGATTCAGCACGTCCGCATATTCAGTGTCCGCATTGCGGGCGAACCGTGCTGCTCGACGAGGCAATCGCTCATCAGCTGGCTGCGCCGATGCGTGCGGGCTGGGAAGCCGAGATGCGGCAGGCGATCGACGCTGACGTCCGTGCCACATACGACAGGGAACTTGAGACCGAGCGTTCCGGCCGCGCGGAACTCGCGGAGCGCCTGAAGGAGCGCGAGGGCGAGGTCACCGCGCTGCGGACCGAAGAGGCAAAGCTTCTGCGTGACCGGCGCAAGCTCGAGGACGAGAAGGACGACCTCGAACGCCAGAAGGAGCGGATGCGCGACGAGATCCGCAAGCAGGAGCGGGCAGACGCCGAGCTACGCGCCAAGCAGCACACAGAAGAAATCCTTGGCCGCGCAGAGGCTGACTATCAAGAGCAGCTGCGGCTCAGCAAGGACGATTATGACACTCGGGCTCGCCAGCTTGAGGACCAGCTCAAGAGAGTGAACGCTCAGCTTGAGCAAGCGCAACGCAAAAGCGGGACTGGCCTTCGGCAGCAGGAGGGGGTATCCCGCCAGGACCTGTTCGCCGAACAGCTGCAACAGCGCTTCCCCGACGACCAGATCACGGTCACCGCTGTCGGGAAGCGCGGGCCTGACGTGACTCAGGTCGTGCGCATCGGGCACCTGGACTGCGGCGTCATCCTCTGGGAGTGCAAGCGAACCGCCACCTGGAACGCCGAGTGGTCCCGCAAGCTGGCTGCCGAAGCGCGCGACTCCGAGGCCAGGTTCGCCGTCATCGTCTCGGAGGTCCTGCCGTCAGACATTGACGGGTCGGGCCAGGTCGGATCTGTCTGGGTATCTGACTACGAGCATGCCTGGCACCTGGCCGCTGGCCTACGCCAAGCCATCATCACCGTCCACCGTTACGTAGCCGCGAACGCCGCCCGAGCGGGAATCGCTGAGAAGGTCTACGACTACTTCGCGACCGGCGGTTTCGAAGCGCGCTACAAGACGATGGAACAGGCCATCGACCGGCTGGTGATGGAACTCGACCAGGATCAGCGGACCAGCCTGCAGCGCTGGAAGCGGCTCGAGAAGATCACGGCTGAGATCCGTGACCAGGGCCTGCAGGGCATCGTGCTTGACGTCATCGGCCTCGGCGGCGAGATCCCGCCTGCCGCACGCGCCGAAGTGCAGGCCGACAGCATTCTCGAGCTGACCGGCTGACGAGTCCCACCCCCCGTCAGCTAGCTCACGACGAATATGAAGCTGGAGAGAATGTCATGACGCATGAAAGCCTGGGTGGTTTTGATCCGGGAGCGTACAAGGCCTCCGAAACGCCGCGCCATGCCCGCAGGTTGTGGATCCGCAATTCGGTCATCGTCACTCTCGCGTTCCTGCTCCTGGCAGTAGGCTTCGGAGCAGGCGTGAGCACCGGAGCATCGGCGCAGCAGAACCTGAGCCAGGCACGCGGCCAGCTCAGCGCACTCCGCGGCAAGCTCAGTACGGTGAGCGCGGAGCTGTCCTCAGCGCAGGTAGCGGTCCAGTCAGCCCGCACTCAGGCCAACAACGCCGACGCTGCCGCGCGGGCGAAGTACGCCTCGCAGGAGGCGGCTCTGGCGGCCAAGGAGCGGACCGTCGCGCAGGCGGACCAGGCAGTCAAGGCGCTGATGGGCCGCTTGCAGTCGTCAGCGATTAGCGCCGATGGCGTATACGTCGTTGGCCGGGACCTCAGAGCCGGAACCTGGCACACGCCCGGCGACGGTGGCCAGAACGGCCAGGCTTGCTATTACGCCACCCTCGGCAGTACGAACACAAGCGACATCAGCGACAACAACAACTTCGACGGTCCGGAAACCGTCGACCTCAGTGGCGCGTATGCATTCCAGATCAGCGGCCCGTGTACCTGGTACCGCACCGGCAGCTAGGTCTAACGCGGTGACGGTAGGCGGCGGGCTTCCCGTACCTGCGGCTCGGGAAGCCCAGCTTGAGCTACGGCAGACTGAGGGTTCCCACCCGCGTGGCTTGGCTCGTCGCGAACTGCGGCACCCGCATTGTGCTATCGGGCAGAATTTAGTCATGCGCAGCTATGTAGGCGTGACGGACGGGGGAATGGTTCCGGTTTCTGGCAGCGCGACCGTCCCTGCGTGAAGTGAATTTCTGGCGGCCGTCGGCGACGGGGCGGTTCGGCGCGCTAACGGTCGGTGAGCCCTTCTTCTTTAAGACGCATTACCCTGACAACCGCGTGGTAGGCGGCGGCTTCTACAGCAACTTCGCCGCGATGACAGTTACCGAGGCGTGGGAGCTGTTTGGGGAGGGCAACGGCGCCTCGAGCCTGGAACAGATGCTGGCGCGGATCGTGCGCTATCGCCGAACCCCGGTGGCGGTCGGCGAGGACCCGTTGATCGGTTGTGTTTTCATCCGGGACGTATGCTTCTTCCCGCTAGATGAGGCTTCCGCGGCGCCTCCGGATTTCGCGCCCAGCATTCAGCGGGGTAAGAGCGTATGACCTAGCCAATCCGCTGGTATCGGCGTACTTCGGGGAGCTCATGGCTCGGATGCTCGGTGTGACAGTGGAGATTGATTTCTCTGAGCCATGGCACCGGCAAGGACCCGTGTTCGGCGATCCGCGGCTGGCGCCGCTACGCCTCGGCCAGCAGGCCTTCCAGGCCGTGGTGCTGAATGCCTATGGGCGTAGGTGCGCGATCACTGGGTCGAAGATCCGTCCAGTGCTGGAGGCGGCGCATATCCGGCCGGTAACTAGCGGCGGCGAGCACCGGCTCGATAACGGCCTGCTGCTCCGCTCTGACGTGCATACGCTGTTTGACCGCGGCTACCTTGGCGTCGATCCGCGTCATCGGCTCCACGTGAGCCCGCGGCTAAAGCAGGAGTTCGGCAATGGCGAGCAGTTCTACGCGCGTGCCGGTAGGGAGATCACTGTGCCTGGGTGTCGCGCCGACCGGCCGCAGGTTGAGTTCCTCGAATGGCATCTCGGCGAGATCTTCAAGGCATCCTGAGCGGTCGGCGCAACCTGACGTGGTGACTTCCGATCGGGTTGCGATTAATGTCCTGAGAGCAGACCCCGGACGGAACCTGCCGGGTGGCCAGCCGTCATGAGCGGGTCTGGATGGCCACGAGCAAGGAGCACCTCACCATGGCGTACGACCTAGCAGCTGACATCCGGCTCGACCCGAGGATCCGGGCGATCCTGGCCGGCATACCGCTGGAAGCCAGCGGCGATGTGGAAAGCCGCGAGGCGCTGCTAGCCGAGGAGAACTCGGAGGAAGCGCGTCAGCAGGCCGAGCTGTTCAAGTCGTTCATGGACCTGTGCGACACCGAGGAAGCCGCTCCCTCCGCGGGCCTGCGGGTGCACACCGAGAAGGTCGTGTCCGCGCCGGACGGCAACACCATCAACCTGCAGGTCATCCGCCCCGACAACGACGAGACGGTCGCCTGCGTCTACTACATCCACGGTGGCGGCATGGCGTCGCTTTCGTGCTACGACGGCATGTACCGCGGCTGGGGGAAGATCATCGCAGCCAACGGCGTCGCCGTCGTGATGGTCGACTTCCGTAATGCGGTCGTACCTTCCTCGGTACCCGAGGTGGCCCCGTTCCCGGCCGGGCTCAACGACTGCGTCTCCGGGCTCAGGTGGGTTGTCGCCAACGCCGGGCGCCTCAACATCAACCCGGACCGCATCATCGTCGCGGGCGAGAGCGGCGGCGGCAACCTGACGCTGGCGACCGGCCTCAAGCTCAAGCAGGACGGCGACCTCGGCCTTATCAAGGGTCTCTACGCGCTCTGCCCCTACATCCGCGGCACCTGGCCCACGCCCGAATGCCCGTCCTCGACAGAGAACAATGGCATCCTGCTCGACCTGCACAACAACCGCGGCGCCATCGGCTACGGCATCGAGGCCCTGAACGCGGGCAACCCGCTGGCCTGGCCGTCGTTCGCGACCGCTACGGATGTCGAGGGGTTCCCGCCCACGGTGATCAGCGTCAACGAATGCGATCCCTTGCGTGATGAAGGCATCAACTTTTACCGCATGCTGATGAGCGCGGGGATCGCCGCTCGCTGTCGCCAGGTGATGGGCACCATGCACGGAACTGAGATCTTCACGATCGCCTGCCCGGACATCAGCCGCGACACCGCCCGCGACCTCGCCGCGTTCTGCAAGGGCTAAAAGAGCGTTTGTACCTCGGCACGAACGGTTACTACGGCATGTTGTCGAAGTTTGGCTGCTAGCCGAAGTATGTGGAGATCGCAGGCAAGCAGCGATGCACGGCGATCAGGTCGTCCGCGTCCGCTGCAAACTCGTGGCTGGGCTGGCCGGATCGGCTGGGCATTTGCGGATCGCGTCGCCGACGCGGACGGTTCCGGGAACGACGACGCGAGCGTTCAGGCCGCGTAGCCGCAGCTCGCGGCCGACCGGGGAGTTGACGAACCGCAGCGCGTCGACGCCGAACCGGGCGGAGAACTTGGCGCAGCCGGTGTGCGGCTGGTCGCTGACCTCGAGAACTGCCGAGCCGAGCGCCAGCCGGGTGCCAGGCGGCAGGTTAGCCGTGCTGAGGTCGAGATCGACGTAGAGCTGATCGCCGGCCAGCATCCGCCGCTCGGGATCGTGAGCCACCAGCAGGGCAGCCCGGACGTTCATCACCGTCACCTGCATTGCCGGATGTGACGACCCGTCGAATGTACGGCTACTCCCGCGGACCTGCCAGGTGTCGCCTTCCAGCCCGGCTTCCAGGTCAAGCGTGCCCTCGGCGAGTACCTCACGCCCGTCCACGGCCGGACGGCGCACGATCAGCTCGACCGTGCCGCTGTCGGACGGCGAGGCCCGCACCTTGCTCAGGCCGGCTTCCAGGTCTGCGGTGCTGAGATGTTTCATCCGCTCATCATCTCGTGCCCGGCCCGCCGACACGATATTTCTCCGCCGTATCAGTGGTCGGAGATCCAGCTGCCGTGGAAACCGAGCGGAATCCTGGCCGGCAGGTGAACGCGCGCCACCGGTTCCCCGGCAAAGTCCTGCGCGGCGAGGATGACGAGGTCGGCGGCACCACGGTCCGGGTCGTGCACGAAGCCCATGACATAGCCGTCGTCCTCCGCGCCCTCGGCAGCGGCCGGGGCGAACACTGCCTCGCCAACCGTGGCGTCCGCCCCGAATTCGTGCGCCTCTGCTGTTCCCTTCGCCAGATCGTGCTTCAGCAGCACGTTCGCAAAGGCGCCGTCCGCAAAGTCCCCGGTGCCTGCCACGGTCGCCCGGCTGACCTCGCCGATCACCGCGCTGTAGCCGAACCGGTGCGGCCGGGAAGTCAGCCGCTCGTCGATGCGCGGGAACTCCTGGGCGCGGTCGTCGAGTCGCTGCTGCGTGACCTTGCCGGCGGCCGGGTCGACGATCCAGCGGTCCAGCGTGAGCGGGCCGCCGCCGTCCAGCACCGACACGTCGTATGCGCCCTGGTAGCGGCAGAGGTCGACCACGACCCTGTCCCCGTCGTCGTAGGCGTTCAGCGTATGGAACACCCAGCACGGATCGACCTCGAACCACCGGACATCGCCGGGCCCGCCCGACCGGGGAAGCAGCCCGACCCGGGCCTGATGCTCCGGGTTCCAGGTATAGGGCAGCCGCTTGCCAGCCGCGGCCGCGTCCATGCTGAACGTGACCGGCAGGTCGAACAGCACGATGTACCGGCGGGTCAGCGCGAAGTCATGCATCATCGGGCCGTCAGCGACCGGGATATCGGTGGTGTGCGTTACCGTGCCGGTGCCGTCGATGACGACGTGCTGAACATACGGCCAGGCCCAGTAGTAGGCGACCGCGTGCAAGTCACCGGTAACGGGGTCGGCTTTAGTGTGCGCGGCGAACCCGCCCGGCAGCGTTCCGCCAAAGTCGCACGGCCCGACGGTCTCCAGTTCGCTGGTGAGCTCATAGGGCAGCGAGCCCGCCTCCACCGTCGCCAGTGTGCGGCCGCCGACACCGATGACGTGCGTGTTGGCGGCGAAATCCTGGTCGTTGTGGACTGGTCCGCCAGCCCAGGTCTCGCCGAGGGCCGCGGCCACGGCCTTGGACCGGACCCACCGGTTGCGGTACCACTCGGCCCGGCCATCGCGCAGCCGGACGCCGTGCACCATCCCGTCGCCCAGGAACCAGTGCTGAGTCGGGTCATCCAGCCCTATCGGATTCGGCCCGTTACGCAGATAGCGCCCGGTCAGCTCCGCGGGCAGCTGGCCGGTGACCGGCAGGTCAAACGCCGTGACCTCCTCGGTCACCGGACGGAACGGACCTTCCAGGAAGCGATTCTCGGCGGGCATAGCGGGCGTCCCCTCCCCGGTCGGCCGCTGCGGCCCAGTTCAGCGCGGACGGGCCGACCTCCCTCTCAGCATGCCATGGCCCCGTTCCCTGCCAAGGGTGCCCGGCCGCCCTTGCCAAGAGTGCCCGGCCGCCGAAGGCCTGGACGGGCACCAGCTAATGGCGTGCCATCGGCGCCACCGCCTCGGCTGGCGCCGGAGCTATGGCTGGCCAGCCAGCTGCCAGCACCGTCCACGCCGCCAGGGCGATCACCGCGATCGATTCGATGACCAGCGACAGCACGACGAACGATGCCGAGATGGACTCGTGGAAGCCGAATAGCCCGACCGTGAGACTGATCACTAGCGCGCCGATCGTGCCCGCCGTAAAGCCGGCCGCCAGCGCGCCGGCCAGCGGCCGCGGCCAGCCGAGCAGTACAGCCGCGAACCCGAAGGCGACTACCGCGTCAGCCAGGAAGAACGGGCCGTTGGTTGGAATGAACCGGTAGCCCTGCTGCCACAGGTGCAGGTGGATGTAGCCGATCCAGATCAGCAGACCGGCCGCGGCCAGCCGGATGAGCAGCGCGGCGGTCCGGCGGGCGGGACTGCGCGGCCGTGCCGCCGCTTGCGGCGAGACCAGCACAGTTCAGCCGGCGGGGATAAGTTCTGGTGTTCATGGTGTTCTCCTCTCAGCGGACTTGGTACGCGGCAACGGCACGCTCGAGCAGCGGAGCAGACCTCGCCCAGCGCGCTGCGGGAGCCGCAGCGACGACGACGCTCGCGCCGGCTTTCCCCCGGACGAGGCATGCCAGCTCGGTGTAGTGGTGCGCGCCGATCTTGCTGACGTAGCTGTCGAGCACGCAGGATCCCGTGCCGCCGCGGAACCTGACGTTGCGGGCCGGGGCTATCTCGTGCGCCGCGGACGCGTCATCGGACCGGAGCAGGCGCAGCCGGAACTGCGGCCAGTTCCGCAGGTCCTCGTCGCCCTCGCGCGGCGTCGCGTTCAGGTAGAGCAGGTAGCGGCCGCCGGGACCCAATCGCGCGGCGGACACCGCGACAGCGTCGCTGCGGACCCGTGTCATTGTCGGCGGATAGGCGAGCATGCCGTCGCCGCCGGGCAACGTGGCTGAACGCCACCCTGCTGGTGCCGGTGCGGGGACGAGACCGAAGAAACGGCCGGCTGCCGCCAGGCTCCGGGTCGCCGCCCCGCCCGCGACGAAGACCGCGACCACGGCAGCTGCTGCAGCGAGCAGTGCCGCGAGCAGCAGCCATCCGGCCGGTAGGCAGCGTCGGGTAGATCGAGTGATCATCTGTTCTTCCTCCGCGATTCGCCGAGCCGGGCAGCGCGCCAGCCCGGCCTTGGCCTGCGCGGGCGCGACTGCCGCGAGCTAGATGTTGCCGTCGCCGTCGCTCGGGCCGCCGTTGTTGTCGCCGTCGCCATCAGCGCCGTTGTGCTGCGGGATGGGATTGGCGGGCGGTGGCGGCGCCGGATGGGTCGTGGCCGCAGGCGGCGGCGCGGGAGCCGCAGGCTGGGTCATCACCGGAGCCGGCGGAGTGGCTGGCTGCGTCGCGGGCACGGAGTGCGAGCGCATGGGATGAGCGGCACGCGAGCGCATCGGATCAGCGTCTGGTCGCGACGGCTTGGTAGCCGAGGGCGTGACCGGTGCTGTTGCCGGTGCGGGCGAGTGCGATTTCGGGTGAACTGCGCCAGATCCGCTCTGGACCGCGGCGCTACAGCTTGCGGCTAGGACGGCAAGCACTGCAAAGCCGGCCGCCGATCGGTTCAGGATCGACATGACGTGTCCTCTTCTGTTCTCGACTGTGTCCTGGAGCCGGCGGCCGCCGTGCGTACACAGGTAGTTACGAGCAGATACCGCGGCGGGTTCGATCCGGGGCGAAGTCCGGCCAGGTCCGGCAGCCCCGGTGGCCGTGCGCGGCGCGCGCTGCCCGAGAGGCCAGGGCCTGAGCTGGCAGCTCGGGGCCTGACCCGGTAGCCGGGTGACGCCGCACTGCGCCGAATCTGATTCCCTGTACTGCATGACTGCACCACCAGATGCCGGGGCGGCCGGGTCCGGCAGCCCGGCGCCGCCTCCTTCGCCCGCCGGTTCCGCGCCCGCCGGTTCCGCGCTCGCCGGTTCCGCGCCCGCCGGGTCCGCGGGGCCGGGGTCGGCCGGGCTGCACGATCCGGCCGGGCTTGCCGATCCTTCTGCTCCGCCGCAGTGGTTCAGCGACGCGATGGCCGCCGACGTCGAGTGCGGCACGGTCGAGGTCGACGGCACGCCGATCGCCTACCGGGCGTGGGGCGAGCCCGGGTCGGCTGGCCTCGTCCTCGTACACGGCGGCGCGGCGCACGCCCGGTGGTGGGACCACATCGCCCCGCTGCTAACGGCAGGTCACCGGGTCGTCGCGCTCGACCTGTCCGGGCACGGCGACAGCGGCCGGCGCGACCGCTACGAGCTGGACCTATGGGCGAAAGAGGTCCGCGCAGTCGCAGCGGCGGCCGGAATCTCCGGGCCACCGGTGATCATCGGGCACAGCATGGGCGGCTTTGTCGCGCTGCGCGCTGCGGGCCTGTACGGCCGGGAACTGGAGGGTGTGGTCGTCATTGACTCGCCAGTGCAGAACCTCACGCCGGAGGAGCAGGCAGCTCAGCGGCATCAAGCATTCGGCCCGTTGCGCGTGTATCCGACGCGCGAGATCGCTATCTCCCGGTTCCGTCCCATTCCCGACCAGCCGGCCTTGCCCTACATTGCTGCGCACATCGCGAGCACCTCGATCCGGGCGGTCGAAGGCGGCTGGAGCTGGAAGTTCGACCCGCGCATCTTCAGCCGTACGCGGGCCGGCCTGGCGCTGCTGACCCGGCTGGACTGCCGGGTCGCCTTGTTCCGCGCCGAGCACGGCATCGTCAGCCCGCAGACTGGCGAGCAGATGTATGACGGCCTCGGCAGGCTCGCCCCGCTCGTCGTGATCCCGGCCGCCGGGCATCACGTCATGCTCGACCAGCCGATTGCGATGGTCACTGGCATCCGCACCTTGCTGTCGGACTGGGACCACTCACTGCCAGCCGGGCAGCCGGCCCGGTAGCTCGCCGCGAAGCACGCGAGTGAATGCGTGGCATCTGGATTATCAGCCATGTGTCCAAGGATCTGGACAACACGATGTGCCGGCGTCGCGGTGGCGACACGTGCGACTGCACTTGGCGCTGTGCGTATCGTGGACAACATGAACCCGCGCCTCAACGCCACGGCGCCGCGGCGGAGCACGGCACCCGGCCAGAGCCTCGGCGCGGCCGCACTCGGCCGCCGATGGGCTAAGGCACGGTGAGGGTGATCAACGTCGAGAAGCGCATGGTGATCGAGTACGGATTTCAGCTCGATGGCGTCTGGCTGCCGCTCGCCATGCTGAGACGCCTGGATGAGCACGGGCCCTGGAACGTGCCGTTCACCGAAGCTTCGACCGACCAGGCTCGGGTGCTACTGGCCCATGGGCTGGCGGAACGCCACAACAGGGGACTGTCTCGCGCTGGCGGTCTGCAGAACTTCATCGACGCGGTGCCCTTCGCGCCGACAGACACGTTCAGCAAAGTTGAGCCAGGCGGCGACGAGCAAGCACCCGACTGACCGGCCGGCCGATCGGCGCGCACCATAGTCCGCGCTGACTGACAGGGCCGGCTGGCAGGGCCGGCTGACTGACAGGGCGGTTAGCCGGCGGCCGTGGCCTCGATGGTGATGGTCATGGACTTGCGGAGCTGGTCAGCTCCGCATCAGCACCAGCGGTCCGCGGCGGCATGCTTAGGCAAAGCGCCAGTACAAAGCCGAATCAATGCGTGCGCCGCGGGTATGGCGAAGGGCCTCGGGGCAGGGGGACAATCCGAAGGGGACCGGCTGCAAGGGCGCGGCCGTGGCCCCTGCGGGAGTGACGATGATGGTAACGCCCACAACGACGTGGATGAAGCTCAGCCGCTGGCTCGGCCGTGACGGCAACCCGTTGCGCCGGCGGGCGGATCTGATCGCGGCGTGGCTGATGCCGTTGACCATCGCCACGTTCCTGACCCTGTGCCCGGTTGCCGCTGTCGTGACCGGTGCGTGGGTCCGCGCGGACAACGCAGCGGCGCGGCACGCCCAGCTGTCCTGGCACCGGGTGGAAGCGGAACTGCTGCGTGCGGCACCTGGTCCGGGGATGACCGACAGCGGCGCGAACTCCTGGGTGGTGTGGACGCCGGCGCGCTGGACGGTGAACGGCCAGCCGCACACGGGCTACGTTCCGGCCCCGTCGAAATCCCGGGCGGGCAGCACTCTGGCTGTGTGGCTGGATCAGGCCGGGCACGTCCGGACGCCGCCGCTCACCCGCGTTGAGCTGGGAAACCGGGTGGTCACTGCGACGTTCTTCACCCTCGCCATCCTCGCGGTGCTGCTCGCCGGCCTGGAATTGCTGATCCGGCGAGCTCTCGATAAGCGACGGCTGCAAGCCTGGGAGGCCGCGTGGCTGACCGTTGGCCCGCGCTGGAGCCGCCGGGACTAGCCGTCGGCTAGCCAGCAGTCCGGACAGGCCGGCCGGATCCTGACGGAGGCCGTCCGGCCGGCCTGTCACCGGGCCTCCGGTGATGTGCACGGCTTCCGGGCCCTCGTGCCCAGGCCCGCTCATTTACTCGCCATGTCGCCCAATAGGCTCGCCTTCGCGTCTGCCGACAGGAGGGGAACGACATGAACGGAGCCGAGGCCGTCGTCCGCACGCTGGCGGACTGCGGGGTGGACACCTGCTTCGCCAATCCCGGCACCTCGGAGATGCACTTCGTCGCCGCGCTGGACGCAGTACCGCAGCTGCGGGGCGTGCTGTGCTTGTTCGAGGGCACGGCGACCGGCGCGGCCGACGGATACGGGCGCATGGCCGGCCGCCCCGCAGCGGCGCTGCTGCACCTCGGCCCTGGCCTCGCGAACGGGCTCGCCAACCTGCACAACGCCCGCCGGGCGCGCACCCCACTGCTGGCGATCGTCGGCGATCACGCCACTTATCACAAGCGCTTCGACGCTCCGCTGGAATCCGACATCGACGCCCTTGCCGGAACGGTGTCAGGCTGGGTTCGGCGCAGTACGCGCAGCGCAGACGCGCCGGCCGATGCAGCCGATGCGGTGGCGGCCGCGATGTCCCCGCCCGGTCAGGTAGCGTCGCTCATCCTGCCAGCCGACGTAACGTGGACCGACGGCGCCGAGCCGGCCTATCCGCGAGCTGTCCGGCTGGCGTCGCCGGTAGCGTTCGGGCTTGTCCACCGGGGCCTGGGCATGCTGCGCGGCGTGGGGACCGTCGGGCAGCGCCCGGAGTCGCGGGCGATCCTGCTCGGCGGCGCCGGGCTGACCAGGCCAGCGCTGGAGTCTGCCAGTCGAATCGCCAACGCCACCGGCGCCCGCCTGTTCGCGGAGACGTTCCCGGCCCGGCAGGAGCGAGGTGCGGGCATCCCGGCAGTCGACCGGCTGGCGTACCTGGTCGAGTTCGCGGCGGGCCAGCTGGCCGGCACGAGCCATCTGATCCTGGCTGGCGCTACTGCGCCCGTTTCCTTCTTCGCTTATCCGGGCAAGCCCAGCACGCCGGTACCGGAGGGCTGCCAGGTCCACGTGCTGGCCGCGCCAGGCGACGATGTGCCGGCCGCGCTGGCATCGCTAGCCGATCTCGTCGCTCCCGATGCAGTTCCGTCCGCGCAGGCGGCGGCGCGCCCCAGCCTGCCCGACGGCGAACTTACCGCGGAGGCCGCCGCCGCCGTCATCGGCGCGCTGCTGCCCGAGGGCGCGATCGTCTGCGACGAGGCCAACACCTCCGGCATCTGGCTGCCCGCCGCTACCGCAGGAGCGCCGCCGCACGACTGGCTCAGCCTGACGGGGGGTGCGATTGGCCAGGGCCTGCCGCTCGCCACCGGCGCCGCCATCGCCAGCCCCGGCCGGCCGGTCCTGGCGCTGGAGGCCGATGGCAGCGCCATGTACACAATCTCAGCATTGTGGACGCACGCACGCGAGCAGCTCGACATCACGACAGTGATCTTCAATAACCGTTCCTACGCGATCCTGAACATGGAGCTGACCCGGACCGGCGCGCCTACTACGGGCAAGACCGCGCGGGACCTGCTCGACCTGTCCCGGCCGTCAATCGACTTCGTGGCGCTCGCCGCCAGTCTTGGCGTTCCGGCGAGCAGGGCGCGCACCGCCGCAGAGTTTGCCATCCAGCTCCGGAACGCGCTCGCCGAGCCCGGCCCGCACCTGATCGAGGCCGTGCTACCTGCAGTGGCGTAGCTCGCCGCGAACGGCACCGCGCAAGCAGCCTGGATGCGCTGCCTATCGATGCCACTCGTAGTGGTGCCACTGGCTGCCGTTGCCGGACTGCCAGCCACGCCGCGCACGCCGCCGGAACCGGGCCGCCGCGAAGATCCCCAGCACCATCGTCGCGAGCCAGATCAGCAAGGCGATCTTGACGAACGCGAAGAAGACAAACCCAGCGCCAGGCAGCGCCACGGCGACGATGAACGCGATGAGCAACAGCGGAAGCAGCCGCGGCCCGCGGCGGACCACGACCCGAGGTGGCACGGCCCACAGCGGATTCGGCCCGCCCTGCGGTGCTACCAGTCCAGGTTCAGGCAGGTCCGTCATGACGCCGCGCAAGTCTCCGAAGGTCTTGGCGGTCAATGTCGCCGTGATCCGCTCATCCAGTTCCTCGGCGCTAAGCCGGCCCTCGGCGTAGTGCTCGCGCAACCGAGCGGCGACGCGCTCCCGGTCGGCGTCTGAAATCCTGATGCGATCGTCCATCCTTTGTTACCTATGCTTCCTGCTCGTCGTCGGCTTCGTCGGCTTCGTCGTCCGCGTCCTCGTCGTCGGCAAGGATCCGGTACAGCTCGCGCCGGGTTCGCTCCAGCAGTCGCTCGGCCGCACGGACCTGGGCGGGCGTGCCGGCATGGGCGATCTGCACGATGCCGCCGCCAAGCCGAGCGGCCTCAGCGAACAGGCCAGGCACCTGCCAGGCTTCCTGCTGCTCCGTTGACTCCCACGCACCGCGGGCCATCTCCGGGTTCTGCTCGACATAGTCGCGGCCGGCCTCGGTCAGGCGGAACGTGCGGCGGCCACCGGACTCCTCGCCTTCGATGAGGCCCTCGTCGGCAAGCTGGGACAGTGCCGGATACACGGCGCCGGGGCTCGGCCGCCAGGCGCCGCCGCTGCGCTCTTCGATGTCGGACATGATCTGGTAGCCGTTGCGCGGGCCATCGCGCAGTAGCGCCAGGATCGCCGCGCGAACATCGCCGCGGCTTGCCTTCCGGCCGCGCGAGCCGCGCGGGGGTCCGGGCGGAGCGGGCTGTCCCGGCGGTCCGGGCCACCATCCGCCGCGCGGGCCGACGAAACCGCCACCCCAGTGCCCGGCGCCTCTGCGGCCGCTGAAGTCCCGCTCCCACGGCCCGCCGGCTCGCTCGTGGCCGTGGCCGCCGTGACTGCCGGACATCGCCTTGACGGCGCGCCGGAGGTCGCCGAGCACGTCGCCTCCGCAGAACATACTGAACGGTCCTGCTCCGAAGTCGCCCGCCGGCGACGACGCTGCTGCCGACATCTGTCTTGCCTCTCTCGCGATACGATCACGATATATCGGCAGCCTACGTCGCCACTTCGCGATTGACAAGTCATATCTCGATCATGGGAGGGTCCGCCGCGGTTGGTGTGTCCTGGCCGGCGTTAATGCCCGCCGCCACCGCCGCCGCATTGGATCGTCTCCGGAGACTGGGCGCTGGCCGACGTGGCGCCACTGGTCACGGTGACCTGAACTGGCTGCCCGCAGGCCGCGGACCCGTTGAGCTGGATGAGCACCGTCCCGCCGGCCCCGCCGCCGGCCGCGATCGCGGCATGCTGGCAGCTGGCCCCGGAACTGGTGGCCTCGCAGGTCCAGCCGCTCCGGTCGTGATGCCCGGGACCACCGCCTGCGACGTACGAGCTGCCTGCGGGCAGCACGATCGTCGCGGTCAGCACGGCCGTCGCCGAGCTTCCGTTGTCGGTCACGCTGAACACCACCCAGTCTGGCCAGCCCTGCCCGTAGACATCGACGCCTGCCGCCAGCTTCACATCCGGCGTCGGGGAGGGGCTGGCTGTCGAGGTCGGGCTCGGGCTCGGGCTCGGCGACGCCGGCCGGCTGGCGGTCGCGCTCGGTGTCGGCGGTACACCAGGCCGGGACGTTGTCACCTCCGGCGAGCCGGCCGCACGGGCGGGACCGGTCGTCGGACGCGGCGTTGGCTTCGGCGAGGCCGGCCGATGTGACCGCGATGGCTTTCCGATGACGGTGACCAGGCCTCGCGTCGTAGCCTCGGACTGGTGGCGGCCCGGCAGGCGCGCGGACGTCGCGCTGGCCGTGAGACTGACCTCGTAACCGCCGAGTGCGACTGCGGCCAGTACGACGGCGGCGCTTGCTCCGAGCCAGCGCTGCCGCCGGCCCGGCTTCCTGAACCACCGCCCGGAGGTTGCGGGCTGTGCTCTCGGTCCACCGCGCCGGACCGGCCTCGTGCTCATCGCGCCACGCGGCCCGACGGCATGATGACCGAGTACGGCGACAACTGCCCGGGCTGACGGTCCGGCAGCATCGTGGTCAGCGACGGACAGGTAAGAAGCCGCCGCCGCGCCGAGGAAAGCAGGGGCAACCTGGCTGCGCAGGGCCGAATTGACGTCGGAAAGCTCGGCGCAAACAGCCCGGCACTCGTCGCAGCCGTCGATGTGCTCGCAGACCATTGCGGTATCGCGCCCTGACAAGGCGTCCCGTACGAAGGCGCCAAGCCGCTCCGCCACTGGCGTGCACTCCGCCCGCGCGATGCCGGAGACGTGCAGCTGCAGGTAAGCCTGCCGTAGACCGTCTCGGGCCCGGCGGCTAAGCGCGGCCACACCGTTGCGGCTGAGCCCGAAGAGCGGCGCCACGTCGGCGGGCGTTGCCTGCTCTATCTCGGCATGCCAGAGAATTGCGGCCCATCGCTCCGGGAGCGACAGGTAAGCACGCAGCATCAGCGAGCTGTCAGCACTAGCGACCGCGGGATCGGTGAACGGGGAGCCCATCTCGGGGGACTGGGGCGCGCCGCCTGGCGGCTGGCTCCGCTGCCCCGGCAGGCGGTCGTTACAGACCCGCCGCAGCGCAGTGAGCAGGTATGGCCGGAACGCATCCGACGGTCCGCCGCCGAGCCGTAGTACTGCCAGCACGCGGGCGAACGTCTCGCCGACCACGTCGTCCACCTCAGCGGGCGATACGACCAGATCGCGCGCAAGCCGACGAGCCGCCTGGTCATGGCGCTGGAACAGCACACCGAATGCCGAGCTGTCGCCAGCCCGCACCAGGTTGAGCAGCCTGGCATCGTCAAGATGCTGCTGGCTCGCCGCCGCGTCTGTCACTAGTGCTCCCGCCCCGACGTTCTACGCGCTAGTGTCCAGACGAATCATCTCTGTTCTCACGTCACTGTGCTGCGGATTCGGCGTCATTCGACCTGGATGCGCCGTCCGGTCGGCTGGACCGAGCATCCAGCGGATGCGGGCTACCGGGGGTCGGGCGGAGGCCGCCGGCGGACGCCGGGCTGGCGTGCACTGGGCTGGCGTGCACTGGGCTGGCGTGCACTGGGCTGGCGTGCGCCGGAGCCGCGCTTATCGCGCCGGGGCGTCCGCGCCTTCTCAGAGGCCCTGATTTCCGGTCGGCTGCCGTCGCGTTCGCGGTCTTCGGCTCGAGCCGGCAACTCGGCATCGAGTCTGGCCTGCCAATCCGCATTGGCCAGGCCGCCAGCCACCAGGACAGCACGCCAGTCGAGCTCGAGCTGGCGCAGCAGCTGCTCGAACCGGCTCCACACCCCGGCCGCGCCAGTTACGAGAGCGGCCTGGATGCGCTCACTTGAATCATCAGGCTCTAGTGCGGTGAGGTGCCGGATGACCTCGTCGTCAGTTCCGCGCCCGAAGTCCTGCCTGATCCGCCGAATAAGCCTCTCGCTGGGCGCCGTCACAGTCTCGCTCCCGCTTGTACAAAGCATCACCCCCAGTCTTCGGGACTGCCGGGAGGAGTCAACCGTTATGTGGCGCCGCTTGTCACCCCGCACTCGCCCTCAGCGGCTCAACGCGGCGCCAGAGTCCCGGATAGTCGGTAACGAAACCATCGGGATCCACTCGCAGGTCGGCGCTGAACTCGCCGGACTCGTACCGGAACAAGGCCTCGTGCCGGTCCCTTCCACGATCTAGCAGCGTGTAGCGTTGCCAGGCCGGATGGACTTCCAGGGACGGAACGCGGACATAGACGACCTGGAGGTCCCTGGCTTGGCCAGGGGACCAGGACAGACGCCGGATCGGCAGCGTATTGGTGAGCGGTGTGCAGCTGATGTCGACGTCAGTGCAACCGGCTAGCTCAGGCGCGGGCCGCCCGTCCACCCGCCAGTGCCCGTCACCAGAGGCGGCCAGGTCCAGTGTCTTGCCCGACACCGCGTTCGCGACCTGAATCGCCACGCTGGTGACCCGCCAGTCGGCCGTGCACCGGAGCTGATAGCGGATGCTGGCGAGGTCCCCATCAGCCTGGACGACCTGACCATCCGCGCGGAAGCCGCCGCCGTCGTCAGACACGACGACGTGCTCCATGCCCGGCCAGTCAAGCGCCGTCCAAGCCAGATCGACTGACATGTGCCCTCCGGAAGAATCTGGTAACCGGTTAATCTCTTAGCAGGTTACCGTCGCGCTCACGCCGCTGCAACCAGTATTCTGGTTAGGTGGTTAGCACGCGGGAAGGCGACACGCATGCAGCACCGGCCGGCCTGGAGCCGGTGCGGGCACTCCTGAACAGCTGGCTCATTCCCAACGATTCGCGTCAGCCGACGGACAAGTTCGACGAACTGGCGCGCCAGCAAGGATGGACCGAGGATGACACCGCCCTGGTCCGTGACCTTCGCAATGACCTCAGGCGCCTCATCGAGTCCGCCAGCGCGGCCAGCGCGGCAGGGTCGGCCAGCGCAGGGTCGGCCAGCGCAGGGTCGGCCAGCGCGGCCAGCGCGGCCGAGGCTGCTTGCCTCAATGACTGGATCGGCCGACTAGCTGTGCGTCCCACGGTTACTGGCGGCGACGTCTGCTACTCGCACGAAGGCGGCCCGGCCGGTGACCTGCTCGCCGCCGTCCTGGGCGCGGTCGGTGCAGGCACCTGGAAGAGGCTCAAAGCGTGCCCGGACTGCCACTGGGTCTTCTACGACCACACTCGCAACGGAAGTAAACGCTGGTGCCTTATGTACGCCGGCGGCCCGGAAGGCCGGGCCTGCGGAACGATCGCGAAGGTGCGGCGCTACCGGGACAGGCAGCGCGCCTAGCGCTCGATCTGAAGCCAGTCCGAGCGGGGCAGTCGCCGCCGAATGCCATCGGTGTCAAGCACCAGCGAGGTCCCCAGGACCACGGCGATGGCCAGTGCTGCGCCACCGACGGTGTCGGTGAAGTAGTGGTACTTCAGGCCGATCATGGCGACCGCAACCGCCGAGGCCGCGAGCATAGTTACGGCTGCGACGGCAGCGGTCAGTGGCCGGCAGCGCCGTCGGCCAGGCAGGTTGAGCAGCAGCACCACGGTGACCGCAGCCAGGGTGAAGGCCCTGCCTGTGTGGCCGCTCGGATAGACCAGGTAGCCGCCGAGGGTCCGGCCGAACAGCGGCTTCAGCACGAGCTCAGTGAGCACCACGGACACCGTTATGCTCAGCACGGCGAGCATCGCGCCGTTGACCCGCCGGGCGGCAAAGCAGACCAGGACGATGACTGCCGTCAGGACTGCCACCTCGGCCGGCTGCCCGGCGTCCGCCAGCAGGCGCAAGGCCCCGCGGTGCGCGCCCAGGGACTGCTGGATACCGGCGTCGACGGACTTGTCCAGTAGCCCGGCATGCGACGTGCGTGCGATCAGCACGCCCAGGACGAGGGTGACCACGGCGCATGCCACCGCGATGACGGCGGCCGGGCGCCGGGCGGCGGCTGGCAGCAGCGGGCGGGCAGCCCAGCCTTGCTGCTCGTCCACGGCCCCCGCCTCCGGTTAACCCCGACTGAGCTGCCCATGCTAAGCCGGCCGGTGACCTGCCAGATCGTCGCTGGCACCGGCAGCGCACAGTACGGTGGCCAGCATGCGCACCAAGCTCACCCTGGTCGTCCGGTCCGACCTCGGCATGGGGCGGGGCAAGATAGCCGCGCAAGCGGCGCACGCCGCCGTGGCCGCAGTGCTGTCCGGCCTCAGCAGTGCCGATTTCCGCGTCTGGCTTCAGGATGGTCAGCCGAAAGTTGTGCTGAGGGCAGTCAGCGAGGATGACCTTTTCGGGATCGCCGAGCGTGCTAGCGACGCGGGCCTGCCGGTACAGGTCATCCATGATGCGGGCCGGACGCAGGTAGCTGAGGGAACGCCGACCTGCTGTGCTATCGGTCCGGCCGAAGACAGCCGAATCGACGCAATTACCGGCGCCCTGTCGCTCCTCTAAGTGCGGTCGAACGACCGCATGAGCCAACCGTCGTGGTCTATCGTCGAATCCCGGCGATCCAGCGATCGAGGCGATCCACGGGCTGGCTGAGGAGGTCCGCGTGTCACGCGACCACTCGCTGACCGACACGTGGCGGGGCCCGGATCAGCTCGCAGGCTGGCCGCATGCTCGGTCAGGTCCGGACCTAGGGCGCCGGGAAGACGAACTGTCTCCGGCACATCCATCGTCGCCCCGTTACCTTTCTGATCGGGGTTCGAGCCCGGAGTTCCGGCGCATGACCGATCGGGAGTACACCGACCATGTGGCTCACGTTGAAGACCGGCTAGCTGATGCGCTCGCCCGAGGCCATGCTTCTGACGTTCGGCACACGATCGACCATGGCCGGGAGGTGTGGTCCGATGATCGCGACGCCCTGCAGTGCGCAATCATCGGGGACCTGTATGAGCGCGCGCGGGACGTGCCGTGCGAGGGCGCGGCGATTCTGGCCGGCGGACTGCCAGGCGCCGGTAAGACCACGGTCCTTGCTGCGCACGCCGACGCGGATCTGTCGCGCTACTTAATGATCAATCCTGACCTGATCAAGGAGGAGCTCGCGCGCCGGGAGAAGATTCCCGGCATCGAGGGCCTGTCTCCGATGGAGGCGTCGGACCTGGTTCATGAAGAGTCCTCCTACATCGCCAAGCGGCTCGCGAGCCTGGCCCAGTCGGCCGGGAAGAATGTCATCTGGGATGTGACCCTGTCGAGGACCGATACTGCGATCGCGCGCATCCGGTCGCTACGGGATTCGGGATACGCACGGATCGACGGGATCTTCGTCGACATCCCAATCGAGGTAAGCGCCCGCCGCGCAGGCGCCCGCCACCGGGAGGATCACGACGATTACCTCGCCGGACGCGGCCTTGGCGGCAGGTACATTCCGGCAACGACGATCCTGCAGCACGCTGATTCAGCCTGGGGCAGCGGCAACCGCAGGAACTTTGAGCTACTCAAGCCGCGCTTCGACGCATGGCGGGTGTACGACAATTCCGTGGACGGCGATGCGGCTGCGCTCGCCGACTCGCATCCCGCGGACCTCCCACTCCGGGCCGCTAAGGAGCTACGCCGATGAGCAGCAGCGAAGTCAGTGAGCTGATCGTGGCCCTGCGCGCGGGAACGCTGACACTCGATGAGGTCGCGGACCAGTTCAGGCGCCGGAACTGGCCGCGCACCCGGAGCCAGCAGCCCCGCTCCTACCCCAGCATGGCCGCGGCGGCCCAGGCCGACCCCGGCGTCAGCGTGCCCGGCTCGATCGACGATCTCACCGCTGCCTATGACCGCGGAGAGATCAGCCGGCAGCAGTACCGGACACTCGCACATGCCGTCGCGGACGCGATCAATAACGAGGCACGGCCCGGCCCTGCGGACGGCGGGCTGGCTCGCTGACCGCCTAGGAAGCGGCTGCCCGCCAGGCTGTTGGCCGGTGGCGTTCGCCCGCCTGGCTGGCTGATGCCACATCGGCTGCACGCATCAGGGCATTGCCGACCTGTTCTGGCCTGCTCGGGCCGAGTGCACGGTGACTGTCGGCGCGGCGGTCTACGGTGCTAACCATGGAGCGCGTCACGCTCGACGAGATCGACCTCGGCTCGGTCGATGACGGTGTCGGCGCGCTTGCGTACGCTGCGGGTTACCGTGCGCTGGAGGACGGCGCTGTCCGGCAGATGGCATGGTCCGCCGAGGAGTGCGGGCTGCATGGCGTCGTCCAGGATCGCAACGGCGAGTTGCACGAGACGGTCGTCTACTTCACTCGCGGTTCCCCGATGATGTTCGTTCGCAGCCTGTGCAGCTGCCAGGCCGGCTATGCGTGCAAGCACGCGGCCTCGGTCGCACTGGCCGGTGCGCTGGCGTCAGGACAGGATCTGACAGCGCGGCCGCAGTCGGTGCAGTGGGAGCACTCGCTCACCTCGCTGCTGGAAACGCGGCGCCAGCCCGGCCGGGATCTGCGCGCCCAGACGCCGATTGCCATCGAGCTGACGCTCGCCGACGTGGCTGGGCAGTCCGGTCACCACCCGCCGCCGGGCGACCGGATCCTCAAGCTACGGGCTCGCCTGGTGCAGCCCGGAAAGCAAGGCGGCTGGGTTGGCGGCCCACTGACGTGGTCCAAGCTGAATCCGCTGCTCAATTACGGTGGCTATGGCAGTGCAGACCTGGGCGACTACCCAGAGCAGCATCTGCGCCTGATGCGAGAGTTCTACTCGGCATACCTGGCTGGCGACGAGCTCGGTGGCCGGTACGGGTATTACCCCGGCCGGGAGCGCTATCTGGACCTGGCCAGCTTCGAGTCGCGCCAGCTCTGGACCTTCTTCGACGAGGCGTATTCGACCGGTCTGCCCGTCGTGTACGGGCGCAAGCTCGGCGCGATGCCGGCGTACGGCACGGCCGAATTGTGCCTTGACATCACCCGGCGCGACCTGTCCGGGCCGTTGCTGATCAGCCCGCAGCTGCGGGTGGACGACGTGACGGTGGCTCCGCTGGTCATCATCGGATCCGAGGGGAACGGGGTCGCCTATGCCGACCCGGCCCAGGCCGCGCCGGAGCCCGATCCAGCCAGCTGGCCGTTCCGGCTGGCCCGGCTGACCGAGCCAGTGCCGCCCGGCCTGCTGCAGATGACCCTCACCGGCGAGTCGATGCGGGTTCCGGCAGCCGACGAGGACAAGTTCCGGGAACGGTTCTACCCGCGGCTCCGCCATGCTGCCACGCTGATCTCCTCTGACGAATCGGTGGCGCTGCCCGCCGTCTCGCCGCCAACGCTGGTACTCGGCGCTAGCTACGGCGATGGCCACGAGCTCGACGTCAGCTGGGAATGGGCCTACGAGGTGGGCGGTGAGCAGCTGCGAGCGCCGTTCGGCCCGGGCGCGATGGCCAGCTCCGGTCCGGCGGCCTACGCGCTCGCCTCCGGTGCGCATACCGGCGAAGGTCGCGCTGGCGGGTCCGGGCTCGCCGGTGCCGGACCCGCCGACGAGAGCTTCCGGGACCTTGACGCCGAGCGGGCCATCCTGGCCGGACTGGATGTGCCGGCCGGGCGGGTCCGGCCTGCCCAGCTGACCGGCATCGACACGATGCTGTTCAGCACCGAGGTGCTGCCGCTGCTGTCCGGGCAACCCGGCGTCGAAGTTGAGATCAGCGGTATGCCTGCGGATTACCGCGAGGCCGGTGACTCGCTGGAAATTGGCATCTCGGCAGGCGCGCTGAGCGGCGACACTGACTGGTTCGATCTTGGCATCACGATCACTGTGGAAGGCTGCGACGTTCCGTTTGCCGAGCTCTTCAAGGCGCTCAGCCGCGGCGATCCGTACCTGCTGCTGGACAACGGCGCCTACTTCTCGCTGGACAAACCTGCACTGCAGGCGCTGGCGAGCCTGATCGATGAGGCGCGAACGCTGCTCGACAAGCCGTCCGGGCCGCTCCGTATCAGCAGGTTCCAGGCGGGACTGTGGTCAGAACTCGCCGAGCTTGGCGTCATCAGTGGCCAGGCAAGTGAGTGGAAACAGCAGGTCGAAGGACTGCTGTCGGGCGTCGGCAGCCCGGACACCGGCACCGATCCGCCACCAGGGCTGACCGCTAACCTGCGGCCCTATCAGCTGCAGGGTTTCCGCTGGCTCGCCTTCTTGTGGGAGCACCGGCTGGGCGGCATTCTCGCCGACGACATGGGCCTCGGCAAGACGTTGCAGTCGCTCGCGCTGATCTGCCACGCCCGGCGAGCGGATCCTTCGGCCCCGCCCTTCCTGATCATCGCGCCGACGAGCGTGGTGTCGAACTGGTCTGCGGAGTCAGCCAAATTCGCGCCGGACCTGAAGGTCGTGCTGATCAGCGACACCATGGCGAAGCGCAGGACAGAGCTCGCCAGGCTCATCGACGGTGCCGACGCGGTGGTCACCACCTACACGCTGCTGCGGCTCGACTTTGCCAGCTACTCAGCCGCGGCCTGGTCCGGCCTGATCCTGGATGAAGCGCAGTACACCAAGAACCATCAGTCGAAGGTCTATCAGTGCGCCCGGAAACTGGCGGCCCCGTTCAAGCTGGCCATCACCGGCACCCCGATGGAAAACAACCTGATGGAGCTCTGGTCATTGCTGTCGATCACCGCGCCGGGGTTGTTCCCTAATCCGGACCGGTTCCAGGACTACTTCGCCCGCCCCATCGAGAAACAGTCCAGCGCCGATCTGCTGGGCCGCCTGCGGCGCCGGATCAAGCCGCTGATGCTTCGCCGGACCAAGGAACAGGTGGCGGCCGACCTGCCCGCAAAGCAGGAGCAGGTTCTTGAGGTCGAGCTGCACCCGCGGCATCGCAAGCTGTACGACACGCACCTGCAGCGGGAGCGGCAGAAGGTGCTCGGCATGATCGAGGACATGAACGCCAACAGGTTCACGATCCTGCGGTCGCTGACCCTGCTCCGCCAGCTGAGCCTGCACGCGGGGCTCGTCGATGCCGAGCACCTGGACATGCCGTGCAGCAAGATAGACGCGCTGCTGGACCAGCTCGGCGAGGTGGTGGCCGGCGGCCACCGGGCGCTGGTATTCAGCCAGTTCACCCGGTTCCTGGACCTGGTCAGGCGGCGGCTTGACGAGGCCGGCATCCCGTACTGCTACCTCGACGGTCAGACGCGTGATCGGCCCGCGGTCATCCAGCGGTTCAAGGACGGCGCGGCTCCGGTGTTCCTGATCAGCCTCAAGGCTGGCGGTTTCGGCCTGAACCTGACGGAGGCGGACTACTGCTTCCTGCTCGACCCCTGGTGGAACCCGGCAACCGAAGCGCAGGCAGTCGACCGTACGCACCGGATCGGCCAGACCCGGAACGTCGTGGTGTACCGGCTGATCTCGGCTGGCACTATCGAGGAGAAGGTCATGGCGCTGAAGGTCCGCAAAGCCGAGCTGTTCTCCTCGGTGATCGATAGCGGCAACGTATTCGGCGGCGGGCTGGATGCCGACGACATCCGCGGTCTCTTCGAGTAGCCCGCGAGGATGCCTGTCGCCGGCCGCCAGACCGCCTTCGGTCGTGAGCGGCATCTGGCTCAGATGTGCGCGAGACTCATGACGGCGTCCTGCTTACCTCAACACCGTCCGGAGACTCGTCAGTGGCCAGACATGACCTAGTCCTGCGCGGCGGGCGCGTGATCGACCCCGAGACCGGCGTGGACGCCATCGGCGACGTCGCAGTCTCGGGCGGCCGTATCGCGGAGATCGGCATTGGCATAGGTCCGGCCACGATCGACCTCGATGTAGCTGGCCACGTTGTCACGGCCGGCTTCATCGACCTGCACAGCCACACCACCGATGTCACCGGACTGCGGTTGCGCGCCCTGGATGGCGTGACCACGGCCCTGGAGCTTGAGGCCGGGGTGAGCCCGGTGGAATCCGCGTACCGCCGCGCCGCGGCGGAGGGCAGGCCTGTCAATTACGGGTTCGCCGCATCGTGGGCGCTTGCCAGGATGGAGTCTGTCGCCGGAGTCGAGCTCGACGGTCGGCTTGGCACGTTCCTGGCGAACATCGCGACGCCGGCCTGGCAAGGTGCGGCCTCACCGATCCAGGTTGGCGCGATCCTGAGCCGGCTATCGGCCGACCTGGCGGATGGCGCGATAGGAATCGGCGTGCTCGTCGGCTACGCACCTGGCACTGACCCGGACGAGTACCTGCAGCTGGCGGCTCTCGCCGCAGAAGCCGGGGTGCCAACGTTCACCCATGCCCGTGACCTGATCGAACTGGCACCCGCCGCCCTGGTAGACGGCGCCGAGGAGATCATCCGGGCGGCCGGGGAGACGGGTGCGCACATGCACTACTGCCACATCAACAGCACGTCGCTGCGCCATATTGATCGAGTTCAGGACCTGGTCGGCCGCGCCAGGGCGGCCGGCTCGCGAGTATCGACGGAGGCCTATCCGTACGGCGCTGGCATGACGGGGATCGGCGCCGCGTTCCTGGCGCCGGAGCGGCTAGGCGAGCGCGATCTGTCGCCAGCCGACCTGACTTACGCGCCGACGGGCGAACGAGTGGCGAGCGAGGCACGCCTTCGCGAGCTGCGCGCGGCCGACCCCGGCGGGCTGGTCATCGTCCGTCATCTCGATGAGGACAACCCGTCAGATCGCGATGTGCTGCTGCGCTCGCTGACGTTCCCGGACGCGGTAATCGCCAGTGACGCGATGCCGCTCACCTGGCCGGGCCAGGCTCCCGACCAGATGACCTGGCCGCCGCCGGATGGCGCGGTCACCCACCCGCGCACGGCGGGCACGTTTGCCCGCGCGTTGCGGCTGCTTGCATCGGACGGCGGGCCGGTGGGTGCGGCCGGGCCGCTTGGCCTTACCGAGACGCTCCGGCGCAGCAGCTTGCGCCCGGCGCAGTTGCTCGAGGAACGCGTTCCGGCGATGCGCCGCAAGGGTCGAGTGCAGCAGGGCTGCGATGCGGACCTGGTGGTATTCGACCCGGCGACCGTGTGCGATCAGGCGACCTATCTGGAGAGCACACGGCCGTCTGCGGGGATCGCGCACGTCTTGGTCAACGGCACGCTCGTGGTGACGGATTCCGACGTCGTGCCGGAGGCGCTGCCTGGCCGCCCCGTCCGCGCAGCCCCGCGCTGATAATCAGAGTCAATGGGCCGGCCGTAGCTGGCTAACGTGCGTAGCCTCGGGTCGCTGGCGGCGGCGCGCGTTCGCCTGCTCGCCGGTGCGTTCGGCTGGCCGCCGCGCGCAGCCTCGGGTCGCTGGCGGTGGCGCGCCCGTTCGCCTGCCCGCCCGTGCGCAGTGTGGATTGTCTGTCGGCACCGCCCGTTAGCTTGTCCGGCATGGCCGCTCCGTTACCCCTGGCCGCGTTCCCTGGCTGCTACGACTGCGGTTACTTCCGCGCCGGGTCTGCTCAGGTCTGCTTTGCCTGCGCCACGCGCGAGCTGGCCCGGCCAGGCCCCGGCAGTTGCGGTACCTGCGCGCAGCGCCCCGCCGCCGACGGCGCCTGCCACAACGACCTGTGCGGCAGCCCGCGCCGCCGCATCGGCAGGATTCACGCGATCGGCTACCAGTCCGGCCCGCTCCGCAGCGCGATCATCAAGTACAAGTACTGCGGCGCACGAGGCATGTCAGCAGTGTTCGGCAGAATGCTGGTGGCCTGGCTGGACGCCACCATGACCGCCGACCGGCCTGGCCTGATCGTGGCCAACCCGGGATTCACCGGACCTGGCGGTCAGGAGTTCCCGCATGCCGAAGCTGTGCTCGCGGCAGCTGCCGATGCCGATTCCGGTGGAGACTGGCCTTTTGACAGTGCATCCTCGGCTGCGATCATCAAGACCGCGCCGACGATGAAGTCAGCCGACGCGCAGGCATGGTACAAGCGGGCGTCCGGAACCGAGCTCAGGGCTGTGCTCCGGGTAACCGACCGCAGCCGGACGGCCGGTAAGTTCGTCCTTATCTACGACGACGTCTGCACTACTGGCACCCAGCTGGACGCCGTGGCTGGCTGCCTGCTCGACGAGGGCGGTGCGTCGCGGGTCGAGGGCATTGTCCTTGCTCGCGCGCCCTGGCATAACCGTCCGGCCGAGTGATTTCCGCCCTGGGAGGGCCCGCACGCCGGGGACGGTCGACGGTGTGCCGCGAAACGCGGCCTGCGCTGCAGTCAGCCGAAGTAGCTAAGCCATCCTTGCGTGACGGCGAGCAAGCGCGCCGAGTCCAGCCGGTACACATGTTCCCGGCCTCGCAGCTCGACCGAGACCAGCCCGGCCTGCTGCAGCACGCGCAAATGCTGTGAGGTCGTCGGCCACGAGTGCTCGAACCACCCGGCGATAGCGCCTGACGTCATCTCGCCGCCGTGGCTGTGCAGGGCTGAAAGGATGGTCCGCCGGGCCCGATGCGCCAGTGCGCTGAACACGGCATCGAAGTCTTCGAGCTCGCCGGATCCCCTGGGCTGGCTGTCACGCACCGAGCGTGACGCGCTCGTAGTGCGGAAACTCCCATTTCAGCCGCCCGTCGCGCTCCTCAAGCAGGGAATCCATCGACCCCCAGATGGCCAGGACTGCCGGGTGCTCGCGCGCTTGCTCATAGCCACCCTCGACCCAGGTGAAGATCTCGACATACGTTGCGCGCTCATAGAGCTCGCGGTAGAAAACTGACGGCTCCGCGGTCACGAAATCTAGCTCACGCAGGACGCGCCAATGGCGGCCGAGCAACTTGACGAACTCGGCCTCTGCGTCGGCACGAACCCGGTAGGTGCAGATCACTGTTTGCTGAGTCACAAGACTCAGTATTAGCCAATTGGCTTAGCATCGCAACACCGAGGCCATGAGCCGCACGTTGAGACTGTCCTGTTAACTCGCGGCTCCGCCGGTCGCCCGTGCGATCATGCGCGTTATGACACCATGGCGGGACGTCGAACAGGCTGTGCCGGAGTTCGCGCAGCGCGTGCGCGCGCTGTTCGACGCTCACAGGCACAAAACCATTGCGACCGTGCGAGCCGACGGGTCGCCGCGGATCTCAGGGATCGAGGCTGTCTTCGAGGACGGCGAACTGGTCTTTGGCTCCATGCCACATGCACGCAAGGGCGCGGATCTCCGTCGGGATCCGCGGTTCGCCTTGCATAGCGCGACCGTCGATCCGATCGAGGGCTCGGAGGCGCAGTGGCCGGGCGAGGCGAAGATCTCCGGCCGGGCGATCACCGCGGGACCTATCACCGACGGACCGGACGGGGAGAGCTTCCGCGCTGACATCGCCGAGGTCGTGCACACCCACCTCAACGACGGCGCCACAATGCTCGTCGTGGAGTGGTGGACGTCCACGCGCGGCCTGCTAATGACCCAGCGCGAGTAGCCTTGAGACGACATCTACACGGCCGGTACCCGGCTCGACGCCGTTGCTGGCTGCCTGCTCGACGGGGCCGCGCTGCCTGGGTCGAGGCAGTAGTCCTGGCCCGCGCGACCTGCCGTAGTTAGCGGCTCCTGCTGTCCGCACCGGGGTCTATACCTGGAAACGTGGCCGCCGCGATAGCGCGGCAGTGGCCTCGCAGAGGAGGCGACCCCCAAATGCCCGCTACTGTCATCACCCTGCCTGTCGACGGGCCGTTCTCGCTGGCCGCCGCCGCATCGTTCGGATTCGGGCCGAACACTGGCCGCCCGGAGCCGGACTCAGAATGCATGCGGCTGGCGTTCGTCGGCGACGATCTCGAAACCTACGTGGGCGCGGTCGTCAGGCAGGCAGCAGACGGCAACCTTACGACCCAGATCAGCGACGGCGTGTCCAACCTGGGCATGGTGGCAACCCAGATCAGCCGCATCTTGTCGGTGGACACTCCCGTCCGCGGGTGGCTCGAGGCCGGCCAGGCCGATCCAGTCCTCGGCGGGATTCAGGCCGCGTATCCAGGCCTTCGGCCGGTGCTGTTCCACTCGCCGTACGAAGCCGCGGCCTGGTCCGTCTTGTCGCAGCGCAGGCACCGCACACAGGCCGCAGCCCTGCGGCGGCGACTGTGTGAGTCGGCCGGAGCGACATTTGAGCTGGCCGGTCAGCCGGTGTCAGCATTCCCGCTGCCTGGGGATCTGCTTAAGATCGACGAGTTTCCGGGCATCGAGCCGGAGCGGATGGCGCGACTGCATGGCGTGGCCAGGGCTGCCAACGACGGGCACCTCGATGTGGCCGGGCTGCGCCACACGTCGGCTGACGACGCCATGGCATTGCTGCGGCGGATCAGGGGGCTGGGCCCGGTCTACACGATGCTTGTCTACCTCAGGTCGGTCGGGGTGACAGATGCGCTGGTCGTCGGTGAACCGATGCTGGCCGGCTACCTGCGGCACTACTACGGGCTGGCTGAGACGCCCGATGCGCCGACCGTCGAGCGGCTGGCTGAGCCCTGGCGACCATTCCGGACCTGGGCCGGGGTGCTGTTCCGGGTGGCAGGCGACCGGCAGGGCCTGCCGGTCGAGCAGCGGACTCGCGCGCCCCGGCGGGCCGGGCCGGCCAGCGCCTCCGGCTAGGCGCTGAGGGACGACGCGCGGAGGGACGACGCGCCGACGCGTCGTCCCTCTGGGTGCTCGCGGCTGACACGCTGGCTGTGGCTGCGCTGGGTGTTACCGCGCTGGCTGTTACCGCAGGACCAGGTCACGTGCGTTGTCAGTCTGGGTCCGGTGGTGCGCTGGCGCGGCGGCGTGGACCGCATGGCGCGCCCGCGCCTTGCTGCGCTCGATGAAAGCTCCCACCGTCATGAATGCAACGGAGAGCGCGACCGCCACACCGACCGTGACAAACACGGCGATGAGCGCGTCCTGCAGGGTCTGCATGCTGATGGTCATTGGACTGTCCCCTTGCTCGTCTAGCCGTTTACACTGTTTACAATCATCATTATGCAACGCTTAGATAAACGCTGTCAACTCCAGA
This sequence comes from uncultured Actinomycetota bacterium, assembly GCA_963774385.1. Classification (GTDB taxonomy): domain Bacteria; phylum Actinomycetota; class Actinomycetes; order Streptosporangiales; family Streptosporangiaceae; genus JAJYUU01. The sequence continues at coordinate 415,258 of CAVZEQ010000001.1, forward strand.
GATCAGCGTTCGCGTAGCAGGCACAAGGCAGAGCTGCCGACCCGACCGTCGGGCTACGGAGGTGACTTCGTCGCCGGCAGGAAGCATCACCCTGGACCGATAGTGGGTCCGTGCTAGCAGGCTGGCTCGATGCTGGCCTGGCTCGGCCGCATAGAGGACGGCGAGTTTCGGCCGAAGGCCGGGCCGCGGATAGGACAGTCGGTACGATGCGGAACACAACAGGCCAGCTCCGGGTCTCCGATCCGGGCGTCCGTTTCCCAGCCGCCCGAGGAGACCGGTCGCCACATGAACTTCCTTCCCTACGACCGCCCAGTGCGCGCGGCATTCATCGGCCTGGGCCGCATCTACGACCTGAACGTGCGCGGTTACCTGGGGAATCCGGACGTCGAGGTGGTCGCACTCGTCGATCCGAACGAGCAGCGCCGGGCGCAGCGCCAGGCCGACTGGCCGGACGCGCGTACCTTCGCGTCAGCGGCGGAACTGGCCGCGAGCGGCTTGCCGGTCGACGCGGTCGAAGCTCTGCTTCCGGCACCGCTGCATGCCGATGGCATCAGCGAACTGCTCGGCTACGGCTGGCACGTGAACGCGCAGAAGCCGATGTGCAACGACCTGGCCGGCGCACGGCAGATGCTCGACGCCGCGAAGGCGAGCGACCGGGTGCTGCGGGTCATGGAGAACTACCTGTTCTACGAGCCACTGCGTAAGCTCAAGGCCGTCGTCGAGTCGGGCGAGATCGGCGAGGTATCCGGCTACCACATGAAAATGGTCGGCACGGGCAATGGTGGCTGGGACGTTCCGTTCAGCAGCTTCGAATGGCAGATGGAACAGATGAAGCTGGGCCGCGGCATCATGGTGTTCGACGACGGGTGGCACAAGCTCTCCACCGCGATCTGGCTGTTCGGCCCGATCAGGGAAGTCCGGGCCTGGATCGGGACGACCTCATTCGGGCCTGGCATCGATCTCGACGCGCCCACGATGATCGCCTGGGAACACGAGAACGGCGTCCGCGGCGGGTGGGACATCAGCCTCGGAGTGGACATGTACCTGCGGTCGGACTACTACACCAACGACGAGCGCTGGGAAGTGACCGGCAGGCTCGGCTACGCGCGGGTCAATCGCTGCACCGGGCGCGGCATCCAGCAGCCCAGCCTTGAGGTCTACCGGGACGGCGAGTTGCGCGGATATCACGCACTCGACGACGACTGGGGGAGCAGCTTCCGCGATTCCGGCCGCCACTGGCTGCACTGGCTGCGCACCGGCGACGGCCCGCTGCTCTGGAGCGCGGACGAGGCAGTCGATGTGCTGAGGTTCGCGCTCGCTGCCTACGAGAGCAGTGCGTCAGGCGGCAAGGGCGTCGATCCGGGGACCGTCATCTAGCTGATCACGCATGAACTGGTGGCTAAGCGCCGACACTGTGCAGGTTGCGTTGCCGCAAATCTGGTTAAATCAGACGCGCGATTGACTGCGACCGACATTGTCTGGCGACGAGCGAAGGACGGCTGGTGACTGGACGCCAGGTACGCGTGGTGTACACCAAATACGACGGCAGCTTGCACTGGCACCAGACGATGCAGTATCTCGGCGAAGACCAGCACGGCGTCTGGCTAGGCGCTGAGCATGGCTCGTCGGCCCGCCGGGGTAGCGAGCCGCCCGTCATCTTTGAGTATCCGCTGGCCCAGCTGATTCCACGTGGTCAATGGTGGACCGCGGTCTTTAACGGCGCCCCGGCCAGGACCGAGGTCTACTGCGACATCTCCACACCTGCCGACTGGCTTAGCGACGACGAGGTGACCATGGTCGACCTCGATCTCGATGTGCTGCGCCTGCGCGACGACGGGCGCGTGCTGATCGTGGACGAAGACGAGTTCGCCGCGCACCAGGTCCGCTTCGGCTACCCGGCCGAGGTGATCGGCGAGGCCGAGCAGGCGGCCGCATCGCTGCACGAGGCGATCAGCGCGGGCGCCGAGCCGTTCGCCTCGGACTACCGTGCGTGGCTGGATCGCGTCAGCTAGGAGCGGCCCCGCGCCCATAGATAATCGGATGCGATCGCCGCGCCCTCGGCCATCGCACCGAGCTTCAGCCAGGTGATCCGCGGCTGCACCGAATAGAACCCGGCGAACGTGCCGAAGCCGCAGTCACTGCCGGCGATCACGTTCTCGCGGCCGACAACGCTGGCAAACCGGATGATCCGCTCGGCTACGAGTTCGGGATGCTCGACGAAGTTCGTCGTGGAGTCGAGCACGCCGGGAACGAGGACCTTGCCATCGGGCAGCCGGACGTCCTTCCATACTTTCCACTCGTGTTCGTGCCGCGGGTTCGCGGCCTCAAACGACAGGCCGGCCGGGCGGGCCTCCATCACGATGTCGATGATGGCAGCCATCGGGATGTCGGTGATGTGCGGCCATTCGCCATTACCCCAGCACAGGTGCATGCGCATCTGCTCGGGCGGGATATCGCGCAATGCGTGGTTGAGAGCACGCACGTGCATCCGGATCTGATCGCGGAACTCGTCGTCGGTGAGCGCGTCGTTGCCCAGCATGGCCCTGGTCATGGCCAGGTCAGGGCAGTCGACCTGGAGGACGATCCCGGCTGCCGCGATCGCGTCGTACTCCGGCTTCATGGCGTCGGCCAGCGCGAATATGTACTCCTCGTCAGTCGGGTAGTAGCTGTTGGCCAGGAAGGCGGCGATCACGCCGGGCGAGGCGGCGCTCATGAACACGTCGGCAGGCTCGGCGTATTGCACGGCGGCCTTGAGGTTGGCGATATCCCGCTGCACGGCGGCTGGGTCGCGCAGTGAGACCGGCCCATCGCAGGCTGGCTGGTTGAGCATCCTGCCGACCGCCTCATCGCCGGCGAGGTGCTCGAAAACCTCGGGGTACTCGAGCATCTCGGTCACCGCTAGCGGCCGCCCGGTGCCGCCGAATCCCGTGAGCCTGTCCTTGACGTAGGTCGAGTAACCGGATTTGCCCATCTCGCCATCACCGACCACGGTCACGCCTGCGGCAAGCTGACTCGCTACCACGTCGGCGACCGCGACACGGACGCGCTCGTCGAAGGCGGCAATGTCGACCTCCTTGCCGCTCTCCCGGTCGGCGATCATCGCGTCCAGGTCGGGCGGCCGAGGCAGGCTGCCGGTGTGCGTCGTGAGAATCCGGTCGGCACTCCGTCGCATGTACCTGCTCCTCTCGGCTCAGCTGGACAGCGCCGGGCACCCGGGCGCGGCGAGCTGGCATCGCGCAGTCTCAACATTGCGCCGTCAGAAGGGAACGCGCTACCCCTGAGGCTAGGTAGTCGGAGCGCTCGCCGCCGTCAGGCGGTCCGCCCGGAAATGGGGGCGCGTCAGCCGGTGGCGCCGACGTAACGTGGCGCTATGGCCTGGCCCGGGGTACCTGAAGAGCTGCTTGCCGGCCCGCGAGGGCGCCGGCTGTGCTTCGAGCTCGTCAATCCGTGGCCGGAGCGTGGCCCGTTCCCGCCAAGCCCAGGGTGGCTCGGGGTCAGCTTCGGTGCGGCTGGGGCTAGCCCGCAGCAGCTGGCAGCCGAGCTAGCCGGACTCGCCGCCGCGGCGGACCTGACAGCGCTCGCCGCCGCGACCGAGGAGACCAGCATCCTCGCGCCTTTGCGCGGCTCAGTGGATGCGGCCATGTACTGGCAGCCACCTGACGAAGTCGATCAGGCCCTGGCCGAGCCGAGGGTGGCGGAGGCACTCGGGCCGGTCGCCCGCGCCGTCTCCGGCTGGCCTGCTGCCGCATGGTGGAGCAGTTCGCTATCACGGCCCAGCCAGCAGTTCGTCGAGGTCCTGGATCCGGAGTGGGCTCGCGGCGGCGGGCCGAAGCTGGCCGGCGCGGCCGGTGCGCTGACTGCCTGGCGGGCGAGCGTCGTGGCGCGTGAGCGCGAGGCGGCGACGTTGCCGGCCGACCCGGCCGCGCCTTACAGCGGGCACTGGTGGTCGACGCCGGCTCATGCCGGCCTCGTTGTTACCAGCAGGGCGCTGCCTGGCCTCGGTGCCCTGGGCCTCGAGCTCATCGAGGACGCCCCTGGCTGGCACGAGGCTGCCTGCTGGCAGCTGCTTGCGTCGGATCAGGCCCGCGTCTACGAGATCGGCGGCCCGCAGGACTGGAGCAGGCTGGTGGCTCGCTACCCGCTGGATGTCAGTAAGTCCCGACGGCATGACTGGTGGCGAGTGACGGGCTGGGCTGGCGCCTGGGTCATCCCGGACTACGCCGCCGTCGCGGCCGACTTTGACGCTATCCACGTGACGGTTGGCGGTTACCTCACGACGGCCGGTCGGGCACTCGCGCTCGCTGACCAGGCGGGTGCCGGCGGGTTCGCGTCAGGCGCCCGGACGGTCCTGGCCGGCTGGGCTCCGGACGCGACCTACTGGCTCGCGGATGTGCTGACGTCATCCAGTCCGCCGGAGCGCTGGCTCAACCGTGAACCCCTGGGCTGGCAACGAGCCCGCTAGCAGCTCGATCGGGGCCGGTGCCGTCATCCGGGTCAGGCCGAAGCTCGCGGCTCCGGTAGCGCGGCGCGCGCATCGCGCGGGTCGGTAGCCGGCGCGGCCGGCCGCGCTTGACTCCAAGGCCGGCAGCGTCCTATATTTAACCTAGTCGTTAATTAACAGGATGGTTAAATCATATGGAAGATCGACTCAGCGTGATCTTCGGTGCACTCGCGGACCCGACCAGGCGGGCGATACTCGGCCGCCTGGCCGACGGGAACGCGACCGTCACCGAGCTTGCTGAGCCGTTCTCCATCAGCCTGCCCGCGATCTCGCGGCACCTGAAAGTGCTGGAGCAAGCTGGCCTGATCTCGCGCAGCCGGTACGGCCAGTGGCGATCCAGCACGCTCGAGGCCGCCCCGCTGAAGGAGGCGACCGACTGGATGGATCGCTACCGCCAGTTCTGGGATCGCAGCTTCGACCGGCTGGACGACCATCTCCGTCGAGTCCAGCAGGGCATCGCGACTAAGGCCGGCATATCGGCGGAAACCTCAAGCCGAGACACGCCGCAACAGGACGCCTCGGCAGCGGAAAGGACTCAGCAGTGATGCAGGCGGCCAGCAAGGCGACTGGGCTGCTGGGTATGAGCTGAGATCAGGGCACCAGACAGCGCTACCGAGAGGAAGAATCAATGCCACATACAGCAACTCACGAGATCACCATCTCACGAGTCTTCGACGCACCGCGCGAGCTGGTGTACCGGGCGTTCGTCGATCCCGATCAGCTTTGCCAGTGGTTCGGCCCGGTGGGGTTCTCGGTGCCATGCGAGACCGTCCAGATCGACGCACGGCCGGGAGGCTTCCAGCGCTTCGTCATGGTGAGCGACGAGGATCCGACCTTGCGGAGCCCTGTAGACGCGACGTTCACGGAGGTGATCGAGAACGAACTGCTCGTCGGTCACCAGGAAGTTCTGGGTATCCCCGGCACCACCGGAAGCGTGCGCTTCAGGCTGAGGGTCGAATTCCACGACGAGGCTAACGGCAAGACACGGCTCGATCTGCGACAAGGCCCCTACACCGACCCGATGGGCGACAACGCGACCGCGGGCTGGGAGAGCTCGTTCACCAAGCTAGATTCGCTGCTCCGGCGATCTCTGTAACGGGGTGCGATAACCTCGGCTGAATGACCAGTCAGACTCCCCGCCGCTCCGGGACGGAGTGAGGTGGCGAAGACTGACCGGCTCCCGTTGCCGCCCCGGGTCCGCTGGCTGCTGCTGTTCATCTGCGCCCTGGTCCTGGTCGACACCATCTTCTTTACCGCGCTGACTCCGCTACTGCCGTACTACGCGCGCACCGCCGGCTTGTCCAAATCGGGCGCGGGAATCCTGGTCGCCGCGTATCCGCTCGGCACCCTGGTCGGCGCTCTGCCGGGCGGGCTGCTCGTGGCGAGGCTCGGTGACCGGGCAGTCGTGCTGCTCGGCCTGGCCCTGATGAGCGGGTCCACGCTGGTATTCGGCTGGGCGTCGCAACCAGCGATCCTCGATGCAGCGAGGTTTGTTCAGGGTCTTGGCGGCGCCTGCACCTGGGCGGCTGGACTTGCCTGGCTCGCCACGGCCGCCCCGGCTGGCCGCCGTGGCGAACTGCTCGGCAATGCCATGGGGGCGGCGGTTGGCGGCGCCTTGCTCGGCCCGGTGGTCGGTGCCGTCGCCAGCAAAGTGGGTACCGGCCCGGCGTTCAGTGCCGCCGCCGTGGCCGGCGGTGCGCTGATGATCGCCGCATTCGCCGTGCCGAGCCCGCGCGCGGTCGAGCCGCAGGGGCTCAGCGCTGCCTGGCCAGCCCTGCGTGATCTGCATGTCAGCGCCGGGATGTGGCTGACCATGCTGGCGGGGATAGCGTTTGGCGTCATCGACGTGCTGGCGCCGCTTCGCCTTGGCCGCCTCGGGGTCGACGCGACCGTGATCGGTGCGACGTTCCTGGCCTCGGCGGCGATCGAGACGGGCTTGTCACCGCTGGCCGGACGACTCGCCGACAGCCGGGGTCCGCTGGTACCGGTACGGATATCGCTGAGTGCGGCGGTGGTCGTTAGCCTGTTGGCACCGGTACTGGCACCCGCACCCTGGCTGATCGCGCTGCTGATCATCGGCATGCCCGCCTACGGGACGCTGTTCACCCCGGCCATGACGTTGCTCAGCGGCGGGGCCGAGCGCATGCACCTCAATCAGGGACTGGCCTTCGGCCTCGGCAACCTGGCGTGGGCCAGCGGTCAGGCTGTCGCTTCCGCCGCAGGCGGCAGCATCGCCGAGGCAACCTCGGACTTCGTCCCGTACGCGCTGCTCGCGGCCGCCTGCCTGGGTACGCTCGCCGCTGTCACGCCAGCGGGGCTGCGCCTGGCGCAACGTCACCGCAGGCTGAGGTAGCAAACGCCGCCCGGCCCCAGGTGCCGCGAGTCCCGGCCCGCGATCCCCGGGCCGCGAGTCCCGGGCCGCGAGCCCTGGGTCGCGCGGCGTCCCGGTGACGGCTCTTCGCGGACCCGAAAGAGCACGGTCCTTGCCGCCGTCCGCCAGCGGCAGCCGATCCGCGCATGAGTCCCGTATGGGTTCGCCAGCGCCAGGTTCGCCGATTCCGACTGCGGCTAGCCTGGTGGTGAGGGAGTCCAGCACTGGTGCGGGGACGAAAGTGATGAGCAGCCAAAGCCCGGAGCCGCCCGAATCGCGGCAGAACCTGCCCGCTCACGCGGGCTGGCGCCCAAGCCGCGAGCTGGTGGCGGTCACCGCCGGGACAGCAGGCCCGCTCGCGCTGACGGCGGTACTCATCCCGTTCCGCTCAGGTTTCGCCAATACCGATGCGGCCCTGGCCCTGATCCTTCTCGTCGTCGCAGTCGCGGCAGCGGGCAGCCGGATGGCCGGTTACCTGGCCGCCGCGTCCGCGGCGATCTGGTTCGACTTCTTCCTCACCAAGCCCTACGAGCGGTTCAGCATTAACCGCGCCAGTGATATCGAGACCACTGTGCTGCTGCTGCTCATCGGCATGGCGGTGACCGAGATCGCGGTCTGGGGACGGCGGCAGCAGGCGGACGCGTCGCGCCGGTCGGGCTACCTCGCTGGTATCAACGACGCTGCCCGGGCGGCAGCGGCGGGAGACTCTCCGCCAACTTTGATCAGTCAGGTGACGGGGACTCTCGTCCAGCTGCTGGCGCTGCGCTCCTGCCAGTTCCAGTACGGTGTCGCCGGCCTGGGCCAGCCAGCGCGGCTGGAGCGGACCGGCGCCGTGACCGTCGGCGGGCAAGCCCGGGACGTGCAGGCCCACGGCATGCCGCCCGTCATCGAGCTGCTGGTGGAAGGTGGTGGTCGGCTCCAGGGCAGGTTCCTGATGCAGGCCGAGCCGTCGGCGCATCCCAGCGCAGAGCAGCTCATGGTCGCGGCATCCTTCGCCGACCAGGTCGGCGGCGCGCTGGCCGCAAGTCACCCGGTCAGCCAGTAACGCCGCACGTCACCCGGTCAGCCAGTAACGCGGTCAGCCAGGCCTCAGTTGAGCAAGCGCTAGGGAGGTTGGCCCGCCACCAGCGATAATGGCGCGGTGGCCACGACGCGAAAGAGCCAGCCAGCCGATCGGGACGAATCGCCTGGCGCCGCTGCCAACGGGACAGTCCGGTCGCAGCGCCGGGCCGACATGGTCCGGCTGGCTGGTGAACTGTTCGCGCAGAAGGGCTTCCGTGCGACGACTGTCCGGGAGATAGCCGACGCGGCCGGGATCTTGTCCGGCAGTCTCTACCATCATTTCGACTCGAAGGAATCGATCGGCGACGAGATCCTGTCCGGGTTCCTGAACGAGGTGCTGGCGGACTACCGGGGCGCGGTGACCAGCTCGGCCGATCCGGCCGAGGCGATCGAGCGGATTGTCCGGTCCAGCAGTCACACGCTGGCACGGCACCGGGCCGCACTGACGATGCTGCAGAACGACTGGAACTACTTCAGCAGCCAGCCACGGTTCGCCTACCTGCGCAAGGACCTGCGGGAGATCGAGCAGATCTGGATCACCCAGCTGGAGCGCGGCAAGGCGGCCGGGGTGTTCAGGCCAGACCTCGATGTCAAGCTGACCTACCGACTGCTTCGGGACATCCTGTGGCTGCCGATCAACTGGCGGCAGTCCGGTGGCTTCAGCACAGATCAGGTCGTCGATGCCTTCCTCCGGCTGCTGTTCGACGGGATCACCAGTCCCGCTGCTCGCTCGCACCGTTAGCTGGCCGCAGCACGGGTCAGCTGCAGTCCGGCGGAACCTTCATCGGCGCTGGCGGTCCCGGCAGCCCGTGAAATCCCGCCACCGGACTGTTACCCTGCTCACCAAGCAAGCGTTTGGTACTAAAGCCAGCGGTGGCGGCCCGGGCCAGCCGCGGCGTGACTGCAGGGGTGACGATGGGTCGGCTCGACGGGAAAGTAGCGCTCATCACTGGCGGCGCCAGGGGCATGGGCAAGTCGCACGCCCGGCACTTCGTGGCGCAGGGTGCCAAGGTGGTGCTGGGCGATCTGCTCGACGACAAGGGCAAGGAACTGGCCGCCGAGCTTGGCGAGGACAACTGCCGGTACCTGCATCAGGACGTGACGAGTGAAGCCGACTGGGCCGCTGCCGTCGCTGCCACCATCGACGCGTTCGGCGCGCTGAACGTGCTGGTCAACAACGCGGGCATCCTGAAGAACGCGAAGATCGCCGACATGCCGCTGGCCGAGTTCCGGCAGGTCATCGACGTCAACCTGATCGGCGAGTGGCTGGGCGTCAAGAACGTGATCGCACCGATGACCGCAGCCGGCGGCGGCTCGATCATCAACATCTCCTCGGTCGAGGGTTTCACCGGTGCCGCCGGGATGTCGGCTTACAGCGCCAGCAAGTTCGGCGTGCGCGGCATCACGAGGTCGGCCGCGCAGGAACTTGGCAGGTTCGGTATCCGGGTCAACTCGGTCCATCCGGGCGGCATCATGACCACCATGACGGCGACCGCCTTCGAGTCATTTACCGACATCAGCGATGGCGAGGGCTTCATGCGGTCATTGCCCATCGCCAGGTTCGCCAAGTCAGCCGAGGTGTCGCATCTGGTGGTTTATCTCGCCTCGGACGAGTCGTCGTACTGCACCGGCAGCGAGTTCGTCGTGGACGGCGGGATGCTGTCCGGTCCCGGTTACTGACAAGCCTGATTACTGGCGAGACCGGTTAGTGAACGAAGGAGCTGGCGGATGACTGACGATCTCGTGCTCGACGGCCGCGTCGCGATAGTGACCGGAGCCGGACAGGGGCTAGGCCGGGCCGAGGCGCTGGCGCTGGCAGCCGCCGGTGCCCGCCTGGTGGTCAACGACCTGCCCGGCGCTGCCATCGAGGCCGTCGCCGCCGAAATTGCCGCGGCCGGCGGCAGCGTCATCGTCAGCGCCGGTGACATCGGCGAGTGGGCAACCGCCGAGGCCCTCATCGGCACCGCCGTGGGTGATTATGGCCAGCTGGACATCCTGGTCAACAATGCTGGCGTGCTGCGTGATCGCATGATCTTCTCGATGTCCCCGGACGAGTGGGACCTGGTGCTGAGGACGCACCTGCGCGGCCACTTCATGACCAGCCGCCTCGCCACGGCGCACTGGCGGGACCAGAGCAAGCAGACTGGCGGCGCGGTCTATGCCAGGATCGTGAATACCTCGTCAGAGGCGTTCCTGCTCGGTTCGCCGGGCCAGCCGAACTACTCCGCCGCCAAGGCCGGCATCGCTGCGCTCACCGTTACCACCGCGCGCAGCTGCGCGCGGTATGGCGTCCGCGCAAACGCCATCTGCCCGCGGGCGCGGACCGCGATGACCGCTGATCTGATGGGCACGGCACCAGACGCCGGGCCGGACCCGCTCGCGCCCGAATACGTCGCCCCGCTGGTGACCTATCTGTCCAGTCCGGCAGCTGACGGCATCAACGGCGAGGTCTTCGTCGTGCACGGAGGCGTCGCCGCGGTCATGGCTCCGCCACGGATCAGTACCACGTTCCTGGCGAGCGAGCACGGCTCAGCGGACGGGATGTGGTCGCTGTCGGCCATTGCCAGCGCCCTGGAGGGTTTTGAAACCGGTGCCTCCGGCGCCGGGTTCGCGTGCGATGACACGCTGACCCTCGCCAGTGAGACGATCGGCTTCGGGGCCGGGCAGGCCCAGTGAAGCAGCGTGACCGGGTAACGATGACCCCGGCTGAGGTCGCGGCGATGCTGGCAGGCTGCCGCAAGGTGCAGCTCGCGACGATCAACCCGGACGGCATGCCGCACCTGGTGACCATGTACTACACCCTGATCGATGGCAAGATCGCGTTCTGGACGTACCGGACCTCGCAGAAGGCGGTCAATCTGGCTCGCGACCCGCGGATCAGCTGCCTGGTGGAATCCGGGGATCAGTACTTCGACCTGAAAGGCGTGCAGATCCAGGGCGTGGTGCAGACGATCGAGGACCCGGTCGCGGTGCGGGACATTGGTCGCCGCATCACCGAGGTGATGGGAACGGGTATCGCCGGCGATGCGACCGATGCGCTGCGCGACTATGTTGCGAACGCGGCCCGCAAGCGCTTCGGCTACCTGGTGGAGCCACGCCGGCTAATCTCCTGGGACCACAGCAAGCTGCTGCCGGCCTAGGTCTTCATCGCGGTACCGATGAGTTCCGCCGCCGTGGCTCGTTTCACCTGGTAGTGAATCGGATCGGTCGCCGCCACCATGGTGAGCTGGCGCGACCGGAGAACCAGGGAGGCGCTGCCATGGACTTCAAGCTCGAACTCGTGATCATTCCGGTAACCGACGTGGACCGGGCGAAGGACTTCTACATCGAGCGGGCCGGTTTCCGGCTGGACGTCGACCACCGGGCAGGCGAGGACTTCCGGGTCGTCCAGCTCACACCGCCAGGATCGTCCTGCTCGATAACACTGATGCGTAACGCGGACGCCGCTGGCTCAGTTCAGGGCTTGCACCTGGTCGTGACGGACATCGACGCGGCGCGTGCGGAGCTGACCGGCAGGGGCGTTGATGCCACCGAGATTTACCATTTCGGCGCGGCCGGCCAGACGCCAGGGCCCGACCCGCAGCGGGCGCGCTACAACTCCTTCCTGTCATTCTCTGATCCGGACGGCAACGGCTGGCTCGTGCAGGAGGTCGGGCCGCAGTCCCAGCCTGCGTGATGGCCGCGGCGGAAGACGACCCGGTGGCCGGTGCGATCGGCGGCGATGAGCTGGCCTTCGCCGAGCTGACCCGGCGGCACCGACGCGAGCTGCACGTGCATTGCTATCGCATGCTGGCGTCGTTCGACGATGCCGAGGACGCGGTGCAGGAAACGCTGCTGCGGGCCTGGCGCGCCAGGGCTAGCTTCGAGGCCGGGACTGAGGTCCGCGCCTGGCTGTACCGGATCGCGACCAATGTCAGCCTCGACCTGCTGCGGGCGCGCGCCCGGCAGGTGCGGGCGCTGGGGTCGTTCGCGGAAGTGCCCTGGCTGCAGCCCTATCCTGACGAGCTGCTCGATCAGGCCTCGCCGGCGGCCGAGCAGCCGGACGCGGTCATCGTGGCGCGGGAGACCATCGAGCTGGCGTTTCTCGCAGCCCTGCAGGTGCTGCCGCCGCGCCAGCGCGCCGCGCTCATCGTGCGTGATGTGCTCGGCTGGCCAGCTGCCGAGACGGCCGAGTTCCTGCAGACCAGCGTGGCCGCAGCGAACAGCGCGGTGCAGCGGGCCAGGTCAGCGATGCGGGAGCAACTGCCGCAGCAGCGGACGGACTGGCAGGCCGGCCAGCCGAGTGCGGCAGAGAAGGCGTTGCTGCAGCGCTTCATCGAAGCGCACGAGCGATTCGACGCGACGGCGGTAGCGGAGATCTCCGCCGCCGACATCCGGGTCACCATGCCTCCGTACCCGTACTGCTACCAGGGGCTCGCGGGCCTTGCCCCGCTGCTCCAGCGCGCATTCGGTCCGGATCGTGACGGCGACTGGCGGCTGCTCCCGACCTCGGCCAACCGGATGCCGGCAGCCGTCAGCTACCTGCGCAGGCCGGGGGATTCCGAGTACCGGGCGTTCAAGCTCGACGTGCTGCGGATCTCGGACGGCCTGATCGCGGAGATCACGACCTTCGGCGTCGCGCTGCTGCCGGCCTTCGGCCTGCCGTCAGTACTGCCCTGAATTCGCCCGGCTCCATGCTTGCTCGCCGGACCCGTTGTCGGGCTGAGCTGCCGGGCCGGCGCATTTTAAGGGTGCCGGAGGTCCGAGCGCTGCCCCGGCAGGCGCTCAGATCTCCGACACCCTGCGTCATTGCTGACGTCCCCCACCCGGTCGGGTCCGAAGCTGTCGCCCCTGACCCAGATGTCAGGGTGCCATCTACCGGTTTGCTCGTGCTTTGTTCATGCTTTCCGCGGCTGCCCGGCGTGCTGCGGCGACTGGCCGACGTTGGCTGACTGGCGGCGCCGCGCTAACGGCTAGCCTTCCGGGTCAGCCGTCTCGCGCAGCCGGCCGCGGATCCGCTCGGTATCCGGATGCTGCAGGTCGCCGAGCATGTCGAGCGCTTGCTGCCAGGTCTCCCTGGCGGCTTGCAGATCGCCGGCGGCATCGTGGGTGTCGCCTACGTAGATCAGGCAGTACGCCTGACCCCACCGATCGCCGAGGGTGGCCGACAGCATCAGCGACTGGTGGAAGCATGCGATGGCGTCCGGATACTCGCCCAGTTGCTTGTGCAGCGTCCCGAGGCTGTGCCATGCGTCGGCCATGCCGCCAAGATCGTCGAGCTCGCCGTAGAGCTCGACCGCCTGCATGCAGTGCTCCCGGCCGAGTTCCGCATCGCCGAGCTGGCCGAGTTCGAGGCCGACCAGGTGCAGCATGAACGCCTCGCCGATGCGGTCACCGGCCGCGCGGAACAAGGCGAGCGCTCGCTCGCCATGTTCGAGAGCGGCTTCGTGGTTGCCTTGCCTGCCAAGCGCGATGCACAGGCCGAGGCGCGCTGACCCCTGACCGGCGAGGTTCCCGGCTAGGGAGAAATGCGCCAGCGCCTGCAGGTTGTGAGCGATGCTGTCATCCCTGGCACCGGCCAGGCTGCAGACCTGGGCCATCCGGTGATGAGTCCAGCCCAGGCCGTTGTGGTCCTGCAGCCGCTCGGCAGCAGCGAGCGCGATCTTGTTGACCGCGGCCCAGTCCTGCCAGAGTCCCTGGCTATCCAGGAAGCTCCGCAACGTCCAGGGCAGTTGCCAGGCAAGCTTGTCCAGGCCACAGGCCGCGGCGAGGTCGACGATGGCGAGCAGGACGTGCAGCTCTGCGGTGAACCAGGCCAGTGCCTGATCCCGGTCATCGAGCCGCTCGGCGGCGACGCCCGGCTGGGGCGGATCCATCACGATCGGGTGGCCGACCGGGGCAAGCAGCAGGCTGCCCGCGAATGCGGTGTGCAGGTAATGCTCGACGAGCCGCGTTTGCGCGCTGCGGCGCTCCGTCTCTGTCTCTGGCGGCAGCTCGGCGGCGTAGGCGCGGAGCAGATCATGCAGCAGGTACCGACCCGGCACGTACTCCCGCAGCAAGCTGGCGGACGCCAGCTCCCCGAGGGCACGGCGGGCCCTGGGCACCGACAGGCCGGCCATGCTCGCTGCCGCAGCCACTGAGATATCTGGTCCGGGGTGACCGCCGAGTAGCCGGAACATCCGTGCCGCGGGATCGGGCAGCTGCCGGTACGACCAGGAGAACGCAGCCCGCAGGCTCGTCATCTCGTCTCCGCCGGTGTCGAGAGCGTCGAGGCGATGCTGCTCGTCCGTCAGTTCGTCGGCCAGTGCGGAGAGCGGCAGCGCGGGCTGGGCGGCAGCGCGCGCGGCGGTGATCGCAAGCGCAAGCGGCAATCCGCCGCAGAGTCTGACGAGCAGCTTGGCAGCGGCCGGGTCAGCGCCAGTGCGCCGCGGGCCGAGCCTGGCGGCGAGAAGTGCATCGGCATCGTCGTCGCCCAGCAACCCCAGCGGGACGGGGCAGGCGCCTTCCGTCGCCACCAGCCCGGACAGAGCCGACCGGCTGGTCACTACGACGACGCAGCCCGGGCTGCCTGGCAGCAGCGGGCGTACCTGATCGGCGTCAGCGGCATTGTCGAGAACCACCAGCATGCGACGGCCGGCAAGCAGACTTCGGTACAGGCCGGCGCGAGCCTCCAGCGAGTCGGGGATCCGCTCCCGCGACACGCCCAGGCCGTCAAGCAATGCACGGATGCCGTCAGCCGCGGTGACCGGAGCGCCGGACGGGTCGTAGCCACGAAGATTCACGTGCAGCTGGCCGTCGGGATAACGGCTCGCGATCTGGTGCGCCCAGTGCAGCGCCAGGGCGGTCTTGCCGACGCCGCCGGTGCCGGTGATCACGATCACCGCGGTCGCGCTGGCCTCGTCGGCATCCCGCACCACGGTATCTAGCTCGGCGACTTCCGCGTTGCGTCCAGCGAAGTGCCGAGTCTCGGCTGGCAACTGCCGCGGCGCGACCGGCGCGGACGGAGGCTGGCTCGCTCTGGCGGGCAGATGATCCTCGCCAGGGCGCGGCTCCGGCGACCCGGCTGCCGTGCCGCGCGTGGTTGCCGGCGCGGCGCGGCCTTCGGCGGTGTCCTGGCTGACTGGCTGCGCTGAGTCGATGACGCTCGCTGACCCCGCCAGCATGGCGGCTCGCGACGCGGGGAACGCGAGTCGTGGATCGGCCGTCAGGATCTGCTGGTGCAGCGCCTGCAACTGCGGGCCAGGATCGAGGCCAAGCTCGTCGGCAAGCACCTGACGAGCGTCCCGGTAGGCGCTGAGCGCATCACCCTGGCGTCCGCATCGGTACAGCGCCAGCATCAGCTGACCGCGGAGCCGTTCCCGGAGCGGGAACTGCGCGATCACGGCTGGCAGATAGCCCGCCAGGTAGCTGTGCCGGCCAGCCGTCAGGTCGGCATCCGCCTTGTCCTCCAGCACGGCCAGCCGTTGCTCCTCCAGGCCGGCTGCCTCGGCCTCCAGCCGCAGGCTGGCGTATGCCACGTCGCAGAGCGCTGGGCCTCGCCACAGATCGAGCGCCCGGCCGAGCATTTCGCTGGCCGCAGCCGGCTCGCCGGCGCTGGCCAGCATCCGGCCGCGCCTGGCCAGCGAGGCAAAGGACTCGACGTCCAGCTCGCAGTCGCCGATGGACAGCAGGTATCCGGGCGGGGCGGTGACGATACGCGAGGTGCTGCGCTGCGGCTCGAGCTCGGCGAGTCGGCGGCGCAGCAGGTGCACCTGGACGTGCAGGTTCTTCTCGCGCTGCCGGGACGCATCCTCCTGCCACAAGGCGTAGATCAGCGTGCTCACCGGCACCACGTGGTTGGCCGACAGCGCCAGCATGGCCAGCAGCACTTTCAGCCCGGGCTGGGAGATGCCCGCCGGCGTCCCGGACACCTGGACATCGACTGGCCCCAGCAGGCCGATGACCAGCCTGCCAGTACCGTCCGACTCATCCCCGATAGGCATCAGGGCAATTATCCGCCGTCAAATAGCGCAAGGTCAGCTTTTGCCGGGGCCGGCGGGCCGCGCGGCGAACCGCAGCGTTACATCATCTCGTCGGTGAAGGGCAGCAGCACGGTCTTGACCTCTGTGTAGGACTCGATGGCGGTGCGGCCGCCCTCACGCCCGATGCCGGATTGCCGGTAGCCGCCGAAGGCCGCGTGCGGCTCGAGCTGGTAGCCGTTGATGCCGACCGTCCCGGCCCGCAGCGCCTTGGTCATCCGCATGGCCCGCTTGATGTCGGCCGTCCAGACCGTCGCTGCCAGCCCGTACTCGGTGCTGTTGGCGATTCTGATGGCCTCGTCCTCGTCGGTGAACGGGATGACCGACAGCACCGGTCCGAAAATCTCCTCGCGGGCTATCGTCATGTCGTTGTGCACATCGGTGAACAGCGTCGGCGCGACGAAGTTGCCTGCGGCCAGCTCACCCTCACCGCGGGTGCCGCCGCAGACCAGCCGGGCGCCCTCCTGCTGGCCCTGCCCGATGAGCATGAGGACCCGGTCCAGCTGACGCTGGTTGATCAGCGGCGCGGCGGTGACGGCCGGGTCGAACGGGTTGCCGTAGCTGACCATCCCGGCGATCATCTCGGCCATGCCGAGGAACTCTTCGGCCTTGTCACGGTGCACCAGCGCCCTGGTCTGCGCCAGGCAGACCTGACCGGACAGGCCGAGCGTGACAGTGCCCATGGTCATCGCCGCAGCGGTAGAAACATCGGCGTCGGCGAACACTAGCGCCGGGCTCTTCCCGCCCAGCTCCAGGCTGACCCGCTTGAATCCGGCGGCCGATGCCTCAATAATCTTCCGGCCTACGGCGCGGCTGCCGGTGAAGGAGATCTTGTCCACCATCGGGTGGCTGATCAGCGCGTCGCCGGTCGGGTCGCCGGGGCCAGTGACGACGTTCAGCACGCCGGCCGGCAGGCCCGCCTCCTCGATCAGCTTCACCAGCCGGAGTACGGAGAAGGTCGCGTATTCCGAGGGCTTGAGCACGACGGTGCAGCCGGCCGCTAGCGCCGGAGCTAGCTTCTGCGCAGTGAGCAGCAGCGGCGCGTTCCACGGCACGATCGCCGCGACCACGCCGATCGGCTCGCGCAGAGTCATCACCAGGTGGTCGCCGCCCTGGTACGGCGGCAGCGTCTCGCCGGCCAGCTTGTCCACCCAGCCGGCATGGTGGTCGAACACGTCGGCGACGAACGCTGACGACATTCCGTATACCGATCCGAAGCTCAGCGGCACGCTGTTGTCCAGCGCCTGCAGCGCGAGCAGTTCGTCACCGTGCTCGCGAACCAGGTCGGCGATCCGGCGCAATACCCGGATCCGCTCTTGTGCGCGGGCCTTCGGCCAGCTGCCCTCGTCGAAGGCCGTGCGCGCCGCGCGGACGGCGCGGTCTACATCCGCGGGCCCGGCGATCGGGAACGAGGCGACTTCCTCGCCGGTGGCCGGGTGCGAGTGGCTCCAGGTCTGGTCCGCCGAGCCTGGATGCCATGAACCGTCGATGAATAGCATTCCGTCGGTGAGGCCGACCTCATCCCGGTGACTCTTGATCGATGCGACCATCGCGTGCCCCTCAACTGAAACGTGTTCTATTTCTCGGAGGGTATACCGCCGAAGCGACGCAGGGTATAGCCATGCAACGGTGCGGCGAAGCGTCGGTGGTTAGTCGGATCGCGCCGCTGCCCGGTTCGCGCGCGGCTATGCCTGGCGGCGCGCGGCGAGGAATGCTGGCGGCTCGCCGCCACCGTGCACGACGAGGGTCGAGCCGCTGATGTACGAAGCCTGCGGTGAGGCCAGGAACATGCAGGCGTCGGCCACGTCAGCAGGCGTCGCGAGCCGGCCGAGCGGCACGGTCGCCCGGACCGCCGCCGCGGCCGCGTCCGCGCCGTAGTGATCGGCGGCGGCCTCTGTCTGGACGAAGCCAGGCGCGACGCACGCCACCCGGACTTTCGGCGCCCATTCGATGGCGAGGCTGCTCACCAGGTGATGCAGCCCTGCCTTGGCCGCCCCGTAGGCCGCAGTGCCGGGCGACGGCCTGGTGCCGCTGATGCTGCCGATCATGATGATCGCGCCGCCGTGTTCCTGCGCCTGCATGATCGCGTTGGCGGGCTGTGCCACCAGCAGCGGTGCGGTCAGGTTGAGCTCGATGATTTTCTGCAGGAAACGGGGCGATGCGTCCGACGCGGCCGCTTCCGGGGAGCCGCCGGCGTTGCTGATCAGGACGTCGATGCGGCCGAACTCGTCGGCCGCCGCCCCGATCAGCGAGCTGGCCTGGTCGGGATCGCGGACGTCGGCCTGGCGGAACAGCGCCGCCTGTCCAGCCGCCGTCGGCAGTTCGGCAGGCGCGCTGCGGCCGCAGACCAGGACGCGATCCCCTGAGGCCAGGAATGCCCGGGCTATGCCAGCCCCGATTCCTCGGGTGCCGCCGGTAATCACCACGGCACGACCGGAGTCCGCGCGGCCTGATCGCATGCGCGACATGCTAGGGGACCGGGCAAGCGCTAAATAGCCCGCACCTGGTCAGCCGGCACCGCAGGCAGCTCTGCGGTGTCGTCGCTGACCGCCGGGCTGAGCGGCTGCGGAACCGCGGGCAGCACCGTGTCGAAGTACGACTGGGCGGCCGCGGTGGTACCGACGTCGCGGCCCGCCTGCTCGGACATGTACCAGCGGTGCTCGAGGATCTCGTGAAAGATTTCCGGCGGCGCCAGCCGACCCCGTAGCTGGTCCGGGATCGCCGCCACGACCGGGTCGTAGACCTCCTCCAGCCACCGGTGCGCCGCGACTGTCTGCGATACCGGGCGTGCGGTCTGCTGCTCTTTCCACGCCCGGAAGCTGGCGATGTCGTTCAGCAGCCTGCGCGCCTGGTTCTCCTCGGCGCTGATCCCGGTCAGCCGGAACAGCTCACGGCTGCTCTGGCCGGACTCGGCGACTCTGGTGTGGACGCGGAGCTTCACGCCCGCAGGCTCGGCGATGAGCTCCAGCTCGTCAGCGTCGAAGCCGAGGTCGTTGAGCCGCCGCAGCCGCTTGGCGATCCGGTGCCGCTGGTCCTCCGGCTGGAACAGCTCGTCGTGGTTCAGCTCCGCCCACAGGTGCTGGTATCGCCGCCCGAGTTCCTCGCTGACTTCGATCGGGTCGACCTCGTCGGGCAGCAACTCACCAGCCTGGAGGTCCATCAGCTCGCCGCAAACCCGCTCGGCGGCAATATCGAGGTCGAAAGCCCGCTGGCCGTCGGAGAGCGTGGGGTGCTTCTCGCTCGTCTCGGTGTCGACCAGGTAGGCCTGGAACGTCCCGGCGTCGGCCCGGAACAGCGCATTGGACAGCGAGCAGTCGCCCCAGAAAAATCCGGACAGATGCAGCCGGACCAGCAGCTCCACCAGCGCGTCGAGCAGCCGGTCGACCGGCGGTCCGCCGCGCGGGCGGGAGAACACCGCCCGGTAGGTGCTCGCATAGTCGAGGAACCTGGTCACCAGGATCGCGTCCTCGTCGCGACCGCGGTCGACCACGATGCCGACCACCTCGACCGCCGGGATGCTCAGGTCAGCGAGCGAGCGCAGCATCCGGTACTCGCGCCTGGCCAGCAGTTCGCTGATCGACTTGAGCGCGAACAGCTCGCCGCTCTCGGCCGCGAACCTGACCACGTGCCGCGAGATGCCGCGCTGGCGGATCTCGACCATGCGCTCGTCGCGCCAGTCGGCAAGCGGCTGCGCCCACGGCAGCGTCAGCAGGCCGGCCACCTCGCCGGCCGGCGGGCTGAACACAAAGCGCATGACCCCTCAGCTCCTGGCTGCCACTGCTGGACCCAGTCTCCTGGTAAGCGACTCCGCTGCCAACCGGGCGATGCTGGCAGCCGTCAATCAGGCGACGGCGTCGCCCGCGGCCTAGTGCTAACCTGACCAAGCAATCGCTAGGTCAAGTCGCGAACGAGGTACCGCCGATGCCCATCGGACTGAACACCGTCGGCGGGGTTGCCGAGGTGGTCATTGACTTTCCGCCGGTGAACGCGCTGCCGGCGCAGGCCTGGCTGCAGCTGGCCGAGGTTCTCGGCGAGGCTAGCGGTGACGCCGACGTGCGGGTCGTGGTCCTTGCGGCGGCGGGCCGCGGGTTCTGCGCGGGCGTGGACATCAAGGAAATGCAGCGTACCGACGGCCATGCCGCTCTCATTGCCGCCAACCGCGGCTGTGCCGCCGCGTTCGCCGCGGTCTACGAGTGCGCTGTCCCGGTCATCGCCGCCGTGCAGGGCTTCTGCCTCGGCGGCGGAGTTGGCCTGGCGGGCAGCGCCGACATCGTGATCGCTGCTGATGATGCTACGTTCGGGCTGCCTGAAGTGGATCGTGGCGCGCTCGGCGCGGCCACGCATCTGGCCCGGCTGGTGCCGCAGCAGCTGATGCGCGCGATGGTATATACCTGCGACCCCGTGCCCGCTTCGACATTGCAGGGCTACGGCACGGTGCTCGACGTCGTACCCGCTGCGGACCTGAGGGCGGCCGCGCACACGGTCGCCGCGAAGATCGCGGCGAAGGACCCGGAGATCGTCAGGCTGGCCAAGCAGTCGCTGAACGGCATCGAGCCGGTGAACCTGCGCAGGTCCTACCGCTACGAGCAGGGGTTCACCTTCGAGCTGAACCTGACCGGAATCTCCGACCGCGCCCGGCAGGCGTTCGTTGACGGGCGCTAGCGGACCCAAGGTCATGACGGCCGTCGAGGTGGTCGGCGGGCTGCGGTCCGGGATGACCATCGGGATCGGCGGCTGGGGTTCACGGCGCAAGCCGATGGCACTGGTCCGGGCCATCGCCGCGTCGGACCTGACCGACCTGACCATCGTGAGCTACGGCGGTCCTGATGTCGGCCTGCTGCTGGCCGCCGGCAAGGTGCGTCGGCTGGTTACCGGTTTCGTCTCGCTCGACTCGATCCCGCTGGAGCCGCACTTCCGGCTGGCCCGGCAAGCGGGCGCGATCCAGCTGACCGAGCTTGACGAGGGCATGCTGCACTGGGGTCTGCTCGCCGCGGCGCACCGGCTGCCGTTCCTGCCCATGCGCGCCGGGCTCGGCTCGGACGTGCTGCGGGTCAACCGCGATCTGCGGACCGTACGCTCGCCTTACGCCGACGGACAGGAGCTCGTGGCCGTGCCCGCGCTGACACTGGATGCGGCGCTGGTGCACATGAACCGGGCCGATGAGCGCGGCAACGGGCAGTACCTCGGCCCCGATCCGTATTTTGACGACCTGTACTGCCTGGCAGCCGAGCGTGCCTACGTGTCCTGCGAGCGCATCGTGCCAACCGCCCGCCTGCTCGCCGCCGGGTCCGTGCAGAGCCTGCTGATCAACCGGGCCATGGTGGCCGGCGTGGTCGAGACGCCCAACGGCGCGCATTTCACCAGCTGCGTGCCGGACTATGGCCGCGACGAGCCGTTTCAGGCCCACTATGCCAAGGCCGCCGCGAGCCCGCAGGCCTGGGCGGAGTTCCGGGCCGAGTTCCTGTCGGCCGGTGAGGACGGCTACCAGCAGGCGGTCGCCCGGTTCGGAGCTTGGCAGGTGCGCGCATGACCGGTCGCGCCGTGACCGGGCCTGCTACGGCCGGTCCGACCCTGGCCGAGGTCTGCGTGGTGGCCTGCGCCGAGGCCTGGCGTGGCGACGGCGCGGTGCTGGCGAGCCCGATGGGCGTCATCCCGACGCTCGGGGCCAGGCTCGCTCAGCTGACGTTCGAGCCCGACCTGCTGCTGACCGACGGCGAGGCGACACTGCTGGCCCCGGCTAACGGCGCTGGCGAGGACCGGATTACCGAGGGCTGGATGCCGTTCCGCGAGGTGTTCACCATGCTCGCGGCGGGCAAGCGGCACGTGATGATGGGCGCGGCGCAGCTGGACCGGTTCGGCAACCAGAACATCTCCTGCATCGGCGACTGGGCCAGGCCGAAGGCGCAGCTGCTCGGTGTGCGCGGCGCGCCGGGCAACACCGTGAATCACCCGGTCAGCTACTGGGTGCCCAGGCACTCACGGCGGGTCTTCGTCGACCAGGTCGACATGGTGAGCGGGGTCGGTTACGACCGCGCGGCCGGCCTGGGCGGCCTCGCAGCCGCGTCGCATGAGCTGCGGCGGATCGTGACCAACCTCGCCGTGCTGGACTTTGGCGGGCCGGACCGGGCGATGCGGCTGCAGTCCGTGCATCCTGGCGTCTCCGTCTCTGACGTGGCCGACGCCACCGGGTTCCTGCTCGCGGCGCCGTACCGGGTACCGCAGACCCGGCTGCCCACCGCGACTGAGCTCACCCTGATCCGCGAACAGCTCGACCCAGGCGGCCGGCGTGACCAGGAGCTGGCATGACAGTGCTCATGGCCGGGCGTGGTCACCACGTCGCCATGCCCGCGGGCCCGCGGTGATCACGACATGACGCCGATCAGGACGCGGCTGACCGAGCTCACCGGGATCCGGCACCCGATTGTGCAGACCGGGATGGGCTATGTGGCGGGAGCCCGTCTCGCTGCTGCCACGGCCCAGGCCGGCGGTCTGGGCATCATCGGCTCGGCGACGATGACGCTGGACGCGCTGCGGACGGCGGTTGCCGAGGTGAAGGCGCGAACCGACGCGCCGTTCGGGGTCAACCTGCGTGCCGATGCGCCCGATGCGGCCGACCGCGTCGAGCTGATGATCGCCGAGGGCGTCCGGGTCGCGTCGTTCGCGCTGGCGCCCAGGCCGGAGATGATCAAGCGGCTCAAAGACGCCGGGGTCGTCGTCATCCCGTCCGTCGGCGCGCGCCGGCACGCGGAGAAGGTCGCGGAGTGGGGCGCCGACGCCGTCATCGTGCAGGGCGGCGAGGGCGGCGGGCACACTGGCCCGATCCCGACCAGCCTGTTGCTGCCGCAAGTGGTGTCGGCCGTCGACATCCCGGTGGTGGCCGCGGGCGGGTTCTTCGACGGCCGCGGACTGGTGGCGGCACTTGCCTACGGCGCCGAGGGCATCGCGATGGGCACCCGGTTCCTGCTCACCAGCGACAGTCCGGTGGCCGACGTGGTTAAACAGGTCTACCTGGCCAAGACACTGACCGACACGGTAGTGACCACGCGGGTCGACGGCGTGCCGCACCGGGTGCTGCGCACGGTGCTGATCGACGGGCTTGAGCGGTCCGGGCAGCTATCCGGCCTGCTCCGGTCCGCGCGCAACGCCGCGGCGTTCCGTCACGTCTCCGGGCTGAGCTGGCCGCAGCTGATCCGGCAGGGCCGGGCGATGCGCGGCAGCACCGAGCTGTCCTGGAGTCAGGTGCTGATGGCCGCCAACACGCCCATGCTGCTGAAGGCGGCGATGGTGGACGGGCGGCCCGACCTCGGTGTGATGGCGGCCGGCCAGGTCGTCGGCCTGATCGACGATGTGCCTTCATGCTCGGAGCTGATCGAGCGGATCATGGCCGAGGCCACCGACTGCCTGGCCCGGCTCGGCACGCTGGGCTAGCGCTCCTGGGCCGGCAACGCCGGGCGGTACCTCGGGCAGAGATATGTCTCCAGCACGAACTCGGTCCTGCTGCCCCAGATCTGGTTCAGCTCTCCCTTGCCGGACGTGGCCAGGAATTCCTCCTCGTTATCGCGGAAGCAGGCGAGACCGCCGAGGAATTCGCTGCCGCGAAATGGCGGGTAAGCGGCTAGCGAGCAGTTAACGCAGGCCCGGAGCCTGACGCCGGGCAGGAGCTGGGCCGCCAGGTCGGTCAGGGCCGTCTCGAAGATGTCATGCGCCCCGGTCGTCTGCGCGCGCATGTCGCCGCATTCCAGCGTCAGGTCCAGGTTCTCGTAATACAGCCCTGGCCGGTCGGGTGGATCGCCGAGGGTCAGCGTGCAGATGAGGTCAGCCTGGCGGACCCCGGTCGGGGTATCCAGGCTGACCGGCATGGTCCATTCGATCGTGCAGGCGCACAGCGCCTCGTAGTACAGCGCGAATGGCGCGTCCGTGGCCAGTGCGGAGACCGGAGCGAGGTCGTTCAGCCCGTTGCCGGTGAAGGTGACGCCGCGCAGCACGGTGGTGACCTGATTGCCCTGAGCGTCGACAGTGAGATCCTCGCAGCCGTGGGCATCAGAGTAGAAACCATGCCATCGCGCCTTCTTCATGCACGGACGGTAACCCAGCCGGGCGGCCAGACGGTTACGGCAACGTTGCCAGTTTGCGGCTCCCGGCGCCCTAGCGCATGATCCGCTGGCCGCCGGCTGTCAACGGGATGGTCCGGCGCCCGGCCGCCGCGAAAGTTGCCGAAATACTCTGGCGGCCATGTCGATCTGGCGGGCTCGCGTTCGACGCAGGGGTGAGAAGCAAGGCCGGAAGGCCACGGCAACGAGCGGGGCAGCGCTCCGCAGACTGAAAGGAAACGATCATGAAGTTCCTCGGATACACGATAGGTGACCCGTCTGCTCCCATGCCCGAGCCGTCCCCGGACCTCTACCAGCGGATGGGCGAGTTCGTCGAGGAGGCGACGAAGGCCGGGGTGCTGCTGGCGACCGGCGGCGTCGCCCCGCTGAACGACGGGGTGAAAGTGAGTTACCACAATGGCGAGTTCACCGTCCTGGACGGCCCGTTTACCGAGGCCAAGGAGCTGATCGGCGGCTGGGCGCTGATGGAGTGCCGGGACAAGGACGAGGCCATCGAGTGGACCAAGCGGTTCCTCACCATCGCCGGCGAGGGCGACACCACGATCCGGCAGGTCCTCGGCTAGTGCCGATCCGGATGCGGGGACCGGTGGCAGCAGCATGCTCCTCCGGTCCCCGCCGGGCGGGGTGCCGGTGTTGGCAGCCGGGGCAGGCTGGTGATCTGATCGGTTGTCGTGACGGACTCGCGGGCGCAGGCAGCGATCGAGACCGTCATCAGGCTGGAATCAGCCAGGCTCATCGCCGGGCTGGCACATTTCACCGGCGATATCGGCCTGGCAGAGGACCTCGCGCAGGACGCCGTCGTGGCGGCGCTGGAGCAATGGCCGGCCGAGGGCGTGCCGCACAACCCCGGTGCCTGGCTGATGACCGTCGCCAAGCGCAGGGCCATCGACCTCTTCCGCCGCAACAGCGAGCTGCAGAAGAAGTACGCGCAGCTCGGCCGTGCTCTCGAAGACTCCGTAACGCCAGATTTCGATCAGGCATTCTCCGACGACATTGACGACGACCTGCTCCGGCTGATCTTTACTGCCTGTCACCCGGTGCTGTCAGTCCAGGCCAGGGTCGCGCTGACGCTGCGGCTGCTCGGCGGCCTGACGACCGCCGAGATCGCGCGTGCGTACCTGGTCCCGGAGCCGACCATCGCGCAGCGCATCGTCCGGGCTAAGAAGACCCTGGCGCACGCGAACGTGCCGTTCGAGGTGCCCGCTGCCGACCAGCGGCCAGCGCGCCTGTCCTCGGTGCTCGAAGTCATCTATCTCGTCTTCAACGAGGGCTACTCGGCAACAGCCGGCGATGACTGGATGCGCCCGGCCCTGTGCGCCGAGGCGGTCCGTCTCGGCCGGCTGCTGGCCCAGCTCGCGCCCGCCGAGCCGGAGGTGCATGGCCTCGTCGCGCTACTGGAGATCCAGGCATCCAGGGTGGCCGCCCGGACCGGGCCGACCGGAGATCCCGTGCTGCTGCTCGACCAGGACCGGAACCGCTGGGACCGGCTGCTCATCAACCGCGGGCTGGCGGCCCTGGAAAAGGCCAGGGATCTGGGCGGGGAACGGGGCCCGTATGCGCTGCAGGCCGCTATCGCTGCCTGTCACGCCGGGGCGTTCCGGCCCGAGGACACCGACTGGCCGCGCATAGTCGAGCTCTACGGCGTGCTGGCGGAGGTCATGCCGTCGCCCGTCGTCGAGCTGAACCGCGCCGTCGCCGTCTCCATGGCATACGGACCGCAAGCCGGGCTTGCCCTGGTCGATGAGCTGGCCGCCGAGCCTGCCCTCGGCGGCTACCATCTGCTGCCCAGCGTGCGCGGTGACTTGCTTCGCAAGCTCGGGCGAACCGCTGAGGCGCGGGCGGAGTTTGAGCGGGCTGCGGCGCTCACCAGTAACGAGCGAGAGCGGCGGCTGTCCGCGGAGCGGGCCCGCGAGGCAGCGAACGACACGTGACCGATCCCGTCACCAGCGGCTCGCCCGCTTCGCGGTCAGCGGCCACGTGCCAGGCGCACGCGGTCCGTGGCTACTGGCCCGACGCATCCGGTCAGTGGCCGTCACCCCGGCGCGTGTGAAAATTGCTCTATGACCGACTCGTTCGCCACCAGGTTCGCTGCCGCGCGCGCCAGCCACGGCCCGCTGGTGCTCGGCCTCGACCCGTCGGCTGATCTGCTGCAGGCCTGGGGCCTCGGCGATACCGCTGACGGCCTGGACCGGTTCGCCGATATCGCGCTTGCAGCGGCGGCCGGGACGGTGGGCCTGGTCAAGCCCCAGTCCGCGTTCTTCGAGCGGCACGGCTGGCGCGGCATCCGCACCCTGGACCGGCTGATTACCAGCGCGCGCGGTGCGGGCATGCTGGTGATACTCGACGTCAAGCGCGGCGACGTCGGCACGACCAACGACGCTTACGCCGAGGCTTACCTCGGCAAGGGCGCGCCGCTCGCGGCCGACGCCATCACCGTCCATCCCTACCTCGGCCTGGCCGCGATGGGGACCTATGTCAGCCGCGCCGCCGAGGCAGGCAGCTGCCTGCTGGTGGTCACCCGCTCGTCGAACCCGGAGGGCCGGGCGATCCAGGCCGCGCTGGCTGGTGACGGCTGCTCGGTCGAGCAGGGCCTGCTCCGGCAGATCCGCGCGCTGAACGACGAACTCGCGCCGGGCCAGATCGGCCCGGTGGGCGCCGTCATCGGCCCGACGCACCTGGAGCCAGCGCTTGACCTGGCCGCCGCTAACGGCCTGTTCCTGGCGCCGGGAGTCGGCGCCCAGGGAGCTACGTCCCGCCGACGTAGCGCGGGTCTTCGCCGCCTGCCCGGACCGGGTGATGCCCAGCGCATCGAGGTCGCTGCTGTCCGCGGGCCCGAGTGGGCTGCGGGACGCGACAGCCGCGCTGGCGGCTGAGTTCCGTGCCGTGCTGCCGGGCTGACGACACGGCGCCGCGCCGGGGCGGAGAGCACAGAGCGGCCGGCCGACGGAGATCCGGCGACCGGCCGCGTGGTGAACCCGGCCCCGTTCCCGCCGTAATCCGGGCGGTGAACGGCGCGAGCTGACGCCCTAGCTGCTGTACCCAGGGATCCCGGTGCCCGCGATCGTCGTGCTCACGTGCAGGTAGACCGGCCCGCGCCGGGCGCAGCCACGGAACGAGAACGGCACCTGCATCGCGCTGAAGTCTCCAGGCGCGAACACCCGGAGGGCGACCGCAGTGGCCGGCCGGCACGCTGACGCGGAGAAGTTGCCGACGTCGGTGATCTGCAGCACGACGTGCGCGGTCGCGCCGGGTGCGAGCGTCACCAGCAGCTTCGCATGGCCAGGGCTGCGGCCGGCGGCGCTGCCGAGCTGGCCCCCGCCGGCCTTCAGCGCGGAAACGCCCGGGTAGCCGTACAGCGAGCACGCCTGGCCCGAGGTGTTGGAGATCTCAAGCTGGTAGAACGTGCTGCCTGCCGCACCATCGCCCGGCACGCCGAGCCACGAGGTGAGGTGGCCACGGGGGCAGCGGACGGCGGCAGCCGCTGGTGCGCTGGCCGCGCCCGACGACGCGAGCGCGACGGCCGGAACGAAGATCGCTGTCGCCGTGATGGCGGTGGCAGCAACGGTGCGGCCCAGCGTGGTGCGGCCCAGCATGGTTAGTTTCATCGCAGTTCCTCCTTAGCGGCAATTGCGTCAGTAGAGACGCCGCTGCGCCGCCCGCAGTTGGAACTTTCTGAGACAGCTGCGCCCCAGCCCGGCGCGCCGGTCTGGCGGGATCCTGAAAGTCCCGACCGTTGGGAGATCTCATGATCTTTATTACGGCGAAGTTCGCGATCCGGCCTGAGCACGCTGACAACTGGCCGGAGATCTCCGCTATCCGGCGAGCTGATCGTGGTCAGAGTCCGAGCGCGCCAGCTAGCTCTGCGTACCCGGGCATGGGATCGGTGTCGGAATCCGTCAGCAGCTGGATGCAGACGTGATCTGCTCCGGCCTCCAGATGGCCGGCCAGCTGCGCAGCGACCTGATCGGAGCTGCCGTGCGCGACCAGCGCATCGATGAGCGCGTCGCTGCCGCTGTCGGCCAGGTCCGCCTCGGTGAAGCCGAGCCGCCGCAGGTTCGAGGTGTAGTTCACCAGGCCGAGGTAGGGGTTGCTGACCCGCTTGTGGCCGAGGCTGCGTGCCTCGGCAAGGTCGGTGCTCAGCACGACCTTATGCTCGGGCGCCAGCAGCGGTGCGGGTCCGAGGATCTCGCGCGCCAGCTTGGTATGGGCAGGCGGGACGAGATAGGGGATGGCACCCCCGGCGCGTTCGCCCGCGAGGCTGAGAACCCTCGGACCCAGGGCCGCCAGCACCAGGCTGTCCGCCGGTACGCCGCCCGCGAGGAGGTCACTGACATAGGTCGCCAGGGTCTGGTACGGGCTGGCGTACTCTGCGGTCGCCTCGCGGTGGCCGGCCCCGACACCGAGGATGAACCGGTGCGGGAAGCTGCCCTCGATCCGCCCGAATGACTGCGCGACGGTGGCGGCGTCGTCCTTCCACATGTTCACGATGCTGGTGCCAACAGTCAGGCTGGTCGTGGCGGCCAGCAGCCGGTCTACCACGGTGAGATCACCATCGGGCGAGCCGCCCAGCCAGACCGCACCATAGCCGAGCGCTTCAAGTCCCGCCGCGATGTCCGGGGTCGTCTGGTCGGCGCGGCGCCACACGCCGAATCGCCCGATCTGGTCACGCCACTGCGCCGTCATGTCAGCTCCCTCGCTCCGGCCGACCGCCCGTTGTCCGAACCACCGCGGCCGTACGGCTGTTCCCGTCAGAGGCCTAGCAGATCGGCTGCCAGCAGCATCTGCTGGTCGAAGAATTCGTCCCTGGCCGAGATGACGTTGTTGAACTGACCGAACAGTTCGAAGCTGACAGTGCCGAACAGCTGGATCCAGCCTGTCATGCCGAGCAGCAGCAGGCCTTCGGGCAGTCCCGGCGCGATGTCGTCGCGGACCCTGGCCAGGTCGGCAGCGATGGCCTGGTCGAGCCGGCCAGGCGCCGGCGCGCGCTGCTCGTCGGTCAGCGCGCCTGACGCATGGCCGTCAGCCAGGATGCGGACGAGGACGAGCGCGATCCTGGTGGCCGCGGCCGCGGTCTCCTGCGGCGCCGCGTAGCCCGGCACCGGACTGCCGTAGAGGAGCGCGTACTCCGCGGGCGCGGCCAGCGCCCAGGCCCGGACCGCGCGAGCTGTCGCCAGCCAGCGATCCCGGAGCCGGGTCC
The DNA here is from genome assembly GCA_963774385.1 of uncultured Actinomycetota bacterium. GTDB lineage: Bacteria > Actinomycetota > Actinomycetes > Streptosporangiales > Streptosporangiaceae > JAJYUU01. The sequence continues at coordinate 444,497 of CAVZEQ010000001.1, forward strand.
GGTCGGTCACGGCCGCGTCCGCCGCCTCCACGGCGTCCGCGAGCGAGTTGTACCCGTCGAGGATCAGCGCGGTCAGCAGATCGTCACGGCTGGGGAAGTACCGGTACACCGCCGACGACACCATGCCCATGTCGCGGGCGACGGCGCGCAGCGACAGGTTCGCTCCGTCGGTCTGCAGGTGCCGACGCGCGATCGCCTTGATCTCCGCTGTCATCTCGGCGCGGACGCGAGCTCTGATTGATGCTGCGGGCATGTAAGAGATTATTGCACATGTTCGAGAGCACTGCTCTTGCATTTGGCGTGGTGATGTGAGATCGTTGGTCTTAACAGAGAGCACTGCTCTCGCAATGAAAGGCTAGTACGACCACTGATCAGAGGAGATGGACAAGATGCACGTAATCGTCGGGGCTGGGGCAGTCGGAACGCAGGCCGCGCTGCTGCTCGCCGACCGCGGCGAGCAGGTTCGGGTCGTCAGCAGGCACGGGACCGGGCCGCAGCACGCATCGATCGAGCTGGTGGCGACGGACGCGACCGACGCGGAGAAACTGACCTCGCTGGCCACCGGAGCCGCGGCACTCTATAACTGCGCGAGCCCCCAGTACCACCAGTGGTTCACCGACTGGCCGCCGCTGCACTCCGCGCTGCTGACGGCGGCCGAGCGCAGTGGCGCGGTGCTGGCCGCGATCAGCAACCTGTACGGCTACGGGCCCGTGGACGGGCCGATCACCCAGAAGACCCCGATGGCCGCCACGCATCCTAAGCTCCGGATGCGGGCCGACATGTGGCGCGAAGCGCTGGCCCTGCACGAGGCTGGCCGCATCCGGGCGACTGAGGTGCGGGCGAGTGACTACATCGAGGCCAACTCGGTGCTGTCGACGGTCATAGGCAAGCCGCTGCTGGCGGGCAAGCGCGCGTACTCGCCGGCCCCGCTGGACGTTCCGCACAGCTGGACCTCCATCACCGATGCGGCTCGCGCCCTGGTGACGGCGGCCACCGACGAGCGGGCGTTCGGCCAGGTGTGGCTCGTCCCGACCAATCCCGCTCTCACCGTCCGGCAGCTGGCGACCCGGTTCGCCGAAGTTAACGGCGCGCCGAAGGCCAAGGTGATGGCTATCCCGTACCCGGTCATGTGGACGACGGGATTGTTCTCGCCCCTGGTGAAGGAGCTGCGGACCACGCGGTATCAGTTCACCCGGCCGTTCGTCATCGACTCGAGCGCGACGACGGAGGCGTTCGGGCTGGAGCCGACGCCTCTGGACGAGGCGCTGCGCGACGCGGCCGCCCGGCTGCGCTAGCTGACTGCGGTGCCGCGAGCCCGGCCGGGTGGCCGGGCTCGCGGCGTCTGGTGGTGAGGCTGGGACCGCTTTTCATCGATTCTGGTCGCTGCAGCGCCCCGGTAATGACCCATTTGCGGAGCCAGAATCGGTCCAAGGCCCGGCTGCGGCGCCGCGCGATGTCGGTGGCCCGGTCTAGCCTCAGATCCGTGGCAGACGTCCGGGAGCGTTACGAGGACCTCGTCGATGACCTCATCGGCATCGACGGGGTGACGCCGCCACGCGGCGGCAGCGGCTTCGGCCGGGGTGCGCTTCGCTTCCACGGCAAGATCTTCGCGATGCTGGTGCGCGGCCGGCTGGTGGTCAAGCTCCCCGCCGACCGGGTGACCGCGCTGATCGCGTCCGGTGACGGTGTCGCCTTCGACGCGAACAAGGGCACGCCGATGCGCGAGTGGCTGAGCCTCGCTCCCGAATCCGCAGTGGACTGGCTGGAGCTTGCGACAGACGCGCTCGACTTCGCTAGATCCGCTCGATGATGGTCACGTTCGCCTGGCCACCGCCCTCGCACATGGTCAGCAAGCCGTAGCGGCCGCCGGTCCGCTCCAGCGAGTTCAGCAGCGTGGTCAGCAGCCGCGCGCCAGTCGCGCCCAGCGGATGGCCGAGCGCGATCGCGCCGCCGCAGACATTGACCCGGTCCAGGTCGGCGCCGGTCTCCCGCTGCCACGCCAGCACGACGCTGGCGAAGGCCTCATTGATCTCGACCAGGTCGACCTGGTCCATGGACAGCCCGGTTAGCTTCAGTGCATGCGCGGTCGCCGGAATCGGGGCGGTGAGCATGAGCACCGGGTCGGCTCCCCGCGCGCTGATGTGGTGAATCCGGGCCCGCGGCGTCAGGCCGTGCTCGGTCAGCGCGGCCGCCGAGACGACGAGGACGGCGGCAGCCGCATCGGCGATCTGGCTCGACAGGGCCGCGGTGATCAGGCCGTCGTCGCGTAGTGGCCGCAGCCCGGCCATCCGCTCCAGCGAGGTATCCCGGCGCGGGCACTCGTCGACGGACAATCCGCCGAACGCAGTGATCTCGCCAGCGAACGCTCCGCTATCGATCGCCAGCACTGCCCGCTGATGGCTGGCCAGGGCGTAGGCCTCCATCTCCGGCCGGCCGATGCCCCACTTCTGCGCGATCAGGTCCGCGCCGCGGAACTGGGATATCTCCTGGTCGCCGTACCGTGCCAGCCAGCCTGCTGAGCCGCTGAACGGGTCGGCGAAGCCATACTGCTGGCCGGCCAGCATCGCTGCCGCGATCGGTATCTGGGACATGTTCTGCACGCCGCCGGCCACCACGGCATGAGCCGTTCCGCTCATCACCGCCTGCGCCGCGAAGTGCACGGCCTGCTGAGATGAACCGCACTGCCGGTCAATGGTGACACCCGGAACTTCTTCCGGCAGGCCGGCCGCGAGCCATGCGGTCCTGGCGATGTCGCCAGCCTGCGGCCCGATGGCGTCGACGCAGCCGAAAACGACGTCGTCCACGGCCAGCGGGTCAAGACCGGTGCGGGCAAGCAGCGTGCTGATGACGTGACCGCCCAGGTCGGCCGGATGCGCCAGGGAAAGTCCGCCGCCGCGCCTGCCGACGGCGGTACGGACCGCGTCAACGATGTAAGCCTCAGCCATCGGCTGCCTCCCTAGAACACGTTCTATTTAAGCCGGCGCCCGGCTGTCGTGCGTGACCCGGCTGGTTTCGCCTAACCTGACCGGGGATGCGCAGAGCGGGCGCCGCGCGGATCCGAGGCGAAGACGGGCGGGGTGGATGGCGATACAGCGCGGTAGGCGACTTCGCATCGCAGCGCTGGCCGTCGCGGTCGCACTGGCGTGCATCCTCGGGCTAGCGGCCTGGTGGTACGGGCCGTGGCGACAGAAATACGCGGTAGCCATGCCGCCGCCGACTGCCTCGCAACGGCAAGTGGTCCTTGCCTACCTGCGTGCACTCGACGCTCACGACAGCGCCACCGCCGAAGCTCTGTCCGCCCCGGCCATGCGCAGCACGACGCAGATGTGGCTGGGCAGCACCGCGAGAATCACCGACATCCGAATCGGTACCCTGTCCTACGCCGCTCAGGAACCGAATGGCGAGCAGTACAGCGTGGCCACCAATTTCGTCTACCGGAGCCATTGGTGGAAGAACGACCCGTCGTTCGCCGATGGCCCGCATTACTGGGAGTACTGGCTGGCCAAGGTCGACGGACGCTGGCTGATCAGTGACGAGGGCACTGGCTGAGCCGGGCCAGCGGGCCAGCGGCCGCATCGAAAGCCGCCGCATACAAGGCTCCCCGCCGGGAAGTTGGCAACCGTTGCATTGCCTCGCTAAGGAGCGGAACCATGCTTGCTGCCATTGCGGCCCTGTTGTTCGCGATCGCCTTCATCATTAATGCCGCAGGCATTTCCACCGATGCCGTGTTCGCGCCGTTCAGCCTGATGCTGGCCGGGCTTGCGCTGCTGGCACTTCATCTCACCGGCCAGGGACCTGCCCTGCCCGCCTACCGCCGCCGCCGTCGCTAGCCGCGCCCTTCAAACGTCACCGGTACCCGCGCCGCATGCCGCAGTGACCTGGGTACCGGCAGGCCGTTCGGCTACTATTTGCTAGAACACGTTCTAGTTGAGCGGCAGGGGCACGGATGCAGATCAGCTACACGCCCGAGCAGGAGCAGCTTCGCGCGGAGTTGCGCGAGTACTTCGCCGGCCTGATGACCCCGGACCTGCGTGCCAGGCTAGCCAGCAGTGACGGAGAGTACGGCGATGGGACGGCCTACAAGCGGGTGGTCCGGCAGCTCGGCAAGGACGGCTGGCTGGCGATCGGCTGGCCGGCCGAGTATGGCGGCCAGGACCGGTCGGTGCTGGATCAGCTGATCTTCACCGACGAGGCAGCGATCGCAGGCGTACCTGTTCCCTTTCTGACCATCAACACGGTCGGCCCGACGATCATGCGCTACGGGACGCCGGAGCAGAAGGCGCGCTTCCTGCCCGACATCGCCGCCGGGGAACTGCACTTCTCGATCGGCTACTCCGAGCCGGGGGCCGGCACGGACCTGGCGTCGCTGCGGACCAGGGCGGTCCGAGACGGTGACAGCTATGTCATCAACGGCCAGAAGATGTGGACGAGCCTGATCCAGTACGCCGACTACGTGTGGCTGGCCTGCCGGACCGACCGCGACGCCCTGCGGCACAAGGGCCTGTCGATCATCATGGTGCCGACGGACGCGGCCGGGTTCTCCTGGACCCCGGTGCGCACCGTCGCGGGAGTGACTACCAGTGCCACCTACTACTCCGACGTCCGGGTCCCGGCGGGGAACGTCGTGGGCGAGGAGAACAAGGGCTGGTCGCTGATCACCAATCAGCTCAACCACGAACGGGTAGCGCTGACCTCCGCGGCACCGCTGCAGGTCGCGCTCGCCGAGGTCACCGACTGGGCCAGGGCAGCCAAGCGGGCCGACGGCAGCCGGGTCATCGATCAGGAATGGGTTCAGGTCAACCTGGCGCGGGTGCACGCCAAGACCGAATTCCTGAAGCTGCAGAACTGGCGGATCGCGGCCCAGGCCGGGTCGCCGGGGCCGGCCGTCGCGTCGGCGACCAAGGTCTACGGCACCGAGCTCACGATCGAGGCGTGCCGGCTGATGATGGAGGTGCTGGGCGCCAACGCCGGGGTCCGGACCGGCTCGCCAGGTGCGCTCCTGGCCGGCCGGATCGAGCGGATGCACCGCTCGGCGCTGATCCTCACCTTCGGGGGCGGCACCAACGAGGTGCAGCGCGACATCATCGGCGCGGCGGCTCTCGGGCTGCCGCTCAACCGCAGGTAGCGACCGCAACCCCAGCCGCTCAACCGCAGGTAGCCCCCGAAACCCTGGAAGAGGGGAACGATGGACTTCACGCTGACGCAGGCACAGGACGATCTCGGCGCGCTGAGCCGCCAGATCCTGACGGACCTGGCCACGTCGGAACGGCTGCGGGAGGTTGAGGCGTGGGACATCCGGTTCGATGCCGGGCTGTGGGCAGCGCTCGCAGGCGCGGGCGTGCTGTCGGCCGCACTACCCGAACGACTGGGTGGCGCCGGGCTCGGCTTGCTGGAGCAGTGCAGCGTGCTGATCGAGGTCGGCCGCGCGGTTGCGCCGGTGCCGTACCTTGCGTCGATCGTGCTCGGTGCGTCGGCGCTGGCCAGGTTCGGCACGCCGCAGCAGCAGCAGCGGTGGGCCGAGCCAGCCGGGCGGGGCGACGTCATCCTGGCAGCGGCGCTGGCCGAGGAAGACGGCGATGACCCCTGCTGTCCCGGCACTACGGCGCAGCAAACGGCGGATGGCTGGCTGCTGACCGGCACCAAGACCACCGTTGCGGCCGGGGCCATAGCGGATGTGCTGCTTGTGCCGGCCCGCACGCCAGCCGGGGTGGCCGTGTTCCTTGTCGAGCCCGGCGACCCTGGCGTGGACGTCCGCCACCAGCAGGTCACTGGTGGTGACGGTACTGCCGTGCTGGAGCTGACCGGTGCCCGGCTGCCAGCAGACCGGCTGGTCGGCGCTGACGGCGCGGAGGCAGCAGCGTGGCTGGTCGAGCACGCCACGGTCGGATTGTGCGCGCTGCAGCTGGGTGTCGCCGAGCGGGCGCTGGAGCTGACCGCGGCGTATGCACGCAGCCGGGAGCAGTTCGGCAAGCCCATCGGCGCATTCCAGGCCGTCGCGCAGCGGCTCGCCGATGCCTTCATCGACGTGGACGGGATCCGGCTGACGCTGTGGCAGGCCGCCTGGCGGCTGGCGTCCGGATTGCCTGCTGCCACCGAGATAGCAACGGCCAAGTTCTGGGCGGCGGAGGCCGGGCACCGGGTCGCGCACACGGCCGTGCACGTGCACGGCGGCGTCGGCATCGACCTCGATGGCGACGTGCACCGGTACTTTGCCGCAGCCACGTACTACGAATTCGCACTCGGCGGCGCTACGGCCCAGCTGCGCCGCATCGGCGCTGCGCTCGCGGCCAGCTAGCGGCTGGCGTCAGCGCCGCAGGGCGTCAGCGCCGCCGGGAGCAGCGCCGGACGGAGGAAGCCCCGGAGGGCGTCAGCGCCGCAGGTTGGCCAGGCCACCGTCGACGGGGATCACCGTGCCCGTCAGGTAGCGGCCAGCCCGTGACGCCAGGAAGATCGCCGTGCCTGCCACGTCGTCGGGATGGCCGACCCGGCCGAGCGGCACGCTGGCCGAGATCGCGGCCCTGGTCTGCGGGTCGTCCAGCGCGAACGCCATCATCTTGCTGTCGAACGGGCCGGGCGCTATCGCGTTGACGGTGATCGACTCGGCGGCGAGCTTGCTGGCCAGGTGGCGGGTAAGCATGTGCACGCCCGCCTTCGTCGTGCTGTAGGCGTAGGTCTCCATGCTCGGCACGCCGAGGCCGTCGATCGAGCCGATGTTGATCACCCGGGCCGGGTCGTCCGGGGTGGCCGCGGCCCGCAGCATCGGCAGGCTCCGTACGGTCAGCTCGAACAGCGCCTTCACATTGATGTTCCACAGCTTGTCGAAGGCGTCCAGCGGGTACTCCGCCAGCGGCGCGCCCCAGGTAGCGCCCGCGTTGTTGACCAGGATGTGCAGCCGGTCCTCGTGGTCGCCGAGATACCGGACCAGTCCGTCCGCACCGCCGGCGGCGGCCAGGTCGAGCGGGACGGAGATGCATTCGCCGAAGGCGGCCAGCTCTGCGGCCTTGGCGTCGCAGGCCTCCTTCTTCCGCGCGGTGATATAGACGCGGCAGCCGGCCTGGACCAGGCCCGCGGCGATCATCGCCCCGATGCCCCGCGAGCCTCCGGTGACAACGGCGACCTTTCCGGCCACCGCGAACAGGTCGCCGGAGTTACGAGCACCCTCGTTGCTGCTGTTCGGCACCGCCACGGTTCCCCTCAAAAGGTCAGTTATGAAGCGCATCATGCCAGCGTGCGCAGCGGAAACTCTAGTCCGCCGGGTTATCCGCCCTTACCATCACTCCCATGCGGCTTCGAGGAATTGTCCGGCTAACGGCCAGGGTGGGGACTGCTTGTCTACTGGCCGGCGGCGCGGTTGCGCTGTCGGCTACCGGCGCGGCTCAGGCCGCTGCCACGTCCGTCAGCAATCACAAGATCAGCGGAATCGAGGGCGCGATCTCGTGCCTGACAGCCTCCCGGTGCGTAGCCGTCGGTTACGGGGCTCACCACGGGCAGGTCGTGACACTGACCAACGGCCGTCAGTCGCGGGTGACCACGGTGGCCTCATCCGAGTCGCTCTACGCAGTCAGCTGCCCGTCCAGCGCCGGGTGCTGGGCAATCGGCCCGCAGAACGGCGGCGCCAACCTGGTGCTGGTGCGGATCGGCTCGACCGGCAAGGTCACCAGGGCGCTCAAGGTCAACGAGCCCTTCGGGGCGTCGATCGGCCGGATCTCCTGCGCCAGCATGAGCTCGTGCGGCGTCGTCGGCAACAACATCTTCGTCACGCCCGCCGCCATCGAGATCGGGACCTGGAACGGAGCGAAGCTGTCAGTGCACAAGGTGGCCGGCGCGAAAGGGTCAACGGACACCATCGTCGAGGGCATCGCCTGCAAGAAGGCCAGCTGCCTGGCAGTCGGCTACTACGACCTCAAGTTCCCCAAGACGGCCGGATTCCTGCTGACTATGACCCACGGCAAGACCGGCAAGCAGCACCTGGTGGGCAACGACTTCTTCTACGGCGCGTCCTGCGTCAGCGCGTCGAAGTGCTACACAGCCGGGTTCGCCGGCCATGCGGCGGGGATCGTGGTCACCGTGAAGAACGGCGTCGCGACCCACACGCAGACGGAGTCCGCGGACGTCACCGGCATCGAGTGCGTCGGCGGCCTGTGCCGCGCAGCCGGCGAGGAGCTGGGCGGATCGACCTACTACGGCGTGATCGTGACACTGGCCAACGGGACCAACAAGGGCACGCCGGTCGTGGACACCGCCGTCGGCGGATTCGACGGCCCGAACACCATCGCCAGCCGCGGTAGCGGGTTCGCCGCGATTGGGCCAGCTCAATCAGGTACGGCTACTGAGGTGGCGACAGGATAGCGAGCCGCCTGAATGTCATCCATCCCGGCAGAGCTGCCGGTAGTCCCGCTCGGTCGCAGTGACCTGCGGGTCAGCCGGCTGGCGCTCGGATCCTGGCGCACCTATGAGCGGATACCGCGCGACCGGGGGCTGGCCGTGATGCGAGCTGCCCAGCAGGCCGGCATCAACTTCCTCGACGATGCCCGCTACAACGATGAGACTGGCGATGCGCCGATCCCGACCGGATATTCGGAGATCGTGTTCGGCGAGCTATTCCGGGCGGCCGGCTGGCGTCGCGACGAGGTCGTCGTGTCGAACAAGCTGTGGTGGGAGTTCTGGCCAGCGCAGGCGCCCGCCGAGGAGCTGACCGGATCGCTCCGGAGGATGGGCCTGGATCACATCGATCTGATCTACTCCGACGTCCCGCCTGACGGTGTCCCGCTCGAGGATGCGATCGGGATGATCAGCGGCTTGCTCGACGCCGGGCTGGCCCGTGCGTGGGGCACGCTGAACTGGCCTCCGGCGCTCATGGAGCAGGCGTGGCAGCTCGCGTTGCGAGCGGGCAACGTCGGCCCGTGCGCAACTCAGCCGCCGTACAGCCTGGTCACCCGCAGCGTGGTCGAGGACCCGGAGATGCAGCGGATCGCGGCGGCGCGCGGTATCGCGATCGTCGCCTCCTACGCGCTCGCGGGCGGAGTCCTGACCGGTAAGTACGCCGCCGGCGAGGCGGCTGGCCGGGCCGCCGGGCGGCTCGACCAGCCGCGTTACGCCGCCGGGGTGGTGGCCGGCCGTGAGCTTGCTGCGCTGGCGGCCGGCCTTGGCTACGAGCCCGCGCAGCTGGCGATGGCGTTCGCGCTGGTCAACCCGTCAGTCACGACGCTGCTCTTCGGCGCGACGCAGCCCGAGCAGGTGCGCGCGAACGTCCGGGCGGTCACGGTAGCTGCCGGGCTGACCGAGGCCGAGCGCGCGCTATTGTCCGCCATCGGCAGATAGCCGCCGACGTTTGCGCGTCAGGTGTCGCGTGTGCGCAGCAGCTATCCCGCAAACGTTCAGCCGGTGAGTTCCCGGCGGATGCGTAGTCCGTCGAAGGCCACCGCGCAGACCGCATCACTGAGGCTGCGGGCAGCGGCCTGTGCGCCGCGGCCCGGCCGGTACCACTCCACCAGGGAATTGACCAGCCCGAAAAGCAGCCGTGCGGTGATCGCGGGGTCGACGTCAGGCCGGATGTCGCCGTCTCGCTCTGCCTGCTTGACCAGGTCAGCGACGATGTCATCGAACTGGCGCCGGCGTGCCAGGGCGCGCCGCTCGGTGGCAGTGTTGCCGCGGGCCCGGACCAGGAGCGTGACGTATGGCAGCCGATCGGCGAGCACGAAGACGCTGCCGCGGACGAGTCGCTCCAGCCGCTCGATGGCTGGCTCGTCGCTGGCAGTGACCTCGTCCGCGACCGCGAACAAGCCGTCCAGGGCGCGATCAAGGGCCATCGCGAGCAGGTCTTCCTTGCTGCTCACGTGGTAGTAGATCGAGGATTTGGAAATGCCGAGCCGGCGAGAAAGATCCTCCATGCTGGTGCCGTCATAACCGCGCTCATTGAAGACCGCGACAGCAATCGCCAGCAGGGACTCCAGGTCGTATCCCGGTCTGCCACGGCGCGCCGCCGGCTTACCGCCCGCGGGCCGGGCGATGCCGGCCTGGCCATCAGCCATGCGGACAAGATATCTTACCGAACGACCGGTCAGAAAGTACGGCGGGCAAGGAGCTGGCAATGGCGCTGCTACCGAGTTATCTGAGCGGGAACTGGACTGCCGGGACGGGTGCGGGACGGCCGGTGCTCGATGCCGTCACCGGCGAGGAAGTTGCCCGGATCTCGGCCGACGGCCTGGACGTGGCCGGCGCGCTGCGCTACGGCCGGGCAGTCGGCGGGCCGGCGCTCGCCGAGCTGACCTTCCACCAGCGCGCCGGGCTGCTGAAGTCCCTGGGTTCACTGCTGCGCGAGAATCGTGACGAGCTGTACGCGCTGTCGGCCAGGACCGGAGCGACGCTCGGCGACTCCAGGTTCGACGTCGACGGCGGCATCGGCGTGCTGCTCGGCTATGCCAGCAAAGCCCGCCGTGAGCTGCCCAATGACACCGTCTGCCTGGACGGTCCGGTGGAACCGCTGGGCAAGTCGGGCCAGTTCGCCGGGCAGCACATCATGACGTCGCGGCGTGGCGTGGCCGTGCAGATCAACGCCTTCAACTTCCCGGTCTGGGGACCGCTGGAGAAGTTCGCGCCAGCGTTCCTGGCCGGAGTGCCGAGCCTGATCAAGCCGGCCAGCCAGACCGCCTACCTGACGGCTCGGCTCGTCGAGCTGATGGTGGGATCCGGACTGCTGCCGGAGGGGTCCGTGCAGCTGGTCTGCGGCGGCGTCGGGGACATGTTCGACCATCTGACCGAGCAGGACCTGGTCTCTTTCACCGGGTCGGCGTCGACCGCGCGGCAGCTGCGGGCGCATCCGGTGGTAGTCGGCCGGGCGGTGCGATTCAACGCCGAGGCCGACTCGCTCAACTGCTCGATCCTGGGCCCGGACGCCGGGCCCGGCAGCGCCGAGTTCGACCTGTACGTGAAGCAGCTGGTCACCGAGATGACCGTCAAGGCGGGCCAGAAGTGCACTGCGATCCGTCGCGTCCTCGTTCCGTTCCAGCTGGCTGATGCGGTGACCGAGGCGGTCCGGGAACGGCTCGCCAAGATTGTCGTCGGCAGCCCGGCGGCGGAAGGCGTGCGGATGGGCGCGCTGGCCAGCCTGGAGCAGCGCGAGGAGGTCCGCCGTAGCGTCAAGGGCCTGCTCGGCGCGGCACGGCTGGTGTTCGGCGATCCCGAGCAGGTCGAGGTGGTCGGCGCCGATGCGGAGCGCGGTGCGTTCATCTCGCCGTTGCTGCTGCGCTGCGACGAGGCGAGCCGGGCTGAGCCGCACCAGATCGAGGCCTTCGGCCCGGTAGCGACGATCCTGGGCTATGCGGGTACCGATGAGGTCATCGAGCTGGCCGCGCGCGGGCGGGGCAGCCTGGCCGGGTCGGTCGTCACGGGTGACGCTGCATTCGCCCGCGACGTGGTGCTGGGCCTGGCGCCGTGGCACGGGCGGCTGCTGGTGCTCGACACCGATGACGCCGCGGAGTCGACCGGGCATGGCTCACCGCTGCCGCCGCTGGTGCACGGAGGTCCGGGCCGGGCGGGCGGTGGCGAGGAGCTGGGCGGCATCCGGGGCGTACTGCACTACATGCAGCGCACCGCGGTGCAGGCCAGCCCTCGAGTGCTGGCCGCGGTCACCGGCCAGTGGGTTCCGGGCGCGGCCCGCGACGCGAGTGGCGGGCACCCGTTCCGCAAGTCGCTTGCCGACCTGCGGCCCGGCGACACCGTCGTGGCCGGCCCTCGGCACGTCACGCTGGCGGACATCGAGCACTTCGCCGAGTTCACCGGCGACACGTTCTACGCGCATATGGACGAGGAGGCGGCGCGGGCCAACCCGTTCTTCGACGGCCGGGTAGCGCACGGCTACCTGGTGCTGTCCTTCGCGGCAGGTCTCTTCGTCGATCCCGATCCGGGCCCGGTACTCGCCAACTACGGCGTGGAGAACCTGCGGTTCCTTACTCCTGTTTATCCGGGTGACGAGCTGACGGTGACGCTGACCTGTAAGCAGATCATCCCGCGGGAAGATGCCGGGCACGGCGAGGTGCGCTGGGACACCGATGTCACCAATCAGGACGGCGCCTCAGTGGCCAAGTACGACGTGCTCACCATGGTCGCGAAGCAATGGCCGCCAGAGTGACATACGCGACGAGAAGGCGCTGGGGCTAATAATCTCATTCGCTAAGAATCTATCTTTAAGGTAAATAGGCGTCATATGATCCGGCCGTGAACCGGATTCGACTCCCGCGTGCCTTCGCTGTGGCCGCGACGCTGACGTGTACAACTGCGATCGTCGCGGGCTGGGGCGGAGCGGCTGACGCTGCTGGCCTCCAGCGCGCGTCCGCGCCTGCCGCCGCCGGCAACGGTCCAGCCGTGGCTGGATCGGTGCACCTGGTTGTTGGCACCGTGCTCGCCAGCAGTGGTCGCGGGCTAACCGGTATCTGCGTGACGGCGGCCGGGCCGGCCCGTCGTTCGCGATGACCTCGGCTGACGGCCGGTACCGGCTGTCCGTCGCCCGGGCCGGGAGGTACATGGTCGAGTACCGGGATTGCCGCTCGCCAGGCCGGTACTTGCCAGTCAGGACGGCGCAGATCACGGCCGGCCCGCTGACCACGCTGGCGCCGGAAACAATGTGGCCGGCCACGGCTGCGCAGTCTCGGCGGGCCGCCCTGGCCGCTGCGGGCGTCATAGTGCCACGGCCAAGCACGATGAGGACCGGTCACCGCCTGCCCCGCGCCGGGGCTCGCAGTGAGCCGCAAGGCACCGTCACCGGCAAGGTGACCAGCGCGTCGCGACATCCGCTGGCCGGGATATGCGTCAACCTGACGACCAGCTGGGGTGGTGTCGGCTCGCAGACCGCCAAGAACGGCACTTACCGGGTGATGGCCCCGTCTGGCTACAACTACCGCGTCGAGTTCACCTCGTCGTGTAACGGCTTCTTTCCCACCGGCCCATGGGCGCCGGAGTGGTACAAGGACAAATTCGCTAGCGCGCCAGCGGCCGTCCTCCGGGTGCGGACGGGCAAGACGATTTCCGGCATCGACGCCGTCATGCGTCCGCAAGGACAAGTCACTGGCAGCGTCAGCAGCACGGCGGGCCGGAAGCTGAAGGGCGTCTGCGTCGTGCTCACCACCCCGAAGGGGAATGAGGTCAGCCAGACCATCACGACCGCCAACGGCAGCTACCGGATCCAGGGCCTTGATGCAGGCGGTTACCGTGTGTCGTTCGTGCCCGGCTGCACCGGCCAGGCTTCCGACTACGCTGCGGCCTGGTGGCCGGACGCCGCCAGCCTCAATAACGCGAAGCCGGTGCGAGTCAGATTCGGCCGGGTGACACGCGGCATCAACGGCAAGCTCACCAAGCTGGGCAGCATTAGCGGCCACATCAGGCTAGTGAACAAGTCCGGCAAGCCCATCGGGGGCATGTGCGTCTGGGCATACTCGGCCGGCAACCTATTCGCGAACCTCCCGCTGACGTCCTCGCGGCCGGACGGCAGCTACCTGCTGCAGGGCATTCCCGCTGGGCGCTACGGGGTCGGGGTGAACCCCGGCTGCAATAACAACGGAAATTACACGACGGCCTACTATCCCGCTCGGATCAAGGTGACGGACGGCAAAACGGTCGCGGGCATCAACATCTATCTGCAGCTTGGCGGCATAGTGTCGGGGAAGGTTACCGACGCGGCGAACGGCAAGCCGCTAGGTGGCATCTGCGTTGGCGACGGCAACGGGGACTTTGCTGCCTCCCGCGCAAACGGTCAGTTCCGGATGGATCAGCTCGCGGCTGGCCAGGTGACAATTGGCTTCGCCGGCGGCTGCGGCAGCACGGGCAGCTTCGCGCCGCAGTGGTACCCGCATGTGTCGAGCCAGGGTGCGGCGGTCAGCCTGCGAATCACCCCGGGCCACGACACCAGCGGGATCAACGCTGCGATGCTGCCGGGCTCGACCATTAGCGGCGAGGTGACTACGCCTGCCGGGAAGAAGCTCACCGGAGTGTGCGTGACGGTGGTCAGCCCGGAGTACTTCGACCTTCCCGTTGCCGATCTGGGCGCCGAGGCTGTAACCGCCATGGGCACGTATTCGATCAGCAACCTCGGAGCCGGCCAGTACGCCGTCGCGTTCTACAGCGGCTGCCAGGGGCCGAGCAATGTCGCCGCGCCGCAGTGGTTCAAGTCCCAGCCAACGGACAACACCGCCGGCCTGATCAGCGTGCCCGCCGGCTTGACGATATCTGGCATCAACGCGGTGGTTACGCCGGGCGGATCGATCACGGGCGAAGTCAGCTATCAGGGCCAGCCGGCAAACTTCGCTTGCATCACTGCTATCAACGACCGGACCGGATATGCCGGCGGCGGGGACACATTCGGGGACCCTTATGACATCCCTGGGCTTGCTCCTGGCAAGTACACGGTGTCAGCCAGCGGCTGCGGAACCGGTGTCGCCGCTGCCCGCTTCCCAGGAGTGGTCACTGTGCGCGCGGGGCACACTACGGGGCGCATCAGTATGACCCTGACGACCGGCGGCAGCATCTCCGGTCGCATCACCATCAAGGCTACCGGGGCGCCGGCCCGCGGGGTTTGTCTCACCGCGGTCGCTCCCGGCATCTTGTACGGGAACGGCGCCACTACCGATGCGCACGGCCGGTACCGCATCGTCGGGCTTAGCGCTGGCGCCTACCACCTGTTCGTAGACGCCTCCGAGCCTTACTGCGAGCAAGGCTCAGAGAACCTCGCGTCACGCCGCCTGCCAGGAGTCATCCGGGTGACGGCGGGCCAGCTCAGCTCAGGCGCCAATGGCGCACTCGGCGAAGGCGGCTCAGTTTCGGGGCGGGTGACCGGGCCTGGCGGCCGTGGCGTTCCGGGCGCGTGCGTCGAGGCGTTTCCGCAGCCCGGCGGAGCCGAGTCGTACGGGACGACTGGCCGGTTCGGGAAATACCTGCTCACCAGTCTGGTCCCTGGCCGCTACAAGGTGCGCCTCGGTGACCCTGGCTGCTCGGACGGCCCGGCCAACCTGGCGGCCGAGTGGTTCGACCAGTCAATCGGGATGGGCAGCGCTACCGTCATCACGGTGCGGGCGGGGCACACGCGCGGCGGGGTTGACGGAGTGCTGGGCATTGATGGCACGATCACCGGCGCGGTGGACGGCGCCGGCAGCACGCCGCTCACCGGCATCTGCGTGAGCGCGATTCCGGCATCCCGCTACCTGCCTACGGTGTACACGGCAGCAAGTAACGGGAAATACACGCTGCCCGAGCTGGCACCCGGACGGTACCGGATTGAATTTCAGTCCGGTTGCGGACTCACCGGCCTGGCGACGCAATGGTGGCAGCGGGCTGCCTCGCGTGCCGCCGCGACGGTAATCCTCGTCCGGCCAGGCGACGTGGTCACGGACATTAATGCGACGATGAAGACCTGATCCTGGCTGCCCTACCAGTCGCGCGGGCCGGTACCGGGGCCGGCCCGGCGGCGCTGCCTGTGCTGCTGCTGCCAGATGATGAAGCCGACGATGACGGCGACGATGAGCACGGCGATGAAAGGCCCGAAGGTCGGGATGAACCAGATGAACCGCATAAACCGCCAGATCTCGTGCCAGATGAACAGCCGGATGATCCAGTGCGCCAGCCCGCCCCGGCCCAGCGCCAGGACCGGGCCATGGAGCCGGGCCGCGGCCTCGCTAGCAGCGGCGTACTTCACCGTTCCAGCCTGCCATGAGTCGCGCACCGCCGGGTACCCGGCACCACGGCGCGGACGGGCCTTGCGCGGGCCGGTTGCCTTGCCGCAGTATAATTACTGACCGAATGATCGGTTAATAGGGAGCCCGATGACTCCACCGGCTGACCAGCCAGGTACCGCTGAACTTGAGCGGCATTTCGAGGAGACGATCGCCCGCGACCGGCGGATCGAGCCGCGCGACTGGATGCCGGACGCCTATCGCAAGACCATGATCCGGCAGATCGCCCAGCATGCGCACTCGGAGATCATCGGCATGCAGCCGGAGGGCAACTGGGTGACCAGGGCACCGTCGCTGCGCCGCAAGGCGATCCTGCTGGCCAAGGTTCAGGACGAGGCCGGCCACGGGTTGTACCTGTACTCAGCTGCCGAGACGCTCGGCGCGGACCGGGCCGACCTGACGAACCGGCTGATCACCGGCGCGCAGAAGTACTCGTCGATCTTCAACTACCCGACGCTGACCTTCGCGGACGTGGGCGTGATCGGCTGGCTCGTGGACGGCGCCGCGATCTGCAACCAGGTGCCGCTGTGCCGTTCGTCCTATGGCCCGTACGCGCGCGCGATGATCCGCATCTGCAAAGAGGAGTCGTTCCACCAGCGCCAGGGTTACGAACTGCTGCTGACCATGATGGGCGGCACCCGTGCGCAGCAGGAGATGGTGCAGGACGCCACCAGCCGCTGGTGGTGGCCAGCGCTGATGATGTTCGGGCCGCCGGACGCGGAGTCGCCGAACACCGAGCAGTCCATGCGCTGGCGGATCAAGCGGCACACCAACGACGACCTGCGCCAGCGATTCGTGGACATGAGCGTCCCGCAGGCGGCCGAACTCGGCGTCACCCTGCCCGATCCGCACCTGCGCTGGAACGACGAGCGCGGGCATTACGACTTCGGCCAGCCGGACTGGGCTGAGTTCAAGCGCGTTATCTCCGGCCACGGGCCCTGCAACGAACAGCGGATCGCCAGCCGGCGCGCGGCGCATGAGGGCGGCGCGTGGGTGCGCGAGGCAGCGGCGGCGCACGCGGCCAAGCAGGCGGAGCGCAAGGCGCGGCAGGAGGAGCAGCATGACCAGCCCTGACCAGACGGCGGCGACCGGAGCCGGGCAGGTCCGCTCGAACTGGCCGCTGTTCGAGGTCTTCCTGCGCAGCAAGCGCGGCCTGAACCATGTGCACGTCGGGTCACTGCACGCAGCGGACGCGACCATGGCGCTGCACCATGCCCGTGATCTGTACACCCGCCGGAACGAGGGTGTCAGCATCTGGGTGGTCCGGGCCAGCGACATCACCGCGTCCAGCCCGGACGAGAAGGACCCGTTCTTCGCGCCGAGCGGCGACAAGGTGTACCGGCATCCGACCTTCTATGACATCCCCGACTCGGTTCCGCACATCTGACATGGGCTTCGACACCGCCTACGAGGCGATCACCGAGGAAACCGACAGCAGCCACCGGTGGGCGTTCGGCACCGGCTTCACCGACCCGCTGGCGGGCGTGGACACCACCGTTCCGGCCGGCGTCGACGGCGCCGACCTGGCCGCGTACTGCCTGATGCTCGGCGACGACGCGCTGATCATGTCGCACCGGCTGCAGCAGTGGCTGGCCAGGGCACCGGAGCTGGAGGAAGACACTGCGCTCGCCAACATCGGCCTCGACCTGCTGGGCCAGGCCCGGCTGCTGCTGACGCGGGCCGGCAAGGCGGATGGCTCGGGCCGGACCGAGGACGACTTCGCGTTCGGCCGCGCCGAGCGCGAGTTCCGCAACGTCCGGCTGGCTGAGATCGCCGACGCCGACTTCGCCGGCCTGATCGCCCGCCTGCTGGTGTTCAGCACCTGGCGGCTGGCGCTGCTTGACCGGCTGCGCGGCTCCGCGGACCCCGTGCTCGCTGCGGTCGCCGCGCAAGGCGTCAAGGAGATCACCTACCACCGGGACTACGCGGCGCAATGGCTCATCAGGCTGGGTGATGGCACCGACTATTCACGGGCCCGGATGATGGCCGGCCTCGTTGCCGTCGCGCCGTTCACGGCTGAGTTGTTCGAGCCGACGGAGATTGAACAGCGGCTGGCCGGCACAGCTGTCGCGGTCTCCGCTGCGGGCCTGCGCGCCGAATTCGACGCGGTGCTCGCTGAAGTCCTCACCGCGGCGGGCCTGGGCTGGCCGGACCGGCCAGCGGTGGCCGGCGTATCGGGTCAGGGCGGTCGGGACGGCGTGCACACCGAGGCGATGGGCTACCTGCTCGCCGAACTGCAGAGCGTAGCCCGCGCGCTACCCGGGGCGACATGGTGAGCACACTGAGCCGGGCACTGCTCGTCCGGGCACGGCAGGTCGCGGCCTCCGCGCCAGACCCCGAACTGCCCATGCTGACGGTCGGCGATCTCGGCATCCTGCGCGAGGTGACCGCTGACGGCAGTCGCGTCGTCGTCTTGCTGACCCCCACCTACTCTGGCTGCCCGGCCATCCGGGAGATCCAGCAGGACGTATCCGGGCGGCTCGGCGCGGCCGGCTTCGGTGACGTCGAGGTCCGGATGGTGCTCAGTCCGGCCTGGTCGACCGACTGGATCACGGCCGAGGGCCGCCGGAAGCTCGCGGCCGCCGGAATCGCGCCGCCAGGCGCAGCCCCGCGCCGGACCTCCGGGCCGGTGCCGCTCACGCTCAGCCCGAGCCCGGCAGCCGTCGCCTGCCCTGCGTGCGGCTCGGCGGACACCCGGCAAACGGCCGCGTTCAGCGGCACGGCCTGCAAGGACCTGTACCGGTGCACTGCCTGCGCCGAGCCGTTCGAGCACGTCAAGGAGATCTGACGTGACCACGATGGCTGACCAGGGCGCCCGGTCGGCCCGGCGCCAGTTCCACGAGCTGACCGTCGCCGGCATCGAGCGGCTCTGCGACGACGCGGTCGCCGTGACCTTCGACGTGCCAGCGGAGCTGACGGACGAATTCCGGTTCGAGCCAGGCCAGTCGCTGACCGTCCGGCGCTTCGTGGACGGCACCGACGAGCGCCGGTCTTATTCGATCTGCGCCGCCGCGGGGCGGCCACCGCGGATCGGCGTCCGCGAGGTGCCGGACGGCGCGCTGTCCGGCTGGCTGGTTCGCGATGTACGGCCGGGCGACCGGATCGAGGTGCAGCCGCCAGCTGGCTCGTTCACGGCGGACCTGCAGGAACCCGGCCGCCATGTCCTCATCGCCGCCGGGTCGGGCATCACCCCGGTGCTGTCGATCGCCGCGTCGGCGCTGGCGACCCCGCAGTCCGAAGTGATCCTGCTGTACGGGAACAGGCGGGCTGACTCGGTGATGTTCGCCGATGAGATCGCTGACCTGAAGGACACCTATCCGGTGCGCCTTCAGCTCGCGCACGTGCTGTCCCGCGAGCCGCAGGAGGTGGAGCTGTTCAGCGGACGGCTCGACGCTGAGCGGCTCCGCCGGCTGCTGCCGGTGCTGTGTGACGTATCCGCTGTCGATCACTGGTGGTTGTGCGGGCCGTATGGCATGGTTACCGACGCCGTCGCGGTGCTCGGCGAGCTGGGCGTGCCCGCGGGCCGGGTGCACCGGGAGCTTTTCTATGTCGAGGAGGCTCCGCCCGACCAGGAGCGGCACGAGGAGCAGCCGCTGACCGGCGGCTGCGAGGTGACCGTCGTGCTGGACGGCCGCACGACCACGACCAGGATCGCCGCAGGCACGCCCGTCCTGGACGGTGCCCAGCTGGCGCGCCCCGACCTGCCGTTCGCGTGCAAGGGCGGGGTCTGCGGGACCTGCCGGGCACGCCTGGTGTCGGGCGAGGTCCGGATGCGCCGCAATTTCGCTCTGGAACCGGCTGAGCTGGCCGCCGGCTTCGTGCTGACCTGCCAGTCGCTGCCGCTCTCGGACCAGCTGACGGTCGACTACGACACCTGATCGGGCCGCGTGCGCACCACCGCGGCGACGGCCACGACGGCGTTCCGGTCGTCGCCCCTGACTGGCTGGAGCGGGGCGGTGGCTACCATGAGCGCCATGCCTGCTGACCCGCGCCGGACGGCTGAGCTGGAGATCACCAGCCCGGCCAATCCGCGGATCAAGCAGCTTGTCGCGCTACGGCGGCGACGCGGCCGGGATCAGGCCGACGGCACCACGCTGGTCGAGGGAGCCGCCGAGATAGGCCTCGCGCTGGCTGCCGGGGTCCGGCCGCAGGCACTGTATTACTGCCCGGAGCTGTCCGCGCCCGGCTCGCTGGCCATCACCGAGCAGGCAGCGTCGGCGGGTGCCGAGATCATCCGGGTCAGCAGGCCGGTCTTCGACAAGATCTCCTACCGGGAGGGACCAGACGGCTGGCTCGCCGTGGTTCCGGCAGTGCCGGACCGGCTCGACCAGTTGCAGCTGACCGCGCGGCCGCTGGTGCTGGTGTGCGCTGGGCTGGAGAAACCGGGGAATCTCGGCGCCATACTCCGGACCGCGGACGCGGCCGGCCTGGACGCTGTCATCGCCGTGGATCCGGTGACCGACTGGGCCAACCCGAATGTCGTGCGGGCGAGCAAGGGGACTGTCTTCTCTGTGCCAGTGGCCTCGGCTGCCACGCAGGAGGCGCTGGCCTGGGTCGGCAGCCATGGACTGCAGATCGTCGCGGCGACGCCCGACGCGCAGCAGCTGGTCACCGAGGCCGACCTGACCGGCCCGACTGTGATCGCGGTCGGCGCTGAGCAGACCGGGCTGACCGATGACTGGCTCAAGCGCGCCGACGTCCGGATCCGAATCCCGATGTTCGGGCTGGCCGACTCGCTGAACGTGTCGACGGCGGCCGCGATCATCAGCTACGAGGCCGTACGCCAGCGGCTGGCCGCCGGGCTCCGGTAGAAAGCAGACGGCTCATGCATCCGATCGATATAACTCTTATGCCGCTGACCACCACGCTGACCGGCGATGGCTCGGTTGCCGTGGGCGGAGTAGACCTGCTGACGATCGCGCGAGACTTCGGCACACCGGTATTCGTCTATGACGTCGAGCATCTCCGGCAGAACCTGACGCGCGCCCGTGACATCTTCGGCGACGGCGTCGCCTACGCGACGAAGGCCTTCCTCTGCAAGTCCCTGGCCCGGCTCGCCTATGAGAGCGGAATGTCCCTGGATGTTTCTACTGCCGGCGAGTACTACGTGGCCAGGGCTGCCGGGGTGCCGGCCGGGAAGCTCGTGCTGCATGGCAACAACAAGACCCGGCCGGAACTTGAGCGCGCGGTGGCGGAGGAAGTTCAGTGGATAGTCCTGGATAGCTTCGACGACATCAACCTGGCGGCCGAGGTGGCCGCCGGGCTCGGCAAGACAGCGCGAGTCCTGGTCAGGGTCAATCCAGGGGTCGAGGTCCACACGCACAGTTTCCTGGCCACCGGGAACAGGGAATCGAAGTTCGGCTTCCCGCTATGGACGGGTGACGCTGAAGCCGCGGTCGAGAAGGTGCGCGCAGTCGCAGTGGCTGGATTTCCTCGGGCTGCACATTCACGTGGGCAGCCTCGTCTTCGCTATCGGCACGTTCCTGTCGGCGCTGGACTCCGTGCTCGACTTCGTGCTCGCCATCGACCCCGAGGTCTTCGTGGTGGGCGGCGGCCTGGGCGTGCGTTACCTCGCCACTGACACGGCGCCGAGCATGGAGGAGTGGGGCGGTGCGATCCTGAAACGCTGTCAGGAAGCGGGCGTGCGTGCGCGCGTGCTTGCCGAGCCTGGCCGGTCTATCGTCGCGGCTACAGCTGTTACCCTCTACACGGTGGGCAGCGTCGCGACCAAGGATCGGACTACGTACGTCGCCGTTGACGGCGGGATGAGCGACAACCCCAGGCCATTGCTCTACGACAGCGGCTACGAGGTCTTCCTGCCGCGGGTGGCCGAAGCGAACCGTGACAAGGCCGTTACGGTAGTCGGCCGGCATTGCGAATCTGGCGACACCCTGGTGCGCGACGGCATGCTGCCGGCCTCGGTCGCCATCGGCGACATCGTCTGCACGCCGGTCACCGGCGCATACGGCTATTCCATGGCGTCCAACTACAACATGATGCCGCGGCCGGCCGTCGTCTGGGTCGACCACGGCAGGGCCGAGGCGGTCATCCGCCGGGAGACGCTGGCCGACCTACTCACCTGCGACCTGGGCTAACGGTTATGCCAGAGCTGTCTTTGCTGCCGCCGACTGCCACGATCGATGGCAATGACCTGCGGATCGCGGGTTGCTCGCTCACCGAGATCGCGGCTGAATTCGGTACTCCCGCGTACGTCATCGACGAGACGTCGCTGCGTGCCAGGGCCCGTGCTTACCTGACCGGCCTGCTCAGCCGCCATGCCCGCGGCCAGATCTGCTTCGCGATGAAGTCGTTCCCGTCGCCGTCGATGGTGTCGATCCTTACCAGTGAGGGCCTCGGGCTCGATGTCGTTGGCGCTGGCGAGCTTCGGCTCGGCCTGGTGGGCGGGGCTGACCCGCGGGGAATCGTCATGCACGGAAACGCCAAATCCGATGCAGACATCCAGGCGGCGCTCGACGCGGGCATCGGATACATCGTCGTCGACGGCTTCGACGACATCGACCGGATCGGCGCGATGGCGGAGCGCAAGACGCCCGTCCTGCTGCGCGTCAGTCCCGGCATCGAGTCGGCGACCCACGCGGCCCTGGCCACTGGCGGCAAGTCAGCCAAGTTCGGGGTGCCGGTAGAGCAGGTTCCCGAGGCCCTTGCCAGGATGCGGGCCGTGCCGATGATCGACCTGCGCGGTCTGCACGCTCACATCGGATCTCAGATCCTCGAGCTGGACCAGTTTGAGGCGGAGGTGGCGGCGCTCGCCGCACTGGGCCGGTTCGAGGTCTATGACCTGGGCGGCGGCCTCGGCGTGCGGTACGAACCCGGCGACGTAGCGCCGGACATCGACGACTACCTGGACCGGCTGGTCTCGGCGGCGCATCGTCATCTCGGTCCGGACGTCGAATTGCTGATTGAGCCGGGCCGTTCGCTGGTCGGGCCGGCCGGGCTGACTCTCTACCGGGTCGTCACCGTGAAGCAGGCCGGGCAGCTGCATGTGGCCGTGGACGGCGGAATGGGCGACAACCTGGAGCACTCGCTCTACGGCCAGCGCTTCTCGCCGCTGGTTGTCGGCCGGTGGAACGAGCCTGAAGTCATAGCCGACCTGGTCGGACGGCACTGCGAGGCCGGGGATATCGTCACGCCGCACGTTCGGCTGAATAGCCCGCAGCGCGACGACCTGGTCGCCGTCCCCGTCACCGGTGCCTACTGCTTCACCATGGGCAACAACTACAACGCGGCGTTGCGGCCGCCGGTTGTCTACTGCGCCGACGGTCAGGCCCGCCTTGGCGTCCGCCGGGAGACGATGGAGGAACTGCTGGCGCGGGAGGTGGACCTGGTGGCGGCCGGGGTCGGCGGCCGAGGGCAGCCTGCCGGGTCAGCCGCCGACGCCAAGCGCGGTGAGCAGCACCAGGGTTAAGGTGGCGGCCGCGAACGCACCGTGCGCGATCACCACCGGCAGCGGGAAGTTGCGTTCCGGCGGGCCCTCGCGAACCGGGCGGCTGGCGATGGCCAGGCCGCCCTGCTGGCTCACCAGCGTTAGCCGCGGCCGGTCCGGGCCGTGGCCGGCGCCAGCGGCGGCGCGCGCGGACTGGGTCGCGCGGTACACGCCCACCCAGCGGATCGCCATCACGATGCCGAAGGTGGCGGCGAGGCAGAGGGCCGCCACGGCCGTCCAGGCCAGCCGGTCCTGGTCGAGGACCAGGTAACCCGCCCATACCAGCAGCCCGCCGCCGGCCAGCAGCACGTGGCAGGGCAGCAGCACGTGGCAGGTCAGCACGACCGGCGGTAGCCGGGTCTGCGCAACCGACTGGAAGTCCTTGTCATATTCGATTAGCCAGATCGACCTGACTTGGGCCACAACTTGGGCATGGCTTGACCTGCATGGGCGATGACCTGCTGGTTTGCTGTCCGAGGCGGCCGAAGTTGCGCACTAATCTCAGTCCTATTTGACTGTTGATCGTTAATGGCCACGCTGGTTGTCCGCATGCCGGCGGAGGGTGAAGCTGAAGTCGCCGGACACCGTCCCGGTGAGGCGGTGCGTTGACGAGAGGCTGCCGGCGGCGATGAGCCTTCGCACCTCGGAGCGCGACACGTCCAGGCCGACCGACAGCAGCGTCGTCAATCTGATCGGGATCCGCTGGACGAAGCGGACCGATGTATCGATCACTCCGGCTTGCGCGACGTCGACCGGCGGCTTCTGGAGAGTCCAGGCGCCGTCCCAGTCGAGCGTGACGCCGTTTCGCCGCAGCAATGCCGGATCTTCGAGCAGCTTCGCCGCGAGGATGTCGTTCGTGAGTCGAGGGTCATGGGCGAGGCACGGACGTCGTCGAGGACCGTCTGGTCCTTCCCGCAGGGCTTGCTTCGCATTGGACTGCAGGAACAGTTCGTGCGCCAGATAAGCGACGACGTACATGCGTGCAGGCAGATGATGTCGCGGTAGGGAAGCCGGATAGAGGCGACCAGCCGGTCAGATCCTGCTGGCCTCGTCATGCGGCTCGCGGATCACGTCCAGGCTGTCCTTGTGGGTGTCCAGGACGCATGCGGCTGTCCCCTCTGATCACGAAGGGCGCGCGAGCAGGCGGGTAGCCTTCACCAAGCTCCGGCAGACGCCGCCGGGACCTGGGAACGTCTTCTGGCGAAGCTAGCAGCGCGCCGCCGGGCAACTCGCGGCGTTGCTCAGCGAGCCGCTGTCCTCGTCTCGCGCAACTGCGCGTGCTCGCGGAATACAGATCGAAGCAGGTACAGCCCGCGCACCGGCGGTGGTGATCCAGAAGACAAGCGCAATCAGGCTCATGAGGTCCCCTGCGGATGCGGCAACGGCGGCAATCGCACCGCCGGGCCGCATCGACGAGAACCGCCTGCCTGCTACACGAGCCCCCGCGCTGCGCAGTTCACCTCATGAGCAAGGTTTTCCGGGCATCTCGTAGTACGCACGGTCGCGGCGCAGCCCGCGCAGACACGATTGTCACCGGCCCTGGCGCCCGAGCACCAGCACGCCTGAGGTGGCGAACATGCCTCCGTTCCCCACGATCACGCTGATGTCGGCAGCCGGAACCTGCGCAGCTGCCTCGCCCCGGACCTGCCGGACGCCCTCCAGGATGGCGAACATGCCGTACATGCCGGTGTGGGTGTAGGAGAGCCCGCCGCCGTTGGTATTGAGCGGAAGCAACCCGCCCGGCTCGGTGTTCCCGTCCGCGATGAAGGCGCCCGCGTCGCCCTTGGCGGTGAAGCCGAGTGCCTCCAGGCCGTAGATCGGCACGTGGGCGAACGCGTCGTAGATCATCAGGTGCTTCACGTCCGCGGTGGTGATGCCTGCCTCGGCGAACGCCGCCTGGCCCGCCAGCCGGAACGCCTGTGACTCGGTGAAATCGACCATTTGCGAGATCATCGGCGTCTCGGCCGATTCGCCGGTGCCCACAACGTGCACGGCCGGCCTGGGGAAATCGGCCGCCCGGTCGGCCGCGGTCACGACGAGCGCGCCGCCACCGTCCGTGACCAGGCAGCATTCCAGCAGGTGGAACGGATAGGCCACCAGCCGGGATGCGAGCACGTCCTGGACCGTGATCAGGTCCCGGAACATCGCCCGCGGATTGCGCGCGGCCCACGTGCGCTGCGCCACCGCGACGTAGGCGAGTTGCTCGTGCGTGAGCCCGTATTCCTTCATGTACCGGAGCACGGGGATGGTGAACGCCGTGGTAGGCCCGGCCGTACCGTACGGCGCCTCGAACTGGCCGGGGATGGTCGATGCACCACGAGGGAACGGGGTAGCGCCCACCCTCGACCGGCCTGATTCGCCGTGGGTGATCAGGACGGTCCTGGCATACCCCGCCCGGATCGCGGCCGCAGCGTGCCGGACGTGCAGCAGGAAGGAGGTGCCGCCCACGCCGGTGCCGTCCATCCAGGCCGGGGTGATGCCGAGCGCGTGCGCGACCTGTACTGGGCCCGGCGCGTTGACGGTGGCGATGCCATCGATGTCCCGCATCGTCAGCCCGGCGTCCGCGACGGCGTTCACGGCCGCTTCCAGGTGCAGCTGGAGCGTTGACTTGGCGGGCAGTTTCCCGATCTCGTCGGTCTCCGCTGCCCCGGCGATGATGACGCCCTGGTTACGGCTCATGCGCTCGCTCCAGCCTGGCCGGTGCCCGCCACGTCGGTCCGGCCTGCGCTCACCGGCATGAACATGGGCAGGCTGATCTCGCCGCGCTGCTCGAACGTCACCTGCAGCTCCATGTCCAGGATGAGGTCCTCGGGCGTGTTCGCGATGCCGGTGATGTTCGTCATCATCCGCGGGCCTTCGGCCAGTTCGACGACCGCGATCGCGTACGGTCCGTCGTTCTCGAAGCCGCGCGCAGGCCGGTGGTTGATCACATAGGAGTACAGGGTGGCCCGGCCGCTGGCGGCGAACCACTCGACGTCCGTTGACCCGCAGGCCGGGCAGACCGGCCTTGGGTAGAAGTAAGGCTTGCCGCAGGCGCGGCAACGCTGGAGCAGGAGCTCCCCGCGGGCGCAGCCATCCCAGAAGGGCTGGGTCTCCGGCGTCGGCTCCGGGACTGCCTTCGTCGTCACGACCGGATCAGCCCGGCCGGCCCGGCTGCGGCTTGAACGAGCGCTCCACCTGTGCGGCTAGATCGTCAATCTCCCAGGCATCGCGCCCGATCAGCCGGACGACCGGCGCCGGGTTGTTGTACAGCGACACCTCGTAGCCGGAGGAGTGCACGATCCGGCCGGTCAGCCAGCCGGACCGCTCGCTCGCCAGGTAGGCGACGACGGTCGCGACGTTGTCGGGCGACCACTCGTCGGTGAACGGACCGCCACTGCGGCGGCGCTCGGTCGGCACGGAGTCAGTCATCCGGGTCGCCGCACCGGGAGAGACAGCATTGGCCGTGACACCGTACTTACCCAGCGAGTTCGCGCAGGACCAGGTGAGGCCGACGATGCCCATCTTGGCCGCGGCATAGTTCGGCTGACCGGGCGCGCCGTGCAGGCCGGAGACGGAGGTGAAGTTGATGATGCGGTTCTGCGCATCCTCCTCGCGCAGCGAGCGCCAGTGCGCTGCCGCGAACTTGGAGGTGTTGAAGGTGCCCTTCAGGTGCACCCTGATGACGTCATCCCACTCCTGCTCGGACATGTTGAAGATCATGCGGTCGCGCAGGATGCCGGCCACGTTGACCAGGACATCGAGCCGGCCGAATTCGCTGATCGCGCTCTTGATCAAGTCCTCGGCAGCCGCGTGATCAGAGACGTCGGCCCCGTTGGCGACCGCCTTGCCGCCCGCGCTGGTGATCTCGGCAGTCACCTCGGTAGCCGGCCCGGTGTCCCTGCCTGAGCCGTCGACGGCACCGCCCAGGTCATTGACCACGACGCTGGCCCCTTCGCGCGCCAGCAGCAGCGCGGTGGACCTGCCGATGCCGCGGCCGGCCCCGGTAACGATCGCAACCCGCCCGTCCAGGCTGCCCATACAGCTCACCCGACCTTCCCGATAATGAGGATGTCCGATACTAGAACGCTCTTCTGAAATTATCTCGGATTATCGGGGTCAGATGTCGCTGGTCCGGCGGCATCGCCGTGCCAGCCGCGACGCTCCGCAGAATCTATGGAGATACTAGCTACGCAGATCGGAGCTAGCTTGGAGCGCGGCGTTACCGGGCGACTACCCGAGCGGGCAGACGACGAGGCGTGGGGAGGCGGTGAGCACCCGGATGGCCGAGCCGCAGGCGCGCAGGCAAGGCACCAGCTCCTGGCAGTGGGGGCGCACCGCGCAGACACAGCGCGCGCTGCTTGATGCAGCCCGCGAGGTCTTCACCCGGCAGGGCTTCGCGGACGCCAGCATCGCCGACGTGGTCGAGCGGGCCGGCTCCAGCGTCGGCAGCCTGTACCACCATTTCGGCGGCAAGAGCGAGTTGTTCCTCGCCCTGTGGCAGGAGCACCAGCTCGCCTATGAGGAGGCAGCGAGCAGGGCGGTCGCAGCTGCCCGGCAGTCCGGGGTCAGCGATCCGGCGACGCTGTTCGCGGCCGGCGCGCGTGCCTTCCTCGATGGCAGCTGGCAGCGCCGCGACCTGGCGCTGCTGTTCTCGGCAGGTGACGGGCCGCCGGGCTTCGAGGTCATGCGGCGACAGCGCGGGCACGAGTGGATCCGGCAGAACGACGCCCTCCTCCGGTTGCCCGACACCTCGCTCGACCGGCTCTATGCCGCAGTGCTGACGTCGCTTATCGCCGAGGGCGCTCGCGAAGTCGCCGCTGCCAGGACGAGGGCACAGGCCATGCAGATCATCGAGGCGGTCATCGAGTACGTGGTCCGGGTGATGACAGGTGGCCCCGCCAGGCCCGGCGGCCCCGCCAGTCCCGGCTGACGCTCGCGGGCGGGGCCGACTCGCCGGGCCTGGTCAGGTGGCCGGATGCCAGCCGAAACCGATGCACCCGATGACCCGCTCGTAGGGCAGGCGGGCCCGGTCGGTGAGTACGCGAACGCTGTCCCTCGGCCCGGCGAACACGAAGAGCAGCACTTCGTCCTCGGGCACGAGCAGCAAGCCGAGAAAAGTGACCTGGGCCAGATCCGGCTGGCTGAGCTCGGCCGCGATGCGCTGTTCCATCCCGGCCGCATCGGCAGCCGTTACTCCTGGTACCAGGCACTCGGTGATGTGCCAGGCCGGAGCTGTCCCGTCAGTGGTCGGCTCGGGCCATGGCGCTGACTGTGGCATGCTCAAGGCGCCTTATGGCCGCTAGCTAACCGAGCGCGGTGAGGACGACCGAATGGGCCTGGGCGCCACTGCCGATGTCATCGCAGCGGAACGTGATCGTGGTCGCGTGCTTGACAGTGACGACCGCGCTGACCACGTTCACCCCGGCCGCGGTACCACCCGATCCGCCCACCTTCGGCGACTGGAAAGCGCTGGTGTCCAGCAGCTTGCTGCCGCTGAAGACCGAGCAGCCGACGACGATGTTCACAGTCGGGCTGGCCGTGCTGTCCGCCCACATCTTGCCCGAGATCAGCCAGCGGCCGGCCGGGACCGAGAGACTGACAATCGTCTTGTTGACCGTGCTGAGCTTGACCGGGCCGGCCACTCGCGCGGACCTGATCTGGATTGCGCTGCTGCTCGCGCCGCTGCCGCTCGCGCCGAGGGCCGGTGCGGACGCTAGTGACAGCGACAGGACCAAGGCGGCAGCGCCGCATGCTCCGGCCGCTACGGCGGCGCGGTTCCAGCTGTTCTTGCGCATTGCGTCTCCCTGAAATCTGGCCTGTTGCGCCGGACGTTCTGAGGCTATGTTTCGGGGGACCGCGATCGCGTCGGGGAAAACCCTACGGTTCGGACCCGGACTCCTGCTGCGCCGCCGCCTGTACTGCGACGTGGCTAGCCAGCTCGGTCCGGGACCGGACACCGAGCTTGCGGTAAGCACGGGACAGGTTGGCTTCCACTGTCTTGCCGGACAGGAAGAGCCTGGCTGCTATCTCGGTATTGCGCAGACCGGCCGCGGCCAGGTCAGCGACCTGCTGCTCGGAGGCAGTCAGCTGTCCGCTGGAGCCCCGGCGGCCGTGTGTCCGGCCGAGCTCGTCCCTCGCGATAGCGGCCCAGGCAGCTGCGCCGGCCGAGTCGAACAGGACGACTGCCTCGGACAGGCATTTCTGGGCCGCCTGCCGCTCGTTACGGCGGCGGTGCAGGCGGCCCGCCGCGAGCAGTGTCCGGCCGTACTCGATGGGCATGTCCAGGGACTGGTGCACCTCCACAGCTCGCAGGTAGTCGGCCATGGCCAGGTCGAGATCGCCGCGAGCGGCGTTCAGCAAGCCCCTGCACCTGGCTGCCACAGCCAGGATCCACGGGCGCGGCAGCGCCGTCGCTCGCGCTTCCAGGCGTTGCACCAGCGTCTCGGCCCTGGCCAGATCGCCGAGGCCGATCACCGCCTCAGCATGATCTGCGTGGAACCGGTTAGTGGCCGGCTCGCGGTTGTGCACCAGATCCTCGATCTCGTGCGCGCGGCTCAGCTGCGCGTCGGCCTCGGCCAGGTTGCCTGCGGACAACGCGACCAGACCGAGCACCGCGCGGGCCATGCCCTCCAGGATGACGTCGGGGTGCACATCGAGCCGGCTGAGGAGCTCATCGCAGGTGTGCCGGGCCACCTCCAGGTCACCCGCCTGGGCACAGACGTAGCCCTTAGCGCACAGCGCTATCTGGAGATAGGTCTCCTGTTCGGTCTGCTCAGCGAGGTCCACCGCCTCGTCGGCGAGTTCCCTCGCGCGCTCCATCCGCCCGGTCATCGCCTCGATCCTGGACAGATGAGTGAGGACGCCGGTCACTGTGGCCTCGTCGCCCTGCTCGCGGAAGGCGCGCAGCAGGTCGAGGAATCGGGCCCGCGCCGTGTCGAAGTCGTCGAAGTTCCGCGCCCAGAACGCAGGCACGGTACTCATCTCCCAGGCCGCTACATCGCGCTGGAGCTGCATGCCCTTCTCGATCGCGGCATGGTCCGCGCCGTGCCCCGCGTACAGCCGGAACAGCGCGACGTTGTGCAGCGCGAAGCAGTACAGGACCGGGTCCTCATGCTCGTCCATCAGCGCGAGAGCGGCCTCGCCGTGCTCAACTGCCACGTCTGCATCGTCGCTCAGCGCTGCGATACGCGAGTGGATCCGCGCCCTGAGGGCGTCGGTCCCGGCTTCTGCCAGCGCCTGAGTCAGATAGGCGATCGCCAGATCGCCCTCGCCCTGCACCCAGACCACGCTGCCTAGCTCAAGCAGCACGCTGGCTCGGTCCGGGCCAGCCGGCCTGGACCGATGCAGCTGTTCCAGCTCATGCCTGGCGCCGGTCGGGTCGCCCGCGAAGTACCGCCGCTCGGCGCGTTCGCGCTCGCGGCGGACCAGGTTCTGCTGGTCGTCTCGCGGGGTCAGGCGGCAGGCTAGATCCATCAGCTCGACGGCTGCGTCGGCTGCGCCGCGGGCACCAGCCGCTGCCGCGGCGCGGTCAAGGGCGTCCGCCGTCGCCCGGTCCGGCCCGTCGGCAGCCAGGGCCAGGTGCCTGGCCCGTTCCTCCGGGCCAGCGGCCCGGTCGGCCAGGCCGCGATGCAGGCTACGCCGCTCCGCCTCGGTCAGCGCCGAGTACATGGCTGACCCGTAGAGCGGATGGGTGAACTCGACCCTGCCGTCGGGTTGCACCCGCACGATCCCGGCGCGCTCGGCTGGCCCCAGCGCCTCCAGGTCCGGGTCGACGGCAGCTGCCCGTGACGATGCGGCAACAACGGCGAGCGCATCCCGAGTCGCCCGAGGCAGCCGGCGCAACCGCAAGAGGGCCAGCTCACGGTGGTCCTCGGGGACAGGCAGCGGGCGGCCGGGCGGCGGCACGCCCAGCCGGATGACCTCCCGGCCGATCTCGAGTGCGTAGAACGGATTACCGCCGGCGGCCCGGTGGATCCGCGCCAGCACCGGGCGCGGGAAGGACCTGCCGAGCGCGTGCTGGAACAGCTGGTGCATGGCGGCCATGGTCAGCGGCCCTACCGGGATGCGTATCAGCGCCTGCGAATCGAAGGACGATTCGAGGGCTGCCAGTGCGCCGCCAGCCCGGCCGGCCGACGCGTCGGTCCTGATCGCGGCGGCCATCCGCAGCGGCGAGCTGTCCAGCCGCCGGATGGCGAACGCCACTGCCCGCGCGGAAGCCAGGTCCAGCCACTGCGCGTCATCGACGGCGATCAGCAGCGGCCGGCCCTGAGCGAGTGCGCCAAGAAGGGCGGTCAGGCCAGTGCCGACGGCCCGTGCGTCCAGGTCATCGGAGCCTGCGTCCTCCCGCAGCAGCGCGACGAGCAGCGCACGTCGCTGCGGAGTAGCCAGCTGGAGATACGCCGTCTCCGGCACCGGCTGGAGCAGGTCAGCCAGGCCCACCAGCGGCAGCCCGGCATCGGATGGTGCCGGGCGGCAGGACAGCACCTGCCATCCGCTAGCCCGGGCGCCGTCCACTGCGGCGGACCAGAGCGTGGTCTTGCCGATCCCCGCCTCGCCCTCGATCACCAGGGCGCCGGGAGGCGCGGCTCGATCAGGCGCGGCTGGGTCGCGGGCTTGCAACCAGGCGTCGATCTGGTGCAGCTCGGCGTGCCTACCGAGGACGACCATGGGTGTCAGATCTGGCCGCAAGCTGCGCCGCGGCCGGTCGGTGGGCGGCCGGACAGTGCTGGGCCGGCACTAACGGCTGCAGGCCAGATCTGCTGGGCACCATCGGGCCTCCATCTTGCCGCCAGCATCGGCTTGGCGGCGAGCCGATGAGGCAGACTATAGCTAGAAGCATCCCAGATCGAAGGGTTATGGCCTGCTCAAACCAGCTGCACTGGCGGCGGAACGAAGCACTGGTGCCCGCCTTGACAGCAGCGCTGCCGCCAGGATTTCATCGGTCTAGAACGCGATTCTAGGATTTGTGCCACTGTCCAGCCACCGCTGCCGGCAGTGAGCTACCGCAGACGGCGCCAGCCGGGGAGTTTCGATGGATCTTGACCTTGGCCCGGAGATCGCACAGTTCCGCACGCAGACGCGCGACTGGATAACGGAACATGCTCCGCCGGGGCTGGCCGAGCTCACGGACTGGAACAACGTGGTCACCACCGGCGGGTACGGCAGCGAGCGCCGGGCCGCCGCGGCGCAGCACCCGGCGTACGCGCAATGGGAGCGGGAGCTGGCCGGAGCACGGCTGATCTGCCCGCAATGGCCCGCAGAGTTCGGTGGCAGCGGCCTGGACGCGGCGCGCACCGCGATTTTCAACGAGGAGCTGTACCGGGCCGGCCTGCCGCGGGTCGTCAGGGGCATGGGCGAGAGCCTGGTCGGCCCGTCCATCATCGTGCACGGCACGCCTGAGCAGCAGGCTCACTTCCTGCCCAGGATCATCTCTGGCGAGGACGTGTACTGCCAGGGGTTCTCCGAGCCGGGCACCGGATCCGACCTGGCTGGCCTGCAGACCAAGGGCGAGGTGGACGGTGACGAGGTCGTCATCACCGGGCAGAAGCTGTGGACATCGGGCGCCGCCAGGGCGAACAAGATGTTCGTGCTGTGCCGCACTGATCCGGGCGCCGAGAAGCACGCGGGCATCTCCTTCGTGCTGATCGACTTCACTGACCCCGCAGTCACCTATCAGCCGGTGCGGCAGATGTCAGGTGCCGCCGAGTTCTGCGAGGACTTCCTGGACGGCGTCCGGGCGCCGCTGTTCAACGTGATCGGCGGCCTGAACAACGGCTGGCGAGTAGCGATGACCACCCTCGGCTATGAGCGGGGTGGCAGCGCCACGATCCTGCACCTGGCGTACGAGCGGGAGTTCTGGGAACTCGCAGAGACCGCGCGCAAACGCGGCAGCAACACCGATCCGCTCATCCGCCAGCAGCTGGCCTGGGCGTACGGCCAGGTCCAGCTGATGCGATTCACCGGCCTGCGGACGCTAGCGCGGCTGGCCGAGGGTCGCCAGCCCGGCCCGGAGGCGTCGATCTCCAAGCTGTTCTGGAGCGAGTACCACAAGCGGCTCGGCGAGATAGCGATGGATATCGAGGGCACCGACGGCCTGGTCAGGCCGCCGGGCGATGGTTACCAGACCACCGGCTGGCAGAACGTCTTCCTGGCCAGCCGGGCGGGCACCATCTACTCGGGTACCAGCGAGATCCAGCGCAACATCATCGCGGAGCGGGCCCTTGGACTGCCCAAGGAGCCGCGGGTGCGGGCGTGACGAGCACAGGCGGGACCGGCTCGGGCGTGACGAGCACGGCCGGGACCGGCGCGGCCAGGGCGGCCGCCGGCGCGCGCACGACCACCGTGTCAGCCACTGCGGGGCCAGCCGCCGCGGTGTCAGCCGCCACGGCGCG
This sequence comes from uncultured Actinomycetota bacterium, assembly GCA_963774385.1. Lineage (GTDB taxonomy): Bacteria > Actinomycetota > Actinomycetes > Streptosporangiales > Streptosporangiaceae > JAJYUU01. The sequence continues at coordinate 478,033 of CAVZEQ010000001.1, forward strand.
GGCCGCTGCCAGGCAGCTCATCACCCCTGACCGGCTCGCCGAGTTCTTCGCGCCGCGCAACATCGCGCTGGTCGGCGCTTCGGAAAGCTCCGGGTGGTCCCGCTTCATCGTCGCGGCCAGCAGCGCTATCGGCTTCGGCGGCCAGCTGCTGCCGGTGCACCCAAGACACCAGCGGATCTTCGGCCGGCCAGCGGCGCGAAGCCTGACGGATCTCGCCGAGCCGGCCGACCTGGCGTTCATCCTGGCCCCGACCGAAGCCGTGGCCGGCGTCATCGAGGACGCGGCCGCCGCCGGCGTGCGGAATGCCGTCGTGCTCGCCTCCGGCTACCGGGAGGCCGGGCCGCAAGGCCGACAGCGGGAAGACGACCTCGTGCAGGCCGCCGCCAGCCACGACATCGTCCTGCTCGGACCGAACTGCCTCGGCTTCCTGAATACAGCTGCCCAGGCCGCGCCGTACGCGCTGACCGTGCCGCTCCCGCTGACCGCCGGACCCGTCGGCATCGCGCTGCAAAGCGGCGCGCTGGCGAGCGCGTTCCTGGCGTTCGCGCGGTCGCAGGCCATCGGGGTCAGCACCGTCGCCTCGCTCGGCAACGAGGCGATGATCACCACGGCGGACATGCTGGACTACCTGGTCGCCGACGAGCAGACCAGGGTCATCTGCATGTTCCTGGAGGAGATCGGCGACCCCGCCGCATTCAGCGCGGCGGCGCAGCGGGCTGACCGGGCGGGCAAGCCGATCGTGGCGATGAAGGCCGGCACCAGCCAGGTCGGGCAGCAGGCCGCACTGGCGCATACCGGCGCGGTGGCCGGCGACGACGCCGTCGCCGGCGCTGCGCTTCGCCAGCTCAACGTCATCCGGGTGAGCAGCATCGAGGAACTGCTCAGCACTGCGGCACTGCTCGGGTACCAGCGCTGGCCGCGGGGGCGCCGGATGGGCGTGCTGACGGCTTCGGGCGGCGCGTGTGACATCATCGCCGACCGGGCCAGCGACGAAGGCATCGAGATCCCGCCGTTCGGACCGGACACGACCGCCGCTATCGCCGCGCACCTGCCGTCGTTCGCCGCCGCCCGCAACCCGCTGGACGTGACCGGCTACGTGCTGGCCAATGCCCGCGAATCGCCGCTGACAGCGATCGATCACGCCCTGGACGCGGCGCTCGCCGATCCTGGGCTCGACTTCGTCGTGTTCACCGGGTTTACGGTGCCGGACAGCAGGCCACCCGACGACGCGATGGCGAACCTGCTGGAATCCCGGATCGACTGGCTCGCCCGCCGGGTGGCGTCAGCGCCGATTCCCGCCTTCCCGCTCGGCATGACCTGCACGGATGTCACCGGCTACGCCAGGGATCTGCTGGGCAAGCACGACGTGCACCTGGTGGGCGGCATCGAGCTTGGCACCCGAGCGCTCGGCAACGCGCTGCGCTGGCTCGACGGCCGTGGCTCGGTGCGCCCGCTGGCAGGCCGCCCGGCCGGACCGGCCGGCCCGGCCCGGGCATGGCCGGAGTCCAGCGCGCGCGAGCTGCTGGCCGCGGCGGGAATCCCTGTCGTCCCTGGCCGGCTGGCGCGGACGGCCGACGAAGCGGTAGCGGCAGCACGGGAACTCGGCGGTCCGGTGGCCGTGAAGATCAGCTCAGCGCAGGTCAGCCATAAGTCCGACATCGGCGGTGTGGTCCTGGGGTTGTCCGGGGACGACGCCGTCCGGCACGGCTACGCGCAGGTGGTGGCCGCTGCCGGTACGCACGATGCGGGGAACGAGGTACTCGTCACGGCGATGCGGACCGGAGGCGTCGAGGTCCTGGCCGGCGTGACCATGGACCCCGGCTTCGGGCCGGTGCTCGCGGTCGGCCTCGGCGGCATCTGGGTGGAGGTACTCCACGATGCCAGCCTGCGGCTGCTGCCGGCCGGACCAGCCGACGTGCGGCGCATGCTCGGCGAGCTGCGCGGCCTGCCGCTGCTCCAGGGCGCGCGCGGTGGCGTCGCCGCAGACCTGGACCGGCTTGCCGAGGTCATCGCCGGCCTGGGTGAGCTGGCGTGCTCGCTGGCCGGGCTGGAGGCAGTTGAAGTCAATCCGCTATGGGTGTGCGGTGATCAGATCGAGGCGCTGGACGTCCTGGTCGTCGCCGAGTACGGAACGGAGCAGGGCCAATGATCCTGGGTGTCAGCGCTGAGCAGGAGGAACTGCGCTCCTCGGTCCGGCGGTTCCTGGCCGATCGGGCGCCGCTGACCGCGGTGCGCGAGCTGATGGAGACCACTGACGGGCTGGATGCTGGTGTCTGGCGGCAGGCCGGGGAGCAGCTCGGCCTGCAGGGCATCGCCATCCCGGAGGAGTACGGCGGGTCCGGCTTCAGCTTCGTCGAGCAGGCCATCGTGCTGGAGGAACTGGGCGCGGCGCTGTACGGCGGTCCCTACCTGGCGAGCGCCGTGCTTGCCGCAACCGCGTTGCTGGCCAGCGGCGACGAGGACGCCAGCAAGGCGTACCTGCCCGGCATCGCTGCTGGCGAGGTCATCGCGACGCTGGCTTTTACGGAGGAAGACGGGTCGTGGGACCCCGAGGCTATCCGGCTCGCCGCCACTGGCGCAGCGGACGGCGGCTGGCAGCTGGACGGGCGCAAGAGCTTCGTGCTGGATGGCCATTCGGCAAGCCTGATCCTGGTGGTCGCGCGCGCGGCAGGCGATCTCAGCGTGTTCGCCGTGCCGGGCGATGCACCCGGCCTGACCCGGACCGGGCTGCCGACCCTCGATCAGACCAGGAAACTGGCAAAGCTGGACTTCGCGGCCGTGCCCGCGACGCTTATCGGCGCGGCTGGAGCCGGCGCCGCGGTCCTGAACCATACGCTGGATGTGGCGGCGATCGCGCTAGCGGCCGAGCAGCTTGGCGGCGCGCAGCGGGCGCTGGACATGGCGGTGGAGTACCTGAAAGTGCGGCATCAGTTCGGCCGTCCCATCGGCAGCTTCCAGGCGCTCAAGCACCGCTGTGCTGACTTGCTCCTGGAAGTGGAGTCGTTGCGGTCGGCCGTGCAGTACGCCGCCGCGGCGGTGGCCGAGCACTCGACGGAGACGCCGGTGGTCGCGTCGCTGGTCAAGGCTTACGCTTCCGACGTGTACTTCCACGTCGCTGCGGAGAACATCCAGCTGCATGGCGGTATCGGCTTCACCTGGGAGCACGATGCGCACCTGTACTTCAAGCGGGCCAAGTCGAGCGAGCTCTTCCTGGGCGACGCGAGCTACCACCGCGAGCAGCTGGCCACCCGGATCGGCCTGTAACGGACTTCAGTGCCGGCCCGTCAGCGCGGAAGGTCGTCGGGCTTGTCGCTGAGCAGGGCCCGCAGGTCGTCGGCGAGGCCAGTCAGGTGCGGGCGCAGGCGGGCGATCTCGCCGGCGATATCGGCAGCCGGGCGCCACGGGCGACGTTGGCCGGCCACCGACGACTGCCGTTCTGCTAGCGGCTCATGACGATCGAAGCTGGACGGCTCGTTCACCGGAGCAACGCTAACAAGATCAGCTGGCCAGATCCCGCTCCGACACGGGGTCAGTGCCGTTGCAGCCGGGTCCCGATGGCCATAGCGAGCAATCGCGGGGCATGGCATGATCGTGGGCGCCCAGTGTCAGGAGTAACGATGAGTGCCGGAACTCATGCAACCGCTGACGGGCCAGCCGAGAGCAGGTGCTGGTGCTGCGGCCGGATGACCGCCGAGGACGGCCTGACTCGGCTTGGGAAACATCCTGAGGTCGGTGTGTGCGTCAACTGCGCGCGGTTCCTGAGCCGACGGGCCAGGGACATCCAGGCGTCAGCCATGCGCAGGCAGCTTCGGGGCGCGGCTGAGTCGGTCCGCGGGCACGTCATGTCACGCGGCTGGCATCAGCACCCGGTCTTCGGGCCTGCGTTGCGCTGGATCAACCAGCACGTGCCGTGGTAGCTGGCGTCGCCGGGAGCAGCCTAGGGCCGCAGCCCGACGGGGCAGGCACTGCTGGCCGCTTCTCACTCGGCATGGGTAGCGGATCGGCGTCGTTGCCTAGCCTGTCTGCGGCGGCCGCGCATAGCGCACGGCGTGCGGGCGGTACTCGCCGGTGATCTCGGCGCGCTGGAGTGCGGCCAGGAATTCCGCGGGCCCGTCGAAGTCGGGTAGCTCAAGGTAGGCGGCGCCGATGCCGTCCGGGTCATGCGCGTCTGAGCCGGCCGCGCCGGGCAGCCCGAACCTGGCGGCAAGCGCGACCGCCTGATCGTTGTAGCGCTGATCCTCGACTTTGGCGTTGAAGACCTCGATCACGTCGGCTACGCCGCTGGCGCAGAGTCGCTGTGCTGCCGCGCGCAGGCTGGACCGCCCTGGATCAAATGGGTGCGGCAGGTAGACGAGCCCGCCCTGGTCCCTGATCAGCCTGACCGCCTCGTCGAGCGGCAGTACATACGGGATCCGCTCGGTCAGGAATAGCCCGATCAGATCGCCGTCGCGGGTTCTGATCTCCTCGCCAATGATGACGCGCGCGCCGATGCCGCGCTCTGCGGCAGCGATGGCGGCGGCGGTTACGTTGTGGTCAGTAATGCAGACGACATCGAGATGCTCTGCCTGAACCCGCTCGGCGAGCTGATCGATAGTGGTCACCGCGTCGCCGGACAATGCGGTGTGCAGGTGGCAGTCCATCCGCACCCAGCCGTCACGGCCCATCAGGCGTGCGGCACCGGGACGCCGAGCTCAGCCAGCAGTTCCTGCGAGTAGGTGACGCGCCCGCTGAGGCTCTGCGGGTCCCGGTGGCACAGCAATAGCGCGGCCTCCGCCATCACCGAGGCCGGCTCTGCGTTCGGATCGTCCTCACCGGTGGTGAGGTGATGAAAGAGGGTCCCCGGCGTTGGCACCACCTTGGTCGGCGAGAGCGCGTTCACCGCTATGTGGTCTGGATACAACTCCGCGGCCAGCCCGGTGGAGAAGCGCTCGATCGCCGCCTTGCACATCCCGTAGACGGTGGCGCCGCGCCCGGCGAACGGCCCCGGTGGCAGGGACGGGTGCCTGGCCGCTATCGAGGAGATGTTGAGGATCCAGCCGCGGCCGCGCTCCCGCATCCCTGGCAGCACCAGCGTGGCCAGGTGGAACGGCGCTTCGACCTGGACCGCGAACATCAGCGCATACCGCTTGGGGGTGAAATCCTCCACCCGGGTGAAGTAGGTAACGGCGGCATTGTTGACAAGGATGTCGGGCTGGCCGAGCTGGCTGATCGTCTCGGCCACCAGCCGTTCCCTGTCGTCAGCCCTGGCCAGATCTGCGGGAATGGCGACCGCGGTGCCGCCCGCGGCGCGGATCTGCTCGGTTGTCTCCGCGATGGTGCCGCCCAGCGGGGAGTTGCCTGGCTCGACCGTCCTGGCGGCGACCGCAACGGCAGCGCCTTCGGCGGCGAATCTTCTGGCGATCTCGGCTCCGATGCCGCGGCTTGCGCCCGTCACGATTACCGTCCGGCCGTCGAGCAGGCCCATGAAGGTCCTCCCTGGTGCGTGCCTATGGAGCTGCTTCGCTGTGGAGCGAAATACTAGAAGCGTGTTCTACTAGGCCATTGGACCCAGCAACCCCTCTAGTGTCAATGCGGTTGGGTCAATGTGTCCGGCCGGCTCGTCAGGAGGTAAATCGATGCCGCTCAATCACAGTCTCGTCGGCGTGCAGGGTGACCCGCAGGAGCGGTCCTGGACCTCCACTGACTCGCTGCTGTACGCCATCGGAGTAGGGGCTGGCCTCGGTGACCCGCTAAAGGAACTGGAGTTCACCACCGAGAACACCGCAGGCGTGCAGCAGCAGGTGCTGCCGACCTTCGGAGTGCTCCTTTCCCAGGCCAGGATGTCCGGCGACCTCGGTGACTTTGACCGGGCCATGCTGGTGCATGCCGAGCAGTCCATCGAGCTGCACAGGCCGCTGCCAGTCGCGGGCACGCTGCGTACCGCCTCGATGGTGACCGGCATCTACGACAAGGGGTCCGGGGCGCTGGTGGAGTCGGAGAACCATGCGGTAGACGCGGCCACTGGCGAGCCGGTGGTGACGACGCGGACCGGTACTTTTATCCGTGGCGAGGGCGGGTTCGGCGGCGACCGCGGCACCAGCGAGCCATGGGAGCTGCCCGACCGGGCACCTGATCACAAGGTAGTCGAGCAGACCCGACCAGAGCAGGCGCTGCTGTACCGGCTGTCGGGCGACCGGAACCCGCTGCACGCTGATCCCGCGTTCGCGGCCAGGGGCGGATTCAGCCGGCCGATCCTGCACGGCCTGTGCACCTATGGCTTCACCGGCCGGGTTCTGCTGCATGAGCTGTGCGGGTCCGACCCGGCGAGGTTCACCTCCATGTCGGGCCGGTTCAGCCACCCGGTGCTGCCGGGCGAGTCGCTGGTGATCTCGATCTGGCTCGGTGACGGCGGCACGGCGCAGTTCCAGACGGCGAAGGACGACGGCACTGTCGTCATCGATCGCGGCACCGTCAGGTTCCGCGAGCCGGTGTAACCGGCGTCAGCCCGTCGTCGTCTGGCACGCTGGGACCCGTGGATCCTGATCCGAATCAGCACGAAACCACGTTCCCGGATCCGGCGGTCGTCGTGCTCGTCGGGCCGTCCGGCGCGGGCAAGTCGAGCTGGGCAGCCGAGCGGTACCGGCCGGCCGAGATCGTCTCGTCAGATCAGCTTCGCTCCGTGGTCGGCAGCGGCGAGAACGACCTGGACGCGTCGGCCGACGCGTTCTCACTGCTCGATCAGATCGCGGCGGCGCGCGCCGGCCGGCGGCTGACGACCGTCATCGACACGCTGGGCCTGGATCCCGCCCGCCGGGTCGGCTATCTCGCGCTAGCGAGGCGGGCCGGGCTGCCGGCGGTGGCCGTGCTATTCGACCAAGACCCAGCGGCATGCCGCCGCCGGAACGCCGAGCGGAGCCGGCCCGTGCCGGCTGCCGTGCTGGACGCTCAGCTGCGGAAGATGCCTGACGTCGCTGGCCAGCTCGCTGCCGAGGGCTGGGACCTCGTCGCGCGCCCGGCGGCAGTGGCTGCGGAGCCAGCGCACTCGCCCGGCAGCCGGCGGGCGGCGACTGCGCAGCGCGTCCAGCCGGCCGGACTGGAGTTCATCCTGCAGATTTCCCGGTTCGGCTGGGGCGATGACCCGGCTGGCTGGCTGAAGTCCGTCGCCCTCGCGGCGGCGGACGCGGGCTTCGGCGGCATCGCGCTGATGGACCATCTCATCCAGATCCCGCAGGTCGGCCGGGCCTGGGATGTCATCCCCGAGCCGTGGGTCACGCTCGGCCTGCTGGCCGGGCTCGACACCGCACTTCGGCTCGGCACGCTGGTCACCCCGGTGACGTTCCGTGCGCCCGGACTGCTGGCCAAGACGGCCGCCACTCTCGACGCGCTGTGCGGTGGCCGGACGTTCTGCGGAATCGGGGCGGGCTGGTGGGAGCGGGAGCATGCCGCCTTCGGGCTCGCGTTCCCGCCGCCTGCCGAGCGCCTCGACTTGCTGGAGACCGCGATCGAGACGCTGCGGGCGCTCTGGCGGCCAGGCACCAAGAGCTATGCCGGAGCACGGGTCAGCCTGCCGGAGACGACCTGTTACCCGCGTCCGGCCGCGCCGATCCCGATCATCGTCGGCGGCAGCGGAGAGCAGCGCACGCTGCGCATCGCGGCCCGGCTCGGCGACGGCTGCAACCTGCCGTCGGATCTGCTGGTGCTCGACCGCAAGCTTGCGGTGCTGCGCGCGCATTGCCTGGCGGCCGACCGGGATCCCGCCGCGGTCGCGGTCACCGTGCTGGACGTGCCGGTTGTCGGCCGCGACCGCGAGCACGTCGCCGCCCTGGTCGAGGCGCTGCGCGGGCGTACTAGTGCCGCGGCCTTCGCGCGGAGTCATCATGCCGGAGTAGCCGCCGATCACGTCGGCCGCTACCGACTGCTGGCCGAGCGCGGGGTCAGCACGGTCTTCCTCGCGCTGCCCGACCTCGCCGGACCGGACGACCTGGCCCGGCTGGCCCCGATCATCAGCGCCTTCCGATGACTCGCGCGCCGGGCCGGCGTCGTACTGTGGGCCTATGGCCGAGCCGGAGGACGACCTGACGAGCGCGGCCGAGTACGTGCTGCCAGCCATCCCGGTGTCGGCCGGTGCGCTCATCTTCGACAGCGCCGGTCGGCTGCTCATCCTGAATCCGACCTACAAGTCGGGCTGGACGATTCCCGGCGGAGTGATGGAAGCCGACGGCGAGACGCCGTGGCAGGCCTGTCAGCGCGAGGTGCTGGAGGAAACCGGCCTGGCCGTCACTGCCGCACGGCTCGCGTGCGTCGATTTCCGGCCGCCGCGCGACGCAAACCAGGGCGGCGTGCGGTTCCTGTTCGACTGCGGCGCACTCGACGACGAGGTGCTGAGCGAACTGACGCTGCAGGCTGAAGAGGTATCCGAGCACCGGCTTGCGCTGGTGCCGGAGGCGCTGAAGCTGCTGCGCGGGCCGATCCGGCGGCGGGTGAGCGCGGTCCTGGATCACGAGCACGGCACCGTCTACCTCGAAGACGGGCGGCCGGTGCCTGCGGTGCGCGCCAGCTAGCAACAGGCAAGCCGCGGCCGGCAGCGCGGCACGGTAGCGTGTCCGGATGGCCACATTCATCACCCGGCTGCCCTACCGCGGATCCGGCGTCCGGCTCGCGGTGAAGGACCTCATCGACGTCGCTGGTGTGCCGACGACAGCAGGCAGCCGGGCCGTCGCGGCCATCGCCGGACCGGCCGAGCACGACGCCCCGTGCATGGCCGGCGCGCGGGCCGCGAACGCATCGATCGTCGGCAAGGTCAACCTGTATGAGCTTGCGTTCGGCGCGTCGGGCGTCAACGAGCACTATGGCACTCCGGTCAATCCGCTCGATCCCGCCCTGGTTCCCGGCGGCTCGTCCAGCGGATCGGCCGTCGCGGTGGCCGCCGACGAGGCCGATGTCGCTTACGGCTCGGATACCGGCGGCTCGATCCGGATACCGGCTGCGTTCTGCGGCGTGACCGGGCTGAAGACGACCCATGGCCGGATCTCGCTGGACGGCGTGTGGCCGCTGGCGCCGAGCCTGGACACGGTCGGGCCGATGGCGCGCGATGTCGTTGGCGTCGCGGCCGGGATGGCGCTGCTGGAACCCGGCTTCGCGCTGGGTACAGCGCCTGCCAGCCGGGCCGGCCGGCTGCGTCCCGACGGGTTCGGGGTGGACCCGGTGATTGACGAGGCCGTCGATGCAGCGCTGCTGCGCAGCGGCCTGGAAGTGATCGACGTCGACCTGCCGGGCTGGCTCGCAGCGAGCGCGGCCTGCGGAATGATCATCGATGCGGAGGCGGTTCAGTCGAATCAGGCACTGCTGGCCGATGCGGCGAGGCGCGACCTGCTCGGCGACGAGGTTCGGGCCAGGCTCGACTCTGGTGCTACGGTCACCAGCACCGAGCTAGCGCGGGCGCGCGCGGCGCAGCAGCCCTGGCGGGAAGCACTGCAGCGGGCACTGAGTGCGGTGGATCTGCTGGTGCTGCCGACGGTCCCGTTCTTCCCGCCGTCGCTGGCGCAGGCAGGCCGCCAGCGGTACACCGTGTTCACCAACCCGGTCAACCTGTCCGGCTTCCCGGCGCTCGCGCTGCCGGTGCCAAGCAGCCGCCGGCTGCCGGCCAGCCTTCAGCTGATCGGGCCGCCGAACAGCGAAGCACTGCTGCTGGCGACCGGCGCGATCATCGAGGCAACGGCCGGGTACCGGCCGGTCTCGTGAGCCCGCTGACCAGGCCCGGTTCCCTTCCTATGGAAGCTTCCAGTCGAGCGGCTGGCCGCCCTGCTGCTGCAGTAGCTGGTCAGCGCGGCTGAACGGCCGCGACCCGAAGAAGCCGCGGTCGGCCGACATCGGGCTCGGGTGCGCGGACTGAATCGTCGGCGTGCTGCCGAGCAGCGGCGCGAGATTGCGGGCGTCGTTACCCCACAAGATCGCGACTAGCGGACCGCCGCGGCCGGCCAGAGCCCGGATCGCCTGCTCGGTCACCTGCTCCCAGCCCTTACCGCGGTGCGAGCCGGGGCTGCCCGGCTGGACGGTGAGCACTCTGTTCAGCAGCATCACGCCGCGTTCGCTCCAGGGGCTGAGATCGCCGGTCGACGGCCGCGGGTGACCGAGGTCGGCCGTGTACTCCTTGAAGATGTTGACCAGGCTGCCGGGCAGGCGGCGCACCTCGGGCGCGACCGAGAAGCTCAGGCCGACCGGATTGCCGGGGGTAGGGTACGGATCCTGGCCGACGACGAGCACCCGCACCTCGGCCAGCGGCTGGCGGAACGCGCGCAGGATATTGGCACCAGCCGGCAGGTAACTACGGCCAGCGGCGATCTCAGCGCGGAGAAACTCGCCGAGCTCAGTGATCCGGCTTTCGACCGGCTGGAGGGCCTCAGCCCAGTCCGGGGCCACGAGTTCGCTCAGGGAGCGTGCTGCCATGTCGGTCAACTGTAGGGGACGGCGCCGATCCCCGGCCGCGGCTTTGACGGCTTCGCGGCCCTACTCGGCCATATCGCCGGGCGCGCGACCATCGCTAGTGGCGTAGGTGTCGCTCTGGCGGCAGCCAATCCACATGCGTCCGGCGACTATCGGCGGCAAATCGCTCGCTTCGCCCGTGCGCGCGGGTTCATCCATGCCAGGATGCGACAGTGCACATGCTAACGGGACATTTTGCAAGCACGCGGAGAGCTCGGCTAGCTGCCGCCACGGCGCTGGCCGCCATCTCGGTCGCGGCATGCGGCGCGGCCGCGGCGACCACGGCGCCGGCCAGCGCCGGGAACAAGCCGGCCAGGGCCGCCTCGCCCCGAACGGCGGCAGGCGCTGTCGCTGCCCGGGCCAGCAGCACGCCAGGCCGCGTCATCAGCGGGCCGGCTCGGGCTACCAGCACGCCGGTGCTGACGACATCGGTGCCGGGCGCACCAAACTGCGCCATGTTCCCGGCGGACAACGTGTGGAACACCAACATCTCCAAGCTGCCGGTCAGCAAGCGCAGCGCGGCCTGGCTGGCCAGCATGGACTCAGCCCGGACCTACCTGCACCCGGACTTCGGCCCGAACCCCGGCGGGTATCCGTACGGGATTCCGTTCACGATCGTGACCAGCAAGCACAAGCTTGTGCAAATCAAGTTCAGCTATGCCAGCGAGAGCAACAAGGGCCCGTACCCGTTCGGCGCGGACACCCCGATCGAAGGTGGCAGGAAAGCCGGCGGTGACCGGCACGCGATCATGGTCAACGCGACCACCTGCACGCTGTACGAGCTATGGAACGCCCGCTACTCAGCGCGGGGCTCCACCGCGGGCTCGGGCGCGATCTGGCACCTGGCCTCGAATGCGCTGCGGCCGGCCGGCTGGACTTCTGCCGATGCGGCTGGCCTGCCGATCCTGCCCGGCCTGCTCAACTTCGCCCAGGTCCAGGCGGCCGTCCGGACCGGCAGGCCGATCACGCACGCGATCCGGTTCACCGCGGCGGTCACCAGGTCCTCCTACCTCTGGCCGGCCCGCCACCAGGCTGGCGCCGGGCCGAGCCTGAACCTGCCGCCGATGGGAGCCAGGTTCCGGCTGAAGGCCAGCTTCAGCGTGCCGCGGTTCTGCCGGAATTCCGCGCCGTATTGCCGCGATGCCAAGGCGGTACTGACGGAGATGAAGAATTACGGCCTGATCCTCGCCGACAACGGCAGCAACTGGTACTTCCAGGGCAGCGCGTATCCGCAGTGGCCAGACGCGCTGGTGTCGCTGCTCAAGGGAATCCCGGCCAGAGACTTCCAGGCGGTCGACGAGTCGTGCCTGATGGTGAACCGCAACTCGGGTGCGGCTCGGGCAAAGCCAGGCTGCCCGATCGGCTGACCGCCGCTGTCGTCTCGGTCAGTACCCGGTCGCTGCGGGGTGGCGGCTGGCGCTATCTGCGCGGAAGCGCTCACCAAGATCGGCCCGGCGCCAGGCCCGCGCGGCCTTAGTCAGGAGCGCGGGTCAGGGGCATCTCCCGCCGCCTTGGCCGCCTTCCAGGTACTGGTCCGGGCCGAGATGTAGTTCTGCAGATCGGCGGCCGTGTGCTGGTTCGCTAGCAGCGGCGCGTCGTGCAGCTGATTGAGCGGAACCTGGAGGTCGGAGATCTGCTGTGCGTGCAGCTGCAGCAGATGGGACACCTCCCCGGCCGCCGGGTTAGCGCCCGACGAAGACGGGGCCACGACGCCGGTCAGCGGATCGTCGGTCCTGGGCGTGGCGAGCGTCAGGACCCCGCCGAGGTCCGGTGCGGCCGCGTCCCGCGCGGTGAGCGCTGGCAGGCCCCAGCGCAGCTCGATCGTCTTGAGCACGGACGTGTGATCGATCGGAGTGGTCCCGGTGGGCACCCGGTAGATGGTGCCGGCCGGGATCAGCGGTGAGACGAGCACCGCGGGTACCCGGATGCCGAACCGCTTGAAATCGAAGCCGAATTCGCCCGGCGTGCTGTCCGGCGGGGTGGCGCCGGCCGGCGGCGGCACATGGTCGTAGCATCCGCCGTGCTCGTCGTAGGTGATGAGGAACAAGGTCTGGTTCCAGCCGGGTCCGCTGCGAAGTGTCTGGTACACCTGCTGGATGAGTGCCTCGCCCAGCGCCACGTCATAGTTGGGATGCTGGCTGTTGCCGGTAGACCCCCAGCTCGGCTCCAGGAAGGAATAGGCGGGCAGATGGCCGGCCTGCACGTCGGCCTGGAAGTCGGCGAACTTGCCGAAGCAGCTGTCGGGTGCGTTCAGCGTGTCCGGGAAGTTGCCCCGGGTCAGCGGCTCGGCGTCGTAGCCGTAGATCTTCCAGCTCAGGTTGTGCGCAGTCATCAGGCCGAAGATGCTCTGCACGGTGAACGACCCGGTGGCGTCGTTCATGTGTCCCTGGCTGGTGGCGGCACAGGCGAAGGCGCGATTGGGGAACGTCTCCGTCGGCACCGAGCTATACCAGTGGTCGCAGACCGCGAAGCCGCGCGCAAGCCCGGACAGCACCGGCAGTGCCGACGGCGGGAACATCCCCATGATGTCGGCCGCGGTGGTGCCGGGCTGGATGCTTCGCCCGGACCGCTGGTCGTAACTGATCGCGTCCGCGAAGTTCGTCACGAATCCGCTGTTGGCGGCCACCGGCGGGCTCGGCGGGCTGCCGCTGCCGAACAGCTGGGAGTTGGTGTTCGCGTAGCCTTCACCGGGATCCGCACCGGGCATGAAATAAGCACCGGGGCTGGCAGCGGAGATCTGGAATACGGACACCGGGTTGCCATCGGTACCGATGTTCGATTCGGTTCCGAGCAGTCCCTCGAACGGCTGGCCATTTGGCCCGGTCCGGGCCGGGTAAAGGAAGCCGAGCATATGGTCGAAGGACCTGTTTTCCAGCATCAACTGCACAACGTGCTGGATCTGACCGAGCTGGCTAGCTGCCATGTCCCACATGCTGCTGGACGGCGACGGCGCGTACAAGGGTTTCGGCCCAGACGTCACGCCATTCCGGACTAACGCGCAACGCACGGTCAGCTGATTGCCTGCCGCAAGTGGCAGGAACCAAACGCCGCACCGGGGAAACAGCGCCGGGAATAGCTAAGGCTGGGCCGGCCGGGAGGTGGAACCCGGCCGCCCAGCCGCTCGGTGGCGAGGCCGGCGCGGCCTCGCGGTCATGCTGGCCGTACTGGGCGATAACTATAAAGTCAATAGACAAGCTAGAATTTGCTTGACCGTCCGGTCGGCAGGACGAGGGCAGCGGCGGCTGATCGCGGCCAGGCTGCCGCTGGTCACGATCATTGCGCCCGGGCCAGCCAGCTGGCCGGCGGCAGGAGCAGGATGCCGCCCGTAATGAGTAAAATTGTGCGATCGGCTTGCCTGCCGGGTGGCATGTAGGCTGCGGTCCCTGGAAGCTGACCAGCAGGACCTGACGTTTCCAGCGGGTAATGCGGAGGATGAGATGGCGCTTCGAGAGCGCGGGCTGACCGGGCAGGCCGTGGAGTTGCCGGCGCCCTGGAGCTCAGCGGCGCTGACCATCGTGCTGCCGACCTACAACGAGGCAGCCAACCTGCCGGTGATCGTCGAGGCACTGTTCAGCCTGCCGCTGACCGGCTTGCGGATCCTGGTCGCCGACGACAACTCTCCCGACGGCACCGGCGCGATCGCCGACGAGCTGGTCGAGAAGTACGGCACCGACCGGATGGGGGTAGTGCACAGGCCCGGTAAGCAAGGGCTCGGCCGCGCGTACGTCGATGGCATGACGCGCGCCCTGGATGCGGGCGCGGAGTTCGTCGTCCAGATGGACAGCGATCTGTCCCATGCGCCGGAGTACCTGCCCCAGATGCTCGGCACCCTGCTCGCCACCGACGCGGACGTTGTCATCGGCTCGCGGTATGTCTGCGGCGCGAGCCTGGCCAGGGAGTGGGCGTGGCACCGCAAGGCGTTGTCCAGCTTTGCCAACATGTACGTGCGGGTGCTGCTGCACCTCGGTGTCCGGGACGTCACGGCCGGCTTCAAGCTCTGGCGGAGCTCGGCGCTGACCGCCATCGACGTGGCTAGCGTCCGCAGCAACGGTTACAGCTTCCAGGTCGAGATGAATTACCGCAGCGTCCAGCACGGACTGAAGATCGTCGAGGTGCCCATTCATTTCGCCGACCGGCGTGAGGGCGAGAGCAAGATGAGCCTGAAAGTGCAGCTTGAGTCCGCGATGATGCCGCTCTCGCTACGCCGGCGCGCCCGTTAGCGCACTGCGGCTGGCAAATGTGAGCGCCCCGGCGGTCAGGGACCGACCACCGGGGCGCCGCTCGTGCCGCTGAGCGCGACCGGGCCTAAGCCGCTACCGCGGATCGGGATGCGGCCGGTTCCAGCGCCAGTTCGAGCACCTCGCGAACGTCGCTGACCGGGTGGATGCTCAGCGCCTCGCGGACGTTGTCCGGCACATCCTCCAGGTCCGGCTCGTTGCGGCTCGGAATCAGCACGGTGCTGATCCCGGCCCGGTGCGCAGCCAGCAGCTTCTGCTTGACGCCGCCGATGGGGAGCACCCGGCCGGTCAGGGATACCTCACCAGTCATCGCCACGTCGGACCGGACCAGCCGGCCAGACAGCAGCGATGCCAGCGCGGTCGTCATGGTGACCCCCGCACTCGGGCCGTCCTTAGGCACCGCTCCGGCCGGGACGTGCACGTGCACGCCGCGGTCCTTGAGGTCGCCGACCGGCAGTTCCAGTTCCGCGCCATGGGAGCGCAGGTAGGACAGCGCGATCTGGGCAGACTCCTTCATCACGTCGCCGAGCTGGCCGGTGAGCGTGACGCCGGTGGCGCCGGTCTCCGGGTCGGCCAGCGAGGCCTCGATGAACAGCACGTCACCGCCGGTGCCGGTGACCGCGAGTCCGGTGGCCACGCCGGGCACTGCGGTGCGCTCGGCCGACTCCGGGGTGTGCCGCGGATGACCGAGGTAACCGGTCAGGTCCTCTGGCCCGACCACGACGGGCATCGTGGCCGTACCGGACTCGGCCTGCGCCGCGATCTTCCGCAGCACCCTGCCGATGGTGCGCTCCAGCGCGCGGACGCCCGCTTCCCTGGTGTACTCGGCTGCGATCCTGCGGAGCGCGTCGTCGGTGAAGGTGACCTCCGCTGCGTCCAGGCCGGCGCGGTCAAGCTGGCGAGGCAGCAGGTGACCGCTGGCAATGATGACCTTCTCGTCCTCGGTGTATCCATCCAGCGTGATGAGCTCCATCCGGTCCAGCAGCGGCGCCGGGATGGCGTCGACCACGTTCGCGGTGGCGATGAATAGCACGTCGGACAGGTCGAGTTCGACCTCGAGATAGTGATCACGGAACGTGTGGTTCTGCGCCGGGTCGAGTACCTCGAGCAGTGCTGCCGTCGGGTCACCCCGGTAGTCGGCACCGAGCTTGTCGACTTCGTCCAGCAAGATAACCGGGTTCATGGAGCCGGCCTCGGTAACAGCCCGCACGATGCGGCCCGGCAGGGCCCCGACATAGGTGCGCCGGTGACCGCGGATCTCGGCCTCATCCCGGACGCCGCCCAGGGCCACCCGAGCGAACTTGCGGCCCATGGCGCGCGCGACCGACTCGCCGAGCGAGGTCTTGCCCACGCCGGGCGGTCCGCCCAGCGCCAGCACCGCGCCGCTGCGACGGCCGCCGACGAGCTGAAGGCCGCGGTCGGAACGACGCTTGCGGACAGCCAGGTACTCGATGATCCGGTCCTTGACGTCATCCAGGCCGGCGTGATCGGCATCGAGCACGGCCCGCGCGCCGGTGATGTCGTAGGCGTCCTCGGTGGTGGTGTTCCACGGCACCTCGAGCAGCGTGTCGAGCCAGGTGCGGATCCAGCCGGCCTCGGGCGACTGGTCCGAACCCCGCTCGAGCTTGGCGGCTTCCTTCAGCGCCGCCTCGCGAACCTTCTCTGGGAGCTCGGCGGCCTCGATCCTGGCGCGGTAGTCGTCCTCCTCAGAGGCGGGCTTGCCGTCCAGCTCGGCCAGCTCCTTGCGGATAGCGGCGAGCTGCTGGCGGAGCAGGAACTCGCGCTGCTGCTTCTCCATGCCCTCCTTGACGTCGTTACTGATCGTCTCGGCGACGTCGAGCTCGGCGAGGTGGTCACGAGCCCAGGCCACAAGCAGCTCAAGCCGGGTCTGCGGGTCCATGGTCTCCAGTAGCTGGCGACGCTGCTCCAGGCTGAGATAGCCGGCGTAGCCGGCGCTGTCGGCAAGTGCGGACGGGTCGGTGATGCGCTGCACGACGTCGATGAACTGCCAGGCGCCCCGCTTCTGCAGGATGGCGGCGGCCAGGCCGCGATACTCCCGGGCCAGCTCAGTGGCTTGCTTACTCGGCTCCGGCTCGTCGATGACGGTGCCCTCGACCCACAGGGCCCGGCCGGGCCCGACTGTGCCGGTGCCGATCTGCACCCTGGCGATGCCCCGGACCACAGCCGCGTGCTCGCCACTGGGAAGGCGGCCGACCTGCTCGATGACGGCGAGCGTGCCGACCGGGGAATAGCTGCCGTCCGGCCGCGGTACTAGCAGGATGTTCGCCTTAGCATCGTCGCCGGCGGCGGCGGCCGCGAGCTGGGCCGCCTCGACCGCTGCCCGCGCGTCCGTCGCGGACAGGTCGAGCGGGACCACCATGGTCGGCAACACGACGTTGTCGTCCAGCGGCAGGACCGGTAGCGAAAGGGTCTCGGCCATGAAAGGTCACTTCCTGAAGCTAGGCGCTGGCTTGCTTACCTGATTACAGGGCTACAAGCTCTCTTGGAGCTTATTTGTTCCGCAGCTTGTAGACGTTCGCAGTGAGCGGACACCGGCCCCGGCCGTGCCGATGGCATAGGCTGGCCGCTAAGGGCAGCAGCAAACTTCGCCGGCCCAGTAGACGCCGCTTACGTGGCGTTATGTGCCGTTCCGACGGCATCCGGGGTGCGGCGGGCAGGCGTCCGGCCGGACAGCATCCGACGGGATGTGCGGCATCTGACAACACGAGCGGCTTCTGACGGCATGAGCGGCAACCACACTGGCATGGCCCGGCTGCACCTAGCCGCGCTCCGGTCCCGGCGCGAGTCAGCGGCCGGGAGCCAGCTGGCAGCCGGGAAGCAGCTGGCAGCCAGGACGCAGCTGGCAGCCAGGACGCAGCTGGCCGCCTGGAGCCAGTCAGCTGGCCAGAGCCGGATGCCAGGTTTGCTGGCTATCGGTGCTATATCCCTCGCCATCCTGATCATGATCGCGGCCTCGCTGCTGCGGAGCAATTGGATGACGCCGCACCTGCCGGTGCCCGGCAGCGGTCCGCCTTGGCAGCTCACCGCGCACGTTCCGGCCGCGGCCGTTGTCGCAGCCTGCTGGCTGGCGGCGGCCCTGGGCGGGGCGGGTGTCATGGCCGGCCTGGTCGTGGTGCGGCGCGGCGGGCGGCTGCCGGCCCGCGCGCTGCTGGCCGTCGCAGCGGCCGGGATAGCCGCCCTCGTCGTACTGCCTCCGGTCGGCACGACCGACGCTCTTGACTACGCGGTCTACGGGCACATGGCCGCGCTCGGGCACAGCCCGTACACCACCACGCCGGCCCTGTTCAGCACCTACCATCAGCTGGCTGGCGTCCCGCTGAACTGGGCGCACCGGCACAGCGTTTACGGGCCGCTGGCGACTGCGGAGCAGCTGCTGGCGGCGAAGCTCGGCGGCCGGCTGCTGGTGGCGGACGTGTTCTGGCTGAAGCTGGCGAACGCACTGGCCTTTGCGGCCGTAGCGATTGGCGCAGACCGGATCTTCAGGGCCGACCGGCGGGCGAGGCTGCGCGCCCACCTGCTGTGGACGGCCAACCCGCTGCTGTTGTGGACTGTTGTCGCGGGCGGCCATCTTGACGTACTGGCGGCCGCGGCCGGCATCGCCGGCCTGCTGATGCTGGATCGGTCCGCGCCGGAGTCGCCGCCCTGGCGCGCGCTCGCGGCTGGTGCCTGGCTCGGTGCGGCCGCCGATGTGAAAGCTTCGTATGCCCTGTTTGGCCTAGCCGCCGCCTGGACGCTGCGCAGGCAGCCCGGCCGCCTGCTGGCCATGGCGGCCGGGGCTGCGGCGATCCTGGTCCCGTCGTTCGCGCTGGCCGGCTCGGCTGCCGTCCGGTCAGCCCTGGGCGCACCCGGTGGCCGGGGCATCTACCTGCCGCTGGTCAGTCATCTTGGCGCCATGTCCGGGCACGTGCTGCCGCTGGCTGGCGGCCTGGCGATTGCCGTTGCGGTGCTGGCACTGTGGCGGCTGCCTGTCGGGTTCAGGTGGGCCGGGCCAGGCCGCGACGCCGTCCTGGTCCGGCTGGCGCTCGCGATCAGCTTCGGCTGGCTGCTGGTCTGGCCGGAGCAGTACCCCTGGTATGACGTGATGGTCCTATGCCTGCTGGTGTTCTACCCGGCCTCGCGGCTCGACTGGCTGGTGCTGAGCTGGCTGACCGTGGCAACCATCGCCGATATGCCCGGCCTCGGTCTGGGCGGCAGCCCGCAGAGCCTCGGCCGCGTCGTGCCCGCCCTGCATAACATCAGCCACGCTGTGGTCCTGCCGCTGGTTATCGCCGCGGTGGTGGCGGCACTGGTGGCGACGTCCGTCACCGGGCGCTGGAAATCCGGCCCGCCCACGGTCGCAGCGGCTCCCGGCCGGGAGACCGAGCCCGCGGTTCGTCAGCCCATCGGGTAGTGCCGTAGCCCGACGGCATACTCGCAGCCCGCGCCCAGGCCGAGGTAGCCGGTCATGTTCCGGAGGAACTCAGCCGGGTCGAAGTCGCCACCAAGCCCGTCCAGGTAAGCGCGGTGCTCTTGCAGCGACGCGACGCCGGCGTCAATGGTGTCGGTCACGTCGACAAAGTGGGTCGGATTGCCGGTGCCCGCGACGTAGGCATGCTTGATCGAGGTAACGGGCGGCCCGAGTTCGGGGAACACCCATTCGTTGGCGGCGTCACGGCAGGCATCCAGCACGGCCCGCCCGACGGCCCGGTGGTCGGCATGGTTGACCGGTCCGTCCTCGCCCCAGGTCAGGTCGAAGCTCATGGTGATCACCACGTCAGGGTGCAGGCGCCGGAATAGGCCGGCGATGTCGCGCCGCAGCGGCACGCCGTACTCGATCAGCCCGTCCGGATGGCCGAGGAACACGACATCCGACACCCCGACGATGGCCGCGCTGCGCCGCTCTTCTTCCTCGCGCAACGGCCCTACCTCGGCCGGGTGCCGGCCAGCGATGCCAGCCTCGCCGCTGCTGGCCAGCACATAGGAGACCTGCTTGCCCTGCCTGGTCCACCGGGCTACCGCCGCGGCGGCTCCGTACTCCAGGTCATCGGGGTGGGCGACGACGGCGACCGCCCGGTCCCAGTCCTCGGCCATCGGATTCATCGCGATCCGCTCCTTCCGCCGTCAGGCTGGCTATCGGGCCAGCCCTACCGGGCCTGGCAGCACGGCCCTTGCTGGCAGCAATCCTGCCAGCAATCCTGACGGCCTGCCGCCGGGCGTAGGCTGCGGCCTTGTGCTTACCCGAGTCATGGCGACCAGGTACGTGACGCCGCTGCGCGAGGGCGGCTCGCTGCCTGCCGTCATGGAAGCCGACGACCTCGGCACGTACGTGGTGAAGTTCCGGGGGGCCGGCCAGGGCCGCAAAGCCCTGATCGCGGAGATCATCAGTGCCGGTCTCGCCCGCGCCTGCGGGCTGCCAGTCCCCGACCTGGTCACGGTCGAGGTAGATCCGGCTATGGCACCAGGCGAGCCGGACCAGGAGATCCAGGATCTGCTGCGGGCCAGCAGCGGCCTGAACCTCGGGGTGGACTTCCTGCCGGGCGCGCTGGACTTCGAGACCGGCGCCGGAACCGTGGAACCCGGTCTGGCCGGCCAGATCATGTGGTTTGACGCCGTGGTCGGCAACGCCGACCGGTCCTGGCGCAATCCGAACATGCTGCTCTGGCATGGCCGCCTCTACCTGATCGACCACGGCGCGACGCTCACCTTCCAGCACCGGTGGACCAGCGCGGCTGCGACGACGGAACGGCCCTACGACGTTGCCGACCACGCGCTGCTCGGCTGCGGGGCACTGGTGCGGGAGGCCGATGCCAGCCTCGCACCCCGGCTGACCGACGTGGTGGTGCGCGCGGCGGTGCGGGAAGTGCCCGACGAATGGCTGGCCGGAGAGCCGGGCTTCGCCGACGCCACCACGTTGCGTGACGCTTACGTGGCACAGGTGCGCGCCCGGCTGGACGCCAGGCCCGCATGGCTGCCGGCCCTGGTCGGGGCGGCCGGCGAAGGCCTGCAGCCCGGCCATGGATCACGCCGGGCGGCTTCCGGCGCCGGGCGGGCGGGCCGGTCTGGCCGGCCGAGCGCGGGGGATTCAGCATGACCGGCCAGCAGCCGTTCGAATACGCGGTCCTGCGCGTCGTGCCCAGGGTTGACCGCGGTGAGGCGATGAACGCCGGGGTGCTCCTGTACTGCCGGCCGCTGCGGTACCTGAGGGCGTGGGTCGAGCTGGACATCGACCGGCTGCTGATGCTCGATCCGGCCGCTGACGTGGCCGGCATCGGCCGGGCGCTGGCCGCTATCGTCGCAGTCTGCGCGCAGGACCCGGCGGCGGGCCAGGCCGGGCTGCAGGACATCGGGCGCCGGTTCGGGTGGCTGACCGCGCCGCGCAGCACGGTGGTGCAACCAGGCCCGGTTCATACCGGGCTGACCAGTGATCCGGACGAGGAAGCGGAGCGGCTGCTGCGCTCGCTGGTCCGCCGTCCAGTCTGACGGCCGAGCGGCTGCGGCGAGGACCCGCGACGGCGGTCACGCGCCGCTCGCTAAGCTTGGACGACTTAACGGCCCTGGCAGTCAGCGAGGTCAGCTCACTTGCTGACGGCTATCCCCCGCCGGGGTGGGTGAGGGGAGCTGGCTGCAATGCAAGACGCGGTAGTGCGGGCACCAAGCGCGCGGGAAACTGACACACCGGACGCGAGCCCGCGCGGGACCAGCGGGCGGGTCGGAGGTCGCGAGCCGCTCAAGGTTGCGCTGCTCGGGTGCGGTGCGGTCGGCTCACAGGTGTACCGGCTGCTGACCGAGCAGTCCGCCGATCTCAAGGCCAGAGCAGGCGCGCCGCTGGAGATCGTGGGCGTGGCCGTGCGCGACACTGGCCGCCAGCGCGACGTGCCCGTCGCTGCGAACCTGCTGACTACCGATGGCCTGGGCCTGGTAACGAGGCCTGACGTCGATATCGTCATCGAGCTTATTGGCGGCATCGAGCCGGCCAGGACGCTGCTGCTGGCCGCGCTGAGCGCCGGCAAGTCGGTTGTCACCGCGAACAAGGCGCTGGTCGCATCCGACCGCGCTGTGCTGCATAAGACTGCTAGCCAGGCTGGCGCTGACCTCTACTACGAGGCCGCCGTCGCAGGTGCGATCCCGCTGCTGCGCCCGCTACGCGAGTCGCTGGCAGGCGACGAGGTCAAGCGGGTGCTCGGCATCGTCAACGGCACGACGAACTTCATCCTCGACAAGATGGATGCCTCCGGTGCGGATTTCAGTGCTGCGCTGGCCGAAGCCCAGGCGCTTGGCTATGCCGAGGCCGACCCGACCGCGGATGTGGCCGGCTTCGATGCGGCTTCCAAGGCGGCGATCCTGGCCAGCATCGCTTTCCACACGGAGGTCACTGCTGACGACGTCTACCGGCAAGGCATTCTCTCGGTTACCGCAGCCGATATCGCCAGTGCGAAGGCGATGGGCTACGTAGTGAAGCTGCTGGCCATCTGCGAGCGGGCCAGCGGCGGCATCTCGGCCAGGGTGCACCCGGCGATGATCCCGCGCACGCACCCGCTGGCGGCGGTACGCGAGGCCTATAACGCCGTCTTCGTCGAGGCCGAGTCCGCCGGCCGGCTGATGTTCTACGGGCCGGCGCCGGCGGGCAGCCGACGGCCAGCGCCGTTCTCGGCGACACGGTCGCGATCGCGAGGAACCTGCTGGCCGGCCTTCGCGGGCCCGATTCGTCCACGTACGCTCAGTTGCCGCTGGTGCCGATCGGGGATGCTCGGACCAGCTACTACGTCCAGCTGGACGTGGCCGACCGGCCCGGCGTGCTGGCGCCGGTTGCCGATGCATTCGCCCAGCAGGGGGTGTCCATCAAGGCGGTCAGGCAGGAGGGCCGCGGCGAGGACGCGAATCTGATCATCATGACGCACGTAGCC
Source organism: uncultured Actinomycetota bacterium (assembly GCA_963774385.1). Taxonomy (GTDB): domain Bacteria; phylum Actinomycetota; class Actinomycetes; order Streptosporangiales; family Streptosporangiaceae; genus JAJYUU01. The sequence goes on from CAVZEQ010000001.1 coordinate 500,636, forward strand.
AGGGAAGCGGCCCTGGCGAAAACCGTGGCCGTGCTCGGTGCCATGGAGGCGGTGCGCAACGTCGACAGCGTGATGCGCGTCGAGGCGCTGGAGGGCGAGTGAGCGCCGCGATCACCAGGCCCGGACCGTGGCGCGGCATCATCAGCGAGTACCGGTCCAGGCTGCCTGTCCCTGACGGCGTTCCGGTCGTCTCACTCGGCGAGGGCGGCACGCCGCTGCTGCCCGCGCCGGTGCTGTCGGAGCTAACCGGCTGCTCGGTCTACCTCAAGGTAGAGGGCGTTAACCCGACAGGTTCCTTCAAGGACCGGGGGATGACGGTCGCGGTCACGCTCGCTGCCAGCCGGGGGGCGACCACGGTGATCTGCGCGTCCACCGGCAACACCAGCGCCAGTGCGGCTGCCTACGCGGCCAGGGCCGGCCTTGCCTGCGCCGTGCTGGTGCCCAAGGGCAGCGTCGCGGTCGGCAAGCTAGCGCAGGCACTGGCGCACGGAGCCCGGCTGCTCCAGCTCGACGGCAACTTCGACGACTGCCTGGAAGTCGTGCGCAAGATCGCCGCTGACTACCCGGTCGCGCTGGTGAACTCGGTCAACGCCGAGCGGCTGCAGGGCCAGAAGACGGCCTCGTTCGAGATCGTGGACGCGCTGGGCGATGCCCCGGACGTGCATTGCCTGCCTGTCGGCAATGCCGGCAACATCGCTGCCTGCTGGCTCGGATACCGCGAGTACGCAGCCGACGGGAAGGCTGGCAAGACGCCGCGGATGCTCGGGTTCCAGGCCGCGGGTGCGGCTCCTATCGTGGCCGGCCGGCCCATCCTGGACCCCGTTACGGTCGCCACCGCCATCCGGATCGGCAACCCGGCCTCCTGGCATCTCGCCGAAGAAGCCCGCGCTGAGTCTGGCGGGCTGATCGGCTCGGTGACCGACGACCAGATCCTGGCTGCCTACCGGCTGCTAGCGCAGCGCGAGGGCGTGTTCGGCGAGCCGGCCTCGGCGGCCGGAGTAGCAGGATTGCTGCAGGCACGCGCGGACGGCACCGTTGCCGCCGGGTCGGTGGTCGTCTGCACGATAACCGGGCACGGGCTGAAGGATCCCGATACCGCTGTGGCCGGCGCGTCCGTGCCGAGGACCGTCACGGTTGACGTCGATGCGGCGGCGGCGGCGCTGAACCTGCGATGACTTCGGTGCAGACCTGGCCGGGCGAGCCAGTTACCGTCCGCGTCCCGGCGACAAGCGCGAACCTAGGCCCTGGTTTCGACGCATTCGGCCTAGCACTCAGCCTGCATGACACCGTCCGGGCGCAGGCACTCCCTGATGGTCTTGCCGTGGCGGTGACCGGCTGCGGTGCCGGCGACCTCGACCTTGGCGAGCAGCACCTGGTGGTCCGGGCCATGCGCGCTGCCTTTGCCGCCATCGGCGCGCAGCCGCCGGGCCTTTCGGTTAGCTGCCGGAACGACGTCCCGCAGGGCTACGGCCTTGGCTCGTCCGCTGCGGCCATCGTGGCTGGCCTGGTCGCTGCCAGGGCACTGGCTGATCACGCCGGGTGCGCCGGTGCGCTGCCCGACCAGGCGCTGTTCGAGCTGGCGTGTGAGCTGGAAGGACATCCGGACAACGTGGCCGCGTGCCTGTTCGGCGGGCTGACCGTGGCCTGGGAATCGCCCGCCGGCGTCAGCATGGCCAGGCTGACCACGCTGGCCGGACTGGCGCCGGTGCTGTGCATCCCGGCTGACTCGCTGCCCACCGTGACCGCCCGGCTGGCGTTGCCTGCGCAGATCCCGCACCAGAGCGCGGCCGCCAACTCGGCCAGGGCCGCGCTGCTGATCGCGGCCCTGACGAGCCGGCCCGACTTGCTGCTCACCGGAACAGAGGACTTCCTGCACCAGGCCTACCGGGCCGCCTCGATGCCAGCCAGCGCCGCCCTGATAGCCCGGCTGCGGGCGGCCGGCCTGGCCGCGGCCGTGTCCGGCGCCGGGCCCGCGGTGCTGGTGCTCACCATGGCCGGCCAGCGCCCCGGTGCCGCCGAGGTAGCTCAGCTCGCCGCGGCAGCGACCTCGGCCTGGCAGGTGCTGCCGCTGGCGGTCGACGCTGCTGGCGCCACCGTCATTCGCGCACCGGCCGGGCGGTCCGGCCGGCCGGCATCCTGACAAGGTCTGTCGGCTGCCGGTCATTCCGGCCCTCTCCCGCGCTACCGGGAACCGCCAGCCGGGATGATGGCGTCATGCCAGTCAGCGAGGCGGCGGGGGACGGCGGCGCCGGCCCGCCTCAGCCTCAGCCGCCGCAGCCGCACCCGCGGGTGCCGCTCGCGGTCATCGCGCGCGAGTGGGGCCGGATCGGCATCACCGGATTCGGCGGGCCGCCGGCCCACATCGCCTTGCTGCGGGAACTCTGCGTCCGGCGCAACGACTGGCTGGCCGAGTCGGAGTTCGAGGACGGCATCGCCGCCACCTCGCTGCTGCCCGGGCCCGCCTCGACGCAGCTGGCCATCTTCTGCGCGTGGCGGCTAGCCGGCACTCTCGGCGCGGTCGTCGGCGGCGTCTGCTTTATCGTGCCCGGCCTGGTAATCATCCTCGGCCTGGCGGTGCTCTTCCTCGCGCACTCGCCGCCTGCCTGGGTGCGCGGCGCGGCGGCTGGCGCCGGCGCAGCCGTGCCGGCTGTCGCGGTGAGCGCGGCAGTCGCGCTGGTGCCGGCCAGCTGGCGGCGAGCCGGGCCCATCCGGGGTGCACGCACCCGCTGGGCCAGCTATCTGCTCGCCGGCGGTCTCGGCGCGAACCTGGCCGGTGAGTTCCTGGTCGCTGTGCTGCTGGCCTGCGGTCTGCTGGAGTGGCTGGTGCGACGCACGGCGCCCGCCGGTGCGGGCGCAGACAGGCCCGCAGACGGCAGGCCCGGCGCCGGACAGGCCGCAGAGCCGGACGCCGGGCGGCACGACAGTCCCGGTTCCGGCCGGCCTTCCGGCCTGCTGCCACTGGCGGCCGCCGGCGTGCTGACCGCAGGGGTGTTCGGCTCGCTGGCCTGGGTCGCGCTGAAGGTCGGCGCGCTGTCGTTTGGCGGCGGCTTCGTCATCATCCCGCTGATGCAGCACGACGCCGTCCACACCTATCACTGGATGACCACCAGTCAGTTCCTCAGCGCGGTAGCGCTTGGCCAGGTGACGCCGGGTCCGGTGGTTCAGACGGTGGCTGTCGTCGGCTATGCCGCCGCCGGGCTGGCCGGGGGCCTGTTCGCCGCCATCATCGCGTTCGCGCCGTCATTCGCGATGGTGCTGGCGGGTGGCCCGCATTTCGACCGGTTCCGCCGCAGTGCGGCCGCGCAAGCATTCCTCGGCGGTGCCGGGCCGGCCGCGATCGGCGCCATCGGCGGCGCCGCCGTTACCCTCGGCCTCGGGCTCACCCAGTACTGGCAGGCCGCGGTGCTGGCCGCCGCCGCCTGCTGGCTACTGCTGCTGCGCCGCGGCGTGGTGAGCGCCATCCTCGGCGCTGCCGGGATCGGCATCATCGTCGCGCTGGCCGGCGGCCTGTCCTAACTACGGCGCGACGCCGGTAGCCGCCGATCGTGCCAGGTGCTCGCGGTCGGCAGCCGGCCGCCGGGCACGCGCCGAGCATGCCGCCGCGGTCCGCACCGGCTGCCCCGCCATTGCCTGGCATTTCATGGCTAGTTCACCTTCGTGTTTGCTGCGGTCATCAGGCTTAATCCGAGCGAATGGCGAGTCCGCATCCCCGCACAGAAGGTCGTGACCTGATGACGATCCGAGTCCTGCCCGACCCAGCCCGGAAGGGCCGCCGCCGGCGCACACCGCTGGTGGCCGCCGCCGCCCTGCTGGCTGGCATCCTGGCCGCTGCCGGCGGTCCGACGGCAACGGCGACGGCCACGTCGTGACCAGCTTCTCCTCGAAGTCAGAGCTGGCGCTGAACCTGTCGACCAGCGGGCGGCAGCTCTCCTTCATGGGCTACTACGTTCAGCCCAACGGGCTGGACGTGTCGAACTCGAATACGCCCGGCGACGTCGATCCGACGAACCCGGTGACCGGCGCTACCTACCGGGTCGTCGCCACGGTGAACGAGCAGGGCCGGATCCGCTACACACTGACGAACGCCTACAGCGGCAACAACAACCGTGTACTTCATCGACACGACCGGGAAGGCCTGCCCGAACGGCGTTGGCGTACCGCAGCCGGGCGCGGCGCTGCCCACCTCCCCGATCGCGTATGACCCTGCGCTGCTGCAGACCGACGGTGTGTCTCCGTACAACATGTGCGTCCTGCAGGGTTTCCCGACCACGCTGGCGAAGACGTCCACGGCCTTCCCGTTCGGCATCTGGTTCGCTAACGCGGACACCCTTGACGTCGCTGATGAAGGGAACGGCACCAGCACCTATTCGGCTGCCGCCGGCACCTACACCGCCGCGGCCGCGCAGACCACCGCGGGCCTGCAGAAGTGGGTCTTCAACGGCACCAGCTGGAATCTGGCCCATACCCTCAGCGCGGGCCTGAACCTCGGCGCTCCGTACGCGGTGCCCGGCTACCCGGCGGGCGACAATGCCGCCACCGGGCTGCCCTGGGCGCCCGCCACTGATGGCCTGCGCAACATCACCGGCCGGGTCAACCGGGACGGTTCGGTGACGATCTGGGCCATTACCTCCACCGTCAGCGGGAACGGCGACCAGGGCGCGGACCCCAACAAACTGGTCGCCATCACCGATAACCCGGCGTCGGTCGCACCGGCCGCCGGGGAGCAGTTCGTGACTGTGCGGTCGGCTGGTTACGGCGAGGTGCTGCTCGGTGTCTCGGTCACGCCCGGCACGTCGGGCAGGTGATGCTCTAGCGCCAGCAGGGTAACGAGGACGAGCGAGTCGGTCCAGGTCAGCGGGGCGACCGAAACCGGCTTGCCGTCCTTGTTCACCTGTTCAGGCAGTTCGCCCAGACGCGTCTCGTGTGCGGCCAGCCAGGTCAGCACCCGGCCCGCCTGCCTGGCGCTGCCGGTCGAGGCGTCGAACAGTGCGAAGAACAGCGTTTCCGGGGTCCAGGCGATCTGCCGGTAACCCTGCCATTGCGAGCCGGGCAGCACGCCGCCTGCGGGCAGCCGCAGCGCGGCAGCCGTCCTGGCTGCGGCTCGGAGCACGGCGGGCTGGGCGGGTTCGAATGGCGGTCCGAGGAAGGTAACGGCGGCGTCGTTACCCGACCCCCCCGCTGGCGTCCGCTGGTACCCGGTGCGGCCAAAGTTCGTGCTGATCGCCGCCGCCAGCCGGTGGGCCGCGCGGGCCCAGCGTGCTTCGCTAGCCGGCCTGCCTGCCGCAGCGGCCAGGCCTGCGGCCGACCGCAAGCCAGCCGCCAGGGCCGCGGCCGTCTCGATGGTGGTGGTGCCGGTGGAGTTCTCCCAGTAATCCATGGCCGGGTGCGGCAGACCGCCGGCAGTGAGTGACCGGATCGCCGCGGCGGCGGAACGCTGCACCATCGGCCAGAGCAGCCGCAGCCGACCGGCGGCAGTGGCCGGATCAGTTCGGCTGGCAGCGGAGTACCAGTACCAGACCGCCCACGGAACCCAGCCGACCGCGTCTAGCTCGGCCGGCCGTCCGTCGGCGACCGGGCCGGCTCCGGACGGCCGGTACCGGGCAGCCCAGCCGCCGTCGGGTGGCTGCACGCGCTGCAGGAAGCGCAGCACCCGGTAGGCATCGGCAGTGTGCCCGGTGACCGCGAGCGCGACCGCCGCCCAGCTGGCATCTCGTGGCCAGTCATACTCCCAGCCGGCCGACCAGCCCGCCATGACGGCACCGTCGGGCCGGACGGCGAGGTGCAGGTCCAGCAGGGCCCGGATCGCCAGCGTCCGCTGGCCGGTGGTCAGGCCCGGCACGATGCCGTGGCTCAGCCAGGTTCGGTCGGCCCGGACCGCCGCCGCTGCGCAGGATGCCTCGGCGCCTGTTAGCGGGACGATCTTGCCGGGCGTGGCGAGGACACCCTGGCCGGAGACGAGCACACTGCTGTCGGGCTCGAACTCACCGGCCATGGCCGGGGGTACCGGCAGCGCCTCGGCCGGATGACAGGGGTCCTGCGCGATACCGGACTCCAGCAGCCTGGACAGGCCAGGGCCGGGAGACAGGACAGCCGCGCCGACGGCCACTGCGGTCGCGCCCGCGACGAATGCGCACAGTCCCGCGGTCCGCCGCCGGGACCAGCGGGGTCGGAGCTGCTGGTAGCGCCGGCGCATGCAGCCAGGCTAGGCGGTCACCGGCCGGTCTGCGGCCAGCGTCAGGAGCTGAGCAGCAGCACGCCGCCGAGCGCCGCGACCACGCCGATGCTCTGCACTGGCCGCAGCCGCTCGGCCAGGATCCCCCTGGCCAGCAGCGCGGTGACCACCGGGTAGAGCGACGCGAGCACGGCGGCGACCGCGAGGTCGCCGTGGCTGGCAGCCAGTGCGTAGGACCCGTTGGCGACGATGTCGCAGCCGCCGATGGCGGCGAGCGCGGCGATCCGGCGGGCAGTCAGCCGGATGCTGGTGAGGCTGCCAGCCCGCAGCACAATCGGACCCAGCACCAGCAGGCCGCCGATGCGCTGCAGCAGCAGCGTGCCGTAGACGCCCGAGCCCGCCGCCAGCGCGAGCAGGGTGTAGGCAAGGCCGAACCCGACCGCGGCGCCGATCGCGAAGCCGAGCGCCTGACGGCGCACCGGAACGCCGGAGCGGAACTCTGGCCCGGATGCGAGCACGATGCCGACGAGGGTAACGAGGATGCCGGCCAGCTGGAATGCGCTGAGGTGCTCGCCGCGAAGCAGGCCGGCCAGCACGGGTATGCCGGTGCCGGCGGCAGTAATCGGAGCCACCAGCGACATCGGCGCGGTCGCCATGGCCCGGTAGAACGCGGCGAGCGAGAGCGTCGCGATGACCCCGGCAGCGGCAGCCACCAGCATGTACGGACCGGCCGGCACGGCCATGAACGGCAGCAGCGCGAGCAGCCCGGCCAGTGCCAGCGCCTGCGATATCAGCACCGCCGCCGACGGGTCGAGGCGGCGCGAGATCAGGCCACCGCCGAAGTCAGAGGTTCCCCACAGCGCCGACGCAACGAGCGCGAGCAGCGCGTTCACGGACCGGGCTCGGCGGGGCGGGCACCGGCGCGCCCGGCGGGCTCGGCGGGCACGCCGGGGTGCTCGGCACTGGCCGGGCTCGCGGGAGTCTTGCCGTGGTCCCTGGTCGCGTTGCGGCGGCCGTCCTGCACGCCGGTCAGTGCGGCCAGCACGTACTGGCCAAGGGATGCCAGGTCGTAGCCACCTTCCTGGATCACGGCGACCGGGCCGAGCGCCCCGATCAGCTCGCCGGCGGCCCGGTAGCCGTCGGCGGTCACCCGCAGCGGACTCTCCGGATCGGCCGCCGCTGCGTCCACGCCGAGGGAGAGCACGATCGCGTCCGCGCCGTGCGCGACGACGGCAGCGCACAGCCGCCCGACCGCCGCCAGCCAGTCGTCGTCGCCGCTGCCGGGCGGCAGCGGGACGTTGCGGTTAGCGCCGAAGCCGGCCCCGTTCCCCTTCTCCTCGGCGAAGCCCAGGTAATGCGGGAACCAGCCGGCTGCCGGGTCGACATGCACGCTTCCGTAGAACACGTCGGCGCGCTGGTAGAAGATCGCCTGGGTGCCGTTGCCATGGTGGGCGTCGATGTCGATGACCGCCACCCGGGCGGCGCCGCGCTGGCGCAATGCCTGGGCGGCGATGGCGGCGTTGTTCAGGTAGCAGGAGCCGCCGTAGCCAGCCGGACCGGCATGGTGCCCGGGTGGCCGGCAGAGCGCGTAGGCCGCCTGATGGCCGGCTGCGACGAGACCGGCGGCGGTCCTGGCGGCGTCGGCGGCCGCCCTGATTGCCGCCCAGCTGCCCGGCCCGACCAGGGTCATGGTGTCGTAGCAGAACCTGCCAACCTGTGCATGCGTCGCGGCCGGCTGCCGCACCGGGAGCCCGGCCAGCATCGCGGCGGTCGGGAACACGTACGGCACGACCCGGTCCCGGCCGTAGTCGGCTGGATAACGGCCGGCCTCCCAGGCCGACCAGATCGTGGCCAGGTGATCAATGAGCTCGCGGTCGTGCACGGCGAGCAGCGCCGTCGGATCGTGCGGCTCGGCCGGCTGTACAGCAGCCCCGGCTGCCGTGAGGGCAGCGAGGATCGCAGTGGCTCGCGCGGGCAGTTCGGTCCCGGCTTCGCGCAGTCCGAGCCAGACCTCACCACCCGGCTCGTGCAGCAGGCAGTCCGCATGCCACACCACGGGGATCTCCAGCCGGGCACCCTCGATAGTCATCACGGACAACCTTTCGTGGCATGCTCGCCGGGTGAGACTAGCGAATGGCGGGACCATCCGGGCCCGCGACCTGGGCATCAGGATAGGGGTGCTGCCGACCGGACCGACCGCGTCAATTGCGGACGTGCCGGGCGTCGGCGTCGGGCACGTGACGGTCTGGCGGGACGAGCCGCCGCCGCCGCGCGGCCGCGGCGTGGCCAGGACCGGGGTCACGGTCGTCGATCCTGGTGGCAACCTGTTCCGCGAGCCGGTGCCGGCCGGCGGCGCGGTGCTGAATGGCGCCGGGGAGTGCACCGGGTTCCTCGCTGCGGCGGAGTGGGGCCTGGCCGAGACTCCGGTGTTCCTGACCTCGACGATGCAGGTGGGCAGGGTCTACGACGCCGCCTGCGAACTGCTGATGGCCGAAGATCCTGACATCGGCACCGACGACGTGATCATTCCCATCGTGGCCGAATGTGACGACAGCTTCCTGAATGATGCCCGCCGGATGCAGGTCTGCGCGGCCGATGTCGCGATCGCGCGTGAGGCGGCCAGGGCGGCCGCCGATGCCCAGGCCTGCGAGGCGCCCGCCGAGGGCGCCGTCGGCGCTGGCACCGGCATGAGCTGTCTCGGCTTCAAGGGCGGCATCGGCACGTCCTCACGGCTCGTCCCGTCGGGGCACGTGGTTGGCGTGCTGGTGCTGTCGAATTTCGGCGACCGGCAGCGGCTGACCATCGACGGCGTGCCGGTCGGTCGGCTGCTGCCGCCAGACGATCAGCACGGCGGCAGCAGACTAGCCGCCAGGCCGCCGGCCGGCTCCTGCATCACCGTGGTCGTGACCGACGCGCCGCTGGATTCCGCCGCCTGCTCGCGGCTGGCCCGGCGGGCTGGCCTCGGGCTGGCCCGGACCGGCTCGACCGCGCACCATGGCAGCGGCGAGATCTTCCTGGCCCTGGCGACGGGCCTGCGGGCGCGGCGGGGCGAGCGGCCGCCACCCGGCACGGGCCATATCAGCGGCTACGCGCTGGATCCGTTCTTCGAGGCAGCGGTCGAGGCGACCGAGGAGGCCGTGCTGAACAGCATGCTGGCGGCCCCGGCCGTCACCGGCCGGGACGGCAATACTTCGCCTGGCCTGCCTGCTGCCAAAGTCGCGGAGCTGCTGATCTCGGCAGGGCGGATCGCGGCCAGTTCGCCGTCCCGGCTCGAGCCGCCGTCGGCCGACGGTGTCGGCTGCTCGCTGTGACCTGGTCGCTGTGACCCGGGCGCTGTGACCCGCGCGGAAGCGAGTACGCGGAGACCGGTGCGAAGTGGCCTGAGCGCGGTTGGACCGCACCGACAGCGTCCTTGTCGTGGTGACGGAGAGTGCTCGCGTCGGATCGCCATGACGCATCTGCCCGGGTTAAGTCGCCGTCAGTGACGCCGGCTTAGCGCTGGGTTCCGGTTCGCGGTGCCGTGGGCAAATTGTGCCCGTTTCGTGTCCTGAACAGCCTTCTTGACAAGTTTGCGGCCCTAGCGTTGTGTGTTAGCATCGCGCAACTTGAACAACGACTCAGGCGGAAAAGCGCCGATCACGACCATGTTGTACTGATCAGTGAACCGGCGCGTGGCCGCCCACAACGATGTGGGTGACGGCGATGCCCGCCGCCGGCCCCGATCAGCAGGACCCCCGCTTGCTGGCGCGGCGAGCCGCAGCCAGCCGACGCGTCGGCACGCTAGTTGCCGGCGTCGTCCGAGAACGAAGGTGACTCAGCGTGAGAATCCGCCCGATGAGGTCAGCATGCATGACGCGCCCGCTGCGGCGCGCCTCGGGACTGGTTGCTGTAGTAGCCGCGGTGGCGCTGGCAGCAGCCGGGTGCGGCAATACGTCCGCCGGCACCGTCAAGGACGGCGGCATATTCCGACTGGGCAGTGCGTCGGTCATCGACTCGCTCAACCCGCTCATCGCTTTCAACTCAGACTCTTACGTCACGTTCGAGTACATCTATCCGTACCTGGATCAGTACAACCCGCAGCTGAAGATCGTCGGCGACTTCGCCACCAGCTGGAGCACCTCTGCCAACGGGCTGGTCTGGACCTTCCACACCCAGCCGCATGCGACCTGGTCGGACGGCAAGCCGCTGACCGCCGCCGACGCGGCGTGGACCATCAACACGATCCTGAAATTCCAGAACGGGCCGACGGCCAACTCGGCCGGCTACGTGGCGCACCTGAAGTCGGCCGCGGCGCCGAATTCGACGACGCTCGTGCTCACCTACGCCACGCCGGTGGCCAATGTGCTGTCGCAGCTTCAGCAGATGCCGATCCTGCCCGAGCACATCTGGGCCAAGTACGCGGCTGGTAACGGCAAGGCGCTGAAGACCTTCACCAACCCGGCGCCCATCGTGGGCGCTGGCCCGTTCACGCTGGTCCAGTACACCCCTAAGGTCGCGGCGGATTTCAAGCGCAACCCGAGTTTCTACGGGCCTAAGCCCCATATCTTCGGCATCGAGCTGCAGTTCTTCGGCACCAATGACGCAATGATCACCGCACTGAAGAGCGGTCAGCTCGACGGTGTGGAAAGCGTGCCGCCGACTTCGGTGGCCACGGTGAAGGCGAACCACTTTGTGGTGCCGGAAAGCCCCGGAGTGCTCTTCGACGACTTCATCATCAACTCCAATCCGAAGCAGCTGGCGAGCCACAAGGAGCTGCTCAATCCACTGGTCAGGCAGGCGTTTGACGCGGCCATCGACCGGCAGGCGATCGTCAAGACCTCCTTGCTCGGGTTCGGCACGTCGGGGTCGTCTATCGTCCCGCCTGCCACCGGGCACTGGTACGACCAGGGGATCAAGAGTCCGCCGTTCAGCCTGGCCACGGCCAACAAGGTGCTGAATCAGGCCGGCTACAAGATGGGCCCGAACAACGTGCGGATCGCCGACGGGCACCCGATGTCCTACACGGTGATCATGGCCAGCAGCATCGCGGCCGGGTACGGTCAGCGGTCATTCGCGATAGTGCAGGCAGACTTCGCCAAGATCGGCGTCCAGCTGACGCTGAAGGTCCTCGATGACTCGGCCGCCAACACCGCGATCCTCGCGGACAGCTACAAGAGCTATGAGCTCTCGATGTGGGACTGGCAGCCGCTCGCCGACCCGGACTTCATTCTCTCGGTGCTGACGTGCGGGTCCTGGTACGTGTGGAGCGATACCGGCTACTGCAGCAAGGCCTACGACAACTTGTATGCAGCGCAGAGCGCGGCCATCAATCCTGCGCAGCGGCAGCACATCGTTGACCAGATGCAGCAGATGATCGCGACTGCGAAGCCGTACCTGGTGATCGACTATCCGGACAACATCGAGGCCCACAGCCCGAAGTGGACCGACCTGCCGCTGGTGGAAGGCGTGTCCTGGAACTCGATGTCCAAGATCCCGTTCGAGACCGTGCATCTGGCCGGGTGAGCGTCCGCAAGCTAGCACGGACCCATGCTGTCAAGCACATGGCACAGGAGGACTGACGCGCCGTGCACCGCGCCGATTATGTGATCAAGCGAGCGTTCTTCGCGCTGGTGACGATCTTTGTCGCGATCACGCTGAACTTCTTCCTGTTCCGGGTCCTGCCGGGTAACGCGGTGTCGGACCTGGCTCGGGTACCGCAGTCCAGCCCGCAGCTTCGGCGCGCGCTCACGCTGGAGTTCGGGCTGGACAAGCCCAAGTGGGAGCAGTACCTCATCTATCTCAGGGAACTGTTCCACGGGAACATGGGGATCTCGTTCGCCTACCAGCAGCCCGTGAGCCATCTGCTGCTGACCGATCTGAAGAACACCATCCCGATGGTCACCGTTGGAACCGTGCTCGCCATCGTGGTCGGGGTCTTCACCGGAGTGCTGTCCGCCTGGCGCCGGGGATCTGCACCGGATCACATCAGCACCAACCTGGCGATCTTCGCCTACGCTTTCCCTACCCAGTGGCTCGGCCTGATGCTACTGATCGTGTTCGCCGGGGTTGGCTTGCCAGCCGCCGGCATGACCACCCCCGGTGCAGGCGTGTTCTACCCGCAGTCATTCTGGCAGCACCTGGGCGACGTCGGCACGCACATGATCCTGCCGGCCCTGACGCTCATGCTCACCGCGTACGGCAGCTACACGCTGGTGGTCCGGTCCTCGCTGCTGGAGACACTCGGCGAGGACTACGTGCTCACCGCGCGGGCCAAGGGCCTGCCAGTGCGGCGGATCGTCTGGCGGCACGCGGTGCGCAACGCGCTGCTGCCGATGGTCACGCTGATCGCGCTGGACTTCGGCTACATCGTGGGCGGCGCGCTGCTGATCGAGGTGATCTTCAGCTGGCCCGGCATCGGCGAGTCCATGTACACCGCGATAACTCAGCGCGATTACCCCATGCTGGAGGGCGGCTTCCTGGTCCTGACCGTCGCGGTGATCGTGCTGAACTTCCTGTCTGATCTCGTGTATTTCCGGCTCGACCCGAGGATCACCGAATGACTGTCATCATTTCCGAGCCGGCTGCGCTGGCCGAGCCCGCCGGGATGCAGCGCCGGGGCGGCTTCTTCCTCGGCGTGCTGCGCGAGCGCAAGGCCGCGGTGGTCGGCCTCGCCCTCATCGCGGTGTTCGTGCTGCTGGCGATTGTCGCGCCGCTCATCTCGCCCTACAGCGCGACCGCGCAGACCTGCGCCGTCTACGCGCCGCCCTCCATCCATCACTGGCTGGGCTGCGACGACGGCGGCATCGACATGCTCAGCGAGCTGATGCAGGGCGGGCGCACCTCGCTGGTCATTGGCTTTGCCGCCACGCTGATCGCCATGATCATCGGCGGCGGCGTCGGCATCGTGTCCGGTTACTTCGGCCGGTGGGCCGACGTCACGCTGATGCGGATCACCGATTACCTGCTGGTCATCCCGGACCTGGCGTTCGCCATGGTGATAGCCGACATCTGGGGAGCGAGCCTGTTCCACGTCATCCTGGTGATCGGGATCCTGGAGTGGACCTCGACGGCGCGCGTCATCCGGGCCCAGGTGATGAGCGTGAAGGAGCGCGTCTATGTCAAGCGCGCCAAGGCGATCGGGTCGAGCAACACGCGGATCATCTGGAAGCACATCCTGCCGCAGGTGGGGCCGTTGCTGATCGCCAATACCGTGCTGACGGTGGCGATCGCCATCTACCTGGAGACCGCGCTGGCGTTCCTCGGCCTGGAGGATCCCACCGCCACGACCTGGGGCACGATCCTCGAGCACGCCTTCGACCGGACCGCGGTCAGCTCCGGGGCCTGGTGGGCAATCGTGCCGGACGGAATCGCCATTGCGGCGGTCATCGTCGGCTGCTTCCTGTTCGGCCAGGCGGTCGAGGATGCGCTGAACCCGCGGCTGAAGATCGCGCACTTGTCGCTCACGCGGTGGCGGATCCGCACGCTGGCTGGCCGCGAGGCGGACGCCATATGAGCAGCCTCCTGGAGGTCGAAGACCTGCATGTCTGGTTCGAGCCGCCGCACGCGTCGGCCGTGCACGCCGTGCAAGGGGTGAGCTTTGAGCTAGCGCCGGGCGAGCGGTTCGGCCTGGTGGGAGAGTCCGGTTGCGGCAAGACCACCACTGTGCTGGCGCTGATGGGGTTGCTGCCACCCAACGCCTCGCTGGCCGGCGAGGTGCGGATCAACGGCACCAACATCCTGGCTGGCGGTGAGGATTCGGCCCGGCAGTATCGCTGGAAGGACATCGCGATGGTCTTCCAGGGCGCCATGAATGCCCTGAACCCGGTGAAGAAGGTCGGCTGGCAGATCGCCGAGCCGATGGCGTTCCACGGCGTCGCCGAGGGCAAGGCAGCGCTGAAGCGCGCCGGGGAGCTGCTCGAGCTGGTCGGGATTCCGGCCGCGGCAGCCGAGCGCTACCCGCACGAGTTCTCCGGCGGCATGCGCCAGCGGGCCTCCATCGCGATGGCACTGGCCTGCGATCCGAAGATCCTGCTCGCCGATGAGCCGACCACCGCGCTCGACGTGATGGTGCAGGCGCAGATCCTGGAGCTGCTCACCAGATTGTCTGCTGAACTGGGCCTGGCCGTCATCCTGGTCACCCATGACCTGCCGGTCGTTGCCCAGGTGTGCGACCGGGCCGCGGTCATGTACGCGGGACAGATAGCCGAGACCGGCCCGATGGAGACGCTGTTCCACGCGCCACAGCATCCGTACACCCGGCTGCTCTTCGCGGCGACGCCCGACCTCTACGGCGACCAGGCAGTGACGTCGATTCCTGGCTCACCGCCCCGGCTGGACCGGGAGAGCGCCGGCTGCGCGTTCCGGCCGCGCTGCGACGTTCCGCTGGAGCGCTGCGCGACCGACCACCCGGAGCTGCGCCCGCTGGGCGGTGGCCATCTCGCCGCCTGCCACCGGGCCGGCGCCCTTAGCCAGCAGCTTGCGGAGGCGAAATGAGCGAGACGCAGGCGTTCGTTCCGCCGGTACCTGCCCAGGCCGGCCCGGCCGACGCCGAATCGTCGGCGCAGCCGCAGCCCGGCACGACAGCGGGCGGAGACACCGTCGCCGGAGCGCCGTTGCTTGAAGTCAGCGAGCTGGTCACGTACTACCCGGTCCGGCGGGCGATGAGCGCGGCTGCGACCCGCAAGGAGCGGCGCTGGGTGCACGCGGTAGACGGAGTCAGCTTCAGCCTGCGCCGCGGCGAGATGATGGCACTTGTCGGGGAGTCAGGCTGCGGGAAAACCAGCACCGTACAGACGATCATGGGCATGGTCAAGCCGACCAGCGGCGCGGTCCGGCTGAACGGAACCAACCTGGCCGGTATGTCGGACCGGCAATTGCGGCCGATGCGGCGCCAGGTCCAGATGATCTACCAGGACCCGTACGAGTCGCTCGATCCGCGGTTCCGGGTCAGGCAGACCATGGAAGAGCCGATGCTGGTGCACGGCATCGGCAAGTCGGCCAGGGAGCGCCGGGAGCTGGCGATCAAAGCGCTGGAGCAGGCGGGCCTGACCCCGGCCGACGCCTACCTGGAGCGGTACCCGCATGAGCTGTCCGGCGGTCAGCGGCAGCGGGTCAGCATCGCGGCCGCGCTCGTGCTAGGACCGGACCTGCTACTGGCGGACGAACCGGTATCGATGCTGGATGTCTCGGTCCGGGCCGGGGTGCTGTCCTTGCTCGATGGCCTGCGCAAAACCGCCGACATGGGCATCCTGATGATCACCCACGACCTGTCCACCGCGGCGCACTTCGCCGACACCATCGCGGTCATGTACCTCGGCCGCATCGTCGAGCAAGGCAGCGCGGCGGAGCTGGTCCGCAATCCGCAGCACCCCTACACCAAGGCGCTGCTGTCTGTCGTGCCCAAGCGCGACCCCAGGGACCGGACCACACCGCAGATCCTGGTGGGCGAGACCCCTGACCCGGTGGATGTGCCGTCCGGCTGCCGTTTCCATCCGCGCTGTCCGGTCGCGGTGGAGCGCTGCAAGTCCGAGGATCCGGCGCTCCGCCTCGCCGCGGGCAGCCCGGCCGGGCACCTGACTGCGTGCCACCTTGCCTAGCGCCAGCACCAGCAGCGCCGACCAGCAAACGATGACCGGCTCGCCAATATGACCGCGCCGGGTCAGCGGGCCGCATCAGGCGCGCCAGGCCGGTCGGTCCCGCCGGTTGCCCCGCGGATCCCGTCTCGCCGGGTCATGCACGGCTGCACCGATATCGACAACTACGCCTGGATGCGGGCTGCTGCCGCGCCCGCACTGCGCGATTACCTGGCGGCGGAGCGTGCCTACTACGACGGGCAAACGCGCCACCTCGCGGCACTGACTGATGAGCTGTTCGGCGAGGCGGTCGGCCGTACGGCGCAAACAGCAGACTCGGTCGCCTGGACGCTGCGCGGCTTCCGCTACTGGTATCGGACGCCGGATGGCGCCGAAGGACGTCAGTTGCTGCGAGCGCCCTGGCCACCCGACGGGCCGGCCAGCGAGCCCAGCGGTGACGGTCAGGGCAACCGCGACGGTCGGGGCAGCGGCGCCAGCGCGGTTGGCCTGCCCGCTGAGCAGATCTTGCTGGATGAGAACAAGCTCGCGGCTGACACCGGTTTCGTGGACGTCGGGACAACTGAGATAAGCCCGGACGACCGGATGCTCGCATGGTCGGCCGATACTTCCGGCGCGGAGATCTACCGGCTCAGGTTCACCGACTTGCTGACCGGTCAGGTGCTGCCGGACCTGATCAAGCGCAGCTACCCGGGCGGCGCCTGGGCCAGCGACTCCGCGACGTTCTTTTACCTGGTGCCGGACGAGCTGAACCGGCCCTACCAGGTCTGGCGGCACCGCATCGGCACCCGGCCATCCGCCGATGTCCTGGTCTACCAGGAGGACGACGCCCGCTATGAGCTGACACTCCAGGCCGCACGCAGCGGTGAGCTGATCTTCATTACCGCAGCCTGCCGGGATACCACCGAGGTTCGGATGATCCCGGCCGGACGCCCGCTCACCGAGCCGGTGCTGGTGGAGCCGCGCCGCCGCGGCGTGGAGTACCGCGTCGACCACGCTGCCGACCCGGCCGGCGGTGCTGGTGATCTGCTCATCGTTACCGATGACGGGGCTGCCGAGTTCACCCTGATGCGCGCGCCGGTCTCGGCGCCAGGCCGGCCCAACTGGACACCGGTTGACTGCCCGGCGGTCGGCCCCGCCGCGACCGCTACCAGGCTGCTGACGTGCGACGTGCTAGCCGATCACCTGCTGCTCACGGTGCGCAGGGACGGCTGGCCGCTGCTGATCAGTACCGACCACGACGGCGGGTCGATCCGGGAAATCGGGCCGGCCCTGCTGGCGGGCTCGATCGTGGTGCAGCACGCCGAGGACTATCGCGCAACTACTGTGATCATCGCGGAGGAGTCGCTCATCGAGCCGCCGCGCTGGTCGGAAGTAGATCTCGGCACCGGCGAGCGAACCGAGATCAAGCGAGCCGAGGTGCCCGGATACGACGCCGGGAGCTATCGCACGACGCGCCTGCACGCGCGGGCGGCTGATGGCTGCAGGGTCCCCGTTACCCTCGCTTACCGGTCTTCAACACCGCTCGATGGCACGGCCGCGTGCCTGCTGTACGGGTACGGCGCGTACGAGGCCTGCCTTGATCCGGAGTTCGACCGCAGCCTGCCGTCTGTGCTCGACCGCGGCGTGGTATATGCGGTCGCGCACGTCCGGGGCGGCGGTGAGTGCGGCCGCGACTGGTGGCAGCAGGGCAGGCTGCGCGACAAGCCCCGGACGTTCAGTGACTTCGTCGAGGTGGCGGACTGGCTGGCCGGGCAGGCTGACGGCGCGCCGGCACTGATCGACGGGCGCCGGATCGTGTCCCGCGGGCTGTCGGCGGGCGGACTGCTGCAGGGTGCGGTCTACTCGCGAGCGCCCGGTCGATGGCGGGCCGTGGTCGCCGAGGTTCCATTCGTGGACTGCGTGACCACGATGCTGGATCCGTCCGTTCCGCTCACCATCAACGAATGGGACGAGTGGGGCGACCCGCGCGACCCGGCTGACTTCGCCTGCCTGCGGTCCTATGCTCCGTACGACAATCCGCCGCCAGGCCCGCGGCCTGATCTGCTGGTCACCGGGGCCGTGAATGATCCGCGGGTACTCGTGCACGAGCCGGCCAAGTGGGTGGCCAGGCTACGGGACAGCGATACCGGGCACAGCCGGATCCTGTTCCGGGTGGAACTCGGCGCTGGTGCGCACACCGGGCCGTCGGGCCGGTTCGGCCACTTGCGCTATGAGGCCGAGGTGTATGCGTTCGTGCTGGACGCGATGCGCGCGGCCGGCCCGGACCGCGTCGATCAGGTCATGGCCATCAGGCAGCCATCCCAGTAGGCCTGAACCTTCGGGTGGCGGCGGCCGTGCATGGCGATCTCCAGCACGTCCGGATTCAGGCCGCCCTGCGGGCGGAACCAGATGCGCAGGCCAGTGGCTGCGGCTGGCACCGTCACGGCGGCGAATCCGGTGCGCCCTGCTGGCTGGCTGAACGCCGCGTGCATCCAGGCCGGGGTGCCCCCGCAGCACACGCGCGGCCGCGCAGCCCAGATCCATAGTTCGCCGCCGTTCGCCCGGACGGTGGCGGCGGTCTCAGCGCTGATCTGCACCTGCATGCTGCCACCATAAACCGCAGGCCGGCCGCTGTGCCGGTCAAAAACAATCACGTATGCTTGGTTCCGTCGGCAGTCAGCGGCGCGACTTGGTCGTGCCTCGGGTTGCCGACAGCCAGCACAGCGAGCTCTCAGGGGGCCGACGAGATGCCGAACGGCGCGGCGAGGCCGATCCGGATCGGCAACATGTCCGGCTTCTACGGAGACCGGTTCGCCGCCATGCGGGACATGCTCGAGGGTGGCCAGCTCGATGTGCTCACCGGGGACTACCTGGCCGAGCTGACGATGCTCATTCTCGGCCGGGACCGGATGCGGGATCCGTCGCTGGGCTACGCGCGGACATTCCTCCGCCAGCTCGAGGACTGCCTTGGGCTCGCGCTCGACAAGGGCGTCGCGATTGTCGTCAACGCCGGCGGGCTGAACCCGGCCGGGCTTGCCGCCGCCCTGCACGAGCAGGCTGGCCGCCTGGGCCTCGATCCGAAGATTGGCTATGTGCACGGCGACGACCTGCTGCCGCGAGCCGCCGAGCTGGGCTTCGGCGAGCCAATCGCGGCGAACGCCTACCTTGGCGGCTGGGGCATCGCCGAGTGCCTGCTTGCCGGGGCTCACGTGGTCGTGACCGGCAGGGTGACCGATGCATCGCTTGTGGTCGGCCCGGCCGCCGCGCACTTCGGCTGGGCCCGCCACGATTTCGACGCGCTGGCAGGCGCGGTAGCGGCCGGGCACGTGATCGAGTGCGGCGCGCAGGCGACCGGGGGCAACTACTCGTTCTTCACCGAGATCGCTGATCTGCGGCAGCCGGGCTTCCCCATTGCGGAGATCTTCGCCGACGGCACCAGCGTGATCACCAAGCATGCTGGCACCGGCGGCGCCGTGACCATTGGCACGGTTACCGCGCAGCTGCTCTACGAGGTTGCCGGGGCGCGTTACCCCAACCCGGACGTCACGCTCCGGCTCGACACCGTGCAGCTGAGCCAGGACGGCCCAGACCGGGTGCGGATCAGCGGTGTCGTCGGCGAACCGCCGCCGCCAGCCCTCAAGGTGTCACTGAACAGCCTCGGCGGATACCGCAATCAGGTCGAGTTCGTGCTGACCGGGCTGGATATCGAGGCCAAGGCCGAGCTGGTGCAGCGGCAGCTGGCTGGCCTGATCCCGGACGGCGCGCAATGGACGCTGGCCCGCACTGACCACGCCGACGCGGGCACTGAGGAACAGGCGAGCGCCATCCTGCGCTGCGTAGTCCGCGGCCCGGATGCCAAGGCGATAGGACGGGCGTTCTCCGGCGCCGCCGTGGAGCTCGCGCTGGCTAGCTATCCGGGCTTTCATCTGACCGCGCCGCCTGGCGACGCGCAGCCCTATGGCGTGTTCACCGCCGCGTACCTCGACCGGGGGCAGGTGCAGCAGGTCGCGGTGCTGCCGGACGGCCGCCAGCTGGACGTACCTGAGCCAGCGACCTTCCTCGAGGTGGACCCGGCCGTGCCTGCGGCACTGCCGTGGTGGCCGGACCCCGGCCCCGTGCGCCGGGTGCCGCTAGGGCGTGTGGCCGGTGCGCGCAGCGGTGACAAGGGCGGCGACGCCAACGTCGGTGTCTGGGCCCGCGACCAGGCCGCGTGGCCGTGGCTGGCCGCGACGCTGACCGTTGACCGGCTGCGCGAGCTGCTGCCGGAGACGGCTGGATTGCCGGTGACCGGGCATCTGCTGCCGAACCTGCGCGCGGTCAACTTCGTCATCGAGGGTCTGCTCGGCGAGGGTGTCGCAGCTGCGGCGCGGTTCGACCCGCAGGCCAAAGCGCTGGGCGAGTGGCTGCGCGGTCGTTACCTCGACGTGCCCGAGGAGCTGCTATGAGTGGGACCGGGTCCGGCGACGGGCTCAGCCGTCAGTCCGCGCGCGGCCGGACGGGCGAACCGCGATGACCGTGCTGCGCTCGGTCCTGGATGACCGGTCCGCCGATTACGCCGCTAATGCCGCAGCCATGCGAGCCAAGCTCAGCGAGATAGCAGCCGAGCACGCCAAGGCGATCGCCGGCGGCGGCCCGAAATATACCGACCGGCACCGCAGTCGGGGCAAGCTGCTGGTCCGCGAGCGGATCGAGCTGCTGCTCGACCCGGACACACCGTTCCTCGAGCTATCGCCGCTGGCGGCGTGGGGAACCGAATTCGCGGTTGGCGGCAGCGTTGTCACGGGGATCGGCGTTGTCGAGGGCACCGAGTGCCTCATCTCGGCCAGCGACCCCACGGTCCGTGGTGGCACCAGTAACCCGTGGACCGTGCGCAAGAGCTTCCGCGCGCACGACATCGCACTGGCGAACCGGCTGCCGGTGATCTCGCTCGTTGAGTCCGGCGGCGCTGACCTGCCCACCCAGAAAGACATCTTCATCCCGGGCGGCCGCACCTTCCGTGACCTGACCAGGCTGTCGGCGGCCGGGATCCCGACGATCGCGATCGTGTTCGGCAACTCCACCGCGGGCGGCGCCTACCTGCCGGGCATGTCAGATCACGTGGTGATGATCTCGGCGCGATCCAAGGTATTCCTCGGCGGTCCGCCGCTGGTCAAGATGGCGACCGGCGAAGAGTCGGACGACGAGTCGCTGGGCGGAGCGCAGATGCACGCCCGGACCTCCGGTCTGGCCGACTACCTGGCCGCGGACGAGCAGGATGCGATCCGCATCGGCCGCCGCATCGTGGCACGGCTGAACTGGCGCAAGCAGGGCCCGCCGCCGCGAGTATCGCCCGGCGCCGCGCCGGCGCCGCGGTTCGACGAGGAGCAGCTCATCGGGATCGTTCCGGCGGACCTGCGGATCCCGTTCGATCCGCGCGAGGTGATCGCCCGGGTCGTCGATGGCTCGGACTTCGACGAATTCAAGCCCGGCTATGGCAGCAGCCTGGTGACTGGCTGGGCGGACGTCCACGGTTACCCGGTCGGTATCCTCGCCAACGCCCAGGGCGTCCTGTTCAGTGCCGAGTCGCAGAAGGCGGCCCAGTTCATCCAGCTGGCCAACCAGGTGGACACTCCGCTGATCTTCCTGCACAACACGACCGGGTACATGGTCGGCGCGCAGTATGAGCAGGCCGGCATCATCAAGCACGGCGCGCTGATGATCAACGCGGTGTCGAACTCGGCGGTGCCGCATATTTCTATCCTGATGGGCGCGTCCTACGGCGCCGGGCATTACGGCATGTGCGGCCGGGCCTACGACCCGAGATTCCTGTTTTCCTGGCCGAGTGCCAAGTCCGCGGTGATGGGCCCGGCGCAGCTAGCCGGAGTGCTGTCGATTGTCTCGAGGGCGGCCGCGCAGGCGGCCGGGCGGCCGTTCGACGAAGACGCGGACGCGGCGATGAAGACGATGGTGGAGAGCCAGATCGAGGCCGAGTCGCTGCCGATGTTCCTGTCCGGGCGGATCTACGACGACGGCATCATCGACCCGCGTGACACCCGCACGGTGCTCGGCCTGTGCCTGTCGGTCATCCACGGTGCGCCGGTCCGCGGCGCCACCGGCTACGGCGTCTTCCGGATGTGAACGAGATGACAGCGAGACTGCGCCACGGGTGTGAGATTGCCTGGCCTATAGCCCCGGTGATGTCACACCCACGCAGCTCGTCGGCGGGAGCGCCGGCATGCTGAATCGGGTACTGGTCGCAAACCGGGGCGAAATTGCTCGCCGGGTGTTCCGTAGCTGCCGTGATCTGGGCCTGTCGACGGTGGCCGTCTATTCCGACGCGGACGCTGGCGCAGTGCATCTGGCCGAGGCGGACGCCGCGGTCCGGCTGCCCGGCGAGGCGGCTGCCGACACCTACCTGCGTGCCGATCTGCTCATCGAGGCCGCCTTGCTTGCTGGCGCCGATGCCGTGCATCCGGGGTACGGCTTCCTGTCCGAGAATGCTGCCTTCGCCCGGGCCGTCCAGGACGCGGGGCTGACCTGGATCGGGCCGCCGCCGGCGGCGATCGCGGCGATGGGCAGCAAGATCGAGTCGAAGCGGCTGATGGCGGCTGCGGGCGTGCCGGTGCTCGGCGCGCTGGACCCTGATGCCGTCACCGAAGCCGACCTGCCAGTGCTGATCAAGGCGTCAGCCGGCGGCGGCGGTCGTGGCATGCGCATCGTCAGGTCGCTGTCGCAGCTGACCGCACAGCTGGCGGCGGCCCGGTCGGAAGCCGCCTCCGCGTTCGGAGACCCGACCGTGTTCTGCGAGCCATACCTGGCGGCGGGCCGCCATATCGAGGTGCAGATTCTCGCCGATGCGGCGGGCACGATCTGGACGGTTGGCGAGCGCGAGTGCTCGATCCAGCGGCGGCACCAGAAGATCATCGAGGAAGCACCCTCGCCACTGGTGCAGCGAGTGCGCGGCATGCGGGAGCGACTGTTCGACGCGGCCAGAGCCGCGGCTGCGGCGGTGGATTACGTCAATGCGGGCACCGTCGAGTTCCTGGCGGACGAGGCCGGCCGCTTCTACTTCCTGGAGATGAACACCAGGCTGCAGGTGGAGCACCCGGTCACCGAATGCACAACGAATACCGACCTGGTCGGATGGCAGCTGCAGATCGCAGCCGGCGCCGAGCTGCCCGCGCGGCAGCCGGAGTTGTCCGGGCATGCGATCGAGGCACGGCTGTACGCCGAGGATCCGGCCGCTGGCTGGCAGCCGCAGAGCGGCACGCTGTATCGCTTCGAGGTACCAGGACCACTGGCCGAATTCCGGCCGGCCGGCGGCCTGCCCGCTCCGTCCGGCGGCGACGTTGCTGGTGCGGGCGCGGCCGGCGGTGGCCATTCCTCGCAGCTCACCAGTGCCAGCCCGGCCGTGCGGCTGGACTCGGGCGTCGCGGACGGCAGCACTGTCAGCATCTTCTACGACCCCATGCTGGCCAAGGTGATCGCCTGGGCACCAGATCGCGAGCGGGCCGCGACGGTGCTGGCAGCCACCCTGGCGCGGGCCCGGATCCATGGCGTCGTCACCAACCGGGACCTGCTGGTACGGGTGCTGCGGCACCCCGCCTTCCTGGCCGGGCAGACTGATACCGCCTTTTTCGATACGCACGGCCTGGCCGCGCTGGCCGCCCCGCTGGCCGGCCATGAGGCTGCGCAGTTGTCGGCGCTGGCCGCCGCGCTGGCCGATGCTGCCGCGCGTAAGGCCAGTGCGAAGGTTCTGGGTGGCTTGCCAAGCGGCTGGCGCAATGTCCCGTCCCAGCCGCAGCGCAAGCAGTACGAGGGCCACGACGTTAGCTACCGTCTCGACCGCGGCGCACTAATTCTGGATCGGCCCGCCGGCGATGGGTCCGCTGGTGCCGGGTCCGGTCGCGATGGCATCACTGTGGTGTCCATGACCGCGGACGTGGTGGAGCTGGAGATCGGCGGCGTCCGGCGCCGGTTCGACGTGGCCAGTTACCCGGGCCTGGTCTGCGTCGGCTCCAGTCTGGGCCCGGTCACGCTGAAACCCGTCAGCAGGTTCGCGGATCCCGGCGCCACCGCAACGGCCGGCTCGCTGCTGGCGCCAATGCCCGGCACCGTGGCCAGGCTGGGCGCTGCGGTGGGCGACCAGGTCACCGCCGGCCAGCCGCTGCTCTGGCTGGAGGCCATGAAGATGGAGCACGTGATCACGGCCCCGGCCGCGGGGATCGTGGCCGAGCTGCCGGTTTCAGCCGGCCAGCAGGTGCAGGTGGGCACTGTGCTCGCCGTCGTCAAGCCCGAGGAGGCCCCCAGTGAATTTCACCGAGAGTGACGAGCAGCGCGCGCTGCGATCCGCGGTGGCCGACCTCGGCAGTCGGTACGGCTATGCCTACTTCAGCAGGCAGGCGCGCAGCGGTGGCCGCCTCACCGAGTTGTGGCAGGAGGCGGGCAAGCTCGGGTTCATCGGGGTGAACCTGCCCGAGCAGTACGGCGGCGGCGGTGCGGGCCTCTATGAGCTGGCCATCGTGCTGGAAGAGCTCGCCGCGGCGGGCTGCGGCCTGCTGATGATGGTGGTCTCGCCTGCCATCTGCGGAACGATCATTGCCCGGTTCGGCACTGACGAGCAGAAGCAGCACTGGCTGCCGAAAATAGCCAGCGGAGCCTCGATCATGGCTTTCGGCATCACCGAACCGGATGCGGGCTCGAACTCACACAAGCTCACGACGGTAGCTACCCGGGACGGCGACACCTGGGTGCTGAACGGCAGGAAGATCTATATCTCCGGCGTGGACGAGGCTGACGCTGTGCTGATCGTCGGGCGCACCGCCGACGCCAAGACCGGCAAGCTGCGCCCGGCGTTGTTCGTGGTGCCGACCGACACGCCCGGCTTCAGCTACCAGCCCATCGAGATGGACATCGTCATGCCGGAGAAGCAGTACCTGCTCTTCCTCGACGACGTGAGGCTGCCTGCCACCGCGCTGATCGGAGACCACTCGGCGGCGCTGCTGCAGCTATTCGCCGGGCTCAACCCGGAGCGGGTCATGGCGTCCGCGATGGCGGTCGGCTCCGCTCGCTATGCGCTCGGCAAGGCCATCGGTTATGCGAAGGAGCGGACAGTCTGGAGCGTGCCGATCGGCGCGCACCAGGGACTGGCCCACCCGCTGGCCCAGGTCAAGATCGAGCTGGAGCTGGCCAGGCTGATGATGCAGAAGGCAGCGGCGCTCTATGACGGAGGCGACGACATGGGCGCCGGGGAAGCGGCCAACATGGCGAAATACGCCGCAGCTGAGGCCAGCATCCGGACTGTGGACCAGGCGATTCAGGCGCTCGGCGGTAGTTCCATGACCGTGGAGTTCGGCCTGGCGGCCATGCTCGCGAACGTCCGGACGACCCGGATCGCACCGGTCAGCCGGGAGATGATCCTCAACTTCGTCGCTCAGTACTCTCTCGGCCTGCCGAAGTCCTACTAGAGAAGTCCTACTAGAGAGGCGCCAGCATGTCAGAGCAGGTTGTGCAGTACGCGGTGGACCGGGGGATCGCCAGAGTCGCGCTGGACTCGCCGCGCAACCGGAACGCGCTGTCGGCCGCGCTGGTCGCGCAGCTCACCCGGGCGCTGGCCGACGCGGCAGCGGACAGCGCCGTGCGGGCGGTCGAGCTCACCCACACCGGAACGACCTTCTGCGCGGGCGCGGACCTGAGCGAGGCAAGCCAGGGTGGCATGACGACGGGCGCGGGTGGCGTCACGGCGCTGCTGAAACTCATCGTGACACTGCCCAAGCCGGTCGTCGGCAGCATCGACGGCCACGTCCGGGCTGGCGGCCTCGGCCTGGTTGGCGCCTGCGACATCGTCCTGGCCGGGCCCGCATCGACGTTCGCGTTCACCGAGGTCAGGCTCGGACTGGCGCCGGCCATGATCTCGCTGACCACGCTGCCACGGCTGGACCCCCGAGCCGCGAGCCGGTACTACCTCACCGGGGAGAAGTTCGACGCCGCTACCGCCGCGCGGATCGGCCTGATCACCGAGGCCGTCGACGACATCGACGCGGGCACGGTCGTCGTGCTTGACGCGCTCCGCGCCGCCTCGCCGCAGGGCCTGCGCGAGACCAAGCCGCTGCTGACCGCCAGCATGCTGGACGCCTTCGACGCCCGGGCGAGCGAGCTTGCCGCGCTCTCCGCACGGCTGTTTGCCTCCGCGGAGGCAGCCGAGGGGATGGCCTCGTTCCTGCAGAAGCGACCTCCGTCCTGGGCAGCCGGGTAGGACGAGGCGACCTGATGGGACCCGCGACGGCCCGGGGTGCGCTGCGGCAGCCCCGGCAGGACCGGAGCCGGGCGACCAGAGCCCGGCTGCTGGAGTCAGCGATCGGCAGCCTGGCCGAGCTTGGCTGGAGCGGCGCGACGGTGGCCGTGATCGCCGAGCGGGCCGGAGTTTCCCGCGGCGCGACCCAGCATTACTTCCCCACCAGGGAAGACCTGTTCACTGCGGCGCTCGAGCAGATGGCTGAGGTACGGCTCGCCGAGATCAAGCGCGAGGCGGCCCGGCTGCCGGCTGGCGGCGCGCACCGGACCGCAGACGTCGTCGGGCTGCTAGTCCGGCTCTACACCGGCCCGCTGTTCCGCGCGGCGCTGCAGATCTGGGCTGCGGCGTCTGCCAGCGATTTCCTGCGCGGGCTGGTGGTGCCGCTGGAAGCCAGGCTCGGCCGGGAGGCGCACCGGGCGGCCATCGAGCTGCTTGGTGCCGACGAGTCCCTGCCCGGCGTGCACGAGGCCGTCCAGGCGACCCTCGACCTGGCCCGTGGCCTTGGACTGGCCGGGACGCTCACCGATGACTCGCGTCGCCGCGATCGCGTGATCGCGCAGTGGGCAGCGATGCTCGACGACGTGGTGGTTCCTGGCCGCTGAGCGGGTTCCGCCGCTCTTGACAGCTGCGCAGCCAAAGTAGAGCATCGTACGCTATGCCCGTATCACTACTTTCATCCCGAGCCCTCGTCGTGGCCGCAGGCCTGACCCTCATCGGCGCCGGTGTCACCGCCACCGGGGCGGCCGCCGTGGCCGGCAGCATACGGCCCGGCAGTCTGCCCCGGCCTGGCGCACCGGTGAGCGGCGGAGCGCACCGGTCGCTGGCGTCGGCAAGGCAGCGGCCACTGGCACCGGCGGGGCACCGCACAGCGATCCGGGTCGGCTCGATCACGATCCCGCCGTGTCCGTCGTCCGGGCTTGCCTGGTGCACGACGATCAACGTGCCATACGACTACGGGCACCCGGCGGCCGGCACGATCAGGCTCGGCTTCGAGTGGTATCCGGCCACCGCGCCGGCACACGGCCAGCCGGCCGGCACCATCCTGGCCATCCAGGGTGGTCCCGGCTACGCGACCACCGATTACGCATCCTCGTACCGTGCGGCCTTCCTGCCGCTGCTGAGGACCCGCAACCTGCTGCTGGTGAACCTGCGCGGGACGGGCAACTCGTCGTCATTCACCTGCAAGGCCCTGCAGGACTGGACTCTCGCCGACGGCATCGCGGCCTATACCGTCGACACCGGCAAATGCGCCTGGCAGCTCAATCACACCCGCAGGCTCAGCGGCAGCAGCCGCTACGTGCAGGGCAGTGACCTGTACACTACGGCGATCGCGGCGCGCGACGTCGCGCTGCTGCTCGGCCGGCTGCGGACCGGCAAGGTCGACTTGTACGGCGACTCCTACGGCACGTTCTTCAGCCAGGTCTTCACCTCGCGGTACGCCTCGATGCTGCGCTCCGTCACGCTGGACGCGGCCTATCCGGTGAGCCAGACCAACCCCTGGTATCCAGCCACCATCCGCACTGCCCGGCACGCGTTCAGCCTGGCATGCCGCCGCAGCGTCGCATGCTCGGCCGCGGCGCCAGGTTCGTCCTGGGGCCGCATCGTGACGTTCGCCCGCTACCTGCGCGCACATCCGGTCACCGGAAAGACGCTGGACCCGTACGGCAGCGTGCTGACCGAGACCGTCGGGATCGACCAGCTCATCGAGCTCATCAACATCGCGGGCGCCGACCAGGGCGTCTACCGTGAACTCGACCCGGCGATTCGCGCTGTGCTTGACCACCATGACAACGGTCCGGTGCTGCGGCTCGCCGCGATGGAGATCTACACCGGGAACTCGGGTCCGGCCAGCCAGTTCAATGACGGCTCCTATCAGGCAACGACCTGCCTGGATTACCCGCAGCCGTTCAGCTACCGGGCCGCACTGGCGCAGCGTGACGTCGAGTACCGCCACGCCCTCGCCGCGCTGCCGCCGAAGCTGTTCGCCCCGTTCACCGTGCGCGAGTGGACGACCGAGCCGCAGGAAGAGTTCGATGCGTGCCTGGACTGGCCAGCGCCGCCGACGTGGCTCCGGCCGATCAACCAGACCCCGGTGCCGTACGCGCCGAGAACGCTGCCGGTGCTGGTGCTATCGGGCGACCTCGATTCGCTGACCACGCCCTACGAGGGGCGCGCCGTGGCCCGCGATATGGGCCCGTCGGCGCGCTGGATCCTGATTCACAATGACGTGCACATCAATGCGCTGGGCGACACCTTCGGCTGCGCCGCCGGGCTCGTGCGCAGGTTCATCGCCGATCCGGCCGGGCTGAAGACCATGGACGCTGCCTGCGCCAGGCGCACGCCCGAGGTCCGGGTGCTCGGCTCGTTCCCGGCCACCATCGCGCAGGTGACGCCGGCTCGCGCGGCTGCTGGCAATGCTGCGGGCGTTACCGGCCGCAGGCTGGCCGCAGCGGGGGCTGCTGTTGTCGGCGACGCGATCTGGAACTGGTACTACGGCGACGGAGTCGAGGGATTCGGCCTTCGCGGCGGCCACCAGACCTTCAGCGGTCCGCCAACCGGCACTCTGATCAGGTTCCACGGCGTTCGCTGGACTCGCGATTCAAGCGTCAGCGGGCACGCCCGCTGGAATCAGGTGACCGGCTGGGTCCGGGCCTGGCTGACGGTCACCGGTCCCGGCGGTCGAAGGGCGACGATCCGGTTGAGCTACCACGACTACGTATGGCACTCCGAAGCCACCATTACCGGCCGCTTCGGCGGCGACGTCATCGCGGCAAGGATGCCAGCGCCCTGATCTCGCGGCGGGCGATGCTCACGGCGTCCTGCGCCAGCATGCCGAGGCCGCGGTACGTCGGCAGCAGGATCACCGGAAGCGGGCCGGTGGCAGGTGCCGAGGTTGGCGGCGGCGGACCGGTGCTGCTGACCTCGTTGACAGCGACGACGATGCCAGGACTCTGCACGGCGAGGTCGGTCTTGCTGCCGGCGTAGACCGCGTAAATGATCGCGACGAACTTGCCGCCGCCGCCGACTGCTGTCTCGCTGAAGTATCCGCGCGAACTGGACGTCACCGGCTTGCCCAGCTGACTCCAGTAGTGCGTGCCCTTCTCGTTGTAGACGATGTCCACCTTGCGTCCGCCGTATGGCTGCCACGACTTGGACTTGCTGCGCCACCACAGCCGCCCGGTGATCCTGACCTTGCCGCCGGTCGAGATGGCTCGCGGGCTCACTTTGTAGTCGGTGATCCGGGTCTGGTACCGCCAGGCGTGGATGACCGAGCTGGCAGTGTGCTGGAAGCCGTAGTTACCGGGGAAGTCCGCGCGGTAGTAAGCGTCCGCCAGCTTGGCGTGGATGCTGCCGCCGAAGTAGGACTCGTTGGCGTCGCGGCACAGCGCAGGGGCGCCCGACACGTTGTGCAGCGGAAGCTTGCCGAGTACTTTCCACGGACCGCGGGGGCTGGCTGCGTACAGGATGCTGATTCTCGACTCCGGTCCGTACTTGACCGGAACCGTGACCTGCAGGCAGCCGGTTGTCTTGACGCTGTCGAGCGTGCTGAGACTGG
Organism: uncultured Actinomycetota bacterium; assembly: GCA_963774385.1. Taxonomy (GTDB): domain Bacteria; phylum Actinomycetota; class Actinomycetes; order Streptosporangiales; family Streptosporangiaceae; genus JAJYUU01. Next base: position 530,188 of record CAVZEQ010000001.1, read on the forward strand.
CGGTGAAGGACTTGACCTTCATCGGCACGGAGATGCTCAGGTTCCCGATCGCGGACGCCTGCTGGATCAGCGCCGCGGTGCTGACAGTCGCGCGCCAGGCAGCACCATGCGTGCTCGGCAGCGCAGCTTTGAAGGAGCCGCTCGACCCGGTACTGACGCCACCCAGGGTGGTCTTGCCCTCGAACAGGTTGACGGTGGTGCCCGGCAGGGCCGTCCAGGTCGTGCCGTTGCGGTACTGGAGGGTGCCGGTGAGGGTGGCCTTCTGCCCGTACTTCAGATGGGCCGGCAGGATCGTCAGGCCCGCGAACCGGGTTACCGCTGGGATGACGCCGATGGGCACGGTGTCCGTGGCAGCGGTGTAGGTCGTCGTCTGGCCGAGGCTGAAGTCGAACTGGGCGGCGTTGGCGATGCCGCTGGCCTGGTAGATGAACTGGCCCTTGGCGTTGGTGGTCGCGACCGGATTCACCTGGGCGCCGGCCAGGTCCACCGGCACGTTGGCAACGGGCTGCGAAACGGTGCTGCCCGGCGGAATGCCGGTAACGATGCCAGTGAAGGTAACGGTCTGCGATCCCTCCGTCACGCTCGCCTGGTCGGGCACCACCGCCAGGTTGGTGGTGAGCTGGTCGAGGGTGACAGATACGTCGTAGGTGGCAGCTGCGTAGAGGGTGCCGGCGTTCGAGCTGAAGTTGTAGGTGGTGTTCTGCGTGACGTTGTTGGCCGTATAGGTGAAGTCACCGCTTGAGTCCGTCGTGGCGACCGGGCTGGCACTGCCATTGAGGTAAACCGGCACGCCGCTGCCGACCGGTACCGCTGAGCTGCTGCCGGCCGGCGTCACCGTCACTGAGCCGGTAAAGGTGACCGTCGAAGATCCCAGGTGGACAAACGGCGGGTTGGCCGTCACTGCCATGTTGGTCTGGCCGTCAATCGCACTCAGCGTCACCGGAGCGGAGTAGCCGGTGTACAGGCTCGTCGAGTTGATGCTGAAGGTGTAGCCGGTCGTCTGGGTTATGCCGGTGACCGGGTAGCTGAACTTGCCGTTGGAATCGGTGGTGGCGATCGCGGTCGTCCCGCCGTTCAGGTATACCGGCGCATTCGGAACCGGCACCGCGGTCGTGGCGCCGGGCGGCAACGCCGTCACCGTCCCGTTGAAGGTCGCGTTCTGCGAGCCAAAGGTGACGAAGGCAGGGTTAGACGTAACGGCGATGGTGCTCTGCGCCTGAGCCACCGGGACTATCACCTGAGCAGAGATGCCGGTGTACAGCGGCGTCGAGGCGACGCTGAACGTATAAGTCGTAGCCTGCGAGATGGCGGCGGCCTGATAGCTGAAGTCGCCATTCGCGTCGGTGGTGAAGACCTGACTGGGCGGCCCGCCGTTGACACTGACATTCACCGCGACACCACTCCCGATGCCAGCGGCAGTCGTCGAGCCTTGCGGGGTGACCGTCACGTTCCCGTTGAAGGTCACGCCTGGTGATCCCTCGGACACGCTCGCCGGACTCGGCGTGACGTTGATGGCAGTCGTTGCCTGCTGAGCGTTCACCGTGACGTCGGAATTCGCGCCTGAGTAGGTGCCGCCAGGATCGGCAATGATGGAGAAGTTGTAATCGGCGGACTGGGTGATGCCGCTGATCTTGTAGCTGAAGTTGCCGTTGGAGTCCGTGGTCGCGACCTGGGTGGCCGTCCCGCCGGAGATGCTGAGGTCGACTGGGGCGTTGGGGATGTTAACGGGCGTCCCGCCCGTCGCGACCCCGGAGAAGTTGCCCGAGAAGGTAACGTCCTGTGAGCCGGCCGTGACGGTTGGCGGATTAGCCATCACTGTCAGCGTGGTCGTGTAGGAGAAGGACAACGAGCCCGGCGCCGCGACGTTCAGGTCGCTCTCCGCCGTGTCGTACATGTCGACTTTCAGCGTGTAGGTACCGGCCGGAAGAACAGACTGGGGGATCTGACCGGTCTGGGTCCAGATCTGATCGTTCGCCGGGCCAGCAACATAGGCCATGGTGGTCACGTCGTAGATGTCGTTCATGCCGGAGTCGAGCACATGGACCGTCATGGCGGGCGTGGTGCCACCGTCAGGACTGCTCAGCTGCTGACCGTTGCCATCATTGGCCTGGACAGTCAGCTGATACGGATTCCCGCTCGTCGGCCCGGCGGAGATCACGGTGATGTTGCTGCCCGACGGCGGCGTCGCTGCGAAGGCCACCGCGGGCAGGCATGCCATCGCGACCAGGGCCGCGACTGCCGCCAGCAAGGCGCCCAGGCTGAGACGAAGACGCGGCACTACATTCCCCCCGCGGCTTAAGGGACTGATCACAACGTACGGACCCTAGCGCAAGGGAAAGCCGTAAGAGGCGCCATCAGGGCTTCCGGTATTTAATCGTTGCCGCCGCTCGGCCGGGTTGCTGCGGGCCCCCGGCCGCCGCCGGCGAACTGAACTGGGTAATCAGCGGCCGCAGCGGGAAGCCGGCCGCGGGCGGCGTGCCTGCGGCGGCGCGGACCGGCCGTCGCCAATACTGGATCGGGCAAATACCCCATCGGCCGGAGGGCGTCAGATGCGCAGCAGGCAGTACGGTGACAGCCGGTACGGCAATGACGTGCTGGCGGCACCATCCCGGCGGCCGGCCCCGCCGCCCGTGATCCCGGCCGAGCCAGGCCTGGTCGTGGAGGACAGCGCGGGCGAGTTCTGCGGCGCGGTGGTGGCCTGCGAGAAGGACGCGGTCACCCTGGAGGACAGGTTCGGCAGGCGCCGGGTATTCCCGCTGACCGGCACATTCCTGCTGGAGGGCACGCGAGTCGCGCTGGCCAGGCCGGGGCCGGCGCCGCGAGTTCCGGCCCGGACCGCATCGGGGTCCATCGCGGCACCGGCCGCCCGGGCGAAGATCGCCAGGGCCAGCCGGATCTATGTCGAGGGCAAGCATGACGCCGAGCTTGTGGAGCAGGTATGGGGCGATGACCTGCGCGATGCCGGTGTCGTCGTGGAGTTCCTGAACGGCATCGACGACCTGCCCGCGATCGTCGCCGACTTCGCCGCGTCCCGTGGCCGGCGGCTTGGCGTACTGGTCGACCACCTCGTCACCGGGTCCAAGGAGAGCAGGATCGCGGCCCAGGTCACCTCGGATCACGTGCTGATCGTCGGCCATCCGTTCGTCGACGTGTGGGCGGCGGTGAAACCCGCCGTGCTGGGCATAGGCCGGTGGCCCGACGTTCCGCGCGGCACGCCCTGGAAGGAGGGCGTCCTGGCCGCGATCGGCTGGCCCGCCGACCCGGCCGCGGGCTGGCGGCGCATCCTCGGCCGCGTACAGTCCTACGCGGACCTGGAGCCGGACTTCCTCGGCCGGGTGGAGGAACTGATCGACTTCGTGACCGAGACGGACTGATGGCTGACGACGACGAACTGGCCGCGCTGCGGGACCGGTGCACCCGCTTCCTGGCCGGGCATGGCCCGGTCAACGCTGCCGCCATGCTGGCGACCATCCCGGCTGATACTCAGCCGGACAGCTATGGCCAGGGCGGCGTGGTGGCCGAGCTTGAGACCGAGATAGCCAGGCTGCTGGGCAAGCCTGCGGCCACGTTTGTGCCCACCGGGGTCATGGCCCAGCAGGCGGTGCTCCGAGTGCACGCCGACGACCGGGGTCGGCAGACGGTCATCTTCCACCCGATGTGTCATCTGCAGCAGCACGAGGAGCAGGCATATCAGCGGCTGCACGGCCTGATCGGGCGGCCCGCCGGCGGCCGGGACCGCCTCCTCACCATGGCCGACCTGGCGGTGATCGCGGAGCCGCCGGCGGCGCTGCTGATCGAACTGCCGCAGCGTGACATCGGCGGCCAGCAGCCCGCCTTCGCTGACCTGGTGGCGCAGGTTCGGTGGGCGCGCGAGCAGGGTGCGGCCGCTCATCTGGACGGCGCCCGGCTGTGGGAATCAGCGGCGGGCTACCAGCGCCCGCCAGCGGAGATCGCAGAGCTGTTCGACACCGTGTACGTGTCGTTTTACAAGGGCATCGGTGCGCTGCCAGGCTGCTGCCTGGCTGGCCCGGAGCAGGTCGTGGCGCGGGTCCGGGAGTGGCGGCGGCGGATGGGCGGCACCATGTTCGGACTATGGCCGAACGCTGCGTCCGCGCTGACCTGCCTGCGCGAGCGGCTGCCGAGGTTCCCCGGTTACCTCGACCACGCCCGCGCGATCGCGGCTGCGGTTGGCGCCGTTCCCGGTGTCACGGTGCTGCCGGACCCGCCGCAGGTGCCGATGATGCACCTGCTGCTGCGGGTGCCCGGCGGCGAGTACAGCAAGGCAGCGCGGCGGCTGGCGACCGAACACGCGATCTGGGTCCCGCCGGTGGCCATGCCAACCGCCGACCCGGGTGTGCAGCGGATCGAGCTGTCGGTGGGCGACGCCACGCTGGGGTTCGCGGCCGAGGAGGTCGCGGAGATCTTCGCCGCGCTCACCGGGATCTGAGCGCCGCCACCTCCTCGACGGCCGCCACCTGGCCGCGTTGCGCGACCAGCACCGACACCACGACGACAAGCGGCCAGAGCGACTGGTCTGCGGTCACGGCTCGCTCGGCCAGGCCGAGCTGATAGCCGCCCAGCAGCTCAGCGGTGAACCAGAGCAGCAGTCCGAGAGTGCATAGCCCGGCGGCCCAGGCGGCCGGCGGCCGCAAGGCGAACGGGGCACCGGGATCCTGGCGCATCGCGGCAACGGGCCACAGCGTCATCAGGATGACTCCGGTCAAGGAGAAGACCTCGTGGGGCACCGATCCGCCGTACCGAGGCTGGGGGTTGGCGGCGATGAGCATGCCGCTGACGCCACCGAAGATCAGCATGAGCCGGCCTGGCTGCGCCGCAGGCCGGAGCGCGAGTCCGGTGGTCAGGTGGCATGCCCCGACGCCGAGCAGCGTGATCGTGATGAGCCAGCGATACGGCATACCCTGGGCGGCCAGCGAGCTGATCGTCCGGTGTATCGGGTCAAATGGGACAGGCTGGAGATCGGCCGCTGCCGTCCAGCCGCCTATCAGGAGCACGGGCGCGAGCACTGAAGACGCCACGCCCCACCATGGCATCCGCATCATTCCACCGTAAGGGTTCGCCGGTACGGATATTGGAGGCACCCTCCGGATGCCCGCGGCTGCCTGCCGGGCTGGCATGATCGGATGCATGACCGTGGTGAAGATCAATGCGATAACCGTGCCGGACGCTGGCGGCGACGAGCTCGCACGCAGGTTCGCCGCCCGCGCGGGCGCCGTGGACAACCAGGACGGCTTCGAGGGCTTCGAGCTGCTGCGCCCGACCGACGGGCGGACCACCTGGCTAGTCGTGACCCGCTGGCGCGACGAGGCGGCATTCGAGGCGTGGCGGACCTCGCCCGCATTCGGGCACGGACACCGTCAGCCCGCAACCGGCGATGCGGGTGCTGCGCAGCCGCCCGGTGCACCGCAGCGACCCGTTGCGGTCAACAGTGAACTCTGGTCGTTCGAGATTTCTGGCGGCCCGGCAGGCTGACCGGGATCTGGCTCTAGGCCGACCTGCTGGCCAGGAAGACCGGAATCTGGCGCGCAGTCTTCTGCTGGTACTCCGCGTACGGCGGGTACGCGGCCACGGCACGCTCCCACCAGGTGGCGCGCTCGTCGCCGTCCAGCTCGCGGACGTCGACGGCGAATGGCTGCGGGCCGTCCTGGATCATCACAGCCTTCGGGTCTGCCTTCAGGTTGAAGTACCAGACCGGGTGCGCCGGCGCGCCGCCCTTGGAGGCGACGAGCGCGTACTCGCCACCGTGCTCGACGCGCATCAGCGGCGTCTTGCGGATCTTGCCGCTCTTGTTGCCCCTGGTGGTCACTATGACGACCGGCAGCCCGGTGTCGCCCAGCGTGTTGCCGCGCTCGCCGCCTGAGGCTTCATACAGCTCGACCTGGTCGCGGACCCACTGGGCGGGACTCGGCTCGTATTCGCCAGTAAGACTCATAGCCAGCACCCTATGCGTGCTCGAACAGAGCAGCCAGCGCCGCCCCCGGCGACGGGATCGCGCTGGTCCGGCGACCAATGACGTCATCGTGGTCGGCTAGCCGGCCGGCGAGTAAGCTCGCATCGCTATGGCCGAAGTCATCAGCAGCGCGGCGAACGCGCTGGTCAAGCGCGTGCGCTTGCTCGCGGACCGGAAGCACCGCCGGCGCGAGTCGGCGTTCGTGGTGCAGGGCATCCAGCCTGTCTGGCAGGCGGTGGAGGCGGGCGCCGACATCGAGGTGCTGATCGCCGCCCCCGACTTGCTCCGCCATCCCGGCGCCCTCGCGATGCTGGACGGCCAGCAGGCGGCGGGCGTCAGGGTAGCCCGGATCACCGCGGACTTGTTCGGCCGCATCGCTGACCGCGACGGGCCGTCCGGTCTTGCCGCGATTGTGCGAGCGGCGCCGCTGTCCCTGGCCGACCTGTCCGTCGGCCCGGGCTCGCTGTTCGCCGCGCTGCACGAGCCCGGCAATCCCGGCAACGTCGGCACCATCATCAGGACGGCGAGCGCGGCCGGAGCAGCCGGGCTGATCCTGCTCGGCGCGGCCGCTGATCCCTACGATCCGGCGGCGGTGAAGGCGAGCATGGGCGCGCTGTTCACGGTGCCGGTGGTGGCGGGCGTCTCGCCGAGCGACTTTCTCGGCTGGGCGGCGGCCCGTGGCGTGACCGTCGCGGCGACCTCGGCCAGGGAGAGCACGTCCTACTGGCACGCTGCCATGGCGCTGCCACTGGCTCTGCTGCTCGGCAGTGAGGGCAGCGGGCTGCCGGCTGAGCTCCTGGCGGCCGCCGACGAGCGGATCGCGATCCCGATGACCGGTACCGCCGAGTCGCTCAACCTGGCGGTGGCGGCGGCCATCCTGCTCTACGAGGTGCGCCGCCGCACGGGCCTGCCGACAGGGCCGGTCGGCAGGCCGGGCTAGACGGCCGGCAGGCCAGGCTGGACCGAATGGGGTTCGACTTGACAGGATCGGTGCACACGCTGCCTCGGCGATACGGCTGACTGGAGACTGGACAGATATGGGCGGACTGCAAATCGAAGTGGACCCGGCCGAAGCCGGATTCGATCAGGCCCGGCTGGACCGGATCGACAAGCACTTCGCGCGCTACGTCGATGAGCAGAAACTGGCCGGCTGGCTGATCACCGTGGCCAGGCACGGCAAGCTCGCGCACGTGTCGACCTGCGGCCAGCGCGATATCGAGGCCGGGCTGCCGGTGGAGCCGGACAGCCTATGGCGGATCTACTCCATGACCAAGCCGGTCACCTCGGTCGCCGCGATGATCCTCTACGAGGAAGGCGGCTTCGAGCTGACCGACCCGGTCTCGAAGTACATACCGTCGTTCCGCGACGTACGGGTGTTCGCCGGGGGCAGCGACGTGAGCTACAAGACGGTGCCCGCGACCGAGCCGGTCCGGATCTGGCATCTGCTCAGCCACACCTCTGGCCTGACCTACGGCTTCATGCGCAACCATCCGGTGGACGCGATCTACCGGGCTCGCGGGTTCGAATGGGGTTCGCCCCGGGGCGCCGACCTGGCCGCCTGCTGCGACGAGTTCGCCTCGATGCCGCTGCTGTTCCAGCCGGGCAGTGAGTGGAGTTACTCGGTCGCGACCGACGTACTGGGCCGTGTTGTCGAAGTGGTCTCCGGCCAGCGCCTTGACGAGTTCTTCGCGACCCGGATCTTCGCGCCGCTGGGCATGACGGACACCGCCTTCTTCGCCGGCCCGGACGATGCGCCACGGCTTGCCGCGCTCTATACGCGCAGCCCGGAGACTGGCAAGGCCAGCCGGCTGGACGCGATGGGCAACGCCGCGCTGCGCGAGCCGGCCTACCTGAGCGGCGGGGGCGGCCTGATCGCTACTGCCGGTGACTACAACCGGTTCACTCAGATGCTGCTGCACCGCCCGGACAGCCCGGCTGGCGAACTGGACGGAGCGCGGCTGCTCAGCCCGCGCACCGTTGCCTACATGGCCAGCAACCACCTGCCCGGCAACGCGGACCTGGAGACGTTCGGGCGGCCGCTCTACGCCGAGACTGTCTTCGCGGGCGTCGGCTTCGGCCTGGGCTTCGCCGTGGTGATTGACCCGCTCGCGACCAAGTCCCTCGGCTCGGCCGGCGAGTTCAACTGGGGCGGCGCCGCCTCGACGACCTTCTGGGTAGACCCGGCCGAGCAGCTGACCGCTAGCTTCTTCACGCAGTTGCTGCCGTCGAGCGCGTACCCGATCCGGCCACAGCTGCGTCAGCTGGTCTACCAGGCGCTGGTCGACTAAGGGTGACGTTCGCAGCAGCCTCCTGCGACACGATGGTGGCGGTACTGCCGGGCCGGGTGCTGTTCGCCAAGAACTCCGACCGGGATCCGAACGAGGCCCAGTTCCTGGACTGGCAGCCGGGCCGCAGCCATCAACCTGGTTCCAGGGTGCACTGCACCTGGATCGAGATTGCCCAGGTACGCCAGACGCACGCGGTGCTGCTCAGCCGTCCGTTCTGGATGTGGGGCGCGGAGATCGGCGCGAACGAGCACGGGGTGGTGATAGGGAACGAGGCCGTGTTCACCCGGCAGCGCTACGCCAGGAACGGGCTCACCGGGATGGACCTGCTGCGGCTCGCGCTGGAGCGGGCCGCCACCGCAGGTGACGCGGTGGCAGTCATCTGCGAATTGCTCGAGCAGTACGGTCAGGGCGGTGGCTGCGGCCACGAGGACCGCGGGTTCACTTACCACAACAGCTTCATTGTGGCCGACTCCGCAGGTGGTTATGTGCTCGAGACAGCCGGCAAGCTGTGGGCGGTCGAGAAGGTGGCGAGCGGGGCCCGGAGCATCTCCAACGGCCTGACCATCGAGCCATTCGCCAGTCAGCAGAGCGACCGGGTCAAGACCGCCGTGTCCGCATGCCGCATTCGCCAGCCGCTCACCCAGCGCCGGGCAGCTACCGCCGCCGGTGTCGGGGACCTGATGGCGGCGCTGGCCGACCATGGCGACGGACGCAGCGAGCCGCACTACTCGATCCTGAACGGGGCGATGGCGGCGCCGTGCATGCACGCGGGCGGCCTCGCCGCCAGTTCGCAGACGACAGCGTCGTGGGTTGCCGAGATCCGGCCGGACGGAGCTGCGCACTGGGTGACAGCTACCGCCGCCCCGTGCACGGCGCTGTTCAAGCCGGTGTCCGTTGCGTTGCCGATCGACCTGGGCCCCACGCCGTCAGATCGGTTCGATCCGGCCGCGCTGTGGTGGCGGCATGAGGAACTGCACCGGCACGTGCTCGCCGCGCCATCGGTCGCCTATCCGGTGCTGCAGGCCGAGCGGGACGCGGTGCAGGCCCGCTGGCTCGCCGCGCCGCCGGCGCCGGCCGATGCGTTCGCGGAGGCTGACGGGCTGCTAGCCCGGTGGACCGCCGCAGTGGCGGGCCTGGCGGCGGGCGCCGACCAGCGACCTCCCTGGGTCCGCCGGTACTGGCGGACCCGGAACCAGCGGGCGGCCCTGCCGGATTAGCCGCAGGCGGCGGCTAGGCCTGCGCGGTGTCGGTGCGCAGCCATGCGGCGGTGTCGGGTGGCAGCAATCCGCCGTCCAGCGGGCCGCTGGTCAGCAGCAGACCCTGGTGCGGTGGCAGTGGCACCGATGCCGTCGACAGGTTCACGACGCAGCCGAAGCCGCCGGGCCTGGTGAACGCGAGTACGTCGTCGCCAGCCTGCTGCCAGTTCAGCGCGTTCTCGCCGAGCATCTCGCGAGCATGGCGAATCCGGAGTGCGGCGCGGTACAGCTCCAGCATCGAGCCGCCATCGCCGGCTTGCGAGCTCGCGGCCAGCTGCCGCCACCCAGCCGGCTGCGGCAGCCAGGGCCGTGCGCCACCGGGTGGGCCGAACCCGAAGCCAGGCCTGTCGGCGTGCCATGGCAGCGGGACCCGGCAGCCGTCCCGGCCGCGGATGAAATGGTCGGTGCGCTCGAAGATCGGATCGGCGATCAGCTCCTCCGGGATGTCCTCGACCTCCCAGAGGCCTAGTTCCTCGCCCTGGTACAGGTAGGCGCTCCCTGGCAAGGCGAGCATCAGCAAGATCGCGGCCCTGGCCCGCCGGGTGCCGAGCGCCAGGTCGGGACGGCCTGGATCGGCCTGCCACCCGCTGCTGGTATCTGCCCGGCCGTACCTGGTCAGGTGCCGGGTCACGTCGTGGTTGGACAGGACCCAGGGCGCTGCCGCCCCGATGCTGGCCAGCGTGGTGTCGATCACCGCTCGCAGGCTGCCCGCCGCCCACGGCGCGCCGAGGTAGTCGAAGTTGAATGCCGTATGCAGCTGGTCTCCGGCCAGGTAGGACCGCAACCGGGTCAGCGGCTTGAGCCAGATCTCGCCGACGAACACCCGGTCACCGGGGTACGAAGCGATGACCTGCCGCCAGGACCGGTACACATCGTGCAGGCCGTCCTGGTCCTCCCAGGGCTTGCGGGCGCCCGCTGGAAGTTCCGCGATGTCGGGCAGCGCGGCGTCCTTGACCAGGAAATCAGCCACATCAATCCGGAAGCCATCGACGCCGCGGTCGAGCCAGAACCGGAGAATGTCCTCGAATTCGGCTCGGACCTCAGGGTTATCCCAGTTCAGGTCGGGTTGCTCGGGTGCGTAAAGGTGCAGGTACCACTCGCCGGGAGTGCCGTCTGGCTCCGTCGCCCGGGTCCATGCCGGGCCGCCGAACATGGACGGCCAGTCGTTGGGCGGCAGGCTCCCGTCGGCACCGCGGCCAGGGCGGAACCAGAACCGCGCCCGCTCAGCCGAGCCGGGGCGGGCCGCGAGCGCGGCGCTGAACCACCGGTGCTGGCTTGAGCAATGGTTGGGAACGATGTCGATGATCACCCTGAGCTGCTGCTGGTGCGCGGCGGCGATGAGCGCCTCGGCGTCAGCGAGCGTGCCGAACAGCGGATCGATCGCCCGGTAATCAGCTACGTCGTAACCGCCGTCAGCCATCGGCGAGGCGTACCAGGGAGTCAGCCAGATCGCATCCGCGCCAAGGTCCCGCACATAGGGCAGGCGCGACGAAAGCCCGGCCAGGTCGCCGACGCCGTCGCCGGTACCATCGGCGAAACTGCGCAGGTAGACCTGGTAAACGACGGCGGTATGGTGCCAGGCTGGCTCGTCAGCCACCCTTGCTGTCCGACCGAGCGCGGTGCCTCGGCCCCGACGCTGGCGGCTTATCGGCCGCCGGGCCGGCCGCGGCGGCGTCGGCCTTGTGTTCCTTCCGGATCTCGTACGCCTTGTAGGCGACGAGCGCAGCAAGCACGAGCACTACCAGCACCGCCAGGGCATCGCTGGCGTGCGAGAAGTTCTTCGACACCTTGCCCCAGTCGCTGCCGAACTGATAGCCCAGCACCGACAGTGCGGTTGCCCAGACCAGCGTGCCGATCAGGTTGAAGATCTCGAACGGCAGCGCCGGCACCTCCATGAAGCCGGCCACCAGGCCGGCAAAGGCGCGGACCAGCGGGATGACCCTGGCGACTGCCACCGCCCAGGTCCCGCGGCCAGCGAAGAACCGCTCGGCTCGCTCGACGTCCTTCCTGGTCATCAGCAGGTACCTGCGATAGCGCTCGACGGTGTGGCGGCCGCCTAGCCGCCCGAGGCCGTACGCGGCTGATGACCCGGCCAGTTCCGCCAGCGTGCCGATAACGATCACCAGCACGAGGCTGAGGTGACCCTCGTAGGCGAGCACGCCAGCGAATCCGAAGGTGATCTCGGACGAGATCGGTATGCAGCAAGCCTGAACGAAGCCGAAAATCAGCAAGGCCCAGTAACCGTACTGGGTCAGGAAGGACGTCATGACCCATGTTCTACCAGGTGGGCGGGCGTGTGTTGGCCAACATTGCCGGGGCGTTGCCGCAGCAGTGCGCTGGCCTGGCTGCCGCGCGGTCGTCATGGGCCCGATGACGTGCGGCAGCGCGGCCAACGTGACGGAATCATGAAGAAAAAATCGTGCTGACGAAAGGCCGCCGCAGCGCTTTGCCGCCGGCAAGAACAGCGGGCCGACCGGGAACAGCGGGGCCGGCCGAGAACGCGCGCCGCCGCGAGCACAGAATGTGCCCCGCCCCCTCGGGGAGGGCGGGGCACACAAGCCGGCCTGGCCGGATGGGGGGATATCCGGCGGCTGGCGGATCCGGCTCGGCCCTGGGGGGAGAAGGCCGGCACCGGACGCTACGGAATCGCGTGCCCCTGCTGGGTCGCGATCTGCTTGACGAGCGCAGCGGCCTGGGCTTCCCACTTCGCGTAGGCGTACGGGAACGCCGACTTCTGCACTCCCTGCGCGGCCTGCCACAGCGGCTGGGCGGCCCAGCCAGGATTGCTGGCCTGGTACTGCTGCAGCGCCGTCAGGAATGCGTCCGCCGCGTAGCTGGGCTGCATGATCTGGGTAGCCGTACCCCAGCCCATGCCCGTCTGCTGCTGGAACAGGCCAAGTGAAGCGCCGGTGCCGTAGTTGACGTTCACCAGCTGCGACTCCTGCATGGCGGTAGCGACCGCGATCACCGCTGAGCGGACGCCCATCTTCTTGACCAGCGCCTGCTTGACGATGGTGCTGGCGTTAGCCACCTGCGCCGGGTTGAGCGGCATCCAGCTTTGCGCGCCGCTCGTGCCGACAGGCGTCAGCTGGTCCGCGAACGGCAGCTGGTGGTGTGCGGCAGCCGCCGGGTTGGTCTGCCGGTTCAGCTTGCTGCTCACCTGCTGCCAGGTGACTGCACCGGCACCCCGTGCGCCCGAGTGGCGAGCACGTGGTGAGCGGGTCAGCCGGGCCACCGCGTGGCGGCTGGCGGCGTGCGAGCTAGCCCGCTTCGCGGCGTGCGGCGCGGTGATGCTGTGCGGTGCTGCCGCCGGCCGGGGTGCCGCGTGCCGGGGGGCCACGGGCTTGGGTGCCGCGTGTGCGCGCTGGGGTGCGGTACGCGCGTCCGCGTGGTGCGTTGCAGCGGGCGATGACGCTCGGTCCGCAGCAACTGCACCGTGGCGGCTAGCTGGCCGCGCAGCCTCGCGCCGCGTGGCGGCGTGACTGGCTGCGCCGTGGTGACTGGCTGCGCCGTGGTGACTGGCTGCGCCGTGGTGACTGGCTGCGCCGTGGTGACTGGCTGGCGCCGAGTGCCGGGGGGCCGGCCTGGCAGCAGTCTTGCGGACGGCTGCGGCCTTCGCTGCTTCTGCCGCGCGCGGCGTGCTGACGTGCGGAGCGGCCGCCGCAGCAGCTGGCGCCGGGGCGGCCGGGGCTGACGTCAGGCCGGCGACGGTCGCGGCGCTGGCAGTGCCAGCACCTGCCACGGCCAGTGCCGCTCCGACGTAGAGGAGTGGCTTCTTCCGACCGCGGACGGCGCTGGTCAGGCGGTCAGCTCCGGCGTTGATCACGGACTTGCCTTGATCACGAGCGGTACTGGACAGCCGATCAGAGCTGGGCATCGGGTTCCTTTCCCTGAGGATCCTCGCCGCCCGCCCGGCCGGAGCCAGGATGAGTCCGCTTGGCGGGGGGCCAGCGTTCTCGGGCACGCGGGGGGTGCGTGCCGTGCGGATTCACGCGGGCCGAGCCGGACGCGCTGATAGCGCTGGCTGCGGCCTGTCGCTGGGAGCCAGTACTCGTACTGGGGGGCGGCTCCCCGGCGAGGATCAGGAGGTATAACGCCAGTTCAGCCGGGCGCTCATCCCGATATGAGGCTTGTCACTACCGCTGAGTAACAGGAATAAAACGCTCAGTAACCGGCTTGGCAGGCGGGCTGGCGTTCTGCGAGCTGGCTAGGGCGTTGCTGACCGACTATCAGACAAGATGCCCGGTTCATTCCCCGCGGTGGCGCGCCGCTTGCTCCGCCGCGCCGATAGCAAGCCTGCCAGCGCCGCGAGAGCGGCTATGCCGACTGCGGTCCAGGGCACATAATCGCCAAGCCGGTCATAGCTGGTCAGGTCGGCAGCTCGGGGCAGTTCCAGGTGCGCGATGAGCACCCCGGAGAACGTCGTCCCGGCGTGCGCCAGCTCCCGCCCGCGGTCGTCAAAGGCCACTGAGTCCCCGGTGAGCGCGGTCTGGACGACAGGCCGGCCCGTCTCGGCCGCCCGCAGCGCCCCCAGCGCGGCGTGCTGAGCGGGGGCCCAGCTGGACTGGAACGTGGAGTCCGAGGTCTGATAGACGATGACCTGGGCGCCGTGGTCGGCGTCCACCCTGGACATGTCGGGAAACGCGGACTCAAAGCAGATCAGCGGGCCGATGGTGAGCGATCGGCCACCGGGCGCGGCTACCCGCAGGACGTGCGCGCCGGTGCCGGGCACGACGTTCCGGGGCGCTGCCCGGCTGATCGAAGTGAGCCAGCCGAGCACCGACCGGAACGGGATGTACTCGCCGAACGGCACCAGCCTGGTCTTGACGTAGCTGCCCGCCACGCCGTCCGGTGTGATCAGCGTTGCCTGCTTGGATTTCGCTCCCGACCGGCTCACCGCGTCCTCACCGACCAGGATGTCAGCGCCAGCCGTTCGCGACAGCTGGCTGAGCGTGGCTAGCAGCGCCCGATCCGCGGCGAGGTCATAACCCACGCTGCTCTCGCCCCAGACGAATAGTCCGGCGCGGCCAGCCTGCGCGGCGGTGAGCTGCTCATTTCTTGCTGCTCTGACAGCCGGGCCGGACACTGTGCCAGGCTGGACCAGGGCAATCGTCAGCGGATCGCTGACGGGCATAGGCGCCGTGAGCGCGAACGCCACCGGCCCGGCCGCGATAGCCAGGCCGGCCGCCGCCAGGCCGGCCAGCCGTAGCGCGGCCGTCCTGGCCACCACAACCAGTAGCAGTGCGGTGTTCGCTAGCACGATGGCGAAGCTGACCAGCCAGACTCCGCCAACCGCGGCTAGGGCCAGCACGGCCGGATGCTGCCACTGGCTAGCGCCGAGAACGGCCCATGGTCCGCCGAGTGCCTGCCAGGACCTGATCCACTCGGCGACCAGCCATGAGCTGGGCACCACCACGAGGGCGGCGATGGCACCTCCGGCGCGCACCGGCGGCCTGAGCAGTGACCAGACGGCGATCCCGACCATGCTCCAGAGCGCGCCGATCACGATGGCGACGAGCAGCAAGCCCGGACCGAGGTTCGGTGCGAGCCAGTACATCGCGGCGAGCAAGTAGCCGGCACCGAACCACCAGCCGCGGATTCCGGCCTCGCGCCTGGTAGCGGCGTTCCGCATCAGCGCGAATCCGGGCACAAGCCCGGCCCAGGCCAGCCACTCCAGGTTGGCGGACGGGAAGGCGAGCACGGGGATAGCCCCCGTCAGCAATACGGCAAAGCGAACGGGCCGCCAGATACCGCGCCAGAGTCGCACCTTTCTATTCTGCGGCCCGGCCGCTGACCTGATGATCGCTTCGCCTGCGTCGCGCCACTGCCTGCGCCAGCGCCCAGCACAAGGCGACCGCGGTGGCGAGCGTCAGCAAGCCCTCCGGCCAGCCGCCTGCTCTGTCGGCAAGGGTGGTGGTGGTCAGCAGCGGCACGGCGGCCTCGATCTCGGCCGGCTGCCAGGTACGAGTGCTGGCTACCAGCGCACCGTCTGGCGCGATGATCGCACTCACGCCCGTGGTCGACGCCACGACGACCGCGCGGTCATGCTCGATAGCGCGGATCCGCGCGATGTCCAGCTGCTGCAGCGTTTCGCCGGTCTGGCCGTCAAGCTCAAAGTCCGCGTCGTTGGTCTGTACCGACAGCAGGTTCGCCCCGGCGGCGACTTCGGATGAGACAAGCCCGTCGAAGCCGACCTCGTAACAGATCACGTCGCCGAGGCGGATCCGGCCGACGCGGAAGATGACTGCCCGGTGGCCAGGGGTGAAGTTCACTGGCTGCAGTGACGGCAGCGAGGTCACCAGCCTCAGCAGCCCGCGGAAGGGGATGACCTCGCCGAACGGCACGAGCCTGCGCTTGACGTAGACCGTGCCGGGCCCCGTTCCCGGCCGCCAGAGGACGCCGGCGTTCCGCACTGGATGCGTCAGCACGGCTCCGATCAGCACTGGCTTGCCGATGTCGGCTACCGCACCGGCGATCGTGTCATAGATGTAGGCGTTGAACCGCGGATCCTGGTCGGTGGAGTTCTCCGGCCAGATGACCAGGTCCGGCGCGGCCGCCTGGCCGCGCCGTACCCTGGCCGCGAGCCGCTCGGTGGCACTGGCGTGGTTCTGGGTGACGGTCGTGGCGCGCAGCAGGCCGGGCAGGTTCCGTGAGTGCGGAACGTTGCCCTGGATAGCCGCCACGACCGCAGTCTGCGTACCAGCTGGCACCTGGCCCGCCGGGAAGAAAGCGGCGGCCATGGTAACGCCCGCGGCCGCGGCGAATCCGGCTGCCGGCCACGTCCACCCGCGCCACGTCGACCCGCGCCATGTCCAGCCGCGCCACGTCCTGCCGGGCCAGCGGGCCGGGCGGCCCGCGGCACGGTCGCTGATCAGGGCGAGCACCAGCCATGCCAGGCAGGCGCCGGTCAGCGCGATCAGGAAGGACAGCAACGGCGGGCCGCCGATCGCTACCCAGTGCACGGTCGGCGCCTGCGCCTGGCTCATTGCCAGCCGTCCCCACGGGAAGCCACCCCAGGGCCAGCGGTCGCGCACGGCCTCGGCAGTGACCCACCAGCAGGCGACCCAGACCGGCCACGCTCGCAGCCGCAGCAGCAGCCATTGCCCGGCAGCGAGGACCACGAAGATCACTGTCTCGACGACTGCTAGTGCTGCCCACACGTACCAGGCCACGTTGACCAGCCACGACAGCAACGGAAGGAAGAAGGCAAGGCCGAAGACAGCCGCCACGGCCAGCGCCATCCGCAGGCGCTGCCGCCACAACGCCAGCACCAGCAGCGCCGGGCCTGCCGCCGCCATCGGCCAGATACCGAGTGGCGGAAATGCCGAGCTGAGTGCCAGGCCGCCAGCCAGCGCAGCTAGCAGCGCCAGTCCGGTCGGCGGGACGCGACCGGACACCGGGCGCGCCTGCTCACCGGCCGCGGGCACGGCCGCGCCAGGGCTGGTCAACCGCACAGCGCCTCCGCAGACACAATCCCCTCCAAAACCGGCAGCCTAGCCCGCCCAGGCGCGGCAGTTTCCGCCGGTGTTGCGAGCGTAGCCGGGCGTGGCCGGTGCCAGTCCGTGCCAGCGGTTGCGGACGCGATATGAGTGTGGAGTTACCGGTGCCAGGTGCCAGGCAACTCCGGACCCATGAGCCGGGCGCCGGGCGTGGCCGGCGATATCAGCCAGGACGTGACGATTGCAGATTGCAATTTGGTGATAGATGCGATTGCAGCTATCCACCGTGATAACGTCGTCACCGTCTGTTTGGCGGCGACCAGGGGATCGCTGCCGTCCAAGTTCCCTGCGAGGTCGGCTGATGGTCAAGATCCGGTACACGGAGCTTCCAGCCGGCTTACATGTCGCGGTACGCGCTCAGGGTCGCAGCACCGTTATCTACCTGCTTCCTGGACTGACACTGGATCAGCGCCGGGCTGCCCTGGCCAGGGCGCGGAGCAGCGGGCGGATGGGGCAGGGACCCCTGTTGCGGCCGGTCGCGCTCGCCAGGGCGGTGACCGCGGACCGGGCAGTGACGGTGGCCCGCAACGGCGTGCTCGCTATGCGCGGCCACCCGATGCTGCTGCTCCCGCCGCTGATCGTGCTGGTCTCCGGTGCGATCGTGTTCACGCTGATGTCGTTCGTGACCCTGGAAGTACGGTCGCCCGACGCGGCGTCGGTCGCGCCGCCATCGGACATCAGGTCTCAGGTGGACCCTGATCCGCGGCAGACACGCTATGCGCGAACGGTCGGTTCCGGACTGCACACACCGAGCATTCCAAGTGACCAGCCCTGGGCCTCGTCAACGCCGAGCAGCGCGGCCACGCCAACGCCGCCAGCATCCGTCCAGCCAACACCAACCCTGACTATTCCGACCTCGGCGGCGCCGTCGTCGTCCTCGGTGCCCACGCCCGGCCCGTCGCCGAGTCCGACACCCTCGTCCTCGGCGTCGGGTGCCTGCATCAAACTCGGGCCGCTCGGCTTGTGCGTGAACATCTGACCGGAGCCAGTCGGCACAGCAGGTAGGTGCCAGGCCAGGCCTGGTACCGGCCCCGACGTCCGCACTTGGTACGGCGGCTAGGCTCGGGCGCAATTGCGTTCAAGACATGGCGGTCGGCCGGTCAGATCATGGATGCCCGACCGTTCCCCGACGAAGGAGCCCAGGGTGAGCCGCCGCGGCTGGTGGTTGTTCGCAGCAATGAGCCTGATCTGGGGCGTCCCTTACCTGCTCATCAAGGTGGCAGTCGGCGGTGTCGCACCGCCTGTGCTCGTGCTTGCCAGGGTCGGGATCGGCGCTGCGCTGCTGTTGCCGATTGCGATACGGCGCCGCGAGCTGAGCGCGCTCCGCCCGTACTGGCGCTGGCTGGCCTTGTTCGCGGCGGTCGAGATCATCGTGCCATGGCTGCTGCTGTCAGAGGCCGAGACGCGACTGCCGAGTTCGCTGAGCGGGCTGCTCATCGCCTCGGTGCCGATCATGGTCGCGGTGCTGTCGCGGGTCACCGGCGGCCAGGACAAGCTCACCACAACCCGGTGGACCGGACTGCTCGTGGGGCTTGGCGGCGTGGCCCTTCTCGTCGGCGGCGGCGCTGGCGGCAACGCGAGTTCGGTCGCCGAGGTGCTGGCGGTCGCGCTCTGCTACGCAACTGGCCCGCTGATCGCGGCCCGCAAGCTCGGCGACCTGCCGCCGCTCGGCATGACAGCTGCGTGCCTGGCATTCGCGGCCGTGGTGTACGCGCCGTTCGCCGCGCTGACCTGGCCCTCGGCGATGCCTGCCGGTAAGGTCCTGGCAGCGCTCTTCGGGCTGGCGGTGGTCTGTACTGCGGTGGCCTTCCTCGGTTTCTTCGCGCTCATCGCGGAAGCAGGCCCGGCGAGGGCAACGGTGATCACCTACGTCAATCCCGCCGTCGCCGTGGTGCTCGGTGTCCTCGTCCTCGGCGAGCAGCTCACCGCATCGATGGCTGTTGCATTTGTCCTGATCCTGGGTGGCTCGGTACTCGCGACTCGTGCTGGCGGGGGGACACCGCAGGCGGCCCAGGACCGAGAGCGAGCCGCCGCAGGCGGTTATCTCAGCGCGCGCTCGGAGACGCCGGACTAGACTCGCGCGGGTGATCGACCTTAAGGCTGCCCGACAGGATCCCGACGGCTACCGCGCGGCGCTTGACCGGCGCGGGGCCGCCAAGGACTTCGATGCGCTGCTGGCTGCGGACTCCAGCTGGCGGTCGCTGACCGAGCGCACCGAGGCGCTTCGCGCCGCGCAGAAAGTCTCGTCCAAGGGCAAGCCGACGTCAGCGGAGATCGAGCAGTTGCGCGGGCTGCGCGACGAGCTGGCGCAGGCACAAGCAGAGCTGGCGCAGGCGGCCGAGCAGCGCGACGCATTGCTGGCCAGGATCCCGAATCTGCCCGACGCCACCGCCGCGGACGGCATGGACGAGGAAGACGCCCAGCTGGTGCGGGAGTGGGGTGAGCGGCCGAAGTTCGGCTTCGAGCTGCGCGACACGACGGAGATTGCCTCGGCGCGCGGCTGGATCGACATGGCCCGCGGGGCGCGACTGTCCGGCTCCAGGTTCGCCTACCGGATCGGCGATATCGCGCTGGCGGAGATGGCCCTGTACCGCTACGTGATTGACAAGCTGACCAGCCGTGACTTCCTGCTGGTGCTGCCGCCCATCCTGGTCGGCGAGCGTGCCATGTACGGCACCGGCTTCCTGCCGACGGAGGCGTCGAACCTGTACCACCTCGAGCATGACGACCTCTATCTGACGGGCACCTCCGAGGTGGCACTGGCGGGCATCCACGCCGATGAGAGGCTGGAAGAGGAGCAGCTGCCAGCCAGGTATGCCGCGTTCACCACGAACTTCCGGCGCGAGGCGGGCGCGGCCGGCAAGGACACCAAGGGCATGTTCCGGGTGCACCAGTTCGACAAGGTCGAGATGTACGTGTACTGCGTGCCCGAGCAGTCCAGGGACGTTCATGACCAGCTGCTTGCGTACGAGGAGGAGATCGCTCAGGAGCTGGGCCTGCCATACCGGGTGATGAATATCGCCGTCGGTGATCTCGGTGCGCCGGCAGCGAAGAAGTACGACATCGAGGCGTGGTTCCCGGTACAGGAGCGCTACCGGGAAATCACCTCCTGCTCGAACACCACCGACTATCAGGCGCGGCGGCTGAACATCCGATTTCGCCGCGACGGCAAGCTGGAGTTCGTGCACACGCTCAACGGCACCGGTGCCACCGCCAGGGCACTGCTCTCGATCATGGAGAACTTCCAGGACGAGCGGGGCACCGTCGCCGTTCCCGAGGTGCTGCAGCGGTTCGGTGCGCCAGCGACCATCGGCACCCCGCCAGGCTAGCCGGTCCCGCCTCCGGCCGGTACTCCGGTGGCCGCGGCGCCAGCCCGCAGCCGCTGCAGCAACGCGGTGCCGTCGGGCACGCCAAGGCCGGTGCACGCGTCCCAGCCCGGCCCGGCGTGGTAGGCACCGTTATTTCCGCTGGTGATGTCGCGCAGGCCCGGCGCCGGCGCGCCAGCCGTCACGCCCGCGTACAGCTGCTGCTGAACCAGCCCGAGCGGGTGGCCCAGCGCCTGGGTAAGGCGGGCGGCTAGTGCTGCCCACAGCGGCGCGACGGCGCTGGTGCCACCGATCACCGTCTGCTGACCGTCGATCCGGACCTGGTAGCCGGTGGCCGGGTCGGCATTACCCGCCACGTCGGGCACGCCCCGTCCGGTCTTGCCCGCCGGGCCGGCCGGCACCCCGGCGCTAGCCTGCCAGGCTGGCAGCGCGAACGTCGCGCTGATGCCGCCGCCGGTAGCCCCGCCGCCGGCCCCGTCATTCCAGACGGTCTCGGTGCTGATCGTGCCCGCGGCCGGGCTAGCCTGCAGACTCGTGCCTCCGCAGGCCAGTGCGTGCGGGCTGGCAGCGGGGAAGTCCGTGTGTGGCTGGCCGCCGCTCACTCCGTCGCTGCTGCCGTTGTCACCGGCCGCTACGCAGACGGTGATGCCCAGCGCCGCACCATCTGCTATTGCCGCGTCGAGCGCTGTCATTGCCTGGCCTGTCCAGCCCGACTCTGCCTGGCCCCAGCTGATGCTGATCGCGGCGGGCGTCGGCGTGGCATGTACCGCTGTGGTTACGGCATCGACGAAGCCCTGATCGGTATTGGGGGCGAAGTAAACCAGCTGCGCGGCACCGGGAGCGACAGCCCCCACGACCTCGACGTCCAGCAGCACCTCGCCGTCTGCGCCCTGCGGCGCCTGGCCGGCGACGTTCGTTGCCCCGTCAATGCCGACGGCGGTGATGGACGGCGTGGCGATGCCGAGGCTGGAGAAGTACGCGTCGAGGTCGGTGCTCGAGAACCCGCCGCCTAGCTCGATGATGGCGACCACCTGGCCGGTTCCGTCGGTGCCTGCCGGGAACTGATAGAGGTCGGCCACCTGCACGGGTGTGTAGGAGACCTGCTGAGCCGCCGCGGCCGCGGCGGTGAACCTGACTTGCGGCGACGCCTGCGGCCTGTTGTCGAGGCCGAGCACGGCCACGATGATGCCGTCGAGCTCAGCCGGGATGTACAGGCTGCCGGTCCGGTGCCGGTGGGTGACGGGCGCGCCTTCCGGGCCAGTGCTGGTGACCAGGCTGAGCTGGGTGCCGAAGGCGGCCGCGACTGCGCCGGCCGGCCCGGCAATCGTCATCCGCCGCTCGCCCGGCTCGCTGCTGGTGACCTCGATGGCCGGGTCCAGCCCGGTCAGGACCTGCGCGATCAGGTCGTGGTCGCTCACCTGGCCACCGTGGCGCAGCCGCAGATCCTGCCGTGACAGCCGGCCGAGGAATCCATCCGGGGTTCGCGGCAGGCTGGCCGAGCGGCGGGTGATCAGCGTGACCTGGATCCGCTCGTTCTGATCCAGCGCCCCGGCGGGCTGCACAGCGGCGGCGGGCCCCCGCTCGCTGCCTGGTAGCGGGACTAACGACGCACCTGTCATGGCAAGCCTCTCGGTGAGTTACGGCCGTGCTGGCGATTACTGCGGCTGAAAAACGGACCCGCATTGCTGGCACTTCACTGGCGGATCCGAATCCGACAGCGTGCCGCAATCGGGGCAGACCCGGCATTGCCAGCACGGGGCGTCGCCGGGCCGGTCATCGGGCGTCGTAGTCATGGTTATCCGCCCCCGCTCCTGCCTGATTGCCGGATCCTCCCGAATCCAGTAAAGCGCTCCGCTCGGCTGCTCGCATTACTTCTCGCGCCTCCTGGCGATCTGCAGCGCCGCGCCCCAGTGCCGCCGCAGCGTGCCATCGGACCTGAGGGCAAGCCGGCGCCGGACCTCCGCGTACAGCCGGTCACGCTGCCACCGGGCCATGTCGATGTGACTGGAGAAGGTGTCGAGCAGCGCAATGTACTGACCGGCGTCGTAGTCGACTGCCCAGTCGAACTGCCGGACCGTGGTGACGGAAAAGAGCCCGCTGGCCTCCATGTCAGCACTCTCGTCGGGCACCTCACCTGGTTCCGGGAAACGGGTTCCCGACGGCAGCCCCTCGCCGATCTCGTCATAAACCGCCTGGATCTCGCCGAAGAAGGGATCCCCCGCTGGCGGGACGACGTGCGTCGCTGTCCAGATCGCCAGGTGACCGCCCTGGCCCAGCGCCTGCCAGGCGCGCTGGTACCGGACGGCGGGATCAATCCAGTGCCAGGACGTGGCCGCGAAGATGAGGGCTGGCCTGCTCGCGCCGTCGGGACGCCAGTCCTCGAAGGACGACTGCTGCACCCGGACCGCCGGGTAGCCGGCCAGGTTGTGCCTGGCCTGCGCGGCCAGTTGCGGACCGGGCTCCAGGCAGGTGATGGCGAATCCCATCCGGGCCAGCGGGAGCGTCGCCTTGCCGGTGCCGCAGCCGACCTCGAGCAGGCTGTCGTCCGGGCCGAGGTTGACCGCGGCAACCAGGTAGTCATAAAGGTCCGCCGGGTAATCGGGCCGGGCCTGGTGATAGGAGCTGGCCGCGTACTCGAACGTGGCTCGCAGCCGCTCCCTGTCAGCTCGCCGGCGGCCGGTCAAGAAAGGCTGGCCGTCCCAGTCTCGACGGCGCGTTGCATAGGCACGTTGACCGGGAGCACCTACTGAGCCTAGCGGCGCCGGCGGATAGTGCGTCAGCCGATTTCAGCGCGCTCCCGGATGGCGGGCTGCTGAAGCGACGCGCCCCAGCGCTCCTCGATCCTGCCGTATCGCCAGATCAGCACTGCGGCGATCCAGGTGACGATAAACAGCCCCACGATCGCGAATCCGGCGACATTGAGATTGAAGTCGCGCATGAAGCTCCAGAAGCCGCCGGCTCGACGCAGGCCGGTGACCTGCGTGGAGATCAGACTGAGCGTCTCGATGCCGCCGACCAGGAAGCAGATGCCAACCGATAGGCCGGTTATCGCGAGGTTGTAGTAGACCTTGCGGACCGGATTGAGGAATGCCCACCCGTAGGCGAGGTTCATGAACACGCAGTCGGTGGTGTCCATGATCGTCATGCCGGCCGTGAACAGGACCGGCAGGCAGATGATCGCGTACCACGGGATGTGCTGCAAGGCCAGGAACGCCGTCGTGCCCAGGAACAGCACCTCGGTGGTGGTATCGAAGCCCAGGCCGAACAGAACGCCGACAGGGTAGAGCTGCCACTCCCTGCTGATGACGCGCATCCACTTGCCGAAGAACCGGAAGAAGAAACCGCGGTTGTCCAGTTGCCGCTCAAGCTCTGCCTCGTCGAACTCGCCGCGCCGCATGCTGCGGAACACCCTGACGATGCCCGCCAGGATCACCAGGTTCAGCGCTCCGATCAGGAACAGGAACGTGGCCGACACGATCGTCCCGACCAGCCCGCCGAACTTCTCCAGGCCCGAGCCGCTGTTCGTGAACTGCCGGAAGACCACCTTCTCGGCGAAGATGATGGCCACGCCGACGCCCACGACGACAGTCGAGTGGCCCAGCGAGAAGAAGTACCCGAACGAGAACGGACGCGGCTTGTCCGTGCCCTGACGGTCATTCATGACCTTGCGGGTGCAGTTGTCTATGGCGGCGAGATGGTCGGCGTCAAAGGCGTGGCGCAGGCCGAGGGTATAGGTCAGGACGCTGATGCCGATGCCGAGGCCCTTGTAGTGAGCGGGCACCACGAACGCGATGAAGATCGCGAAGCCCAGCAGGTGCAGGCCGAGGATGGAGCCATACATCAGCGAGACACGGCGGCGCTCGGTCGGACTCATGGCCGCGAACGACTGCCGGATCATCCGGCCGAGCCGGGGCTGGCGAGCGGTGGGCAGGTCCGACATTGTCTGCACGCTAATCTAGTTGCACATCACTTGCAAGTACGTCAGCTACGCGCAAAGCCGTGCGGACCTGGGCCTAGGCTGGTGGCAGCGGGTGCCAGAGGCAGGAGAGACAACGATGACGACCTACCAGGCAGCTGAGGCGGTCCCTCAGGCGGCCGGCTCACTAGGACCGGACGCCGTTCCCGGCACAGTCGTGACTGTCGGCAGTGGTCCGCTGACGGCAGCGGACGTCGTCGCGGTTGCCCGCGGTGGCGCGCGGATTGAGCTTGCCGCCGACGCGCTGGCGTCGATCCGCCTCGGCAGGGAGATCATCGAGGCGCTGGCGCACGACGCCGAGCCGCACTACGGCGTGTCGACCGGGTTCGGCGCACTCGCCACCCGGCACATCCCGGTCGGGCTGCGTGCCCAACTTCAGGCCAGCCTGGTCCGCAGCCACGCGGCCGGCTCAGGTCCTGAAGTGGAACGCGAGGTCGTCAGGGCGCTGATGCTGCTGCGGCTCGCGACGCTGGCCACCGGACGCACGGGCGCTCGCGAGGAGACGGCGAAGGCTTACGCGGCGCTGCTCAACGCCGGGATCACCCCGGTGGTCCATGAATATGGCAGTCTCGGCTGCTCAGGCGACCTGGCTCCGCTGGCGCACTGCGCCCTGGTGATCATGGGCGAGGGAATCGTCAGGGACGCCGCCGGGCAGGAACGCCCCGCGGCCGAGGCACTGGCGGAAGCGGAGATCGCACCAGTCCAGCTGCGCGAGAAGGAGGGCCTCGCGCTGATCAACGGCACCGACGGCATGCTGGGCATGCTGATCCTGGCTATCGCGGACGTCCGCGACCTGCTGAAAGTTGCCGACATTACGGCCGCCATGAGCGTCGAGGGCCTGCTTGGCTCTGATGCGCCGTTCGCCGCCGATCTTCAGGAGCTGCGCCCTCATCCGGGCCAGGCGGTCGCCGCGGCCAATATGACCGCGCTGCTAGCGGGCAGCGAGATCATGGCGAGCCACCGGGGGCCGGACTGCACGAGGGTGCAGGACGCATACTCGCTCCGGTGCGCGCCGCAAGTCGCGGGAGCTGCCAGGGACACCGCCGATCATGCTGCCATGGTGGCGTCACGGGAACTGGCCTCGGCCATCGACAACCCGGTCATCACCGCTGACGGCCGGGTGGAGTCGAACGGCAATTTCCACGGCGCCCCGCTCGGCTACGTGCTGGACTTCCTCGCTATCGCTGCCGCTGACCTCGCCAGCATGTCGGAGCGCCGGACTGACCGCTTCCTTGACGTTGCACGGAGTCAGGGCCTGGCCCCGTTCCTTGCTCATGACCCTGGCGTGGATTCCGGGCACATGATCGCGCAGTACACCCAGGCGGCGATCGTTTCTGAGCTCAAGCGGCTGGCCATGCCCGCCAGCGTGGACTCGATCCCGAGTTCGGCGATGCAGGAAGACCACGTGTCCATGGGGTGGTCGGCCGCGCGCAAGCTCCGGCGCTCCATAGACGGCCTGACCAGGGTGCTGGCGATCGAGCTGCTGACCGCTGCCCGGGGCATCGACCTGCGTGCGCCGCTGGCACCGGCCGCTGCCACCGGCGCGGTCATCGCGGGCCTGCGAGAGAGGACAGCGGGTCCGGGCACTGACCGTTTCCTGGCACCGGAGATCGAGGCCGCCGTCCGGTACGTGGCGGACGGCGGCGCACTGCGGGCGGCCGAGGCGATCACCGGGCCGCTCGGCTAGCCCCGGCTAGCCCCGGCTAGCCGGCCAGATTGCGCCTTTAAGCACCCAGTTCACTCTTGGCTGCGGGAGCGGTCACGGCGGACCGACGGCTCATGTGAGAGCTCACATTGTCCTCACACGGTCGTCTCACGACCCGCGCTGCATTGTGGGGTCATCGGGAATTCCAGAACCCTGGACCCGGACCTGACAGCAGCGAAAGGGACAGCTCCCATGAACACCGATAGTGATCCAGGCGGCGGACCGGTTCGGCTGCCGGGATTCGCCGGCCAGCCCCCGGCCGACGGCGGAACCCCGTTCCCGCCACCCGCCGAGTCGGCTCGATTCGAGCAGGCCACCCGAGCGCGTACCGATGGCGTGCGCCGCGTCCGGCGGATGTCGAACTGGACCGCTGCCGCGCTGATCGCAGGGACCGGGGCGGCCACCGTGGCGCTGGCACACAATGCCTTCCCGGTGTCGGCGCCGGCCACCTCGGCGGCGAGCACGACCGGGTCCGGCACCACCTCGGCCACGTCCGGCGGCCCGCAGTTGTCGCATTCGGTGGCGACTTCCAGTGGCTCGTCGGTGATCGTGACGACCACCACCCATACAGCCAGCGGCAAGGTCATCGTCACCCACGTCCGGCACGTCAAGCCCTACCACGACAACTGATGGCCATGCAGACTTCCATTGACGAGCTGGCGGCGCCAGCACCGTGGCTGCGGGTCGCGACTGGCGATACCGCCGTCGCGGTGGCAGAGCGCGGCGCGCTCGGTACCAGTGCCAGAGTCGCGGTGTGGCCGCCAGAGAACCTCGAACTCGCGCTGACCGCGGTCGACGGCGTCATCAGCGCGCTGGATCTGCAGGCCAGCCGGTTCCGGCAGGACTCGGAAATATCGTGGATTCATCGCAGTGGCGATGGCCTGTTCGTCCTGAGCACCGGGCTAGCGGAGGCGATCAGGGTCGCGCTCGGCGCAGCCCGGTGGACTGGCGGGCTGGTGGACCCGACGGTCGGCGATGCGCTGGTCGAGCTTGGCTATGACCGCGATTTCGCCGCGATCGAGCCAGACCGGCGAGATCCGCCCGGCAGGTCCGCTCCGGCGCCAGGATGGCAGGCCGTCCGGCTCGATGGCGCCCTGCTCCGGCTGCCGCCCGGCATCATCCTGGACCTGGGCGCCACCGCCAAGGGTCTGGGTTCCGACCGAGCGGTGCGGGCGGTCATGGCCGCCAGCGGGCAGGCTGGCGGCGTCCTCGTCAGCCTCGGCGGTGACATGGCGGTCGCTGGTCAGCCGCCATCCGGTGGCTGGCCCGTGCTGGTTGAGGACGACGCGGACATCGCAGGCACGGCAGACCTGGCTGGCACTGCAGACCTGCCTGGCACTTCGGTCCCGGCCGTCCCGGCCGGCGGGCAGGTGGTGCGGCTGCCGGCCGGCGCGATCGCGACCTCCTCGACCGGTTGCCGCCAGTGGCGGCGGGCTGGCCGCACCCTGCATCACATCGTCGATCCGCGCACCGGCAGGCCGGCCGAGGGGCCATGGCTGACGGTCAGCGTGGCCGCCGCGACGTGTGCTGATGCGAACGCCGCAGCGACTGCTGCCATCGTGGCCGGCGACCGCGCCCTACAATGGCTCGCCGCGACCGGACTGCCGGCCCGGCTGGTGGGGCGCGACGGTCGGGTGCGATACGCGGGCGGGTGGCCGGACGCTGACGGCGCTCGGATCGAAGTGCCACCGGGAAGTCACGTCTATAGCAGGGCATAACCGGAAATCTGCCGTACGGACGGCCTTCATGATCGGGACCTGGGACTCTGACTGCGTCGGAAGGCCCCGGCTGAAACTGGCCTTACCCATGCGAACACGCGAGTCGTCCCGAGGAGGTATCCGATGGTCAGCGCGGCTGCTGCTGCCGCAGGTTCGCAGGGCCTCTGGTTCGTGTCGCGAGCCAGCGGCCTGGCGCTACTGGTGCTGTTCAGCGTCGTCGTCGTGCTAGGCGTGTGCGCCCGGCTGGGTTCAGCGCCGCAGGGCTGGCCGCGGTTCGTCCTCGCTGAAGTGCACCGGACGCTCGCCCTCTTCCTGGTCGCGTTCCTCGCGCTGCACGTCGTGACCGCAATTCTGGATCCCTTCGTCTCGATCGGCTGGGCGGCTACCGTGCTGCCCTTCCTGTCCGGCTACCGGACGCTCGCGATCGGGCTGGGCACGCTTGCTGTCGATCTTGGCGCGGCCGTGCTGATTACCAGTCTGGTTCGCCGCCACCTGGGATTCCGAGCCTGGCGGACGGTGCACTGGCTGGCCTACCTAGCCTGGCCGGTGGCGTTCGTGCACTCGCTGACGGCAGGCAAGGACCTCGGCATCTGGTGGGTAGCGCTGATCGAGTGGGGATCAGCCGCACTGGTGGCAACCGCGGTGCTGGCGCGCGTGCTGAGCACTGCCAGGCACCAGGCCGGCCCGGCCGCGCCCGGCTACCGGCAGTCCGCGGCGTATGACTGGATCACCCCGCGGGAGCACACGCATTCGTAGCGAACGGCCGTTGCTGGCCTGATGAATACGAACGTAACGAGGTCGTGGGCGAGCCCGCGGTAGGGGCCTGCTCGCGGCTCTGCGGGACCAGATCAGCGGCGCGGACTGAGCGCGGCCGCGATGGCGGTGCCCAGTGCCCGGGCGACGGGCGGCGGGAACGCGTTGCCCACCTGGCGGTAGGCCGCCGTCTTACGGCCGCTGAAGGCCCAGCTATCCGGGAAACCCTGCAGCCTGGCAACCATGCGCGTCGTCAGCTTTGGCGGACGACTCACCGGGAAGTCGGGTCCGGGCGGCTCCGCGGCGACTCCGAGCCCGTCGATGCCGAGTGCTAGCCACGCCGCCCGTGCCCTGGTCGGTCCAAGGTCCGGACCGCCGTGCTTCTTGCTACCGCCCACGATCGTGGGCGCCACCCGTCGGGCCCTGGCCGCCCAGTCGGCCGCGCCCGGCCAGCCGCCTGAGGCCATCAGGTCGGCCAGCGTGTCGCCGACGGTCGGCGGGGGCCCGGGCAGCGGGTCCGGCCAGCGAAATCTTCCGGCCCAGCGCTGGTCAATGGCGACGAGCACGAACCTCGGGCGCAGCTGCGGGACACCGTGATCACTGGCATTGACCAGCTGCCACCAGGTCCGGTATCCGAGCTCGTCGAGTCGCCTGAGCACCTGCTCCCGGTAATCGTCGAACCTGGTCGTGCCAAGACCGCGGACGTTTTCCAGCAGCGCGGCACGCGGCTGGATCTCGCCGATCAGCCGGAGCGCCGCCGGGAACAGGTCGCGCTCGTCATCGCGACCAAGCTGCTTTCCGGCAACGGAGAACGGCGGGCAGGGCACGCCGCCCGCGAACAGGTCGGTGCCGGTGAAGGCGTGCCCATCCAGATTGGCCACGTCATCTTCGATGATCTTCCAGTCGGCGCCGCGATTGAGCCGCAGGGTTTCGCAGGCGTCGGCGTCGAGCTCGACCGCCGCCGCATGGGTGAACCCAGCCTGCTCGAGACCGAGAGCCTGGCCGCCGGCGCCCGCGCAGATTTCCACGACCGTCAGCTCGCGCACGCATCCTCCAGGGGCCGCTACCCGGCTGATTCTGCTAGCAGGTGCTGTCGCGGCGCGTTTCCCACGCCGCAGCCGCCGTGATCGTGCGCGCGGTCTGGGCAGCGCAGGCGATCGCTTCATCGGGGGTCAGCCCGGCCAGGTCAGTCAGCGTGAAGAGTGCTTCCGCGCTCACCACCATGGCCAGCGCATGCTTGAGCGACGTGAACGCGGCTGGGTCGTGTCGGCCGAGGGAGCCCTCCAGCGGAGCCAGCGCGTAGTCGATAAGCCCGAACCGCTGGCCCGGCCGCTGCGCCGCAGTGCCTGGCTTGGTGATCGAAGCGGAGATCATCGCCCGGACGGCGCCCTGATAGGCCTGCACGTGGGTCAGCAGGTACTCGGTCGCGAAGCCGATCCGCGTTACCGGGTCGTCGCTGCTGGCTACCGGCTCGAGTGCCTCAGCGGGGCTAGGCCAGACGCCGGCGAGCGCTTCGCGCAGCAGCGATGCCAGATCAGGGAAGTAGCGATACGCGGTCGCCTCCGACACCAGCGCGGCTTTTGCGACCGCAGGCATGGTGAAATCGGCGCCACTGGTCACCAGGTCGCGGGCCGCGTCAACAATCGCCGAGCGAGTGCGCTGCTTCTGATTTGCCCGCCCGTCTCTTACCTGCGCTGTCATCTTGCCATTGTCAGTGCCGGCCGACGCAATCGTCAAGTTCACTCTCTTTATAAGAGTCAACTTGCATAACGGGAACTGAGCCTCTAACGTAGCCGTCGTGAGAGTTAACTCTCACAGATCCGCCGCTACTGAAGGAGTGCGCTATGGCAATTTCGAAGCAGACCACCCGGGTGCTGACGATCGAGGGCATCGGATCGGTGCCGGTGACCGTCACCGAGCTCGGAACCGGGCAGCCGGTCCTGCTCCTGCACGGGGGAGCAGGTCCTTTCTCGGTCGCCGCATTCGCGGAATCGCTGGCCGCTGCAAACGCACGGGTGCTAGCTCCGGTCCATCCGGGCTTCGACGGCACACCGCGTCCCGGTCAGCTAGCCACCATCAAGGCCCTGGCCGCGGTGTACCTGCAGCTGATGGAGGATCTCGAGCTGACCGACGTGTGCGTTATCGGCAACTCGATCGGCGGCTGGATCGCGGCGGAGATAGCGCTGGCCGACAGTGCCCGGCCGGCCAGCCGCGTCGGCAGCGTGGTGCTAGTCGACGCGGCCGGGCTGGAACTCGATGCCACGCCCATCGTCGACTTCTTCTCCCTCTCCACGGCCGAGGTGACCGAGCTGAGCTGGCATGAGCCTGCGCTGCACCGGATCGACCCCGCGACTCTGACCGATCAGCAGCAGGCTGCACGAGCGGCTAACGGTGCCGCGCTTCTTGCCTACGCGGGCCGGTCCAGCGCGGATGCTGGCTTGCTCGGCCGCTTGCCCGCGATCTCGATCCCCGCCCTTGTCGTCTGGGGCGCAGCCGACCGGATCGTACCGCTGGCGCACGGCCGGGCGTACGCTGACGCCATTCCGGGTGCCGAGCTGCACGTCATCGCCACTGCTGGCCATCTGCCACAGCTGGAGACACCCGCGGACCTGCTCGCCTTGGTGGGGGACTTCGCGCTCGGCGCCGCGCGCAGCGTTGCCAGCTGATGGCCATTCGCACCGCCTCGGGCTTGGTGAGATAACAATCGCCCCGCACACTGAGGGCCCGCCGCAGCACCGCCACGCACAGCACGACGAAGGCTTCTATGTGGTGTCCGGGACCGCCGTGTTCACCGTCGGTGACACGACTTACCAGGCGGCCCGTGGCACGCTGGTGATGATCCCGCCAGGCGCGCCGCACACGTTTGCGAACGCTGGCGACGAGCCGGCCGTGCTGATCAATTACGTTCACGCCCGACTTGTACGTGCAGTATTTCCGGGACCTGCGGGAGATGATCCAGGCCGGCCAGCCGCTATCCGCTGACACCATGACCGGCGTCATGGCGCGCTACGGCACGATTCCGGCTACGACGTTCACTGACGGCGGGTCCTGACCTCGCCTCGGTGCGAGCATGGCGGCGGGCAGGCCACGTCCAGCGCGAAACGCTGGCCGGGCCGGCCCGCTGGGCAACCTCCGCTGCTTCTCAGAAGCGCGGGGTTGCGGTCGTGATGTCGTAACTCGATCCCCAGTACCACTGCGTGGCGTCGGCACCGGGCACCATGTGCGGGTAACCGGTCGGGTCCGCGATCCAGTACCGGACCTGGGCTCGCATCTGCGCCGGCAGGGTGGCTACCGCGGCCTGCACGGCCGGCCAGTCCGACTGCATCGTGTACAGCCGGGCGAGGGCGTGCGGGTCGGCGGTCAGCTTCGCTCGCACCCAGCCAGCCGCCATCGTCGGCGTGGCGTCGCCCGGCTCGATGTCCAGCGCCGAGGCGTGCGGGTCGGAGCCGTTGGTGTCGATCCACAGCACCCGACGTCCGGCCACCTGTGCCGCCGGGACGGCGTAACCGCCGGTGGCGTACGTGGCGACCAGGTGATGCGCGGGGATCGCGCCCGGCGTGACCGAGTCGTAGATGAGGTAGGGCCGGGCGGCCCTGGCCGGCGCGTGCCGCGGCCTGGCTGCGGCCGCTGACCGCCTCGCCGAGCTGGCCCGGTGCGGCGGACTGGCCGGGCGCGTTCCGTGGGCAGGCCGCGCCGCTGCATGGGCGGGCGCCGGGTGCCGGGCGGGGGCGTGCCTGGCTGGAGTGTGCCGTGCCGTGCCGCGCGAGGCGGCTGGCTGCTTTGCCGCGGCCGGGTGTGCTGTGGCCGGATGCCGGACCACTGCGCGGGCAACCGCGGTATGCCGTCCGGCAGCCGCCACGGCGTGCGGCGCCGTCAGCCCGGCCGGGGATGCGGCGCGCGAGGTAGCCAGCGAGAGGGGCGACGCGGGCGCGGCGCCACCCGTGCTCACGGACGCGCTGACAGGCGCCTTAGCGAGCGGAGTCGCGGCACCAGTGCTGGCGACGGTCGCGGCGCTAGCGGTACCCGCCCCGGCGAGGGCCAGGGCTGCGCTGACGTAGAGGAGGGACTTCTTCCGGCCTTGGACGGCGCTGTTAACGCGGTCAGTTCCGGCAGTGATCAGGGCCTTGCCGCGATCACGGGCGGCACTGGGCAGCCGAACATGGGGGGGCATGAGGTTCCTTTCCCAGGGTGTCCTCGCCGCCCGATCCCAGCCAGAGCCGGGCACGGGGATGAGAGCGCCTGGCGGGGGGTGCCGGCGTTCTCGGGCACGCGGGGGGTGCGTGCCTCGCGGGTTCAGGGCGGGCCGGGCTGGGCCGCCGCTACAGCGGTCCAGCAATGGCCTTGAGTCGGGGACCGGCCAGCTGGTGGCGCAGCCCCCCGGTGAGGATCTGCACGTATAACGCCACGCTGAGTAGCGACGCATCCCGGTATGACCCTTGTCACTACCGCTGAGTAACGGGAATAAAGCGCACTGTAACCGACATCGCACGCCGCGCCGTACCGCAAATCATGATCTATCAGGCCGATAGCGAATAATCAGTCGAGTGCTCGGCCTTGGCCGAACTGCCAGTACGCGGCCGGCCGACAGTAACCGGGCGGGCATCGCCGGTGCCGTTCCGGTTGGCTGCCGGGACCTTTGCCCCTGACCGCGTCGGCAGGCGGTGCGAGATCGTTAGTGGGCGTAATCTCGACCGGTGCCGCAGTTCGCCACCGCCGGTATCTGGCCGGCATATTTCCCGGTTTCTGGCTGCGTCCCGAGTGTGGGATGGTGGTGCTGAATGACAGGTGACAGGCTGAACCGGGTTCTCGCAGCCCTGGGCAATGGCACAGATGGGTGGTCGTCTGCCCAGTTGTGCGGGACGTGCCCGGAGATCGTAGGGGTGAGCGGGGCGGGCGTCATGCTGATGTCGGGCGACATCCCCCGGGGATCGCTGTGTACCACCGATGAGGTGAGCCACCTGATCGAGGACCTGCAGTACACCCTCGGCGAGGGCCCTTGCATTGATGCGCATCGGCAGGATCAGGTGGTGCTCGAGCCGAACCTGGCCAATCCGGTGGCGCGACGGTGGCCCGCCTTTTCGCCCCAGGTGCTAGAGGCGGGGGCCAAGGCCGTCTTCGGGTTCCCGCTACGGGTAGGCACAGCCCGGCTCGGGGCGCTCAACCTCTACCGGACCGTGCCCGGCCCGCTAACCGGTGATCAGCACGCAGACGCCATGGTTATCGCCGATGTCACCGCCCGCTGGGTGGTGGAGGCGCAAGCTGGCGCGCCGTTCGGCACTGTCGCAGAGGAACTGGAGAATAGTGCGGATTTCCACTTCACCGTGCACAACGCAGCGGGGATCGTGTCGGTGCAGGAGGACATCAGCGTGACCGAAGCGCTTATCCGGCTGCGGGCGCACGCGTTTAGCGTGGAGAGCCCGCTTGCCGAGGTGGCGCAGCAAGTAATCGGCCACACCCTGCGCCTGGGATAACCGGGCGCTTCGGCGTGGCGATTGACGTGGCAGGCATAGCCCGGCCCGGACTCGGCCGGTGGCAGGAGAGGTGAGTTCAGATGACCCGAGAAGCCGACGTGGTCCGGTCGCTGGTGGAGATGGCCGACACCCTCGTTGAAGACTACGACGTCGTCGACATGCTGACCGGGCTAACGGATCGCTGTGTCAGCCTTCTCGGTGTATCCGCCGCCGGAGTGGTGCTGGCATCGCCAGCCGGCGGCCTGGGACTTGTGGCCTCGTCCAGCGAGGCGATGCGACTGCTGGAGCTGTTCGAGCTACAGGCGCAGGAAGGTCCGTGCCTGGATGCCTTCCGCACAGGCGAGCCCGTCGCACAGGAGAACCTTGAGGCGGGAACAGGGCGGTGGCCGTCGTTTGCCACGGCGGCGATGGAAGCCGGGTTCCAGTCGGTGCTGGCGCTGCCGCTGCGGCTGCGGCAGGTGACGCTGGGAGCGCTGAACCTCTTCCGCGCTACTCGCGAACCGATGGCCGAGGCCGACCTCATCGTTGCTCGCGCCTTCGCGGACCTCGCTGCCCTCAGCGTGAGCCAGCATCGCGCCAGCACTGAGGCGCAGCGCCTGAATGAGCAGCTGTCCGTAGCCCTGAACAGCCGCGTGATAATTGAGCAGGCCAAGGGAGTCATCTCGGAGCGGGCCGGAGTCGGGCTCGCCGAAGCGTTCGTCCGGCTCCGGACCTATGCCCGCAACGGCAACTACCGTCTCACCGACGTGGCACAGGCAGCTATCGACGGCACACTCGACCCGCGAGCGTGGGCCTAGCCTCCACCCCCGCATCGCGCCTGAGCCTGGCAGCTGAGCGGAGTGCGCCACCGGGTGATCACTGACGCTTGTCGTCAGCTGATGAGCGCGTAAACAATGCAGCGCCGGCGGTGGCTGGGCTCAGAGGATTGTCGCCACGCCGGCCAAGGGGAGGCGTCCCCTTGGCCGGCCTCCGGCTCGGGCATAGGTTAACGTCGGCGACGCCGGCGGTTCTGGTGCGGGACACGCGGAGTGCGCCGTGCAGCGGGGAGGAAGATCTCGATGACGAGGAAATCCTGGCTGGCCTGCCTGGCGGCGCTGGGCGTGGCGCTCGCCGTTCCCGCTGCGGCATCGGCCAGCACGCAGCGCACGCCCAAGCGCGGCGAGACGAAGGTGACGTCCCGTACCTGGGCCGGATACGTGGCGCTCGCCGACAAAGGCACGAAGTTCCGCTACGCGGCGGCCGACTTCACCATTGAGTGGCCCATCTGCCCCGGATTCGGACCAGGGGACTCCGCATCCTTCTACCAGTGGGCAGGGCTCGGTGGCTACAACCACGGCGCGGCCCAGCAGATCGGCGTGCGGGAAATCTGCGCGCCGGCCATCGGGTACGGGGGCTACACCGAGTTCGACGCGTTGTACCGGGACGCATCCGGTCAGGTCCACGTATTTCTGTCCTGTCTCCCGGCGCTGAACATCTGCCCGCGCGGACCCAATCCTGGTGACGAGGTCAAGGTCTCGGTCTACGACAACGGCAAGAGCTACCGGCTGTTGTACGACGACGTGACCGGCCGAGTGCAGCGAAAGTTCTACGTGCGGTGCTCTGCGTGCCGCAGCAACTCCGCCGAGGTCATCGACCAGGGCGACTACCAGGCAGTGGGCTCCCCCGTCCACACAATGACGGTCGAGTTCTTCGGTGTCCGGGTCACTAGCGCCAGCGGGAAGCACGGCACAGTCGCCGCCCAGCCTCGGTACTGGACATCCACCGAGATCATCATGGCGGACTCAGGTGGCCACGACCTGGCGGTTCCAGCCGCGCTGCTCAGGCAGGGACGGGCGTTCCACGTGGATGTCTCGACCCCGAGCGGCTGCGGCTGCTGACCAGCACCGGCCCGGCCTCGTCGGGTAGTGACGAGCGCTTCCATGATTGCCAGTTGCCTTGACAAGGACGCGCCGGTTAGAGAATTCTAACGGTTAGTGGATTCTAACAGAGATGCTGTCCGGTGGGGCGCGCTAGCTGACGGCACGCGCCTGGCCATCGTGGCCCGCCTGGCCGAGGGGCCCCGGGCTGTGGGGAAACTCGCGGCCGGGCTGCCGGTGAGCCGGTCAGCGGTGTCGCAGCATCTCAAGATTCTCAAGGACGCCGGGCTTGTGGAGGACGCCGCCGAGGGGACGCGGCGGATCTACCGGCTCAACCCGGTCGCGCTGGCGGCGTTGCGGGATCAGCTTGACACGTACTGGCAGCGGGCGCTGGCCGGGTACGCCGAGGCGGCTGAAGCTCCAGACATAGATACCAGGGAGGCCTGATGGCTCAGACCGATGCGGCGACAGTCCGCAAGAACGTTGTGGTTGACGCGCCGATCGAGCTTGCTTTCACGGTCTTTACCGACCGATTCGGGGACTTCAAGCCGCCCGAGCACAACATGCTCGGGGCGCCGATCGCTGAGACGGTGTTCGAGCCCCGGGTGGGCGGAAGCATCGTGGACCGGGCGGCGGATGGCAGCGAGTGCCGGTGGGCGCGGATCCTGGCCTTTGACCCGCCGGAACGGGTGGTGTTCAGCTGGGATATCAGCCCGCGATGGACGATCGAGACCGACCAGGCTCAGACCAGCGAGGTTGAGGTGCGGTTCTACGCCGAGTCGGCAACCCGCACGCGGGTGGAGTTGGAGCACAGGCACTTGGACCGGCACGGACCCGGGTGGGAGGCGATCACCGACGGCGTGGACGGGCCGGAGGGCTGGCCGTTGTACCTGGACCGGTTCGCCGCGCTCGTGAAGGAGGGCCGCTGACATGCCGCCGATCATTACCAGCGCCGAGATCGAGCGCCCGGCCGCGGAGGTTTTCGCCTACGCCACCGACCCGGCCCGGTTCAGCGAATGGCAGCACGGCGTGGTGGGCGGGCGTATGGACGGCCAGGGGAACGCCAGCCAAGCGCCTGCTGTCGGCGCGAAATGCGTGACCACGCGGCGGATCGGCGGAGCCAACCGGCCCTCCACGTCCGAACTGGTGCACATCGACCCGCCTCGGACCTGGGGCGTGCGTGGCACGGACGGTCCGATCCGCGCGGCTGTCGACGTCCTGGTCGAGCCCGTGACCGGTTCCAGTTCCCGGCTGACCATCAGCGTCGATTTCACCGGCCACGGCATCGGCAAGATCCTCGTCCCGCTGATGGTCCGCCGGGATGCACGCAAGGAGATGCCAGGCAACCTGGCCGCGCTCAAGCAGAGGATGGAAGCGGGCTAGCCGTCCGTACGCGCCCGAGAGGACTCGCCCATTCAAGACCGGCCCCTGGGCTGACGGGCACGTGTGCAGTGCGCAGGATAAGCGCGGGATCGCCTCGGCCCGCGGGCTAGTAGAGTCAGCACAGCAGGCGGCAGGAGGCATCCCGATGCAGGTATCGGATGACAGCACCACTCCCTCGCGTACCGGGTTGATGCGTCTGATCAGGCCGTGGGAGTACCGGCACGCCCAGGCCGTGGCCGACGTGCGCTTGACTGCCGGTGGCTTTCAGCTCGGCGTCGGCCTCGTCCTGCTGTCCCTCGCCCGTAAGGCAGGCACGGACCGAGAGCGGCGCAAATGCTATCGGTGGTCAGCCTTGTTCCTCGGGATGGCGGCGTTGCAACTCACCGGCGGAGTCATGGATGTGGCTGCCGCCCGCTCCGCTCCGCCCGCAGGCCGGCCACCCGGACCCCCACCCGGCACCGGCCGCAAAACCAGAAACTCCGAACCCTGATCATGGGTTCGGGGCCATTCCGATGTCCTGAGACACCACATGGGTGGAGCTGAGGGGATTTGAACCCCTGACCCCCTCGATGCGAACGAGGTGCGCTACCGGACTGCGCTACAGCCCCTGGAACGCCAGTCAGCGTAGCAAATGCTGCGACTTCTCGCTCTCGCCGCTCGCTCAGCTGCCCGCTGCGGCGAGCCAGCCTCATCCGGCCAGCACCCGATCCTTGCTGAGCTGGCTCAGGTGGGCACGCACCGCGGGCCAGTCGGCGGCGGGGCGGTCTGTCGGCCGTAGCCGGTCCGCCGGGGCGGTCTGTCGGTCGGAGCGGTCAGTCGCCGACAGCTCGGATGGTCGCGTCTGCGTACTGGTCGTACAGCTGATCGCCGACCCTGGCCGATATGTCGATGATCTCCGCAGAGTGCTCCTCGGCGGTTTCCTCCGGGACTGTGTGCGCGCGCTGGCGGGCGGTCTGGACTCGCAATTCCATGGCCGCCCGCCGGCGCGCTTGCTCGGCGTCCGCGAGCGCGGCCTCGCGGAGGAGGAGGAGATACATGCCGAGCATTCCTGCTGGCGGGACGCAGGCCCACCAGGACGTGAGCTTGAGAACGGTGCACGCTGCCGCGGCCGCGCAGAGCACCACCAGCAGCGTGAGCAGCCGCCTGCGCGCCTGCAGCACGCGTGACCGGGGCAGCACCGCCATGGACCGCGACTCTGCCGCGGCGCGCCACGGCTCCGCTCCACCGGGCCACGGCTCTGCCCCAGCGGGCCCAGGTTCCGCCGCAGCGGGCCACGGCGCTGCCGCAGCGGGCCACGGCTCTGCCGCGGGTCGCGGGGGATCGGAGCGGCTAGCCGTCGCAGCGGCTGCGGTGGCGCTCGTCCTGCCGTCATCCGCTACGGCCTGCTCGTAGGTGTCCTCGTCGTAATCAGCGTCTTGCGAGTAGTCCGCCTCGAACGCCGGGATTGGCTCGGGCAGCGACTGGGGTCGGCGCAGCCACCTGGGCACCAGCACGAATGCCCAGATAGCGACGATGCCTACATAGAGGAAGGCGCTGCTCAATGGCACGCCCCGTAATCGGCCATGAGATGCGCTGATTGCCGGGCCTGCCGTCTGCGCCGTGCGGAATCTGGCGAGGCCACGTCACGCACGGTAAGGGGCGCGGCCGGAATTGACGAGCATTCGGCCCGGTGTGTCGCGAGATCTGCGTTAGCCGGCGTGCAGCCGGGCAGCCATCACATTGCTGCGCCATCGCGGCATAAGGCCATTCGGCACGTCCTCGACGGTCAGCGCATAGCAGATGTGATCTTGCCAGGCGCCGTCGATGTGCAGCGAACGGCGGCGAACGCCCTCCTCGCGGAACCCGAGTTTCTCGACCACCCGTCGGCTCGCCGTGTTCTCCGGACGGATCGTCGCCTCGACCCGGTGCAGGCCGACTCCGAAGAAACACTGGTCCAGTGCCAGCGCCAGTGCGGTCGGGATGACACCCCGGCCGGCGAACGCCTCATCGATCCAGTAACCAACCTGAGCGGACCGGGCCGAGCCCCAGACGATGCTGCCGACGGTGAGCTGGCCGGCGAACTGCCCGTCATAGGTGACTACCCACGGCAGCGCGAGCCCCTGCCTGGCTTCCCGCCGCATCGTCCTGGCCATCGCCATGTAGGGCCCGAGGCTGGACCTGTACAGCGGCGTCTCCGGGTTGGTCGGCTCCCACGGCCGCAGCCAGGAGGCATTGCGCACTCTCGCGTCGCGCCAGGTAGAGGCGTCGCTGACCTTGATCGGGCGCAGGCTGACCGGGGCGTCAAGAAGCGTCGGCTCGGTGAGCGTTATCCATCCGCGCGATCGTGCCACAGGACAATCATCGCGTGACGATGCCCCGCTTCGCCATCGGGTCGCACGACGAAACCAGGTGCGCACCGAATGTGGCGGATTGCCGGTCAGGACGGCGGGCGGTTCTCGCTGCTCTCCGGACGCGGGTGATCTCCACCGCCGGCCTGGTCAATCGCGTGTGCCAGTAGCTGGCCGAGCACGCCCATGCCGTCCCTGACGCCTCCGGCCGAGCCCGGCAGGTTAACGATCAGGGTGGTGCCCGCCAGCCCGGCGACGCCACGGGAGAGGGCAGCAGCCGGCACTCCTGCTGCGGTCCCGGCCGCGCGGATGGCCTCCGGTATGCCGGGGATCTCCCGGTCGAGCACGAGCCTGGTCATTTCCGGAGTCTGGTCGCCCGGCGTCAGCCCGGTGCCCCCGGTCGTCACCACCACGTCGTAACCGGCCGCGATGGCGTCCGACAGCGCGGCCTGGACAGCTGCGCCATCCGGGACTATCACCGGGCCATCGACAGTGCAGCCGGCCTCGCGCAGCAGCCCGGCCAGGACCGGGCCGGACTTGTCGGCATAGACACCGGCCGCTGCCCGGTTGGAGACGGTCACAGCTAGCGCTCGGATCACGGGCGTTGCCACCTTCCGGTCTTGCCGCCGGTCTTCTCCTCAACCCGCACGTCCGAGATGACTGCCGCCGGGTCGACTGCCTTGATCATGTCGATCAGCGCCAGCGCCGCCACGCTGACCGCGGTCAGCGCCTCCATCTCCACGCCTGTCCGGTCTGCGGTCCGCGCCGTGCAGGCGATCCGCACGCCATCGTCGGTGAGCTCGAGGTCGACTGAGACCGAATGCAGGCCGATCGGGTGGCACAGCGGGATCAGCTCGGGCGTCCGCTTGGCGCCCTGGATGCCAGCGATCCGGGCTACGGCGAGCGCGTCGCCCTTGGGCACGTTGCCCTCGCGCAGTGCCGCCACAGCGGCCGCCGACAGCCGGACAGTGCCGGTCGCGGTGGCCGACCGCGCCGTCACCTCCTTGCCCGAAACGTCCACCATGTGGGCCTGCCCGGCCGCGTTCAGATGGCTGAGCTTGGGCTTGGTCACGGCAGCCGACGGACTTCTACGGTGGTCCCTGCGTCCAGCGAGGTGACCTGCTCC
Organism: uncultured Actinomycetota bacterium; assembly: GCA_963774385.1. Lineage (GTDB taxonomy): Bacteria > Actinomycetota > Actinomycetes > Streptosporangiales > Streptosporangiaceae > JAJYUU01. The sequence goes on from CAVZEQ010000001.1 coordinate 570,840, forward strand.
GGGATGACCACCAGGGCGTTCGCCCTGGCCAGCGACGCAAGCTGGTGGGATGCCTGGCCGGAGACCGGCGTTACCTGTCCGGCCGCGCTGTCCAGCACGCCGCGCAGGAAAGAGCGCTTGCCCGCCGGGGACTGCACCGGCTGAGTCAGGGCGGCGTGTTCGGGCTGGCCCCGTTCCCCGGAATAATCCTGCAGCGCGTCGAGAGCGGGCCGGACGAACAAGAAGAACGAGACGTAGGCGCTGACCGGGTTGCCGGGCAGGGTGAAAATGGGCGTGCTGGCCGCGCCGACAGTGCCGAACCCCTGCGGCATGCCGGGCTGCATTGCGACCTTGCGGAAGCCGACCGTGCCAAGCGTCGCGAGCGCCGCCTTGACCACGTCGTGCTCGCCGCCCATGCTGACGCCGCCGCTGGTGATCAGGAGGTCGGCGTCGGCCAGGGCGTCCTGGACCGCAGTCAGCACTGCGTCGGTCCTGTCCGGCACGATCGGGTGCCGCCGCGCGTCGCAGCCCGCATCGCGCGCGGCTGCCGCCAGCATCGTCGCGTTGGACTCCCAGATCTGGCCGGGCACCAGCTGGGCGCCGGGCTCGACCAGCTCGTTGCCGGTCGAGATCACCGTTACCCGCGGTCTCGGCCTGGCCTGCACCGTGCCATGGCCGGCCGCCGCGAGCAAGCCCAGGTGCACGGCACCCAGCCGCGTTCCCGCTGTCAGCAGCAGGTCGCCGGGGCGGGCGTCACCCCCGGCCTGCCGGACCGACGCCCCGGCCACGACCGGTTGGCGGATCGCGACCTGCCGCGTGCCGCCGTCGGTCAGCTCGACCGGGACCACCGCATCGGCTCCGGCTGGCATCGGCGCGCCCGTCATGATCCTGATGCAGGTGCCGGGAACGAGTTCGCGTGGGGCGGTGTCGCCCGCAGCCAGCTCGCCGTCGACCGGGAGGATGACCGGCGTCCCCTCGCCGGCTCCGGCCACGTCGCAGGCGCGTACCGCGTAGCCGTCCATGGCCGAATTGTCGAAGGACGGCAGCAGCCACTTGGCGGTGACGTCGGCGGCGAGGACGGCGCCGAACGCATCGGCCAGCGCAAGCTGGCGCGCCGGCAACGGCCGGATGGCGGCCGTTATGTCGGCAAGGTAGGTCTCCACGGAGTCCATGACGGCCTGCCCGATGTGCTCGGCGGTGGTCATCGCAGCCTACTTACCTCTCCCGGCGGCTTACAGGCCTGCCTCGGGCTTGAGATTAGCGACGTACTCACGCAGCCATGGCACGAACTCGGGTGCGACATCGGGCCGCTGACAGGCGAACTGGATCAGGGTCTGCAGGTAGTCGAACTTGTTGCCGGTGTCGTACCGGCGCCCGCGGAACAGCACGCCGTGTACCCCGCCGCCGTCGTTGCCGTGGCCGCGGTCGGTCCTGGCCAGCGTCCGCAGCGCGTCGGTGAGCTGGATCTCGCCGCCACGACCGGGCTTGGTGTTCCTGAGCACATCGAAGATGGCCGGATCGCAGACGTACCGGCCCACGACGATCCAGTTCGACGGAGCGTCGCCGACGGCTGGCTTTTCCACCAGGTCGGTAACGGCCACCACGTCGTCTGCGTCGGTCGGCTTGATGGTGGCCACGCCGTAGGCGGACACCTGCTCTGGCTCGACCTCCATCAGCGCCACGATGCTGCCGCCGTACCGGCGCCTCGCCTCGAGCATCCGCGCTAGCAAGCAGTCCCTGGCGTCGATGAAGTCGTCGCCAAGCAGGACGGCGAACGGCTCGTTACCCACGTGCTCGGCCGCGCACAGCACCGCATGTCCCAGGCCAAGCGCCTGGCCCTGCCGGACGTAGTGCATCGATGCGATCTGACTGGAATGACGGATGCTGGCCAGCCCGTTCTCGTCACCTTTTGCGGTCAGAGCATCCTCTAGCTCAATATTACGGTCGAAATGGTCCTCGATGTTGGTCTTGCCGCGAGCGGTCACCATGAGCACGTCGGTCAGGCCAGCCGCGGCGGCCTCTTCGACCACATACTGAATTACCGGCGTGTCGATGACAGGCAACATCTCCTTGGGCATTGCCTTGGTGGCTGGCACGAACCTGGTGCCTAGCCCGGCCGCCGGGATGACCGCTTTGGTGATGGACCTGTAATCAGCCATGCTGAGAACCTTAACTAGCGAGCGGGGGATGCGTGTGCGCGGCTCAGGTTCGGACCGGGAAGCGGCCAGGTCAGGCCGTGTTTCGCCGGTGGCAGGTGATGCTCACGTGGCAGGTGAGTCGCTGCGGGCCGCGAAGGCATCCGTCCGGGCCGGGATCCTGGCCGCACGGCGCGCGATGGATGCCGCCCGGCGCGCCGAAGCTGGCCATGGACTCCGGGATGCCGTGCTGGAGCTGCCCGAGATGCAGATGGCGGGGACAGTCGCGGCCTATATCTCGGTCGGGACGGAGCCTGATACCCGCGGGCTGGTCTTCGCCCTGTGGAAACGCGGCACTTATGTGCTGCTGCCGCTGCTCAGACCGGACGGTGACCTGGACTGGGCCTCCTATGAAGGGCCCGACTCGGTGGCTCCCGGCCCGCGGGGGCTGCTTGAGCCGACCGAGCCTGGTCGCGGCGTGACCGCGATCACAAGCGCCGACCTGGTGATCGTGCCCGCGCTGGCAGCCGACCGGGCCGGGAACCGGCTGGGCCGGGGCGGCGGCAGCTATGACAGGGCCCTGGCCAGGGTCGGACCGCGGATCTTGACTGTCGCGCTGCTGTATGACGGCGAGCTGACCGGCCGGCTGCCAGCCGGACCGCTCGACCAGCCAGTGCGCGCCGTGGCGCTGCCCGGCGAAGGAATCATCAGGCTCGCCTAGCCGTTGCTACCATTTAGCAGTTGACAGCGGCGAGTGCTAATGCCGCAGAGGGAGGAAACGTGCCGACGTATCAGTACGCCTGCACCGATTGCGGAGACCGGTCCGAGGTCGTGCAGCGGTTCACCGATGATCCGCTGACGGTCTGCAGCGCCTGCGGCGGCAAGCTCCGCAAGATCTTCTCGCCGGTTGGCATCGTCTTCAAGGGCTCTGGTTTTTACCGTACGGACAGCAGGAAGGCCGCCAGCACGGTCAGCGCGGGCAAGGACTCGCCGTCCGGTGCCGGCAACGGCTCGTCCGGGAGTTCGGAATCCAAGAACGGATCATCGAGCAGTTCGTCCGGAGATTCGGGCTCGTCCGGTAGCTCGTCGGGTGGTTCGTCCGGTTCGGCGGCCAGCGAGAAGAAGTCCTCGTCGGTCACCACCACCTCGACCAGCGCTAGCTGAGGCGTGTCGCTCCGGCTCGACGCGATTAACGGCCGGGTGACTGGCGGCTGGCAGGCGGCGTGCTTGCCGTCGGCAACAGGGCGGTGCAGCCGATAAATTTGTCGCCGTGGACGAGCGCGCGGAAATCGGGGTCATCGGCGGTTCTGGCTTCTACGAATTCCTGGACTCGGTCGATGAGGTCGTAGTCGAGACTCCTTTCGGCAGGCCTAGTGATCCCCTGGTCGTCGGCTCGGTTGCCGGCAAGCGCGTTGCGTTCCTGCCGCGGCACGGGCGGGATCACCGCTACCCGCCGCACAAGATCCCGTACCGGGCGAACCTGTGGGCGCTGCGCTCGGTCGGCGTCCGGCAGATTCTGGCCCCGAGCGCGGTCGGATCGCTAACGACTTCTTACGGCCCTGGCACGCTGGTCGTGCCTGATCAACTGGTAGACCGGACGACCGGACGGGTGCAGACCTTCTATGACCAGGACAGCGCTGTGCATGTCCAGTTCGCGGACCCGTACTGTCCCGTCGGCCGGGCGCGCGCGGTCAGCGCAGCACGCTCGGCCGGCTGGGTACCCGCTGCGTCGGGCACGCTGGTGGTGATCGACGGGCCGCGGTTCTCCACCCGGGCGGAGTCGCGCTGGTACGCGGCACAGGGCTGGACCCTCATCGGCATGACCGGCCATCCGGAGGCCGTGCTGGCCCGCGAACTCGCACTGTGCTACACCGCGATCGCACTGGTGACCGACACTGACGCCGGCGTCGAGGAGGGCGACGGCGTAACCCATGACGAGGTGTTCCGGGTTTTCTCGGCTAACGTCACCCGGCTGCGGGACCTGATGGTAACGATCATCGAGGGCCTGCCGGCCGAGCGAACCTGCAGCTGCCCGAACGTGCTCGACGGCCTGAAGCTACCCATCGAGCTGCCGTAGCCAGCGTGTCGTTAGCCCTGCGGTGCATGTCGGCTAGCCAGACCGACCAAGTTGCCTTCGCTGTCCTTGATGAAGGCCATCCACTCTTCCCATCCGGGCTCGCCGAACTGGCCGTCGGCGTCAGCGAAGATCCGGTGCGGTTCGCTGTCAATCGTCACGCCCGCGGCCCGCAGCTTCTCGGCGACCGCCCGGACGTCATCCACCCGGAGGTAGATCAGCGCGCTTGGCGCAGCCCTGTCGAGCAGCAGCCTGGTGCGGCCCAGCCGGAAGAACGCCAGTCCTGGCGGGTCGAACCGGGCGATCGGCTCGAGGCCGAGGACGTCGGAGTAAAACTCGACGGCCCGGTCAAGGTCGTCCGCGCGCTGCGCTACCTGATGCAGTTCCATCTCCTGGACCCCGTTACGTTGATGATCCGAACTACGTAGTGTTGCTATCGATTTCGCATAGGGATGCTATACATAATGGGTGGCCGACAGCAATCCGCCATCGGTGGACGAGGCAGCGGCTGCGCTGAACTCTGGCGCCATCCACCTGCTGCGTAGCCTGGCCGCGGTAGACCGGCTGGCCGGCCTGACGCCCGCGCGGCTGTCAGCGCTCTCGGTCGTCGTGTTCGGCGGGTCGCAGTCGCTCGGCTCGCTCGCCGCCGCGGAGGGTGTCGCCGGGCCGACGATGACCAGGATCGTGGACGGCCTGGTCGCGGCCGGGTTCGCCGAGCGGCGCCCTGATCCGGCCGATGGCCGCGCCGTGCTGATCGCCGCGACCATGGCGGGTGATGAGCTGATGCGAGCCGCGGCCGGGCGACGGATCTCCGTGATCGCTGCCGCGATCTCCGGATTGCAGGCCGTCGACAGGCGGCGGCTGATCGCCGCGGCAGGGCTGCTTGACCGGCTCGCCGCGACTATCCGCAGCGGGCAGCTGACTGATGCACCTGAGCGGGGAACGGAGTCCTAATCGAGATCGCCGTGCTCAATCCTGGCCAGCCGCTGCTCGCGAACGAGCTGGTCGAACTCGTGCTCCACCCGGACGCTGCCGGTCGCCATCGCGGCGAAGACGCCGGTCACGTCGCGCATGCTGACGACGCCGAGCAGCTTGCCGTCCGCCACGACTGGCAGGTGGCGGATCCAGCGCGCCGCCATTTCCCTGGCGGCGTCCTGCAGCGGCATGTCCGGCGGCACTGTGTACACCTCTGCGGTCATGGCGTCATCGATCGAGGTCTTGTCCGGGTCGGCGCCCAGGGCGACCGCGCGGAGCAGATCGCGTTCGGTAATGATCCCCGCCAGCTGCCCGTTCTCGGCGATGACGAGCGATCCGGTTTGCTGACGCCACATTCGCTCGGCGGCCACCCGGATGCTGTCGTGCGGTGACTCGGTGATCGTCGCCTGAGTCATCACGTCTCTTACCTGCACAGCGCTGCTCCCGTCCGGGCCGGTCCGCTTGATTCCACCCTATGGTCAGGGCTGACATGGCCGCGGACCTGTGCCAGGTTGAGCCAGGCCCGGACATGTCGGCGCGGCTGGATACCGAGGCTGTGACGAGGCGAGTTAGCGGCTAGGCTTGGTGCGGCCCTCGGCCGTGCATGCACGCGCGCCGGGCCGGTCAGGCCCCGATAGCTCAGGCGGATAGAGCGACTGCCTCCTAAGCAGTAGGCCGCAGGTTCGAGTCCTGCTCGGGGCGCCATGTGCTCGGGGCGCCATACCAGCACGTAGCAAATGTTTTTCGCCATTCCGCTCAGAGCTATGTAAACTGCCCGCGAGCGATCACTCGTTACGGACGAATCATATTGCTTGATTTTTGGGTATTGTTCGAACAGCCGACGGCCGAGAGCCAAACTGAGAGCCAAAGCACCTGAACGGACTGAACGCCGCGCCCCTTCGAACTCGCCGGAAGAGCGCCAGGGGCGAGATAGAGCAGAAGTCGGGCCGCCAGCGCGCCGAGCACCGGACGAGCAGCCAGTCGCAATCACCAGCGCCTCCCGGCAGGCTGGTTCGCTGCAACAACTCGCGGCTGCCAGCGACCATGCGCGAGGCCTACGGGCCACGAGCAGTGAACACTCGACACGCGGCAGAAGAGTGAACCTCGCGGCTGGCGTTGCTCCCGGCAACATGCCGATGAGTAGCAGCCTCCTCACTCCGCGCACACTAATTCTCTCCTACGGCGGACACTGCTATGTGCCGCTCGCTGACCTCGACAATTCGGCGTGCGAGACGGAGTTTAAATACCGCCTGGGAAAGGCCGGGAAGCCAGACGACTGCGAGGACCGCCCATAGCCCAGCCCGGGTATCGCGGAAGATGTTGAACTCGGTTTCTCCCTTCGCCCACCAGTACGCGCGTGCAGCCAGGTCAGGATCCGGGTGCACGTGGCCCTGCTTCACATGTCTCACGACATCTCTTCGCTGCCGGACGGTCGTGAGCCGGAGCCAGACCTGCTCAGCAGATCGCCGTTCATCAAGAGTCATAGGCCCGCCGGCGTCTCCCGTGTAGGGGCCGACCGGTGCCCGTGGGGTCAGCGAACACGCCAGTGTTCTCCGCCGGATCGGCGCCGCTCAGGTTCGTCACGAGGCCAGGATAGATACTCCCTTACCCAGGTGCTCAAGGACGACATACGCCGTCGGCGGCAAAGGAGTGCGACCGGCTGATTGGTCACCTGGCAGTCGTCGGATCGGCTTTCGGAGTGCTCCCTGTCTGTGCGCGGCGGGGCTGCTTAGTCCGGCGAGGATTCGATTGTCAAGTCGGATGCCATTACCACGGGCCCTGGAATCCTAAGGCGCGTCGAAGTCATCCGCGTAGGCGGCCGGCTGTTACGCCAGCACAGGTAGCCAGGCGCTGACAGTCGCACCTACACTGCTGACGCGATTACGGAGAGGCAGCGGGCGCATGGGACGAATCTGGGGTAAGCCTGGCGTGCTCATGACCATTTACGTGGTGCTGTACGCGGCCACCGCGACTCAGCTTGGTCCGGGCTCGCTGGCCAGGCCGGAGCCGGAGTCGGCGTGGCAGGCTGCCCTCGCCGCCAATGCGGTGGGCGTCGCCATCGCCGCGTTCCTGGCCTGGCGGGTGACGCGCGGCAGTGCGGCAGCTCGCGTGCTGATCATCGTCTGGACAATTGGCCTGATCCAGGAAGTCCTCTGGGGTTCGGCCATGAAGTCTGGTGGACTCATCACCCTTGGGTGCTGGCTCTCTATCTGGCCCAGATCGCGCTTCTGGTAAGTACACCGATCTACGAGCGCGTCTGCGAGGCCTGGGCCGGACCGCCAAGCACAGCGCGGCTGTGGCTGACGCCGCCCTGGTGGATGGCAGGGGCCGCACTTGCCGCGGGCCTGCTCATCACCCTGCTGTTCCTGGCCAGCATGGACTGGCAGTCCGTGCCCTGCGCGCCGTCGTCCTCGGCCCCGCCTTCGCGTTGTGTGACCCTCGCCGAGGGGTTCCCAGTGCACTTTCTGAGCGCGATTCCCGACGGTGCCAACGTGGTCGAGCCCGCCATCAATGTGGGCGCCGCAGCCGAGGACATGACGGTATGGGTCGTGCTGAGTTTCGCGGCCTGCTACTTGCTTTGGCTGCCATCGCGGCGGCGGTCTCGTACGGCGGGCGCCCGGACCGCGGCACCAGCCTGAACACGCCACGGAGTAGCCCAACGGCCTCTTATAGCCATAGGTGCGTGCCTCAACCGCGTCAATGACCCGGACGAATGCTTCCGCTCATGCACGAGCGGTAAGCCTGGGCGGGCGCACCTATGACGTCCGCTCCCGGCAGAGTTCATCGCCGCGCAGAATGGCTCGTTCTGTGGCGCGGCGCAGTTACCCGGCCAACCGAGCCGGATTGGCGAGAGGCGGTTCTGAGCAGATTGCGGCGCCGCTGATGACGCGCGCGTCCGCTGGAGTGTTAACTGCAGTAGCTGGCCGGCGCCGACATCAGCCAGGGTGTTGGGCCAGATGTGACCGGCAGCGCCCGCGATTGTCCGCGGTCGGTTGCTGAGCCGGGTATGACTTGCAGGGTATATCACTCTGATGTAATACTTGAGTGGTGGACATTGACTGGCCGGCGGAGTTCGGCCGCTGGCTAGACCGGATCGAGGAGCATGCCCGGTCCGGGCATCAGCGTTCGCGCGTCATCCTGGCATTCACCGTCCGCGCGCTGGACCAGCTGCGGAACCTGGCGAAGCCGCCGGGGACGCGGACGAGACTGCGATCCTGCGACGGGTGCGGCAGTCGCGCCGGTATCCGCTGTGGCGGGTATCGCACGCCTACCACCCTGAAGCGGCCGTACGAATCATCTGCTGGCTTCCGCCGGAGGCCGGGACGGTGGTGGTCGCGCTGTTTGCCGGCGAGAAGGCGAAGCTCGGCGACGTGCTCTACGACGGCGTGGCCGCGCGGGCCGATCCGATGATCGAGCAGTGGATTCGCGAGACGGGATATGAGGAGAGGCCATGACTGACAACGGCTCGCAGGAGACGGGGCCGGTGTTCGTGCGCGGCAACGAGCATCTGGACCGGCTGTTGTCCGACCCGCAGATCGCCGCCGACGCCGCCGAGGCCAGCGCGGCAGCCGAGGAGATGGACCGGGCTTATGCGATGAACCTGGCGATGATCCGCAAGGCAGCGCAGATGACCCAGGTCGAGGTCGCCCGCAAGCTCGGCGTCGGCCAGGGCGCGGTGTCCCGGCTAGAGAACCGGGGCGACATGCTCCTGTCCACTTTGTATGACTACCTGACTGCCACCGGCGCCGATGCTGCCAGCATCGTCGTCACCGTTCATGGTCATAGGATCGAACTGGATCTGGGGCGGCTCAGTGACGCTGACTCCAACCAGTCAGTCGCATAACCTGCAACGCCCACCATCCTGCTCAGTCGCGGACAGGGCGGCCGGCCGTTCCTGAAGGATCCGTGTCGATACCCGGCGCGTACACCACGAATTGCCAGACAACGCAGATGGCAGAATCCGGGGACCGCGACCGGGCGGGAGCCAATCAATTTCCGGCAAGCCACGGCCGGAGCCAGCACCAGCGGGCGGAGCTCAGTTCACCGCCCGAAGGTATCTTGCCCTGGCTGGAGGTCCAAGCGGAGTTAGCTGGGTTGCGGCCTGCTGCTGGCTGTCTTGTCCGTCTGATTGCCGGCGCTCAAGCCGTTGTGAGGCGAGCTCTACCGGGGCCGGTAGCCGCGGGAGCTGTTGATGTGGCGGTGCAGCGCATGGTTCAACTCGCCGAGGTCAATATGGGCCAAGCCGCCAGCATCGCTGATGGCGACCTCACAGAGGAACGCCATGTCGTTCATACATCCCAGGACGCTGCGGTCCGCGGTCCTGGCCAAGATCAGCTCCTGCGAGCGCAGGTTGCCGAACGTTGCACGCGGAAGGCCCTCGCGGCGGAGTTCCCGCTCGATCAGATCGGTGACCAGACGGCTAGTGGCGCGCAGGTCCGCTGCGCGCACGTCGGCCTCGAAGATCGAGAACAGGGTGGCGGCATGGGTGAGCAGCAGGCACACTTGCGCCTGTCCAACCACAGCAGGTTGGCATGCCAGTCCCCGGCATCTGGTGCGGGTCCGGGCTCGGCGGCGTGGATCGCGCCGAGGACAGCCAGCAACCTCTTCGTGCACCGCAGGATCACCAGCCGATCATAAGGGCGGGCGGCGCTCGGAACGTCGGTCAGGAAGTGGCCGCTGCCCGTCTTGCCAGCGTCTCAGAAGACCAAACGGCCGGATCGTCTCTGCCTTGCCGTCTGGATATGCCTGCCAGGAACATGCCCACGCCTCAGGACGCGGCCGTCGTCCGGCGGATCTTGCTTGACGGGCTGGCCGGTGATAGCGACTTTTCCGAACTGGCGGGTGAGCTAGCGCCGCTGGATCCCCGGAACAACACCTTCCCGGGCGAGGTCTTGCTCGACGTGGCAGCTGACGTGCTGGACTGGTGCGGGGCCAGCCGCTCCGAGCCGCTGGCGCTGGAAGGGATGCGGGAGCGGTTGCTGCCCGAGTTGGCTTTCCGCGGCAGGCAGAACAAGAAGCTTCAGTTCGCGATCCTGGCAGCGGCGGCGCTGCGCGGCGGAACGGAGCCGGACTTGCTCGACGAGGTCGCCTGGTGGCAGACCGACGACTTCTGGCAGTACGCCCTGTACGCGGCAGTCGCTTATATCCGCGCCGCAGCGGGCCGAGCCGGCGTGCCGGTGCGCCAGGTATGCCAGGAACTGGCCCGGCGCGACGGCCTTCGGCCCGAATGAGTCGTCGCTGTGCAACCCTGACGTCCGGGCTCGCAAGCGGCAAGCCAGCTACCAGCCCCAGGCAGCCTGGCCGAGTTTGATCGAACCGGAGGTGTGAATGGCTCAAACTTGGCTGTCGATCCGCGTCGACCTGATCGAGGGTCACGGCGAGGAGTACTGGCCGCGGCCAGGACGGATCTTCGCGGCCGCGCGCAGCCAGACCTTCAAACAGCTTGCCGACGCCATCGACGACGCATTTCGCCCGCTGGGGCCGCTCGCATCTGCAGGACTTCACCCTCGCCGACGGCAGGCGCTTGTGCGACCCGGACCCGGACTGGGGGATCGAGGGCGAGGTCACCGAAAACTACCGGCGAGTGATGTTGTCGCGGCTACAGCCGGGAGAGCAGTTCGCCTACGTGTTCGATCTCGGCGACGACTGGGCTCACCTGTGCACCGTCGGCGCGCGGCGGATCGACCCAGTCGAGGTCCTGGGGATCCTGCCGGACACGCCTCTGCCGTACTGGGGCTGGGGCGACATTCCCGACCAGCACCGCCGCCGCTGGGACTATGACGACGGTGAGTCACCACCGCCCAGGAACCCTGGCCTCGCTGACCTTCCACCACTCCGGCCAGACTGGGGGCCTGACCACGGTCGGTCGGGGCAGCAGTTCACAGCGCCATAGCCAGGCATCGGGCGACTACGCTATCTCCCACCCTCGGCCCTCCTCATGCCGCCGCGAGCCCGCCCGCGGAACACCGCAGATACATATCGTCAGAGGGCTCTGGTCCAAACGCCGTCCATAACGAAGGCGATGCGCACTGACGTGAGCCTTCGCTACCGGACCCAGCGGCGCGAGTCGCGTTCCCACGAGCCCGTTGCGGTGCCGTCGAGTATCGGGTCGATGAACGGTCGGACCACGGCTAGCGCGCCGTCAAGGGTGCGCGCAGTGTCGAGCAGGGAACGGCGAGCCTCGGCTGCGTACCCGCGTTCCCATAGTGCGGGGTCAGGGACGTCGAAGTGCCCGGGTACTGTCAGGCTCCGTCGGTCGAACTCCGATCGCAGCGCGAACGACTGGGCTTCCGCTGAGACCGAAGCTCCGTTGACGATCGCTACCAGATCGACGAGGTCGCGGTAGCGAGTCGATGGTCGCCTGGTCTCGCCGTGTCCTTCGTAGGTCGCAGCTACCTTGTCGGCGACGTGGTCTGCGAGCGGGTACGCGCGATATCCATGCTGTTCCACCTCTGGGATAACGCCGTGTGCCAGCGGAGGCACTGCCTCTGGCTGGCCGGTCATCCGGATGTCTGATCCGACGAGGTCGACGTGGAACGCAAGCCATGTCGTGGTGCCGATGCGGCCGTCTACTGGAAGCCTGAAGGCGTTGTTGCTGATGGGTGTTCGGCCGCCGATCTCGAAGCTGAACCAGTCGCCAGCGTCGATGGCAGCGGCCCTGCGGAGCTTGTTCTCCGCGGCTTCTCGCTCCGTCTCCAGGTAGAGGTCTATATCGAGAGTTCCGCGCACGCCAAGGTCGCGGGCGAGAAGGGCGGTAGCTCCCTTGATGATCCATCTGTCGTCAGCGAGGTAAAGCCGCTCTATGAGCCGGTCGTAGGCGACCTGCCGCTGCAGTTGCTGCAGGGTCCATCGCCCGTCTTTGGCCGCTTCCTTGAGCCGGTCGGTAAGTGCCCGGCGGAAAGCTGCTGGCGTCGCGTATCGGCTGCGGGCGCTCACGTCTTTATCCCAGCGGCGTGGTCGGCGTGTGCCCGCGCCTCGTCCATCCACCGTTCCTTTTCGGGATCATTGGCCAGGTCCAGGAACCAGTCAAGCAGTTCAAGGCCTGCTCCCTTGGCGAGCTCGAACCGGGCTGCATGAGGCGCGAGGCTGTCGGCGAAGGAACCCGGATCGTCGTAACCCAGGCGGACCGCATCAGCGATGAGCTGGGCTATTCCCTCGGGATCCTCGTGGTCCCGCAGCAGGTCTGAGGCGATGCGCGAGGGTCGAGTGACTGGAAGACCGCGGAGGCTGGCCAGCTCTCGATCGTCAATGAGCCGACGGTGGACGCGCACGTCCGGCCGTCTGGTCTGCTTGCGCTTCGGCATGGTGAACTCGTGCCGGTCAGCCGGGAAATGCCCTAGCCCGTACACCGCTGCCGCCGACCGATGAGAGACGACGCCCTGGTTAGCGGTACGTGCCCATGCCGGGACGCCGGGCGCGAGCTGAAGCCATGCGGCGCGGAGGTCAAGGTGGTCCGGGATGGGCGCGACGACCAGTCGGTAGACACCTGTCGCCACCCGGTCGAGGCCACCGCCCGGCGCAGTCAGGCGCTCCAGTGTCGTGGTGCCGACCCCTGCATCCCGGACCTGCTGCCGCGTGACAAGACCCCACTGATCCTGGGTGAGTTCCTGGAGTCGGAGCAATGCTGATTGTCTCTGCACTACTTCATAATACCCCTTGCAAAGGGTCTATTGAAGCATCGAATCAGAAGATCTACACCCAGGCGCGGTCTACCGGCCGTCCCGCGGAGAGCCAAACTGGGAGCCAACGTCAGCAGGAGCCGGGCGTCGTCAGGCGCCGTCTGGCGATTGTCGTCCCAGGTCAGAGCCACGTAGGGCCGTGGTTGGCGTTGTCTGGCCTGGTTCGGGTTTGCCTCCTAAGCAGTAGGCCGCAGGTTCGAGTCCTGCTCGGGGCGCCAGGTGGGCACGTAGAGAGCATTTCTCGCCATTCAGTTCACGGCTGTGTAAACTGCCTGCGAGCAATCGCTCGTTACGGACAAATCATATTGCTTGAACTTTGCTTACTGTTCGAACAGCCGACGGCTGAGAGCCAAACTGTGAGCCAAAGTACCCGCGCTGCCTGAACGCCAGCCCCCTTCGAACTCGCCGGCATAGCGCCAGGGCGGGACAGAGCAGAAGCAGGCCCGCCCGCGCGCCAAGCACCCGACAAGCAGCCAGCCACGATCGCCAGCGGCCTCCCGGCAGGCTAGTTCGCTGCAACAACTCGCGGCTGCCAGCGACCATGCGCGAGGCCTGCTGGCCACGAGCAGTGAACACTCGACTCGCGGCATGTCCGGACGATTCCCTGCGGCCTACCAGGGCAGGGGGGAGCCGGTCTCGAGCATGGTCTTCAGGCTTGCCAAGACGGCAGGCCAGCCGGCGGAAATGCCTTCCAGGACGCGGCTACCAGGTCCGAAGTCGCCGTGGACGACGGTTAGCTTGGCGACGCCCTTGTCGTCGGGCTCGATGTTGAAGGCGACGGTCGACCGGGGCTCGGCGCGCCAGGCGGTGACGGTAGCGTCGTCCATGCCCACTCCTGCCGCCCATTTGGGTGTGAACGTGTGCCACATGAACGCAAGCCGGCGGTAGGGCTCCGAGTCGAGGATCACCTGGGCGGGATCGCTGACGACGAGGCCGATTTCGTCGTGGACCATGGCGTAGGTCGATCCTGTTTTCCAGTCCGAGGTGAATTTCTTGCCGCCTGCCGCATGGTGCCGCCACCAGCGGGACGTGAGTGCGGGGTCGGTCAAGCCATGCCACACTTGCTCGGGAGTGGCATGGATGTAGGTCGTGTAGACGAATTTGATCTGGTCACCGGGTTGGACCATGAGTAGCGGCCTCCGTAACGCCTCGCTACCGGCTGTGCCTCGGCTGCGATCTATGGCAGTTTATGTCCCTGCTCATCGGCAGCCTATTGCCGCGCCCGGCCGTCCTATGTCACACAAGGCAGCACCTGGCCCGGCGTCTAAGAAACGTGCCTCGACAGGCAGTCGGCGGCAGGACCGGATGTTCGGTGTCTCCAGGTGCAGGATGAGGGAAGGGCATGAGAGCGCTGGTCGTTGGGACTGCGAAGACCCTGACGAAGCCCACGGAAGCATTGCTGCCACGGAGTGATGTTCCAGGTCGGCCCGGTTTTCGGGTCCGACTCGGCCACAGTCCCAGAACGTAATTGTCCATCTCTCAGCGCTTCCTGCCACTTACGCTGTCCGCCGCGTGTGGCGCAGGTAAACTGCCCAATGCTCAGCGGCACAGAGGCTGAGCGAATGAGCCGACGCTTGCGTCCGTAGGGTGATGCGAGCGCCGGGGTCGGCTGTGCGTGCCAGGCCGGTTCGGTCAGGCTACGAGTTCGCGGAGTCGCTGGACCTCGGCGGAGATCTTCTCGATGGTGCTCTGCACGGTCTCGGCCTTGTGCGCATTGAGGCCGGAGAGGATCCATCCGCGGATGAGGCTGGACGGGGGTACGTCCAGGCGGCCGGCTAGGCGCTCGATGTCGGCTAGGTCCTCGGGGGAGAGGCGGGTGGCGACGGTGACTGACTTGTTCGGTCGCGTGGAGACGCTCCCGGCCGGCATCGGCTGGTCGGCGGTGGCATCTGCTTCGGAGGCAATCTGCTCGACTACCTGCTTGGGGTCACTCACGGCGCTGGGTCCCTTCAGCGTAGATCCGGCGGTCGGTGCTATTCGCGCGCCAGCCGTTGGCGCCCCACCATGATCCTGGCCTGTCATCGCGCCGGACGAGGATGACCACCAGGACCGCGGCCGCAGTCGGCGAGAAGCCGATCACGCGGGCACTCTTGCCTGACGTGCTTTTGGGGTCGGGGTCAAACAGCAGCGCGTCAGGATCGGCGAGTGCCTCGTCAGCCGCCCGCACCGTGAGCTGGTGCCCGGTCTGCATGTGATCCTCGCCGTGCTGCCAGTCGACGTCCAACCCCATGACGTCAGTTTACAATTGTAAACAGTTCTTGTCGAGCCCATCTCGGAGGCCGGCCCTTAGACCCAACTCGGCTGACCCCCGGGGGCTCGGTCGCCGGGAGGCCGATTGCTGCTGCCGGAACTCGGAGCGTTGGTCAAGCTCGGCAGGTCAAACTGCCTGGCAGACGCGGAGACTCACCCGGGCTGTGGCGCTTCTTAGCGGAGCTAACGATCTCCAGAGAGCCAAACTGGGAACGTCAGCAGGAGCCGGGCGGTGTCAGGCGTCGTCAGGCGATTGTCGTTGCAGGTCAGCGCGACATAGGGCCACGGTGGGCGTTGTCTGGCCCGGTTCGGGTTTGCCTCCTAAGCAGTAGGCCGCAGGTTCGAGTCCTGCTCGGGGCGCCGGACGGGCATGTAGGGAGAATTTTTCGCCATTTGTATCCAATGGCACGTCAAACTGCCAGCGAGCAGTCGCTCTTTCGCGAATTCACCGCAGGACTGTAAGCATCGGCGGCATGAGCGGCATGCGCGTAGAAGTCCGCTGCGCAAGTAGCGAAGGGGTCCGGGTTCCACATCCAGGCAATCGGCGTGCCGGTGGAAACCCTGTGTTCTACCGTGGGCACGTGAGGATAGATGTGCGGACTTCGGTTGAGATTGATCGTCCTCGCGCTGTCATCGCCGCTTACTACGCCAGTTACGTCCAGAGACGTGGTGTGCGATCCGCCTGCTGATAGGCGTGGCGTCGTGAGGTGAGACGGCCACCGCGTGATCCTCAGAGAACCGACCAAGGATCTCGAGATGAGGAGCCACGCGATGGCCGCACGTTCCAGTATCGATGTGTCGGGGTGGTTGCATGAGCAGCTGGCCCAGGCGAGCCCGGATCTGCTCCGGGAGATGGTGAAGACATTCGCGGAGACGCTGATGTCGGCGGAGGCCGACGCGGTCTGCGGTGCCGGGTATGGCGAGCGCAGCAGCGAGCGGGCGAATACCCGTAACGGGTACCGGCAGCGCGAATGGGATACCCGGGCGGGCAGCATCGGCCTGGCGATCCCGAAGCTGCGGCAGGGCAGTTACTTCCCGGACTGGCTGCTGGAACGCCGCCGCCGCGCCGAGGCGGCGCTGGTGACGGTGGTCGCGACGAGTTACCTGCTGGGCGTGTCAACGCGGCGGATGGAGAAGCTGATCGGCGCGCTGGGTATTGACCGGCTGAGTAAGTCACAGGTCAGCGAGATGTCGAAGGACCTGGATGAGCAGGTCGCGGCGTTCCGGTCCCGGCCGCTGGACGCCGGCCCCTGTACGTTCGTGGCCGCGGACGCGCTGGTGCTGAAGGTCCGCGAGGCCGGCCGGACGGTGAACGTGCACGCTCTGGTTGCGACGGGAGTGAACGCCGAGGGATACCGGGAGATCCTGGGGCTGCAGGTCACTTCCGCCGAGGACGGCGCCGGCTGGCTGGCGTTCTTCCGGGACCTGACCGCCCGCGGACTGACCGGCGTCGCCCTGGTCACCTCCGACGCGCACCACGGCCTGAGCGACCGCGATCGGCGCGACCCTGCCCGGCGCGTCCTGGCAGCGATGCCGCACCCACTACGCCGCGAACCTGATGTCGGCCACGCCGAAGTCGCCTGGGGATGGGTGAGGGCGCTGCTGCACTCGGTCTACGACCAGCCCGACGCCGCGTCGGTGCACGCCCAGTACGACCGCCTCGTCGACGCCGTGCAGGACAAGCTCCCCGCCGTCGCCGCGCACCTGGACGCCGCCCGCCCCGACGTGCTGGCGTTCACCGCGTTCCCGAAGGAGCTGTGGCGGCAGATCTGGTCCAACAACCCGCTATCTGTTAACCGGCTCTCGGGCGACACGATCACGCTGGCTGCCTGAGGTCCGCCCGCCCGGCCCGGACCGGGTGGATGCTGCCGGATACCTGCGGCAGACAGGACACGGCGATGACGGTTCGGGTTCACTTGGTCGATGGCGTGCACCGGGTCGGCGGCGACTGGGACGGTGTGGCTGCGGCGAACATGTTCCTGGCGCACCTTCAGGCGCGGGCGTTCAGCCCGGCCACGATCCGGGCTTATGCGTTCGACGCGGTGAACCTGGCCAGGTTCCTGTCCGGGCAGGGCATCAGCCTGGCCGAGGTGACGCCGCTGGACGTCTTCGCCTGGGTTGACTGGCAGGGTGCCCGCCGCGACGGCCTGGCCGGCAGCGGGACGGTGGTGGCGCTGCGGCAGCCGGGCGCGACGGTCTCGACGGTGAACCGCCGGGTCGCGGCGGTCCGGGCGTTCTTCGAGTACCTGGTCATGGCCGGCGTCCGGGAGGACAATCCGGTGCCAGCGCCGCGGCGCGGCCAGGGCCTGCGCCCGGCGGCCCGCGGGCTGCTCGGCCATCTGGGACCGGGCCGCCCGCGTGGCGGCGGCCGGCTGGTGCGCCAGCCCCGCCGCCTGCCGGAATCGCTGCCCGCCGGCGAGGTCGATGCGTTCGTGTCCTCGCTGCGCACGCACCGGGACCGGTCCATGGTGCTGGCGATGCTGCTCGGCGGGCTGCGCTCCGCCGAGGTCCGCGGGCTGCGGCTTGCTGACGTGGACATGGGCCGCCGGCGGCTGCGGGTGATCGGCAAGGGCGGCAAGGAACGCCACGTCCCGGTCGATCCGGCGTTCTTCAGTGAGCTGGCCGCTTACCTGCGGCTGGAGCGCCCGCCCGGCCTGGCTACCCCGGAGTGCTTCGTGGTGCTGCGCGGCCCGACGGCTGGCAGGCCGGTGACCGAGGCAGGGTTGCGCAGCCTGTTCCGCCGTCACCGCGAGTCCTGCGGAGCGGTCCGGGTCCGGCCGCACCGGCTGCGGCATACCTACGGGACCGAGCTCGCCTCAGCCGGGATCGACCTGCTGGCACTGCGGGAGCTGATGGGTCATTCCTCACCAGAAACCACGGCCCGGTACGTGCACCTGTCGGTGGAGCAGCTCGCCGCCGAGTACGGGGCTGCTCGCGCCACGATTGCCGGGAGCCGGCGTTGACCGCCGCGCTGGCGCGTCAGCCGCCGGCCAGGACCTGCTCGCCGCCTATCTCGCACACGCCGCGACGCTGGGCCTGAGCGGCAGGGCGATGCGGGACCGGGGGCGGATCGCCCGTCACTTCCTCACCCGCCATCCCGACCTCCAGGCGTGGATGACCATCCCGGCCGCCAGCCGCGCTGCCGAGCTCAGCCGGACGGGCGCGTGGCCGCTGGTCTGCTTTGCGATCGGCACCGGGCGGCTGCGGCTGGACCTGGACCTGGCCGGGATCAAGCACCTCACGGGCCTCGGCAGGGCTGTCGAGGACCGCGACCCGGCTGGCTTCGCCATGACGCGGGCTGCGGGTCTGCGGCTCGGCTGGACACCAGCCTGGGTGGAAACCGTCCTCGGTGAGTGCCTGGCCGTGCTGCTCGCCTGGCACGGCGGCCCGGCCGCCGGCCTTACCGCCGAAGCGGTGGATGCCTTCGAGGCAGCGCTCGTCTCGTCGATGACGATGCCCCGCTCCTCAGTGCGGGCATACCGGTGCCGGCTCGCTAGCCTGCGGCAGATCCTGTTCGAGACGAGGGTGACCGACGCCCCGGCCCGGCGCGGGCCGCGAGCCCGCACCCTCGAGCAGCGGTTCGCCGACGCGCCAGCAGCCGCCGCGATCGGGCAGGTGCTGCTGCGATACGTGCAGGCCCGGTCCGCGGTACTGCGGCCGAAGTCGGTTGAGAGCCTGGTCAACGACCTGCTCCCGTTCGCCGACTACCTCTGCGTTCACCATCCCGCTGTCACCTCGCTGCGCCAGCTTGAGCGCGAGCACATCGAGGGTTACCTGGCCTGGCACCGGACCCGGCCGTGGCGCGGCCGCCGGGCGGCGGCAGGAACAGGACGGCCCATCTCCGCCGCGGTCGCCCAGGCTGCGGTGCTCAGCCTGCGGAACATGCTCGACGACATCGCCGCCTGGGGCTGGGCCGAGGCCCCCGCCCGGCGGCTCGTGTTCGCCGCCGACGTGCCCAGACTTGACCAGCCGCTACCGCGGGCGCTGCCGCCCGACACTGATGCAGCCCTCATGACAGCGGTCGCCGGCCTGGACGACGACTTCGCCCGCATCGGATTGACAGCGCTGCGGGGTGCGGGCTTGCGGGTTGGCGAGCTGCTGGACCTGGAGATCGGCAGCATCATCGACTACGGCCCGGCCGGAACCTGGCTGCGCGTCCCGCTCGGCAAGCTCGCCACCGAGCGCACGGTCCCGCTCGGCACCGCCACACTCGCCGTCCTGGATGAGTGGGCCCGGCAACGCGGCAGTCACCGGCCGCTGCCTCACCCCCGCACCGGGGCGCTCACCGACTTCCTGTTCACCGCCCATGGCCGCCGCCTCGGAGCGACCCGGCTCCGTAACGGGCTGCTCGCCGCTGCCGAAACCGCAGGCCTGCACGGGCCGGACGGCAGTGTCATGGTCGTCACCTGCCATCAGCTCCGTCACACCTGGGCCACCAGCCTGGCCAACGCCGGGATGAGCCTGCAGGCCCTGATGGCCCTGCTC
Source organism: uncultured Actinomycetota bacterium (assembly GCA_963774385.1). Classification (GTDB taxonomy): domain Bacteria; phylum Actinomycetota; class Actinomycetes; order Streptosporangiales; family Streptosporangiaceae; genus JAJYUU01. The sequence continues at coordinate 590,417 of CAVZEQ010000001.1, forward strand.
GGGCACGTCACTCCGCAGATGACCATCCGCTACGCCACCCTCGCGTCCCCGACCCTGCGGGCCGCCTACGACGAGGCGATGGGCAAGATGCGCCGCCAGTTCACCCTCACCCCGGCCGGCAAGCCGATCGTCCCGGACAAGGTCAGCTGGCTGAACAGCGAGATGCTCAAGACCCGCGTCGCGCACGGCTACTGCTCGCGGCACGAAGCCGCCGGCCCCTGCCCCTACGCCAACATCTGCGAGAGCTGCGACAACTTCGTCACCGGCCCCGAGCACGCCGACGCCCTGCGCAGCCAGCTCGCCGACATCCGGCACCTGCACGCCGACGCCAGCGCCCGCGGCTGGGACAGCGAAGCTGCCCGCCACGGCCGCGTCGCCAACGCCCTCACCGGACACCTGCAGCGACTCGAACACTGAGCAGCCACGACACCAAATAGCTTGCCCCCACACCGAGGGCCGGATAAAGGAACGGCTGAACCGCGAGATCCGCCGCCGCACCGACGTCGTCGGCATCTTCCCCGACCGCAACTCCCTGATCCGGCTCGTCGGCGCGGTCCTGGCCGAGCAGCACGACGAATGGGCCGAGATGCCGCCGCTACATCGGCCTGGACATCCTGGCCAGAAGCCGGCCAGGCCAGAACACCGATCAGCCCGAGGAGGTGACCCTGACCGCCATCACCGCATAAAGTCCAGACCGAAGATCACGCGGAGGCCGCCCCTTCACCCCTCGCACACCACCGCCGCGGACGTGACCCTTACGCCGCGGATCCAGACAACGCCACCACGTGGTACTCGAACATCAAATCCGTGGAATGGAAGACCCCTAAGCCCCTCGACGTCGGCTCCAGGATGGCTTTCGTGGCCCACTTCATGGGGCGACGTCTGAGCTACACGTATGAGGTACGCGAGCTGGTCCAAGGCGAGCGGTTCGTCATGGGTACCCAGCAGGGGCCGTTCCCGATGGAGACGACCTACTCATGGCGGGACTCGGGGCCCGGGCAGCACGCGCATGGAGCTGAGGAACCGTGGAGAACCCTCCGGCTTCTCCAAGCTAGTCGCGCCCTTCATCGGGGCTGCGATGCGCAGGGCTAACAATAAGGACCTCGCTCGGTTAAAGGCCGTCCTCGAGGCACAGACTTACAACAACTGAAGGCCACCGACGGTCGAGGCCTCCCAATCGCCGACCTATCGCGCTGAGAGCGGCACATGAGTGCGACTGCAACGCGCGCCAAGCCGCCGATTTGGTCGTCAACGCGACCAGCCGCGGCCGTGGCTAGGCGTTCCGAACCGGATGATCGGTTCCGGATGGGCCAGGCTCTGCTCGCGAGTAGGGCTGGCCGAGTCCACGCGGTTGCCTGCCAGCTCTCGCGCCACTTCGAGGCGGCCAGCGTGCAACGATCCCTTCTGGTGGTTGCTGCGCGCATAGCCGGTCATTAGTGTGAATGGAGCGTGCGAGGGCGCTGCCAGTCCGCGGGCAGGGATTTTCCCACCTCGAGCAGCAACGTCAGCGCACGGGACAAGACCAGCCTCTTTCCGGTCGGGCCAAGCGGACCTCGGCGATGAAGGAGGTTGCGGTGTCCGATCGTCATTTCGAGCTGTCGGCCCATCCGAACCTGGAGTACTACCGCAAGCAGGCCAAGCACCTGCAGCACAGCTACGAAACGGGCGATGCGGCCGCCTGGGCGCGAGTGGCCGACCTGCTGGGCGACCGGGCCGCTGGGCGGTTCCTGCTCAGCGGCGCCCAGTTCGTACTGGCCCAGGAACACGGATTCAGGACCTGGGCCGAGTTCCGCGCGCACGTCCAGAGCCAGAGCACTACCGGCGACCAGCCGGTCTCCGGGCGGACGCTGATCGCGTCGAGCACCTGCGCCTCGCTTGCCGATGCCTTGCTCACCGATCTGCGCCGCAACGAACCCGGCGCGCTGCAACGGCTGCGGGCCTACGTGCCCAGGCACGCCGCCGTTACTGACGGCTCCGCCGCCGAGCTTCGCGACGCGCGGCTGATCATCGCCCGGGAGCTCGGCTTCCCGACCTGGCGCGAGCTCGTGTCGGGTGCCGAGAAGGCCAAGCGCGATCTCGACGAACGCCAGGAGAGGTTCCGGCGCCTGCGCCCGCAGGCCAAAGCCCTGCTGGCCGGCGACACCGGCCGGCTGGCTCAGCTGACCGCCGAGCAGGCCGACGCCCTGCTGCAGATGCTCGCCTTCCCCGAGGCGATCCCCGGTGCCCGGCTCGACGAGGAACTCGGCGCGCCGCGCGCCGCAGTCGATGTGCTGATCGGCAAGGCGACCAATCTGGACCTCCCGCTCACCCAGGCCGCCAGTTCCAACCGGGTGGAGTACGTGCGCCTGCTGCTCGGTGCCGGCGCCGACCCCGGCACTCGGACGGGCGGCATCACGCCGCTGGAGAACGCCATCTACCACGGCCACACACAGGTCGTTGATCTGCTCGCCGAACACGGCATCGTCCCTCAGGCGCTGTGGACCTACGCCGCGTGCGGCCGGCTGGATCTTGTCCGGGCCAGCTTCGATGCGGACGGCATGCTGCGGCCCGACGTCGCGCCGTCGCGCCCCAACCCCGCCGCCGTCTTCCCGATCCCACCCCGGATCCCGGCGACATCCGATCCGGAGGAGATCATGGCCGAGGCGTTCGTCCACGCCTGCCAGCACGGCCGGACCGAGGTCGTGCGCTGGTTCCTCGACCTCGGAGTCAGCCCCGACGTCGCGCCCTACCTCGGGCGGACCGGCCTGCACTGGGCGATCATGCACAGTCAGCTTGAGGTGGCCCGCTTGCTGCTGGAGCGTGGTGCCGACCCGTCCATCCGCGACGAGCTCTTCCAAGCCGATGCCGACGGCTGGCTGCACATGATCTTCGCCACTCGCTGGCACGATCCCGTGATCCAGCAGCTCCACCAACTGCTCGAGTCCCGATCGCGCTGAGTTACCGCTGCGGTCCAACAGGCGGAGTTCGTCCGCAGACCGAACGACCAGCGCGGTCCGACCTGGGGCCGCCACCTGCAACAAATGGCGGGAAGCGCACCGTTGAAGAACCGAGCCGGCGGGTCACCTGCTGCACTGGTTCCGCTGCCGGCGCGGCGCGGCGATTTTCCCGTGACATCAGGGGCCGATCTTCCGCTTCTGCCGTGGTGACGATCGCGAGCCAGCTCACGTGAACCGGCGGATCTGCATATGGTCGGCCACCCTGGCAGTGCGGTGCCCGCGGCGCACTAAATCGGCGTTAGGCGCGCTCTATGGCGCTGGTGGCAGAACGCACGCTCGTCGGCACGAGCGGTAAACCTGGGCGGGCTGACTCGGGCCGTTCCGCTGCACGGAAAGGTTGGCCGACGGGCCAGAACGGCCTCGTTCTGGCACGCCACGGATCTGCAGAAGTGGACGCCAGGCTAGCTGCGCGACTGTTGCAGGGGCCTTCTGCCGACTGGTATCGCCCCGCCATGGCCTGGTGCCGATGGTGAGGATCAACGCCCCGGCATGCTGCAGGCGCGTCATCGTTGGCGGCCCTAAGCGTCAGGCAGCGACGAGCGGGTGCGCGTGAGCCTGCTCGTAGAGCGGCTCGGGGGCTAGATCGATGCCGTTGGGCCAGGCGATGGTGCCTGCCTCGGTGTCGACTGTCACCTGGGCGAAGTAGTCGGGGTCGTTGAGCGGTTCCAGGACCCCTGTCCACTGCTGAGCAGAGAAGTCGACGTCACCCACGGTGCCGTCGCTGGAGAGCAGTCGCAGCACTCGTTCGCCTATTACTGCGACACCGGTTAATGCCGGCAGGTAGCTCTCGCTCACGCGCACCATTCTACGGCAGAGGCGGGATGGGCAGCATGGGCTGGTTGTCGCGGGCTCGTTCCCATTTTCAGGCCGTGTCTGCTGGGAGCCAAACTGGCGAATCAGTTTTCTGCCAAGCCACGGCAATAAGCAGCAGCGGGCGGACCTCAGTTCACCCCGGGTCGGTACCTGTCAGCGGCCAGCGGACGCTCAACCAGGCCGACCTCGGCTGCACGCCCCACATCACTTGCAGCGGACTAACCACCTGCATAAACGGTGCCTGCGCTACTCCGAGAGCGCGCTATTGCGGATCAACCAGGAAAGCGGAACGGGCCCGTCGGGCCACGCAGTGATGCACACGCGGCTGCCGGCGCGGTCGGCGAGGATCCAGGCCGCGGGGGCATCGGCCTCGTCGACGATGCGGCCTCCTGCGGCAAGGGCCGCCGCCAGGCGGGCCTCGACGTGCTCGCGAGCGACGGACACGTCGACGTGCACCTGCGCGATCGCCCCGGCAAGCTGCGCCGCTTCGCCGAGCGACGGGACGCGGAACACAGCAGTCGCTCCGCTGTGCAAAACCCCTCCAGTCGTCAACGCCCTCCGCAGCGAGGAAGTCCCGCCAGCCCTGCTCGCTCATGCTCGCCTTCTTACCAGAAGGTATTGCAGCTTTCGGAAAGGCTCTGATACTGGAGTGCTGCCTGCAGTACTCGAGTATCGTTAGTGATACTAAGGTATCATTCTCGCGTGGATATCTCTGATCCGGCGACTGTGCTGGCTGGGGGCCTGACTATGCCTCTCCTGCATGCTCTGTCTAGCCGCGCCACTCCGGCGACAGCTGCGCAGCTGCGCCGTGCTGCGGCGGCGGGTACCGAGGCAGGCGTCAGGCGTGCGCTGGACAGGCTCGCACTGCATGGGCTGGTGACCACGGAGGAGATCGGCGACCGGGTCCTTTACTTGCTCAACCGCGACCATGTGCTGTATCCGGCCGTGACGGCGCTTCGGCGCGCAGGCGAGGAGCTTCCCCGTCGGCTGCGCGGGGAGATCTCGGCTTGGCAGGTCCCGCCTGCCGCCGCGGCGCTGTACGGCTCGGCGGCGCGCCGTGACGGGAACGCCGCTAGCGATGTCGACATCCTGCTGGTCAGGCCCGCGAGCCTGGGGTCGCGTGAGCGTGAGGTGTGGAATGCTCAGGTCCACCGGCTGCGCGGCCTGGTGCAGCGCTGGACTGGCAATCGCTGCCAGGTCACCGACCGGCCTGTGGCTTCGCTGCGGCGACTGTCGCGCGCGCGCGAGCCCATCGTTGATGAGTGGCGCAAGGACGCCCTGAGCCTGGCCGGCGCCGACATCAGCGAGCTTCTGGGCCAGACGTGAGCGGCCGCGCCCGCCGTCGGCCGTGCACTGCCGGGGATGCTCGCACACGCGCGGCACACGCCCGCGCGTACCTGGAAGTTGCCAAGCTGATCCGCGGCGATGCCGACAAGCCCGAGGACCTTAACTTCAACCACGTGGCGGCAGGCAACGCCGTGCTGGCCGCGATCGCGGCTAGTGACGCCTTGTGCTGCAGACTGCTGGGCGAACGGTCGCGAGGACAAGACCACCGGGACGCCGTTGCCCTGCTGGAACAGGTCCGCTTCGGGACAGGCACTGACGAAGTGCAGGCGCAGCGTGCCCGTGATCTGGCCAGGGCGCTGGCCACCGCCCTCGACCTGAAGGACGACTCCCATTACGGCACCCTCATGGTCGGCGCCACCGAGCTGCGACGGCTCATCCGCGCCACCGAAGTCCTTGTGTCGGCTGCATTAGAGCTGACCTGATTTGGAGGCCCCGAACGGATCCGCCGCGTAGGCCCTTCGTGAGTTATTCCCGTTCGATGCCCAGAGCCTCTCTGGCGGGGAGCCAAACTGGGAGCGCGGATTCAACGTCAGCAGGGCATGGGCGGTGTCAGGCGTCGTCAGGCGATTGTCGTTGCAGGTCAGCGCCACGTGGGGCGACGGTGGGCGTTGTCTGGCCTGGTTCGGGTTTGCCTCCTAAGCAGTAGGCCGAAGGTTCGAGTCCTGCTCGGGGCGCCATACCAGCACGTGGATAAATGTTTTTCGCCATTCTGTTCATAGCTATTTAAACTGCCTGCGAGCAATCGCTCGTTGCGGCCGAATCATATTGCTTGAACTGTGCTTTCAGTTCGAGCAGTCGATGGCTGAGAGCCAAATTGAGCCAAAGTACCCGCGCTGCCTGAACGCCCGGCTCCCTTCGAACTCGCCGGAACAGCGCCAAGGCCGAGATAGAACAGAAGTCGGGCCGCCAACGCGCCGAGCACCGGATGAGCAGCCAGCGCAATCACCAGCGGCCGCCTGGCAGGCTGTTCGCCAACAACTCCCGGCTGCCAGCGACCAGGCCCGAGGCCAAGCGGGCCACGAGCAGTGAACAGTCGACTCGCGGCATGTGCGGGGTGTCTGCGGGCGGACTGGGTACCGTCTTTGGGGTCAGCCGGTAGTGAGGCCGAACAGGTGCCGGCACGGCTCGAAGCCGCTGATGTGGATGCCGGCCGCGGCGCCGCTGGCCAGCCAGCCGGCGCGCAGCAGGCGCATGTGCGCCATGACATCCGCGCTGTCGCCGCGCGCGTGCAGCGACTCGCCGTTGGGCTGGTAGCCCAGTGCCCTGGAGACGCCGAGGGAGGCGTGGTTGTCGTGCCATGCCGAGGTGATGGCCGCCTGCGCGCCCAGCGGGCCGAACGCCAGCGCGAGCACCGCGCGCCGCATCTGCTTGCCATAGCCGCGGCCCCTCGCCGAGGGGATCAGGAAGGAGGCGGTGTCGACCGTGCGCAGTGCAGGGAAGTCGTTGCCCTCCAGTTCCTGGGCGCCGAGGATCTGGCCGGCTGCGGACACGACAAAGCTGACCCGCCAGGCCTCGGGCCGCCACGTCCCGTAGGCCTTCCAGTACCCCTGGTGCACAACAGTGCCGCGTGCGACGCGCTCGTCCCCGGTCGCATACCGGGTGGCCGCCGGGTCAAGTTCCACGTCATCGGGCAGCAGATCGGCGATGGCCGGCTGGTCGGCCTCGGTCATCGGGCGAAGGGTGAGATCGGGCGTGTCAATCCGCAGATCGAACAACGGCCAGTAACGGTGCGCCATCACGCCACGCTACGGCGGTCCGCCGCCAGCACGACACACTAGGCAGCGCTTAAACGCCATCGCGGCAAGAGCGGACGTGTCTGCTGGCAGCTGGCCAACTTGGGCTGACAGGTTCAGGTCATCCACTGGTGGCCGTCGATGAGCTCGCGGGCCGCCTCCAGATGACCGGCGTGACATGCGGTCTCGGTGATGACGTGCAGAATGACCGCACGAAGGTTGGGCAGCCTCCAGTCGGGCCAGATCTCGGCCGGCCAGATTGCTGGAGGCTGGTCCAGTGGGGTCGCTGCGATGACGGCGTCAGCGAGCTCGATCTCCTGCCGGTAGGCTTCCAGCACGGCCGCAGCCGGCGCGTCCGGCGCAACCTGCCAGATGGCTTCGGCTTTGGCTTCGTCGGCAGAAGCGCTGACACACGCGGAGTCGCCGCCGACGATGCCGCGGAACCAGAACCGCTCGTCGCTGATTGTCAGGTGCTGGACCATGCCCAGGCAACTCCAGCCTGATGGCAGGACCGGTCGGCGAAGCTGGTCGTCGGCGAGGCCCTCAAGGATGCCCAGCACGTGGTTGCGCTGGATGGTCAGTGAGGCGAGCAGGGCGCTGGTCTCCGGCTGGATGTCCTGGGTGATCATTGCGGCCTCCCTGGCTCAGCTGTGGTGTTCGTGATTGTCGTACCTTGTCTTCACTGCCACGACGAACACGGTCGCCAGATATGGACACCAGATCATCCGCGACCCGCCCCCACACTCAAGCCATCCTCTAGGCGGCATGACAGCGCGTTCGTCCTAGCACTTCAATGGGCCGATCCCCGAGCCGAGGTGGGTGGGCGGGCCGTGAGTTCAGCGCGGCCGTGCCTGCATCGGCAAAGTCTTGGCGCTGCCGGTTCATGGAGCCCCAGCGACGAGCTGACAAGTCTTTCGGCTCTGCTGACGTCAGGCGGTGCGCGAGGGCCGAGGCTGGTGTCAGCCGTGGCGGGGACAGGCCCGCTAGCCGGTCACGTCGCCGCAGCCGCTTCCCTGGCCGATGGCCTGCAACTGCACGGCACTGACCGGCACCGCGGTGATGGTCCGGAAGTTGACCTGACCACCCGACTGGCCGAACTGCGCGATATAGATCCACTGACCGTTGCTGCCGATGAGGTTCCCGTCCATATAGCCAGACTGCTCGGGGCCGCCGCTGGAGACGGGATGGAAGAACTTAGGACTGCACAGCTTCACCGGCGGCAGCAGGAAGGCGCCCGACACCGAGCACAGGCACGGGATCAGCGCCACGGAGAGCGAGGCGACGAGCAGGGTGCGCCCCGCAGTTGTCTGCATACGCCCGTTCGGGAACTCCGCTGAGCGGTCGTAGAGCGCGCGCACGACGTACAGCGTCCCAGCCGCAGTCGCGAAGCTCAGCAGGCCGCAGCAGGCCCATATCGCGGGCAATGGTTGGAGACTGCCCGCAACGATGCGGTAGGTGAACAGGAGGACCAGAAGCGGTACCGCGCCTAGGACGAGGCCCACGGCAAACGCCACCGCCACTGTGGCGATGAGGAAGTGCGCACCCTTCTTGTTGAGATATCGCTCCTGAAGCCAGGTGCGCCCGCTGAGCCAGGCAATGAGTGGGCCAAGCACGGCGCCTGCTGCCAGACACGGCACCACGACCTGGCCGACTGCGGTGATGATCAGCGGATCGTGCGGAAGCTGACCGAGCACCGTCGTCCACGGCACTCGCAGAAACCAGAGCTTCAGGCCGAGTGACAGACCGCCAGCGGCGTAGATCAGGGCGACGGCCAGCGCCAGCGCGGCTGTCGCCTGCGCGAGCAGCGACTCGGCAATCGACGACGGTCGGTCCGCGGGCCCGGCTCGCGGGCCGTCCTGACCGGAGTCGTCCGCGCTCGGGCGTTGCGCAGGAACTTCCGCCGCCGTCGTGCCGCCTTCGCGCGTCGGAATCTCGGCACCATCGACCATGGCGACATCATGCCGCCCTTCCGGCGCTGGGTGAATACTGCCGCGAGAGGACCGTCCGCGATCACGGCTAGCCGGCCAGATATCCGGCCTCGCGTGTCTAGACCACCGCAGCGCGGCACCCGCGGACAACCTGCTGCCGACCAAGCGCACTCACTGGCGGCTCTGTTGTACCGTCACACCGGTGGCAGATCCGGACGTTGGTTGGCCTAGGAGGTGGCGAAGTGTGCGGCCATCCCATGGGCATGGGGCGTGCCACCCAGCTACTTGACCCCGGCAGCCCTGCCGAGCAGCGCAAGGATGATCTCTAGTACGACAACAAGCCACGGCGCGAGGGAGACGATCCAGAAGCGCTTTCTTCTTTGCGCCATGGCACGGCCAGGGGCGGTCAGGGTAGTGCCGAGCATCGCGATGAGCACCACTGTTGCGAAGACACCCCAGCCGTCGGACGACGAAGGGCTGTCCCAGCTTCGGAGTATGACGACCGCCACCGCGACCACCATCACGAGCAGCGCGCCCCCCATCACGGTCCCGGCAATTGTGACGACGAGCGTCCTCATGTCGGCCTGCGTGAAGCTGGCCCAGAAGGACGTCTCTATCGCGTTCCCTTCGGGCTCCTTGGCAGCGGCCGACTCTGGATCCTCGGTTAAGCTCACGCACCGGTTGACGCGCACGCTGGGCCCGCGGGTTACGCACTTCTTAGTGGCAGCCACGCCGACCGCGATCGCGCGTCGGCGACCTGGTGGTCTGTCAAATGCGCCTGCGCGACTGCGACGCCAAGGACGAAGGTCACGGTGATCAGAGCGAGGAACACGATCAGTCCTCGCCGTATCTGCAGGCCAGCCGGGCTGTGCGCGCCAACGACCTGTCTGTCGGCGGCAGATCCGGATAGGTGGCGAACCTCAGTTTCGAACAGCCGTCGTCGGTCGTTTTGCGAACGACGTCACCGAGGGACAGGTCGTAGGTGAAGAAGGGGATGCAGCAGAGCTCAAAGTTGACGTTGTCTTCGGTCCGAGTCCACACCTGCTCATAGCGCCCTGGGAAACCGTTCGCGGCCAGGCTGAGTCTCAGGATGTAGTTCGTCCGAGATCGAGCCGCGGGCTCGTCGTGCGTGACAATCATCGGGTCGTCAACCACTGGACAAGCATGCCGCATCGTGCTGCGACATCCGCACATCTGCCGGATCGCCAATCTCGATGCCGTATACCGTCGGCGGCAGGAGCAAACCATCATCCCTGGCTCTCCGCGAGCGCAAGAACTAATCGATCCGCTGCTGCGCACCTTGCCATCGGCCACCGTCTCGTCCGAGGCCCGAAGTCGTCGTTACGTGCGTTTATGCGAGACTTATTGATCATGGACATGTCGGGCATCGAAGAATGCCAGACTTTAGCGCCAGAACAAGCGCGGCAGCCCGGCGGATAGCGCGTCACGGCGGACGGCGAGTGACACCGGCGACACCATCGGGGAACGGACTGCCGGACCGATCCAGCCGGAAATCTCCGTCGGACGGCGCCGGGGGGTCCAGATGCCGCAGCCCTGTTCGTCGTGTCGGCAGTAGCGAGATGACGGCAAATAAGAAGGCAGGATGAGACATGACTGGCTGGGAGAAGCGGATCGGCGCGATCACTTTGTTTGTCGAGGATGTGGCTGCGTCGAAGAGGTTCTACCGGGACGTATTCGACCTCGCGCCGTTCGACGATGGCGAGACTAACGTCGGGTTCAAGCTGACGGACCTGTACTTCTTCCTGACACAGTCATCGACTGCGCCTGACATGATTGCGCCGCTGGCCGCGGGTGCGGCCGGGAACGGGCCGCGGCACGTATTCGCGGTCATCGTCGACGACGTCGACGCGGTCGCGGCCGAGCTGAGCGAAAAGGGCGTGGCCCTGGTGAACGGCCCGGAGGACCGCAGCTGGGGTATGCGCACACTGAACTTCGCCGATCCCGACGGCTACATCTGGGAGATCGCCCAGGAGATCGGCGGCCAGTAACTTGCCTTGAGCGATAGACGTCGAATGCGCGAGAAAGAATATGCGCATCCGCGCATGAGTATGCGCCAACCCGAACTCGCTCACATCGGCATGAGCGGTAACCCTGGCGTCTGCGCGCTCGGCCAGTCACGTGCGCCGCGGCCAGGTCGTCTGAAGTGCTCGTGGTTCGACGGCGCCCGGCCAACACGGTCCGAGTCAGGGTTCGCGCTTTCTTCATAGCCCCCACAAGGCGGAGATGGGAGCGGCGAGTAGGCGGTCGCCGAAGGGCAGTACCTCGTTGCCAGCGTAGAGGGAGATTCCGGCGATGAACTTGTCTCCGAGAGCGTCGCGCATCCGGGCGAGCCAGCGGAACCATTCGGGTTTCGCGGTCCGGTGGCTTTTGACTTCGATGCCGACGACACGCCCGTCGGCGGATTCCAGGACGATGTCAACCTCTGCGCCGGAGCGGTCCTGCCAATGGAACATGGCGATGTCGGTGGCCGCCCAGGTGAGCTGCCGGCGGAGTTCGGCGAAGACGAAGGTTTCGACGAGATGGCCTGTCGCGGGGTCTTCGGGGTCAGCAAGCGCGCCAGGGGTCTTGCCGAGCAGCCAGGCGGCCAGCCCCGGATCGGTCAGGAAGACCTTGGGGTGCCTTTTAACGCGGCGGGTGAGGTTGCGTGACCAGGCAGGCAACGTGGTCAGGAGGTGGATGGTCTCCAGCCACGCCCGATGATCGTAGACGGCCTGCCGCTCAAGCGGTGCGTCGTCGATGATGCCTTGCATGACCAGCTCGCGGCTGGTGCGCGCGGCGAACAGCCGCAGGAGCTGGCCCATCTCGGCGACCTTGCGGATGCCCGATAGCTCGACCACGTCGCGCTCGATCGTGGTGCGCACGTAGTCCCGGAACCATCCCGGCCGCTGGCGAGCGGCGAGGCGCTGAACCTCCGGGTAACCGCCAGCGCATACCCGGTCGAGCAGATCGTGCCGGCTGAAGCGGCCGGGTTGGTGGGTGCTGAACGCGGCTGGCCCCTCGAACGCGCCGTCGATGAATCTGTCGGGCTTGCCGCTGATTTCGCCCTGGGTGAAGGGCCATACCTCGACGAAGCCAGCCCGGCCCGCGAGCGACTCGGAGATGGTGGGGACGGTCAGGAAGTTCGACGACCCGGTCAGCACGAACTGGCCGGGGGTGGGGTCGTGGTCGACGGCAAGCTTGATTGCGCGTACCAGCGGCTCGCCGGCTCGCTGGACTTCATCAATGACGAGCGGCCGCTGGCCGAGTGCCAGGAAACCGACGGGATCGGTGAGCGCGGAGTCCAGGGTGCCCTGATCATCCAGGCTCCGCAGCGTCCCTCCGCCAAGCTGGCTTTGGACTAGCGTGGTCTTGCCTGCCTGGCGCGGCCCGGTCACCACAGTCACCCGACGGGCGGAGACCATGTCCTGGTAGCGACGCGCGACAGCTCGTTCGAGCATCGGTGACATGCTTGCGATCATACAGAACGCCGACATCGAACCATACACAACGCCGCCCGCCGGCCATACGGTTCGCCGCCTGAAGACGGGCGATTCCGGCAGAGAAAGGTGTGAGGATACTCGTGCGGCGACAAGACGCGTGAGATCCAAACTGGGAGCCAACGTCAGCAGAGGCCAGGCGTAGTCAGGCGGCGTCGGGCGATTGTCGCTGCAGGTCAGCGCCATGTAGGGCGGCAGTGGGCGTCGTCTGGCCTGGTTCGGGTTTGCATCCTAAGCAGTAGGCCGCAGGTTCGAGTCCTGCTCGGGGCGCTAAACCGGCACGTGGAGAATGTTTTTCGCTATTCCGTTCAAGGCTATGTAAACTGCCTGCGAGCAATCGCTCGTTGCGGACGAATCATATCATTCGAACTTTGGTTATTGTTCGAACAGGCGACGGCTGAGAGCCAAACTGAGAGCCAAAGCGCCCGCACTGCCTGAACGCCAGGCCACTTCGAGCTCGCTCGAATAGCGCCAGGGCTGGTAACGGAACGAAGGTCCTTCGCGGGCACGCCTGGGTCACCTCTGGAGCAGATCGAGGTCGCGCACGCAGAAGCCGTGGTGCTCCCACTCCTCATTCAGGACTACGTGCACGCACTCAAGCACCGACTTCCCTCTGGCGTACGGCGGCCAGCCCCGGCCCGCCGGCACCGGCGCGGGCGCCGACAGCTCATCGGCCGTCACGGTCGACAGCCACCGCTCCAGCTCGGCGCCCTGCGCCTCGCGGACGGCCAGCACCTCGTCGAGGCTCGGGGACGCCGCCCGATCCAGGCCCTGTTCCTCCTGGTCAGGAACGAAGTCGGACGCCAGCCCGATCGCGGTGAACGGCTTGGTGGATCCCAGGCAGCAGCGACGGAACCATGAGTCGTGCACGAACACCAGATGGCGCACAGTCTCCACCGCCGACCACTCGCCGTCGACCCGCTGGTGTTCGGAACCTTTGGGCAATCCTCCGAGCCGCTCGAGCGTCGCCGCCCAGTCCGCCCGCAGCTGCCGAGAAGCCTGCCGCAGGTCGACCGGATCTGCCGAGCGGATCAGCAGCCGCACTGGATGCCGCCGGTCGAGTTCGGCCTCGACGTACGCCGTCACCTCGACACCGTTGACCACCAGGTTGCTCACCAGCCCGTCGATGACGGCGTCCTGCATCACCACCCCGATCAGACGGGCGCGTGTCAGGTCGCATTCCCGGAATCCGGCATCAGTCAGGTCCTGGTCCTCGAAGCTCGCCACGCCGGGCAGTATCCACTAGCGTTCCGACATTCGCGTGCCTGGACTGCCAGGTTGAGAGTCCCGTCGTGCCCGTCGCCAATCCGTGTGCCCGCATCCCTGCGGCGATGATCGGCGTCACCGAGAACAGAACTGGTCTATCTGGCGCAGGCCACCGCGCGAAGATTGCCAGCGGAAGCACGCCGAGTCGCCGATCTGGCCCGTCGCGATGCACGACATATCTCGGATGCCCGAACTACAGCCGCTCGTCTACAGGCCGGCTTGCGCGACCAGCCGTCCTGAGTTGATGGCTGCGATGAACGTTTTGTAGTCCCGTTCGTTCTGGTCGGCGTAGGCGGCGGAGAAGTCCGCGATCGCCCGGTCGAAGGCATTTCCGTTGCCGAGGTAGGAGGCGATGGCGATCCGGTCGCCCCAGCGGGCGTGCGCGCGGGCGAGGGTCGCGCCGCAGATCCGCGAGTACAGGGTGGCCCCGGGCACCAGCATGGTGTCGGTGTCTGCGCTGCCCTTCCAGTCGTGGAACTGGCGCACGTAATAGTCGCGGATGACGCCGTCGATCCCTTTCATGCGAATCCAGCCCAGGAAGATGTCGGTCGCCGCCTGCATCAACCGCTGGCCCGCTACCACGCGCTGACCGTGGTGAGGGTAGGTGCTCTTGCCTGCGAAACGTTCGAGAACGGAGGCTTGCGCCTCTTTGACCTGCAGGAACAGCGGGTCGTTGTGATCGCGGCCCACCATCAGCATGATGTAGCAGCGTGTCCCCACGCTGCCCACGCCCACCATCTTGTACGCCGTATGGACGTAGCGGTACTCCTCAAGAGGGTGGTGCTGGTGCCCGAGAGTGCGCCGGTATGAGCTGAGCAGCTTCTTGATCAGCGGAGCGGGGTCCTCCCATTCCGATCCCGGTTTGACGAGATCCTCGATCGGGATGATGACGGGCGGGTCGGCGACGATCCGCAACTCGCCATCGACCTCCTCGGCTCGTTTGGTGAACACCCGGGTGCTGTCGCGAGTCCTCGCCTTCGCGACCATTTCCTGAACCGCCCGGCCCTCGCCCTTGCTGACTCGTTTGACGCGGACTTCCTTGCGGACCAGGTTGAGCAGCATCCCGGCTTCCAGGTGGTCATACCACGCGTCCAGGCCTCCCATCCCGGCGGCCTGGCGCATACGGTCGCGGTACTCAGCGATCCCGGCCATGACGACGGCGCGCCGGTCAGCCGGAGCGAAACCCCGGTCACGTCCCATGACCTCGAAACTAGCCGCGAGGCGCTTGACGTCCCACTCCCACGGACCGGGCAGGGTCTCATCGAAATCGTTGATGTCGAAAATCATCCGGCGCTCGGGCGAGCCGAACAGGCCGAAGTTCGACAGGTGAGCATCGCCGCACAACTGGACAGTCACCCCCGACACCGGGCTTGCCGCCAGGTCAGCCGCCATGATCAGCGCGGCGCCCCGGTAGAACGTGAACGGCGACACCAGCATCCGCCCATAGCGGATGGGCACCAGCTCCGGAACCCGGCTCTCGGCCTGCTCCTCCAGCAGCACGATCGGATCCGGGCGGTCTGGTGCGGGCTCCCATCGTCCGTGGCCCGACCTGGGCGCTTGCCTGCGAGCGGCCCGGCCCCTGGCCAGACGCTGATCCACGGTCAGGTGCTGGCGTCTCCAGGCCGACGCAAAGGGGGCACTGCGCGCGCCGTCGCCTCCGGCGAGTCCCGTTCCGGTGGAGTATGCGCTGATAGCCATGCTGGCCCCCAGTCGTTTTGTCTGCGCGGTGAAAATGCTCTCGCTCAGCACACCAGCCGATTTTGCAGCGTTTCCACTGGCAGTTTCATTCCGGTAACTCTCGTCTGCACAAGGGTAAGCCTGCACGCGCCCAGGCGGTATCTCGCGCAAACCGGCGCAGTCGCGCCGACTGGTGCGAGCGATTAGTTGGCGGCGCGGACGGGCCCGACCGCGCAGGCGCATTGCCAGCCGGTAGGTCTGTGGCTCGTCGCTGGCCTGCGCGGTCCGTCTTCCGCGACGCGCCTTGAGGGCAGCCAGCCAATCCTGCTGGCTATGACGCAGGGTGCATCCGCAGTTCACGGGGTTTGTCGCAGCCCTTCTGGCAACGGGTTAGCGCCGCGCGGCGATACTTTCGGGCGGTCAGCTTCGATGGCCCGGTGGGGCAGCTGAATGCGACGCCTGGACGTCCAGATCCCTGCACCCGAAGGCCACAGCAACGGGACGCTGCACCTTCCCGATGGGATTGCCCGTGACCGGGCTCGTGGGGCGCATCCCAGTGCCGGGCGTTCGCTTCGGTGTTGTAGGTCGGGTTGTCGGGCACCGCGTATCCGTGGCGGGCGGGGTAGAACTCGAGGGTGTGGTCGACTCCGGCGTCATTGAGCGCGCGTTCCAGCAACTCAGCCTGGCCGGCGGTGAACGAGTCGTCTTCCCTCGCGCCGGCCACATACAAGGCACGGGGAGCATAACCGGCCTGGGTGAAGATGCAGCGAGTCCGGCCAGGTCATCCCATTGCGGGCCGTGCTCCATCGACGCGCGGTAGTGCCGGATCTGCGTCGCTGAGCTGGCCCCTGCTGGCCGTGCCGCGCCCGGGCTATCGGTCGGTGGGTTGAGCTCGAAGGAGGTCGGGTGAGACCAGCGCAGAGCTTGGCCGTTCCCACTGATCCTTGCCCCCGTCATGGAGGACCGGGCTGAGCTGGAGCGCTACCGTATCGCCGTGCCCGGTGCTGAGATCACCGTGTGTCGGCTCACGACGCCGGAACCTGTCCGCCTGGTCCGGCTGCGTGCGCGTATGGCACCGGGACCGAAGCCCGGGAACTGGCCGGGCTGAAAGGCTACGTGACTAACCTGCGGGCCTGCCCCGACGGCACGCCGGTCACCGCGGAGTTCGTGATCGGCGCCTACCACCAGCTGTTCCAGGTCGAAAAGTCGTTCCGGATGGCCAAAAGCGATCTGCAAGCCCGGCCCGTCTACCACCGCAAACGCGACTCCATCGAAGCCCACCTCACGATCGTGTTCGCCGCCATGGCCGTCAGCCGCTGGATCGAGAACACCACCGGCTGGTCCATCCGCAGATTCGTCAAGACAGCCCGCCGCTACCGCACCGTCCAGATCCAGGCCGGCCCGCACACCATCACGGCCGCCGACCCCATCCCCGCCGACCTCCGCGCTGCCATCGACGCGATCAACGACCGGACCGATGCGCACTAAATTGGCCCAACTCAGGTCGATCACCGGGGGTGACGCCGAGGAGTTCGCTGATGCCGGCGCTGCAGAAGAATTCCTCATGTCACCTGCGCCAGGCCGAGTCGGCGTAGCCGTAGCCTTCGCGCGGGCGTACTCGTCATCGACGTCGCTGATCAGCATTACCCGGACCTCGGTCAGCACGATGACAGCAGCAGTCGGCGCGCGGATTCCCAGTGCGAAAACCACGGACAGCGCGGCGCGCCGGACGATTTAGGCCTGCGGATCGGCCGACGAGCGGATGCCCGTGGTCAAGAACACTGAATCGTCGATGATTTTCACCCAGTCCCGCACTGAGCCTGGTACCTGGCCAGCAAGAGCTGCCGGGAGCTGGCCGCGGACCGACCAGGCGGGGTGTCCGGCAGCCAGCCCAGCCAGTGATCGGGAGTCTCCATCCGGGTGAAGTCATCTGCGACCGGGCCGTGGCCGGGGTTCCGGGCGTTCTCACCGGTGGGGCGGCCGTCTGGACCAAAGGCGGAACCGCCGATGATCGCTTCGGCAGGAGCATAGCCGTTCGGGTTACTTACCACCGAGCCGTCGATCTCGTAGACCCAGCCGCCGGTATGGGCGGCAGCGTCCGCGGCCAGGTGCGGCGGCTTGGTGCGCTGCTCAGTCGGCCACTGCGGCGTCTGTCCGGTCATGGTTTGTGCAGCTTAGCGATTCTGGATCCGCTGCCGCCATGAGTGAGCGCCGGGCGTCCGCTGCCGTTGACCGCCAGCCGCGGCAAGGATTCCGAGCAGATGGCGGCAACCCGGTCCGCTGCATCGTGCTCAGCTCGGCCCGTTCGCGGCAGATCAGTGCAACTGGCCACATGCACGGCGGCGGTCCTTGACGCCCGGCTGCCCGCCACATGAGGTGTGCGGGCCGGGTGGCAATCGAATTCACTAGGTTCTCCTCAAACGACGCCGCCACGCGGTGCCGCAGTCGCCGCCAGGCTGTCCCATTTGGTGCTCCTCGAGCGCGCCTTCTCGGCGGTAGATCACTATGTCGGGCTGCCGTTCGGCACGGCGCAGTGCTGGCTCGCGACGGGTGGCAGAATGCGCCTATGTTGATCTCAGCGGAACGCTCTCCGCGGGCTCGCATCGTCACCGCGTTGCTGCGGGACGGCAACCGGATACTGCTATGTCACCGATCTCCCCGGCGCCGCTGGTATCCCGACGTCTGGGACCTGCCTGGTGGTCATGTGGAGCCCGAGGAACTGCCTGGCGCCGCGCTCGCTCGAGAGCTCCGAGAGGAGTTAGGCATCGATATCGCGGCGCCGACGGGTCCGCCCATGCATGAGGTTCGTACCGACACGTTCGACATGCAGATTTGGTTGATCGAAGCGTGGGCGGGGTCTCCGGCCAACGCCGCGCCGGACGAACACGATGCCATCGCGTGGTTCACCGAAGACGCGCTCGGAGAATTGTGCCTGGCTCACGACAGTTACCTTGGGATGTTCAGCAAGGTTGTTGCTGCAAATCGAGCCTGACATCGACCGATCACGCGCCCTCATCGGCACGACCGGACTTGCCGCCTCAATGTGGCCATTGCAGATCGCCGGTTCGGCGCGGCAATGATCTCTGACGCATGAGTGGGCAGGACGTGCTTATCAGAAGCGGATCCAGCGGCGCGCGCTGCGATCCCACGAGCCCGCCGCGGTGCCGTCCAGTACCGGGTCGATGAACGGGCGGACCACGGCTAGTGCGCCGTCAAGCGTGCGCGCAGTGTCGAGCAGGGAATGGCGGGCCTCGGCTGCGTACCCGCGTTCCCATAGTGGGGGGTCAGGGACGTCGAAGTGCCTGGGTACTGTCAGGCCCCGTCGGTCGAGCTCCGATCGCAGCGCAAAGGACTGGGCTTCCGCAGAGACCGACGCCCCGTTGACGATAGCTACCAAATCGACGAGGTCACGGTAGCGAGTCGATGGTCGCCGCGCCTCGCCGTGTTCCTCGTAGGTCGCGGAGCGCGACGAGCTCGCCCCAGCGCAGACCGCCGAAGCATGCCAGCTGAACCATGACGCGGTAGCGAGGACCGCAGGCATCGGCGAGCGCGTAGACCTCGGCGACGGTCAGCAGTGGTCGCTCGGGTGACTGCTCGTTTCTAGCGCCCTTGACCCGGCACGGGTTGTGGCGGATCAGGCTGTCCTCGACGGCAGTGGCGAGGATGGACTTGAGCAGCCGGTAGGCCTTGGCGGTCGTGACCGGGCTGACGCCCTCATCGAGCAACTCGGCTCGCCACCGGCGCACGTCGGCCTCGGTGATGCTGCCGATGGTGGTGAAGCCGGGCACGATGTGCCGGCGCAGCAGGTAGCGGTAGAGCTGGATCGTCTTGGGCCGCAGGCCCGGCCGTTCGGCAATCCAGGCGTCCGCGTAATCGGCGAGCGGGACGCGGCCGGCGTCGGGATCGATCCAGTCGTCCTTGAGCAGCTCGGCCTCGGTGAGAGCCAGCCACCGGGCACCGTCGGTCTTATGAAGGAACGTGTTCGGCGCGGTCGTCAGCAGGCCGTCAGGACCGCGGTAGCCAGCCTGCCAGCGGCCGGACCGGAAGGCGCCGGAGCGAGCCGAAGGAGCGGGTCTTGCGTCCGGGCATGTCAGCTTGCCCTCCGGCGCCGGTGCGCCCAGGCGGTGACCGGCTGTACAGTTCCGGCGGCGATGAGTTCGGCTAACGCGGACTCGGGGATTCGCACGAAGCGGATCTTGCGCTCGGCGATCAGGCGGCGCGGGAAGCTGGCCGATGTGCCGAGCATCTCGGCCGCCTGGTCGACGGTGAGCAGCCGGTCGGCGGGTGGCGGTTTCATGGCGGTTACTCCTTCGGTTCGGACAGATCGGGGACGAGCACTGGCTCCGCTCCCGCGTGCAGCTGCGGGCTGGCCGGGACGGTCGCGCGCGGGTCTCGGCGGTGGTGCGCCGTTAACGGCGGCGCGTGGGGCGGCCCGTTGCTCGGTGATCTCGGGGACGCGGAGCCGGGTGAAGGGGTCTGTGCCGGTGGCGAGCGTGGCGACGGCGGTACCGATCCCGTTCGGGGTCTCGCGCAGGAGCGTCGGGCTGTAGCCGGGGAATTCGCGTATGGCGTCTCCAAGACGGCCGGGTGGTGCGGTTCCCAGGTGCCAGGCGGGCACAACTCAGGGCCGAACGGTTGGGCAAGCGGGTCGGTGCGTAGAGCACGAACAACCAAGCGGCCGGGCTGTACCTGGGTGACGCCGACGCGGACTGAGCGCCAGCAGTCGGCGATATGGACCGCCTGCTTTTCCACTTCCTTGCGGCCAGTGCGCGGCGCCGTCAGCCGTCTTCACCCGGCACTGCCAGCCGTAGTCAGTGAGCCACCACCGACAAGCACGGCGGGTAGTGAATCTTCCCGACTCGGTCGGCCAGCTCGATGCCGAGCAGCAAAGCGAGAAGCCGGCTGGTGACGGAAAGGAGGACGAGGACCAGGACGCGGGACTCGGCGGCGGGCCGGTTCTTCGGGGCGAGCTCGGGCTGCGCGAGTCCGGTGCACCGGCAGAGCCAATGCCAGCGATGCCGGGCCAGGATCATGCCGGGATAGTGACGGCGTGCAGCGGGCGATGCGAGAGCGAATCGGATGAGATCAGCTCGCCCAGCGCGCGTTCAGCGCGGCTCGCAGATGACCAGCGGAATATCACGCTCGGTGCGCTGCTGGTAGCCGCCGTAGCCCTTGTATGCCGCCACGACGCGAGGCCACAACTCGGCTTTCTCCTGCGCAGATGCCGGGCGGGCGCACATTAGCCGCCGCCGGCCAGCAATGGTCAGCTCGATCTCCGGATGAGCCACCAGATTGCGATACCAGTCAGGGTCACGGTCATCGCCGCCCTTGGAGGCCACCAGTACAACCTGGTCACCGGCGACGACCGGAGCGGTGAGCATGGTCGAGCGCGGTCGGCCCGATGCGCGCCCGACAGTATGCAACTCCACGACAGGCATTCCGAAGGCCGATCCGAGCACCCGGCCGCCGCTGAGGTGAACGATCGTCCGGTGGGCTTGGCTCATGGCTTTGAGGCCGAGGTCGGCCAGGAACTGCTGCACGGTCATGGCTTTCTCCTATGTCAAACCGCGCTGCCGACTGGTATTGCTGTCCCGTCGGCAGGAGCGCTCGGTAGACGATGTCAGACAGGCGCCGTTTGAGTGCTCGCAGGGCCTCGGTTTTGGTGTCGCCGTCGGCGATCCGGTGTTTGAGGTAGGCCTGGGCGCCGGGGTGGCAGCGGATCTGGGTGACGGCGATCCGGTGGATCGCGCAGTTCAGCTGCCGGTTCCCGGTGCGCGAGAGCCGGTACCGGGGGCTGGCCGACCAGGCCGGCAGCAGCGCGGTGCCGTTGTGCCGGGCGTAGGCGTCCTTGGACTTGAACCGGCCGGCGCTGGCGGTCTCGGCGACGATCTTGGCTGCGGTCAGTTCCGCGGCACCGGGCACGGCCAGCAGCGACGGCGCCAGCTGCCGGGTCAGCGCGGCGATCTCCTTCTGGGCATTGACCGCGGTGGTCAGCGCGGCGATCCGGGCGGTCAGGTCCGCGGCGAGCCGGGCCACCAAGCCCTCCATGCTCTCCAGCCGGGCGGATATCCCGGCGATCATCGTGCGCCGGGTCAGGGTCCGCGGGCCGGGGTCCCAGTCCGGGTCCAGCTCGTGCAGGTGCCAGCGCAGCCGGTTCATCGCCCGGGTCCGCTCGGCGACCAGGTCCTCGGGGTGATCCACCAGCAGCCGCAGCTCCCGCTCCGGGCCGTCCAGCCGCGCGCACGCCAGGCCCGGCTCCCGCAACGCGGCCCGCGCCACCGCCAGCGCGTCGATCGGGTCAGACTTGCCGTAAGTCCTCGCCGAGCCCCGGGCGTGCGCCATCAGCTTGGGCGGCACCCGGGTAATCGTCTCCCCGGCCGCCAGCAAGTCCCGTTCCAGCCGCCGCGACAGGTGACAGCAATCCTCCACCGCCCACCGCCTCTCCGGCCCGAACTGCGCCGCCCACCGGACCAGGTCCAAGTGCGCCGCCGTCGACGTCGACTTCGTCACCCGAACCCCTAACTGCCGTCCCACCTCGTCGGCCGCCACCACCGTGTACGTCCGCTTATGCGCGTCAATCCCCAGTACCACCATGGACCTGTCGCCTTTCCCGAATCGAGGGTGACCGGGACCGGCTGGCCGGCACACGTCAGTGGGGGCGATGCCACGCTCCTATCAAGCCAGGCCAGCTGGTCCGCCGGGCCCGAGGGGCGGCACAAGCCATGAAAGCCACGAAGGCAGCGAGCATAGGAGCCAACCCCCCAGGCGAAACAAAGCCTGACACTGACGCGACCATAACAGTGGCCGACCTGACGGGCCTGCTTACGAGCTGCGGCCTGTGGGCCACTGGGCGTGGCTGGCTACGCTGCGCGTATGAAGCATTGCGGTGTCCCCGCTAGACCGCAGGCATGGACTCGTGAGCTGCTGCGGTGCGGTGCCGCCGCAGGTCCGGTGTTCGTCGCGGTGTTTCTGCTTGAGGGTGCGGTGCGGGAGGGTTACCGGCCGCTGCGCCACCCGGTGAGTTCTCTGGCGCTCGGCCCGCGCGGCTGGGTCCAGGCCGCAAACTTCACGGTAGCGGGCACGCTGTTCCAGGCCGGGGCCGCAGGCCTGGCCGGCGCTGGCGACTCAGTCGGGGGCCAGCCTGCTCCGGCATTGATCGGAGCCGCAGGCGCGGGGCTGATCGCGGCGGCAGTCTTCACTACCGACCCAGTCAGCGGATACCCGCCGGGAACGCCCGATGCGCTCACGCGGCCCAGCCGTGCGGCAGCGCGCACAACCTTGCGGCCGTCCCGGTGTTCCTGGGTCTTCCCGCTGCCGCACTCACTTGCGGCTGGCGGTGCTGGCGAGCCGGCCAGCGCGGCTTCGGCCTTTATAGCGGCGGCAGCGGCGTCGCCATGCTCGCCAGCATGGTCGTGGCCGGGGCCGGCTTCGGCCAATCACCCCGGTTCGTCAGCCGAGCCGGGCTGTTCCAGCGTGTCAGCATCATCGCCGGCTTTGGCTGGCTCACCGCCCTGTCCGCGCGAGCGCTCGGACGCACGCCTGCGACGCAGCGGCCCCGTCGCCAGGCATAACCGGGCCGAGCCTTTCTCAAGACATCCGAGATACGGCAGAAGTACCGTAACGCGGCGTGTGTCAACGGCCACTGTTGCGGCAGTGCGAGGGTCAGCCCTACTGGAATCTCGCCGTTGCCGGCGGCCGGGCCGGCCCCTTGTGACAGCGGCCTGCTGCTCTACAACCAGTCCGCCGCCTTCTCCGCCGTCAAAGCGACGGCGGCATGACCCCGCTCCAGCCGCACGACGGCTGGCGCAACAGGGGCCGGAGTCCAGTCGTCCGGCGATGGTTCGAGAGTCGTCGGGAGAAGACCCGGCCTAGCCGCCAGTCCAAGTTCCAAGGTCGTCGAGCGGCTCGGCAAGGTCTCGGGGCCCTCAGCCGAGCTTGGATGCGATGAGCAGGAACCGGTGCCCTGTGGTCGTGACCGGCCAGGCGCTGGCGTCCTTGTGCAGGGCGCGGAGGCTGTCCCGGTATTTGTCGAGGCTGTACCCCGGAATTGACCAGCTCACGGCCTTCAGGTAGTACACGACGGCCGCGATGTCGTCGAAGTAAATGCGTTCATCGGCTCTAGCAGCTTCTTCGATCACTAGACCTGCTTCGGTGACCTGCCGTTCGGCCAGCCCGATCCAGCTGTCCGGCTCCTCCGGCATCTCGATGCCAATCATCTGGGCCAGGTCGTCGTTGTCGTGGTAGTCGACCTGCTGAGTCACGAACGTGCCACCTGGCGCGAGAACGCGGCTTACCTCGACAGCGAGGAACGACTCGTGCCGGTTGCATATCAGGTCCAACGACCCATCGCGGAACGGCAGCCGGCCGCCGTCGTCAGCCCCATCCTGGTCCATGTTGTCGCGGGCTGCCTCGTTCTGGATCACCGGGATGCCTAGCGGGGGCAGGCGCTGTCCGGCCACAAGAACATTCGGCGGCCATGCCTCGGTCGCGACGGTTCTGCCTGCCCGGGTCGGCAGTCGGGACAGTACTTCGCCGCCACCCGTGCCCATGTCCAGCATCGTCCGGGCACCGCCGGCCAGGACCGCGACTCGGGCGCTGTAGTCCCACGGCAGCGGTTCACTCCTGGACCGGCGGTCCAGCCAGGAGAAGTCCCAGCCGGAGAACGGCGCGGTCATCGCCTCGATCAGTAGCTCGTCGAAATCCGCCACCCGAAACAGCCTGCCAGGACGGCGCCTGGGAGCGCTACAGCAATTCCGCTGGAAAGATTCGCGACGCTGCCGGCCATAAGCTGGCCTGACCGCCCACCAGGGAGGAGCCACCCACACGATGAGCGGCTACCGGATGTTCCCGTGGCCTAGACCTCCCTCCCATGCGGGTAATCAGCCGTGAGAGCGACTCGATGCTGGCGTGGGCGTCATTGCCCTGGCCTATCCTCGGCGGATGGGCGTTGACGTGTTGCCAGCGATCGGGCGATGGGAGGACTTCGCTTCGTTTATGGTGCCGCGCAAGCCAGGTGGCGGCGGATGCGTCTGCATGGTGTACCGCAATTCCAGCCTGGACATGCCCGGACGCATCGCTCACATGCGCGACCTATGCCACAGCGAACCGGGCCCCGGCGTTCTGGCCTACGTCGACGGTGAGGTGGCCGGCTGGTGCTCGGTCGCGCCGAAGCTTACCTATCGCGCCCTGGTCAACTCGCGAACGATCCCGCATATCCAGGACACCGGCGCGTGGTCGGTGGTCTGCTTCGTGGTACGGCCAGGGTTTCGCCGCCGGGGGCTCATGCACTATCTGCTTGATGGCGCGGTCGGCCACGCGCTCGCGATGGGCGCGCCTGCGCTGGAAGGCTACCCGGTCGACCCCGGCGTCGAGCGCATTGACCAGACCAGCGGTTACGTCGGCACCGTTCAGCTGTTCGAGGCGCACGGGTTCAAGCGCGTCCGCCAGACCGCCGGACGACGAGGTGGCAAGTCCCGCTGGCTCATGCGCCGCGAGCTACCGTGACTGCTCGGCCGCCAGCTCCATGGCGAGCGACAGTCATCCCGCGAACGACTGGACCCGGGTAGTCGCGTCGTGGTCGTTAACGTGCCGCTGAGCTCGCGGTGCTAGGGGTGAACAACCTCCAGTGCCCCTCGGAGACGACTTCCACGTTGCCGTCGGTCACCTTGATGGCGGTCTGGTCGTCGATCGCGTACGTCGGCACCGGTATCCTTGCGGCCCATTGTTCTGCGATGGCCATGTCTTGGTGATCCTTGTTGTCCACGTGCGGAATGATCGCAAAATCCACTAGTCCGACTCCCTCAGCCTTGACCAGGATCATGCGGAGTTCGCCATCGGGCGTGTCGAACACGATGTCTTCCGTCGACAGCGCATCGCCGCTACCGCGGCGCGGTTCGCGGTAAGTCTCGGCAAAGGTGGAAGTTGCCGCGATGCTCCCGGCGCTCACCCCGAGGTAGACCGTCTCTCTAGGCAGCGTCGGCAAGACGTCTGCAAGCCCGGACCGTCGCATCCAGTACGACAAGAACACTGGATCGCCGCCCCACACCAGCAGGGCGTCGGTCTCCTGGATCGCCGGGACCCAGCATTCTTCGTCGATGCTCGGCAGCACGGAGAGCTCCAGCACTCCCAAAGACTTCCAGCCCAATCCGGCGAAGGGACTTGTGCTCCTTCCGCAGATCGCCTCCCATGCGTGGCCAGCACCGCCGGGGAAGGGGTATATCGCTGTAGGAATGACGAGGGCGCTGGACTCCTCAATCGGCTTGCCCAGTAGGCCGACAAGCGCGTCGCGGATGCTCGTGTTCGCGATGCCAGAAGACGTCAGCAGAAGTTTCATGGCGTTCCCTCTTTATCTAGCAGCGACATGAGGTCATTCGCCGGCTTGCCGAAGCCGGAGTCCTGGCCGTCGCGCTTGCTCATATGGTCACGGCCGCAGCCAAGGCAAGTCTTGCGCTACCGTTCGATCAGACGTCGTCGACGTCACCGTCGGTTGTCAGCCTCGCGGAGCATCTCGTCGACTTCGGGGTCGTGCCCGATCTCCCGGACTTCTTGCGCGCACCGGCAGGCGACGGCGATCTTGGCAGCCCATCCCAGCGCCTCCTCGCCTGAGGGCACCTCGACGAGCGTGAATCCGCCGATAGCCTCCGGGTACGGGCCGTCGGTAAGCGTCCCGTCGGTGGCCACGATGCTCGCTGGCTGGTTTACCAGCCCGCCGGCAGACACATACACGCCGGCGTTGATGGCCTCCTGGACCACCGCGCGCGCGGCCTTGGCCACATCAGGCCCCTCCTCGTCGGGGACGTGGTCCATCGCGTGGGCACCGAACGTGATCAGGTATCGCGTCATCCCTTGACTCCCATGTCCTGGCCGCACCTTCCTGCGGCCTCTCGCCTCATCTACGAACGCCTCGCTCCAGTTCCGACAGCCTGCCAGAAGGATTTTCTCGCAGGACCTCCGCCGTTCCGCCCGCGGACGTCGTGTGACCCGTGTTCGCGGAGATCATCGGAGCTCCACGCTCGCCACGTCGGCTAGGAAGCGGCCGCTGCTTGCCGCGGTCGGCGTCCCCGAAGGCCAAACGGCCGGATCGGTTCTGTCCTACCGTCTGGATATGCCTGCCAGGAACATGCCCACGCCCCAGGACGCGGCCGCCGTCCGCCGGATCTTGCTTGACGGGCTGGCCGGTGATAGCGACTTGTCCGAACTGGCGGGCGAGCTAGCGCCGCTGCATCCCCGGAACAACACCTTCCCGGGCGAGGTCTTGCTCGACGTGGCAGCTGACGTGCTGGACTGGTGCGGGGCCAGCCGCTCCGAGCCGCTGGCGCTGGAAGGGATGCGGGAGCGGTTGCTGCCCGAGTTGGCTTTCCGCGGCAGGCAGAACAAGAAGCTTCAGTTCGCGATCCTGGCAGCGGCGGCGCTGCGCGGCGGAACGGAGCCGGACTTGCTCGACGAGGTCGCCTGGTGGCAGACCGATGACTTCTGGCAGTACGCCCTGTACGCGGCAGTCGCTTATATCCGCGCCGCAGCGGGCCGAGCCGGCGTGCCGGTGCGCCAGGTATGCCAGGAACTGGCCCGGCGCGACGGCCTTCGGCCCGAATGAGTCGTCGCTGTGCACCCTGATGTGCGCCGCGGAGGCGGCTAGCCAGCTACCAGGCCAGGGCAGCCTGGCCGAGTTTGACCGAATCGGAGGTGTGAATGGCTCAAACTTGGCTGTCGATCCGCGTCGACCTGATCGAGGGTCACGGCGAGGAGTACTGGCCGCGGCCAGGACGGATCTTCGCGGCCGCGCGCAGCCACACCTTCAAACAGCTTGCCGACGCCATCGACGACGCATTTCGCCCGCTGGGACCGCTCGCATCTGCAGGACTTCACCCTCGCCGACGGCAGGCGCTTGTGCGACCCGGACCCGGACTGGGGGATCGAGGGCGAGGTCACCGAAAACTACCGGCGAGTGATGTTGTCGCGGCTACAGCCGGGAGAGCAGTTCGCCTACGTGTTCGATCTCGGCGACGACTGGGCTCACCTGTGCACCGTCGGCGCGCGGCGGATCGACCCAGTCGGGGCCCTGGGATCGTGCCGGACACGCCTCTGCCGTACTGGGGCTGGGGCGACATTCCCGACCAGCACCGCCGCCGCTGGGACGACGACGACGGTGAGTCACCACCGCCCGTGAACCCTGGGCTCACTGACCTTCCACCGCTCCGACTGTCAGGCAGCGGGAAGAACGCCTCATCCGGTTTCTGGAGGAAGAGATCTGGCCCCTGCTCCCGCCGGATCAACTCGGCAAGCCGCTGTCCAAGGCCGAACGCGAGCAGATCCTGGGCTTCGGTGAATACGGCGCATGATCATCGACTCGTCGGCGGTACTGGCGGTCATCGGCAAAGAACCAGGCCATGAACGCATCGTCCATGAGCTCGCGACCTCTACGGGGATCCGGATCGGCGCGCCGACCCAGCTGGAAACGGGAATCGTGCTGACGGCGCGGCTTGGGCCAAGGGGCAGGACGGTGCTGGCGCGCTTCCTGCAGGAGAACGCCATCCAGACGGTGGCGTTCGACGAGCGCCATGCGGCCGTGGCGCTCGACGCTTATTCCCGTTTCGGCAGGGGCAGGCATCCGGCTGCGTTGAATTTCGGCGGTTGCTGTACTTATGCGACCGCCTCCATCACCGGCGAAAAGCTGCTGTGCCTCGCGAACGACTTTCGCCAGACGGACCTGCCCCTGGTCAGCTTTGACGATGGTGACGACGCTGGCTGAATCCAGCTGACCAGCCGAACCGAGCCGGGAGTACGGCAGTTCGCGGCCACAGGCCGTTGCCGGTTCCAGATAGTTGCCCCGCCAATTTGGCCGGCAAGCTCCTTTGCGGGTACGCCTGGGTCACCTCTGGAGCAGATCGAGGTCGCGCACGCAGAAGCCGTGGTGCTCCCACTCCTCGTTCAGGACTACGTGCACGCACTCAAGCACCGACTTCCCTCTGGCGTACGGCGGCCAGCCCCGGCCCGCCGGCACCGGCGCGGGCGCCGACAGCTCATCGGCCGTCACGGTC
Organism: uncultured Actinomycetota bacterium; assembly: GCA_963774385.1. Taxonomy (GTDB): domain Bacteria; phylum Actinomycetota; class Actinomycetes; order Streptosporangiales; family Streptosporangiaceae; genus JAJYUU01. The sequence goes on from CAVZEQ010000001.1 coordinate 618,711, forward strand.
GACAGCCACCGCTCCAGCTCGGCGCCCTGCGCCTCGCGGACGGCCAGCACCTCGTCGAGGCTCGGGGACGCCGCCCGATCCAGGCCCTGTTCCTCCTGGTCAGGAACGAAGTCGGACGCCAGCCCGATCGCGGTGAACGGCTTGGTGGATCCCAGGCAGCAGCGACGGAACCATGAGTCGTGCACGAACACCAGATGGCGCACAGTCTCCACCGCCGACCACTCGCCGTCGACCCGCTGGTGTTCGGAACCTTTGGGCAATCCTCCGAGCCGCTCGAGCGTCGCCGCCCAGTCCGCCCGCAGCTGCCGAGAAGCCTGCCGCAGGTCGACCGGATCTGCCGAGCGGATCAGCAGCCGCACTGGATGCCGCCGGTCGAGTTCGGCCTCGACGTACGCCGTCACCTCGACACCGTTGACCACCAGGTTGCTCACCAGCCCGTCGATGACGGCGTCCTGCATCACCACCCCGATCAGACGGGCGCGTGTCAGATCGCATTCCCGGAACTCGGCATCAGTCAGGTCCTGGTCCTCGAATCTCGCCATGCCGGGCAGTATGCACCAGCACTCCGACACTGCGCGGACCGGCGGGGTTGAGAATCGGTCGTCTACGTGGCCGATCCGTGTGCCGCGCATCCCTGGGGCGATGGTCGGCGTCACCGAGAACAGAACTGGTCTATCTGGCGCAGGCCACTGCGTGAAGGTTGTCAGCGGAAGCATGCCGAGTCGCCGATCTGCGCGATGAAGACACGCACCGCCCACTCCGGTCCGAGGCTACTGAGGATGTTCACGTGGGACGCTGCTGCCCGCGAGCCTCTGCACAGGACGATAAGCAGGCGTATATCCCGGCTAACGCGAGGCGTTTGCCGGTAAGGATTCTCCGAGGAAGTCGAGAACCGCTGTGATGAACTCCGGGGCGCCGAGGGCCGTCAAGTGGTCGCCGGGTACCAGGACGAGATGCCCGTGAGGCAGCAGGGCAGCGAGCGAGCCCGCCGAGGTGCCGCGGCTGTCCCGGTCGCCGACGACGACCAGCGTGGGCGCGGAGACCTGCCGCAAAGCGTCGGCGGGCGTCGCCACGAAGGTGTCGAGGACGAGCCCGACGGCCCGCGCGTCAACCCCGCTCTGCCTGATCCAGTCGGCGGTGGCCTCCTCGGGCGACCCGGCTGGGCACGCGGCTCCCTCGGCGACGGCGGCAAGTATCCGGCGGTGCCCGTTAGTCCGGTCGCTCTCGGCATCGAGCGCATCTAGGCCCTGCCCGCCCACGACCGCGTGAGCTGGGCGGGTGCCACGGGCGAGCAAGCGCAACACGAGCTTGCCGCCCATGGAATAGCCGCCGAGGTCGTAGTCGTCGAGCCCTAGTTGCCTGATGAGCGCGAGCATGTCATCGGCGAGAATGTCGGGTGGGTAGCAGGCGGAATCATGTGGTCGTCCGCTGTCCCCGTGCCCGCGCAGATCAGGCAGGATGACCCGGTAACCGCTCTCGGCAAGCGCAGGGACCAGGCCCTGACTGGCCAGCAGCGCCCCGCTGCCCATGAGTCCGTGCAGCAGGACGAAGGGCCGCCCCGACCCGACCTCCCGCCACGCCAGTTCTACGCCATCGAGACGAGCGAATAGCTGCACCGGCAGGTCCGTCATGAGCACTGGTCTACCACGCCCTAGCAGCCACTGCGCTACTCCTCGATGGCGCCGCCGATCCGCCGAAGATGCCGGCGGAAGGTGTAGGACGGCTCGGCTGCCCGCCGCGCCAGGTAGTCCTCGAAGGCCGTCTGCTGGCGCAGGGTTTCACCGGCCCCGATCCTGCAGGACTGTTCCCGTTCGGTCTGCCTGATCCCACGCGCCGCCGCCAGCACCTCCGCGGCCTTATCGGAAGCGACGAACAACACTCCGTCGGCATCGCCGAACACGATGTCGGCCGCGGTGACAGTGAACGACCCGAACTGGGCACTGGTTAGCGCATCGGGCTCCCGCTCGTCCAGCCGCACCGGCCCGGCTGGGCAACTGCCATAGCTGAAGACCGGTAGGCCGATCTCCGCCAGTTCCGGCGTATCGCGGTGCAGCCCCACACCGCTAGTCCCGCCACTCCTGCCGCTTGGGCTTCCAGCACTACCTGGTCGCCGACGCACGCCTCGTCCGCCCGCCCGCCGTTGTCCACGACCAGCACGTCTCCCTGCCCAGCGCGGCCGAACGCCTCCAAGAACACATCAACGCTGCCGTAGTGGCGCGCAGGCAACGCACGTCCTGCGATCTGCCGGCCCGCAACGACAGCTGCGATGCCGGGAGGAGCGGCGCGCAGCGGCACATCGCAGCGAATGCAGGCATCGGCAACCAGCGGCGACGACAGATCAGCGAAGTTCTCCAGCATGCCCGCTCCTTCCGGCACGATCCCATTCACCCGCAGACCAGCCGCCTCGCGTCAGCGTATCGATCAGGCCAGCCTGAGCGACACCAACCGGATTATGATCCAGCCATGAGCGAGCCGGGTAACGCGCTTCCAGGTTTCTTCTATGCGCCAGGCAGTCAGGACGAGTCGGTCCCCGCGACTGGCTTGGAGGAGATTGCAGCAGCTGAGTCAGCGGCCCGGACCGAGCCGGCCTCGCCGGCCGAGCCTGCGGCGTGGATCGCGCCCGCGGTGCAGGAGCCCAGGGTGGCCGAGCCGGCGGCCTCGATCGCGCCCGCGGTGCAGGAGACCGGGGTGGCCGAGCCGGCGCCCGGCCCGTCCGCGCCGCCTGCCAGCTCCGACGTCGCAGCTATTTCCGGCGCTGTACCCGCAGGCTCCGCTGCCGACAACGATGACAGCTTCTCCGTTGTCAATCCCGACGGATCAACGACGACGCGGTTGCCCGACGGTTCGTATCGGACCGTCGTCACCCTCCCCGGCGGAGCGACAATCGTGACCTCAACCCAACCACCCGGCGCAGCGCCGACTCCGAATGAACCACGAGGGCGGCGCTGGCGGAAAGGAAGTAGGTGACGAAGCCATGCGGCGCGCCTGTCGCGACGCGGCGAGCACAAGGGGTGCACTAAGAGCGCGGCGACGAGTGTCGGGGCCTAACCTGCGAGGTGGCTGCCGGTGGTGGCATCGACCTGATACGGGGTCAAACGCGAAGCAGGTCTCGGACCTGGGCTGTGACACAGACCGCGGCGCTAACAGGCGCTCTTGGCCCGTTCGCGACTGAGTCTGGCCCGGAATCACACAGCGCATGAGTAACAAGCCACACCAACACCCTCATCAGGCAGAACGGCGAGCGAGCCGCGTTACTAGGCTCGTGGTGGCGATTCTCATCATCACAGTCTTCGCCCTCGGAGTCGCCCTATCGGCGACCGGTCACATACCCCCCGGGTTCCGCCTGCCGTAACGGCGCGATGACCGGGCTTAGCGTCAGAACCACGACCGGCCGGCTGAGCCGCCCAATTCGGCTCGACCAGGAGAAAACATGGCAAGCCTCACCCCGTCCGCCGACCTGCGGGGGGCGGAGTTCATCGACGTGAACCCGAGTGGCGCCGGGGTCGTCGAAGCTGACCTCTCCGGTGTCGTGATGCGGGGAGTCCAGGTGGCGGGGGCAGACATCGACGCACCGTGGCTCTTCGAGGGCGAGAGCTTCCTGCGCGTCAACGAGCCGATTGTGCGTGCGTACCGAGTAGTGAACCATCGTGGCTAAAGCAGGTTATTAGCGGCATATAGTAATCCCACTGCGGGCAGCGGAGTGCTGGCCCACGTCCGTACCCAGCCCTGGCGCGATGCAAAGGAGGCCAGCGTGGGCATCCTCGTCTGGCCGATAGGCATCGGCATTGGCGGTCTCATGCTGCGCTGGATCATTGAGGGCGGCGTGGAGATCGGGGTAACCAAGGCGCTGCGAAGGCACCACAGCTGGCTACAGGAGCAGCGCCCTGGCCGCGAGGACGGCTGACCTGATCAGCGGCACGGCCTTCCGATGAGTCGCTCATCGGCGAGCAGGCAATCCTGGCCTCGGCTGGCCCACCTTGAAGGGCGGCTCGTCAACGGTTAGCTTGGGGCATCACGATCACCAGTCTTGTCCGGGCCGAGCACCGCTGCTGAGCTGCGAGTACTGAGGGGGTCTAGTGCCTCGGAAGTTCGCCATCTACGTTGCCGCAATCCTGCTAGTGCTGATCATGGCTCCCGCGCACGTGGTGCTGGCAGCCGCACGGAGCGCCGCGGCGCACGCGTGCAGGAGCTGGGTACATACGACAAGCCCCAACGACGGGACCGGCGATAACAACCTCTACGGGGTCTCTGGTACCTCCCCGCATGATGCCTGGGCCGTCGGCGAGTACTTCGTCGGTGTTAACACCGACACGCTTATCGAGCACTGGAACGGCACGTCCTGGAAGGTAGTACCGAGCCCGAATAAGGGCACAGGCGATTTGCTGTACGGTGTCTACGCCGTGTCGGCGACGGACGCCTGGGCGGCAGGAAGCTATTACAACGGCACGGCCGGCCAGACCCTCGTCGAGCACTGGAACGGCGTGTCCTGGAAAGTCGTGTCGAGCCCGAACAGGGGTGCCGGCACGAACGAGATCTTCTCGGTACGGGGCACATCCGGGCACGACATCTGGGCCGCGGGAGACACTGTCACCAGCTACCCGACCACCCGGACTCTGCTGCTGCACTGGAACGGGCATCGCTGGCAGATCGCCGCTAGCCCAAGCGTGCCAGCCGCGCCCAATCTGCTCAGCGCGGTGCGGCCGGTGTCCCCGGCCAGCGCCTGGGCGGTCGGGCGTTATGTTTCCCCATCGGTGTCCAAGACGCTGATCCTGCACTGGGCCAGAGGTCGCTGGCGAATCGTCGCCAGCCCTAACGTCGGCACCGTTACCAATGCGCTCAGTAGCGTGCTCGCCACCTCTGCGGGCAACGCCTGGACCGTCGGCGACTACAACAACGGCACCGTCGACAGGACCCTCATCCTGCACTGGAACGGACATCACTGGCTGAGGTCGGCTAGCCCGGACGTCGGGACAGGCAGTAATGACCTCAGGTCGATAGGGGGAACGTCGTCCGCGAACATATATGCGGTGGGCCTCGCCATCGGGAGCGCTAGCTACAAGGCGCTCATCCTGCACTGGAACGGCAGGCACTGGCGCGTCGAGTCGGCCCGGAACCCAGGGACAAGCGGCAATGACCTCGACGCCGTTTTCGCGCAGTCGCCTGCCAGCGTCTGGGCTGTGGGCAGCTACAACGACGGTGGTTTCAACCGGACCCTCATCGAACACTGCCGCTAGGCGCCGTTGGCCTCGACGTCGGAGCGCATGCAATCGGCGTACCAGCAAATCGTCGAAAGACATCCGGCCGGCGTTGTCGGATCGGGGCAGGGGATTTCGTAGCAGGGGTGAGAGCCGCCCGCGAGCGGCCCCGAATCACAGGAGATGATCCGAGATGCAGTACCTGGTTTCCGTGATCGACGACACGACCGGCCTGGCCACCCCGGACGAGATGGCGGCCATCGACGCGTTCAACGACCGGCTCCGGGCGGAGGGGCACTGGGTCTTCGCGGGTGGCCTCGCGGCGCCCAGCTCCGCCACCGTCATCGACAACCGAGGCGACGAGGCGATGTTCACCGACGGGCCCTTCCTGGAGTCGAAGGAGTATCTCGCTGGGTTCTGGATCCTCGAGGCCGCCGACCTCGATGTGGCGCTCAGACTGGCCGCCGAGGGGTCGAAGCACTGCAACCGGCGGATCGAGGTGCGGCCGTTCCTGTGAGCGTGGTCGACGTCCGGGAGGCGATCACCCAGGCACACCACGAGGAGTGGGGCCGGGTGGTCGCCTCGCTTACCAGGCGTTTCGGAGACCTCGACATCGCCGAGGAGGCGGCGGCCGAGGCGTTCGCGACCGCCGTCCAGCGGTGGCCGGCCGACGGCGTACCGCCCAGCCCGGGCGCCTGGCTGACGACCACCGCCAACCGTAAGGCCGTCGACCGGATCCGGCGCGAGAACAAGCGTGACGACAAGCAGAAGGAGGCTCAGCTGTTGTACGACGACGACCCGCCGGCGCCTCTCGGCGTTATCGATGACGAGCGGCTCCGGCTGATCTTCACCTGCTGTCACCCGGCGCTGGCGATGGAGACCCGCGTGGCGCTCACGCTGCGGATGGTCGCCGGCCTGACCGTGCCCGAGATCGCCCGCGCCTTCCTGGTGCAGGAGACCGCCATGGGGCAGCGGATCACGCGCGCGAAAGCCAAGATCAAGGCGGCTCGCATCCCTTATCGAGTGCCGTCCGCGGAGGATCTCCCGGCACGTGTCTCCGGCGTGCTCGCCGTCCTGTTCCTCGTCTTCAACGAGGGCTACCTGGCGACCGGCCCCGACGCCGATCCCGTGCGTCATGACCTGATCGTCGAGGCGATCCGGCTCACTCGCCTGATCCGTGCCCTCATGCCGGAGGACGGGGAGGTGGCCGGGCTGCTAGCGCTGATGCTCCTCACTGAGGCCCGCCGCACCGCCCGGGTTTCGGCGAGCGGCGAACTGGTCACGCTCGCCGAACAGGACCGTGGGACCTGGGACGCCGCGCTGATTGCCGAGGGTCACCTGCTGGTGCGCGAGCGCCTGGCCGCCCGGGTGCCGGCGGGTCGCTACCAGATCCTCGCGGCGATCAGCGCCGTGCACACCTCCGCCCGCGACGTGCGTGACACCGACTGGTCGCAGGTCGTGGCCCTCTACGACCAGCTCGTCCGCATCGACCCCTCGCCGATCATCGCCCTCAACCGCGCCGTCGCGGTGGCCGAGGTTGACGGCCCGCAGGTGGCACTGGCGGCCGTCGACCGTCTTGAGGACAAGCTGGCCGGTTATCACGCCTACCATGCGACCCGCGCCGACCTGCTACGCCGGCTGGGCCGCAGTCAGCAGTCGCGTGCGGCGTACGACAAGGCCATCGAACTGGCAGGCAACACCGCCGAGATCGCCTACCTGACACGCCGCCGCGACCAGCTGGGGTAACGCCAGCGAACCCCGATCGAAAACCTGGGCAAAGCGACCGCCGGCCACGGCGCGAGCTGCACCAGGCGACTGTCCCGCCAGCCGGGGCGGGATGCCCGGAGCTTGGCGGCCCGTGGGCTGGGAACAACAACGTGCACACATCGGGCAGGCTAGGGGGGCCAGCATGACGACTTATGTGTCCTTGATCAACTGGACCGAGCAGGGCATCAGGAACTTCCGCGATACCACTCAGCGTGCCGAGGATTTCTCCCGGCTGGTGGAAAGCTCGGGCGGCAGGGTCCGGGAACTGCTGTGGACGGTCGGCGAGTATGACCTAGTCTGCGTCGCGGATTTCCCCGACGACGAGGCTGGCGTCGCGGCGCTGCTCCGGGTCGGCTCGACGGGCAACATCCGCAGCAATACTCTTCGTGCCTTCAACGCCGAGGAGATGGCAGGCATCATCCGGCGTGCTGGCTGACCTGCCCATTTCGCCCGCTGACAGATCCGTTCTGAGCGATTCACCTTCCGCACGCTCGAAATCCGCGTGGCGATAAGGAGGACTTGTACCGCTGCTGCCCTCAGCGCACCCTGGCAAGTGCAGTGATTGACGCGGGCAAATCGAGGAGACTTGGCGGCTCCCTGATGCGATGCGTGCACGCACTGCCTTGATGTTCGCTCTAGCGTACAGAGGGGACTGACGGTGGACGACGTTTCGGACGTGCTGATAGTCGGCGGCGGCATCGCGGGCTCCGCCTTGGCATGCGCCCTGGCGTCGGCTGGGCGGAGTGTGACGGTCCTGGAGTCGAGCGTCGAATACGAAGACCATGTCAGGGGTGAGTCCCTGATGCCGTGGGGCGTGAAGGAAGCCCGGAATCTGGGTGTCGAGCAGGTTCTGCTCGACGCGGGGGCGCATGTGGCTCCGACGTGGCTGCAATACGTCGAAGGTTCCGATGAGCCCGCGATGCTCCCGATGTCGATGATGATCGAGGGGATCCAGGGCGCGCTCAATATGCGCCACCCTGACGCCTGCCAGGCTCTCATCGCCGCAGCGGCCGCTGCCGGCGCCGCCGTGGTGCGGGGCGTTCATGACGTCAGAATGCGGGCCGGACAGCCTGTCTCTGTCAGCTACTATGTGGCCGCTGGCCGGTCGAGTCAGCGCCGCTTCGCCGGCCGGACGCCGCGGCACTGTTCCAAGCTGCCTGGAGGCCAGGGTGCTACCCGCTATCCGGCTTGGTGTCGGCGGGACTCCCCGCCGGGCCTTGTGCCACCTATCCCGGCGATGACACCTGGACTGACACGCCCTTTGCGGACGGGGTTGTCCTGGTTGGCGACGCGGCAGGACATAACGACCCCATCGTCGGTCAGGGCTTGCCGATCGCACTGCGGGACGCTCGGATCGTCCGGGACCTGATTCTCGACTGCGCCGGCCAGCCAGCTGACTTCGCGCCGTACGGGCAGGAACGATTCGAGCGCATGCGAACGCTGCGGCTGATCGCCGATGTCGTCTCGGTAACCTTCGCCGAGGACACTGATAACCGCGCGGCCCGCAGGGCCATCCTGGGCGAGAAGATGGCCAGCATGGACAGCGAGGTATTCCCTCTTGTGGTCGGGTTCATGGCCGGTCCCGAGACGGTTCCTGATCATCTGGTGCAGCCAGCGATCCTGGACCAGATCAGGAACGCCTAATCCGAAAATCGGTGAGTTAGCGGCAGCGCCCGGCGGAGCGCAGCGGAGGCGGGCTGGTGTTGACGTCGCTGTTCAGGCGGCTGGTTCTAATAGGCCGGGCCGCCGCCGGCGAATGCGTGCCGGTAGGCGCTCGGGGTGGTTTTCAGGTGCCGGCGGAAGTGGAGCCGGAGGTTGTCGGTGCTGCCGAGCCCGCAGCGGCGCGCCACCTCGTCGATGCTCAGCGTTCCGTCCTCCAGCAGTTCGCGCGCCATCGCCAGGCGCTGGGTTCCCAGCCAGCGCAGCGGAGTCGTGCCGGTTTCGGCGAGGAAGCGCCGGGCGAACGTGCGCTCAGACACGGCGGCGTGCCGAGCGAGGTCGCGCACGCCCAGCGGTTCGGCGAGGTGGTTCAGAGCCCAGTCGCGGGTTGCCGCCAAGGACATGCCGGCCTCGGGCTGGACCGGCTGCATGATGTACTGCGCCTGGCCGCCGTCTCGGTGCGGTGCCACCACCACGTGCCGGGCCACCGCGCTGGCGGCCCGCGCGCCGTGGTCGCTCCTGATCAGGTGCAGGCACAGGTCGATGCCTGCAGCGACGCCTGCTGAGGTCAGCACCTGGGTTTCGTCGATGTACAGCACGCCGGGATCGACGGTAACGGCCGGGTAGCTGGCAGCTAGCTCGGTGGCGAACCGCCAGTGCGTGGTGGCCCGGCGCCCGTCGAGAATGCCTGCCTGGGCCAGCGCGAAGGCGCCAGTGCAGATGGACACCATCCTGGCACCGCGCCGGTAAGCGCGCCGCAGGGCGGCCAGGGCCAGGGGATCTAGCGCGCGGTCATGCGGCCCGAACCCCGGCACGATGATCGTGCTGGCGCGGTCCAAGGTCCGCAGGCCGTGCCCGACTGCGGCGTCGAACCCCGCAGTCGTGCGGACCGCGCCCGGCTTCACCCCGCAGACCGTCACGTCGTAGGGCGCCATGGGATAGCCCATGACCTGGGACGCGATGGCGAGGTCGAGCGGGACTACGGCGTCGAGAGCGAGTACGGCGACTTTGTGTGTCATGGCGGAATCCTCGGTAAGTATGGCATTCCCGCCACTGGCGCCGCAACCAGGTCCGAGACCAGGATCGTGGCATGAACGTGGACATCGTCATATTCGACGGCGTCGAGGAACTCGACGTGTTCGGCCCGCTGTCCGTGCTGGCACCGGCAGGACTGGACGTGCGGCTGGTGGCGGTGGATGGCCAGCGGCAGGTACGGGCTGCGCATGGCTCGGAGCTGATCGCCTGTCCGCCGCAGGCAGCGCCCGACCTGCTGGTGGTGCCAGGTGGCGGCTGGGCAGACCGGGCCGCGCAGGGTGCCTGGGCGCAGGCCCAGCGCGGCGTGCTGCCCGCCTTGCTCACGGCGCACTATGCGGCCGGGCGCGCGCTCGCCGCCGTCTGCACCGGGGCGATGCTGCTCGCTGCGGCCGGACTGCTGCGAGATCGGCCCGCTACCACCCATCACGCGGCTCTGGGCGAGTTGTCAGCCGCTGGCGCTCGGCTGATCACGGATGCCCGGGTAGTCGACGATGGCCAGATCGTCACGGCTGGCGGCGTCACTGCGGGCATCGATCTGGGGCTGTGGCTGGTTCAGCGCTACCTTGGCCCGGCCGCGGCCGCCGCCCAGGCCACCCGGCTGGAATACGCCCGGTCCGGTTACGTCTGGCAGCGGACAGCCGGGGCGGCGCAACCGGCCGATCTTGAGTTCCCGCGGACTCCGCTGGCGAAGGCAGCCGACGACCTGGCTCGCGAGGCCGAGCCTGAGTTTCTGTACAACCACAGCACCCGCAGCTATCTGTTCACCAGGTTTGCTGCCGCCGCACGCGGGCTGACGGCCGGCCAGGATTACGACGACGAGCTGCTGTTCCTCGCCTGCATGCTGCACGACATAGGGCTCACCACCCAGGCCGACCGGGGCCGCCGATTCGAGGTCGACGGCGCCGAGGCAGCTGTGAGCCTGCTGCGGGCCAGCGGGCTGGCCGCCGCGCAGGCACGGATCGTCTGGGCGTCGATCGCGCTGCACACTTCGACGGGGATCGCCGAGTACTGCCGCAACGAGGTTGCCCTGACCCGGGCTGGCATCGGGATGGATTTCGGCCGCGATGCCGAGCTGGTGCCAGCCGAGACGGCGCAGGCGATGCATGCCCGGTACCCGCGGCTGGACATGGCGCACTGCCTGACCGACGCGATCGTGTCGAACGCCGGAGGTCGTCCGGCGAAGGCGCCGGCCTACACGTTTCCCGGCGGTCTGGTGCGAGAGCGCGGCATGCAACCGCCATCGGTCACCGAGTTGGAACGCATGGCGGCACAGGGCCGCTGGGGGAGCTAACCGGAAGCGCGGGATCGCCGCGGCAGCCGCGCACGCCCATGCGAGCCACCGGCCGCGCACAGCCGGCGCGACCACACGGCCACTTACCGGACTTCGGCTACCGCACGCGCGGCCGCGACGCCGCGCTCTCCGGCTCGCCTGATCCGGTACCTGGGCTCCGACGGCCCGGACATCCGGCGGCGCCTTCGTGGCCGGCTTCATCGACCTGGCGCGGGCTCGGTGCGGGTACTGAGGCCAGCGCCGCCGACTTGGCTGCAAAATCCCGTGTCAGCGCTTCTCGGTACGCGTCTGTGCAGTTCATGGCTGGGCCTGCTCGACGGGGCGGCGCAGTTCCTGGATGCGGACCAGGTTGCCGGCGGGATCGCGGAAGGCGCAGTCGCGGATGCCATACGGCTGGTCGGTCGGCTCCTGGACGACCTCTGCGTCGCCGGACTGCAGCCGCTCAAAAGTGCCGTCGAGATCCGCCGTGGCCAGCAGGATCCAGCCATAGGTGCCCTTGGCCATCATCTCGGTGATGGCGCGGCGTTCATCGTCGGTGATGCCGGGATCGACGGCCGGCGGCGCCAGCAGGATGGATGTGCCTGGCTGGCCGGGCGGGCCAACGGTGATCCAGCGCATCTTGCCGCGCCCGACGTCGTTGCGGACCTCGAAGCCGAGAGTGTCGCGATAGAAGATCAGCGAGGCTTCCGGATCGTCGTGCGGGAGGAAGCTCGCGTGAATGGTGATGTCCATGTCCGCCAGGCTAGCCGCGGCTCCGGCACTGGCGCTTCTCGATTCCTGATCGGCCAGGGAACGAGGCCATGGATCACACCGTCAGAGGCGAGCTCCGATTCGATTACCTATGCGACAGGTGCCAGGCGTCGGTCGTGGGGCGCTGGTCACCGCTCACGCGGCCTGCCGCGGCCGCCAAGGTTTCGCCAACGCTGGCGCAACGTGGTGACAATGGCGCCGTCGTAGAACTGTCCCCGAAGACACTCGCTAGTTCGGGAGGCTCCGATGAAGACTGCAGCTGACAAAGCTACCTCCAGGCCGGGTCCGGCCGATGGCGTGCTTGTCGACCCGGCATGGCTGGCCGCGCACCTCCACGATCCCGGTGTCCGAGTGGTCGAAGTCGACGTCAGCCCGGCCGCCTACAACGACTGGCACATCGACGGAGCCGCGCTGTGGGACATCTACGCCGACGTCAAGGATGCGGATTACCGCACCGTGGACGCCGCCGCGCTGGAGCGGCTCGTGGCCCGCACGGGAATCGGCCCGGAATCTACGGTGATCTTCTGCGGGTATGCACCCGCCCTGGCCCTGTGGCTGATGAAGGTCTACGGGCATTCCGATGCGCGCATTCTCGACTGCTCACGTGACACCTGGCGGGCCCAAGGTCACCCGTGGAGTACCGCCGCGAGCGAGCTACCGGCCGGCAGCTATCGCCTGGGCGAGGAGGATCGCGGCATCCGAGCGGATCGGGCGCTGGTCCGGGATGCCATCAACCTGCCAGGAACCATGCTGGTAGATGTGCGCGGAGCTGCCGAGTTCCGCGGGGACTGCTTCTGGCCCTCGGGCGGCATGGAACCCGGCGGCCGCGCCGGTCACGTGCCATCGGCTGTCCACCAGCTCGTGGACGGCGTCTACAACGCCGATGGTTCGTTCCGCTCTCCGGCAGAACTGCGGCGCATGTTCGCGCCCGCGCTCCTCGACGGCCGCGAGCTGATCACCTACTGCACCACCGGGGGCGTGCCGCCACTGCCTGGTTCGTGCTCGCCTACCTGCTCGGGCATGACCGCGTCCGGGTATACGACGGGTCCTGGGCCGAGTGGGGCCGTCTTCCTGACGCGCCTCCCGCGCCTAGCCTGTAGGCCAGCATATTGTCAAGGTATCGGCGGGAGCTTGGCGACAGTGCGTCCGGTACGGATCCAGATCTGCGGGGCCCTGGCGATTGAGCGCGACGGCCAGCGGCTGGACGCTGGCCTGCCCGGTCGCGAGGGTCGGCTGCTGTGCACCTATCTCGTCGTCAACCGCCACCGCCACGTCTCCCGCGATGAGCTCGCCCAGGCCATGTGGCGCGAGCCCGATCCCGCCGCGGTGGATGCCCGGCTCAACCCGCTGCTGTCCAAGCTGCGCCGGGTCTTCGGCACCGACGCCGTGGACGGGCGGTCCACCGTCCGGCTGTGCCTGCCCGATGCCTGGGTCGACCTGGAAGCCGCCGCCGAGGCCATTCACCGGGCTGAATCCGCGGTCGCCCAGCAGGACTGGGCACGAGCATGGGGACCTGCGCTGACCGCATTGTTCGTGGCCGAGCGCGACTTCCTTCCGGGCGAGGACGCGGTCTGGATCGACGGGATACGCCATCAGCTGACCGAACTCCGGGTGCGAGCGCTGGAGGCGTACGCGGCGGCCGGGCTTGGCCTCGGCGGAACCGAGCTCGCCGCGGCGGTCCGAGCAGGCCAGCAGCTGACCAGGCTGGCGCCGCTGCGGGAGAGCGGCTACCGGTACCTCATGCAGGCCCTCGCTGCCCAGAACAATCTGGCCGAAGCCATCAGCGCCTACAGCGAGCTCAGCGACCGCCTGCGTGACCAGCTCGGCGTCTCGCCCGGCCACCCGCCAGCTCTGCGACCGGCTCCTCGCCGCGACCTGAGCAATCCACCGCTCAGCTCTCGGGCAGAGCGGCGAAATCACGCTTGGTCTTCTTATACCATCCCATCCCGGAAATCGGGTTCTTCCATCGGCCCTTCATATCCTTCAATGCGCTGTCGTGCGTGTTATCGCCGTTTGCGACCGCAGCCCTTAGGTGCCGGTCTTGTGACTTTATGACTTCGTCAGCAGTATTTCCCTCGTGCTGGAGGTCGCACGGTCCGCCCAGTTGCTTACAGGTCATCGTCTTCATCAGACTTCGACACCCTTCTGTGTGTTCGCCCGTCAGCCGGGGCGATTGGAATCGGATCGAATAGTGCAATTCCTTGGCTGCACAGATCGATCCTAGAAGTGCCACCCGTGGTGCGCTTCTCCGATCCTGCTCAGTCCCTGCCGCGGTGGCGTCGCTACCGTGCAGGCACGTGAAGCAATAACGTCGAAGGGCGCGGGCCACCTCGGAGCGCGTCCGGCACGGCCGGCCGCTCCGCACGACACGTGACAGCAAGGCGGAAGTCCTGATGGCCAAACTGATCTACTCGGCGATCGCGTCGGCGGACGGCTACGTCGAAGACGCCGCAGGCACGTTCGACTGGGCGGCGCCCGACGAAGAACTGCTCCGCTTCGTCAACGAACTCGAGCGGCCGGTGGCCACCTACCTGTACGGCCGCCGGATGTACGAGACGATGCTCTACTGGGAGACAGCCGACACGGCGCCCGGTCAGCCACCTTCGGTCCGCGACTTCACCAGAATCTGGCAGGCAGCCGGGAAGATCGTGTTCTCAACGACACTGCAATCGGTGTCCACCGCCAGGACGCGGATTGAACGGACCTTCGATCCCGGTATGATCCGGCAGCTGAAGTCAGCCACTGAGCAAGTCATAACGGTGGGCGGAGCCAATCTGGCCGGGCAGGCCATCAAAGCCGGCCTGGTCGACGAGTTGCAGTTGCTGCTGGTGCCCGTCGTCGTCGGGGCTGGCAAGCGAGCTTTGCCAGCCGGTGTCCGCGCCGACCTGGAACTCCTCGACACGCGCCGGTTCGCCAGCGGCGCTGTCTACCTGAGGTACCGCCCCAAGCTGACCTGAGCACCGCAGAAGCGTCATGACCGCGTTCGCCGTGCCCCAGTGCCTGACCGAGACGGCAAGCCGGCATCACCTCGTCCGCGACTGGATCGCCGGTCTGCCGTCGATCGTGGCTGATCTCGCTGACCGGTGGTCGCTGCAGATAGGCGAGCCGTTCGAGCCGGGCGGTCAGTGCTCGTGGACGGCACCGGCCGCCGACTCCGGCGGCGGCGCGCTGGTGATCAAGGTCGGGTTCCGGTTCCCCGGCGGTGAGGAGCGAGACGAGGCAGCCGGGCTGCGGATCTGGGACGGCAACGGGGCCGCCCGCCTGCACGCCGCGCAGGAGAGCGAGTCTTCGTACGCGCTGCTGATCGAGCGGTGCGTGCCGGGCACCTCGCTGGGCCAGACGCTGCCCGAGCCTGAACAAGATCCGGTCGTGACCGGTCTGCTGCGCCTGCTATGGGCGCAGCCTTATGCGACGTACCCGTTCCGTCCGCTAGCGGAGATGTGCGCGGCGTGGGCTGATGAATTCGAGCGACAGTACGCCGTAGCAGGCGCCGCCGACCGGATCGATCCGGGGCTCGCCAGGGCCGGCATCGCGATGTTCCGGGCGCTGCCTGAGAGCGCCGGCAGCCAGGTGCTGCTCTGCACTGATCTGCACGCCGGCAATGTGCTGGCCGCTCAGCGAGCACCATGGCTGATCATCGATCCGAAACCATACGTTGGCGACCCGGCCTACGACGTTCTGCAGCACATGCTCAACTGCGAGGACAGGCTGGCCGCCGACCCCGCCGGACTGGCGAGCCGGATGGCTGGCCTGGCCGGAGTCGACCCGGCCAGGGTTCGGCACTGGCTGTTCGCCCGCAGCGTGCAGGAATCGATCGGCGGGCCGCTCATGCGGCACGTGGCCGCGCGCCTGGCGCCCGGATAGCCGGGCCGGGCGACACAACGATGCGGCCTGCCAGTGCAGGCCGCATCGGTAGGGACTCGACCGAGGAACGGACCGTTACGCGGTCTTGTCGGCCGCGGGGGTCCCGGCCGCAACGCGGCTGAGGAGGTCGCGGATCGGGGAGTGCAGATTGCGGTCGTGGTGGTGACGCTGGCGGTATCCGGCGATCAGGCCGTCGACGCCGATCCAGCTGGAGGTCCGCCAGAAGGTCAGGATGATGATGGCGACCAGTGCGTAGAACGCGCAGACGCTGGCCGTTCCCGACATGACGTAGGTGAACAGCAGCGCCAGGCTGCCGAGCGCCGCGATGCGGGTGAACATGCCGAGGCAGAGCGCAATGCCGATCGCCAGCTCGGAGACGGCAACGAGAACAGCGATCCAGCTGGCGTTCGGGACCACGAAGCTGTTCAGGAAGCTGCCCCACCAGGTGTAGGCGGGCGCACCGTGTGAGGCAAAGCCGGCCACAGCGGCGCCGTTGTTGTGCATGAATCCAGCGTTCTCAGCGCCCCACAGCTTGGCAACGCCAGCCTGGATCCACATGATGCCGAGCCAGACGCGCAGCGCTGTCCAGCCGATCGCCATGATCTTGGACTGCTTCAGCCACTCCCACACTTTGAGGTTGGTGCGTGCAGTCGGCTCACCGAGAAATTCGATTGGGCTTGCCATTCGAATCCTCCTTCTTTCCTTCGCTCATGAGCCCGGTTCCTGCGGGTTCTGAGACGAGCTTGCACCCGCCGGGGCGGACGCCGACACGAACGAATGTCCCGACTACCCAGGACTAATGGCACCAGGTGACAAAAACAAAAAGGCCAGCTAAGGACAGGGAACGGAGTCAGCAACGGCACGCTGCGAGGTTTGGCCCAGGCCCTGATCGGGCCGAGGTGCGAGCCGCGACGCAACCGCGCGATGCTTGCCAGGCTTTCGTGGCCGGCTACGCGTACGCCTCAGGAACTCGTCCGGAGCGCCGCCCGTAGCCGGGAGAGCAGCTCGGCCTGCTCGGCGCGGCTGGTGACCCGCACGCGCTGGAATGTGGTGTCGAGCCTGACGTCGGCATACAGGTCACCAGCATCCTCGTGGAAATGCAGCAGGGCCCGCGATCCCCGGCTGAAAGAACCGCGCTTGCGCTCCCGCACCTGCGCGAGCGTGCTCAGCTCTGCCAGCAGCTCCTCGAGGCGATCAAGGTCTTCCTGCGTTGCATGCCGCATACGTCGAGCATGACGCTGACCGCAACACCAGAGCAACCGGCTGGCGGGGCCCGTCCGGCAGCGACCGGGCCGCCGCCAGCAGCTAGTTACCTCCTGTCAGGCGACGTGTCGCCAGGCCACGGCAGCTGGTAGGCGCGGTAGCTGTTCACCCCAGCCGGGAACTCCGCGTTGAGCCGAAGTTCCCCGGAACGGCTGAACTCGGAGAAGTACGGCAGCGCGCCCCAGCCGACGAAGACGTCGCCATTGCGGGTCGTCTGGGCATTGCCCTGTGATGCCGCCGACAGGCCTTCGGGCTGGTTATCCGACGACACCAGCGTTGCGACCTTAGTGCGGAAGTTCAGCCGCACCGTCACCGCACGGCTGTACGACAGCAACGGCGAGCCCGACGATTCGTTGTCGAAGAACGTGAACAGGTCAGGTCCGACCTGCTCCGGGTCATGCTGCCAGGCGAAGATCTCGCCCGTGCTGTCCGGCGTCTGGCCGGGCGCGGCAGCCAGGGAGAAGCTGCTGTCCTTGCCGCCGAGCTGCCACCTGATGTCCCCGGTGCGGTGGCTTACGTCGTAAGCCGTCCAAGGTGTTGCGCGCGTCGATCAGCAGGCTGCCGTCCCTGGCGACGTGCACCGCATTGACGTGGAACCAGTCCCATGGCGTGCTGGCCGACGCCGGCAGCGGCTGCTCGCTCTGGCTATACGGCACGTGGTCCGCACTGTTCCACTGGAACAGCACCTTGCCGGTCTTGATGTCGATCTCCTGCACGATCCCGTCGATCACCGTCTGATCGGCCGGGCCGCCGATCGACGTGAGGTCGGCGGTCGCGGTCGCGTAGCTGAGCACGAGCGCTGTGTTCCACGGAGTGATCAGGAACTCATGCCCGTCCGTCGTGTATCCGTTGCCCGCCCGTACTTCGGCGATCTGCTGGCAATGGTCGTTGTAGATGTAGTCGGCGCCGGACGACAGGCCGCCGAGCCCGGTGCCCTGCCACCAGGTGAGCACTCGCCGGCCGTCGTAGGTCTGGGTGCGGAATTCGGCTGCTTCCTGGCCAGCGGGGACAGCGTGGAACCAGACCACGTTCCCCTCATGGTCGAGGATCTCCGGTCCGTTGGCATACGTCGCCTGGTCGCCGAACGGGGAGATGAAGTTATCGCCGTCCGCCTTGCTGGCGCTGCCAGTCAGGACGGTAACCGGCGGGCGGAGCGGTCGGTGCCGGGGCCGCTGACGCCGGGCTAGAGGCGAGCAGCACCGGGCCCGCGGCCGTGAGAGCGGCGGCCGCCAGGGTCGCAGCCGGCCAGCGCAGCGGACGCGATCGTCTGGACGAGCGAGACGTTCTGGGCATGCGAAATTTACCTTCCGTTGTCGGTCGGGGGTGGGCACAGAGCCGTTTCCTGGTGCCCTGGCGCCTAGCATACGTAATTCCTAGTAAGTCGGCTAGATAACTATGAAATAAGATCGGGCAGGTGGCCAGAGGCCTCATGCACGCCGTATTCGTCACGAGGCGTACTTGTCTTGATACCGGACTGCGTAAGCACATGTATTCGGATATTGCGGCCTGCCGGTAGGCTTCGCAGGCCGGCGTGTCGCACCATCTGCTGCTACAGCCGATTCGCGGCCTGCTAACGTGCGACAAGTCAGGCGCCTGTGTGTCGTCCGGGCGCAACTACGTCAGAAAGCAACGCGTGAACGGAAGCATCACTCGCTGCAGCCAGGGTGGTTTCTCAGCTCACATGCGCAGCGTGGTGCGGGCCGCGCTTGCGGCCGCCGTCCTAACCTTCGCAACCATCGCTTTCACCGCCAGTGGTCCGGCCCGCGCGGACGTCACGGCCACGGCTACTTACAAAGCCCACAAGAATCACAAGGCCCATAAGGCCAGGGAGTACGCGGCTGCTGCCGCCCGGATGCGCATGCGCGTCTGGCATTTCGCGATGCGGCAGCATGGCAAGCCGTACATCTGGGGTGGCACCGGCCCGGCCGGCTTCGACTGCTCCGGCCTGGTCTACGCGGCCTACCGGGCGGCGGGTATCCCGCTACCGCGGACTACCTACGGCATGCTCGGCAGCTGGCGGCTGGTCCGCATTCCCAAGTCGAGAGCTCGCCGCGGCGACCTGGCCTTTTTCGGCCCTGGTCACGTCGAGCTCTACGAGTGGGGCAAGTGGACGTTCGGCGCGGCCGACTACGGCAGCCCGATCGGGTTCCATGCCATGAACGTCTGGTGGCACCCGACAATGTACTTCCGGGTTCGCCTGTAGCAGCACGGCACCGACGGCACCCCGCGGCCTGCAGGCTCCGGCGCGGGGTGCCGGTCGCCGTACTCGCGCCTACGGCCGCTCTTCACCTTGCGGCCGGTTATCCGTCATCTCCATGTTCACGATGATTCGGTCCGGAGTGTGAGAGTTCCGGATGATACGGGTGGTGGATGCCGGGCGGCGGCCAGGTTGGCACGGTGCTGCTGAACCCGGTCTGGATCACGGCTGACAGCGTCGACAGCACGGGCTCCTACAACCATTACTCGGCGCTACGAACGTTCGAGGACCTGCTCGGCATCAGGTCCGGCGGTGCCGACGGGGACGGGCACCTCGGCTTCGCGGCAACCGCCACCGACTTCGGCGCGGACGTCTTCAACGCACGGCCGTCGCGCCCTCAGCCGTAGCTTCGTTAGCCGCTCATGGGTGCGGAGTTGCCTGGGTCATAGGCCAGGCAACTCCGCATTCATGGGGCCGGTTGCGCGGCGGAGGCGCGGTCGGCGAGGCCATCAAGCGCCGCCGCGTAGTTGCCGGGCACCCGGACGTCGAGTACCAGCTGCCCGGTAGTGACGCGGAGCGTGAACTCGAAGAACGAGCAGCACGCCGACTCGGCTACTGCCAGTTCTGCGGCGCGGGCCGCGGCGGCCGGCGTGGACATCAGCCCAAGTCGCAGCCAGTCCGGCCGGACCCGGTCGATACTGACCACGAAATCGGCGAAGAGGCGGGTGAAGTCCGCAAGCCGCTCCGGTAGCCGACCTGCGGGCAGCGTGCACGCATCCGGCACCCGGGCCTGGGGGGTACTACTGGATTCCATGTCCTGACAGTAACTCCAGTCCGCGCAGCGCTTATCCTCGCTGGGTGAATGATCGCCTGGCTGGCTACCTGTCGGTGCTCGAACGAGACGGTCAGCCTGCCGTGCGCGGTGCACGGCTGGTCCGTGGTCAGTTTCACGATGTCGTGCTCGCAGGCGACGTCGCCTACCGGTTCCCCCGCGATGAGCCATCCAGGCGAGCGCTGCCCGCGCGGCTGGCCCTGCTGACGGTGCTCGGGCAGGCTCGGCTGCCGGTGGCGATTCCCGCCCCGCTGGATAGCGATCATCTGGACCGGCCGCTGGGCCGTTGCTATGCGGCGGTGACGCGGATCGACGGCGAGCCGGCCGAGCAGGATGCGATGCCAAGGCCGCAAGCGGAGGCCGCGCTGGCCCGCGGGCTCGCCGACTTGCTGGACAAGCTGGCCGCGCTCGGCGCCGACGAGGTGATCAGGCGCACGGTCCCGGTGGCCGCCCCCGACCACTGGCTCCGGTGGTCCAGCCAGGTGCGGGAAGTGCTGTTCCCGCTGATGACACCGGCCGGCCGTGAACAGGCGGAGCGGGAACTGGCCGCTGTCTGTGCTGTTGATCCGGCCGGCCTGGCTCTGGTGCACACTGACCTCGGCGGCGGGAACCTGCTGCTGACCGGGGAGGATGACCTCCGGACCGTGACCGGCGTGCTCGACTGGGACGGCGCTCAGATCGGCAACCAGGCTAGCGACCTTGCCTCCGTCGCCGCCACGTTCGGCTGGCGGCTGGCGGGCCGCGTCCAAACCGAGCGAAACCATCAGGAGCCGGCGCTGGGCGCGGCACGGGCAATCGCAGCCACCTTTGCCTTGCAGCAGGCGCTGCCGGCAGCGCTGAGCGGCGACAGCGAGAGCCTTGCTGACGGTCTGAGCAGCTACCAGTGAGCCGCACCCGGCCGACCTTGCCGGCCGTGAGCCTTGCCGGCCGCTGGTCGAGGCAGGCCGTGGTAAGGACAGGCTGGCCGTGGCCTACCTGACCGGCAGCTAGTCCGGCGATAGGCCGGCCGCCAGGCCGCCGGATGCAGCGTCTGAAGTCCCCGGTTCGGCGTCCGTCCGCAGGAACGGAGCAAGTTCCTGGTAGCTCCACCGCCAGCTGCCGGAGCGCAGGTCGTCGGCCACTGCTTCAACCCAGGCAAGCTCCGCTGCGGTGACGGCGCGCTTGTACTCGTCATCCATCAGCACGACTCTGGGCAGGGTCGCGGCGACGTCCGTCAGGTCGGCCTCAATGCTGGCCAGCTCGCTGCGCAATGCCGCGGCCCGGCGGTCAAGCACGGCCAGTGCCTCCTGCGGACTGAGCAGCATGATGAAGGACAGGGCGGCCGGAAACTGCGGGAACTCGTTGCGCGGCCGGGCGAGCATGCTCGTCAGCCAGTCGTGCGCAGTCTGCCGTCCGGCCTCGGTTAGCTCGTAGACGGTCCGTTCCGGATAGAGCTGGTCCCGCTCGGTCTGCCGGATGGCAACCAGCCCGGCCTGATCGAGGCGCTTGATCGTCTTGTACAGGTTGGCCCGCTGGCCGACGTTGATCACCGCGTCCTTGCCCCAGAGCTTGAGCAGACGCTGCATGGCGTACGGGTGCAGCGGTCCGGCATGCAGCAGGCTCAGCACCGCCAGCGCGAGCGGCGACGGGCGCAGCCGGTCATCCATGAAGTCAGCCTACTAGTTGACACGGCACTAGTCGCACCATCGGCGTCCGCGCGCCACCGTCGTCCGCGCGGCACCGGCTGCTACCGCGGTAGCCGCCGTTCCACTAGTCTCCTCGATATGAGTTGCCGGACAACTAGTGTTCAAGCTACTATCGCTGAGGTTACGCCAACGAGATAGGTCTTAAGAGCCATCGAAGGGAGCTACGAGAATGACTAGCCACGATCGGGGACCAAGCCGATGAGTACGGCGACCGCAGCCACGCCCCTGCTCGAGGCGCGTGACCTGACAGTGCGATTTGGCAAGGTGACCGCGCTTGACGGGCTTGACCTGGTCGCGCCGCGCCGCCAGGTGCTGGCGATCCTCGGCCCGAACGGCGCAGGCAAGACCACCTTCGTCCGGACCGTTGCCACCCTGCTCCGGCCGACCAGCGGAGAGCTGCTGGTCCGCGGGCACGATGTAAGCCGCGATCCGGTCCGGGTCCGGCGCGACATCGGCCTGGCGGGCCAGTTCGCCGCGGTCGAGCCCACCATGACCGGCCGGGAGAACCTGGAGATGACAGCCAGGCTGTTCGGTCACAGGCTGGCAGCGGCCAGACAGGCAGCCTGCACCGTGATCGAGCAGCTTGGCCTCGGCGCGGTGGCAGACCGGCGCAGCGGCAGTTACTCGGGCGGCCAGCGGCGCCGGCTTGACCTCGGTGCCAGCCTCGTCGGCGGACCACGGCTGCTGCTGCTGGACGAGCCGACGACGGGCCTTGATCCGGCCGGCCGCCGGGAAGTCTGGGACGCCGTGCGGATGCTGGTGTCGGCTGGCACCGACGTGCTGCTGACCACGCACTACCTCGATGAGGCCAACGAGCTCGCTGACCAGGTCGTGGTCATCGACCACGGTCGCGCAATAGCGGCCGGCCCGCTGGCCGACCTCAAGGCGAGCATCGGCGGCGACGTCATCGAGGTGGCGGTCAGCGACGCTGCCGCGCTCGGCGCCGTCGCGCAGATCCTCCAGGACATCACCATGAGCCCGGCCAGGATCGACCCGGCCGGGCGGCACGCGACGGTGCCGGCCCGCGGCGGGATAGCCGAGCTGGCCACCGTCATCGGCTGCCTGCGGGACGCCGCGATCACCGTCGAGGAAATTGGCGTGCGGCGGCCGAATCTGGACGAGGTCTTCCTGACAATCACCGATGCGTCGGCCGGGAACCCGGCCGCGACTGGCCAGCTAGCAGAGCGGAGTGCGCGATGACGATGACCCACGCGATGACCCAGCCGATAACCCAGCCGATCAGCCAGGCCGGGCCGCCGGGTGCCACCACGGCCACCATGCAGGTGGCCGTGCGGGCGCTGCGGAAATACGTCAGGACACCTGGCCTGAGCATCATGGGTATCGTGCAGTCGGTGCTGTTCCTGTTCTGCTTCCGTTACGTCTTCGGCGGCGCCATCCAGGCGGGCGGCACCAGCTACGTTGACTTCCTGGTGCCTGCTTACGTGGCCACGATCGTGCTGTTTACTGGCGGCGGCATCGCGGTGGCCGTCGCCGAGGACCGGGTGCAGGGCTTCACCGACAGGCTGCTGTCGCTGCCGGTTCCGCGCTATTCCCTGGTGCTGGGGCGCATCCTGGCGGACTCCACCACCAACGTGTGGTCGATCATCTCGACTGCTGCCTTCGGCTTCCTGTTCGGGTTCCGGCTGCCGGGATCGCTGCTCGGCGGGCTTGCCGCCTTCGGGCTGTGCCTGGTCTACGCCGTCGTCTTCACCATCGTGTTCATCGTGATGGGCCTGTTCGCGCCCAACGGACAGGCGGCACAGGGCATGTCGCTGATCGCGTTTGTCTTCGCCTTCATCTCCAGCGCCTACGTACCGGCCACCTCGATGCCGGGCTGGCTGCAGCCGTTCTCGAAGTACCAGCCGATCACGCCGATGGTCGATGCCGTTCGCTCGCTGCTCGTCGGCTCCAGCAGCGACGTGGGCATCGCGCTCGCCTGGTCGGCGGTGCTGGTGCTGGTGTTCACTCCGGTCGCAGTGCTCCGGTACCGGCATGCCTGACTAGCCGCCATCAGCTGAAGCGCCCGGCGATCTTGCGGAACGTGCGCGGCGCGGCACCATGCAGCAAGGCCGGGACCCGCAGCCAGGCCGGCACGTACACCACCGGCAGGTCCCTGGCGGCGGCGTCGGTTATCGCCGCGGCCACCCGGTCGGCCGGGACCGGGGCCGGCCAGTGCCGCTGATAGGCCGCGCCGCGCCGGCTGAAGAACGGCGTGTCGACCACGCCAGGCAGCACCAGCGAAACGCCGACGCCGCGGTCGGCGAGCTCATAATCGAGGGACTCGGCCAGGCAGTTCAGCGCGGCCTTGGTGGCCGCGTAGACCGCTTCGTGGCGAACCCCGATGGCGCCCGCGATGGACGACACGAAGACCAGCCGCCCGGCGCCCCTGGCCGCCATCGCGGGCGCCACGAGCCTGGCGAGTTGCACGGGCGCGAGCAGGTTGAGCGTCACGATCTCGGTGGCTGTGGCAGGCGGCAGGTCGCCGATGGGCCCAGCCCAGCCAGCGCCGGCGTTGCACACCAGCAAATCGATCCGGCCGGCCGCCGCCAGCGCCTGCTGGACGAGCCGGTCTGGGCCGGCCGGATCGGTCAGGTCGGCTGGCAGCGCGACGGCTCCGTTTCGGGCCGCGACGGCACGCAGCCGTTCTTCATTCCGTCCCGTTACGAGCAGCCGGGCACCGGCCCGCGCTAAGTAATCCGCCGTCGCTGCGCCGATACCTGAAGAAGCACCCGTAACCAGCGCGACAGCGCCGGTCAGTCGCACGGCACGCCTCCGCTGCTAATCAGCTCACCCCCGCGGCGCCAGCTCCAGCGCGTCAGGCCGAGACTGAGACGCCTCCGGCCACGCTGGTGTCCTGGCCGGCCCAGCATCGCACGATGTCGCGCATCGACAGCAGGCCAGTCACCTCCTGCCCGTCCACAACGACAAGATGGCGGAAGTTCCCGGCCATCATGGCGGCGGCGGCCTGCTCCAGTGTCCAGTCGGGTGACGCGAACACCACGTCGGCGGTGCGGTGATCGGCCACCAGTTCCGTATCCGCGTCCTGGCCGGCTCCCAGTGAGTCGAGAATGTCACGTTCTGTCAGGATCCCGATGCCGGGATGCGAGGAGTCGACAACTACCGCAGCTCCGACCCGCTGACCGGACATCAGGCGGGCAGCCTGGCGCAGAGTGTGCGCCGGACCGACGCTAAGGACAACCTTGGTCATGCCGTCCCGGACGTTCATGCTGCATCGCTCCTCTCGCACACAGCCGCCATGCCGACCGCAATCATGGCCTGAAGCTTGTGCGCTTGTGACTGCCAATGCTGTCCAGCATCCGCCCGAATCAGGCTCAGGGCAAGTCCTGACTGCCCTGCGCTAGCAGGCTCAGCACCTCAGAGTGCAGCAGGCCGTTCGTGCACACCGCGCTGCCTCCGTCCGGTCGCGGCGTGCCCGCGAGGTCGGTGAATGCACCGCCGGCCTCCTCGACGATGATCTGGAGAGCGGCGAGATCCCAGAGCGACACGTCCGTCTCCGCGGATATGTCAACGGCGCCCTCGGCAACCAGCACGTGAGACCAGAAATCGCCATAAGCGCGCGTCCGCCACACCTTGCGGGTCAGCCCGACCAGGTCATTGAGCCGGCCCGCACGCTCCCAGCTGACCAGCCCGGAGAAGGACAGGGAGGCGTCGGACAGGCTCTGCACCCTGGAGACCCGGCAGGCGGTTGCCTTCGTCATGCTGCGCCCGGTCCAGGCGCCGCCGTCCCTGGCCGCCCACCACCGGCGGCCCAGGGCCGGCGCGCTCACCACCCCCATGATGACCTCGTCCTCGGCCATCAGCCCGATGAGCGTCGCCCAGACCGGCACGCCGCGGACAAAGTTCTTGGTCCCGTCAATGGGGTCGATGACCCAGCAGCGCTGGCTGGAGCCAGTGCGGCCGAATTCCTCGCCGAGGACCGCATCCCGCGGCCGGGATCTGCCGAGCACATTGCGCAGCGACTCTTCGACCGCCAGATCGGCATCGGACACCGGTGACATGTCGGGTTTGGCTTCCACCCGCAGGTCGAGTGAGCGGAACCTACGCATGGTGATGTCGTCGGCAGCGTCCGCCAGGACGTGCGCGAATCCGAGGTCGCCGTCAAAACCCGCCATGGCGGCAAACGCTAGCGCTTACTGCCCCACAATGGCCATTCCTGGCCCGGCACGGGTTACGGCTCGGTGCCGTCCGCCGGGTCAATGCCCTCGCGACTGCGCAGCAGCCGGCGCAGCGAGTCCAGCCGGGCCGCAGCTGAGCCGCCGTGCTCGGCGACCCAGGCGTCCAGTGCGCAGCCCGCTTCGAGGTGGGTGCAGCCGGGCGGGCAGTTCGCTATCGCGTCGGCAAACTCCCCGAACGCGGAGATGACCCGGTCGGCGGCCACATACGCCAGGCCGAAGCTGCGCAGGCCCGGCGTGTCGATGATCCAGCCGCCGTCCGGCAGCGGCAGCGCGATGGCGGCCGACGAAGTGTGCCGCCCGCGGCCCGTCACCGGGCTGACCGACCCGACAGCGCGGTCGGCGTCCGGCAGCAGCGCGTTCACCAGGGTCGACTTGCCGACACCCGAGTGGCCGACGAGAACGCTGATGCGGCCGGTCAGCTGCGCTCGCAGGTCATCGAGCGCGGTACCGAACGGCCGGCTCAGCACCACGAACCGGACGCCGAGCGGTTCATATGCGGCAATGAGCTCGTCCGGTCCGGCCAGGTCGGCTTTCGTCAGGCACAGCAGCGGTTCGAGCCCGGCGTCCAGCGCGGCGACCAGGAACCTGTCGATCAGCCTTGGCCGCGGCGGCGGGTTGGCAAGCGCAGACACGATCACCAGCTGGTCGGCGTTCGCCACGACGATCCGCTCGGCCGGATCGTCGTCCTCAGCCGACCGCCGCAGCACCGACGACCGGGGCTGGACGCGCACAATCCGGGCCAGCGTGCCGGGCAGGCCGGACACGTCGCCGATCAGCCTGACCCGGTCGCCGACCACCACACCGTGACGGCCGAGCTCGCGCGCCTTCATCGCGGTCACCGCCTGATCACCCACCCAGCAGCGGTACCGGCCGCGGTCCACGCTGGCCACGAACGCCTCGATCGCGTCCTCATGGGCCGGCCGTTTCCTGGTGCGGGGCCTGGAACCCTTGCCGGGCCGGACCCGCACGTCGTCTTCATCGAGTCCGGCGTGGCCGACTACCCGGCTCAGGGCGCTTCCTCCAGCATCCGCTGCCATAGCGCGCTGAACGCCGGGAACGTCTTGCCAACCGTTGCCGCGTTGCGGACGTGCAGGCCCGGCACGGCGAGCCCGAGGACCGCGGCGGCCATCACGAGCCGGTGATCATCGTGACTATCGAACGGAACGGAGCCGGCCTGCAGCGGCCGCGGCTGCACGCTGAGGCCGTCCGGAAGTTCGGTGACCTGGCCGCCGAGTGCGCCGATCTCAGCCGCCAGCGCGGCAAGCCGGTCGCTCTCGTGCAACCGCATGTGCCCGATGCCGGTGAACTGTGACGGTGAGTCGGCCAGCGCGGCCAGTGCGGTCAGCACCGGCGCCAGTTCGCTGACATCACGCAGGTCGGCGGTGATACCCCGGATCCGGCCGGTGCCAGCGACCTGCAATCCGGCCGGGGTGAGCGTGCAGCTGGCGCCCAGCTGGCGGATCACGTCAAGGATCTGGGCCGCAGGCTGCAGGCTTGTGGCGGGCCAGCCCGGCAGCGTCACCGTGCCGCCAGTGACCAGTGCCGCGGCGAGGAACGGTGCCGCATTCGACAGGTCCGGCTCGACCGTGATCGTGCCGGGGTTGAGGCGTCCCGGCCAGATCCGCCAGTGGTCGGGCGCCACCCGGCTGCCGTTCCCGGCCGCGCTGCGCACGGCCGCGCCGTACTCGACGGCCGCGCCTGCGCTGGTCAGCATGGCGACGGTCATCGCGATGTGCGGCGCCGACGGGATCTGCTCGCCACGGTGCACAATCTCGATGCCGCGCTCATACCGTGGCCCCGCCAGCATCAGCCCGGACACCAGCTGTGACGACGATGACGCGTCGAGCGTGACGGTACCGCCGCGGACCCGGCCACGGCCGTGCACGATGAAGGGAACGGCACCACGGCCGCCGTCGCTGACGTCGACTCCGGCCTGGCGGAGCCCGGCGAGCAGCTGACCCACCGGGCGCTGCGACGCGCGGGCATCTCCGGTGAATTCGACATCAGCAGTAGCGAGGGCAGCGGCCGGCGGAACGAATCTCAGCACGGTGCCGGCATTCCCGACATCGACCGTGGTCTGGCCGGCCGCCCAGCCCGGGTGCACCGTCCAGGATGGCGGACCGGGGGTGCTGGCGGCTTCGACAGCCGCGCCGAGCGACCTGATGGCCGCGGCCATCAGTTCGGTGTCGCGGGCCTGCAGCGGGCTTACTATCTGGGTAGGGGTATCGGCCAGGGCGGCGAGTATGAGCGCCCTGTTGGTGACCGACTTGGAACCAGGCAAGAGCACGCTGGCACGCACTGCGGCACCGGCCAGCGGCGCCGCCCAGTCCGTTTCGGCTTGGCCTGAGGCGTGCATGCCTCCAGAGAGTACTGGCTCGGCGTACGTCTGGACGTGCGTGGCCGCGCGGGGCGACAATCAGAGACCCGTGGTGCCGTGGACAGGAACGAGTCCGGAAATCTCGGCAAGGTTTGGCATAGCCGGATCTTGGCTATGAACTAGCGACTTCTGAACGTGCCTTCTGACCAGGTGAGGATATGTGCGGCCGGTACGCATCGACGCGAAAGCGCATCGAGCTCCTTGAGGAGTTCAGCGTGCAGCGCGACATGGTGGCCGAGCCGCTGGCGCCTGACTACAACGTCGCGCCGACCAAGCCTGTCTACGCAGTGCTCAGCCGCGAGCAGGATCCGGCCCAGCACGACGACGCGCCTGGTGCTGGCACTCGGACTGGCGGGCGGACCGGTGCCAGCGTGTCCGGCCAGGCTGAACGGCAGCTACGGGTGGTCCGGTGGGGCCTGGTGCCGTTCTGGGCCAAGGACGTCAAGATCGGCAGCCGGATGATCAATGCCCGGGCTGAGACGGTCGCGGAGAAGCCGGCCTTCCGCCGCGCCTTCGGGCAGACGCCGCTGCTTGCTGCCTGCCGACGGGTATTACGAATGGCAGGTCCAGCCGGGTGCGGCAAAGCAG
The DNA here is from genome assembly GCA_963774385.1 of uncultured Actinomycetota bacterium. Classification (GTDB taxonomy): domain Bacteria; phylum Actinomycetota; class Actinomycetes; order Streptosporangiales; family Streptosporangiaceae; genus JAJYUU01. Next base: position 647,410 of record CAVZEQ010000001.1, read on the forward strand.
CCGATCTACATCAGCCGCAAGGACGGACGGTCGCTCGCCTTCGCGGGACTGTATGAGCTGTGGCGCGATCCTGAAGTGGCCAGGGACGATCAGGATGCCTGGCTCTGGACCGCCACCGTCATCACTACCAGCGCGCCCGACGAGCTTGGCATGATCCACGACCGGATGCCGATGATCATCGAGCCGGCCCGCTGGTCAGACTGGCTCGATCCGGCCAACAGCGATGTGGCGGACCTGCGGGCGCTGCTGGCGCCAGCGGCGGTCAGCGGTCTGATGACGTATCCGGTATCGACCGCGGTGAACTCGGTCCGTAACAACGGGCCTCAGCTCATTGAGCCAGCGGGCGCTGCGCCGGTAGCGCCGTTAGCAGCGGCCCGGACCGGAGCGGCAGACGCCGGGCCGGACCAGGGAGCCAGTGGCACGCAGGGCAGCCAGGCGCTGTTCTAGGCCAGCAAGATGGCCGGACGGCGCATTACCCCGAGAGCGCGGACGGCCCAGTTGCGGAAGGAGGCGGGGATCGCATGGATGCCAAGTCGGCACGTGAGCGGCTGGAGGAGATTCGCACCGAGCTGGACAGGTCCATCACGGTGCTGAACGCGTCAGGCGACCAGCCGCAGTTGTCGGCTGACTATCCCCAGGATCCGGCGGATGCTGGCGCTAACCTGTCGGAGAACGAGCGGTCCGAGGCCGTGCTCGCCGTGGCCAGGAAGCAGCGCTCGGACGTGCTGGCCGCGCTGCACCGCATCGATCTGGGCACCTACGGCACCTGCGTGGACTGCGGCTCGTTGGTGCCCGAGGGGCGGCTGGAAGCCAAGCCCGAGGCCGCCCGTTGCGTGGCTTGCCAGGGCAAGCTGGACCGGCTGCGGAGGTAGCGTTCCGGGGCGGAATGAAGATGCAGGTCATCGTGTTTCACCGCACGTGTCTCTAGCCAGCTGCCAGACCCGTCCGGATCCATCCAGGGCGGTCGCGCGCGATGTGATGACGGTCGGCGTTGTATCCTCCCCGCGAGGCGGATTGCAGGCTGGTTGGCTGCAGCCCTCGATCCCGGAAGGGGTGGGTCCGGTCCCCGAGACACTTGAGCAGCGCAGTAAGCGGTTCGAAGACGACGTGCTGCCGTACCTTGACCAGCTTTACGCGGCCGGAATGCGGATGACTCGCAATCCGGCCGATGCTGAGGATCTGGTGCAAGAGACGTTTGCCAAGGCATATGCCTCTTTCCATCAGTTTCAGGCTGGTACGAATCTGAAGGCATGGCTATTCCGAATCCTGACGAATACGTTCATCAACAACTACCGCAAGCGGCAGCGTGAGCCGCAGCGGTCCGGGACCGAGGAAATCGAGGACTGGCAGCTTGCCAGGGCTGCCTCGCACACCTCGGGCGGCCTGAAGTCGGCCGAGACCGAGGCGCTGGAGCGGCTGCCGGACTCCGACATCAAGGCCGCATTGCAGGCGCTGCCTGAGGATTTCCGGCTGGCCGTGTACCTCGCTGATGTCGAGGGCTTCTCTTATAAGGAGATTGCCGACATCATGGGCACCCCGATAGGAACGGTGATGTCGCGCCTGCACCGTGGCCGCCGGCAACTCCGCGACCTGCTTCAGGACTACGCGGCGGATCAGGGCATCCTGGCCTCGGCGCCCGCCGCCTCCACCACGGCGCAGTCGCCGGACGACGCGTCAGGGAAGGACGACGCGAGATGAGCTGCGGCAGACCGCACGACGTACCGTGCACCGAGGTGCTCGCGACGGTGTACTCCTACCTCGATGGCGAGATGGAGGAGAGCGACTACCAGCAGATCCGGGTGCACCTCGAGGAATGCGGGCCGTGCTTGCGCGAGTACGGCCTGGAGGAGATCGTCAAGAAGCTGGTGCACAAGTGCTGCGGCCAGGAGGCCGTGCCAGGGGAGCTGCGGGCGAAGGTCATGACCCGGATCGCGGCTGTGCGGTCGGAGATCGAGACGACCGAGGTGCTGGCGGAGTAGCCGGGTAGTAGCCGGGTCCGCTCGGATTGTGACGGTTCCAGACGGCGCGTCGGCCTAACGTTACGCATTCGTCTGACTACTATTAGCTCACATTGTGCGGGAGTCCTACGGGAATCCAGACGATGGCGTTACCCTAAGTCGCGATAGCGGGGCGCGTGGTGACTGCGATGGCAGCGCTTGTGCCGCCTCGGGACGAGTCCGCAACCCCGGACGGGGCCAGCACCGCAGCAAGGGGGTCACGGCGATGGTTTCCCGGGCCGGGTGGCTTTACATCGGCTTGGTTGTGCTGGTGACGGCCGCGCTGGTTGCCAGGGCGCCGCTGATGCCGCCTACCGGCCTCGCGCATCCGTTAGTCGACCTGGTTGTCCTGCAACTGCTGTTCCTTGCCTGTGACTCGAGCCCGACGCCGCTAGCCTCCCGGCAGACCAGCTGGTCACCCAGTTCGTCTGCCACCCTGGCCGCGGTCGTCCTGCTCGGACCCGTCGCAGCCGCGCTGGTCGGGGCGGTCGCCCTGCTCAGCCTCCGGCGCGAGCGCGGGATAGCCGATCGCCTGTTCAACGGGGCCATGCACGCGCTCACCGGCCTGATCGCAGGCAAGGTCTACCTGGCGCTGCACGGCGAGGTCGGGCTGCCGCAGGCGTCGTACTTCCCGAAGATCGTGCTGCCGTTCGCGGCCGCCGCGGCGGCCCACGTGCTCGCCAATCACGCGCTCATCTGGGGCGTCTACCGGCTCAACCGCGGTCCCGGCATGCTGCGCCGCGAGGCGCTGGAGTCGAGCCTGCCGCTGCTGCTCGTATCCGACCTCGGTTACGCCTCGCTCGGGCTCGTCATCGCCTCACTGTGGGCGGTCATGCACGCCTTCGCAGCGGTAATCGTGCTGGTGCCGCTGTTTGTCGCGCGCTGGGCGATGGGGCAGTTCGCCGAGCAGCAGCGAGCATACGCGGCCACGATGAACGCGCTATGCCAGGCGGTCGAGACTAAGGATTTCTACACCCGCGGTCACGGTGACCGGGTCTCGCGCGGGGCGGGCATGGTGGCCCGGAAGATCCGGATGAGCTCGGACCGGACTGAGGCGATCATGTTCGCCGGGATGCTGCACGACGTGGGCAAGCTCGGCGTGCCCACCCAGGTGCTGCAGAAGGACGGCCCGCTGACCGAGGACGAGTTCGCCGCTATCCAGCTGCATCCGATGCGCGGCCTGGAGATAGTACGGGAGATCGGCTTCCTGAACGAGGCACTGGCCGGCATCATGCATCATCACGAGCGGATCGATGGCCGCGGCTATCCGATGGGCTTCGCCGGGCACGAGATACCTGAGTTCGCCAGGGTCATCGCGGTGGCTGACGCCTTCGACTCGATGACCTCGACCCGGTCCTACCGCGCGGCCAAGACCATCAGCCAGGCAGTTGGCGAGCTGCGCCGGGGCGCGGGCACGCAGTTCGACCCGCTGATCGTGGAGGCGTTCGTCGCGGCCCTGGGCGAGGACGGCTGGCAGCTGCCCGCGCCGGCTAGTGCGCCGGCTGATCTCACCACCGTGACCGTTCAGGATCACGACGACCCGACGGCCCCGCTACAGGTGGTGATTCCTTGACCGGCGGCGCCGTGGCCAGCCAGGCACCCGACAGGCTGGCCTACTGGCAGGCGATGGACTCCGGCAGGCTGCTGCTGTTGTCTGCGGCTGCCATGCTGGTGATCGCGTCATTCGCCTACTGCACGCTGAAGACTCATATCCAGTGGGATGTCGCCATCGCCTTCGGCGGCTTCATCGCTTTCGGCGAGCTGCTGCGGCTGGCGCTGCCGGGCGGGCGCGAGTCCGCGCCGATCGCCATGGTTGGCTGCCTGTCGTACGCGCTGCTCATCAGGCTGCCGCGGGTTTCGCTGTTCGTCATGGGGAAGCAGTCCGCGCTGCTGGTGATCGCGGTGTCCGCGGTAGGCATGGCGGTGGGCGCGCTGCCGCATATCGCCGCTGGCCGCCCGTCCGGCGCCATCGGGATAGCAACCCGGCTGGTGGCAGTCTCCTGCGTCGCGTTCACCTTCCGGCCGGTTGCGACCGCGTTCGCCGGGCAGCGCTGGGGCGTCACCTTCGGCGTGATCGTGATCCTGGTTACCTTCGGCTGGCTGGTCGATGCCCTGGTCGGGGCGCTCATCCGGGCAGACGACGTGGGTGCGCGGTTCTCGGTGGCGATGCTGGACGAACTCCGGCTGCAATGGCCGCTTGGCCTGGCGATCGGGGCATCCGTCGTCATCACGGTATTCGGGGCCGAGGTGATGGGGCTGACCGAGCTTGCCGTCTTCCTCGGCCCGCTGCTGGTCACCCAGGTCGCGTTCCGGCGTTACGCCGGAATCCGCGCCACCTACCTGCAGACCGTCCGGTCGCTCGCCCGGGTGACTGAGGTGGCGGGCTACGTCGAGGAGGGTCACTCCCGCCGGGTTAGCAGGCTTGCCGTCGGCGTCGGGCGCAGCCTGGGCATGCCGGAGCCGGAACTGCTCGCGCTTGAGTACGCGGCGCTGATGCACGACATCGGCCAGCTATCGCTGCGAGACCCGATACCTGGCGGCGCCACCGTGCTGGTCTCCGCTGCCGATCAGCAGCGGATCGCGGGCCTGGGCGCGGACGTGATCCGTCAGGCCGGGGTCCTCGACGACGTCGCGGAACTGGTGCGCTGCCAGAACTGGCCGGCGCAGGGGCACGATCCGGGACCGCCACTCGGCAGCATGATCATCCGTGCGGCGAACGCGTTCGACGACATGGTCGGCAGCTCAACGGACCGGGAGCGGTCAGCTGCCGCGCTGGACCGGATGCGGCTCGATCCGGCTGAGTACGACAGCGTCGTGGTGACGGCGCTGACCGAGGTCGCCGGCCGCCGGGTGCCGTCCCGGCTGTAGGCTTCCGGGCGTGCTCGAATCGGTCCTTGTCGCTAATCGAGGCGAGATTGCCCGGCGCGTCATCACGACCGCCCGGCGGCTCGGCGTTCGCTCCATCGCGGTGTACTCGGAGGCCGATGCGTCCCTGCCGTTCGTGCACGAGGCCGATCAGGCCGTCTTCATCGGGCCGTCGCAGCCAGCCAGCAGCTACCTGAACGGCGCGGCCGTACTGGCAGCCGCTCGTGAGTCGGGCGCACGGGCCATTCATCCTGGCTACGGGTTCCTGTCGGAGAACCCGGCCTTCGCGGCCAGCGTGATGGAAGCCGGCCTGACCTGGATCGGGCCGTCGCTCGCCTCGATGGAGCATATGAGTGACAAGATCAAAGCCCGGAACCTGATGGAGCGGGCTGGCATCCCGGTCTCGGCTGGTACCCGGCAGCCGGTGGCCGACGTGGCAGCGGCGCTCACGCAGGCCGAGAAGATCGGCTACCCGGTCATGATCAAGGCCGCGGCGGGCGGCGGTGGTATCGGCATGACAGCCGCGGCCGATGCTGACCAGCTCAAGGCAGGTTTCGAGACGGCACGGTCGCGGGCCGAGCGCTTCTTCGGGAGTCCGGCCATCCTGCTGGAGCGGCTGGTCGAGCGCGCCCGGCATGTCGAGGTTCAGATTCTCGGCCTGGCCGACGGCCGTGTCCTGGCCCTGGGCGAGCGGGACTGCTCAGTGCAGCGGCGGCACCAGAAGGTGGCCGAGGAAACGCCGTCGCCTGGCGTCTCGGCGCCGCTGCGAGCAAGGATGCTCGCTGCCGCTGTGCAGGCTGGTCAGGCGGTGAGCTACCTGGGTGCCGGGACAGTCGAGTTCCTGCTGGACGTGTCCACCGAGCATTTCATGTTCCTGGAGATGAACACCCGGCTTCAGGTAGAGCATCCGGTCACCGAACTGGTGACCGGCATCGACCTGGTCGAGCAGCAGTTCCTGATAGCCGAGGGCCAGGACGTCAGCTTCGGCCAGGACCAGCTGGTGCCGTCCGGGCACGCACTGGAGCTGCGTATTTATGCCGAAGACTCCAAGCGCTTCCTGCCCAGCCCGGGCCTGATAGCGGACTGGTCGGAGCCGTCCGGGCCGGGAGTACGAGTGGACGCGGGCTACACCACAGGCAATCTCGTTACCCCGTTCTATGATCCGCTGCTCGCCAAGCTGTGCGTGCACGGTGCTGACCGGAGCGAGGCGCTGGCCCGTGCCAGGACGGCCGTCGACGGGTTCCGCATCGGCGGGGTGCAGACGAATCTGGAGTTTCATGCGGACCTGCTGTCGTCGGCCGAGTTCCGCAGCGGGGACTACGACACATCGCTGGTGCGCCTTCTGCGCCCGTGACCGGCCGCGGAAGGCAATGATGGAGCAGCAGCTGGCTGAACTGGAAGCGAGGAGGGCACGTGAGCGAGGTCCGTGCGGAGATGGTGGCCAACGTCTGGAAGGTCGTGGCCACCGAGGGCGACGCCGTGGCCGACGGTGACACGCTGGTCATTCTCGAGTCCATGAAGATGGAGATCCCGGTGCTCGCCGAAGATTCCGGCACGCTGGCGAGGCTGGCCGTGGCCGAGGGTGACGTCGTGCAGGAAGGCGACCTGATCGCTGTCATCGAGTAGCAGGCCGGTTACCTGCCAGCGCATGGATGCCAGCACCCCGCCGGCAGTTGACAGACGGCGACTGGGTCAGACGGCGTGCTCGGTCAGACGCGGTGCTGGGTCAGACGCCGGTGGTCGAGCGCGGGTAAGCGTCGGCTGGGTCGGTGATGACATTGACCATGTACGGGACGCCGACCGCGAACCCGCGCCGTAGTGCCGCGCCGATGTCCTGCGGTTGCGTGACCAGTTCCCCGGCGCCGCCAAGCGCGGCGACCACCTGGTCGTACCGGCAGCCTGGCTGCAGGTCGGCTGCCACGTCGTAGCCGTACAGTGCCTGCATGGGGTGCTTCTCCAGCCCCCAGATCCCGTTGTTGCCGCAGATCATCACTACCGGCAGCCGGTGCCGGACCAGCGTGTCGACGTCCATCAGGGAGAAGCCGGCCGCGCCATCGCCGAGTAGCAGCACGACCTGTGCGTGCGGCCTGGCCACCCTGGCGGCGATCGCATACCCGAGACCAGTGCCGAGGCAGCCGTACGGTCCCGGGTCGAGCCAGCCGCCAGGCTGCCGCGGCTCGATGTACTTGCCTGCGTAGCTGACGAAATCCCCGCCATCTCCGATCACCACTGCGTCCGGTTCGAGCAGCGCGGCCAGCTCACCGTAGATGCGGAGCGGGTGGATCGGGTTCGCATCGCTGTGCAGCAGCCGCTCATCGGCGGCCACGGCCTGCTCGCAGGCAGCCTGCAGCCTGGGCAGCCAGTCCTGGCTCCAGACCGGTCCGCCGGACCGCCGCGGTGTGGCGTCCGCCAGGCCGGTGAAGATCGCGGTCAGCTCGCCCCAGGCCGCACCCGCCAGCTCGCAGTGGGTTGCCAGCTGGCTGGCGGCGTCTATCAGGTGCACGACCCTGGCCGGCGGCGCCCCGTTCCGGCCGCCGAACTGGCCGTAGCCCAGCCGGAAGTCCAGCGGGGTGCCCGCCACCAGCACCAGGTCAGCCTCACCGAGCGCGGTCGAGCGAGCCCTGGTGACCAGCAGCGGGTGACCCGCTGGCAGGATGCCACGGCCCTGCCCGTTGGCCACTACGGGCAGCTGAAGCCGCTCGGCGGCGGCCCTGGCCGCGTGCTCAGCCTGGTCCAGCCAGACATCAGAGCCCAGGATCAGCACCGGCTTGCTAGCGGCAGCCAGCAACCGTGCGATTCCGGCAATGGCCAGCGGATCGGGCGCGGCCTGACTGACGCGAGCCGCAGTGTCGGCGGGCATGCCAGCCGCTGCCGCAGTGGCCCTGCCGGCCGCACTCGCCGCTGCCGGTGCCGGGGTCGCGCCCGCGCCGGTGGCGGGGGCCGCAGCGCCGAACAAGGCTTCGAGGCTCACGTCGAGGAAGACCGGCCCGCGATGCGGCGCGCCAGCGAGGGCGAAGGCCTCGTCGACCGCGACCCCAACCTGGCCGGGAACGTGCTCGGTCCAAGCCCGCTTGGTCACCGGCGCCAGCAACGGCGGATGATCGAGTTCCTGGAGGCTGCCTGAGCCCCAGCGGCCGTCCGGCGCCCGGCCCGCGAGGACGACGACGGGTGAGCCGTTGAAGTGTGCGGTGGTGATCCCGCTGACCCCGTTAGTAACGCCTGGCCCAGCGGTGAGCACGGCGAACCCTGGCGCTCGGGTCAGCCTCGCGGTTGCCTCGGCTGCGAATACCGCGGTCTGCTCGTGCCTGACATCGACGATAGGCATCGGCGGATCGGCCGTCACAGCCCCGTCATATACCGGGAACACGTGCCCGCCAGAGAGGGTGAACATGGTGGTGACACCGTGCCGGCGGGCCGCTGCCACGGCCTGCGCGCCGCCATGGGCAGGGCGCTGTTCCTCAGTCATGGCGGCGACGTTACCAGCAGGTAGCCGGTCGCATCAGTGTCCGCTTCGGGTTGTCCCACGACGAACGTCCGGCCTGGGATGATGGCTGGGTGCCAACTCTTGCCGACCTCGCCGACCAGGCCGGGATCCGCGGTGCGCGGCTGGACTGGCTGCACGCCCTGGTCTCGGACTGGCAGCTGCTTGCCGACCTGTCCTTCGCCGACCTGGTGCTGTGGGCACCCCTGGCCGACGAGCGCCAGCAGGCAGCCACTGCCCGTCCGGCGGTCGCTAGCGCGGAGTCCGGCTCCGACGACGCCGGAGAGGCGTGGCCGGCCGGCGGCAGCTGGCTGGCGCTGGCCCAGATGCGGCCGACTACGGCACCGACTGCGCTGCCCGATGACATCGTCGGAACCCGGCGGCCCGGCGCTGAGCAGCCGTTCCTGGCCGCCTCCTACCTGGAGAAGCGGATCTGCCGGGAAGGCGATCCGGAGTGGACCAGGGGAGTGCCGGTCCGGCACGAGACCATTCCGGTGCGCAGCGGTGATGCAGTCATCGCGGTGATCGAGCGGTCTACGAACCTGAGCTCGGCTCGCACCCCGAGCCGCCTCGACCTGGCCTACCTGCGCGCCGCTGACGACCTGGCCCAGATGGTTGCGGCTGGCATGTTCCCTGGCCAGGGCGAGGAACCGGCGCTGGTCCGGTCACCGAGGGTCGGTGACGGGATGCTGCGGCTCAGCCGGACTGGCAAGGTCACCTATGCCAGCCCGAATGCGCTGTCGGCCTATCGCAGGCTAGGCCTGACCGCTGACCTGGTCGGCAAGCCACTCGGGCCGCTGACGGCCAGGCTGTGCGCCAACCGCGAGGCACGAGACGACTCCCTGATGGTGGCCGCGAGCGGCCGGGCACACGCCGAGACGGAGGTGGAGGCGAACGGGTCGGTAGTGCAGCTGCGGACCATTCCGCTGGTCGTGGACGGAACACGGGCCGGCGCGCTGATCCTGCTCAGGGACGTGACGGAGCTCCGCCGCCGGGAACGGGAGCTGCTGACCAAGGACGCGACAATCCGGGAAATTCACCACCGGGTCAAAAACAACCTGCAGACTGTCGCAGCTCTGCTGAGGCTGCAGGCCCGGCGGCTTCAGGCGCCCGAGGCGAGAGCTGCCCTGGAAGAGGCCGTCCGCCGGGTCGGATCGATCGCCATCGTGCACGAGACGCTGTCGCATGTGCCCGACGAGGTGGCGGACTTCGATGACATCGCCAGCCGGGTGGCGCTGATGGCGGTGGAAGTATCCGCGCCCGAGTCGAGAGTGACACCGGCGTTGCGGGGCGAGTTCGGCATGCTGCCTGCACTGGTGGCGACGCCACTCGCGCTGGTGCTCACCGAGTTGCTGCAGAACGCGCTCCAGCACGGCCTGAGCGGGCCGGGTCATGCGGCGACCGGCTGCCTGGAGATCACCGCGGTGCGCACGGCCGGCTGGCTGACGGTGACCGTTTCGGACAATGGCACCGGGCTTCCGGCCGGTTTCAGTCTCGACTCGACAGCTAGCCTCGGCCTGCAGATCGTGCGCACGCTCGTGCTGACAGAACTCGATGGCAGGCTGGAGATTGCGCCGCGGGACGGCGGCGGTACGCGGGTTCTGGTCGAACTGCCGCTAGATGTCGCAATGGGCTGAGGCGATTGCGTTGTGCCGGGCTGAACGCCAGGCGGGTGACGATCTCTCGCCCGGACCGCAGCTGCGCCGCCATGCCCGTCGGGATGCGGCGCAGCTCATTCCGCTGCGTCTTACTGACCTGGTCTTGCCGTACTGGTCTTGCCGAGCTGCGTCAGGCTCCCGCGCGCGCAGCTACCCTGCTGCGGCGCTTAAGCGCGCGCCGCTCATCTTCGCTAAGTCCGCCCCAGACACCGGCGTCCTGGCCACTGTCGAGCGCCCACTGCAGGCAAGGCTCCATGACCTTGCACCGCTGGCACACTTGCTTGGCCTCGTCGATCTGGAGTAGCGCAGGCCCGGTGTTCCCGATCGGGAAGAAAAGCTCCGGGTCCACGTCACGGCAGGCGGCATGGTGACGCCAGTCCATGAGTTCCACTCCTCCTTGAGCTCAGGTCCTGACCGGGCCTGTGCGCTCCGTCGCGCTTGTGAACGATTTCACGAGCTAAGTTCTATGTCAGGTACGTGCGCTTTTGCTAGTCGATCTTGGCTTACTGGTATATCGGCGGTGCTTGCCTGACACCGGCGACACCGTAGCTACCCGGAAACGCTGCGGTTACCCAGCTAGGCCGTGACTTTCAGGCTAAGCCGTGCGAACCAGCGGCACCGAGCCCTGCCGGTGACACCGAGCCGGACCTGCGCTCCGGCCACTCCGCGGTATAACGAAGCCGGACCGCGCCCGCCGAAGCGTCGCCAGCCCGGCATGGCGCGCGAACGCACCGTTCACCAGGAGCGTTACAACCTTCTCAAGGTCGGCGATCAACCGCAAGAGCCTTGGGCAAAGGTTCGGCAGGATTTCGGTGTCAGATCAGTCACATGACTGGCATGGGCACAGTGCCGGACGTAAGCGCTCGACCGCTAAGCCACGGCTTATACAGCCATTACTCCAATATGCCGCATCTGTGAGCAATGGCCGGTGGCTAATCGCCCTTAATCTGCGAATGCTAGCGCTCGGGCAGGCCGATGACGCGCAGCGCGCGCGGCACGGACTGAAACCTGGCCTCCTCCACCTCGCCCATGTACTCGCCGTCGACCTGGAATGCCACCGGGCGGTCGGCCTGCAGCACGATCGAGCCGAGGTCATGACCGGCCATCACGGCCCGCCCGCGCGGCGGACCGGTCCGGTCAGCCAGCATCTGCCGCAGCGTCCGCAGCGTGCTGACGGTGCCCATCCGGCGCAGCGCCATCAGGTCCAGACCGGTATCGAAACTCGCCTCCGGGCTCGGATTCACCGGCCTGCGGCCGAGATAGGTCCAGGGCGCGGAATTCGACACGATGCATAGGTAAGCCGGGTCCGGGCACAATTCGGCCGGCTCGGTAATCGAGATGGCCGGATGGCGGCGATCGGTGACCCGGTAATACTGACCTAGTGCCGTAGTGAAAAACAGGGCGGTCGTGAGCACCTGCCCGTCCGCCCGCCTGCCCTCGACCGCCCGGACGACCTCCGCGTCAAGGCCGAGGCCAGCGTTGAAGGTGAAATACCTGCCGTTGGCGGTGCCGAGCCCGATGCACCGTTCACGGCCGCTGGCCAGGTCCTCGATGAGCCGCCCGGCCGCGTCGACCGGATCGGACGGCACCTGCAGCGAGCGGGTGAACACGTTCGCGTTGCCGCCCGGCAGCGCCGCCAGCGCCGGCAAGTCGGCGGCATCCAGCCGGGAGCCGGCGTCGTCGGCATTGCCGAGGATGCCGTTCACCGCTTCGTTCACGGTGCCGTCCCCGCCGAGGGTCATCACGAGCCCGAATTTGTCGGCAGCCGCGGTCGCGGCAAGCTTGGTGGCTTCTCCCCGGTAACGTGTCTCCACGACCTCGAGGTCGACGGCGGAGGCAAGCGCCCGGACGATGACATCGCGTCGTTGCCGGGTTGTGGAGGTGGCGTGTGGGTTCACGATCAAAAGCGCGCGCACGGGCCCAGGCTAGCCAGCCCGCCGCGCACCCGCCGTCAGCGCCCCGTCCGGCCCAGGCGCCCCGTCCGGCCCATGCTGCCGGCGCAGCCCAGGCAGTCGGCCCGGCCGAGCTGGCGCAGCCGGTGGCCACGCCGCGCAGCGTCCTGTACGCGGCGATAGTGCAAGCTGCCGAGGCAGCGGGGGTGCTGGCAGCTTCCATCCTGGCCGGAATCGACACCGGCTCCGGTCGATCCTACGAGCGCGCCAGCGGCATAGCCCTGACGCTGATCGGGATCGGCACTGCGGCCGCTCTCGGCCTGGTTGCGCGCGGCCTGCAGCGCGGCCGGCGCTGGTCCCGGACACCGGCGCTGCTGACCCAGTTGTTCTCTGGCGTGGTGGCCATTTACCTGCTGCAGGCCGGCAGGTATGACTGGGGCATTCCGGCCGTTCTGCTAGCCATTGGCGGGTTCGCGGCGTTGCTGGCGCCTGCCAGCGTGGAAACGCTGACGCCAGGGCGGACGGCAAAGCCCGACCCGCCAAAAAGCCGCAATCCGCGTTAACTGCCCAAGCCCTTCCACATGCCGGATTGGGTAAGCGCATGCCGAGGTGGGTAGCGCACGCCGAGGTGCGGTAGCCGCATGCGCGCGCGGGTAGCGGCATGCCGGGGAGGGTAGCCGCCCGGCTAGTCGTCGCTTGTCAGGCCTTCCCGCAGCTGGGCCAGCGTCCTGGCCAGCAGCCTGGACACATGCATCTGCGAGATACCGAGCTCGGTAGCGATCTGCGACTGAGTCAGGTTGCCGAAGAACCTGAGCAGCAAGATCCGCTTCTCTCGCGGCGGTAGCTGCTCTAGCAGCGGCTTCAGCGACTCGCGGTACTCCACGCCTTCCAGGGCCTCATCGACCATACCGAGCGATTCGGCCACGGCCGGAGCGTCGTCATCGCCGGAATCCGGTGCGTCGAGAGAGACCGTCGAATATGCGTTGGCGGACTCCAGGCCCTCCAGCACCTCTTCCTCGCTCATCTGCAGGTGTGCGGCCAGCTCGGCGACGGTCGGCGCGCGACCGAGATTCTGCGCCAGCTCACCGATGGCCTTAGCCAGCGCGAGCTTGAGTTCCTGCAGCCGCCGTGGCACCCGCACGGCCCAGCCCTTGTCCCGGAAGTGGCGCTTGATCTCGCCCACGATCGTCGGTGTCGCGTAGGTCGAGAACTCGACGCCGCGCTCCAGGTCGAACCTGTCGATCGACTTGATCAAGCCGATCGTGGCGACCTGCGTCAGGTCGTCGAGCCATTCGCCGCGGTTGCGAAACCTGCGGGCCAGGTACTCGACGAGCGGCAGGTGCAGTTCCACCAGCTCGCTGCGGATCCGCAGCCGCTCTTCGTCGCCAGGCGGCAGCGTGGCCAGCCGCTCGAACAATTCCCGCGCGTGCCCGCGCTCGCGCGCGCCGTGCTGGGCCCGGGCCGGCGCAGCCGGCAGGTCCTCTGCGAGCTCAGCGCTCTCGCTGAGCTCGAGCACGACCGGCAGCACGCTGTCGGTGTCGTCAGCCGCAGGTCCCCCCCTGGCCGCCGGCGCTGTCGACATCATCTCGAACTCCTCGGTCAAGGCGACCTCTGTTTCCCCCGTCACACCGACCCCGAATTCGGGCGGCTCTTGCGCATCACGATGGCAAGCCTGTCTCCGGGTCCTGCCTGCGCCTTAACGCTGCCGGCCAGCGCCGACAGCACAGTCCAGGCGAACGTGTCGCCAGCGGGGGTGCGGGGGTTCAAGCTCGGTACCGAGACCGAAATGGTCATATCGTCTGGACTGAGTGCGAAGCTGCACTCCAGGCTGCTGCCAGGGATCGCCTGGGCGAGAAGCATGGCGCACGCCTCGTCTACGGCGATGCGCAGGTCCTCGATGTCATCGAGGGTGAAGTCCAGGCGGGCAGCCAGCCCCGCGGTGGCAGTGCGCAGTACCGACAGGTACGCGCCGTCCGCGGGCATCCGCACTACCACCTGGTCCAGGCTGCCGGGCTCCGGAGGAGGAGCGGTAGCCACCGGTCCGGCCGCTTCGCCAGCGCCTCCGCCCGGATTGCGGCCGGTCGCGCTCGCGCCGCCCGCGCCGCCCGCGCCGGCAGTGATGCCGGCGCTGCCCGGTGCGGCTGCGACCGCAGCCGTCGTGGTCTCCTCCGTCACTTAATGCCCTCCCCGAAAGATGCCGGATAAGCCGCGCACGAAGGCACTGCCCTCACCACGCAACTTACAGTGACCATCCGACTGCATCTGACGCCGGCTCGGTCATTATGCAATCGCATGCCGCTGCTACTGAGAACGGCGGGCCGCGAACGGCCCGCCGATCAGTATCGTGCCTTGCTCAGCCTTGCTTGGTCTCCCAGAAGATCTTGCTGATCTCCTCGATCTTGCCGAGCAGTTCGTCCGCCTTACTGACGTCCGTGCTGCCCTTGGTGCCGCCTGCACCGGCGAGCTTGGTCGCCGAATTGAACAGCGTGTGCAGCTGCGGGTACTTCTCGAAGTGCGGTGGCTTGAAGTAGTCAGTCCACAGCACCCAGAGGTGATGCTTGACCAGTTCCGACCGCTCCTCCTTGATCTGCAGAGCGCGAGTGCGAAACTCAGGATCGGAGTTGTCCTGGTACTTCTGGCAGATCGCCTTCACGGACTCGGCCTCGATGCGCGCCTGCGCGGGGTCGTAGACGCCGCACGGGAGGTCACAGTGAGCGTGCACGGTAGCCTTCGGCGCGAGGAGACGTTCGAGCAGCCTCATTGATCGCCTTCTCTCATCTCAGATCATTGGCTTGGGTTCCGACAGTACAACGTCGGCCATTTCTGCCCACGCGGGAGGGATGCATGCGCTGGCCGCTATGGCGAGTCGCGGTCGCGGAGCGGTCAATGGAGCCGTCGCTTCGCCCCGGCGACTGGCTACTGACCTGGCGCGGACTGCGCCGGAACCGGCCGCCGCGGGTCCGGCCGGGCCAGCTAGTGGTGGCGCGCCATCCCGGTAGGCCCGATCTGTTCCTGGTGAAGCGGGCTGCGCGCGAGCTCCCCGACGGCTGGTGGCTGGAGTCTGACAACCCCGCCGCCGGAGTGGTGGACAGTCGGATATTCGGCCCCGTTCCCGTGCAGATGATCGTGGCTACGGTCATCGTCCGGTACTGGCAGCAGTCACGCCGGTAGAAGCGCAACTGGCCCCGCTCCCAGCGGGAGCGGGGCCAGCCTTTGCTGCGGATCAGGCTGCCGACGCGGCGCCAGTACCTTCGTGCGCTGCCTGCCTGTCCACCAGGTTCAGCATCTCCTCACGGGGCAGCCTTGCGGCCATCGCCCAGTAGTAGATGATGAGCGAGAACGCGACGACGATCAGCATGTCCCACCAGAACGGAATCGCGTTCGTGGCGTGGCAGGCAACGCCGGGACCGACCGGGCCAGCGCTGCAGTAGCGGCCCTGCCAGGAGATGATGCCCATCCCTATCAGGAAGAACGGCAGCCACTGCGCCGACTTCCAGTCCAGCGGCGGACGGTCCTTGTCGAACGCCATCGAGATGCCGATGAGCACGTAGCCGGCCACGATCGCGATGGCCAGCTTGTAGATGGTGTCGAAGCCCGACCAGTAGATGATCAGGCAGGCAGCGGCGAACGCGGCCGGCGACAGGAACGTAGCTATCGGCATCCGGTACGGTCGGCTTGCCTCCGGAACCTGCTTGCGGAAGGCGCCAAGTGACAGCGGCGCGCCCGCGTACATCAGCACCGAAGCCGACGTGACGAGGCCGACCAGCGACTTCCAGCTCGGGAACGGCAGCAGGAACAGCAGCCCGAGCAGGAACGCCATGATCAGGCTGAACCACGGCACGCCGTTCCTGTCGACCTTCGCGAAAATCTGCGGGTAGTACCTGTTCCGCGCCAGCCCGTAGCCGATCCGCGACGTCGAGGTCTGGTAGATCAGGCCGGTGCCGAACGGCGACACGAACGCGTCGATCCGGAGAACCACCGCCAGCCAGGTGAGGCCGACCACGCCAGCCAGGCCGGCGAACGGCCCGACGGCGATGGGGTTGGTGGACGGAAGCCCGGCCCAGCCCAGCTTGCCGGAGATCAGGCTGTGCGGGATCGCGCCGATGAACACCAGCTGCAGCAGGATGTAGATGGCGGTGCCGATCGCGATGGCGAGGATGATGGCCCGCGGCAGGTTCTTCTGCGGGTCCTTGATCTCGCCAGCGAGCTGGTCAGCCTGCTCGAATCCGAGGTAGGCGAACACGATTCCGGCGCCGGGGATCGCTGCGAACACGCTCTTGATCCCGTACGGCATGAAGCCGCCGCCCGCGCCGAGGTTGCTCGGGTGAAACTTGAACAGCAGGACGACGATCGCGAGCACCGGGATCGCGACCTTCCACCAGGTAATGCCGCTGTTCACCCTGCTGAACAGGCGCATCCCGAGGAAGTTGATCGCGGTGAAGATCGCCATCAGGACGATGGTGAGAACGAAGCCAAGCCCGGTGGTGACCTTCGTCGTCGAGTCATAGATCTGGATGTTGTGCGCGTCGAACCAGTACTGCCCGTACTGCATCACGGCGAAGCACTCGATCGGCGCCACGCAGACCGCCTGCAGCCAGGAGAAGAAGCCGAACGAGATCCCCGAGATGCTGCCGAAAGCGAAGTGCGGGAACCTCGCTGTGCCGCCTGACACCGGGTACATTCCACCGAGTTCGGCGTGCACGAGCGCGAGGACGATAACGATCACCCCGGCAATCGCCCAGGCGAGCAGCGCGGCGGTGCCAGCTGCCTGCGCGGCGAACAGCGAGCCGAAGAGCCAGCCGGATCCGATGATCGAGGTCTCGGACGACCAGGTCGCGCCGATCAGCCCCATCTCTCGTTTGAGGCCGACATCTGTCGGCTTCGTAACTGTCGCGACAGACTCAGCTGCCATGGTTCGAACCTTCTTTCCGGTCCGCATACGTGGGCCATACGGCCTTGGAGTAGGGCTCATGGTAATGATCGACTTGGTCGATGAGAAGAAGTCACTTGGCGTCATTTCGGTAACGTGCGTCACTAAAACGTTGCACATCGGCCCGCGTTCGAGACTCGCGGTTGTTGCATAATGCGAGGTCAGCGGGCATGCGGCCAGGGCATTGCCAACCATGCAGGCGTCGCCGCCGGTAGCATGCGTGTAAAGAAAAAGTAACGAGCCGGTCAGCCGCAGGGTCGGCATTAGTCCGCGGGCTGGCCTGGGCTAACCGGTTTAGCTTTGCTGGATCGGTTAGCGAGCGTGCCAGCCAGTGCACAATGCACTAGCTGCATCCGCGGGCGGATAGTCGCGCGGCAGTCAGGTCGCGCGGCAGTCAGGTCGCGCGGCAGTCAGGTCGCGCGGCAGTCAGGTCGCGCGGCAGTCAGGTCGCGCGGCAGTCAGGCGGCGTTCGGCCTGGTCGCGGGCCGGGTTAGCTCGCGGCCGGGGTGGCCCGACCGGGCTCCGCGGCAGGCTGCCGGCGCAGGGTGCTCACGTTGCCCTTTACGGTCACGTGCTCCGTGCAGTAGCGACGCGACCGGCCAGGGCTAGAGTCGATGAAAACCCGGTGGCAGGAGGCGATCGCGCAGACGCCCAGCCTGTTGACGCCGTACAACGACACGGTCAGCGCCATTCCGATAATCGCTCCTGAAGCGAGCCGGTCCGCGACCGAGCCATGTGCGGCCAGGTGAACATGCCAGCGCTGGTCATCATGACTAACTAGCTCAGGCTGGATCGGGTACTGGATCAGCAGCGAGTTCATTCGGGCAATCGCGCCATTGTCGTCGCCGGTCGCCGCCGAGGTAAAGATGGCCGCGAACTCGTCTCGCAGGTGCTGGAGCACGACAAGATCGCGCCGGGTGACTGGTCCAGTGAGGCAGTCGCCAAGAACTTTGGCGCATGCCTCAGGAGTGCCGAGCGAGTCGGGCTCTCCGGGAGCCTGATCAGCGGTGTTGGCGAGGCGAACCGCTAGCTCTGCATACGACGAGAGGTTCACTACGGTCCTTACCCGCGTGCGTTCCGTCAGGGAGGCCGCTTCCCCGATCGAGTATGGCACAGCCAGCAATGACCCGGTGGGGCTCTTTATCTCAGATCCATTCACATTTCCCTGCATAGCTTCTGGTGTCCGGTGCGTACCCTGCCGATTTGCCGTATCGCTGGGCGAGCCGGTCGTTGCGGGCAGTCCCGGTCGGCCCTGCTTCGCTCCCGCGCCACCGAAAGCCGCGGGCGTTTAGCGTGGCTCCCACAACGCCGTCGCACTATTAGCGGTCCTCTCACAGCGACGCCAAACGAGCAGGATCGCCACGCTCAGTGCGCCGGTAGCCCGTGGCTAGGCACGGATCGGTGCGGGACGGGGGCCGCTCGGCCGGGTGATTCTGTCGGTGCTCGCTGGCAATCTGGCCGGCATGCCACGGCTAGCACGATTTGATCAAGCGGCTCTAGCCGAGACCTTGTGCAAGCAGCACGGAATCATCACGCGCAGCCAGGCACGCGCACTCCGCATGTCGGAGATGGCGGTGAGGTACCGGACTCGGCCGGACGGCCCATGGCAGGTCGTGCTGCCTGGTGTCTACCTGGATCGGGGCGGCCAGCTCACCGAGGCGCAGCGGGCGACCGCAGCCTATCTCTACGCCGGCCGGGCTATCGCTGTCACCGGCTCAGCTGCTCTCGGCTGGCACGGTCTTCCCGTCAAGCACCGCGACATGGTCGACGTGCTGGTGCCGCTGCGCAACCAGAAGATCGACGCAGGCTTTGCCCGGTTGCGGCGAACCAGCGTGCTGCCGCGTGCGGCTTATACGGACGGCCCGGTGACTTATGCGCCGGTGGACCGGGCGATCATCGACGCGGCGCGCCAGCTGACCAGCCTGACGGACGTTCGCGCGGTGGTGGCGGCCGGCGTGCAGAGCGGGAAAGTGCACGTCGTGCAGCTGGCTACCGAGCTGGAGAGGGGCCCGGTGGCTGGCTCAGCTCGACTTCGGATGGCGCTTGCAGAAGTCGGCGAGGGCGTGCGGTCGACGGCCGAGGCTGACCTGCGAAGAATCATCGTGGAATCACGACTGCCCGCCCCGCTCTACAACGCTCGACTGTTCATCGGGAACGAGTTCCTCGCATCGCCTGACGCCTGGTGGCCCGCAGCCGGAGTGGCGGCAGAGGTGGACTCCAAGGCATGGCATTTCGCGCCGGCGGACTGGGAGCACACGCTGGCCAGACACGACCGAATGACCGCCGAGGGCATCCTGGTACTACGGTTCCCGCCGCGCCGGCTGCGGGTAGCCAACCGAGAGGTCATCCGGGAGATCAAGTCCGCGCTGGCGGCATCGCGCGGACCGCTTCCGCACATCGTGACGCAGCCCGCGATCTGAGCGGATCGCCATGGCACAGGCAGCGACAGTTGGCAGGCAACCAGCGGTCAGGCAGGCGGCTACGGCGTTGGGTGGCGTTCGTCCTCGTCAGCCGTACCTGCTGACTGGCCAGCCGCGCCATGATTTGACGGTCCGCCAGCCGGAGCGCCAGGAGGGGTAGCGGCCGCCGCTGGCCCGGACGGAGCGGCTGGCTGACCGGTAGCTGCGCGCTCGGTGCTGTCGCCAGACCGTCCAGCCGGGCTGGTATCGGCGAATACCTCAGCTCTGACCTTCGCCATGGTATCGGTCAGGATGTCTCGCAGATCGTTCAGCGAGCGCTCGCCGATGTTGCCGGTCTGCCTGGCTGCCGCTCGCAACTCGGTAGCGAACTGGATCGCGATTCGCTCAAGGTCGCTGAACGGATTCGGGCCGCCCCGCCTGGGCCGGTCTCCGGTGTCGGCTGGCCCCCGCTGGTCGGCCCCGCTCGGCGCTGCCTCCTGATCGGCGGCGCCTGGCTTGCCTGCCTCGCCGAAGTCGCTGTTGCCGTTCGCCCAGTCCGACCACGACCAGCCTGCCCAGTTGTGCCTGCCGTATCGCTCCTGCCAGGCTGCCCAGTCGCCGCGGCTGCGCCCGTGCGCGCGGAAACTCTCGCGCATCTGCTCGCGGGCCCGTCGCGCCTCTTCCCTGATGCGCTGAGCTTCGTCGCTACCGCGGTCGCGGGCCCGCCCGCGGGGACCCGGCTCGGCCTGGCCGGAGTCGGATGGCGCTTCATCGCGACCGGACGCTGCCCGGGCCGGCTTGCCTGTATCAGCGCCCCGGAACTCCCGGGCAGCCGATGCGAGTTCTTCCCGGATGCTGCGTACGGTGTCCCTGACGTCCTCGGAAATCTCCCTGGCAACGTCGCGCAGCGATTCGGTCAGCTCGTCTTCCAGGTCTGCGAGCTCGCCGAGCCGTCCCCGGATCTCCTCGCGGCCCTTATCGGTGATGCTGTAGACCTTCTTGCCGTCTACCTCCTCATGCGTGACCAGGCCGTCTTCCTCTAGCCTGGCCAGCCGCGGATAGATAGTGCCGGGGGATGGCGCATAGACGCCCATGAACCGGTCCTGCAGCAGCCGGATGACTTCGTAACCGTGTCGGGGCGCTTCATCGAGCAGCTTCAGCAAGTACAGCCGAAGTCTGCCGTGCCTGAATACCGGGCTCACTTCACCTCACCGCCAGCCTTTGGCCAACTATCGCATGGCCAGACGTGGCCATTGTTCAGCAGATCGTAGTCCCTCACCAGATACGATATGTCGCGACGGCCGAAAGTCAAGATGTATCGTGTTTGGCGGGCTGAGTCCGGGGAGCCGCCGCAACCCGTCGCAACGGCGCCGCAACCGGTCGAGAGCGGCCGCGCAACCGGTCGAGAGCGGTGCCGCTACCGGCCCAGAGCAGCGGCGCCGCTCGCCGTCCCGGGCAGGGCCGGCGCCACAACGCCGCGGCGCTTAGTCGTCGGATTCATCGTCGAGCCTGGCCAGCCAGCTGGCCAGGCGGTCGACGACCGCCTCCGCGTCGGGATGCTCGTCAACATAGTCGCGCAGCCGCTCGGCGAGCCAGCTAACAGCCACCTGTTCCTGTCCGCGCCGCTCCTCGAGCTCCTCGATGCCACGGTCAGTGAAGTACACCGGCTAGCCGTTCCGGCCAAAGACCGCATCCATGATGGCGGCCTGCTCGGCGGCATGTGCCTTGGCCGAGCCGGTCGCTGGCGCTGAGCTTTCGGGCCTGGACACCAGGGTCACCCGCCTGCCGACGACCTCGGGCAAGTGCAGGGCCATATACGGCCAGCCGCCCATGTTCGCCGGCTCCTCCTGCACCCACGTCACCTCGGCGCTGGCGGGGTATTTTGCGACTTCAGCCGCGATCTGCTCGGCAGGCAGCGGGTAGAGCCGCTCCGCCCGGAGCAGCGCCGTGCCGGTTGCGCCGGTGGCGCGCCGCCGCTCGGCCAGATCGTAGGAAACCTTGCCTGAGCTGATCACGATGCGGCTGATCCCCGCCGGGTCGCCAGCTGCCGGGTCCGGTAGCACCGGAGCGAACGAACCGGTGCTGAAGTCCGCGGTCGTCGAGACGGCGGCCTTGAGCCGGAGCAGCGACTTCGGCGTGAAGACGATCAGTGGCTTGATCCGGCCGGACAGCGCCTGCCAGCGCAGCAGGTGGAAGTAGCTCGCCGGAGTACTCGGCATGGCCACGGTCATGTTGTCCTGGGCGCACAGTGACAGGAAGCGCTCAACCCGGGCCGACGAGTGATCCGGGCCCTGGCCCTCGTAGCCGTGCGGCAGCAGCAGCACAACGCCCGAACGCTGGCCCCACTTCTGCTCGCCGGAACTGATGAACTCATCGAGGATGGTCTGCGCACCGTTGACGAAGTCACCGAACTGCGCCTCCCAGCAGACCAGCGCATCCGGCCGTGCCACCGAATAGCCGTACTCGAACCCGACCGCCGCATACTCCGAGAGCAGCGAGTCGTAGATGTGGAGCTTCGCCGACGGGCTGTTGAAGGCCTTGAGCGGGGTGTATTCCGCACCAGTATTCCGGTCGACGAGGACAGCGTGCCGCTGGCCGAACGTGCCACGGCGCGAGTCCTGGCCGATCAGCCGCACTGCGTGCCCATCGATCAGCACCGAGCCGAAGGCGAGGAGCTCGCCAGTGCCCCAGTCGATCTCATCCTGCTCGACCATCGCCGCCCGGCGCTGCAGTTGCGGCAGCAGGCGGGGGTGCACAGTGAAGCCAGCGGGCAGCGAAACCTGAGTATCGATAATCCGCTTGATCGTCTCGGCGCTTATCGCGGTCGGCACGACCGCGTGGTCAGCCGGCGAATCAGCCACCGGCCGCGGCCGAGCCAGTGCGCCAGGCTCAGCCGGCCTGCTGATCGCGTCCTTGGTCTCGGTGAATGCACGCTCCAGCTCAAGCTGGTAATCGCGCAGCGCCTGCTCCGCTTCTTCCATGGTGATGTCGCCGCGGCCGATCAGCGCCTCGGTGTACAGCTTCCTCGTGGAGCGCTTCGCGTCGATGAGGTCGTACATGATCGGCTGGGTGAACGACGGGTTATCTGTCTCGTTGTGACCGCGGCGGCGGTAGCAGATCATGTCGATGACGACGTCCTTGGCGAAAGCCTGGCGGTAGGCAAACGCGAGCCTGCCGACTCGCACTACCGCTTCTGGGTCATCGCCGTTTACGTGGAAGATCGGCGCCTGGATCGCGCGCGCCACGTCGGTGCTGTACACGCTCGACCGGGACTCTGCGGGCGAGGTCGTGAAGCCGACCTGGTTGTTCACCACGATATGCACGGTGCCACCGGTGCGGTAGCCGCGCAGCTGCGATAGCTCCAGCGTCTCGGCCACCACGCCCTGCCCGGCGAACGCCGCGTCGCCGTGGATGAGCACGGGCAGCACGGTGAAGCCCGGCTCGCCCATGTCGAGGACGTCCTGCTTCGCGCGAACCACGCCCTCGGTGACCGGATCCACCGCCTCGAGGTGACTCGGGTTGGCGACCAGCGACGTGGGGATCTGCGACCCGTCCGCACCGTGGTACTTGCCCTCGGCGCCCAGGTGGTACTTCACGTCACCGGAGCCATGCGTGGTGGCCGGGTCGATATTCCCCTCGAACTCCTGGAAGATCTGCGCGTAAGACTTGCCGACGATGTTGGCGAGGACATTGAGCCGTCCGCGATGTGCCATGCCGATGACAGCCTCGTGCAGGCTCTCACCAGCGGCGGCGGTCAGCACGGCGTCCAGCAGCGGGATAAGCGCTTCCGCGCCTTCCAGCGAGAACCTGCGCTGGCCGACGAACTTGGTCTGCAGGAACATCTCGAAGGCCTCGGCCACGTTCAGCCTCGACAAGATGCGCAATTGCTCGTCGTGGTCGGCCCTGGCATGCGGCCGCTCCACCCGGGCCTGGATCCAGGCCCGCTCCTCCGGGTTCTGGATATGCATGTACTCCACGCCGACGGTGCGGCAGTAGGAGTCGCGCAGCACGCCGAGGATCTCCCGCAGGTGCATCCGCGGCTTGCCGCCGAACCCGCCGGTGGCGAACTCGCGCTCCAGGTCCCACAGCGTCAGCCCGTGCTGGTTGATGTCCAGGTCAGGATGCTTTCGCTGGCGGTACTCCAGCGGATCGGTGTCCGCCATCAGGTGACCGCGCACGCGGTAGGCATGAATGAGCTCATGCACCCGCGCTGCCTTGCTGATGTCGTCCTCGTGCCCGGCCGGAATGTCCTGCACCCAGCGGACCGGCTCGTAAGGGATGCGCAGCGACAGGAATACGTCGTCGTAGAAGCCGTCACCGCCGAGGAGCAGCTCGTGCACGATCCGGAGGAATTCGCCGGACTGCGCACCCTGGATGATCCGGTGATCGTAAGTCGAGGTAATCGTGACGGTCTTGCTGATCGCCAGCCGCGCCATCGTCTCGGCCGACGCCCCCTGGTAGGCGGCCGGGTACTCCATGGCGCCAACGCCGACGATGCAGCCCTGGCCAGGCATCAGCCGCGGCACTGAGTGCTCAGTTCCGATCGTGCCCGGGTTGGTGAGGCTGATGGTGGTCCCGGCGAAGTCCTCGACTGCGAGCTTGCCCGTCCGCGCCTTCCTGATGACGTCCTCGTAGGCCATCCAGAACTGCCGGAAGTCGAGAGACTCCGCGTTCTTGATGCTCGGGACCAGCAGCTGCCTGGAGCCGTCGTCCTTGCGCACGTCGATCGCGAGCCCGAGATTGACGTGCTCCGGCTCGACCATCGCCGGCTTGCCGTCGATCTCGGTGTAGGAGTTGTTCATCTCCGGCGCGATGGCCAGCGCGCGGACTATCGCGTAGCCGATCAGGTGCGTGAAGGAGATCTTCCCGCCCCGGCCGCGAGCGAGATGGTTGTTGATGACGATCCGGTTGTCCACCAGAAGCTTGGCTGGCACTGCACGGACGCTTGTTGCGGTCGGCACGGTCAGGCTGGCCGCCATGTTGGCCGCCGTCCTTGCCGAGGCTCCCCGCAACCGCACGGTTAGCTCGGGACTGGCGCCGGATGCGCCGGCGGCGGTAGCTGGCGCTCCGGCCGGCCCGCCCGCGGCCGTGCCGCCCACGGTGCCCGCGCCCGCGGTCCTAGCGCTGCCGGGCGTGACTGCCTGAGTGTCTGGACGAGCCGAACCCGCAGGAACGGCGGCGGCGTCGGGCGCCGCCTGGGTGCCTGAGCCACTTCCTGGCTGGTTGCCGGCTGGCACAGCCTGGGTACCGGGGCCGGCCGCCGGCCTGGCTCCGGTGGCGGGCGAGGGCGGCGCGGCTGACGCGGCCGCCGGCTGGCTGGTGGCCGACGGGGGTGCCGCGCCAGCTGACCCGGCCTCGTCGGTAGCCGCCGGCTGCGAGGTCGCGGTATCCGGCTGGGGCTGATAGTCGGCGAAGAAGCTCCACCAGGCTTGATCTACGGAGCCGGGGTCGGTCAGGTAGCGCTGGTAAAGCTCGTCCACGAGCCACTGATTGGGGCCGAAATCCGCTCGAGCGCTACCGCCGTTGGCCGGCGGGTTCGCGGCCGCCTGCGCGGCGCTAGCTGACGAATTCAGGAGATCCGCGGACCCGCGCGGGGACTCAGCTGACACGGCGGACATCGCCCACTTCCAGAGCTGTATTTGGCAAGTTATCGCGCACCCCAAGGCTACCTGCCGGCCGCCGCCTGACCGCCATGCTGCTGGGCGAAGCCGGAGGCAGGGAACGGGTAACCCGGAAGTTACTCAGTGCCGGCCGTGAGCGGTCGTCAGCAGCACTGCGGCGACCTCAGCCCGCCATGCGATCCCGGTCGTGCGGCTCCAGCCAGCTCACGTACGGGCCTTTCGGCACGATTCCCGACGGGTTAATCGCCGTCTCGGTCTGGTAGTAGTGGCGCTTGATCTGCGCGAAGTCGGTAGTGTCGGCGAACCCCGGCCGCTGGTACAGGTCACGTGCATACGCCCACAGATACGGGTAGTCGGCAAGTCGGTGCAAATTGCATTTATAGTGCACGTAGTACACCGCATCGAACCTGGCCAGCGTCGGGTACAGGCGCACGTCCGCCTCGGTGAGCTGTCCGCCTAGCAAGTACCGGCGCCTGGCTAGCCGCTCCTCGAGCGCGTCCAGCGTGGTGAACAGCGCGTCGAATGCCTCTTCATAGACCGCCTGCGTCGGCGCGAGCCCGGCCTTGTACACCCCGGTATTGACGGTGTGGTAAATCAGCGTGGCCAGCGCGTCAATCTCACGACGCAACGGCGCCGGGTAGAGGTCCGGCGCGCCTGGCCGGCGGAATTCGGCGAACTCAGTCTCGAGCTGGACGGTGATCTGAGCGAAGTCGTTGGTGACGATGCGCTGGGTCCTGCTGTCCCAGATCAGCGGCACCGTTGCCCGGTTCACGTAACCTGGGTCGGCAGCCAGGTAGAGCTCTGACAGGTACTGCGCCCCCGTCAGCGGGTCGCGACCGCCGGTCTCGTCAGGGAAACGCCAGCCGTGCTCTGTCACCACTGGATGAGTGAGGCTCAGCCCGATGACCCGTTCCAGCCCAAGCAGGCGGCGAACGATCAGGGCGCGGTGTGACCAAGGGCACGCAAGCGATGCATACAGCTGGTACCGACCGGGCTCAGCGGGGAACCCGGATGAGCCATCCCGGCTTATCCGGCCGGTGAT
This sequence comes from uncultured Actinomycetota bacterium, assembly GCA_963774385.1. Taxonomy (GTDB): domain Bacteria; phylum Actinomycetota; class Actinomycetes; order Streptosporangiales; family Streptosporangiaceae; genus JAJYUU01. The sequence goes on from CAVZEQ010000001.1 coordinate 673,295, forward strand.
GTCGGCACTGCCGCGACCGGCGAAGCCGCCAGCGGGCCGCACGAAGCCGCCGCTCACCAGCCCAGACGCAGGTGGCTGCGAGGATCCTTGCATCCTCGTCCCCTTCCCGGTGCCGTGCGCGACCCATGATTTCCTACTAGATCACGACCAGCTCGCGCAAGGCCCGGTGACGCGGCCGCAGCTGCCGCCGAGCGCCGGGCAGCGGGCCAGGAGAGGATTACGAACGTGACTGCGCTGACGAGCGGCCTGACCAACCTGACCGGCTGGGTCGCCTACCTGGTCATCGCCGCGCTGGTATTCGGTGAGACAGCGGTCTTCGTCGGTTTCGTGCTTCCAGGCGAGATCGCCGTCGTGCTCGGCGGCGTGCTGGCGAGCCGTGGGCATGTGTCGCTGCCCGTCCTGATCGTTATCGTCGTGGCCGCCGCTATCGCCGGCCCGTTCATCGGCTATGAGGTCGGCAAGCGGATGGGCGACCGGTTGTTCGCCGCCAGGGTGCTGCGGCGGGTGCAGGGCGGTACCGATAAGGCCAGGGCGGTACTGAACAAGCGCGGCGGCGCCGCCGTGCTGATCGGCCGGTTCGTTGCCATCGTCCGTGCTCTTATGCCTGCCGCCGCCGGCGCGTCCGGAGTGAGGTACCGAACCTTCGCCGTCTACAACGTGCTGGGCGGCCTGATCTGGGGGGCGGGCTACTGCCTGCTCGGCTATCTGGCGGGATCGGCGTATGCGGTAGTCGAGAAGCGGGTCGGCACCGGCCTGGCCATCGCGCTGGGCGTTGCCGTGGTCGCGGCCGTCGTGGTGTGGTCGGTGCGGCGGCATCGCGCGAACGGCACGCCGGATCGCGCGAGCGCCACGCCGGATCGCGCGCCAGCGGCGGGCACGGAACTGGCTAACACCGGGCTGGCTGGCACCGGGCTGGCTGGCACCGGGCTGGCTGGCACCGGGCTGGCTGGCACCGGGCTGGCGGACCTCGAGGTGCCGGAGTAGCTTCCGCCATCCGGGTGCGGTTTTCGTGCTCCGCCGGGTGGTAATCCCGCACCTGACCGGGCTCGCTGGTCGGCTCGCCATGCTTAGCTGTGCAGCCGGAGGTGGCGAGCAGTGCGCGAGTTCGGCCAGCTAGAGAGCGCGATCATGGACGTGATCTGGTCTCAGGAGCGGCCGTGGGTGGTCCGGGAGGTGCGGGAGCGCCTGCATTACGGCCGGCCGGTCGCTTACACCACGGTGATGACCGTGATGACGATCCTGCACGGCAAGGGCGTGCTGCAGCGGGAGAAACACGGCCGCGCCTGGCGGTACTGGTCGGCCGAGCGCCGCGAGGACCATGACGCGAGGCTGATGGCCGAGATCCTGCGGTCAGCTAGCGACCAGCGGCTGACCCTGCACCGCTTCCTGGATCGGGTGAGCGACGAGGAACTGGACGCGATACGCACCGTGGTCGGCCGCGGCAATACAGCCGGCCGCCGGTCGGCCGCAAGCTAGATGAGTGAGTCCTATTGATCTTCAGTGGTCGTAGGCAGTGAGCGATCGCTTGACGGGCGCGGCGATGCGGCAGTTGTGCCAGATGGCGGCGGCGAGAGCGAGGAGCCGGGCGGCGACGCGGGCATAGACGCCGGCGAGGGTCCGGCCGCCGTGGTTTTCGAGGGTGAGCTGGCCCTTGAGGGTGTCAAAGATCGCCTCGATCCACTGGCGCTGGCGGGCGAGGTTCCCGAACCGGGGAGTCTCGTCCTTGCGGTCGGGGCGGATCAGGTGCGCGCCCAGCTGGCCGGTGATGAAGGCCTCGAAGTCACGGCCGGCGAAGCCCTTGTCGCCGAGGATGACCTGCCCGGCGCGGATGAGCTCGCCGTCGCGTTCGAGCAGGGCGCGGGTGACCTCGCGCTCGCCGGTGCCGGGATGGGCCAGGCCCCAGATGACGGGCATACCGTCGGCGGTGGTGATCAGGTACAGGCGCAGGCCCCAGAACCAGCGGGAGTGGCTGGCGCAGTACCCGTACCCGGCGTGCCCGGCCAGGTCGGAGCGGCGCACGGTCTCCCGGCTGGCCGCGCAGGGCAGCGGGGTGGAGTCGACCAGGCGCAGCAGGTCATGCCAGGAGGCGGTGTCGCGGGCCAGCTCGGTGATCACCGCCGACAGCAGCCCGCCGCTGGCGCGCAGCCGCTTGCCGTACCCGGACTGGCCGGGCAGCCGCGGGAACAGCCCGGCCAGGTGGCTGCGGGCGTAGCGGATCCAGCGCCGCTCGCTGGCGATGCCCAGCAGCTGCTGTGCGACGGCGAGGCACAGTAACTCAGCATCGTCCAGGGCGGGCTTGCGGCCGGGCCGGTGATCACGCGACCAGCCCAGCAAGGGCAGCACGCGATCATCGAGTTCCACGTAGAGTGCGGTCAGGAGGGCCTCGAGGTTGTTCGTCACAAAACGATCTTCGGCGCCCTCCGCCTTACTTTCCGGGCACCGACACGCACCCGAAGATCAATAGGACTCACTCATCTAGCGGACTGCCGTGGCCGCGCCGGCCTGGATGTCCGACCGCCGGTTCGCCAGGCTTGGCAGTACCTCGCGCACGCTGCTGGTCAGCGTCGTGTCGACGTCGCCGGTGCCTAGTCCCGGCGCTGCGCCGAGATCCACCTTGACCACGCCCATCGGATCGACCAGCATGCTGCGTCCGACGCCGGTCGGCGCCCTGGTAGCTGCCTCGGCCGGATCCGGCACCTGGCCCGCTGCCGCCACCCAGATCGTGTTCTCGATAGCGCGGGCCCGGACCAGGGTGACCCAGTGCTCCTCCTTGAACAGCCCGGCGGCCCAGGCGGCTGGCAGCACGAGCAGGTCGGCGCCGGCTGCCGCCAGGGCCCTGGCAAGTTCCGGGAACCGGACGTCGTAGCAGGTCATGAAGCCGATGCGGAGCCCGGCCAGGCTGGCCACCACGACCTCGTTACCGGCCGCGACGTGCTCGGACTCGCGATAGCCGAGTGCGTCGAACAGATGCAGCTTCCGGTACACCGCAGCCAGGCCGCCATCGGCGTGGTAGCCCACGGTGGTGTTGTAGACGCGGCCATCCGGCGCCGGCTCGAACACGCCCGCCGCTACGGCGATGCCGGTCGACCTGGCAATCTCGGCGAGTCCGCGGCAGAACTCCCCGTCGAGCGGCCCGGCGACCGCGCGCAGGCTGACCGAGAATCGCGCCTGGGTGCCCTCGGGGAACACGATGAGCTCCGCGCCCTGGGCGGCGGCGCTGACCGCGGCGTCGCGCACGCGGCTCAGATTGACTGCGGGCACCGAGCTAACCGGGAGCTGGCCGAGAGCGACGCGCATGCTGCGAGCGTAGCGCGGGTCGCGCGGTCCATTTGCAGGCTGCACGGTCAGTTCCCTGCGGTCCATGTGCAGGCCGCAGGGTCAGATCGCGGCCGGGCTACGGCCGGGAGATCGGCAGCGCATGGTCGGCCTGCTCATCGCGGCGGAGCCGCGGACCAGGCACGTAGGGCGGCGTGGTGCCGTTCCGCGCCACCCGTGCTGCCCTGCGCGGGTCAGCGGCCCGGCCGCTATCGGTGCGCACGCTCAGCAGCCGCCGGACAGCCGCCGCGAGTCTTCCAGGCGGGCGGCCAGCCAGGCTGTGCCTGGCATCCTCGCGAAGACTCGCGACGGACACCAGGATCGCCGCGAGTATCGGCGCACCCACAATTAGTGCCCCCGCCACTAACAGAAAGATCATTTCGCCTGCCTTCTCGGTCCGCTGCTACGTCCGGCGTGTCGGTGGCGCCAGTACGCGAGCAAGCGCTACCCTTCCTTATCGTTCTACCGATCAGACTCATACCAATGAGTCGGCTGTTTGAAACGACCTGGACGGGAAATTCTCCCTGTAATCAGCTGGGCGAGGAGAGTGAGAGTGGCGCACCCGAAGTACCAGGAGATCGCCGACCGGCTGCGCGCTCAGATTGCCAGCGGTGCGCTTGAACCTGGCCAGCGGCTGCCGAGCGAACCGGACCTCGCGGCCGAGTACGACGCATCCAGGAACACCGTCCGGCTGGCGATCGCGTTGCTGATAAACCAGGGCCTGGTCGTGAGCCGACAGGGCCTCGGCACGTTCGTGCTGGAGCCCGCCAGGCCGTTCACCGCACTGCTGTCCAGAACCTACGAGCCGCCCAGCGAGCAGCATGCGTCCCTCGCCCTGCCGGTGGTCAGCCCGGCAGATGAGTCGGAAATGGTGCGGCTGCTGGTGGAGACCGGATCGGCGAGCCCTAGCGTGGCGGAGAAACTAGGTCTGCCGTCCGGCGATCCCGTCGTCATCCGCCGCTCGCAGTACTTCATCGGCGACGTGCCATGGCAGCTGATCAACTCCTACTACCCAAGCGATCTGGCCAAGGGCACCGCACTTGAGCAGGCCGGGGAGATCGAGATCGGCAGCATCGGGCTGCTGGCCGAGCTCGGTCACCCGCAGCAGGGATTCGTGGATGAGATCGGCGCCCGGATGCCGAACGCCCGCGAATTTGACTTCTTCAAGCTGGCCAGCGGCACGCCAGTGATCGTGGTGAACCGGACCTCTTATAGCGCCGACCGGCCGATCCGGCTGACCCGTTACATCTACCGAGCGGACCGGGTGCGGCTGCTGCACGTCGAAGGCAAGATTCCGGTGGCCTACCGGCACGACTGATCGCTGCCCGCCGGATCGGGCGGGCAGCGGCGCTTCTCAGCAGTGCCGGGCACCGGCTACCGTGGCGGCATGCTGGCCTTGCTGCTGGTGGCTGCCTCAGTCGGCATGTCTAACTTCGCGGCCGCGGTAGCCATCGGCGTCTCGGGGGTCGATGCCCGTACCCGGCTGCGCGTCGGCTTGGTCTTCGGCGTATTCGAGTCAGGGATGCCGGTGCTCGGCCTGCTGCTCGGCGCGCAGGTCGCCGGCGACCTTGGTCACGCCGCGCGCTGGGTCGGCGCAGGCCTGCTTATCGGCGTCGGAGCCTATGCGATCGTCAACGCGGTCCGGAGCACCCGGGCGGCGGGCCAGCAATCAGGTGCCAGGCTGCCGACCGGCAATCTGCGGCTGATCCTGAGCGGCCTGGCGCTCAGCGTCGACAACCTCGTAGTCGGGTTCGCGCTCGGCACCTACCACACCTCGATCGCGGTCGATGCGGTCACCATCGGCGTGGTCAGCGTGGCGATGTCACTGATCGGACTGGAGCTTGGCGGTCGCCTCGGCAAGCTGGCCGGGGAGCGCGGCGAGCAGCTCGCCGGGGTGTTGCTGATCTCGGTAGGCGTCGCTATCGCGGCCGGGGCGCTCAGCTAGCCGGCCAGCCTGGCCAGCTCCGGCACGAAGTACGCGGCGTTGATGGTGCCGACCCCGGAGACCAGGTCGTAGCCCTTGCCCGCGCTGAAGCCGCGCACCGTGTAGTTCTTGCCGTGCTGGTAGAACCTGGCGGTGTTGTTGCCCTTGCGGATGTCGACGATGCCTGCCTCGTGCCGGATCGCGATCTGGTAGATCGCCGGGTTGATGAGGCCGAGCGAGTGGTGTGCCACCTGGTCAGCCAGCGCGACGATGCCGGCGAACAGCGGCGTCGCCAGGCTGGTGCCGCAGATCGTGCTCCAGCCGCCCCCGCCGGCGAAGCTGCCGTAGACATCCACGGAGCTGGCGCAGGAGGCATCCATCGAGATGTCCGGCACGCCGCGGCGGCCGCCGGTGGCCGTCCGCACGCTGTACTGGTACGAGGGCCGGCTGAACACGATAGACCGGCCGCCGCCGCTGCCGGGCCAGGCAACGTCGGCCAGCCGCCGCAGGCCGCTGGCGCGCAGCGCAAGCTGGGTACCGCCGACCGCCGTGACCAGCGGGTCGGTGGCGGGCCAGGACACGGCCCGGCTCGTGACCAGGTCCTTCATGTTGTACTGGTACGACGTTGCGCCCTCGTCGCCGGTAGCCGCCAGCACGGTGACGTGATCCTTGGCGGCCAGCTGGTAGGCGCTGCGGAGGTGACGCAGCGCCCCCTGGGACGGGAACGTCTGCTCGGTTGCCGCGAAACTCTGGCTGATGACCTGGCCGAGCTTATGCGCCAGCACGTATTTCTCCGCGGTGACGATCTGCGGGAAGCCAGTCGTGCCCTCGTTTTCCGAGGTCGGCGTCTCGGCCAGCACGATGCTCGCACCCGGCGCTATCGCGTGCGCCCATTCCACGTCGAGCGTGGTCTCCTGGGCCCAGCCGACGCGGTTGCCGTTACTGCCGTGGAACTTCGACACCTTGCCGGCCGGCTGGATCACCTTGAACGACGGCGGCGCCGGTATTCCGAACGTCGTATCGAAGATGGCCAGGTCGTGCGCGATGGTGGGGGAGCCGAACGAGTCGACGATGACGATGGTCTGGCCGGTCCCGGTGACGCCCTGCAGCGGACCAGGGCCGTCTAGGGCGTACAGGGGCGGGAGCCCGTAGGCCGCTCGAATCTGCTTCGGATTCAGCCCGCCGCCCGGCGCAGCCTGGCCCCTGGTGACGACCCGCACGGCGGGGTAGATACGCACAGGGCTCAGCCGCCCGGCGGCCGCCGGACTGGTCCCGCTACGGCTGGCCACTGCCGGACCGCCGGCCGCTGAGGAGCTTGCACCGATCACGCCGGCGCTAGCGAGCGTGCCGGTTGCGGCTACCGTGGCAGCGCAGACAGCAGTGACGAGCCATGACCGAACCACGCGGGTCTCCCGTTCGTGTTTGTCGCGAAGGCCGGCTACTCAGCCAGCCGCAATGCCGCTTTCGGGCATGACCGGACGGCGTGCCTGACACCCTCGATCAGCCGATCGGGAATTTCGTCAACCAGGATATTGAGGTTGTCGTTGTCATCAACCTCGAAAACCTCGGGGACTAGCCCAGCGCAGACGGCGTTTGCCTCGCAAGCGTCGTAGTCGGGCACCACTTTCATGGTCGGGCTCCCTTCGCGTCGTCCGCCGCCGACCGTCCTGGCGAGTAGAGCATGTCCCGCCTCGCGCAGCAACCTGGGCAGGCGCAAGACTGTACCGCATGCTCATGGCGGAGAGGTTCAGGCTGGCGGCCGAGGCAGCCCGGGGATTCATGCCGGCCGAGGAAGGCCTGGCGCTGTACCGGACCGCGGCGCAGTACGCTGCCGTCGGTCCCATCGGAGAGGTTGGCACCTACTGCGGGAAGTCCACCATTTACCTGGCCGCGGCGGCAGCCGAGGCCGGTCAGCTTGTCGTCACTGTCGACCACCATCACGGTTCGGAGGAGAATCAGGCCGGCTGGGAATACCACGACCCGGAGCTGGTCGATCCGCGCACCGGTCGGATGGACACCCTGCCGTTCTTCCGCGAGACGCTCGCCGCGGCCGGGCTCGAGGAGCACGTCGTGGCCGTGATAGGCACGTCGGCCGACGTGTCCCGGCTGTGGCGGACGCCGCTCGGCATGCTGTTCATCGATGGGGGGCACAGCGAGGCGAACGTCGTGACCGACTACGAAGGGTGGGCGCCGTGGGTAGCGCCCGGTGGCGCGCTCGCCTTTCACGACATCTTCCCCGACCCGGCGGACGGCGGTCAGGCCCCGTTCCTGGTCTACCTGCGCGCGCTAGCCTCAGGTGCGTTCACTGAGGTGAGTGTCACCGGGTCGCTGCGGGTGCTGCAGCGGACCGGCAACGGGATCGGCTGACCGGGCCGGGGCGGCGCGAGGCGGGGCTAACGCGACGGCACCGCGCGGTCGTCCCGGCCGCGGACGTCGCAGCCGCAGGCCGCCGGATCGGCAGCCTGCCAGACCGATGGTCCGGCTGCCACATCCCGGAAGATCCCGGCCGCACCCGTTCCTGGACCACTGGTTCGCTGGCCATCGGTCGACGGACCGGCGGCGTCGTCGCGTGCCAGGATGTCGGCGGCCAGGATGTCGGCGGCCAGTACGTCGGCGGCCACTGGCTCCGAAGCCAGGGTGTCGGCAGCCAGCACGATGGCGGCAGCCGTCCAGCTGCTCATCTCGTGCGGGAAGTGCTTCCCGGTCACGAACTGCCAGCCCGTCCAGTAGCCGCCACCGGGATCACGCAGGAACTGGATTCGCTCGAACAATTCCATCGCCTGGTCTCGCTGGCCGATCGCGTCCAGGGCAATGGCTAGCTCGCACGTCTCGGCCCCGGTGACCCACGGCTCGTCGCTGACACAGCGGACTCCCAGGCCCGCCACCATGTAGGTGTCCCAGCCCGCCTTGAGCATCCGCTCGGCGGCCGGGCCGCGGACCGGGCCGCCGAGTACGGGGTAATACCAGTCCATGGAGAACCTGCTCTTGTCGGCAAATGCCTCGCGGTGGCAGGCCACCGCGTGGCCGAGCTGGCTCGCGGCCAGCTCCCAGTCCGGCTGCGGGTCGGCCACGTGCTCGGCCAGGGCTATCGCGCAGCGCAGGCTGGAGTACATGCTGGAGCTGCCCGTCAGCAGCGCATAGGTATCGGGCGCGCCGTCTTCGTGCCGCCGCCAGATGATCTCGCCCCGATGTGTCTGCAGCCCGAGTGCGAACCTGATGCCGGCCTTCACCACCGGCCACAGCAGCGCGGCGAAGTCCTCGTCGCCGGTCACCAGCAGTTCGTGCCAGACACCGACCGCGCAGTAAGCCGCGTGATTGCTCTCGGTAGTCCAGTCCTCGACGGTGCCGCCCGGCGCCTGTACCGGCCAGGAGCCGTCGGGCTGCTGTGCGGCTGCCAGCCAGGCGTACGCGCGGCGGGCTGGCTCCCGCAGCCCGCAGACGGACAGCGCCATCGCGCACTCGATGTGATTCCACGCGTCCACGTGGCCGTCTGGCCAGCCGATCGACCCGTCGGCCTGCTGACTCGCCGCGATGGCGTGCCCGGTGGCGATCAGCTGGTCGGCGCTGACGACTCCCGGCACTTCCGGTACGCAGCTGCTGGTTCCGGCCAGCTGCCTGGCGCCGGCCAGCCGGTCAGGCTGCGGCATGCACCTTCTCCGCAGCCGCGGGCCGCTGCCTCGCGACCGGTACCGAGGGCTTGCTGGCGTACACGACGAGGCTCTTGCCGATCAGCGGGTTCAGCGCCCGGTCGGCGAGCTGGGTGACGGCTGGCTTGCGCATGATGTCCCAGACCAGCAGCTTGTGGTAGGTGCTGGCGAGCGGGTGACCATCGTCGTGCACACCGACCGCGCACTTGAGCCACCAGTACGGGGAGTGCAGTGCGTGCGCGTGGTGGTGATCGCCCACGGCCAGGCCCGCCCTGGTCAGCTTGGTTTCCAGCTCGTGCCGGGTGAAGATGCGCAGGTGCCCGCCGGGCACGTTGTGGTAATCGTCGGACAGCAGCCAGCAGATCCGCTCCGGCAGCCAGGCTGGCACCGTTACCGCCGCGATGCCGCCCGGCCGCAGCACCCTGGCGATCTCGGCCATCGCGGCCTGGTCCGCCGGGATGTGCTCGAGCACTTCGGCCGCGATCACGATGTCGAACGAGTGGTCGGCGAACGGCATCCGGGTCGCGTCGCCAGCGGCCGGCCTGATCGCCGTGGCGGACCTGATCTCGCCGGCTTCTGCCATGGCCGTGGCGATGGCGGCCACCTGGGTAAGCTCGCCCCGATCAGTGTCGAGCGCCACCACCGACGCCCCCCGCCGGGCCGACTCAAAGGCGTGCCGCCCAGCGCCGCAGCCGAGGTCGAGGAGCCTCGTTCCGGTACTGATCGGAAGCTTCCGGAAGTCCACGGTCAGCACGCGGCAGCCTCCGGGGCGGTGGTCGCGGCGCGCGCTGCGATCGCCTGCCGGTACTCAGCTACGGTTGCCCGGGCCACCGCCGGCCACGCGAACCGCTCAGCCACCCGCGCGAGCGCCGCGCGCGACAGGCGCTCGCGCTCGGCTGGTGAGTCGTGCAGCAGCCGCAGCGCCGCGCACAGCTCCTCAGCATCGCCCGGTGTTACCAGCACCGCGGCATCACCGGTTACTTCTGGCAGCGCGCCGGTCCGGCTGGCGACCAGCGGTGTGCCGGACGCCATGTGCTCGACCGCGGGCAACGAGAAGCCTTCGTACAAGGACGGAACGACGGCGATTTCTGCGCTCGCTACTAGCCGGGCGAGCTGGTCATCACTGATACCGCTGACGAACTCGACCTTCCCGGTCAGCGACAGCTCGCCGAGCAGGCGCTCGGTGGGGCCGTCGGGCACGAGCTTGCTGACCAGGGTGAGCGAGACGTTCCGCTCGACGTCGAGCTTCGCGAACGCGCGCAGCAGCGTCGCGACGCCCTTGACCGGGGAGTCCGCGCTCGCTACCGCCACGATCTTGCCAGGAACGCGCACGGAGTCCCTGGGGTGGAACAGCCGGGTGTCCACGCCCAGCGGGATCACCTTGACGTTGTCGGCGGGGACCTTGAAGTCGCGCAGGATATCGGCCTTGGAGGACTCCGAGCCGGTCATCACCGGACCGACCCGGCGGGCGACCCGTGCCTGCATGCCGACGAAGGAGTACCAGCGCCACTTGGGGATCTTGCGCAGGCCGCGGGCTGCCGTCAGCTCGATCCGCCGGTCCACGCTGATCGGATGATGGATGCTGGTGACCAGGGGCAGGCCCAGCCGGCGAATGCCGAGATTCCCGTACGCAAGCACCTGGTTGTCATGCACGACGTCGAAATCATTACGGCGGCTGCGCAGCGCGCGCAGGGCCCTGAGGCTGAAGGTCAGCGGCTCGGGAAAGTACGCGGTCCACATGCCGGCCACTTCCAGCACATCAATCCAGTCCCGGTACTCACGAAGGTGCGGAGTGCGGAACGGATCGTCGTCCCGGTAGAGGTCAAGGCTGGGCAGTTCCAGCAGCAGCGGTCCCGGCTCCAGTTCGGGGTAGGGCTGGCCAGAGTAAACTTCGACATGGTGTCCGAGCGCGGCCAGCTCGCGGGACAGATGCCGGAGATAGATGCCCTGACCGCCGCAATGCGGCTTGCTACGGTAGGACAGCAGCGCTATCCGGAGCGGCCCGTCGCCGGCGGCCTGGGCAGTTCGCTGCGAGTCGGTACCGGGTTGCGCTGCCGAGCCCGGCCCGGCGAGGTCAGCGCTCAGCTGACCGGCTGCTACGGTGCTCACGCAGGTTCGCGCCTCCTCGTTCGCCACTGGCTCCCCACGACGGGCGACCCGCGTGACCCCCTAGCCAGCGAACCTTATCAAGCGCGTAACTTGCGTGCGGTTTGGCCCCACTCGTAAGTCAGTCGGCGGGACACCCTCCGATGACCACCTGAAACCTATCCCTGGCCTGTTCGTGGCAGTAGTTATATCTGTAAGCTGCCGCGACGTAGGTACAACTCGGAGGCTCCGCTGACTCGACGTGCGCTCATCACCGGTGTTACCGGCCAGGACGGCTCTTACCTGGCTGAGCACCTGGTCGATATGGGATATGAGGTCTGGGGACTGATCCGCGGCCAGGCGAACCCCCGGGTTCGTCATCTGCGGCAGCTGCTCGGCGATGTCCGCCTCATCCGCGGCGACCTGCTCGACCAGGGCAGCCTGATCGCCGCGGTGGAGCGGGTTCAGCCGGACGAGGTCTACAACCTGGCGGCGATCTCCTACGTGCCGATGTCGTGGCAGCAGGCAGAACTGACTGGCGAGGTCACCGGGCTCGGCGTGCTGCGAGTGCTGGAAGCCATCCGGGTGTGCAGCGGGATCAGCGCGTCCCGCAGCCCGGGCCGTGGCCAGATCCGGTTCTACCAGGCATCGACCTCCGAGATGTTCGGCCAGGTCAGCGAGACGCCGCAGAACGAGCGGACCTCGTTCCACCCGCGGAGTCCGTACGGCGTGGCCAAGGTCTACGGGCATTTCCTGACGCAGAACTACCGTGAGTCGTACGGCATGTACGCGGTCTCCGGGATCATGTTCAATCACGAGTCACCGCGGCGCGGCTCGGAGTTCGTCACCAGGAAGGTCACGCTGGGCGCGGCCAAGATCAAACTCGGCTACGAGCGCCAGCTCAGGCTGGGCAACATGCACGCAAGCCGGGACTGGGGCTTCGCCGGCGACTACGTCCGGGCCATGCAGATGATGCTGGCGCAGGATTCGCCCGCCGACTACGTGATCGGGACGGGCGTCACGCACTCGGTCGAGCTGCTGGTGGATACCGCGTTCCGCGCTGCCGGGCTGGACTGGCGCGACCATGTGGTGACCGATGCCGCCTTCATCCGGCCGGCCGAGGTCGACAGGTTGTGCGCCGACTCGTCGAAAGCCAGGGACGAGCTCGGCTGGGAGCCGAAGATCGGCTTCGAGGAACTGATCGCGATGATGGTCGACGCTGACCTGGAGTTGCTCGCCTCATCGGGCGGCAGCGCGGGCGAGGAATTCGGCACCGATTCCTGGTAACCGCACCCGCGCTGTGGTGCGGGCCGACCGGCGCTCCCGCGCCGCTGGCCTCAGAAGTGCCCGGCGGCCAGCTTCCCGATTCCGTAGGTAAGCGCCGCGGCCAGCGCGGCCAGGACGAGCTGTCGCAGTGCGCCGCGCCAGAACGGCCTGGCGGTAATGCGCGCCACCACCCCGCCGCCGACGAAAGCGGCAACGGCGGCGAGCAGCAGGGCCACCGGCAGTGAGGAATAGCCCAGCAGGTACGGCAGCAGCGGGATGAGCGCGCCGGCCGCGAAGGTAGTCAGCGAAGCACCGGCCGCCGTGAACGGCGACGGCAGGTCCCGGAAGTCGACGCCAAGCTCCTCCTGCACGTGGATGCCCAGTGCCTGCTCGGGCTGCACCGAGAGCTGCCGGGCTACCTCGTCGGCCAGCGCCGGCTCGACGCCGCGGGCGCGGTACATGGCCGCCAGCTCAAGCTGCTCGTCAGCTGCGTTGTGCTCGAGTTCGTAGCGCTCCTTGGCTACCTCAGAGTGCACGAGCTCGTTCTGCGAGGAGACGGACACGTACTCGCCGGTGGCCATGGAGAACGCGCCGGCCGCCAGCCCGGCCAGCCCGGTGAGCACGATCGTGCTGTGCGAGCCGCCGCCGCCGCCGACCCCGGCGATCAGCGAGACATTCGTCACCAGGCCATCCATCGCGCCGAATACGGCGGGTCGCAGCCACCCGCCGGACACGTCGCGGTGCTCGTGCCCATGCGCTTCGCGCGGAGGCGACTCGGCCGACGGATGCACCGCAGAGCCTGATTTATCAGCAGATGTCATAATAGAACTTCGCTTTACGTGGGGAGAGGCGGCGGTCCGGCCGCTGGCTCGTCATCGCGTGTCAGCGAGCTAACCGCAAACACGTGTCCAACCGTCCGCTGGCAGCCATTATTCCTCGCACCGCCGGCGGCCCGCGTCCAGGCAGCCGGAAACCGGCCCCCGGCCCGCGGTCAGCTGATACCGCACGCCGGCGGCCGGGTTTCCCGGCGCGAAGCCCTGCTAGCTCTTCGTCGCGTTGTACAGGAAGATGTGGCCGATCGCGGTGGGGTAAGCACCGGTCACGTTCTTCGCGGTGGCTGTCAGGTAGTTGTAGAAGTAGCCGTAGATGATCGGCGTCTGCGCCAGCAGCAGTGTCTCGATCTGCCCGGCCAGCGAGCGCTGGGTGGTCAGGTCGACGGCGGCGACGTATTGCTGGGACAGCTTGTCGTACTGGCTGTTGTTGAAGTGAGCCGCATTCCAGGCGCCCGTTCCCGACTTGCTGATGCTTTGCAGCGGCGCGGTCAGGAACACGTTGGGCACGCTGCGGTGGCCGTAGTCGACCAGGCTCATCGTGGCATCCAGCCAGTCAGAGTTACCGAACGTGGCCTTGCCGTAGTAGACCGATGAGGATTCCATCTTCACCGTGATATCCACGCCGATAGCCTTGGCGGATTGCGCGACGATCTGCGCGTAGTCGGGGATTTCCAGCACGTCGTTGCCGATCAGCTGGGTCTTGAATCCGTTCGCGTGCCCGGCCGCAGCGAGCAGCGACTTTGCCTGCGAGATGTTCTTGGCACGCTGCGCGATGCTGGTGTTGGTGGACGGGAACACCGGCGCGAACGGGCTGTCGTTGCCGAGGTCCGCGAAGCCCTTGAAGAGCGCGCTGATGATGGCGGGCCGGTCCAGCGTGAGCGCGATCGCCTGCCGCACCCTGGGGTCGTTGAACGGCGCCATGTCGCAGCGCATGGACAGCTCGCGGTGGGCGCTGGACTTGAGCTTGATCACGTTGTAGCTGCCGGACAGTAGCTGCTCCCCGCCGGTCACCGAGAACTGGCCGAGGACGTCGATGGTCCCGCTGGCGAGCGCGTTGATGGCGGGCGTCTGGCTGGCGTAGAAGGTGAAGTTGGTGCCGGCTGGCTTTGCCTTCGGGCCCCAGTAGGAGTTGTTGCGCGTAAAGGTGGCGCCGGTGTTAGCCGTGTAGCTCTTCATCACGAACGGGCCCGTGCCGATGAACGTGCTCTGCCAGTCCTTCGGGTTGTAGCCGCTCGGCAGGATGATCATGTTGTAGTTGTCGGACGAGGTCAGGTAGGGGAAGTTGCCGTTCGGCGCGGACAGGTGGAACTCGACCGTGTAAGCGTCCTTCTTCACCACACCGGACGGGGTCAGCACGCCACCGAACGCGGAGAGCGCGGAGCCGCCGGTCGTCTTGTCAGTTTGCAGCTTGTAGGTGTACACGACGTCGTCGGCCGTCAGCGCGTGGCCGTTGCTGAACTTGACCCCCTGGCGGATCTTGAACGTCCAGATATCGGCTGCCGTATTCGATGACCAGCTCGTCGCGAGCTGCGGCTTCAGGGTCAGGGTCTGGTCGGAGAAGGTGAGGTACTCGCCCGTCTGACCCAGCATGTCCAGGCCGCCCTGGTCGGCGACGGTGACCGGGTTGATGGCGCCAGCTGGCGTGATGATGCCGACGTTGATGGTGGCGCCCGCGCCGGCAGCCGGCGTTGAGCCGGCCGAGCTCGGCGAGGAACTTGAGCCGCAGGCGGCGAGCACGCCGCCCAGGACCGGAGCCGAGATGCCGACGAGCGCGCCACGGCGCAGCAGTTCCCGCCGGGACAGCCGCCCAGCAGCGAACTCGTCGATGACGTGGTTGGCAATCTCGTTCTGTCCTGCTCGCAGCCGGCTGAGCCGGTCATTCGGTGTGTTCACGGATCCTCCTCTTGACCGCAAGCGCGTGCGCTTCCGGCACGAATGAAGTGGAACATAAGCCCTAGGAAAGGCCGATGTCACCGCGCCTTTCCGCCAGCTTGCAAACTCGTTAGCTGATCGATAGGGATGTGACAGCTCATGAGGTGTCCTGGCTCGGTCTCCGCGAGGGGTGGCTCGGTGGACTCGCAGATTCCGGACGACAGCCGCCGGGGACACCTGGTGTGGAAGACGCACCCGGCCGGCGGATCGGCGGCAGACGGGATCTCGCCGCTGAGCCTGATGCGGTCCGGGCGCTCGCCGTCCAGGCTCGGCACCGCTGACAGCAGTGCCTCGGTGTAGGGGTGATGCGGGCCGCTGAACACCCGCTCGGCCGGGCCTACCTCCATCACCCGGCCGAGGTAGAGCACCACGATCCGGTCCGACAGGTACCGGACGAGGCCCAGGTCATGTGAGATGAACAGGTAGGTGACCTGCTCCTTGGCCTGCAGATCGGCCAGCAGGTTGAGGATGGCGGCCTGCACCGAGACGTCGAGAGCCGAGGTCGGCTCATCGCACACCACGACGCTGGGACCGCCACCGAAAGCACGCGCAATGGCCACCCGCTGCTTCAGGCCACCCGAGAGCTGACGTGGCCGCAGCGGCAGATGCCGCTCCTCGAGCCGGACCGAGCGGACCAGGTCGGCCAGCCGCTCCCGCAGGTGCCCGCCTGACAGGCCGGCCAGCTTGGTCAGCGGCCTGCTGATCAGCTGCCGCACCGTATGCCGGCGGTTCAGCGCCGAGTCGGGGTTCTGGAAGACGATCTGCATGGCTTTGAGCTGCGGTCTGCCGCGGCTGCTCACCGCGGCTGCCAGCGCGCTGCCGTCCAGTTCGATGCGGGCGCCGCCGTCGGGCGGCAGCAAGCCGAGCAGGATCCGGGCGAGTGTGGTCTTGCCGCTGCCGGACTCGCCCACCAGCCCGAGTGTCTCGCCACGCTGAACGTCCAGGTTGACCGCGCGCAGGGCCTGCACTGACTCGCCGCGCGAGGCGAAGGTCTTGGACAGGTTACGGATCGTGATGACCGCGTCGTCCGCCGGACTCTGAGCCGACCGCAGCTCGACGTCGACCGGGGTGTTCCTGGGCATGTCCGAGGTGTCCTCGTGCCGGTAACAGCGCGAAGTTCGCTGCGGGCCGGTAACGAAGGCCGGCGGCGGGCGTTCGCGGCATCGTTCCTCGACTATCGGACAGCGGGGCGCGAAGATGCAGCCCTGCAGCGAGTCGCCGGGCTGCGGGAGGAAGCCGGGTATCGAGTCCAGCCGGCCGTGGTCCTTGCGCTGTCCGCGGCGCGGTACGCAGCGCAGCAGGCCCACCGTGTACGGGTGCCGGGGCTGCTCGAACAGCTGACTGGCGGGTCCCTCCTCAACCAGCTCGCCCGCGTACAGCACGCCGACCCGGTCGCACATCTTCGCGATGACCGCCAGGTTATGGCTGATGAACAGCACTGAAGTAGCCAGCTCGGTGCGCAGGCTGGCCACCAGGTCGAGTACCTCGGCCTCGACCGTGGCGTCCAGGGCGGTCGTCGGCTCGTCCAGGATCAGCAGCGACGGCTCGGCAGCGATGGCCATGGCGATAACCACCCGCTGCGCCATCCCGCCGGACAGCTGGTGGGGGTAGCTGTCCATGACCCGGCGCGGGTCGGCAATCTGGACCCGGCGCAGGATCTCCGCGGACTTGTCGATGGCCTGGGCCCTGCCGATCCCGGCGAGCTCGTACACCTCGCAGACCTGCCTGCCGACCCGGACAGACGGGTTCAGCGCTTTTCCTGGCTCCTGGTAGACCATCGACACTGTGTGAGTGCGCAGGTCACGCAGGTCCGCGGCGCCAAGATGCAGGGGATCCTTGCCGTTGATGCGGACTGATCCGGCGCTGACCCGGCCGTTGCGCGGCAGGTACCTGGTCAGCGTGAGCGCGACTGTTGACTTACCGGACCCCGACTCGCCGACGAGTCCGTAGCACTCGTTCCTGCCGATCTCGAACGAGACATTGCGGAGCGCCAGCCGGTCGCTGCCGCGCACCCGGTAGCTGACACTGAGGTCGTCCACGCGGAGCGCTGGCCCGGCAGCTGGCCCGGCGTCGGCCGGCATCTCAGTCATCCGGCAAGCACCCGCTCGATCGAGTCGGCTACCAGGTTGATCGCGATCACCAGTGACGCGATGGCGAGCGCCGCGAACAGCGTCTCCCACCAGTATCCGGCTCCGATGACCCCGTAGTTAGCGTAGATATCATTGCCCCAGCTGGGCGTCGCCGGATCGACGCCGAAGCCGAGGAAGGCCAGGGTGGCGATGGTGAAAATGGCGTAACCAAGGCGCACCGTGAACTCAACCATGACGGTGGGCATGACGTTCGGCAGGATCTCGGCGAACATCACGCGCAGCCGGCTCTCGCCGAGCAGCCGGGCCGCTGGCAGGTAATCCAGCTGGCTTTCAACCTGCACAGCGGACCGGACTGTGCGGGCGATGATCGGCGTGAAGATGAAGCCGATCACCACGATCTCGGTCACGGCCGTTGCGCCCACCGCGACGATGAACAGGAACGCGACGATAACGGCGGGCACGGCGAGGACGGCGTCGACCAGCCGCCCGGCAACAATGTCCAGGGCTCCGCCGAGATAGCCGAGCGCCAGGCCGAGCATGGTGCCCAGCACGGTGCCGAGCAGGGTAGCCAGCGGCGCCACGATCAAGATGCTGCGCGCGCCGACCAGGACGCGGGAGAAGACATCCCGGCCGAGCTGATCGGTGCCGAACCAGTGCGCGGCAGAGGGTGGCATGTTGGTCGCGAGAAGCTGCTGCGCGTAGGGGCTGTGCGGTGCGAACGAGGTCCCGAAGATGGCGCAGGCCACCCAGAATGCCAGGATCAGCGCGCCGACAATGAAAGCTGGCCGGCGCGCTACCAGCCGCCAGGAGGGCAGTTCGGCAGCGGCAGCGTCGGTAACCGGCGCCACGAGGATCTCGGTCACTGCGCCGTCCTGGTCCGCAGCCGCGGGTTGAGCCAGGTACTCAGCAGGTCGGCGAGGAGAACGGCCACCAGGTACACCGCGCCGATCACGAGCACGCCCGCTTCGAGCATCGGGAAGTCCTTCTGGCTGGCGGCGTTGTAGATCAGCAGCCCGACGCCGTGATAGTTGAAGAGCGTCTCGACCACGACCAGCCCGCCGATCAGATAGCCGATCTGGGTAGCGATCACGGTGATCGTCGGCAGCAGCGAGTTGCGCAGCACGTGCCTGGTCAGCACAGCCCGGCGCGGCAGGCCCTTGAGGGTCGCGGTCCTGACATAGTCAGAGTCCAGCGCCTCGATGGTGCCCGCTCGGGCCATCCTCGCGACGTAGCCGAAGAACTCGAACACCAGCGGGATCACCGGCAGGATCAGGTAGCGCAGCTGGGTGGGGAACGAGGAGCCCGGCGGTGCGGTGGCCGTGGACGGCAGCACCTTGAGCCAGACCGCGAAGACCACGATCACGACGATGCCCGAGACAAACTCCGGCACCGTCGCGGCCGACAGGCCGGTGAGCGAGATAATCCGGTCCACCGGCCGGCCGACGTTCAGGGCGGCTACCACGCCACCTGCGATGCCGAGCGGGATGATCAGGATCAGCGCGAAGACGGCGAGCTTCGCGGAGTTGACCAGTGCCGGGCCCAGGATGGTCGCGACCGACGACCGGTACTGGTAGGAAATGCCGAAGTTCCCGCGCACCGCACCAGTGATCCAGCTGCCGTACTGGGACAGCAGTGGCCGGCCGACCCCGAGCTGACTGTCGAGGTTCGTGACTGCTGTCTGCGAGGCGAACGGCCCCAGAATGGCCCGGCCCGGATCGCCGGGGAGCACCTGTCCCGCGAAGAAGATGATCACGCTGAGGATCCACAGCGCAATCGCCGCAAGCCCGAGACGCTTGAGGACGTAACGCGTCAACGGATCCCCTTAGGCGACTGCCGGCTAATCGACCGAGCATGCAACTTCTGAGAAACCCTAGGATGCGTGACGTAATGCCGCAAGGCGGTATCAGCGCAGGGCACCGCTGTCAAGCCGGCGCTGACTGACGGCAAGGCCGCCGTCGCAGCGACCTGCATGGGTCGCTGACCCGGCTGCCGGGCAACGCAGCGCGGTCAGCCGGTCAGCCCTTACTATTCGTCGCGGTGAAGATAACTGCCATCCGCCTGGACCGGATGCGACTGGCGCTCGACCCGCCATTTTGTGCTGCCTGGGATCCGGTGCCGCGGCGGTACTTCGACGCCACCCTGGTCCGGGTGGAGACGGACTCCGGCCTGACCGGATACGGGTCCGGCGACACGATGGATGGCTTCGACGCCTTCGCGCCGTTGTTCATCGGCAAGGATCCGATGCAGATCGCGCTGCATGTCCGGCTGCTGGAGACCATCAGCTTCCACGCGGGCCGGTACTGGCCGGTCGAGGCGGCGCTGTGGGACATCATCGGCAAGGCCTGCGGGCAGCCGGTCAGCGTGCTATTCGGCGGTGCGCGTGACCGGCTGCCCGCCTACGCGTCCTTCGGCGAGCTGAAGAAGCCGGCCGACCGCGCGGAGGCTGTCGTGGCGGCCAGCGAGGCCGGCTTTCAGGCCGTGAAGATCCGGATCGGGCGCGAGGACATCGACGGCGGCCTGGCCGCCGTGCGCGCGGCGCGGAGTGCCGCGGGCAATGACCTGAAGATCATGGTGGACCTGAACCAGTGGTGGCGGATGCCCGGTGACATCTCGCCGGCCCTGGACCAGGTCGCCGTCCGCAGTATCGCTGCGCAACTCGCCGAGCTTGGCGTGTTCTGGCTGGAAGAACCACTGCCAGCCGCGGACCTGACCGGGATGCGCCTCCTCCGCGAGCAGACTGGCATCCGGGTGGCCGGCGGTGAGATGGCCAGGACCGTAGCTGAGCTGCTGGATGCCCTGGCGGCCGGCGCGCTGGACGTGATCCAGCCGGACGTGGTGCTCGCGGTGGGACTGCTGCGGACCCGTACCGTGGCCGAGCTGGCCCTGCTGCGCAATGCCTGGTTCACTCCGCATACCTGGACCAACGGGCTCGGCCTGCTGGCCAACCTGCACGTCGCAGCGGGGGTAGGAGGCGGGCCGTACCTTGAGTTCCCCTACGATCCGCCCGGCTGGACGACGGCCCGGCGCGACTTCCTGCTGACCGAGCCCATCGGCATTGACGCGGACGGCTGCGTGCGCGTACCGGATCGGCCTGGTCTCGGCGCCGAGATCGACGAGGGCGCGGTGGCCAGGTGGAGCGTGACTGCGTGAGGGTAGCGTTCATCGGCCTCGGCCACATGGGCGAGCCCATGTGCCGCAACATCCTCGCGGCCGGGCATGAGCTGATCGTGCATGACATCCGGGCCGAGGCCGCCGCCGGGCTGCTCGCCGCTGGCGCGACGTGGGCGCCGTCACCGCGACAGGCCGGCCACGCCGCGGAGGTCGCGATCACCATGCTGCCCGCGCCGCGTCAGGTCGAAGAGGTGCTGATCGGTGCGAACGGCCTGCTGGACGGCATGCCGCCCGGCAGCATCTGGGCGGACATGTCGACCAGCGAGCCGGCGGTGGCCAACCGGGTGCGCGCGCTCGCCCGGCCGCGCGGCATCGAGGTGCTGGACGCGCCCGTCAGCGGGATGGCAGCCGGCGCGCGAGCTGGCACCTTGCAGATCTTCGTCGGCGGTAGCGCGGCCAGTTACCACCGCGTGCGGCCGGTACTGGAGGCGATGGGCGATCCGGACCGGATCCTGCACGTGGGCGGGAACGGGGCCGGCTACACAGTCAAGCTGATGATCAACCTGCTGTGGTTTGCGCAGCTCACCGCCACCGCCGAGGTGCTGACAGTCGGCGTCCGGGCTGGCGTCGACCTGGCCATCCTGCGGAACTGCCTGCTAGCCAGCCCGGCTGCCAGCAACTTCCTGGACCGTGATGTCCTTGCGGTGCTCGAGCACGGTGACTACGACGATTCCTTCGCGCTGGCGCTGGCCTGCAAGGACCTGGGGCTGGCAGTCGACCTGGCCCGGCAGACCGGCGTGCCCGCCGAGGTGAGTGCGCTCGTCGAGCAGATCTACCGCCGCGCGCGGGCTCAGTACGGCGACAACGGCGGTGAGATGCTGCCGATCAAGCTCCTCGAGGACGTGACCGCGACGCCCCTCCGGCTGCCGCAGGAGTGATCATGCTTATTCCGTCCGAGCTCGCGATCGGGGACACCCCGCCTGCCCGATTCGGCCCCGGCGCCATCGCCAGCCTGCCCGGCATCGTGCAGCGCGCCGGCCGCCGCGCGCTCATCGTCACTGATGCCGCGCTGGCGGCCACACCGGTGCTGGCCGCGGTGACCGGAGTGCTATCCGCGGCGGGCATCCCGGCGACTGTGTTCAGCGACGTCCATCCGAACCCGACGACAGCGGACCTGGCAGCTGGCGCGGCGGCTGCGGCCGGGATGAAGGCGCCAGTCATCGTGGCGGTGGGCGGCGGATCACCGATCGACGCGGCCAAGGGCATCGCGCTCGCCGCCGTCAACCCCGAGCGGGGCAGGGAACTCGACTACCGGTCCCAGTTCGGCAGCCGGGCGCTGCCCATCGTGGCCGTCCCGACTACCGCCGGCACCGGCGCCGAGACCAACGCGTTCGGCGTCATCACCGATGAGGCCACGCGGCGGAAGTTCTACGTCGGGCATGCCAGCACGATGCCTGCCGCCGCGGTGCTCGATCCGGAACTCACCCTGGGGCTGCCGCCTGGCGCCACCGCCGCAACCGGGATGGATGCGCTCACGCACGCGATTGAGTCCTATCTGTCCGTACGGGCCAACCCGTGGTCGGCGGCGCTGGCTCTGCACGTAGTGCGGATGTCGGCGGAGTACCTGCCGCGGGCCTGGGCGGACGGGTCAGACCTTGAAGCCCGGGGCCAGCTGCTGCTCGCCGCGCACATGGCCGGGCTGGCGATGGCGACGACAGGACTGGGCGCCTGCCACGCGAACGGGCACGCACTGGGCGGCCGGTTCGGCGTACCGCACGGCGTGGCGCTCACGATGGTGCTGCCGCAAGTGCTGTCGTTTTCGGTGCCGGCCTCGGCTCGGCGGCTTGCTGAACTGTCGTTTGCGCTCGGCGCCGGGTCCACCGCGGCAGCCGCTGAGGAGAACGCGGCTGCCGCGGTGAATGCCATCGCCGAGCTAGCGAAGGCGGTGAGCATGAGCCACCGGCTCGCCGACTTCGGCATTGACAGCGCCGCGTTTGCGCAGATCGCGGCGGACGCGCTGGACGATGAGGTGCTGGCTAATGCACCGGTGCAGCCGACGGCGGATGACGTGCAGCAGATGCTGGCGGCGGCGAGCTAGCGACGCGCCTGCCCGGCTCAGTGCCCGGGCGGCCGCAGCGACGGGACGCTGGCAGGGCCCGGATTCCTGGCGGCCGGTTGCGACAGTGGATGATGAAGCCTGTCACCAGAGGAGCTGACTATGACCGCTGTGCCCGACGTCACTGGCGCAAGGCCCGTCCGCGCGCCCCGAGGCAGTGTCCTGACCTGCAAGGGCTGGCCGCAGGAGGCCGCCATGCGGATGCTCATGAACAACCTGGATCCTGAGGTCGCCGAGCATCCGGATCAGCTGATCGTGTACGGCGGCTCGGGCCGCGCGGCCCGCAGCTGGGGGGCATTCGACGCGATCGTTTCCTCGTTGCGGGAGCTGGACGATGACGAGACCCTGCTGGTGCAGTCCGGCAAGCCGGTGGGAGTATTCCGCACTCACGAGTGGGCGCCGCGGGTACTGATCGCCAACTCCAACCTGGTGCCGCAATGGGCCACCTGGGAAGAGTTCCGCCGCCTGGAGGCAGCCGGGCTGACCATGTTCGGCCAGATGACCGCGGGGTCGTGGATCTACATCGGCACTCAGGGCATCCTGCAGGGCACCTATGAGACGTTCGCGGCGGTTGCGGCGAAGCGGTTCGGCGGCTCGCTGGCCGGCACCATCACGCTGACCGCCGGGCTTGGCGGCATGGGCGGCGCGCAGCCCCTCGCCGTCACCATGAATGGCGGCGTCGCGCTGTGCATCGACTGTGACCCGTCCAGGATCAGCCGCCGGATTGAGCACGGTTACCTCGATGTGGCCGCCGATGACGTCGACGATGCGGTCGCGCGCGCGGTGGCAGCCGCGGGGTCGGGCCAGCCGCTGTCCATCGGCTTGCTTGGCAATGCCGCTGACCTGGTCCCGCAACTGCTGCGGATGGGCGCGCCGGTCAACGTGGTGACGGACCAGACCTCCGCCCATGACCCGCTCAGCTACCTGCCGCGTGGCGTCGAATTCAGCGACATGGCAGCGCTGCGCGCCGAGGACCCGGCCGGGTTCACGGCCAGGGCCAGGGAATCGATGGCCGCGCACGTGCAGGCGATGGTCGGCTTCCAGGACGCGGGGGCCGAGGTTTTCGACTACGGGAATTCCATCCGCGGAGAGGCCGAGCTGGCCGGCTATGACCGGGCATTCGCCTTCCCCGGCTTCGTGCCCGCCTATATCAGGCCGCTGTTCTGTGAAGGCAAGGGCCCATTCCGGTGGGCGGCCCTGTCAGGTGAGCCTGCCGACATCGCCGCCACCGATGCCGCCATTCTGGACCTGTTCCCGAAGAACGAGGCGCTCGCCAGGTGGATCCGGATGGCCAGGGAAAAGGTGCACTTCCAGGGCCTGCCCGCGAGGATCTGCTGGCTCGGCTATGGCGAGCGCCACCTGGCCGGGGTGCGGTTCAACGAGCTGGTACAGCGCGGCGAGGTGCAGGCGCCCATCGTGATCGGCCGTGACCACCTGGACTGCGGCTCAGTCGCGTCGCCTTACCGGGAGACTGAGGCGATGGCGGACGGCAGCGATGCGATCGCCGACTGGCCGTTGCTGAACGCGCTGGTCAGCACGTCGTCCGGTGCGTCCTGGGTGAGTATTCACCACGGCGGCGGCGTCGGCATCGGGCGGTCGATCCACGCGGGCCAGGTGTGCGTGGCCGACGGCAGCGAGCTAGCCGGGCGCAAGCTCGAGCGGGTGCTCACCAATGACCCCGGCATGGGCGTCATCAGGCATGCGGACGCGGGTTACGAGCGCGCCACCGAGGTCGCGGCCGAGCGCGGCGTCCGGGTGCCGATGCAGCCCGCAGGCTCGTGACCGCAATGTCTGGGCGCCCGGACGACCGGCTGACCGGAGCTGCTCATGAGCTTCGCTGAGCTGTGGGCCGAGCTGCTGCCGGTCGGCCGGGACGAGCGGACAGGAGGCTACCGGCGGTACTCGTGGACTGAGGCGGACGCAGGCTGCCGGGCCTGGTTCGCCCGCTCCGCCACCAAGCTTGGCCTGCGAACCGACTACGACCGTAACGGCAACCTGTGGGCCTGGTGGGGCAGGCCAGACGGCAGCCCTGGCCGGGCGATCGCAACCGGCAGTCACCTCGACTCCGTACCGGATGGCGGCGCGTACGACGGCCCGCTCGGCATCGTGTGCGCGTTCGCGGCCATCGGCCAGCTGCGCGAGCAGGGATTCCAGCCGGCCCGGCCGATCGGCGTTGCCGCGTTCACCGAGGAAGAGGGCGCCAGGTTTGGCGTTGCCTGCCTGGGCAGCAGGCTCGCGACGGGCGCTATCGATCCCGATGCCGCGCGCCAGCTACGTGACCGTGACGGTGTCAGCCTGGCGGAGGCGATGCGATCGGCTGGCCGTGACTCGGCCTCACTCGGCCCCGACGACGAGCTGCTTGGTGGCCTCGGGGCATATGTCGAGCTGCACATCGAGCAGGGCAGCGCGCTGGCTGGGCTGGGCGCGCCCATCGGGGTGGCCGAGGGGATCTGGCCGCATGGCCGCTGGCGGATCGACTTCACCGGCCGGGCGGATCACGCTGGCACCACGCGGCTGGCTGACCGGCGCGATCCGATGCTTCCGTACGCGCTGACCGTGCTCGCGGCCAGGGCGGCGGCCGCCAGCCACGACGCGCTCGCGACGTTCGGCCGGGTCATCGCCGAGCCAGGCGCCGCCAACGCCATCAGCTCGGCCGTGCACGCCTGGCTTGATGCGCGCGCACCCGACGAGGCCGCACTCGACCGGCTCGTCAGCGACGTGTGGGCTGCCGCCAGCGCCGCGGCAAGTCAGCATGGTGTCGCTGTCGAGCAGCGCCGCGAGTCCGCGACGCCGCTCGTCAGCTTCGACCGAGGGCTCCGGGACCGGCTGGCCGGCGTGCTCGGACAGGCGGGCTTCGGCGCGCCAGTGCTGCCTACCGGTGCGGGCCATGACGCCGGCGTGCTCGCCGCGCGGATGCCGACCGGGATGCTGTTCGTCCGCAACCCCAGTGGTGTCTCGCATTCACCCGCCGAGCACGCCGAGGCGCCCGACTGCGAGGCAGGCGTCGCCGCGCTCGCCGCCGTGCTGGCTGACCTGGCGGGTGAGTGAGCGAATCGATGACCGTGCCGCCAGCGGAGCTGACCAGCCAGCGACGGCCGGCCGGCCGGAGCGGGCCTGGCTGGCGGAGCTGGCCTGGTCGCCAGCCCTCGGGCTGCGGACCGACGTGCTGCTCGAGGCAGCGGACGGCAGGATCATCGCGGTTACCCCGGACGCCGGACAGGTGCCAGCTACCGCGACGCGGCTGGCCGGACTGACCATGCCGGGCCTGGCAAACGCGCACTCGCATGCCTTCCACCGTGCGCTTCGCGGCATCACCCAGGCATCCCGCGGCACGTTCTGGACCTGGCGGGAGCGGATGTACGAGGTGGCCGGCCGGCTCGACCCGGACAGCTACCTTGCGCTCGCTACCGCGGTCTACGCCGAGATGGCGCTGGCCGGCGTCAGCTGCGTTGGCGAGTTCCACTACCTCCACCACGGGCCCGGCGGCGTGCGGTACTCCGACCCGAACCAGATGGGCCGGTCGCTGCTCGAAGCAGCGCACCGCGCGGGGCTGCGGATCACGCTGCTGGACACCTGCTACCTGTCCGGCGGGTTGTCCGCCGACGGCAGGCAGCAACCGCTGGAAGGTCCGCAGCTGCGATTCGGTGACGCCGACGCCGGGGGCTGGGCGGCCAGGGCCGACGCGCTCGGTCCGGACCCGGCCGGCGCTGGCGCCGCACGCTCGCGCCGGCGCGGCCATCCACTCAGTCCGCGCCGTGCCGCCAGCGCAGATGCATGAGGTGGTGGCCTGGTCGCACCACTACGGCGCACCGCTGCATGCGCACGTGTCCGAGCAGGTCGCCGAGAACCGGGCGTGCCTCGCCGCGCACCGCGCTACCCCCGCGGAGGTGCTGAACCAGGCCGGGGCGATCGGGCCGCGCAGCACGGCAGTGCACGCGACGCACCTGACTGGCAGCGACATCGACCTGCTAGGCGGCAGCCGGTGCCATGCCTGTATCTGCCCGACAACCGAGGCGGACCTGGCGGACGGGATCGGCCCGGCCAGGTCGCTCGCCGACGCCGGCAGCCCGCTCACACTGGGCAGCGACAGCCATGCGGTCATCGACCTGCTAGAGGAGGCGCGCCGGGTCGAGCTCGGCGAGCGGCTCGCGACCCAGCAGCGCGGCCAGTTCACCGCCTTCGAGCTTGCCGCCGCCGCAACCGTGTCCGGCCACGCCAGCGTGGGCTGGCCAGACGCCGGCGAGTTCGCTCCCGGCGCTTTCGCCGACTTCTGTACGGTGGCGCTGGACTCGCCGCGGACGGCCGGAGCTACCGCTGCGACGGCGCTGGAGTCAGTGATCTTCAGCGCTACTGCCGCTGATGTCCGGCACCTCGTCGTGGCCGGACGCGACGTGGTGTCCGACGGCAGGCACGTCCTTATCCCTGACGTGCCCGCGGCCCTGGCAGCGGCGATCAGCGCCGTGCTGCACTAGCGGCCGCGCGAACGCCCGGTCAGCCTCGGGGCAGGCCCGAGCAGATGCTGGCTGCCGCGTTGCGGGCCTGGACGGCGTTAGGTCCGTTCTGGCCACCGGTAGTGAGAACGGTACTCGAGCCGCCGGTGCCGGAGTTCTTCTTCTTGCCGGGATTGGTACTCGCGCCAGGCTGCGGGGCCGGCGCCGTCACCCCGGCGAAGTCGGCGCCCAGCGTCAGCGTCACCGGCCCCGCTGTGCCGAGCTGCGGCGTCGGCTCGGCCAGCAGGTTCTGGCCGGCCGGGAACTTGGTGAGCGCCATCATCACCGTGTAGGCAGCATCAGCCTGCGCGATCCCGGCATAGCTCACCGTGGTGGTCGAGGTGTAGGAACCGCTGCTGATGCCCACCACGTCGAAGCCGAGCTTGCGCAGCCTGGCTTCGGTTCGCGCCGCCAGCCCGCTGCGGCCGGTGCCGTTGACCACCCGCACCTGGACCTTGGCCGGCGCCTGCACGGGCAGGTGACCGTGCCAGTTCTGGCCCTTGAGCAGCATCCCGAACAGCACGTCGTCCTGCGGCTCGACGGTCATCAGGTGGGCCGAGTATTTCGGGTACTCGTAGGTGTCCATGGTGGTCGGCATCGTGACCAGCGTGACGTTCCTGGTCTTCAGGTGGACCAGGGACCTGGCCAGGTGCAGCAGCGAGCTGATCGAGCCGAGTCCCTTGTCCACCGTGAGGGCCTTGGTGGCGATATCGGCGATCCGCAGCAGCTTGGAGAAGTTGCTCAGCAGGCCCTGCTGATTGACCTGCTGCACCACGGAGGAGATGAACGCCTGCTGCAGCTTGATACGCGGCAGGTCGCCGCCAGCGCCGGGGCCCTGGAGATTGTGCCGCTGGCGCACGTAAGCGAGTGCCTGGTTGTAGTGCAGCAGGTGCTTGCCGGGCTTGAGGTTAACGCCCGAGGCCGGGTCGTGGTAACCGCCGGGCGGCACGCACACCTCCACGCCACCCATCGCGTCCACCATCGCCCGGAACGAGTTGAAGTTGAACTCGACGAAATGGTCGAGCTTGATGCCGGTCAGGTCCTCGACGGTCTTCACCGCGCAGGTCGGTCCGCCGATGTTCAGCGCACCGTCGATGATGTTGCCGGGCGGGTAATCGTAAGGCCCCTGAATGCCGTAGCCGATAAACGAGCTGCGGGCCTTGCAGCCAGGCTCGTAGGCGAAGGTGTCCCTCGGGATGGACAGGATCGTCGCGTGCGTGTGGGTCGGGTCCAGGTGGACCACCAGCAGGTTGTCGGAGTTGCTGGTGTAGATGCTCGATCCAGCGGCGATGCCGAAGAACTTGCCGTGCTGGCCGGCCCGTACCTGCGAGCCGAGGACGAGGATGTTCTGCGCCCCGTAGATCGTCCGGCCGGACAGCCCGCCGACCCCGACGACGGTGATGTTGCCTTCCAGATGCCGGTACTCGGCGTAGCCGCCGATCCCCGCGACGACGATGACCAGCGCAAACACCGTTGCCAGGATGTAACCGGTCTTCGCCATGCCGCTCTTGCGCCGCCAGACCGAGCGGCTCTGCCCAGTCCGGCCTGACGACCGGCCGGCCAGGCCAAGCCGGGCCAGCAGTCCGCCGTGGGCTCGGCCGCGTCGCGCCGGACGATAGTCATAGTCGTCTGGCGCGCGGTCACCCGCTCCGTAACGCATTGCACTCCGTCCTGCCGGCACCACCGCACCGGACACTGCGGCTGGCTGACAGCCGGCGGAGCGCGGCGGTGACCGGTCCGGGTCCCGCCAGGTAGGTTATCCGGAAAAGCTGTGCTGGTTTCCCCCACTTTGCCGGAGCCTTACGGACCACGGGAGATTTCCTTCCCGCCAGCGTGCCGGTTCGCTGGCGCGCCCCGCGCCGGCCAGGGTGCAGCTGGTCCGCTAGCCGCAGGCACCCATGGCGGGCCGCCTGCCTGCCGGCCGCTGTGGCACGATGCGCAGGTGAGCGTGCTGATCACCAACATTGGCGAGCTGGTCACTAACGCCCCGCGGGATGCCGTCAGCGTTGCCGCGCCGGGTCCGTTCGACTCGATGGAGGCGGCGGCGCTGGTACTGGACGGCGGGCTGGTGGCCTGGAGCGGGCCGGCCAGCCGGGCGCCGGCAGCCGACGAGAAAGTGGACGCGGCCGGGCGAGCGGTGCTGCCGGGATTTGTCGACTCGCACGCCCATCTGGTCTTCGCGGGGGAGCGCGGCGCCGAGTTCGCGGCCAGGATGGCGGGCTTGCCGTATAGCGCGGGCGGCATCCGCAGTACCGTCGCGGCGACCAGGGCAGCCAGTGACCAGCAGTTGCGCGCCAACCTGGCCAGGCTGGCGGGCGAGATGCTCGCGCAGGGCACTACCACGTTCGAGTGCAAATCCGGGTACGGGCTGACGGTGGCCGATGAAGCGCGCAGCCTCGCGCTGGCGTCCGAGGTCACGCCAGAGGTCACCTATCTCGGCGCGCACGTCCTCGCACCGGAGTATGCGGGCGACGCAGCCGGTTACGTCGAGCTGGTCTGCGGGGACATGCTGGCGGCGTGCGCTCCGCTGGCCAAGTGGGTCGATGTGTTCTGCGAGCAGGGTGCCTTCGGCGCAGATGAGGCCCGCGCGGTGCTCGCAGCCGGCGAGTCAGCCGGGCTCGAGCCCCGGATCCACGCCAATCAGCTCGGGCCGGGGCCGGGAATCCAGGTGGCCGTCGAGGCTGGCGCCGCCTCCGCAGATCACTGCACATTCCTGACCGACGCGGACGTGGCGGCCCTCGCGTCGTCCGGCGGAACGGTCGCCACGCTGCTGCCTGGCGTGGAGTTCTCTACCCGGCAGCCCTACCCTGACGCCCGGCGGCTGCTGGAGGCCGGCGTGACAGTAGCGATCGCATCGGACTGTAACCCCGGCTCTTGCTTCACCTCCAGCATGCCGCTGTGCGTGGCGCTCGCCGTCCGCGAGATGAGGATGACTACGCAGGAGGCGGTCTGGGCCGCCACGGCGGGCGGCGCGCACGCGCTGCGGCGTACCGATATCGGGCACCTCGGCACTGGTGCGCGGGCCGACCTGCTCATGCTGGACGCCCCATCGCATGCTTACCTGGCCTACCGGCCGGGTGTCCCGCTGGTCGCCGGCGTCTGGCGGGCCGGCCAGCGGGTCGCCTGAGGTGGCCGGTCAGGCGCCGGGGGCTCGGCCGCCGCAGTTGCCGGCGACAGCTGCATGACGGGGCCGACGATGCCCTGCTCCGACACGCCTCCCCTCGGTGAGTCTGCCTAGAACCTGCCGCGAACACTGTGCCGGCCGCGGCTGCCCATGCCGCCGAAGCTGCCGGGTCCAAGACCGCCGCCCGGCCCGAACCCGCCACCCCTGCGCGGGCTGGACCCGCCGCCCCGCCGCCCGCCGCCGAGCAGGCTGTCGATGAGGATCCCGCCCAGGATCGCGCCGCCCATGCCGCCGCCGAGTCCGCCGCGGCCGGGGACTGCGCCCGGCTGGCCGTACTGGAACTGGGCGACGTCCTGCTCGGCCAGCGACCTGGCTTGCTGCGCGAGGGCGTCAGCGTGCTGCGTCTCGGTCAGCGCCGACACCGGATCGGCCTGGGTGACGGCGATCGCCTGGTGGAAATGCCGCTGCGCCTCAGCAAGACGGGTCCTCGCCTGCGCGCCGACGGCGCCGCGTCTGGTGCCGATGAAGTCCTCAGCCGCCGTCACCGAGCTGCGCGCGACCAGCATGGCCTGGTCAAGGACCGCCCTGGCCCGGTTCTGCCGGTCACGGTCATCCCTGGCGCTGGCGAGCGCGTGATCGAGGGCCGCGTCGGCTCGCTCAAGCTCCCGAAGCGCGCCTAGTGCATCGAACGGTCCGCTGTCTTGCAGGCCCCGGACTGTGGCCGCCGCCGCAAGGGCGCCGGCAACCGCGGCTGCCCGGTCGTCTGCTGTGCCGCCGGATTCCAGCGCGGTGGCCTCGGCGAGTTCCGCGGCTATCTCACGCAGCGCGGCAGGCAGGGCCGATGCAGCCTGAGTCAGCTCGGCCTCCATGTGCTCCACCCCGTCTAGCAGGTCCGAAGCCTGGTCGGCGGCCGACTCGGCCGCCTGGAGGAACACCGCTGCCTTGTCCGTCTGGTCGGCGGCGAGTGCCTGCTGGGCATCGCCGAGACTGCCGGCAGCGAACTCGAGCCGCTCGGCCGCCTGGTCGGGACTGGACGCGACCGCGGCGACCGCAGGCGGGGTGTACCTGGCGGCGAGCTGCGCGAGGATGTGCCGCGAGTGGGGCAGCCGCTCCGTCTGCTGAGTCGCGTGCGCGAGCACCTCGGCAAGCACCCGCGGCGCCCGGGCCTCCAGATCCTGCAGCCGGTCGAAGGCCTCCGATTGCTCGTCCAGCAGGCGGTTGGCCTCGGCGCAGCGCGCGCTGATCTCCGTCAGCATGGTGCGCTGCTGCTGCTCGGTCGCCGGGAAGTCGTCGTCGAGGAGCTGCCGGAGCCTGAACGCCGCCGCAAGCTCGGCCCGGGCTGCCGTCACGGCTGCCGCGAACGGCCTGGCCGCGTGCTCACCGAACCTGGCCGACGCGAAGCCCAGTTCCTGGTCGCTCGTGCGCACGGCGTCATCGGTTTCGATCAGAGCGTGCGAAGCGTCGGCCTCCAGCTCGGCCACCGACGGCCCTGGTGGCGCCGTGACCGCGGACCGGCCGCCGCCAGGCCCTCCTGGCCCGCCCGGCCGCCGCGATAGCCGCCGCCAGACCAGCAGCGTGAGCCCGAGCAACAGCACAGTGGCCGCTGCCACCAGGGCGATATCGGTTCTGGCTGACCCGTTCACCGATCGACCCGTGACGTGGCATTCCGCCGCAGCCCTGCGCCCACCACCGGGGCGCTGGGCGAAGCCTGCCAGGCGTCCAGCGCGGCCGCGGCCGCGGCGGCCGCGGCCATGAGCCGTGTGCGCACAATCCCCCCAAAGTCGCCCTCGGCTACCGGCTATACCCGACAAGCCGGCCCGGCACACGGCATTCGTCGCCGTCAGTCCTCCGACGTTGCACCGATTGTGGTTCCTCAAATCATCCGAAACTGGGTGACGAAAACGACCAGAATCGATGAAAGTCGAGTGGCGGGTATCCGGAAGGCGCTGGCCGGGGTGAGGTACCGGGATTAGCGGGAACTGAGATAACCGCCGCGGAACCTGATCAGCGGAGCCCCGGCTTCGGCGACATAAGGGACATTAATCACCCGGGAGACGACGAGCAGGTGATCGCCTGCTGGAATCCGGCTGGTCACCTCGCATTCAAGCGCGGCGAGGCCGCCATCGGGTATCAGCGCGCCGGACGCCTCGCCGCGCTGATGCGACTCGTTCGCCAGCAGCAGCCGGGCGCCCGGTCTGCCCGCGGCAGCGAAGCGCCCGGCCAGCACCCGCTGCGGGCCGGCTAGCAGGGTCACCGCGAACCAAGTCAGCCGGCTGAGCAGCTCCGCCGGATAGGACGAGGCGACGAGCGACACGAGGACCAGCGGCGGATCCGCCGACACCGGGCAGAACGCGCTGACGGTGGTGCCGATGTCGTCCCGGCCGTCGGCGATCGTGAGCAGCGTGACGGCTCCTGGCCACGCGCCGAGGGCGTCGGCGAACCGTGGTGGTACCGGCCTGGGCGGCTCAGCCTCAGCGGATGGGCCCCGTTCCGTCATTCAAAGATCCAGGTCCCTGGCAACATCAGCGGTCCCTGCGGAGCGAGGCCTGCGCGCGCGGCGAGCTGCCAGGCCGGGCCCCAGGTATCAGCGAGCAGGCCAGCCGCCGCGGCGCCGCGGCTCTCGCTGGAGCGGGGCGGCCGGAGCCGGTCGACGGGCCGGACACGCGGGTACACCCGCAGCGGCGCGGTGGCGGGCAGCCCCGCCCGGCGGCGGGCGACCGCGGTGGCCCGGCCCAGCCCGCCTAGTTCATCGACAAGCCCGTGCGCGAGCGCGTCGGCGCCGGTCCACACCCGTCCCCTGGCGACCTCATGCAACTGCTCGGGAGTCATGCCACGGCCAGCGGCGACCTTGCTGGTGAAGTCAGCGTAAATATGGTCCAGCCAGTCATTCACCAGCGCCCACTCCTCCGGCGAGAACGGCCGGAGCTGGGAGAACATGGCCGCGTGCGCGCCGTGACTGACCAGGTCGCTGCTGACGCCGGCCCGGCGCAGTGCCTCGCCCAGCACGGGTTTGCCCGTCAGCACGCCGATCGAGCCGGTGATGGTGCCGGGCTGCGCCACGATCTGGTCGGCCGCCATGGCGATGTAGTAGCCGCCGGATGCGGCGACGTCGCCCATCGAGGCTACGACGGGCTTGCCGGCGGCCCTGGCCCGCACGACCTCGCGCCAGATGGTGTCTGAGGCGACATACGAGCCACCGGGGCTGTTTACCCGCAGCACGATCGCCCGTACCTGCTGATCTCGTGCCGCGGTCCGGATCGCCGCGGCAATCGTGTCCGAGCCCATGGAGCTGCCGGACAACGGTCCGCGCCCGCTGCGTCCGCGCCGGATAGGTCCGGTGGCGTAGATGAGCGCCACGGCCGGCTCGTGGCTGCCGGGCAGCCTGGTCACGGTGTCGCGAACCCGTTCGGCCACCACGCGGCCGCGGTGGTAGCGACCCAGGTACTGGACGATGGAGTCCGGGCCAGCTAGCTTGCGCGCCTCGGCGTACACCTCGTCGCGATAGCCCAGTTGGTCTACCAGCCCCTCGGTGAGCGCCCGGCCCGCCAGGAACGGGCCCGCATTGATCAGCTCGCCGACCTTGTCGCGGCTCAGGCCCCGGCGCTCGGCGATCGCCTGCACGAGCTGCTCGGTGACCGATTCCGTCATCCGGTCGGTGGCCTGCCTGGCCGCCGCGGAGAATCCAGTCTCGGTTAGCTGCTCGGCCGCGCTCTTGAACTCGTGCCGCTTGGCGACCTGAAAGTCCGCACCCGCCTTGTCCAGCAGGCCGCGCAGGAAGACGCGCTCGACCGCGATGCCGGTCAGCCCGAGGTCACCGGATGGCTGCAGCCAGATCTTCTCGAATGCTGTCGCCAGGTAGTACTGCACGTTGCTGGCGGAGAATTCGCCGAATGAGTCGGCCCAGGCGACGGTCGCCTTGCCCGCTGCGGCGAAGTCAGCGACGGCCTGCCGCAGTTCCTGCACCGCCGCCAGGCCGATCGCTTTCCCGCCCAGGCGGGCGATCAGCGTCGTCACCCGGTCGTCCTCGCGCGCGCGGCGCAGGCCATCGAGTACGTCGGCGAGCACGACGCGGTTGCGTGCCAGGATGGCGGACAGCGGATCAGCCGGGCGTGCCTCGCTGATCCCTTCGGTCAGGTCCAGCTCCAGGATCACTGGCACCGTCCGGTGCTGGCGGAATCTCGCCAGCTGGGCTGCGATCTGCGACTCCGCCATGCGCCCAGCTTAGGCACGTGGCTGGCGGCCGCGAGCCAGCCGGCCGGTGTTTGCCCGGGCACTACCCGCTGTGGTGCCCTGCGGAAGTCGCGGACCGAGGTACCATCAAGGGAAATGGAGGAGCCTCCGTTACTTCTTGAGGGTTGACCGGGGCCACCTCCGGATAACTGGCCCCGGCTGGCGGATCGCGCCGGAACGAGGAGGCAGCCGTGGCAGTGGCGAGTCGGCCGATGCGCGCTGACGCGCTGCGCAATCGGGCGCAGCTGCTGGCCGCAGCGGTGGCTGCCTTCTCTCGGGAAGACGCTGCCGAGGTAACGCTGGAGTCGGTCGCCAGGGCGGCCGGCGTGGGCATCGGCACCTTGTACCGGCACTTTCCCAGCCGCGAGGCGCTTGTCGACGCCGCGTACCGCAGCGAACTCGCGCGGCTGTGCGACTCGGTCCGCGGACTGCTTGCCGCCATGCCCGCCGACGAGGCGATGCGCACCTGGATGGACTTGTTCATCGAGTACATGACGACCAAGAAAGGGATGTCAGATGCGCTCCGGATGGTGATCGCGTCCGGCGGCAACCCGTTCGCGGAGAGCCGGAGCCGACTGCTGGCCGCGTTCTCGTCGCTGCTCGCGGCGGGTGCCGCCGACGGCACGATGCGCACTGACCTGGACCCGGCCGATGTGCTGGCGAGCATGAGCGGCGTGTCACTGGTCGCCGCCACCCCGGACCAGCGCGCGCAAGCCGGCCGGCTCCTTGACCTGCTGATGGATGGCCTTCGTTACGGCGCGGCCCGATGAGGCCCCTGATCCGCGGCCGACGGCCAGTGCAGTGCCGACGGCCAGTGCCCGGCCGGCGGCCTGGCGATGGCTAGCCGGGACGGGAACGGCTGGGTCCGGTGCGGACTCGGCCACCGGCACTGGGGGCGCTTCGGCGCGGCCGGACTTCTTGCCTACGTGACCGACGGCCCGGTGCTGCTACAGCGCAGGACGTGGTGGAGCCATCACGGCGGCACCTGGGGGCTGCCAGGCGGCGCGCGCGACAGCCACGAGTCGGCGCTCGCGGCCGCGCTCCGGGAAGCCGCGGAGGAATGCGGCGTGCCGCCCGGCTCGGTCCAGTTGCGCGGCGTCTTCACCGACGATCACGGTGGCTGGTCGTACACCACGGTGCTCGCGGATGCAGCCGGGCCCTTCGCTGTCGATGCCGAGGACGACGAGACTGATGAGGTCGCCTGGGTGGGCGCGCCGCAGGTGGCATCGCTTGACCTGCACCCCGGCCTGGCTGCGCACTGGCCCCAGCTACAAACAGAGCTGACGCCACTGACCATCATCGTGGACGGCGCCAACGTGGTCGGCTCCCGGCCCGACGGCTGGTGGCGCGATCGGGTCGGTGCCGCGCGGCGGCTGCGTGATGAACTGGCGCCGCTGGTCAGCGAGGGCATCACCGCGTTGCCCGGCGGACCGAGCCCGCCAGCCCGGGCCAGTGTCGCGCGGCCGGACGGTCGCGGCGCGGGTGGCACCGGGAAGATGGCTGACGGCACGGTCAGGATGCGCTGGATGCCGGATGTCGTGCTGGTAGTCGAAGGCGCGGCCCGGCCGGCGGCCGGTGCCGGCCCGGTGCGGGTGGTGGCGGCCGACGGTGCCGGCGATGACGCCATCGCGAGTCTGGCCGGCCAGGCTCGGGGCCGGCGCATCGTAGTGACGGCGGACCGCGAGCTGCGCGACCGGTGCGTGGCAGCGGGCGCCAGCGTGGCCGGCCCATCATGGCTGCTCGGGCTCACTAAGGTAACCGGGGAGAGACCGTCGGAGGACAGATGATGGCTGGCGAACTTGACGACCCACGGCGAATCGAGCCGGGCTTCCTGCTCACAGAACGGGAGATGCTCCAAGGCTGGCTCGATTACCACCGCGCGACCTTGCTGCTCAAGTGCGAGGGCCTGACGGACGCGCAGCGGAAGGCCAGGCCGGTGCCGACGTCGAGCCTGTCGCTGCACGGGCTGGTCAGGCACATGGCCGAGGTGGAGCGAAACTGGTTCGCCCGCAGCCTGCTGTGCCTGCCGGACGTGCCCTCCATCTGGCATCAGCCCGGAGTCGAGGACGACGAGCTGGTGCCGCTCGATGACGCCGACTGGGCCGCGGACCTAACGGCCTGGCAGGACGAGTGCGATCGCAGCCAGGCTGCGTCCGAGGACAAGGACCTTGATTACACGGGGATCTGCGACGGCAGGCCGCTCTCGCTGCGCTGGATTTACCTGCACATGATCGAGGAGTACGCGCGGCACAACGGTCACGCCGATCTGATCCGCGAGATGCTGGACGGCGCCGTCGGCCGGTGACCGGCAGGTGCGTGGCTGGTCAGCTGGCATCGGCGGGCAGAATCGAGAATGCGTCCGCGTTGAGCGGCTTGATCGCGCGAAAATGACGCTCATCCAGCGTCAGCAGCCGGGTTGTCCGGTACCGGGCGGCAAGCACCACGAGTGACGCGTCGGCCAGGCCGATGTGCATGTCCTGGTACCGCTCCGCGACAGCGGCGGCGCGGGCGACATCGAACCGGTCGAACTCCGCGAGCCGGTACACGCCGGCCGCGACATCGCCCAGCACTTTGATTTCAGCGCTGGCGCCAGCACGGGTGGCCACCAGGTAGTCGAGCTCAGCCAGCACGAACGGCGACAAGATGAGCGCATCGGGATCGCCGCTCAGCACCCGGGTGACCTGGCGGTGGCGGGCGTCGGTCGCGGAGTAGGCGGCGATCAGTCCGCTCGTGTCGCAGATGATCAAGCCTGGCCGAACTCTCCGGCCAGGATCTCGTCGACTTTGTCCGCCAGGTCGGGATCACCGAAGTCGACCGTCCCCCAGTTCGCCGATCGCCGGGGCCTGAGCATGTCCGCCAGCCACCGCTCAAGAGCGCTGCGGATTATCGTCGCCTCGGACTCGCCAGACACGCGTGACGCTTCCGACAGGCGCTCCTTGAGTCCGTCCGGCAGGTAAACCGATGTCTTTACCATACATATAGGGTACCCTACAAACGCCCTACGTTGATCCGTCAGATCTGGCCGAATGCGCGTCCGGGCATGCTGACCTTCGGCATGATGTGTCTGCTGATGGCCTAGTAGAGGAGACCGTGCCGGTGCCGGACCAGACCGCGACCGCCAGTGCCGGCGCTGCGGCGGCCCGCCAGCAGGCAGTCTTAGTGGAACCGCTGCGCCGCTGGGATCCCGAGCAGATCGGCGGATACCTGGTGATCGGCCGGCTGGGTGCCGGCGCGATGGGCCAGGTCTATCTGGGCCGGTCGGCGGCAGGACGGCTGGTGGCCATCAAGACGATCAAGGCCGAACTGGCCGAGGAACCCGACTTCCGGACAAGATTCGGCCAGGAGGTGGCCGCGGCACGACGGGTCAGCGGCGCGTTCACCGCGGCAGTGGTTGCTGCCGACTCCGAGGCAGATGTGCCCTGGCTGGCGACTGTCTATGTGCCGGCGCCGTCACTGAGCACTCTCGTGCGCAGTTGCGGACCGTTGTCCGAGCAGGCGGTCCGCTGGCTCGCCGCCGGTTGCGCCGAGGCGCTGGACTCAATACACAAGGCCGGCCTGGTGCACCGGGATGTTAAGCCATCCAACGTGCTGATCTCCCCGGACGGCCCTCGGGTCATCGATTTCGGCCTGGCCAGGGCCGCCGAGCGGATTCAGCTCACGGTTACCAGGGCCAGTGTGGGCACGCCCGCTTACATGGCTCCGGAGCAGGCCAGGGACAACCGGCAGGCAACATCGGCCAGCGATATCTACGCCGTCGGCGCGACGCTGGTGTTCGCTGCCACCGGCCATGCGCCGTATCAGGGCGACACGGTGATGGACGTACTGGTCCGGCTGGCGACGGAAGCGCCGGATCTGTCGGGGCTGCCTGCTGGACTGACCGAGATCGTTACCGGGTGCCTGGAGCGCGATCCGCGGAACCGGCCGACGTCGGCCGCCATCGTCGCGCGGCTGGCGCCGGGCCTGGTAGCGGGCGACAACGGCGCTGCGCCACTGCCGCCCGCGGCCATCCGGCTGATTGACGATTACCGCCGGATTCGCTGGCCGCAGCCTGGCGAACCCGATTGTGAGATCGCTGGCGAGGACACGCTGGGCTCCCAGCCGGCCGGCGGTGCGCGGCACGGTCCGCGGGCCGGCCGCCGGGCGGCCGGCCGCTTCGGACCTGCCCGCCGGGCGGGCAGCCGCGCAACCTACCGGCGACTGCTGCTGGCGGCTGCGGGCGCGACCGCCGCCGCGACGCTGATCGGCGCGGGCTGGCTGATCGGCACGCGCCAGCCACAGTCGCCGCCGCCACGCCCGCAGGCCTCATCCCAGCAACTCGCCGGTCAGCAGTCGCCGCCGCCATCAACGCAGCTGGGGCCAGTGCTGGGACCCGCTCCGCAGGGCGGGCCGCCGCCCGGCACCCCGGCCGGGAAGCCGGTCGTCCGGCTGCTCCAGGACTTCGGCGACAGCCGGACCGTGTTCGTCGTGCACGGCGACGGCTGGCCGCCGCACAAGCCGGTCACGGTCACGCTGGTCGGATTCGGCCCGTCGCGGATCCATCCGGTGACTGACAGCATGGGCACCTTCAATTACGCGATCAACCAGGATCACGAATTCCTGCCAGGTCGCCTGCCCGTCGGCGTCTACACGGTGCGGGTCACCGGCACGCACGGAGCCAGCGCGAAGGCCAGGTTTGCCGTCCAGCGCCCATAGCCACGGCCCGGCAGCGGCAGCGGCAGGCGAGTCAGTCAGCTGACGGGAGTCCACCACAGGTCTTCCTGGCGCGAGCACCAGGCCGGGTCAGCGATGCGGTCGAGATCGCTCGGTGTGATGACGCCATTCTCGATCAGCGCGCCCACCGCCACCTCGTCCGACAACCGCACGTCCGGCCGGACCAGGCCGCGCTCGTGAATCTTGCGACGCAGCACCTTCAGGTGCTCCCCGACTCGTGCGGATAGCCGGTCGCGGAATGCCGGATCGTTGTCAAAGGCCTCGATCTCATGATGGGCGTCGGTCACCTGGAGCGCGGCACGCGCTATTTCCGGAGTGCGCGGGATTGGCGTGCCGCGCGCCGGGTCAACCAGCCAGGGACGGCACCAGAGCAGCGCGACGAGGAACAGCTTGGTATTCGGGTCGAGGTACAGCGGCAGCAGCGTCGCGTCCCCGTCCACGCGGACGCGCCCGGCGTCCGCGCTGTCAGCCGGACGCGTCCCGGCGGTGACGACCAGCCGCAGTGGCAGGCCGTCGTCCAGCATGGACCGCGACCCCACCAGTGCGGCTCCCTGTCGCAGGAACCAGCCCTCTGATGGCTCGGCCGCCTCGTCCATCCGTGGCAGGCGTACCCGGTAACCGTCGCCTTCTGCATACAGCGCGTGGGTCCGGCTGAGGTTGGCCACCCAGGCTCCGCCGGCGACCGCGCTGATCGCGCCGGCCCGCCGGGACAGCCCGCGGCCTGCCGCGATCACCAGGTCCGCGTCCGGTCCCCGGCCGAACACCAGCCGGGTACCTTCCGGGATCGCGGTGACCGCGCCAGCCGGAGTGGTGACGTGCGCGGTGGCACCCGCTGACGGCAGGGGGGACTCGGGGGCCATCTGCGTCTTGCCCGTCCTTGATTGCTTGCGTGCGTGCTGCTGGCAGGGTCGGCAGCGCGCCGTCCCGGTTGGCCACGGTAGCGCGCATTTTAGGCGGGCCACGGCGTACGGCGCATCCCTGAGTTCGGGGATGGCCCGCCGGGCTGCCGGCCGGTTTACTCCTTGCAACCAGGGCGAGGCAGTTCTGCGCTTGGTGTGTTCCGTCTCGTCGGCCGCTTGCAGGCGAACGGGTCAGGGCCAGGGTGCCGGGATTGGGGGGACCAGTACGGTCCCGGTCAGCCGGCCTCGCCCTGGCCAAGCAGCCCGGGGACGGCCGGCGAGGGGTGGGAGCGAGACCGACATTGGATGAGGACTGGCGGGGATCGCCGCCGTACTGGGGACGGCATCGCAGGGTGCGCGAGCGGACCGCACTGTGGCGCAGCTACCGTCGCAGGCGCACGCTGGCCAGTGCGCCTGCGTACCCGGCCGGGCCGGGCCAGCCCGCCAGGCTCATGCCACCTGAACCGAGCGCTTCGCGAGGCCCATCCAGTAGCCGGTTATCGTCGTGACCGGCGCGGTTCCGTCAGCCGCTCCGAGCGTCACGAACATCGGCGCGTAGTGCTCAGTCGTCGGATGCGCGTACCGCACCGCCGGAGCACCACGGAAGCCAGCCAGCGCGTCGACATCCCCGGCATCCAGCGCACCCGCTGCCCAGTGGTCAAACTCGGCCGACCATGATGGCGGCTCGGCGTTGTACCTGAAGTCGCGCAGGAACGGCAGCCCGTGCGTGAGGAATCCGCTGCCGATGATCAGCACACCCTCGTCGCGCAGCGGCCGCAGCGCCGCCCCAGTCTGCAGCAGTCGCTGCGGATCCAGGCTGGGCATCGAGATCTGCAGCACCGGGATGTCAGCGTCCGGGTACATGACGCTGAGCGGCACGTAGGCGCCATGGTCAAGGCCGCGATCTGGCACGTCGGCAACGTGCTCCTGCCCGCCCAGCAGCGACCTGATCCGGCTGGCCAGAGCTGGCGCGCCCGGCGCCGGGTAACTGGCGTGATAGTACCGGTCGGGGAAGCCGTAGAAGTCGTACGTCAGCGGCGCAGCGTCGGCGGTCGAGCCAATGGCGAGCGGAGCATTCTGCCAGTGCGCGGACACGATGAGAATCGCGGCCGGCCTGGGCAGCGCCCGCGCCCAGGCCTCCAGCTGAACCACCCAGAGCGGATCGTCAACGAGCGGCGGCGCGCCGTGACCGAGATACATGGCCGGCATCCGGCCCGGCCGGATGCCGGTGGTCGCACGTTCAGCTACCTGCTCGGCCGCGTCGGCGGGTACCGGCTCGTGATCGGGCGCCTGCCCGGTCAGTTCCTCGTCCATAACGCCTCCGTCGGTTGCCACTGTCACGACGGTAACCCGGGCCGGCTGGCTGGCAGGCGATGAGGCTACCGGCAAGATGGCTGCATGCGTGTCGTCGTGCTGTCCGACACTCACGCGCCGCGGCGCTGGAAGTCCTGCCCCGCGGCGGTCGCCGCGCACCTGCGGCGGGCAGACCTGATCCTGCACGCCGGCGATGTCTGCACCGCGGCGGTGCTGCGCGAGCTGTCGCAGTACGCGCCCGTGCAGGCGGTGGTCGGCAACAACGATGGCCCGGACGTAGCTGACTGGGGCGCCAGGCCGGAGCTGCAGCTTGACCTGGACGGCCTCGCGGTCGCGATGATCCATGACAGCGGCCAGGCTGGCGGACGGCTGGGCCGGCTACAGCGCATGTTCCCGGCAGCTAGCGTGGTGATATTCGGGCACTCGCACATCCCGCTCGATCAGGCCGACGCACGACTGCGGATCTTCAATCCGGGCTCGCCCACGGACCGGCGGCGCCAGCCGCACGGCACGATCGGGGTGCTGACCATAGCGGGCGGCCGCCTTGTCGAAGCACGGATCGTCAGCGTGACGGATTCGCCGTGAGCCGCTCCGGGACCAGCCAGACGACACCCAGCGGCGGGATGCTGAGCTGTGCTGACGCGGGCCGCCCGTGCCATGGTTCCGCGGTGGCCTCGACCCGGCCGAGGTTGCCCACCCCGCTGCCGCCATACAGGTCCGCGTCGGTATTGAGCGCCTCGGTCCAGCCGCCGACCGACGGCAGGCCGACCCGGTACGCATGCCGCGGCGTCGCCGAGAAGTTCGCGACACATGCGAGCACGCCGCCGTCGGAGCCGTAGCGAAGGAACGACAGCACGTTGGCAGCCGCGTCTCTGGCATCGATCCACTCGAAGCCAGCTGGCGAGCTGTCCTGCTGCCAGAGCGCGGGCTGCTGCGCGTAGACGCGGTTAAGGTCCTTGACTAGCTGCTGCACGCCCGCGTGCCGCGGGTACTGCAGTACATGCCACTGCAGCCCCGCCTGTTCCGACCACTCGTCACCCTGACCGAACTCGCCGCCCATGAACAGCAGCTGCTTGCCCGGGTGCGCCCACATGAACGCGAGCAGCGACCTGAGCCCGGCGAACTGCCGCCATTCATCACCGGCCATCTTGCGCAGCAGCGAGCCCTTGCCGTGCACGACCTCGTCGTGGGACAGCGGCAGCACATACTGCTCGCTGTAGGCATAGACCATCGAGAACGTCATCTCGTCGTGGTGGTAACTGCGGTGCACTGGGTCGCGGCTGAGGTAAGCCAGGGTGTCGTGCATCCAGCCCATGTTCCACTTCAGGCCGAATCCGAGCCCGCCCAGGTGCACGGGTCTGGTCACGCCCGGCCAGGCCGTCGATTCCTCGGCGATCATCGCGATGCCTGGCACCCGCTTATAACAGGTCGCGTTGACCTCGCGCAGGAAGGACACCGCGTCGAGGTTCTCCCGGCCGCCGAGCGAGTTCGGGCTCCACTCGCCGTCCTTGCGCGAGTAGTCCAGGTAGAGCATGGACGCGACGGCATCGACCCGCAGGCCGTCGGCGTGGAATTCCTCCAGCCAGTAGATCGCGTTGGCGACCAGGAAGTTGCGCACCTCGGGGCGGCCGAAATCGAAGATCAGCGTGCCCCAGTCGGGCTGCTGGCCGCGCTGCGGATCCGGATGCTCGTACAGCGGCGTGCCGTCGAACCGGGCCAGGGCCCAGCTGTCACGCGGGAAGTGCGCGGGCACCCAGTCAAGCAGCACGCCGATGCCCGCCTGATGCAGGGCATCCACCAGGTGCCGGAACTCGTCCGGCGTGCCGAACCGGGACGTCGGCGCGTAGTAGGAGGTGACCTGGTACCCCCAGGAGCCGCCGAACGGATGCTCGGCCACCGGCAGGAACTCCACATGGGTGAAGCCCATCTCGGTGACGTAGCTGGTCAGCTCGGTGGCTAGGTCGGTATAGGACAGACCGGGCCGCCAGGAGCCCAGGTGGACCTCGTAAATGCTCATCGGCTGAGTCAGCAGGTCCCGCCCGGACCGGGCGGTCAGCCAGTCGGCGTCGCCCCATTCATACCGCGACTGCGTCACCACCGACGCCGTGGCCGGCGGCCGTTCTGCCCGGGAGGCCATCGGGTCCGCCTTGCGATGCCAGCTCCCGTCCGGGCCGCAGATGTCGAACTTGTACGTGCTGCCCTCGCCGACGCCGGGAATCAGCAGTTCCCAGACGCCGGACCCGCCAAGAGAGCGCATCGGATGCGCGCGGCCGTCCCAGTGGTTGAAATCGCCGATCACCCGGACGCCGCGGGCGTTCGGCGCCCAGACCGCGAATGAGGTGCCGCCCGCTGCTGGCCGTACTCGTGCTCCGAGCACCGTCCAGAGCGTCTCGTGCCTGCCCTCGCCGATCAGGTGCAGGTCGATCTCGCCCAATGTCGGCAGGTGCCGGTACGGATCGTCGGCGACAGCTTCCGGCAGGCCCGGATAGGTCACTGCGACCCGGTAGTCGGGCACCGTCGTGCCCGGCACGGTGGCGGAGAAGACGCCCTGGTACACATGCGTCATGGGCGCGCGGTCACCACCGGGGAGCACGACCGTGACCGACTCGGCCAGCGGTCGTAGCGCCCTGATCGTCACACCAGCCGGACCAGGATGCCCGCCGAGCACAGCGTGCGGATCGTGATGCACGCCGGACACCAGGGCGTCGATCTCAGCGTGGCTGATCTGGTCCGCTGGGGACAGGTCCGCGGTCATGCCGCCGCCACGAAGTCGAGCGGGACAGACAGCCAGGTAGGCCGGTGCCGGTATTCGTAGACCACCTCGTAGACCGCCTTCTCCAGCGTCAGCGCGCGTAGCAGGGTCGCATGGGCAGCTGGATCACTGCCGCCTCGTGCGGCGTATCCAGCCAGGAAAGCTGACTGGCAGTGCCGGACCCAGGCCTCGGCCACGCTGGCCACGCTTCCCGCATCCGGATGGCCGATGAGCTGGTGCCGGGCCGCGTAGTCGAAGGAGCGGAGCATGCCCGCGACGTCCCGGAGGGCCGGCGCCAGGGCCCTGCGCTGCGTGAGCGGCACGGCCGGCTCGCCCTCGAAGTCCAGTGCGACCCAGCCGTGCTTACTGCGCATGACCTGTCCCAGATGGTAGTCGCCGTGGATGCGCTGCACCGGGACCGGCCCGGCGAGGCCAGCCACTGCGTCGTAGGCGACCCTGATCCGGCCCTCGTGCCGGCCAAGCTCGGGCACCAGGGCGATGGCGTCGGTCAGCTTCACGTTCATTGCGGCCGCCAGATCGGCTAGCTCGGCCTGGTCTAGCTCACGGCTGCCGAATGCCGCTGCCATATCCCCATGCAGCTCGGCGGTCGCCTCGCCGAGCAACCGCGCGTCGGCGGCGAACGGCATCGAAGCATCGCCGGCGACGTCCGCGGACAGCTGTCCGGCGGCCGGCTCCGTCGTCATGACGGCGCTGCCGGCAACCGGGGCCGTCAGGTATTCCTGCCCGTACGAGCCGTGCCGCGCGTATAGCCGGCTGAGACTAGCGAGCGCCAGTGACCAGCCGTCACTCGCGCCGGCCAGGTACTCCGAGAGCACGGCGAGCAGGACGGGCTGCCCGTCCAGAGCGGTCTCCAGCCAGCCGTAAGGGGCGGCCACCCGGGCCGAGCCCAGCCGGGCGAGCGCGTCGGCGACCTCCAGGTCCGGGTTGGCGCCGGGGAACAGGCGGCGCAGCACCTTGAGGATCGCCAGTTCGCCGAACACCAGGCTGGTGTTGCTCTGCTCGGCAGTCAGCACCCGGCTTCCCGGCCAGCTGCCGGGCGGCGCGGGCGCGGCCACGTCACGTACGAACCTGAGCTGCCCGGCAGTGCGCTGCGCTGCGATGCCGCGGATAAGCACCTCGCCGAGTTCCGGATCGTGTAG
The DNA here is from genome assembly GCA_963774385.1 of uncultured Actinomycetota bacterium. GTDB lineage: Bacteria > Actinomycetota > Actinomycetes > Streptosporangiales > Streptosporangiaceae > JAJYUU01. Next base: position 718,293 of record CAVZEQ010000001.1, read on the forward strand.
TGCGTCGTACCAGGTCACGCCGTCCCGCGAGCCGATGACCGCGGAGGCCGGCCCCGTTGGCTGCTGCCGTCGGCAGCCGAGGAGCACCTGGAACCTCGCCGTCCCGCCGTGCAGGCCTGTTTCGATGATCAGGTGGCGCAGCGCGGGGTCGCCGGACTTGAGCGAAATATCGGAGATGAGGACCAGCTCCGACAGCGTGCTGCCGCGGCCAGGGAACCATCGCTGTGTCGGCAGCCAGGCCGCGAGCATATCCAGCAGTGCTGTCCGGTCGGCCGCATCGCAGGGACCTGCGCGGGCCGCGCCGGCCGCGCCGGCGGTGGCGGTGGGGTCGGCCGCGCCCGTGCGACCGGCCGCACCCGTGGGGCCTGTCGTGCCCGCGTCAGGCGGGCGCTCGTCCGAAGCTGGCATGCCTGGCGCGGTCATGTCATGCGCAGCCTGGCCGGGTCCGGATCGTTTGGGGCACTGTGTCGTACTGCCCGGACCAGGGCCGGATTATGCGACCCGATATGAGCAATTTGCGGGTCAGCGGGTGGCACGGACACGCCCGAGCGGGTCGGTGCTGCGGACAAGCCCGAGCGGGTCAACGGAACGTGTCCGGGCGGCCGAACCAGGCGACCTGGATTTCTTCCACCGGCCCGCGCGCCAGCTTGCCCGCCGACGAGGTGATCACGCTGCTGGCCAGCCAGGTCGGCCCGCTCTCGGTCAGCCCGCGCAGCAGCCAGAGCTTCGGGCTGCAGTAGTAGTCGATGACACGGCCGCCGAACTCGGAATGCGCACCCTGTGCGAGCAGGCACCGCTGACCGCCGGTCAGCTGCACGCCCCAGGGCTCGCTCAGGCCGGGACCGCCCTGATCGGGTATCACGCCGAGCTGGCCGCGTACCCGCAGCGTCACCTCGCTTCGTGACCACGGATAGGGCAGGCACAGCACGGTCGGCGTGGCCGCCTTCTCGGCCCAGCACGGGTCGTAGATGGCGTTGCCGGCGAAGCACCGGTAGGCCCGGCCGATCGCTTCCGAGCCGGGCTCGCAGGTCGCATGCGCGGCTGTGCTCGCCACCCGGAACCCGGCGGCTGGCGCTCCTGCACTCGTCACCGGGCTGACCTGGACCCGGCGCGTCGCCGGGCCGGCGGCCGACGAGCCTGCCGACGCTCCGCACGCCGCGAGCAGGGCAGACAAGGCCAGGCCGCACACCAGGGTGACCGGGAACGGGGTCGTCCCGGCACTCCGCCGTCCGCACGCGCGCCGTTCCCGGGTAGTCATGCGCACCCTCAGCAAGTCGGCTGGCTGGCCGCGGTGTCACGGCCGAATGCCGCAGATCGTATCGGAGCGCAGCAGGGCAACGGCGAGAATGACAGCTGTGGCCATCGCTACAAGCCGAGGAGAGGCGAGGATGCAGGACGGCAGCCGGACCAGCGGGCAGATCGAGCTCCGTGACGAGGGGCCGGTGATCGTGGCGACGGTGCACCTGCTCGGCTGTACGCCGGCGCGCGCCCTGGCGGCGTTCACAGACCCGGTGCTGCTGGCCAGCTGACGCCACCGGGACGAGGCAGCAGCTACGGGGCTGGCTGCAGGGTTAGCCAGTAGAAGCCATGGCCGGGCAGCGTCAGCAGATAGCTCAGCTCGCCGATGGGCGGGAACGCGACCCCGCCGGTGCATTCGACCGGGACGGCGCCCGCGTACCGGCTCAGGTCGAGCTCGACGGGCTGGGGGAACCGCGACAGGTTGTTGACGCAGAGCATGCGGTCGGTACCAGCTCCCTCGCCCGCCGGGCCGCGGTACTCCCGGACGAAGGCGAGCACGCTGGGGTTGGACGAGTTGAGCTCGTGGTACTCGCCGAGCGCGAAGACCGGGTGCCGCTTGCGGATGTCGATCATGTGCCGGGTCCAGTTGAGCAGCGAACCGTTGATCCGCTCCTGCGCTTCCACGTTCAGCCCCTGGTAGCCGTAGATCGGATCCATGATCAGGGGCAGGTAGAGCCTGGCGGGATCGCACCGGGAGAAGCCCGCGTTCCGGTCCGGCGTCCACTGCATCGGCGTGCGCACGCCGTCCCGGTCGCCGAGCCAGATGTTGTCGCCCATGCCTATCTCGTCGCCGTAATAGATCACTGGCGAGCCCGGCAGCGAGAGCAACAGCGCCGTGAACAGTTCCAGCTGGTTCCTGTCGTTGTCGAGCAGCGGGGCGAGACGCCGCCGGATGCCGATGTTCGCCTTCATCCGGGGGTCGCGGGCGTACTCGGCGTACATGTAGTCGCGCTCGTCGTCGGTCACCATCTCGAGCGTCAGCTCGTCATGATTGCGCAGGAAGATGCCCCACTGGCAGCCCGACGGTATCTGCGGTGTCTGCGCCAGGATCTCGGAGATCGGGTAGCGCTGTTCCCGGCGGACCGCCATGAAGATGCGCGGCATGAGCGGGAAATGGAACGCCATGTGGCACTCATCGCCGCCGGCGGACGGGTCTCCGAAATACTCGACCACGTCGGCTGGCCACTGGTTCGCCTCGGCGAGCAGCACCCGGTCCGGGTAGAGCCTGTCGATCTCGGTCCTGACTCGCTTCAGGTACTCGTGCGTTTCCTTAAGGTTCTCGCAGTTGGTGCCCTCGCGCTCGTAGAGGTAGGGCACCGCATCGAGCCGGAAGCCGTCGATGCCGAGGTCCAGCCAGAACCGCAGCACCTCCAGCATGGCGTCCTGGACACGCGGGTTCTCGTAGTTCAGGTCGGGCTGGTGGGAGAAGAACCTGTGCCAGTAGTACTGGCCGCGGACCTGGTCGTAGGTCCAGTTGGATTGCTCGGTGTCGACGAAGATGATCCGTGCCTCGGGGTATCTATCGTCGGTGTCCGACCACACGTAGAAGTCGCCGAACGGGCCGTCCGGATCGGTCCTGGACGCCTGGAACCACGGGTGCGCCTCGCTCGTGTGGTTCATGACGAGGTCCGCGATGACCCGGATGCCGCGCTCGTGCGCCTGCTCGACCAGTTCGACGAAGTCACCGATGGTGCCGAACTCGGGCAGGATCGCAGTGAAGTCGGCGATGTCGTAGCCGCCGTCCTTGAGCGGGGAAGCATAGATGGGGAGCAGCCAGATGCAGTCGATGCCCAGCCACTGCAGGTAATCGAGGCGCTCGATCAGGCCGCGGATGTCGCCCGTGCCGTCGTCGTTGGAATCGTGGAAGCCGCGGATCAGCACCTCGTAGAACACGGCCCGCTGGTACCAGCGGGGATCCCGCGGTTTCTCGAACGAGAATGAGTCCGGCACCGGGTCGTTGCCGACCGCCTTGAATTCCTGCAACGGGGCCTCAGCCTGCGAACCATGCTGCCCGCCGGCGTGCCCTGTCTGATTCACTCCCGCTCTCCCGCCAAAGTCGATTCCGTGACTAACTACCGCTAATTGCCCGGCTACGCCGTTCCCCCTTCCTATCAAGAATGCACGAAGGCAGGGGGCTGACCGGTTCGCTAGGCCACGGTGAGGATGTGCGCCGGTGCCACTGCCGGGTCGAGCCGGACGTAATTCGCCTGTCCCCAGCTGAACCGCTGGCCGGTCAGCTCGTCGGCAACGGTGAATCCCGCCGCCGTATCGAACCCCAGCGCCGAACTATCCAGCCAGACAGTAGCCTCGCGGGCCGAGCTGGCATCAAGGTTAATCACGACAATAACGGTGTCGGGCGTGTCGCCAAAGTCTGTGCCAATTCGCTTGGAGAAGCACAGAATGTCTGGCTGGTCAACGGCGTGAAAGCGCACGTTACGCAGCCAGTGCAGGGCGGGGTGGTCTCGCCTGATCTGGTTCAGCCTGGTCAGCAGGGGAGCAAGGGTCAGGCCCTGCTCGGCCGTCCGGGCCCAGTCGCGGGGACGGTAGGCGTACTTCTCGGAATCCAGGTACTCTTCGCTGCCCGGCACCAACGGGATATTCTCCGCCAGTTCGTAACCGGAGTAGACACCCCACGATGGCGACATCATCGCTGCCAGCACCGCTCGTACCGCGAATGCCTGCGGTCCGGCGTGCTGAAGGTACTGGCACAGGATGTCAGGGGTGTTGACGAAGAAGTTCGGCCGCATGTAGGAAGCCGCCGGGCCGGACAGTTCCATCAGGTACTCGGTCAATTCGGCGGCCGAGTTGCGCCAGGTGAAGTAGGTGTAGGACTGATGGAAGCCGATAGCGGCCAGGGCATGCATCATGGCCGGCCGGGTGAACGCCTCGGCGAGGAAGATGACGTCCGGATCGGTGGCGGCGATATCGGCGAGCAGCCGCTGCCAGAACGGCAGCGGCTTGGTGTGCGGATTGTCGACCCGGAAGATCCGGACGCCGTGCTCCATCCACAGCCGGACAACCCGCTTGACCTCGGCGTAAATCCCCTCAGGGTCGTTGTCGAAGTTGATCGGGTAGATGTCCTGGTACCTCTTCGGCGGGTTCTCGGCGTACGCGATCGTGCCGTCTGCCCTGGTGGTGAACCACTCCGGGTGCTCGTGCACCCAGGGATGATCGGGCGATGCCTGCAGCGCCAGATCCATCGCGACCTCGAGGCCAAGCCCGGTGGCCTTGACAACAAATGAGTCGAAATCGCGGAAGGTGCCCAGCTCCGGGTGGATCGCATCATGGCCGCCGTCGGCGGAGCCGATCGCCCAGGGCGAGCCGGGGTCGCCGGCCGCGGCGGTGAGCGAGTTGTTCCTGCCCTTACGCGCTGTGGTGCCGATCGGATGTACCGGCGGCAGGTAGACGACGTCGAATCCCATCTCGGCGATGGCATCAAGACGGCGGGCCGCAGACCGCAGCGTTCCGGACTTCGGCGTGCGCCCGGCAGCCGGATCCACCCTGGCTCCTTCGGAGCGCGGGAAGAACTCGTACCAGGAGCTGAACAGGGCCCGCTGCCGGTGCACGATCAGCGGGTAGCTGGCTGAGCTGGTCAGCAGGTCGCGCAGCGGGAACTGGGCCAGGGCGGCGGTGACCTCAGGCGCAAGGGCGGCGGCGAGCCTGTCCAGCGGCGGCAGGTCGGCCTTGGACAGCAGCCGCGCGGTCCTGGTGAGCACATCCTTGGCCGCCCTGGCCTGCCGGACCTGGTCCCGTGACCCGTCGCCGGGAACCGTGACCTGCTGCGCCGCGCGGTCGAGCAGCAGCGCACCATCGGCCATCATCAAGTCGGTGTCCTGGCCGATCGGCACCTTAATCGCGGCGTCATGCTGCCAGCGCCCGACGGGATCGCCCCACGCTTCAACGGCGAAATGCCACCGCCCCGTCCCGTCCGGCGCCACCTCGGCGCCATAACGGTCGGTGCCAGGGACGAGCTCGTGCATGCGCACAAGCGGTCGCCGGCTCCCGTCCGGAGCGGTCAGCACTACGCCGGCCCCGAACATCTCGTGGCCTTCACGAAACACGGTGGCGGTCACCAGGAAGCTCTCGCCTGGCACCGCTTTTGCCGGGGATTCCGGCCCGTCGCAGCCTGGCACGCGCACCACAGGCTGCACGTCGATGATGGGGATCCTGCCGATCACGGATGAAAGCTACCCATCTAGTTGCCGGGCAATGCGAATCGGGCCGGCTTTACCGCGGCTGACGGCCTGATGGACCGCCGCGTGATCGGCTTACCGGTCGCCGCGCATGAAGGATGGTCGCGGCGGGCATGCACCGGCAGTGACCCGGCGTGCAAATGAGGTCCGGGAGGTCTGGGGGGTGTCCCCCGTGGGTTAAGGTCGCTTCGCGTGAGAGCTATCCGCCGGTTCACCATCCATCCGGTCCTGCCAGAAAACCTGGATCCGCTGCGGTCACTGATGCTGAACCTGCGCTGGTCGTGGCATGTGCAGACGCGTGAGCTGTTCGCCGCCATCGACCCGGCTAGCCGGGAGCTAGCCCAGCAGGACCCGTTCGCGCTGCTCGGCAGCGTCGGCCGGGACCGGCTGGCCACGCTCGCGGCCGATGAGGCCTTCCTGCGGCGGCTTGCCGAGGCCGGCGATGACCTGCGTGCCTATCAGGCCGGTCCGCGCTGGTATCAGGCAGCGACCGGGGCGGGCCGGCGGCCGGCGGCCGTCGCCTATTTCTCGCCTGAGTACGGCATCACGGCGGCGCTGCCGCAGTACTCCGGTGGTCTCGGCATCCTGGCCGGCGATCACCTCAAGGCCGCAAGCGACCTGGGCGTGCCGCTGATCGGCGTTGGCCTGCTGTACCGGCACGGGTACTTCACCCAGTCCTTGTCGATCGAGGGCTGGCAGGCGGAGCGCTACCCGGCGTCGGATCCGAATGGGCTGCCGCTGACCCTGCTTCGCGACGGCTCGGGCAGCCCCGTCCGGGTGTCGGTCGGGCTGGCAGGCGGCTCAGCGCTGGCGGCCCAGATCTGGGTGGCTCAGGTGGGCCGGGTGCCACTGCTGCTGCTCGACTCATACGTCGAGGAGAACTGCCCGGACCTGCAGGAGATTACTGACCGGCTCTACGGCGGCGGCACCGAGCACCGGCTGCGCCAGGAACTGCTGCTCGGCGTCGGCGGCGTCAGGGCAGTGCGGGCGTACTGCGCCATTACCGGCCACCCGGCGCCGGAAGTCTTCCACACCAACGAGGGACATGCCGGCTTCCTCGGCATCGAGCGCATCCGCGAGTACCTCGACCAGGGGCTGGACTTCGACGTCGCGCTCGAGCTGTGCCGGGCGGGCACCGTCTTCACCACGCACACGCCAGTTCCGGCCGGCATCGACAGGTTCCCGCGGGAGCTGGTAGCCGGGCAGTTCGCCGATCACGGTGCCGAGGGCAGCGATCCCAGCGCCGATGCGTTCGTCGCTGCGAACGCGGCCGGCTACGGCGCTGGCGGTGCTGGCGCTGGCGGTGCTGGCGGTAGCGGTGCTGGCGGTGGTGGTGCTGGCGCGCCGGGGCTGCCGCTGGACCAGGTGCTAGCCCTCGGGGCGGAGACGTTCCCCGGCGGTGACCCGGCCGTGTTCAACATGGCGGTCATGGGCATGCGGCTGGCGCAGCGTGTCAACGGAGTCAGCGAGCTGCACGGCCAGGTCTCCCGGTCCATGTTCACGGGCCTGTGGCCCGGCTTCGATGACGACGAAGTCCCGATCTCCTCGGTGACGAACGGGGTGCACGCCCCGACCTGGGTGGCCCCGGAGCTGATCGCCATGGCCGGCCAGCACGATACTGATCCGGCCGCTGCCGATCCGGCCGATGATCCGGCCTTCTGGGAGCGCGCGGCCAGCGATCCGGCGCGAGTATGGGAGCTGCGCCGGCTGCTGCGAGCCAGGCTGGTGGCCGAGGCCCGGCGCAGGCTGCGGGCATCCTGGCGGCAGCGGGGCGCTTCTGAAGCCGAGCTGATCTGGACTGACACCGTGCTGGACGACGACGTGCTCACGATCGGCTTCGCGCGCCGGGTGCCGTCCTATAAGCGGCTGACCATGATGCTGCACGACCCGGCCAGGCTCACCGCGCTGCTGCTTGACCCGGACCGGCCAGTGCAGATCGTGGTGGCTGGCAAGGCGCACCCGGCCGACGACGGCGGCAAGCAGCTGATACAGCAACTGGTCAGGTTCGCTGATCATCCCCAGGTCCGGCACCGGATCGTGTTCCTGCCGGACTACGACATGGCCATGGCGCGGACCCTGGTGCAGGGCTGCGACGTCTGGCTGAACAACCCGCTCCGGCCGCTGGAGGCCTGCGGTACCTCCGGCATGAAGGCAGCGCTGAACGGCGGGCTGAACCTGTCGGTGCTGGACGGCTGGTGGGACGAGTGGTACGACGGCCAGAATGGCTGGGCCATCCCGTCGGCTGACGGCGTGACCGATCCGGCCCGCCGGGATGAGGTCGAGGCAGCCGCGCTGTACGACCTGATCAGCCAGTCCGTGGCGCCGCTGTTCTATGACACCAGCAACGACGGGCTGCCTGCCCGGTGGCTGGAGATGGTGTCGCACACGCTGCGGACGCTGGGCCCGCGGGCGCTGGCTACCAGGATGGTCCGTCAGTACGTCACCCAGCTGTACGCGCCTGCGGCCGTTGCGTCGCGGGTGCTGGAGGTGGGCACGGCTGACGGCCTGGCAGCGAACGGGGCGCCGTTCGAGGGTGCGCGCGAGCTGGCAGCCTGGAAGCGCCGGGTGACGACGGCCTGGCCGGAGGTGCGGGTCGGCCACGTCGAGGCGGATGACGGCGATCTCAGCCCCGGTGGGCGGCTGACGGTCCGGGCTAGCGTCGTGCTCGGCTCGCTGTCGCCAGACGACGTCAGCGTGGAGGTCGTCTACGGCCGGGCCGGCGATTCCGACGAGATCATTGATCCGGTGCGGTCGCCGCTGCAGCCGGACGCAGTGGCCGGGCCGGACGGTGCGGTCAGGTACGTCGGCGCGGCGGAGCTGGGCAAGCCAGGTCCTTTCGGCTACACCGTCCGGGTGCTGCCCCGTCATCCCATGCTCGCTGGCCCGGCCGAGCTTGGCCTGGTTGCGATGCCCGATGCGCCTGCCGGAATGGTCAACGGGGACTTGCGCTGATCAATTGCGGGCGCCCATAATGCCAGCCGCCGCATTACGTCGCTGGCCTTTGCACCCGGCACCCGCAGACGGCGTGTCGTTAACTGCACTATAAGTGCGACATAAGGGCGCAGAAATCGCGACCGGGAAGTAAACCGCTGACCTGCGGTTAGCGTCCTCTTAGAAGAGCGAAGACGGGGCAGGCAACGGAATTTCCTCACGTGCCACCCAGAACGCCAGCAAAGACAAGGTCGTTGTGACATCCTGTGATAGAACGCTGTCGGTCGGTGACGATCACAGATCGTCACGTTCTGTAATCTGACCATTACCGTCGAGTGCGAGAGGACCCCCCTCGTGAGAACTCAGATCAAGCCGGACAACCGCCTTCTCACCCCGGCTGAAGTTGCCGCAATGCTTCGCGTCGACCCGAAGACAGTAACTCGCTGGGCACGGGGCGGAAAGCTTTCATCAATCCGTACGCCCGGTGGTCACCGCCGTTACAGCGAGAGCGAAGTGCGCGGTTTCCTGAATGGCTGGCAGGGCGTTTCGCTGCCGCGCGCGTCCGGGGAGTGACCGAGCTGGTGCCTGCCCCAGTAGCGGCCCTGGGGCAGGCCACACTCGGTCAGCGCTGGCCAGCGGCGCCGCTCGCCGTAGCCGCCCTGAGCCGGGCTGCGTATCATCGTGGCTCGGCATCGGAGGTGCATCGTGGGCGAGCTGGTCCGGCTAGAGATCGACCAGGCAGTAGCGACTATCAGGCTGAACCGTCCGCCAATGAACGCGCTTGGCGCTGTTCTCCAGGCGGAACTTGCCGATGCGGCAGCGCAGGCTAGTTCAGATCCTGAGGTCCGGGCCGTCGTGCTTTACGGCGGTGAGCGAGTGTTCGCAGCAGGCGCGGACATCAAGGAAATGTCACAAGCCAGCTATGCGCAGATGATGCAGGACAGCAGAAGATTGCAGGATTCCCTCACTGCCGTCGCCCGCATCAGCAAGCCGGTAATCGCCGCCATCACCGGGTATGCGCTTGGCGGCGGCCTGGAACTAGCGCTGTGCGCGGACTTCCGGGTGCTTGGCGAGAGCGCTAAGGTCGGCCAGCCAGAGATCCTGCTCGGCCTCATTCCGGGCGCTGGCGGAACGCAACGGCTGCCCAGGCTCATTGGTCCCGCTAAAGCCAAAGACCTGATCTTCACCGGCCGGTTCGTTGACGCTGCCGAGGCACTCGCGATCGGGCTGGCCGACAAAGTCGTGCCTGACGAGCAGGTTTACGCTGCTGCCTGCGCGATGGCGGTACGTTATGCGGCCGGCCCGGCCATCGCCATTGCGGTGGCTAAGCAGGCGATCGACGCCGGTCTTGACACCGATCTGGACACCGGCCTCGAATTCGAGCGGATCAGCTTTGCCGGGTTGTTCGCCACCGACGATGCCAACGTCGGCATGCGCAGTTTCCTGGAGAATGGGCCGGGAAAGGCGGTTTTCTCGGGTCGCTGACCGGCTATGCGGCCAGCGGCGCTGTATCAGGCATGATCAGAGGTGAAGATCGGCGGCGCCGGGAGCGGCAGCCGGCGGATCGGTCCGGCGGATAAGGATGCGGCAGCGATGACGGAGCCAGCAGACAGCCCGTCACTAGATATGGTGACGGCCGCGCTGCGCGCGGACAGCAGCGACATCGCGATCTATGCGCGAGTCCTCACCGAGTCGCTGGGCGAGTCCTTGCCGCCCGGCTGCGTGACGGTGGACCGGGACAGGTCTGTGTCGGACCGGATGAAGGGCAAGCCGGGCACGGTGACGAAAATCACTGTCCGGCTCGGTGAGCAGGTCATGACGCTCGGCCTGGCCAAGGGGGTGCCGGTGGCCGAAATCTGCCTGGAAGTCAGGGGAATGGTGCTGTCCCGCAAGCCGGTTCCGGTTGGCCAGTGGGCAGCCGAACTGGCGAAAGCGCTGGTCAGCTACGCGGACCAGAACGCGGCGACGGCTGACGCCCTGCGCCGGCTGGTAACGGAGAGCTAGCCAGGCGGCGCTGTCAGTACTGCGCCGATCGGGTGCGCCGTAGGCTGTGTGGCTATGAGCGCCCACGCGGGGGAGGAACGGCTGGGCCCATACCGCCTGCACGAGCAACTAGGCGAGGGCGGCATGGGCGTGGTCTACCTCGCCAGCGGCCCGACTGGCCAGCAGGTTGCCGTCAAGGTGCTGCGCCAGGGCATCCCGGCGGAGGCCACGGCCAGGAAACGGCTGGCCCGCGAGGTCGACACCATGCGCCGCGTGCACAGCCCGTATGTGGCCGAGGTCCTGGATGCCGACGTCGAGAGCAGCCCGCCCTACATCGTCACTCGGTACGTCTCAGGTCAGACGCTCGAGGATGTGGTGGCAGCGCGCGGGCCGGTCACCGGCTCCGCGCTGGCCCGCCTCGCCAGCGGGCTCGCTGCCGCTCTGGTTGCCGTCCATGAGGCGGGCGTCGTGCACCGGGATCTGAAGCCGGGCAACGTCATGCTGGTCGACGGCGATCCGGTGGTCATCGACTTCGGCATCGCGCAGGCTCCGGACGCCACCCGGCTGACGATGACGGGCATGTTCATGGGCACGCCCGGATACCTGGCGCCAGAGATTATCGAGGGCCGCACCAGCGGGCCTGCGGCTGATATCCACTCATGGGGAGCGACGCTGGCCTACGCGGCCACCGGTCATCCGCCGTTCGGCACCGGCCAGTTCGAAGCGATCTTCTACCGCATCGTGCATGGCCAGCCCGAGCTTGCCGACATGCCAGCCGCACTGTCGCCGCTCGTGCTGGCCGCACTGGCCAGGGACCCTGCGCGCCGTCCGTCGGCGGCTGACCTGGCGCGGCTGTGCCAGACGCTCGATGCCGCGGCCCTCGTGCCCCAGGCGGCAGCGCACCCAGTGACCACGCCAGCGCATCCGGCAACCGCGCCGGCACATCCGGTCACGGCATCCGCGCCGCTGGCGGGCGGTCCCGGACTACCGGGCGCCGCGCCGGGAATGGCGCCAGCCGGACCGGCCTTCCCGGCCGGGCATGCGCACCAGGCTGGTGCCCCGGCGCCGGCTGGGCAGTCGGCCCTGACCGCCCAGGACTGGGCAGCGGCTCCGGCAGCTGGCCTGGCTCCGGCAGCTGGCCTGGCTCCGGCCGGGTCTCCCGTGGTCGTACCGCCGCTGCTGCCACCGGCGCCAGCCGCCTGGCCGGGCACCCGGCCCATCGCCGCCTCGATTCAGGACGATTTCGCCGATCTGCTGCCGCCCGTCCGCTACGGCCAGCCTGCCGGTGCCGGCGGGGTGGCACAGCTGGCTGGCGCCAGCGACCCTGCCGTGGCGGGGAACGGGGCCGCGAGCTACGCACTGGCCGGCCAGCCCGGAGCGGCGCTGGCGGCACCTGGCCAGGCTGCCCAGGGAGCGGCACGGCGCGGGTCTGCCCCGGCTCGCCGGCTGCTGGTGATCGCAACACTTGCCGTGCTCGTCGCGATCAGCGTGCTGCTGCCGCTGGCGGGAGCGATAGCGGCCCTGACGGTGCTGGTCTTGCTGCGCGCGACGGATGTCACGGTCGGCTGGCTGACAAAACGACGGTCAGCCCGCGGTCCGCGGCGCAGCGATCCGGCCGCGGCGGCCGCCTTCTATCCGTGGGCGGTGTGCCGATCGGTGCTGCGGTTCCTGCTGATCGCCCCGCTGGCGCTGCTCTGCGGGGCGGGCGCCGCCGTGCTGACGATACTGGCGGCAGGGTCTACCTCACTGTCTCGAGCGGGCGCCTACACGGCTGGCGCCATCGTGGCCTGCTACTGCTTCGGACCGGGCTCCGGCTCGTGCCGTCGGCCGTTGTCCCGGTTCTACGCGGCGGTGACCCGGACGCCGCCGGCGGCCGTACTAGGCACGGTGGGCCTGGTGGCGTTCGCGGTGGCGGTGGTGGCGGCCGCGGCGACGCTCGCTCCCGGATACTGGCCCGACCCGCACCTGGGCAATCAGCTGCAGACCACGACGATCGTGCATCCGGGCCTGAGCCATCTGACCGGCAACATGGCACAGATCGGCAGGAAGCTCGCCCGCTTGTTCGGCCAGCCCGGCTAAGCGTCCGGTGACGAGCCCGGTGGCCGGGCCGCCGGCTCGGCTCCCGCTAGCTAGCCAGCTGGGCAGGCGCCGGGGTGGCGTCGGCGGACCGGGCCGCACCGGCTGCTGGGCCGCCCGCCTCGGCCGGCGGGAGCGGCCGCACCAGGCCAAGTGCCACCACCTCGTTGGCCAGCCGCACTCGCCGGTTCGGCCCTTCCGCGATCCGCAGCTTCTGGTACAGCCTGAGCAGGTGCTGCTTGACCGCGGCTTCGGTGACCACGAGGTCAGCGGCGATGTCCCGGGCAGTGGCGGGCGCGACGAAAGCGTCCTCGCAGAGCGCCGGCTTGCAGAGCGCGGCCACGACGTCGATCTCGCGCCGGGTCAGTTCTGGCGTGACGCACCGACGCTGGTCGCTGTCCGGCAGCAGGTCCTCGGTGGGCAGCCCGCCGACCCGGCAGCGCTGCGAGCCGAACGACAGCACGTCACCGTTCTCGATCAGCCGCTGGGCCACTACCTTCCCGTTGACCCTGGTGCCGTGCCGGGATAAACCGAGATCGCTCACGTAGGCGTAAGGTCCCCGGCGGATGATCTCCGCGTGCAGCTTGGAGACAGTTGGATGGTCCAGCTGGACATCGACCGAATGGCCGCGCCCGATCGTCGTCACATACGGGCTGAGCCTGATGGTGGCGCCGGTGGTCTCGATCCGCAGGTGGGGGGTTTCCATGGCGTTTCTCCGGCATGTCCGGGTAGCTAGGGGCGTGTCACTTGGGGGTTACCCAGCCATTGCCTCGGCTATGCCTGCGGAAGGGACGAAAGGCGAGTCCGGTAACGCCCGACCGCGGCGCGGCCGCCCGACCGCGGCGCGGCCGCCCGAGCCAGCCGGCCAAGTCGGGAGAAGCCGGGCCACGGAAGTACACTGCCGAGCGAGCGGTGCGCGAGGAGGGCATATGGCGGACGGGCCGTCGCGGGGCTTGGCCGACGTGGTTGCGGCGTCCACCGCCCTGAGTGATATCGATGGCCGGGCCGGACGGCTGTTCTACCGGGGTTACGACGTCAACGACCTCGCGGGCCAGGCCAGTTTCGAGGAGATCGCCTTCCTGCTTCAGCGCGGGCACGTGCCGACCCGAGGCGAGCTTGACGGCTACCGCGCCGAGCTGGCGGCCGGCCGCGGACTCGGCTCGCTGGCGCTACAGGACCTGGATGGCATAGCCAGGCACCAGCAGCCCATGGGGGCCTTGCGCAGCCTGGTCTCGCTCGGCAGCGCCGACGATCCGGACGCCGAGTCCAACGACCCGGCAGCCAACCTGCGGAAGGCGGCCAGGCTGACCGCACAGCAGCCGGTTCTGATCGCGGCCTGTCATGCCGCGCGCGGCGGCCGGGATCTGCCAGCTGCCGATCCCGGTCTCGGTACTGCCGCCAATTTCCTGCTGCAGCTGTCTGGTACCCGGCCGAAGCAGCGTGCCGCCGAGATCCTCGACACCTGCCTGGTGCTGCACGCGGATCACACCATGAATGCGTCGACGTTCGCGGCGCGGGTGTGCGCCGCGACGCTGTCCGACATGCACTCGGCGGTAGTGGCCGCGCTCGGTACCCTCAAGGGACCACTGCACGGTGGCGCAAACGAGCAGGTCATGCGCGGCCTCGAGACCATCAGGCAGGCGGGCGGCGATCCGCTGGAAGCTGTCAGCAGCCAGATCGGCCAGCGCCTTGCCCGCGGTGAGAAGATCATGGGCTTCGGTCACCGGGTGTATAAGGCCGAGGATCCCAGGGCCACCCACCTGCGCCGGATGTCGGCAGAACTGGCCACCGAGAGCGGCGACGATACCTACTACCAGATGTCCCGCCGGATGGAAGAGGTCGTGCTCGCGGAGAAGGGCCTGTATCCGAACGTCGATTTCTTCGCCGCCACCGTCTACCACTACCTAGGCATTCCGACTGATCTGTTCACGCCCGTCTTCTCGGCCAGCAGGATGGCCGGCTGGACCGCGCATGTCATCGAGCAGCACGCCGACAACAGGCTGATCCGGCCAGACAGCGAGTACATCGGGGAGAGCGGCCTGAGCTGGGTTCCGCTTGAGGCGCGATGAAGCATTCGGCTAAGGCTGCAGCCCGGCAGGCGCGCGAGCCAGGCGGGCGCAGGCTGCTGACTCAGCTGCCGTACTGGGTGGTGCTCGCCGGGATCGCTGCCGGGCTGGCGACGATGCGGGGCGGTGTGCAATCGGTCAAGGGCGGTACGTTGGTGATAGCGGGCGCCTTGCTGGCCGGGGCCGTCGCCAGGATGCTGCTGCCGGAAGGCCGGGCCGGATTGCTCGGGTCACGCCGGCGGCTGGTTGATGTGGTGGCACTGGTGGCGCTGGGCACCGGCTTGCTCATTGCCGGACTGGTCGTCAAAGTGCCGGGCTGAGGTTAGCCCGGGGCGGCCCGCGAGTCCGGGCCGGCGCAGGAACCGGGCTGTCAGGTCCCGGTCAGGTTTCGTCCTGGCAATGATGCCGGCGCGATGAAGGGAATACGGCTGCGATGTCGAAGATAAAGGTGCAGAACCCCGTCGTAGAACTCGACGGCGATGAGATGACACGGATCATCTGGCAATTCATCAAGGACAAGCTGATCCTGCCGTACCTTGAGATTGACCTTGAGTACTACGACCTGTCCGTGGAGAACCGGGACGCGACGGACGACCAGGTCACGATCGACGCGGCGAACGCGATCAAGCGTCATGGCGTGGGCGTTAAGTGCGCGACTATCACTCCGGACGAGGACCGCGTCACCGAATTCGGCCTGAAGAAGATGTGGCGCTCGCCCAATGGCACCATCCGCAACATCCTGGGCGGCGTGGTCTTCCGTGAGCCGATTGTCGTGTCCAGCATCCCGCGGTTCGTGCCGGGCTGGACCGAGCCCATCGTGATCGGCAGGCACGCGCACGGCGATCAGTACCGGGCGACCGACTTCGTCGTGCCGGGCGCGGGCAAGGTCCGCATCTCTTATGAGCCGGCCGAGGCCGGGATTGCTCCGATCGACCTTCAGGTGGCCGAATTCACCGGCAGCGGCATCGCTCTCGGCATGTACAACTTTGACGACTCCATCCGCGACTTCGCCCGCGCGACCATGCGGTTCGCGCTCGACCGCGGGCTGCCGCTCTTCCTGTCCACCAAGAACACGATCCTGAAGGCCTACGACGGCCGCTTCAAGGACATCTTCGCCGAGGTCTTCGAGGTTGAGTTCAAGGCTGAGTTCGAGAGCGCCGGCATCACCTACGAGCACCGCCTGATCGACGACATGGTCGCGCAAGTGATCAAGGGTAACGGCGGCATTCTCTGGGCCTGCAAGAACTACGACGGCGACGTCGAGTCCGACATCGTGGCACAGGGATTCGGCTCGCTCGGCCTGATGACCAGCGTGCTGATGACGCCGGACGGCAAGACCGTTGAGGCGGAGGCCGCGCACGGCACGGTGACGCGGCACTACCGGCAGCACCAGCAGGGCAAGCCGACGTCGACCAACCCGATCGCCTCGATCTTCGCGTGGACGCGGGGCCTGGCGCACCGCGGCAAGCTCGACGGCACGCCCGAGGTCACCGCGTTTGCCGAGACGCTCGAGCGCGTCTGCGTGGACACTGTGCTGAGCGGCAAGATGACCAAGGACCTGGCGCTCCTGGTCGGCGCGGGCACGCCGTACCTGACCACGGAAGAGTTCCTGGCCGCGCTGGACGAGAACCTTCGCGCGGCCATGGCCACGTCCTGACCCAATCCGACGAGTGCGGCTTAAGAGGAGAACACGGGAAATGCCCCGCAGAGGAAAGGTAACGGTAGTCGGAGCCGGGTTCTACGGCTCGACCACGGCGCAGCGACTGGCTGAGTACGACATCTTCGACGAGGTCGTGCTCACCGACATCGTCGAGGGCAAGCCCGAGGGCCTCGCCCTGGACATGAATCAGTCGCGCCCGGTTGAGGGCTTCGAGACCAAGGTCACCGGACAGACGACCGGTCCGGCCGGCGAAGGCTACGAGGCCATCGCCGGCTCGGGCATCGTGATCGTCACGGCCGGCCTGCCGCGCAAGCCGGGAATGAGCCGGATGGACCTGATCGGCGTCAACGCCAAGATCGTCCGGAACGTCACCGAGCAGGTCGTTAAGCACGCGCCCGACGCCGTGCTCATCGTGGTATCAAACCCGCTGGACGAGATGACGGCACTGGCCGCCAAGGTTTCCGGCTTCCCCGCGCACCGGGTGCTCGGCCAGGCCGGGATGCTGGACACGGCCAGGTTCAGCTACTTCGTGGCCGAGCGGCTCGGTGTGCCAGTCGGCTCGGTCACCACGCTGACGCTCGGATCGCACGGCGACACGATGGTGCCGGTGCCGTCGGCCTGCTCGGTTGGCGGCAAGCCACTGGCTGAGCTGCTGGCTGCCAGCGAGATCGACCAGCTCGTCGAGCGGACCCGGAACGGGGGCGCGGAGATCGTCGCGCTGCTGAAAACCGGATCGGCCTATTACGCGCCGTCGGCAGCAGCGGCAAGGATGGCTCGCGCGGTGGCCGAGGACTCTGGTGCCGTCATGCCGGTGTGTGCCTGGGTCGACGGCCAGTACGGGATCTCCGGTGTCTACCTCGGCGTGGAGGCTGAGATCGGCGCGGCCGGCGTCAACCGCGTGGTGGAGCGCGACCTGACCGACACCGAGCTTGCCTCGCTCCGCGAGGCCTCCGCGGCGGTCAGGGCCAAGCAGTCCGATGTTGCCAGCCTGTAGCCGGCTAGCCAGCGGCGAGTCGGCGCAGGGCTAGCTCGGCGTAGAGCGCGGTGCCGGCTGGAAGTACGGCGTCGTCGAACACGGCCTCGGCGGAGTGGTTGAACGGGGCCGTGCCGGCATCCGCGTCCGTCGGGCACGCGCCAAGCATCAGGAACGCGCCGGGCACCTGCTCCAGCACGTAGGAGAAGTCCTCCGAGCCGGTCAGCGGATCGGGTGCGGCCACGTACCGCCCGTCGCCGAGCACTGCGGCTACGGTTTGCTCCGCAAACGCGAGTTCAGCGGCGTCGTTGACGGTCACCGGGTACCCGTCCACGAACTCTGCTGTCGCGGTCAGACCGTGCGCGGTCGCGATGTCGCGGGCGAGCCTCGGCGCGGCGTGCGCGATCGCTGCGCGCGCCTGCGGCGAGAACGAGCGGATCGTCGCTACGAAGTGCGCGTCGTCAGGGATGACGTTGTCAGCGGTGCCGGCGTGGAAGGTGCCCACGGTCACGACCACCGGGTCAAACACGTCGAACTGGCGCGTGACCATGGTCTGCAGGGCCAGCACGATCTCGCAAGCCGCGGGCACCGGGTCGGCCGCACGATGGGGTTGCGATCCGTGCCCGCCGCTGCCATGCACAGTGACGTGCAGGGTATCCGCGGCGGCCATGATCGTGCCCGCCCGGCTGGCGACCAGGCCGCCCGGCAGCAGGCCGGAGGCGACATGGAGGGCATAGGCAGCGGCTGGCCGGTCGCCCGCCGCGTCCAGCACGCCTTCCTCGACCATGATGCGGGCACCACCAGGGCCCTCTTCGCCCGGCTGAAACATGAAGATGACGTTGCCGGGCAACTCGGGCTGGTGCGCGGAGAGGATCTTCGCGGCCCCGGCCAGCATGGCCGTGTGCAAGTCGTGCCCGCACGCGTGCATGACGCCGTCGACCGTGGACGCGTAGGGCACGCCAGAACGCTCGGCTACCGGAAGCGCGTCCATATCACCGCGCAGCAGCACGGTCTTGCCCGCCCTGCCGCCGCGAAGTACGGCGGTCACGGAGCTGAGCCCGCCGCCGAGATTAATCTCCAGCGGCAGCCCGGCGAGGGCGTCGAGCACCTTGCGCTGGGTTCGCGGCAGGTCCAGGCCGATCTCCGGGTCTGCGTGAATCGACCTGCGTAGTTCGGTTAGTTCTGCGGAGATCGCGACGGCCTCGTCGTATGTGCCGGCCACTGCTCACCTGTCCCTTCGTTACCGGTATGAAATGCACTTCACGCCTGATGTGTCGTGATCAGGATAAAGGAACCATTTGATCACAGATCACATCGGTCGGCCGACGGGCTCGGCGAGTACCATCCGCCCCAGCGGGCAGACTGCTTAGACTATTGCAAACTACCGCGCAGCCGAGTTCCGGCTGGTGCCGGTACGCGAGGAAGGCAGCGCTCGCGTAGCCGAATGAACGAGGGTCGGGGATCCGGACGTGAATGGCGTCGGCTGGGATATTCTCCTCGTCCTGGCTGTGGTACTGATAGGCGGCTTCTTCGCCGGCGCTGAGATGGCGCTTGTGTCTCTCCGCGAAGGCCAGGTGCGAGCCCTCAGCAAGCGTGGCAAGCGCGGGCAGCGAACGGCTCGGCTGGCCCAGGACCCGAACAGATTCCTGTCATCGGTGCAGATCGGCGTGACGCTGGCCACCCTGCTGTCGGGTGCTTTCGGCGCAGCCTTGCTGTCGAACAAGCTGGGCAGCGAGCTCGCCAGGGCGGGGCTGCCGCACGGGGTGGCCACGCTGCTGGCGCTGATAGCCGTCACGCTGGTGATCTCCTTCTTCACCCTGGTATTCGGCGAACTCGCGCCTAAGCGGCTGGCCCTGCAACGAGCCGAGCGGGTCGCGTACGTGGCAGGGCCGGTGGTGGACCGGCTGGCCACGCTGGCCCGACCGCTGGTGTGGCTGTTGTCGAAATGTACGAACCTGGTGGTGCAGTTGCTTGGCGGGGACCCGGCGGCGGGCCGCGGGGTGATGACCGATGAGGAACTTCGCGACCTCGTCGCCGGGCACCAGGCGCTCAGCCCGGATGAGCGGCATATCGTCGGCGAGGTCTTCGATGCCGGGAAACGGCAGATTCGCGAGGTGCTAGTGCCGCGGACGGAGGTGGAGTTCCTGCCCGCGACGATGCCGCTCACCCAGGCGGCTGCCATCGCCGAGCAGGCTCGTTACTCCCGGTTCCCGGTCTATCAGGAGTCCTACGACGATGTCATCGGGTTCGTGCACACCCGGGATCTCCTGGATAACCGGCCCGATGCCGATAGCCGTAAGGTCGGCGAGGTGTGCCGACCGGTCAAGTTCCTGCCGATCAGCAAGATGGTGCTGTCGGCGCTGTCGGAGATGCGCAAGGACCGGGCGCACCTGGCGATCGTCGTGGACGAGTACGGCGGCACCGCCGGGATAGTCACCCTGGAGGACCTGGTCGAGGAGCTGATCGGGGACATCCAGGACGAGTACGACGAGGAAGCGTCACACCCGCGTCAGCTGCATGGCGGCGAGCTTGAGGTGGACGGCTTGCTGAACCTGGACGAGTTCGCCGAGCAGACCGGGCTAGAGCTGCCCGAAGGCCCGTATGAGACGGTGGCCGGCTACCTGCTCGCCTCGCTCGGCCACCTGCCAGACAACGGTGAGTCCGTCGAGGTTGGCGGGCGGACACTGACCGTGACCCAGCTAGACGGGCGGCGCATTTCCAGGGTCAGGGTAAGCCCGGCGCCAGTGCCGGCGCAGCTGCAGGACCCGGCCAGCCAGGCCGGTTAGCCCGGCACCGCCGACTAGAATGCTGCCATGGCGGACGCTGATCGGAATGGCTCGGGCCTGGCATCCGGGCCGGTGCTGGTGGTGGATTTCGGTGCGCAGTACGCCCAGCTCATCGCTCGCCGCGTGCGCGAATGCCACGTGTACTCGCAGGTCGTGCCGAGTACCATGCGAGCAGAGGAGATGCTGGCTCTGCACCCATCGGGCATCATCTTGTCCGGTGGACCCTCGTCGGTCTACGCTCCCGGCGCCCCGCCCGCCCCGGTCGGCCTGCTCACGGCCGGGGTGCCGGTCCTCGGCATCTGCTACGGCTTCCAGCTGATGGTGCGCGATCTCGGCGGCACTGTTCTGCGCACCGGCACCGGCGAGTACGGCGCGACCCCGTTGCAGGCGGTAGCGGCCAGCGGGGTGCTCCTGGACGGCCTGCCCGAGGCGCAGCGAGTCTGGATGTCACACGGCGATACCTGCGCGGTGGCGCCACCCGGCTTTGCGGTCACGGCCACGACGCCAGGGACTCCGGTGGCGGCGGCGGAAGCACCGGACCGGCAGCTGTACGGCATGCAGTTCCACCCGGAAGTGCTGCACACCGAGCACGGCATGGCGATGCTCCGCAGCTTCCTGGCCGCGGCCGGATGCGAGCCGACCTGGACCATGCGCGGGGTCATCGAGGAGCAGACCGAGCGGATCGCCGCGCAGGTCGGCGGTGGTCGCGCCATCTGCGGGCTGAGCGGCGGGGTGGACTCCGCAGTCGCTGCCGCGCTCGTGCAGCGGGCCATCGGTGCCCGGCTCACCTGCGTCTTCGTCGATCATGGCCTGCTTCGCTCCGGTGAGGTCGAGCAGGTCGAGAAGGACTTCGTCGCGGCTACCGGAGTCGAGCTCAAGGTCGTGGACGCGGCAGGCGACTTCCTCACCGCGCTAGCCGGCGTGACCGATCCCGAGCAGAAGCGCAAGATCATCGGGCGAGAGTTCATCAGGGCCTTTGAGCAGGCCGCTCGCGAGATCGCCGGCGAGCACGAGGACGAGGCCGCGTTCCTGGTCCAGGGCACGCTCTATCCCGACGTGGTCGAGTCTGGCGGCGGCACCGGGACGGCCAACATCAAGTCCCACCACAACGTGGGCGGCTTGCCCGATGACCTGAAGTTCGAGCTCGTGGAGCCATTGCGAGACCTGTTCAAGGATGAGGTGCGCGAGGTCGGAGCTGAGCTCGGGCTGCCGGCCGAGATCGTCTGGCGGCAGCCGTTCCCTGGTCCGGGACTGGCTATCAGGATTATCGGTGCGGTGACCGCGGATCGGCTGCGGATAGTGGCGGCCGCGGACGCGATCGCGCGTGCGGAACTGACGGCGGCCGGCCTGGACCGGCAGATCTGGCAGTGCCCGGTGGTACTGCTCGCCGACGTGCGCTCGGTCGGCGTACAGGGCGACGGGCGCAGCTACGGCTATCCGGCCGTGCTCCGCCCGGTCACCAGCGAGGATGCGATGACCGCTGACTGGGCGCGGCTGCCCGACTCGGTGCTGGCGACGATCTCCACGAGGATCACCAACGAGGTGCCGGAGATCAACAGAGTCGTCCTCGACATCACCAGCAAGCCGCCGGCCACTATCGAGTGGGAGTAATCAGCCGGCTGGCTCGCGGTCGACCGAGATCGTCGTCAGGTCGCCGCCGATGACGATCTCTCCGTGGAAGTGCGCAGCAATTCGTGCCTGCCAGGTGCCTTCGTCGCCGGGCGCGATCGCGGGGATGAAGTGGGTGGGCATGAAGATCCGCACCCCGGCCCGTGCCGCAGTCTGCGCGGCCTGCTCGATGGTGGAGTGGTAGGTCAGGATGTCCATCAGGCGCGCGTTCGCCACCTGCCGGATCAGCTCGGCTCGCATCACCGTCTGGATGTAGACGTCGGCGCCCCGGCACAGGGCGTCCAGCCCGGCGCAGGGCACGCCGTCACCGCCGATGACCACTGCTACGCCATCGTGCTCGATCCGGAATCCGACTGTCGGCTGTACCGGCCGGTGGTCGGTCGAGCGAACCAGCACCAGCGCGCCGTCGATGTCGAGCGTCGCGCCATCGCCGACCTCGGTCACCGCGACGGTCATCGGATGACTGAGCGACGGGTGGTGAGCCTGCCGGTACCCCTGGTCGAGAGCCAGCATCTCCAGGATCGCGCTGACGACTCGCTGCGTGCCTGGCGGCCCGATCACCCGCAGCGGCGTGGCGGTCGCGGTCATGATCCAGTGCGTGGTGATGACGTCGTTCAGGTCACAGATGTGGTCGCTGTGCAGATGGGTCAGCAGTACCGCGGACAACCCGACCGGGAACACGCGAGCAGCGGCGAGCCGCATCACGACAGCCCGGCCGCAGTCGACGAGCAGCGTCGACCGGCCAGCCCGGACCAGCGTCGCCGGTCCGGCGTGCTGGGCCGTCGGCAGCGGGCTGCCCGTGCCGAGGAGCGTAACCTCGGTGCTCACATCGTGAACCGGAGGTTGCGAGCCGCCCGGTCGGCCAGCTCGGCGCTGCCGGTCCAGCTGACCCGGCCATGGTCAATCTGCGCCTGGGGGTCGATACGCCCGCAGGCCAGCTGGATGAACGTGACAGTGTCCGTGGTGAGCTCGACATCGGGCCTGGACACCCGATCGACCACCGCGGCTCGCCCGTCGACCGCGACGGCCAGGTCACGGGCGATCGGTCCGGTCAGGTGGAAGACGATGCTGGCACCATCCGGCAGGCCGATCTTTTTCCCGACGATATAGCCGAGCGACCCGGCGACCTCGGCGAGCGCGATCTCGGCGGCCGGGCCGGTGTCGTCGGTCGGCCAGCCAAGCGGGGTGGTGATGTCGCGCTCGTGCACCCAGAAGTCGAAGACCCGGATCTCCAGGAAGCGGCCAAAGGTCTTCGGCCCGACGGGCGTCCACGATGGCCTGTCGAGGTCCGCCTCGCGCAGCTGCGACAGGTCGTCCCGGCGCGCGCCGAATATCTCCGCGATCCGGGCAGCGAACGACTCGTCATCGAGATTGGCTGTCTCTTGCTCGTAGATCGCGACGCGGTCGAACGGCGGAACCTCCTCGACGGTGCCCGGCAGCCAGCCCGTCATGACGCGCTCCATCATGCCCAGGTGGCTCACCACGCCGCGAGCGCTCCAGTCCGGGCACAGCGATTGTGTCTGCCATTGCGCGCTGTCCATCCGTGCGCAGATCGACTCGGTCGAGTCGTAGCACTGCGCCAGCGCGGCCCGGATGGTGACGAGATCAGTCACGGCGTCTCCTTCTGGATGGTGATCCAGTCCCTCGCGTCCAGATAGGGCTGGAACGTGGCTGCGATCGCGTGCAGGTCGGCCTGCCGCTTCGGCCGCTGCAGCTCGTACAGGTACGGGAACTCGAGCCAGCCGGTCATCAGCCGCCACAGCCGGACCGCGGCGTCACCGGCCGGCGGCGCGATCAGTACCGGGCCGAAGAGTGCCCTGTCGCCGCCGAAGACCAGTGTCGGGACACCCCAGCCGCCAAGGCCGGTGACCTTGTCGTGGTCGGCGCGTACCTCCTCGCTCGTCGTCGGGTCGCCGATCGCCTCGCCGACCAGGGCCGGGTCAAGGCCCAGCTGGCCGACGAGTTCCTCGGCGACCTCGCGGCGATGCGGCTTGCGGCCATCAACGTGCAGGGCGGTGCCAGCCGCGTAGTACCACCGGTCGAGCAGTCCGGGGTCGATACGCCGGAGCAGGGCGCCAACCCGCATCATCGACCAGCCATAGGACCAGTCGCGTTCCCAGGGATGCTTCTTGCCCTCGGCTCGGTTGATCTCTTCCAGGCTGAAGAATCGCCAGCGCACGTCCAGACCGAGCCGGTCGCGGACCTCGCGCATCCAGATCGACGCCTGATAGGCCCACGGGCAGAGGATGTCGAAATGGAAGTCCACGGTGGTGATCTGCTCGGTCATGACGCGACCTCGTTCCCTTCCGCGGCAGCTCGCAGGACTCAATGAGCGCATCGCATCGCATGACGAGCAGTAGTGGGAATCTAGGCTTCGGGCAGAAGCTACGTCAATGAATTCTGGCGCGCCCGGCGCCAGGTGCTGCGTCCGGCTGCCTTGCCAGGGAGTGACATGGAACTGATCCTCGACTCGCTGCGACGGCGGATGCGCGGCATGCACTCGCTGTGGGAAGACGCTGTCTCGACGATGAACCAGGAGCAGGTGAACTATGTCGAGCGCGCCCCGGTGCTGCCCATCGCATTCTCCCTGTTCCATGTCACCCAGATCGAGGACGGCTCGGCGACGATACTGGAAGCCGGCCCGATGGTCTACGACGACTCCTGGGCGCAGCGAATCGGGCTCGTCATCGCTGACCACGGCAAGGACAAGACTGTCGCGGAGATGATGGCACAGCGCATCGGCGACTATGCGGCGTTTACGGCTTACCTGCACGCTGTGTTCGCCAAGACCGAAACCTGGCTGGCGGCGGTCGATCCGGTGACGCTCGACGATGTGGTCGTCGGGCGTCCGTTCCCGCCGCAGATTGCCTCGACCTACAGCGCGCGGGTGGCCGCCGAACGCGGCATTACCAGGCTCGACGCCGCCGAGTGCTGGATCTACCAGCATGGCTTGCGGCATATGGGCGAAGTCGAGCACGCCCGCGCCCTGGTCGGGCTCGGCGGCATGACGAGCTGATACGGAGGGAACGGGCTCTGCTTGCGGCCGGTCCGCTGGTCAGGTGACGCTTATCGGCGGCGATCAGGTGACGCCCATGCGCACAGTGGCGATATCGGCGTAAGACTTGCTCTCGGCGATGCCGCGCAGCCGCTCCATCGCCTCGAAAACATCGGTGAAGCTGGTGGTGATCGGCGCGGGGCCGAGCCTGACCCGGTCCGGCACCCGGTAATCGCCGATCACGCCCGCTCCGATCAGCGCCTGGCTGATCTGCCAGGCATGCTCATGACGCAGGCTGACGTGAGCACCCCGGCGGGCCGCGTCGTGCGGCGACGCGAGCGCGAAGCCGTGCGGCAGCAGCCATTCGTCTGCCAGCCTGACGAGGTAGCTGGTCAGCGCGATGCTCTTGACCCGCAGCCTGGCCATGCCCGCCTCGCCCAATAGCCGCGCGCCCTCTTCGACCGCGACGGCACCGATGATGTTCGGCGTGCCGGTGAGGAATGCGGCCACTCCCTGCGCGGGCTCGTAACGCGGGCCCATGGCGAACTGGTCACGCTGGCCGAACCAGCCCCAGATCGGCTGCCGCAGGCCGTCTTGCAGGTCCGCGCGGACGTAAAGGAATCCGGGGGCCCCCGGCCCGGCATTGACGTACTTGTAGGTGCATCCGACCGCCAGGTCGGCGCCGCTGGCATCGAGTTCGACTGGCACCGCGCCGACTGAGTGACACAGGTCCCACAGCATGAGCGCGCCGGCCGAGTGCACGAGCCTGGTTAGGTCCGGCATGTCCGCGAGCGCTCCGCTGCGGTAGGCCACATGCGACAGGCTCACCAGCGCGGTCCGGTCGTCGAGAGCGCCGGCCAGCGCCTGCGCGCTGACTCCGGCATCCATGTCGGTGTGGATCACGCGAAGCTCACAGCCGCGCTGCGCGGCGACGCCCTCCAGCACGTACCGATCGGTGGGGAAATTGTCGTCGTCGGTAATGATGACGTCCCGGCCTGGCCGTGCATCGAGCGCTGCGCACACGAGCTTGTACAGGTTGATGGTCACTGAGTCGCAGACCAGCACCTGCCCGGCCGCCGCGCCGACCAGGTGCTCGCCGACCATGTCGCCAGCCTCGGCTGGCAGCTGGATCCACTTGTCCCAGGACCTGACCAGGCCGACGCCCCAGTCCTGGTCGACGACCTCGGCGATACGCGCCTGGGTTCGCACCGGCAGCGGGCCGAGCGAGTTTCCGTCGAGGTAGATGAGGTCCCGGTCCTGGTGCACGAACCGGTCGCGAAATGGCGCGAGCTGGTCGGCAGCGTCCAGCGATTCTGCATATGACCGATCTGCCGAGAAAGTCGTCACGCTCACCACCCTAAAGCCGAGCCTGTCCGCGCTCACCGCCTACCCGGCAGAGGTCCGGGTAACACTAAGCTGCCCAAGACGTTAGGCCGGGCCCCGCGCCGTAGGATCGGAGCTGTGCCTGAGGAAACTGAGCAGTCAGCAGATATCAGCCGTGTGCTCGTCATCACCGCCCATCCCGACGACGTCGACTTCGGTGCGGCCGGGACGATAGCGCTGTGGACGGACGCGGGACTCGACGTCAGCTACTGCGTCGTAACCAACGGCGACGCCGGCGGCAGTGACAGATCGATGTCAAGGGCCGAGATGGTCGCGGTCCGGCAGGCTGAGCAGACCGCGGCTGCGAAGCAAGTTGGCGTGCATGACCTGCACTTCCTTGGTTACCCCGATGGGCAGGTCGAGCCGACGATCGGTCTGCGACGAGACCTGACCAGAGTGGTCAGGTTGCTGCGTCCCGACCGCGTCGTATGTCAGTCGCCCGAGCGCAATTACGTACGGATGGGTGTAAGTCACCCTGACCACAGGGCAGTCGGATCAGCCGCGCTCGATGCGGTCTATCCCGATTCGCGTAACCCATTTGCCTTTCCCGAGTTGCTCACCGATGAGAAGCTCGAGCCGTGGGTGGTCCGCGAGGTGTGGATCGCGGGCAGCCCGGCTCCGACCCGGTACGTCGACATCACCGAGACCTTCAGCCGGAAGCTCGCGGCCTTGCGGTCGCACGTCAGCCAGATCTCCGACCCGGTTGGGCTCGAGGAGTTCCTGCGCGGCTGGCTGAGCCGGGCCGCGCAGCAGGGCGGGCTGCCCGAAGGACGGCTGGCGGAGGTCTTCCAGGTACTCCAGGCCGGGTAAGGGGAGCGGTCACTGGCGTGCCGCCGGTTGGCCGCATGAGGCTGCGCGCACTCCCGGCTTGTGCTTCCAGCAGTGCATACGGCGGGCTTGTACCTCGCAGCGGTGCAGACGGTTAGTGTCCTTCCGGAACCGGGCGTCCGTAGCGATATCACCTGTTCGCTGCGCGTTCACCTTTTATTAGCTGATCAGAAATACGAGTCGAAGACTATGTATTTCGCCTGAAGCGGCCCTGGCTGCTTCATGCTGCGCTGTTACCGGCAGGGGAGGAATGTTGGCATGGCCGTCGCGCTGACCTCGGCTCGGCCAGTGCCCGCTGGCGATGACGTTCCGCGCACGATCGTGTCGAAATCGTCGCGCGGGGATGTCATCTTCCGCATCTCGGTCAAGACGGCCGGATTGTCCAGCTTCATCATCACCGGCATGATCCTGGCGTTCCTGATCTACCGTGGCCTGTGGGCGTTCCGGGTCGATGGCCTGAGCTTTTTCACGAAGCAGAACTGGATCTTTGTTGGCAACCAGTTCGGCATCGGCGGGGTGCTGCCCGACGGCCTCATGATCGGGCTCATCGCCAGCCTGATCGCGATTCCGGTGGCCATCGCCACGGCCATCTTCATCTCCGAGTACGC
Organism: uncultured Actinomycetota bacterium; assembly: GCA_963774385.1. Classification (GTDB taxonomy): domain Bacteria; phylum Actinomycetota; class Actinomycetes; order Streptosporangiales; family Streptosporangiaceae; genus JAJYUU01. Next base: position 745,703 of record CAVZEQ010000001.1, read on the forward strand.
CCCGGACCGCCTGCGCCGGCCGCTCATCTCCGTCATCGACCTGATGGCGGCCATCCCGAGCATCGTGTACGGGCTCTGGGGCCGCTTCTACCTGATGCCTCGCGCGGTAGGAGTGATGAGCTGGCTGGACCGGCACGTCAGCTGGTTCCCGCCGTTCAGGACTACAGTCCAGGCGAGCTCGTCCACGTTTGTCGGCTCGCCGATGATCGCCGCCCTGGTCGTCTCGCTGATGGCGATTCCGATCATTACCTCGCTGTCGCGCGAAGTCTTCTCGCAGGCCCCGCAGGGCGAGCGCGAGGCTGCCTACGCACTCGGGTCCACCCGGTGGGGCATGGTCAGGACCGTCGTGCTGCCATTCGGCCAGGCCGGCGTCATAGGCGCGGCGATGCTCGGCATCGGGCGCGCCCTCGGTGAGACCATCGCGGTCTACCTGATCGTGACGAGCACCTTCACTCTCAACTGGCATGTGCTGCAGACCGGCGGCAACTCGATCGCCGCCCTGATCGCAGGTAACTGGGCCTCCGCCAACTACAACCAGATCTCAGCCCTGATGGCGGCGGGCTTGACCCTGTTCGCCATCACGCTGGTGGTGAACTCGCTAGCCGCGGTCATCATCAACAGATCGCGCTCCGGCGCTGCGACACAGGACTGACGTGCGAGTGGCGGCTGCGATGGAGGGGACAGCGTGACAGCCCTGAGCGGCAATAAGCTCGGCAGCGGTGAACGCTTGCCTGATGTCGCCGACATGCCCTTGCAACTGCGCCGGGTGGTGCCGGAGGACATACTGTCCATCGTCGGCGCAGCGATCGCCTCGCTCGGCCTCACCTGGCTTCTCTACGAGCGGATCCTGCCGCTCACCGGGGCGTTCGGGTTCTGGCTCTGCTGGTACCTGCTGTTCGTGATCTTCTACCTGGGTATCGCCGCGCTCCAATGGAACCGCCTTGTCGTCCGGGACAAAATCCTGGCTGTGCTCGTGAGCACTGGCGGCATCTTCGCGACCGCGGTGGTGGTCGAGCAGATCGCCTACAGCTTCGTTAAGGGCCTGGCCGCGATCAAGCATCCGAACTTCTGGACCCACGACATGGCGAATGCGGTGAACTCAGCGAACCCCAACGGCGGGCTGAATACCGGCGGCATCCTGCATGCCGCGGTGGGGTCGCTGGAGCAACTGGCGCTCGCCACCCTGTTCTCGGTGCCGCTCGGGATCACCGCCGCGGTATTCCTCGCCGAGGTCGGCGGCAGGCTCGAGCGCCCGGTGCGGACCATCGTGAACGCGATGACGGCGTTGCCGTCGATCATCGCCGGCTTGTTCATCTACGCCCTCGCCGTCCTCGCGCTCGGCGTGCCCAAGTCCGGCTTCGCGGCCGCGCTCGCGATCTCGATCATCATGCTGCCGACAGTCACGCGCGCGGCCGAAGTGGTGCTGCAGGTGGTTCCCGGCACGCTTCGGGAGGCATCGTTCGCACTGGGCGCCAGCCACTGGCGCACGGTGTGGCAGGTGATCCTGCCGACGGCCCGATCGGGGCTTTCCACCGCGGTCGTGCTGGCGATGGCCCGCGGCTTCGGTGAGACCGCCCCGGTGCTGCTCGTCGCCGGATTCACGCCGTACCTCAACACCGACCCGTTCCACGGCTGGCAGGCCACGCTGCCCACCTACATCCTTAACTATGTCCTCGTCTACGGCTCGCAGCCCAACAACGTGACCCGCGCGTTCGGGGCGGGCTTCGCGCTCATGCTCGTCGTCGTCGTCCTGTTTACAATTGCCCGCGTCCTGGGTGGTGGGCGGCCGGGCGAGCTATCCAAACGTCAGATCCGCAAGCTGCGCCGTGAAACGGCGCGCCCGTGATCCGCAATAGCCCCGATACCCCCCAACGAGGAAGTCGCCCATGAGTTCGCGACCTGCCCGGCTGTCTTGCGCCGGCCGGATACTGGCGTCGGCAGGCGTCGCGTCGATATCGCTCGGCATCGTGCTGCTGCCGTGGGCGGGCGGCCCGGCAGCTGCGGCGCAGTCGGCTGCCACCGCATCGGCCTCGGCGGCAGGCACGTCGGCCGCCACCCGGCTGACCGCGACTACCACGGCCAGTGCCACGGGCAGCACGTCAGCGACCGCCACGGCTACGCCGACCCCGACGCCGACTCCGACGCGGACGGTGACGCCTACACCGACTCCGACCCCGACGCGGACGGTGACGCCTACACCGACGCCGACGCGCAGCCACAAGCCCAAGCACCCGGCGCCGACCGGCCGTCCGCCGACCCCGCCGGGCGGGGCCGTCTTTCGCGGGCCGCATTTGTGGGACCCCGCCGCGAACCGGAATTTCACCCATCCCAGTTACGTGGCAATCAGCCAGGTTACCCAGCTGACAAATCAGGTAGTCCGGGTGACGTGGCGGAACTTTACGCCGAGTACGGCCGTCACCTACGACCCTGTCGGGACCAACTACCCGGTGATGGTCGCCGAATGCAAGGGCACGCACCCCACCAGGCAGAGCGAGTGCTTCGGCGCTGACAACGGCGGCGTGCAGGGATCACTGAGCCCGTTTGGCCCGATGAACACCCAGTACGCGACGACTTCGGCTAACGGCACCGGCGTGGCCGACATCCAGCTGCTCACCGCTGCCCAGCAGCCGCAGCTAGGGTGCAACCGCGGCAGCCCGTGCTCGCTGGTGATCGAACCGGCCCAGGGCGGGAACTTCGTCTCCCTGCCGCCGATCTGCAAGGATCACAGCCAGGACCTCGGGCAGTCGGCCATCGGCCAGTACGCGTTTTCCTCCGCGTACGGCCAGTGCTCGTGGAAGGACAGGATCATCGTCCCGCTCACGTTCGCGCCGACGCCCACCGACTGTCCGGTGCGCAACCCCAACTTCAGCGTGATCGGCTCGCCGATGCTGGCTCGCGCGATGGAATCGTGGCAGGCGTCGCTGTGCTCTATTTCCAATCCGATCTATATTCAGTACGACTCGGCTCAGAACGAACCACTGGCCAGGCAGGACTTCCTGGCCAGAACCAATGACGTTGCGCTGACCACCCTCCCGGCCAACGGCAGCGGGAGTTCTGCGCATCCCTTCACCTATGCGCCGGTGGGCATCTCGGCTGAGTCGGTAGCATTCTGGGTCGATAACCCCGTGACGGGTCAGCCGCTCAATCATCTCAAGCTGGATGCCAGGCTGGTGGTCAAGCTACTCACCCAGTCCTATAACTTCGAGAATGAGGGCTGCGGGCACGGGCCGGTGTCCGCACACGGCCTGGGCTGTGACAACTCAGTCGACAACAACCCAGCCTCGCTCTTCGCCGACCCGGAGTTCAGGCAGCTCAATCCCCGCGTCAACACCGTGGGTGACGGGTTCCAGATACCAACGGTGCTGGCGGGCGAGAGCGACATGACCTGGGAACTCACCAGGTGGATAGCCGCGGACAAGCAGGCCAAGGCATTCGCGAACGGTGCTTTCGACCCCTGGGGCGGGCACATCAACACTGACTACCTCAACATGACGCTGCCCATCAACACACTGAACGCGATGGATCCGTTCCCGCCGATCGCGCACAGATATGTCCCGTTCTTCCCGCTCAGTTCGGTGGCGCAATATCAGGTCGATAACTGGTCCCCCGGTACCGAGTGGAAGCCGGACGTGTACGGCAACTACGCCAAGCTGCAGCCTGAGATCCCCGGCGCGCGCGCCTTGTTCGCCGTGGTCGATCAGGCTGACGCGGCCGCTTACCAGCTGCCGGTCGCGTCATTGCAGAATGCGGCTGGCCGGTACGTGGCACCGACCAACGCTGGCATGAGCGCTGCCCTCAGTGACATGAAGACGGCAGGTAATCACATAACGCAGGAGCTCAATTTCAGGAACGGCAGCAAGAAGGTCCGCGCTGCCTATCCGCTGACCATGGTGGTCTACGCCATGGTGCCGACCAAGGGCATACCGGAGAAGAAGGCCGCGAAGATCGCCCAGTGGCTTGACTTCGTGGCTAACCAGGGGCAGCGCCCGGGTTACGCGCCGGGACAACTGCCGCCCGGCTACCTGCCGCTGACTGCCAAGATGCGGGCTCAGACGCTCGCGGACGCGCAGCTTGTGCTGGCGCAGCAGGGCAACCCGAGCAAGAAGAAGGCGGTCGCCAGTAAGTCCGCCAGCGGATCCGGCACGCCGTCGCCGGCTGCAAGCGCCAGCCCGGCGTCAAGCTCCACCGCGACCGGGCCCACGGTCAGCCTGGGCTATGACGCGAACCCAGCGACGTCCGGGATCGCACGGTATGCCGTACCGGTACTGCTCGTCGCTGGCGGCTTGCTCGCCGTGGCCGGCTCGTTCGCGCTGCTAGCTGGCAAGAACGGCGCGGCCGCGCTCGCTGTGCTGCGCCGCAGACGGCCAGCAGGCATGCGCCTACCGAGGATCCGGCTACCGGGGAGGAATAGGTGAAGGCGGGTATGCGCCGCGCAAAGGTCCTGGCGGCGGTTGGCGGGCTGCTCGCCCTGCTCGGGCCGCTGTCGCCAGCCCTCGCAGGCAGCGCCGGGAACTACACCGCCATCAGCGGTTCCGGCTCGACCTGGAGCGCTGTCGCGCTGTCGCAGTGGGCGCAGAACCTGCATGCCAATGGCATTTCCATCAACTTCAACCCGGACGGTTCTGCGGCTGGCCGGAGCGACTACATGTCGCAGCAGGTGAACTTCGCCGCATCGGACCCGCCCTTCCGCAATGGGACGGACCCGTTCAACGTCGGCGGGGCCGAGCACCCGAGCGTGGGTTTCTCCTACGTCCCGGATACGGCCGGCGGAACCGCGTTCATGTACCACCTGACGGTGGCCGGCCACCTGATTACGAACCTGCGGCTATCCGGCGCAACGATCATGAAGATCTTTACCGGTCAGATCACCAACTGGGCCGACCCGGCGATCACCAAGGATTACGGCGCCCAGTTGCCGAGCATCCCGATCATCCCGGTCATCCGCTCGGACGGCTCTGGCGCGACGTTCTTCTTCACCCGCTGGATGGCGCACGTCTTCCCGGCGCAGTGGGACGCCTTCTGCCGGAAGGTCAGCAACGGCCGGGTGAAGCCGCCGTGCGGGCAGACCGAGTTCTACCCATCGGGCTGGGGTGCGGCGGTCCCGCAGAACGGCTCCAACAACGTGGCGTCGTACATCGCCGCGAGTTACGGGCAGGGTGCCATCGGTTACGACGAGTATGCCTATGCGCTCAACTCGCATTATCCGGTGGTCAAAGTGCTGAATCCGGCGGGCTACTACGTCCTTCCCACCGCATCGAACGTGGCGGTGGCGCTCACCAAGGCCGTGATCAACGAGAATTCCAGCAGCCCCGACTACCTGCAGCAGAACCTGGATAGCGTCTACACCTTTACCGATCCGAGGTCATATCCGCTGTCGAGCTACAGCTATCTCATCGTGCCGCGGAGTGGCACTACGATCCCGACGAACTTCACCCCGGGCGCCGGGCGGACGCTGAGCACCTATATCGACTACTTCCTGTGCGCTGGCCAGCGCTACGCCGCGGAACTCGGTTACTCACCGCTCCCGCTGAACCTGGTCGCCGGCGGGCTGCAGCAGGCCAGCAAGATCCCTGGCGCGATTGCTGCACCGAGCCTGTCCAGCGGCTGCAACAACCCGACGCTGCAGAACGGTCACCTCATTCTCCTGCAGACCGCCCCCTACCCCAGTAAGTGCGACAAAGTCGGCTCACCGCTGAACAACTGCAACCCGAATGCGCCCGCGCACGGGCCGAGCGCGTCGGCGAGCGCGAGCGCATCGGCCGCCACCGGCGCTTCCGCTGGCACCGGGACAGGGACTGGCGGTGGCCCGGCTGTCGCGCCCACGGCCAGCGCGGGCCCCGTGACAGGGGTGGTAGTGAACCTTGCCTCGAGCGATAGCAGTCCGGCCATGCTCGGCGGACTGACGGCAGCAGCGATCCTCATCGCCATCGCCGCCCCGCCCGTCATTTACGCGCTGCTGCGCAGGCGACGGCGGGTTCCCAGGTGAGTACCGTTGCCGCGGCGGCTGGAACTCAGGCTGGACAGGCCACCCCGGCCCGGTTCTCCGCGGCCCGGTGCGTGGCGGTCAGCGTGCTGCTGCTCGCGGTTCTGATCATCGGTTTCATCGGCTACCTGCTCGGCGTGTCCGGCATCCAGGAAGCAGGCGCGCAGCGCCGGCTGTACGCCACCCTGGCGGGGGAACTCGGTCAGGACATCGGCCCGCTCGGGCCGACAAAGCCGGGGGCACCCGTAGCTGTACTCGACATTCCCAGGATCGGCATGCGGGATGCGGTCGTCGTCGAGGGAACGTCGGCTGGCGTTCTTACGGCCGGACCCGGGCATCTGCGCAACACTCCGCTCCCCGGCCAGCTGGGCACGTCGGTGATCTTCGGCCGGCGCAGAACCTTCGGCGCGCCCTTCGCGTCCATCGGCCAGCTGCGGCCGGGCGACAAGATCCTCACGATCACACAGCAGGGCCGGTCCCTCTACAAGGTGGTCGCCGTCGGCGACAGTCAGCACCCGGTGAAAGACCCGACGCTGAACCGGCTGGTGCTGCTGACTGCCAGTTCACCCGACGTTCCTGCCTACTACCTGGAAGTCGACGCTGACCTGGTGTCGACGGTGCACAACGGGCCCGTGCAGATGCCGGTGATCGGGCCGACCGAACGGGCGATGGCCGGTGACAGCGGAGCGCTCGTACTGGCCATGATCTGGGGGTTCGCGCTCGCGTTCACTGGCATCGGCGGCGCGGTCGCGGCCGCGCGCTGGTCACCGTGGCCGGTGTACCTCGTCATCGCGCCAGCGGTGCTGGCGATCCTGTGGAACCTGTACCAAAGCCTCTCGGCACTGCTGCCCAACCTTTATTAGAGCCCCGACCCGACCTCGACCACCATGCCAACACCAGGACGATGACCAATAGATCACAGCGGAGCTGCCGCCATGACTGACACTGCCGCCGACCAGCCGGGTGCCGATGGGCCGGGCCTCTTCCAGCCAGGCGGCTACCCGTCCGGCGAGTTTGCCGGCGGCCTGTTCGGGCCATCGCCGATGCCGCCGGAGGTCGATGGCGCGCACGGGTTCTCCGACCCGGCCCGCCCTGACACGGCCGTGCTCCCGGCGGCCAGGTCGGGGCCACTGGTCGGGCTCGAGGCGACCAACGTGTCAGCCTGGTTCAGCGGCCACAAGGTGCTCGAGCGCGTATCGCTGCATATGGAGCCCGGCCGGGTTACCGCCCTCATCGGGCCGTCCGGCTGCGGCAAGTCCACCTTCTTGCGGATCCTCAACCGCATGCACGAGATGATCAAGGGAGCGCAGCTGGCGGGCCAGGTGATGCTAGCGGATCAGGATATCTATGACCCAGCCGTTCGCCCAGCGGAGATCCGCCGCAAGATCGGGATGGTGTTCCAGAAGCCGAACCCGTTCCCCGCCATGTCCATCTACGACAACGTGGCCAGCGGCCTCAAGCTCAGTGGCATCAAGGTGCCTAATACTGCCGACCTTGTCGAGCACAGCCTCCGCCGGGCGGGCCTGTGGACCGAGGTGCAGCGCAGGCTCAAGTCACCAGGCGGCGCACTGTCTGGTGGCCAGCAGCAGCGGCTCTGTATCGCCCGGTCGCTGGCCGTCTCGCCGGGCGTGCTGCTGATGGACGAACCGTGCTCCGCCCTGGACCCGACATCTACTCGCCGGATCGAGGAAACCATCGCAGAGATTACCGATGAGGTGACGATCGTCATCGTTACGCACAACATGCAGCAGGCCCAGCGCGTGTCCAATAATTGTGCCTTTTTCCTGGCGGCTGAAGGCACGCCCGGGTACATCGTGGAATCGGGGCCGACACAGCAGCTGTTCGACAATCCGGTGGACTCGCGCACCGCGGACTACGTACACGGACGCTTCGGCTGATATCGGTCGCGTGCTGCGAATTACCCAGTTTTGCGCGGCCGTTTGCGGCCGTTCGCCGCAGTGTTGCGACACCAGGGGCTGGTGCGCATGAGCCCGCCGTCCTAGGTTTGCTTCAGGCGTATCTGCCATGTCCCCGGAGGTGTCAGCGCATGACGCAAATCACCGTCACAGTTGACGGCGTTAGTTATGTCGACCAGGTCGAACCTCGCCTGCTGCTCGTTCATTACCTCAGAGAGGTGGTCGGCAAGACCGGCACGCCGATCGGCTGCGACACCTCGAACTGCGGTGCCTGCACCGTGCTGATGGATGGCGTTTCGGTCAAGAGCTGCTCGGTCCTGGCTGTCCAGGCCGACGGGTCGGACGTCACCACCATCGAGGGCCTCGCCAACGGCGACCTGCACCCGATGCAGCGCGCCTTCCACGAGGAGCACGCGCTGCAGTGCGGCTACTGCACCCCCGGCATGATCATGGCGGCCACCGACCTGCTCCGCGACAACCCGCATCCGACCGAGGCGGAGATCCGGGACGGCCTGGAGGGCAACCTCTGCCGCTGCACCGGTTACGAGAACATCGTCCGCGCTGTCAAGCGCGCCGCCGAGGCTGGAGTGACCCCATGACCGCTACCACAGAGGCGCCGATCGCCGAACTCGGCCGGGCCAGGCTGCGCAAGGAAGACGCCAAGCTCATCACCGGCCAGACCAGCTGGACGGACAACATGAGGCTGCCGGGCATGCTGCACCTGGCATTCCTGCGCAGCCCGTTCGCGCACGCGAAAATAACCCGGGTCGACGTGAGCGGGGCGCTCAGCCAGCCAGGTGTGATCGCCGCCTTCAGCGGCGCTGACTTCGGCGCCGAGCAGGGCAGTCTGCCATGTGCGTGGCCGGTAACCCCGGACATCGTGATCCCGGCGCACCCGCCGATGGCGGTCGACGAAGTCCGGTACGTGGGCGAGGCAGTAGCGGTCGTGGTCGCCAGGGACCGGTACGCGGCGGCCGATGCGCTAGCGGCTATCGATGTGGACTACGATCCGCTGCCGCCAGTACTCGACATGCGCACTGCGCTCGCCGAGGACTCGCCGAAGGTGCACGAGGCTGGCAACAAGAGCTATGAATGGGTCTTCGCCAATGGCGATCTGGATGCCGCGTTCGGCGACGCCCCGGTGGTGCTGGAGCGCAACTACCGGCAGCAGCGCCTCATTCCGTGCGCGATGGAGCCACGCTCAGTGGTCGCGCAGTGGATCGGCGACGAAGTCACGCTCTGGTCGGCTACCCAGATTCCGCACGTGCTGAGGTTCGCGCTGTCGGCCTTCTTCGGGATACCGGAACAGAACGTCCGGGTCGTCGCGCCCGACGTCGGCGGCGGCTTCGGGTCCAAGCTCCAGGTCACCGCGGAAGAGGTCCTCGCGGTGCTCATCGGCCGCAAGGTCGGCAAGCCGGTGAAGTGGACCGAGTCCCGCACCGAGGGCAACCTGACCGTGCACCACGGCCGGGACCAGTGGCAGCGGATCCGCATCGCGGCCGACCACGACGGCCGGATCCGCGGCCTCTCCGTCGACCTGCTGGCCGACATGGGTGCCTACCTGATGCTGGTGACGCCGGGCGTGCCGCTGCTCGGCGCGTTCATGTTCCCGGCCATCTACAAGATGGACGCCTACTCCTTCCGCTGCACTGGCGTCTTCACTACCAAGATGCCCACTGACGCCTATCGCGGTGCCGGCCGGCCGGAAGCGACATTTGCGATCGAGCGGATCGTGGACGAACTAGCGACCGAGCTTGGCATGGAGCCGCTGGACTTGCGGGAGCGGAACTGGATCAAGCACGAGGAGTTCCCGTACACCACGATCTGCGGCCTGACCTATGACTCGGGCAACTACGAGGCGGCGACGGCCAAGGCCAAGGAACTGTTCGACTACGACGGCCTGCGCGAAGAGCAGCGGCAGCGGAACGAGCGCGGCGACAAGGTAAGGCTCGGCATCGGCATCTCCACCTTCACCGAGATGTGCGGGCTGGCCCCATCCAGGGTGCTGGGCTCGCTGTCCTACGGCGCGGGCGGCTGGGAGCATGCCTCGATCCGGATGCTGCCGACCGGCAAAGTTGAGGTCGTGACCGGTTCCAGCGCGCACGGTCAGGGCCACGAGACCGCCTGGAGCCAGATCGTGGCCGATCAGCTCGGGGTGCCGTTCGAGGACATCCGGGTGCTGCACGGTGACACCCAGGTCTCGCCCAAGGGCATGGACACCTATGGCTCGCGCTCGCTTGCCGTCGGCGGCCTGGCCGTGGTGCAGGCCTGCGACAAGGTGATCGACAAGGCGAAGGTGATCGCGGCAGCCATGCTGGAGGCGCCGCCCGAGGACATCGAGTTCTCCCATGGCGTGTTCAGGTCGGCCAGCGGTAGCGGCGCGTCGAAGACAATCCAGGAGATAGCTCTCGCCACCTTCGCGGCTCATGACCTACCGGACGGCGTCGAACCGTCGCTGGACTCCGACGCGACCTACGATCCGGACAATTTCTCGTTCCCGCACGGTACGCACCTGTGCGCGACCGAGGTCGACACCGAGACCGGGTTCGTGAAGATCCGCAGCTATGTCGCGGTCGACGATGTCGGCGTGGTGGTCAACCCGCTTATCGTGGAAGGCCAGGTGCATGGCGGCCTGGCTCAGGGCATCGCGCAGGCGCTATACGAGGAAGGCGTCTACGACGACGACGGCAATCTGGTCACCACCACGCTGGCCGATTACCTGCTGCCGTCGGCGGCCGACCTGCCGTCCTACCTGACGGAGCGGACCACGACGCCGGCGAGCAACCGGCTCGGCGTGAAGGGCGTTGGCGAGGCCGGCACGATCGCGTCGACGCCGGCCGTGGTGAACTCCATCGTTGACGCGCTCCGCACATTCGGCGTCCGTGACGTGACCATGCCGTGCACGCCCGAGCGGGTGTGGCGAGCGATCCAGGCAGCAACCGAAGGCACGAGCAGCGGCTCGGCGACCACGAATGGGGGCGCGGCATGATCCCGGCCAGCTTCGACTATGTCCGGCCCGGGTCGCTGGACGACGCGGTCCGAGCTCTCGCTGATGGCGGCGACGAGGCGAAGATCATCGCCGGCGGCCAGAGCCTGCTGCCGTTGCTGCGACTGCGGCTTGCATACCCGGACCTGCTGGTCGACATCGGCGGCCTGGACGAGCTGCGCGGCGTGACCGACGCCGGTGACGACCTGCTGATCGGTGCCAGGACCACGCATTACCAGCTGGTCCACGATCCGCTCATCACGCAGCACTGCGGGCTGCTAGCCCAGGCAGCCGGCACGGTCGCCGACCCTGCGGTGCGGCACCGCGGCACCCTTGGCGGCTCGATCGCGCATGGCGACCCGGCCGGTGACCTGCCCGCGGTGGTGCTGGCAATGGATGCGACGATGATCGCCCGCGGGCCGGCTGGCGACCGGGAGATCGCGGCTGGCGACTTCTTTGTCGACTATCTGACGACGGCGCTGACGCCCGGCGAGATCCTCACTGGCATCCGGGTGCCGAAGTTCGGCAGCGGCTGGGGATATCGTTATGAGAAGTTCCACCGGACCGCGCAGGCGTGGGCAACTGTCGGCGTCGCTGCGCTGGTACGGCGCTCCAATGGCCAGGTGGCCGAGGCCAGGGTCGGACTGACCAACATGGGCTCGGTACCGATCCGGGCGTCCGCCGCCGAGGCTGCGGCCGCCGGAGCGCAGGCCAGTGCCGCAGCGCTGCGGGCAGCTGCCGCCGTCGCGGACGAGGGAACTAATCCGCCTGCGGACCTGCACGGGGCGCCGGACTACCGGCGTCACCTCGCGCGGGTGCTGACCGGGCGGGCACTGGAGGCAGCGGCAGGAGTCTGACATATGGAGCTCGAGCACTCATTCACGGTTCCGGTCCCCGAGGATCGGGCGTGGGACGTGCTGCTCGATGTCGAGCGGGTGGCGCCCTGCATGCCGGGCGCCACCCTCGAGTCCATCGACGGCGATGAGATCCAGGGCTCGATCAAGGTCAAGGTCGGGCCGATCAACATGGTGTACAAGGGCACGGCGCGGTTCACCGAGCGCGACCCGGCGGCACACGTCATCACGCTGGAAGCATCGGGCAAAGAGACCCGCGGCGCGGGCACCGCGTCGGCCAGGGTCCGGTCGATGCTGGAAGGTGACGGTGACCAGACGCATGTCATCGTGCACACCACGCTCAACGTGACCGGCAAGCCGGCTCAGTTCGGCCGGGGCGTGCTGGCTGAGGTCGGCGGCAAGCTCATCGGCATCTTCGCGGCCAACCTGGCGGCGATGCTGGCGGCCGCGCCCGCGGCCGCGGCTCCATCCAGCGACCATGCTGACGGCGTCCGCGCTGACCAGGCCGGTAACGAGGTCGCCGATGCGGCCAGTCCGGTGGACGAAGCGCTGCCGATAGACGTACTGAACCTAGGCTCCAGGGCCTGGAGCAGCCTGCGCCAGGACGGCATCCAGACCCTCGGCGACCTGACCAGGCGCACCGAGCAGCAGTTGCTGGCCATCGACCACATCGGCCCGGCCTCGGTCGCTGACATCCGCGGCAAGCTGGCCGATCGCGGCCTTGAGCTGGCCGGGTCCGCGGCCGCGAAGTCCGCCGCGGGCAGCTCGATGGCGGCCGGGTCGGACCGGTCCGACGCCAACGGCCAGCGGTCGCCGTCCGCCGACCCGGAAGCCGGGGTCGCTCCGGTCACGCCGCTTCGGCCGGAGCAGTCGCCGCCGGACGAGCGTGACCAGCCTGCCTGGCAGCCGCAGGACACCGAGGCGCTCGACCTGCTCGACGTCGCCGGCCTGCCGGTGCTCAAGCGCGTCGTGCCAGTCGCGGGCGGCCTGCTCGCCGTGCTGCTGATAGTGCTCGGCGTCCGCCGCCGCCGCGCCCGCCGCCGCTAGCCACGATCCTGGCGCCGCAGCGTATCCGGGCGGGATGTCGGCTGTGCGCGGCAAGATAATCTGCATGGTATGATTTTCTGCATGGCTGTGCACTCGCGGCGTAGGCCGCACATCGCTACCTCGACCCTTCGGGCGCGCGGGACGATTACGCTTCCCCAGGACGTCCGGGACAGGCTTGATCTGGCCGAAGGAGATCAGCTGATCGTGACCGTCGAAGATGACCGCATCGTGCTGACACCCACCTCCCTGATTCCCGATGACCAGGCGTGGTTCTGGGCATCGGACTGGCAGGCCAGGGAGCAGGAAGCCGATGAGGCAATGGCTCGCGGCGAGCGCGGCACAGTCTTCCAGAGTGGTGAGGAGTTCCTCGAGTTCCTCGACTCGAAATCGTCGGCCGAGCGTTAAAAATGCCAATGTTCGAGTGGCAGGCACTATTCGACCGGGACTGGCAGGCCTTGTCGTCGCGCCAGCAGAAAGCGTTCCGAGCGGCCGTTGCCGAGTTCGTCGCAGACCTGGCCGGAGGTGCCGGATTCCGAAAGGGCCTGCGTGTCAAGAAGATGCAAGGTCGTGATGACGTCTGGGAACTGACGTGGGCACCTGATGGCCGCGCCACGTTTCACTTTGGCGCTCCAGTGCGGCCTGGCGAGGTTCACATAGTCTGGCGCCGCATCGGAACGCATCAGATATTCACGCGCCCATGATCGGCTGGGTCGCTGAGCCCGGCTGCCCGGGTCGGCGCGCGGCCCGGGCTGTCGCCGGTCGCTGCTAGTCGAGTGATGACATCACGTGCTTGATCCGGGTGTAGTCCTCGAACCCGTACATGGACAGGTCCTTGCCGTAACCCGAGTGCTTGAACCCGCCGTGCGGCATCTCCGCCACCAGCGGGATGTGGGTGTTGATCCAGACGCAGCCGAAGTCCAGCTCGCGGGCCATCCGCATGGCACGGCCGTGGTTGCTCGTCCAGACTGACGAGGCCAGGCCGTACTCGGTGCCGTTGGCCCAGCGCAGCGCTTCCGCCTCGTCGGTGAACTTCTGTACGGTGATGACCGGGCCGAAGATCTCGTTCTGGATGATCTCGTCGTCCTGCAGCAGCCCATCCACGACGCTGGCCTCGAAGAAGTACCCGCGGTCGCCGGTCTGCCTGCCACCGGCCACAAGCTGAGCGTGATCGGGTAGCCGGGAGATGAACCCGGATACCCGCTCCAGCTGAGTGGCGTTGTTCAGCGGCCCGTAGGTGGCATCCGCGTTGTCCGGGCCAGCTGTGACCTGCTCTCTGGCCTGCTCGGCGAGCGCGGCGACGAAGTCATCGTGGATGCCGGGACCAGCCAGCACCCTGGTCGCGGCCGTGCAGTCCTGGCCGGCGTTGAAGTAGCCGGCGATGGCGATCGCCTCGGCGGTCTTGGCCGGGTCGGCGTCGTCGAACACGATGACGGGGGCCTTGCCGCCAAGCTCGAGGTGGACTCGCTTCAGGTCCGCCGCGGCGGCCTGGGCGACCTCCATGCCGGCCCGGACCGAGCCGGTAATCGATACCATCTGCGGCCGCTTGTGCGACACCACCATGCGACCGGTGTCCCGGTCACCGCAGATCACGTTGAGGACGCCGGCCGGAACGAACTCGCTGATCAGCTCGGCCATCAGCAGCGTCGAAACCGGCGTGGTGTCCGACGGCTTCAGCACCATGGTGTTGCCTGCCGCCAGCGCGGGCGCCCACTTCCAGACCGCCATCATCATCGGGTAGTTCCACGGCGTGACAGCAGCGCAGACACCGATCGGCTCACGCCTGATGAACGAGGTAAAGCCGGACATGTACTCGCCGGCCGAGCGGCCCTCCAGCATCCGGGCGGCCCCGGCGAAGAACCGGATCTGGTCCACCATCGGCGGGATCTCTTCCGACGCGGTCAGACCTATCGGCTTGCCGGTGTTCTGCGACTCGGCCTTCACGAACTCGTCCGCCCTGGCCTCTAGTGCATCGGCGATTCGCAGCAGCGCCAGGCTGCGCTCGGCTGGGGTCGAGTCCCGCCAGCCGGGAAACGCATCCGCCGCGGACGCGAAGGCCGCATGGACCTCTGCCTCGCCGGATATGGGCGCAGTGGCGAACACCTCGCCCGTGCTCGGGTCGATCAGCTCGGCGCGCTTGTCGTAGGACATGTCCGTCCACCGGCCACCGATGAAGTTCTGCAGATCATTGACCACGGGATGACTCCGTTCCGGTTAACGCTGGGGTTGTGATGAAACAGGTGCTCACCGAAGCGCTGGCTGGCGTTCTTCCATCGCCCACGGTGAGCCGTATTCGGTCAGCAGGTCAAGGAACGGCTGCGGCGGGAGTGCTTCCGGGCCGAGCACGCCAGCGCCAGACCAGGCTCCCGAGTCGATCAGCTCAAGTGCGACGACCGGGTTCACAGCGGTCTGCCAGACCACTGCCTGCGACCCGTACTCGGCCATGGACCAGGCGTTGTCGACCACGTGATAAAGGTAGACCTCTCGTGGCCGCCCGTCCTTGCCAGTCCCGGTGACCCAGGTGCCCGCGCACGTCACGCCGGACATCTTGTCGCCCAGCGATGCCGGGTCGGGCAGGCAGGCCGCCACCACGTCGCGCGGCGAGACGCTGGCGCCGCCGGCGCTCACCGGGTCCGTCCGGTCCAGGCCGAGCTTGTGCAGGGTCTCTAGCACCCCGATGAACTCCTCGCCAAGGCCGTACTTGAAGGTCACCCGCTTGGCCTCCACCCAGCGGGGCATCAGCAGCACTTCCTCATGCTCGACGTTCACGCACTCGACTGGTCCGATGCCGGCCGGGAAGCGGAACGTCTCCGGCTCGCTGAACGGCGGGGTGGTAAACCAGCCACGCCCGGCCTCCCAGATCACCGGCGGGTTGAGGCATTCCTCGATCGTGGTCCAGATCGAGAACGTCGGGGCGAAGTCATATCCGGCCACGGCGAGGTTGGCGCCATCGCGCACACCCAGCTGGTCGATCTCGCTGAACAGCGTGTCGGCGGCGTGCCGGGCGAAGACATCTGACAACCCCGGCTCGACACCGATGCCGGCCAGGGCGAGCTTGCCCGCCTGCTCCCACTGCCCGGCCATCGCGAACTGCTCATCGCCCAGCTTGACTCCGGTCCGGGCGTAGGGCTGGTCCGGATGCGGCTGCGACAAGGACATGGCCATGTCCAGGTAGTGCGCGCCGGCCGCCAGCGCGGCCCGGAACAGGGGCATGACGAAGCGCGGGTCGGTCGCGTTCATCAGGACGTCACACCGGTGCTCGGCCAGCAAGCCCGCCGTCGCCGTTTCGTCCCTGGCGTCGAGCTGGACCGCCGTGTAGGAGTCTTTGGCCGCGGCCGCGCGCCGGGCCCGATCCAGGTCGTAGTCCGCGATGACAAGCTCGGCGAACGGACGGCGGGCGGCAATACGGGCCAGAGCGGTACCTACTCCGCCAGCCCCGACAAGGAGAATGCGCATAGTGTGATCCTAGCCTTGGGTCGTTCAGAGTCCTTGACGGGACCAGTTGCGATTCACACACGATGCAACCGAAATCGTTGCGAGATAACTTAATGCGTGCTAGAACCGTTGAGATCGCAGCCGGCCCGCGGCAAGTGCGGTCCGCTCGGTTCCGGTCCGCGGCTTGCACGGTAGCGTCGCGTTACGAGGCTTTCCCCGGTCGATGCGCGCCGGGCCCAGGAGGGGAGACGTCATGGCAGCCGAAAGTCAGACTGTCAAGCAGACGGAACAGCCGCTGGATAAGGGGCTGAAGTCAGGGGCGCTCGGGCTGATATCCAGTACCGTCATCGCCACTGCCTCGGTGGCACCGGCCTACAGCATCGCTGCCACGCTGGTGTTCGTGGTGCTGGCAGTCGGCATCCAGTCACCCATCATCGCCATCCTCGCGTTCATTCCGATGCTGCTGACCTCGATCGGCTACAGCGAGATGAACAAGGCCGACCCGGACTGCGGCACGACCTTCACGTGGGCGACCAGGGCCTTCGGCCCGAAGACCGGCTGGTGGGGCGGCTGGGCAATCGTCGCCGCCGACGTGCTGGTCATGGCCAGCCTGGCCCAGGTCGCCAGCCAGTACACCTTCCAGCTGTTCAATGCCAAGGGCATCGGCACGAACCCGACCAGCGGCTGGGTCCTGCTGGGCGGCATCATCTGGATCATCATCATGACCGCCATCTGTTACGTCGGCATCGAGGTATCGGCGAACTTCCAGAAGATCCTGCTGTCCATCGAGCTGGTCATGCTGGTGGTGCTGTCAGTCGTGGCGCTGGTCAAGGTCGGCAATGGCTCGGCCCCGGCGGGCCACCTGACGCCGCACCTCTCCTGGCTCAACCCGTTCGATGTGCCGAGCTTCAGCGCGTTCGTCAGCGGCATCATCCTCATGGTGTTCATCTACTGGGGCTGGGATACCGCCGTATCGGTGAACGAGGAAACGAAGGACCGGAATCGCACGCCGGGCCGGGCGGCGATCGTCTCGACGTTCATCCTGCTGATCATGTACGCGCTGGTCATCTTCTCGATGCAGTCGTTCGCCGGTGTCGGCGCCAAGGGTCATGGCCTGGGCAACCTGGCCAATGCGGGCGACGTGCTGTCGATCCAGGCGAACGCGATCTTCGGAACCGGTACCACCGGCTCGATCTTCTACCATCTGCTGCTGCTGATGGTGCTGTCCTCGGCTGCGGCGTCGACTCAGACCACGATCCTGCCGACAGCTCGGACCACGCTGTCCATGGCCGCCTACAAGGCCATACCGAAGTCATTCGCGAAGATTCACCGGCGGTACCTGACGCCGACCGTATCCACCGTCGTGATGGGTATCGTCTCGATTCTGTTCTACGTCTCGGTGAACTACGTCTCGAACGCCACTGGCGTGTTCGGCGACGCGGTGACCTCGATCGGCATGTTCATCGCCTTCTACTACGGACTCACCGGGTTCGCCTGCGTGTGGTACTACCGGCGGAACCTGCGCAGCAGCGCCAGGAATCTGTGGATGCAGGGAATCCTGCCGCTCACCGGAGCCCTGATCTTGTGGTTCCTTGGCGGCTGGTCGATCTGGCTCAACTACGACGTGAACACGGCGAACGACTTCACCAGCTGGACGGTGCCGGGCATTCACTGGAAGATCGGCGGCGCCTTCGTGATCGCGGCCGGCGCTACCCTGGTGGGCCTGCTCTTCTTTATCTACAACCGCATCGTTTCGCCGGCCTTCTTCCGCAAGGAGACGCTGACCAGGGCGACGCCGACCCTGGTCCCGGACGAGTAAGGTACCAGCGCCAGCAGGCCCGCCAGCCACGGCAAAGCCGATCCGCTGGCGGGCCTGCTGGGGTGTGAGACACGAATGTAGTGGTCGTTGATCGGTGCTGCTCGCGCCTCCATTCTGGGATAGGTTCTTTCTCAGAATGGAGGAGCGGGTGCCTGACGAGCCGGACCTGACACGACTGGAAGCTGAGCGGGCGCGGTTGTACGCGGAGCTGAGCGGGGTGGGCGACTTCCGCCGGGGGACGCTGAGCCCGGTGTTCCGCAAGTGCGGCAAGCCGAACTGCCGGTGCGCGCAGCCCGGGGAGCGGGGGCACGGGCCGCAGTGGAACTGGGTGCGGTGGGCGGGCGGCAAGACCGTGACCACGCACCCGCGGCCGCGCCTGGAGCTGGACAAGGCCCTGCGGGAGGCCGGGGAGTGGGAGCGGTTCCGGTCGCTGACCGGTGGCGGATCGAGGCGGTGAACGAGGTGATCTGCGACGCACGGCCGCCGTTAAGCGCTCCCGGCGAAGCGGCCCCTGGCAGGCAGGGGCAAAGACATCCCAGGAGCTTTAAGTGTCAAGCCGCTACGGAAGATTGAGGGAGGTTTTCCCGGTGTCCCCAGGCGGTGTCCTCGTTGTAGCGAGTGCGGGTCTTGAGGCAGCCGTGCAGGATGCCGACGAGGCGGTTGGCGAGGTGGCGAAGGGCGGCGCGGTGGCCGGCGCCGCCCGCGCGGTGGGCGTCATAGCAGGCGCGGGCTCCGGGGGAGGCATTGAGCGCGGCGAAGGCCTGGCCGTCGAGGGCGTCGCGGAGCCGGTCGTTGTGCACGTACCGTGCCATCACGGTTTTCTTCTTCCCGGACTGGCGGGTGATCGGGCTGGTTGCCGCGTAGTTCTTGCGGGCCTTCGCCGAGGCGTACCGGTGCGGGTCGTCGCCGAACTCTGCGAGCACCCGGGCGCCGAGGACCGGTCCCAGGCCAGGCTGGGACAGGATGATCTCAGCGTCCGGGTGCTGACTGAAATGCGCGTCCACCTGGCTCTCCAGGACCGTGATCTGCGCGCTGAGGGTGGTGATCACCGCGGTCAGGGACCTGACCACCGCGGCGCAGGCGGCCGTCACCGCAGGCGGCTGGGCCAGCTGCGGGGCGCGCAGCGCCGTCTTGATCACGGCGGTCTTGTCCGCCCGGTTACGGCGCCGGGCTCGCTTGAGCGCGGCGTCGATCTGGGCGGTGGTCAGCCGGGCGGCCGAGGCCGGGTCCGGCGCTTTGGCCAGCAGCTCCAGGGTGTCGGGGGCGTCCAGGTCCTCGAACGCTTCCAGCGCGGCGGGGAAGTAATCCCGCAGCTGGTGGCGCAGCCGCTGGACGTGCCGGGTCCGCTCCCAGATCAGCGTCTTATGCGCCCGGGCGACGACCTTGACTGCCTGCGCAGCCGGGCTGTCGGCTGCCACCCGGCGCAGCTGATGCGAGTCGGTGCGCACCATGTCCGCCAGGACGTGCGCGTCGCCGGGGTCGCTTTTGGCTCCCGACACAGCATGCCGGTCCCGGTACCGGGCTGCCTGCAGCGGGTTAATCCCGAACACCTGATACCCCGCCGCGACGAGCGCCTGCACCCACAGGCCCCGGTCGGTCTCGATCCCGATGGCCACCTCGGCGTCCCCGGCGTCCTCGCCGAACTGCTCGCCGATCATCGCGTGCAGCCGGGCCATCCCCGCCGCGCCCTCCGGCAGCCGGGCCCGGGCCAGCACGCGACCCGCCTCATCCATCAGCTCAACGTCGTGATGATCCTCAGCCCAGTCATCTCCCACGAACAGCAATGCCTCTCCTGTCCTAGTCAGCAACCAGCATCGGCAGCCAGCGGGAGAACCATCAGCGACCTAATAAACGAGTGCTCACACCGCAGCGGCGGGCACGACATCCCAGCAGCGATCTACTCTCCCGGCCACCGGCGGGGGCACGATCT
This sequence comes from uncultured Actinomycetota bacterium, assembly GCA_963774385.1. Classification (GTDB taxonomy): domain Bacteria; phylum Actinomycetota; class Actinomycetes; order Streptosporangiales; family Streptosporangiaceae; genus JAJYUU01. Next base: position 765,670 of record CAVZEQ010000001.1, read on the forward strand.
TTCGCCAGGGCTTCCCGAAGGAACCCAGGGGGGACAAGTGCTCGCCCGCCGGCGGCTGCCGGACCCGAGTCTGCCGCACGGCCGACCCGTTAACTCTTATTAGGGGGGGCTCGCGGCGCGGCTCGAGGAGATCGCCGCCGCCGAGGTAGGCCGCCTGGCCGGCCTGGCCGCCGGGATGCTCGGCGCCGACACGGCGCTGGGCGTGCTGGAGCAGGCGATGCGCGCCGCGCTGGCCTGCGCCGGCGCCCGGCTGCTGGAAGCCGTGCTGGCCGGCGAGGACGGATACGCCGGGCCGCATGCGAAGTGCGGCAGCGGCCACGAGGCCGTCCATGCCGGCGGCCGGGACAAGACCGTGACCACCGTGCTCGGCCCGGTGCGCATCACCCGAGCGTGGTATCACTGCGCGGAATGCAAGCACGGGTTCGCGCCCCGCGACCAGCAGCTGGGCATCAGCGGCGGCTCGCTGTCGCCGGGCCTTTCGGAGATGACCGCGCTGGCCGGCGCCGAGGTTTCGTTCGCCCGCGCCGCCGGGCTGCTGGCCGGCCTGGCCGGGATCACCATCAGCGCCAGGACGATCGAGCGGTCCGCCGAGGCCACCGGCGCGGCCGCCCGCGCCGCCGGCGAAGCCGAGGCCGCCGCGATCTGTGAACGGCGGATCGTGCCGCTCCCCCCGGCCGAGCCGGTCCCCGACATGCTGTACGTGCAGACCGACGGAACCGGCGTGCCGGTCCGCGCCAGCGAGACCGAGGGCCGCCAGGGCAAATCAGAAGACGGGAAGGCCGGGACCCGCGAGGTGAAGCTCGCCCGGCTGTTCACCGTGTCCCGCCTGGATGCCGACGGCAGGCCGGTGATGGACCCCGGCTCTTCCAGCTACGCCTTCACATTCGACGGCAAGGACACCCTGGCCAAGCTGGTGAAAGCCGAGTACCTGCGCCGCGGCGGCGAGCACCACCGGCAGGTCGTGGCGATCGGCGACGGCGCCGCCTGGATCTGGACCATGGCCGCCGGCCTCTATCCCCGCGCCACCCACATCACCGACATCTACCACGCCCGCGAGCACCTCACCGACCTGGCTGCCCACCTGGCGTTCATCACCCCCGACCCTGACCAGTGGCTCGCCGACCGCAGCGCCGAACTCGACGCCGGCGACATCGACGCGATCATCAGCGCCGCCCGCCAGTACCCGCTCGACGGCATCAAGGCCACCGATCTGGACAAGAAACTCGGCTACTTTCACCGCAACGCGCACCGGATGCGCTACCAGCACTTCAAGGACCTCGGCATGTTCATCGGGTCCGGCGCCATCGAGGGAGCCATCAACGCGATCGTGGTGCAGCGCGCGAAACAATCCGGCATGCACTGGACCGTCGACGGCGCCGCCGACATCCTCGCGCTACGCTGCCAGCACGCCAGCGGCCGGTGGAACGACTTCATCGCCCCTCGCGCTCCCAGCCAGGACCCAGGGCTACGCGCCGCCGTCTGACAGACACCGCCACTCAGAACACAAAGCTCACGGCCCGGTCAAGATCATCCCCAACAAAGCTGTCGTGCACCCGCCTGCTGCGGGTGTGAGACCGAATGTAGGGTCGTTGATCGTGGCTGCTGGCGGCGTCATTCTGAGATAGGTTCTTTCTCAGAGGAGGCGCGGTGGCTGACGAGCCGGACCTGGCGGGGCTGGAAGCGGAGCGGGCCCGGCTGTATGCCGAGCTGAGCGGGGTTGGTGATTTCCGGCGGGGGACGCTGAGCGCGGTGTTCCGCAAGTGCGGCAAGCCGGACTGCCGTTGCGCGCAGCCGGGTGAGCGGGGTCACGGGCCGCAGTGGAACTGGACCCGGTGGCAGGGCGGCAAGACGGTGACCACGCATCCGCGGCCGGGCCCGGAGCTGGACAAGGCGGAGCGTGAAGCTGGGGAGTGGGAGCGGTTCCGGTCGCTGACCGGGCAGATCGAGGCGGTGAACGAGGCGATCTGCGACGCGCGCCCGCCGTTAGCCGAGCCCGGCGAGACGGCCCCTGACAGCGAGGGGCAAAAAAAGGGCTCGGCCAGGAACTCGCCGCGCCGCTCGCGGCGGAGGCCGCCGCCGAGGTGACGCAGCTGGCCGCCGCGGCGGCCGCGTCGATCGCCGGCGGCGCCGGGCTGGAGGCGGCCGAGCGGGCGATCCGCGCCGGGCTGCTGCGGCTGGGCGCCGGCGTGCTGGAGGATCTGCTGGCCGCTGACGCCGGCTACGCCGGGCCGCGCGCTGGACTGCGGCGCCGGCCACCAGGCGGCGTTCGCCGGCTACCGGGACAAGACGGTGGACACGGTGCTCGGCCCGGTCACCATCGGCCGGGCCTGGTATCACTGCGGTCAGTGTCATGCACGGGCTGGCGCCCCGCGACGACGAGCTGGGCGTCGCCGGGCAGGGCATGTCGCCGGGGCTGCGGAAGATGACCGCCCGGGCCGCCGCGGCGGTGCCGTTCGCCGCCGCCGCCCGCCTGGTCAGCGAGCTGGCCGGGATCACCCTGACCGGCAAGCGGGCCGGGCGCCGGGCCGAGGCCGACGGCCGGGCCGCCGCCGCGGTGATCGAGGCCGGGGCCGCGGCGATCGACGGCCGGCGGCTCAGGCGGCTGCCGCCGGCAGGGACCGCTGCCGGACAAGCTGTATATCGCGATCGACGGCACCGGCGTGCCGATGATCGCGGCCGAGACCGCCGGCCGGGCCGGGCAAGGGCGAGGACGGCAGGGCCCGCACCCGCGAGGTCAAGATGGCCGCGGTGTTCACCCAGACCACCACAGACGACGACGGCTACCCGGTCCGCGACCCGGGTTCCTCGTCCTACCTGGCCACCTTCGCCGCCGCGCCGGAGTTCGGGATCCTGATGGCCGCCGAGGCCCGCCGCCGCGGCGCCGGGCACATCCGCCAGCTCACCATCCTGGGCGACGGCGCGCCGTGGATCTGGAACCTCGCCGCCTGCCATTTCCCCGAGGCCACCCAGATCGTCGACCTGTACCACGCCCGCGAGCACGTGCATGAGCTGGCGAACCTGGCCGCCCGGCTGCTGGCCGGCCACCGCGACGAATGGCTCGCCGGGCGCCTCGCCGAACTCGACAACGGCGACATCGGCGCGCTGCTGCGCCGCCGGCCGCGACCTGAGATTCACCGGCTCCCTCGCCAGCGAGCGCGACAAGGCCCTGCACTACTTCGAAACCAACGCCACCCGCATGCACTACGCCTGGTACCGGTCGCTGGGCCTGTTCGTCGGCTCCGGCGTCGTCGAAGCCGGCTGCAAGTCCGTCATCGGCCAGCGGCTCAAACTCTCGGGCATGCGCTGGACCGAACCCGGAGCCACCGGCATCCTCACCCTCCGCTGCCTGGAAGCCAGCAACCGCTGGGACGAAACCTGGCAGCCCCGCCACCAGCCCAACGCAGCCTGAACCAGCAATCTGACACAGCACCACACTCAGACAGCCCAGGCCAGCGAAAGCTACCCGCCAGTCACCTACAATCGTGTCCGCACGCGCCTGCTGCCGTCATCCGCCAGGCTGTCGGCGGCACCGCCTAGGCTAGGGGCGTGACCGCCTTGGTTGTCGAGTCCCTGCTGGACGGGCTGAACCCGCAGCAGCGCGCTGCTGTCACCCATGAGGGCAGCCCGCTGCTGATCGTGGCCGGCGCGGGCTCGGGTAAGACCCGGGTGCTCACCCACCGGATCGCCTACCTGCTGGCTGAGCGCGATGTCCAGCCGAGTCAGATCCTGGCCATCACGTTCACCAACAAGGCGGCCGGCGAGATGGCGGCCCGCGCCGCCGCGCTGACCGGGGCTCGGGCCCGGTCGATGTGGCTGATGACCTTCCACTCAGCGTGCGTGCGAATCCTTCGCCGGGAGGCGCGCAGGTTCGGCTATCCGTCCAGCTTCTCTATCTACGACCAGGCCGACTCGCAGCGGCTGATGGCAATGGTCTGCCGGGAACTGGAGCTGGACGCCAAGTTCCACCCGCCGAGGGCGATGGCCACTCAGGTCTCGAACCTGAAGAACGAGCTGATCGACTACGAAACCGTGCTGGCCAGGGCCAGCGGCTACCGGGAGAAGGCACTCGGCGAGGCCTACGCCGAATACCAGCGGCGGCTGGTTGCCGCCGGCGCCATGGACTTCGACGACCTCATCATGGTGACGGTCAACCTGCTCCAGGCGTTCCCGGATATGGCCGCTGAGTACCAGGACAGGTTCCGGCACGTCCTGGTCGACGAGTACCAGGACACTAACCACGCGCAGTATGTCCTGGTGCGCGAGCTGGCCGGCTCTGGCGGTAAGTCGCCGGCCGAGCTGGTCGTGGTCGGCGATGCTGATCAGTCGATCTACGCGTTCCGGGGTGCCACCATCCGGAACATCGAGGAGTTCGAGCGCGACTTCGCTGGCGCCCGTGTCATCCTGCTGGAGCAGAACTACCGGTCGACGCAGAACATCCTCGCGGCCGCCAATGCCGTCGTCTCCCGGAATCCCGGCCGCATCCCGAAGAACCTGTGGTCCGACGCGGGCAACGGACCGCCGATTACCGGCTACGTGGCCGACAGCGAGCACGACGAGGCCGCCTTCGTGGCCGAGGAGGTCGACCGGCTAGCCGATGCTGGCGAGGCCGTGCCGGGTCAGGTGGCGGTGTTCTACCGGACCAACGCGCAGTCGCGCGTCTTCGAGGAAGTTTTCATCCGGTCCGGGCTGCCGTACAAGGTCGTCGGCGGAGTCCGCTTCTACGAGCGGCGTGAAGTCCGCGATCTGCTCGCCTACCTGCGGCTGATCGCCAACCCGGAGGACGAGGTGTCGCTGCGCCGGGTGCTGAATACCCCGCGCCGCGGCATCGGCGACAGGGCCGAGGAATACGTGGCCGCGGTGGCGAGCCGGGACAAGATCAGCTTCGCGGCAGCTCTGGCCAGGCCGGACAAAGTGCCTGGACTCGTGGCTCGCTCGGCGCGGGCCATCGAGGGCTTCAACGAGCTGATGCGCGGGCTGCGCGAGATGTCGGCCACGGGCAGTCCGGTAGGCGACATCACCGAGGCAGTGCTCGACCAGACCGGCTACGTCGCAGAACTGCAGGCCTCAGCCGACCTGCAGGACGCAAGCCGGATCGAGAACCTGACCGAGCTGGTCTCGGTGGCCCGAGAGTTTGACGCGCGGCAGCCCGGCGGCAGCCTGGCCGATTTCCTTGAGCAAGTCTCGCTGGTCGCTGACGCCGATGAGATCCCCGATGGTGCACAGCACGGTGGCATGGTAACGCTGATGACGCTGCATACGGCCAAGGGCCTGGAGTTCCCCGTGGTGTTCCTGACCGGGCTTGAAGAGAACGTCTTCCCGCATGAGCGGTCGATGGGCGACGAGCGGGAACTCGCCGAAGAACGACGTCTGGCCTATGTCGGCATCACCCGGGCGATGGAACGGCTGTATGTCACCAGGGCGGCCACTCGCACCTGGTTCGGGCGGCCTGGCTATCACCGGCAGTCCAGGTTCCTGTCCGAGATTCCGGCTGAGCTGATCGACTGGCGCCGCGACGAATCGGCGGCCGTGCCGCCGGCGTCCGAGCGGCTCGCACGCCGGCCCGGCGTCCGAGCTGTCGGGAACCGGCCGGTCCCGTCCTTGCAGCCCGGCGACAGGGTGACGCACGACTCCTACGGCCTGGGCACGGTGCTCTCGGTCGAGGGCCGGGGCGACGATCCTGAAGCCAAGATCGATTTCGGCGGCGATTACGGCATCAAGCACCTGGTGCTGCGGTACGCACCGATCGAGAAGCTCTAGCCCCGGCGACGGCGCAGGGCCGGCCCGCGCGCGCCACGCGGCCGAGGTAGGGAGGCGGCCGAGTGACCGCATGGACGATGATCGGCGTGCCGAGCAGTGCGGGCGCTCATCACGCTGGCCAGGACCTGGCACCCGCGGCCCTGCGCGCAGCGGGCCTGCTGGACCGGCTCGAAGCCGCAGGCGTGAGCGCTGCCGATGGTGGTGACCTGCCGGCCGCTGAGTTCCGGGCAGACCACCAGCACCCGCGGGCCAGGAACCTGGCTGCTGTCGTGGGCGTAGCCAGGGCCGTTGCCGTTGCCGTTGCCGCCGTCGCCGACGCAGGCAGGCGCCCGCTGGTTGTCGGCGGCGATTGCACGATCACGCTGGGCGTGGTCGCCGGGATGCAGCGACGGCATGGCGACGTCGGCCTCGCCTACATTGACGGCGATGCTGACCTTGAGATCCTGCGGGCTGAATACTCGGGCATCCTCGACTCGACCGGCATCGCGCACCTGCTTGGCTACGGGGAACCGGAGCTTGCGGGGCTGGCGAGCCACCAGCCACTGCTGCCACCAGGCCGGCTGGCGATGATTGGCTGCGACCCGCGCGAGGTCACCGATGCCGAGCGCACGCTGCTGGCCGACGCGGGCGTCAGCTACGGCGAGGCTAGTGAGCTTGCCGCGAACCCGCAGGCCGCCGCGGCGCGGGCGCTGACCGCCCTGGGGCAGCCGGCCCGTCCATTCATCGTGCACTTCGACGTCGATGTGGTCGACTCCGGCGACCTGCCGCTCGGCAACTTCCCGCACTATGGCTCCGGCGTACGCCTGGAGCAGGCCGGCAGCTGCCTGCACGCGCTGCTCGCCGACCCCTCCTGTGCCGCCCTGGTGCTCACCGAAGTCAATCCGACCTATGACCCGCACGGTTCGCAGCTGGCTCGCTACGTCGCGGCAGTGGTCGCTGCCCTGGCTCCGTAGACCCGCCTGCCGGCCTGGGGCGGCAGGTACGCAACTACCCAGAATCCGGTCGACTTCGCCAGCCAGTTACGCTGAATCGGCTGCCTGCACCGCTGGCAGCCAGCGCGAGCCTGGTCGGAGGAGTCATGGGCAGCATCCGGGTGATCATCGCTAAGCCTGGCCTGGACGGTCATGACCGCGGGGCCAAGGTGGTAGCGCGCGCGCTGCGCGACGCCGGAGTCGAGGTTATCTACACCGGGCTGCACCAGACGCCCGAGCAGATCGTCTCCGCGGCCCTGCAGGAGGACGCGGACGCCATCGGCTTGTCTATCCTGTCCGGCGCGCACATGACCCAGTTCCGCCGGGTGCTGGAACTGCTGAACCAGCGTGGCGCGGACGACATCGTCGTGTTCGGTGGCGGCATCATCCCGGACGCTGACATCGCCGAGCTTGCGCAGCTGGGCGTGGCAAAGATCTTCACGCCGGGCGCGACAACCACTGAGATCGTCGACTGGGTCCGATCGGCCCTGGGCAGCGAGGAGCCAGTCAGCTAACGTGGCCGGCCCAGGCAGTGCTGCCCGGCTGGCCGGCACTAGGCTTCGAGCCGCGGGGCGCGGTGGCGCCGCGACGATTTCCCGAATGTGAAGGACGGACCCGAGTGGACCTGTTCGAGTACCAGGCGAAGGAGCTTTTCGCCGAGTACGGTGTCCCGATTCCGCGCGGCCAGGTGGCCCGAACGGTGCAAGAAGTCCGCGAGATCGCGGCCGCCTCCGCTGCCGAGGGCAAGCCGGTCGTGGTCATCAAGGCACAGGTGAAGACCGGCGGTCGCGGCAAGGCCGGCGGAGTGAAGCTGGCGGACAACGCCGACGGGGCGGCGGAGAAGGCCGCCCGGATCCTCGGCATGGATATCAAGGGGCACATCGTTCACTCGGTGCTGGTCGCCGAGGACACCGACATCGCGCAGGAGTACTACCTGTCGTTCCTGCTGGACCGCGCCGAGCGCACCTTCCTGTCCATGTGCACGGTCGAGGGCGGCGTGGAGATCGAGGAGGTCGCGCGGACCAACCCGCAGGCCCTGGCCAAGATCCCGATCGACCCGCTGACCGGAGTCGATGCCGCTAAGGCGCTCGAGATCGTGCAAGCTGGCCGGCTGCCCGCGGAGGCACAGGCCGGTGCCGCCGCGCTCGCCGAGCGGCTGTGGGCCGTGTTCACTGACGAGGACGCCACCCTCGTCGAGGTCAACCCGCTGGTCTACACCGGCGACGGCCGGGTGGTGGCGCTCGACGCCAAGGTCACGCTGGACGACAACGCGTCGTTCCGGCAGGACTGGGCCGCCTTCGCCGACCCGACCGCAGTCGATCCGATCGAGGCGCGGGCGAAGGATAAGCATCTCAACTACGTGAAGCTGGACGGCTCGGTTGGGATCATCGGGAACGGGGCCGGCCTGGTCATGTCCACGCTCGACGTGGTGGCCTACGCGGGGGAGGAGTTCGGCGGCGTCCGGCCGGCTAACTTCCTGGACATCGGCGGCGGCGCCTCCGCCGAGGTGATGGCCAACGGCCTGGACATCGTGCTGTCGGACCCGAGCGTACGCAGTGTGCTCGTGAACGTGTTCGGCGGCATCACCTCCTGCGACGCGGTCGCCAACGGCATCGTGGCCGCCGTGGCCCTGCTGGCTGAGCGCGGTGAGCAGATCACCCACCCGGTGGTGGTCCGGCTGGACGGCAACAATGCGGCCGAGGGCCGCCGGATCCTGGCTGAGGCGGGAATACCCGTAGTCGAGCAGGTGGCCACTATGGACGATGCGGCGCGCCGCGCCGCCGAGCTGGCCGCCGTGGCCGCGACGGGAGCATGAGATGGCGATCTTCCTGACGGCCGACAGCCGGGTCATCGTCCAGGGCATCACCGGCTCGGAAGGCCGCAAGCACGGCGCACGGATGATCGCTGCTGGGACCAAGGTCGTCGGCGGGACTAACCCGCGCAAGGCTGGCACGACAATCGAGCTGTCGGGCCAGCAGGTGCCGGTCTTCGGCACAGTCGCCGAGGCGATGGCGGCGACCGGCGCCGACGTGTCGGTGGTGTTCGTGCCGCCGGCTGGCACCAAGGACGCGGTTATCGAGGCAATCGACGCGCAGCTGCCGCTGGTGATCGTGATTACCGAGGGTGTACCGGTGCACGACAGCGCCGTGTTCTGGGCGTATGCCTGCGCGACCGGGAACCGGACCAGGATCGTCGGCCCGAACTGCCCCGGCGTGGCGTCGCCGGGCAAGTCCAACGCCGGCATCATCCCGGCCGACATCTCCGCCGAAGGCAGGATCGGGCTGGTCTCGAAGTCCGGCACGCTGACCTACCAGATGATGTACGAGCTGCGTGACATCGGCTTCTCCACCGCGGTGGGCATCGGTGGCGACCCCATCATCGGCACGACGCACATCGACTGCCTCAGGGCATTCCAGGATGACCCGGAGACCGATGCGATCGTGATGATCGGCGAGATCGGCGGTGACGCGGAAGAGCGCGCCGCAGCGTTCATCGAGAAGAACGTGACCAAGCCGGTTGTCGCGTATGTCGCCGGGTTCACCGCGCCCGAGGGCAAGACGATGGGTCACGCCGGCGCGATCATCTCCGGCTCCGCCGGGACGGCCCAGGCCAAGAAGGAAGCCCTCGAGAAGGTGGGCGTTCGCGTCGGCCGGACTCCCAGCGAGACGGCCCGGCTGGTCCGCGACCTGATGCGGTAGGTACCGCCACCGCGACTGGCGCGCGCCTGACCAGGCTGCCCGGCGGCGCGTCCGCGTCCGGCCGCCGCGATCCGGCCGTGCCCGTCCGGCGCGCCTCCGCCGTACGAGCACGGCGGATTGCCAGGCTTGACTCTTGTGACTGCATCTGGCCTCGGTGCCCGCCGCGACAGTGCCAGTGCTGCCGCCGTCGCTGCCGGGGCGGGACCGCAGCGTCCGCTGCTGGTCACCGGTGCGCTCGGTGCGGCCGCGGTGACGGTCGTCGGCCTGGCCGTCATCACAGTGCTGGTGCTAGCCGGGTGGATTACCGCGCCGCATTCGCCGGGCGGTCTGCCGGGCGTGCTGCGCACTGCGGCGGCACTCTGGCTTGTCGGCAACCATGTCGGCTTCACCCTCCGCGGGACCGGCCCGATCGGCCTGCTGCCGCTTGGGCTGCTGCTGCTGCCGGGCTTCCTGCTCTGGCGGGCCGGCCGCTGGGTCGTCCGGGCCGGGCAGGTGCGGCGGCTGCGCAACGTCGGCTATGCGACGCTCGCGCTGGCTGTCCCCTACGCGGTGCTCACCTGCGCGCTAGCGCTAGCCAGCCGGTCCGCCCGCGAGTCGTCGTCGCTGCCGCTCGCGTTTGCCTGCGGGCTGCTGCTGCCGCTGGTGGCCGGCGGTCTCGGCGGCGCCAGGGCACTCGCGCCATGGCCACAGCTGGCGGCCCTGCTGCCGCAGCGGCCGCGGGCGTTCGTGCTTGGCGCGGCCGGCACGCTGGCGACGCTGTTCGCCGTTGGCAGCGTGCTGGCAGGCTCGGCGCTGGCCGTGCATCTGGCGGAGGCGGCGCGGCTGGAGCGGAGCCTCGCGCCAGGAGCTGTCGGCGCGATCCTGCTGCTGCTGCTCGAACTCGGCTACCTGCCGAACGCGATCATCTGGGCCGTCTGCTTCTCCCTTGGCCCCGGCTTCGCCTTCGGCGCCTCGACGGTCGTCGCGCCGACCGGTTCTGCGCTGACGCAGTTGCCGGCGTTCCCGTTGCTGGCCGGACTGCCGCCGGGGCTGCACGCAGCGCTGCCCGGCTGGCTGGAGGCGGCCGTCCTGGCGACGCCGTACCTGGCCGGGATTATCGGCGGGCTGCTGCTGTCCCGGTCGGCGCCCGGCATGTCGCTGGACGCCGCGCCACTCTGGGGTCTTGCCTGCGGCGTGTGCTGCGGCGGCGTGGTCGGCCTGCTTGCGGCATTCGCGGGCGGCCCGCTTGGCGGTGCTCGGCTCGCCGCGGTCGGGCCATCCGGCTGGCAGGCTGCCGCGGTGGGCGCGCTTGAGCTAGGCGTATCGGCCGCTATCAGCGCCGGTGCGGCCAATTACCTGGGGCTGCGGCGCAATGGCTCGCTCGCTCAGGCGAGCTATGGCTCCGCATCGGCTCACTCTGCTGCGGCGGTCCGGGCGGCCGCGTCGGCTCGTGCCAGGCCGACGGTCCCGGCCAGGACGGCCGCTGGACCTGCCGATGCCGGGCATGTCATCTACCTGGATCGGTGGGCGGGCGACCGGCCGGCCAGGCCAGCGCCCCCGGCCGGCCCATCGTCGCTGCCGTGAGAGCGCTGACACGGTGTCTGGTTGGCAAACTTAGTCCAAACGGTAAGTAGCAGATGTTCGCACAAACGTCGCTAATTTCACAGCGGATTCTCAGATTTATCTGCTAATAACGGCTCTGACCTGGCCATATGAAAACCTTGGTCACGTCCGGAAGTGGAGCAGTTACGGCCCTTTCTTATCAAGGCATCCTGACCTGGTAATTAATGCCCTAGACGCCATCTGTTTACCAAGTCATCACATAGCCGCCTAGTAACGTTTCTTGTTGCCCTATTCAGTCTCGTGCATTGTTAGGCGCGGGCCGCCACCGATGGCTGGTCCGCGCGAGCAGTCGCGTGTTCGTTGGCGCTGAATCGTCTGTGGGAGGGCGCGTTGCGCATCGTCAATCGTCTGGTAGCCGGGACCGCAGTAGCGGGTATGGCCGCCGCAATGGCAGTAGTAGCCGTGGCTCCGGCCTCGGCCGAGCCGATCAACACTAAAGGCAAGCCGGTAACCCCGGCCGCGTACGACATCGTCGGCGTCGGGTCCGAGTCGATTTTCGCCGTCACCGACCAGCTGACCTTCAACTACAACCTCACGGTCAAGAAGCACCAGCCGGGAAGTCCCTGGATCCAGAGCTGGGACGCCGTGCCGCAGAACAACCCGAACAACACCACTCAGCAGATCTTCGTCAAGCAGCGCTGCAAGAAGAACCTGCGGCCCAACGGCTCGTCGGCCGGTGTCGCTGCGCTTGTCGGCGGCTACGGCACCGTGAAGTACAAGGGCAAGACCTACCAGTGCATCGACTTCGCGCGGTCCTCGCGGCCACGCAAGACGACCGACCCGGCCTTTGCCCCCGGCGGCGTGGCGTTCGTCACGCTCGCTGGTGACGCCGTCACCTATGCCAGCACGAACCTCAAGGGCGAGAAGACCAACGTCCCCGCCAACCTGAACAAGACGCAGCTGGCGGAGATCTTCGGCTGCACGGTTCCGGCGGCGCACGGCTTCGGGGCGAACACCTGGGGCGCGCTGCTCGGCGCGACGGCGAAGGGTGCATCGCAGCACATCGATCCGATCCTTCCGCAGGCCGGGTCGGGCACGCTCTCCTTCTGGGCGACTACCGCTCTCGGCCTTACCAGCACCTCCGAGCCGAGTTGCGGTCGCGGCGCGGCCCTGTCCGTGCCGAAGCAGCCGGAGGAGAACGAAGGCAACAACGCGATCTTCAAGATCGGCGGGAAGCCGGACCCGAACGTCATCTACCCGTTCTCGATCGGCTCGTACGTCGCCCAGGAGTTCCACTCCAAGGTGTGCGGCAAGTCGCCTAAGAAGGGCCAGAACAGGTTCGGCTGCAACCAGATCGGCGTGCTCGGCCTGAACGCCATCCGGGTCAACAGCACCAACATCGCTCCGACCACCAAGGTCAAGGGCGGCGCGGTGACCAACGCGGCCTGGAACGCGACCGTGTTCCACCGGTTCCTGTACGACGTCGTCCGCTACTCCACGACCACCTCCAACCACATTCCCAAGTACCTGAGCAAGTGGCTCGGCAAGGGTGGCTACTTCTGCAAGCAGGGTGCGGTCCTCAAGGCCTATGGCTTCGAGACCACCGGCTTCTGCGGCGCCACTTCCTGACAAGCACATCAATGGCCTGACTGATTAGCCAGGCCAATGGCGGGCGCCGAGCCCGGGACTTCCCGGGCCCGGCGCCTCGCCGCATCCGGGTCTGCGCCAGCCCGCAAGCCGCCGCCTTGTACCCTGGGATCTCTGGGTGACCCGCAGGCCGCGAGCAGGCGAAGGAGCCGACCGTCAGTCCGTCACGTGTGCTGGTGCTGGTATCCGGTGCCGGCAGCATCCTGCAGGCCTTGCTCGACGCCGCCGCGAAGCCTGGCTTCGGTGCGGAGATCGTGGCCGTCGGCGCGGACCGCGATGGTACCGGTGGCGTCGCCAGGGCGCAGGCAGCCGGGCTGCCCACATTCGTCCGGCGGCTGAGGGACTTCCCGGACCGGGTCTCCTGGGACCAGGCGCTCACCGCGGACTGCCTGGCCTACCGGCCCGACCTCGTCGTGCTGGCCGGATTCCTGAAGCTCGTTGGACCCGATTTCCTGGCCGAGTTCGGTGGTCGCCTGATCAACACCCACCCGGCGCTGCTGCCGTCGTTCCCTGGCCTGCACAGTGTCCGGGATGCACTGGCGCATGGCGTCAAGGTGACCGGGTGCAGCGTGATCCTGGTCGATGCCGGGGTGGACAGCGGCCCGATCCTGGCACAGCAGGCGGTCCCTGTACTGGGTGACGACGACGAGGAGTCGCTGCACGAGCGGATCAAGGTGGCGGAGCGCGGCCTGCTGGTCGACACCATCGGCCGGATGGTCCGCGATGGCTGGACCGCGGTAGGCAGGAAGGTAACGATCGGCGGGCAGCCGGTCATCGGGTGAGTAAGGTGGCGGACTGGTGACAGCTGTGGCGATCAAGCGGGCGCTGGTGAGCGTCTATGACAAGACCGGCCTGACCGAGCTGGTGAGCGCGCTGCATGCGGCTGGCGTCGAGATCGTCTCGACCGGCAGCACCGCCGCCGCGATCGTGGCAGCGGGCCTGCCGGTCACTCCGGTCGAGCAGCTCACCGGCTTTCCCGAGTGCCTGGACGGCCGGGTCAAGACCCTGCATCCGCGCGTGCATGCCGGGCTGCTGGCCGACGTGGCCAAGGAATCTCACCGCAAGCAGCTGGCTGAGCTGGGCATCGAGCCGTTCGAGCTGCTGGTCTCCAACCTGTACCCGTTCGAGCAGACGGTGGCCAGCGGGGCCAGTCCCGACGAGTGCGTCGAGCAGATCGACATCGGCGGACCCGCCATGGTCAGGGCGGCGGCGAAGAACCACGCCACGGTCGCAGTGGTCACCAGCCCGGCGAGCTATCCGGAGGTACTGGCCGCGCTGGCGGGCGGCGGGTTCACCCTGGCGCAGCGCCGCCGGCTGGCCGCACTTGCCTATGCCCGGACGGCCGCCTATGACGCAGCGGTCTCGTCCTGGTTCGCCAGCACCTACGCACCCGACGAGGTCGCGGCACAGACCGGCTGGCCCGATGTGGCCAGCGCGGTCTGGCACCGCAAGGACGTGCTCCGGTATGGCGAGAACCCGCACCAGCGGGCTGCGCTGTACATCCAGTCGGCCGGCGCGGATGTACTGACCGGCGCTGCCGGCATCGCGTCAGCCGAGGTGCTGCACGGCAAGGCCATGTCTTACAACAACTACGTGGATGCGGACGCGGCCAGGAGAGCGGCATTCGGCTTCGGTCAGCCCTGTGTCGCCATCATGAAGCACGCCAACCCGTGCGGGATCGCCCTCGGAGCCGACCTGGCCGAGGCGCACCGCAAGGCGCACGCGTGCGATCCGGTCTCGGCGTTCGGCGGAGTCATCGCCGCTAACGGCACGGTGACCGAGGCGATGGCCGCGCAGATCGCCGACATCTTCACCGAGGTCATCATCGCGCCGGAGTTCGAGCCGGCCGCGCTGGACATCCTCACCGCGAAGAAGAACCAGCGGCTGCTGCGCTGCCCGCCGCCGGCCGCGGCCGGCGGCGCCGGCCTTGACTGGCGTCAGGTGAGCGGGGGCTTGCTGATGCAGACTGCCGATGCGGCAGCCGAGCCCGGAGATGCAGCGCAGAACTGGCAGCTCGTGGCTGGCGAGCCAGCCGACGCCAGCACGCTGGCAGACCTCGAATTCGCCTGGCGGGCCTGCCGGTCGGTGAAGTCGAATGCGATCCTGCTGGCTTCAGGCCAGGCCAGTGTCGGCATCGGCATGGGGCAGGTCAACCGGGTCGATTCCTGCCGGCTCGCGGTCGCCAGGGCGGGCGACCGCGCCGCCGGAGCGGTGGCGGCCAGCGACGCGTTCTTCCCGTTCGCCGACGGGCTGCAGATCCTGACCGCAGCCGGCGTCCGGGCCATCGCCGAGCCCGGCGGCTCGGTCCGCGACGAGGAGGTCGTCGCCGCCGCCAGGGAGGCGGGAGTGCCGCTGTACTTCACCGGCGTTCGCCACTTCTACCACTGAACCCCGCCAGACAAGGGGCCTGGCTGAGCGGGCAGCGCGACGCATCGGGCAGAATGAGCGCCGATGACAGCGACGATTCTGGACGGCAAGGCTACCGCCAAGGCGATCCGCGCGGATCTCACCAGCCGGGTGGCAAAGCTCGCGCAGGCAGGTATCACGCCGGGCCTGGGCACGGTGCTGGTCGGCGACGATCCGGGCAGCGTCGCCTACGTTGCCGGGAAGCACCGGGACTGCGCGCAGGTCGGCATCCACAGCCTCCGCAGGGACCTGCCCGCGGATGCATCGCAGCAGCAGGTCGAGGACGCGGTCGCAGCGCTGAACGCCGACCCAGCCTGCACCGGCTTCATTGTCCAGTTGCCGCTGCCCCCCGGCCTGGACGCGCAGCGCGTACTCGGCCTCATCGATCCGGCGAAGGACGCCGACGGATTGCAGCCGGTGAACCTGGGCAAGCTCGTGCTAGGCGAACCCGGCCCGTTGCCCGGCACGCCCAAGGGCATCGTGGCGCTGCTGCGTCACTATGACGTGCCGATCGCGGGTGCTGAAGTCACCGTGATCGGGCGCGGCATTACCGTCGGCCGGGCGCTGGGCTTGCTGCTCACCAGGCGAAGCGAAAACGCGACCGTTACCCAGTGCCACACCGGCACCAAGGACCTGGCCGCGCATACGCGAGGCGCGGACATCATCGTGGTAGCGGCCGCCGGCCCGGGCTGCTGACGGCCGACATGGTCAAGCCGGGTGCGGCCGTCGTGGATGTCGGCATCACCAGAACCGAGGCCGGCCTCGTCGGAGATGTCGATCCGGCGGTGGCCGAGGTAGCCGGCTACCTGGCCCCGGTGCCTGGTGGCGTGGGCCCGATGACGCGGGCGATGCTGCTAGCCAACGTGGTCGAGTCGGCGGAGGCCAGCCACAGTCAGGAAGCGGCCGGGCACGAGCAGCCCGGCTAGCCGGATCTACCCATCAGTAACATATGCTCAGGTGCGCAGTGGTCGCCAGGTTCGCGAGGAAAGGGTCGGCAGCCGGTCATGAACATTGTGGTCTTGGTCAAGCAGGTACCAGACACCTGGTCGGAGCGGACGCTGCGGGCCGCTGACAACACCCTGGACAGGGATGCCGCCGACGCGGTCATCAACGAACTCGACGATTACGCGATCGAGGAAGGCCTGCGGCTGCAGGAAGCGCATGGCGGCGAGGTCACGATCGTGTCGATGGGGCCGGACAAGGCTGCCGACGCGATCCGCAAGGCACTATCCATGGGTGCCGACAAGGCGGTGCACGTCACCGACGAAGGGCTGCGCGGCTCGGATGGCCTCGTTACCTCCGCGGTACTGGCCAGCGTGCTCAACCGGACGGGTTTCGATCTGGTGATCCTGGGCTCCGAGTCAACCGACGCGCGGATGGGCACGCTGGCGGCGATGCTGGCCGAGAGGCTTGGCGTGCCGCAGCTTTCGTTCGCCAGCAAGGTCGAGATCGACGGAACGGCGATCAGCATTCACCGGCAGGCTGACTACGGCTACGACACCGTCGAGGCGAGCCTTCCGGCGGTCCTGAGCGTGGTGGAGAAGATCAACGAGCCGCGTTACCCGTCGTTCAAGGGCATCATGGCCGCCAAGAAGAAGCCGGTCGAGACGCTCGGCCTGGCTGACCTTGGCATCGACGCCAGTGACGCAGGCCTGGCTGCGAGCGCAACCGAGGTGGTCAGCTTCGCCAAGCGCCCGGCGCGGGCGGCTGGCGTCATCGTGACCGACGAAGGTGACGGCGGCACGAAGGCCGCCGACTTCCTCGCGGCGCGCAAGTTCATCTGATCCCACCCGAACAGCAGATCCACCCGAGCAGCAGGTCCACCCGAGCAACCCGGGCTTACGCGGAAGGTTCCACAATGGCTGAGATCCTGGTACTTGCCGAGCACGACGGCGAGTCGGTCAAGAAGGTGACCGGTGAACTGCTGACACTCGCCCGCGGCTTCGGTGAGCCGGCCGTGGTGTGGACCGGCGACGGCGTCGAGGGCGGCCGGGCCAGGCTTGCCGAGTTTGGCGCGGCCAAGGTCTATGTGGCGGACGGGCCGGATTACGCCGATTATGTCGGGGCGCCGAAGGCGGAACTGCTCGCCCAGCTCGTGGCAGACAAGGCTCCCGCGGCAGTGCTGGTCGCCGCGACCTCGGAGGGTCGTGAGGTGGCCGCACGGCTGGCCGTGAAGACCGGCTCGGGGATCCTGACCGACGTCATCGGCCTGGCCGAGGGACTGGTGGCCGAGCAGTCAATCTTCGGCGGCGGCATCACCGTTCAGTCCCGGGTTCGCACCGGCACGCCGATCATCGCGGTGCGGCCGAATGCCGTCAGCCCCGAGCCGGCCGCGGGCGCCGCCGAAATCGAGCCCGTGGCCTTCACCGTGAGTGATGCGGCCAAGACGGCCAGGGTCACCGGCCGGGTCGTGGCCGAGCGCGGCGAGCGGCCCGAGCTCACCGAGGCCTCGATCGTGGTGTCGGGCGGCCGCGGGCTCGGGTCCGGCGAGCACTTCGCGCTCATCGAGCAGCTGGCCGACTCGCTGGGTGCAGCGGTGGGCGCCTCCCGCGCGGCCACCGATGCGGGCTGGTACCCGCACCAGTTCCAGGTGGGCCAGACCGGCAAGACGGTATCGCCGCAGCTGTACATGGCCATCGGCATCTCCGGCGCTATCCAGCACCGGGCTGGGATGCAGACCTCGAAGACGATCATGGTCGTGAACAAGGACCCGGAAGCGCCGATCTTCGAGCTGGCCGACTTCGGCGTGGTCGGCGACCTCTTCAAGGTCGTTCCGCAGCTGGTCGAGGAGATCAGCAAGCGGTCTGAGGGCTGACCTCAGCTGGGGCCAGGTTGGCCGGCCGCGACCGGCAAAGCGAGCCGGATCGCGGCTAGGCTGGGCGCATCATGTCAAACGCCGACGCAGTAAACCCTGCCAGCAGCCGGGGTCCTGATCAGGTGCCAGCACCGGACGCCCGGAGGGCCCCGGCGTCACTGGTGTACCTGGATCACGCTGCCACCACGCCGATGCTGCCTGCTGCCCTGGCGGCGATGACTGAGGAGCTTGCGCAGCTCGGGAACCCCTCCTCGCTGCACAACGCGGGCCGCCGGGCCCGCCGGGTGGTGGAAGAGTCCAGGGAGCTCATTGCCGAGGCCTACGGAGCCCGCCCCAGCGAGGTGGTGTTCACCAGCGGCGGCACCGAAGCGGACAACCTGGCGGTCAAGGGACTGTACTGGGCCAGGCGGGCCGAGAACCCAGCGCGGCGGCGGGTGCTCGCGACCGCCACCGAGCACCACGCGGTGCTGGACAGCGTGCGGTGGCTGGCCGAGCACGAGGACGCCGATGCGGACTGGCTTCCCGTCGGGCTAGCCGGCGAGGTTCGCCCGGCGACGCTGGCCGACGCGATCGAACGCGATCCGGACAGTGTGGCGGTCATCAGCATCATGTGGGCCAATAACGAGGTCGGCACGGTGCAGCCGGTCGCGGACCTGGCTGAGCTCGCGGCCGAGCGTCAGATTCCGTTTCACACCGACGCCGTTCAGGCGGCCGGTCAGCTGCCGGTGAGCCTGGCGGCCAGCGGTGCCACCGCGCTGACCATCACCGCGCACAAGATCGGCGGCCCGGTCGGCGTCGGTGCGCTGCTGCTGGCCAGAGGCTCCCAGCCGGTGCCGGTGCTGCATGGCGGCGGCCAGGAGCGCGATGTCCGGTCGGGGACCCTCGACGTGCCGGCGATCCGGGCGTTCGCCGCGGCCGTGCAGGTGGCTACCGACCACCGGGCCGACGAGGCAAAGCGGCTCGCCGCTCTGCGCGACGACCTGATCCTGCAGGTCAGTAGTGCCGTTCCGGACGCGGTGCTGAACGGGGCGGCGCCCGGCCCCGGCAGACTGCCAGGAAATGCGCATTTCTCCTTCCCAGGTTGCGAAGGCGATGCGCTGCTGATGCTGCTGGACGCGCGCGGGATCGCCTGCTCAACCGGTTCAGCGTGCACGGCCGGCGTGGCCCAGCCCAGCCACGTGCTGCTGGCCATGGGCGCCAATGAGGCACGGGCGCGCGGCTCGCTGCGCTTCTCGCTCGGGCACTCGTCATCACAGCAGGACGTGGACGCGCTTGGCGCGGTGATCGGCGAGGTCGTCGAGCGGGCCCGCCGCGCGGCCAGGTAACCAGGCCTGCTGGCCAGTTATCCTGGAGCGACATGAGTACTCTGCGTGTGCTAGCCGCCATGTCCGGCGGTGTCGACTCGGCCGTGGCGGCCGCCAGGGCGGTGGACGCCGGCCACGACGTCACCGGCGTGCACCTGGCCCTGTCCAGCAACCCCAGCTCCTACCGGACCGGAGCGCGGGGCTGCTGCACCCTGGAGGACGCGCGTGATGCCCGGCGGGCTGCCGACGTCATCGGCATCCCCTTCTACGTCTGGGATATGGCCGAGCGGTTTCACGCGGACGTGGTGCAGGACTTCGTCGACGAGTACGCGCGCGGTAACACCCCCAATCCGTGCCTGCGCTGCAACGAGAAGATCAAGTTCGCTGCCGTGCTCGACCGCGCCGTGGCGCTCGGGTTCGACGCGGTGTGCACGGGGCATCACGCCCGGCTGGAGCCGGTCCCTGGCGAAGCTGATAGGACCCGCCTGGTTCGCAGCGTGGACGCCGCCAAGGACCAGTCCTACGTGCTCGCGGTGCTGACCAGCGCGCAGCTGGGCCGGGCCATGTTCCCGCTCGGTGACACCGCCAAGGACCAGGTACGGAAGGAGGCCGCTGACCGGGGACTGGCGGTGGCGGACAAGCCGGACAGCCACGACGTCTGCTTCATCGCCGACGGCGACACCAGAGCATTCCTGCGCGGCCAGCTAGGCAACGCGCCTGGTCAGATCGTGGACACAGCAGGAGCCGTCGTCGGCCGCCATGACGGCAGCTACGGCTTCACTATCGGCCAGCGCAAGGGGCTCGGCATCGACCGGCCGGCGGCGGACGGCCGGCCGCGGTTCGTGCTCAGCATCGAGCCAGTGTCCGGGACCGTGACCGTCGGCCCGGCCGAGGCACTTGACGTGCGCGAGATCGAGACAGGCAGGCCGGTGTGGTCGGGCTGCGCGCCGCCTGCCGGGCCGGTCGACTGCCTGGTGCAGTTGCGTGCTCATGGCGAGGTGCACCCGGCCCGATGCAAGCCAGCGGGTGACTCTGTGCGGATCACCCTGCGCGAGGCCGCCCGCGGCATCGCCAGCGGCCAGGCCGCGGTCTTCTACGACGGCGACGCTGTCCTCGGCAGTGCCACGATCATCAGCGCGAGATGAGCCGACCGGCGCCACGCACGGCCAGACGTCAGGCGGCCTATCTCATCTCCGCGGCAGCAACGGTGGCCCAGCCAGGAAGAGCGCTCACCGCCGGCGGCTATACCGCAGACCCGCGTCAGCCGGACGCCCGAGCCGTCAGCCCTTACGAGGGCAGGGACGCGGTCGGCTCGGTCGCGGCGGACGAGTCGCCGATCAGCGCGCCCAGGCTCGCGAGTGCACCAGGCCTGGCCCGGTAATAGACCCACACGCCGCGCTTCTCGCGGTCTAGCAGGCCGGACTCGTGGAGCACCTTCAGGTGATGGCTGATCGTCGGCTGGGACAAGTCGAACGCGTCCGTCAGGTCGCACACGCAGGCCTCGCCTCCCGGATGGGACGCCACCAGGGACATCAGCCGCAGCCGCACCGGGTCAGCTAGCGCCTTGAGCAGCGGCGCGACCTGATCTGCCTGCTCGGGTGACAACGGTTCGCGCGAGAGCGGCGGGCAGCATGCCGCTGGGTCGGCAGTGCTCACCAGGGCCAGGGACTTCGGCATGCATCTATATTGACAGGCGTCGATGTCTGTGTCAAGCTCGGCGGGAAGGTAGAGATAGACAGTCATCGATATGGGAGGTTCCCATGACCGGCCGCGTGCAACTCGCACTGAACGTGAACAACCTGAACGAGTCCGTAGCCTTCTACAGCAAGCTCTTCGGCACCGAGCCCGCCAAGGTCCGCCCTGGCTACGCGAACTTCGCTATCGCCGAGCCGCCGCTGAAGCTCATCCTGATGGAGAACCCCGGTCAGGGCGGGAGCCTCAACCACCTTGGCGTCGAAGTCGCCGACATCGACGCAGTCGATGCCGAGCAGACCAGGCTCGCCGCCGCAGGCCTGGCGTCGACCGAGGAGCGGGACACCACCTGCTGTTACGCGAAGCAGAACAAGTTCTGGGTCGAAGGCACCCCCAACGGCGAGCAATGGGAGATCTACACGGTGCTAGGGGACAGCCCGACTTTCTATGGTGGCGACGCCGCGGCAGAGGCCCGGTGGGGCGGTCCAAGCGAGGGTCGCCAGTCACCAGCGCCGACGGCCACCGAAACGAGGTGCTGCTGAGGGCCGGTGATGGCCTGTCCGCAGGTCGGCTCTGCCCGCTCGCCGGCGGGCAGAGCCGACGCTTGCGCATAGCAGCGGACGCCGGTTTATCCACCTCAGCCGGCGCGGCCCAGGCGCAGGCTGCGAGCAGCGAAAGTCATGCGGGCCAGGCTGACTGCCAGCGCCAGCAACAGCGGCGCGGTCATCATCGGAATGACGAACGGGACAGTGATGACCAGCGCGGCGTCAATCGCGGTGATGCCAGTGCACCCGGCGGCTGCCGCCAGGTTGGCCGAGCGGTACCGCCGTCCGAAGGCGGCAGCGGCCAGCGTTCCGATGATCATCAGCAGCATGACGCCGAGCACGAGACGGGCTACGGCCGGGACGGGCCATGTCCATGCCCGGCCGGTGATCAGCGCTACTCCCCAGCACCCGCCGACCACGGGTCCGGTGACCAGCAATTTGCGGGCGGCACGGCGCGCTGGACTCTGGCGGACGAAATCGGCCAGGATGTCGCGCGGATCGCCGAACTCGGCGAGCGCGGCGTCGGCTGCGGCATCCGGCTCGAGGCCCTCATCGAGGTAGCGCTGGCATGTCTGATCCAGCCCGTCGGCTAGTTCCTCAACAATATGTGCGGGCAGTTGCGTGGACAAAACGGTCAGATAGTGCTCGATCACGCTGGGCGTGGCCATTGCCTGCCGTCCAGGGCGCCGCTGATCATGGCGGCGAAGTCACGCCACTCCAGCCGCCTGCGCGACAGCGCATCGGCTCCGGCCGGGGTCAGCCGGTACTCACGGCGACGCCTCCCGGCCACCACCGACCAGGATCCGCTAATCAGCCCCGCCGCCTCCAGGCGGCGCAGCGCCGGATACACCGTGCCCGTCGCCATGTCGAGCCGACCGCCAGACGCCTGCCGCAGCGCCTCGATCACCGCATAGCCATGTCGGGGGCCGTCTTCTAGCGCGGCCAGCAGCAGCGCGTCCAGATGCCCCTTCAGCTCCTCCGCCCGCATAAGTAGCCACACTACGCTGGGGCTTCCCACCAGGCAATCCGCCGCGTAAAGTGGCACTCATAAGTAGTAACGCTACCTATGGGAAGACGCTCGATTGGCGGGCCCGAGAGCAGGTGAAATGCCGACAGCCACCCGCATCCTGGGTGATCACGTGGGCTCAAGCTCGCCAGTGTTCCTGGTGTTCCTGGCAGTGCACGTCCTCGCCGGGCTCACTGCGGTCATCACCGGCGCGGTCGCAGCGCTGACGCGCAAAGGCAGCCGCGGCCACATCCGGGCAGGGCGCGTGTTCTACCGGTCCATAACCCTGGTATTCGCTACCGCGACAATCCTGGCCGCGATGCGCTGGCAGCAGGACTATTACCTGTTCATCGTCGGCGCCATCGCCTTCACTGCGGCGACCATCGGCTACCAGCACCGCAGACGTCACCGCGCCGGAGACTCCGGCCACATTGCCGGGATGGGTACCGCCTACGTGGCCATGCTGACCGCGTTCTACGTCGACAACGGCCCCCACCTGCCGCTCTGGGACCACCTTCCGACTAGCGCGCTCTGGCTGATTCCCTCGGCCGTCGGAGCGCCGGTGATCGCCAGGGCCATCGCGCGCGCAGGGCGTGCGGGGGCGCGTGCCCGAACAAGTACGGACACCTGACCCTTAGGGGACAGGGCCGGACAGGACGGCGGCGATGCGATCGAGCGCGGCTGGGACCAGCCGGTAGTAGACCCAGGTGCCGCGGCGCTCGGAGTCGATGATCCCGGCTGAGCGCAGGACCTTCAGGTGATGGCTGATCGTAGGCTGGGTCAGGTCGAACGCCGTGGTCAGGTCGCATACGCAGACCTCGCCGCCCTGGTGCGCGCCGATCAGGGACAGCAGCCGGATCCGGACAGGATCGCCGAGTGCCTTGAACACCTGCGCCAGCCCCGCCGCCGTAGCCTCGCTGACGGGCTCGCCGACCAGCGGGATCGAGCACGTCTCCACGCCGGCACCCAGCCCGGTTGCTGGGATGAGCTCTAGGGTGGTACGGCTAGCCTGCATCGACATGAGTCTATCTTGACGGTCATCTATCCAGGCTGGCAAGCTTGGTCGTATCTGAATAGACGCCTATCGATGAAGGCAGGCATGGCAGGTCTGACATATAGCCGTCGCGGCCGCTTCGCGGCGCAGCCGCAGGACGGGTGCCGCCAGCAATGAGTGACGCGGCATTGTGGCGGCGGCTGCTGGCCGAATTTCTCGGCAGCGCGTTTCTGGCTGCGGTGGTGATCGGCTCGGGCATCGCTGCGCAGCGGCTGTCACCGGGCGCCACCGGACTGGAACTGCTGGAGAACGCGGCGGCGACCGCAGTCGGGCTATTCGCGATCATCTTGATGTTCGGACCGGTGTCCGGGGGTCATTTCAATCCCGTCGTGTCCTTCGTCGATGCAGCGTTCGGCGGGCTGAGCTGGCGCGACGCTGCCGCCTACCTGCCGGCCCAGGTAGCAGGCTGCATCGGCGGCGCGGTACTCGCGAACCTGATGTTCGCCCTTCCGGCAGCAAGCATCTCGGTGAAGCAGCGGGCTTCGCCGGCGCATTTCCTGTCGGAGGTCATCGCAACCCTCGGTCTGATCCTGGTGATCTTCGCGCTGGCCAGGACCGGCCGGAGCCGGTCCGCGCCGGCCGCGGTCGGTGCTTACATCGGGGCGGCGTATTTCTTTACCTCATCGACCAGCTTCGCCAACCCGGCCATCACCGTCGGCCGGATGTTCTCGAACACGTTCGCCGGGATCGCGCCGTCCTCGGTGCCGGCCTTCGTCGCCGCGCAGGTCATCGGCGGCGCGCTGGCGATCGCCGTCGTCAGGGCCCTGTATCCGGGCGTCACGGCGGCCGACGCGGCGGGCATCGTCGTGCCCCACCACCGCGACTGGCCGGACCAGGAGATCGCGTCCGGCGGCGGAATACGGGTGCCTGCCGACGGGCGTGTCGCCGCGGGGGGCGCTAGCGGGCCCGCACAGCCGTCAGCACAACACCGAACCTAGCGGGAGGGCCCGTGCACCTCGTTGCGGTCGGCGGCAGTGATGCCGGCATCAGCGCGGCGCTTCGCGCCCGCGAGCTGGACCCCGGTGCCGACGTCACCGTGGTAGTCGCGGACGCCTACCCGAACTTCTCCATCTGCGGCATCCCCTACTACGTGTCGGGGGAAGTGACCCACTGGCGCAACCTGGCCCATCGCACCGTCGCCGACCTGGAGGCCACCGGGATGCGGCTGCGGCTGGACACCACCGCCCGGCGCATCGACGTCGGTGCCCGCAAGCTGCTGGTCTCCTCCGCCGATGGCAGCGACGAGCTGCTGAGCTACGACAAGCTCATGGTGGGCACCGGGGCCGTTCCTATCCGGCCGCCGATCGGCGGCCTGTCCGGCCCGGACCCGCTGGACGCCGCCGACGGCGTGCACCTGCTGCATTCGATGGGCGACACCTTCGCCGTCATGCGCACCCTCGAGCAGGCTGCGCCGGCCAGCGCTGTGATCGTCGGCGCGGGGTACATCGGCCTGGAGATGGCCGACGCGCTCACCACCCGCGGCCTGTCGGTCACTCAGCTGGAACAGCTGCCCGAGGTGCTGCCCACAGTGGACCCCGAACTCGGCGCGCTGGTCCACGCCGAGCTCGGCGCGCATGGCGTCGAGGTCCTCGCCGGCACCACGGTCCGGCAGATCAGCCGCGCCGCGCCGGGCCAGGCCGGACGACTCCGGGTCGACGCCACAGCTGACGGCGCGGCCGTCAGCCGCCTGGCTGACATCGTCCTTGTCGTGGTTGGCGTCCGGCCCGACACCGGGCTGGCCGCCGAGGCGGGGGCTGACCTGGGCATCAGAAAAGCGATCGCGGTGGACCGGCGGATGCGCACCAGCCTGCCCGACGTGTTCGCCGCAGGGGACTGCGTGGTGACCCACCACCGGCTGCTCGGCGACACCTACCTGCCGCTGGGGACCACCGCGCACAAGCAGGGCCGGGTCGCGGGGGAGAACGCGCTCGGCGGCAGCCGGGAGTTCGCCTGCAGCCTCGGCACGCAGGTCGTGAAGATCTTCGAGCACGCCGCCGCCCGCACCGGGTTGCGCGGCCACGAAGCGGCCACGGCCGGATTCGACCCGGTCACGGTCGGATTTGAGGCCGACGATCACAAGGCCTACTACCCCGGCAGCCACCGCATCTCCATGCGCTTCACCGGCGACAAGTCCAGCGGCCGGCTGCTAGGAGTCCAGCTGTTCGGCCACCGGAACGCGGAGGTCGCCAAGCGCATCGACATCGCCGCCACCGCGATCTTCCACGGCATGACCGTCGATGCCATCAGCGATCTTGACCTGTCCTACACCCCGCCGCTGGGCAGTCCCTGGGATGCCATCCAGATGGGCGCCCAGGCGTGGGTCCGGCAGGCTGACAGCAACACAGCGGCAGCGCGGCTCTAGGAGGACCGATGCCAGATACCCACGTCATGACTCCGGCCGAGAGAATGGGCCTGCGCAGCGCGGCCCGCGACTTACACGAACAGTTCCGGGGCGTCTTCGGCGAGGAGACTATCGAGAATCTCCTTCTCAGCAGCTACGAGGAACTCGCTGCTACCGCCACCGTGCACAGGTGGCTGGTGATCGGCGCGGAGCGATTCGCCCGCCAGCGTCTCGCAGCGCTCGCGCACGCGGAAAGCCGGCAACCAGGAAAGGTCCCGTCCGTGCTGTTCCTGTGCGTGCACAATGCTGGCCGATCGCAGATGGCACTGGGCTGGTTCACCCATCTCGCCGGCGACAAGGCCATCGCCTGGTCCGGCGGGTCCGAGCCGGTGGCCGAGGTAAACCCAACCGCGGTGGCCGCCATGGCCGAGGCCGGAATCGACATCGGTCGTGAATTCCCCAAGCCCTGGACCGATGAGTTCGTGCTAGCTGCTGACATCGTGGTGACGATGGGCTGCGGCGACGCCTGCCCGCTGCTGCCAGGCAAGCACTACGAGGACTGGGAACTTGACGACCCCGCCGGCAAGACCCTCGAGGAGATCCGGCACATCCGTGACGAGATACGCGACCGGGTAGCCGCGCTGCTGGACAGCATGGCCGTCCGCTAACGCGCTAACGCGCTCACATGGGGCCGGCTGTGCGGCGCGGCAGCGGGCGGACCAGACCGGCACGGGCTGGCGGCAGTTTCCGGCATTAGGCTCTGACCGTGACCCAGCACAGCGACTCGTTCCCGTGGCCGGACGGGACCGCGACCGGCATCGGATCGATGCCGGGCACCGATCCCGCCGAGGCCTGCCGGGTGGTATTCGGCGAGCTGACCGATTTCCCGCACCTGCCGGAGCTGCCTGGCCGGGGGCCGGGTTCCGACCTGGCCGGCCGGACCGCGGCGCTGCTCGTCGACCTGCCGGTGCAGACCACGGCGCGCGGCTGGAAGCTGACCGACAGGCCCGGCCGCGACCTCGCCAGGGCGGCTAGCTACTGGTCGGAAGATCTGGACGCCCTTGAAGAGCTAGCGGACGGCTACCGGGGCCCGGTCAAGGTCCAGGTCTGCGGTCCGTGGACGCTGGCGGCGACGCTGGAGCTCAGCCGCTCGGTCAATCCGGCCCTCGCCGATCCGGCCGCGGTGGCCGATCTGACCGCATCGCTGGCTGAGGGACTAGCGAGCCACGCTGCTGACGTGCGCAGGCGGGTCCCCGGTGGCACGCTCGTCGTGCAGCTGGATGAGCCCGCGCTACCTGCGGTGCTCGCCGGCCGGGTAGCGACGGCCAGCGGGCTGAACGTCGTGGCTGCCGTCGATGAGCCGGTGGCGCGCCAGCACCTGGAGACAGTCCTCTCCGCCGCCGCCGCCTTCACTGTCGTGCACTGCTGCGCTGCCGGGGCCCCGTTCCCGCTGATCAGAACCGCCGGTGCTAGCGCGGTGAGCTTCGATGTCAGCCAGCTGGCCAACGCCGAGGTTGACCTGGTGGCAGAGGTCGCGGACGCCGGGCTGGCGGTGTTCGCCGGTGCGCTGCCGACCAGCGGGCTGCAGCGGCTGGTCAGCGGGCCTCCGCTCGCTCCGGCGCAGACAGCCGAACGGGTGGTGACGTTGTGGCGGCGGACCGGCATGGCGGCCGGACGGCTGGCCAGCCAGGTCGTGATCACGCCAGCGTGCGGCCTGGCCGGAGTTCCGGAGGCCGCCGCGCGGGCAGCGCTCGCGCATTGCCGGGAGGCGGCGCGGATCGCGCCTGAGCTGATCGAGGAGAGCGCGTGACGACCCAGGATCCGAGGCAGCGGCACGCGGAGCTGGCAGCCGAGCTGGCCGAGCATCAGTACCGCTACCACGTCCTCGATTCACCGCTCGTGTCCGACGCCGAGTACGACACGATGATGCGCGAGCTGATCAGCCTGGAGGAGCAGCTGCCCGAGCTGCGCACGCCGGACTCACCCAGCCAGCATGTCGGCGGTGCGATTTCCACTGACTTCACCGCGGTTCAGCACCTGGAGCGGCTGCTGAGCCTGGACAACGTGTTCTCCGCTGCCGAGCTGGATGGCTGGGTGGCCCGCGCGGAACGGCTCGGCGGCTCGGGCCCGTATCTGTGTGAGCTGAAGATCGACGGGCTGGCGATCGCCCTGGTGTACCGGAACGGCCGCCTGCAACGTGCGGCCACCCGAGGTGACGGCGTCACCGGGGAGGACGTCACGCCCAACGTCAAGACCATCGCGGCGGTGCCCACCAAGCTGTCGGGCTCGGGCTGGCCGGCCACGCTGGAGGTGCGCGGCGAGGTATTCCTGCCGCTGGCCGCGTTCGAGGCACTCAACCGGCGGCTCACTGAGGCAGGCAAGCCGCCGTTCGCCAACCCGCGGAACTCGGCGGCAGGCTCGCTGCGGCAGAAGGACCCGCGGATCACCGCGTCGCGTGCGCTCAACCTGATCCTGCATGGCGTCGGCCGGGTCGAGGGCCTGGACGACCTGCCGCTGACTCAATCTGCCTGGTATGAGCGACTGCATGGCTGGGGTCTTCCGGTCAGCGACCTTTACCAGGTCGTGCCCGCCATCGAGGACGTGCGCAACTACATCGCGCATTACGCCGAGCACCGGCACGATCCGCCGTACGAGATCGACGGCGTGGTGGTCAAGATTGACGAACTGGACCAGCAACGGCAGCTCGGCACCACCAGCCGGGCGCCGCGGTGGGCGATCGCCTACAAGTACCCGCCCGAAGAGGTCAACACCCGGCTGCTCGACATCAGGGTCAACGTGGGCCGGACCGGGCGGGTTACCCCGTTCGCGGTGATGGAGCCAGTGAAGGTCAGCGGCTCGACGGTGGAGAACGCGACATTGCATAACGCCGACGAAGTGGCCCGCAAGGGCGTGCTGATCGGCGACATGGTGGTGCTGCGCAAGGCCGGGGACGTGATTCCCGAGGTCGTGGGTCCGGTGATCGACCTGCGCACCGGCCAGGAACGCCCGTTTGCGTTCCCGACGCGATGCCCTGCCTGCGATACGGTGCTGGCCCGCGAGGAGGGCGGCGTCGACTGGCGCTGCCCGAACGCCAGATCCTGCCCGGCTCAGCTGCGCGAGCGCCTCTTCCATCTGGCCGGCCGGGGTGCACTGGACATTGAGGTGCTCGGCTATGAGGCGGCGGTGGCCCTGCTGGAGTCCGGCCTGGTGACCGATGAGGGCGACTTGTTCGGCCTGACTGCAGAGGCCCTGGCCACCGTGCCGTTCTTCGTGAACAAGCAGGGAACGCTAACCGCCAACGCGGCCCGGCTGCTGGCGAACCTGGAGGAAGCCCGGCACCGCCCGCTCTGGCGGATCCTGGTGGCGCTGTCGATCCGGCACATCGGCCCCACCGCCGCGCGGGCACTGGCAGCGGCATTCGGCTCGATCGACGCCATCGCCGCCGCGCCGGAAGCCGAGCTGGTCACCGTCGAGGACGTGGGGCCGACGATCGCCAGATCGCTGCGCGAGTGGTTCGAGGTGGACTGGCATGCTGCGATCGTGGCCAAGTGGCGGGCTGCTGGCGTGGACCTGGCCACGGCCGGCTTCGTCCGGCCCGTCCGCGATGAGGCTGCCGACGCCGGGACAGGCGGCGCAGCGGGGCCGCTCGCCGGAGTCACGGTGGTGCTAACCGGGGCGCTCGCCAGCTACTCCAGGGACGAGGCCGCCGAGGCCATCCAGGAGCGCGGTGGCAAGGTGTCCGGATCGGTATCGAAGAAGACCAGCTTCGTGATCGCCGGGCAAAACCCTGGTTCGAAACTGGACAAGGCTGACTCGCTCGGCGTTCCGGTGCTGGACGACGATGGCCTGAGCGTGCTGCTGTCGGACGGACCCGACGCGGCCAGGGCGGCTGTCGCGACCGGATGATCGAGGCTGGCGGTGCGCGAGATGCAGACGCGGTGCTGTGAGGCGCATGATCATCGTGGGTTGTAACGGATAGTACGCAATTGGCTTCGGGAAGTACCTTTTTTGCCGTAGGATTCACGGAAAGCGCCGAGCGCTGCACACTGAGCGACGACGGGCCGATGAGGAGCCATGAAGGACCCCACCGATACCAGGGACATCGGCCCTCGCGTCGGCTCGCCGCTGTGGATCCACCTCACGTCGGTGACCGTCGTAGGGGCGGTGGTATTCGGGCTGGCCATGACCAGGCTGACGGGCATCACCCGGCTCATCGGGCATCCGCTGTTCTGGGTTGTCGCGGCCATGGTGGTGCTCGGCGACATCTGGCCGATCGTCACGCCGGGCAAGTCCAGCAGCGAAGCGCCGCATGCCTCAGTGACCTTCACCTTCGCCGCGCTGATCGCCTGGGGCTTGCCGGTGGCGCTGCTGCTGGAAGTCAGCTCGACGATGCTGACCTTCCTGGGCAAGCGCAAGGCACCGCACCGGGCCGCGTTTAACGCCGCGGCCTCGGCGCTGGGCATGGCAGCTGCCTGGGGCGTGCTGTATCTCAGCGGAGATAGCCATTCGCCGCTGCATCCGTGGGTGCCTCGCGGCACCGATGTGCTGGCGATCGTGGCCGCCGGTGCCGCCTGCTTCATAGTCTGCTACGTCCTGGTCACCGTCGCCATCGCGCTGCATTCCCGCGAGCCGCTGTCGCAGACGCTGCTTCGGAATCTGCCGTACCAGGCCTTCGTCAGCCTCGTCCTGTTCGCGACCGCGCCGCTGGTAGCGGTCGTCATGGGCAAGAACTCGGCCGCGCTCGTGCTGCTCTTCGCGTTCCCGCTGGCTGCCATCTATGCGAATGCCGCGATCTCGGTGCAGCGCGAGCACCAGGCCCATCATGACGAGCTGACCGGACTCGCGAACCGCAAGCTCCTGATGCGCAGGCTCGACAGCATGCTCACCCAGGCTGCCACCTCCGGCAGCAAGGTCGGCTTCCTGCTGCTCGACCTGGACCGCGGCCTGAAGGAAGTAAACGACACGCTGGGACACGCGGTAGGCGACCGGCTGCTGAGGCTCGTCGCGCACCGGCTGACGCATAGCATCCGGCCGGGCGACATGGTCGCGCGGCTAGGCGGCGATGAGTTTGCCGTGCTGCTGCCCGCGGTCAAGGACGCGGCGGTCGCCCGGGAGGTCGCGGCCAGGCTCCGGGCTGCGGTCGCCGAGCCGATCCGGCTTGAGGGCATGTCGTTCGTGATCGAGGTGAGCATCGGCATCGCCATGTTCCCCGACGACGCCACTGGCGACGAGCTGCTGATGCAGCGCGCGGATGTGGCCATGTACCTGGCCAAGCAGCGGCGCAGCGGGGTAGAGCGCTACGTCGCCGACCTGGACCGCAACTCTCCGGCCCGGCTCGCCCTCTTCGGCGATCTGCGGCGCGGGCTGGACAGGGGCGAGCTCGAGCTGCACTACCAGCCGAAGGTGTACCTGGCCGATCGCCGGGTGGCCGGGATGGAGGCGCTGGTCCGCTGGCGGCATCCGGTCCGGGGCATGCTGACGCCTGGTGATTTCATCCCCGTGGTTCAGCAGTCCTACCTCATGCGTGAGGTGACCGGATTCGTGATCGAGACGGCGCTCGACCAGCTAGCCGTGTGGCGCCAGGCCGGGATCGAGGTTCAGCTCTCGCTCAATGTGGCGGGCCGGGACCTGCTGGACACCTGCCTGGTCGACCAGATCGAGCAGCAGCTGGCCAGCCATCACCTGCCGCCTGGATGCCTCCTGCTGGAGATCGACGAACGCGTGCTGACGAGCGAGCCAGCCCACGCGGTGTCGACGGCGGAAGCGCTGGCCGAGATCGGCGTCGGCGTCGGCCTGGACGACTTCGGTACTGGCTACTCTTCCCTGGTCAGGCTCAAGCGACTGCCGGTCGACGAGGTCAAGGTGGACTCGTCGTTCGTGGCTCGCGTGCTCAAGTCGCCCGATGATCGCGTCGTCGTCAAGTCGATCGTTGATCTCGCCGCGGCCCTGGGCATCCGGTCAGTGGCGGAGGGCGTGGAGGCGGCCGAGATCGCCGCGGCGCTGCTCGACATGGGCTGCGTGGCCGCGCAGGGGTGGTACTTCGCCAAGCCAATGAACGCTGTCTCGGCTACTGCCTGGCTGCTAGAGCACGGCGATTGCGGCAGGCCAAGGCAGCGCTCGGCGCGCCCGGCCGACGGGCGCGACCATCAGCCCGCTCGTGTCATCGATGTCGATCACGGTGGCGCCGGCGGCGAGGGCGAGAACGGCAACGGCGGCTACGCCCGCGGTCAGCGCCCCCCCGTGGCGACGCCGCCGCTGGGCTGGCGCCGCTAGGGGCGCGCACGGGGCACGGCCAATAGGATGGCCTGCATGTCCATCACCAGGGACGAGGTAGCGCACCTGGCCAGGCTGTCCAGGCTGACGCTGTCCGATGCCGAACTTGATCATTTCGCTGGCCAGCTTGACCAGATCATCGCCGCTGTCGCACGTGTGCAGGAGGTCGCGGCCGAGGGGATCCCGCCGATGACGCATGCCGTTCCCGTCGTGAACGTGTACCGCGACGATGTCGAGCAGCCGTGCCTGGCGCCTGACCAGGCGCTGTCGCAGGCGCCGGCGGCCGAGCAGGGCCGGTTCCGGGTCCCGCGCATCCTGACGGAGGACTGACATGGCGGCCGAGCCAACCCAGCTGACGCAGCTGACCGCTGCGCAGCTTGCCGCGGCCGTTGCCGCTGGTGAGGTGTCTGCGGTCGAGGTGACCGCAGCACACCTGGACCGGATCGCGGCGGTGGACGGCGACGTGCACGCGTTCCTGCATGTCGCCGCCGACCGGGCGCTGGCTGCCGCGGCCGAGGTGGATCGCCGGCGTGGCGCGGGCGACCCGCTGGGCCCGCTGGCGGGCGTGCCGCTGGCGCTCAAGGACGTCATGACCACCGCGGACATGCCCACGACCTGCGGGTCAAAGATCTTGCAGGGCTGGCAGCCGCCGTATGACGCCACGGTCACCAGTCGGCTGCGTGATGCTGGCATCGTCATCCTCGGCAAGACCAACATGGACGAATTCGCCATGGGCTCGTCGACGGAGAACTCCGCGTACGGGACGAGCCATAACCCGTGGGACCTGAACCGGGTTCCCGGTGGCTCCTCAGGCGGCTCGTCTGCCGCGGTCGCCGCCTTTGAGGCACCGCTCGCGATCGGCACCGATACCGGCGGGTCTATCCGGCAGCCGGCGGCCGTGTGCGGCATCGTCGGCATGAAGCCCACCTATGGCGGCTCGTCCCGCTACGGCCTGGTGGCGTTCGCCTCGTCGCTCGATACGCCCGGCCCGCTGGCCCGTACGGTGCTGGACGCGGCGCTGCTGCATGAGGCGATCTCGGGCCACGATCCGCGCGACTCGACGTCGGTGGACGCGCCGGTGCCCCCGGTGGTGGCGGCGGCCCGGCAGGCAGATGTCGCCGGCCTTCGGGTCGGCGTGGTCGCGGAGTTCAGCGGCGACGGCTA
This sequence comes from uncultured Actinomycetota bacterium, assembly GCA_963774385.1. Taxonomy (GTDB): domain Bacteria; phylum Actinomycetota; class Actinomycetes; order Streptosporangiales; family Streptosporangiaceae; genus JAJYUU01. The sequence continues at coordinate 798,886 of CAVZEQ010000001.1, forward strand.
CCAGGCTGGCGTGCAGGCCCGCTTCAGCGAGGCAGTCGAGCTGCTGGAGTCGCTGGGCGCCAAGGTCGTCGAGGTCTCGTGTCCGCACTTCGTGTACGCACTGCCGGCCTACTACCTGATCGCGCCGAGCGAAGCTTCCTCCAACCTGGCCCGGTTCGACGCGATGCGGTACGGACTGCGGGTCGGTGACGATGGCGTGGCGAGCGCCGATGAGGTGATGTCGCTGACCCGTGCGGCCGGCTTCGGGCCCGAGGTCAAGCGCCGCATCATGCTGGGCACCTACGCGCTGTCCAGCGGCTACTACGACGCCTACTACGGCAAGGCCCAGCAGGTGCGGACGCTGATCTGCCGGGACTTCGATGCCGCCTTCGAGCAGGTCGACGTGCTGGTATCACCGACCACGCCGACGACCGCGTTCCCGATCGGCGAGCGCGCCGACGATCCGATGGCCATGTATCTCGCTGACCTGTGCACGATTCCCTCGGACCTGGCGGGTAACGCGGCGTTGTCGGTGCCATGCGGCCTGGCGCCCGAAGACGGCTTGCCAGTGGGCCTGCAGATCATGGCCCCGCCGCTGGCCGACGACCGAACCTACCGGGTCGGCGCGGCCGTGGAGGCCGCGCTGCAGGAGCGCTGGGGCGGCCCGCTGCTGACCCAGGCGAAGGGACTGGGCCGATGACACAGGTGGCTGAGCTGGTGCCCTTCGAGGCTGCCATCTCCAGGTACGAGCCGGTCATCGGGCTGGAGACGCACGTTGAGCTCGGCACCAGGACAAAGATGTTCTGTGGCTGCCCGACGGTATTCGGCGCCGAGCCGAACTCGGCGGTGTGCCCTGTCTGCCTCGGGCTGCCCGGCTCGCTGCCGGTGGCCAACCGCGCGGCGATCGAGTACACCATCCGCATCGGCCTCGCGCTGAACTGCTCGGTCGCGGCCTGGTGCCGGTTCGCACGGAAGAATTACTTCTACCCGGACATGCCGAAGGACTTCCAGATCTCGCAGTACGACGAGCCGCTCTGCACCGACGGGTGGCTCGACGTCGAGGTCGAGGGGCAGACCGTGCGGGTCGGGATCGAGCGGGTGCACCTGGAAGAGGACACCGGCAAGTCGCTGCACATGGGCGGCGTTACCGGGCGGATCCACGGCGCCGACTACTCGCTCGTTGACTACAACCGGGCCGGGATACCGCTGGTCGAGGTGGTCACCAAGCCGGTGCCCGGTACTGGTTCGCTCGCCCCGGTCGTGGCCCGCGCCTACGTGACCGAGCTGCGCGACCTGCTGCGCGCCCTCGGCGTGTCAGACGTCCGGATGGAGGAGGGCTCGCTGCGCTGCGACGTGAATACCTCGCTGGCGCCGCGTGGTGCGGCCGAGTGGGGCACCCGGACCGAGACTAAGAACGTGAACTCGCTGCGATCAGTGGAACGCGCCGTACGGTTCGAGATCGAGCGTCAGGCCGCGGTGCTGGACGCCGGCCGGAAAGTGGTGCAGGAGACCCGGCACTTCCACGAGGACAACGGCGCTACCACGGCGGGCCGGAGCAAGGAAGAGGCGCAGGACTACCGCTATTTCCCCGAGCCTGACCTGGTGCCGGTCGCGCCGGACGCGGGCTGGGTGGAGGAGATCCGGGCCGGCCTGCCCGAGCTGCCCGCTGCCCGGCGGGCCAGGCTGCTGGCCGACTGGGGACTGTCCGCCCTGGACATGACCCAGCTGGCGAACGCGGGAGCGCTGGAGCTGGTCAGCCAGACCGTGGCGGCAGGCGCTACGCCCGCTGACGCGCGCAAGTGGTGGATGGGCGAACTGGCCCGCCGGGCCAACGAGACCGGCGTCGACCTGCCGGAGCTGGCCATCGGTCCGGCCCAGGTGGCGCGGGTCAGCGAGCTGGTCAGGGCGGGAACGCTGAACGACACCCTGGCCCGCCAGGTACTGGACGGCGTGCTGGCAGGCGAGGGTGACCCGGACGCGATCATCGCGGCCCGCGGGCTGGCGATCGTCACCGATGACAGCGCCCTGACCGAGGCAGTTGACGCCGCGATCGCCGCGAACCAGAATGTCGCCGCCAAGATCCGCGACGGCAAGACGGCGGCCGCAGGCGCGCTGGTGGGCGAGGTCATGAAGGCCACCCGCGGCCGCGCCGACGCAACTCGGGTCCGCGAGCTGATCCTGCAGCGGCTGACCTGAGCCGGTCACTGCGCTCAAATAACAAGATCATGGGAGCGGATCACGATGACTGCTGACAATGCCGGTCCCGACAGGCTGACGGCCGAGGTCCTCCGGGCCTACGCCGGGACTCCGGACCCGCGGCTGCGCGAGTTGCTGTCCGCCCTCATCAGGCACCTGCATGCGTTCGCGGCCGAGACAAGCCTCACCCCGCAAGAGTGGCTGGCGGGGATCGAGTTCCTGACTGCCGTGGGGCAGAAATGCGACCCGCAGCGCCAGGAGTTCATCCTGCTGTCCGATGTGCTCGGCGTGTCCTCACTAGTCCAGACGATCAATGCGGCTGACGGCGCGACCGAGCCGACCGTGCTCGGGCCCTTCTACCTGCCGGGCGCGCCGCGGCGGGAGCTGGGGGAGCAGATCGGCCGGGCGGAAGACGGCGAGCCGACGCTCATCCGCGGCCGGGTCACCGACGCGGCCGGACGCCCGCTTACCGGTGCCACGCTGGACATCTGGCAGGGCAACAGCAACGGCCTGTACGACATCCAGGATGCGGACCAGCCGGATTACAACCTGCGCGGGATCTTCACCACGGACTCAGACGGCCGGTACTGGTTCCGCACGATCCGCCCGGTGAGCTATCCCGTTCCGGTCGACGGGCCGGTCGGGGACGTCTTCCGGGCGTCCGGCCGGCACAACTGGCGTGCCGCGCACGTGCATGCGATCGTCTCTGCGTCCGGTTACCTGCCGGTGACCACGCACATCTTCGATTCGCGGAACGAGTACCTCGGCAGCGACGCGGTCTTCGGCGTCCGGGACTCGCTGATCCAGGAGTTCCGGCCCGCGGGCAAGGACGAGCCCGCGGACGTCCAGTACGTGGTCGACGTCGATTTCGCCCTAGCGCCAGCTCACTGACAGTTGCACCTGGTGCCGGAATTCGAGGCGAGCCCGGCGGACGGACTGCACCTGGTGCTACTGATGAAAGATATTCGCCGCACGCTGGTAGATTGAGAGCGTGAAGTCCTTCGCGCGCCAGGAGATGATGCCCCGCTAGCCGGGGCCATCTGACGCTGCCAGGACTCAGTTCGTTACGACACAGTCCGCACGAGGCCCTAGCCGGGGCCTCGATTCTCATGCGGGTCGGTGCCCCTGATGACCCAGGAGGCATCCGATGACCACCCAGCGCATCTACCTCAGCACCACGATCCCGTACGTGAACTCGCGCGCCCACGTCGGGCACGCGCTTGAGCTTGTCCAGGCCGACGTGCTCGCCCGCCATCATCGGCGCATCGGCGACGAGGTCAGGCTGCAGAGCGGTACCGACGACAACTCGCTGAAGAACGTCCTCGCCGCCCAGGCGGAGGGCATTAGCACCAGGGCACTGGTAAACCGCAATGCCAGCGCGTTCGCCGGGCTGCGCGAGCACCTGTCGCTCAGCTTCGACGACTTCATTCGCACCAGCAGCGATCCGCGGCACCGGCCCGGCGTGGAGCGGCTCTGGCGTGCCTGCGAGGCCAGCGGTGATCTGTACCGCAAGAGCTACCAGGGGCTCTACTGCGTGGGCTGCGAGCAGTTCTACAGCGAGGCTGACCTGACCGGCGGTCACTGCCCGGACCACGCCGCGCCGCCGCAGCTGGTCAGCGAGGAGAACTGGTTCTTCCGGCTGTCCCGCTACGCAGCCAGGCTGCACGACCTGATCCGCTCCGGCACGCTGCGGATCGAGCCGGCCAGCCGTCGCAACGAGGTGCTCGGCTTCATCGCTGGCGGTCTGGAGGACTTCAGCGCGTCCCGGTCGGTCACCAGGGCCCGCGGCTGGGGTATCGGCGTGCCGGGCGACCCCAGCCAGGTGATCTACGTGTGGTGGGACGCGCTCGGCAACTACATCACCTCGCTGAACTACGGCGCCAGCGGCGCCAGCGGTGCCGACTACGGCCGCTGGTGGGCCGGTGCCACCCGGCGCGTGCACGTGGTCGGCAAGGGCGTGCTCCGCTTCCACGCGGTCTACTGGCCCGCCATCCTGCTGTCGGCTGGCGAGCCGTTGCCGACTGAGATCTTCGTGCATGACTACCTCACCGTTGACGGCAGGAAGATCAGCAAGTCGGCGGCCGGCCGGCCGCTGGACGGTAACGATCCGGTCGCGCTGTCGGCGCGGTACGGCGCCGACGCCCTGCGCTGGTGGCTGCTGCGCGAGGTGCCACGGGTCGGTGACACCGATTTCACCGCGGACAAGCTCATCGCCAGGGCCAATGAGGACCTCGCCAACGGACTCGGCAACCTGGTCAACCGGGTCGTCTCGCTCGTCCATTCATACCGGAACGGGGCCATCAAGCCCTGCGGCCGTCCGCACGGCACCAGCCGCTGGCTAGCGGCCGCGGCCGACGGGCGGAGCGGTGGCGTAGTGCCCGGGCACGGGTCCGACTGCCCGGACTGGCCGGCCGACGCGGCTGACCTGCTCGCGGCGATCGAGCGCGCCCCCGCCGCGGTCAGGGCCGCGCTGGCCAGGTTCGACTTCCGGGCTGGGGCGGCAGCGGTGTGGGAGATCGTCGAGCAGGCGAACCGCTATGTCGAAGCGGCTCAGCCGTGGCAGCTGGGCCGGGCCGAGAAGGCCGGTGACAAGGCAGCCGGGGTCCGGCTCGATCAGGTGCTCGGCGCCCTGATCGCAGCGTGCCAGGTGCTGGCAGCGGAGATCTGGCCGTTCCTGCCCGACCTGGCCGCCAAGGTCGCCGCCGCCTGCAATGACTCCGGAGGTACCCTGCCACCACCGCGCCCGGTGCTCCCGAGGATCGAGCCGGTGGTGGAGGAGGTGGCGTAGTGCTGATCTGGGTGCCGACCGAACCAGTGGCGCAAGCTCTGGCCGGCCAGGCTGTCGAGCGCCGGCTGGCTGGCTTCGACGTCTAGGTTCGCCGGGTGGCCCGGTCGGCCCGTGCTGGCGTGCGGCCGGTCAGCGACCTGCCCGAGCTGCTGCCATCGGCCGATGTCGTGATCCTGCTGGCGCCGGTCACCGCGGACACCGTTGGCATGGCCGACGCAGCCTTCCTGGCCAGCATGAAGGATGGAGCGCTGCTGGTGAATGCCGCGCGAGGTGTGCTCGTCGTCACAGCGGCACTGGTGACGGAGCTCACCTCCGGGCGGCTGTCGGCGCGCTCGACGTGACTGATCCGGAGCCGCTGCCTGCGGGCCATCCGCTCTGGCAGCTGCCAAACGTGCTGGTCACGCCGCACGTGGGAGCCTCCAGTCCGGTCTCGGTGCAGGCGGCGCAGAGTTTCGTCCGCGATCAGGCGGAGCACTATCTGGCCGGCCAGCCGCTGGCTAACGTGATCACCGGCGAGTACTAGCGCACCAAGCTGGCCGACCGCTGGAGATCGCGCTGGGGAGAGGTCCCCTTGTCGTGTCCGAAGCCGGGTGGCAGCGTTGCAGCAGCCATGGAGGATGACCGTTGCATGCACGTGGGGGTTTGCGAATGCGCGCCAGGATGGCTTACGGGAGTCTCGCGCTGGCTGGTGCCGCGGCGCTCACGCTAGCCGGGGCTGTCACGCCAGCCAGTGGCGCCACGACACCATCGTGGCGAGTGGTGAAGAACGTCGGCACGGCTAGCGGCTCGTGGTCCAGTGATTTCTCCCTCTCCGGTCCGGCTAGCGCCTGGTCGACCTGGACCGCGCTGCCCCCGGCGGGCGGCACCCCGGCCGTCACCGTGCAGCACTGGAATGGCAGGAACTGGAGGCACGTCCCGATCCCGCTCTCGCTCACCATGCGGGCCGATGTCAGCGTGGCCTTCGGGGCCAGTTCCGCCAGGAACGCGTGGCTCATCGACCAGCCCAACGGCACGACCACACCGGTGGTGCGCTGGAATGGTCACCGGTGGAAGCCATGGACGATCCCGCCCTGGGCGCTCGTATGGAACGAGTCCGATATCTATCGGATTACTACCGCCTTCTTCAGCTGGGATGACGTGTGGCTGTTCAGCCTGGGACCCGGCTACCACTTCGGCCCCGGCGACCGCGGCACCATTGCCCGCTACGGCGGCCGCAGGTGGACCGGCTCGTCAGCGCCGGTGATACTCAACCAGGTGAGCGTCCTGTCGCCGAGCGACATCTGGGGGTTCGGCGCGGGCGGAGGCCGCGTCACGAGCAAGCTGTCGGGGTACTCGCTGGTGAACTGGAACGGTCACCGGTGGATCACAGTACGAGTGCCCAAGGCGCAACTGCCTGGCCAGACGTTCCTGGCAAACCCGGTCGCGCAAGGCCCGAAGAATGTCTGGCTCGACCTGGACGCGACAGGCGTGACGAATGGCCTGGTGCACTGGAATGGCCGGTCCTGGCATCAGGTGGGCATCCCGGCCCAGATCAGTCGTGTCACTGCGATGACCCAGGATGGTCATGGCGGGCGTGTGGCTGATCGGTCACGGGCCGCTGCCCGCGGACACGTTCTACTTCGCTCATCTGAGCGGCGGCAGGTGGACCACCCAGACGATGCCGCCCGACCAGGGCCTCATGGCACGCGAGCTGACGGGCATCAGCTGGATCCCCGGCACCCGCTCGGTCTGGGCGGGCGCGGAGTATTCCTCAGCTGGCGGCACTGTCGCCGCGATCCTGAAATACGGCTCCTAGCGCAGGGCCCGCCCCGGCTGGCCGGGATTCGCTCGCAGAGTCGGACACCCTGGTCGCGGCGTGTCAGGTGCTCGCCGGGCCGCGCGATCCGATGCAGGACGCCACGAAGATGTAGCCGTGCGTAGGCTCTTCCTCAATCGAAGCGTGACCTGCGCACCGTAAAGTGCTGTGGCATCACCAAAGTTGCGAGACCAGCGCGTTCGGCCCGGCGAGGCAAGTGTTCGCCGGATCCGATAGCGCATGGCTGATGGCACCATCTGCGAGTCGTGTGCTGCTGTCCTCAACGACGAGCCGCGGGCATGACCTCCCTGCACAGCATTACGGCTTGCGGTGCCCGCTTGGCCCTCGCGGCTGCTAACTCAGTTTCACCGTAGCCGGACGTTGCCGATGGGAGGCCTGGTGCACGCACGCCCCGTGCAATCGCTCGCATCAGGCGGCCGGCGATGAGCCCCTCTTCGCCCGCGTGGACGGCGATCGGCGCCGTTCTGGCCATCGCGGTCGTGGGGGTGCTGGTCCGCAAGGCTCGCCAGGGCGATCCAGCTAGCCGCTGGCTGGCCGTCACCGCGGCCGCATGGAGTGCCGCGTTTCTGACGCTAGGCGCCGGTGCTGGCGCCGTCACGCCGGCGGTCATTCAGCTCACGCTGTCCGACCTCCTCGCCCTGCTCGGGCTGCCCGCGCTGGCTATCGCGCTACTCCGGCTCGCAGCGAGTCCTGGCGGGCTGGCCAGTTCTGGTGAGCTGGCCGATACGGCCAGTCCGCCGGCAGCGCACTGGCCCATCGGCGCCGGACGATTCCTGGACGGGAGTGTCCTCGGGCTTGCCGTGGTCTGCGTGGGCTGGATCGCGCTGCTGCGGCCCGCGTACACGGCGGCCGCGGTCGGCGCCGGTACCTTCACCGTCGATCTGGTTCACCCGGCCGCGGACGTGATCACCCTCGGCGGCACCCTCGGCCTCGCTGTACTGGCCGGCCGCCGGGCGCTGGCGCCGTACCTGGCCCTGTGCTTTGCCACGCTCGGCGACTTCCTGGCCGTGCAGGCGCGGGCAGGCGGCAGTCATCCGGCCATCCCCGCACAACTAGCCTGGCTCGCGGCGCTCGGCCTGCTGGGCCTTACCGCGCTGGTACCCGCTGCGTCCGCGGTGTCGCCGCCAGCTGGCGGGCCGGCGCGCACGAGCCCGCCGATGGCGACAGTTGCCGCGCTGAGCGGCGCTACCCTGGCGGGCCTCGTTACCCTCATCTTCGCGATTGTGACCTGGGGGCATAGCGGCCCGGTTCCGTTGCTCGCCGGCGCTGCCCTGATGCTGGCCCTGGTGGTGCGGATCGCCGGGATGCTTCGCCAGGCCGCGACCGTGTCAGCGCTCGCAGCGCAATCCGGCAGCCAGTTCCAGCAGCTCGCCGACCGCACCAGCGACGCGGTGCTGCTGTGTGACGAGGCCGGCCTGGTCAGCTATGCCAGCAACGCAGTCGCGCACTACGGCTACACGCCCGCACGGCTGACCGGCACCAGGCTCACAGACCTCGTCCATCCCGACGACCTGCCGCACGTACTGCGCGCCGCCAGGCAGGTGCGCTCCGGCAGGTCAGCGCCGGCCGGCAACCTGGCCTGCCGGGTCAGGTCATCTGATGGCACCTGGCGGCACGTGCAGACGACGCTGTCGCGTCACTCGCTGCCGGCCGGACCAGATCAGCTGCTGGTCACCGCACGAGATGTCAGCGATCAAGTCGCGTTGCGCAGGCAGGTAACGCACCTGACCTTTCACGACGGTCTGACTGGCCTGCCCAATCGTTCCTATCTGGAGGAACGGGCCAAGGATCTGCTAGCCAGGCACCGCGAGGCGGCGGAGCCGCCGGAGCAGACTGGCGCGATATTCGTCGACCTTGACGGCTTCACCGCCATCAACGACTCAGTCGGCCACGGCGCCGGTGACCTGGTGCTCGCGCAGGCCGGGCGGCGGCTGCGCGGAATGGTTCCGGCGCACGACACGGTTGCGCGCTGGGGCGGGGACGAGTTCGCTGTCCTGATCGAGGGTTCGGCCAGCCCGCAGGAGATCGTGGACATCGCCGAGCGACTGGCAGGCGCCATCGCCGCTGAGCCGTTCCAGGTGGCTGGCAGGGACATCTCGATCACCGCCAGCATCGGCGTGGCCTTCGCCGACCCGGAGGTCGCCGAGCACCTGCTCCGCAACGCCGACCTGGCGATGTCACGGGCCAAGGATTCCGGCGGCGGCCGGGTCGAGGTCTTCGCCGCGCACATGCACGCGGACGTCATCCGCCGGCTGGAACTGGCCACCGATCTGCGAGCGGCGATCGAAGATGGCAGCCTCGGCGTCGAATACCAGCCGGTCGTGGAGCTGTCGACGGCGCGCATTGCCAGCGTCGAGGCGCTCGTCCGCTGGTCGCGCCAGGGCGAGGAGGTGCAGCCTGCTGAGTTCCTCGGCATTGCCGAGGATTCCGGGCTCATCGTGCCGCTGGGCCAGTGGGTTCTCAGGCAGGCGTGCGAGCAGGTGGCGCGGTGGCGCGCGGATGGCTGGCAGGTCGGCCTGTCTGTCAACTTCTCCCGTCGCCAGGTGAGCACCAGCGGATTCGCCGAGTCCGTGCTGACAGCCCTGGACGACAGCGGCCTGTCGAGGTCGGCGCTCACCCTTGAGGTCACTGAGCGGGTGCTGATCGAGATCGAGTCCCCGGTTCTGGACGGCCTGGCCCGGCTGCGCCAGCTCGGCCTGCGGCTGGCCATCGACGACTTCGGTACCGGCTACGCGTCGCTCGCCTACCTGCGGCAGCTGCCGGTAGACATCATCAAGATCGACCCGTCGTTCGTAGCCGGACTGGGCACCGACGGAACGCTGGCCATGCTGACCCGCACCATCGTCCAGGTCGGGCACGACCTGGGCATCGAGATAGTCGCCGAGGGCATCGAACGGCCCGAGCAGCTGGAACTGCTCCGCGCGATGGGCTGCGGCCTCGGCCAGGGCTACCTGGTAGCGCGCCCGATGGCGGCGGGAGCCGTTGAGTCGATGGCGCCCGAGTCGATGGCGGTTGATTCAGTGCCCGCCCCGGCCAGCGGGCCCAGTGAGGACGAAGCAGCCCCCGCCACGGCGACCTAGGGCTCCGGTCGATCCGCTCCGGCGTGTGAGCCGACCTTTCATCGGCTGATCGCTAGGCCGGGCGGCGTCATCCGCAATTGTGGAGCCGGAATCGATGAAAGGCAGGAGCGCGGTCGGCCGATACACTCGAAATCCCGACGCTGACTATCCCGGAGGGCAGCTGTGCCTGCACCCGTCGTTCTCGTGGCCGAAGAACTCTCCCCGGCGGGCATCGCCTTGCTCGAGTCCTCCTTCGAAGTCCGCTACATTGACGGCGCAGACCGCGGCAAGCTACTCCCGGCCATTGCCGACGTCGATGCCGTGATCGTGCGCAGCGCTACGCAGATCGATGCGGAAGCGATCGCGCACGGACGGCGGCTGCGCGTGGTCGCACGGGCTGGCGTCGGCCTCGACAACGTCGATGTGGACGCCGCGACCAAAGCCGGAGTCATGGTCGTGAACGCGCCAGCTTCCAACATCGTCAGCGCTGCCGAGCATGCCGTCGCACTGCTGCTCTCCCTCGCCCGCAACGTGCCGCAAGCGATGGCCGCGCTGAAGAACGGTCAGTGGAAGCGATCCGCGTATACCGGAGTCGAGTTGCAGGACAAGGTCGTGGGCATCCTCGGCCTGGGTCGCATCGGGGTGCTGGTGGCCGACCGGCTCGCTGCCTTCGGGATGACCGTGATCGCCTATGACCCGTACGTGCCGCCGTCCAGGTCTACCCAGGTCGGAGTGCGCATGACGAGCCTGGATGAGCTGCTCACCGAGGCCGACTTCATCACCGTGCATCTGCCGAAGAACGCCGAGACCGTCGGCCTGATCGGTGAACGCGAGCTGCATCTGGTTAAGCCCGGTGTACGGATCATCAACGCGGCCCGCGGCGGGATCGTGGACGAGCATGCGCTGGCACGGGCGCTCGCCGATGGCAGGGTCGCGGGCGCCGCGCTGGATGTGTACGCGAAGGAACCGTGCACCGACAGCCCGCTCTTCGGCCTCGACAACGTCGTGGCGACGCCGCATCTCGGGGCCAGCACAACCGAAGCGCAGGAGAAGGCGGGCATCCAGGTTGCCCGCTCGGTGCGGCTGGCCCTGGACGGCGAGTTCGTGCCGGACGCCGTCAACGTCCAGGGCGGAATCGTCGCGGAGGAACTGCGTCCGTGGCTCCCGCTGGTGGAAAAGCTCGGCCGGATTTTCGCGGCCCTGGCCGGCGGCGCGACCGCCGCGATCGCGATCGAGGCCAGGGGCGAGATTGCCAGCCTCGATGTGAGCGTGCTGGAGCTGGCCGCGATGAAGGGCTTGTTCGGGCAAGTGACCGAAGAGCCGGTCACCTACGTCAACGCGCCCCTGGTCGCTAAGGAGCGTGGCGTCGAGGTCAGCCTCAGCACCGACGATGTGAGCCAGGACTGGCGCAACCTGCTGACCTTGCGCGGAACTGCGCCCGACGGCCAGCTGGTGTCTGTCAGCGGCACCCTGACCGGGCTCCGGCAGGCCGAGCGGATCGTCGAGGTGAACGGGCTTGACGCCGAGATCGCGCCGGCCGAGCACATGATGGTCCTTGGCTACTCTGACCGGCCCGGCGTGGTCGGCACCGTCGGACGGATACTGGGCAGCCGCCAGGTGAACATCGCCGGAATGCAGGTATGCCGCCACGCTCAGGGCGGGGACGCGCTGATCTTGCTCACGGTGGACTCGGCGGTCCCGGCGGATGCGCTGGCCGAGATCGCCGTCGAGATCGGCGCAGGGCTGGCCAGGGTGGTCGACCTGGACCAGGATCTGATCTCCTGAGCTGCGGAATCGGCGCACCGATGGCCAGGCTCCAGCCGGTGAGATCTTGCCACGGAGTGCTAACTGCCCAGTAAGGTACTGCCGTGACAGCACGAAGCATCCGGCTCGCGGTAATCGGCGGCGACGGCATCGGTCCGGAGGTAGTGGCCGAGGCGATCAAGGTGCTGCGTGCTCTCGGCACGCTCGCCATCGAGACCACCAGTTACGACCTGGGGTCGAAGCGCTGGAACCGGACCGGGGAGGTGCTGCCCGATTCGGTGCTCAACGAGATCGCCGGGCATGACGCCATCCTGCTGGGCGCCGTCGGCGATCCGAGCGTGCCCAGCGGCGTCCTGGAGCGGGGTCTGCTGCTCCGGCTGCGGTTCGAGTTTGATCAGTACGTCACCCTGCGACCGGTCCGGCTGTATCCGGGGGTCGCATCACCGCTTGTCGGTATCCGGGCCGAGTCGGTAGACATGCTGGTCGTCCGGGAGGGCACCGAGGGTCCTTACATCGAGGCCGGCGGGATCATGCGCAAGGGCACGCCTGCCGAGGTGGCGACGCAGGAGAGCATCAATACGGCCTTCGGTGTCGGCCGGGTAGCCAGGTATGCGCTGCAGCGTGCGGCTGAGCGGCCGCGGCGGCGGCTGACCCTGGTACACAAGACCAACGTGCTCGCCTATGCCGGCGATCTCTGGCGGCGCACCGTGACCGAGGCGGCAGCCGACTATCCGGGGGTAACCACCGAGTACTGCCACATGGACGCGGCCGCGGTTTACTTCCTCACCCAGCCTGAGCGCTTCGACGTGATCCTGACCGACAACATGTTCGGCGACATCCTCACCTCGATCGGCGCCGCGGTGGCGGGCGGCATTGGCCTTGCCGCGAGCGCCAGTATCAACCCGGACCGGACCGCGCCCAGCATGTTCGAGCCTGTCCATGGCAGCGCGCCCGACATCGCGGGCAAGCAGAAAGCGGATCCGACCGCGGCCATCTTGTCGGCGGCCATGCTGTGCGAGCATCTTGGGCTGGCCGCGGAAGCGGCCCGGATCGAGCAAGCTGTGTCAGATGACCTGCTCGAACGGCAAGGGGCCTGGTCACCGCGGGCTACTCCGGAGATCGGCGACGACATAGCGGAGCTGGTGGCGGGCTAGCGTTGGTCTCGCGGGGCGTGGCAACGGCGCCAGCCCGGACCAAGGAGGACCCCGATGGCTGCAGGTGCTGAGATTCAGTTCGCGACCCACTTGTCTGGCAGCCCGGTACCGGAAGAACGACGTGCTGAACTGCTGGTGCGACCGGGGTTCGGTCAGGTGTTCACCGACCATATGGTCACCTTGGCCTGGACTGCGCAGCGCGGCTGGCACGACGGCCAGCTCCGGCCGTACGGGCCGCTGCGCATGGATCCAGCCAGTCAGGTCTTCCACTACGCCCAGGAGATCTTCGAGGGGCTGAAGGCTTACCGGCAGGGTGCCGGTCCGGTAGTGGCGTTCAGGCCGACCGCCAACGCGGCCAGATTCAACCGGTCGGCTGCCCGCATGGCCATGCCCGAGCTACCCGAGGACGCGTTCCTGAGGGCGATTGAGCTGCTGGTCAGCCAGGACCGGGAATGGGTTCCATCGGCACCGGAGCAAAGCCTCTACCTGCGCCCGTTCATGATCGCGACGCACGTTGGCCTTGGCGTGAGCAAGCCGTCGTCGTCCTACTTGTTCGCCGTGATCGCGTCACCGGCCGGCGCCTATTTTGCCGGGGGCGTCCGGCCGGTGTCGGTCTGGCTGGCAGCGGACTACACCAGGGCCGCTCCCGGTGGCACCGGCGCCGCGAAGACCGGCGGCAACTATGCGGCGGGATTCGCTGGCCAGCTTCAGGCCCTGCAGCATGGCTGCGACCAGGTTGTATGGCTGGACGCTGCGGAGCACCGCTGGATCGAGGAGATGGGCGGGATGAACCTCTTCTTCGTCTACGGCTCCGGCAGCACTGCGCGGATCATGACCCCGGGGCTGACCGGCACGCTGCTGCCTGGCATCGTCCGGGACTCGCTGCTGACCCTGGCACCCGACGTCGGCATCCCGGCCGCGGAAGGGTCAATCTCGGTCGAGGAATGGCGAGCAGGCTGCGAGTCCGGGGAGATCACCGAGGTTTTCGCCTGCGGCACAGCGGCCGTCATCACGCCTGTCGGAACGGTCAGGGGATCAGCGGGCGGCTGGACCGTCGGCACCGGCCCAGGACCGGTCACCATGAAGCTCCGCGACCACCTGCTCGGCATCCAGTTCGGCCAGCAACCTGACCCCTACGGCTGGGTACACAAGATCTGCTGACCGACCATTCCCGTGTCGCTACGGCCGTGCTGCCGCTGGCTCACCGGTTACCCCCGAGCCGCCAGCGGGGCCGGGTACTTCATACCTGCCGCAGTATTCAGCATCACCACCTCGTCGTGCTCAGCCAGCCAGCCGGACTCGCGTAGCCGGCCCGCTGCTGCGATGCAGGCGGCACCTTCCGGGCAGATCCAGCTGCCCTCCGCACGTGCTACCTGAGCCTGAGCCGCGAGCAGTTCCGCATCGGTCACCGCCATCGCGGTGCCATCGGTTGCCCGCAACGCTGTCAGGATGAGAGGCCCGCCGAGCGGCGCGGGCACCGTCAGCCCGAACGCCACGGTGGCCGGGTCCGGCCACGGCACGGTCGTCTCCGCGCCAGTTTCGAACGCCCGGACCACCGGAGCACAGCCGGCTGCCTGCACCGCGACGAGTCGCGGCAGGTCCGGGCCGATCCAGCCGAGGCCCGCCAGCTCGCCCAGTGCTTTCCAGATGCCGATGAGGCCGACGCCGCCTCCCACCGGGCAGATCACGACGTCCGGGATCCGCCACCCCAGCTGATCGGCGATCTCAAGGCCGATGGTCTTCTTGCCTTCGAGCCGGTACGGCTCGCGCAGGGTAGACACGTCCTGCCAGCCTGGCCGGTCGGCCAGCAGGGCCGACACGACGACTGCGGCGTCGCCGATCAGGCCAGGCACGATGTGCAGTTCCGCGCCGGCTGCGACGCATTCGGTCCTGGTGATGGCCGGGGCAGCCGCTGGCATCGCGACGAGGCACGGCAGGCCGGCCCGAGCGCAATACGCCGACCAGGCCGCGCCGGCATTGCCATTGGTCGGCATGGCCACCCCCGCTGCACCGAGTTCGGCAGCGCGGGACACGCCAGTCGCGGCGCCGCGGGCCTTGAAGGTTGCCGTCGGAAGCGGGCTCTCGTCCTTCATCACCAGTCCCGGCACCCCGATGGCGCGGCCGATCCGGGGCAGGCCGATCAGTGGCGTCATGCCCTCGCCGAAGCTGACGAGCCGACTGGGCGCGCTCACGGGCAGCAGCTCGTGATATCGCCACAGGCTGGGCGCTCGCCGGTCAACCTCGGCGGGCGTGACGAGTTCCGTTACCGTCGCCAGGTCGTAGCGGGCTAGCAGCGGGGAGCCGCAGTCGCAGGTACCCGCCAGCTGGCTCGCGCTGCTGGTCACGCGGCACCGCGAGCACTCCAGGTGGCTCAGCGCTGAGTAAGGCATCGTCATGCCGTCATCCTCGCTGGCCGGCGACCGGCCAGCCAAGGCACGGGCGGCCCTTGGGTAATCTGGTGGAATCGACTCCCTGGTAGCCGGGGACGCCCCCGGCGCCATCACCGGCCGCGGCCCCGCTGAGATTCGTGGTTCGTCGCCAAGCCCGGAAAGTTCTGGCTGGCTGCGTCGCGCCCGGATGTCTGTGGTGGCTTATTTCGGCATGCTGGGCATCGCCAACGGTGTCTGGCTCGCCAGGATTCCGGCAATCAAGCAAGATTTGCACCTTTCGGATGGCTTGCTGGGGCTTGCCCTGCTTGCCGCTCCGGCCGGGCTGGTAGTCGCAGCCCCGATCGCCGGCCGGATCGTGCACCGGACCGGTAGCCGGCGGCTGGCCGTGGCGGCTGGCAGTTGCGTGGTGCTGGCGCCGATCGCGATGGGTCTTGCCGGGACGATGGCCCAGCTGATGGCCGGCCTGTTCGCGTTCGGGTTCGCCGGCGGCATGCTCGATGTCAGCATGAACTCTCAGGCCGTGCATGTCGAACGGCACTGCGGCCGGCCGCTGATGAGCTCATTCCACGCCTGCTACAGCTTTGGCGGCCTGGCGGGAGCGCTGCTGGGCGGCTTGTTCGCGTGGGCCAGCGTAGGCCCCGCCGCGACCTTCGCGGTCGCAGGCATCCCGCTGGCGCTGATCGCGCTGCTGGCTGGCCGCTGGCTGCTTGCCGACGGGCCGGTGCCGACCGCGGAAGACGAGGCGGACGCGGCCGCCCCAAGGCCGGCTGGCGACTCCGCCGCCAGGACGGCGCCACGGATGACGATGCTGCTGCTGGTACTCGCACTGCTGGCCGTCTGCTCGCTGCTCGGCGAGGGTGCGGCCGAGGGCTGGAGCGCCGTCTACCTGCGCGACAACCTGCATACAGCGGCTGCGCTCGCCGCGCTCGGCTACGCCGGATTCTCCGTTGCCATGGCCTTCGGCCGGCTGTCTGGTGACAAGCTGGCGGCCAGGTTCGGACCGGCCGCCGTGCTTCGCTGCTGCGGCCTGCTCGCCGCCGCCGGACTTGTCATTGCGCTGCTCAGCGCGGGCGCGGCCGGCGCGATCGCCGGGTTCACGCTCTTCGGTGCCGGCCTGTCCTGCACGTTCCCGCTGATGCTGTCAGCGGCCGGGAACGCCGATCCGCTGCGGCCGTCGCACGGTATCGCCCGGGTGGCCGGATTCGGCTACATCGGCATGCTCGGCGGCCCAGTGCTGATTGGGGCGCTAGCGGGGCAGGTTGGCCTGCATACGGCACTGCTCGTGCCGGTGCTGCTTTCCCTGGCCGTTGCGGCCGGGGCTGGGGTAGTCCGGCATCGCGAGCATTAGCGCTCGCTGAGCCTTGTGGAGCGGGCCGGCATGGCCACGGCTGGCGGACAGCGCGCGGATGGGAAGATGGTCAGCGTTCCGCAGAGCCCGGACTAGGAAGGACGATCCGATGGACGACAAGGACAAGGACATCCTCGGGCGCATCGACGACCTCATCAAGACAGAGCACGACCTCCGGGACAGGCTTGCAGCCGGCGAGTTGTCCAGCGATCAGGAGCACGAGCAGTTGCGCGCTGTAGAAGAGCAGCTTGACCAGTGCTGGGACCTGATGAGGCAGCGGCGGGCCCGGCGTGAGTTCGGCGAGGACCCGGCCGGGACGGCAGCACGCCCCGTCACCGAAGTCGAGGGTTATCTGCAGTAGGCCGCAAACCGCGCCGGGGTAGCCGGATCCGGACACAGGTCAGGACCGGCAAATCCGGGACAGGGAGCCGGGAGCAAGCAATGCGCGTCGCGAGGTTCGCCATCGGCAATGAGGTCCGTTACGGCGTGGTCACTAGCGGAGATCCGGTGCCGAACGGGCACACCCCAGCGGCGGCTGCGGCACGAGCTGGCGGAGCGCAGACCAACGGACCGTCGCCCCGACCTGACCTTGGCGGGACTGACACTGCCGGGGCTGAGCAGGCGATGGCTGAGCTGGTGGTGGCGGAGATCGCAGGGCACCCGTTCGGCCCGAGCACTGAGGACATCAGGCTCACTGGCGCGCATTACCCGCTCGCCGACGTGCGGCTGCTCGCGCCCGTCCTGCCCAGCAAGATCGTCGCTATCGGCCGGAACTATGAGGACCACGCGCGCGAGACCGGCGCCGAGCCGCCGGCTGAGCCGCTGATCTTCCTGAAGCCGTCGACCGCCGTCGTCGGGCCAGGAGATGCGATCGTCCGGCCTCTCCGGCTGTCGAAGCGAGTCGACTTCGAAGGCGAGCTGGCCATTGTCTTCGGGCGGCTGTGCCGTGATGTCCCGCCGGCTCGGGTGCCGGAGGTGATCTTCGGTTATACCTGCGCCAACGACGTGACGGCCCGCGACCTGCAGGCCAGCGACGGTCAGTGGGCCAGGGCGAAAGGCTTCGACACGTTCTGCCCGCTCGGACCGTGGATCGAGACCGGACTAGATCCGGGCGATGTCCGGCTGACCACGACCGTCAACGGCAGCCTGAAGCAGGACGCGCGGACGTCCTTGCTGATCCAGGACATCACGACACTGGTGGCCTATGTGACCGCAGTGATGACGATGCTGCCCGGCGACGTGCTGCTCACCGGGACCCCGGCAGGCATCGGCCCGCTGCAGGCCGGCGACACCGTGTCAGTGACGGTGGAGGGCATAGGGAGCCTGACGAACAGAGTCATTGACGCCGGCTAGCTCGGCCGGCGCGATTGCCGGGCGTCGCCGCGCCGGAGCCGGTCCGCGAAGGCATGAGCTGCGGTTGCGCTGCTGACCGCCCGCTTCGCCAGGTCAGCAGCCAGCCGCACAGCGGGCGGAACGGGGACGTCATCAAGGAATCCGCCGACATCCTCGACGGTCCGCGTGCCAGGCGGGATCTCGACGCGGAACTCCTCCGGCGCGCGTGGCTGACCGGTCCTGAGCTGCCGCAGTTCAACCAGGCTGACGGGGTTGCCAGCCGAGGTCTGTCTGACCTGCAGTAGGACTCCCAGCTCTGCGTCGATGCTCGCCTCCGCCACGGCCGGCGCGTGTTCGGGCCAGGATGAGCTATCGAAGCCCACAGCGAACGCTCGCCGACCGTCGACACTGACTTCCTCTCCGCCCGTCAGCCGGTGGTTCAGCAGCCACGCCGGGTCAACTAGCCGCGCGATGTCGGCTGGCATCGGCGTCGCTGGGCCGACAGTCGTCCGGTCGTCATAAACCCGCCATCGATGCGTACCGTCTACCGCGACGGTGCGTGGCCGACGGTTGCCGGGCCTTTCGATGTAGTCGATCCGATACCGGTCCGCAGCACCGATGATGATCCGAAGTCGCTGGTGCTGCTGCGTTCCGTGCTGTGCGATCGCGTCTGCGAGTTGCCCAAGGCCATTCATGCCCCAGCGGTTACCGGCTCGCTTCATCGCCGCCAGTGCAGTTTCGAGGTCTAGCCAGACGGCAATCTCTGCTTCGAATCCGGTGACCTGAAGGCCGGACCGATAGAGCAGTTCCAAGATATCCAGGCTGGGACGGCCCGAGCGGCTGGCGGCCGGCCAGTTGCCTGCTCGGGTCATGAACTCCTGCTGTGGATCGGCTCGGCCGGGCGCCTTCAGTCGGACTGCGGTAGCGAGCGCCGCGGCGCTCAGGCTCGCGGCGGTCTTGGCCAGCCGCCAGCCAGGCCCGCCGAACGGCGTCTCCGGTGCTGCGGCGTCGCGGCTGCCTGAATCGCTGGTGCCTGAATTGCCGGTGCCTGAATTGCCGGTATCCGAGTCGCCGTCGTCGGCCGGACAGGCGAACCGGTTCCGGTCGGCGGCTTCGGCGGGATCGCCGGTGATATAAGTGAGCTCGCTGCGGCTGACCACCTGGCCGCCGAGAATCCGTGCACAGCTCAGCAGGATGCCCGACTCGGTGTCGAGCACGGCGTCGATCCGGTCGAGTAGCGCGTCGCCTGGCTTCCTGGTCGCCGACGGCAGCGCTCCGATCAGGGCATCACGGCCAGGACTCGAACCGGCGCGCAGCAGCGGCCGAGGCGTGGCCACGATATGTAGCACCGGACGTCCTTCGCGAGTCCCGCCTCCGGCTAGCTCAAGCTCGAAGCCGCTCGGCAGCCAGGCAGGGCACAGCAGTTCGTCGCAGGGCGATCCATCCGGAGAGTAGCCCTCGTCCTCGTCGTCCCTGACCTCCCACCACGCCTCGCCGTCACACCCGCGGACGGGGCCTTCGCGGCCGGGCTCGTATTCCTGCCGGAAGCGGCCTCCAGGTGCGAGCAGAATGCCGCTGCGCCACGTCACGATCTCGGTGTCCTGATCATGCGGACCGGCAGGGCGTGCCATGGCCGCCTCCCACCCAGCCGGATGAGGTCTGGCGCGATGCGCGTGCCGGGCCTCAGCCCACGCCAGCGATAGCTCCGATTCGGCGGCCGGATTACGCATGGTGGTCAGCTGGGCCGATAGACACAATGTGGTCCAGTCCGCGCGCATAAGCCGGCCGACCGCGTCCGCCACATCATCAGCCAAGGCCTTATACCCCAGAAACCACCATACTTGCGGAGGAAATGATGTATCTCGGTCTCGCAGGACGTGCGGCGGCGTCGCTGTACCCGCTTGTGGTTCGCTTTGGCCCGGGCGTCAGGCTTCGGCTACACTTCACTGGCGCGCCGGGATGATCCGAAGGCGCGCTCCCATGGGGTATGGGGTAATTGGCAGCCCGACGGGTTCTGGCCCCGTTAGTCTAGGTTCGAGTCCTGGTACCCCAGCGTTTGCGGTACGACAGCGCGGCCGTCGGAACTCCGCCAGCCGGTTGCGTCTGTAGCGCACCGAGCCAGTCAGGGCGGTCGAGGCTGGTTTGGCGCGGCCCGGCCCGGTGCGCTAACCTGATGGCCCGGCAGGCGGTTCCTCTTGGGCGCCGTGAATGCCGGTTTTGCATGTGAGCCAGCCCGAAGTTGACCTCGGGCAGGGTTACCTGCGGAGTAGCGAAAGCGCCTGGCCCCGTCGTCTAGCGGCCTAGGACGCCGCCCTCTCAAGGCGGTAGCGCCGGTTCAAATCCGGTCGGGGCTACATAGGTAGCAGCAGGTCAGTGGCCTGATCGCCGAGTGCGGCGGTCGGGCCTTGATCGTTTGTAGGGCAAATTGTGGGCAGGATCGGCCAGCACTGGGCGGCTTGAGGGGACCTGGCGGCTGATCTGGTTGAAAAGTCGGGCCCGTCAGGGTCAGTCGTAGCGTGGGATTAATGCATCCGAAGAACGCGGCACTTTCACCCCGCCTACGGCCAGGACATCAGGTCATGGGATGGTTTCTCGGTCCTGCGCGGCCTGCGTGAACTGTCGACGCTAGGTGCGATACTGCGCGATGGGCACGCTGACGCGGCGTCCGATAACACCGGCTGTGCCGCGGCCGGAGCTGACCGGGTCCTGGAGTCCTCGCCAGCCTCATTCCCTGAAGGCGCGCTGGAAAATGGACGCACCGCTGCGGGGGACGCGCCCGCTGGGTTGTGCGTCAGCAAGGTCACGGGCGTCGCGGGCGGCCTGGCAGATGCCGCAGCGGATGGTGCGCGCGGGGGGTTCCACCGCGACGACGCGGTTGATCACCATAGTGCGGGCCAGCCAGCGGGCGGTGACGTGCGCGTGGTCAAGGCAGAGGGCGGCGCCGCAGTCATCGCACACGGCGACGGCCGCAGCGTTCTGGCCGTGGGCTGCGCAGTCGAAGCAGTTCATGGGGTGGCCCCCTTGTCGGGATAGAAGCGGCGCCGGGCCCACAGCGCGACGTAGACCAGCGCGAGCATGACGGGCACCTCGATGAGCGGCCCGACGACGCCGGCCAGCGCCTGGCCGCTGGTCACGCCGAACACGCCGATCGCGACCGCGATTGCCAGCTCGAAGTCGTTGCTGGCAGCGGAGAACGCCAATGCCACCGTGCGCGGGTAGGACAGGTGCAGGCGGCGGCTGACCGCGAACCCGGCGAACCACATGACCGCGAAGTAGGCGAGCAGCGGCAGCGCGATCCGGGCCACGTCCAGCGGCTGTGAGGTGATCTTCTTGCCCTGCAGGGCGAACAGGATGACGATGGTGAACAGCAGCCCGTACAGGGCGACCGGGCCGATCCTGGGCAGGAACCGGCTCTCGTACCAGTCCCGGCCGCGGGCCCGCTCGCCGATGGTGCGGGTCAGGTAGCCGGCCACCAGCGGGATGCCGAGGAACACTGCGACCGTGCCGGCGATCTCGGCGATGGACACGTGCAGGCTGGTGGTCTGCAGGCCCAGCCAGCCGGGCAGTACCTGCAGGTAGAAGAAGCCTAGCGCGGCATACAGCAGGACCTGGAAGACTGCGTTCAGCGCGACCAGCACGGTGGCCATCTCCCGGTCCCCGGATGCCAGGTCGGTCCAGATCAGCACCATCGCGATGCAGCGGGCCAGCCCGACCAGGATGACGCCGGTCCGGTAGGCGGGCTGGTCTGGCAGGAGCAGCCAGGCTAGCGTGAACATGACCGCCGGGCCGATCAGCCAGTTGAGCACGAGCGAGGCGGTCATCATCCGCCGGTCGGCGGTTATCCGCCGGATCTCGGTGTACCGGACTTTGGCCAGCACCGGGTACATCATCAGCAGCAGCCCGAGCGCGATCGGCAGGCTGGTGCCGTGGATTGCGACCTTGTTCAGCGCGCTGTTCAGGCCCGGGACCAGGCGGCCCAGCAGCAGACCGGCGGCCATCGCCGCGCCGATCCACACCGGCAGGAACCGGTCCAGCCGGGACAACCTGACCACTACCTGGCGCTGCCCGGCTGCGGCGGTGACCTCGGGAGCCCTCGTGTCAGTCATCGCAAACGCTCTTTGCCGTCGTCTGGCATGGCGACCCGTATCGGTCCGTGATGACCCGGTCGCCGGGCAGCGGCAGACCCGCGGCGTGCGCCTGGGTCCACATCGCGCCGAACCCGTCGCCGTCAAGGCGGTAGTCCACCCAGCGGCCGCGGCGGGCCGCGATCACCAGCCCGGCCTGGCGCAGCACCCGGAGGTGGTAGGACAGCAGGTTCGCCGCGACTGGCACTTCCTGGTGCAGGTCGCACACACAGCGCCCGCCACCAGCGAGCACCTCCAGGATGCGAAGACGCACCGGATCACTCAGCGCCGCCAGGCGGCCGGCCAGTGCAACCGGACTCGAATCAATAACCGTTGAACTGATCACACCACGACGGTACGGCGAGCGGCGCGCGCCGCGATCGGGCCATTCGTCACTGGCGGCCGGGCATTCGGTCCTGATCGTCCGGGCTCCGCCAGTGCCGGTCATGCGGCGAGATCGCGGGTCACGGCGAGTTCGCTGAGCGCCCGCCGGTCCGGCGCAGGCATGCATGCGCGTGGAACACGGCGACGGAGCAGACGCCAGAGGCGAACGGGCGGATACAGTCAGGCGACTGCGGTCGCGACCGAGTTGCCGATCAGGGCGCCGAGGCTTGCCAGGGCCTCGGTACGGGCCCGGTAGTACACCCAGACGCCGCGTTTCTCGCGCGCCAGCAGCCTGCTGTCGTGCAGGACTTTCAGGTGGTGGCTGATAGTGGGCTGGGACAGGTCGAAAGTGCTGGTCAGATCGCATACGCAGGCCTCTCCGCCGAGGTCGATGTCCCGTGGCAAGCTCAGGCATCATCAAGACTTCGACATCTGTCTATATTGACATTCGCCTATGTCTCGTGTCAGACTCAGGCTGAAGAAGACATAGACGATCATCAATGTATGTGGGGGTTGCCATGACCGCTCTGGCGGATGTCATCGTGATCGGCGCCGGTCAGTCCGGCCTGGCCGCCACCAGCGCGCTACGGGCCCGCGGCATCAGCCCGGTCGTGCTTGAGGCCGGGCCAGAGCCAGTCGGATCATGGCCGCACTATTACGACAGCCTGAGCCTGTTCTCCCCGGTCAGCTACAGCAGCATCCCGGGACTGGACTTTCCCGGTAATCCCGATCACTACCCGCATCGCGACGAGGTCGTCAGTTACCTGCGCAGCTACGCCGCCGGACTTGACGTCGACATCCGCACTAACACACCGGTCACCGCCGTCGAAGTCGATGGCCGGGACGGTTTCCTCGTGCACACCGCCGCAGGGGAAACGCTGGCCACGCGAGGAGTGATCGCCGCGAGCGGATCATTCGGCAACCCGTACGTGCCGGACCTGCCCGGCCAGGACGGGTTCACCGGCCGGATACAACACGTGGCCAGCTACCGCAACCCGCATGACAATATCGGGGAGCGCGTTGTGGTGGTAGGCGCGGGCAATTCCGCCGTTCAGGTCGGATACGAGCTAGCCCAGGCGGCGACGGTGTCACTGGCCACCCGCCACCCGATCATCTTCGTGCCGCAGTGCCGCGGCGGCAAGGACGTCCACTACTGGCTGCAGACCACGGGCTTCGACCTGCTCCCACCGGAGTGGCTGCGCCACTACTTCGGCGGCCGGACCGTCGACGACACCGGCAAGTACCAGCATGCCCTGGAAACCGGCCAGCTCGACCGGCGCGCCATGTTCGCCGCATTGTCCGGCGACAGCGTCGTCTGGGCGGACGGAACACGCGAGCACGTCGATGCCGTGCTGCTGGCGACGGGCTACCGGCCGAACCTGGCCTACCTCAATCCGCTGGGAGCGGCCGAACGAAGCGCCCCGCGGCATTCAGCCGGAATCTCGACGACTCATCCGGGCCTGGTGTACGTCGGGCTGGAATACCAGCGGTCGTTCTCCTCGAACACACTGCGGGGCGTATACCGGGACGCCGAGCACGTGATCGCCCCGCTGGTCGCGCACGTCCGGAACGCTCCCGCCGCGATTGGCCTTTAGCCGCGCTGCCGTGCGGCACTAAAACCCGAGACCCCAGCCCAGCCTGGGGTCTCGTCCGGTCGGGGCTACAACTGACGTGTTACGTTAACGGCCTGATCACCGAACTGGTGATCAGGCCGTTAACACTAGGCACCGGGCGTGCAGGCTATGTCGGCCTGACCGCTTCCGGCTGGGAACCTGCCCGTCGGCGAGCCTCTCGCGGCCACGAGGGACCGTTGACGATCTGCCACCAGCCGTCGTCCGCTAATCCGAACTTGATCTCTGTCGCGGACTTCGCTGGATCTGAACCCAGGTCCTCTGGATCGAAGAAGTCCCGCCAGTGCCGGCTGCCGCGATGCAGGGCATAGGCGTCGCGGGTGGCCTGGCGGAAGGCGTCCCACGCGACCGCCAGCGTCCCGGCTGTATGTGACGGGTGGGCCACCAGATAGGCCATCTGGGGGACCGCGTGCACATACTCGCTGCTCGCGCAGGCCTCGAGCAGGCAGCGCAGCTGCCCGAGCGTGAGCTGGTCGAGCAGATCCGGGGCAGCAGAGACGTTAATCAGATCGGCCAGCGCGGCCGGCTTCCGCAGTCGCGGCCGGTCAGCCAGCCATGGAGCTTGCGCTCCATGACCAGTCTGACTGGGCAACCCGGAACCCCCACGCTCCCGGCGCTTCGACCTGTGCCGCGGCCGGTAAGCCGTTGCCCGCGTTGGAACTTCGGTGAACAGCGCGATCGTCGTCATCGCCTCGGCCCCCGTGCGGGCGATGTGCGATGCGTCGATTCGTGCTGCGGGCGTTGACACTGGGCCGAGCCTGCCAGCTGCAGACCGGGCCGATGGTCGCCGCGCCATTGCCGATTGCGATCCTTGTACGTGGATTCGGCTGCCAATGCCGTTCTCATCACTGCGTAACCGCCATTACCAGGTCATGGCTGCGAAACGGCCGGCTGATCGGAGAGCATGGCGCGGATCTCGCTTTCCAGGTAACGGCGGTGACCGCCCAATGTGCGGATGGAGCTCAGCTTTCCGGCCTTTGCCCACCGGGTCACGGTCTTCGGGTCGACCCGGAACGCCGCGGCGACCTCGGCCGGCGTCAGAAGCGGGTTTATCGAGATGGTTTGGGTACTATTCACTGCCGACTCTCCCTGTTGAATTGGCGGCGGGACCTTGGCGTCCACGCCCGTTTGACCCGCGTCCGGAAAGAAGCGGGACGTTTCGCTGACTGCGTTAAACGGCTGAGCTGTCCGGCTCGTCGTACTCGCGGGTGATCGCAGCTACCGGGACGCGCAGCACTCGCGCGATCCGGTAGATGGTCGCTGGCCGGACCCCCCGTTTCTCGCGCTCGATGTTGGACAGTGCAGCCTGAGTTACCCCGACTTCTCGCGCGAAGTCTGGCTGATGCCAGCCGTCCTTCTCGCGAAGACTGCGAATGGCCGCACCGTTCTGGCGGAGTCGTCCGCGCGATAACCCCCCGGGCTTGCCGGTGGCACTCATGACCGTTTGTGGCAGGCTCATGTCGGCCAACGTAGGGCACCGGTAAGGATCATGCAACCCGAATCAAGACACCAATGGTCACCGCCGCCCCAGACGGGCTTCAAAAGATATGTAGCGCAATACCGCGGGGTCGCCGGTATGGGCCTACTGCGGCTGTCCATGACTCCCGG
This sequence comes from uncultured Actinomycetota bacterium, assembly GCA_963774385.1. GTDB lineage: Bacteria > Actinomycetota > Actinomycetes > Streptosporangiales > Streptosporangiaceae > JAJYUU01. Next base: position 824,459 of record CAVZEQ010000001.1, read on the forward strand.
TGTTACCGGCTTAATGGCGCTCTGACTGGCGATCTGCGGGGCATGCGAGCTGGGCAGGCCTCCGCATTACTATCCGAAAGCGCGCCTTTACCTGCTCGTATGCAGTCTGGCGGAAGGCAGCGTGAGAAGAACCCAGCGGCGCCCGGGCCGGTGAGCATTCCGGCGAAGTTGACTCGCCGCGGTCTGAGCATCCGCACTGCTGACGCTCGGTAACGTGGCAAACTATGTCCACAACCGGGGGGGCATAACGGCGAACCCGCAGACTGGACAGTGATGGACACATATCCTCACGAGGCATGGCAGCGCCTTGGCCGAGCACTTGAGCGGCGCAGGGGGGAGCTCGGATACGGCTTCCGTCAGCGCGGCAGGTTCACCCGCGAACGGGGCGGCGGAATGATCTCGATCAAGACGATCAGCCGCCTGGAGAAGGGCGAGCGATCCTCGTACCCGGAATCCACCGTGGGCGCGGCGGAAACGATGTACCAGTGGGCGCCAGGCAGCTTCGCAACCGTTCTGCGCGGCGGCGAGCCAGATCCTCTGGTGGTGACTCCTGCGGGCGGCAGCCGCAACCCCATCACGACGGAGCATGCGCCCGCCACATCCGGTGAGCGGATCGCCAGCTGGGTCTATGTGCGCATGCTGCAGTGTGGCCATCCCGATAACGAGATACACACGTTCATCGGCGAGGTGGGCCTGCCGAGGGAGCCGACGACGCTGTCTGCTGTCCAGCGAATCGTGGACGCTACGGGCGCGAGTCTCGCCGAGGTCCTCGCGTTGCTCGGGGTTGACGACATCTCGGCGCGCCGGGCTCCGCGGCTGGGCGCCGATAACTCCGGCGTCAGCGAGAGCAACAGCACTGAGGCCGGCGGAGGCGTGATCGCGTAGGCCCTAGCGCCTCACAGTGCCGCCGGGGGGAGGTCGTGCCGGCCCAGCGGTACCGGTGCCTGCGGCGTCATCTCGGTGTTGCCGGGATACGGATTTCTGTGGCCGGCAAATGCGCTGGAGGTGCCGGCGTCCAGGTTCTCCCGCTGGAGCATCAGGGCAACCCGGCACCCTTGCTTGAAGCCGCGTCGCCACGCCGTCCAGGCATCCGGGACGAGGCTTATGATCAGCCCGCCGATCGTCAGCACGAGGGCCGGCAGAGCTAGTGCGATAGCTTGCTGGACGCTTACCGCATCGAGCGCGCTCAGTAGTATCGTCACCAGCCCAAGAATCCCGCCGCAACATGCCCACCATGCACCTGGCCGGGCAGTTCGCCAGCGAACCGCCCGGTATAGCCACTGCCACCTCGAGGAGGCGTTCATCTGGTCGAGGTCTCCCCTCAGGACCTGTGCAGCACCGTGCGGAGCGCTGCTACTCCCGTGGCAGACCTTCGGGTGCTATTAGCTCGATATTTACAACGGTACTAGCTGACACCTGCATATTTGGTTGTTGCTTGTGTTAACGGGCCGTGTCGTAGTGCAAATTGCTTCTTGCCTAGCTTGATTCGCCACTATGTATCGCAATAAAGTATGACTAATAATCTATGACTTATACATCATTATTCGCCTCTTTCACCGCACTTGCGTGGTGGAAGTGCTTCGCTCGTTGCACGTTCGTACTGCCTGCTAGGCGATTACCGGGACGGTGATCCGTGCCCCAGGAACGCGACAACCAGGGCCGCTGCCGCGATCGCGACGATGGCCACGGTGATGAGCAGCAGCCGTCGGGGCCGCGCGGTGCCACCGTCTGCGGGCAGTTTCCCGACGGCCCAGATCAGCGGGCTCATGGCCAGTACCGCAAGACCGACACCGACGTTCCGCTTGAGGATGGCCCCGCCGACTGCGGCCACGGCCATCGCGGTCCGGGTCCAGGCGAGTCTCGTCCGCTCGCGCGCCAGGCCGGGGTCGCGATCCTCGATCTCGTCCGCGCTCACGCGCGCCTACCGGAGCGCCGAGACGAGCAGGATTACCGCGGCAACAACGGCAACACCGGTGATGGTCCCGGCCAGCATCTGCGGTAGCACGGACCTCGGCAGCGGGGCACCGCGACGCAACGCACGCTGATTGCGCGCCCACTCGCCGTAACCGGCCACGGCAATGACCGCCCCGAGCACGATGAGCGGCACGCCCAGCACATGGCGGCCCCACGGCACGGCCGGGAATGGTGGCAGCAGCTGCACGATGGCCAGCCCGCCCACCACCAGGGCGAGGGCGGTACGGCTCCAGGCCAGGAAGGTGCGCTCATTGGCGAAGGTGTACCGCGCGTCCGGTTCGGTCTCAGCAGGGAGCTCCGCAGCGGCGTGATTTCCCGGCGGTTCTGCGTGATCGGCGTGCGGGCCGTCCTGATCATCGGGACGATGGGTGCTGTCTGTCACCTGGCATCAGCCGGCCATGGTGACGCGCGCACGAGGGCCTCGATCACGGCATCCATCATGCCCCCGGCAGCTGGCGGGCGGTTGCCGGCCTGGCTGGCCGGGCCACTGGCGGTGCACAATTCGTGATCTAACAGTCCGATCCGCTACCAACCGCACGGCACAGCCGCTACCCTGGTCGACCGGAGAGGACCTCGCACCATGTCTCGACTGAGCGCGCTTTTCCGGGTGGCGGCGGCAGCCGCCGTCACGCTAGCTGTGGCCAGCGCCTCCTGGCCGGCCACGGCGGGGGACCGGGGGCCTGTTACCGTCCGGCGCTTCAATGTGGCGAACACCCACTCCCCGCAGCTCGAGCGAACGCTGGCGGCCGGCCGGGCGCGGCCGCCCGCTTCGCGCCAGGCTCGCCCGGCCGGCCCGGGCGAGCCAGCCACCGCTGCGCCAGCGACGACAGCGTCCACGGTTCAGGGGATAGATGTCGCGTCAGCCCAGCACGGGAACAACGCGAGTATTGACTGGGGCCAGGTCGCGGGTGCCGGCTACAAGTTCGCTTTCATCAAGTCGACCGAAGGCGCCTACTACGCGAACCCTTACTACGCCGCGGACACAGCCGGAGCCGAGGCTGCTGGCCTGCTCGTCGCGCCTTACCATTTCGCCATCCCGAACTACTCGGGCGGTGCTTTGCAGGCCGATTACGCTCTCGATCACTCCGGCTACGACGCGGACGGCGATACGCTCCCGCTGATCGTCGATCTGGAGAACGATCCGTACACCGGACCTCCGCCGAAGGGTGATGGCACCAACGAGTGCTATGGCCTCAGCCGGCCACAGCTGGTCGCGTGGATCTCGGCCTTCGCGGCCGAGGCGCACCGGCGGACCGGGCGGGCCCCGGTGATCTACACAACCGCCGCTTTCTGGCAGGCCTGTACCGGCGACAGCACTGCATTCGCCGCGGACCCGCTGTGGATCGCCAGCCGGAACTCGCCACCGACGATGCCGGCCGCCTGGGCGAGCTGGACGTACTGGCAGTACTCCGCGTCGGCCACGGTGCCCGGCATCACCGGCAGCACCGACGTCAGCTATCTGAGCGCCTCTGCGCTGGAGCTTGCCGAGCCAGCCAGCCAGAGCTACCGGGCCGGCGCCTCGGTAAGCCTGACGGCGCGATCACTGGACGCCGGACAGCCGGTTACCTATGCCGCCAGCGGGCTACCAGAAGGCCTGACTATCAGCCCGGCGACCGGCGTGATCAGCGGAACACTGGCAGCCAGCCCGGCTACCTTCCGGCCGACGGTCACTGTTACCGCAACGGGCGCTCCGAAGGCCATCGAGAGTTTCCCGTGGTATGTGCATGGCCAGGCCAGCATCGGCCGGGTGCGCGCACCGACCGGGTCGGTCGGCTCGCCGGCCGAGCTAACCGTCCCGGCCCCGGACTCGCGGCCAGGCTGCACGCTGCGGTTCGCGGCCACCGGTTTGCCGCCCGGCCTGTCGATGAGTCCATGCGGGCGCATCTCCGGCTGGCCGTCGGCCAGCGGCCAGTATCAGGTCAGCGTGCAGGTGACTGACAGCTCTGGCAACCCGCTGGCGCAGCGCGCATTCGGCTGGGCCATCGGCAGCGCCAGCGGCCGCGGTCCGGCCGGGCAGATCAGGCTGAGCCGCGACGGGAAATGCCTGACCCGGCTCGGCGAGGCCGATATCGCCATCGAGACGTGCAGCCCGGCAGCCGGGCAGCGCTGGACCATAGCCGCGAACGGCTCGGTCCGAGCGGGCGGTGCGTGCCTGACCGCGACGTCGTCGGCGCTGTCGACGGGTCCGTGCCGCAGCGGTGGCCAGCGCTGGCAGCTCATCTCAGGCGGGGCACTGACCGACCTCAGCAACGGCAAGTGCCTGGCCGACAACGGCGCTAAGAACGGATCACGTGCGGTCGCCGCGGCCTGCTATGCCACGTCCAACAACACCGGGAGCTACCAGACACCCGGCAGCAACCAGCGATGGACGCTGCCGGCCGGGCCGCTGACGGCCGGTGTGGCCGGCTTCTGCGCAAGTGACTGGCATCGCAACGGCGGCGTGACCGGCCCGGTGACGCTGCGCGGCTGCAACCGGACGGCGCAGCAGAACTGGACCGTCGAGCCCGACGGCACCGTCCGGGCTGGCGGCGAGTGCCTTGGCCTGACCGGCGGGCAGGTGGGTTACGGGACGACGGTCCGCGTGTCCCGTTGCCGTCATGCTGCGAGCCAGGACTGGCACCTGGTCGGCGGCCCGATCGGAGTGTGGCTGGTCAGCCCGCTGGCCGGGCTGTGCCTATCCGATCCTGGCGATCGGAGCGTCGCCGGCACCCAGCTAACCCTCGGTGGCTGCGTCGCCGGAGATGCCGGCGTCAGCTGGCGGGTTAGCTGACGCCAGCGGGGGCGGGAACGGGGCCGGACTTTCGGCCGCGGTCGCGAGCGGGCACGCGCCGCCGCTGGCGCACCCGAAACGCTGCTGCCGCCGGCTTAACGCGGCCGGAGTAGCCGGGAGACGTCCAGCGCAGGAGCTGGCAGCGGCTCGCCCTGATAGCCGCCCACCGGGCCGAACTGGCCCGCCGCCCAGCTCGCCGTGGCGGCCGCGATCTCTTCCGGTGTGCGAGCGACGAAATTCCACCACATCAGCAGTGGTTCGCCGAGCGGCACGCCGCCGAGCAGGAACAGAGTGGCTTCGGCCGGTGCGGCGATAGGCACCGATTCCAGCCCGGTCGGCAGGTAGAGGAGCTGGCCCGGTTCGAGCGGCACACCGTCGGCGTCAGCTCGCCCGGCCGCGACGAAGATCACGTGCTCGAAGTCCGGCCGCAGCGGCAGCACGCCGGCCGCATGGTGGCCGGCCGCCGTCAGCTCCGCGCCGACGATCGGCGAGAACGTGATGGCCGGCGAGCGTTCGCCGGCTAGCTCGCCGACGAGCACCGTCACGGCGAAGGGCCCGGCGGCCTCCGGCCGCGCGACGGGCAGCACAGTCTGCGGCAGTACCGCGTGGTGCTCGAAGGCCGGCGCGATGTGCCGGCTCACGTCAGGAAGTGCCACCCACAGCTGCACGCCGTGCAGGACCGGGTCGGCGTGCGCGGTGGTGACACTCTCCTCGGCGTGCGCGATGCCGCGTCCTGAGGTCATCAGATTGAGCTGCCCGGGCCTGATCAGCTGCTCCGAGCCGAGGCTGTCGCGGTGGAGTACGCTGCCGCGCACCAGCCAGGTGACCGTCTGCAGGCCGATGTGCGGATGCGGCGGCACATTCATGCCCGCCCGGCCATCGGTGTCCGCCGGTCCGTAGTGATCGACGAAGCACCAGGCGCCGACGCTTCGCCGAGTCCGCAGCGGCAGCAACCGGCGCACGTCCAGCTCCCCGACGCGCGCGTTCCTCGCCGCCGTTACCTCATGATCATTTCTCCGGGGCACGATGACGTCATCCACCTCGGGGTTGGCTTCGATGGTGCTCACCTTCGGGGCACTCCCTTCGGCAGCAGGGGTCAGCTGCCACGTCCAAGGTACGTACCGCACTGGCCGGGCCGCCTGCCGGACGACCTGCCCGTGGATACTGGCGCGGCAGATCGGCTAGATAACCCGTCGAGCGACCGCAGTAGGTGGAACGTCGCAACCGGCCGGGAGCCGCCTAGCGGAGGCTGTTTTCGGTGCCCTGCCAGCAATAGCCATGTTCCGGACGGCCGCTCGCGCCGTACCGTAGCCGGACTCTGACCCGCCCCGCGTCGTGCAAATGTGTCAGGTACCGCTGTGCCGTCGCCCGGCTGACGCCTGCCTTCTCAGCGACCTCAGCTGCGGACAAGTCCGCCCCGGCAGCCGCCAGCAACTGCTGCACGGTATCGAGCGTGTACTCCGACATGCCCTTGGCGGCAGCCAGCTGGCTAGCTACCCGCAGCGATCCGAATACCCGGTCCACGCTGTGCTGGTCCGCCGACGCGAGCGCGTCGAGCCGCCCGCGCATCTCGGCGTAGGACTGCAGTTTGTCGCGCAGCGCCGGGAAGCTGAATGGCTTCAGCAGGTAATGCAGTGCTCCTTGCTGCAGTGCGGCACGCACGCTGTCGGCGTCTTTGGCGGCCGTGATGACGATGACGTCTACCTGCGGATGGCCACCGCGGCGCAACCGGGCGACTAGGTCAAGGCCGTACTGATCAGGCAGGTACAGATCAAGCAGCAGCAAGTCCGGCTGCAGGTTGTCGACCGCGGCCACCGCTTGCGCAGCGGTGTGCGCCTCCGCGATTGCCTGGAAGCCGGCCACCTTGTCCAGGTACGCGGCGTGTATCGAGGCGACTCGGTAGTCGTCATCCACGACGACGGTGCGGATCATGTCGACACCGTGGCCTGGACGGAGGTGCCGTCAGCGTTCGCCAGCTGGTCATCGTCGGCGCTTTCCCCGGCTTCCAGGACGCCGGGCAGCACCGCGGTGAATACCGCGCCGCCATCGCGGCCGACACTCAGCATGCCACCGCGCCGCTCGGTGATCTGCCGCACCAGCGCCAGGCCGATGCCTCGATGCGCGCCGGTAGGTGACGATTTTGTGGTGAAGCCGTCGGTGAAGATAGCGTCCCGCGCCTCATCCGGGACGCCAGGACCGGAGTCACGGACCCGGATCAGCAGGTCGGCGGCTGCCGACACGATGGTCAGCTCCACCCGGCGCAGCTGCGTTTGCTGCGCGGTGGCCTCGATGGCGTTGTCGATGAGATTACCCGTCACCGTGAGCACCTCGCTGATGTTGATGATGGTGCCAGCCACGTAGCTGTCGGCGGCGACACCTAGTTCCACGCCGCGCTCGTCGGCCAGTGACGTCTTGGCCAGAATCATCGCAACCAGCCTCGCGTCGCCGATCGAGTTCTTTAGTTCCTCCGTCATTGCGTCCCTCGCCGCGGATACGCACGTCACGAACCGGACGGCCTCGTCGTACTGCTGCAGTTCCACCAGCCCGACCAGAGTGTGCAGCCGGTTAGAAAACTCGTGCGACTGGGCACGAAGCGCATCGGCAAGGCCGATCGCCTCGTCAAGCTCGCGCTTCAGGATCTCCGATTCTGTCTGGTCATGGAAGGTGACAACCCAGCCAAGATGCCGCCGGTGCGCCAGCCGGATCGGCATCCTGTTGGCCACCAATACCCGATCGCCAGTGAGCACCAGCAGGTCGGCGCCACAAATCTTGCCGCTGGCCACGTCACCGAGGCGGCCCGGCGGCAGCACCTCGGCGAGCGGCCGTCCCTCGAAATCGGGCGGCAGCTGCAGCAGTTTCTGCGCGGCGTCGTTGGCCAGGATTACCCGCTCATTCTTGTCGTAGCCGAGCACTGCTTCCCGGATGCCGTGCAGCATCGCTTCCCGCTCCTGCAGCAGCCCCGCGATCTCCCGCAGTTCCAGGCCGAACGTCTGCCGCTTGAGCCACCGGGCGAAGCCGAGCGCCGTGAGCACGCCCAGGCCGATGGCAAGGATCATGTAATCGGCGAAGGAGCGCAGCTCGCGCGCCAGCTGGGTCGTCGCATCCCCGACAGGGAAGCCTACGGAAACCTCGCCGATCAGCTGGCCATGATCGCGCAGCGGCACCTTGCCGGCCGCGACCTCGCCCAGCGTGCCATGCTGGACGCCCATCCACAGCCGCCCGGTTCGGAACGGCTCGCTGGACCGTGGCTCTGGATCATCCTGCACCGGCTTGCCGATCAGCCGGGGGTTTGGGTGCGAGAACCTGATGCCCTGCACATTGGTGACAACGACGAACGAGGCACCCGTCGCTTTCATCGCCGCCGTGGCTAGTGCCTGGATGACGCCGCCCGGATGGCCCGCCTCGACGCCGCCGATCACGGCAGGCTGGGACGCCATCGACTCGGCTACGGCCAGCGCCTGATGCTCGTACCGGCTGTCCGCCTGGTTGCGCAGGTACTGCTGGACGATGATCAGGCCGACCCCGATGGTTACGACCAGGATGACGATCTGCACGATCACCACCTGAGTGGACAGCCGTCGGCCGAGCAGCCGGTGCATTTGACCTCCATCGCCCGGCTAAGGCACTGCCGGGTGATTCGTTATTACCTGAGTGTTTCTGGAGTGTAACGCCTGCCGCCGGGCGGGTGAAGCGTCGGCCGCGAGCAGAATGAGCAGAACGAGCACAGCGAATCTTAAGCGGGTATCGAGCGCAATAGTGACCAGGCCTGGACCAAAGATTACGGTTCCGGTTCGTGAACACATTCACGCTCTCGATCGGATTCGGCCTGGTAACAGCGTCAATCCTGGCACTCGCATCCATGGGGCTGACGCTGCAATTCGGCGTCACCAATTTCGTCAACTTTGCTTATGGCGACTTCCTCACGCTTGGCGCTTATTTGTCCTGGGTGGCAAACGTCAAGCTGCATGCGAACATCTGGCTTGCGATGGCTATAGGCGCGCTTGCCACCGGGGTAGCCGCGGCGCTGCTTGGGCGCTTCCTGCTCGGCCCATTCGCGCGGCGTTTCAAGAACCTGTTCTACGTCATGATCGTCACGTTCGGCCTGTCCCTCATCTTGCTCAACCTGATTCAGGCCATCTGGGGCGCGAACTACGTGCAATACGCGGTCGCGGTCCAGAATCCGCTGCGCTTGGGTCCGTTCCTGCTGAGTACCGATCAGCTGATCATCATCGGGGTCGGAGCTGCCGCGATGGTGGCCGTCCACCTGATGCTGACCCGCACCAAGCTGGGCAAGGCGATGCGGGCCATGTCGGACGACTCATCGCTGGCGATGGTGAGCGGCATCAATACCGGAGCCGTCACCACTTTCACCTGGTTCCTGACCGGAATTCTCGCTGGGCTCGCCGGAACCGTGCTGGGATTGAATATCTCCAGCATTACTCCGGCTACCGGCGAGACATTCCTGTTCGTCATCTTCGCCGCCGTGATTCTCGGCGGTATCGGTCGTCCGTATGGGGCAATGCTCGGGGCGCTCATCATCGGGCTGGCTACAGAGGTCTCAGCCGTATTCATCAACGCGGCGTACAAACTCGACGTCGCATTCGTGCTGCTGGTGATTGTTCTGCTAGCCCGTCCACAGGGTCTGCTGGCAGTCGGCGGAAAGGCCTGATCAGATGCAACTCCTGTATTACGCAATCACCCTAGTCTTTTTCTTCTTCCTGTACTGCATCCTGAACTGGGGCCTCAATCTTCAGTTCGGGCGCACCGGGATCCTGAACTTCGCCTACATAGCGTTCGTGGCGCTCGGGGCATACGTCACTGGCGTCCTCAGCCTGGGACCACCGCTACCGGGATCGGGTCAGAGTTACATCCTGGGTGCCACCCTGCCGTTTCCCCTGCCGCTCATCATCGGCGGGCTGGCGGCGAGTGCCTTCGGCCTGCTCATCGGCTTGATCGCGTTCCGGCGGCTGCGCAGCGACTACCTGGCGATCGTGATGATCTCGGTATCCATCGTGCTGTACGACGTGGTCACGAACTTCGTGCCGCTGTTCGACGGCGCGGACGGGCTGAACGGCGTTCCCGAGCCATTCTCCGGGGTGCTGAACCTGAACGCGAACTCCTTCCTCTACGTCTTCGCCGGGTTCGCCGGCCTGGTGGCGCTGGCCGGCTGGTGGGTCATGAGCCGGATCACCCGGTCGCCCCTGGACCGCACGCTGCGGGCCATCAGGGACGACCCGGACGTCGCCCGCGGCCTGGGCAAGAACGTCTTCGGATACCAGATGCTGGCGATGGCCGTCGGGTCCTTCTTCGCCGGTATCGGTGGCGGCTTGCTGATGGAGTTCATCGGCGCCTTCAACACCAGCGCGTGGACCTCGGGCGAGACGTTCGTGATCTTCGCTGCCCTGATCATCGGTGGCCTCGGTAACAACGCCGGGGCGATCGCCGGGTCGCTGGCCGTGCCGGTGATCTTCGTCGAGCTGCCGAAATTCCTACCGCAGATCGGGACCAACCCCGCGCTCATCCCTGAGGTCGACAACATGATCATCGGCCTGCTGCTGATCGTGACGCTCTGGTTCCGCCCGCAGGGACTGTTCCCTGAGCGCAAGGCAACCTTTGACCGGCTGCTGAGCCGCCGACGGCCGCCAGTCCTAGTCTCCGGGTCGGCCGTCGCTGCCGCAGATGCACATATGGGGGCCGCAAATGACTGAGATGCCCGCGGGCACGACTGGCACCGCCGCAGCGGAGGGCGTCGGGCCGCCCGCGCTTTCCTGCACCGACTTGCGGCGTGGCTTCGGCGGAGTGCAAGCGCTGCGCGGTGCCACCTTCTCGGTGCCAGCAGGGCAGATCTGCGCGCTGATCGGACCGAATGGCGCTGGGAAGAGCACCGCTGTGGCCATCATCGGCGGAGCGCTGCGCGCCGACGCGGGGCAAGTGGCTTTGAATGGCGCGGACATCACCGGCTGGCCAGCTAACCGGATTGCCAGGGCCGGCCTGATCCGGACTTATCAGCTGTCCCGCGAGCTCGCCAGGCTGACGGTTCTGGAAAACCTCATGGTCGTTCCGTTCGGTCAGGCCGGTGAGTCGCTGTGGAACGTCTTCGCCCGTCCCGGCCGGGTCCGGGCCGAGGAACTCCGTCACCTGGACCGAGCACTGGAACTGCTGGAGACCTTCGGCCTGTACCGGCTCCGGGATAGCTACGCCGGCGAACTGAGCGGCGGCCAGAAGCGGCTGCTCGAGCTGGCCAGGTCAGTCATGGCCACGCCGCGCGTGCTGGTGCTGGACGAGCCTATGGCCGGCATCAACCCGGCGCTCATCGACAAGATCGGCGAGCACATCTCCGCCCTCCGTGAGCAAGGAGTCACGGTGCTGATGGTGGAGCACAACCTCGGCGTCGTCGAGCGGATCTGTGACCACGTAATCGTCCTGGCCGAAGGGTCGACGCTGGCGACCGGCCTGATGTCGGAGCTGCGCGAGCATCCGGACGTCGTGCAGGCCTACCTGGGAGGAGCGCTCAGTGACAGCACTTCGGGCTGAGGAAATCACGGCCGGGTACGGGCGGGTGCCAATCGTCAGCGGGATCTCGGTCAGCGTGGCGGACGGATCGCTGACGGCGATCGTAGGGCCAAACGGCGCGGGCAAATCCACGTTCGCCAAGGCGCTAGCTGGCGTGCTGCGGCCGGATGCCGGGCGGATCTTCGTCGGCGATGCGGAGATCACTGGCCTGCCGTGCCACCTGATCGTGCGGCAGGGCCTGGCCTACGTGCCGCAGAACGGCAACGTGTTCGCCACCCTGACTGTGACTGAGAACCTCGAAATGGGTGCTTTCACCCGGCGCAGCGGCACGCGCCAGCGGATCGCTGAGGTGCTGGACATCTTCCCGGACCTGCGGATCGCGGCCGGGAAGAAGGCCGGGCTGCTGTCGGGTGGCCAGCAGAACCTGCTCGGCATGGCCAAGGCGCTCATGCTCGATCCGCGGGCGGTGATCCTCGACGAGCCCACCGCCGGCCTGTCGCCCCGGTACACCGACGTGGTCTGGGCTCAGATCGACCGGATCACCAAGACCGGCACGGCGGCACTTGTCGTCGAGCAGAACGTCGATCGCGCGCTCGCCAATGCCAGCTACGTCTACGTGTTCGTGGCCGGATCGAACCATGTGGCCGGCCCGGCGGCTGACATTGCCGCACTGGACCTCGCTGCCATCTTCCTCGGTCACGACGAATCGCGAGGTCCGGACCGTACTGGTCCGGGGCAGGAACTGGAACCCACTAGGAACGGAGCTAAGGAGAACTGATGAGAATCACGGCAAATGTGAAGCGACGGCCGGGTCGCTGGGTGGCTGCGCTACTGGCGGTGGCGAGCCTGTCGCTGGCGGCCTGCGGAACCGCCGCGGGCGACAGCGGCTCGAAAACCATTACCTTCGGCCAGCTGCTGCCGTTCACCGGAACGAAGGCCTTCCTGTCGACCTGGGCCACCCACGGTGACGCGGCCGCGGTATGGGACGTCAACCACCACGGCGGGGTCATGGGCAAGATGCTGAAGTCCGTGAGCGCTGACGACGCTGGCGATGCGGTGGACGCCGTCCCCGCCTTGCGGAAGCTCATGCTGTCGAGCCCGGACTTTATCGTCGGGCCGTTCTCGCTCACCATCATGTCGGTGATCAACCAGTTCGACCCGAACCACGTTGTCGACTACGTGATCGGCGGCACCACTCAACTGGACCACATGCAGTATCCGTATGTCTTCCGCACCACCGCCTCGGACTCGGCCGAGGTCGTGGCCATGGCCTACTACGCCATCAGCCACGGCTACAAGCGCGCTGCATATATCTTCGACAACTCCGCCAACACTCAGGGCCTCGTGGCCCCGCTCACCAAGTCGTACGTGAAGCAGGGCGGCAGCGTTGTGGCCAATGAGACGATCGTGCCGGACCAGAGTTCCTACCGCACGGAGATCACCAGCGCGTTCGCGAAGCATCCTCAGGTGATCTTTGCTGCCTTCGATCAGCAGACCGCGACCACCGTGTTCTCCGACATGAAGCAGCTGGGCGACCTGAAGATCCCGGTGGTTGGCGAGGATGTACTCGGCTCGCCAGGCTATGCTCAGGCGTTCGGCCAGCCGCAGGCATCTAAGCTGCTGTTCACCGTGTCTGGCGCGTCCCCCGGCGGCCCGGCCTACCAGCACTACCTGTCGGATTACCAAGCGGTGTATCACACCACTCAGATCCTGAGCTCGTCCTACAACATGTACGACTCGGTGATCATCTCGGCCCTCGCGATGACCGCGGCGCACTCTACCGATCCGAAGATCTGGGTCAGCTACATCACGAAGGTCTCGAACCCGCCGGGTACTGCGTGCTACACCTACTCGTCCTGCGTCGCACTGCTCAAGGCCGGCAAGAAGATCAACTATGGCGGCGCGACCGGGCCGGAGGATTTCAACTCCTACCACAACACCTTCAGCGGCTTCGCGGTCTCCGGCTTCACTGGCTCGAACCAGCTCACCGAGCGGGCTTACGTGACGCCGGCGCAGGTTCAGGCCAACGCCGGCTGACGGTACGGGCGGTCCGGACTGAGCGGTCCGGCCGCAGGCTGGCTAGCCGGGGAGGTCCGGCGGCGCGGGAGGATCCGCGCCGCCGGGCCCCGTCGCGTTGGCCGTCAGTGGGTCGTGGGCGCGCCTGCGGTGCCGTCGAGTTGCGGGCGCGGAAGTGCCGGCTGCCGTGCCCGCCCCCGTCTCGACGGCGCCGCGGGCGCTCGTACCCTCTCGAGGAGGTAACGGGTTCTGTGCCGGGGCGCCGCCCGGTGGCGCAGCGCCCTGATCACATGGTCCGGTTCGGGCCGCCGGCTGAACAAGGGGAGGGCTCCCCAGCCGGGGCGTGCTCCCCAGCGACGGAACCCGCGAGGCCGGTTGACGCGTCCGTTCCGTTCCTTTATGGTCCGGTTACCTTCGGTGTGCCGGAACGAGATGGGTGTTGGGGTCCGACCGTGCTTCTGATCGTCATGTTCGAGACCGGGACCTGGCGGCTCAAGCCGGCGGAGACCTTCACCTTCGGCCGAGCGTCCAGTTGCACCGCCGTCATGCCGAACGACGACCGCGGAGTCTCGCGGAACGCCGGCAGCTTTGAGTGGCGGGCCGGCTGCTGGTGGCTGGTGAATGCGAGCGCCTCTTCCATGCTCTACCTGTCCGGGGACCTTGGTTTCCGGGCCGATATCCCGCCGGGCATGTCGCTGCCCATCCAGCAATGGCACGCCAAGGTGCGTATCGACGGCATGCTGGCCAGCTACACGATCCGGGTTCGGCTGCCTGACCTGGACGATGAGCCCGACGAAGACGAGACCGGCGAGCAGCAGGTCACCGAGCCGGTGAGCGAGGTCGTGCCGGAGCGCACGGTCACCAGCACCAAGCTGCGGGCGCCGCTGAGCGACAGCGACAGGCTCGTGCTCGCCGCGCGTTTCGAGGACTACCTCACCTGGAAGCACTCGGGTGCGGCCGCACCGCGCAGCGCCAGGGAGGCCGCCGAACGCATCGGCTGGCAGCCGCATACGGTGTCGAAGCGCTGCGAGAACATCCGCAACCGCTATGTGCGGATCGGCGTGCCCGGCCTGCGCGGGCCGCGCGCACTGGACGAGCTCGCGGCGTTGCTCATCTCCACTGGTGAGCTCACCGGGGATGACCTCCGGCGGCTGCCGCCGAAGCCTGCCGCGGGCAGCTAGCCGACCAGCGTCTTGACCGCGGCCGTCATCTCCGCCAGCGCCTTCTTCGCGTCGGCGAAGTACATGCTCGTCTTGGGGTCGACGTAGAGCTCGTTGTCGATGCCCGCGTAGCCGTGGCCCATCGAGCGCTTGACCACGATGATGCTCTTGGCCTGGTCGACGTCCAGGATCGGCATGCCGGAGATCGCGGTCCCCGGCCGCCGGGCGGCCGGGTTGGTCACGTCGTTCGCCCCGATCACCAGTGCCACGTCGGTCCTGGCGAACTCGGGGTTGATCTCGTCCATCTCCTTCAGCTGCGGGTAGGGCACGTTAGCCTCGGCGAGCAGAACGTTCATGTGGCCAGGCATCCGCCCGGCAACCGGGTGGATCGCGTAGCTGACCTCCACGCCATGCGACTCAAGCTGGTCAGCCAGCGCGGCCACCTCGTGCTGGGCTTGCGCAGCGGCCAGCCCGTAGCCGGGCACGATGATGACCTTAGAGGCGTAGGCGAGCTGGATCGCAGCGTCGTCAGCGGCGATGGACTTCACGTCGCCGCCGGGCCCGGCTACCGCGGCGACGGCATCGCCGGTGCCGAACCCGCCGATGATGATGTTCCGGATCGACCGGTTCATCGCGTCGGCCATCAGCTTGGTGAGGATGCCGCCGGAGGCACCCACGAGCGCGCCCGCGATGATCATCGCCCAGTTGCCGATGACGAATCCGGCCATCGCGACGGCGGTACCGGTGAACGCGTTCAGCAGCGAGATGACCACCGGCATGTCGGCGCCGCCGATCGGCATCACCATCGAGACCCCGAAGACGAGTGCCGCGACGATGACCACGGCCAGCAGCGCCACGCTCGGCGAGGCGATCATGAATCCGCCAGCACCCAGCGCGACGACCGCGAGCAGCAGGTTCACGATCCGGGCGCCAGGGAACGTCACCGGTGCCGAGCTGATCACGCCCTGCAGCTTCCCGGCCGCGATGATCGAGCCCGAGAACGTGACCGCGCCGATGATCACGTCGAGCAGCGTCGTCACCGACGTGGTCGCCGACACGGCCGACCCGGCCTGCGTGTAGTCATGCACGCCAACCAGCGCGGCCGCGCCGCCACCCACCGCGTTGAAGATGCTGACCAGCTGCGGCATCGCGGTCATCTGCACGGTCCTGGCCGAGTACAGCCCGGCTGCGCCGCCGATGAGCGCGCCAGCGATCATCACGGTCCAGCCCGTGGCGGTGATCCCGCCGTCGTGAATGACGATCGCCAGGGTAATGCCGACGGCAGCGATCATCCCGCAAGTGGAGACCTGATTACCGCGCCGGGCGGTGGCCGGGTTGTTCATCAGGTGCAGGCCGAGCACGAAGCCGGACGCAGCCACGACATACAGCAGCTGGGTGACCCAGGTGAAGGTGCTCATTCGGAGGTGTCCTTGCTGCGCTGGCCGTTGCTGGCCTGGCTCTGGGTCTGACCGGCCTGGCTGGAGCCATTAGCCGCGGCCGCTGTCACGGCTGCCGCTGCGGCTGGCGCCGGGACGGCCGGCCGCTTCCGGAACATCTTCAGCATCCGGCCGGTGACCACGTAGCCGCCGACCACGTTCATGGCCGCGAAAGCGGCCGCGACGAACGCGATGACGTACCCGATGGCGTTGTTGGCGGTGACAGCGATCAGCATCGCGCCCGCCAGCACGATGCCGTGGATCGAGTTCGCCGCCGACATCAGCGGCGTATGCAGGGTGGCCGGCACCTTGCTGATGACTTCGAAGCCAATCCAGAGGCTGAGGATGAAGATCGTGACGTCAACGAGAAGCGCCGTGGACACGGGCAGCTCCTTCTTCGGCTAGCGCTGGATGGACGACGTTGCCGTCCCTGGTGATGATCACACCGGCCTGGAGTTCGTCCTCCGCGTCGAGCGCCAGCTCGCCGTCCTTGACCAGATGGAAGAGCAGCGCGCTCACGTTGCGCGCGTACATCGCGGAAGCAGCCGCGGGCATGCTGGACGGCAGCCCGGCGGCGCCCACGATGGTAATCCCGTTCTCGGTGACAATAGTCTGGCCAGGTACCGAGCCAGTCACGTTGCCGCCGAGCTCACTGGCGCCCATGTCGACGATCACAGACCCCGACGCCATCTCCTTGATCGCGTCCTCGGTCACCAGCAGCGGCGGCCGCCGGCCCGGCACCTGGGCTGTGGTGATCACGACGTCGTGCCGGGCAATATGCCCGGTCAGTTCCTGCTGCTGCGCGGCCCGCTCGTCGTCGGTCAGCGCGCGGGCGTAACCGCCTTCACCTGCGGCGGGTCCGACCGAGCTGAGCTCGATGAACGTGGCGCCCACAGACTCGGCTTCGGTCCTGGTCTCGGGCCGCACATCGTAGGCGCTCACGATAGCGCCGAGCCGGCGTGCGGTCCCGATGGCCTGCAGGCCGGCCACGCCAGTACCAAGCACCAGCACCTTGGCAGGCCTGGCCGTGCCGGCCGCGGTCATGAGCATCGGGAAGAAGCGGCCGTACTCGGCGGCGGCAATCAGCGCCGCCTTGTAGCCGGCGATGTTCGCCTGCGACGAGAGTGCGTCCATCGGCTGGGCCCTGGGCAGCGTGCGCGGGATCATGTCCATGCTCACCGCGGTCACGCCGGTGGCTGCGAGGCTGGCCGTCAGCTCCCGGTCGGTCAGCGGCGCTAGCAATCCGATGATCACCTGGCCTGGCCGGAACGCCGAGACTGCCGCCGGGTCAGGCTTGCCGACCATCAGCACGACGTCGGCCGCCAGTGCCTCGGCTCGGCTGACTATGCTGGCGCCGGCCTCGGCGTACGTGTCGTCGGTGAACCAGGCGGCATCGCCGGCGCCGGACTCCACCAGCACATCCAGGCCAGCCGTGCGCATCTTCACCACGGCTTCCGGCACAAGCGCTACCCGGCGCTCACCGGACGCGGTCTCCTTGACCACGGATACCTTCATGGACAGACCTCGCTCGGTCGCCGGGGGCTGGTTAGCGGCCTGGCGCCAAGCCGCAATGTCAAGTATGGACAGTACCGTGAAGCCGCTGCGGGCGGCAGTGGCCCAAGGACCCGCCGGCGAAGGCCCAAAGACCCGGTGCCGGGCCAGCACCTGACCGCGGTCGGGCGACCTCGGCAGCGTATGGTTTCTCCTGCCGCGCACACCAGGGAGACTGATGCCCGACTTTTCGCCGCCACCGCGGCGGGATTCCGCGTCGTGCAGCGCACTCGCGGCCCGGCTGGCCGAGGCGCGCGCCCGGCTGGCAGCCCTCGACTTGCCGCTGCCGCTGGCCGCGCGGCTGCACCGCCAGTTCATCGCGGTCTGCGACGCGGTCAAGGCAGCCGGTGCTGATGACGCTTGCGGCGAGCGCCGCCTGGCTGTATTCCTGACGGCGCTGGATAAAGCTGCGGCTAAATTTCCGGCATATGCAAAGCACGAGGAAAATTCGTAATACTTCTGGTTCGAACCGGCCTGCCTGCCGTTGGCAATCCGCTGAGCGCCGACACGATGCCTTTTTTCCGAAGGTGTTTGTACGATGACGCTTGAGCCCTTACTTTCAGGGCCATCAGAGGTCGCGAGCCCGGCTTCCCAGTCCGCGCGACCTCCCGCTTGGGGGAACCGCAGGAGTGAGTAAATGAACAAGCGTGACCTGATCGACGCGATTTCTGGCCGCATGGGGGATAAGAAGACGGCAGCCGAGGCGGTCAACGCCGTCCTCGACACAATCCAGGAAACAGTCGCGGGTGGCGACAAAGTGTCGATCACCGGTTTCGGCGTTTTCGAAAAGCAGGTCCGGCCGGCCCGCACAGCGCGGAACCCGGCAACCGGCGCGTCCATAAAGGTGCCCAAGACCTCGGTACCCAAATTCCGGGCGGGCGCCGACTTCAAGGCGATGGTGAACGGCAAGTAGCGGTTCGCGGCGGAAGCGCGCTGGCGGGCGTCAGCGCGTGCCGGCGGGCGGGTCAGGTGGCTGCCCGCCCATCTGCTATTAGGCTGACTTTGCCCGTTTTCCGAAACCTGCAAGTCAGCACGCACCGTGCGGAAGCAGCCGCTTCCGCACGGTGCGGGCCTGCCGGGCCCACTAGTGCCGGGGAGCACAGCCTGCCGTGACCACTGGGCCTGCCGACAGCACGGAGCCGGACGCGGAGCGGCGGATGGGTGCAGTCCGGGTGATGCGCCGCGACCTGCCGGAAGCATCCGGCCTGAGCCCGCCGGACGTGCTGCGATTGCTCCGGCGTGACCCGCATCCGGTGGCGCTGACCGGTGCGTGGGCCGGCAGCGGTGCGGTCCTGGGCTCGGCGCCTGTGCAGGTGGTCGAACGCCACGCTGCCGGCGCGCCCGGATCAGCCGGCGCGCTGGCGCTCCCGCCGCTCTCCGACGGGCTGACCGCGCCAGCGGGCGACGGAGCTGCCAGGTTCGGCGGCGGCTGGATCGGATATCTGGGCTATGGCTTCGCCGGGTGGCTGCACACGCTGCCGCCAGCTCCGGGCGGCCCGCGGCGGCTGCCGGATTGCTGGTTCGGCCGCTACGACAACGTCCTGGTGCAGGATCCGTGCACCGGTGACTGGGTGTTCGAGGCGCTGCTCGGGCCGGCGGACGACCGGGTAGAGCGGGCCGCGATAGCGGCGAGGCTCGCCGAGCTCACGGCGCGGATCCGGGCCGTGACCTCACGGGACGCCCGGATGCCCGACTCACCGCCGTACCAGTGCGGTGATTTCGAGCTGACTCCGGCAGCTGCCGAGCACCGGCAGGCAGTTGCCAGGGCGGTCGGGCTCATCGAGGCCGGCGACATGTTCCAGGCGAACATCACCCTCCGGCTGGAGGCGGCCTGCACGGGTGACCCACTCGACATGTTCTGTGCCGGGGTCGAACGGCTCAAGCCGCCGTACGCGGCGTTCCTGCGCATGTCCGATGACCAGGCGGTCGCGAGTTTCTCGCCCGAGCTGTTCCTGCGCCGGACCGGAACCACGGTCCGCAGCAGCCCGATCAAGGGCACCAGCGAGCGCTCGGACGCCCCGGCCACGGCTGACGACCAGCGCCGAGAGCTGTCCGCGTCGGCCAAGAACCGAGCCGAGAACGTGATGATCGTCGACCTGATGCGCAGCGACCTGTCCAGGGTGTGCCGCCCCGGCTCGGTGATTGTGCCGCGGCTGGCGGCTGCCCAGCCACATCCGGGCGTCTGGCACCTCGTGTCCGATGTGCGCGGAGAGCTCGCCAGCGGGCAGACTGACCTCGACCTGATCGCGGCCACGTTCCCGCCCGGATCGGTGACCGGAGCCCCGAAGGTGCGCGCGATGGAAGTCATCGCCGAACTGGAAGCTGTCCCGCGCGAGGCTTATACCGGCGCGATCGGATATCGCAGCCCGGTGGCCGGCCTGGAGCTGAACGTGGCGATCCGGACGTTCGAGTTCGCCGCCGGGCGGGTCTGGCTCGGCGCGGGCGGCGGCATCGTGGCCGCCTCCGACCCGGCTGCCGAGTTCGCCGAGTGCCTGGTCAAGGCGCGTCCGCTGATAGCGGCTATCGGCGGCGGTTTCGGCGGCGCCGGCAGATCCGAGCCCGCCGCCAGCGCTCGCGCGGCGGCGGTCACGCTGTGGCCGCGGCCGGCCGCTGGGATCGTCACCGCACTGCGGGTGTGCCAGGGCGAGCCCGACGGGCTGGCAGCGCACCTGGCCCGGCTGGCTGCCAGCGCCCGTGCGCTGTACGGCAAGGAGCTGCCGCCGGGACTGGCCAGCCAGCTGTCCGGCTGCCTGGACCGCGGTGGCTCCGGCAGGCTGCGCATTACGGTAAAGCCGGTCGGCGGGCCGCTGCAGTGCCAGGTGGACTTCGACCGGAGCGGTCCCTGGCCGCTGGACGGCCCGGGTGCCCGGTTGCGTACGGTCTGGCTGCCGGACCAGCTGGCCGGTCTCGGCCAGCATCAGTGGGCGGACCGCAGGCTGCTCTGCCAGCTGGCCGCGCGATCGGAACTCGGACCGGATGAGCAGTTGCTGCTGCTCGACGCCGCTGGCGAGGTGCTGGAGACCGACCGGGCGAACGTGTTCGCGGTGATAGGCGGAGTGCTGCGAACACCGGCTGCGGACGGCCGGATCCTGCCGGGTGTGACCCGCGCGCGCGTCCTCGCGGCGGCCCGCGACGAGGGCCTGCCGGTCGTCGCCGGCTCGCTGACAGCGGCCGAACTGCTGGCCGCGAGCGAGGTCTTCGTGACCAGTGCGGTGCAGGGACTGCTACCGGTGCTCGCCGCCGACGGCCGGCCCGGAGGCTGGCAGCCAGGGCCGGCCGGCATCAGGCTCGCCCGCGCGCTGCACGACGGGCGGCCGCCAGCTGACTATCAGGCGGCCGGTGCGGAACTGGCGGCGCGACCCGGCGCGACCCGACGGCAGGCGGTCGCTCGGCGCGACGCTGCAGGGCTGGTGCTCGTCATCGACAACTACGACTCGTTCACCTACAACCTGGTGCACCTGCTGGGCGCGGCGGGTGCGCAGGTCGAGGTCGTGCGGAATGACGAGGTAACTGCGGCGCAGGTGGTTGCCCTCGGCGCGACAGCACTGGTCATCTCGCCGGGCCCGGGTGCACCGGCCGATGCGGGCGTCTGCATCGATGTGGTCAGGGCGCTCGACGGCAGCACGCCAGTGCTCGGTGTCTGCCTCGGGCACCAGGCCATCGCGGTCGCTTACGGTGGCCGGGTCGAGCGGGTCAAGCCCCGGCACGGGCAGGCATCGCGCGTCCAGCACGATGGGCTGGGCATTTTCGCCGGGCTGCCGTCATCGTTTCCCGCGGCCCGGTACCACTCGCTGCTGGTCGCGGCAGAGCTGCCAGCCAGTCTGTCGGTGACCGCGCGAACCAGCGACGGGCTGCCGATGGCTATCCGGCATCGCCGCCACCCGGTCGATGGCGTGCAGTTTCACCCGGAGTCCATCCTGACTGCCACCGGAGCCAGGCTGATCGGCAACTTCCTGCGGTCCGCGCGGCTCCGGGCCGGCTAGAGCGCGCGCTACCGCAGGCCCGGCCGCTTCCGCAGGGCTGTTTGCAGCAGCCTGTCGACGAGCTGCGGGAACGGCAGCCCGGTCGCCTCCCACATCTTCTGGAAGTACGACGTGGGCGACAGGCCTGGCATGGTGTTGATCTCGTTCACCAGGATCTGGCCGTCGGAGGTGTAGAAGAAGTCGACCCGTGCCAGTCCCTCGCAGGACACCGCGTCGAACGCCGCGGCAGCTAGGCGGCGGATCTGCGCGATCGCGCTGTCCGGGATCGGCGCCGGGATCAGCATCTTGCTCGCGGACTCCATGTACTTGGTGTCGAAGTCGTAGAACTCCTCGCCACCGACATCCAGCTGGCCGGGCAGGCTGGTGTCCGGCGGCGCGCCGTCGATGCCCTGCAGCACCGAGACCTCTACCTCGACGCCGTCAATGGCGGCCTCCACCAGGATCTTCGGGTCGTACTCGCGGGCGGTGGCCATGGCCTCATGCAATTCCGCGACGTCATGCACCTTCGAGGTGCCGATGCTCGAGCCGCCCCTGGCCGGCTTCACGAACAGCGGCCAGCCAAGCGCGGCGATCTCGTCGACGGCGCGCTTGGCTTCGACCGAGTCGGCCGCGGCCCGGATCTCGGCCGCAGTCATGCCGGGCCAGTCCAGCTCGCGCACCGCGACGTACGGCCCGACTGGCAGGCCCTTGGCCCTGAAGATCAGGTTCATGTACTCCTTGTCCATGCTGACCGCGCTGGCCAGCACGCCCGCGCCGACGTAGGGCACCCCGGCCATCTCCAGCAGCCCCTGCAGAGTGCCGTCTTCGCCGTACGGGCCGTGCAGGACCGGCAGGACCACGTCGACCTCGCCGAACAGGTGCGGGATCTGACCGGGCGCGGCGGCGACCACGGCGGCGCCTGGGGCCGCGCTGCCGGCCACGGAGGCGGCTGGGGCCGCGCTGCCGGCCCACGGCACCACGCTGGAGCCGGGTTCGGCCACCGCGGCAACCGTGGGCAGCTGGCCGTCGGTGACGGCAAGCCGTTCTGGCGCGTCGGCTACCTGCACCCAGGCGCCCGTTGTCGTGATGCCTATCGGGATGACGTCGTACCGGTCGCGGTCGATGGCGCCGAGCATGTTCCCCCCGCCCATGCAGGACACCGGATGCTCAGGCCCGCGGCCGCCGAACACTACCGCCACCTTGATCTTGCGCTGCTCGCTCACCAATCCTCCAGTCCCCGTTTCGTGCCCGTGCTAGCGACGGCTCAGATGCCATAGCGCTCTGGCTTGGCGCTCCTGCTGGCTAGCAGCAGGACTGCCTGTCCGATATCGAGCCCCTCATGCAGAACCCCGAAAATCACCTCGGTGATCGGCATCTCCACGTCGTGCCTCCTGGCCAGCTGGAGCACAGAATGAGCCGACTGCACCCCCTCGGCGACCCGGTTGGTGCTGGCGAGCACCTCCGCGAGGGGCACCCCGCGGCCGAGCCTCTCGCCGAAGGTACGGTTCCGCGACATCGGCGAGCTGCAGGTAGCCACCAGGTCACCGAGGCCGGCCAGCCCGGCAAAGGTATGCGACTCCGCGCCGAGCGCGGCACCAAGCCTGGCGATCTCGGCCAGCCCTCTGGTGATCAGCATGGCCTTTGTGTTGTCGCCCAGTCCCATGCCCACGGCGATGCCGACAGCCAGCGCTATGACGTTCTTGACGGCGCCGCCGAGCTCGCAGCCGACCACGTCAGGATTGGTGTAAGGGCGGAAATAGCTGGTGTGGCAAGCTTTCTGCAGCTCGTCGGCGACGCTCTCGTCGGTGCACGCCACCACGGTCGCGCTGTACTGCCTGGCGGCGATCTCCGGCGCCAGGTTCGGCCCGGAGACAACCGCGATCTGGCCCGGCGGCGCGCCGGAGATCTCCGCGATGACCTGGCTCATCCGGTGACCGGTGCCGACTTCGATGCCCTTCATCAGGCTGACCAGCAGGGCACCAGGCGGGATCAGGTGCTGCCAGCCAGCCAGGTTCTGCCGCAGCGTCTGCGCGGGCACGGCCAGCACGATCAGCTCGGCCTCCGCGAGCGCCTCGGCGGGATCGGCGGTCGCCCGCAGCGTCCCCGGCAGCGACACGCCTGGCAGGTAGTCAGGGGACGCGTGGCTGGCGTTGATGACCTCAGCCAGCTCCGGCCGCCGGCACCAGAGCAGCACCGGGGTGCCTGCGTCGCAGAGCACCTGGGCAAATGTAGTTCCCCAGGCCCCGGCGCCTAGCACGGCAGCTCTCACGAGTCAGGCGCTCCGGCGCCAGATCCGCCGCCAGAGCGGGAGTCGCTGTCGGCCGTGTCCTTGTCGCTGGCAAGTGCGCGCAGGTCCTGCCGCATCTTGCGGCGGGCCACGGCGGGATGGTACGGCTCGGCCGGCGGGGTCAGCCCGCGCAGTCCGCCGAGCAGCGACGCGACGTCGGCCATGATCTTGTCGGTCGCGGCCCGGAGCACCTGGTTGGTCAGTGGCTGCCCGGCGAACTCCGACAGATCGACCGGCGGGCCGGCCACGATCTGAACGGTCTTGCGCGGCAGCAACTTGGGCACGTACTTGCCGTACGGCAGGATCTTCTGCGCGCCCCAGTGGGCGATCGGGACAACCGGGATATTGGCTTCCAGGGCCAGCCGCGCCACGCCGGTCTTGGACACCATTGGCCACTGCTCGGGATCCCTGGTCACGGTGGCCTCGGGATAGAAGATCACGCAGGCATCATTCTTGGCGGCCAGCTCGGCCGCTTGCTTCAGCACTAGCGCAGCGTCCGCCTGACCGCGATAGACCGGCAGCTGACCGAGCCTGCCGATGATCGTGCCGATGACCGGGATGGAGAACAGCGACGACTTGGCCAGGAAAACCGGATAACGGCGGGCGCTGTCGGCGAACAGCGAGACAGCAAAAATATCCATGTAGGACAGATGGTTGGCGGCCAGGATGGTGGCGCCCTCGGCCGGAATGTTCTCCTGGCCGCGCCAGTCCAGCCGCATCATCATCCGGATGCCCGGCCGCAGGATGATCTTCGAGGCATTCCGCCACGCGTTGGAATAGCTGCCGTCAGCCGGCTTGCGCGCCTTCTTGCCTGCCATCGCTTCCCTCCGGCCCGTAACGGTGGCCAGTGACTGCCCAGTCTGTCCGGTCCGGCGACGCCCTGTCGAGGCGTCGCGGGAGGATCATATGCATGGCACCCGAAGTCGCACGTGAGGCCGCGCTGAGCTGGTCGCTGGTGGTCCCCGTCAAGGTACTTGCCCAGGCCAAATCGAGACTCACCGGGCTAGCAGGTGAGTTCCGGGCCGAGCTCGCGCTGGCCATGGCCGCGGATACGATCGCCGCGGCGGTGGCGGCCAGCAATGTCGCGGGCGTGCTGGTGATCACCGACGACGCGGCGGTAACCGCTCTCGCCGCCGACCTCGGTGCCATGGTGCTCGAGGACCTGCCTGCGGCCGGCCTGAACGCTGCCATCAGGCACGGCGGCGCATACTCGCTCGCGAGCTGGCCGGACCGTGGCCGGGCGGCGCTGGCGGGCGACCTGCCTGCGCTCAGGCCAGCCGAACTGGCTGCGGCGCTGGCCGCGACCGGGAGCCGAAGCGCCTTCGTGCCAGACGCTGACGGCACCGGCACCACCTTGTATGCGGCCGGGCCAGGTGCGACCTTCCGGCCGGAGTACGGAGTGGCGTCGCGAGACCGGCACCTGGCGGCCGGCGCAGCCGAACTCGACCTCGGCGATGATGTGCCCGGCCTGCGCCGGGACGTCGATACCGTCGACGACCTGCGGGCGGCGGCCGACATCGGGCTCGGGCCGCACACGCTGGCCGTGCTGGCCAAGGCGGGCGGCATTCCGTCCTGAGTACGGCAGACCGCGCCGCTGCCGCGCGGCACGCCGCGCTGCTGTCGCAGCCAGTGCGGTCCGGCGAACCTAAATGTGAACGATCGGGCAGGTGAGCGTCCGGGTGATGCCTGCCACTCCCTGGATCTGCGCGACGACGAGCCGACCCAGGTCGTCGACGTTGTCGGACTCTGCCCTGACGATCACGTCGTACGGTCCAGTGACATCGTCGGCCTGGGTGACACCGGTAATCTGCCCGATTGCGAGGGCGACCTCGGCTGCCTTCCCGACCTCGGTCTGGACGAGAATGTAAGCCTGCACCATGTCGCCCTCCACGGTCGTGGTTGTCACGGTAACGCTATCGCAGGGACGCGCCGTGATCTGCAGCGACTGGGCGAGCCAGGGAGGCTGTCATTTCTGTTGCCGATCTCGGCGAGTTCGGGCTGATTGCTGCTATCCGGTCCGTGCTGCCGCCGGATGAGGCGGCCGTCGTCGGCGTTGGCGACGACGCCGCGGTCCTGCCAGCTCCGGACGGGCGCGTGGTAGCCAGCACCGATCTGCTCATCGAAGGCAGGCATTTCCGCCGTGACTGGTCGCCAGCCCTGGATATCGGCATCAAGGCTGCCGCGCAGAACCTCGCCGATATCGCCGCCATGGGCGCACAGCCGCGCGCGCTGCTGTTCGGTCTCGCCGTTCCGGGCGAGTTGCCGGCGGCGTGGGTGCTGGACGTGGCCCGCGGCCTGGTGGCCGAGTGCGAGCGGGCCGGGGCGACGGTCGCCGGCGGCGACGTCACCAGCGCCGACACGGTCATGCTCGCCATCACCGCGCTGGGCAGCCTGGCGGGCCGCGCGCCGGTGACCAGAGCCGGCGCCAGGCCGGGGGACAGGCTCGCGGTGAGCGGCCGGCTCGGCTGGTCGGCGGCCGGACTGGCGCTGATCGAGTCCGGCCACGCCGGGGGCGTGGCCACCGCCGGGAACCTGCGACCCGAACTGGCCGAACTGGTGCTGGCGCACCAGCGGCCGCAGCCGGCGTACGAGGCCGGCCCGCAGGCCGCAGCTGCCGGAGCCAGCGCCATGATCGACATCAGTGACGGGCTGGTGCAAGATCTCGGTCACGTCGCCGCTGCCAGCGGGGTGTGCCTCGATGTACAGTCCGCATCGCTGCCAGTGCCAGCTGAGCTCGAGATCGCCGGCCGCGAGCTCGGTGCCGACCCGCTCGACTGGGTGCTGACCGGCGGCGAGGATCACGCTCTGGCGGCTACCTTCGGCGCAGGCGAGCAGATGCCAGCGGGCTGGACGGTGATCGGCAGCGTCCGGGCCGGAGTCGGCCTGCTGGTGGATTCGGCCCCCTGGCAGTCGCCCGGCGGCTGGGATCATTTCCGGAAGCCAGCGCGGTTATCGGTCGGCCCGCCACAGTTGAGCCGCGAAGGCTATGGCCGATCAGCCGACGAGTTGATATAACCCCCTTGAATGCCTAGCCATCGCAGAGAGCGCCTGCCAAGGCACAGGGCGCACCGGCGGACTGAGAGTCCGAGCCGTCGCGTCTCGCTCAATGACGTGCTGGCAGCGCCTGAGCCAGCGCTCGTCGAGGCGGGCGCGCCTGATCTGACGCCGACGGTGCCGATCATGCTCACCGCCGACGCCGCGGCTGCAGGCGGCGCTCTGGCGGGCTCGGCCCTGATTGGTTCAGTCTTCGGCAGTCCGGCATCCGCCGGTCCGGTGCGGGCCGCTCCGGGCCTCGGTGGCCCCGCTGCGGGCAGCGGCATCTGGATGCGCACTGTGGTGCGCCGGCTGCTGGTGACGCCATGGTTCGCGGCCAGCACTGGCTTCGTGATCGCGGCCGGAATGTGGCTGCATTCGCCGCACGCGAGCATCAGCTTCCCGCCCGCCATCGGGACGGTCCATTGTCAGCTGCATAACTGTCAGGTGCCTGGCGGGAAGGGTTCGGGCTCACTCACCTCGTCCGTGCCGGGTCAGCGGTTGCCCATCAGGCACGTGCACAAGCGCCCGGCGGCCGGGCAGTCGGCGACGGCCAGACAGAGCATTGCCGGACTGAGATTCACGCTGACCGTGCTGTGGCACGGGCACAACTCGTTCGGCGCGGTGATCACCATCTCCGGCAGGCGGTCCCTTGGCTCCTGGCAGCTGGCCTTCCGGCTGCCGGGCACCCGCATCGAGAACGTCTTCGGTGCCGAGTGGGTCCAGCTGGCCAGCAGCGACGGTGGTACGGCCAGCCCGTTTGAAGGGCAATTCGGCCAGCCAGCCGATCAAGGCGGGGTCAGCTTCCGCGTGTTCGGCACCGGCAGCCTCGGCAGGGTGACCCACTGCACCTTCGACGGGGCAGCCTGCAGCTTCAAGGTGACCGCCGCGGGACCCGACGGGCAACCCGGCGCCGGCCAGCCAGGCGGCGGTTACGGCGGGGGCCCCGGTGGCGGTGGCCTGGGTGGCGGCGGCGGTCACTGACGGCGGCAGTCACGACGCCGGGTAACTAGCCCGTTCGTGGCGCGAATCCGCTGATCAGCGCGCGCATTGTCGCGGCGACGGCGTCCCTGGTCGCCGTCGGCTGGGGCGAGCTAGCGATCAGCAGGCCGGCTCTGGTCAGCGCCCCCAGCAGCAGCCTGGCCAGGGTGCCGGGATCGTCGACCCGCAGGGCTCCTGAGTCGGTAGCCGCCTGCAGAGCGGCGACGAAGCCCGTGTATGCGTATCGCTCGTCGAGCTCGGTGAACCGGGCAAGGCCGAGCACCGCCGGCGCGTCGGTGATGATGATCCGCTGCACCTCGGGTTCGAGCACCTGATCGAGGAATGCCCCGATGGCCGCTGTCAGCAGTTCGACTGGCCCGTCGGCGGCCTCGCTGGCCCGGATCGAGGCGTCGAGCATGGCGGCATGAACCTGCTCGAAGACCGCCTCGAACAGCGCGGCCTTGGTGGGGAAGTGGTGATAAAGCGCTCCGGTGGTGACCCGTGCCGCACTGGCAAGATCCTCCACCGACGTAGCGGCGAATCCGGCCGTCCCGAATAGCCGGCGACCCGCCGTGACCAGGGCCGCCCTGGTCTGCGCGACCTGCTCGGCCCGCAGCGAGGCGCGCGGGTCGCCGGGCAGGTCCGCGGCCGGGCTGTCAGCCATCCCATCTGTGTAGCTCACCATGGCGCCTTGTGCACAACGTTCCGAAGTGACATAGTGACACTATCTTACAGAGCATGTCTATCTAAGGAAGGAACACAATGTCGGCTGCTGTCGAGGCAATCAGGGCGGATCGAGCCGCGCTGGTGAAGATCTGCGCCGACCTGACGCCGCCGCAATGGGCGGCGCCCTCGGGCTGCGCGGGGTGGACCGTGCAGGATGTGCTCACGCACCTGAGCAACCTGTTCTGGCTGGTGGTAGATCCGGCCCGGCTGCCAGCTGTCGATGGGCTAGCCACCGAGCTCGCGCAGGACCGCCTGGTGCAGGCCAGGCGGGGGATTCCGGCAGCGGACGTGCTGGCCGAGTACGAGGAGGTCGGCGACGTCGCTCTGGATCGCCTGGCTGGCCTGGCGGAGATGGACGTCGAGGTTGAGCTAGGCGACCTCGGCACCTATCCCGCCGCCGTGCTGCCGCATGCCTATAGTTTCGACCACTACACCCACATCCGGGCTGATCTGTTCGGCCCGCGTGGTCCGCTGACCGGCCCGCCGCCGCCATCGGACGAGCTGCGAGTAGCAGCGGCCCTGGACTGGATTGCCGCCGCCCTGCCCCAGCAGAACAAGGCGGCAGCCATCGCGGCCACAATCGAGATCCAGGTCACCGGCACCGGCGCCCGGCTGATCCCGTTCGGTTCGGGTCAGGCCATGGCCACGATCAGCTCCGACGCGCCGGCCCTCGTCCGGTGGGTGACTCAGCGCGGCGGCTGGGCGGATCTGGGCGTGCAGGCGGCAGGCGACGAGCCGGCGCTCGCGACTGCCCGGACGCTTAAGGTGTTCTGAGGTCAGCCGCGTGCTGCGGTCGCGGTATGCCCGGCCCCGTAAGGTAATGGCATGGTGCTGCCTCCGCCTCGGGTGCTCGCGATAGCCGGCTCTGATTCTGGCGGCGGCGCCGGCATCCAGGCCGACCTGAAGACGATGCTGGCCCTGGGCGTGCACGGCATGACGGTCGTGTGCGCCGTGACAGCGCAGAACTCCGTCGGGGTTCAGGGTTACTGGGAACTGCCGCCGGAGGCGGTGCAGGCGCAGCTCGACTCAGTGCTGGGCGATATCGGCGCGCAGGCGATCAAGACGGGGATGCTCGCCTCGGCGGCCATCGTCGGGGTGGTGTGCGACGCGCTAGCCGAGGTCGCGGCGCCTGTGGTAGTGGATCCGGTCGCGGTATCCAAGCATGGCGACAGCCTGCTGTCGGCGGGCACGCTGGATGCCGTGCGGGACCGTCTGCTCCCGCTGGCAACGGTCGTCACGCCGAATCTCCTCGAGGCGGGCCTGCTGACTGGCATGACCATTACCGGCGAGGCGCAGATGCTGGCAGCGGCGCGGATGATCATCGCAATGGGCCCGCAGTGGGTACTGGTGAAGGGCGGCCACCTGCCTGGCAGCCCGGTCGACCTGCTGTTCGACGGCAACCGGCTCATCCGGTTCCCCGGCCAGCGCATCGCCAGCGTGCACACGCACGGCACCGGCTGCACGCTGGCGTCGGCGATCGCCTCCGGCCTGGCCCGGGGCGAAGATGTGCCCGGCGCGGTGCGGATGGCCAAGGAATACGTGACCGGGGCAATCGGCGCCGGCTTCCCGCTTGGCGCCGGGATCGGCCCGGTCGACCACGGCTGGCAGTTGCGGGCAGATATCGGCCGCTAGCCGGTTCACCGGCCAGCGGCTGAACGTGCCGCCTGCTGCAGGCGGCGGCCAGCTAGCGGGTGACCTTGCCTGCCTTAATGCAGGAGGTGCACACGTTCAGCCGGCGCGGCGTCTTGCCGACCATCGCGCGCACGCGCTGAATGTTCGGGTTCCAGCGACGCGGGGTGCGGCGGTGCGAGTGCGACACGTTGTTGCCGAAGCCCGGCCCCTTGCCGCACACATCGCAGACGGAAGCCACGGGATCGCTCCAGTTGGGAAGAGAGTCAGATGGATCACCGGCAGGCACGCACCATGCCGGTCGTCGAAGGATATCCGACGAACCGGGTGCCGCGCGAGCCGGGCCAGCTGACAGTGCCGCGGCCTATCCTGGCGAGGTGACGGCGGAGAATGCACCCGGCGGCGCGCGCAGCCTGCCGGCCCGGCCCGGAGGCAGGTAGCCAGCGTGGCGGTATTCGCTGACCCGCTTCGCCTGGTCGTTGGTGACAAGGCAGCCAAGCGGCTGGCCGCGGCGCTGGATCTGCACACGGTCGGCGACCTGCTCGGCTACTACCCGCGTCGCTACGAGAAGCGCGGCGAGCTGACCGAGCTGGTCGGGCTGCGCGACGGCGAGTACGTGACCGTGCAGGCGGAAGTGGCCTCGGTATCAGTACGGCGCATGCATAACCGCCCTGGCACCATTTTTGAGGCGATCGTGACCGACGGGCACGGGCGGCTGACACTGACGTTCTTCGGCCGCGGCCGGCAGGACTGGCGCGAGCAGGAGCTCCGGCCCGGCGCCAGGGGCCTGTTCTCCGGCCAGGTGTCCAGCTTCCGCGGCAAGCGGCAGCTCACCCATCCGGAGTACGAGATGCTCGGGGACAGGCCGGCGGGCGCCCGTGCTGCCGAGTTCGCTGCCGAGCTGATTCCGGTCTACCGGGCCAGCAGCCAGATCCAGTCCTGGAAGATCGCCGACTCGGTCCGGGTCGCACTGGATGTGCTGGATGTGCCCGACGATCCGCTGCCGGCCCAGATCAGGGCCCGGCATGGCCTGGCCGGCTACGCCGACGCGCTACGGAGCATCCACCGGCCGGCTGACCACGGCGACGTGCACCGGGCCGTCGGCAGGCTGAAATGGGACGAGGCCTTCGCCCTGCAGGTACTGCTCGCCCAGCGCCGTGCGGCCGCCGCACACTACAGCGCGATCCCGCGCCCGCCGGTCGATGGCGGGCTGCTCGCCGCGTTCGATACCACGCTTCCGTTCGAGCTGACCGCTGGCCAGCAGCTGGCCGGCGCGACCATCGCCGCCGACCTGGCCCGCGAGCATCCGATGAACCGGCTGCTGCAAGGCGAGGTTGGCGCTGGCAAGACGATCATCGCGCTGCGGGCGATGCTGCAAGTGGTGGACGCGGCCGGTCAGGCAGTGCTGCTCGCGCCGACTGAAGTGCTCGCTCAACAGCACTACCGGTCGATCTCAGGCCTGCTCGGCCCGTTCGGGATGGCCGGCCAGCTCGGCGGCGCCGACCACGCGACCAGGCTCACCTTGCTGACCGGCTCGCTGGGCGCCACGGCGAGGCGCGCGGCGCTGCTGGCGGCCGCCTCGGGGGAGGCGGGCATCATCATCGGCACGCACGCGCTGCTTGAGGACCGGGTTCAGTTCGCCGACCTGGGGCTGGTTGTCA
Organism: uncultured Actinomycetota bacterium; assembly: GCA_963774385.1. Taxonomy (GTDB): domain Bacteria; phylum Actinomycetota; class Actinomycetes; order Streptosporangiales; family Streptosporangiaceae; genus JAJYUU01. The sequence goes on from CAVZEQ010000001.1 coordinate 856,158, forward strand.
TCGACGAGCAGCACAGGTTCGGGGTGGAGCAGCGCGACGCCCTCCGGGACAAAGCCGGTGACGGACGCCCGCATGTGCTGGTGATGACCGCCACGCCGATTCCGCGGACCGTTGCCATGACCGTCTTCGGCGACCTGGACGTGTCCACGCTGACCGAGCTGCCGGCCGGGCGGGCCCCGATCAGTACGCATGTCGTCCCGGTCGCCGAGCGCCCGCATTACCTGGCCAGGACCTGGGAGCGGATCAGCGAGGAGGTGGCGGCTGGCCGCCAGGCCTACGTGGTCTGCCCGCGCATCGGCGGGGATGGCCCGGCCGGTGGCGAGGACCTGACCGACGAGCCCGGCGACGATGCGGGTACCGGAGTCCGCCCGCCGATCGCCGTCGTCGACCTGGCCGCCGAGCTCTCAGCTGGCCAGCTAGGCGGGCTGCGGCTGGCCATCCTGCACGGCCGGATGGCCCCCGACGACAAGGACAAGGTGATGCTCGCGTTCGCGGCCGGACAGGTTGACGTGCTGGTGACCACGACCGTGGTCGAGGTCGGCGTGGACGTGCCGAACGCGGTCGTGATGGTGATCATGGACGCGGACCGGTTCGGCGTATCCCAGCTGCACCAGCTTCGCGGCCGCGTCGGCCGCGGCACTGACCCCGGCCTGTGCCTCCTGGTCACCGAGGCGCCGGCGGCATCCCCGGCCCGCGAGCGGCTGGACGCGGTGGCCGCCACCGTGGACGGGTTCGCGCTGTCGAGGATCGACCTGGCGCAGCGCCGCGAAGGCGACGTGCTCGGCACCGCGCAAGCTGGCCGCAAGTCCAGTCTTAAGCTGCTCCGGCTGCTGGACGATGAGGACCTGATCGGGCAGGCGCGGGAGGAAGCCACCGTGCTGGTCGACGCCGATCCGGACCTCGCGGGCCAGCCTGGCCTGGCCGAGGCGGTACGCACGCTGGTCGACCTGGACCGGGCCACGTTCCTCGACAAGGCATGAGCGTGCCGGGATGCTGGCGGCGGGCAGGCGGCCGGTGACGCGCATCATTGCCGGCCAGGCAGGCGGGCGTCGCCTCGCCACGGTACCCGGCACGACCACCAGGCCCACGGCAGACCGGGCCAGGGAGGGCCTGTTCGCCACTGTGCTCGCCCTGCTGGGCGGGCTGGATGGGGCAGCGGTGCTGGACCTCTACGCCGGATCGGGGGCTGTCGGGCTCGAGGCGCTGTCGCGAGGGGCAGCCGATGTGCTGCTGGTCGAGGCCGACGGCCGGGCAGCGCGGGTGATCAGGGAGAACATCGCCCTGGTCGGGCTGCCCGGCTCCCGGCTGGTCACCGACAAGGTGGACCGGGTGCTGGCGCGCGGCCCTGGCGAGGCTGCGGCGCGCGATTTCGTCTTCGCCGACCCGCCCTACGCCGTTGGTGGCGACGAGCTGACCCAGATGCTCTCGGCGCTGCTCCGCCATCGCTGGCTGGCACCCGGAGCGCTGGTCGCGGTCGAGCGGTCGACCCGGTCCGGACCGCCAGAATGGCCGACCGGGTACGAAACTGACCGATCCCGCAGATATGGCGAGGCAACCCTCTGGTACGGTCTGGCCGCAGGCGCACAGCCTGCTGCGACATCCCTGACGGGAGAGTGAATCCGACAGTGCGGCGCGTAGTCTGCCCAGGTTCCTTCGACCCGGTGACCAACGGGCATCTCGATATCATCTCCCGCGCCGCGCAGCTCTACGACGAGGTCGTGGTGGCGGTCGTGCGGAACCCGAGCAAGCATGCCCTGTTCACCGCGGCCGAGCGAGTCGAGCTGATCCGGGAGGCGACCAAGGCGCTCCGGAACGTCAAGGTGGACCGGTTCGAGGGCCTGATCGTCGACTTCTGCCGCGGCAATGACATCTCCGCGATCGTGAAGGGCCTGCGTGCCGTCACCGATTTCGACTACGAGATGCAGATGGCGCAGATGAACTACAACCAGGCTGGCGTCGAGACGCTGTTCATGACCACCAATCCGCTGTATGCGTTCCTCTCATCGAGCCTGGTCAAGGAGTTCGCGAAGTTCGGCGGGGATGTCAGCGGCCTGGTCCCGGCAGCCGTTCTGGGCCGGCTGACCACCCGGCTCGCCGAGTCATGACCATCGGAGCGCGCTCGGCCAAGTTGGGATTGCTGCAGGCCAGCCGGTAAGCTAGGCCGTCGGTGCCGTGCGAGCCATGGCTCCGCGCGTTTGTACTGCCCGCCAACGCATTGCCACCTTTGCCTGCCACAGCTCTACCAGCCAATAGCTATGCGACATTCTCTCACCAAGCACCCAAAGGGCCTGGATTCCCGTAATCCGCTGGTCTTTGATACCAGGGACCTCGGCCCCGGCTCTGCCCGTACGCTGACGCGTACGGTCCCGGCGCCCGAGCACCTGGGCGTCGAGATGGCCAGGGTCCCGGCCGGCGCTGACCTTGAGCTGGAGGTTCAGCTTGAAGGGGTCACCGAGGGCGTGCTGGTGACCGCGACGGTGACAGGGCCGCTTGCTGGCGAGTGCGCCCGGTGCCTGGAGCCGTTCACCTCGGCGACGAAGGCGCGGTTCCAGGAACTGTTCGTGCTACCGGATCACGCGGTTCCCGGTGATGCCGGTCAGGAGGACGAGGCGGATAGCTACTGGCTGGACGCTTCCGGCTTGCTGGACCTGGAGCCTGCGCTGCGCGATGCGGTGGTGCTTGAGCTGCCGTTGTCGCCGCTGTGCGAGGACGGCTGCCTAGGCCTGTGCTCTGAGTGCGGGATCCGGCTGGCGGAGGCCGAACCGGGCCACCAGCACGAGCAGCGGGGCGCGCTCTGGGATGTGCTGAAGGACTTTCGGGCGGACGAGCCAGCCGGCTCGCCGACCGAGGAGGAAGAAGTACCGGACGGGAAAGCCGGACGGCAATGATGGCGTACCGGACGGACCCCGCGCCCGGCCAGCAGAAGGAGCACTGAAGTGGCAGTACCCAAGCGCAAGATGTCGCGCAGCAACACCAGGTCCCGCCGCGCGCAGTGGAAGGCGACGGCTCCGCAGCTCATGACCTGCCCGAACTGCCGCGACCCGAAGCTGCCGCACACCGCGTGCCCGACCTGCGGCACCTACAACCGGCGTCAGGTCATCAACCCTTCCTGACGTGTCCTTACCGGCAAGGGCGCGCTGGTAACTGGCGCTGGCGGAAGGAAGGCTGGTGACTGACACGTCTGCGGGGCGCTCGGACGGGCTGTCGGCTGCGTTGCAGGTGCCCATCGGGCCTGAGCTGCTTGACCGGGCACTGATGCATCGCTCGTTCGCTTACGAGAATGGCGGCCTGCCTACGAACGAGCGGCTGGAGTTCCTCGGCGACTCCGTGCTCGGCCTGATCGTGACCGACACGCTGTTCCGCCAGTATCCCGACCTGCCGGAAGGGCAGCTCGCGAAGCTGCGGGCAGCCGTGGTCAACATGCGCGCGCTTGCCGCCGTCGCCCGCGGCCTGGATCTTGGCGCGTTCGTGAAGCTGGGTAAGGGCGAGGAAGGAACCGGCGGCCGGGACAAGTCCTCGATCCTGGCCGACACGCTCGAAGCAGTGATCGGAGCGGTTTACCTGGATCAGGGACTGGCGGCCGCGGATGCGCTGGTGCACCGGCTGTTCGATCCAGTGATCGCCAGATCGGCAAGGCTCGGCGCGGGCCTGGACTGGAAGACGTCCCTGCAGGAGCTCACTGCGGCTGAGATTCTCGGCGTGCCCGAGTACCACGTCGAGGAAAGCGGCCCCGACCATCAGAAGTCGTTCCGGGCGTTCGTGCGGATCGGCGTGCATACCTACGGCGAGGGCGAGGGCCGGTCGAAAAAAGAGGCCGAGCAGCAGGCGGCCGAGGCAGCATGGACCGCGATCAGCGAGGGCCTGGCAGGCCGGGAGGCCACCGGTCGCGGCGGTCCTGAGGGCCAGGACCGGGCCTGATCAGTGCCGGAGCTTCCCGAGGTCGAGGTAGTCCGGCGCGGCCTGGAGAAGCTCGTGGTCGGCAGGCGCATCGAGACCGTGCAGGTGCTGCATCCACGCGCAGTCCGGCGGCACGAGGCCGGGCCGGTGGACTTCGTCCTCAGGCTGGCGGGCCGGAGCTTCGATGGCGCCCGGCGGCGGGGGAAGTACCTGTGGCTGCCGGTCGGCGACGACGCGATGCTGGCCCATCTGGGCATGAGCGGTCAGTTGCTGGTGGGGCCGCCAGCTGCGGCGCTGTCGCCGCACGTACGCGTCCGGTTTGGCTTCACCGATGGCGGACCGGACCTCCGGTTTACCGACCAGCGGACCTTCGGGCACTTGCTGGTGGCAGCGGACGGGGCGGAGCTTCCCGCGCAGATAGCGCACATAGCGCCCGATCCGCTGGAGGACGCGTTCGACCTGGACGTGCTGGTTGCCAGGATGCGGGGCCGCAAGACCGGGCTGAAGCGCGCACTGCTTGACCAGTCGCTGGTCAGTGGCATTGGCAACATTTACGCAGACGAGGCTCTGTGGCGGGTGAAGCTGCACTACGCGCGGGCTACCGACAGACTGCGGCGGGCTGAGATTGCTGGCCTGATGTCGGCCGTCTCCGACGTTTTCGCTGCAGCGCTCGCGGCCGGCGGAACCTCGTTCGACAGCCTGTACGTGAACGTGAACGGTCAGAGCGGATATTTCGACAGGTCGCTGAACGTCTACGGCCGGGAAGGCGAACCGTGCCGCCGGTGCGGCACGCTGATTCGCCGCGATCCGTTCATGAACCGGTCGTCGTACTACTGCCCGCATTGTCAGCCGCGGCCGCGGAACGGCCGGTGGTGACCGACGGCCTGGCGGCGCCCGGCACCCGGCTCACCGCCTGGGTGCAAGGGCGGGTGCAGGGCGTTGGCTTCCGCTGGTGGGTCAGGGCACGGGCGCTGGAACTCGGCCTGACCGGATTTGCCGAGAACCTGGAGGACGGCCGGGTGAAGGTAGTCGCGGAGGGGCCTGAAGCCCAGTGCCTGGCGCTGGTTGGCAAGCTGGAGGGCGCGGGCACGCCAGGCCGGGTCGGGCGGGTGAACTACCGCATGGCAGCGGCTGCCGGGGGATTTGCCGGCTTCACCGAGCGGTAATGATTTCGGTCACTCAGGGTAATAGATCCGGCGCTTTTAGTGCCGAGTTGCGTATCGCCTGATGGCTTCCAACGGCCGGGAAATACCTGATGGCAGCCCTGGAAACGGCGGAGTTTGCCGCGCGGTTCGTCCGTGCTGTGTCACTGCCGGGCGCCGGTCAGCCCTCCGGCGGGCAGGGTGACCTGCACCGTTGCCAAACTTGACCGATTACCCTTGACGGTGGGACCATGAAGGTGTTAACAGCGCGCAGCCATCTCCGGCGTCTGCGTGCCTGCCCACTCTGGTCACTCAGTGTGGAGGACCCTACACAATGGCAAAGGCTCTACTCGGCCACGTCGGCGGGCCGGATCCCCGCTTGGTCTCAGAGATGCGCCGCCTGCAGCAGCGAGTACGTGACCTGGAAGCCGAGCTTGCACGGCTCCAGGATGAGAATGATGTGCTCATTGCCTCAGTCGGTCATGACCTGCTAGCTCCGGTTCGTGAGCCTGCGCTCACCTGACGAGCGTTGGTGGCCAGCAAAACCGACGGGTGAGGGACGCTCTCAGGCGTCCCTCTTCGGCTTCCCGGCGGTAGTTTCATCATCAGGAACGGCAACGTCCGGGCGCCTGGCGTCGCGATTGCGGCAGTCAGCCCGCGGACGCTGAATCGCCGAGGTGCGCGCTGATGAACTCGAGCGCGGCCGGCATAGTGCGCAGCCAGAAAGCGCCATCGTGGCATCCGGGCAGCAGTCCGCCCGGCACCTGATGGCCGGTCGCGGTCGCGAGTGCCGCGCGAAACCGTGCTGCCTCGGGCTCGAACGGGTCGTCGGTGCCGCAGGCCACAAAGGCCGGGACCCGGCGCAACTCGGCTACTCCGGTGAAGACATCGTTACGGGCGAAGTCGGCGGCGCTATCAAAGGCGCGCGGGTTGGCTGCCCGTGCACCGGCGTAGCTAGCGAAGATCGCGGGCGACAGCGCCGCGACCGCGGCTACCGCCGGCGGCCCGATGCCGCGAGCCGGCAGGCCGGCTGCGGCGCGGTGGCCGCCCGCCCGGCTGGCAGCTGCCCGGCTGAACTGCTCGCCGAGGAGAAGGGCACCATAGCCGCCCATCGAGAGCCCGCTGATGCCGATGCGATGGGTTCGCAGCCCGGCGGCAGCGACGCGCGGCAGCACCTCATGCACGATCATGCCGGCCGGGTCGTCGCCGTCCGTCCGCTGGTGCCAGTAAGACTCGCCGCCGTCGACGCAGACGACCGCGACATTCCTGATCGTGCTGACGGCCAGGGCCGGTCTCACCAGGGCGGCCATGCTCGCGCCATCGCTGCCTGAGCCATGCAGCGCGATCACCACGCCCAGCCCGTGCAGGCCGGCCCCGCCGGCACGACCGTTGTCACCTGCACCACCTGCTGCCGGTAGGCGGAGCGGAAACGGACGGCTCGCACCGCCGGCAGCGGGCCGGACGGCGGTGGCGGGTCTGACCCGCAGGCGCCCAGCAGCCTGTCGAGCGCGTACTTGCCCGGCAACGCGCCGTCCTGGACGAGTTCGTAACCGGCAGCGCTCACTGCCGCCGCCGCGCCGAGGCCACCGAGCAGCACAGTCCGGCGGCTGAGGCGGCGCCGGCGGGTCGATTCGGGCCGGCGGCCACGATCTGGCATTGCGACCTCCCCGGCCGTTCGTCTGACGCGGCACAGATGCCGCGCAGACCTGGCTGGAGGCTATCGCCCGCATCGCCCTGGTATGGCCATATGGCTCGCCATCGAATGCACGGGGTCCGCGGTGCGTCGCGGTAAGGTGCGGAGGAACGGGCGGCCGGCGCCGTGGCGTGCGCCATGGCCGCCCGGACCAGTGGCTGGGGAGGAATTCGGCGGGTGTACCTGAAGACCCTTACCCTGCGCGGGTTCAAGTCGTTCGCGTCGGCAACCACGCTGAAGTTCGAACCCGGCATTACCTGCATCGTCGGGCCGAATGGCTCCGGTAAGTCCAATGTCGTCGACGCGTTCTCCTGGGTCATGGGCGAGCAGGGCGTCAAGCCGCTGCGCGGCGGCAAGATGGAGGACGTCGTCTTCGCTGGCACGTCCGGCCGCCCGGCGCTCGGCCGGGCCGAGGTCACCCTCACGATAGACAACAGCGATGGCGCCCTGCCGATCGATTATTCCGAGGTCACCATCAGCCGGCTGCTCTTCCGGTCGGGGCAGAGCGAGTACGCGATCAACGGCGACCAGTGCCGGCTACTGGACATCGCCGAGTTGCTGTCGGACACCGGCCTGGGCCGGGAAATGCATGTGATCGTCGGCCAGGGCCAGCTGGACGAGGTGCTGAACGCCGGACCCGATGCGCGCCGCGCGCTGATCGAGGAAGCAGCGGGCGTCTTGAAGCACCGTCGGCGCAAGGAGAAGGCGGTCCGCAAGCTCGACGCGATGCAAGCCAACCTCACCCGGCTCGTGGACCTCACCGGAGAGCTCGGCCGGCGGCTCAAGCCACTCGGCCGCCAGGCAGAGATCGCGCGCAAGGCAGCAGTGATCCAGGCCGATCTGCGCGACGCGAAACTGCGGCTGCTGGCCGACGACTACGCCTCCCTCGCCGCCGAGCTAGCCCAGGAGGAGACCGATGAGGCGGCCGCGGCTCAAGCCCGGGGCGCCCTGGAAGCTCGGCTCACCCAGGCCAGAGAGCTCGAGGCCGGGCTGGAACTGGCTGAGCAGCAGCATGCGCCGCGGCTGGCAGCTGCCCAAGACGCGTTCTTCACCCTGTCCGGCCTGGCGGAACGACTGCGCGGTGTGCACGGACTGGCGGCCGAGCGGCACCGGCACCTGTCCGCGCCGGAGCCGCAGCGTGCAGGCCGCGATCCCGAGGAGCTTGACCAGGAGGCGGCCGAACTGCGGGCGCAGGAACGAGAACTGGCCGAGCGGCTCAGCGCGGCTCGCCAGCAGCTGACTGTCGCGGTAGCCGGCCGGACCAGGGCCGAGACCGCGCTCGCAGACAACGAGAAGCGGCTCGCCGCCGATGCCAAGGCGGCCGCCCAGCGCGCCGAGTGGCTGGCCCGGTTGCGCAGCCAGGTCGAGGCGGCGGCCAGCCGGGCGACCGCTGCGCAGGAGGAGGCCGGCCGGCTAGCGGAGGCGCAGGCACAGGCGCGCGCCAGGGCCGAGCAGGCCCAGGTTGAATACGCCGCGCTGCAAGACCTGGTATCCGGCCGCGAAGACGGCAGGGCCGACCTGGCGTCCGCGCACGAGCGCGCCGCGGCGGCGCTGACTGCGGCGGCTGGCCGGGTGGCGGAGCTGCGCAAAGCCGAGCATCAGGCCAGTGATCAGCGCGCCGCGCTGCGTGCCAGGGCACAGGCACTCGGCGAGGCCGCCGCGAGCGGCGCGGACGGGTCGGGTGTGCTGCTTGCCGGACCCGGCAGCTTCACCGGCGTGCTCGGACCACTGGCCGACCTGCTCACCGTGCGGAACGGGGCCCAGGAGGCCATCGCTGCCGCACTGGGCGCTGCGGCCGGATCGGTGGCCGTGGCCGGGCCTGATGCAGCGCTGGCCATCATCACCGAGCTGAAGAACCAGGATGCTGGCCGGGCTGCCCTGGTCATCGCGGCGACCGCGAGCGGCCCGGCCAGCGACACGACTGCTCGCAGGCTGCCGGAAGATGTCGGCGCCCTGATGGCGGAAACCGGAGCTGGCCCGGTCACCCATGCTCTCGACCTGGTGACCGCTCCTGCGGACCTGGCGGGCGCGCTCGCAGAGCTGCTGGGGAACGTGGTGATGGTTAGCAGCCTGGTCGACGGACTACGGATCGTCCGCGCCGATCCGCGGCTGCGGGTGGTGACCAGTGACGGCGACGTGCTGGGCGCGCACTGGGCGCGCGGCGGCTCCGCCGCAGAACAGAGCCTGCTGAGCTTGCGGGCCGCCGCTAGCCAGGCCGCGGCAGGAGTCAGCGAGGCTGACAGCCGGTGCCAGCGGGCGGAGCGACAGCTCGCCGCCGGGCTGGAAGACGAGGAGCAGGCCAGGCAGCAGCTGGCCGAGATTGCCGCCGGGCTGCAGCAGGCGGACGCGGCCGCGGCCGAGACGTCGGGCAAGCTGGGCTCGCTCGCGGGCCGGGCTCGGGCTGCCAGGGACGAGACGAGCCGGCTGGGCAACGCAATCGCCGCCGCGGAACGATCCCGTCAGCAGAGCCTGGCGCAGCTGACCGAGGCTCAGGCCAGGCTGGCCGAGCAGGAATCGCAGCAGTCCGGACCGCAGGCGCAGCGTCCTGCCGCAGAACCGCAGCGGCCTGCCGCGGAAGCGCCGGAGCCCGCCGGGTCGGCGCACACAGCCGGGCAGCACGGTCCGCAGCCGATGGACGAGCACGACGGCGGACCCGTCGGCCGGCAGCAGCTAGCCGACGCGGCAGTGGCCGCCCGTAGCGCGGAAATGGAAGCCAGGCTCGAGGTTCGAACCGTCGAAGAGCGGCAGCGGGCGATTTCCGGCCGGGCTGAGGCACTGGTGTCGGCTGCGCTGGCCGAGCGGCAAGCGGCGGCCAGGGCCGCGGCCAGGGCCGAGCGCCGGGCGGCTGGTGCCGTCGTTGCCAGCTCCGTGGCTGACGGTGCCCGGATCGCACTAGCACGCGTCAGCCTCTCGATTGCCGCTGCTGACGCGGAGCGCCAGCAGGCCGAGGATGCGCACAAGGGCCGGGACGTTGAGCTGAGGGCGGTCCGGGCCCGGATCCGGGAGGCCGCCGACGAACTGGAGAAGGTCGTCGAGGGCGCGCACGGCGCCCAGCTCGCCCATGCAACCAAGCAGCTCCAGCTGGAGCAGATCGCCGGGCGGGCGCTGGAGGAATTCGCCACCGAGGCGGACGTTCTGCTGACCGAGTACGGGCCGGAGGCATTGATCCCTGGCGACGATGCCGGTGCGGGACAGTCCGCAGTGCGCTATGACCGGGAAGCGCAGGAACGGCGCGCGCAGCAGGCGCAGCGCCAGCTCGATCAGCTCGGCAAGGTCAATCCGCTCGCGCTGGAGGAGTTCGCGGCGCTGGAGGAGCGGCACGCTTTCCTGGTCGCGCAGCTGGAGGACCTCAAGAAGACGCGCCGGGACCTGCTGACCGTCATCAGGGAGGTAGACGACCGGGTGCAGCAGGTCTTCAGCGCCGCGTACGCCGACGTAGCGCAGGAGTTCGAGACCATCATCGGCAGGCTGTTCCCCGGCGGCGAGGGCAGGCTGGTGCTGACCGACCCCGACGACTTGCTCGCGACCGGAATCGACGTCGAGGCGCGGCCGCCGGGCAAGAAAGTCAAGCGGCTCTCGCTGCTGTCCGGCGGAGAGCGGGCACTGACCGCGATCGCGTTCCTGGTGGCCATCTTCCGTGCCCGGCCGTCGCCGTTTTACGTGCTGGACGAGGTGGAGGCGGCGCTGGACGACACCAACCTGCAGCGCCTTCTGGAGATCCTGGCCGAGCTTCGGGACGTGTCGCAGCTGATCATCGTTACCCACCAGAAGCGGTCCATGGAGGTGGCGGACACGCTGTACGGGATCAGCATGCGCGGCGACGGCGTGTCCACAGTCATCAGCCAGCGGCTGCGGGAGCGCGAGAGCGTCTAGCGCTGGTCCGCCTTCCGGCCGGTTCGCATCTCGCCTGGCCCGCCCGCAGGCTAACACCGGCCTCTCGGCTAGCCAGCCACGATCTGCCAGACTGGTTCCGCCATGGGAGAAGATCTGATCATCACGGCCATCGCCGTTGTCGTCGTGGGCGCTGGCACTGCAGGACTGGTTCCGTATCTGCGGTCCCGCCGCGGCGCGCTGCCGCCAGGCGGCCAGGAGCAGCCGAGCACCGGCACCCTCGAGCACGGTGAACCGGGCGGTCACGCGGCCGGCTCTGCCGCTGGAGCCAGTCCGGCCGGCACCGCGACGCTGGCGCCACCTGGGCCTGGGACAGCGCCGCCAGGTACCGCGCCGCCAGGTACCGTGCCGCCAGGTACCGTGCCGCCAGGTACCGTGCCGCCAGGTACCGCGCCAGCGGGCTCCGCCCCGCCGCCGGACCTCGGTGTCCCGGCGGATGTGGCCGCGCCGGGAGCCGTTGTCGAGAAACCGCCGCCCTCGGCCGGCCGGCTAGCCCGGTTGCGCGGTCGGCTGGCCAGGTCGCACTCGGCCATCGGTTCGGTCCTCCTCAACCTGCTCACCACGGGCAAGCTCGACGACCAGGCCTGGGAAGACATCGAGGACACGCTCATCAGCGCGGACATGGGCATCGGCCCGGCCCGTGAGCTGGTCCAGCAACTGCGCACTGAGGTCAAGGTGACCGGCTCTGCCGATGTGGATGCCGTCAGGAGCCTGCTGCGAACCGACCTGATTGAGCTGCTCGGGCCCGACATGGACCGGTCGCTGCGGCTGGCCCGGCACGGCGACCGTCCCTCTGTCGTCCTGGTGGTCGGCGTCAACGGCACCGGCAAGACCACGACCTGCGGCAAGCTGGCGAGAGTACTGGTCGGCGACGGCAAGACGGTCGTCCTGGGCGCAGCCGACACCTTCCGCGCGGCGGCGGCCGACCAGCTGCAGACCTGGGCTGAGCGCGTCGGTGCGCAGGTTGTCCGCTCCGACCGGGAAGGTGCTGATCCGGCGAGCGTCGCCTTCGAGGCGGTCAACGTCGGTATTCAGCGTGGTGTCGACACGGTGATCGTGGACACGGCCGGGCGCCTGCATACCAAGTCCGGCCTGATGGATGAGCTCGGCAAGATCAAGCGGGTGATCGAGAAGCATGGCACGGTTGACGAGGTTCTGCTGGTACTGGACGCCACGACTGGCCAGAATGGCTTGCGACAAGCGCGCGTATTTGCTGAAGTAGTCGATATAACCGGCATTATTCTCACGAAGCTTGACGGAACAGCCAAGGGCGGCATTGTTATCGCCGTACAGCGGGAGCTCGGTGTGCCCGTCAAGCTGGTGGGTCTCGGCGAGGGCCCCGACGACCTGGCATTCTTCGATCCCGCGGTGTTCGTGGACGCCATCCTCGGCGACTGACTGCTGCGCGCTGGCCGGTCCTGCGCTAATGATGGCGATGTGATCCGTTCCGGTGGATTACCGGTGGTGCCGATGTAAGTCATCGTCATGAGTCATGCGGATCGGACCAAGGCAGGCTATGCATTCTGCAATTAGCTGACTGATGACATTCCACGGCATAAGATCTGATGAGCGCTAGCTGCCCCTTTGCGGCAGGACGGGCCGGGCCAGGTCAGATGTGGCGGTGGGTCGTACGCTGGTCGCAGCCGAAGGGAGTTCGTTGGACACCAGCGGCACGGGAGGCGTCTCACGGCGCGTCGCCCATCACTGCGAGGAAGTCGCGATCTCGTTCCGTCCCGATCCTTCAGCGCGCACGCGGCCGCTGCCATGCCGCGCCTGGAAGCGGTAAGGCGCTATGCCACGCCAGTCCGATGCGCCCGCTGGCGCGACGATGACGTCGGCCACCGAAGGCCGGACCACGGGCTCGACCGGAGTGCCCGAGCAGAGATTACCCTGGTGGCGGTTAAGGTCCTGGCGCAAGGACCTGGACGCGCTGACCCGCCTCCGGGACGGCTTGAACGCGCTTGAGGATGAAGAGCCCGCGGCCGGCCTGGCTGCAGGCGCTGATACGGCCGGATCAGCCGCGGCACACGTTACCGGCGGCCGCGGGCCGGCCAGCGCGCAGGCGGGCAGCGGCGGGTCATCAGCGGAACCCGGCGCCGAGCCGCCGGCCAGCGCGACTACGCAGCCGGATCCGGGCATGGCATCCATCCGGGAGACATTCGGGCTGGTGGCAGCGGCTGGCGATGAAGCCGCTGGTTACTTCTACGCATGGCTCTTCCTGCGCCGCCCGGAGTTGCGGGCCATGTTCCCGCCCGCCATGGATGAGCAGCGCGACCGGCTGTTCCGATCGCTCGCGCGCATCGTGGAGAGCCTGAGCACGCCCGAGGAAATGGCCAGCTACCTGTCCCAGCTTGGCCGTGACCATCGCAAGTACGCGGTAGACCCGTCGATGTACGAGGCAGTGGGCGAAGCGCTCATCGCCACGCTGCGCGCGTTCGCTGCGGCCGCCTTCACGCCGCAAGCGGAGGAAGCATGGACGCAGACCTACACGGCCGCCTCCGCACTGATGATCCGGTCCGCTGAGGAGCACGCTGCCGCCAGCCCAGCCTTCTGGTCCGCGGAGGCAGTGAGCGTCGAAGACCGCGGCAACGGCATCGCCGTGCTGACCATCGCGCCCGATCAGGTACTGCCGTATGAGGCGGGTCAGCACATCACCGTGCAGACCGCGCGCTGGCCGCACGTGTGGCGGCCGTATTCGGTAGCGTGCAGGCCGCGCGAGGACGGGCTCATCAGCCTGCACGTGAAGGCCATCAGCGGCGGATGGGTGAGTCGTGCCCTGGTCCAGCACACCGCGCCCGGAGACGAACTGGTGCTTGGCCCGGCGCTCGGCATGATGACGCTGCGGTCGGCAGGCAGCCGGGATCTCATGTGCGTGGCCGGCGGGACCGGCTTGTCCCCGATCAAGGCCATCGTCGAGCAGGCGGTCAGGGACTCGGCAATGATCCCCCGGCAGATCTTCCTGTTCTGCGGTGCTCGTACCAGGGACGAGCTGTACGACATGCGCGACCTGTGGCGGCTCGCTGATGCTTGCCCGGGGCTGCACCTGACCCCGGTGACCTCTGATGACCCGGCCTTTGACGGCATGCAGGGAAACGTCGGCCGGGTCGCGGCGCGATACATGCCGCACAGCGACTGCGAGGCCTACGTCGCTGGTCCGCCGGACATGGTCAGGGAAACGATCCGGATGCTGACACGAGCCGGAGTGCCGCGCACGCGAGTCCACTACGACGACGCGCTACTGGCTGGGCGGCCGCGGGTGGGCAGCGGAATGTGACCCGCCTTCCGGCGCTGGGAGCCGCTGAGCTGGCGGCACGCTTCCCGGTGCCGTGCGCTAGGCGGCCGGGTGCCGGTAGAAGTTCGGTACCTGGTCGAAATCCTCGTAATAACGGTGGAAAACCGGCGTAGCGGACGACGTGGCTGGCGGCACGATCCAGCTCCAGTCTGCCGGGCAGCGGCGTCCCTGCCGTTCCTCTAGCTCCACGTGCTTGAGGAAACGTGCGGACTCGGTGTGATGGTCGGTGATCGTCACGCCGGAGTCCGCGAACGAGTGCAGGACAGCGAGATTGAGCTCGGTCATCGCCCTGTCCTTCCAGAGCGAGCGCTCGGTATCCGTGCGCAGGCCCATCCAGCTGGCGATCACCGGGAGCTGGTTGTACCGGCAGGTGTCGCCAAGGTCGCGCGAGCCGATCTCGGTGCACATGTACCAGCCGTTGAACGGCGCCGCCGGGTAACGGATTCCGCCCGCGTCCAGGTGCATATCGCTGATGACCGGCACGGCATACCAGCGCAGCCCTAGCTGGCTGAACCAGTCAAGCTCGGGATGACGTAGTGGCACCTCCAGGACCGAGTCGGCCGGTATCTCATGCATGGTCGGTGCGCGCCCGGCCTCCTGGATCACCAGCGGCAGAACATCAAACGGGCCGGGCTGGCTACCTGGCTGCCAGCCGAGATCGCGGGCCATCCTGGTGATCTCGGCATTGGCTGGGTCACCCAGGGTGGCGCCGTTCCCAAGGTCGTGGCCCGCGTACCGGACCACTTGCGAGCTGAGGATGCGCGGGCCAGGCCCGGCCGGGCCGTCCGGCGCGAATACGGTGATGAGCGGCCGGATACGGCCGCCATTGGTCGCGGCGCGCAGGTGCGCCAGACACTCCGCCGCCACGTCCGGAGCCGAGCTGAGGTGACGGCGATCGCGCACACGCAGGCTCCGCCAGTAGAGGCGGCCGATGCAGCGGGAGCTGTTGCGCCAGGCTACCCGGGCGGCAAACTCCAGCTCAGCCTCAGTATGCCGGTAGGTGCCTGCGGACTCGATCTCGCCGCGCACCTGTTTGAGGCGGTCACCAGGCGGTCCCGCCGCCGGGTTCTCGGCGTGGAACAGCGTGATGAACTGCTCAGCACTGTCCAGCAGGTCACCGTCGGTGACCGGCTGATCGCTGCCGGGCGCAGCCAAGCCGACGGTATCCGGCCCATCCTCACCAGCATCGGGCGATGATGCTAACTCGCAGACGACGGCGGGCAGGGAGGCTGCGGGCGCGGCGGCCCCCGCCGTCCCGCGAGTAGCTGGCCGGGAACGCTGCATCAGCCGCCAGCGTGAGTCTAAGAGGGAGCGCTCTTGGCCCGCGCGCACGGAACCTCCACCGCGGTTAAGCAATTGTCCGACGTTCAACCACGCTACGTGGCGCGGCTGGCCCGAACAAGAGCAATTGCGCCGCGCAGTATGCGCACTGCAACCGGGCTACGAATTTCGGTGCTGCCTGGCCCGGAATGAGTGATGAGAAGGCAACTGGCTGTCAAGGCCCGCTGTCAAGGGGCAGGCCCGCGAACTGCCGAGCCGCCTGGCCGTCCGCGGCTCCGATAACCTGGAAGCCCAGACAGGCGGCGTCGGCGAAGCAACCGGACGTCAGCTCGCAGCAAGGGATGGCAGCCCGACGTGTTCGAGACTCTCTCCGACCGGCTTACCCAGGTCTTCTCATCGCTACGCGGTCGCGGCCGGCTGTCGCCCGCCGACATAGACGCGACCTGCCGCGAGATCCGGATCGCGCTGCTGGAGGCCGACGTCGCGCTGCCGGTGGTCCGCCAGTTCATCGCCAACGTCCGGGAGCGCGCCGGCGGCGCAGAAGTCTCTGAGGCGCTGAACCCGGCTCAGCAGGTCATCAAGATCGTCAACGAGGAACTGGTCGAGATCCTCGGCGGTGAGGCCCGCAGGCTGCGCTTCGCCAAGGTCGCGCCGACCGTCATCATGCTGGCGGGCCTGCAAGGCTCCGGGAAGACGACCCTGGCAGGCAAGCTCGCGCTGTGGCTGAAGTCGCAGGGCAACACGCCATTGCTGGTCGCGGCGGACCTTCAGCGCCCGAACGCGGTTCAGCAACTGGAGGTGCTCGGCGAGCGGGCCGGGGTCCCGGTGTTCGCGCCGTTCCCCGGCAGCGGGATCGGGGATCCGGTGCAGGCCGCCAACATGGCCATCGCCGAGGCGCAGCGCAAGCTGCACAACATCGTCATCATCGACACTGCCGGACGCCTCGGCATCGATGAGGAGATGATGCGGCAGGCCGCCGACATCAGGGATGCCGTAGACCCGGACGAGATCCTCTTCGTCGTCGACGCCATGATCGGCCAGGACGCGGTCCAGACGGCGCAGGCGTTCCTCGACGGCGTGGGCTATGACGGCGTCGTGCTGACCAAGCTCGACGGCGACGCGCGCGGCGGCGCAGCACTGTCGATCGCCCAGCTCACCGGCAAACCGGTGATGTTCGCCTCCACCGGCGAGAAGCTCGAGGATTTTGACGTCTTCCATCCAGACCGGATGGCCTCGCGCATCCTTGACCTCGGCGACGTCCTGACGCTCATCGAGCAGGCGGAGCGGAGCTTCGACCAGGATCAGGCCGCGGCCATGGCCGGCAAGCTCGCCGCGGGCGAGAGTTTCACCCTGGAGGACTTCGTCGAGCAGCTGGCCATGGTCCGCAAGCTCGGCCCGATCGGCAACCTGCTCGGCATGCTGCCGGGCGCCGCCCAGAACCGGGACATGCTGAGCCAGGTCAGCGACAAGGACCTCGACCGGGCCGCCGCCATCGTGAATTCCATGACTGTCGAGGAGAGGCGTAACCCGAAGATCATCAACGGCTCTCGCCGGGCCCGGATCGCGCGCGGTTCCGGAGTCACGGTTGGCGAGGTCAGCCAGCTGATCGTGCGGTTCCAGGAAGGCCAGAAGATGATGCGCCAGATGATGGGCAGCATTCCTGGCATGGGCGGGATGCGGCGCGGGCAGAAGGCGCGCGGCAAGGCGAAGAAGAAGGGCAAGGGCGGTGGCCGCCCGGCTGGCTCGGGCCGGGCCGCCGTACAGGGCGGCAGGACAGCCACAGATCAGCGGGCTGGCACCGGCCAGGGCCCGGCTGGCCCCGCTAGCCCGGCCGCGCTGCCTGGCGGGTTTCCCGGCCTGCCGGGTCTGGGTAGTGACAACGGAGCGTTCCAGCTGCCGCCAGGCCGGCCGGGCGGATTCGGTGTGCAGCAGCCGAATCTGCCTCCTGGCCTGCGCGGACGACCAGGCAAGAAGGGCCGGTAGACGACCCGTGGCGGCGCTGGCAGGCTCGTGATTACGCTCAGGCGCGCCCCGTCTGGCAGAATGTGACAGCTATGCTCGGTCGCGCGAGGCCCTCTCTAACTCGCTGAGCCGGCACCATACGGCGCAGTGCCTCGTCCGGTCCTCACCCGGGCGCGACCTGTCCGACACCAATTCCGCTGGGAGAAGACCACAGCCGTGGCTGTCAAGATCAAGCTGAAGCGCCTGGGCAAGATCCGCGCACCGTACTACCGAATCGTTATCGCCGATTCGCGCACTAAGCGCGACGGCAGGGCGATTGAGGAAATCGGCAAGTACCACCCGAAGGCCGACCCATCGTTCATCGAAGTTAACTCCGAGCGAGCTCAGCATTGGCTGTCCGTCGGCGCGCAGCCGACTGACCCGGTGCGGAAGATCCTCGAGATCACCGGCGACTGGCAGAAGTTCAAGGGCCTGCCCGGTGCCGAGGGCACGCTGCGGACTGCCGCGCCCAGGGCCGACCGCAAGGAGGCGTTCGCCGCCGCCGTCGCCGAGACGCTGACTGACAGCGGCGCGAAGGCCAAGCCGAAGGCCAAGCCGACCGAGACTAAGTCGAGCGAGACCAAGGCGGGCGACGCCAAGGCTGGCAGCGGCACCGGGACTCGGGGCAAGAAAGCCGCCGACAGCACCGCCGCTGCGGAAACGGCTAAGCCAGCCGCTAAGGCTGAGCCGGCCGCTAAGGCTGAGCCGGCTGCTAAGGCTGAGCCGGCTGCTAAGGCTGAGCCGGCTGCTAAGGCTGAGCCGGCTGCTAAGGCTGAGCCTGCTGCTAAGGCTGAGCCGGCTGCTAAGGCTGAGCCGGCCGAGGAGGCAGCGGTCACCGAGACGGCGCCGGCCGCTGAGGCCACCGCCTCCGCGGACGCCGCACCGGCGGAAGGCGACGGAGCCTGACATGCTCGAGGAGGCCCTGGAACATCTGGTCAAGGGCATCGTCGAGCATCCCGACGACGTCCAGGTCGGCAGTCGCGGACTGCGCCGCGGCCGCGTGCTTGAGGTCCGTGTGCACCCGGACGACCTGGGGAAGGTCATCGGGCGTGGCGGCCGCACGGCCAGGGCCCTGCGGACGGTGATCGGCTCGCTAGCTGGCAACAACTACGTCCGCGTCGACCTGCTGGACGCCGACGAAGCGCGTTAGCTGCCATGCAGCTTGTGGTCGGCCGGATCTCCAGGCCGCACGGCGTCCGCGGCGAGCTCACCGTGGACGTGCGGACGGACGATCCCGACCTGAGGCTGGCTGCGGGTGCTGTGCTCGCCACCGAGCCCGCAGCGGTCGGCCCGCTCAAGGTCAGCCGGTCGCGATGGCATTCGG
This sequence comes from uncultured Actinomycetota bacterium, assembly GCA_963774385.1. Taxonomy (GTDB): domain Bacteria; phylum Actinomycetota; class Actinomycetes; order Streptosporangiales; family Streptosporangiaceae; genus JAJYUU01. The sequence continues at coordinate 874,679 of CAVZEQ010000001.1, forward strand.
GTCGGCTGCTGGTGACCTTCGACGGCATACACGACCGCGACCAGGCGGACCAGCTACGCGGCACGCTGCTGCTCGTTGACTCGGCCGACCTGGAGGACCTGGCTGACCCGGATGAGTTTCGTGATCATCAGCTCGTCGGCCTGGCGGTGATTGACGCTGACGGCCTGCCGGTCGGCGAAGTCACCCAGGTCCTGCATTACGGGCAGGACCTGCTGGTCGTCACTGGCGCCGGGGACCGGGCGGGCCGCGAGATCCTCATTCCTTTTGTGGCTGCGATCGTTCCTGAGGTGGACCTGAAGGCCAGGCAACTGCGGATCGACCCGCCGCCGGGACTGCTCGATCCCGATAGCGCCAGCTAGGGCGGAGGTGGCGCGCTGCGGATCGACATCATCACGATCTTCCCCGAATACTTCGGGCCGCTCGGCGTTTCGCTGATCGGCAAGGCGGCTGACCGCGGGGACATCACATTCGGCATCCATGACCTGCGCCGCTGGACCCGCGACGTGCATCACAGCGTCGACGACGCGCCGTTCGGCGGCGGTCCCGGCATGGTGATGAAACCTGAGCCCTGGGGCGAGGCGCTGGACGAGATTGCCGGAGCGGACGGTGTCACCGGGGCAGCCGCGATCCCGCTGCTGGTGATACCGACGCCGGCCGGCGTCCCGTTCAGCCAGCAGCGTGCCGCCCGGTATGCGGGTGAGCCGTGGCTGATCTTCGCCTGCGGCCGGTACGAGGGAATCGACGGCCGGGTGGCTGCGGATGCCCGGTCACGGATGCGGGTTGACGAGGTCAGCATCGGTGACTACGTGCTGGCCGGGGGCGAGCCCGCAGTCCTGGTCATGACCGAGGCGATCTGCCGGCTGCTGCCCGGTGTGCTCGGGAACGCGGAGTCCGCCGCGGACGACTCGTTCGGGTTCGGCGGCGACGAGGCCGGCGGCCCGATGGCCGGCCTGGTCGAAGGCCCGGCCTATACCAGGCCGCGAGTCTGGCGCGGCCATGAGGTGCCAGCTGTGCTGCTCTCGGGTGATCATGCCGCGATCGCCAGGTGGCGTCGGGACAATGCCCTGCGGCGCACCGCCCAGAATCGGCCTGACCTGGTGGAACGTCTTCGTTCCCCGGAAAAATCCGATGCCGTCGAACCGCTGCGAGCAGGCCAGGGCGGCCTGGATGCGCGCGATCGGGAGGTCCTGGAGGAGGCTGGCTTTCCGGTTAGCGGCGAAGATGTGGCACACTAAAAGGCACTGCCCCGCCGAGCCCTGGGTGCCGGGGGGTTGCCGGGCGTCCGCCTGGAGCACTGAGACCGATGCAGCGCGTTCGCAGGCGTGCGCTGATGACTATTGAGGAAACCGCAGCGATGCACACCGCGATTGCCGAGCTTGAGCAGGCTCAGATCCGTTCCGACATCCCGGCCTTCCGGCCGGGCGATACCCTCAAGGTGCATGTCAAGGTCACCGAGGGCAACCGGTCCCGGATTCAGGTGTTTCAGGGCGTGGTAATCCGTCGCCAGGGTGGCAGTTCGCGCGAGACGTTCACCGTCCGCAAGATCAGCTATGGTGTCGGCGTCGAGCGGACCTTCCCGGTGCATACCCCAGCGATCGAGAAAATCGAGGTCGTTAGCCGCGGCCGGGTCCGCCGGGCGAAGCTCTACTACCTGCGTTCGCTGCGCGGCAAGGCTGCCAGGATCCGGGAGCGTCGCGAGATAACCCCGGCCAAGTAGCCGGCCTACGGCCCCGGTCAGCGTGGCGGAACAAGGCCGGCGGCCCAGGTGGTCCGGGCAGAGCGGCCGGCCGTTGCAGAGTGGCGGCATAGGTAAGCACAGCAAGGCGTCAGGCGGCTGGCTTGCGCGCTGGCGCACTTCCCGCGCGGAGCAGCAGCGGCGCTCGCTGCTCCGGGAACTGCCGGTGCTGGTGCTGTTCGCGCTCGTGATCGCCATGGTGATCAAGACCTTCGTGGTCCAGGCCTTCGTCATCCCGTCCGGGTCGATGGAAGACACCCTGGCCGTCCACGACAAGATCCTGGTCAACAAGCTCATCTACGACTTCCGCGCCATCAAGCCCGGCGACATCGTGGTATTTAACGGCGAAGGGACATGGAACGCGCCGCCGCCGTCGGGCTCAACCTCGAATCTGCTGGCGCGCATCTTCGACGACACAGTGCGCCGGGCAGTCGATTCCGTGGGCGGCCTGTTCGGTACGCCGGTCGGCCAGACTGACTACGTCAAGCGCGTGATCGGGGTGCCCGGTGACCACGTCTCCTGCTGCAATGCTCAGGGACTGCTGACCGTCAACGGCGTTCCGCTGCACGAGCAGTCCTACCTGTATCCCGGCAATCAGCCAGGCAACGCGCCGGAAGGGATCGACGGCCATTTCAGCGTCACGGTCCCGGCGGGCTACCTCTGGGTTCTCGGCGACCACCGCAGCATTTCCGACGACTCGCGCGGGCACCGGGTTGATCCTGGCGACGGCATGATCCCGGAGCACAAGGTTATCGGCAGGGCGTTCGTGATCGTCTGGCCGCCGAGCCAGTGGCGGATCCTGCCGATTCCGGCCACATTCCGGCAGCCCGGTGTAGATGGCACTGCCGCGAGCCCGCTGCAGCTGCCCGCCGGCCGGTCGCAGTTGCCCGGCCCGCAGCTCACAGCGATCGTCCGCCCGGCACCGTCGTACCTGCCGGCGGCGACCGGCCTGGTCGGTGCCGTTCCCTTGACGTGGCTGGAACGGCGGGCCCGGCGCTGGTTCCGGGTGCGCGGCAAAGGACGCAGATGACAGCAGACAGGCTCGTCCGGCCCTCCACAACGGCTGCAAGCGGGGAAGTTCGCACATATCGATCAGTTAGGTACGGAGCATTTCCAGCTGGCCTGGCGTGGCCGTCAGTCGCGCTGAAGCGGCGATAGGCTCGGGGGCAAATGATGAGCGACGAGCACAGCACCCACGACCGGGTGACCGGTCCGCCTGGGTCACCGGATCTGACTACTAGCGAGGCAGATGGCGCGGCCGGCTCGTCCGGCTTCCACGGCGCGGCGGCTGGCCCGGCTGCCAGCGGGTATCACTCCTCGACTGGCGAGACGCTTGCCGATCCAGCGGCTGGCGACGCGGAGGAGCCTGATACCGCCCCGCTCGGCCCGGCAAGCAGCACCGCGGCCAAGGGACGGCCCCGGTCAACCTGGCGTGAACTGCCCATCCTTATCGTGGTGGCGCTCGCCATCGCGCTGGTGATCAAGACGTTCGTCGTCCAGCCGTTCTTCATCCCGTCGTCATCGATGGAGAACACCCTGCTGGTCGGCGACAAGGTGCTGGTCAACAAGATCATCTATCATTTCCGGAGCATTCAGCCAGGCGACATCATCGTCTTTAACGGAGTCGGCTCGTGGAACGCTGCGCCGCCGCCGACCAAGCCCGCGTCCAACCCGTTCGTGCGGGCATACGACGCGACTCTGCGGCCGCTCTTTCACTCGATTGCCGGGCTCTTCGGGACTCCGGTCGGGCAAACCGACTACATCAAGCGCGTAATCGGCGTTCCGGGTGATCACGTCGTGTGCAACAACGCCTGCGCCCGGCACGGCGCACCAGTTACGGTGAATGGCGTGCCGTTGCGTGAATCCTCCTACCTCTACCCTGGTGAAGCGCCTTCGACCATCGCCTTCAACATCGTCGTGCCGCCTGGCCGGCTGTGGGTCATGGGTGACCACAGGGCGGTGTCGGAGGATTCGCGGCTGCGGCCGACTGCCCCGGGTCACGGCACGATTCCGGAGAGCGCAGTGATCGGGCGTGCGTTCGTTATCGTGTGGCCGCCGAGCCACTGGCGGATACTGCCGATCCCCTCGACGTTCAACCAGCCGGGTATCAGCAAGCCTGCCGCGGCCGGCCAGTCCCGGCTCAGCCAGTCCCGGCTCAGCCAGGCGGCGGATCAGCTGGTGGCGGCCGGAACCAAGGTGGTGCCGTCCGGCCCGTACCTACCGCTGGCGGCAGGACTGGTCGGCGCTGTTCCGCTCACCTGGCTGCAGCGGCGGGCCAGGATCCGGCTGCGCAAGCGCCTGCACGGGCCAGGCCGCGGTCCGGGCCGCAGGCAGGGGGAGCGCGGAGCGCGGCCTCGGTGACTGACGTACAGGCGGAGCGTCCAAGGGCGGTGGGTTACACACCTCGCCGCAGTAACGGGCTGAGCGCCTACGAGCGGGTCCTGGCCAGAGCCGGGCTGTTCCCGGTGGCCGGAGTCGACGAGGCCGGCCGAGGCGCCTGCGCGGGGCCGCTGGTGGTCGCGGCGGTGATGCTGAAGCCGTCGCGGCTGGCCAAGCTGACCGAGCTGGCGGACTCCAAGATGCTGACGGCTAAGGCCAGGAACGTCGCATATCAGCAGGTCATGGATGCCGCGCTGGACTGGACCGTGGTCACTATCCCGGCCGCCGACATCGACCGACTAGGTCTGCACGTCTGCAACGTTGCCGGTATGCGGCGGGCGCTGGCCGGGCTCGCAGCTAAGCCCGGCTACGTGCTCACTGACGGCTTCCCGGTCCGCGGCCTCGGCGTTCCCGCCCTGGCGATGTGGAAGGGAGACCAGGTCGCGGCGTGCGTGGCAGCTGCCTCAGTGATCGCAAAAGTGACCAGGGACGCGATGATGTGCGAACTGGACGCCGAGTTCCCCGGATACGACTTCGCTCGACATAAGGGATATTCAACTCGTAGTCATATGAATGCCCTATCTGCTCACGGCCCATGTTCTGAGCACAGGAGATCGTTCGTTAACGTGCGTGGGCGGGTTCCGGTGATCGTGCAGCCAGATCCGGATAACTCAGAGGAAGCCAACTCGTGCTACCCGTCTGGCAGTGGGCAGAATGGCCCTATCGTTGACGTCATCGAGGAGCATGGCTGGCCGACGGCAGGTTACGCGGTAGCCCGCGGCGCCTGATCGGAGGGGAGAACATGAGCGCGGAGGATCTCGAAAAGTACGAGACCGAGATGGAGCTCCAGCTCTACCGCGAGTACCGCGACGTTGTTGGCTTGTTCAGCCATGTGGTCGAGACAGAGCGGCGGTTTTACCTCACCAACCAGGTCGATCTCAACGTGCGCACGTCGGACAACGGAGAGGTCTTCTTCGAGGTCACAATGCAGGACGCCTGGGTATGGGACATGTACCGACCTGCGCGATTTGTGAAGAACGTTCGCGTTGTCACCTTCAAGGATGTCAACGTCGAGGAACTGGCCAAGAGCGATCTGGAGATCCCGGATCCGAAGTAGCGGTCGGTGCGCCCGGCCTGACGGTGGGTGGCGTGGCTAACTCACAATCCTTTCCTCCGTCGAAGAGGGCTCATCCGCCCAGCGCGGCCATGGAGCCCGCCAGGGTCCAGGTCTGTGGAGCGGCCAGGGCCTGTGGTACGAGCGCCAGGGCCTGCACTGGAGCGGCTCGCTCGCGCCGCGCGTCGGCAGCACAGTTGGCCATCTGACGTTCGAGGACGCGCATCTAAGCACAGCCGACCGACATTTCGGGCGTCGTTTCCACCACTGCCGAACTGGCGCCGCCCGCTGTGCACCGGGCAACGCCTCGCCCGTGCGGTAGCCGCCGGCCTCCGGCAGGTTGGCCGCGGAGGTGGTGCGCAATGGCGGCAAAGGACCTGCTCGGACGGCAGGGCGAAGACCTGGCGGCGAGCTATCTGGCCGGGGCTGGCCTGCAGATACTGGCAAGGAACTGGCGATGCAAGGACGGCGAGATCGACATCGTCGCGCTTGATAAGCGGGTACTGGTGATCTGCGAGGTCAAGACCAGATCCGGCGTCCGGTTCGGGACCCCGCTCGAGGCAGTTACCAGGCAGAAGGCCTTCCGGCTCCGGCGCCTCGCCGTTCGCTGGATCACTGCCCGTGGCCTGACCGTCGAGCTGATAAGGATCGACGTCGTCGGCGTGCTGCGGACCGGTTCCGGCGAGTTCCGTATCGAGCACGTTCGCGGGGTGGCATAGATGGCACTCGCCCGCACCTATTCGATCGCGTTAGCGGGGGTCCAGGGCCACGTCGTCGAGATAGAGGCCGATATAGAGAACGGCCTGGTGGCCCTGCTCCTCGTCGGCTTGCCGGACACTGCACTCCGAGAGGCGCGGGACCGGATCCGGTCGGCCATCATCAACAGCCAGCAGGCCTGGCCGCAGCGCCGCATCACAGTGGGCTTGTCGCCAGCCAGCCTGCCGAAGCGCGGCAGCGGCTTCGATCTCGCCATCGCGATGGCGATCCTGTCCGCAGACGGAATATTCAGTGCCGGGAAGCTGGCCGGAACTGTCTTCCTCGGCGAGCTTGGCCTGGACGGGAGGATAAGACCGGTTCCCGGCGTGCTGCCCTCGATCGCGGCTGCCGTAACGGCCGGGTTCGGCCGGGCTGTCGTGTCACCGCAGAACGCAGCGGAAGCAGCTTTAGTGCCGGGAATCGAAGTCGTGTCCGCCGCGAGCCTGGGCGCGCTGCTGGACTGGCTGAAGCTCACCGAAATCGGGGTTTCCGTCGGCACTGCGACGCAGGCCACCGGCGTCGACGTCCTGGAACCCGGGGCCGGTCCTTCGGCGCCGGCGCCAGTGCCGCCCGCGTCCGGTCACGCCCGCGACCTGGCTGACGTAGTGGGCCAGCCGGTGGCCAGACGTGCCGCCGAGATCTGCGCAGCAGGCGGCCATCACATGCTGCTGCTCGGGCCGCCGGGTGTTGGCAAGACAATGCTGGCAGAGCGTCTGCCGACGATCATGCCTGCGCTGGACTGGCCGGCCGCGCTCGAGGTGAGCTCGATTCACTCGGTAGCCGGAACGCTACCTGGCGACCGGCCGCTGCTAATCACGCCGCCATTCTGCGCGCCGCACCATACGGCGACGAAGGCGGCGATCGTCGGTGGCGGCAGCGGCGTCATCAGGCCCGGCGCGGCGTCACTTGCGCATCATGGCTGCCTGTTCCTTGATGAGGCGCCGGAGTTCGACCGTGATGTTCTGGACGCGCTTCGCCAGCCGCTGGAGTCTGGCCGGGTGGTCATTGCCCGGTCGGGTATGACCGCGCATTTCCCTGCCCGGTTCACGCTGGTGCTGGCCGCCAACCCGTGCCCGTGCGCGCGGATGGCGTCGTCCGGGTCGGCGTGTACGTGCACGCCGCTGGCTCGGCGCCGGTATCTGGCCCGGCTGTCGGGGCCGCTGCTGGACAGGGTGGACGTCAAAGTCGAGTTGCTGCCGGTGGGCCGCGCCGAGCTGCTGTCGGACCGCAAGCTGGCCGAGCCGAGCGCCGTCGTGGCGGCCAGGGTGACGGCGGCCAGATTGCGGGCAGCAGCCAGGCTGGCCGGGACACCGTGGCGGCTGAATGCGGAGATCCCCGGTAGCGAGCTGCGGCGCAGTTACCGCCCGGCACCGAGCGCACTGGCGCCGCTGGAGCGGGCGATGGATACAGGACAGATCAGCGCGCGCGGAGCTGACCGGATTATCCGGATGTCCTGGACGCTGGCCGATCTGGCGGGGGCAGCCAAGCCGGGACTTGCGGAGGTCGGCTGCGCGCTGGGGCTATGGCTGGGGGTCGGGCTGTGAACGGTGCAGCCGAGCGACGGCCCCGGTTCTGCTTCACATGATTGTGGAGTACGCCCGCTGGTGCGGCCATGCGGACCTGCTGCGCGAACGGAGCGACGGCGCGTCGGCCAGTGACCCGGTGCGGTGGCTTGCCAGCGGCATGAGCACCGTAACCCAGCGGACACCGCGACCCCTGGTGGACGGACACCGCTTCCAGGCTGGCAGACACGTCCTCGGCCGATCTGCGGACAATTCGCCACTAACGGTGACTGCCTAGCCGTCCCGCCGAGAGGCACCGCCGCGCCGCCTCCGGTGCTCGGGCCGCACGCGGCCCTGCGCTCCGGATCGGCTTGCCAGCGAACAATCCCGGGCTCTGTTCGTCACCGGCGGGCGCTGCCGGCTGAGGTCTGTCCCCAGGTGTTGCGGCTTCCGGCGCTTCCCATCGTCGCTCCGCAGGCTTGAGATCCGCCTATCGAGACTTCTGAGCCCGGGACAGTGCGGCTCGCGTAAACGTGTCCGCGGCTGGTGGCTGGCCCCGTCAGGGTCTTGGCGCCGGTCTGGCTTAGGTCGCATCTCCTCGCAGGGCAGGCAATCGCATGACTCAAGGCTCGGATTGACCGTACGGAACCGTACGCTTCAGTACGGCCGCGGTGTTATCATCGAGATATGACCACGATCAGGGCCGAGGAGGTCCGGATTCCCCGGCATGCCCGCGAGGCCGTCGCCCGGCATGAACGGGTGGTTGTCGTTAATCATGAACGGCCGACCTTTGTCATCATGCATCCCGACGACACGGCCGCTGGCCCGGCGCCGACGCGGAGAGGCCGGCCGCTGCGGGAGGCACTCGGGCTGCTCGCCGGCGCTGCGCTACCCGATCCGGGCTTCGCAGACGACATGGAGGCCGTGCTCGGCGATGCCGGGCCGGTTCCGGATGACCCGTGGGCACGCTCCTAGATACCACCGTCTTCATCGACCTGGAACGGGCTGTCCGCCGCCTGCCGCCTGCCACGGCGATGGCTGAGGTCAGCGGGCGGCTGGAACAGCAACTGGGTCCGTCCGAGGATGTCGCGATGGCCGCCATCACGGCCTCGGAGTTGCTGCATGGCGTTCACCGCGCATCCGCGCTGCATCAAGCCCGCCGTGAAGCGTTTGTCGAGGCAGTCCTGGACGCTTTTCCGCCGCTGCCTTTCGGCTTGCTCGCCGCTCGTGCGCACGCCCGCATCTGGGCCGAGCTCGCCGCCGCGGGCCAGGATGTCGGCGTGCACGTGCACGACCGGCTCGTTGCTGCGACTGCAATAACCGCCGGATGGCGCGTCGGAACGGCCAACACTCGCCACTTCGACCGTATCGAGGGTCTGGACATCGTGGCCATCTCCGTCGCCGGCTAGCGCCAAGTCCGCTGACCGAGGCATGAGCCGACTTTCGTGAGGTGTCAGGTGATCAAGGCGGCGATGGCGAACAGGCGCGAATCCAGTCTGCGGCCGGGACAGGCTCACCAAGGCACCGCATAGCCGCTGCGCGGGCCGGTCGAGGGGTGGCGCTCCGCGTGCAGCAGCTTGATCACGCTCCTCAGTCAACCTCGACCCGTTCGGTCCGCGACAGATGTCGTGCGTCAGGCGAGGCGGCCGACGACGATCCAGAGTAGCTATATTCATGGCCGTGTCAGTTTCAGAGCAGATGCCGCTCGCGGACGTCAAGAACCGGCTGTCGGAGGTGGTGGACAGGATGGAGCGGGAGCATGGCCGGGTCGTGATCACCAAGCACGGTCATTCGGCCGCAGTGGTGATAAGTGTCGTGGACCTGGAATCGCTGGAGGAGACGCTCGACATCATGGACAGCGCTGAACTGCTGGCCGATATACGTGAGAGCCTGGCCGACGTCGCCGCCGGCGGCGCGGGCGTCCTCACCAAGGATCAGGTACAGAAGCTGATCTCGAGCCAGTGACCGGTGATGCGCGCTTCGCCATCGCCTGGACAGCTACCTCCCGCCGGACGCTGGCAAGGCTGCCGGCGAAGGTAGCGACCGCGGCCGTCGAGTTCATCTACGGGTCGCTAGCCGAGAACCCTCGCCGCGCCGGCAAATCACTCCAGCTCGGCCTGGCCGGCCTGCACAGCGCTCGGCGCGGCGACTACCGGGTGATCTACATGATCGACCATCGTCTCCGCACCTAACGATCATGGCCATCGAGCACCGCTCCTACGTCTATCGGCCACGTCAACTCTGACCCCAGCGCGGCAACTGAGGATGACCCGGCAGTCCGCTCGATCAGCTCGCCGGGCTCCCACGCCCTGGCTGTCACCCGCCGGTGCGCGATTACCCACGAGTCGTGATCCGTCACCACCGAAGCCTGCTCACTGTCGGTCAGGTCGTGCCGACAGGCAGAGGGCGGACTGGACGGAGCAGGAGAGTCTGCTCGGATGGCCGGGCCAGGCAGCCGTCAACGACGATCGGCCGCGGAGCTCACACGACGGCGCGCATCCTGGTCACCAGACTCTCGAACATCGGGTAGGCGTCCCTGCCGATCACCTCGATCGATGGCCGCCACATCTGCCACCGGTCGATCAGGCGATGGCCGAGCATGGTTCTGACCAGCTCAAAGTCAAATCCGCCGTGTTCGACAAGCGCGCCGAGCTGCTCGAAAAAGTCGAGCTCCCGGTACAGGATGTACGCATTCACCGAGTTCTCGGCGATGTATCGCGCCATGGCGTCCCTCAGTGCCTCGGGTGTCTCGAACTGCGCGACCAGGCGGCGGGTCTCCACCAGCGGGTCTTCATCCCAGCGCCGGAAGAACTCAACGGCCGTCGAGGCCTGGCGACCGATGCGGGCTTCGCGCGCTTGCCGGGCGGCGAAGACCACAGCGCCTATCGCTCCTATCAGCCCGATGGCGCTGACGGCAGTCGCGATCGCCGTCACCTGCTCAGCCCAGTTCGGCACGGGCGGCCTCCTAGAGATAACTTCGTCGCGATGCGCGTTCCCCGCCGGCGAGTCGGGACACGCCGGGCCAGCATTCAGCAGTTGCCCGCGGCGACGCCACTCGGCGGGCCGGCGGGCACTCACGGTCACTGCCTGCATCATCCACGTGCAGTGAAGATGGAGGATAATCCGAGGCCGGCCCTCCAGCCGCGGACGCCCTAGCTCGCATGCAGCGCGCTATCGACCCCGTATCGATGCTGCCGTGTCGGAGCGACCGCGGGGTGGGCGCCACACTCCCAAAAGCTGTCTCGAGCGCGGAAATGACGATGGCTCGGCCGTGCACTGAACCCTGTGGTCAGCGCACCTCAGTTCGATACAGAGACCATGCATTGCTAGGCGTGCAGGCGGCTCGGCGTGATGATCAGAGCTGCTGAGAACGACTCGGCGAACTGGCGGGATGTGCCGAACATCGCCCCGATGCGCTCGGCGTATTTCGCTGCATATTGCGGCTGCCGGTCGGCCGGGGGCACGTCATCAACATGCTCGGCGGTGCCGTCGATGCGGATGATGTCTCTGCCTATGTCGGTCACGTCTAGCCCCAGGGTCACCTTGGGGTTCTCGCGGATGTTGCGCAGCTTGATCTTTTTCGGCTGGCTGTAGACCAGGATCGTCTCGTCGTCGCGCACCAGGAACCACACTGGCACGCTATCCGGCTGGCCATCAGGGCGGACTGTCGTCAGCCACGCCATCAGGTTGCTGTGCAGGCGAGCCTCGACGTGCTCTCGGCGCTCGGCAGGCAGATGTCTGGTCAGGTTCACGGAGGTCAGCATAACTAGCGGTCTGGTGAGAGTAATCCCAGCGGTGCCGTCACCGCCTCCGGCCAGGCTCGCCGCGTATCCACACACGCCGCGCCCAGCGCTTCGGGCCAGAAGCAGACCTTGCTGAACGGATATTCGCTTGACGGCTGGCTCGCCGCTGCCGACGATGGTGGGCGTCGCCGGTGTGCCTGACCGGCGGGCTTGCTACCGGATAGGAGAGGAGGCGAAATGTCTGCCCAGCTTCAGGACTCTGCTGTGAAAGGTCGTCGGACTTGTCGTTTCCTCGCTCGTTTCAGTGCGGGCATTGTGGCGTAGACGTCTCCCTGGACGCCCCCGGCACAACGCACCGCAACCACTGTCCCAGCTGCCTGTGGTCCAGGCACCTTGATCGCAACGTCCCTGGCGACCGGAAGGCTGACTGCCCTGGCGGCATGGAGCCGATCGCGGTTACTGTCCGCGGCGAACGGCGGTGGATGCTGATTCACCGCTGCACGCGCTGCGGGCGGCTGCGGATGAACCGCAGCGCCGCTGATGACAACGTGCTCCTGCTGATGCGGCTGGCCGCGCTGCCGCTCGCCAACCCGCCCATGCCGTACCTCAGCCTGGCCGCGGCGCCCGGCCCAGGCGGCACGCCTGCTGAGGGGTCGGCCTGATGACAGCGGCGTACTCAGCATCAGCGGCTGCGCCGCTTCTGGCTGGCGGAGTGTAACCAAGATTCAGATCACCAAGCCGAGTCCAGGCGGCGCGTATCCGGCCAGGCCCCGAACCCGGCAGCGGTGGCGACCGCTACGTCATCGGACTTGCCGGGCTGACGGCTGGCGATGGCGTCCGGTCATGTGGTGCAGCCGACGTAGCCCCAGGTGTCCGCGATTACCTCTTTCGCGTTGTGCGTGCCGTCTGGTTATTTGAGATGTGCGGCCGTGGTCCTGGCCACCTGCCCTAGAAGCCCGGCGAGCTCCTCACTAGTGACCTCCGCGGCGGTGGTAACGGCGTTGAACTTCGCGAGCTGCTCGCGCTGCTGCCACCCCATCCAGGCAGGAGACTCGTCATGGATCCCGGCCAGGTGCCGGTGCAAGGGTGGTCGCGCCCGCACTGCCCAGTAGCCGAGCACGTAACGGGAGACTGTCGCCTCGGGATCCGGGTGATCGACCGGATCGGTGATCGCCAGGATCAGGAAGCCGCCATCCCGCTCAGCACTGACCCGGCAGCCGGTGACTGGATCGTCGAGCACGATGCCGGCTGGCATGCGCTTCACGGCAGCCCACAGCTTCCCGATCAGAACGTCCTGCCGGTGCCGCTCGCGGCCGCGCCGGATGTCCGCGGCCAGCGACATAGGCAAGCTGACAGGAACCAGGGCAGTTGCGACGAGTAGCGCGCAGGCAACCTCAGCGGCACGTCCGGCTCGGGTCGTGGCGGCCGATTCGTCGCGGGTGCTCATGGCGCGTCCTGGTAGTCCGGTCAATTAAATTCCCTGCCTCGCCAAGACATAGCAGGCGCGCGGCGGACAGACTGTGAACTCCTGCGCGTGGTGTGCGTCACTGAGCTCGCCAGACGGCGCAGAGCTTCGCCAGGGCCCCTCATCGGCGGTGCAAGGGCGTGTCCCGCGCCGGTTTGATCCATGCTCCTAGTGTGCGCTCGGCTTCTCTCATTCGTATATAAACACCCCTGGGCGGCTGTCCCGCAGGGGATTCGCGGCCGCTGCATGAAGCATGCCGGGCCGACAGTCCGCCGGTCTTTTCCACAGCCGTGCGGGTACGTCCGTTGGTCTTCCACAGCCTGCCATCGCGACTGACGGCTTGAACGCCGCCCTGGCACTGTCACGTGATGGAGGTGTCAGGGATGGACGACGCGATCGCACAACCGGGCGAGATTCGGTCGGGCCGGCTGGCCGGGCTGCGGTGCCTTCTAGCTTCATGGCTGCGGACGCAGCCGTGACTGTCGAGGAGGAGAGCGAGCGACGGGCACGGGTGGCGCTGAGCTTCCTGGCCCCGCCTGGCGATCCGGTACTGGGGGCCGCGCTGAGCTCCGCGCCTGCGGCTGACCTGCTGGCTGTCACGGCTGGCGCCGATAGCGATGGTCATGCGCTGCTGTCGGGTGTACCGGAGGTGCCGGCGCTGGCCAGGGCGATGAGCCGGTGGCGAGACCGGCTCGCCCTGGTGCCAGGCGTCGCGACGATGGCAGCGTGGCAGCAGGCCGGGCTGCGGCTGGTGCTGCCAGGCGATCCTGAATGGCCGACTCAGCTTGATGATCTGGGTGACGCCAGGCCGTTGCTGCTGTGGGTGCGCGGCAGCGCGGACCTGCGCTATGCGTGCCTCAGATCGGTCTCGGTAGTGGGCGCGCGGGCCGCTACGGGTTACGGCAATCACGTGGCGCTGGAGATGGCTGCTGCCGTGGCTGAGCGCGGGCACCGGATCGTGTCCGGTGGCGCATTCGGCATCGACGCCAGCGCGCACCGGGGAGCGCTCGCAGCGGACGGCCTTACGGTAGCGGTGCTGGCCGGAGGCCTGAACTACGGTTACCCACGCGGCCACGCCGAGCTGTTCCGGGCGATCGCGGCGCAGGGCGCGCTGGTCAGCGAGTGCCCGCCGGACCAGGGTCCGACCAGGCCGGGGTTTCTTATCCGCAACCGGATCATCGCGGCGCTGAGCCGCGGCACGGTTGTCGTCGAGGCCGCGCTGCGCAGCGGCGCGCTGAACACGGCCCGGCATGCCCGCGAGCTGTCCCGGCCGGTGATGGCCGTACCCGGCCCAGTGACCTCAGAGCAGTCATCCGGTTGTCATGAGCTGATCCGGGAATACGGCGCCATGTGCGTCACTTGCGCGCGCGACGTTGTCGAACATCTTGAGCCATCTGCCTCCGGGCCCGACAGTGGGCCTAGGAGCGGGCCGGCGGTGGCGCGCGACCTGCTGGACCCGGCCGCCAGGACGGTACTGGAGCAGGTCCCGGCCAGGGGAGGGGCAGGTCCGGCCAGCATCGCCGTAGCGGCCGGGGTCGATCTGGATACCGCGGTGCGATGCCTCGGCACGCTGGCAGCCGGGGGCTTTATACGACGATGCGACCAGGGCTGGCGGCTGATGAAGCTCGACTGACTCTGCTAACTATTCGCCCGCCATGGCAACTACCGACCGGCCCGCGGGGATGCCGCGGTAGAGCGAACCGTGCCAGGGGGCGTGGAAGGCGGTCACTGCACCGTCGGACGTCAGGATCCAGTACCCGGTGCTGGCTGGGTCCACAGCTAGCCCGATCGCGCGCACGCCTGTCGCGAGCTTGTCCATCAGCGAGCCGTACCAGGCAGTGCGGAAGGCATGCACGCCTCCGTCGGAGGTCAGGACAAGGTAGCCGCTGGACGGGCTGGCCGCAATCGCGGTGACGCTCACACGGGGCGGCACCTTGCCGTACAACGAGCCGTACCACGGGGCGGCGAAGCCGGTTACCGCGCCGTTAGAGGTGAGGATCCAGTATCCGCCGGTGGCTGGGTCTGCGGCCAGATCGACAGCTCTTACTCCGGCCGCGAGCTTGCCTGCCAGTGAGCCATGGCCGGCCGTGCCGAAGGAATGTACGGCGCCGCCGGAGGTGAGCACCTGGTAACCGCCCCGAGCAGCGGCTAGGGCGGTAACAGACTGGCCGGATGGCACCTTGCGGTACAACGAGCCGTACCACGGGGCGCCGAAGCCGGTTACCGCGCCGTTGGAGGTGAGGATCCAGTAGCCCGCCGAGAAGGGGTTGGCTGCCAGTCCGACTGCGTGCACCCCGCTTGAGAGCCTTCCGGCCAGGGAACCGGCCGCCGGGGCGCCGAAGGCGTGCGCGGCGCCGTCGGAGGTGACCACCTGGTACCCGTCGCCGGTGCGGTCGTACAGGTCAACAAACGTGTATCCGTGACTGCGGAAGTAGTTGATGATCGCCGGCAGCGCAGCCACGGTCGCGGGGTTACCGACCGGCTGGTTGTGCATCAGGATTACCGGATGCGACTGGTGGCCACCCTGCTGCTCGGCGAGTCGGATGATGCGGTTCACCCAGTAGGCGGAGCCGGACCCTTCCGCCTTCCAGTCCTCGGTGTCCACCGACCACAGCCAGACACTCATCCTGCGCTGCTGCGCGAGGCTGAGCGTGGTGGAGTTGTACGAGCCGCCTGGCGGGCGGAAAACGCACGGGCGGGCGCCCACTTGGATCTGCTGCTCGGCGCTGGCCTGGTCCATCTCGGCGGCTTGCCGGGCAGCGGTGAGCCGGGTCAGATCGGGATGGTCCCAGGTGTGGTTGCCCAGCGGGTAGGCGGCACGCGCCTCGGCCTGCACCTGGCTCAGCCGCGCGGCCGCATTCTGACCGAGGTTGAAGAAGGTAGCTGTCACGCCGTACCTGACGAGCACAGAGCGGAGCTGCGCAGTACTCGCACCTGGGCCATCATCGAAGGTAAGCGCGACGGTCTTGCCGGCGCCCGGCGCGTAATAGCGCGGGCCATAGGGGGCCAGCGGACAGCCGGTAGAGATCACTGGTGTGGCGGTTGGCGGCGGTGCGGCCACCTGCCCGCCTGGCATCAGCGCGGGCGGGCCTGCCGCGCCTTCGCCGGCTGGGAACGGCGGCGGATGCCGGGGCAGCCCGGTGGGTGCCCCGGCGGCCGGGATAACCGCGCACAGAGCCGTGACGAGCCCGGCTAAGGCCGTGATCGGCATGAGCCGTGATCGCGAAAGCATGGCACCTCCGGAGGGCGGCGTCGGCAGCCAGCCCGCAGAACCGCGCACCTGACCTATGGCATTGAATGGGTGGTCCGAGCATCACTATCAGTGCCTGGGCCGGAGTAGCCCAGAGCCCAATGGCGGTCTGCAGCCGGGTCCTAGGACCTGCCCCGCCCGACTTCGCGGGTGCTCAGGCAGCCTCGTTGGCCCGGTTTCCCACTAGCAAGATCCACACCGGCCCCGGCGCGAAGGTCATCGGCTGGCCCGCGAGCGTGGTGAAGGTCGTCCCACCATCGGCATGAGGCCGGGACCAGCGAGCCTGGTATGCCTTTCCGTTCCGGAGCACTACCGCGGTGCCGGAACCAGTTGTCTCGGCGTACGGCGGTCGGCGCCTGCCCCACTCCAGGAAACGGGAGGTGCGCACGTTCGTGTGCTGGATCACCACAGTGGCAGCCGACATCTGGTGGCCTGCGGTGGTGAGCGCTGCGCGGCCATCCATCCGCACGAGCCAGCGGCTGGCGGCCGCGGACCAGGTAAACGTGAACGAGGCGGCCGGGTACGACACCTCCTGCGAGGAAACCGCACGCCCGCCGGGAGGTGGATTGCCGAATCGGAAACCGATGGGGCGGGCGTTGCTCGCGCCCCTGGCCTCGACGCGTAGCGTGCGCGTCCGTGCGTACAGGTTGTAGGGCGCCATCCGGTGGTAGTTCCGGTAATAGCCGCCGACCCGACCGCTGTACAGATCGATGATCCTGGCCCGCTCCACCACAGGCAGCAACTGAGGCTGGGCGCCCGAGAATGCAAAGCCCGGCCGTCCGAACTGGCGCAGCAGTTCCAGATCGTCTTCCCGTGCGCTACGGACCGGGCCGATTACGGGCGGGAAGTGCGACGAGAAGACCGCAAGGAAGCGAGTGAGGCCGCCTTCGACTGGCAGCACATAGACGATGTCGGCCTCGGTCAGGCCAGTCTGCGGGCGGGCGTACACGATATTGTCGATCTTGACGGCGAGCACTGGTCCAAGCCTTTTCACTGGCTCACCAGTGAATGGTGACAGGAGTCTCGCCGGCGCCCTGGTCGATATCGTCTGGGGAGCCGCGGTGCGGCTGAAGATGAATCCCATGGTCGCGGCCAGTACCAGGACAGCGACTCCTGTTGAGATCGCAGCGATTGTCTTCTTCCGTGTCCATCCCATCGGGCACCTATCCACCGCCGAAGTTCTGAGCTAGCGCAAGTCTGCTCAGGTTCGGCTCGACGCCTAGTGGCCGACCGCCTTCCTGGCCGGGACGATGGTCCTTATTTCGTTTCAGCAGCGCGTGCGGCCAGCGCGGCCAGCCCGTCGAAAGGTCACCGGAGCGCGGTGACGCTCATCGCGCTTGTGCCGCAAGAACGTCGGCGCGTTCTCGCAGCTGCGTCATTTCCGGTTCGGTCACGACGCTTTGCATCGTGGCGGCGATCTGGTCCCTGCCTTGCTTGTCGGCACGCCCGACGTGACCATGACCATCTCGAAAGCGCCAGCGCCGAAGGCCTTGGCCGGGTTCGGTCAGCAGTTGTGTGATGCTGTTGGCATGACGGAGCCCACCGTTCCTAGTCGCGTTCCGGCCGGCGCGACCACAGCCGGCGACGGAATCGTCCTAGGAGCCGGTCCGGTCCGCGTCGATGCGTTCATCGATTTCCTGTGCCCGTACTGCCGCCGCTTCGAGCTCGGCGCGGCACCGGTCTTGGCTGGCCTGGTGTCGGACGGCTTGATCAGCCTGGCCTACCACCCGATGAACTTCCTGGACGAGGCGTCGACGACCGGGTACTCGACGCGAGCGGCCGCAGCGTCGGGGTGCGCTGCCGATCAGGACCGGTTTGCCGGTTACGCGCACGCGCTGTTCGTCAGTCAGCCGCCCGAGGGCGGTCCCGGTCTCACCGATGAAGAACTGGTCGACCTGGGCGTTGAATCGGGGCTGAGCGCCGAGTTCACCTCGTGCCTTGCCAGCGGGCCTTACCTGGACTGGCCGCCGTACGTGACTGCTCGTGCGGTGTCGCTCGGTGTGACCGTCACCCCGACAGTGCCGGTGGCGGGAGCGGCCGTGCCGCCGGATGCACGAGCGATCAGCGCTGCAGTTGCCGCTGCCCGCTAGCTTGCCGCCACCCTTCGGCGCCGCCGCCAGTCCGCACGGCCCTGGGCCCGTCCGGCAGCTGCAGCCACGCGGGTTGCAGCCAGGTGGGCTGACCTAATGTCACGTGGGCTCGGGGCCGACAGACTCCGCCCGCCAGGCAATGCGGTTCACCGCGTCGCGGCTGCATCAGCGGCAGCGGCAGCGGCAGCGGCCGGAAGGTCGTGAGGTCGCCTGTCAGCTGCATGCCATACCGCGATGACGACTTTGCCCCTGGCGTTTCCCTGCTCGAGGTAGCGGATGGCCTGAGGGGTCTCGGCCAGCGGGTAGCTCCGGTCGATGACGGGCGTGACCTTGCCGGACTCGATCAGGCCCGTCAGGACGATCAAGTCCTGGTAGTTCTCGTTGCATATGAACGTCGTCAGCTTCTGGCCAGTGAAGCGGGATAGCAGCACGGCCCGGAGCTGGCGATCGGCGCCGCCAAGCCAGCGGCCGCCAGTCTCGCCCCCGGCGATGACGAGCGTCCCTCGCGGCGTAAGGGCCTGCCGCAGGCGTGCCAGTGATGCGTTACCGCCGATGTCGAGGATCACGTCGTAGCGGTTCTTCCCGTCGGCGAAGTCCTCCCGTGTGTAGTCGAGTACGTGGTCGGCGCCGATGGATTCGACCATGTCGGCCTTGGCCGTACTGCACACAGCGGTGACCTCAGCGCCTAATGCCTTCGCTAGCTGCACCGCGAAGGTCCCTACGCCACCTGAGGCGCCGATGATCAGGACCCTCTGTCCCGCCTCAACCTGCCCATGGTCGCGCAGGCCCTGCAAGGCCGTCAGGCCGGAGACTGCCACCGGCGCCGCCTGCTCGAAGCTGAGGTTCGCTGGCATGGGCGCCAGCTTGCTCTCCAGGGCGTGCGCATACTCGGCGAAGCAGCCCTCGCCGATGCCGAACACCGCATCACCTGGCTGGAACCGGGTAACGTTCGCGCCGATGGCTGCCACGGTTCCAGCCACCTCCCTGCCCCGAACGCGAGTTTTCGGCGCACGCAAGCCGTAGCCTGCCAGGCGCAGCGGGTACGGCAGGCCCGTCATCAGGTGCAGTACGCCTCGGTCCAGGCCAGCCGCACGAACGCGGACCAGCACCTCGCCGTCGGGTAGCTTGGGCCTGTCGATGTCTTCGGACCGCAGAACATCCGCCGAGCCGTAGGAATCCTGGACGATCGCCTGCATATGCCTACTCCTCGCTGATGGGCCGTTCGAAGGCAATCGGGCCGCCATCTGACGGCGGGGTTCAGGTCTCAGCCGGATGGGCTCTAGGCGCCAGCTGGACCTGTTCAGGCAGTTGCATTGCCGATCAGCAGGCCGAAAGCCGACTCCGATAGGCCGGATGCTGGCCCCGACAGGCCGGACGCTGGCCCCCACAGGCCGGACGCTGGCCCGACGGCCGGACGCCGGTGGGCGGACCGTCAGCCCGATGAGCCGCGCCCGGTCTTGCTGATCAGGTCCTCGGCGATCGAGGACTTCTCGCCTTCCTCCGGAATGATGGCCCACGCCACCAGGTACGCAAGGATTCCGGCACCGCCGGTGATGACGGTGAAGACGGCGACGAGTACCCGGACCAGTGTCACGTCCCAGCCGAAGTACTCGGCGGCTCCTGCGCAGATCCCGGCCACCATGCGGCCCTTCCGGCTGCGAACCAGAACCTTGGCCCCGTTCCCGCTGTTCATGTCGGTCTGCCCTCCGAGGATCCGGGTAGCCAGCTATCGCCAGCTGCTGAACCCGGGTCGTACGTCCCACGCTATATCCGAAACAAAAAACTAGCAACACATTTCACGAATCTGTGATAACGTTCGGCAGATGGCGCACTGGACCTTCCTGACCAACCACGCTCGGGTCTTGCTCTGCATCGCCCACGATCCCGGTCTGCGGCTGCGGGACATCGCCGCGACCCTGGGCATTACCGAGCGCAGTGCCCACGCGATCGTCAGCGATCTCACCGCAGCGGGCTATGTGATCAAGCAGAGAGACGGCCGCCGCAATCGTTACGAGATCCAGGTCCACCTGCCACTGCCCGAGCCCGGCACCAGGGAACCAGCGATCGGGGAAATGCTGGCCGTGCTGCTCGGGGAGACTGCGGCGTCCTGAAAATCTTGAAGCCAGCGTGCGGGCTACGGCTGCCCTCATGGTTGAGCAGGCCTATTTCTGCGAATCCTGCCCGGAATCGGGCAGGATTCTTGCAAACAAAGGGGCCGGGCGAGCATTATTGTCCGGGTGACAGGGCAGGACCCTCATGGGGATCTCGTCGAGTACCTGATCCGCACCTGCCCGCTTAGTCCGGCTGAGGCCGCCCGGGTGGTGGCGGATGTGCTGGGCTACTTCTCCGAGGAGCCTGCGGATTACGTCCGGCGGCGTCACCGGGAGCTGAAGGCGCGCGGGCTCAGCAATGAGCTGGCCTTCGAGCAAATCGCGGCCGAGATTCCGCAGCGGCGGTACGCCGCGCCGGCCCTCTCACTGCGGCAGTTGCGCAGGATGGTTTACGGCTAGACAGCATCGGCAACTAGACAGCATCGGCAACGGGGAGGAGCAGGCGCTTTGTGCGGAATCGTCGCGTATATCGGCAGCAAGGACAGTGTCCCGATCTTGCTGGAAGGCCTCGCCAGGCTTGAGTACCGCGGGTACGACTCGGCTGGCATCGCGGTCGCCGGCCGTGGCGGTGACCTGCGCGTTCGCAAGACCAAAGGCAGGGTCGCCGAACTGGCAGCGGACTTGCCCGCCCGGCTGAAGGGTAGTCCGGGAATCGGGCATACCCGGTGGGCGACGCACGGTGAGCCGAGTGACGTCAACGCGCATCCGCACGTCTGCGGGCCGATCGCTATCGTGCACAACGGCATCATCGAGAACGCAGAAGAACTCAAGGCGAAACTGATCGGCGAGGGAGCCGAGTTCGAGTCGCAGACCGACAGTGAGATCTTCGCTCACCTGATCGCCGCTCAGGCGGGCGCGAACCCCGCGCTAGCCGACCCGGGCGAGCCCGCCGATCTAGAAGAGGCAGTACGCCGGGCGCTCAAATCCGTCGTTGGAACTTACGGTCTGGCAGTGCTCGACGCTCGCAGGCCGGACCGGCTGGTAGTCGCCAGGAACGGCAGCCCAGTGCTGCTCGGCATCGGCGACAAGGAGATGTTTGCGGCATCCGACGTCGCGGCGCTGGTCCGCTACACGCGCCAGGTGGTGCACCTCGACGACGGCGAAATCGCCACCATCCAGGCTGACGGCTTCCGCACCTCGACGCTGGATGCCCGGCGGACCACCAAGACAGCAGCGGTGGTCGAGGCCGATGCGGCCAGCTACGACGCTGACGGTCACGCCCACTTCATGCACAAGGAGATCCACGAGCAGCCGGGCGTCGTGGAGCGGGTGCTTCGCGGCCGCCTGGATGACCGGTTTAACACCGCGCACCTGGGCGGGCTCAACCTTGATCCGCGTGACGCCCGCGGCATCAAGCGGGTGAAGATCCTGGGCTGCGGCTCCGCGTATTACTCCGGAGTGCTCGGCGCGCAGCTGATCGAGGAGCTAGCGAGGGTGCCCGCCGACGCCGAGCCGGCCTCGGAGTTCCGTTACCGCGGACCGGTGATCGAGGAAGGCACCCTGTATATAGGTGTCAGCCAGTCCGGCGAGACCTACGACACGCTAGCCGCCGTGCAGGAGGTGAAGCGCAAGGGCGGCCGTGTGCTCGGCGTCGTCAACACGGTCGGCAGCACGATCGCGAGGGAGTGTGACGGCGGCGTCTACCTGCATGCAGGCCCGGAGGTCTCCGTCACTTCCACCAAGACCTTCACCGCTACAGCGACAGTCTTCGCGCTGCTGGCGCTGCATCTGGCCCGAATTCACGACTTGTCCCCGGCAGATGGCAAGCGGATCATCGCCGGCCTGCGCAAGCTGCCAGGACAAATAGAGCAGATCCTGGCGCGAGAGGACGAGATCGCTGCGCTGGCCAAGGATCTGGCGGGCTATCCGGGCATGTTCTTCGTCGGCCGGGTACGCGGCTGGCCGGTCGCCCGTGAAGGCGCGCAGAAACTCAAGGAAGTCTCGTATCTGCACGCCGAGGCCTACCCGGCCAGCGAGCTCAAGCATGGCCCGCTGGCCCTAGTCGGGCCCGGTCTGCCGACTGTGGCGATAGTCCCCGACGATGAGCTGGTCGATAAGAACCTGGCCACGCTAGGCGAGATCAAGGCTCGCCAGGGCCGGGTACTGCTCGTCGGTCACTCCGCGCCGGACGGGCAGCTCGCCGACGATGTGCTAGCGGTGCCGAAGAACGAGCCGGAACTCGATCCGATCTTGCTGTCGGTGCCGCTCCAGCTACTCGCCTACCACGCGGCCGTGCAGCTCGGCAACGACGTCGACAAGCCGCGGAATCTGGCCAAGAGCGTCACGGTCGAGTAAGCCGGCCGTGGTTCCCGGCTAGCTGGCCGCTGATGCCGCAGACTGAGCACATGGGCCGGGAAGCCAGCACCAACGCGGCTGTCCGTGCACGGCGCCGCGAGGCGGAGCCGCTGCCGGAGCCGATGGCGCAGGCGCTCGCGGATTTCGGACGGCATCTGGCATCGGAACGGGGTCTGTCGAGGCACACGGTCCGGGCCTATCTGGGTGATATCGAATTAATGCTCAGGCACGCGCACCGGGAGCATTGCCGCGAGCCCGGTGACCTCGACATCGCCGAACTGCGATCCTGGCTCGGGGAGCTGCACCGGTCAGGGCAAGCGCGTGCCACCATCGCCAGGCGGGCAGCCTCAGCCAGGGTCTTCACCGCGTTTGCTCACCGCCGCGGCTGGCTGGACACCGATCCCGGCGGGCAGCTGCGGACGCCGAAGGTGCACCGGCGGCTCCCGCAGGTACTGGCACAGGATCAGATGACGGCAGTGCTCGCGGCAGCGGCCCGGCGGGCTGGCGAGCGCCCAGCTCCGGCGCCCTTGGCCGGCCAGCCCCGGAGCGGTGAGGCCGGCGCCGGTGACAGCGCGACGGCCGGCGACGCCGCCGTGATCGAAGCTGCCGTGCGCCTCCGGGACTCGGCGATCATGGAGGTGCTGTATGCGGCCGGGATCCGGGTCAGCGAGCTGTGCGGCCTGGACCTGCGCGACCTCGATCATGGCCGGCGGACGGTACGGGTCCTCGGCAAAGGGAGCAAGGAACGAATCGTGCCGGTGGGTATCCCGGCGATCCGGGCAGTCCGGGAATGGCTCGCGGATGGCCGTCCCGTGCTCGTTCGCGGAGCCGGCCAGGCCATGTTCGTGGGTGCGCGCGGCGGCCGGATCGATCCGCGTACCGTCCGTCGCGTGGTGCACGTGCGGATCGCGGCGGCCGGTCCGGTACCGGACACCGGGCCGCACGGGCTTCGTCACACGGCCGCTACACATTTGCTCGAAGGAGGCGCTGACCTGCGCAGTGTCCAGGAAATACTCGGGCATGCGTCACTCGCCACCACGCAGATCTACACCCACGTCACGATCGACAGGCTGATCTCGGCCTACCAGCAAGCTCACCCGCGCGCCTGACGGCGAACCCGGCGTGGCGGCAGCCGGCAGCCGCCCGGATCCGGCTGCTCCCGGCGGCACATCGCCACGCTGGCCGGGCATGTAGACTGACTCCACGGCCCGCTAGCTGGCCTGCGTGAGCGTGCGCAGTCCCGGCGGCCGAATTCGCGCGTCCGCTCGCTGTGCGGCCCGCCCGCGCGGGGATCTCGGTTACCGGGACACCTGCACTGGCTCCGCCCAGGGCGCCTTTCACCGGTCCGCGGGAGTTCGTCTCTCTCGGCGAAGGGCGCACGGTCGCCAGGAACTCAACCGGCAGGTGCCTGCCCTGACATGGGCCGGGCGCCGTGAGAAGGAAGGACACCGGCATGGCTCCGGTCGTCACCATGCGCCAGCTGCTAGAGAGCGGCGTTCATTTCGGGCACCAGACCAGGCGCTGGAACCCGAAGATGAAGCGATTCATCTTTACCGAGCGCAATGGCATCTACATCATCGACCTTCAGCAGTCGCTCGACTTCATCGACCGCGCCTACGACTTCATCAAGGAGACCGTGGCGCACGGCGGCTCGATCATGTACGTGGGCACGAAGAAGCAGGCCCAGGAGGCCATTGCCGAGCAGGCGCGCCGAGTCGGCATGCCTTTCGTGAACCAGCGCTGGCTGGGCGGCATGCTCACCAACTTCGGCACGGTCTACAAGCGCCTTCAGCGTCTCAAGGAGCTTGAGGAGATCGACTTCGACGACGTCGCTGGCTCGAACCTCACCAAGAAGGAGCTGCTCCAGCTTCGCCGCGAGCGGGACAAGCTTGAGCGCTCCCTTGGCGGCATCAGGGACATGGCCAGGGTGCCCAGCGCGTTGTGGGTAGTGGACACCAAGAAGGAGCACATCGCGGTTAGCGAGGCGCGCAAGCTGGGCATCCCGGTGATCGCGATCCTGGATACGAACTGTGACCCGGACGAGGTGCAGTATCCCATTCCTGGCAACGACGACGCTATCCGCAGCGTGGCGCTGCTTACCAGAGTGGTCGCGGACGCGGTCGCCGACGGGCTCATCGCCAGGGCCGGTGCGGCCGCCGCCGATGACAAGCCCGCTGCCAGCGGCGCCGAGGGCGTGCTTGGTGCCGCCGAGCCGCTGGCCGAGTGGGAGCGCGAGCTGCTGGAGGGCAAGGCAGACGCCGCGTCTGGCGAGTCGCCGGCCAGGGCCGCCGAGGCGCTGACCGCTGAGGCGCTGGCCGGTGATGTCGCCCAGGCCGGGGACGTCGCGCAGTTGGCGGAGGCCACCGAAGCGGGGGACGCCGTGACCGAGGCAGCCGTGACCGAGGCAGCCGTGACCGAGGCAGCCGTGACCGAGGCAGCCGTGACCGAGGCAGCCGTGACCGAGGCAGCCGTGACCGAGGCAGCCGGGACTGACGCAGTCACCGCCGGTTCGAACGGCGAGGCGCCACCCGCAGAAGCCGCGGACGCCGAGGCGCCGACCGCCTGATAGCCCGGCAGGCAGGCCAGCGCAGCGGCCGAGTCAACTGGCCGCCGCTACCCGGTACCACGACAACCGAAAGATGGAGACATGGCGAACTACACCGCCGCCGATGTGAAGAGGCTGCGCGAGCAGACCGGCGCCGGCATGATGGATTGTAAGAATGCCCTGGTCGAAGCGGGTGGCGACTACGACGCCGCGGTCGAGGCGCTGCGCATCAAGGGCGCTAAGGACGTGACCAAGCGTGCCCAGCGCACAGCCGCCCAGGGCCTCGTCACGGCCCAGCTGTCTGGCACCAGCGCTGGCGTGCTGCTCGAGCTGAACTGCGAGACCGACTTCGTGGCCAAGACGGACCTGTTCCAGCAGGTTGCCGCCGACATTGCTGCCGCGGCGCTGGCGGCCGGCGCGGATGACCGGCTGGCTGTCCTCGGCCTCGAGGTCCGGCCAGGTCAGACGGCCCAGGAGCTGATCGAGGAAGCGGGCGCGGCGCTCAAGGAGAAGCTGGAACTCGGCCGGTATGCCCGGTTCCACGGCGGTTACGTGGCCAGCTACCTGCACAAGTCCGACCCGGGCCTGCCGCCGACTCTGGGCGTGCTCGTCCAGCTCGATGAGGCTGGAGCGCAGATCGCTCAGGACATCGCGCATCAGGTCGCTGCCATGCGTCCGCAGTACGTCACCCGCGACCAGGTGCCCGACGATCTGATGGCCAACGAGCGCCGCATCGCGGAGCAGGTCACCAGGGATGAGGGCAAGCCGGAGCAAGCCATCCCGAAGATCGTGGAGGGACGGCTCAACGCGTTCCTCAAGGACATCGTGCTCATCGACCAGGCGTCGGTACGCGACCAGAAGAAGTCGGTCAAGCAGTTGCTGGCCGAGCACGGAACCAGCGTGCAGGAGTTCGCGCGGTTCCAGATCGGCCAGGCAGGTTGACGCTGCCGGAAGGTGGTATCGCGGTGGCTGTTAGCCCGCCGGCAGATCCCGAGTCCGGGCGCGGACTTAGCGCTGCGCCCGGCGACGGCAGGCCTAACTGGCGGCGGGTGGTGCTGAAGCTGTCCGGCGAGGCATTCGCCGGCAGCGAGCCGCTCGGTATCTCTCCGGACGTGGTGATCCATCTTGCGAAAGAGATCACCGCGGCGGCCAGGGAAGGCTTTCAGATCGCCGTGGTGGTGGGCGGCGGCAACATGTTCCGGGGTGCCGCGCTGTCCGAGCGCGGCATCGACCGGTCACGGGCCGACTACATGGGCATGCTCGGCACTGTGATCAACTGCCTGGCGCTGCAGGACGTGCTGGAGAAACTCGGCGTCGAAACCAGGGTTCAGACCGCCATCACGATGGGCCAGGTAGCCGAACCGTACATACCGCGACGCGCGATCCGGCACCTGGAGAAGGGCCGGATCGTCATCTTCGGGGCAGGCCTCGGCGCTCCGTTCTTCTCCACGGACACGTGCGCGGCTCAGCGAGCGCTCGAGATCGGTGCCGAGGCCGTGCTGAAGGGGACCCAGGTCGACGGAGTGTATGACGCTGATCCCCGGCAGCACGTCGGCGCCGTGCTCTTCCACCACCTCGACTACACCGAGGTGCTGCGTCGCGAACTTCGTGTCATGGATGCCACCGCCGTCAGCCTCTGCATGGACAATGACCTGCCCATCGTCGTCTTTGACCTGATGGGCGAGGGTAATGTCGTCAGGGCGGTCCGCGGTGAGCACATCGGCACGCTGGTCAGCCGGTCTGGCCGCTGATGCCCAGCGCAGGCAGGGCAGGCGCCGTTTCCAATAGCGCCGTTGACGCGCGAGACTGGACGCCTACGAACGCACAGGAGCCGCAGTGATTGACGAGAGCCTCCTCGAGGCCGAGGAGAAGATGGAGAAGGCCGTCGCGGTTGCCAAGGATGAGTTCAGCGGCATCCGCACCGGGCGGGCGCACCCGTCCATGTTCAACAAGATCACCGCCGAGTATTACGGCACCCAGACGCCGGTGAACCAGCTTGCGTCCTTCCACCTGCCCGAGCCGCGGATGGTGATCGTGCAGCCCTACGACAAGGGCTCGCTCTCCGCGATCGAGAAGGCAATCAGGAACTCCGACCTGGGGGTCAACCCGACCAACGACGGGATCATCATCCGGGTAGTGTTCCCGGAACTGTCCGAGGAGCGCCGCCGGGAGTTCATCAAGGTGGCCAGGAACAAGGCAGAGGACAGCCGGGTCTCGATCCGCAACATCCGCAGGCACGCCAAGGACTCGATCGACAAGCTGGTGAAGAACGGCGAGGCTGGCGAGGACGACGGCAGGCGAGCCGAACGCGAGCTGGACGAGCTGACGCACGTCTACACCGGGCAGGTCGATGAGCTGCTGAAACACAAGGAAGCTGAACTCCTCGAGGTATAGCTTGCGGGTCGAGAGACAAGCCGACCGGTTGTCAGGACTCAGGGGAGGCGCGGCGACGGCAGGAGACGGGGCGAGACCGGTGAGCGAGCGCAAGCCAGGCCGGGCTGGCCGCAACCTGCCCGCTGCCGTGGGTGTCAGCCTTGTTCTCGGTGGCTTTGCGCTCGTGACCCTGTTCACTGTCAAGGCGACGTTCCTGCTCTATGTCGGGCTCATCGTGGGCGCCGCGCTCTGGGAACTCAATCACGCTTTTGCGTCACGTGACATTCACCTTCCGCTGATACCGATCGCTGTCGGCGGTGTCGCGATGGTCACGCTCGCCTACTGGACGGCGACGAAATGGTCGGTGACCGCGCTCGGGTTGTCGGCCATCGGCGTGCTCGCCTTCCGGCTGAGGGGGACCACGTCCGGTTACGTGCGGGACGTGACCGCGGGCATGTTCGCGCTGGCCTACCTGCCGCTGATGGCCGTATTCGTCGCGCTGATGCTGGCCGAACCAGACGGCGCGCGACGTGCACTGATCTTCCTGGTGCTGACAGTGTGCAGCGACACCGGCGGTTACCTCGCCGGAATCCTCATCGGCAAGCACCCGATGGCGCCCTCCATCAGCCCGAAGAAGACCTGGGAAGGACTGGGCGGCTCGATCGTCGCCTGCCTCGCCGCTGGCGCGATCATGGTGCCCGAACTGCTGCACGGTCACCTGTGGCAGGGTCTGCTGCTCGGCCTCGCCGGAGTCGGCGCCGCGACGCTGGGTGACCTCAGCGAGTCCATGATGAAGCGGGACCTGGAGATCAAGGACATGGGGCACCTGCTGCCCGGGCATGGCGGCATCCTGGACCGGATCGACTCGCTGCTGGTTATGGCCCCGGTTATCTGGCTGCTGCTCGCTGTCTTCGTGCCCAACGGTCACGCCGCGTGACGCTGGCCCCAGCGGCACCGGACGTCCTGTCACCGCGGCTGTGCGGGGCCCCGTTCCGGTAAGAATTCAGGCTTGCGGCTCGTACACCCAGCTCCGGCGCTGGGCGGCGAGCTGAGTGACCAGGCTGGCCGAGCTGCGTTCCCTGGCTAGCTTGCGCTCGCGGTCGTTGATAGGAATGAGCCACAGCCAGCGGACAGGCTCGTTGCTGGCCCGGAATCCCGCCAGCCTCGGTACTTCCGGGCCCGGTAGCCGGGACGGGTCGTCAAGCAGCAGCACCGCCTCATTGCCGCCGCCGAGCGGGAACGTCGACGCCTCGTGGTACCAGGGAATGCTGTGGCCGGATCCGAGCCAGGTCACTTCCCGCCACGGGAACTGGGCGAGCCACAGGAAGATCCGGGCAGCTTCGGCGCTCGGCATCGTGGTAGCAAGGGCAAGCTCGATCCTGGCCCGGCCGGCGAAGCCGTCGCCGGTCTGCTCGACGACGGGCATCCGCTGACAGCTCATGCCCACCGTGGACAGCACCGTGAACGGCCGCTTCGGTACAGCCGGGCGCTCGGACACGCCGACTGCGGGGCTCTTGCCGCCGCTGACATCCCAGTACCCGCCGCCCGGCCCGAGCTTGGTCAGCAAGTGGCCGAGCAGCGATTGCTGCGCGAGGGCCCAGGATCCCGCGCTGGCTCGCCAGCGCCAGAACTGCGCGGACTGCGCGACCCTGATGCCAAGACCTTCCAGCGCGTCATCGAGGGACCACCCGAACGGCGTCTGACCGATGACGTCCCGGCTATAGCCGGGCATTCCCCTGGTCAGGTCCGACCAGCCGGGGATGACGGCGAGCAGTTCGCCATCTTCCAGGATCGCGACCCCGTCGCCCTCCTCGAGCCAGACCGCGGTCAGTGCTCCTGCCTCGATGAGCCGCCGCCCGGCGGGATGCTTGGTGTGCTCGGCCGGCATCTCAGGCGCGGCACCGGAACGCAGTCGGGTCAGGTCGACGGTGTCCGGCGCCGCACGGTGATTGGCGATCCAGGTGGCCGCGATCGCGCCGGATTTGTCATGCAGGTACGCGGACGACGTCGTACCGTCGTATTCCACCACCACCCGGCGGCTGCCGTACGGGCTGACGCTGTCGAGCAGCACCACAGGGCCGCCTGGCCCGGCAGCGCCGGCTGACCCAGCGGATATCCTGGAACCCTGACCGGGCCCTTTGCGCAACGTCGGCACGTACTGAAATCTACCGACTTTCCGCAGGTAGTTGCGGCGCATGCGGAAGATCGATAGCGAGTTGATGCACGGAGGGAGCACTCTGATGGCGGAGCCGATCAGGCTGCTGCCTATCGGGCTAGCCCAGGCCGAGTCATTGGGCGACGCTGACCCGGCGTCCGCAGCAGCCGCCGGGCGCCGTGGACCGCGTGCCCGCCCGCCCCGCCACCTGGCCGATCTGGACCCTGCGGCGCGGCGGTCCGCTGTCACCGATCTGGGCCAGCCTGCCTTCCGCGCCGACCAGCTGTCCCGGCACTATTTCGGCAGGCTGACCGACGATCCGGCGGACATGACGGACCTGCCCGCGGCTGCCCGGGCTGATCTGGCCGCGGCGTTGCTGCCGCCGCTGCTCACCGTGCAACGCGAGCTGGAATGCGACGGCGGAACGACGCGCAAGACGCTGTGGCGGGCCTTCGACGGTGCGTTCGTTGAGTCCGTGCTGATGCGTTATCCGGACCGTGTCACCATGTGCGTGTCCTCGCAGGCCGGCTGCGGTATGGCCTGCCCGTTCTGCGCCACCGGCCAGGCCGGGCTCACCAGGAACCTGTCGGCCGCCGAGATCGTGACCCAGGTATTCGCCGGAGCCAGGGCGATGGCGGCCGGTGCGGTGCCCGGTGGTCCCGGCAGGGTGTCGAACGTGGTGTTCATGGGCATGGGCGAACCGCTGGCGAACTACCCGAGCGTGCTGGCGGCCGTGCGCCGGATCACCGACCCGGCTCCGGCCGGCCTCGGCATCTCCCAGCGGGCGGTGACCGTGTCGACTGTCGGCCTCGTTCCGGCCATCAGGAAGCTCGCGGCCGAGCAGCTCTCGGTACGGCTGGCCGTGTCCCTGCATGCGCCCGACGACGAGCTGCGGGACGAGCTGGTGCCGGTGAACCGGCGCTGGAAGGTGGCCGAGGTTCTCGATGCGGCGTGGGATTACGCGGACGCAACAGGGCGCCGAGTATCGATCGAGTACGCAATGATCCGTGACATCAATGATCATGCCTGGCGGGCTGATCTGCTGGCGAGCCTGCTCGCGGGCCGGCTCGCGCACGTGAACCTGATCCCGCTGAACCCGACGCCAGGCTCGAAGTGGACGGCCTCGGACCCGGCGGTGGCCGCTGAATTCCTCGACCGGCTCGCTGCCCGTGGCATCCCGGTCACGGTCCGGGATACCAGGGGAACGCAGATCGACGGAGCTTGCGGCCAGCTTGCCGCGGCGACCAGTCCCGCCTGACGCGGCGATCTTCCCTGTGGTTCGCAGCGCGGGATACGTTAGCGGCCATGACGTGGAAGCAGGAGCTCCGCAGGCGGCGCAGGCTGCTGATGGCCGCGGCCGTCCAGGGCGCTTGGCACCGTATGCAGCAAGCCGGAACGATCACGGCCGATACGGCGGCCGGCCGGCGGTTCGCCGCCTTCGGGCCCGGCACGATGATGGCGTTCCCCACTGGCGCTGTCTACGGCGAGAGCTGGATTGAGATCGGCGACCAGTGCATGATTGCCGAGCTGGTTACCCTCTGCGCCGGCCTGGCACCGGGCCATGACCTCGGTCCCGATCCGGTGGTCCGGATTGGCGACCGGTGCGTCATCGGGCGCGGCAGCCACATCGTGGCGCATCACTCGATCGAGATCGGCGACGACGTTTTCACCGGCCCGTACGTCTATGTGACTGACCAGAACCACAGTTATGCCGACGTCGAGGTGCCAGTCGGGCGGCAGTGGCCGGTGAATAGCAGCGTCCGCATCGGCGCGGGAACCTGGCTCGGCACCGGCGCGGTCATCCTGCCCGGCGCGGTTATCGGCCGGAACGTAGTAGTGGCGGCGGGTGCTGTCGTGCGCGGCAAGGTGCCCGATCACGCTGTCGTCGGTGGCGTCCCGGCCAGGGTGATCCGCGAGTACGTGGCCGGCAGCGGCTGGTCCGCTCCTGCCGGTTAAGCCGCGGTGTGCTGGCTAACGGCCGCTCTGTCTGGCTCCGGTCAGCTGCGGCACGAAAGTCTCGCCGCGCATCGCGCGCGCGACCAGTTCCACCGCCTGAGCCGTCGCCACCAGACGGCGGCCCTCGGCCTGGTACGCCGCGAGGACCGCGGCCAGGCCGCCCGGCGGCAGGTCATTTCCCAGCTCTGCCCTGGCGCTGCGGTAACCGGCTCGGGCACCCTCGACGCAGGCAGCCAGATGGTGCCGGGCGAGTGTCGCAAGCGCCACCGGATGGCGGACTAGTACGCCATGAAGCCGGTAATCGGGTGGCACCACATCGAGCAGCCAGCTGACCGCAGTGCGCTCAAAGCCCGGACTTCCGGGCGGGTGCACGCCGTCGGGCCATCCGGTCGGGACAACTGCCGCTTCCACGACACGAGCATAACTCGCATCGAACAGGTTTTCTATATCTTAAGGCTGCCATCGCGCTCGCTATCACGGGCCGAGCGACACAGGCGCGGCCGGGGAGCAGCCCCCAGGACCGACTAGAATGTAGGCAAGCCGTAATCCCGGCGCTTCCCACAGTTACCGGAGCCTCTCCGTCATGCCTGCCAGCCCAGTCACAGCCGGCCCTGTTCCTGCCGACGCTGCTTCCGTCAGTCCCGCGGCGGCCGCCGCGACCGGTGGCGCGCTCGCACACCGGGACGACTTGCGCAACGTGGCGATCGTCGCGCACGTCGACCACGGCAAAACGACGCTGGTCGACGCGATGCTCTGGCAGTCCGGCGCGTTCCGGGCGGGCGCACAGGTGGCCGACCGGGTCATGGACTCTGGCGACCTGGAGCGGGAAAAGGGCATCACCATCCTGGCCAAGAACACCGCGGTGCTGCACGGCGGCATGACCATCAACATCATCGACACGCCAGGGCACGCAGACTTCGGCGGCGAGGTCGAGCGCGGCCTGTCCATGGTCGACGGGGTAATCCTGCTGGTGGATGCGAGCGAGGGGCCGCTCCCGCAGACACGGTTCGTGCTGCGCAAAACCCTCGAAGCCCACTTGCCGGTGATCGTCGTCATCAACAAGGTGGACCGGCCGGATGCTCGGATCGCCGAGGTCGTCGATGCCTGCTATGAGCTGTTCCTGGACCTCGACGCCACCGAGGAGCAGATCGAGTTCCCGATCGTCTACGCATCGGCGCGAGCCGGCCGGGCGTCGCTGAGCAGGCCGGAGGATGGCTCGCTGCCTGACTCGCCGGACCTGGAGCCGCTGTTCCAGGTGCTGCGCGAGACGGTGCCAGCCCCTACCTATGACCCCGCCGCACCGTTGCGAGCGCATGTTGCGAACCTGGATGCGTCGTCCTACCTGGGCCGGATCGCGCTCTGCCGGGTTTTCAGCGGCGAGATCAAGAAGGGCCAGCAGGTCGCCTGGTGCCGCCGCGACGGCTCGATCGAGCGTGTCAAGGTCACCGAACTGTTCCGCACTGAAGCGCTGGACAGGGTGCCGGCCCAGTCCGCTGGGCCGGGCGACATCATCGCGGTAGCCGGCATCGCTGAGATCATGATCGGCGAGACGCTGGCCGACCCTGACGACCCCAGGCCGCTGCCGCTGATCACGGTGGACGAGCCGGCCATCTCGATGACGATTGGCGTCAATACGTCACCGCTGGTCGGCCAGTCCAAAGGATCCAAGGTCACCGCCCGGATGGTCAAGGACCGGCTCGACCGCGAACTGGTCGGCAATGTCTCTATCATCGTCAATCCGACCGAGCGCCCCGACACCTGGGAGGTCCAGGGACGCGGTGAGCTCGCGCTCGCGGTGCTGGTCGAGATCATGAAGCGCGAGGGCTACGAGCTGACGGTCGGCCGTCCGAACGTGGTCACCCGTGAAGTGGACGGCAAGCTGTACGAGCCGGTCGAGCGCCTCACCGTCGACTGCCCGGAGGAATACCTCGGTACCGTTACTTCTCTGCTGGCCGTGCGCAAGGGCCGGATGGAGAACATGTCGAATCACGGCACTGGCTGGGTGCGGCTCGACTTCACCGTGCCGGCCCGGGGGCTGATCGGCTTCCGCACCCAGTTCCTGACTGAGACCCGCGGCACCGGCATCGCGCATCACGTGTTCGAGGGCTTCGAGCCGTGGTTCGGCGACATGCGGGCCAGGCCGAGCGGCTCACTGGTAGCCGACCGCACTGGCACTTCGACGGCCTACGCGATGTTCTCCCTGCAGGAGCGTGGCAGCCTGTTCGTGGAGCCCGGCACCGAGGTCTACGAGGGCATGATCGTGGGTGAGAACTCTCGCTCCGACGATATGGACGTCAACATCGCCAAGGAGAAGAAGCTCACCAACGTGCGCCAGTCCGCCGGTGAGGAACTGGAGCGGCTGATCCCGCCCAGGCTGCTCAGCCTCGAGCAGGCGCTGGAGTTCTGCGCCGACGACGAGTGCGTCGAAGTCACGCCGATCGCGGTCCGGATGCGCAAGACGATCCTCGACGCCAAGGAACGGGGTCGGCAGCGGGGCCGGCGTTCCCGCGCTGAGTGACCCGCACCGCCTGACCCCGTGCGCTGGCGCAGTCGGTGTGCGCTTAACCCGATCACTCCTCGGGTACGTGCAATTACACGCGATAGTCGGCCCGGCTCGTGCCGTTGCTTAGAACGGGCCGGCCGCTAGGTGGTTGGCTCGTCAGGGGAGAACAAGCAATGTCGCACGCCGTTGTGTCGCACCCCCTTCTGCCGGACTCGATCAGGCCGCACCTCATCGCGGCGAACGTTAACTTCGGCCAGAGTGTCCAGAGCCTGCTCAACTCGGTCGCGCACGCGATCCCGAAGATCTTCGTCTTCCTGATGATCCTCATCATTGGCTGGCTCGTGGCAAGGGCGCTCAGGTCGCTGGTGCAAAGCGTGCTGACCCGGCTGCATTTCGACCGGTTCGCCGATCGGGGTGTCGTCGGCCAGGCGATGTCCCGCAGTGCCTACACCGCGAGCGGCCTGGTGGCCAGGATCGCCTACTACGCGATTGTGCTGCTGGTTCTGCAGATGGCGTTCGGCGTGTTCGGGCCGAACCCGATCTCCCACCTGCTCAGCGGCATCATCGCCTGGCTGCCGAAGGCGGCCGTCGCCATCATCCTGATCGTCGTCGCATCGGCCATCGCGAAGGTCGTCAAGGACCTGATCGCCGTCGCGCTCGGCGGGCTGTCGTATGGCAGATTCGTGGCTACCGCCGCCTCGGTGTTCGTACTCGGCCTTGGCATTATCGCCGCGCTCAGCCAGATCGGGATCGCCGCGTCGGTCACCACACCGCTCCTGGTGTCCGTGCTCGGAACCGTCGGCGCGATCATCGCCATCGGCGTGGGCGGCGGGCTGATCAGGCCCATGCAAGGCCGGTGGGAGCGCGTGCTCGGAGCTGTCGAGCGCGAGACTAACACCCATCTCGCCGCCTATCACCAGGGTCGGCAGTCGGCGGCAGCGCGCCCGGGCGGCACCGCGGCCGCAGCGGGACCAGAGCGGCTAGTGCCGACACTGGCAGAGCAACAGGAAGCGCGGAGTGCACCTAGCAGCGTGCCAGCACCCGGTCATGCGGCCGGTACACGGGGCATGACTCACGCCCAGCTAGAGCCGGGTACTGGACAACCGGCGGAGGCTTCCGACGACCAGCCCGAGCCGAACGCTGATCTGACGGAGCCGGACGCTGATCTGACGGAGCCGGACGCTGACCCGACGGAGGCGGAGGCTTACCCGACGGAGCCGGATGCCGATCCGCCGGAGCCGGGCGGCAGCACTCGTTACTAGACGGCAGGGGCCAGGGCACGTTAGCCAGCGGGCCAGCAACCTCAGGCCAGGGTGCGAAGGTCCGGGTGGATCTCGGCGGCGGCCTCGGCCTCGCTGACCAGCTGGCAGATAGCGCCGAGCCGCTTGGACTCCCAGTCCGCCGGCTGCCCCGCCACGGGCGGCCACCAGTCGGCGGTCACCGCCGCCTCAACGAACCCGTTGGCGTAGTGCAGTAGCAGCCGTAGCGGCAGCACCGGCTGAGGCGCTAGTGCGTCGGCAACGAACGGCACATCCGGACACGCCAGCTCGGTGGTGACCACATCTGCCCGCGAGTCCCAGGAGCTGGCCCGGCCGCAGGCCGCGCGGCAGCCGGCGGCCGCAGCACCTTCCGGTGCCCTGATCGCGGACCGCAGGCAAGCCGCTAGCTCTGCCCGGACGGTGGCGACGTGCTGGTCAATCTCGGCGGTGGCGGCTGCTCCGTTGGCACTGGCGAGGTCGAGTGCGGCCTGGCCAGCCTCCCCGGCCAGCCTCAGTGCAGCGGCGGACAGGTTCACCGGAACGTATGACATGTACCAATAATATCGGTTAAACGCGGTGGTAGGTGACTATCCGTGCCGCGCTGACTTCGATCAGCTAGCGCGCGTGCATCGCCGCCCGTAACCCGGGGTCGCCGACGGACCCTACTTGACCTTGAGGTAAATGATGCTGAACAAGCCGAAGACCACGCAGTAGACAGCGAACGGCGTCAGCGTCCTGGTCCTGAAGTAGCGCACCAGGAACCGCACCGAAATGTAAGCGCCGATGCCCGACAGCACACTGCCCGCCAGGATGGGGCCATAGATTCCGTGGCCCTTCTGGACGAGGTCGCCGATCTTGAGCGCACCAGCAGCGAAGATGACCGGGGTGGCCAGCAGGAACGCGAACCGTGCGGCATCCTCGCGGGCCAGGCCGCGGAACATGCCGGTCACCATGGTGACGCCGTCGCGGCTGATGCCTGCCAGCAAGGCCAGGCACTGAGCCGCGCCGATGACGAGTGTCTGCAGGTAGTCCAGCTTCGACAGGCGCCGGTCGGCCCGGATGGCGGCGGCGTAATCCTCTGTTCGCTCGGTCCGCGCATCTGGCCTGGCCGCGGCATGGCTCCCGTGGCCTGGCTTACGAGCCGGGACCACGGCTGCGCTGCCTGCTCCGGCTGCCGCCAGCCCGACTACTGCCACTCCGGCAGCCTGTTCATGCCGGAGCTCGATGCTCTCGGCATGGGCAGCCTGCCGTTCTTCGGCGGCCTCCTGGTCGGCCTGTAGCGACTTCCTGGTCCTGAATTTCTCTCCGGAGAACAAGATCAGCCCGTTCACCACCAGGAACACCGCGGCAAGGATCGGCTTGCCAAACAGCACCCGGAAGGTGTGCTCGAACGCTATCCCGACGAGCCCGACCGGGATGGTGGCCACGATGATCATCCAGGCCAGCTTCTGATCGGGGGTGACGATATCCCGGTCCCGGATGGAGGTGAAGAAGCCGCGGACGATCCTGACCCAGTCGCGCCAGAAGTAGATCAGCAATGCGATTGCGGTTGCGACATGCAGGCCGACGATGAAAGCCAGATAAGGCGACTCCGGCGCAGACACGTTCAGGTCACGGGCCCAGGTCCCGCCGACGAGCGCGGGGATCAGGACATTGTGGCCAAGGCTGGACACCGGGAAGAGCTCGGATACGCCCTGGATCAGGCCGACCACCATCGCCTCGGGGTAGGTCATCGCTGGGTGGGACATGGAAGCCTTTCGCTCGGCCGGGCTGGGTCGCGCCAGTAAGACTAGTCACTGCGGCCAGGTAGTGAGCCCACTGCGGCCAGGTCTACGCCATCGGCCCGTGACCTAGCGGCAGTTATCGTAGCCATGCCTGACCACTCCGCTGCGCACCCGGGTCGTGCCCCTGCCGGGGTCCCTCGCCATGATCCGGCCTTGGCAGAGTCCGGCCGTACCGGTGGGCTGGCGCTACCTGGGCTCGGCCTTACCCGGGACCTTGGGGGTGTCACTGCGGGGCCGACGGGAGATCTTGCTGCCCAGCCAGACCAGCGGGTCATACTTGCGGCCCACGACGCGCTCCTTGAGCGGGATCAGCGCGTTGTCGGTGATCTTGATGTTCTCCGGGCAGACCTCGGTGCAGCACTTGGTGATGTTGCAGTAGCCCAGGCCGAAGTCGTCCTGCGCGATGGCGCGCCGGTCACCGGTGTCGGCCGGATGCATCTCCAGCTCGGCGATCCGCATCAGGAACCGTGGCCCGGCAAAGGAGTTCTCGTTCTCCGCGTGGTCACGGATGACGTGGCAGGTGTTCTGGCACAGGTAGCACTCGATGCACTTGCGGAACTCCTGCGACCGTTGCACGTCGACCTGCTGCATCCGGAACTCGCCGAGCCCGACGGACGGGTCCGGGGTGAACGACGGGATCTCCCGCGCCTTCTCATAGTTGAAGGAAACGTCGGTCACCAGGTCCCTGATCACCGGGAAAGTGCGCAGCGGCGTGATCGTCAGCACCTCGTCCTCGGTGAAGGTGGACATCCGCGTCATGCACGCCAGCCGCGGACGGCCGTTGATCTCCATCGAGCACGAGCCGCATTTGCCGGCCTTGCAGTTCCACCGGATCGCCAGGTCACCGGCCTGGGTCGCCTGCAGCCGGTGCAGCACGTCAAGGACGACCTCACCCTCGTTGACCTCGACGGTGTAATCGGCTAGGTCGCCCTTGCCGTGGTCACCGCGCCAGACCCGCAGCAATGCCTTGTAACTCATCAGTGCGTCTCCTCGGTCGCCGCGGGAACGGGGTTCTCGGCTGGCAGTGCGGTTAGCTCTTCCTCAGCCATGTACTTCGTCAGCTCGGCCCGGTCGAACAGGGCGATCAGGTCCTCCCGCATGGGCGGCAGCGGCTGCCTGGTGATCGTCACGTCGTCACCTTCGAGGGCACAGATCAGGTTGACCTTGCGCCAGTCCGGCCGCATGCCCGGGTAGTCATCGCGAGTATGTCCGCCCCGGCTTTCCTGTCGTTCCAGCGCGGCCTGCGCGACGCACCGCGCCATCAGCATGATGTTGCGCAGGTCCAGGGCCAGGTGCCAGCCGGGGTTGTAGGCACTGCCGCCCGCTGCGGATACCGCCACCGCGCGCTCGCCCAGCTTCTCCAGCTCGGCCAGCGCAGTCTTGATCTCGGCCTCGGTTCTGATGATGCCGACCAGGTTGCTCATCGTCTCCTGGACCTCGGCATGCACCGTGTACGGGTTCACTCCGGCCGGGCGCTGCAGCGGCGCGAGCGCCTCAGCGTGCGCGGCCGCGATCTCGCCCTCGTCCGGAACCGGCAGCTTGGTGCCCAGCCGGGTCAGGTACTCAGCCGCGCCCAGGCCCGCCCGGCGGCCGAATACCAGCAGGTCGGACAGCGAGTTGCCGCCGAGCCGGTTGGAGCCATGCATGCCGCCCGACACCTCGCCAGCCGCGAACAGGCCCGGCACGCACGACTCGCCGGTATCCGCGTCCACTTCGACGCCGCCCATCACGTAGTGCTGGGCCGGTCCGACCTCCATTGGCTCCTTGGTGATGTCGACATCGGCAAGCTCCTTGAACTGGTGGTACATCGACGGCAGCCGCTTGAGGATCTCCTCGGCCGGCAGCCGCGACGCGATGTCCAGGAACACGCCACCATGCGGTGAGCCACGGCCAGCCTTGACCTCCGCATTGTTGGCCCTGGCTACCTCGTCACGCGGCAGCAGCTCGGGCGGCCTGCGGTTGTTGTCCGGGTCGGAGTACCAGCGGTCGGCCTCCTCCTCGGTCTCCGCGTACTGAGCCCTGAACACGTCAGGGACGTAGTTGAACATGTACCGCTTGCCCTCGGAGTTGCGCAGCACGCCGCCGTCACCACGGACCGACTCGGTCACCAGCAGGCCGCGAACCGAGATCGGCCACACCATGTGCGTGGGGTGGAACTGGACGAACTCCATGTTCAGCAGCTTGGCGCCGGCCAGCATCGCCAGCGCGTGCCCGTCACCGGTGTACTCCCAGGAGTTCGAGCTGACCTTGAAGGTCTTGCCGATGCCGCCGGTGGCCAGGATTACCGTCGGCGCCTCGAACACCACGAACTGGCCGGTTTCCCGGATGTACCCGAAGGCTCCG
This sequence comes from uncultured Actinomycetota bacterium, assembly GCA_963774385.1. GTDB lineage: Bacteria > Actinomycetota > Actinomycetes > Streptosporangiales > Streptosporangiaceae > JAJYUU01. The sequence goes on from CAVZEQ010000001.1 coordinate 914,037, forward strand.
GCCATCCGGCCTTCGCCGTCCTTGATCAAGCGGGTAATCGTGGTCTCCGCGAAGACCTTGATCATCGCCTCCGGGTCGCCGTGCGAGATGGCGTCCTCCTGCTGCAGCGCCACGACTCGCTGCTGCAGCGTGCGGATCATCTCCAGGCCGGTGCGGTCACCGACGTGCGCCAGCCGCGGGTACTCGTGGCCGCCGAAGTTGCGCTGACTGATCTTGCCGTCCTTGGTGCGGTCGAAGACCGCGCCCCAGGCCTCAAGCTCCCATACCCGGTCCGGCGCTTCCTTGGCGTGCAGCTCCGCCATCCGCCAGTTGTTCAGGAACTTCCCACCGCGCATGGTGTCGCGGAAGTGGACCATCCAGTTGTCGCGCGGGTTGACGTTGCCCATGGCCGCGGCGCAGCCGCCCTCGGCCATGACCGTGTGAGCCTTGCCGAACAACGACTTGGAGATGATCGCGGTCCGCTTCCCGGCCTGCCGGGCCTCGATTGCCGCACGCAGGCCGGAACCGCCGGCGCCGATCACTACGACGTCGTAGGGGAGCCGCTCGATGTCAGTCATGTTAAAGACCTCTTGCCTGAACGCCTAGAAGAACCGCGGGTCGTGGAATACGTTCGCCGCAACCAGCCGGATGTACAGGTCCGTGAAGAGCACCCAGAACAGCGACACCCAGGCCAGCTGCATGTGCTTGGCATTCAGCTTAGAAACCTGCGTCCACAGCCAGTACCTGACAGGGTGCTTGGAGAAGTGCTTGAGCCTGCCGCCGGTGATGTGCCGGCAAGCGTGGCATGACAGTGAGTACAGCCAGAGCAAGCTGGCGTTCACGATCAGCACCAGGGTGCCGAGCCCCATGTGCCCCCACTGCCCGGTGTGGTTCCGGAATCCCAGCACCGCGTCCCAGGTCAGGATGACATTAAAGAGCAGCGCGACATAGAAGAAGTACCGGTGCGCGTTCTGCAGGATCAGCGGGAACCGGGTCTCGCCGGTGTACGTGGCGTGCGGCTCGCGCACGGCACAGGAGGCGGGCGCCCGCCAGAAGGCTCGGTAGTAAGCCTTCCGGTAGTAGTAGCAGGTGAAGCGGAAGCCCATCGGGCCCCAGATGATCAGGATCGCCGGAGTGAGCCAGCTCACCCACGGGATCCACGCCGTACCTGACCCGGCCGCGCAGTTAGTCGCCAGGCACGGCGAGTACAGCGGCGAGATGTAGGGCTTCCAAAAGTAATTCTCATTGACCAGTGAAGCCCAGGTCAGGTAAATCACAACCGCACCGAGCCCGGCCGCGTTAATGGCAGGCTGCTGCCACCAGCGGTCGGTGCGCAAGGTCTTCTTGTCGATCTGCGCGCGCGTCTTGCCCGCGGCGTCCGTTATCTGCGTCATTCGTCGACGTCTCCGCCCTGGAACTCACTGGGATCGCTCCGGGTCCGCCAGGTGGCATCCGGGGGCCGCCCGGGTAAAGGGGCGAACGGCCGGGTCGCAGCGGGCACGCGTCGCGTCAGAACCCTATTCCACTGAATACCACCTGCAGGCCTCAGGCGGGGATTCAGCGCGTGTGACACTCACTACATTGGCCACTAATGCGCATTAGCGTTGGTCGACCGCAGTGCCGCGGCACGCTGCTCAGGCCGGCCCGCCAAGCCGACCTCGCGCCGACCTCGCGCCGGCCCGGCCGTCGGCTTCCGAGCTGCCGCCGCCCGTCTGCATAGACTACAAAGCTGGGCAAACAACGCTAGGCTCGTGAAGTGCCCATCGATGCTGCCATGCTCACGGACAGGGCCTACCTCACCGGCGTCCAGTACCAGACCGACGCGAACCTGGCCGCCCGGCAGTCGATCTACTCCTACCAGCAACCGCGGATCGACCTGGCGTCCGCCGTGGTTGACCTGGCAGCACTTAGCGGCACCGAGACCATACTCGACGTCGGCTGCGGCAACGGGCTCTACCTGGCCGAGCTGGCGCGGCGCGGGCATGACGGCAGGCTGATCGGCGCCGACTTGTCGGCTGGCATGCTCGCGGCCGCAAGCAGCCGGAGCACCGGCGCGGGCCTGGTGACGGCGGACGCGGCGACGCTGCCGCTAGCGGACGGCGCGGTCGACGTCACGCTGGCGCCGCACATGCTTTACCACGTGCCTGACCGGTCTGCCGCGGTGCGCGAGTTCCGCCGGGTCACCAGGGCCGGCGGGCAGCTGCTGGTGGTGCTTAATGGCGCGGATCACCTGGCCGAGCTGGCAACTCTGGTGGACGCAGCGGCTGTAGCTGCCGGGCTGCCGGAAGGCGCGACCGGAGCCGAGTACCGGACCTACCTGTCGATGACCCTGGACATCGGAGCTGATCTGCTCGCCGGGGTGTTCGACACGGTTGACCGGCACGACTTCGCCGCGGAGCTGGTGCTGCCCGACACCGGGCCGGTGGCCGACTACGTGGCGAGCATGCGGACGACCCAGGTCATGCCGGATCCGGCAGCCTTCGTCGCAGCGGTGACGTCGCGAGTGCCATTCGGCCCGGACGGCCAGTTCCGTATCACCACTCACTGCGGCCTGCTGATCTGCCGCTGACGAGCGCCTGAACATAGTCGAGCGGGACCGCATGCCGGACTCGGCCGCACAAGCCGGTGGTGGTGACGGCCATGAACAGCGAGTTCAGGATGGCCTCCTCGGTGACCTCGACCGCGGCCGTGAAGATCAGATCAAGATCCTTATCGGGAACGGCATCGGACGCGCACCCCGGCACCTGCTCGCTCGCGGTGCTGACGGCCAGAGCGTAGTCGCCGCTGCGCCCGGAGAAGTCCGAGCCCGCCCGAGCCATTCCGGCGAACGTCCGCAGTGCGATGCGCTCAAGCTGGCGCGCGCCGGCAGGGGCGTCGGTCGCGATCACGATCACGCAGGAGTTGCCTGCCAGCTCGGGCCCCCGGCCCGCGTCCGGGGCGTCCGGCTCCGGGCCACTTCGTGCGGCCAGCCCCGGCTGCGCCGGCCAGCCAGCCGGTAGCGGGGGCGACGCAGGCGGCGGCACCGGCACGCCGCGGACCGTGAGCGTGCCGCCGAAGTTAGCCTGCACGAGCGCGCCGATGGTGATCGTCCCGGCCGTCCCGCCGACCTGCCGTGACGAGGTTCCGATGCCCGCCTTGAAACCTAGTGCGCCCGTCCCGGTGCCAGCCCCGGCGCAGCCCTCGGTCACCGGACCGCCCGCTGCGGACTCCAGCGCTGCCCGCACGTGCTCCGAGGTGATCGGGCGGGCCCAGCCGTCCGACAGGTAGCCATCGTTGGTCTCGGCAACTACCGGATTGATCGTGCCGGCATAACTATTGCCGGGTAGCCCGTGCAAGTAGCTGAGCAGTCCGTCGGCGACCCGGAAGACCGACAGGGTGCTGGTCAGCAGGACCGGGGTCTCGATGACACCGAGCTCGCGCAGCTGGGTGCTGCCGACCAGCTTCCCGTAGCCGTTATAGACCGCGAGCCCGGCGGGCAGCGTTCCCTTGCTGTCAGCCGTTCCGCGCAGCAACGTGTCGTGGACGATCGCGGTGACGCCGGTCCTGATGTCGTCGCCTTCGATCAGCGTCGCGTGCCCGACCCGGATGCCGGGTACATCGGTGATGGCATTGGCCGGGCCCGGCGGCAGGACTCCGGGCGCGAGCCCGATCGCGCGCGCCCGCTCCCGGCCGGTCATGGTGTCGGCTGCGGCCAGGGCAGAATGCAGGTCGGGCTTGGCACGCCCACCGTGCGGACGCGGACGGGGATGCCGCTGTCCCGGTCGACGCGCATGGTGATGACCTCATGCGAGCGCTCGCTGGCGACGTAAAGCAGGTCACCGTCCAGGTAGATGTGCCGTGGCCAGCAGCCGGCCGGCACCTCGGTGATGAATCTCGGCAGGTCGGCGTCGAGACCGAACACCGATACCGTGTCCGGGCCGCGGTTGGCCACGTACAGGTACCGGCCGTTGCTGACCAGTTCCGACGGCTGGTTGTGGCCATCGGTCAGGCTGGCCGCGACGGCGCCCGCGAAGTTCCAGTCAGCGTCGTAGCTGAGCACTTCGCCGCTGAGCTCGGCGGTGACGTAATACCGGTCGCGCACCGGCAGCACGTGCCGGGGCCGGCCTGTGGCGGCGTCGCGATGGTATCGATCAGCCGAAGGCTGCCGTCCTGGCTGAGGTGGTACCGGTAAATCGCGTCGCCGCCCAGGTCGGTCACCAGGAGGCCGTCCGGGGTCGCGCGGACCATGTGCGGGTGCGCCCGGTCCTGCCGCTCGTGCTGCCCGTGACGCTCGTGCCGCACGACCTCGGTGCGCGGTCCGATGCTGCCGTCGGCACCGAGCCGGAACACGCTGAAGCTGCCGCCGCTGTAGTTGACCGCGATCAGGAACTGGCCAGAGCTGTCGACGGTCAGGTGGCACGGCTCGGCACCAGCGGTGTCACCTGCGCCTGCTGGCGTTGCCGTGCCGTCGTCGTCCAGCGTCCAGCCGTGCACGCTGCCATCGTCGGTCTCGGCCACGGCATACAGGACCGGCAACGTCGGATGCCAGGCGATCCAGGATGGGGACTCCGCCCGGATGAGGTTCGTCAGCTGGTCGCCATCGATCACGCCGATGCCGGAGCCGCTGCCCTTGCCTGCCGAATAGCCGCCGATCAGCAGCCTGGTCATGGCTGGTCGATACCCAGCGCCGTGCGCAGGAAATCCACCTGTAGCAGCAGCAGGTTCTCGGCGACGTCCTCCTGCGAGGCCACGTGCGTAACGCCCGACAGCGGCAGCACGCTATGCGGCCGTCCAGCAGCCAGCAGCGCCGATGACAATCGGAGTGAGTGGGCCACGACGACGTTGTCATCGGCCAGGCCGTGGATGATCATGAGCGGCCTGGTCAGCTTGGGCGCGTCGGCTAGCAGCGAGGATTGCTCGTAGGCCGCTGGCTCCTCGTCGGGGTGGCCGAGGTAGCGCTCGGTGTAGCAGGTGTCGTACAGCTTGAGGTCGGTCGTCGGCGCCCCGGCTATCCCGGCATGAAACACGTCCGGACGGCGCAGCACGGCCAGCGCGGACAGGTACCCGCCGAACGACCAGCCCCTGATTCCGACACGGCTCAGGTCGAGGTCGGCGCACTGCACGGCGGCCGACCTCAGTGCCTCTACCTGATCCTCAAGCACCGGGCCGGCCAGGTCGCCGGCCACTGCGCGGTCCCACTCGGGGCCGCGCCCCGGCGTCCCGCGGCCGTCGGCGACCACCACGGCGAAGCCCTGCTCGGCGAACCACTGCGAGCTCAGGAACGCTGCCCCAGACGCCACCACGCGCTTGCCGTGCGGTCCGCCGTAGGGATCACACAGCACTGGCAGCTTGCCCGAGCCGGGCTGGTGCCAGGACGGCAGCAGGATCGCGGTGCGGATCCGGCTGGGACCTGCCGACCAGCCGAGGGCTGGCCTCGGCGGTGGCAGGTTCGGCGTCTGCGCGACCGAGCCGATCGAAGCAACCGGGGCCCGGCGGCCGTCCGGGCCGGTCCGCAGCAGCTGGACGCTGACATCGCAGTCAGCCAGGACCCGGCTGCTCAGCAGCAGCGTCCCGGCGGCCAGCAGGCCGCTGTGCGTCCCGTCGGCAGGGCTGACACGCTGCACTCCGTCAGGTCCGGCCGTCCAGAGCGAGGTCGAGGCCGGATCCTCAGCGCAGGCGGTGAACAGGATCGTCTCGCCGTCCACGCCGAGTACCTCGCGGACGTTGATCGACGCGGGCGTGACCAGCTCGGCGGAACCCGCCGCGTGCTCGGCAGCCGTTCCGGCAACCAGCCGCTTAGCCCCGCCGGCATCGGCCGTCCAGACGATTCGGCCCGTGGCGGTGACAGCGGGCACGCCGGGCACGATATCCACCCAGCTGGGGTCGGTGTCGGACCGGACGACCGTGGTGTGCCCGTCGGTCGCGTCGACGGCGAGGATGCGCATCTCCCGCTGGTTCCGGGTGAGCACGACCAGCAGCGGCCGGCCCTGATCTTCCCAGCTGGCGGTGACGAGGTACGGGAACGCTTCGCGGTTCCAGCTCACCTCGGTGCGGCTGCCGTCCAGGGCTGTGATCCAGACCGAGACGTCGGCGTTGGCGGTGCCTGCCGCCGGATACCGAACGGCTCTGGCCGGCTCGGCCGGGTTGGCCGGGTCGGCGATGTACCACCACTGGACCGGATTCTCGTCCACCCGCGAGGTCAGGATGGCACTGCCGTCGGGTGCCCACCAGTACCCTCGGTTGCGGTCCATCTCCTCGGCGGCGATGAACTCAGCCAGCCCGAAAGTGATTCCGTCGGCGCCATCGGGGTCGGCGATCACCCGGTCCAGGCCGGTCGCGATCTCATGCACGCAGAGCGCGCCGTCGCTGACGTACGCGACATGACGGCCGGCCGGGTCCAGCCGCGGATCGGCAGCTGGCGTCCTGGTGCTGAGCTCACGGACGGCCTGCTGGCGATCAGCCCGGACGTCGGCGAGATAGACGATCCCGCCGAGAGTGAAGGTCGCAACGGTGCAGTCGCCATCGGTGGCGAACCCGACAATGCCGCTAGCCCGTTCGCGAACCCGTTCCCTTCGTGCCTTCTCGATCGGGTCGTCCGGCGCACCGGCCGCGCCAAGGGCGCGGGGATCAGCGATCAGCCGCTCGTGCCCGGTGCCCACGTCCAGCGCCCACAGGCAGGTCACGGGGTCCGCGCCGCCGCGCGAGCGAAGGAAGATGACGGTGTCGCCGTCGGGGGAAAGCTTGAAGGAGCGCGGCGCGCCCAGCGAGAAGCCCATGGTCCTGGCGGCCTGGCGGGGGAATGAATCAGTCACGGGTGTCCATCCTGCCAGCTAACCGCGAGTGACCACCGGCAGGCTCAGTGCCCGGCTGGCTGGCGGCTCGGTAGGCTCAGCGACCATGGGAAACCCGGACGGCAGGCGGTTGCTTCTCGTACATGCCCACCCTGACGACGAGTCCATCGGCACCGGCGCCACCATGGCACGGTACGCGGCGGACGGCGCTCAGGTATCCCTGGTGACCTGCACGCTGGGTGAACTGGGTGAGGTGATCCCGCCGGACCTGGCGCGGCTGGCCTGGGACGCCGACGGAGGGCTGGGCCAGCACCGGATAGGCGAGCTTGACGCGGCCTGCCGGGCACTTGGCGTGACCGATCACCGGTTTCTCGGCGGCCCGGGCCGGTGGCGCGATTCCGGCATGATGGGCATGCCGTCCAACGACTGGGACGGCTGCTTCTGGCGTGCCGACGTGGACGAGGCGGCGCGCGAACTGCTCATGGTCATCGCCGAGGTCCGGCCGCAAGTCATGATCAGCTACGACGACAACGGCTTCTACGGCCATCCTGATCACATTCAGGCACACCGGGTGGCCTGGCGGGCGTTCGAACTGGCGGACGGCCAGGTCAGCAAGTTCTATGCGACGGCGATACCGAGGTCGGTGCTCGCCGAGGCCATGGCGCTGATGCAGGCCGACGAGGACGACGCGGGCAGTCGCGACGTCGGCGGGACCGACTTCACTCGGGTGGAGACGGTCGACGAACTGCCCTTCGGCACCGACGACGACAAGGTGACGACCGAGATTGACGCGCGTGCCTACCTGGATGCCAAGCTCGTGGCCATGCGCGCGCACGTCACCCAGATCGCGGTGGACAGCCCGTTCTTCGCGTTGTCCGACAAAGTCGGCCAGCGTGCGCTGGGCACGGAGTACTACACGCTGCTGGCCGGGCCCGCCGGGCCAGCCGACAGCGCGTCCGGCCGGGAGTCGGACCTGTTTGCCGGGCTGACCACGACCAGGGACTAAGCAGCGTTCGCTGGCTCGCTGTCGGCAGTCGGCGTCAATTCCGGGTACCGGGCCCTGTCCGGCAGCCGCTGTTGACTAGCCTGCCAGGTGTGAACACGCAGCAGGTCCAGGCCGGTGGCGGGGCTCGGCGGCTGGGCGACGGGCCGGTCGTCATGGTCTGCGCGTACATCGTGCTCTTCCTGCTGGGTGCGGTGGAGGGCTTGCTTGGCACCTTCCAGTACAGCAGCGGCCCCGGCCCGCTCGTCGCGGTGTGCTTCGGGCTGGCGATCCTGGCTACCTGCGTGCTCGGTGCCTGGGGCATGCGGTCGGGGGCCGGCGGACTGTGGCCCGCGGCGGGCTGGTTCCTGACGACGCTGCTGCTCAGCAGCGGCAACAGCGGTAGCGTCCTGATCACGAACACCAGCGCAGGCAAGTGGTTCCTGTTCGGCGGCGCAGTGTTCGCGGCTGGCGGCACGGTCATCGGCTTCCTGCTCTGGTCGAAGGCCGGCCGGGCCCGCCGGGTGCCGCGCCAGCCGCGCAGGTAGCCCGCTCGGGTACAGCGGCCCGACGGCAGGCGGCACCCGTTCCGTGCTATCGGACCAGGGACTCGACCTGGTCGATTGCCCAGTCCAGGTCTTCCTCGCTGATCACCAGTGGTGGCGCGAGCCGGATCGTTGAGCCGTGGGTGTCCTTGGCCAGCACGCCTCGGTCAGCCAGTCGCTCGCATGCCTCCCGGCCGGGCAGCTCAGCGAATTCGATGCCAGCCCACAGGCCACGGCCGCGCACCTCCCGCACCTGCGCTTCCGGCAGCGCGTTCAGCCGGTCGTGCAGATGCGCGCCGAGCTTGGCAGAGCGCTCCTGGTACTCGCCCGTGGCCAGCATGGCGATGACCTCGCGGGCGACGGCGCAGGCTAGCGGATTGCCGCCGAAGGTCGAGCCGTGCTGGCCAGGCTTGAAGACGCCGAGCACCTCGGCAGAGGAGACGACTGCCGACACTGGCACGATGCCACCGCCGAGCGCCTTGCCCAGGATGTACATGTCCGGCCTGACGTCATCGTGTTCGCAGGCGAAGGTGGCGCCGGTCCGGCCTAGCCCGGACTGGATCTCATCGGCAATGAACAGTGCCCCGCTGGCGGTGCAGAGTTCGCGTACTCCGGCCAAAAACCCAGATGGCGGTACCAGGACCCCGGCCTCGCCCTGGATCGGCTCGGCCAGGACCGCGACAACCTTGTCGTCCATCGCGGCCGCCAGCGCATCGAGGTCGCCGTACGGGACGATCCGGAAGCCGGGCGTGTACGGCCCGAAGGAGTCCCTGGCATCCGGGTCGGTGGAGAAGCTGATGATCGTCGTCGTCCGGCCGTGGAAGTTGCCGTCGAACACGACGATCACGGCCTCGCCGTCGGGCACGCCCTTGACTTCGTAGCCCCACTTGCGCGCGGTCTTGATAGCGGTCTCGACCGCCTCCGCGCCGGTGTTCATCGGCAGCACCATCTCCATGCTCGCCAGCGCTGCCAGCTCGGCGCAGAACGGGCCGAACTGGTCGTGCTCGAACGCCCGGCTGACGAGCGTGACCCGGCCCAGCTGCCGTTGCGCAGCGGCGACGAGGCGAGGGTGACGGTGGCCGAAGTTGATGGCCGAGTAGGCGGCCAGCATGTCCAGGTACCGGCGGCCGTCGACGTCGGTCACCCAGGCGCCATCAGCATCGGCGATCACGACCGGCAGCGGGTGGTAGTTGTGCGCGCTGTGCGCTGCGGCCTGGGCGCGTAGCTGCGCCGCCGTGGGGGTGCCGCCGGTACCTGCCATCTCTTCCCTCCAGATCCAGAAGGTCGCGGTTACCTGAGTTCCAGCGTGCAGCACTTAGGCCCGCCGCCCGCCTTGAGCAGCTCTGACATATCTACCCCGACCGGCTCGAAGCCAGCGGCGGACAGCCTCGCGATCAGGGCGGTGGCCTGCTCGGGCACCACCACATGGTGGCCGTCGCTGATGGCGTTCAGGCCTAGTACCTCGGCGTCTTCGTCCTTGACCTCGATGAGCTCTGCGAAGTGCGAGGTCAGCGCCGCCCGGCTGGCGTCGTCGAACGCGGCCGGGTAATACGCCACGGTGTCCGGATCGAGCACGACGAGCGCGGTGTCGAGATGATAGAACCGCGGGTCCGTCAGCCGCAGGCTGATGACCGGCAGCCCGAATAGGTCAGCTAGCTCGGCTTTGATGGCCGGCTCGGAACGAAAGCCGTGCCCGGCGAGGATGGCACGTCCGGCGAACACGATGTCACCTTCGCCCTCGTTGACGGCCGCTGGCTCCCGTACCTCGGTGTAGCCATGCTCCCGGAACCAGGCCAGATAGGCCGCGGCCTCCGGCTGGCGCTGCGGGTGCTTGAACTTCGCACCCAGCACCTTGCCGTCGATGACGGTCGCGCCGTTGGCGGCGAACACCATGTCCGGCAGGCCAGCTTCAGGGGTGATGGTGCGCACGGTGTGCCCGAGGCTGGTATACGCCGCCCTGAGCTGCTGCCACTGATGCATCGCGCGCGCCGCATCGACTGGCATTGCCGGGTTCATCCAGGGGTTGATCACGTATTCCACGGCGAAATACTCCGGCGGGCACATGAGATAGGTCCTGGCGTGGGGGGACGTGCGCGTTATGTCCGTCATGGTCATCGGCTCCCTGTTCGGCTGGTGATCCTGGCGGTCCTGGCGATTACTCGCCCCGTCGTCCAGTTGATCGTGCCCGGAGATTTCGGGCCGTGGTGATCTAGGTCAGTCCAGCCTAGAAGCCAGCAACCTCCTGGCCCACGAACGGCTCATGCGCAACGTCGGCGATCTGTTGCGTAATTGTCGCGCTGACCGGCGATCGGTTACGTTCGGCGATCCGGCGCGGCGGACCGGCCGGGCGGGTTAATGGGTCAGACTCCAGGCCTGGCCCGCCGGGGTATCGGCCACCGCGACGCCCAGCTCGGCCAGCTCGGATCTCAGCTGGTCAGAGGCGGCAAAGTCGTTGCGATCGCGGGCCGCGGCCCGCTCGGCCAGTAGTTCCTCGGCCCCAGCTGGCAGTTGCGCCACCGGTCGCGGCCGGCCGACCAGGCTGACCAGGTCCAGGCCGAGAACCCGGTCGGCGCTGGCGAACGTCTCGAACTTGGAACCAGCCGGGACCTCGCGGTCCCTGGCCAGTTCTCGCAGCGCCCGCAATGCTGATGGGGTATCCAGGTCCTCGTTGAGCGCGTCGCTGATCCTCGACCAGTACTCGGCGCACATCGGCCTGCTTGGCTCGTTGGCCCAGTCGGCCACCAGCTCGCGCCAGCGGCGCAGCGTGCCGTCGGCGGCAGTCAGCGTCTCCCAGGTGAGATTCATCTGCTGGCGGTAGCGGTGCTCGAGGAAAGCCAGCCGGGCGGCCAGCGGGTCCAGTCCGCGCTCGGTGAGGTCCGACAGCAGCACGACGTTGCCTGCCGACTTGGCCATCTTGCGGCCCTCGAACAGCACGTGCTCGCCATGCACCCAATGTCGGACGACGTCGTGCCCGGCTACCGAGTTGGACTGGGCGCGTTCGTCCTCATGATGCGGGAACCGCAAGTCGATACCGCCGGTGTGGATGTCGATCAGATCGCCGAGGTACTGGAGCGACATGGCCGAGCACTCGGTGTGCCAGCCGGGGAACCCGGTGCCCCACGGCGTCTGCCAGGTCAGCTCACGACCCGAGGGCGCGCCCTTCCAGAGCGCCCAGTCGGCATGGAACCGCTTCTGCTCGTCGACGCCGCCGCTGAATCTGTGGCCGGGCTGCAGTTCGTCAAGACGGTTGCCGGACAGCGCTCCGTAGTCAGGGAAGCTCCGGGCGTCGAAATACACCGAGCCGCCCGGCGTGGCATAGGCATGGCCGACCGTGATCAGCTTGGTGATCATGTCGATCATCAAGTCGATCGACTCGGACGCGCGCGGGGCATAGTCCGGCGGGGCGATGTTCAGCGCCGCGCAGTCGGCGCGGAATACATCCTCGTAAAACCGGGCGATATCAAGCGCTGTCTTCCCCTCGGCCCGGGCCTGGGCCAGGATCTTGTCCTCACCCTGGGGGTCGATTTCGCTGTCGTCGGCCAGATGACCGACATCGGTGATGTTCTGGCAGACGATCACGGCCAGCCCCTGGCGTTCGCCGTTCCGCCTGATCAGATCGGGAAGCAGGAAAGTGCGCATGTTCCCGACGTGCGCGAACCGGTACACGGTCGGACCGCACGCGTACATCCTGAGCTGACCGGAACGGGTCGGCGTGATGGCTACGGTGTCGCGCAGCCTGGTGTCGTAGAGCCGGAACACGATGTCAGCCTAGTGGCGGAACCCCGGGCCTGTTCTGCGGCCGCCCGAGGGCCAAGATTCAGCGCGGGGATTAGCCCAGGCCGTACGCCGTCGGCGCACCGCGATACGGCACTGCCGCGAGCACGCCGAGCTCGCCCGCCGTGGCTGGCAGCAAGGTTGTCGCGGTGCGTGCTGACGGGCTGAACCACAGCAGCGACGACGAGCCGGGGCAGCTCGTCTGCGCGAGTAGCAGCAACTTGCCGTCCACCGCGGCCACCACGTTGACGTAGTTGTTCGTGCTGTCAGGGACGGCAACATGCGGCAACGAGCCGCCCTGGCCGACCGTCCGTAGGCTGAGGCCGCCCGGGCCAGTCGCGGCCGTGCGGCATTGGCTGGTCGCCGTCTGGGTGAGGTAGGTATGGCCGCCGACGGCCCAGGCACCGGCTTCGAAGCCGACTCCCGATGCCGATCCGGATGCTGGCGCCACCGCTATCGGGGCTGCGCCGTCGGCGGGCACCAGCCAGAGCCGCTCGGAGTTCGGACTCGGCTGGCCTGGAGCCGCGCAGTTGGCGAGCACGGTGCTGGCATTCCACCAGCTCACCGGCAGGCAGGACGGCGGAGTGCCGCTGAACGGCACGCGCAGCCTCCGGATGATGCCGCCGGTGTTGTTGACCAGCTGCATCTCGTTCCCGGCGACGCCCCACACCGCCGTGTCCCCATCCGGGGAGCTGAGCGCGTTGCACAGGGAAGCGCAGGGACCGGGCTGCGCGGCCGACGCCGCCTGCCGGTCCGGCATCGTGGCCAGCGTGGCCCGGTAGCCGCCTCGCAGGTCGTAGCGCCGCAGCTGGTACTTCCGGGCGGTGCGGCGGATAGCCAGGATGTTCAGCCCGTCGGGCCGGGTGAAGCCGACAGCGGTGACATCCGCCTTCAGCGGCAGGCTGGCCAGCTGCCCGGTGGCAAGCGTCAGCACACTGAAGGCAGCGGCCTGCGGGCCCGGCGTGCTGGCCGCCACCCGGAGCAAGGCGTGCCTGGCATCCCCTGACCAGGCCAGCAACGTAGCCGCCGGGCCGGTCCAGCCGCGTATCAGGTACTTGCCGCCCTCGGGGTCCACGAGGTACAGCGACAGCGGGCCGGAGGCCGTCGCGCCACCGTTAGCGTCCGGTGGCGCCGCGGAGAGCTCAGCCAGCGTCCAGCCTGGCCCGACGATCTTCCAGGGAACCGACGAGCGCGGCCCGCTCCGGCCGGCCCCGAGCATGTGCACGGCTGGCTTGGCCTTGCCGCCAGGACCGGGATTGGCGCCGGCGGACGAGGCGGGCTGCTGCCCGCCGAACGCCAGGTATGCAGCCACAGCGACGACCACGACAGCCGCGATACCGGCAATCAGCATCCTGCGGTTCGTCAGCCAGCCGGGGACGGCCAGGTTGCCGGGACGGCTCGGCCCGGCGACCCGGCCGGGAGCGCTGCGGCCACCGGGGCTGCTCGGCCCGGTGGTACGGCCGGGCGCGCTGCGGCCGAAACTGCTAGCCCCTAGCCAGCGGGCAGGCCCGCGGGCGCTGTGGCCGGCCGTGGTTTGGCCAGCTCCGGGCACCGCATCCGGGGTGGCAGCAGGCACCCCGGCACCGAGCCAGGTGCTGTCGGTTTGCTGTCCGCCGGCCGTAAGCCGTGCGTCGGCCGCCTGCGTCCCGCCCGCCAGTCCCTGGCCTCGGCCCGCGCCTGCGCTGCTGTCGCCAGCGTCAGCGACGACGGCACCACCGCCGACCGGATTCCCGGCGACTGGATTCCCGGCGACCGGACTTCTGGCGATTGGACCGCCGGCGACCGGGCTGGCGGCCAATCCGCTGGCGGCCATGCCGTCGTCGGCCGCCGCGCCGGTACCGGCTGCGCCGCCCACCACCGCTAGGCCGGCTTGGCGATCCTCCTGATCGGGCGCGGCCACTCCCGCGCCCTGATCGGCCGTCCCCGGCGTGCGCGCGGAACGCGGCCGGTAGATGCCCGGCCAGGTGTGCGGGTCGGCGCTGGCGTCTGCGGCTGGGCTCGGCCCTGCCGCCGCGGCTTGTGCGCGGCGGCGCTCGTAGGCTTCCTGGGCGACGTTGAGTACCCACGCCTCCGGGTCCTGATATCCGGCAACCTGGTACCACAGCTGATATGCCCTGGCATACGCCTCGCGTACGGCGTGATCGGCTTCGGTGTCCTGGCCGGTCATGGAGTGCATCTGGCTCGTGACGTTCCACGCCGTCCTCGCGTAGAAGGCGTCGAAAGTCTCCGAGTCGCTCATGTGCATCTCCTGCCACTGCTTCGCCATGCGCGGTACTGCCCAGCGCTGCACCAGGCATGCGGGCATCCTGCGGCCAGCCAGACGGCCTGCCAGGGCCCGCAGGTCACCCGACAGCCGCCCGGGCGGTGTCAGCTATTTAACCCGCCAATCGTCCGTACCTCGAGGAAATCATAGTGATCATGCTGCTAACGCCGGATATCTCGCGCTGCTCAGCCCGCGCAGCCAGCGATTCAGCTCAGCCGGGCCAGCCGCTCGACGGCGGCCGCGATCCGCTCATCGGTCGCCGTCAGGGCTAGCCGGATGTGCCGTCTGCCCGCCGGTCCGTAGAAATCACCCGGCGCCACCAGGATGCCGGCCTCAGCGAGCCGCTGCACCGATCCACGGCAATCCAGGCCTGGATGGGATGCCCACAAGTACAGCCCGGCTTCGGAGTGCGCAACCGCCCAGCCGGCGGCCTCAACCGCGGGCCGGAGCAGCTCTCGCCTGGCCTGGTACCTGGACCGCTGTTCCTCGGCATGCGCGTCGTCGGCCAGCGCCGCAGCCATCGCCGCCTGCACGGGAGCGGGAACCATCAGGCCGGCGTGCTTGCGTATCTCCAGCAGCTCGGCGACCAGGTCCGGATCACCGGTCACGAATCCAGCTCGGTAACCGGCCAGATTGGATCGCTTGGAAAGCGAGTGCACGGCGAGCAGACCCTGATGGGATCCGTCGCACGCCTCCGGATGCAGCACTGACACCGGCTCGGCTGTCCAGCCGAGCTCGAGGTAGCACTCGTCAGAAGCCACCACTACGCCTCGGCTGCGGGCCCAGCTCACCGCCTTGCGCAGCTGCTCGGCCGGGGTCACCTGCCCGGTGGGGTTGGACGGCGAGTTCAGCCAAGCCAGCCGGACGGGCTCGGACTCGAGCGAGACGAGGCTGTCGGCGGGCACCGCCGTCGCGCCTGCTAGCCGGGCGCCGACGTCATAGGTCGGATAGGCCAGCGCGGGATGGGCGACGATGTCTCCCGGTCCGCAGCCGAGCAGCGTCGGCAGCCCGGCAATGAATTCCTTGGTGCCGATCACGGGCAGCACCGCGTGCGGATCAACGCTGACTCCGTGGCGTCTCGTCAGCCATCCGGCGGCCGCGTCACGAAGTGCGGCAGTACCAGCCGTTGCCGGATAGCCCGGAGAGTCGGCAGCGGCAACCAGCGCTGCCTTGACCACGTCGGGGACCGGATCTACCGGAGTGCCGACGGAGAGATCGACGATCCCGTCCGGATGCGACCTGGCCAGCCGCGCGGCTTCGGCCAGCGAATCCCACGGGAAGGTGGGCAGGCGCGAGGCGAGTGAGGGGTTCCGGGCTCCGTGGCCGGCCGCTGCCGTCGGGCCACCGTAGCTCGCGGTCACTACCCCGTTCCCGTCCTAGTGCTCCGTCTCCTGCGGCGGGAGCGCGGCCACGATCGGGTGGTCGGTCGGGATCTTGCCAGTCTTCGAGGCGCCGCCCGGCGATCCGAGGTCGCTGAAGAACTCCACGTTGGCTTTGTAGTAGTCCTTCCACTGCTCCGGCACGTCGTCTTCGTAGAAGATGGCCTCGACCGGGCAGACTGGCTCGCAAGCGCCACAGTCCACGCACTCATCCGGGTGGATGTAGAGCATCCGCTCGCCCTCGTAGATGCAGTCGACCGGGCACTCCTCGATGCACGCCTTGTCGAGCACATCGACGCAAGGCTGCGTGATGATGTACGTCACTTCTGAGCTCTCCTCTTTCTTCCGCGCCCTGGTGCACTCAGCGGTGCGGCGGACCCAAGTTTCGCGGCATAACACCAGTATCGCGTGCCGGCCCGATCTGCTAGCTGGCAGCCGATGCCGGGGATGGCAGGCTATCAGCCGAAGACAACATTGGCAGTGGCAGCCGGCCCGCGCACAGTGCTGCCCGATCTGGTCCAGTGCTCCGGCCCGCTCGTGGCATGCCAGTCGTAGCCGCGGTACCGGACGTAGCTGATGCCGTAGCTGGCCGCGTGCGAGACCAGCCAGCCGGCCACTGACCAGCCCTGGCGCGGTGTCGTCACGGCAAGCGACGCGGACGGATCGCGAGTGTATTTTGCCCTCAGATGCCCGTATGCGCCGCTCAGGGCGCGTGCCGCCGCCGCCAGCCGGGCCTTGCCGACCGGCGTGCCGTAAGAGCACCAGACCGCATGCGGGGAGCTACCGGTAAAGGCCCGGGCAAGCTCGGTGCCGATGCCCGCGTACTGGCCGTATGCGGAGCCGTCGGCGCTGCGCTGCACAGCCTGGGCGGCGGCGTAAATTGGCATCTGCAGGTAGCCGGGCACGGCGGCCAGCGCGGCCAGGAACCTGCTCGAGGCGTAGACGGGATTCTCGATCTGCTGCTTGGATCCCCAGCCCTCCGATGGCCGCTGCTGGAACACGCCGACTGAGTCCCGGTCTCCGTAGGGCAGATTGCTGAGCTTGGATTCCTGCAGCGCGGCCGCGTAAGCGATGGCGACCGCCCGGCTGGGCATCGCTCGCCTGCTTGCGACTCCCGCGATGGTGGCAGCGATGCCGGCCTGACCGACACTGAGCGAGAGCGCGTTGTGCCCGGATCCGGCCAGGCACCCGGTGGCGCGCTCGTTCGCCACCCGATGGCTGATGGCCAGGTAGCCGATCACGAGCGCGACAAGCACGACGATCGCGGTGGCAGCCATCCGCGACCGCCGGCTGGATCTGGCTGGCGGTCGGCCGCCCGGCCCCGAAGACATCCTCGGCACGGACACGAAGCTACCCGCTCAGGGCGGTCCGGATGCCCATCCTGCTCGGGCCGAGTTAGGCTCCAGCGCTATGACATCAGCAACTCCGCACTCATCGGCTGATCTGGACGCAGCGCAGGCCGCTGGTGATGCCGCCGCGACCGCCATCCCCGCGGAGGTCGATGAGCTGTGGGCCCGGCGTGCGGACCTGACGCCAGCCGACGTCGGCGCGCGAGATCTCGTGGTGGCCGCCGTCGATCTGATCGATTCTGGCCGGTCACGGGTGGCATGGGTGGATCCAGGCACGGACCAGGTGCGGGTGGACGAACGTGCCAAGCGGGCGATCTTGCTTGCCTTCCGGCTGCTGCCGATGGCTACGTCGCAGGTGGGGGATTTCCGCTACAACGACCGCGTGCCGCTGACTGACCGGCTTGATGGGGTCCGGTCGGTGCCAGGCTCGATCGTTCGCTGGGGCGCGTACATCGCCCCCGGAACCGTGCTCATGCCCTCGTTCGTGAACATCGGCGCCTACGTAGATACCGGCACGATGGTCGATACCTGGGCAACCGTCGGGTCCTGCGCGCAGATCGGCAAGAACGTGCACCTGGCCGGCGGGGTCGGCATCGGCGGGGTGCTCGAGCCGCCGAACGCCGTGCCGGTGGTAGTCGAGGACGATGCGATCATCTTCTCGCGCTGCATGGTCGTCGGCGGATCGCGAGTCCGCACCGGCGCGGTGCTCGGGGCCGGCACCATCCTGACTGAGTCGACGCACGTGATCGACGTGCAGACCGGCGAGGAACTGCCGCGTGGCGAGGTACCGGCCTGGTCGGTGTGCGTCGGCGGGACGCGGACCCGGAAGTTTGATGGCGGCGAGTTCGGCATGCCGTGCGTCCTGGTGCTCAAGCGACTGGCCGAGGGCTCCGTGCACGATAAGGCGGCGCTGAACGACATCCTCCGTGATCATGGGGTCGGCTCATAGCTTTGCGGGAACGGGCAAGCCGAGCGCACTCAGTTGCAGTCCGGCGGCAGTGCGCTGACGGCCATGCCCGCCTGCCCCAGCGGCGCCACGCGAGCGGTATCCCCCCGAACGCTGGACCTGCCGCAGAATCGCGATGTAACTTGTTGCCGTGGAGCGAACGACACGGGACGAGATTGGCGCAGCAGCGGCCGCACACGCCGAGCTTGGCGGCGACTACGACGCCGCGGTGGCCGAAGGCCTGATCGAGCGAATCGGCGCTGAGATCGACAAGCGGGTGGACGCGAGAGTCGGCCGCGGCCCGTCCGGCCGCCTGGTGCGGTCGCGCCGGCCCGGCACGTTCGCATCGGTCGTCATGGCGCTCGGCTCGATGGGCCTCGGCCTTGGTGGCACGGCGGTGGTGCTCTCCGACGCGGGAAGCCGCAGCGGCCCGGCAGCCGCCCTGATGGTGCTGGTGATCTGGATCGCGATCGCCGCCGTGAACTGGACGTTCATGAACAGGCGCGACTAGCGCAGTGCAGTCGGCAAAGTTACGTCTGGCGCTCCGGGCACCGTAACCTGCCCATCGCGCGCGGACGGCTACCTTATGGGCCATGAGCGCGAACTCCGAGCCACGCCGCCGGCTGCGCCGGCAGGGGCCCGCAACCCTCCGCGGAACCCAGATTCCTAAGACCACCACCGATCAGCGCCTACTCGACTGGCGCGGGCCGAGCGACTGGGTTCACACCGATCCCTGGCGGGTGCTGCGGATCCAGGCCGAGTTCGTCGAGGGATTCGGCCTGCTGGCTGAGCTCGGCCGGGCGGTCTCGGTGTTCGGCTCGGCGCGGGCCCGGCCAGGCAGCCACGAATACGACTGCGCGGAGCAGATCGGCTCCGGGCTGGCTAAGGCTGGTTACGCCGTCATCACCGGCGGTGGTCCGGGCATCATGGAGGCGGCTAACAAGGGTGCGACGAATGCAGGCGGCGTCTCTGTCGGCCTCGGCATCGAACTGCCGCAAGAGCAAGGCCTGAACGAATACGTCGATATCGGGCTGGAGTTCCGGTATTTCTTCGTCCGCAAGACGGTCTTCGTCAAGTACTCACAGGCGTTCGTGGTGCTGCCGGGCGGATTCGGCACCCTGGACGAGTTGTTCGAGGCGGTCACGCTCGTGCAGACCGGGAAGATCACCAGGTTCCCTATCGTCCTGGTAGGCAGTGAGTACTGGAAGGGCCTGAACAGCTGGATCACCGACACGATGCTGCCGACCGGGAAGATCTCCGCTGCCGATCCCGACCTGATAAACGTCGCCGACGACCCCGCCGAAGTGGTCCGGATCATCAGGGAAGCTCACAGCCTCAGCGCGGGTCAGCCGAACGTCTCCGACATGACGTGAATCGGCCGGCAGGCCGCGGCGGCCCAACCGGAGCTGAAGGCATGGCACGATGGCGCTGTGCCTGTCGTCATCTTCCTGGTAACCGCCGTCCTGCTCGGCGGCATCGTCGTGGTGGCGATGGGCCACGGCGGCGAGCTGGCCAGGGACAACGTGGAAAAGCCCGGCAGCCTGGACCTGCGCACCTGGTCCGATGTAGCCGGGTACCGGCCGCCGCCCGCACTGCTTGGCTATCACGCCGCATCGACGGAGCAGGCCCTCGTGATGATCGCCAGGAGCATCGCCGAGCGAGATGCGGAGATCTCCTGGCTGCGCAGCCGGCTAGCCGAACTGCAGCCCGAGTCGCCGGGTGGCGGCGAGGACGCGAGTGGTCCGGATACCGGCGGGCTGACACGGCGCCGATGACCGGCCCGGATACGGGTGGCCCGGATACGGCTGGCCCGGACACGACAGACGGCGCGGATCCGGCCTCTGCCGCGGATACGGCGGCTAGCGCGGATACGGCTGGCGCCAAGGCACCAGACAGCGCGGATACGGCGGTCGGGGCGGGCTTTTCGGCCGCGGACGAGCTGCCGGTGGCTGAACGTATCCATCCGCTGGCCGAGTCGCCAGTACACACGGGCTCCGGGCCGCAGCCCGACCCGGCCGGGCGGGGTAACGGCGAATGACTGAAGGACTGGCCACGGCCGGGCCCGACGACCGGCTTCGCTGCCCGTGGGCGCTCGGGGCACCCGAATACCTCAGCTATCACGATGACGAGTGGGGCAAGCCGGTGCGCGACGACACCGCGCTGTTCGAGCGCCTGAGCCTGGAGGCATTTCAGTCGGGCCTGTCCTGGCTTACGATCTTGCGCAAACGGGAGAACTTCCGGGCTGCGTTCCGGAATTTTGACATCGAGGCGGTGGCGGCATTCGGGCCGGCCGACGTAGCCCGGCTGCTGGCAGATCCTGGCATCGTGCGCAACCGGGCCAAGATCGATGCCACGATCGCCAACGCGCGCGCGGCACTCGGACTGCCGGCTGGCCTCACCGCCGTGATCTGGCAGTACGCCCAGGACGCTGGTCCGGCTCCGGCCACGCTGGCGGACGTGCCAGCCGCGACGAGCGCCTCCAAAGCGCTGTCCAAGGACCTGCGCAGCCGCGGCTTCAGATTCACCGGCCCGGTCACCGCCTACGCGACCATGCAGGCCTGCGGCCTGGTCAACGACCATCTTGCCGACTGCTTCTGCCGGGCAGGCTGAGCCAGCCGTCCGTTGTCACCACCGTGTTCCAGCAGGCAGCAGCGAAGCGCAACCAGGTTCAGCGCCAGCCGGGAGGCAGCCCGACCAGCCTGCTAGGTCACCGCAGCGGCTGGGGTCGTCCGCGAAAAAGCCCGTGCCGGGTCAGCCTTGGCGGCGACCCGGCACGGGCTCACTTGCTAGCTAGCAGTCAGACCTCCACCCCGAAGGACATGGTGAACATCTGCTCGTTCGCGATGAAGTTGTTGTCCAGCAGATTGAGCCGCGCCACCCGCAGGCGCTTGCCGTGCTTGGTGGCGACCACCGTGAGCACCAGCGGGTGCGTGAAGGTGTTGTCGGCCCCGTTCAGGAACGGGGTATACCCGATGTGAGAGTGGCTGAGGTCGGCAACCCAGAAGGTCGTGGCATTCACGCCACATGGCCGCAGGGTCACGTTCTCGTTGTTGAATGCCGGCCTGCCGACACCGACGCATAGGCCGGACTCGTTGCCGTACGGTGCCCAGTCGCTCTCATAGACCGGGAAGTCACCGTGTACCTCGCTGGTGGGGCCGTAGTTGTTGCAGATGTACGGCGACAGCTGGTTCTCGCCGCAGAGCTGCGCGACGGTACCGACGAGTCCACCGGTGAAGTCCTCGTTCGGGCTGCTGTCGGTGGCGTTGGCAAGGTTGATCTTGTCGCCGACGTGGCCGCCCGACCCGTTGTCGCCGGGCACTACAGCGCTCTGGATCATGTGCTTGCCGTAAGCCAGGCTGGACAGATTGAAGCAGTTGAAACCACAGGCTGGCGTGGCCAGCGGCCGCACCGACGCCTGTGCGCCGGCTGTCCCGGCGAGGGTGAGCAGCGCACCGGCCGCACCCAGCGCGATGAGAAACTTCCGCATGTTACTCCTTGGTTCGGGCCAGGGCCGTTCCCTGGCTTTCCTGCTGCCTGCGGGGGGGAATCTCGCGAACTCGGCTTAATTGGGCACATGTTCGCGTAGACCATGTTTCTGGGCGATGTTATGGGCAGAGCCAGAAGTCATTGGTGACTTCAGCCCGTTGTCTCTTCCCTATGTGCAGTTGTCGTGACGAGGCTTGGCCATCGCCTACGTATGGTGAGACGTTACCGGCTAACGCTTGGTTTACAAGGCAACGACATTTAATTAATGGCGTTCTGCCGACTCGGGATTAAGACTTGGCAAATACCAGCACATTTCTTAATATCCTCCAGGCTTCTGACCAGCAGATATGTCGCGACGATACGATTTTGCCGAATAAGTCTCTGGACCAGGAAAAAACCTTGTCGCGGCGTGTCGCGGGTCCTAGCTGAGCGACCCAGGGCACGGACGAATAGCTCGCTCTCAACCGATTACGTGACCGTTGCGGGGTTTGTAGTGCTAGCCGTGATTCACCACCTGGGCACCAGACGCTTCCAGCCGTTGAGTATCCGTCTCACTATCGGAATGCGGGTTTGACTCGTTTCAGTAGCGCCGGGATCCAGGCAGATATAAACAGCCGGATTAGGGTCCCGTAGGTCAATTCTGTAGCCCGGCAAATAGCCGCGTGCAGGCCAAGGCTGACTGAGAACAGTGGCAATGAGCACACTGCGGCTCACCAGTGCGGCTCATCAGCGCAGCTGCGGTGCCGGACGTCGGGCCGCTGGTGTGCCGACTGCCGGCTGGCCGGCTGGGAGTCACCGCGCGGACCTGGCTGATGCGCTGCCTGGGCCGCCTGCTGGGCTATCCCAAGAACTGATCCGAGCGTGGCCAGCCCGGAACTCCGCTGCCTGGTCAGCCGTAGGGCTGGCGCGACCGGCGG
Source organism: uncultured Actinomycetota bacterium (assembly GCA_963774385.1). Taxonomy (GTDB): domain Bacteria; phylum Actinomycetota; class Actinomycetes; order Streptosporangiales; family Streptosporangiaceae; genus JAJYUU01. The sequence goes on from CAVZEQ010000001.1 coordinate 936,427, forward strand.
CAGACGACGAGAATGGCGAAGGCAATCACGGCGAACGGCGTACCCGGCGGTCGCCGGGCAGGTCAGGCGAACTCTTTGACCATTTGGTTCAACATTCGCCCGATCCCGTTGCGAAACTTCGCAGAGTACACATAATCTGAGCTGACAGAAGCCTTACTCGGGAGGGCGGAGGAGCATGCGGCCGCCAACGCCTGCCGACAGCGGCAGGGGTGCGCTCGGCAGCCCGGCCCCTGGCAGCGCTGCTACCGGCGCCGGCCTGGGCGGTAGCGGCATCGGCTACTCCGGCCACAGCGCTCCCGGCCACCTGGGCCAGAGCGGGGTAGCTGGGCCTGCGGCCGGGCTGCTAGCTGCGCCGGTAGCCGAGGCTCTGGCCATCGTTCCCGAACAACTTGGCAGGCTGGCGGACGCGGGCATCAGCAGCGGCGGATGCTTCGTGCGACCACTGCCGATGGATACCACGTGCGCGGCCGCGGCCCGGCGCTTCTTCCGTGAGGCCGCCTCGAGCCTGAGTATCCCCAGCGGCTTGCTGCATGACGGCGTGACGATGGCCAGTGAATTGGCCGCCAATACTCTGCATGCCCAGCGGAACATGGCGCGCCAGGCTTCCCGGCAGCGGGTGGCCGCCAGCGTTCCGGAGATCTGGCTGTACCTGCGTGGCACCGGCCGGACCTGTGAGCTGGTCTGCAAGGTATTTGACACCGAGCGCGGCTGGACTGTGGGCGCCGAACCAGGCATGGGCAAGGCGCCGCTTGACTCGGTCAACGGCCGTGGCCTGCAGGTCGTGGCTGGCTTGTCGGCAGGTCAGTGGGGCTGCCATCTGAGCCGGTCACGCCTCGGTAACTGGAGCGTGCCGGGCAAGGCGGTCTGGTTCGCGCTCCGGATCCCGCCGGCCACCCTGCCTGATCGGCCCGGCCGCCCGCGTTACGACCCGGACTGGCTGGTCGACGAACTAGAAGTCATGCTGGCCGATCGCGGACTCGCCGGCGGCATCGTGCGAGCCGACCTGGACGGCATCTCGGTGCTGTCCATAAGCCGTCACCTCACCGTGTGGCGGCACCGCGAGGTTGTGTCCTGGCGGACAGCAGCCGGGGTTTACCACCAGCTTGACCTGGCCGACCTTGTCGAGGTCGCCGAGCAGATCGTTTGTGCGCAGGAAGAAGCCGCGCTGACGGGCTGATCATGCCGTGCCAGCAGCATCTGGCCCGCTGCCGACGCTCCGGTGTGCGGTGTCGGGGTACTCAGAGCATGCCCCTGAGCTATCCCCAGGGCGGCTTCAGATGGGTTCTGAAGGGAACGGGGCCACGCGAGGATCGCGGACGGTTCCGGCTCGCGGAAACGGGCAGAACGCCCCGGTAGGCCACCTGGCGGCGGGAGATGGCGAGTGCCCCGGTCTGGCCTGGTATCGATCGTGACCGGGTCAGAACGCTGATCGTTACCATCGGGCGGCCGAACCCTGGATAATAGAGGGACTGATCGAGATGTCTGTGGCTGGCTGGAGTACCGCCAGGCACCGCGCGCCGGCCACAGCCGGCGGTTTGCGGTTCGGTGCGGCCCCAGGGCAGGGAAGGGGAGCAGGATGGCGGCGATGAAGCCGCGGACGGGTGACGGTCCGCTTGAGGTCACCAGGGAGGGCCGTGGCATCGTCATGCGCGTCCCACTGGAAGGCGGCGGCCGACTGGTCGTTGAGCTTACCCCTGACGAGGCCCGTGCTCTCGGCGAGGCGCTGAATACGGCTGTCGGCTGAGCTTTGCCGCTAACTGTCGAGGTAACCCTGCTGCCTGGGCATGGCATGCCTCTGCTTGAGACTTACCTGACTGAGCTGGGCAGCGGTCAGGCTGATCCACCGGACCTGATCGCTGTGGGCGTGGTGACCAGTGGCGTCGTCCAGCCCTGTGCTGCCCTGGACAGTCTGCTGCCAGTGGATGCGGCGGCGTTCCTGCAGGCATACGGGCATGGCGGTAAGCCCGGCGAGATGGCTGAGACCGCCGTGCAGTTCGGCGGCGTGGTGTGTCGCCTGATCTTCCTCGGCCTCGGCGACCAGTCAGCGCGCTCGCTTCGCAGGGCCGGTGCTGAGCTGGGCCGGCGTGCCGCGCCGGGCAAGATCGTGGTGGCGGCGGTTCCGGTTCAGGCGGGCGGTGCGGAGATCGCGGCGTTCGCCGAGGGCGTGCTGCTTGGCGGCTACGCCTTCAGCATGAAGAGCCAGCTGACCGGCGGTGACCGTGGCGGCAGCAGCGGCAGCGAGCCGGTCAAGGTGCAGCTGCTCGCTGACGGCGACGGCTGGCAGCTGATGGTGGACCGGGCCAGGGTGCTGGCCGGCGCAGTGGCCGTGGCGCGGGACCTGACAAACACGCCATCGGCGGTGAAGAGCCCGCAATGGCTGGCCAGTGAGGCAGCGCGGCTCACGGCCGGCCGCGAGGTCGCGGTCCGGATCTGGTCCGAGGCGGAGCTGACGTCGGCGGGCTTCGGCGGGATCCTGGCTGTGGGCTCCGGCTCAGCGCGCCCGCCGCGGCTGATCGAGTTGAGCTATCAGCCGCCCGGAGCCCAGATGCACGTGGTGCTGGTAGGGAAGGGCATCACGTTCGACTCTGGCGGCCTCTCGCTGAAGCCGAACGACAACATGAAGCTGATGAAGACCGATATGGCCGGGGGAGCGGTCGTCGTCGCGGTCATGTCGGCCCTCACCGCGCTCGGCGTCTCGATCAGAGTCACCGGGCTGGTGGCCGCGGCCGAGAATATGCCGTCCGGCTCGGCCTACCGGCCCGGCGACGTGATCGAGCAGTTTGGCGGTCGCAGCGTGGAGGTGCTTAACACCGACGCTGAGGGCCGCCTCGTGCTGGCCGACGCGCTGGCCTACGCCGCAGCGAACTTGACGCCCGACCGCATGGTGGATATCGCCACCTTGACCGGGGCGGCCAGGATCGCCCTCGGCTCGACGCACGCGGCCCTGTATGCGACGGACGATGTCGTGGCGGCCGAGCTCATGGCTGCTGGGCAGGAGAGCGGAGACCTGCTGTGGCCGATGCCGCTCGAGGACGGCTACCGGACGGCGCTTGATTCCCCGGTCGCCGATCTCGCGCATGTTGCCCGCGACGGTCAGCCAGCGGCTCGATTGTGGCGGCGCTCTTCCTGCGCGAGTTCACTCGCGGACTGCCGTGGGCGCATCTGGACATTTCCGGACCTGGCCGGGCGGCGCTGGACGACGGCGACCTGTCTAAGGGTGCGACCGGGTTCGGTACGCGCCTGCTGCTGACATGGCTGGCTACTGCTAGCCGGGCTGCTTGACCGCTGCCAGCAGGCCGTTCCCAACCGGCAGCAGCAGCGGCACCAGGCGCTCCTCAGTTCGTACTTGCTCGCGCAGGCCCGCCGCGGCCGCAGCCTCGCTGTCGCTCGGCGGCCGCTCTGCCGGGGCACTGCCGGGGAGCGCCGAATTGAAGATCACTATCCCGCCCGGCCGTAGCAGCCTGAGCGCTGCCACCAGGTAGTCGCTGAACTCCTGCCGGTCGGCGTCGCAGAACACCATGTCGTAAGCGTCGTCGGCCAGCCTGGGCAGTACCTCCAGGGCCAGACCGCCGATCAATCGGTACCTGGCCGCCGGGAAACCGGCCGCCAGGAAGGCCGCGCGCGCCAGTCGCTGGTGCTCAGCTTCAACGTCTACCGAGGTCAGAACGGCCCCCGGCCGCATCCCGCGGAGCAGCCAGATGCCTGATGCGCCACAGCCGGTGCCGATTTCGACCACCGAGCGGGCCCCGACGGCGCAGGCCAGGAAGCGCAAGGCGCCGCCGGTGATCGGGCTTACCGGAGCGGCTCCGCCCACTTCGGCCGCGTTCCGCCTGGCGGCTATCAGCGCGTCGTCCTCAGGAAAGAACTCGTCAAGGTAGGCCAGGTTGCCCGCGGTGATCGAGATGGCTGCCTCCCGTCGGTGCCGGGCCGGTCCGCGTCGGCCTCGCGTTTGTGAGCTTGGTCCCAGGTCGGCAGCCTAGCGGCCGGGACAGGCATCCGGGAACCGGCCGGGTAACCTCGAACGTTGAGGGTGCAAAGGTTGACTGGAGCATCTGCCGCCAGGTACGTCGCAGTCACGGTGAAGCGCGGATTACCGGCTTCTGCCGGGCTTCACGTAAATGGGCCAGGGTACGTGCCTACGGGGCAGGTGGTGCAGGAAGCAGGTCGCGCGGAACGGTGGTCGCCGGAACAATGGCGACCCAGCCGGGGTTTGCCTTACTGAGTGGCGTTGGAAGGGTGTGGACCGGTGCAGGGGGTAACGGTGGGAGAAGCCGCAGAGACCGGTGACGCACCGGCATGGACCCCGCCGACCTGGGAAGAGGTAGTGCGCGACCATTCGGCCCGGGTCTACCGACTGGCGTACCGGCTCACTGGCAATACGCACGACGCGGAGGATCTCACTCAGGAGGTCTTCGTCCGCGTGTTCCGCTCGCTGGATAGCTACGTGCCAGGCACGTTCGAGGGCTGGCTGCACCGCATCACCACCAACCTGTTCCTCGACATGGCGCGCAGGCGCCAGCGGATCAGGTTCGAGGGCCTGGCCGATGAGACCGAGGCCAGGCTGGGCGGGTCGGAGCCAACGCCAGCACAGGCATTCGACGACAGGCACCTGGATGGGGACATCCACGCAGCACTGATGGCCCTGGCACCCGAATACCGGGCCGCGGTGATCTTGTGCGATATCGAGGGTCTGTCCTACGAGGAGATCGCCGCCAGCCTTGGCGTCAAGCTCGGCACCGTGCGCAGCCGCATACACCGTGGCCGGGCGCAGCTTCGCCAGGCTCTGGAGCACCGCAGGCCGCGCAGCCTGGGCACGACCGTGCCGCAGCCGCGGCTGCAGATCGACCTTTCGCTGCCGCAGGGCGGCCAGCCATGACCCACCTCGGCCAGCGGCTGTCCGCGCTGATCGATGGCGAGCTTGACCTAGACGAGCGCGAGCGGGTCCTGCTGCATATGTCCCGGTGCAGGTCATGCCGCGACGAGGTAGCCGCCCTGCGGATGCTCAAGCGGCGGATGAACGCGCTGGGCGAAGCGGCTGCCGGTGCGGGGCTGACGGGCCGCCTGATGAGCTTGCGGGACTCGGCGCAGCACGAGAGCATGCTGCCGGCCGAGGCGATGTGGCCGCCGCCACCTGGCGCCTGGCAGATTGCTGAAACTTACCGGCACAGTCAGGACAATTCCGACACCAGAGCGGGCCGGTTCTTCATCGCCGGATCGCTGGCGGTGTTCCTCGTCGGCCTGAGCACCGCGGCCGTCGTCGCCGGCGGCGAACCGCAAGCACGAGCCCCGGCTCCGCCGATCACGCCCTCGGTCGACGTTCTGATGGTCCCTCAGCACAGTGCCGCCGCCGGGCACGTTCCGGCAAGCAGGCGGCAGCGCCCCGGTGTCGACGACTTCCGCGCGCCCCGGCTCCGTTGATCGCGGGTCCGGCACTCTGGTAGCCCGCGCGACCACTACGTGTGCGTGCTAGCGCGCTGGTCCGGTGTCGACTCCCGGCCGCAAAACCACCCTGTCAACGACGGCTAGTCGCCTGCGCTTAAGGGCAGATATTCAGGCGATGACGGCTGGTTGGTGTCGACCTCGGGGGAGCCGTCACGGGGAGGGACTTGATGTCCGAGCAGCCTGGGCGCGAGAACCGGACCGATCTGCCCGGTACGCCCGGCGGCCATGGTCCGGCGCTAGCGGCGCAATCCGGCGTCCCGGCCGGCCCGGGCCAGTCCCTACGGACGAGCGACTTCGGCCAATTCGACTGGTTCGCGGAATCTGACCACTTTGGTCGGCTAAGGAATTCCCCGGCTGCGCCGCCGCAGGCGGATACCTCACGGCGACGGCGCTGGCTACGACCTGGACGACGACGGCGTGCCGCCGCTGTCTGCTTCCTGGCCCTGGCCTGCACCGCGCTCGGCGGCGTCGTGGGCGGTGTCGTCGCCGTCCATGCCATCGGCAAAGCGCCGCAGGACAGCAGCTATAGCGTCGGCGCTGTGCCGTCCGCGCCGTCCGGCCGACCCGCTAACTCGGTCGCCGGCATCGCCTCACGGGACACGCCGAGCGTGGTAATGATCAGGGTCAACGGTACCGAGGGCACCGGATCCGGCTTCGTGATCGCAGGCGGCTACATCGTTACCGACAACCATGTCGTGACGCTGGACGGGCTGGCGCCGCACGCGTCGCTGAAGGTGTACTTCAGCGACGGCAAGTCGGCCAGGGCCGAACTCGTCGGCCGCGATCCGTTCTCGGATATCGCCGTGATCAAGGCCGTCGGCGCGCGTGACCTGCCCGCTCTCTCGCTCGGCAATTCCTCCAGGGTCGCCGTCGGCGACACCGTGATCGCTATCGGTTCCCCGCTGGGCCTGGCTGACACGGTGACCAGCGGAATCGTCAGCGCCGTTGACCGCCCGGTGCAGCCGGGCAGCAACAGCAGCGGTGCCCCTGCGGTGTTCTTCGATGCCATCCAGACCGATGCGCCGATCAACCCCGGAAATTCAGGCGGCCCGCTGGTCAACGCTCGCGGGCAGGTGATCGGTATGGACGCAGCCATCGACACGCTGGGCAGCGATCCCATCACCGGAACACAGGGCGGCAGCATCGGACTCGGCTTCGCCATCCCGGTCAACCAGGTCCGCCGCGTCGCGGTCGAGCTCATCAGGACCGGACACGCCACTCACGCGGTGATCGGCGCGGGCTTCAGCCCTGCATATGCCGGCACCGGAGCCCAGATCATGCTGTCTGCCAGCCGCGAGGCCGGGCAGCCGATCACGCCGGGCGGCCCGGCCGCCAGAGCTGGCCTGCGGCCCGGCGATGTCATTATTCAGTTCGGCAGTCAGGCCGTGACGGACGCTAACTCACTTCTGGACGCAGTCAGGTCCCAGCCGCCAGGCACTCGCGTGACGGTCACCTTCCGCCGCGGCGGCCAGACGCTGAAGGCTCGGCTGACACTGGGCTCCGCCCGCTCGTAGCGCCGTTTGCCACGCTGGGATTCTGATCCGAGGCCCTGACGGACTACGCTGTCAGAGCGGGCCGCGAGTCCGCTGGTCCTAGCTATGGAGCCCTGCCGGTGCTGTTTGACCTGTCGTTCTTCAAGCTGCTGGTGCTCGGCGTGGTCGCCCTGGTCGTTTTCGGGCCTGAGCGGCTGCCGAGCATGGCGGCCCAGGCCGGCCGGGCGCTGCGCGAGCTACGGCGGATGGCCGAGGGCGCGAAAGCGGAGCTGCAGGAGAATCTCGGACCCGAGTTCAGCCAGCTTGACCTGACGGATCTCAATCCCAAGACCTTCGTTCGCAAGCACCTGATGGACGAGCTCAACGGTGACGGATCGCTGTTCGGGACAGCGGCTGGTAACGGCAGCGAGCCAGTAGCTGGCAATCGGCCCGCCGCCGTGCTGACGCCCGGTGAGCGGCCGCCGTACGACGCCGAGGCGACCTGATCTGTACGGACGCACGACCGAGCTGATCCGGCCCAGCCGATCCGGCCCGGCTGCTGATCCGCCGACATCGGTCGCGGCGTCAAGCCCGGCGTCAGCTCCGTCAGGCCGGCGTCAGCTCCGTCAGGCCGGCGTCAGGCCGAGTTGGCGGCCCGCGAGACTGCGGGACCTACCCGCCAGTTGCTCGGCGATCTTGCGTAGCTGCAAGGCGGCAGGGGAATCAGGGTCGGCAACGACAAGCGGCATTCCGGCATCTGCGGACTCGCGCAGCCTGGTGTCGATCGGCACTTCGCCAAGCAGCGGCACCGAGGTTCCAGTCAGCCTGGTCAGGGTTTCGGCAACCGCGGCTCCGCCGCCGGAGCCGAACACCTCGATCCGCTCACCGCAGTGCGGGCAGGGCAGGTAGGACATGTTCTCGATCACGCCTACGACGCGCTGATGCAGCTGGGACGCCAGCGAGCCGGCCCGCTCGGCTACCTCGGACGAGGCGAGCTGCGGCGTGGTCACCACGATCAGCTCGCTGCCAGGCACCAGGTGTGCGGCCGAGATAGCGACATCCCCGGTGCCAGGTGGCAGGTCAAGCAGGAGCACGTCCAGGTCTCCCCAGAAGACATCGGCCAGGAACTGCTGGAGCAGGCGGTGCAGGATAGGCCCGCGCAGCGGGAGCGGCTCATTGCCCTTCTTCAGCATCCCGCTGGAGATGGCGCGGACGCCGTGGGCGGACGGCGGCATGATCATCTGCTCGACCTGCGTCGGCCGGTCGGTAATGCCGAGCATCCGCGGCACCGAGTGCCCGTAAATGTCGGCGTCGAGCAGTCCGACCTTCTGGCCAAGGTCGGCCAGGGCTACCGCCAGGTTGACAGTGACCGAGGATTTGCCGACCCCGCCCTTGCCGCTCGCGATCGCGTAGACCTTGGTCAGCGAGCCGGGCTTGGCGAACGGGATCTCTTTCTCTGCCTTGCCACCGCGCAATGTGGTCTGCAGCTCGCGCCGCTGTTCCTCGCTCATGACATCAAGCTCGACCCGAACTGCCGTAACGCCGCTGAGCTTGCTGACCGCGGTCGTGACATCCCTGGTGATGGTGTCCCGCAGCGGGCAGCCCGACACGGTGAGCCAGACGCCAACCTCCACGACGCCACCCGGCGTTACCTCAATGCTCTTCACCATGCCCAGGTCAGTGATGGGCCGGTGAATCTCAGGGTCGTTGACGGTGGAGAGCGCCTGAGCCACCTGCTCGGGCGTCGGCAGTACAACGCCATTGGCCGCTGGCACTGAGTTCGTGGACATGCCCACCATGCTATGGCCGGCCGGGCTGTGCCTGTTCACGGCGTTAGCCCGAGCTGTCCGCGGCGGTGCGAGCGCCGTCCGGAGCAATCACCGCGCGGCGCCGCCGCAGTCACGTCATCATTGCTGCGGGGGCGGCCGGCTACCGGCGTAGCCGGCCCGCCGGGCCGGCCGACTAGTCAGTGCAGTCCGAGCTGTAAGGCCGCGTTACGGGCGAAAGGAAACATCTTCATGACTGACGCAACGGCGATGTCGCCAGCGTTAGGGGATACCGGTAGCGGAGTGACGTCGCGACGCCAGGCATGGTGGCCGGGATCCCGGCGGCGCCGCGAATTCGGCAGGCTGGCGCTGACCGAGCTGGACGTCCGCAGGCTGGACGAGCGGATCGATGCGCTGCTGGAAGTTCTCGCCCAGGTGTGCGACTACTCGGGTCAGCCGGACGTAGCGGACGAGCTGCGGGCACTCTCCGGTGCGCCGGCCCCGGTAGAGCCGGTGCTCCGGCTCGTGCACGGACTGAAATAACTCCGCCGAGGAGGCCGCAGGGCCGATAGCGGCAGAATCGCGGGACAACGGGGCGCGTATGCTCGGGCGGCGTGACCGCACGCGCATACCGGCCCAGGCGCAGCATCCTGGCCGTGCCAGGCAGCAGTCCCCGGTTCCTGGTAAAGGCACGTGAGTTGGCGGTGGACGAGGTCTTCCTGGACCTTGAGGACGCGGTCGCGCCAGCCGAGAAGGAGCAGAGTCGGACCGCCGTAGCCCAGGCGCTGCGGGACGGCGGCTGGGGCAGCAAGATCCGCGCGGTGCGGGTCAACGACGTGGGCACCAAATGGTCCTACCGCGATGTCGTCGAACTGGTCGAGCAGGCAGGGCAGCACCTAGATGCGATCGTGCTGCCCAAGGTCACCGCGCCGGCCGCGGTGAGCTGGCTGGACCTGTTGCTTAACCAGGTCGAGCAAGCGGCTGGACTGCCAGCAGGCCGGATCGCTATCGAGGCGCAGATCGAGGATGCCAGCGGGCTCGCCGCTGTCGACGCGATCGCTGCGGCGTCACCGCGACTTGAGTCGCTGGTGTTCGGCCCGGCGGACTTCATGGCAAGCATGGGCATGCGTTCCCTGACCGTAGGCGCACAACCGGCCGGGTACGCCCGCGGTGACGCCTTCCACTACGCGCATATGCGCATCCTGGTAGCAGCCCGGGCACACGGGCTGCAGGCAATCGATGGCCCGTTCGCCGCTATTCATGACCTGGACGGGCTGCGGGCCGCCGCCGTCAGCGCTGCTGCGATCGGCTTTGACGGCAAGTGGGTGCTGCACCCTGGGCAGGTCGACGTGGTGAATGCGGAGTTCTCGCCGTCCCAGGCCGACTACGACCGGGCCGAGCTGATCATCGAGGCCTACGAGTACTACACGACGGTGCAACGACGCGGCGCCGCCATGCTGGACGGCGAGATGATCGACGAGGCGTCGCGCAAGATGGCCTTGGTGGTCGTGGCCAGGGGCAGGGCCGCCGGGCTAGCCCGGACCAGGCGGTTCGAACAGCCTGCCGGATAACCCCAGGATCAGGCCGCCACCAGCTCCGAGGGCTCGGCTATCACGTCGACGAGAGCGCCGTTGCGGAGCACGGTAATCTCCAGCGGCCTGCCGATCGCCTCGCCGAACATCAGCCGCTGCAGATCCTGCGCACTGGTAACCGGTTTGCCGGCCGCACTGACGAGCATGTCGCCAGGCCGCAGCCCGGCCCGCGCCGCCGGACCGCCGGGCACTACCTCCGAGACCCGCAGTCCGCCAGTCCGGCCAAGGCGCTCGGTCAGCTGCGCTGGCAGCGGCGTTGGCGCGCTGACGAGGCCAAGGTAAGCCCGCCGCACCCGGCCGTGCTGGATGAGCGCGGAAATGATCCTGCGGGTGGTGGTGTTCACCGGCACGGCAAGGCCGAGCCCCTGCCCGGCCACGGCGGTGTTGATGCCGATAACCCGAGCCTGCGCATCGGCCAGCGCGCCGCCAGAGTTTCCGGGATTGAGCGAGGCGTCAGTCTGGATCACGTCCTCGACCAGGCGGACGGCGGAACCGCTCCGGGTAGGCAGCGACCTGCCCAGGGCGCTGACCACGCCAGCGGTAACCGATCCGGCCAGGCCCAGTGGGCTGCCGACGGCGACGACCAGCTGGCCGACAACGAGTTCCTCGGCCTCGCCCAGCTCGGCCGGCGGCTGGTTCGACCCGCCGGCCCGGACGACCGCCAGGTCGGACAGGGGGTCGGCGCCGACGACGGAGAACGTTGAGCTCGTGCCGTCGGCGAACAACGCGGTCCCGCTTGTCGCCTGGCCGACAACGTGGGCATTGGTCAGCAGGAATCCGTCGTTCGTGAAGATGACGGCCGAGCCGAGGCTCTCGCCCCAGCGACGCGTATCGCCGCCCGTCACTCGCAGGCTGGCCACCTTCGGCGTCAGCTCGGCGGCAACCCCGGCGACTATCCGGGAATAGGCATCCAGTGGCGAGTCAGGTGCCATGCAACCTCCTTAGCGATGCCGATTACAAGATTACATAATAGTCGCGCGCCACCAATCAAGCCAGCCTGCGGAGCCGCCCGCACCAGGAAGCCCGCGCGAGGCAGCCCCTTGTACTCGACACCGACAGCATGTCGGTTGCAGTCATATCGGTGCCCTTTACGCGGCTTTTGCGACAACGAAATCGACATGGTGGCTGAACCACGCCGCCGTCCAGCAGGCACGTCCCGGTCGGCAGCAGCCCGGCTCGGCTGCAGAAAGCTCGCTGCTGGCAAGATCGCTGCGAACAGGTTCACCTCCTGGCAGAAAGGGGGCTGCATGGCCGAGGCGGTGCGCCGGGACCTGATGCGCGATCGGGCTGAGGGACGGCAACGGGTCACTAACGTTGAGCTGTTCTTTGACTTGGTCTACGTGTTCGCTGTCACCCAGCTGTCGCATTACCTGCTGCAGCACAGGACGCTGTCCGGAGCGCTGGAGTCCGCGCTGCTGCTGGCGATGGTGTGGCTGCTGTGGGCATACACAACCTGGGTCACGAACTGGCTCGACCCGGACCGGATACCTGTCCGGTCGCTGCTGCTCAGCCTGATGCTGGTCAGCCTGGTGATGTCGGCGGCGCTGCCGCGCGCATTCGGCGATTCTGGCCTGCTGATCGGCGGCGCTTACGCCGTCATGCAAATCGGCAGGAGCCTGTTCGCCGTCTGGGCGCTGCATGGGCGGCCGCTCGCACGGAACTTCCAGCGGATCCTGGCCTGGTGCGTCCTCAGCGGCGCGCTTGCCGTGGCGGGCGGAGTCGCGCCGAGCGTCGTACCGAGGGCGCTGCTCTGGCTGGCGGCGGTGGCCGTTGACCTGCTCGGCGGCGTCGCCGGCTTCTGGACTCCGTGGCAGGGCAGGTCCACCACGCTGGAGTGGGACATCGAGGGCGGCCACTTCGCCGAGCGCTGCCAGGCGTTCATACTCATCGCACTTGGCGAGTCCATCGTGGTCATCGGGGCGACGCTGGCCGGTCTGCTCGGACCGCTGTCCCATAACCACCCGAACCGGGCCGCGACCATCGCCGCTTTCCTGGTCGCCTTCGTCGGCAGCGCCGCGTTCTGGTGGGTGTACTTCGACCGAAGCGCTGACGAAGGCGCGCGCCGGATCGCCGAATCCGCGGATCCCGGCCGGCTGGGCAGGTCGGCCTATCACTTCATTCACCCAGTCATGGTGGCCGGCATTATCGTCACCGCGGCGGCGGACGAGGTGGTGCTGACGGGTCCAGATAGTGTCGGAGCGGCGGCAACTTCGTGGCTGATCCTGGGCGGAGCTGGCCTCTACATCGGCGGCCATCTGGCCTTTAAGCTCATCGTCTGGCGACAGATCTCCCGGCAGCGGGCAGCGGCGCTGGTCGCGATCGCACTACTTGGCGTCATCGCCGCGCACGTGTCTGCGCTGGCGCTGAGCAGCTGCACGGCGGCGGTCGTAGCGGGCGTTGCTGTGGCCGACTACCTTCAGTTGCGGCCACGCGGCGGCCGTGAGGCAACGGCAGGCTAACCGGTCAGCCCGACAGCCCGACATAGCGCATCTACGGCGCCGCCGAGCTCGCGACCTATGTACCCGCCCTTATGCATCAGGATGAAGAACTCGACCTGCAAATTGACCAGGGCGGCGGCGTTGTCGGCGGACAACCGCAGGTCACTGCGCCAGGCCACGACTGGCTTGCCGTGCGCAGCGCCATAGCCGATCTCGGCTGCGGTGCCAGAATCGACGTCGGTGCCGTCGAGGACCGCGAAGATCGCTGCGGCCGTGTCGATCAGCTCGGCATTACGCCGGCCGAGATAGTCCTTCAGGGACGGCGCCAGGGCGCGCGGAGCAGCGAACGCGGACCAAGCATCATCCTGCTCCGGTCCGGGTGGCATCTGCAGGATCGCGGCTACCTCTGGATCACCGCAGGACCAGGGGTCCAGCGGCTCGATGCCACGGGAAGTCAGCGTCGGCAGCAGGACACTGTTGTAATAAACCCTGGTCGGGGTGGTGAAACCCAGCGGGCTCGCAATGTATACCCGGTACTTGCCGTCCGTGCTCACAGTCGGCCCGCCTTCCCGCTGACACCGTGCTTCCCGCGCATGCCGTGCGTCCGGCGGAGCCGTGCTCCGGCCAGCACCGCGCAGCCAGTGTCACCCGCTCGGCAGGCAAATCATCCCACGCGGCACTGACAGCATCGGTCGGCTGGCCGACGTCCACAGGCTGACGCTGGCCGCGGCGTCAGCGCGCCTGCCCGCGCCGCCGCGGCGGCTGCCAGTAGAACGTGCTCGCCAGCCCGTGTTTCTTGAAGAAGTGCTGCGGAATCGACGGCGACTTAGAAGTTGCCTTGTCCATCTGCGCCCGCAACGCTTCTACTTGCGGGCCGATGAAGTCAGCAGGGGCGCCGCTGGCGATATCGGCCTGAAGGCTCTCCGCTGAACTCACGATGGGCGCCCAGAGCGCGCCGGCTTGGCGGTTCTGCTGGGCCTCCTCGCTATACCGCAAGGACCGGCTGACGCCCGCGAGGACCGCGGCGAGAAGGCTGATTCCGCCGAAGACAATACGATATGACTTCGGCACGCTCGTAGAATATGTGGCGAAAATTCCCGATCCAGTGACGAGCGAGATAATAACGATAGCCAGTGATAGCCAGCGCTCCCGGCGAAGATAGGAAGCGGCCATATCGTAGTGCGCGGCCTCGCTGCACCGCGCTCTCATTCCCCACAGGTCAACGAGTCGGCGTGCCTCCTCAGGATCGATCTGATCCGCCGTCGGAAGCGGGCTGCGGTCAGCTGGCCACCGTGTGTTCTGCAGCCGTTCCTCGCGCCGCCGGGCGGCCGCATGAGAGGCCGAATTCAGGCTCCGTGTCATGGGCTGGTTCCCTTGTATCTCCATGTGGGCCAGCCGCAGTTGATGCGGGTGCCCCCCCAATATCGCGATCTTCCCAGAATCGTATTGTTACCGACTTTCCTCGGGATCACTACTGGCCATTTTTGCCCGCACGTGCGCTTGGGCCGGGTGCGCAGAGTGCATGCTGCTAGCCGCACGCTGGCCTAGTCTGCTCAGCGCTGTGATGGCGCAGATGCTGGCAAACTGCGAAGCTAGGGCAAGGTCCGGCAATCGCTGCGCGGCCGGCCTGATCCCGCGCCATGTAGTTGGCGCTGGCAGTACTTGAACGATGGATTGCCGCGTCAGCGGCGCGGGAGGCAACGGAATGCTGGATTCCGATCGCTGGGTAGTGGCCGGACTCGACAGCGGGGGCACGACGATCAATGCCACCGTGCTCGATTCCGCTGGGCAGTTCCTCGTGTCCGAGCTGGCCGAGTCCCCTAGTTGCGTCCGAGAAGGCCCGGACAAGGCGATCGAGGCGCTGGCCCGGTCGCTCGATGATGTGCTGGCACGGACGGGGGTCCCGCGTGCCGCCGTGCGCGCGGTGGGCCTGGACACGCCGGGCCCGGTGACCGCCGACGGCGTCATCTGCTCTATGGGCGCGACCAACTTCGCCAATCCCGAGTGGCGCGGCTTCGATGTCCGGCAGGCGCTGGAGGTCCGCCTTGGCCTGCCTGTCCTGTTCAACAATGACGCGAACGCCGCGGCACTGTACGCCCACTACGAGCACTTCGGGCCGGCGCTGGCGGCGGCCCGGTCGTCGGTTTCGGTGATCGTCGGAACCGGGCTAGGCGGCGGTGTTATCGAGTCCGGCCTGGTCGTGCGCGGAGCGGCCGGAATGGCTGGCGAACTGGGCCATGTCTGGCTGCCTATGGATGGCCTGCTGGCACCCGGTCAGCCGGTGCCGATGTGCAACTGCGGGCTCAAGGGCGATGCTGAGAGCATCGCCTCGCTCACCGCGATCGAGAAAAACCTGCTGCCTTACTGGCTGACTCAGTTCCCCGCACATGAGCTTGCGTGTCGGCCGGCACACACCGCGGCCAAGCTCGTGCGGAGTTTTGGCGAAGCCGGGGACGCGCTGGCGCTGAATATCTTCGAACAGCAGGCGATGGCCATCGGCAGGCTGCTCACGATCGCCGCGAACTTCACCGACCCGCACGCATACCTGCTCGGCGGCGGCGTCGTCGAGGCCAAGCCCGCATTCCGCGACTGGTTCCTTGGCCGGGTGCGGGCTCATACGGTGCTGCGCGAGGAGCAGGCACGAGTCGAGTCCATCGCGCTGGTTCCTGATCTTGACATGGCCGGCGCGCGCGGCTCGGCGATCGCCGCGCGCGCCGCGGTTGTGGCGGGGGCCACTCTCGCCTAAGACGCGCCGCTCGGTTCTCCGACCCTCGGCCAGTTCGGCTAGCTGCCCCGCGAGCGGGCAGGCCTAATGGCATCTAGGTTGGTGCCCTCTGGCACTGCGGCGTGACCTGCGCGCCTGGTGATGCTGGGGTCACCAAGGAGGCCGAAATCGCCGATGAGTATCAAGACGGCCAGGGGGATGGCGCGGCTCTGCATTGCCGCCATGTTACTAGCCCTATGTTCGAGCGGCACCGCACTCGCGCAGTCGTCGGGTTCAGCATCAAAGGTAACGTGGCAGTCGTGCGTGCCCGGTGCTAAGCAGTACGTCGGCGCGTATCGCATCTTCGACAACGCGTTCCGCGGACCATCGAGCAAGGACTTCTGCGTTCACTCCACCGGACTCAACATCACGATCGACAGCGACGCGGTGGCCGTCGGCGGCGTCGTGGTTGCTTATCCGTCAGTCCGGTTCGGCGCATTCTTCACCGACGGCGACCCTCAATCCGGCTTGCCAGTGCCAGTGACCGGCATCGGCACGATGACCCTGGTCGTCGCGAGCCGCGGCAGCGCCTCGGGCCAGTGGCTGTCTGATGTCGACATCTGGTTCCGGCCGAGAGCGAACTGGCAGCAACATGGCTCGTTCGAACTAGTTATCGCCAACCGGTCGGGCGGCTTCGGCGCGCCTCGCGGCACGAAGGCCCGAATCAACGGGCTAGCGTACCGGGTGGACGAGTGGACTGCCCATGACCCGATCACCGGGGAGGGCTGGCCGATCCTGGTCTTCCATCAGGTCCGGCAGACGGTGACCGCGAAGGATAAGGTCGGCGCTTTCGTCTACTGGGCGCGGCGGCACGGGCATCTGCCTCGGTCAGCCTGGCTGGGTGATGTCGCCTACGGGTCCGAGTTGTGGCACGGTGGCCGGGGGCTGACGGACTCGATGACCGTGACCTGGCCAGGCACGCCGGTTCTCCCGTAACGAGCGTCAGCTCCGTCGAGACCTGTGTGGCCTGCTTGACGGCGGCCGGACATTAACCGGCTGGCGCGATCCTGAGCCCCGCCCGCTTCTCCTCGCTGACGCCGCAGCCTTTCGACCGGATCCCGGTAGTTTTGGTGCCGGTCGCAGCCGCGGGGCGGATGATGCCGTGTGACGGCCGTCATCTCGGCGGGCGTGCCGGAATCCTAGCGAAGGAGCAGGTATGAATCGGATTCTCCAGAAGTCCATGTCGCCAGCCTTTGCCATCAGTGCGCTCGCGCTGGCGATCGCCTTCGGCGGCGGCACGGCACTAGGCCAGGGCCTGATCACCACTAGCCAGCTGGCGAACGGGTCGGTCACGACGCAGAAGCTGGCCGACCACTCGGTGACGGCGGCCAAGCTGGCCGGACCTGGCAAGTACTACTACGTCGGCACCAAGGCAGCCCCGTTCCTTAATGGCTGGACAAACTATTTCAAGAGCCAGGGCTACGCCCGGATCAGGTACTACAAGGACGCGCTGGGTGTGGTGCACCTGGAGGGCGTCATGTTCGGCGGCGGCGGCAACAACGATGCCTTCCGGCTGCCTAAGGGTTTCCGCCCGCAGGTCGGTCACGCATTCGTCGTTGCGGCCAGCACCGGCAGCTCCTTCGATGACGTCGATGTCTTCGCCAACGGGTACGTGTACATCGACGGCACCGGTGACCCGTGCTCTCTCGACGGGATCTCATTCCGGACCCGCTGATCGACGTTAGAAGCGGCGTGGCCGGCCGCGATCCGTCGCGGTCGCGACTGGCCATCCGCAACCGTAGCGACCGTAGCGGTGCCGTCGCAGCGGAGCGCCTAAAGATCAACATGCCGGAGGTATGCGGCCGAGCCGCTGCTGGTGCGACAGTCCTGCGCGCACATGTCGCGCAAGAGCCGGGCTGGCCCGGATAAATTGGAGTGTCCGACGATTCCGTCATGATCGCCCGCCGCGTAGCGGCCCAGGACCTCGGAGCCGAAATCAATGCCGTCCTCCGTTCCCGTCATCGACCTCGGTCCGTGGTACCGCGGAGATCAGGCGGCTCGTGCTGCTGTCGCTGCGGAGGTTGACGCGGTGCTACAGCGCGTGGGCTTCTTCCTGATCAGCGGTGATGGCGTGCCGGTCGGGCTGCGGGCGCAGGTGCGCCAGCACGCGCGCGAGTTCTTCGCGCTGCCGTCCGAGACCAAGCGGCGCTACGCCGTGACTGTCAGCGGCCGGGGCTGGCTCCCGCCTGGCGTCGAGGCGAACGGCTACGCAGAGGGTACTGAGACGCCGCCGGATCTGAAGGAGTCCTTCGCGGTCGGCGCTGATGAACCGACCGGCGATGCAGCGGTGGACGGGTACTGGTTCCAGCCCAACGTCTACCCGCACGAGGTGCCGGGGTTGCAGCCGGCCGTTGTTACCTACCTCGGGCGCATGCGCGCGCTGGCCGATGAACTGCTCGTGCTGTGCGCGGCGGCGCTGGCCCAGGAGAGTGATTTCTTTACCCGCCACAC
Organism: uncultured Actinomycetota bacterium; assembly: GCA_963774385.1. Lineage (GTDB taxonomy): Bacteria > Actinomycetota > Actinomycetes > Streptosporangiales > Streptosporangiaceae > JAJYUU01. The sequence goes on from CAVZEQ010000001.1 coordinate 954,352, forward strand.
CAGGCATGCCACCCACACGATGAACATCAACTGGTACCCGCCGATGACGGTCGCGGGCGAACCTGAACCGGGGCAGTTCCGGATCGGCCCGCATACGGACTTTGGCACTGTCACCATCCTCGACCGTGAGCCTGGCCGCGGCGGCCTGCAGGTGTGGACCGAAGCGGACGGCTGGGAGGACGCCCCCCACCAGCCAGGCGCCTTCACGATCAATACCGGTGACCTGCTCGCCCGCTGGAGTGGCGGCCGATGGAAGTCCAACCGCCACCGCGTGCTGCCGCCGCAGGCCGAGGCGCCCGACGAAGACCTCGTCTCACTTGTCTACTTCTACGAGGCCGACCATGACGCGGTGATCGAGTCTCTGCAGCCGCCGATCGGCAAGCCGAACGACTACCCGCCGGTCGTAGCGGCAGAGTTCATCAAGAAGCGACTGGACGCGATCACCCGCTAGATCGGCCGTCACCGTGCGGACGTGCGGCCTGATTACCCGGCACACCGGCTGTTAGCCGACCGCATCGACGTCCCTGGAGTAGTACTCATGTAACGCTGCCACTTGCCCGACCCAGTAGTCGAGTTTCTGCTGTGCAGTAGCGTTCATGGAAAGCAGGCCCAGGTTCTGCGCGAGAGCGTAGAAACCGCTGCCGGGATGATTGGCATCCAGGTAACAGACCAGCGCGGAGATCATGAGATTGGTTGTCGGCCGATTCAGCTCGACGATCCGGCTGAGCAAGTAGCCCATCGCCACGCGCTCGTCAGCCCGGGTGAAATCGAAGCCCGGCAGCCCTGTCCGCTGCATGAGCGTGATATTCAGCTCGGAATAGGACGTGAGCCGACCCAGCCTTGCGCGTTCAGCAAGGAATACAAGGCCTGCGCCCGCGAGCTGGTCCCAGACGAGCTCGTCGCGTCCGTACAGGGCCACCAGCGGCTCCCTCACCAGCTGCTTCGGCAACCGAGACGGCAGATTCTTTTCACGGTTAAGGCTGTACGGCTCACTAATGGCCTTAGTGGTCCGCAGAAAAACCGCCGTCAGTACACTTTCACCCTCTTCTCAATGACGCGTTACTCTGCGCTTTAGTTGTCCTGAGCAGCCCAGGGATCCGGGCACGCCGGTCCACTGAGCGGCGGCATTGAGCTGACATTGGCTCAGGAAAAGACGTGCCAGGATCGAAGTGCGTCGAGCAGGCCATCGGTGAGCTTGCCGTCGGTGTCCAGAGCCTCAGCCTCGGCCGCGGTGACCCAGCGGACGTCTGCCGCGTCGTCGGCAGCGACGAGCTGGCCACCGGTCACCACGGCCGCATAGTCCCTGATGTCGATCACGGCCGCGGCCAGGCCAGGCCGCTCGACGGCACCGACCAGTGCGCCGCAGGCCACTTCGAGGCCGGTTTCCTCGCGAGCCTCCCTGACCACCGCCTGCTGGTCAGTCTCCCCAGGCTCGATTCGCCCGCCCGGCACTGACCACAAGCCCTTGCCGGGCTCGTGCCCGCGGAGGACGAGCAGCAGCCGGCCGTCCGCGTCCTTGATAATCGCGCCGACGCACGGCACCCGGATTACCGCGGGAACGGGGCCAGGTTCGGCTGTTCGCTCTGCCATCCTGGGCAGCTTAGCCAGGATCGGGCTCGCGCAGCTTGCGCACTCCGGATCGTGGCCGAAGCTGCCCTGGAACCGAGCCGGCCGCCGATTCCTGCGCCGGGCAGCGAGATACCCGCCAGTAGGTAGTTGACGCAGCGGATCTTGGGGATAACGCTCAGTGAGATGAGACCGGTACTCACATGCCCGCGCTGTGAGTCAGCCCTGCGCGAGCCCAATATCTGGTCAAGCGCGTACCACTGCGGGCTGCACGGCGACGTGCACCCGCTTCGGACCGGGCTCAGCCCGTCGCAGGAAGGCCTTGACGGCGTTTTGCGCGGCGCTGAGGTGCCGGTCTGGCTGCCGTGGCCGCTGCCGCCGGGCTGGCTGGTGAGCGGATTCGCGGCGGCCGGCGACGAGAGGACAGGCACCCGCGGCTGCTCGGTGGCGCTGTCCGGGCCGAACCCCATGGGCGGTGCCGCGGACATGATGCTGATCTCCGAGGAGCCCGGAGTCGGCCTCGGCGCCAGGTTCGCCGGGCTCGATGGCCCCGATCCGGGCGATAAGCTCACCGCCAGCCAGCCGGCCGGGGTGGTCGAGGTTGCCAATCACGAGTTCCCGCTGTGGCATGTCGATGCCAAGGGCTGCGCCGCCTTCGCCGGTGAGGTGTCCGGGACCTGGTTGTGGCTCATCATGTGGCCGGATACCGCCGGGATGATGATGGTCGAGCCGCTCGAACTTCGGGACCTGCGCGATCCGGGCCAGGAAATGGACCTGCCGTTCGGCGCCCGCTCGCCGCAGCTGCCGGGCTAATGTCGCATAGTGCGCGCTGACCTGCATAGCCACAGCAATGTCTCAGACGGCACGGAGCCGCCCGCTGAGGTAATGCGCCGCGCCGCAGCCGCGGGTCTTGATGTGGTCGCGCTCACCGACCACGACACGGTGGCGGGTCACTGGGAGGCGGCCCAGGCCCTCGTACCTGGCCTGACCCTGCTACCGGGCGCTGAGCTGTCCTGCCGCATCGAGGGTCACAGCGTGCATATCCTCGCTTACCTCTTCGACCCGCGCGACGAGGATCTGGCCGGCGAGATGGCGGAGATCAGGGAGAGCCGGCTCTACCGGGCCAGGGCGATGGTGGACAAGCTTGCGAAGCTAGGCGCACCGGTCACCTGGGATCAGGTCAGCGAGATCGCGGGCGGGGGCGTCGTCGGCAGGCCGCACGTTGCCATGGCCCTGGTAGCAGCCGGCGTGGTCCCGGCCTTCGAGGACGCGTTCACCAGCGAGTGGATAGGGCCGGGGGGACGCGCGCATGTCTCGCGGTACGCGCTGGACCCGGTGAAGGCGATCCGGCTGGTGCAGTCGGCTGGCGGGGTGACGGTGCTAGCCCACCCGCGTGGCCATACCCGGGGCTGGCAGATCCCGGACGAGGTCATCGAAGACATGGCCGGCGTCGGCCTGACCGGGGTCGAGGTCAATCACCCGCAGCAAGATGACGGCGAACGGGTCCGCCTGCAGGCTCTTTGTGCCCGGCTGGCTCTCGTAGCCTCCGGCGGCAGCGACGACCACGGCGCGCTGACCGGTTACCGGATCGGGACGGAGGTCGCCCCGGACGGCGGTTATGAGCAGCTCGTCGGGCGGGCCACCGGCGCGTCCGTAGTGACCGCTTCGTGACCCTCCGGGTTACCCCGTCTAGGCCGTGCGGGTCAGGCTAGCCCGCGCGGCCGGGACGGGGTAGATCGCGTTCGCCTGCTCGGTCAGTTCACGAATACCTTCGGCTTGCCCTTGACGCTGGTGTCCGTCACCGGGCCATAGGTAGCCGAGAAACTCGCGGTGTTCCCGAGGCTCGTGCAGAGCGAACCGCCGGTAGAAAACTTGAACTTCTGCGTCGAGAAGGCGATGCCATTGCCCTTGTTCGACGCCTTGCCGGCCATGCTCGCTGCTGTGTAGGTGCAGGTGATCGTGGTGGTGGTGAGCTTGACGGTCGCAGTCAAGGTGATCGGCTTGGACTTCTTCGTACCGCTCACCTTCACCGGATTGCCCTTGGCGGCGCTGACTGTGGCAACGTACGGCAGATTCTTGGCGGTCACGGTGATCTTCGCGCCGGAAACACCACCGCACCTCGCAAGCTTGGAGACCGTGACCGACTCGGTCGCGACAGCCTTCCCAGCGGCGGCCGGGTTGCTCGTGACCTTCGCGGTGAATGTGGCCGACGTGCACTTCACCGTTATGGCCGACGTGCCCGTTCCGACCTTGAATGTAGCGACGGTCTTCTTCGCCAGGCCTGATGTCAGCACAGCGCCCTTGCTGACAGCGGTTCCGCCCGCCTTGCGTATTGTCAGCACGTGGGCCGCGGCGGCGTCAGCTGGGACCATGGGCGCTGCAATGAGCAAAGCGGAGGTGGCAGCCGCCACCACGTAAAGGTACTTGCGCATAAGCCTGGCTCCTTCCAGGTCGGACTACTGCTCGCGCCAGCGTGCCACCGATAAGTACACTCAGTGCGTTTTCCCGGCAGTTTCTCAGGAATCTCAGCAACCATGAGGGAGCAGCGTCGATGGCAACGCATCGTGCGCGGATAGATTGCGTCACCGGTACGGCTAACTCGTGGATCATCGGCGACGATGACGAGGTCATCGTGATCGATCCGGGAGACGACGCGGGCGCGGTGCTGGACGCAGTCGGGCCGGACCGCGAGATCCTCGCCGTCATCTGCACGCACGGCCACGCCCGGCACGCAGCCGCGGCGATCGACGTGGCCAAGCGCGACGAGTCGCCGGTGGCACTGCATCCCGGCGACCGGATGGCCTGGCGCGAGGTGCACCGAGGAGTGGAGCCGGAGATCGAGATGGCCGACGGCGGCAGGTTCGAGGTCGCGGGCGTCACGCTGGAAGTGCTGCATGCGCCCGGCCACAGCCGCGGATCGTGCTGCCTGTACTGCGATGACCTCGAAGTCGTCTTCAGCGGGGATGTGGTCACCGAGGCCGGGCCGGTCGCCCGCGAGGACGGCTACCCGAACTGGGGCCGCCAGCTGGACGCGATCGGCGCGCAGATCCTGACCCTGCCGCCGGATACGCGGATCCTGCCGGGTCACGGTGGCGAGTTCACCGTGGCACTGGCCGAGAAGCGGTTCGACACCTGGGTCGCGGCCGGTCAGGACGTTGGTAGCCTGCCCGGCGCTGACGGCGAGGCAGCGTTCGACTCCGACGACCACTAGCCGATCGTGCCCGCCGGCCCGGCCCGGCGCGGCGCCGCTGTCAGCAGCCTGAGCAAAGATGGGCGTATGGAGCAGCTCGGTTTCGAAGGCATGCCGCGGCGGCTGTATGCGTGCACGCCTACCAGGCTGAGCACCTGGCTCGACTGCCCGCGCCGGTATCGGATGACCTACCTGGACCGGCCTGCTCCGCCGAAAGGTCCGCCGTGGGCGCACAACAGTCTCGGAGCGAGTGTGCACAATGCGCTTGCCGCATGGTGGCGACTGCCCCGCCGGGAACGGACCGTGACCGTGGCGGGCGATCTGCTCGAGAGCGGCTGGCTCACCGACGGCTTTGCCGACGACGCGCAGTCGCTTGAGCATCGGCGCCGGTGCCGGGCGATGGTTGAGCGCTACGTGGCCACCCTGGATCCGGCCTGCGAGCCGGTGGGCGTCGAGCGAACGGTCGCGACCCGGACCGACCTCATCGCTGTGACCGGGCGGGTCGACCGGCTCGATGATCGTCGCCTGGACGGCGGCGGGCCGGGCGAGCTCGTGGTGGTTGACTACAAGACCGGGCGGCACGTGCTGTCCGTCGACGATGCGCGGACCTCGCTTGCCCTGGCCCTGTACGCGCTCGCCGCCGAACGGGTGATGCGTCGCCCGTGCCGCCGGGTCGAGTTGCATCACCTGCCCACCGGCAACGTGCTGACCTGGGAGCACACTGCGGAGTCGCTGGCCAGGCAGCTGGGCAGGGCAGAGGCCATCGCAGAAGAGTGCGCCCGCGCGGATGAGAGGTACAGATCTGCCACGTCCGGCGATCCGCCGGCCGAGGAGCTGTTCCCGCCGGCCCCGGGCGTTGGCTGCGGCTGGTGCGACTACCGTGGTCAGTGCGCCGAGGGCAGTGCGGCCGCAACGCCGCGCCGCCCCTGGGATGGTCTCAGTGCCGAGGCCGCCGATGGTGCGGCCGCGATGTCGCCTGCGCCCGGTGGATCCGGCAGCGGCTGAGCGTCAGCTGACCTGGCCCGGTACAGCACCGGTCTGGGTTGCCTGTCCGCGGCCGCAGGAGTGCACCGTGGGCTGACGGCGCTCGGCCGCATTCCAGAACTTGGTGAGGATGCTGGCCGTGGTGACCGGGGCCTCGACGGCGGGAGAGTGTGCGGCGCCCGGGATGCAGGTCCGCTCGGCACCGAGGCGCCTGGCCATGGAATCTTGCTCGGCCGGGGACCAGGCGTCGTCGTTCTCGCCGTAGACGACAGTCGTCGGCAGGCACGCGGTGCTGACGGCCTTGGCCAGTTCGTCCGTCCGGTCCGGGCAGTCGAGCAGGTACCTGGCCACAGCGATGTAATGGATCGGACAGGTCCGCAGGGTTCGCTCGCGCAGGAACGCGATGACATGGTCGTCGGTACCGTCGGCCCGCGCTTGCGGTTCCAGCTCGTCCCGCCAGAACTGCCTGACCAGGTCGGTCAGCTGCGCACGATCGTCGGGCCGTTCGCCGTTGCTCGGGTCGAGCACGCCAAGCACGTCTGTCAGCGTGTCGGCTCGATCGCCGCCGAGGCTGCCAGGTCCCGATCCGAGCAGGGTCAGCGACAAGAACGTAGCCGCCCGCTGCAGCACAGCCTCGCGCGCGACGAGCCCGCCCATCGAGTGGCCGACCAGGTGTACCCCGTCAGCATCAGGGGAGACAGCGTCGGCAATGGCCTGGAGGTCGGCCGCCAGCTCGGCGGCGGCATAGCCAGAGCGGTCGTTCGCGTGCGGGCTCTGGTACTGCCCGCGCTGGTCGTAGGCGTACACGGTCCGCCCGGCGGATGCCAGCGGCTCAAGAATCGCAAGGAAGTCTTCCTTGCTGCCGGTGAAGCCCGGTACCAGCAAGCCAGGCCTGCGGAAGCTCACGCCCCTGGAGGGCTGGGCCTCCAGGATCGCGAAGGAACCACGAGCGGTCGGCAGCGTTGCCGATCGGACATGATCGGGCATCTCCAGGGAGCGGGGAGTACTCACGACGTCGCAGCCTACCGAGTAACCGCTGAAATGTAACAGTCAAATAACGCACGATCCGCTGTGAGAGTTCCTCCCGGCACCGGACCAGGCCAGATCAATCTTGCCAGCGCCCGTGGTCCGGCGGGTTACGGCGCGGTTTCCTGTCGAAGCCGAGCTGGCCCATCGGGTTACACCACTGTTTCGCCCTGATGGTCGAGGCGCGTTACTACGGCGTCGCAGGTCCGGCCGGAGCTGATCCTGTCGGCGGCTGGCCGCCTGCGGACTGGCCGGCCGCGGACTGACTGCCTCCGCGTCCCCGCGACGAACGCCGCCTGCGCGGCTTGCGGACTGGCTGGTCAGCCGCGCTGGCGCCGGAATCTCCCACAACGCCCTGCGCGGTCTGCGCCGCATCGTCGCCGGCCTGCGCAGCAGATCCGCTGGGCGAGCTGTCAGCGGACTGGCCGCCTCTGGTACGACGGCGGGACCGCGGGGTACGGGACCTGGCCTCGCGATCGCCGTCGGCCCCATGGCCGGCCCGATCGTGCCTGGCCGGGCCTCCCGATCCTGGTCGCCGGTCGCTGTCTCGGGAGCCGCTGCCGCTGCGCGAACGGGTCTTGCCCGTTTCGCCGATATCCTCAAGCAGTTCGGCCTCAAGGCCGGCTCGCTCCCGCTGCGCCCGCGGTAGCACGCCCTTCGCGCCTGCCGGGATGGTCAGTGCGCTGTAGAGATGCTCCGAGGTGGAGTAGGTCTCCAGCGGCTCAGCATGGTCCAGGTGCAGCGTGTCGTTGATGGTCTTCCAGCGGTGCAGATCTGCCCAGTCGACGAAGGTGACAGCTACGCCCTCGCGCCCGGCCCGGCCGGTGCGGCCGATGCGGTGCAGGTAGGCCTTCTCGTCCTCAGGGCACTCGTAGTTGACAACATGCGTCACGTCGTCGACATCCAGGCCACGCGCGGCGACGTCGGTGGCGACGAGAACGTCGACCTTGCCGGACCGGAACGCCCTCATGGCTCGCTCGCGCTGGCCCTGGCCGAGGTCACCGTGCACAGCCGCGACAGCGAAGCCCTTGGTGGTGAGCGTGGTAGCGACCTGGTCGACGGAGCGCTTGGTCCGGCAGAACACGATGGTCAGACCGCGGCCCTCGGCCTGCAAGACCCTGGCTAGCACCTCGATCTTGTCCATCTGGTGCGCGCGGAAAACGTGCTGCTCGGTGCTCGGCACATGCTGTGGCTCGTCGTGCTGCTCGGCTCGGATGTGCATAGGCCGGCTCAGGTGGCGGCGGGCCAGGGTGACGATCTCGCCTGGCATGGTGGCGGAGAACAGCATCGTCTGCCGGCCAGCAGGCGTGAGCTGCAGGATCCGCTCTACGTCCGGCAGGAAGCCGAGGTCCAGCATCTTGTCTGCCTCGTCCAGAACCAGCTGGCGTACCCGGCCGAGCTTGAGGTGCCCCTGCCTGGCCAGGTCAAGCAGCCGTCCTGGCGTCCCGACGACGATGTCGACGGTGGCCAGCGCGTCGATCTGCGGCTCATATGCCCGGCCGCCGTAAAGCGTGACCACATTGGCGCCCATCCGGGATCCGGCGGCTTGGATGTCGGCGGCTACCTGGATGGCCAGCTCACGGGTCGGCACCACGATGAGGGCGCGAGGTGAGGCCTTCTCGCGCTGCGTCTCGTCGAGCCGCTCCAGAATCGGGATACCGAAGGCAAAGGTCTTGCCGGTGCCCGTCCTGGCCTGCCCGATGAGGTCATGCCCGTCGAGAGCAACCGGGAGGGTGAGCGCCTGGATGGGGAACGCGGTAGTGATCCCCTCGGCCTCGAGTGCAGCGCAGATCGGCTCGGCGATACCGAAGTCGCGGAACGTCTTCTCAATAGGTAGTGCGGCCGCGACAGGCTCGGCTCCGGGAATCACGGGAACCGCCGGGTCGAGAGCCGGGCTGCTGGCACCGTCCGGCTCGATCGAGTCCGCGGGATCAGTCGCTTGGTTATCATCCATGGTTGTCGTATACGTGGTCAGGGCTTCCGCCTCTAGTTGGGCTCGCGGCTCCCTGGCATTAGTTGCCAGGCAATATCTGCCGTAAGCAGGTCTGTGACCTCTCCAGCGGGGCAGCCTTGCCGTGTCGCGGCTGGGGCCACGCTCTCGCGGAGGAGAAGTGGCGCGTCATCATCCGGCTGCCTGCAGGCTCCGATGATCGTGACGCCTAACACTAGGGAGAACACGGCCGGGGGCTAGCACATTCCGCATGTGGATCATTTGCCAGTCTAGCAACCTGCGCATCGTGCCCTTGTGCACCAGCCCGCGCGTCGCTCCCGGAGTTCCGGCAACTGGCAACTCGCGTGCTCCGTGGCTGGGAGCTCTTGTTACAGTGCGCCGGTGACCGACGATGGAGGCAATGCGCGGGGCGACGGCCTGCTCGACCTGCTGGGGCTGCTGGCCTATGCATCACTGACCGCGTTCTTCCGGATCTCCGATGACGCGGCCCTGGCGCTCTCACTGGCCGACAAGACCGCGCTGGCCGAGCTAGCGGTGGCCCAGTTCGGCCATTTCCAGCTACTCAGCCAGCGGATCAAGGACCTCGGGGCGGAACCGGGGCACGCCATGCAGCCGTTCGTCTCCCCGGTGGACGACTTCCATGCTCGGACGGCGCCATCGGACTGGCTGGAAGGGCTGGTCAAGGCCTACGTCGGAGACGGCATTGCGGCCGATTTTTACCGGTTGGCCGCCGAGGTGCTCGACGTGCCCGCCAGGGACCTGGTGCTGGAAGTGCTGTCCGACGCCGGTCACTCGGAGTTCGTCATCGCCAGGGTCCGCGAGGCGATCGACGCTGACCCCAGGGTGGCCGGCCGCCTAGCGCTGTGGGCGAGGCGGCTGGTAGGCGAGGCGCTTGGCCAGGCGCAGCGGGTCGCAGCCGAGCGGGAGCCGCTGGCCCGGCTGCTCGCCGGGGGCGCGGCCAGCCAGCTCGGCGATATCGGCAGGATGTTCGCCGAGCTTACCGACAAGCACGCCCAGCGGATGGCCGCGTTGGGCCTCGCCGATTAGCCGAACTGACCGGGCGCTAACGCGCTGTCCGGGTGGGCCTGGTGCTGGCTAGATAGACGGGCCGGACGGGTTGCCGAACCCGACGCGCCGCGGCTCGGTGCCGCCGAATTCGACGTACGCGATCTTGTCGGCCGGGACCAGGACCCTGCCGCCCTTGTGGTCCATGAGCGTGAATACGCCGCTCTTTGCGACGGCATCCTCCAGCGCCGACGCGACTTCATCCTCGGAGGAATTAGTCTCCAGGACGAGCTCACGCGGTACGGACTGTATCCCGATCTTGACTTCCACAGCGCTCCTCTCGGCCATTCGAGGCTAGCGCGCCGGGATCTCTATCGGGTGGTTCCGGGCCGGTGGCCTGCTACGCCGCGAGCGAAACGAATCCGCGAGCGCCACCAGCCCGCCGCTCCCCGCCGTCGATCCGGTCAGCTGGTCAGCGGCCAGCCGCTAATGCCGCGCCAGGCCAGCCTGGCTATCAGCTGCTCAGCGGCATCCTTGGGGATCGCCCCCTGGGTACTCAGCCAGTACCGCGCGGTGACCTGTGCCATTCCGACCAGCGCTACGCCGAGCAGGTGCGCTTCCTCGTCGGTTACGCCCGCGTCCTCGCGGATGAACTGGCTGACCATTTCGGCGCACTCGTAGATGGCCTTCTCGAGTCGCTCGCGCACGGCAGGCTCATTACTCAGATCCGACTCGAAAACCAGCCGGAAGGCTTCGCCAGTGCCGGCGACGAAGTCGTAGAACGCCTTGAACGTGGCCGGGACACGCTCGCGGTTGTCGTCGGTCGAGGACAGCGCGTCGCTGACAGTCTGGACCAGCTGATCAGCACTCTCGTCGAGCAAGGCCAGGTACAGGTCAAGCTTGCCGGGGAAATGCTGGTACAGCACCGGCTTGCTGACGCCGGCGCGCTCGGCAATCTCATCCATTGCCGCTGCGTGATAGCCCTGGGCCACGAAAACGTCACGGGCCGCTCCCAGCAGCTGCAGCCGGCGCGCAGGCCGCGGCAGCCGCGTGCTTCCGGGCTTGGCCTGTGGCGATACGGTCAACTATGTCTCCGAAATTGGTGATATGACGGCTGCGGCGCTGCAGCCTTTCTGAAAAGTCAATCCTACGGCCGGGTAGCTCGCAGCTCAGCGGTAGTCGTCGTCGTCCTGCCTGACTCGGCGCGCCTGCTCGGCCGCGTCCGCCTCGTCAGCCTCCAGCGGCAGCTCAGCTGGCAGGTCAGCCTCGTCAGGCTCGGCATCCTCAGGTATCGCAGTCAATTCCTGCTCCGCCAGGTCGGCGTCCGGTGCTTCCAGTCCCTTGTCGCTCACGCTGCACCCTCTCGCCGATTTTCAGTAGTCGAACATATTGCCGAACTGCGGAATGCGGACAACACTACTGGTATCAGTACCCGTCACGGACTGACATGCGCGCTCGATCAAGGCCAGAATTAGTAGTCGGTCCACAGCGGGGTAGGGAGACGCCATGCGAAGCATGTGGAAGGGGGCAGTCTCCTTCGGGCTCGTCATGATCCCGGTGAAGCTCTACACAGCAACTGAGCAGAAGGACATTGCCTTCCGGCAGGTACACCGGGAGGACGGCGGCCGGATCCGGTTCCGCCGGTTCTGCTCGATCGACGAGCAGGAAGTGCCCTACGAGGACATCGCCAAGGGCTACGAGCTGCCGGACGGCCAGATGATCGTGCTGACCGAGGACGACATGGCCGAGCTGCCGCTGCCCACGACCAAGAGCATCGAGGTCGTGCAGTTCTGCCCGAGCGACCAGCTCGACCCGATCTTGTTCAACCGGAGCTATTACGTGGAGCCCGAGACCGCGGGAGTGCGCGCTTACTGCCTGCTCCGGGATGCGCTGGAGGAGTCGGGCAAGATCGCCATCGCGCAGGTCGCGCTCCGGCAGCGCGAGTCGCTGGCAATCCTGCGTGCGCGCGAAGGCGTACTAGTGCTGGAGACGCTGTTGTGGCCGGACGAGGTCAGGGAGACGGCGTTCCCGTTCCTGAACGACAGCGTCGATGTCCGGCCGCAGGAATTGCGGATGGCCAGTTCGCTGATCGAGTCGATGACGGTCGACTTCGATCCCGAGGAGTTCCACGACGGCTACCGTGAAGCGCTGCAGGAACTGGTAGCAGCGAAGACAGAGGGCCGCGAGATCATGCAGCCGGAGGTCGGTGAGCTCGACACCGGTGAGCCGTCGAGCCTGGCCGACGCGCTGCGAGCAAGCCTTGCCGCCGCTAAGGGCGGCAGGCTCAGTATTGCCGCCGCGGACGACGAGGATCACGACTCCGGCGAAGCTGACCGTCCGGCTCGTGGCCGCACGGCGGCGAAGCAGCAGGGTGCGGCTCCCGCTACCGCACGCACCGCGAGGGCAGGCACGGCGAGGGCAGGCACGGCGAAAGCCGACGCCGCGAAGGCAGCCGCCACGAAGAAACCCAGCACCAAGGCCAGCGCGGCATCAACGGGGACGGCTAAGCCACCCTCTGCTCGGTCAGGCGCCGCAAAGCCGGCCGCAGCTAACACTGCCACCGCGAACCGCGCCGCAGCCAAACCCAGTGCTGCCGCGAGTAAGACGAAGGCCGCGAGCAGCAAGTCCGCAGCAAAGGAGCCCGACGCTGCACCGCGCCCGCGTCGGCGCGCCGGCTGAGTGCGCATTGTAGCTACAAAGGCGTATCTCCTGGTCCTACTGGGGAACTCTCCTGGTCCTACTGGGGAGTAGGATTAGTCGGCATGACTGACCAGTTCGATGCCGTCGGCCGATTTTCCCGGCCAAGGGGATGGCGGTTCCCGCCTCGGCGCGCCGTGCACGTCAGCGGCGGAGCTCCTGCCGACGGCCCAGCCCGGCCGCAGCCGATTGCCCGCTGGCCAGGAGAGCTTGTTCGGCTCGGGCACGGCCAGGTCTTCGTCCGGAAGGTGCCGGCTGCGGCTGGCGCTGAGCCTGCCGTCTTCGTGCATGGACTAGGCGGGTCAGCGACCAACTGGACAGACTTGATGGGCCTGCTGAGCGAGCCATGCGGGGCCGGCCCGGTGCTGGCCGGCGAGGCGCTAGACCTGCCCGGCTTCGGGCACTCACCGCCACCGGATAACGGTGACTACTCGCTCGACGCCCGGGTCGCCGCGGTCGTCGCCCTGATCGAAGAGCGTCATACCGAGCCAGTCCACCTGATCGGCAATTCGCTGGGCGGAGCCATCAGCACGAGGATTGCAGCTCGATACCCCGGCCTGGTCCGCTCTCTGACGCTGATATCGCCTGCCCTGCCCGACCTGCGGCCGCGGCTGCTGCCGATGCGCCTTGCGGTGGTCAGCACGCCGGGCCTGGGTCGGTGGATCCTGAAGCGACTGGTCCAGATTCCGCCAGAGCAGCGCACCGCGATGACCATCAACGACCTGTTCGCCGATCCCGGCCTGCTGCACGAAGCCCGCCGGGCCGAGGCCGTCGCCGAGGTGATTCGCCGTGACGGCCTGGTCTACGCAGGTGACGCACTGCTGCGATCCGGCCGTGCCCTGGTGGCGGAATACACCCGGCCGGGCCCTGGCTCGCTATGGCGCGAGGCCGCTAAGGTGACGGCGCCCACGCTGGTCATCCACGGCAGCCATGACCGCCTCGTCAATCCGGCGAACGCTGGCAGGGCCGCCAGGACGTTCGGGAACTGCCGGGTCGTGGTGCTGCCAAAGATCGGTCACGTGGCGATGATGGAGCGGCCCGACCTGGTCGCCGCCGAGATGCGGGACTTCCTGTCCGGTCCGGCCGCGCTGGCCGTCGGTGGCCCTGGCGAGCTGAGCCGGGCTGGCCGTTAGCCTTCGTCCTGTGCAGATTGCCGCCGAGAGCATCATCACGGCCGAGAAATCGGCCGGCCCGGTTCCGTTCAGCGGGTTCGTTGAGCTCACCGCCGGTGTCATCAGCCGCGTCGGCGTCGGCGCGTTGCCGCCCGGTGCCGACGCAACGGATCGGCTCACGCTGCCTACTGGATACCTGCTACCGGGTTTTGTGGACCTGCAGGTCAACGGGTACTTCGGCGAGGATTTCCAGACGGCCGAGGCCGAGCCGTGGGCGGCCGTGGCCGGCCAGCTGCCGTCTACCGGCACGACCGCTTTCCTGCCGACGCTGATAACCGCGCCCCTCGGCAGCCTTGCCACGGCGCTGCGGGCAATTGCAGGGTTCGCACCTGGCCTGCCAGCCGACGGAGCACGGGTGCTCGGCGTGCACCTGGAAGGCCCGTTCATCGCCGCGACCCGGCGCGGCGCGCACAACCCAGCCTGGATTACCGACCCCACGCCGGGTGCCATCAGCGAGTTGCTCGACGCAGCACAAGGAATACTCCGGCTGGTCACGCTGGCGCCGGAACGGCCCGGCGCGCTGGCTGCGATCGGCCAGCTCACCGCCGCCGGGGTGGTGGTCAGCCTCGGTCACACCGACGCCCTTGCCGAGCAGGTCGCCATGGCAGCCGGGCTCGGAGCGCGGATGGTGACGCACCTGTTCAACGCGCAACGACCGCTAGGCCACCGGGAGCCGGGCGTGCCCGGCCAGGCGCTAGCCGATGACCGGCTCACGAGCGGGCTGATCGTCGACCTCCACCACGTCGCCGGGCCGGTATGCGCGGTTGCGTTCCGGGCAGCGCCAGGCAGGATCGTGCTGGTCACCGATGCGGCTGCGCCGGCCGGAATGCCGCCGGGCGAGTACCTGCTCGGTGGCGAGCCGATCACGCTGCCGCCAGCTGACGGCGCTCCGCCGGTCCGCCGCGACGGCACCCTGGCCGGCTCGGCGCTGCGCATGGACACGGCCGTGGCCAACGCTGTGGCCTGCGGTGTCCCGCTCGCGGACGCGGCCCGCGCGGCCACTAGTATTCCGGCGGACCTGATCGGCCGGCCCGACCTTGGCCGGATCAGGCCGGCGGCCGCAGCCGACCTGGTGTGGCTCGGCCCGGACCTGAAGACGCGCGCGACCTGGGTAGCCGGGCAGCTCGTATATACAGATGGCGCCGCGACCACCCTGGCCGCGGTCTGCCCGCAAGGCCACGGCCTGCCGGGCTGAGAGCACCCCTGACCTCCGTTACCGAAGGGACCACCACGTGAATCAGGACGGGAACGGGGCCGGCCTGTCGCTGATGCGCCAGGAGATCGCACAGCAACCCGAGGCGCTCAGGGCCACGATCAGCGCGCTGCTGCCCCGCCGCGACGAGGTGCGCCAGCTGGCGGCCGACACCAGGACGGTGCTGTTCATCGCCCGAGGTACCTCGGACAACGCGGCCGTCTACGGCAGCTACCTGGTTCAGGCGCACGCGGGCCGGCTGGCCGCGCTCGCCGCGCCGTCCATCGCTACCACCTACCGGGCTCGCATCGACCTGACCGGCGTGCTCGCCGTCGCGCTCTCCCAGTCGGGCCGGACCGAGGAGATCGTCGAGACGCTGCAGTGGGCTGCCTCCTGCGGTGCCCGGACCCTGGCGATCACCAACGGCGGTGCCGAGTCGCCGCTTGCGGCGGCGGCAGAAGTGGCGTTCGTCACCGAAGCCGGCATCGAGCAGGCGGTGCCGGCCACCAAGACATTTACCACCCAGCTGGCCGCGCTGGCGGTACTAGGCCTGGGCCTGGGCGCGGATCTGGATCCGGGGGAGCTGATGGCGGCCCCGGACGCTATCGAGGAACTGCTCGCGGCCGCCACGCCGAGCGAGCTGGAGCCAATCGTCAGCGAGCTGTCGAAGGTCGCCGGCGTCGTGGTATCCGGCCGCGGTATGGCCTATGCCGCGGCCCTAGAGCTGGCGATCAAGCTGAAGGAGGCGTGCTACCTGCACGCCATGGGCCTGTCCTATGCGGACTTGCTGCACGGGCCGATCGCCGTCGTGGACGCCGACACCCCCGCTATCGTGCTGGCGGCCGACTCCGGGCCGACCCTGGCCGGCACTGTGGACCTCGCCAGCCGGGTGCGCGGAGCGGGCGCGAGTGCGTTCGGCATCGGCGGCGGAGCAGCGCTGGCCTCGGCGTGCACGGCAGCGCTAGCCGGGCCGCGGCTGCCCGAGTGGCTCGCGCCTATCGGCCTGATCGTGCCAGGTCAGCTTGTGACGGAGGCGCTGGCCCGGCGCCTTGGCATTAACCCGGACCGGCCGCGGGGACTCAGCAAGGTCACCCAGACCGACTGAAAACGAACGGTGATGTCGGGCGAGATAGTGTAGGACCGCAGGTGGATCAGGGCGAATCACTCAGCGGCTCTGCTTAGGCCGTTCCGGGCGCCACATCCTGCATTATGGGGAGCAGTCCGGAGCCGCCAGCGCGGCCGGGCTACGGGGATCTTGACTGGCTTTGGGCCGCGACGAGGGACGAGTGTGGGCAGGATGCTGTATCGGATGCGTCGGCTGCTGACGGTGGTGACAGCGGCCGTCGCCATCTGTGCCGTTGGCGGTGGCCTGGCACTGGCCGCCACCGCGGCATCGCCGGGCTGGCGTGAGGTGTACCTGGCACACGCCAGGCAGGGCAATCTGCTGCTCGGCGTGGCCGCGCCGGCCCGCAATGACGCCTGGGCGGTCGGGGAGTACGTCCAGCAGCCCGGCCCGATCATCATGCACTGGAACGGCAAGCACTGGCTGCGGGTGGACGTGCCGGGGGCTGGCAAGGCATTCGAGCCGGCCAGCGTCTACGCCACCGGTCCGGATGACGTGTGGATTTTCGGGTCAATCTGGCGCAGCGGCATCGACGAGGTGCTGCAGTTCAACGGCACGGACTGGCGCACCCTTCAGATACCGATCAATAGCCTCGGCACGAACGAGAACGCGGTACTCAGCCGGACCAGCGCCTGGGCGATCAGCCCCGGCACCTGCCTGTTCAGCTGCTCCACGCCGGCCACCTACTGGAACGGCAGCACCTGGCTGGCCGCCAAGGTGCACCTTGACTTGTGGGGCATCACGGCTGGCGGTAAGCACGTGTTCGCCCTCGCCATCAGCGCATTCCGCCCGGCGGATCAGACCTTCGTGCCGGTGCTCTACGAGCGAGCGCACGGCAGATGGCTACGCTGCGCCGGAGTGAACCGGCGGCTCGGCAATCCTGTGCTGGCCGCGAGTTCGGCTACCGACGTGTGGATCTGGGGACACTTGCCTGGCCCGCGCAATCTGGGCGTGCTCTACCACTGGAATGGCACCCGTCTGCAGTCCGTGCGCGTGCCCGCGGGCCTGCTGACGACCGACGTCCTGACCGCCGATGACCACGGCGGGGTCTGGGCCGGGCCGTTCGCCCATTGGACCGGCAAGAAATGGATCAGCTACCGGGCCGAGGCCAGGCGGCTAGACGGGCTGCTGACGGCGCTGGCTCCGGTAGCGCGGACCAACAGCACCTGGCTGGCCGGTGGCCTAGCCTGGCACGGTCACGACCAGAGCTTCGTCGCGGTGAACGGCCGGACGCCGTAGCCCTGGCGCCGCGGCCAGCCGTGGCCTCAGGTCTCCCGGTACACCTTGTGCTGGGCAGCCTGCGCACGGGGCCGAAGCACCATGAGATCAACGTTGACGTGCGCGGGGCGGGTAACTGCCCAGGCCACCGCGTCGGCGACGTCAGCGTCGGTGAGCGGCTCGGCCACCCCGGCATAGACGGCGGCGGCCTTATCGGCATCGCCGCGGAACCTGTTCACGGCGAACTCGGCTGTCTTGACCATGCCGGGCGCGATCTCGATGATCCGCACGGGCTGGTCGTACAGCTCGAGCCGGAGCGTCTCAGCGATGGCGTGCGTGCCGTGCTTGGCGACGACGTACCCGCCGCCGCCTTCGTAGCTGATCAGGCCAGCGGTTGAACCCATCAGCACGATCGTGCCGGCGCCGGTCGAGATCAGCTTGGGCAGCAGGGCCTGCACGATGTGGAGCGTGCCGAGCACGTTCACGTCGTACATGGCCTGCCAGTCAGCGGCGGAGCCCTCGGCAATGGTGTCGGCGCCGACCGCGCCGCCCGCGTTCGCGATCAGGACGTCGCAGCTTTCGATTGAGCTGGCCAGCGTCATGACGGCCGCGCGATCGGTGACATCCAGTTCACGCACCAGGGCCTCGCCGCCCTGGCTGGCGATGAGTTCGGCGACTTCGGCGAGCCTGTCCGCGCGCCGCGCGGCCAGGACTACCCGGAAGCCGGCGTCGGCCAGCCTGACCGCCGATGCCGCGCCGATGCCGCTGCTTGCCCCGGTGACGACCGCCAGCCGGCGTGTTGCTCCATGGTCCATGCGGCGATTCTGCCAGTACCTGCCGAGATGCCAGCAGCCGCCGCGACGGCCGGAGCGAGCCGTTCCCTCCTTTACGATCGTGCTGTGTCGCAGCTGCGCGGGGTGATCACGGACTGGGGTGGCGTCATGACCAACCCCATCTCGGAGACGGTCGGCGCCTGGCTGGAGGCCGACCGGATCGACCGGGCCAGCTACGTCACGGTGATGCGGGAATGGGTGCGGCAGGCTTACGCCGATGGCCAGGACCGCAATCCGATTCACGCACTGGAGCGCGGCGAGTGCACCAACGCCGAGTTCGAGCGGGCGCTTGCCAGCAGGCTCGTGCTGGCGGATGGCGGACCGGTGGCTGGTCCGGGGCTGCTGGCCAGGATGTTCGCCGGCTCGGTGCTCGATCCCGCGATGCTGGACTTGTTCCGCACCCTGCATGGCGACGGCGTCCCGACCGGCTTGCTGTCCAACTCCTGGGGCGGTGAGTATCCGCGGCACATGTTCCCGGACATGTTCGATGCCGTGGTCATCTCGTCCGAGGTCGGCATGCGCAAGCCCGAACCGCAGATCTTCCTGCACGCGGCCGAATCGCTCGGGCTCTCGCCGCGTGAGTGCATCTTCATCGACGACATCGGGCCTAACATCACCGCAGCCGAGCAAGTTGGCTTCACTGGTGTGCTGCATCGGCGGGCGGACGCCACCCGCGAGCTGCTTGCCGGGCTGCTCGGGATCAGCCTGTAACTACCGGTTCGGGTGCTGCGAGCCGCTAGCCTGGCGGCTGTGCCTGACTACCCGCACCCGGCTAGTCCGGGTCGCTCGGCCAATATGCGGGCCAACCGGCGCCGGGACACCAAACCGGAACTAGCCCTACGGCAGGCGCTGCACAGCCGCGGCTACCGTTACCGCAAGGATTATCGCCTGGACCTGACCGGTGCCCGGGTGCGGCCAGACATTGCCTTCACCGCACGGCGGGTTGCCGTATTCGTCGACGGCTGCTTCTGGCACTGCTGCCCGGACCACGGCACCAAGCCCGCCGCGAACACCTGGTACTGGGAGCCGAAACTGGCCCGCAACGTCGAGCGGGACCGAGCCGCCGACGCGGCGCTGATCGCGGCCGGCTGGCGGGTCGTACGGGTCTGGGAACACGAGGCAGTCGAGTCCGCGGTCACCGCAGTGATCGCGGCACTAACGACGTAGCCGCGGTCGGGGCAGAGCGGTCGGGCGGTTGCTGGCGGAGCAGGCGCGGTCGAAGTAGCTGACTGATTGGCGCCGGGCCTGGCACACTCAAGGTCTATTCGGCTGCATGGTCTTCGCTTGCGCCTCGGGGATCCAGATGCGCGTGTACGTGCCTTCCACACTTCGGGCCGTGACCGGGCTGCTGCTCACTGGTGAGATCAGTTCGCCAGTGCGCGGCTTCGCCGTCACGCCTGCGCTTCGCGAGTGGTACTCAAGCGGCGATATCGAGGAACTGGAGTACGTCGCGATGATGCACGCTGCCAGGGAATCGCTGCGGCTGCTCGCGGCGGATCCGGACGCGCCACGGCGCCGGGTTGTGCTGGCGGCCGACATCGCAGACGACCATATTGCCGCGCACGCCGGATTCGACGAGCCCGGCCTGGTGCGGATCGCCGGACCGGTGCCGTTGCGCGACGTGCAGGCAGGTCACGTCGACGATGTCAGCGCGGCGCCCGCGATCTCGGCCGCCGTTGCGGCGCTGCCCGCGGCGGAGGCCGGTGACGACGACGCCAGATTCACCGTCGACGGCGCCGAGGGTTACGAGCTGCTCTGGTACGCCACCCAGGAACTCGGCGAGCTTGCCGGGTAACCGCGACATCGTGACGATTCTGCTGCCACAAAGTGGTACGTACCGGGCGCTAAACTGACCGAAATCGACACCACGTGCCGAGAATCGCCCGGAAGCCGGGCCTGCCGGGCCGGCCGGGTGCAGGGCCGCAGGGTGGCTGGTGGCAGAACGCCTGGGCCATGGCACGATGGGGATGCCGCCACTGACGTCGGGTAAAGCTGGAGTTGTCTGCGATGGATGCTGTCACAAATGTCCCGTTCCCAGGGAATGAGCCGGTTAAGGGCTACGCGCCGGGCAGCTCGGAGCGCGCGGCGCTCGAGCAGAAGATCAAGGAACTAACAGGCGAGCGCGCCGAGCTGACGATGACGATCGGCGGGCAGCAGCGGCACGGCGGCGGCGATCCGATCCACGTGGTTCAGCCGCATAACCACCGACATGTGCTCGGCGAGCTACGCAATGCGACCGACGACGACGTCGAGGCCGCCATCAGCGCGGCCAGGGATGCGGCGCCCGGCTGGCGCGCGCTGTCGTTCGACGACCGCGCGGCGATCTTCCTCAAGGCCGCCGACCTGCTGGCCGGCCCATGGCGGCAGGTGATCAACGGCTCGACGATCCTCGGCCAGTCCAAATCGGTCTTCCAGGCCGAGATAGACGCGGCCTGCGAGCTGATCGACTTCTGGAAGTACAACGTGCATTACGGCCGGCGGCTGCTGGCCGAGCAGCCCGCCAGCTCACCCGGCGTCTGGAACCAGCTGGAGTACCGGCCCCTGGAGGGCTTCGTGCTGGCGATCTCGCCGTTTAACTTCACGTCGATTGCGGCTAACCTGCCGACGGCGCCCGCCCTCATGGGCAACGTGGTGATCTGGAAGCCGTCACCGACGCAGCAGCTGTCGGCTCATTACCTGATGCGGTTGCTGGAAGCGGCGGGCTTGCCGGCCGGAGTCGTCAACATGGTGACCGGCGACGGCCAGGCGGTATCCAGGGTCGCCGTGCGTCATCCGGAGCTAGCCGGGATCCACTTCACCGGCTCGACCGGGACCTTTCAGCACTTGTGGCGTACGGTCGGCGAGAACATCGCCGGTTACCGTGGCTATCCGCGGCTGGTGGGGGAGACGGGCGGTAAGGACTTCGTCATCGCTCATCCGTCCGCGGACCCTGACGTGCTGACGACCGCCCTGGTCCGCGGCGCCTTTGAGTATCAGGGCCAGAAGTGCTCGGCGGCGTCGCGCAGTTACATTCCGCGCAGTGTCTGGGTCCGGATGAAGGACCAGCTCATCGATACGGCCGAGGCGCTGACGATGGGCGACGTATCGGCCGATCTGTCGGCCTTCATGGGCGCGGTTATCGATAACCGGGCGTTCGCCCGGCATGCCGACGCGCTGGCCAGAGCGCGAAGCCGGGCGGCGATCTCGGTGCTGGCCGGGGGCGGCACCGACGATTCGGAGGGCTACTTCGTCCGGCCTACGGTGCTGGCCTCGACCGATCCGACAGATGAGGTCTTCAGTACTGAGTATTTTGGTCCGATCCTCGCCGTGCACGTGTACGACGATGCCGAGTACGAAGCGGTGATCAGGCAGGCCGCAGACATCGCGCCATACGCCCTGACCGGTTCGATCATCGCCCAGGACCGCGCGGCGATCGCGCACGCTAGCGAGGTCTTGCGGTTCTCGGCCGGCAACTTCTACGTCAATGACAAGCCGACCGGGGCAGTGGTGGGTCAGCAGCCGTTCGGCGGGGCGCGCGCTAGCGGCACCAACGACAAGGCTGGCTCCATCTTCAACCTGATCCGCTGGGTGAATGCCCGGACGATCAAGGAGACGTTCGTGCCTCCGGTCGACTACCGCTACCCCCACATGGGGTAGCTCGCGGTCTCGCTGCGGGCGGTGACCCGCAGGCCACGATTGGCGCCCCGCAACAACCGAGGCATCCGCGCCGCGCCTCGCTGGGTTCGGTCCGGCGTTGCACCAATCCTGGCGAATGTTGAACTAATTGCGTTACTTGTCCGATCCGACGGGTACGCTCGCAGCCATTAGAAGGGCGCAGCCGGCCGGCTGCGATCCCGCACGGCGCGGAGGGTTGCCATGGACCGCCTGGTCCTCTGGAACATCGATCTGACCCTGCTCGATGTCGGCCGGGTCTCGCGAGACGCCTACGCCGACGCATTCCGCCGCGTGACCGGCCGGCCGCTGGCAGCGCTGCCCCAGCTGGCGGGCCGTAGTGACACCGAGATCTTCTTTGAGTCTCTCTACCTCAACGATGTACCGACTGGCCAGGACGACGCGGCCGATGCTGACCTGCTGACCAGGTACTGCTGGGAGCTGGAGACGGCGTTTGGCAGCCGTCAGGAGGACCTGCTTGAGCAGGGCCGACTGCTGGCCGGAGCCCGCGCTGCGGTGGCGGCCGTCGCGGCGCTGCCGGGCGCGGTCCAGGCCGTGCTGACCGGCACTATCAAGCCGAATGCGATGGCGAAGTTGCGTGCCTTCGGCCTGGACCAGTTCTTCGACCTGGATATCGGCGGCTACGGTTCAGACGCCTATCCGAAGGGCTCACTGCTGCTGATGGTCAGGGGGCGAGCGGCGGAGAAATACGGCTCGGCCATCACCGAGGAGTCAACCGTGTACATCGCTGACACAGTGCGGGACGTCGAGGCAGCGGCTATCGGCGGGGCCCGGAGCATCGCGGTGGCCACCGGCCGGTCGACCGTGGCTGAGCTGCGCGACGCGGGTGCCGACCTGGTGCTGGCCGATCTCTCCGATACCGGTCAGGTCACCGCTGCCATCGACCGGTTGACCAGAGTGCCCGCGGGCCGGTAGCTGCCGGCCCGACGCCGGCGTGGCATAGTCAAACTCGCGGGCGGAAGAGCTCAACCAGGTCCTTGGTTCGCACCGAGCGCATACTGGTATATAACAGGTCCGTCAACGGTGACTGGGTCAGAGCAGTTGGGGGCGCGCAGCGTGAGCAGCGAATCAGCGGCTGGGCGCGACTACGGCGAGATTCTCTGGGCCCCCTCCGCCCAGGCAGCTAACCGAGCCGAAGTCGGACGGTTCGCCCGCTGGCTGGCCGACCGGGGCGGCCCGGTCACCCGCACCTACCAGGACCTGTGGCAGTGGTCCGTCAGCGACCTGGCCGGCTTCTGGTCCTCGATCTGGGATTTCTTTGGTGTCCTCGGTGACCGCAGCCCCGGCCCCGTAGTGACGGGCCAGCTGCCCGCGGTGGAGTGGTTTGCGGGCAGCACGCTGAATTACGCGCGGAACGCGCTGCGGCGGGCGGCAGCTGAACCCGGCGCCCTGGCCGTCCGCTACAGCGCGGAGACCGGTCGCGACGGGGCTCTCAGCTACGGCGAGCTGGCGGCCGAAGTGGCCAGGGTGCGGACCGGCCTGCAGTCCCTCGGCATCGGCCTGGGTGACCGGGTAGCCGCCTACCTGCCCA
Organism: uncultured Actinomycetota bacterium; assembly: GCA_963774385.1. Classification (GTDB taxonomy): domain Bacteria; phylum Actinomycetota; class Actinomycetes; order Streptosporangiales; family Streptosporangiaceae; genus JAJYUU01. The sequence goes on from CAVZEQ010000001.1 coordinate 977,512, forward strand.
ATTCACCAGAGGCGCTGGTCGCGATGCTCGCCACCGCAAGCCTTGGTGCTATCTGGACGTCCTGCTCCCCGGATTTCGGCGCGCACAGCGTGATCGACAGGTTCGCCCAGATCGCGCCGAAGGTGCTGATCGGCGTCGATGGCTACGCTTACGGTGGCAGGCGATTCGACCGCCGGGCGGAACTAGCGGCCATCGCGGCTGAGATGCCTGGCCTCGAGTCGCTGATCATGGTGGACTACCTCGGCGCGAGCGGCGACGCTGCTGGTAGCGCGGGGAGCCGGTCCGACCGCGGGCCCGGACTGGCCGGGCTGGTGATGCCGGTGCTGGGCTGGACTGAACTCGGCCCGGCCGACCGCGATGGGGCTGATCTGGAGTTCGTCGACGTCCCGTTCTCGCATCCGTTGTGGGTCTTGTATTCATCCGGGACGACCGGGCTGCCGAAGCCGATCGTGCACAGCCACGGCGGGATCGTGCTGGAGCACCTCAAGGCACTGGCCCTGCATCAGGATCTGACCAGCGCGGACACCTTTTTCTGGTACACCACGACCGGCTGGATGATGTGGAACTACCTGATCGGCGGCCTGCTGGTAGGCGCGACCGTGGTGCTCTACGACGGCAGTGCCGTGCATCCGGATACGGGGGCGCTGTGGCGGCTGGTCGCCAGCACCAGCGTGACCTATGCCGGGACCGGCGCTCCGTACCTGCTGGCCTGCATGAAGGAAGGGCTCCGGCCGGCCATCGAGCATGACCTTTCCGCGCTGCGCGGGGTTGGCTCCACCGGCTCGCCGCTGCCACCGGAAGGTTTCCGGTGGGTCTACCAGGAGCTGGTAACGGGGTCGCAGGAGCTGATACTCGGTTCGCTTTCCGGCGGCACCGACCTGTGTACCGGGTTCGTCGGGCCGTCGCCCCTGCTGCCAGTGCGCACCGGGGTCATATCCGGGCCGTGCCTGGGCGCCCGGGTCGAGGCGTTCGACCCGGCCGGCCAGCCGGTGATCGGCGAAGTCGGCGAGCTCGTGCTGACCCAGCCCATGCCGTCCATGCCAGTCGGCTTCTGGAACGACGAGACCGGCGAGCGGTACCGGGCCAGCTACTTCGCCGACTATCCGGGCGTCTGGCGGCACGGCGACTGGATCATGATCCTGCCTGACGGCGGTTGCATCATCTACGGGCGCTCCGATGCCACGCTGAACCGGGGCGGCGTCCGGATGGGGACCAGTGAGTTCTACCGAGTGGTCGAGCGGCTGCCCGAGATCGCCGACAGCCTGGTCGTGGACACCGGCAAGCTGGGACAGGAAGGCCGCCTGATCCTCTACGTCGTGCCCGCGGACGGGCAGGCACTGGACGATGCGCTGACCGCGAAGATCAGGTCGCTGCTGCGGGCCGAGCTGTCGCCCCGGCACGTTCCCGATGAGCTGCACCAGGTGCCTGGCATCCCGCGGACGCTGTCGGGCAAGAAGCTCGAGGTCCCGGTGCGGAAGATCCTGCAGGGCACGCCGGTTGCCGACGCGGCGGATCGCGACGCCCTGGCAAATCCGGAGGTGCTGAGCTACTTCGCACCTGGCGGGCCCGCGTGACGCCGGAGGCTGCGGGCACAGGCCGCCGGTTCGGCGAGGAAGGCGGCCTGCTGACGTACGGCAGCTACCTGAAAGTGCCTGAACTGCTCGACCAGCAGGTCCCGCAGGTCATCCCGCCGGTCCATGATGAGCTGCTCTTCATCACCGTGCACCAGGCCTATGAGCTCTGGTTCAAGCAGCTGCTGCACGAGCTGACCGCAGTCCGGGACGCGATGCTGGCCGGGTCGGGCCAGCCGGATCCGGACCCCGGGCCGGGCGCCGGCCTCCGGCAGACCTGGCGGGCCAGGCAGCTGCTGCACCGGGCGCACGTGATCGAGCGGTTGCTCGTCAGCCAGATCGATGTGCTGGAGACGATGACCCCGCAGGACTTCCTGGAGTTCAGGGCAGCGCTCGCGCCCGCCAGCGGCTTCCAGTCGGTTCAGTTCCGCGAGCTTGAATTCCTGTCCGGAGCCAAGGACCCTGAGTTCATTCACAGGTTTCGCGCGCTGACTGAGGACGAGGCGGCCCGGCTTGCCACCCGGCTGGCAGAGCCTTCGCTCTGGGACGCCTACATCGACCTGCTCGCCTCCCGCGGGCTGCCCGCCGGCGACGACGCGCAAGTGATGACCTCGCTGGTCAGCGTCGCCAGGGACCGGCCGCACCATGACGATCTGTGGCAGCTCGCCGAGGACCTGCTGACGCATGACGAGCTCGCCGGCCTATGGCGAGCGCGGCATGTCCAGATGGTCGAGCGGCAGATCGGCACCAAGTCGGGCACCGGCGGCTCGACCGGTGCGCCCTACCTGCACCGCCGGGTGCCGATGCGTTATTACCCATTGCTGTGGGAACTTCGAGACATGCTCTAGCAGCATGCGTGAGCGGCAATGACGCCGTACTAAGGGAGTGGAAATCTCATGCCGGACAGCGCAGCCGACATCCAGGGAACCGACGTCGATGGCGCCGCCGCGTCGTCTGAGCTGCTGGCCGACGCCGCGCGGCTGGCTGGTCAGGCCACTGGGTCCGGCGACCTGGCCAGCTACCTGCAGGCCTATTACCGGCACGTGGCGCCCGATGACCTGGCCTCGGCCGGGCCGGCCAGGCTGGCAGCAGTGGCCGTCCGGCATGCCGAGTTCGCCGCCCGGCGGCCGCAGGGGCGGGCACTGGTGGAAGTCAGGCCCGGTGGCGACGCGGCCCTGGACGGCAGCTCCGACGTGATCGACATCGTTACCGACGACATGCCCTTCCTCGTCGATTCGATCACCATGGAGCTTGCCAATCATGGCCTGTCCGCCCGGCTAGTCGTGCACCCGCAGTTGCTCGTCCGGCGGGACGTCACGGGCGATCTCCGCGAGATTGTCGGACCGGTCAGTCCCAGCCGGGATGGGGGCCGCCATGACGACCTGGCCGAATCATGGACGCACATTGAGATTCCGGCGCTGGCGAGCGGCGAGGGTGCCGCGATCGCAGCGGACTTGCTGCGGGTACTGGGCGATGTGCGAGTCGCGGTGGAGGACTACCCGCGGATGCGATCCAGAGCGCTGTCGCTGGCCGATGAGGTGCTGGCTCCCGAGGGCGACGAACCTGGCGGGCCCGATGCCCCCGGTGAAATCGCCAAGCTGCTGCGCTGGCTGACCGAGGGCCACTTCACCTTCCTCGGCTACCGGGAATACGACCTTGAGCAAGGCGCGGACGGGATGCTGCAGCTGTCGGCCGTGCCCGGCAGCGGTCTTGGCATCCTCCGTCATGACCGGCAGGGCCCTGGCTCCTTTGCCACCCTGCCTCCCGAGGTGCGAGCCAGGGCGCTGGACCCGCAACGGCTCATCGTCACCAAGGCCAACTCGCGGTCCACTGTGCACCGGCCCAGCTATCTGGACTACATAGCGGTCAAGCGGCTGTCACCGACGGGCGAGGTCGTCGGGGAGTATCGCTTCCTCGGTCTGTACACGCACGCGGCCTTCTCCGGGAGCATCAAGGGCATCCCGGTGCTACGCCGCAAGCTTGCCGAGGTGCTGGACATCTCGGGCTTGTCCGCTGCCAGCCATGACGGCAAGGACGTGGCAGAGGTGCTCGACTTCTACCCTCGTGAAGAACTGTTCATGGCCCCGTCCGCCGACCTCGCCGCTGTCGCGGCCGGGGTCCACCTGCTGCGGGAGCGCCGTCAGACCAGGTTGTTCCTGCGCCGCGATATCTATGGCAGGTACGTGTCCTGCCTTGTCTACCTGCCCAGGGACAGGTACACCACACAGGTCAGGCTCCGCGCTCAGGAGATCTTGCAGCGTGCCTTCGGCGGATCCCAGGTCGACTACAGCGTCCAGGTGGGCGAGTCGCCGGTGGCACGGCTGCACCTGGTGGTGCGTGCCGAGCGGGGCCGCCAGCTGCCCGATGCCAATCCGGTCGAGCTGGAACGAGCCGTGGCTGCGACAGTGCGGTCCTGGGATGATGATCTTGCCGACGAGGCCGCCGCCGCGTACGGCCCGCAGCGGGCCCGGCAGCTCCTCACCGAGATCGGTGACGCTATCCCCGCGACGTACAAGACTGACGTGCCGGCCGCTGCGGCAGTGGACGACTTCGCCCGGATCATGGAGCTGCGAGAGTCCGATCGTGACGTTGCCTTCGAGCTCTGGGAGTCCGAGGGCTACGTCGGCGGTATTCCGATCGAGCCGCAGGCGGACGCCCCCGACCAGCTGCTCGCGCAGCCGTCAGCCGACCGGGTATGGCGGCTGACCATTTACCGGACCGGCGGTCCCATTACGCTGACCGACGTGCTGCCCAGGCTGCAGCACATGGGCGTGGACGTAGTGGATGAGCATCCCTACGAGTTCCCGGCGGCCGAGCCGTTCTGGATCTATGACTTCGGGCTGCGGCGCCGGCCGCTCGTCGAAGGCGGCGAGCACGGGCAGGGCAGCGGCGTGTCCGTCGGGCTGATCCGCGACCAGGTTGAAGGGGCCCTGGCCGCGCTGTGGGATGGCCGGATCGAGGACGACGGCTTCAACGCCCTGGTCCTGGACGCGCAGCTGTCCTGGCGCGAGGTGGTGGTGCTACGCGCCTACGCGAAGTACCTGCGCCAGGCCAACATCACGTTCAGCCAGGACTACATCGAGAGCGTCCTGCGCTCGAACGCGCCGATCACCAGGCTGCTTGTACGTCTGTTCGAGTCCAGGTTCGACCCGGCGAAGGAGGCCGGCCAGGCCGAGCGGAGCGAGGCGATCACCGAGGAGGTCACCGGCGCTCTCGACAACGTGGCCAGCCTGGACGAGGACCGGATCCTGCGGTCTTACCTGGGGCTGATTAATGCGACGCTGCGGACGAACTACTACAGCACGGGCGTCGGCGAGGTGCCGTACCTGGTATTCAAGCTCAATGCGCGCGAGGTGCCCGACCTGCCCGCGCCGCGGCCGCAGTTCGAATTGTTCGTCTACGCACCCAGGCTCGAGGGCGTGCACCTGCGGTTCGCCAGCGTCGCCAGGGGCGGCCTGCGCTGGTCGGACCGGCGCGAGGATTTCCGCACCGAGATACTCGGTCTGGCCAAGGCGCAGGAGGTCAAGAACTCGGTCATCGTGCCGTCCGGTGCCAAGGGCGGATTCGTCTGTAAGCAACTGCCTGACCCGGCCGACCGAGACGCGTACCAGGCCGAGGTGCTGACCTGCTACCGCATGTTCATCTCCGCCATGCTGGACGTGACCGACAACCTGGAGTCTGGCCAGGTGGTGCCGCCAGCCCGGGTCATCAGGCACGACGGGGACGACCCGTACCTGGTAGTGGCCGCCGACAAGGGCACAGCCACGTTCTCTGACACGGCGAACGAGATCGCGACCAGCCGCGGCTTCTGGCTCGGCGACGCTTTCGCCTCTGGCGGCTCGGCGGGCTACGACCACAAGAAGATGGGCATTACCGCACGCGGCGCCTGGGAGTCGGTCAGGTTCCACTTCCGGACCCGCGGCGTGGACACCGATACTGACGACTTCACCGTGGTCGGTATCGGCGACATGTCCGGCGACGTATTCGGCAATGGCATGCTGCTCTCCCGGCACATCAGACTGGTGGCCGCGTTCGACCACCGGCACGTGTTCCTGGACCCGGAGCCAGACCCGGCGGTGAGCTTCGCCGAACGGCGCCGGCTGTTCGACCTGCCGCGATCGACCTGGGCCGATTACAACCAGGCACTGATCTCAGCCGGCGGCGGCCTCTGGCCGCGATCGGCCAAGTCGATCCCGCTGTCACCGCAGGTCAGGGACGTGCTCGGCCTGGTTGCCGGGGAGACCTCGATGGCGCCAGACGCGCTGATCTCCGCCATCCTCGCGGCGCCGGTGGACTTGCTCTGGAACGGTGGCATCGGCACGTACGTCAAGGCGTCCAATCAGTCCAACGCGGACGTGGGCGACAGGTCCAATGACGTGGTCCGGGTGGACGCGGCGCAGTTGCGGGCAAAGGTCGTCGGTGAAGGCGGCAACCTGGGCCTGACGCAGGAGGCCAGGATCGAGTACGCGCTGGCCGGCGGCCTGGTGTGCACTGACTTCATCGACAATTCCGCTGGCGTGGACACCTCCGACCATGAGGTCAACATCAAGATCCTGCTGGACGCCGAGGTCCGGTCCGGCAACCTGACCGCCGACGGCCGTAATGACCTGCTGCAGCTGATGACCAGCGAAGTCGCTGATCAGGTGCTGGAGCACAACTATCAGCAGAACCGCGCGCTGGCTGCTGCGTGGGCGCAGTCCGCGCAGATGCTGCACGTTCATGCGAGGTATATCCGGAAGCTGGAGCGGGACGGCAGGATCCGGCGACGGCTGGAGGTGCTGCCGAACGACCGCGAGATCGCCGAGCGCCGGTCAGCCGGAACCGGTCTGGTCACCCCGGAGTTCTCGGTGCTGCTTGCGCACACGAAGATAGCCGCGGCTCAGGATGTGCTGGCGTCCAGCCTGCCGGACGACCCGTACCTGCGGCAGGTGCTGACTGCCTACTTCCCGAGTCCGCTCCGGAGGAAGTACGCGGACAGGATGGGCCAGCATCGGCTGCACCGGGAGATCATTACCACATCGGTAGTGAACGACATGGTGGACCGGTCGGGCATCACCTTCGCGTTCCGCCTCAACGAGGAGACGGGCGCGTCGGTACCGGAAATCACCGCTGCCTGGCTGGTGTCCCGTGACGTTTTCGACATGCCCGGATTCTGGTCCCAGGTCGAGGCGCTGGACGGCTTGGTGGATACCGGAGTGCAGATCCTGGCAATGCTGGAAGGCCGGAAGCTGACCGAACGAGCGGCCCGCTGGCTGCTGAATTTCCGGCGGCCGCCATTCGACGTGCAGGCCACTATCGATTTCTTCGCGGCGGGGGTGCTGACTGTCGCGGCCGGCCTGCCGAAGATGCTGGCCGGACGAGATCTGGCCGGCTTCGGCGAGCGCAGGGATGTCTACGTGTCCCGTGGCGTGCCGGCCGATCTCGCGGAGCGGATCGCGGCGATGGTGCCGGCCTACTCGGCCTTTGACATCGTGGATATTTCACACGGCACCAGACGTTCGGTGGAGGAGACTGCCGAGGTCTACTTCGATCTCGCCGATCGCCTGCAGATCGCCAGGCTGCGGGACATGATCACGGCACTGCCTCGGGATGACCGCTGGAACACCATGGCCAGGGGCGCGATCAGGGATGATCTTTATAACGCGCACGCTGCACTGGCTAGGGATGTGCTGACCGTGACCGAACCCGGCAGTCCCGAGCAGCGGCTTGCCGCGTGGGTGCAGCGCAACGATTCGGCCGTCCGCCGGGCCAATCAGACACTGACCGAGATCTGGGAGAGCAACGCGTTCACGGTGGCGACGCTGTCGGTGGCCGTGCGGGCGATCAGGACGCTGGCGACAACCGCCACGCTGCCTGCGTGACCGCGATTCACGGCTAAATGGACGGCCAATCTCCCGCATTACTGACCAAGTACGCGGATATCTTGACGGTCCGATTCGCCGTCACTAATGTCAGCGGTCGAGATTTCATCCGTCCGTGGCATTGACCGGAGGCTCGACCATTGTCCATGTCGGTCACCAGGCCAGCGGTTGACGTCGGCCCGGCGCGGCCCCGGCGGCTAGCTGGCCGCAGACTCGGCGCGCTGATGGTCACCGTGGCTGTAACGGGCAGCGCCAGCCTGGCCGGCTGCGGCCTGGCCACCGCCGTTAAGACGGCCGTCGCTACGGTGCAGGCGAACAGAGCCGCCATCGACATGTTCACTGCCCAGCTGAAATCCGGCCAGCTGACGCAGTTTTCCGTCACCTATGTGACGACGGGGAGCGCTCCGTCCAAGGTTGTCTACGCCGTGCGGCCGCCAGGCAGCCTGGTGTTCTCGGCCGCGCAGGCGGGCGCCGGCTCGCCGCTCAGCGTCACCCGCCTCATCGTCAATCCAACGGGGGCTTATGCCTGCACGCGGGCACCCGCCGCGGGCTGGCTATGCGACAAGCTCCCGAAAGCCAATGCCGCTGCGCGGAAGAAACTGCTCGACTTCTACACACCCGAGCACTGGGTCGCCTTCCTTGACGGAGTTGCCATCACGGCAGGCTTCGCCGGGGACAAGATCTCCTCGTCGACAATGACGGTGCACAGTTTCGCTATGCACTGTGTTGACCTGCGGGCACCGGGAGTAGCCGGCACCAGCAAGATCTGCACGACGGCTCAGCACTTGCTCGGCTACGTGCAAGTCGCCAGCGACTCGACCGGCTTCGAGATCACCTCGTATTCGGCCTCGCCGGCCCCCTCGCTCTTTAACCTGCCGGCCGGGGCCAAGGTCCGCACGGCCAAGCCCGGAGGCACCTAGCGAATACCGGCTGGCTGGCAGACCGGGCTGCCTGGCGATTCAGTCAACGGCCGGAAACGGTCATTGTCTGCTCCTCGCGTAGGCTGCATCCATGGCAACCGACCACGGCACCGAGATCTCCGAGCTGATCGCCACGCTCGCGAGCGTGGAGGCTGTCCTCGACCCCGACGCGATGCGCAAAGAGGCCGACAGCCTGCGCGAGCGGTCAGCCGAGCCCAGCCTCTGGGAGGACCCGGAGCAGGCCCAGGAGGTCACCAGGCGGCTGTCCTACCTGGATGGCGAGCTGGCCAGGCTGGAGAGCATGCACGCCAGGCTCGATGACACAGCTGCCGGCTTCGAGCTTGCCGAGAGCGAGCAGGACGAGCCGACTCGTGCCGAGGCAGAGCGCGAGCTGGCTGCCCTGCGCAGGGAGATTGACCAGCTGGAGATCAGGACCCTGCTGTCTGGAGAGTACGACTCACGCGAGGCGCTGCTCAGCATCAACGCAGGCGCGGGCGGGGCTGACGCAGCCGACTGGGCCGAGGGCCTGCAGCGGATCTACCTGCGCTGGGCTGAGCGGCACGGCTATCCGACCGAGGTTTACGACACGTCCTATGCCGAAGAGGCCGGGATCAAGTCGACCACCTTCGCCATCAAGGCGCCCTATGCCTACGGCACCCTGCGGGGCGAGCATGGGACCCACCGCATGGTCCGTATTTCCAAGTACGACAATCAGGGTCGCCGCCAGACGTCGTTCGCGATGGTCGATGTGCTGCCGGTGGTGAAGCAGGTCGACCACATCGATATCCCGGAAGACGAGATGAGAATCGACGTCTTCCGGTCGAGCGGGCCAGGCGGCCAGGGCGTGAATACGACGGACTCTGCTGTCCGGATCACTCACCTGCCGACCGGCATCGTGGTGTCCTGCCAGAACGAGCGCAGCCAGATCCAGAACAAGGCGACGGCGATGGCGGTCCTGCAGTCCAAGCTGCTGGAGCGCAAGCGCGAGGAGCAGGCCGCGAAGATGAACGAACTGCGCGGCGATGGCGGTCGGAGCTGGGGCACCCAGATCCGCAACTACGTGCTGCACCCGTACCAGAACATCAAGGACGTACGGACCGGCTACGAAACTGGCAACACCGCGGCCGTCATGGACGGCGAGATCGATGAGTTCATCGAAGCGGAGATCCGCTGGCTGCGGACTCAGGGTCTGTAACGGAGCCAGCCGGGCCTATCAGCCCATAGATCGCCCCGAATTCGCCGAACCAGGGCAATTCGGTCGGCTTAGTGCCCCATCTGCGGCTCAGTGCCCCAGGTGCGTCGCAGCCACGGTCAGCAGCGCCAGCACCAGCAGGGCAGCCGCGATCAGCTGCACGCTCATGCCATGACCGTGATGATGCACATGTGCGCGGGCATCGCGGCAGGTCGGACAGCGACCCTCCGCGACCGGCCCAGCACACTGGGCGCAGATCAGGTGCTCGCAGCTCATCCGGCTCCTACCAGGCTCAGCGCTCGGCCGGGCACTTCGACGATGTTGGACGTTCCAGACCAGTTTCCCCCCTAGACTGGCCCGAGGCCAAACCGGGGCTACGTGCGCTCACCTCGGCAACCTAGTCAGTATGTCGTCTACCAGTGCGATGGGCCAGTGATCCACTTCGATAACGTCACCAAGACGTACGCGAATCAGGGCCGTCCGGCTCTGGAGAATGTGAACCTGGACGTCGAGAAAGGCGAGTTTGTCTTCCTCGTCGGCCCCTCTGGCTCCGGCAAGTCGACTTTCCTGCGCCTGGTCCTGAAGGAGGAGCGGCCGACCTCCGGCCGGATCCATGTGGCCGGGAAGGACCTTGCCCGGCTGACCAACTGGAAGGTGCCGCATCTGCGGCGCCGGATCGGCTGCGTGTTCCAGGATTTCCGGCTGCTGCCGAATAAGAACGTCTACCAGAACATCGCTTTCGCGCTTGAGGTGATTGGCAAGCCGCGCAGGTTCATCAAGAAGGTCGTGCCGGAAGTCATCGACCTGGTCGGCCTTGAGGGCAAGCGTGACCGGATGCCCGATGAGCTATCCGGCGGCGAGCAGCAGCGGGTCGCGATGGCCAGAGCGTTCGTGAATCGCCCGATGATCTTGCTGGCGGACGAGCCGACCGGCAATATCGACCCGGCAACGTCGATCGGCATCATGAAGGTGCTGGACCGGATCAACCGGACCGGCACGACCGTCGTCATGGCGACGCATGACGCTGCGATCGTCGACTCGATGCGCAAGCGGGTCATCGAGCTTGAGTACGGCAAGGTAGTGCGCGACCAGTCGCGCGGGGTGTACGGCCAGGCCTACTGACCGGCTCCGAATACGGATTACAAGAGGATTCTGCGACGTGCGTGCCCAGTTTGTGTTCCACGAAGTCTGGATAGGCCTGCGCCGGAACCTGACCATGACGGTCGCGCTCATCGTGGTCGTCGCGATCAGCCTGTCGCTGCTTGGTACCGGTCTGCTGTTCGTCAAGCAAGTCGACAACACCCGGACTTACTGGCAGACCAAGGTCCAGCTGGCAGTCTGGCTCTGCACCAGCCAGGACCTCAGCCCGCACTGCGCCCAGAACGGCGTGGTGACGGCGGCTGAGATCAGCTCCATCAAGCAGAACCTGCTGAGCAACCCCGACGTGACCAGCGTGCAGTTCTACACGGCTGAGCAGAACTATCAGACGTTCAAGCAGGAGTTCAAGAGCAACGCGCCGATGATCACCTACACCCGGGCCAGCCAGATCCCCGCCTCGTTCGGGGTACGGCTGAAGAATGCCGAGGCTGACGCGAGCGTCGTGTCGCCTGTCGTGGACGGGTACCCGGGCGTATCGCAGGTGGTGGACGACGCCCAGATCCTGAACTCGTTCTACAAGCTGCTGGACGGCGCCCGCAACGCGGTGGTGATCATCGCAATATTCTTGCTGGTCGCGGCGATTCTGCTGGTCGCCAATACCATCCGGCTGTCCGCGTTCAACCGTCGCCGGGAAACCTCGATCATGCGCCTGGTTGGTGCGTCCAACTTCTACGTTCAGCTGCCGTTCCTGGTGGAGGGGCTGATCGCCGGGCTGTTCGGCTGGCTGGTCGCGACCGGTCTGCTGATCCTGGTCAAGTCGCTGCTGCTGGACAGCCTCCAGAAGTTCTTCCCGTACGGTGTCCAGCTCACTACGACCGACCTGGTAGAAGTGATCATCGTGGCGATGATCACCGGCCTGCTGATCTGCGGTAGCACCTCGTTCCTCACCCTCAGGCGCTACCTGCGCGTCTGACGCGCGGAACCGGCGATCTCGTGGCTGCGGAGCAGGGCAAGAAGATCATTGCCAGCAATCGGCGTGCTCGGCATGAGTACCACATCGAGGACGTGGTCGAAGCCGGCCTGGTGCTGACCGGGACCGAGGTGAAGTCGCTGCGGGCCGGCCGGGCGACGCTGTCCGACGGATTCGGGCTGATCACCGACAGCGAGGCCTGGCTGCATGGGGTGCACATCCCCCAGTACACGCAGGGCACCTGGACCAACCATGAGCCGCGGCGGGTACGTAAGCTGCTCTTGCATCGCAAGGAGATCGATCGGCTGGCGAACTCCACAAGGGAACGAGGACTGACACTCGTGCCGCTGTCCTTGTACTTCAAAGACGGCAAGGTCAAAATCGAGCTAGGGCTGGCGCGCGGAAAGCGTACCTACGACAAGCGACACGACCTTGCCAAGCGGGACGCTGCCCGGGAAGTCGACCGCGAGCTGCGGCGGCGGAGATAAGAGTGACTGACCAACTCCGCCCCGGTGACCGCTCGCGTGCCGGGGTCCATCGGGCTCGGCGCGCCTCGCCGGTGCGAGGATCCAAGGCCACCAAGGCCAAGGACGGGGACAGCAAAGCCGGGGTAGTCGGGGTGGGGCTTCAGTCGCGAACGTGGCTTGCGCGTATGTCAGCCGTTGTCGTGCTGGCCGTGATCGTGGCGGCCGGGCTGGTCCGGACCGGGGTGCCGTCGGCCGAGCCTACGGTCTCAGCGTTCCTGCTGGACTGGGAGACCAAGAACTTCCTGCAGGCCGCGGACCTGACCACCGGGTCGCCCGTCAAGGTCTCGCACGCCCTGGCAGCAGTATTCCAGCAGCTGAATGCTGCCGACCAGGATCTTGAACTGCTGCACATCAGTCAGCAGGGAAGAATCGCGTACGCGCAGTTCAAAGCGGCCATCGACCTGGGCGGGATCGGTCTTGTCTGGTCCTACACCGGCAGCTTCACGCTCGCCTACGGTAACCATGGCTGGCGAGTGATCTGGAGTCCGTCGGTCATCAATCCCAAGATGGCCGGAACGGATCAGCTGGCCGTTGTCAGCAGCTGGCAGCCCCGGTCCCAGTTGCTCGACTCGTCCGGGCGGCCGCTTGCCGAGCCGTCGCCCGTCTACGAGGTCGGCGTCATCCCGGACGAGCTCACTGATCCGAAACAAACGGCTGACAAGCTCGCCGGCGACACTCAGATCTCGGCGCAGCAGATCGAGGGCTGGATCTCGGACGCGGTGCCTGGCGAGTTCAAGGAATTGCTGACCTTGTCGCCAGTCGAATACGGCGCCATGCGAGCCAGCCTCAGCGGCATTGGCGTCATCGTCAGGAAGCGGTACGAGCGGCTGTTCGTGAGCATCGCGCCGGATGTGGTCGGGTCCGTCGGCACGGAGACCGCCCACGTGCTGCGCGTTAACGGCGATCCGTACCAGCCGGGCACGACGGTGGGTTTGTCCGGGCTGCAGCAAAGCTTCCAGCCGCAACTCACCGGCACTCCCTATACCGCGGTGGTGCTGACGCAGGGCGGCCAGGCAATCGGGCTGCTGAAGACCTGGAAGGAATCTCGCGGCAAGCCGATTCACACCACCCTGGATTCCGGCGTCCAGCTCGCCGCCGACCATGCACTAGCGCAACTACCCGACTCGGCGGCGATCGTGGCCGTCCAGGCAAGCACCGGCCGGATCCTGGCGGTGGCCAGCCACACCGGGGCTGGCCAGCCCGCCGTCAGCGCGCTGGCCGGCCAGTACCAGCCCGGCCAGGCGTTCACCGTGGTGTCGTCGGCAGCGATCCTGCAGTCGACCGGGGTGACATCGAATAACCCCGTTCCCTGCCCGTCCAGCAATGGGGCTGGCGGCCGCACCTTCGTCAACAGTCCGCCGGTGTCCAACCTGGGGGGCAATCCGCTGTTCGCGAAAGACTTTGCGTTCGCGTGCGCCACGGCGTTCGTCGGGCTGTCACTCCAGCTGAGTGCCGCTGACCTGAGCAAAGCTGCCAGCGAGTTCGGCGTGGGCGGCTGGGAGCTGCCGGTCAGTAGCTACTTTGCCGGGCATATGGACCAGCCGAACGGAGCGGGCCAGCTGGCCGCCGACACCATCGGCGTCGGTCAGGTGCGAGTCAGCCCGCTGGGCATGGCGCTGGCCGCGGCGGTCGTGGATTCCGGTAAGTGGCATCCGCCGTCCCTCGTGCCCGGTTTGTCGGATCCCACTTCGGTGGCTCGCGGGGTGGCGAGTCCGCAGGTACTGACCGCGCTGCGAGGCCTCATGCGCTCGGCGGTCAGCAACGGCTCCGGCCAGAGCGCGAATGTCGGTCCTGACGTCTACGGTCAGGTCGGGAACGCGTCGTTCAGTGCCGCCAGGCACCTGAGAATCGGGTGGTTTGTCGGCTATCAAGGCAACGTCGCATTTGCCGTAATTGAGCTGGGCAATTCATCATCTGCCTCAGCCGCGCCGTTGGCAGGTAGCTTCCTGCAGAACATCCAGACTGGATCCTGACCAGTTCATTAATACTCTTTTGGTAACTCCGAGCAACCATCTCGTGGCGCATTGGCGTCTTTCCTAGTGACTGGGGTGCCGCTTGGGGGGTTGCGGCCCAGTCGTCGTGATGAGAACCGGGCCTCATCTCGGGGGAGGCCCGGCCTTTGGGACCGGCCCCGACCCTGCCGGTCGAAGCCCCCGTGAGCGCGTCTCGGCCACCGCCAGCGCTCACGGGGGTATCTCATCACTTTCGATGGATGCCCGATGGGGGCCGCGCTCTGCGGACAGCCCGTCGGGCGTTCTGCGCTTTTGCCGGTTGTTCAGGCCGCCGCGGGGAATCTGGGCGCGGTGGACCGGGTTGCTGCCGTCGGGTACGGTGACGGGTACAACTCAAGAGGGGGTGACTGGCTTCGACTTCGGTAGTTGATCCAGGGGAAGCGGGTCGAGGACGGCGGACATAACCTCGTTAACACTGTGACCGCACAACAAAAAGTGCCAACTCAACGCGCACTAGCCTCGCCCTCGCGGCCTAATAAACCGCAGAGCACATGAGGCTGTCAGCCCGGGAAAGCCTCCGGCCCGGGGTCTGGCATCAGCTAGGAGGATCCACCGCCTAGTCCGGTCGCGGGACTAGACGGGACATTTAACAGTGACTGAGCCCGTCGGCAGCTTGCCTGCGTGACTGCCGGGGCTGAGAAAAGCACAGCAGGCTGCACCCGGAGAAGCCCTGGTGATGTACTGAAGGACGCGGGTTCGATTCCCGCCACCTCCACGAGTGCTCAGTCCGCCAGCGTTCTGGGCAGCCCTAGCCGCGCCAGCGCGGAGTTGTCGAAACGGGTAATCGCGCTGATGCGATCGCCAGCCAGGGTGATAACGAACAGTCCGAATGCGTGCGCGACGCCGGTCACCGGATCTGTCCGGTAGACGCCGAAGGCGGGCTGGCAGTTAGCCCGGGACGGCACCAGCCGGTACCGCCGGCCCTGGCGGAAGGCGACGTCGGCAAAGAAACGCCCGGCCAGCGCTGCGCCCTGGTACTCCAGCGGTGCCGGCGGCATCCGCAGCCGGGCATCTGCGGCCAGGAGAGCCACGATCCCGGCCACGTCGCTGTCCTCGAAGGCCTGGACGAGGCGGCTCACGAGCCGCTGTTCCGCTGGCGAGTTCGGGGCTGGTGGCGCCTGCTCAGACGACGGCATTTCCTGGTCCACAGCGGCGCGCGCACGCTTGAGCGCGCTGCTTACTGACTGCTCGGTCGTGTCGAGCAGACCGGCGACCTCGCGGGCCGAGAAGCCGAGCACATCGCGCAGGATGAGGGCGGCGCGCTGACGTGGTGGCAGCAACTGCAGGGCGGTAATGAAGGCGAGCGATATGGCCTCACGTGCCTCGTAGCGTGCCTCAGGCCCGGCCGCGCCATCGGGCAGGCCAGTGAGCAGGACATCGGGATACGGCTCCAACCATGCGACCTCATTGAACCCGGTCGGCTCGGGCGGCTCGACCTCCAGCGGCCGCAAGTCCACCGGTCGGCGCCTCGCTGAGCGCAGCATGTTCAGGCAGCGGCTGGTGGCTATCCGATACAGCCAGGTCCGGATGGCAGCGCGGCCCTCGAAGCCGGGCAGCCCTTGCCAGGCTGCGGTCAGCGTTTCCTGGAGCGCATCCTCGGCGTCGGCCACCGACCCGAGAATCCGATAGCAGTGCACCTGCATCTCCTGCCGGTACGGCCCGACGAGCTGCTCGAACGCAGTCTCGTCACCCGAGCGGGCCCGGTCGATCAGGTCAGTGCTCATGGTTCCATCCTCGGTGCACGCTGACGGGGCGCGGCGAGCCGCCGCCCTGACCTGCCAGTAGGTCCGGCAGCAGGTACTCCGGCAGCAGGTACTTCTGCCAGTACTGACACCAGCCGACCGTGAAACTGGGCGCTCGCCAGCGCCCAGTTCGGCAACTGGCCCGTGTCGGTACTGGTGAGCGCCGGCGCCGGGCCGGCGGCAGCGAAGGAGCAGATCGCGATGCCTCAGTACGCTCTCATCTATCGCAATCCGACCGGCTACGCCCCTTCGGGCGAGACAAGGGCAGCCTGGATGGCGTGGTTCGACGGCATGGGGGACCAGCTCGTCGACCAGGGAAAGCCGGCTATCGGCCGGGCTAGCCTCGGCAACTGCAGTCCCGACAGCACCGAACTCGGCGGCTACTCCGTGATCTCGGCCGATGATCTGGAGGCGGCGATGGTCGTCGCCAAGGGCTGCCCGCACCTTCAGCGCGGTGGCGGCGTGGAGGTGGGGCAGCTAGGCGAGGTACCCGACCAGCGGCCAGCCGGCTAGCTGCCGCCACCGATGTCCTGGCCGTTTCGCAGCCGCGAGGCGGTCAGGACACTGACCTCGGGTCAGCGCTGTGCAACTCGTGGCCGGTCTCCCTGGCCGCGAGTACCGCCACGCCCGTTCCGTGGCGGTACACCAGCGTGCCGCCGAGGTAGCCGCCGATACCGACGCCGATCGCGGCCGCGAGCGTCAGCACCAGCACTCCCGGGGGCGTCGTTGCCCGGTGGAAGTCCGTGATCCTGAAGGTAACGTCAACCACGCCGATCATGAACACGGCCGCCATCACGCAGACGTGTGCGGCAATCGCCCTGACCACCTCGGGCCTTCGCTCGCCGAACCTGACCAGATCAGCGAATCCGGTGATCATCGTCAGCAGGCAGATGGCCAGGCCGCCGACGAGCACGAACGTGCCCGCGTGCCATAACTGCCCGGCCCATCCGTGCGAGCTGCCGGCGACTACCGAGACCACGTCGAAGCTAGCGGCCAGGATGTAGGCCGCAATCGGGAAATGAGTGAACGGCGGATGCACCGGCCTGAGGTGCTGCCTGCGCGGCTGACTAGTCCTGCCCGCGGCACTGTGATGTCCGGTGCGACTGGGCCGATCTAAAGTGCCGCTCATAAGGGTCCCGTCTAGCTAACCGGTGCAGAGGCTGGCTGGGGTCCTGGCCGCCGCTGCGTAGCAGCCAAGTCGGAATCTCCTGCAAAATAGCTGAACCCGACGGCGTCTGTCCGGTTTACCGGAAACCGGCCGTCAGACCGACCGCGCGCCGTCGGGCTGGACACCCGGTTAGCTGCAATCTAGGATTAACTGTATGGTCAGTCAGCCGCGTTTCCCGCTTGCCCCGCTCGACCCCTCCGGCCTGGCCGATGCGCTGAAGCCGTTCGGCGAGAGCCGGATGTTGCCGAGCGCAGCTTATGTCGACCCGGCGGTGTTCAGCTGGGAACAGAAGTACTTCTTCGGCGGCGGCTGGACGTGTGTCGGATTCGCTGCCGAGCTGCCGAACCCCGGTGACCAGCGCGCCGTGCCCGTGGGCGACGGCAGCGTGCTGCTGACCCGTGACGATGACGGCGCGCTGCACGGGTTCGCCAACTTCTGCCGCCATCGCGGTCATGAGCTGCTGCCGTGCGGCGGCTCAGCGCAGCGCGCATCCATCGTGTGCCCGTATCACTCCTGGACCTATGGCCTCGGTGGCGGGCTGCGAACTGCCAAGGGCTTCAAGGGAGCGACAGGCTTCGACGACGCTCGCTGGGGCCTGGTCGAGCTACCGGTCACTGACTGGCATGGCCTGATCTTCGTGGACGGCTCGGGCACTGCAGCGCCGATGGAGCCAGCGCTAGCAGAACTCGACCAGCTGGTCGCGCCCTACGAGCCAGCGCGTCTTGTCATCGCCGGGCGGCATGCCTATGACGCGGCCTCGAACTGGAAGATCCTCACCGAGAACTACCACGAGTGCTATCACTGCCCGATGATCCACCCGGAACTATGCAAGGTCAGCCCGCCCAAGAGCGGCGAGAACTACCTGCACAGCGGCCCGTGGGTGGGCGGCTGGATGGACCTCCGGGACGGCATGGAAACGATGTCGCTGGACGGGGCCAGCCTGGGGGTTCCGCTGCGCGGTCTTGACGCCACCGGACTGCGCACCGTCATCTACATCAACATCTTCCCGAACGTGCTGCTCAGCCTGCATCCCGACTACGTGATGACGCACCGGCTGACCCCGCTGGCGGCGGACCGCACGCAGATCGAATGCACCTGGGCGTTCGCCCCCGAGGCCGTCGGCCGGCCCGGCTTCGACCCCGGCTACGCGGTGGAGTTCTGGGATATCACCAACCGGCAGGACTGGGGCGCGTGTGAGTCGGTGCAGCGCGGGCTGAGCTCACCGCACGCGGTGGCTGGCCCGCTGTCGCCGGACGAGGATGCCGTCTATCAGTTCGTCACCCAGGTGGCTCGCGGCTACTCGGGTGAGCCCGTCTGGACGGTCCCCGTGCCGAGCACACCGGCCGGGAAGGCCACGGTCGGCAGCTAACCTGTCGCTAGCGCGTGAGATCGCTGACGACGAGGAGGGTCGTCGCCGTGTCGTACGTCGCGGGGTCCTTCCCAGGCTCGCTTATGACGTATACCGCGTACCCGAGGCCCTCGGGGGTCTCGCCGGGCTGAGGCATCCTGACGATCACTCGACTCCCCGGGGCGACCTCGACCCTCCGCACATCAGGCGTTCGGGCGACGACCGAGCCGACGCCGCGCCGGGTCTCGGCGAGCCCGAGAGTCCGGAGTAGCCCGAGGGCTCGGCGCACGGTCTCGCGGCTCACCCGGTAACGCGCGACTAGCTCGGGCTCGGACGGCAGCGGCGAGCCGACCGGAAGTTGCCGTGCGATGATCGCTCCCCGCAGGTACAGCGCGATCTGGACGTAAGGTGCGAGCATGCTGCGGGGGTTGACCGCAGATGCCTCAGCGACGTCGGCCACGCCATCTATCGCCCGCTGGTCTTCAGGGTTCACTTTGTGACCCTCGTCACGTTGTAGGGGTTAGATGCGGAGTGTACCTTTATATCCCTACCTGTCCTGGCAACTAGACAGGCAGGCAGGCAAGACCAGACTCAAGCGTAAGGCGGACCCGCATCGGCAGCAACCGACCGGAGGGCCTGCCAAACCACCACCTCGTTAGGGAGTTGATCGTGTTGTCACACCAGTACCTTCGCGGTCTCGCGGCCCTCGGGTCGCTTTGGCTCTCCCCATTCGTCAAGAGCTTCCGGAGCCCGCCCGGCAAGTAGGCCCGGAGCGTCGAGGTCGGTCGGTCACCGGGAGGGGGGCTCCCGACCTCGGCGCGCTGCGCCTAGTCCGCACTCCCATCCGAAGCCAAGCAGGACCGTTGCCTATCCGTGCCACCAGCGCCGCAGCCGACCTGAATTCAGCCCGCGTAGGTCGCGGCCGTGGCATATCCGGGCGGTCCGCGGCGTTAAGTTGCAGTGCCGCAGGCGTTAGCCGCAGCACCTTCGACCGTGAGGACTATCTACCGTGACCGTCCGCGACATTCCGGTTAACACGCTCGCTGGCCAGCCATCTTCGCTGAGCGAACTAGACGGCAAGACGTTGCTTGTCGTCAACGTCGCCTCCAAGTGCGGGCTGACCCCGCAGTACACCGGCCTGGAGGAGCTGCACGAGCGGTTCGCCGGCCGAGGCTTCTCAGTGGTCGGCTTCCCGTGTAACCAGTTCGGCGGGCAGGAGCCCGGCAGCGCCGAGGAGATCGCGACGTTCTGCTCGACGACCTACGGGGTCACCTTCCCGATGTTCGAGAAGATCGAGGTCAACGGGCCTGGACGGCACCCGATCTACGATGAGCTCACCGCGGCGGCCGACACCGACGGACAGGCTGGCGATATTCAGTGGAATTTCGAGAAGTTCCTGGTCGGGCCGGACGGCACGGTGATAGCCAGGTTCCGCCCGATGACCGCGCCGGACGCGCCCGACCTGGTCGCCGCCATCGAAGCGAATCTGCCGGCCTGAGTACGGCCTGCTGGCCGCGCGCCGCTAGCAGGCTAGGCGCGGTCGGCTGGCGTGATGACCACCCCGACATCGCCGTACGGGAACTTGCCCTTGCCGATGTGGCCCAGCGTGTTGAAGAACCTCGACATGCCTACCTGGAACCCGTACTTGGCCCGCACTTTGCTCTGAATCGCGTCGTAATCCGCACCCGAGGTCGTGAGCTGCGCTGTGCCCTCGACGGGCGAGGTGCCACCCTTCACGCGGCCGCGCGCGTCCGATGGCTGTATGGCGATCTTCGGGTTGTTCTGCAGCCGCTTGTACTTCCCCGATCGCGACGAGGTCCAGAATCCGACGCGGCCACCTTCGAGCGGCACGATCCAGGTGGGAGTGGCCACCGCCGTACCTGACTTCCGGTACGTCGTGGAGGATACGTACTTCTCATCACCGATGGACATGTGCTGATCGTAGGACGCCCCGAGCAGCCGCCGGGGCAATCGGTCGCGATCGGCATACGAGACTGAACGGTCTGTGACGAGTGTCCGAATTACTTCGCAGCGCGGAAGGTGCTGGCAAGGGCAGCGGGCGGCAGGCCCGCCAGCCGGGTCGTCTCCCTGGTGAGATGCGCCTGGTCGGCGTAACCGAGCCGGAGTGCCAGGCTGGCCAGGTCACGGGCGGGCGCCGGCCGGGCCAGATGATCGACCACCCGGCGGAACCGCAGCACCCGCTGCATGGTCTTCGGCCCGTAGCCCGCTGCCTCGTCAAACCGGCGGCGAAGCTGGCGTTCGCTCACCGCCAGTGCCGGGCCGAGGTCGGCGACATTCGTGCGGCCGGCCGCCAGTAGCTGTGTCGCCCGCTGCACAAGCTGGTCCGGTGGCGCTGACGTGACGAACCCCGCGGACAGCTCCGTTACCTTTGTCAGTGCCTGCTCCGGAGTCAGGTCGGCAGGCAGCTGACGAGCGAGCCCGGGCAAGCAAGTGGCCAGGGCGACGCGCTGATCGCGCACCTCCGCGAGCGGCAGCCCGAGCGCAGGGCCGCCGGCGCCGGGCCAGAACCGGGCGCCCACCAGTATCGTGCCGGGCGGCAGCTCAGCCGGCGCGGGACCGGTGTCAGGACCGGCTACGAACGCGCCATATCCGCGCTGCCAGATCAGGTCAGTGCAGCCGTCGGGCAGCACGGCCGTCACCGACGGCCGGTCCACTGCGGTTACGCTGACCCAGAGGCACGCGATAGCCCCGCGGAGCGGGAGCGGCGGAAGCCACTCGCGGTATCCGGCAGCCCACAGCTGCCCAGCTGCCCAGCTCACGGGGGCAGTCTACGATCCGGTACTGACATTCCTGGCCGGCCACGGCAGCTGGGCGTGCACGACAGCTTTGTTGGGGATGATCTTGACCGGGCCGTGAGCTTTGTGTTCTGAGTGGCGGTGTCTGTCAGACGGCGGCGCGTAGCCCTGGGTCCTGGCTGGGAGCGCGAGGGGCGATGAAGTCGTTCCACCGGCCGCTGGCGTGCTGGCAGCGTAGCGCGAGGATGTCGGCGGCGCCGTCGACGGTCCAGTGCATGCCGGATTGTTTCGCGCGCTGCACCACGATCGCGTTGATGGCTCCCTCGATGGCGCCGGACCCGATGAACATGCCGAGGTCCTTGAAGTGCTGGTAGCGCATCCGGTGCGCGTTGCGGTGAAAGTAGCCGAGTTTCTTGTCCAGATCGGTGGCCTTGATGCCGTCGAGCGGGTACTGGCGGGCGGCGCTGATGATCGCGTCGATGTCGCCGGCGTCGAGTTCGGCGCTGCGGTCGGCGAGCCACTGGTCAGGGTCGGGGGTGATGAACGCCAGGTGGGCAGCCAGGTCGGTGAGGTGCTCGCGGGCGTGGTAGATGTCGGTGATGTGGGTGGCGCGGGGATAGAGGCCGGCGGCCATGGTCCAGATCCAGGCGGCGCCGTCGCCGATCGCCACGACCTGCCGGTGGTGCTCGCCGCCGCGGCGCAGGTACTCGGCTTTCACCAGCTTGGCCAGGGTGTCCTTGCCGTCGAATGTGAAGGCGTAGCTGGAAGAGCCGGGGTCCATCACCGGCCTGCCGTCGGCATCCAGGCGGGACACGGTGAACAGCCGGGCGAGCTTCACCTCGCGGGTCCCGGCCTTCCCGTCTTCTGATTTGCCCTGGCGGCCCTCGGTCTCGCTGGCGCGGACCGGCACGCCGGTTCCGTCGGTCTGCACGTACAGCATGTCGGGGACCGGCTCGGCCGGGGGGAGCGGCACGATCCGCCGTTCACAGATCGCGGCGGCCTCGGCTTCGCCGGCGGCGCGGGCGGCCGCGCCGGTGGCCTCGGCGGACCGCTCGATCGTCCTGGCGCTGATGGTGATCCCGGCCAGGCCGGCCAGCAGCCCGGCGGCGCGGGCGAACGAAACCTCGGCGCCGGCCAGCGCGGTCATCTCCGAAAGGCCCGGCGACAGCGAGCCGCCGCTGATGCCCAGCTGCTGGTCGCGGGGCGCGAACCCGTGCTTGCATTCCGCGCAGTGATACCACGCTCGGGTGATGCGCACCGGGCCGAGCACGGTGGTCACGGTCTTGTCCCGGCCGCCGGCATGGACGGCCTCGTGGCCGCTGCCGCACTTCGCATGCGGCCCGGCGTATCCGTCCTCGCCGGCCAGCACGGCTTCCAGCAGCCGGGCGCCGGCGCAGGCCAGCGCGGCGCGCATCGCCTGCTCCAGCACGCCCAGCGCCGTGTCGGCGCCGAGCATCCCGGCGGCCAGGCCGGCCAGGCGGCCTACCTCGGCGGCGGCGATCTCCTCGAGCCGCGCCGCGAGCCCCCCCTTTCCCCTCCCGCCGGGAGGGGCGCGGTCCAGCTGACCGGCCGGGCCGCGCAGATCGCCTCGCTGACCTCGCTCACCTCCGCCACCAGGTCAGCGAACCGCTGGTGCTCGGCGACCTCCCGCCCGGCCTTCTCCAGCTCCGGCCCCGGCTTCAGGTGCACGTTCACCGTCTTGCCGCCGATCCGCCGGGTCAGGTTGTACTGCGGCCCGTGCCCGCGGTGCCCCGGCTGCGCGCAGGCACAGCCCGGCTTGCCGCACTTGCGCCATACCGCGTTCAGCGCGCCCCGCCGGAAATCGCCGACCTGCGAGATCACGGCGAACAGCTCGGCGCGGCGGCGCTCCAGCCACGCAAGGTCACGCCCGGAGAAGTCAGCCACGCCCGCCTCCCTGATCTGAGTGTCAGCATCACTCAGCTTAGCCGCGCAGCCTGCACAAACCAAGCACCCTCACGATTCAGTCGTGCACCCGGCAGCTGGCGGTCACACTGCCAGGATGGCCGATTTGTTCAATACCCGCCGGTCACCCGCCTGCTGAGATGGAGTCATGAATACACCTGATCTGAACGCAGCAGCAATCTTTCTGGCCGGCTCCGGCCGGGTGCTCGAGCAGCGGCGGTTCGACCGCCTGTTCGGCGACGGTCCGGCTGCGGCGGTGCGAGATGCGGTCGCCGCCTACCGGAACCCTGATGGCGGCTTCGGCCACGGCCTGGAGCCAGACTGCCGCTGCCCGGCGAGTCAGCCGGCCGCTGTCGAGCACGCGATCCGGATCCTGGACGAGGCGGATGTCTGGGACTCAGGGCTAGTCGGCGGAGCTTGCGACTGGCTGCAGCAGCACGCGGCGGCGGGCGGCGGGGCCACCTTTGTCGAGCCCACGGTGCAGGGCTGGCCGCACGCGCCGTGGTGGATTCCGGTGGAGGGCCAGGCCACGCCGATAGCGACCGGGCTGATCACTGGCACGCTGCACGCCCGCGGAGCCGAGCATCCCTGGCTCGAGCAGGCGACCGAGGTGATGTGGTCGCTGATCGATACGCTGTCCGCGCCTGGTCCATACGACATGCTGGGCGTGTGCAGGTTCCTGGACCAGGTGCCCGACCGTGAGCGTGCCCAGCGCGCCTTCGACCGCATTGGCTCGGTGCTGCTGGACGGCAAGCTGGTGGCGCTCGACCCGGACGAGCCCGGTGAGGTGCACAGCCCACTCGAATTCGCGCCGCGCCCGCAGTCCATTGCCCGCCAGCTGTTCGACGACGCTGCGATTTCTGCGCACCTTGATCATCTGGCCGGTGGTCAGCGCGAGGATGGCGGCTGGATGTTCAACTGGCTCGACTGGTCCGTACAGGCCACGCTGGACTGGCGCGGCGTACTGACCGTGGAGGCACTGTCGCTGCTACGGCACAACGGCCGGCTTTAGGTAATCAGGGCAGCGGTCTGGGAGTAGCCAGGCGAGCCAGAACTAGCCAGGCGAGCCAGAATCAGGCAAGCGAGCCAGAATCAGGCAAGCGAGCGCGGTCCGCGCTTGGTCATCTGGTCGGCGATGATCGAGCGCTGGACCTCGCTCGTGCCTTCCCAGATCCGCTCCACCCGAAGCTCGCGGAAGAACCGCTCGGCGACGTTCTCCCGCATATAGCCGCGACCGCCGAACACCTGGACGGCGCGGTCGGCTACCCGGCCGGCCATCTCCGAGGCGTACAGCTTGGCCATCGAGCACTGCGCATGCTGCACCTTCACGTTCACGCCGCGGTCGATGCCGCGGGCGGTCTCGTAGACCAGCGCCCTGGCGGCGAACAACTCGGTCAGGCTGTCTGCCAGCATGGCCTGGATGGCACCGAGGCGGGCGATCGGCTGGCCCTGCACCTCTCGCTCGGCACTGAACGCGGTCATCTCCTCGACAAGCCGCTGCGCGCCGCCCAGGCAGCGGGCGGCCACCATCATGCGCTCGAACCGGAACCACTCGTAGGCGAAGCTCATCCCGTCGCCCTCGGCGCCGACCAGGTGGCTGGCGGGCACGCGCACGTCGCTGAACCGGACGATCGGATGATGATGGCTGATGGTGTGGCTGTAGGCCGGAGTGCGCACGACCTCGACGCCCGGGCTGGGCAGGTCGACCATGAACATGGCGTGCTCGCCCTCATGCTCACCGCCAGCAAGCTTGCCCTGGAAGAACGCGTAGTCGGCGGAGTTGTAGGAGGTGACGTGCCATTTCTCGCCGTTGAGAAGGTAATCGTCGCCATCCCGGCTGGCGGTGGCGACGATGCCGTCCACGTCGGAGCCGGCGCCCTCCTCGGTGATCGCGTAACACTCCTCGCGGTCGCCCTTGACCGTGGGCAGCACGAACTTCGCGAGCTGGTAGGGCGTAGCTACGCTCGGCAGCCAGGATGGCGGCGTGGCGGCGACCCACGCCAGCGCGTTGGTCACCCGCCCAACCTGCTCCTGTACCAGCACCTGCTGTAGCGAGGTGCAGCCGGCCCCGCCCAGTTCCTTCGGCATGTTGGTGGCGACCAGGCCCAGTTCCCTGGCTCGAACCTTGTGCCCGGCGATGACATCCTTGTCGAGATCACCGCCGTTGAGTTCAGCCTCGACCTCCAGCGGGATGAGCTCATCAGCGAACGTCCGGGCACGGTCCTGAATCCGCAGGTCCTCGTCTGACAAGCCGTACATCGCGCCCCTTCGGCCGGGCCTCTAGTGGCCGCTCTTGTGCCTTGACTGACTGTTCAGTCTAAGCCTGGCGCGGCCGGTTGCCAATGGCCGCCCATCACCAACACCGCGCCGCAGGTGCGTGACGCATGTGCGCAGCCCGACCGGGTGAACTTGGCCGGCGCCGGCGTGTCTCAGTTTGTCGGGTCTGGCGATCGGGTACCTGCCAGCTTGATCTACAGCGCCGTCGCGCCGGCCGGGCTCGCCTCGGCTAGCCAGATTGCGCGAACGGAGTATGTAGGACATCGGGGAGGGACATCGCTCATGCGCATCATGAAGTCCGTCATGGCGATCGCGGCTGTAGCGACCATGCTCACGATGATGGGCGTCGCGAGCCGGCGCAGGAAGGGCCAGCCGCGAGCCAAGCGGCGCGGCTTCCGGGGAGCTCGCCACAGCTAAGCATCCGCCGGCAAGCTCGCATACATGCGGGTAACGGGGTGGTGGTCGCGATGGTGCGGCCACCACCTCGCGCATATGGTGACGAGGTAACGCTGGCTCGCTAGCTGTCGCCGGTCCAGCGGCCGCGCGGCCGCCCAGCTGGCCGACGCTTGACTGAACATTCAGTCCATGCCAGGATCAGCCGTTGGCGGTTGAGAAGGACCGGTGCAGATGCACGAGAGCCAGACCGCAGACGCGGTGGTCGTTGGTGGCGGAACGATTGGCGCCTGGTGCGCCTACTTCCTGCGCCGCAGCGGCGTGGACCGGGTCGTCCTGCTGGAGAAGCGGACTATCGGCCAGGGCGCGAGCAGCCGGGCAGCGGGCGTGGTGCGCACCCAGGGCGGCACGCCGTGGGCAGTTCAGCTGGGCGAGTGGTCCCGCAAGTTCTACCTGAGTCAGCAGGACGAGCTGGGCATCGACTCAGGCTTCAGGGCGCAGGGCTACCTGCTGCCATGCTTTACCGAAAGCGACGTCGCGGCCGCCCGGCAGCGATTGGCGATGCAGGCCGGGCTGGGGCTCTCGGTGCGCTGGCTTGAGCCGGGCCAGGTCGACGCACTCAACCCCACGCTGGCGCCTGGCCTGACCCTTGGCGGTACATACTGCGCTGAGGACGGGTACCTGCACCCGCCGCGCAACGTGATCGCCTATGCGGTGGCGCTGAAGGTCAGCGGAGTTCAGTTGCGCGAGCGAGTCTCGTTCACCGGCCTCGATCTTGACGGCGATCGGGTCACTGGCGTCACCACCTCGGCGGGTCCGATCAGTGCGCCGCTGGTCGTGCTGACCGGAGGACCCGAGCTGGCCCAGGTCGCCGCCCTGGCCAACGTCCAGGTGCCAGTGGGCGGTGTCCGCCACCAGGTCGCGGTCACCGAACCGCACCATGCCCTGGCCAGCGAACGCGTGCCCATGGTCTTCGATCTGTCCGCCGGCCTGTACTGGCGGCCGGAAGAAGGCGGCTTGCTGTTCGGCATGAGCAACCCGGACGAGGCGCCCGGCGAGGCCGCGCACGTCGACGAGCCCTACCTGGAGCTGATGCGGCAGCGGCTGGCCGAGCTAGTGCCGCTCACGGCCGGGCTTGGACTGCGCCGAACCTGGGCAGCCACCATCGACTACACCCCTGACCATCTGCCCATCATCGGCCCCGCACTTGCCGGGGACCAGGTACTCGCCGGCGTGACCGTAGTCAGCGCTGGCGGAGCAGGGATGATGTGGGGACCGGCGGTAGCACGCGCCGCGGCTGACGTTGCGCTGACCGGCCGGTCAGATGTGGTCGACGTGACCGAGCTGGGGCTCGGCCGGTTCGACGCGGCCGGCCACAGCAAGCTCGGCACCGATCCGATCGCGCTGCCGTTCCCGCAGCACGCGCCACAGGCACCCGGCAAGCTCACCTTGTCCTGACCAGCACGATGCCCTGACCAGAACAGTCTCCCGACTCGAAAGGAACCACCGCCATCATGACGGACGTAACTCCCTATCTCGCCGCTGCCGTTACCGCCGAGCTCGAGGATTGGGGCGCGCTGGAAGAGGCAACCGGCGAGCCGATGCAGACCTCGGGCCTGACCCTCTGGCAGGACGGTGACCAGGAAGTCGGAGTCTGGGAGTGCACACCCGGCCCGTCCTACTGGAAGCTTGAGACGCACGAGTTCGTGCACATCGTGGCTGGCAGCATGACGGTGACGCCCGACGGCGGTGAGTCGGTGGAGATCAGCACCGGCGGGACAGCGGTCTTCCCGCTCGGCTGGGCTGGCACCTGGCAGATTCACGAAACCATCCGCAAGGTCTACGTCATCTTCTAGCCCGGCACGGCGCCTATGGCGAACCTTTGGGATCTGGCTGTCGCGGCAGCGGCACCTGAGGCGCCAACGTCCGGCACGACTGAAGCGCCCGGCCCCTTTCCGGGGCCGGGCGCTCGCGCGTCGAGTGGCCGCGGCCTCAGGTTGCGGCGGCCGGTTACCGCGTGAGGGTCGCGTCGATGCCGGTAACGACCTGCGCCGCAGCGATGCCGACCGGCGTTGCGTGCCGTCGGCTGCTGGCGTTCTGCCACCACTGGCTGCGGTAGCCGACGGCTCCGCAGCCTGCGGAGAACTCGACCTTGTACCGGCCGGGAAGCATGTCGGTCAGGGTGAAGCCGCCGGCCTTACCGCTGACTGCCACGACGGGCACCAGGGCCGCCGCGAGCGGCATCGCGGTAACGCAGGCGCCGCTGAGTGGCGTACTCGACCGGCCGCGCACGGTACCGGTGATCGTGCCGTCGGCTTGCAGCGCCGCGTCGATGCCCAGCATGGTGTGACCGGCGGTAATCGCGACCTTTGTCGCAGTCGCCCGGGTCGGCTGATCGTTGTACCACTGCGGGGCCAGGCCAGGCGAGCTCAGACCACACAGCGGATCGTCGAAGTACACCTGGTAGCTGCCCGGCGCCATGCCGACGGTCAGGTACTTGCCGCTTGCATCGGTGAAGCCAAAGCCGCCCTGGTTGGCCGGGTTCGGGCTGATGAACTCTACGCAGGCGCCGCCGATGGGGACCGCGGATCTGGCCGCGGTGACGACGCCGGTGGCGGACCCTCCGGGGACGAGCCGGGCGTTCACCCCGGTGGCGGTGCGGGGCGCGGTGACCTTGATGTGCCGCGGGGCAGCGACCAGGTTCACGCCAAAAATGCACGGATTGAACGAGACCGTGTAGCTGCCAGTGGCCAGGCCGCGCACGCGGTAGCGGCCAGTCTTGCCGGTAGTACCGAACCCGGACTGGCCGGTGTTGCTGTTATAAGCGAAGGCGCAGATGTTCCGCAGCGGCTTGCCTGCGGAGTCGACGACCCGGCCGGTGACACTCGCGCCAACTTGCAGGGTCGCGTCGATTCCGGCGGTCGTGCCGCCCGCATGGACGGTCACCGGCATCGCTGAACGCAGCGTGGCATGGCCCTTGTACCACTGGCTCGCATTGCGTGATCCCGCAGTGCAAGGGAAGAACTGGACGAGATAGCGGCCAGGCGCCAGGTCGGCGAGCCGGTACACGCCGCGCGAGTTGGTCACCGGTCCAGGCCCGGTACCAGTACTGCCGCCACCGCCGATGGTGATCACGGTGTTCGCTGATGCGGCGCGATCCCTGGTATTGACGGCACTGACGCAGACGTCGGAGAGCGGCTTCCCGGATTGGCTCCGTACCACGCCTGTGATGGCGCCGGCGTACGACAGCACCGCGCTGATTCCGGTCGTCCGGCCTACCGGAGCAGAGATCGCCTCGGCAGCACCGAGGTCCGGTGCGTTCGGGAACCACTGGTCCGCGTACCGGCTCGTGCCACCGCAGCCGAAATCGACCAGGTACTGGCCGGGGGTCAGTCCGGTCAGGTCATAGCTCCCGTGCTCGGAGAAGGCGACCTGCTGCGGGCCGAAGCCATCCGCAGTGGAAGCGTCGACGCATACTCCGCTGAGCTTGCGGCCGTGCCTGTCGGTGATCGTCCCGCTGATGGCCGCGCCAGGCTGCAGCTGGGCGCTGATAGTCAGCGCTTCGCCTCGGGTCAGCTTGATCGGGGTGGCCTGGCTCGGGTCCGTCTGATTGTCATACCAGTACGGAGCGTAGTTGCCCGAGTTGCCGCAGCCGGTCGAGAAGCCGAGCTGGTAGGTGCCTGCGGGCAGCTGGTCGACGTAATACGTCCCGTCACTCAGCGTTCCGTATGGCGAATTGCCGCTGTTCGTGCCGGCGATGTCGATGCAGATGCCCGCGAGCGGGTGGCCGTGACTGTCGGTCACCGTTCCGGAAATCTCGGCGCCGGGCACCAGCACCGCGTTCACGCTGCCAGTCACCTTGCCGGCGGTAGCGTGCGCGTACTTGGTAGCCGAGGTGTAGTTTCCGTTGTTGCTGCAGCCCGGTGAGAAATACACCTGGTAGGTACCGGTGCCGAGGCCGGTCAGCCGGTACCGGCCCGCCGTGTTCGTGGCGCCGCTGCCGGGGCCCTGGCCGCTGAAGGCGATGCCAGCACCGGTGCCGTTCGATGCCTGTACGCAGATGCCCGCCAGCGGCTTCCCCGAGCTGCTGCCCAGCCGGACAACCCCGGTGAGAACGCCGCCGGGGGCAAGGACGACCCTCCGGCCGGTAACGCGCGTGCCATAGGTGATCTTGATGCCGTTCAGCGCGGCCGGCGCGTAGTTGGCATTGTCGCCGCAGCCAGCGCTGAAATCGACGCTCCACCTGCCGGGGTACAGGGCGTGCAACTGGAAGCTGCCGTCTGATTGTGTCTGCACGCCGAGTCCCACCTCGCCGCTGGGCACGGATACCTGCCCGTTAACGCAGATGCCGCCGAGTTTCCGGCCCGACCTTGTAGTTACGGTGCCGGTGATCTCGCCGCCGAGCCGCAACCGCGCGTCGATGTCTGTGGTGGTCTGGCCGGCTTTCACCGTTACCGCTGTGCCGCCGAAGCCGAACGGGCTGTTGTCGCCGCGGTACGCCTGCCCTAGCCAGTTCTGGTTGCCGCACAGGAAGCCTG
Source organism: uncultured Actinomycetota bacterium (assembly GCA_963774385.1). GTDB lineage: Bacteria > Actinomycetota > Actinomycetes > Streptosporangiales > Streptosporangiaceae > JAJYUU01. Next base: position 1,007,808 of record CAVZEQ010000001.1, read on the forward strand.
CAAACGACACGTAGTAGCTGCCGGCGCGGATGTGACGGACCAGGTAGGACCCGTTCCCACGCGTCGTCGCGGCGTCGATGCTGCCGCCGCTACCACTGGCGGGCATGACCAGAACGCAGACGCCACGCAGCCTCCGGCCGTTGCCGGTCACGACGCCCGAGATCCGGCCGGTCCTGGCGGCGGCCGCGGTAAGCCCGCTGCCGCTGGCATTCGCCAGGAAGCGGCGCCAGGTCGCGGCGGCCGACCGCACCGTCGCCGGGCTCGCTGGCAGCATCATGGCGGGGACGCGGCGTACCTGGCCAGCGCCGACCTGCACCCGCGCGGCCGCTCGCTGCCAGCTTGCGCCGCCGGACCAGATGGCGCGGTAACGTCCGTGCGTGCTGCAGTCCCGGTATTCCAGGGTGTAGCTGCCAGCGGCGAGGCCAGCGATGGTGAACGAGCCAGCTGGTCCGGCGAAGGCCGTCACGCTGCCGCCGCGGCCGAGGGCCGTCACGCACGCGCCTGGCACGGGCAGACCGTAGGCGCCGACCACCGTGCCGGTGATGAACCCGGCGCGCCGAGCCTGCCCGCGCTGCCTGAGAGCGGATCGGGCTAGCTGCGCCAGCGTCGCCGGCCCGGCCGACTGTGGCCCGGCGTGGCCGGCCGCCGCGCTCGTCACGCCAGCTGGCGACGTCGGACTCACCGTGGCGGCGCTGGCCGCCGCGGGAATGCCGGCGAGGCCCGCAGCCATCGCTACTGCCGCCAGAGCGGCGAGCGCCCGGCGCCGGGCAGCGCTCGCCCGGCCATGCACAACTGCCATCGAGGGGCCCCGTTCCCCTTATGAGGAGTAATCGCGCGCCATTATGCGCCGGGGCGAGCATAACCCTAGAAGCAGGGATAAAACAGGGCAGTCAGCCCGAATTACTTTCCGTGATGGCGGCTAACTGGCCTGGCGGATGTCTTCCGCGTCGGCAGCGCTGAGATCGTCGGCTGCGGCGCCCCCGCTCAGCACCCGGAGCGCGTCCGGGGCCAGGTACGCATGCACCGGAGTGCCGTGCGCCAGGTGCTCCTGGCCACCGCCGTCGTTGTGCAGCAGAGCCTGAATGTCCGGGCCCGCGGCAAGGCGGAGGAAGACCTGGGTGGCGGCGCCGAGGTAGACCAGCCGTTCGACCATGGCGGGCACCCGGTTCGGGCCTGCGGAGCCGAACTCCTCGATGACGACGCGCTCCGGCCGGATCACCGCGTGCGCGTGGTCCGGGGCGCTCTGGCCACCGTGCTCGGCGGTGAGAACGGTCTCGCCAAGCCGTACCTGGGACTGCGAGCCCGGGCCACGGGACACTACGTCGACCGGCATCAGGTTGGACGCGCCCAGGAAGTCGGCCACGTAGGTGTCCGCGGGCTGCTCGTATACCTCGTTCGGCGGGCCGATCTGGACGATCTTGCCATCCCGCATCACGGCCAGCCGGTCCGACATCGTCAGGGCTTCTTCCTGGTCGTGGGTGACGTACAGGAAGGTGATGCCGACTTGTTCCTGGAGCGCCTTGAGCTCCACCTTCAGCGACCGGCGGAGCTTGGCGTCCAGCGCGCCGAGCGGTTCGTCAAGCAGCAGTACCGACGGCTGCAGTACCAGCGCCCTCGCCAGTGCCACCCGCTGCTGCTGGCCGCCGGACAGCTGGCCCGGCTTGCGCTTCTCGAACGCCCGCAGCTTCACCAGCTCGAGAGCCGAGTAGACGCGCTGCTCAAGGTCAGCTTTCGGCAGCTTCTTGTTGCGCAGGCCGAAGGCGACGTTGTCAAAGACGGTCAGGAACGGGAACAGGGCGTAGCTCTGGAACACGGTATTCACGTTGCGGCGGTGCGGCGGGACAGCCGACACGTCCTGGCCGTCCAGCAGGATCAGGCCCGCTGTCGGCTGCTCGAAGCCGGCGATGAGGCGCAGCGTGGTTGTCTTGCCGCAGCCAGACGGGCCAAGCAAGGAGAAGAACTCACCGCTGGAGATCTGCAGGTCGATGTTGTCCACGGCAATCTCGTGGAATCGCTTGGTCAGCGACACGAGCTCGATCCGGCCTCCGGCCATCCCGCACCTACCCTTCTGCCGCGTCCTGCTGGCTCACCGCGTCCCGGCCGCGGCCGGGAGTCCAGGAGAACCCGAGTTGATCAGCTATGAAGCGCATGCTTAGCTCATAAGCTGCCACCGAGTCAACAACGGGGTCGTTGAGGGCGATCTGGATAGTCAGCCCGTCGAGCAAGGTGGACAGGTAGATGGCAAAGCTGACCGCGTCGACTTCGGTACGGAACTCGCCCGCCTGCTGACCATCCTGAACCAGCGTGGCGATGATCTCGCGCCAGCGCTCGTCGGACTTCTGCCGGACACTGCCGACCTCGTCGTTCCGCGCGGCCTGGGCCCAGAAGTCGAGCCACAGCTGCCAGGAGGTGGCGGGCTCCGGCTCGGCATCGGCCAGGCAGCTCATCGCGACGAACTCCTCCAGCCGCGCGCCGGCCGACGGCAGGCCCTGCATCCGGCGCTGGCCGACCGCATACCAGGTGTCCTCGTAATACCGGATCGCCTCGGTCAGCAGCTGATCCTTGGTCTTGAAGTAGTAGATGACCAGAGCCGGGCTGACCCCGGCACGTTCGGCCACATCGGCGATGCGGGTATCGGCGTAGCCACGCGCGGAAATGACCTCCAGGGCGGCGTGGAGCATCTGCTCGCGCCGCTGATCGGCGGTCCCTGGCGCCTCAGCGCCGTCCGCCGCGCTGACTGTCATCGAGGCAGTTCCTCTCATGACGGCAATAATCCCTTGCTCTGCCGCCGTCTGTCTGCATGTTGCCGTCGTTCTGAGATCACGCTCTCGGTTCCGTCGGGGCCGGGCCCGCTGGGAACTTCCTCTTGCCTCCACGCTAGCAGGTTTCTAAACTGAACATTCAGTCAAACTCTTGCAGGCGCGTAACCGCAAACCTACGGAAGGCGGACCCATGGCCGCAACATACGACGCGATCGTAGTCGGCGGAGGCCACAACGGGCTGGTAGCCGCCGCCTACCTGGCCAGGTCCGGCGCCCGGACTGTCGTGCTCGAAGGCAGGCACAAGACTGGCGGTGCCGCCACGACCGAGTCGCCGTGGCCGGATGCGCCAGAGTTCCAGGTAACGAGGCTGTCGTACGTGATGAGCCTGCTGCCGCCGACGATCATCTCCGACCTCGAACTGAACCGGCATGGCTACAAGATCTACCCGATGGGGCCGTACTACCAGGCGTTTCCCGAAGGCGGATCGATCAAGCTCTATGCAGATGACGCCAAGCGGAACCACGAGTCGGTCTCTGTGTGGTCCAAGAAGGACGCGGACGCGATGCCGAAGTGGGACGCATGGCTCGCCGGGCTGGCCGACGTGCTTGGCCCGCTGCTGCTCACCGTCCCGCCCGCGATCGGCTCACGCAAGCCCCGTGACCTGACCGGCACCCTCAAGCTGGCCTGGCGGCACCGCGGTCTCGATGTCCGCACGGTCGCGGACGTGACCCGGCTGATGACCATGAGCATCGCCGACCTGCTGGACGACTGGTTCGAGTCGCCGCAGGTCAAGGGCGCGCTGGCGGTCAACGGCGTCATCGGCACCTGGGCGGGCCCGTACGAGCCGGGCACCGCCTACGTGATGGCTCACCATTCGATCGGCGACGTAGGGGACGGCCACCTGGGTAACTGGGGCTTCCAGGAGGGCGGCATGGGCGCGGTGTCCGGCGCGATCGAGTCGGCCGCCCGCGAGCACGGCGCGGAGATAAGGCTGAACGCGCCGGTAGCCCGGGTGCTGGTCGAGGGTGGCCGCGCGGTCGGCGTGGTGCTGGAGAACGGCGACGAGATCCGGGCGAAACTGGTGGTGTCCACGCTGCATCCGCGGACCGCGTTCCTCGACCAGGTCGGGCGGGAGAACCTGCCCGCCGACTTCGCCACCGACATCGAGCGGTGGAAGACCCGCAGCGGCGTCGTGAAGATCAACCTGGCGCTTGCCGAGTTGCCAGACTTCATCGCCGACCCCGGCACCGAGTTGCAGGAGCACCACACCGGCTCGGTTGAGATGGCGCCCACCATGGACTACATCGAGCGCGCGTTCCAGGACGCCAGGGACGGCAAGCCCGCGGTCCGGCCATTCAGCGACGGCGTCATCCCGACCGCGTTCGACAAGACCCTCAGCCCGGCGGGCACCCACATCATGTCGCTGTTCACCCAGTGGGTCCCCAGTGACTGGGCGGAGGAGCCGCACACCGCCGAACTCGAGGCCTATGCCGACCGCATGATCGACTGCTACAACGAGCTGGCGCCGAACTTCAAGTCGTCGATCCTGCACCGGGACATCGTCGGCCCGTATGAGATGGAGCACGACTACGGCCTGATCGGCGGCAACATCTTCCACGGCGAGCTGTCACTCGAGCAGCTGTTCCACATGCGGCCCGCGCCCGGATTCGCCGACTACCGGACGCCGGTGGACGGCCTGTACTACGGCAGCTCGGCCACCCACGCGGGCGGCGGGGTCTGCGGCATCCCCGGCATGCAGGCGGCCAAGGCAGCCATCGCCGACCGGAAGTCGGCGGCGCGGTCTGGTCAGCTGCGCAAGGTGTACCGGCGGTCATGACCCCGGTGCCCGGGTTGCCCGATTCGCACGCTTCGGCGGTGCCGAAAGGAGCGCTGCGCTCGTTGCCGGGCCTTCATGAGTGTGAAGTTGCCTGGCCTATAGGCCAGGCAACTCCGCATCCATCGGAGGGCGAGATCGACTCCGCCAGCAGCGCCGCCGTGCGGACGATGCTGGAGGCCCGCAGCGTCGCGCTGGTCGGCGCGTCGGCGCGGGCGGGCAGCTTCGGCCGCCGCATGCTCGATGAGGTGGCCAAGAGCCCGGCCGGCCCGCGGATTTACCCGGTCAACCCCAGGTACGCCGAGCTTGACGGCAGCCGGTGCTATCCGGCTCTGACCGACCTGCCGGAGGCACCCGAACTGACCCTGCTGGCCGTGCCGGACGCGGCGCTGGAGCAGCAACTCGCGCTCGCGGCTGATATCGGCAGCAGTGGCGCGCTGATCTTCGGTAACGCCCACGAGGCTGCGATAGCGGCCGGCCCTGGCCCGAGCCTGCGGGACCGGCTAGCCGCCATTGCCGGCGCCGCGGGGCTGGCCCTCTGCGGTGCTGGCTGCATGGGCTTCGTCAACGTCCGCCGCGGCCTGCGGGCCATCGGCTACACCGAGCCCGATCCGCTGCCGGCCGGGCCGGTAGCGCTGGTCACTCACTCTGGCTCCATCTTCTCGGCGATGCTGAGAGCCCGCCGCGGCTTCGGCTTCACGCTAGCCGTGTCCTCCGGTCAGGAACTTGTCACTGCCGCGCCCGCATACCTGGATTACGCGCTGAGCCTGCCGGAAACCCGGCTGCTTGCGCTGGTGCTCGAAGCGATCAGGGATGGCCGCGCGCTGCGTCAGGTGCTGGCCACGGCCGCGGCGCGAGATGTGCCGGTGGTGCTGCTGACAGCCGGCAGCTCGGCGGCGGGCCGGGAGATGGTGACCGCGCACTCCGGCGCACTGGCCGGTGCCGATGGCGGGTGGGAGGCCCTGGCCAGGGCCTACGGCGTGCACCGCGTCAGCGATCTGGCCGAGTTCACCGATACCGTTGAGCTGTTCGCGACCGGCCGCCGGGTGCGCGCGGACGGGCGGACTGGCCGGGACCGCAGCCGGACCGGGCTTGCGGCCGTGCATGACTCCGGGCTGGAACGTGCCCATGTCGTCGACCTGGCCGACTCGCTCGGCGTGCCGTTCGCCTCGGTCGGCGCGGGCACGCTCGGGCGACTGGCCGAGCTGCTCGATCCCGGCCTGATCCCGGCCAACCCGCTGGACGTGTGGGGTACCGGGGCCGCTACCCGTGACCTTTTCGCCGGGTCGCTGCTGGCACTGGCCGACGACCCGGCGGTCGAGGCCGTCGCGCTCGCCGTCGATCTCGTGCACGAGCTCGACGGCGATCAGTCCTACCCGCTGGCCATGCTGGACACGGCCGAGCGCACCAGCAAGCCGCTGGCGGTGCTCAGCAACCTGGCCAGCGCTGTCGACCCTGAACTGGCCAGCCAGCTGCGCGCCCATGGCGTTGCGGTGCTCGAGGGCACCAGATCCGGACTGCTTGCCCTGGGCCATCTGCTCGACCACGCGAGCCGCCAGCCGGCTGCGGCAGGCCGGCCCGGCGCGAGCGTGCTGCCGGTGAACCACGAGCGCCGCCGCCGGGGAGCGGCGCTGCTGGCCTCCGGGCAGGCGAGCGGAGCGCCGCTGCTTGGCCTGCTGGCTGACTACGGGATCGCGGTGACGCAGTCACGACCGGCCGGCGACATCGGTGAAGCGCTCGCCGCGGCCGCGCAGATCGGCTACCCAGTCGTGCTCAAGACCGATGAACCGCGAATCCAGCACAAGTCTGACGTGGGCGGCGTGCTGCTGGGCCTGCGCGACGCCGACCAGCTTGCCGCCGGCTACGCGGACCTAGCCGGCCGCCTCGGCCCGCGGGTGCTGGTCTCGCAGACCGCGCCGCCCGGCGTGGAACTGGCGCTTGGCATCGTGACCGATCCGGAGCTGGGCCCGTTGCTGGTGGTGGGCGCCGGGGGAGTGCTCGTCGAGCTGCTAGCTGACCGCGCAGTCGCGCTGCCGCCGGTGACTCCGGCGCTCGCCCGCGAGCTTATTGACAGCCTGCGGGTGCGCGCGCTGCTGGCGGGCGCCCGGGGTGCCCGGCAGGCCGACCTGGACGCGGTAACAGCCGCTATCGCCGGGCTGTCAGCCCTGGCCCTGGAACTCGGCAGTGAGCTGGCCGCGCTTGACGTGAACCCGCTGATCTGCGGACCCGATGGTGCGGTAGCAGCGGACGCGCTCGCTATCGCCTGGTCGCCGCGATCACTCGGGTAGGCGGCTCGCTCGGTAGGCGGCTAGCCCGGGTAGGCGGCTCGCTCGGTAGGCGGCTCGCCCGGGTGGGCGGCTCGCTGGTTCGGGCGGCCCAGTTAGCCCAGCTCGTCCTCCCAGGTCCCAGGGTCGGGCCCGCCAAGTTCGTCCTCGTCCTCGCGAGCGTCAGGCCCGCCCAGTTCGTCGGAGTACAAGCCCGAATCCGGTCCGCCGAGCTCGTCAGTATCCGCGCCCGGATCGGATCCGCCCAGCTCGTCTGCATAATCGCGCGGGTCGGGTCCGCCCAGGGTGTCGCTGCTTCTGTCGGCCCGGTCCGGCCCGCTCATCTGACCTGCCATGATGCCCCCCTTGTGACATTCCGGACGGGGTCGCGGCGGCATGGCGCCGCGTTCCCGGCCGGCTCCGCCGCTTTCCCTTCCCAGGCTGGCACAAGCCCAACCAGAAGGAGCTGGCCGATCAGGAACTGCCAGCCGGGCAGTCGGGTGCCCGGCTGGCGCGCCGGCCGGCTAGGCCGGCGCGTAGGCGGTGAGCTTCTTCCTGAGCTTCTGACGCCCGCGGTGCAGGCGGGACATCACAGTCCCGATGGGCACCTCAAGCTGGCCGGCGATTTCCTTGTACGGGTAACCCTCGACATCGGCCATGTAGACGACCGAGCGGAAGGACTCCGGCAGCTCCCGGAGGGCCTGCAGGACCTCAGAGTCAGGCAGCCGCTCAAGCGCTTCTGCCTCTGCGGACTTGACCACCTGGGCCTGCGGGCCGGACTGCATCGGGACGTCTTCCAGGTCGCCGTAGAGGGACTGGGGCGGTTGCCGGCCCTGCTTGCGGTACGTGCTGTTGCTGGTGTTCGCCATGATCCGGTAGAGCCACGCCCGCAGGTTGGTGCCCGGCGTGAACTGATGGAAGGCCCGGTAGGCCTTGGCGATCGTCTCCTGGACCAGATCCTCGGCATCGCTGTGGTTGTGCGTCATGCGTAGCGCGGCCGGGTACAGCTGGCGCATGTAGGGAATCACGTCCCGCTCGAACTGCGCCTCCTGCTCCATGACCGGCTCGGCCATAGTGACTGACATTGTTCTCCTTGCTGGTTATCCCCCAATCGCCCGGTTTGCGCGCCGAGTTGAGCAGCGCGGTCAGACTGGGCGCAATCGGATGCAGGCGCGTCCGGATGCGCGGGCAGTGGCACGGGTAGCCGGGCCGCGCGGGCACGCCGCGAAGCGCACCCGGCGGTCAAGCCGACTGTTGGCTGGGACAAGCCGCCCAGCGGAATCTGCTGGTCCGGGCCCGCTCAGGCCCGGGCGGCTTGGCATCCCGGCGGCGATGGCCGGTTGCCGTTTCGCGACGCGTCACGGTTCACGGCCGTGCCATGGGAAGGTGTGTCACAGTCATGGGGGTGGGGAGCCGGACCAGGTCTCGCGCCAGCCCTGCCTGCGGCAGTCGCGGCTAGATCCGTCCGGCCGTGCGAGAGTTAACCATGTTAAGCAGGCTGCTATTCCGCCGTCACGATTGCTGGCTTTAATCACTATTTCTTGATATGTACACTACAGCTTTCTTTCCTGGCATTTCCGTCACCGGTGACCGGCCGGCTGACTGCCGAGCGCGAGGAGCTATCCCTCGGCGCCCGCGATGGTCGTCAGCGCCTGCTGGCCATTGATCCGCTGGCCGCGGGTCATCAGCCGGTAGCCGATGAAACCGAGCCCGGCCACGATAAAGGACATGGCGAGCATGACGGTCGCCAGCGCGTTCAGGGCGGGGCCGCCGTTGCCGCCATGCTGGGTCGAGTAAATGATCACCGACATCGGCGTATTCGTTGCGTTCGAGGACAGCAGGTCGACGATGACGAAGTCGTCGATGACGCCGGAGAAGACCAGGATCGCGCTGGCGAAGATGGCCGGCATCAGCAGCGGCAGCATGACGCGGCGCATGGTCTGCCACTGCGTGCAGCCGAGATCCGCTGACGCCTCCTCGTACTGCCTGCCGATGCCGACCAGCCGGGCCTGGACGATGATCGCTGGCCAGCTGACGTTCCAGGTGACCAGGCCGAGGACCTCGGCCAGGGTGCCGAGATTGACGGCCGTGAATAGCTGGGTGAACAAGAAGAACATCGCCACGCCGAAGATCAGCTCGGGCACGACGAAGGACAGGATCATGATGAAGTTGAAGCTCATCGAGATCTTGCTGCGCCATCTATTGATGCCAAGCGCGAACGCGACGCCGATCGGTACGGCGATGAGCGTGGCGTAGGCCGACAGCTTCAGCGTGGTGAAGATGGCGCTGTGCAGCTGCGGGTTGTACCAGATCGAGTTGACCTTGTCGCCGTAGTACCAGCGCATGGACAGGCCCTGGAAGGTGGCCTGCGACTTCCCGTTGTTGAACGAGAACAGCACGGCGATGGCGATCGGCACGATCGACCAGATCAGGTACAGCCAGGTGAAGCCTTCCAGGAACCACGGTCCGCGCCATGGGTTGCGGAACACTCCAGGCCGGCGGGGCCTCGCTGCCTTTGCGGTGGAGGCGGCTTCGCTGACGACCGTGCTGCTCATGACGCCGCCTGTGAGGACCGGTTAGTCGCGATCACGTAGTAGATCATCGGGACGATCAGCACCAGCAGCACGATCAGCGACAAGATCGCGCCCTGGCCGGCCGACGGCTGGCTGAGCTGGCCCTGGATCAGGTTGCCGATCATCGATGTGCTGGGCGAGGTGGACAGCAGCTGGTTGGTGAAATAGTCGCCGATCATCGGCAGCACCGTGATCAGCATGCCGGTGAGGATCGGCTGCCGCGACAGCGGCAGGGTCACCCGCACGAACGTGCTGGCCCGGCTCAGGCCGAGATCACGTCCAGCTTCGATCAGCGCCGGGTCGATCCGGTCCAGGCCCGCGTAGAGCACCAGGATCAGGTACGGGATGTACCCGTAGACCAGCCCGAGGATCACTGTGTAGGAGTGGCCGCCTAGCCAGTTATGGCTGCCGCCCAGGCCCAGGAACGACAGCGCCTTGTTGACGTACCCGTTGGTCTGGAGCAGGTCGATCCAGGCCAGCATCCGCATCATGTAGCTGATCCAGAACGGTGCGACGAGCAGCACCAGGAACAGCCCTTTGCGGCGGCCCGCGAACCTGGCGACGAAGTACGCCGCCGGGTAGGCGATCACCAGGCTGAGCAGCGACGCGACCGCAACGTACCAGACGGTCCGCCAGGCGATGGGCAGCACGAAGCTTGCCGACCCGAAGATGTCGTGCCAGACGTTCGACAGGTTCGCCGAGCTCCAGTTGAACGGGTTGAACACGGCGACCGGCGTCTCGCCCTGGCGGCGGAGCTTGCCCTCGCCGATCGCCAGCACCGCGTAGAACGGGATGATGAACAGCACCGCGAGCCAGATGATCCCCGGCGCGGCCAGCAGTATCCAGAACAGCTTGTTCGGCTGGAACGGCTTCGGCTCGCGCTGCGGCCGGCCGGCGGGCGCGGCGCTCGGGGCGGTTGCGGGCGGTTCCGGCGGAGCCTGGGTCGGCATGCTAGATCCCCTGACTCGTCACTAGCCAGGCCTGCTGCCAGAGCGCGTCGGCATCGACGGGAAGTTGCAGCTCGCCGACTCCGCGGCGGAAGTCGGCCGGCACCACCGCGGTCGACATCAGGGTCGGCGGCAGGATCTGTTCTTTCACCAGCAGCTCCGGGGTGATCGCCGTGACCGGCTGCATGTAGCCGTTGTAGCTGATGTTCTTCAGCGCGACCTGCTCGTCCATCAGGTAGTTGACGAAGTGGTGCGCCAGCACCGGGTTCGACGCCGATCGCAGCACCGTGTTGGTGTCGTTGGCGATAGGACCCTTGCCGTCCCTGGGGAACCAGTAACGGACTACCTCCACCGGCACGCCCTTGGGCATGTAGCTGGCCGCCGCGGCCATGTCACCGGACCAGGCGTGATGGATCCAGGTCTGGCCGTCGGGGACCTCGGTGTAGTCGTTGTTGTCGATGTGCAGGTCCACCAGGCTGGTCAGCTTCTGCAGCGACTGCCTGGCCATGCTGATCTGGTTCCGGTCGGTCGTGTTGAGGTCGTAGATCCCGTTCATCATGAGGCCCAGGCTGATGGCTTCCCGGTAGTCGTCCAGGATGGCGATCTTGCCGCGGTACTTCGGCTGCATGAACATGTCCCGCCACGGGTTAGCCATCGTGTACGGGTTCTCCGTGACCAGGTCCTTCCGCCAGGCGATGCCAGTGGTGTAGATCGTGTACGGGACCGTGTACTGCCAGCCGCGGTCGTAGAACGGGTTGACGAAGTCGGGCCACGCCTGGGAGATGTTCCCCAGGTAGCTGTGGTTCAGCGGCTGGATCAGCTTGGACTCGATCAGCACGCCGAGCACGTCCACCGTGACGCCCATGAACACGTCGAACTTCAGCCCGCTCCGCAGCTTCGCCAGCGCCTCGTCCATGGTGTTGAACGTGGTCACTGCGACCTTGCAGTTGTACTTCTTGGCGAAGTCGTTGACGCACGCCTGGTTGATGTAGGCGACCCAGTTGTAAACCTGGAGCGTGGCGCCTTTCTCCGGCGCGAGGCCGCTGGCGATCGGCTTGTCGGGGACCGGCCAGGTAACAGGGTTGCTCGGCCGCGGCAGCGGGATGTTGTTGGCGCCCACAAGGTAGGGCGCACAGGCGTCCAGCACGCTGGCGCCGCCACCGGCCAGCAGCGCGGCGGCAAGGCCGCGGCGCAGAGCCTGCCGGCGGGAGAGTTCTGGCCGCCGGCGGGTGCCGTCTGGCTGCCAGCCCTCGCGTGGGTGCATCCGCCGCCCCTTCTCGGCTCCGTTCGGCTGCTGACCAGCGCAGCACGCACGGTGCCTGCGGAGCTGCCTGTGGCCTGCCTGACTGAACGTTCCGTCAGCCTAATGTCTGAGTGACTAGGATCACTCTAATGGCCGCCCGGCGCAAGGCTTCGGGGATAACGGATTCGAAAACGATACCTTCCCGGATAACAGCGCCAGGCACGTCATCCGGGCCACAGCCGTGATTTATCGCCGCACTGCGGCTGCAAAGGTAGCAAAGTTGTCGACAAATCTGTCGATGTCCGCCTCGTCATGCTGTACCGAGATAAGCCACTGCTCGATCTTGCCCCATGGCGGCAAGAAGACTCCGCCGTTGTGCTGGAACAGCCAGTGCGCGTGGCTGAAGGAGTCGCGGATCGACAGGAAGTCGCGGAAGTTGCGGACCGGGTTCGCGGAGAAGACCACGCAGCCCTTCGCGCCCACCGCTACCACCTGAGCGTCGAGGTCGTTGCGCGCTATCTCGCGCTCCAGTCCGGCAACCGCGCGGAGCCGCAGCATGTCCAGCCGTGCGTAGGCATCCGGCGTTGCGACCTCTGTCAGCATGGCCCGGCACGCGGCCATCGCCAGCGGGTTGCCGTTGAAGGTGCCGACCATCTCGTAGTCGCCATTCGCGACATGGCCCATCACGTCGGCAGTGCCGCCGACGGCAGCCACCGCCACCCCGCCGCCGATGGCCTTGGCCAGGCAGACGATGTCCGGGGTCACGCCGGTCAGCCGGGTGGCGCCGCCAGGGCCGGCCGTCAGGCCCGTCTTGACCTCGTCGAATGTGAGCAGTGCGCCGTGGGCGTGCAGCAGCTCTTTGAGGCCTGCCAGATAGCCAGGGTCCGGCTTGATGATCCCGGCGTTCATCATGATCGGCTCCAGGATCATGCCGGCGATGTTGCCGGGGTTCTCCTCGAGCCTTGACCTGACCGCGTCCAGGTCGTTGAAGCCGACGATCAGGGTGAGATCGGTGATGGCCGCCGGGACGCCGGTGCTGGACGGGACGCCGTTGGGGCGGTTCGCCGGCCCCCTGTCATCCTCGTCATCGTCCGGGCAGACCGAGACTTGCACCGAGTCGTGGTGGCCGTGGTAGCAGCCTTCGACCTTGATGATCAGGTCGCGTTCGGTGATCGCGCGCATCAGGTGGATCGCGTCCATGGTGGCCTCGGTGCCGGAGTTCGCGAACCGCCACTGCGGAAGGCCGAACCTAGCCGACAGCTCACTGGCGGCTGCGATGGCAGCTTCCGTGGGCTGGGCGAAATGGGTACCGCGCTCGACCTGGGCCTTAACTGCTTCGACGATCGCCGGGTGACCATGACCTGCTAGCGAGACGCCGTAACCGCCGTGCAGGTCGACGTACTCGTTGCCGTCGACATCGTAGAGCTTGGCGCCCTCGCCGTGACTTAGCCAGACCGGCTGCGGCCGGGAGATCTGCCAGCTCGACACGACGCCGCCGGCGAGCGAGGCGCTGGCCAGCGCGGCCAGCCGGGCAGACTCAGGCTGGCGGCGGATGAAGATCCGCTCTTGCTCGCTGATGATGGCCGCGAGCGCGGGCCGCGATGCCTGCTTCCCGGTTGCCGCGCCCTGACCCGGCGGCAGCTGCCTGGGCTGCGCAGGAACCTCGGGCCGGGACGGGCCGTGGAGCCCGGACTGGGTCGTCGTAGCGATTGGATCGGCTGAGCTGGCCTGTGTCGTGGCCATGAATATCGCGCTCCCAACGCGGTTGACTGAATGTTCAGTTTAACCGGCGAGGCGGCCGTGTGACAAGGATCTGCTGACCGGCTGGTCAGTGATTCGCGAAGTCCGCTGCGGCTCGCCGCCTGGCCTGGCGGATAGCCCGCGGCCGGGAGGGAGAATCAGGTATTCGATAGCCTGCGGTCCTCAAGCGAGGAGCAGTTCCTGATGCCCGACCACACCGCCGACCTGGCCGCGCTGACCGGCTGGGGCAGGCTCGCGCCGAGTACGGCCCAGGTGCGCCGGCCCTCGACCCCGCAGCAGGTCATTGACCTGCTGCGGGACGCGCCGGCTCGGGGCGTGATCGCCAGGGGCCTTGGCCGCAGTTACAACAACGCCGCGCAGAACGATCGTGGCATGGTGATCATGACGCCCGGCCTGGACCGGATCAGCGACCTGGACGCCGTCCGCGGCCTGGTGACCTGCGAAGCGGGCGTCAGCCTGGAGCAGCTCATGGTCGCGGGGCTGCCGCATGGCTGGTTCGTGCCAGTGTCGCCAGGTACTCGCCAGGTGACGATCGGCGGCGCCATCGCCGCGGACGTGCATGGCAAGAACCATCACCTGGCAGGCAGCTTCGCACGGCATGTCCCGTGGTTCGACCTGCTGCTGCCTGACGGCAGCGTGCGTCGCGTCACGCCGGCGGGCGAACCCCGGCTCTTCTGGGCGACCGCCGGCGGGATGGGCCTGACCGGGATCATCCTGCGCGCTGGCGTCCAGCTGACCAAGGTCGAGACATCGCGAGTGCGGGTCGACACCGTGCGGGCCGGCAACATCGACGACGCCATGACCTACCTGTCGGACACCGACGATAAGTACGGCTACACCGTTGCCTGGCTGGATTGCCTGGCCAGCGGCGCCAGCCTTGGCCGGTCGGTGATCACCAGCGGTGATTTCGCCAGGCTGGCGGACCTGGCCCCGAAGGACCGCAGCGAGCCGCTCGCGTTCCGGCCGTCGGCCCGCCTCGGCGCGCCGGACATCTTCCCGCCTGCTCTGATTAACCGGTACTCGGTTGCGGCCTTCAATGAAGTGTGGTTCCGCAAGGCCCCGCGCCACCGGGACGGCGAGATCCAGACCATCGGCACCTTCTTCCATCCGCTGGATGGCATCCGAAACTGGAACCGGGTGTACGGGCCGGCCGGGTTCCGCCAGTACCAGTTCGTCGTGCCGTTCGGACAGGAGCAGACCGTGCGCAAGTCCGTCGAGCGAATCAGCAAGGCGCGCGCTCCGTCGTTCGTGACCGTACTCAAGCGCTTTGGTCCCGGTGACGAGGGCTTGCTGTCATTCCCGCTGCCGGGCTGGACCCTGGCGCTGGACTTCCCGGCTCACACGCCCGGCCTCGAGGTCTTGCTGAACTGGCTAGATGAGCAGGTGGCCGCAGCCGGCGGCCGGGTATACCTGGCCAAGGACTCCCGGGTCAGCCCGCAGATGCTGGCAACGATGTATCCGCGCCTGGAGGAATTCCGCAAGGTCCGCGCCGAGGTCGACCCGGACGGGCTCATGGCGTCCGACCTCTCTCGCCGGCTCGACCTCTGATTGTCCAGGCGGGCGGCGGGACCGGCGGCACCCGGAAGCATCGATGACAGCCCAGGCCGCGGGCGCCCACTCCGGTCAGGTCATCGTGCTGACCGGACCGCCGGGCGCGGGCAAGAGCACGGCGGGTGGCTACCAGGTCATCTGCGATGGCATCGTCGGCCCGTGGTTCCTGGCTCCGTTCCGCGGCAGGAGTGTCGCAGCGGGGCTGCCGTTGCATTACGTTGTGCTGCGCCCTGATCAGGCCACCACGCTGAGCCGCGCGGCCGGCCGCGGCGGGCAGGCACTCACCGATCGGGAGCCAGTGCTGTCCCTGCACCGGCAGTTCGCCGAGCTTGGCGGGCTGGAGGCACATGCGCTCGACTCGACGGGCCAGAGCGCTGCGAGCACTGCGCACGCTGTCCGGCGCGGGCTTGCGGCGGGCAGCTATCTGCTGGCGGGCCTGCAGGCCGAAAGCTGAGGGAACGGGGTCCGCATCGCGCCTCGGTAGCTGGCAGGCAGGGCCAACTTACGGCTGGATCTCCACCGCGATCGAGCCCCAGTCCTTGCCGGTGGCGCCCATGCTGAAGCTGGCGGAAGACTGGACTACCAGGCTGGCGTAGGTGCCGTAGTTATTGGAGCCACCACCGGCGATGCTGGCGAAGCCGGACGGCGTGGTGAACGCGCCGTTGGTCGAGCCGAGGAAGGCGATCTCGGAATCAGCCACGTGCTGAATTGTCAGCGACGCTGTCGCGTTCTGGTTCCCCGCCGTCGTGGTACCGGCTCCAGTGCAGCTCGAGCACGCCAGCAGAGCCTCGCCCGAGCCAAGCTGCACGACGTCGACCCAGGCGGTCGGCAGCACCGACAAGCCGCCGAAGTGGACGGTCACGGTACCGGTGCTGCCATTGCCGGTCGCCTTGAAGACGGCCAGGAAGTTACCACTGGTCCCGGTCGGGAATCCGACGCTGGCGACCTGAGATGACGAGGTAAACGGCCCGGTGACACCGCTGATCGGCGAACTGCTCAGTAACGTGCCCTTGAGGTAGACGAAGATCAGCTCACTGGCGCCGCTTGTCGCGGTGACGCTTGGTCCGTCGCACAGCAGCGACAGCAGCAAGCACGAGGCGATGCCGTTGCCAAGGTCGGACGAGCCGAACGACGTCTCCGCCGTAGCCTGGACCGACGTGCTCTGCCAGTTGTTATAGACCGCCTTCATGGTCCAGGTGTAGGTCGTGGCTGGCGACAGTCCGGTAGCCGTGCAGCTAGTGCTGCCCGACGCCGGAGTGGCCGAGCAGCCTGCCAGCGTGCCGGGTGACTGGGACAGGGTGTAGCCGGTCAGGGTGGCTGGCGCGGACCAGGACAGACTGGCTGAGGTGGTCCCGCTCGCACTGGCGGAGAACCCGGTCGGCGGCGAGATCGTGGCAGCGGTGACGCTCGCGGTCTGGGCGGCCGGCTGGCTGGCGAACACGGCCAGCGCCATGTCAGGCGCGGTAAGGGCCAGTCCGACCGCGAAGATCACGGTGGCCGCGACGATGAGCCGCTGCTGTCGCGACGCTCGCCGTGCGTACTGACCCGTTGTCATCTCAGCTCCAGCTGAAGGATCCCGACGGCGTGCAGGGCGAGCCTGCCGTCGGTGTCGTCGTGCAGGACAAGGTGTTGTTCTTCGACTGCACGGCGTGCGCGGTCATGATGATCTGCGCGGTGCCGTTCTGGTAACCCGTCGTTGAACTGCCCGGCAGCTTGACCGACGCACTGAAGGTGACTGTCGCGCTCGTCAGCGCGGCAGTCTGAACAAGCTCGTTGTCTAGCTCGTAGCAGGTGGACCCAGGCGGCGGGCTGCCCGGGCAGGTGGTCGATACAGTCGGCACGCTATAGGTCGCCGACGGGCTGCTGGAGGTCACGGAAACCTGCAGGTCGTTGCTGGCGTCGGCGGGGTTGTAGAGCGTGCTGCCGCCGCTGCCGGCCTGGGTCTCGATGAGTACGTTCAGTGCCAGGTAGGCCGAGGAACCGCTGTAGCTGGCAGTGAAGCTGCAGGCGGTCGCGGAGTTGTCCGGCAGCAGGCCGGTGACCGGACAGCCGGAAATGGCGCTGGCGGTCAGCGTCACCGATCCGGCCGAGATGGTGCTGGCGCTGCTGCTCTCGGTGGCCGACAGCCGCGCCGCCGTGGTGCCCGAGACCAGCAGCGCCAGCGCAAGCGCCGGGGCCAGCGGGGCCGCCCGCCGGAGCGGCCGCCGCTGTCCACTGCGCCTTGCGTGCCGGGCGTGCACTCAGGTCAGCTCCACGCGAAGCCGCCACCGGCGTTGCACTGCGCACCGGCAGCACAGGTACCGGGGAGCGCGTTGTTGCTGGCCTGCACTGCATGGAACGTCAGGGTGACCGTCACGCTCGCGGCCGTCGGGGACGTGTTATAGGTATTGCCGGTGTCCAGCGGCAGGGCATAGTCGAGCTTGAAATTGACGACCTGTCCGGTTGTCGCCTCAGACGTGCTCACCAGCAGGTTGCTGATCCCGGTCGCGGGCAGTGGTGCCGACGTGCCGCCTTGCTGGGTATAAGTAGTGCCGCCGCCGCCAGTATCGGTGGCCGTGCTGGTCACGTAGGTGCTCGTGCTGTCCTTCAGGTAGAACTGCAGCCCGGTCGCCGAGCCGCTGCTGAACAACGCCGGAGTACCGTTCGCCACCGTCATGTCGACGGCCAGCCAGGCATTCGCCGTGCCGGTGTACTGGACGTTGTACGTGCACTGCTGAGCAGCCGTGCTGTCGATGGGGGCTCCGGTTGAGGAGTCGCCAGGCAGCACCGTGACCGTGCAGGTAACGGACGCGGGAGTGGTCGTGCCGACGGTTACCGTGCCGGCGGTGAACGTGTTGGCCCCGCTGGACTCGGTGGCGCTGAACAGGCCGAAGGTGAACCCGGCCACCAGTGTGGTGACCGCTCCGACCGTCGTGGCGGTGGCCGCCGCGAGGGCGAGCCGCTTCTTGAGTGACGCCATGGATAACTTGTCCCCCTTAGTTGGTGTTGCTGTCTTCCCGCTTGTCCATGTCCCTGGCTAGCCGGAACAGCGGCCCGGCCAGGAAGAACAGCACGGCCGAGACCGCCAGCAGGACCGGCACAAGCGGCTGGTGCAGCGCGGCGAGCAGATAGCCGCCGCGCGGGATGACCGCCGCGAGCAGGCCGACGACGTCGGTGGCTGGCCTGAGTGCGGCGTCGGGGGCGTTGTTGGCATCGCCCTTGGTCTGGTACTCCACGACGCCATGGATGACCTGCCTGGCGACGATCCGGTGGGTGAGGATCTTGGTGCTGCCGGGGGCGGCCCGGAAGCTGATGATCTGTCCTGGCTTCAGCGCGACGGCCTGAGCGGAGCTGACCGGATCGTCGATGATCAGGTCTCCGGTCCTGATCACCGGCGTCATTGACCCGGACAGCACGCTGAGCAGCGGATGCCCGAACGCTGCGTACTGGCCGCCGCGGGAGGGAAAGTGTGTCGCGATCGCGATGACGAGTACCAGCGCGGCAGCGGACGAGATCGCGACGGTACCGACGGCGGACATCACCCGCATGATCAGTGTCAGCCGGGCTGCGCGAGCACCGGACCGGGTCTTGTGCCGCGCATGACTGCCTGGCCTGCTTCGGGTAACCGCGGTCATCTGTCAGCTCCAGGTGAAGGACCCGCTGGCCGGACACGGCTGGCCGATCGTGGCGGTGGTGCAGCCTCCGGGCAGCGGGTTGGCCGGTGCCTGGACTGCCTGGACGGTGAGGGTCACGGTGGCGGTGCCGCCCTGATAAGCGGCCGCGGCCGTGACCGGGAAATGCGGAATGACGGTGAACGTGACAGCGTCTCCGCTGGAGAAGGTCAAGTCCGGTGACGTGCCGGCATACCAGCCGGCCAGCTCGCTGGCCGCGGTCCAGCATGTAGACCCGGCCGGGCACGCCCCCCCAGTCGTGCCCGGCCCGGTCGGCACGGTAAAGCTGCGGTGCCCGTCGCTGACGTGCAGCGTCAGGCCGTCCGAGTTGCTGCCGTCGTAGAGTGGCTGCCCGCCAGGGCCGGCCGCCGACGCGACCAGCAAGGAAAGCGACAGGTAGGCGGTGATCGAGCCGTCGTACCTGACCGAGAACGCGCAGTCGGCAGAGCCAGTCAGATCGCCAGGAACCACTCTGCCGTAATCGCACACGTGAGTGGCCGGGCCATCGACGCTCAGGGCCACCGTGCCGGTCGTAGCCTGGCCCGCCCCGGAGCCGGTTAGGTCCGAGGTTGCGGCGGCCACGCCTAGTGCCAGCGCTAGCGCGGCCACGACCAGCGCGGAGAAATATACGGTCCGCCAGCGCCATGATGTGCCCGGTGTCATGACGCCACCGTGGCCGGGCACGGGCCGTGCCGGTGCCGGTGCCCCGGCCCGGTGACGCACGGCCGAGAGACCTCGACTACCTGGTTAACAGTGTCGGAGTAGCTGGGCGAGCCAGCCTGTCCGGCCGGGGTGAAGATAGCGAAGATCGGGTGCCGTCCGGGCCGCAGGACCGCCGTGGTGAGCGTGGCCCGGCCGTTCCCGCTGACCGGCACTGGCCTGCCAAGCGCGGCCGGCCGCTGGCAGAGCGCCGACGCGGATCCGGCTGGCAGTGTGGCTGGCGCCAGGCACAGGTAAAAGGTCACGCCGCCGGCCGGCGAGCCGCCCTGCCACCAGCCGGTGCGCAGCTCTGCGGTGAAGGCGACCCGCTGGCCAGCCAGCGAGGGGTCGGGACGCGAGCTGACTACAGTGACCGGCGATCCGCCGATACCGCCCGGCGGTTCGTGCGGATGCCTCGACGAGGGCACAGCGGTGCCGCTGTAGCTGAACGGCAGCGTGACGTCCTGGCAGGCGTTCGGTGCGGTCCGGGCGAGCAGGATGCCGACCCGGAAGCTCGCAGTGCCGCCCGCCGGGACTGGCTGCGACAGGCCCGCGACTGTCGCGGCTGGCGGGCTGCCAGTAAGGGCCTGTCCGTTGATGGTGAAGTACGACAAGGCGCAGGCCGCCGGCACCGCGGTGACTGACACGGTTATCCCGGTGACCGTGATCGGCACGGTGAACGGATTGTGGGCTGTCATCAGCAGGCTGGCCGGGACGCCCGGCGCAAGGTTGCTGATGGTGCCGGATAATCCGAAGTTCGCCCCGGACGTCAGGATCGCGGCCGGGAGGCTGGCCTTGCTGTGCGGGGCGGCCGTCGCGAGTAGCGCGCTGCCAGCCAGTACGGCGCCGGTCAGCACGGCGCCGGCTAACAGCGCGGCTAACCCGCCGCTGGCCAGTAACTCCCGGCCGGTCCTGATGCGTGCCACTGGACCGGTCTCTCCCCCCCGCGCGATGAGCTCACCGTCAGCTCAGACCCTGGAAAAGTGATCTTCGAACCGCCCCGGCCCCCGCGGCGGCTCACGTTGGGGTTGAGCCTAGGGGATGCATTGCCGCAGGTCATGGCACCTGCAGGCCGGATCAAGTCGGCGTGGCGGCCAGCAAAAGGGGCCACCCTGGTCAAGCCGCCCGCGGGTCCGCCGGCGGAAGCTCAGCGTCGGCCCGGACCCAAACTGCACGTCGGATCGTGCCGACTCGGCCGCACTGCGGCCGCCCTCGGACCGGCACAGCGCCGTCGGCGCCGGGGTGGGATTTACGGCTCGGCGGGCGGCTGCGCGCGGTGGTCGGCAGGGGGCTGAGCCCGGCGATCGACGGACGGCAGCCGGCTGTTCAGCTCCGCTGCGGCTGCAGATGCCGCTGCCGCGAGGACCGCCGGCGAGGGCACGGGGACCGGCAATGGCAGGCTCCGGTCACTGGCGTGCGCGGTCACCGCGCGCTGGTGATAAGCCTCCAGTTCGGCGGCGAACTCCGGCTGCCGGTACGGCCGGCCGTCAACGACCGGACCCTCGGCACCAGTGATGATCGCGGTGACGTCCTGGCCGCTGATCGTCTTGTGTTCTTCCAGCGCGTGGCCGACTGCGAGCACGCTGGCCCGGTTCTCGGCCAGCAGCGCGCTGGTCCGGTCCGCCAGCGCGGTCAGATGCGCCTCGGCTCGCTGGCCGAGTGCCGTCTCCAGGACGTTTCGATCGTTGCCGTCTACCACGGGATGCGCGTCGTGCGGAGCCCTGGTGGCACCGTAGGACCCGACTTGGCTGCCCATTCCCCACAGGCCCTCCATCGCCAGCGCGATGGTCGTAGCGCTCTGCAGGTCGCCGGATACGCCCGAGCTTGAGTCGCCGTTGAAGAACATCCGCTCGCCCACCAGTGAGGCGAGGCTGACCATGATGTCCGCCTCGTACTCGCTGCGCCAGGAGGTGAACTGCTCCTCGATCGGGATGGGCTTCACGAAGCCGAGGTAGTCGGCACCCTTCTGGATGGTCGCCGTATCGATGACGTTCCGGGTCTGCACCAGGTAGCTCACGACCGCATGGCAAGCTTCGTGCAGTGCGACGGCGTGCCGTTCCCTTTCGATGTACTCCACGCCCTCGGACGGTCCGACACTCTTGGCCAGCTTGGCCTTGAGCACGTCGGGCCAGGTAATGGTGGTCCGCCCGTCGCGCAGCGCGGCGATGAGGGACTCGTTCACCAGGTCCTTGATGCTGGCACCGGTCGCGTACGGGGTGATCGTGGCCAGGTGATCCATTTCCTCGGCCGTCACCTGATGGCTGACCCTGGAGAAGTAGCCCTCGTAGGTGCGCTTCCGGCCCTCCTTCGACGGGTAGCCGACCCTGTACATGCGGTCGATCCGGCCTGGCCGCAGCAGCGCCTCGTCGAGCGCGCTGGGCATGTTCGTGGCCATGATCACCAGGATCCTGTACTTCGGCGGCGGTTTCGGGCGCATGCCGAGCGTCCGCCGGACGACCCGGTTGAAGAAGCCGCGCGGCTTCTTCAACCCGGAGAGTTCGGTCAGCAGCGCCTGCAGCGTGCCCATGCCGCCGCCACCCATGCCCATGCCGGTCGGCACCATCTGCCGGAACCGGCCCGGCCGCCGCGGTCCGGATGCCGCCGGGCCGGCTGCGGTCCGGTCGCCGAGTGCGTGCGCGTACAGGGCCGACTGGGTGTGCGGGGCGAGATAGCTGAAACCGTTGCATGCGGTCAGCAGCCCGGCGGGCCCGATGCTGCCGCCGGGCAACCCGGCTTGCGCGACTCGCGCGTTGCTGCCCTGGCCGCCGACGCTGCCGCCGCGGTTGCCCAGAGAATCGGCCTCGTCGAAGAACACGATCACGCCGCCGTAGCGGACGGCGAGCTTGCGGAGCTTACGGAACAGCGACTTCACCTTGAGCACGCCGACGCCGAAGAACATGTTGATGAATGCGCCGGGGTCAACGAAGACGTACGGCTTTCCTGTCTCGCCTGCCACGGCCTCGGCCATCAGGGTCTTGCCGGTCCCCGGCGGTCCCCACAGCAGGATGCCGCCAGGCACGTAGCCGCCCTTTTCCTCGATCGACTCGGGGTCTTCGAGGAAGAGGATGTTCTCCCGGACCTTGTCCAGGACATGATCCTGGCCCCACACATCGGCGAACCGGGTCGTCACATCGCCCGGGTAATAGACATCGACGCCGCCCCTGGACAGGAACCAGAAGATCGCCGCGAACTGGCCTACGGCCAGCATCATCAGCACCATGAAGTACAAGATGATGGGCAGCGCATGCGCGATCGACGCAGGGACCCTGAACAGCCCGAGCACCGGCGTGGTGCCGTAGACGGCACCGAGGATCACCGCGATGATCGCGATGACCAGCAGCCATTTGAGCGCGCGCGAGATCCGGAACCTGGAGTAGTCACTGAGCCTGTGCGCGACC
The DNA here is from genome assembly GCA_963774385.1 of uncultured Actinomycetota bacterium. Lineage (GTDB taxonomy): Bacteria > Actinomycetota > Actinomycetes > Streptosporangiales > Streptosporangiaceae > JAJYUU01. Next base: position 1,030,490 of record CAVZEQ010000001.1, read on the forward strand.
CGGTCGGTCTCGTGGAAGACAGCGGTCGAGGCTCGGTAGTAACGCTGCGAGCGCTCGGCCGCGAGGAAGCTCAGCTGCCTGACGACCTCGATGACGAGCAGCAGCAGCAGCCAGCGCCCGATGCCGGAGTTGACCTGGAGTTGCTGGACGGCCGCGTCACGGAAGCTGAGTATCGCATCGGTGGACATCTGGTACCAGACGACGATGAACCACAGCAGGACCAGAGCGATGATGAACTTGAGCCTGTCCCAGAGTGCCAGCGCCCGCCGGGTCGGCCTTCTGGCCGGATCTTGCATCAGGAACCTCGCACCGTGAATGAGTCGACGACTGCCTTGATCTGTGCCTGATGCGCGACGAAGCAGCTCTGGTAGCACTGCACGAGCAGCAGGTAGAGCTTGGTGGTCGAGCTGTTGGTCAGCACGGTCTGATCAAAGGCATCAGGCAGGCCGTTGATCGTGTATTCGTACAGCTCGTTGATGCCGCGCACGCCGTCGTGCGTGGTGATGACGGTGCTGCTGATCAGCGTGAAGCCGGCCAGCCTGGCGCCGGCCGAGGCAGCCTGCTGCCGTGCGCCCGGCGTCACGGGGAAAAGCAGGTCGCGCATGAAGTTGAAGCTGAGCGCCTCCCGCAGCGGCGTGCCCAGCGCCTGGACGCTGGCATACACCACAGGCTCGGTCGATGCGGTCAGCAAGGCGCCGGCGGCGCCATTCCACTGTGCGGCGTAGGCACGGGACCAGGCCAGCGAGCCGCCAGCCGGCCCCGCCGCCGAGTTCGCCAGCTCCGACGCCTGAGTGGCGGCCAGCTGCTGCGGATTAATCGGCTGCCAGCTGGACGGGACCCTGAAGTACGCGTGGTCGGCCGAGTCGGCCGCGTAGTTATAGGCGGGCGCGCAGCCAGCCACCGTCGCCAGCAGGCCTGCCGCTATCAAGCCCGTAGCCGTCCGGCGGAACTGCCCCATGCTCCGGGCGCCTCTCCCGATCTGAGCTGGCCCGTCCCCGGCAGTTCGGGCCCTGTCATCGAGTATGCGGTGATGGAGTGCTGGGCAGTCAACCCCGCTGTTAACAGCAGATACTGCCGGGGCAGGAGAGGTGCGTGAGCTGCGCGTGCAGCGACCGCCGACCGCCTTGCCGCGGTCGGCGCCGCCGGGCCTCAGACAGCCGCGGTCAGCGGGCTGCCTGCAGCCTCATCGCGACGATCCGCGCGAGCACCCGCCAGCCGAGAATGAACAGCCCGAGGAACGCGAGCGCGACGACGATGAACGCGAGCGCGGTTCCCTGGCCAGCCAGCACCCGGAGCACCATTCCGGCACCTGCCGCGCCCAGCCAGGCGCCGAGGCCAGCCGGCCTGATCGACTGCGGTCGCCGCCACGCTCTGGCCGCCGCGAGTCCGATCGCGAGGCCGGCCAGGAACGGCCACGCGGTGTGCCAGAGTCCGGCGATGCTGTCACCGTCGTGATGGGTGTGGCGGCCGATGGCCACGAACGCCAGTACGCAGCAGACATCGAGCGCCGCGCTACCGATGGCCGCACCGCCGATGACCGAGCTGCCAACGGCGGTACTGCCGGTGCTCGGGCTGCCGGTACGTGGCCGGGTCATCCGGCCACCGTAGCCGAACGCCATCAGTGGCATGGACGAAGGCGCGATCACCTAGGCTCAGGCGTGATGCCCACGCTGCTCATCGTTCATCACACTCCCTCGCCGGCCTTGCAGTCGATGCTCGAGGCCGTAGCCAGCGGAGCAGGCACTGATGAGATCGAGGGCGTCGAGGTGATCGTGCGCCCCGCCCTGGTGGCCAGTCCGGTCGACGTGCTCGGGGCGGACGGCTACGTGCTGGGTACCCCGGCGAACATCGGCTACATGTCCGGCGCGCTCAAGCACTTCTTCGACGGCATCTACTATCCCTGCCTCGAGGCCACCAGGCGGCGGCCATACGGCCTGTATGTGCACGGAGCCAGCGACACCGGCGGAGCAGTCCGCGCGGTGGAGTCGATCACGACCGGCCTGGGCTGGCGGCCGGTCAGGCCACCGGTCACGGTCACTGGCACGCCCGGCAACGCGGAGCTTGAGGCGTGCTGGGAGCTCGGTGCGCTGCTGGCCGCAGAGGTAGCCGGGTGATCGTCACTGTCACACTCAATCCGGCGTTGCTCGTGCATTACCAGGCGACGCGGGTGCAGGTGGGTGCGGCCAACGCGGTGAGCCAGATCCGGTACCGGCCCGGCGGCCGAGGGCTGGCCGTGGCGCGGTTCCTGCACACCTTCGGGCATGAGGTCGTGGCGGCGGGGCTCGCTGGCGGCTCTGCGGGGGAGCTGATCAGGAGCGAGCTGGCCAGGGCGGCCATACCGACCCAGTTCACCTGGATCAGCGCCGAGTCGCGGCGGGTCGTGCAGATCGCCGACGACCTCGACGGACAGCTCACTAGCTTTGCCGAGCCCGCCCCCTACATCACCACCGAGGAACTCGGCCGACTGGCGGCGGATTACCGCAGCTTGCTGGACGGCGCCACGGCCGTCGTGCTGTGCGGCAGCCTGCCCGATGGCCTTCCCGCCGAGACCTACGGTTCACTGGTGAGTTATGCGGCCCGCGCGGGCGTCCCCGTCGTGCTCGACGCGGGCGGCAGTGCGCTGCACCATGGCGCTGCCCGGCGGCCTGCGCTGATCATTCCGGACCTGGCCGCCGGCAGCCAGGGACCTGACCGCGATGATGGGGCTGGCCAGGCCGGAATCGCGGCGGCCGAGGACAGTTCGGTCGTGCTGCTCACCCGCCGGGGAGTGCGGGCCGTCACGGCGGCCGGCGAATGGCGGGCCGAGCTTGGCCCGGCTGCAGGCCTGGCTGCCAGCTCGGCCGCAGATCCGGCTGCCAGCTCGGCGGAGGATCCGGGGGCAGGCTCGGCGGCGGATCCGACCCAGCCGCGGACCCACCGGCAGTCAGCCTTCCGCGACGCGCTGGTGGCCGGCCTGGTTCCGGGCGTTGCGCTGGCCTGGTCATGGCCGGACATGCTGCGGCACGCGCTCGCCCTGGCCGCATCGTCGGCGCCCAGCGGCGCCGCTGACCTGACCGTGTACGAGGCGATGCTGCCCGCGGTGCAGGTATCCGGTCCGCATCGCTAGGCCAGCCGGGCGTGCCGGGCGAACTACACTCTGGCCGCAATGACCGAGCAAACCAGCACCGATCTTCACGTGGCCGGCCGGGCTGCTGCCAGCCGGCGGATCCGGCCCGGCAGCGGGGTCGTCGGCGCGCTGGTCGGCTTGTGCCTCGGCCTGCTGGCGCTCGGCCCCGGCATCGGGCCTGGATACCTGCTCAGTTACGACATGGTCTTCGTGCCGGATCCACAGTTCAACGCGGCGATGTTCGGGTTGTCAGGAACGCTGCCGAGGGCAGTGCCCAGCGATGCGGTGGTGGCCGTGCTGGCCAGGGCGCTGCCCGCCGACGTCATTCAGAAGCTCATCCTGCTGGGCATCTTCGTACTGGCGTGCGCGGGCGCGGCCAGGCTGCTCTCAGCTGAGCGCTGGCCCGCCAGGATCGCGGCCGGCATCGCCTATGCGTGGAACCCGTTCGTGGCTGAGCGGCTGTTGCTCGGGCAGTGGGCGACCTTGCTCGGGTATGCCGGCCTGCCGTGGGTCCTCGGCGTCGTTATCAGGCCGCCTGCCTGGCCCACTGGCCAGATGGGAGGCCTGGTCACGCGGTCGGCGCGGCTGGTTGTCGCGTTGCTGCCGGCCGCGGTCGGCGGCTTCGCCGCGATGTCGATCTCCGGGCTGGTCGCGCTGCCGGCGGCAGGCTGCCAGCACGGCACCGCCAGGTCCAGGCTGGCCAGATCGGCGGTCGTCCTCGTCGTGCTCGGCGTGCTGAGCCTGCCGTGGCTGGTCCCGTCGCTGGCTCGCCAGGTTCATACCAGCCCAGCCGCGGTGGCCGCTTTCGCCGCGCGTGCCGACACTCCGGCCGGTACGGCGGGCAGCCTGCTCGCGCTTGGCGGCGGCTGGAATGCCCAGACCGTGCCAGCCGGCTACGGCGGCGCGACGTCGGTGGTCTGGCTGTGCCTGGTGCTGGGCTCGCTGGCGGGCTTCCTGGTACTCGGCCGCCGACGCTGGCCTGGACTTGGCGTCGGTGCTGCTGTCGGGTTGCTGATCGCGCTGCTCGGCATCGCCGGCGCCGGCCGGACCCTGCTGCGCGACATGATCACTTTCTGGCCCGGCTTCGCCGTGCTTCGGGACGGCCAGCAATTCGTTGCCCCGCTGGCGCTCGCCGAAGCGCTCGGGCTAGGCCTGCTCGTCGCAGCAGTGATGCGGGCGCGACGACCGGTCGTGCTGCGCGAGGGCAGCGGGGTTGTCGCCGCGGCCATGATCGTCGCTCCGGTGCTGCTGCTGCCCGGCCTGGCCTGGGGAGCGGCGGGCCGGCTGAGGCCGGTGGAATATCCGGCTGACTGGCTCGCAGCCCGGCGACTCATCAACTCCGACACCACCAGCGGCAAGGCTCTGCTGTTGCCGTGGGGGGCATACCGGCGGTTCAGCTGGAACTACGGTACGGCCGTACTCGATCCCTGGCCGCGGCTGCTGGCGCGCACGGTCGTCTGGGATGACGGAGTACAGGTCGGCTCGACGCGGATCCCGCCAGAGGATCCCGCCAGTCTGGCCGTCAGCCGGCTGATCACAGCCGGCGGCCCGCTCACCCGCGCACTGACGGCGGACGGCTACCGCTACGTGATCGTGGACGTCCGGCCTGATCAGGGCGGTCGGCAAGTAATCAGACCCGACTATCCGTTCGTGCGTCAGCTACCCGGCTGCCAGATCGTTCTGGCGGGTCCTGACCTGGTGATTTACCAGATTCCAGCGAGCCTTCCGACTGCCAGTCCACGCTCACCACGGTGAGAACAGGACGGAACTGGTGGGGAACAGCCCGCCTTATTACTTTTTGATGATACTTTCGCCGACTCACGTCAAGTTGCCGATACGATGTGGCGGAACGCGCGAAGGAGAGGCAAATGAGAGCGTTGCTCGTTGCGGTCGCAGTCGGTGCCGTGCTGGCTGTGGGGGCCGGCCTCGGAACTGGCGCCGTCTTGTCCGGAGTCTCGAACGGCAAGCCCGCAAACACTCAGCTCTACAACTACGGTCAGCGCTAACTAGCCTCTGGCTTTTGCAGATGTCGTGACAGATCAGGCCAACTCTCCAGGTCATGCGTGGCTTGAGATCATTATTCCCGCGCGCAATGAAGAAGCGCGACTAGCCGCCGGGCTGGAATTGCTCTGCGCCAAGGCCGCCGAATTGCCGGCCGGTGTCGAGATCGTCGTCGTCGACAGCGCGAGCAGCGACCGGACCGCCGCCATCGCCCTCGCCTGGCCACCCGGACCGGTGCCGGTCCGCCTGATTCACTGCGGCAAGCCAGGCAAGGGCGCTGCGGTCCGGGCTGGACTGCTGGCCAGCCGTGCCAGGTTCGTCGGCTTCTGCGATGCGGACATGGCTACTGACCTGTCCGCGCTCGATGTGGCGATCCAGGACCTGCTCGCCGGGCACCAGGTCGTGATCGGGTCGCGGGCGCATCCCGACTCGATCGTGGAGGACAGGCACAGCATCGTGCGCAAGGCGGGCGCCGCGGTGTTCCGCGGCATGGCCCGGCTGGTCGCGCCCGGTGCCAGGGACACCCAGTGCGGCTTCAAGTTCTTCGCTGGCCCCGTTGCCAGGCGTGCAGCCATGGACCTCGGCACGGCTGGATTCGCCTTCGACATCGAGCTCATCGCCAGATGCAGGCAGCTAGGCGCGGGCATCGCCGAGATCCCCGTCCGCTGGCGCGACATCCCCGGCTCCACCTTCTCCGTCTGGCGGCATTCGTTGACTGCGTTCGCCGAGGTAGCCGGGATCTGGCTGGCACTGCGATCCCAATCGACCTGGAGCGAGGGGGCCGTGGCCGCGGCGGGACCTGGCGGTGAGCCGCTCGGTGCAGGACTGCCGGCAGGTCCCGGACTGCCCGCTGGCGCCGTAACGCCAGCCGCCATCGTGCACGCTAGTCCGCCATGACCGAGCCCGCCATGACCGAGCCCGCCAGGACCGAGCCCGCCAGGACCGAGTCAGGCAGCAGCGGCCCGTCGTCGGTGGCCGGCCTGCGGATCGTGCTGGTGAACTGGCGCGACATCTGGCACCCGGAGGCTGGCGGGGCTGAAACCTATGCCTGGCAGATGGCCCTGGGCCTGGTGCGCCGCGGCGCTGTCGTCACCTTCCTGACCGCGCGGGGCGCTGGGCAGGCGGCCGGCGAGCGGCAGGACGGAATAGAGGTCATCCGGCTCGGGTCGCGGTTCACCGTCTACCCGCGGGTGCTGGGCTGGCTCCTGCTGCGGCGGCGACGGTTCGATGCCGTGATCGACTGCCAGAACGGCATACCATTCTTCACGCCGTGGGTAATGCCGCGCCGCGTTCCCATTATCTGCGTGATGCATCATGTGCACGATGCCCAGTTCGGCGTGCACTTCCCGGCATTGCTGGCAGCTGCAGGCCGCCTGCTGGAAGGGCCGGTAGCACGCCGTGCCTATCGACGGCACCTGTGCGTCGCCGTCTCGCAGTCCACCGCACGGGCCATGGCCGAGCGGCTCGGCTGGACCGGGTCCGTGCAGATCATCCCCAACGGGCTGACCGCTGCGGCCTCTGTCACGCCCGCAGCCCGCCAGATCCCGCCGGCCACCATCACGTGGGTGGGGCGGATGGTCGCGCACAAGCGCGCCGAACTCGTGCTCGGCGTCGCCGACCGGCTAGGCCGGAGCGGCGTGAGCATTGACGTGATCGGCCGCGGTCCCGGTAGCGGGCCGCTGGCCAGCCAGATCGACCGCCGCGGGCTGGCCGGAACCGTCCGGCTGCGCGGCTACCTGGACGAGGATGCCAAGCGCGCGGCGGTGGCCGGATCGGTGCTGCACCTGAACACCTCACAAGGCGAGGGCTGGGGGTTGTGCGTGCTGGAGGCGGCAGCGCTCGGGGTACCAACCGTCGCCTTCGACGTGGACGGCCTGCGGGACGCGGTCCGTCACGGCGAGACAGGGTGGCTCGTCCGGCCGGGCGAGACGCTCGAGGATGTCACCGAGCTGGCGCTCAAGGAACTGTCGGCGCCCGCCCGGCGGGCCGAGATCGCGGCGGCATGCCGCGCCTGGGCGGCCCAGTTCGACTGGGACCGCAGCGCTGGCCAGCTGGCCAGCCTGATCGCCGCCGGCTGTCGGCCGGCCAGGGGACCGGAGGCGCTCGGCGATGACTGACGCCGCCAGCACCGGCGGCGGTGCCGTCGCACTCCGGGTCGGGAAGACCGCCTGGCTCACCGCTGTCGTCCGGACCAGCCGGCCGCGTCAGTGGCCCAAGAACCTGCTCGTTTTCGCAGCGCCGCTGGCCGGGGCATCGATGGGCAGGAACGACGGACTCGCCTACGCGTCCGCCGCGTTCGCCGCGTTCGTCGCGGCATCGAGCGCCGTTTACCTCGTGAACGACGTCGTTGACGCCCACAATGACCGGCTGCATCCGCGCAAGCGGTACCGCCCGGTGGCGGCCGGGCAACTGCCGCGGCGGCAGGCCCTGGTGGTGGCGGCGGTACTCGCGGCCGCCGCCGAGTCGGTCGGCCTGCTCATCTCCGAACCCGGACTCAGCCTGGTGGTCGCGGCCTACCTGGCGCTGTCGTTCCTCTACTCGGCGGTCCTCAAGCACGTGCCCGTCATCGAGCTTGCGTTCGTGGCCTCGGGATTCGTGCTCCGCGCCGTTGGCGGCGCTATCGCCACCCACGTCCGTCCGTCTGGCTGGTTCTTGCTGGTCTGCAGTCTCGGCGCGCTACTGGTGGCCACCGCCAAGCGTTATTGCGAGCTCCGGGTCCTTGGATGCCGGGTGGCCGGACATCGTCCGGTCATGAGCTGGTATTCCGCGACCGGGCTCCGGATCGGTCAGCATGCCACAGCGGTCGCCATGGTGTCGGCGTATGTGTTCTGGGCACTGAGCAGTGACGGTGCCTGGACCCGGGGCTGGCATATCGCCAGCGCCCTGCCGCTGGCGGCTGCGCTGGCCAGGTTCGAGCGGCTGACATCTCGCGGCACCGACAAGCCGGTCGAGGACCTCATCATGCGGGACGTGCCGATGCTGTGCTGTGAAGTCCTGTGGCTGGCGCTGTTCGTTATCGGCCTCTGATTGGCCGACCCGCGGTCATGGACCTCTGCTGTCCTGGCAGTAAAGAGGCGGCGGGAACCGTGCAAGCTGCCTGGCCACGGGCGTGGCTTATGTAGTCTATCGGCATGAAAGGCGCCCATAAGACGACTTCGACCAGGAGAGCGGTTGCGGCGGCTCAGGTCGGGGACATTGTGCAGGTCGGGGACATTGTGGCGGCCGTTCCCGCAGACAGGAGTGAGGCTGCCGAGTGGCTTCGCAGCAACTGGGTGACGCTAGCTGCCGGATGGCTGATAGTGGCCCAACTGGTCGCGGCAGGCCTAGCGCTAAAACACGCCGCTTTCCGGCAGGATGACTACCTGCTGTTCGACTGGGCGCTCAAGAGCCAACTCGGCTGGCACTTCCTCGGCACCAATTACGGTGGCCACTTGATGCCCGGGAGCCTCGCCCTGACTTGGGTGCTTAGCAGGATCTCGGTCTATGACTGGACGCTGGCGTCCATAGTTAACCTGGCACTGCTAGCGGCCGCTGGTCTCGCTCTCTTGCGACTCCTGCGGTCCCTCTTCGGATCCCGGCCAGCGATCCTCATCCCGCTGGTCGCTTACCTGTTCAGCCCGATCCTGCTGCCAGGCCTGTCATTCTGGGCCACCACGCTGCAGTGGCTGCCGATGCAGCTCTCCATCTTCATGACCGTGACTGCGCACGTTGCCTATGTTCGCACCGGACACCTCCGGCATGCCGTCGCGGCCGCAGCCTGGATTGCATTCGGCCTGGCATTCGACGAGGTCGGCGTCTTTATACCAGTGCTGCTGTTGGGCCTGACCTCCGGCTATCTGGTTTCCGGCAGCTGGGCCAGGGCGACCGGCTATGCGCTGCGCAGGTTCTGGCGAGCGTGGGCGACCTACGCGGTGCTCATGGCCGTATACGCGGCGCTGTTCGTCAATCAGCTGTCTACTTCTAGTCAGCAGCCGACTCGGCCCGGGTTGTTCTCCAACGTGCTTACGTTTGCATCGTCGCTAATCAGGGTGGGATTCATCCCGGCGGCGCTGGGCGGGCCCTGGCACTGGCTATCCATCGGCGCTGCCGGGGCGAAGCCCGATTTTGCTTTCGCCGCTGAATTCCAGCCTCTGACTCAGATCTCCTGGGCTGTAGCTGGCGCCGTCGTCTTGTCGAGCCTGTGGTACCGCCGCCATGCGTGGCGGGCTTGGGTAATCCTGGCTATCTGGATCTTCGCCAGTGCAGTAGCGCCTCTAGTAGTAGGCCGGGTCGGCATGGGCGTGAGCGCGGCTATTCTGGGCGAGGACCTGCATTACCTCGCCGACAGTATGCCTGTGCTGGCCATCTGCCTGGGTTTGGCGTTCTGGCCGGTGGCAGGTGAGGGCGAGGTATGCCGGTCCCGCCCGCCACGGCTGCTGAGACGAATCGGTACCGTGCTCGTGGTCGCTTTCTTCCTGGTCGGCTCGTCTGTGTCCTTCTATCGCTACGAAGCCAGCACCAACACGGCGGCCAACAAGTCGTATATTGCCACCGCGCGGGTAGCCATCGCTGCAATGCCTCAGGGCGCGGTGATCGCCGACACTCCGGTGCCGCCAGTGGTGGAGACCTATTCGTGGTTCGGGCCATATGCGTACGCGTCGCGGGTAATTGGCGCGCTGGCACGACCGTCGCAGCACCTCACATGGACGAAGTCCCCGGCCGGCGTGATCGATGACCTGAAGATCTTCGATGGCCGCGGCAGGTTCTGGGCAGCCGCCATCCTTGGCCGATCTAGCCACCCGCCGGCCGCCCGGCAAGGCTGCTGGCGAGTCGGCGCCAGCCCCGTTCGGTTGCGCTTTCCCGGAGCTCCGCTCTACAGCTGGGGGTGGCAGATGAGCATGTCGTACTACGGCCCGGCCGCAACTATGTCGGTGGAATGGGCCGGCAGGACGCATTATTACCAGCTACCGGCGGGCCTGCATACGCTTTATGTACCGGCGACGGGCGGTGGCAGCGCAGTGCGCGTGCAGATCATCGGGGGCGGCCCGCGAGTTTGCGTTACAGACATGACCATCGGCGGACTCGTCCCGTCCATCCTTAGCCATCCCACCCCGGCGAAGCCTGTGCGGGGCTGAGGAGCTTGGCTGGCTGCCCGACGCTGGACGCACCGGCCCGGAATGCCGGGTAGCCGGCGATGATCGACACCTCGCGGTCTGGCACCGTGCAGCGCGGCGCCGGCTGGCGGGTGAGCTGGTGGACCGGGCCGCATGAACGTGGTGGCCGGCCGGGCAGCGGTGCAGCCATCGACGAGCGACTCAGAAACGCGCTCTGGCTCGTGGTCTGCTGCCTGCTGCTGGCCGCCATGGCGTTCGTCACCCGGCCGGGCCACATCATTGCCGACACCAAGATCGACATGGCTGTCGATCCGCTCGGGTTCCTGCAGCGAGCAGTTCATCTCTGGGATCCGGCGCAGTTCGGCCAGCTGCAGAACCAGGCGGTCGGCTACTTCTTCCCGATGGGCCCGTTCTTCCTGGCCGGCAAGCTGCTAGCCCTGCCGGCCTGGGTCGTGCAGCGGTGCTGGCTAACGGCGGTGTTCATCGCCGCTTTCCTCGGCACGGTCCGGCTGGCGTCACGCCTCGGCATCGGCACGCCAGCGACCCGGATCGCCGCGGGCCTCGGCTACGCGCTGGCGCCACGGGGGCTGAGCCTCATGGGTATCAATTCCGGCGAGTTCCTGCCCGCCGCGATGCTGCCGTGGGTACTGATACCACTGGTCAGGCTGCTGCGCGAGGGCTCGCAGCTGAGCCGCCGGCAGCGGCTGCGCGCCGCCGCCCAGTCGGCGGTCGCAGTCGCGCTGTGCAGCGGCATGAATGCCGCGTCCGTCGTTGCCGTGCTCACGCTGGCCGTCGTCTATATCTTTACCGGGCAGCGATCCTGGCCCCGCTGGCGGGTGCTGGCCTGGTGGGCGCCAGCCGTCGGGCTCGCCACCTCGTGGTGGCTCATTCCGCTGCTGCTGCTCGGCAAATATGGCGTGTCGATCCTGCCGTACTCGGAGAGCGCGGCGGTGACGACGTCTGTCACCAGCCTGGCCAACACGCTGCGCGGCACCGAGGACTGGACCACCTACCTAGCGGTCAATGGCATGCCATGGTGGCCGGTCGGATTTCACCTGTCCACGGCCACGCTGCCGACCCTGCTGACCGGGCTGATCGCAGCGCTCGGCCTTGGCGGGCTGGCGATCAGGCGGATGCCTGAGCGCCGCTTCCTGCTCTGCGTCCTGCTCATCGGCACCTTCATCATCTTGACCGGGTACGTCAGCGGTCTGGGCAACCCGCTCGCGGGCTCGCTCGATCACCTGATCAACGGACCGCTGGCCCCGCTGCGCAACCTGCGGAAATTCGATCCGATGATCCGGCTGCCGATTGTGCTCGGGCTGGCACACCTGCTCGCTTCGCTGCGGTTCCACCGAATCCGGGTGGCAGCCGGGGTACTGGCCGCGGTCGCGCTCGCGGGCACCGCCATGCCCGCCGCGGCTAACGGCCTGTCGGCCGCCGGTGATTTCCAGGCCGTGCCGTCCTACTGGGTGGCCGCCACGAACTGGCTGAACAAGCACGCCGGCAACCAGGCTGTGCTCGCGGTGCCGGGCGCCAGGTTCGGCGAGTACGTCTGGGGACGGCCGATGGACGACGTCCTGGAAGCGATGTTCTCGGGAGACTGGGCTAGCACCCAGCTGGCCGCTATCGGGTCGGTCGGCAACACCCGGCTGATCGACGCGATCGAGCAGCGGATCGAGGCCGGTCAGGGATCGGCCGGGCTGACCCAGGTGCTGGCCAGGATGGGGGTGAAGTACATCGTCGTCAGGGACGACCTCATCCGCAGTGACTTGTACGGCGCCTGGCCAGGCCGGGTAAACGACGCGCTGTATGCGTCGCCCGGCATGGTGAAGGTCGCCCAGTTCGGCACATTCCCCGTCGGCAGCTCCGAGCCGGATAACGCCGTCAGCAATTTTGACTCTCCGTACCCGCCGGTCGAGGTCTTCCGCGTCCTCGGCGCCCAGCCAACCGCATCCGTCGTCCCGGCCGCAGGCACGATGCGCGTCTACGGCGGCCCCGAGGCACTCCTGACACTCGCCGACCAGGGGCTGCTGCGGGGCCAGCCCGTGGTCCTCAACGCCGCCGCCGCGCGGCTGGCCGTCGGCAAGTACGTCATCACCGACTCGCTGCGGCGCATCGTCCGCAATTTCGGCGAGATACGAGTCGACTACTCGCCCACCCTGACAGCTTCCGACCCGGCCAGCACTCTCGAAGCCGCGACGGACTACCTTGATCCGTCCTGGCTGCCCTATGCTGCCGTCGCGCAGTACCAGGGCATCGCCAACGTGACTGCCTCGTCATCGGCGGCTGATATATCTGCGCTGCCCAGCCAGAGCGCGACCGGCTTGCTGCCGTTCGCTGCGGTTGACGGCAATCCCAAGACAATGTGGGAGTCGGGCGGCGTCACCGGGCCGGTGCATCAATGGCTGCGGGTGGATTTCACCCGGCCAGTCGACCCTGGCACGATCCAGGTGGCGTTCGCGGACAGGGCGGCCGTCGGGCCGCCCGTCACGAAGGTCGACGTCCAGACCGCTGCTGGCACGGCCACGGAGAATGTCCGGCAGGCAGCCCGCGCCCAGCCGCTCGCGGTACCCCACGGCCTGACCAGGTGGCTGAGGATCACCATCGAGGCGGTGGCACCGACGCCGTTCCCGCTGGCCGGAACGCAAGCCGGCATTGCCGAGCTGACCGTACCGGGAGTGACCGCGAGCCGCGCGATTGTCGCACCGACTGTGCCGGTACCCGCTGGAACTGAGCCGTCGGTGTTGCTGGCCAAGGCCGAGCCCGCGCCGTCCGGATGCATGCTCACCTCGCTGCGCTGGGTCTGCTCGCAGTCGCTGATCAGGCCGACCGAGGAGCAGTATGGTTTCTACCAGGCCTTCACCGCGGCGACGGCACACGGGGCGGACTTGTCCGGGCTCGCCGTCCTCACCAGCCAGCGGGTCATAGCGCGTTACGCGTGGCCCGGCGCGGCCCAGCCGCGGGTGACGGCATCGTCTGCCTACACGACGGATCCGGCGGACATGCCGGGATCGGCCTTCGATGACAACCTCTCGACGGCGTGGATCTCGGGGCCCGGTGACGCCCATCCGGTGCTGACAATCCGGTGGCGGGGGACTAGGAAGATCCGCCAGGTCAAGGTGGTCAGGCCGACCGCTGCGGACGGTCCGCTGCGCGTGCTGGTCACCGGCTCCTCGGGTCAGTTGCGAGGCGGCGTCATCGGCCGGTCCGGCCTGCTGACATTCCAGCCGCCGCTGCGCACCAGCATGCTCTCCTTTGCCTTCACCCCTGATCAGCTGCCAGTTCAGATCTCCGAGGTTCGCATTCCCGGCGTGACGCCACTGACGCCGCCAGCATCCGGGCCGATCGTGCTGAGCTGCGGCCAGGGCCCCACCATCGTGTTGAACGGAGTGCCCGTGCCGACACGGGCCGCCGGATCGGAGGCTGACCTGCTTCAGGGCAGGCCGATGCACTTCTCGGCCTGCGGGCCGGCAACCGTCCGCGGCGGCCGGAACTCGGTGGCGGAGCCAGCCGCCGACCCCACCGGTTTCGATGTGCAGAGCGTTCTTGTCGATCCGGCTGGTGCGGCGGGACTTACTGCTGGTGCCGCAGTGCGCAGCGCCCCGGCAGCCCCGATCAGCTGGGGACCTGCCAGCAGATCCGTCCGGGTGGCGGCCAGTCAGCGCTCCTTCCTGGTCGTGGACGAGAACTTCAACGCGGGCTGGCGGGCCACCATTGGCGGCCGGATCCTGGCGCCGGTCCAGCTTGACGGCTGGAAACAGGGCTGGCTGCTGCCGGCTGGCACCAGTGGCGTCGTGACGCTCACCTACCTGCCGGACGCGACGTACCGGGTGGCCCTGTTCGGTGGCCTTGTCCTGCTGGCGCTGATGATCGTCGTTGCGCTGCCACTACGGCGCAGGCGGACAACGCGCAGCGCGCCGGCGGCCGGGCCGGTCGACCCCGGTCCCGTAGATGCTCCGGTAGCCGGAGCCGGGGTACGGAGCCGGCGTGCAGCCCTGGCACGCGTCCCGGCCGGCCTGGCTGTCGTTGCCCTTGGGCTCTGGACCGGCGGTTACCCCGGCGCCGTGATCCTGCCGGCCGCGACGTTGCTGTTCATGATCGCTCGGCGGCGCCGGGCTGCTGGACGCGCCTGGCATCTGGCGGCGAGCGGTTGGCTTGTCTGCTGGCTCATGCTGGCCGCCGCGATCGGGCAAGCGGCCGGGTACCAGCTCGAGCAGTGGGGGCATGCCGGCGGCTTGGTGACGGTGCTGTGGGACACCGGACCACAGCTAATCTGCCTGCTGATCCTGGCGCGGCTCATTGCCGGGCTGGCGGTCGCCAGGCCAGCCGCCGACGGGCGGCCTGCGGCGAGCGAGCGGGTTGCCTCCGGCCCGGGTCTGGCCGATGCCAGTGGTGCCGCCGGTGACGCTCCGGGCTAAGACGCCCACTTCGCGGACGGCCGGCGGGTCAGGCCGGGCCGGCTGGTCCGCTAGCGCGTGTCGGCCGCCAGACCGCCCCCGCCTGCTGCGGTAGAGGCTTTGCGCCGGCAGCTCGATCAGGTAGTAGCTGACAACGGCCGCACCCACGGTGAGCGCCACGACGATGATGAGGATCGCCACCACGGCTGGCCAGCTGTAGGCGCCGCCGTGAAAAGCGTCCTTAGCATCGGCGATCCCGAAGAACGCATAGATGACCACGAACTGCCACAGGAATATGCCATAGGAGATCCGGCCCAGGAAGCTCATGACCGGATTGCCGAGCGCTCGCGTAACCCAGGTCGGCCGGGCTGGCTGGAAGGCAACCGGGGCTACCAGGGCGGCCGCGATCACGGTGTAGAGGGCTGTCTTGACTTCGAAATCCCACAGGCTCGGCACCGCCAGCGTTTCCGGTCCGGCCACCTGGGTGCAGGCGATCGCGAAAGCGAGGATTGCCAGCAGCCAGCATGCTTCGGCCGACCCGGCTATAGTCCGGCAGAACCTCGCCACCTTGCCATCGGCGGGCTGCCCGGCGACGCCGGCTTCGCCAGCACGCTCAGCGTGCGCCCATTCGGACACGACCGCGATCGCCATCCCGGCCGCGAACCAGGTCAGCAGGCGCGGCAGCGTCGCGCCGAGCCAGAGTTCGAGCCGGGGGTAGAAAGCCAGGATCGTGAAGGCGTAGGAGGACAGCCCGAGCGCCGCGATGCCGGCCAGCAGCCGCCTCGCCCGGTGGCCGACGCTGCCGGTACCTGGCCGCGACCACCACGTGAGCAGCGTCGCCAGCAACGGCAGCACCAGATAGAAGGACACCTCGACGACCAGGCTCCACATCTGCGCCAGCCCGGCCGCACCAGTGCCAGCCCACCACGGGTGCAGGTTGTAGTTCTGCACCAGGAGCAGGTACTGGACCCAGGTCGACAGCGACCCGACGTGCTGATGATTCAGGGTGACCAGAGCGATGATCACGACCAGCCAGTAAGCAGGCAGGATCCGAAGCGCGCGCCGCCAGAAGTACGACATGGTTGCGGGGGCGCGCTGGCCGCGCAGCGCCGCCCTAGCCCACGGCCGGTATAGCAGCAGCCCGGACAACGCGAAGAAGATCGGAACGCCGACGTCGCCGCGGCTGACGACCCAGGATGCAGGGCTGCCGGTGAACTCGAACCCTGTCTCGCCGCCAACATGGGTGACCAGGACGGCGAGGGCCGCGATCACCCGCAGGCCATCCAGCGCCGGGTTGCGGCCCGCCGACGTCGGCAGGTCGGACGCCGGCTGCCGCGTTGTGGCGCGCGTGACCCCGTCCGCGGCGGCCTGATCCGAAGTGATCATCTGTCCCGATTGCCGGTTATCATGCTTGATGACGGATAATACGCTACCGCCAGGTAACGGAGCTAGCTCCAGCTGACCGGAAGCGCGGTGCGGCGGGCTGGCAACTCTGCCTACTGCCGGGTAACTGGGGTAGCGCGCAGAGGTGAACCTGTTATATCTATGTGTCCTGAATGCCTATAACACCCACAGGGATCAGACTATGATCCTCCGGAACACAACCATCATATTTATCACATGACCTGCTAAAGGTGTTCGCCCCAGGAGGATGGATGCGCAGGGTTACCGGGCTCGTGGCAGCTGCCCTCGGGACCTTCCTGATCGTGCTGGCCCTGCTTATCCGTTTCTTCGTTGTGGGCCAGGCAGTGAAGTTCCCGTTGAACGAAAACTCGATCTCGACTTTGGTTGCCAGCAATGCAAGCTACTTCAGCCCGGCCAAGCTGAGCGAGCTGACCGGCGTCACGATGCAGACCACGATCACCGTTCAGGGCGACAACGCTGCTGGCACCTCCAGCCGTGCCGTCTGGAACGAGTTCAGCTACGTGTACGACCGGACCAACCTGCAGGCAGTGAGCTACTCGACGCAGCGGCTGGCCTTCGACCGCCGCACCGCCGAGCTGATCAACTGCTGCGGTACGGCGATCGGAACCAACAACAAGGTTCACGTCTCTGGTCTTGGTTATGTCTGGCCGCTCGGCGCGCAGAAGAAGACCTATCAGTACTTTGACACCACGCTGCTCAAGCCCGAGCCGATGGTCTACACCGGGACGGCGGTGGTGAACGGGCTCGCGACGTACAAGTACGTCGAGACGGTTCCGGCCACCCAGAACGGCACCCAGACCCTGCCGGGCTCGCTGGTCGGTGCCAAGGGCTCCCAGACGGTGACGCTGAACGAGTACTACCAGGGCACCACCACTGAGTACGTGGACCCGATCACCGGCGCCCCGGTGAAGGCGATATCCAGTCAGCACCTCTACCTGGTGAACAGCAGCGGCGCACAGGCGCTGAACCTGCTCAACGCCACCTTCTCCACCGCGCCAAGCTCTATTGCGAGCGCGGTCAGCTCAGCGCAGTCCAAGGACAGCGAGATCCGGCTGGTGTCGGTCATCATCCCGGTGGTGGCAGGTCTGGTCGGCCTGATCCTGCTGGTGATGGGCGTGCTGCTGTTCGGGGCGTCGAGGCGGGAGGAAGAGGACTACGACGGATACGAGGGCGAGTACGAGCCCGGTGAGGTATCGGCCTGACCCGCGTACCCTGAACCGTGCCCATAACCTCCCGCGCTGCCCGGCTGGCCCGGGTCCGCCGCGACTGGACCACGCTTGGCGAAGAGGATCCGCTGTGGGCCGTCTGCGTTGACCCGGCCCGTCGTGGCGGCCGCTGGGACGTTGACGAGTTCATGGCCAGCGGCCGTGCGGAAGTGGACGCTGTCATGGACCGGCTCGGTGGCCTGGGCATGTGCGCAGACCGCGCCGCTGCGCTGGACTTCGGCTGCGGTGTCGGGCGGCTGACAGCGGCGCTGAGCAAGCACTTCACCACGGTCACCGGAGTAGACATCTCGCAGCCGATGCTGGACCGCGCCCGCACGTTGCTCGCGGACCAGCCAGCATGCACCTTCGTCCGCAACGACCGCGCCGACCTCAGCACATTCGCGGACGGGTCGTTCGATCTTGTCTACTCCAGCCTCGTCCTGCAGCACATGCCACCAGACCTGGCCGCTGGTTACCTGCTTGAGTTCGTCCGCGTGGTCCGGCCAGGCGGCTCGGTCGTGGTGGTCGTCCCCGAGGCACACCGGAAGACGCCAAGCGGCGCTGTGTACGCCCTGGCCCCGCGGGCCCTTATCGGGCTTATTCAGCGCAGGGCTTTCGGATATCCGGCCGCGATGCAGATGCACACGCTGTCCGTGCGCCGGGTGCGGACGCTGCTCGAGCCGACCCGGGCGCGGCTGGTGACCTCTGATCCGCGCCACGGGGTGGGCGAGCACTGGCGCATGACGTGTCACTTCCTGGCTAAGGATGCCGGTTAACCGGTTGCGTGCCGCGCCGTGCGGCGGCGATCGGCGGCCTGACCAAGCGGGCCGCGTTCCCTCAGGAGGCAGCAGACTCCACTCGCTGAGCCTGTTGCGCTGACAGGTGGTGGGCGGGCGCAAGGTGCGCCGCGGGCAGGTGCGCAAGAGGCAACTGCGCGGCACGCTCCCACCGGCCAGGCTTGCGGTGCCGTCCGTAGCGGCCGAGTACCGCGCCCTTCGCGCCACGGCCCAGGGCCAGCCCGATCCCGCCCAGGGCAAGGTCGGAGACGGTCGTGACTCCCCTGGTGACGAGGGCCACCGCCACCGCTGTGCCGTGCGGCAGGACCGTGGTTAGCGCGGCAATGAGAATGACCTCGCGCGCGCCTATCCCGCTGGGGAACACGACCAGCAGCAGGCCGGCGGAGAAGGCGAGCGCGTACCCGCCGATAGCCAGCAGCAGCAGCCTGCCGTCGCCTGCCATGTCAGCCTGGACCAGCCAGACCTGGACGCCCAGCAGCACCCAGCCGAGCAAGGTCCAGATCAGCGCGTGGGCGAGGCCGCGCCAGCTGAGCCGGCGTTCCAGCGGCTGGCGCCGGGCCAGGGCTAGCCCGCGGTCTATGACCGGCCCGAGCACCGGCGGGCACAGGCCGATCATGACGACCGGCACTGCCGCGAGAACCCACCAGTAGTGCCTGGCCATACCCGGCGAAGCCAGCGGCAGCGCGAGCGCCGCCACGCCGAGGCCGGCACCGATCGCCACCGCCAGTGAGACCGCGAACGAAGCGACGCTGCGGCGGCGCGGCACGCCCAGATCATGCCCCAGTTCCACCTGCGCAGCGAACGCCCAGACCGCGCCCGGAACGTATTTGCCAAGCTGGGAGACGAAGCTGATCTTGGCGGCGGCCTTGACGGGCAGCGGCGAGCCGAAGTCAGCGAGCACCGCGCGCCAGGCGAGCATCATGCAGGCTGCGCCAGCCATGGCGGCCGCCAGCGAAAAGGCGACCGAGTACCAGTGCAGCCGTGCGAGTCCGCTGGCTACCTGCGGCCACTCTGCGTACAGGCCATAGCTGCAGAACGCAAGGACCAGCGCGAGCAGCGCGACCCTTATCCGTGGGTCGCGCGCAAGCCGAGCGAACCGAGGCAGCACCCCCAGATGGTACCTGTCTGTCACGCTATTTGACTACTTGTAAGTAGCTTGCGGGTCTAGCCTCCCGGACTACTCATGTGGTGTCCTATCGCTACGCAGATGATCGCGCGCAGCTAGCCGGTCACGACTCGGAGGTGTGCAGTGGGATCGAAGGGGTTCTGGCGCCGGGCGCAGGAGGATCCGGGCTGGATCGCGGTAGTAGATCCTGACGGCACCGAGCACCTCGCTGGCGATCTGCTCGACAGGGCTAACCAGCTCACGCATGCGCTTCGGGCCCGCGGGCTGAAGGCCGGCGACGGCATCGCGTCGATACTGCCCAATGGCGCCGCGCCGGTAGAGGTTTACCTGGCTGCCCTGCAGGCAGGCTGGTACCTGACCCCGATCAACTGGCACTTCACCGCGCCCGAAGCCGCTTACATCGTCAAGGACTGCGGCGCGAAGGCGCTCTTCGTTGATGAGCGCTTCGCCGGGCTGGGCACCGACAGTGCCGACCAGGCTGGCGTTCCGGCCGATGCCAGGTTCAGCTTCGGCGACGTGCCGGGCTTCACCAAGGTGAGCGACCTGCGGGCCGGGCACTCCGCCAGCCTGCCGGACGAGCGGACCGCAGGCGCCACCATGCACTACACCTCCGGCACGACCGGCCGTCCGAAGGGCGTGCGCAGGGCGCTGACCGGCCTGGATCCCGACGACGCTATGGCGCTGGTGGCCGCCGGGCTACTCGGCATCTTCGGCATCACCGAGGGCCAGCCGAATGCGCACTTGCTGTGCTCGCCGAACTACCACACGGCCGTCACGACCTTCGGCGGCGGCGCGCTGCATCTGGGTCACACGCTGGTCAGCATGGACGGGTTCGACGCCGAGACCGCGCTAGCTCTCACCGAACGCTACAAGTGCACGAACTCGCACATGGTGCCGACGCAGTTCAAGCGGATGCTCTCGCTGCCAGATGAGATCAGGGCGAAGTACGACCTGTCCTCGATGCGCTGGCTGATCCACGCGGCTGCGCCCTGCCCGGTAGGGATCAAGCAGGCGATGCTCGACTGGTGGGGCCCGTGCGTGTGGGAGTACTACGCGGCCACCGAGGGCGGCGGCACCATCGCCTCGCCGCAGGACTGGCTGGCGCGTCCCGGTACGGTCGGCAACGCGTGGCCGTTCAGCGAGATCCTGATCGCCGACGAGAACGGCGAGTCGTGCCCGACCGGGATGCCCGGAACCGTCTACATGAAGATGGGCCTGGCCGACTTCGAGTACTACGGCGACCAGGCCAAGACCCAGGCCAACCGGCTGAAGGACTTCTTCACCGTCGGCGACATCGGCTACCTGGATGGCGAGGGCTTCCTGTTCCTGTGCGACCGGAAGTCAGACATGATCATCTCTGGCGGAGCGAACATCTACCCGGCTGAGATCGAAGCCGAGATCATCATGAACCCCAAGGTGGCTGACGTCGCCGTTTTCGGCATCCCGGACGAGGAGTGGGGCGAGCAGATCAAGGCGGTCGTCCAGGCAGCGGACGGGGTCGAGCCTGGCGACGAGCTGGCCGCGGAGATCCTCGCCGGGCTTGAGGGCCGGCTGGCGAAGATGAAATGGCCCAAGTCCATCGACTTCGCCGACGAGCTGCCCCGTGACCCCAGCGGCAAGTTGCTCAAGCGGCGTCTCCGTGATCCCTACTGGGCTGGCCGGGCGGCTGCGATCTAGCGCTCGACGCGATCCCCCGTCTGTGCGGGCCCAGGGCGGCGGCGACGCCGCGAGTCAGGTCGCCGCGGCCACCTTGGCCAGCATGTCGATCAGCCGGGTGGTGGATCTGGCGTCCGGCGGCTGGCCGTAGGTCATGGCGAACACGTGCCTGCGAGCGCCGGGCAGCTCCGCGGTGGCGATGCCGGGATGCCGGGCCGAGCGCAGCGCGAGGCCGGGCAGCGTGGTGACGCCCAGGCCGGCCGCGACCAGGGCTTGCACCGCGAGGTAGTCGTCGGTGGTGAAGGAGATCTTCGGCGTGAACCCGGCGGATTCGCACTGCCGCACCAGATACGCGCGGCACCGCTCGCAGCCGGCGATCCACCGGCTGTCGGCGTAGTGCGCGAGGTCCGCGATCGGCTCCGGGTTGCGCCCGGCGCCGGCGCTGCTCGGGTCGGCTCCGCTGATCGGTTCGCCGCCGCCCGGCGGCATGCTGCCGTCAGCAGGCACGACAGCGACAGCCGGTAGTGCCGCTGTCACCAGATGCACAGGCTCGTCGAGTAGCAGCCTGCCCCGCGTCCCCTCGTCGGCCGGATCGGGCGGCGCCGGGTCCGTACCCTGCTGGTAGTGCCGGAAGACCACGGCGACGTCGACATAACCAGCCCGGAGCATCCGCAGCGCTTCCGGCGGCTCCGCCTCAGTCAGCATGAAATCCATGCCGGGCGTCTCGGCCTCTAGCCTGGCCGCTGCCGCCGGAACCAGCGTGCCGAGCGCGGATGGGAAGGCGGCCAGCCGCACCCGGCCCTCCCGCAGTCCGACGTGCGCGGCCAGCTCGGCCTCGGCGGCATCCAGCCGGCCGATGATCTCCTCGGCTCGGTCGGCCAGCAGCGGCGGCCTCGGTCAGCCGGATCCCGCGCCCGACGCGCTCGAGCAGTTGCGTCCCGGTCTCGGCTTCGAGCCTGGCGATGTGATGGCTGACGGACGGCTGCGCGTAGTTGAGCGCACGGGCGGCGGCGGTCACCGAGCCGTGGGTGGCGACCGCAACCAGCACGCGCAGCCTGGTCACATCCAGCATTTCCTAACTATAGATCGCGCCGTTGTTGACCATCCGTCCTATCGACTGCGGCTGCCCTTCCGGCCGCCGGCACGCTCTAGGGGCGTCGAGCGGTCCGCTGACGCCGAGTTGTTTGACCCTTTTTGTCGGTGGGCAGACCTCAGGCAGATCTGATCGGAAACCGCTGGGCCCACCCGCCACGTACCTGGGATCTACTGCAGTATGAGCAAATGCGCAAAAACAGGATGATCTGGCGGCCCGCGCCGGGCTGGCCGGAGGCACCCGCGGGCTGGCAGCCGCCACCGGGCTGGAGCCCGCCACCGGACTGGCCGCCGGCCCCGGCGGACTGGGATTTCTGGAAATCATCGGACGACCCGGCGTCCTCAGGTGGGTCGCCGGACGACCCGGCCCAGCCAGTGCAGCCCGCGATGCCCGTCGCATTGGCTGGGATGACCAGAGCCTCCCTGGTGCTGGAGACCAGGCTCGTCATGATCGCCGGGCTCTTCCCATGGGTTGCCGCCGCAGTGGTCATCCTGGCCAGGCACCTCGACACCGGTCAGGTCCTCACCCAGCTGCCGTCGGTGACGCCGCATCAGCCAGTCCTGAACGTCATCCTGAGCGTGCTCAGTTACGTGCCGTCGGCGGCAGTGGTGCCGCTGGTCCTGCTGCTGCTGGTGCGCACCGGTCAGCGCCCCGCTGATCTTGGACTGACCCGGCTGCCCTGGCGTGATCTGGGCGTGGCGGTGGGGCTGGCAGCTGCGGCCATCGGCCTTGAGCTGAGTCTGGCGATCGTGATCAGCCCGCTGGGGCACTCAAGGTTCATGAACAGGGCGGCCACGCTGAACGTGCCTGCGTACTACTTGCTCATCGCCCTGTCCGTCGCCCTTACCACCGCGGTGGCCGAGGAGGTCATAGTCAATGGCTACCTCCTCACCCGCCTCGATCAGCTCGGCTGGTCGCCCGCCAAGGCGTTCTGGCTCAGCATGGCGCTGCGTGCCAGCTACCACCTCTACTACGGGATCGGCGTGGTGCTTACCCTGCCGTTCGGCTGGCTGGTGACCCGGTCTTTCCAGAAGCACCGCAAGCTCAGCAGGCCGATCGTCGCGCATTTCCTCTACGACGGCACCGTTGCGACCATCGCCATCCTGGTGGCCGGCCGCCGTTAACCGATTGCCGTACCGCGGCCCTCCAGCAGCGGGCTGGCCGGATCCCTGGCTGGCCTGCCGGGATCGGCGGCCAGCTGGCGTCGCCGCCAGGCGATGCCAGAGAGCGCCTCGAGCACGACCCGGTTCGCCAGGAAAGCGGTGACCTCAGCATGATCGAACGGCGGGGCGACCTCGACCACGTCGATGCCGGCCAGCGGCAGCTCCATGGCGATCCGGCGAACAGCGTCGAGTAGCTGCCGCCCGGTCAGCCCGCCGGGCTCCGGCGTCCCGGTGCCGGGCGCCATGCCCGGATCGACGACATCCACGTCGACGGACAGGAATACGCCATCGCACTCGTCGGTGGCGATGCCGAACGCTTCCGTCAGGCAGTCGTCCAGGCCCCGGCTCACCAGCTCGGTCATCTCGTAACTGCGCATCCGCTGGCCGGCCATCCAGTCCAGGGTCTCCGGCTCGGGCCAGTAGCCGCGCAATCCGATCTGCAGGAACCGGTCGCCTCGGACCGCGCCGGACTCGATCAGGCGCCGCATCGGCGTGCCGTGGCCGTACAGCGAACCGAACTGCGTATCGCCGGTGTCGGCGTGGGCGTCGAAATGGATGAGCGACAGCCGACCCCAGCCGACGTGCCGGGCCACGCCAGTCGCGTCCGGCAGTGCGATCGTGTGGTCTCCGCCCAGGATCACCGGAATGGCGCCGCCCTGACTAGCCTGGTGCACCGCCTCCTCGAGCCGCCGCAGCGACAACTCCGTATCCCCGGACGGCATCTCGACGTCTCCGGCGTCGGCCACGCTGAGCTCCACCAGCGGATCCACGCCGAGCGCCAGGTGCGGCCTCGAGCCGTCGTGCGGCAGGTAGTCGGTGAAACGGATCGCCTGCGGCCCGAATCGTGCCCCCGGCCGGTGCGATGTCCCGCCGTCGAACGGGGCGCCGATGATCATGATGTCGGTCCCGGCCCAGGATGCCGGGTCCGCCAGGTCAGCGCGGCGAACGCCAAGGAAGGTGGCATCCGGCCCGTACATTCCGCCAAGTCGGGTCATCGCGCATTCCTCCCAGGGAACGGGGTCTCGTAGCCGCCGCAGCCGTCGGCTGCGCGCGGCCGCTGGCCCACCGTATCGCCAGCCGCGTGCAGCCGCCGCCGGACATCGCCGCTTCCGCGCCAGCCGCGGTTAACCGCCCGGCCGGTGGCGCGAAGCCGGGACGAAACATGAGTATGAGACGGTGAGCCCAGAAACGGCGCGGCGAGACGGAGCAGGCTGTTGACTCAGGCATCGGACGTTCGGGACCTGGTGCTGGCGGACGGCCGCCACATACCGCTCAACGGGCTCTACAACCTGCGTGAGGTGGGCGGCTACCCGACCGCCGACGGTCGTGCCGTGCGCTGGCGAGCCCTGTTCCGGTCCGATGCCCTGCACCGGCTCGATGACGGCGGAACCGCGACCATCGCAGCTCTCGGCTTGCGAACCATCGTTGACCTGCGGACGCAGTCTGAGGTCGACATCGCCCCGAGCGCTCTGGCCGGGCTCACGGCCGCCACCACCCACATCTCCATCCTCATCGGGGACCTTCAGGCGCTGCCGCCCGAACTGGACGCGGTCTACCGGTACATCATTGAGGCGTGCGGCAAGACGGTAGGAGAAGCGATCAAGGTCCTGTGTACTCCTGGTGCGTTCCCGGCGCTGGTGCACTGCAGCGCGGGCAAGGACCGGACCGGCATCGTGATTGCGCTGATCCTGGCGGTGCTCGGCGTGCCGGACGAGGTCATCGCGGCCGACTACGGGCTCAGTGGCGGCTACCTCGATGCGCAGAACACCCTGGCGATCGGGCAGGTCAAGGCGAGCAGCGGGCTCGGCGACAGGCTCACCAGCGAGCTGCTGGCCAGCCCGCCGCCGCTCATCGCGGCAGTACTGGCTCAGGTCAGGGCGTCCTGGGGGTCGGTCGATGACTACCTGCTCAGCCATGGCCTCACGGCAGCCGACCTGGATAACCTGCGCGCAGCCCTGGTTGACTAGCCCTGCCCGCTCCGGCGGCGCGCGATGACTCTCGACGACCTCGACAAGCAGATCGTCGCCGCGCTCATGAAAGACGCGCGCGCCACCTATGCCGAGGTCGGGGCGGCCGTCGGCCTGTCAGCACCAGCGGTAAAGCGCCGCGTCGACCGGCTGCTGGCATCGGGCGCGGTCACCGGGTTCAGCGCTCAGGTGGATCCGTCCGCACTCGGCTGGACGACCGAGGCCTATGTGGAGCTTTTCTGCCGCGGGCGCACCTCACCTGCCGATATCGCTGTGGCGCTCGCGAAGTACCCCGAGGTGATCGATGCCTGCACCATTACCGGCGAGGCCGACGCCCTGCTACACGTCCGTGCTTCCGACGTCCGCCACTTTGAGCAGGTGGTCGAGCGCATCGGGGCGGAGCCCTTCGTGGTCCGGACACGCAGCGTGATCGTGCTCTCCAGACTGGTTAACCGGCCCGACCTGCTACCGCCCGGCGGTGGCGGCTAGCGCGGGGGTTATTCGGCACTGCTTAGCCCAGATATCTACCGACTGGCGGTTCTGCTCTGCCACATCGGCTACAGTCTTGGCCATGACCGAGCGTCATGAGAATTCCGCCGCCAGCGGCCGGCCCATTACCACCGGCGAGTTCCGGGCTGCCCCCGATGTCTCCGCGAGCACGGCCCAGTTCCGGGCCTTCGCCGAGGACGGTTCCGAGCCAGGACGGCCCTGGGAGATGGCCGCGCCAGGCCGCAGCGTGGCCCGGATGGCACTGCTCGTGGTGGGCGTCGCGATCGTGCTCGGCCTCGTCGCGCTCCTCATCGTCAGGTAGCCACCGCGCTCCATCAAGCAACGCCCTGACCAGTAACGGCGCGTCTGGCGGCGCGCGCGGCCGTTAGCTGCCCGCCGTCTGCGGGCCGCTGGTGGCATGTTTGTATTGGCAGTCATGACCGCGGGCTCGATGGACCCGGAGGCCGGCGAGCCTCCCGATGTCGAACGACACAAGCTGACCGCCCTTGAGGGCCTGGCGGCGCTGTCGCTGGACGCCCTCTCCTCGGTTGCCTACGGTCCCGAGGCCATCGTCCTGGTCCTGGCCGCGGCCGGAACCGCCGGGCTGGCCTACACGCTGCCGGTTACCGGCGCGATCGTATTGCTACTAGCAGTCCTGGTGATCTCCTACCGCCAGGTCATCGCCGCCTTCCCGAACGGCGGTGGCGCTTATGCAGTGGCCAAGGCGCACCTTGGCGTGCGGCCGAGCCTGCTAGCTGCCGCGTCACTGGTGGTCGACTACGTGCTGAACGCGGCCGTCGGAGTATCCGCCGGCGTCGCAGCCCTGACCTCCGCTTTCCCAGGCCTTTACCCGGACCGGGTATGGATCTGCCTGGCGGTTCTTGCGCTGATCACGGCGGTGAACTACTGGGGCGTCGCGGAGTCGGCCCGGCTGTTCATCGTTCCGACGGTCATCTTCATCGCCGCAATCTTCGCCGTCATCCTTGGCGGGCTGCTTCGGACCAATCCGGTCCTGGCGCCGGTCGGCACCGTGTCGTCTACTCCGGTGACAGTCGGCCTGCTGCTCCTGCTGCGCGCATTCGCGTCCGGCTGCTCCGCGCTGACCGGGGTGGAGGCAATCGCGAACGCGGTTCCCCAGTTCCGCACGCCGCGAGTGCGGCGCGCCCAGCACACCGAGATGTGGCTTGGCATCATTCTCGGCCTGATGCTGATCGGCATCTCCGTGCTCATCCGCAAGTTCCACATCGGCGTCTCGCCCACCCAGACGACACTGGCCCAGCTAACCGCGGTGACTTTCGGCCACAACTTCGTCTTCTACCTCGTGCAGATGATCACCACGGTGCTGCTGGCGCTGGCGGCCAATACGTCCTTCGGCGGGCTGCCGGTGCTGGCTTCGCTGCTGGCCACGGACAACTTCCTGCCGCACTTGTTCTTCCTGCGGGCCGACCGCCAGGTGCATCGCTACGGGATCGGGGTACTTGCAGTCGCGGCCGCGGCCCTGCTCGTGTTCTCGCACGGCAACACCCAGTCGCTGGTCCCGTTGTTCGCCATCGGTGTCTTCGTCGGATTCACCTTGTCGCAGGTCGGAATGGTCCGGCACTGGCGGGAGAAACGCGACGACGGCTGGACTACCCGGGCGATGATCAACGGGGTCGGCGCCGTCTTCACGGCGGCAGCCCTGGCCATCGAGCTTGTCAGTAAATTCACCCAGGGCGCCTGGCTGGTAGTGATCATCGTGCCGCTGCTGGTGCTGCTGTTCAGCCGCATCCATGCCGTCTACGCACGGATCGGCGCCGCCCTTCGGCTCGGCCAGACTCCGCCCAGGCCGCGGCGGCGCAGTTCGCTGGTCATCGTCCCGGTCGGCAGCATGTCGCTGCTGACCGAAGAGGGGATCTCGGCCGCGCTGTCGCTCGGGGACGAGGTCATCGCGGTGACCGTGTGCTATGCCGACAAGGACGACGCTCAGGTCGACGCGAATTTCCGCGATCAGTGGGAGGAATGGCACCCGGATGTGCCGTTGCGGACGCTGCGCAGCCAGCACCGCAGCCTGGGTCCGCCGATCGTGGAATTCCTGCGCGACCTGGAAACCTCCGACCACTACCACCAGCTGGTCGTGCTCATTCCGGAGGTCCAGCCGGCCAGGCCATGGCAAGCGGTGCTGCATAACCAGCGGGGCTTCGTGCTGGAACGCGCTATCCAGCGCGGCACGGCCAACGTGGTCATCTGCCGGCTTCGGTACCGGCTGGCGGCCATGACGCAGGGCGGCCAGCCCGCCGGGGACGAGGGGAGCCGCACCGGCCTGCCGGGCTAGTGCGGCCGTGCCACCCTGCGCCAGCGGTGCTAGAAGCCATCCGCCAGGCTCGTCCAGCCGGTCCAGCCAAGGCCAGTGAATCCCGCCACGGCGAGCTTGCGCTGTGCCGTCAGGATGGCGGCCTCCACTTCGCCGGACGAGTCGATCCACGCCGCCGGAGTGCCCACGATCGTGCTGTGCAGATCCGTCCAGCCAGACCACAGTGACCCGTAGTCCACCGCGTAGCCGACATGGCCGTTGGCCAGCTGGCTGAGCACGGCCACGTCGCCGCCCGGCCAGGCGATGGCAGACGCGGAACCCAGCGCCCGTGGGCTCCGCGGTGCGGCGGGGCCGGCGATCCAGGTGGTGCTGCCGGCCGGCAGGTAGGCCGCATCGATGGTGCCGGCGAGCGTGGTCGCGAAGATGTCCGTCTGCCTCGCGGGTCCCCGCAGGACGGTCGGCGTGCCGGTCAGCCCGGTCAGCTGACCAACCGGCCGCCACGTGGTCCACTGGCCGGCGGACCTGGCGGTCACGACCAGGGAACCGGTCGTGCTGACGCAGGCCACTGAGAGCGCGCCGGCCGTGGGCGAGAACGGAACTGGCGCGCTGGCGCAGGACCCGCGCAGCGAAATCCAGTGCGTCCAGCTCGTATTGGCGTTCGCGGCCGTCTGCCGCGTGGTGACGACGGCGCCGGATTTACTGGTAACGAAGACGCCGACCGCGCCGCCGGGTTCGCGGATCGCGGCCGGATCGCCGGCCACGGCTGCTGGCGGGCCCGATCCGACCGGGCCGCCCCACATCCAGTTGTCCGGCGCCCCGAGCTGCTGCCAGGCATGCACCACGACGCCGCTCGTCGTGACGGCGAACAGCGTGAGGCTGCCGTTCTGGTCGGCGCTGACTGCCGGGTCGCTGGCCAGGTTGCGCGGTGAGTCGCCGACGGTCCGGGTGGCCGCCCAGGTGGTGCTGCCGACCGGATGCTGATACGCATGCAGCACGGTGCCGTTCGCGGCTCTGGCAAACCACTCAGCGGTTCCGTTGGTATTCATGCCGACGGCTATGCGGAAGTTCAGCGGGAAGGGCGTGGTAATCGCGCCGCCGAGATTGACGTCCAGCTGATCGTTGTCGATATTCAGCGTCGCGCCACCCCAGGTCTCGTTGTGGCCGCCCTGGTACTGATGCAGTCGCTGGTGGTTAGTCCACAGGTTGGCCGGCATGTACGAGCTCCGGGTGGTGGCCTGGCCATCCCAGTCCGCGTAGTGGATGACGTCCGGCTCGGTCATCCTGCTTTCGGCGCTGATCAGGTCACCGACATTGGAGAAGGACTCGTAGACGCCCGCCTTGTAGCCGTCGGCATGCAGTTCGGCGTCCCAGGCCGACAGGAACCTGATGACCTGCGAGCCGCAGCCAGCGTAGGCCTCCATGTCATAGATGATCGGCGTGCCCGGCGGAATGCCGAGCAGCTTGGCCTGCTGTGCAGCGTCGTCGGCGGCGGCCTTGCCCTCCGCGGCAGCCCTGGCGGTCACGATTGTCGCGTCTCCGAACGCCTGCACGCAGCTTGCCTGCAGCCCGACGTAGAAAGGGAAGTAGTGCCAGCCGCTCGCCTGGATCGCGGTGATCCAGGCAGCGGACAGATTCGCCTGGGCACATCCGCGGTTGATCCCGCCGATGTAGATGCCGACAGCCCGGTACGGCGAGGCCAGCCAGCGGGCCATGGTCGCGGTCGACGGCGCGGCGCAGGCATCAAACCCCGCGCCCTGGAAGACGCCCTGCGCCGCCGCGGTACGGCTGGCCGGCCCGGTACGGGTAGCGGGCCGGGCGCGTCCGGCTGACGCGGTCCGGTTTGCTGGCCTGGCGTGGGCTGGCGCGGACGCTGGCTGGTGGCCGCCGTGCTGGAGCGCTGCGGGCGCGACCTTGATCGACTGCTGAATGGCGCGGATCGTGGCCAGGTCGGTGCCGTATGAAAGGCTTACCTCGACCCCCGCGGCCGGGATGATCACGATGATCGTGTGGGTGATCTGGCTATCGGAGCTGATACGCGAGTCGCTGCCGTCGACGACAGCCGGGCGAGTCGAAGCGCCGAGGTCCGGGCTGCCGGCCTGGATCGGCAGCAACTGCACGGTGCCGGTTTTGCCCGTCACCATGGCCGGGCAGGCCGGGGCGGGGCCAGGCCTGCCCAGGTACACCGCATGCCGGTCGAGCCGCGGACAGGTACGCGGGTTCGCGGCGAGGTTGAGCACTGGCCAGGAGGCCGGGACCCGGACGCTCACCCCGTGAAAGCTGACAGATCGCCAGGAAACCGCCGGCTCGCGGCCGATTGCGCCGCGGCTGCGGGCTTCGCCGACCCGGCCAGGGCCGCCGGAATGGCGGCCCCTGATACTAGGCAGCTTAGGAGAACGGCCAGTAAAACCGACAGTCTTCGAAATCCCATGCAGCAATGTTGGCTGCTGCGCAATGCGCGTGAGACGGTTTTCTAATAACCGAACGCAACTAGTATTTCGCTTTCAGTTACATAAGCCGATGTACCGATTATGCCCGGTCAACCGTCCTCCGGCGCCGGCTCCGGCTGAAAGCGATATCCCATCCCTGGCTCGGTCAGCAGCCAGCGGGGCCGAGCCGGATCCGGCTCGAGCTTCCGCCGTAGCTGCGCCATATACAGCCGCAGGTTCCCGGTCGCGTCCGCGTATCCGGGGCCCCAGACGTCGGTGAGCAGTTGCTGCTGACTGAGCAGCTTGCCGGGATTGCGCAGCAGCACCTCCAGCAGGTGCCACTCGGTCGGCGTCAGCCGGACGTCGGCGCCACCGGTTCCGTTGTCCCGGCTGACCCGTTTGGCCGCGAGGTCGACCAGCACATCGCCGAGCCGGAATTGCGGGGTATCACCCTCGGATCCAGTCCGCCTGGTGACTGCCCGCATCCGCGCTAGCAGCTCATCCATGCCGAACGGCTTGGTGACATAGTCGTCCGCACCCGCGTCGAGCGCCTCGACCTTGTCCATGCTGTCGGCCCGTCCGGACAGCACGATGATCGGCGCTGAGGTCCATCCCCGCAGCCCGTGGATCACGTCGACGCCGTCCAGGTCAGGCAGGCCCAGGTCGAGTATCACCAGGTCCGGCGGGTGCTTGGCGGCTAGCTCCAGCGCCTCGCTGCCGCTGCCCGCGGTATGCACCTCGTACTGGCGCACCCGCAGGTTAATCCGCAGGGCCCGGAGGATCTGCGGCTCGTCGTCGATGACAAGGACGGTTGTCACGGCACCACCCTTGCACGCCGGAGCACCGTGGTCGCACGGGGTAGCTCGGTCACGTTCTCTGGGTCTTGGTTAGCGGGCCAGGAGGGAGCAGCGTCGTGGCTTGACCGGCGTCACGACGGAGCGGCAGCGTCGCGCCCAAGGCTGGCCGGCATCTCGTCGGCTGGCCTTGGCACCGCAGGCAGCGACAGGGTCATGGTGAGCCCGCCGCCTGGTGTCTCGTCCGGTTCCAGCGTGCCGCCCATGGCCTCGGTGAGCCCTCGGGACAGCGCCAGGCCGAGGCCGACACCGGTGGTGTTGTCGGTATCGCCCAGCCGCTGGAACGGGACGAACATCTGGTCCCTGCTGGCCTCGGGAATGCCCGGCCCGCGGTCGATGATCCTGAGCTCGACCCGGTCCCGCAGTGCGCTGCCGGTGAGCGCGGGCGGGGTGCTGGCCGGGGAGTACCGCAGCGCATTCGCGATGAGATTGGCGATCACCCGCTCCAGGATGCCGGGGTCGACGGCTACTTCCGGCAGCTCCTCGGGGATGTTCACGGTCACCGCGCGGGCGGCCGGCCCGAGGTCGTCCAGCGACCTGGCCACGATCTCTGACAAATCCGCCGGCCGCGGGAACACCGCCAGCGCCCCCGCCTGCAGCCTGCTCATGTCCAGCAGGTTGTCCACTAGGTGCGTGAGCCGGTCGAGCGACTCGTCCGCGGTGGCCAGCAGCTCGTCATGATCTTCAGCGTCCCACTCGATGTCCCGCGACCGCAGGCTGGTAACGGCGGCCTTGGCCGAGGCCAGCGGGGTTCTCAGGTCATGGCTGACAGCGGCGAGCAGCGCGGTGCGGACCCGGTCGGCCTCGGCTATCGGTCGCGCGGCCTCGGCGGCGGCGGCGAGGCGGCCCTGCTCCAGTGCGGCCGCAGCGTAGGCGGCAAAAGCACCCAGCACCCGCCGGTCGGTGGCCGGTAGCGCGCGACCGCGCAGCGCCAGCACCAGACCGTCGCCGATCGGCACTTCGACGTCCGCTTCCTCTGGCCGGCACGCCGCCGGATCACCGGAACAGCCGGCGATAGTCCACTGACCGGCTTGTCGCGCGGACGCGGTATGCGATGGATTCGCCGACCCGTCCGCGGCCGCGCGCAGCCTGGCCTGCTGGGCGTTGGCTCCCTGGTCGGAGAGCTCGAGCAGGGTGACCGAGTCCATCCCGAAGGCCTCGCGTACCCGGTCGAGCACGGCAGGCAGCGCGTGCTGGCCGCGCAGTACGCTGCCAGCCGTGGTAGCCAGCAGCTCCGATTCCGCACCGGATCTGGCCGCCTGCTTGGTACGCCTGGCAGCAGTGTCTACCACCGTGCTGACGACCAGGCCGGCCGCGACGAAGATCAGCAGGGCCACGACATTGTTGGCCTGAGCGATGGTCCATTGGTGGAGCGGCGGCGTGAAGTAGTAGTTCAGCAGCAGCGAGCCGGCCACGGCGGCCAGCAGCGCGGGGATGAAGCCGCCCAGCAGTGCCACCCCGATGACGGCGGCGAGGAAGATCAGCACGTCGCTGGTCAGGTTGATGCTGCTGCGCAGGTGGGCCAGGGCCAGCGTGATCAGCGGCAGGAGCGCGACAGCCAGCGCATAGCCTGCTAGCTGGCGCTGGCGGTTCAGCCCGCCCCGGACTCGCCGGGGGAGCGCCCGGCCGCGGCCGACGTAGGAGTGGGTGACCATGTGCACGTCGATGTCGCCGGACTCGCGCATGGCCCGCATGCTCACGCCGGGGCCGGTCAGCAGCGAGGCTAGCCAGCCTCGACGGCTGACGCCGAGCACCAGCTGGGTAGCGTTCTCAGCTCGCGCGAACGTCAGCAGGGCGTCCGGCACGTTGTCGCCGACAACCTGGTGATAGGTGCCACCGAGCGACTCAACGAGCCGCCGCTGCGCGGCCAGCCCAGCCGGGTCGGCGCCGCGAAGGCCGTCGGACGTCGTCACGTGCACGGCGAGCAGATCGCCGCCCGCGGACCTGGCGGCGATCCTGGCGGCTCGCCTGATCAGGGTCTCGCCTTCCGGGCCGCCGGTCAGGGCGACGACAACCCGTTCCCTCGCTTCCCACGTGGCGTGTATGTCGTGCGCCTCGCGGTACCTCTGCAAACCCTCGTCGACCTTGTCGGCGAGCCATAGCAGGGCCAGCTCGCGCAGCGCGGACAGGTTGCCGATCCGGAAATAGTTGGTCAGGGCCGCGTCGATCTTCTCGGCCTTGTAGATGTTCCCGTGCGCCATCCGGCGGCGCAGCGCCTCCGGGGTCATGTCCACGAGCTCGACCTGGTCGGCAGCCCTGACCACCGCGTCGGGCACCGTCTCGCGCTGCGGCACCCCGGTGATCTTCTCTACGACGTCGTTGAGGGACTCGAGGTGCTGGATGTTCATGGCCGAGATCACGTCGATGCCCGCGTCGAGCAGCTCGGCCACGTCCTGCCAGCGCTTCTCGTTCCGCGAACCTGGCACGTTGGTGTGCGCGAACTCGTCGACGAGCGCGACGTCCGGATGCCGGGCCAGCACGGCATCCAGGTCCATTTCCTCGAAGTAGGTGCCGCGGTACGGCAGCCTGGCCCTCGGGATGACTTCCAGGTCGCCCACCTGCTCTTGAGTGTGCGGCCGGCCATGCGCCTCGACGTAGCCGACCACGACGTCGGTGCCGCGCTCCCGGCGCCGGTGGCCCTCGTTGAGCATGGCGAATGTCTTGCCGACGCCGGCTGCGGAGCCGAGGTAGATCCGCAGCTGGCCCCGGCCGCCGGGCGACCTGGGCGCCCGGACATCCGCAAGACCCTCATTACTCATGCAAATCCCCTAGTGGAGAGCGTCTCACGGCTGGAAGCGGTAGCCCATTCCGGGCTCGGTCAGCAGATGACGGGGTCTTGGCGGGTCGTCTTCCAGTTTGCGGCGCAGCCCGGCCATGTGGAAGCGAAGGTAGTGCGTGCTGTTCTCGGTGCCAGGGCCCCAGAGCTCGGCGAGCAGTCGGCTGGCCGGGACCAGCTGGCCGGCTGACCGCAGCAGCACATCGAGCATCCGCCACTCGGTCTTGGTCAGGTGCACCGGCTCAGGCTCGCTGCCGCCGCGCCGGATCACCGTCCGGGCGGTCAGGTCGACCACGCAACTGCCGATCGCGTACTCGGGCCCGCCGCCAGTCCGGGAGTCGCGACGCAGCGCGGCGCGAAGCCGGGCAACGAGTTCCTCCATCGAGAACGGCTTGGTCACGTAGTCGTCAGCGCCCGCGTCCAGCGCACCGATCTTGTCGCCCGACCCGGCCCGGCCGGACAGCACGATCACCGGTACGGCCGACCACTCGCGCAGCCCGTGTATCACCTCGGTGCCGTCGAGATCTGGCAGGCCCAGGTCGAGCAGCACGGCGTCTGGCGGACGCCGCGCTGCCTCGACTAGCGCCTCCTGACCGGCCGACGCGGTAGTTACCTCGTAGCCGCGGGCGCGAAGGGTTATCTGCAGCGCCCGTAGCAGCGCCGGCTCATCCTCGACGATGAGGATGCGCCCTCCGTCAGACCGGGTACTTCGCATTGAGGGCGATGTTCAGTAGCAGCACGTTCACCGTTGGCTCGCCCAGGAATCCGAGCGTGCGGCCGGTTGTGTACTTCCTGACGAGCGCCTCGACTTGCGCAGGGCTGATGTGCCTGGCGGCGGCCACCCTGTTCACCTGGATGGCGGCATTGGCCGGCGAGATGAACGCCTCGAGGCCGGACGCGGAGGTGGTGACCGCGTCTGCGGGGATCTTAGAGATCGGGACGTGGTCAAACTTCGAGATCTGCGCCTGCCGCGTCTTAATCTCGCCGACTAGTTTCTCGTTGTTCGGTCCCAGGTTAGAAGCGGCTGAGTAGAGCGGGTCACAGCCATAGTCGTTGGTCGCGCCGCTGGTTGCGGCTGACGGCCGTGGCTGGAAGTACTGCGGCAGCGGATTGCCCTTGCCGTCGACGAATTCCTGGCAGAGCAGGCTGGAGCCGACGACCCTGCCGTGGAAGCTCACCAGGGAGCCATTGGCCGTGTGGTTGAAGGCCACCTGGGCCACAGCGAGCATGACCAGCGGGTAGATGATGCCGGTCAGCACCGTGAAGACGAGCAGCCCGCGCAGTCCGGCTAGGTGCTGCCGGACAAAACTTGGTAGGCGGTTCATTGTCAGATCACCTGAATCCGGGGATGAACTGGAGGATGAGGTCGATGGCCTTGATCCCGATGAACGGGATGATCAGCCCGCCTACGCCGTAGACCCACAGGTTCCTGCGGAGCATGGCGGAAGCCGACGACGGCCGGTAACGCACGCCGCGCAGTGCCAGCGGGATCAGCGCCACGATGATCAGCGCATTAAAGATGATCGCCGACGTGATGGCAGACTCCGGGCTGTGCAGATGCAGGATGTTGAGCTTCGCTAGGCCGGGGATGACGCCCTCGAACATGGCCGGGATGATCGCGAAATACTTGGCAACATCGTTGGTGATGGAGAAGGTGGTCAGCGCCCCTCGGGTGATGAGCAGCTGCTTGCCGATCTCCACGATCTCGATGAGCTTCGTCGGATTGGAGTCCAGGTCCACCATGTTCCCGGCCTCCTTAGCGGCCGAGGTTCCGGTGTTCATGGCCACGCCCACGTCGGCCTGGGCCAGTGCCGGCGCGTCGTTGGTGCCGTCGCCGGTCATCGCGACGAGCCTGCCGCCCTCCTGTTCCTTCTTGATCAGCGCCATCTTGTCTTCCGGCGTTGCCTCGGCGAGGAAGTCATCGACACCGGACTCGTCGGCTATGGCCTTTGCAGTGAGCGGGTTGTCGCCAGTGATCATGACGGTGCGGATGCCCATCTTGCGCATCTCGTCGAACCGCTCGGCGATGCCTTCTTTAACGATGTCCTTCAGGTAGATGACACCGAGAGCTTTGGCGGCGCCGTTGCTGGCCTCTGCGACCACCAGCGGGGTACCGCCCACGCCGGAAATCCCGTCCACCATGGAGGCGAGCTCATCCGGCGGGGTGCCCCCGTTATCGCGGACCCACTGCGCGACCGATGCGGCCGCGCCCTTGCGGACCTGCCGCCCGTCGTGCAGGTCGATGCCGCTCATCCTGGTTTGCGCGGTGAACTCGATGAACTCCGCACCCTGCAGCTCGCCCTCGACCCGCTCACGCAGGCCGTACTTCTCCTTCGCCAGTACGGCGATGGAGCGGCCCTCCGGTGTGTAGTCGGCCATGCTGGACAACTGCGCGGCGTCAGCGAGTTCGTTCGCCGACACTCCGGTCACGGGCAGGAACTCGGTGGCCTGTCGGTTGCCGATGGTGATCGTGCCTGTTTTGTCTAGCAGCAGCGTGTTCACATCACCGGCCGCTTCGACCGCCCGACCCGACATGGCTAGCACGTTTCGCTGTACCAGCCGGTCCATGCCGGCGATGCCGATGGCCGACAGGAGCGCCCCAATGGTTGTGGGGATCAACGCGACCAGCAGCGCGACCAGGATGACCAGGGTTTGCGGAGCGTTGGAGTAGAACGCCATCGGCTGCAGTGTGACCACGGCCAGCATGAAGATGATCGTCAGCGCGGCGAGCAAGATGTTCAGCGCGATCTCGTTCGGAGTCTTCTGCCGCTTCGCGCCCTCGACCAGCGCGATCATCCGGTCGATGAAGGTCTCGCCTGGCTTGGAGGTGATCTGCACGACAATCCGGTCTGACAGCACCTTGGTACCACCAGTGACCGCTGATCGGTCCCCGCCGGACTCGCGGATGACGGGGGCCGACTCGCCGGTGATAGCCGACTCGTCTACCGAGGCCACCCCTTCGACCACGTCGCCGTCGCCGGGAATGATCTCGCCCGCCTCGACCACGACGTGGTCGTGAAGGGTGAGCTGTGTGCCAGGCACTGGTTCTTCGCGCCCATCTGCCTGACCCGGCTTCCAGCCGACCAGACGGCGGGCCATGGTCTCCCGCTTCGTCCGGCGCAAGGTCTCGGCCTGCGCCTTGCCGCGGCCCTCAGCAACCGCTTCGGCAACGTTGGCGAAGAGCACTGTCAGCCACAGCCAGACCACGATGGTCCAGTTGAAGACGGACGGTTTGGTGATGGCCGTGTAGAGGGTCAGCACCGCGCCGACCTCGACCACGAACATGACGGGATTCTTGAGCTGGACCCGCGGGTCCAGCTTCCGGAACGCGTCGGGCAGCGACTTCCACAGCATCTTGGGATCGAGCAGCCCGCTGCCGACCCGGTGTGGTTGACCGGCGCGTCCCTTGACGGTTGCGCCGCCTGTTTGCGGCGTGGATGTCACAGCCATGTCAGTGCAGTCCTTCTGCGAACGGGCCCAGTGCGAGGGCAGGGAAGTAGGTCAGGCCGACGAGCACGAGGATCACGCCGACGAGCATGCCGACAAACAGAGGTTTGTGCGTCTCCAAGGTGCCGGCGCTGGCCGGCACCGGTGTCTGTCTGGCCAGCGATCCAGCCAGGCCGAGCGCGAAGATTTCCGGCGCGAACCTGCCGATCAGCATCACGATGCCGCCGACGGTGTTGTACCAGTACGTATTCGTGGTCAGTCCGGCGAAGGCCGAGCCATTGTTGTTCGCCATCGAGGTGAACGCGTACAAGATCTCCGTCAGGCCGTGCGGGCCTGGGTTGAGTATTGATGCCTGCGGTGTGCGCAGCCCGATCGACAATCCGGTGGCTGCCAGGATCACCACCGGCAAGGTCAGGAAGTACAGCGCCGCGTACTTCATTTCAGCCGGCCGGATTTTCTTGCCGATGTACTCGGGCGTCCGGCCGACCATCAGGCCGCCGACGAAGACCGTGACCATGGCCAGGATGAGGATGCCGTACAGGCCGGCCCCGACACCGCCAGGCGCTACCTCGCCAAGCGCGATGTCGAAGTCGGCGATCCCGCCGCCGAACGCCGTAAACGAATCATGGAACGAGTTCACCGAACCTGTGGACGTCACTGTGGTCGATGCCGCGAACAGCGACGACCCTTGCGTGCCGAAGACGACGTTCTTGCCTTCCATGGCGCCATGCGCGAGTTGCGGTGCCAGGCCGGCGCCCTGCGTCTCGAAGAAGGTGATCCCGCCCACGGCGGCCAGCCAGATGACCACCATGACGGCCAGCAGCGCGTAGCCCTGCCGGTTGTCCTTGACCATCTTGCCGAAGGTCCGCGGCAGGCAGAATGCGGTCAGCAGCAGCAGGAAGATCTCGAACCAGTTCGTGAACGGGTTCGGGCTCTCGAACGGGTGCGAGGAGTTGGCGTTGAAGAAGCCGCCGCCGTTGTTGCCCGCGTCCTTGATGACCTCCTGCGACGCAACCGGGCCGCCGACGATCGTCTGATGCGCGCCGGACAGCGTGGTCACCGTGTGATAACTGGTGAGGTTGTCGATGACGCCGGCGGCCATCAGGATGATGCCGCCCACCACTGCCAGCGGGATGAGGTACCGGATCGTGATCCTGGTGGTATCCACCCAGAAGTTGCCGAGTTTGTCGGTCTTGGACCGCATGAACCCGCGGACCATGGCGATGGCGACCACGATGCCGA
This sequence comes from uncultured Actinomycetota bacterium, assembly GCA_963774385.1. Taxonomy (GTDB): domain Bacteria; phylum Actinomycetota; class Actinomycetes; order Streptosporangiales; family Streptosporangiaceae; genus JAJYUU01. Next base: position 1,069,043 of record CAVZEQ010000001.1, read on the forward strand.
CGGCGGCGGACAGGAAGTTCTGCACGGCGAGGCCGCTCATCTGGGTCAGGTAGCCCATGGTGGACTCGCCAGAGTAGTTCTGCCAGTTCGTGTTGGTCACGAACGAGGCGGCGGTGTTCCAGGCCAGCGCCGGCGGCACGCCCTTCATGCCCTCCGACAGCAATAGGAACTGCTGCAGTCGCTCGATCCCGTACAGGAACAGTACGCTGATCAGGGAGAACGCCAGCATGCTGCGGAGATAGGAGCTCCACTTCTGGTCGTTTTCGGGGTTGACCCCGATGAGCTTGTACAGCCCGCGCTCCACCCGCCAGTGCTTCTCGGTGGTGAAGATGTGGGCCATGTAGTTGCCGAGCGGCACATAGCACGCGGCCAGGGCGGCTACGAGCAGGCCGAGCTGGAGCCAGCCAGCGGTGGCGGCACTCATCAGAACCTCTCAGGTAGTACGAGAGCGACGAATAGATACACAACGAGAAGGAAGCCGGCGATCAGGCCGATCCAGTTCTCAGCGCTCAAAGTGCTCAACCCCCTTGAGGATGAGGTAGAGCACGCCGAATACAACGATCGTCAGGCCGATGTACAGCACGTCGAGCATGGTGTCCTCCAGCGGACTCCTTGGCAGAGCCCGGATTTAGGGCAGTGCGCAGATAACCGCTTAAGTGAACAGCCCAGAACGGGCCTCGCGGCCGTTACAAACGATTCCCATGCGGACCCCGGGCGGTTCCTAACAAGACCCATGCGGCGCCGACGAAACTCGGCTAAAACCACCGTAGAAAGGCAGAAAGCGGGGCCGCCGAAGCGGCCCCGCTTGGTAACTCAGAGTGTCCGGTCAGGCGGACCCTGTTGCTGTCAGGCGACCTGCAGGCCGTTGCGCCGCCGGACATAGAAGGCGCCGAGGCCCGCTCCGAACAGGCCCAGCAGGCCAAGGCCGATACCCAGGCCCGTACCTGACGCCAGCGGCGATGCCACCGACCCGTTGAACGGACCGCAGGTCGAGGACGCCAGGTAGATGTTCTCCGTGCCGTTGCCGATCAGGGAGTCGCCGAGCGAAACGGCGATCGCGTTCACCGTCTGGCTGCCGCCTGGTCCTGGCACCTGCTGATTCAGCGTCACGGACAAGGTGAGCCCGAGCACGCTGGGCAGGCCAAGCAGCACATCGTTGGCCGGGATCGTGGCCGGAATGGTGATGCTCTGACCGAGGATGGTGAGGCTCTCGATCGTGGACCCTTCGGTGTAGGTGCCGTTGTTGTAGCTGCAACTGGATGCGACCGTCGTGCCGTCCAGCAGCCCGCCCACCAGCGGCAGTGTCAGGATCGAGCTGATCCTGTCGATGGCGGACGTGGCCGTGTTCTGCGTTGCCGTCGGCTCGGTGACAGTGGACGTCAGGGCGCTAGTCCCGGTGGTGCCCACAACCAGCAGGCCCGGCAGCGTCACGCCGGCGACGCTGACCGTGTTCGGGAAGGTCGGCCCCTTGGCGTCGGCGATCGGCCCGAGGGCAACCGGCCCGGTGGCATCGAGCGCGATCGCTTCCGGGCTGGTAGTCGCTTGTGCCAGGGCGATGGGGGCTGCGGCCATAACGCACGTACCTGCCAGTGCGCTAAGGACCAGGCCCCGTCTGATTGAACTCCGCATGAGTTTCCCTTCGCGAATGCCGGGGCCGGAAGTCCTGGCGACCCGGTTACTGAGCGTTACATCAGGTGCCGACGATATGGTCTGGTTACTGCGGCGGCTGCGCTCATTTCGCCCGCGTTCACGCGCTGGGGTGAGCCAAAGGCCAAAGTTCACCCCCCGGGGTGACGTGTCGGGTTACTGACTGTGATCGGCGGACCGATACGTTGTGGGCATCACCAGCTCAACGGGGGGCGGCTGTGGTGGATCACGCACGTGGCGGGACGGCCTTACTGGTGCCGCCGGGACTACGTCCGGGCCGGTCAGAGGTCCGGATCGTGCGCGTCGTCGTTGCCGACGAATCACCTCTGATGCACCTCGCAGTGCGGTCGATGCTGTCAGCTGCCCCTGGTTACGTACTGGCTGCAGCGGCAAGTAGCGTCGCCGAGGCCGAGCAGCTGATCATGCGGACGCAGCCAGAGCTGCTGATCAGCGACGTCGATCTAGCCGGAGAGAGCGGCATCGGGCTGTGCCGCTGGACGCGTCAGAGCAGTCCGGCCACCGCCGCTGTGATCCTCACCAGCCGCGACGAGCCACTGCTTGTGCAGTCTGCAATTGCAGCGGGGGTGTCTGGTTATCTGCTGAAGGCGTCCCCGCCAGAGTCCGTGATGGCCAACTTGCGCTGGGTGGCCGAGGGCAAGCAGGTGCTGGATCAGCGACTTGGACGCATCCGGCACGAGCAGCGTGAGACCACGGCCGCCGCTGAGGTCGGGCTCAGCAAGCGAGAGCAAGAGGTACTGACCGAGATGCTTGCGGGCCTTGGCAACCTGGCCATCGCGAGGCGGCTGAGTATCTCCGAGGACACGGTCAAGAGCCACGTCAAGGCCATCTTCCGCAAGCTTGGCGCGAGGGACAGGGCGCACGCGCTGGCATTGGCGATGGGCACCGCGACTACCCCGCTGCCACCGGCCATGACGGCGCCTGGCGGTACTACCGCGCCGGTCCGCTGTCCGGCTCCCGAGGCCAGCTGGCCGCTGCTGCCGAGGCCCAGGGCGGCCAGGTCGTGACCGCCGGAGCGCTGCCTCAAGGCCGCGGCGGCGCGCATCGGGCTCCGGGTCGCGGCCGGCCGTCCAGCCGCGTTCCGCATCGCGAGCGCGTTCCCCCACCAGAGCGCGTTCCCCCGCCGGAGCCCGTTCCCCCGCCGAAGCCCGTTCCGTCGCCGGGACGCGTTCCCCCGCCGGAGCGTGCCACCAGGCCTGCTGTGAGCAGGTCTCCGCTAGCAGCGGCTGGCCGCCTCGCCGTCTGCTGCGCGCTGCTCGGCCTGGCCGCAGGCGTGTACCGGGAGAGCGCGAACGTTCGCGCCTTCGAATCCTGGCTGGCCAGCCGGGTAATCGCGGCCGGCGCTCATGTCCCTACTAGTCACGTGGCCAGCCTGGCCACCGTGTGGTTCGCGATCAAGACAACGCACATCGGCCTGGTCATCACGCCGGAGTGCACAGTAGCACTGCTGATGATCCCTTTCCTGGTCGCGACTGCGCTGCTGATCTGGTACCGCGCGCAGACCGGCTGGCCGCTGCTCGCGCTCGCAGTGGCGATCTGCCTGCTCGTCGCCGTCAACCAGCTGCGGCTGCTGAGCATCGTCTGGTTCGTCCAGGGGATGGGATTTCAAAGCGGCTTCTACTGGGGCCACACCCTGGTCGGCTCGATGATCACGATCGCCGGCCTGGCCGGCACGCTTGCCATTTTTGTCTATCTGGCGGTCTGCCGGGGCCGGGTGGCCCGGCGTGAGAGATAACTCGGGGAAGAAGTCCGGGGGCGGCAGTGCACCCGCCGCTTTCGCTGCAAACGAGGGGATAGGGAAATGTATCCACCGCCAGTCGGGGTAATTCCTATTACCGGTTTCAACATGGTGGCCCTAGGACTGGTCACCGGCGGGCTTATCGTCGCCGGGCTGATCCTGATCAGGGCTGCGTACTTCTCCCGGTCCCGGCGGTAGGCCAGGGTCTCAGGCCGGTCCCGACCGGGCGCTGGGTAAAGGCACAAGGTAGAGGAGATTAACTGTGCTCGCGGGCTCGCTTGAGTTGTTTCTTGTCGCTCTCGGCCTTATCTATTTTGTCGGCACGACAGCGGCGGGCCTGCGGGTGCTGCGACTGGCGCGCAGGGCGTCGCACTCCCGGCGCAAACCGGCGGCGAAGCGAGCCAGCACACGCAGCGCCGGCGGCGCAGCGCTCGCGGGAGTAGCGACCGGCGCGTTAGCGGGCTCGGCGCCCACGCCGGGATCCGGACGCCTCGGGACACGGCTGCACGCCAGGCGGCAGCAGGCCCGGCAGACGCTGAACCGATGGCTGCGGTTGCTCTGGCACAAGGCCACCACCGCTGACTCGCCACCGCCACGGGCTAGCGTGCTCGTCGACCCGGCAGATCGCATCGTCTACTTCATCGTGCCGTGCCTGAACGAGGAGCGGGTCATCGAGGATTCGGTTCGCAACCTGCTGGCTGATCCGCGCGGGATCGTGGTGGTCGTCGATGACGCGTCTGATGACAGGACCGGCCGGATTGCCGCCTCGGTGGACAGGCAGCGGGTGATCGTGGTCCGCCGCGAACTGCCGGATGCGAGGATCGGCAAGGGGCCGGCGCTCAACGCCGGGTTCATCCGGGTGCTTCAGGATGCCGCCAGTCGTGGCTTCGCGCCCTCGCGGGTGACCGTGTGCGTCATGGACGCCGACGGCCGGCTCTCAGCCGGTGCGCTCGACGCCGTCCTGCCACTGTTCGCCGATGAACGCGTCGGTGGCGTGCAGCTGCCAGTCAGGATCCGCAGAGTCCGCGGCTCTATCCTGACCCTGCTCCAGGACCTGGAGTTCTGGGGAGTCTGTGCGATCGCGCAGCTTGGCCGGATCGGCTCGGGCACGGTGAGCCTCGGCGGCAACGGCCAGTTCACCCGGCTGACCGCCCTGCTGGAACTTGGCCGGCAGCCCTGGCGCGCGCAGCTGACCGAAGATCTCGACCTCGCGCTGGCGATGGCGACGGCTGGCTGGCGGCTGACGTCGACCCCAGAGGCGTACGTTACCCAGCAAGGGCTCACCGGGCTCCGGGCCCTGGTCAACCAGCGCACGCGCTGGTACCAGGGGCATATGCAGGCGGGCCGCTGGCTGCCCGGGCTCTGGACCTCGCGGCGGCTATCGCATCTCAGCATGCTCGAGCTGACCCTGTACTTGCTCGTGCCCTGGGCGCTGGTGCTGCCCTGGTCGGTGATTTTCAATTACAACCTGGTGCTGATGGCGCTGTGGGTGGCGGGCTGGGTCGCCGAGCCTGGTCTGGGTCATGACATGGCGGAGCGCATTATTACCGTGGCCGTCTGGTACGCGGTCTCCTGCATCCCGATCTGGATGGCCGGGTACCTGTACAGCCGTCAGCGGCGCAAGGCCGGCCCGATCCGCGCCTTGCTGCTCGGGCATCTGCTGCTCTTCGGCAACTACATCACCTATATAGCCTGCTGGCGCGCGTTCGCCCGGCTGCTCGTCGGCGCCAACGGCTGGCAGAAGACCCAGCGGCATCGTGAGCGCACGCACCGCGCGCACCGGCGCGCGCCGCGATCCGCGTCGCAGACACCTAGTCCCCGCGTTGCGGCGGCCGGCCCAGCCGCAGCAGCCCGCACTGCGCCCGGCCCAGCGCAAGCGGCCGGCGCAGCGCCGGTGGCGGCCGGCGCAGTTCCAACCGCGAGCGCGCGAGTGAGGGTAACTGCGAGGTCGGCGGCCGCCGCGGCCGCAGGCGCGCACCGTCGTGCCGTGAGCCCGCACACGATTCGAGCCGCCATCCCCGCCGTAGTACCCGCGCCGCGGTCGGCGGCAGCCTCCGAGACGCTTGCGCTGGACACCTGGATAGCGCAGCCGGGCCTGCCGCCGGCGGCTGCCGAGGGCCGGACAGGATCGCGATCCAGGCATCTCACCGGCCGGACACCCGGCAGCCATCGGGCCGCGAAGCGATAGTTAGTAGCGCCGGTCGCCGGGCGCCGGGCCCGCCATCGGGTAGCGAAACGGTGTCAGTAGCAGCCCCGGAGGCCGGGCGGCCATCGGATAGCGGAACGGTGTCAGTGGTCCCGGACGCCGGGCGGCCATCGGCCGCGAAGCGCTAGCCAGCAGTCAGATACCGGCGCAGGCAGGCGGTGATGCGCTCGCTCGCGTAGCCGTCACCGAACGGGCAGGCGATGGCGGCGAGCCGCTCGCCAAGTCCGGCGTCCGCGATCAGCCTCCGGCCAAGCTCGCCTAGCTGCGGCCCCGGCTGAACCAGGTGCGCGAATCCGGCATCAATGGACTCTTGGCGCTCAGTGGAGTTCCTGACCACCACCAGCGGCTTCTTCAGCACCGTACATTCTTCCTGCACGCCGCCGGAGTCGCTGACGATGAGCCTGGCCAGGCTGCTAAGGCCGAGGAACGTGCGGTGGCTCACGGGCGGCGCGACCTGCAACCGGTCGAGCGCTTCGGTCAGACCGTGCCTGGCCACCGCGAACCTAGTACGCGGGTGGAGCGGCATCAGGACCGGCAGGCCCAGCTTGCTCAGCTCGGACAAAATGGCTTCGAGCCGGGACGGGTCGTCGGTGTTCTCCGGCCGGTGGATGGTCGCCAGGACATACTGACCCGGCTCGACGCCGTGGTCGGCCGCGATGGTCCGGGCCGCTAGCCGGTCCGGCAGCATCTGCCTGGTTACCTCGACGATGGTGTTGCCGGTGACCCTGATCCGGCCCGCAGGTACGTTTTCCGCTCGCAGGTTGTCAGCCGCCCGCTGCGTGGGCGCACAGTGCAAGTCGGCGAGCACGCCGACCACGCAGCGGTTGATTTCCTCCGGCATGGCCCGGTCGAAGGAGCGCAGACCGGCCTCGACGTGGACGACTGGCATACCGACGTAGCTGGCGGCCTGGGCGCCAGCCGAGGCGGTGTTCGTGTCACCCTGGACGACGACGGCGACGGGACGCTCGGATGCGAAGATCGCGCCAAGCTCGCCTGTCATCCTGCCTACCTGGAAATACCGCTCGGTGCCGCACACGCCGGCTAGCGTGCGCGGCGTCGGCAGACCAGATTCGGCTAGGAATATGCCAGATAATTCCTCGTCCTGATGCTGGCGCGTGTGAATAAGCAGTGCCGCGCTGCCAAGCAGCCGCACGATAGGTGCCAGTTTGACAATTTCCGGCCTGGTCCCTACGACCACTGCAATTCGCGCATTACTCGCGTGCGTCGCCATGCCAGCCCCCCGAAAGCCAGCACCCATTATTTCATGAGTCACACCCGTAACGCTCGACGCGCCGCTACCTTTGCCGCCACGATTGCTGCCGGGCTGCGTGCCAGGCCCAATCCGCGCGACGAGCAACGTACGGCTCACGGGCGCCAGTCGCATCGCACCGCTGATGATGCCCCGAGTTTGGCCGACTTAGCCCGCATTGGCACGCCATCGTGGGCGGGCACCAGTTGAGCGGTAGGCGCACGACTCTTCAACGTCCATGCCAGGCACCTGTCGTCGGCTTGGTGTTCGCCGTGACGGATGCCCCTGCTAGCCCTGCTTGGTGTTCAGAACTCTGGCGTTGATCTTGAGTTTTTCAGGCGGCTTTTCCCAGGCGTGCGTCATCGATGTAGCCGCGCACGTGAGATTCGATGACGGCCAGGGCGCGGCGTAGCTTGGGTGGTGCGGCGGTGCGTTCGCGGCGAGCAGCGGTCGGAGCAGCCGGCTGTGGAGCTTGGTGTAGAAGACCGCGACGCGCTGCCCCTCTGCGGTCGGGACGTAGGTGTTGGTGTGCTCGAGCCGCTCGATGAGCCCGTTCAGGCGTAACCGGGCCAGGTCGTAGCTCATCTGGCTGGCCGTGTAGCCGGCGCCGGGCAGGCGGCTCACCCGGGCGCGCAGGCTCCGGTGGGTGAACCCGAGGGCGCCGAGCCCGGCGCACAGGGCGCCGAGCAGGGCCATGACCCGAGGGTCGCCGAAACGCAGGGCTGGAGCCCTCCTGCCATCGGCGGTGACCGATGACAGCGCGACCCGCTCAAAGGCTGGGCTCGCAAGGACACAGCCCTGCCCGACCCGCTCAGTATCGAGCAGCCGGGTGTTGACGTCACGGGCTTTGGCCTGCAGTTCATCGAGGTTGCGCAGGCGGCGCTGGCAGCGCAGGTCGCCTGGCGCGTTGACGACGGTCTCGATCCGCAGCGCGCGGCCGTCTTTGAGGTACTGCTTGAGCCGCGAATGCTTGAAGAAGACGTTGATCGTCACGTCGGTGTCGCGGGTGACCACCTTGGTCTTGCAGGCCACGTCGAGCTTGACCGGGCGGCCACGGCCGCCGGGGCGTTTCCCGGTGAAGAGCAGTTCCACGCTGTCGGGGCGGCCCAGGTCAAGGTTATCGGCCACCAGCGCCTCGAAGAACGCGCGGGCCCGGCGCGGAGCGTCGAAGACCAGGGTGCGGGAGGTCTCGATCTGGCGCATCGACAGCTCCCACCAGTAGCCGGCCTCCCGGTCAGCAGGAGTCAGCGGCAGCGGCAGCACGCTCATCCACCGCTCGAAGAACACGTGGATGGCCCGGGGACCGAGCCGGTCGCAGATCGCCTGCAGCGCGTCCGGGCGCTCGCAGCTGGCGAACCCGTTGGACAACTCGGTGAACCCGATCCCGGCACGCACGCACTGGCGCTTGGCCCACTCGTGCCCGTTGACCCACACCTTGACCGGGTAGGGGAAGTAGGCGCAGATCTTGATGAACCCCGGCCCGAACCCGGCGTCCCACAGGTAGAAGTAGAAACAGGTCACCCTCCGGCCGGCCTTGGTGAACGAGAACCACGGCACGCCGTTACGGCCCCGCCCGGCCGTCGCGGCGAACACGTTCTGGTATTCCTGCGCCACCCCGATCGCCGCGACCCCGGACCGCCCGGTCGCAGCCTGCGCGGCCGCATGCCGGCGCATCACCTCGATCTTGCGGTCCTCCTTGCCGAACCGCACCACCGGGATCCGCTCAGCCTCAGCGAACGCGCTGACCGCCCGCCGGAACGCCGTGCCGATCTTCTCCATGATCGCCGGCGACGGGATCGGGCAGCCGAGGTGCTGCGTCATGAACGCCGCCACCTGCCCGCCGACCTGCAGGTTCGGCACGTAGCCGTTGAGGTAGATCCGGTCCAGGCACTCGATGTCCAGCGCCACATGACCATCGAGAAGATCGTTCACCGTCACCACAGCAGCCATGCCCACCAGCCTGACCCCAGCTAGCAACCCTGACCAGCCCGCACCTCGGCGGTCAGAGGCGGAGCCTCACTGGATGTCTGCCGAGAAATGCTGGCGGAGCCAGTCGTGGATCTCGCCGATTCGGCCGATCATGCTGAGATGGCCGTCGCGGTCGCTGATATCAGCCTCGGCGCCAGGGATGGTGGCGGCCAGCCACTCGCCGTGCTGCACGGGAACAAACCGGTCCTCACGGCCGTGCCAGATCTTGACGGGCACCCGGATGTCGCGAAGATTGAACCCCCAGCTGGCCAGCTGCGCCGCTCCGTCATCCCACCAGCCCTGGTCGCCCGGAGAGAGGGCGACCTGATGGGTCTCAGTGAGCCACCGGGCTAGGTCCGCGTCCCCGGTGAGGACTCCGACGTCGACGGGCGACAGGAGGCTCTCGAGTTCTTCAACAAACTGCTCTGGCGTGGCCGCAAGAATCTCCGCCCTGCCCTCGCGCAGATCGCGGCGAGATGCGTCCGGATCGGAGAAGAACAACTTAAAGCCCTCGACGTTGGACTCGCCCATCCCGGCGAAGTAGTCGAATCCCTCGATACCGTACGGCGCCGGCGACGCCACCGCTGCAACGGCGACCGCCATGTCGGGCAGCGAGGCCGCGCACGCCAAAGCGTACGGGCCACCCCCGGATATGCCCCAGATGCCAAGCTGATCGTGCCCCAGCGCCTCGGCGATGGCCCGGACATCCTGTGCTGCGGAGGCCACGTTGTAACCGGGATGTGCGGTCGAGCCGCCGTAGCCGGGGCGGTCATAGCCGATCAGCCGGAGGCCCTTCTGCTCGGCATCGGCGATCCACCCGCCGTACAGGCGCCGTGACATCGGCTGGCCAGCGTGGACCAGGATCGGCTTCCCGTCAGGCTGACCGGCTATCTCCACGCAGAGTTCACGTCCGCCGCCGACCGCTATGGTCCTGGTCTCGACCCGTTGCACACCGACAGCCCTCGCTCTCGCCGGATCAGGCTAGGAGCCGGACATAGCCGACGCCGCGGATGCCGCTGATCATGACAAGGCGATTGTGGTGCGTCGGTGCCCGATAGCGCCACCCGTTTTTCGAGCTACAACGCACGGCTGACAACGCTTTCGACGCCTCCCGTCGGATCCGCAGACGGCAGGGCGATGAGCAAGCCGGTCACGCTGGCGGACATGTGGTGAATCCAGCGCTCGCCCGGCGTCGAGGTCCGATGATCTTATGGAAGCGGAGTTACCTGGCCTATGACCCAGGTAACTCCGCACCCATGAGCGGCTGACGGGGCTACGGCTGAAGATCATCCAGTATCTCGGCGAACCGGTCCAGGGCGGCCCGTATCCAGGGCAGGCCGAGCGGGTCGCGGGCCGCCAGCGCTGTCTCGCGCTGCTCGTCGCTGTCGCCGTAGAGCAGACCGGTCGCCAGCCTGAGTCGAAGCGCGCTGGGCTCCTCGCCGAACGCGCTGGCCGGCAGCGTGCCGGCGCCGTACTGATTGAGCAGCAGCGCGGACAGGTCGGCCCCGGTCTGCACGCCGAACCGGGCTGCCAGGTGCTCGCGCCACGGCGCGAAGTCCGGGTAGAGGTAGAACGCGGCCTGCGGCATAGCGAGGTCGAGTCCGGCCGATGTGCAGATGTGCGCCGCCTGCTGGCAGACGGCTGCGTGCAGCGACCGGCTGCGCGCCACCCAGTTCGCCAGCTCTGTCGGCTCATTGAACGCGACAGCAGCGGCGTGCTGCATTGGAGTGCAGGGAGCCGACCAGATCTCGCTGGCGATGCCGAGCAGCCGCTCGCGCAGCGCGGCTCCGGTCTTCCCATTCGGCATCCTGGCGACGCCGATCCGCCATCCGCCCACCGACAGGTTCTTGCTCAGCGCGGTCGTCACGACGGTCCGTGCCGGTGCGATCAAGGCAGGGCTGAGGAACGGCGTGGCAGGGTCGTGGACGAGATCCCGGTAGATCTCGTCGCTGATGATGATCATGTCCTGTCGTTCGGCTACCGCGCAGAGGTCGCGGATCGCCGCCGGACTGGCTAGGCGGCCAGTGGGGTTGTCTGGCAGGGTCACCAGCACGGCGCCGATGGGCCGGCCTGCCTTCCGGGCCGCGGTCGCCGCGATGTCTAGCTCGGCGGGGTCGCAGCAGCCGCCTTCGCCGGGCGCTACCGGTACGAAGACCGGCGTGACGCTCAGGAGCCTGGCCTGCGCGGCGTAGCTCACCCAGCTCGGCCGTGGCAGAGCGACGTCGGTGCCCAGCGCGAGCAGCACCGCGAATAGCAGCGCCTTACTGCCCGGCCCGGCGAGAACACTGCCGGGGCTGGTCGGTAGCGCGCGGCGAGACCAGTAACCGGCCGCGGCGGCCCGCAGTTCCTCGGTCCCGGCCACCGGTCCGTAGCCGCCTGCGTCGGCTGTGCTGGCAAGCTCCGCGATCAGCCGCGGGTGCACTGGCAAGCCCGACTCACCGAACGCGAGCGGCAGGACCGGTTCACCGCGCTCGCGTCGGCGCGCCATTACCTCGTTGGCCGCAAGCGTGGCCGAGACCGGAACGTCGCCGGTTGCTGACCGGAGTTGCGGGGGGTAGGAGGCTGCCCTGCCGGAACCTGGCAAGCCAGTCCCAGACGAGACGGAGGTGGGTTCGGTGATGGTTGCTGGGCCAGCCCAGGGCATGGCGGAGGCTCCTTGCTGCGGGGCAAGATGTCGAGGTCCTAAGCCAGCGAGGCTACCTGTCAATCGCTTGCTGACCTGCATCGCTATGGTAAAGCATTAGTATTGGCGACCATCTCTGTCGCAGAGCATTAGTCTTGCTTATGCTTGAAATATGCTGGACGTGCACCGTCTGCGGCTACTGCTCGAGTTCGCCGAGCGCGGCACCATCGCCGCCACGGCAGTGGCGCTCGGCTATACACCCTCCGCGGTTTCGCAGCAGCTAGCCGCCCTGGAGCGGGAGGTCGGCAGTCAGCTGCTGGACCGCACCGCACGCGCCGCGACTCTCACCGCCGCCGGCCGCAAGCTGGCCGGGCACGCGGCGGAGATCCTGGCCAGGATCGAGGCCGCGGAAGCGGACCTAGCCGCACCCGAGCCCGTTGGGCGAGTCGCCATCTCGGCGTTTCCCACCGCCGCAGTCGCCTTCGCGCCCGCCTTGACGCGGACAGCACGTGCACATCCGGGACTGAGTCTGCTGCTGCGGCAGACCGCGGGCGGCGAAGTACTCCGGCTGGTGCGGGCAGGACAGGTTGACGTGGCGATCGTGGACGACTGGAACGGCAGGCTCGCCAGCTCGCCGCAGTCTGCGCTGCGGTTCTATCCGCTGCTCACAGATTCGCTGGTGCTCGTCGTGCCGCGCGGTCACTGGGCCGGGGACGTGCGCGTGCCGGTGTCGCTGGTCAAGCTTAGAGAGGAACCGTGGCTGGCTCCGCCGGCTGGAGAGGCATCGCGCCGCGCGGTCGACCAGGTGCTGGCCGCGGCCGGCGGCGTCGCTGATGCGCCGTCGGAATTCGAGGGCCTGGCTACCATCCTCAGCCTGGTGGCGCGCGGAATCGGGATCGCGATCTTGCCGCGGCTGGCCCTGGCCGCGGGCGAGGGCCGGGTTGCGGTCCGGGAACTGCCTGGCATCAGCCCGGCCAGGGATCTGTACGCGGTGGCGCGGGCGTCGTCGGTGCAGCGGCCCGCAGTGGAGGTCATCATCAGGGCGCTGACGGCAGCCGCTCGCGCCCTGGCCGGTACCGCTAAAGCTGGTCCAGATGCCAGGCCCGACTGACATCCGTCCGCGTCACGATCGCGACGAGCTCAGCTGCGACGCGCAGAGCACAATAGTCGTGATCATGGGCCTGCCTGATCGTACGAGCACAATCGCTCACCGCTGCGTTACCCGGCCGAACTGACGGTCCCGCTATGCTCTCGCCCGTGGAACTGGACCTTTCGCTGCCTGCCGCCAGCCTGACCGCGCAGCTCGTAGACATCGAATCGGTGAGCGGTAACGAGAGACCGCTCGCCGACGCCATCGAAGGCGCTCTGGCGACGCTGCCGTATCTGTCCGTGCACCGCGATGGCAATGTGATCGTGGCACGGACTAGCTTCGGCCACGCCGAGCGGGTTGCGCTGGCCGGGCACATCGACACCGTGCCGGTGGCGGGCAACGTGCCCTCGCACCTGGATGGCGGACTGTTGTACGGCTGCGGCAGCTGCGACATGAAGTCGGGCGTCGCTGTGCAGCTCCGGCTGGCCGCGCAGCTGACCAGCGCGGTGCGCGACGTGACCTATGTGTTCTACGACTGCGAGGAGGTCGAGGCCGAGCGCAACGGGCTGCTCAGGCTCAGCCGGTCGCGGCCCGAGCTGCTGGCTGCTGATTTCGCAGTGCTGCTCGAACCGACCGGTGCCGTTGTCGAAGGCGGCTGCCAGGGCACGCTGCGTGCGGAGATCATCTCGCGCGGCGAGCGGGCACATAGCGCCAGGTCCTGGCTAGGCCGCAACGCGATCCATTCGGCCGGCGGGATCCTGGACGTGCTGCGCGATTACCAGCCGCGCCAGCCGGTTGTGGACGGACTCAGCTATCACGAGGGGCTGAACGCAGTCTGGATCACCGGTGGCGTGGCCGGCAACGTGATCCCCGATGAATGCCGGGTCAGCGTGAACTTCAGGTTCGCACCAGACCGGTCTGAAGACCAGGCCGCCGATCATGTGCGTGCGGTCTTTTCCGGCTGGGAGGTGGAAGTGACCGACTCAGCCGGCGGCTCCCGGCCAGGCCTCGGCCAGCCGGCCGCCGCCGCGTTCGTTGCGGCCATCGGCGGCCAGCCGCGTGCGAAACTCGGCTGGACCGACGTGGCCAGGTTCGACGCGCTCGGGATCCCGGCGGTGAACTACGGGCCCGGTGATCCGCAGCTGGCGCACACCAGGAACGAGAACGTGCCGGTGGACCAGGTTGCGGAATGCGAGGCGCGGATGCTCGGCTGGTTGCGTGGCGCCGCCTGACCGGCGACCCAGCGTCGCAATGACCCCGTTCCCGATCACGATCGGCGCGTGGCGACGCCTGAGTGGCGCCGATCGCGCCTCGTCACAATCGGGTGAGGAATGGCCTACTGTGGCGGTGCCGCAGCCAGGGTCAGCGGTTTGGTCTCCGTCTGGCCTGAGGTCGTCACCCAGGTCAGCCTGACCGTCGAGCCGCCCTTAACCGACTGCAGGATGTTCATCAGCGAGGCTGGAGACGACACCGGCTGGCTGTTGACCTTGATGATGACGTCACCGGGCACCAATCCGACCTGAGCCGCCGGGGTCCGGCAGAGCGACCCGAGCACGAGCGTCCCCGAGCTCACCGGTGCCACCTTGGTCGGGATGCCGGCCTGCTGGTTGCTCGCCAGGCAGTTGTCGGTGGCCGGCTGGAGCTGGCCGTTGGCGGCCTGTGCCTGCTCCTGCTGCCGGAGCTGAGCCCGCGGACTGGAAACCGTACTCTGGGTGCCGTTCTTGCCGCCGGGCACCAGTACACCGACGAACCCTGACGAGCCCACATGCACCGACGAGCTTGACTGCCCGGCAATGATCTGCCTGGCGATCCCCATCGCCTTGTTGATCGGGATGGCGAATCCGACATCCTGCTGGCTCTGGCTGCCGCTGAATGTACTGGTCGTGCTCGCGGCCGTGTCCATGCCGATGACCACGCCGTTCAGGCTGGCCAGCGGCCCGCCGGAGTCGCCGGGAATGATCTGCGCATCGGTCTGCAGCATGCCGGTGAGGCGTTCCGCAGACGCGCCGCTGCCCTGATCGCTCGCGGTGATCGACTGGTTGAGAGCGGTGACAGTGCCGACTACGGCCTGAATCCGGCCGGTGCCGCCGGCGTTACCCATGCCGATTACACTGTCGCCCACCTTCACCGAGTTGGAGTTGCCAAGCGGCACGGTCTTAAGACCAGACGCGTTCTGCAGCTGGATGACGGCGACATCGGAGCTCTTGTCGTAACCGAGCCACTTCGCGTTGTACCGCCGGTTGGTCCCTTCGACCGTCGCGGTCAGGCCGGTGGTGCCGTTGATGACGTGATTATTGGTCAGCACCAGGCCGTTACTGCTGATGACCATGCCGGTGGCAGCTGCCGAGGCGCCGGGTCCCTGGTACTTCAGGTTGCTGCTGATGATGACCAGGCCCGGCTCGACCGACCGCTCCACCTTGCTGAGCGTGCCCTTACTGACGTTGGCGCCGGATCCAGCAGGGCTGCCGCCACTGTTCTGCGAGCCGGAGCCGAAGTTCGGATTGCCGAACGTGCCGGAGCTGGCGGACGGCGGCTGGCTGCCCGGCTCGTTCAGCCCGACGGCTAGGCCGCCGATGGCGGCAGCCACGGCCGCGACGGCGATGTAGGCGACCGCGGTCGTCAGGCCGCTTCGCCGCCGCGGCGGCGGTCCGTATCCGGGTGGCGGGCCCTGACCGCCAGGCGGCTGGCCGAACCCGCCGCCAATCTGATAACCCGGCGGCTGGCCGTATCCGGGCTGGGCGGGGTTGCCGTAGCCGGGCTGGCCGTATCCGGGCTGGCCAGGGGTGCCATATCCGGGCTGGCCAGCTACGGGGGAGCCGTAGCCAGGCTCGATGTAGCCAGGGGCGCCATAACCGGGCTCGCTGTGACCAGGGGCGCTGTGACCAGGGGCGCCGTAACCGGGCTCGCCGTAACGAGGGCTGCCTGCAGTGGGATCGCCGGGGTCGCCTGGCTGCGATGATCCGGCCGGCTCACCAGGCTGCTGAGCTGGCACCGGCCGACCAGGTTCGCTGCCCTGACCGGACCGGTCAGGCTGGCCAGCTGCTGCATCGCCGGCGGCGGCAATCTGGCTGGACTCGTCAGCTTGTGCGGGGTTCACCCGAGGATCTGGCGTGGACGGGCTTGCTGCGCTCAAGCCCGGCAGAAACGGCTGGTCAGCCTGCGGAGCCCAAGCTTCCCAGGCTCCAGGCTGCTGGCCATCGCTGTTCTGCTCTTCGTGCATCTCCATCATCCTCTGCCCAGTCCCTGCCAGCCTATGTGTCGCTGCGGCACTTATGTCCGGCAGCAGGGTCATCGCCGACAACCGTCCAACCCAGTAAGCCCTACCGACCTGGACGCTAGCTGAATGAGCCCTGAGGAACACCTATCGCGTGCCGCTGATGACTTCTGGCGCGTCGGCAGCGGGCCGAGCCAAGGTCGGAGGCCGCTGGTCCAGCGAGTCCGGGCGGCTGGTCCAGCGAGTCCGGGGGCGGCTGGTCCAGCGAGTCCGGGGGCGGCTGGTCCAGCAAAGAAGATATATCTTGTCACCGAGGCCCTAGAGATATATCTTGATGTCGTCAACCTAGCTTGCACGCAGGAGTCAACGATGTCGGCACCGCCAAGCACTTACGAAACTAACCTGAGCACTCGCGAGGAACTCGCAGTTTCTGGCGCGGCACTGTCTGAGGCGCCGTGGAAACTTGCTGGCGCCGCTGGCGTCGCCGCCGCGGGCGCGGACTTCCTGATCCACCTCCCCTTCCACCTGTTCCACCCGGAAGTATTCACCCCGCTGTCCATGGGCGCGGTGGCGTTCTTCGCGGTCGCTGGCGCAGGTGCGCTGGTCCGCACGAGGCACAGCCGGGCACTGCGGTGGGCCCGCCGCAGGCCATGGCGTTACGCCGTGATGCCCGGTGCTGCCTGTGCAATCGTCGTGTTCGCGCTCACGATCGTGCATGGCAGCGGCATCGGCGGCAGCCTGTTCACCGCGCTCTGGCATGGGGCACTGGCCTACGGGGCGACCGGGGTTGTCGGCTCGATGGTCCGGCCGCGGCGCAGCCAGCAAGCCTAACCGGGCTGCGCCAGGCGGACTGCCCGCAGCGCGGTCACCGCGGCAGGCCCGGGATGCCGTGCTCGGCTACCGGGCCGACCCGCAGGCCGCGCTGCTCGCAGGCATCCAGCAGTAGCGGGAGCGCACCCAGGCCGGCCTGCCAGGCGCCGGGCGGCGAGGTGCAGCCGGAGTCGTGCAGCAGCACGGTAATGCCGCCGGCGAGGTGGCCGTTGAGGGTCTGGAATACCGACTCAGGTGTCGCGCCAGCGGACCACTCCCGGCCCCACGCGCCCCACAGCAACGGGGTGAGCCCGAGTTCGAGCGACGCAACCAGCGCCGGGCCGCTGAGCACGCCGTACGGCGGGCGGAACAATCTCGGCCGCGTTCCCGTCACCTCAGATATGAGATCGGTAGTCCGATGCAGGTCGGTCCTGGTTTCTCGCAGCCCGCGCACGGTCAGGTAGCGGTGGTCCCAGCCGTGCACGCCGATCTCGTGGCCGCTGGCGGCGAGGTCACGCGCCAGCGCGGGCGCCTTGGTGATCATGCTCCCCAGCATGAAGAAGGTGGCGCGGAGGCCCCGGTCGGCGAGCACGGCAGCGAACTGCGGCGTGGACTGCGGATCAGGGCCGTCATCGAAAGTGAGGGCTACATGGCTGGGATCGCCACGGCCAGCCAGCCGGGGGAACAGCAGCCGCCGGACAGGCCCGAAACCGGTAACACCAGGCCCGGCCTGAGCGACGGCGAGGCACGCGGCGAAAGCGGCAGCGACAGGAACGGCAAGCCGCGGCGCAGGCCCGGCCGGGTAAGCGGCCGGGGAGCTGGCCGCTGCGGCGGCACCGGGATCGGGACGAGCCACGGCAGTTCGGCCCCTGTTCTTGTAATGTTCGGCTTCGCCAAGGTTAGCGGCCGTTCCCTGTCCAGCCGCCGCGACTCATGCTGGTGATTTCTCGGCCGAATGGTGACACGCACCATGCGGGGCCGTCGGCAGACGTGATTACCTGGGATCATGACGACTTGGCGAATCTCCTGCCGGTGTCTCGCCCAGGATTGAGCCAAGTTGGCCATCTTTAATGGTAGATTTGCCATTATAGTTGGCGAGCCAAAACCGAGCAAGGGGACCCCGGTTGGCAGTCCAGGCAGCGCGTGTCGTCTTTCCGGCCGCGGATCGCGAGGAGATCGCGGCGGCAGTCGCCGATATTCTTGCTACCGGGTATCTCACCCTCGGGCCCTTTACCAGGCAATTCGAGGCTGCTTTTGCCGCCGCGCACAGCATTAACTGCGAGGCCGGCATTGACGGTCAGTGCGGCATTGACGGCTCGAACGGCATGGGCGGCCAGCCAGGCACAGGCGGGCAGTCCGGGCTGCGGGTACCGCATGCGGTGGCGGTGGCCAGCGGGACCGCCGCGCTCGAGATCATCCTGCGCAGCATCGGGGTGGCTGGGCGCGAGGTCGTGGTCCCGGCCAACACCTTCTTTGCCACCGCAGAGGCAGCCCTGCGGGCCGGCGGCCGGCCGGTGTTCGCCGACATCGACCCGCTGACGTTCGCGCTCAGCCCGGAGACGGTACTGGCGGCGCTGACCCCGGCTACGGCCGCGGTCATGGTCGTGCACATCGGCGGTCTGATCTCACCGCATGTCGACGATCTGCGCGCCATCTGCGCGGAGCGCGGGATCGCGCTGGTCGAGGACGCCGCGCACGCGCACGGAGCCAGTTACGATGGCCGGCTGGCTCGTTCGGGACGGCGGCCGGGTTCTCCTTCTTTCCCACCAAGGTCGTCACGTCCGGCGAAGGCGGGATGATCCTGACCTCCGCCGATGCCATCGAGCAAGCGGCTCGCATCTACCGCGATCAGGGCAAGGGCAGCGTGATTGCCAACCACCATGTACTGCACGGTTACGCCTGGCGGATGTCCGAGCTCGCGGCCGTAACCGGGCTTGTTCACTTGCGCCGGATGACCAGCTCCATCGCGCACCGGCGGACGGTGGCCGCTCGCTACGATGCCGCTCTTGCCGGACTTGATGGCCTTGATCCGCTGCCCGAGCCGGAGGGCTGCCGCACTAACTTCTATAAGTACATCGCCGTGCTGCCGCCGGGTGCCGATCGCGCCAGGTTCCGCCAGCTGCTGGCCGACCAGCATCAGGTGCGGCTGGCAGGCGAGGTCTACGACCTGCCGCTGCACCATCAGCCGGTGTTCGCCGAGTTCGCCGGCCCGCCGCTGCCCGTGGCCGAGGACGTGTGCGGCCGTCATATCTGCCTGCCGGTTCATTCCGATATGACCGACGACGAAGTGAACCAGGTGATAACGGCCGTGGCCGCCGTCTACAGCGCGATGGCCAGGGTCTGAGATGCCCGTCCTGGCGCGGTCGGAGAGCCAGTCTCCGGTGTGTCCGCGGCCAGGATGCGGGTAAGGGAGCACGCATGCGTATCGCGGTAACCGGGGGCTGCGGGTTCATCGGCTCGCATGTCGTTGATCATCTGATTAAGGCCGGTCATCACGTCTCCGTTCTGGACCTGCGCGGCCGCTGGCAGAACCCGGCAGCCGAGTACCGGCACGCGGACATCTTCGACGAGGCTGCGCTGGCGGCGACGGTGGCCGGAGCCGATGCTGTCTTCCACCTCGCCGGGGCGGCTGACGTGAACGAAGTGGCGGCCGACCCGGTGGCCGCCACCCGGCTGAACGTTGAGGGCACGGCCAGGGTCATCGAGGCGGCCAGGCAGGCTTCGGCTGGCCGCTTCGTGCTCGCGAGCACGGTCTGGGTGTACGGGGCCGCAGTCGGCCGCGGCGAGCTGACCGAGGACGTGCCGGTCGACCTGCGCAGTCCGGGTCACGTCTACGTGGCCACCAAGCTGGCCGCTGAACTACTTGTGCACAGCTACCGGGAGATGTACGGGCAGCGGTTCACCATCCTGCGATACGGGATTCCCTACGGGCCCAGGATGCGCGGAGCCCTGGTGGTTGCGCGGTTCGTCCAGGCCGCGCTGGACGGCCTGCCGATCACGATCGCCGGCACCGGCGAACAGCAGCGGAACTATGTCTACGTCGAGGACCTGGCTGACGCGCACGTCCGGGCGCTGACGCCCGCTGCCGCTGATCAGACGCTGGCACTGGAGGGCGGCACACCGGTGTCAGTCCGCGAGATAGCGGACACCGTGTGCAGTCTGGTCCGGCCGGTACCAGTCAGGCACGAACCGGCCCGGCCCGCTGACTACGAGGGCGTCAGCATTTCCTCGCGGCTGGCGAAAGAGCTGCTCGACTGGTCGCCGGTGACATCGTTCGCCACCGGCATCCGGCTCTACCTGGACTGGCTACAGGAACAGCCGGAGCAAGGGCCGCCAGGGCGAGAGCACGAGCAGCCGGAGTCGGCCGGGGGGACGGTATGACCACGCCACGGTCCGCCCTGCTGCTCTCCGGCTCTATCGGGATGGGCCACGATGCACTGGCTGCCGCCTGCTCGGCTTCCCTGGAGTCACAAGGCTGGTCGACTCACACGCTGGACGCCATCCGGATGATGGGCCGCGGTCGCGGCTCAGCCGGAGAGGCGGTGTTCCGTGCGATGCTCGGTGTGCCGGGCGTGTACGACGCATTCCACTTTTCGTCACTGCGCACGGGCGGCCGGCTGGCGAGGCTTGCCGACTCCGCGGCGGCCCGCCAGCTCCTGCCCAGGCTGCGTGACTATCTGGAAGATCATCCGACGGACCTGCTCATTTCCGTGTTCGCAACGGGTGCGGCGGCAGCGAGCATGCTAGTCCGGCAGTACCCGGCGATGCGACACATTGTGTTCTGCACTGACGTGACGCCGCACTGGCTCTGGGTGCATCCCCATGTGGATACGTACCTGGTTACCGCCGAGGTCGCCGAGCTGGCGGTGCTCAGGTTCCAGCCGGAGGCGCGCGTCCAGGTGGTGCCGCCGCCGGTCCGCCAGGAGTTCTATGAGGCTAAAAGCCAGCTGCAGGCCAGAGCGGAGCTCGGTGTGCCGCAAGCAGAGCGCTGCGTGCTGCTGATGTCCGGCGCGTGGGGCCTCGGACCGGTGGCCGCGGCGGCGGAGGCGCTGGCCGCAGCGGGCGTACACGTGCTGGCCGTCGCCGGGCGCAACGTCAGGCTGGCCAGCCGGCTGTCGGCGGCCGCAGCTCGTCAGCCACGCCTGCGAGCATTCGGTTTCACCGACCGAATTCCCGATCTAATGTCGGCCGCCGACCTGGTGATCACCAGCTCAGGTGATACCTGCTCGGAGGCCAGAACCATCGGCAGACCGCTGCTGCTGCTCGACGTCGTTCCTGGCCACGGCAGGGATAACCTCCAGCATGAGCTGGAGCTCGGCGACGCGATGGTTACCTCGGCGCGAGCGGCGGATGTCACCCGTTCCGCGCTCGCCGCGCTCGACCGAGCCAAGCCGGCGCGGCCGGGCCCGGCCCGGTTCCGGTCGGGCTGGGAGTCCGCTTTCGGCGCGGCCCTCAGCAGCTGCGGTTTCTGAATCCTGACGGGAACGGGGTCGCGCCAGGAAGGCGCGAGTGACCCCCGCGCTGCCACTGGCCGCTGGCGTTCGACTGGCCGCTTGCGCTGCGACCGGCCGCCTGCGTTCGACTGGCCACCTCGTCAGCAAGGGCCGGTGTTGAGGTCGGTTGTCTGCGCGGGGTCGGTGGGTCTGCACGGGGATGTGGTCGCTCAGCGCAGGCGCTCTGCTGCGGCCAGTGCCATCGGGCCGGCTCCGAGCAGGACCAGGGCGACGGCCCAGAGCACAAGGACGGCACTGGTGCTGGCGGTGCCAAGTGCGAAGCCAAGGTCGGCCACTAGGGATCTGCTGCGTGACACTGCCGGGCCAGCCGGGGCAACTGCCGGGGTCACTGCCGCACCCGCCACCTTGGGGGTCGAGTTGCCGTAGAGCGCACCGTGCCCGTTGAGCGCAGCGCGCCCGTTGAGCGCAGCGTGCCCAGTCACGGCGGCGTGCGCATCCATGGCCGGGCTGCCCGTCAGCGGCGCTATCGCGGCCGGTGCTCGAGTACCTGCCGGTGCCCGGGCGGCTGTCGGCAGCCGGGTCATCGCCAGCAACCCTGAGGTCAGCAAGATCGCTTGCGGGATCATGCTGTTCGGGTCGGTGCCGAGGCCGCCGAGGAAGCCAAGATCCTGCACCACGATCCAGTCGGCCAGGCAGACAAAGATCATGACAACGACGGCCGGGCGCGCGAGCGCGAGCCTTCCGGTGAGCAAGCACGCGCCGACCGCGGCCAGGACCACGGCTGCGGCCAGGTTCACGGCTGAGCCGTGTGCGGCGGCGAACCGGGCGAACCCGCTGACCAGACCTACCAGGGCGGCCGGCTGCCGGGCGGTCGCCATGGATCGCACGGCGACGGCCAGCGTGCCAGCCGGGCCGCGGCCCGGCGCGGCGCCGTGCCCTGGCCACGCCTGAATGACGGCGAACCCGACCAGCATCAGGCCCGCTCCCTGCAGCAGTCGGCGGCCGAGCCGAATGTCCCGCCAGCTGCGGCCGGGCAGAGCGAGCAGCGCGCCTGCCGCGCAGTAGAGCACAGCTGCGCCCGGCGCGCCCAGTAGCCAGGTCACTCCGGGGGCCAGCAACCCGCCGAAGGCCTCGCCGAACACCCAGATGACCAGGGCCCAGCCGGCACTGGCCAGCCCCGCGAGCCGGGACCAGCGGCCGCGAGCAGCCGAGACCAGCCAGATGCCGAGGCCGAGCTGGATCCAGACTGCGGCCGCCGCGGCCTGGACCGGGTGATGCGACCAGGCGGACCCGGCCCAGCCGGCTGCCTGCTGTACCCAGCCCGGTGCTCCGGCTGCCGCCGGGCCGATGACGCGCGAGGGCAGGCCAGCCGGCATGCCCGGCTGCGTCTGCAAAGCTCCGTCGAAGATCCACAGCAGGCCGAAGCAGATGCGCAGCACCCGCCGGGCCACGGGTTCGGCAGTGCTGGCAGCCCGGCTCGCGAGCAGGCGGCTACGGTCATGGACCAGCACCGTCTCGCGGCTCGCCACCCAGGCGATGGCCAGCAATACGAAGATCAGGAATGCCACTGTGCCCTGCCTGAGCAGGACAGAGCGGAACGCCGCGGCGAGCGCGGCATTCGCTCCGCTGCCCATACCCGGCACGGCCGGCCCGTCTTATCGGCTGGCGCCAGCCAGGCTACGCGCCCAGGAGCTCAGCTCGCCGGGCGTCACCTCGCCGACGATGTGGCGGACAATCTGGTGCCTGGCGTTCAGCATGAAAGTCTGCGGCAGCGCGATGATGCCGTATGAGCTGGCCACGGTGCCGGCCGGGTCAACTCCGACCGGATAGCCGACTGCGGCGGACCGGGTGAACCGGACCGCTGCCGGTGTCTCGTCGTTGGAGTCAATGCCGATGACCAGCACACGGCCGTGCTGCTCCCGGTAGAACCTCGCCAGCAACGGAGTCTCACGCCGGCAGGGCACGCACCAGGACGCGAAGAAGTTGATGAGCACGGGTCGCCCCGCATACCCGGCCAGCGAGACCCGCTGGCCCGGATGGCCGAGTGCGGCCAGCGAGAAGCTACTGGCGGCGACCGGTGGCTGGGACGGTCCCGACGTGCCGCCGATGCCGCCACCCAGCGTGAGCGCGACTACGACCAGCGCCACCAGCGCCAGGCCACTGGCGATCCCGAGCACGGTCCGGCGGCGCCGCAGCAGCGGAGAGACAGCCGGGTCGGCCGGGTCGGCATGATCAGCCGGGATGCCCCGGCTGCTTGGAACGGACTCGGCCAGGTCGGCATGATCCGCCGGGACGCCCTGCGCGCGTGCGACGGATCCGTGCTCGGCTGCCATGCAGTGAAATTTAGCGCGCCGGCCGGACCGGCGGACCCGGACTGCGGCGAGCGCTGTGCGGTGCCCGCGACCGGGCGGCGCCTCAGGCGTAATCTGGCGGCGTCATCTGGCGGGGCACGGACCGGCTCGGGGTGCGGAACAGGTAGTTGCGGGTGGCGTCGGTGACCTGCCCGGTTCGCTGCCAGCCGCGCTTCCAGGTGTACATCAGGTAGCCCCGCTGGGAGAGCCAGTCGACCACGTCCTCCGGGCTGTATGCGTAGCGCTCGGTGTGCCGGGCCTCGATCTCGAGCAGCAGCGACGGCCGGAACGACTCGATGACGTCCTTGCCGCCATGCAGGACCTGGAGTTCTGCCCCCTCGACGTCCACCTTGATGAAGTCCAGCCTGGTCAGGCCGACCCTGGTCGCTAGCCCGTCCAGGGTGTCAACCGTCACCGGGAACTCGACGTGCTCCGCGAACTCGGCATTGGAGCCGAGGCCATGGCTCTTCTGGCTGACGAACGAGCGCCCGGTGACAAGGCCGTACTTGCCCATCGGAACGCTCATGCTGGCCTTGCCAGGCTCGGATCCGAGCGCCATGCAGTGATGCGTGACGTTGGGGTTGCCGCGGGCGCCCAGGACCCGGTTCCACACCGGCCAGGCGAACGGCAACGGCTCCACGCTGTGGACGACCCCGGTCGGTCCAACCAGGCGGGATAGCGGCACGGTGTACAGGCCAGCCGCCGCGCCGACGTCGATGCAGACGCCCCCAGGACCGACAACGTCGGCCAGGCCCAGCATCTCCGGCTCAAGCCACTTAGACCAGCGCGCGACCGCCAGGACGGCAGAGGCAGTCACTGCCCCGCGGATCGCCGAGGTGCGCGCAGTAGTGCCCGTGTTCACGATCTTTCCTCCCGGTACCTAACGGCCATGCCAGTCACCGTAGGTGACAGGAGGACGTTTCGACATGAGCTTAGGCGGCCTTGGTGGGTGTGTTGGCTATCCGATTCCGGCGTCATCGCGGCGACCAGGCCCGACGATCATGACAAACGGCAGGTCGCAGGCGACTGCGGTGGCCGTCTGGCGACCGGGTACCGTGTCTGGGGCGCGGTGGGCGACCAGCTAGCCAGTCTTGGTGACCGTAATGCTCGCGAGCACGGGACGGCCGGCTCCTGGGCGACAGCGCAGATGAGTTCGACAGTGGCGGAGGCAGCACAGTGACACAGGTGACAGGCGCACTCGGGCCTGGCACGGACGATCCGGCGCGGATCGCCACGGTACTGCCGCCCTCGGCTATCCCGGCAGGCACCGCCGGGCGGCGGCGGCCGGCCCGGCTGATCGCGCGGTCGCTGTTCTTGCTCACCAAGCCCAGGATCATCGAATTGCTCCTGGTCACCACGCTACCGACGATGATCCTCGCCGATCAGGGAATGCCGTCCATCCGGCTGATTTTCGTCACGCTGGCCGGCGGCGCACTCGCCGCGGCCAGCGCGAATACCCTGAACTGCTACCTGGACCGGGACATTGACGCGGTCATGCGGCGCACTTCGGGGCGCCCGCTGGTCGCCAAGGTCAGCGCCCATGGCGGGGCCGGCCAGGCCAGCGGTACGCCGATCCGGCCAGCCGAGGCCCTGGCGTGGGGAGTCCTGCTGGGCGCGGCCTCGACCCTGCTCCTAGGACTGGCGGCAAACTGGCTGGCTGCGGCGCTCGCAGATGCCGCGATCTTGTTCTACGTATTCGTTTACACCATCGGGCTGAAGCGCCGGACGGCATCCAACATCGTGATCGGCGGGGCGGCTGGCTGTTTCCCGGTCCTGGTCGGCTGGGCCGCCGTAACCGGGCGGGTGAGCTGGTGGGCCGGGGTGCTATTCGCGGTGATCTTCTTCTGGACGCCGCCGCACTTCTGGGCGCTGGCCATCAAGTTCCGCGATGACTATGCCGCCGCCAACGTACCGATGCTTCCTGTCGTAGCGACGCCAGCGACGGTAGCTCGGAAGATCGTTATCTACTCGTACGTGATGGTCGCGACGACGCTGCTGCTTACCCCGTACGCCGGCTGGATCTATGGCTGTTGCGCGGCCGGGCTGGGAGCCTGGTTCCTCGCCGAGGCGCACCGGCTCCGTGGTCGGATCGCGGCCGGCAGCTCGCCTGCCCCGATGCGGCTATTCCACTTGTCGATCGTCTACCTGACCTTGCTCTTCGCGGCCGTTGCTGTCACCGCCCTGCTGCCCTGGCACCGCTGGTAGCAGCCCAGCGGACACGGTGGCTGGCCGGCGGCAGGCAGGCCGAAGCGGCCCGTCTCATACTTCCGGCTGACGTCGGCTGTCCGGCTGGCCGCTATTGTGCTAGTAGACGGGGTGCTTGCTGGAAACGGGTGATCATAGTGCGCAAGCTTGGCGTCCGGGCGCGGTGGGTCGTGCCGGCCGGTGTGGTGGCCACGGTAGGCATCGTGATCGCGGCCTCCGCAGTCGCCAGCGCGCAGTCAGGGTCGTCGCTGCCAGCCCGCAGCGCTGCGCAGCTGCTCGCGGAGCTGGCCGGGGGAACCGCCCGGCCGACTGGCCCGTTCACGGCGACCATCCAGCAGACGTCCAACTTCGGCCTGCCCGCGCTGCCGGCTCAGGCGACCCAGGGCAATGCCGCTTCGGCCGCGCTGGCCAGCGGCCAGAGCGTCAGCATCTGGTACCTGGACCCGCAGCACATCCGGGTGGCAGTGCCGGTTCAGGCGGGCGAGAGCGACCTGCGGCTCGACGGCCGGACCCTGTGGCTGTGGAACAGCAAGACCCAGACCGCGACGCACGTCGAGCTTCCGTCGCACTTTACCGGGCTGAATCTGGCCGGGAACGGGGCCTTGTCCGGCGTGCAGAAGAGCCAACGCTCAGGTTCGGCCCCGGCAGGCCTGCCTGACTCGCCGATGGCTGCAGCCCGGCAGGTGCTCGCCGCCATCGGCCCGATCACGGCCGTGACCGTGCAGAGCAACGTCACGGTGGCCGGGCGGGCGGCCTACCAGCTGTCCCTTGCGCCCAAGAGCGCCGGATCGCTGGTCGGCCGGATCCTCATCGCGATCGACGCCAGCACGCACATCCCGCTGCGCGTCGAGGTGATTGCCCGCGGCGCGTCCAGCCCGGCTTTCAGCGTCGGCTTCACCGCGCTGACCTTCGGCCGTCCGGAGATGTCGAACTTCAGCTTTGTCCCGCCGCCGGGTGCGACAGTGCGGGTACAGAAGGTTCCCGCCGGGCTGCCCCCGAGCCTCGGCAAGCTCGGGCTCGGGAAGCTCGCCCTGAACAAGCTGGCGACCGGGCGGCTGCGCATTGGCAAGATCAGCCTGGCCAAGCTCCGTGCGGCCAAGCTGCGCCAGCTGCGGGCCTGCAAAGCCGGGTCGGGCGCGCCGGTCCGGGTGTGCGCACCGTTGCGGATGATGGTCGGCCCGGCTGGTCTCAAGCTCGTGAAGAGCAGGCCTCTGCCGAAGCAGGTCGTCAGGCAGATTGAGCAGAATTTCGCTAAGAGCCTGCCGAAGAGCATGCCGTCGGCACAGCGCGCCAAGATCATAAAGGGCTTTGACCGGCAGTTCAGCAAGGGCTTTCCGGCCGGCGCCTCGGCGGTCCTCAAGGCAAGCAGTACCGCGAACAACGGCGGCGGGTTCTGGAGCGGCCTTCCACCGGGTGCCATCGGGATGCCGGTCGCTGGTGCGCTCCCGGCGAGCCTGATGCTTGGCGGCGGCAAGCCCACCGTCATCGGCAAGGACTGGCTGACGGTTATCGCGACGCAGCCGAGCCCGGCCGTAGCGGCCGGCGTCAAGGCGCTGCTGGCCGGGCCCGGCAAGGGCGGCGGCGCGGTCTCCCAGGGACCGGCGCAGAAGTCGCCGGCATCGGGCCCGTCTGCCGCCCTGGCGGCCGGACCGGCCCCGGCAGTGCTGCGCGTGCTGCTGCTGGCTTCCAGGCCGGTGCATGGCAAGTGGGGTAACGGTCGGCTGCTGACGACGAGTCTGGTCTCGGTGCTTATTACCAGCGACGGCCGGGTGCTGGCCGGCGCGGTCACCCCGGCCGTGCTCTACCGCGACGCCGCCGCGCACTCCGGGTAAGCGCGCCGCTCGTGATGTCCGACTACGCGCTGGCCAGCAGCGGGCTGACCAAGCGCTTCCGCGGCGGGCAGGTTGCCGTGGACGGAATCGACCTTGCGGTGCCAGCCGGCTCGGTCTTCGGGTTCCTTGGTCCCAACGGCTCTGGCAAGACAACGACCATCCGCATGCTGCTCGGGCTGATTCAGCCGACCGCGGGCCAGCATGAGGTGCTCGGCGAGCCGATGCCGGCCAACCAGGCGGTCGCCCTTCCGCGGGTCGGCTCGCTGGTGGAGGGCCCGGCGTTTCACCCGCACTTGTCCGGCCGGGCCAACCTGGCCAGGCTGGATGCGGCCGATCGGACCGCCAGCCGGGCAACCGCGACCGCGCGGATAGACCAGGCGCTGGACCGGGTCGGCTTGCTCGCGGCCGCGGATAAGCGGTACCGCGCCTACTCGCTCGGCATGAAGCAGCGCCTGGGCATCGCGACCAGCCTGCTCCGGCCCAGGGACCTGGTCATCCTCGATGAGCCGACCAACGGCCTGGACCCGCAGGGCACGCGTGAGGTGCGGAGCCTGATCCGGCAGATCGCTGCCGACGGCACGACCGTGTTCGTTTCGTCGCACCTGCTCGCCGAGGTGGAGCAGGTATGCACCCACCTCGGCGTGATGCGACATGGCAAGCTCGCCTTCCAGGGCCCGCTGGCGCAGCTGCGCGGAGCTGAGCCACCCCGGCTGCTCGTCCGCACGCCGCAGCCAGCCCAGGCGGTCAAGGTCCTGACCGAGCTGGGCCTGGCCGGCGTCGCCGAATCCGGTGCCGAGGTGACCGCGGAGCTCGGCGCGATGCTGCCCGAGGATGTCTGCGCGCGACTCGTGCACGCCGGCGTGCCGGTGGCCGGCCTGGAGACGCCACGGCGCAGCCTGGAAGACGAGTTCGTGGAGCTGACCGGCGAGGGCTTCGATGTCGACTGAGGGCGCGGCAGCCAGTCAGCCGGCAACCAGCCGGGTTGAGGCCGGTTCCGGCCCCGTGGCTGGGCACGAGCCGGGCAGCCAGACCGGGCTCCTGGCCGGCTCGGCACCGCGGGACCGACAGCTGACCGAACCGCCGGGCGTCCACGGCAACCCCGTTACCTCCTGGTTCCGGTTTTACTTCGCCGAGCTGCGGCTGGTGTTCGGCCGTCCGCGCAACCTCGCGTTGCTCGGGGTGCTGGCAATCATTCCGGTCTGCTTCGGCGCGCTGTTCCGGCTGACGCTGAACTCCGGTGATCATGGCGGCGGCGGGCCTGCCTTCCTGAACCAGATCGCCGGGAACGGGGTCTTCCTGGCGCTGACGGTGCTGACGCTGATGCTGACGCTGCTGATGCTGCCGCTGTCGATGGCGGTGGTGGCCGGCGAGTCGGTCGCCAGCGAGGCCAGTATCGGCACCTTGCGCGGGCTGCTGACGGTGCCCGCTGGCCGGACCCGGCTGCTCGCGGTGAAGTACGCGGCGATCGTGACCTTCGCGCTGGCCGCGTGCCTGCTGGTCACGGTCGTGTCGCTCATCATGGGAATGATCTTGTTCCACGTCGGGCCGGTCACGCTGCTGTCCGGGACGACGATCTCCCTCGGGGCCGGCGTACTGCGGGTGCTGCTCGTCACGCTGTACGCCGCCGCCGCCATGGCCGAGCTCGGCGCGGTCGGGCTGGCCGCGTCGACCTTCACCCAGCATCCGGTGGGAGCGATCGCCGGGGTACTGGTGCTGGTGGTCGGCAGCGAGATCTCAGACCAGATCCCGCAGCTGTCGGCCATCCACGCCTATCTGCCGACGCACTGGTGGCTGACCTGGGACGGCATATTCCGCTCGCCGGTCGACTGGTCGGGCGTGCAGCACGGGCTCGTCTCGTTCGGCGTCTACATCGTGATCTTCGTTGCGATCGCGTGGGCCAAGCTCAGCTCCGCCGACGTCGCCAGCTGACATCTGGCAAGGTAACGGGGCCGCGCCCGGCTGGCACGGCCCCGTCATCCGGCAATGGCAATCAGATCAGCCGACGACCCAGTTCACTTCGAAAGCGGAGTTGTGGGCCAGGCCGAACTCGTTGTCG
Organism: uncultured Actinomycetota bacterium; assembly: GCA_963774385.1. Classification (GTDB taxonomy): domain Bacteria; phylum Actinomycetota; class Actinomycetes; order Streptosporangiales; family Streptosporangiaceae; genus JAJYUU01. The sequence continues at coordinate 1,098,504 of CAVZEQ010000001.1, forward strand.
CAGAACACGCTGGCGTCCGGGTTTGTCCCTTGCCCCCAGGAACCGACGTAGCACTGCACGTCGGCGTTGCCGACCGAGTTAACCTGGACATCGCCGCCATTGGTCGGCGTGCCCTCCGAGCCCTTGAACGTCACCAGGTAGTAGCCGGTGCCGAGGTGCCGCACTCTGACAACGGCGTGGCGCTCGCTGTTGTACTGCACCGACGGCGTATAGCTAGCCGTGCCCGGCCGGCTGGCCAGCGCGTTCGCTCCGGCGATGCCGCTCTGCCCAAGCAGGTTGTTGGCGCTGGCGTAGGTGACCATGAACCGCCGGTTCTGCAGCGCACCGGCTGGCGCGTAGCAGTTGACCAGCACCACCTCGCCGTGCCTGGTGCCGTGCCAGCTAACCGGCTCGCAATCGCCGGCGCCGGTGCCGTACGGGCTCACCTTCACGGTGCCGCGCATGCCGGATGACCGCGGACCGACGAAGGTGATCTGGTACCGGCCGGTGCCGAGGTGCTGCACCTTGTTGGCATCACGCGACGAGTTGTACTGGTAGCCGTGCAATGTGCCCGAGCCGGTGGCCAGGTAGTTATAGGCGTAATCGAAGACTCCGCGCGGAGTCGTGTACGGGTGGGTGACGATGAGGTCGAATTCACTGCTGACCGGCACGCCGGTCACCGCGGTGTAGCAGCTAACGCTGGCGATCAGGTAACGACTTAGCTGCCCCCAGCCGTCCACCGTGCAGGTGCTGTCGCTGCCGTACGGCGTCACCTCGACGATGGTCCGGCCTGCCACCGGGCCAAGGCCGTCGATGGCAACGCGGTACACACCGGTGCTTGATGAGCTGACACTGATGTCCGTACCGGTGGAGTTGTAGACGTAGTAGCCCCCGCCAGACCACACGTAGGCAGTCGTCGGGTACGAGTCAGCTGGCCGGGCAGTGCTGGCCGCGGCTGCTGTCAGCGGCGCGAGCGCCAGTATCGGCGCGGCAGCGAGCGGAATAAGCCTGATACATCGTCGTATGCGCATGCGAGAAAGCTCCCCTTCTGAATGCTGCGGCGAGGCGCGGCACGGCCGCGCTTGCTGGTCAGGATGTCAGGACTTAAAGTCCCGTAAGACTCGTTCGCCAAGAACTCGCCGATCACAATGTCGTGCCTGGTCAGAGCCTGTTGGCAGGTCGCAGGCAGCGCGCTGTTGGCGGTCGGCAGGACGATCGGGCGCCCATCAGGCGATAGCGTTCTGTCGTGCCTGCTGACCTGCCCGCGATTGACGTGTTGCTGGTGGCCGCGGTAGCCGGGATCGGCGGAACCCAGCGGCCCGGCCAGGTGGCCATGGCCGACGCCGTTCAGCACGCGATGGAGTCGAAGCAGCACCTCGCGGTCCAGGCTGGCACCGGCACCGGCAAGTCGCTGGCCTACCTGGTGCCTGCCGTGCGGCATGCGCTGGCGGGCGGCGGGACCGTGGTCATCTCGACCGCGACTATCGCGCTGCAGCGTCAGCTCATCGAGCGGGACCTGCCCCGGCTGTCGGCCGCGCTGGCGGAATTGCTCGGCCGGGAACCGGTCTTTGCGATCCTCAAGGGCAGGCGGAATTACCTCTGCCTGAACAAGGTGCATGGCGGTGCGGCCGACGAGCCGGAAGACTCGCTGTTCGACCCGCGTTCGGTATCAGCCATCGGGCGGCAGGTGACCAGGCTGCACGAATGGGCGGCGGAGACTGACACCGGCGACCGCGACGAGCTGGTGCCCGGCGTCGACGACCGCGCCTGGCGGCAGGTCTCGGTCAACGCGAGGGAATGCATCGGCGCGCAGAAGTGCCCGTACGGGACGCACTGCTTCGCCGAGCAGGCGCGCGAAGCGGCAGGCGAGGCCGACGTCGTCGTTACCAACCACGCGCTGCTCGCGATCGACGCGATGGAGAACTACATCGTGCTGCCCGAGCACGATGTCGTGGTGATCGACGAAGCACACGACCTGGTCGACCGGGTCACCGGCGTGGCAGCTGGGGAGCTATCGGCCGCGGCCGTCGACGCCGCAGTCCGCCGCTGCGGCCGGCTAGCCGACGATGAGCTTGTCGAGCACCTGCGGGACGCCGCCGAGGGCCTGCGGCTCACGCTCGCCGACATTCCGGCCGGGCGGCTCGACGTGCTGGCCGAGCAGCTTGCGGTGGCGCTCGCCACGGTGCGGGACGCCGCCGCGGCCTGCGCGGCTGACCTGCGCACCCACGCAGGCGGCGACGATGACGTGCAGCGCGCGACCACGACGCGCGCGGCCACCGTCGCGCTGGACGAGATAGCCGAGGACGCGGGCCGGATGCTCGGCTCGTTCGCTGCTGACATCGCGGCCCGCCCCGAAGTCGTCTGGCTGGACCGGCCAGGCGGCGAAGAATCGTCCCGGCCGGACACGCTGCGAGTCGCGCCGCTTCAGGTGGGCGGCTTGCTGGCGGAGCGGTTGTTCAAGCCACGGACGGTGGTGCTGACGTCGGCGACGCTGACACTCGGTGGCTCGTTTGAGCCGCTGGCCAGCCAGTGGGGCCTGCCGCAGCAAGCGGGCATTGCCAGCGACGCCGGCTCAGGAGACGGTACGGCTCCGGCCGACGCAGCCGGTTCCGGAGCGGCCGGCGCAGGCCTCAGCTGGACTGGACTCGATGTGGGCTCGCCGTTCGATCACCGGCGCAGCGCCATCTTGTATGTGGCCAGGCATCTGCCGCCGCCAGGCCGAGATGGCCTGGCGGCGGCGTACCTGACCGAATTGCGCGAGCTGATCGAGGCTGCGGGCGGGCGGACGCTCGGGTTGTTCTCGTCGATGCGGGCGGCCCGGCAGGCAGCAGATGCGCTGCGCGACGAAGTCGGCGTACCGCTGCTGTGCCAGGGCGAGGATTCGACCGGGCTGCTGGTCAGCAAGTTCGCCGACGAAGAGACGAGCTGCCTGTTCGGCACGCTGTCGCTGTGGCAGGGTGTCGACGTCCCTGGCCGGTCGCTTCAGCTCGTGGTCATCGACCGGATCCCGTTCCCGCGTCCGGACGACCCGCTCGCGTCAGCCCGGCAGCGCGCCGTAGCGGCACGTGGCGGGAACGGATTCATGACAGTGGCGGCCGCGCAGGCGGCGCTGCTGCTGGCGCAGGGGACCGGACGGCTGCTGCGCACGGTTGATGACCGGGGGGTCGTCGCGATCCTGGACCCGAGGCTTGCTACGGCCCGGTACGGCAGCTTCCTGCGCGCGTCGCTGCCGCCGTACTGGAGCACCTATGATCCGCAGATCGTCCGCAGCGCCTTGCGCCGGCTGGCGCAAGCGCCTGTCCCTTCTGCCTGAGGTGCCAGGTCCGGTACGGCATCCGGATAGCCGCCGCTGAAGCCGGTGGTCTCGCCGGCCGGCTGACATGTGCCAGGACGGGCTTGCGAGTGCCCGCTGCCTGATCATGGCGACGTGGCCGGCCTGAGTTAGGAGCCGGAGCAGGCTCACGTCCGATTCCCGCCAGACGTCGCCGTTCCCGTCCTGGAGGCTCGACCGGGGCCGTATGACGAGGTCGGGCCGGTCTTCGTGCACGCGGGGCGGTGTCCAGGTCCGGGCGGCACCGGCTATCCGGGCTGGCTGGCTGCTGGTCGTCGCGTTCTGCGCGCCTACGGCGCGGACGGGCGGATACTGGCCGCGGCTGATCGACGCCGATCCGCAGTGCAGCCCGGTGGCCGCCGAGTCGGCACTTGCGCAGATGTTTGCCGATCCGCAGGTCGCGATCGTGCACGCGCGGGCAGTTGAATTCGGCTGCTTCACCTTCGAAGTGCGCCGAGCCGACCGCGACTGACGGGCTGGACCGGGCGAAAGGTGCCGCGCTACGCGTCCGGCAGGGCTGCGCAGCGCGGCACCAGCTTCGGTATACCCGATGAAGGCTTACCGGACGTCAGTGTCGCATGACGCCGGTGTTACAGCACGTCGTGGCCCGGGTGTGGATCCGCGGGGAGTGGGGTCCGAACTGCCGGAATGGAGCCGAGGCGGCCCGCCTGGTAGTCCTCAAACGCCTGCACCAGCTCGGCCCGGGTGTTCATGACGAAGGGCCCGTAGGCAGCGACCGGCTCCCTGATGGGCTGGCCGCCGAGCACGAGCACGTCGAGCTTCTCGCTCGCGCCGTCCATGGTTCGCTGCGCCCCGAAGGTCAGGACATCGCCGGGACCGAAAACTGCGAGCTGTCCGGTCTTCACCGGACGCTGGTCGGCGCCGACCGTGCCCGCGCCGGCCAGTACGTACGCGAGTGCGTTGAAGTCGGCTCGCCACGGCAGCCTGAGCTGTGCGCCAGGCTCGACAGTGGCGTGCAGCAGCGTGATCGGCGTGTGCGTCACGCCAGGCCCCGCGTGCCCGTCTAGTTCGCCGGCGATGACCCGGACGAGCGCGCCTCCATCGGACGAGCTCAGCAAGGACACCTGACCGGCCCGGATGTCCTGGTAGCGGGGCGGTGCCATCTTCAGGCTGGCGGGCAGGTTCACCCACAGCTGGAAGCCGTGGAACAGGCCGCCACTCACGACAAGCTCCTCGGGTGGCTCCTCGATGTGCAAGATGCCGCCACCGGCCGTCATCCACTGGGTGTCGCCATTGGTGATCAGGCCGCCGCCGCCGTTGGAGTCCTGGTGGCGGAACGTGCCGTCGATGATGTACGTCACCGTCTCGAAGCCGCGGTGCGGGTGCCACGCGGTACCCTTCGGCTCACCCGGCGCGTAGTCGACCTCGCCCATCTGGTCCATGTGAATGAAGGGGTCGAGCGCTCGCAGCTCAACGCCGGCGAACGCGCGGCGGACGGGGAAGCCCTCACCCTCGAAAGCAGACGGCGCGGTCGTGACGGCGAGGACCTGCCTGTCCCTCGCTACCGCCTGGTCAGGCTCGTTGATCCGGGGCAGAAGCAGGATGTCCTCGACGGTCACTGCTGGCATGACTACCTCCTTGGCTATTCAAGTCTGCCTGATGCAACATTGATTGAACGCGCAACATTCCGGCTCGACGCCTGGCCCCGTCGCGGCGCCGAGCCCGCAGCTCTTCTGTGCATCTATAGAGGTATATAAGCGGATAGCTCCGCGCATGTTACCGGTCAGTAGTGACCTCGGTCTCATCGCGAAACCGCCTCGGCTAGCGCTGCGTCAGACTCCCGTAACGCATCGTGATCCTCGCCGGGATCATGCTCCAGCATCCTCCTGGGGCCGCGCTCCGGCGCTACCGGCTCCAGGCCGGAGCCGCCGGACCGACACGAATCCCGCGCTCGATTCACCAGCCGGCTGAGCGACAGCCCTGGCAGCGGGGACAGACAGGAAAGGAATCCAATGCGAAGCACTGCCCGAGTTACTGACGCACTCCGCGGCCGGAAGAAGGTCGTTGCCTACGTGGGTACTGCGGCGGCGCTACTAGGCGCTGGCACTGCCAGTGCTGCCACTGTCACCTCGACCGCACACACGCCGGCTGCAGCGCATGCGAAGGCAGCAGCGCGCACGACGAGTGTGGTTACTACGGCCGCGCACCGGACGGCTGACCGCACTGGCCGGGCCAAGACAGCGACCCGCCGGGCAGCGGCCAAGGCCCCGGCAAAGGCCAAGGATGCATCCTGGAGCCAGATTGTGAAGACAGTGGCCAAGGTCAGCCCCGGCACCCCGGCGGCTGCCAACGAGCTGCAGCCCGTCGCCCCGGCCGGAACGCAGGCCTGGATGCCGATCTCCGGTGCGCAGCTGGCCAATGCCACCACCATCGTGAAGCAGGCCTACGCCAAGAAGATGGGTGTTCGCTCGGCGGTAATCGCGGTCGCCACCGCAATGCAGGAGTCCACCCTGAGCAACATCAGCTACGGCACCTCGGACTCGGTCGGACTGTTCCAGCAGCGCCCGTCCTGCGGCTGGGGCACCGTGCAGCAGATCATGGACCCCGCGTATGCGGCTGACGCGTTCCTGACGGCGCTGCACCAGCACCAGGCCGGCGACCCGGGCTGGGCCAGCCAGCCGCTGTGGGCTAACGCCCAGGCGGTACAGGCCTCTGGCTTCCCGTTCGCGTATGCCAAGTGGGAGACGCAGGCGGCCCACCTGGTGAAGCAGATCACGACCCAGCTGCGGTGAGGCCGCCCCGCTGGCCAGGTAGCTTGCGCCAGGCCGGTCCCAGCCCGCGCCCATAGACGTGCCCCGCCCTCTCCGGAGGGCGGGGCACTGCCATGCCCGGTCCGCGGGGTACGTGGCGGGTCCGGACCGCGGCACTGCCATGTCCGGACCGCGGGTACATGCCATGTCGGGCCGGCGGCACTGCCATGTCCGGAGCCCGCACCGGCTCCGTCACAGCGGGAAGCCGGCCTCCAGGTGAGCTAGGCCCGCATCGATCTGCTCGAACATCACGCCGATATCGGCATCGCTGTCCGCGTGCCACGGCATGGTCGCGGCCATGATGACTCCGATGATGGCGCCAGCCAGGTTCCGCACGGCGAAGTCGTCCGGCTGCCGGCCGGTCCGCGCAGCGATAGCGGCCGCGATCTCGCCCGTCGTCCGCGTCAGCTCGTCGAGGGCCCTCGAGCGGATCTCCGGCACCGCCAGCGTCAGCTGCGAGGTCTCGCTGAACCGGCTGGCGTCCTCGGGGCTCAGCTGCCGCCAGGCAGCCGCCGCGGCAGCCCGGAATGCAGCGACCGGACTGAGCTCCGCCGGCTGGGCCGCGAGCGCCGCCAGCGTGACGATGTCGAAATCGTCCTGCAGGACGACGTCCTCCTTCGTGGGGAAGTAGCGGAAGAACGTGGCTGGGGACACCTCGGCCGCATCCGCGATCTGCTCGACGGTGGTCCCGGAGTAGCCCTGCTCACGGAACAGCCGGAGGGCATGCTCCCTGATGGCGGCACGTGTCCTGGCCTTCTTGCGCTCGCGGAGGCCTTCCGGCCTGGCGGGACCTTCGCTCATGAAGGTCATTCTGCTCCTGCGGCATCGGCGGTGCTCCCGGCTGCGCCGGCCACCCCGGCCACCCCGGCTGCGCCGACGACCCGACCAGGTCCGCCAGCGCCGCCTGCCGTGTGACCAGCACCGCCAGTCGCAGCGCTGGCCTGCCGGGGCAGGAACAGAACGGCCAGCAGCGCAGCCGTGAGCGCGATCGCGGCGCAGACCCAGAGCATGACGTCCACGCCACCGGCGTAGGCGCTGTGCACAGCCGCGAGCAGTTCCGCCGACCGCGTCCTGGTCGCAACTGCGACGCCGGCGCCGACGCTGCTCTTGGCGGCGGCCACCGCCGGCGCGGGCAATCCGGACTGGCTGAGCCTGCTGGCGTAGACCGAGATCAGCACCGTGCCCAGCACGGCCACGCCGATCGTGGCACCCACCTGACGCATCGCGGTGATGAGGGCCGAGCCCGATCCGCTCCGCTCGGCGCTCAGCGCGCTGAGCGCCAGGTTGAGCATCGTCGGCATGGCCAGCCCGAGTCCGAGCCCGGTGACGGCAAACCAGGTCGCCGTGAAGCCGGAGCCGCTGGCTGGCGACGTCGCCGTGCCGATAGCCAGGCCCATCGCCATGATGGCGAAGCCGGCCGTCGCGATCGGCTTAACGCCCATCGCCGGTGGCCTGGCCGGCTCCGCCGACTTTGACTTCCGCGGGCTCTGCAGGCGCTGGCCGAGGCCCAGGCCGACGGCCAGCCCGCCGATGAGCGGCAGCATCCTGACGCCGCTGGCCAGTGAGTCGTATCCGCGCACGTCAAGGAAGAACTGGGGCATCGCGAATGTCAGCCCGAACAGCGCGAACGAGATCATTGTGGCCAGCGCGGTTCCCCAGGTAAATGCCGCCGACCGGAACAGGCTCAGGTCTACCAGTGGCAGGCCGCCCGATCGGGTGACGGCTCGCTCCCAGCCGACGAACGCGGCCAGCATCAGCGCGCCCGCCGTCATGGTCGCAACCGCTGAGGTGTCCGACCAGCCGTCCTGACCAGCCTTGATCACTCCGTAGGTCAGCGCGACCAGGCCAGCACTGGAGATCAGCACGCCTGCGACATCGATCCGCAGCCGGCCCTGACCGCGCGACTCCGGCATCAGGCACACGACCGCCACCAGCGCGATGAGCACGATCGGGACGTTGATCAGGAATACCGAGCCCCACCAGAAGCGGTCGAGCAGCCAGCCGCCCAGGATCGGGCCCAGCGGGTAACCGATGAAGGTGGCGCCGCCGATGATGGCGATCGCCCGCGGCCGCTCGTCAGGGGTGAACATCACCGGCACGACGGCCAGCGCAAGTGGCAGTATCACTGCCGCGGCCAAGCCAAGGACCGCGCGTGCGGCGATCAGCTGTCCGGTGCTCACCGAATAGGCGCAGGCCACCGACGCGACTCCGAAGACAGCGAGCGCGCCGGCTAGCAGCTTCTTGCGGCCGAGCCAGTCGCCGACCAGGCCAGCCGGCAGCAGTGCGGCGGCCAGCACCAGGCTGTAAGAATCGATGAACCACTGCAGATCGCCGGACGAGGCGTGCAGGTCGATGCTGAGGGTGGGCAGCGCGAGCGTGAGCACGAAGATGTCGAGGCCGACGACCAGGACACTCAGGCTGAGGGCACTCAGCGCCCACCAGCGGCGCCGGTCCGTTGCGGTAGGAACCTGGAGGTCGGTCATGGGTCACCGTCTCTCGTAGCGAACGCAATGCGAATCATGATTGAGACTCTAATAAGAGAGACACTATCAAAAGATACTAGCTATCGCCATCTGGATTTCGGCACGGGAACGGCGCCAGCCGTGCGCTGCAGCGGCCGGCCTGCTCGCGGCCCGCACCCACCGCGGACAACCGGCTGCTCGCGGCCCGCACCCAGCGCGGACAACTGGCTGCTCGCGCGCATGGATGCCGCTTGCCAGGGCAACTGCGGCGCATGAGGTCTGTTAGCGGGACGTGCGGTGTCGTCAGCCCGCGGTTAGCTGGAAGCCTCACCGCAAGCGCAAGAAGGGAACTGTGAGGTGTACGTCCAGAGGGTGATCACCGGCCTGAGCGGATCGGCCGGCAGTTTGCAGGCACTCCGGTACGCAGCCGAGCTGGCCGAATGTCACGATGCGGCGCTAGCACCGGTCCTCGCCTGGATACCGCCAGGCGGCGAGCTGGCTGATCGCCGCTATCCGTCGCCTCAGCTGCGCGAAGCGTGGACTCAGGCCGCATGGCAGCGGCTCTGGCGTGCGGTCGACCTGGGCATTGGCGGCCCGCCGGATCGCCCGGGTTTCAGGCCGCAGGTCATCAGGGGCCAGCCCGGCCAGGTGCTCACGCAAACCGCCGTGCTGCCCGGCGATGTGCTGGTCATCGGGGCAGGCCGGCCTGGGTCGGTCCGGCGGATGCTGGCCTGCAACGTCAGCAGGTACTGCGTTAGCCACGCCGCGTGCCCGGTCATATCCGTACCGCCGCCGTCGCCGGCAGCAGAGGCCTACGGACTGCGCGGCTGGCTTGCGCGGCACCGGATCGATCCGCAGGACGCGGTCCTGCACCGGGCTGGCGCCTGATCCGCAGGATTACGTCCGGCCGGCTGCCACTGGCCCCGGCCGCTGGCAGGCTGGGACACTGGAGCCTGGGTGACAACGTGCAGGCGAGTGAAGGAGGCAGCGATGCCAGAGCCACAGGGCGAGGAACTTGCCAGGGTGCGGGCGCGCCGGGAGGAGCTCCGCAGCCGTTATCTGCGCCCGATCGCCGACCGGCCGCAAAGCACTGTTAGCGGTGTCCATCACCTAGCGCTGATCTGCACGGACGCCGAGGAGACGATCAGGTTCTACCAGGAGTTCCTCGGTTTCCCGCTAGTCGAGCTGGTGGAGAACAGGGACTACGCCGGCTCGAATCACTTCTTCTTCGATATCGGCAATCACAACCTGCTGGGCTTCTTCGACTTCCCCGGCCACGAGCATCCGGCCTGGCAAGAGACCATCGGAGGCGTCCAGCATCTGGCCATCTCCGTCACTGCCGACCAGTTCGACGCGGCGAAGAAGAAGCTCGACGAGGCGGGCGTCGACTACCTGGGTCCGGATCGCGGCGCGGACAACAGCATGTACTTCCGCGACCCGAACGGCGTCGGGCTGGAACTCTACCGGGAGGACCTCGGCAGGTTCGAGGGGGAGCTGCTCGTCGATTAACTGGCGTGGCGGCCGGCTAGTCGCCGTCGCCGTGACGGTGCCAGGCCACGGTCCGGCACCGTTGCTGGTCAACTGCCCGAGCCTTGTCAGCGCTGACGGGACCGCAGGAACCGGGCGGCAATAGAACTGTCGCAGCCCTCTTCCGGGATCAGCAGCCAGCATGCCAGGTACAGCGGTATGCCGCCCAGGTACAGCGGCACGGCGCCGAGGAACGGCACGCCAGTGAAGCCGGCGATCGTCAGCACGGCAAAGATCACCCGGACGATCGTCACGTCGAGATTGAAGTGCTGGGCGATCGCCGCCGCAACGCCCGCAACCATCCGGCCGCGGACCGGGCGCCGCAACGGCGTCCGGCTTCGGGCGGCTGTGTCATCAGCGCCGGGCTGGCCGCCGGAGTACGGGTCGTCGGGGGAGTACATGTCTTCGGTCTTGGTGCTCATACTGTCAACTGTGCCGGAGCCGCGCCGGTCCGGGTATCGGGAAGGACCCCGATAAGACCCTGATACGGCTTCGGCTGTGCCGGGGTTAGCGAAGCTCGCGGCGGATCACCAGGCGCAGGCCAGTCCACGTGTCGTCGATCGCGCACACCTTGTTGTCCACCAGGCCTGTCGGCAGCGCAACCTCGCGGACCACGTTGTCGGTCAGGTCGGTCGGGACGTTGGCGGATCGCTTGGGCCAGGCAATCCAGAGGCCGCAGGCCGGTGCCATCCGCGCGCGGAGCCGGGGCAGATCGGCCTCGAGCTCGTCGCGCCCGGTCATGAACGCGACAATTACGTCATACCGTGCGTCATCGGCAAGGTCGGTGTGCATGCTGGCGACGTCGGGCAGATCGCCGAGCGTGTCCTCAAAGCGCTCTGGCGCGCCCAGCACCGCGACTTCATCCCCCTCGCCGATGCCCAGCTTGACTGGCAGCGGTGTCCCTGAGTAACCGGCTGGCAAGGCTGCTCCCGTTTCTCGGCTAGGCGAGCTTAGCTGCCGGCCGCAGCTGACGGCGATCTTGGCGGCGAGGCTGCGCTAGGTGCTGCCCAGCCGCGCGGGGATAGCGGCCGGTCAGAACTCGAAGCCGGCTGGCTTGCCGTTACGGTCGGCAATAAGTCCGGCGAGGGTGGAGATGGCGATCTCCGGCGGTGTCCGCGATCCGATGTTGACACCGATCGGGCGGTGCACCTTGGCGATCTCGCTGGCCGGCACGCCCAGCTCGGCCAGCGCGGTCAGGTGCGGGGCCGGATGGCGCGGATTGCCCATGATGCCGACCCAGCGCGCGCCGCCATCGAGCGCGTCGCGCAGCTGCGCGCCCAGCTCCGGGCGGTGATGGTCGGTGACGACGACGTCAGTGCTGTCGCCGGCGATCCCGTCGAGACTTCCGGTCAGCTCGATGCCGTCGGTATCGGCGGCCTTGGCCCGCTCCGGGTCCGGCTCCACCAGAACTACCCGGTACCCCGCGTCGGCGCCGTACCGGAGCAGGTAGCTGGCGACGGGCGAGGCGAACACCGCGGCGAGCACCTTCGCTGCCGCTGGCGGCGGAACAGCCCCGTGCGCAACCGCGCAGCTCTCGTCGTGCACGTGCCCGCCGTGGTCGCCGTTCCCGTCATCGTGACCGTGCGGGTGGTGACCGTGCTGATCGTGCTCCGAGCTCGCCATGCGTACGAGCTTGCCACCAGGGTGGCGGCCGGGCAAATGCCGAGACGCGGAGATTCCGGGGCCGACTCTGGGCAGGATGGCAACGCGGGCAGCCGGCCGGACCACGGCAGCCGGACTACGACAGCGGACGAGCAGGCTGGAGAAGCACATGCGACTCAGTGCGCGGAACAAAATTGACGCAACGGTCACCGGCATCACCAAGGGCGAGGCGATCGCGAACGTCGCCCTGGATGCGGGCGGCGTTCGGCTGGTGGCATCCATCACCGTCGAGGCCGCCGCCGAGCTAGGCCTCGAAGCAGGCAGTCAGGTGATCGCGATCGTCAAGGCCTCGGACGTGATTCTCGCGGTGGCCGACTAGGGAACTCCGCCGCACTTTCACTTCGTCAGCAGCGCCCGGACCGTTTCGGTAAGTTCAGCCATCCGGTCGGCGGCGATGTCGCGGGCATGCTGGAGACGGCCGATCAGGACAGGTTCCACGACTTCCAGGTGGGCCCTGATCGCTTGCCCGGTGCCGATCGGCCGGATCACCACCCGCGCACCGGGAACCTGGTAGCTCAGCATGTCGGCCGAGGGCACGTCCCAGCTGCCGCCGGAGTAGTCGGTCACCGCGGTAACTGGCTGACCGCCCAGATCCGCAGGCCCGGCGGCGCGCAGCCGCGACATCAGATCCACCGTCGCGGTTGACGGGAGCGTCAGCCGCCCGGTGAGGTGCACGCCATGCTCCACTTCGAGCGCGTCGTAGGCATCCTGCACGGACTCGCCAGCTGACCAGGCGACGCTGGCGATATGCAGCAGAGCCAGCGCGGCGCCGATGCCGTCGGAGTCGCGGACCGCGCCGGTGACCGCGTAGCCAAGCGACTCGGAGTAGCCGAACGCGAACCGGGCATCGTCCCGCAAGTCGGCGGCCCGGACGATCCAGTTGAACCCGGTGAGGGTCTGCGCGTGCTGGGCTCCCGCCGCAGCCGCGATCTTCTGCACGAGCGAGCTCGACACGACCGTGCTCACCAGTAGCTGCTCAGACATCACCACTCCCGGTTGCGCGGCCAGCCGGCCGAGCAGGAACTGACCGAGCAGTGCGCCGACCTGATCACCGGTGAGCTGCCGGTAACCACTCGGCGCGCCGGCATCCGGGACGGCAACGGCCAGCCGGCCGCCGTCGCCGTCGTTGGCGATGACGAGGTCGGCGGCCGATCGCCGGGCCAGCGCGATCGCCAGGTCGAGCGCACCCGGTTGCAGCGGATCCGGCTTGGCGACGGTAGGAAAATCGGGATCGGGCGCGAGCTGAGCCTCTACCACATCGGGTGCCGCGTATCCGGCCTGCTCGAACGCGCGCAGCGCTAGTCTCCCGGCAACGCCGTGCAGCGGCGTGTAGACGAAACGCAGCCAGGCGAAGCCGGCCGGAGCCGGACCGGTCGCGGCGCAGTTGGTGTCGAGGTAGGCCTGCGTTAGCTCGTCGTCGTGCCAGCCGATCAGCGGGCTGTCCAGCGGTGCGACTGGCACTGCCCTCAGCGGGCCGAGTCCGGCGATCGAGGCCTCGATGTCAGTGTCCGCAGGCGGGGCGAGCTGCGCCCCGTCGCTGAGGTAGACCTGGTAACCGTTCTCGCCGGCCGGGCTGTCGCCCGCAGTGATCATGACGCCTGCCGCCGCCCGCAGTGACCTGACCGAGAAGGCCAGCAACGCGGTCGGCTGCCGGCTCGGGGTCATGTGGACGCGTATCCCTGCCGCTGCCAGCACGCGTCCGGTCAGCGCGGCGAACTGCTCACTTCGATGCCGCGCGTCGCAGCCAATGACGACGCCGGCCTCGGCTGCCCCTGGCTGGTGGTCAGCTAGCCAGCCGGCCAGCGCGGCGGTGGCGGCAATGACGACGGCGCTGTTCATCCGGTTAGGCCCGGCGGCCACCGCGCCGCGCAGCCCAGTGCCGCCCAGCCCAGTGCCGCCCAGCCCAGTGCCGCGGAAGCTGAGCCGACCGCCGAACCGGCCGGCCAGTTCGATGGCAGCTTCCGGTGTGTCCTCGGCGAGCAGCGCGGCTAGCTCGGCTCTGTCCTGGTCGTCGGGGTCGTCGGTGAGCCAGGCTGACGCCTGCTCGGCCAGGTTCTCGCTGAGCATCTCAGCTTGCCCCGGCGATCGATGCCAGCGTGGTGGCGAGCAGTGCGCCGAGCCCGGCTGCTGCCAGCTCTCCGGCAGCGACGACGTCGGCATGCTCGATCGGCTGCGCGGACAGGCCGGCCGCGGCGTTGGTGACCAGCGAGATGCCGAGTACCTCGGCGCCGAGATGGCGCGCTGCGATCGCCTCCAGCACCGTGGACATGCCGACTAGCCCGGCGCCCAGGCCGCGCAGCATCCGGATCTCGGCCGGGGTCTCGTACTGAGGTCCGGCGAGGCCGGCGTAGACGGCCTCGGCAATGGCCGGCGCCGGGGCAACCGCGATCGCGGCTCGCACCGCCTGCCGCAGCCTGCCCGAGTACACATCGGCTAGGTCGGTAAACCTGGACGGATAGCCGTCCGGGGGAGGCGGGCCAGTGAGCGGGGACTGACCGGTCAGGTTGAGGTGATCGCTGATGAGGACCGGCTGTCCCGGTTGCAGGCTGTCCTGAATGCCGCCCGCCGCGTTGGTCAGCACGATGATCCGGCAGCCCGCCGCAACCGCGGTCCGGACTCCGTGCACGACGCTCGTCGCGCTGTGGCCCTCATACAGGTGCGCGCGACCAAGGAACATCAGCGCGTGACCTGCTCCGACGCCGACGGAGCGGACCACTGGCCGATGACCGGGCACGGCGGGTTCCGGGAATCCGCCGAGGTCGTCGAGCATCAGTTCGGCGTTGGCGGCGCCGAGCGCGTCGGCTGCCTGCGCCCATCCGGACCCGAGGATAACGGCGATGTCGTGCCGTGGCTTACCAGTGAGCGTTGCCAGCCTGGCAGCACTCGCAGCGGCGGCCGCGTACGGATCTGCTGTCATGCCCGGCGTATCCGGCTTCCTGTCTGGTTGGGGTCGTCACCTGGCCGTACTCGCCGACCGTCCGATGATCGTAGCGGGGCCGGCCGGCGCGCTCGGAGCACACCGGCTAGCATCGGTCGTCGTGCGCTTTGGCATCGTAATCCTGGCCGATCAGCGCTGGCAGCAAGCGGCGCGGCGGTGGCAGCAGGCGGAAGCATATGGTTTTGACCACGCCTGGACCTACGATCACCTGGGCTGGCGCACCCTGGTCGACGGTCCTTGGTTCGATGCGGTGCCGACGCTGACCGCCGCGGCCCTGGTGACGTCGCGTATCCCGCTCGGGACGCTGGTCGCCTCGCCGAACTTCCGGCACCCGGTGAGCTTCGCCCGGCAGCTTACGGCGCTGGACGACATCAGCGGCGGCCGCTTGCTGCTGGGCCTCGGCGCTGGCGCTGGCGGGACCAGCTTCGATGCCCGGGTGCTCGGTGGCCCCTCGCTCAGTCCGCGAGAACGAGCCGACAGGTTCTGTGAATTCGCCGAGCTACTCGATCTGCTGCTGCGCACCGATCGGGTCAGCTGGGCCGGACGGTACTACCAGGCCATCGACGCGCGGAATCTGCCGGGCTGCGTGCAGCGGCCGCGGATTCCGTTCATCGTGGCCGCTAACGGTAAGCGAACCCTCGCGCTCGCCGCGCGGCTGGGCGACGGCTGGGTCACGACCGGCATCCCGTCCGACAACCTGGCCGCCTGGTGGGCTTCGGTCGGCGAGCTTGGCCGCCAGTACGAGGACGCGCTGACGCAAGCAGGCCGCGATGCGCGTCAGCCGCGCCGTTACCTGTCACTGGATGCGGCCGGCGTGTACGCCCTGTCTAGTGCCGAGTATTTCGCCGACGCGGTCGGCCGGGCCGCAGAGCTGGGGTTCACCGACGTCATCACGCACTGGCCGCGGGCCGACGGGCCGTACGCAGGCCGCGAGACCGTGCTGGACGCGGTTGCCTCGGCCTACCTACCGGGTGCGGCCAGCCCGACCCGTCCGGCCGCGCCGCCGCGTCCGGGCGGCTCATCGCGTCGGTCCGGCCTGCCGGACGCGGCTGGCTAAGGTGCGTTAGATAGCTCGGTCAGCCCACGAACAGCGAGAGCGTGTCGGCGACGCAGGCTGCCTTCTCCTGGCCCTCGATCTCGATCCGCATCCGGATATGCCCGAGCGACCCGAGGTGGGTCTGCCGGACGTCGGTCAGCGTTGCTTCCGCGCGTACGCGCGAGCCGGTCAGCACCGGGGAGGGGAAGCGGACCCGGTCCAGGCCGTAGTTGATGCCCATGGTGAGGTTGTCGACCCGGAAGATCTCGGTCATCAGCACCGGAAGCAACGCCACCGTGAGGTAACCGTGCGCGATCGTGCCACCGAACGGCCCGCTCGCCGCTCGCTCGATGTCGACGTGAATCCACTGATGGTCACCGGTCGCGTCGGCAAACGCGTTGACCTGCTCCTGGGTGATCGTGTGCCACTCACTGCGGCCGAGAGTCTCGCCCTTGGCCGCGACAAACTCATCCAGGCTGGCGAAAACGCGCATGCCGTTACCTCCGTCGTCAGTCCCGATCGGCTCGGTACCTGGACAATAGCGTCGTTTGGGTCTGCCCGGACAGCGGCTGAACCGGGGAAACGCCGTGACCGTGGCGCCCGTCCGCGGTCACGGCGGATGCCCCGGTCAGCCCTTGGTGAACGAGATCAGCTGATCCTCGGCCGAGACTCTGCTCACTCCGGCCGCGTGCACGATGACTTCCGACTTCACCGGTCCGACACCGCTGGCGAGCCAGGTCGTGATCTCGGTGCTGACCCGGAACCCTTCGACTGTCTCGGCCATCGTCATGTTCACGATGGTGGTGTTATAGCTCCCGGCCGGCACCGTGACGGATGCGGTCCCGCCGCCCTGCACGGTCACGTGTGCGACCAGCGTCTTACTCACGCCCGCAATGGTTGTCGAGATCCTGAGCGTCGAGTGGAACGGCTTGCCAGACGCGATCGCCGAAGCCGACGGCCAGAACAGGCCTCCGGAGACAAGTTTCACCTTGTCAGTGGAACCGGTGTTGAACTGATTGAACGGGTAGGAGATCGAGCCGTCCGAGTGGAATATGAAGTCCGACTGCGACGTGTTCTTGGTCCCGAGGACAACGCTGGTACTGGACATGGTCACCTCGCTGCCGCCGGAGACGGGCTTGATGGCGACGATCTTGTCGGTCCTTCTGCTGACCGTGGCGCCGGTCACCTCCGTGGTCTTGTACACCCAGGTGTTGCCGACGGTGACCGGGAACGGAACCGAGTTCGCCGCGACGACAGAGGTGGAGCCGCCCGAGCCGGACCCGGAGCCAGAACCCGAGCCGGAGCCGGACCCGGAGCCAGATCCGGACCCCGTTCCGTTCCCGGCAGAGCTACCGGAGGATCCGGGGCTGTTGGTTGAGCAGGCGGCCAGAATCAGGCCGCCGGCAGCTATCAGCGCGGCGATCGAGCCGGCCCGCATCCGGCGGCCGCGTGTCATGCGGTTCATGTGCTGTACCTCGATCTTGGATTGACTGCGTGCTGGGTGTTGCGATGCAACGCGGCCCGCCCGGCGACCCCCTCCGCCGCCGGGATGATGCCTGATGTGCTCGCGGTTAACCGTGGCGGCGGCGAGGCCAGCAGCTGCATGGATTGCAGCCACACCGACCCTGGGCCGGACAGCACGGCGAATTGACATGCGTCGTTGCCGAAGTGCGCGCTGGCCGTGTCCTGGAACTCGGCCATCTGAATCGCGATTGAGGCATCGGACATGCCTATGTGCCAGGGATGAGTGCGCAACGACACGCCAGCCTCCAGGTCGCGTCTGACCACGTCGCCAGATAGTTCGACCCAGGCTCGGCCGCTACCGCTGATGCGCCGTAGGAGGAACTCGCCGGCTTCGGCGGCGCTGGCCAGCGGTGGCTGCCGGAAGCCGGTGGTCACCTCGATGCCGGGTGTTCCGGCCAGGAATGCACGGCGGTGGACAAGGTACGCGCGTCCTGGGTCGACCTCGATGCTGAGGATGGATCCCGGCAGTCTGGCCGCGAAGGCGACGGTCCCGGCGGCGCCCTTGGCGGTGTAGGCACTCAGCGGCAGCGACGATTCGCCGAACGTCCGCTCCAGCGCCGCCTCGTGGCAGCCGTCGGCCAGGCCGGGGCCGGGGCTGGCCGTCATCTGAATGGAGTCGGTCATCCAGGCAAACTCGCCCGTCTCGCCGACGATGCTCTCGCCAGGCTCCAGCGAGATCGACAGGACCGGCTGCGTGGTGCCCAGCAGCTGATCCTGCACCGTCGTCTCCCGTCAGACCGGTGAAAGCCTCCGGTGCTCTGTCTATCGGGCCGGCGCCGCCCGCCGAATCACGGCAACCATGCATCCGGTGAAGGAGGCAAAAGCCCCAAAGAATATTTATAAGGGTAAAACGGCACGGTGCTCATCACCCGCCGCTCTGCAAGTTCGGGCCTGCTATAACATCGCGTCCGCGCCGCGGCTGGCACAGCCCGGTTCAGCGGCAGGCCGGCTCATGATCGGCGATGCCGTGCTCGATGGCGAACCTCGCCGCCTCGACTCTGCCGCTCAGCCCCAGATTCCGGTAGATGGTCGCCAGGTGCCGCTCCACAGTGGCAGCGCTGAGGTATAGCTGCGCCGCAATCTGCTTGTTGCTCAGCCCGGCAGCGAGCAGCCTGAGCACCTCGGCCTGCCGGCTGGTCAGGTTGCCCGGCCGCGGGGTTACGGGACTGCGGCCGGCTACCTCGGCCAGCGCGGCCTGCCCTTCCGCTATCCGCTTCGGGTTGCCGATCTCGATCGCCAGGGCCTCGGCCTCGCGCATCTGCCGGATTGCCGCGTCCTGCTGGCCGGTCCGGTGCCATACCCGGCCCAGCCCGATCATCGCCTCGACCACGTCATGCGGGTGACCGCCTGCCTGTGACGCCGTGATGGCGGCGCGGTAGTGGTCAGCTGCCTGCACCCAGTCCTGCCGGTGCGCGGCCAGCGCGCCCTGGTTGCAGCGGATGGTGCCGATCAGCTGAGGGTTGCCAGGCGTCAGTGCGGCGCCCTCGGCCAGCACCTGCTCGGCTTGGTCCCACTGCGCGAGCCTGATCAGGACGTCAGCCAGGTTGGCCAGCCCGACCGCGGTGGACCGCTGCTCGCCGAGCTGGCGCTTGATGGCCAGCGCCTGCTCGAACAGCTCGCGTGCGCGGCGCAGCTCGCCGTCATCGAGTTCCAGCAATGCCATGTTATTGATCGCCACGGACACTCCCCGCCGGTCGCCAAGCTCGGCGCGCAAGTCCATCGCAGTCTGGAAGCTGTGCCGGGCGCTGGCGTGGTCGCCGAGGTAACGGTGGGCCGAGCCGAGCACCGTGGCGGCAAACGCTTGCCGTTCGGTCAGGCCCAGTGACACGAAGATGCTCATGGCAAGGCCGGCATCCTGGACCGCAGCGGTGTAGTCGCCGTTCTCAGCGGCCAGCACCGCCGCCGCGCAGTGCGCGCGCCCGGCCCGCTCATCGCGGCGGTCGCCAGCCATTGCCAGGAACCTGGCGAGCCAGTTGCGGCCCACCGCGAGGCGGCCGCTAACCAGCCACCAGCGCCACAGAGCCGCACTGAGGTCCAGCCCGAGATCGAGCTCGTGCGTGTCGGCGGCCCAGTGAAGCGCGACGTGCAGATCGGCGACCGCGCCGTCCAGACGAGCCGTCCAGTAGGCCGCGTCCGGACCCGCCAGGCCCTGCTCGCTGCCGACCGCAAGGCTGGCGAGATGCAATGCGTGCCGGTGGCGGGCAGCGTGTCCGTCTCCGGTCTTATCCAGCTGCAGCGCGGCGAATGTCCTGATGGTCTCCAGCATGCTGAACGAGTTCTGCTCGCCGCCCCTGGTCACCACCAGCCAGGACGAGTCCACCAGCAGCCGGGTCGTCGCGGCGGCCGCCGGAGCGTCGACTCCGAGTACGGCCTGGGCGTCAGCGAGCCCGAACGGGCCGGCGAAGACGCTCAGCATGGCCAGCCTGTGCTGCTGACCGGGATCGAGCAAGTCGTAGCTGACGTGCAGCACGTCCGCGAGACGACGGCCCAGTCCGCTGGGGCTGATCGGCTCGGTGTCGAGCAGGACGGTGCGCTGCTGGAGGATCTCCCGGATGGACAGCGTCCCGACCCAGCCGGCGATGAGCTCGATCGCCAGCGGCAGCCCGTCGAGCCGGCGGCATAGCTCGGCGATGGCATGCGGCGCGACGTCGGCCGCGCTGAAGTCGGGCTGCCGCTCGGTGGCCCTGGCGATGAACAGCTGCACCGCGTCCGAGGCGGCGATGTCCGCCGCGCCAGCCGCGACCGACGGGCAGTCCAGCGGCGGAACAGTCCAGCACACCTCGCCAGGCACGCCCAGCACGAGTCGGCTGGTGACGATGATGCGCAGATCCGGCACCTCGGCGAGGAGCTGGCTAGTGAGGTCTGCGACCTCCTCGGCCAGTTGCTCGGCGCCGTCGAGCAGCAGCAGCCTGGGCGACGCGCCGAGCGCATTCTGGATCGCCTGGCCGAGTGACAAGCCCGGCTGGTCACGGACCTGGAGGCGGGAGGCCAGCGCAGACGTCAGCCCGCGCGGGAACCGGATGGACTCCAGCGGCACGAAGACGGCGTTGCGGCCGGCCAGGCCGCGATTTATCAGCTCCGCGGCCAGCCTCGTCTTGCCCGCTCCGCCCGGCCCGATCAGCGTCACCAGGCGTGCCTGTCGCACCAGCCTGGCTAGCTCGGCCAGCTCGCGGGCGCGGCCGACGAAGGTTGTCTGCGCTACCGGCAGGACGGCAGGCCGGGCGTCGGCAGAGCTGGCCGCCGCGACCTCAGCCTCAAGCTCGGCCTCAAGCTCGGCCAGTGCGGTCCGCGCCCTGGCGGACAGCTGGGTACGGCCAGTTTCCCAGCGGTTCACGGTGGCGAAAGACACGCCAAGGCGCCGGGCCAGCTGCTCCTGGCTGATCCCGAGGGTGCTGCGCAGCGTTCGCAGCCGCGCCGCAACCGAATCCGCGTCGCGCGGCTCGCTCACCCACGCAGCCTACGGCGAACTGCGCGCCAGTACATACAGCACGCGTGAGGTCTCAGATAGTGCCAAACAGCCGGTCGCCCGCATCGCCGAGACCGGGCACGATGTAGCCCTTCTCGTTGAGCCTGGCGTCCACGGCCGCGGTCACCACCCGGACGGGAACGGCGTCGTCGTCGGGGAATGCAGCCACCATCCTGGCGATGCCTTCGGGTGACGCGAGCAGGCAGATGGCGGTCACGCCGGCTGCGCCGCGGCCGACCAGCATCCTGACCACCGCCTCCAGCGTGCCTCCGGTCGCGAGCATCGGATCAAGGACGAAGACTTCACGGCCGGTCAGGTTAGCGGGCAAGCGCTCGGCGTAGGTAGTCGCGACGAGTGTCTCCTCATCCCTGGCCAGCCCCACGAAACCGACATCGGCGCTGGGCAGCAAGCGGGCCATGCCATCGAGCATGCCGATGCCGGCCCGGAGCACCGGTACCACCAGCGGGACAGGCCTGGCGATCCTGACGCCGTGCGCGGTGGCGACCGGAGTTTGCACGGTCGCCGGCTCCACCGGCACATGCCGGGTCGCCTCGTAGGCGAGCAGCGTCACGAGTTCGTCGGCGAGTGCTCGGAATGTCGGCGAGTCGGTCTGGATGTCGCGCAGTTTGGTGAGCTTGTGCGCGACGAGCGGGTGATCGGCTACCAGCGTCTGCATTCTCGGTAGTGTGCCAGTCCGCGCTGGCGGGCAAACCCGCAAACCGCCACCGCTGGCGGCGGTATTCGGGCGACGCCGTGCGGACGCGCCGGGTGGCGGGCATTGGCGATCGAATGTGTGTTCTACTAGAGCGATGACGGCAGTTGTCCGCCCGGACTGGTGGTGTTATCCGCTCGAGTGCCCCTCCGGGCATCCCTGGGCACCCGGCCGGGACAGTCCGGCAGCCGCAGCCTTAGCCTGCAGGCCGTCCCGTGACTTCCATGCCCGCCTGATGAGGCGGGTCATGCCACACGCTGGAACAGGCCTCGACACGGCAACTCACCCTGATATGTCCACCTTTCCCGTTGCTGGCGCACGAACATACGACCCAGGACACCGAGATAGTGCCAGGCCGCCAGACATGCCCCCGCCTGCACTGTCGCGGATAGCACCACCACTCCGGCCATGATCCCTCACCCATAGCCATATTCGAACACACAAGCGACAACGGTGGAAAGCCCGGCCGCGAAACACTGCTCGCCAGCCCGGGCGACCTGGTGATAGCAGCCACCTCCCAGCGGTGCCAGTCACCACCCGGCGGAAGCCGCCTCTAAAGTACGGCGCTACGGAGCTACCCCGCTCCTCGCTCATTCCCCGGACGGAGCTGCCCGTGTCCATGTCCATGAAATTGAGGCTGACGGCGATCACGCTCGACTGCCCCGACCGCGACTTCGAAGCTATCCAGAACACTCCACTGAACTTCCTCCGCCAGCAGCCGACGACCTCGACGAGGCCGAGGCCCTCCTCCTGGAACTCGGCGCGGCCAAGCCAGATCTCCAGCCGGGCGGCGACCGCTGGCGCGTCTTCACCGACCCCGCCGGGCACCCCTTCTGCCTGACCAGGAACCCCTCAGCATGAATTACCTGGCTCGCGTTACGTGGATACTGCGATGACAGCGGGCGGCAACCTGTGCATGGCACAGCGCAGGCACTGGCCGAAGCAGGGCCGTCACTGCAGCAAGAGCTGACCAACTGCTGGATCGCAGTCACCAACTCCGGCGGCGCCGCCGGATTCCCGTTCCCCCGGTCGACGCCAGCCACGTTGCCCCGGCAGTCGAGAGCCTGGCTGCCCGCCTAGACCCATACCGCTGCCAGATCCTGCTCGCCCGCATCGGCCAGGCCTCGCAGGATGGGTGATCCTCAGCCGGGACACTGGCGGCTGATCGGCCATGGGGCATCTGTAACACCTGCAGACCCAGCCCGGCCACCGCAACCAGGGCATCGGCTCAGCACTGATGCGCCGCCTCCGGCATGTCGCCCGCGAGGAGATGGGCCTTGAGCAGCTCCACCTCGCCGCCCGGGGCGGAACAGGACTAGAACACTTCTACGCCCGGCTCGGCTGGCGAGAAATCGGGCGCTGGCCCGGCAAACTCAGGATTGCCCCCAACGACACCAGGGACGAGATCCTGATGATCCTCACGCCACTCTGACCCCGATCGACGAGAGCGTGTCCGCTCCCGCGCAGTCCGGGAAATGGTCCCTCACAGGTCGCGTTCGAGACGCGCAGCGACCTCCTGGTATCGGCTGACCGGCACCAGATGCACACCGTCGAAGGGTGCGCTGCGCGGACGGCCAGGATCTGCTCGCAGCCGCGTCGACTCTGGCACCGCCGCCGCGTCAATGTCGACCAGCTGGCGGGGATGTCGATGTCGGGGAAGGTGGCCAACAGATAGCGCGGACGCCCGCGTGCAGCACATCACGCGGGATAGACGGAACCTGCAGGCAGGTGCCCGCACGCCATCGAGAGAGATCGACGAGTCTGACGCGGCGGGGTCCGCTAGCCGGGATATCCGGCTGGCTCGAGCCCGCCGGCGGTGATGCCGGTGACATCCATAAGCTGATCGGCTTCGGGTTCCGGCAGCGATACGGCGCTTGCGCTTGGAGCCGGGCGCGGCCGGCGCGGCTTGCCGGACCCTGATGAACCACCGCGTCCCCGATAGATGATCAGGCCGTTGACCGGATCCGGTACGCCGTCGAGCGCCGCCCGGACGGCGGGAAGGCTGCGGAATGTCTCCCACTGCTCTGCGGTGTCGAAGAGCACCTCGAACGCCACACCCCAGCTGTCGGCGTGCCACTTTCCGTCGAGTGCGCCGTTGGTAAGCGCGGCCTCGATCAGAGTGGAGTCGTGCTGCTGCTGCCATGGAAAGGCCGACGTCTCGCCATGCAGTACCTCAATGGACCACCACTCAGCCATATCTTGCGATAGTACGTCTTTCGATGGCCGGTGAGAAGTGGTCAGCGGAGGAATGAGCGGACGCAGCCGACGATGCGCTCGCTGGCCAGGCCGTCCCCGTACGGGCACGGGATGCCAGCCAGTCGCTTAGCCAGCAGCGGATCGGAGATCAGTTGCCTGCCGAGCTCCCCGATGACCGGGTCCGGGCTGGACGAGGTGCGCGAAGCCCGCGTCTATCGACTCGGGTCGCTCGGTCGAGTTCCGGACTACGATGAGCGGCCGTTTCAGTACCGTGCATTCTTCCTGGACACCGCCAGAGTCGGACACTATGAGCCTGGCAAGCCGCGATAGTCCGAGGAAGGTACGGTGGTCGACCGGCGGGATCGGCTGCAGCCTGTCCAGCGCGGGCATCAGCTTGTGCCTGTCGGCGGCGAGCCGGGTACGCGGGTGCAGGGGCAACAGCACCGGCAAGCCGAGCTTGCCGAGTTCGGCAAAGATCGTCTCCAGCCGCCCGGCGTCGTCGGTGTTCTCCGGACGATGGATGGTGGCGAGCACGTAGCCGTGCGGCTCGGCACCAAACTCCGCAGCGATCTGCCTCGCTTCCGCCTCGCTCGGCAGCATCGCCTGGGTGGCCTCGACGATGGTATTGCCGGTGAGCGTGATCTTTTCGGTCGGAACGCCCTCGGCGATCAGGTTCGCTACCGCGCGCGTCGTGGGGGCGCAGTGCACGTCCGCGAGCACGCCGGTGACGCACCGGTTGATCTCCTCCGGCATGGCCCGGTCGAACGACCGCAGGCCCGCCTCGACGTGGACGACGGGCACGCCGAGGTAACTCGCTGCCTGAGCGCCCGCCGACGCGGTGTTGGTGTCACCCTGGACGACGACCGCGGCCGGCCGTGTCTCGGTGAACAAGGCGCCGAGCTGGTCGATCATCCGGCCCATCTGCCGGTGCCGCGGCTGGCCGCAGATGCCAGACAGTGACTGTGCCTGCCGGATCCCAGCCGCAGCCAGGAAGACGCCCGATAACTCCTCGTCCTCATGCTGGCGTGTGTGCACAAGCTGGCCGGAACCGCGCAGCAAATTCATAACCGGTGCGAGCTTAACTATCTCGGGCCGCGTCCCGGCAACTATCGCAATGTGAGGCAATAAGTCTTTCGCAGGCAATAGCCATATCTTTGTCGTTGCATCCCGAATGTTGCGGCCAGAGTATCTGGCCGTGCACCAGCCGGCAGCCGGGCGTTCGACTTGCACCGCGACGTCCAAGTCGCCGTGTTTGGTACAAAATGGCTCCGAATAGCGCCAGCATTAGGTGATTCTTACGACGTTAATCTCACTGGCTCTTCGTGAAAACGCCTACCGTCGACGGCCAGCTCGTATGCTCTTTGATATGACTCTGGCGAGCCGCGCCCACTTCGGAAAGTCTGGCTGAAAGCTCTATGTCCCTAAGAGTCGCGACAGATTCGGCAAACGTCATCAAGTTCGTGTGGGGACATCCGGCGAATGAGGGTGTCCGAGTTCGTGCACTGCTTCGCGCAGCGCGGTTTCAGGCTGCTGGGAGACTGCTGGGGCGACGAAGTCTGGCCCGGCTTGGGAGCCGGTCGATCATCTGGGCTGATCTTCATCGAACTGCCGCATCCAAGGTCGTGTATGCCAACCCGCCTGATCATCCAGAGATGCTGGTTTGGCAACAGATCCTTCGGCCGGGTGACCTTTTTGTGGATGTAGGTGCCAATGTCGGTAGTTACTCCGTGTGGGCTGCCGATCTGGGTGCTGACGTCATCGCATTAGAGCCGGCAGAGGATACCTTCGAACTACTGGTGGAGAATGCCTCTCTCAACGGCTACCCCATTCAGGGGATCCGGGCTGCAGCTGGCTCATCTTGCGGCACTGTTCAGTTCACTACCGGACGGGATACCGTGAACCGCGTACATCCAGCCGGTGGCGTCGAGACGCCGATGGTCACGATCGATTCGATCATCGAGAGCCGAGTCGTCGCTGGCCTTAAGGTGGACGTTGAAGGCTACGAGATTGAAGTCCTCCGCGGATGCGAGCGAGCCCTGGCCGAACACCGTATAGGTCTGATTCAGCTGGAATGGAACAGTGCTTCAGAGGAGGCAGTAGGCGCTGACCGTCGGCCCGTCGCCGAGTTGCTCGGCAGGTACGGATACAACTTATTCCGTCCAGACGCTCGTGGGTGCCTCATGCCACTAGCTAGCGTCGGCTTTGGGCCCGACGTGTTTGCGAAGGCATGCCTGTGACCAAGAGCAGCCGTTCCTCAGGTTGTGTCGGCCATCGGCTTGCATCGGCATTCGCTGTCTGGGCTTCACGGGGCGGGCTTACTTCGGGCGCCTTGGTGTACGTCGGGGCGGCCTATATTGCCAAAACCCTCGAACACGGAGCGCAACGAAGTATTCTCGTTACGTGACTGTCACTAGCCGTTCCACCCTCCGTGGCCGGCTTTATGAGGCGTATGCATCGCAGCATGCCGGTCGCGGCAGCAGCACCGCGGTGGGTCTGATGTATCGCCGTGACATCCGCCCTGTATTGCCGGGCCCGATCTGCGGGCCAGTCGTCGACATCGGCTGCGGCCAGGGCGACCTCGTGCGCTTAATACTCGCTGACGGTTATGACGCCAGTGGTATCGACATCAGCCCTGAGCAGGTGGCATTGGCGCGGGCGAGGGGACTGAACCAAGTCCGCGAAGGTGACTATCGAGACTGGCTTGCAGACCGAGCCGCGGAGATTGCGGCAGTTACGGCCACTGATTTGCTTGAGCACCTCGAAAAGGACGAGGTGCTCGAAACCTTCGACCTGGTCTCGCGAGCGCTCGTCGCCGAAGGCGTCTTTGTCGGACGTGTGCCCAACGCAGCGAGCCCTTTCGGTGGTCGAATTCAGTATGGCGACTTCACTCATGAGACTTTCTTCACTGCTCGCAGCATTCGTCAGGTAGCGGCTGCCGCTGGCTTCGGCTCGGTGGTCGTGAAACCGTGTCCCCCAGCGCCGCATGGCTTAGTAAGTGCCGCGCGGATTGCCCTATGGAAGCCGATCAGCGGCATATATAAAGTGGCTTTGGCGGCTGAAACCGGCCTGATCTGCGGTCATATTGTCACGCAGAACTTGACTTTTGTCGCGTGTAAGGCCTGATCAAAGGAGCTTCGCATTGCACATGCCGCCTCACCGACCTGCGGTAGTGTTCGCGGTTGCTAGCCAGGGCTCGGCCGGGCGTAGTCGGCTGTCCGGTGCGAAGTTAAGGTGCTTGTGAGCGCTCACGCTGCCCCCGGCCTGGCGCAGGTCCTCGCCGCTAGGTTGCACTGGGCGACATTTGGCCGAAGCGTCGCGCGCACCGCAGGATTCAACATGGCGCAGACAATTGCAGCCGGCCTGGGCGGGATCATTCTTGCCAGGGCCGTAGGCCCGACAGTGCGCGGCGAGTATGCGGCAATCACGGCGTGGTTCGGCTTAGCCCTAACGGTCGGTGCGATCGGCCAGCCTGCTGCTCTGTGCTTCTATGTAGCGAGCGACCCTCGTCGTGCGCGTCAGTACGTAGCGACGTCGCGAGCAATGATG
The DNA here is from genome assembly GCA_963774385.1 of uncultured Actinomycetota bacterium. Lineage (GTDB taxonomy): Bacteria > Actinomycetota > Actinomycetes > Streptosporangiales > Streptosporangiaceae > JAJYUU01. The sequence goes on from CAVZEQ010000001.1 coordinate 1,125,654, forward strand.
CTCGCGACAGGAGCATTGACACTGACAGCAGGAATACTGCTGGCCCCGGAACTCTCTCGTGGAAGCGCCGAGGTGGCCGAGGGATACAGGATCGCGTTTGCTGCCTCGATCATGGCGTTCGTCGGGGCCAGTTACACCTTCTCGTTGCAGGCGCGGGATCTCGATCGATGGAACGTGGTGAGGGCAATCCAGCCCATTTTCAGCCTAGTGGCGATGGCAGCATTATGGTCCATGGGGTTGCTTACCCTGCGCACGGCGTTGCTCGTGCTCGCTGGAACCATGTTGATACAGCTCATATGGGCCTATCGATGCTGTCGGGTCGCTGGGCTGGCTCCGGGCCATTTGCAAGCCTCTCTCTTCCGCCCGCTCTGGGCATATGGTCAGCGCAGACTGCCGCCGTCACACCTGCTTCCCTCAATGCCTATCTGGATCAACTAGTCCTTTCCCAGACTGTGCCGGCGGCCGACCTAGGTCGCTACGCGATAGCGGCATCGCTCACGTCGCTACCCATACCTCTCGTCTCGGCTATTGGCAACGTGGCTTTCCCGCGGCTAGCGGCACAGCAATTGGTGGCTGCCGCAACCCGCCAACTACAACTGTATGCCGTTATTGCCAGTGCCGGACTTGCCGCTGGAATGCTTGTGCCCTTGGCGTTGACTGCGTACTGGGCGATTCCCCTGATATTCGGACCCGCATATCAGGGGGCCGTTCCCTTGTTGTGGATCCTGACGCCGGGCGCTGTCTTCCTTGCTTGCGGGCAAGTCGTTGGTGACTTGCTGCGCGGGAGGAACCACCCGAGCATCGTCGCATGGGCTCAGGGTCTAGCGGCGATCTTCACTGTTGTCTTGCTTATCGCGCTGCTGCCCGTTGTGGGCGTGGCCGGGGCGGCGATAGCGTCGACGGTCGCCTACGGCCTCCACTGGGCGCAATGCTGCGATCGCTATGGCGGCTACCCCGTCACGCACGAGGCAACGGTCCCACTGTTCTGGCAACACCGACCAGCGTCACCGCCAGATCTGAGCTGCCTAGGAAAGCCGTAGTTACCAATGACTTTGGCGCAAATTAGGGCAGGCCGATTAATAGTGAACCACTCGGAAAATAGGAAGTAGGTCGCCCATGCTAAAGCTTTATGACGTAGCCGGCTAATCGTCGATGATGGAGACTACTCTGACAGCCGTTGCCGAGGAGACGATTCATGCGGGTTGGTGTAATCGGGCCGCTAGGCCCTGACTACTTCGCGGACAACGTGATCGACGCCTTACAACGTATCGGCCACATAGGCGTCCAACTGGGGCAGCCGGGCCTAGCTGTCAAAATAGAGCAGTTAGGCAGGCGACGACGCTGGTCAGGCAGGGACTGCCAAGGCTGGACGAGTGGGTCCAGTTGCGGATTGCACGCGCAGCACTCGACGCGGACTGCGACGTGGTCATCAACCTCGACGCCAGGTTAATGCCCGAACCGGTGCGGCAGCTTAAAGGTGCGGGAGTGAGAGTGGCGTTCTGGTTTCCGGATGCGGTAATTTTCCTCGGACGCCAGCTCATGCTTCTGTCGCCTTATGACGCGCTCTTCTTCAAGGAACCTCACGTGGTCGATCGTTCGGTCGAATCTCGACATGCCAATCGACTACCTTCCGGAAGCATGTAATCCACGCTGGCACCGCCCAATCGTCGAGGCGGGCACCGAGCCGTATCTCGTCATTGCGGGCAACATGTATCCAAGCAGAGTGCAATTGCTCGATCGACTAGTCGCCAAAGGTATTCCGCTAAAGCTGTACGGCCCGAGATTTCCCTCATGGATCGGCGTAAGCCAGGTGGCGGCAGTGCACACAGGTCGCTACCTGGCGTGCGACGAAAAAGCACGCATATTCCGGTCTGCCGCTGGTGTTCTTAACACGATGCACCCGGCGGAAGTGGCTGGAGTTAACGCTCGGCTGTTCGAGGCGGCTGGCTGTGGCGCAGCGGTGCTTACCGAGTTTCGCCAAACTGTACCTGATCTTTTCGATATCGGAAGTGAGATACTAACTTTCCATGACTTCGATGAATTGGTAGTCGAGGCGGAGCGACTCCTGGGCAATACGGGAGTCACCGCTCGTCTCGGGGACGCCGCCGCGAAGCGTGCTCATCGCGACCATTCATACGACGTGCGCGTCGGGACTATCTTGGAGAAGCTGGCGTGACCTTCTTGCAAAGTTCTCCTGCCTGGTGGCCTGTCGGCGTGCGGCTAGGAACGTGCCGAGGTACGGGACTAGGCGCGTCGGCGATAACCGCACCAGCCTGCCGCGCGGTGACGATGGGGCAGCCATGACTGCGATCGCGGCTCTTCGCGGGATAGCCACTGCTGTCACTGACTTCTCATGCGACATAGTCGGTCGGCGGAACATCGTGCGCGGAGCGCGGTTTGTGCTTTGGCGTGCGCGCCTCGACGGGCGCAATGACATGCGGCTCAACGGCGAGACTTCCTTGCAGCAATGGGCCCTAAAGCTCTTTCCGCCTGGGAAGACGCTGCATGTCTTGGACATAGGCGCAAACCTGGGTCAGTGGTCCAAAGCATGAACCGAGGCTGCCGCGCAGGCAGGAAGGCTGAACGACATGGACATCCACGCACTCGAGCCGTCGTCATTCACGTTCTCCCAGCTGTCGAGTAGGTTCGCAGGTCGGCACTTGCAGATGCATAGGCTGGCAATGGGTGACGAAGTCGGCTGCGCGACCTTGCACTTGGTGGCACCTGGCGCAGGCACTAATTCGTTGACAAAAACGCATATGGACAGTCGGTCCATGTGGCGACTGAGGAGGTAACTACCACGACAATGGAGTGCTTTGTTCACGAGGCAGGCTGGGATCGCATAGGTTTGGTCAAGATAGATGCCGAAGGACATGACCTTGCCGTCCTGCGGGGAGGTGAGCGGCTCTTCGCCTGGAAGCGCGTGTCCATCGTGCAGTTCGAGTACAGTATCCGCTGGGTAGACGCGCGATGCTTTCTGCGGGACGCGTTTGAGTTACTGCAACCGCTCGGCTATCTAATTGGGAAGCTCACTTCAAAGGGTGTGGAGTTCTATCCAGCCTGGGAGCCTGCTGGGGAGACCTTTATCGAAGGTAACTATGTCGCATGCGTCGCAGACATCGCGGTCGATCTGCCGTCAGTGAGATGGTGGAATTGCAGCGAGCGGAGAAGGCGCGATGTTTGTTAAGGACTTTGTGCGCCCTATTCCTGGGGTGCGCAGGCTCTCGCGCTTGCGCCAGCGTCTCGCGTTTGCTGATTCGGCGAGTTTTTGGGAGCGCAAGTATAATCGCGGTGAGAACAGCGGTCCCGGGTCGTACGGCGAATTCGGAGCAGCCAAAGCGGAGTTCCTCAACGCATTTGTGCGCGAGCATGCTGTGGAAACTGTCACCGAGTTCGGCTGCGGCGATGGGTATCAGTTGTCGTTGGCGAAGTACCCAAAGTACGTGGGATTGGACGTGTCTAGGAAGGCTATAGACCTCTGCAGAAGGCGTTTCGAAAATGATCCAAGCAAAAGCTTCTTTTTCTTCGATAGTGACTATTTCGTAGATAGTCTGGGCTTATTTGGGTCGGATCTCGCGATATCACTTGACGTGATTTACCATTTGGTCGAAGATGCCAAATTTGCAACCTATATGAGTCATCTTTTCTCTTCGGCAAGGCGTTTCGTGATCATTTATTCTACGAACGCGTCGATTCCCGATGACGCGGCTCACGTAACGCATCGGCACTTTACGCCGTGGGTTGAGGAGCACTCACCGGAACTGGCGGCTTACGCAGGTCGCGCGGGGGCCGAACACTGAGCGGCGCCGGGCCGACTTCTTTGTCTACGAGAGGTTTGGCTGCCCAGAGCGTGGGGCGTAAGGTGCGGGTGTGGCGATATTGGCCGGGAACGCGGCCAGCGGGTTCGGCCCGAAGAACATTAGCGCACAAACACCTGTTCGTTTCCTGCTAGGACTTCAGCGGCGCAGTAGTAAAGTGAATGTGGCGCTGGGGTAGGCACCGCGGTCGGCTATGGCATATCCCAATAGATTTGGCGGCATAACGGCGACCCAGAGGCCGGTCGCGTGGTGACTCGCAGTGATAGCATGGTTGCTAACAGCATCGTCAAACCTATGAGCCGCCCGTAGTTAGTTGCGCCGTTTGGATGCCGTGGAGTGACTCGACCGATCGATGATGAAGATGCGGAAGATGCCGACCGGGGCGTGCTCCGCACTGCGTAGCAATCGAGGCGAAGGCTCCAGCGAAATTTCGCCCGCCGTCGTCGTCGAGCTGTAGCTGCCGGACACGCAGCGGATCGGTCGACAGCCTGCTGGCTGTTGGGGATCTCGTTTCAGGCGGCGGCGCCATCTGGTGTGTCGGCCGCCGATTCTCAGTAAGAAGTGAGCCAAGTGACAGCGATGCCGAGCGATGTACGATGGCCACTGGCGGGGCTTGAAGGGCGAGTCGCGATAGGAGCGATCACGCTTCCTGCCCGCTGCGACGACGTTTCACGTTGTGCTGGAGACATCGGACCGGCCGACCGTCGCAGTGGTATGGGGTAGTCTCGCTCTGACCGCCTACGCTGCAGGCGCGCTGGTTATTGTCGGAGGGCGCCTCGGTGCAGACCTCGGACTTGGCCACTGGAGCCTTGGCTCGTGGACGCTCTTCTGGTATGGCCTAGCATTCGGCCTCGTAACAGTCACGTGGAGTCGGCCGCAAACGGGATTAGCAGCCCAGATTCTGACAACGAGCGTGCTTCGGGCACTGTGGCTCGTAGCAGTGGGCATCACTGCATGGGTTGTGGGCTACGCTGTCGGCCCAGGAAGGCGAGTACGTGCAGCCCGCGCCAGGGCGCCGGAAGCATTGGCCAGGAGATTCGGGCCGGACGTGCGGAGTATCGCGGCGCCGTGGATCCTGCACGCCATTGGAACGGCAGCGCGCTTAGCGAGTATCGCGACGACCGGCCGTTTTGGTTACGTTGGGGATGCCCCCTCTGTTGTCAGCACAGCGTCCAGTTATCAGCAGATACTAAGTATGCTCAGCTTGTGTGCACCGTTGGCGGTCTGCGCTGCAGCGTTGCAAGTTTATCGCGAGCGGGTTTTGCGTGCACGAATAAGCCTGGCAGTTCTATTTAGTCTTGAGCTCCGCTTTCGGAGGCGCCGCCTGGCGGTAACAGAGCTTTGTCATCGCCGCCTTGGCAGTCGCCATTCCGTTCGGCGTTGCGGGCCGCCGTTGGTCGAAAGTCGCGATGATCGCTTGCATACTCGTGTTCTTGTATATAGTAATCCCCTTCAACCAGGCCTACCGCAGTGCCGCACGAAGTGCTTCCAGTACGCTCTCGGTTAAAGAGGCAATCGATGAGGCGCCGAGGATCCTTCGCAAGACGATGGACGGGAGCAACATCGCCGCGGTCTTGCCGGCATCGGCGGACTATCTGATGCAGCGGATCCAGGAGATTGAGACGCCTGCGATCATTCTTCAGCGCACGCCCCGACAGATTGGCTTCCTGAGTCCAGCGCAGCTCGTCGAAGGTCCGGTTGCTGACCTAATACCGCGCGTAATCTGGCCAGGTAAGCCGATTGTTGCAGCGGGCTATCTGATTAGCCAGGAGTATTACGGGCTTTCGTCGAATGCATATACCCTCCTCTTCCATTACGCCGGTAGGTGACCTATATCGGCACGGCGGCTGGGTGCCGGTGCTAGCAGGAATGTTCCTTCTTGGTTGCGGTGTACGTCTGATTGACGATTCCCTAGATGTGCGTAAGAATCCGCACGCGATATTTCTAGTCGTGCTGCTCTTTCCACATTGGTAAAGAACGAACTCGACTGGTCTTCGCTGCTAGCAGGCATACCCGAAACTACTCTAATCTGGCTCGTCGCCGTTTGGCTAATCTTCGAAAGACAGCACGCCTCATGACTCGTCGCGTACTCCTTCTTACTCCATCTAAGAGGCCGAGGTGGCGGTATTGAGCGTTATGCAGAGACAGTGGAGTGGGCATTAACCCGGCGTGGCGTCGAGTGCAGGCGGATCGATCTCGGAACTCAGGCGCCTTCGGCCATGTGCACATGCTTAATGAGTCCCGCGCGCTTCTACAGCAAGACATGGTTCCGACTCGGTTAGTGCTTGCGCACAGGGCCTTGCTGCCCGTAGCCGCATTGTTGGCACGTGAGAGCTGCGTGAATGGCATCTCCGTCGTATGCCACGGAAGTGACGTGTGGGAGGCGCGCAGGAGTTCTAGGCGCTGGCTGGAGGACCGCATAATGCGCCGGTCGTCAGTGCGGGTGGTGGCAGTAAGCAGCTTCACAGCCGGGACCATGTTCGCCAGAAGTTGCGCCACAGTCTTGCCGCCTGGGCTGTCCGAGCACTGGTTCAATATGCTCGTCGACGCCGCATCCAACGTTCGGAGGGTAGGCGATGACGTCCAATTACTTACTACCTTCCGCCTCAGAGACTGGCAGAACAAGGGCCTGCTCCAGCTCGTGGATGCTGTTGAACGACTCAGTCGTTCAGACGTGCGACTGACGGTTTGCGGCTCGGGCAACCTTCCTCCCCAGCTTAGACGACTACTAGGCAGCTACCAATACTGCACGCTGATGGCAGGCCTCACTGACGAGCGGCTTGCATATCAGTTTGCCGCGGCAGACCTAATGGTGTTGGCGACGCGCGCGAGGCCTGGCCCGCGTCCTTCTGGGGAGGGGTCTCGGCGGCCGGCCCTGCTGGGAGGCTCAGATAGCCTGGGACTCCGGTAATCGCGCCGGCCTTTCGGGGATCGTACGACGCTTTCGTAAACGGAGTCACAGGTCTCGCGCCTGCCGACGAGACCTCGGAAGCCCTGACAGTTTCGCTTGCAGAGATACTGAAGGATCCGCTGCGGCTTGCAGAAATGGGCAAGCAGGCAGCTGAGTGGTCCCGCGCTGGTTTTGCTCCTGATCGCTACGCCAACCTCGCTGTCGCGGCCCTGCTCTAGCGATTCGTGCGCGATCAGCTTGCATGCTCAGTCGGTTATCTGGCGGATGTCGAATCAACACACGCAAAGGCAGCCCTCTCGAAGCCATCGGCAGTTTGGTCAAGACCGTATTGGGCTACCCGCCGTCGAACGTTGTCCAGGGTTGCGGGATCGTCGATCTTTGCTAGTGCCCGGCTTAACGCTGCCACGAGGGCCGTGATGTTGCCATGCGGATACACTTCGCCGACGCCCGTCACCAAGTCGGGTGCCGAGCCAACCCGGTCTGACACGACCGGCAGGGTGCCGGAAGCCATCGCTTCATTGACCACCACGCCCCACGTCTCGACCTCACTGGGAAGTATCAAGATATCCGCGGCGTGCAAGTATGCGGGAAGGTCTAGCTGATTTACAAAGCCCGTCACCACTCCGCTCGAAGCGCAAAGCGAAGATCGGACATCGTTTGCTAGTTCTCCCTCACCAACAAATATCGTGTTAACCTCTCGAGGCAGGCGTCGGACAGCAGCGGCGACATCGAGCGGTCGCTTGCGATGAATAAGCTTCCCGCAGAACATGATCACTTTTCTTTGGCCGTCGAGATTCCAGCGTTCAAGTAGCTCGATCCGGCTGATTCGGGGTTCGGCGGCAAATCGGGTGTCGTCAACAGAGTATGGCGCCCAAATCACCTTTGGCGCGCCGTACTTTCGGTAGAACTGATCATTTAGCTTGCCAATTGCCAGGCCGGCAGCGCAGTTAGATACGACGGAATTAGCGACAATGTTCCTGAGGTGGCGCCGGAGTCCCGCTGACTGCCCCTGAGCGTGCGATTCACCACGCAGCAGATAAGGAATTCGGTGGGTGCGGCAGATGGCTACTGCGGTGAGCATCCAGGGATTAACGTGCCCGTGAACTACCACCACGTCATGGCCTCGAATCCAGTGCTTGAGCATCCTAATTTGGCTATGAACTGAAGTATGCATATCTTGAGCGGCCAGGAACCTATGTTTGTACCCCGATAGCAGGTCAATGTCCCAGGCTACGTGCAGGCCAAATCCTTCATCCATTACCGGCCGATAGCCTTCATCGGACAGGAAGAGCACATCGAGATCCACTTTGGCGCGGTTAGTCAACCGTTGATAGAGCGGGGTGTGATATTGGATCGGATGGAAATCGAGCACCCCGAACCTGGGCACCATTGATCTGCGTATCCTTATTCAGTTGCCGCTCGGTCTGCCTGGATGGAGGCTATGCAGGCCTCATACCAGGCGTGGTAGAAGCAGAAGCGTAGTCCCATTGGCCCATCGAGAAAGCCAAGTTTGACGAAGAACATATAGAGAAAGAGCACGAGCGGCTTGGCGGGCACGGCGGGAAAGAACACGTCTTTGACTACTGCGCGCGCCAGGGGTCTGCTGTCCTCGCGCGATCGCAGCACACTAAGTCGCTGCCGCACGCGAGCGCGTTTGGCACGGCACTCGGCTTCCAGCTGTGCGTACCCGACGTGCTTGTAGAGCCAGGAAGCGAATGCCTTTCGATCCTCATCAACGATGTCGTTGTGAAGACGCTGAATCGGACCGTCGACGCAAGCGCGCTCACCTACAGGTCGGCCGTCGTACTTCGTGTGCCTGCGGTCCACGAGCCTCACGACCCACGAGCCTTTGTACCATCCGCAATGGCGAATCCAGGTGCCCTGGAAGACAAGCCGTAGACGATGCGTGAAGCCGGCGCAACTCGGCGCGGTCAGTTGCGCGGCAATCTCCTGAGCGAGCTGAGGACTCACCCACTCGTCGGCATCGACGAAGTAAACCCAGTCATGCCGCAACGCTGGAAGCCGCAGCGCCGTCTCGCGCTGGGCCGCGAAGCCTTGCCACGGCTGCTCGACTACGTGGGCGCCAGAGAATCCGCGATCACGGCCGTGTTGTCCGTCGAGCCGGAGTCGACGACGATGACTTGTTCGGCCCAGGCGAGTGAGGCCAGGCAGCGTCGGATATTGGGCTCCTCGTTGCGAGTGAGGACTGCTACGGACAACGGAACACTTCGCACCGGGGGATCATCGCCAGTGGCGTATGGGCGCAGGCCTAGCTTGGTCATTGCACCTCGCCCAGCAGCCAGCGGAAGTATGCGTCCGGTTCGAAAGGAGCGGGATCGGGAGCCAGTTCCATCGTCAGGGCCTGCTCCGTGGCGCTTCGCAGTGAATCTGGATCGCCGACGTTGTAGCCACACAGTGCTGGTCCAGCGATCTCGCTGATTCTGCTCGGTGTCACGGGCAATGACCGGCTGACCGTTTACTCGCGCTTCGGCCAGCGGGAAGCCGAAGGACTCCATGGCGGTGGGGAAGTAGATGGCACAGCTCCGGGCCCATAGCATGCGGAGGTCCGAGCTGAGGATCTGGCCTACAAGCCGAATACGAGGGATGGCCAGAAAGATCTGCCGGTACCTCGGAGTGCTCCGCCGTTACCAGCATGCGGATAGCCGGATCGATGACTGCGTCTATTGCAACGATCAATTCCCTGAGTCGCGTGACCATGTGCTTGTAGGGAGAGAAAAGGACCGGGCAGAGGACAATGGGTTCTCGCGGCAGCCAGGGAACGAGTCGGCTGACACAGGATTGCAGGCGCGGCACGACCCTGTGCTTCAGTTTAGGCATGACCTGGGTGACGCGCTCAGCCATGGCGGCGCAGGGTATGACGATCACATCCGGCTTCGCGCGGCAGCGCGCACGACGGGCGCCCTGCGTTGCGTCGGCACGACGGAGGGAGCGAGGATAAGTTCTCCTACTCGCTTTCAGTCAGGAAGTCCAGAGCGGATTGCCCAGCCGCGTCCATCTCTCGCCGCCGCGGGCTGACGAAGCTTACGTTGTTGAGCGCAACTCGCTTCCGCGCTGCGGCGTTAGCCATCTCGCGCCGGACAAGCCAAGCGGATCGACCCGCCTAGACCCGCGCCAGATCAGATGTACGTCCTGCGCGTCCGCGTGCGGCTCAGGTAACTGCGCAGTCACTCGGCAAAACGGGCCGCGCCGCCCACCGCGCGCCGGCAATGTCCACGGTCGCGCCCACCGTCATGTCATCTCTTCTGAATTGGCTGAACGTAAAGCTGAGCAATCGAAGCGGCGACGGCTGCCTGCCCGGACCGGAGCGCGGGTCGCCTGCAGTCCACACGTCGCTGGCACTGAGCACCACCAGCGAAGTGAGTGGCGCCGCCGGGAAATGCGCAGGTAGCTCACGTAGGCGGTGAGCCTGGGGGAGCGCTGTATGGCAAGCCGGCATAACGGCAGTCGCGCGAGGCCGGCGGACAGCAGTTCTAGCCAGCGAATCGGGTGACGCATGTCGGGGACCGTGCAGAGAACTGTGCCGCCCGCTGCCGTGACGCGCCTGCATTCATGCAAGACGGCCAGCGGATCGTCGACGTATTCAAGGACGCTCGATGCCACGACAGCGTCGAAGGTTCCGTCGGCGAACGGCAGTACTGTCCAGTCGGCTGCGAGCTTGACCCACTCGACAACCCCCTCGGGGTCGGCTCCCGCAGCCCGGACGAGCATCGCGTCGGAGATGTCGCAGCCGGTTACCCGGCGCCCGCCGTTGGCGAGATGACGGGCAAGCTCCCCGGTGCCGCAGCCGAGATCGAGGACATGGCCGTCCGGCGCCACATGGCGATCGACAGCACGGGCGAAGAGGCTGAGACGCCAGACCAGGCGCCCTTCCGGCGCGTACTTCGCTGACCAGGTCGCAGCCTTGGCGTCGAACAGCCGCAGTACCTGATCTGGGCCGCCGGCCTTCAGTTCCGTCACCCTGGCTCACCACCAGCGGCGCAGATCGTCGCCCGCATCGTGGCGAGCATGGCCTCAGTCGGCAGCGTCAATGTGCCAGCCACCGCCTGGCGGAATGCCGCGGCACACGCCCGATGGCCCTTGTCCTGCTTGCCCTTCCACAACACGCGCCCGTCCAGCCGGACCGACCGGAAATCGTCGATGACCAGCCGGCGTGATCCGGCGAGCACCTCGATCCACTCCTTGCTAGCGCCGCGGCCCGGCTCGGCGCTGCCGTAGGCGATGGCCGCCAGCGAGCCGTCGGCGAACCGCAGTGACACGATCGCCTCCTCGCCAGGCCGGCCGGGCGATCCACCGCCGTGCACGCCAGCGACTTCCTCGATCGCGGCGCCGACCAGTGCCTGCGCGGTATCCACGAAATGGCAGACCTCGCCGAGCAGCCGTCCGCCCTGCCGCCGGTCGCGGTACCAGTGGCCGTCAGGCACCTTGCCTGCGGCGACCCGGTAAGTGATCAGCTTCGGCGCGCCCGATGACGAGAGCGCCCGCTGAGCGGCAACGACTCCAGGAGACCACCGGCGGTTGAAGCCGATACCCAGCTGCCGGCCCGAAGCGCGCCAGGCTTGCTCGACCTCGGCCAGCTCTGTGATCGTCAGGGCCAGCGGCTTCTCGCAGTAGACGTGCCGGCCATGCCTCAGCGCCAGCATGGCAAGCTCTGCATGGCTGTCGTGCGGCGTCGCCACGACCACTACCTCCACGCCCGGGTGGTCAATCAGCACGAGGCTGCCCGACACCGCCCTGGCGAACCCGTAGCGTTCGGCCGCGCGCCGCGCCGACAGTCCGCTCGCCGAGCTGATCGCGGCCAGGTTGCTGAAGCCGGCCGCCTGGAACGCCGGCAGCAGCGTGCCCGTCGAGAACGAGCCGGCGCCGAGCCAGCCGATGCCGGGCGCCGAGCTGGACGCATCCGGTGACCGCACCAGCACCGGCCCGTCGTCGGGAGCTTCGGGATAGGTGAGTCTTATCGCCAGGTACGGCTCGGACTTCTCCTCGATCAGTTTGTATGCGGCGGCGGCGTTACCTATCTCATAGGTATGGGTAACGAGGTCCGACACCTGCAGTCGGCCGGACGCGAGCAGATCAAGCACGGCCTCGAAATTCCTGCCCTCGGTCCAGCGCACTTGCTCGGCCGGGTAGTCGACTCCCCATGTTTCGTACGACGGGTCGTACCGGCCCGGACCATAGGACCGGGCGAACCGCACGGAGAGCTCGCGCTCATAAAAAGGAGTGCGGGTCAGCTCGAGACCGACGTCGCCCACCACGACGACCGCGGCCCGGTCCCGGCATAGCGCCGGCACCCGTGCGATCACGTCCGATGACCGGGTAGCCGCGCAGACCAGCACCGCGTCCGCGCCGCGTCCGCGTGACCAGGCAAGCACCTGGTCGGTCGTGGCGGCACCGCATTCGTCCAGGGCGAATACGCCGGACCGCGCGGCGCACCGCCGGGCGGCTTCGGCGGGATCGATGCCGGCCACCGCGCAGCCTGCGGCGATGGCCAGCCGGCTGGCGAGCTGCCCGATCAGGCCGAGACCGAGCACGACGACCTTGGACCCGGGGCCAGCGTCCGCTGTCCGCAGCGCGTGCAACGCGATCGAGGCGATCGTCGTGAACGCGGCGTCGCCGGGTGGCACGCCCGCGGGCACCGGCGCGCACAGTAGCCCTGGCACTGCCTGGAACTCCGCGTGGCTGGCCTTGCCCGCCCCGCCGGTAACCACAAGCTGGCCCTTGCTGATCCCGGTCACCGCGCTGCCGACTTCGAGAACGATGCCCGCGGCGGAGTAGCCGAGCGCGATGTCGCCGGCCATCCGGTTCCGGACCGCCCGCGTCGTCGCTGCCAGGCCATCGGATCGTGCCTTCCGCGCCACCTGGCGCACCAGGTCCGGTCGCGCCCTGGCCTTGGCCAGCATGCTCGACTGGGCTAGCGCGGTGACGGCCCGCTCGGTGCCAGGCGAGATCACCGAGGCGACGGTGCGGACCAGGACCTCTGTGGGACCGGGTACGGGGCGCGGCACATCGAGTATCTCGACCTGGCCGCCGGCGGTCGGCTGGACGATCTGCTTCATCTGGCACCGTCCGCGAGGACCGGTCCGGCACACGACGCGAGCGCACCGATCGCACTGCCATCTGCACCGTGGGAGGTCACGGGTTCCGCCGTGCTGGCCCGGCACCATGAGGTGCCGATCAGGACCGGCAGGACGGCCTCGACCCGGCAGGTCAGGACCGCCGCGCGGACGGTCCGGCCGAATCCGGCGGCCAGTTCGCCGAGCTCGCAGGTGACCGTGGCCGGGGCGGTCGCAGAGATGCCGACTGTTAGCGGGCCGGCCGGTGTCGTGATCTTCGCGCCGGTTTGCGTCATCTGGGCCACGGCGCCTGGTGCCAGGTGCCAGCGCACCACGATGACATGCCGGCCGCGGCCGGTGACCTCGTCTGCTACCCGCAGGCCAGCCTGGGTCACCGACCAGCATCGGCGATGCAGCGGACTCCCTGGCAGGAAGCGGAAGCCGTCATGACGCGCTGTCGCGACAACCTCGTCCGCTGTGACGCGGGCGCTGACCTCGCGTACCCGAGCGCGGCGGCCCGCCCGGAACGCGCCCCATACCTCGGTCGAATCGGCACCGTCTATCTCGACGGTGTTGTGCGCCGCTGTGGACCGCTCGTAGTTTCGCGCGGGTCCCGGTGCGTAGGTTGACGTTGCCACATCAACGAGGACGGGAACGCCATCCAGGTGCATGACGCAGCCGAGAGAGTCGGCGTGCGCGTGCGCCGGCAGCTCATCCGGGCATGGCGCTCCGACGTCAGCCAGCAGGTGCCAGCCGCCAACTGCCGCCCGCACGAGCCCGGTTGCGGCCAGAACGCACAGCGGCTGAACCTGCTGCGGTGCGGGATCAAGCAGCCGGAGGAACTCCTGGTCGACTGGATAGCCATCGTTCAGCAGCGGCACCTGCTGATCCGGCAGCAGCACCACGCCCAGCCAAACCCGCATCCGGCCGATCGCGAGATCCAGCTCGGCCGGGGGCACCCGGCCTGTCGCTCGCAGTAGGTCTGCCACGTCGATGAGATCGCCGAGCACCTGGCAGTGGTAGGCGGGTGCTCGCTCGAAATGCCCGCCGTCCGGCAGTACCTGGATGACAAGCTGCGAGAGGAGCCGTCGCAGCGTCCGGTCCAGCAGCCGCTCGTCGGCGAAGAACACGGCCAGACCTGCCAGTGCCTTGAGGTCCTTCACCAGGTGATTGCCGCCCACGTCGAGTTCAAGGTGGCGACGCAGGAAGCCGGCGTGGCGGGCGAGGTCGGCGACGAAACGATCGTCGATGTCGCCGCCTGATGCCAGCACGTTGTACAGGCCGCACCACGACCAGGCTCGCAGCGCCACCGGATAAGGGCGCCACGCGTCACCGTGGCCAGGAGTGACGGCGTCGCGCCAGGACCACCAGAGTCGAGCGAACAGCTCCCTGGCCGCTTCCAGGTCGGGAGCGGCGGCCAGGCCCCAGGCCCAGTCCCAGTAGCTCAGGTGAAACCGCCACAGCTGAGGCGCGCCGCGCTGCGCCCAGTCCGGTGGCTCGCCGAGCGTGCGGACCATTCCCAGCAGCCGGATCTGGCCGGATCGCAGTTCGGCCAGATCCGGCCAGCGCGACACCGCCCGGCCATCCAGCGGCACAAAGCCGGCCGGCCAGCCGGCTCGCGCTACCGGGTCAGGGCCGGCCAGCAAGATCCGGCCGGCCTGCGGCCACCGGATCATCGCCGCCTGCTGAGCCCGCAGCCGGGCGCGGTGCGCTAGCTGGCCGGCGTGCAGGTGCATGACCGTCCGGCCGAGCCGGGTTACCCGGTACGTCATCATGCCGCGAGTCCCAGCGCGCGTGCCTCGGCTGCGATGCCGTCCGCGAACGAGCGCGGGGCGTACCCGAGGTCACGCATCGCGTCATCGATGGCGAACGCCTTGTCCTCGGCGAGCCGCAGCAACTGCTCGGCCCGGATCCGCGGGCTCCGGCTGAGCCGCTCGTACCCGCGGATCGCGGCGACCGCCGGGCCGAGCGGCACCGGCACGAACCGGGTACTGCTGGCGACCGCGCCGGCCGAGATCCGCAGCAGCTCGGCGAAGGTCAGCGGTTCCGGGCCCGCCACGTCGTAGGTACGGCAGGTGGCGGCTGGGCGCTCGGCCGCGCTCAGCACCGCCGCGGCCAGATCGGCTACATGCACGGGCTGCTGCAGCCGCGCGCCGCCGCCCGGCACGGGCAGCAACGGCGTCCGGCTGAGCAGGACGAGCAGCCTGGACAAGTTTCTGTCACCGGGAGCCCCGTAGATCATCGTGGGACGCACGATGGTCCAGCCCAGTGCCGAGCCGCGGATCTGCTGCTCGGCGGCTAGCCGCACCTGCCTGGACGGGGCGGGCAGGCGGGTGGCGGCCGCGGTGGTGGACACGAAGACGGCACGCCCGAGTGCCGCTTGCTCGGCCGCGGCGACTATTGCCGGCGCATGCCCGAATCCCAGCGAGGCAAGGTTGACCAGCACGTCGCAGTCAGCCCTGGCGAAGGCGGCCACCAGGCATCGGGCATCGTCCAGATCGCCGGTCAGCGGCTGCGCGCCGGCTGCGGCGACGGCGTCGGAAGCCAGCCGGCTGCGGGCGAGGGCCACGCACTGATGCCCTCGGCTGCTCGCCTGGCGCAGCACGTAGCCGCCGAGGAAGCCGCTGCCGCCGGTCACCAGGATCCTCACGCGGCGCCACCGGGCAGGTCGATGATCTTCCGGTACTGACGGGCCAGCTCAGTGCGGTCGAAGAAACGTGCTACGTAGCTGCGGCCCTGGCGGCCCATGGCAGCACGCCGCGCCGGATCAGCGGCCAGGTCGCGGATCGCATCGGCGAGGGCTGCGGTGTCGCCGGGCGGTACGACGATCGCGCCCGCCTCACGCAGGATCTGGGCCGACTCGCCGGTCACCGTGCCGACGACAGGCCTGCCCGCCGCCAGGCACTCGAACATCTTGGACGGGATGAAGGTGCTGAACAGCGGCACGTCGCGGAGCGGAACCAGGCAGATGTCAGCCGCCGCCAGCAGCGACGGCACCTGATCGTGTGGCACGCCGGGCAGCACGCTGACGTTACCGACGGCCAGCTCGGCTACTTTCAGCTGCAGCCGGGGCTTGTCAGCGCCCTCGCCGACGAACGCGAACCGGACTGCACTTTCCTGCAGTGCTCCAGCTGCTCCGACCAGGTCCGGCAGGCCCTGCGAAATCCCGTGCGTGCCCGCGTACAGCACCAGGCAGTCGCGCTGGCCCGCACCGAGCCGGGCCCGAAGCTCGGGGTCGGCGTCGCTGCTGACGTCGAAGTCGGCAAGCGCGACCCCGTTCCGGATCGTATGGACCTTGGCTGGCGGCACGCCCCGCGCGATGAGGTTGGCGCGGAACCCGTCGCTGACCACGACGATGGTGTCGGCCGCGGCGTACGCTGCCAGCTCCAGCCGCTCAAGCAGCCTGATGACGGGGCGGTTGGTCAGCACGCCAAGCTCTACGAAGATGGCCGGCCACAGGTCGCGCACTTCAACAACCAGGCGGGCGCGCTTAAGCCGGGCGAGGAGCCAGCCAGAACCGACGGAGAAGAACGTCGGCGAGGAAACGACGACCACGTCCGCGGGCCCGGTCGGCCGCCAGCCGAGCAGCACGCTGCTGATCATGAAGCTCAGGTGACCGAGGGATTTGCGGGTGATGCCCTCGTTCGGTGTCGCGTAGAGCCAGGTGCGCACGATCCGGTAGCCGTCGGTTCGCTCGCATCGCCTGATCGCGCCCCGGTACTCCGGCGGCAGCACGCCAGTCGGATGGTTTGGCATTCCCGTCAGCACCGTGACCGTGTCGCCATCGGCCGACCAGACCCGGGCCAGCGCGGACAGCCGTGCCTGCGGCGCGCCAGTTTCCGGCGGGAAGTAGTGGCTGACGATAAGGATGCGCATGTCAGGCAGTTTCCGGGCGCCGGTAGCTGCGGCCAAGCATGGCCGGGGAGCACAAGTAGAGCACCAGCACCGCTAACCCGGCCGTGTCGGCGGCCAGCCGGAAGGCCGGGCTATCGGTCAGGCTCACCGCGCCGAGCAGGCATAGCAGCGTGGTGGCGGCCGCGGTCACCAGCGTGACCTGCTGGTGTGACCAGCCCACGTCGCACAGCCGCTGGTAGGCGTGCGTGCGGTGCGCCTCGAGCCACCGCTCGCCAGCGCGGACCCGGCGCTGCAGCGTCCAGCCGGTGTCGGCGAGATAGAGGGCAATCGGCGCGGCCGCTGCCTCGACCGGGATGCCGCGCAGCACAGCGCTGACGGCGAGCACGGCCAGCGCCGCGCCGAGCGCGTAGCTGCCGACGTCGCCGAGGAAGACCCTGGCAGCCATGGCATTCCAGGGCAGGAAGGCCAGTGCGCAGGCCGCCACAACGCCGCCGATGCCGATCAGGAACGAGTCATGATGCCAGGCGCCCAGGCATGCGTAGGCGGCACCGGCGACCAGTGCATGCGCCGCGGATATCCCGTTGATCCCGTCCATGAAATTGAAGGCATTCACGAAACCCGCGATCCAGGCGGCGATGAGGGCCACGGCCGTCGCGAGGACCAGCACGCGTGCGACCGGCGGCAGCCCGAGCAGGCCGAGCTGGCCGACTTGGGCGAGCGGGCCGTGGTGGCCGGCCCAGTCGGTGAGAACGGCTGCGGCTACCGCGCCGATCGCGGCCTGCATGGCGAGGCGGCCGATGGCTGGCAGCCGGCGCAGGTCGTCGGCGAGCCCGAGCGCGCCGAAGCCGCCGACGCCGATGACAAAGGGCAGCGACAGCTGGCCGCCGAGGAACAGGGCGGCCAGCACGAGCGCG
Organism: uncultured Actinomycetota bacterium; assembly: GCA_963774385.1. Lineage (GTDB taxonomy): Bacteria > Actinomycetota > Actinomycetes > Streptosporangiales > Streptosporangiaceae > JAJYUU01. The sequence continues at coordinate 1,143,223 of CAVZEQ010000001.1, forward strand.
ACGGCGATCGGCGCACCGCCGCCCCGAGGGGTCGGCACTGTGTGCGACGACCGGGCATTCGGCACGTCAACCGCCGAGGCCCGGCGCAGTAGCCGGATCACGACGGGCTCGGCGCAGGTCACGAGGAAGACAGCCGATAAGAGCGTCAGGGTGATCGTGAGGCCGTGGTGCACACCGATGATGTTACCGAGTGAAGTAGCCGTGCGTAGTCGGTTACTCACGATAGGTTGCTGATATGGGCAGCTCGAATGGAACAGTTAACAGCCTCGGAGACACCGCTTCGGTCGTCGGCCTCGGCTACATCGGCCTGCCGACAGCAGCGGCTCTGGCGACCGGAGGGCTGACTGTTACCGGCGTCGACATCGATCCTGGCATCGTCGAGCAGGTCAACCGCGGCGTCGCGCCGTTCGACGAACCTGACCTGTCGGTGGCGCTTCGCGGAGCCGTCGCCATCGGACGCTTGTCCGCGGCCACCACTGTTGTCGCCGCCGATGCGTTCATCATCGCCGTGCCGACCCCGTTCACCGCAGATCGCCAGCCTGATCTCAGCTACGTATTCGCGGCGGCCAGTTCGATAGCCGGAGTACTGCGCGGCGGCGAGATCATCGTGCTGGAGTCCACCGTGCCGCCTGGCACGACGCGGCGGGTCAGCGCACTGCTCGCGGCCCGCCGCCCGGACCTCCGCTTCCCCGACGCGGACGCGGACAGCGGACCGGACTTCCGACCTTCGGTACACGTGGCGCATTGCCCGGAGCGCGTACTGCCCGGCCGCATAATGATCGAGATCGCAACCAACGACCGGGTAATTGGCGGCCTGACCCCGGCCTGCTCGGAGCGCGCCGCGCAGTTATACCGCACGTTCTGCCGCGGCGAGCTGCTGATCACAGACGCAACCAGCGCGGAGATGGCCAAGCTGGCCGAGAACGCCTACCGCGACGTCAACATCGCGTTCGCCAACGAGCTTGCGGTCATCTGTGACCGGCTCGGCCTGGATGTCTGGGAGATCAGGCGGATGGCGAACCGCCATCCGCGGGTGGACATCCTGCAACCCGGCACTGGCGTCGGCGGACACTGCATCGCCGTCGATCCGTGGTTCATCATCGATGCGGCGCCCGACCTTGCCCGTCTCATCCGCACCGCGCGCGCGGTTAACGATTCCAGGCCTGCGCAGGTTGCCGATCAGATCGTGGCCGCTGCTGAGCGGTTCAGCGCACCGCGCGTCGCCTGCCTGGGTCTGTCGTTCAAGCCTGACGTTGCCGACATGCGCAACAGCCCTGCGATCACCGTCGTCGGACGCCTCGCCGCGGTTCTGGCCGACGCCGAGATCCTCGTCGTCGAGCCGCATGCTGCCAAACTGCCGACGCCGCTGGATGAGTTCGGCAACATCATCCTGACTACGGCCGAAGATGCACTGGCCCGCGCCGACGTGGTGGCGCGGCTGGTCGACCATCGCTGCTTCGCCACTATTGCGACGCCGGCCAGGGCAGGGCAGGTCAGCCTGCGTGCGAGCGCCGGAGTGACCGGCTAACAGCACGGCCTAGGCGCGCCGGTGCGGACGGCGGCCAGACTCCGCAGGTGCGCTGCCGTTCAGCAGCGGCTCGACATCCCCCGCATGCGCACGGTAGGTGCCGTACTGGTAGTAGTAGCCGGTGCTGCCCAGCTTGGTCACCTCGTTAAGCACGACGCCAATGACCGGGGCGCTGACCTGCTCGAGTTTCTCGGCCGCCCGCTGTAGCTCGCCGCGCCGGGTCTGGCCAGCGGCAACGACCAGCAGCGTCGCGTCGACCTGCCGGGAGAGCAGGACCGCGTCGGTGACGGGCAGCAACGGCGGGCTGTCGACGAGCACGACATCGAAGTTCTCGCCGAGCGCCGCGAAGACCTCGCGCGCGCCCTGCCCGCTCAGCAACTCGGCGGGATTCGGCGGCAGCGGCCCGGACGGCAGCACGCAGAGCCGCCGGTCACCCTGAACCGGCTGGACAACCTGGCTCAGCCTGTGCTCACCGAGCAGCACCGTGGTGAGCCCTGCTGACTCATCCACGCCGAGGAACTTGCCGAGCCTTGGCCGGCGCAGGTCGCAGGATACGAGCACAACCTGCTTGCCCGCCTGGGCAAAGACAGCGCCCAGGTTAGCCAGCGTCGTCGTCTTGCCTTCCTCCGACGCTGGGCTGGTGACCAGGATCGTGCGCAGCTCGCGCTCCTGGCCGGCGAACTGCAGCGAGGTGCGGAGTGAGCGGTACGCCTCAGCCGCAGGCGAGGTGGGATTGGCGATCGAGATCACTAGCGGCCGGTCCCGCCGTTTCCAGGACGGCACCAGCGGCACCGTCGCGAGCACGGGCGCACCCGCGGTCTCCTCGGTCGCCTCCTGCGACAGCAGCGCGTCGTCCAAGTTGTCCCGCAGGAACGCCCCGCCGAGGCCGAGCATCAGGCCGGCCACGAAGCCCAGCGCGGCGTCCTGCAGGGGCTTCGGCGAACTGGGCGCTGCTGGCGGCTGCGCGGGCGCGTCAAAGATCACGGGAGAGGTGTTGCCGGCCGCATTTACCTCAAGCTGGGCGAGTTGCTGGCTGAGCACGGCCTCCTGGGTGACCAGCGCACTCAGCTGCGCCGCATCGCCGCGGGTGGTGCGTTCTGCCGCGATCTGCTTGTGGAGGGCCCGAATGTGAGCCTTGAGCTGAAGCTCAGCCGCCGTCATGGTGCCGATGGCCACGCTGACCTGGTCGCTGACAAATGCGCGGGCGTAAGTGTTAGCAATGAGGGCCGCCATGGCAGGGCTGCGGCTGATCGCCGTGATGGAGATCGCGTCGGTCTGGGCAACTTCCGTGGCGGTCACCGCCGGGATGCTGCCGAGTTTGCGCTCCACGGCCTGCTGCACTGGCGCCGCCGTTACCAGCAGAATCAACGTCTGCACCTGGATGGCCGTCACCGGCTGCTGCACGGCGCCCACTGCCGTGCTTCCGCTGCTGGCCTGCACGATGACCTGAGCCGTTGCCGAGTACTGGTCGGGCTCGGTGAGAGATAAGCCGAGGCTGATGGCTAGTCCAGCGAGCGTGATCGAGATGACCCACCACTTCCGCCGCCGGACAATCTGGCCGTATGCGCGCAGGTTAGGGGCGGCGCCAGGCTCGCTGGTCATGCATTCCTCCGTCTAGGCAGTGCACCTCTCGGCAGTGCACAAAGTGTGAGATCGCCAGCTCCAGTTCCGGACCACTGCCATCCTGAACAATGAGTGTATAGATGGCTACGCTGTGTGAGAGGAGGTTCCGGCCAGCTCGGTCCGCGGAGCTCGCTTCGACCGGGTCGGTGCAGGCTGCCGTCCCACGGGAAGGCTGAGCTGGGATCACCGCGACGGAGCAGGCTGTCGGCACCATGACCGAGTTGCTGCTGCTGTGCACGGCGAACGTGTGCAGGTCCCCGATGGCTGAAGCACTGCTTGCCGGCCGGCTGCACGGCACGGCAGCTGCCGTGAGCGTGCATTCGGCCGGGCTGCTGACAGCCGGGCAGCCGGCGGATCCTGCGGCCGTTCGCGCCATGGCAGCTCGGCACCTTGACATCGCCTCGCACCGGAGCCGTCGCGTCAGTGCCGCGGACATCGCCAGGTCGGACCTGATCGTGGCGATGGACCGGAACTGCCTGCGGCACGCTGCCGTGCTCGTGCCCGCTGCCTGGCCGCGCGCATTCACGCTCAGGGAAGTGGTTCGCCGCGGCGTGGCCGTCGGTATACGACCTTCGGCCGAGCCTGTGCGCGACTGGCTGGACCGGGCGCAGCGCGGCAGGACCCGGGCGCAACTGCTCGGCGGCCGTGCCGATGACGACATCACCGATCCAGCGGGCGGACCGCAGCGCGGTTATGACCGCACCGCCGCGGTACTCAGCTCACTAGTAGACGAGCTGGTTGCGGTCTGCTGGCCCGACGTCACCCGGTCCGGCTGAGGCCGCTGCGTCGGTACTGTTTCGTCTGCGGGCATTGTCTTGCCCGCGCAGCGTGCCAGGGCAGCCCGCAGGTCCCCCGGGCAAGCAGCCGCATCGAGCGCGGTTACCCGCGACGGCGCCAGCGGCGTGACCGGAGTGTGCCTGATGAGCGGGTGGTAGGGCCGCTCGTCGACCTCATCGTCGCCGAGCAGTGTTTCGCAGAGCTTCTCGCCGGGCCGCAACCCGGTGAACACGATACCGGTGCCGCGCGGTCCGGCGGCTATCAGCCGCCGCGCTATGTCGGCGATCCGTACCTGCTCACCCATGTCGAGCACGAGAACCTCGCCCGTGCGGCCGATCACGGCTGCCTGCAGGACCAGCTGAACAGACTCGTATGCGGTCATGAAGTACCGGCAGACGTCCGGATGGGTGACCGTCACGGGACCGCCGGCCGCGACCTGAGCGCTGAGTGTGTTGAGCACTGATCCCCGGCTGCCCAGCACGTTTCCGAATCTGACGCTGAGGTACTTGCCAGTAGCGCGGGCCGCCACGTACGCGGTCAGCCGCTCGGCCGCGCGCTTGGAGTAACCGAGCACGCTGACGGGGTCGGCTGCCTTGTCTGTGGAGATGTTGACGAAGGACTCGGCGCCGCACGCCGCAGCCGCCGCGAGCACCGTGTGAGTACCCCAGACGTTGCTCTTCAGCGCCTCCGCGGGGTAGCTCTCCAGCAGGGGCAGGTGCTTCAGCGCTGCGGCGTGAAAGACAACCTGCGGGCGGACCAGCTTGAATACCTCCATGACCCGGTCCGGATCGCGAATGTCGGCCAGCACCGTCTCGTCGTTGTCGAGCAACGCGCGCCCGTGCAGCTCTAGCTGCACGGCATGCAGCGCCGATTCGTCGCGGTCCAGCATGATCAGCTGGGCAGGCCCGAACCGGTGCAGCTGGCGGCAGAGCTCTGAGCCGATCGAGCCGCCCGCCCCGGTGACCAGGATGCGCTTGCCGGCGAAGTGCTCGGTCATCGCGGCGACATCGGTCTGGAGTTCGCGGCGGCCCAGCAGGTCGGTGATCCGCGGATCGCGGACGCCCTCGATGCGTGCGAAGCCCCCGATGAGTTCCGCGACGGACGGGATGACCTTGGGGACCAGCCCGCATCGCTCGGCCTCCGCCGTGAGGTCGCGGATCGCGGAGCCGCTTGGCCGTGCGATCGCGATCACCAGGACCCTGGCCCCGGTTCGCTGCGCTACCTCGGCCATGGCGGTGCGGCCGCCGTGCACCGGTACCCCGAGTATTCGCAGCCGTCGCTTGTCGGGGTCATCATCCAGCAGTGCCACTGGCCGGTAGCTGGAGTCTGGCTGGCCAAGCAAGCTGTGGACCAGTTGGGTACCAGCGTCACCAGCGCCGAACACGATGACCTTCTCAGCGGTGGCCGAAGCCGGCGCGCGTGATCCCCGCCGGACCGCGAACAGCACATAGCGGGCCGTCAGCATGGCCAGCAGCGCTACCGCGAGCCCGCCGGCCACTGTTCGCAACGGCGCGCGCTGGCCAGCCAGTAGCAGCGGCCCGAACACTGCCAGCAGGCAGCCGCCCGCGCAGGCAGCCAGGACAATCCCGATGACCTCGTCAAGGCTGCCCCGCTCGCGGCGGCTGCGGTATAACCCGGCCAGCAGGCCCGATAACGGTGCCACCAGCCAGATGAGCGCCAGCACGGCAGCCGCGCGCAGCCTGATCGGCACGCCGACCAGGTCATGGGTCGCCCAGGCCGCCAGCAGCAGGCCGCACATCCAGGCGGCGATGTCATAGCCCATTTCTATGACTGTCCGGCTGATCCGCTGCCGGGCCCACTCGCGGGCTTCCCAGTGCCGAGTTATTACGCGGCACAGTGCAGCGCTATTCACGAACCCTCCAGAATCAGGTCGGGTAATTTGGCGTTTCAGATAGCGCGCGGCCAAGCGCGTCGGCTACATTACCCTCTGTGACCGTAGTGGTGCGGCCGGTTATTACAAATATCGCCGGCAGGCGAGATCTACGAACCTCATTAGGGTTCAGCGCAGAATATCTCCGAGCCGCTGGTCGCGCGGTACCGCAGTATCTTGCCAGAACTATGCCGCTACGCGGTTAATAATGGCGCGACCGGCCAGTCCGTTCCGTTCGCGGCCGTTGAGCCATTGCTGGCCTGTGTGGCGATATTGACTACCTGACATTACAAGGGAGTCGCAGAGAATGTCCGAAGAGCTAATAACCGACTACTTCCGCAAGCAGGCCGACGAGGCTTCCGAGCCGGTCCCTGGCCAGCCCTCGAGATCCCGCCGCCGGCGTCGCAAGCTGGTGATACGGCTGGCGCTAGCCAGCGTCTTGTCCCTGGTGCTGGCCGCAGTAGTGGTTGTCGGTGGCGGTTACCTGGTCGTGAATCACCTGGTCAGCAGCATTCACCGAATCCCCGGCATCGTCGCGTTAGACGCAAAGAACCAGCCGGCCGTTCCGGCGGGCGAGAGCCGCAGCATGACGGTGCTGCTGACCGGGTCGGCCGTCGAGCCGGCCGTACGCGGCGGGCGTGGCGTCGACGGCTCATCCACGCATGGCGAAATGCCGAGCGGGCTGATCGCGCTTCTGCATCTCAATGCTAATCAGCATGGCGGCGCGATCGTCTCGATACCGGCCGATGCGGTAGTGACCGTTCCAGGCCACGGCCGAACGGAACTGTGGCGTTCGCTGACCATCGGTGGCCCTTCCCTGCTGATCAGAACCGTCGAGCTGCTTACCCATGTTCGCATCGGTCATTATTCGGTGCTCGATTTCTCAGGCGTTTCCAGAGTGGTTAGCGCCCTGAACGGCGTCAGTGTCGATGTGCCTTACACCACTACGAGCATGGGATTCACCTTCACGGCCGGTATCGACCACCTGAACAGCGCTAATGTGCTGCCCTACGTTAAGCAGCCTGCGGTCAGTGAGATAGGGCGCGAGCTCCTACAGCAGAATCTCATACGGGCGATTCTCGACAAGCTGGCTAACCGGCACCTGCTCAGTCATTTCGGCACCGACTGGGCGGTCCTTCGCGCACTGGCGAATGTGCTGAGTGTCGACAGCAACTTCAGCAATTCCCAGCTGGAATCGCTCGGGTTGCACCTGGGCAACCTGAGAGGTCGTAGCGGAGTCTTCGTGACCGTGCCGACCGTCAACGGCTCGCCTCGGTCCGGCGGAACGAAGCCGGTGCTGCTCAACCGGCGGCTCAGCAGCCTGCTGTGGGCTGCGGTCAGGCACGATTCGGTGGCCGCCTTCGCGCAGCGTTACCCGTTCACGGTGACGCCGGTAGATCCGGGCTGACCGTCGTCATGCACGCCGGCATGGCGCATCATCGCGACTCGCCGGGTACGCCGGGCACGCCACGCCGGCGGCCAGAACCCGTCGGCCCTAGCCAGCCGCCTTGCGCACCGCCGCGGTCAGCTGGCTGACCGGCAGCCAGCCGTCATGCTTCCAGATGATCTTCCCGGTTGCCGAGGTGAGTACGAACCAGGGCTGATCCTGTACGCCGTAACCGTCCGCTAGCCTGCCGCTGTCATCGAGCGCGACCGGGTAGCTAAGGCCGCTGCCGAGACCGGCGACATACGCGCGGACGGTCGCCGCGGACGGCTCGGCGGCCTCCTCATCGACGGCCACCAGCGCTGGCAGGCCGGCACGTCGCGCGGCGGCCGCGTACTGCCGCAGCCCGAGCATCCGGGCCCGGAGATCGGACGTCTGATCGAGCCAGGTAGCGAAGAACATCACCAGGTGGGGGCGGCCAGGTCCCAGGACCAGCGAGCCGGACGGCAGCACCGGCAGCGTGACTGAGGTCTGCGGGGTGAGTCCCTTGATATAAGCCAGCGAGCTCATGGTTGCCAGCGCCGGATGGCCCGGCAGCAGACTCGACGCTTCCTGCGCCATCACCTGTGCTGCCTGGCCGATGCTGGCATAGGCCATCGAGGTCAGGTAGACCTTCTGCTCCCGCCCGCGCGCGTCGATAATGAATAGCGCCGGGGTGTGATCGACCTGTCCCTGCTGGATCTGGACTTCGATCTTGTAACTCTTCCAGACGGCGGTCAGCTGCGGCACCGACCCGGTCAGGAAGTCCCACTGGTTCACCAGGCCGTGTGACCGCGAGTAGCTCAGCACATCGGAGACGGCGGTCGCTCGCGGATTGGCGTCGATGCCCAGCAGCTGAACCTTGCTGCCGGCCCGGCCGAGCAGTTGCTTAGCGGCCAGCATGGCCTGGGTGGTGAGCGGGCACACGGTAGTGCACTGCGAGTCGGTGAACGCCAGGATGACGACCTTGCCGCGGAACGCGCTGAGCGAGATCTGCTGGCCGAACTGATTGGTCAGCCGGAAGTCGGGTGCCGTGATGCCGCCGAGCGACGAGCCCGGATCGAGGTTCGGGTTCGCCGCCGCGGCCTGCTGCTGACCGGCCGCGACCGATCCACCGTCGGTAGCAGCGCTGTTACCAGCTGCCGTGCTAGTGCCGCAGCCGGTCAGCACCACGGCGGCGACGGTCACCAGCGCAACAGTCACCAGCGGGGCCGTCACCCGCGCGGCAGCCCGCCGGCGTCCGGATGGCCAGCTCAGTGACAGCCGGCGGCGGGTAGACCGGGGCTCGGTAGCGGAGGGAGGTCGCACCCACCCGATATTGCCACCGCTCTGCCACCGGTTTGGCCGCCGGCCCGGCTGACAGCCCGGCCGGTCAGGCCGGGCCGGTCAGGCCGGGCCGGTCACCAGGAGACCTTCCATGCCTGGCGTCCGGGCCGGGTAGCTTCCCACGGCAACGCACGACGTCGTGGACGAGCAGGCGGTCGCGGCCAGGTCAGGCGGCCCGACCGGGCTCTGCGACTGGCTGCTGACGGTCTTGCTATTGGGCGGCAGCGGCGCCCTGGCGGCCGTCCACGAAGTCGAGTGCCCGGTGAGCAGCAGCAAGCGCGCGTCACCGGCGGTATCGGTGTACTGGCCGACCGCGGCGCACCGGTATCGCGAGGCACAGGCGACCGAAGTGAGCTGCGCGCCGGGCAGACCTTGCCGCCTGGCGGCACCCGCGGGCAGCGCCGCGGTGGCCGCCGACCAGAGCGAGCCGTGCTTCACCAGCAGCAAGCCATGCCTGTTACCGCCCGCATCGGCGAAGCTGCCCACCGCTACGCAGTCGCTGGACGCCGAGCACACGATCTGCCGGACCGAAGCTGCCGGATTAGTCGCCGCGCCGGCCGGAAGAGGTGCCTGCTCGGCTTGCCACGACGTGCCGAAGCCGGTCACCACCATGGCCCGCCGCTGCGCAGAGAAGGTACCGACGGCTACGCAGGAGCCTGCTGCCGGGCAGGAGACACCGGACAGCGCCGCTCCCGGCACGTTGGCGCTGGCTGGCAGCGGCGATCGGAGCGCGGTCCAGGACGCGCCGTAGCCTGTCAGCAGCATTCCTTGCTGATTGCCCCTGGCGTCGGTGTAGGCGCCGGCAGCGACGCAGTCACCGGCGGCCGGGCAGCTGACTGAACTGATTGTCGCCTGCGGGCGCGCTGCTGCGTCCGCCGGGACGGGCGCGCGGTAGGCAGACCACGATGAGCCTTGTCCGGTCAGCAGCAGTCCGTAGGTAGAGCCGGACGAGGCCGTGAACTGGCCAGCGGCCACACATGACGATGCGGTCTGGCAGGCAACCGCCGGCAGCAGGACATCCGGGCTGCTGGCCGCCGAGGCTGGCAACGGTGCTGTGGTCGCGGTCCAGGTCGCCCGGTGGCCGAATTCCAGCAGCCCTTGCTGCTTGCCCGAACTGCTGTAGTGCCCGGCCGCCAGGCAGGCGGCATCCGACGGGCAGGTGACCGCGGTCAGCCGGGCCCAGCTAGCCGCGCTCGACGGTACCGGCACTTGTACCGGCCGCCAGCTACTGGCGGTCCGGTAAACGAGCAGCGCCGTGCCGCCACTGACGCCGACAGCAGCACAAGCAGATCTGGCGCTGCAGGCTACCGCCAGCAGTTGCGCTGTCTGCGCGCTCGGCCGCAGCGGTGCCTCGCTAGCAGACCAGGCTGCCGCGCCGGAACCGCCGCCGCCATTACCGCCAGACCCGCCGCCGTTACCGCCGCCGCTGCCTCGGTGTCCGCCGCCGCGCTTGGCAAGTTCCAGCCAGTCGAAGCTGGTGTAGAAGCCATGCTCCGTATTCCAGTTCTTGCCGTCAGCGGCGACTGTGATCGTGTCCAGGCCGTGCCGTGCAGCGGTGTCTGACGGCCCGCCCTGGTTCAGTGTGGAGATGGTCCAGCCCGATGGCGTAGTGGTGACCCTGGTGACGATGGCGACCTCGGTCAGGCCGCCGTTCTGTGGCTGCCTGCTCCGGCCGCCCCACATCGAGATGATGTCGCCTGCTGCCGGAAGCTGGCCCGTGGTGCCCGAATGCCCGGCCGCCAGCGAATAGGCCGCGGCGGCGAGCGCGACGAAATTCCCCCCTTCCTGATTGTCGAACAGAGCGTTGCCGGTCACGGTGTAGAGAAACCGGTTAGCCAGCTCAGTGCACTGGAAGCCGGGGTAGCTATCGAACGGTGTCTTGCCCCCGTTCTTGCGCGCTGGCATGCACGCATAGACGTCGACGTAGCTGCCGAGGTTGCTGCCGCCATAGCCAGGACACCAGGCCTTGCCGGTCCCCTCGCCGGGCGTGAACGCGCTGGCCGAACTCGTGCCGCTCAGCAGGGTGATCGCAGCACCCGCGAGGACGAGGATTGCGGCTGACGCCGCGGCCATCTTGCGTCCCGGTCGCCTAGCGCGGGCTGGTCGCCTGACCGTCCGGATCCCGCGAGATTGCATGCTGGCCTTCCCGTAAATCGCATATTCGCCTGCTCTGGCTTGGTGAACAAGCCGGAATACCAATTCTGCGGCGAGAATAAGTATGCCGGGATGGAAACCGGGAAACGTGGCCGAGTTAAAGCGAAAGTCATAACCGGTCCGTTATTGTGAATGACGATCCGGTAATTACTGACAATGAGAATTACGGCAAGTGTTGCGCCGCTTTGCCCCGCTCACGCCGGTCAGCTGCCGTCTGGATAGCCGCCGCGGTGCAGCACCATCGGGTACGGCCGGCTGGCGTACTGCCCTCCGGTCCACCGGCCCGGCACGGCACGATGCCAGCCATGGAGCACTTCGCTACCGGCAGGCTGGTCGCACGAGACTGGCACGCCGCCGACGCCCAGGCCGCTTTCGGCATATACGGCCGGGACGAGGTGATGCGCTGGCTGGGTGCGCAGCCGCGGCGGCCGGTGGCGTCGGTCGAAGCAATGCGCGAGCGGCTGGCCCTGATGATCGAGCAGGGCGAGGAGCGACCCGAGTACGGTCGCTGGGCTCTGGTCGTGCAGGCAACGGGCGTACTTGTCGGAGCGGTGCTACTGCAGCCGTTGCCCGGTGACGACGGCGAGGTTGAGGTCGGCTGGCACCTTAACCCGGAGCACTGGGGTCACGGCTATGCCACCGAAGCCGGCCGGGGCGCGCTGGCGCTGGCCTTCGCTCCGGAGCGATCGTGGCTCGGACCGCTGGACCGGGTCCTTGCCGTTGTGGATCCGGCCAACGCCAGGTCTCAGGCGGTCTGCCGACGGATTGGCATGACCCACCTCGGCCGGACCGATCGGTATTACGGCATGACCCTGGAGCTGTTCGAACTTCGTCGCGCCGAGTTCCGCCGCGCCGCGCTCGGCGACGCTCCGCGAGGGCGGAAATCTACTTGACGGCCGGTCAGCCCCCTGCATAGCTTGCTAACTAGCAACTAGTTACTAGCCGGCCGGTAGGTAGCCGGCTGGGCGGCGGGCAGGCTCGGAGGGTCGCAGTGGCGGGATCGTCTCAGGCGCGGACTGGATTCACTGCGGCCGGGACCCTGGTCGGCAATGGTCTCGACGCACCCGGCCGGCAGAAATTCCGGCCCGCGCTGGCATGGGCGCTCGGAACCGCCGGGCTGATCGCCTACAGCTGGTGGGTCCTGGTGCCGCTGAAGCCTGGTCTGATGCGGTCGCCGGATGAGCTTTTCAGCAACCTTGAGGTGACCGGGCAGCCCTATGCGTCGGTGATGCAGCATGCCGACTCTGCCTCCGGGCTGCTGCTGGTCGCGGCCTTCTGCGCAGCGGGGTACAGCCGCCGGGCCGGCCGCCGGGAGTGGCTGGCGATGATCGGATTCGGCATCTGCGGTGCGCTTGGCGGACTCTTCCCGGAGGTATGCGCCGATGGCGTGGACGCCGTCTGCCGCCGGCTGGAGGTGCATTTCCAGCTTCCGGCCAGTCAGTACATCCACATGGTCGCTGGCATTTTCGAGTTCGCATTCATCACAGTCGCGCTGGCCCTCGCCGTGATCAGGACGCGATCGCAATACAGCAGGACAGCGCTGGTCTACCGAGGCCTGGCCGGGGCCGCCGCCGTCGCCTATCCGCTGCTTGGCCTCGCCTACCTGGTGAACCGGCTAGGCGGGATCATGGAAGCGGTCTTCTTCATCGGCTTCACGGTGATGGTCCTCGCCCAGCTTGCCGAGCGCGCCCATGCACGCCGCAGCCAGGCGGCAGCGGTAAGGGAGCTCACCGGCCCGGTCCGCTGCCGCGCCTGACTGCATCTCCCCGCCGGGATGACACGTCATCAGGACGCCAGCAGCCAGCCTAGAATCTGCTCGTTGACCAGGCCGGGGCACTCCAGATGCAGGAAGTGGCCGGCCTGCTCGACGAGTTCGCGCCGCGAGCCTGGCGGCAGGAACTGGGCTGCCTGGTCGGCCAGTTCGGCGCCGAGACAGCCATCGGTGGTCCCGTGCAGGTACAGCACCGGGCAGCCGGACCCGCTGCTGCCGTCAGCGGCCGCCTGCTCAGCCGCGTAACAGGGGAGGCGGAGGGACGGGTCGAGCATGGCGCGGTAGTAGCCGATCGCGGCGGCCGCGTTCGCCGGGTCACGCAGGCATTCCTTGGCCCGGGCCGCGTCCGCGCCCCCGCCGTAGCCGGGTGACCAGTCACGCCACAACCCGTCTACGAATGCCAGGTCGCTGGCCGCGAACGCGATTTCGGCCAGCGGCGTCTGGAACAGGAAGATGTAGAACGACCGCCGCAACTGCGCATAGTCGAAGAATGTGCCGGCCACCGCGGCAAGTGGTGGCACGGCCATGGTCACCGCGCGCCGCCAGCGCTCGGGCGCGAACGCGATCGCACCGTAGACGGTCATCGCGCCCCAGTCGTGACCGATGATCACTGCGCGGTCGTCGGCACCGAGTGCGTCATGCAGACCCACCGCGTCGGCGACGAGCGCGCCGAGCTGATAGGCGCCGTCGGCCGGTACTTCAGTCGGCGCGTAGCCGCGCAGGAACGGTGCCACCGCGTGGTAGCCGCGGGCCGCCAGCTCCGGCAGCAGATGCCGCCAGGTATAGGCAGAGTCCGGGAAGCCATGCAGGCACAGTGCCAGCGGCGCACCGGGCTCGCCTGCACTGAGGTAGCTGAACCGCACGCCATTCGCCGTCACGACCTTGACGCCATCGCCAGCGCTCACAGGCCGGACAGTAACATGACCACAGCGCGGGCACAGCAGGCACATTGCCGCGGCAAGGGAAGGTTCTGCCATCAGCACTGCACCAGCGCCGGCTGGCGCCACCAGCAGCACGGGCGGCGTGCCTGCTGCTGTCATTCACACCGAGGACCTCAGCAAGGTCTATCCCGGCACTGATTTCGCCGCCGTGGACCAGCTGAACCTGGATGTCCACGCTGGCGAGATCTTCGGGCTGCTCGGCCCTAATGGCGCTGGCAAGACCACGACCGCCGGGATTCTGACGACGCGGGTGGTGCCGACCTCCGGCCGGGCGCTGCTGGCGGGCATCGACGTGGCGGCGCATCCGGCACTGGCCAAGCAGCTCAGCGGCATCGTGTCCCAGCAGAACACGCTGGACCGGCAGCTCACCGTGTGGGAGAACCTCTACTTCCACGGGCGGCTCTTCGGCATCGGCGCGCGGGATTCGAAACGCATCGCCAGTGAGCTGCTCGACCAGTTTCAGCTGTCGCGATGGGCCAATGCCTCGGTGTACGCGCTGTCCGGCGGGATGGCGCAGCGGCTCATGGTGGCGCGCGCGATCTTCCACCGGCCGTCGGTGCTCTTCCTGGACGAGCCCACAGCTGGCCTGGACCCGCAGAGCCGGCTGGCGTTGTGGGACCTGCTCGGGGAGCTGCATCAGGCCGGCCAGACGATCCTGCTGACGACGCACTACATGGAGGAGGCCGACCAGCTGTGCGACCGGGTGGCGATCATGGACCACGGCAGGATCCTGGCGCTGGATACCCCGGCGGCGCTGAAGCAGAGCATCGGCGCTGACACGGTCGTTACCGTGCGGACGGCCGGTGACACCGGCCAGCTCGCCGGCGTGCTGACCGCCGGCGTCGAGGGCGTGACCAGGACCAGGCAGGTCGATGGCGGCCTCGAGCTGCACGTGCAAGGCAGCGACCGGCTCATCCCGCGGATCGTGCTGGCAGCCGAACGAGGCGGGTTCGACCTGGTCGACCTGTCGGTGGCAGAGCCGAGCCTGGAGACAGTCTTCATCAACCTCACCGGCAAGGAGCTGAGGGACTAATGGCTGCTTCCGTGACACCGCAGGCCGCGCAGCCGGCGGCCCCAGCCCGCCGGCCGTCCCCGGCCATCGGCGGCGGTCCCACCAGGTCGGTCGCAGCCGCCAGCTGGACGGCGCTCGGCGCGCTCATGCTCCGCGACCTGGTCGTGCTCCGCAAGCACGGCTGGGAGTTCGTGCTGCGGACGATCATCCAGCCGTTCCTGCTGTGCTTCGTCTTCCTCTACGTCTTCCCGAAGATAGGGCAGGGCATCGGCGGCCACGGCACCGCGCAGGAGTCGGCATTCGCGACCATCCTGGTGCCCGGGGTGGTCGGCATCTCGGTGATGTTCCAGGGCGTGCAGTCCATCGCGCTGGCGATGGCCCAGGAGTTCGGATTCACCAGGGAGATCGAGGACCGGGTCCAGGCTCCGTGCCCGATCTGGCTGGTGGCGATGGCCAAGGTGCTATCCGGCGCTGCGCAGGGCGTGCTGTCAGCCATCATCGTGCTGCCGATCGCCTCCGTCGTGCACGCGCCGGGAGTGCACGCGCACCTGACGCTGCACTGGCTGCTCATCCTGACATTCGTGCCGCTCGCTTCTGTCGCGATGGCGGGGCTCGGCCTGGTGCTCGGCACCGGCTTCGAACCGCGCAACATCGGCCTGATGTTCGGCTTCATCATCTTGCCGATCACCTTCCTCGGCGGTACCTACTACTCGTGGACCAGGCTGGCGCCCGTCACCGTCGGCGGCTGGCACTGGCTGCAGACCATCGTGCTGATCAACCCGCTTATTTACGTGAACGAGGGGATGCGCGCGGCCTTCACCACCGCGCCGCATATGCACCTGTACGTGATCTACCCGGTCGTGGCCGCGTTCGGCGTCGTGTTCATCGCGATCGGCCTGCGCAACTTCCGCCGCCGGGTGCTCTCGTAGTCCGGGTCGTCCCGTAGCTCCCGATCAGGCTCGTAGTCACCCTTGGCTTGTCATTCACCTGCCGGCTCAGCGCCGTTCGCCGCAGCGTCCGGCGCGCGGCGTAGAACGGTTGCGTCCTCGTTTCATGACAATCAGGAAAGAAGGCACCGTTGCCCTCGAGAAGCTCGCGCACAGCGAAGATCGCCGCCGCGATAACCGCTGGCCTGGCAGGCCTGGCCCTGGCCGGGCCAGCCGTGGCATCACAAGCAGCGGCAAAGGACGCCGGCCCCGGCGCAGCAGCAGGTGGCCCGAAGTCATTGCAGGTGCGGCAGGTCCTGAACGGGATGAAGCTCAGTCACAGCTACCTGCCGGCCGGCTCATCGGTCCGCAAGACCGAGCCGCTCACCGGCCCGGACGACATCACGGCGCTTGGCCGTCACCTGTTCACCGCCTTCCAGAACGGAGTGGGCGCGCAGGGAGAGGCCAGCTCAGACGGCAACACCGACAGCACGGTGGTCGAGTTCACCCGGTCTGGCGCGGTCATCCGGCAGTGGAACATCAAGGGCAAGTGCGACGGCCTGACTGCCGACCCGCGGTTCAGGACGCTGATCGCCACCGTGAACGAGGACGCGAACTCCAGCGTCTACACCATCACGCCGGGCCTGCCCCGGGGTCACCAGGTGCGGCACTACCACTACAACAAGCCGCTCCCGCACCTCGGCGGTACCGACGCTATCTCGGTCTACCACGGCCTGGTGCTGATCACCGCGTCCGCGCCCGGCACCACCGGCACGGCCGCGCCGCAGCCGACCTACCCGGCCGTGTACGTGGTCACCTTCCACCCGTTCACGCATGTGGCCAGGATCTTCCCGGTGTTCGGCGACGAAGCTAGCGCCCGGGTCGCCAACGTCGGCGCGGCCTTCGGCAAGGTCGTCACGCTGGGCCTGACCGACCCGGACTCCAGCGAAGTCGTGCCGCCCTCGGCTCGCAGGTTCGCCGGTGACTTCATGCTCACCAGCCAAGGCGACAATGAGCAGATCTTCCTGGATCGGCACCGGCACCACGGCACCCGGCTCGCGGTGCTCAGCCTGTCGAACTCGGTGGACGACACGGGATGGGCGCGGAGCCCGCACGCACGGCTCTACGCCACCGACTCAAGCGCCGACACCGTGGATGTCGTGACCGGGCGGTTCCCGGTCGGCGTCGCCATCACCGCGGTCACGCCGTGCAACGCGAACAGCGCTCCCGCCACCTGCCCAGCTCCCGGCTTCCCGGCGAACTACCTGGGCGTCATCAACCCGTGGACCGGCAACATCAGCGCCTTGCCGGTGACCGGACCCACCTTCCAGCCCAAGGGCCTTATCTTCATAGGCCAGGACTGGCGAGTCAGCGCGGGCTGACCGTCCGCACCACGGCACCCGCGCGCTGCTGACCGCAGTGCGCGGGTGCTGTCGTCGTTGCTGGCCATGAAGGGAACGAGGCCCCACGCTGCTGCTGACTATCTCCTGACTCGGTCATGTCGTTGCAGAGACTGGCCCGCCGCGGTCACGTCGTCCGTCGACACGCACGGGAAGTCCAGGTTGTCGATGGCCGCGTTCAGCAGCAGCGCCGCGGCGTTTAGCGCGACGTGACGGTCCGGGCCAGGATGCCCAGCGTCGCGCGCAGCGCGCCCTCGGAGATTACCGGGAAGATGCCGGCGTCGCGCCACACCGGATCGATGCCCGACCAGTCGTAATAGGAGGTGACCAGCGTGCCGTCGCCGTCGCTGGCCGGCTCGAGCCGGTATCCGTAGACGTGGCCGATCTGCGGCCGGATCCGGCCGAGTATCGTCCAGGCGATCTCGCGGTCCGGCTCGTAGGCCGAGATGGAGACGGTCACGTCGTAGCGGCCGAGTTCCGGGTAGTCGTTCAGCGCCTCGCGGTCCATGTGCACGACGAAGCTGTCGCCCACGCCGGCCACCGGCTCGCCTTCTGCTGACATCAGCATGCCGGAGCTGTCGATGGCGACATGGCCCTGAGGGTCGCGCAGGATGGCAAAGATCGCCGCCGGCTCCGCGTCGATGGTCCGGTGAACCTCGATCCGCTCGGTCGTCACCAGGGCTCCATCCTCATCATGTGCTGATCCTGTCAGGCCGCAGCGTCGCGCCGGTCGAGGAAAGCGGTCACGACTGAGCCGAACGCCGCCGGCTGCTCGGCGAAGCACAAGTGCGACGCGTCCTCGATGATCTCCAGCTGGGAGTCCGCGATGCGGCTGTGCATCTCCGCCAGATGCGCTGGCCGGCATTCGTCGTAGCGCCCGCCGACCAGCAGCGTCGGGATGTCGATCTCGCCGAGCCGGTCCATGATGTCCCAGGTCTTCAGCGTGCCGGTGACGGTGAACTCGCTCGGTCCGTTCATCGTGTTGTAGACGCTGTAGCCGGCCTCGGCAAAGGACCGCTCCAGGCCGGCTGGCCACGGGTTGAGCCGGCACACGTGCTCGCGATAAAAGCCCAGCATCGCCGCCTGGTATTCCGGACACGCAGTGAAGCCATCTTCCTCGTGCTGACGGATGACCTCGCGCACCTCCTCGGGCAGCGCTGCGAGCAGCTCATCACAGTCGGCGGCCCAGCGTGGCATGCTCGCCGGACTGCCGCACAGGATGAGGCTGCGCAGCTCCGGACGACGGTCGAGCACGTACTGCATGGCCAGCATGCCGCCCCAGGAATTGCCGAACAGGTGGACATCGTCCAGGCCGAGGGAGGCCCGCACCTGCGCCAGTTCCGCCACGAACCGGTCCACGGTCCACAACGAGACGTCGTCGGGACGGTCCGCGTTTCCGCAGCCGAGCTGGTCATAGAAGACGACCTGGCGCCGGTCGGCGAGCGCTTCCAGTGCTTCCAGGTAATAGTGCGTGAAGCCGGGACCGCCGTGCAGGCAGAGCAGCGGCGTACCGCCCTCGCCGACCGATCTGTACCAGACACGGCCGCCGGGCACATCGATATAGCCCTCGTCCTGCTTCATGCTCGGACCCCTCATCACTGGGTGCGGTGGCGGATACGGACCTATCGGTAGGTTAGCGCCACGGCTCTGCCGGGGTTCGAGATCCGGGCGGTCAGCGGACCGTCTCCGGTCCGCCGGGTGCCCGGCCAGCCGGCACCTTGTCCAGGAAGCCGAGCACCGTGGTGATGGGCGGCCGGCGCCACGTCGGTTAGGACGGGCTCGTCTCAGCTGCCGCGAGTTCGCCAACGGCCTTCTCGATGCGCCGCTGCCTCGTCTCCGTAGTCTTAGCGCCCTCGACTGCGAGGACGTGCCTGTTCTGGCCGGAGTACGAAAGCCGCTCGAATGCGCGCTGAGCGACAGGATCGCGGCTGAGCGCGTCGGCAAGATCGGCTGGCACCGTTACCGTCCGCGGCTCAGCGTCCAGCTCGATCCCGACCGTCAGCTCGTCGCCGGCCGCGACCCCGGCCTTAGCCCGGATCTCGGCGCTGACCGGCACCAGCGAGCGGCCGGCCATGGATCCGACGGAGGTCTGGTAGGTGCAGTCGTTGATGGTGACCCGGACACGCGGCCGCTTGCCGGTACCCAGGGCGGTCATGACCTCCGCTGGCACCTCGATGCCGGTGGCCGTCTTGCCATCGAGGCGAAGCGTCGCCCGGAACTGCATCGCTACCGCCACCTCTCTTCCCTGCTGCGCCGCCGCGGCGGCAACTACGCCGTTTCGAGTCGACCGTACCTGGAATCACCGGCTCGGCAACGAACTCCGGTGGCGTTCGCGCACGCCTAATCGTGACCTTCCTGCAAACTGACTGCAAGGCGACCTGGTCACCATCGTTACCTGGCACGAATCAGGAGGAGACGATGGCAGGCTCAGCAGCAATTGACAAGTTCCTGCAGGCAATCGAGGACGCGGCAATCGGCAGCTGCGACGTCTGGAGCGCCGAGGCAACGCTGGACGCGACGGTCCCCAACTGGCGGATGCGCGTGCTCGGCCCGGACGCGATACGGGCCGAGTACGGCCGGTGGTTCGCGGACCCCGGCCGGTTCGAGGAGCTGCGCCGATATCCGGTCAGCGATGGCGCCACCGAAGTGGTGGAGTACACGCTCAGCTGGTCCGAGAACGGCGTGCCGCATGCGGGCCATCACCTGCACGTACTGACGGTGCGCGATGATCAGATCGTGGCCGACACCGTGTTCTGCGGCGGGCGGTGGCCCGCCGCGCTGCTCGCCGACATGGAAGCAGCTCGTGACTGACCGTCAGACGGTTGGCGCGGGCCAAAGCCAGGAGGAGGTTGCCGGGCTGCTGGCCAGTGCTACCCGTCGCGAGGCGATGGCTGATGCGCCCGGCAAGTCCGGCGCGACCCTGGAACGTCTGGAGATCGACGGGCAGCCGTACGTCCTGAAGCACCTCGATCTGGCCGCTGACTGGACCATGCGAGCCTCCGGCTGCCTGCGCGGCGTCCCGCTGGAGCTCTGGGAACGCGGCGTCCTCGACCAGTTGCCCAGCTGCCTGAATCAGCCGATCGTGGGCGTGATCCGGGAAGTCGGCACTGGCACCGGGCCGTCAGGCGGCTGTGGTGTGCTGATGCACGACGTCGGCAAGTGGCTGGTGCCTGTTGCCGATGACCCTATCCCGCTCAGCCAGCATCTGCGTTTCCTCCAGCATTTGGCGGCGCTGCACGCGGCCTTCTGGGACGGTGACCTCGAGCTCGTGCCTGCGATGCACCGGTACCTGGAGCTCTCGCCCTGGATGGCCGAGGCCGAGGCGGCTATCGGCTCGGATCATCTGGTGCCGCAGCTGGTGGCAAAGGGCTGGCCGCTGCTGGCAGAGGTGGCGCCAGCTGCGGCAGCCGTGGTAAGCCCGCTGGCACGGGATCCGGGACCGCTGCTGGAGGCGCTGGCCAGCACGCCGCAGACGTTCGTGCACAGCAACTGGAAGCTGGACAACCTGGGCACCGATAGTGCCGGCCGGACGGTCTTGCTGGACTGGGAACAGGCCGGCCGCGGCGCGGCGCTGAGTGACCTGGCCTGGTACCTGGCCATTAACTGCCGGCGCCTGCCGCAGTCGAAGGAGGCGTCGATCGCTGCCTACCGCGCCGCACTGGAAGAATGCGGTATCGACACCGCGCTCTGGTGGGAGCGTCAGCTGTCGCTGTGCCTGCTCGGCGCACTGGTTCAGTTTGGCTGGGAGAAGGCGCTGGGCGGCTATGACGAGGAACTCGCATGGTGGGAAAGCCGGGTGCTGGCCGCGCAACCGCTGCTGCCCTGACCGGGCAGGTTCGAGCTGCTTACGAGGCCGGCCAGCAGGGCTGGGCGGCAGGCCCGCAGCTGGTCTACGACGCGCTGGCCAGAGCGCTGCTGGCGCAGGCGGCGCCCTGGGTGACTGGCCAGCAGGTGCTGGATGCCGGGGCCGGCACCGGCGTTGCCGGGCGGGCGGCACTGGACCTGGGAGCGCGCCGGCCCCAATCTGCCCGCGGGCGGCTGGCCGCATCAGTGCCAGCGCCTCGGCAGGCCGGCTCTGGTGAGATCGCAGCACTCCGAGCCAGGCGGCTGCGGTAACCCGGTCCGCTCCTTCGGCAAGCGACAGCGCCTCGCCCAGCAGCAGCTCAGCGTGTGCCAGGTCACCCCCGGCGTGCCGGGTGCGACCGCCAACTGTGAGGCAGCGAGCGCGCATTGCCGCGTCGGCTGCCGCCAGCGCGCCGTCGGCGGCGAACTGCGCCGCTTGCGCGAAACGCCGGCCAAAGTACGATGCCCACGCTCCGACCTCGAGTGCGGCCGCGCCCGACGCTGACGCTCGCTCCACATCTTCCAGCGCTTGGTCATACTTGCCTCGCCGGGTGCGCACCCTGGCTCGGGCCAGCCAGCTGTGCTCGTCCTGCTGCAGGCTCAGCGCATCGTCCAGCAGTTGCTCGGCGGCGGCATGATCGAAGCGCTCGGCCGCTCGCGCCGACGCATCGCGCAGCGCGGTGGCGGCCAGTGCGAGGTCGCCGCCGAGCCGGGCGTGCTGGGCGACGATAACCGGGTCGGCGCCAGGGCGTCCGGCCAGCACCCGGCCGGCCTGCCGGTGCAGCAAGGCAGCCCGGCCTGCGGACGCGCTGGCGGCGAGTGCCTCCCTGACCAGCTCGTGCCGGAACCTCAGCTGTCCATCCTGCTCTGCCAGGAACTGCTTGGATACGGCCTGCTCTGCGTCGTTGAGCAGCTCGATCAGTGGCCGGCCAAGGACCGCGGCGAGCAGGTCCAGATCAAGCTCAGGGCCGATGATCGCGGCGGTGCGCAGCATGTGCCCGGCCGAGCCGAGCTCGTCGCACCGTGCCGACAGCGACTCGACCAGCGAAGCGGGCAGGTCCGCGCCTGCCGCCTGCTGCGCCAGCTCGGTCAGGAATAGCGGGTGACCCCTCGACCGCGCGTACAGGGTGTCAACCCTGGCTGCGCCCACGAGCTCGGCAGCGGCGTCCCGGCTAAGAGCGCCCAGGTGAATCACGGCCCCATCCGGTAGCAACTCCCCTTCGCCCGTGCGGATAGCCGCGACGGCGGTGCCAGTCAGCTCCTCCCGGCGGATGAAATGCAACAGGTCTGGCAGTACCCGGCCGGCCAGGTGCGCGTCGTCGATCAGCAGGACCAGCGGTCCGCGCGCTGACAGCCGCCCCAGCACCCTGGCCAGCGCGGTATAGACGACGGCAGGCCCGAGCACGCTGTCGGCCAGGACCGACAGCGGTCGCGGGTCCCGCACGAAGCCGAGCAGCGGCGCCAGCACCGGCGCGTCTGCTCCGATCACGTCAGCAGTCGCCTCCGGACCGAGCCGGCGAAGAAGCCCGGACAAGGCAGTGAGCAGGGCGTCGAGCGGCATCGAGCGGTCGAGTTGCCCGCATCGCGCGAAGAGCACGATGTCCCCGGCCGATTCCCGGCCCGCGGCGAAAGCCCGCAGCAGCGTTGTCTTGCCGATGCCCGCCTCGCCCTCGATGATCACCAGCTCGACGTTGCGGCCTTCCCTGGCCCGCAGCGCGGTCGCATCCAGGTACGCGAGTTCCCCGTCGCGGCCGACGAGCGGGACTCGGTCAGCCGCAGGCCCGGACGCCGTCGTCGGCAGCTCGCCTCGCAGGATCGCCGTGTAAAGCGCCGCGGTTTCCGGCGACGGGTCGGTGCCCAGGTCATCGGCCAGACGTTCCCGTGCGGTGGCATAGGCGGCCAGCGCCGTGGCCGTCTGGCCGCCCATCACGTATCCGCGCAGCAGGATGCGCAGCGCCGTTTCCTCGTAAGGATCTCGTTCCAGCGCACCGGTCGCCGCATCGCATGCCGCCATCCAGTCGCCGGCCGCAAGCAGTGCCGCGGCAGCGGCGAGCCGGGCGCGACCGGTGAGCCGGTCGATCTCGGCGCGCTTGAGCTGCGCCCAGTCGCCGGCCGGCGGCGGACGGCCTGCGCCGCGCACCAGCGACAGCACGATCCTCGCTGCCGCGGCAGCTCCGATGACGTTGCCGGCCTGACGCCTGCGCTCCACCTCGTCGGTCAGGTGCGCCAGCTCCGCCGTGTCGAGCCAGTCGTAGTGCAGCAGGTATCCGCCGTCGCGGTGCTCGATTCGCTCGCGGCCGAGTACTGATCGCAGCCGGCTCATCAGAACTGCAAGCTGGTCCTCAGGCCTTGACGGCGGCGAATCCCCCCAAAGCGCATCGAACAGCACATCCGGTGGTACCGGGCGGCCTTCCGCGAGCGCCAGCAGCTCCAGGGCGAGACGGGCCTTCTTGCTGCCGAGTGCCGCGGGCTCGATGCCGTCGACGCCGAATTCGCCGAGCACCCGGAGCGCAAGGGACCTCATGGGGCTATCAAACCTCGCCGCAGCTGGCGGCGGCTACGCCGGCGACCATTGCGGGCCAGGTCATGACTGCAAGCATGCTGCAACCATGGCCTGTCACGCTGGCCGAAACGCCCGAGAGCGGGCACCGCGTCAGCAGGAGGAAACAGTCATGACTGCACAAGCAGAGCAGAAGGCGTTCTCGGTACCCGATGAGGTCAGGACCTTCGAGCAAGGCGAGCTGAAGCTGCTCAAGATCGGCGGCGCCGAGATCGGCCAGCTGGTCCTGCAGCCGGGCTGGCGCTGGTCCGAGCACGTCAAGCCGCTGGCCGGCACCGAGCTGTGCGAGGCACCGCATTTTCAGTACCACGTCCAGGGCAAGCTGCATATCGTGATGGCCGATGGCCGCGAGTTCGACGCCCAGGCCGGCGACGTGACAGCGCTGCCGCAGGGACATGACGCCTGGGTTGTCGGCGACGAGCCGGTCATCCTGGTCGACTGGTACGGCGCCAGTAATTACGCGCGCTGACCAGGTGCCGACAGGACGCGCGGCCGCCCGCGTGATGGCGTGTGGCCGCGCCGGCCGGCCTGGTGACCTGAGGTCTAGCGCAGGGCGGTCTTGAGGATCTTGCCGGACGGCCCCTTCGGCAGTTCGGTACAGAACCTGACCTCGCGCGGATACTTGTAGGCTGCCAGCCGCTCCCGGCAGTACGCGATGATGTCCTCGGCGCTGAGCTCCGCACCGGAACTGAGTACCACGACGGCCACGACCTCCTCGCCCAGCCTGTCGTCCGGCTTGCCGATGACGGCCGCCTCCACGATGCCGGGATGGCTGAAAAGGACTTCCTCGATTTCGCGCGGATAGACGTTGTAGCCGCCGCGAATCACCAGGTCCTTGGTGCGGTCAACGATGAAGTAGAAGCCGTCCTCATCCACGTAGCCGAGGTCGCCGGTGTGCAGCCAGCCGCCCCGCAGCGTGGTCGCGGTCGCCTCCGGCTGGCCGCGATATCCCTTCATGACGTTATGGCCGCGGATGAGAATCTCGCCGATGTTGTCCCGGCCGGGCGCGAGTGGCTGGTCCTCCTCGCCGCCGACCCGCATCTGCACGCCCCAGATGGGCTTGCCGACAGACAGCGGACGGCGATCACCCGGCCGGTTGAACGACGTCGTACTGCCGGTCTCCGACAGGCCGTAACCTTCCAGCACCTCGATGCGGTATTTCGTCTCGAACGTCTGCATCACGGTCTCGGGCAGTGACGCGCCACCGGAGACCGCCACCCGCAGCGCCGCCAGGTTCCGGTCGGCCACGTCGAGCTGCGCCAGCGCGTGCAGCATCGTCGGCACGCCGGCAATGACGGTGCACTTGTCCCGCTCGATTGCGTCCAGCACCGGCCCCGGCGCGAACCGGGGCACGATGCGACAGGCAGCCGCCGTACCGGACGCACACGTTGATAACCGAGGACAGTCCGAAGACGTGGAAGAACGGCAGCACAGCCAGGAAGACGTCGTCTGGCCGGGCCCCGAACAGCTGGCCCGACACCGTGCAGTTCATGTACAGCAGGAAGTGCGTGAGCTCCGCACCCTTCGGCTTTCCTGTCGTCCCGCTGGTATAGATCAGCACAGCGGTGTCGTCTGCATCGCGCGGGCAGATGTCGCCGCCAGGACCGGCTAGCGGGGCGCTGCTGAGCAGGTCGGAGAACCGCGGCGAGCCGTCCGGCCGCGGCGCTCTCGTCGCCGGTCAGGTACAACGGCACGCCTAGCGGCTCGCAGGCCACGGCCGCGTCCGTATGCAGGCCGGCCATGCCGATCATGAGGGCCGCCGTTGCGTCGGTCAGCTGGTAGCCGATCTCCGCTGCCTTGAGCAGCGGATTGACCGGCAGCACCACCAGGCCGGCCTTGAGCGCGCCGAAATACGCGGTGAGGAACTCAGGCACGTTAGGCAACTGGATGGCCACTACCTGGCCGGGGGACAGGCCAGCTGCGGACAGTCCGGCTGCGAACCGCCCGGACTGCTCATCGAGCTGCCGGTACGTGGTCGCCGCGCCGGCGGCGTGGCAGACGATCGCGTCCGGCGTAGCGGCCGCGGTCTCCCGCAAGATCGTCGCCAGGTTGAAGCTCATGGCGCCTCCGAACCAGGCCGTCCGGCGATGTCGGCAAGAATCACGTCGGGAGACGGCAAGAAATAGCTGGATATGAGTGAGACATAGACTAGAGATGTATCGGCCGGTTGCCTAGGCTGCTTTCTGAGGCTGCCATTGCGGGCGTTGCCGGCGGTGGCTAGGCCGGCATGACGGGACGGGCACCATGTACTACGCCAATGACGCTCAGCCGACGGCGGCAGTGAGCGCGCCGCCGACTCGGCTGCTGCTGTCGGAGCCGGCCAGAGGGCTCGCAGAGCTGGCCAGGCTGCCGTTGTCCGCTCCGTGGCTGTCGTTCGCGCCCCGCGGCGACGGGCACGGGGTCCTGGTGCTGCCGGGGCTGCTGGCCACCGACACCAGCACCGCGCTCCTGCGGGGGTTCCTGCGCCGGCTCGGCTACCAGGTCACTGGCTGGCGGCTCGGGCGCAATCTTGGACCAACCGACGAGGTGCTCGACGAGCTTCCGGCGATGCGGGCCTCGCTCGTTCAGCGCACCGGCCGGCCCATCTCGGTGATCGGCTGGAGCCTGGGCGGCATTTACGCCCGGGAGATGGCGCGGCAGCATCCCGCGGAGATACGCCGGGTGATGACGCTCGGCAGCCCGTTTGCCCTCACCGACTCACGGCAGACGCACGCCGACCGCGCATACCAGCGCCGCAGCGTCCGTCACGCCAACGGGCGGGTGCCGACCCGCGAGCAAGTGGCGCAGCCGGTGGGCGTGCCGTCCACTGCGGTGTACTCGCGCCGGGACGGCATCGTGGCCTGGCAGGCATGCATCGAGCCGGAGACGGAGCTCCATCAGAACGTCGAGGTTCGCTGCGCCCATCTAGGCTTCGGCGTCGACCCGGCGACACTCTGGCTGATCGCCGATCAGCTGGCAGTTCCGGCTGGCCAGCGGCGTGAGTTCCAGCCGCCGCGAACGCTGCGCAGGCTCTACCCACCCCGCTGGTAGGGCACCCGAACATCGTCAGCACGCGGAGGAGGAGCCATGCAGCAGCTCACTGGCCTGGATGCCGCTTTCCTGGCGCTGGAAACGGCGAATTCAACAGGTCACGTCGGCGGTGTCTGCATCCTCGACCCGGCCGCGGCGCCTGCGCCGCTCACCCTGGCCAGGCTGACCGAAGTACTCGGCGAGCGGCTTCCGCTGGTGCCGGTGCTGCGGCGCAAGCTGCTGGAGGTGCCGCTTGGCCTGGACCAGCCCTACTGGGTCGATGATCCGAACTTTGACATCGAGTACCACATCAGGGAGGTCGCGCTGCCCCGGCCGGGCTCCGAAGCACAGCTGACCGAGCAGGTATCCAGGCTGCACGCCCGGCCGCTCGACCGCAGCCGTCCGCTCTGGGAGATCTACCTCATCACCGGGCTGGCGAAGCGCCGCGCCGCGGTCTACACCAAGATCCATCACTCGGCGATCGACGGAGCATCCGGGGCCGAGCTGCTGACGATCCTGCTGGACCTCGCCCCGGAGGGCCGGGACCTGCCGCCAGCCGAGCCGTTCCGGCCAGCCCGGCCGCCGGGTCCGGCGGCGCTGACGGCGCTTGCCGCAGCGCGGCTGGCCTGGCGCCCGGTGCAGACAGTCCGGATCAGCAATGAACTCGTCCGGCTGCTGCCGACGCTCGCACCCGCAGTCAGCACCCTGGTGGGCGGCATGCTCGGGCTGAACCGGGGCGACGGCGAGGTGATCGCGAGCGCGTCAGCGCGAGCGCCGGCCACGCCATTCAACCGGCCGATCACCGCGCACCGGCGGCTCGCGCTGCGCAGCGTCGACCTGGACACGGTCAAGACGGTCAAGAACGCCTTCGGCGTCTCGGTGAACGATGTCGTGATGGCGATGTGCGCCGGAGCGCTGCGCCGCTGGCTCGTCGATCACGGTGCGCTTCCGGACCTGCCGCTGATCGCGATGATCCCGGTGTCGGTGCGCGATCCGGCCAGCAAGGGCGCGCTCGGAAACAAGGTCTCGGCGATGCTTGCGACACTGCCGACCAACGTCGATGACCCGGACAAGCGGCTGGAGATCGTGCATGCGGCGACGCAGCAGGCCAAAGCGCAGCAGGCCGCGATCCCGCAGGGACTGGTCGACCAGGTCAGTGACTTCGCGCCGCCAGCCCTCACGGCGCGCGCCGCCAGGGTCGTGTTCGCCACCGGCGTGCTGCACCGGCTGCCGCCTTTCAATCTGTGCATCTCCAACGTGCCCGGACCGAACGTGCCGGTGTACCTGTGCGGCGCGAAGCTGCTTGCGCACTACCCGGTCTCGGTGATCACCGACGGCCAGGGCCTGAACATCACCCTCGTCGGGTACCTTGGCCAGCTGCATTTCGGGCTGGTGGCCTGTCGCGAGCTCGTTCCCGATATCGACAGGCTGGCCGACTACCTGGTCGAGGAGCTCGAGCTTCTGCAGAAAGCCGCTGGCCAGCGTCTTGCGAGCTAGCCCGGAACTGCTGTGGCGAGCCGGATCGGATGACCGGCTCGGCTATGTGCTGGCGATCATTCCGGAGGGAACGGGGCCGCCGGCTGACGTCCCGGCCGGGATGTTCCGCGCCGCCGCCGCGGCCTTCCTGGCCGGCCAGCGGCTGGACATGCAATCGCTGGCGCGCCGCGTCGGTGTCGGCCGGGCCACCTTGTACCGGCGCGCGGGAAACCGTGAGCAGCTGCTGGACGCGGTGATCTGGTGGCGCGCCCGGCGGCTGCTGGCGTGGCAGCTTGACCGGACCTGGGAGCTGGCCGGGCCGGGCCGGATCTCGGCAGTAGTCGCGGGCGTGCTGCGATCGATCGAGCGGGATCCATCGCTGCGCGCGCTGCTGGACGGCGATCCGGACACCGCGCTGCGGATCCTCACCGGCGGGCGCAGCCGTGCCGCGCAGGGCATGACGTCCGCCCTGGAGCGGCTGATTGACCGGGAACGGGGCCTGGGCACCTTCGAGCCCGGTCTGGATACCACTGCGCTTGCCTACGCGATCATGCGCATCAGCGAGGCGTTCCTGTACGCCGATGCGCTGGCGGGCCTGACGCCGGACGTCGGTCGGGCGATCACCGTCATCGATGCGCTGCTGTCGGGCTTGGACCAGGCCGGCCGGCGCTGACGGCCGGCCAGCAGGCTACCGCAAACGGTACGAGCCTGTGCCGCGGCCCGCTCGCGGCGGCACAGGCTGTCACCGGCCGTCGCGAATGGGATGCGGCAGGCTGCTGGCCCCGGCGGCGAGCAACGCCGGAGCCTGCGCGACCGGACCCAGGCGGTCGTCACCGCCAAGGAGTCAGGACTGGTAATGCCGCGCTCCCGCGAGCAGAGCTAGCCTGGACGAATCTCTGCCGAGGCCCGCTCAGCGTGATGCCGTCTATCAACGTAGCCCGATACCGGCTGTCGACCGGGTGCGACATGGCTTTGCTGGGAAGTCGTGGTCGGGCGAGGTGCACGCCGCCCCGCGAAACGAGAGACTGAGCCCGGGCACAGAACCGTCATAATTACCGCATGATCGACGCATTGATCGAGCGCATGACGGAGCTTCTCGAGCCGATGGAAGCCGCTAACGATCCGAAGCGGATCTTCCACGCCACCTACCTGCGGACCACCATCGCCGTCGCCGAGGAGATTAAGCGTCCGGGCGGTTTTGCCGACCCTCAGTGGACCGAGCGCTGGGACGTCGCGTTCGCGGACCTGTATCTCGAGGCACTGGAACGCCTTCAGGCGGGAGGGCAGCCGTCACGGCCCTGGGCGATCGCCTTCGGTGCACGGCGCGGGCTGCCCGTCCTGAACCGGCTGCTGCTCGGCATGAACGCGCACATCAACTACGACCTGCCGCAGGCCCTCCTGGCGGTGATCACCGACGAGGAATTTGATGATGCGGAGCTGGTCGCCAGGCGCGAAGCGGACCACAAGGCGATCGACGACATCCTCGCCTCCCGGGTGTCGGCCGAGGGCGACGAGCTGATGAGCATCGACGGGCCGGGCTCGCTGCTGAACCGGATGCTTAAGCCGTTCAATCAGAGCGGCACCAGGCGTTTCCTGCGCGAGGCGCGCCAGAAGGTATGGGCTAACGCGATCAGCTTGAGTCAGGCGCGGCGTACCGGCGCCGGGGCCTACGCGGCCCGGCTCGCCGAACTCGAGGAACTCAGTGCCGCCAAGGTGACTGAGCTGCAAGCACCGGGACAGGTCCTGCTCAGGCTCGCGGTCAACGGCTTCGGCGTTCGCCTGCCCGACCACCCGGTGGGTGTTGCCCGCGGCCAGCGCGCCTGACGGTTGGCGGAACATCCTGATCGAGAGAGGTGTTGACAACGAGAGCACACGACATATCGTGTTGCTGTCGGGTAGGCCCGGGCCCATGACGCACCCCGGGCAGCGAGGTGAGCGTGATGATCGGTTGGTATGCGGAGCGGACGCCGGGCAGGTCGGGCAAAGCCGTGATCGCCGTGACGCTGGTCGCGCTGCTGCTGCTGACAGCCGTGCCGGTGGCCCTGCTGGCCGCAGTCATCATGATGACACTGGGGCACGTCGTCGGCGGGCTCGCGCTGTTCGGCGGCTCCGTGCTCGCCGCCGCTGTGGCTGTTGCGATCGCCGGTATGACCGGCATGCAGCACCTGCGCAAGCTGCTGTCCAGTGCCAGTTTCAACGTCGTGCAGCTGGACCACAGGCAGTACACCGACGACATCGCAGAGCCAGACAGCAGCGACTACACCGACGTCGTGCAGCTGGACCGCAGCGAGTACACCGAAGTTCGCTGACCTGACGCTCCTTGTCTGCGATTCTCACGATGTCGAGCAGGCACGCGGCACGGCCGTACTTTATGCATCGCCTGCGATAGGTCCGGCCGTCCCCGCCGGTCTATGCTGTGACGTTTCATCCGATCGCAGAAGGAGTCGTGATGCCCCGCACCCGGGTCCACAACATGAACGTATCCCTCGACGGCTACGCCGCCGGCGAGCGCGTGACGTTCGACGCCCCGATCGGCGGTGCCGAGCGGCTGTTCACGTGGTTCGATGGCCGGGTAATCCATGGCGTCGATAAGGCGGATGCCCCCGTCACGCTGGACCGCGCTCTGACCAGCATGTGGAGCCAGGGCATCGGCGCCGAGATCATGGGACGGCGCAAGTTCGGTCCCCAGGTTGGTGATTGGCCCGACGACGGGTGGCGGGGCTGGTGGGGCGACGAGCCGCCATTCCAGACACCGGTGTTCGTCATGAGCCATTACCCGCATCCCGCAATTGACTTTCCCAACGGGACCAGCTTCCGGTTTGTGGACGGGCCACCGGAGGAGGTGCTCCGCCTAGCTCAGCAGGCTGCTGGTGGTCGGGACGTCCGCATCGGGGGCGGACCCTCGACGGTGCGTCAGTTCCTCCAGGCCGACCTGGTCGACTTCATGCACCTGGTGATCGTGCCGATTACCCTCGGACGCGGCGTATCCCTCTGGGAGGGACTAAGCGGCCTCGAAGACCGCTTCACCGTCGAGTCGGTCACCTCGCCTAGCGGCCTTACTCATCAGCTGTGGAACAAAAACGACCACGCCTGAACCCCGGGTTCAGGTATCGATGTTCGGGTTCTTGGCGGGCAGGGGCACCAGGCGGGCCGGTGGTTCGGTCACGACGACCGCGGACTGGACGCTTAGGTCGGGCCGGACGTGGACGAGCTCGCCCTCGGCGAGCATGCGCCAGTCGTCCTCGCCGTCGAGCCGCTCGGAGGCGACGACGACGGAGGGCGCTGACTGCAGCGCGGGCACGTGCACCGAGGATGTCGCGCTGCGGACGTGCAGGCCAGCCGGCGCGGCCGTGCGCCCGCCTGGCCCGGCCGGGCGCTCGATCATGTGCAGGGCATGCTGGCCCGGATAGCGCAGCGCCCACAATTCACCTGGCGCGGCCACGACCGTGTTCAGCGAGGACACTGGCAGGTTGGCGGCGATCCACCGGGCCGCAGCCGCGATCCCGGCGCCGACGTCACCACCATGGGCATCAGCCTGCTGGGTGATTAGCGCGAAGTACCGCTCGGAATCGGTGTCGCCCAGCACGAGGCTGGCGTACTCGCCCAGCTGTTCATCCAGCCGCGCCAGCTCACCGAACCCGCCGTTGTGCGCCATGATGCGGCCGTGCATGGCGAATGGGTGCGTGTTCCGCACCGTCCGGCCGCCGGCGGTCGCCCAGCGGACGTGCGCGACAAAGGCCGTCGACTCGGCCGCCTTTGCCTCATGAATGAACTCCTCGTCCTCGAATGCTGGTTCTGGCTGCTTGTCCAGGACGGCCGCGGCGGCGGAATCAAAGAAACCGATACCGCTCCCGTCGACGTTGCGGTAGCCCTGCACCTCCAGCGAGTCGGGCGCATCGAGCAGCCAGAACGTTGCCTGGACACGGGCTCGGCCCGCGGTCAGCCCGAACAACCGGCACATGATCTTCCCTCCGCTCGTGAGCGTCTGTCACTGCCGCAGCCAGTTCGGATCGCCGGCTGTGGACCGACGCAGCGAGCCTGGGACCTTTGCCTCTAACTATTTGTGCCCACGACATGATCTGATAAGCGGAAGTCCAGGTCGGCGCTCCTGTCAGGCTGCCGTGCTGCCATACCTGCATCAGCGGACGAAGACCTGGCCCACGCAAGGCAGCGGATTGCCAGTACATGGACACATTGAGCCGGGACGGCACCCGCATCACACCGAATCTGGATTTCGGGGTCGCGAGAAGCGTCGCGGTGCGGGCGGCAGGAGCTAATGATGAATTCGTTCGATTCGGAAGTCGCAGAGACCGCGAGGTGGCTTGCCAGCCCCCGATTCGAGGGCATCACGCGGTTGTATTCTGCGCGTCAGGTGGTGGAGCAACAGGGCACCATCCCTACTGACTACACAGTGGCGAGAATGGCGGCCGGCCAGTTCTACGATCGGCTCCGGCAGCTCTTCGCCGAGCGCAAGCAGATCACCACCTTCGGCCCCTATTCACCCGGTCAGGCAGTGGCCATGAAGCGGATGGGGATCGAGGGCATCTACCTGGGCGGCTGGGCGACGTCGGCCAAGGGATCCGTTACCGAGGACCCAGGACCCGACCTGGCCAGCTACCCGCTCTCCCAGGTGCCCGACGAGGCCGCGCCGATTGTGCGCGCCCTGCTCATGGCGGACCGGAACCAGCGCTTCGCCCGCTCGCGCCTGAGCGAGGCGCAACGTGCTGGCACTCCCGAGATCGACTACCGGCCGTTCATCATCGCCGACGCCGACACTGGCCACGGCGGCGACGCGCACGTCCGGAATCTGGTCCGTCGTTTCGTCGAGGTCGGAGTCTGTGGCTACCACATCGAGGATCAGAAGCCCGGCGCCAAAAAGTGCGGGCACCAGGGGGGAAAGGTGCTCGTCGGCGCGGACGAGCAGATCAAGCGGCTGAGCGCTGCCCGCTTCCAGCTGGACGTCATGAAGGTGCCCGGCATGATCGTGGCCCGAACCGACGCCGAATCGGCCACGTTCCTGGAGGGCCGCGGGGACGAGCGTGATCATCCGTTCATCCTGGGCGCCACCAGCGTTGACTTGCCGACTTACAAGGTCGGCTACCTTGCCATCTTGAGAAAGCTCCGCGAGCTGGGCGTCGACGACGCGCGCGGTCATCTGCTGTACAAGATCTCCGCTGCGGAGTGCGAAGAGGCCGACGCCTGGCTCGCGCGGACGGGCGTGATGCGCGTGCTCGAAGAGAGCGCGAAGGCGTTCCACGAGGCCGACGGGTCGGTGGTTGAGGCACTGCTGGATCGGGTCGAGACGCAGTACCTGGAGGCGTGGCAGTCCGAGGCCAACCTGAAGACCTATCCCCAGGCGGTCGCGGACGTGATCGAGTTCCGTGCAAGTGATGGGGAGCGCTTTGAACTGAGCGCCGAGGAGTGGCTGGCGTTCGCGAACCGGACGTCGTTCCACGCCGCTCGGGCCAGGGCCAAGTCGATGGGCATCGACATCATCTGGGATTGCGAGCTCTCCAAGACAGCGGAGGGCTACTACCAGATTCAGAACGGAATCGAGTACGCGGTCGCCAGGTCGCTGGCCGTCGGCCCGTTCGCGGACCTGCTGTGGATGGAGACTAAGACCGCGGACCTGAAGGACGCCCGGCGCTTCGCCGAGGCCATCCACGCCGAGTTCCCCGCGAAGATGCTCGCGTACAACCTGTCACCGTCGTTCAACTGGGACACGACCGGGATGAGCGAGGAGGAAATGAGGCGATTCCCGGCGGAGCTCGGCAAGCTGGGATTCGTCTTCAACTTCATTACCTACGGCGGACATCAGATCGACGGTCTGGCGGCGGAGGAGTTCGCCGCCGCGCTAAGCCAGGACGGCATGCTCTCCCTGGCCCGGCTGCAGCGAAGATTCCGCCTGGTTGAGTCGCCCTACCGGACGCCCCAGACGCTCGTGGGCGGGCCGCGTCTGGATGCGGCGCTGATGGCCTCGTCTGGCGGCACGGCGGCTACCAAAGCGATGGGCGAGGGCTCGACGCAGCACCAGCACCTGGTGCAGACCGAGGTGCCGACCAAGCTGCTCGAAGAATGGCTGGCGATGTGGACCAAGCACCACCAGATCCCGTATTCGCTCTGCGTCGGACTGCGGCCGAACACGGCGGGCTCTGAGTTGCTGGAGCTCACTCTGTCCAAGCCAACCGGGGAAAAGGTCGCCAACGTCATCTTCGATGTGATCGTGGATCGCCGTGGTCGCAACATCCTCTCGGTTCGAGACCAGAACACGTTCGACGTCGCCCTGCGCCAGAAGCGCCTGATGACGATGAACCACCTGTTCCTTGTTCACCGCTACAAGATCTGGTCGGTCCACTACGTCAGCCCGACCGACGA
Source organism: uncultured Actinomycetota bacterium (assembly GCA_963774385.1). Lineage (GTDB taxonomy): Bacteria > Actinomycetota > Actinomycetes > Streptosporangiales > Streptosporangiaceae > JAJYUU01. The sequence continues at coordinate 1,177,258 of CAVZEQ010000001.1, forward strand.
CAATCGTTACCAGGCCCAGAAGATGAAAACGCACGGCCTCTTCAGCGACGTCCACGACGAGGTTGGCCACGTCATCGTCGCTGATGTGAGTGCAGAGGGTGTCAAGGCCCTGCTCGCCCCGGACCAGGACCGCTTGAACGCCCTGATTCAGCGGCAGCATCCCTATGGGTCGGTCGAAGTCGCCACGCCAATCCCGCAAAGCATTCGTCATGGCGAGAGTCGCGCCTGACGGCGCGCACGGCTGTGGTGAGCTCCTCTCTGTGAACACGGGCGCGACGGGGAAGGGATCGTGGAGAGCAATGCTTGAAACTGCGGATCCGCCAGGAAGGGCGCGAGCGCGAAGGATGTAACTTCCCGGTTGACCGAGTGAGTACCCCTGGGCTTGACACCGGTGATCAGGAGTCCTACGGTTCACTAGGTGACTAGAGAAGTACTGAAGCAGTCCATCACCTTCCAGCTGAGCCCGGATTGCGGGGTGCCCGCCTACCTTCAGCTGGCGCAGCAGGTGAGGCAGGCCCTTCGGATGGGAGTCCTTGACGTCGGCGACAAGCTGCCTACGGTCAAGGAGGTCGTGGCCGAGGTGGCGATCAATCCGAACACGGTGATGAAGGCTTACTGGCAGCTTGAGCACGAGGGCCTGGTTGAGGGACGCCAGGGCGTGGGCACTTTCGTCGCCCGCCGGCCAGCAGGACCTCCGCCGGGCACGCAGCTGCGGCTTGCCCGCAGCCTTGAGCAGTGGGTACGGACGGCGCGCGCCGAAGGACTGGACGACGAGGCCATCGAGTCCCTCCTGCGCTCGACTCTGTCGGGCTCGCGGGCGGAGCGGATTGCATGAGCGCCCTGGACATGCCGGCGATCCGCACGGCCGGGCTGGGCAAGCGGTACGGCTCCCTCTGGGCGCTGCGGGACTGCTCGGTGTCCGTGCCGCGCGGTCGTGTCACCGCGCTGGTCGGACCCAACGGAGCCGGGAAGACCACCTTGCTGAAGATTCTCGTGGGGCTGAGCGCCCCCAGCGCCGGTGAGGCGTCCGTGCTGGGGCGCCCACCCGGGCAGAGCACGGAGTTCCTGGCCAGCATCGGCTACCTGGCACAGGACCTGCCCCTGTACAGCCGGCTAAGCGTTGCGGACCACCTTGAGATCGGCGCGCATATCAACCGTGACTGGGACGCGGCAGGAGCCCGGGCGCGGCTGGCCGAGCTGGGGATCCCTGAGGACCGGCGTGTCTCCGCGCTCTCTGGCGGCCAGCGAGCGCAGGTGGGCCTGAGCATGGCCCTGGCCAAGCGGCCCCGGGTCCTGGTACTGGACGAGCCCGTGGCGGCCCTGGACCCGCTGGCGCGCCGGGAGTTCCTGGCGTCGCTGACCGAGGCGGTCGCCGACGGGGACCTGTCCGTTATCTTGTCGTCGCACCTGCTGCATGAGCTGCAGCGCGTCTGCGACCACATCATCTTGCTCGCCGCATCACGCACTCAGCTCACCGGCGACATCGACGATGTCCTGCTGACCCACCGCTGGCTCCTGGGACCCAGAAGGAAGGCGGCCGACGTCGAGCCGGGCATCGAGGTAATAAAGGCAACGCAGACCGCGAACCAGACCCGCCTGCTGGCCCGGCTCAGCGGCCCGGTGCTCGATCCCAGGTGGGAGATCACCGAGGTAGGGCTGGAGGACATCGTCCTGGCCTACATGGGGCAAGACGAGGCCCGCACCGCCGGTTCGCTGACTACGGCAAGGTCGGTCCGGTGAACGCCCTGATCTGGCGGCTGCACCGCAATCAGGCCTACGTTGCCGGTGCCGCCGTCGTCGCGCTGACCTGCCTGCTCCTGCTCACCGGCATCGCGATAGCCCATGATTACCACGCGTTCCTCGCCAGCTGCGCGACGACGCGCAGCTGCGGTGACGCGACCCAGCTCCTGTTCCGCGGCGACGGCGCCATCACCACCCTGGTAGATGCCACCATGGCGGTTCCGCTCCTGCTCGGGGTGTTCTGGGGTGCCCCGCTGCTGGCCAGAGAGTTCGAAACTGGCACCCACAACCTGGCCTGGACCCAGGGCGTCACGCGCCGCGACTGGCTGAGCCGCGGCGTCCTGTGGGCACTAGCCGCCGCCGCCGTAGTGGGCGCAGCCACGGCGGTACTGGTGACCTGGTGGCGCGGCCCCCAGAACGCGGTCGGCGTCCCGGTCCGGCTAGCTACCTTCACCTTCGACATTCAAGGGATCATGCCCGCCGCCTACACGGTGTTCGCCGTGGCCCTGGGCATCGCGGCCGGAACGATCTTCAAGCGGGTCATGCCCGCCATGGCGGTCACATTCACCGCCTTCGCCGGCCTGCGCTTCCTCATCGCCGAATACGCCCGGCCCCGCTACCTGACCGCGATCAGCAAATCGCTCCCGCCGTTCAGCAGCAACCAGGCCGCGCCACCCGGCTCCTGGGTCCTGTCAAACGCGACACTCGGGCCTAACGGCCGTAACTACACGGCAGGCATCAGCTACCAGGACACCCCGGCCGCCTGCCGCGTCGTCGGGCAGCAAAGCACCCGGCTGAATTCCTGCCTGTCATCGCACGGGTTCCACACGCTGATCACTTACCAGCCTGCAAGCAGGTTCTGGGCCCTCCAGGGCATCGAGGCAGGCATCTTCATCTCGCTGGCCGCAGCGCTCATCATCCTTGCCTACCGGGTGGTCCTGACCCGAGACGCCTGAATACCAGTCACCGCAGCCAGCCACCGCAACCAGCCACCGCAACACGAAGGCTCGCCGCCCAGCGACCGTGCGCAAGACCACGGCGCAGCGATCAGCCTCCTATTGTGCGCGGGCATCTGATTATCGAGGCGCTACTTGTCGCAGCGCCGACGCGCGAGATGGACGGTGATGTCGGCGGCAACCTCGACCGTCTCAGGCAGGGCCTGCGTGATCTGGCGATATACCTGCCCTTGCGCCGGGGCTGGCAATTCGAGATAAGCCGAGACGGTCGACAGATGGCCAACGTAGTCGCGGGCACTCATCGTCAAGCGCCGTTCGATCACGAACTGCTGAACATCGGCGAACCGCCCAGACCGCTGGAGTTCGGTACCCGGCCACTGCATGTCGTTCCCCGGTGGCGTGCCATCTGGTGACGGAACGTCATCGCTGTCCAGGAACGGCGCGCGGGCCGCGCGGACAGCTTCGTCGACAGCCGGATCAGCCAGCCGGGCTGGTCCACCGAACGAGGCAAACACGCCGTCCGGCTCCAGCAGCGCCGCTATCCGTGACCACCGGCCCTCCGGTTTGGTCCAGTGCAGCGCCGCTGCCGCGTAGACCAGCCCGTAGCTCTCGCCCGGTCGCAGGTCCTCGAACGCGGCTTGCATGGTCGTGACGTTTGCTGGTACGTGCTTCAGCAACTCGGCGAGCATGGCCCCGTCAGGCTCGGTCGCGGTGATGGTGACCCCTCGTTGAGCGAACAGACGGGTTGCCTTGCCTGTCCCGGCTCCAATCTCGAGGGCAGTCCGAACCGGCTGACCCGCATAGGCCATCACCATGTCGAAGAGCTGCACGGGATACCCCGGCCGGAATCGCTCGTAGGCTTCCGCCATCACTCCGAAGCTCAGTGCGCGACCAGACATGCCGAGCATCCTGACACGATCTGCGCCGGACCTCCGCGGATCGCGCGTACCAGTCTGCATCCGGCAGGTATCGCGGTGGCCGGGGAGGGGCACCAGGCGGGCCGGTGGTTCGGTCACGACGACCGCGGACCCGACGTTTAGGTCGGGCCGGACGTTTAGGTCGGGCCGGACGTGGACGAGCTCGCCCGCCGCGAGCAAGCGCGGAATCAAAGAACCCGATACCGCTCCCGTCGACGTTGCGGTAGCCCTGCAGCGCCCTGGCAGGCCCGCCAGCGCCTTCATTCGCGGCGTGATAGAGCCTTGCTCGACCACGGTGCTGAAGCCCGTGAGCCGTGGCCTGCCAGCTCGTTCTCTGACGTGCTGTAAGGCTTATCTGAACTCTTACGGCTTGTCAAGGTTATGGTCTGCCAGGTATCTTCGTCCTGATGGCTCCCACGCTGGACACCGCTAAGCCGCCCCGCCGGCGGTCCGATGCCCAGCGCAGCATCGACGCTATCGTCAGCGCGGCCCGCACCGTGCTCGGCGAGCGACTCGACGCCAGCATGGAAGACATCGCCGCTGCGGCCGGCGTCACCCGCCAGACCGTCTACGCGCACTTCCCCTCGCGCGCTGCCCTGATCGCCGCCCTCCTGCACGCCGCCGGAGCCGAAACCGTCGCCGCCATCGAGGCCGCCCGCCTCGCTACCGTCCCGCCCGCCGACGCGCTGCGACAGTTCCTGGATATCGGCTGGCAGCTCATTCGCCGCAACCCCTACCTTCTTGGCGCCGCCCTCACCCGGAACCCGCCCGGCAGCAACGATCCCCACCACGCCGGCGCCGCCCGGCTCGAGCAAATAATCCGGCGAGGCCAGCGCGCCGGCGACTTCGACCGCACACTCTCGGCAAGCTGGCTGGCCGCCGCTGTGCTCGGACTCTTCCGCGCCGCCGCCGAGCAAGTCGCCGCCGGACGCCTCACTACCGGCCAGGCGGCGGCCATGCTCCTGGACAGCACGCTGCGACTCTGCGGCGCCGCCAGCCGCCCGTTGTCAGGCAGCAGCGGCTCCGGCAGTGGAAGTCCGGCCGCTGAGCTGGACATAGACGTCGCGCCACCGAAAAGTGACAGATCAGCGAGAAGAACTACACCGTCATGACCGTGAGCAATCGCCAGGCTCGCAACTCAATACCGTCGGCTCGTGATGCTGCCCCATGGTGGGACATCGCAGTCCCGTCACGGCCGGGCCGGATGACGGGGGTCCGCATGGCTGGATTCACCAATCAGCCGAAGGACCTCGTGGACTTGCAGATCGTCCCCTACCCGGCGGTGACACTATTCATGGAACTTGGCGACGGGGAGCTCGTCGACCACGCCACCGGTCGGCAGCAGCGACGCAGCCTCGCCGTAGGGCTCGCGCCCAGCGGCTTCCGAGGGCGCGGCCGGGACATCGAGTGCCTGCAGGTGCGGCTGTCGCCAGTGGTCGCGTACGCGGTGCTGGGCGCCTCTTCGGAGCTGGGCGGGACGGCGGTCGCGCTCGATGACCTGTGGGGGCGCGACGCGGTGCGAGTGCAGGAACAGCTGCGCGCGGCCAGGTCATGGGACGACCGGTTCGCTATCACAGAAGCCGCGCTTGCCCGGCGGCAGCAGGCAGGCCCGGCGGCCGACCCCGAAGTCGCCTTCACCTGGAGGCAGATGGTTGCCAGCCGGGGAGACGTTCGGGTCGAGCTGCTGGCGGCCGAGGTTGGATGGAGTCGAAAGCGCCTGTGGTCCCGGTTCCGTTCCCAGATCGGCCTCACCCCCAAGCGCGCCGCCCAGCTGGTCCGTTTCGACCACGCGGCGCACCGCCTCGCCGCGGGGGACAGCGCCGCGCTGGTAGCGGCGGAAAGCGGCTACACCGACCAGTCCCACCTCCACCGGGACGTCAAGACCTTCGCCGGGGTCACGACCACGGCCGTTGCAGCCGCGCCCTGGCTCGCGGTCGATGACGTCGCGTGGGCCGCCCGGCAGCACGCGTCCAGGACGTGACTTTCAGCTAGCGAAACGGCTGCCGCGAAATGCTCGTGGCTGACCACCACGAGCGCGGAACATTTCTCCAAGACACCCGGCGCTGCGCCGGTGATGCTGGCAGTCATGTCCGGGAGGATCCATGACCTGCCGTGCACCGCGCCCACCGGCGCGGCGGCCATCAGGCACCGGAACGAGACGACGCATTAAGAGGAGAGTAATGAGCGTTCCTACGAGCACGACCTTCCCTGGGACGACTGGCCGGCTGACGGCGAGCCGGATCAGCGGTCTGCGTCGCGCCAGCTTCACCGCCTTCGTGATGCTCGTCATCCAGTTCGCTCTCGGCAGCTACGTCAACTTGTACGTCACCGTGCCCAGTGCCGACCACGGGCACGGGTTCGGGCAGGCGATCTCTAACGGCCCTGCCGGGCTGACCCTGCACATCGTGCTGGGGCTACTGCTGATCCTGGCGGCGCTCGGATTCCTGGTGCAGGCCATCCTGGCCCGGCGGCCGATGCTGATCGCCGCCGCGGTGCTGGGGCTGCTCGCCATGATCGGCGCGGCGGCCTCTGGCAGCGCCTTCACCGGGAGCGGCAAGGACGGCGCATCGATGGCGATGGCGCTGCTAGCCGCCGGGGCGCTGCTGTGCTATGGCGCCAGCCTTCTCGTGCTGTCACGGCCGGCGGCAGGCGGTCATGATAGCTGACGGGGCACTGGACAGTAATGCAGGAGGCAGTGCGATGGCAGCGGACATGCCCGGCGATCCGGGCGCTCACGACCGGTTGGTCCGTCTCGTCGATGGTGACATGCATGTGGTGGAGGCCGGCCGGCTTGGTGCGCCCTGTTTGCTGCTGATCCACGGCTCCGCGGGTTCGACTGCCTGGTGGGACCCGGTGCTCCCCGCCCTGGCGGGCGCCTGCCACGTTATCTGTGTCGACCTGCTCGGGCATGGCAGGTCGTCCAGCCCGGCCAGCGGATACGGCATCCCCGCGCATGCACGCCGGGTCGGTGCGGTGCTGGATCAGCTCGGCGCGGGCCGGGTAACGGTGATCGGACATTCCATGGGGTGCATGGTGGCCACGGCCCTCGCCGAGCAGCGGCCCGACAAGGTGGCGGCGCTGGCGCTTATCGACATGGGCCCGAGCCTGGACGCTGCGAACCCTGACGGCCTGCTGGTCCGGCTCCTGCTGGCCCGATTCCCCGGGCGGCTGTTGTGGCGCCTGCGGAGTCAGGCCACCGTCCGCAAGGCGCTGAGCTCCGCCTTCACCCGCCCCGTCGACATCCACGGCGCCATCATCGAGGCCGCGCTGGGGATGACCCACCGCGCTCTCGCGAAGACGGCTCGCGGATCCGAGGATTACATGAGGCAGCAGAGCCTCCCCGGTCGGCTAGCCGCGATCGGCGTCCCGGTCCTGGTGATCTTCGGCACCGAGGACGCACGGTATCCCTCCTCGTCGGCTGCCGCCTACCACGAGGTGCCCGGCGCCCGCGTCGAGTTGCTGCCCGGCGTGGGACATACCCCGATGCTGGAAGACCCGCAAACCACCGGCAGATTGCTGCTGGAGTTCGCCGCAGTCGCCGTGCTGGGCACAGAGAAGGAACTGAGATAGGCGGCTGACCCGTCTGCTATGGCTTGGTTGCAGCAGCGATCAGATGATCGCTGAAGCCGACAAGGGAAGGCTGCGTCTCGACCGAGCGCGCTGCGAACAGGATCTGCTCACGCCGACGCGGATCCGCCCACGCCTGCCGCAGCGGCCAGCCCGGGCCCTCGACTCCGTAGATGGTCACGCCGGTGAAGTCAGCCTGGCCGATCTCCTGCGCTAGTCCATCGGGTGTGTGGAAGTAGGCAGTGGTGAAGAACTCCGGCCTGCCGACCGGATCGGGGTTGCGATGCTGTCCGTCCAGCAGGTCCTGCTCCACGATCGGCCGGAAGTCAGGATTGTCAAGCCAGCCCTGATACAGCCCGTCGAGCAGCGAGGCGAACCGGCAGACCGCCACTGCCAGCAGGCGGCCGCCAGGCGCCAGCACCCGGCGAGCCTCGGCCAGCGCCTGCTGGCGATGCGCCATCCCGGTCAGGTGGTAGAGCGGGCCGAACAGCAGCACCGCGTCCTGGGACTCGTCGGGCTGCGCGAGCTCGCGCGCATCGCCCCGCGCGGCCGTAAAGCTGGCGGCCGGACCGGCGGCCGCCGCCTCGCGTGACTGTTCCACATGCAGCGCCACCGGATCTACTACGTGCACGCGGTAGCCACGCCGGGCCAGTGGCGCGGCATACGTGCCCGGGCCTCCTCCGACATCGAGTACCTGAGCAGGCGGCGCAGGCAGCAGCCGCTCCAGCAACTCCATCGACCTGACGAACTCTAGCGACGGGGTCCCGCCAGGGAAAAGGCGAGAACGCTCATAACCGGTGCCGTAGTGGCTCTCAATCGCCGGATCAATCATCGTTACAGAGTGCCCCGGTAGCCTTGCCATGACTACTCATTTCGGCTTCGCCGAGTTCCGAGCACGCCCCGTCATACGCCGTCGACTGGCTGGCGAGCAGGGCTGGTCCACCGAGAGCGAAGCTACCGGTAGGAGTCGGTTGAAAAGCGCAGGGTCCTGGCCTGGGTTCTATCGTGGCCGAAGATCATCGAAGCGCTCTCACGGTCGGCTTTGTCACGCAGGGCCAGGGCGCTGGTGCGTGCCGTCTCCGGGTCTGCCTGGCCACCCCATGCGTCGTGGTCGTAGTTCTCCCGACAGTAGACAGCATCACCGCAGATGATCGTGTTACCGCTTTCCGGCAGCCGCAGCATGACCGACTGGTGGCCTGGCGCGTGGCCAGGCGTCGGGATCACCTCGACACCAGGGAACAGCGTGGTCTGGCCGTCGAGGAGTTCATAGCTCAGGGCCGGCAGGTTCCAGTACTGGTTGGGGAAGGCGGGATTGTCCTTGGCATACTCGTAATGCTCGCGCTGCACGAAGAACGTCGCGTCCTTCAGCAGGTCGTTGTTGCCCGCGTGATCGAAATGCAGATGCGTATTGATCACGTACTTGATGTCGGCGGGCGCGATGTCCAGCTCCGCCAGGCGCCACAGCAAGCTGTCCTCGCGCCGCATGTCCGGCACCAGCAGCTCGGCGAAGGGGGTGCCCCGCCAGGTGAGCTCCGGATCGGCGATGTGCAGACGGCTCATCCCGGTGTCGATGAGCGCTAGCGAGTCATCGTTGAGGCGGATCAAGAACGAGGGCACCGGAATGTGGATGCGCTTTCCGTCTGCGACACCCGGCGCGATGACCTCGTAGTTACAGCAACAGCAGCCCAGCGGCAGAATGTACAACTGCATCATGCACCTCCTGCGATCGGTGTCATGCATCCTGGATCTTGGCCCGCCGCATAGCGGACACCGGCGCCCATCATCGCGCGTCACGCGGGCGGGTCGATGGCCGGCTTGACGTCTACCACTGGCGTCCCGTCGATTGCCTCCAGGGCGTCGACTTCAATCCGTAGCCCGTCGCGCGCCACGATGCGGGCACGGTGCAGGCCGATAGGGTTCGGCCGATTAGGCGAACAGGTGCTGAACACGCCGGTAAGCGGCTCGCTCATGTCGTCCTCGGGATGCGTGCTCAGCTCGTCGCGGGGTGACAGGTGGAGCCAGGTGAGCACCACGATGTCGTCGCCCGGTCGCAGGTCCTTCGCACCCTCAGCGACCTGCTCATCGAAGCGGATCCACGCGCGAGGCGCGCCGTCGCGCTGATTCGGCGCATCGTCGAGGATTCTCAGGGCCGACTGCACCCACCCGATAGGCACGAGGCCAAAGCTCGTCTGCACACGAACAGTCTGCTCGTCTGCCGAAGCCGCGGCCAGCGGGGGTTGCCCGGGTAGGTCCCGATGTTCCTGCATTGCCACCGCTAGGCGTGAAACCCGCACATCGGCGTTGCGAGCGCGCGGCCGCTGGTTGTCTTCCGTTGCGGTAGACCCCGGCAGCTGGCCTACGGCAGGCTAGGCGCGTGGGTTACGTGCTGGCGCAGGTTAACGTCGCCCGGCTGCGCGCGCCGCTGGACAGTCCGGCGCTGGCCGACTTCGTGGCCGCGCTCGATCCGGTGAACGCTGCCGCGGATGTCGCGGCCGGCTTCGTGTGGCGGCTGCAGACCGAGGATGGCAATGCCACCGCGGTGCGGGCCTTCGAATGGGACGCGGCAGGCAGTGCCGGTGTCATCGTGAACATGTCGGTGTGGGAGTCGGCCGAGGCGCTGGCCGCGTTCGTCTACTCCGGCAGCCACCGCCGGGTTCTGCGCCGCCGACGCGAGTGGTTCGAGCAGATGACCGAGGCCTACACAGCCTTGTGGTGGATCCGGCTCGGCACGATCCCGAACACCGCCGAAGCCGAGCAGCGGGTCCGGCACCTGCGTGCTCACGGCCCTACGCCGGACGCGTTCACTCTCCGCACCCACTTCCCGCCGCCCGGCGATGCCGAACGCCGGCCCCGGACAGGACGCCAGGAATGGATGTGCCGGGCCTGACACCAGGGCACTGGTCACGGCCGACACCGGTGTCTGCGATGACGGCCCGCTGGAAGATCAGGCGCTTGACGAGCTGAGCGCCGTCGTTGAGGTCAACCTGGTTGCGGTGCTGGATCTGTTCCGTCTGACGGCCCCGCTGCTGGCCGATCCCGGCTTTGTCGCGCATATAGAGAGTCAGACCCTGCTGGCACGTGCGCCCTCCATCGACGAGCTCGACGGGCCGCTGCTGTTCCTGGCCTCGGATGCGTCGAGCTATGTCACCGGCCGCACCCTTGTTGTCGATGGCGGCTGGACCTGCACGTGACGCGCTGGCATATCGGGTTCGAGGTCGAGAGCGACGGAACGTCTAGCCGGGGTAGCTGTTGAGAAAGGCCCTGACCTCGGGGCCAGCGACCTGAGCGCCATAGCCGGCGCTGAGTACCAGGCACGCGACCGCGACGTCCTTCGACGGCTCGAAGGCGATAAGCCAGCTGTTGGGCTTCCCTTGGCCGTGGACGTCCGCGGTACCAGTTTTCGCGTAGACACCAGGGCCAAACCCGATCGACGCGGCCGTGCCGCTCGTGACGACGGCCCTCATCATCTCCTTCAGCCAGGTGTCAGTCTTCACTGGCAGCGGCCTCGCAGTGACCAGCGGTCTACCCGCTGCCAGGTAGGGCTGCCGGAACCGCCCGCTGTCGATCGTGGCGGCTATCGAGGCCATAGCGAGAGGTGAAGCGGTCAGCGAACCTTCGCCGAAGGCTTCCTGGGCCAGTTCAGAACCAGATGCTGATGCCGGGGCATTGAAGTAGGTCGCGGCAAGCCTGCCGATGCCGATGTCCCATTTCTGATCCAGGCCGTAATACTTCCTGGCTGTCTCGGCTAGGCGGCCCGCGGTCAGATGCTCCCACTGCGTGCTGAACGCGTTGTTGCACGACTGGGCAAAGTCGGTGATGAACGGCGTCGATGCCGACTCGGATTCGCCCTGATCGTTGTGATAAGTGATCCCCTGAATCGTAAACGTCTTCGGGCAGGGCACATGACTGCCCGGACTGAGTACCCCCTCATTGAACAGCGCAGTCGAGGTGATGGTCTTCATCGTCGAGCCGGGCGCGACGGCAGCAGTGAGCGCGAAATCGTTGAAGCCGGCATTATTGGCAATGGCCAGGACCTTGCCGGTCGACGGCTGGATGACAACCATCGAGCTGTTCTTATGCATGCTGACAGCTGACCTGGCAGGCTGCTCCGCCCCGGCGTTGATCGTGGTCGCGAATCCAGCGACGTTCCTCGGCGCGACCACGATCGCCTGGCTGCTGACGTGGGGCTTGCCCGTGCTGGTCCGAAGCTCGACCTTCAGGCCCGGGGATCCGAACCCGGGGGGCGCCCCGCCTCTCAGCAGGAGCGCGGCGATCGTATTCAGCCCGGCGTCACCGTAACTAGTGAGATCGCTGCCGCCGGCGTCGGTGACCGAGGTGATGCGGGGTCCGATCGGAACGGCAGCCAGTTGCGTGGACACGGTGAGGTTGGGTGCCAGGTCGGCGGGTGCCCAGGCGACGTACCAGTACTGGGATTTCTTCGCCTGATAGGCGACCAGAGAGGCGTGGTACCGCCAGGTTCCGCTGACCGCCGCGGCGCCGCTCGACGCGGCCACGGTGGCGCTGGCCGCGTAGCTGACCTTCTGCCGCGGCGTCGCCGAGCCCGGCGGGATCGCCGTCGCCAACCCGGCGATACTGGTGAGCTTCCTGAGGTGGAGGTCTTGCCGGAAGGCGGTGAGTGCGGCCTTCGCGGCCGCCGGATGATCGGTGTAGTTCGCCGCCTTCTGAAGGTCGCCGGCCTGCCAGGCACGCAAAAAGGCGCGAGCCGTCTGCTGCGCGTCCTGCCCAGCCGAGGAGCCAGTGGGCAGGTAACCAGTGCTCTGAGCCGACCCGCCTCCCGGTAGCACCAGGACCGCGCTGATCCCTGCCGCCGCTGCTACCGCCACGGCGATCAGCACATAGGGAAGCTTTCGGCGCTTCCTGCGCCGGCTCCCGTGCCTGCCGCCCGCTGGCCGCTGCTCGACGACCGGAGGGAGCTGCGCGGCCGAGGGCTCCGGACGGTACCAGGAGTCCCAGGCGCCGTCTTCCGAAGTGCCGCTCATCTTACCGACCGTACCTACTGCCCCGATTGCTGGCCAAATCATCCAGAAAACTGGCCACTGGTGAAAGTCGCGGGGTGCCAGGCTGGCGACCGACCCAGCCGCATGCGCCCTGCGGTGATAACGCTGGCGAGCAATGAACTCGGCTGGCTAGTCCGAATATTGACTAGTGCAGCCTATACTTCTGACTATGAGCATTGCGGCTACGCCTGTGCCACTGTCCGAGGCCAAGGCCCGCCTGTCCGAACTGGCACGCCGGGTCCGCCTTCAGCACGAGCGGATCATCCTGACCCGCAACGGGGAGGCCGAGGCCGTGTTGCTGTCGGTGGACGATCTTGACGGACTGGAAATGACCCTGGAGATCCTCGGGGACGGCGAGGCCGTCGCGCGTATCTCCGAGAGCCTAGCCGCGCTGGGCCGCGGCGAGGCCGGCGCGGATCTCGCGACAGTCCGGCAGGAGTTGGCCCGGCGCCGCGCTGCCGGCAGGTGAGCGATGCTGCCGGAGGCCGTTACGACATCCGGTTCCAGCCCTCCGCCCGCCGGGCCATTGCCGACCGCCTGCCCGAATCAGTCGCAGCTGCGGTGCTGGAATTCTGCGCGGCCGCGCTCGCTGTCAATCCGCAACGTGTCGGAAAGCCGCTGTTCGGCCCGCTGGCGGGCTGTTACGGCGCTCGCCGCGGAACGTATCGCATCGTCTATCGCATTGACGAGGCCACCGGCACAGTCCATGTCCTGGGTGTCGACCACCGCACCGATATCTATCATCAGCCGAAATCCTGACCGGTCGCCCGGTTGCGGCCGGTGCCGGCATGCCACCACGGTGGCAGGCTGGTCAGGCCTGACTCGTGCCATTGGGCTTAGTGACCATCGTCTGTGAGTGCGTCAAGTATGTTGCGGGCGGCGTCGGTGAGGTCGGGGTCGAGGGTGAGTCGCTGGCCGCTGATTTCGATGGTGGCCGAGCGCTGGGTGCGCAGGGTCTGGATGATCTTCTTGATGCTGATTCCGGTGGTGTTCTGCAGGTGGCGGGCTACGGCTAGGGCGGCGAACACGACGGTTAGGTGCGCCTCGATGGCCTCGCGCTGATGATGAAACACCGGCCGCGCACGAAGATCGCTTTTCGTCATGCGGAACGACTGCTCCACCTGCCACAGGTCGTGGTAGGCCGCGATGACCGCGGCGCCGTCCATGATCTTGGCGGGCAGGTTGGTCACATATCCTTTCAGTCCGGCGAGCTGGCGTGCCCGGTCGATCGTGGCCTGGTCGAGTTCGGCGTTCAGGTCGGTGAGTTTGAGGAACCGGGCCTTGCGCAGCGGGACGCGGCCGTCGGCGATCTTCTCCGCCCGGTCGATCATGGCGCTGATGGCCTTGTTGTCGTGCTTCTCGCGCCTGAGTTTCCACTGGTAGACCACCCGCCGGGTCCGGGCGGCCTTGCCGGTGCCCATCCGCCGGGCCGACTCGAGGATCTGCCCGTCGGTGAAGTAGGTGCCGTGCCGTTCGAAATGCTCGGCCAGGTCGTAGGGCGCCTTGGTGATCCGCGAGCCGACGATGAAACTGAACCCGGCGTCTTCCAGGCCGTTCAGGTTGCCCGCCGACAGCATCCCGGCATCAGCGACCACGACAATGTCGCCCGCACCGTGGCGTTCGGCGAATGTGGTCAGCACCGGGAGCAGCGTCGTCGTTTCTGCCTTGTTGCCTTCGAACAGGTGCACCTCCAGCGGAAACCCGCAGCAGTCGACCAGCAGGCCTGCCTGAACTTGCGGGTCGATGCGATGCTCTTTGCTCATCCCGACTTTGCGCAGGTCATCTTCGTCATCCCGCTCGAAATGGAGCGTCGTCACGTCGTAGAGCACGAGCGCGGCAGTACCGGCCGTGGCAACCGAGTGGGCCCGGGCGGCGGTAGCCAGCAGACCGCGGTAGTCCAGGGCCCGGGAGCGGGCCAGCGACCGGAACAGCGTGCGCACGCTCACGCCCGGCGCGCCGATCTCCTCCAGCACCCGTACAACCTCGGCCTTCGACGTCGGCTCGACAATCCGCGCCAGGACCATCGCCCGGAACCCGTCATCGCCCAGGACATCGAACCCCAGCCGCGCATAAGCGCTGGTCAGCACCGCCCACATCAGGTCAGCCGACGTCGCGACTACCCGGCCGCCGGCGGCGACCGACACCGGCCGGCCGCCCGCCTGCAGCGGCAGCTCACGCGGCGCGGTCCAGTCCGCGACCTCGGCCATCTGCGGCGGGATCTCGGCGATCTCACCCAGGTCCAGGACCTCCTGGCCCGCGGCCAGCCGCTCCCGCGCCGCGACCAGCAGCAGCGCCAGTTCGGCATCAGAGTGCGCCGACCCCACATGCTCGATGCCCTCGACCTGCCGGCCCCGGCGCGTGACAACCTGCACCGCCACCGCCCCCGACGCGGTGCGAACCTTGCGCACGAACCGCGAGACCACCCCGAAAGGCTCGCACGGCGAGGTTCTTAGTGACCACAACACGACCAAACCCGAAGCAAAACAGCAGGTCAGCGCCGCTTCGGCGATGCAGCTCCCACCAAGTGGCACGAGTCAGGTCAGGCGAGGACCTGCGCCGCCAGCGAGCTAGGCAGGCTCAGCCGGGTCGCCAAGGCCGAGCTCGGCGAGGATCGCGGCGGTGTGCTCACCGAGGGCGGGAACGGGGCCCATGGCTGGCTCCCGGCCGGGCACCGTAACCGGTGGCAGCAGCGCGCGAACCGGGCCGCCGGGCGAGCCGACTTCGCGCCAGCGGTCCCTGGCCGCAAGCTGCGGGTGCTCAGCGAACTCCGCAGGCGTGCGCAGCCGGGCGTTCGCGATGCCCGCCGCATCGAGCCAGTCCGCCAGCTCGTCAGGCGGGACCTCCCGAAGCGCAGCCTCGATAATGGGAGTGAGCTGGTCGTCGTTGATCACCCGGTCGGCGTTAGTGGCAAACCGCGCGTCGTCGATCAGTTCCGGCCGCCGCAGGACGCGCCCGCAGAGCACCGCCCATTCGCGCTCGTTCTGCAGGCCGAGGAAGACCTGTCCCGCACCGACAGCGTACGGACCATAGGGCGAGATCGAAGCGTGCCGGGCGCCGGTGCGCCGGGGCGGCTGGTCTCCGTAAACGCTGTAGTAGTACGGCTGGCTCATCCACTCGCCGAGCGCGTCCAGCATCGCGACGTCGAAGCTGGCGCCGAGGCCCGTTCGTTCCCGCTCGTACAGCGCGGTCAGCACGCCGCTGAACGCGTACATGCCTGCCGCGATGTCGGCGACAGAGATCCCCGCCTTGGCCGGAGACTGCGCGGTACCGGTTACCGACAGCAGCCCGGCCTCGCACTGCACCAGCAGGTCATAGGCCTTCTTCTGGCGGTAGGGGCCGTCCGGCCCGTAACCGGATACCGAGCAGCAGATCAGCCCTGGGTGCCGGGCGCGCAGCTCAGCGCCCCCTAGCCCGAGGCGGTCGGCCGCGCCCGGCGCCAGGTTCTGCACGAAGACGTCAGCGCGTGCCAGCAGCGCGCGCAGCACCTGCTGACCACGCTCGGTCTTGATGTCGAGCTCGATGGACTCCTTACCACGGTTCAGCCAGACGAAGTAGCTGGACTGGCCGTGCACTGTGGCGTCGTAGTCGCGGGCGAAGTCACCGCTGCCCGCCCGCTCCACCTTGACGACCCGGGCACCGAGATCGGCCAGCTGGCGAGTCGCGAACGGCGCCGCCACCGCCTGCTCAAGCGCGACGACGAGGACACCCTCCAGCGGAAGCATGCCTCGCATTATGGCCGGACCGCGGCCTAGCTCGGCCCGGGCAGGTAGCGGCGGAGCAAGCCGGCTGCGTTCTGCCAGGTCCAGGTGGCTGGATCGGTGTCGAGCCCGGCGAGGCAGTCGGTGAGTTTCGCGCCGAGCTGCCGCGCTGAAGGCGGCCGGGCCGGCGAACCGGGCGGGTACTTCAGCCCGGCGGTGCGTACCACCCCGTCGCCCTGGTAGATCGCCGCGTGCAGCTCGCCGTCGAGTAGCCCGCCGCCGCCCGGTTCCAGCTCAGTGTGCACAAGCTCGACAAGGCGGCGGGCCTCCGGGCGGCGGACCGCGTCGTCGGTGAAGCTGCCGAAGCCCGGGTACCGGTCGAGCAGTGCGGCGGCCGCCCCGTACTCCAGGCTGAACTTGCCCTCTAGGCCGGTGTCGGGCCGGTGGTGGATCAGCGGCACGACCGTGCCGGCGGGCGTTCGCAGCTCGATGCGCCGGACGTCGGCCGCGTTGACGCCGTGGTCAGCCAGCTCGGCCAGCGCACTGATCGGCCGCTGCAGCGCATAGCAGCACGGATAGATCTTGACGGCCAGCCCGGCCGGGACCGCGGCGGCGGACACGTCGAGACCGGCGCGATCGAGCAGGGCCGGACCGGCACTCGCGGGATCGCCGCCGACCAGTTCCAGCCAGGCGTCCAGCGCCGACGGATCCGCGGTCGCCCCGGCCCTGGCCAGCCGCGCCGCCCGGATCCCGGCGTCGACGGCGAAGCCGACCTGCAGCGACTTGGCATCGGTGCCGAACGCGCGCTGCACGCCGCCGGCCGCGGGCACCGCTAGCGCGATCGCCGTCGCGATCTGGGCCGGCTCCAGGCCCAGCGCGACAGCAGCGCCGGCGGCGCTGGCCGGCGCGCCCGCAGTGCAGGTCGCGTGCCAGCCAGCTGAGTAATGCCGCCAGCCGAGCGCAGTCCCGAGGCGAGCCATCACTCCAGCCGCGGCCAGGTAGGCACGTGGCCCGCCGGCCGTCGCCAGCGCCGTCGGCACGCACACCGCGCTGATGTGCGTGGTCGACGGCATATGCAGGTCGTCGAAGTCCAGAATGTGGGCTGCCACCGCCCACCTGGCGGCTTCGGGCAGCTGCACCGTCAGCCTGGTGACCGGGTGATCGCGAGCGGCAAGCGTGACCGCGATCGTGTCGAGCAGCGACCGGTCAGCCAGCGCCAGGTCGTCACCGGCCGGCTTGAGGTCGTGTGCCCAGTGGGCCAGTGCGCTGGCGATCGACGGCATGGACTTCCCTGTGGGTGCTGCGGAACGGCGGCCTACTGCGACGGTAGAGCAACGCCGATCCGCCGGGCAGCCCGCCCAGCCGGTCAGCTCTCGGCAGGTGGCACGGTGCGGCCGCGACCGCCGCCGAGGAAGGAGTCGACGAAATCCGGGCTGGCAGACAGCTCAGCCGGCGTACCCGCCATCCGCAACTCCCCGGCGCCGAGCACGTAGGTGTAGTCCGAGATGGCCAGCACGGCCTTCGCCCGCTGCTCGACGATGAGGACCGCGGCACCTCGCTCGGCTAGGCGGCGGACGTGCTCGGTCAGCAGCGACAACGCTATCGCGGGCGCCAGGTTCGCGGTCGGCTCGTCGAGCAGGAAGACCGACGGCTCTAGCATCAGCACCCGGCCCATCGCCAGCATTTTGCGCTCGCCGCCGCTGAGCTTGCCGGCCGTCCGGCTGATCATCGTGCCGAGCCGTGGAAATACCTCGAGCACGTGGTCGACGCGCGCGCTGATCTGCTTCCTGGGCAGCAGGTAACCGCCCATCTCAAGGTTTTCCCTGACGCTCAGCGGCGGGAACACGTCGTCCACCTGCGGTACGTAACCGACGCCGGCCCTGGCCACTTCCTCGGGCGCCATGTTCGTGATGACCTTGCTGCCCACCATGACCTTGCCGGACGAGATCCGCACCACTCCGACCAGGCTCTTGAGCAGTGTGCTCTTGCCTGAGCCGTTCGGGCCGACTATGGAGACCACCTGACCGGGCTCGGACTGCAGCGAGATTCCCCGGATCACCGGATCCCCGCCGTACCCGGCCGTCACTTCCTCGGCCCGGATCCGCTCGCCCGCTGTCTGCGCGCCGGCCCCGTCGCCGCCGCTGTCAGTGCGTATCTGCTCGCCCGCTATCCGGCGGTCAGCCGACAAGGTATGCCTCCACGACTTCGGTCCGGTCTCGCAGCTGCGCCATCGTGCCCTGCGCCAGCACCGCGCCCTCGGCCATCACGATGACCGGGTCGCAGAACTCGTCCATGATCGCTAGCTCGTGCTCGACCATCAAGATGGTCATTCCCTCCTGGCAAAGCTCGACCAGCAGGTCGCCGATCTTGTGCGCCAGCTCCGGGTGAACGCCGGCCATGGGCTCGTCGAGCAGGAGCATCCGCGGATCGGTCATCAGCGCTCGCATGATTTCCACGAGCCTGCGCTGGCCGCCGCTCAGATTGCCTGCATACTCGTTCGCCAGCCCCTCCAGGCCGAACCGGCTGAGAATGCCAGCCGCCTTCTCGATCGCGTGCTCCTCGTCACCGCGCCAGTACCGCCGCCCGGCGACCGCGCCGCGGAAGGTATCGCCGCGATTGCCGGGAGCCGCCGACAGCAGGTTCTCCATCACCGTCAGCTGCTTGAACTCGCTGGCCAGCTGGAAGGTCCTGACCAGGCCGAGCCTGGCACGCCGGAAGGCCGGCAGCGCGGTAATCTCCTGCTGCTGATAGATGATCGTGCCTGCGGATGGCCGGTCCGTTCCGGCGAGCAGTGCCAGCAGGGTCGACTTTCCGGCCCCGTTAGGCCCGATCAAGCCGGTCAGGGTGCCACGGCTGACCGAGAGCGAAACGCCGGAGACGGCTTGGACGCCGCCGAAATCGCGCTCGATGTCGATCGCCTGCAGCACGATGTCGGGGTCGGCTGCGGACTTGCTGCCGGCCCCGTTCCCGTCGTGAACGGCAGTCCGATCCCTGGTCGCGACGACGGTCCCGGCCCGATCCGCAGCAGCCTGGCCAGTACCAGCCGGCAGCGCGATCCTGCGCCGCCGCTCGGGCAGGATGCCCTGCGGCCGGAACCACAGGAACAGTGCGATCAGCAGGCCGATCGCGACCCATTGCAGCGACGGCAGCAGGTTGGGCGGCAGGTTCGGGTTGGAGTTGGTGATCAGGCGGGTGACCTCTTCGAATCCGACGGGGACCAGCAGCGCGCCGAGCACAGCGCCCAGGTGGTTGCCGCGGCCGCCGATGATCACGGCGGCGAACAGCACGATCGTCTCGGCGTAGGTCCAGGCTGCCGGGTTCCAGACCGTCGTGAAGGTCACCAGCACGCCGCCGGACAAGCCCGCTATCGCGCCGCCCACGACGAGCATCACGGTCCGCAGTGAGAGCAGGTTCTTGCCGAGAGAGTCGGCCACCTTGTCGTTGTCCCGCATGGCCCGCAACGTCCGCCCGTACGGCGACTCGGTGATGTGCCGGACGAACCAGTAGATGATGGCCGCGAGAATGACGATGCCGGCTGCGAACTCCCACTGGTAGCTGGTCGACGCGGTGGTCATCCCCTGCGGCTGGAACGGCGCGGGCACGATCGCGAGCCCGGCGTCTCCGTTGAACAGCGGCACGTAGTTCATCACCAGCAGGTTCAGCAGCACCGCGGTCACCAGCAGGCCGACCGCGGCGAAGTCGCCGCGCAGCCGTCGGCCGACGAGGAAGGTAAACGGCAGCGCCAGCACCGCGCCTGCCACGGCAGCGCCGAGCCACGGGAAGGGGAACGGGAGGTGCCAGCCAAGGATGTAGCGCTGGAAGCCGCCGTTCGCGGTTTCCGGCGGCAGGGACAGCACCGCCGCGGCGTACGCACCCGCGGCCTGGAAGATGATGAAGCCGAAGTTCGTGACGCCGGCGATGCCGAACTGCTGGCTCAGGCCCAGGCACGCGATAACGTCGACCGCCCCATAGACCAGCAGGATGATGAAGTAATACATGCGGCTCCTCTGGCTGTCCTCAGGCCCGCGCGCCGAACAGGCCCGATGGTCGCACCGCGAGCATGGTGAGCAGCGCCACGAAGGCGATCACGTACTTGTAGTCGGGCGGGATCCAGACGGCGCTTACCTCGGTGGACAGGCCGATCAGGAGCGCGCCGAGCATGGCGCCGTAGGCGTTACCCGGCCCGCCAAGAAACACTGCGGCGAGGATGAGCACCACGAACAGGTCGGTGCTGGCCGGCCCGAAGCTGCCGATGTCGATCGCGAATATCGTCCCGGCCAGGCCGCAGAGCGCTCCGGTCAGGGCCCAGGTGGTAGTGATCACGCGGTTGGTCCTGATTCCGCAGTTGCGGGCCAGTGACCGGTTCGCCGCCGTCGCCCGCATCGTCTTGCCCAGCTTGCTGTAGCGCAGCAGCACGTGCACACCGGCCATCACGAGCAGGCTGATCGCGATGATCACCAGCTGCACCGTGGTGAGGATCAGGCCGCCCAGCTTGTAGGTCTGGCCCTGGCCCATGGTGTAGGACACGTTGATTCCGCCGACAACGGCCTGGATTCCGAATTCGATGATCAGCGCCATCCCGAGCGAGACGATGACGATCGTTATCGGCGAGGATCCGCGCCGCTGGAACGGCGTGTAGACGATGAGATTAAGCAGCACGGACAACACCGAGCAGGCAGCCGCGGCCACGAGGAGGGACAGCCAGATCGACACGCCTAGCTGGTTGACCCAGTAGCCGACGAACGCTCCGGCCGTCATGACCGCAGCGAACGCGAGGTTGAGCACGTCGGTCACGGCGAACTGCAAGGTGAACCCCACCGAAGCGATCGCCAGCACCGCGGAGGTGATGAGACCAAAGCCGATCGACGCAACGAAAACGCTCATGGCAATACCGCCCGTCCCGGCCGCTCCAGGCGCCAAAGCGCGATTCCGGAGCGGCCGGCCAGGGCTGTTGTGGAGCAGATCATCCGCTGACCGCGCGGAGCTGGGCGGCGGAGATGTTGCCCGACACCACGACGGCGCCGGTCGGGGAGTAGGTGTCGATCTGGAAGATGCCTGGCGAGTCGTGGAAGGAATCGAAGCTGGTCGGTCCGCCAGGTCCGACGTACCGGATCTGCTTGCCGGCCTTCAGCTCCTGGACGCCCTGGGCGAAGGAGTTGACCGTGACCGCGCCCGGCACACCGTTGCCGATCGAGATCAGGTAGGGCTGCCATTTCGCGGTGTCTGTGCTCTTAGCAGCGATCATCGCGAGCGCGGCTAGGTTCATGCCGTCGTACAGGTGCACCGCACCCGGGGCGGTGAAATAGGTGGTGAAGTTACCGGTCTGTGCGCCGGCGACCTTGCCCTTGACTGCGAGCAGTGCCTGCGTGAAGGCCTGGTAGGCCGGCCCGCTAGTGGCAGTGACCAGGTTGTCGGCGTGGAAGTTGGAGGCGAAAGTGGACGCGCCGACCGCCTTCGCCGCTGCCGTGTAGAAGGCCGGGGAGATGGCCGCGGAGGTGCCGATGATCGGGATCATCTTGCCGCCGTTGAGCTGCTTGATCTCGCTGAACAGCGTCGGGTCCGCGGAGCCGAGGGCTTCGGTCATGATCGCGTCCGGATGAGCCGCAACGATCTTGGCGGCCTCGGTGCGGAACGTGGTGGCATTGAGGTCGAGCGTCTCGTTCGCCACCAGGGTCAGCCCGGCCTTGTGTATGGCCGCGATGGCCGGCTGCACGAAGGTCTGCGAGCCGATGTCGTTGCCGAAGGCCAGCGCGATCTTCTTGTAGTGAAGGTTCTGCGCGATCACGGTCATCGCGTAGGACTCGGCGAGGTCGGGCGGCACCAGCCGGTAGAAGTACGGATAGTGCACGTGGTCAAATTCTGACTGGCCGGTCATGCAGAACATGACGGTCTTGTGCGCGTTAATGACCGGCACGACCGCGGCAGCCTCATCTGAGGTACAGCCAATGACGAGCTTGAGATTGGGCTGGCGGGCAAGCAGGCTGCCGACCGCGGGCACGGCATCGGCAGGGTCGCCCCTGGTGTCAGCCGACGTGCAGCTCACGGTGTGCCCGAGGATGCCGCCCGCCTTGTTGATGGCGGTCACGGTGCCCTGGCAGGACACCAGGTAGATCGGTCCGAGCGCGGCGTCCGGACCACTGAACGGAGCGACGTCGGCGAAGACTACAGAGCCGCCTGAAGCGCCGGTTGAGCCGCTAGGCGACGAGCTGCCGCACGCGGTGAGCCCCGTCGCGATCGCGAGCGCCGCGACCGCGGCCAGTACGCGGGCCGGACGGCCGCCGGCCGTCACCTTGTGGCCTGCACATCCCAGTTGTCCCGCGGCATGCGCCGCGGGCTCGGTGGCCTTAACCATTCTTGGTCGCCTCCATGGCAGCTTCCGGTCGATGAGCCCTTGCGGTAAATCCGTTCTGCAATGGATTTAGTAGTTGCTGGATCTTGCGGTTGTACGTGACCTGCCGGGTAGTGCATGCCGCTAGCTGGCCCGAGCGGCGGCGGGCTGGTTCAGAAGCCGACCGCAGTCGAGCCCGGCGGCTTCCAGCGCCAGTCGGTGACGTCAGCCTCCTCGGCGACGACGCGGTTGCGGATCGTGCCGACGCCATCGACGCTGACCTCGATGATGTCGCCGGGCTCTAGCCATACCGGCGGCTGCCGGGCGAAGCCGACACCTCCCGGCGTACCGGTGGCGATCACGTCGCCCGGCCGCAGCCTGGTGAAGGACGAGAAGAACTCGATCGCGCTCGGGATGTCCACGATCATCTGTGAGGTACGGGCCGACTGCATGACCTTGCCGTTCAGCGTGGTGGTCAGCGCGACGTCGGAAACGTCCGCCTCGTCGGTGGTCACTACCTCGGGTCCGATCGGCATAGTGCCCTCGAAGTTCTTGCCGCCGGTCCACTGTGTTGCGGCTCGCTGCCAGTCGCGGGCTGAGGCGTCGTTGAGCACGACGAAGCCTGCGATGGCATCGAGCGCCTTGTCGGCCGGTATGTACCGGCCGCCAGCACCGATGACCAGGCCAAGCTCGCCTTCGTAATCGAACCTGCCGGTGAGGGCAGGCTTGACCAGGTCGGCATAGGGCCCGATCGCGCTGCCTTCACCGCGCACGAAGGCCTCTGGCCAGGTAGGAACCTCGCGGCCGCCCTCGATGGCATGCTCCCGGTAATTGACGCCCAGGCAGAGAATCCGCTTCGGCGCCGGCACGGCAGGACCGAAGTTCGCCTCGTCGAACTCGGCGCCGTCCTGCTCCGTCAGCGCGCGGGCCGCATCCATTGCGGCGGGGCCGCCGGTCAGCAGGCCGTCCAGTGCGGCGAACGCCGACTCACCGCTGGCATCGGCTACGTCCACGTAGCCCGAACGCGCCCTGACATGCAGGCGCAGCCCACGGGGAGTGTTGATCGTCGCAAGCCTCATCGGCGAACCTCCGGGATTCCTAGCCGTAACTGGCTGTATTGGTTGCACCTAAACCGATTGGTCGAGCATAGGTCGGCCGATACATCCGGTCAATAGGTGGAATTAACACATCGGTAACAGCCTTCAGGGCCGGCTCTTGACTTGATTGGTACGATTGGTTGATCTGACGGCAAGGATGGTTGCCCGCAGCCTGACTGGGAGCGGCCGGCCTGGCATGCCGACCCTGGGGCAAGCACGGAGCGCACATGCGAGCAGTGGATGGCGTGGCCGCGGCCGGCCGTGGGCAGAGCACCCACGAGGAGCGCGGCCTGCGCCTCGCCGAGCTGATCCTCTCGAGGGTGCGAGAGCGTGGCTCGCTGCCCGGCTCGCGGCTGCCAACGGAGCGGCAGCTCAGCGTCGACCTGGGTGTGACAAGGTCCGCCGTCCGGCACGCGCTGGCCATCCTGGAAGCGCAGGGCCGGATTTCACGTGAGGTCGGGCGCGGGACGTTCCTGCGGGAGCGCCCGGCCGCAGTGGCGGACGGGCCAGGCGGTAACGGCGGAGCGGGCGGATCCGCCGGATCGAACGGTCAGCTCCGGCCTTTCGCGGCGGCACCGCGGGCCGCCGGGGACTTCGCTCCTGCCGATGTGATGACGATCAGGCGGCTGCTGGAACCGCCGGCCATGCCGCTGGTGGTGGCGTGGGCGACGGCCTCAGACCTTGAGGAGATGGACCGGTGCCTGGACGGCGGTGACCACGCGGACACCTTCGAGGAGTTCGAGAGCTGGGACCTGGCCCTGCACAACTGCATCATGGCCGCCAGCCACAGCCCGCTGCTGGTAGCGCTCTACGGAGTCATCGAGCAGGCGCGGCACGGGCATATCTGGGGCGACCTGAAACGCCGCAGCGCCTCGGCCGAGCGGCGGGCTGAGTATCAGGCCGATCACCGCGCGATCGTCGATGCCCTGCGCGCGCGAGATTCCGCCGGGGCCGTAGAGGCCATGCGGTGGCACCTGGCCAGAGTGCAGGAGCACCTGAACGTCACCGACCCGACGGCAGGGGTGAGCTGGGCCTGACCTCGATCGGCTGCTGGCGGCCGCCACTACTGCGTACTGCCTGGCCAGGGGTAGCCCCAAGGCGGCAGACCGGGGCCGGCCGTGCGGTCGGCGGTAGCTGGGCCAGATCACGCCTAGTCATTTCGGGTGGTTTCTGACTAGCCTCCTGTAGCCATCTTGATGCTGCCGGTAGGCACGCAAGCCTTATGCCCAAAGACTTTGCGACCTCCTTGGCCGTTTTGGGGGATCGATGGCCTAGCTGAGCTATTTGGACTTTTTAGGGTTAATTTATCGATAGTTTCTGCCAGGCTGGCCGCCGTAGTGAGTCAGGCCCGGCGAGAGGGAGACCAACGGCTGCCGAGTAGCTGGGCGAAGAACGTCGTAAGGCAGGTCGTGAGGTCAGGTTCCGAACACCGCAGGCGCAGGAAGATCAAGAAGACGGGGCGGCACTGTGCGCCGCTGACAGCACAGAAGGCTGCCAAGAGGCTGGGAATCGCAGTGCCGGCGCTGGCCCTGCCCGCAGTCGCCGTTTTCGGCATGATGGCCGCCGCGCAGGCGAATCCGGCACCAGCGGCGTCCAGCGGCGCCAGCAGCGCAGCGCACCGTAGCCACGTGATCGGGCTGGGCGCACCGGAGGACAGGCTCGCTCAGCCGGACGTTGCCGCCTCGAAGGACCCGGCGAAGCCCAAGCCGAAGGCCACGCACTCTGCCGCGGCCACCACGCCGGGCGCAACCCCGTCGGCCACCCGGTCACCGGCGCCGGCCACTCCGAAGGCCGCGGCTGCTGCCCAGCCGGCCGCCCTGACCTGCTCAGGGACTACGCAGTACCCGGCGTACCTGCCGCTGAACTACGCGGCGATCGTCAGTTTCCTCACCGCGCACGGGTACACCGACATGGCCGCAGTGGGCGTGGCGGGAAACATCTACCAGGAATCCAAGGGCGACCCCGAATCTGTCGGGACGGGCGGCGGCGGCCTCATCGGCTGGACCCCGCTGCCTGCCGGGTTCGTGACCGGCAACGCTGCGGCTGACTTGCAGACGCAGCTTGCGGCGCTGCTGACCTACAACCAGCAGTGGGCGCAGTACATCCCCGCGCTGAACGCGGCCACCAACCCGACTCAGGCCGCCGACGTCTACATGAATTACTTCGAGCGGCCGGGCATCCCTGCCGCGTATAACCGGGAGACAGCCGCTAACGCGGTCGCGCAGGCCTGCGGGATCGCCTGACCCGGAATACTCGACAAAGCGCGCATGGGCGGGTGGCTGCACGACGAGCTGCCCGCCCTTGTCGTGCTGATGCTGGCCCGCCGAGCAGCTGATCGCGCGATCTTGCGGCGGTGATCGGGCCGCCGATGGCGCTCCGCGTGGCGGGGCGTAAACGCTAGCTTGACACGCTCCATTGCTGGCCATAGCCTGCTGACGTAAATTATCCCTTGACAACTACGTCGCAGGTGCTGGCAATGAGGAATCATGGCGGACTGCCGCTCGCCGCAGTACTTCCGGTGGTCATTCTCGGCCTCGTATTCGTGATCTACTGCCTGGTCGACATCGTTCGCCGGCCCAGCGTGCGGTACCTGCCCCGGTGGGCGTGGGGGGCGATCTGCTGCCTCAGCGTTCCGCTTGGCGGCTTCATCTACCTGGTCGTCGGCCGGGGCGAATAGCCGTGGCGACGCGATCTGCGTCGCCGGATGTGGCTGTGGCGACGCACGGGCTGGTTCGCGACTACGGTCACGGGGCCGGCCTGCACGGCGTCGATCTCACCGTCTGCCGTAACGAGGTCTACGGGTTGATCGGGCCGAACGGGGCCGGCAAGACAACGCTGCTGTCTATCCTCGCCGGGCTCCGCCACGCCGACGAAGGCCAGGTCGAGATCAACGTCCCGGCCGGGCAGGTGGCCATGTGCCCGGACGCGCCGGAGTTCGAGCCGTGGCTGACCGCCAGTGAGGTGGTGCGGCAGTCGCGCGGCCTCGCGAGGCGGGCCGGGCACGATCCGGTGGCGCGCCTCCTGGACCAGGTCGGGCTCGCGGATGCCGCCAGCAAGCGAACGGGCGGCTTCTCCCGCGGCATGAAACAGCGACTTAGCCTGGCTGCTGCCCTGGCCCTCGATCCCGACCTGCTGCTGCTTGATGAGCCGTCGGCCGCGCTTGACCCAGCGGGCCGGGCCGAGCTGTTCGGGCTCATCGCCGAGCTGGCTGCCACCAGGACGGTGATCTTCTCAAGTCACATTCTCGACGACGTGGAGCGGGTAGCGGCAACCGTGGGCGTGCTCGGTCAGGGCCGGTTCCTGTTCCAGGGCCCGACCCAGCGACTGATCGATTCCTACCTGCGCCCGGCCTGGCACCTCCGCGTGCGCGGCGGTGCGGCCACGCTTGCCGAGCGGCTTCGCGGCCAGCCCTGGGTGACGCAGGTGGTACTCCAGCCGGACGGTTCGGTCGAGGTGGAGGCCACCAGCGCGGAGGCGGGGGAGCGCGAGCTGCCACGTGCCATCGTCGCTGCCGGGGCTGGCCTGGTGAGCATGAATCCGGTCGATGCCAGCCTGGAGTCCGCCTTCCTCGCGCTCACCGCTGGCCAGTCAGGGAACGGGGGCCTGGATGCGAACTGAAGCCGGGGCGCAGGTCCGGACTGACACCGGGCCCCGGCCGCTGACCCAGCTGTCGCCATGGCGGGTCGAGTGGCTCCGGCTGGTCCGCAGCAGGCGGCTCGTTGCCCTGGCTGCCGTTTTCGTACTGCTCGGCTTGGCCGAGCCGCTCGGCACGTATTACCTGCCGAGGCTGCTCAAGCACGCCAGCACCAACGGCGTCAAGATCACCGCGCCGCCGCCCGTGCCAGCCGACGGCATCAGTGGCTACGCCAGCAACGCGCTGCTGATAGGCCTGATCGTGCTGGTCGTGGTCGCGGCGTCGGCGTGTGCCATCGACTCCCGGCCGGCCCTGTCGGCGTTCTACCGGACCAGGGCGGGCAGCTACTGGCAGCTGCTGTACCCACGGGTCGTGGTGACTGCCGCCGCCGGTGTCGCGGCCTACCTGGCGGGCCTGCTGGCTGCCTGGTACGAGACACGGGTACTCATCGGACCGCCGGATGGCGCGGCCATGGCGCAGTCGGCCGGGCTGGTGGCGATCTTCCTGGCCTTTGCCGTGGCCAGCACCGCCGTCGCGAGCACTTTCGCACGCAGCACCGTGGGCACGGCCGCCTGGTCGATTGGCGGGCTGCTCGTTCTCAACATCCTCGGCGCCGTGTCACAGCTGGCGCCCTGGCTGCCGGCCACCCTGACAGACTCGCCAGACGGTCTGGTCCGGCACACCGCCACCGCGCACCACTACCTGCGCGCCCTGATCGTATGCATCGCAGCGACCTGCTGCCTGGTCCTGCTGGCGGGGTGGCGCGGCGCCCGACGCGAGGTGAGCTGACCTGAGGTCAGCTGACCTTAGCCAGCAGGGTCGGACCCGGCGCGGCCGTCGGGCGGCTGACCCAGTAGGCCAGCCGCCCGACGGTGCGCGATGAGCGCAGTCACTCGGCCGCGAGCACTAGTTCCGGCCTGGCCGAGGCGGCCTGCACCGGGACCCGCAGCAGCCGCGCGAACCTGGCCGGCAGCCACCAGTTGGCCCGGCCGAACAGCCCGACCATGGCCGGGACCAGCAGGCACCGGATGATGACCGCGTCGATCAGGATGCCGGCACCGAGCCCGGTGGCCAGGATCTTGAGGTCGGTCTGCGGACCGGTCGACATGGACAGGAAGCTGAGCATCAGGATCGCCGCTGCGCTGGTCACCAGCCGGCCCGTCCGACCGAGGCCCTCGGTGACCGCGGCCTGAGCGTCGCGCGACTCGTCGTAGGCCTCGCGGACCCTGGTCAGGATGAACACCTCGTAGTCCATGGACAGGCCGAACAGGAAGGCGAAGACCATGAGCGGGACCCACATGGTGATCGCGCCAGTAGCCGGGATACCCCACACCGCGCTGGAGCCGTGACCGTCTTGCCAGACCCAGGTCAGCACGCCGTAGGCGGCCGCTAGCGAGATCAGGTTGAACACGACGGCCTTCGCGGCCAGCACGACTGATCGGAACGCCCTGGTGAGCAGCAGGAACGTGGCGAGTCCGATGATGGCCAGCATCAGCGGGAACTCCCCGTACACCGCGTGGTTGAAATCGATAAGGGACGGCCCGTCGCCGCCGACACCCAGTACGCCCTGGTGCGGAAGCAGTGCCGCTTCCAGCCGGGACATGGTCGACTGGCCCGCGGGGCTGCCGCTCTCGGCTGCCGGGATCACCGTGACGATCGCGGTGCCGCCGCGCCGGTAGTCGCTCGTCGCCGGAGCGACGGTCGCCCACACGCCAGGCACCCTGGCGGCCGAGGCGCTGACCGCTGCGGCGCCGGCGGGCGTGGCGAGAACCTCGGCCGGGGTCAGCACGCCCGCCGGCACGCCGTCGCTCGTGAGCGTGGTCAGCGCCGTGTGCGCCGGACCCGATGTGGCCTGCGCGGTGCTGCCAGGCTCGCCCAGGTGCAGTGACAGGGCCGGCAGCGCCAGCGCGGCAAGCAGCGCCGCACCGCCGATCGCCGCGATCCACCGGTGCCGGTACACGCCGCGTGCCCAGGCCGAGAACACCCGGCTCGCAGACCGCTCAGTGCGCAGCCGCGGCCAGTCCAGCCGCGGACCGATGCTGGCCAGGATGGCTGGCAGCAGGGTGATGGCGACCGCGACGGAGACCAGGGGAACGAGGACCCCGCCGATGCCGACGCTGCGCAGCATCGGGACGGGCAGCACGATCATCGACAGCAGGCCGATGGCGACGGTCAGGCCGGAGAACACCACGGCACGTCCGGCGTGCCGCATTGCCTCGGCAACGGCGGCCTCGTTGTCGCGCCCGGCTGCCCGCTCCTCGCGCCAGCGGCTGACGACCAGCAGCGAGTAGTCGATGGCCACCCCCAGGCCGATCAGCGCGATCAGGAACTCAACGATCTGGCTGATGCCAGTGATCTCGGTCAGCCCGCCGACCAGCAGGAATGTGGCTAGCACCGATATCCCGCCGATCAGCACCGGCAGGAGTGCCAGGAAGCTGGCGAAGACGAAGGCGAGGATTGCGAGCGCGCCGAACCCGCCGATCATGGCCTCGGCCATGACGCCGGTGCCCTTCTTCGCCGTCGGCGCGCCGGCCGCCAGCAGGTCGGAACCGGTCAGCCCGGTACGCCAGCCCGCCGGGGCTGCCGTGGCCAGCCGGTGCGCGAGCGCCGGAGCGGGAGTCGGTCCGCCGAATCCGCTGACCGGGGCGGTGTAGATCAGCGCGTAGGTAGTGGCGCCGCTGCGGGTGATGAATGCCCTCCTGCCAGTGGTCGCATAGTCCGCGATCCGGGCGCCTGGCACCACCGACCGCAGCGAGGAGAAGATCGCACCGCTGGTGCGGGCAATCGCCGGGCTGGTGATCTTGTCGCCGGCCGGGGCGGTCAGCACCGCTACGTACGGCGTCTGCGAGCCGCCATTGCCGTAGCTGTGCAGGATCTGGTTGTCGACCCGGAATGCCTGACCGGGCATTGCGAAGCTATTGGTCATCCGATGGGTCGTGCCGCCGATCGTCATGACGCCCGCGGCAGCTAGCACGAGCCAGAACAGGGCCACCAGAAGCTTGTGGCGCATTACGAATCGGGTCAGGGCGGGCATCGTTAGCCTCCGGTTACGTGCTGCCGGCGGGCCGTCCGCCTGGCACTTCGTAGCCTTCCGAGCCGCGGGCTGGCGGTCGTCGGCCAGCGGAAGGCAGTTGCCGCTACGCCGCCGGGAGCAGATCGGGCCGCCATACACCTGGGGGAGTACGGACATGGCCAGCCACAGAGGGATGTCCCGGCTGCCGCGCTGCGCCTACGCTGGCCCGGTGAGCAGCAGACTGGCGGCGTGGTGGCAGCACTGGCGCGAGTCAACGGCCTATGACGTCGTCTCAGGGCTGCTGGTGACCGTGGTCCTGGTGGCCGGGTCGCACGGCGAAGCCCATCCGAACCAGCCCTTCGACAAGCCTCCGCTTACGCAGAAGATCCCGTACACGCCGACCGCCGCCTACCTCCTGGTAGTCGCGGCGTGCCTGGTACTCGTGCTGAGACGGCGCTACCCGGTGCCGGTTCTTGTCGTCTCCGTGGCCGCGGTGGCCGCCTATAGCCTGCTCGGCTACGTCAACGGTGCCGTGCTGCTCGCCCCGGCGATCGCCTTGTTCTCGGTCGCCAAAGCCGTGCCGGTGCGGCGGGCGCTGGCGCTTGCGGCGGTGACGCTGCTGGTGCTGCTGGGAGCCACCATGGCCGGCAACCCGTTCGGCCCGACAGGAGGCGGGACTTTCCTGATTCCGGCTCTGATCGCAGCGCCGGTGTTCGGCGGCATAGCGGTCGCCAACAGGCAAGCTTACGTAGCGTCGATCGAGGAGCGGGCCGCCGCGGCGGCTGAGCGGCGGGTCGACGAGGAACGGCTGCGGATCGCCAGGGAACTGCACGACATCGTCGCCCACACGATGGCCACGATCAACGTGCAGGCCGGGGCGGCCGAGCACGTGCTTGCGCAGAATCCGGCCGCGGCCGGCGCTGCCCTGCACGCCATCAAGCAGGCGAGCAAGGACGGGCTGCGCGAACTCCGCGCGATCCTCAATGTGCTGCGGCAGGCAGACGAGGGCGGCCCGGCGCAGCCCGCGCCTGGGCTCGGCCAGCTCGGCACGCTGATCGCCGGGGCGTGCCAGGCCGGCCTGCCGACAACGCTGACTCAGACCGGCGAGCCACGCGAACTGCCCGCCGCGGTGGACCTGGCTGCGTACCGGATCATTCAGGAGTCCCTGACCAACGTCATCAAGCACGCCGGCCCGGCCAGCGCCGCCGTCACCGTCAGCTACGACCAGGCAGCTATCGGGATCGAGGTCGCCGATACCGGCCACGGCGTGCTGCCGGGTCCGAAGAGCGCGGGTACCGGCCATGGCCTGATCGGGATGCGGGAGCGAGCCGCGTCGGTCGGCGGCACGCTCGCCGCTGGTCCGGGCGGGCCGGGTGGCTTCCTGGTCACGGCGCGGCTGCCGGCTGACGGCTGGCAGCCGAAGACCATCGCGGCGCCGGATCGTCCTGACAGCTATGCCGCGGACCGCGCCGACACCACCGCGCCGGACCGCACGGCGAGTGCGGCCAGCGACGCCTCGGCCAGCGACGCCGTGACCGGAGCCACGCCATGATCCGTGTCCTGCTCGCCGACGATCAGGCACTGATCCGGGCCGGCTTCCGCGTGCTGATCGACAGCGAAGACGGCATGGAAGTCATAGCCGAGGCCGTGAACGGCGCGGAAGCCGTCGACATGGCGCGGCAGCAGCGGGCCGATGTCGTGCTGATGGACATCCGGATGCCGGTGGTTGACGGCCTCGAGGCGACCCGCCGGGTCGCGGCTGATGAGGACCTGGCCGGGGTGAAGGTGATCATCCTGACCACGTTCGAGTCGGAAGAGTACATCTACCAGGCCATCCGGGCCGGGGCCAGTGGCTTCCTGGTCAAGGACTGCGAGCCGGCCGACCTGATTCAGGCCGTGCGGGTTGTCGCCCGCGGCGAGGCCCTGCTCGCACCGAGCGTGACCAGGCGGCTGATCACCGATCTCGCCAGCCGGCCGGAGCGACCGCAGCTGGACGGTGGCCACCTGGACCGGCTGACTGACCGGGAGCGCGAGGTCATGAGCCTGGTGGCCGCCGGGCTGTCCAATGAGGAGATCGCCGCCAGGCTGTTCCTCAGCCCGCTGACAGCCAAGACCCACGTGAGCCGCATCCTGACCAAGCTCGGCGCTCGGGACAGGGCTCAGCTGGTCGTGCTCGCCTACGAGAGCGGCCTGGTGACGCCGGGCACCGGCGGGTACTAGCAGGACTTCCGCGCTAGCGGGCCGGGACTACCGGCCCGCGACTGGGTGGCTTCCGGCACTTACTAGCCGAGTCGGCGCAGCGCACCGTAAGTGCCAGCTAGAGCCGGGCTGCCATCAGGAGTCCCCATGTTTCATCAATCGCAACCGTCGTCAGCCGGGCCTGCCAGGGTCGCCGGGCCGCACCGGAGACTGAGCACGGCAGTTGCCGTGGCCAGCCTCGTCGGATTCGCCGCGGCCTGCGGCTCGGTCGGCCCGGCTCCGGCCGGCGCGACCGGCGCCGCGACGGCTGATGCCGCAGCCAGACTGGCTGGTCCGGCTCAACCCGCTGCTCAGGCCGCGCCTGCGCGGTGCTCCTCGGGGACGTGCTTCGTCGCTGTCAATGTCGCCACCATGTGGGTGAAGCCCTGGTATCCGCGGCCGGTCGACCAGCCAGCGCTCGGCAACCCGGCCTATCCGGACACCTGGGTGCGCCAGATGACCACCGCTCAGAAAGCCTGGCTTGTCGGCAAGCTTGAGACGCAGGCGCTCTATGGCACCAAGGTCGTGGTGACAGGCCACTGGAAGAGCTGGTCGCACGTGGTCGTGCCCAGCCAGCCGACCAATCGCGACCGCCGCGGCTATCCCGGCTGGGTGCCGACGGTCCAGCTCACCAGCAACAGCGCGCCGGCGTCCGCGCAGTCGGCGATCGTGCGGTCAAAGACGGCATGGCTGTGGAGCGGCTGGCAGCCGGCGGGCGTGGCCGGCCAGCATGTTCTGCTCGTCTCCTACGACACCAGGTTGTCGGTGGTGCGCGCCACGTCCGCCTACATCGAGGTGGCGCTGATCGGCGGCAGGCACGTAGCGCTGCGCAGGCAGGATGCCGTCCTGCACGCCAGGAACGCGCCGTTCGGCGGCACCAGGGCGAAGGTGCTCGCCGAGGCCAGGAGATTCCTTGGCCTGCCGTACCTGTGGGCAGGCGTAGCGGGGTTCGGCTACGACTGCTCCGGATTCACCTACTCGATGTATCACACCTTCGGGATCACGCTCTCCCGCGATGCTGACCAGCAGGCGGTACACGGCACAGCGGTCGCCCGCAGCGCCCTGCAGCCAGGCGACCTGGTGTTCTTCCGTGCTAGCCCGGGCGGTCCCATCAGTCACGTGGGCATGTACGTGGGCGGCGGGAACATGATCGACGCCCCGAACACCAGCGCTGTCATCCGCTACGACGCCATCTCGTCGTTCGGCAACTACGCGGGCGCTCGTCGTTACCTTTCGGGCTGAGCGGTGAACCCGCCCTCGCCGGTGCGCCTGGCGCGGGCGGCAGCCCGGCTGCGGCGTAGTTCGATGGCGACCGGAATGAGCGACACGATGACGATGACCGCGATGATCGGCAGCAGGTAGGTGTCAATGCCAGGGATGGTGGCGCCGAGGGCGTAGCCGGCCAGGGTCACTCCGGCTGACCAGATGACTCCGCCGACTACCTGCCAGGCGGTGAACGTGCGCACCGGCACCTGCAGTGCGCCGGCCAGCGGGTTGAGTACCGTCCGCACAACCGGGATGAACCGGGCCAGCACAATGGCCTTCCCGTACCCGTATCGCTTCAGCAGCTCCTCGCCGCGCTCGGCGCCGCGATGCAACGCCGGCCGCCTGCTGCGGTCGAGCAGCGGGCGACCGCCGGCCCGGCCGATGTAGTAGCCCGTCTGGGCGCCGAGCAGGGCGCCGCCGATGGCGGCCAGGATGACGACGGGCAGTGAGAGGTGGACCTGGTGTGCCGATGATGTGGTGCAGAGCAGGCCGGCGGTGAACAGCAGCGAGTCACCGGGCAGGAAGAAGCCGACCAGCAGCCCGGTTTCGGCGAACAGCACAAGGAGCACGCCGAGTGCTCCGAGGCTGCCGAGCAGCGAGCTGGAACTGAGCGGATTGAGGGCAGCAAGGTGCGCGCCGGTCGGGGACAAGTGACCGCCTCTTCTTGGTGGCAGCCTCCGGATCGGTGCCAGTGGCCTACGCGACTACCCGGCCAGAGCAGAAATGAACCTGGCTGCGCTCCCGAAATTCCGGGCTGCTGAAGTTCCGGGCAGCCAGGAACGGCCGACCCGCCGCTGGCGGCGCCGCGCTGCGGCTCGGGGCCGGCCTGGTCCATGCCCCGGACCGGGTACGCTGTCAGCGCGTTACCTGCCCGCATAGCGCGCTGCCGCCAAGCCCGAGGTCGGCGCGTGCTGCCGACGCCCGAGCTCGCGAAGGGGACTCGTGATCCCTGGACGGTCCACTACCAAGCTGATCCGCGCCCTAACTGGCGGGCTGCTGGCTGCGGCCGCGCTGACTGCGTGCGCCAGCGGCCAGGGCAGCGGGCCCTCCGTCCCGGTCAGTCACGGGCCCGAGCGGGTCACCGGCGGCCCGAGCGGCAGCTATGTCGTCCATGCGGGCATCCACAAGATCAAGCATGTGATCATCATCATGCAGGAGAACAGGTCGTTCGACAGCTACTTCGGGACCTATCCCGGCGCTGATGGCATCCCCATGCGGCACGGCGTGCCGACCGTGTGCGTCCCGAACCCGAAGGGCGCATGCATCCGGCCCTACCATGACACCGCCGACATCAACGGCGGCGGACCGCATGGCGTGCCCAATGCCATCGGGGACGTGGCAGGCGGGAAGATGAACGGCTTCGTCCGGCAGCGGGACGCGGCGAAGAAGACCTGCATAGCGCCCGACGACCCGGCCTGCAGCGGCAGTGGCGCGGCCGACGTGATGGGTTACCACACCAGCGCGGAGATACCGAATTACTGGACGTACGCCAAGGACTTCGCGCTGAACGACCACATGTTCGAGGCGGTGAAGTCCTGGTCGCTGCCCGACCACCTGTACATGGTCTCGGCGTGGTCGGCGAAGTGCCGGAACCGCTCGCCAGGCAGCTGCGTGAACGACATTGTCGGTCCCTACGGAGTCCGGCAGTTCGGCCGCGCGGTCCGGCAGGAGCTGCACACCGGCCAGACCTCGATCGACCTGGCCTGGACCGACATCACCTGGCTGCTCTACGTCCACCACGTCAGCTGGGCGTATTACGTGCAGAAAGGGACGCAGCCGGACTGCCCGAACGATTCAGCCCTGACGTGCCCGCCGGTCGGGCAGAGTTCGAGGACGCCGGGAATCTGGAACCCGCTGCCGCTGTTCGGCGACGTCCAGCACGACCATCAGCTGCAGAACATCCAGCCGCTCGGCTCGTACCTCAGCGCGGCCAAGGCAGGCACGCTGCCCGCGGTGAGCTGGATCGTGCCGTCCGGCCCGGACAGCGAGCACCCGCCGGCCAGTGTGCACCAGGGCCAGGCCTACGTGACTGCGCTGATCAACGCCGCCATGAAGAGCCCGGACTGGAACTCCACCGCAATCTTCCTGGCCTGGGACGACTGGGGCGGCTTCTACGACAATGCCGTCCCCCCGCGGATCGACAGCAACGGATACGGCCTGCGGGTGCCCGCCATCACCATCTCGCCGTACGCCAGGCGGGGTTTCATCGACCACCAGACGCTGAGCAGCGATGCCTACCTGAAATTCATCGAGGATGACTTCCTTGGCGGCGCCAGGCTCAATCCGGCCACCGACGGCCGGGCCGATCCCCGGCCGGACGTCCGGGAGAACGCGGCGCAGCTGGGCAACCTGGTCCAGGATTTCAACTTCAATCAGCCGCCTCGCCCGCCGGTGCTGCTGCCGACCAACCCGCCGACCGATTCGCGGTCGATACCCAAGTACTTCATCGGCAAGCCCCGTTGCTTGGGCTGCACCGTCCCGCCGCCGGCCGGCTGACCGCGGCGCGACGCATCGCGCGACCCGGCCCGCTGCCTGTGTGTACCGGGATGTGCACAAGGGAACGGCTTACAGCTGCACCGGCGGCCAGAGGTTGTGCTGAGCCGCGATCGGATCGCCAGCCCATTCCTGCATCGCGGCCAGGTTGTCCTGCGCGGGGTGCTTCGCCGCGGCCGGGCCGTCGGCGAAGCCCCGCATCAGGTTAACGGTCACCTGCCGGGTGAACGCGGCCGTCCGGTCGTTCAGGCCGAACAGGCGGGTGCCGCCCATCGAGTAGACCCAGCGCATGGTCCCGGCATTGAATACGCCCGCCCCGCCGCGGTGGGTGTAGTAAGCCGAATCGGAATAGCTGTGCACGCCGCGGCAGGTCAGCGGTGAGTGCGAGAGAACCTGGATCGGCCGCTCAATGGGTGCGTCAGGATTCACCCGGTCGTACTCGATGCCGACCAGCCCGGTGAAGCTCGTGCCCTTCCGGACTCCGGTGCCGTGGAACATCCAGGCCTCGGGTGTGGCGACGACATACGCAGCGTCCACCGGGTTCGACTCGTACAGGGTGCCGATGAGGGATGACTCTGGCACCGGATGCGGCGGGTCTCGCCAGTCGCTGGTGACCAGCGCATTGTCCTTGCCGTACATCGGGTCCTGGGGATAGCTGGTCTTGTAGCAGATAATGAGCCGCCGCTCGCCGAGCCGGGTACTGGCCAGCCGGGTGCGCCGGAAGCAGCAGTTCGCGCCGAGGAAGCCGACGTTGGTCCCGGCGTCTCTGGCCGCGGTGACGGACGCCCGCTCCGGCGGGGACCAGTACTCGTCGTGCCCGAGCGAGAACAGCGCACTGGCGCCAGCGAGCAGGTGCGGCTGAGCGTCGATGTCCATGCTGGTGACGTAGGCGAGTGGCAGGCCGGTCCGCTCGGCCAGCGCGATGAGCTTCCGTTCGTGCCACAGGAACATGTAGGCCCCGCTGGCGGCATAGGGCCGGTCGAGGCTCACGGCCAGCGACCGGTTGGCGTAGTCGCCAGCCCCGCCGGGCCCGTTGTAGAGGTCGTAGCCGCCCCAGGTGTTGTAGGCCTGCCAGGTGGCGACGCAGTTCTTGATAACGATTTTGCCGGTGGTGCTGGCTGACCGCACCGTGACCGGCACGTAGCGCTGGTCGCCGGCCTCGGAATCCAGCCGCAGCAGGTAGGAGCCTTCGGGCCAGTCGTGGGTGGGGATGGTGAGCGACGGATCCCAGCGTGCCTCGACCGTCCTGGTGGCATCGATCATGGACGGTGCGCGCTGCCGGTGCCCGGGCACGGTGCCCGACTTCCACACCAGCCGGGCGAGGTCGCCGCGGTACCAGCCCATCCGGAACGCGCTGACCGTGAACGAGCGCGCGGTCGTCGACACGTACAGGGTGATCGGCTCGCCGGGCAGGAGGCTGGCCGGCGCGGCATATCCCTCGATGGCGGCGGGCTTGCCCAGGTGCCTGATCCGCCAGCCTGGGTCGCCGGTCAGCGAGTTCTCGCTGACCTTCTGGCGCCGCGGGACCGGCCGGTGCTGCGCGGTGTCCGTTGCCGTGGGGCCCGAGCCAGCGATCTTGTCCACCACGATCGCGGCGGCCGCGGCGCCAGCTGTGCCTGCGGCTAGGCCGATGAAACGCCGCCGGGACGTGCCTGAGCCCCGGCCTGGCGGCCCTGACTGGTGCGCCATGCGCCCCAGCATGCCACAGGGCCGAGGCCGGCTTGACGCGGTCAGCAATGGCGCCGGAGATGGCCGATCCAGGCAGCGGCGCGGCAGCGCAGCGGCCCAGCGGTCAGCCCTGGCCGGCCGTCAGTGCGGTCTGGCCGGCCTCGGGTAGCACCTGCTCGTTCGGGCGCGGGCTCGATCGGACTCCGGCAGCGGCGCCGCGTGCCAGCGCCGACCGGAGCCGGCGCCGGTCTGGTGAGTTCAGGTAGGTCCGGGCCCAGCGCCGCAGCGTGGCCCCCCCGTACAGAATGCGCTCTGGCGGACTGAGAGACCTGGTCCGGAGTGTCCAGATCTTGTTCCGTACCTCGTAGAAGAAGCGGTCGCCGGGATCCACGTCGGTCGAGCCGAACGTCTGTGTCTTGTGCACGACGACACTGGCCGGGCAGAGCAGCCCGGAGTTGCCCCGCAGCAGCCGGGTGGTGAACTCGAAGTCGTCGTTCCAGAGGAAATAGTCTGCCCGCGGCAGCCCCCGTCGCCGGCAGACGGCGGCATCGACGAGGACGGAGACGAAGGAGGCTGACCGGATGGGAATGCACCCGGTGGCGGCCGCCGCGTCACGCTCGGCCCGGCTCGCGAACGGCTTGGCCCGCGGCGTGTTCATCGGATGCGCCCGGCCATCGGTCCAGACCACCCTGCTGGCAACCAGGGCCGGTGGCCGGCCCGGGTGATCGCGGTGTGCCTGCTCCAGTGCCAGCAGCGCGCCGGGCTCTGGCACGGTGTCGTCGTCCATGATCCAGATCAGGTCAGCGCCGTCGGCCAGGGCGAGCGCCATGCCGTACGCGAACCCGCCGGCCCCGCCGAGGTTGTCGCCGAGCTCGGCGAGCCGAACGGCCGGAAAGCGGGTCTGCACAGCAGCGGCGCTGCCGTCGGTCGAGGCGTTGTCGACAACGATCACGGTGTCCGGCGGGCGGCGCTGTGAGTGCACCGCCGCCAGCGACTCCAGCAGCAGCTCGCGCCGGTTATAGGTGACCAGCACCGCGGCGACCCTGGGCAGGCCGGCAGCGGGCCCGGTGGTGGCCTGGCCCATGCTCAGGGACTCTTCCGGGCTCTGGACCGCTCCAGCGCCCGCCAGACCAGGATGCGCAGGCGGCGCACGGACGAATGACGGCTGCTCAGCTCGCGCACGGTCCGCTTGAGCCGATCCGAGGACGCGACGGTTGACTCGACCCGCTCGGCAAACCCGCCCAGGCCGCCCTGCGGCTTCGCGGCAGGCTGCGCCTTCCGGTACTGGTTCAGCACCAGCGCCGCGGCGGCCTGCACGGCGGCGTCCAGCACCTGCTCAGCAGGCTGATCCGCGGGGCCAGGTCGCTGCGGCATGGCGGCCTGCGGCACGAGATCGTCCAGGCTGCCGACGAGGTCATAGCCCGAGTCCCGCAGGCCGCCGATGAGGATGTCGGCG
This sequence comes from uncultured Actinomycetota bacterium, assembly GCA_963774385.1. GTDB lineage: Bacteria > Actinomycetota > Actinomycetes > Streptosporangiales > Streptosporangiaceae > JAJYUU01. The sequence continues at coordinate 1,216,347 of CAVZEQ010000001.1, forward strand.
TGCTCCTTGGCCCAGCCGTTCCGGTCCTCGGGCAGCACCAGCCGCCCGGTCACCGGCCGCGCGGCCAGCGTCTGGTGCGCCAGCGCCTCCTTGACGTTCCACATGTAGAACCAGTCCGGTACTTCGCTCGGCAGCTCGGCGTTCAGCCGCCGCAGGAACTCGATCTCCGGCAGCCCGAGCGACGTATTCGCCCGGGCCCGGCTGATGTCGACGCTAGCGGGATCGATGTCGAGCAACGACGCGAACCGCTGCCAGAGCAGGCCGGCGTCCGATCCGCGCGGCGCCGTGGTGATCACGTGCACTCGCTCAGCGGGCACGACCCGAGACCAGACGCCAAGGATGGCGAGCGTGTCATGGACCCGCCAGAACCACCACTCCCGCCGGTTGGCCGAGGGTGCCTCGCGGTCGATCACGTCCGCGAGCCAGTCTTCCCAGCCGCGGTCATTGCGGTGCTTCACCGTCTCCTGCCACTCGGCCGGCAGCAGGGTGGCCATGTCACGCACCGTGAGCACGATGTGAACCTCAGCCGGCTGGAGCGACTGAACGGCATGCTCAGCCTGCCGCGCGTCAGCGGCCGAGAACAGCTCGTGCGAGATCACCGCGACCCGGCGGGCCTGCCTGGCCTGGCTGGCGAGGATCTCCCACTCGCCGGTCCACGAGCCGGCCGGGTCGCTGGGCAGCTTCTGGATACCGCGCAGGTCCTGGCTGGCCCGGAAATGATCTTGAGGATGGTGGCCGGGCAGCACCACGCCCTGACTCGCGAGCGCATCCCGGTTGCGCCACATGACCTGCTGCAGGAACGTCGTGCCTGTCTTCGGCTCGCCGATATGCAGGACGACCTTCGGCCGCCGGGTGGCGGGCGCAGCAGTTCCGGCCATGGCGGCCTCGTCGGCGGGCATCTCCTGGTCTGTGCTGGCGTGCGCCATCCGGCCACCTCGCGGATTCGGTCAGTGCGCGGCCACGGCGAGCCTCGCCGGCCGCGCTGTCAGCAGACTCCCTGGAGCCTAGCCAGGGGGCTATGGCGTGGGCGCCATCCTGGGCACAGTTAACCAGATCGCGGAGCCTCGTCCGCGTCGTCCCGTCCAGCGGTAGGTGTAGAATATCAGCTTCAATGGCGTCGGTCTGTGCTCTAAGGTGCCGCTGGTAGGCGGCTCACCGCAGGCCGCTGAGCCGAGCACAGCAGGCATGCCGTCTTGGAGGTTTCCCCCCGTTGCACGAGCCCTTCTCGCTGCTGGTCTCGGTTTATGACGGCGACAGTCCGGACTACCTCAGGCGGGCTCTGCGCAGCGCGGTCGACGATCAGGCAGTGCGCCCGGACCAGGTGATCATCGTCCGCGACGGTCCGGTCCGCCCCGAGCTCGCCGAGTGCCTGGACGACTTCAGGGCGGCCAGCCTGGTCCCGGTGACGTTCGTGCCGCTGGAGCGGAATGGCGGTCTTGGGCCAGCCCTGGACAGCGGCCTGGCTGCCAGCTGGTTCGACGTGATTGCCCGGATGGATGCCGACGACGTGGCCGCGCCGCACCGCTTCGAGGTGCAGCTGCCGCTGATCGAGGACGCCGATATCGTCGGGTCAGGCCTGCTGGAGTTCGTCGACGACACCGATAACGTCGTCGGGCAGCGGGTCCCGCCGGTAGGCGCCAGCGAGATCGCCAGGTTCGCCCGGCTGCATGACCCGTTCAATCACCCCACCGTGGTGTACCGGCGCAGCGCGGTGCTCGCCGCGGGCGGTTACGGCGATCTTCCGCTGATGGAGGATTATGCCCTGTTCGCCCGGATGCTGCAGAGCGGATCCAGGGCGGTCAACGTCGCCGAGCCGCTGGTTTACTACCGGGTCGGGGCGACGGCCTACAAGCGCCGCGGCGGCATGGCACTGCTGCGCTCCGAGGTGCGCCTGCAGCGCGAGTTCCTGCGGACCGGCTTCACCTCGCCTGCCGAGTTCACCCGGAACGTGGTCGTCCGCGGCGGCTACCGGCTGGTCCCGTGGTGGCTGCGCCGCGCGGTGTACCGCCCGCTACTGGCGGTCTTCAGCAAGCGCCCGGCACCGCAGCAGGGCGAGCCGGCCCGGCCGGAGCCGCCGGATTGTGAGTATTCCGTGGACTGGCAGTATCCCGACATGAGCGCTGCTGGCCTGGCCCGGCCGCCAGCCCGGGCCGGTACCGGGCTGAGCGCGCCGCCCGACGAGCGGGCTGGCCAGTGAACACTGATCTCGTCGTGGTCGGGTCAGGCTTCTTCGGCCTGACTGTTGCCGAGCGCTGCGCTGCCGACCTGGGCCTGCGCGTGCTCGTGATCGACCGGCGCGATCACATCGGCGGGAACGCCTATAGCGAGCCGGAGCCCGAGACCGGCATCGAGGTGCATCGCTATGGCGCTCACCTGTTCCACACCTCGAACGCGCGCATCTGGGAGTACGTCAACCGCTTCACCGCGTTCACCGGCTACCAGCACCGGGTTTTCTCGGTCTACAAGGGCCGGGTCTACCCGATGCCGATCAACCTGGGCACCATCTGCGAATATTTCGGCGCGTTCATGTCCCCGGACGAGGCGCGGGCGCTCATCGCAGAGCAGGCGGCCGCCGTGGCGCCGGGAACGGCGGTCAACCTGGAGCAGAAGGCCGTGTCACTCATCGGCCGGCCGCTCTACGAGGCCTTCATCCGGGGCTATACCTACAAGCAATGGCAGACCGACCCGGTCGACCTGCCTGCCGAGATCATCACCAGGCTCCCGGTGCGCTATAACTTCGACAACCGCTACTTCAGCGACACCTTCCAGGGACTGCCGGTCGACGGCTACACCGCCTGGCTGGAGCGGATGGCCGGCCACCCTAACATCGAGGTGCGGCTCAGCACCGAGTTCGCCGACCTGCGATCGGGTCTGGTCGGGCAGGTACCGGTCGTGTACACCGGCCCGCTGGATGCCTATTTCGACTTCGCCGCGGGCGACCTGGGCTGGCGAACGCTCGATTTCGAGCGGGAAGTGCTGCCGACCGGGGACTTCCAGGGCACCTCGGTGATGAACTATGCCGACGAGGATGTGCCGTACACCCGCATCCACGAGTTCCGGCACTTCCACCCCGAACGCGACTGGTACCCCGACGACAAGACGGTGATCATGCGGGAGTTCTCGAGGTTCGCCGGGCGGGGCGACGAACCGTACTACCCGATTAACACCGCCGAGGACCGGGCCAGGCTGCTGACCTACCGGGAGCTCGCCGACGCGGAGCAGGGTGTCCTGTTCGGCGGCCGCCTCGGCACCTACCAGTATCTTGATATGCACATGGCGATAGGAGCCGCGCTCAGCATGTACGACAACCGGCTACGGCCGTTCTTCGCCGACGGGGCTCCGCTGAACCAGCCTGGAGCAGGCAAGTGACCGCCGAGACCAGCAGTGAACTGCGCGTCCTGCAGCGCGTCATCTTCCCCGGCGAGGATCTTGACGTCGTCCCGCTGTACGTCGAGACAGACATGGAGCGCGGTGCCGCCGAGCTAGCCGCCGAGCTGGCAAACGAGGCTCTGTCCGGCGGCAAGGGCGGCAAGGTCAGCGTGCCGGTGGCCAACGCGGCGGTGGGGGAGACCCAGTCCAGCATCCGGTTCGGCGTCGATATCCCGGCTTACCTGACCGAGGCCGTCGGGCCACGGCGAAGCGCCCTGATCAGCGAGGGCCGCCGGGTCTCCTTCGCCACCTACTTCAACGCGTTCCCGGCCAGCTACTGGCGCCGCTGGACCACGGTGGAGTCGGTCACGCTGCGGATCCGGCTGGCCGGTGAATCGAAGATCGTCCTGTACAGGTCGACCGCCAAGGGTTTCAGCCACCCGGTTGAGACCATCAGCGTCGACGCGGATGTACCGGAGACTGTCCAGCGGACACTGCCGCTGGTCCCGTTCATCGACGGCGGATGGTACTGGTTCGACATCATCGCGGGGCCACGCGGCACGACGCTGATCGAGGCAGACTGGCTCGGGCTGGCCCCGCCCGCGCCAGCGGGCACAGTCAGCCTCGGCATCACCAGCTTCAACCAGCACGACTACATGCTGGACAAGCTGCGCAGTCTCGGTGACGCGAGCGAGATCCACGAGCTGATCGACCGCGTCTACGTCGTCGACCAGAGCACCGAGCCGCTTACCGATCAACCAGGTTTCGCTGACGCCGCCAAGAAGCTCGGTGACCGGCTGCAGGTCATCAGGCAGGGCAACCTCGGCGGGTCCGGCGGCTTCGCCCGGGCCATGGACGAGACGGTGCGGGCCGGCCGGGCTGACTACGTGCTGCTCAGCGACGACGACGTCAAGCTGGAGCCGGAGGGCATCCTGCGGGCCGTCACGTTCGCCGATCTAGCCCGCAAGCCGACGATAGTCGGCGGGCACATGTTCAGCCTGCACGACCGGTCGCTGCTGCACGCGTATGCCGAGGGCGTCGAGCCGCACACCTGGTGGTGGGGTCCCGCGCCGAACACCAAGGCCAGGCATGACTTCGGGCGGCGGAACCTGCGGAACACCCCGTGGCTGCACCGGCGCGCGGACTCTGATTACAACGGCTGGTGGGAATGCCTGATCCCGACCACGATCCTGGCGGAGATCGGGCTCTCGCTGCCGGCGTTCATCAAGTGGGAGGACGCCGAGTACGGCGTACGGGCCCGCAACCGGGGCTATCCGACCGTGTCGTTGCCTGGCGTCGGCTCGTGGCAGGTGCCCTGGGATGACAAGGACGATGCCAGGGACTGGCAGGCCTATTTCCACCTGCGCAACCGGATCGTGTCTGCGCTGCTGCACTCGCCGGCCCCCAAGGGCGGCGCGCTGATCTCGGAGAGCCTGGAACGTCAGTTGCAGAGCCTGCTGTCCATGCAGTACTCGACCGTCGCGATCAGGCTGCTGGCGATCGAGGACGTGCTGACCGGGCCAGACCACATGCACCAGCAGATGGGCGGCAAGCTCGCGCAGATCAGGGCGCTGCGGGCGGAGTACCCGGATACGGCGAGCGCCGCGGACCTCGATGCGTTCCCGCCGCCGCGACGCAAGCCGCCGGAGGCGGTGAAGAGCTCTACCACGCCGACCAGCAAGCTCAACCTCATGACCAAGGTCGCGTCGGGAACCCTGCGGCAATTCAGGCCTCCGCGCGCGGGCGCGATGAAGCGGCCGCAGCTGGCGCTGCCATACCAGGATGCAGGCTGGTGGGTGCTGGCCAAGCTGGACAGTGCGGTGGTGTCGACGGCTGAGGGCACCAGTGCCTCGTGGTACAAGCGGGACCCGCGGCTGTTCCGGTCGCTCGGGCGGCGCAGCCTGATGCAGCACCGCAGGCTGCGCAGGCAGTGGCCGAAGCTGGCAGCGCAGTACCGAGCCGCTGCCGCGGACTTCAATTCACCGGCCCGCTGGCGGGAGACCTTCGCCGCGTCTACCGGCAAGCCGCCGGACCGGCCGTGAGCTCGGCGCCGGCCGAACACCGGGATGCCGGCTCCGCCCGCCAGGCCGACGGCGAGACGGTCCCGCCAACCACGGTGGCCACGCCGGCCCGCGGTGGCTGGACGGGAGCCGCGGTCCGGTTCGCGCCCGTCATCGTGTCGGCGCTGGCAATGGCGGTGGCCGGGGTCTGGGGCATCGGCCGCGACTCGGCCATGGGCAACGACGAGGTCGCGACGCACTGGGCCGCGCTGCTGAGCCTGCGCGAACTGGTGCACCTAGTCCGGCATGTCGATGCCGTGCACGGCCTGTATTACCTGCTGATGCACGGCTGGGTGGTCATCGGCAGCAGCCCCACAGCGATGCGCGTTCCCTCGGTCATCGCCATGACCGTCGCGGCCGGGCTCGTTGCCTACATCGCGAGGCGGCTCACGGGCTCAGGCTGGGCGGCGCTGTTCGCCGGGCTGATCCTGGCGCTGACCCCCAGCATCAGCTACTACGCCCAGACCGCCCGCTCGTACGCGCTGGTACTCGCGTGTGTCCTGGCCGCGACGCTGGCGCTGCTGCACGCGATGAGCGCTGAGGGTGGCGGCGCTGCGCAGCGGACGACCCGCCGCTGGCTGGTGTACGGCGTGCTGGTGGCGCTCGGCGGCTACCTGAACGAGATGTCACTGCTCGTGCTCGCCGCGCATGGCTGCACTGTGCTGCTGGCCCGGTACGGGCGCGCGGCGATCCGGCACTGGGCGGTTGCCGGAGCTCTCGGCGCTATCGCCGTGCTGCCGTTGCTGGCGCTCAGCGTCGTCCAGCACTCTGCGGTGTCCTGGATCGGGCGGCCCGGCCTGGCATCGCTTCGGACCCTGTTCCACGACTACTTCGGCGTGACCACGGCCGTTGCCGTGCTGCTGCTCCTGTGCGCGGTGGTGGCGGCACTGCCCGAGCGCGGTGGCGGGCCGGCCTGGTGGCGCAGCGGCGGGATCTCGCTGCCATCGGTAGCCGCCCCGCTGCTGGTGCTCCCGGCGGGCCTGCTGCTGCTCGAGTCGCTGGTGGGCTCGCCGCTGTACGTGGATCGTTACGTCCTGTACGGCGAGGCGGGGGCCGCGCTGCTGGCCGGCGCCGGCGCTTACCGGATCGGGCAGGTACTCGCGAGTGCTGCCGGCCAGGCCGCGCTTCCTGGTCGGCCAGGCCGCGCCCTGCTCTGGCTGCCGGGTGCCGTGGCATGCGCTTGCGTGCTACTGCTCCAGCTCGGGCCACAGCATGCCATCCGCACCCCGCAGAGCCGGGCGTACGACTTCGGCGGGCCGTCGAGCTACCTGGGCGCGCACGCGCAGCCCGGTGACGGAGTGCTGTATTTCGGCACGCTCTTCCGCAAGGCCGAGCTCGGCTATCCCGGCGACTTCCGTAACGTCACCGACTTCGGGGTCGCCAAGACGCCACGGCAGGCGGGCGATTTCCGCGGCACCGACAAGCCATTCGCCGTGACCGGCCCGCTCATGCTCCGGTACCGGCGGATCTGGGTCCTCGGCAGCCGCCCGTCAGTGCAGTTGCCGGCCGGGCTGCTCCGGCAGCAGAGCCAGCTTCTTGAACAGCACTTCACGCTGGCCACGGTCCGGCGGTTCCGCGGCATCGTGGTCACGCTCTGGCTCCGTCGCTGAGCTGACGCTCCGCGCACCCGCAACTTCGCCGGCCCGGCTGCCCGGCACCGGTGAACCGCGGCGGCCTGCCGCACGTGCTTGCCTTTAGGTGCAGCCTTGGGCGACATCCTCATCGCCGACCAGTTCAATAACCGCGTGATCGAGATCAATCGTCATCATCAGGTCGTCTGGAGCTTTGGTAACGGCTCCAACGTGCCCGGACCGCACTCGATCGTGGGCACCAACGACGCCCAGCGAGTCGGCCGCCTGACCCTCATCGCCGGCACCGGCACCCCGCCGGGTCTGGACCCGTCCTGCAAGAAGAAGGCGGGCTGCCCGGACAACCGGGTAATCCTGGTGAACCAGGCCGGCCACATCGTGTGGCAGTACGGCATGGCGGGCGTCACCGGGTCTAAGTTCGATCAGCTCAACACGCCAGTGCAGTCAACATACCTGCCGAACGGCGACATCCTGATCACCGATCAGGCCAACGAACGGGTCATCGAGGTCAACCGCGCGCACCACATCGTGTGGCAGTACGGCCATACCGGTGTGGCCGGCCATATGTTCAACCAGCTCAGCAATCCCAACAGCGCCGAGCTGCTGGCCAACGGTCACGTCCTGATCGCCGATGAGAACAGCAACCGGGTCCTCGAGGTCACCCGTAGTCATCACGTCGTCTGGCAGTACGGCAACTCCGGGAAGAAGAGCCAGCTGAGCGGGGCCGCGTTCGCCAGCCGTCTGCCCGACGGCGACACGCTCATCACCGACTCCAGCAACAACCGCATCGTGATCGTGACGCATGCCAAGAAGGTCGTGTTTGACTACGCGACGAACATGCGGCCTGGCAGCATGTCCATGCCGCTGCCCACTAGAGCGGTCATGCTCCGCGATGGCAACATCCTGAGCAGCGACCAGTTCAACGACCAGGTCATCGAGATCAACCAGCACAAGCACATCGTGTTCAGCCAGGGCAAGGTCCAGGTGGACGGGACCGGCTTCAACCGCCTCAACGCGCCCTACGACGCGAAGGTCATCGGCGACTACACCGGCCTGACCCCGCCGTTTGGCTTCGGCTACTAACCCAGCTGCCGAGTGCGGCGGGCGGGACAAGCTTGTCAGGGCATGGTCAGCACCGCGCGGAAACCGCCCGCGCTGGTCGGCCCAGCCGTGAACGTGCCGCCCGCACGCTCGGCCGTCCGCCGCACTATATCCAGGCCGAGGCCGGTGCCCGAGTAGCCGGTCGGCCCGGAGATTCCGGCCGCCGCGTGGTCAGCTTCAGCGGCAGGATGGGTACCCGGCACCGGACCGTCGTTTTCTACCGCAAACGACCACGAATACGGACCATCCCTAGCAGTGCGGCTCAGCGTTACAGCGAAGCCTGTCCCCTCGGAGGTGTGCATGAAGATGTTCGACAGCAATGCGTCGATCGCCGCGTCTAGATCATCCCGGCCCAGCCGCACATCGACCCGCTCGGCCGGCAGCCGTACGTCGGCAACCCGGCCCTGTGACTTCGCCAGGACGCTCCAGAACGCGAGCCGTTCCAACGCTGCTGCCGCCAGGTCCGAGCGCCCCGACCGATGCTCGGGAGCTTCTCTTGCCTGCCTGATAAGTTGATCCACCGCCCGCTCGAGCCGGTCGACGTCGGCTTGCAAGCGAGGCCGGGCGACGTCGATTGCCAGCGATCCGTCGGCCAGCGCCTCAGCATCAAGTCGCAGGGCAGTCAATGGGGTGCGGAGGCGGTGGCCCAGGTCCGCTGCGGCGAGCCGGGAAGCCTCCAGGAGTCCGTCGATCCTGGCCGCCAGTTCGTTGACAGCATCACCGACTTCGGCGACCTCATGGGGTCCGGCTGGCCGAGCACGGCTGGCCAGGTCACCATCACGCAGCCGGTTGGTGACCATGACAAGGTCCTGCAGCGGGCGGACGATCGATCGGCCGAGTCGGTCTGCTAGTGCTACCGCGAGCAGCACTAGCAATGCCCCGCCGCCGAACAGCAGCGCCCAAGTCCCGGCTACGCCCGTGGTCAACTCGCCGGGGCGCACGCGCACGACGACTGCCCACACGGCGAACGGATCGTGGACCGGCACCCAGACCAGCCGCCCGCCGTCCGGCGCGACTGTCGTGACGGCGCGCTCGGCGAATACACCCGGTGGCACTTTGATGCGCGGCCATATCGGCGCGCCAATGCGTGCACCGCCGGACAGATATGCGGTCGCGGCGGCAGTGGAGGCGGTATTAGCCTGACGGACTATCCGGGTGATGCCAGGCTTATCGTTGACTGCAGCCAGTTCGGCGGCAAGTGAACGTGCCTGCAGTTCTGCGCCGTCCACGGCCCGGTCGTAGGCATTAGTTCGGACGTACAACGCTAGCGGCACGCAGAACACGAGCATGACCGTACCGGTCGCGATGGCTGCGATCAGCGCCATGCGGCGTCTGATGCGCGGCCGCACGGCCGCAGACCGGGCGCGGCGCTCAGGCGCCATTATCAGGGCCCGCCGCCGCGGCAGTGCTGCCGGTGCGGTCGTCGCGACCGGTGGCACTGGCGGGTTCCTCATCGCCGTCCGGGTCGACTAGCCTGATCCCCACGCCATGCACCGTGCGTAGGTAGCGCGGCTGCGATGCTGACTCGCCGAGCTTCTTCCGCAGCCACGACAGATGTACGTCGATGGTGTTTTCCGGACCACCGTAGGGCTGCTCCCAGACTTCAGCCAGTAGCTGCCGCTTGGTCACTACCCGGCCCCGGCGCGCCGCGAGCGCCTGCAGAAGGTCGAATTCCTTCCGGCTCAAGCCAAGGTCCCGGCGGTTGAGTGTGGCCACCCGCCGGGACGGATCGATATGCAACTCACCGACAATCAACATGTCGTCTGTCACTTCCGGCCCCGACCGGCGCAGCACCGCTCGCAGCCGGGCGGCCAGCTGGGCAGCAGAGAACGGTTTCACCACGTAATCGTCGGCGCCTGCGTCGAGAGTCCGGACAATCTGATCGTCAGCGTCCCGTGCTGTGATCACGACCACCGGCACCGCGCTGACCGCGCGGATCATCCGAAGCAGGTCGTCGCCATCGATGTCCGGCAGGCCAAGGTCGAGCAGCACGACATCGGGCTGCGACTCGATGATTACAGTCAGCCCGTCCAGTCCTGTAGTTGAGCCGCGCACCACATATCCCCGCTCAGCTAGCGACCGGACAAGCGCGGCCCTGATCTGCGCATCGTCCTCGACAATCACGACGGAGGTCACGTCATCGAGCGTAGTTCGCGGTACTGCCTGGCCGGCAACCTTCGTCGCCGGCCAGGCACGATGCTGGCGGCTCAGCACCTGTCAACCGCATCTGGTGAGCGTTATGGTCAACCGGCCCGCATCGTTAATCTCGGCCTCGAACTTGACCATGTGCTTCCCTGACCGGAAGTAGACATCTACCGAACTGCCGCGGCTGGAGTCGATGTAGGCATGCCAACCTGCGGCGGCCTTCGCTGTCACCACCCGGATAGTGCCGCGATGCAGCGGCGCGATCGTGACTGACCCGGCGGACATTGCCGTGAAGGTCTCCGCATGACGGGGATATGCGTAATTTCGGTGCGAGGGCACACACCTGGCCACGGCGGCGGGACGGGAGCCTGCCGCTGCGCGGGCCGGTGCCGTGTTAGCTGCGCTGGCGGCGGAGGCCACGGTCAGGGCACTTGCCGCTGTTGCGGCGACAGTCGCCGCGCTGATGCCGATCATGGTGAGCCGGTTCATCTGGGTTCTCCCCTAGCTAGTAGGACCTGATAACCCAAAGGTTCGGCTCGGTGGCCATAAGCCGGACTTAACCTCAGCTCAGATCTTCCGGAAACTTGCCGACCGCACGGAAAGTCAGCCGGCCGCAAGGATCGTGAAGAAGTCCCTGGTCCACCCGACGACATACTGGTCGGCCGGGCGGACCTGTCCGGGGATCGCGGCCCGGAGGCGGCGCCCGGCCGCGCGGGCGACATCGAGCTGCACCCACTCAGGGTTGATGTCGAGTTCCATGGCCGTGCGTGCACCGGCATGCACGAGTGCGGCGGCCAGGTCTGCCGGGCTGGTCGACATGCTGCCGGCGTAAATGAGCTGGCCCGCCGCGTTCTCACCCAGGGCGCTGCGGGCGACGAGTTCGCCACCACCCAGAGTTGCCCCCCACAGCGACCAGTCGGCCGCAGCACGAGTGGCATGCCCGTGCCTGACCAGCAACGTCAGGTTCTGCCGCACACTGAACACTGCCTCCTGCGGGCCGGGCAGGCCCTGGCCCCAGACGCCGATCCGGGCCGCGCCGGACTTGTCGATGACGATGCTCGCCAGCCCTGGTCGCAGCGGGCTGATCACGTGACCCTCCTGCTCATAACCACCGGCCCCGGCAGAGAGCAGGAAGCCGCTGTTGAACGCCGCGAGCAGCCGGCTTCGCTCCCGCCCGCGGATGCTCGGTCCGGCCTGGACCTTCGACAGCGCGGCTGATCCGGGGTCTGCGCTTCCGCTGTGCAGCCGCACCACTACCGGTCCGCGGAACAGGGCCAGTGTCACCACCGTCCCGTCCGGTGCGCGGAATCGCGAGACGATCACCTTCGGCTTTGGCGCGGGCTTCGGCTTCGGGGCCGGCGCTCGCGGGCTGGGAGCTGCCCCGGTAGTGCCCGCCGCCCCCGGAACCTGCCCGGTAGCGGTGCCGGTTGCTCCGCACGCCGCCAGCGTGAGCAGCGCGGCGGCCCCGGTTACCCAGCGCAGATAGGCCAGACGGCCGCCCTGCCGGGTGCGCGCAGTGCGCGGCATCGCGTCAACCTCCGATCGGTGGCCTGGACCCGCTCCGCTTACGCCGCGAGTTCGTCGCATCCAAGGCTGCCCAGCTGCCTGCTAAGACGTTGCGTGAATCCTGTTCAGATCTGGCTCAGAGTACGCGCGGGCTCGGCGGCTCACGGTGGCTGCTGACCATGACCCGGCAGCACGGCCAGGTCCAGCTGCCGCAGCCGATCCGGTTCCGCGATCACCTCGATGGCCGTGATCCGGGCAGCCCTGATGGTCAGCGTGAGCGCGACGTGCAACCGGCCGCCGGGCGCGGACAGGATGCCGACGGCCCCGTTCACCAGTGCCAGCTCGGAGTGCCCGGCGAGGGCGGCGGCCGCGACCGCGCCGCGGGCGACGGCCCGCGCGCCGCGAAGCTCGACCGGCCGGCCGGCCGGGGCGGCGGCGGCATCTGCCCTGATGGTGACGTCGGAGTCCAGCAGCGCGACCAGCGCATCGAAGTCCCCGCCACGGGACGCGGCGAGGAACGCAGCCGCAACTTCCTGCTGCCGCGCCAGGTCCGCGGCGAGCGCCGGGCCGGGCGTCACCCGCACGTGACGCCGGGCTCGGCTGGCGAGTTGCCGCGCCGCGTCGGCCGACCGGCCGAGCACCGCGGCCACTTCGGTGAAAGGCATCGCGAACATGTCGTGCAGGACGAAGGCGAGGCGCTCGGCCGGGGTCAGCGTGTTCAGCACCACCAGCAGCGCTAGGCCGACCGAGTCGGCCAGGACGGCCTCAGCCTCAGGGTCGGCCGTGCCCTGCCCCCGGCTGGCAACAGCAGACGCCGCCGCGTCGTCGGCTGCCGTCGGCCAGGAATCGCCGACCGGCTGCTCGCCGCGGCTATGGCGGGACCGGAGCATGTTCAGCGAGACGCGGGCCACGACTGTCGTGAGCCAGCCGCCGAGGTTTGCCACCGCGCTGACGTCGGCGCCGGCCAGCCGCAGCCAGGTGTCCTGCACGGCATCGTCAGCGTCTGCCAGCGAGCCGAGCAGCCGGTAGGAAACGGCACGCAAGTGCGCGCGATGCTGCTCGAAGGCTGCTGCCAGCTCGTCACGGTCGGCCATCGGACCTATCTTCCCCCATGACCCGGCCGCGGCAGACGACGGAGCGGACCCCGGCCGCTCCGGAGTCCGCGTCCGTTGAGTCAGGACCTGGAGGCGCTCCACGGACCGCCGGCAGAACCACCGCTGGCCGCCACGCGGTAGGTGCCGGACATCGAGTTGCCCGATACCGTGCCCGAGTAGGTGATTGCCATGCTGCCAACAGTGCCGAAGCGGATGGTGCCGTCAACCACGGTGCCGTGGATGGTCAGGGTGCCAGGCGGCGCTGAGATCGTGATCCTGCCGGTCAGTCGCGGCCCCGACTCACGCCAGTTGAGGATGAAGGTGCCCTGATAGGAGCCGCTGTACTGGCCCGACCATTTCCCTGACAGCTCGGTAGCGGCAGCCGCGGTAGCCGCTGCGGTGGCAGACGGCGGTGCGGTGGCGGTCGGGCCCGTCACAGCCGGAGGCTTGGTACTCGGCACTGTCGTGCTCGTGCCTGACGTGGAACATGCGGTAAGAAGCAGGGCGGCCGCCGTGGCCGCCAGTCCGAGTTTGACATGCGACATGTCAGTTCTCCCCAACGCTCTGCATGCCTCGATGCGGGATGCTCATGTCGCGACGATAACGATGGCCGGATCGCTCGCGCGTCGGGGAAAACCCTCGGTGTCGGCACGTCAATGCCCTCGGCGGTGCCCGGGCAGCCGGGCAGCGCGCCGTCGGCTACGTTGGCTACGGCAGAGTTGGCTCTAACCAGCTGCAGGCTGATCTCTGCCTGCGCAAACTGGGTGATGCCCGGACAAGGCGGGCGGGAAGCGGAGAAGCTAGCGTGGTAAGCGGGCAGCCGTCAGGCGTTTCCGGACTCCGGCAGGACCTTGACGATGTGGATGCCGGGATCGTTCGCCTCATCGCCCAGCGGCACGAAATCATCAGCGAGCTGGCGCAGGTCAAGGCGGCGGGCGCGGGCAGCATCCAGGACGCGGACCGTGAGCGTGAGGTGCTGGACGCGGTCGCCTCGATGGCAGCCGGCCTGGGCGTATCGGCCAGCCTGGTGCGGCGGATCTTCCGCGAGCTGATCAGCGAGTCGGTGGCGCAGCAAGCCAGTCAGGTGAGCGGAGATTCCGTCGGCAGGCGGGTCCGGGTTGCGTTCCAGGGAGTGACGCATTCGTTCAGCGACGCGGCCACCCAGAAGTACCTCGGCGCCCGCGGCCTGATCGGCGAGCTGGAGGGCTATCCGACATTCCGTGAAGCGGCAGCCGCGCTGCTCAACGCGCGGGCCGATCTTGCGGTGCTGCCCATCGAGAACACCACTGCCGGGAGCATCAACGATGTCTATGCGCTGCTGCGCGAGCATGAGCTGTTCATCGTGGGCGAGGAAACCTGGAAGGTGGATCACTGCCTGGCCGGGATCGCGGACGTGCCGCTCTCCGCGCTGACCAGGATCCTGTCGCATCCGCAGGGTCACGAGCAATGCGCGCGGTTCCTTCGGTCGCTACCGCACGCGGTGTCAGTGCCGTTCTTCGACACCGCCGGCGCCATGCGCGCGGTCGCCGAGGAGCAGGATCCCACCGCGGCCGCGATCGGCTCGCCGGAGGCAGCGGCCGCCAGCGGACTTGTTATCTTGCGGCGCAACATCGCTGACAACGATGACAACTACACCAGGTTCGTGGTGCTGGCCCGCGATCCGGCGTCCGTGGACGTGCGCATCCCGTGCAAGACGAGCCTGATCCTGGTCACCCGGCACGAGGAAGGCGCACTGCTGCGCTGCCTGGAGGTGCTGTCCGGCAGCGGGCACTCGATGACCAAGCTGGAGTCCAGGCCGCGTCCCGGACGACCCTGGGAGTACATGTTCTTCCTCGACTTCGAGGGCAACGCGGCCGATCCCGGCACTGCCGCTGCCATCGACGAACTGCGCGCCGCGGCCCTGTACGTCAAGGTGCTGGGCAGCTATCCGGCAAAGGCACTGCGCGAGCCGGCCCGTACCGGAGCGCTGCCGGCGCCGAGCCCGCCGGCGCACCGGCGGAAATGCTGGAGGCCGTCGCGGCGATTCGCCCGGCAGCCGCCCGTAAGTCGCGGCATTACAAGCTTGTGGACCGGGCCGCCCGGCAGGCCGACACCCTGATCCGAGTGGGCGATGTGCTCATCGGCGGCGACGGATTCGCGGTCATGGCCGGCCCGTGCTCGGTCGAGAGTGAGGAGCAGATCAACTCGGCCGCCAAGTTCGTGCGCGATCATGGCGCGCATGTCCTTCGCGGCGGCGTGTTCAAGCCGCGTACCTCGCCTTACTCATTCCAGGGGCTCGGCTGGCAGGGTCTGAGTCTGCTCGTCGCGGCGGGGCAGCAGGCCGGGTTGCCGGTTATTACCGAGGTGATGGCCGTGGACCAGGTGCCGCGGATGGCGATGGTGGCCGACATCCTCCAGGTGGGCGCGCGCAACATGCAGAATTTCGATCTGCTG
The DNA here is from genome assembly GCA_963774385.1 of uncultured Actinomycetota bacterium. Lineage (GTDB taxonomy): Bacteria > Actinomycetota > Actinomycetes > Streptosporangiales > Streptosporangiaceae > JAJYUU01. The sequence goes on from CAVZEQ010000001.1 coordinate 1,231,644, forward strand.
CGGGAACTCGGCAAGGTGGATCGCCCGGTGCTGCTCAAGCGCGGCCTGTCGAGCACGATCGAGGAATGGCTGGCCGCCGCCGAGTACGTGGTCGCGCAAGGAAATCAGCAGGTCATCTTGTGCGAGCGGGGCATCCGCACCTTCGAGAGCGCCACCAGGAACACGCTTGACCTGTCCGCGGTGCCTGTCATCAGGGAGCGGTCGCACCTGCCGGTCATCGTTGATCCGAGCCACGGCACCGGCTCGCGGGCTTATGTCGCGCCGATGGCATGGGCGGCACGTGCGGCCGGGGCGCACGGCATCCTGGTCGAGGTCCACCCCGAACCCGAGCAGGCACTGTCGGACTCTGAGCAGAGCCTCGCGCCGGCTGAGTTCGCGGCGCTGATGCGCCACCTGGCCCGAGTGCCGGCCTGGCCCGCGAACGAAGCCGAACTGCAGGCATGACCGCGCCGGTCAGCGACAGCGTTCCGACAGGGAAGTCCGCACCAGCAGCGGCCTCGTCGGCGTGACCTAGTCGCTGATCCCGCGCGGGGTTACAGGCGCTCGGTGATCCAGCGCCAGCCGTGCTCGACGTCATGCACTGGCCGGATGATGGCGGGCTCGGCTGTATCGGACAATTCGGCGACGACCTTGATCAGCTGGCGGTGGAAATCCTGCGGCGTTCGGCCGTCGTCATGCCCGCGGTCCAGCACCAGGGTCACGACCGCCTGCTCGCCGCCGGATAGCCGCGCGGTGACGTTGCCGTTGTAGTCACGTCCGACTGCGGCGACAGCGGCGGCGCGGACGATGTCGGAGCCATCGTCCTTGACAATCCAGACGTCCGGAGCAGTCATGTTCACCGTCTTCCGAAAAATCCCGATGGTCAGCGAGGTGATGTCGGTCCCGGCAGCGGCTGGGCTAGAATGGCCTGGACCTGCTCAGCCTGGGGACCCTTGGCGCCTGGCTTGGCCGTGAACTCGACTCGCTGGTTCTCCTGGAGGCTACGGTAGCCGTCGGCCTGGATGCTGGAGTGGTGCACGAACACGTCCGCACCGCCGCCGTCTGGCTCGATGAAACCGAAGCCCTTGTCTGCGTTGAACCATTTCACTGTCCCCTGAGTCATGACCGTCTCCTGCCGTACGAGCGTCGGGTAACACGTGCGCGCACCCGGGTCGCGGCAGGCACCGCCGGAAAGACTGACTCTGGATAAACAAAAGGCACCCGCTGTCAGAATTCGCAGGCGCTGTCACACGAGCACGAACTTCGACTACAACCACGTCCATTACACACCACCGGTAGCGGTGCCGCCACCACAGGTAGGCAACGGCCTCGTCAGGCTCGCGGCTTGCCGTCAACTAACGGTATGTAATTCTGGAAATATTTTGCTAGTCAGCTCAGGCTCGCGTAGGCTGAGCCGAAGGCACCGGTCTCTGCTGCCGTCGGTGGCTGACCGAACTGACCGACCGGAGGAGTTCCGATTCCATCGCCTGGCCGTCATGATCGATGTGCTGCCGGCAACCATCGCTCCGCGACCCCGGACGTAACTGCAGTGACGGACCTCGTGCTCGGCCCCGGCCTGACGGTCTCCTGCCGGTCCGAGCGCGGATACCTGGTCGCCGGCCTGTCCGGGTCGCTCGACGGGTCCAGTGCCCCGGCGCTGCGTGAGTGCTTGCTTGTGCTCGTCCGCCAGTGTGCCGGCCGGCTTGTCGTCGACCTGGCGGGGGTCAGCGTCGCAGACGCGAGCGGGCTCACCGTCCTGGTGGGAACCGGCCGGCGGGCCCGCCTGCTCGGCGGGTCACTACGACTGGCCGCGCCGCGGCCCGGGGTGGCGGATGTGCTGGCCAGTACCGGGCTTGACCGGCACCTGGACATTCACGCCACGGTGGCCGCAGCGGTGGCAGGCGGCGTAGCAGCCGCATGAGCCTCCGTGGTTCGCGGCGCGGTGTGACGCGAAATTAGTCACCGCAAGTCTCGCGGAGCGGGACGGTGGCAGCTCGCAGCCCGGGCCGGCGTTGCTTGTCCAGTCGGGCGGCGTTCGGCCAGCGGACCGCGGTAGCCCAGCCGGCCCGCTCAAAAATGCGGATGAGCCCGGCGGACAGGTCGAGCTGGCCCCTGTCAACACCGTGCCGCGCACACGTCGGGTCGGAATGGTGCATGTTATGCCAGCTCTCGCCGAGTGACAGGACGGCCAGCGGCCACAGGTTCGTGGCCCGGTCGTGTCTGCGGGTCGCGAAGGGCCGGCTGCCGATCAGGTGGCACAGGGAGTTGACGCTCCAGGTGACGTGCTGCAGCAGGAAAATGCGGACGAATCCGGCCCAGAGCAGCGCCAGCAGCGCGCCCCGCAAGCCGCCGATGGCCCAGCCGAGGGCGAACGGCAGGGCCAGCGAGGCTGCGCAGAGCGCGGGGAAGGCGTTCGACACGGCACGCATGGCCCGGTCATCGAGCATGTCGGGCGCGTAGGTCCGATGTGACGTCGGGTCGTGGCCGAATAGCCACCCGACATGGGCATGCAGTACCCCGCGCAGCTGTCCCATCGGCCCGGTGCCGTAGCGGTACGGTGAGTGCGGGTCGCCTGGCTTGTCGGTGAACGCGTGATGGCGCCGATGGGTGGCTACCCACCCGGTCGCGTCGCCCTGAAAGCTCATGGAGCCGGCCATCGCAAGCGCGACGCGAAGCGCTGGCCTGGCAGTGAAGCTGCGGTGTGTCAGGCACCGGTGGAACCCCACCGTTACCCCGAACCCGGTCAGCACGTAAAAGAACGCGGCCAGCCCCACATCTGCCAGGCCGACGCCGTGACCCCACAGCAGCCACAGCGCAGCGGCCAGCCCAGCAAACGGCCCGGCGACGATCACCGTGGTCACCGTCAGCTGAATGGCTCGCTGCGCAGGTACCTGTGCGGGCGGGCCGGCCTGCGGGAAGGCACTCATGCCGTCATAGCGGGCTGAGGTGGAAGCTGCGCCCATCGTGCGCCTCGCGATCTAGATCTGCAGCGAGGCGGGTCGCAAGACACGGCGCTTGGTCTGGACCAGATCGGGAACTCGGGCAAGCTGCTGAGCGGTACCGTGCCGCAAGCATACGCGGCGGTGGATCCGGCTGGTAGCGGCGTCTGCGGAGCTCGGGCGTCGTCGCGCCTCGGCTATGCTGTGCCTGCGTTCACTACGCGAGGCCGCGGGAACGCTCAGCCACTGCCCCGAACGCCGACGGGCACGCGAGGCCATCTGAGCCAGCCTCGGGCGTGCCATGACGATCTGTTCCGACGCTTCCTGTCAACACGCCCGCATGCGGCCGGCCTGGTCCGGCCTTCCGGATCTCGCCTCGCGGAATCCGACGACAGGAAGCGATCCGATGCCAACGAGCTATGCCTTGCTCAGCACATATCCGCCTACCCAATGCGGGCTGGCGACCTTCACGGCGGCGCTGCTCTCTCATCTGCCCCGGCCCGGCGATCACGTCGCGGTGGTGCGGGTGCTCGACAAGCCGGCCCCGCGCGTCGCCGGCGAGGTAGTCCATGACCTGATAGCGGGCTCGGCCGCCAGCGCAGCGACCGCGGCGGATGTTCTCAACGGCTTCGACGTCGTCATCGTTCAGCACGAGTACGGCATCTACGGCGGTCCTGACGGCCAGGACGTTGTCGCCCTGCTGGAAGCCGTGCACGTGCCGAGCATCGTGGTCCTGCATACGGTGCTGGCACACCCGACACCACGGCAGCGGACGATCCTCGAGGGCGTCATCGCGGCGGCTGGCGCCGTCGTCACGATGACGCAGACCGCGCGGTCGCGACTACTGCAGATTTACGGCACTCCGGCCGGCAAGGTCTTCGTGATACCGCACGGTGCGGCTGACAACCGGGTCACCGTGCCGCCCCGGCCGCGTGCCAGGCCCAAGGTACTCACGTGGGGACTGCTCGGGCCCGGCAAGGGAATCGAGCATGCCATCGACTCCATGGCAATGCTTCGCGATCGCGGGCTGCATGCCGACTATCACGTGGCCGGCCAGACTCATCCGCGCGTCCTGGACCGCGATGGCGAGGCATACCGGCGGTCACTTCAGACCCGCGCGTACAGCCGGAACGTGGCCGATCGCGTTCATTTCGACGCCCGGTTCCTGCCGGCCGGTCCGCTAGCCCGGATGATCAGCGCTGCCGATGTGGTGCTCCTTCCGTACGACTCACCTGAACAGGTCACCTCCGGAGTCCTGATCGAGGCGGTGACCGCTGGAAAGCCAGTGGTCTCCACCTGCTTTCCGCATGCGGTCGAACTGCTTGGCAGCGGTGCCGGACTCCTGGTCGACCGTAAGGACCCGGCAGGCATCGCCCGGGCACTGCAACGCGTGCTTACCGAGCCCGGCCTCTCGGCTCGGATGAGCAGCTTCTCCGCAGACCTCGCGCCGCAGCTGCTCTGGCCTGCCGTCGCACGCTCCTACCGGGAGCTGGCCTCCTCGCTTGCCGTAGAGAAAGCGGGAGTGCCGGCATGAGCTGCCCGGCAGCCCCGTTCCGCCATCTGCAGCGGATGACAGACAACGTCGGCCTGCTTGAGCACGCCGAGGGAATCGTGCCCCGCCATGAGCATGGCTACTGCGTCGATGACGTCGCTCGCGGCCTGGTCGTGGTGTGCCGGGAGCCGTCGCCCTCCCAGGAGCTCATCACGCTGGGGCGCCGTTACCTCTATTTCCTGGCACAGGCGCAGGCCGCGGACGGAAGGTTCCGGAACCGCCTCGGCTACGACCGCCGGTGGCGCGACTATCCGGGCACAGAGGACTGCTGGGGCCGAGCGCTGTGGGGCCTGGGCACCGCCGCGGCGCGGGGCCCGACCGCGGGCATCCAGGACGATGCGCTCAGCCGGTTCGACCGCAGCGCGCAAGTATCCTCCGCGTGGCCGCACGCCATGGCATTCGCCACGCTCGGCGCCGCCGAGATTCTCGACCGGTGGCACGACCATCCGGGCGCAATGCTCATCCTCGACAAGGCAGCGGCCATCATCGGGCAGCCCTCCGCTGACCCGGCGTGGCCCTGGCCGACGCGCAGGCTGACGTATGCTAACGCGGCCATCGCCGAGGCCGTCATCGTGGCTGGCTCTCGCCTCGGCCGTGACCGGATGCTGCACAACGGCCTGCGCATGCTTGAGTGGCTGCTGACCGTCGAGACCCGGAACGGCCACCTGTCCGTGGTGCCGACTGGCGGCTGGAGCGCGGGGGAAGACCGGCCGGCCTTCGACCAGCAGCCGATTGAAGTGGCCGCGCTAGCGGACGCGTGCATGTGCGCGGCGACCGTCACGGGCGACAGCAGCTGGCTGACCGGCGTGGAGATGAGCGTGTCCTGGTTCCTTGGTGACAACGACACCAAGGTTCCGCTGCTGGACGAGCGGACCGGCGGCGGCTGCGACGGACTCAGCCGAGACGGACGCAGCCGCAATCAGGGCGCTGAGTCCACGCTGGCGATGATCTCCGTTCTGCAACTAGGCAACCGTCTGTCCCCGGCTTCGCAATGATCGATGCCCCATCCGGGAGCACGCTGCTGACGCGGACCGCTGTCCTGCTAGAGCCGGATTCTTCCCGCAGCCTCTGCAGGCTGTTCGTGCCCGGCCAGGAAACCCTGATCCGCGGCGAGTCGCGCGCGATGGCCGTTATCGACCGCATCCTCGACCTGACCGACGAAGAGGTGGAGAGCGTCACCAGCCGGACCCTGGCCAGGTTCTCCGCCGGGTACCGCGACCTTGCCGCGACGCTGGAGAGCAACTTCCGGCTAGTCGCGCACCGGCTCGGCAGCGAGATGCGGGTGGGCCCCGCGCGTCGGCAGCTGATCGGAGCGTATTTCACCCAGGAGTATGCGCTCGAGGCTGCCGCTCTGTTCAACCCGTCGATGGTCGCGCATCCGGACCAGGCGGGTTGTCAGCCGGGAGATGTCCGGTTCATCATGAGCCTGCGTGCCGTCGGCGAAGGTCACTTGTCGAGCATCGAATTCAGGACCGGCATTATCGGCGAATCTGGCATCTTCCTCGATCCGCCCGGCCGGTTCCTCGACAGCGGCAACGTGGTCCCCGTTCCCCATCATCGTGACCTGTTCCGCGCCAAGCTTGCCGACCTGGTCCCGGAAGACGAGAACGCGCGCTTCCTCTGGAACCTGCTGCCGTCACGATTCAGCACTGCTGACCTGAACACCGCACTCGATGAGCTCGCGAGGCAGCGGCTGACGCGCGAGGACTCGGCCGGGCTAGCCGAGCGCGTCCGGTGGATGGCCGCTTCGAGCTACGCGGTGCACTTCGACGAGCGCAGCGCGCTGTCCGAGCGCGTGCTCTGGCCAGCCGGCCCGGCCGAGAGCCACGGCATGGAGGACGCGAGATTCGTGCGCTTCGCCGATGGCGACGACGTGACCTACTACGCGACCTACACCGCGTTCGACGGCTCCCAAGTCGCGCCTCACTTGCTGCGGACCAGCGATTTCCGCACGTTCGCGGTCTCCCAGCTGTCGGGACCGTCGGCCAGGAACAAAGGCATGGCACTGTTTCCGCGGCGCATCGGCGGCCGGTACGCAGCATTGTCCCGGTGGGACAGGGAAAGCAACGCGATCGGCTACTCGGCCGACGGCCACCGCTGGGGTGAGGCCGTTACCGTGCAGGCGCCTGCGCAGCCATGGGAACTGATCCAGCTCGGCAACTGCGGTTCGCCGATCGAGACACCGGCGGGGTGGCTGGTCTTCACCCATGGCGTCGGACCGATGCGGGAGTACGCCATCGGCGCGGTCCTGCTCGACCTGGATCAGCCCGAACGTCTTATCGCCGCGCTGCCCGAGCCGCTGCTCGTCGCGAACGAGTCGGAACGCGACGGTTACGTGCCGAACGTTGTCTACTCCTGCGGGCCGATGATCTATGCCGACAAGGTTGTGCTGCCTTACGGCTGCAGCGACTCATCGGTGCGGATCGCGACCGTAGACCTGCCGCTGCTGGTCCGGCTGCTCACGTCCGGCTGAGGCCGGTTCGCTGGCCATCTTGCGCTTGGCCGGCCGCCCGGCTGACACTGAAATATGGCAACAGTGGCCCTGCTGGCGGTCGTAGTCGCGATTCCGACCGTGGCCGGGTACCTGCTGATTGGCGCCTGGCGCGGCGGCCGCAAACTTGCCGAGACCCGGCACCGGCCACCGCCGCCCGAGCCCATCGAGCAGCTTGAGGCCAGGCTGCGGCGGCTGCGAGCGCAGCTGGAGGCCACTGAGATCGCGTCCGGGCTGCCGGCCAAGAATGTCCGTATCCAGGCTTTGCGCGGCGCCTACGCTGACGTGCTGGCGGAGGCGTGCCACCGGCTGGAGATCACGCCGCCAGCGGCCGGTGAGCTTACCCGGCAGGCCGGTATCTACCGCATCGAGGCAGCGCTGCGGCGGGGTGGCCTGGACGTTCGGCAACCGGCTGCCCGCTGAATGCCCGACAGCCGCCGGTCAGTCCGGGTGCTCGCGGTCGCCGACGAGGTCGACGACAGGCTGCTGGCGGGCGGCACCTCCGCAGGCACCGCTGACCTCATCCTGGCGTGCGGTGACCTGCCGCTGGACTATCTTGGCGCGCTCATGAATGCGCTCGGCACGCCGCTGATCCTCGTGCTTCCCGGACGTCGTCGTGCCAGCTGAAACCGGGTTCCCGCGGGCCGACGTCGAGAACGACTTCATCCGTGCCCGCCGGCGTCAGGTGCTCGCCCGGCTCGCTCAGCGGCTGCGGCGTGAACCCGACGACGTTAACCTCATCCTCCCGTTCGGCGAGGTGGTCGGCGCGCTCGGCATGCAGGGCGAGCGGCCGCTCGGGCTGCAGACCCTGCAGGTGGAGAGCATCGTGGGCAGCGTCGACTCGCTCCGCGACTTCGACCGCCGGTTCCGGCCCACCTCCGGCCGGGTGCGTGAGCGCTGGGAGCGGCTGGCCCTGGCGCAGCGCCGTGGGGAGCCGATCCCGCCCATAGACGTGTACCGCATCGGCGACCTGCATTTCGTCCGGGACGGCCACCACCGGGTGTCGATCGCCATCGCGACCGGGCAGAAGTCGATCGAGGGCTACGTCACCGAAGTGATCACGGCGGTGCCGGCCGATGGCATCCGTCGCCGTGGCGACCTGCTGATGAAGAGCTACGAGCGGATATTCCGGGCTCGGGTGCCGCTTCCGGCTGCCGCCAGGGACAAGATCGCCTTCGCCGATCCGTGGTGCTATGCCGAGCTGGGCGAGAGCGTCGAGGCCTGGAGCGCCCGGTGCATGCAGGCCGAGCACCGGTTCATGGACCGCGAGCAGCTTGCCAGGCGCTGGTACGCCGAGGAATTCACCCCGGTGGTGCGGATGCTCCGCGCGGCGGATCTGATTGGCCGGCGCACCGACGCGGAAGCTTACCTGCGGATCTCGCGCGAGCGGTACCGGCTGATGCGTACCCACGAGTGGAGTGATGACATCATCGAGCGGCTTCGGCGTGAGGTCGGCTAGTCGCCGTCGGTCGCCTGTCGCCAGTCGCCGGTCGTCGGTCCGCCGTCGGCAGCTGGCCGGGCCCGGCCCGCAGCCTGCGACGATGCGAGGCTGCAGGCCGGCCGGGCGCGGTCTGGCCGGTCTGGCCGTCAGCTGGCTGCGGCCGCCGGGGCGACTGCCGGACCTGCGTCCAGCGACAGGTTCCGGCCCGACTGCGAGTCGAACACATGCATGGCGCGGACATCGGCCCACAACTCCGCGTTGTCCCCTTCGCGGATATGCGTGGTGGCGTCCAGCCGGGCGGTGACGGACTCCTCGGTGGCGCCGGTGTCGGCCTTGCCGGAGTCCGCAGCCAGGTCTGCCAGCTGGTCCACCTGAGTAGACAGCCCGCTCTGCAACGCGAAGTAGACATAAACATCAGACCCCATCGACTCGACGACGTCGATGGTCGCGCGGAACGTGATTCCCTGGCCACGCATGTCCGGCTGAACCAGCGCGGCATCCTGGAAGTTCTCTGGCCGGATGCCGACGATGACGTCGCGGCCGACGTTGGCGTTCTCGACGGCCTGCCGCAGCGCGGCGGGCAGCGGCAGACTGCCGATCGCGGTGCGGAGGCTGCCTTCCTCGAGCGTGCCGGCCATGAAGTTCATCGCGGGCGAGCCGATGAAGCCGGCCACGAACAGGTTCGCCGGCCGCGCGTACAGCTCAGCGGGCGTGCCGACTTGCTGGAGCACGCCGCTGCGCATGACGGCGAGCCGGTCCCCGAGAGTCATGGCCTCGGTCTGGTCGTGCGTGACGTACACCATCGTGGTGCCGAGTCGCCGCTGCAGCCTGGATACCTCAGTCCGGGTCTGCACCCGGAGCTTGGCGTCCAGGTTCGACAGCGGCTCGTCCATCAGGAACACGGCCGGATCGCGGACAATCGCACGGCCCATGGCTACCCGCTGCCGCTGCCCGCCGGACAGGTTGGCGGGCTTGCGGTCCAGATGCTGGGTGAGGTCGAGGATCCTGGCTGCCTCCTCGACCTTCTCCTTGATGATGGCAGGGTCCGTCTTCGCCAGCTTCAGCGCGAAACCCATGTTCTCCCGGACTGTCATGTGCGGGTAGAGCGCATAACTCTGGAAGACCATGGCGATGTCGCGGTCTTTGGGTGCCTTGTTATTGACGACCGTCCCGCCGATCCGCAGCTCACCCTCCGTGATGTCCTCCAGCCCGGCGATCATGTTCAGTGTGGTGGATTTCCCGCATCCCGACGGGCCGACCAGGATCACGAACTCGCCGTCCGCGATGTCCAGGCTGATGTCGTCGACCGCGAGCGCGCCGTCAGGGAAGCGCTTCGTGACGTGATCCAGAATTATTTCAGCCACAGTCTCTCCTCTTACTCGCGCCGGTTCCGCCGGCTAGCCCTTGACCGCGCCGGAAGTAAGCCCAGCGACGATCCGGCGCTGGAAGAACACGACGAAGATGATGATCGGGATGGTTATGACGACGGCGGCGGCAGCGATCGGGCCGGTCGGAACGGTGAACTGAGAGCTTCCGCTGAAGTACGCGATAGAAGCCGGCGCCGTCCTCGACGCGTTCGTCGAGGTAAGCGATATGGCCAGCAGGAACTCGTTCCAGCAGAACAAGAACACCAGGATCGCGGTCGTGACCATTCCGGGTGCGGCCAGTGGCGCGATAACCCTGGTAAATGCCTGGAACGGGGTCGCACCGTCGACCTTGGCGGCCTTCTCTAGTTCCCACGGGATCTCCCGGAAGAACGCCGACAGCGTGTAGATGCCGAGCGGAAGCCCGAAGGCAACGTACGGGATGATGAGGCCCGGCCAGGTATTAAACAGCTTCAGCGCCCGCTCGATGCCGAACATCGGCGTGACCAGCGAGATCAGCGGGAACATCGCGATCAGCAGCGCCATCCCGATCAGCAGGCTCTTGCCGGGGAACTGCAGCCGGGCGACGGCGTAGGCCGCCATCGAGGCGAGCACTACGGCGATGAATGTCGCTATGAGGCCGATGCCGATCGAGTTGAGCAGTGGCCGGATAAACTGTGAGGTATTGAGTATCCCGGTTTTGCCGAAGTAATTCGTCCACGTCCACTGCCTGGGCCAGAAGGTCGGATCGACAATAGCCGTGGGGGTCTTGAAGGACAGCGAGAGCAGCCACAGCACCGGGATCATTGCCAGGGCAATGACAACAAAGTTGGCGGTGCCCCAGCCGACCTTCTGCCGCGGTGTCGTGTTGACAGTGGCCATAGCGGCTTACCTCTTTCCGAAGTCGGTGCCGGGGGCCGCCGTGCCGAAGCCCCTGATGAAAACGAAGGCGATGATGGCCACGCAGATGAAGATGAGGATGGATATCGCGGAGCCGATGCCCAGGTTCAGCGCGTTGAACAGGTTGTCGTAGCCGAGAATCGAGACCGACCCGGTGCCGTTATTGCCGGCGGTCATGATGTAGATGTTGTCGAAGATCCGGAACGAGTCCAGCGTCCGGAACAGCAGTGCCACCAGGATCGCCGGCTTCATGAGCGGCAGCGTGATCTTGGTGAAGCGCTGCCAGGCGGTAGCGCCGTCCACCTTCGCGGCCTTCTGCAGGTCCTCGGGCACCAGTGATAGGCCGGCCAGCAGTAGCAGCCCGATGAATGGCGTCGTCTTCCAGATCTCGGCCACGACGATGACCGCTATTGCCTTCACCTCTGACGTCAGCGGCGCACTGTGATTGAACGCCGCGGACAGGTAGCCCTGGCCAGGAGTCCAGGCGTACTGCCAGCCATAGGCGGCGGCCACGGTCACGATCCCGTACGGGATGAGCGCTGCGGTGCGGACTGTGCCCCGGCCGAAGAGCGTCCGGTGCATGAGCAGCGCCAGCAGCATTCCGAGCACCAGGGAGATGGTGACGGAAAACGCAGTGATGATCAGGGTGACTTCCAGCGCGTGCCACCAGTACGGCGAACTGAGGACGGCCCCGTAGTTACTCAGCCCGACGAACTTGATGGCCTGGGGGAGTTCCAGGTTGTAGCGCTGCAGCGACAGCCAGACCGCATAGCCCACCGGGTAGGCGGTGACCGCGATCATCACGAAGACGGCCGGAGCGCACAGCAGCCAGCCGAGTCTGCGCTCTGCCCGGGCGCCCTCGGAGAGCTGCGTCCGGCGCTTGCGTGCCCTGGTCTTTCCCGCGGCGGCGGCGGCGACCGCCTGGGTGTCGGTACTCATCGGCGCTGTCCTTTCCTCGCGGCCGGGCTGCCGTTGCTGCGGCGCCTCACGGGACCAGGCCCTTTGACTGGAGGGCGTTGTTGAGCTGACTGGTCATCGTCTTGACGGTGGCCGCCGGGCTGATGTTCTTGGGCGGCGAGATCAGGTGCGAGATGTCGATGGACACCACCTGGTAGACGGGCGTCTTCGGCCGGACACTCGCGTTCTCGAGTTCGGTCAGGATGTCGGCGTGGAACGGGTAGTTGGCGAACAGCGCGGGATTGCTGTACAGGCTGGCGATCGTGGGCGGGACGCCGCCTACGTTCGCGCCGATGATCTGGTTCTGGGCATCGCGCAGGCACAGCGCTGCCTGGAAGGCGAGCGCCTTGTGCTGTGAGTACTGGCTCACTGCGAGGTCAATGCCGCCGATGGTGACCTTGGCCGGCGTGCCGGGTACGACCTGCGGGTACAGCGCCCACTTGAAGTGCTTGAACATGGTCGGGTTGTCGGTCTTCATGGAGGGATACACGAACGGGTAATTGAGCTCGAAGGCAGCGGTTCCGCCTTCCATCGCGAGCCGGTTGTCGTTCTCCATCTGCACTGACAGTGATGGATCGGCGGCTACTGAGGTGGCCAGCTGCTTCATGATCGACAGCGCCCTGACGGCCCGCGTGTCCAGCGTCACCTTCGTCGCATCCGGGTTCAGCACCGTTCCGCCCGCGCTGGCGACCATCGTGTTGAACCACACGGTGGTGCCCTCGTACTGGGCTCCCTGGATCTCGATGAGGTGCGGCTTGCCCTCCTTGGCCAGTCTCTCGGCGTCAGCGATCATCTGCGCCCAGGTCGTCGGTGGCGTCGGCACGAGGTCGGAGCGGTACCACAGCAGCTGGGTGTTGCTGTTATCGGGGACCGCGTAGAGCTGGTTGTGCCAGATTGCCGTCTGCAACGCTGGCTTCAGCGTGCCGTTCACGGCCTGCGCCTTGTTCGCGCCGGTCCACGGCTCGATCCAGCCGGCCTCGGCGAACTCCGCCTCCCAGGTCACGTCCAGGCCCATGATGTCGATCGTGTTGTCGTGTGCGGCCAGTCGGCGGACGAGCTGCTGACGCTGGCCGTCGGAGCCGTTGGGCAGCTGCTGGTAGGAGATCGTGTACTTGTTGCCGCTCTGCCGATCGCAGTTCTTGATCGCCATCTGGGTGGCGCCTGAATTATCGGGGTAGAGGTAGAAATTCAGCGTGACCGGGCCTGACGCTGCGTTGCTCGTGCCGCACGCGGCGAGCCCGGCTGCGAGCAGGCTGACGGTCACCAGCCCGGCTGCGTTGCGGCGTCGGCTGCCGCCCGGCAGCAGCCGCTTGCGGCAAGCCGGACGGCGGTGCTGCCTGGACTGACGGTCTCTGCCTGCCATCATCTTCCCTCCAGCAAGGTGTCGAGCTGTGGGCGCGCCTGGCGGCGTTTGCAGCAGGCGCATGGTCGGCTGCACCGGGCGGCTTGTCCTAAGACGGCATCGCTACCCTGCTGGCCGCGGATCATGGGTGGCTCCTGAGCCGGGCGTGGCGGCCGCGGTATCCGCTGGCTATCTGGGCCTGCCCGACGCCGGTCAGCCGCCAGGTGTCGGCGTGGAAATGCCGCACAGCCGTCGTGTCGGGGCCGGCCGCGCGGCCGGCGCCGCTGGTATGCCAGCACCCGAGCCAGCCCTCCCGGCTGACCTGGATCGCGCGGTCGTTTCCCGCTGCACCAGTTGCACGTCGAGTACCTGCCGCATGGGCTTGACCTGCTCGCCGCGCAGCAATGCTGACAGCCGCCTGGCGCCTTCTACGCCGCTCTGCTCAAGCGGCTGGCGGACAGTGGTCAGCCCGATCAGCGCGGCGATCTCGATGTCGTCGAAGCCGACAACGGACAGCTCGGCTGGCACCTGCACGCCGACCCGGTCGGCGGCCGCGAGCACGCCCATCGCCTGAGTGTCTGACGAGGCGAAGACAGCTGTCGGCGGGTCCGGCAACTCCAGCAGTTCGGTTGTCAGGGCCTCTGCGGTCGCCGCGCCGTGCGGGCCGAGCCGGACCAGGCCCTGGCTCGGCGCGAGGCCGGCAGCCGCCATCGCATGCTGGAAACCGGTCAGCCGCCGGTCGGACGCGGTGAACCCGAACGCTGATGCCGTCATGCGCCGGGCCTGGTCTCCGACGAAGGCGATTCGCTGGTGTCCGAGCGACAGCAGGTACTCGGCTGCCAGCCGTCCGCCGGCCGCGTCGTCGATGAGAGTCTGCGGAACACCGCGCACTGACACGTCGACAGCCACCAGCGGGACGCCGGCCCGGCGGACCGCGGCCAGCTGGTGCTGGCTGATCGGGAGCGACATGAGAATCACCCCGTCGATACGGTCCTTCATGCTCAGCGCGGCCAGGAAGTGATCGCGCTGGGCTGGGCTATCGACGTTGCAGACGATGGTGTCGTAGCCCGCTGCGTCAAGCACGCCGAGCGCGCCCGCCAGTCGCTCGACCGCGGACGGACGGGTCAGGTGCGGGACCACGATCGCGACGCTGTGCTGCATTCCACGCGACAGCGCCGCCGCAAGATGGCTGGGCCGGTAGCCGAGCTGATCGATCACCTTCAGCACGCGCGCGCGGGTCACGTCGCGGACGTTGGCGGCACCGTTAATGACACGCGAGACCGTCCCGACGCCGACCCCCGATGCGGCTGCAACGTCCGCGATGGTCGCGCGCCGCGAATTCCGCATGATGGATCTTTCCCGAGCGTTGCGTCGCGATGGAACCGCTTCCATTGCGAAAACGGATCAATCTTGACTCTGTGTCGCGATGGCGTCAAGAGTCAGCTGTGCCCCAGTGTGCTACTGGGTGCCGGACGCAACCAGCTCCACGTCGATGACCTCGGTTCTCGCCACGGCCCGGTCCCGGTCATCGGCCATAGCCAGCCGCCGCCCGTCTGTCATGTAGTCGGTCAGCGCGGCGGCGGACGGGAACTGCAGAAGCTGGATCTCCAGCGGCTGCCCGCCCGCGCCGCTGCTCCGCACCCGCTGCAGCACCCGGCCGCCATGGCCGGGAACGAGCTCAAGAACCCGGTCCTCGTAGGCGACGAGGGCAGCGTCGGCACCCGGCTGCGCCCAGAGCAGGACGCACAGTGTCAGGCTCATGGCCGCGGTCGCGAGCGTCGGCCGGATCTGGCTAGGTTCATGGGTACAGAATGTCAGCTATCGGAAGGTAGCATGCAAACTGTCCGCGATGAGGATCAGCGGCGCGGGGCCAGGTACCGCGTGAGGTGATCGATCACCTCACGCGCGTCGTCCTCGATGCCGTAAATGAACGAGGACTTGCGCCGCCGGAGAACGGGCAGCCCCAGCACGTACAGTCCCGGGCTGTCGACCACGCCGCCGTCGTGGCGCAGCTGGCCCTTCGCGTCGATCACGGGCACCTCGAGCCACCCGTACTCAGGCCGGAAGCCCGTCGCCCATACGATCGAGGCGATCTCGCCGCTGTGCAGGTCAAGCTGCAAGCGCGCCGACTGCGGCACGCGGGTCGGAGTGAAGCGCTCGGAAGGGCCGACAGCAGTGTCGCACCCGTCGGTCCGGGCCCATTCGTCGAACGTGTCCAGCAACCGCCCCATTTTGAGGTCAGCGAGCGAGAACATGTTCCGCAGGCCGCCGGAAAACAGGGCGCGGCCGTCGCGGAGCGCCGCCCAGCGGCCTACTAGCTCGACGCCGATCGAGGTGAGCGCGTTGAGGTCGAGTGTCGTCCGCTCGGACGTCCCGGCAAGCTGAGGCGAAGGCAGCCGCCGGGCCCGGCTGAGGTCGTCGACCTCGTCATAGCGCTGGTCCCACAGGCCCGACGCGTCCATCCACCACAGCACATCGCGGCCGCGGTAGGTGCGCGGCAGCCGCACATGCTCTCCTACCGAGAGCGTCACTGGCCGCCCTGATTGCTGTAGCTCGGCTGCCAGTTGCAGGCCGGTCGCCGACGCCCCCACGACGAGCACGCCGCCATCGGGCAGCTTGGCCGGGTCGCGGTAATCGAACGGTGTCAGCTGCTCGACAGACGCCGGCACGGCATCCCTGAACTGCGGCACCGATGGCTGATTGCAGGCGCCGCTCGCGATGACCATGGCGCGGCAGGATAGCTCGCCACGGGTCGTGGTCAGGTGGTATCCGTCGTCGGTGCGGCGCACGGAGGTGACGTTCGTGCCGGTCCGGACAGGAGCAGCGGAGACCACGGCGAAGCGCTCGATGAACTCGGTGACCTCGGCTGCCGTCATGTAGCCGTCGGGATCCGGACCGTCGTAGCCAAGGCCCGGCAGCCGGCTTTGCCAGTTGGGCGTGAGCAGCCGGAGTGAATCCCAGCGTTCGCGCCGCCAGGAATTCGCCACCTCGCCGCGCTCGAGGACGACGTGATCGATCGACCGGTCGCTGAGGAAGCGGCTCGCCGCGAGGCCCGCGTGCCCCGCGCCGATGACGACCGTAGTGGTGTGCTCGATGACCTCGGCCCTCAGGCGACTTCGACAGTAACGTTTGTCGGATTCGTGAGAGCGTCGAACACGGCGGAGCGCTTCTGGGACTGGGCTACCAGCGCCTCGATGTCCTCCTTCGACGCGTCCGCGTCGATCGTAAACGTCACCTTGACGTCGTTGAAGCCGTTACGGACGTCGCTGTCGGCACCGAGGATGCCGCGGACATCGTGCGCGCCCTCGACCGTCGACTCGACCGAGCGCAGCTGGATGCCGCGATTCTCGGCGACCGATGCCACCCCCGCCGTCAGGCAGCTCGCCAGCCCGACGAGGAGGTACTCGATCGGGGTGATGCCACCGTCCTCAGCGGCGAAGACCTCCGGGTGGTCGGCTTCGAAAACCGATTCCTGCTTGTGGCTCTGCTCTTCGCCGAGACCGAAGAAGCTCTTGACCTTGATCGTGCTGTGCACACCGCTCTGCCACTTGGCCGACGCGCGCCAGGTGAACTGAGCGGCCTCAGGCGCGCCCTTCAGCACTTCCCGCGCATCGAGCAGCGCCTGCACGTTGACTCCGTTGGTAACCGTCGTCATGTCCCGTGATACCCCTTTTCGCCCGCTCCCAAATTCCCTATTGGGATGCTTGACAATATACCGGCAGGGGCGCGTTACCATAGCCCGTATGGCGGAGCCAGCCTCGACGCTCGCGGCCGGCTCGGTCGGCACTGTCGAAACTCACTACCTCGACCTGCCGCAGCCGGTACGGCTCGACTGCGGGCGAGCGCTGCATCCTGTCCGCGTGGCGTACGAAACCTACGGTACTCTCTCGCCCCAGCGCGACAACGTCGTCCTGGTGTGCCATGCGCTGAGCGGCGACGCCCATGCGGCCGGCTTCGCGAAGACGCCGCCCGAGGAGGGCACCCGCGACGGGTTCGCGGCTGAGGCCCGCGACGGCATGGCCGGCAAGGGACTCGGCTGGTGGGACGGGATGATCGGTCCCGGCAAGGCGTTCGACACCGACCGGTTCTTCGTCGTCGCCACGAACCTGCTCGGCGGCTGCCGGGGCACCACGGGTCCGTCGTCGATCGACCCTGCGACCCGCGAACCTTACGGCCCGGACTTCCCGGTGATCACCGTCGCGGACATGGTGCGGACCGAGCGCGCGTTCCTCGATGAACTCGGCATCCAGCGGCTCGCGGCGGTAGCCGGGGGCTCACTCGGCGGGATGCAGGCATTCGAATGGGCGGTCCTGTTCCCCGATCAGGTCGATGCCGTCGTTGCGATCGCCAGCACGCACGCCCTCCAGCCACAGGGAGTGGCCTGGAACGCGATCGCACGTGACGCGATCATGCGCGACCCGGCCTGGCAAGGCGGCCGCTATTACGGCACTGGCGCCGCGCCCACCGCCGGCATGGGCGTGGCGCGGATGGTTGGCCACATCACGTACTTGTCCGCGCTGGCACTCGGCGACAAGTTCGGCCGGCGGCTCCAGTTTGCCGACGACATCCGTTACACGATCACCGAGCCGGAATTCGCGGTCGAGAGCTACCTGCGCCACCAGGCCGACTCATTCGTGCGGCGCTTCGACGCGAACACCTATCTGTACCTGTCGCGTGCACTGACGTACTTCGATCTCGGCCGGCAGCATGGCAGCGGATCGCTTGAGCGGGCACTAGCGGACGTCTCGGCGCGGACGCTGCTGATAGCGTTCAGTTCGGACTGGCTCTACCCGCCGGCGGCTTCGAGCGAGATCGCCGACGCGCTGCGCGGTCTCGGCAAGCCGGTCGAGTTTCATGTGATCGAGGCGCCGTACGGCCACGACTGCTTCCTGCTTGAGGAAGCGCGGCAAACGCCCATCATCCGCCAGTTCTTGGGCAAGCACAGCCGGCCCGGCGGCAGGGCCGCCGGGTGACCTCAGGGAAGGGGCCTGCATGACCGACAATGGCGCCCGTGCCGAGGAAGCCCGTGCGTTCGGATTCGAGACCCGTCAGCTGCACGCCGGGCAACGGCCCGAGCCGAACACGGGCGCACGTGCCGTGCCGATCTTCCAGACGACCAGCTACGTGTTCGAGGACCCGGAATCGGCAGCGGCGTACTTCAACCTGCAGGAGTACGGGAACACCTACTCGCGGATCATGAACCCGACCGTCGCCGTGTTCGAGGAGCGAGTGGCGAACCTCGAGGGCGGCGCCGGCGGCGTGGCTTTCGCCAGCGGCATCGCCGCGCAGGCAGCCGCGCTCTTCACGCTGCTGCAGCCAGGCGACCACCTCGTCTCGTCCTCGGCGCTCTACGGCGGGACGGTGAATCAGTTCAAGCACCTGCTGCGCAAGATGAACGTGGAGCTGACGTGGGTCGATCCCGATGATCCGGACGCGTGGCGGCAGGCGGTCCGCGGCAACACGAAGGCTTTTTTCGGTGAGACGATCGGCAACCCCGGCGGGAACGTGCTCGACATCGAGACGGTCGGCTCCATCGCGCACTCCTGCGAGCTGCCGCTGATCGTGGACAACACGTTCGCGACACCGTACCTGTGCCGGCCGATCGAGTGGGGCGCCGACATCGTGATCCACTCGGCGACCAAGTTCATCGGCGGCCACGGGACGAGCATCGGCGGTGTCGTCGTCGAGGCCGGCACGTTCAACTGGTCCAACGGACGGTTCCCCGTGGTCGCGGATCCGTCGCCGGCCTACCACGGCCTGCAATTCCACGAGACCTTCGGAACATACGGCTACCTGATGAAGCTCAGGGCCGAGACGCTGCGCGATCTCGGCGCGGCGCTCGGGCCATTCAACGCCTTCCTGTTCCTGCAGGGGCTGGAGACGCTGTCACTGCGGATGGAACGTCACGTCGACAACGCGCGAGCGGTCGCATCGTTCCTCGAGGCACACGAAATGGCGTCCAACGTGACCTACGCCGGGCTCCCGTCGAGCAGGTACCGGCCGCTCGTCGAGAAGTACCTGCCGCTCGGCGCAGGCGCAGTGTTCTCCTTCGACTGCGCTGGCGGCCGGACCGGCGGGCAGGACCTCATCCGCGGCGTGCGGCTCTGGTCCCACCTGGCTAACGTCGGCGACGCGAAGAGCCTGATCATCCACCCTGCCAGCACGACGCACCGGCAGCTGAGCGACGACGAGCTGCGGGCGGCCGGAGTCGGGCCGGGGACGGTGCGGCTGTCGGTCGGCACCGAGTCGGTCGACGATCTGATCTGGGACCTGGAGCAGGGTTTCGGCTACGTCGCCGGGACTGCCGGCACGAAGGCAGCGGCGACGTGACCGATCTCGGGCGGTACCAGGACCCGCTGACGATCCAGCGCGTGCTCCACACGGCGAGCACAATCGCCATCGTCGGGCTGTCGGATAATGAGCTGCGGGCCAGTTACTTCGTCGGCTACTACCTCAGGCGGCATGGCTACCGGGTGATCCCGGTGAATCCCCGGCAGACCGAGATCCTCGGTGAGAGGTGCTATCCGAGCCTGCTTGATGTCCCGGTGCACGTCGATGTCGTGAATGTCTTCCGCGCCCCCGATGCACTACCCGGCATCGCGCGCGAGGCGGTAGCGATGCACGCAGGCGCCCTCTGGTGCCAGTTCGGCGTGATCAACGTCGACGCCGCACGCATTGCCGAGGACGGCGGCGTGACGGTGATCATGGACCGCTGCCTCAAGGTTGAGCACGCGCGCTACGTTGGCAGGATGCACTGGCTAGGCTTCAACACCCAGCGCATCACGTCCGTGCGCGCCGGGCTCCAGTAGCTGGCCGCTACCCGCGCGGTGCGCGCAGGCCTGCCATCAGCTCCGCCGGCCAGGCCGTCACGAACCGGGCAGCGGGTCAGGTACGGCTGGGCCGCGTGACCGGCCGGGGCGCAGAACGTGGTCGGCGAACATGGTCACCGCATCGTCGATCAGTCGCAGGTACCGGTCGCCGCCGGGCTCGTTGGCGAGTTGCTGGCTGGCGAGCCCGGCGATGACCGCGGTCCAGAGGTCGAAGTCGGCCTCGCTGTGGAGCCCGGCGCGGCTGAGGATCAGCCTGACACCCTCGAGAACCTCGACCGCCATCGCATAAGAGTCAGGGGCTGGCCGGAATCCGGGCACCGCGCGCAGGAACATCAGCTGGTAACGGGCCTGGTCCTCGACCGCAAAGTCGGTGAAGATGCCGGCCACCGCCCGGAGCGCGCCGCGTGCGTCGGCAGGGATGTCAGCGTCCGCGAAGCGCCGAGCGAGCTCCAGGTTACCGTCGGCGAACATGCGGTCGTACAGCGCGTTCTTAGAGGCGAAGTAGGTGTACAGCGACTGGGGCTCCATGTCGACCGCGTGCGCGAGCGCCCGCAAGGACAGGGCGGCCAGGCCGTCTGCACGCACCATGGACCACGCGGTGTCGAGTATCTCTCGCTTGGTTGCCTCATGCCGGTCGCGGCGGCGGTCGCGGCGGCCAGGCATGTTAGGAATCGGGGAGGACATGATTTGACTCTAGCCGATGATCCTGCGATTATCCGAATAGTATTCGGAATTCCGAAGACTAGATGGGAGCTTGCCATGGCGGAGATGACGACCGCCGGTACAGATCTCGCGGCACCCCTCGGGCACCGGGAGGCGATGGTCCTGGCGGCGACCGAGTTCGACCGGATGGGTGCGCAGCTGACGGCACTGGCGCCAGCGGACTGGGCGCGCCCGACGGTGTGCGAACTGTGGGACGTGCGCGCCATGGCGGCGCACGTGCTCGGCATGGCCGAGGCGCAAGCCTCGTTTCGGCAGTTCGCCCACGATTTCCGCGCAGCGGGCAAGAGATCCGGCGGGAAGATGATCGACGAGATGTCGGCGACGCAAGTTCGCGAACGAGCCGCGATGACGCCCGCCGCGATCATCAGCCGACTGGCAGCCGTCGCGCCAAAGGCCGTGCGGGCGCGGCGCCGGACGCCAGCGCTCGTGCGATGGGCGGTGCGCCTCAAGAACGATCCGCCGTTCGATGCCGAGCGCTGGACCTACGGCTACCTCGTGGACACGATCTTCACCCGCGACACGTGGATGCATCGCCTCGACATCAGCCGGGCGGCTGAGCGCCCCATGGTGGTCACTGCCAGGCATGACGGCCGCATCGTGTCCGACGTCGTTGCGGAATGGGCGCATCGCCACGGTCGGCCCTTCGCGCTCACACTGACCGGCCCTGCCGGTGGCGAGTGGCGATCAGGACATGCTGCGGAGCACAGCCAGCTCGATGCGCTCGACTTCTGCTGGATTGTCGCCGCTCGCGAGCCCGGTGCCGGGCTGATGGCCACGAAGGTCCCGTTCTGACGTCCGCCGGCCGCCATTCTCGTCGCTAAGTCCTGTCGCACCAACCGCACTGACTGGCCGGGCAGCAAGCCCGGGTTAGCAGCGCTACTACCAGGAGGATCCATGGCAATAGCAACCTACTTCCACCCCAAGTCCCTCAGCGCACAGCAGTACGACGAGGCCATCAAGGAACTAGAAGCAGCGGGAGCGGCAAACCCGGCAGGCCGGGTGCACCACTCGTGCTTCGGGCCCGACACCGATCTGATGGTGTACGAAGTGTGGGAGTCGCAGCAGGCCTTCGAGAACTACGGCCCGGTACTGATGCCGATCCTGCACAAGGTCGGGATTGATCCTGGCACGCCAGATGTGATGCCGATTCACAATCTGCTGGGCTAGCCAGCGGGCCGGCCACGCGCTAGCAGCGCGGGGCCGGCCACGGTGGCTTCCGCTGCCACCAGCACTGCGGCCTGCGTTGTCACCCGGTGGCCGTTAACGCCTGGTGCCGATGGCTCGCGACAGCACGGTCACGCGGTCGTGGGCACCGGTCTTGGCAAAGATCGACTTCAGATGGTCCTGGATCGTGTGCTCGGACAGCGACATCTGCCGTGCCATCGATCGTGTGTCGCTCCCGATGGCTAGCAGGCCTAGTAGCTCGGACTCGCGGACGCTGAGGCCAAAGGCGCGGCCGAAAAGCTCGAGCCGCTCCGAGGCGGACGCCTCCTCGATCGTGACCACGATCGTTGCGGCCCGGTCGGCGACAGGCTGATCGGTCGACAGCCTGGCTGCACGCAGAGCAAGCCAGAAGCCGTCAGCCAGATGCGTGCGGGCAAACGCCGGACTCGCGTCGACGCCGTTCTCAGCAGCCAGCAGCTGGGCAGCGACGTTGTAGACGCTCGCCGGGATGGCCTGCCGATCCGGCTCGGGCGGAAGCAGCGCATCGAGCCAGGCACGCGAAGCCGCTGTGCGGCTGGCAATCCGCAAGTCGTCGTCGAGCATCAGCACGACCGGTGCGAGGTCGGGCCGATGCGGAGTCGCCGGATCTACGAAGGTTCTCGCCTGGCACTGACGCAGCGCGGTAGCCAGTGGCGCAGCGATTGCAGCGAGGAATCCGACGTCATCGGGGCTAAACGGAACACTGGTGTCGTTACGCCACAAATCGAGGAAGCCCCAGCAGCCAAAATGGTCTGCGAAGACTGCAGACGCAACGTCGCCGATGCTGTATCTGCTCAGCACGTCGCGCCACATCAGGCTCCGGTTCAGGTCGCCGCCGACGGCATCGCACAGGGTAGCGGCGGGTGAGGTCTGCAGTCGCAGGACCGTCCACCGGTTGACGGTCGTGGCGTACTTCGCCCGGATCAGGGCCGGGAGCTCGGCCAGGCAGGGAACATCGGCCAGCGGCGCGACGCCAACGGCCGTCACGGGATCAGTGAGCAGCCAGACGTATGCGTCGAAGTCGATGACCTCGCGGAGCACGCCAAGTACCTGCAGGCGCAGAGTCCTGTCGTGGTGAGAATCCGCGCAGAGGGCCTCAATGCGCCCGCGGGCGCGGGCCCGCGACCAGTTTCCGGCCACGGCGTGAGCGTATGCCCTGCATGTGCCCGGCTGCGCTGCGACATTGCCCGGGCTGGGACCAACCCCCAGATAGTCGGGATACCGCACCGCTGCGGACATCCCTAGCGTCAATCCCGACAGCCAGCCTGCACGGCAACATGATGGAGGGACCCGATGACCACGCTTAGGATCGAGCATGCGATCACCGACTATCAGCTCTGGAAGAAGGCATTCGACGGATTCGCGGACGCCCGGGAAACGGCCGGAGTCCGCAGCTGCGCTATCCGGCTGCCGACCGACGACCCGAATTATCTGATGCTTGACCTGGAGTTTGATTCGGCCGCCATAGCGGAGACGTTCGCCGAGTTCCTGGTACAGCACGTTTGGATTTCACCAGCGTCGTCGCCCGGCCTCGCTGGTGCCCCCAAGACCCGGATTCTCGACCTCGTCGACGGCGCCGAAAGCTGAGGTCACGGAGCCCGTCCAGCGGCCCCGTTCCGCTCCGTCTTGAGCTGCCGTGCTGTCGCCGGGCCGTCTATCCGGCGGCGAAGGGCCGTCGCTGCGGTCGCACGCCTGGCGCAGCGGGCCCGTCCGCAGGCCCTCGGCGAGGTGCGGGGCGAGACGCCGCACGAACAGTACCTCGGCCGGCGAGAACTCCTGCGGGGCCTCCCGGTGCAGGCAGAGGTAACCGCAGCAGGCGTCCGGGATCCGCAGCACCGCGCGCAGTTCGTCCTGCAGGCCGAGCGGCGCGAATATGTCCCGGTAACGGTCACTGCTGGCCGGGCGGCCGCCGGTCGCCTACCAGGTGGGCATCAGCGCCCATGTTCCGGCGGCGACGCCTGACGTAGAGTTCTCCGCCGGCCCCCACGGTGGCGTGCTCAACCCCACGGTGGTGACCAGCCAGGGAGCCGTGTGGGGCGCCTGGTTCAATTCCTCGGGCAGCAAGCGTCGCGCATCAACCGGAACCGCGTCGCAGATCAGCCGGAGCCACAACGTCGCAGATCAGCCCGGACCTGTCGAGGCTCAGTTGTCGGCGAATCTGGTTGCCAGGCCTGCGATCACCGTCTAGCCGCCAAGCTGAGGGGTCATAAGCGCCGACGGGCTGCCTTGGCTCGCCGGCCCGCCAGGCCATGCCGGTCCGGGGGGATGTCGTGCAAGTGCCGGGAGCCTCGGCGCCCGGCTTCGGATGTGAAGCCGAAGAAGAGCATGTGCGTGACTTTGGCGATGTACTCGGTGCTGTCTTCGCCCGCGAGCGCCGCGACTCCGAACGCGCCGATCGCGGCAAACGTGGCCGCACGGACGTCATAGCCGATGTAGTCATCGCGGTTGGCCACGTCGGTGAGGCTGTCGGCGATCGCGTTGACCCGGTCGGTGAACAGCTTGATCAGCGAGCCTGCGATGTCGGGGAAGTCATGGAGGTCCTTGATCAGCGCGGCCAGCGCCGGCCCCTGCTCGGCGAGCAGCGAGGCCCAGTGCTCTCCGAACTCCTGGACGCTCTCGTAGTGCTCGTCGAGCGTGCCGGTGACCAGCTGGTCCTGCTCGTCTATGTTTCCCTGCAGGTCAGCGTCGAGCATGCCGAGCACGGGCTCGGCGAGTGCCTGCCGGTACAGGTTCTCCTTGGTGCCGAAGTGCTTGACCACCAGCGCCTCGCTGACGCCGGCGCGCTGCGCGACGGCCAGCGTCGTGGTGCCGCGGTAGCCGCTGGCCAGGAACAGCTCGCGGGCCGCGGCCAGCAGCTCGGCGCGGCGCTCGGCAGACGACATCCGGGGCCCTGCCATCTCTGCGGATCTCGCCCCCTTTCCGTTACCTGGTGCCTATTGACGCTGGCGATCGCCCAAGGTTAGCATCGCCGACCAAGGTAAGTGTGGAAGCACTCACCTACTCGGGACCGGAACCCCGGCCTTGAGTAAACGCCGCCCCAGGACGGCTAACCGACGCTGTCCGGGAACAGGCCCGCAAGCCCCAGTGTGCCGGTTCCGGGCACGACAGGAGCAGCAGTGCACATGACAACTCGGCAGGGCCGGATGCTGACCGTGCTGCCGGCCGCGGCGCTGTGCGTCGCGGGCCTGGCAGCCTGCGGCGGCTCGGGCCCTTCGGCCTCGAATGGCAGTTCCCCCTCCACCAGCGCGCCGGCGTCAGCGGCGCGGATCACCGTCGGCTTCGCGAACAACGAGGGCGCGGCGATCTCCATCCCGGCCTACCGCTACGGCGCCGAGGCCGCCGTGAAGTACATCAACGCCAACGGCGGGATCAACGGCAAGAAGATCAATCTTGTCGAGTGCACCGACGACGGCTCGCCCGCCGGCTCGGTGAACTGCGCCAACAAGTTCGTCGACGGCCATGCGGTGGTCTACGACACCGGCATCGACATCGGCGCGGACGCGGCGATCCCGGTCCTGTCCAGCGCCGGGATCCCGTACGTCACCGAGTTCCCGTGGGGGACCGTGCAGCGGTCCAGCCCGGACTCGTTCGCCCTGGGCGGCGGCGACACCGCGTTCTACGCCGCGCCGCTGCAATCGCTCAAGGATGTGCACGCCACCACCGTCGCCGACTTCTACTACGACGGGCTGCCGACCACCAAGGGACTGCTGCAGTTCTCCTCGGCGATCGCCAGGAAGCTCGGCATCAAGCTGGTGCCGATCCCGATCACAGCGACTAACGCGGACTGGACGTCCGCCGTCGCCACCGCCATGGCCGACCACGTCAACTCGATGTGGGGAATCCTGCAGGAAAACGACTGCATCGGGATGGTCAGCGCCGCCCGCACCGCCGGGTTCAGCGGCCCGATCTCGGTCGGCTCCTGCACTGCCTACATCGCCGCCCTCAAGCAGAAGGCAGGCAACACCCTCGGCCTGTGGCCGTACTACTTCCCGCAGCTGGCCTCCTCCGCCCCGCCCGCCGTGCAGGCGCAGATCAAGACCTACACCGCAGCCATGGACGCCGACGGCCAGAGCGCGAGCCTCAACGGCTTCGCCACCGCGTCCTTCGCCACCATGATGGAACTCGCCGAGATCATGAAGGGGATCCACGGCCCGGTAACCGCCGCCTCGCTCAAGGCCGCCCTCGCCAAGGCTGACGTGCCCGGCTTCCTCGGCCCGCCGGTGAACTGCGCGAAGCGGCCCCTCGGCGCCCTCGAGTCGGCCGCCTGCAACGCGGACATGCTGATGTTCAAGGTCACCGTCGGCCCGAACGGCCCGGTCCGCACCTTGGTGGGCAGCGGCTGGCTCAACACCGCCGGGCTGCTGGGGTAGCTGACCAGTGGCCGTGTTCCTGACGATCCTGCTGGCCGGCCTGGGGAGCGGCGCCGTGTACGCGGCGCTGTCCCTGGGCCTGGTCATCACCTACAAGGGAACGGGCGTCATCAACTTCGCTGCCGGGGCGATGGGCGCCTGGAGCGGGTACGTCTACAGCCAGCTGCGCTCCAGCGGCACGCTCGTCTTCCCGGTGGTGCTCGTTCATCCGTCGGTCCACCTGGCCCGGCAGCTACCGGTGATACCCGCGGTGCTGATCTGCGTCGTCGCCGGGGTACTGGTCGGCCTCGCCGTGCACGTGCTGGTGTTCCGGCCGCTGCGATCGGCGCCGGTCCTGGCCAAGGTGGTGGCATCCGCCGGGGTGATGCTCGCCCTGCAGGCGCTGATCGTGCAACGGTTCGGCAGCTCCACCGTGATCGTGGCCCCCATCCTGCCGTCGGGCAGCCTGGCCATCGGCGGAGTGACGATCCCGCAGGACGTGCTGTGGCTCGCCGTGATCGTGGCCCTCGCGGCGGTTGCGGCCGGTGCCTGGTTCCGGTACAGCCGGACCGGCCTGGCACTGCGTGCGGCGGCCGACGACCCGCGCACGGCGTCGTTCGCGGGCCTCAACACCGACAGGCTCGCCGCCGTGTCGTGGATGCTGGCCTCCGGCATCGCCGGGTTCATGGTGGTGCTGGCCGCGCCGGTGACCGGGCTCAGCGCCACCGGCTACACGCTGTATGTCGTGCCCGCGCTCGCCTGCGCGCTGGCCGGCCGCCTCAGCTCGATCGGCCCGGCCGTCATCGCCGGCCTGGTTCTTGGCATGCTCGGGTCCGGGGTGACCTACCTTTCCAGCCAGCCATGGTGGCCGTCGTGGGCAGGCACCGGAATCAGCTCGACCGTGCCGCTCCTCGCCGTCATCGTGGTGCTGTTCCTGCTCGGGAAATCGCTGCCGGCGCGCGACTCGCTCGCAGCCGTCAGGCTGCCGGTGGTGCCCGTCGTCCGCCACCGGTTCCGGCTGCTGGCGGGCCTGCTGCTAGTCGGGCTCGTGGCGCTGCTGGTCACCGGCGGCTCGTACCGGTTCGGCATCATCACCTCGATGATCATGGGCATCGTGGCGCTGTCGTTTGTCGTGCTGACCGGGCTGCTCGGCCAGGTCTCCTTCGCCCAGGCAGCCTTCGCCGGCGTCGGCGGATTCGCGCTGTCCAAGCTCGCCACCGCCGGCCTCGGGTTCCCGTGGGCGCCAGTCCTGGCCGCGCTCATCGCCGCCGCCCTAGGCCTGCTGGTGGGGCTGCCGGCACTGCGGGTCCGCGGCACCCAGCTTGCGGTGGTCACGCTGGCCCTCGGGCTGGCGTTCGAGCAGGCAGTGTTCTCCAACACTGCGCTCAGCGGCGTCTTCGGGGCCGCCGTGCCGCCGCCGCTGCTGCCAGGGCTGGACCTGTCGGTGCGCGGTGGATCCGACACTGCCCGGCTCGGCTTCGGCATCTTGTGCCTGATCGTGCTGATCCTGGCCGCGTGGGCCGTGGCTAACCTGACGCGCAGCGGCACCGGACGGCAGATGCTAGCGGTGCGGTCCAACGAGCGGGTCAGCGCCTCGGTCGGCATCAGCGTCACCGCCACCAAGCTCACCGGCTTCGGCCTGTCCGCCTTCATCGCAGGCCTGGGCGGCTCGCTGATCGGCTACAGCTATGGCTCGGTGTCGGTCGCGTCCTTCACCGCGCTCACCGGACTGGCCTGGCTGATGCTGGCCTACCTGGGCGGCATCACCAGCGTCGGCGGCGCGCTGACGGCCGGCACGCTGGCGACGCTCGGCATCGTCTTCGTGGTCGTCAACCGGCTGGTGCCGATGTCGGGCAACATCTACCAGCTCATCGTCGCCGTCGGCCTGATCCTGACCGCCATCTTCAATCCTGAGGGAATGGCCGGAGCCTGGCGCGCGCGCCTGCCGCGCCAGGGCCGGCGTGTGCCTGGCCCGGATCCTGCCGCACGCGTGGCCGCCGCGGCTGCCCCCCCGACAGGCGGGACAGCGCGCATCCTGGAAGACGCCCGAGGCTTTACTGCCGCCCCGGCCCCCGGCCCGGCGCAGGCTCCTGAGCCGGGCCCCGGCCAGCCCGCCGGCGCCCGCTGGCGTGCGGATCTGCGCGCGGCCCAGGACGGCACCCCGGGCCGTCTGCCGGGGCGGCCGGGGGTCTCGGTGCAGGCCACACCGGGAAGCCCGGCTGGCGCACCAGCCCGCGGGACCGAGGCCACGCACGCCGCGGTGCTCAGCCTGTCCGGTGTCACGGTCCGCTACGGCGGAATGGTCGCCGCGGATGGCGTGTCGCTGGAGGTGCGGCCCGGCCAGATCGTCGGCCTGATCGGGGCGAACGGGGCCGGCAAGACTACTGTGCTGGACGCGATCAGCGGTTTCGCCCGCTACTCGGGATCGGTAACGCTGGCCGGCCGCAGCCTCGACGCGCTGCCTGCGCACCGCCGGGCACGGCGCGGCCTTGCCCGCACCTGGCAGGCTACCGAGCTGTTCGCCGATCTGACGGTAACCGGCAACCTGACCGTCGCCGCCCGGCGGCCCCGCCCAGGTGCGCTGACACTGGATCTCCTGCGTCCCGGCCGCGACACCGCAGACAGCCTGGCCGACGGCCTGCTCGGCACGGCCGGGCTCACCGGGCTGGCGCACCGGCTGCCCGGCCAGCTCACTCTCGCCGAGCAGAAACTCGTCAGCGTCGCCAGGGCACTGGCCGTCCGGCCCAGAGTGCTGCTGCTCGACGAGCCATGCGCCGGGCTGTCCGGCGCGCAGGCCCGCGAGCTGGGACGTGAGCTGCGCGTCATAGTCGCCGGTGATGACGTCGGCATCCTGCTCGTCGAGCATGACGTCAGCCTGATCATGGGTGTCTGCGACTACGTGTACGTCCTGGACTTCGGGAAGCTGATTGCCGCCGGGCCTCCGGCCGAGGTGCGCGCCGACCAGGCGGTCATCGCCGCCTACCTGGGCCAGCCGGCCACGCCGGGCGCGCTGCAGGCGCCCGTGCCGGGACCGGCGGGTGCATGCGCCGGAGGCGGAGGGTGACTGCGGACGCGCTGCGCATCTCCGACCTGACGGCCGGATACGGACGCGCTCCGGCGCTGCACGGGATAAGCCTGCATGTCGAGGCTGGCGAGCTGGTCGCGCTGCTCGGCGCGAACGGCGCCGGCAAGACGACCGCGATGCTCACGATCGCGGGAGAGCTGGCCCCGATGAGCGGCCAGATCGAGATCCTCGGCCAGCCGGCCGCCGGGCAGCGTCCGCACCAGGTCGCCCGCCTCGGCGTCGCGCTAGTGCCCGAGAACCGGGGGATCTTCCCGCAGCTCACTGTGGCCGAGAACCTCCGGCTCCGGCTCGGCCGCGGCAGGCCCGGCGCTGCGGACGAGGTCTTCGACCACTTCCCGGCACTCCGGTCGCTCACCAGGCGCAAGGCCGGGCTGCTGTCCGGCGGGGAGCAGCAGATGCTCGGCCTCGGCTGCGCGCTGGTCTCCAGCCCGAAGCTGCTGCTCATCGACGAGCTCAGTCACGGCCTGGCCCCCGTCGTGCTGGACAGGCTGCTGCCGGCCCTGCGCACCATCGCGGCTGACCGGCAGCTGGCAGTCCTGCTCGTCGAGCAGCATGTCGCAGCCGCGCTTAGCGTGGCCGGCCGCGCGTACGTGCTCAGCCGCGGCCGGGTAGTGACGGCCGGGTCAGCCGCGGAGCTGCGCGCGCAGGCCGACGTGCTGGAAGCCAGCTACCTCGGCGGCACCTCCCCGCCCGCGGCATCAGGTAGCGCCTGAGATTTCGCCCGCCATCAGCAATCCCAGGAGAGGAACGACAGCATGGCCACGGCTCAGACCAGGCAGGGAATGGTCGAGGGAAGCTATTCCCACGGCGTGCACGCGTTCAAGGGCATCCGCTACGCGGCATCCCCGTTCGGCCCGCGGCGCATGCGCGCTCCCGAACCGCCGCCATCATGGGACGGCATCCGGGACTGTACCGAATTCGGGCCCACAGTTCCCAAGAGCCCCTACGCGGCGCCGTTCGACACGCTGCTGCCCGAGCCCGTCATTCCAGGCCAGGAGTGCCTCAACCTCAACATCTGGACACCGGACCTGGGCCGCGCCGGCCTGCCGGTCCTGGTCTGGATCCACGGCGGCGCATTCACCAACGGCTCCGGCGCGGTCCCGCAGTACGACGGCACCGCCTTCGCCAGGGACGGCGTCGTCTGCGTCACCATCAACTATCGCCTCGGCGCGGACGGCTTCCTCTTCCTCGACGACGGCGCAGCCAACGTCGGCCTGCTCGACCAGGTCGCCGCCCTGCAGTGGGTGCACGACAACATCGCCAGCTTCGGCGGCGACCCCGCCCGAGTCACTCTGGCTGGGGAGTCCGCCGGCGCGATGAGCGTCATCACGCTGCTGTCAATGCCGCGCGCCGCCGGGCTGTTCCGCCGTGCCATCGCCCAGAGTGGCGCCGGCCAGCACGCCCTGACGCCGGAAACGGCAGCGCGCGCCGGCGGCTACCTGGCCGAGCAGCTCGGAGTCCCGCCCACCCGGCAGGCGATCGCCGCTGTCCCGGTCCAGCAGCTCCTCGGGGCGCAGGACGCACTCGGCCTGGACCTGCAGGCAGCCCCCGATCCGGCCCGCTGGGCCGAGATCACCGCCAACCTGATGGTCTTCGAGCCCGTCATCGACGGCGACATCCTGCCGGCCCTGCCGCTGGACGGACTGCGATCAGGCGCAGGCCGCGACGTCGACGTCCTGATCGGGACAAACGCCGACGAGCAGCGGTTTTTCATGGTGCCGACCGGAGCCGTCGACTACATCGACGACACGGTCCTGCAGGCCGCCGCCACGGCATACGGCCTCAGCCACGCGGCGCTCTCCGCCTACCGGGCAAACCGGCCGGGAGCATCAGCCGGCGACATTCTCGCGGCCGTGTCCGGGGACTGGTTTTTCCGCATCCCTGCCCTTCGCGTCGCCGAGGCACGCGCCCAGTCGCCCACCTGGGTGTACGAGTTCGCCTGGACCACGCCGCAGCGGGGCGGACGGCTCGGCGCCTGCCACTACGCCGACGTCGCATTCGTCTTCGACACCCTGCAATCCGACGGAGCCGACTGGCTCCTGGGCTCCGAGCCGCCGCAGGGCCTAGCCGACACCATGCACCGCGCGTGGGTCAGCTTCGCCAGCACCGGCGACCCCGGATGGTCCCGCTACACCACCGAGGGCCGCGCGACCATGGTCTTCAACACCCGCAGCGCGGTCGTCCAGGACCCGCACGGCAGCGAGCGGCAGCTGTGGGATGGCCTGCGCTAAGAGCAAGGCCGGACGCCCTTCTAGGCTGATGACCGCCAGTGCGGCTGCACGACCCGCGTCATGGCGCGGCCACGCTGGCCCTGGCCGCAGGCGTGGACCTGCGCACCGTGCAGGAGATGCTCGGTCACTCCAGCCTTGTGCTGACTGCCGGCACCTCTACCTCGGTGCTGCCCGACGTCGCCCGCGCCGCCTCGGAGAAGGTCGCTTTCCTGATCATCAGGGCCGGGTGCCTCGTCCCCGGCACCCGCCGCCGTCGGCGGCAGCTAGCCGACATCCGTGCACGTCCGGCTGGTAATGCGCTCCCGGCCGCGCTAAATGGTGCCTGCCGTCCGGCCCGCGCAGACTTCACTGGGAGCGCTCTTGTACGGACTGGTGACGGCGGCCCAGAATGACCCAGTCCGGCCCCACACAAGCTCAGCGCTGACGTGCCGATCCCGCATCCGCACAGGTCAGAACGGGTGCGCTGTCAGGGGCTTGAACCCCGAACCCGCGGATTCAGAGTCCGCGTCCTTGTATCTCCTGTAATACCAGGTTATGTCAGAGAGTACTGCATGGTGCTGGTTCGTGCACGTCAGGCCCGACGGCGGATGTCGCATGGTGATGGG
This sequence comes from uncultured Actinomycetota bacterium, assembly GCA_963774385.1. Lineage (GTDB taxonomy): Bacteria > Actinomycetota > Actinomycetes > Streptosporangiales > Streptosporangiaceae > JAJYUU01. The sequence continues at coordinate 1,263,635 of CAVZEQ010000001.1, forward strand.
TGCTGACGGGCGGTACCGCGGCATACGAGCAAACGACGAGCAAACACGGCGATGGATGATCTTGGCGCGGTCTCGGGCTGGCGCTGAGCATGGGCGGGCAGGTTGGGCCTCACATACCCTGATGCCGCAGCCAGGCCCAGCCTCGCCCGCCGGTTAGGGCCGAAGGGCCCGCTTCGGTCAGGCCTTGGGCTCTGCCTGAACAGGAGCACGCGCGGCAAGGTCGGTAACGTGACGAGTTTCTTGCGGCAGAAAGTCCTTTGGCTGGCGCGGCATGTGGCGGCTGGTCTGCTCGTGGTCACTGTCACTGGCCTGGGGGTCGGCGGTGGGCTGCACCTGTTGGGGCAGCCTGTAGCCGGCGATGCCGCCTGGCTTGCCGTGAGCGCGTGCGGGCTGGCATACGCTCTCCTGGCGACGGCTGACAGTCTGCGCCGGGGCCGCGCGGGCGTCGATATCATCGCCGTGCTGGCGCTGGGGGGCGCTATAGCCGTCGGCGAGTTGCTGGCGGGGGCGGTAATCACAGTCATGCTGGCCAGCGGGCGGGCGCTGGAAGGATGGGCGGCTGCGCGGGCCCGCCGCGACCTCACCGCGCTGCTGGAGCGCGCGCCCAGGACCGGCCGCAGGTACAGGGACGGCGGGCTGGAGCAGGTGCCGCTCGACGACATCGTGCCGGGCGACGTGCTCCTGGTCGCTCGTGGCGATCTCGTCCCGGTGGACGGCTCTGTCGCGGCTGGCCGCGCGGTCCTGGACGAGTCGGCGCTCACCGGTGAGCCGGTTCCGGTCGAGCGCCAGCAAGGGGACCAGGTCAGCAGCGGTGTGGTGAACACCGGCCCGCCGTTCGACCTGCGCGCTCGCGCGAAGGCGGCGGACAGCACGTACGCCGGGATCGTCCGTCTGGTGTCCGAGGCCGAGCAGGCGCAGACCCCATTCGTGCGCATGGCTGATCGGTATGCGATCTGGTTCCTGCTCGTTACCCTCGCCGCGGCCGGCCTTGCGTGGGCGTTCGGCGGCGCCGACCGGGCTGTTGCCGTCCTGGTCGTCGCCACGCCGTGCCCGCTGATCCTGGCCGCGCCGGTCGCGCTGGTGTCGGGCATGTCCGTCGCGGCCCGGCGCGGCGTCGTCGTCAAGGGCGGCGGAGTCCTGGAGCAGCTCGCGCGGTGCACCACGCTGCTGCTGGACAAGACGGGCACGCTCACCAGCGGGCATCCGGCGATCGCCGCAACAGTCTCGGCTGGCGGCTGGCCGCCTGATCAGGTGCTGCGGCTCGCCGCCTCGCTCGATCAGGCGTCCGGGCACGTGCTGGCCGACGCCGTCGTCCGCGGCGCCAGGGACCGGGGGTGCCAGCTCAGCACGCCCGAGCAGGTCGAGGAGGTGCCGGGCCTTGGCATCCGCGGCGCGGTCGACGGACATCAGGTCGCGGTGGGCAAGGCGGCCTGGTGCGGGATCGGTGGTTCCGCGGACAGCCCGCGATGGGCAAAGACCGCCCGCCGGCGGGCCCGGCTTGATGGCGCGCTGACAGTGTTCGTAGCAGTGAACGGAGAGTCGGCTGGCGTGCTGATTCTGGACGATCCCCTCCGGCCAGATGCTGCCAGGACGATCCGGGCGCTGCGGGCGGGTGGCGTCAACCGTATCGTCATGGTCACCGGCGACCGCGCCGAGGTTGCCGAGACAGTCGGATCGATCATCGGCGTGGACGCCGTGCTTGCCGAGCGGAGCCCGGCGGACAAGCTAGACGCCGTGCGCCTCGAAAGGCACAACGGACCCGTGGTCATGGTCGGCGACGGCATCAACGACGCGCCGGCCCTCGCGCTGGCAGATGTGGGCGTCGCCATGGGAGCGCGGGGCGCCACCGCCTCGTCCCAGGCAGCCGACGCGGTGCTTACTGTCGACCGGCTAGACCGGCTCGGCGAGGTGATGTCCGTCGCCCGGCGGACGCGGCGGATCGCCCTGCAGAGCGTGCTTGCCGGGATGGCCATGTCACTGGTGGCTATGGGCGCGGCCGCCGCCGGGCTGCTGCCCGCAGTGTGGGGTGCTCTTCTGCAGGAAGGCATCGACGTGGCGGTGATACTGAACGCGCTGCGCGCCTTGCGCCCGCCGGCGGCAGTCAGCCGCCTCGGCCCGGCAGATGCCGAGCTGACCCGCCGGTTCCAGGACGAGCATGAGGCCATCAGGGCCGACATCGAAGAGCTTCGGGCCACGGCGGACTCGCTCGGCTTCAGCTCGCCCGACGACGCTATCGCCCGCGTCCGGCGGGCGCATCGTGCGCTGGTGACCGAGGTCGTGCCGCACGAGCAGGCCGAGGAGAACGAACTGTACCCTGCGCTGGACCGCGTGCTCGGCTCGCACGAGGCCACGGCGACGATGAGCCGCGGTCATGCCGAGATCGCCCACCAGGTCCGGCGGCTCAGCCAGCTCCTGGACGACATCGGGGACGAGGAGCCCGACGACGCTGACATCGCCGACCTGCGGGCCTTGCTGTACGGCTTGCATGCCATCCTGAGGCTGCATACCACCCAGGAGGACGAGAGCTATCTGTCTCTGGCGGGGGACGTACGCGAAGGCGAGCCAGGTAAGCCGGCTGCAGCAGCGCGGCCCGCCTAGCGGGCAAAGACAGGACTTTCGCCTGCGGGCTCGGGACTGACGGCCTGCCGCGGCGTTACCTGCGTTAGCCGATGCTAGGCCCATGACAACGCGGTGGATCGCTCAGTTTGCGACGGCCGCCGCCCTCACAGGGCTGGCAGCATGCGCCGGCGGCACCACGGCGTCGGGGCCACCTCAAGTCCAGTCATCCACGCCGACGCGGCCGGCCCTGGCCACCGGGACGCCCTCCAGCAGCCCGGCCGGACCGGCCACGCAGTCCCCCGCAAGCCGTCCTGCCTCCGTCTCGCCCGCACCATCGCCAAGCCACCCCGCGTCGGGGCAGCCTCCAGTCACCGGGCGCCTGGCCGGGACTGACTGGACCGACATCCCGACGACGCGGCACGTTGTCGCCCTGACCTTCGACGCGGGTGCCAACGCCGACGCCGTCAGCTCGATCCTTGCGACGCTGCGCCGCGACGGCGTGCCCGCCACCTTCTTCCTGACCGGCAACTTCGTGACCGCGTTTCCGTCCGCAGCCAGGGCGATCGCCGCGGCCGGCGAGCGGATCGGCGATCACACGATCAGCCATCCGTATCTCACCAAGCTCAGCGACGGTGCGGTCCGCCGCGAGATCACCGGCGCGGCGTCGCAGATCATGGCGGTCACCGACCAGAATCCGGCGCCACTGTTCCGGTTCCCCTACGGTGACGCCGACGCACGGACGATCGCGCTCGCCAACGAGGCCGGCTACATACCAGTGCGCTGGACCGTTGACACCCTGGGATGGGAGGGGACGGCCGGGCACATCAGCGCCTCGGTCGTGGCCGCACGCGTCCTAGCGGGGCTCCGGCCCGGTGAGATCGTCCTCATGCACGTCGGATCCAATCCCGACGATCACACCACGTTCGACGCCGCCGCCCTGCCACAGGTGATCAGCGAGCTGCGGGCCCGCGGCTACTCGTTCGTCACCCTCGATGCCCTGACCGGATAAGCGACACCGGCACCAGCAAGCCGCGTTCCCATTCCGCACGACCGCGGGACGTGCGTCGGGTGCCGTCCGTTCAGCCCGGCAGGTAGCGCCGGGCACCGGCGTAGTAAGAGAACGACGAGACCGGCTCAATACCGATCACGGAGTCTGTGTTCGGGGCGTCGATCAAGTTCCCGCTGCCGCTGTACATGCCGGCATGGGTGACCTCGCCTGCGGGACTGCCGCGGAAGAACACCAGGTCACCGGGCTGCAGTGCGCTGCGCGATACGGGCCCGCTGGGTACGGCCTGCTGATCGGCGTCGCGGGAGAGGAGACGGCCAGCCCGTAGGCGCGGTAGACCGAGTAGGTGAACCCGGAGCAGTCGAAGCCGAACCCCGAGGTGCCGCCGTGCTTGCGGCAACCAGGCATGGCACCGTCAGCGCCGGCCGCCAGCTGACGCCTGCCAGGTCATTTACCCGGCCCGCGGCTGGTGCCGGTCGGCCCGGTTCTCAGTGACGTAAGTCCCTGCCCGAGAATCCGCTACGCCGCCACGCTCGGTTACAAACGCGGAATTATCGAGAAAGTGCACAGCGATGGCGCAGGAACCGGGTTACCGGGCGGGCAGGTTGGATCACGGCACTTACGGTCAGATGAGCTTCGACACCGGGGCGCTGCTGGCCGGTCAGCCGGCATCGGCTGGTCAAGGCGGCAGCCCGCCCGGGACGAGACGCCGCCGGAGGCTCACCCGGTACTTCCTCGCCGTCGCGGCGGCGTTCGCGCTGACGGCTGCCGGCGGCGTCACGGGCGCGGTGATCGCGCTGCACTATTCCCCGGACACCAGCACCGTCGCCGCGGCCTCGCTCCCGTCAGGGCACGGCGCCACCGCACCGGCTAGCCAGCAGTTGGCCATCGCGGCCGCCGTCGCGACGCCGAGCGTCGTCACGATCATGGTGGCCACCGCCAGCGGCACCGGGGAAGGCTCGGGAGTTATCCTGCGCTCAGACGGCACGATCGTGACCAACAACCACGTCATCGAGCGTGCGGCCGGCGGAGCGGGCGAGATCAGGGTGACCTTCGCCGACGGGCGATCTGCCCGGGCGGTTATCGTCGGGCAGGATCCGGCCGTAGACATCGCAGTGATCCGCGCCACCGGGGTCTCCGGCCTCACCCCAGCCCGGCTCGGCTCCGCGTCCGGGCTGCACGTAGGCGATACCGTGCTGGCGGTCGGCAGCCCGCTCGGCCTTTCCGAGACGGTCACCTCCGGGATCGTGTCCGCGCTGCATCGCACCATCAGCGCCGGGCGCCAGGCCACACCGTCCGAAGGCCAATCCAGCGCGGAAGTGCTGCGTGATGTAATCCAGACCGACACCTCGATCAACCCCGGCAACTCGGGCGGGGCGCTGGTCGACGACACCGGCAAGGTGATCGGGATCACCACCGCGATCGCCACACTCGGCGGCAGCTACATCGGCCAGCAGTCGGGCAGCATCGGCGTCGGCTTCGCTATCCCGATCAGCGCCGCCTACCGTGTCGCCAACCAGCTGATCAGCGGCTAGCAGACCACGTGCAGCCCAGCGCACGTCACCTGGAACCATGACGGACCGCCCGCCTGAAAGCGGTGTAGCGTCCGCCTCGGCGCATCTCCGACTTGAGCGGGTGGAGCTTCGGGAAGACCTGCGAGCAATACGCGTCAGCTACGGCGCCGGCTCGCAGATCCGGGGCAGGTGGCCGGCCGACGCAGGCACGCCGCGCGGGTCAGGTCACGCCGCGACGCCGGACAGGTTGAGGCCAACCACCCCGGCGGGTACCAGGCCGATAGACACCAGCTTGAGCGCCGAAATCTACTCCCAGCCACAGCCCTCGCGCCCCGAGGGCCAAGGGGCCTGCCCGGCGCCAGGCTCAGCTGGCAGAACGTGCAAGACGGCGAAGCCTGGCACGAGGTCCTGCTGGCCGGGGCGAGGATCCGGTTCCGGCCCGGCCCCGCGACGCCTGATGGGACGCCGGCCGACCCGCTGCTTCGGCACCTGGTCGACGGTGATGTGCTCGCCACCGTCAGCCGCCGCGACCCGGTACGTCGCAAGGTGGCTGTGTGGACCAGCAGCAACCGGGTCTTCGCCTGCCGCAGCCCAGGCCTGCTCGCCGCCCTGGCCACCGCCCTCGCCGAAGGCAAACAGGTCAGTCACGCCGCGGCGGCCTACCTCGGCCGGCCCCTGACAGGCTCCGAGCCGCAGGCCATCGCCCGGGCGGCCGCGCAGCTGGCTGAGCTTGCCCGTGTCGAAGTGCCGACCAGCCGCCTGGCGGCGGCCAGCAGGGCTATCATCGGCGGCTGGCACGACCAGCCCGCCGGCGGTCCACTCGGCCGCGAAGACTTTGCGAGGAGCGCCACATGACCAGCGGAAACGCTGACGGCGCCATGGGCACGGGCACCGATCCCGCCGCCAGGCTGGCCGCTCACCTTGCCGCCTGCCTCGGTGCCGACTCAGCGTGGGTCGCGCCGCTGCGCAGCCTCGCAGCCGGCATGACGTCATTGCACCTGGCGCTGCTGACCGAGCCGTTCTTGTCGCTGCTGATGAACGGCGCTAAGACAATCGAGTCTCGCTTCTCCCGGGTCCGCTGCGCCCCGTACAGATGCCTGGCACGAGGCGACGTCATCGCGGTGAAGAAGACAGGCGGCCCCGTCCTTGGCGCTTTTGTTGCCGGGCCGGTCACCAGCTGTCAGCTCACCCCAGCGCGGCTCGCCGAGCTGCGTGAGCGGTTCGCGCCCCAGCTCTGTGCCGATGGCGACGACTTCTGGGACCAGCGGTCGGACTGCGCCTACGCCACCCTCGTCGCCGTCGAGCACCTCCGGCATGTCCCCGAGATCACCTTCCCCAAGAAAGACCGCAGAGGCTGGGTCCAGCTGACCCAAACCGTCACCCAAGACACGCTGCTATGAGCGGATGCAAGGGCGCGGTCCCGCCCGCCGTCGTCGCCATCTCCGGGCCGATCGGCGCTGGCAAAACCACCGTCGCCACCCTGCTCGCGGAGAGGCTCAGCTGGCCGCGCGCCGCGTACAGCGACCTGATCCGCTCGGTCGCCACCAGCCGGGGCCTGACCCATGACCGGGCCACCCTGCAGCAGATCGGCACCGAGCTCATCGCCACCGGATGGGACACCTTCACCCGCCAGGTCCTCGGCCAGGCCGCCTGGACACCAGGCGAGACGCTCATCATCGACGGCCTACGCCACTGCGACGCGGCGACCAGCCTTGCCACAGCCGTTGTCCCGCTTCCCACCATCGTGATTTACCTGGATGTCCCGCCAGGAATCGGTATTGCCCGCGCGCGTCGGCGGGACCAAGACCCCGCCGACTCTGCGCAGCGCGCGGGAGGCCACCCGGTCGAATCCGGCCTGCCCGCAGTCCGCGCTATCGCCGACCTGGTCCTGCCAGCCTCCGACGCCGGGCCAGCCGAGATCGCCAGCCGCATCATCGAGCACCTCCAGACCGCGGACCGTGAAATTCCCGGCGGGACCCGAGCCGAGCCATATCAGGCCGGGGGAGCCGCAGAGCAGATGTGGACCCAGGTCAGCCGGCTAAACGACTACCACCGCGACGCAACCGTGGAGATACGGCTGCTGAAGCTGACCGAGGAGATCGGGGAAGTCGCCGACGCATTCCTGGGAGTGCTCGGCCTGAACAGGCGCAAAGGCGTCTGCCGCACCCGTGACGACCTGCTCGACGAGCTTTCCGACGTGATCATCACCGCGGCCATTGCCATGAACGGCATCACCGGAGACACCGGGCAGGCTCGCTCCCACTTCGAGCAGCGCCTCACCGCCGTCACCGCGCGCGCCGGACTCTGACAGGCGGGCGGCGCACCACGTTAGGCCCTTAGCTCACATGCCAGCAGGTACGTGGTCACCTGCCTCGACGGCGCCCAACCAATGGGTGATCTTTGCGGGCGGGTTCGGTGAGCGAGTCTCATCTGGGCATGCAAGTGCCCGCAGCGCGCCCGGGTCCGCGCAACTGCGGGCACTGGCTAGAACTGGCAACCGAGCCGGGCCAGCAGGCCGGCTAGTGGGGCATCGAACAGGGCGTGTGCCAGGATTCCGAGCACGGCGCCGATGAGCGCCTTGACTGCCTTACTGGTGGTCGCGACCTTGGCCACGATGACCGCGACGGCCGCGCCGACAAGTCCGTGGGCGACCAGCTTTGTGCCTGGGGTGGGTCGAGCCATCCTTCTCACCTCCTTTCACAGATCGACTCTCACTTGGACGCCAGGTAGGCGATGCCGAGCAGGACCCCGACCGCGCCGACCAGGATCATCAGCTCCCGCTGGTCGATGGCCGATCCGGCACGCTCGGGCGCACAGCGAGCGCGTCATCGCCCTTGACCGCACCACCGTCGCGGCGCTGCGCCGCCACCGCGGCCTGCAGCAGGCCGAGCGCGCGCAGGCCGCGGGCTCCTATCACGACAGCGGGTACGTGTTCACCGGCCTGAACGGCGACCCGCTTGCCTCCGACCGGCTCAGCCGCATCTTCAAGATGCTCGCGGAAGAAGCCGGGCTGCCGCCGATCCGGCTGCACGACCTGCGGCACGGCGCCGCCTCGCTCGCCCTGTCGGCCGGCACTGACCTGAAGGTGGTGCAGGACATGCTCGGGCACTCCAGCATCGTGCTGACCGCCGACACCTACACCTCGGTGCTGCCCGACATCGCCCGCAAGGCCGCCGAGGACACCGCCCGCCTCATCATCGAAGCAGGCTGCCTGGTCCCCGGCACCAGCCGCCGCCGACGGCCCGCGCCCAGGCTGCCACGCCAGAACCGCCGGAGGCCGCTGGTGAGCGCGTCGTCACGCTAGCGCGTGGAGCTGGCCATACCATGGCCAACCAGCGGCCTTACCAGCACAGGCATACGACAGCCAGAAACGGGGAAACCCCAGGTCAGGACGGGTGCGCCGCCAGGGACTTGAACCCCGAACCCGCGGATTAAGAGTCCGCTGCTCTGCCAATTGAGCTAGCGGCGCTACAGACGGTGCGATCGTAGCGCAACTTATCAAGGCGTGCGAATCACCCATGTCAGCGGGGGTCGGCACGTCGCGACCGTCAGTAACGAAGATAAGCGGTTCCCCTCACGCACGGTGGTGACACGCCGGCTAGCTGCCGAGGAATCGGCCCATGAATCCGGCCACCTTCGACTGGCGCCCTGTCCGCTCCTCCTGCCGGTCCGCCAGGCTCATCACCTGCAAGCCCCCGTTCAGTCCGAGCCACCGCAGCGGTTCCGGCTCCCACCGCGGCGACTGGTGCCCGACCCAGGGCAGCCGGGTGATGTCGGACTTCGTTCCCTTGATCAAGTCCGCCAGCGTCCGGCCCGCCAGGTTCGTGGTGGACACGCCATCGCCCACGTAACCACCCGCCCATCCGATCCCCGTCGCCGGATCCAGGCCGACCGATGCGCACCAGTCGCGAGGGATGCCGATCGGTCCGCCCCAGTGATGGGTCACCGACACGTCCGCCAGGACCGGATAGAGCTCGGCCAGGGTCTGGCGCAGGGCGGCGAAGACGGCAGGCACCTGGTCGTATCCCGGCCGGATCGACGAGCCCAGGTGATACGGCGCGCCGCGGCCGCCGAAGGCGAACCGGCCGTCCGCGGTCCGCTGCCCGTAAATGATCAGGTGCCGCAGGTCACCGAAGGTCGGGCGGCCAGTCAGCCCGATCTGCGCCCAGACGGCATCGGGCAATGGCTCAGTGGCGATCATCAGCGAGTACACCGGCGCGATGGCTCGCCGGTAGCCGGCCAGTCCGGGCGTATAGCCCTCGGTGGCGCGCACTACGTGCCTGGCCCGCAGCACGCCGCGGTTCGTGACCACCTGGCCCGGCTCGATCTGCCGAGCGGCCGTCTGCTCGAACACGCTCACGCCAGCCCGGCGGACCGTCGCGAGCAGTCCGCGGGCCAGCCGGGCCGGGTGGATGGCAGCGCAATGCGGGGTGTAGGTGCCGCCGACCACGCCGGACGCGGCCGCGATGGAGCTGGCCTCAGCCGCGGTCAGCAGGGTCAGGTCCGCCTCGCCGAAGCCGAACTCGCGCGCCTCAGCCACCTCGGCCTGAGCCCGCTCGAGCTGCGCAGCAGACCTGGCCAGCATGACCGTGCCGCCCTTAGCCCAGTGGCAGTCAATGCCCTCGGCAGCGGCCACCCGGCCGACTTCGTCCACAGTGTCGTGCATGGCTCGCTGCATGGCGATGGCCGCATCCTGGCCCGCCATCCGGGCAAGTTTGGCTAGCGACGCGGGGAACAGGGCCGAGCACCAGCCGCCGTTCCGCCCGGAGGCGCCGAACCCGGCGATCTCCCGCTCGACGATCACGATCCGCAGCCCCGGATCCCGCTGAGACAGGTAGTAGGCCGTCCACAAGCCGGTGAAGCCGGCCCCGACGATCGCCACGTCGGCGTCGGTATCACCAGGGAGCGGATCACCCGGCGCGAGCGTGCCTGGCACGCTGTCATGCCAGAAGGACAGCTTCCGGTAGGGATCAGTCGGCACCATGCGGTACATCGTGGCAGGTGACGAACCTTGCCGGGGTATCGGGCATGCTGGAGCCATGACAGCGACGTGGGCGCGCCCGTGACAGCCGGACGCCTGGAGAACTCGACGGTGCCGCCGCAACGGGATCCGCAGCAGCCCTACCGGATTTGCGTGGTGTGCCTTGGCAATATCTGCCGCTCGCCGATGGCCGAGGTCGTGCTGCGGGACGAGCTCGACAGGGCCGGCCTGGCAGGCAAAGTAGCAGTCAGCAGTGCGGGAACGGGCGACTGGCACCTTGGTGAGCCGATGGATTCGCGGGCCAGCGCGGAGCTAGCCAGCCGTGGCTACGACGGATCCGGGCATCAGGCACGGCAGATCGAGCCGTCCTGGCTGACTGATTTCGATCTCGTCCTCGCCATGGACCGCCGCAATCTGGCGAATCTGTACCGGATGGCCGCCGGGGATCCTGATCTGCTCGGCCGGATTCAGCTCATGCTGGCGTTCGATCCGGACTCGGCCGACGGCGCGGAGGTGCCCGACCCGTACGACGGCAGGCCCGGCGAGTTCGCCGAGGTCTTCGAGCTAGTGCAGGCGGCGGCCAGGGCGCTAGCGGCCCGGCTCGCGCCGGCGCTGTAGGCCGTCCGCAGCGCACTGACCGGGCCACCATGAACACCGCCAGTCTGGACCCGACAAGCCGGGACCGGCTGGAGCGACTGCTAGGTGCTGGCCTGACGGACGTGCTGAATCTCGGCGGCCGGCACGGTGTCGCGCACTATCGCCTGACCACTGCGGCCGGCCGTACGGCATTCGCAAAGCTGGCCCCGTTCCCTGCCGTGAATTCGGGGAACGAGGACCAGAGCGGGTTCGCGGCCGAAGCCGCGGGGCTGCGCTGGCTGGCCGAAGCGACCGCGGTGCCCGTGCCTGCGGTGCTCGGCTCCGACCCCGGCTGCCTGGTGATCGAGTGGGTCGAGGCAGGCGCGGCAAGTGCTCCGGCCGCTGTCCGGTTCGGCCGGGAACTGGCCGCTTTGCATGTATCCGGGGCCGACCGGTTCGGCGCGCCGTGGCCGGGCACGATCGCTGGCCTGCCGTTGCCCAACGACCAGGCTGATCAATGGCCGGACTGGTATGCGGCGCTCCGGGTGCTGCCGTACGTCCGGATCGCGAGGGACGCGGGATCGCTCAGCGCGGCAGATGCACGGCTGGTGGCACAGGCCGCTGCCCGGTCCGCGGTCCTGGCCGGGCCGGACGAGCCAGCCAGCCGCATTCACGGCGATTGCTGGTCCGGGAATGTGCTGTGGTCCGGCGGTCGCGGCTGGCTGATCGACCCGGCCGCGCACGGCGGTCACCGAGAGACCGACCTGGCCATGCTCGCGTTGTTCGGGGCACCGTTCCTGGGCCAGATCATGACCGGCTACCAGGAGGTGGCGCCGCTCGCCGATGGCTGGCGCAGCCGGGTGCCGCTGCACCAGCTGCATCCGCTGCTCGTGCACGTCTGCCTGTTCGGGGCGTCTTACCGGGAGGCTGTGCTGGCTGCCGCCCGGGCAGTGCTGGCAGCCTGACCGCTAGCTGATCCGTCCGTCGGCGCTGATCGCCGCTTCGTCCGGTGCCTCGGCTTCCTCGCCTGGGTCTTCGGCCTCGTTCGCGCCCTGAGCCGCCTCCGGGGCCAGCGGCAGCGCGATGCAGAACGTGGCACCGTTGCCTGGCTGCGAGCGCACCCAGGCCGCACCGCCATGCGCCGTCACGAGTGCGGCGACGATGGCCAGTCCGAGGCCGGTGCCGCCCGACGTCCTGGCCTGGTCGGCGCGGTAAAACCGCTCGAAGACATGGTCGGCTTGCTCCCTGGTGAGACCGGGACCGTGGTCGGCCACTTCGAGCACGGCGGCCAGCCGCGAATTCTGCTGACCCGGAAGATCGGCTGGCACGGCCGACGTGGCTGGCACGGCCGACGTGGCTGGCACGGCAGGCCCGGCTGGCACCGTCGGCGTGGTCGGCGCTGCCGGGCCGACGCCGCTGGCTGCCGGGGCCTCGTCGAGATTGCCCGATCTGATCAGCACATCGATCGGCGATCCGTCCGGCGTGTGCGCCAGGGCGTTACTCATCAGGTTGCCGATGACCTGCCGAAGCCGGACTTCGTCGCCGATCACCAGGAGCGCGGCGCCGGACCCGACGGTCAGGTGGATGCTACGGCTGGGCGCCACCACGCGCGCGTCATGCACCGCATCGGCTGCGAGCGTCAGCAAGTCGACCGGACGCTGGTCGAGCGGCCGCTGCTGGTCCAGCCTCGCCAGCAGCAGCATGTCCTCGACCAGCACGCCCATCCGAGAGGATTCCTGCTCCACCCTGCGCATGATCCGGTCCAGGTCGGCCGAGGCCAGCTGGCCGGTGCCGTTGCTACCGGCGACGGCTTCGTAGGGTGCGACGGCGGACCCGGCTTCGTGCGCGTCCCCGGTCTCAGCGGCGATGTCAGCGGCGGGCTGCACGCTGCCCGTGTCGGCGGCCTCGGCCACTTGCCCTGCTTCGATGCCGCCGCGCTGGCGGTAGTACTCCGCGAAGCCCCGGATCGCGGTCAGCGGCGTCCGCAGCTCGTGGCTTGCGTCCGCGACGAACTGCCGCATCTTCTCCTCGGATCGCCGGGCTGCAGCCTCGGACTGAGATCTCGCGCGGAACGCGGTCTCGATCTGGCTCAGCATCGCGTTCAGCGACCGGCCTAGCCTGCCCACTTCGGTGCGCGGGTCCCGCTCAGGCACACGCCTGCTGAGGTCGCCAGCGGCAATTGCCCCTGACGTCCGCTCGATATCGATCAGCGGGCGCAAGCTAGCCCTGATCACGGCAACGCCGACGATGGCCAGCACCAGCAGCAGAAGCGCGCTGACGATGATGTCGATGCCGGTCAGCTTGGCAAGTGTCCGGTATACGGGCGTGGCGTCCGCGGCGACGACCAGGGTGCCGTTGACGACCTGGCCGCCGTTCAACGCGGGCACCGGGAAGCCCACTGCCAGCACGCGCCAGCGGCCGGACCCCGATTGCGCGCCCACGGTGACCGCGGTGCCCGTGTGCAGCCAGGGTGCGTTCAGGGGGTAGGCAGGGCCAGCAACAATCCGGGCACTCTGGCCGTAACCTGTGATGGGATCAAGGACGTGGTACAGCTTGCCGTTCGATATCCAGTCAACCGAAACGCCGTCGGCCTGCAGGCGCTGCGGATTATCGCCCGCTAGCAGGCCGATCAAGTAGTGCGTAGCGGGCGCCTGTACCTGCGCCGCGTCGGCGACAAGCGTCTGATCCTGCTGGTTGATCAGATAACTGCGGAGGAAACCGATGCCCGCCACGCTGATCACCGTCAGCGCGATCGCGACCAGCGCCAGCACGACCGTGATCAGCTTCACGCGCAGCGGAGTCCGGCCGGGCAGGTCCTTGACGGACTGCCAGAAGCCGGTGCGCTGCGGTGCCTGAGCCATGAAATTCGGCAAGCTTAGGAGTGCGGCAGTCTGAGCACGTAGCCGACGCCGCGCAGGGTGTGGAGCAGGTGCGGCTCGGTGGAGTCAACCTTGCGCCTCAGCACGGATACGTACGACTCGACGATCCCGGTGTCGCCACGGAAGTCGTAGTCCCAGACGTGGTCGAGTATCTGCATCTTGGAGAGCACCCTGTTGGCATTCCCCATGAAGTAGCGAAGCAGCTTGAACTCGGTGGGGGAGAGCTGGATCTGCTGGCCGGCCCGCCAGACCTCGTGACTGTCCTCGTCGAGTTCCAGGTCGGCGAACTTCAGCCGCGGTGACGGCTCGGTGCCGTCGCCCCTGGTCCTGCGCAGCACTGCGCGGATCCTGGCGATGACCTCTTCGAGGCTGAACGGCTTGGTGACGTAGTCATCGCCGCCGAGCGTCAGGCCGCGGATCTTGTCCTCGGTCGAGTCGCGGGCCGTCAGGAACACGACCGGAATCTGCGCCCCGCCGCCGCGCAGTCGCCTGATCACATCGAAACCATCCATGTCGGGCAGCATCACGTCCAGGACGATGAGGTCCGGCCGGTGGCGCTGCGCGGCCTGCACGGCCTCGTTGCCCGCTGCCGCCGTGACGACGTCGAATCCTGAGTAGCGCAGGCTGGCGGCCAGTAGCTCCAGGATGTTCGGCTCGTCTTCGACGACAAGCAACTTCGCATCTGGCTGGCGCCTGCCGTCGGGCTGGCTGTTCATGACGGCTATTGTCCGCCTGCTCCCTGAGGGTTTGCTGAACGCCCGCTGAGGCTGGCCTCCACGGCGCCGGTTGTCAGGCCTGGTGCGAGCCCGTGATCAGCGACTTAGGAATCTTGGTGTCATTACGCAGCGCGGTGAACAGCAGCTTTGCCTCACTTGAACTCCACAGCACCGAGTCGCCCGCCGCGGTCACGTAATTTGAATTCGCGATCGGCACCGTGGTGGTAATCGGGTCGCGCATGGCCCTGGCCACCTCGACTAGCTGGTACAGGCTGGCGCCCTGGTCGACGGTGAGAGTGCTGGCGGTGTCGCTCGCCGCCGGGATGGCTGCGAACGGGTTCAGCATGACCCCCGGGCTCGTCATCTTCTTCAGCAGCGCCTTCAGGAACAGCCGCTGATCCTGCTCGCGCTGCAGGTCCTGGGTATTGAAGCTGTGCCGGTCCCGCACGTAGGCCAGCGCCTGACCGCCGCTGAGCTTTTGGCAGCCCTTCTTGAGGTTCACCCCGGAACTGGCCTCGTGCAGCGGCGTGGCCAGGCACATGCGCACGCCACCGACCGCGTCGACAACCCTGACGAAGCCGCCGAACCCGATGCCCATGTAGTGATTGATGTACAGCCCGGTGGCGTTCTGCACGGTCTGCGCCAGCAGTTTCGGCCCGCCGAAGGTGAACGCGGCGTTGATCTTGTTCATGCCATGGCCGGGGATGTTCACATAGGAATCACGCGGAAGGCTGATCAGCACGGCCCGGCCGCCGCCGGCTGGCAGGTGCAAGATCATGATCGTGTCAGATCGCTGGCCCGAGATGTTGACGCCGGTGGACAGCCTGCGCTCCTGCGCCCGGGTGAGGCCCTGGCGGCTGTCCGACCCGGTGATCAGCCAGTTCGTGCCTGATCCGGGCGCGGGGCGGCCAGGGTAGCTGACCAGCACGTTGGCCTTGTTCAGCTGGGAATTCAGGTAAAAGTAGGTCGCCACGGTGCCGACGAGCAGCAGCGCGATCACCACGGCGATGACCGTGAAGATCCGCCGCGGCCGGAGCCATCCGCGCCAGCGTGACGAGCCGCCCGAGACAGAGCCACCCGAGACAGAGCCGCCGGCGCCGGACGTCCAGGGCGTGGCCGTCGGCACGCCGCGCCCGCCGCGACCGGAAGATGGCGGCGGCTGCGCGGGCCAGCCGCCGGCGCGCCGCCCTGGCCGCCAGCGCCTGGCCGCCAGCGCCGGCCGCGCCGCCAGCGCCAGCCGCGCCGCCAGCGCCGGCCGCGTACTGGCCGACCTGGTACTGCCCGGCTGGATTGGCCGCCGGGATGCTGATTGTCCTGTCACCTGACTGATCCGGGCCAGCCCCGTCGCCCCCGGAGTCGGCCGCACCGTCGCGCTGTTCCCCGCGGAACCAGCCTTGTGGCCATTCGTCCATCAGATCCGCCCATCACCATCTGCTGTCTCCATCGTCTCTACCTGGTAGACGGCCTGGTATCCAAATCGGTGGTAAGAGAATGGCAAATGATGACGCAACTCAGGGCGGGCCGTGGGGCGGGCTGGCCAGCCGTGCGGGCTAGGCCCCGCCGTCCCACCAGACCGTCACGACCTCCCGGCCAGACGAACCCAGGTCGACGGGGTGCTCCGGGTCAACGCCCAGTTCGGCAAGCGCGACGGCGACCTCAGCTGCCCGCTCTGGCGGCAGGCAGAGTCGGCGGCGGGTCACGTCGGTGAGTTCCTCGAAACTCTCGTAGTCCGCGCCGCCGGGCCGCTGCCAGCGCTCGTGACCCGCACGGACCCCCATGGCCGCGAGTATCTCGAGCAGGTCCGAGGCGGTCGGCCCGGTCGGCCGCACTAGTCCATGGAACCGGAGCCACAGCTGGTTGAGGCTGGCCAGCGGGTGCTCTGCGGTCATCTCCAGCACGACCGTTCGCCGGGCCGCGGCCGTCAGCGCGGCCAGGAACGGCTCGATGTCTGGTGCGTTGTAGGTCACGTGATGGCAGGTCACGACATCGGCCGCGGCAGCCTGGCCGGCCACGTCGGGCCACCGGCCAGCCACCAGCCGTGCCGTCGTTCCGGCCGCGGCGGCGCGCTGCGCGACCAGATCCAGCATGTCCGGCTCGCAATCCACCACCGTCAGCCCGGTGCACCGCGACAGCAGCGGCAGGCAGGCGGCGCCAGCTCCGCAGCCGACATCTAGCACGCTGCCCGGCGGGTCCAGCGCGTCCCAGGCTCGCTGGAACGACGGACCGGACGGGTTCCCGGCCAGCCGGTCGGCTCGCCGCGCGAACACCCGCCGCGGGAGGACCCAGGGCGACTCGGTCACTGCTGCCGTGATGTGCTCGGGGATGGCCCAGTCCGCCAGGTCAGAGCGCCAGCTAGCCAGCAACGGCGTGAGGTTAGCGGCCCCGTTCCCCTCATTGCTCATGATCGTCAGGGTTTCGGATTAATCGCGATGAAGTCTGGCTGAACCTCAGGAGCCAGGCTGATGGGCGGGCCGGCCGCATGGCTGCCGGCCGCGATCGGTGTCACCGCGCCAGAACCGTCGACGGCCAGCGCGGTGATCAGATCGATCGATCGCGGCTTCACGCCTGCGCGCGCGGCGACTGTCGTTCCGGCGGCCAGCGCAGCGAGGACCGCCAGGGCGGCGAGTGCGAGGCTGGCCGCCGCGGTGATGTTACGTCCGTGCAGGGTCACGCCGGTCCCTCCGGATGCCTATCAGTTACCGCCGCCGTTACCACCGTCGCCGCCGCCATCTCCGCCACCATGGCCGTGATCGTGGCCGTGGTGGCCGGCGGGCGGCAGCGCTGCCGTCAGCACGATGGTGCTGCCGACGGCGACCTGGCCGGCGGGCTGTACCGACACCACTGTCGCCGGTGCTTGCTGGTCAGTCGGCTGCCAGTTGACCTGAACCCGGAGGCCGAGCTGGTGGAGCTGCCGCCGCACGGCACGGACCGGCTGCCCGACGAGTGCGTCGCTGCTGACGGCCACCGTGCTGGCGGGCGCGATTGAAGCGGCGGGCCCGGCCGCCGGCCGATGCGACGTGGTCGGGCTGAGCCCGCCGGCGAGTAGCCAGCCACCGAATCCGGCGGCCACGACCAGCGCGCCAGCAGCAAGCAGGCCACGACGGATGGCCCGCTTGCGACGCCTCGGCCGGGGCCGGTCAAGCCAGCGATCTGTCGGGTCGGGCAGCGCCTGGGCGGTCAGCGTCATGGCGTACGGCGCGGCCAGCGTCGCCGTCCGGGGGCCGCCGCGGACAGGCTCCTCGCGCGGGTCTGGCCAGCTGGCCGCCGGCAGCCCGGACGGTCCGGCCATGGCGTCGCGCAGCTGGTCGGCCCGGCGGGCGACCTCGCCGGCGGTGGCGGGTCGGTCAGCCGGATTCTTGGCGGCCAGCTCGCCGATCAGCCCGGCTACCTGGGCTGGCACGCCGGACGGCAGCGGCGGCAGCGGCAGCTCCCGGTGCGCGACAGCGACGTCCATCTCCGGCCCGGTGAACGGCGGTGTGCCGGCCAGGCACTCCCAGGCCACGATCCCGAGCGAGTACAAGTCGCTGGCCGGGCTGGCGGGTCCGCCGCCGACCCGCTCCGGAGCGAGGTAGGCAGGCGTGCCGATCAGCGTCCCGGCGCGGGTGATCGGCGCGGAACCGGCGGCATGCGCGATGCCGAAATCGGTGATCTTCACCTGCCCGCCAGGGCCGACCAGCAGGTTCCCAGGCTTGATGTCCCGGTGCACCAGGCCTGCGGAATGGGCCGCGTCGAGTCCGTCGGCGGTCTGGGCGATCACATCCAGGGCGCCGGCCACGCTCAGCGGACCCCTGGCTATCAGCGCGGTCAGGGCCGGCCCGTCGACCAGTTCCATCACCAGATACGGAGGGTGGCCGTCGCCGGTCTCGCCATAGTCGTAGACCCTGGCAATGCCCGGATGGGTCAGCGATCCGGCATGCCGCGCCTCGGCTCGGAACCTGGCCAGCGTGTCGTGCTGCCCGGCATACTCGGGTCGCAGTAGCTTGACCGCCACCGGCCGGTCGAGCACTGTGTCCATGGCCCGCCAGACCTCGCCCATGCCGCCTGCGGCGATCCGGCTATCCAGCCGGTACCGGTCTGCGATCATGGCGCGGAAGTCGGACATCACAGCCAAACCCTACTCCGGCGGTATCCCGTCCTCCGGGATATTGTCGCCGCGCGGTCTCTGACCTGCGGTTTCATCGGGGTGAGCGATGGGATTCGAACCCACGACATCCAGGACCACAACCTGGCGCTCTAACCAACTGAGCTACGCCCACCATCGCTGCCAGGACGGGAACTCCCTGACGGCTTACGAAGCATACCGGTCATCGGTCACTAGGCAGTACTGGATTCGTCCTCGGGCTGCGGGTCGGTCACCGCGGCCGTCAGCCTGGCCGCAACCGCACGCGCCGTCGCTGTGTCCGGTCCGGGCTGCGGCACGAACACGGCCTCGCGGTAGTACCGCAGTTCGCGGATGCTTTCCCGGATATCGGCCAGTGCCCGATGGCCACCATGTTTCTCCGGACTGGCGAAGTAGGCACGCGGATACCAGCGCCTGGCGAGTTCCTTAATGCTGGAAACGTCCACCATCCGGTAATGCAGGAACGTGTCAAGTTCGGGCATATCCCTCGCCAGGAAGGACCGATCCGTGGCAATCGAGTTGCCGCAGAGCGGGACCTTGCGCGATTCCGGCACGTGCTCGCGGATGTAGCCGAGCACGAGGTCCTGGGCTTCGGCCAGGGTGAGCCCGCTGGCCAGTTCGGACAGCAGCCCGGACGCGGTATGCATCTCCCGTACGACCTCGGGCATGCCGTCGAGTGCCTCGGCCGGAGGCTTGATCAGCACGTCAATGCCATCATCGAGGGTAGTGAGGTCGCCATCGGTGACTATGCACGCGATCTCGACAAGCGCGTCGCGGGTGAGATCAAGCCCGGTCATCTCGCAGTCGATCCAGACGAGCCGGTCAGTCATCCGACCAGCCTAGGTGATCGGACCGGGCGAGATGGCGCTGGACGCCACGCTGCCGTCACTGGCACCGGCGTCGTCCGGCCGTCCGCCGGTCACGTCGGGAGCCGCGCCGCGCACCCGGCCCGCCAGTCCCCGGATATGCGCCGGAACGCTGACCTGCGCTGTCAGCGCCGCGTCGGACTCGGCCGCGCCGAACGTCAGCGCGGCAGGCAGCACCCCGGCCCAGATGCCGGAGTCGTAGTCCTCCGGGTCGTCCTTCGGGCCGCCCGCCCGGACCTTGACCGAGGCCTCGTCGAGCGGCACCGCGATCACCGCCGTCGCGGCGAGTTCCTTGCGGTTCGGCTGCCGGGCGTGCTCCCAGCGGCCAGGCACCAGGTGATTGGTGATCGCCTCGAGGGCCGCCAGCTTCTCATCGGCGCCGGTGACAAGCCGCGCCGCACCGAAGATCACCGCGCTGCGGTAGTTCATCGAATGATGGAAGACCGCCCTGGCGCAGACGAGGCCGTCCAGCAGCGTCACGGTGACACAAACTTGCTGGCCAGCCGCCCTGAGCAGGGACCTGTTCGCCGACGAGCCGTGCAGGTACAGGGTCTGGCCGATGCGGCCGTAACCGGTCGGCAGCACGACTGGGACGCCGTCGATTGTCACGCCAAGATGGCAGACCAGCCCGGCCTCGAGCACGGCATCAAGCTCAGCCCGCTCGGTCCGGCCGCGCTCCCGCAACCGTTGCAATGTGGTCCTCGGCGTCGACGAGAGCGACTGATCCGTATTCATGCTGACACGGTACCGGCGCAGGCCAGGTGGCAGCGCGAATGCCGGGCCGGGATCACACCCGGTCCCTCTGTGCCTCGCGCCGCCAATAAGGGATCATTGCCGCATGCGGTTTCCGGCCGAGCTACCCCGCGCGGCCTGGTCAACGGCCAGATGAGGTGAGTGGTGACAGGCGGAATCGAGGTACCAGGCGGCATCCAGCGCGTTCCCGGCATCCCCGGAGTCGAGGATCCGGTCGGGCTGGTCAAGTGGATGGCGGGCGCTGGTATTGCCGACCTTGGCGAGCTACGCGGCGTGCAGCTGATCGCCGGCGGCCGCTCCAACCTCACCTACCGGCTTGACTTCGACGGCGGCCAGCTGGTGCTGCGCCGGCCGCCGCTCGGTCATGTGCTGCCGACCGCGCATGACATGAGCCGCGAGTACCGCGTGCTGACGGCGCTGTACGGCACCGCCGTTCCGGTGCCCGAGCCGGTGGCGAACTGTCAGGACACTGAGGTGATCGGCGCGCCGTTTTACCTCATGAAGTATGTCGATGGCCTGGTGCTGCGAACCGTCGATGACGGGCAGCTGCTGAGCCCGGCACGTGCCACCGAGCTGTCTGAGCTACTCGCCGGGATGCTGGCCACGATTCACGGCGTCGACATCGCCGCTGTCGGCCTGGACACCTTCGGCCGGGCCGACGGGTACCTGGCCCGGCAGCTGTCCCGCTGGCAGCGGCAGTGGGAGCTGTCGAACACCAGGGAGATGCCGCGGTACACCGAGCTCGTTACCCGGCTGACCGAGGGCCTGCCGGCGTCGGCGGAGGGCACGCTCGTGCATGGCGACTTCCGGCTGGACAACACGCTGGTCCGGCTGGGAACGCCCGCCTCCATCGCGGCGGTCGTCGACTGGGAGATGTCGACGCTGGGCGACCCGCTCGCCGATCTCGGCCTGACGCTGTCCTACTGGGCGGATGCGGGCGAGGCGTTCCCCGACATCAACGTGGGCGCCACCATTACCGCGCTGCCCGGCTTCTATGACCGCGCCGGGTTCGCTGCCCGGTACGCGGAGCTGACCGGACGGGACGTCTCCGGGATCGGCTATTACATCGCCTTCGGCTACTTCAAGCTGGCCGTCGTGCTGGAGGGAATCCACGCCCGGTTCCTGCAGGGCAAGACGCTGGGAGAAGGATTCGAGCGGGAAGGACCGGCTGTTCCGGTGCTGATCGCGCGCGCGCATCAGATGCTGGACGAAGCTGGCTAGCGGCGCCCGATCCGGGCGGGCGGCTGCCGGGAAGGAAAAGCGAGGCCCGGCGCCCCGCTCTCGCCGGGCCTCACAAAGGTTTGACGCGCTACTTCGGCCCCAGGTTCACACGAATCTGCAACGGAATCAGCGTTATCTCCAGGTGGATCCGGCTCAGGGTGCGACGCAGCCCTGGTCGCACATCCGGTGTGCGATGGCCTCGATGAAGATCTTGCCAACTTCCGCCGGGTCGCTGATCTTGTAGGCAATGCCGCCGGTCGCGTCGGCAATCTTCGTCAGCGCGGAGAAGTTGCCGTGCTGACCGAACTGGATGATGACGATCTCCACCTTCCGGCTCGGGTTGTACAGCGTCCGCAGCTTGTTCAGCAGGGCATTGAGCGACATATCGCCGTGCGCGCTGTCCACCCCGGCGGTGAGCACTAGCTCGGCGTTGGCGTAGCTAGGCGCGTAGGTCCTGGTCATGTACTGATAGCCGGCCAGGATGGCGTCGTTGAGCGCGAGCGTGCCGTTGGTAGTGGTCAGGGTCTGGGTGATCTGCTGGAGCTGCGCGCGCCGGTTGATCAGGCCCAGGTCGGCCGGCAGCGCGCCAAGCGGCACGAGCTGGTCGTACGGCTTGGCCAGGGACCGGGACTTGCCCATCTCCCACAGCCCCATGTGCGTGCTGTCCGGGAACAAGGCCAGGCCGATGGACGCGGTCTGGGTGAGCTCCTGCTCGAGAGTCTGCGTGCCGTTGCCGGCCGGCTGGTTCATCGCGGGCGAGACGTCAATCAGCGTCAGGTCCTTGGATCCGAGCCCGAGTTTCTCCCAGACCTGCAAGTTGGTCGCCACTTCGCTGGCGCCAGGTGCACTCGCCACCTCAAGCGGCAGCCTGCTCAGGCCCGCTGAGCTCGGCATCACGTCGGGAGTTCCGTCGGCCGAGCGGAACCCGTAGTACCGCACCTCGGCCGCCGCGTACGGGCTCCGCAGGAACCTGCCGAACTCCTGGGCAGCGGCGAGCGGCACGCCTGCCGAAGTCGTCAGCACATACGGATAGTCCAGTTCCGGGCTGCCCAGCGGCCTGGCGGTACCGGTCGGGTAGCGCGCGGCAAGCTGGCTGTGCGGGTTGGCGCGGTCATAGGCGATGACGGCCTGCTCGCTGGCCACGGTGAGGGCCCGCCGGTCGAACGGCGGCTGGGTGGTGCCCGCGAATGTCTCCAGGCCGGTAACCGAGTCGAAGTCCTCGGTGGCAGCGGCGCTGTAGACGAACTTGGTGAACGCCGCCCTGGCGGGCAGGCCCGCGCCCAGATAACGGCTCACCTGCACCAGCGTGGCCAGCCCGGCCGAGCTGCCGACGGGGTCGGGCAGGTCCGTGGCCAGGCTCAGGGTGGCCGGCGGGCCGCCGTAGGAGGGTGGCAGCAGAACGTTCCAGCCGACAGCGGAGTCGAAGATATGAGTCTGGTCGGCGACCGCCCTCGTGGTGACGATCATCAGTGGCGACCGGGCTACGCTCGTCCCGGTCGGCTGCACGACCTGCGCACCGATCGGGTAGCTGCGGGCCACGTCCACCCAGAGGCTGGAGTCGGGGATCCACGCGTCGATCGGCGTCGCGCCGGGCACGGTGGCCTGGCCGTCGATCTGGCCCGCCTGGGCAGCGGAGTCGCCCTCGGTGATCTGAACTTCCACGCACTTGCTGTCGGCAGCGTGGTTGTGGCTGTTGAACGCCCTGGCAACCGCCTGGACGGCGGGCGCGACGTCGTAGCTGACCGCGATGTTGATCACCGTTGGCTGATTCGAGCAGCTCGCACGGGAGATGACCGCCCTGGCGGTCATGGTGATCATGAGCACCGCGGAGATGCCGACCGCGATCGCCACCAGCGCTCGGGTACTGGCCCGGCGGGAGCGGCCGCGGCGGCCGGTGCCCGATCCCGATGCCCGTGCTGACACTGTGCGCGCCCTTCGGAAGGCCGGGCCCACCGATACCGGGCCGCTGGCACTGGGAATGCCTGACTATATCGGACTTCCAGCGCCGGATCGGCTGACTTGCCCGGTTTTATGCTCTGGCTGACCTCTGCTGTCACACTGGTCAGATGGCTGCTCAGGTGCGGGTAACCGAGGCCGGCGATCCGCGGCTCGCCGACTACGTCAGCCTGACCGATGTGCGGCTGCGGCGCAGCCTGGAAGCTGCCGAGGGGCTGTTCATCGCCGAGGGCGAGAAGGTGATCAGGCGAGCTATCGCAGCGGGCTACCCGGTCAGGTCGCTACTGGTTGCCGAGGACAAGCTGGCCACGATCGAGGACCTGGCCGCGTCCTGCCCGGCACCGCTCTACCTGCTCCCCGCGGCGACCGCCGAGCAGCTGACCGGTTACCGGGTGCACCGTGGCGCGCTGGCGTCGATGCAGCGCTTGCCGCTGCCGCCCATGGCCACGGTGCTGGCCGGCGCGACCAGGATCGTCGTGCTGGAGGACATCGTGGATCACGCCAATGTCGGAGCGGTGTTCCGGTGCGTGGCCGCGCTTGGGTTCGACGGCGTCGTGCTGGCGCCGCGGTGCGCCGATCCGCTGTACCGGCGGGCGGTGAAAGTGTCGATGGGTGCTGTGCTGGCCGTCCCGTACGCCCGGCTGGATGACTGGCGAGGTGGCCTGGCCGGCTTGCGTGCGGCCGGGTTCCGGCTGCTGGCGCTGACCCCGGACCCGGCCGCAGTCCCGATCGGCACGGTCAGCGCCTCCGTGCATGCAGACGACAAGCTGGCGCTGCTCATCGGCAGCGAGGGCAGCGGCTTGTCGGACCGCTGGCTGGACGCGGCCGACGAGCTGGTCCGCATCCCGATGAGCCGCGGCGTGGACTCGCTCAACGTCGCCTCGGCTGCTGCGATCGCCTGTTATCTGCTTAGCTGAGAACCGTGCTGTCGCTCGATGAGCTTCGCCGCCGGCGGGATCATGACTGCCGGCTGACTCCGGACCGCGCGCTGGAGTCACTCGACGAGGCCCACGACTTCGTGCGGGAACGTGGCCTGCTCACCCGTACCGCCGACTGCGCGCTGCCCAGCCTCTATGAGGCCTGCCACGAGGATCCGTATCAGCCAGGCGGCCGCGGCTTCGCCAGCTGGCCCGCCACGAAGTGGCCGTGGGCACACGAGCTGTCGGAACGGCCGGATGTGCATTCGCTGGACGTCCACCGCGGCAAGACAATCCTGCTGTCAGATGAGCTGCTCGCGCTGGTGGACCCGGTATGCCGGGCGGAGCTGGCCAGGATGGAGCATGCGGACCCGGGCTGGGGCAGGCTGCTGCGCCATCTGGCGGATACCGGGCCGGCCCTGGCTGACGATGTCGAGCTCGAGCTTGGCCTGAAGCACAAGGAACTCCGGTCGCTGCGCTCCCCGCTGCAGCGCTGTGGCGCGCTCGTGGCCAGGTCGGTCGTGCTGCCGGCGGAGTCCGGAGACGGGCATGTGCATCGCAGCGAGCTGGCTCGATGGGATCAGGCCTACCCGCGGCCGGTCGCAGCCGGACCGCCTGACCTGGTAGCCCTGATGGCCGCCGGGCTGCGCGCCGCCGTGCTCGCGCCGGACAAGGACCTGGTCCGCTGGTTCAGCTGGCGCTGGCTGCTGCCAGCCGACCTGGCCGGTCAGCTGCTGGACCGGGGTCTGGCGATCCGGCCGGCCTCCGGCTGGCTGGCCACCCCGGTGGCGTGATGAACCGGAGAGCCGGGGTGCGACGTTCCAGCGGGCATGGGGGATCGGGGCTGGCCTGCCGGTGGCAGGACCAGATCAGCTGACTGCGGCGAGATGCGCCAGGCGCTGGGCGTCTACGTCGTCGGCGCCATCGGTCCTGCCGACCGCAGCGCGGTGGACAAGCACCTGACTGGCTGCTCGCGCTGCCGCGACGAGCTGGCCGACCTGGCGGGCCTGCCTGCCCTGCTGGGCAAGGTGCCCGCCGATGAAGCGTCAGGGTGCAGGTGACCGGCGTCCGAGCCGGGACCAGGTGCCGGCGCCGGCGGGACGGTGCGCAGAGGCGGGACGGTGCGCAGAGGCGGGGCGGTGCGCAGAGGCGGGTCAGGTCGCCCGTGCGGACTCGCGCAGCCGAGCGGCCGACCGGGCCGGGGCGCCGACATGGTCGAGGCCGAGCAGCGCGGCACCGACCACTGGCGGGACGTCCACGATCCGGATGTCCGCGCCCGGCAGGCTAGCGGGCAGGCGGTCCTGGATCTCGCCAGTCAGCAGCGGATGCCGGGCAGACATCAGGCTGCCACCCAGCACGACCGGCACCAGTGGGCCACCAGGCCGGTCCAGGCCGAGCCGGGACGCGGCCACGGCCACCATCGTGCAGATCTCGTCAGCCAGGCGCAGCACAACGGCCCTGGCGACCGCATCACCCCGGCCGGCCACGTCGAACAGCAGCGGGACGAGTCCGTGCAGCTCGGCGTAGCTGATCTTGCCCAGGTGCAGTCCGATGACCAGGTCCTCGACTCGCGGCAGGCCAAAGTGCGCGGCGACGGCGGAGCGCAGCTCGGTCTCCGGTCCACGGCCGTCCTCCGCCCGGACTGCCCACCACAGCGCGTCGGCGCCCAGGTCACCGCCGCCGCCCCAGTCGCCGCTGATGTGGCCGAGCGAAAGGAACCTGGTGGTCTGACCGCCGGGTGCCACACCGACGCAGTTGATGCCCGCACCGCACACCACGCCGACGCCCCAGTGCTCGCTCGCACTGTCGTCCGCTGCGTCGTCGAGGCCGGCCCGGAGCACCGCGAACGTGTCGTTCACCACCGAACTGGTCGACGACCAGCCCTGCGCATGCACCAGCGCACCAAGGTCGGCTTCCTCCTCGGGCAGGTCTGCGCCGGCCAGGCAGGCTGACGTGTGCTCGGCGATCAGGCCGCCGCCGTCCAGGCCGGCCTGCTGAGCGACCTCGCTGACCAGGCCCGCCAGCACGGCGATGGCCTGCTCGGTGCCAACGCCCTGGTAGTTGGATCCGCCGCCGCGTGCGGTGCCCAGGATGGCGCCGTCCGGGCTGACCAGTGCGACGTCGGTCTTGCTGTTACCGCCGTCAATCGCGAGGACCGCGGCCAGGCCGCCGCCCGTGGCGTTCACTGGCCAGATGCCCAGGGCAGGAACGCCGCGTTCTCGGCCAGCAGCCGGTCCGTCAGGCGGCCAGCCAGGTCGAACTGGCCGACCAGCGGGTGCGCGAGCAATGCGGCCGCCACCCGGTCCCGGCCACCGTGCAGCGCCGCGTCCACTGCCAGTTCCTCGTACGCCGACACGTGCGCGATCAGCCCGCTCATGAGCGGGCTCACCGGCGCGACCGGAACCGGCACGGCACCAGCGGCACCGACCGTCGCGGACACTTCGATGACCGCCTCGTCGGAAAGGAACGGCATCGTGCCGTTATTGCGGACGTTCACCACCTGGCGGTCGCCCGCGTCGGTGACCAGTGAGGCAAGCAGCGCGACCGCGGCCTCGGAGTAGAACGCGCCGCCGCGGTGCTGCAGCAGGTCGGGCTTGGTGTCCAGGGCCGGATCTGCGTACATGGCCAGGAGTTGCCGCTCGATCTCGGCGACTGCCTGTGCCCGGGTCTGCCGCCCGCGCTCCTCGTCCACTACGGCGTCGTGAGCCCAGAAGTACCGCAGATAGTACGACGGCACCGCGCTGACCGCTTGCGTCACCGCCAGCGGCAGACCGGTGTGGCCGGCTATCTCCTCGCCGTGCCCGGCCAGCAGCTCCGGCAGCCGGTCAGCGCCGTCGACGAACGCGGCGCGCTCCCAGGTCAGGTGGTTAAGCCCGACATGATCGAGTGCGACTGCGTCCGGCGCGACGCCCAGCAGCGAGGCGAATAGTCGCTGGTAACCGATGGCGACATTGCAGAGCCCGATCGCGCGGTGCCCGGCGTCCAGCAAAGCCCTGGTGACAATGCCGACGGGGTTAGTGAAGTCGATGATCCAGGCGCCGGGCTCGGCCCGCTCCCGGACTCTGGCGGCCACGTCAAGCACAACCGGAACGGTGCGCAGCGCCTTGGCGAACCCGCCGGCCCCGGTGGTCTCCTGGCCGATGCAGCCGCAATCCAGCGGCCAGGTCTCGTCCCGGTGCCGGGTCGCCTGGCCGCCGACGCGCAGCTGCAGCAGCACGGCGCCGGCCCCGTCGACGGCCGCGTCCAGGTCAGCTGTCCAGGCCACGGCCGCTGGATGACCGTGGCGTGCCATGATCCGGGCAGAGAACGGTCCGACCACCGACAGCCGGTCGGCGTCGGGGTCGACCAGCACCAGTTCGGTGATCTTGATGTCACCGGTGAGCCTTGCGATCCCGTCGACCAGTTCCGGGGTATAGGTGGAGCCGCCACCTACGACAGCAAGTTTCATCCGAACGCCTTCACTTCCGCGCCTGACATGGCGACATGGCAGGCGACATCGTGGCCGGGACCGAGCTCGGCGAGCTCAGGGCTGACTGACTGGCAGGTCTCGATGGCGAGCGGGCAGCGCCAGCGGAACCGGCAACCGGGGGTCGGGTCGATCACCTTGGGCGGTTCGCCCCGGTCGGTGCCGGCCGTCACAGCGAGCTCGGCCTTCGGATCCGGTACCGCGGATAGCAGCAGCTGCGTATACGGATGCTTAGGGCTGGCTAGCACGTCCTCGACCGGACCCTGCTCAGCGATCTGGCCCGCGTACATGATGATCAGCCGGTCGGCCACGTACCGCGCGCTGGCGATGTCGTGGGTGATGTACAGAATGGACACGCCCTGCTCGTCGCGCAGCTGCGCCATCAGGTTGAGCAAGCCAATCCGGATCGACACGTCCAGCATGGACACCGGCTCGTCGGCCAGGATCAGCTTGGGCCGCATCGCCAGGGCTTGTGCGAAGCCAACCCGCTGCCGCTGGCCGCCACTGAGTTCGTGCGGGAAGCGCTGCAGCACCTCGCCGGGCGGGATCAGCCCGACAGCCGCGAATACCCGCTCAGCCTCCTCGCGCTGCTGTGCGGCGGACAGCTCCGGCCGGTGCAGCTTGATACTGCGCATGACGCCGTGTGATACCCGGAACACCGGGTTGATCGAGGCGAACGGGTCCTGGAAGACCATGGGCACGTCGCTGCGATAACTGAGCAGGTCCCGGCGGGACCGGAAACCGGATATCGGCCTGCCCTGGAAGTAGATCTCTCCCGAGGTCGGCTTGTAGATCCGGGCAAGCAAGCGCGCGATGGTCGACTTGCCGCTGCCGCTCTCGCCAGCCACGGCCACAATCTCCCGCCGACCGATCTGCAGGCTGACGTTATCGACTGCATGCAGCGTTTTGCGATGCAGGCCGCCGCCGATCCGGAAATGCCGGCTGAGCTTCTCGGTCCGAAGCAGCGTGGCATCTGTGCCGGCCCCCGCGCCCAGGGGCTGCGACGTCTGCTGATCAGTCACTGGTGACCTCCCTGTTACCATGCAGAAGGCACCTGACTTGCTCCCCGTTCAGGATGTACAGGGGCACGACGGTGCTGGCGCAGCGGTCCATGACCTGCGGGCAGCGCGGGGCGAACCGGCAGCCCTCCGGGGGGTTCGCGAGGTCAGGCGGGCTACCAGGGATGCCGGTCAGCGGCACTCGCGGTCCCTTGATCGAGGGAAACGCGTCCATCAGTCCGATGGTGTACGGATGGAGCGGGTTCTCGAACAGCCGCCTAGTCACGCCGAATTCGGCGACCTGCCCGGCGTACATCACCATCAGCCTGTCGCTGAAGTGCCGCACCAGCGACATGTCGTGGGTGACGAAGACGACGGCGAAGCCGAGCTGCTCCTGCAGTTCCTTGATCTGGACCATCAGCGAGCGCTGCGCGACCACGTCCAGCGCGGATGTCGGCTCGTCCATGATGACCAGGTCCGGGGTGAACAGCATGGCCATCGCGATCATGGAGCGCTGGCGCATTCCGCCCGACAACTGGTGCGGATAGCTCTTCAAGTGCACCGGGTCGATGCCGACCATCCGGAGCACCTCGGCGGACCGCTCCGCGATCTCTGCCTTAGAGGTAACGCCGTGCGCCCGCATGGCATCGGAGAACTGGGCTGCGATGGAGGTCACCGGGTTGAGCGCGTTCATCGCGCTCTGCATAACCACCGACAGGTCCTTCCAGCGGACCGCGGAAAGCTGCCTCTCCGTGAGACCGACAAGGTTCGCGCCCTTGAAGGTAACGGTGCCCTCGCTGATGCTGGCAGGCGGCGCCAGCAACTGCGCGATGGCGAACAGCAGGGTGGACTTGCCGCAGCCCGACTCGCCGACGATGCCGACGAACTCGCCGGGCGCGACCTCAAGGCTCACGTCCTGGACGGCGCGAACCGTGCCGCGCTCCATGATGTAGTCCACTGACAGGCCGCGGACCTCGAGAATCGCTCCGGAGTGCCAGCCGGACGGTGACTCGGCGGGCATGCCGTTACTTAGCAGGCTTGACACGCTTCCCCCGCATGCTCCGGACCGGCCTTAGAGCCGGGTTGCCGATCTCGTCAAAGGCGTAGTTGAGCAGTGCGAACGCGGCGCCCAGGGCGACGATGCACAGGCCCGGCACGATGATCCAGAGTGCCTGGCCGGTCTGAAAAGCCTCGGCATTCTCGGCCCAGTAGAGCATGGTCCCCCAGCTGATCACGGACGGGTTGCCGAGCCCGAGGAACTGCAGGCTGGAGGAGAACAGCACCGCGTACAGCGCGTTGGTCAGGAAGCTCGCCACCAGCAGCGAAGTCATCGTCGGGATGATCTCCACCACGATGATGTAGATCGGGCGCTCGCCCCGTACGCGTGCGGCCTCCAGGAAGTCCCGGTTGCGAAGGGAGAGCGCCTGGGACCGGAGCTGGCGGGCGGTAAAGGACCAACCGGTCGCGATGAGGACGACGATCATCACCGCGGTACCGGCTCCGTGCAGGTAAGTAGCGATCACGATCAGGAGCGGGAACAGCGGGATGACCAGCAGCACGTCGGTAAGCAGGCTGAGCCCGCCGTCCCATGCTCCGCCGAGGTAGGCGGCGGCGACGCCGATCACCATGGCGATGATGGTGGCGCCGAGCCCGACCGCGACCGCGATCACTAGCACCGGCCGGGTGCCGTAGATCACCTGGGCGAACATGTCCTGGCCGAACGCGGTCGTGCCGAGCAGGTGCTGCGCGGACGGGCCGAGGCTCCGCGGGTAGATCTCGAGGTTCGGATTGTCATGCGCGATCAGCCCGGGGAACAGCGCCAGAAACGTGAAGATCGCGAGTAGCACGGCGCCTGCCGTGGCCTTGCGGTTGGCAGTGATCGCGCGAGCCATCCGACGCATTGCGCGGGCACCCGTAATCGAGCTCGGGGCTGGCACGCCGAAGGGCGCCTGAGGACCCATCGGGCCGGGAAGGCCTGCCGCGGATGGTATCGCCATGGCTACTCCGCTTCCCTGGTGCGCGGGTCGAGTATCGCGGTCGCGACGTCCGAGAGCAGGATCGCCACCAGCACGGCCACCGTGATCAGCAGGAACAGCGCTTGCATGAGCGGGTAGTCGTCGTTGTTCACCGCCTGCAGCAGCAGGTAGCCAACGCCCTGGTAGTTGAAGACCTCCTCGACCAGGATCGCGCCGGTGACCACGAAGCCAAGCGATATGGCGAAGCCGGTCAGGTTCGGCAGGATCGCGTTCCGGGCCGCGTAGTCGAGCATGATGCGCCTGCCCGGCAGGCCCTTGGCCCGGGCCATCCGCACGTAATCCTCGGCCAGCGTGGTGATCATGGTGTTGCGCATGGTCAGGATCCAGATACCGATCGTCGTGAGCAGCAGCGTGAAGGCCGGCAGCACGGCATGCTCGAGCACATTACTGATGAAGGTCCAATTGAAGCCGGGCGTGAGACTGAGTGCGTCGTAGCTGAAGATGTACGGCAGCCAGTGCAGCTTGACGCCGAATATCAGGATCAGCACAAGCCCCAGCCAGAAGAACGGGATCACCGTCATGATCACGAAGATGGGCGGCAGGATGCTGTCCAGCCGTCCGCCACGTCGCCAGGCGCTGACGATCCCGATGAAGGTGCCGAACACGAAGGCCATCACCGTGGTGACTCCGACCAGGCCGAGCGTCCACGGGATGGCGTCGAGCACGATGCGCCCGACCGAGTTCCCCGGCTGCGTGGTCAGCGAGACGCCGAATTTGCCGGTCGCCACGTCGCCGAGGTACCGGAAGTACTGGCCGATCAGGCTCTGATGGGTGTTAAGGCCGAACTGTGCTTCCAGCGCCTTCAGCGCCTGCGGGCTGACCACGCCCTTGTGGTTCGCGATCATGGCCTCAGCCGGGTTGCCCGGCATAATTCGCGGCAGGAGGAAATTAAGCGTGAGCGCCACCCACAAGGTCAGCGCGAAGAAGCCAAGGCGGCGCAGCACAAATCTCATGCGCTCGTCCTTTCGGTCACTGGGCTTGCTCTCCTCAACGCTCGCTCACCGGTTCCTTGCCGACAAGGGCTATCTGGCGTGCTGGCTACCTGGGCGGCTCGCTGAGATGCGAGCCGCCCAGGGGCAGTCCTACTTGATGGGCGCCAGGCGCAGCATGACCTGGCCCCAGTCCGGATAGTTGTATGCGGCCGGCTGCGCGTACGGGTTGCCTGGCGTGGGCCAGCCGCTGAAGCTGCCGGTGTCGTACTGGAACCAGTCGACCGACTCGGTAACCGGGATCACCGGTACGTCCTGCAGCATGACCTTCTGCAGCTGGTCGACGATCGAGTGCTGCATCGTCGCACTTGTGGTGGTGGCGTACTCGTTGATGAGCGCGTCGGTAGCAGGGTTGCTGTAGCGCTCGAAGTTGGAGCCTGCGGGCTTGCCGATCGGCGCCGAGTTGGCCGAGTAGAGCAATTGCCGCAGCTCGTAGAACGGACTCGGCCCGCCGGTCTCGGAGTTGTAAGCGAGCTGGTACTTGCCGGTGTACACGGCGCTCTGGTAGCTGGTCGCGGCCAGGTTGTCCGGCGTGATCTGGATGCCGACCGCCTTCAGGTCGGCCTGGATCGTCTGCACCGCCGCCACCCAGTCGGAGAAGCCGCCGTTGTTGACGATGGTGAACGACAGCGGCTGGCCGGACGGTGTGTTGAAAATGCCGTTCGAGCCCCGCTTGAAGCCTGCCTTCTCCAGGATGGAGATGGCCTTGGCGGGGTTGTAGGCGTAGTCATTGCCGAAGGTGGCCGCCTGCGACGCGTCCAGCCAGCTCTGGAAGGTCGGGGTGACGATCCCGGTCTGGTTCGACGGCGGCTCGTAACCGTACTCGCCGATGGTGGATGCCTTCGGCCGGCTGATCGCATAGGCCATTGCCTGCCGCACCGCGACGTTCTTCAGGATCGGGTTGGTCAGGTTGATGAACACCGACACGTTCGCCACCGGCGGGAACCAGTAGTGGTAGTTCGGGCTCTTGGAGAGGTAGAAACTCTGGATGCTCGGGATGAACTGGCTGCCCCACTGCGCCTGCCCGTTCGCCAGGTAGGTGTTGGCGGTGTCGTTGGTCAGGAACGCCGGGTAGTTGACCGTGCCGACCTTCGGCAGGCCGGGCTGCCAGTAGTGCGGGTTGGCGAGGTACTTGATGTTCTGCGGGCTGCAGGTACTGCTGGTCACCGTGTATGCGCCGGTACCGACCGGGTTCTTGTCCGGGTAGTTGACCGGGTTGGAGATCTTCGACCAGACCTTCTGGTCGACGATGCCGATCTGGTCGGCGATGAAGTAGAAGTCCGTCACGGCCGGAGCCTTGAAGGTCATGACCACCTGGTCCCCGCTTGCACTGACGCTGGACAGCGCCGACCAGATGGCGTTCAGGTCCATGGTCGGGTACTTCTTCAGCAGGCCGAAGGTGTACACGACATCCGCCGGGGTCAGCGGGTCGCCGTTGGTGAACTTCACGCCCTTGCGGATTGTGAAGGTCAGCGTCTTGTTGCCGTTGCTATAGGCCCAGCTGGTGGCCAGCCACGGCGTCGTCTTGCCGCTCTGCAGCGTGTTGACGAAGGCCAGCGGCTCGTAGATGTTTCCGAGTGAGAAGGAAATGTAGGACAGGTTGAACGGGTTGAAGTTACACGTCCAGGTCCCGCCGCTTTCGTTGTCGATCGTCAGCACGCCTGATGCGCCTGACGTATGCGATGAGGACGATGATGGACTGGTCCCGCAGGCGGCCGCCAGCAGGCCAACGCCCCCGATAAGGACCCCGAGCAGCTTAAGGCGTCTCATGTATGCCTAGCCCTTCGATACAGAGTTCTGCCCGCAGGGACCGGCCGTGCTGGCCGCGTCGCCGAAGCGGGCGCCGGAATAAGAGGTGGCCTGAGGGGCTCCTGCGGGGAGGCTTCCTGGCGGCCGCGAGGAGGCACTATTAGTACGGTTAGTACTGTAATGCCCATTCGAACTAGCTGAGTGCATACTTCTGGTGCCGGTGCCGGTGCCTGCGGCGTCGGCATTGGGATCGGTGCGGACGGCGTCCGCGACAGCGCTGACGCCGGTGGGGAACTCAGCGCCGGCAGCGTTGCCGGCACTTTTGGAGCCGTCCCGGTCGGCCGGGTGGCCAGCAGCGACGGTGTACTGAGCGCCGGGGACCAGGCCGGCGAGGTAGTCGGTCCCGGCGACTTGCGGCACGGCGTCGATGGCAAGGGCGACGGCGCCCAGTAGCGGGGCCTCGTGCGGGAAGTGAGCGAGCACGAGCTCGGGCGGATACGGCACGCCGCGGCTAAGGGCCGCAGCCAGGCTAGGCCCGATCCGGTCCCAGGACCTGGTCATCCCGCCGCCGACCGCGATCCTGGCCGGATCGACCAGGATGGCCAGGTTGACCACGTGGAATGCCAGCTCATCGACGAAGTCGGTGATCAGCTCATCCAGGGCTGCGTCCTGCGGGCCGCCGGCAAAGACCTCGGCCGCGGTCAGCTGCCGACCCAGCGCGCTGGCCCGCCGCCGCAGGGCCAGGCCGCTCACCATGTCCTCCAGCGGTGTCCGCTCGCCAGACGGCACGCCGACATCGCCGCGGACCCGAAGGTTGTAGCCGATCTCGCCCGCCGCGCCATGACTGCCGGTGACTACCGTGCCGCCCATCACGACGGCAGCCGCTAGCCCGGTGCCGAGGTTCAGGTAGACAGCAGGCTCGAAGCCGGCCAGGGCGCCCCACCTGGCCTCGGCCTGCGCCGCAGCCTTGGCATCGGTCGCCATCCGGATGCTGACCCCCGGAAACGCGGTCCGCAGCTCGCGGCCCAGCGCGAGCGAGTCCCATCCGTCGACGGATGGCGCAAGCTCGACCCGGTCCTCGAACGGGATACCGAAGGTGGCCACCCCGACCGCCGCGAGGCTCTCCTGCGCCGAGCAGCCGGCCAGCAGGTCGCGCGCGGTCCGGATGCCATGATCGAAGGCCGCTCGCGCGCCGCGGTCGCCGCCGGTGTCGACCACGGTGGCGGCAAGCTTGTTGCCGGCCAGATCGCAGACGGCTGTCGCGATCTTCGTGCCGCCGAAGTCAATGCCGAGCACGACCGGGGGATGGCTCATGCGGAGGAAACTCTCACGTCAGGGGTTACTTCCAGGAAGATAGTTAGGACAGTATCCTAACTATGTGACCCGGACAAGGTCGGTCATATACCTGTTACATAACGGCTCGGCGGTCCTCGCAGCCGGTACGGCGGTAGGGAAGGATGACAGCGTGGCCGTGACGACAACATCCGCTGACCAGGACGATGCTGCCCGCGCCAGCTGGCCGGGCAGCACCGAGCCGGACCTCGTTGGCGGTCAGCTCCGAGCCGGTCAGGCGGCCAGGCCGCAGCTGCTGCGCGCGCTGAACGAGCAGTTGCTGCTGCAGCACATCCGCCAGCTTGGCCGCTGCTCGCGAGCCGAGCTGGCGCGGTTGTCCGGGCTGTCCAAGCCGACGGTGTCACTAGCCCTGGCCAACGTCGAGCGGTCGGGCCTGGTCCGGGAGGCCGGCCAGCGGACTGGAGTACCCGGCAGGTCAGCAGTGCTTTACGAGATCCGGCCCGGCGCCGGATACGTACTGGGCCTGGACATCGGCCATCAGTACCTGCGCGGTGCACTGGCCGACCTCACTGGCGAGGCCGTCGCCAGGTCGGCCATCCGGACACGCGCGTCGAGTGTGACCGGCCGCGTCTGTGAGCTAGTCCGCCTCGCCGACGAGCTGTGCGCCGCGGCCGGCATCGACCGGTCCGCTGTCACCCAGACGGTGATCGGCAGCCCCGGCGTCTACGATCCGCGGCGCAACGCCATCACGCTGGCTGGCGGACTGGCGGGCTGGGGCAAGCCAGCCGTACTGGCCGAATTGCGGCAGGCCTTCGGCGAGCAGCTCGTGGTGGAGAACGACGTCGACGCCGCAACACTGGCCGAGCGCGAGCACGGGCATGGCCGGGAGGTTGGCACGTTCGCCTTCGTCTGGATCGGCACGGGTATCGGCATGGGCCTGGTCATCGACGGGAAGCTGCACCGCGGCGTGCATGGCGTGGCCGGAGAGATCGCCTTCATGCCCATCTCGGGTGGCCACGGTGCCGACCCTGGGGATGCCCGGCGGCGCGGCACGCTGGAGGCCGCGGGCTCGGCCACGGCCGTCGTCCGCGCCGCCCGCCGGGCCGGCATGCGGGGCTCGGTATCAGCCCGCCGCGTCTTCGAGGCAGCAAAGGCAGGTGATGAGCGCGCTACCGCTGTGGTCGCGGAAGAGGCCGAGCTCATCGGGCGGGCAGTCTGTGCCATCATCACGGTCATCGATCCGGAGCTGGTCGTCCTGGGTGGCGGAATCGGCCAGGCGCCCGGCTTCGCCGAGGCGGTCGCCGCGGAGCTCGGCAGGCTATCCCCGGTGCAGCCGGAGGTGCGGGTGAGTGCGCTCGGCACCGAGGCGGTAGTGGACGGGTGCCTCGCCTCCGGGATCGGCCTGGCCTGGCAGCGGCTGACCGCGACGCTGCCGTCGCTGGCCGGGACCGATGGCGCTGCAGCCGAACTGCGCTGACTAGGTCCGCGAGTACAGCCAGAGCCCGGCTACAGTCCTGGGGTGACCGAAGACGCCGGGCTGACGCTCCCGCCGCGCAGGCTGCTGCGCTGGGAGATCTTCGTCGTCTTCGGCATCTCGCTCGGCGCCAGCGGACTGAATGCCGCGCTGAGCCTGGTCGGCGCGCTGCTCGCCCGGCGATCCCTGAGCAGTCAGCAGGCACTTCTGGTCGGTCCCCTTGCCATCAATTCCTGGCTGGACCTGGTGCTGCAGCTGGTCGGCATCGCCGAGGCGCTCATGCCGGTGGTGCTGGTGCTGTACCTGATGGCCCGATCGGGCGAGCCGCCGTCCGTCATCGGCCTGGATGCTACCCAGCCGGCCAGGGACTTCCTGCGGGGAGCAGCCCTGGCGGCCGTGATCGGCGGCGCCGGGCTCGGCCTTTACCTGGCGGCGTTCCACCTCGGCCTGGCGCTGAAGATCGTGCCCGAGTCGCTGCCCGCCGTGTGGTGGCGGATACCGGTGCTGTTGCTCAGTGCCGCGCACGACGGACTGCTGGAAGAGATCCTGGTCATCGGCTACCTGCTGCGTCGGCTCGATCAGCTTGGCTGGACCCCGTGGAAGGCGATCCTGGCCGCCGCCGTGCTGCGCGGCTCATATCACCTGTACCAGGGGTTCGGTGCGTTCATCGGGAACGCTGTCATGGGCGTCATCTTCGGCATCCTGTACCGCCGGTGGGGCCGGGTAATGCCGCTGATCATCGCGCATGCACTGATCGACGCGGTTACCTTCGTCGGCTACGCACTGCTGGTCGGCAAGGTGTCCTGGCTGCCGTGACCGGCGCTGGTCAGCGGCCGAGGCCGGCCAGCACCACCGCGCCCGGCAGACTGGCCAGCGCCGCACCGGGCAGCGTGAGCTTGGACCGGCGCAGGCCACTGCCGATGACGACCCACTCGGTCTGCGCGACCGCCTCGTCGACGAACAGCGGCCAGTCAGCGGGCAACCCGATCGGGGTGATGCCGCCGTACTCCATGCCGGTCAGCTCGACTGCGGTGTCCATTGCGGCGAACGATGCCTTGCGCACGTCAAGCTCGCGCTTGACCAGGCCGTTCACGTCCGCCCTGGTGGTGGCAAGCACCATGCAGGCAGCCAGCCGGGTCTGGCCATCCCGGCGGCCGGCCACGACGACGCAATTCGCCGATTCGCTCAGCCCGACCCCGTACCGTTCGCAGAAAGCCGCCGTGTCTGCTAGCGCCGGATCGATCTCGGCGACGCCGACTGGGTGTGCAGGCAGCTTGCCGAGCGCGGCCGCTACGAGGGGCGCCAGCAGGTCCTGGCGATCGAGGGCCGGCACCGCGGGCAGGCTGCCGATGTGCATGGTCACGCGCCGCAGTCTAGATGCCCGGCTGAGCCCGCCGGGCCGCGATCCGGCGCGCACGGCGGTAGCCGCCGAGCGCGCGCCGACCGCAGCGGAACCGGGCTAGCTGCCCAGGCTGCCCAGCTTGGCTGTCGTCGTCTTACCGGACCCGTTACGGGTGTAGCGCACGGTGACTTTCTGGCCCGGCTTGAGCTGGGTCAGCGCGCTCTCCAGGTCCTGCAAGCTGGGCGTGCCGAGGTCGTTGATGCCGACGATGACGTCGCCAGCGCGGATACCGGCGTTGGCGGCAGCGCCACCGGGTGTGACAGCCAGGACCGCCACGCCGGCGGGCTGGCCCGACCGGCTGGCCGCGGTCTGGGCCGTGATGTCGAGCTGCGCCCGGTCGGAGTTCTTGACCTTGCCGTACTTGATCAGCTGACCGGCGATGTTCTTCACCGTCGCGCTGGGGATGGCGAAGCCGATACCGGGTGCGGCACCACCCTGATCGGGCAGCCGCGCGGCCAGTGTCGGAACGCCGACGACCTGGCTGTCCAGGTTCACTAGCGCGCCGCCGCTGTTGCCGGGATTGATCGCGGCACTGGTCTGGATGGCTGCGGTGATCAGCGCTGGCCCGCCCGGTACTGACGCTCCCACGGTTCGGCCAGTAGCCGAGATGATGCCCTGGGTGACACTGTCGGTCAGGCCAAGCGGGTTGCCCATGGCCAGCACGATCTCGCCGATCTGGGTGTTGTTGGAATTGGCGAACCTGGCAGGCCGGAGCGTGCCAGCGTCCCCGGTGACGCGGACTACGGCCAGGTCATCGGGCGCGAACGTGCCGATGACTTTCGCCGTCACCGCGGTGTTGCCGACCGCCTCCCGCACCTGCACGGTCTTGGCCGTCCCCACCACATGCTCGTTGGTGACGATGTCGCCTTTGCTGTCGTAGACCACGCCCGAGCCGGTCGAGTCACCCGCGCTGATCTGCACGACGGACGGGAGCACGTCGCGCACGACCGCCTCGTACTGCGCCTGCAGCAGCGATGGCTGGTTGCCGCTGGCGCTGAGCTTCGACGTCACCGAGCTCGTGCA
Organism: uncultured Actinomycetota bacterium; assembly: GCA_963774385.1. Classification (GTDB taxonomy): domain Bacteria; phylum Actinomycetota; class Actinomycetes; order Streptosporangiales; family Streptosporangiaceae; genus JAJYUU01. The sequence goes on from CAVZEQ010000001.1 coordinate 1,302,129, forward strand.
TGCGGCAGCCCCGGCCGCTATTGTCAGCACGACGGTGCCCGACTGCACGAACTTGCGCAGCCGTGATCTAGGTGACGAGTCCACTGAAAATCCCCCCGACAACGAATCGTCAACGCCCCCTATTCTGTCCACCATGTCGCTGACCGAATCCCTAGCTCAGACCATCAGCCGGACGGGCATTACGGCCGGCCAGGCCACTGTCGCGAATCTTGGCACGGCGCTGTCGTCCGGAACGCTGACGGCGGCCGAGCTGACCGCCTTCTACCTGGCCCGCATCGAGAGTCTCAATCCGGCCCTGCGCGCCGTCATCACCGTGGCTCCGCAAGCCGCGGCTGAGGCGGCGGCTAGCGATGCCCGCGGCGCGGCCCGCCGTGGTCCGCTCGACGGTATCCCGGTGCTGATCAAGGACAACATCGCGGCGGACGGGCTGCCGGCCACGGCCGGCTCTCCCGCGCTCGCGGCGGCCGCAGCGGCGGATGCCTTCCTCGTTACCCGGCTGCGCGCGGCGGGCGCCATCGTGCTGGGCAAAGCGAACCTGTCAGAGTGGGCCAACTTCCGGTCCAGGCCATCCAGCAGCGGGCTCAGCACGCTAGGCGGGCAGGCCATCAACCCGCACGGCGCCGGCCGCAGCCCGTCCGGATCGAGTTCCGGGTCTGCGGTGGCGGTGGCGGCGGGGCTCGCGCCGCTGGCGGTCGGCACCGAGACCGACGGCTCGATCGTGTCGCCGGCCGGGGCGTGCGGCGTCGTGGGTATCAAGCCGACGGTCGGCCTCGTCAGCCGCAGCGGTGTCGTTCCCATCTCGGCGGTGCAGGACACCGCGGGACCGATGACGATGACCGTGGCCGATGCCGCGATCCTGCTCACCGCGATGGCGGGAGCCGACCCGGCCGACCCGGCCACCGACGCCGCCGCCGGGCACGCCTGCGACTACGCCGGCTGGCTCGACGCTGGCGCCCTCGACGGCGCGCGCCTCGGCGTCTGGCGGGCCGGCTCCGAAGGCGCTGACGCCGCGACCATCGCGGTACTCGAGACGGCACTGGCGACCCTGCGCCGGGCTGGCGCGAAAGTCGGGGATCCGGTCGAGCTGACCGACGCCGACAAGTTCGGCGAGCCTGAGTTCGCGGCCCTTACCCACGAGTTCAAGCACGACATCAACGCGTATCTCGCAGGCATAGGCGGCGACCATCCGGCTGATCTCGCCGGACTGATTGCGTTCAATTCCAGCCACGCTGGCACCGTAATGGCGCACTTCGGCCAGGAATTGTTCACCGAGGCAGAGGCGACCAGTGGTGACCTGGCCGATCCCGACTACATCGAAGCGCGGTCCGCCGCTGCCAGACTGGCCAGGGGCGGTCTGGACGGCGCGTTCGCCGATCACAACCTGGACGCGGTCATCGCGCTGACTGGTCATCCGGCCTGGCTGATCGACCATGTGCTCGGTGACTATCACTCGTGGGGCACCTCGGGCCCGGCGGCGGTGGCGGGCTACCCGTCGATTACGGTGCCGGCCGGGCAGGTTGCCGGGCTGCCGGTCGGGCTGTCGTTCATCGGCCCGGCCTGGAGTGAGCCGCGGCTGATCGCCCTGGCGCACGCGTTTGAGCTAGCCCGCTGACGCTGGCAGTTCGCCGCGCAGCGATACCCTGGCGCCCATGGAATCCTGGCCTGCAGCTCACGTCCCCGGCCTGCCCGGCTCGAGCCCGGCGACGACGATCTGGGATACGGCGAGCGGCGCGCTGGCCGATGCCGCACCGGGACCAACCGCCACGCTGTATGCCTGCGGGATCACCCCGTATGACGCCACTCACATCGGGCACGCGGCCACGTTCCTCGCCTGGGACCTGCTGGTGCGCGCCTGGCTCGACGCGGGCAAGCAGGTCACCTACGTCCAGAATGTCACCGACGTCGATGACCCGCTGCTGGAGCGCGCGGACCGCGATGGCGAGGACTGGCGCGAACTGGCTGACCGCGAGATCGAGCTGTTCCGGTCCGACATGACGGCTCTGCGAGCGCTCCCGCCGGAGCACTATGTTGGCGCCGTCGAGTCGCTGCCGCTGATCGAGCGGTTCAATCAGCTGCTGGCCCGCCGGGGTTCGCTCTACGAACTCGACCGGGACGTGTACTTCTCGCGGGCCGCGGACAGGCAGTTCGGCTCGGTGTCCGGCCTGGATGCCGAGACGATGATCAGGGTGTCGGGAGAGAACGGGGGTGATCCCTCCCGGCCCGGTAAGAAGGATCCGGTCGATCCGCTGGTGTGGCTGGGGGAGCGGCCCGGAGAGCCGTCCTGGCAGTCGGAATTCGGCCCCGGCAGGCCGGGCTGGCATGTCGAGTGCGCAGCCATCGCGACTCATTATCTGGGCAGGACCTTTGACGTCCAGGCTGGCGGCCGCGACCTGATCTTCCCGCACCATGAGATGAGCGCAGCGCACGCGCGCGTCGCGCTGGAGGACGGCAGCGACGGATACGGCTCCGAGGGGAACGGCGACCGTACTGGCGAGCCGGCCTTCGCCCGCCGGTACGCACACGCCGGAATGGTGCGGCTTGATGGCGAGAAGATGTCTAAATCGCGCGGCAACCTGGTCTTCGTGTCGAAACTGCTCGCTGCTGGCAACGATCCGATGGCGGTCCGGCTGGCGATCATCTCGCATCACTACCGGGCGGACTGGGACTGGACCGCCGGTTCCCTGGCCGCGGCGGCGGACCGGCTGGCGACCTGGCGGGCCGCGGTGGACGCAACGTCTGGCGGTACGGGCGACGCGACGGGCGGGCTGGCCGGGGAACGCGTTCTCTCGGCCATACGCGCCCGCATCGCTGACGACCTGGACGCGCCCGGCGCGCTGGCGGTGGTAGACGAGTGGGCTCGCAAGGCTAACGCCGGGCTGGCTGACGGGTCTGGCCCGCCGGTAAGCGCGGCCGTGGACGCGCTACTGGGCATCGCGCTGTAGATGTGCTCGTAGTTGACGGTGCGCCTGCTCGGCCCGCCGACTTGTCTTCCCGGCGGCAGCCTTAATGGCCATCTGTCGGGACGAGCTCCGCGACGTCATGGTGGAGCTTGGCCATCGCCTGGTCGAACGTGGCGAGGCGGGACCCGCGTGCTCGCGCGAGCTGCGCTAGGTAGGCGTCAGCTACCTGGCGATGACCGACGATTCCCTGGGTTGACACGTCGATGAAGCGGACGTCGTCCGGCCAGAATTCATGTCGCGGATCGGCGGAGGCTCCCGCGAGAACCTCCCGGGCCGCGGTAGCCGGCTGGCCTTCACGGATGAGTAGCCGTATCAGGCTGCCTTGCGTAATCGGGCAGGTCGCGAAGTTCCCGCTGGTACCGACGAACCACGTCTCGGCGGCGGCGTGGTGGACGTGATCGTCGACGAGCAGGGCGATGAGCACGTTCGAGTCGAGGAGCACGGTCACTGATCCTCGTCCTCCAGCCGTCGCACGTCATCGCTGGTGATTGTCCTGCCGAGGTGTGCAACTAGGAGGCCGGTGCGGGCGCTTGTCGCAATATTGCCGGGACCGCCCGAGCCAAGCCCGCGCCGTACGAGCCCGGCAACCGTCTGACTAAGCGATTGATGGGTGTCCCTGGCGATCGCGACCGCTTGGGCATGAAGGTCGTCCGGGAGATTAATCGTCGTACGCATACGTGAATCATGGCATCATGATGCGATGATGCGGCTCAGGCGCAGCATACCGTCGCTAGCTGGCGTCGTTGCGGTGTGAGGTCGCCACGCGACTAGCCCACGGGCGCGTCAAGCGCATTTGCCGCCACTGTGTATTCGCGGTCCGCTTGTCCACTGGCGCGACAAACGGCGAAGCGCTCGACTGGCCCGCATTCTCACTATGAACGCATGACAAATAACAAGCCTGCTGGCGACAACGCCTCGCATTCCTACCTGAACACTCCTACCGGGCGGCCCCGCGGCGTCGCCGGAACGGTGCAGCTACGGGCTGGCTCGGCCGACGCCGTGCTCGCGATCGTGCCGCACATGCTTGGCTTTTACCCGGGCCGCAGCCTCGTCGTTCTTGGTCTCGGCGACCGCAGCCGGGTACGCATGACCTTCCGGTATGACCTGCCGGACCCGCCGGACGCTGCACTGGCCGCGGACATCGCTGACCATGCCGCATACGTGCTCACCCGAGAGCGAATCTCCTCCGCCATGCTCATCGGGTACGGGCCTGAACTGCTCGTTAACCCGGTTGTCGGCTGCGTTGCCGACGCATTGATCGTGGCCGGCCTGCGAGTGCCGGACGCGCTGCGGGCCGATGGCGGCAGGTACTGGTCGCTGTTCTGCGACGACTCAGCCTGCTGCCCGCCAGCCGGCAAGCCCTACGACCCGGGTTCCCATCCTGCTGCCGCCGAGATGAGCGCGGCCGGGCTGGCGGCGCACCCGGACCGGGAGGCGCTGGTACGGACGCTGCAGCCGCCGGCCGGAAGTTCGGAGGCGATCCAGCGCGCCGCCAGACTTGCCCGGCGCAGGCTGGCCAGGGTCGTGGCGCTGAGCAAGACGTGCGGGGAGCAGGATCCGCAGCTGAGATTGGCCAGGGTCGGCAGGGCAGCGGTGCGGCGCGCGATCCGGCTGTACCGGGCGGGCGGCGCCGTCACGAGTGTGCACCAGCTTGCCTGGCTGGCGGTCCTGCTCACCGACCTGCGGGTGCGCGATGACGCCTGGGCCCGGATGGCCCCGTCCGGCACCGAGGCTCATCTCCGGCTGTGGACCGACGTGGTCAGGGCAGCGTCCGCTCAGTACGTTCCCGCGCCAGCCGCACTGCTGGCCTTCACGGCCTGGCAGGCGGGGAACGGGGCGCTCGCCGCCGTCGCGGTCGATCGGGCGCTCGCCGCCGATCCGCAGTACTCGCTGGCGCTGCTGCTTAACCGTGCGCTCCAGGCTGGCCTTCCGCCGACCGCGGCGAGAATGCCGATGACTCCGGCCCAGGTCGCCGGCAGCTATGCCAGGGCCGGCAACGAGGCGGCGGCTGGCGAGCCCGGTTGCGCACGCCCGGGCAGTAAGGGGCGCAGTGGCCGGACCGTCCCGCGGCGGCCGTCTACCGGACGATCTGGTCGGCGGTCCGGGAGCCGACCAGCGGCGACAGATCCCGCGGCTCGCGGTCGGCGACGCGAGTACCGGCGCGGCGCGGAGGCCAGCCCGGCGCGCCGGTCGAGCCGCCGATGACGGGTCTAGCCGCCGATGACGGGTCTAGCCGCCGATGGCCGACCTGGCCGCGGACGGAGTGCCGCCGGTGGCAGGCGTGCTGACGGCGGCGGCAACAGAAGCAGCGGCAGGCCAGCCGTCCTGACCCTCGGGCGGCAGCACGAGTGGCGCGAGCAGCCGGCCTTCGGGATACTGCAGGGCCGCAGGCGGCAACTCGGACGGCTGGCCGCTCAGCAGCACCCGGACCGACCCGAGCTGCGGATCTGCCGCGACGGGGCCGGGCGCGCGGCGGAGCGCCTGGGCTGCGACCGCAGCCGCAGAGCCCAGCGTGACGGCACCCGGCACGGCGCGGCTGATGCGGTCGGCGACCAGTTCGTACTCCGTGCAGCCGAGCACTATCGCCTGGCAGCCGATCGGGGTCTGGGCGGCCGCGGCGGCGATGGCCGCGTCCACCCCGGCCGGATCACCGGCATCGACAGCATCCGCCAGACCCGGACATGCGACTGCGGTGACCTCCGCAGAGCCGCGGAACTCGGCGATGAGGCGGCGCTGGTAGGCGCTTGCCGTGGTCGCTACCGTTGCCCAGATGGCAACCTGATGGTGGGCGGCGGCGGCCGGCTTGATGGCCGGCACGGTACCGATGACCGGGATGGCGGGCTCGAATTCCGCCCGCAGCGGCTCGAGCGCGTGCACCGAGCCTGTGTTGCAGGCCATCACCAGCACGTCAGGCTGAAACCGCGCGGCGGCCCTGGCGCACAGCAGAGCCCGTTCCGCGATGTTCTCGGGGGTACGCGGGCCCCACGGCATCCCCTCCGGATCAGGGGCCAGTATCAGCTCGGCGCCCGGGTGCATCCGGTGCAGCGAGGCAGCAGGAGCCAGCAGGCCGATGCCGGAGTTGATGAGCGCGATCCGCATGCGCCAACTCTACGAGACCAGGGCCGGCAGCCCGTCGATGCTCACCGCGTTCTTCTCGGCTCGGTAGCCGGCTAATTCCCGGCGGTGGCGCCGCTGCCGGTCAGGTCGAGGCAGGCGACAGCGGTCGGTCCGAGGACCGCGAAGGTATCTCGGTAGCCCTTCGGCGAGACATTGACATGTCCGCCGTTGCCGTCCAGGGTCAGGCAGGGAGCGGTGGCCACGAAGAAGACGGACTGCCTGGCGATAAACTTCCTGAGCCGTTGGTCCAGTTCCGGGTAGAGCTTGCCCATGATGCCCTCCTGGGGGCATTGTCCGACGACCGGCGAGCGGTGGCGAACGTGAGGGAGGCAGTGTGACCGAGATCACGACCAGTCGCCGCGGGCAACCGAGCGGACCCAGCCTGGCACAGCACCGCGCTGCGGTCGCTGCGATCGAGGGGGCCTACGCAGCGATCCCGGCGGGCAGCCAGATCCGGCTAGCCAAGCAGACATCGAACTTGTTCCGGTTCCGCGACAATCCTGCTGGCAGTGGCCTCGATGTCGCTGAATTCGGGCACGTCCTGTCGGTCCACCCGCAGACCAGGACGGCGGTAGTGGGCGGGATGACCACCTACGAGGATCTCGTGGCCGTCACGCTGCGGCACGGGCTCATGCCACTGGTGGTGCCGCAGCTCAAGACCATCACCCTGGGCGGCGCGGTATCCGGCCTCGGCATCGAGTCGAGTTCGCTTCGCAGTGGCATGCCGCACGAGTCCGTGCTGGAGATGGAGATCCTGACCGGCGACGGACGGGTGGTCACTGCCGCCCCCGGCAACGAGCACGCGGCGCTGTTCCGGGGCTTCCCGAACTCCTACGGCACCCTCGGCTACGCCCTATCTCTCACTATCGAGCTAGAGCCGGTGAAGCCGTTCGTGCACCTGCGGCATTTCCGGTTCACCGACCCGGCCGAGTGCATGGAGGCCGTCGCCAGCGTCGCCGCCGAAGGCAGCTACCGCGGGCACACTGCCGACTTCATTGACGGCACCGCGTTCAGTCTCGACGAGATGTACCTCACCATTGGCGCGTTCAGCGACGCGGCGCCGTGGCGCAGTGATTACACCAGGGAACGGATCTACTACCAGTCGATTCGCGGGCCTAGGGAAGACTTCCTCACCATCGCCGACTACCTGTGGCGGTGGGATACCGACTGGTTCTGGTGCTCCCGGCCGTTCGGCGTGCAGAAGCCGGTAGTCCGGCGGCTGTGGCCGCGCCGCTACCGGCGGTCCGACATCTACCGCAAGCTCGTCGCGCTGGATCGCCGCCGGGGGCTGACCAGCAGGCTCGATGCCCGCCGGGGCAGGCCGACGACCGAGGCGGTGATCCAGGATGTGGAGATCCCGGTCGAGCAATCCGCCACGTTCCTGCGCTACTTCCTGACCGATGTCGGGATGAGCCCGGTGTGGATGTGCCCGCTGCGACTGCGTGGCGACCGGACCTGGCCGCTGTACCCGATGCGTCCCGGCCAGGTGTACGTGAACTTCGGCTTCTGGGGCACAGTGCCGCTGCCGGCCGGCGCGTCCGACGGCTATTTCAACCGCCGGGTCGAAAGCAAAGTGACCGAGCTTGGCGGGCACAAGGGCCTGTACTCGACCTCGTTCTACCCCGAGGAAGAATTCTGGGAGCGGTACAACGGCGCGGAATACGCCGAACTCAAGCGGACTTACGATCCGCAAGGCCGGCTTGCCCGGCCTGTACGACAAGTGCGTTCGCGGAGTCTGACGGCGCAGCCTGCGCGGCTGCACGCAACGCGGACCGGCGAGCACGGGAAGTGAGGTCTGACATGGCGCTGGCCGAGGTATTCGAGCGGGTAGCGGGCCCGGATGCCCCAGTGGAATTCGAGGCATTCGACGGGAGCTCGGCAGGGGCCCCTGGCTCTCCTATCAAGATCACGGTGAAGTCGCCGACAGCGGTGTCGTACCTGGCGCAGGCGCCCGGCGCGCTGGGCCTGGCCCGCGCCTATGTCTCCGGCCACCTCGACGTGGTGGGCGATATGTATTCCGCCCTCGCGCGGATGGCGCACGCCCAGCAGATTCGTACCGGCGTGGCTGACCGGCTCAGGTTGCTGCGCGAGCTTGGCGGGCCCAGAGTCCTGGTGCCTCGGATCCCGCCGCCGCCACAAGAAGTCCGGGTCAACACCCGGTGGCTGTCGGGGCGCCGGCACTCCAGGCAGCGCGACGCCAGCGCGATCTCGCATCACTACGACGTGTCCAACACCTTCTACGAATGGGTGCTCGGGCCGTCCATGGCCTACACCTGCGCCTGCTACCCGACGGAGGAAGCAACCCTGGAGCAGGCCCAGGCGATCAAGTTCGACCTCGTGGCGCGCAAGCTCGGGCTGAAGCCCGGCATGCGGCTGCTGGATGTCGGCTGTGGCTGGGGCGGCATGGTCATGCACGCGGCGAGTGAGTACGGCGTCAAGGCTCTCGGGGTCACATTGTCTGCCGAGCAGGCATCGTGGGCTCAGCGTGCGATCAAGGAACGCGGCCTGACCGACCTGGCCGAGGTTCGCCACCTCGACTACCGTGAGGTCACCGAAACCGGCTTCGACGCGATCAGCTCGATCGGGCTGACCGAGCACATCGGCAAGGCCCAGCTGCCGGGCTACTTCAGCTTCCTGTACGGCAAGCTGCAGCCCGAAGGGCGCCTGCTCAACCACTGCATTACCCGGCCCGACAACACCGGGCCCGCTCGCGTCACCGACGGCTTCATCTATCGCTACGTGTTCCCGGACGGTGAGCTGGAGGGCCCCGGCTACCTGATGTCGCTGATGCATGACAGCGGCTTCGAGGTCAGGCATGAGGAGAATCTGCGCGAGCATTACGCCAAGACGCTCGCGGCCTGGTGCGCGAACCTGGACGAGCACTGGGACGAGGCGGTCGCCGAGGTTGGTGAGGGCACGGCGCGCGTGTGGCGGCTGTACATGGCGGGCTCGCGGCTGGGCTTCGAGCGCAACCAGATCCAGCTGCACCAGATCCTCGGCGTGAAGCTGGGCGAGAACGGACGCTCCGGCATGCCGCTGCGGCCCGAATGGGAGCCGGCCAGGGAGTTCACCGCCGAGGGCCAGGCGGTCGCCGCTGCTCCCGGATCATGATCGCGGCTGGTGCGGCTGGCAAGCCTGCCCGGCACCGCTAGGACGGACCGGACCGGTAATTCTCGGCCACGGTGAATGCCAGGTCCAGCGCCTGGCCGCGGTTAAGCCGCGGGTCGCATGCTGTCTCGTAGCGCTGATGCAGGTCGGCGGCGATGATCTCGTGGCTGCCGCCGACGCACTCGGTCACGTTGTCCCCGGTGAACTCGATGTGGATGCCGCCGGGGTGAGTCTGCAGGCTCCGGTGTACCTCGAAGAAACCCTGCACCTCATCCAGCACGTCGGCGAGCCGCCGGGTCTTGTGGCCGCTTGGGGCCTCGAAGGTGTTGCCGTGCATCGGGTCGCAGATCCACGCGACCGGGATGCCCTCGGCCTCAACTGCCTTCACCAGCGGCGGCAGCAAGGTGCGGATCATCCCGGCGCCGAGCCGGGTGATGAGGGAGAGCCGGCCGGGCTCGCCGGCCGGGCTCAGCTTCCGGATGAGGGCGCGCAGGCCGTCGGGAGTCGCGTCAGGCCCGACCTTAACCCCGATCGGGTTGCGGATGCCGACCGCGAATTCCACGTGCGCGCCGTCGATTATCCTGGTGCGCTCGCCGATCCACAGGAAGTGCGCGGACAGGTCGTAGTTGTCTCCGGTGCGGGTGTCGATCCTGGTCAGCGCCCGCTCGTAGGGCAGGAGCAGGGCTTCGTGGCTGGAGTAGAACTCCACCGACCGAAGCTCGTCAGGGTCGGCGCCGCAAGCCCGCATGAACGACAGCGCGCGGTCGATATCACCGGCAAGTCGCTCGTAACGCTGACCGGACGGGCTGCGCCGGACGAAGTCCTGGTTCCACGCGTGCGCCTGGTGCAGGTCTGCGTAGCCACCGGTGGCGAACGCCCGGCACAGGTTCAGCGTGACCGCTGAGCAGTGATAGGCGCGCAGCATCCGGTCCGGGTCGTGGGCCCGAGCCCGCGCGGTGAACTCAAAGCCGTTAATGGCATCCCCGCGGTAGGCGGGCAGCTCGACGCCATCACGCACCTCGGTCGGCCGGGACCGGGGCTTTGCGAACTGGCCGGCCAGCCTGCCGATCTTGATGACGGGAACGGAGGCGCCGTAGGTGAGCACGACGGCCATCTGCAGGATTGTCTGCAGCTTGGCCCGGACCGCGTCGGCGGTGGCGCCAGCGAACGTCTCGGCACAGTCGCCGCCTTGCAGCACGAACGCCTCGCCGCGGGTGACAGCCGCCAGGCGCTCCCGTAGCAGGTCGCACTCGCCGGCGAAGACCAGCGGCGGCAATCCGGCCAGCTGGGCGGTGACGTCCTCGACCCTGGCAGGATCAGGCCAGTCGGGCTGCTGCGCAGGCGCGACCGCAGCCGTGGAGTGGGGGCTCACGATCTCACGGTACTCACCGGATGCGACTGCCAGGCGCGGCAGGGGACAATAGGCCGGTGAACTCAGCGACCGCGGCTGGCGCATGCCGCGACATCGTCCTGCTCGGCTCGACCGGATCGATCGGCACGCAGGCCGCCGACATCATCGCCCGTAACCCGGACCGGTTCAGGCTGGCCGGGATCGCGGCCGGCGGGACCGATCCGGAGTTGCTGGCCCGCCAGGCGCTGGAGCTCGGCGCGGCGACGGTTGCGGTGGCCCGCACGGACGCGGTGCCGCGGCTGCGCGCTGCGCTGGCTGCACTCGGCTCGGCAGCCGGCGCCCGGCGCAAACTGCCGGAGATAACCGCTGGCCCCGACGCCGTCGCCGAGCTTGCCCGGCAGCCATGTGATGTGGTGCTCAACGCGGTAACCGGGGCGGTGGGCCTGTCCGCAACGCTAGCCGCGCTGGAAGCAGGCCGGGTGCTGGCGCTGGCGAACAAGGAGTCCCTGATCATGGGTGGCCCGCTGGTGTCCGGCCGGGCCGCGCCCGGCCAGATCGTGCCGGTGGATTCGGAGCACTCGGCGATAGCGCAGTGCCTGCGCGGCGGACGGTCCGGCGAGGTCAGGCGGCTGGTGCTGACGGCTAGCGGCGGCCCGTTCCTGCACCGGAAGCGCGACGAGATCGCTGACGCGACCCCGGAGCAGGCACTGGCGCACCCCACCTGGAACATGGGCCCGGTGATCACCGTCAACAGCGCCACCCTGGTGAACAAGGGCCTGGAGCTCATCGAGGCGCAGCTGCTGTTCGGCATCGGCTTCGACCGGATCGACGTCGTCGTGCACCGCCAGTCCGTGGTGCACTCGATGGTCGAGTTCACCGATGGATCCACCCTGGCGCAGGCCAGCCCGCCAGACATGCGGATCCCCATCGCCCTGGCCATGGGCTGGCCGGACCGGGTGCCGGACGCGGCCCCGCCGGTGGACTGGACCACGGCGCACACCTGGACCTTCGAGCCGCTCGATGAGGCCGCCTTCCCGGCAGTTCCGCTGGCCCGGCAGGCAGGCGCGGCGGGCGGCACCGTGCCGGCTGTCTATAACGCGGCGAACGAGGAATGCGTGGGCGCGTTTCTCGCCGGGCAGATCCCCTTCGCCGGAATCGTAGACACCGTGGCCCAGGTAGTCTCGGAGCATCACGACCCGGCCGGGAACGCCGTGCGGCTCTCGGACGTTCTCGCCGCGGATGGCTGGGCCAGGGACCGGGCACGCGAGCTGACGGGGAAGCGCTGATGGGCAGCGGGCAACGAGAGGCCGCTTAAATGGGGCGAAAACTGGATCTTGGGCGCGCCCGATTCTGGCTCCTGCTGGCCGTCGTGGTCGCCGCGATCCTGCTACTCGCACGGTCGCACCTGGCCTTCGTGCTGGGCGTTGTGATCTTCGTCGTGGCCTTGCTCGGCTCGGTCATGCTGCACGAGCTCGGCCACTTCCTCACTGCCAAGAGATTCGGCATGCGGGTCACCCAGTTCTTCGTCGGCTTCGGCCAGACGCTCTGGTCGACCTTCCGCGGTGAGACCGAGTACGGCGTCAAGGCGCTCCCGTTCGGGGGTTTCGTCAAGATCACCGGAATGACGTCCATGGAGGAAGTGGACGTTGCCGACGAGCCGCGGTCGTTCCGGAACCAGCCCGGCTGGCAGCGGATCATCGTGCTGGCGGCTGGCTCCTTCATGCACTTCGCGCTGGCGCTCTTCCTGCTCTTCATCCTGGCGCTCGGCATCGGCCAGGCGAACCAGAACAGCACTGTCATCAGCTCCATCGCGGGCTGCGTTCCGGCCAGCGTTACGGCGCTGAACAGCGCTAACCCGTGCGCCGGGCACAACGGTGGCAAGTCGCCGGCCCAGGTCGCCGGGCTCCAGCCCAACGACAAGATCATCTCCATTGACGGGAAGCCGATCAGCAGCTGGACCCAGCTGCACACCGTGCTGAAGGGCCAGCAGGCGGGCGTTACCGTCCCGATGGTGGTGCAGCGCGCTGGCCGGGACCTGACCTTGCGCATCACGCCGACGGCGATCCCGAACCGGTCAGTGCCCTACCTGGGCGTCCAGCCTGCCGTGCTTTATCAGCGTCTCGGCGTGCTGAGCTCGCTGAAGTTCGCCGGCACCGAGTTTGCCAACACGCTGACCTCGTCAGCGTCGGCAATCGGCAAGCTGCCGGCTGCATTGCCCGACCTGTTCGCCAAGAACCGCGCGCATACCCCCGCTGGCCAGCTGAGCAGCGTCTACGGGGTGGGCCAGGTGACCGGCGACGTGGTGCAGGCCAGCTTGCCATGGCAGGCGAAAGCCTCGGTGATCCTGCTGCTGATCGCCTCACTCAACATCTTCGTCGGGGCCTTCAACCTGCTGCCGTTGCTGCCGCTCGACGGCGGGCACCTGGCCGTGGTGATCTTCGAGCGCATCCGGGCCTGGTTTGCCCGGCTGCGCGGCAGGCCAGATCCTGGCCTGGTTGATATTCAGCGTCTGGTGCCGGCCAGCCTGCTCGTCTTCGCGGTGCTGGTCGGACTCGGCACGCTGCTGCTAGCTGCCGATATCCTCAATCCCGTTCACATCCAGCTGTAAGGCGAGATCGCGATATGACAGTAGACCTAGGCATCCCGCAGCTTCCGCCGGAGCCGCTGGCGGCACGCCGCCAGTCACGGCAGATCGTCGTCGGCCATGGCAAGCACGCCGTGCCCGTCGGCGGCGGTGCGCCGGTGTCGGTTCAGTCGATGACCACCACGCTTACCGCGGATGTCAATTCGACGCTGCAGCAGATCGCGGAGCTCACAGCGGCCGGCTGCCAGATAGTCCGGGTCGCCGTTCCCTCCCAGGATGACGCGGATGCGCTCCCGGAGATCGCTCGCAAGTCGCAGATTCCGGTCATTGCTGACATCCACTTCCAGCCCAAGTACGTGTTCGCCGCCATCGACGCGGGGTGCGCGGCCGTCCGGGTGAACCCCGGCAACATCAAGACCTTCGACGACAAGGTTGGCGAGATCGCGACGGCCGCCGCGGCTGCCGGGGTGCCGATCAGGATCGGTGTCAACGCCGGCTCGCTGGATAAGCGCCTGCTCGCCAAGCACGGCAAGGCGACACCCGAAGCGCTGGTGGAGTCCGCGCTCTGGGAATGCTCGCTGTTCGAGGAGCACGGCTTCACCGACATCAAGATCTCGGTGAAGCACCATGACCCGGTGGTGATGATCAATGCGTACCGGCAGCTCGCCGAGCGCTGCGACTACCCGCTGCACCTGGGCGTGACCGAGGCCGGGCCAGCGTTCCAGGGCACGGTCAAGTCGGCAGTCGCGTTCGGCGCACTGCTGGCCGAGGGCATCGGGGACACCATCCGGGTGTCGCTGTCGGCTCCGCCTGTCGAGGAAGTCAAGGTCGGCATCGCGATCCTGGAGTCGCTCGGATTGCGCCAGCGCGGTCTGGAGATCGTCTCGTGCCCGTCCTGCGGCCGGGCGCAGGTCGATGTCTACACCCTTGCCGACCAGGTAACGGCGGCTTTGGACGGGCTGGACGTGCCGCTGCGAGTCGCGGTGATGGGCTGCGTGGTGAACGGCCCCGGCGAGGCCCGAGAGGCCGATCTCGGCGTCGCCTCCGGTAACGGCAAAGGCCAGATCTTCGTCCGCGGCGAGGTCATCAAGACCGTGCCGGAGTCGCAGATCGTGGAGACCCTGATCGAAGAAGCGATGAAGCTGGCAGCCGCGATGACGCCGGTGGAGAGCTGACCCGGCCGCGCAGCGGAGCCTGGACTGGCGGGATGAGAACATCGCGGTCGTTTCGGCCGGCTAACGGTGCTGTGCTCGTCGCAACCGTGCTCGTTGTCGCCGGGCTGGCCGCGGCCGGGTGCTCGAGCGGACCGAGCGGCTCGGCCCAGCCGCCGGCTGGTGGGGCGGCGACGTCGCTGCGGTGGCACCCCTGCCCGGCTGCGGCCGGCGGCGCGTCGACCGCGAACCGGCTGCAGTGCGCCAGCCTGCAAGTGCCGCTGAACTATCGCGACCCTGCCGGGCGCAAGATCACCCTTGCGCTGTCCGAGGTGCCCGCCACCGCGCCAGCCGCGCAACGGCAAGGCGCGCTGCTTGTCAATCCAGGCGGTCCGGGCGCCAGCGGGCGCTCGATGGCGGCCACGGTGGCCGCCGGACTCGCGCCCAACGTGGCAGCGGAGTACGACATCGTCGGTTTCGACACCCGCGGCGTGGGTGCGTCGGTACCGCAGCTGCGCTGTGACCCGGCCTTCTTCAGTAAGCCACGGCCGAACTACGTGCCGTCTAGCCAGGCCGCCGAGCAGGTCATGGTGGATCGCGCCCGCCAGTACGCCGCCGACTGCCAGCACAGATTCGGCTGGCTGCTGCCCTATATGACCAGCGAGGACCTGGCCAGGGACATGGACTCGATCCGGGTCGCGCTCGGCCAGCGGCAGATCAGCTATTACGGCGTCTCCTACGGCACCTACCTCGGCCAGGTGTACGCCACGCTCTTCCCGCAGCACCTGCGGCGGATGGTGCTGGACAGCATCATCGACCCGGCTGGCGCCTGGTACGCCGACAACATCAGCCAGGACTATGCGTTCCAGGGGCGGATGCAGGCGTTTTTCCAGTGGATAGCCGCCAACCACACATCGTTCCAGCTCGGGACTACCGAAGCGCAGGTCAGCGCAGCTGTGAATGCGGCGATGGCCAGGCTGGCCAGCCATCCGGTCAGCGTCCATGGCAGCCCGCTCATCGGCCCGGACGAGCTGTCAGACACCTTGCTGGTCGGCGGCTACTCGAGCTCCTGGTGGCCATTCCTGGCCGCCGCCCTGGCTGGCTACGTTCACGGCGGCCAGACCGCCAGCCTGACCTCGCTGTACCGGCAGATCGGGCAGCAGAACGAGAACGAGTTCGCGGTGTACACCGCGGTCGAGTGCAGCGATGTGACCTGGCCCCGCAGCTGGGCCTTCTGGAACGCCGACACCAGGAAGGTGTACGCCAGGGCGCCCTATGAGGCGTGGGGCAATGCCTGGTTCAACGCGGCCTGTGCCTTCTGGCCGGTGCGCGGCCCGGCGAAGCCGGAGAAGATCGGCGCGGCCGGGCTGCCGCCGATCCTGCTGCTGCAGGGCACGCTGGACGCGGCGACACCGTATCCGGGCGCCCTTGCTGTTCGCCGGCTGCTGCCCACCTCCCGGCTGGTGGTCACCGAGGGCAGCGGGAACCACGGGCAGTCGCTGGCCTATCCGCCCAACGAGTGCGTGAACGGGTACCTGAATCGGTATCTGGCTGACGGCTCGCTGCCCAGCGGTCCAGGCCTGGTGAACGCCACATGTCAGGCCCTGCCGCCGCCTAAGGCGTAGCCGGCTGCACGGAAGCCGTTAGTCTGGAGGAGTGCTGCGCACCAAGCCCTGGCGTTCGGCGTCACTTCGGCTGCTGACGGCGCACGATCGCGACGAGGTGCTCGCGCTCTGCGATCGCGACGCGGTCGCTAACGTCTTCGTCAGCGCCCGCATCAGGTCCTCCGGCCTGGAGCCGTCCAGGCTGGGCGGCCAGGTGTGGGGCTACTGCGAAGGCGGTCAGCTCACCTCGCTGTGCTACTCGGGCGCCAACTTGGTGCCCGTGGAGGCGACTCCGGACGCGATTACCGCGTTCGCTGCCAAGGCCCGGCTGCAGGGCCGGCGGTGCTCGTCGATAGTCGGCCCGGCTGACGCGGTCGGCCAGCTGTGGTCGCTGCTGGCGCCGTCATGGGGAAGGCCGCGCGATATCCGGCCGGTGCAGCCCGTGCTGGCTATCTCCGGCCCCGGCCTAGTCGAGCCGGACCCGCGAGTCCGCGTTGTCCGGCGCCGTGAGCTCGACGTGGTGCTGCCGTCGTGTATCGCCATGTTCACCGAGGAAGTCGGCGTGTCGCCGATCGGCGCTGATGGTGGCGCGGCCTACCGGGCCCGGATGGCCGATCTGATCGGCGCCGGACGCTCGTTCGCCCGGATCGAGGACGATGGCACGGTGCTGTTCAAGGCCGAGCTGGGCGCGGTCACGCCGAACGCGTGTCAGGTGCAAGGCGTCTGGGTGCCGCCGGCCGCCCGCGGCCAGGGCTACGCCTCCAGGGGCATGGCCGCCGTCGTGCAGGCCGCGCTGGACATCGCTCCGGTGGTGAGCCTTTACGTCAATGAATACAACGCCCCAGCGCGAGCCGCGTACCGGCGGGTTGGCTTCCGTCAAGTCGGTACGTTCATGTCAGTGCTATTCTGACACCATTTACTGGGGTGCTGGATATACTTAAGCCGTTTACCGTCGAGTTGCCGTAGTTGCACTACCTCGGCTATAAAGTGTAAATCACACTATTGTCTCTGAGCGGGGACAGCCAATTATTTACCTGGCCTGGACCAGGGGGGATTGTGAACGAGGCGCCAGGTTCGCCTGCGGGCCGTTCCCGCAAGTCCGCTGCCTCAGCTGGCAGGCAGGCGGCGTCGACCTACCTTCAGCAGCTGCTGCTGAAGCCTGGCCAGTACCGGCAGGCCTGGGAGCGGTATGTCATCAGGACCAGACCCGGCTCGATCAACCAGCTAGCCGTGGCCGAGGTGCTCGCCAGGTATCTCAGCTCGCAGGAGCCGGCCGCGGCCCCGGTCCGGCCGCTGCAGATGAAGGACACGGTGTCCCGCGCGCTGTCTGGCCGGCTGCTGAGCCGGCCAGCGCTTGAGCTATTCATCGCCGCATTCCAGTTCAGTGGCCACGAGGCTGACCGGCTGTGGCGGCTCTGGAACGGGACCGAGATGATCAGCGTGCTGGCCGGCAGCCACGCGATCCCGCCGCAGGCCGAGGAGCACGTCGAGAGAGTGCTCGGGCCGCCCCGGCATCAGACGCTGTCGCTGCACGATCACGTGTTCGTCGGCGCCGACGGCCGGCTGGAGCGGACTCGCACCATCCAGGTGATCGAGGCAGTCGCCGCCATGGTCGATAGCATCCCGTTCCTCTATGACACCAGCGCGCTTACCGTCGAGGTCAGCCGCGGCTGCAGTGGCTTGTCGGGCGAGCTCAGGCAGCTCCGGCCCGATGTCTTCACCACGGAGATCCTGCTGGCCAGGACGCTGGACCTAGGCGAGACTGCGACGCTGGAGTACTGGACGACCTACCGGCTGCCCGGTGACCTGTCCGATCCGCGCGAGCGCGAGTACCGCCGCGGGGTGCTGCGGCACATGGAGAACTTCGACATGCGCGTCGAATTCCATGCCGACCGGCTGCCGGCCCAGGTGTGGTGGGCAACCTGGGACGGCGTCGAGGGCGAGGTACTTGCCCAGCAGCCGGCGACGCTGGACAGCCAGCATGCCGTGCAGCACTTCCTGCGCTCGGTCGACAGGGCAGTGGTCGGCTTTCGCTGGAGCTGGTAAATAACCCGTATGCCGGCGTGTGGCGTCGATGCTAAGCTCCTGTGCCCTTGTGCCAGCCACCCTTCGTAACCGAGGAGATGAGCTATGCCATCGGCCAGTTCTGAGCTCCGTGCGGACGAGGTACTCGGGGCCGAGCGTGAGCACCTGCGGCGATCGCGCGAGTACCTGGAGCTCATGCGCAAGGAT
Organism: uncultured Actinomycetota bacterium; assembly: GCA_963774385.1. Classification (GTDB taxonomy): domain Bacteria; phylum Actinomycetota; class Actinomycetes; order Streptosporangiales; family Streptosporangiaceae; genus JAJYUU01. The sequence continues at coordinate 1,320,236 of CAVZEQ010000001.1, forward strand.
GTCCTCTCGCTGCGGGCCATGGGCGGTGACCCGGTGTCCGAGGAGTACCTGAAGGCCGACCTGTACCGGCGCGCCGAGGCGCTGCGCGATCTGCCGGACACGCCGTTGTTCTTCGGCCGGCTCGACTACCAGCCGGGAGCGCTCGACAACCAGGACCAGGGGTCGCCGCCAGGCGAGGCCGATGCGGTGGCCGAGCATTTCCACGTTGGCAGGCGGCACGTGCACGATCCGGATGGCACGCCCGTCGTGATCGACTGGCGCGCCCCGGTGTCGCGACCTTTCTACCGGGCCAGCCAGGCCGAGCCGATGGGACTGGACCGGCGCCGCAGGTTCGGCTTCTCCGGCGGTGAGCTGACCGCGTTCGAGGACGAGCGCCTCAGCGAGCTCGACTCGTCCCGGCCAGTCACCAGCAGGATCCTCATCGACGAGATCGAGCGGCCGCGGTCGGGGCCGATGCGCGACATCGTGTCCACGATCCAGCCGGACCAGGACGACATCGTGCGTGCCAGCGTCGATCAGACGGTTTGCGTGCAGGGCGCGCCCGGCACCGGCAAGACGGCAGTCGGCCTGCACCGGGTGGCCTACCTGCTGTATGCCTACGCGCAGCGGCTCGGCCGTGGCGGCGTGCTCGTACTCGGCCCGAACAAGGCCTTCCTCGCGTACATCGAGAACGTCCTGCCCGCACTTGGCGAGCTGGGTGTCACCCAGCTATCGGTAGCCCAGCTAACAGCTGCGGTGCCGGTGCGCGGTTCCGACTCCGAGCTGGCCGCCCGGCTCAAGGGCGACGCACGGATGGCCGCGGTGCTGCGCAACGCGCTGTGGACCCAGCTGTCCGAGCCGGCCGAGGCAATCACGCTGACCAGAGGCTCGCGACGGTGGCGGGTGCCCGGCTACGAGCTCGCCGAGCTGGCAGCCGAGCTGCGGGCCAGGGGAGTCCGGTACGGCACCGGCCGGGAGCTTTTCACGCACCGGATCGCGCACGTGATCCTGACCCGGATGGAGGTCTCCGGGGAGACGTGCGATGACCGCACGCACGAGGCCGTCCGGCGGGCCAGGCCCGTGCAGGCCGCGGTAGCCCAGATGTGGCCCAAGACAGATCCGGTCCGGCTTGTCTTCCGGCTGCTCGCCGATCCTGCGCTGCTCGCGCGCGCGGCCGACGGCATCCTGGACGCGGCTGAGCAGGAAACGATCCGCTGGCCGGCCCCGGCGCGCGGGCCAGCGTCGGCGCGCTGGTCCGCTGCTGATGCCGTTCTCATCGACGAGGCCGCCGACCTGATCGAGCGAACGCCGAGCCTGGCGCACATCGTCGTGGACGAGGCCCAGGACCTGTCGCCGATGCAGTGCCGCGCGATCGGCCGACGCTGCGCCACCGGCTCGGCGACCGTACTCGGCGACATCGCCCAGGGAACGACGGCCTGGGCGACGACCAGCTGGCCGCAGCTACTCGGTCACCTGGGTAAACCGGATGCCGAGCTGCGGGTGCTCGACACTGGCTACCGGGTGCCCCGGCAGATACTCGACTTTGCCAGCAGCCTGCTGAGCCGGATCGCGCCGGAGCTCAGCCCGGCGTCCTCGGTGCGCCAGGACCCTGCCGCGCTGCGAGTCCGGCAGCACGGCGCGGCGACGCTTGCCGACGCGCTGGCAGCCGCCTGCGCGGAGGCGCTGACGGGCCAGGGGTCCGCAGCCGTGATCGCCGCTGACGAGCAGATCCCGGCCCTCGCTGCCGTGCTGCGCGCTGCCGCCGTGCCGCACACCGTGCTCGACACCGCGGCTGCCGCCGACCTGATCACGCTGGTGCCCGTCACGCTGGCCAAGGGCCTGGAGTTCGACCAGGTCATCGTCTATGAGCCAGCCCAGATCGCGCGCGCAGAGGCACGCGGCCTGCACCGGCTCTACGTTGCGCTGACACGTGCGGTGTCCAGGCTGACGGTGCTGTACGCGGAGCCGCTGCCGGAGCCGCTGCAGGTGCCGTGACCCGCCTACATGTCCTTCAGCACCGAGCAGATCAGGGCGGTGGAGTCGTCGAAAGACAGCGCGCTTGCCTGCAGGTGATTGAAGAGCACGTTGTAGCGGTCGACCTGGTTGACGTCCTCGACCCAGAGCGCGCTGGTCAGGTCCTCGAGGTAGACCACGTCGGGATCGACGCTCTCGCCGAACACGAGGATGACAAACGGTCGGCCCATACCAGGGTGCGCGCCGCCGCCGAACGGGATGACCTGCAACGACACGTTCCGCAGGTCGGCTAGCTCGCGTAGGTACTCAAGCTGCGCGCGCATCACCTCAGGGCCGCCGACCTGGCGGCGCAGTGCCGCCTCGTCCAGCACCGTCCATACCTTCGGCGGATTGCTCTTGGCCAGCCGCTGGCGTTCCATTCCGAGCGCGACCCTGCGCTCGATCTCGGACTGCGGGCTGTTCACCATTCCGGCGGTGATGACCGTGCGCGCGTACTCCTCGGTCTGCAGCAAGCCGGGGATCATGTTGACTTCGTAAATCCGGATCTCCGAGGCCGCGCTTTCCAGGCCCAGATAGGTGGCGAAATGCGGCTGGACGCTGTCGCCGTAGGCGTGCCACCAGCCTTTCTGCCGGGACTCCCGGGCCAGCTGCACGAGCCCGTCACGCTGCTCGTCGGGTGCGCCGTAGATCTCCAGCATGTCGCGGACGTCTCGCGGGGATACCGATACCCGTCCGGTCTCCACCCGGCTGATCTTGGAGGCCGAGCATTCCAGCTGCTCGGCTACTTCCTCGCAAGTGAGCCGCGCTGCCTCGCGCAGCCGCCGCAGTTCCAGCGCGAGGCGTCGCCGCCGGACTGTCGGGCTCTGATTGCCTGCCAAGTTGTCACCTCCTGCGGCGTCGGCCACTGCGCGGTGCCATGGAGTGCGATGCAGCGAGTGTCATGTAACGGGTGGGACGCATCCGCTGCCCTGCAATCGACTGCAGTGCAATTTCAGTGTGGCCGGACTCTAGCCGTTCCGTCCAGTGCCTGGACGCCCTTACTGGCAGCAGTTCCCGTAATCGCAGCTGCGAATTTCGCTATGCATGTTGCATCTTGACGGCCTGGCGAGGCATTCTTGAGCCTACTCATTACTCTTTGCTGTTTAGCAGCTACCAGGGGTGACAGTAGACAATGGATGCCCAGACGGCCACCGTGCGCGTTCCCGACAGCTGGCAGGCGAATCTAGCCCGGCTCGAGGGGCTCGCCGCGATCCTGGCCGGTCACGGCCTGCAGACCCAGATGATGACACCGCCGGGCCGGGTGCCCAGCCTGCACGTGGTGAATCCGCTGGCATCGGCACTCGCGGAAGATGTCTACGCGGGGCGCGGCCAGGACGGGCTGTGGTGGTTCTGGTGGTCCTGGGCCGAGCGGATTGCGGCGGGTGACGACATTGACGGCGCAGCCGCGCTGATCGAGCGGGTACTCGCGGTGCCCGCTTAGCCGAGGCTGCCCGCGGGCAGTCCGGGGAAAGCCTCGGTAGACCCGCGCCATGCCGCCGCCCGCAGAGCCGAGTTCCTGGCCTCTCGCGCGCCGTACTCGCGCAGCCTCACGTCGCCGACGGCGACCAGGCCGATGTAGGCCTGGGTGACCCGGTCCTCCAGCGTGACGGCCAGCGCTCGGGCCTGCGTGGCGGACTGCACTGGGGCCGGCAAGACGTACGCCACAGCGGAGGGAGCGGGCACCGCGCCCAGTCTGCTGATCATTGCGGTGAGCTGGTCCCTGGCTATCTGATGCGTGACCCAGTCGGCCTGGGCGCTGTGCTGGAGCCGACCTGCCAGGTGCGCCCCGACCACGCCGTATCCGTAGCTGGCGGCTTCCTCGGCGGCCAGCGCGGCCTGCAGCGCGGCTATCGTCCGCGCCGACGCGGCGGTCACGGCCGCCGCCCGGCCGAGCGGAGCACCGGGATGTGCGTCGCCTCGGATGCCGCGATGCTGGCGAATAGCTGTGCCAGCGACGGCGGCAGACCGCCCAGCTGGCCGATGAGCCAGTCGGAGGCGGCCGCCTCGGCCTGCTCGAGCTGGGGGAGCGCCGGATTCTGGGCCCCCTGGCCAGCCGGCCCGGTGGCGGTCGCGCTGGCCGCGGCTGCAGATCGCTGGGCGGCCGACTCGATAAGGCGGGATTTCAGCTGGCCCAGGTGCTGGCGATGCTCGGCAAGTATCCCGGCCAGCACGGCCGCCCCGGATCCGCTACCCGGCTGGCTCGCCGCCACGTAGGCATGCACGAGCCGTTCCTCGGCGGCGATGGCGGCGCGGAGCGTACGGACTTCGGCTGGGGGCGGCGGCGGGCTGCCAAGAACCTGAACCCCCCGGCACGCTGTCAGCAGCAGCGGGAGCCCGGCCGCCGCCAGGAGGGCCCGGCGGGTCGGGTCAGCAGCCACTGCTCCTCCCCTCTGCTGCCGTCCGCGGCCGGATGGCCTGGTCGATGGTCATCGTCATTTGGCACGGTCAGCATGCCATGTGCCGGGACGCCGCGCGCGGCATCCCGGCTAGGCTAGGTGACAGCGCGTACAACAGCACAGGTCGCGGCGAGGAGGTCGTCATGCACGGTGGCTCCCGTCACGGTTCGCGCCGCCCGGCGCCCGCAGCCGCCCAGGCCGGCCACGGGCCCGCAGGCCAGGGACCGGATTTGCAGCGGCTCGAGCGCTTGCTTGAGCCGGTTATCAGGGCAATGGACATGGACCTTGAGGGCATCCGGGTCACCGCGGCGGGCCGTCGCCGGCTACTGCGGGTCGTAGTCGACGCCGACGGCGGTGTGAGCCTGGACGATATCGCTCACGCCAGCCGGGAGCTGTCGGCCAGGCTGGACGCCGCCACCGAGATGGGCGAGCTGCCCTACACGCTAGAGGTGTCGTCGCCGGGCACTGACCGGCCGCTGACGCAGCCCAGGCACTGGCGGCGCGCGATCGGACGGCTGGTTGTCGCGCCGCTGCAGGATCCGAACGGGAACGGGGCCATCACTGCCGAGGGCCGCATCGTCGGCTCGAGTGACGAAGGCGTGACCCTGGAGCATGACGGCGTGAGCCGGCAGTACGCCTACGTCGAGCTCGGCCCGGCCCGGGTGCAGGTGGAGTTCGGCCACTTCGACGCCGAGGATCAGGAGGATTAGGTGGACATTGACCTGAGCGTCCTGAGGAGCCTGGAGGCCGAGAAGGACATCTCGCTCGACCTGGCGATCAAGGCGATCGAGGATGCGCTGCTGGTGGCGTATCACAAGAGCGACGGCGCGGCCGCGAGCGCGCGCGTCGAGGTGAACCGCAGCAGCGGTCACGTCACGGTCTGGGCCTCCGAACCCAGTACGGACGGGGAGCCCGGCCGGGAATACGACGATACGCCGGAAGGGTTCGGCCGGATCGCGGCGACCACGGCCCGGCAGGTTATCCTGCAGCGGCTGCGGGACGCCGAGGACGAGCTGACGTTCGGTGAGTACGCCGGCCGTGAGGGCGATGTCGTGGCCGGGGTCATCCAGCAGGGCAGGGATCCGCGGGCGGTGCTCGTGGATCTCGGCAAGCTGGAAGCGATCCTGCCGCCAACCGAGCAGGTGCCAGGCGAGCGTTACGTGCACGGCGAGCGGCTGCGGTGTTACGTGCTGCACGTCCGCAAGGGCTACCGCGGACCGTCGGTGACACTGTCCAGAACACACCCGAACCTGGTCAAGAAGCTGTTCGCGATGGAAGTGCCGGAGATCGCGTCCGGCGCGGTCGAGATCGCGGCGATTGCTCGCGAGGCCGGGCACCGCAGCAAGATCGCGGTCATCTCGCACCAGCAGGGCGTCAACGCCAAGGGTGCGTGCATCGGGCCGATGGGCAGCCGGGTCCGGAACGTCATGACCGAGCTGCACGGAGAAAAGATCGACATAGTTGACTATTCGCCAGATCCGGCCGAGTTTGTCGCGCACGCGCTCTCGCCGGCCCGGGTATCCCGGGTCAACGTCGTGGACTTGCAGGCGCGCGTCGCCCAGGTGATCGTGCCGGACTACCAGCTATCACTGGCGATCGGCAAGGAGGGGCAGAATGCCCGCCTCGCCGCGCGCCTCACGGGCTGGCGGATCGATATCAGGCCGGACACGGCAGAAGGCCGGGCACAGCCGGAAGACCAGGCCGCGCCGGATGAGCAGCCGGCCCTGTAAGCTGGAAGCGGCTGCGCCGATCCGGACGTGCATAGGGTGCGGGGAACGTGCGGCCAGGACCGAGTTGATCCGCGTGGTGGCGGCGAGGGATGAGATAGTTCCCGATGCTGCCGCGCGACTGCCCGGCCGGGGTGCGTACTTGCACCCGCGCCTGGCATGCTTGGAACGAGCCCAGCGCCGCAAGGCATTCGCGCGGGCCCTTCGGCTGCCGGCCAGCTGGCCGGCCGGGAAGGTCGCGGAATACCTGACGTCAGGTTCGGATAACCCAATGTCCGGCCAGCGACGAGAATGAGCATCGCTGGCTAGGATGCGGGAGTTGCGGTGCCGACAGCCGGAGGCACCGGGAGGAAGAAGGCTGAGATTGCAATGAGCGCCAGATGAGCATGCGGCGATGAACAGCACAAGCTGACGCCGGACGGAGCACGCGCTGCCCCGGCCGGCTGGCAGGTCCGGTATCTCCGGGCCGAGTAGAGGGAGCGCAGTGGCGAAAGTCCGGGTTTACGAACTCGCGAAAGAGTTCGGCGTTGAGAGCAAGGCCGTGATGGCCAAGCTCCAGGAGATGGGTGAGTTCGTTCGGTCCGCGTCCTCGACAATCGAGGCGCCGGTAGTCCGACGGCTCAAGGAAGCATTCGCCGGCCAGGTCGGCAAATCATCGGATGGCGCGGCGCCGAAGGCAGCTGCCGCCGGCCGCCGGGCGGCCAACGGCCGGGTGGCCGCAGCTGCCGGTGCGGCCGAGGCCGCCGCCAACGGAGCCGCCGCGAACGGAACGGCGCCGGCAGCACCAGCTGACGTTACGCACGACGGGCCAGCAGCCGGAGCCGCTATCGCGGAGCCGCCAGCGCCGGTCATACCGCCGGCCGAGCCAGCCCCCGCGCGCTCAGGCCCGGCGATTACCGTGCCGTTCCCGCAAGACCAGAGCGTCGGGCCGCAGGTGCCCCCCGCCGAGACCATGCCGACGCAGCCCGACACGCAGAGTCCGGGCGGCGAGCCTGGCTCGCGCCCGGCGACGCCCCGGCCCGCCGCGGCGGGTCCGCGGCCGGCCGCGCCTGGCCAGCGGCACGCCCCGCGGCCAGGGCCGCGTCCTGGCAATAACCCGTTCAGCTCGACGGCTACTGGCATGGGTGCCACCCCGCGCCCGGTCGCGCCCGCGGGCCAGGCAGGCCCTGGTGCGGCGGCACCTGGCACTGCTGCCCCCGGCGGACCGCGGCCAGGCGGCCCGCGCCCGGCCGGCCGGCCGGGTTCTGGCGGCCCCGGCGACCTGGCCAGGCCAGGCGGTCCGCGGCCAGGCGGCCCGCGGCCCAGCCCCAGCAGCATGCCGCCGCGCCCGGTCGGCGGCCGTGGCTTCGGCCAGGGTGCTCCCGGCGGTGCCGGTGGTCCGCGCGGTGGTGGTTACGGCGGCTCAGCCGGACCGGGCGCAGGCCCGCGGCCGGGTGGTGGTGGCCGTGGCGGTCCTGGTGGTGGCCCGGGCGGGCCGCGTGGCGGCGGCGCCGGTGGCGCCGGCGGCGCCAGGCCGGGCATGGCTCCAGCCCGGCCCGGACCGGGTGGCCGCGGCCGCAGCGGTACGGCTGGTGCCTTCGGCCGTCCTGGCGGCAGGCCATCGCGTGGCCGGAAGTCGAAGAAGCAGCGGCGCCAGGAGTTCGACAACATGCAGGCGCCGGCTATCGGCGGTGTGTCGATTCCGCGCGGCAACGGTCAGGTCATCAGGCTGTCCCGTGGTGCGTCGCTGAGCGACTTCGCGGACAAGATCGGTGTCAACCCGGCGTCGCTCGTGCAGGTGCTGTTCCATCTCGGCGAGATGGTGACCGCTACCCAGTCGGTGAACGACGAGACGCTGCAGCTGCTCGGTGCTGAGCTGAGCTACAACGTCCAGGTGGTTTCCCCGGAGGAAGAGGACCGGGAGCTGCTCGAGGCGTTCGACATCGAGTTCGGCGAGGACGAGGGCGACGACACCGACCTGGTGGCGCGACCGCCGGTGGTCACCGTCATGGGCCACGTCGACCACGGCAAGACCAAGCTGCTGGACGCCATCCGGCACACCAACCTGGTGGCGCACGAGGCCGGCGGCATCACCCAGCACATCGGCGCCTACCAGGTCGACACGGTGGTGGACGGCCACGAGCGCAAGATCACCTTCATCGACACCCCGGGTCACGAGGCGTTCACTGCCATGCGTGCCCGTGGCGCCGAGACCACCGACCTGGTGATCCTCGTGGTCGCCGCGGACGACGGCGTGAAGCCGCAGACCACTGAGGCGCTTAACCACGCGCAGGCGGCCGGCGTCCCGATCGTTGTCGCGGTCAACAAGGTGGACAAGGAAGGCGCCGACCCGCAGCGGGTCAGGGCTCAGCTGACCGAGTACGGCCTGGTCGCTGAGGAGTTCGGCGGGCAGTCGCTGTTCGTCGATGTGTCGGCCCGCAACGGCACCGGCATCGACGCGCTGCTGGAGGCGGTCGTGCTGACCGCCGACGCAGAGCTCGACCTGCGCGCGAACCCGCATCAGCAGGCGCAGGGCGTGGCCATCGAGGCGCACCTGGACAAGGGCCGCGGACCGGTGGCGACCGTGCTGGTACAGCGCGGCACCCTGCATGTCGGCGACTCGATTGTCTGTGGCGAGGCGTTCGGCCGGGTCAGGGCCATGCTGGACGAGAACGGCGACCAGGTGCCCGAGGCACCGCCGTCCCGCCCGGTGCAGGTGCTCGGCCTCACCGCAGTGCCTGGTGCTGGAGACAGTTTCCTTGTTGTCGATGACGACCGGGTGGCCAGGCAGATCGCCGAGCGGCGCGAGGCCAGGGAGCGCAGCGCCATGTTCGCGCAGCGGCGGCCGCGGGTCACGCTGGAGGATCTGGAATCCGCGCTCAAGTCTGGCGAGCGCGAAGAGCTGCTGCTCATCATCAAGGGTGACGTGTCCGGTTCGGTCGAGGCCCTGGAAGAAGCGCTGCTGCAGCTCGACGTCGGCGAGGAAGTGCAGCTGCGGGTCATTGGCCGCGGCGTCGGCGCGATCACGCAGGACGACGTCAACCTGGCCATCGCCTCGGAAGCGGTGATCATCGGTTTCAACGTCCGGCCAGCGGGCCGGGCGGGCGAGCTAGCTCGGCGCGAGGGCGTGGACATCCGCTACTACTCGGTCATCTACCAGGCGATCGAGGAAGTCGAGGCCGCGCTCAAGGGCATGCTCAAGCCGATCTTCGAGGAAGCACAGCTGGGCACGGCGGAGGTCCGCGAGGTCTTCCGGGTGCCGCGGATCGGCAACGTGGCTGGTTGTATCGTCAGGTCCGGCACGATCACCCGGAACAGCAAGGCCAGGCTGGTCAGGGACGGCGTGGTGGTCTCCGACAACCTCACCGTCGAGTCGCTGCGCCGGTTCAAGGACGATGCGACTGAGGTCCGGGAGGGCTTCGAGTGCGGAATCGGGGTCGGCTACGGCGACATCAAGGTCGGTGACGTGATCGAGACGTTCGAGCTGCGGGAGAAGCCGCGGACCTGACGGGCGCTGGCGGAGACAGACAGCGGTGTACGTGGGAGCCCTGACCCTGGACGTGCTGCTCGGCGACGTGCGGTCGCTCAAGCAGAAGCGTTCGGTGGTCAGGCCCCTCATCGCGGAGCTGCACCGCCATTTTCCTGGCGTCGCGGTCGGCGAGACCGGGCATCTGGAGATGCACCGCAGGACTGAGATCGGCATCGCGGTGGTCAGCTCGACTGCGGCGAACGCGCTGCACGTGCTGGAAGCATGCGAGCGGTTCGTGGCGGCGCGGCCCGATGTCGAGTTGCTGGCTGCGCGGCAGCGGCTTGTCACCGAGGAATCCCAGGACAGGGAGTGAGGGCATGGCAGTGCCACGGGGAAACCAGGCCAGGGCGCTAAAACTCGGCGACCGCATCGCGCAGATCGTTGCCGAGATGCTGGAACGGCGGGTCAAGGACCCCCGGCTCGGGTTCGTCACGGTCACTGCGGCGAGGGTGACCGGCGATCTGCGCGAGGCGACGGTTTTCTATACCGTGTACGGCTCCGACGACGAGGTGGCCGGCACCGCCGCCGCGCTGACGAGCGCGACCGGGCTGATCCGGTCCGAGGTTGGCAAGCAGACCGGGCTGAAGCACACCCCGTCGATCAGCTTTACCCGCGACACCGTGCCGGACAACGCGCGCACGATCGAGGATCTGGTGGCCAAGGCCAGGGCCGCTGATGCGGCCGTTGCCGCGACGCGGGCCGGCGCTGTCCCGGCGGGCGACCCCGACCCGTACCGGGCGCCAGCCGACGACGACGACGCTGAGCTCGACGACCTCGATGACGACGAGTCCTGACGCCGACTGGGCCCGCGCCGTCAAGATTCTCGACGGCGCCGGGCAGGTCTGCCTGGCCTGCCATCTTCGCCCGGACGCGGACGCGCTGGGCTCGATGCTGGCGGTTGGCCTGGCGCTGAGGTCACGGGCGGGCCGCGTCCCGTCCCTGATCGCTTCCTTCGGCGATGACCCGTTCGTGGTGCCCGCCATCCTGAGCTTCCTGCCGGGCACCGGGCTGCTGACCGGGCCGGCCGCCTTTCCGGCGCAACCTGAGGTGATGGTGTCCTTCGATGCCGGCAGCATTGACCGGCTCGGCGCGCTGGCAGGACCGGCGGCCGCGGCCGGCGAGCTGATCGTGCTGGACCACCATGCGTCCAACACCCGGTTCGGCACGGTGAACCTGGTCGAGCCGGCCGCTGCCGCGACCGCCGTGCTGGCCGTGGAGCTCATCGACCGCCTCGACGTGCCGCTCAGCCGGGACATCGCTCTCGGGCTCTACGCGGGGCTCGTCACCGACACCGGGTCATTCAAGTTCGCGGCCACCACCCCGCAGGTGCACGAACTGGCCGCCCGGCTGCTGGCGACCGGCATCGATCCCGGCGTGGTCGCTCGCGAGCTTTACGACCGCGCGCCGTTCAGCTACCTGCAGATGCTGGCAGCCGCGCTCGGCCGCGCCACCCTGGAGCCCGGTGCCTGCGGCGGCCTCGGCCTGGTCTGGACCACCGTCACCCGAGCCGACCGCCAGCAGGCAGGCGGCCTCACGCTCGATGCCGCCGAATCGGTGATCGACATCGTCCGGCGCACCGACGAAGCCGAGGTAGCCGTCGTGCTCAAGGAAGATGACAACGGCAGCTGGCAGATCTCAGCCCGCTCCAAGTCCCTGATTGACGTGGGTGCCGCCTGTGCCGCACTGGGCGGAGGCGGCCACGCGCGCGCGGCCGGATTCTCCCTCTCCGGCAGCGCGGATGCGGCTGTCGCCGCCTTGCTGGCCCGGCTGGACCGCCGATGACCGCACCAGGCGGGCTCGTCATCATCGACAAGCCGGCGGGCTGGACCTCGCACGACGTCGTCGCCAGGATCCGCAGGCTCGCGGGCACCAGGCGGGTCGGCCACGCGGGCACGCTGGACCCGATGGCTACCGGCGTGCTCGTCATCGGCGTAGAGCAGGCCACCCGGCTGCTCGGCTACCTCGCACTCACGCAGAAGGAGTACACCGGGACTATCCGGCTCGGCCAGACGACCGATACCGACGATGCTGATGGCGCCATAGTGGGCCACGTTCCCGTCGGTGATATCCCGGATCTGGAGGCAGCGGTTGCCGCATTGACCGGAGAGATCCGTCAGGTCCCGCCCGGCATCAGCGCGATCAAGGTCGGTGGCAAGCGGTCCTACCGGCTGACCCGCGACGGAGTGGCGCCCGAGCTTGCGCCGAGAACGGTCACGGTGAGCGTGTTCGCGATCGAGCAGACCCGCCACGTCGATGACCTGCTCGACCTGGACGTGCGGGTGACCTGCTCAAGCGGGACGTATATCCGCGCACTGGCGCGCGACCTGGGCGCGGCGGTGGGAGTCGGCGGCCACCTGACCGCTCTGCGGCGCACCAGAGTGGGGCCGTATCTCCTCGGTCAGGCCGTCACCCTGGAGCAGCTGGCGGAGCGGTTCGAGATGATCCCGCTGGCGGACGCGGCTGCGGCGGCGTTTGCCCGGCGGGAGCTGACTGCGACGGAAGCGCGATCACTCGGCCACGGCGGGCGGCTGGAGCCGACGGGCACCGGCGACGCCCCGGTGGCCGCGTTCGGGCCGGAGGGCTCGCTGATCGCGCTGCTCACCGACGACGGCGGCCGGGCTCGCTCGCTCGCGGTGTTCGCCGCTGGCTCGGATGCCGACTCGCCGGCCGGGTCCTGAGGTGCCAGCCGGCCGGATGGCGTGGCAGGCTTGGGGAACTGCCCGATGACCAAGCGCGACCGCCAAGGGGATCCTGACATGCAGCGGTGGCACGGCCTTGATGACGTGCCAGCCCAGTGGGGCAGGTCCGTCGTCACCATCGGCGAGTTCGACGGTGTCCATCGCGGACATCAGCGGATCGTCGCGCGGGCCGTCGATATCGCCGCCGGGCTCGGGCTGCCGGTGGTGGTCGTGACGTTTGAACCGCACCCGGACGAGGTCATCAGGCCAGGCTCGCACCCGCCGCTGCTGTGCACCGCCCGCCGCAGGTCCGAGCTGCTCGCCGGGCTGGGCGTCGACGTGGCGTGCGTGCTGCCGTTCACGCTCGAGTTCTCCCGGCTCAGGCCTGATGAGTTCGTGCACGCGGTGCTGGTGGACCGGCTGCACGCGGCTGGCGTTGTGGTAGGGGAGAACTTCCGGTTCGGCCATAAGGCGGCGGGCGATGTCGCGCTGCTGGCCGAGCTAGGCGACAAATACGACTTCTCCGCGGAGGGAGTGCCGCTGCTCACCGAGCACGGCACGACGATCTCGTCCACCGGGATCCGCGCCATGCTGTCAGCGGGCGATGTACGCGGCGCCGCTCACGATCTTGGCCGGCCGCACCGAGTGGAGGGCGTGGTGGTCCGCGGTCACCAGCGCGGCCGGGCACTGGGTTTCCCGACGGCGAACCTGGAGACCCCGGCGCACACCGCGATCCCCGCTGACGGCGTGTACGCGGGCTGGCTAACCAGCCTTGATTCGGACGGGCGTGAGCTGGAGCGGTGGCCGGCGGCGATCTCGGTCGGCACCAACCCGACGTTCGACGGGCGCGAGCGCACCGTGGAGGCATACGCGCTAGATCGGGATGATCTTGACTTGTACGGCGCGCATGTCGCTGTTGACTTCGCCGCGCGGCTGCGACAGACGCTCAGGTTCGAGTCGGTGGATGAACTGGTCGAGCAGATGCACCGCGACGTGGCTGAGGCCAGGCGCCTGCTGGCGGCGCCGTAGCCGGGGTGCCAGTTGCCCGGGGTGCCAGTTTGCCCTGGGGGGCCAGCTGCCCGACGTACCCCGCCGCGCCGGCCTCGTGGTACCGTTAGTGATCGGCTGGAGTATCTGGCCTGGTTAGCTGCGCCCTCAGGCGGCTGACCATCAGGGGAGATCGCCCGTCAACTCGCGCGTTCTCACCCTAAAGCCCTGGTAAGGCTCTGCGTGAGCCGATCCGCGGGCGAACACAGGACGACGACAAGAGTAACCAAGAGGGAGCAACGTGCCGCTCAACACCACGGTGAAGAACGAGATCATCGCCGGGCACGCGACTAATGAGGGTGACACCGGTTCGCCGGAAGTCCAGGTCGCGCTGCTGACTCGGCGGATCGCTGATCTGACCGAGCACCTGAAAGTGCACAAGCACGATCACCACAGCCGTCGCGGGCTGCTGCTGCTCGTTGGCCGCCGCAGGCGGCTGCTGCAGTACCTGGCCCGCAAGGACATCACCAGGTACCGCGCGCTCATCGAGAAGCTCGGCCTGCGCAGGTAGGAACCCCGGCGGCGCGGCGCTAAGGCCGCGCCTCCGCACAACTAGATAACGTAGACATACACGTCCCGCGGCTCCGGCCAGGAGCGCTGACAGCGCCCTACGGGCCGGTCCTCGGTAGTGGTTCTCGGGTTATGGCGGTAGCCGCAGCAAGCGGCGAGCCAGAGCCGAGGGCTTCGATCGAAGACCGGCCGGCAGCCGAATCCGGCCTGACGGCAGGCAACTGACCTGCCCGGCAAGCCGGCCATAGCGCTCCGAATGTGCGGCGGACAGGCGCGGGACCTCAGTCAAGGAGGTCACCCGTGGAGGGTGTCTATACCGCCGAGGTCACCATTGACAACGGCACTTTTGGCGCGCGCAAGCTCCGGTTCGAGACCGGCAGGCTTGCCAAGCTAGCGGGCGGCTCGGCCGTCGTCTACCTGGACGACGAGACCATGGTGCTGTCCACCACGACCGCGTCGAAGTCCCCGCGTGAGGGCTACGACTTCTTCCCGCTCACCGTCGATGTCGAGGAGCGGATGTACGCGGCTGGCCGGATCCCCGGCTCGTTCTTCCGCCGCGAGGGCCGTCCGTCCGAGGACGCGATCCTGACCTGCCGGCTGATCGACCGGCCGCTGCGGCCGTCCTTCGTCAAGGGGCTGCGTAACGAGGTCCAGGTCGTCGAGACGATCATGGCGCTGCACCCCGATCACCTGTACGACGTCGTCGCGATCAACGCGGCATCGATGTCCACGCAGCTGGCCGGGCTGCCGTTCTCAGGCCCGATCGGGGGCGTCCGCGTCGCCTTGATCAGGGGCCAGTGGGTCGGCTTCCCGACGCACACCGAGCTTGCCGACGCCACGTTCGACATGGTGGTGGCGGGGCGCATGCTCGAGGACGGCGACGTCGCGATCATGATGGTCGAGGCCGAGTCAACGCCGAGCACGCTGCGGCTGATCGCCGACGCTGGCAGCGGCGCCGTCTCGCCTACCGAGGAGACCGTGGCGCAGGGGCTGGAGGCGGCCAAGCCGTTCATCCGGGCCTTGTGCGAGGGCCAGCTTTCGATAGCCAGGAACGCGGCCAAGGAGACAGCCGAGTTCCCGACCTTCGCCGACTATGGCCCGGACATGTTCGCGGCCGTGGAGGCCGAGGTTGGCGCCGATCTGGCGCAGGCCCTCACCATCGCCGGCAAGAACGACCGGACCGCTGAGACCGACCGCATCAAGGCGCTGGCCAACGAGAAGCTCGCCGCCCAGTTCGAGGGCCGGGAGAAGGAAATCAGCGAGGCGTTCCGTGCGCTGAACAAGAAGCTGGTCCGGCAGCGGATCATCCGCGACGGCCTGCGCATCGACGGCCGCGGCGTGGCCGACATCCGGCAGCTGTCGGCCGAGGCCGGCGTCGTGCCGCGGGTGCATGGCTCGGCGCTGTTCGAGCGCGGTGAGACGCAGGTTCTGGGCGTGACGACGCTGAACATGCTCCGGATGGAGCAGATGATCGACACGCTGAACCCCGAGCGCACCAAGCGCTATATGCACAACTACAACATGCCGCCGTACTCGACCGGAGAGACCGGCCGGGTTGGCTCGCCCAAGCGGCGCGAGATCGGTCATGGCGCGCTGGCTGAGCGAGCGCTGGTGCCGGTGCTGCCGACCCGCGAAGAGTTCCCGTACGCGATCCGCCAGGTATCTGAGGCGATCGGCTCGAACGGCTCGACCTCAATGGGCTCGGTCTGCGCCTCGACGATGGCGCTTCTCGACGCCGGCGTCCCGCTCAAGGACATGGTGGCTGGCATCGCGATGGGCCTGATCCATGAGGGCGGCGAGTACGTCACCCTGACGGACATCCTCGGTGCCGAGGACGCCTTCGGCGACATGGACTTCAAGGTCGCCGGCACCAAGGACATCATTACCGCGCTGCAGCTGGACACCAAGCTCGATGGCATCCCGGCCAACGTGCTCGGCGCGGCGCTCAAGCAGGCCCGCGGCGCCCGGCTGACCATCCTCGACGTGATGCGCGAGGCGATCGACACGCCCGCCGAGATGAGCCAGTTCGCGCCGCGGATCATCACCATCAAGGTTCCGGTCGACAAGATCGGCGAGGTCATCGGCCCGAAGGGCAAGATGATCAACTCGATCCAGGAAGAGACCGGTGCCGACATCACGATCGAGGACGATGGCACGATCTACATCGGTGCCACGGACGGTGCGTCCGCCGAGGCGGCCCGCGTGACCATCAACGCGATTGCCAACCCGCACATCCCCGAAGTGGGCGAGCGGTTCCTCGGCACGGTGGTGAAGACGACCACCTTCGGTGCCTTCATCTCGCTGCTGCCCGGCCGCGATGGCCTGCTGCACATCACCCAGATCCGCAAGCTGCACGGCGGCGCCCGGATCGACAACGTCGATGACGTGGTGAAGGTGGGCGACAAGATCCAGGTCGAGATCCGCGAAGTCGACGATCGCGGCAAGCTGTCGCTGGTGCCGGTCGAGGTCGTGGAGCGGGAAGCGGCCGGCGAGGACCTCGGCGGCAGCGACGAGCCGCGCTCGCGCGACCGCGATGATCGCGGCGGGCGGGATCGCGGCGACCGGGATAGGGGCGATCGCGGCGGCGACCACCACCGCAACAGGCAGCGCAGCCGCGGCGGCTACTCAGGGCCGGGCGGCTCCGGCGGGTCCGGGTCGGATAACTCCTGACAGCGGGCGCGAACTCATGACAGCTGGTACGCGCCTGTCGGCCGGCAGCGATGACGGCATCCTGCGGACTGTCCTGCCGGGCGGCCTGCGGGTCATCACCGAGTCGCTGCCGGCGGTCCGGTCGGCGGCCCTAGGTATCTGGGTGGGCGTCGGCTCTCGGGATGAAGGTCCCGAGCACGCCGGCGCCACTCATTACCTTGAGCACCTGCTGTTCAAGGGCACGGCGAGCCGGTCAGCACTGGACATCTCGGCGGCGATGGACGCGGTCGGTGGCGAGCTGAACGCGTTTACCGCCAAGGAGTACACCTGCTACTACGCGCGGGTGCTCGACGCGGATCTGCCACTCGCGATCGACGTGCTGTCGGACATGGTGACCAGCTCGCTGATCGAGGCCAAGGATGTCGAGGCCGAGCGCGGGGTGATTCTCGAAGAGATCGCGATGAACGAGGACGACCCGTCCGACCTCGTGCACGAGGCGTTCTCCGAGCAGCTATTCGGTGACACCCCGCTTGGACGGCCCATCCTCGGCACTGTTGACTCGATCAACTCGATCTCCAGGGACCGGATCGCCGAGCACTACCGGACCCGGTATATGCCGGACAGCCTCGTCGTCGCGGCCGCTGGCAACCTGGAGCATGATCGCGTGGTCGAGCTGGTAACGGCCGCATTCGGGTCGGTGCTGGCCGGGGATGCGACCCCGGTCGCGCCCCGGCTCGATGGCCCGGCCGCGGGCAGCGCCACCGGTCGCGGCGTTCGGCTGCTGTCGCGCCCGCACGAGCAGGCGAACCTGGTGCTCGGCTGCGCCGGTCTTGCGCGCACCGACGACCGGCGCTTCGCGCTCGGCGTGCTGAACGCGGCCCTCGGCGGCGGCATGTCGTCGCGGCTGTTTCAGGAGGTACGGGAGAAGCGCGGGCTTGCCTACTCGGTCTACAGCTTCAGCTCGCAGCATGCCGACTGCGGCCAGTGGGGCATCTACGCCGGGTGCCTGCCGGCCAAGACCGAGGAAGTCCTGGCTATCTGCCATGAGGAGATCGCCAAGGTGACCGGCGCCGGGCTGACCGATGAGGAGCTTGACCGCGGCAAGGGACAGCTGCGCGGCTCTATCGTGCTCGGGCTTGAGGACCCGTCGTCGCGGATGAGCAGGCTGGGCAAGTCTGAGCTTGTCTATCCTCGGCTTGAGCCGGTCGACGAGATCCTGGCCAGGATCGACGGCGTAACCCACGACGAGGTGCGTGCGGTCGCCGACGCGGTGCTGACACAGCCGAAGGCGCTCGCGGTCGTCGGACCGTTCGACTCTGACCAGGAGTTCGCCCGCGCCCTCGGCTAGGTAGTAGAGAGTGGCCGTGATCGACGTGATTGCGGACCCGGTCCGGTGTGCGAGACGCTGACCTCATGGTGGTCAATGGCGAACCCGGGCCGCTGATCGGCGCCGGGCGGTCAGCGGACATCTACGCGCTCGGCACCGACCGCGTGCTGCGGCGATTCCGGACTCCGTATGACGCCCAGCCTGAAGCCGACATCATGATCTACCTGGCGGCGGCCGGATACCCGGTGCCGACGGTTTATGACGTTTCCGGACCCGATCTGGTGATGGAGCGGCTGGACGGCCCGGAGATGCTTGCCGACCTTGCTCGCCATCCATGGCGCGCCAGGAGATACGCGCGCATCCTCGCTGGCCTGCATGACCGGCTGCACGAGATCGAGGCGCCGCCGGGCCTGCGGGCCGCGTTCAGTCCTGGCCGGGCAGTGTTGCACCTGGACTTTCATCCTGGCAACGTCATGCTCAGCTCGCGCGGGCCCGTCGTGATCGACTGGTCAAACGCGCACGCCGGCCCGCCCGGCGCCGATGTGGCGATGGCATACCTGATCATGGTCAGCTCGGAGGTCGACCAGGTGCCAGCGCCGATCCGGCCGGCCGTCGGGGCCGTGCGCGCGGCGCTCATCGGCCAGTTCCGTGCCGCGGTGCGCGACGATCCCGGTCCGCATGTGGCGGCCGCAGCGCGGGAACGAATGCTGGACCGCAACGTTCGCCCCGCTGAAGTCGACAGACTCAGCCAGCTGATCAGGCAGGCCGAGCAACCTGGCTAGGCGGGCTGCTCGCCGATCGTGGCCTGCTGTCCGGTGTGCCTGCTGTCCGGCCTGCCTGCTGTCGGCTTGCTGTCCGCTGGGCCAGCTTCCCGTGCGTGCCTGTGGTCAGCGCGCTGGCGGCGGCAGCTTCGAGCCGCCATCGGCGAGCCACGCCCTGATCTGCTCGCCGTGCTCGTCCAGTTTGGGTGGCGGCAGGTCATAACGCGGTGCGGTGGCGGAGAACGTGAGCGGGTTGCGGATGCCGGGCACTGCTGAGTCACCTTCGCCTGCCGTGATCACCGGCCGCAGCCCGATCTGCTCGGCGAACGCGACGCCGCCCGCGACGTTGTTGATCGGGCCGCACGGTACCCCGGCCGAGATCAGGTCGTCGAACCACTGGGCCGCCGTCCGCTGCATCAGCCGCTCGACCAGCAGCGGGCGCAGCTGATCGCGGTTGGCCGTCCGCCCTGCGTTGGCGGCGAACCGCTCATCGACGCCGAGGTCCGGCACCCCGAGCACGGCGCACAGGCTGCGGAACTGGGCATCATTGCCAGCCGCCACCACCAGGTCGCCGTCGAGCGTGGGCAGCGGCTCGTACGGGAACAGGCTGGGATGTGAGTTACCCATCCGGTGCGGGACGACCCCGGCTGACGCGTAGGCGCCGGTCTGGTTGACCATGCCGGCCAGCGCAGTGGCCAGCAGGTTTACCTCCACCAGCTGGCCCTGGCCGGTCCGCCGACGGTGGTCGAGCGCTGCCAGCACGCCGATGGCCGCCTGCAGCCCGGACATGACGTCGAAGACGGCTATGCCGGCCCGGTACGGCGGGCCGTCCGGGTCCCCCTGCAGGCTCATCAGCCCGGACATGGCCTCCACGATCAGGTCATAGCCGGGCAGGTGCGCGCCGCCGCCGCTGCCGAATCCGGTGATCGACGCGTAAATCACCGCCGGATTAGCGGCGCTCACGCTGCCGTAGTCCAGCCCGAACTGGCGCAGGCCGCCAGGCTTGAAGTTCTCGACCATGATGTCGGCGCGCCGGGCGAGCTCGGCAGCCGCGGCACGGTCGCCGTCGTCCTTGAGGTTCAGCCGGATCGACCGCTTGTTGCGGTTGATGGCCAGGTAGTACGTCGATACTCCATGGCGGACCGGCGGCATCCAGTGCCGGGTGTCATCCCCAGCCGGGCCCTCTACCTTGATGATCTCGGCACCGAGGTCGCCGAGAATCATGGTGCAGTATGGTCCGGCCAGCACCCGGGAGAAGTCGGCGACGAGCAGGCCGGCCAGCGGTCCGGTGGCTGACGCTGACGTCGCCCGGGCTGACCCGGCATAGACCTCATCCATAGCCGGTCACGCTACCAACGCGGACGAGCCGAGCCCGATCCGGACGGCGCTCACGCATCGTTGTCGTCCCTCAGACGCTCTCGGGGGCCGGTCCGGCCGTCGGCTGGGCCGCACCCATCATGTCGTCGATCTGCGCCAGCACGCCGCTGCTCAATCGCAGGTCCGCGGCCGCGATCGCGTCGTCGATGTGACTGGGACTACGGGTACCGACGATGGCGACGTGGACGGCTGGATTGGCCAGCGTCCAGGCGATGGCCAGCTGGCTGACCGACGCGCCGAGTTCCTCGCGGGCGAGGCGCTCCAGAGCGCTGACGGCGGTCAGGTTCCGTGCGTACCTGGCGCCGGTGAACATCTCGCTACGGCTGCGCCAGTCCCCGGCCGCGAACGTCGTGCTCTCGGTCAGGTGGCCGCCGAGCAGGCCGTGCGCGAGCGGGCCGTACACCAGCACACCGACGGCGTTCGCTGCGGCGTAGGGCAGAATGCTGGCTTCGATGTCGCGGCGGAACAGGTGGTAGGGCGGCTGCAGGGTTTCCACCGGCAGTGTCGCGCTGAACTCCGCCATCTGGGCTGCGTCGAAATTGGACACCCCGACGTGCCGGACCTTGCCGTCCGCGACGAGCTTCGCGAGCGTGTCGGCGGTGTCCGCGAACGGGATCGCCGGATCGGGCCAGTGCACCTGGTACAGATCGATGTAGTCGGTGCGCAGCGCTCGCAGGCTCGCTTCCGCGCCCGCGGTCAGCCATGCCGGGCTCGAATCGCGAAGGACGCCGCCATCCAGGCCGGGCCGCAGGCCGCCCTTGGTGGCGATGACGAGCTTGTCGCGATCGAGGCCAGCTACCGCCTTTGCGAGCAGTGCCTCAGAAGCGCCGAATCCGTAGGCCTGAGCGGTGTCGAACAGCGTCACGCCCTGGTCGGCGGCTCGCCGGATGGCCGAGATGGCGGCCGATTCGTCGGTCGGTCCCCAGTCCCCGCCGAGCTGCCAGGTGCCGAAGGCGATCCGGGAGACCAGCAGGCCGGTACGGCCGAGTGTCGTGTACTGCATGACGTTCCTTCCTGTCGTGATCATGGTCGTCAGACGGGGCAAGCTGTGGCCGCGCGGCGGGCTCCGGCGGCACTGCCTGGTGGCGGATGGCGTGCCGCCCGGCGAGTGCCGGTACGCGCTGGTGCGATCGTCCGACGGCTGCCTGCGCCGACGACGGAGCTGCCTGGGCGGACCGCGAAGCTATCTGGCTGCCGCGGATCGAGCGCCAGCTGATAAGCGTTGCGACAGCCGCTGCGGCCGCGCCGGCCAGCATCGCGGCCCTGGTGCCCGCCGCCGTCACGGTGACGGCGTTGTGACCGACGGCGGCGGCGATCGCCGGCAGCGTGGCCGCGCCGAGAGCTGCGCCGATCTGCCGGCTGGTGTTGATCACGCCGCCGACGACGCCTTGCTCGGCTCCCGGAACTCCCGCGGTCGCGATCACCATGGTGCCGAAAGCTGTACCGGCCGTGCCGAAGCCGACGAGCATGACCGCGGCCAGCAGCGGGCTGTAGTGGCCGGTGGCCGGCAGCTGGGTGAGCACCGCGAACCCGGCCGCGGCGACGGCGCCGGTGAGCACGAGGATGCGGCGGATGCCGATCCGGCCAGCCAGCCTGGCTCCGAAGGCGCCTGCGGTGAAGCCGATGATCCCTTGCGGAGCTATCGCCAGCCCGGTGGCTAGCGGCGAGTCCTTGAGCACCTGCTGGAAGTAGAGCGACAGTACCAGCATCTCGCCGCCATTCCAGAGGCCCAGCAGCAGGTTGAGGGACCCGGCCGTGCGAAGCGCTGGGCGGCGGATGAGCTGCGCGGGCAGCAACGGGTCCGGGTGCCGCCGCTCGGCCACGACGAACGCAACCAGGCTCACCGCAAAGACGCCGAACGCGCCCAGGATGGCCGGCGACAGCCAGCCGAAGACATCCGCCTCGGATACTGCGAAGACAAGAGCAGCCATCGCCGCGGTGATGAGCAGAGCGCCGCGGATATCCAGCCTGCGATGGGCAGCCGGAGCCCGCGAGTCGGCCAGCAGCCGCGGGGCGATCGCCGCCGCGAGCAAGCCAACGGGAACGTTGACCAGGAAGACCGCGCGCCAGCTGGTGAACTGCACCAGGATGCCGCCCAGCACCTGGCCGGCCACAAAGCCGAGCGACGCGGTCGCGCCGTACATTCCCAGCGCGCGCGTTCGCGCCCTGCCGTCGGCAAAGCTCGTGGTGATCAGCGACAGAGCGGCAGGAGCGACCAGCGCGGCGCCGGCGCCCTGAATGATCCTGGAGGCAATGAGCAGTGCCGGATCGTGCGCGAGTCCGCCGGATAGCGACGCTGCGGTGAAGATGAGCAGCCCGATGATGAACATACGGCGGCGGCCGAACAGGTCGGCGGCCCTGCCGCCCAGGATGAGCAAGCCGCCAAACGCGATGGCATAGCCGGTGATGACCCATTGCACGGCCGGTCCGGTGAGGCCCAGCTCACGCTCGATGGACGGGAGGGCCACATTCACGATGCTGAAGTCCAGCACGACCATGAAGGCCGCGAGCAGGATCAGGGCCAGCCGGACGCCTGCCGTGCGGTCACCACCCGACCGTCCGGGCCGGGATGACTCGACGACTGTGGCTGGCTGCACGTGATCCCTCGCTGCTCATCAGATGATTTAAATACGATACGATCCGTATCGAATTCTATATTGCCCGGCACCGCGCGTGAAGTCAAGCTGGCGTCCTGTGACCTCAGGCACATTCGGCGGCGATACGATACGACCCGTTTCGATTATCTGGTGTACGCTGCAGCGCTATGGAGGACGCGTATATTCCGGCGGCAGCAGCGGCACCCGCGGCCGCCAGCGCCGCGGCCGAGGGCAGCCCGGTGCCGACGAAGCGGGGCAGGCCGCGCAGCCAGGAGGCTGACCGGGCCATCCTGGACGCGGCCGCGCAGGTCCTGGCGGAGCGCGGCCTCAGCGGGATGTCCATCGAGGAAGTGGCAGCCAGGGCCGGCGTCGGGAAGGCCACCATCTACCGGCGCTGGACCTCGCGCGGTTCGCTTGCGCTGGACGCTTTCCTGGCCGAGTTCCAGAGTCAGCAGCCGCTGCCGGACACCGGTACGCTGCGCGGCGACCTGCTGGCTGCCCTGCGGGCCTGGATCCGCTCCGTCACCAGGACCAGCGCGGGGCCAATCCTCGCCGCACTGATCGCAGAGGCGCAACGTGATCCGGTTCTCGGCGTGGCCTGGCGAGGCCGGGTCGTAGAGCAGCTGCGCTCCCAGCACCGGATCATGCTCAACCGGGCGGTCGAGCGCGGCGAGATCCCGGCCGGGACCGACCAGGAGGTCGTGCTCGACCTGATCTTCGGGGCGGCCTATCACCGGCTGCTGCACGGCCACCAGCCGCTGACCGACTCCTTTGCCCGCCAGGTCATCGACCTGGTCGTGGCCGGAATTCAGGCAGCCTAGCCGGGCGACGCGGCCGCGTCGGCCGCCGTCGGAAACCGCCGGGTACGGCTCTTGCTGCCGTCGGCGCCGATAACGAGCGCCTCGTAATCGGCCAGCGGCTCGATGAAGGCGAGTCCCGCTTCGCCTGCCACCGCCAGCGCGGTGGCCAGAGCATCAGCCAGGCCCAGGTCGGGCCCGGTCACGGTGGCCGAGGCGGCGCCCGCGGTCGGCTGCCGCGACCAGGGATCGAGCAGGTGACTGCCGCGCTCGTAGCTTCCCGACGTCGCGATCGCTCCGGTGAGTTCCACGATCTCGGCCAGCCGGCGCGGCGCAGCGGGATCGGCGATGCCGATCCGGAACGGCTGGCCGGTGGGCTGGCTGCCGCAGCTCGCGATGTCACCCGCCGCGTTCACGATCGCGCCTGCCATCCAGTCAGCGGAGAGCACAGCCAGCGCTCGCTGAGCTGCCCAGCCCTTGACGTATCCGGTCGGGTCGAACCCGCCTGGCATCGCCCAGGGATCGAACCAGCCGCCGGATAGCTGCCGGGCTGTCGCGCAGGCCGCCATCACCTCGGCCACCTCGGGCGGAGCCTCGGCGACCGCGAGCTCGCCGCGGCGCAGCCGGCTGACCGGGCTGTCCGGTTGCCACGTACTGAACACCTCGTCAGCACGATGCAGAACCGCTACCGCGGCGGCTAGCTGCTGACGTACGTCAGCCAGCTGTACGTCAGTCGTGCCCGGTTTAGCCCACACGTCGATGGTCACGATGGTGCCCATGACGCTCTCGCTTTGCTGCACCGGACCTGGCATCAGGCGAAGCCAAGCTGGTGCAGCGCCTTCTGCAGGGACTGGTCAAAGCCCGCGCTGGTATAGCTCGCTCCGGACACGCCCTGGATGCTGGCGCTCTGCGCCTTCATGACCTCTTGCTCGAGGATCGGGATGGCCTGCTGATCGATGAACTGAGACCGCGGGTTGGAGCCGTCATTCAGCGACGCGATCCCGACCTTAACGATCTTGCCGCTCGACACGGTCACCTTCACCGAGACCACGCCGAAGTAGTAGTTGACGCCGGGGCCAACCGCCGAGTGGGAGCCACCCGGCTGACCTGCCGCGTTCGGCCCCGAGGCGGTACCGGCCGAGGCGCCGCTCCCGGATGGTGACGTCCTGCCGGAGTTGCCGCCGGTGGCCGGCGCGCTCGCGGCAGGTGCGGCTGGCAGGCTCGCGGCCGACAGTTTCGCCGGGGTGGTGTGGAACTCGAGCACGCCAAGGAGCCCGGCCACGGTGCCGGCTATCATGATCGGCGCCCGCTTCATGCGATGATGCCTTCGCTGGAGTGCATGCCCGTTCCGTTCCGTCGTGGCTCTAGAAGCCGAAGGCTTCGATGTGGATCTGCTCGCTGGCCACGCCGAGCCTGACCGCGGCCTGGACAATCTCAGTAGTGAAACCTTCCGGTCCGCAGACGTAGACGTCGCGACCGGCGATATCCGGCACGGCCCGGCGCAGCGCCTTGGCGTCTAGCCGGGCCCGGTGCCGCGGCCCGATGATCTCGCGGAGGCGGCCGCCCCGCTGCTCGACAAGCGACGCGATCTCGTCGCGATGCACGAGGTCGTCGATCGTCGACGCACGGATCAGGGCCACCACATCGGTGTCCTCGGGCAGGTCTTCCAGCAGTGCCCGCAACGGGGTCACGCCCACGCCGGCGCCGATGAGCACGACTCCGTCGGACGACTGCACGTGGTGGGTGAACGCCCCGTACGGCCCCTCGATTGCGATCCGGGTGCCGGGCCGCAGGTGAGCCATCGCCCTGCTCTGGTCGCCTAGTTCCTTGATCGTGACCCGGAGGTAGGGTGGCCGGGGCAGTGCCGAGAGTGAGTACGGATGCGCCTGCCACCACAGCTCCTTGGTGAGGAAGCGCCACTGGAAGAACTGCCCGCCGGAGACGGCGAGCTTGTCCAGGTTCCGGCCACGGCAGATGACGGACACTACTCCTGGTGCCTCGTCCCTGACCTCGACGACTTCGAGCCGGTGACGCAGGCTCAGCAGGATCGGCTGGCCGACCCTGAACGTCAGCACGAGTCCCGCGGTAGCCGCCCAGATGACTATCCATAGCGCCCTGGTCAGCGGGTGGCCAATGAACACGACGCCGGTGACGATCTGATGCGCGAACGCCAGCGCGAGAGCGAGATACAAGTACAGGTGGACGACCCACCAGGTTTCGTAGTTCAGCCGCCGCCGGACGTGCCGGTAGGAGGTGACCGCGGCGAGGACCAGCAGGCCGAAGCCGGCCGCCGCGGCCAGGATGTCGCGATAGGAGGTCAGCAGCACCCAGATCTCGTGCAGCAGCGGGGAATTCACCGCCTGCGCGTAGCCGAGGGTGATGAACGTGACGTGAGCGCAGATCAGCGTGATGGCCCAGGACGCCACCTTCCGGTGCCACCGGATGAGCTGGTCCTGCCCGGCCGAGCGCTCCAGCCAGGGCAACCTGGCTACCAGCACGACCATGATGAGCAGCAGGTAGGTTCCCGCGAACCCGGAGAGCCTGCCAGCGGCCGTCAGCAGGCCGCCCGGTGCTGCCAGCGCGGCGCGGGATTCGCCCGCGATGACAGCGGCCACGATGGCGCCAAAGCCCAGCCCGGCCACGGCGGCGCAGACGTCGACGAACCTTGGCCGCGGTGGTGGTGCCGGGCGCCGCAGGTGCCCGTGCCGCTGAGCGGTCCGCGCAGGCGTGGGCGCAGGCCGGAGTGCGCGAGAGGGCGGAGCGTCTGGCATCACGTTAAGGATAGTGACGCACCAGGTTGGACGTAACCTCAGCGTGATCCTAGCGTTCCCTCTCAGCCAGGTGAAGGAATCATGAAGGCACGGATCACGAGCCTTCAGCGATCCGCTTGATGGCGCTCAGCCGGCTATCCCACTCCGCGGCGAGCGCCGCCAGCCAGCCGGCCGCTTCGGTCACTCCGTCGGGGCGAACGGCGAACCGCACGTCCCGGCCGTGCTTGGAACTGACCACCAGGCCAGCCTGGCGCAGCACCGCGAGGTGCTTGGCGACCGCCTGCCGGGAGATCGGCAGGCCGTCAGCGAGCGCGCTGGCGGTCGCCGGGCCGTGCGCGGCCAGCGCGGCCAGCAGCTGTCGCCGGGTCGGGTCGGCCATGGCCGCGAGCACAGCGTCCGGCCCCGGCGTCCCATCCGCACTCGCTGCCGCCCCGGCCGGCGGGCCCGCTGCGCCCGATCGGCCTGGCCCGGCTGACGGCGCAGCTGTCACGCAGCAGGCCGTTCCGCGTACTCCTTGAGGTCGGCGAGCTCGGACTGCCAGCCCTTGGTGTTCTCCTGCGCGGCCTGGGTCCGGTCGTCCTCGGAACCGTGCAGCTGGGCGAACCCGGTTTCCACGACCGTCAGCAGCGTGCCGGACCCGTGCTCAGTGAGGGTGAACTCCACCAGGGTGGCTTCTCCTTCCACTGGCGGGACATTCGCCTTCCTGGCCCAGCGGAAGGAAAAGAAGCTGGGCCGGTCCACCCGCTCAACCTGCGCGCGATGCGTGCCATCGTCGCCCCAGCCGAAAGCTGCCTGCCCGCCTGGCCAGAGGTCGATCTCGGCTTTATCGCCGAACCACCTGGCAACGTGCTCGGCTTCGGTGAGCACGGCCCACACCCGCTCACGCGGGGCCTCGATAAGGATCTCCCGCTCGATCCGGTCCTGCGCCATCGCGCGTCCTCCGTCAGTTCGTGATCTGCAATCAGATGGTTGCACTTTAGCCTAAGTGGCACAACCGCACGAACGCCGGCCAGGGGTACCGCCTCGCTGGCCGCGACACCAGGCAACTTTCGCTGGTGCAGGGGTGACAAAGTGAGCGAGCACCGGGACCTCACAGCGCGCCAACGCTGGTGACCCTGACAACCGCGACGCCCTCCTCATCGGAGGCAGCGAGATCTACGGTTGCCGAGAACCCCCAGTCGTGATCGCCTGCCGGATCATCGAAGATCTGCCGGGCTGACCATTGGCCGGGTTGCTCGTCGATGATGAGCATCGCCGGTCCCCGCGCATCGGCGCCGGTGCCGATCTCGCCGTGGTCGGCAAAGTAGGGCCCGAGCGCGTCGGCCCAGGCATCGGCGTCCCAGCCGTTCTCGCCATCCAGCTCGCCAAGCTCCTCCCAGCGCCGCAAGGCGGCGAGCTCGACCCGGCGGAAGAGCGCGTTCCGCACCAGGACCCGGAACGCGCGCTTGTTGCCGGTAACAGCTGGCGGCTTGTCTGCGGCCAGGTGGATAGCTTCATCAACCGGATTGCGAAGCCGCTCCCATTCGTCGATCAGGCTGGAGTCCACCTGCCGGACCAGCTCACCGAGCCACTCGATCAGGTCGGCCAGTTCCTCGGTGCGGGCCTCCTCCGGCACCGTCTGCCGCATCGCCTTGTAAGCGTCGGCGAGGTAACGCAGCACCAGGCCCTCCGACCTGGCCAGCCCGTAGAAGCTGATGTACTCGGCGAAGGTCATCGCCCGCTCGAACATGTCCCGCGCGACCGATTTGGGCGACAGCGCGTGATCGGCGACCCACGGGTGGCCCCGGCGGTAGATGTCGTAGGCGGCCTCCAGCAAGTCCGCCTGCGGCCTGGGGTAGGTCACTGCTTCCAGCAGGTCCATCCGCTCGTCGTATTCGATGCCCTCCGCCTTCATGGCGGCTACCGCCTCGCCGCGCGCCTTGAATAGCTGCGCCGACAGCACCTGGCGCGGATCGTCGAGGGTGGCCTCGATGACGGACAGCACGTCGAGCGGGTAGTCCGGCGAGGTCCGGTCCAGCAGTTCGATCGCCGCGAGTGCGAGCGGCGACAGCGGCTGGTTCAGCGCGAAGTCGTCCTGCAAGTCGACCGTCAGGCGTACCCAGCGGCCATCCTCGTCCGGCTCGGCGAGTCGTTCCACCACGCCGCCCGCCAGCAGCGCACGATAGATCGCGATCGCGCGGCTGATGTGCTTGCGCTGCGCCGGCTTGTCCTCATGGTTGTCGGTCAGCAAATGACGCATCGCGGTGAACGCGTCGCCAGGCCGGCTGATCACGTTCAGCAGCATGGCGTGGCTGACAGCGAAACTCGACCGCAGCGGCTCCGGCTCCGCCGTCACCAGCCGGTCAAAGGTCGGCTGGCCCCAGGACACCATGCCCTCAGGCGGCTTGCGCCGCACCACCTTGCGGCGCTTCTTCGGGTCGTCGCCGGCTTTGGCCAGCGCTTTCTCGTTCTCGATCACGTGCTCGGGCGCCTGCACCACGACCCGGCCCATGGTGTCGAACCCGGCCCGCCCGGCCCGCCCGGCGATCTGATGGAACTCGCGCGCCATCAGAAGCCGCGTCCTCGTTCCGTCGTACTTGGACAGCGCGGTGAACAGCACAGTCCGGATCGGCACGTTGATCCCGACTCCGAGCGTGTCCGTCCCGCAGATAACCTTCAGCAGCCCGGCCTGGGCCAGGGTCTCCACCAGTCGCCGGTACTTCGGCAGCATTCCGGCGTGGTGGACGCCGATGCCGTGCCTGACCAGCCGGGACAGCGTCTTGCCGAAGCCGGGCGCGAACCGGAAGCCGCCGATCAGCTCGGCAATCGCGTCTTTCTCCGCCCGGCTGCAGACGTTCACGCTCATCAGCGCCTGCGCCTGCTCGATCGCCGCGGCCTGGGTGAAGTGCACGATGTAGATGGGCGCCTCGTGGGTGTCCAGCAGCTCGCGCACAGTCTCATGCAATGGCGTCATGGCGAACGAGAAAGATAGGGGAACGGGGCGCTCGGCCGAGCTGACCACGGCCGTCGGCCGGCCGGTCCGGCGGCTCAGGTCGCGCTCGAAGCGGCTGACGTCCCCGAGCGTCGCTGACATCAGCACGAACTGAGTCCTCGGCAGCTCGATAATCGGTACCTGCCAGGCCCAGCCGCGGTCAGGATCTGCGTAGTAGTGAAACTCATCCATCACGACCTGGCCCGCGTCGGCGCCGGCGCCGTCGCGCAGCGCGATATTGGCCAGCACCTCGGCGGTGCAGCAGATGATCGGCGCCGTCGGGTTCACGCTGCCGTCGCCGGTCATCATGCCGACCTCATCGGGTCCGAAGATGTCACAGAGCGCGAAGAATTTCTCTGACACCAGGGCCTTGATCGGCGCGGTATAAAAGGTCCTGTCGTCCCTGGCTAGCGCGGTAAAGTGCGCGCCGGCGGCGACCAGGCTCTTGCCCGACCCAGTCGGCGCGGACAAGATCACGTTGGCGCCGGACACGATCTCGATCAGCGCCTCTTCCTGGTGCGGATACAGCGTGAATCCCTGCTCGGCAGTCCAGTCGGCAAATGCCGCGAATACCGCGTCCGGGTCGTCATCGTCCGGCAGCCGGTCGGTCAGAGTCATAGTCCGTCCATCGTGCCAGGCCGCTGCCAATGGGTAAGACGCTTGACCCTGACACAGTGTCAGGCGGTAGACCTGTAGGGCCATGTTCAGTATCGGAGAATTCGCCCGGCACGGCCGCGTCTCGGTCCGGATGCTTCGCCATTACGACGCTATGGGGCTGCTGCAGCCCGCCTACGTTGATCCAGCGACCGCGTATCGCTTCTATCAAGCCCGCCAGCTATCAGATCTGAACCGCATCATTGCCCTGAAGGATCTCGGCTTCACCCTCGATCAAGTCCGGGCGATCCTCGATCAGCAGATCGGCGCAGCTGAGCTACGCGGCATGCTCATGCTCCGCCGGGCCGAGATTAATGCACAGATCACTGCTGAAACTGCCCGGCTCGCGAGGGTAGAGGCCCGGCTGCTGACGATCGAGGACGAGAGCCGCGCGCCCGTTGACGGAGTGGTGATCAAGCGCCTCGCGCCAGTCCGGGTTGCGGAGCGTACCGGCACGGCGGCGAGTTTCCAGCCGGAGGACATCTCGCCGGTAATCCAGCCGCTCTACCGAGACCTATTCGAGCGAATGTGCAGTGTCGGCCTCGACCGCTCGGGGCCGGGTATCGCGTACTACGAGGACTCCTCGACGGAGAACGGCGCCGTCGTGGTTCACGCTGCCGTTGAGGTGGCCGCGCAGCCAGGTGAACGGCGCGGCTTCAGCGTCGTTGACCTGCCCGAGGTTGACCGCGCGGCGACCATCATCCACCACGGCTCCATGGATGATGTGCTGCCGACCGGCCAGGCCCTGGCGCGGTGGATCGACGCGAGCGGGCATCAGTCAGTCGGCTATGCGCGCGAGCTCACAATCGAATGGTCCCCCGACCCCGAGCAGTGGGTGACCGAGCTTCAGCAACCGATCAGCACCCAGCCAATCACCGAGCAGGAGGAATCACAGTGACACCACAGATCACCGAGCGTGCGGAGCAGCGGTATGTTGCGATCAGGGCGAAGGTGCCTATGGCCGAGCTTGGCCAGGTCGCGCATCGCATCGCCGAGGTGTTCGGCTGGCTCGCCGCCCGCAACATCGCGCCCGCCGGACCGCCGTTCTTCCGCTACAACGTCATCGACATGGAACGGCAGCTGGACGTCGAAGCCGGCGTGCCGATCGGCGCCCCTGTCGACGGTGACGACGTGGTGATACCGGGCGTGCTGCCAGCCGGCCAGTACGCCACGGTCGTTCACACTGGTACGCCGGACAGCCTGATGGGAGCCACGGCCGCCCTGCTCCACTGGGCTGATGAGCGCGGCCTGCGGTGGGATATGACAGTCCGTGACGACGCCGAGCACTGGGCCGCACGGCTGGAGTTCTACCTGACTGATCCCGCCCAGCAGCCCGACATGAGCAAGTGGGAAACGGAGCTCGCGTTCCGGCTGGCCGACTAGCCCAGGTGGCGGCCGAAGAAGTCGAGAACCTTCTCCCAGCCGTCCATCGCCTGCTCCGGCCGGTAGACGGGCGTCATGTAATAAAAGAAGCCGTGCGTGGCTCCGTCATAACGATGGAACTCATAATCCTTGCCCAGCCGCTTCAGCTCAGCCTCGTGCTCGTCAACTTGCTCTGGTGACGGGTGCCGATCTTCGTTGCCGAAGATGCCGAGCAGCGGGCTGGTCAGGTCGGCGGTGTAGTCGATCGGTGCGACCGGCCGAGCCGGGCTCAGGTCGTCCGGCCCCATGATGACGCCGCCTCCCCAGAGGTCCGCGACCGCGTCGAAGCTCTTTGTGCGGGACGCGGTCAGCAGCCCGTGCCGCCCGCCCGAGCAGGTCCCGATGATGCCCACCTTGCCGTTGCTGGCCGGCTGTGCGCGCAGCCAGTCCGCAGCGGCCGCGCAGTCGGCCACCACGCTGTCGTCCGCGACGCCGCCGTCGCCGCGGACCTTCGCCGCGATGTCGTCCGGAGAGCCATGACCGTACCGGCAGTAAAGGTCCGGGCAGATCACCGTGTGACCGTGCCGCGCCAGCCGGTCGGAGAATTCGCGGTAGAACTCATCCCATCCCGGCATGTGGTGCACCGCCACGATGCCTGGCAACGTGGCGCCGCCGGTCGGCCTGGCAACGTAGGCGTGAATCTGGTCGCCATTGCCGCCGGCATATCTGATCACCTCGGTGCTGATGCCCTGGCTTGAGTCCGTCATGAACGAGTTCCAACTCGCCATTGCCTGCCCTTCCGGCTCAGTGTCACTTCCCGCAGACCTTCATACCGCATATGGCGTCAGCCGCGCGGCGCGGGGCACGCGGCCGCATCGGGACCCGGTTGGCGGGGCTATCCGTGCGCGTGCGGGCTAGGATCAGGGCCCTGGTAGCACGGCAAGGGGGCACCATGGTCAAGGTAGGCGTACTCGGCGCCAGGGGCCGGATGGGCTCGGAGGTCTGCAGCACCGTCGAGGCTGCGGACGACCTGGAACTGGCCGGTCAGGTCGATGCCGGTGACTCGCTCGATCTGCTCGGCGGCGCCGACGTGGTGGTCGACTTCACCCATCCCGGCGTGGTCATGGACAACCTGCGCTGGTGCATCAGGCATGGCATCGCCACGGTGGTCGGAACGTCTGGCTTCAACGAGAGCCGGCTCGGCGAGGTGACCGGCTGGCTCGCTGACTACCCGGACGCGCGCGTCCTCATCGTGCCGAACTTCTCGGTCGGCGCGGTACTGATGATGCGATTTGCCGCGCAGGCCGCACCGTTCTTCGAGTCCGCCGAGGTCATCGAGTTGCATCACGCGGCGAAAGCGGACGCTCCGTCCGGCACCTCGTCGCGCACCGCGACGATGATCAGCGCCGCACGGGCCGCCGCCGGGCTCGGCCCGTCGCCGGATGCGACAGCGACGGCGGCGGCCGGCGCGCGCGGTACCGAAGTCGGCGGCGTCCATGTGCACTCGATCAGGCTGGCCGGCCTGCTCGCGCACCAGGAAGTGCTGCTTGGCGGGCACGGCGAAGTGCTGACCATCCGGCATGACTCGATGGACCGGAGCTCGTTCATGCCGGGGGTGCTACTGGCCGTCCGCGGCATCGGCGACCTGTCGCCTGGCCTGACCGTCGGGCTGGACGGCCTGCTCGGCGTCGGCTGAGGGCGCTGTCGGCTTGCCTGACCGTCGGACTGGACCGCCTGCTCGGCGTCGGCTGACCGCGCTAGCGCGGCAGGAGCCGCATCGGCAGCTTGCCGGGCCGGAGCGTGATCGCTGCCATCGGCTTCGGGATGCCGCGGGCGGTGAGCTCCAGCCGGAATCGCTGCGCGACTGAGGCCAGCACCAGCACGGTTTCCAGCTCAGCAAACGACTGACCAATGCATGCCCGCCGCCCGCCGCCGAACGGGATGTAGGCATAACGGTGCCTGACCTGGGCGTTCGCGGGCCCGGTTGGCAGGAACCTGGCCGGATCGAAGCCCGCCGGGTCCGGCCAGAACTCCGGGTGCCGGTGCACAAGGTATGGCGAGATCGCCACCGTGCTGCCGGCTGGGACCGGCACGCCAGCAACGGTGTCGGCGGCAACTGCGTCGCGCTCGATAGTCCAGGCCGGCGGGTACAGCCGCATGGTCTCGGCGATGACCGCGGTTGTCCAGGGCAGCCGATCGGCATCGGCGGCTTCCGGCTCGCGCCCGGCCGGCACTGTATCGAGTTCCTCTTCCAGCCGGACTCGCGCCTGCGGGAACGCCGACAGCAGCGCCAGCGCCCGGGACATGGTGACCGCGCTGGTCTCATGCCCGGCCAGCATGAAAGTGGCGAGCTCGTCGGAGATCTCGGCATCCGTCAGCCTGGAGCCGTCTTCGGAGTGCGCGGACAACAGCACGTCCAGCAGGTCACGGTGACCAGCCGCTCTGGCTGGCGGCAGCCAGCTGCGCGCGGCGACCGGCAATCAGCCGCCCGACTGGTCCCTCGATGCCTGCCGGCGTGTGCCCGACGCGCCTCGCCACCGCCTTGAGCGCGCGCGTCGAGCGGGGTCCCCAGGGCAGTGGCGCGAAGGTGGCGAGTACGGCAACCCGCTGACGGGCGTTC
Source organism: uncultured Actinomycetota bacterium (assembly GCA_963774385.1). GTDB lineage: Bacteria > Actinomycetota > Actinomycetes > Streptosporangiales > Streptosporangiaceae > JAJYUU01. The sequence goes on from CAVZEQ010000001.1 coordinate 1,353,980, forward strand.
ATGGCCCCGCTCATCTCGGCGGCCCGAAGGACCGCACATCGCGCCGGGAGAACAGCGGCTGCATGAGCCGCCGGTGCCGCCGCCAGGACCAGGCGTGGCGCGCAGCAGGACCTCGGTGCCCATATCGCCATCTTCTATCCAGCGCCGCGCCCGGCGCCACCTCTGGCATGCCGGCTAGCCGCCAAAGTCGACGGCGGTGGTATTGGCACCGCTGAGTATCACCGCCACGTGCTCGCCGGGCTCGGGGGAGTAGGCGCCGCTGGCCAGCGCGGCCAGCGCGGCGCAGCCACCGGGTTCGGCGACGATGCGCATGCGGTCCCAGAGCAGGCGCTGCGCGGCCAGGATCGCATCGTCGCTGACCAGCAGGATCGAGTGCGCGCGCTTGGCCACGACAGCAAAGGTGAGGCTGCCAACCCGGCGCGGGGCCAGCGAGTCCACGGCAACACTACCGGTAGCCGCGTCGACCGGACGGCCGGCCGCCAGCGCGGCGGTCATCGTTGGCGCCCCATCCGGCTCGGCGCCGACCACTCGCACGCCAGCAGCGCCGACGGCCGGATCGCGGTCACTCGCGGCGTCTACTGCCGTAGCGAGGCCGGCCAGCAGGCCGCCGCCGCCCACACTGGCCAGCACGGTGCTTATTGCCGGGACCTGCCGTAGCAACTCGAGCCCGGTGGTGCCGGCCCCGAGAATCGTCTCGACCTGGTCATAGGCATGTACCGGCATGGCGCCGCTGACTTCGATCCAGTCCTCGCTGATCGCAAGCGCGTCGGAGTAGGTCGCGCCCCGCACGACCAGGTCCGCGCCGTACGCACGGATGCGGTCAACTTTGGCCTGGGACGACACCTCCGGGACGAAGATATGCGCCGGCACGCCGAGGGCACTGGCTGCGTACGCCACCGCTGCGCCGTGGTTGCCTCCGGACGCTGCCGCGACACCGGCCGCCGGCACCTTGCGCAGCAGCAAGTTCGCGAATGCGCCGCGCACCTTGAACGAACCAGAGTGCTGCAGCTGCTCCAGCTTGAGGGTCAGCGGCCCGGGCGGCAGGCCCAGTTCCGCCCGGTCGATCGTGACGACCGGGGTCCGCCGCACGTAGCCGCCGATGACCCGGGCTACCTCGGCGACTGCTGGTGCGGTCAGCGGCCTCGCGGCCGCCGACTCTGACGTAGTCATGACCCGATTATCTGATCTCAGGACCGTCAGCTCGTCCGGCAGCCGCGAGCGGCCGGAATCCGCCTTGCGAAGCCGGCCCCGTTCCCCTCCATAATTCACCGGTGGATAGCCAGACTGCGTTCGACGAACTCGTCGCTGAAGGCGACGCCGTACCGGTGGCCGGCTGGGATTTCTCCTGGTTCGCCGGGCGCGCGACCGAGGAACGGCCAGCCTGGGGCTACGCCCGGCTGATGGGCGAGCGGATGGCGCAGGCCCGCGCAGCGCTGGATATCCAGACTGGCGGTGGCGAGGTGCTGGCCGCGGCCCTGCGCGGCAGTGCCGCGCGGCCGGAGGTGCTGGCCGCGACCGAGTCCTGGCCGCCCAACGTCGGGCTGGCCCGGCGCAACCTGGCCGAGGCAGGCGGCACGGTGGCGGAAGTCGCCGACGAGGACGACCTGCCGTTCGCGGCCGGAGCCTTCGACCTTGTCGTCAGCCGGCATCCGACGGTTACGGTGTGGCCAGAGATCGGCCGGGTGCTGCGATCTGGCGGCTGCTATTTCTCCCAGCAGGTCGGCGCCGGCTCGAACCGGGAGCTGACCGATTTCATGATGGGACCGCAGCCGGTCAGTCCCGCCCGCAGTACGCGGGTAGCGGTCGCTGCGGCGGATGCGGCCGGGCTGGAACTCACCGACCTGCGCGAGCAGGCGCTGCGGGTCGAGTTCTTCGACGTCGGGGCAGTGGTGTACTTCCTGCGCAAGGTGCTCTGGACAGTGCCAGGTTTCACCGTCGCCGGTTACCTCGCGCCACTGGCCCGGATGCACGAGCACATCCAGGCAACCGGATCGTTCACCTGCCATTCGCAGCGGTTCCTGATCGAGGCGCGTAAGCAGTCCTAAGCTGGGACTGAATCGCGCCCGGATGAGAGACGCAGAGGAGAGCCGGAGATGCCCACCCGCACTGCGCACACGACCTGGACTGGCGGCCTTGAGGACGGCACCGGCACGGTCACGCTGGTCAGTTCCGGTCTCGGCAGCTACGAGATCAACTTCCCGAAGCGCGCCGCCGACGACGCTGGCGGGACGACCAGCCCCGAGGAGCTCATCGCGGCGGCGCATGCTGGCTGCTTCGCCATGCAGTTCTCGGCGCTGCTGGGCGCTGCGGGCGGCAGCTCTCAGTCGCTGGACGTCACCGCGGACGTCACGCTGGGGCCAGACCCGGCGGGCGGGTTCCGCATCCGGGGCATCAAGCTATCGGTGAGCGGCTCCGCGCACGGCGTCAGTGCCGAGGACTTCGCCAGGATCGCCGGTGAGGCCAAAGCCGGATGCCCGGTCAGCAAGGCACTGACCGGGACCGACATCACGCTGGAAGTCGCCTGACCCTGGCGCACTCGGCCGGCCCGCCGCTTGGTGCCGGCTGGGCTGTGCCTGATCGGCCGGATGGTGTGGCTGGTGTCAGCCGGCCCGCGCTTCCTCGATGGTCAGCTCAGCGGCCGGATCTGCGTCCAGGCGCTCATCCGGGATGGGCTGCCCGCTCCGGACCGACAGGCCGTAGGTGCCGTCGTCGAGCCGAGCCAGCGCGCGGTCAATGGCCGCCAGCCGGTCCTGCAGATCGGCGCTGATCGCGTCATCCATGCCCTGCGCCGTCAGCGGCTGAGCCGCATCGGCGTAATCGCCCGGCTCGTCCTCGGCAGCGCGATCCTCCATCGCGGCTGACTCGGTGTCCTTGAGCAGCCGCGCCACCTCAGCACGCTCGGCGCTGAGCCTGGCCCGCGCCACGTCCTGGTCCATCTGGCCCCCTCACTGTCTCGGCTACTGGGTCGGGCACTACCCGGCCAGCGCTCATGACAACGCCGTGCTGTCCGGTCCAGGCCACATTACGCACCGGTCGGCAACCCATCGGCACTGGTGGCACCGGCGGCGAGAGGGCCGTTGGCCACGCTTCGCGGGCTGGCCGGGACGTTTCATCGATGCTGGTCGTGATCGTGACCCGGTTCTGGGTGATATGTGGAACCCGATTCGATGAGATGTCGGTCTGCGGAGCCCTTTCAGCGGAGTAGCTGCTTGCCGGGCGGCCAGCCGCAGCCCTTCCTGGGGCCGCGCCTTGGCCCGGCGGCTAGCCATGATGCGACAATGACGTGATGAGTGGCAACGGCTCCGCGGCCCGGCTTCCTGGCGGCCACGGCTCATCAGGATCGATCCTGTCCATCGGATCGAGCGGCTCGATCTTGTCCATCGGCTCGACCGGATCGATCCTGTCTATCGGGTCGGCAGGCTCGGTGCTGTCGGTTGGCTCGGTTGGCTCGATCCTCTCGGTGGCCTCGGCCGGGAGCATCGGTTCGGTGCTGTCGGCTGCGTCCCGGTGGTCGGTCCGTGCCCACCGGGCGTCGTCGCCGTCACCGCTGGCTGGGCTCCTGCACTCCGGGAATGGCGCAGCCCGCAGCGGCGCACGTTCGGTCGGCGCAGGGCCGGATGCCACCGGACCGAACGGCATGCCGCCGAACGGCGGGCCGCCGAACGGCAGGCGGCCGCACGGCAACGGACGCAGCAGGGCGCGCCGCAAGGACCGTTACCGGACCGCTGACTGGCTGCCGTTTATCGCGCGCTGAGCTCAGGCGGTACGCGTCTCGCTGGCAACACGCAGGCCGAGCTCGTCGACGGAAGTTTCGCGCATCTTGAACTTCTGCACCTTGCCGGTGACGGTCATCGGGAAATCCTCGGTGATCCGCACGTAGCGGGGAATCTTATAGTGCGCGATCTTGCCGCTGCAAAAATCCCTGATCTGCTCGGCGGTCAGGCTGCTGCCGGCCCGGAGCTTCACCCAGGCGCACAGTTCCTCGCCGAACTTGATGTCCGGCACGCCGATGACCTGGACGTCGACGATGTCCGGATGGGTGTACAGGTACTCCTCGACCTCGCGCGGGTAGACGTTCTCACCGCCGCGGATCACCATGTCCTTGATCCGGCCGACGATGTTCAGGTAGCCGGCGTCATCCATGACGGCGATATCGCCGGTATGCATCCACCGGGCCGGGTCGATTGCTTCCGCGGTCTTGCCGGGCTCGTCCCAGTAGCCGAGCATGACCGAGTACCCGCGAGTGCAGAACTCGCCATGACTGCCGCGTGGCAGTACCAGGCCGGACTCGGGGTCTATCACCTTGATCTCGATGTGCGGGCCAGCCCGGCCGACCGTCGACACGCGGCGTTCCATATCGTCGTCGGCGGTGGTCTGGGTGGAGACCGGGGACGTCTCAGTCATCCCGTAGCAGATAGTGACCTCGGTCATGTGCATCTCGCTGACCACGCGCTTCATCACCTCGACCGGGCACGGTGAGCCGGCCATGATCCCGGTCCGCAGGGAGGAGAGGTCATAGCTGCCGAAATCTGGCAGCGCCAGCTCAGCAATGAACATCGTGGGCACTCCGTAAAGTGAAGTGCACCGCTCAGCCTGGACCGCCGCCAGAGTGGCGGCGGGATCGAACCCGGCGGCAGGAATCACGATGCAGGCACCATGAGTGGTGCAGCCAAGGTTGCCCATCACCATGCCGAAGCAGTGGTAGAACGGCACCGGCACGCAGACCCGGTCCGCCGCGGTGTACCCGCACCCCGCCCCGACGAAGTAGCCGTTGTTCAGGATGTTGTGGTGCGACAGCGTCGCGCCCTTAGGAAAGCCGGTCGTCCCGCTGGTGTACTGGATGTTGATCGGGTCGTCAAAGGCGAGCGTGGCCTCCCGGTCCGCCAGCACCGCGCGCCCGCCGCCCGCGCCGGCCGCCATCAGCTGATCCCAGTCCGCGGTGCCGATGTAGACGACTTGCTCCAGGCCGGGCAGGTCGCCGCGGACCTCCTCGATCATGCCCCGGTAATCGCTGGTCTTGAAGCCTTCCGCGCTGACGAGCAGCCGGATACCCGACTGCCGTAGTACGTAGGCCAGTTCGTGGCTGCGGTAGGCAGGGTTGATGTTGACCAGGATGGCGCCGATCTTCGCGGCACCGTACTGGACGAGCACCCATTCGGCGCAGTTCGGCGCCCAGATCCCGACCCGGTCACCCTTCTCGATGCCGGCCGCCATCAGGCCCAGCGCCGCCGCGTCGCTGTCAGCGTCCAGCTGCGCGTAGGTCCACCTTCGCCCGGACGGAATGTCGACAAGGGCTTCGGAGTCCGCATGACCGGCGGCAATGCGGTGCAGATTCGCGCCGATGGTCTCGCCGATCAGGGCCTCGGCAGCGGCTCCGTGGCTGTAGGACAGGTGACTGGCTGCGGACATGGCTTGGCCTCCGGAACGGGTGTAGGTCAATAGTCGCACTTGGCCGGTGCGCGATACAGGATGGCAGGCTGCGGCCTTGGACGGCGGCCAGCGCTGACCCTAGCGTCGTAGGCAGCAGCGATCCGAGCTGCACCCGATCCGATAACCGCACGGAGGAGATGGGTCCGATGTCCCTGCCCTATGCCGAGCCGCTGACACCGCGGGAGCCCGCCGACCGCGTCATTCCTGAACCGCCGCGCCGCGGTGAGCCTGGCGGCGAACCCTGCGGAATCTGCCAGGGCAGCGCCACCGCGGCCTTGTGGTCTGACGAGTTGTGGACGCTGCACGCGCCAGTGAACGGCAGTCTGCCCGGATCGGTCTGGCTTGCGAGCAAGGACCATTTCGACTCCTTCGCTGACATGCCTGCTGGCCATGCTGCCGCTTTCGGGCGGGTTTGCGGCCGAGTCGAGCGCGCGATCCTGTCGCTGGGCGGCGTGGCCAGGGTGCACCTGTACCGCTGGGGAGACGGTGGTGCCCACTTCCATGTCTGGTTCATCCCGCGGCCGGAGGGAATGCTGGATGCTCAGGGCATGTACCTTCCGATCTGGGAGGACGTGCTGCCGACGGTGCCCGACGAGGAACTGGCCGCGGTGGCGAAGCAGGTCGCGGCCGCGATGGACGCCCCTGGCTGAGGTGCTCGCGGCGCCGGATGCTGGCGAGATGCGGACGGCGGCTGACAGGTCTACTGTCGGAACTGAAGCTCATTTAGCTTTCGGAGCGCCGCGATGGGTACCTGGATTATCTGGCTGATCATCGCGGCTGTGCTCGGCACGATCGAGATCGCGACCACGACACTGGCGTTCGGCCTGCTCGGTCTCGCCGCGCTGGTGGCCGCCGGTGCCGGGTTCGCGGGCGGTGGCGGCGCTGTTCAGTTCGGCGCGTTCATCGTGGCCTCGGCCGTCGGCCTGGGGCTCGCCCGCCCGTTTGCGCTCCGCCACATCCGGCAACCGCCCATGCTGCGTACCGGCACGGCGGCTCTTGTCGGCCGGACCGGCTACGTGCTGGAGGAAGTCGGCCCGCGCAGTGGCCGCGTCCGCATCGGCGGCGAGGAGTGGTCGGCGCGTTCCTATGACGAGACACAGGTCATCCCTGCCGGGGCGGCGGTCGACGTCATGCACATCGAGGGCGCGATCGCCCTCGTCTATCCGCGGGAGTAGCTATGTCGGCATGGATTCTTCCGATCGTCGGCGCAGTAGTGGTGCTGCTGGCAGCGATTGTGACACTGAGATCGGTGCGGATCGTGCCGCAGGCGCGCGCCCGGAATGTGGAGCGCCTCGGCCGTTACCGTAAGACGCTGGAACCGGGGATGAACGTGATCATCCCGTTCATCGACCGGGTCAAGCCGCTGATTGACCTGCGCGAGCAGGTGGTCTCGTTTCTCGGCCAGCCAGTCATCACCGAGGACAACCTGGTCGTCAAGATCGATACCGTGCTGTTCTTCCAGGTCACAGACCCGCGCGCGGCCGACTACGAGATCGTCAATTACATCCAGGCGATCGAGCAGCTGACCGCGACGATGCTGCGTAGCGTGATCGGCTCGATGGACCTGGAGGTAACGCTGACCTCCCGCGACAAGATCAACACGATGCTGCGCGGCGTCCTCGACGACGCGTCCGGCAAATGGGGCATCCGGGTGACCAGGGTGGAGATCAAGGCCATCGACCCGCCGAAGAGCGTTATCGACGCGATGGAGAAGCAGATGCGCGCCGAGCGCGAGAAGCGGGCCGCCATCCTGACCGCCGAGGGCGTCCGCCAGGCGCAGATCCTGACTGCCGACGGCGACAAGCAGGGGACCGTGCTGCGGGCCGAGGGCGAGAAGCAAAGCGCGATCCTGAAGGCCGAAGGCCAGGCACAAGCTATTTCGTCGGTCTTCCAGTCGATCCATCACAATGATCCGGATCCAAAACTGCTCGCGTACCAGTACCTGCAAACGCTGCCGCAGATTGCTCAGGCTCCGGGCAACACGATGTGGATGATCCCGAGCGAGCTGACCGGTGCGCTGAAGGCGCTGGGCAGCGCCCTCGACGGCAGTGGTTCGGCGGCTGCGCCGGCCGCGGGAACGCCGGCCGCAGGAACCCCGGCCGCAGGAACGCCAGCCGTAGCCGGGCCGGCCGCGGCAGCGCCGCAGACAAGTGGGCAGCAGACGGGGGCGGCGGCGTCAGGCCCGGCGCTCTCGGCGGGTAGCGCTGGCAGCGTGGTTCCGGCCGTTGCCGTGGGCAGCGAGGCCGGCAGTGCTGACGCCGCGCTGGCCGAGATCGTGCACAATGAGGCAGCCCTGGCCGGAACAGGCCAGGCGGTTCGCGAGGCCGAACTGGCCGCGGCCGCGGCCGCCGTTGCAGCGCCGGGCATCGAACTGCCCGATGTTCCGCTGCCCGAGGTCCGGCTGCCTGCCGCCGAGGTGCCGGACGGCGCGGGAACCGCCCAGGTAGCAGAAGGGAATGCGGCCGCTAACGGGGCCGGTCCGGCAGAGTCAGCCGCGCAGCCGTAACGGCCCGGTGGTGACCGGCGCGGTTTCGGCGTCGGCTGCGCGCCATAACGCCTTGGGCAGCCGTAACGGCCCGGCAGTGGCCGGCGGGCTCAGAGCCTGATGGCCACGCCGATGGTCAGCAGCGCGCCGAAGGCAAGCTGGAGCCGCCCGGTCTGACCGAGCGCCCCGATGAGACTGCGGCCGGTCGCTCCGTCGCGTACCTGGCGGACCGGCGGGAGCGCGAATGGCAGCGCGGCCAGAGCAAGCAGGCTGAGCGGCCGGGCCGGCGCCATCACCAGGATTACCCCGAACGGCACCAGGATGCAGCCGGTATAGAGCGCCCTGGTCCGCTGGTCGCCGAGCACCACAGCCAGGGTGCGCTTGCCCGCCTCGCTGTCGGTCGGGATGTCCCGCAGATTGTTGATCACCAGCAGCGCGCAGGCGAGCAGGCCGATGGCGACGGCGGCGGCGATGGGCAGCCAGGTCAGTGTCTGCATCTGGACGTACGCGGTACCCGCCACCGCGGCTAGGCCGAAGAACACGAACACCGACAGCTCACCAAGAGCCCGGTAACCGTAGGGCCGGCGTCCGCCGGTGTAGAACCAGGCTGCCGCGACTGCGGCCGCCCCGAGTAGCAGCAGCCACCAGGAAGTAACGGCCGCCAGCACGAGACCAGCCGCGCAGGCGACGGCGAAGCAGCCTGCGGCGGCGGCAAGGACGTGGCGTGGCCTGGCGAGCCCAGAGCCGACCAGCCGGACCGGGCCGACCCGTACCTCGTCGGTGCCGCGGATCCCGTCGCTGTAGTCGTTGGCGTAGTTAACGCCGATCTGCAAGGCCAGTGCCACGAGCAGGGCCAGGCTAGCCCGCCAGAGCGAGAACTTGCCATAGCCGAAGGCGACGCCGGAGCCGACCACGACCGGGACGATGGCCGCGGGCAGAGTCCGCGGGCGCGCGCCGGCAACCCAGGTTCGCAGATCGGCCACCATGCATCCTTTGCCACGTCGTGGAGGGTCACAGACTAGCCCGCGATGCGTGCCGTGCCGCCAGGCGGGCGACATGCCAGGCCGACGGCGGGCGACGTGCAGGCGGGCGAGGTGCCCGGGCGGGCTCCGGCTGAGGGCTGCTAGCCGGGCGGCAGGGCGCGCTGCGCGGCGTAATAGACCTCGCCGGCCTGCTCCCAGGTCAGCGGCGGGATGCCGGCGACCCGCTTACGGCTGCGGAGGTACCGGATGACCTTGCGCCCGGAGAAGACGTCGACGCCCCGCAGATTGGTGACGGCCCAGGGCACCGTCGGCCCGTAGATCACCATTGCCGGCTTGACCTCGACCTCCCGGCCGAGTTCAGCGGTGAGCAGGGTGGCTGCCTGGGCCGCCGCCCAGCGAGCGTGCGCGAGCCTGCTCTTCTGGCTGAACGGGCCGTGATAGAGCACCGGCCCGGCCGCTGAGTCGCTGGCGACTGTCCGCACGGGCAGCCGGCGGTCCCACCGCTCAGAGTCCACCGCGTACACCCCGCCCGGCCCGATCACCAGGTGATCGATGACCGAGTCGGTACCCGGAATGGTGCGGGCGTGCACCGCCAGGTAGCCGGCCGGCCGGGCAAGGAAGAGCCGCCGCCGCGTCCGGCGCTGCGCGGAGTGCGCCCTGGCCGCAGCCGGGATCAGGGACATCGTCTTCGACTGGTAGATGGTGTCCGCGATCGCCACCAGAGCCGCGGCGGTGAGCCCGACCCGCCAGTCCCGCCACAGCGTGACAGCGAGCAGGACGAGAAGAGAGATCACGGCGCGCCGGGTCCAGATGGGCAGCCTCGGATCGGCGGCCAGCCCGGCCATCGTGGCGCGCGCAGGCGCAGGAAAACCCTGCGGTCCCTCGACCGGGGCCGCTGGCCCGGTCGGTTGCGGCTCAGGCCCGGCTTCCCGGTCCATGTGTCGTAGCGTAACCGAACGATTACAGCGGATCCCGGGCCGGCCTGCCCGGGTCTTGGTCTCCGGCCATCGGGCCGCTACCCTTCGGTAACGTGACCCAGATTCATGACCTGACAGTGACCGAGCTCGCTGCTGCCATCGCTACCGGGGAGACTTCCTCGGCCGAGATCACCGAGCATTACCTGGACCGCATCGACCGCCTCAACGAGCAGGTCGGAGCCTTCTACACGGTGACACATGAGCTGGCCCGCGAGCAGGCCGCTGCCGCGGACAAGGCTGTGTCCGCAAGCCGCAAGGACGGCGCCGAACTGCCCCCGCTGACCGGGGTGCCGATCCCGATCAAGGATCTGAACATGGTCGCCGGGGTCAGGCTGACCTTCGGCAGCGCCATCCTGGCCGACAACGTGGCGACCGAGGATGACTACGTGGTCGAGCACCTCCGCTCGGCCGGCATCGTGATCACCGGCAAGACCGCGACCCCGGAGTTCGGGCTGCCGTGCTACACCGAAACCAGGATCGGCCCGCCGGCCCGGACGCCGTGGGATCTGACCAGGTCGGCAGGAGGGTCGAGCGGCGGCGCGGCGGCCGCCGTCGCCTCCGGTCTGGCGCCCGCTGCTCAGGGCAGCGACGGCGGCGGCTCGATCCGGATCCCGGCCAGTGTCTGCGGCCTGTTCGGCATCAAGCCAACCCGCGGCCGGATCTCTCAGGGCCCGATGATGCCCGACCTGGTGGGCCTGTCGACCGATGGACCGCTGGCCCGGACGGTCGCCGATGCGGCCTTGCTGCTCGACGCGATGACCGGCAATCACCCTGGCGACATGTACACCCAGCCCGAGCTGCCGGCCGGTGAGTCCTACCTCGGGTACGCGCAGCGCGAGCCCGGCAAGCTGCGCATCGCCAGGTCCCTGACCACCGTCGTCGAGGGCGCGGAGGTGCACCCCGACTGCGTCGCCGCCTACGAGGAGGCAAGCGCGCTGCTGACCTCGCTCGGCCACGAGGTCGAGGACGTGGACCTGCCGTTCGCCTCGGAAGCGGTCCCGTCGTTCCTGGCTCTCTGGTTCGCGATGGCCACGCTGGCGCCGATTGCGCCGGACCAGGAGAGCGAACTGCTGCCGCTGACCCGCTATCTGCGTCACCAGGGCATGCAGCTGTCCGCCGCGGACCTGCTCTTCCACCAGGCGATCCTGCAGGGCAGCGTCCGGCCGGCGATGCGGGCGCTCAGCGCCTACGACGCAGTGCTCAGCCCGACTGTGGCCATGCCGCCGCGGCCGGTGGGCTGGTTCGACGAGGTGGAGCCGGCCGAGAACTTCATCCGGCAGACTCATTTCACGCCCTGGACGGCGCTGTACAACCTGTCCGGGCAGCCCGCCGTCAGCGTGCCATTGCACTGGACCGCGGACAACCTGCCGATTGGCGTCATGCTGGCTGGCCGGATGGGCGATGAAGCCACCCTCATCTCGCTGTCGGCCCAGCTTGAGGCGGCCAGCCCGTGGCGTCACCGGCACCCGCCTATCTGGTGATTTAAACCCCTTAGTTTGCCGTCCCGGCCGTGCGCAGGCGTGGCCGGGCACGGTAAGGGGGATAGTGCCGTCACGGCGATAGGGGCGCCGTTACTTCGGGGGACGGTGCGTTGAATCAGCTGCTGGAGCGGCTCGGTGCGTTCTGCGCCAGACGGCACTGGATCGTGATCATTGGCTGGGTGCTGATCCTGGGCGGACTGCTCGGCGCCAGGCAGGCATTCGGCGGCGAGTACGTGAACAACTACAACGTGCCGGGAACCCAGTCGGACGACGGGCTGAACCGGCTGAATGACACCTTCAGCTCGCAAGGCGGCTACTCCGGGCAGATCGTCTTCCACGCCAGCCATGGCACGGTCGCCGCCGACGAGTCCGCGGTCAACCAGGCGACCACCAACATCAGCAAGCTGCCCGACGTCATCAAGGCAGTGAGCCCGTTCTCGTCGTCGGCTCCGGGTGCGGTGTCCAAGGACGGCACGATCGCCTATTCGAGCGTGTCCTGGAGCGTCAATCCGTACTCGCTCGACGCCGGTTACCTCAACCGGCTGAACAACGCCGTCGGGCCGGCCCGGAAGGCTGGCCTGGAGGTGGAATACGGGGCCGGCGCTTCGGAGATCGGCCAGACAACCAAGGACACCACTTCCGAGATCATCGGCTTGTCCTGTGCACTGATCTTGCTGCTGTTCATGTTCGGATCGCTGGTGGCGGCCGCGATCCCGCTGGTGTCAGCCCTGTTCAGTGTCGGGGCCGGCCTGTCGCTCCTCGGCCTGCTGGCTGCCGCGATGACGTTCCCTACCACTGCGCCGACCATCGCGACGCTGCTCGGCCTCGGCGTCGCGGTCGACTACGGCCTGTTCCTGGTAGCCCGGCATCGGGAACAACTGGACACCGGCATGGACGTCATCGCCTCGGCCCGGCAGTCCGAGGGCACCTCTGGCGCGGCCATCGTGGTGGCGGGCAGCACGGTCGTCGTTTCCATCCTCGGCCTGTACATCTCCGACGTGGCGTTCGTCGGCGCGCTGGGGCTGGCGGCCGCGCTTGTCGTCGCGGTGACGATGCTGGCCGCGCTGACCCTCGTGCCCGCCTTCATGGGCGTGTCCGGGTCGAACGTGCGGGCGCTGGCGGCCAGGGTCCGTGCGCACAAGGCCGGCGAGACGGCACGCGAGCAGGCCAGGCGGACCGCCGCGGCCACCGAGGAGCAGCACGAGCAGTCCGCGTTCGCGCGCTGGGGCCGCAAGGTCAGCAGGCGGCCGTGGCCGTGGGCGATCTTCGCCGTGGCGCTGCTGGTCGTGCTCGCGATCCCGTTCTTCTCCATCACGCTCGGCCAGCCGGACAACGGCACCAACCCGACGTCGGACACCAGCCGGCGGGCCTATGACCTGATGACGCAGGGCTTCGGAGTGGGTTCCAACGGTCCGCTCGCGGTCGTGGTGGTGTTGCCCAAGCAATCCTCGTCAGCCAGCAACACGCTGCTCACCAACATGCGCACGAGCGTGTCCGGGACGCCCGGCGTTGCCTCGGTCGGCCCGGCCGCGGTGAACTCGGCCGGCACGACCGCGGTCTTCAACGTCATCCCGACCACCCGCCCGCAGGCGCCTGCAACCACCGACCTGGTCACCACCCTGCGCGACACGGTGCTGCCCAAGCAGCACGCCACGACGTACGTCACGGGAACGACGGCGGGGGCTGTCGACTTCACTAACAAGATCACTTCTCGGCTGATCTGGCTCATTCTTGCCGTCGTGGTGATCGCGTTCGTGCTGCTGACCACGGCATTCCGATCGATCGTGATCGCGACGAAGGCCGCCATCCTGAACTTGCTGTCGATCGGCGCCGCTTACGGGGTCATCGTGGCGATCTTCGAGTGGGGCTGGGGCAAGAGCCTGATCGGCCTGCATAGCACGCTGCCGATCCCTGCGTACGTGCCGATGCTCGTGTTCGCGATTGTCTTCGGCCTGTCGATGGATTACGAGGTGTTCCTGCTGTCGCGGGTACACGAGGCGTGGATCACCACCCGCGACGCGCACCGTAGCGTGGCGATCGGCATCGGCGGCACGGCCCGCGTGATCACTACCGCCGCCGCGATCATGATCGTGGTGTTCAGCAGCTTCGTCCTGAACTCGGACCCGGTGGTGAAGATGCTCGCCATCGGCATGGCGTTCGCCGTGCTCATCGACGCGTCACTGGTGCGGATGATCCTGGTGCCGGCCGTGATGACGGTGCTGGGTCCGCGAGCCTGGTGGATGCCCCGGTGGCTGGAGCCGATCGTGCCGCACCTGCAGCTGGAAGGAAGCATGGCCGCGGCCGCGTCGCCGCCCGCAGAGCGGGCCGCGCTGGCTGCGGAGAAGCGCAGAGGCTGACTCGATAACCCGTTATCGGTCCGTATCCCGATGGGATCGTAGCGGTCGGCTGAGTGCGTAAGGTCAACGCCATGAAGCTGCTCAGGTCCGGGGGGTCAGCAGCGGTCGCGCTGCTGGCTGGCGGCGTGGTGCTGACCGCCTGCTCGAGCAGCGGCCCGGCGCCGCAGGCGGCGGCCAGCAGCTACCTGGCCGCCTGGGCCAGCCAGGACTGGTCCGGCATGCGGGCGCTGACGACGAGCCCGCCTGCCGACTTCGCCGCAGTGAACTCGGCAGAGCTCACCGATCTCGGCGTGAAGCAAGCCCGTTACGCTGCCGGGCGGCTGACGGTGACCGGCAGCAGCGCCCACGAATCCGTCATCCAGCGGCTGGAGATCCCTGGCGTCGGCACGATCCCGGTCAGGACCACGCTGCGGCTTGTGCAGGTGTCCGGGAACTGGCGGGTCGCCTGGACACCTGCCACCGTCGCACCGGGCCTGCGTTCCGGCGACAAGCTGTCGCTCCAGCTGACCTGGCCGCCGCGAGCGCAGATCCTCGGTGCCGCTGGCGCGCCGCTCACCGCTCAGGTACCGATGGTCACCGTGGGCGTCGAGGGGCGGATGATCAAGAGCGACACTGTCATCCGCGCCGCGCTGCTGGCGGCGGGCGCGACGAAGCAGGCGATCAGCGCCGCGCTCACCGGGGCGAAGAGCGAGCCGACCTGGTTCGAGCCAGTCGTGACCGTCAGCTGGGCGCGCTACCAGCGGCTGAGGCCGACCATCTACCCGGTCCCCGGCACCGTCTTCCAGACCGTGCGCACCCGAGCGCCGGTCGCGGCTGGCCTGGATTACCTGGTCGGCTCGGTCGGCCCGGTCACGGCACAGGAACTGCAGCAGCTCGGTGCTCCTTACAACGCGCAGAGCGTCATCGGCCAGACCGGTGTTGAGCATGCCTACCAGCGGCAGCTAGCCGGGACGCCGGGGGCCGCGGTATCGGTCGTCGGCGCGAACGGGACGCCGGGACCCGTCGTCGCCAGTATTCCCGCAAAGCCGGGGAAACCGGTGCAGACCAGCCTCGACCCGACCGTGCAGCGGGATGCCGCCGCGGCGCTGGCAGGCGTGCACAAGCAGGCAGCGCTTGTCGCGGTGAACGCCACCACCGGCCAGGTGCTGGCCGCTGACAGCGTGCCGAACTCGGCCGGCTTCGACCTGGCCTTCGACGGAGCGTTCCCGCCGGGTTCGTCTTTCAAGGTGATCACCTCGACCGCGCTGATCGAGCACGGGCTCAGCCCTGCCTCGCCTGCCAGCTGCCCGCACCAGCTCACGATCGACGGCGAGGTCTTCCACAACGCCGAAGGTGAAGCTCCAGTGAGCAACCTGCTGCACGCGTTTGCCGAATCGTGCAACACCGCGTTCATCGGGCTGGCCACGCGGCATCTGACCGCGGCCGAGTTCCCGCAGACCGCGCGGATCTACGGGCTCGGCACTACGCCAGCGCTGGGAGTGCCAGCCTTTGGCGGCCTGGTGCCGACGCCGCGGGACCAGGCCGAGCTGGCCGCGACCACCATCGGCCAGGCCGGCGTGCTGGTGTCGCCGCTGGACATGGCGATAGTCGCCGCCGCGGTCGACTCCGGCCAGGTGCACGCGGCCAGACTCGTCGTCGGAGCGGCCGCCGATCAGGTGCCGCCGCGGCTGCTGCCACCGGATGTGGTGACGGGCCTGCACCAGATGATGGCGCAGGTGGTCGCGACCGGCACCGCGGCGGGCACAGGGCTCCCGCCGGGCACGTTCGCCAAGACCGGTACCGCGGAATACGGCCACGGCAACCCGCTGCCGACCGATGCGTGGCTGATCGGCTTTAACGGCAACATCGCGTTCGCCATGGTCACTGTCGATGGCGGTGAGGGCGGTCCGACCGACGGCCCGGTCGTGGCGAAGTTCCTCGACCTGCTGCATCAATCCGGCACCTGAGACCGGCGGGGCCTGCGCGCGAACAGGCCGCTGACCTCTTACCATGCCAAGTACCGGCGTGGCAGGCCGGAGGTCACCTCAGGATGCGGGGGCACGGGATGACCGGATGATGCCTGATCGGGATGGTGCCGCATGGGACGGCATCGTCAGGTACGGCACAACCGAAGACGACACACCACCGGCTCGTGGCACGGGGGAGCACGGCGGCGCCAAGCACGGCGGCGCTAAGCACGGGCGAGCGGGACGCGGCGCGGCCAGGCACGAGCGAACCAGGCACTGGCACGGTCGGGCCGGCCGGGACCGCACGGCGCACCGTGGCGGCGGCCGTCGGCAGCGCGGTGCGCATGAGGCTGGCCAGTTCAGCGAGCCGTGGTCGGCCGGTACGCCGCGTCCGCGCCGGCTGCGCTGGTACGGGAACGGGGTCCTTGCACTCACCGTCTCGTGTGCGCTGCTCGCGGTGCTCGGGGCCGGGTTCGGCCAGGTGCCTGCACTCGGCCCGGCCCTGGTGCCCGGTCACGGCGTGTGGACCTCGGCTGCCAGCGCGAAACTGCCGGCGTCCGGGGCGCTGACGCTACCGGGATTGCGCAGCCCGGTTCAGGTGTCGTTCAGCCAGCAGGGCGTGCCGGCCATCAGCGCGCGTTCCGACACCGACGCCTTCCTCGCACTCGGTTACCTGCATGCTAGTTTCCGGCTGACCCAGCTGGACATCGAGCGCAGGCTGGCCGAGGGCACGCTGGCCCGGCTCGACGGGCCGTCCGCGGTGGCGTCGGACTCCTTCGAGCTGCGGCTGGGCTTGCTGCGCACGGCCCGGGCCGAGTGGGCTGGCATGGCCAGGTCCAGCCCGGCCGCGCAAGCGCTGATCGCGTACTCGCGCGGCATCAATGACTACCTGGCCCAGCTGCGGGTGAGTCGGCAATGGCCGGCCGTGTTCTCGCTGGCGGGGGTATACCCGGCTGACTGGACCCCGGTGGACAGCCTTGCGGTGCAGGGCGCGCTGGCGCAGCAACTTGGTTTCAGCACCCGGCCACTGGACGACGCGCTGCTCGCGCGGTCGCTTGGCGCGCACGCGGCGACCTGGTTCGGGATTCAGCCGCCGACCCCGCAGCACCCCTACGACCAGGGACCGTACCGCTATCTGGGACTCTCGCCGCTGCCCGGCGCCGGTGCGAACGGCGGTACTGCAGCGGGGCCACGTTCCGCTGGTCATGATCAGGGCAGTCCGGCCACGATCCCGGCCGGGCTGGCCCAGTCGTCGGCGGCGATCCTTGCCCAGGCTACGGCGCTGCCGCCGGGTCAGGTGCCAGCCGTGCCTGGCGGCGATGCCTGGGCCGCGAACGGCCCGAAGGTGGCCGGCGGTGGCGCGATGCTGGCCGGCGACCCGCACCTGGCGCAGACACTGCCGTCTGGCTGGTACCAGGTCGCGCTGAGCGCGCCGGGCCTGGCGGTGTCCGGGGTCAGCGTGCCGGGGCTGCCCGCCGTGCTGATCGGGCACAACGCGCACATCGCCTGGGCGCTGACCAGCGCGCAGAGCCAGACGACGCTGTATTACGACGAGCAGACCAGCGCCGCGCGGCCGGGGCAGTATTTCTGGCACGGTCGGTGGCGGCGGATGCGGGCGCTGCACTACACGATCGGGGTGCGGGGCGGCCCGAGCAGGCCGCTGACGGTCGAGGTGACTGTGCACGGTCCGGTGCTGGCCCAGGTCGGCCGGACTGTCGCGGTCGACTGGATGGGCGCGCTCGGCTCACCGGATGTGAGCGCACTGCTGGCGGTGGGCCAGGCCGACGACTTCAGTCAGTTCAAGGCAGCTCTCGCGGGCTGGCGATCGCCCGCGCTGACCTTTGTGTACGCCGATGACCGCGGCAACATCGGCGCGATCTCGGCAGGTCTCATCCCGCAGGTACGCAGTGGCTCGCCGTGGCTGCCGATGCCCGGCGGCGGCCCTGACGATGTGGCCGGCGTGATCCCTTATGCCGCAGTTCCGCAGGTCTATGACCCGCCGTCACACCTGCTCGCAGCCGCTGGCCAGCGGCCGGTCAGCGCGTCGTACCCGTATTACCTCGGCACGGCGAGCTTCTTCGATCCTGGTTACCGCGCCGACGCGGCAGTGGCCTACCTAGGCAAGCACTGGTCGATGGGGCGGGCCAGTTTCGCATCGCTGCAGACCGACGTCGGCGATCGGCTGGCGGCGGTGATCGTGCCCGAACTGCTCACGGCCGTCAGGGGCAGCCGGCTGACGACGGTGCAGCAGCAGGCCGTGCACGTGCTGGCGTCCTGGGACAAGCAGATGGCGGTCGACTCGGCGGGAGCGTCGATCTGGTGGACATTCTGGTCCCGCTACCTGGCCACCGTGTTCGGACCGTGGTGGACGGCGGCGAAGGTGCCGGTGCAGGTCGACAGCAGCGGTCTGGCGGCCGGGCCGAACCAGGTGAGCCTGGATGAGGACCTGCAGGCATGGACGCTGGGCTCGCGGGCGGACACGGCGCTCCGGGCATCCGGCAGCACGCCGCGGACGGCCGCGACGATCATGCGGGCTGCCTTCGCGGCGACGGTGGCCGAGCTTGCTCAGCGGCTCGGCGGCGGACCGGGCAGCTGGACCTGGGGGAAGCTGCACACGACGGAATACCCTTCGCTGACCGGGGTGGCGGCGCTCGGCTACGGCCCGCGGCCGGCCGGCGGCGACATCTGGACGATCGACGCCGCGGGCGGAGGACTGAGCTCAGAATCGGGCGCCGACTGGCGGATGGTCGCTGGGTGGTCCGGGACAGGCAAACCGGTGGCGGAAGGCATCTACCCGGGCGGCCAGAGCGAGAATCCCGGTTCGCCGTGGTACTCCAACCTGATCGGCTACTGGCGTGCGGGGCACGACCTGCCGCTGCCCGCGGCCGGCCTGGTCACCGTCGCTCGGGCCGGCTCCGTCAGTCCGGGCACAGCCGGCCCGCCGGGCGGGCCGGCGACATCTGTTGCCAGGATCTGGGAGCTGCGGCCATGACTGCTGACTTCAAGCGGCTCGGCAAGCGTGGCTCCTACCGGCTCGGGCAGCTCAAGGCCCAGGGCGTCCGCGAGCCGGCCCGGCCGGCCTTCTTCCAGCCGCAATTCCGCCGCCCTGATCGCCGCCTGCCCACCTCGGTGTGGGTGCTGGGGCTGGTGTCCGGAGCCGTGGCGATCGCCGTGGCTGCCTACCTGGGATCGTGGTTCATGCCCTTCGTGCTGGGCCTGCTGGCCGGGCTCGCGAACAAGGCAGGCGGCTGGCCGGCCCGGCTGGCGCTGCCGGCGGTCGCCGTGATGGCCGCGATCGGCTGGAGTGCGCCGCTGATCTGGGGAACCGTGCGCGGCCAGCCCTACGCGGTCGTCGGCAGGGAGCTGGCGTCCGTCGGCGGCCTGCCCGGTTACGCGGCCGTGGGACTGGGCGGTACCGTGCTCCTCGCGGTGATCCAGGTCGCGGTCGGGTACTGGCTCGGCCGCGCGCTGACGCCGCGGCCGCGCAGAGAGTAGCCAGGGTTCCGCCGCGGCCCGTCACGCGGCTCTGGTCGGCCGTGCCGCTGGCAACGCAAGCTCCGCGGCGATGGTGGCGCGCAGCAGGACGGGATCACCGAGTGCGTCTGTGTTGTCCACGAACTGGTCGATCGCGCCCATCAGCGGCAGCGCGCGGATCGACCTGTCGGAGATGGCATCGCGCAGCGCATGGACGAAACGGCCCGAGTCCAGTACCCGGAAGGGCCGGTCGTAGTAGCGCGGCCGGACGGCCGGGTCGACCGGCTCGGTGATGGCGAGTTTATTGTGCAGCCGGGCGGCGGCTTCGAGCGCGACGCAGAGGCTGTCCTCGCGATCCGCCCAGGCCGTGGCCGACAATGCGGCGGCCAGCGCCGGCAGCATGGCGTTCCCCGCATTCGTGCGCGCGAACGCCGAGCCGAGCCATTTGCTGTACGGCGGATACCGGCGCTCCATCAGCAGCACGAGCCGCATCAGGTCCCGGACGAGCCGGGCTGTCACCACGGCCGAGCCGAGGTCATCGCCGGCCTCGGCGCACCGGCCGGGGAATGCCTCCTCCTGCTCGATCCGCTGCCACTGGCAGGCCAGCAGGTGCAGCCACACGTCACGGGGATACCAGGTCAGTCGCGCCCGCACCGTGGCCAGTCCGCTGCCGGGGCAGTCAGCAAGCCCATCGTGGAAGACGGCGCCCGCGGTCAGCTCGGCGAGCACCTGGGTCGGCGTCGCGAGCCAGTCGAGCACGCGCAGCTCCGCGCTCGGGTCGAAGCCCAGCATTCCGGCCAGCCATCGGCGCAGCCCGGCGACCGTGACCCAGTGCGACGCCGGTTCTTCCGCGGCGCCCGAGGCCGCGAACACCGTCGGGTAACCGCGAAAGGCGGCTGGCAGCCTGCTGGCCAGCATCTGCTGAACGGCCCCGGCTGTGCTCGCCGCGTCCGTGTCGGTCAGGAACACCTGCAGCCTGGGTCCCCAGTCGTGATCTGTCGACCGGACCGAGTCGAAGCCCAGCACATCCGAGCCAGCCCCGACAAGCGCCGCGGTGTGCCGCAGCTCCGGGAACTCCTGGTCGAGCAGCGGGCGGACAGCCTCGAGGTAGAACAGCCTGGCCAGCTCCAGGCCGGGCACGAAGTCCGTCGTCACCGACTGAGCATCGGTGATGGCGCCCGGTTCCCGCAACCGGGATTCAGCCGGTGTAGCGCGCCGGGCGGGCCGGCCACCTTCGCGGCATGGCTGAGGCCGATTATGGGGGAGTGACTGACCCAGACCTCGTGCGCCGTGCGCAGAATGCCGGGATTGCTACGAGTTACGAAAACTCGCGCCACGAGTGCGTCGAGGTCCCGGCGGAGACGCTCGCGGAGATCCTGGCCGTGCTTGAGGAGCACGGCGCGCCCGGCGCCGCCAGCGCAGCCGGCGCCGCCGACGCAGTCGAGGCGGCCGACGCAGTCGAGGCAGTCGCTCATGGGACGGCTCGGCCGGTGCTGCCGAGGCGACGGCAGTGGGGCTTCACGGTGCAGCTGTACTCGGTGTGCTCCGCCGACTCCTGGGGTCACGGGGACCTGCACGATCTCGCCGAGCTGGCAAGCTGGAGCGCGGCCGAGCTGGGCGCGGGCTTCGTCCTGGTGAACCCGCTGCATGCAGCAGAGCCGCTGCCGCCACTGAGCAACTCCCCATATCTGCCGATGACCAGGCTCTTCACCAGCCCGCTGTACCTGCGGCCGGAGGACATCCCGGAATACGCCCGGCTGCCTGACCCGGACAAGCGGGCCGTGCGGGACCTGGCTGCCACGCTCCATGCCGCGAACCGCAGCGCTGACCTGATCGATCGGGACGCGGTCTGGCGGGCCAAGCGCGCGGCGCTCGAGCTGATCACGAAGGTGCGACTGGCGCCACCCCGGCAGGCGGCCTATGACAGGTTCCGGGCTGATCGCGGTCGCGACCTGGAGTACTGGTCCGCCTGGTGCGCGCTGGCCGAGCGGCACGGGCCGGACTGGCGTAGCTGGCCGCCCGAGCTGGCCGACCGCGTCCGAGCCGAACAGGTGGTCCAGACTGACCCTGATCTGCGCCAGGCTGCGGACTTCCACGCCTGGCTTCAGTGGCATGCCGACGAGCAGCTCGCGGCAGCCCAGCAGGCGGCGAAGTCGGCGGGCATGGCCCACGGCATCATCCATGACCTGGCTGTTGGCGTGCACCCGGGCGGCGCCGACGCCTGGGCGCATGCCGGGATGCTCGTGCCGGGATTCAGCGTTGGCGCGCCGCCGGACAGTTTCAACCAGCTCGGGCAGGACTGGGGCCAGCCGCCTTGGCACCCGCGGCGCCTGGCTGCGGTCCGGTACCGGCCGCTGGCCGAGCTGTTCGCCGCGACGTTGCGGCATGGCGGCGGGCTGCGCGTAGACCACGTCATGGGACTCATGCGGTTGTGGTGGATACCCGCTGGCCAGCGCCCGGACCGGGGCGCCTATGTCAGCTACGATCACCGCGCGTCCGTCGCCGCGCTCACCGGAGCGGCGGCGCGAGCGGGCGCGCTCGCCATCGGCGAGGATCTGGGCACCGTCGATTCGTGGATCAGCGAGTACCTCGCTGAGCAGGACATCCTTGGCACGATGATGCTCTGGTTCGCGACCGATACGGACGGCAACCCGCTGCCGCCACAGCGGTGGCGGCGGGGATGCATGGCGACCGTCGGAACCCACGATGTACCGCCGGTCTCGGGCTTCGTCACCGGTGACCAGGTGACTGTGCGGGCTAGGCTCGGCCTGCTGAAAGGCTCTGAAGAGCGGGAACGGAGTGAGGCACGGGCAGCTCTTGGCCGCTGGCAGGCAGCGCTTGAGGCGCACGGACTGCTGCAGCCCGGCCAGCCGCCCGGCCCGGCCGAGTTCACGGTCGCAATGTATGGCTTCCTGAGCCGGACGCCGGCATTGCTGCTCGGGGTGTCACTCGCCGATGCCGTCGGCGAGGTCAGGACTCAGAACGTGCCCGGCACCAGCGACGAGTACCCGAACTGGCGGATACCGCTGTGCGACAGCCAGCAGCGCCCGGTGCTGATCGAGGATCTGCCCCGCTGCCGGTTGCTGCGTGCCGTCTGCCACGCCGTGACCGAGGAACCGGCGAGCCGCAGTAGCTGACCAGTCTGAGGGCTGGCTGGTCCGGGCTGGCTGGTCCGGGGCTAGCCAGGTCTGGGGCTAGCCAGGTCTGGGGCTAGCCGGTCTGGGCGTCCCTCGCACGGCACCGCAGCGCCCGCGCCACGTCGTCGCGACGCTCGATCAGCAGCCGGCGCAGCGCCGGTGCCGGGTCGTTGCGCGCGATGTACTCGTCGGTGGCGTCGATGCCCTGCTGGGTCACTACGGTGTCCGGGTAAGCGACCTGGGCAAAGAACTGGGCCATGTCCGTGGCGCCTTCGAGCCATTGCCCGGCCAGTGCCTCGTAGTACCGGGCGGCATAGGGCGCCAGCAGCTCATCCTGGTCGATGTCGGTGAAACCGCGGAGCACGGCGCGGAAGGTGGCATTCGTCAGCGTGCCGCTGGTCACCTTGGCCCAGGCGGCAGCCTTGGCCGTCGCGGTCGGTATCGCTGCCAGGCAGCTCTCCGCGTGCCGCTCGCCGGCATCGGTGCGATCGGAGTCCAGCTCGGCCTCGATCTCATCGGGCCCGGCGAGACCGCGGCTGACCAGCCGGTGCAGGAGCTGCCAGCGCAGCTCGGTGTCGACGGCCAGTCCGTCAACCGAGGCCGAGCCGTTGAGGAGGCCGGCCAGCAGGTCGAGACTCTCCGCGGTGGTGGCGACCCCGGCCAGCGCCTGGGCGTAGGCCAGCTGATGATCCGAGCCTGGCTCCGCGGACAGCAGCCAGTCCCGTAGGGTCTGGTCAAGCTCGGCGACACCGTGGCCGCGCCAGGCCGGGTCGGCGTACCGGCGCATGGCCATGCTCGTCGTGGCCAGCACTCGCTCGAGCACCGGCATCTGCTGCAGTGACGGTGCGCCCGCCTTGGTCAGGGCGAGCAGATCGCGGGCGCGCATCTCCGCGTCCCTGGTCATGTCCCAGGCAGCCGCCCAGCACAGCGCCGCCGCCAGCGGGTCGCGGATCTCACTGATGGCCGACACGACTGTTTGCAGGGAACGCTCGTCGAGCCGGATCTTGGCGTAGCTGAGGTCGTCGTCGTTAACCAGCACCAGGTCGGGCTGCCGGTCGCCGACCAGCTCAGCAACCTCGGTGACAGCCCCAGCCACGTCGAGCTCAACCCGCCGCCGCCGGATGATCCCGGCCTCGGTCCGGTCGTACAGGCCTATCGCGATCCGGTGCGGCCGCAGCTCGGGATGGTCGGCCGGTGCCTCCTGGAGTACCCGGAACGCGGTGAACCGGCCATCACCATCGGTGTCGAACGCGGGCCGCAGCGTATTCACGCCGGCGGTTTCCAGCCAGGACTTCGACCAGCTGGCCAGGTCCCGGCCGGACGCCTGCTCGAGCGAGCCAAGCAGGTCCGCGAGCGTGGCGTTGCCCCAGGCGTGCCTGCCGAAGTAGTCGCGCACGCCGGCCAGGAAGTTGTCCCGGCCCGCATAGGCGACAAGCTGCTTGAGCACCGCAGCGCCCTTGGCGTAGGTGATGCCGTCGAAGTTGACCTCCACGGCTTCGATGTCGGGGATGTCGGCCGCGATGGGGTGGGTGGACGGCAGCTGATCCTGCCGGTATGCCCACGCCTTGAAGCCCTGCGCGAAGCTCGTCCAGCCGTTCGTCCACCGGGTGGCCTCCGTGCTGGAGACCATCTCGCACCAGGTGGCGAACGACTCGTTCAGCCACAGGTCATCCCACCAGCGCATGGTGACCAGGTCGCCAAACCACATGTGCGCCATCTCATGCAGGATCGTCTGGGCCCTGGATTCCCGGTCGGTGTCGGTGACCCGGGAGCGGAAGATGTAGTCCTCCAGGAAGGTAACGCAGCCAGCGTTCTCCATCGCCCCGGCCTTGTACTCGGGCACGAAGAGCTGGTCGTACTTGCCGAACGGGTAGCGGACGCCGAAGGCGGCGTGGAAGTAGTCGAAGCCCTGCCTGGTGATCTCGAAGATCTCATCGGGATCGAGGTAGCTGGCCAGCGACTGGCGGCAGAAGATGCCGAGGGGGATGCCGTCATGGGAAGCCGTTACCTCGTAGTAAGGACCCGCGGCTATCGCGGTAATGTAGGTGGACATGACCGGCGACGGGGCGAAATGCCAGCGGGTCACGCCAGGACCAGCAGGCTCGGCGGCAATGTCGGGAGCCATGTTGGAGACGACCTTCCAGTCATCCTGGCCGGTCACGGTGAACTCGAAGGTGGCCTTGAGGTCAGGCTGGTCGAAGCACGCATAGACGCGATGCGCATCGAACGTCTCGAGGTCGGTGTACATGTAGATGCTCTTGTCCGCCGGATCGGCGAACCGGTGCAGGCCTTCGCCGGTGCGGGAGTAGGCGCACCGCGCGACGACGCGCAGCTCGTTGCGCCGGGCCAGAGCGGGCAGCGTGATCCGGTCCCCATCGAAGGCCGCCAGGTCGAGGTGCCGGCCGTTCAGGGTGATTTCCGTCACTGACGGCGCGGTCAGCTCAATGAAGGTAGCCGCGCCGGGCTCGCTGCAGTCGAACCTGGCAGTGCTTACCGACCCGAAGGTCGTGTCCGACCCGGTGAGATCGAGCTCGACCTGGTAGGAACCGACGCTGATCAGGCGGGCGCGATCGCGCGCTTCGTCGCGCGTGAGATTGCTCGTCACTGAACAGATCCTTTCCGCTGGGGTTCATCGCATGCTCCTGCGCCGCCACGGAATGCGCAACGCGATTTACCAGTTGCCCTAGGCATACGTCGATGCGCTGAGGAGTATGCGTGACTGAGCACGAGCCTACCCAGGTCGATTTCTGGTTTGATCCGCTATGTCCATGGGCCTGGATTACCAGCCGCTGGATCCTGGAGGTCGAGAAGGTCCGTCCGGTAGCGGCGCGCTGGCACGTGATGAGCCTGGCGGTGCTGAACGAGGGCAAGGACGAGCTCTCTGATCGGTACAAGGAGCTGATGAAGCAGGCCTGGGGCCCGGTGCGCGTCTGCATGGCAGCGGAGCAGAAGTTCGGCCAGGACGTGGTGCTGCCGCTCTACACGGCGCTGGGCACCCGGTTCCACAACGAGAAGCAGGACCGCAGCCGGGCCACGGTGGAGGCGGCGCTTGCCGACGCGGGCCTGCCTGCCGAGCTCGCGGACGCAATGGACTCGACCGAGTACGACGACGCAGTGCGTGCGTCGCACGCCGACGGCATCGAGCGGGTCGGTTATGAGGTCGGCACGCCGGTGATCTCCGTCAACGGGACCTCGATCTTCGGTCCGGTCGTCACGCCGATCCCGCGCGGCGAGGCCGCCGCACGGCTATGGGACGGCGTCCTGCTGGTCACCAGCACGGACGGCTTCTTCGAGCTGAAGCGGAGCCGGACCAGGGACCCGATCTTCGACTAACCCGGCGCATCGAGACGGCCGGCCTGGACCTGGGCCAGCCGGGCTCATCTGGCTTGCACCACCTTCATCGTCCAGGTGCAGCTGGAGAGCACGACGAGTTCATGGCTGCCGCGACTCGCATGGCGCCAGGTTCTGCCGTGGCCGCCAGCACCAAGCTTGGTGATGGCAGCGCCCAGCGTGATCGCGCCGCGAACCCCGATGGCCGCGTCCGCCACGGTGAGGTGTCCGTGCCTGCTGCCGGCCGGGCAGCGAAACGACCACCTGAGCTGCCAGCGCGCGTCCGCCCGGATGCGGAATCTGCCGGTGACCTTGTCCCCGCGGCCAGTGAAGGTGGCGACCTCGCGATAGCTTGCCAGGCCGGCCGGGACGCGGACGCCGAGTGCGGGCAGTGGCGCACCAATCGGCAGTCCGCTGGACCGGGACGCGGCGTCCTGCCCGGTCTCGGTACTGCGTCCGGCGGTCGCGGCGACCAGCACGATCGAACCGACCACCAGGCAGAGTCCGGCTGCCCAGGTGCCGGCAGTGACGAATAAGCGGAGCGCGCGGCGAGCGTGAACGGCAGCGGGACTGACACCGGGGAACTGCACGGCGTGCAGGGAACTGCGGGGCGGGCGCCGGGCGCCTGAGTCGCGAGTGATCATGGGCGGGGATCCGTCTGTTTAGCGGGGCTATCTGGTAGCTGAAAGTGACTGATCTGATCCGTCACTCTCTGGCACCGTTCTATCACGAAATGAATCCAGCGCCAGGCGTTACGAACGTTTAGGCAGCTAAGCGGCCTAACGCACGACTCAACTACGGCAGTTCATGGCCGCATGTAGATCGACAGGTCCTTCTTTCACACCATGTCGAGCTGTATCTATCCGGATCACCGATGATGATCCGATACGTTCCGTGATGGCGGGCGTGCACTCGCGCGCGGGCGGCACCTGGGTGAGGATGGCACTATGCGCGCTAACTACATCGGCGGCAGCTGGGTCGCGTCCGCCGCTGACACCGCTATCGAGGTCGTCAACCCGGCCACCGAGCACGTCATCGACCTGGTCCCGGCGGGCAGCCCGGCAGATGTCGATGACGCAGTGCGAGCGGCCAGGACAGCGTTCCCGGCTTGGTCGGCGAGCTCGCCAGCCGTACGGGCCGGTTACCTGGAAGCCGCCGCCGAGCTGCTCGCCAGCCGCGAAGCCGCGGTTGCCGCTGCGATCAGCTCGGACATGGGCGCGCCGATCTCGTTCGCGCGCAAGGTACAGGTCGGGACTCCGCTGGCCGTGCTGCGCAGCTATGTGGAGCTGCTGGGCAGCTACGACTTCAGCGGCCAGCGGGTCGGCAACTCGCTAGTCGTCCGCGAGCCGGCCGGCGTGGTGGGCGCGATCACGCCGTGGAATTATCCGCTGCACCAGATTGTGGCCAAGGTCGCTGCCGCCCTCGCAGCGGGCTGCACGGTGGTGCTGAAACCCAGCGAGGTGGCGCCGCTGGCCGCTTACGAGCTCGCCGATATCCTGCACGTGATCGGCTTGCCGCCGGGAGTGGTCAATCTTGTCGTTGGCACCGGTCCGCTGGTAGGAGAGGCGATCGCCGGTCATGCCGGAATCGACGTCGTGTCGTTTACCGGATCCGCCGCGGCCGGCCTGCGGGTGGCGGAGGTCGCCGCTGCGACCATCAAGCGGGTAACGCTGGAACTCGGCGGCAAGTCCGCCAACGTCATCCTGGCTGACGCGCACCTGGAAACCGCAGTGAAGGTGGGCGTCGCCAAGGCATTCGTCAATGCCGGCCAGACCTGCAACGCGCTGACCCGCATGCTCGTGCACCGGGATAGCTACGACGAAGCAGTCAGCCTCGCCGCGGTCAGCGCCGGGCGGTACGAGCCAGCTGACCCCAGCCTGGATAGCACCAGGCTGGGTCCGGTGGCTTCGGCGGCTCAGCGGGACCGCGTGGTCTCCTACATCGAGAAGGGAATCGCCGAGGGTGCCAGGCCGGTCACGGGCGGCCCGCAGCCGCCGGGCGGCATCAGCGGCACCGGCTACTTCGTACAGCCGACGGTCTTCGCCGGTGTCACGCCGGAAATGGTCATTGCCACCGAAGAGATCTTCGGTCCCGTCCTTTGCGTGCTGCCCTACGACACCGAGGAGGATGCCGTCCTCATCGCTAACGGCACCCCGTACGGCCTGGCGGCGGCGGTGTGGTCGGCCGACCAGGATCACGCCGTCGCAATTGCGCGGCAGCTGCGAGCCGGGCAGGTGGAGATCAACGGCGGTGCGTTCAACGTGTCCGCGCCGTTCGGCGGCTTCGGCCAGTCGGGCTATGGGCGGGAGCTCGGGGTCCATGGGCTGGAGGAGTTCCTCGAGGTTAAGGCTCTGCAGTTCTGACGCCCAGGCGCTGAGCCGCACCGCCGGCTCTCGGCAGGCTCGCCGCAGGCTCGCCGCACTGCGGTCCGCTGGCCAGCCGAGGTCCGTGCCAGACTTGCGCTGTGCGCGTATACCTAGGATCCGACCACGCCGGCTTTGAGCTGAAGGCGAGCCTGGTGGCGTGGCTTACGCAGGCGGGGCACGAGCCGGTGGACTGCGGGCCGTCGGCTTACAAAGCTGACGACGACTACCCGCCTTACGTCATGCGGGCAGCCAGCGCCGCCATTGGCGACCCTGGCAGCCTTGGCATCGTGATCGGCGGATCGGGTAACGGGGAGCAGATCGCCGCGAACAAGATCCGCGGCGTGCGGGCCGCGCTCGCCTGGAGCGAGGAGACCGCGAGGCTGGCCCGGCTGCACAACGATGCGAACGTGCTCAGTCTCGGTGCCAGGATGCACTCGATCCCCGACGCCGTCGGGTTCGCCAAGGTCTTCGTGGAGACCGCGTTCTCCGCCGAGTCCAGGCACATCAGGCGGCTTGACATGATCACCGCATACGAGCAGTCCGGAGAGCTGCCGCCGCTGCCGTGATCGGCTGGCCGGCTGGCCGGCAGACCGGATCAGATCGGCTGCCCGCGCCGTAACCGGGATCGCCGCCGCGGCCGAAGGCGGCCTGGCGTCGGCCGCGCTTCTTGGTTCTGCTGCCCGTCGGCCTGCTGCCCGCCTGAGCGCGGTCCGTCCGGCTCGGGTTGCCGGCGTGGTACCGGAGCCGCGGCGGCTGGCGGTGCGGCAGCCGGCGGTGCGGAGGCTGGCGGTGCGGCGGCTGGCGGTGCGGAGGCTGGCCGTGCTGGTTCGCTGGTCGCGGCCCGCTGTGGCACGGCAGGCACGTCGGCCTGGTCATCTGCTGCAGACGGCCGGGATACGTCCCGGGCTCGCATCGCGGTGTCCACCGTGATCTTCATTCCGGCCATAACCACCTCTGCCGCGCCGAACGGAATCCAGGTCACCAGTCTGCGGCCCGCGCGGCTGACAACGCCAGCCAGCGCAGAGCTGAGACTCAGAAGATCATCGGATGCCATGGTGCGGGATCCCAGGCCATCGCGGCCGCCAGCCTGGCCAGCGAGCCCGGTGTCAGCTCGAGGATGTGGCCGGCCGCCGCTAGCTGACTGGGCTTCCCGCCGCCGAGGTAGGCGGCACCCAGCGCCGCGGCCGACAGCCGGAGGTCAGCGGAGTCGGTCACTCGCTGACAGGACGTGACCGCGCCGCCGCCGGACTGAAGTCCGCCGCCGGTGAGTCGCCATCGTCCATGGTTGGCAGGGAATCGCGCGTCAATCACGTCGAGCACGATGTCGATGTCGGCGGCATAATGCCGCCTGCATAGAGCCGCCGGGAGATCGATCAGCCGAACCCACAGTCCGTCGGACAGCCCTGGCCGGGCTCGGCGCTGGTCCGAAAGCATCGCAAGGAGCGGTTCGTCGACGGGCCGCAGCGGTGCGATGACCTCGCCGATCAGATCGCGGTTCAGCAGGTCGGTCCACAGGCTGGCGGTGGCTGCCGGATCGATGCTCATAAGTTCCCGGATCCGGAGCTTCCCGGCCGCGAGTCCGTCCTCTCCCCAGGAGGGCTTCGTCCGGTACAAGGCGTATCCCCGCGGCCCGGAGTCGTCCTCGGCGAGCAGGCAGCGCAGTGGTGACATGCCGTCGCGGTGAAACTCTGGATCGCTCAGCAGGAAATCCCACCATCGTCCGTCCCTGGCCACCATGCCGGGCCGGTGGCGGAGCTGCTGTTCGTAAACGGCCGCTAGCTCGGACTGGACCTTGACCGGCTTGGCGGGCCTGAGCCGGACCTTGTCCCGGCTGGCTGTCAGCTGCCCGGCTGCCAGCGTGCCCTCGCCGCGGCCGATCTGCAGGCGCAGGTGCGAGGACGCAAGCCCGAAACCGAATCGTCCGTAGATGCCTGATTCGGAGGCGAACAAGATGGCCAGCGACTCGCCGCGGTCGGCGGCATCGGCGAGCAGGTAATTCATCATCGACGACAGGATGCCGCGCCGCCGGTAGGCCGGCAGCACGCTCACCAGCGTGATCCCGGCCGCGGCCGCGCTGGCTCCGGGCACCGTCACAGTGAAGCTATACGCGCTCGCCGTACCGACGATCTCATCGCCATCAAATGCGGCAATGGTCCGGTCCATCTCGGTGATCTGGCGCTCGTACTCCACCGCGTCGGGTGGCAAGGGCTCCAGGAACGCCTGGCCCGGAACCTCACTGAGTGCCGCGAACTCCTCGGCCGCGATGGACCGGATCGGGTAGTTCTCGGTCATGATCGTAGTTCTACCCTTCAGGCCGACCCGCAGGCCAGCTAATTTGGCCGCCCGCCGTTGCAGTCGGTGCAGGAGTCACCAAACTGCCGATGAGGTGCTAACCGGTGCGCCTCATCCGGCGTCAGCGCCAGGCTGGCAGAGGCAGTCAGTCCGGGTTCAGGTACTGACCGCCCCACGTCTGAGGGTCTGTGTCCGCTAGCGTCTCGGTGAACGTCCACCGATGACCGGCGAAGTCCTCGGCGCCATACTGCCGCTCGCCATACATGTAGTCCGCCGGCTCCGCCAGGATGACCGCGCCATGTGCCCGGGCGCGCTCGCAGTGAGACCGCGCGTCCGGGACCCGCACCATCACGTACTGGGCTACCGCCTCGCGACTCGGCGGGCGGTGGTCGCCGCCTGGCTCGGCCACGATCACGGCCCCGTCGCCGACCCTCAGCTGAGACCGGTGGTTCTCGCCGATCCGTAGCCGCTCGACAAACCCGAATGCCGCAGTCAGCCAGGCAACCGCCTCGCGGACGTCCGGATAGATCAGAACCGGGATGACCGTGGCCGCTGGGACCGAGCGGTTGACCTTCATTCCGCCAGGCTAACGAAATGCACGCCGGCAGGCCACGGACCGCCGGGAAGCGCTGGTCTAGATCGCATCACGTGCCCGCACCGGAACAAGATCTCGGGCTGCGGCTGTAGTACTCGGCTGGCGGCCCGTCCGAGCCGGGCCATGTCGCGGACTGCCGCGGTTGCGAGTCACGCTGCACCGGCCGCGCCATGAGCGGTGTGCTTGACGGCAAAGGCGGCGCAGTTAAGGGACGAATGCGGAGTCCGAGGGCTGCCCAAGGGGCGACGGGGTGATGCCTAGTCGGTCTGTACCGATACAGTGCCGGCAAGATGGTTCTTAAGGTCTGGCGGCGTATCTGGGCCGCGGCCGTGGCGGCTGCGGGTCGCCAGCGCGCGAGGATCCGCCGGCAGTTCATCACCAGGAACCGGAGGATGGCCTTCGGGCTCGCCCTTGCGGTTGTCGCGGTCGGCGTAGGTGCCGTCCGGATCTCCGGCGAATGGCTGACACCGGGCCTGATGATCCTGCCGATCCTGGCCGGCGGCATGCTGCTGTGGCCGCGGGCACTGCGCATCCTGTTCGGCATTGTCGCGGTGATGCTCGCCTACGACTGGGTCAACAACCGGGCGGGCCTGGGCATCGCCGCGACGATCGTCGTCACCGCGCTCTTCGCCGACGCTGTCGCCAGGACCCGGGAAAAGCTCGGAGTGCGCGGGCTGCGCGGAGATCAGATGCTGATAGAGCTACGCGACCGGATCCGGGCCCAGGGCAAGCTGCCGGACCTGCCGGACGGCTGGCATTCGGTGTCGGTACTGAGGGCCGCCGGCGGATCATCCTTCGGTGGCGACTTCCTGGTGTCGGCATGCGACGGCAAGGTGCTGGAGGTCGCCCTGGTCGACGTCGCGGGCAAGGGCATCGACGCAGGCACCAGGGCGCTGCTGCTGTCGGGCGCGTTCGGCGGCCTGCTCGCGTCAGTGCCGCACGCGGAGTTCCTGCCTGCGTGCAACGCCTACCTGCGCCGCGGCGGGCCGCCGGAGGGTTTCGTGACCGCCGTCCACCTGTCACTCGACCTCGTGACCGGCGACTACATGATCTACTCCGCCGGGCATCCGCCCGCCGCGCACTTTGAGGCCGGTAACGGTCGCTGGCGGCTGGCGGCGGCCCGCGGCATCGTGCTCGGGGTCGTGGCCGACCTGCGCAGCCAGCCGGAGCACGGCACGCTGCGGCCGGGCGATGCGCTCATGCTGTTCACCGACGGCCTGGTCGAGGTGCCCGGCCGCGACATCGACGCGGGTATCGACAGGCTGCTGGGCGAAGCAGACCGGCTGGTCACCAGCGGGTTCGAGGCTGGCGCAGCCAAGCTGGTGCAGACCATGCAAGGTGGCGGGCCTAGGTCGGACGACTGCGCTCTGGCGCTGATCTGGCGGTTGTGACGCTGCCGGGACACTGCGACGGTCAAGCCGGGTGGCGACGGCCGGACTGGCTATAGCTGGCCGACGACTTCGCTCTCGCTGATCAGCTTGATGGCGTATTCGACGAGGGTCACCAGCACGTCGCGGCAGGAACTACGCTGCCGCGCGTCGCACAGCACTACCGGGACGCCGGGATTGAGATCAAGTGCGGCCCGCACCGAGTCGGGCCGGAAGCGCTTCGCGCCTTCAAAACAGTTGACCGCGACCACGAACGGCAAGCCCCGGCGCTCGAAGTAGTCGACTGACGGGAAACTGTCGGCCAGCCGCCGTGTGTCGGCCATGACCACCGCGCCAAGAGCGCCCAGTGCAAGCTCGTCCCACATAAACCAGAAGCGGTGCTGGCCGGGCGTGCCGAAGAGGTAGACGACGAGATCGTCGCGCACCGTGATGCGGCCGAAGTCCATGGCAACGGTCGTCGTCGTCTTCTGCTCGACGCCATCGAGCGCATCAACCATCACGCTCGGCTCACTGAGGGCTTCCTCAGTGCGCAACGGCTTGATCTCGCTGACTGAGCTCACCAGTGTGGTCTTACCCGCGCCGAAGCCGCCGGCAATGAGGATCTTGATGGCGATCGGCGTAGCTGAACTCATGGCGAGGTCAGAGCCTGCGGAGGGCATCAGCAACATCCTTCAGGACTTGCGGGTCGGTCAGCCGAGTGCGCGCCGGGTGACGAATGGTGATCAGCCCGCGCTCGCGCATGTCGGATAGCAGGATCCGTACCACGCCGAGCGGGAGGTCGAGATCGGACGCTAGGTCGGCGACCGGCATCGGCTGGCGGCACAGCCGCATGACATCGACGTACTCCGGTTCGAGCAGCATCAGGTCCAGTGACTTGACGTCCGTGGCGGCCACGAGCGCGAGCAGGTCGAAGCTCTCTCCACTCGGCCGGGTGCGGCCGCCGGTTAGCGCATACGGGCGGACGACTGGACCTGCGTCGCGGTCGAGCCACCGGTCGTCGCGCACCGTTGCTCACACCGCCTCGGCCGTGCTAGTAGGCGGCCGGTTCCCGACGGCCATATGTTCGCCGACGCGTCTGACAAGCACGGCCATCTCGTAGGCGATATGCCCGGCCGCTTCCGCGTCAGCGGCGGCCAGCACCGCCAGGCAGCTGCCCTCGCCGGCAGCGGTGACAAACAAGAAGGCCGCTTCCATCTCGACGATGGTCTGCCGTGGCAGACCACCGCCAAAATGCTGTCCTACGCCTCTGGCCAGGCTCTGGAATCCTGCCGCGACAGCCGACAGATGCTCCGAGTCGTCCCGGCTCAGCCCTGATGAGGCACCGATCGCCAGCCCGTCGCGCGACAAGATGACAGCCTTGTCAATCTGGGCAACCCGAGTTACCAGGTCATCAAGCAGCCAATCCAGTGCCCCGGTACGGCTCATGTATCCTCCCCTGCCGCTTCCTGCAATTGGGCTAATCGGTGCGAAGCTGGTCGCTATCGAAGCTCTGCTCCGGGTCGGCCAGGCTCAACGGACGGTTCTGAGTCGCTCGCGGGCTGGCCGGAATTCGTCATTGCGGCAGCCTCGGAGCGTCCGAGCAGCCAGCCGCGCTGAAGGGCGCTTACCGTGTTGCGGGCCGCCTCGGGCGAGGGCGCCGGATCGGCCGGGCGGTTCGCCGCAGCGAATACGTCGATGCCGCGGGCTGGAGTTGCGGCGTCCGCGTCTGGCCCGGTGCTATCGGTGTCGGGACTGGCGGGGCCGGTCCCGGTCGGGCTGGCAGCGGCGGGGCTGACACCCGACGGGCCAGTAACAGGCCGCAACAGCGACGGGCTGAAGCTGGCCGGTCGCGCCGGCGCAGAGTTGCGCAGCTGCGGCGCGAGGCTGGCCTGTCGTACCCGGACAGGCAGCCCGAGATCGGTCAGCTCGGCAGTGGTTGCGCGCGGATCTGCGTCGCTTATCGGGAAGCCCGTTACCGTTCGCTGGGGCAGTCCGTTGTCCGTCCGGCCGGGCAGTCCGTTGTCTGTCCGGCCGGGCAGTCCGTTGTCCGTCCGGGCGGGCGTACCGATGTCACTCCGTTCGGTCACCCTCATGACATCCGGGTCGAGCACGTCCGCGTCAGCTGACCTGAAGGCGCTCGGCTCGCTTGCGTCGAAGGCGCTGGGGTCGGGCATGACGAACGCCCGCGGCTCCGCGGCGGCGCGGGCTGTGGCGGCGGAGTCGGCCGATCCGAATGCGCTGGCAGATCCGAATGCGCTGGCAGATCCGAATGCGCTGGCAGATCCGAAGGCACCGGCGTCGCGTCCGTCGATGGCAATCGAGTCGGGCATCGCGAATGATCCCGACTCGGATGCACCGTTGAACGCTGTCTCGACCAGCCCCGATCCGGCCGTCCCGATGACAGCCGCTGGCTCAACTGGCTCGGCCATGGGCTGACTGCTGATGGCCAGGCTCGTTCCGGCATAGTCCGGATCGACTTCAGCGGTAGCGCGCCCCGAGCCGTTGCGGCCCGCGACATGCTCTAGTGCCGCGTGCCGTCCGGCCAGCCGGCCTGACTGCGCGCTCGCTGGCTTGCCGCTTGCGAGCGCGGGGTCGCGCTCGTAAGAATCGGGCTCGACAACCAGCGTCGTGGGAATGAGCACGATCGCGGTCGTGCCGCCGTATACTGACGGCCGCAAGGTGATCTTGATGTCGTGCCGCTGCGCCAGCTGGCCAGCGATGAACAGGCCGAGCCGGTCGCTTCCGGACAAGTCGAACTGCGGCGGGTTCGCCAGGTTGGCGTTGATCTCCGCGAGTCGCTGTGGCGAGATGCCCAGTCCCCTGTCCTCGACCTCCACAGCGAAGCCGCGGCCGACGATGTCGCCCTGAATCCGCACCGGCGTGTTCGGCGGGGAGAACACGGTGGCGTTCTCGGCGAGCTCGGCGATCAGGTGGATGATGTCTGCCACAGCGTGGCCGGCAACGGCAGCATTGGTACGCGACAGCACCCGTACCCGGGTGTAATCCTCGACCTCGGCGACGGCAGCCCTGAGCACATCGACAAGCGGCACTGGCTGCCGCCAGCCTCTGGCCGGCGTCTCACCGGACAAGATGATCAGGCCCTCGGCGTGCCGCCGCATCCGGGTCGTGAGGTGGTCGATCCGGAACAGGTCCTCAAGCTCGTCAGGCTCGGTAGCGCGTCGCTCCATGCCGTCGAGCAGGGTGAGCTGCCGGTGCAGCAGCGACTGGCTGCGGCCGGCCAGGTTGCGGAACACGTCGCTGATCCCGCGACGCAGCCGCGCCTCGTCGACCGCGGACTGCACGGCAGTCTGCTGCACGATGCCGAAGGCGTGCTGGACCTGCTCGATCTCGTTGCTCGTCGAGATCTCGCCCGGCTCGTACGCGTCGACATCGACCGGCTGGCCGGCCCGGAGCTGGCGGATGACAGTCGGCAGCTTGTCATGAGCGAGTGTCAGCGCGGACTCGCGCAGATCCCGCAGTTGCCGTACCAGGCCGCGGCCGATGATCAGGGACAGCGCGACGGACGCGATGATGCCGAGGAGTCCAAGCCCGGCTGCCAGGATGAGCTGGAGGAAGATGGTGTTGGCCTTGTGCTGCGCCTGGGTCTGCAGCTCGGCACCCGCGGACGTGAGTCCGGCTCCGAGCGCCTTGGTATAGGCCATGAAGGTGCCCGGTGCCGAGGCGAGGCTCGGTGGCACGCTGCCGTGCCAGGGAGTGCTGATCACCGCGGTTTCCAGGGCAGTCATCGAGTTGCTGACGGCCGGGGTGAGACTTGAAGTGAAGATCGTCTTATACGCCGACTGAAGCTCGGGCATGGCTGCGGCGAGGAGCGATTGCCGCTCGTTGGCCAGAGCAGCGAAGGCCGCTCGGTCCGCCAATGGGAACCTGCCCTGCGCGATGTCGGCGGCGAGCAGGTCACCCTCGGCGAGCGCCGCCTGGCTTGCCCGGTCCAGGTTGATCACGTTGAGCGCCTGCGTCACCCAGGTGACATCCGTCTCCTGGTCGATCGCCTTGTCCAGCACGGTATAACCGGCGTTGATGATCGAGTCGTAGGCGGCCGCAGCGGCCGGCAGGCTGAAAGCGCTATTGGTGACGTCGCCGCGGATATAGCTGAGCTTGGCGGTGTCGGCGATCAGCGCGGCGATTGCCTGCTTCTCAAAAGTCGAGGCGCTGGCGGTCACCTTCGGGGATGCCATTGCCCGGGCGAGCGCGTTGAGCGCGGCCTGACTCCTGGTCTCCTGCTCGCCAAAGGCAGATTGCGCTGACGTGCTGCGCGGGTTGGCGATGAGCTGGAGGGCAAGGTGCCGCTCGATGGCCAGCTGCACCTGGAGAGCGCCGACCGGGTTGGCCAGGTCAGTCCGGATCGACTTGGCCCGAGCCTGGGTCAGCGCGTTACCGAGCGTGATACTGGCAGCAAATGCGTACAGCCCGAGCAGGCACAGCACGGGAACGATGATGAGGATGCCAACCCTCAGTCGGATGGACCGATGACGCAAACCCATGGCTGAGGCCTCTGTGAGAAGTGGTCGCCGTCTCGCCCGTTGGTCCTGAATCCCGCAGGCGATATCGGAGCGTAACATCCCATTGAGCGGGAGACAGTTGAAACCGGAATAGCAATTCGAATTCTGCGGACGACCGGCCACGCTGCGTAGCCAAGGTGGCCGGGCGCTGCGGCCCGTGCGATCCCGTCCGGTACTCATTACCAACGATCGCGTACCAGGCGCAATCGCCCGGCATGGTTTGCGAATGGTAACCGGAATGGTGGTGCGACCGCGGGCAGCGGTTGCGGCCGGCTGCTCCGTTACTGAGCGATCGGCGAGCCGGGCCGCTCAGGTTCGCTAGAATCCGCGTGCTGCGGTAGCGGAATCACGGCGCGGGGGCGCCGTTCGGCTGGGACAGCGGGACCCGACGTGGCATCGGGATCAACGGGGGATCGGGGCATGATTCAGACTGAGGGCAGCCAGCGCGTCGTGGTGATCGGCGGCGGGTTAGCGGGAATCAGCGCGGCGGTGCGGCTGGCCGAGGCTGGCCTGCCCGTCACAGTGCTTGAAGCGCGCCCGTGGCTCGGCGGCGCGACATGCTCGTTCGCGCGCCGCGGCCTGACCATCGACAACGGCCAGCACGCGTTCTTGCGATGCTTCACCGCCTACCGTGACCTGCTGGCGAAGCTCGGCGTCGCGGATTCGTGCGCCATCCAGGACCGGTTGGACCTCGTCGTTTTCGGGCCGGATGCGCGGGCCCGGATCCGCCGGTCGGCGCTGCCCGCTCCGTTTCAGCTGGCTCGGGCGCTGGCGGGATACCCGATGCTGTCCCCGGTTGAACGGGCGAAGGTCGCAGCCGCTGCGGTGCTCCTGCAGTTCAGTGAGCTGCCCGGCGGCCGGGCGGACATCAGCCTGGGCAGCTGGCTGTCGGGACATGGCCAGAAGGAGCACTCCCGGCGGATGTTCTGGGACGTGCTGACGGTGCCCTTGCTGAACGTGGCCGGTGACGATGCGGATCTGGGGCTGGCCGCGACCGCGATCAGGACTACGGTGCTGGCCGGGCGCGAGGCTGCCGACATCGGCGTCCCGACCATTCCGCTCAGTCGGCTGCACTCCGGCCCGGCTGCCAGCGTGCTGGCGCGGCTGGGCGCCGAAGTGCTGCTGGGCGTCCGGGCGGACGCTGTGCGCGCAGCATCGGGCGGGCGGTATCAGGTCCGGCTGGCGGAGGCCGGCCAGGTCCGCCGGGGCGGCAGCCACCAGCCCGACGTGATCGACGCGGCTGGCGTCGTGATCGCGGTGCCGCCGTGGGAGGCCGCTGAGCTGGCGCCTGCCGGGCTGCATGAAGCAGCGAGCCGCTGGGCGCAGCTACAGCCGTCGCCGGTGGTTAGCATCCACGTCGTCTACGGCCGCCAGGTGACCGACCTGCCCTTCGCGGCGGCCACCGGGTCGCCGATCCGGTGGGTGATCGACAAGACGCAGGCTGCGGGCCTGCGCGCTGGTCAGTACCTGGCGGCGACGGTACCCGCTGCCGCGGCCTACGTGGACAAGCCGGCCGCGCGGCTGCAGGACGAGTTGCGGCCGGCCCTGGAGCAGTTGCTGCCGGCCGCAGCCGACGCTGACGTCGAGGACTTCTTCGTCACACGCGAGCGCCGGGCAACTATCGCGCAGGTGGCCGGGTCGCGATCGCTTCGGGCCGGCCCGGGAACTGGTCCTGGCGGTGTCGCCGTTGCCGGCGCCTGGACCGACACAGGCTGGCCGGACACCATGGAGGGCGCCGTGCGCAGTGGCCGGGCCGCAGCCCAGAAGCTTATCGCCGAACTCGCCGGGATCCGTGGCACCGTGGTCAGCCAGCCGGCCGCGAGCTCCGATGATGACGGGAACGGGGTCCCGCATCAGGACGAGCTGCCGGGCATGGCCGAACTGGCGGCGACGGCACAGGCCGCCACCGGCAGTAGCCAGCTGGATTCTGCGAATGCGCTGTCAGTCCCGGCGACCGGGCGGTGATGGTGACGACCACGGGCGATGACCGTACCGCCAGCACCGTGCCCCCGGCCGGTCAGCTCGCCGCCACGACGATCGCTGTGCAGCGCGCGAGCAGGCTGCTGCTGGCCCGCCAGGACAGCCAGGGCTGGTGGTCAGGCCGGCCGGAAGGGGAGATCTCGCTGGACGCCGAGGGGCTGCTGGTCCGTGAGTTCCTCGGCATCGCGACTCCTGAGCTGACCAAGGCCGTTGCCCAGCAGGTCAGGTCGCTGCAACGGACCGATGGGAGCTGGGCCGGCACGGGTGAGCCTGGCCGTACCGGCAGTCCCGCGACGGCTGGCGGTGGCGCTAGCCCGGCGACTGCTGACGGCCGCGCCACGCCCGCTGCTGGCCGCGCTGGCCGTACCGACCTTGCCGATGTCGGCGAACCCGGTTACGCCAGCGACCTGTCGGCCTCGGTGCTGGCGTACCTGGCCCTGCGGCTGGCTGGCGATTCGCCGGATGCGTACCACATGGCAGTAGCGGCCGGCTGGATCCGCGATGCGGGCGGACTGGCCGCCGCCGCGTCTTCCGCCCGGGCCTGGCTGGCCTGCTTCGGGCTGGCCGAATGGGAAGACGTCCCCGTTCCCCTTCCCGAAGTCATCTACCTGCCACCTCGTCGCAGCGCCGGGCTGGGCGCCTGGGCAGGCTGGAGCCGGCTTGCGCTGATCTCGCTTGCGGTCACCGGAGCCGTCCGGCCGGTGCGGCAACTGCCGTTCAACCTGAGTGCGCTGCGGGTCGCCGGCCCGCCGGGCGCCGAGCACCCCGACGACTGGCG
This sequence comes from uncultured Actinomycetota bacterium, assembly GCA_963774385.1. GTDB lineage: Bacteria > Actinomycetota > Actinomycetes > Streptosporangiales > Streptosporangiaceae > JAJYUU01. The sequence continues at coordinate 1,393,478 of CAVZEQ010000001.1, forward strand.
GCTACGCGCGTGCCGACGCGGCCTGCGGGTCCCGCCGATGAACCTGGCCAGGTCTGCGGCGGTGCGCAAATGCGGGCACTGGCTGGCGGGATGGCTAGGGCGGGAGGCCGGGCAAGGCAGCACCGGGCCGGTGTGGCCCATGTCGCTGGTAGCCCTGCACCTGGCCGGCTATCCGCTCGATCATCCGGTCATGGCTGACGGACTGGCCTGGCTAGACAGCATCGCGCCGCAGCTGCGGTCCGCGGCGCCGAAACCGAACCAGGCCAGCCCCCGGCGGCCGCCGGTCCGGGACACCACGCTGGCCATCGCGGCGCTCGCTGCCGCAGGCTTGGCGGGGGAGCATGCCGCGCTTGCGGCCGCGGGCCATTGGCTGCTCGATCAGCGGATCAGCAAGCTCACTAACCCGCCCGAACCGCAGCCGGGTCCGGCACCGTCGGGCTGGTCGTTCCGGCATGACGGTTACCCGGACATCGCCGACACCGGCCGGGTGCTCGCTGCCCTGAGCAACATCCGGATGCCGGGGCTGGACGGTCATCCTGCGATCAGTGCCGCGCTGCGCTGGCTCGCGAGCCTGCAGGGCCGTGACGGCGGCTGGGGCGGTTCGGCGGCGGTGACAGCCCTGGTGATCCAGGCGCTCTCGGTTCAGCCGCCCTCGGTCCGGCCGCTGCCGGAGCACCCGCTGGCGGCACCTGGCCCGGCAGGCAGCCGCGCGGTCCGGCGCGGCGTGGTCTTCCTGCTGCGCGGTCAGCGGGCCGACGGATCCTGGCCGGGCGGGCCGGGCGAGAGCGACCTGTACGCGACCACGACCGTGCTGCCCGCGTTGCTCGCCGCAGGCGTGCTGCCGTGCAAGCCGGTCATCACCGGGGCAGCACACTGGCTGCTCAGCCGCCAGAATCTCGATGCCGGCTGGCCATCCGGGCCCGAGCACGCAGCCAGGGACGGCGGGCGCGCGCAATCCGACGCGCCCGGCACCGCACGCGCGCTGACGGCACTAGTTACCGCCCGGAACCCGGACCTCGCCGACCCCGTCGACCTGGCCGCGGACTGGCTGGTGCGTGCCCAGCAGGCCGACGGAGGGTGGAGTGAACGCCCGGCCGGCCGCAGTGCGCCGCGTAACCGCGGCAACATAGTGCCGGGCCTGCTGCTGCCGCTCGGCGCACTCGGCCGCTACGTGCGCGGCGGGGGCTCATGGGCGGAACGGCCACTAGCTGCCGACCCGATCAGTTTCGAGCGGATACCTGGCCCGGGGGCGCGACCGGTCGTCGGTCGGCTGGCAGTAGCTGACGACTGAGCGCACGGACGGCGAGCCGGCGGCAGCACGAGCCGGCGGCAGCACAGGCCCGCGGCAGCATAGGCCGCGCCAGCGCTAGCCCGCGGCATCGTTCTGGCTGCGGCCGCGTTCAGGCTGCGGCGGCGTTCAGGCTGCCGCGCGACGCGCTGGTAGTTCGGAGATCAGATTCAGATTCCGTTCAGCAACCGGTCCGATTATCGGTAACGCGCCGGCCGGGCGACTGCCGCCGGCTTTCGGTGGCGCGGTCTGGCGGGGATCCTGTCCGGCCATTTCCCTGGTTGCTAGGAGAGCGGATGTTCTTTACCTACCTAAGCCGTGAGCTGCGCAGACGGGCCCGGCAAGCCAGCATCATTGCGCTCGGCCTCGCGCTCGGCATCGGCCTGGTTATCACCGTCACGGCGTTGTCCGCCGGGGTAACGAACGCTCAGGGCGAGGTACTGCATTCGCTCTACGGCCTGAACACCGACATCTCGGTCACCAAGGCACCCGCGCAGGGCAGCTTCGGCGGCGGACCGGGCGCGATTTTCCGCATCGGCTCTGGCGCAGGCACGCAGCCGAAAGCGGGCCAGAAGGTGACCATCGACAATCTCACCAGCGCCGGGCATGGGACGCTCGCCGCCGCCGACGTCTCTTCGGTGTCCAAGCTGGCGAACGTGGCTGCCGCAGCCGGCGGCCTGCAGCTCACCGACGTCAAGGACACCATCACCATCCCGAACTTCAGCGGTGCCGGCAGCGGTGCCGGGTTTGGCGTCGGCAGCGGGCGAGGCACTTTTCATCCGCCGACCTCGGTCAGCGTCGACGGCGTTGATGTCAGCGGTAACGCGGCCGCGCTTGGCCCGCTCAGCTCAGCCAAGCTGACGGCGGGCCGGTCCCTCGCCGCGTCGGACGCTACGGCCAATGTGGCGTTGCTGAGCTCGGACTATGCCCAGTCCGTGTCGACGAGCTCGGACCAGGTGACCGTTGGCTCCGCTGTCACCATCGCGAAGACCAGCTTCAAGGTAGTCGGCATTGTCAGCCAGCCAGCCGGGGGCACCTCGCCCAGCATCTACATTCCGCTGGCCAGGGCACAGGCATTGGGTACCTCCGACGGCAAGGCCCTGACTGGCCAGGTCAACACCATCTACGTCCGGACGACCAGCGCGTCGGATGTCACCAGCGTGTCCGCGGCAATCTCCGCGCTGCTGCCGGGTGCGACCGTGACCAACCAGAGTGACCTGGCAAGTCAGCTGACCGGTTCGGTATCGAGCGCCGCCAGCCTGGCGAGAAACCTGGGCCGGTGGCTGGCCATAGCGGTGCTGGCTGCCGCGTTCCTGCTGGCGAGCCTGCTCACTATGTCCGCGGTGTCCCGCCGGGTTCGCGAATTCGGCACCCTCAAGGCACTTGGCTGGACCAGCCGCCGGGTTGTCCGGCAGGTCATGGGTGAGGCACTTGTCATCGGCATTGCCGGCGGGATCATCGGTGTCGGGCTGGGCTTCCTCGGCTCCGCGCTGGTGGGCCACTTCGCACCGACGCTGACCGCATCGCTTGGCCAGACCACCGGCAGCGCCACACCGGGCGGCGCGCGGGTCTTCACCGGTGGCGGGCCGGGCGCTTTCGCCGGCGGCGGTGCACCCGGTGGCGGTGCACCCGGTGGCGGTGCACCCGGTGGGGCGGGCGGCTTCCTGCACGGCGCGGCGCCGGCCCTGAGCGTGCACCTGAGCGCGCCGGTCACGGCCGCCGCCATCGCCGCCGCGGTGCTGCTGGCCATCGCGGGCGGCCTCATCGCCGGCGGGTTCGGCGGCTGGCGGGCGGCCAGGCTACGGCCCGCTGCAGCGCTGGCCCGGGTCGAATGACCGCGAGCCAGATGACCGCGAGCCGGACGACCGCGAGCCGGACGACGGCGCGCGGGCTGACCTGGCTCGCGCAAGCCGACCGAGCCGGAATCATCCAGGGAGGATCGTCGTGTACAAGCTGACCGGAGTTAAGAAGGACTATCACAAGGGCCGGGGTGTCGTCGCTGCGCTGCGAGGTGTCGACCTGGTGATCGAGGACGGGGAATGGCTCGCTATCCAGGGTCCCACCGGCCATGGCAAATCGACGCTGCTGCAGATGCTGGGCGGGCTGGACCAGCCGACGTCCGGGAGCATCCAGTTCGGTGCCGGGAACGGGTCGGACCTGGCGAGGATGCGCGAGAGTGAGGTCACCAAGGTGCGCGCCGAGTCAATTGGCTTCATCTTCCAGACGTTCAACCTGGTGCCGACGCTCAGCGCGCAGGAGAACGTAGAAGCTGCGCTGGTGCCGCTCGGCGTCTCGACCGCACCGCGGCGTGCCAGGGCGGCTCAGGCACTGGCAGACGTCGGCCTTGCCGACCGGGCCCGGCACCTGCCGTCGGAGCTTTCCGGTGGCCAGCAGCAACGCGTTGCGATCGCCAGGGCGCTGGTGAAGCAGCCGAGAGTGCTGCTGGCCGACGAGCCCACCGGCAATCTCGACGAGGGCACCAGGGACGAGATCATCGCACTGCTGGAGGCGCTGTGGCTCGACCATCGGCTGACCCTTGTCCTGGTAACGCACGACAGCATGATCGCGCGGCGAGCGCAGCGGCTCGGCCTGATGCAGAACGGCATGCTGTCCATCAAGCACGATGGTCGGCCAGATGTGCGGCAAGCCGGGGCCCAGGACACCGTGCCCGGCTGACTGGCGACGCCAGCGTCACGAATATGGCAGCGCTAGCTCGCACCAGACGACCTTGCCGGACGCAGTGCGCCTGGCCCCCCAGCGCTGTGCCACCTGGCTGACTACCTGCAGGCCGCGGCCGCGCTCGTCCTCATCGTCAGGATGCCGCAGCCTCGGCAGGGCCGCCGAGTCATCGAGCACTTCGCAGACCAGCCCGCCTTCGAGGATGAGCCGGAGGCCGATCTTCCCCTGCGCGTACCGGACCGCGTTAGTCACGAGCTCGGACACCATCAGCTCGGCAGTGGGCACGAGGTCTTTCAGGCCCCACCGGCGCAGCGGACGGCGGATCAGGGTCCGGGCCCGGCCGGCGGAGGTCAGCTCCGATGGCAGGGTCCAGCTCACGACATTCTCGGCCGGGATCCGGCGCAGCCGCGCGATGAGCACGGCGATGTCGTCGCGGTGCTCATCGCCATAGACGCCGGCCAGCGTCGCCCGGCACAACTCCTCCAGCGGCTCGTCGACCGAGCCCGGACCGAAGATGTCACGCAGCCGGCGAAGGCCCTCGTCAATGTCACGGGTCCGCTTCTCGACCAGGCCGTCGGTGTAGAGCACCAGCAGGCTGCCGTCCTCGATGGTCAGCACCCGGCTCTGGATCAGCCCGGTGCCAACCCCGAGTGGCGGGGCTGGCAGCACATCGAGTAGCTCGTTGGTGCCATCCGGGCGGACCAGTAGCGGCGGCAGGTGGCCCGCCGAGGCGACTTCACAGGTGCCCGTGACCGCGTCGAAGATCGCGTACACGCAGGTGGCGAAGTGCGGCTCGCGCACGCCAAGCTCCTGCATCAGCTCGTTCAGCTGCTGAAGTGTCTCAGCGGGCGGCAGCTCCAGCATCGCGAGCGTGTGAATCGCGGTCCGGAGCCGGCCCATGGTGACGGCCGCCCGCACCCCGTGCCCGGCCACGTCACCAACCACGAGCGCTACCCGGCCGCCGGGCAGCGCGATCGACTCATACCAGTCGCCGCCGACTTCGATCAGCTTACTGCCGGGCAGGTAACGGTGCTTGACCTCGACAGATGACGGCGAGGACAGGCCCGTCGGCAGCATGCTGCGCTGCAACGTCAAAGCGGTAGCGCGCTCGCGGCTGTAGCGCTGAGCGTTGTCCATGAAGATCGCGGCGCGAGCGGCGAATTCCATGCCGATCTCGACGTCGTAGGCATCGAACCGGCGGTAGCCGACCCGCCGCACGCAGACGAAGAAGCCGAGCATGACGTCCCGTGCGATCAGCGGCAGCAGCAGCATCGACACGCCGGAGAGCAGATCGGCGACCGGCTTGCGCAGCCAGGCGGCGGCCATCGCGTCCGCGCCGGCCCGGCCCACGACCTCGCAGACCGGCCGGCCGGAGTCCATGCACCGGGTGTACGGAGTGTCCGGCGGATAGCGGAGGATCTCGCCGGTCGGGAATGCGGCATCCCAGGCGGCGTCGCCATCGTCATGGGCCACGGCCAGGCGTCGGACGAGCTGCGTTCCGTCCAGTGACTCGGCGGGGAACTCGTCCTCACCGACCAGGCTCTCCAGCACCACCAGCCCGGCCGAGTTGCAGAAGTGCGGCACGATGATGTTGATCAGTTCCGGCGCCATCTGGTCAATGTCCAGCGCGCCGCCGATCTTGCGTACGGCCCCGTCGACCATCGTCCGGCGCATGACCGCCGGGTCCAGGAATCGTTCCTGCACTGGCGGCGCGATCCGCACGATCACCTGCGCTGCCAGCTCCGGATCGGCGGACCTGATTGGCTGGATGGTGACGATCGCGTCAGCGGTAGCGCCATTGGCGGTGCGCAGTGCCAGCACTGTCGTGCTCTCGCGGTCAGAAATCGCCCCGTCGATCAGTCCCTGCAGGGTGACTGCTGCTGGTCCGTCGGGCGCCGCGAGCAAGCTGGCGAGCTCTGTGCCGATGAGCGCGGCAGGCTCGGTGGACAGGACGTCACCAGCACCGCGGTCATGCTGGCGGATCCGGCCCGCCTTGTCGATGCCTAGGATCAGCGTCCGCGTCGAGGAGTTGGCCAGTACGGCGGAGACCTCTGCCGCTACTGCGGATGCCACCGAAGCGCCCCCTTCGGCAGATCGGACCACGGCTCGTTCTTCTTATTATGGAGCAGCTTCATGCCTATTGAGCGAGAACGATGGTTTGGCTGATCCGGCCATGACCTGATCCGGTCAACCTTCTGGCCGTTCCGGGACGTGAAAGCGATATGCAGAGCGCAGTGCGGGCATCGTGGTGAGCATTAGCGACCACGTGCGAAGTCCGGGCGTCAGCGCGCCAGCCGGCCGGGATTCTTTCGAGCAGTTCGTCGAGGGATCCTCGTCCCGTCTGCTCACGCTGGCGATGCTGCTGACCGGTCACAACCGGGCCGACGCCGAGGACCTGCTGCAGGCCGTGCTGGAACGCGCCTACCGGCGGTGGCGGCGGATCTGCCGGGATGGCGACCCGGCTCCGTACGTGCGGCGGATGCTGGTGAACGCAGCGACGGATCGCAGGCGGTTCATCCGCCGGAAGCTGGAGCAGCCGCTCGCCGGCCACGACGATGCGAGCGGCCCGGCCGGGGCAGCCGGCCTGATTACGCGCGACCAGGCAGCCGCGATCGCCGACCAGGACCTGCTGCGCCGCGCGCTGGCGCTGCTGCCGGCCGGGCAGCGGGCCGTGCTCGTGCTGCGGTACTACGAGGACCTTTCCGAAGCGCAGACCGCGGCTGTCCTTGGCTGCTCGGTCGGCTCGGTCAAGACGCAGGCGTCGCGGGCGCTGGGCAAGATGCGCGGGATCGTGGCGCAACAGGGAGGTACGGTCGACGATGGATGATCTCGAGCGCTGGCTGCGGACCGCGATGCACGACGCCGCGCAGGACCCGCCGGTCAACTTGCTCAGCGGGGTATGGCGGCGGCGGCGCAGCCACCGCCGACGGGTTGGCGCGAGCGGCGCCGCCGCCGTCGCCGCGCTCGCCATCGCGGTCCCGTCCGTCCTGAGCGCGACGCTGTCCGGCGCGGCGAAGCCGACCCGGCCGTCAGCCAGTGTTAGCTCCCCGCCTGGCGCCGCACCGGGCACCGAGTTGCTGAAATGCGGGGATTACAGCGACAGGGGCATCACCGGCGGGCAGGCGAGCTCGCACTGGAAGGCGTCAAGCATCCAGGCCGGCCCCGTCTGGTTTATGTTCGCCCGCTCCGGCGTGTGGGGATCGAGCCAGCGCCTGGCTGACGGCAGGTTCCGCGATGTCGGCGGCCCGATCGTTGCGGTCCGGAATGGCACCACGGTGGAGATCACCACGTCCCCGGCCGACCATGCCCGGTTCAGGTTCCTTACCAGCGGGTCGGTGCCGGGAATCTATACGCTTCGCGACGGCGTGCCAGGACTGACCCTGGTCGCCTGTCCCTGGCAGCACGTCCCGCCCGGCATACCGGAGGCCTACGCGCCGGGACTGACGATGTTCTACTTGCCGCTCGGGTATGTGACGAACCTGACTGGCTGCCTGCATCTGCAGATAGCGACGCCACCGTCGTGGCGGGTCCGCTGGCAGGCTGAGCTGCCAGTGCATGGCCGGTCGTGCCGACAAAGCTGGCTTCGTAGCGTCGTCAGCCCCTGACAACCAGTCCGCCCGGTCAGGCCTCCCTGGCCGGCTCGCCGTGGCCGGCGTTGGCGCGACCACGGCCCCAGTAGGCCTTGGGTGACACCTGGTCCGGCGGCAGTCCGCGGGCGGCCAGCACCTCGCGCATCCGCAGCACTACCGACGCCTCACCGAGCAGGTAGGCGTGCCCGCTGCCCGCTGGCAGTTCCACCTCCGCCGCCTCGGCGGCCAGTGCGGCCGGGTCGCCTGCCGGCCGGGCGAGCCGGTGCAGCCAGCTGACCCTGGTGCGGGCGGCTGCCAGCACCTCCTGCTCGTCAGCCGGCTCGGGCACCTCAAGCACGATGGTCGCGTCGGCGTCGCCGGGCAGCGCCTCGGTCATGGCCAGGATGGCGGGCATAGCCGCCTCATCGCCCATGAACAGGTGCCAGTCCGCGGCCGGCGACGGGAAGACCTTGCCGCGCGGGCCGATGCCCTCGATCCGGTCGCCCGGCTGCGCCGCGCGGATCCAGCGCTCACCGGGACCGTCTCCGTGCAGCACGACATCGATGGTCAGAGCCTGCCGGGCCGGATCAAGCTGCCGGATGGTGTAACGCCGTCGCACCGGCTTGCGGCCGTCCACTGCCACCAGCAGCATGATGTCCTGGCCGGGCTGGTAGCTGAAGTCGTCGAGATCCGGTGCGGTCAGGGTGAGCCGTTGCATGTGCGGAGTCAGCTGATGTGTCCCCGTTACCTCGAAATGGAGCTTCCTGCTGCCCGCGAGCGATCCTGACAGCTGCGCGAACGGGTCTTCCAGGGTGGCTACCACAGCCTCCGGAACTGCGTCAGTCATGAGTCTTCTGCCCTCCGCTGGCACCGCCAGTGAGCCTGAGCGGGCCGGGTACCCAGAGTATGCGAGCACGGTCGCCCATCATGAGGCTGGTGCCGCCCGCCGATTCGGGTCAGAATGAGGGCGATCAATGGCGATCGAGGGGTTCTGGGGGCACGATGGGCGAGACCACGGTGCGCGGAGCCCATGGTCTGGTTATCGATGATCTTGGCCTGCCGGTGGCGGTCCCGCCGCTGGTTCGCAGCGTCGTCTCGCTGGTGCCGTCGCTGACCGAGACGGTCGCGTCCTGCGCTCCCGGCCTGCTTGCCGGAGCGACGGACTGGTGCGTTCACCCGGCCGATCTGGCGGTGCGCCGGATCGGCGGAACGAAGAACCCTGATGTCGCGCAGATCGTGGCGTTGTGCCCGGATGTCGTGCTCGCCAACGAGGAGGAGAACCGCCTGCCGGACCTGGACGCGATCCGCGCGGCCGGGGTGCCGGTGTGGGTCACCGTGATCCGCGACTTGCCGGAGGCCCTGGACTCGCTGCGACGGATGATCACGATGGCGTGCCGGCTGCCGGCGCCAGCCTGGCTCGATACGGCGGCCGGGGCCTGGCGGCAGCCGCTCGGGACCGGCGGCTCAGCCGCGGTGATGGCCGACAGGTCAGCGGTCGTGCCGATCTGGCGGCGGCCGTGGATGGTGCTCGGCCGCGACACCTTCGCAGGCGATCTGCTGGCCCGGCTCGGGGTGACCAATATCTACGCCTGTCACCAGGAGCGGTACCCGCGGGTGGACCTTGGCGAGCTGCGCGGTGCCAGCGCGGACCTGGTCGTGCTGCCGGACGAGCCGTACCGGTTTACCGCCTCGGACGGGCCCGAGGCGTTTCCCGGCAGCCGGACCGCGCTGGTCAGCGGCAGGCACCTGACCTGGTACGGGCCGTCCCTGACCGAAGCGCCGGCGGTGCTGCTGCGCCAGCTGGCCGCGGCCCGGATCCGGTGACTACTGGCCGCGGCCGGATCCGGTGACGATATGACGACGCCCCCGGGAGCATCTGCTCACGAGGGCGTGCCGGCGCTGGTACGAAGGTCGCCTCTCGGCGAGTGGCGCGTCGCGGCTCCAGCCTTACGGTATTCCGCGACGGCGATAGTTGCGGCCCGGGGGACACATTCGCACCAGCAGTACGTGGAACGCGACCATGGGCGGGTCTATTCCGTCTGGTAGACGGCAGATCGCCGGGAACAGGATTATGAAGGTAACGTGCCGCTCCGGCCAGCGGCGCGGCTCGGCTGCGGGTGGGGCTGCCGTGGCGCGGCAGGCGACCGGCCGGAGGCGCGGCCAAGGCAGGCGAGGGCCCGCAGGGGCAGGCAGGTCGTGAGAGTGAGTACAGATGGCCCGTGACGAGGTCTTGATCGGCTGCATCGGCGTGCTCACCATCGCGACCCGTGGTACCGCCGGACCTGGTGAGGTCCTGGTCCGGGTCCGGGGCGGATCCGAGGCGTTCATTGCCTGGTCACCCGATCCGCTGCCGCGGGGCGCGACCGTCCTGGTCATCGAATCGAGGGGGCACCGCGCGGTCGATGTCAGCGCGTGGACAGATCCGCTGGCTCAATTCGCCGAAGACCTTCCGGGCTAGCCCGATCAAGGGACATACTGGTATAAGCCGACTGTGCTGTCGGCACGGGGTCACAACTGGAGATGAGACAGATGTTTGGTTACCGGGTGCCTGCACCGGACGAGGCGATGCTGATCTCGGGCGGGCGCTCCCGCCGGAGCGGCGCGCCGTTCAAGGTCGTCGTCGGGCACGGCACGTTCGTGGTTCCGCTATTCCGCAAGGTCCGCTATCTGACCCTGTCCATGTGCGAGGCGGAGGTCTCGGAGACGTGCGTCACCAAGCAGGGCATCTCACTGAATGTCCGCGCGGTGATCGCCTTCAAGGTGGGCAACGACGACGAGAGCATCGTCAACGCTGGCCAGCGCTTCCTGTCTGACCAGGATCAGATGTCCACGCTGACCGGCCGGATCTTCGCCGGGCACCTGCGCTCCATCATCGGCTCGATGACGGTGGAGGAGATCGTAACCGAGCGGCAGAAGCTCGCTACCGAGGTGCTGGACGGCTCCAAGGCAGAGATGGCCAAGATCGGCCTCACTGTCGACTCACTGCAGATCCAGTCGATAGACGACATGAACAGCGGCTATATCGACGCCATGGCCGCTCCGCACAACGCCGCGATTCAGCGCCAGGCCCAGATCGCCCAGGCCCAGGCCAACCAGCAGTCGGCGCAGGCGCAGCAGGATTCCCAGCGCAAGCAGGCCGAGTACGCCAGGGAGACTGCGGTGGTGCAGGCGCAGTACAAGGCGGAGGTCGACAAGGCGCAGGCCGAGGCTGCGCAGGCAGGTCCGCTCGCGCAGGCGCAGGCCCAGATGAGCGTGCTGTCCGCGCAGACCGACCTGGCGCACCGGCAGGCCGAGCTGCGGCAGCGCCAGCTCGTTGCCGAGGTCATCAAGCCGGCCGAGGCTGAAGCCGAGAAGGTCATGGTGCTGGCCAAGGCTGACGCCGACCGGACCCGGCTGCAGGCCTCGGCCGCCGCCTCCAACAACCGCGTCGCGCTGGACCGGATGCTCATCGAGCAGCTGCCGATGATCGTGAAGGAAGCGGCAGGCGGACTCGCCGGAGCCAACGTCAGCGTGCTGAACGGCGCGGACGGACTGAGCGAGATCGCCGCCGGGCTGGTCGCCCAGGGCCTGACCATCCTCGACTCGGTCAAGAAGAACCTGTCCGGTCCGGCTAACCAGGCGGTCGCGGCCTACGACGGCGCCGGCGCGGGCACGGACAACGGGATGGTGGCGCTGCCTGAGCCGAATGCGCAGGAGACCGCACAGTCCTGACCGGACGCAGCGAAGACGTGGGTGTGGTGTTGCCCGGCCTATAAGCCGGGCAACACCACACCCACGTCTATTTCTGGTGCAGCCTATTGACCGCTGCCGCCGTTACGTTCCGTTGCCGGACGCTGATTACTCAGCGCAATTAACACCGAAGCAGGATATCGGCTGTCCCAACCGGCTAAGCGGGCCTATCTGTTCTTACCGGTGGCTTACGAAATTCAAAGTACCAGGCTTTGACCTGGGAATATTGCCCTCGGTGCGCGGAAATCGGACGACATTTGGTAACCGGCGAATGGCCTGTGCAACACTCCGGCTCGCCGTTTTCTAGCTCTACCCACGTGCCGCTCTGATTACTCGTGGTAACGTTCGACTACTGACTGGCAGGGCGGGATCACAATAAGCAACTAAAGGCCAGCGCAAATGGTCCAATCGGAGTCGACCCGGGCTTGACCGCCCAAGCCATCGGAACAATCCGACGTCGGCTCCGAAAATCCGACAGGAAGGAAGCACCCATGCGCAACCGTTACCGGAGGGCGCTGTACGGGCTGGCGGCGACGGTAGCCGTCACTACGTCGCTGGGTCTGACAGCGGCAGGGGCGGCATCTGCGGCACCGCGGGCCGTCAAGCCCGCCATCACGCCGGCGTGCACGTTCAACAGCTACTGCAGCGACCCGCTGTTCAACGTCGAGTTCGGTATCCAGTACTTCACCAACAACAACAACTCGATCGAGGCACCGGGAAACCCGGTCAACCTGAGCTGGGCCAACGACAACAACCCCGGCGAGGACTGGCACCTCACCTTCCAGTACCCGGTGTTCGTGCTGTACCACCTCGGCTTCATCAGCGCCGGGATGGAACTGCACTATCACTTCAACATCGCCTACGAGGTCATGTGGACGCCCTACGGCGTCAGCAGCAACCTCTGCCGTGGTGTCGCCAGGCCCGCTTACCAGGGCGAGAAGGTCACGCTGCAGCCGTGCGGGAACTTCCCGAAGACCATCTGGGTCGTGAAGCACGACTTCTTCAACCCGGGGCTTTACGGTGGCAACCCGCTGATCAACGGCTCGACCACCAACCCGAGCGTGCCGTACGTGCTGACTGCGGGCGGAAGCGTGTGGGGCGGTAACCCATTCGCCACCCTCCAGGTGGACCAGCTGGTGTCCGACGATGGCGTGCCGAACGAGGGGCAGCTGTGGTGCACCGCGTCGGAGACCTGGGCACCGACCCCGTCGCCGACGGGCACCCAGCCGCCGACCGTCGGTCCGCCGACATTCACGGCCAACAGCCCGTGCTTCCCGGACTTCGAGTTCGGCCTGCACATCAACGGCTAGCAGCCGGATCTCCGGTCGGCAGGCGGTAGCCCTGCCAGCACAGCAGTAAGTGTGCGCCCTCGCCGTCAGGCGGGGGCGCACACGTGCATCGGGCTAGCGCTAGCTATGCGGGGCGCGGCTGCCGGGCGGCCACGGCACCTTCGGGCGGCCAATCTCCCAGTGGTGCCCGAACGGGTCCTCGATCCGACCGAGCCGCCAGCCGTGCTCGTCGGTGGCCGGACGGACTTGCCGGGCCCCGGCGGCCACTGCCGTCGCGATGACAGCATCCGGATCGTCGACGATCAGCAGCAGCCGCGCGGTCGAGCCGCCGACGGTCTCGGGGCTGAAGTTCTCGTGCTCCGGTGATTCGTCGGCGACCCAGAACGTCGCATCGCCCACTGACAACTGGGAGACCACCGCCGGATTCTCGTCGCTGCCGCCTACCCGGTAGTCCTCGACGGCGCCGAAGGCAGCCTTGTAGAACTCGACGGCCTGCTGGCCACGCCGGACCGAGAGTTGCGCGAGCACGGCTACCGGACGGCAGTGCCGCTGGCTGCGCGCGGCGTCCACGGCCGCTCAGCCGCCGTTGCCCGGCCGCACCGCGGTGACCGTCAGCAGCGGTACGTTGCCCTTGCAGGCGGTGGAGGTGTAGTGGATATACAGCGGCACGCGCTGGTTCGGCGGGATCACGGCCAGCCAGGTTGCCTTCACCGGCTGGCATTTGCCCGGCGAGTAGTTGGCCGCATCGATGATCTGCAAGGTCGCGTTGGCATAGCCACCGGGCTGGAGCGTCACTAGCTCGCGGGAGGTCGACGGATTCTCGGTCGAAGGGTGCCCGATATCGGTAACGGGCGTACCACTCGCCTGTGCGACGCCCGGATAGCCGTACAGCGTGCACGGGACGTTGTTGAGGTTCTTGAAGACAATCGCGACCAGAACCGAGCCCGCGGTGCCCTGCGACAGCCCGATCGAGCCATTGAGGTAGCGCGTCAGGCACGCGGCCGCGGCCGCCGGAGTGGTGCTCGCCGGGCTGGTGGTCGGCTGGGCGGTGGTCGGAGTCGGGGACGCAGTGGGGGCTGAAGTCCGGGTAACGGTGACGGTGTGCGTCACCGTAGCGCCGGGGCTGGAATGCGAGCAGGCGCACATCGTCAGGCCGACGGCAGTCAGGGCGGCGATCAGGAGCGGCTTCATTGGGTCCCTTCCGGTGGTGGCGCATCATAACAGCAGTCGCCAGCAACTCTGGGACCCACAGATATCTTGCGGCAAACCTCGGCAGATCCGGTGGCAACCACGCTCAACGCGGCGGGCGTGCTGCGGCTGTCAGACCGCCTTCGCGATGACCTCGTCGGCGTATTTGCGTAGCTTGTCCAGCTTGGGCTGCAGCGCCTCGGTGTCCGGACCGACGTGGTACGGCCAGCGGAAGCCGACGATGACGTCGGTGACGCCCTGATCCTCCAGCCGCCGGACCCCATCCGCGGAGTATGCGTCCAGCGAGATCACGTGCACCTCGAACGGGCGGTCTGCGGTGCCCTCCTCGTGCCGGAGCGCAGCCAGCCTGGCCAGCAGGCCGGGCAGGTCCTCCGGCTTGCCGCCGCCGTGCAGCCAGCCGTCGCCTGACCTCGCCGCGCGCCGTAGTGCCGCCTCGCCATGGCCCCCGATCAGGACGGGAACGGGGCGCGTCGGCACCGGCGCGAGCTTGATCGGCGGGATGTCGAAGATCTCGCCGTGGAACTCGAAATAACCCCCGGCCGACAGCCCGCGCAGGATCTCAAGTGCCTCGTCCATCCGCTGCCCGCGCCGCTGCCAGGGCACGCCGAGTACCTCGTAGTCCTCGCGCCACGGGCTGGTACCGACGCCAAGAACCAGCCGGTTGCCGGTGAGGACCGCGGTCGAGGTTGCCTGCTTGGCGACCAGCACCGGATGCCGCACCGGCAGCTTGAGCACGAACGTGATGAACCGCAGGCGGCTGGTGACGGCGCCGAGGAACGGGATGATCGAGAACGGCTCCAGGAACGGCTTGTCCTCAAGGAACTCGCGGGTGCCATCCGGGTTGAACGGGTACACGCTGTCGGACTGTGCCGGGTAGCAGATGCTGTCCGGGATCACCATCGAGTCATAGCCGGCTTCCTCGGCGGCGCGAGCCAGCGGAGCGTAGAAGGACGGGTCGGTCATGGACTCGGCATAGCAGAAGCGCACGGAACCTCCGGCTGAGCTGTCCGGGCATCCGGCCCGGCGGCATGTCGCGGCGGGTTGACCACCAGGAGTAGAACATGTTCTTGTTGGAAGTCAATCAGATCTGAAAGCTGGATGATATGGACCTTGTCGCGCTGGAAGAGATCCGCCGGGTGAAGTACCGCTACCTGCGCTGCGTCGACCTGAAGCTGTGGGACGAGATCGAGGAGGTGTTCACCCCGCATGCGAGCGCCGACTACGGCACGCACGCCGTGAGCAAGCCGCTGAGCCTGCGCGGCCGGGACGAGATCGTGGCCTACCTGCGCGACAACCTCGGGCCGTCGATCATTACCGTGCACCGGTGTGGCCAGCCCGAAATCGATGTTGACGGCGACACCGCGCACGGGACCTGGTCGTTCGAGGACACTGTCATTGCCTTGGACTTCCGGGTCGTGATCAAGGGTGCGGCGTTCTACGAGGACACCTACCAGCGTGACGAGGATGGCAGGTGGCGGATCTCGCACATCGGCTACAAGCGGATCTACGAAACCATGAGCTCACTGGACGACACGCCGTCGCTGCGGTTCATCGACAACATGTGGGCTCCGCAGACGGCCGACTGACGGCTTGCCCGCCGGTCATTGACGCAGATTTAGAACGTGTTCTACCTTGAGTCGGGCCCCTGCCAACTGATCGAAAGGTAGCCGTGCTAACCCAGTCGTTCGCGGACGCGGTCGTCGAGGCTGAAAAGATCATCACCGCCGCGCCGCACGTGCAGACCGAGCAGGACCTGGCTGAGGGACATGACTACCTGGCGGGCAGCATCGAGGCCTCGCTGCACATGGCGTGGGCTTACCAGCGCGATTTCCCGTACTTCGTGCAGTCCACCGGGCCTTACACCAAGCTCGGCCTGGACAATCCGGACGCCCTGTACCTGCACGCGTACCTGCGCGACGATGCGGAGTACGTGGTCACCGGCCGCCGCGGAAGCACTGCGGACCTGAGCTTCCAGGTGCTGAACGGCGATTACTCGCCGGTCGATGTGCCGGACAGCCTCACCGCCTTCGACGACCGGCAGTTGCAGATCGGCGCCGACGGCTCATTCGAGGTGCGGTTCGGACCGCCGAAGCCGGATGCACCGCCGGGCTACATCACCCTGGGCCCAGGCTCCGCGATGCTGGTGGTCCGCGAGGTATACAGCGACTGGACTAGTGAGCGACGCGGCACGCTGCGCATTCAGCGGGCTGACAAGATCGGCAGCGCGCCGGTGCCGGCCAACGAGGCGCTGCTGGCCAAGCGTTACGCAGTCGCCGGGAAGATCCTGCTCTCCAGGCTCCGCACGTTCCTCGCCTTCCCGGAGTGGTTCTACCTGAAGGAACCGGTCAACACCATGACCGAGCCGCGCCGGACGCCGGGCGGGCTGGCCACGCAGTTCTCCGCGGCGGGCCACTTCGACCTGGGGGCTGACCAGGCGATGATCGTGACGGTGCCTGCGGCCAGCAAAGAGGTAGCGCCGTACCAGGGCGTCCAGCTCGGCAGCATGTGGTACATCTCGCTCGACTACATCAACCACCAGACCAGCCTGACGGCCGACCAGGCACGCATCGATCCCGACGGCATGCTGCGCTTCGTCATCAGTGACCGCAACCCCGGCGTGGCCAACTGGCTGGAACTCACCGGCCGCAGGCGAGGCTATGTGCAGATCCGGTGGCAGCGGCTGACCAGGGACCTGCTGCCCGGCGACGGCCCGCGCGCCGAGGTCATCGGGCTGGCCGATCTGCCTGAGGCGCTGCCGTATTACCAGGAAGCCAGGATCACCCCGGAGGAGTACACAGCGCGGATCGCCGCGCGCCAGGCCGCTGTCGCGGAAAGGATGCTGGGCTGATGTACCTGCAGGACAAGGTTCTGGTCGTCTCTGGGGTCGGTCCGGATCTGGGCCGCCAGATCGCGGTCCGCGGCGCGGCTGCCGGAGCGGATGTCGTACTGGCCGCGCGGACCGTGTCGCGGCTCGAAGAGGTCGCCAAGGAGATCGCCGGTCTCGGCCGCCGTGCGCTGGTGGTGCCGACCGACATGACGGTGCCTGCCGACGCCGAGCACCTGGCCGAGGCGGCGCTTGCCGAGTTCGGCAAGGTTGACGCGCTGGTGCACAACGCGCTGGCCATGCCGCCCATCGCTGATCTCGGCAAGGTCGACCTGGACGCGGTGCAGGCGGGCTTCAACAACAACGTGATCTCGGCGCTGCGGATGACCCGCCATTTCATCCCGGCGCTGGCGGCGACCAGCGGCGCTGTCGTCATGGTGAATTCCATGGTCGTCCGGTTCTCCCAGCGAACCATGGGCCCCTACAAGATGGCCAAGGCATCGCTGCTGGCGATGGCGCAGAGCCTGGCAACCGAGCTCGGGCCGCAGGGCATCCGGGTTAACTCGGTGGCGCCCGGCCACATCTGGGGCGATTCGCTCAAGTGGTATTTCGGCTACCTGGGCAAGAAGCGCGGCGTCGACACCGAGACCATCTACGCGGAAACCGCCGCGAACATTGACCTGGGCCGGCTGCCGGAGCCGGATGAGATCGCCGACGCCGTGCTGTTCCTCGCGTCTCCGCTGGCCCGGGCCATCACCGGTCAGTGCCTGGACGTCAACTGCGGCGAGTACCACCACTGACCTTCCACTACGGGGCGCAGCCATGACGACCACCGAGCGGGACAACGTCGGTACTATCGCAGACCTGCACGAATCGGCGAGCCGGATGACCGGCCTGACCGACTTCGGCGCCGACGACTACAGCGATGGCCTGGCAGCGCTGCTCGACTCGTATGCCCGCGACGCGGACCTGACCTCGCTCGGCCGCAAGGTCGCCAGAGTGGGGCTGCGTGGCGCACTGGCCGCTCGGCTGGTCAGCGAGTCAGCCTGGGCAGCTAACCCCGGCCACGCGGCCGTCGAGATTAGCCGTCCGATCTTCGTAACGGGCCTGCCCAGGAGCGGGACGACCGCGCTGCACCGGCTGCTGACGGCAGACCCGGACCACCAGGGACTCGAGCTGTGGCTCACCGAGGTGCCGCAGCCCCGCCCGCCCAGGGACAGCTGGCCGGCCGACCCGGTCTTCCAGCACATCCAGGCCGGGTACCAGCGACATCACGTCGAGCACCCGGAGTTCATGGGCGTCCACTACATTGCCGCGGACCAGGTAGAAGAGTGCTGGCAGTTGCTCAGGCAGACGCTGCGGTCGGTTTCCTACGAGTGCCTGGCGCATCTGCCAACCTATTCGGCCTGGCTGCAGGGCCAGGACTGGACCGGGCCATACCGCCGGCACCGGCGCAACCTGCAGCTCATCGGCCTTAACGAGGCCGGCAAGCGGTGGGTGCTGAAGAACCCCAGCCACCTCTTCGCGCTCGACGCGATCCTGGCGGTCTACCCGGACGCCCTGGTGATCCAGACTCACCGGGAACCGCGGGCGGTGATCGGCTCGATGTGCAGCCTGGCCGCGCACGCCACCGATGGCTGGTCAGACACCTTCAAGGGTGAGGTCATCGGGGCCGGCCAGCTGGAATTGTGGGCGCGCGGGCTGGAGCAGTTCGCCGCCGCCAGGCCCGGTTATGATCCTGCGCAGTTCCTGGATGTCGACTACGCCGACTTCACCGCTGATCCGGTCGGCACCGTTGAGTCGGTTTACGCGTACTTCGGCCTGTCCTACTCCGATGCAGCCAGGGACGCGGTCAGCGCGCTGCACGCTCGCGCAGGCGAAGGTGACGCACGGCCAGCTCACCGCTACTCACTGGCCGATTTCGGGCTGACGGCCGGGCAGGTGGCCGACCGGTTCGCCGGTAACGAGCGCGGTTAGCTGGTCAGCGCAGAACAGCAGCGAATTGCTCGCGATGATCTTGCCACCAGGCACGGCGCCGGTCGAATCGCTGCGCCCCGCCCATCTGGTTCCACATCGCGACGAAGCCCGGCTCACCCGCCTCGACGTGGCGGCGCACGAACTCACCCCCGCGGGCGACCTGCCCGGCGAGGACGTCGAGCAGTTGCAGCCGCCCGGCGGCGTCGAGGCCGTAAGCGTCGGCGACCAGCCGAAGCCGCGCTGCCCGGTCGGCCGGCTGCCAGCCGAGCCGGGCCGCGCTCACGTCGTCATCGATCGGCACGCACATCCGGCCGAGGGCCGCGAGATCGTGCACGGGGCGGCCAGGGGCGGCGAAATCAAAGTCAAGTAGCGCGATCGCGCGGCCGTCGCGGAAGACCACGTTCTCCAGGCACACGTCGTTGTGGCAGATCACTAGCCCGGCGCCGGCCGGGTCAGCCAGCTCGCCGCTCCAGGTGGCGTCGGCCAGGCCGAACGACACCGTTGCCCGATGGAACCGGCTGACCAGGACGGTGATCGACGCGAGCGCCTCGTCGGACTGCGCCCAGTCCGGATACGGTGGCACCGGCACGTCGCCCTCGATGAACTCCAGCCGCTCACGGCCGTCTGACTGGATGCCCACTACCGCCGGCGCGCCGCCGAACCCGGCCGTCCGCACTGAGCGCAGCAGCTCGTGAATGGTCACCCAGTGCTGGCTGGCCGGCCGGAGCACATCTCGGCCCGCCCGGCTGACGCTCCCGGCATTGGCGACGCCGCCCGGCAGAAGCTCTTCGGTCGCTGCCGAGCCATCCGCTCGCGCTGACTTAGCTGGATCGTCATGCCTGTCGATTATCTGCCCGATCTGTGCGCTCTTACCCCATGATGCGGTACCTGCTGGAGAATGGCTGCCTTGTCGAGGCTCCGTTACCGTCGTAAGCCAGAATGACAGTATGACCGAGCACCCGCCGGACGTGATTCCAGCCCGGGCCGCGGCCGAGGTGCCCGGCCGGGCGGCCGGGCTGCTTCGGCGCGGCCGTGTCCTGGAAGGCATCACGCTTTGCTGGAACGTGGTCGGCATTATCGTGCTTGCCGTCGCCGCGATCGCGGCCCGGTCCGTTGCGCTGGCCGGATTCGGCCTGGATTCGCTGATCGAGATCGGCGCGAGCACCGTCGTGCTCTGGGAACTGTCGGGTACCGGCGAGGAACGGCAGCGGCGTGCCCTCCGGCTGATCGGCGGCGCGTTCCTGGCGCTCGCCGCGTACCTGACAGTGCAGTCGGTGCTGGTGCTGGCCATCGGCTACCACCCGCGGCACAGCACGCTCGGCATCGCGTGGACGGCAGTGACGGCCGCTGTCATGTTTGCCCTGGCGGCCGGTAAGGCGCGCACCGGTAAGGCCCTCGGCAACCCGGTGCTGATTACCGAGGGACGGGTCACGCTGGTAGACGGGATCCTGGCTGTTGCGGTGCTCATCGGGCTGGCGCTCAATGCCGCCGTGGGCTTGTGGTGGGCGGACCCGCTCGCGGCCCTTGTTATCGTGTTCTACGCGCTGCGGGAGGCGCGCGAGATCTTCCGTCCGGCAGCGGGCTGAGCGGGCGCCCGCGTCCGTCGCGGCTCGGCTCATTCGTCGGACGAGGGGCAGTGCCGTCCGGCATGACCGCCATCCGCAGACGAGGAGCAGATCATGGCCATGAACCTGAAGCACGTCGATGTCATCACCTTGTTCGTTGCCGACGTGCCGCAAGCGAAGCAGTTCTACCAGGAGATATTCGAGCTTCCGGTGGCCTTCGAGAACGAGGACTCGGCTGTGTTCAAGTTCGGCGACTTCACCATCAACCTGCTGGACGTCGCCAACGCTCCCGACCTCATCGGTCCGGCCACCGTAGCCAGCCAGGAGGCCGGGCCACTGGCTGGGCGGCTGATCAACGGCCCGATGGACCGGTGGTGGGGCGTCCGGACGGCGGCGTTTGCCGATCCGGGCGGCCACATCTGGGAGATCGCGCAGGATCTGCCGCGCGCCGAGGGCTCGTAGGCCCGATGCCAGGCGAGGCGGCCCGGCTGCGCAGGGCAGCCGGGCTGCCGCGATTTCTCGATGTTGTGATCGTGACATCACAAGCCAATAGCCGTGTCGCCGCACGCCGGGTGTCGCGGCTCGGGCTTGCCTTAATTCCGGCAGGTCCGGGTCGCGATGGCCGGGTTCAGCGGCCCGGTTCGAGCAGCACCTTGACGGCGCCGGTGTGCCGGGAGTCTTTGATCGCCAGCACGGCGTCGCGCCAGCGATCCAGCGGGAAGCGGTGGGTGATGACCGGCGTCAGGTCGAGGCCATCCGCGACGAAGTCGAAGTAGTGCTCCATGGCGTGCTTGGCTACGCCGCCGACCTCCTCGATGCCGAAGCCGTTCGACCCGATGACCCGCAGTTCCTTGAAGTACAGCGGGGTCCACTCGAAGCGCTTCGGCGGTTCGACGCCGGAGACGATGAGCGTGCCGCCAGTAGCGAGCAGCCGGAGCGAGGTCTCGACCGTCTCAGTCGAGCCGATCGTGTCGTAGACGATGGCCGGGCCGTCCTGGAGCCAGTCGCGCTTGCTCCACGGCTCGAGTGGTGTGGTGCCGACCCGCCGGGCCACCTGCGCGACGAGCTCGTCGGGCGCGGCGGAGAGCACGGCGTGCGCGCCAAACCGGGCTGCGAGCGCAGCCCTGGCGCCCGGCCGCGTCGCGGCCCACACCTCGGTGGCCGGGTAGAGGTGGCGGAGCAGCGCGATGGCGGCGAACGCCAGCGTGCCCGATCCGTACACCAGGGCGATGTCGCCGTCACCCGGCGGCGCGAGCAGGATCGAGCGCAGTGAGACGCTGACGGGGTCCGCTAGCACGGCAGCTTCGTCGGAGATGCCGTCAGGTACGGCGAACAGCTGGGAGATGTGCGCGGCGAAGCGCTCGGCATGCGCCCCGGCGGCCGACGCACAGTTCCCGAGGTGGATCGAGACGGGCAGGTTGCCGGAGCGGAAGTTCCGGCACCAGGGATAGCGGCCGACCCGGCAGGCCTCGCAGGCCGGGGCGATGCCGCGCGGGCCGCAGGATAGCCACGGGTTGAGCACGACGCGCTCGCCGGTATCGGCGCGGCGGCCGACTGCCTCGTGCCCGAGCACGTGAGGGAAGGAGACGAGCGCCGTGAGGGGGTTGTCGCGAGCGCCGTTGAGCAGAATCTGCTTCACATCGGAGCCGCAGAGGCCGGAGAACGTGGTCTGCACCCGCACCCAGTCCTCGGCGGGCAGCGGCAGCTCGGCGACGTCCTCGATGCGGACCGGCGCGAAGCGCGAGACAAAGGCGCGCCGGTCGATCCGGCCGCCGATGGTCGAGGCCGCTTCGCGGGCCAGGTTGTGCTGGAACACGAGCGCCTTCACGTCGACCTCCAGAGCCGGGGAGCTCAACTTACCAACGCGACCGGGTGAAATCCGGCGCCGTCGGGCGTTAGCCAGATCAGGTCGTCCGGGCTCCCCAGCTGCTCTCCGCACTCGTCCGCGGTTAGCGGTGCCTGCCGACGTCGAGCAGACCGCGGGACCGTAGTTTCCAGGTCACGGATTCCACGTCCAGTGTTGCGAAGTTCCGCATGCTGCCATCGGCTGCCAGTCCGGTGACCTGGACCGGTCCGTACCCGAGATCGCACTCGCGCTGGTAGGCCCGGTGCAGGTGACCATGCATCAGGTGAGCTGGCTGGACGGCGGCCACGATGTGCTGAAGCCGTTCCCGGTGTGCGTCGCAGCGCGCAAGGTCGGCAGGTGACCACCAGGACGGCGGCTGGCCAAAGGTGTGGGCGACGCCGGACGGGCAGTCGTGACATACCATCACGTCCGCATGGCCAGCCGCGATCAGGTCATGTTCCTGCTGGCTGGTTATCTCCTCCTGCGGCCACCAGTTCACCCCCTCGGTGCGGGCAGCTTTGTCCAGGCTCACGCCGCCGCCGCAGGCCAGCCATGTCCGACCGTGCCACTTCCAGCGATGTCCGCGGGGCAGGTGGAAGATGTTAGACCGGACCGCGATGCGGCCGTCCGGAAGCGTGTGGCTTGCCATGCGGGCAAGCTGCGGGAAGTCCTCATGGTTGCCGTCGATGAACCAGAGTTGCGCGTTCACCAGGGTGAGGACCGCGCTGACGGCGTCAAGGTAACGCCGGCCCTCGGTTCCCGGCCAGATGCCGAAGTCGCCGAGATGGAGGACTAACCGCGGCCGCTCGTCGCGAAGCAGCTGAGGGACGCGCTTGATGACGCTGAGCGCCCACTCGCGGTTCCCGTGCCAGTCCCCGGCAGCGAGCACGCGCCGCGGGGACGGGACGGGTGCATCAGCCGTGATGGACAGCGCCATGGCAGACATATAACTCCATAGCTCTCGCTGGCCGGACCGATCTGGCGAAGTTCTCTGGTGCGGGCGGCGGCCACAAGCGCCTCATCCCGCTGGTCTGGTCAGAGTACGGTCGCATCGCGGGTCTGGCGGCCCGGACTCACGGGCAGCCTGAAGCGGCCGGCGGCCTGCTTAGTTCCAGTTAGCTTGCGTGGAAGTCGACGTCCTTGGTGTCAACTGTGCCAGCGGTCCGTCCCGGCGCTGTCTGGTACTTCCAGTACAGGTTGGTGTGCGCGATGACCTGGCCTGGCGGTGGTGCTCCCCACGCTGTCTGATCCTCAGTCGTGTGCGCATCGCCGACGAGAGTTGCGTCGTAGCCCCTGACCAGCGCGCCGTGAAGCGTCGAGCGGATGCACGCGTCGGTCTGCGCGCCGACAACGACGAGTCGTCCGACGCCAAGGCCAGACAGCACGCTTTCAAGAGTGGTGTCCTCGAAGGAGTCGCCGTAGTTCTTCTCGACCAGCGGCTCAGCGTCGCCAGGAGCGAGCTCAGGGACGATCCGCCAGTCATCGCTGTTCCTGGCAAGGCCGTCGTCGGAGTGCTGAACCCAGACAACAGGGATATGTTCCTGGCGTGCCTTCTCGACCAGGCTGCTTACGTTGGCGACGACGGCGTCCCGCTCGTGTGCCCCCGCGACGACGCCATTCTGCACGTCAACGACGAGGAGCGCGGTCTTCGGCCGGTTCTCGAGAGTCGTCAATGATCTCTCCTCTCCTGGCGGATTTCTATCCGTACCAAAGGTAGGCACGGGCACTGACAGTCGGCCGCGGTTGCCCGTCCTCGCCGGCGGCTCAGCTGGCGAGCAGGATGGATCCCGCCATCCGAATTAATCGGAGTCAGCGGAACGGGCGCCCAGTTCCCGCAGCCAGGAGATGACGTTCTCCTGCCTGGTACCCAGCCCCGTTGCCGCGTCAAGCGGTGTGCCGTGCGCGTAATCCGGCTCCCAGCTGAGATCCGCGCCCCGAGAGAGCAGATACTCCGCGGCGCGCCGCTGACCAGCCGCACAGGCATGCCAGAACGCTTGCGACACAATCTCGGCCGGAGGTTCGCTACCCAGGAGCGCTTCGAGGCGGCCAAGCATGCCCAGCGCGGCTGCATGCCAGGCCTTGTCAACCCTGGCACCCCGCGCCACCAGCAACCGGGCGACATGCCAGCAGCCGTAACCGACAGCGTTATCGAGCGGAGTGCCGATCGAACCGTCGGGAGCCTCGATATCTGTTCCGCCATCGACCAGGGATTCGGCCACGTCGACGTCGTCGCTGCTGGCCGCATAGTGCAATGGCGTCTCGTCACCTGGACCGGGCGGTGAACCTCGCTTGGATGTCCGGGCGCTGGGATCGGCGCCAGCGTCGATGAGGAGCCGGACGATCTGCGGGCCATGAGGGAAGTAGCCGGGCCAGTCGGTGACAAGATGCAAAGGGGTCCCGGCGCCGCCGTCCTTTCCGAAGAGCCGGGCCGACGCAAGCGCAGGATCATCGCGCAGCAATCTCTCGATCGCCGCGACGTCTCCGGTACGGACGGCCACCAGCAACTCGATCGCGGCCTGGTCGTCGCTGAGGATCCACTTGCCATCCTGCTGCGCATTCATTTCGCCCATGATGCCAGCCGTCGGCACTCGTTATGCGGTGCATGCCCCGGGCCCGCGCTCGCTTGGCAGCAAACCACTGGCATCAAGCTGGCCTGCGGTACCGGGCCAGTACGGCGGCGCCGGTCTGCTCAGCCGACAGGCATTCAAGGTATGCGGGCGGGTGGCCGGCTGAGAACAGCCGCTCGCCAGTGCCAAGGATCGTGGGGAAGATCAGCAGCCGGTATTCATCGACCAGGTCCGCGGCCATGAGCGCGTGCACGACGCTCAGGCTGCCAGTCACGATCACGTCGCGCTGCTCGCCCTTGACAGCATCAACCAGATCACCATCGATGAGGTGCGAGTTCGCCCACGCTGTGGTGTCGGTGAGCGTGCGGGTGGCGATCAGTTTCGTCGCGGCGTTCATCCGCGCGGAAAACGGGTCCTGGCGTCCCGGCCACAGGTGCGAGAACAACTGCCAGGTCGTGCGGCCCAGCAGCATGACCCCCTCGTCCAGGGTGCTGCCGAGCCGGAACTTGTCCCCGGCGACCGTCTCTGGGCCGTGCCGGAATGCCCAGCCGCCCGCCGGGGTTCCGGCGGACCCGTCCGGGTCAGACACGATTCCGTCCAGGGTGATGAACTGGATGACGATGACGCTCATGGTGGGTCTCCCTCGGTTGGCTCACCGGTATGTACCGGCGGCACCAGCCCGGCTCATCGCGGTTGGCGAAGATCGGCCGAAGAAATCCGCTGGGGCAGGCCAAAGGACGCGCAGACCTGCGGGTCGGCGAATGTCACGTTGCGCGCCACCCGGCTGCCGGAGACCGTGAAGACCTGGAGGGTATGCAGCAAGTGACCGCCGCCGCGTTCGGGCGCGTAGGCGGCGAGTGCAGGCTGCCCGTTCGCGGTGAGCTGGCGCATAATCCAGCCCGTCCCGCGAGTGTCGAACACGCGGCGAATGAACAGGCCGTAATCGCGGCTGCCTCGGTACCACAGCGGTACCGGAGGCATCTCCAGGACCGCGTCGTCGGTAAGGAGCCCGACCAGCGCGGGAACGTCGGCCGCCTCGAACGCCCGCACGTAGCGTTCGATCACCGCGCGCACGCCCGGATCGTCGGGCTCACTGACCGTGCCCGCTGTGCCCATCTCCGCCAGCGCGGCGCGGGCCCGCTGCAAGGCGCTGTTGACGGCTGCGACACTGGTCCTTAGCTGCGCAGCGACCTCGGCGGCGCTGAACTCCAGGACCTCACGCAGCACAAGTACCGCCCGCTGTCGTGGCGGCAGCACCTGCATCGCCGCCACCAGCGCCAGTCGCAGGTCCGCCCGGACTCCGACGTCGAACCGGGCATCGGGGAATGGCTGCAGCCAGGGAATGTCGAACGCCGGCGTCAGCGGCGCGCCGGTATCGTCGCTAGGCGCGCCCAGGCCGGACGGCAACGGCCGGCGTGCACGCCCCGCAAGTGCGGAATAGCACGCGTTAGTGGCGATCCGGTACAGCCAGGTCCGCACCGATGCTCGTGCGGGGTCGTAGCGGTCGCGGGCCTTCCACGCCCGCAGCATCGTCTCCTGAGCCAGATCCTCTGCATCGTGGAACGAGCCCAGCATCCGGTAGCAGTAAGCCACTAGCTCACCTCGGTACGGCTCGAGCTCCACCGGCCCATCATCGCCTACCGCAGTCAGTACCGGTGACTCCGCGGTGTCTCATCCCGGCCGACAGCAGTGACTCGTTAACGGTGGCCGTGGTGACGGTTCCGCTCAGGAGCGAGTATCGACGTCACGGTGGCATCGATCCACTGCCCAGTCAGGCGTGTCTTCTGTCGCTACCGTGCATCTCGATGATCGGCGAGGATCTCGTCGATCACGTTCTTTGTGATCTCGGCGTCGTCGGGGTCGGTGTCCAGCGCTTTGACCAGGACGATCACTGCCTTCCATATCGCCCAGCCGCGGCCGCGCCGCCACGTCGCCTCATCGGCCGGCAGGTGCTCTCTGAACACGCGCTGGCTCTCACCCGACAGGAACGTCCACGCGATAGTGGTGTCGCAGGCCGGATCTCCGATCCCGGAAGTGCCGAAGTCGATGACGGCGCTCAGCCGGCCGGAAGCGTCCAGGAGCAGGTTGCCAGGCTGGGCATCGCCATGGAACCAGACCGGCGGACCGTCCCACGGCGCGGCCAGCGCCGCCTCCCACACCTCGGCGGCCAGGCCGGTGTCGATATGACCGTGCAGGGCTGTGAGAGCCGCCCTCGTCTCGGTGTCATAGTAGGCAGGCGATCCGCCGCGGAAGAAGTTGTGCGTGCCGGGCAGCGGACCGCCGGATGGGTCCACTCGGTAAAGGGCGGCGAGAAAATCGGCCAGGTCGGCGGCGAATTCGGGCAGGTTCGCCACCGTGTCGATCGCTGCGGTCTGGCCGTCGATCCACCGGTACACCGACCATGGCCGCGGGAAGCCGCAGCCTGGCTGGCCTTTGGCCAGCGGCTCGGGGATGTGCAACGGCAGCTGGCTGGCCAGGATTGGCAGCCAGCGGTGTTCCTTGTCGACCTGTTCAGCGTAAGCCGGCGAGCTGGGCAGCCGGACCGACATGCGCTCGCCGAGCCGGAAGGTGGCGTTGTCCCAGCCGTCGACATCGACTGGCCGGACAGGTAGGCCAGCCCACTGCGGGAACTGGCTCGCCACGAGCCGCGAAACTAGCTCGGGAGTTATGTCCGCTTTCTTCACGAGCAGGCATTGTGCCATGACGGCCCCGTGGCAGCAGCTCAATAAACTGTTCGGCCTACGTCCAGGAACAGTAGTCAGCAGATCGGAGGTGCGAAGCGGAATGACTTGTCACCTCCACGCCCTCTGCTTCGATGCGAACGACCCACTCCGTCTCGCGCGCTTCTGGGCCGGCGTGCTGGGCTGGGAGCTAGCCAGCAGCCCCCAGGACGGCATTGCGCTGCTGCCGACCGATGACACCGGGTTCCGGATCCGATTTCTGCGCACCCGGGAGCAGAAGTCCGGCCAGAACCAGATGCACTTTGATCTGACGAGCGCGTCCCTCGATGACCAGCAGCAGACAGTGGCGAGGGCGCTCCGGCTCGGCGCCTGGCACATCGACATCGGTCAGCGCCCGGAGGAGGGTCATGTTGTGCTCGCCGACCCCGACGGGAACGAGTTCTGTGTCATCGAGCCGGGCAACAGCTTCCTCGCCGAATGCGGATTTATCGGAGCGCTTGCGTGCGAGGGTTCGCAGGAGGCCGGGTATTTCTGGAGCGAAGCGCTGGGCTGGCCGCTGGTCTGGGATCAGGATCAAGAGACCGCGATTCGCTCGCCGCACGGCGGCCCGAAGATCACCTGGGGCGGTCCGCCACTGACGCCGAAGACCGGGAAGTACCGGCTGCATTTCGACCTCGTTCCGCCCGTCCACGGTGATCAGCAAGCGGAAGTCGAGCGTCTGGTGGCACTCGGGGCGACGCGTGTCGACATCGGCCAGGGCCAGGTCAGCTGGGTGGTCATGGCCGATCCCGACGGCCACGAGTTCTGTGTGCTGACGCTGGACTGACCGGACGCTTGAGTTCAGGCTGGCACCCTGCGGCATGCGGCATGCGGCCTTCCGGCCGAGGTTTCCTGACGCTTCGACAGACCCTGACCCTAAGCCCTGTCAACCGCATCGGCGAGCCGGCCTGGTGCCATTCTGTGCTCTGGATCGAACTCGTCCTTGACTGCCCGCATCAGCGCGAGCGAGGGCATCGGCCCGTGCGTATCCGTCAGGTTCCTGACCTCTTCCGGTGCATACACGACGACCACGCGCGGAACCTCAAGCGCGCTAAGCTTCGCGAGCTCCGTCCTCAGGGTGGCGACGAACCCTGCGACGGCCGCCGCCGGTGACTCTGCTGGGACCTCGATATCAAGGACGCCCGCGCCGGCTGACCCCTCGATCCCCGCCGCGAGCGCGTTCCCGGCCGCAGCCGCCCGGATCATTGTCAGTGCGCCGGCGAGCTGTTCGGGCGGGAACGAGGCGCGCACCAGCGTCCCGGTATCCACGGCAGGGTTCAGGAGTTCGGCATCGATCCGGTCACGGCTGGCCAGCATTTTCTCCGCGACAGCTGCCGGGAGCCCGCCGTGATCGGCTGCGTCGAGCCGGCGGGCGCGGTCGATCGGCGGCGGAGCTGCGCGGCCCGCCAGCGCGTGCAGCCGTTCTGCTCGTGCCTGGGCGTCCTGCCTGTCGCCCTGGATCATCACGATCAGCCCCATCGGCTTGTCCGCTGGCGGCCAGCGCAGGTCGATCCCGGATGGCGCCAGCCACGGGTCTGATACCTGTGCGACGAGCCATGCCGCCTGCTCAGGATCGGTGAACGGCAGCCAGACGCTGGCGCTGATCTGCGGCAGCGACTCCAGGCGGAAAGTGGCCTCGGTGATCAGGCCGAGGCTTCCGTAAGAACCTGCGAACAGCGTGACCAGATCCATTCCGGCGACGTCCGGCGCGTCTGCGCTGCGGACGATGGTGCCGTCCGCGCGGACCGCGGTGATGTCGGTGAGCCGGTCGCGAGGCGTGCCGTAGCGGTGCCGGCGTGAGCCCGCAGCGTTGGTGGCGATGAGACCGCCGAAGGTGCCGGTCCATGCCCGGCGGGGCGGAAGAATCGCCAGGGACTGGCCGGAATCCGCGAGCACCTGCGCCAGGTCGGGCAGCCGCACGCCCGCCTGCACTGTCACTGCGAAGTCGCCGGGACGGTGCTCGACAACTCGGTCGAGGCGACGGGTATCGACGACGAGATCACAGCTATCGGGCGGGTCTCCCCAGTGCTGCAGACGGCCGGCGCCGCGCGGCACGACCGTCAGGCCGAGCGAGGCCGCCGCCCGCAGTAGCGCCGACGCCTCCTCGGTCGAGGCAGGCGCCGCAACGTAGTGAGCCCGGCGGCCCCCAATAACATCGGTGCCGTCAGCCAGCGCGACGTCTGCGCACGCACTGGCGAGCTCAGGCGGAATGGGCATGCTCGGCCCCTACCGAAGGTCTCGACCGACTTGGATGGCAGCAGGCGATTGACTGCCAAATGACCCGTCCGCTATACCTGCCCGTCCTTCCTGCCGCTGGAAGGTGCACGGCGAGGGACGACGATCCTCAGCGGCGCTATCTGTCCCGGCGGAACTTGTGCGCCGTAGCACCAAAGGGATCACCCTTGGCATGCGCAAAGACCTTGACCGGAGTGACCGAGAACACCATCGCCTCGCCGCTGCCATCATTGGCATCGCGAAAGGCGCCGTCGCGAGCGGTGAACTGCCAGCGTCCGTCCCATTTGGCGGCGAACGCCGCAGCGATGCGCTGGAGCACGGCGTCGTCGGTGACCTGCACTGCGTCGCCTTCAACCACGACGTCTAGGCCCCGATCCCAGGTGCTGCACCCGGTGGTAAGCACCACATGCGGGTTGGCGCGGATATTTGCGAACTTCTGCTCCGTTGCGCCGGTGGAGAACCAGATGGCTCCTTCGGCCCATGCGGCTACGACGGGGGTCACGTGCGGCCGCCCGTCCGTCCTGACAGTGGAGATCCAGAACAACTCGGCGGCTTCGAGCGCCGCGCAGGTATCTTCCCAACCAGTAGCTCTCGCGGCCGGGTCGCTGTATTGCTCGTCGAGCGTGGTGACAGGCGGGGGCATCGGCATCTGCCGAAATTAACACTGGCGAAGACTGACATGTCGATGGGCCAGCAAATAGCAGCACTGGCACGGGGAGCCGCGGCGGGCGGAGGCGTCAGTTGATGTCGAACTCGTTCCCCTGGAGGTGGAGGCGGTCCTTGACCACCGCGCGGAACCCGCGCGCCTCGCGCCGATGCACGAGTGGCTGGCCAGGTACGAGCGGGCATGGAATGACCGGCTGGATCGGATAGATGACCTTCTCACAGAGCTACAACGGCAAGGAGAGCAGCAGTGACGCCTCACCGGCACGGGTCGGCAGTCATCGAGTTCCCGAGCGATCTCGAGATCGTCATCACCCGGAAATTCGACGCTCCGATCGCGCTCGTCTTCGACGTCATGACGAAGCCCGAGCATGTCCGCAGATGGTTCGCTCCGTTTGCGTGCGAGGTGACAGAGTGCTCGATCGATCTGCGCCCGGGAGGGACTTACCACATCGTCTTCTTGGCCGAGGACGGAACCGAGTGCTCGTTTCGCGGCACCTACCTGGAGGTCGAGCCGCCGGCCCGCACCGTCCAGACATGGCTGTTCGAGGGATGGCCAGATGCGCACGCCGTCGAGTCGATCGAGCTGCACGAGACGGACGGGGTGACGAAGATGACGAGCACGCTGGCGTTCCGCGACAAGGCCGGCCGTGACCACATGACCACGTCCGATGGCACCGAAGACAGCTACGACAAGCTGGAGGATTACCTGAGGTCACTGCTCGATCCAGAGCGTACGGTCTCCGGGTAGCATGCCACGCCGGTCACCAGGACGCGGCGCCGTGAACTCATCGACGGCCGACAGTGGATGGTCCTCACCGACTGAGCGCTGCGGGAACCCGGATCGTGGCTGTTGGGGCTATACGGATCGTTCAGGTCATCCATCGGCACCTCGCGGGTGAACGCCTGGTGAGCTCCAAGTCTGAGGCAGCCGACCGCCGCCACGCCTCCCGCGCCGCCGGCGGGCGTCGCGTGCTACCGTCCGGTCGGAACTGCGGTAACGATCACTTCCGCGGCGGTCTCCGCGGTCACCGCCAACCGGCACCAACCGGGTCCGGCCCGGTACGTATTCGTGGTCGCCTTTCCGGCCGCCGATGTGCCGGCGTTGACCGCGCTCATCCGGCAGGCCTATGACTCTGGTGATGCCGTCGGTATGAGCGTCGCCGGCAAGCTCTGGCAGGCCCCGCAACCACGACGCAGATACCTCGCACTCCGGGCGGCACAGATCAATCTGCTCAGCAGGAACCGGGCCGTCCGGCTTTACCGCCTGCTGGTCCCGTCGAGCTGATCACTAGCGCTCGAGAACCGGCCGGACGTAGGAGGGCCTATGCGTTCGGTGCCCGCTCAGGAACCCAGGAATGCTGCTCCTTCGCTTGTGCCGGTACGCGGGTGCCGGCGCACGACTATCCAGGCGATCACGGCTGCTGCGGCCCCGATCGTCAGCGCGATGAACGGGAAGGCGCTGTAGGGGGCTGGCTGGCCGGGCTGGCACAGCTCAACGAACGGGACGATCAGCGTGACGCACCCCAGGGCCGGGATCGCTATATGGCGGAGAGGCGAGAACGAGGCGCGATGCCGGCGCCACATGAACACGGGCAGGGACAGCATCGTGAGGAAGTAGACGAAGAGGATCACGATCGTCGCCATGGTGGAGCACTCCGCGTAGAGCCCGACCGGGTTCATCGATCTTGTATCGCCGGTGATGAGGTGGACCACCCACCAGACTGCGATGATTCCCAGCCCGGCAACTGCCATGAACAGCAGCGCATTAACCGGCGTCTCGGAGCGAGAACGCACGCGGCCGAGCGTGGCTGGCAGCAGGCCGCTCCGCCCTCCGTCGAACAGCATGCGCGACTGGGAGTCCGCTCCGGCGACCAGGGTGGCGAGTACGGAGACGATTCCGGCGATCCACGCCAGAAGGCTTGCCGGGCCGAGATAGTGGTCCGCCACGGTCAGAAACGGAACCGACGAACGGCCGATAGAGGACACGTTGTACCGGAAGCCGGTAATGGTCGCGTAGGCGAAGAGCACCAGCAGGGCGGCTGCAATGGCCACCGAGATGTACAGGGCTCTCGGGATGGTGTGCCGCGGATCGCGGCTCTCCTCGGCGAGTGCGGGTCCGTTTTCCCATCCGATGAACATGAACAGGGCCAGCGGGAAGCCTGCGGACAGGCCGGCAAGGCCTCCAGTCAGGTGCGCCCAGGAGAACGGAATGCCAGACAGATTGGCCCGCTGATCGGACAGGACGAGGCCGCAGACGACCATCATGATCGCTACCTGAATGACCACGGCCGCCGCGACCGCGGTTGTCGAGAGCTTGACCCCGCGTGCGGTCAGCCAGATCGCACCCGCGGTCAGGGCAAGGGAGATCGGCCCCCACGGCGGATGCCAGGAGGTGTAATGCGAGAAGGTCATCGCCACCAGCCCGCCCGACATGGTGAACACCGCCGCGATCGCGACGGTATAGCCGACAGTGACCAGCAGAGCTGTAGCGACACCGGCTCTAGGGCCTAGCGCGGTCTCAACGTAGGTGATGAAGCTTCCCGCCGACGGCTCCGCTCTGGTGAACTCGGCCACCGTGAAAGCAAGGAGCGCGACAGCCACGGTAGCGGCGAGGATCGTCAGCGGCGCAGCGACGCCGGCGGTTACCGCGATTACCCCGAACCCGAAGTAGAAGTCGATCCCCGGCCCGATGTTCGCGACTGTTGAAGCGGTCACGTCGGCCGTGCCAAGCTGGCCGGCCTTGAGATGGTCCCCGCTCTGGCTCACGACATCTCCCCAGCCGGCCCGCGCTGACTGCTACGGCAGAGACTACTGGCACGGTGGCCGGGGGCCGTAGCTGATTGCTAGCGGCGACTTCGGAGCCGGCGCCACCCGCCGTGGTGCTCCTTTGGAGCTGGCGCCGGCCCAGCCGTAGTGCTGGCTAGTGTGGCGCCTCCGGAGCTATCGGTGCCGGGCGGCGAAGCGATGCTGGCAGCCTGGCCTTGTGCCGGCCGAGCAGGCTCTGGCTCACCGCGTGCCGCTCGACCCGGTTGCGGTGGGCAGGCGATCAGCTCGATTATTCCCAAAACTAGGAGCAGGACCAGGACGATCGCCAGCACTACCAGCGCCGACGGGTAGGAGACGAGGGCGAATACCAGGGCGGCGATCACGACCGCGGTGACGCGCAAGATCGCGCGATGCTGATAGACCCATGGTCCTACCCGTCCATCCCGGCGGGTGACGCGGATCTTGGCGAAGCCTGACGAGAACGCGTTCCTGGTCCAGACCGCGGCCGCGGACGGGCCGGTGAAAAACGCGCCGAGCGCGACGACGAGCGCGATGGCCAGGATCACGCGCAAGCCCTGCTTGATGAACCGGACAAGGGTGTCGAATACTGCCGATGCCGCGTCGGGAGAGGCGGCGGCCGGCAGCTCGTTCAGGTAGATCGCGCGGCCGACCGCAAGCCCGATCGCCAGCAGCAGCATCCCGCCGGCCACTCCGAGGCTGGCCCAGATGAGGGCCCGCCGGTGGCCGCGGGCGATGTAGATGCCGACCGCGAGCAGGACAATGGCCAGGATCGGCAGGACCCACTTCAGGATGTTGAGCGTTCGGTACAGGGTCTGAGCCTTGACCAGGTACTTCGCGTTGAACAGCGGGAACGTCGGGTTGATCGGCGGGAGCTTGTTGACGACAGTCAGGCCGTGTCCGGCCAGATCGTGCTTGACCTGGTCGATGATCGGGCCGAGGCTGAGCACAACCTGATTGCCCGAGATGACGATGGCGTTGTGCTTCTGGCCGGCGAGCGCTGCCGCGATTTGCGTATGCGCAATCGTGTTTGCCTTGACCCATATCCGCTGGGCCGCGGAAGTGTTGAGGAACCTCGCGACGGCGGTGTGAACAGCGCTTGTCACACCGCTGGCCAATGACCCGGAGACGCCGGAGATCAGACCGCCCAGTCGGGGCAGACCCCGATTCGACAATTCCGTCGCAGCCTGTTTGATGTCGGCCTGGATGTTGATCTGACCCATAATCGCGGTCGTGATCCTGGTAGCGAGCGCGCTCTGAACTGCAGGGTCCCTGATCAGTGGCGTGACATTATCGACGTATCTGTCAGTGTTGGAGATCTGGTTGGAACTCCACACAGCTAGCACTGAAACCGGCGCAAGGAGACAGCCCAGGACGATCAGGATGCTTGCGACCGGCGTCCGCCAGCCACCGCGCCGACCTCGACGGTGCGGTGCGCCTGCGGGCGCGGCACTCGCCGCTTTCGCCGCTTCTGCCTCCTGCTGCGCCGCATGAGCCCGGGCATCTGCGCTGGCGACCTGTGTCCTCAGCTGCCCGACCTCGGCCCGCAGCTGGTCCAGATCCTCGCCGTCGCCGTTGGCCATCAGCGCGGTTCCCGCGTATGGAAACGGGGCGGCCGGCGCCGACTGTCGGGGCTACCCATAGTGCCGGCTTTCAGCTGCCATACCGGCACCGTGCCCGGCCGGGCAGGCTTCACGTCGCCCACGGCGGGTGATCTCGCTAGGTGCGCCTTCCGACCGCTACTGAGACACCATTGACATCGGCAATGTCACGACCGTCGTGTGCGGCAGGTCACTCGGCGGGCGTACTCGATGGCCAGTGTGCGGGCGACCAGTCACCCTCCGGGTCCGTGGTTTGCCCCACTTCAATCAGATGACCGTCGGGATCGCGGATGTAGCAGCGCTTCTCGTACTGGTGCTGTTTCGGCGGTGTCAGGAATTGAGCACCCCGGGCGCTCCATTCGGCGTACACGGCCTCGATGTCCTTGACCCGGATATTCAGGAAGCTGCTGACCCGGTCGGGATCACGCGGAGTCTCCAGGATGACTGTCGGCTTGTCGTCGGTCGGACCACCGCCGCCATTGATGACGATCCAGCTGTTGGCTAGCGCAACATTGACCGGATCTCCCGGGAAGGCCAGCCTGCCGCCGAGGACTTCGGTGTAGAAGCGCCGTGAGCGCTCGACATCGTCCGAGACGATGAAGTGGGTCAGCACTATGCCGTCTGGGGGCGCTGGGAGCTCGGCCATCTGGCACCTCCGCTGGTTCGGTCTCGCACCCCGCTTCGGGACGGAGTCTGCAGAGGATGTTACTACGGGTAAGGGATCGGTCTCTTTCTGCGGTAGCGTGCCGATCTTTCACGCCCTCGGGCAGGACTGGAATGATGAGGTCAACACAATCGGGTTCGGCAACGACAGCCCTGAGCCACTTCCGGAGGAACTCGGCGTCTGCGCACGACAGTGTCTGCTATGCGGAAGCCGACCGGAGGTGACTGCGGGCCGCTCGGCGGCCCAACTGCGGCTGGTGGTACGAACGTACATTGAAAAACAGCTCGTCCTGGTACTGCTGTCCTCTACTCAGCTGGCTCCGTGCATGTCCGGGTTAACAGGGGCAGCATTCACCAGGATGCGGCTCAGCCAGGTCGCGACCGCGGAATCACCGTCAATGCCGGCGGCGCCGTCGGTCTGCTCCCGGAGGATGTCTGCGTGTCCGACGTGCCGAGCGGTTTCTTCGATCATGTGGACGTAGACCCACCGTAGTGAGACCTGTCCCATGTCTGGCTCGGGAACTGCGTCGTCGAGAGCGAATCGTGCTGCTGCTTGTCGCGACTGCTCGCAGGTTTGCTCGTATTCCTTGATCAGCGAGCTGACTGTTTCGTTCTCGGCCAGGTCCCAGCTTTCGTCGCCGCCTCCGACATTGGGACCAATATCCTCTGGCTTGCGTCCCGCCAGCACTTCCTGAAACCAGCCTCGCTCGACCCCGATCATGTGCTTGATCAGGCCGGCGAGCGTGGTTTTCGACGGCACGCGCCGATGGCGGGCTTCGTTCTCCGAGATGCCGTCTACCTTGCTGACAAGCACCTGGCGGTGGAAGTCAAGGAAGGCCTCAAGGACCTGACGTTCGCCGCCTGTGCTATCGGGTTGGTCGGCAGTATGCGGCGAGGCGGGAATCGTCATGGTGACACAGTAAGCGCGCCGTCAAAGCATTATGTCCCGGCTTACGATCGCCCGGCCGCGGCCACGATCCCGAACGTTGCCGAGGCGTTGTTAACGTGCGCCAAGCCTCCGTTCGGCTCGCCAAGAGAGGGACCGTTCAGCCGGTTACGAGCGCCCAGAAGGAATATTCGGATTGTTAGTTAGTCCACGATTCGGGCGCGAGGCGTGCCTGGCCCACCGATCAGTGAGCGCGCCTCCTCGGGGCCGAGTACGAGATCGTGAAGGTCGCCGCCCGCCTCCAGCCGGCTCGACTGGTCGATTCCGCCGATCCTCACCGGCTCGAAGCCGGCGGTCCGGATTAGCCGCCCGACTTCTCGGCCGGCCCGGACGTCACCGGTAGCGTAGAAAAGGACGGTCGGCTCGGGTGACCTGTTGCTGGCGGACTCGAGGAGATCGGCCGACATGGACCCGAATGCCATGGCCAGGCCTACCACGGGCGGGAGCCATCCGGTCACAACCTCGCCCGAGGATTGCCCTTCCGGCAGGACACGTGAGACCTTACCCTGCGCGTCGGTGCTGAGCGGGTTGCTCGGAACGACCACTACCTTGCCCGCTAGTTGGTTGGCGACCTCGTCTATGACGCCTTTCAGCGCGGCGAACCGCAGCGCGAGGATGACGGCCTTGACGCCGCGCAGTGCGTCGCGGTTGTCGGCCGCGACGACGGCCGCGGGACCGATATCTGCAGCCAGCGTCCGTGCTGACTTAGTGTCAGCGCTGGCGAGCCGCAGGGTCTCGCCGCCCGAGGCGAGTTGCCGGGCGATGGCCGATCCGATACCTCCAGTGCCGATGATCGCGGTGGTCACTAGAGCACCATCCTTATTGCGGGCGCCGATACGGTGCTCGTTGTTGGGACTCGGCGGGAGCCGGGGTGACGGTCTGTGGTGGTCGCCGGAAAACGGCCAGCATGACACCACCGCCCCCGGTTTCTCCGGGGACATGGACTGGCAACAGGGAGACGCGCCGCAGAGCGCCGGTTAGTGACCACCCGGTAGCTGTCCTCCGCGCCGGGTCGTCGCTGCCATGCTGGGGAGTAGTCGTGTCGCTTGCGCTGCCTGATGCGCTTTTCTTTACCGGGATCGACTGGGCTGCCGAGACCCACGCCGTGTGCGTGCTCGACGTGGCCGGGAAGGTTGCCGTCGAGTTCACGATCGATCATTCCGCGGACGGGATCGCCGTGCTGCTGCGCCGGCTGGCCCGTTACGGCGGGGCCGGCGTGATGCCGGTCGCCGTCGAGCGGCCGGACGGCCGGCTGGTGGACTTGCTG
This sequence comes from uncultured Actinomycetota bacterium, assembly GCA_963774385.1. GTDB lineage: Bacteria > Actinomycetota > Actinomycetes > Streptosporangiales > Streptosporangiaceae > JAJYUU01. Next base: position 1,430,902 of record CAVZEQ010000001.1, read on the forward strand.
CTGGAGGCCGGGCACCCGGTCGTGCCGGTCAAGCCGAACGCGATCAAGTCCTGGCGGGAGGGCGAAGTGCTGTCGGGTGCCAAGTCCGACGCTGGTGATGCCGTGGTGATCGCCGGGTACCTGCGGCTGCGCGCGCACAAGCTGCGGGTCCTGGAACCGTACTCCGACCCGACCGTGGCCCTGCGGACCGTCGTGCGGGCCCGCGGTGACCTGGTCGAGATGCGGGTCGCGGCGACTAACCAGCTGTCGGCGCTGCTGGACGCGCACTGGCCCGGTGCCAGGGCCATCTTCGCCGATGTCGAGTCGCCGATCAGCCTGGAGTTCCTGACCCGCTACCCGACCCCGGCCTCTGCCGCGCACCTGGGCGAGAAGCGGATGGAGGCGTTCTGCGTCAAGCACGGCTACTCCGGCCGCCGCAGCGCCGCCGAGCTGCTCGCCCGGCTGCGCGCCGCGCCTGCAGGCAGTGGCCTGGACTCGCTCGCCGAGGCACTGCGCGACGCCGTGCTCGCCGCCGTCGCCGCCCTGCAGGCACTGAACGCCTCGGTGAAGAACCTGGACCGCTCCGTCGCCGCCCACCTCGAGGAACACCCGGACGGCGCGATCTTCACGTCGCTGCCAAGGTCGGGTCAGGTCAACGCCGCCCGGGTGCTCGCCGAGTGGGGCGACTGCCGCCAAGCCTACGAGCACCCCGACTCCGTCGCCGCCCTCGCCGGCGTCACCCCGGTCACCAGGCAATCCGGCAAGCACCGTGACGTGCACTTCCGCTGGGCCTGTAACAAGCGGTTCCGGGCGGCTGTCACCATCTTCGCCGACAACAGCCGCCACGCAAGCCCCTGGGCCGCGAAGATCTACGACCAAGCCCGCGCTGCGGGCAAGGACCACCCGCACGCCATCCGCATCCTGGCCCGCGCCTGGATCCGCGTCATATGGCGCTGCTGCCTCGACGGAGTCCCCTACGACCCCGCCCAGCACGGCGCCGCCGCCACACTCGCCGGCCAGTCGGCAAAGCAGAACGCGGCCTGAGGTTGATACAGGGAGTGTCATGACCGGACCTCCTCAGCGTGACGCCGTGGATCGGGCGCCTAGTGCCCGGCGGACTGGGCACCGTCGACTCGCGTGCGTTGCCGGTGAGCTCGGCAGTCACGCGGAATCGCCGGCGCGCGTGCTCGGCGGCCAGTGAGCGGGCGTCCAGTCCCCACCTGGGTCGGTAGTCTGGCCCACTTCGATGATGTGACCGTCGGGATCGCGGATGTAGCAACGGATCTCGTACTGGTGCTGTTTCGGCGGCGTTAGGAACTGGGCACCCCTGGAGCTCCATTCGGCATACACAGCCGCGATGTCTCTGACCCGGATATTGAGGAAGCTGCTGACCCGGTCGGGATCGCGCGGTGTCTCGAGGGTGACCGCCGGCTTGTCGTCGGTCGGGCCTCCGCCGCCATTGATGATGATCCAGCTATTGGCTAGAGCGACATAGGTCAGCCCTCCGGGGCCGGAGAAGGCCAGCCTGCCACCAAGTACCTCGGTGTAAAAGCGCCGAGACCGCTCGATGTCGTCGGAGACGATGAAGTGGGCAAGGACTATGCCTTCTGGCGGCGGTGGCAGATCAGCCATCTGGTACCTCCACTGGTCGGTCAACGCCCCGCCTACGGCGGGGCTTGCAGGCGATGTCGCGGTCGGCGACGGCTGCGGGGTCGATGCTCAGGTCGGGCGCCGTACGGTGCTCTCCCGTCGCCCGCGCGGGTCAGCACTCGCCGTGAGCCAGGCCCTGCAAGTCACCGAGGGCTGAGCCGGCCGGGATTTCTCCAGGCAGCAGCTTGTGCAGTGACGCGGAGGAACAGCCCAGCCACCTCATACCCCAACACATGGTTCCTCAAGCTGCCCGGCCGCCGCCCGAGGCCTTCCCCTAGACGAAGCATCGGCGCCGCTTGGCAGCCTGCGCAAGCGACCTCCTCGGCAATCACGGCCCGTCCGCGAGCCCGCCAATGGCATGGCGCTTGTGGCTTCCTGGCGAGGCGAAAGTGTTGGCATGCGCGCTGGCGGGCAGGCCTATCGGCAGGCTCGCAGGTATTTCCTCGTGCAGCAGGTCCCTTGAGGCGCAAGCCGGCAGCAGCAAGGTCAAGATCGCATCCACGGGGCCAAAGGAGAGACGGCCATCGCGTGCGTTCCGACATCGTCCCCGGCGGTACCTTCTCCGAAAATCATCGAAAGGGCAGGCGCAGTGCGCACACCGGTATGCGAGATGCTGGGGATCGACCAGCCGATCGTCTTGGCGCCCATGGTCGACATTCCCAGGCTGGCGGCGGCGGTCTCGAACGCCGGCGCGCTCGGCATGGTGACGCTGACCTGGTCTGCTGACATCGGAGCCGTCGTGCGGGAGACTGCGGCGCTGACCGCGAGGCCGTTCGGCGGCAACTTCGTGCTCACCTCAGATCGTCACCGTCCCCTGGATCAGGCCCTCGACGCCGGCTTGCGGATCGTCTCGTTTTTCCTGGGGGATCCCGGCGGCTACGTCGAGGTGGTGCACGACGCGGGGGGAATCGTCCTGCACACGGTGGGCAGCGCCGAGGAAGCACGGCGGGCAGCCGCGTCCGGCGTCGACGTGATCGTCGCCCAGGGCTGGGAAGCGGGCGGGCACGTGGGGAGTACCGTCGCGACGCTGCCGCTGGTGCCCGCCGTGGCGGACGCGGTGGCGCCGGTACCGGTCATCGCGGCCGGCGGGATCGGCGACGCCCGCGGCGTCGCCGCGGTCCTCGCCCTCGGCGCGCAGGCCGCGTGGCTGGGCACCCGGTTCCTGCTAGCCGAGGAGATGCCGATCCACGAGGATTACCGGCGCCGGCTGATAGCGGCGGCCGAGACTGATCCGGAGTGGTACCCCAACCTGTACGACGTCGGGTGGCCCGACTCTCCTCACCGGGCGCTCCGCAACTCCACGTCCGCCGCGTGGGAGGCCGCGGGCCACCCTCCAGACGACCAGCGGCCAGGAATAGGCGAGGTGATCGCGCACCTCGCCTCCGGCGAGGCAATCGTCCGTTACGAGGGAGCGCCGCCCATGATCGGGACGACCGGTGACATCGAAGCGCTCTCGATGTGGGCCGGGCAAAGCGTTGGGCTCGCGCGGCAAACACAGTCTGCGTCGGACATCGTGGCCGAGCTCACCTCCCGCCTTTGAGGCGCTCGGATCGCGGTCGCGTGGGGCCCCGAGACGCCGCGGGCTCGCGTGCCGCGTGGGCTAACAAGGCCATCTCCTGCATGCAGTTGGCAGGACATCGGTTACATCCGTGCCTGACTTGACCAGACTAGACCAATGATCTAGCGTGGTCTTATGACTGCGAGCGTGAACGTCTATGAAGCCAAGACCCACCTATCGCAGTTGCTGGATCGTGCGGCGGCCGGAGAGGAAATCGTGATCGCACGTGCCGGTCGTCCGATCGCGCGTCTTGTTGCGCTGAGTGATGCTTCCTCGCGGCGCCGCGCTCCCGGCGCTTGGCGGGGCAAGGTCAGCATTGCTGATGACTTTGATGAGTTGTCGGCCGAAATGGAGGCAGCGTTCCGTGGTGAACGTCCGTGAGGCTGTTGCTGGATACGCATGCACTGTTGTGGTGGTTGGCGGATGAGGGTATGACTGATCAGGCGCGGGATGCCATTGCCGATCCCGATAATCTCGTCATGGTGTCCGCTGCGAGTGCTTGGGAGATCTCGATCAAGAAGGCGCTGGGCAAACTATCGGCGCCTGATGACCTTGAACCGCAGCTCCACGAGAATGGATTCGCCCCGCTGTCGATCAGCATCGCGCACGGCCTCGCGGCAGGTCAGCTGGCTCGGCATCACGATGATCCCTTCGACCGAATGCTGATCGCCCAAGCGTTCATTGAGGGGCTGACCATCGTCACACACGACAAGCGCTTCTCCGACTACAACGTAGCGCTCCTGGCGACCTGACAGGTTAGCTCGGCTGGCCACGAGCGCCGTCGAGTCGTCTGTGAGCAGGCTGGCGGTGATCCCCTTCAGGCCAAATACCGGTGGACCGACCGAGCCTCTGACCTGGGGTTTCGGGTTGGAGCGGGCGAAGGGAATCGAACCTTCATGACCAGCTTGGAAGGCTACGACTACCAAGGCTCTGACCAGCGCCAGCGCAGGTCAGACGGTAACCGACTTCGCTGTGAGTGACCGCTAGTAGCGGCGTCTTACCTCCAGATCGGGCACGCAACGGGCACGCGTCAGCGTGAGCCTGTCCTCCGGGATCGCGGCCCTGCAAACCATATGCTGTGGGTAGGACACAGGAGGTGAGCCGGTGAAAGCTGATGCACCGCGGCGCGCGGTGACACTCGACGAAGTACGTGTTCACCGCGCCGACATCTTGCGCTTGGGCGAGCGGTTCGGTGTGCGTAACATCCGGGTCTTCGGCTCGGTTGCACGGGGCGAGGCGCGCCAGGACAGTGACCTGGACCTGCTGGTCTATGTCGACCGCGGGCACGGCTACTTCGACATGGCCGGGTTCGCCCTCGGCGTCGAGGACCAGTTGGGAGTCTTCACCCAGGTTGCCACCGCGCGTGGTCTGAAGGAACGGATCAGGGATCGCGTGCTACGCGAGGCCGTCGCGTTGTGAGACGTGACTCTGAGCGGCTCTCTGACATGATCGAGGCCGCAGAGAAGATCGCGGCGCGTGTGGTGCGTGGCCGGGAGACGTTCGATGCTGATGAAGATACGCGGAACGTCTTGGTGCACCTTATTCAGATGATCGGCGAGGCTGCGGCTGGGTTGTCGGATGAATTTGCGTCTGAGCATTCGGAGATACCGTGGCGCCAGATTTGTCGCGGTCCGCAACCGCGTAGTGCACGGATATTTTGAAGTGGGCCTCGACATCCTCTGGGATGTGGCGGTAGTGGACGTTCCGCGTCTCGCCGATCAGGTGCGTGTCATCAGGTCAAAGCTTGCCGACGAACCCTGACCACTGGACGCCCGTTGCGTCGAGCCTCCGTTCTCGATCGGGCACGCCGACGCTGGCAGGCTTACTTATCTGGCTGGCCGTAGTCCTCACAGTGCGTCTGACCTGCGGATTTGCGGAGCGGGGGAAGGGAATCGAACCCTCGTGACCAGCTTGGAAGGCTACGACTGCCAGGGCTGCGAACAGGGAACGCGCAGGTAGGCGGATTGCGAATCTGGCTCTGAGTGACCGTCAGAGGCGGTGAGCAGCCGATCGATCGGGCACGGATCGGGCACGACGACTGGCTTTGACCATCCGTTTTTCAGCCTCTGGTATCCCTGCGGTGACGCCCGTTCTGGGCGGAAAATCGGGTGTGGCTGCTGTCCGCTGACGCCGACTACTCCTTGGCCTTCGAGGTCGTTTTTCAGCCGGGTGCCGGGAGCCAGTTCCGGGCCCTTCAGTGTTGCCGTGAGCACGTGGATCAGATTCCTCCAACGTCCCGATGGCTCCTGCGGGCGGCAGTCGCCTTCGGTTCTGGTCGATGGCCTGGGAGGTCACGTGCTAGCAGAGACGCAAGACAGCGAGGAGATCATTCCGCGGGTAGCGGCGCTGGATATCGGCAAGGCGGAGCTGGTGTGCTGCGTGCGGGTTCCTGATGAGGACCATCCAGCGCGGCGGCTGCAGGAGGTGGTGACGTACTCGACCATGACGCGGTCGCTGCTGGGGATGGCGGACCGGCTGCGCTGCCCGGGGGTCACGCGGGTGGTGATGGAGGCAACTAGCGATTACTGGAAATGCGCGTTCTACCTGCTGGAGGCACACGGGTTCGAGGCATGGCTAGTCAATGCCAAGGATGTGAAGCACCTGCCGGGCCGTCCCAAGACCGACAAACTGGACGCTGTCTGGCTATGCAAGATCGCTGAGCGGCAGATGATCCGGCCCAGTTTCGTCCCGCCGCCGGAGTTCCGCCGGCTGCGGGACGTCACCCGCTACCGCGCGGACCTGGTGGCGGTGCGCACGGCCGAGAAGCAGCGGGCGGAGAAACTGCTGGAAGACGCGCAGATCAAGCTGAGCGTGGTCGCCTCCGACATCTTCGGCGTGTCAGGCCGGCAGATGCTGGCGGCGATGATCGCCGGGGAGCGGGATCCTAAGGTGCTGGCGCAGATGGCACGGGCCGCGATGCGCGGCAAGATCACCGCGCTGCGGGAAGCGTTCACCGGGTTCTTCACCGACCACCACGCGTTCCTGCTGGCGCGGATGCTGGCCCGGGTCGACGCGATCGACGCCGACATCGCCGCCCTCGACGCCAGGATCGAGGAGATGGCAGCGCCTTTCACCGCCGCCATCGAGCGACTGGATGAGATCCCCGGCATTAACGTCACCATCGCATCTGTGATCCTGGCCGAGGTCGGGATCGATATGGTCCGGTTCCCCACCGCCGGCCACCTGGTTTCCTGGGCTAAGTTCGCCCCCGGCGTCAAAGAATCCGCCGGGAAGAAGAAGGGCAAGAACGCAACCGGGCACGGCAACTCTTACCTGGCGCGGGTGCTCGGCAACGCCGCCGTGGCTGCAGGGCGCTCTGACACGTTCCTGGGAGAGCGATACCGGCGCATCGCCCGCCGCCGCGGCAGGAAGAAAGCCGTGGTCGCGACCGGCCGGTCTCTGCTGGTTATCATCTGGCACCTGCTATCCGACCCCGACGCCCGCTACACCGACCTCGGCAGTGACTTCTACGCCACCCGGATCAGCCCCGAACGCCGCAAGCGCGGCCACATCCGCCAGCTCGAAGCCCTCGGTTACAAGGTCAGCCTCGAACCAGCCGCATAAGCCACTGCCTGCGCCCGGCCGGCTCCGCTGACGCTCCGCCGGCCACTGCCGCGCCCGCTAACGCTCCGATTTTCGGATCAGGTGTAGCGGATGGTTTGATCGCAGCTGAAGTCCAAGCGTGCAAGCCTGTTCGAGGAGGTGTCCGGTTGCTCGCAGATGCTGTCGTTGCCGTCAGGGTTGCCGTCGCGTGAACTACCCCAAGGGGTCGCCGCTGACCGCTCGATCGGGCACGCGGCGCGCACAGCGTGGTCTGGCAGGCCCCTAGTCCCGAGGCTATGCCGGATGCGGTCAAGCAGCATAGGGATCCAGTGATCGCCGTAACGTTGTTGAAGGTCGACCCGCTGCCAGTCAAGGCCGGTGACCGTCCGTCTGCACAGTGGCGATCGGCACATGCATCCCATCGTGAATTCGGCCACTGCGGTGCTTGTGCCGTAGTGGCTGGTCACTTCCTCGCCAGCAGCGATTGGCCTGCGGGCCGCCAGCGTGTAGGCGTCAACCCACCACAGATTCGGGTCGCAGCTGTGGTTCCCGAAGTGGTTGAGCTGGCCGGTCGGCAGGACGAGATGTTGGTCTTCGGCGACGCTGATGGTGTCGATGTAGGGCTGATCGGGCCGCTGCGCCGCGTCGGCAAACAGCGCGTTGAGCTGTGTCCCGGAGACCAGGCGGCCGCCCAGGCGCGAAACAACCGTGCCAGCCGGTATAGCCGCGTGGGCGAATAGGCCCAGATGCGCCACCGAAGACGGCCTCACCTCCAGATCTGCATGCAGCCAGCATTCTGGTTCGGGCGTCAGGTCTTGCGGATGGGAGGTCACGAGAACCAGTCTGCCGGGCCCTGGCATGCTACGGAGCGAGCACCTGCTTGCAAATCGCCTTCTCGACCTGCTTAGTCAGTGCCGACCTGAGCGTCTGGGCCTCGGACAGTGTCCGCGAGTGACCGCAGTTGACTGAGCCTAATGGCACGCTAATGGCACGCGGGGGCGACGGCCCCGGATCGCTTGCCCCGCGGGAATGGTGCCGTGCCCGGTCCACCCCGGCCGCCGAAGCGGTCGGCCAAGCCTGGAAACCGCAAGACCAGCAGCTCGCATACGCTGACCGGCCGGATTTGGGAGGACAGCATGAACCAGGGCACCCATCCCGAAGGGCTGCCGGCCGAGGTCCTGGACGACGTGGCCAGCGTGGTCGGGGCGGAGGTCACTCTTCTCAGTCGCCTACCCGGAGGTGTCAATGCGGGTGCCATGCGCGTCCAGTTGGTCGGAAGGGCAGATGCAGTGCTCAAAGCAGAGCCCCGGGCACACCCCAACCACCTGGACGAGACGTTGCGAGCCCAGAGAGTGGTCGAGCACATGCGAAGGCGCGGCTATCCCACCCCGGCCTGGCTCGGAGTGGGGGCCACAGCCAGCCATGTATGGCATCTGATGGACTTCGTTGACGCGGCTCCCGCGCCAGAGCTGACCCCGTGCCTCGTTGAGCAGCTGATGGAGATCATCGAACTCCAGGCTGGCCAAGCCTCCGAGCCCTACGACCACTGGTCGTACGCCTGGCGGGTCGCCACCGGTCAGGAATCGGCTGTCGCCGGGCTGGATTTCAACGAAACGCCGGAGCAGTCGCGTCTCCGCCAGGCCGTGGCCAGGCTCTCGGGGTATTCCTCCGTTGTGTCGTCCTTGGTCGAGCGCCTGCGGCTCGTGTGTGCCGACGTCCCGCCACCACGAGAGGCACCGGACATGGTCCATGCCGATCTCTCAACCCCCAGCAATGTCCTGGTCCGTGACGGAGCCGTGGTGGCGGTCGTGGATATCGGGAACGGAGGTAGCGGCACGCGGGCGACTGATCTCACCACTCTCGTCTGGTACACCTTCCAGGATCCGCTGCTGGACGGTGTCCGAAGGCGGCTGTGGACGAGAATCCTCGTCGTGGTCGGCTGGGAGGGGGCGGCGGTGCTCGCAGCGACACAGATCTTCCTGCAGCTCGAGTTGGCCATCCGTCTCGGGCACCACGATGTCGTTGCAGGGGCGGTCAAGCGCGGCCATAGCGCCCTCGACGAGCTGAACGCGCTTCGCTAACTGTCGCCAGTCCGCTGCGGCTGCGAGGGCGTCGCACGCGACACTGTGATCCGGCGGTTGGCTCGGACGGACCCTGACCAAGGGTGCAGTCGACGTGCTGGCTACTTCGACCGGTCCGGCACCAGCAACGGACCCACCGAAGCGATCAACGGCCGCCTCGAGCTGCCGCGGGTGCGAGCCCGCGCGAGCTGATGGAGCGGATGGGCCACTCAAGTTCCCGCGCCGCGCTCATCTACCAGCACGCCTCCCGCGACCGCGACGAGGCGATCGCCGCGGCTCCAGGGAACTCACTAGCGGCCGCAAAGCAGCAGGCCCAGCGTCCTCCATCGGGCACGCAGCGGGCACGCGGACGCCCTAAGGGCTTCATGATCTTGGCCGATGCTCACTTGGGCAACGCCCTGAGCTGGGGTTTCGGGTTGGAGCGGGCGAAGGGAATCGAACCCTCATGACCAGCTTGGAAGATCGGTGGTGCCGACTACATAACTTCCCTGGTGGGTCTGCGTGCACCTCGTCGCTGCCCGGTTGCTCGGGAGTTACCGCTGCTGACCGCTATGAGCCGAGGCATGAGGCCCATTTGTGGCCCGCGCGGGTAGTCCGTCTCTGGAGGCAGTTAGGGTGAGCCTCGGCTGATGCGGCCTACCCTGGCGGCAATGGCAACAGTCTCCCGTTGCGTCGCCTCGAACTGGATATACATCGTCCCCGCTTTGGGAGCCGTGAGGTAGAGCCGCCGCACTTGCATGGGCTGCTCTTGGCAAGCGCTACGTACATGGGCGCGGGCATTGTTGATCCAGATTGCTGCCTCAATCTGCCCTCCACCGATGCATTCGAATGCCAGCACGTAGCGCCCCGCATTGGCGTCCGCTCCGCCGTCGGTAGTCATGGGCGTGGCCACTCTGGACAGAGGGTTAGCCAGGCGTCCGGCGAGGCTGTCCATCTCGCCGGGCACGCTGATTGCAGCAAGTGCCCGATCCGCGGCGTCGTCCCATACCACGATGGTGTGTTCTGACGGGTTACCGTGCTGATGACTATGGCGTGCGGCAAGATTGCCAGATGCCGGGCCGCTGCACGCGGCTATGACAACGCTGGCCAGGACGACACCCGCTGCCGCCATAGTTGTCCGCCTGCCGACCGTCATCACTGATCGTTCTCCCGGCTTAATACGTGGATTGCCCAACTCCATTGGTCAGGGCACGATCACGATCAGTTCGGGTTCGTACCCGACTCTGATCGGCCTGAGGGTGGTGTTCGTGGCGGTTCTGATTGGCGTCACGGTGTTGGTGTCGAAGTTTGTGACGTAGGCGGTCTTGCCGTCCGGCGTGATCACGATGTCCTGGGGCCCGCCGCCGACTCTGAGGGGCCGTCGGGTGGTGTTGGTGGCGGTGTCTATCGGAGTGACGGTGCCGGACCTGTCGTTGACGACGTAGGCGGTCTTGCCGTCCGGCGTGATCGCGATGCCGTAGGGAAGCCCGCCGACCTTGATCGGCTTCCCTGCCGTGTTGGTGGCCGTCCTGATCGGTGTCACGGTGCCGGAACCAAGGTTGACGACATACACCGTCTTCCCGTCCGGCGTGATCGCGATCGCTGTAGGACCGACGCCGACTGTGATCGCCTTTCCCGGCCTGTTGGTGGCGGTGTCGATCGGGGTCACGTTTCCCCGGACGGGCCTGTTCACGTTGATTTCGCTGGCAACGTAAAGCGTTCTGCCATCGGGGGTGATGGCAGCGAAGAAGGGCTCGCGGCCGACCCTGACCGGCCTGCCGGGCGTGTTGGTGGCAGTCCGCATCGGGGTCACCGTATCCAGGCCGGAGACGATGTAGGCGGTCTTGCTGTTGCGAGTGATCGCGAGCGGGCCGCCGCCCCTGATGGGTCTGCCCGCGGCATTGGTTGCGGTGTTGATCGGGGTGATCGTGCCAGAGAAGGCGTTGCTGACGTAGGCGGTCTTCCCGTTCGGCGTGATCGCGATCGCGATCGGCCCCTTCCCGACCGTGATCGGCTTCCCGGCGGTATTGGTGGCGGTGCGGATCGGGGTCACCGTTCCCCGGACATGCTTAAGGACATTGATCCAACTGGCCACGTAGACGGCCTTCCCATCCGGCGTCACCGCGATGGCGAGAGGGAAGTTGCCGACTCGGATCGCTTTCCCGGCGGTGTTGGTCGCAGTCCGGATCGGGGTCACACGGTTCGAGACGCCGATCACATAAGCGGTGATTGGCGTCGGCCGCACCGATGTGACAGCCGCGGTCATTACCGGCTCGGCTGCACATGCGACAGTGCCTAGGGTCAGAATGATCGCGAGACTGGCTGCGCGAACAACGCCGGACGCGATCACGGCCCCGGCTTGAGGCAGGGCACGCCGGTCCGGGAAGTCCGGTTCCGGGTTTGACATCAGCGCGCTCCTGGCCGGTGCGCGCGATGCGCGCTCCTGGCGCGGAAGGCCTGGTAGAGCCGGCAACAGCCAAGCATGATGGAGCTGTATCCGAGCACGGCCATGCCGGTGCCTATGACGGTCGGGGCTCCTGTGCCAAGAGCGTGGAGCAGGTAGCCCGCGAGATACAGAAGGAGGCCGGTCACCTGATCAGCGAGGGCCGCCCGCGTCAGGATGCGGTAGGGCAGCCCGTCCCTCTGCAGGGTAGTTTCGAACCAGCCTCCTTTGGTAGGGGTGTAGCGGCTGAGGAGCTTCTCCTGTGGCGGTAGCCATGGCATCGACTTGCCTGTGTCGGCTCCCGAACGTGCCTCATGCATGTCGCGCCGCCGATCGGACTGTCAGTCAATATTCGCCATATTATATGGCATTCTAATGTGCGATCAGGGTTTTATGCTGGATTCTAACCTGCGATCAGCTTTGTACCGTCGTGCTGCCGGACGGTGACTGCATCGTGGAGGGCGACCGCGTGCGCGTGGTCAGATCGACCGCACAAATGAACGACGGCAAGCTGATCGAGCAGGAGCCGAAGTCTCGGGCTGGACGCCGGACGGTTGCTTTCCCGCGCGAGATCGGGGACGAGCTCCGTTGGCATCTGGCGTTTCGCCGAGCCTGGCGACGACGGCGTGGTGTTCGTAGGTCCGTTGGGCGGCCGGCTGCGGCGGTCGAATTTCCGCGATCTCTGGCTGGTTGCGTTGGCCGACGCCGGTCTCTCGGAACTGCATCTGCATGATCTTCGCCATACCGGCAACACGCTGGCGGCCGCCACGGGCGCGAGCCTGCGCGAGCTGATGGAGCGGATGGGCCGCTCAAGTTCCCGCGCCGCGCTCATCTACCAGCACGCCTCCCGCGACCGCGACGAGGGGATCGCCGCGGCTCTAGTGAACTCACTAGCGGCCGCAAAGCAGCAGGCCCAGCGTCCTCCATCGGGCACGCAGCGGCACGCGGACGCTCTAGGGCTTCATGATCTTGGCCAATGCTAACTTGGGCAACGCCCTGACCTGGGGTTTTGCGTTGGAGCGGGCGAAGGGAATCGAACCCTCATGACCAGCTTGGAAGGCTGGGGCTCTGCCATTGAGCTACGCCCGCTTGGCGGCGACCGCCACCGGTAGCGTACCGGGTCCGCACCAGTACGCGGGCCGGCCGCGGCCCTATGCCAGCGGCGGCAGGTCTTGCCCCTCGCCAAGTAGGGTCCGGAACAGGTCGCCCCGGTCCGCTATCCGGGCCAGGACGGTCCGGACCGTGAAACCGTCCGGGCGCAAGCCCGGATCGTCGAGCTCAGCCCAGTCAATCGGCGCGGACACCGGCGCGCCCGGTGCGGCGCGCGGGCTATAGGGCGCGACCAGCGTCTTGTTGCTCACATTCTGCGTGTAGTCGAGCCGGGCGAGGCCCTGCCGTTCGCTCACGTCCCACTTCCAGCTGACCAGGTCCGGAACTATCGAGCCGATCGTCTTCGACAGGTCCGCGACCCAGGTGCGGGTGTCGGAGTAGCTGAGCTCACCGCGCATCGGAATCCAGATCTGGATCCCGCGGCGGCCCGTTACCTTGGGCTGTGCCCGCACGCGCAGATGCTCGAGCGCGGTTCGGTGCAGCCGGGCCAGCACCAGGATGTCTTCCCAGGAGGTGGACGAGCCGGGGTCGATGTCGATGAGCGCGTAACTGGGGTTCTCCGGCTGCTCGGCCCTCGACGTCCAGGCGTGCCACTCCAGCGCACCGTAGTTTGCCGCCCAGACCAGCGCGGCTGCCTCGTCGACGACGAGATACGTGCTGGTTTTACCTGGCCCGGCGGCGGGGTTGTGCCAGCGGGGGAGCCAGTCCGGCGCGTGCTGGGGGAGCTGCTTGTTCCAGAAGCCAGCCTCGCCCGCACCGCTGGGGAACCTGTGCATGTTCAGCGGCCGGCCCGCCAGGTAGGGCAGGATGACCGGCGCGATCTGCGCGGAGTACCTGATCAGCTCACGCTTGGTGACGGCCGGCTCGCCGCGCCGTGCCGGGAACAGGTCCTTGTCCAGGTTCGTCAGGCGCAGCCGGCGGCCGAATACCTCCCAGGTTCCCGTTCCCCCCATATCGTCCAGGGCAGCAAGCTCGGCTTCCGAAGGCCCGGCAATGGGCCGGGGCCGCAGGTCGATCGATGCCTGCGCAGCGGGCAGATCGGAACGCCAGATCCGGTCGGGGTCAGCCTTCACCTCCTCGTTGGTGCGCCCGCTGAGCACCGACTTCGGATGATCTTCAGGATCCCAGCCGCCGATGGCGTAGTCGTCGTTCTTGTGCAGCAGCAGCCACTCGTCGTGGTCGGCACCGCGGCTGCCGCGGCGGACCAGGATCAGCTTGCCCTTCAGCTTCTGGCCGAACACGTCGGCATGCAGCTCGCCGGCTGCCACTGCCGCGACGGGGTCGTCAGTATTGTGCGGTTCCCAGGTGCCGGTGTCCCAGACGATGACGTCGCCGCCGCCATACTCGCCGGCCGGGATCACGCCCTCGAAGTCGATGTACTCGATCGGATGGTCCTCGACGTGCACCGCGAGCCGCTTGGCGGCCGGGTCCAGCGTCGGCCCGTTCGGCACCGCCCAGCTCGCCAGCACGCCGTTCATCTCGAAGCGCAGGTCGTAATGCCGGCGCCGGGCCCGGTGCCGCTGCACCACGAACCGCAGTGGCTGGCCGGTGGTCTCGCCCTGGCTGGCGCTGGCCCCCGGATCCTGCCCGGCCGGCTCTGGCGTGCGGCTGAAGTCGCGCATGCCCTGGTACCGCGAGAGCTTGCCGTCGCCGCCACGTGCCATACCGCCGATGTTCTCACTGGTTCCCCTGATAGGGCAGGGAACGGGGTCCTCGTCCCGCGGCTGCCGCCACCGCCGGCCTAGCTGTTGTCCCGGCCAGCCTGACCTCCCGTACACTTGCGCAGTGCCGCAAATGCGGCTGGCTCGGTTGTCCAGTCGCAGGCGGTGCCGGGATGTAGCGCAGCTTGGTTAGCGCGCCTGCTTTGGGAGCAGGAGGCCGCGGGTTCGAATCCCGCCATCCCGACCAGGTCAGAGCGTTGTAGATCTTGGTCCAAGATAAGCGCTCACTGCTGGTGAATTGCCCCGGATTCTCCTTGCGGCATCCGTAGCGGTGTCTGGCTGGCGGCTGCTGGCGGCTCCGCTCCCTGCTCGCCCGAGCCATACCGGGCAATGAGACCTGAGACGCCAGCATGGGGTCACGCGAATGGTTTCAAGCCTTGCCGCCAAGGGGTCTGACTGAGGTGTACTTGAGGATCTTGGACAGTGACTCTCTGCTGAGAGGATCTGTCCTATGCCTGAGCATGGCCGCAAGTTCAGCCCGCAGTTCAAGGCTGAGGCCGTGCAGAACTTGATCCATGGCAGATCGTTAGCTCGCGATTGCAATGTCGGCGATCTGGCCGTTGAAAAAGGTGCGGTAGCCGGTGCCGCCGCTCTGGTTCTGGTGGCTTTCGTCGGGCCAGCCGCCGCCAATGTAGCCGGCGCCGAAGTCGAGGTAGGGCAGTCCGCCGCCGGTGGGGTTGAGGTTGATTTGCCCGGTCAGGGCGTTGCCTTGCGTCGCTCCGTCGAGGGTGAGGGTCTGGGTGGTGTTGTTGCCGGCGAGGACGGCATGATGCCATTGCCCGTCGTCGACAATCTTGGTTGAGGTGAGGACGGTCCTGCTGGTTCCGTTCCACCATTGGCCGTTGAGCAGGCCATCGGATCCGACGTAGAGGACGGGGTCGTAGTTTCCGCTGGTGGTGCCGCCGCCGCTGAGCAGGCTGGACTGCAGGGAGACCAGCACGGTGTCGGTGTGGGTCGTCTTGAACCAGATCGAGATGCTGGGCTTGGTGTCGCTGGAGAGCATGGTGCCGTTCGGGGTGTAGATCCATGCGTTGCTGCCGACGCCAGGCTGGTTGGTGTCGAAAACCGTGCCGAGGGTGGTGTCGGGTGTCCAGGTGGCGGTGCTGGCGTAACTGGAGGTGTCGGCGCCCATCCCGGCGTTCTTGCCGGTGATCTCGTCCACCGCCGAGGTTGGCGCGGGGTAAGAGCTGCCGCTTCTGGGGCCGCCGTGGGCCTGTCGTTTTCTTTGTGTTTGAGCCTTCCTGCGTGATCGTTTCTACTGGGGGTCGAGGCGGTCGCCGTATGCCAGGGCGAACGCGTTCAGTGCTTTCTTCCAGCCGCTGAGGCGGGCGCTGATGTTGCCTCCTTTTTTGTGCTTTTCCCGGATGACCAGGTAGAGGACCTTGAGCGCGGCTTGCTCGGTGGGGAAATGACCGCGGCGGCGGGTGGCCTGGCGGAACCGGGAGTTCAGGCTTTCGATCATGTTAGTGGTGTAGATGACGGTTCTTATCTCGACGTCGAAGGCCAGGAACGGGATGAACCGTTCCCATGCGGCCTCCCACATCCGGATGACGGCGGGGTACCTGGCTCCCCACTTGCCGGCGAACTCGGCGAAGCGGGCGGCGGCTTCGCCGGCGTTGGGCGCGGTGTAGATCGAGCGGAGCGCCGGGGTGATGGCCTGCCAGTCCTTGCGGTTGGTGTACCGCAGCGTGCCTCGCACCAGATGAACGACACAGGTCTGGTGGATGGCCAGCGGCCAGACCGCCTCGATGGCCTCGGCGATGCCCTTGAGCCCGTCGGCGCAGACGATGAACACGTCGGCCACGCCGCGGTTCTTGATTTCGCTCAGGTAGGCCAGCCATTGCTTGGCGCCTTCCCCGCCGGTGCCGGCCCACATGCCCAGCACGTCCCGCTCGCCGTCGGCCGATACGCCGACCACGATGTAGACCGGCCGGTTGGCGACTGCCCCGTCACGTATTTTCACGTAAATCGCGTCGATGAACATGACCGGGCAGATGCGGTCCAGCGGCCGGTTCCGCCATGCCGCCAGTTCCTCGTTCACCGCGTCGGTGACCTTGGAGATCAGGTCCCGCGACACCTCCGCGCCGTACACCTCAGCCAGGTGCGCCTGGATCTCGCCGGTCGTCAGGCCCTTGGCGTACAGGCTGATGATCGCCTCGTTGAACCCGCCGACCCGCCGGACGTGCTTGGGCACCACCAGCGGCTCGAAGCTCCCGGCCCGGTCCCGCGGCACCGAGATCCGCACCGGCCCCAGGTCCGTCTGCACCGTCTTGCCGCTGTGACCGTTGCGGACGTTCGCCGCGCCCTGTCCGGCCGTGTCGCCCTTACCGAAACCCAGGTGATCGGACAGCTCAGTCTCCAGCGCCGTCTCCAGCACCGTCTTGGTGATCCCGGCCAGCAGCCCGTCCGGGCCGACCAGCTTCATCCCGCCCTCCCGGGACCGCTGCACCAGCTGCTCGGCCATCGACTGCCGCCACGCCTCATCGGCCAGCTCCGGCGACACGCCACCGTCACCGCCGGGGCTGTCCGCAGCCGAACCGCCGGCCTGTTCGCGAGCTTGATCCTTCTTGATCTCCGCTGACATCATGTGAGCCCTTCTAGCCGAGATCTCATCCCGGCTCGACGGACCACGCCGAAGGCTCAAACACGAAATTTCTTACAGTCCCCGACCGGACTATGCAGGAGCACCACTACGTTCACGTGCCCCGTCATCGGCGCTGACCCTCGCAACGGGAACGGAACCGGGGGGACGAGCACGGGCGGAACCACTACACCGCCGGTCATTTCGGTGAGCCCGCACGTCGATGTCAGCTCCAGCGACCCCCGCCTGCCGGTGTACAGGGCGGCCTGGGACTGGGCCACTGATACCTTCGGCCCTGCTCACGGTGCTGGTGCCGAGGCGGCGGACTGGGCACGGATCTGCTTCAACGGGCCCTACCGCGGGGCATGCGCCGGGCCGTTCGGCTCGTACCTCATGGACCCCCTGCGTGGCGTTGGGCTGCAGAACTCATGGTCATTGGGAATCAAGACGCTGCTGGGCAGCGGCGGGGTTTTTGCCGGCGTTATCCTCCCGAACAAGCTGCTTGATCAGTTCCAGCAGGAGCAGGCGGACATGGAGCGTGCTGGAGTGGAGCCCCGGCCGGTCTCTCCAGGAGATCCGGGTTGGACGGGCGTGATCGGAGGCAACGACACTATCAAGTGGGCGGTTCTTGAGGACGGTTCTCTGGTGGTTATGCCAAAGTTCGTGAACGGGATAGAAGTACCACACTCCTTCCTGAGCGGTGGCGATGGCGTACAAGCTGCGGGTGAGGCGGAAATCGCGCAGGCCGCTGGATCAGCCCCGTACGGAATGAGCATTACCAATTACAGCGGTCACTTCGAGACTCCTGTGGAAAACCTGCAGCTCGGTGTCGATGCGTTCGCTGCGGCCGGTATTACGTTCGCGGGAGTGGATCCTTATGTTGGCGAATAGTAGGGGCTCGGGATCGACCTCCGGACCGGACTGGCCTAGGGGTGACGCTGCTGCGCTCAAGTGGTGGCTAGAAGAGGGCGGTGAAGAGAAGCTCGGCCAAAACGTAAACAAATGGCTGGGTGTCATCGATCACGCTTCATTGAGGATCTGGGGCGCGGCCACGAGCGCCGAGCGCCGAGCCTTCCACGACACAGCGCTAGCGGCCATCGAGGCAGGCCGGCGCGTCGGTGCGCTCCCGCGGCCAGTCTCAACCGAGAAGGAAATCCACGCCCGAATGGCCTATCTCCGCGGGCCAGATGAGGATGCGCCGTTGCGAACTGCCGAGATGAGCTGTGTCCTGGAGGTGTTTCTCGCATCAGTTCCAATGGACTTGCCCACTGCACGGGCGACTGCCCGTTGCTGGCAAGACGCGCCGATATCTGATATCCGGTCGCTGCGGAACGTCAAAACCTGGCTGAAGCTGATAGAGCCCGGCGTCGAATATCTAGCGGAGGACCAGCGAGCTTCACTAAGCGGGTGGCTCGAGCTGCTTCCGATGCTTCCGTGAAGGCAAGCTCCGAGTAAACGGGAACGTATGGCACCAGGGTGCGAAGTCGGCGCACGCCACGCACAACTTCGCGAATCTCCCGGAAAGCTGAGCCCGACCCGCTTTGACGGACATCCACCATGGCCGGAGCGTACGGGCTCGATCCGAGTTCTGCCCGCGCAGCAGACCAGCGGGAAGAACGATCGCGCGGCTGTCGGTCTGCTGCGCCAGGGGGTCGGTCGTCCATGCCCTTGGTTCGAAGTCGCACTAACTTCTCAGCTTCCCCGGCATGGGCGACATCACCGCGGCGACGCTGCTGGCGGAGATGGGCGAGGACCGCGGCCGGTTCCCGACCGCCGACACGCTGCTGGCCGAGACCGGCACCGCACCGGTCACCTGGGCCAGCGGCCGCAGCCGCAGCGTCCGGTTCCGCTACGCCGCCAACAAGCGGATGCGCCACACCATCGACTGGTGGACCTTCGTCTCCGTCCGCGAGGACGACTGGGCACATGACGCCTACCAGCAAGCCCGCGCCCGCGGCCAGTTGCACAGCCGGGCACTGCGCGGCATCGGTGCTCGCTGGACCCGGATCCTGTGGCGCTGCTGGACCGACCACGCTGTCTACGACGCCGCCCGGCACCGCAAAGGCAAGGCCGCCCCCGCGAGCTAACGACCTCCTCCTCGCCAGTCAGGGCTTGCGCCAGCCACGACGCAGGCCCCTCAGTCATGCCCTCACGCCGCCACCGGACCCCTCCGTTCCGCGCGGGAAGGTTGACAGCGGGAGTCTGTGTCGTTCATCTGGTGCGAGGCACGCTGCGGTACACCAACCGCAAGGACTGGCAGGCCATCACCCCGGCGCTCCGCTCGATCTACACCGCGCCCAACGCCGGCGAAGCCGCCGCCCGCTTCGCCGAGTTCGCCGGCAAGTGGGGAGCCAGGTACCCCGCCGTCATCCGGATGTGGGAGGCCGCATGGGAACGGTTCATCCCGTTCCTGGCTTTCGACGTCGAGATAAGAACCGTCATCTACACCACTAACATGATCGAAAGCCTGAACTCCCGGTTCCACCAGGCCACCCGCCGCCGCGGTCATTTCCCCACCGAGCAAGCCGCGCTCAAGGTCCTCTACCTGGTCATCCGGGAAAAGCACAAAAAAGGAGGCAACATCAGCGCCCGCCTCAGCGGCTGGAAGAAAGCACTGAACGCGTTCGCCCTGGCATACGGCGACCGCCTCGACCCCCAGTAGAAACGATCACGCAGGAAGGCTCAAACACAAAGAAAACGACAGGCCCCAGCTTTACCGACTTTGTCGGCGGCCTAGTCAACCCCGCTTACAGGCTGGCACGAAGCTTCACCGCTGCGATCAGCCCGGCCGGCCCGGTCATCAGCGCTTTCGCCCCCTCCTCGCTGCCCATCGGCGACCCCGCCAAGTCGAGCTATGCCCTCGGCAGCCACATTTTCGACATCGCCGTATTCCTCGTCCCCGGCGGCGAAGCAGCCGACGCGACCGAAGGCCTCGGCGTAGTAGCCCCAGAAGATCCGATTCCAAGCATTAACACGCCCTACGGCCCCGCGATCCAAGGTAGCTCGAAGGCTGCCCTTGCTGCCCGTGCCGACGTTCAGGCCGGCGCTCCGCTCTACCGAGTAGGTACGCTGGGCAAGAGCCAGGCGGCCGAAGCGCAGTTCTGGTCGTTTGAGCATCCGATGACCCCTGGCTTCGCAGGCCGCTATGGGATTCCGGCCGAGAACGTAATTAACGCCGACTTCTTCGAGGAAGGTACCGTGCCTAGCGGCGTTCCCTTCATCACTCGCGAGGCACCTGCTGTAGGCACCAATCCAGGCGGGGGCATAGAGGTTGTCGTGCCGCCTGGCGGCGTGGATCTCAACTGGTTCTCTGTATTCGATCCAAAGGGGTTCTAACGATGGCCCTCGACTACTACGCCGCAAGCCGCGCACTTGGCGCTGATCTCTGGGACGCCGGCTACAAGGAGTGGGCAGACAAGATCGATGCCGTGATTGATGGGGGATCTACGTCAACCGAGATCCTAATGGGCCTGCGCTGGACTCTAACCCAGCTTGGCGAGGACAAGCTGGATCTGTCGCCAGAGCTGAGACGACGCGCTGATTCGCTGCGTATTGAGATCGACACTGCGCTGCAATGACTTAACTTTCTCGGCCCGCGTGCGGCCGTGCCGCAGAAGACGCCGGGGCGGCAGCGGCACGCGGGCCGGGCTTTGTCGCCAACTCGAACGGGGAAGTGATCCAGGTGCCGGAGGGCGCGGATGGCCCGATACCAGCGGAGAGCGGTAAAGGCTTCCAGTTCAATGGCGGGAGTGGCGGGGGTTCGCTCGATTCCAGGGTGGCGGGTGTCCGGATCATGGATCCGGTGACGTCCGGGAAGTATCTCTATCCGAATGGTTATGTGTCGTACTTCAACGAGGCTGGCCAGACGGTGAATCCGTTCACCGGCCAGACGATCGCCCGGTCGGATCCGTTCTGGCACTGGGCATGGGGGTCGTGATGACGCCACGGGACCTGCTAGCAGGCGCTCGGGTGACTGCCCTGGTGGGCAGCCCGGAGATGGACCCGCTGACCGAGAAGGACGCTCTGGTGTCCGCGCCGCTGGTTGAAGCGGTCTTCGACGCGGTGAACAGGCGCGTCGGCCTGCTGTTCGACCTTCGTGTCGCGGAGCAGCTGCGGATGGCTAACACCGGGCTGATCGTTCTTGGCGGCGTTGAGGCTTTCGAGTGGCGGGCGGAGCGACGCTCTACCTCACGCACGTCGTGGAATGTTGACACTTCAGTGCCGTCCAATCATGACGGGGTCGTCAATCTGAGGCTGATCTTCTTCCCCTCCGCCGAACTGACGGTGGTGGCCCGGAGCGCCGCTTTCTTCGCGGGCGACGTGCCCGGCCTGCCGGACACGCCGCCGGACTTCGCCGGCGGTGATGTGGAAGTCGCCGCGGGGATGGCGTCGATGGACTCGCCGTTCGAGCCGACACAGGCGACGTTCATCGAGCCGCTTGCCTGACTGCCGTGCGGGTCGTAGCAGCGCGGCTCGGGCTGCTCCCGGCCGAGCGGGGCGGGCTGCAGAGCCCGTTGCCGTCTGGTGCTCGCTCGCTGCTGCTTGTCTTCCCGCCGCTGGAGCAGACAGGCGGGGACGTGAGGATCGGTGCGGTGATCGACGTCGCCGACGGGGGCGCGCTGGTTCCCGGCGCGGAGGAGGTTCCTGTGGTCATCAGGTTCTGGGCTGATGAGGCGGCGGTCTACGCGACGCCTGGCGCGACGTTCGCGCTCTGGTATGGCCGGGCCGTCGGCGAGGGTGTCGTGATGCGGCTGGCCGACGAGGCTGGGGCGCCTGACGCAGCCGGTCAGCTGGCCCCGCCGGTTATGAGGCGGAGCTTGGCCTTGGTGGTGATGGCGTCGATGACGGCGGTGATGGTGGCGCGCTCGTCGTCGGTGAGCTGGCTGAGGTCGGCGAGTCGGGCGTCGAGTGCGTTGCCGGGGGCGTGCAGGGGGCGGCGGGGAGCGTCGGGGGTGACGAGGTAGTCGACGCTGACGTTGAAGGTCTCGGCGATGCGGACGACGGCTTCGAGGCTGGGGGCGACTCTCCCGTTCTCGTATCGGCTGACCTGGCGGGCGTCACTGCCAATCTTCACGGCGAGCTCGGCCTGGGACAGGCCCTGCTCGGCGCGCAGCTCGCGGAGCCGGCCGGGGAGGAACGGGCTGGGCATGTGGTGGCCTCCGTGGTCGTCACGTGAGGCCCATTGTGCTGCGCTGATGACGGTCATGCTTGCCTCCGGTGGCGTTATTGCTTGCCATGAAGTGCATCTCATGGCATAGCATGTTGCCACCTGATGATAGTTCCATGATTTTCTGGAGGGCGGCGTGGCGCGCATCCCCGACGATCTGGTGGAGCGGCTGAAGGAACAGGTGTCACTGGTCTCGCTGGCGGAGGCGGCCGGGGTGACGCTGCGCACGACCGGGGCGGACCTGTCGGGGTGCTGCCCGTTCCACGCGGACGGCACGCCGTCGCTGGTTATCAGCCCGGCGAGGAACCTGTGGCACTGCCTGGGCGCCTGCCAGGCCGGCGGCAGTGTGATCGACTGGGTGATGCGGGCGGAGGGCGTGTCGTTCCGGCACGCGGTGGAGCTGCTGCGCGACGGGATGCCCGCCATCTCCCCGGCGGGGCGGGCGCCGGGCCGGTCGACGGTCCGCAAGCTGGCCTCGCCGCTGGAACGTGACGCGGCCGATGATGAGCTGCTGGGCCAGGTCGCGGATTACTACCACCGGGTGCTGCTGGATTCGCCGGACGCGCTGGGCTACCTGGCACGGCGCAGGATCGGTCACCCGGAGGCGATCGAGACCTTCCGGCTGGGGTATGCCGACCGGACGCTGGGGCTGCGGCTGCCGGACAAGCGCCGCAAGGACGGCGCTCAGATCCGGGGCCGGCTGGAGAAGCTGGGCATCTTCCGGGCCTCCGGGCACGAGCACTTCGCCGGCTCGCTCATCGTGCCGGTGCCGGATGAGCACGGGCACGTGGCTGAGGTCTACGGCCGGAAGGTCCGCGATGACCTGCGGGCCGGGACTCCGGCGCATCTTTACCTGCCCGGCCCGCACCGCGGCGTCTGGAACCTGGCGGCGCTGCCCGCCAGCGATGAGATCATCTTGTGCGAGTCGCTGATCGACGCGCTGACATTCTGGTGCGCCGGCTTCCGGCACGTCACCGCGTCCTTCGGTGCGGGCGGGTTCACCGCCGGCCACCAGCGGGCGTTCGCTGAGCATCAGGTGCGGCGGGTGCTGATCGCCTACGACCGCGACGACGCCGGCGACGAGGCCGCAGCCGAACTCGCCGCGGAGCTGACCGCCGCCGGGGCCGAGTGCTTCCGCGTCGAGTTCCCCGCCGGGCAGGACGCCAGCGACGTGGCAGCAGGAGCGCGCAACGCCACGGACGCGCTGGGCCGGCTCATCCGCTCCGCATCGTGGATGGGCAGCGGCCCTGGCCCGGCCCGCCGCAACGCGCCGCTCCCGGCACCGCAGCCGGCCGTCCCGGAGCCTGAGCGGGGTCTCCTGTCAGCCGCCGGCTCCCGCCGGCCGTGCCGGAGCCTGAACTGGCCCACACCGTGGCTTCCGCTGTGCAGGAGCCGCCCGCCCCGGTTTCCCCGGCTGCGATCTCGCCTGCCCCCGCGGTGGCCGGCGTGCCAGCGGCTCAGGTCACCGGGCGGGAAGTGGTGCTGACGTTCGGGGAGCGCCGGTGGCGGGTCCGCGGCCTGGACAAGGCCAGCTCGTTCGACGTGCTGCGGGTCAACGTCATGGCGTCTGCTGCCGACGGTGATGGCGGATCCCGGTTCCATGTCGACACCCTCGACCTGTATTCGGCGCGTGCCCGCTCGGTGTTCATCGCGGCCGCCGCAGGCGAGCTGGGCCTGGATCCCGACATCGTGAAAAGGGATCTGGGCCGGGTGCTGCTGGCGTGCGAGGGGCTGGCTGATGAGGCGGTGACGGCGGCGCAGGCACCCGCCGATGAGCCGGAGCCGATGAGCGACGCCGACCGGATCGCGGCGCTGGGCCTGCTGCGCGACCCGGACCTGGCCGGCCGGATCGTGTCGGACTTCGCCAGGGCGGGGATGACCAGCGAGTCCGTCAACTGCCTGACCGGCTACCTGGGCGCGGTGTCGCGGAAGCTGCCCCGGCCGCTGGCGGTGATCGTGCAGTCCACCTCGGCGGCGGGCAAGAGCGCGCTGATGGACGCGGTGCTGGCGTTCGTGCCGGCCGAGGACCGGGTGCGGTTCTCGGCGATGACCGGCCAGAGCTTGTTTTACATGGGCGAGCCTGACCTGGCGCACAAGGTGCTGGCCGTCGCGGAGGAGGAAGGCGCGGAGCGGGCCGCCTACGCGCTGAAGCTGCTGTCCTCCGACGGGGAGCTGTCGATCGCCTCCACCGGCAAGGACACGGTGTCCGGGCGGCTGGTCACCCACACCTATACGGTCACCGGGCCGGCGGCGATCTTCCTGACCACCGCGATCGACGTGGACGAGGAACTGCTGAACCGCTGCATCGTGCTGACCGTCGATGAGGGCCGGGCGCAGACCAGGGCGATCCATGACCGGCAGCGGGCATCCCAGACGCTGGACGGGCTGCTGGCCAGCACGGAAGCAGATATGACCAGGAAGCTGCACCAGGACGCGCAGCGGCTGATCGAGCCCCTTGCGGTGGTCAACCCTTATGCCGGGTCGCTGACGTTCGCCGACGCCACGGTGCGCACCCGCCGGGATCATATGAAGTACCTGACGCTGATCGCCGCGGTCACGCTGCTGCACCAGCATCAGCGCGAGGTCAAGACCGTCACCCGCGGCGGCCAGGTGATCCGCTACGTCGAGACCACGCCGGCGGACATCGAGCTGGCGGACCGGCTCGCCGCCGAGGTGGTCAGCCGGTCGCTGGACGAGCTGCCGCCCGGCACCCGCCGTCTCCTCGACGCCATCGCCGGCTACGTGACCGGGCGGTGCCAGGCCGAGGGCCTAGACCGGGATCTGGTGCGGTTCACCCGCCGGCAGCTCCGCGAGGCCCTCCCGTTCGGGGACACGCAGCTGAAGGTGCACCTGGCCCGCCTGGCCGACTACGAGCTGGTCATCTGCCACCGGACCGGCTCGGGCGGGTTCTGCTACGAGCTGGCCTGGCAGCCGCCGGCCGGTAGCAGCGGGGATGCGGCTGCGACCGCGAACCGGTCGGCCCTGAAGGACTCCCGGTCGGCCCCCGGTCGGGGTCTGGTCGGGCCCTCGGTCGGCCCCTGGCCGGTCCGCCCCGGTCAGGCTGAATGGCCTGGCCAGCGGGCATGCGAGGGCCGCCGGTGATGGTGATCACGCGGGAAACGCTGATCCGGGCCAGGCCAGTCACCGGGTCGTAGCCGCAGCCGCGGCGGTGCCCGGTGACCGGCCGGGACGGCTACCGGGCGCCGGCCGCGATTCCCGGGGATCGCTCAGACCTGTCCGGGTTCCCCCGCCTGATCGGGGAGTTCTGCGAGCACATGGCCGCCCGCGGCTACTCGCGAGCGGACCATCGGCAACCGCCGGCACATGCTGTCGTTCCTGGTGGCCTGGCTGGCCGAACGGGGCATCACCCGCCCGGCGGAGGTGACCCGGCCGGTGCTGGAGTCCTACCAGCGGCACCTGTTCCACTACCGCAAGGCCAGCGGGGACCCGCTGTCGTTCCGGTCCCAGTCGCCAGCGGCTGATGGCGGTCCGGGCGTTCTACAAGTGGGCCGCGAGGCAGCGGCACGTGCTGCACAACCCGGCCTCGGAGATCGAGCTGCCGAAGGCGGAGCGCAGGCTGCCCCGCCCGGCGCTCACGATCGCGGAGGCCGAGCTGGTCCTGGCCCGGCCCGACCTTGATGACCCGGCCGGCGTCCGGGACCGGGTGATCCTGGAGGTGTTCTACTCGACGGGGATCCGCCGGGCGGAGCTGGCGCATCTCGCCGTGACCGACATCGACCACGAACGGGCCACGCTGCTGGTCCGGCAGGGCAAGGGGAAGAAGGACCGGCTCATCCCCATCGGCGAACGCGGCCTTGCCTGGGTGCGCAAGTATCTCGCCGAGGTCCGGCCGAAGCTCGCGGTGGCCGGGGACGATGACGGGACGCTGTTCCTGACCGGTGAGGGCACGGCACTGGCGCTGGATGCGCTGACCCGGATCGCGTCCGGATACGTGAAGGCGTCCGGGGTGCCCAAGGCCGGGGCGTGTCACCTGTTCCGGCACACGATGGCCACCCTCATGCTCGAGGGCGGCGCCGACATCCGCTACATCCAGGCGATGCTCGGCCACGCCGAGCTGTCCACCACCCAGATCTACGCCCAGGTCTCCGTCAGGGCACTGCAGGCCATCCATGCTGCTACCCACCCCGCCGCAGCGAACACGCCCCGCACCACTCGTGACCGTCATGGTCCTGGTGCCGGGGAGCGGAAGGTGGCGGTGTCGGAGCTGCTTGCTGTCCTGGATGAGGAAGATTCCGAAGAGAACCGCCCGCCTGCCGGATCACCGGGAGCCTTGCCGTGACCGGCCCTGCCGGGCTGGCGGGCGAGGCGGCGGAGGCGGTGCGGGCGCTGAACCACGCGACCCTGCCGGGAGCGGGCGGGCTGGTCTTCCCCGCTGATGCCTACGACGTGACCGGGCAGCTGGCCCTGCTCGCCTCGCGGCTGCCGCAGGCCCTGGCCCAGATCCTCGCGTTCCTGACCGCCGAAGTGCAGGCGGGGCGGGTGGCGGTCGTTGCCGGGGACCAGGCCGGCGACCCCGGCGCGGTGCTCGCCGCCGTCACCGCCAGACTGGATGCCGCGGTCGCGTCCGCCCGGCGGCTGCACAAGGCCCTCGACATGGCGCAGAACCATCTCACCTGGGCCGCCGCCAATCCGGCTGAATGATCCTCCGCACCTGGCCGTCGTCCCGACAGGCGCCGGTCATGCCGTCCGCGGATCACGGTCCAGGGTGGCGCGCGCGCCATCGCGTCAGCGACGCGAGCGCAGCGAGCGCCCTTGACCGTGATCGCGGGCGGTGTCACGATGCCGGCGCCGGGAGGACGGCCCCCCGCCAGCTTTCTTTCACCCGCACCAGGGACGCAGCCCGGCCGGGGGCTCCCTGCCGCCGCCGGAGCCCTCATCTGACGCGATGCGGCAACTTCGCATCTGATGCGATTCACGACAGTTCCGGCATGGGTGCAAGAGGTGTCACGTCGGGAGGCTTCATTTCCGGGGCCGGCCAGATGACGGCTGCCGTGACCGGCGGCCTGACGGCAGGCTGCGTTCGCGGCCGGACGGCTCGCTGTCGTCCGGGCGCGCGGCGTCGGGGTTCTTTCTCAGCTGCCGGCGGGCGGGCTGGCTGGTCGCTGCGGTCTTGTCTTTCAGCCGCTCGCGGGCCGCCGGAGGCCAGGGCCCGGGCGCTGCCCTCCGCTGCCCGCCCCCGGTGTCAGGTGCGCGGCGGAGGGTTCCCGCATCCCGGAGGTGGTATATACACTGGGTGGTATGCCGGGGCGGTTCGAGATCGAGGTGGAGCCGGAGGTGCGGTCCTGGCTCGACGGGCTGCCGCTGGAGCAGTACGCCAGGGCCGAGGCGGCGGCTGACCTGCTGGCCGAGCGGGCTGAGACGCTCGGGGAGCCGTACTCGCGGCACCTGGGCGGCAAGACCCGGGAACTGCGGTTCCACCTGCACCGCGGGGACGTGCGGGTCAGTTACTGGCTGGCCCCGGGCAGGCGGGTGGTGCTGCTGACGGTGTTCGCCAAGACCCGCCAGCACGAGCGGGCCGAGGTGGACCGGGCGATCGCGGCGCAGCGGGCCTGCGAGCGGGGCCACGCGGCCGGGCACCCCGACCACGGCATCGCCAGGGACCTCTACGAGCGGAAGTGGGACTGATGAGCGGCAGCACGGGGACCGGGCATGCCCGGTGGGAGCGGACCGGCGCGCAGCGGCATGACGCCGCCTACGACGAGGCCCGGGCGGCGCTGCTGCTGGGCCAGCTGGTCTACGACCGGCGGACCACCGTGGGCCTAACCCAGGCCGAGCTGGCGGCCCGGGCCGGGATGACCCAGCCGCAGCTGTCCCGGCTGGAGTCCGGTGGCGCCACCCCGACCGTCCCGCTGCTGGCCCGCCTGGCCCGGGCGCTGGACGCCGAGCTGGACATCACCTTCCGCCCCACCGCCGCCGCCTGACGCCTGACCAGTCTGCCCTGCGGGCGTTCCCCGCCGGTCCTGGCGGCAGTCCCGGCCGTCCCCGGCCGGCAGCATCGCCGCCGGGACCCGTTCCCGCCGCGCGGGCCGGCTGTTCTCGCCGCGGGAACGCGGCCCTGCCGGTGCCCCTGGCCGTTCCCGGCCGGGGGATCACCGCCAGAACCCGCCGCCGGGCCGGCGTTCCCGGCCGCTATCGCCGCCGCGGTGCTGCCAGACTTCAGCGCATGCAGCCAGCCCGGCGCCGGGGTGCTTTCCTGTCAGCCGCCATAGCGGCGGTGGCTGCTGTCGTCGCGCTGGCGCTGCCGTCGGTCGCCGCGCCGGCGTCAGCGGCTCCCGCGGCCGGGAACCGCGTCGGGGCGCATCACTCCGGAATGATCTTCACCGTCGTGGTCTCGCGTGCTGTTTCTGCTGGTGAGGGTCGGGGTTATGGGCTCTCGCAGGCTCGGTTCGTGTCGGGTGCGTGTGTTGCCGCAGAAGACGCAGGAGCCAGCGCGGCTGCTCGTGGACCCAGCTTTATCGCCAAGTCCAACGGCGAGGTGATCCGCGTTCCCGAGGGGGCGACCGGGCCGACTCCGGTTCGCACGGGTAACGGTTTCCAGTTCACAGGCGGTAGCGGCGGCAGCCCGCTCGATGCCCGCGTTGCCGGTGTCCGGGTGATGGACCCGGTGACGTCTGGGAAGTACCTCTACCCGAACGGGTATGTGTCGTACTTCAACGAGGGTGGCCAGACAGTGAACCCGTTCACCGGCAGTCCTAACATCTCGCCGGCGGATCCGTTCTGGCACTGGGCGTGGGGGCCGTGATGACGCCACGGGAACTGATGGCTGGCGCTCCGGTAGCCGCCATGGTGGGCAGTCCGGAGATGGACCCGCTGACGGAGAAGGACGCCCTTCAGGAGGCGCGGCTGAACGAGGTGGTCTTCGACGCGGTGAACATGCGCGTCGGCCTGCTGTTCGATCTTCGAGGTGCTCTGCAGCTGCGGATGGCGGATACCGGGCTGATCGTCTTGCGCGGCGTGGAGGATCTGAGCTGGAACAGTGACCGGCGGTCCTCTGCCCGCACGGCGTGGAACGTTGTGGGCTCGGTGCCTGCAAATCAGGACGGGGTGGTCTGCCTCAGGCTGTTCTTTTTCCCTGATGCCGAGATGACTGTCGTGGCGCGGGGTGCCGCGTTTTTCGCGGGCGACGTGCCAGGTCTGCCGGATGCGCCGCCGGACTTCGCCGGAGGTGATGCGGAGGTCGCGGCGGGGATGGCGTCGATGGACTCGCCGTTCGAGCCGACACAGGCGACGTTCATCGAGCCGCTTGCCTGACCCTGTCGGCACCGGCGTGGTGACGCGGATCGTGGACGAGGCGGCCAGCGGCTGACTCGCTGGGTTAGCTGGCTCCGCCGGTGATGAGGCGGAGTTTGGCTTTGGTGGTGATGGCGTCGATGACGGCGGTGATGGTGGCGCGCTCGTCGTCGGTGAGCTGGCTGAGGTCGGCGAGGCGGGCGTCGAGCGCGTTGCCGGGGGCGTGCAGGGGGCGGCGGGGCGCGTCGGGGGTGACGAGGTAGTCGACGCTGACGTTAAAGGTCTCGGCGATGCGGACGACGGCTTCGAGGCTGGGGGCGACCCTGCCGTTTTCGTATCGGCTGACCTGGCGGGCGTCGCTGCCGATCTTGCCGGCGAGGTCGGCCTGGGACAGGCCCTGCTCGGCGCGCAGCTCGCGGAGCCGGCCGGGGAGGAACGGGCTGGGCATGTGGTGGCCTCCGTGGTCGTCACGTGAGGCCCATTGTGCTGCGCTGATGACGGTCATGCTTGCCTCCGGTGGCGTTGCTGCTTGCCATGAAGTGCATCCCATGGCATAGCATGTTGCCACCTGATGATAGTTCCATGATTTTTGCGGAGGGCGGCGTGGCGCGCATCCCCGACGATCTGGTGGAGCGGCTGAAGGAACAGGTGTCACTGGTCTCGCTGGCGGAGGCGGCCGGGGTGACGCTGCGCACGACCGGGGCGGACCTGACCGGGTGCTGCCCGTTCCACGCGGACGGCACGCCGTCGCTGGTGATCAGCCCGGCGAGGAACCTGTGGCACTGCCTGGGCGCCTGCCAGGCCGGCGGCAGTGTGATCGACTGGGTGATGCGGGCGGAGGGCGTGTCGTTCCGGCACGCGGTGGAGCTGCTGCGCGACGGGATGCCCGCCATCCGCCTTGGCGACCTTCACCGTCGACTCCGACCCGCCCTTGGACGCGGGGTCATACGGCACGCACGTGGCGATGCTCAGGCCGTAATGCCGGCCGAACACCACCGCGGCCGGGTTGCGCACGGGCAGCCTGGCGACATGCTCGACCGTCACGGTCTTCTCGTTATCGGTCAGCAGGTAAGTCGGCACCCCGCCGGCCCGCCGCAGCGCCACGTCGATCGCCCCGGCCACGCTCGGCCACGACCGGTCCAGCAACGGCAGCACCACCCGGAACCGTGACCAGGCCAGCCAGAAACAGAACAGGATCGTCGCCGCGGACCCGATCTGCGGGCCGTCACCGAAGTCATACTGCGCCCACATGCCCGGCTCGGGCACCCACGGCCGGAACACCCGCCGCCGCCCGGCCCGCCACGCGGCCTTGGCCTCGGCGACCGCCCGGCGGGTCGTCCGCTCCGACCCGCCATACCCCATCGCCGTGATCTTGTCGTGCGCCACGTCCGCGCGGATCTTCCCGTGCGACCGGTCAACCAGTTCCTCCAGCTTCTCCCGGAACGGGTCGATCACGCTGGCACGCGCAGCCACCCGGCCGGGTGCCCGGCCGCACTCCCGCCCGGCCACATACCGCCCGACGGTGTGATGGGAGCAGCCCGCCAGCTCGGCCGCATCCCGCAGCGACCCTGTCAGGTCGTAAGCCTCCAGTATTTTCATGATCCCCTCGGCAGACTTCACTTGTCCCCTTCCCGGCACCTAGCTGAGTACGGTTGGCACCGCTCAGCCAAGCCGGGAAGGGGACCCCCGCCGGGTAACCGGCAGGGAACGGTCAAGATCGTGTCGGGCAGATCCGATGACCGCCGCCGGGCGGATTTCATGTCCGCCAGCGGGCAGCTACATGGCCGTCTCCGGGCAGTTTCTCGTGGCCGCCGTCATGAAGGGAAGATATCCCTGTAGCGCAGGTCGGCGGATATTTCTGGCCAGATGACATTTCAGGGTTGGTCGTGTCACCGTGCCCGCCCTGCCCCCTGCGTGTTCATTCGTCGTCCGCGCGCGGGCAGAGCCAGCTAGGGAGGTCGACGATCTTGCTGATGGGCTGAGGCTGTGTCTGGTTCGGTGCGTCGGGTCTGGCCGGTGAGGTGATCAGAAGAAGCCGAGGTTGGGAAGTATCTTCACGGCAACGTCGATCAGCTCGGCGGCGGCGCGGATTCCGTCGGCAGTCTCAGCGGCACTGGCTCTGTCGGCTGGATCCAGCGGGTACTCCAGCTCGTTGCGTCGCCGTCGAAGGGCGCCGAAAGGCCGCAGGATGGTTCCGAACTGCGCCCTCACGGATTCCTCGACCGCGTAGTGGCCGCCGGATGTCGTAGGACGGAGGCCCTGCTGGGCGAGCAGGGCTGTGCATGCTTGGCGTGCCGCGTCGTAGGCGAGCACGAATGCGCTTTCCGGACTCGCCTGCTCAATGGCGCGTGCGGCAGCTATGGTTTGCCGGGCACGGTCTAGCCAGGGCGAGCCGTCGGCTTGAGCACCCTGGACACGTTCCAGGCGCCTCTCCTCGAGGAGCCGTTCGATCACGGGGGCTCCTGGCGTCCTCGGGCGGTCCGATGACCCAGACCACGGGGGAAGACCGGATCTGCTGGACGAGTGCATCCGAGGCGGCAGTCCACCGGGCGGGGCTGGAAAGAGTCACGTTTACCGGGAAGCCGATCCGCTGCTCGGCTTGCTCCGCGGCATCGTAGATATCCGCCCGGGACGGCTCTCCGACGACCAGGACATCGAGATCTGCCGGGGGCGGGCCGGCGACGCCGTGGTAGCGCGCTGCCCACGACCCGTAGATCGCGACGCCGGCGGCGGGAATGTCGGCGAACTCCTCCCCGATAACCACGTGCGGCCCGAATGCCACGGTCAGCAGCTCGGTAAGCGGCCGCGTATATCGGCCCGCCGGATTAGCGGACACCACCCTGGTCCGGCCCACACGCCGCTCGTTGATCAGGCCAGCCTGTGAAAGACGATTAACCTCGCGCTGGATGGTGGTCAACGGGGTGCCAAGTTTCGCCGACAGCTCGGTGATGCTGTACTCGGTCTCAGGGTGGAGAAGGAGCACCGTCAGGAGCTCAGCCTGTGGCTGGGACCGTAGAATCGGCATGAGAGCTGGTGCCTCAGCGCGCATAGATGGAAGATATCACCCATTTAAGGGAAGGGTCAATGCGGCGGCGGGGAGGCGTCCGGTTCGCGCCAGTCAGTCGCTCGGGAGCCGGCACGCCGACTGCGATCCGCCGGTGAACCCGGCGACTCCGGCAGCTTGGTGCAACGGCTCCGAAGATCGCAGACGGCTGCCCGAGCTGTTCGATGTTCTGTTCGGCAGGCCGAAATTGTGCCCTCCGGAGCTTTTCGAGGGGAGCCGATGTGGGAGCGTATTGGCCCCCGCTCTCACTCTCGAACTTGAGTTCATGCCTGGGCATCAGCGCAGGGAACCGTCGACTCGCCCTTATTTCGAAGGGTTGCCACTATCGGCTGCCGAACGATGCCCTCGCTGCCACCGGGATCGTGACGTTCCAATTGCGTGCTGCGCCGACTGCCTAACGCGCGACTCTGCCTGTGCGTGCGGTGCTTGGGGGTCGCAACGGCGATGAGCTTCGCTATGGTGGCCAGTCTGACGTTCCATGTACCCGACTACCGGCTTTCGAGGAGAGCGTCAACCGCTGCGGGCAGGAGGCATGCGTGAGGCTTCTTCTCACGTCCGGGGGCGTCACGAACACGAGCTTCCGCGATGCGCTGGCCGACTTGCTGGGCGAACAACGAAGCCGGCCGTGCGCATACGAACGCATTGGCTGACGCAGTCACTGCCGTCAACACTCTCGCGCTGATCGCGCCGCAGGATGTGTTGTTGACGGGCCAGGTAGTGCTCCGCGAGGCAGCAGACATCGGTGCGGCCGGCATGTCCACCCCTGCGCTAGGAACCTTGATACAGGCGATGCGAGCAGACCTGCGCGAGCCTCCTTACAACACCGCCGATCTCTCGGAATTGTCGATGAGAATGGACGCGGGACCGAGCGTGCAAAGGGGGAACCTCTGAATCTGAGTGCCGGGAGTTCCTTTATGCTCGCTTCGCTAGCTTTCCCTTCGGGAGGGCATAAGGGACTCTGAGCTGTGCGCGCGGGTAAAATCGGCCAGTTCGTTGTCATACCGATGATCAGTCCATTTCTCTGGCAAGCCCAACGGTCAGTTCCGCCGGCATGAGGTTGCAACGCACTGTCATGCCGCGCAGAGTGTGCACCCGTCGATCTGACAGCGGATAGCCGCGCCGGCGCTCATCTGGTGGCGGATCTCGTTATGGTGGCAGTCATGACCGCTCAGCCAGCGATGCCGGATCCGCGCGAGCCGTACGAGGTCATCCATCTCGGCGGCCAGGAGGCGGCGATCGTGCCCCTTGCCGACTTGCGACGGCTGGAGGCCGTCGAGCGCCTGGCCCCCGCCGAGGTTGTCGAGTCAGCGGAGATCGAGACGACTCTCGCGGTACACCGCGAATGGGCAGCGGCTGGCCGGCCGGGCGCGGTGTCCCACGAGCAGGCGATGGCCGAGTTGCTCGCCGAGCCGTGAGGATCGAATGGTCTCCGATGGCGCGGGCATCGGCGCGCCGCTTCATGGCAGACCAGGACGGGATGCGGGCGATCGGCGCGGCGGTCGCCGCCTTGGCCCAAGATCCCTTGCCTGGTGAGGGCTTCCACGCGGGCGAGTACCACCGTCTGCGCGTTGGCAGTTACCGCGTCGTCTACATACTTGAGGCAGATCTCATCACCGTCAGCCGAGTCGACCGGGTACGTGCTTGAGGGTTCGAAGTGCGACATCGACCCGGAATCTGCGGTGCGAATGGCCTGCTGATGGGAGCCAAAGTGGAGCGAACAAGCACAGTCATTGAGCTACGTTCGGCGATGTCAGGCGATTGTTGTAGCAGGTCATGGCCGCATCGGGCGACGTGAGGCGACGTCTGGCGGCTGGCGGGAGCTGATTTGGGAGCAGGAGGCCGCGGGTTCGAATCCCGCCATCCCGACCAGGTCAGAGCGTTGTGGATCTTGATCCAAGAACGCGTCGGAGCCAAAGTTGCCAAAGGGCGGTTGTGTGTTAGGCAGCTGCTGTGGTGCACACTACTAGTCGTCGCGGTCACGGCGACGACTCGATCTACTACGACCACCGGGCCGGCACTGAATGCTTAGACGCCCGGCAACACAAGGCGTGCTCGGGCCGGTGGCGCGGCGTGATCTCCCTCGGGGAAGCGCCTGACGGTACCCGGGCCCGGCGCAAGGCTAGCGGGCAGAGCCGGGCCGAGGTCGAGGAGAAGCTCCAGGTGCTTCACCGAGAGCTGAGCAAAGGCCTGCACACCTCGCACACATATATGGTCCGGCAGTGCGTGGATGACTGACTGGCTGGCTGATGGCCTGGATGGCCGGTCGGCCAAGACGGTCTCGACCTACCGGGAGGTGCTCGCCCCGCTAGTGGAGCTGATCGGCGCGGCGAAGCTGCGGACTCTCTCGGCGCGGCAGATCCGGTCGGCATTGGTGAAGCTGTCGGCGGACCGGTCGACGCGGACGCTGCAGATCGCGCTTAACTCACTGACTCGGGCGATCAAGCAGGCGGAGGCTAACGACCTGGTCGGGCGGAACGTCGCGGCGCTGGTAAGCGTTCCGACTGGCACGGCCGGGCGGCCGTCGAAGTCGCTGAAGCTGGAGCAGGCTCAGGCGCTGATCGCGGAGGCCAGGAAGTCCCGGCTGTACGCGTACATCATGCTGTGCCTGCTGACCGGCTGCCGGACCGAGGAGGCGCGGGCGCTGCGGTGGGATCACGTTGACCTGGACGGCTCTCCCGCCGCTGTGCCGCCGGTTCCGCCGCATGTGGCGGTGTGGCGTTCGGTGCGCTCGCACGGGGACGTGAAGACGAACAAGTCGCGACGTACGCTCCGACTGCCCGTTGCGGCAACGGAGGCACTGAAGGCGCACCGGGCCAGGCAGTCGCAGGAGCGGCTGATCGCCGGGCCGCTGTGGGAGGACAACGGGCTTGTGTTCGCGACGCAACAGGGGAGAGCGCTCGACGCGTCGCATGTTCGGCGCGAGTTCAAGAAGCTCTGCGAGGACGCCGCGGTTGGCGCTGACTGGACCCCGCGGGAGCTGCTACACACTTTCGTATCGATCATGAGCGAGCAAGGCGTGCCGGTCGAGGAGATCGCTCATCTGGTCGGGCACAGTACGACGCCGAAGCCGCCGACATCACCGCCCTCACCACCGACGCCGCAACGACGGCCGCAGAAGACGCAGTGTCCCAGACCACGCCCATTTCTACAGCCCTGGTATCGGCCGACCCGAGCCGGCGGTCCCGCGGTGGCATTGTGCAGCAGAGCCGGGCAATCTGTAGCCAGCGAGCCGTGATGACCTACTGAACGTATAGACATTCAGATTCGGCGATCTGGCCCACCGGAGGGTGGGGTATCAGCGCCCAGCCACGTACCTCTCACGGCATTGCTGATCACGAATGGAGATGCTGGCCTCTGCATAAGAATGCGATGCCGGAACTCGCTCACATCGGCTACGAGCGAGCGTTGTCGGGCCGTGATCTCAGACTGCCAGCGCATCGGTGAGGGGTGGGAGACGTTGGAGATTTCTTGTGGTTGCGCGCACCCTGGGTGGCTCCGCCTGTTGACCGGTCCCGGTTTAGATCATCAAGGCTGACGTTAATCAGGGAGGGAGCTGCTTCAGAAGAGGCGGAGGTTGGGAAGTATCTTCGAGGCGGCGTCGATCAGCTCGGCAGTGGCACGGATTTCGTCGGTGGTCTCCGCGACACTGGCTCTGTCGGCTGGGTCGAGCGGGCACACCAGTTCGTTGCGTCGGCGTCGCAGGTCGGCAGCAGGCAACGGTGACCGCATGATTGACACGCGAGCGCCGGCCTGACGGCAGCCGCTTCCATGGAATGTCGGGTCATGGCGCTCTGGGTGTGCGTTGAGCCTGACCCGCTTTGACGGACATCCACCATCAGGGGTTCGCCCCCGGAAGGATGTCCGATCATGGAGAGCATGGGGAAGAAGCCCCGGCCGCGTCGTTCGTTCACCCCGGAGTTCAAGGCCGAGATCGTCGAGCTGTGCCAGCACGGCGACCGGTCGGTCGGCCAGATCGCTGCTGACTTCGACCTGACCGAGACCTCGGTCCGCGAGTGGGTGAAGCAGGCCGGGCGGGATGCCGGGACCATCAGTGACGGCGGCCTGACCACCGGCGAGCGGCAGGAGCTGGCGCAGCTGCGGCGGGAGAACCGGCGGCTGCGCGAAGACGTCGACATCCTCAAGCGGGCGACAGTTTTCTTCGCCAGGGAGACCCGGTGAACGTGTACCCGTTCATCGAGGCGGAGAAGGCATGCAGGCGCAACGTCAAACGGGCGTGCGAGCTGCTGAAGGTCTCCCGGGCCGCCTTCTACCAGCACCTGGCCGGGCCGTCGGCCCGCGAGCGCGCCGACGCGCAGCTCGCCGTGGCGATCGGTTCTGTGCACGCGGATTCGAGGGGCCGTTACGGCGCGCCGCGGGTGCACGCGCAGCTGGCCCGCGACGGGCATCATCATGGCCGCAAGCGCGTCGCCCGGATCATGCGCGCCAGCGGCCTGCGCGGCCGGGCGGCGAAGCGATGGAAGCGCACCACGATCGCCGACCCGGCCGCCGCGGCGCGGGCCGACAAGATCCGCCGGGACTTCACCGCGAACGCTGCGGCGGTCAACAGCCGCTGGTGCGGCGACATCACGTACATCTCCACCTGGGAGGGGTGGCTGTACCTGGCCACCGTCATCGACATCGCCTCCCGCCGCGTCGTCGGCTACGCGACGGCCGATCACCTGCGAACCAGCCTGGTCGCCGACGCACTCGCCAACGCGGTCGCGGCCCGCGACCCCGGACCGGGAGTGATCTTTCACAGCGACAGGGGCTGTCAGGGCGAATTCAACTGGTCGTCGCAACACCTCGATCACGGAGGTGTGCGATGGGGACGAGCAGGAAGCAGATGCCGCAGGCGCCCGCGGGTGCTCGGCGGCAGTGGGCGGCGGATCGGGCGTTGCGGCCGCCGATGCGGTCACCGGGTCGGCCTGAGCCGTCTCGTGCGGTGCAGCGGGAGTTCTGGCGGCTGATCGCTGGCGGGGTGACGACGGTCGAGGCTGCGGAGTCGGTCGGCGTGTCGTGGCCGGTCGGAGCGCGCTGGTTCCGCCACGCTGGCGGGATGCCGCCGCTGAGCCTGCACGAGCCGACAGGCCGCTACTTGTCGTTCGCCGAGCGTGAGGAGATCGCGCTGCTGGGTGCCCGGGACTTCGGGGTGCGAGAGATCGCCCGCCGGCTCGGCCGTGACCCGGGGACCGTGTCGCGCGAGCTGCGCCGCAACGCGGCGACCAGGAGCGGGAAGCGCGTCTACCGCGCCGTGGTGGCGCAATGGAAAGCGCAGCAGGCCGCCAAGCGCCCGAAGACAGCGAAGCTGGTGAGCAACGACAGGCTGCGTGAGTACGTGCAGGAGCGGCTGTCCGGCAGCGTCCGCCGGCCTGATGGTACGGTCGTGGCCGGGCCGATGACGCCGGCGTGGAAGGGGCTGAATAAGCCGCACCGGCAGGACAGGCGATGGGCGACGGCGTGGAGCCCGGAGCAGATCAGCAACCGGCTCAAGGTCGAGTTCCCCGATGATGAGTCCATGCGCATCAGCCATGAGGCGATCTACCAGGCGCTGTTCATCGAGGGGCGTGGCGCGCTCAAACGGGAGCTGGTGGCGTGCCTGCGCACGGGCCGGGCGCTGCGGGAGCCACGGGCACGGTCGCGGAACAAGCCGCAAGGCCATGTCACCGCAGACGTCGTGATCAGCGAACGGCCCGCCGAGGCCGCCGACCGCGCGGTCCCCGGGCACTGGGAAGGGGATCTGATCATCGGGACGGGCCGGTCCGCGATCGGCACGCTCGTCGAGCGCAGCAGCCGGTCCACGCTCCTGGTCCACCTGCCCCGGATCGAGGGCTGGGGCGAGAAGCCACCGGTGAAGAACGGCCCTCTCTCGGCGGCTACGGCGCCGTCGCGATGAACACCGCGCTGACGGCGTCGATGACGAAGCTGCCCGAGCAACTGCGCAAGACCCTCACCTGGGATCGCGGGAAAGAACTCTCCGGCCATGCCCAGTTCGCGTTCGACACCGGCACGAGGGTGTTCTTCGCCGACCCGCACTCGCCGTGGCAGCGGCCAACGAACGAGAACACGAACGGGCTGCTCCGCCAGTACTTCCCGAAAGGAACCGACCTGTCCCGGTGGTCGGCCGAGGACCTCGAAGCCATCGCCCTCGCAATCAACAACCGCCCCCGCAAGACCCTCGACTGGAAGACCCCCGCCGAAGTCTTCGAACAACAGCTACGCTCGCTCCAACAGCCCGGTGTTGCAACGACCGGTTGAGCTCGCCCAGTACACATCGGCCGCGTTCGCCAGCCTGGCTGGCGACTTCGACGTCGAGCTGTCGCACGGCCGCACCGGCCAGTGCTGGGACAACGCTCTCGCCGAGAGCTTTTTCGGCTCGATCAAAGGCGAGCTGATCGACCTGCAGGCCTGGCCCACCCGGACTGGCGCCCGCCGGGCCGTCACCGAATACATCGGCTGGTACAACGGCACCCGCCTGCACTCCAGCCTCGGCTACCAGACACCAGCCGAGTTCGAAGCCACCCACCACAACCCGACCCAGAAGGTAGCCTGACCAAGCCATCAACCCTGTCCGTCAAAGCGGGGCAACCTCAGCGTGGTCCGGGCAGCTGCCGTGCCGATACACCGGAGCCCGGCCCTTACGTCGGCGCATGGCACGCCATAAGCGCCGAACGGCTTTGCGGTTCTGTTGGAGGCCAGCCTGATGTGGCCGGACCTCAGGTTGGTGACAGTAGGCGTGCAATGAGTGCACGGATCCGGGTCTATCCGCGCTGTGCGGCCTCCCCGCTGAGGCGTTGCTGATCGATCAGTGCCAGCATGCCTGGGCCGTCCCGGTGTTTGAAGAGATCCCGGATGATCGCCGCGCCCTCCGCCGCGGCTCCGCGGCTGAATGCCGCGGCGTCAACTTGGGCCGCGAAGCAGATCTCCAGGCACCGCCAGACGTCGATGATGTCTGTGGGCTTGGTCCGTACTGTGGTTGCGAAGGCCTTGAGGGTTAGCGCGCTGACTTCGTCGGGGAAGAGCAGCTTTACGGCGAGCAGGTCGCCGTTGAGCCGGCGCAAGTCCAGTGCCAGCTTGACGGGAGCGCGCGCAAGAGCTTTCTGGAGACCACGGACCTCCGTCGTTACCAGGTCGGGACCTACTCTCACGTTCTGCCGGGCCCGGCTCGTGTAGGTGGGCACGAGGACATCGACGGCGGCGCGGTAGGCGGCCGGGGCACGACCGGAGATTCCGGCCGGAATGTCAGGCACGGGTCTCTCGAACCTGTCTCCGGCGACCTGCTGGTACCCGGCTGCCTTGAGCCGGCCTGCGATGTCGAGGTCGCGGGCGACGATCGGCGGCACGCCGAGATCAGCGTCCAGGGTTTCCCGGTAGAGGCTCGCACCGAGGTCCAACCGGGCGGCGAGCGCCGTGACCATGAGGCCGCCAATGATGCGGTAGTCGGTGGTCTGCGTGCCGAGGACACCTGAGATGTCGGCCAGGGCAACGTAGCTGAGGTCGTCGGCGACTGATCCGGCCGCCAGCACGATGCGGCTCATTGGTCTAGCAGCCATTGCCGTAGTTTTCCGGCGGCCTCGGCTCGATCAGCGCCGCCAAGGTCCTGCAGATCCCAGATCATCTGGGCCAGGTCCGCAAGTGGGATGCTGGCGCCCTTGAATTCGGCTGCAAGCTGTTCTGACGGGAACACGGACTGGTCGGCGGGCA
Organism: uncultured Actinomycetota bacterium; assembly: GCA_963774385.1. Lineage (GTDB taxonomy): Bacteria > Actinomycetota > Actinomycetes > Streptosporangiales > Streptosporangiaceae > JAJYUU01. The sequence goes on from CAVZEQ010000001.1 coordinate 1,470,730, forward strand.
TCCTGATGATGACATTGGCGTCTGTCTTCCCTGTGGCCTCGACGCTCTGGATGTCAGCGGCATCGAACGCGCCGTTGACGTACACGATCAGGGTGCTGGGGTGGCGCCATGGCCGGATGAGGTCCGGTCCGACGTCAGCCGATACAGCGAGGTCATGCCGTCGCGCGGATGTTCGTGCCAGGCGCATCGCGACCTCGGCGGGCGGGTCGAGGGTGTAGAAGTACTGCTCCGACCCGCCCGGCCCCGGGTACTCGGTCAGAAATCGATCGAGCAGGTCCTCGCGCCGCGGCTGCCACCGTCCGTGGCCGGCGGCGTCGACAAGGCCGAGGCTGTGCAGCTGGCGGAGGACCTGAGACGCCCGGGGCTGGGACACCTTAGTCTGGCTGGCCAGCGCCGTCGCGCCTACGCTGACGTCGTCATCGCCGCGCCGGCCGATGAGCGCCCGGACGATGGCGTGGCTGCCGGACCCGTGCGGCAGCGTCCTGCGCCTAGGCAAGGGAGGAGAGCTTGCCCTGCGTTGCCGCGCCACTAGCCCGGCTGCACGCAGGTCGAAATTCCCGCGCTCGTCACCCCATGACCAGCCGGCCTCCGTTAGCGCAGCGCCCGCCGACTCCGAGACGAACGGAACGACCAGAAGGGGAACGCCGATCGCCGCAAGCACCTCACGCTTGCGGTCAATGCCGCGCAGCTCGCCCGGATACGGAGCGCGCGACTTTACCTCAGCGGCGAAACGCGCCCGGACGCCACTGACCTCGACAGCCAGGATCGCGTCAGCGCCAGCCTCGCCGGTCCGCGGTGCCTTGAGCTGGCGGACGGCGACGCCCGCTTCGCGAAGCGAGCGAACCACGTCCATAAGCATACGGTCATTATAAGCACTGTGCTTATAATCGTGCAATCGCTTATAACGTGGAGCCAAAGTGGGAGCCAACGTGCACAGACACCGAGCCACGTCTGGCGCCGTCAGGCCAATGTCGTGCCAGGTGAACGCCACACCGGGCGACATCAGGCTACGTCCGGCGGCTGGCAGGAGTTGATTTGGGAGCAGGAGGCCGCGGGTTCGAATCCCGCCATCCCGACTGGAACGGGCCTGCACTCTAGCTGTCCCGGTTGGCACGATCCGCGGTCAGCAGCAGAGCTCACTTGCGTCAGTGGGCGAGGTCACTAGTCGGCGATCCTGCCCAGGCGCGGCCAAGCCGCCATCTTTGTCACGGACTGATCACCGCGGCAGCTTTCTGACGTACAGGAACCGCCGTTCGGCACTCATCCTCTGGCCTTCATGATGCCCTCGCGGAGTGTTCGAGATCGGACATTACGGGCGGGTGCTGCGCTAGTACTGTTGCGCGACGCCCTTCGGAACCTCAGTCTTGAGCCCTCGGCAGGATGTCGTGCGGTGAATCATCTGGGTCTCACGGGATCCGATCCGCTGGAAGGATGACGGCCGTGCGCCGCTACGAGGCGAGTATGTACGACAGCAACCGCTGGGACGGCTTCGAGCTCCGCCCCGGCGACATCATCATCAGCACCGCGCCAAAGTGCGGGACCACGTGGACGCAGATGATCTGCGCCCTGCTCATACTGCAGGAACCGGAGCTCCCGCTCCCGTTGGACACGCTCTCGCCGTGGATCGACATGGTGACTCGCGCCCGCACAGACGTGTTCGCGGACCTGGAAGCCCAGACGCACCGCCGGTTCATCAAGACCCACACGCCGCTCGACGGGATACCCAACGATCCGACGGTCACGTACATCTGCGTCGGGCGGGACCCGCGCGACGTGGGGCTGTCGATGGACCACCATATCGACAACACCGACATCGGCGCGTTCCTCAACCAACGCGAACGGGCGGCCGCGATCGACGGTATCGAGCTCGGACCATCGCGGCTACCGCGGCCGCGCCCCGACGGCGAGCGGGACCGCTTCTGGCAGTGGGTCGACGACGAGACGCCGTCGACGAAGGTCGGGTCGTCGCTGCGGCGCACTGTAGAGCACCTGCAGACGTTCCGGGACGCCGCCGACGATCTGGACGTCGTGTATTTGCACTACGACGACTTAAAGGCCGACCTGGAGGGGCAGATGCGGCAGATGGCCGCGCGCCTCGGCATCGACGTCGACGAGCACCGATGGCCCCGCCTGGTCCAGGCGGCGGCGTTCGAGTCGATGCGCAGCAGGGCCGACACGACCGTCCCCGGCGGCGGTCCGGAGCACTGGATCGATCCCGCAGCGTTCTTCAGCCGCGGCACGAGCGGCCAGTGGCGCGACCTCCTCGACGACGCCGACCTCGCCCGGTACGCCGCGCGCGTGCGGGCGCTCGCGTCCGACAACCTCGTCGAGTGGGTGCATCGTGAGCCGATCGACTGAGATCCCCGTCCAGCATCGGTGAGGGGTGGGAGACGTTGGAGATTTCTTGTGGTTGCGCGCACCCTGGGTGGCTCCGCCTGTTGACCGGTCCCGGTTTAGATCATCAAGGCTGACGTTAATCAGGGAGGGAGCTGCTTCAGAAGAGGCGGAGGTTGGGAAGTATCTTCGAGGCGGCGTCGATCAGCTCGGCAGCGGCACGGATTCCGTCGGCGGTCTCCGCGACACTGGCTCTGTCGGCTGGGTCCAGCGGGCACTCCAGTTCGTTGCGTCGGCGTCGCAGGGCGCCCAACGGCCGCAGAATGGTTCCGAACTGGGCCCGCACGGACTCTTCGACCGCATAGTGGCCGCCGGATGTCGTAGGACGCAGGCCTTGCTGTGCGAGCAGAGCTGTGCACGCTTGGCGTGCGTAGGCGAGGACGAAGGCGCTGTCCGGGCTGGCCTCCTCGATAGCGCGTGCGGCGGCCACCAGGAAGACCCGGAGCAACCAGCGATTCGATCACCGGCGACCTGCCGGGCCTGACTTTGCGTATCACGGGATGTATATTGCGTGTTATGCAAGCTCCGCCTCCGCCTCTGATGCCGCTGCTGCGTTCGCGGCTGCAAGCCGAGCTGCTGACGCTAGTGCTGCTGACCCCAGGACAGGAATGGTCGCTCACCGAGCTAGCGGACAGGGCAGGGGCGTCAGTCTCATCGGCGCAGCGGGAGATGGCAAGGGCCGAGGAAGCCGGGGTAGTCTCCTCGCGCAGGCTCGGTAGCACGCGCCTGGTCAGCGCTGCCCTCTCGCCGCTGACGGAGCCGCTGACCGAATTGCTCCTGCGGTCATTCGGGCCGCGCCAGGTCGTCGCCGAGGAACTCGCCGGGCTGGCAGGTGTCGAGGCCGCCTACCTGTTCGGGTCCTGGGCGGCTCGGTATGCAGGACAGCCCGGCCCGGCGCCGGTCGATATTGACCTGCTGGTCATCGGCCGGCCGGATCGCGATGATCTGGACGACGCTGTCCAGCGGGCCGGCTCGCGGCTGGCCAGGGAGGTCAATGCCACAGTTCGTTCTGCCCGGTGGTGGCGTGACGGCGGCGACGGCTTTCACGCCGAGGTGACTAAGCGCCCGCTGGTTCCGGTGTTCGCTGAGATGAGCCAGCCATGACGTGGCAGCCGGGCAGAGACAGGATCGCCGAGTTGCTGCAGGCCGTGGAACTGGAGCGGGTCACGGCCGACCGGATCATCGCCCAGCGTCTGCTCGATGATGCCGGCCGCCACCTGGCAACAGCCGCTGATGCCTGCCGCCACCTGGCAACAGCCGCTGATGCCTTGTCGTCGGGCGACCTGTCCGGGGCCTATCAGCTTGCCTATGACGCGTTCCGTAAAAGCGCAGCGAGCCTGCTGGCCGTGCAGGGCCTGCGGGCTACCAGCCGCGGTGGGCATATCGCGATCCAGGAAGCGGTTCTGGCACAGTTCGGTTCAACAGTCCGGGTCTTTCGGTCGTTCAGCCGCATCCGGCGCGCCCGGAACAGCTTTGAGTATCCCAGCACCGCCGCGCCAGGCCCATCGCCGGACGACGTGAATGATGCGATCACCGCTGCCACCCAGGCGCGCGATGGCGCGGCGACCATCCTGAAGCAAGACGTCCTCACCGACTGGTAGCAGCAGTGTCGTCTGGTGAGGTGCGCAAGGGTGAGGCTCGCGCCGCCCTGGAACTGCAAGAGCCATTGCGGGAGCTTATGCTCGGCTTCCGACGAAGACCCTGCGTACCGGGAAGTCGTTGGAAGAGATTCGGGAGTCGGTGTCGGATCTGGGCAGTCCTGTGCGTAGCAGGGGTGACTGGTCGCCCACGAGGGGCACCAAGAGCCTCAGGAGATGATCTGAGATGGAGCCCGCCGCCCGCCGCCTGTACCGGCTCGTGGAGCCGATCCATGTGGTCACCTATTTTTCCGAGGAGCCGACCGAGGCGCTCCTGGCCCTCGGCCTCCGGAACTACTGGGACGGCTACTTCGCCGGACGTTCCGCACCACTGGGCCTCGTCCCGGCCGAGGTGGTCCATGCGGTCTTCTACAACTTCGCCGACGGCGAGGTCGCCCGCCACATCCCCAGCGTCTGGGACACCGTTGCTCCCGAGGATGCGCTGGCCGCTCGCGAGCGGGGCAGCGTCGCGGCGCTGCGGCGGATCCTCGGCGACCTCGCCGACGCCCCCGCTCTGGCGCGTGCCGCCGAGCTCGCCACCAAGGCGGCGACCAGCGCCCCGACGGAGGGACGGGTCCTGTACGCCGCGCTTCGAGCGCTCCCCGTCCCCGAGGAACCCGTGGCCCGCCTCTGGCACGCGGCCACCCTGCTCCGCGAGCACCGCGGAGACGGCCATAACGCCGCTTTGATCGCCGCAGGCATTGGCGGAACCGAGGCTCATGTGCTGCACGCTCTCTCCGAGTGCATGCCCGCGGAGAAGTTCGGCAGAGTTCACCACCTCCCTGCGGCGCGGCTAGCCGCGGTGGTGGACGGGATGCGCGCCCGCGGTCTCATTGAGGCCTCCGGCTGGCTCAGCGACGCTGGCCGAGAGAGCAAGCAGCGGATCGAGTCGCTCACCGACGACCTCGCGGCACCGCCATATGACAACCTGGCGCCGAGCGAGCTCGACCAGCTGATCACGGACCTCGAACCCATCTCCGCAGCGCTCGACGCGGCCGGCTCACGGTAGCCGTCGCCGGAGTCGAGGCCGAAGCCCGCGCCACCATGCAGCTCAGCGTATGACCTGACGGTCTGGCCGAGGCAGCTGGCGGCCGCGCCCGTGCTCGTGATCGGATATCGGAAGCATCGCGTGCAGGTGGCGGACTGCGTCAGGCATGGAGGTGCGGAACAGAAGGGCCGCCATCAATGGCTTCCCGCAGCCCCGACCGCGCCGCCGCGCTCAGCGTGCAGCTGGCACAGGCGCATCAAGAACTACGCCGTCAGATCAACCAGCTCAGGACGAGCCGTGGACAGCGCAGTCCGGGCAACGACGTACTTCTCGGCCATTGCCTGGCCTTCTGCACCGCGCTGACGTCGCATCACCAGGGTGAGGACACGGGCATGTTCGCGGACCTGCTGAGGCAGCGCCCCGACCTCGCGACGACCGTCGCGAACCTGACCGAGGACCACAAGATGATCGCCGGTATCTTGCGCCGCGTTGCCGAGCTTGCCGACGAGGCTGACCGATCGCCTGGTGACGGGCTAGCGAAGATCAGCCGTGAACTCGACGGACTGGCCGCGATCATGGAGTCGCATTTCAGCTACGAGGAACGAGCAGTCAGCGAAGCGCTTGACGCCGGCACGCCGGTGACCGGGTGGTCCGACATGGTATTCAGAGTCAGCTAGATCCGCTCCAGCGCTGCTCCGTCGAATAGCGGCTCGATCTCGTGCCGCCCTACGTCGGCGGCCATCTCCTCGTCTGCCGGGACGGGCCCGCCAGCGGCAGCGGCCTCGAGCGTGGGCCGGAGCAGGCGGGCATCGCTCGACGAGTTGAGGAATACACCGGGGCGGCCAAGTACGTAACGCACTGCCCGCGCCAGCGCATCACCATCAGACAGCGGCTCGTACCAGCTGAACTGCGGCTCCGTTCCGTCCGGCCAGCGCCGGCGCGCAACCGACTTGATCGTCTGCACCGCCACGCCGCGCTGCTCGCACACCCCGAGGAGCGTGTCCATGTCAGCCCGGTAGCTGTCGTCGGACATCAGCGCGTAGTTGTAAGGCAACAGCACCGAGCTGAAGTCGAACCGCTCCAGGCTGCGCAGGTGCATGCCCGCAATCCGCAGTCCGTGCCCGGTGACGCCGATGAACCTGGCGAGCCCCTCGTCTCGGGCTCGGCACAAGGCCTCGACCGCGCCGCCAGGGCCGTGAGCCGTCTCCCATTCGTCTGGCTCGACGAGATTGTGCAGCTGGATGAGATCAACGGAGTCGACGCCGAGGCGGGTCAGCGACAGCTCCAGGCTGGCGCGCGCCCCGTCGCCCGACCGCTCGCCGGTCTTGGTGGCGAGGAAGAACCGTGCCCGGTGCGCTGCCATCCACGGCGCGACCCGAAGTTCTGAGTCGCCGTAGGACGCCGCCGTGTCGATGTGGTTGACGCCGAACTCCAGCAGGGTCGCAAGAACCTGGTCGGCGCGCTCCTGCCGCATGGACCCCAGCGCCGCCGCGCCGAAGATGACACGGCTGCTGTCATGCCCGGTCCGGCCGAATGGCGCGTAATCAGTCATACTCGCAGACTACCCACGCCGGACGGCGTCTACCTCAGCGATCCGATTGCCCGCGTACCTGTGGGCCCCGCAGTAAGCCAGGCCCCGGGAGTCACCTGACCGGAGTTAACGGCAGCAGTGCACCGGGCCAGCTGGGTGGTGGACCGTGCTTGCCGAGGCGGCAGCCGCGAAGCCGCTGCCGGCGACAACGGCGACGGCAGTGAGCAGGGACGCAATGGTGATACGCATGCGGGTCATTCGGGGATCTCACCTATCCGTACTTTGGGTACATCCGTACCTGTGGAGCCGTGGAGCAGAATGGCGCACTTAACGACCAAGCGGATATGGCCGATTACCTAGTGCGAGTTCATCGTAAGGCATCGGTGCAAGTTACTGCAGGTAATTGGGTGAGAACGGCACGTGTTGATGCAGGAGTGACTGACGTTGCTGTGTCCGGAGTGCGCGAGGCCCGGGCGAGGACTACGCCGACTGGTGGTCGGCCGCGTCGCATTCGTCGGCCTGCCGCAAGGCGGTGAGCGCCGCCTCGGGCCGGCCTCGCCGGGCCATCGCCTCGGCGATCTCGCGCCAGCCTCGGGCGGCGTCCCGGCGCGAGCCCATGTCCGCTAGCCGGATCGCGGCCGCAGCGGCTGTGGCGAACCCCTCATCCACCTGGCCGGTCATGACCATCGCGACGCCGATGATGACCCCGGCGTATTCCAGCTCGGCACCGGCGTCACTGCACCGGGACATGGCCTGCCCGGCTGTCTGGATAGCCAAGTCGAAGTCGCCGCGTAGCAGGGCGATCCGGGCAAGCTCGGTCTCGCAGCTGCCCAGCTCGGCAGTCGCGGAGAGGTCAGCCAGCGTCTCGTGGGCGCGCTCAAGCAGATCCTCGGCCTCATCGACCTCCGGCGGGTCGCGCCGGAGCAGCAGCCATCCGCAGGTAACCCGCAGCCCCGCCAGGCTGAGGTCGGAAGCGGACTCTCCAAGCAGGGCCAGTGCCCGGCGCGCCAGCGTGATGGCCTGATCGAGGTTGCCGCTGGCCTCTGCGACCACGCAGGCGTTCCAGGACGCATAGCCCTGTGCGGTGGTGGAGCCCAGCCGCTCGGCGAGTTCGACGACCTGCTCGGCGAGCCGCTGTGCGGCCGGCATGTCGTCCGTGCTCCAGTAGCTGGACACGAGCGTCGCGGCCAGCCTGATCCCGTCCTCGGTGGCCTCAAGGCCCAGTTCGCGGACCTCGCGGAGGCCTGCCTCGCCGACCTCGATGCTGCCGGCGAGATCCCCGTCCAGGCGATACAGGCGGCACTGATGCATGAGCAGCACCGGAACGCCGGGAGTGCCGGCCTCGCCATCGCGAACCGCGGCCAGCAGCGCCGCGATGTATTCCCTGGCCGCTCGCAGGTTGCCGCGATCCTCCTCGGCTCTCGCCAGGCCCAGCGCGGCCTCGTGCCTGATCCGTCCGGTGGCCTCGACGTAGACCTCACGGAACCGATCGCAGGACTGCAGGACGGCGCCATTGGCGTAGGCAATCTCGGCGAACTGCAGCTGACGTCGCTGCTCGGTGATCACCTGCTCCGGGAAGCCGGTCTCAAGATGCTCAGGGGAGCAGCCCAGCCGGCTGGCCAGCCCGTCCAGCACCGGGATCTGCGGCGACAGGAAGCCGGCCTCGATCAGTTCGAGGTCGCTGCCAGAAACCAGGTCCCCGGCCAGGTCATCCCGGCTGAGGCCGTGCTCGAGCCGCAACGCGCGCAGGCGCTGACCAACCTCTGCCCCCATGCGCAGAACCCCCCGACGCCGAGAACGGTGATCGTTCACTCTAAGCCCATTCTGCCCCGTCGCCTCGTAGGCGTAATCAATGTGTATGGGCAGTAATCGTGCCGATTCGCCGGAGATGTCGATCAGGTAGTGCGCTCGGGCTGGCCCGCCTACCTGAGGCGCCAGGCGTAGATGCCGTCGGCGTTGGCGGAGAAAAGCCGGCTGTCGGCGAATACGCACTGCGCGAAATCCGTGCCCTGAACCAGGGCGCGCAGGATGTGTCCCGAGGCGGCATCAAACAAGTAGACCTCGTTGGATGTCGCCGGTGACCCCGCATAGTAGGTGGGCACGGCAAGGACCCCGCCGCCATCCAGGGTTGGGCTGCCGGTAATGCCGCTAGGCAGCGCGGCCTCCCACACGAGCGCACCGTCGCCAGGGTTGCGCTCCTGGACCGAGCCGGGATAGGTCACTCCCTTGATGGCGATCTGATTCCCGCCGAAGTACAGGAACTTGCCGTTATAGGCGGGCGTGGCTATGCACTGACCGGTGGTCTTATTGGCCGGGATGCCGATTGCCCGCTGCCAGCGAACCTTCATGGTGGCCTGATTCAGCAGGTAGAAGATGCCGTCCTTATTGCAGGCACCGACGTACTTGCCGAAGACGACCGGGGACGCACCGAAGTCACTGTCGTTGCGCACCTGTGATGCGGGTACCTGGAAGCGACCGAGCACCTTAAGGGTGGCCGGCGCGAGCTTGAGGATCGATTCGGAGTAGCCGAGAAGCTGGTCGGTCACCGGGCCGTTGCCGGTGCTGACGAAGACGTCACCGCCCGCCGCCACCGCAACGCTTGACCAGACCGAGCCACCGAGGGCGCCGCGGGGCACGGTATAGAACTCGGCGAGCTTCCTGCCCGACGCCTGGCTGACGGCAATCACGGCGCCGCGGACCAGCGGGTTATCGCATTCTGACGACACCCCGATGTAGATCTTGCCGGCTGCGACGGTGGGCGACGACCAATCGAAGTAGTCGCTGACGGTGGCAGACTGGATGCCGATGACGGCCTTCCACTTCAGCGCGAGGTTCGCTGCATTGAGCGCGTAGAGGTAACCGTCAGCGCCGGCCACGTAGACGGTGAGCCGATGACTACGCGGGTCGGTCGCGACGGTCGCGGTCGACACCGTTCCGCGGGCACCGCAGGTCTTCGCCGGCTGGTGCCCGATGAACCGCTTGTCCATCACCGCCCCGGTTGCCTCGCTGAGCTTGTAGAACCAGCCCAGGTCGGAACCGATGAAGACCGCGCCGTCAGCGACTGTCGGGCTGGCCAGGAAGTCCAGGTTCGGGCCGAAGTGCCACGCCTGCACGAGGCGTCGCGCCGTGGCGGGCGTGACCGCGGTTTGCGAAGCACTGTAGGACGTGTGCAGCGGCCCGTTCAGGTAGGCGGGCCAGCCGTGCTGGACGTGCGCCGAGCGGGGGCCGCTCGAATCCGGCCCGGCTGCCGCGGCCGCAGCGGCGCTCGAAGCGGCTCCGTAACCGAGCGCCGCACTGGCTGCCATCACCCCCAGCAGGCGCACCGTCCTGTTCGTGACTACCCCCAGATCCGCGCATCCGCCGCAAGCCGGCCGTCGCAGCAGCAACGCTGCCAGCGGCAGGTCGCCTGCCACAAGGGGAGGCATCCCCATTCGCGGCGGCTAGTGCCCTACTTCCTCGGGCGTCTCATACCAGCGGACCCGCTCGCCAATCCGGCTGCGCATCCGCCAGCCCCTCGTCTTGGGTGCCTGGTCGATCGTCTGCCGGAGCGACTCGATCTGCGCTGCGGCGTCGCAGCTAGCGGTCGGAACCGGAGTCTCTGCCCACAGTTCGGCCAGCTTGCCGAGGTTGCGCTCGGCGGTGTGGCAGAACCCCCAGTCGGCGCCGAGTACTGCCGCGATCCGCTGACGGCTGATCGTCTCCACGTCCGAGTCGTCGCCTCCCAGCCGGTGGTCGGCGAGCAGGCAGAGCGCATCGCCAAGGTCCTTGCGGTTGATCTCCCAGACCTGCAGCTTGGTGAGCAGCAGGTCGGCAAGCGTGAGTGTCCCGGCTGGCCCGTCGAGCCGGCCGCGAAGGTCAAGCCGGTGTGACATGGTCAGCTCGTCGATGACGATGTCAATCGACCACTGGCCGTCCGGCGCGCCGAAGAACAGCCGGGACTCGCCGTGCAGCCCGTTGAAGAACCGGTCGGGCAGGTAGCCCTCCGCGGTCAGCAGGTCCTTGATGTCCGCGCTGCCGCGGGCCGCGACCGCGAAGTCCATGTCACCGTAGCTGCGCTCGTATGGACCGCTTCGCACGCTGGGACAGCGCAGCCAGATTGCCAGGCCGCCGAGCAGCCGGGCGGGCAGGCCGGACTGAAGTGCCAGTCCGGCCAGCCGCCCGGCTTCCTCGCGGATGTCAGAGACGATGCCGTTCGCATCACTCAGGGGGCAGCTCCTTGTAGACGAAGCTGACGTTGATGCCGCGCCGGCCGCGGATGTACTTCGGCACGTAGTAGAGGCTGGCGCCGACCACGATCAGGCCCGCGAACCAGGCCGGGATCCACCAGAAGTTGGCGCTGTTGCCGTTCATGACCAGGGCCGGGTACTGGGTGGAAACTACCGCCAGCGCGACGAACACGATGATGGACAGGGTTGCGACGATGTAGAGCACCGGGATGCCCAGCAACTTGATATTCGCCGGCGAGGCCCGGTAGAGGTCGGGACGGCGTGTCGGCAGCGCGATGGCGGCCGCGGCGACGATCACGACGCCGAGGCATCCGGCCAGCACGATCAGGCCGAGCACGAGCTGGAACACGTTGGAGTAGACACTCCAGATCGTCAGTGCGGCGATGATCACGTTGACGACCACGATCGCGATGACCGGCGAGTGGGTGCGCTCGTTCACGTCGGCGAGCTTTTCCGGCATCAGCCGGTCGAAGGACCAGGCGAAGAAGGACCGGATGGGCATGAAGCTGTTGGCGATCATCGACGGCAGCGCCCAGAACAGGAAGCAGCCCAGGATGATGACCGTGATCACCGGAGTATTGACCGACAGCGCCGCCAGGAATGAGTAGAACGGCCCGGACGGGATCGCGTAAGCGTGGTTGCCGGAGACGTTGACCGCGTACATGAAGTTGTAGCCGGTCACCCGGAACAGCAGCAGCGCGCCGATGATCAGCAGCAGCACGTCGAAGATGAGGGCGCCGAACATGATGTTCAGCTGGCGACGGCGGTTCGACGCGCTCTTCAGCTCGCCGGACATGTAGACCGACCAGAAGTTCCACATCATGAACCCCTGGATGGAGAACAGCGTCGGCAGCGTCGCGCTCATGTTGCTCAGGTGCGGCGCGGCATTGGCAGCGCCCGCGGTGGAGATCACCTTCTGCACGGTGCCGCCGCCGAAACTCTTGTTGAGGGCGTTGAAGTGAGCCTGGAAACCGTGCTTGCTGGCAACGGCAAGCACGATGAAGGCGACGATCATCCCGAACATCCCGATCAGGAACGCGGTGTTCTGCCAGCGGAACGTCGACTTCGTGCCGCGGATCAGGATGTAGGTCTGCAGCGCGACCATGAGCAGCGCCCCGGCGAGGATCCAGGCCTTGTCCGTCTGGAACGACGTGCCCCAGCTGATCAGCGTGCTGTTGTGCGCCAGGCTGCCGCCGGCGACCAGCGCCGGGCCGAGGGCGAAGACAGAGAAGAACTTGGCGAAGTACGCCGCGCCGAGCAGTCCGCCCATGATCATGCACAGGTTGGAGATCAGCGCCAGCGGCGGTGACAGGATCCTGGACACCCAGACGTAGTCACCACCCACCCTCGGCATGCTGGCGCCCAGCAGCGCGAACATGATCAGCACCGGAATGTTGATGATCAGGGTGATGACCAGGACGCCGACCGGATCGGCACCGGGGAACGCCACGAGGGTAAAGAAGATCGACCAGGCGAGAGTCGAGCCGATAGGCGCGGAAATGACCGCGTTGAAGATGGTCGCGTCGATGGCCGACGCGGAGCGTACTAACCCGGTGCTGTTACGAACGAACAGCCGGCTCTCGGATCGGTCCGCAGTGGTCATGAGCTCCTCCTGGACTGCCCATGCCTCGGCTGGCCCGCCGTTGACGCTGCCCCTGAGGCTGGCTAAAGTCGAACATAACCAGTAAGAACTGTCAATCCTTCGCACATAATCGAGCACCACCAGTTTCATAAGCGAACAGGTAGGAGAAGGCTTGCTGGCGGTCGAGCGGCGCATCAAGGTGCTGGAGCGGATCGCGGCGGATCAGGCGGTCGAGGTAAGCAGCCTGGCCCGCGAATTCGAGGTTTCCGAGATGACCATCCGCCGTGATCTACGGCGGCTTGACCGGGACGGCTTCGTCCGCCGCACCTACGGCGGCGCGACTACCCGCGTCGTCCGCGCAGGCGGCGCACTGGAGGTAACGCAAAGCGCTCGGATGCTGCAGCACGGGCAGGAGAAGCGGCGGATCGCGCTGCGGGCCGCCCAGCTGACCGACGGCGCACGTGTCATCTTCGTGGGAGTCGGTTCCACGGTCGAGCAGTTCGCCCGCCTGGCTGCGGCGCGTGACGGCCTGCTCGTGATCACACCGTCGCTCGTAGTTGCCAGTCTGCTCGGCACCCGCCGGGTCCAGGTGATCATGGCGGGCGGGATGGTCCGCCAGGACGAGCTCAGCTGCGTCGGCCCGGCGGCCGTGGAGACCGTGCAGCGTTACAACACCGACATCGCCGTCATCGGGGCCGCGGGTATCTCAGCCCGCCGCGGCGTCACCGACCTCGACGACTCCGAAGCCGGGGTCATCCGCGCGGCACTGGAACGGACCGAGCGGATAATCGTGCTGGCCGACGGCTCCAAATTCGGTGACGTGGCGCTCAGTACGGTCGTGCCCATCAAGCGCGTCTCGGCGATCGTCACCGACGCTAGTGCCGATCCCGTCGAAGTGGAGCGTATCGAGCGGGAAGGCGTGGAGGTGATACTGGCGGAGCCGGATAACGCCACGGCACCTACGCAGGGCCAAGCTCAAGGCGGTGCAGTCGAAGGCGACCCGGCAGAAGACGGCTCCGCAGCACCGCCTGGCGCGCGGGCACTGGCGGGCCGATGACCTCGCTACTGCGCGACCTGTTCGGCATCAGCAAGCCGATCATCGCCATGGTCCACCTGGATGCTTTGCCTGGTCGCCCCCGCCATGACCGGGCGGCGGGCATGCAGCCGATCATCGATGCGGCCGGCCGTGATCTCGCGGTGCTCCAGGACGCGGGCGTGGATGGCCTGTTGTTCTGCAACGAGGCAGACCTGCCCTACCAGCTTGGCGTCGGCGTGGAGGCGGCCGCCGCGATGGCGGCAGTCATCGGCGAGGTACGCAGCGAGATCCGCCGTCCGTTCGGCGTCAACCTGGTCTGGGATCCACTGTCCAGCCTGGCCGTCGCGCGGGCGACGGGGGCCTGCTTCGTGCGCGAGGTTTTCACCGGCGTCTACGAAAGCGATCTGGGCCTGATGCGGCCGGACTACGGTTCGATCGGCGCGTACCGGACGAACATCGGTGCCGGGTCGGTCGCACTGCTGGCCAACATCACCCCGGAGTTCGCCAGTCCGTTAGGCCACCGCTCCATCGGCGAGCGGGCGAGAAGCGCGGCGTTCCTGGGCATCGACGCGGTGTTGATCAGCGGGCCGATTACCGGCGTGCCGACCGATGCGGGCCAGCTCCGCGAGGCGAAGCAGGCCATCCCGGATACCCCGGTGCTGGCCAACACCGGCGTAACGGCGGACACGGTCGGGGAGATCCTTGCGGTCGCGGACGGGGCGATCGTCGGCACCGCGCTGAAGCGTGCCGCCGTTACCTGGAATCCGGTCGATCCGGGTCGCGCAGCAGCCTTCATGGCGGCGGCCGCGCGTGCCCGGCAGAGCGAAGTGGTGGCATAGATGGCCAGGAACACCCTGCTCTACTTCGTCAGTGATCTGCACGGCTCCAGTCTTTGCTTCCGTAAGTTCGTCAACTCCACGCAGGTCTACAAGCCCACGGTGCTGATCCTCGGCGGGGACGTAGCGGGCAAGGCCATTCAGTCGATAGTGCGCGGGCCGGGCGGGCGCTGGCACTGCACTTTCGTCGGCGCCCGTTACGAGCTGACCGAAGGCTCGGAGCTGACCGACCTGGAACGGATGATCGCTGACCACGGCTACTACCCGTACCGGGCCGAGCCCGGCGAGCTGGAGGCCATGGAAGCGGACGGAACGCTCGATGAGCTCTTCCTGCGACTGATGCGGGAGAGGCTGGCGGAGTGGCTGGACATCGCCGACACCCGGCTGCGGCCCAAGGGCGTGCCGCTGTACCTGATGCTCGGTAACGATGATCCCGTCGAACTCGGCGAGATGCTCGACCAGGCGCCGTGGGGCGTGCACGCCGAAGGCCAGGTGGTGATGCTCGATGACGAGCACGAGATGATCAGCTGGGGCTACTCCAATCCCACTCCCTGGCATACCTATCGAGAGGAAGACGAGCAGCAGCTAGCGGCCGCGTACGCGGCCATGGCGGACAGGCTGCAGCGACCCGAGCGCGCCGTCTTCAACCTGCACCCGCCGCCCTACGGCACGCAGCTGGACGAGGCGCCCGCGCTGGATGCGGACCTCCGCGTCCAGGCGGTGCTCGGTCAGGTGCAGTATGCGGCCGTCGGCAGCACCGCGGTGCGCGACATCGAACTGGACCGCCATCCGCTGGTAGGCCTGCACGGTCACATCCACGAGGCGTCCGGCATCCGCAAGCTCGGCAAGCGGCGGACATTGATCGTCAACCCCGGCAGTGACTATTCCACCGGCGCGCTCAACGGGGCGCTGATCAGCCTGAGCAAAGACCGCGCCGACGCGCAGCTAGTCCGCGGCTAGTCGGCCGATCGCGATGACCGCCCAGCCAAGTCCCGCGACCGGAGCCGATCCGGCCGGTGCCGATGTGCTGATCGCGATCGACGTGGGTACCTCGGGAGCGCGCGCCTGTGCGTTCTCCGACTCCGGCGCGCCGGTGGCGGAGTTCCGCCACTCGTATCCGACCGACCTGCCGGCCGAGGGCTGGGCCGAGCAGGACGCCGCCGGCTGGCAGCGGGCCGCGTTGTCCGCGCTATCCGCGCTCGTCCGGTCACTGGGAAATCGCTGCCGTATCCGTGCGGTCGCGGTAACTGGCCAGTGCCCCAGCGTGGTGCCGCTGGACCACCGGGATAAGCCGCTGCGGCCGGGGATCATCTACCGGGATAACCGGGCCGCCGCAGAAGCCGCGTGGATGCGCGACCGGTTCGGTGACAGTGAGCTGCACGCTCTCACCGGCCACGTGCCGGCCGCCTTTCATGTCGCCGCCAAGATCCTCTGGATCCGCGCGCATGAGCCGGCGGTCTTCGCCGCGACCCGCCGGTTCGTCCAGCCGACCGATTTCGTCGCCCTCGCGCTGACCGGCAACTGCACCACCGACTGGTCGATGGCCGCGGCTACTGGCCTGCTCGACCTGCGGGCTCGCCGGTGGGCGCTCGACTTGCTGGCCAAGCTCGAACTCGACACGGGCCTGCTGCCGGCCGTCGTTCCCTCCTGGAGCATCGTCGGGCAGATCCGGGCCTCGCTCGCGGGTCGGCTGGGGCTGCCGGCCAGCGTCCCGGTGGTGGCCGGCGCGGGGGACAGCATCGCCTGCACGCTCGGCGCCGGGGTTACCGCGCCGGGTCCGGTGAGTGAGATGGCGGGCAGCTCGAGCTGCTTCAACTCGGTGATTTCCGCGCCGCTTGCCGACCGGGATGTCACCCATTACCCGAGCATCGTGGCCGCCAGCGGCTACGTCACCGAGGTTGGTATCAATACCACTGGTGAAGCACTCGACTGGCTCACGCAGCTTTTCTACTCCGGTCCGTCCCGTGCTCCGCGCGCCGCGGACTACCAGCGGCTGGCGAGCGCGGCAGCCGCGGTCTCGCCTGGCGCGGACGGCCTGCTGTTCGTGCCCGTCCTCGGCGACGGCGAACGGGACGACCCCGCGCTGCGAGGGGCTGCCACCGGGCTGTCGCTGCGCCATGACCGCGGTGCCTGGGGGCGCGCCGCAATGGAGGGGATCGCGCTGGGCGTCCGGGCCAGGCTGGAGACACTGGGCCGTGCGTCGGTGCCGCCCACCGAGCTGCGCGTCTCCGGCGGCGGAGCGAGCATGGCGATCTGGAACCAGATCAAGGCGGATGTCACCGGGATTCCGGTGGTGCGGGTGGCCGGCGAGTCGACGGCGGCGGGTACCGCGATGCTGGCCGGACTCGGCGCCGGGGTGTACCGGGACCCGGCCGAGGCGGTCGCGGCGGGCTACAGGCCGGCTGAGCGGGCCGAGCCGAGCACCGCTACCCGAGCGCTCTACGACGAGATGTACGGCCGCTACCGGACCTTGATCGAGTCCCCGGTCGCTCGCCTGGAAGCGAAGGAGTACTGAGATGCGTGCTCGCCTCGGCATCAACAACTGCTTCGCCGTCAAGCGCTGGCCGAGACCACTCGACTGGGCGCCGGTGATAACTGACGAGCTCGGCCTTGACCTCGTGGAGCTGTCGCTCGACCTGGTCGAGGACATCGGCAGCCCGTCCGCGCGGCAGCGCGCCGCGGAGCAGACCCTCGAGGCACTGAGCCGGTACGGGCTGCGGGCCGAGACCACCTTCACCGGCCTGGCGGCGTACTCCCGTAACCTGCTGATGCACCCCGATCCCGAGCGCCGCCGGGCGGCCATGGAGTGGTACCTGTCAGTGGTCGACCTGACAGCCAGGCTGGGCGCGCGCGGCACCGGCGGCCACGTCGGCGCCATGAGCGTGCCCGACTGGTCCGACCCGGTCCGCCGGGCTGAACGCTGGTCCGGCCTCCGGGAAGCACTCGCCGAACTGTCCGGTCACGCTCGCGAGGCTGGCCTTGACTTCCTGATGGTCGAGAACCTGGCTGCCAGCCGTGAGCCAGCGACGATCGCGGCCATCGAGACTTTGCTGACCGACGGCGATAGCACGCACGTGCCGGTCCGGCTGTGCGTGGACGTCGGGCACCAGTGCGTGCCCGGTACCAGCGGTCCGGACCGGGACCCGTACGCATGGCTGCGGCACTTCGGCGGCCGGGTCGCTGAGGTTCAGCTGCAGCAGTCGGATGGCGTCGCCGACCGGCACTGGCCCTTCACGGCAGAGCGGAACGAGGCCGGCCGCATCGATCCCGGCCGCGTGCTGGATGCTCTCGCCGAGTCTGGCGCCACCGATGTGCTCCTCGTGCTGGAGGTCATCCCGGCCTTCGAGCAGGACGACGCGCAGGTTCTCGCCGACCTTCAGTCCTCGGCACAGCAGTGGATCAGTGCGCTCACCGAGCGGGGGCTGCGATGAGCAGCGGCATCGTCCGGACCGCGGCGGCGGACATCCATTACCAGATCAGCGGCGACGGCGGGCAGACGCTGGTGCTGATCAACGGCGTCGGCGACGACCTGGATGGCTGGGCCAACCAGGTAGCCGATTTCGTGCGGGCCGGCCTGCGGGTAGTGCGTTTCGACAACAGGGGAGTCGGCCACTCCAGTCAGCCAGGCCCGTACACCAGCAGCGAGATGGCGGCTGACGTCAAGGCGCTGACAGCCGCGCTCGGCCTGGAGCGCTTTCACCTGCTCGGGGTGTCGATGGGCGGTGTCATCGCGCAGGAGTACGCGGTTGCTCATCCAGCCGACCTGGTGTCGCTGATCCTGGCGAACACGTTCGCCGCCGCCGACCACTTCACCGCGGCAGCCTTCCAGACCTGGGTGACCGTTGCGGACGCGGCCGGAATGGCGGTCATGATGGAGCAGCAGGCGCCGTGGATCTACAGTCCTGCGTTCTACCGGGACTACCCCGAGCGGGTTGCCGAGCTTGTCGCCGCGGCCCAGCAGAGCACTCAGCCCCCGGCTGCTTTCGCGGCCCAGATGGCGGCGCTCACCGGTCATGACTGCGCCGGCCAGATCGGCTCGGTGCAGGTGCCCACGCTCGTCCTGGTCGCCGGTGACGACATCATCATCCGGCCTGAGCTCTCCAGACGGCTGTTCGACGCGCTCGCTGACGGCGTCGGCAGCTGGACCGTCGTGCCTGGTGGCCACGCGGCGTTCTGGGAAGACCCGGGTCCGTGGAACCAGGCAGTCATCGATTTCGTGCAGGCAACGGCGAGCACTGACCGACAGAAGGGTCACTGATGATCATGTCGATCGAGCAGCGGTTCGGCACCACCAAGCCGGTGATCGCGATGGTGCATTTCCCCGGCCTGCCGGGCCGGCCACGGCATGACCGGGCCAGCGGACGAGCCCGGCTGCTGGACGTGGTCGGGCGCGATCTCGAGGTACTTCAGAGCGCCGGTGTCGACGCCGTGCTGTTCTGCAACGAGGCCGACATCCCCTATCAGCTGGCAGTCGGACCAGAGATCCCGGCAGCGATGGCGGCCGTTATCGGTGAACTGCATCCGTCCATCCGGGTGCCCTTCGGGGTCAATATCCTGTGGGACGCCCGCGCCAGCCTTGCGGTCGCCCGCGCTACCGGTGCAGCCTTCATCCGCGAGGTGCTGACCGGGGTGTACGAGAGCGATATCGGCATGATCGAGCCCGCACTCGGCGAGCTGGCGGCCTATCGCGACGCGATCGGGGCCGGCGACGTGGCACTGTTCGGCAACATCACCCCCGAGTTCGCCAGCTCGATCGGCACCCGCAGCGTGGCTGAGCGGGCCAGGAGCGCCAGTTTCCTCGGCCTTGATGCCATCCTCATCAGCGGTCCCGAGGCGGGCGTTCCGTTTGCGATGAGCGACCTGCGCGCGGCGAAGACCGCGGTTCCGCAGACCCCGGTCCTGGCCAACACTGGCGTGCGAGCCGAACGGCTTGGCGAGATCCTCGACGTCGCCGACGGCGTGATCGTCGGTACCAGCCTGAAGGTAGACGGCGTCACCTGGAATCCTGTCGATCCCAGCCGGGCCCGGCACTTCATGGACACGGCCAGGGAGGTCCGGGCCGCTGCCGAAGCCGCCAGTTGACTGCGGCCCCGCTGACAGCGGCCATCCTGGACATGGATGGCCTGCTCATCGATACCGAGCCGGCCTGGCGCGCCGCCGAGGCGGCTGTCTTCGCCGCGCTCAGGGTGCAGCTGACCGAGGCTGAGCTGCTGGAAACGACCGGCCAGGCTATCGGCGAGGTAGTAGCCGGCTGGCGGCGCCAGCACCAGAGCCGCGAGCTGGCTCAGCTGACCGACGCCGACATCGCCGATCGCATCGTCAACCTCGTTGTCACCCACGTCGCGAGCGAAGGCGAGCCGATGGCCGGGGTGCTGGCGGCCATCGGCAGGTTCCGGCGGGCGGGACTTGGCCTCGCCATCGCCTCATCCTCACCGATGCGGCTCATCGATGCGGTGTGCGAGCGGCTCGGCCTCGACGACATCGCTGTCCGCTGCTCGGCGTTCGACGAGGCTAACGGCAAGCCGGCCCCCGATGTCTACCTCACCGCGGCGCGCAAGCTGGTTGCAAGCCCGCAGAGCTGCCTGGCCATCGAGGACTCGCCGCACGGGGTGCTGGCGGCGAAAGCGGCCGGCATGCGCTGCCTGGCTATACCCGACCCGCTGCTCGCTGCTGATCCTCGCTATCGCGAGGCCGACCTGGTGCTGGCCTCGCTCGACCGGCTGGACGACGAAGTCCTTGACGCCCTGGGCGTGCCGCGAGCTCACCAGCAGCGCGGCGTTTACTAGCAGCGCGGTGCTCACCAGCAGCGCGGCAATCGGTCGGTGCCAGCGGACCCGGGCGGTGGCCAAGCGGGGTGTCGGCACCTGGCGTTAGTGTCGCGCCATGGCTGACTTCACCGACAACGACCTGAGCGGCGCCCGGCTCGAGCGGGTTAACCTGGCCAGCTCCCGGTTCAATCGGGTTGACCTGAGCGGCGCCGAGTTCGCGGCCAGTGACCTCGCCGGTGCGCGGTTCCGCGGCGTGGATATGACTGGCGTGGTGATGCGCGGAGTCGAGCTAGTCGACGTCGACATCCGCGGCGAGATCGAGAACCTGACTATCAATGGCGTCGACGTCGCCG
Organism: uncultured Actinomycetota bacterium; assembly: GCA_963774385.1. Classification (GTDB taxonomy): domain Bacteria; phylum Actinomycetota; class Actinomycetes; order Streptosporangiales; family Streptosporangiaceae; genus JAJYUU01. The sequence continues at coordinate 1,491,081 of CAVZEQ010000001.1, forward strand.
CCATGGTGCAGGACGAGCTTGACCGCCGTTATCCCGAGCGGAGCAAGATGCGCCCGGCTGATCGCGCGGGCTTCCGCACGGCGTGGGATGTGGTCGAGCGACTCTGGGCCGGGACGGTGGAACGTGCTCGCTGCCTGGACCCTGAGCTGCTCCACGAATCGGTCGACGGTGAGTGGTCATTTACCGAGACGCTGCGCCACCTGGCCTTCGCCACCGATTCGTGGGTCAGGCGGGTCATTCTCGGCGATCCGTCGCCGTGGCATCCGCTGGACCTGCCGTGGGACGAGATGCCGGACACGCCGGGCGTGCCCCGCGACCGGGGGATTCGCCCATCTCTAGGCGAGGTGCTGCAGCTGCGGCGCGACCGGATGTCCACGGTACGAGAGGTCATCGAGGGCCTCACCGACGAGTCGCTGGACAGCCATACCGAGCCGGTCGAGGGTCCGGGCTGGCCGGCGCCCCGTGCCTATCCAGTGCGCGAGTGCCTGCTGATCGTCCTCAACGAGGAATGGGAGCACCGGCTCTACGCCGAGCGTGACCTGGCCGTCCTGGAGACGCGCACCAGCGCGGCTGCTGAGCCCTAAGTCCCGGCCGTCCGGAGGGTGGCCATGCGATCCCACGGTTCTCGCCAGCCCAGTGCCCTGACCTGCACAAGCTGCTGGCGAAGTCGTCGGCCGGCGGACTCTCGCCGGTAGCTGCTGTCGATGCTCATACCGCATGGGTGATGTGCCGGTTACAGCCTGCTGGCAGGGTGGCAACTGCACAGGCGGTCCGGCCGCTGGGCTGCTCACGGGTGAGCGGGCAGCACCCGGCCAGCTGAAGCCGGCTGCGATCCAGCCTCGTCCGGCGATGTACGGGCGGCTGCGACGCCGCGCACACGAACCTTTTGGGGGAGACGACGATGGACCGTTACCCGAAGATCAGTGATCACGGGCTTATCGGTGACTTGCAGACAGCGGCGCTGGTGACCACGGACGGCACGGTGGACTTCTGGTGCTGCCCGCGCTTCGATTCACCGAGCATCTTCGCGTCCCTGCTGGACGCCGACAACGGCGGTTACTTCAAGGTCGCTCCGGCCACCAGTGACTACGTCACCAGGCAGCTGTACTTCCCGGACACCGCCATGCTCATCACCAGGTTCCTGACGGCCGACGGCGTCGGCGAGGTACTGGACTTCATGCCGGTCATCGAGGGCAAGCCAACGGACCGGCATCGCCTGGTGCGCAAGCTGCGGGTAGCGCGCGGCACCATGCAGTTCGTGATGGAGCTGCAGCCGAGGTTCGATTACGGCCGCGCCAAGCACACGACGGAGCTCACCGGAGTGGGTGCGATCTTCCGCTCCGAAGGCATGGAGCTGACACTGCATACTGCCGGGCAGGCCGGCTCAGGCAGGCGCAGGAGGCGTCGAGCGGGTCGGCGACGGCCTGCGCGCAACCTTCACCATGCAGGAGGCCGATCCGGCGGCAGGCATCGTGCTCGAGTCCATGGGCGGCGAGCCCAAGGCGCTGCCGCCAGCCGAGCTGGACCGGCTCGCGGACGATACCGGCCGGTACTGGCGCAACTGGCTGGATCGCTCCACCTACACCGGCCGCTGGCGGGAGATGGTCACCCGGTCGGCGATGACCCTCAAGCTGCTGACCTACGAGCCGACCGGCGCACCGGTCGCGGCAGCCACGTTCGGCCTCCCGGAGCAGGCAGGCGGCGAGCGGAACTGGGACTACCGCTATACCTGGGTCCGGGACGCGTCGCTGTCGGTCCATGCGCTCGCGGGCCTTGGCTACCTGGACGAGGCAGCCAAGTTCGGCCGCTGGATGCGGGACCGCGTGCAGGAGGCCGGGTCGCACAACGGGGCCTCGCCACTGAAGATCATGTACCGGGTAGACGGCTCCTCGGACCTGACCGAGGAGACCCTGGATCATTTCGAAGGCTGGGAGAAGTCACGGCCGGTCCGCATCGGCAACGGCGCTGCCGATCAGCTCCAGCTCGACATCTTCGGCGAGGCGTTGGATGCCCTATCCACCATGGACGCCTACGGGATGCCGATCGCGCACAGCGGGTGGCTGGCGCTGACCAAGATCATCGACTGGGTCAGCAACAACTGGGACCAGCCGGACGAGGGGGTCTGGGAGACCCGCGGCGGCCGCAAGAACTTCACCTACGGCCGGTTCCAGTGCTGGGTCGCCCTGGACCGGGCGATCAAGATAGCCGAGAAGCACGGCCTGCCGGCCAACGTCGCCAAGTGGACCGCCGAGCGCGACAAGATCTACAACCAGATCATGGACCGCGGCTGGCACGAGAAGATTGGGGCGTTCACCCAGCATTACGACACTGATGTGCTCGACTCGTCACTGCTGTTCATGCCGCTGGAAGGGTTCGTGTCCCCGACTGACCCGATGTGGCTGTCGACGCTCAAGGCCATGGATCACGAACTGGTCTCCGACAGCCTGGTATACCGGTACAACCCGGCGGCGTCGCCCGACGGGCTGCATGGCGACGAGGGTACGTTCTCCCTGTGCACGTTCCTGTACGTCGATGCCCTGGCCAGGGCCGGGCGGGTGGATGACGCGGTGCTCACCTTCCAGAAGATGTTCACCTACGGCAACCACCTCGGCCTGTTCTCCGAGGAGATCGGGTCCACCGGTGAGCAGCTCGGCAACTTCCCGCAGGCGTTCACGCACCTGTCCCTGATCAATGCGGCGATCAGCCTCAACCGGGTGCTGGATAGCGGCCTGAGCGTGCACGAGCCGGTCCTTATCGCAGGCTGACTCTCCGCGGGCACGGTGACCGGCCGCGGGAGTCCCCCTGCTGGATTGGCCTGCTGGTCCTGGCGCTGGCCGGCGGGGCGGCCGTGCTGGACAAGCGACTGGGCGGGGCGAGCCGGACCAGAGATCAGGGAACGATGAGCACGGTGCGCGACTCGGTATAAAAGGCGCGCGCGGCCATGCCCTGCTCGCGCGGACCATAGCTGGATTCCTTGGCGCCGCCGAACGGCGCCTGGAAGTCCACGCCCGACGTCGGCGCGTTGACCCGGATCATGCCGGCCTCCAGCTGCCGGGTCAGCCGCAGCGCGCCGCCGAGGTCGCTGGTGAAAACGGCGGCGACCAGGCCATACCGGACGGAGTTGGCGATCGAGATCGCGTCGTCGGCCGACGTGGCCCGGATCAGCGCGGCGACCGGGGCGAATACCTCCTCGGTCGCGAGCGGGCCAGCGGGCTGGTCCAGTTCGACCAGGGTCGGCGCCAGATAGTAGCCCGGCGCGTCCAGCGCCGCGCCACCGGTGATCACCCGGCCGCCAGAGCCGGACACCGCGGCCAGCGCCACCGCCCGGGAGCCTGCGTCGATGACCGGGCCTACCAGCGTCTTGTCGTCGGCCGGGTCGAGTACCTGCAGTGCCTCGATCGCCGCTGCCAGCCGGTCACGGAACTGCGGGTAGACCGCGTCCGCCACGATCACCCGGCTGGTAGCCGTGCATTTCTGGCCGGCGTAGCCCATGGCGGCGTAGGCGATCGCGGTCGCGGCCCGGTCAAGGTCGGCGTCGGCCAGCACCACGGACGGATTCTGGCCGCCCATCTCGGCCTGCACCCGGCAGCCCCGCTCGGCTGCCCGGCGGCTGATCTGCCGTCCCACCTCGGATGAGCCGGTGAAGGAGACGGCCGCGACATCAGGGTGATCGATAAGCGGACCTGCTGCTGCCGCGCCGCCGAGTACAACCTGGAACACATCTGGCGGCAGGCAGCCAGTGAGGATCTCTGCCAGCGCCAGCGCGGTGGCCGCGGCGGCGCTAGACGGCTTGAGAATCGTCGTGTTGCCGTAAGCAAGGCTGGGCGCGGCTTTCCACAGCGGGATGGCGACGGGGAAGTTCCACGGGGTCAGCAATGCGGCGACGCCCACCGGGACATGGCGGGCCATCAGCAGCTGATCCGCTGCCGCAGCCGGAATGGTCTCGCCGTCCGGCAGCAGCGCGGCCTGTGCGTAATAACGGAGGATCGCGACGCCGCGCGCGACTTCGCCGCGAGCCTCCGACACCGGCTTGCCCACCTCGCGGACGACGAGCCCGGTGATCTCGGCCGACTGCTGCTCCAGCGCGGTCGCCGCATCGGAGAGCGCCTTCGCGCGGACCGCGCCTGGCGCATCCCGCCAGCCGGCTGCCGCGCTCGCGGCCCGGCCCACCGCTGCCTGTACCTCAGCCGGTCCGGCGGGCTGCCATTCACCCAGCACATCGGCGGGGTTGTGCGGGCTCACGCTGGTGAAGGTCATCGGACGCGCCTTTCCGTCGTCGTTTATGCCTGGTACCTGGCTGGCTATGGTCCGGCGTCAGCCGCTGGTCATTCAGCCGCTGGTCATCCGGAGCAGAACCTTGCCTCGCGGGCCGTCGGCACCGCGCAGGCTGCTGACAGCCTGCGCCCAGTCCGCCAGGCCGAACCGGTGAGTGACAAGGAAGCCTGGCCTGATCAGCCCGGTGTTCAGGAGCCGCACGACGTCGCGCCAGGCCGCGGCGGTGTAGGAGAAGCTGCCGAGAATGGCCAGGTCGTTGTTCACCGCGTCGTCGACGGCTAGCGCGAAGGTCTCGCCGTGCGGCGGCAGGCCGAGCAGCAGGACGGTGCCGCCGCGGCGCGCGGCGCTGACCGCGACAGCGGCGGCAGCGACCGCCCCGGCTGCCTCGATCACGAGGTCGTAGCCGGTACCCGCGGCCTCCGGTGCGGTCTCGAACCGGGCCGCGCCCGCCGCGGCGGCGAGGTCCGCTTGCGCCGCGCGCCGGCCCAGCAGCACGACCTCGGCCGGTGACCACAGCCGCAGCAGGTACACCGCGAGCAAGGCGATGGTCCCGTCGCCGATGACCAGCACCCGGCTGCCCGGACCGAGAGCGGCCCTCGTCAGGCCGCGGTAGACAACCGATGCGGGCTCGGTGAGCACCGCGTCCTCGGCGGTCACGCCGGCCGCGATCGGATGCACGAGCACGGCGGGCACGGCGACCAGCCCAGCGGCGGCGCCGTCGCGGGTGAAGCCGAACTCGTCGTAGGTCTCGCACAGGTTCGTCTCGCCGCGAACGCACCGTGCGCAATGACCGCACGCCACGATGCCCTCGACCACCACCCGACGGCCTGCCAGCGGTGAGTCATCGGCGACGATGCCCGTCCACTCGTGCCCGAGCACGATCGGGTAGCGGACGAACGCGGGGTCGACTTGCCCGCCGATAATTTCCAGGTCGGTGCCGCAGAGCCCGACCAGATCCGGCCGGACCAGTAGGTCGGCTGGCCCGGCGACCGGTGCGGCGCGCCGGGACAGGGCCACCTTGCCTGGTTCGACGACGACCAGCGCGAGCCCGGATGCCGGACTGCCGTCGCTCGCACGGCTCGGGCCGGTCGCACGGCTCGGGCCGGTCGCGGGACTGGGGCCGGGGCGCGCGGCGCGCTCTGGGTTACTCATGCGATCTCCGGTCCGGCTGTCTCCCTGTCGGCGTAGCGCGGGCCGCCCAGGATTCCGCTCACCCGGTCGGCAGCGCGCCTGACCGCCTGCCCAAGCTCGTTGACGCGCCAGGCCGGCAGGTCTCCCTTGATCCCAGTGACGCTGACGGCACCCGCGACCGCGCCGTCATGGCCGAAGAATGCCGCGCCGAGGCAGAATATGCCCTCGGCATCTTCCTCGTCGTCGATGGCGAAGCCATGGCTGCGAACCAGCGCCAGGTTCTCCAGCAGCGATGCCAGGTCGGTGATGGTGTGGCCGGTCCGTCGCCGCAAGCCAGTCTGCGCGCACAGATCCCGGACCTGCGCCATGGTCATCGTCGCCAGGATTGCCTTGCCGGCCGCGGAGGCGTGCGGCATCTCGCGCTGGCCCAGCGGGGTGTGGAACCGGACGCTGCCGGGCCCGTCGACTCGCTCGATGAAGACCGGGAAGCCGTCGTCGCAGACTGCGAGCCGTGAGGTCATCTTCGTCAGGTCGGACAGTTCGCTGAGCAGTGGCCGGCTGAGGTCACCGAGCGGAAGCTGACCGCGGGCGATGTCGCCCAGCCGGATCAGTCCGGTGCCGAGCGTGTACCGCGGACCGGGCCGGCCGTCGCGGACCATGCCGAAAGCTGCCAGCGTTCGCGCCAGGGCCAGGGTGGTGCTCTTCGACGTCCCGAGTGCCCGGGCCAGGTCGCTGAGGCTCAGGCCGTCAGCCGGCCCCTCGGCGACGATCTGCATCAGCCGCAGTGCGCGCGCGACGCTGCGCACGGTATACCGCCCCGCCACGTCGTCGTCGGTAGCCGGCCCGCTGCGGCTCTCCGCATCAGCCGGCGCGCCATGCTCATCCGGGTCCCCGCGGTCAACCGGCTGTACAGACGTCACGCGTCCGACCCTTCGCACGCTGTTCGGGAGAACCGAACACAATGTAAGAAACGTGTAACGAGGCTTGACATGTTACGCAATGCCAGGTTTCGTTGCCTAGGTGATTCTATATCACACAACAGCGTTCGGTATAGCCGAACACCCGATGCGCAGCGCGGCTCGCTCTCAGGCAGCCGTGCGGCGCATCAGCGCCTGGCTGGCCGCTGGCGAGGAGGGGCGCCCGGCCGGCCTGGTGCTGACCGGGCCTGCCGCCGTGGCGTGGGCCTGCGGCGGGATTGCACCGCCGGTAGACCGGACGGCGGCAACCGACCTGGTCTGGGCGGTCTTCACCGCTGACAGCGCGGCGCTGATCACCACCAACGTGGAGGCGGACCGGATCCGCGATGAATACGGGCCGGCCGCGCACGGCTTCGCCGATCTCGTCATCGTGCCCTGGCAGGACGCCGCGGCATTCGTGACCGCGGCCGAGCAGCTAGCCGGCGCTCCGCGAGGCGAGCTGGCGTCCGATGGGCACAGCGCGTTCGCGCTGGATGCCAGCGACGACATCATCGCGCTGCGTCTCGCGCTGTCTGCCGCGGAGCAGGAGGACCTCGCTGATCTCGGGCACGATGCGGCTGCCGCGCTGCAGTCAGCCCTGAGCTCATGGCGGCCGGGCGAGCGTGACCTCGACATTCAGGCGCGCTGCGCGGCCCAGCTGGAGGCCACGGGCGCGGACGCGCCGGTGCTGATCGTCGGCGGCGATGATCGGCTGGAGCGATACCGGCACCCGATGGCGATCGGAGCGCCAGTCCGCCGGCTGGTGATGGCGGTCGCGGTCGCCCGGCGTGGCGGCCTTCATGTGGCGGCCACCCGGTTCGCCGCCGCGGCTCCGCTCGAACCGGCCTACGTCAGCCTGCGCCGCCGGGTGCTGGCCATCGAGGACGCCGTCCTGTCGGCCTGCCGGGCTGGCGCCAGCTACGGGACTGCCCTGGCCGCGCTCGACGCCGGGTACGCGCACGCCGGAGCGCCCGGCGGGTGGGCTGGCCACTACCAGGGCGGCCCTATCGGCTTCGCCCAGCGCGAGTTCGAGCTGGCGCCGGACCAGGCCAGCTCGCGCTGGTACCACGAGCCGATCGCGGCAGGTCACGCGATCGCCTGGAACCCGAGCCTGCCGGGTGGCGCTAAATCCGAGGACACCTACCTGGTGGCCGCAGCCGGCGAGCTTGCGCGCGTGACCCATGCGCCTGGCTGGCCGCTGGAACCCGACGATGAGCGGCAGCCGCCGCGCCCAGCTGTACTGGAGGTCGGCACGTGACCGATGGATCGCACGCCCTGCGGCTGACCGGAGCCGGCTTGCTGGCCGGGCGGGGCCTGACCGCGGAGCCAGCCGCGCCCGCGAGCCAGGTGCGGTTCCCCGACGGAGCGCATTACCGGATCGAGATTCCGAGCTGTGAAGGCCCGGAAGTCCTTCGGGCCGTCGTCGAGGAAGCAGCGGCCCGAGGCGTCACGGTCAACCGGGTCTCCCAGGGCAGCGGCGCGATGCTGCACACCGAGGCAGAGCTCGCCGAGATGGCCAGGATCGCGGCAGACACCGGCATCGAGGTCTCGCTCTTCGTCGGCCCGCGCGAGGAGTGGGACATCGGCCGCGCGGCCGCCTCGCCGGACGGCGGGGTGTTCAACGGCCGGCTGCGCGGCACCCGGCAGCTCCGGTACGCGATCGACGACATCCTGCGGGCGAGCGACCAGGGAATCCGCGGATTCCTCATCGCCGACCCCGGACTGCTGCAGGTGGTGAGCGAGATGCAGACCGCCGGGCAGTTGCCTGCCTCGATCGTCTGGAAGGTATCCGCCGTGCTGGCGCCGTCGAATCCGGTCGCCTTCCAGGTGCTGGAGCGCCTCGGTGGCTCGACCGTCAACGTGCCGTCGGACCTGACCCTCGGCCAGGTAGCGGAGATGCGGGCGGCCAGTACCCTGCCCATCGACCTGTACGTGGAGACGCCCGACGCGATGGGCGGCGTCGTGCGCGGTCACGAGGCGGCCGACCTGATCACGGTGGCGGCCCCCATGTACGTGAAGTTCGGCCTGCGTAATTCCCGGCTGCTCTACCCCAGCGGGCTGCACCTTGCCGCGGACGCGGCCGCCATCGCGCGCGAGAAGGTGCGCCGTGCCCAGATCGCGATGGAGTGGGTCGCCCGCAGCGAGCTCGACCTGTGCCAGTCCGGCCCCGGCGCGGCCGGGCTCGGCATTCCGGAGCCCGCCCGGTGACCGGCGCACGCCCCCGGCTGCGCAGTCAGGCGTGGCTGGCCGGCGACGACGAGGTCGCGGTAGAGCACCGGGTAGCGCTGGCCAGCGCGGGGCTGTCCGTCAGCCGGGCGCAGGCCCGGCCGGTGATCGGGATAGCGAACTCAGCGAGCGAGCTCAACCCGTGCAACCTGCCGCTGCGCGACCTTGCTGGCGAGGTGAAGGCAGGCATCACGGAGGCCGGCGGCGTCGGTGCGGAGTTCGGCACCATCTCGCTTGGCGAGGACCTGATGAAGCCGAGCGCCATGCTCTACCGCAACCTGCTGGCGATCGAGATCGAGGAGATGGTCCGCGCCAATCCGCTGGACGGACTCGTCGTGCTGGCCAACTGCGACAAGAGCGTGCCCGGCGCGCTGATGGGCGCGATCAGCGCGAACGTCCCTACGGTCCTGGTGACTGGTGGCTCACGCCCGGTCGCGCAGTTCCGCGGCCAGCCGGTCGGTACCGGCACGGCCTTGTGGCGGATGTGGGATGAGCGCCGGGCCGGCCGCCTGGACGACGCGGGCTGGGCCGAGTTCGAGCGCTGCCTGAGCTGCGGTCGCGGCGCCTGCAACACGATGGGCACTGCGTCCACCATGGCGGTGCTGTCGGAGGTACTGGGTCTGATGGTGCCCGGCTCGGCGTCGATCCCGGCTGGCGACGAGCGCGGGCGTACGGCTGCCCGGCAGGCCGGCCGCGTCGCCGTCAGCGCGGTGCTCGCCGACTTGCGACCGCAATCGATCCTCAGCCCGGATTCGTTCGCGAACGCCATCGTCGCGCTGCATGCGATCGGCGGGTCCACCAACGCCGTCATCCACCTCGCCGCGATGGCGGGCCGGACCGGGGTGCCGTTCCCGCTGGAGGAGATCAGGCGGCTGGGCGAGCGGGTCCCGGTGCTGGCCGATGTCGAGCCGTCCGGGTCGGGGCTGATGCCGGACTTCGACAAGGCCGGCGGCGTGCCGACGTTGCTGCGCGAGCTGACCGGTCACCTCCGTACCGCGGCGCTCAACGTCACCGGGCAGCGCATCGCGGACGTGATCGCCGGGGCTGCGCCCGCATCGGGCGCTATCCGCACGGCCAGCGACCCCGTGCGCGAGGGCGGCGCATTCGGCGTCGTCCGCGGCACCCTGGCGCCGGACGGCGCCGTCATCAAGACATCCGCGGCGACGCCGGGGCTGCTGACGCATCGCGGGCCCGCCGTCGTCTTCCGGGGTTATGACGACATGCTGGCCCGGATCGACGACCCGGCGCTGCCCATCACGTCGCAGACGGTGCTGGTGCTGGCCGGCTGCGGACCGGTCGGCGTGCCGGGCATGCCGGAGTGGGGCATGATACCGATCCCGGCGCGGCTGGTCCAGGCCGGGGTGACGGACATGGTCCGGGTCACCGACTCCCGGATGAGCGGCACCAGCTTCGGGACGGTCGTCCTGCACGCTGCTCCCGAGGCTGCCGTCGGCGGCCCGCTCGGCCTGGTCCGCGACGGCGATGTGATCAGCCTGGACGTCGCGGCCGGAACGATCGACCTGGAAGTAAGCACCGATGAGCTCGAACGGCGCCGGGCCGAGTGGTCGCCGCCGCCGAGCCTGCACCAGCGCGGGTGGCCGGCGCTGTACGCCGGGCACGTCCTGCAGGCCCCGGACGGATGCGATCTCGATTTCCTCCGGGCGCCTACCCCCGCTCACCGGACATTCGTGGAACCAGTTGTGGGCCGTTCATGACAGCGACCCGCATGAGAAAGGAGAAAGCCGTGAGGCGATGGAAGATTGCGGCAGCGACAGCTGCCGCCGCCCTGCTGGCCGCAGGGTGCGGCAGCTCCAGTAGCGGTAACGCCGGCGGCACTAGCAACACGCCGGTGACGCTGACGATCTGGCACAACTACGGAACAGAGCAGAACGCGACCGCCCTGGTCAACCTGGCCAAGGCGTTCCACAAGCTGCACCCGAGCATCACCGTCAACGTGGTCAGCCAGCCGGCCAGCAACTATTTCGCGTTGCTTCAGTCGAAGGCCATTTCCCACAACGGCCCGGACCTGGCGGTGATGTGGACTGGCCTGTTCACCCTGCAATACAAGGGCTTCCTGCAGAACCTTAAGGGCCTGGTCCCGGCGTCCGCGCTCGCGCAAGTCGACCCGAACGCGCTGAAGTGGACTTCGGATAGCTTCAATGCCGCTAACGGCCCTTATGTGATCCCGCTGGAGAATCAGTTCTACATCGGCTTCTACAACAAGGCGGACTTCGCCAAGGCTGGCGTCACCTCGGTGCCGACGGACTGGTCGCAGCTCTACGCCGCGTGCTCGAAGCTGAAGAAGGCGGGCTACACCCCGATCGTGTACGGGAATGGCGGCCAGCCCCTCGGTGCCACCTTCTACCCCTGGTACGACATGAGCTACATGATGATCGGTTCGTACTCGGTGTCGCAGTGGCAGAGCCTGTACAGCGGCTCGACCCCGTGGACCTCGCCTGTCATCAGCGCTCAGCTGGCCAAGTGGAACCAGCTGCACACCGCCGGCTGCACCAACCCCGACGTCGTCACCAACACCAACAACCTGGGCCAGTTCGAGTCCGGCAAGGCCGCGATGATGGTCGACGGCACCTGGGACACCCAGAAGTTCACCACGGCACTGGGCAGCAAGGTCGCGGCGTTCGTGCCGCCGTTCTCCAACACGCCGATCAAGGGCGTCGTCGACTTCGCCGGCGACGGCCTGTCGATGATGAGCTACTCACCGCACAAGACCCAGGCCGCCGAGTTCCTGACCTTCATGACCACCAAGCAGGCGGCAGGGATCATCAACGCGGCCGGGCTCATCCCGGCTATCAATGGCACCGCTACCAGCAACCCGGTGAATCAGGAGATGCTGAACTTCGTGAGCCAGGGCGGCATGACGGCGTACCCGATGCTGGACAACGTGGTTCAGGGCAACGTCGTCAACATCGGCTCGAAGTTCCTCCCGGCTGTGCTCAACGGCAGCGAGTCGATCAGCAAGGCACTCTCGTCCATGGAGACCACGCTGCAGCAATTGCCGGCGAACCAGCGCGGCAACACGTTCCCCTAGATCCCGACGATCTGGTCATCCGGCGATCCGGATGACTAGCAGCGGGACGCGCCGGTGCCTCGGCCGGCGCGTCCCGCCCGCTCTCCCAGGAGTCCGCTCGTGAGCCTCACCGCCGCCCGGCCAGTCCGGCGTCCCGGCCGCAGCCGTCTGGCCCGCCGTCGCCGGCGCGCGGGCTTGCTACTGTCCATCCCGGCGATCCTGCTGGTCGCAGCCCTGCTCTGGGCCCCGATCCTGCAGGCGATCCGCTACTCCATGACGACCTGGAACGGGTACTCGGCCCCGGTGTGGATAGGTCCGAGCGCCTACACCGCCGCGCTCAGCGACCCGATCCTGCACCGGGTACTGGAGAACAACGCGCTGCTGCTGCTGGCGGTGCCATTCGCCATCGGCATCCCGCTGATCATCGCGGCGCTGCTGAACGAGCACGTCGGCGGCTGGCGGTTCTTCCGGTCCGTCTATTTCCTGCCAACGGCGATCTCCTGGGTCGTCATCGGTATGGTGGCGCTGCAGTTCTTTGCCGCGAACGGCGTGCTGAACCAGCTGCTCGCCGATATCGGCCTTGGCTCGGTTCATACCGACATGCTGTCGTCCGAGTACACCGCGCTGGCGGCACTGGCCATCACGTTCATCTGGTCCATGGTCGGGACGAACACCATCATCTTCCTGACCGGCATGGCAACGCTCGACCCGACCCTGATCGAGGCGGCCCGTGTCGACGGCCTTAACCGCTGGCAGATCTTCTACCGCGTGACGCTGCCGTTGCTGACCAGGTTCATCCAGTTCGCGTTCGTGATCACGGTCATCAGCGCGTTCTCCGCGCTGTTCAGCCTGATCTTCGTGATGACCGGCGGCGGTCCGGGGCTCGGCACCACCACGCTGGAGTTCTTCGTGTACCAGGCGGGCTTCGCCCAGGGTCAGTTCGGGACAGGCGCGCTGTACGGGATCATCCTGTTCGTCATCATGATCATCGTCGGGATCGGCCAGCTCCGGCTGATCAGGCCCGAGGACGGGGAGGGCTGGTAATCATGGCGACAGAGTCCGCGCCGGCTCCGGCGCCCGCCTCGCCGCCTGCGGCACCGGCGCCTAGCGTGCCCGCGGTCCCGGCCAGCCGCTGGCAGTCGGCGCGCTTCCGCCGCCGGGTGACGGCCATCGTGGTGCTCACCGTGATGGTCGTGGTCGCGATCGTCATGCTGTACCCGTTCTGGTACATGGCCGACAACTCCTTCCGCAGTCCCGCCCAGTTCGACGTGCAGGCCGGCCATTCGCTCGTTGGCTGGACTCAGCTCTTCCAGACCCTGCCGGTCGTGCAGGAACTGGTCAGCTCCACCATCGTCTGCGTGGCGGCGATCGCCATCATCCTGATCGTCGCCACCACGGCCGGCTTCGCGTTCGCCAAGCTCCGGTACCGCGGCAGCGGACTGCTCTTCCTGCTGATCGTCGCGGCGATGATGGTGCCGCTGCAGTCGATCATCATCCCGGAGTACGTCAATCTGGCGAAATTCAACCTGACCAGCAACTACACCGGCGCGGTCCTGGTCTACGCAGCGCTAGGCGCGCCGTTCGCCACGTTCCTGATGGCGACGTACTACCGCGGCATCTCCGACGAGCTGATCGAGGCCGCGGTGATGGACGGCCTGAGCTACGAGCGGACCTTCCTGCGCATCGCGCTGCCGCTGTCGCTGCCGGCCATCGCGACCGTCACCGTACTGCAGTTCATCCAGATCTGGGATGACCTGCTGGTGGGCTACCTGTTCCTGCCGACCAATGAGCGGACCATCACGGTCGGCCTGGCAGTGCTGTCGTCTGGCCGCACGACCGGCATCCCGCCGCTGATGGCCGGGTCACTGCTGAGCGCCATCCCGGCGATCATCGTCTACCTGATCTTCCAGCGGTACCTGATCAGGGGCCTGACCCTGGGGATGGGCAAGTGACCAGTACGGAGCTCAGCTGGGCGGCGACCGCGGCGCCGGTCGCCGAACTCGGCGAGCGGCCGGTCTGGGACACGCGCACGGGCTGCCTGATCTGGGTCGACATCACCGCCGGGCAGCTTCATCAGCTCTGCGCGGGCCCGTCCGGGACGGCGGCAGCCGACCGCGTGATCGCCACCGCCGGGGTGCCGGTCGGCGCGGCGGCGCCGCGGGCCGGCGGCGGCTACGTCATCGCGGCGGCGGACGGGTTCCGGCTGATCGGGCCGGACGGCGCAGCGGAAGGTCCGCCGGTGCGCCCGGCCGGGCTGCCGCCGCACGTGCGGTTCAACGACGGCGCATGCGATCCGGCCGGCCGGTTCTGGGCCGGCACCGCGGCCACGGACGGGCAGCAGGGCACGGCGTCGCTGTACCGGCTCGATCCCGACGGCTCGGTACACCAGATCCTCGGCGGGGTGACCGAATCGAACGGCCTCGGCTGGAGCCCGGCCGGGACCGTCTTCTACTACACCGATTCGGGCGAGGACCGATCCCGGGTCCGGGCGTTCACCTTCGACCCGGAGACCGGCACGCTGGGCGCCGAGCGCGACCTGATCCGGTTCGCGCCCGGCGACGGCATAGCCGACGGCCTGGTCGTCGATGCCGACGGGTGCCTCTGGATCGCCATGTGGGACGGCGGCTGCGTGCGGCGGTACGGCCCCGACGGCGATCTGCTGGGCCGGTACCCGGTTCCGGTCAGCAGGCCTACCTGCCCCGGGTTCGGCGGGGCAGGCCTGGCCGAGCTGTTCCTGACCACGGCATGGGAAGGGCTGACGGACGCCCGCCGCGCAGCCGAGCCGCTGGCAGGCCAGCTGCTGCGGACCCGTCCCGGCCCGCGCGGGCTACCACAGGCTTGTTACGGCGGATAGGAGCAAGGAATGTCGCGGATCGTGCTCGACGCGGTCTCCAAGCAGTTCCCGGATGGGACCACCGCGGTCAGGTCACTGGACCTTGAGGTCTCTGACGGCGAGCTGCTCGTGCTTGTCGGCCCGTCGGGCTGCGGCAAGACCACGGCGCTGCGGATGGTCGCCGGGCTGGAAGAGGTAAGTTCCGGCACCATCTACATCGATGGCAGCCCGGTCAACGATGTGGAGCCGCGCCACCGGGACGTCGCGATGGTCTTCCAGAGCTACGCGCTGTACCCGCACCTGTCGGTGTACCAGAACATGGCGTTCAGCCTGAAGTACCGGCACGTGCCTAAGGCCGAGGTCCAGCGGCGGGTGGACGAGGCCGCGCGGATACTCGAGCTTGAGCCGTACCTGCAGCGAAAGCCGCGGCAGCTGTCCGGCGGCCAGCGCCAGCGGGTCGCGATGGGCCGGGCCATCGTCCGCCAGCCGCGCGCCTTCCTGATGGACGAGCCGCTGTCCAACCTGGACGCCAAGCTCCGGGTTCAGATGCGGGCCGAGATCGCGCAGCTGCAGCGCTCGCTCGCTACCACCACCATCTACGTCACCCACGACCAGACCGAGGCGATGACGCTGGGCAGCCGGGTCGCGGTCCTGCAGGGCGGCGTCCTGCAGCAGATCGCGCCGCCTCAGGAGCTGTACCAGCGGCCGGCCAACCTGTTCGTGGCCGGCTTCATCGGGTCGCCGCCGATGAACCTGATCGATGCCAGGCTAGAGCGCGGCGAAGACGGCGCGGCTGGCCCGCAGGTCGTCTTCGCCGGTCATCGGCTGGGCGTCCCGGCGCAGGTGCTGGCCGATCGGCCCGGCCTTGACCGGTACCTCGGCCGGGACATCGTGGTCGGCGTCCGGCCGGAGCACCTGTCGGACGCGGCGCGGCTGCCCGAGGCCGACGAGGCGTCGGTGATCAGGCTGCCCGTGCGGCTACGCGAGGAACTCGGCGCCGAGGTGCACATCCACTGCGGCATCGGCGCTGCCGCGCATCACGGCGAAGCCGCGCAGGACGTTACCTCGCTGGCCACTGTCGTCGCCCGGATGGACCCGCAGACGACGCTGGCCGAGGGCCAGGACGCTCGGGTTCACGTGGAAACGACCAGGCTGCATTTCTTTGATCCGGGCACCGGTGAGGCGATCCGCGGCTGAGGCGCGCTGGGGAACCCCGCCGCTGGCGGCTCGGTCCCGGTGATCAGCTATGCCGGGGAGATCAGCTAGGCCCGGGTGGTCAGCTGCCTGTTGCTGAGCTGCGCTGTGGTGAGTTCGCTGTGGTCACGGCCCTGAGCTCGTCCATCGACTCCCGGATGAAGTACCGCAGGTGCTGCTGGGTTGGTTCGCCGATCCAGCGCTCGAACGCGATCCTGAAGACGGCCATCCCGGCCTCGGCGGTCAGGCTGGCGGCTGGCTCCCGGACGCCGCGCTGCCGCAGCGTCTCGGCGAGCGCCGCGGACAGCGACGCGAGCTTGATCAGCTCGCGCTCCCGGAGTTCTGCGTTCCCGGTGATGACGGCCTGACGGCGCCGTACGCCGTCGCGGCGATCCTGAAACTGGTCACTGATGGCCTCCAGGGCCGCGCCGATAGCGTCGATCGGCGCCGTCGAATCGGGACTGCTGGCAACGGCGGTGACGAGCATCTCCTGCAACTGGGCCGCGCCGGCGAACAGCACCTCGCGCTTGTCGGCGTAGTGCCGGAAGAACGTGCGCTCGGTGAGCCCGGCCCGGCTGGCGATCTCCGCCACCGTGGTCTGCTCGAATCCGCGCTCGAGGTAGAGCTCCATAGCAGCCTGCTCAAGCCGGCCTCGCGCATCTGGTTCCCACCGGCTCATGGCCCCGATCCTAGCTGATGGCAGTGGCTGACATCACGTGATACAGTGATGACAGTAACTGACATCGATCCGGCTCATCGCACGCCGTGCGGTGACCGACCACCCTGGAGGTAGTTGTCATGCGTGTATTCGTCACTGGCGCGTCCGGCTGGATCGGCTCGGGCGTCGTTCCCGAGCTCCTCGACGCCGGCCATCAGGTCACCGGGCTGGCCCGCTCGGAGGCATCGGCAGCCGCGCTCATAGCCGCCGGAGTGCAGGTGCATCGCGGCACTCTGGATGACGTGGACATCCTGCGGGACGCGGCTGCCGCGTCGGATGGGGTGATCCATCTCGCGTTTAAGCACGACATCGCCTTCTCCGGGGGCTACCAGGACGCGGCCGATGCGGATCGCCGCGCCGTCGAGACCTTCGGCGACGTGCTCGCGGGATCTGACCGGCCGCTCGTCATCGCCTCGGGGACTTTCGGGGTGGCACCAGGGCGGGTGGCGACCGAACGGGACGGCCACGATCGCAGCCCCGAGCTGGCCGCCACGGGCGACGGTCCGCAGGATCGGTTGGCCACAGCCGAGCTGGCGCTCTCGCTCGCTGACCGCGGTGTCCGCTCGTCCGTCGTGCGACTGCCGCCGACGAACCACGGCGACGGAGATAACGGCTTCATGGCGGCCATCGTGGCTACCGCCCGCGACAAGGGCGTCTCCGGCTACCTCGGTGACGGCGCCAACCGCTGGCCTGCCGTGCACCGCCTCGATTCAGCGCACCTGTTCCGGCTGGCGCTGGAGAACGCGCCGCCGGGCTCGACGCTGCACGCGGTTGCCGACGAGGGCGTGCCGATCCGGGACGTCGCCGAGGTCATCGGGCGCCACCTGGACGTGCCGCTGTGCTCCATCCCGGCTACGGACGCTGCCGGGCACTTCACCTGGCTAGCTGGCTTCATCGGGCTCGACGCGCCGGCGTCGAGCACCCTGACACGTGAGCTGCTCGGATGGCAGCCCACCCACCCCGGCCTCATCGACGATCTCGACAAGGGCCACTACTTCGACAAGCTGACGGCTTAACGTCGCTCCCGCCGGGCGGCTAGACGATCATGGCTAGGCGCGCGGGTGCCGGGCCAAAGGACCCGCCTGCGCGCGCCGTTGGCCCCTGTTCCGCCGCCCGCACGAGCGGAACGGTCATGACCATGGCCAGTACCGCGCGCAGGCACCGGATGGCCGGCTGGATGGACCGGAACGGAGCCGCCGCATTGCTCGCGGTGACGCTCGCGGGTCTGGCGGCGGGCGGCGGACTGCACCTGTCCGGCGATGGCAGTGCAGGAGACGCGGCCTGGCTGGCGGTCGGCGTGTGCGGGCTCGCCTTCGCCGTCTGGGCCATGGCCGACAGCCTGCGCCACCGGCGCGTCGGCGTGGACGTGATCGCGCTGCTGGCCCTGGCCGGGGCGATCCTGGTTGGCGAGCTGCTCGCGGCTGCCGTCATCACCGTAATGCTGACCAGCGGGCGCGCGCTGGAGGCATGGGCAGCCGGCCGGGCGCGCCGGGACCTGAGCGGGCTGCTGGCGCGCGCGCCGCGGACGGCCCGCCGTTACGACGGCACCGGGCTGCTGACAGTGCAGCTCAGTGAGGTCATGGCGGGCGACGTGCTGCTGGTCGCGCACGGCGATGTCGTCCCTGTCGACGGGTCCGTGGCGGGTGGCCAGGCCATCCTGGACGAGTCAGCGCTGACCGGCGAGCCGGTCCCCGTTGAGCGATCACCTGGCGATCAGGTCCGCAGCGGCGTAGTGAACGCCGGGAATGCCTTCGATCTCGTGGCCACGGCGGCCGCAGCCGACAGCACCTATGCCGGGATTGTCCGGCTGGTGGCTGAGGCCGAGCAGTCGCAGGCGCCGTTTGTCCGGCTGGCGGACCGTTATGCCGTCTGGTTCCTGCTGGTGAGCCTGGCGGCGGCCGGAGCTGCCTGGGTGGCCGCCGGGGCGGACCGAGCGGTGGCCGTCCTGGTCGTTGCTACCCCATGCCCGCTGATCCTGGCCGCCCCGGTGGCGCTCGTGGCGGGCATGTCGGTGGCGGCCAGGCGCGGAGTGGTGGTCAAGGGTGGCGCGGTGCTGGAGCAGCTAGCCCGTGCCCGTACCGTCTTGCTGGACAAGACGGGCACGCTGACCAGGGGGCATCCCGAGGTCGCCGCGGTGCTGCGGTCGGGCTCGTGGACCGCGGAGGACGTGCTGCGGATGGCGGCGTCGCTCGATCAGGTGTCCGGCCATGTGCTGGCTGGCGCGGTGGTCAGCGCGGCGGGCCAGCGCGGCTGTGAACTGGAGATGCCGCGGCAGGCCGAGGAGGTAGCGGGGCAGGGGATTCGCGGCGTTGTCGGCGGCCACCCGGTGGCGGTGGGAACGGCCGCCTGGTGCGGGATCAGCGGGCCGGCGGGTATGCCCAGCTGGGCCAGGGCCGCGCGGCGGCGGGCCAGGCTGGACGGGGCGCTGACTGTCTTCATCGCGATTGACGACGAGCCGGCCGGGGTGCTGATCCTGGACGATCCCGTCCGGCCGGACGCCGGGCGTACCATCCGGGCGCTGCGGGCTGGCGGCATCCGCCGGATTGTCATGGTGACCGGCGACCGGGCGGAGGTGGCCGAGTCAGTAGGCGCGATCATCGGCGTCGACAGCGTCCTCGCCGACCGAGCACCCGGCGACAAGCTGGACGCGGTCCGGTCCGAGCAGCAGCGGGGGCCAGTCATTATGGTCGGCGACGGGATCAACGACGCGCCGGCGCTCGCGCTGGCCGATGTCGGCGTGGCCATGGGCGCGCGGGGCGCGACCGCGTCGTCCCAGGCCGCCGACGCGGTCCTGACTGTCGACCGGCTCGCCCGGCTTGGCGAAGTGACGGCGCTGGCTCGGCGGACCCGGCGGATCGCGGTGCAGAGCGTGGTGGCCGGGATGGCCATGTCGCTCGCCGCCATGGCCGCGGCGGCGGCTGGCCTGCTGCCCGCCGTCTGGGGCGCGCTGCTGCAGGAAGCCATTGACGTCGCGGTGATACTCAATGCGCTGCGGGCGCTGCGGCCCGGCCCGGCGGCCGGCCTGGCACCCGCTGACGCCGCGCTGACCAGGCGCTTCCAGGACGAGCACGAGGCCATCCGGGCCGATATCGAGGAACTCCGCGGCACCGCGGACTGCCTGGGCTTCATCCCGGCCGCGGCGGCGATGAGCCGGGTGCGCCGGGTGCACCGGGTGCTCGTCGACGAGGTCGAGCCGCACGAGGAGGCGGAGCAGCGTGAGCTTTACCCGGCGCTGGACCGGATGCTTGGCTCGCCGGACGCGACCGCGACCATGAGCCGGGGCCACGCCGAGATCGCCCACCAGATCAGGAGGCTGGGTCAGCTGCTGGACGACATCGGCACCGGTCCGCCCGATGACGCCGATATCGCCGACCTGCGGGCGATGCTGTATGGCTTGCATGCCATCCTCCGGCTGCACACGGCGCAGGAGGACGAGAGCTACCTATCGCTGGGCGGCGAGGCGCTGGAGTCTCAGCTGCCTGACGCCCGGCTTCCGGCCGGCAGGGGCCACTAGTTCGACAAGCTGACCGCTTAACCGTCGCACCGCCAGTCGTCCGGTGTGCAGCACCTGAGGGTGGGCCGGCATCGGGAGGGCCGACTGCGGTCGGGAGAACCGGCGGGCGGTCGGGAGGACCGGCTGGCGGAATGCGGCGCAGCGCTCTGCGGGCCGTAGTTGTGACGTTCGCCTCTCCTGCCGCCAGGTTCGCTGGCGTGATCCTGTCCGGATATCGAGGATCGCTTGAAGGAGGACCGGATGGCCAGACGTGTGCGGGGCTGGCGGAAACTCGCGGGATCTGCCTGGAGCCGCCCCATGGATCCCCAGTTCTTCGGCGACCTTGAGGTCGACGCAACTGCGCTGCAGCGTTACGAAGACGAGGTCAGGTGCGCTACCGGCGTGCATGTCACGCTGACGCACCTGGTGGGCAGGGCGGTCGCGCACGGGCTGACGGCAGTGCCGGCGCTCCAGGTCCGGCTGGCGCACGGCCGCGAGTACGACCGGGAGAGCGTGGACGTGTTCTTCATCGTCAGTACCGCTGGCGGGCAGGAGCTGACCGGCGTCAAGGTGACTGGCGCTGACCGCAAGTCCGCAGTCGACATTGCCCGCGAGGTGACGAGCCGGTGCGCCGCGATCGAGGCTGGCAACGACCCGGAACTGGGCCGTAGCAAGGCAATGCTGACCAGACTGCCGCCGAGAATGCTGCGGCTGGCCCTGCACCTGGGCGCATGGCTCACCTCGGACCTCAACCTCGATCTGAGCGGGCTGGGCATGCCGCGTCAGGCTTTCGGCGGCGCGATGATCACCTCCGTCGGCATGTGGGGAGTCGGCCACGCCTACTCACCGCTGGCGCATTACTACCGGGTACCGCTGCTGGTGCTCGTCGGCGCGGTCCGCAAGTGCCCGACCGTGGTCGATGATGAGGTGGTCATCCGGCCGATGCTGACCATAACGGCAACGTTCGATCATCGTTTCGTGGACGGATTCCACGCGGCGCAGTTCGCTGCAGCCGTACGGGACTACTGCGAGGACCCGGCTCGTTTCGAGCCCGCTCAGCGGGTTAGCGAAGACGCGCCGTTGCTACGCCCGCCTGGGTGACAGCACCCATGAGCTGCCGGTCATGGAGCCCCGTTTGCAGCTGCGGGATTCAGCGCCGGGTCTCGGCCAGGTGCATCGTGATGACGGAGTCGAAATCCGGATCGGGAGTAAGGCCGAGGCCGGCCGCCCGGTCGGTGCGGAACCGGGCGGGCCAGCTGGTCACGATGCCTGCCACCAGCGGATCCGGCACCCAGTCGATGCGGGCGCCAGCCTCGGCTCCCGCGACCCGTTCCAGCGCGGCGACCATGTCGGCGACAGTTACTGTCAGGGCTGGCAGGTTGACGGCGGTCCGGCCGCCCCAGGCCGCGTCGGACGACGTGGCCGCGCAGACCAGCCCTTCGATGGCCCGCGCCGGAGAGGCGAGCGCCACCTCGGTCTGCGGGCTGACCGGGCATGTCGCCCGTTCGCCGGCTAGCGGTTCGCGGATAATCCCGGACAGGAAGCTCGATGCGGCGGCGTTCGGCCGCCCTGGCCGCACGCACACTGTCATCAGCCGGACGATGCGCCCGCGCACATAGCCCTTGCGTGTGTAGTCGGCCAGCAGCTGCTCGCCGATGACTTTCTGCGCGCCGTAGCTGGACTGCGGGTTCGGCATGGTCTGGTCATCGACGACGGCGGGGAGCGGGTGCTCTTGCGACGCACCGAAGACGGCGACGGAACTCGCGAGCACCACCACCGGACAGCTGCCCGCAGCCCGGCACGACGCCAGCAGCGACTCGGTGGCACGCACGTTCATGCGGATGCCGAGATCGAAGTCTGCCTCGCACTCGGCGCTGACGGCCGCGGCGAGATGGACGACGACGTCTGCCCGGGCCAGCGCGTCCCGTCCGGCGCTGGCGGGCCCTAGCAACTCGGACAGGTCGCCGCGGAGCTCAGCCACTCGCCTGTCCGCCGCCAGGTCGGCCGGAACCGGCACGCGATCGATGAGTGAAAGCCGGGTGAGCGGGAGCGCGCCACCTCCCGCTACCGACATCGAGCCGGCCGCCAGCAGGTGCCGGGCCAGCCGCGTGCCCAGAAAGCCGGCTCCGCCGGTGACCAGGACGTGTGTCACGGTGACTTCCGTTCCACGGGCAGGCGCTCGGCTGGCGCCCAGTACTGTGATCTTAGGTGTGTTCGTCCGCCAGGCGGCGGACGAGGGAAGGTCCGGTTGCCAGCCGAGCGCATTCCGGCCGCGGCGCAGGTACTTGCCGGGCTACCTGCCGCCTCGCCGGACTCCGATGCCCGGCGACGGGCAATCCGCGCCGAGCGAGCCGCCGCTGGCCTGCTGCTTGGCGTGCTCGACGACGACCCGACAGGCTCGCAGTCGGTGCACGACGTCCAGGTCGTGACGGTGCTGGCACCCGACGCCTACGCGGCTGCGCTGAGCAGCCCGGCGGCGACCTGCTTCGTGCTGACCAACACGCGCAGCCTCGGCGAGGCGGCCGCGGTTCAGGTCAACCTGCGGGCCGCTCGCGGCCTGTTCGCCGTTGCCCGCCAGCGGGCCGCGCGGCTCCAGCTGATCAGCCGGAGTGACTCCACGCTGCGCGGCCACGTGCTGGCTGAGGTCGCGGCGCTGCAGGCGGCCCGCCAGGAGGCGCTCGGCAGCCAGTACGACGCGGTGCTGCTGATCCCGGCCTTCCTTGAAGCCGGACGGCTCACCGCTGGCGACATTCAGTGGGCGCGGCACGACGGCGATCTGGTCCCGGTCGGCGAGACGGAGTACGCACGGGATCCCGTCTTCGGCTACGCGGCATCGGACCTGCGTGATTTCGTCGCGGAGAAGAGCAGCGGGGCGATCCGGTCAGCCGATGTCGCCAGCATCGGCCTCACCGAGATCAGGGTGGGTGGCGCCGGCAGGGTCAGTGAGCTGCTGTCTGAGGCTCACCACGGCCAGTGGGTCATCGTCAACGCCACCGACTATTCCGACCTGGAGACAGTCGCCTACGGCGTGCTGCTGGCGGAGCGGGACGGGAAGTCGTTCCTGTTCCGTACCGGGCCGTCCTTCGTGCGCGCCCTCAGCGGCCTGGACCCGAAGCCGCCGCTGCGCGGAGCCGCGCTCTGGCCCGCGGTTAGGCGCGGCGGGCACGGCCTCATCGTGGCCGGATCGCACGTCAGCCGCACTCGCCGTCAGCTCGCGGCGCTGCGGGCGGGTGGCGGCGTTACCGACATCGAACTTGACGTTGCCGCCGTGCTAGCGGGAGCTGGCGGCGTCACAGCCGCGACCGGGCGACGGGTGGCCGCGGCACTGCGGCGATCCGATGTCCTGCTTCGGACCAGCGCGGCCGTCGTTCCCGGCTCAGCGGGCCAGGACGACCTCGCCGTCTCCCGCGCGGTGTCGGCCGCCCTGGCCGGCACCGTTCGCCACGCGCTGGCCGCCAGGCCCGCCTGGATCCTCGCGAAGGGTGGCATCACCGCCCATGACGTAGCGCTGCACGGCCTGGGTATCCGACGCGCCCTGGTAGCCGGTCAGCTGTTTCCCGGCATGATCTCGGTGTTCCACCCTGTTGACGCGATTGCCGGGGCAATCGGCGTGCCGTACGTGGTCTTCCCCGGCAATGTCGGTGACGACGGTGCGCTCGCGCAGGCCGTGACGATCCTGCACGGCGATCCGGCGCGTCCCTGACCGGAACTCGCCGGGCGCCAGCGCTGCCAGCGGCGCTAGGCCGTACTGGCCGAGCTGATGTCGAAAGCGATCACGTACAGGTGCTGACCGGTGGCGCTGACGGTCTGGAGTTCGTAGGCGCGAACCGGGATCTGCGGGTTCGACCGGGGGACCGGCCAGGTGATGCCGATGCCGTACGTCAGTACGCCCTCGAAGTCACCGGCCTGAGCGTAGTCGACGATCCGCTGGTAACCGATATCCCTGGCGGGTTGCGAGACGATCGAGGACTGCGCGCCGGCGGTATGCGCCTGGGCTGAGGTGAACACGATCTTCAGCACGCCGAGTCCCCGGACCGGGACGACGTTGCCGGTGGCGTCCGCCGTCAGCTTGTCCGTGTAGCGGAACCGGTAGCTGGGGAACGCGCTGACGAAGGTGAACGACATCCGGTCAAATGGCGGCTGACCTGGCGCGGCTGGATGGCTGCCGACGCTGATCTTGACTAGCTCCGGCACCGGTGGCACCGCGACTGCGTGCGTTACCTGCCCCGGATGCTGGCTGTCGTTAGGCCACTGCCATGGGTAGGCGACCCGCGCAGACACGACGCGGGTGGCGCCGGTGGCCGGCGCCGATGCCGACGGCGTCGCAGCGGTCGCCGGACTCGATGCCGGGCCGGCCGCTGGTGTGGCCGGGCCGGTGGCGCCCGGCTGGACCGGCTGATGAGCACAGCCCGCGACCGACGCCAGCGTGATGGCGGCGGCGACCGCCAGGCCTGCTGAGTACCTGCTAACTTTCATCACTGCACACTTTCTGACCCTGCGTGCGGCACAGCCGTGCGCACTATGAGCGTGCGTGCTGGCTGCGGTGGGCCGGTAGGTGCTAACGGCCCCCCTGCCGCTGCGAAGGTCCCGGCTTCAGGCCGCGGCGACCGGGCGTGCCCGGGTCCGCCAGGCAGCCCAGCCACGGCCGAGACCGAAGGACACCGCCGCTAGCGTGCCGACGAAGAAGCCGACCGGCCAGTTGTACTGATAGGACGCGGCAATCGCCAGCCAGACCGTGAGCAGCGCGATGACGACGGACAGCACCATGGCCAGCACCGGCCTGCTGGTGAGGCACCTGGCCGCGGCCGGCGGGCCGATCATGAGGCTGAAGATCAGCAACGCTCCGACCACCGGCACCGTCATCGTCGTGGCCAGGGCCACGATCAGCAGGAAGAGGATCTCCATCCGAAAGGCGCGGATGCCCTTCGCTTCGGCTACCTCGGGCACGATGGAGGACAGCATGAGCGGCCGGTAGATGGTGGCGACGGCCGCGATGCAGACCATGCCAAGCACCGCGGTGGGCACGATCTGGCTGCTGCTTACGCCGAGTACCTCGCCGAACAGCAGCGAGTAGATCGCCGGCTCGTACTGCGTGGTCCTGCTCAGGAATGCGGCACCGAGTGCGAGCATCATCACAAGTGCCAGCGCCGTGACGACGTCATGACGGCCGCGACGGCTGAGCCAGCCGATGCCGAGCGCTCCGAGCACCGCGAACACACCCAGGCCGACCAGCGTGCTGATGCCAAGCAGGCTGGCGCCAGCCGCGCCAGCGAACGCTCCCTTCGGGATGGCGTGAGCGGGGAACGAGGCGCCGCGCAGCACGACGAAGTAGCCCACCACCCCGGCCACGACGGCGACAATGGTGGCCGTCGTCCACGCGTTCATCATGAAGCCGGCGAACATGCTCAGGCCGCCATCTTGCCGGGTGCGGGCGTGCCGCCCGGTACAGACGGGCGGGCCGCCACCCGCGCGGCCGGGATCCCGGCGGCGAGGTAGCTGGCGAAGATGACGGCAACGACGAAGAAACTGACCGGCAGGGCCTGCCGCGAGGATCCCCAGTAGTAGCTGTCATAGGCGAGCAAGACCCCGAGCCAGGTGGCCAGCACGCCGATCAGGCAGGCGACGGCGACCGCAGACGTTACCCGCTTGGTCAGCCGCAGCGCCGCGGCCGGCGGCCCGATCAGCAGCGCCGTCGACAGGATCGCGCCTATCGCCAGGGCGGACAGGCCGACCGAGACAGCCAGCGCCAGCATGTAGGTAAGCCCGACAAGGCGCACCGGGACGCCGCGCGCGGCGGCGATATCCGGGCTGACGGTGGCCAGCAGGAGCGGTCGGCCGATCACCGCGATGGTAACGACTGCGAGCACGCCGAAGACCGCCACGATCTGCACGGTGCCGCTGCTGATAATGAAAATCGAGCCGAACAGGATCTGCTGGGTCGCGCCCGTCGCGGTGCCGGTCACGGTGCCGAGGTACAGGAACAGGGCCGACAGCCCGATGGCAGCGCCGAGGACGACACCGGTGGCTATGTCACGGCCGCGCAGCCGCTGGACGCCGATCAGGTCCATCAGGCCGGCCCCGACGATGCCCAGGCCGACAAAGCCGGCCAGCGGGCTGAGCCCGATCAGCAGCGCGCCCGAACCGCCGGCCGCCGAGACATCACCGAGCGCGTGCCCGGCGAAAGACTGGCCGCGCATGACGGTGAACACGCCGACGATGGCGGAGACCACCGCGACGATGCCGCCGATCGTGACCGCAACGTGGACTTGCGGACTGCCGAAGAACCCCGGCTCGAACACTGCGGTGTAGAGCTGATGCATGGCTGGTCAGCCCGCCTCTAGCGAGTCGGCGGTGACCGGCGGCCCGTCGCCGGTGCCCGGCCCGGCTACCACCAGGACTCGTCCGTGCACGTGCAGGACGTCGACGCGGTGACCGTACAGCCTGGTCAGCACCTCGGTCGTGACGACCTCCGCGGCCGGCCCGCTAGCCGCCCGGCCGCCGGCCAGGTAGACGATGCGGTCCATCACCGGCAGCAGCGGGTTCATCTCGTGCGCCGACAGCAGCACGGCGATCTGCTGCTCCCTGGCGATGCGCGCCAGCAGCGAGATGACCTCCTGGCCGCTGCGCAAGTCCAGGTTCGCCAGCGGCTCGTCGAGCAGCAGCAGCCGGGGGCGGCTGATCAGCGCGTGCGCGATCAGCACCCGCTGCTGCTCACCGCCGGACAGGTTCCCGACCCGTGCATCGGCGAAGCGGTCGGCGTCGACCGCGTGCAGCATCTCCCGGACCGCCTCGGCCCGGCCCCTGGCTGGCCGCCGCAGCCCGAACCGGTTCCCGTCAAGGCCCAGTGCGACCAGGTCCCTGGCGCGCAGCGGCATGTCCGGGTCGAGCAGCACCTTCTGCGGGACATAGCCGATTGCCTGACTGCGCAGGGCTCGCGGCCGGCCTAGGACCGTCACTTCGCCGTGCGTCGGCTTCTGCAGGCCCAGGATCACCCGCAGCAATGTCGTCTTGCCTGCCCCGTTGGGCCCGATCAGCCCGGTGAACTCGCCGGCCTGGATGCCGAGGCTGACGTCCTGGAGGATCTGCCGCCCCGACAAGGTCACGCTGACCTGGTGGACGCCGAGGATCTCGGACGTGGCCGGGTAGCCGGCTGCCTGATCTGTCATCACAGCTTCGCGGTTGACACATTGCGGGTCACTGCCGTCGCGATGGCGTTCGTCTCCGCAAGCATCCAGGACTGGTAGCTGAAGCCGGCCGGCATGGTCTCGTACACGCCCACTACCGGCACCCCGCTGCTGATGGCGCTCCTCCGGACCGAGGTGGTCAGCGAGCTGGTCACCTGCTGGTTATAGGCGAACAGATCCACCTTGTGCTGGCTGAGCAAGCCGTCCTCGAAGGCGATCGCCTCCGGCGCAGGATCGACGCCGTTCATGATGTCGGCCTGAAAGGTGAATGGCGTGAGGTTCCTGATTCCCATCGCCTCGAGCAGGTAGTCGGCGACTGGCTCGGTCGTGGCGGCGGTGGTGCCAGGGTGCTCGCTCTTGAACCGGGCGATGGCGGTCAACCATGGGCGGAGCGCGTCGTCGAAGGCGGCCAGCCGGGCCTGGAAGTACGCCTTGTGCCGCGGCTGAAGCGCGGTGAGGTCGGTGGCCATGACCCTGGCCACGGCCGGCATGGTGGCCGGGTCGTACCACAGATGCGGGTTGGCCGGGCTGGAGCGCAGCCCTAGTACCTGCTGCGCAACGATCACCTTGCGGGCCGGATTGGGCGACGCCGACTCGATCCTGGTGATCCAGCCGTCGTAGCCGGCCCCGTTCTGCACGATGAGCTGCGCCGAGCTGACCTCCTGGGCAACCTGAGGACTCGCCTCGAAGGTGTGCGGGTCAGTGTTCGGGTTGTCCAGGATCGCGGCTACCCGCACGTACTTGCCGCCGATCTGAGCCAGCACGTTTGCGTACTCGTTCTCGGCGCCGACAGCGCTGATCACCGATGAGCTGCTGGCCGGGTCGGCGGTCCCGCTGCTGCAGGCGGCGGCCCCTAGAGCCAAAGCCAGGATGCCGGCCAGCGCCGCGGCGCTGCGCAGCGACGGACGGCCGGGTCGGCGCCCCAGCGTCGTTGCAATGTCCATAACCAGAACATAGTCTGAGACTGAGTCTCAATGCAACTGAATGCGGTCCCCCCGAAGCGGTGGTAGATGACCGCTGGCGCCGCCGGCCGCGGCCAGGGCGCCCAGCCCATTGCATAAATAGATCGGCATATGTTTATATGAATTCGTGTCAGCGCAGACCAAGGCGTTCGAGGCGGCGGGGGAGCTGCTGAAGGTGCTTGCCGCCCCAGCCCGGCTGGCTATCGTGGTAGAGCTAGCGGAGCAACCCCGGTTCGTGCACGAGCTGGTGGAGCGGCTCGGGATGAGCCAGCCGCTGGTTTCCCAGCACCTGCGGGTCCTGCGCGGGGCCCGCCTGGTCGGCGTCGAGCGCCGCGGCCGGGAAGCGGTCTACTCCCTGGCCGATCAGCACGTGGCGCACATTGTCGCTGATGCCGTCCACCATAGTAAGGAGGAGCCGTGACTACCGGCCATGAACAGCACTCCGCCCATGAGCACGAGCACGGCCCGGACTGCGGGCACGCCAGCGTCGAGCGCCAGGGGCATGTCGATTACGTTCATGAGGGCCATGCGCACACCCCGCATGACGACCATTACGACGAGCACCCCCTGCCGCATCTCGCTCATGCCGGGCACGCTCACGTGCACGGGCCCGGCTGTGGCCACCCGGCCATCGGCCACGAGGATCATGTCGACTACGCGCACGACGGGCACCGGCACGCCCCCGATGGCGACCACTACGACGAGCACTAGGGCCACGCGAGCATCAGCGCGATGAGCACGAGCAAGACCAGCTACCTGGACTTACCCGGCAGCTGGCCTAAGGAGCGTCATGTCAGGCCAGGAGATGGCGGACGACATGCACAGCGTGGCCGAGCGCCGCCTGCGCCTGATCGACCAGCGTTACACCGCGGGCCGGCGGGCCATCGTGGACCTGCTGGTCAGCTCGGGCCACCCGGTCAGCATCGGCGACATCGCCGATCGCCTGCCGGACCTGCCGCGAAGCTCCGCCTACCGGCACCTGACCGATCTCCAGGCTGCCGGGCTCGTGCGGCGGGTCGCGGCCAACGACGAGTTCACCCGCTACGAGCTCGCCGAGGATTTCACCGAGCATCACCATCACCTGCTGTGCGTGCATTGCGGCAAGGTCATCGACGTCACCCTCCCGGCGAGCCTGGAGCAGCAGGTGACCAGGGCGATAACGCAGCTGACCGATGCTGACGGCTTCCAGGTCCACAGCCATCGCCTGGATGTCCTCGGCGTCTGCGACGCCTGCAGGAGCTAACGCGAGCTGCCGTGTCCGGCCGGGGAGAACATCATGACCGACCTTTGCATGCATACCGCGATCGAGCAGGCGGCGCTGCTCCGCAGCCGGCAGGTGTCGGCGCGGGAGCTCATTGCCGCCCACATCGCGCGGATCGAGGCCTTCGGCCCGGTGATTAATGCCATCGTGACGACGACGTTCGAGACGGCACTGGCCAGGGCCGCCTCGGCCGACGAGGCGATGGCCGCAGGCAAGCCGCCCGGCCTGCTGCACGGCTTGCCAGTGGCGCACAAGGACCTGGCCGACACCGCCGGGGTCCGGACTACCTACGGATCGCCGCTGTTCGCCACGCATGTTCCTGACCGCGATGACCTGGTGGTTGAGCGAATGGCGCAGGCAGGTGCCATCAGCCTGGGCAAGACCAACACGCCCGAGTTCGGCGCGGGCTCGCACACGGTGAACGCGGTATTCGGGGCCACCCGCAACCCCTACGATCCGGGCCGGAGCGCGGGCGGCAGCAGTGGCGGTGCGGCCGCTGCGCTGGCTGCCCGGCAGATCTGCCTGGCCGACGGCAGCGACCTGGGCGGATCACTGCGGAATCCGGCCAGCTTCTGCAACGTGGTCGGGCTGCGGCCGTCGCCGGGCCGGGTGCCCGGCTGGCCGCTCGGTGACGTCACCGACCAGCTTGGCGTGTCCGGTCCGATGGCGCGCACGGTAGCGGACACCGCGCTGCTGCTGGCAGTGCTGGCCGGACCGGACCCGCGGGTGCCGCTGGCGCTCGACCAGCCGCCCCCGGCACTGACTGACCCGGCGCGCCTGCCGCTGCTGCTCGCCGGTGACCTGGGCGGCGTGCGGATCGGCTGGAGCACGGATCTTGGCCTGCCGGTGGATCCCGAGGTCAGCGGGGTGCTGTCGGTGGCCCGCGAGGTGCTGACCGGGCTCGGCGCGAGCGTTACCGACGCGGCGCCCGACCTGTCCGGGGCGGACGAGGCGTTCCGCACGTTCCGGGCGTTCCGCTACGCCACCGCGTTCGGCGGGCTGTTGCGCGAGCATCCGGATCAGCTCGGTGCCAACGTGACCTGGAACACCGAGCGCGGCCTGGCGCTGACCGTCGCCGACCTGAGCCGGGCCACCGCGCTGCGGACAGCCCTGGCCGAGCGCGTGACCGCGTACTTCGCCGAGTTCGACGTGCTGGCCTGCCCGGTGAGCCAGGTGGCACCGTTTGACGTGACCCTGGACTGGGTGCACGAGATCAACGGCCGGCCGCAGCGCGACTACCTGGACTGGATGGCGTCGGCGTACCTGATCTCGGCCACCGGCCTGCCGGCCGTGAGCGTGCCCGCCGGATTCACCCCCGGCGGCCTGCCGGTCGGCTTGCAGCTTGTCGGCAGGCGCCGCGGCGACTGGGACCTGCTCGCGGTGGCGCACGCGTTCGAAGCCGCCACCGGCCACGCGGCGATCACTCCGGCTTCGGCGCCGCCCAATGCGCGGATAGTGCCGGGCAACGGCCCGCGAACCGGGTGACCGGGCTGCGGGCGGCCGCTGAGCGCGGCGGCAGCGTCGATGGCAGGGGTGAAGACACCGCTACCCGGGCAAATTCCTAGCGGAGCTGGTCAGCCGCAAGGTCCGGATGACCGCCATGCACTGCGCTGAGCGGAGGGATCGCGCTGACCACGCCTGCCGAGGCTGCCAAGCTGCTGCGGAGCCGCGACTACCTGCGGCTACTGCTGGTCGCGGCGCTGCTCGGCGTGCCAGTGTCCGCATTCGCCTACTTTTATCTGGCACTGGTGAGCAAGCTTCAGCACTGGCTGTATACCAGCCTGCCGTCCGGACTGGGCCTGGACGGTACGCCTGCCTGGTGGCCGTTCCCGCTGCTGGCGCTCGCTGGACTGCTGGTAGCGCTGGTGATCAGGTACCTGCCGGGAACGGGCGGCCACTCACCTGCCGATGGCTTCAACGCCGGGGGCGTCGCCGCGGCGCGGGAACTGCCGGGCATCTTCCTGGCTGCGCTCGTCACGCTGGCCTTCGGAGCGGTGCTAGGCCCAGAAGCCCCGCTGATCGCGCTGGGCGGCGGCCTCGCTGCCTGGGCCATCAGCCGGGCCCGCGGCGAGGGCGCGGACCGGGCCAAGATCGTTATCGCCAGCGCAGGAAGTTTCGCGGCCATTGCCACCCTGCTCGGCTCACCGCTGACCGGAGCATTCCTGCTGATGGAGGCGGCCGGGCTGGGCGGCGCGACGCTGGAACTGGTGCTGGTGCCCGGCCTGCTCGCGGCCGGCGTCGGTGCGCTGGTCTTCACCGGCCTCGGGCACTGGACCGGTCTTGGTGAGTTCTCGCTGTCCATTCCCGGGCTGCCGCACTTCACCAGGCCTAATCTGGCCGAGATCGGATATGCGGTGCTGGTGGGCCTGGCCGCCGCTGTCCTCGGCGTCGCCATCGGGCGCTTCGCGCTGCGGCTGCGGGCCCTGGTGCAGCCCCGGCTGCTGATCGCCACCCCGCTGGCGGGGCTGGCAGTTGCGGCGGCCGCGGTGCTGTTTAACCAGGTCACCGGCAAAGGCGCGCAGTACGTGCTGTTTTCCGGCCAGAACGAGATCGGCCCGTTCGTGGCCAAGCGCGCCACCTTTGCCATCGGCGCCCTGATGCTACTGCTGGCCTGCAAGGCCATCGCCTACAGCTTCTCGCGCAGCAGTTTCCGCGGTGGCCCGATCTTCCCGGCCATCTTCATCGGCGGCGTAGCCGGAGCGGCGCTGTCCTACCTGCCCGGACTGCCGCTGGTGGCGGCCATGGGCATGGGCATCGGCGCCATGACCACCGCCATGCTCAGGCTGCCGTTCACCGCTGTGCTGCTGGCCACCCTGATGCTGGCCTCGGACGGGATAGCGGTGATGCCGCTGGTCATCGTGGCCGTGGTCACCACCTATGTGGCGATCGCCTGGCTCGATCCGCCGGACCGCTCGCCCTCTGCCGGCTCAGCAGGCTGAGGCCGCTGGAGCGGCCGGGACGGCGCGGAGCCATGCAGCTGGCGGGTCAGTACCCGGCGCCAGGAGACCTCGAAGAGCGCGCCGCCTAGCTCCGAGTCGCCCAGCCGCCACTGCCCGGCGGTCGACCGGACGATCGAGTCAGCGATAGCCAGGCCCAGGCCCGCGCTCCCGCCCTGATCGGTCGACCGGTGAAATCTGTCGAACAGCATCGGCTTGGCCTCGGGCGCGATGCCGGGACCGCTGTCTTCCACGATGATGCTGACTCGATTGCCGCGCGGTGCGACACTGATCCGGACCTTCCCGCCTGGGCCGGCGTAGCGGCAGGCGTTATCGACCAGTACCCCGGCGAGCCGGTCGATCCATTCCGGCGGCGCGCTGATCCAGGCCGGCGCCCAGCTCGCGACAACTACCTCGATCTCGAACTGCTGGCTAGCGGCCAGCGCGCGGAACCGGTCGGCGCATCCGGTCGCGATGGTGGCCAGGTCAAGCGGTTCGTTACCGGGCTGCGGCGGAGCCGAGTCGAACCGGGCCAGCCAGAGCATGTCCTGGAGAATCTTCTGCAGCCGGTCGCTCTCGCTGTCGATCCGTCTCAGCACCGCGCGGTACTCTGCGGCCTTCCTCGGCGCACTCAGCGCGATGCTGGTCTCGGCGCTGATCACGCTCAGCGGCGTGCGCAGCTCGTGGGACGCGTCGGCGGTGAACTCCAGCTGACGCCGGCGCGACTGCTCGACCGGAGCTAGCGCCTGCACTCCCACCGCCAGCGCACCGGCGAACATCGCCAGGAGCAGCACCGGCGCCACCAGGGCCTCGCCATCGCGCAGCACTGCAGTCAGGTGGTCGACGCTCGCCAGGCTCTGGCCCGCCACCAGCGTCAGTCCATCCGCGCGGGTGGTGTAAAGCCGGAACGGGCCGCCAGCCAGGTGCACGGTCGCAGACCGGCCGGACACCGGCCGGAAGCCGGCCGGCAATGCTGGCGCACCGAGGCCAGCAAGGATGGTGCTGCCGGATCCGGTCACCCGCCACAGGTAGACCGGGGTCGTACTGATGTCGTCGTCATCGGCGGTGGCGCCCGGCAGCCCGGCTTCCCTGGCATCCGACAGCCGGTCAGCCAGCCGGACGTCCACCGACTCGACGAGCTTGGCCGAGACCACCTGGTCGAGCACCGTCACGCACGCCGCGTAGACGATGCCGACGAGCATGGTGGCCGCCAGCGCGACCCTGGCGGCGTGCGCTATCTCCGGCCGGATGCGGGGCAGCCGCATGGCAGCTACCGGCCGACAATCCGGTAGCCGACGCCGCGGACCGTCTCGATCCGCACCATGCCTCCGGCCAGTTTGGAGCGGAGCCGGGCCAGGTGCACGTCAATGGTGTTAGACCCCATCGCATCGGCTTCGTCATCCCAGACGTGCACTGCGATCGACCGGCGCGCGACCACCGCAGGCGACCTCCGGACCAGGACTTCAAGAATGCCGAACTCGGTGGCGGTCAGCTCGGGCTGCAGGCTGCCGATCCGCACCCGCCTGGTCGCCGGGTCGAAGTGCAGGTCGCCGACCACGAGTTCCGGCTGCTGGACGGTGGACGGGCGGCGCTGGAGGGCCCGCAGCCGGGCCAGCAGCTCGCCGAAATCAAAGGGCTTGACCAGGTAGTCGTCAGCGCCTTCGTCGAGCCCGGTGACGCGGTCGGCGTGCGCATCGCGGGCGGTCAGCATGAGCACGGCAGTCGGTACCCGGTGCCGCCGCATCCAGCGAAGCACCTCCAGCCCGGTAGTGCCCGGCATCCGCCAGTCCAGCACCGCCAGCTCGTACTCATAGCTGCGCAGGTACCGGACGGCCTCGTCGCCGTCAGCGACGGCGTCGACCACGTAATCGTTCTCCCGCAGGCCGCGCGCCAGCACGTTCCGCAATCCGAGATCGTCCTCGGCGACAAGTACCCGCATCGCAGCCGCTACCTGCGCATGCGGCGCCACAGCGGTCGCGGCACCAGCCTGAGCACGGTCGCCAGCACGCTCAGGGCCGGCGGCACCCAGACAATGTCGGCGTGCCCGGCCAGGCCGGCCGCTACTGCGTCGCCGACCTGGGCAGGGGTGGTCGCCAGCGGGGCGGGCGTCATGCCAGCTGTCATCCGCCCGGTCACGAAGCCCGGCCGGACGAGCAGCACGCGCACGCCGGTTCCGTGCATCGAGTCGGCCAGCCCGCGACCGAAGGCATCCAGGCCCGCTTTGGCCGCGCCGTAGACAAAGTTGGCCTTACGCGGCCGGATCGCAGCGATGGACGACAAGATGACGATCGTGCCATGGCCGGCGGCCCGCAGGTGCGCGGCTGCGGCAAGCACGCTGGTGACGTGGCCGGTGAAGTTCGTCTCCACGAGCTGGCCGGCCAGCCTCGGGTTCGCGTCCAGCTCGTCCTGGTCGATGAGCACGCCGGCCGCGGAAATCACCAGGTCGACAGGGCCACCGGCGAAGGCGGCGTCAATCACGGCCTGATGCGCGTCCAGGTCGGTCGCCTCATAGGCCAGGGTGGTGGCGCGGCAGGGCAGTTCCTTTGCCGCGGCCGCAAGCCGGGCCTCATCGCGTCCGGCCAGCAGCACCTCGGCATCGGCTGGCAGGCTGAGGGCTGCCAGGATCGCCAGCCCTATCTCACTGGTGCCGCCGAGCATCAGCACCCGCGATGGCGCGGCGGAGTCCGCCTGCCGTGTCGATAGGGCGGATCGGTCACGCGGCCGGGTTCTCAGCATGGGCCGAGCTTACGTGCCGGGCCCGGCTGGTTACTGCGCGTCCCCGCCAGAATGGCGGAGACTTCCACGTCACAGGCCGATTGCGAACAGTGCCAGCCAGGTCAATTCACAGCAGATCATCATCGGATCCCTGGTGATGAGGTCTTCGACCGGGCGGCCTTCGGCCAGCCCGGTGAGCCCGTCGAAGCGCATCAGTGCCAGTGCCAGTGGCGCCACGCTGGCGATGTGCCAGCCGCGCATCCAGTCGTCCTGCGCCGATAGTGCCCAGGCCAGGTAGGCGATCAGCATCAGCACCGAGATGATCCGCTGGCCGACCCGCAGCACCGGCAGCCGGTACCAGCGCATCACCGGGCGGTGCGCAGCCGCATCGGCCCCGAGTACCGACAGCTCTGTGTAGCGCTTCCCGACCGCGACCATGAGCGCGCCGAGGCTGCAGACAGTCAGGAACCAGGCTGACGGCGGGATATTGGTCGCCACCGCCCCGCCGAGCGCCCGCAGCACGAACCCGAACGCGACGAAGCAGAGTTCGAGCCAGGGCACGTGCTTGAGCCCGAAGCTGTACAGGAATGACAGCACGACGTAGGTGCCGATGACCGCCGCCAGGGCCGGCACGCCGATCGCGAGGCTGGCGCCCACGGCGGCGGCCAGGCTCGCGGCGGCCAGCACCAGCGCCAGCCAGCGCGGTCAGCCGGCCCGATGCCACCGGCCGCTGCCGTTTGGTCGGATGGGTGCGGTCGCGCTCGGCATCCATCACGTCGTTGACCAGATAGACGGCCGCTGACGCTGCGGTGAAGGCGGCGGCCGCGACCAGCGCGTAGGCGAACCCGTCATCCCGGCCCAGCGTCGCGCCCGCCAGCGGAGCGGCGAAGACGAGCAGGTTCTTCGGCCACTGCCGGGGCCGGGCCGACTGGATCGCGGCGACGATCAGGCCTGCCAGCCCGGCCCGCCTGGCATCCGCGGGTACTGCGACGGCGGCCGCTGCCACCGTCCGGCTGTCGCCGGTCACCTGAGTGCGGGTTGTCATCGGGCGTAGACCGCGGTGAAGTCGCGACTGGCCGGCGAGTAGTAGCGGTTCGGCGGCTGCATCTGGGTGGGCAGCAGGTTGACTGGCCGTGGCCTGGCGCTGTTGTCGTGCAGGTAGTACATGAACGACATCCAGTCCGGGTTGATATCGAGCTGCATGCCAGTGACCGCTCCGGCTCGCTTCAGCAACTCAGCGAGCTCGCGCACGTTGAGTTCCGGACCGTAGACGAAGATCACGTGGCCGTCCTTGGTGATGCCAATACCCGAGCGCCAGACATAGTAGCCGCCCCCGAGCGTGGCGCCCCAGGCGGTAGTGACGTTGTTGTCCACCGAGGCCGGCACCTGGCCATGGGACACGATCAGGCGCAGGTTCTGGCGCACGCCGCACACCTGCCGGCTCATTCGGATGGTCTTGTCCCAGACGCCGATCTTGATGTGGCCATTGCAGAGGTAGACGACGGACGCCGCGCCCGGCGTCAGCGTGCCGCGAGTCGCGCCGTTCAGGTAGAAGCCGCCGCCGGATACGTCGATCCGGAACCCGCCGTTGAAGGTAGCCAGCAGGCCGTGGCGGGCGCCAGGCGGGATGTAGCTCAGCGACTTCCAGTTGCCCTGACCCGGGTCCTCGGCTCCCGGGTGCAGGGAGAACTTCAGCAGATCCTGGTTCATCGACACGATGCCGGCAACGTAGGACGAGTAGACCCTGCTTGCCCGCAGGTAGGTGCCGTACATGGCGGGCTTGCCCTGCACGGTTCCGAGGACCCGCCAGGCGCCCTCGCCGGGCAGCGGGCGGCCCGCGAAGGACTTCAGTCGCGGCGGCGGAGCATAGGACATGATGTGCCCGTGCTTGCCGTGCCTGGCCGCTCGCACCGCGGCCGCACTCGGCCCGGTCAGCGCGAAGGCAGGCTTGCCGCCTTTCTGCGGGGGCGAATAGGTCAGCCACTCACCCAGCGTCACCAGCGGACTCAGGTAGTGCGACCGCGCCCACTCCGCCAGCCGCTCGGCGACGGTTCCGCCGGTCGGGTTGGTCAGCGCATGGCCCACTGACCAGGTGACCGGGATCAGGAACGCGATGACGATCACCGAGGTCAGCCGCGACCACCTGCGCCGGGGCAGGTGCGGAAGCCAGTGCCGGCGCCTTTTCGGCCTGCCGCCCCGGCCATTGCGGCCAGACGGGCCAGGCGGATACCCCCCGCCGGAGTTCCGACCGGAAGTCATGGCATGTGCGCCTGGCGTAC
This sequence comes from uncultured Actinomycetota bacterium, assembly GCA_963774385.1. Lineage (GTDB taxonomy): Bacteria > Actinomycetota > Actinomycetes > Streptosporangiales > Streptosporangiaceae > JAJYUU01. Next base: position 1,528,272 of record CAVZEQ010000001.1, read on the forward strand.
TCGACCTCGGCACTCGGCGTCCTCCATCGCGGGTGGTGCGGTTACGGATCCCCTGGTTCCAGGCGACAGGTCTACCCAGGGAACATGAAGACAGCGTGACGGCGTGACCGTCTTCTGACAGCCAATCACGATCGACGCGTTACTGCCCAGTTTCCGCCTGCCAACACGTCCGCATCCGCGACTTCCGGACCGCTGAACAGGACTTAAGTCCCCTGTTGCAATCGCTTGCCGTCGTGTTCACTGGCACAATGTTTGTACGCGAGGTGGTCCAGCTGCCCATCGGGATTGATGTCGCCCAGGCCCGCCTCGCCAACCTCGCCGGGGGCGGCACGCTGATGGCCGCAGCCCAGCAAACCTACACAGACGGTATCACCGGCAAACTGAGGGTCGGCCCGCTCGGCGCCGCTCCAGTGCTCTCCCGTCTCGTCGAGGTCAGCTTCCGTGACCTGGTGAGCCACGGCGACCAGGTGCTGCTGACCTTCCGCTGGAAAGCCTTCGGACCCGGCGGCTCGCTGTTCCCCGTCCTGGACGCGGACATCACCCTGACGCCAGCAGAAGACGAGGAGACCGGGCTCGAGACGACCGAGCTGCGCCTCGACGGCGTCTACCGGCCGCCGTTCGGAGCCGCCGGCGCGAGCCTCGACCGGGCCCTGCTGCGCCGGGTCTCCACCGCCACCATCCGCGCGTTCGTCAGCCAGGTCGCGGATGCCATCGTCAGCCCGGCCCCGGCCCCGGCAGCAACCGCCGGACAGCGCGACCGGCAGACGCAGGCGTCGGTGCACGAGATAACCTCGCCCTGCCAGAGCGAGGGGTAGCCGCGCGGCAGCCTGGCCACCCGCCCGTTCGCATGTCGCTCGGCATGCGGTTGCTCCGTGGCGCTGGCCTGCCCGCTCAGCTCCAGCCTTGCAACGCTAAGCTCACGACCGATGATCGTGGTCGTGGCCGGCGTGGCTGGCAGCGGGAAAACCACCGTCGGGCAGCTGCTGGCCGGATGGCTCGGCTGGATGTTCGCCGACGGCGACTCCTTCCACCCGGCTGCCAACATCACCAAGATGCGGGCCGGGCTGCCGCTGACAGATGCTGACCGAGAGCCCTGGCTGGCCGCGATCGGCTCCAGGATGGATGACATCATCAGCAGTGGCCAGTCGGCCGTGCTGGCCTGCTCGGCGCTGAAGCGCCGGTACCGGGACGAGCTGCTATCCAGCCGGGAGCAGGCGGAGATGGTGTTCTTGATCATCAGCCGTGCTGACGACGAAGCGCGGGTCGCGACGCGGACCGGGCATTTCTTCGCCGAGCCGCTGCTGGCGAGCCAGTATGCCGACCTCGAACTGCCGGAACCAGACGAGCGGGTCCACCTGATGACGGTCGGCCCGCGGTCGCCGGGCCAGGTCGTGGCCGACATCGTCAGGCTGCTCGGCCTCGCCCCCGCTGGCGGCCAGGCCGGCCGGGGTGCGCAGTGAGCACCCCGCCGTCGCACGTGCGTACACCCGCGCCGTCGCCGCAGCTGCGGGCTGGCGCGCTGGTCCTGCTGCTCGTCGGGGCCCTCGCGGCGGTCTATTACGAACTGCCGGTGCCCGCCCAGGTACACCCGCGGTCCTGGGAGATCTTGTTCTGGGGCGGGTCAGCCGTGCTCGCCAGCCTGATCCTGCTGACCATCCGGCGGCTGCTGCGGAGAGGGTCGGCCGCCAAGGTGCGCGGGCTGATCCTGGCACTGTGCTTGTCCGTGCTGTTCTTCGCTTACGCCGACCGCACGCTGGCCCAGCTGCAAGGTCAGTTCGACGGCTTGCACACCAAGACCGACGCGCTCTATTTCAACGTGAGCACGGTGGCCACGGTCGGATTCGGCGACGTGCATGCGGCGGGCCAGCTGGCTCGCTCGGCGGTCACCATCCAGATCATCTTCAACCTGGTGTTCCTGGGCACTGCCGTCGGGCTGATCTCCGGCATGGTCCGGGCCAGGGCGAATCAGCGCGCGCAGACGTCCGGCTCCGCCCAGGCCGGCGGGCCAGCGACCGGGGGGCCAGCGGCCGGGGGGCCAGCGACCGGCGGCTGAACCGCGCGCAGCTGGCGGCCGCCGCGGCGCGGTCATCCGTTCCGGGTGAGGTCAGCACCCCCCGTGCCGGGAATCATCACCGGGTGTCCGTAATCTCACCGCTTGACAAGCAGTCCGAGTCTCCGGCGACGTCCCCGTTCCCGCCCATTGCCGATTACGCGTTCCTGTCTGACTGCAGCACCACTGCGCTGGTGGCGCCGGACGGCACGGTGGAATGGATGTGCCTGCCCAGGCCCGACTCCGCGAGTGTCTTCGCCATGCTGCTGGATCGGTCCGCCGGGTTTTTCCGGTTCGGCCCGGTGCACGCGAGGGTGCCCGCGCACCGCCGTTACATACCGGGCTCGATGGTTCTGGAGACCACCTGGAGCGTCGCGACCGGATGGCTGGTGGTGCGCGACGCACTGGTGATGGGCGAATGGGACGGATCCGAGCGGATCGCCAACCATGCCCGCCCGCCGGCAGACTATCGCGGCAAGGGACGCTTTGTACGCACCGCCACCTGCATCACCGGCCAGGTCGACGTGATGCTCGACTGCATGCCACTGTTCGACTACGGGCGGAACTCCGGCTCCTGGAGCTATCAGGGCAGCGGCTACGGCATCGCCACCTGCTCGACCCCTGATCAGCCGGACCTGACCGTGTGCTCAAGCTTGCGGCTCGGCCTAGGCGGCGCGCGCGCTACTGCCCGTACCACCTTGCACGCGGGCGAGACCGGCTACGTGTCCTTGTCGTGGCAGCCGCACGGCCTGCTGGAGAGCGCGGAAGCGGCGGCAGCCGAACTCGACACGACGGTCACTGCCTGGCGGGACTGGCTGCGTCATGCCAGCTCCAGGATGCCTGATCACCCCTGGCGCCCGTACCTCGAGCGCAGCGCGCTCACGCTCAAAGGGCTTATCTACGCGCCTTCTGGCGCGATCATGGCCGCGTCGACGACGTCGCTGCCCGAGACGCCGGGGGGCGAGCGCAACTGGGACTACCGGTTCACCTGGATCAGGGACTCGGCGTTCATGCTGTCGGCGCTGTACCAGCTGGGCTTTGACTGGGAGGCGTTCGGTTATTTCGCGTTCCTGATGGACGCGGTCGGCACCGGGCCGTTGCAGATCATGTATGGCATCAACGGCGAGCGTGACCTGGATGAGCAGCTGCTCGACCACTTGCACGGCTACGACGGCGCCAAACCTGTACGGGTCGGGAACGGAGCCTACGACCAGCGGCAGCACGACGTTTGGGGGATGGCGATGGAGGCTGCCGCGGTCTACTTCGAGAACGCGGCCGCCGAGATCGGTCCGGTGGCCTGGCAGGCGATCTGCGCGCTGGTCGAGAACGCGCTGCGGATCTGGCGGGAGCCCGACCGCGGCATCTGGGAAGTCAGGGGAGACCCACGCCACTTCACCGCGTCCAAGGTGATGTGCTGGGTGGCCGCGGACCGGGGCAGTGCGCTCGCGGCCGGCCGTGGCGAGGAGGAGCTGGCGACCAGGTGGCGAGCGGCCGCGGACGAGATCCGCGCCGACATATGCGCCAACGGCATCGATGACCGCGGCGTTTTCGTGCAGGTCTACGGCTCCACAGCGCTGGACGCCTCGGCGCTGCTCGTGCCGCTGATGGGCTTCCTGCCGCCGACGGACGAGCGGGTCCGGGCCACCGTGCTGGCGATCGCGGACGAGCTCAGCGTGGACGGCCTGGTGCTCCGGTACCGGCCGGATCAGACCGACGACGGGCTGAGCGGTGCCGAGGGCACGTTCACCATCTGCTCGTTCTGGCTGGTGTCAGCGCTGGCCATGATCGGCGAGACCGAGCGCGCCGCCAAGCTGTGCGGCAAGCTGCTCGGCCTGGCCAGCCCGCTACAGCTGTACGCGGAGGAGATCGAGGCGGAGAGCGGCCGGCACCTGGGCAACTTCCCGCAGGCCTTCACCCACCTTGCCCTCATCGATGCGGTGCTGCGGGTCATCGGCGCCGAGCAGGCCGCCAGCAAGCGCTGACGTCTGCGCGCCCGCATCGAGCGACGGCAGGAATGAGCCCCGGCCAGGGACTGCTAACCCTGGCCGGGGCTCGCGCCGTCCTGCTTAGGCGCTCTGATGGCGGAGCAGACCCCAGATGGCCAGGACGCTCACGGCGAGCAGGATCACGCCCCAGAGCGGCGCGTAGACCAGGAACATGAAGCCGGCGATGATCGTGAGCACCGCCAGGAATATCCCGACCGGCTTGGCCCAGCTCATCCCGAGCATGGCGCACGCGCCGACGGCCAGCAGTACGGCGCCGAGTATCAGGATCGCCCAGCTCCAGGAGTGTGCGCTCCACGCGTAGGCGTAACCGGTAACCGCGTGGAAGTAATGCGTCTTGACCACGCCGGCCAGGCCAGTGAAGAAGGTCAGCAGGCCCGCGATGACCATGAACGTGCCACCGAGCAGGCCATCACCGGTGCCCGTCTGGTAGTCAGCAGACGGCGCGGACCCAGGCCGGTACTCGGCCCCGGTGCCAGTGCCGCGCGCATAGGCCGAGGTTGTGGACTGGCGCTCCTGGACACCTGTCCCCGCCGTCGTCATGGTGTCTCCGGTCACGCCCGTCGCGGCAGCGCCCGCCGTGGTACCGGCGCCCCCCGTGGTGCCGGTGGTCCCCGTGGTGCCGGGGGTCCCCGTGGTGCCGCTGCCCGATGTGCCGCGGCCGGCCGGTACCCCCTGCGGGAGGTCCGAAGACCGATCCTGTGCTCTGCTCATCTCGCCACTCCCCTCTGACCTCGCCGGTTAGCGGGCTTAGGCTGCCGGGAATGCGGGGCAGCATGTGCCCACGTGCTGACCGGTTGTCCGGGTTGCTCTACGCCGGACGTTACGGAAGCTCGCCGGGGCCGGGCATCACCCTTCGTGGGTGAACCGGCAGTCGGCGATGCGCGTGGTGGCAGCGTTGCATACGGGTGCATAACCGGTCGGTCTGATTGGCCCCGCGCCGGTGCGGGTATGCCGGTTACTGCTGTTTGAGCTGCAATTTCACCGCACCGGGTGAGAAGCGGCTGCGGCCTGCGGAAACGGGGACTCCGCGACGGCCGGAAAGCATGGCATAGCGGCAGGTACCCGAACCGGGACCGGCGGCCGCAAGCGGGTGATTCGCGACGGGAGAGGGACGCGAAAAACAGGGGTACGAAGCGGGGGCGTGCAGGAGCCGCTGACGAACTGAAGGCGGAGCCGCACGGCACATGTCTGGGGGGCAATGACAACAACGGCAAGCGGGCCTGTCACAGCGCGACGGCATCGCGTATCGGGCAGGCACGCAGATATCGCCGCGTTTGCGGGGCAGCCTGGCGTCACGCTGCTAGAGGACAAGCTTCGGATTCCGCGGCCGGGCCTGGCTGTGCTGCGCCGCGGCCGGGTTACCGAGATTATCGAGGCTGCCGCCACCCGGCGGGTTGCCCTGCTCGCCGGCCCGGCTGGTGCTGGCAAGACAGTGGCCACGGCGATCTGGGCCAGGTCCGGGGCGGCGAACCGGCGGACGGCGTGGCTGACCCTCGACCCGGCCGACCGTGAGCCTGGTCAGTTCTGGCGGTATGTGCTGGCTGCCCTGGCTAGGGCCGGGGCTATCAGCACCGTTGCTGGCAACGCGATCGGAAGTGCTGCCGGGCATCCGGCCGGGGGTCCCGAGACCGACATGGCACAGCGGGTGGCCGCGATCATCCGGACGTCGGCCGAGCCGGTTGTGCTGGTTCTCGACGACGTGCACGTACTGGCGGGCAGCAAGGCGCTGGCTGGCCTCGATGACCTGATCAGGCACGTCCCGCCCAGCCTGCGGATACTGCTGGTCGGCCGGAATGCGGCCGGCTTGTCCCTGTCGCGGCTGCGGGTATCCGGGGAACTTGCCGACGTCAGCGCCGCTGACCTTGCCTGCACCGCCGGCGAGATGGCCGACTACCTGTCCATGCTGAACGCGCCATTCAGCCTGGCCGAGCAGGCCGCGGTGGCGCGCCGCACCGAGGGCTGGCTGGCCGGCCTGCGGCTGGCCGTGCTAGGAGCCGGCACCAGCGAGGCTGACGCGCAGGTGATGGTCGCTGACTACATCGAGGATGAGGTGCTTGGCCGGCCCGGCTCGCAGACCCGGAACTTCCTGCTGCGCACCAGCCTGACCGACCAGCTGCCCGCCGAACTGGCTCATGACCTGACCGGCAATCCGTCGGCGGAACGGCTGCTCGAGCAGCTCAGCAGGGATAACGGCCTGGTTCAGGCGGTCAGCCCGGAGGCCGGGCTGTATCGCTATCATCCGATGCTCCGGGAGGTCCTCGCGGCAGCTCTCCGGCGTGAGCTGCCCGACGAGCTGGCCGGCCTGCAGTGCCGGGTCGCCCGCTGGCATGCCGCCCAGGGCGAGGTGCTGCCGGCCATCCAGGCTGCCGCCTGCACCGGAGACTGGGACTTTGCGGCCGGGGTGCTGCGCGAAGCGGGGCCTGCGGTCATGCTGTCCGCCGCGGGGCCAGACCTGGAGGGCGCGCTCGCCGGGTTCCCGCCGGACCGGCTGGCGGGCGATGTGTTCGCGGCCATCGCGATGGCGGCGTCGCGACTGTGGCAAGGCGATGCCGACGGGGCGCTGCCGCACCTGGAAAGCGCCGAGAACGGGCTGGCGGGCCTGGCTGAGGAAGACAGCAAGCCGGCCGTATTGTGGCTGGCCGCGCTGCGCACCCTCTATCAGGCGGGCGTCCATGATGCCGGGCCTGGCTGGCTCGACCAGGTGTGGTCGCTGGCCAGCGGTGCGCATGAGGATCCCGGCGGCGGTCCCGGTCACCGCGCGCTGGGACTGCTGTGGCTGGCCATCGGTTTCGCCGCACTGCGTGACCTTGATGGCCAGCAGGCCCGGTCGGCACTGCTGCACGCCGGATCGCAGCTGTCCGCAGGCGGCATTCAGTTCCTGCGGGAACGGGCTCGATGCTGGGAGTCGGTCGCGTCCGCGCTGTATGGCGACCTGACCGCCGCGACCAGGCTCGCGACGAGCGTTGCCAACGGCCCGCACGGTCACGACAGCGCGCTAACCCCCGTGCTCGCCCTGGCTGGAGCACTGATCAGCCTGGCCCGCGACGAGCCGGCCGCGGCTGCCGCCCAGCTGGACGCGGCCGACCTCGGGGCCACCGCAACCCGGCCCGCAGGCGAGCCGTCCATCGCGGTGCTGACCGGGATGCTGCGGACCAGGCTGGCTATCGCCGACGGCAACCTGGCCGGAGCCCGCGGGCTGGTCAGGTGGCTCAATGACGCGGCTGCCGGACCGGCCGGCGTCACCGGACAGGGCGTCGGGCAGGCTATCGCGGTGCTAGACGCCGAAATCAGCCTGGCGGCCGGCGAGCGGGAGCGCGCCGGGGATACGCTTGCTGGCCTGCGCGGCGGCCGCGCTGCGGTCGCGCGAGCGGGCGTCGCGCGAGCTGCCGGAGCGCACACGCCGGGGCCGGCTGGGCAACCGCCGGCGACCCGCTCGGCCGCCGCTCCGGCCACGGTGGTCTGCCAGGCCAGGGTCCTGGTCGCGGCCGAGGACGACAAGGCGGCCCTGCACCTGATCAGCCCGCTGCTGGCCGATCCGGTCGGCATGTGCTCTCTTGCCGACCGGATAGGCGCCCTGCTCACAGCGGCCGTGGCGCACCGCCGCCTCGGTCAGCCAGTCGAGGCTGCAGAGCTGCTCGAGGAAGCGCTGGCGCTGGCTGAGCCGGATGACGCCTGCGGTCCGTTCATCGCGGCCGGATCGGCTGTCAGGTCGGCCCTGACGGTGCTGATCTCGCCGGCCAGCCGGTGCGCGGCATTCGCCGGCCGCATCCTGGACAGGTTCGACGGCCGGACACCGCGCCGAACCGCGCCGCTGTCCAGCGCCGCGCTGACGGAAAGCGAACTCGCGGTACTCAGGTTCCTGCCGTCGCACATGACGAACCAGGAGATAGCCGAGTCGCTGTTCTTGTCCATCAACACGATCAAGACCCACCTCAGCTCGGTGTACCGGAAGCTCGGCGTGGTCAACCGCCGCCAGGCAATAGCCCAGGGCCGGCGACTCGAGCTGCTGTTATGGCAGGCGCGCAGATGGCCCCGCCCGGCCGTCGTGCCGGGCGGGGCCACCCTTTCGCAGCGGCTGCTGCCCGCCGTCTGCGGCTGCTGCTAACTACTGGCTGCTAGCACCGGCGCTGACCGCCGCGTGCTGGGCGTTCCCTTGGCTGTGCGGCGCAGGCCGAACGCCAGCCCGGCAAGGACGAGACCGTAGAGAATCAGCCAGGCGCCGGTGATGCTGAGCAGCAGCACCAGCGTCAGGGCCGGCCAGACCACCATGATGATCCCGGCCGCGAGGCTCAGCACGCCGAGCACGGCGCGGAGGCCTCGGTGGGGTACCTGGGCGGACGCGGCGACGCCGAGGTCACCGATGCCGTGCACGATGAAGTACACGCCGGTCAGGAATGCGACTAGGAACAGGCTGAGCGCGTGGTGCCGGATGAGGTACAACCCGGCGAGCACAGCCAGCAGGCCGATCACCACGTATGCGGCCCGCATGCCGCCGCTGTCGGCGCTTGCGGTGAAACCTTCGTACAGTCTCATCAGCCCGGACACGACGAGGGCGGCACCGAGAAGAACCGCAACGATGGTCAGCGTGGCAGCCGGCCAGACCAGGATCATGACCCCGACTGCGATCATCAGCAGCCCGCCCAGCAGCACTGCTCCCCATGACCGGCCGGCCGCTGCCGCGATCATGTTGCCGCCGGTGCCGTAGGCGTACTGGTCCCGCTCGGCGGTGGCCTCGATCCGGGTATCTGCGGCCGAGTGCTGGCCGACCTGCTGCGGGACTGCCGCCTGGCTGGCCGTGGTGCGAGTCTCGGTTGCGGTACTGCCCGCGCTCGTGCTGCCCGGCTGCACGTGCCGCGCGCTCACGCCGCCCGGTTCGCCCGGCATCGTCCCGCCCGGCTGGGCAGCGGCGCTCGCCGGGCCCGTCCCTGGTTCGGTCATCTCGCCTCCTGGAAAGTCGACTTCCCGGTAGGCCTGGCGGCCGTGCCTGGCACGGCCGCGACCCGGCACTCCGGCATCACCTGGAGTGCTCCCACCCGGACATCGTGCGGCCAGCGAGTTCCCGTGATCATCACCCGTGGCGGGTGAACACCTAGTTACTGGCCTAGACTTGGCGCGCAGTAGCCGCAAGTGACTAGCCAGGGCCAGCGCGCGTTGCCGTATCCGTACGGACGCTGGCTGCGCGGCATGGCACCTTTCCCAGGAGCGACCGCCAGGTGAAGACCGACGTCGAAGAGCTGAGCCCCACCAGGGTCAGGCTGACCATCGAAGTTCCGTTCGAGGAACTCAAGCCGAACCTCGACCAGGCCTACCGGGAGGTGGCGCGGCAGGTCAGAGTTCCGGGCTTCCGGCCCGGCCGGGTCCCGCCGCGGGTCATCGACCAGCGCATCGGCCGCGGCGCCGTGCTCGAGCAGGCCGTGAACGAAGCCGTTCCCCAGCTGTACACCAAGGCGGTGGCAGAGCATGAAGTCTTCCCGCTCGGCCAGCCGGACCTGGAGATCACCAAGCTCGATGACGGCAAGGAGCTTGCCTTCACGGCCGAGGTCGATGTCCGGCCGAATTTCGACCTGCCCGGCCTGGACAGCCTGTCAGTGACCGTCGACAACGCTGAAGTGTCGCCCGATCAGGTCGAGGAATACCTCGGCGCGCTTCGCGAGCGGTTTGCCTCGCTGAAGACGGTCGAGCGGCCGGTCAAGGACGGTGACTTCGTGTCGATTGACCTGGCCGCGTCCGTGAACGGCGAGACGGTTGATGACGCGCAGGCGACCGGCGTCTCCTACGAGGTTGGTACCGAGTCGATGCTGGATGGCCTGGACGAGGCCCTGCAAGGCATGACGGCCGGTGAGTCGAAGACCTTCACTGCCGAGCTTGCGGGCGGCAAGCAAGCGGGCCTGGCCGCCGACGTCCTGGTCACCGTCAACTCCGTCAAGGTGAAGGAGCTGCCGGAGCTCGACGACGAGTTCGCGCAGTCCGCGAGCGAGTTCGACACCGTCGGTGAGCTCCGGGCATCGACGCGCCAGCAGCTGTCGGCGATGCGCAAGGCGGGCCAGGCCGGGCAGGCCAGGGAACGGGTGCTCGAGTCGCTGATCGAGCAGCTGGAGATCCCGCTGCCCGAGCGCATCATCGAGGCGGAGGTCGAGCATCGCCGGAAGAGCCTGAACGATCAGCTCGAGCGGGCCGGCCTCACCTTCCAGGCCTACCTCGAAGGCAGCGATCTGACTGCGGCCAAGCTGGAAGAGGATTTCGCTGCCGACGCCAGGCGCTCGGTCAAGGCCGGTTTCATCCTGGACAAGCTAGCCACCGACGAGGAGCTGCAGGTCACCACCGAGCAGCTGAGCGCATACGTGGCCGAGCAGGCTTACCGGATGGGGGTAGCGCCCGACCGGCTGGCCAAGCAGCTGAGCGACAACGGCCAGCTTGGCGCGGTCGCCGCCGACGTGCTCCGCGCCAACGCACTGACGCTGCTGGCCGAGCGGGCCAGGGTGGTCGACGAGGACGGTCGGCCGGTCTACATCAGCGCCGAGGACGAGGGCGGGCCAGACGCTGCGGCCGAGGACAGCGGGGACGACGAGCCGGCTGACGAGGAGAGCTGACCAGTCGCCCGCGATTAGGTGCGGACCGCGCCCGGCCGCGACACCCGCGGCCGGCCGCGACCCTGTCACCGGGCTATCCGGAAGTCCGGCCGCGGATACCGCTGGCAGCGGAAAATGGCCCGCCAGCCTGCGCCGTAAGCGAACACCGGGGATCGGCGGCTTAGCCGCTCGAGTCGGCGCGTTATGGTCACTGTCAACGACAGGCGCAGGCCGACAAGAGCGATACGACCACAGCAGGAGGTCATAGTGAGCACGCCTCCCGACGACCAGCAGCAGCTCGCCCGCCTGCTGGCTAGGGCCGGAGAGAGCCCGGTGCAGCCGCTGAGCGAGATGCTGTTCCAGCGCCTGCTCCGGCACCGGATCGTCTTCCTCGGCCAGCAGGTCGATGACGATCTGGCCAACCGCATCTGCGCCGAGCTGATCCTGCTAGCGGCCGAGGATGACAAGCGCGACATTAGCTTGTTCATCAACTCGCCCGGCGGGTCGGTATATGCCGGAATGGCGATTTATGACGTCATGCAGTATGTGCCGAATGACGTAGCCACCTACGCGATGGGCATGGCGGCCTCGATGGGCCAGTTCCTGCTGTGCGCCGGGGCGAATGGCAAGCGGTACGCGATGCCGCACGCGGCGATCCTCATGCACCAGCCGCACGGCGGGATCGGCGGCACGGCGACGGACATCAGGATCCAGGCCGAGCAGAGCCTCTACATCAAGCGCCTGATGGCCGAGCGGATCGCTTCGCACACCGGTAAGCCGGTGGATCAGATCGAGGCGGACTCCGACCGGGACCGCTGGTTCACCGCGGAGGAAGCGCGCGACTACGGGATCGTTGACCACGTAGTCCAGAGCGCGACCGAGATCACGGCCGCGGGCGTGGTGACATGACCCGCGAGCACGGACCGGATCCGGTGATCCAGCAGGCACGGATACAGGCGGCACGCAGCGCATACCCAGGAGGGCGGACAGTGAGCGCGCGAAACGGACTCTCCAGTTACGGCGGGGCGCGAGGGGCCGAGCAGGCGCGGTACGTGCTGCCCTCGTTCGTCGAGCGGACCTCCTACGGCGTGAAGGAGATGAACCCGTACAACAAGCTGTTCGAGGAGCGGATCATCTTCCTCGGAGTGCAGATCGACGACGCATCGGCCAACGATGTGATGGCCCAGCTGATAACGCTGGAGTCGATCGACCCGACCCGCGACATCCTGATCTACATCAACTCGCCAGGCGGGTCGATGACGTCGATGATGGCCATCTACGACACCATGCAGTACATCCAGCCGGACATCCACACCTACTGCCTCGGCCAGGCTGCCTCCGCGGCCGCCGTGCTGCTCGCGGCCGGGACCAAGGGCAAGCGGTTCGCACTTCCGAACGCCCGGATCCTGATCCACCAGCCGGCTGTCGAGCAGGGCTACGGTCAGTCCAGCGATCTGGAGATCCAGGCCAGGGAGATCCTGCGGATGCGCGAGGCCATGGAGCAGATCCTGGCCAGGCACACCGGCCAGGATGAGGATCGGGTGCGCAAGGACATCGAGCGGGACAAGTTCTTCACCGCGCACGAGGCCCAGGAGTACGGGCTGGTAGATGAAGTTCTGACAATGCTAAAGCGCAAGAGCGAGGTAGGGTCGTCCTAAGCAGGTACCTGGCTTTGCCGTGACGTGCGGCGCGCCGGCGCTATGTGTCATAGGACGCGCTTAAGGCCGCGGACACGGTACCGTCAGGTGCTACGAGTTCGATGATGACTCACAAGGCAGGTCTGACCGTCGCAGCCAGCCGGACGCACACACGGCTGGAAGTGGCCCCACGTCAAACCTGGTCGCCCTGTGCGGCCAGCGGCTAGAGGGAGTAACCGGGTGGCACGCATCGGTGATGGCGGTGACCTGCTGAAGTGCTCGTTCTGCGGAAAGAGCCAGAAGCAGGTCAAAAAGCTCATCGCTGGGCCTGGCGTGTACATATGCGACGAGTGCATCGATCTGTGCAACGAGATCATCGAGGAAGAGCTTGCCGAGCCGACTGAGCTCAAGTGGGACAGCCTGCCGAAGCCGCGTGAGATCTACGAGTTTCTCGACTCCTACGTCATCGGGCAGGAGAAGGCCAAGAAAGGTCTGTCTGTCGCGGTCTACAACCACTACAAGCGGATTCAGTCCGGCGGCGAGCGGTCTGGCGAGGACGGCGTTGAGCTCGCTAAGTCCAATATCCTGCTGCTCGGTCCGACCGGCTCCGGCAAGACACTGCTCGCCCAGACGCTGGCCCGGCTGCTGAACGTGCCGTTCGCCATTGCGGACGCAACCGCGCTGACCGAGGCCGGGTACGTCGGCGAGGACGTCGAGAACATCCTGCTGAAGCTCATCCAGGCGGCCGACTACGACGTGAAGAAGGCCGAGACCGGCATCATCTACATCGATGAGATCGACAAGATCGCCCGCAAGAGCGAGAACCCGTCGATCACCAGGGATGTGTCCGGTGAAGGGGTGCAGCAGGCGCTGCTCAAGATCCTTGAAGGCACCACCGCGTCGGTGCCGCCGCAGGGTGGCCGCAAGCACCCGCATCAGGAGTTCATCCAGATCGACACTACAAACGTGCTGTTCATCTGCGGCGGGGCATTCGCTGGCCTGGAGAAGATCATCGAGCAGCGGGTGGGCAAGAGCGGCATGGGCTTCGGCGCGGTGCTGCGCGTGAAGACTGACAAGACCGTGTCTGACCCATTCGCCGACGTGATGCCCGAGGACCTGCTGAAGTTCGGCATGATCCCCGAGTTCGTCGGCCGGCTGCCGGTCATCACCAGCGTGCATAACCTGGACCGCGAAGCGCTGATCAGGATTCTGACCGAGCCGCGTAACGCCCTGGTCCGCCAGTACCGGCGCCTCTTCGAGCTGGATGGCGTCGACCTGGAGTTCACCGAGGATGCCCTGGAGGCAGTTGCCGACCAGGCAATCCTGCGTGGCACCGGTGCGCGCGGGCTGCGGGCCATCCTGGAAGAGGTCCTGCTCTCGGTCATGTATGAGGTGCCGAGCCGCAAGGACGTCGAGAAGGTCGTGATCAGCGCCGAGGTCGTGCTGGAGAACGTGCTGCCGACGCTGGTGCCGCGCCGCGATGTAGACCGCCGCCCGCCGCGCGAGAAGTCCGCTTAGGTCCCCCGCCGCTGGCCAATCCCGATCCGGCAGTAGCATTTCCTGCTGATCGCGACGAAGCCCGGGTGACATCCGTCGCTGCACGAGCCTGTGCGGCCAGCCCACTAGACTCTGGTCACGTGACTGTCACCGATCCAGCTCAGTTGCCTGCTCAGTACAGCCCAGGCGAGGTCGAGGCCCGCCGCTATGAGCAGTGGGTTGAGGCTGGCTACTTCACCGCCGACGCGGACAGCCCGGCGCCCGCCTTCAGCATCGTGATCCCGCCGCCGAACGTGACCGGCTCGCTGCATATCGGTCATGCCCTCGATCACACGCTCATCGACGCGCTGGTCCGGCGGCGCCGGATGCAGGGCTATAACGCGCTCTGGCTGCCGGGCATGGATCATGCGGGTATCGCTACCCAGAACGTGGTGGAGCGTGAGCTGGCGAGCGAGGGGTTCTCCCGGCACGACCTCGGCCGCGAGGCGTTCGTCGAGCGCGTCTGGCAGTGGAAGGCAGCCTCGGGCGGCCGGATCCTGGGGCAGATGCGCAGGCTCGGCGACGGCGTGGACTGGAGCCGGGAACGGTTCACCATGGACGCGGGGCTGTCCCGCGCCGTGCAGACCATTTTCAAGCGGCTTTTCGACGACGGTCTCATCTACCGGGCCGAACGGATCATCAACTGGTGCCCGCGCTGCCTGACTGCCCTGTCGGACATCGAAGTCGAGCACTCCGACGACGAAGGGGAGCTCGTTTCCATCAGGTACGGCGACGGGGACGATCAGATCGTGGTCGCCACCACCAGGGTCGAGACCATGCTGGGCGATACCGCGGTGGCGGTGCACCCTGATGACCCGCGTTACGCGCACCTGGTGGGCCGTCAGATTGAGCTGCCGCTGACCGGACGGTCCATTCCGGTGGTCGCGGATCCGCACGTTGATCCCGGCTTCGGCACTGGCGCGGTCAAGGTGACTCCGGCGCATGATCCGGACGACTTCGAAATCGGCAGGCGCCACGACCTGCCCAGCCTGGTGATCATGGACGAGCGCGGCGTGATCACGGCGCCTGGCCCGTTCCAGCAGCTGGACCGGTTCGAGGCGCGCCCCGCGGTGCTGACGGCGCTGCGCGCCGAGGGCCGGATCGTGGCCGAACGCCGCCCCTATCTGCATGCTGTCGGGCACTGCTCCCGCTGCGGCACCACCGTCGAGCCGCGGCTGTCCTTGCAATGGTTCGTCAGGGTCGACCCGCTGGCCAAGGCGGCGGGCGATGCGGTGCGCGACGGCCGGGTCCGGATCCACCCGCCAGAGCTGGCCGCCCGTTACTTCGACTGGGTCGATGACATGCACGACTGGTGCATCAGCCGGCAGCTGTGGTGGGGTCACCGGATCCCGGTCTGGTATTCGGATGACGGTCAGGTGGTCTGCGTCGGGCCGGATGACGAGGCTCCGGCGGGTCCAGGCTGGCGGCAGGACCCCGACGTGCTGGACACCTGGTTCTCGTCGGCCCTGTGGCCGTTCTCCACCCTGGGCTGGCCTGACGACACTGCCGACCTGCGAGCCTTTTATCCGACCAGCGTGCTGGTCACCGGCTACGACATCCTGTTTTTCTGGGTGGCCAGGATGATGCTGTTCGGCCTGTACGCGATGAGCCAGGACGGCCCGGACAGCGCGGTGCCGTTCCGGCAGGTGGCCCTGCACGGCCTGGTCCGCGACCAGTTCGGCAAGAAGATGTCCAAATCGCGTGGCAACACGGTAGATCCGCTGGACTGGATTGACAGGTTCGGCGCGGACGCGACCAGGTTCACCCTGGCGCGCGGCGCGTCGCCCGGCGGTGACGTGGCGGTCAGCGAGGAGTGGGTAGCCGGCGCACGCAACTTCTGCAACAAGCTCTGGAATGCCGCTCGGTTCGCTCAGCTCAACGGGGCGGTCGTCGGCACGAGCATGCCGCCGGCCAGCGAGCTCTCGGCGGCTGACCGGTGGATCTTGTCCCGGCTCGCCGCGGTGACCGCTGACGTGGATGCGCTGTACGAGCAGTTCGAGTTCGCCAAGGTATGCGACGCGCTGTATCACTTTGCCTGGGATGAGTTCTGCGACTGGTATCTCGAGCTCGCCAAGACCGCGCTGGCCGGCCCCGATGCAGCCGCTGCGGCCGCTACCCGTCGGGTGCTAGGCGAGGTACTCGACCGCCTGCTCCGCCTGATTCACCCGCTGCTGCCCTTCGTCACCGAGGAACTGTGGACTGCGCTGACTGGTGGCGAGTCTGTCGTCATCGCCCGCTGGCCTGGTCAGCTGGCCAGCGGCGGGCAGGCCGAGCCTGAGCTGGCCGCCGATCCTGTCGCGGAGGCGGAAATCTCGGCGCTGATGCGGCTGGTGACCGAGGTGCGCAGGTTCCGCTCCGACCAGGGACTGCGACCGGGCCAGCGGGTGCCCGCTGAGTTGTCCGGCATCGGCGCTACCGCCCTCGCCGCGCATGAGGCGCAGATCCGGGCGCTGCTGCGGCTGGCCGAGCCGGTCGAGGGCTTCGTTCCCACCGCCTCGGTCCAGGCGGAGGGCGTGACGGTGCTGCTGGACACCGCGGCCGGCCTGGACGTCGCGGCCGAGCGCAAGCGGCTGGCCAAGGACCTGGCGGTGGCGCGAGCTGACGTTGCGGCGGCCGAGCAGAAGCTCGCCAGCCCGTCGTTCATCGACCGCGCCCCCGCCGCTATCGTGCAGAAGAGCCGGGACCGCCTGGCCAGCGCGCAGGACGAGGTCCGCAGACTCACCGCACGGCTCGCCGAGCTGCCAGCGGAGGAGACCGCATGAGCCTGCGACGCCCTCTGCACCGTGCGAGCATCCGGGCGGACGGCGAACAACGCGGATGACGGACACTGACGCGGCCCGGCTGCGCGAGGTCGAGAAAGAGATCTTCGCGCGCCGTCCGGAGCATTCAATCAACCCGTCGCTTGACCGGATCCGCGCGCTGGTTACGCTGCTTGGCGACCCGCAGCGGGCCTATCCGGTCATCCACGTCACCGGCACTAACGGCAAGACATCGACGTCGCGGATCACCGAGGCGCTGCTCCGGGCCCGCGGACTGCGCACCGGCCTGTTCACCAGCCCGCACCTGTCGTCGGTCCGGGAGCGGATCTGCGTCGATGGCCAGCCGCTGGAAGCCGGCCAGTTCGTGGCCGCCTACGAGGAGATCCGGCCGTACCTGGATCTGGTCGACGCCGCTCATGACGTGCCGCTGTCGTTCTTCGAGGTCCTGGTCGGCATGGCCTTCTCGGTCTTCGCCGACGCGCCGGTCGACGCCTGCGTGCTCGAGGTAGGCATGGGCGGGACCTGGGATAACACCAATGTCGCCGATGGCTCGGTTGCGGTCGTGACGCCAGTCTCCGTTGATCACGCCCAGTACCTGGGCAGCACCGTCGCGGAGATCGCCGCGGACAAGGCCGGCATCATCAAGCCCGGAGCCGTGGCAGTGCTCGCCCAGCAGCCGCCGGCTGCCGCCGAGGCGCTACTGCGCCGGGCCGCCGAAGTCGGCGCGAGCGTCGCCAGGGAAGGGCTTGAGTTCGGCGTGATCAGCCGTGAGCTCGCTGTCGGCGGACAGCAGGTGTCGGTCCGCGGCTTGCTCGGCGACTATGAGGACCTCTACCTACCGCTATTCGGCGCGTATCAGGCTGGCAACCTAGCCTGCGCGCTGGCCGCAGTCGAAGCCTTCGCGCGAACTCCGGGCACCGGGCCGGACGAGCAGCCGGCTGCCCTGGACACGGCGATCATCCGGCGCGCGGTCGCAGCGGTAAGTTCGCCGGGCCGGCTGGAGATCGTCAGGCGGAGCCCGGTCGTCATCGTCGACGCAGCGCATAACCCGGCCGGGATGGCCGCGTCGGTGGCCGCCCTGACCGAGGCGTTCACGTTCACCGAGCTGATCGCCATCCTCGCGGTCAGCGAGGACAAGGACGTGACGGGCATCCTCGATGAGCTGGAGCCGGTGGTAACCCACCTGGTGGTCACGGCGAACTCCTCGCCGCGCTCGATGCCGGCGGTTGCGCTCGGCGAACTGGCGGTCGCCGCCTTCGGCCCGGACCGGGTCACGGTGGCGGCCAGGCTCGATGACGCGATCGAGACGGGAGTCTCGCTGGCGGACGACGCTGACGCGACGGCTGAGGGCGGGCCGGGCAACGCCGGGGTGCTGATCACCGGCTCGGTGATCACGGCGGGCGACGCGCGTGCGCTGCTTGATCCGAGCCCGGACGCTATCACATGAAGAGGCTGTGCGCGACGGTCCTGCTGATGGAGGCCATCATCCTCGGCCTGACGATCCCGGTGGCGGTGCAGATCAGCCACGTGTCACCGTCGTCAGCCGGGCTAGCCGGCGGTATCGCCGCCGTCGCGGCAGTAGTGCTGGCAGGCACGGCTCGCAAGTTGCTGGGCTTCACGCTGGTGGCAGGCACGGTGCTGCAGGGATACGTCGTCGCGCTCGGCGCGATCGTGCCTGTCATGTATTTTCTGGGTGGCCTTTTCGCCGCACTGTGGGCAATCGGAATCTGGCTCGGCTATCGCGCTGAGCACGCTGCAGGTCACTAGTTGGGAAAGGGCGTCCCAACCGGCGTGCCCCGTCGCAACACGCGCAGGACCGACATGTAGGCTGTGGATTCGCGGGCTACGCAGCGTACTTCTGGCATTACTGGACGCTAGTAGCCGGTCGCTGATGGTGGCAATCACGGGGAATGCCGAATCGGCTTGCCCGTCGTTGGCACTATCGGTCGCGCCAGCACGTTGGACGTCCCGGACGGGTCGTCCGCCGGGCTCGGTGCGAGCCGGTGTCGGCTCGGCAGGCGTTGTTCTCCTGCCAAGCATGTGCCGTTCAGGTTCGCTGAGCAGGATGACGCGAACGGCAGCACCAGCCGCGTGCGGTGCAAAAAATACAGATATACCTGGCAGATCTGGCTGGAAGGTTCTCGTTCTCTATGAGCAACGCGATGGGGTTTCTGGGTCGTGACATGGCTGTCGACCTTGGCACCGCCAACACCCTCGTGTACGTGCGGGGCAAAGGGATTGTGCTCAACGAGCCGTCCGTCGTAGCGCTCAATACCAACACCGGCCAGATCGTCGCGGTGGGCGTCGAGGCCAAGCGAATGATCGGCCGGACACCCGGCAACATCGTCGCGGTCCGTCCGCTGAAGGACGGCGTCATTGCCGACTTCGACGTCACCGAGCGCATGCTCCGCTACTTCATTCAGAAGGTGCACAAGCGCAGCCACCTCGCCAAGCCGCGGATCGTCGTCGCAGTGCCGAGCGGCATCACCGGCGTCGAGCAGAGCGCGGTCAAGGAGGCCGGGCACCAGGCCGGAGCGCGTCGGGTCTACATCATCGAGGAGCCGATGGCCGCGGCGATCGGTGCCGGGCTGCCGGTGAACGAGCCCACCGGCAACATGGTGGTCGACATCGGCGGCGGCACGACCGAGGTTGCCGTAATTTCCCTGGGTGGCATCGTGACCTCCCAGTCGATCCGGGTCGGCGGCGACGAACTCGACCAGGCGATCATCAACTTCGGCAAGAAGGAGTACTCGCTGATGCTCGGCGAGCGCACCGCCGAGGAGATCAAGATCTCGCTGGGCTCGGCGTATCCGTCGAATGACGAGCCGAATGCCGAGATCCGCGGGCGGGACCTGGTCAGCGGACTGCCGAAGACCATCGTGATCTCGGCTGAGGAGATCAGGCGCGCCATCGAGGAACCGCTGAGCGTGATCATTGACGCGGTCAAGACCACGCTGGACAAGTGCCCGCCGGAGCTGGCGGGCGACGTCATGGATCGCGGCATCGCGCTGACTGGCGGCGGCGCGCTGCTCCGCGGCCTCGACGAGCGGCTGCGTGAGGAAACCGGCATGCCGATCCACCTGGCAGACAACCCGCTGGACTCGGTTGCGCTAGGCACCGGCAAGTGCGTCGAGGACTTCGACACCCTGCAGCAGGTGCTGGTACCCGAAGCCAGGCGTTAGCCCGTGCCGGGGCACGCCCCGGACAGGGTCGGCGCGAGGACAGACGAGCTGACGGCTGGCAGGCGAGGTGATCGGAGTGCGGGACACACGGCGGACCCGCGTGGTCCTGGTCGTGCTGCTGGTGGCTGCCCTGTCGCTGATCGCCTTTGACTATGCCGACGGATCGTCGTCGGTACTCCGGACAATGCGGAGCGCCGGCGGATCGGTATTCGGGAGAGCCGAGCACGCGGTCAGCTCGGTGGCCCGATTCTTCGGCGGCTCCGGATCATCCTCCAGCCAGGTGCAGCAGCTGCAGCAAGAGGTGGTGCAGCTGCGCGCCCAGCTCAGCGGTGCCGAGCTGAGCAAGGCCGAATACGGCCAGCTGCACAAGCTGCTGCTGGTGGCCGGCGCGGGCAGGTACCGGATCGTCCCGGCGAGCGTCATCGCCGTCGGCCAGGGCTATCAGCAGACGGTCACCCTCGGTGTCGGCAGCACGGACGGTGTTCGTGCGAACGAGACGGTACTGAATGGACAGGGCCTGGTCGGGCAAGTGACGTCGGTGACCGCGACGACTGCTACCGTGCTGCTCGCCACCGATTCCTCGGCAGTTGTCGGCGTCGCGCTGGCGCCGAGTGGTGAGCTCGGCTGGGTCACCGGCCCGGGCAGCACCGCGGGCGCGGCACTGCTGCACCTGCAGATGCTGAGCTCCGCGGCCAGGCTCAAGCCCGGCGACGAGCTTGTCACGTCGGCTTCGGTCAGGGACCGCCCGTACGTACCCGGCGTGCCAGTGGGAACAATCACCAAGCTGCTCAACCAGGCAGGCTCGCTGACCGCGGTGGCTGTGGTCCGGCCGTTCGCGGACTTTTCGGCGCTCGGCGTCGTCGGCGTCGTCATCCAGCCGCCTCGCCGCAACCCGCACTTCTCGGTACTGCCGCCGCTGCCGCGGCCGGCCCCGACCGTGACCATCACCGTGCCCGCCCGGCCCGGGCCGGGCGCTAGCTCGTCGGCGAGTCCCGGTCCGAGGGGCTGACATGCGCAAAGCCTGGCTGGCCGGCTGCCTGCTCGCGGTGGCAGTCGTCGTCCAGCTCACTGTTCTGAACGGGCTCCGGCTGCCCGGTGGCGGTGTACCCGACCTGGTGCTGGTGGCGGTCGCCGCGCTGGCACTGACGCAGGGACCGCTGTACGGCATGGTGGCGGGTTTCACGGCCGGCCTCTGCATCGACATCGCACCTCCGGCCAGCCAGCTGATCGGCCAGTATGCCCTGGTGTTCTGCCTGGCAGGCTGGATGGCCGGCCGGGCCAGCCGAATCGCGGCGCGGTCCGCGGTCAGCACCGTGCTGGTGCTCAGCCTGGTGGTAGCCGCTGGCGAGGTGGTCACCGCTGCGCTCGGACTCGTGCTCGAGCCGACCCAGGTGACGCTGGCGCAGGTCCGTCAGGTGCTGCCGTCGGCCATCGTCTACGACGTGCTTGTCGGCCCGTTCGTGCTGGCCGCGGTGCTGATGCTGAGTTCCGTGCTGGACCGGGCCCAGGTCCGGCAGCCGCAGGCGGGCAGCCTGGTGGCGCCGTCGGCCGCGGCCAGCCGCGCTAGCCGTGCTCGTCAGCCGCGTATCGTGCATGCCGCCGCGCGCCGCGGGGATGGCTGGGTCGGCAACCGGACGCGCCGGGAGCTGGGATCGGCGGCTTCGGCCCGCCTGGTCCCGCGGCTGCACCCGGCCAGCGGCGTCGCCGGATCCGCGTCGGGCCTTGCGCACCCGCGCGCGACGCCCGCGGTCCCGGTGAACCTGCGGCTGGCCGGGCGGCGCCGCGGCGACGGGGCAATCGGCAACGCCATCGGCATCGGCATGACCGGGCCGTCCCGGCAGCCAGGACGGCACCCTGGCCTGCTGGCCGGGGCCAGGCGGGAGTTCCGGCCGCACGCCGGAGCGCGCGGGGGCTCGGCAGCCGGCCAGCCCTCGCTCGGGCCGGCCAGGCCATCCGGCCGCACGTCCATCAGGTTCAGCGGGCACCGGGGCGACGCCAGCGTCGGGCGGCTGCTCGGCAGTCCGGCGACGGGCAGCGCCGGCCGGCTGGCCGGGACCGGTACCGGGCGCAGTCATCCCGCCGGCAGCCGCACGGCCTCGGTGCCCAGGCTCCGGTTCTCCGCCAGCAAGGCACCGGTGAGCCGCCGCCCGTCTGCGGCACCGCGCTTCCGGCGCAGATCGGACCGGATCCGGATGTCCGCGCTGACCTTCGGCGTGCGGTCCGGCGGGGCTCTCGACGAGCACGCGCTGAGGTCCATGCGGCGGCAGAACACCGTCATGCCGAGGCTGCGGCTAGGCGGCCAGCGGCCGGCAATGCTGGGCGGCTCGGGGCGGGGGCCGGCGCTGACGCCCAGGCCGTCCCGGTTGGGCTCGGTGCGCCGTCGCGGCCCGGCTCGGCTCGCGAAGACACCCAGATTCGGGTTCCGGCGGCGGTCGCTGCTGTCCCGGCTCAGCAGAAGCCGGGTTGGCGGACGCTGGCTGGCGAGCCGCCGGGCGGGCAGCAGGTCCGGCGCTTCGCTGCTCGGCCGGAGGACAGGAGGAGTGCGTTGATCCCGGCATCGAGAAGCCGGCTCATTGCCATCTCCCTCATCACGGCCGGGCTGCTGGCGATACTGGGCACCCGCCTGTGGTACCTGCAGGTCACGACGCATCGCACCTACGTGGCGCTGGCTAGCCAGGATCAGGTCAGGTACATCATCGAGCCGCCGGTGCGCGGCCAGATACTGGACGACACCGGCCAGCCGATGGTCTATGACGCCGCTGCGCTCACCGTCTCAGTGGACATGGCGCAGGTCGGTCAGCAGGCCGATGGCGGCAGAGCCGAGCTGGCCCGGCTCGCCCGGCTGCTCGGCCTGACCGACAAGACGATGCAGGAGCGAGTCCGGCTGTGCACGGTAGGCGTCAGCCAGCCGTGCTGGCAGGGCTCTCCGTATCAGCCGATTCCGGTCGCCGAGCACGTCTCGGAGAAGACCGCGCTGCAGGTCCTGGAGGACAAGAAGGCGCTGCCCGGCGTCACCGCCGATGTGCAGCCGACAGTCCATTACGCCGAGCCGATCAGCCAGGACACCGCCCAGGTGCTCGGCTACCTGCAGCCGATCACGGCTCAGGAACTGCAGCGGCTGAAGATCCCGGTCACCGGGTTCTCGGCCGTCGACCTGGTCGGCCAGTCCGGCCTGGAACTCCAGTACGACAACCAGCTGCGCGGCAAGGCAGGCGTCAATGAGGTCGCCGTGAACGCTGGCGGCCAGGTCACCGGCACGATAAAGCAGACCAAGCCGCAGGCTGGCGATGAGCTGGTGACCAGCATCAACGCGAGCTTGCAGATCGCTACCGAGAACGCGCTCCGGACGGCGATCCTGAAAGCGCAGGCCGAGGGCAACGCCGCCGCGACGTCCGGCGCGGCCGTCGTCATGACGACTACCGGCCGCGTTGTCGCGATGGCCAGCTACCCGAGCTACGACCCGAGCGTCTGGTCCGGCGGGATCTCCGAGCGGGAGTTCAAACGGCTGTTCGGCACCAGGAACGGCGAGCCCATCCTGGAGCGGGCCACCCAGGGTGAGTACCCGCCCGGCTCGACGTGGAAGGTGACCACGCTGACGGCCGGCATCAATGCGGGCGACCCGCTGTACGGCAGTTACGACTGCCCGGGTTCGGTGAACGTCGGCGGCCACGTCTTCAACAATGACTTCGGCAACGGCGGGGCGATGTCCCTGCATACCGCGCTCGTGCTGTCCTGCGACACCGTCTTCTACAACATGGGCTACGACATCTGGCTGCACGACAACCGCCAGTACAACACGGTGACCAGCCCGAAAGCGCCGATCCAGCAAGAGCAGAAGACCGAGATGCAGTGGGGCTTCGGAAAGCTCACCGGAATCGACCTGCCGGGTGAGACCAACGGCACGATACCGACCAGGGAGTGGCTCTACTACTTCTGGAAGGACAACGCGCACACGGGCCAGGACTGGTGCAAGTTCGGCCGGGCGAGCGGCAGCTACATCCAGCAGATCGAATGGGACGACTGCCACTACGGCAATGTCTGGGAACCAGGCCAGGCGATCATCGCCTCCATCGGACAGGGCTATGTCTCGGTCACACCGCTTCAGCTCGCCAGTGCTTACGCGGCGCTGGCGAACGGCGGCACGCTGTACAGCCCGCGGATCGGCGAGGAGCTGCTCAGCCCGTCGGGCAAGGTGATCAAGAAGATCAAGCCACCTGTCCTCGGCCACCTGCCGGCCGCCAAGACGACCCTTGCCTACATCAGGAGCGCGCTGCAGGGCGTCGTCACGCAGGGTACCGGCGCCGGGACGTTCGCCGGGTTCCCGCTCGGCAAGGTGTGCGTGGCCGGCAAGACCGGAACGGCGCAGGTGTTCGGCCGCAACTCGACCTCGAACTTCGCGTCGTTCGCACCATGCGTGAACCCCAAGTACGTGGTGGTCATGATGATCCCCGACGCTGGTTACGGCGCCGATGCGTCCGGCCCGGCGGTCCGGCAGATCTGGGACGCCATCTACGGGCTTGAGGGGCATGCCGCCGCGCTACCTGGCGGCAAGCTGCCGGCTCCGCCGCACATCAACAGCGCGGGCCAGATCGTGCGGTCATCATCGGGGCTGCCCGGCAAGGCGAAGCCGAAGTCGCCCCATCGGGCCGGGGGATAGGCCGATGAGCTCCTGGCGCAGTACAGGTGGCCTGACCGGACGGGGCCGCGGTCCGGCCCCGGCACAATACCGCGGCCTCGCCCCGGTGCGGCTGGATGGCGGCAGCGCCCGCCGGGTCGGCTTCCGCCCTAACCTGACTGGCGGCCGCGGGCCCGGCAGCAAGCTGGCCAGAATGCTGCGGCGCATCTTCGGCCCTGGCTCACCATTGCGTCACCTGGACTGGATCTTGCTGGTGGCGGTGCTGACGCTGAGCCTGCTCGGCACGCTGCTCGTCTGGTCCGCGACGTCGCCGACACCGTCGACCTCGGATCCGTACCTGCTCAAGCAACTGCTGAACATCGCGATCGGGCTGGCCCTGATGGCCGGCGTTACTATGCTCGATTACCGGCAGCTGAAGCTCGTATCGCCGCTGATCCTGGCCGCGTCATGTCTCGGGCTGCTGGTCGTGCTGACGCCGCTGGGCAGCATCGTGAACGGCGCCAGGTCGTGGATATCCCTGCCCGGCGGCTTCCAGATCGAGCCGTCTGAGTACGCCAAACTCTCGATCATCCTGGTGGCGGCGATGCTCCTGAGCGAGTTGCGGCCAGGCCAGACCAGGCCGCAGCCGCGCGCGGTCGGCATTACGGTCGCGCTGGCGGCGGTCCCGCTGCTGCTCGTGGTGGCCGAGCCGGACCTCGGTGTCTCGATGCTCATGGTGGCCATGCTCGTCGGCCTGATCGCGCTGTCGGGCGTCAAGCTGCGCTGGCTGCTGCTGCTTGTTGGCGCCGGCACGCTCGGCGTGCTCGCCGTGGTGAAGCTGCACCTGCTGAAGGCTTATCAGGTCAGCAGGCTGACCTCGTTCCTGCATCCGGGACAGGATCCGCTGGGCACTGGTTACAGCGCCTACCAGTCCAAGATCGCGATCGGCTCGGGCGGCATGCTCGGCCGGGGGCTGTTTCACGGACCACTGGTGGCCGGCAACTTCGTGCCTGAGCAGCACACCGACTTCATTTTCGCGGTCGTCGGCGAGGAACTCGGCTTTGCCGGGGCCATGGTGATCATCGGCTTGCTGGCGATCGTGCTGCTGCGTGCCATCCGGATCGCCGCCCGCGCGGATGACCAGTTCGGCATGCTGGTGGCAGGCGGCGTCGCTATCTGGTTTGGCGTGCAGGCTTTCATCAACATCGGCATGACGGTTGGCATCATGCCGGTCACCGGCCTGCCGCTGCCGTTCGTCTCGTACGGCGGTTCGGCCGTATTCGCTGACATGATCGCGGTTGGCGCGCTGCAGGTGGTCTACCGCCGCCGCACGGTCTTCACCTGACGACGAGCCGGCCTGGGATTCGGAAAGCTGACCGACTGTCAGTAGTTGCGCAGTGAAATCTCGTCGGCTTCGGCGATGGTGTCGGCTTCCACGGCTCGCAGCCCCTCGCCGATCCGCTCTCGCGCCTGCCGGAGGAGTTTCAGTGAGTTCGTGGCGGGACTCATCGCCGCGGCCCGCTCCGGATCAGCACCGTGCTCCTCGATAAGGTGCGCCTGAATGGCCGCCGCGACCTCATCAACGGCCTTGAGCGCGTGGTAGATAGCCAGTTCCCTGGCAGCGTCGTCAACCATAAGGACAGTATCGCCGCAATGGGTCAGCCTCGCCGGGGCGCCCGCTGGTTAGCGCGAGCGCGGGTCGGCAATCGGGAAGTGGCGCGCTATGGCCGACGGCGGTTATCGTCGAGGCGGCCCGAATCCCGGAGCCTAAACCGGAGGCTGTTCAGATGCCGCTAACCGACGTGTCCGGCAAGGCCAGGGCGCTTTATCAGGCGCGCCAGAGCCGGCAGGCGATCGAGCCGTTTACCGACGCCGATCCGGATCTCGGCATGGCCGACGGGTACGCGATCGCACAGCAGCTCACCAGCATGCTGGTGAATGACGGCGACGAGGTTGTCGGGTACAAGGTAGGCCTCACCTCCAGGCCCATGCAGAAGATGATCGGCGTTGACTCGCCCGACCACGGACCGGTGCTCGGTTCTACCGTGTACGCCGACGGCGACGCGGTCTCGCTTAGCGCGTTCATCCAGCCGAAGATCGAGGCCGAGATCGCCTTCGTGCTGGCAACCGGGCTGCGCGGGCCAGGCGTGACCGTGCCGCAGGCGCGCGCCGCCATCGCCGGAATGGCGGCCGCCATGGAGATCGTGGACTCCAGGTTCGCCGACTGGCGGATCAGGCTCGCCGACACCGTCGCGGACCTCGCTTCTAACGGCGCGGTCGCTGTCTCCGGCCGGCTCGTGCCGCTCGACGACCTGGACCCGCGACTCATCGGGATGGTCCTGACCAGGGATGGCGAACTGGTGGACACCGGCGCGGGCGCTGCGGCACTTGGCGATCCGGTCGCCGTGGTGGCCTGGCTCGCCAACACACTCGGCGAGATGGGCGCCGGGCTGGCGCAAGGTCAGCTGATCATGACTGGCGCCTTGCACGCGGCGGTGCCGATGGCGGCAGGGGACGTATTCCTGGCGGAGTTTGACCGGCTTGGGCCGGTGACGGTCCGCGTAGTGGAATAGGGAACGGAGCTGTCGTGACAGTCCCGGCCGGCCGGTTCGGCAGCGTCGAGATCGGCTGCCGGTGAAATGCTCGCGATCGACGACATCCTGTGATGACTGGCAACCTGCGATGACCGGAGAGCCGGGCACCATGCTTGTGCCGCTGGCAGCACCGCGCGGCCGGACCACGTGGACGTTCCGGCACGCGGGACGCAGCTACGCCGCCTTCGTGGTCGGCGGGCAGCTTCGCGTCACTGACGCCGCCTGCCCGCACAACGGCGGCCCGCTCGCTGAGGGCACGGTGCGGAACGGCGTGGTTACCTGCCCTCGGCATTGGTACCGCTTCGATCTGAGCACCGGGCGCTGCCTTACTACGGCTGAATATGAGCTGCGGCTCTACCCGGTCACCCAGCGCGATGGTCAGTCATTTGTCGCGCTGCCGTCCGCGGTGCGGTCGACGCGGCGCTGGTCCCAATGGCTCCGCGGTCACACCAGGCCAAACCGGGAACAGCCGTAGGTGGTCCGCTCTCCCCAGCTGGAGCCGCGAGTCCCTGACGGCGGCAGCCGACGGGACAAACGCCCCTTTGCCAGTGAAAGTGCCGGGTTAGTCCAGTGCGGCCCGGTCTCGCTGGCGGCTGGAGTTAGCCCGCGAGGGTCCTGTCCGGCGGTGCGGCCTCGTCGCCAGCTCCGACAGCGCCCAGGGTCGCGGCGGCGGCCGTGGCGGCCGCTGGCGTGGGCCCCGTTGTCGCCCGGTTAGCCCGCCACGGTGTCCGCCAGGCCAGCCAGACGGCCATGGCGACCACCAGCACCGCGCCGAGCGTCCAGCCCAGCGCGGTAGCGCCGACGCCGAGGTATTTCAGCCCCGAGGCGAAGATGACGAACGTGATCACCGGCCGCAGCGCCTTATCCGGCGCCCGCGAGGACAGCAGCGAGCCGATCAGCACCGCGGGCACGCTGCCGATGATGATCGAAATGGTGACCCCGAACTTCACGTGGCCCACGATGACCAGCGCGCCGATGGCAGCGGCTAGGGTCAGCGGCACTGCTTGCGTCAGGTCAGTGCCGACCAGCTGCCCCGCGCTGATCATCGGGTACAGGAACAGCAGCAGCACGATCATGAGTGAGCCAGACCCGACCGAGGTCAGGCCGACAATGACGCCGCCGATCATGCCGATGGCCACGGTCGGCAGCGGCTTGCAGATCAGGTCACGCGCCGCCGTCGCCCGGGCCTGGCCGCCGCGCACGTCCATGACGTACCTGATGATCATGGCGGCCGCGCCGGTGAGCAGCGCCGCCCCGAGCGCCTGTTCCACATGAACCGGCGCTCCTGAGGTCTTGCCGAGCAGCCGGAGCAGGTAGGCCCCGACGAAGGCCATCGGAACCGAGCCCAGCGCCAGCCAGCCGACCAGCCGGTAGTTCACCGTCCCCCTGCGCATGTGCACGGCTGCGCCGACCGGGCGCATGAAGACCGCGGCGACCAGATCGCTGGAGATGGCGCTGGGGGCCTTCACACCGAACAGCAGGATCAGCATCGGCGTCATGAGCGCGCCGCCGCCCGCCCCGGTCATTCCGACCAGCAAGCCAACGACCGCGCTGCCCAGGACGATGTAGGCGTTGACGTGCACCTGCGTACCTCCTGAAGACTGCCTGGCTGAAATGTACCTTTTACTGACAAAGTATCGGGTTGTGATCAGCACACACTGACCGCGATGCCGGGCCGGCGAACTCAAACAATACCTGCAGGATTGATTGGTAATGCAAGGTCCCGGACGGCCAGCGCGAACGGCCTCGCGGCGTCGGTACTCTGTAACGGTGCCTGTGCAGTCGGTGTACCCCCTGCTCGAGCCGCTTCTACCGCTGGTGCGCAAGCCAATCCAGTACGTGGGCGGCGAGCTGAACTCTGTCGTCAAGGACTGGGAGTCGGCCGACGTCCGCTGGGCGCTCATGTACCCGGACGCTTACGAGGTAGGCCTGCCGAATCAGGGCTTGCAGATCCTGTACGAGGTTCTTAACGAGCGCGATGGCGTGCTAGCCGAGCGCAGTTACAGCGTCTGGCAAGACCTGGAGGCCCTGATGCGCGAGCACCAGGTGCCTCAGTTCACAGTGGACGGTCACCGGCCGGTCCGGGCGTTTGACCTGCTCGGAGTGAGCTTTGCCACCGAGCTCGGCTATACCAACCTGCTGACCGCGCTGGACTTGGCTGGTATTCCGCTGTCTGCGGCCGACCGCGGCGACGACGACCCCATCGTGCTGGCAGGCGGTCATGCGGCATTCAACCCGGAGCCGATCGCCGAGTTCATTGACGGTGCGGTGCTCGGTGACGGCGAGCAGGCCGTGCTGGTCATCACCGAGCTTGTGCGGGCCTGGAAGGCCGCCGGGCGACCTGGCGGCAGGGATGGCCTGCTGGTCCAGCTTGCCGCGGCCGGCGGCGTGTACGTACCGAAGTTCTACGACGTGAGCTATGGGCCGGACGGCGCCATCAGCAAGGTGACGCCGAACCGGCCCCTGGTGCCGCCGTCGGTGTCTAAGCACACCGTCACCGATCTTGATTCGTGGCCGTACCCGAGCAAGCCGCTGGTTCCGATGGCCGAGACCGTGCACGAGCGGTTCAGCGTGGAGATCTTCCGCGGCTGTACCAGAGGCTGCCGGTTCTGCCAGGCCGGGATGATCACTCGTCCGGTGCGGGAGCGGTCCATCACCGCCATCGGCTCGATGGTCGAGGCCGGCCTGCAGGCCAGCGGCTTTAACGAGGTGGGGCTGCTGTCGCTGTCCAGCGCCGACCACAGCGAGATCAACGAGATCGCCGTCGACCTGGCCGACCGGTACGAGGGCACCAACACGGGCCTGTCGCTGCCGTCGACGCGAGTAGACGCCTTCAACGTGACGCTGGCTGACGAGCTCAGCCGTAACGGGCGGCGGTCCGGGCTGACGTTCGCCCCCGAAGGGGGCTCCGACCGGATCCGCAAGGTGATCAACAAGATGGTCACCGAGGAAGACCTGATCAAGACGGTAACGACGGCCTACGCGAGCGGCTGGCGGCAGGTGAAGCTGTACTTCATGTGCGGCCTGCCGACCGAGACCGACGACGATGTGCTGGCTATCGCGCAGCTGGCCCGCCGGGTCATCGCGGCTGGCCGGTCGGTGACCGGCCGCAACGACATACGGTGCACGGTCTCCATTGGCGGCTTCGTGCCGAAGCCGCACACCCCGTTCCAGTGGGCGTCGCAGTGCGATCACCAGACCGTGGATGCGCGCCTGAAGGCGCTCGGTGCCTCGATGCGGTCCGACCGGCGGTATGCCAAGGCCATCGGGTTCCGCTATCACGACGGCAGGCCGTCCATCGTGGAAGGCCTGCTGTCCCGTGGTGACCGCCGGGTGGCCAAGGTGATCCTGGCCGCGTGGCAGGACGGCGCCAGGTTCGACGGGTGGAGCGAGACGTTCTCGTTCGAGCGCTGGGAGAAGTGCGCCGAATCTGCGCTCGCCGCTGACGGAGTCGACCTGGCCTGGTACACCACCCGGCAACGCGGCTACGACGAGATCCTGCCGTGGGACCACCTCGATGCCGGTCTGGAACGAGACTGGCTGTGGCAGGACTGGCTGGCGTCCATTGACCCGGACGGCGCCGCCGAGGTGGACGACTGCCGCTGGACGCCGTGCTTCGAATGCGGTGTCTGCCCGGCGATGGGGACCGAGATTGAGGCAGGCCCGACCGGGAAGCGATTGCTGCCGCTCAGCGTTGTAGCACAGGGTGATGTTGGTCACGGTGTACGCGAGCCGGGTGCCGGTTCCGTAGTGGCGCATGGTGGCGAGGGTTAGTCATGGGACGCCAGCAGCCGCGCCCGACCGGACCACCGCCGCCGCCAGCAGTTCAGCGGCTGGTGATCAGGTACGCCAAGCGCGGCAGAATGCGATTCGCAAGCCACCGGGATATCGCGCGCGCAGTGGAGCGGGGCGTTCGCCGGGCAAGCCTCCCGGTCGCCCACTCCGCCGGCTTCTCTCCGCATCCCAAGATCTCCTATTCGGGTGGCGCCGCCACCGGGGCCGCCAGCGAGGCCGAGTACATGGAGATCGCCCTCACTGCATGCGTCGACCCCGACGCGGTGCGGGCAAGGCTCGATGCCGCGCTGCCAGCGGGGATTGACGTGATCGAGGTCGCTGATCTTGCCGTGGCGCCGGGGCCGCGGCTTGAGGCCTCGGACTGGCAAGTCGTGCTGCCGGGAGTCGCCGCAGAGCAAGCGGCGTCGGCAGTTGAGGCGTTTCTGGCCGCCGCTCACGCGGAGGTAGAGCGCCTTACCAGCAATGGGATTCGCCGGCTCGACACTCGGGCCGGAGTGGTATCGCTGGAGCTAGACCGGCGTGCCATGGCGGATAAGCAATCCGGATGTGCGATACTTCGAATGGTTGTTCGGCACATGACACCTGCCGTCCGACCCGAAGACATCCTGGTTGCGTTCCGTCACATGTCGGCCCTGGAGCCAACGTCGCCCGCACTGGTGACACGGCTGGCTCAGGGGCCGCTAGGCACCGATGCTGCCGCCGCGGAGGCCAGCGCGCTTGGTCCTGATGTGCTGGCCGGCTTGGCCGGCCAGCCGGGATCGCCAGCGCCGGCCCTTCTGGGGCCTCAACCCCGGCGGAGGCGCCCCGGCCAGACGGGCGGGACGCTGAACAGGGACAGGTATTGGCAACGTGCCTGGATGCGGGGGGCGCCGGAATGGCGTAATGCCGCACCAGTGAGCGCGTACGAACAGCTCCCGCGTGGCGCGGAGCGGCCCGATGAGGTCGTCTGCGCCCGGGAGCCTGACGGGAGAGATCGCCCGAATGCTCGAGATCGAGCGACAGAACAGAGAGTCAGCAGCTGATGGCCAGGCGGGCAGCGATGGATCGCCAGCCGGATCGTCAGCGCCAGCAGAAACGACAGGTCCGGCCGCGGCTGGCGGGAGCCAGGTTAGTAGCGGGAGCCAGGGCAAGGGCCTGCTCCGGCGGGCCCGCCGTGCGGTAACCAGGCCTGCCGGACCGCCTGCTGCCGAGCCGCCTGCTGCCGAGCCGCCCGCTCCGGCGGTACCGTCGGCCGCGCCGCCGGAACCGCATGCTGCGCAGCCGCATACCGCGGACCGGCACGCCACCGAGCCAGCAGCGGCCGGCCGGCCAGCGGACGAGCCACGCAATGAGCAGCCGACGGCAGCCGGCGGCCGCGAGGAGCCGTCCACGGCTACCGGCAGCGCCGGGAAGAGCACCGCGGCACGCAAGCGGCCGAGCAGGGCGCGGGCAGCCGCGGCGAGCAAGGACGACCAGCCAGCGAGTGGCGGTCCAGGCGCAAGTGCCGCCGTGGGCGCCGGTGGCAGTGGAGCCGGCGGCAGTGCCGCAGCAGGGGCCGGCGACAGCGCGGGATCCGGCTCCGCGTCGGCGGGGCAGCCGGTAATGCCCGCGGCGACGGCGCCAGCCGGCCCGCAGCCCGCTGCGGCACCGCAGGCAGCATTCCAGCCGCCACTGGTGATCTTCCAGCCGCCGGACATCACCGCAGCACGACCCGCGGTCGCGCAGCGGCCGGACCGTCAGCAGCCGGACCGTCAGCAGCAGGGCGCCCAGCAGGGCGGCCAGGCAGGCAGTCAGCGCGGCGCACAGCAACGCGGGCAGCGGTCAGCCGGCGCTGAAGCGCCCGACGCCGACGCTGAGCCGATCGAGACCGACGACACGGCCGAGACTGACGGTCGCGACGAGACCGGCGCGGGCTCGGCTAGCAGGCGGCGCCGGCGTGGTGGGCGTGGCCGGGGTAAGGCGACTGGCGGGCCGGCCGACGCAGCCGAGCACCGAGCCAGCGATCTGCGTGAGTCAGCTGATGCCGACGAGGACCAGGATCAGGACGAAGACGACGGCCAGGAGCCGGGGGGCACGGCGAAGCGACGGCGCCGCAGGCGGCGCAGCGCCTCCGGTGCCGACGTCGAGGCGCCGTCCGGCAGCTCAGCCGATGATCCGCCGAACACCGTCGTGCACGTGCGGACTCCGCGTGAGAAGAGCGCCGACGTGTCTGACGTCCGGGCGATCAAGGGCTCGACCAGGCTGGAGGCCAAACGGCAGCGTCGGCGCGAGGGACGCGAGTCGGGA
Source organism: uncultured Actinomycetota bacterium (assembly GCA_963774385.1). Classification (GTDB taxonomy): domain Bacteria; phylum Actinomycetota; class Actinomycetes; order Streptosporangiales; family Streptosporangiaceae; genus JAJYUU01. The sequence goes on from CAVZEQ010000001.1 coordinate 1,561,280, forward strand.
CGGCGTCGTCCGCCGATCATTACCGAGTCAGAGTTCCTGGCCAGGCGCGAGGCTGTCGACCGTGTGATGGTAGTCCGGCAGCACGCTGACCGGACTCAGATCGCCGTGCTCGAGGATGGCGTGCTCGTCGAGCACTACGTGGACAAGGCAAGCCACCAGTCCTACGTGGGCAACGTCTACCTCGGCAAGGTGCAGAACGTGCTGCCCTCGATGGAAGCTGCGTTCGTCGACATCGGCAAGGGCCGGAACGCTGTCCTGTACGCAGGCGAGGTGAATTTCGATGCGAGCGGACTCGAAGGGGAGTCCAAGCGGATCGAATCCGCGCTGAAGTCAGGGCAGTCGATCCTGGTCCAGGTCACCAAGGACCCGATCGGCCATAAGGGTGCCAGGCTGACCAGCCAGGTAAGCCTGCCCGGCCGTTACCTGGTCTACGTGCCGGGCGCGAGCATGACCGGGATCAGCCGCAAACTGCCGGACACCGAGCGCAGCCGTCTTAAGGCCATCCTCAAGCAGGTGATGCCGGAGAACGCCGGCGTCATCGTCCGGACCGCCGCTGAGGGTGCCTCGGAGGAGGAGCTTGCCCGCGACGTGGCCAGGCTGGCCGCACAGTGGGAGGCGATCGAGAAGAAGGCCAAGACCGCCAGCGCGCCCGACCTGCTGTATAGCGAGCCCGACCTGACCCTCCGGGTGGTCAGGGACATCTTTAACGAGGACTTCGGCAATCTGGTCATCGCCAGCGACAGCGAGTGGGACCTAGTCGACGAGTACATCCGCTACGTGGCGCCGAACCTGACCGACCGGCTGGAGCGGTGGGACGACGAGACCGACGTATTCGCCGCGCACCGTATTGACGAGCAGCTAGCCAAGGCGCTAGAGCGCAAGGTGTGGCTGCCCAGCGGCGGGTCACTGGTGATCGACCACACCGAGGCCATGACGGTCATCGACGTCAACACCGGAAAGTTCACCGGGCAGGGCGGCAACCTGGAGCAGACCGTCACCAGGAACAACCTGGAGGCAGCCGAGGAGATCGTCCGGCAACTGCGGCTGCGCGACCTCGGCGGCATCATTGTGATCGACTTCATCGACATGGTGCTGGAGAGCAACCGCGAGCTAGTCCTGCGGCGGCTGCTGGAGTGCCTGGCCAGGGACCGGACCAAGCACCAGGTCGCCGAGGTGACCTCGCTGGGGCTGGTGCAGATGACCCGCAAGCGGGTCGGCTCCGGGCTGCTGGAGGCGTTCTCGGTGCCCTGCGAGCACTGCAACGGCCGCGGCGTGATGGTGTCCGTCGAGCCGGTCGATCACACTCCGGCTCGGGGCCGGGCTGACAGTGGCCGCGGCGATAGTGGCCGCGGCGACAGTGGCCATAGCCGGGACAGTGGCAGCGGCGACGGTGGCAGCAAGAACGGCCGGAACCGGGCCGGCCTGGCCCCGCCGACCGGAACCGCTGGGCGCAGCCACGACGGCTCCGCTGGCGCTGGCAGGGCTGCCGACGCCGATCAGGACGGCAACGCTGGCGGGCCGAATGCAGGGGGACCAAGCGCCGCTGGGCCGATTGCAGGGGGACCGAGCCGCCGCGGCGGCCGTAGCCGCTCTGGCCGGTCGCCGGAATCCGGCCATGCGCAGCCTGACGGGTCGGGTCAGCCCGAGGCTTCAGGTCAGCCCGAGGCTTCAGGTCAGCCCGAGGCTTCAGGTCAGCCCGACGGGTCGGCTCAGACCGAGGCTTCAGGTCAGCCCGACGGGTCGGCTCAGCCCGAGGCTTCGGGTCAGTCCGAGGCCTCGGCTCAGCCCGAGGGTTCTGGCCAGCCGGACGGGTCAGGCCAGCTAGTCGGGTCGGGTCAATCGGACCCCGACATCGCGCCGGACATCGCAGCGGCCGACACTGACCACAGTGCGAGACAGCCAGCGTCCAGCCGGTCCGGGCGGTCCAGGTCCACCCGAAGCCGCCGCTCAGGCCAGGCTGTCGCGGCTTCCGACGGCGACGTCCCCGCCGCAGGGGGCCGCCGCGAAGCCGACAGCGGCCGCGATGCCGCCGCGAGCACGGATGTCACCGCTCAGGCTCGGGAGGCCGGTCAGTAACCTCAGTCGGCGGCCGGCTGGGGACCTGCAAGGTCTGATACGCTTGATGGTCGGCGCATTTAAGCGGATCAGCCTGCCTCGCGGCCGGGTGGCTAGTGCGCAAGGTTAGGCAAGCCCGGCTCCACCATCGAGTTTCCGCGAATCCCGCGGCGGGCTCGCACAAAGAGGAGAGAACTCTCGGTGTACGCGATCGTGCGCTGCGGCGGCAGGCAGGAGAAGGCGTCGATTGATGACGTCCTGACCGTCGACAAGCTATCTGGTGAGGTAGGAGCCAGCGTGATGCTGCCAGCCCTGCTCGTCGTAGATGACGGCAAGGTCATCAGCGATCCGGCGGAGCTCGGCGCTTACCAGGTAACTGCCGAGATCGTGGGTGCCGCTGCCGGCCCCAAGATCAACATGATCCACTACAAGAACAAGACCGGCTACCGCCGCCGTCTGGGCCATCGCCAGAAGTACACGCAGATCCGCGTGACTGGCATCGGCACGCAGAAGGCTAAGGCCAGCGCGGGTGCGAAGAAGAAGGGCTGACCCTCGAGATGGCACACAAGAAGGGCGCGTCGTCCAGCCGCAACGGCAGGGACTCTAACGCGCAGCGCCTCGGCGTCAAGCGCTTCGGCGGCCAGCTCGTCGGCGCGGGCGAGATCATCGTGCGCCAGCACGGCACGCACTTCCACCCTGGCGTGGGCGTCGGCCGTGGCGGTGACGACACGCTGTTCGCGTTGGTGACCGGCAAGGTCGAGTTCGGCAGGCGGCGTGGCCGCCGCGCGGTAAGCGTCCTGCCGGTGGAGTCAGAAGCTCAGGCTAGCTAGACACGGCAGGATGCGCCGGGCGCCCGGCGCACGGCAGGCTTACCCGAGGGCGGACCACTGCGGTCCGCCCTTCGGTTTGTGCCGCTGGATGGTGCGTCCGGCTCCGGGTGCCGTGGCTGCCGGGCGATGCGTATTAGTGGAGTTTGCGAGCTAACCGAGCTGGCAATCAACCCGACCGTGGCCGGCCGACATGGCGGGCGCGGCGGGCCAGAGGGGGACGAGCGTGGCGGAGTTCGCGGATCAGGCCGAGGTACGGGTGCAGGCCGGCAACGGCGGGCACGGGTGCGCCTCGGTGCACCGGGAGAAGTTTAAGCCGCTCGGCGGGCCGAACGGCGGCAATGGCGGCCGCGGCGGCGACGTGATCATCGAGGTTGATCCAGGCGCCTCCACGTTGCTCGACTTCCACCGCAAGCCGGTCCGGCGGGCAGGCGACGGCAGGCCGGGAGCAGGATCGCATCGCAACGGCGCTGACGGCGCTGACCTCGTCATCAAGGTCCCGGAAGGCACCGTGGTGAAGACCGCGGACGGCCAGCAACTGGCTGACCTGACTGGGGCCGGCACCAGGTACGTCGCGGCCGAGGGCGGTCGCGGCGGCCTGGGTAACGCGGCGCTGGCCTCGGTGAAGCGCAAGGCGCCAGGTTTCGCGCTGCGCGGCGAGCCAGGCCTGGAGTTGCGGCTGATCTTCGAGCTGAAGACGGTCGCCGATGCCGGGCTGGTCGGATTCCCGAACGCAGGCAAGTCGTCCCTGATCGCGGCCATGTCGGCAGCGCGGCCCAAGATCGCCGATTACCCGTTTACCACGCTCACCCCGAACCTGGGTGTTGTCGAGGCGGGTGACGTGCAGTTCGTGGTTGCTGACGTGCCGGGGCTGATCCCGGGCGCGAGCAGTGGCAAGGGCCTCGGACTCGACTTCCTCCGCCACATCGAGCGCTGCACGGTCCTGGTTCACGTGCTGGATTGCGCTACCGAGGAACCGGGCCGTGATCCGATCACAGACCTGGACGCACTCGAGGCCGAACTGTCGGCTTACGAGGAGCTAACCGGCGCGGCGATGGCGGATAGGCCCAGGATCGTGGCGCTTAACAAGATCGACGTACCAGCAGCCAGGGAACTGGCCGACCTGGTAGAGCCAGAGCTTGAAGCCCGCGGGCTGACCGTGCACCGGGTCTCGGCTGCCACCACCGAGGGGCTGCGCGATCTAGCGTTCACCATGGCGGCCGTGATCGCGCAGGCACGAGCGGCCGCCCCGCCGGCCGAGCCAACACGGATAGTGCTCCGGCCCGCGCCGGTAGCCGGACCAGAATTCGCGGTGGTCGCGATCGGAGAGAACAGCTTCCGCATCGTCGGCGACAAACCGCGCCGGTGGATCCTGCAGACTGACTTCGCCAACGACGAGGCCGTCGGCTACCTAGCAGACCGGCTCGCCAAGCTCGGTATCGAGCAAGCGCTGGCTCACGCTGGCGCGACGCCCGGCGCCGAGGTGCTGATAGGCGAAGAAGACAATTCGGTGGTCTTCGACTGGGATCCCGATGTCACCGCGGATGGCGCTACCCTCGGCCCGCGCGGAACTGACGCTCGGTTCGGCTAGGGCAGCTTGCCGTCCGACCGGCCCCGCCGGCGAACTGACTCGAATCCGTGCTGGCCACGATTGCTCGGAGATACCCGAGCCGGCGCAGGCCCGGTCCTTAAGCTGGCCCCGTTCCCCGGAAATAAAAAAAAGCGCTACGGTCTTGTAGCGCATTGGGACGTAACAAAGCGGGAAACAGCAATACCTGTTAGGCAAATTTTAACAACAAGGAGCATGGTTGTCAAACGCGGAATTGGAGCGCGAGCAGGAATACATTTCGCTGCTTTATTCCAGGCTCGATGACCTGAGGGAGCGTGCCAGCAGGCGGATGGCCGGCGTGCTACAGCAGACCGGCGGCACGCATCAGGCAAGGGTGGAGCGCGAGACCTTCAGTGCCATGTACCTGCAGCAACTCGCTCAGCTTGATGCCGCGGAGAACGGGCTGTGCTTCGGCAGGCTCGAATTCGCCGACGGCGAGCTTCGCTATATCGGCAGGATCGGAATTCACGCGGACAGCGATGACTATGCGCAGCTCCTGATGGACTGGCGGGCAGACGCCGCGCGGCCGTTTTACCTGGCGACCGCCGCCTCTCCCGGCGACGTACGGGTCCGCAGGCATATCAAGTCCCGCGGCCGGAAGATCGCCAGCCTCGATGATGAAGTGCTGGATCTCACCGTTGCAGATCCGTCCAGGCACGAGGGCCTGACCGGGGAGTCGGCCCTGCTGGCCGCGCTCGGCGCGAGCCGTACCGGCTCGATGGCGGACATCGTCGAGACGATCCAGGCGGAGCAGGACGTCATTATCAGGGCGCCGATGGCCGGCGCGCTGGTCGTACAGGGCGGCCCTGGAACCGGAAAGACGGCGGTTGCCCTGCATCGGGCGGCCTACCTGCTCTACACCTATCGCCGTCAGCTGGAGAAGCGGGGCGTGCTCGTCGTCGGCCCGAACGCCACGTTCCTGCGCTACATCGGCCAGGTGCTTCCGTCGCTGGGCGAGACAAGCGTGCTGCTGTCTACCGTCGGCGACTTGTTCCCTGGCCTGAGCGCCACCGGCACCGAGCCAGCCGAGGTGGCTGCGATCAAGGGCCGGATCGGCATGGCGAGGGTCATCGCCGCGGCCGTCAGGGACCGCCAGCGCGTCCCGGACCAGCCAGTGGAGATCTCGGCAGACGTGGCGAGCATCCGGCTGGTCACCGCGGCCGGCCGGGATGGCGCGCCGCCGGAGCTCTCGGTGGACACGGGCCGGCTGCGGCTGACGCCGCGTGCAGTAGCGCAGGCACGCGAGCGCGCCCGCCGGTCCCGGCGCCCGCACAACCAGGCCAGGTCGGTCTTCGCCAGGGAGATTCTTAATGCGCTGACCAGGCAGCTGGGCGCGAAAGTCGGCACCGATGTGCGAACCGGGAACGGCTTGCTGGACCAGCAGGACCTGGCTGACCTGCGCCGGGAACTGCGGTCTGACCGAGCGGTCAGGGCTGCGATCAGCCGGCTATGGCCCGTGCTGACGCCACAGCAGCTTGTCGGCGAGCTGCTATCGGATCCAGAGCGGCTGGCTGCCGCTGCTCCGGCCATGTCCGCGGCAGATCGGGCGGCGCTGCGCCGGGAGGCGGGCGCGCCGTGGACACCGGCCGACGTTCCGCTGCTCGATGAGGCGGCCGAGCTGCTCGGCGAGGATGACGGCGCGATCCGGGCTGCCGAGGAGCGGCGGCGGCGCCGGGAAGAGGCGTACGCCCAGGGCGTGCTGGACATCATCGGCCGCGACGACGAGGGCGATCCCGAGATCCTGATGGGTGCGGACCTCGTGGACGCCGAGCGGCTGGCCGCGAGATACGAGGATGTCGTGCACATGACCGCAGCGGAGCGGGCAGCCACGGATCGTACCTGGGCGTTCGGTCACGTGATCGTGGACGAAGCCCAGGAGCTGTCCCAGCTGGCGTGGCGGATGCTGATGCGGCGCTGCCCGGCCAAGTCACTGACCATCGTCGGTGACGTGGCCCAGACTGGAGACCTGGCCGGCCAGCCGTCCTGGCACGCCGCGCTCGATCCGTACCTGGCCGACCGCTGGCGGCTGGCCCCGCTGACAGTGAACTACCGGACGCCTGCCGAGGTGATGGCAGTGGCGGCAGACGTGCTGACGGCGATCGGCGCCGATCTGGAGCTACCCAGGTCAGTGCGCCAATCCGGGCACCAGCCGTGGCAGCAGGAAGCGCCGCCGGACCAGCTCGCGACCACCGTCGCGCAGGCCGCCGTGACCCTCGCCGAGCAGGCTGGTGACGGAAAGCTGGCGGTGATCGTGCCGGCCGGCCTCGCCGCGGAGCTCGGCGACGCGGTCAGCGCCGCGCTGCCGGGCACTGCCATCGGTGCCGACCCGGACCTGACAAGTCCCGTCGTCGTGCTCACTGTCCGGCAGGCCAAGGGGCTGGAATTCGACTGCGTTCTCATCGCCGATCCGGCCAGCATGCTGGCCGAGTCACCGCGCGGGCTGAACGATCTGTATGTGGCGCTGACGAGGGCGACCCAGCAGGTGGGCGTGGTTCACCGCGGCGACTTGCCGACCGTGCTCGCCCGGCTCAGGCCGCTCGTGACCGCTTAGTCCGCGCTCGTGACCGCCTGGTCCTGGCTAGTCCTGGCTAGTCCGCGTCCTGGCTAGTCCTCGTCGTCGCGGCGGGTGCCGAACCGGTTCATCAGCCGGCTGCCGGCCCCGACCGCGCCGTTAGCGACCTCGCGCACGGCTCCGATCAGCGGATCCGAGCTCTTGCTCCAGGAGTCCTGGTAGGACTTGGCCGCGTTCTTGAACTCCTCGCCCACGGACGTATCGGAGTCGGCCTCGCGGCGCGGATAATTGCCCGCCAGGATGTCGCGGTACTCGTTGCCATCGGCCCAGTCATCCAGGGCGGCGAACCGCACCACCGCGAACGGATGTGTCTGGCCCTGGAGTTGCAGCAGCTTCAGCAGGCTCTCCCGGACGTCAGGAACCGCGTCGTACTCGCGCGCCTGCCGGTGGAACTCATCGTGGCTGAATTCGGCCAGCCGCGGCCCGCCCGCCATTTTCATCAGCGCACGGCGGGCCGCTTCGACGTCCTGGCTGGCGAGCAGGCCCGCCCGGTCACCAGACAGCTCGGACTTGCGATACCACTCCTCCAGCCCCCAGACGACGCCCTTCAGGCCGATCCAGGCGAACGGGATCAGCGCGAGCCGGCGCGCGAGATTGACGAGGTTGAACAGCATGGTGCGGTAGACGGTGTGGCCGGAGAGCACGTGGCCTAGCTCATGCCCGATGATGAACCGGATCTCTTCCTCGTCGAACAGGTCCACTGCGCCGGTGGTTATCACGATGAACGGCTTGTCGTTGCCGAGCGCCATCGAGTTCACCACCGGGTCCTGGGTAATGAACAGCTCCGGCACCTTCGCCAGGTCCAGGATGTAGCAGCCATCCAGCATCAGCTGGTAGAGGTCAGGGAACTGCTCCTGCGATGCACGCACGGCGCTGGCCAGGTAATTCAGCCGGAGTGCCCGGTCGCTGAACAGGCCGGCGACGTTCTTCAGGATGGTGTCGAAACCGGTGAGCTTACGCAGCGCCACTAGCGCTGACCGGTCGGCGGGGTGCTCGTAAGCACGAGAGCTAATACCTGGCAGACGGATCCTGGAGCGGTCGGGCACAGTGGTCATACCGTCATCGTAGGCGCCTGTCCCGGGAGGTTGGCACATATGTCTGCAGTGGACGCCCCGGCCATGTTCGAGCCGGCTGCGGAGTCGATGCCGGCCGAGCAGCTGGCCGGTCTCCAGCTAGAGCGGCTGCGGGCGCTAATCGACCGGCTGATCTCTGTCGGCGGGCTCCAGGGCACCCGGCTGAAGGCAGCGGGCGTGGCCGCCGGGGCTGACGTGAATCTCGCCACCTTGCACCGGCTGCCGACGACGGCGAAAGCCGACCTCTGGGAGGCCTACCCGTTCGGCTTGCTCGCAGTGCCGCGACAGGAAGTCGTCGCGGTACACGGTTCGAGCGGCACAGGGGGCCGCGCCACGCTGGTCGCCTACACCCGCGACGACCTTGCCCTCTGGGCGCGGATGTGCGCCCGGGCGCTGGCCGCGGCTGGCGCGACGCCCGCCAGCACCGTGCACAACGCCTACGGATACGGCCTGTTCACTGGCGGCCTGGGCATCCATCAGGGCGCGATCGAACTCGGCGCCACGGTGGTGCCTGCTTCCGGCGGGATGACGTCGCGGCAGGTCACCCTCATCAGGGACCTGAAGCCGGACATCCTGACGTGCACGCCCTCCTACGCTGTCCGGCTCGGCGAGGCGCTCGCCGAAGCTGGCGCCGGGCCTGCCGGGGGCGCGGGTGCCAGACCTGCCGGGCAGGCCGGGGGCGAGGCTGCCGGGCCGGCCGGCGGCCTGACGCTGAGGGCGGGAATCTTCGGTGCCGAGCCGTGGACCGAGGAGATGCGGATCAGGCTAGAGGACCTGCTCGGCCTGCGCGCCCTCGACATCTACGGCCTCGCCGAGGTCATCGGCCCCGGCGTCGCCGCCGAGTGCATCGTGGCCGCTGATGGCCTGCACGTCAACGAGGACCACTTCCTGGTGGAATCGCTCGACCCGCTGACCGGCCTGCCAGTTGCGGACGGCACGCCGGGCGAGCTGACCTTCACCACGATGACGAAGCAGGCTCTGCCGCTGCTGCGGTACCGGACCGGCGACATCGCCTCGCTGCGCCGCGGCACCTGCCGCTGCGGCCGCACCCTGGTCAAGATGAGCAAGGTCACCGGCCGCAAGGACGACATGCTCGTGGTCAGGGGCGTGAACGTGTACCCGAGCGAAGTCGAGCGCGTCCTGCTGGCGGAGGGCGCCATCGCGCCTGACTACCTGCTGGTCGTCGACGAGCGGGATGCTCAGCATCGGCTGGTCGCCTGCTGTGAGGTCGGAACGGGGTGGCCGGGCACTATGCCGGACGCTCGTCAGCTCGAGTCCAGGCTCAAGGACGCACTCGGGCTCTCGGTCTCCGTCCGGGTGCTGCCGCCAGGCTCGGTGCCGCGCACCGAGATCGGAAAGGCGGTCCGGGTCATGCGCTGGCGTGGCGGCGAGCCACCTTTGCCCGGAATCAGCTAATTTCTCTGTGGGCTGCCTGATCGCTCGATCGCGGCGGTCGCAGCTCCGGCCTCGGCCGCGCAACACCGTGCAACCGGGTGGTCCGGCCGGCTGAGTCGCGATTGCCGAAGATGCGCAGGAAGAACAGGAAGACGTTGAGGGCGTCCAGGAAGATCGACGCCGCGATCAGCGGGGCGGACGCCATGCCGCGGGACCGGCGCAGTCGCTGGAAGTCATACATCGTGAGCCCAGCGAAGATCACCAGGCCCAGGATCGAGTAGATCAGGTCCGCACCGGGGATCTGGATGAAGATCAGGATGATGCCGAAGATAATCAGCCCGATCAGGGCGAAAAATGAGATCCGGCCGATCGCACCCAGGTCTCGCCGCGTCGCATAGCCGAACGCGCCGAATCCCGCCATAAACAAGGCCGTCGCTCCGGCCGCCTGCCAGACCGCTTGCGGACTCGTCGTTGTGTAGTACGCCACCGCTGGACCCATACCGAGGCCGAGGAATAGGCCGACGCACAAGAGCAGGACCACGCTGGCCCCCTCGGACTTGCGCGTGGTGAAGTTCATCGCGATCAGGGCACCGAAGCCAAGAATGAACCAGGCGATGGACCAGCCCGCCGACAGATCCCGGCCCGCATAGCAGCCGAGGGCAAAGAAACCCGTCGCGATCGCGACCAGCCACATGACATTGCCGAAGAGGGCCCGTGACTGATCCCTGGCGGCGGTCGCATAAGTAGCCGAATAGTCCACGATTGAGGCCTCCGTTAGTGAATGCCGCCGCCGCCTGGCGCGAGCAGGCTGAGGCAGGGGTCCCTGCTCCGCCCATTTTTACCCATCGGCGCGGCTGAGATTGCTGCCCAGCCGGCCATAGGTCTCGATCGCATGATGTGCTGGCCTTGTCACAGCGTGACCGGAAGGGAATAGGGATGAAGCAGGAGGCCACAGCAGGCCCGTGGACGGCGCAGGATGTAGGCGACCAGCATGGCCGGATCGCCGTGATTACCGGCGCTAACTCCGGTATCGGGTTCGAGACGGCGCGGGTGCTGGCCGAGCATGGAGCGACCGTAGTGCTGGCCGGCCGGGATCCCGGGCGCACGTCTGCGGCGGCTGGCAGGCTCAAGTCGGCCAGTCCGGACGCCAAGGTAGAGACCGCCGAACTTGACCTGGCTTCGCTGGAGTCGGTGCGGACGGCGGGTGCAGACCTGACAGCCCGGTTCCCGCAGCTAGACCTGCTGATCAACAACGCCGGGATCATGATGCCACCCGCCGGATCTACCAAGGACGGGTTCGAGCTTCAGTTTGGCACCAACCATCTCGGGCATTTCGCGCTCACGGGCCTGGTCCTGCCGGCGTTGCTCGCGACCCCCGGATCGCGAGTTGTCACCTTGAGCAGTAACGCGCACCGTGGCGGGCGGATGAACCTGACGGACCTGAACACTTCCCGGCATAACCAGAGGTTCGCCGCATACGGCCGGTCCAAGCTCGCCAACCTGATGTTCACCTACGAGCTGCAGCGGCGGCTTGCCGCAGCGGGCGCGCAGACCATCGCGCTGGCTGCGCATCCTGGCACGGCGCGGACCGACCTGAGCAGGCACATGACCTCGTTCGCCAACGCGGCCATGAGCCCGCGATTCGGAATGCTGAACTCCTGGTGGGTTCAGGACGCCAAGATGGGCGCCCTGCCGACGCTGCGGGCCGCGACGGATCCGGACGCGGTCGGCGGCACCTATTACGGGCCAGACGGGCCGTTCCAGTTCACCGGGTACCCGGTGGTGGTGCGGTCCAGCACCCGGTCACAGAACAAGGAAGTGCAGCGCAGGCTGTGGCTGGAGTCCGAGCAACTGACCCAGGTCAGCTACCCGGTCTGAGCTGCGGCGTCTAAGGTCACCTGCATGAGCGAACGATCATCGCATGGGTAACCGGCTCGGCGTGATGGGCGGTACTTTCGACCCGATCCATCACGGGCACCTCGTTGCGGCCAGCGAAGTCGGCGACTTCTTCACGCTGGACGAAGTCATTTTCGTGCCGACGGGGCAGCCATGGCAGAAGGAAGACCGGGAGGTGTCGTCGGCCGAGGACCGCTACCTGATGACGGTGATCGCTACCGCGTCCAATCCGCGGTTCTCGGTGAGCCGGGTGGACATCGACCGGCCCGGCGAGACCTACACCATCGACACGCTGCGCGACCTGCGGGCCGAGCGAGGACCCGACGCCGAGTTCTTCTTCATCACCGGCGCTGACGCGCTGGCCAGGATGATGTCCTGGCGGGACGCTGACGAGCTGTTCAGGATGGCGCATTTCGTCGGCTGCACCCGGCCCGGTCACCAGCTGTCAATAACCGACTTGCCAGACGGGCGGGTGAGCCTGGTGGAGATCCCGGCGCTGGCCATCTCCTCGACTGAATGCCGCGAGCGGGTCCGCGGCGAGCGGCCGATCTGGTACCTCGTTCCCGACGGGATTGTGCAGTACATTTCCAAGCGGCGCCTCTACCGGGCCTAGGGGCTAGGGAGTGAGCAGTGCGGCTGCAGGCGGTCGGCAAGCGCTACGGGCTGCGGCAGCCCTGGATCGTCCGCGACGTCAGCCAGCACGTTGCCGCCGGCAGGCTCATCAAGCTCGAGGGCCGGAATGGCAGTGGTAAGTCCACGCTGCTGCGGGTGATGGCCGGTGTGTCGGTGCCGTCAGCAGGCAAGGTGACCGGGCGGCCCCCGGTCGGCTATGTACCGGAGCGCTTTCCTGGCGGCCTTGCCTTCTCGGCGCGGGAGTACCTGCAGCACCTAGGCCGCATACACGGCCTGGCAGCCGCTGCGGTGGGCCCAGCCGTCGATGAATGGCTGAGCCGCCTTGGCGCTGCGGAATATGCCGGCTCCCCGCTGCGAACGCTGTCCAAGGGTATGTGCCAGAAGGTGGCGATCGCCCAGGCGCTGCTAGCCCGGCCGGGGCTGCTGGTGCTGGACGAGGCGTGGACCGGACTTGACCAGGTGGCACGCGGAGCGCTCGATGCGGCCGTGGCCGAACGCCTGGCCGAGGGCAGCATGGTGCTCTTTGTCGATCATGACCCGGCTCGGCTCGCCGGAATGGTGACCGAGCGGTGGCAGCTGCATGACGGCACAGTCACGGTCTTGGCCGGGCCCGCGGCCGCCGCGCCTGCCGCGCTTGCGGCGGGCGGGTCTGGGTCGGACGGGCCCTGGTCGGACGGGACTAGGTCGGACAGGCCAGCGGCGACTGGGCCAGCGGCGACAGGGCCTGGCGGAGCGGCGGCGTCAGCCGGTGGCGCCCAGGAGGCGGTCCTCATCGAGCTTTCCGGGGTTGAAACGGGCTCAGTGTCGCAACTGGCCGGCATGCCGGGCGTGCTGTCGGTCCGGCCCGGCGGACTGCTGTCCGGTGCCTCGTCGCAGGCCCCGGATGCTGGTCGGACTGACGGCGTTCAGCTGACCGTAGCCAGGGCAGATTCTGATGCCGTCCTCAGGCAGCTGCTGACCTGGGATCGCATTCATGTGGTCGCGGTCCGGCCGGGCCAGGAGGCCGCACCATGATCGCGTTGCTGAGGTACCAGACAGCGAACCTGTTCCGATCGCACCGGTGGATCTTCCCGCTGATCACCTACGCGTTGCTGATCTCGGTAGGAGGCGGCGCCGCAGGCCCGCGGGCATTCGACGACGGACTTGACTGGAGCGCGGCCATCCTGGTGCCGGTCGTGGCGCTGCTGACTAGGTCGATGCTGACTGCCGAGCCGCCTGCCGCCCGAGCCTGTGTATCGGCGGCCCGCGGGCCAGGCCGGGCGCAGCTGGCTGCGCTGATGACCGCCTTCGCGGGCGGAGTTGTGCTCGGCTTGGCTGGCGCTGGTTATGAGCTGGCGACTACTGGCGACCACCCCAGACTGGTCGGCCCGCTCGCTGCCGGCCTGGTGAAGGCGCTGGTCTGTGTCCTCGTTGGGTCGGCTGTCGGGACGCTATTCAACCCGCCGCTGATCCGGCATGCGGCAGCCGCCCTGCTCGCCACCATCGCCGCGGTCGTCATAGCGCTGGTGTCCAGCGTGTCGCCAGCCAGCGCGGCGTTGCGGGGGAACGGCGCGACCATGCAGGTCCGGGCGTGGCCGGCCGGGCTGCCGCTGGTGGTGGCGCTGGCGCTGGCGGCCGGGTCCTGGGCGGCCTCCTGCTGGCTCGCCGGACGCCGGGCGGGTTGACGAAAACGGCTGCATTCCGTGTGCGCTGCGCCCTCGGGCTAAAGGTCTATTACCCAACATAAGCCTCCGAAACGGACCATCGATGTGATGCATCGTGTCGGCATCGCCGGATAACCTGGGTGTTGCCTGCGTCCCGGTTGCCAACGGGCGTGAGATCGTGGGACGAGGGCTAGCCGAGGAGGACTGCCAGCACACGTGACTGCCACCAAGAGGGCCGTCGAGCTCGTGGAGATCGCGGCCGCAGCCGCGGCTGACAAGCTCGCCTCCGACATCATCGCCTACGACGTCAGCGAGCAACTTGTGATCACTGACGCCTTCCTGCTGTGCTCGGCCGCCAACGACCGCCAGGTTCACGCGATCGTGGATGAGATCGAGGAGAAGCTCCGACGGGCAGGCGCCAAGCCCGCCCGTCGCGAGGGAGAGCGGGAAGCGCGGTGGGTCCTGCTCGACTACATCGATGTCGTGATCCACGTGCAGCACGCCGAGGAGCGCGTGTACTACTCGCTTGAGCGACTGTGGAAGGACTGCCCGCTAATCCCGCTGCCCCAGCCAGTAGGTGCTGCTGGCGCCAGCGGCCAGGGCGGGCCAGGTCCAGGCAGCGCTGGTACCGCCGATCGGGGCTTGCGCTGACGTCAGCTGCCGACGCCCCCATGCCCAGCCTGTGGTCAGGCTCCGACGGCACCGATGTTGTGAGGCTAGTGCTCTGGCGGCATGGCCAGACCTCCTACAACGCCGAGCGGCGCTTCCAGGGCCAGCGCGACGTGCCACTCGACGAGGTCGGCCGCAGGCAGGCTGCCAGAGCGGCCAGGTACCTGGCGGCACTGCGGCCTGACGCGTTGTTCTCCTCTGATCTGAGCCGGGCGTCGGTGACTGCCGACGCGCTTGCCGGGCTTACCGGCCTCAGCGTCACGCTCGACAAGGACCTGCGCGAGCGCTCGGGCGGCTCCTGGGAAGGCCTGAACGAAGCCGAGATCCGTGAGCGATTCCCGCAGGACTTTGCGGTCCGGACGCCAGCCGATGGTGAGCCGGTGCTGGCTGTTGCCGATCGCGCTTCAGCCGCGCTGACCCGGATCGCCGACAGCATGGCTGGCGGTTCGATGGCGGTTGTGGTCAGCCATGGCGCGGCGCTCGGCCTCGCGGCGTCCCGGCTGCTAGGCCTGCCGGAGGAGCTGCGGGTGCTTGGTTTGCTCGGCAACTGCAACTGGTCGGTATTGTCCCGCCGCCGCGGTAGATGGCGGCTACTTGAGCACAATGTCGGCATGCTCCCGGAACCTGTGCCTGCCGGAGACGCCAGCCACGAGGACTAGCGGCTTTCTTGTACACTGGCGTGGCGCTTCGGCCGGACGGCCGCGCGCTCCGAGGGGCTATAGCTCAGTTGGTAGAGCGCTTGCATGGCATGCAAGAGGTCCGGGGTTCGAATCCCCGTAGCTCCACTTGCCAGTTCAACGGCACTAATTCGAACAAATCTTACCGCTTGGGATCAGGGTCTTCGAATGACTATACGATCCGTTGGCCTACTGCCCGGATCGGGAACCTGCAGGTTAGGACATAACTCGGCTAATCGCCGATGCTATGGGTGAGCGCTTGCATGGTGCGCGGATGCGCGCTGCACTCCTTCCCCTCGGCGCAGGTCAGAGCAAGATTTCGAGAGGCTGTCTCGCGCCGGAGCCAAGATGGGAGCCAATCGACTCTCGACGGCCCTAGCCGCTCCGCTTCACGACAGGCGGAGACCGAACCCTTATAGCCGTTCTGCCTGGCAACGGGCGCCGATAACGCCATGCGGCGAACAACAACGCCTAAGCCCGGCGGCACCTGCCGCCGGATGTACCTGCGTGCTCGTGCTCGCGGAGGTAACGGACCCAGTGGTGGAGTCCGGCCGGATTGCATCAACCGACTAGGGCCCGAGGCCGCTCATGACGGCGGACCCCTCCATGCGCCCGATTTCAGGCGTGGTGTTTTCTGGCCGCGGCTTAGCAGTCCCTCACGCGCGGAGACGCCGTGAGCGGTTACGCGTGTTTAAGCCTGCCGGTGGCCGCCGGATGCGGTCCCGGCTGAAGCGGTGATCGTAATCCCGGCGGGTGTACCGCACCGCGTCTGGAACGCGTCATCCGCGCCGGTCTGCTACCTCGATGCCGATCTACCGGCGCCGGAGTCCTACCCGAAACTCGCTCCAGCCCGGTAGAGGCGCAAGCGGCCATGTTCGGCGCCGCGCTTCTGGCGGCGAGGACGGCGGCCAGACAGAACAGCTGGCGCAATCCGCGCGAGCAGCGAAGGGCTGTCGGAATACTGGTATGAGCATCGGCTAGCTGGGACCTGGCGGTCGCCGTACGTTATGCCCGATTGCTGAGCGCGGACTGCTAGGCGGCGTCGGTTCCGCGCATGGCCGCACCCAGCGCCCCGGTGTCGGTGAACTCTCCGGCGGCAACGCTCGCCCCGGTTGCGGCCAGCTGTCGCGCCGCCGGCGACGCCGGGTCGCGAACGAGTGCCCGGTCCGGCCGTCCCGCGCGAAGCAGCGCGGCTGCGACCGCCCCGCCGTCTATCGAGCACCGCCGCCGGGTGCACCTTCTTGACCGAAAGCGCGCCTCTCGGCCCGCATCACCGGCACGAAGGCGCCCGGATAACGGGTCAGAACGGCGACATTTGATCAAGGACGCGTTTGCCCAGGTCGATGATGCTGGTCGCTTTGGGGATGTCCTCGCGGACATCATCAGGGGTAAGCGCCGGGGCATCGGTTGGCGGATACTCTGCGTCGTGCCGGTGGCGGCGGATCCTGTCGAAGGGCCGGATGATCTGGCCCATCGGCG
The DNA here is from genome assembly GCA_963774385.1 of uncultured Actinomycetota bacterium. Classification (GTDB taxonomy): domain Bacteria; phylum Actinomycetota; class Actinomycetes; order Streptosporangiales; family Streptosporangiaceae; genus JAJYUU01. The sequence continues at coordinate 1,577,808 of CAVZEQ010000001.1, forward strand.
GTTCCAGCTGGGCTCGGACGGCTTCGTACACGGCCACGTGGCCGCCGCGGGTCGTGGCGCGCAGGCCCTGGTTCTCCAGTATCGCGGCTAGGGCCTTCCGGGCAGCGTCGTAGAGGAGGGCGTATCCGCCGGCTGGATCTTGCGCGCAGATCTGGGCTGCGGAGGCAAGATGCTTGTCCGCTTGCGAGATCAAGCGGTCAGCCTGTTCGCGGCTGGCCGGGACGCGCTGAAGTTCATTGCCGGCGAGCATGCGTTCGATTACGACGCGTCCCTGGTCCCATCTCATTCGGTGTCACCCTCCCGTCTGGCGGTCGGTATCGGGATCAGAGGCCGCTGGCGGACCGACGCAAGGAAGGTGTCGCCCGGGTCCGGTTCCGCCCATGCGGCAGCGCTGACGCGGCGGATGCTGACCGGGCGGTCGAGCCGGTTCTGGGCTTCCTGCGCAATCTCCTCCAGGTCATCGCGGTCAGCTGTCCCGACGACCAGCACATCAATGTCATGCGGGACCGGGCCCGGCTCGCCTGAATACCGCGCGGCCCATGACCCGTAAATGAATGCGGCGCTGACCTCCTCTGCATCAGCTAGCAGGTCAGTGAGTATCGGCAGCGGACCGTAGGTGACCGCGAGCAGGTCGGTGAGGGGCCTGCTGACTGCAGTTCCCGTAACTGCTCGCAGCAGGCGGGCGTTGCCGCGGCGGCTATCGCTTACGAACCCTGCGGCGACCAGCCGCGATGCTTCGGTGTGCACTGTCTTGACGCTGACGCCTATCAGGCCGGCGGCCTCGGTCAGGCTGTAGTCCCGCTCGGGATGCAGGAACAGCAGCGCTAGCAAATCGCCCTGGGCCCGTGAGCGCAGCAGGGGTAGCAGAGGAGGCGACGGAGTTCTCATAACAGGTAAACTAGATTACCTCATAGGTAAGCGCCAGCGCTGCGCGTTGCTCAGGAACGCGTTTACTTCAGGCGCCGGCGATCTGCGCGTTGGCATGGCCACGGCGTGGTCGCTGGGAGCGGGCCTGCCGATCAGGCGAGGAGCCAAAAGCGGGAGCCAAGCGTTATTCCCGTTGTCATGGGTAAGCGCGGTTTTGGCGAGGACGATACGAAACTGTCAGGAAGTCGTCGACGACGGTGAGCTGTCGCGGCACGGCGGCTCGGACGTTCTTTTGTCGGGCAGCGACCGTTCCCTCCTGGAGTCCCGTCAGCTCGAGGTTCTTCCGGAGGCGCGCGAAGGCCTCGTTACGCGTCACCATCGTGATTCCCCGCTGATGGTACGTCCACGACACGCACGAGCCGCCCAGCCTCGACGTTTCGCCTCGCCCGCCGGAACGCGAACGTGTTCGGCGGTTCGGCCACGCGGTCCACCTGGTGTTTTTGCTCCGTCAGCTCGAGCAACTGACTCCGCGCATCCTCGAGATGTGCCGCAGGGAGATCGACCAGGCGTGCTTGCCTTGCCCCAACGCGGACCTCGTTGTACGCGACTCCTGCCGTCTGACCCTGACGAACGCGCTTGTTCGGCTCTACCGTCGTCAGCTGGCCGCCGAGCACCGCAGCGATGAGGGCAAGGATCGCAGCGGGAACCCGTCCCGCTACGGAGGCAAGCCCCGTGAATCCTGCGATCGCCGCCAATGCAGCCGCGGATGCCGAGCAGCCAGTGCCACAGCCGCCAGAATTTTGACGCCTCGAACTGGGACTGGGACGCATGGCGGCATCCTCCTCGAGCCGTCGCAGCTCCTAGCCAATGTCCTTGCGCTGCGAATTGTCGGTCATCACGTATGTCCTCGACTTTTCATGACATTGATCGTGCGAGAACGTCACGACATGCCGACGCATCGCCGCTGGTCAGCGACCATAACGGCCGCACACTCGTCGCGCGGAGCACGCCGTAGGGAGGCGGCCTTGGCCAATCTCTGATTCCGCGGTCGCCAGGGCTCGTTTCATGTCCGGCGTGATCGACAGCGCCAGTTCGGTCGCCGTGGCAGGGAAGATGCCCTAAGGCTCAGAGCATCATGATGAGCATGTAGCCCATGGCCACGCTCATCGCGATCTTGTAGCAGGCGGCGAATCGGGGGGCGAGCACTACCCCGACGGCGCTGGCGGGCCGGGCGGGGGCCGCACCGGGAGCCGGCGTTCCGCTGTCCCGCTCACCGGCCGCCGAGATCGGCAAGGGAACGCCGCCGACCTCGCCGGCCGCAGCCGGCCTTGCCCGCGACAGGGTCGCGATTCGGTCGGTGGTCCAGAGGATGTAGCCGAGCATGAACAGCGCGAGCACCAGTGCGATGGCGGGGTTGCTGCCTGCGGCTGCGGGCCCGCTCATGCCGGGCATTGCCATCGCGGAAGGCTGGCCCGCGGGCCTGGCCGGCAGGAGCATGTAGACCATCGCGGCGCACTCGACGGCGTGCGGAGCGGGGTGCGCGCACCGCCAGCCGGAAGGCCCGCTGCGGCTACCGGCGCGGATGGCCCGCCAGCCGAACCAGGCCGCGGCGGCGGCGAACATAGCCTGCCAGGCGAAGCCGGGAAGGAGGCTGAGGCGCGGCTCAAGCATCCCGGCCATGGCAACACCCATCAGCACGTGCAGGCCGTCGGCGTCGGTCTCGGTCGCACGGCCCCTTGCCCACGAGATGCCCAGGCGGACGGCGCAGCTAGCAGCGATCAGTAGCATGAGCGCCGCAACGGGAGCGGCAAGCCAGGCTGGCCCGGTCACCTGCGCCTCCTCGCGGCGGCGCGGAGGCGGCCCAGGTGATGGGCTGCCTGTACTGGCGGATCGATTTCACATTCGCGCATGACGGGTAAAAGGCTAATCCGGCTCCCTCGATGGGTGCAAGCTTAGCGAGTGAATAGCTGACGGCGGGTGCGGCTGTACTTTCTGCTTAATAAACCCAGGCCGGGTATACGCCGAACCCTCCAGGGGTATCGCAGGCCTGCTACCTGCGGTTTCGCAGGCCGTCGTACATAAATACCGCGCCAGGGTATTACCGAAACCTGCCGGGGGTATGTGCGTACGGAATAGGCGCCGTTTATTGCGCGCATTATGTTGCCCGCCGCATTCACTGCCGTGTAGATTGCCGGCGTGCGGCCGTGCCGGCCGCGTCCCCGCGATCCAGGAGCTGGCCCGCGGGTCCCCTGATCTCGCGCACTGGCCGGGCGGTCCGGCTGGAAGGCAGGGCTCAATGGCATCGGCCGCGGTTCCCGGTGCGGTATCACCGCCGGACCTGAGGGAGGTCGAGCTCTCCATCCGGGGCATGACATGCGCGGCATGCGCGGCCCGGGTGGAGAGGAAACTCGGCGCTTTGACCGATGTGGCTGCGTCGGTGAACTTCGCGACTGAGAAGGTCACCGTCACAGCGCCGCCATCGGTCTCGGTAGACCGGCTGATTGAAGCGGTGGAGCAGGCAGGCTACGGCGCTGAACTGGCGCGCCCACTCCCGGCCGAGGGCCCGGCGTCAGCCGGCGCGGGCGGACCGGATGCGGGCAGGGTCGCCTATTTGCGTCGCCGGCTGATCGTCGCGCTGGTGTTCTTTGTGCCGCTGAGCGACCTGTCGGTGCAGTTGTCGCTTTTCCCGGCGTTCCGGTTTCCTGGCTGGCAGTGGGTGCTGGTCGCCCTGGCCGCGCCGGTAGCCGGGTGGGCGGCGTGGCCGTTCCACGCCGCGGCGCTCAAGAACGCCCGGCACCGCGCGGCGTCGATGGACACGCTGGTGTCGCTGGGCATCGCGGCGGCGTGCGGCTGGTCGGTGTACGCGATGTTCGTCCTCGACACCGGGCAGGAGAGGGTCAGCGCCTGGCAGTTGCTGATCCACGCATCCGGCGGCGGGATCTACCTGGAGGTCGCCGCGTCGGTAACCACTTTCCTGCTCGCCGGGCGATGGTATGAGGCGCGGGCCCGCCGCGATGCTGGGGATGCGATGCGGGAGCTGGCGGCGGCCGGGGCCAAGGACGCCGCCGTGCTGGACACCGACGGCACCGAGCACCGGGTACCGGTCGCCCGGCTGCGCCCTGGCGACAGGTTCGTCGCGCGGCCCGGCGAGGCGATCCCCGCCGACGGTGTGGTCGAGTTCGGCGAATCGGCCGTGGACACCAGCATGATGACCGGAGAGTCGGTGCCGGCCGAGATCGCTGCCGGGGAGACGGTGACCGCGGGCACCGTCGTGGTCAGCGGACGGCTGGTCGTCGTAGCCAGCCGCACCGGCGATGACACCCAGCTTGCGCACCTGATCGCCCTCGTTGACCGGGCCCAGGCCGACAAATCCGCCGTCCAGCGCCTCGCCGACAGGATCTGCGGCGTGTTCGTCCCCGCGGTGCTCGCGGCCGCCGTCCTGACGCTCGCGGGATGGCTGCTGGCCGGCGCCAGCGCGGAGCGCGGATTCAGCGCCGCCCTGGCCGTCCTGATCATCGCCTGCCCGTGCGCGCTGGGCTTGGCGACCCCCGCCGCCCTTGTGGTCGCGTGCGGCCGGGGCGCGCAGCTGGGCATCTTCATCAAGGGCTACCAGGCCCTGGAAGCCTCCCGCAGTGTCGACACTGTGCTGCTCGACAAGACCGGGACCATCACCACCGGGCTGATGACGGTGACCGGCGTGCAGTCGGCGCCGGGCACCAGCAGGGAGGAGCTGCTGCGGAATCTCGGCGCGGTCGAAGCGGGCTCGGGCCATCCGGTCGCACTGGCAGTGACCCGTTTCGCCGAGACGGACCTGGGGCTGCTGCCGCACGCGGTCGGCTTCACGTCGCTGCCCGGCCTGGGCGTCTGCGGCGTTGTCGACGGCGCTGAGGTGACCGCCGGGCAGGAGAAGCTGCTGCGCGACCGCGGACTCGCCGTCCCCGAGGTGGTAGCGCGACGCATCGCAGAATGGGCCGAGACTGGCCGCACCGTGGTACTGGCCGGCTGGGACGGTCACGCCCGCGGCGCGGTCGCCGTCGCCGACACGATCAAGCCGTCGGCTGCCGCAGCGGTGACCGCGCTACAAGGGCTGGGCCTGCGCACAGTACTGCTGACCGGCGACAGCGACGTCGTGGCTCGGGCGATCGCTGCCGAGGCCGGCGTCGATGAGGTGATCGCCGGCGCACTGCCCGGCGACAAGGCTGCCCTAGTCGCGGGGCTGCAGGCGCAGGGCCGGCGCGTCGCGATGGCCGGGGACGGCATCAACGACGGGCCCGCGCTCGCCGCGGCGGACCTCGGCCTGGCCCTCGGGTCTGGCACCGACGTGGCGATCAGCGCCGCGGACCTGATCCTCCTGCGCGATGACCTGAGCGTCGTGCCGGAGGCCATTAGCCTGGCCCGGGCAACCCTGGCGGTCATCCGCCGCAACCTCGCATGGGCGTTCGGCTACAACATCGCCGCGATCCCGCTTGCGGCGGCCGGGTTCCTCAACCCGCTGATCGCCGGGGCGGCGATGGCAGCCTCGTCGGCGTTCGTCGTGGCCAGCAGCGTGCGGCTGAGGCACTTCGGCGTCAGCAGGCCGGCTGCTCATAACCGGCCGCCAGAACGAAGCCAGGCCGGCTTGCCGCAAGGCCTGCCGGGTGAGCCGGAAGAGGAGACCGCGTCATGCCTGGGATGAATTCCGGACTGAACCCGAGCGACCCGACGGTCGTGGCTGCATTCAAGGCCGCGCTGCTGCACCAGGGACTCATCGCCCTGCTGATCTGTCTCGTTGTCGGCCTGGCCTGGCTGGGCCTGCGTGCGCGGATGCGGCCGGGCGCCGCAGGCGGCATCCGGGGCGCCGCGCCGGCGCCGCCTGAGCCCGCCTGGCGGCGGCTGCTGCGGATCGGCTTCGGCCTGATATGGATCCTTGACGGGATACTGCAGGCCCAGCCGAAGATGGCGGTGGGCCTCCCATCGCAGGTCATCGAGCCGATTGCGGCCACCTCGCCGCGATGGGTGCAGGAGGTAGTGAACTGGGCCGGGACGAACTGGTCGTATCACCCGATGCAGGCAGGTGCCTCGGCGGTGTGGATCCAGATCGGGATCGGTATCTGGATGATGGTCGCGGCGCGGGGCTCGCTGTCGCGGCTCGCGGGCCTGGTAAGTATCGGCTGGGGCCTGGTGGTCTGGGCATTCGGCGAGTCGTTCGGCGGTATCTTCGCCCCCGGCCTGACGTGGCTGTTCGGCGCGCCCGGCGCCGTGCTCATCTACGCGGTGGCAGGCGCCCTGATCGCGCTTCCCGAGCGGACCTGGCGCACCGGACGGCTAGGCCGGCTGACCCTGGCCGGCACCGGGCTGTTCCTGGTCGGCATGGCGGTCCTGCAGGCGTGGCCGGGCCGCGGATTCTGGCAGGGCACCGCGCACGGCCAGCCGGGCACCCTGGCGACGATGACCTCAGCGATGGCGCCAACACCGCAGCCGCATGTCCTGTCTGCCTGGATCACCGCGTTCACCGGATTCGACGAGGCGCACGGCTTCGCGGTGAACCTGTTCGTCGTCGCCGCGCTCGCCGTGACCGGCGCGGTGTTCCTGACCGGCAGGCCGCGGCTGATCCGGGCGGTGCTGATCGGCTTCACCGTGCTGTGCCTGGCCGACTGGGTACTGATCGAGGACTTCGGCTTCCTCGGCGGACTGGGTACCGACCCCAACAGCATGATCCCGATGGCGCTCATCGCCATCGCCGGATACCTCGCCCTGGCTCCCGCGCTGGTGCCGGAGCCAGAACCAGCCGCGGCGGTGGCTGCCAGCTGGCGGGACCGTGCCCGGCTGGCCCTGGACCGCGCCCGGCCGGCGGCTGTGCGCCAGTCGGTTGCGGCCGCCAGCATCGAATCGGTGGCCTCGGTTGGCGCGATCGGGCTGATCGTCCTCGGCGCGGCCCCGATGGCAGTCGCGCAGGCCAGCCCGGTCGCCGACACGATCCTGGCGCAGGCCATCAACGGCTCCAGCGATCAGGTCAACTACCCGGCGCCCGGCTTCAGCCTCACCGATCAGTACGGCCGGAACGTCACGCTGCCCGGCCTGCGCGGGAAGGTGGTGCTGCTGACGTTCCTGGACGACACCTGCTCGGTGGACTGCCCGCTGATCGCACAGGAGTTCCGGCAGGCCGGCCAGCTGCTGTCCGCCGACTCCCGCCACGTCGAGCTGGTCGCGATCAACTACAACCCCATCAACACCGGTGTCAGCTACATCCAGGCGTTCGACCGCCAGGAGGGACTGGACGGCGTGCCGAACTGGCTGTACCTGACCGGCACCGCGGCCCAGCTGCAGCAGGTCTGGCACCGCTACGGGGTGCCCGTGGAAATCCTGCCCGCCGGGTCGATGATCGGCCACGGCGACTATGCCTTCGTCCTGGACCAGAACGGCCACATGCGGCAGGAACTGAGCTTTGACACCGGGCCCGGAACCCAGGCCACCAAGTCATCGTTCGCGGCGGAACTGACCGACGCCGCGCGCCAGCTCCTGGGGCACTCTTGAGACCGCCATCCTGCTGGGCAGCCGCCGCCGTGGCCTTCGCAGCCGCGGCGCTGATCGGGGGCTGCGGCAGCGCGGCACCCGCCGCACACGGCCCAGCAGCCGAGGCCCCGCCCGGCGGGGCGCCGTTCCTGGCCACCTCGATGGTCACCCCCGGCGGCACCTGGGCCGTCGCGGTCATGGGCGGCTCCGTCGCCTCGCGCAACAACTTCTGGCAGCTGTTCGCCAGGCCCGCGGGCAGCAGCAGCTGGAAGCTGGTCACCCCCGCCGGCACCCCCGACAACGGCGGCCTGGTCCTGGCGGGTACCCCGCAGTCACTGATCACCGGGTTCCGGCCCAGCCAGTACCTCACCTACACGCCGCTGACCGCAACCACGGACGGCGGCCAGGCCTGGTCATCGACCGGCCCACTCAACGCGGCCCTCGCCGACACTCCGGACGCGCTGGCCGCCGCACCGGGCACCGGGCACCTGCTCGCCCTGACCGCCGACGGCACCGCCGAGCAGGCCGCACCCGGCTACACCGACTGGAAGGCCCTCACCACCCAGCGCGCCCTCGCCGCCACGCCAGCAGCCCGGACGTGCGGGCTGCAGGCCCTGACCGCCGTCGCCTATACGCCCGCCGGGGTGCCGCTGCTCGCCGGGACATGTTCCCGGCCGGGTGCCGCGGGCATCTTCGGCTTTGTTAACGGGAGCTGGCAGGCCACCGGACCCCCGATGCCCTCCGCCCTGGACCGCCAGCACATCACCGTGCTCCGGCTCACTTCGACTGCCAGCCAGGTCGTGGCGCTGCTAACCGCAGGCAGCGGGCATGCCACCAGCCTGCTCGCCGCCTGGTCCGCCGACAACGGCCGCCAGTGGGCACTGTCACCGGCCCTCCCGCTCGGCAGTCAGACCATTGCCTCAGCAGCATTCGGAACCGGCGGGACAGCCGCCATGCTCACGACATCCGGCCGCGCCGACGTGATCGCCGGCACCGGCAGCCACTGGCGCGCGCTGCCCGCCCTGCCCGCCGGCAGCGCCACGCTGGCGCCCGGCACCGGCGGCCAGATCGACGCACTGGCCGTCCACGGCGGCATGCTGACCATCTGGCAGCTACCGCCCGGCGGCCGCACCTGGACGAAGACACAGGTGATCAGCGTGCCGATCCAGTACGGCTCCTCAGGCTGAGCTCAGCGAAATGACAGATCAGCCCCGCAACCGGTCGCTGCCTGCGGACCCGCAGACCTCCCGACACAATCGCCAGCCCGGCGTACGGCCGGGTCACGGGCGATCGCCGCTGCTCTCCAGCAACTCGGACCCAGCACCGTCCGGCAGCACGAGGCGTACCCTGGCAGCGCGGGCGCGGGCGCTGGGCCACGATGACCTGCTCGGCCCGGAGGGCGGCATGTACGGGTACACGGAGAACAAGGACGCGTACATCAAGCGGCTGCGCCGCATCGAAGGCCAGGTACGCGGCCTGCAGAAGATGGTCGAGGACGACAAGTACTGCATCGACATCCTCACCCAGGTCGCCGCGGCCACCCGGGCGCTGCAGTCGGTCGCGATCGGATTGCTGGAGGAGCACCTGGGCCACTGCGTCGCCGGCGCGGTCGCCGAAGGCGGTGACACGGCTACCGCTAAGGTCCGTGAAGCCTCCGATGCGATCGCTCGCCTGGTGCGGTCCTGACTGGCCGCCGCTGCGATCCCGCCGAGGCAGGCGCGTGAGGCGCCACGTGTCCCGCGGCCGGCGCGCGCAGGCGGCTGCCGTCGCGGTCTCACGTACCTGATCGGCCGGTCGATCCCGGCCTCCGCGCGCAGGTCAGCCAGGTCCTGCGCCCGTCAGCGATGGCGCTGTGAGGCACAGGTTGCTGCCCAGATCTGCGGGTCCGTGTGCGGGTCGATTCGTCGATTGACAATGTACTGAACCGCCCGGCGAGCCTCGGGCTCGCCGGAGCTGTTCAGCGCCCGGAATCTGACGCTCTGGCCGGGCGAGGCGAACCGACCGGCAAGAACGATGACCCTAAGCTGGTCGAATGGCCCGGTACTTCGACATCCATCCGGCCAATCCGCAGCAGCGCGCGATTGTCCAGGTCGCCGATATCGTCCGCGCCGGCGGTGTGATCGCCTACCCGACGGACTCGTGCTACGCGCTCGGCTGCCAGCTGGGCAACATAGACGGCATCACGAGGATCAGGTCGATCCGCCACCTTGATGAGCGGCATCACCTCACGCTGGTGTGCCGTGACTTCGCCCAGCTCGGCCAGTTCGTGCACGTCGCCAACCGGGTGTTCCGGGCTGTCAAAGCGGCGACTCCGGGCAGTTACACGTTCATCCTGCCCGCGACCAAGGAGGTACCGCGCAGGCTGCAGCACCCGGGCAAGAAGACTGTGGGGGTGCGGATCCCCCGGCACGTGGTGACCCAGGCGCTGCTCGCCGAACTCGGCGAGCCGCTGGTGTCGAGCACCCTGCTATTGCCTGGCCAGGACGAGCCCATCACCCAGGGGTGGGAGATCTACGACCAGCTCGGCAACGCCGTGGACGCGGTGATCGACTCCGGCGACTGCGGCACCGAGCCAACCACGGTCATCGACTTCTCCCAGGACACGCCCGAGGTTCTGCGGCGCGGAGCAGGCGACACGTCCGGGTTTGAATGAGCCACGGCGCGCGAAACCGGCCTTTCTCTCCCTGGCATCAACACGGCCGGCCGCAGCGCGCGGCGCTGCCGGTCTTCTTCCGGCTCCCAGCAGTTCCCAGAGCAGGACGGTGCTGGCGCCAACCTCGCCGAGCTAGTCCAGCCCCGAATCCGGCGAGGGCGACTGACGCGGCCCGATCGCGGCGAAGGTCAGGACGACGACAACGGCGAACGTTCCAAGCCAGGGTGATGGCCGTCAGGATGCAAGAAGGGTCACGCTTCCCGGTGAGCACCTACGCTGTCGGCGGATTGCTGGCAACGTCCGCGCAGATGTAGCGCACCCGCCGCTGGTGGCGTGGCCGCAAGCCCGTTCAGCTAGCGGTGACGAACGCCGCTATGGACTCGGCGATGCCCTGGGCGGCGGCATGGCGCCAGCGCGGGTCGGTGACCCTGGCTGCGTCTGCTGCGTTGCGCATGTTGGCGCACTCGATGAACACCTTGGGGACTGTCGAGCAGTTGAGTCCGCCGAGGTCGGCTCGGGGCTGGATGCCACCAGAGCCGAGGTAGGTGGATCGGACCTGGCCGGTCGCGGCGGCGAAGTGGCTGAGGATCGCGTGGGCGAGGCGCCGGGACGGTTCGATGATCATGCCGTTGTTGGCGGCCGAGTTCTGCACGAGTACCGGGACGAGGATCGCGAAACCGTATCCGTCTGGCGGTCCGCCGTCGGCGTGGATTGAGATGGCCGCGTCGGCTCGGGCCCGGTTGCCGATCGCTGCCCGCTGGGTGATGCAGGGCCCGTATGCAGTGCTGCCGTTCTGCGTCAGGATCACTTTCGCGCCTGCGGCCCGCAGGATGACCCTGGCACGCCGCGCGACGTCGAGGGTGAAGTCGAACTCCGGGTATCCGGCGTCGGTCTCCGCGCCGACCGTGTCGCACGCCTTGAGGAAGCCGCCGGCGTTGACCAGCGCGTCGATCTCCGTGACGTGGCCGGGGTTGTGCGGGTTGTGACCTGGGTCGATCACGACGACCTTCCCCGCCAGCGGACGAGTTGCTGCTAGTGGGCTGGCGACGATAGCCGAGGGCAGGCCTGCCTGGGGAGCGGCCATTGCACGCCCGCCGATGATTGCAGGCGCACCGGCGGTGCCACTGGTCAGCAGGGCTGGGATCTCGGCACCGGCCGCAATGAGAGCGGCAGTGCCGGCTGCTGACAACAGGAACCTGCGCCGGCCTGGTGGCCAGGCGTGATCTGGTAGCGGCCTGCCACCCGTGCTGGACATGGCGGCTCCTCGGAGGGGATTGATTTCGATTCTGGCATTCCTGGTGCTGCGTGCCCGGGGTTTGACGATGGAGGTGCGGCGAGCCGGTGTCGGTGCCGGAGCGCTCGGGCGTGCCCTTGGTCTGCAGCCAGGAGGATCCGAGGTCAGCTTCTTTGCGTCTCGCCGCCGCGACGGCGGCGGCCACCCGCTTGGGCATAGGCGCCGGGTCGGCAGTTCCTGGCTCGGACGCGCGTGCCCTGGGACTCAGCAGGAGTGACCCGGCCACCGTGCTCGCGTACGACCAGCCGACATCGTTTATGGTGATCGGCTCCGGGCGCTCGCTGACAACCATGACGAGCGCCGTACTGGAGGCCCCGGCCGCGTATCTGCCGGACGACAACTGCCACGCCCGTAACCTGATCGGCGGTTCCTGGCGGTTTCCGGCGGCGCCGTATGAGTTTGAGAGCCGCAACCCTGCCGACAGCACCATCACCATGGTCGTTCCGCTGTCGTCCCGGTTCGACGTCGCCGCGGCATTCGATGCGGCCACCGAGGCTCTGCACGGAAGCTGGGCTGAGCCGGCAGCGCGCGCGGAGCTGCTCGCCACGCTCCTTGACAGGATCGCCGCGAGCCAGCCGGGGCTGGCTCGCCTCCAGCCCCTCGAGACCGGGATCGCTCTCGGTGACTCGCTTCGCGCGATCAAGAGAGCTCTGTCCCTGGCCCGGAAACTGCTGGCGGCGGGCATACCCGACGAGGCCGGGGCGGGCCGCGGGTGTCCGCGCACATCTTGTCCTGGGGCCTGCCGTTCACCGAGACGGTGACGAGTACGTTCCTGTCCCTGATCCGTGGTGGCACGGTTATCGTCAAGCCGTCGCTACGCGGTGCGCTCAGCCCGGTAGCGTTCGGCTTCGTCGCGGCCGCGGCAGGGTCGCCTGGCGGTGTCGTGAATGTCGTTCAGGGAACGGGGGTCGACGTCGGAGCGGCCATGATCGGCCTGCCCGGATTGTCAGCGCTGCATGTCCGGGCGGGGAGCGGACGATCGCTCAGGCCGCGCGGAGCCAGCGGCACACGCCGGTCGGCGTCGTGAGGCGGGTTGCCGTAGCGGGGACTTCCGCTGCAACATGGCGGCGGGCGCCCACCCCGTTGACGACGTCGTCAACGAGCGTGACCGCGAGATCTGTGCCGCCCTGGCGCCACTCGTGCGGCAGCCCGGGCTTCCTTTCGTCGACATCGACGTCATCGGCGGGCGCCCGACGGAAGTCAACGTCACCAGCCCCACCGGAATCCGTGAGATCGACGCGCTCACCGGGAGTCATCTCGCTGGCGACATCATCGGCTGGGCCGAGGACCGCTGCCGCGCTCGCGCCCTGGTGACCTAGCCTGCCGCAGCGTGCACGCGTGGCGACCATGGAGCGAAGTGCTGGCATCTGCCGTCACCGGCAAGTCCTAGTGATCTGTGTCCTTGGGGTGTCGTGGTGAGGCGTAGATCAGCCAGACAGCGCGGTTGTCATCATCGATGACGTAGCGGACGCGGCCGCCGCTGGTTACCTCGTACTCCCATTGCTCAAGTTGCCGGCCGTTGTGCCGGTGCGTCGCAAGATCGCCGCGCAGCCGGTGTTGCCGGTCGTGGCCTGCGCCGGAGCGCGGGTCCGTATGTAACGTCTCCAGGCAGCGTCTGGTGTTGGCGAGTGCGTGGCGGCACAGTTCCTCCCAGCCGACGACGGCCTCGCCGGTGCCGAACCGGACATCCCACTGATCCTGGGGCGGCGGAACGGTGACCCGGTCGCCGCGGCTAGGACTCACGTCAGGGTCTCGACCGGGCCGAAGTCGCCCTCGGTCGGGGTCATTGCCTGCGCGTACAGGCGCTTGTCGGCCTTAATACGCGCGGTGGCGCGCCATCCGGCGATGACCTCATGCGCGTTGGCATCGATGACGAGTTCGGCTGCATCGGACAGCGCCGCGATGAGTTCCGCGGCGAAGTCCGAGCGCTCAGGGTCGGCCAGGTGACGCGACCAGGGGAACACGTCGATGAGGGCGGATGCAACCGCGCGCGTACCCGACTCGCTGCGCGACATTGCGGCGAACATCCGGGAGGCGGTCACCAGATTTTCGTCTCGCTCTTCCTCCCGGTCGGCTGCAGTGAGGTAGAAGTCGGCCGCATCGCGGTGAGTCACCCGCAGTCGGCCCAGCCGCCGGGCACGTTCGGCGACGGCCCGGGGGTTGCGGGACAAGTCGGAGAACGTTACGGCGTCGGCGGGCTGAGCGACCATGAGACCACTATATTCAGATCACATTCTGATGTCCAAACGAGGGATGTGACTGCCGCCGCCACAGGTGCCCGGATCCCGCATACCTGAAGCGCCCTGCCCGCGCGACCGCCGCGCACGTGCAGCGGCCGGTTGCCAGCCAGGGCTAGGAGCGCGGCATGATGCCAGCCCTGCAAGTGCCCCTGCAGCAGTCGATCATTCCAGCGGTAGCGCGAGGTCCGCTCCTTGCTAGCTGATGAGCGTGGCCATGCGGGCCCGATGTCAGAATTGGCCATGTCGGCGCCTGACCTGGGCCGCCTGACCGCGGACCGTAAGACCGCATCGGCCGCGCCCCGCTCCTGCTCTGATGAGGGTCACCTGGGCGGGGCGCGGTCTCACGTTGTGCAGTTTCATCGGGAGAGCGATGCCCCGAGGTCCTCAAGATGCTCGTGGACGAGGAGGACGGTCATGGAACCCTCGCCTGCGGCGGCCGTCACCCGCTTGACCGATCCGCTTCGAACGTCCCCTGCTGCGAAGACCCCGGGCAGACTGGTCTCGAGCGGAAGCGGGGCGCGTCCGAGCGGCCACTTTGTGGTGTCCGCTGCTGTCAGGACGGCGCCGGTGAGGATGAATCCACCGTCGTCCAGGGCGAGCTTATCTGCGAGCCAGCTGACCTGCGGATCTGCGCCAATGAAGATGAAGAGGGCCCGCGCTTCAAGTATCCGGCGCCCCCCGCCCTGGTTGTCCTCGGCGACGACGCCATGTAGTTCCCCGTCGGCGACGAGCTCGCGAACCTCGGTGCGGTACAGGATCTCGACGCGGGGGTCTCGTCGGAGCTGGTCGGCGAGATAGCGCGACATGCTCTGCCTGAGGTCACCACCGCGGACGAGCAGGTACACCCTTGCCGCGTGCCTGGCCAGGTACAGTGCAGCCTGGCCGGCGGAGTTGCCGCCTCCCACGAGAACCACCGGATCACCGGTGCAGGTGCGAGCTTCGACCGGGGTGGCAGCGTAGAAGACGCTCACCCCCTCGAATTCTTCGATGCGGGGTACCGCCAGCTTGCGGTAGCGCGCGCCGGTCGCGATCAGGACTGCCAGGCCGGCGACGGAGGGGCCGTCGTCCAGGCGGACGGCGTAGCCGGCGCCGCTTTCCTCCAGCGTGATCGCCTCCGCCGGGACGATGATCCGTGCGTCGAACTTCTCGGCCTGGATCACGGCTCGTTCTGCCAGCTCTGCGCCCGAGATCCCGGCCGGGAAGCCGGGGTAGTTCTCGATTCGCGGGGACGTCCCCGCCTGGCCTCCTGTAGCCACGGCGTCGAGGACGACCGTACTCAGGCCCTCTGACGCGCCGTAGACCGCTGCCGTGAGGCCGGCCGGACCGGCTCCGACGATGATGAGGTCATGCGTCACGGTGTCTGCGGTGGGCGGCCGGAGGCCGAGCGCATGAGCGAGCTCGGCGTTCGTCGGATTTCGCATGACCCGATCCGGCCAGATGACGACTGGCGTCTCCTCCGGAGCGATGCCCAGCCGTCGCAGCACGGCCTCGGCCGCCTTGTCCTGTTCGAGGTCGATGAAGCGGTGGGGCAAGCGATTACGGGCGGCGACTTCGCGCAGCCGGCGGGTGTCGGGCAGGAACCGGGACCCGATGATCCGGAAGCCTGCCCCGAGCTCGATCAGCAGGGAACGGCGCTGCAGGTAGGCGCGCAGGATCAGATCCCCGAGCGTCGGATCGCGAGTGACAAGGTCGCGGAGACGCTCCAACGGCACAACCAGCACCTCGCCCGGTTCGCGTACCACCGCAGTCACGAAGACGGTCTGCCCGGTGAGCAGATTGAGCTCGCCCAGGAACCGGCCGGGGCCGTGGACGCCGATAAGCTCCTGGTCCCCGCCGTAGCCCGCCACGATAGCCACCTTGCCGGCGAGGACGACGTAGAAGTCGCATCTGGGATCCCCCTCGCGAAACAGCACCTCCCCAGGCTGCGTGCCTCGCCGATAGCCCTGTGCTGTAAGAGCCTCGATCTGCTCCTCGCTCAATCGCGGAAATGCCCCGTAGCGGTCGGGTGTCTCGGCGAGCTGCTCAGATTCCGGTGCCGTCACGTTGCCCTCCTTGCTGCGCGTCGGCCGGAGATGCCGGCCAAAGCGACCTGCTCAGCGTTTCCGGCGAAGTCATCGGCCAGCTCGGCCATCCTCTTGCTCGAGCCAACGCACTCCGAGAGGTTCTGTGCCTGCCCGGCATTTGGCTCGGCAACTCTCTCCCGCGTCGCCAGCTGCGGTTCGATCCACGCGGGCATGATGGCGTCCCGTGCTGAGTCGCCGGGAGCCTTTGCGCTCATCGCGGACGGCGATCGTCTCAGAGGAGAACTCGAACCACGGCGAAGGCCCGTTCCCATTCCTGGGTATGCACGGCTTTGAGCTCAGCGGCGAGGATCTTGAAGACTCTGGCCAGGGCGACGCTGATCCCGCCGAACAGCTCGGGCAACCGGGCCTGGGTTTCCTCGCTGAGGGCAGCGGCCAGCGGTGGCCGTGCGGCGAGATACTCCAGAATGGGTTGTAGCTCGATTTCCTCGTCAATGCGCCTGAACTGATGCATGCACTCCTGCAGCCCGGCAGTGACCGGCAGGTCCCATGGCTCGATGATGTCGCGGGCGTTTGCCTTTGCCGTCGCCTGGCCGATCAGGAGCACGTCGTAGATCACATCATTGACGAAGTCCAGATAGCGCTTGACGTCGTCGCGGTCAACCTGGACTGCCCCGGCCGCGCGGAAGAACCGCTCAAACTTGGTAAAGCCCATCACCGGCATGACGGCTCCCTCCTTCTGCCTGCCGCATTCGCTCGAACGCGAGCCGGATTGCCCTGTCGCCCTCGCCGCCACCGGGCCGTGATCGGTGAGCTGGCCGCCCTCGGCGCTGCCGGGCTCCGCCCTCGCTCTCAGACGTAGGCTTCGTCGACATAACACCAACGCCAGTCCTCTCCTGGCTCGAACGACTGGACGATCGGGTGCCCGATCGCGTACGCGTGGCCGCGAGCGTGGCGCAACGGCGAGGAGTCACAGCAGCCGACATGCCCGCACGTCAGGCACAGCCGCAGATGCACCCAGGCTGAGCCGACGCGCATGCACTCCTCGCAGCCCTCCGGCGTGCGCGGCGCCACCGGGCGCACCAGGATCAAGTGCGGATCGCGGACTGTCGTCACGGCTGCCTCCGCTTCTCCAGGCAAGTACTTGCAAGGCTCTCCCGGCGGGCCGGGCCCGCACATCATCAGGGCGGCTAGTTCCGTAGCCTGTAATTGCGGGCCTGGGAGGGTCTCTTTAGGCCCCTGCAGGGGAACGGGCACCTAGCTGGCCGGGGGATGCTCGCTGCGGCGCCAGCCAGCATGCTGGTGATCATGGGAGGCGCGGGCGTCACGTCATGCACCTGAGCTGGCGGCCATCGCGTCGCTCCAGGCCAGGGCAGCTGGGCGTCGCGGCCCTGGCGGCGGCGCATCGGGCACCGGAGAGCCTGACGGTCGTCCGTTACCGCGCCCAGCCGGCCGCGGTGACGATAGCCAGGCTGGCCAGCACGGCGATCCTGGCGTACCTGCTCGCCCTGCTGCTGCCTGTCACCTCCCAGCCGGTACTGGCGCCGCTGACGGCGCTGCTGGTAGCGCAGGTCACGCTGTACCAGACGGTCCGCAGTGCAGTCCGCCGGGTCGTGGCGGTAGTGACCGGCGTGCTGCTGGCAGTCGCGCTGGCAGCCTGGGTGGGGTTCACCTGGTGGAGCCTGGGGCTCACCATCGTCGTCGCGCTGGCGGTTGGCTACGCGCTGCATCTGGGCGATACCGTCCTCGAGGTCCCCGTCAGCGCAATGCTCATCCTGTCCGTCGGCACGACCACGGCTGCGGCCACCGGGCGGATCATCGAGACGCTGGTCGGGGCGGGGGCCGGGCTGCTCGCCGGGCTTGTCTTCGCCCGGCCGAAGTTGCTGCCCGCCGCGGAGGCCTTCGACGACCTGTGCGCCAAGATGGCCGACCTGCTGACGCAGATGGCAGCCGGCCTCCGGGACGGGTCTGTCATCGAGCAGGCTCCCGGCTGGCTGGCGCGGGCCCGATCGCTGAGCGGCGAGATCCGGCGGGTAGACGACGCCCTGCGCCAGGCTGAGGAGAGCATCCGGCTCAATCCGCGCCGGGCATGGCATACCCAGGTCGGGACCGACCTGCGCAACCGACTGGAGGCCCTCGAGCATTCGGCGATCACGGTGCGGGCCCTGGCCCGTTCGCTGGCCGACAGTATCCGGCTGGCGGGCGACCAGAGCCCGATGCGCGACGAGGAAATCCGGCTCAGGCTGAGCGCCGCGGTCACCGAGCTTGCCGCGGCCATGCGGGTCTACGGCCGCCTGGCCCTGGAGCATGACAGATCCGGCCGCGAGCGGCTCGAGTCTGACCTGCAGAGGTTCCTCGACGTTGCGCAGGAACGGCAGGACCAGCTCAGCGAACTGCTAGGCACTGATCCGGCTACCCAGCCCGTCGGCTGGCCGCTGCGGGGGGAGCTGATCAGCCACCTGGACCGGCTCCGGACAGAGTTGCGGGCCGGCGGTGCGCTCAGCGTGTACCCACCGCCGCGAAAGCGGACCAGGGCCCTGCTTGCCGCGCTGCAACGTGCTGGCCGCCGTCCGGGCCGCTGAGGTCGTCCGGGCCGCTGAGGTCGTCTGGGCCGCTGAGGTCACGGCGCCCCCGGGGACTAGGATTGCTGACGGCGAAGGAGCGGCTCATGAAGAGCGCGTCGGCTGCCGGATATCGCGCCAGGGGGCATCCGGCAGTAGCACCGCCGTTCAGTGGCGACGCGAGCTGAGATCTGATCCGACCGCTGGCCGTTACGACTGCCGCGCCGCATTATCAGGGTGGCCGTGCGCCGCCAGCCCGAACCCCGCCATAGCCGCTGACTGGGGGTGGTAGTCGTGGCCGACCGCAGTGACGTCGCCCGCGACCGGCACGCAGCACTCAGACGGCTGCTCGCCCTCTCGCTCCGGCTGACGCAGCAAGAGGACCAGGGCCGGATTCTGCAGCTGGTCGCGACCGCGGCCGAGTCGCTGGTGCCGTGCCAGACCGAGGGCGTCCTGCTTGACCAGGCATGGCAGGACATCGGCCGACGTGGCCACGGGCTGCTGCCCGCCGAGGTTGCGAGCGCGGCCGGCTCCGGGAGCGGTGGGCGCATCATCCTGGCCGGTGTCCCGTGGGCGTGGGCCTACCCGATTCCGGCCAGCCACGGCCGGGCGGGATATCTCGTCGTGGGCGCCGACCAGGCGCCAGCCGAGGGCGATCAGTTCCTGCTCCGTTCCCTGGCCCAGCATGCGGGTGTCGCCCTGGCCCGCGCGCGCCTGCATGCTCGCGAGCGGGCTCAGGCGGCAGGCTTGCGCGCCGCGAACCTCGCGCTGCGGCGCAGCATGGAGATTCATGACCGGCTGACGAGGGTGGCGCTGCGGGGCGAAGGGCAGGAAGGGATCGCCAGGGCGGTCTACGAGCTCACCGAGCACGCGGCCGGCATTGAGGACTCGTTCGGCAACCTGATCGCCTGGGCAGGCCCTGGCCGCCCCGATCCTCCCGCCAGGAGTCCCGCGGAGCGCCAGGCTTGGCTGCTGCGCCAGGAGACGGAGGGACACGGCCCAGTCAGGGACGGGGACCGCCTCATCTCGGTGGCGCGGCTCGCCGGGGCTCCGGTTGGCGTTCTCGTGCTTGCCGATCCGGGCCGGACTGCGGGCGAGGCTGAGCGGGTGACCATCGAGCATGCCACCACGGTGCTGACCATGGAGTTGGCGCGCCTGCGGAGCCTGGGCGAGTCGGAGGCCAGCGCCCGCAGCGATCTTGTGCTCGACCTTGTCGGCGGCGCGGGCGGATCAGATGCCGGCAGCCGGGCGCAGGCCCTGGGCTACGACCTCGGCAGGCCGCACCGGGTCGTCGTGCTTGAGCGCCGGCCGGGAGGCGCGGACGAGATCGACGCTTTCTTCGGCGCGGTCTGCACTGCGGCCAGCACCGTCCGGGTGGGCTCCCTGGTGGCCGCCAGGCTGAATGACGTGATCGTCCTGGCGGATACGGAGGCTCCGTGGCAGCGCTTCCATGCCGGCGTCGTCGCGGAGCTGCGCGGGACGTGCTGCGCCATCGGCGTCGGCGGGCGATGCAAGGAGATCGCTGATTTCCCCAGGTCCTACCGCGAATCCCAGCTGGCCTTGCGGATTCAGAACGCGGTTGGCGGGACCGAGCAGGTCACGCTCTTCGACGATCTGGGCGTGTACCAGGTACTGGGCACCGACACCGCCTCGATGGAATCCTTCGTGCGGGACTGGCTCGGCGCCCTGCTGGACTATGACGCCGTCCATGGTGCGCGGCTGGTCACCACACTGAGCGAGTACCTGGACTCCGGTAGCAGCTACAGCGCGTCGGCCGTAGCCCTGTCGGTGCACCCGAGCACGCTGAAATACCGCCTCCGGCGCATTCGGGAAGTGTCCGGCTTGGACCTCAGCATCGCGGATACCCGGTTCAATTTGCAGCTTGCTACTCGGGCCTGGCGGACGCTGCAGGCGCTCCGGCAGTCCTGACCTGGGTTGTTGCCATCGCTGTCCAGTCTGGACAAGGGGGTTTGCCCGCGAGGGACGGTGCGGCCTGCGATGGGAATCGCCAATGCTAGGGGCAGGCGCTCAGGGAACGGGGTGAATGTGATGAGCGTGGACCTTAGCATGCACGTGTATGTCCGTGACCTGGAAGAACACCTCAGGCTGATGTTGTTCGGACCGGGCCGCGCATCTGACCCGCAGGCGGCTGTGCTGCTCGTTCGCGGCGCGCTGGCCGATGGCGATCACTCTCGGGCTGAGTGGCTTGCCGAGTCGACGCAGCGGCTGGCCGAGGCAACGCCGGACGACTCCGACGTGGCTGCGGCAGCCGCGCATGCCCATGGCCTGGCGAAGCGGGACTCAGCCGGGCTTGAACAGGCTGCCGGTAGGTACTCGGCTCCGCTGACCCGCGCCAGGGCGACCGAGGATGCCGGGCTGGCCTGGGCCGCACAGGGCGACCAGGATCAGGCCGTGGCCAGGCTACGGCAGGCCTATGAGCTGTACCGGCAGCTAGGCACCGTCGAGGGGATGGCGCGCGTCCGGGCCGAGCTGCGCGCGGCCGGAGTCACCCTGCACCACTGGAAGCGCGCCGCAAGGCCAGCTTTCGGCTGGGCAAGCCTGACCGAGACGGAGTGGCGCGTCGCCGATCTGGTGGCCCAGGGCCTCAGTAACCGAGAGGTAGCAGGCAAGGTGTTCCTGAGCACGCACACGGTGGCATTTCATCTTCGCCACATCTACTGGAAGCTCAATGTCAGCTCCCGGGTGCAGCTAGCCCGGCTGGCCGCCGATCCGGCCGTGCGAGAGCCGGCGTAGCGCACGAGGCTGCCTGGCTAGACGCCGACCGCCGACCCGAACTGGGCGGCCTCGGCGTAGTCGCACGTGCCGTGGGCCTGGAACTGGCGCGCTGCCCGGACTACCTCGGCGCCCAGCTCGCGCAGCTGGGCGCCGATCATGTCGTCGGCGAGGCGACCATCGGGATCGAAGGTCTGCCATGACTGCGCGACCGGCTGGACCAGCGGAACGCTCCAGCCGCGCAGGGCACGGACGACGAATTCCATCGAGTTGACCGCCTGCAGCCCCTGCACGCCGCCGGCTGTCGCCACAAGTCCGACTGGCTTGTTCGTAAGGTACGGCGGATCGTGCTCCGCGAGCAGGATCAGCCAGTCCAGGGCGTTCTTGAACGAGCCGCTGATTGAGCCGTGGTAGGTAGGCGTGCTCCATATCAGCGCGTCGCTGCCGTGCACGGTGTCAGCGAGCTCGCGCGCCCCGGCTGGCACCGCTCGTTCCGGCGTATACATCGGCAGGTCCAGGTCACGCACCCAGAAGAGGCTGGGCTCGGCATTTGCCGCCTGCGCGCCGTCCAGCGCTACCTGCAGCGCAGTACGGCTGGTAGACCCAGTGCGCAGCGAACCGCCCAGACCGACCACGCGGACAGATCTTGGCATGATCCCTCCCTCGACGACGCCTGTACCCACCCTCGCCGCAATTCTGCCTGGGTACCTCACCTGACTGGCTAGTCTCCGCACGCGCGATGCAGCCCCGCAGGGAAGGATGCCGGGTCCGGCATCCGCCAGCCGAGCCGCCCGTGAGTCGGCCGCGGGTCCGGTCACACCAGGACTAGCCGGTCTGTGGATGTGAGCGCCTGCCCGCCGCGGAAGTGTATGGCAGTAGGAACAAAGCACCTGACGCTTGGCAGTGCAGGAGGACAAGCCAGCTCACGCCGGGCCGCCCTGTTCGGTACCGCACCATCTTCCCCGGCGACATCAAGGCCACCGAGGTGCGCGCGGAGCTTGCCGACGGCATCCTGACCGTCACAGCGCCGAAGTCGGAGGCAGCCAGGCCCAGCCGGGTCGATGTAACAGACCGGCCGGAGTCCACGGGTGAGCCCATCGGAGCCGCCCAGGAGGCGCTCAGGAGGTTAGAAAATGGCAACGGCAGTCGGCATCGATCTCGGGACCACCAACTCAGTCATCGCGGCAACGGAGGCCGGGAAGCCGACGGTCGTCCCCAACGCAGAGGGATCGCGGACGACGCCGTCGGTGGTCGCATTCACGCCGCAGGGCGAGCGGCTGGTCGGTCAGCTCGCCAGGCGCCAGGCGATCCTGAACCCCAAGGGAACGATCTACTCCGCCAAGCGCTTCATCGGGCGGCGATACAGCGAGGTGCAGAGCGAGCTGACCGCTGTCTCCTACGACGTGGTAGCCGGACCTGACGACGCAGCCCGGTTCAAGATCGGTGACAAGCTGTACGCGCCGGAGGAGATCTCCGCTCTCGTGCTGCGCAAACTCACCGAGGACGCGTCGAAGTTCCTCGGGGAGAAGGTCACCGAGGCGGTCATCACGGTGCCCGCCTACTTCAACGACGCCCAGCGCCAGGCAACCAAGGACGCGGGCAAGATCGCCGGGCTCGAGGTGCTGCGGATCATCAACGAGCCCACGGCGGCCGCCCTCGCCTACGGACTGGACAAGAAGAGCAACGAGACGGTCCTCGTCTTCGACCTCGGCGGCGGGACCTTCGACGTCAGCATCCTCGACATCGGGGACGGAGTGGTCGAGGTCCGCGCGACTGCCGGTGACACCCACCTCGGCGGGGACGACTTCGACCGGCGGGTCGTCGACTACCTGGCCGACGAGTTCCAGCGGGATAACGGAATCGACCTGCGGGCAGACCCGCAGGCGCTGCAGCGGCTCTTTGAGGCGGCTGAGAAGGCGAAGGTGGAGCTGTCCTCGGTCACCCAGACAACGGTCAGCCTGCCGTTCATCACCGCTGATGCATCCGGCCCCAAGCACCTGAACACCACCATAATGCGCTCCACATTCGAGCAGATCACCGCGGACCTGGTCGAGCGCACGACAGGCCCGGTCAGGCAGGCCCTGGCGGATGCCAAGCTGACCGACAGTGACATCGATGAGGTCATCCTGGTCGGCGGGGCTACCCGCATACCGGCGGTGCAGAGCCTGGTGCGGCGGCTGACCGGCGGCAAGGACCCGAACATGACGGTCAATCCGGACGAGGTGGTCGCGCTGGGTGCGGCCGTGCAGGCTGCCGTGCTGAAGGGCGAGGTCAAGGACGTCCTGCTGCTCGACGTCACGCCGCTGTCGCTGGGCATCGAGACCCTCGGCGGCGTGATGACCAAGGTGATCGAGCGCAACACCACGATCCCGGCCAGGCGCACCGAGATATTTAGCACCGCTGAGGATAACCAGTCAGCGGTGGACGTGGTGGTGCTGCAGGGTGAGCGGGAACGCGCTGCTGATAACCGGGTACTCGGCCGGTTCCGGCTGGAGAACATCCGGCCGGCCCCGCGCGGCACCCCGCAGGTCGAGGTCACATTCGACATCGATGCCAACGGGATCCTGAATGTCTCGGCCAGGGACAAGGACACCGGGGCTGAGCAGCGGATCACGATCAGCGAGAGTTCCAACCTGGACCAGGCCGAAGTCGAGCGGATGATCAAGGACGCCGAGCAGCACCGAGACGAAGACAAGCGGCTGCGTGAGCTGACCGATGCGCGCAACGAGCTGGACACTGTAGCGCACCGGGTGGAGAGCCTGCTGGCCGAGCGCGGTGATGCGGTGCCCGTGCACGAGAAGGCACGGGCGGAGAGCCTGGCCGCGGATGCGCGGCAGGCCATGAAGGAAGACACGCCGCTCGACCGGATCCGGACCCTCACAGCCGAGCTGCAGCAGGTGTACCAGAGCCTCGCCGCGGCAGGCCCGGGCCCGCAGCCCGGCGAGGAGGCCCCGCCGCTGCCCGGCGAGGATGATGTGATCGATGCCGAGTTCACCACCGGTGAGTGACCGATGAGTGAGCGTGCCGGAAGCCCGCAGTCCGGGCCGGACCGCCAGCCCTCCGCCCCGCCTGCCCGGCCGCGTGAATCCGCGGCCGGGCCCGGGCCCGGCGACGAGAATAGCCATGGCGAGACCGGATCGCGTCGCCCTGCGGAGCCGGGCGGGACCACCGATCAGCCGGGGAGCACAGATCAGGCGGCGAGCACCGGCGAGCTGGAGGCGCGGATAGCCGAGCTGCAAGACCTGCGCCTGCGCGCGCTGGCCGACCTGGACAACCTGCGCAAGCAGTGCGCCAGCCAGGTCACGCGGGCCAGGGCGGAGACTCAGGGGCAGGTGGCCGCGCAGTGGCTGCCGGTCGTCGACAACCTGGAGCGGGCCCTGGCGCACGCGCAAGCCGATCCCGGCTCCATCATCGAGGGGATCGGGGCAGTGCGGGACCAGGCCATGAGCGTGCTGGCCCAGCTAGGTTTCCCCCGCCGTGACGATCTCGGGGCACCGTTCGATCCGGCGCGGCACGAGGCCGTCGCGTCGCGCCCGGACCCGGCCGCGCCAGCGGGCTCGGTCGTCGAGGTCGTCCGGCCCGCCTATGGAGAGCCTGACCGCCAGCTGCGGCCCGCCCAGGTAGTTGTCGCCAAGGCGGACTGATGCCCGCGGACCGGGACTTCTACCAGATCCTGGGGGTGCCGAGGACCGCCAGCCAGGATGAGATCCAGCGGGCCTACCGCAAGCTCGCGCGCGCCAGTCACCCGGACGTCAACAAGGACCCAGCGGCTGAGGAGCGGTTCAAGGACATCTCCGAGGCCTACGACGTCCTCTCCGATCCGCAGACCCGGCGCCGCTATGACGCCTTCGGGCCCGACTTCCGGCAGGTTCCGGAGGACGTCGACCCTGAGACCTGGCGCCGGGCCCGGGCTGGAGCTCGGACCGGCGCCGGCGCCGGCTCCGGGCGAGCGGGCCGCGGCGGCGGCAGCAGGTTCAGTTATGGCGCTGGCGGCGACATCGACGTTGATGATCTGCTGGGCGGGCTGTTCGGCGGCCGGGCCGGCCGTGGCTGGGGTCCAGTCCCCGGCGCCGACCAGGAAGCCGAGATCGAGCTGAGCATTGAGGACGCGTACCACGGCGGCCGCAGGTCCATCTCGCTGGCTGGCCCGGACGGAGCTCGGACTCTGGACGTGACGATCCCGCCCGGCGTCACCAACGGCCAGCGGATCCGGCTGGCCGGCCAGGGCGGCAGCGGCGGCGACGGAGCCCGCGCTGGAGACCTGTACCTGGTCGTCCGGATCGCGCCGCACCCCGACTACCGGCTGGAGGGCCGCGATCTGTATGTCGAGCTGCGGCTCGCGCCCTGGGAGGCCGCCCTGGGCACGTCGGTTGCCGTGCCGACGCCCGGCGGGGAGGCCAAGGTGACGGTGCCGGAGGGCACATCGAGTGGCCGGCGGCTCCGGCTGCGCGGCCGCGGCGTGCCCAACCCGAGGGGTAAGCCGGGTGACCTGTTCGCCGAGGTAAGGATCATGGTGCCGCCCAGGCCGTCCAAGGCGGAACGGGAGCTGTTCGAGCAGCTGGCCGCCGCCTCCGACTTCGACCCGAGGAGACGCCAGTGAGCCACGCCATGGTCCGCGCCAGCCGGCTCGACCTGGACACGTTCGCCGCGGCCGTCGGACTGCACCCGGAAATGATCCGCAAGCTCGTAGCCCTGGGCATCCTCGACGCGACCCGAGACTCCTCGGGCCGCCTGTGGTTCGCCCGCAGGCAGCTCGCCGTGGTCGCCAGGTGTCAGCGGCTACGCGCCGGGCTCGGGCTCAACTACGCGGCCGTCGGACTCGTGCTCGACCTGCTCGACCGGATTGCCACGCTTGAGGCGGCCCTGCGGGGTCCCCGACGGCCAGGAGGACAATGATGGACCCGAACCGGCTGACCCAGAAGTCACAGGAAGCCCTGCATGACGCTCAGACCAAGGCGCTTCGTTTCGGGCACACCGAGGTCGGCAGTGAGCACCTGCTGCTGGCGCTGCTTGATCAGGCCGAAGGCATCGTGCCGCCCCTGCTTGCGCAGGCCGGTGCTGACCCCGGCCGGCTGCACAAGGCCCTGGACGCCGAGCTTGAGCGGCGGCCGCGGGTCAGCGGCCCCGGCGTCGCGCCCGGTCAGATCGCCGTCACCCAACAGCTCTCCCGGCTGCTCGACGATGCCGAGCAGGAGGCCGGCCGGCTCAAGGACGAATACGTCTCCGTCGAGCATCTGGTCCTGGCGCTGCTAGCGGAGGGCCCGGCGACCGGCGCCGGCCGGCTGCTGCACGAGGAAGGCGTGACCAGGGCCGCATTCCTGCAGGCCCTGTCGCGGATCCGGGGTAATCAGCGGGTCACTTCGGCGATGCCTGAGGTCGCCTACGAGGCGCTCGCGAAATACGGCCAGGACCTTGTGAAAGAGGCAGCGAGCGGCCGTCTCGACCCGGTTATCGGCCGGGACACCGAGATACGCAGGGTGATTCAGATCCTGTCCCGGAAGACCAAGAACAACCCGGTGCTGATCGGTGATCCGGGCGTCGGCAAGACCGCGATCGTCGAGGGCCTGGCCCAGCGGATCACCCGCGGGGACGTTCCCGAAGGCCTGCGGGACAAGACGATATTCAGCCTGGACATGGGTTCCCTGGTGGCAGGCGCCAAGTACCGCGGAGAGTTCGAAGAACGGCTCAAGGCAGTCCTCAGCGAGGTCAGGGCAGCGTCGGGGGGCATCCTGCTGTTCGTCGATGAGCTGCACACTGTGGTCGGCGCGGGCGCGGCCGAGGGCTCGATGGACGCGGGGAACATGCTCAAGCCGATGCTGGCCAGGGGCGAGCTGCACATGATCGGCGCGACCACCCTCGATGAGTACAGAAAGCACATAGAGAAGGACGCGGCCCTCGAGCGCCGCTTCCAGCCCATCATGGTCGATGAGCCGTCGGTCGAGGATGCGGTGTCGATCCTGCGCGGCCTCCGCGAGCGGCTGGAGGTCTTTCACGGCGTGAAGATCGCCGACAGCGCGCTGGTGGCGGCTGTCACGATGAGCCATCGTTACATATCTGACCGGTTCCTCCCGGACAAGGCGATCGACCTGGTGGATGAGGCATGCGCGGTGATCCGCACCGAGATCGACTCGATGCCGGCCGAGCTCGACGAGCTCACCCGCCGCGTCATGCGGCTGGAGATCGAGGAGGCGGCTCTCGCCAAGGAAGATGACCAGGCGAGCCTGGCCCGGCTGGGCGACCTGCGCAGGGAGCTCGCCGACCTGCGCGCGGAGGCCGACGCGCTGCGAGCACAGTGGGAGGCCGAACGGCACGCGCTGCGGCGGGTGCAGGCGCTGCGCGAGGAGATGGAGCAGCTGCGGCAGGAGGCCGAGCAGGCCGAACGCGGCTACGACCTGAACAAGGCCGCCGAGCTGAGGCTCGGTAAGCTGCCCGAACTGCAGCGCCGGCTCGAGGCAGAGGAAGAGAGCCTGTCCGGTCGGCAGGGCGGCCAGCGGCTGCTGCGCGAAGTCGTCACCGATGACGAGATCGCCGCGATCGTCGCGCAGTGGACGGGGATCCCGGTGAGCCGCCTGCGCGAGGGTGAACGCGACAAACTGCTGCGCCTTGACCAGATCCTGCACGAACGGGTCGTCGGCCAGGACGACGCGGTCCAGCTCGTCACCGACGCCATCATCCGGGCGCGGTCAGGGATCCACGATCCGCGCAGGCCGATCGGCTCCTTCCTCTTCCTCGGCCCCACCGGAGTGGGGAAGACAGAGCTCGCCAAGTCGCTGGCCGCTGCCCTGTTTGACACCGAGGACAGCATGGTCCGGATCGACATGAGCGAGTACCAGGAGCGACACACCGCGAGCCGGATGATCGGCGCGCCGCCCGGATACGTCGGCTACGAGGAAGGCGGCCAGCTGACCGAGGCGGTCCGGCGCAAGCCGTATTCAGTGGTGCTGTTCGACGAGGTCGAGAAGGCTCACCCAGAGGTGTTCAACACCCTGCTGCAGGTGCTGGACGACGGCCGGCTGACCGATGGGCAGGGACGCACCGTCGACTTCCGCAATACGGTCATCATCATGACGTCCAACATCGGCTCGGAGTACCTGGTCCAGGACGCAACGGCGGATGGCGAGATCAAGCCTGACGCCCGCGAGCGCGTCATGGCGGCGATGCGGGCCCATTTCCGGCCCGAGTTCCTCAACCGCCTGGACGACATCGTGCTGTTCAAGCCGCTCACCGAGGCTGAGATCGAGCAGATCGTGGACCTGATGCTGCAGGATCTGCGGGCCAGGCTCGGCGAGCGCCAGATGACACTGGAGGTCACCGCGGAAGCCACGCGCCACATCGCCAGGCAGGGCTTCGACCCCATCTACGGCGCGCGGCCGCTGCGCCGGTTCATCGCCAGGGAGGTCGAGACCAGGATCGGCCGCGCCCTGCTGGCCGGCGATGCCCGCGACGGTGCCGTCATCCAGGTCGGCCTCGCCGACGCGGAGCTGACGGTCAGCTACCGCAACCCTACGTGATCGAAGGGCGGACCCAGGGCAATAGCTGACCTCGTCGGATGCCTCAGCTTCAGGCGACCGGGTCCCGGCCGCGGCCGCAGGGACATTGCGCTGCGGCAACGTAACCGCACGGTGTCGCCGCGGAGCCAGGCACCGGAAGGACATCCGGGTGCCTGGTTCGGCGAGCTAGGCGCGAGATCCGCGCAGGAAGAGCAGGCATGAGCCCGTCACGGCGCTGCGGGACGCCCCGCTCCACCGGGTCGACTCTGCACTAGTCGACCTCGCTGAGTGGTGCCGCGATTTGCTCCAGAGGTTTGCCCTCGGCATTGATCCCGAACGCGACCTCGACCAGTCCGCCGATGATCATAATGCCGCCGCCGACAAGGTAACCAATGGTGAGGGCGGTGCGGTTTGTGCCGTTGCCGATCAGCACACCGTAGAAGACCGGGCCGATCGCGCCGAATATCTGGGCCACAGCGAAGAACACCGCGAGGGCCTCGGCCCTGATCTCGATCGGGAAGATCTCGCTGACGGTCAGGTAGCCGGCGCTGGCGCCTGCCGACGCGAAGAAGAACACGACGATCCAGATGAAAGTCTGGGCGGCCGCGTGCAGTACCCCCGCATCGAATAGCCACGCGCTGAAGGCGAGCAACGTCCCGGAGATCAGATACGTTGCGGAGATCATCTTCTTGCGCCCGAGGCTGTCGAACAGGTGGCCTAGCAACAGCGGGCCGGCCAGGTTTCCGACCGCGAACGCAAGCCCGTAGAGCGGCACCGCGTTGTTGCTGACGTGGTAGAACTTCGTCAGCACCAGGGCATAGGTGAAGAAGATCGCGTTGTACAGGAACGCCTGCGTGATCATCAGCGTCGCGCCGAGGATCGCCCGTTTAGGGTACCGGCGGAATGCCAATTGCAGCAGCGTCAGGTAGCCGTACCGCTTTTCCGGCAAGATCGTGATGGCGGCGGTCTGGGGGACCGGCTCCAGATGCTGGCCGTCTCTGAGCGCGGCTTCCTCGATGCTCCTGATCGCCTCCTCGGCCTCCTTTTCGCGGCCGTGGGTGATGAGCCACCGCGGGCTCTCGGGGAGATTGCGGCGCACGAAGATGATCACGATGGCCAGGGCGGGACCGACCAGGAACGCCACCCGCCAGCCGTATTTCGGTGGCAGCGAGCTCAGCAGCAGGAATGAAGCGAACGTGCCGAAGATCGCCCCGAGCCAGTAAGTGCCGTTGATCCAGATGTCGGTACGTCCGCGGTAGCGGGCAGGCATCATCTCGTCGATGGCCGAGTTGATGGCCGAATACTCCCCGCCGATGCCCATCCCGGCGATGATCCGTGTCGCGTAGAGATAGAAGATCCAGTTGGTGCCCTTGGGCGTGAATGCCGTCAGGCCGGTGCCCAGCAGGTAGATCGCCAGGGTCCAGACGAACAGCTTCCGGCGCCCGAGCTGGTCGGACATCCGCCCGAACACCAGTGCCCCTATCACCTCTCCGACGAGGTAGACGGTGCCGATGGAAGCTGCCTGCGTCGTCGTGAGGTTCAGCGTGTTGGCCTGGGTCAGCTTGCCGGACACCGAGCTTGCGATCGTGACCGACAAGCCATCAAGAACCCAGGCGGTGCCCAGGCCGAGTACGAGGCGGGTGTGGAATGGCGACCATCGGAGGCGGTCGAGCCGTGCCGGGATCGTGCTGCGGACCGGCTGCTGTTGTCGCTCGGCGACGGTTGCCATACTGCGACCTCCCTCGCTCCCCTGGACGGCATGACAGGGCTAGTGCGAAGTTTGTGGGTTGCAGACCTTCTGCGGCATTTATTACCGTGTCGTCCGCGGGCAGCACGCGGCTGCCGCCTTCCCTGTCAAGACGGTATCCACCGCCGTCATCGGCTGTATCCCCGAAGTGGTCAGTGGCTGAGGTGGGTGACCCAGGTCTGCGCTCCCCGGCGGACCCTGCTGAAGCTTGAAGAGTTCCGGCTATCAGGACTGGCTGTCGTGCGGCTGGCGCGGTTTCCGGCTGGTGACAATCCTGCGTTTGCGCAAAGACTCGAGCCATTCCTGCCCGCTGAGCAGTCGCGTGGTCTTGCCCGACCTGACCTCGCCGGCAGCGGCAACTGCCATCGCGACGCTGGCGGCGGTCATATCATCAGCTGCCTCATACACGATGACCAGGTCATACTCGCCAAACGGAAAGCCTGCCACCACGATCGTGGCGCCCAGTTCCGCCAGGGCCGGGCGGATCACTTCCACCGGGTCTTGGGGCTTCTTGAGCTGATCCGCCATTGACTTGGCGGTATAGGAGGCCTGGTACATGAAGAGCGGCATCGAGCTTCCCCTTGGGCGGGAACAGGCGAACAGATCACCAAGATCACCAGCCAGTCCCCGTGACTCGCGGCGGGTTATGCCGACCGGTGCACGACAACGGAATGAAGACCATTGCGGTCAAAGATCCTAGACCCGGTCCGGTCGGCACACCAGCCTCCGCCTCGCGGCCGGCCCTTTTCGTCAAACTTGCCAGGCTTAGAACCGGACACTTGCTGAACTCCAGCTGGGTGGGAGTGTGCGCGGTCGGCGCCATGACCGGATACTCCGGTGCGCGGATTCCAGCATCCCAGCTGATAACGGCTTACTTGCAGGTTGCTAGTCCCCACTGGTCGAACTCATATCGCAGTCGTCGTGCTGCCTGCTTCCCCAGGACCTTTCTTACGATCAGGATGAAATTGACGCGCCATGCGTGGTGGTGCCCTTTACTGCTGTCCCTGCCGAACCTGGGTTCGCGCGGTTCCCTGTCTGGCCCATAATCGGGGCTTACGATATGCGCCAGTTCATGTAGGCATGCCTGTTCGCATTCACCGACGTTGTATCGGTTGTTCGTGCCGATCTTGATCCGACGCTGAAGGGCGTCAGCGTTGCTGCCGCCGTTCCCGCCCACCACGATCACGGGGTCGGCGTGTGCCGGGAACGCGGCCTTGAACCAGTCCATCTGCTGAACGGCATGTATGTAACTTGCACAATGCTGATGGTTAATTATGCCATCGTTGTTAACCAGCATTGCGGCGGCGAGCTGACTGACTGGCAAGCCCGCTGCCAGCTGGGCGTCGTACGCTGCTTGCTGTCGCTTGGTCGTCTTAATCCTCACTAACATCCGGGCGGAGAAGTTTGGCAGCGTCGCCGTCCGCATCAGCGAGCAGGACGAGCGCGCCGTTGTCCGCCGGCCCGGCGGGCAGCCCTCTCACCTCGGCGAACCTCGAAGCGTCCAGTTCCTGCACATTCAGATGATAGGTGCGCATAAGGTCCAGGCGCATCCAGCGCGGCGAGAGCGAGCGTGCAGGTGAGTGCCAGATCCGCGACCATGCGCTATACAGGCAGCGTGCCGAACGCGTTTGTGCAAAGCATGGCTCATAACTTCGAGCAGGCGCTGCGGCTGATGGATGCGGCGCTGACCGACTGCCCCGAC
Source organism: uncultured Actinomycetota bacterium (assembly GCA_963774385.1). Lineage (GTDB taxonomy): Bacteria > Actinomycetota > Actinomycetes > Streptosporangiales > Streptosporangiaceae > JAJYUU01. Next base: position 1,609,608 of record CAVZEQ010000001.1, read on the forward strand.
CACCTGTGGCAGACGGACTTGTGGCCCGACGAGGCGCCCACGGGTCCGACGCAGCACGGGGGACTGCACGGCTCGGCTCCCTGGTTCCTCGGCTACCACACGCTGCTAACGCTCGACTATGACCTGGCCGCCGAGTTCGAGCCGTGGTCACCGCCACAACCGTTTGACGACAACACCTTCGCCTTTCCCAACCGCAGGTTCACTAAGCCCGAGCTTCTCGGGTACGTCGACTGGTGCCGCGGCCGCGTCCGCCAGACCCTTGACGGCCTCACCGAGGAAATGGCCGCTCGGCCACTCCCTAGCGCCCATCGATACCACGGCAGGCTGTTCGCGGTGATTGTCGGCGGCATCCCGCTGCACGTCGTGGAGCACGCCGCCCAGATCCGCCAGTTCCTCACCGCCGGCGGCGTCACAGTGCGACCCATGCCCGGTGACCGTGGTTACCCGGGCTGACCGTGATGGTCATTCTCTGCGCGCGACGTTGAGACGCACGACCACCTCGACGACGGCGCCATCCGCGATCGCCTCCGCTCGCTGCACCGCCACCTTGACGGGCACAAGGTAGCGGCCGTCCTTAGGGAAGAGCGCGGTAGTGAACTCGGTGTCGCCGATGGTGACGTGGACCGGCACCTGGCCCCAGTACATCAGGCCGCGGGCTTCCTCCTTGAGATCCGCGCTGTCCTCCGGTGTCATGGCCACGAACAGATACGGCGCCGGCCCGCGCCACTCGATCACCTCGCCGGTGAAGGTCCACTCCATGTGCCCATCATCGGAGATACGCCCGCGCATCGGGGATGCGGCCGGGCGTCAGCAGCGGTGGGACGATTCAGATTGCCGAACTTACCCTTCAGGAGGTCCTTATGGCGGTGCGCTCTGTGGGCTGGCCTGGCGTGCGGACACCCCATGCGACAGCGATGACGGCTCTTTATCGTGACGTGCTCGGCCTTGAGGTGATCGTGGAGAGGCCGGGCGCGACGTGGTTCCGGCTAGGTGACGGCGCGGAAGTCCATGTCTACGGCCCTGACGATCTGGACCATGATTTCTTCGGCAGCTCGCCGGTGGCCGGCTTTCGTGTCGACTCGTTCGAGGCCGCCCGCGCTGCCTTGCAGGCAGCCGGAATCGAGTTCATCTATGCCGAGCCGCAGCGGGCTGAGGGGCGGGCCTGGCAGCACTTCCGTGCCCCGGACGGCAATGTGTACGAAGTCATCGGGCCAGACGATCTAGGCAGCGCAACGACTGAGCACGGCTAAGGCGGACTGTCGGTTCTGGCCTGCAGTGCTATGCAGGGCTGGCGGCGGCAAGCACGCTATCGCATACGCCAGGCATCCCGGTTTCGTCTGCGGCGCGCTGGGTCAGGACGACGACGGTGAGATCTTGGGATGGCACAATCGACCAGGCTGTCCCGAGTCCGCCCTCCCATGTGCAGCGGCCGTCGTCGAGCACGGACAGGCCGTAGCCCCAGCCACGGTTGTCGAGGAAGCTGAAGCCGGGCCAGACCAGCGACCGCTGCGCGGCCGTCAGCTGATCGCGGGTCATCTCGGCGACCGTCCCGGGTGTCAGCGCGGGGCCGCCGCCGCCCAGCAGCATCCGGCCGAACGCGATCATGTCGTCAGCCGATGACACGAGCCCGCCGCTGCCGTCGGGGAACAGCGGCGGCCGCGACCACTGTCCGTCGGGTGGGTCGGTGACGACGTAGCGACCGTCGCGAATCTCATACGCGGTCGCGAGCCGGCTGGTATCGGCCGTATGAAAACCGGTGTCGCTCATGCCGAGCGGGCCGGTCACCCGCTGGCGCAGGACATCCTCAAACGGGGCGCCGACGGCGCGGGCTGCCAGGACTCCCAGCACCTGAGACCCGGTCTGGTAGAGCCACCGCTCGCCTGGCTGGGCCAGCAGCGGCAGCTCACCCAGCCGCGCCATCCACGTATCCGGGTCAGGCATTGCGCCGGGCTGCGGCGGGCCGAAGGTGCACAGGTCACGGTCCGCCGCGGCGATGACGATCGGCCACGGCCGGGGCGCCATGAACATTGCGCCCTGCATACCGAATCCCCAGGTAAAGGTGAGCAGGTCGCGCACGGTGACCGGCCGCCGAGCCGGGACAGTGTCAGCCAGCGGCCCGTCCGGGCTGCGCAGCACCCGGCGCCGGTCCAGTTCGGGCAGCAGCTCGTCAACCGGGCCGTCCAGATCCAGAAGACCGTCTTCAACCAGCGACAGCACGACCGCCGCCGTCACCGGCTTGGTAGTCGACGACATCCGGAACAGTGTGTCGCGCCGCATCGGCGGCCCGCCGACCGCCATGGCGCCCGCCGTGGCGACATGCACAGTGTCACCGCGTGCCACGGCCGCAACTACGCCAGGCACCTGACCGTGCGCCACGGCCCTCTCGACGACTTCATCAATCCTGGCAAGCACCGCGTCATCGAGCCCATCGCCACCAGCCACCCGGCCACAGTACGGCGAACATCGATCCGGATGCGACGTCCATGGCTGCGGCTACCCGGCCTTAGGCTGAAGGTGCAGTGGTCCCGTGACTACGCCGGGAACTCGCTCGGGTCGGGCGCTGAGACGGTTGAGCTAGAGCCTGGCTTCGGCAGCTCCGCACGCCTGGTAGCCAGCGCCTCTTGCAGGCTGGGGTAGATATTGAACACCTTGTCGACGCCCGTCACCCGCATAGTCCGGATCACGGCAGGAGCGGAGACGGCGAGTCGCAGCTCGACCCGGTTCGCCGTCGCCAGCTCGTGAGCGATCAGCAGGTGCCGGATGCCGGAGGAGTCGCAGAACCGGGTCTGGCTCATGTCGGCGATCACGACCGCCACACCTGGTCTCAATGCCGCCCGCAAATCGTTGCCGACACGCGCCGCATTGGACAAGTCGATCTCTGCCGGAAGCGTGACGATTTCCGGCACGACCAGGGGACGGACGGTGCCACAGCGGGCGTCTGGTTGCACGGAAGGCCTCCGCGGGGTGCTAGAGGCCCGGGTTCGGCCGAACGCCATGCCTGAGCGCGCGACCAGCCGGGGCCTGGAGCTGGTAAACAACCTCGCAGGACATTGTGTCCTGCCGCAGCCGTTCCGGTCCACTGCGCAGCTCTTGCCTTGCTCCCGATCCGGCCGATCCGGCCGTAGAGCGAATTGTCCGCGAGCGGCTCGCCAGCTAGCGCTCGCCGGGTCGGGTTAATGCGATCTTCCGCGGCAGCCGGAGGGTGAGGATCGCGCCGCGGGCAGGTGCGTTGGCCGCGTCGATCGTGCCACCTTGGCTGCGGAGCAGGCGGGCGGCGATGGTGAGCTCGAGGCCAGCGCCGCCGGTGCCGCTGTTGCGGGCGCTGTCGGCCCGGACCATGGGCTCGAACACGCTTGGCAGCAGGCCCGACGGGATGCCGGGGCCGTCGTCGACGACGCGGACGAAAGCGCTATCGCCCGCTGCGCCGCAGCTGACCTCGACCGTGCCCCCCAGTGGCGTGTAGCCCAGCGCATTGTCGATGACATTGGCCAGCGCGCGTTCGAAACCGTCCCGGTCGATGGTCACCGAGCAGCCTCTGCGAGCTATCTTCTCGCGCAGCCGGCTGACGTAGACAGACACCGCGCTACGATCGCCGTGACTTCCCCAGACCAGCTCGAACAGATGCTCGCGGCTGAACACCTGCCGCGGATGCAGGACCAGTACCTGCAGCAACTCGAACTCGCGGGCGGTCAGCCGCACCGGCCTGCCGTCGACGAGCACCTCGTGCGCGGCGAGATCGACCTCAAGCCGGCCGAAGCGAAGCCGGGCTGGCTCGCGGGAGGTTCCTGAGCGGCGCGGCACCGCCCGGACCCTGGCGACGACCTCCGCCGGGGTCGCCGACTTGACGATGTAGTCATCGCCGCCGAGCCCGAGGCCGCGGATCTTGTCAGCGTCGCCGCCCCTGGCACTGAGGAACAAGATCGGGACGTCTGACTCGGCCCGGATGCCGCGGCACAGTTCGAATCCCGAGGCGCCTGGCAACATCACGTCGAGCAGCACGCAGTCGGGCGTCATCGCGAGCGTGCCGCTCGCCTCCTCGGCATCAGCTGCGAGCTGGACTCGGAAGCCTGCTGCCTCAAGGAAGTCCCGCATCAGCGCGGCGATCTCGGGCTCGTCTTCTACGACGAGCACAAGCGGCCGGGCTGGGCTCGAGACGGCGCTCACCTGCACAGTGTCACCCACCAGCGACGCCGCATCACCGATTTTCGCGGTTTCTTCGCAGCCTGTTCGCACGAGGTCGAAATGCCAGCCCAACACTGTAGACGGCGTACAGGGGGGACGACAGTAAGCGAGGAGGGGAACGTGACGGCGTCCGGCAATCACCGGATTCGAGAGGCCATACCAGCTACGAGTGAAGAGCTATCGCCACCGCCGATCGAGGAGCCGATGTCCCGCCGGATCCTGCTCGGTGGCGGAGCAGCCGCAGCGGTCCTCACGGTGCTGTCCGCCTGTGACAGCGCGGCAGCACCGTCAACGGCACGACCGGTATCGACGTCGTCGGCACCGGCAGGACTGCCATCAGGGGTCGGGGCGAACGTCCGCGTCAGCCACGACCGGTATCGCGATCATGTCGGGCCGTCGGTAGCGGTCAACCCCCGCGACCCTCGTCAGCTCCTCGTCGCCTGCCAGGCCTCGCCCGCGACCCCCGAGTCGATCGTGACTTACCTCTCGTCTGACGGAGGCGCAAGCTGGCGGAACGGTGGTCTGCCGCCACAGCCAGCGGCCGGGCCGGCTGGCGACGACGTGACCGTGGCCTTCGATGTACACGGTCGCGGCTATATCTGCGCCACGCGTTCCGGTCACGGCTCCAACCTCAACCCGGCCAACCCCGACGCCAACCGCGCCGTGTACGTGTGGCGGACCGACGACGGCGGGCGCAGCTTCACGGCACCGGTGACCGTCGTGGCGGGACAGTATTGCGATCACCCCTGGCTGGCCACCGGCCCGGACGCCGGGCACGATGTCTTCGTCGCCTGGGGCGCCGGCGACTCGCACACGGCTCTCGACCTTGCGCGCTCTGACGACGGCGGACAGAGTTTCGCGTCGCCGCGCAGGATCCTGGCGGAGGCGACGGTTCCGTCGCTGGTAAGCGCGGGTCCCCAAGTCGCCGCCGGACCGCATGGCCTGGTGTGCGCCGTCTGTGACTGGACAACCCAGCAGGACGCGTCCGGAGACCTGGTCGGCCAGGTCGTAGCCGTCTGCTCGACCGATGGAGGACGCGGCTTTGCCGCACCGGTCCGGCTGGGATCGGAATCGTCGATCATCGCACTGCCCGGCGACGTCAGGCCCAACAGCGGCCCAACGGTCGCCGCCTCGCCCCGCAGCCGTGCCCTCTACGTTGCATTTCCCAGACATCAGCCGGGAGCCACGCACTCGGACATCGTGGTGACCGCATCCCTCGATCGCGGCCGGACCTGGTCCAAGCCAGTCACCGCCACTCCCGGCGACGGAGCGATCTACTTTCAGCCGAACATCGCGGTCGACGAGGCCGGCCGGGTCGCGATCTCCGCGTTCGCCCTGGCGAACGGCCGCGTAGACGAAGTCCTGCTGCTCTCACGGGCTGGAGAGCTGCGCTTTCGGGCACCACTACGGGTGACCACCGCTGCCTTTGACCCCCTCGACGCTACGACGGCATCCCGCGGTAAGTACGGTGCCTGGTGGATCGGAGACTGGCAGGGCATCGCTGCCGGAGCCGGCGCCTTCCATATCGTATGGAACGACGCGCGCACGGGGAAGCTGGACCTGTTCGCTGCCACGGTGCGCCCATGAGGCTCTCAGCAGCAGATGGCTATTGCGCTACCGAATCCCGCTTCCGCGAGTTGAGCGCGGCGAGGTCAGGGCTCCGGCGGTTCATCTGCCGGGCTCGTCTCGCGGGTCTCGGCGAGCCGGGCATGCAGTCGCTCGCGGACCTGATCAGGGGTGTAAGCACGGCGTTGCCGTTCGGCCCGGGCGAGCACCACTCCGGTAGCGGCGACGCCTGCGAACCCGGCAAGGCCCACGATTTTCCACCAGCGCATGTGTCTAGGCTACGAGCATGTTGCCGACGGCGAGTCTCACCCTCGACGATGCCCTGGACCTGACGCGCACGGGGGACGTGTGGCTGTTTCGCGGGCACACAGCTGCCGACCGTGCCATCCGGGTCGCCACCAACAGCCCGGTCAACCACGCCGGCATGTCGGTTGTCATCGGCGATCTGCCGCCGCTGATGTGGCACGCCGAGCTGGGCCGGTCCCTGCCCGATGTGTGGTCAGGTAAGCGCCAACGCGGCGTCCAGCTGCACGATCTGCGCGACGCGGTACTCATCTGGGCCAACAAATACGGTCAGCGGGCCTGGCTGCGGCAGCTCAATCACCCAGTCAGCCGCGAGATGGAAGGCGCTGTGCTGCGCACGATCGCGAGGATGGATGGCCTCCCGTTCCCGTCCGTTCCCAGGCTTGCCTCGCGGTGGCTGTCCGGACGCATCCCGGCCGTCAGGCACCGGACGGGAGACACTGACCTGGAGACTGCCTACTGCGCGGAGGTAATGGCCGTCACCTATCAGGCGATGGGACTCCTAGCGGACCCGCACCGTCCGAACTGGTATGACGCTGGCCGGTTCTGGAGCGGTGATGGCCTTAGCCTGTCCGGCGGGTTCGCGCTCGGCGGCGAACTCGCGGTGGCTATCCCGGCGGGGACGGCCCGGCAGCCGCAGGGGTGACCCTGCGATAGCCGTAGCTACTGGGCGCTCGGGTCGGGGTTGGTAGTCCCGGCCGGGCCGGCTGGGTCGGGCGGAGAGCCGGGCTGCGGGACCGTTGGCTGCCGCTCGTCGGTCAGGTTGAGTCCGTTCTCCTGCTCGATTGCCGAGATGTCGCTGATCAGCTTGTCGATCTTGGGCTGGTTGTCCGCTCCGCGGCCGGTGCGATCGGCATACACGGCCGCACCCACTTGCCGAAAAAGCGCGTCCGCACGCCGGTTGGCCTGAGCCTGGTCAAGCTTGGCTTTGCCCTCCTGGGCAGTTTGCTGGGTCTTTTGGGCGAGCTGATTCGCCTGACCCTTGACCTTGTCCATTAGTCCCATTTTGCGCCTCCCGAGGGTGGCCGGGCCTGAGCTCGGTTCCGCCAGTTTGTGCTCCCGGAGCCTGCGAGCGGCACGTGTCCTCGTGCCTGACACGGACCCCGTTCCCTGACGAATGACTACCCAGTGCGAGCGTATCAATACGGCGTGCGAGCACCTTCGGCCGGCGGGAGCGCAGCGATGACCGTAACGACCCGGCCCTCGGCACGGTCTGCCGGTGGGCTTCACCCGGTTGGGGTGATACGTGACTGGCGGGGCGCACATACGGCTAAGCCATCGCGGATCAAGCCGATTTGCTGGAGGTTTCATGCCCACGGCTCTTCGGGCCGATTCGATCGGCCCGGTCGACGTTGCGGTGATCGGCTTCGAGGGGAACCAGTTCAACGGGGACGTGGCTCCGGCGCTGGCCGAACTGAACAGAAGCGGCACGGTCCGGATCATCGATCTGGCCCTGGTTCGCAAGGAGGCCGACGGTACGACTTCGGTCATCGAGGCGGCCGATGACCAGGTTGCCGGTGCACTGGAGTCGGTGTACGAGAACCAATTCGACTTGCTCTCCGAGGATGACCTGGCCGAGATTGCTGGTGGCCTGGAGGCAAGCTCGTCTGCGCTGGTGGTCGTGTGGGAGAACAGCTGGGCCGCCCGTCTCGCCGCCGCGGTTCGGGATTCCCGCGGCCGGATGATCACGCAGGAGCGGATTCCGCGCGCAACCGTGCTGCGCGCCATCGCGGCGCTCGACGAGGAGTAGGGGGAGTCATGCGCAGAGGAATGGGGAGGGGCATGCCCATGCGCAGGGGGCGCCCCGGCCTGATGGGCACGATGGCTCGGACAGCGGTCGTCGCCGGCACCGCGACAGCGGTGGCTGGCGGTGTGTCGCGTCATGCGTCGCAGAACGCCGCGCAGCAGCAGCAGGCGGCCGCCTATCAGCAGCAACAGGATGCCGCTCAGCAGCAGGCGATGGTCGATCAGGCCGCTGCCCAGGCATCGGCGCAGACAGCGGCGCAGTTCCAGGCGTCGCAGCCCGCAGCTCCGCCGGAGGCATCGTCGGTCGACCGGATGGAAAAGATCAAGCAACTGGGCGACATGAAGTCGCAGGGTCTGCTGACCGAGGATGAATTCGCCGCTGAGAAGGCGAAGATCCTGGCCACATAGCGCGAGCCCGTTGGCGACCCGGCCAGTCTCGCTGGGTTGCCGAGCTGGAGCCAGCCCGGCAAGCTACCCGATAACGTGCAGGAATCTGCCATAGCCGGGAAGGTTGCCGCATGCTCATTCTGGGCCGAGATGCCGAGCTGGCACGCATCGACGACTGGCTGAGCCAGGTCACCGCGAGCTATCCGGGGGCCGATGCGGAACCGCCGCTGCTGGTCATCTACGGGGCGCCGGGCATCGGCAAGACGACCCTGTGGGCGCAGACAATTCACCAGGCGCGTGCGCTCGGCCGCCGCGTCCTGTCGTGCCGCCCCGTTCCGTCTGACGCCGGGCTGCCGCACGTCGGCATCGCGGATCTGCTTCGCGAGGTTACCGACGACACATTCGCCACGTTGCCGCCGCCGCAGCGGCGCGCGCTCGGGGTTGCGTTACTGCGAGAAGATGCGGGCGCTGATGCCCTCGACCCCCGGGCAATCGGCACGGGACTGGCGGCGCTGCTCGGCATGCTGGCCGACGACGGGCCGCTGCTCGTCGCGATCGATGATGCGCAGTGGCTTGACCCGGCGTCAGCGCGGTGCCTTGCCTTCGCGCTGCGGCGGCTAGCTGGCCGCCCGGTCGCGTCGCTGGCAAGCGTCAGGATCGACGGGTCGGCCGATCCTCGCGGTGGCGCATTCGCGATGATCGAGTCATCGCTGCAGCGCGAGGCGCAGCAGCACCTGGAGGTCGGACCGCTCACGGTGGCGGCGATGCACCAGATGTTCCGGCAGGTGCTTGGCAAGTCGTTTTCCCGGCCGTTGCTGGTGCGCATTCACGCCGCGGCAGGCGGCAATCCGTTTTACGGACTGGAGATCGCTCGCGAGGTCCGGCGGCTGGGCAGCCCGCAGCCCGGCCAGCCCCTCCCTATCCCTGCTGACCAGAGAGACCTGGCGTTGCTGCGGATGCGCAGGCTGCCCGCCGCGACGCGCGATGTACTCGCTGCGCTGGCCGCGACATCGGGCGCCGCGACGGGCGACCTGGACGTCAACGCTCTCGCTCCGGCCGAGCGGGCCGGCATCGCGACCGTCTCTGCTGCTGGGCGGGTTGAGTTCACCCATCCGCTCTTCGGCTCGGCGCTGTACTCCTCGCTGCCAGAGTCGAGGCGCCGTAAGCTGCACAAGGATCTGGCCGGCAAGGCAACCAGCCCGGAAGAGCGGGCCAGGCACCTGGCACTGGCAACGAGAGGTCCGGACGAGGCGACCGCGGCGGAACTCGATGCTGCTGCGGTGGTGGCGCGTAACCGCGGGGCCGCGGACGCGGCGGCGGAGCTGAAGGAACTGGCCCGCCGGCTCACTCCGGAGGCGGACCTGGCAGCGAGGATCCGGCGCGGCACCGAGCTAGCCGACCTCCGCTACTTCGCCGGCGACCCGACCGGTGCGCGGCGGGAACTCGAAGGACTCGTGACGGCACTTCCGGCCGGCGAGGGCCGGGCCGAAGTCCTCCTTGAGCTAGGCAGCATGCGCTGGATTCAGGGTGAAGCCGAGGCTGGCCGGGAGCTGATGATCCAGGCACTCGGCGAAGCGGAGACATCGGGACTGCGCGCCCGGATACACGTGCGGATAGCGTCTGGAGCAGACGACGCGGACCTCACCGTCGAACACGGCGAGGCTGCCCTGAAACTGCTCGATCCGCAGCACGACCCGCAGCTTTACTCCTATGCTCTGCATGCCGTCGCGCTGTTCAAGCTCTACGCCGGTCGTGGCGCTGACCACGCGGCCATCGAGACAGGCATGCAGCTTCAGCACGACGCGTTCGGATGGGACGTGAGCCCGGTCCCGGCCTTCTGGGCCAGGAACTTCGATGACTTCGCCACCGCCAGGCAACGCTTCGAGGAGCTGATCCGGCGTTTCCGCGAGCACGGAGATGAGGCACAGGTCTGTGCTGCGCTCGCCCATCTGGCCGGCGTCGAGTGCATGACCGGGCACATGGACCGGGCTCGCGGGCTGGTGGCCGAAGCGCTGGACCTGGCCGGCCAGACCGAGCAGGACGCCTATCGCGACATGGCGCTATGCGCGAAGGGTCAGGTGTACGCGCAGGCGGGCGACCCTGGTGCTCTGGCCGAGGCGCGGGCGGCAGCCGGGGAGCTACTTGGTCATCTGAAGATTCATCCCGACCATGTGCTCGAGGGGATGGCCAGGACCGTCCTGGGCCAGGCGGCCCTCACCGTCGGAGATCTGGCCGGTGCCGACCGCGAACTGTCCCGGGCCGAAGAGATCCAGGAGCTCGTGCACAACCGTGAGCCGGCCAACCAGCGGTTCCAGGCCGATCACGTCGAAGCGCTCATCGGACTCGGCGAGATCGACCGCGCCGAACTTCTGGTAGAGCGACTCGAAGCGCGCGCGATCGCTCTGCCCCGGCCGTGGATCCTCGCGGTCTCAGCCCGATGCCGCGGACTCCTGAACGCCGCGGCGGGCGGCCTGGATGCAGCGCTTGCCGACTATCAGCGTGCGCTCGACGCGCACGAGAACCTCGACATGCCAGCTGAGCTGGGGCGCACGCTGCTCGTACTGGGTCGGCTGCATAGGCGCAGGAACGAGCGGCAGCAGGCACAGGAGTGCCTGGAGCGTGCGGTCGCCGTGCTCGGCTCGGCAGGTGCGCTCGGCTGGGCCGCCGTGGCGCGCGATGAGCTTGGCCGGGCCGCGGGTCGCCGGGGCAGGCCTGACCAGCTCACCGCGACCGAGCGGACGATCTGCGATCTCGCCGTCGCCGGGCTGCGCAACCACGAGATTGCCGCCCAGCTGTTCCTGTCCACCAAGACCGTCGAAGCCAGCTTGTCTCGTGGCTACCGCAAGCTCGGCGTGCGCTCGCGCACAGAACTCGCTGCCGCCATGGCCAGGGCGGCCCAGTAAGCGCACGAACGCCCGCGCTCTGTAGTCACGGCCGCGCCCGTCATGGCGGGGAAAGCTTGATCGCGACCGGGGTACCCGGGCTGAGCAGGTGCGGCTCGCCCCGGATGAGGATCTCGAGCGGAGCGCCCTCGTCCACGAGGTAGCGTTCCTCGTCGCTGCTGAGCTGCACACGGATCTGCCGGTCGCAGAACCGCAACGAGAACGCGAGTTCCTTCCAGGCGGGTGGCAGCCTCGGCTCGAAGGACAGCTGTCCGCCGAAGTCGCGCACGCCGCCGAACCCGAAGACCAGTGATGACCACACACCAGCGGCGGAGGCGATGTGGACTCCGTCCGAGGCGTTCCCGGCGACGTTGGCAAGGTCCATCAGCAGCGCGTACTCGAAGTACTCCAGGGCCTTGCGATTCTTGCCTATCTCGGCGGCGATGATGCTCTGCACGCAGGCCGACAAGGACGAGTCGCCCGTGGTGATCGGGTCGTAGTACTCGAAGTTGCGGCGCTTCTGCTCTGCCGAGAACTCGTTGCCGAGCAGGAACATCGCCAGCACGATGTCAGACTGCTTGAGTACCTGGTGCCGGTAGATCACCAGTGGGTGGTAGTGCAGCAGCAGCGGGAACTTCTCCCGCGGCGTAGCGCCGAGGTCCCACACCTCCCGGTTCAGGAATGTGTCGTCCTGCGAGTGGATGCCGCGCGCCTCGTCGAACGGCACGTGCATGGCGGCCGCGGCGCGCTCCCAGGACTCTGTCTCACCGGGCTCGAGCCTGACCTGGTGGGCCAGCGCGGCGTAGTCCGCGGGCCGCTCGTCGCGCAGCCGCCGGACCGTGGCCGCGGCGAAAGTCAGGTTCTGCCGAGCCATCAGGTTGGTATAGGTGTTGTCGTTGACCACCGTGGTGTACTCGTCCGGGCCAGTGACGCCGTGGATGTGAAACTGCCCGTCGTTGCCGTAGAACCCGAGGTCCTCCCACAGGCGGGCGGTCTCGACCAGGATCTGCGCGCCGATGTCGGCGAGCACGCGGCCGGTGCCTTCCACCTGGGCATAGCGCATGATCGCGTAGGCGATGTCGGCGTTGATGTGATACTGGGCCGTGCCCTGCTGGAAGTTCGACGAGGCTTCCTCGCCGTTGATGGTGCGCCACGGGAACAGCGCGCCGCGCTGCGACATCTCCGTCGCCCGCTCGCGCGCGCGCCCGAGCATGCTGTGCCGGAACCGCAGCAGATTTCGGGCAATCCTGGGCTGGGTGTAAGTCAGGAACGGCAGCACGAAGATCTCGGTGTCCCAGAAATAGTGGCCCTCGTAGGCCTGGCCGGTCAGCCCTTTGGCAGGTATGCCGGCTCCTTCGGCGCGCCAGGATGCCTGCGCGACCTGGAACAGGTTCCACCGGACCGCCTGCTGATGCCGCTCGGGATTATTCCGGGTTTGCAGCCGGACATCGGCACGGTCCCAGAACCGGTCGAGATTCTCGCGCTGAGCCGCGACGATCTGGTCGAATCCGGCGCCGACAGTGCGGTCCAGCGTGCGAGCGCACCGATCAGTGAGCTCGGGCACCGGCACGGTGCGCGAGGCCTGGTAGGTCGCAAACTTCGTTATCCGGATCGGGACATAGGGCAGCGCATCGACGGTGACGACGAGCTGGCTTGAGTCCTGGTCAGCCGAGCCCGTGGCATGATGCGCGCACGCCGTCTCGATCACGTGGTCGACGCCGACGCCCAGCGTCATCTTGCTTCCGGTGGTCTGGTAGCCAAGCAGGAGCCGCCCGTCGGCACGTTCGGCAACCTGTGCGTTCAGCACCCGCCGGGGCAGCATGGTGGCCAGCCGGGGATCGACCGGATGGGTCTGCTGCATCGCCGCCGACAAGTGAGCGTCCTGCCGGTTAAGCACCATGGAGGAGATCGCGATGGGTGCCGCGCTATCGAGCATCGTGACCTCGTAGGTCATGGCGACCACGTGTCGGTACTCGAGCGATACGATCCGGCACGAGCGGATCCGGACCTGCTTCCCGGCGGCGGTGGCCCACACTAATTCGCGAGTCAGCGTTCCTGCCTGCAAGTCCAGCACGCGCTCGTAGTCATGAACCTGCGCGGTCGGCAGGAACAGCGGCTCGTCATCGACGTAGAGCTTGAAGATGGTCACGTCGGGCGCGTTCACGATCGTCTGGCCGGTCCGCGCAAGCGCGGGCGCCCCCTCCGCGTGGACGATCGGCCAGGTCTCATGGAGCCCGTTGATGAACGTGCCGGGGGACAGCGCGGGCCGGCCCTCCTCGAAGCTGCCGCGGATGCCGACGAAACCGTTGCCCAGCGAGAAGACCGTCTCTGTCCGACCGGCGAACTCGTCGGAGTACCGCGCCTCTATGAGGCGCCACTCGTCAGGCGGGAACAGATGCTCCGGTGGCAGGACAATCTCGCGCTTGAGCATGAGTCGACCATAAGCCCGCGCGCCCGAAACGGACAGGCGGCGCTCATCGCTAGTAACCACCGCCATCCGGCCGGAGCTGGGACGTCACATCATCAGCAGCCCGCCGGTGACCGGGATCAGCGCACCGGTGACGTAGCGCGCCTCGTCGGACACCAGGTACCGGACGGCCTCGGCGACATCCTCGGGCGTCCCGATGGCACGCATCGGGATGGTTTCGGTGACGGCCTGAATGATCTTGTCAGGCAGTGCGGCGACCATGTCGGTCATGATGGCACCGGGCAGGACACAGTTGACGGTCACGCCCTTGCCGGCTGTCTCCAGCGCGAGGGTCTTGGTCAGGCCGAACAGGCCCGCCTTGGCGGCTGCGTAGTTGGACTGACCGATCCGGCCAGTCTGGCCCACGAAGGAGCTGATGTTCACGATGCGCCCCGAGCCACGCGCGATGAAGTGCTCGAGCACTGCCTGAGACATGAAGAAGGGGCCAGAGAGGTTAGTCCTGATGACTTGCTCCCATTGCAGCATGCTCATTTTCAGCGCGGTGCGGTCGTGTACGATCCCGGCGTTGTTGACGAGGTAGTCGATCCGGCCGTGATGGCGCAGCACTTCGTCGACGACGCGCCGGCAGTCGCCGGCGTTGCCGACGTTGGCCTGATGCAGCGAGACGATCAGGCCCGCATCGGCAGCTTCCTTGGCGAAGGACTCGGCTGCGTCGGTGTTGCGGTGATAGACCGCCGCGACCCGCGTGCCTTGGTCGGCGAGCCGCCGTGAGATGGCGGCGCCGATTCCCCTGGTTCCGCCGGTCACCAGCGCTACGTGGTCCTGTGTCTCGTTCATGGGAGTCCTCCGATTAGGGGCTGAGCAGCGGTCACTGGAAGATGTAGCTGCCGGGCGCGGGGTCAGCCGCGGGGTGCTGGCTGCTGCCGATGCGCTCAGGGTCCGGCTTGATCTCTCCGGACCGATCGGTCAGCCACTCTGACCAGTGGTCCCACCACGACCCTTCGAAGCGTTTAGCCCCGGCCAGCCAGGCTTCCGCGTCCGCTGGTGACTCCGGATTGACGAAATATCCCAAACGCGGGTGATTGGGGTCGGCCACGACGGTCTGGATGTGGCCACTCGAGCACATGACGAACTGTGAGTTGCCGGACACCATCTGCGTGGTCCGGTAGCAGCCCTGCCACGGCGTGATGTGATCGGTGCGCCCGCCGACAACGTAGGTATCGCAGCTGATGCGCGAGATGTCGACCGGCGTTCCGAGCACTGTCAGCCCGCCGGGCCTGGTCAGCTGATTGCCGGCCACGATATCGAGGACTTGATGGTGGAAACGGGCTGGCAGTCTGGTGGTGTCCGCGTTCCAGGCCAGGATGTCGAACGCCGGCGGCTGGCGGCCTTGCAGGTAGTTATTGACCCAGTAGTTCCAGACCAGGTCATTCGGGCGCAGCCAGGAGAAGATCTCCGCCATCTGCCAGCCTTCCAGGATTCCCGCCCGGGCAGATGCCTGCTTCGCCAGCGCGATGGTGGCCGGGGTGGCGAACAGCATCATCTGCGCGTCGACATCGCAGTCCAGCAGCGTCACGCCCGCAGTGGCCGAGTACACCCGGTTGTCATCCTGAGACGCGAGCAGCGCCGCGACGATCGCGACCATCATGCCGCCGAGGCACCCGCCCATGAGGTTGACGTCCGGCGAGCCGGTGACCTCGCGGACGACGTCGATGACGTCCAGGGTTTCCTGGGCGTAGGTGTCGAAGCCCCAGTCACGCTGCGCAGCGGTCGGGTTTCGCCAGCTGATGGCGAAGACCTGGAATCCCTGCTTGAGCAAGTGCTCGCACATGCTGCGGCCGGGCGCCAGATCGAGCGCGTAATACTTGTTGACCTGCGGCGGCACAATGAGCAGCGGCCGCTCGTAAACCGTCGCGCGTTGCGGCGCGTACTGGATCAGCTCGCAGACCTCGCTGCGATAGATGACGTTGCCGGGTGTGCAGGCGAGATCGACGCCGACCTTGAATGCGGTGCGGTCTACCTGGGCGATCATGGCGTGGTTGTGGCGAATGTCGCCAAAGAGATTGCTGACCCCGCTCTTCAGGCTGCCGCCTCTGGTCTCTACAGCACGCCTGAGCGCTTCGGGGTTTGTCAGGATGGAGTTCGTCGGTGCGAGCGCGTCACGTGCGAGGCCGACCGCAAAGCGGGCCCGGTCGGCAGCGCGGCCCTCAAGTCCGAGTCCGCCCACGAGGTCGTCTGCGCGCGCACCCAGGTACAAGTAGGTCTGCATGAGCGTCCGGTAGAACCGGTTGGAGTCCCAGGTCGGATCCCTGAAGCGCTTGTCTGACTTAGCCGGCTTGACCTCGGAACTGCCCAGGCTGATACGCGCGAGATCACTGACCGTGCCCGGCAGCGCCTGCATCAGGGCCTGCGGTTCGCGCAGCAGGCGCTGGCCGATAGTCAGAAACCCGCCGATTGCGGCACCGAGGCCGAATCCGACATGGCTGTCGCCAGCCGGGGATGCCCCTGCTCCGGTCACCGGCGAGGTGCCACTGGCCGCCGCCCGGCCGGACAGATCACCCGCCGGGCGCGCTGGTGCGGGCCGCTGCTTGGCTGGAGGGCTAGCCGCCGGAGGCTTGCTCGCTGGCGTTCGGGTAGTGGTGCCAGCCAGCGACTTCGGGCGCGGCTTCCGGGTGGTTGCCGCTGCCGGCTTCCTGACTGGCGGGGGGGTCTCAGCAGTGCCGTTCGCGGCGGCTTTGCCGTTCGGGGCAGCTGTGCCGTTCGCGGCGGCCTTGCGGGCTTTGGCCGCTTGGCGCGCAGCGGGCCTGGCTTGGGCCGGTGCGGCTGAGTTCTTGTCGGTGGAGTTCATCACGAGAGCCTTTCGATGATCATGGCCATGCCCTGGCCGCCGCCGACGCACATCGTTTCCAGCCCGATCGTCTCGTCGCGCGATCGAAGCCCGTTCAGGAGCGTGCTGAGAATGCGAACGCCGGTCATGCCGAACGGATGTCCGAGCGCGATGGCGCCGCCGAGTGGATTGAGCTTGTCGCCGAACGGCTCTATGCCGATGCCGATCGCCGAGGGGATGACTTGCGCTGCAAACGCCTCATTGATCTCGACGATGTCGACGTCACCGATGGTCATCGCGGCCCGGCCGAGCGCCTGACTGGTGGAGTCGATCGGGCCAAGACCCATCATCTCCGGCTGCAATGCGCTTACGCCGGTCGCCACGATCCGGGCCAGCGGACGGATGCCGAGCTGCTCGGCGCGGCTCGCCGACATGATGACCGTGGCTGCTGCACCGTCGTTGAGCGGGCACGAGTTGCCTGCTGTCACCCGGCCGTCCTTGCGGAACACCGGTCGTAGCTCGGCTAGCCGCTCCACTGTTGTGTCGGCCCGTGGGCCATCGTCGGCCGTCATGACCGTGCCATCGGGGAGCGGGACCGGAATGATCTCGGCCGCGAAGACGCCGTCCTTGCTGGCATGCACAGCTCTGCTCTGACTCTGGGCAGCGTACTGATCCATCGCCTGGCGGCTGACGCCGTGAGCGTCGGCGACTCTCTCGGCCGTCTCGCCCATGCTCATGTACGCGGCAGGCAGGCCCTCACGATTGCCCTCGAACAGCCGCAAGTTCTGCGTCTCCGGCTGGTCGGCGAATACTCCGAGCGGGGAACGTGTACTGGATTCGACGCCGACGCAGACGAACGCATCACCTTCGCCTGCCTTGATCGCGTGGAAGGCCATCCGCACTGCCTGCAGCGACGATGCGCAGTATCGGTTGACGGTTGTTCCGGGCGCACCGAGGCCCGCCAGCAGGCTGATGATCCGCGCCATGTTGTGGGACTGTTCGCCGCCGGGCAGCGCGCAGCCGCAGATGACGTCGTCGATCTGGCTGTAGTCCAGTTGAGGGACCTGGCGCAGGACCTCGCTGACGATAAATGCGCCGAGGTCGTCCGGGCGCTGATTGATGAGCGAGCCCTTGACGGCGCGCCCGATTGGCGTCCGTCCGATGGCGGCTATAACGGCTTCTGGCATGACCTAACTCCCCGACTTCTCGGTTACGGAGGCTGACAGGGTCGGCAGCGTGTCCTCACTGGGAGGTTCTGCGCCCCCGGTGGCTTGGGTCGGGCCGCTAAGAATCACATCGATGGCGCCCTCGGTGTACTGAGCGCGCAGCAGCTTCTTGTCGTACTTGCC
Source organism: uncultured Actinomycetota bacterium (assembly GCA_963774385.1). Classification (GTDB taxonomy): domain Bacteria; phylum Actinomycetota; class Actinomycetes; order Streptosporangiales; family Streptosporangiaceae; genus JAJYUU01. Next base: position 1,627,278 of record CAVZEQ010000001.1, read on the forward strand.
GACGCTGGTGCGGGGCACCTGGTCAATGAACGCCCACTTTTCCGGCAGCCACCAGCGGACAACCCGGCTGGCCAGATGGGCGCGCAGCTCCTCGGGATTGACTGACTCGCCCGGTGCCGGGCACACGCACGCCAGCGGTCGCTCGCCCCAGCGCTCGTCTGGCGTGGCTATCACGGCCGCCTCGCGGACCGCCGGGTGCGAGACGATCGCATCCTCCAGCTCCAGCGAGGAGATCCACTCGCCGCCTGACTTGATGATGTCCTTCGCCCGGTCACTGATGGTGATGAAGCCATGCACATCCATCCGGCCCACGTCGCCGGTCCGCAGCCAGCCGTCGTGGAACTTGGCGGGCGCCGGGTCGCGATAATAGGAAGCCGTCACCCACGGCCCGCGCACTTCGATTTCGCCGACCGACTGGCCGTCATTGGGCAGCACGCTGCCGTCCTCTGCGACGACCCGCGCCTCGACGCCGCCCAGGACGCGACCAGCCGTGGCCCGGTAACCGATGGCCTGTTCGGGCAAGCTGTGCTTTGGCGGGAATGCGAGCGCTGCCACCGGGCTGGTCTCCGTCAGACCCCAGCCCTGGACGACGCGCACCCCGAACCGCTGCTGGTAGGCCTCGATCAGGCTGCGGGGGACAGCCGCACCGCCGGCCATGATCATGCGTAGCGAGCTCAGGTCGACCTCGGCCGGGTCCAGGCCGAGCATGTCGTACCAGACGGTGGGCACTGCCGCTGCGAGCGTGGCCCGTTCCGTCCGGATCAGCTTTGCGAGCGGGCCAGCCTGAATGAACCGGCCCGGCATCAGCAGGTCGGCTCCCACCAGCCAGCCTGCGTAGGTCAGGCCCCACGCATTGCCATGGAACATGGGTACGACTGGCAGCAGGCGATCCGCCTGGCTCATGCCGAGCGCCTCACCCGAGCACACACCGAGGGAATGGAGGAAGGTAGACCGGTGGCTGTACACGACGCCCTTGGGCAGATCGGTGGTGCCGCTGGTGTAGCACATAGCTGCCGCTGCGGATTCGTCGAGCTCCGGCCAGTTGTACGCCGGGCGCTCCGCAGCGAGTAGCTCCTCGTAGTCGATCGCGCCGGGCAGCAGCGAGCGGTCGCCCTCACCGAACACGATCAGGTGCTTGATCGGCAGGTCACTGACGATCGGCGCCAGCACGGACGCGAGGCTGGCGTCGGCGAGCAAGACGGTGTCTTCGGCATGGCCGATGATGTAACTGATCTGCTCGGCGGAGAGGCGGATATTCACCGTATGCATGACAGCGCCCATGCACGGCACCGCGAAATATGCCTCCTGATGTTCCTGGTTGTTCCAGGCGAAGGTAGCGACCCGGTCGCCTGGGCTCACGCCCAGGCGGCGCAGCGCAGCCGCGAACTGAGCCGCGCGGCCGGCCAGGTCGGTGAAACTGATCCGGCTGAGCCGGTCCTCGTGATTGGTGACGACGAGGCTGTCGCCGTAGCACTCCTGGCCGTGACGGAAGATGTGGCTGATCGTGAGCGGGAAGTCCGACATCGTGCTTTGCATGGTTAGCTCCCTGCGACCTTGGTGAACTGCCCTGCCCAGTGCGGCTCGCGCAGGTCGCGCTTGAGTACCTTGCCGGCGGCGGATTTGGGCAGCGGCTCGGTTCGGAGCTCGATCTGCCTGGGCACCTTGAAACCGGCTATGTGATTTCGGCAATGGTTGATGAGCTCGTCCGGCGTCACGCCCACCGTGGTGACCACTACTGCGAAGACCTTCTCGCCCCAGCGATCGTCCGGCACGCCGAAGACGGCGGCCTCGGCGACCGATGGGTGCGCGGCCAGCGCATTCTCGACTTCGGTGGAGTAGATGTTCTCGCCGCCGCTGACGATCATGTCCTTGGCCCGGTCTACGAGGAACAGGTTCGACTGCCCGTCCCGATAGCCAAGATCGCCAGTGTGATACCAGCCGTTCGACAGCACCTCGCTGGTACCGGCCGGATTGTTCCAGTAGCCGGTCATCACGCTCGGGCTGCGGATGATGACCTCGCCCACCTCGGCGGCCGGCAGCTCAGCCCCGTCCTTGTCAATTATCCGCAGGTCCACACCGATGGCCGGCTGGCCGCAGGAGCGGTCCAGGCTGGTCCCGATGATGCGCTCCTCATGCGGCAGCAACGTCGCGATCGGAGTTGTCTCGGTAGTTCCGTACACGTGCAGCAGCTCGGCACCGGGGAAAGCCTGGTGAACTCGCCTGAGCGTCTCCGCGGCGATCGGGGAGGCGCCGTGGCTCAGGTAGCGGAGGGACCCGACGTCTCGTGGTCGTTCTGACTGGGCCATGACCGTGGCTGCCAGCATGGTCGGCACGAGCAGGGTGTGCGTGATGGCCTCGCTCTCGATGAGGTCGAGTGCAAGGTCGGCGCTGAAGCTGGGCATCAGCACGTGGGTGCCGCCACCCCAGACGGTCGCGAGCATGGCGATCGTGCCGCCGGTGTGGAACATGGGCGAGGCGACTAGCCAGCGGGTTGTCGCCTCGAATCGCCAGGTAGCCATGAAATGCAAGCTGCTCGACACCAGGCTGCGGTGAGTGTGGACGGCGCCCTTCGCGGTGCCAGTCGTTCCCGATGTGTAGAACAGAACCGCGATGTCGTCTTCGCCCACCCCGTCGCCGAGCGGGCGCTCCGGTGAGGCGGCGATCATCTCCTCGAACTCGCGAGCGAGGCTCAGGATTCGTGGGACCTGCGCTGCACCCGGGTAATCTGCGTCGGTGAAAACCACCGAAACGCCGGCGTCAGCGAGTATCGCGCGCATCTCAGCTGGCGCGAGCCGTGCGTTGACTGGCACCAGCACCAGGCCAGACGCCGGGACGGTGAGGTACAACTCGAAGTAACGGTCGGAGTTGAGGCTGACCACGCCGACGCGGTCGCCATGCCGCAGGCCCAGCTGGTGCAGCCCGCCGGCGAGCTGGCGGCATCGCGAGGCCAGCTCGGCGTAGCTGCGGCGGCGGCCTTCGCAGACGGTGGCGCAAGCGTCCGGGGCTATTCGTAAAGCCCTGTCGAGTGGCGCAACGAAGGTATACATGCTGCCTCCTAAGCAGAGGCGAGCCGCTCCGTCTTGCTGGCAGTGCAGCGCCGCTAAGTCTTCATGCTGTTTCTACTCTACTCTTAAAACCGAACGTTCGGTAGGTTATTGCGCAAAATATTTCTTGCATATGCTCGGTATAGCGAGCTGTAATGAGCTGAGCGCAGAGGAGAATCCGATGACACCGGCTATATCCGCCCCGCCCGTAACTGACCGGCAGCTGACGATCCGCGGCCTGCGCATTCACGCCCAGATCTGCGGCGAGGGCGAGCCGCTGCTGCTGTACTCCGGCATCTGGGGTGAGGTGCAGCTGTGGCAGTCACTGCTGCCGTACCTGCGCGGCTTCCAGTGCATAGCATTCGACCCGCCCGGCATCGGGCGATCCCAGCTGCCGTCCTTGCCGCTCAGCATGAGGGGTCTTGCCAGCTTCGGCACAGCCGTTCTGGACGAGCTGGGCATCGAGTCCGCGCATGTGCTCGGCGCGTCCTTCGGCGGTGCGGTTGCGCAGCAGATGGCGATGTCGCATCCGGCCCGGGTACGCCGCCTGGTCCTGGTCTCCACCTCTTTCGGCGGCTTCGCAGTGCCAGGCAACCTCAGCGCGTTCTGGCACTTCATGCAACCGCGGAGCTATCATCCGGTCCGGCTGGAACAGGTCGCGGGGACCATGTTCGGCGGCCGGATGCGAACCGAGCCCGAGCTAGTCCGGTCGATGCACATCAAGCGTCCGACCAACGTCGTGGCGGGCATGTACCGAATGACGCCGCTTTTCGGCTGGACCAGCTTGCCGTGGTTGTGGATGGTCCGCCAGCCGACGCTGATCGTGTGCGGTGACGACGATCCCGTGACACCGCGGATCAATCACCAGATCATCGCGAGCGTCATGCCGCACGCGCAACTGCACGTGGTCCAGGGCGGCGGTCACCTCGTCCTGGTAGACAGCCCGGCGGAGGTTGCGCCCGTGATCACGAGTTTCCTCAGCGCATAGCGGGATAGCCGCGCCGCGGCTGAGCAATCCGGTGCCATATCTCGCCGGAGATCTGGGTGGTTTCATGATGCAAGCGCCGTTGGTAACCTGTGATCATGCTCGGCCGGACCTATGACAGCCAGAACTGCTCGGCAGCGCGCGCCCTGGAGCTGGTCGGAGAGCGCTGGAGCCTGCTGATCATCCGCAACGCCCTGTTCGCAGGCCATACCCGCTTCGCCGACTTCCAGCGGAGCCTTGGTGTGGCGCCCAATGTTCTCACGACCCGGCTCGACGCCTTCGTCGCCGCTGGCCTGATGGACCGGCGACAGTACTCCGAGCATCCGGAGCACTACGAGTATCTGCTCACCGGCAAGGGCCGTGATCTTGCGCCAGTGATCGTCGCCCTGTCCGTCTGGGGTGACCAGTACGCCGCCCCGGACGGGCCGCCGATCGTTTACGAGCACTCCTCCTGCGGCGGCACGCTGCGTCAGCAGATCCGCTGCGCCGCCTGCGATGAGCAGGTCAGGTTGGCCGACATCAAGGCCCGGCCCGGCCCGGGCATGGCTGCCGCGGGCGGTCTGGACGCACGCAGTCGCTGACGCTAGCCGGAGCTGCCAGCGCTGACCAGCCCTGCGGCAATGGATCCGTCATGCCGCGGGCGGCCAAGCCGAGCTGATCGTTAGCGGTGCCCAGGCGGACCCAGTTGCTGGCGCTCCGCACAAGAGCCTGGCGAAGTGTTGTGACTGCGCGGCACGGTGCTGTAGCTTTGTCTTATGACAATAGGTAAAGGGAACAGCGCGCCGGGCGCCGGGACTGCTGCTGTCCCGCTCGCCAGTGGTTCCGGCCGGGTCAGCGAAACGGACCGCGCTCTGCCCGACGCAGTGCGCGGCCCCTCGTCGCTGATCGAGTTCCGGCTGGATGCGGCGACCGGCGTGCCGACCTACCTGCAGCTCGTGCAGCAGGTAGAGCATGCATTGCGACTTGGTTACCTGACGCCCGGCGACCAGCTACCCAAGGTCAGGGACGTGGTCGCGACGCTCGCGATCAACCCGAACACGGTGCTCAAGGCCTACCGCGAACTGGAGACCAAGGGCCTGGCAATTGGCCGTCCCGGCCAGGGCACGTTCATCCTGGCCACGCTCGGCCAGGTCGCGCTGCCCGAGCTAACCAGCCTGCGCCGATCCCTGGTCGGCTGGCTGGCCAGCGCCGACACAGCGGGGCTGGACGAGGACGCGATGGTGGCGCTGTTCACCAGTGCGCTGCGCGACTTTCGTGACCGCCGCGGCGGCACCCGTCGCGGTGCGGCCAGCAAAGACACGAAGGGAGTGGCATGAACGTCATTGAAGCCAGCGGCCTGGGCAAGCGGTACGGCGGTATCTGGGCGCTCCGCGACTGCGCGCTGGCGATTCCCGCCGGGCACGTGGCTGCGCTCGTCGGCCCGAATGGGGCCGGCAAGACCACGCTGCTGAACCTGGCCGTCGGCCTGGCGGAGCCGACCGCCGGGACCGTTACGGTGCTCGGCGGCTGCCGGGCCGGGTCGGCCGCGGCGCTCGACGGCATCGCGTTCGTCGCCCAGAACACGCCGCTGTACAAGAACCTGTCCGCTGCCGACACCCTGCACCTGACCCGCAACCTGAACCGGCGATTCGATCAGGCGTATGCCAAGGCCCGGCTGGCCGAACTGGGCATCCCGCTCAAGCAGAAGGCGGGCCAGTTGTCCGGCGGCCAGCAAGCGCAGCTCGCGCTGACCCTCGCTCTCGCCCGGCGGCCGCGGCTGCTGGTGCTGGATGAGCCGATGGCGATGCTCGACCCGCTAGCCCGGCACGACTTCATGGCCACGGCGATGACCGCGGTGGCCGACGACGGCGTGTCCGTGGTGCTGTCCTCGCACGTGCTCGCCGAGCTCGAGCGAGTGGCCGACTACCTCATCGTGATGTCCCGGGGTAGCGTCCAGGTCGCGGGTGAGGTCGATGACCTGCTGGCCTGCCACCGTCTGCTGACCGGTCCGGCTGCCGAAGCGGACCAGCATGCCGAACGGCTGAGCGTGGTGCATGCCCGCCGCGGTGGGGCGCAGGCTCATTTGCTGGTCAGAACCGGCAGCACGGCTGACCCGGTGCCGCCTGGCTGGGACGCGCATCCGGTCAGTCTCGAGGAACTCACCCTTGCCTACCTGCGCGAGTCCGGAGCCGCGGCGCTGCCAGGTCCGGCCCGGACCAGGTATCCCGAACCGACGGAGGTATCGAAGTGACCGCGCGGACGCTGCCTGCAAAGCCGGGACATCACGACGCCCTGCGGCCGGTGCCCTGGCGGCGGATGGCCTGGGTCACCTGGCGCCAGCATCAGCTTGCGCTGGCCGGGGTGGCGGTGCTGTTCGGCGTGGCTGCGCTGTACCTGGTGATCGCGGGTCTGCAGATGCACCATGCCTATGCGGCCGTGGCCGCCTGCCGCCCGGCAGGCTCAGCTGCCTGCCAGGGGGCGGCCGGCCAATTCCTGAATACCTACGCGCCCGGCGCCGGTCCCGTGCTGGGGCTGCTGCAGGTGATCCCGGCCCTGATCGGGGCATTCCTCGGCGCGCCGCTGCTGGCAAGGGAACTGGAATCCGGTACCTTCCGCTACGCCTGGACCCAGGGCTTCGGGCGGGTGCGGTGGACCGTCGCCAAGCTGGTGCCGCTCGCGGTTGCGGTCACTGTCGCGGCCGGAGCGTTCAGCGTGCTCGTCTCCTGGTATGTACAGCCGCTCTGGGCAGCGGGCGACGACAATGGCCCGCTGTATCCGACCATCTTCGACCTGCGCGGTGTGGCGCTTGCCGCCTGGACGCTGAGCGCGTTCGCGATCGGCGCCCTGGCCGGCGTCCTGATCCGACGGGTGATCCCGGCGATGTTCGCTGCCTTCGCCGCGTCGGGCGGCCTTGCCTTCGTGACCGGGGCGTTCCTGCGCCGGTCCTACGAAGCACCGCTGATCAGCACGAACCCTGACTTTCACGGTCGCGTATGGGTGATCAGCCAGCTGTGGACCAGCGGCGGCCAGCCGGCCAGCCTGTCCATGATCAATCAGACGCTGCACGCGATCGACGTCCAGGCGATCACGCCCGGTCAGTTCCAGCCAGGACCGATGGCCCGGGCTGGTGTCGATCCGTCGCGTTACCTCGTGCAGCACGGCTTCACGCAGCTGACGACCTACCAGCCGGACAGCCGGTTCTGGCCGTTCCAGTGGATCGAGGGCGGCTGGCTGCTCGTGCTCTCACTGGTCCTGCTCGCCGCGACCGTCTGGCTGGTCCGCCGCCGCGCGACCTGATGCGATGGCCACTGCTGCGCGCAAATCGTCGCCGAATGGGCACGCCACGGCCAGCCATTCACGCTCCACCTGACCGGACCCGACACAGCGAGGATCACCCGTAACCGGCTTCCCGCCAGCCGCTGTCGGGCTCATATCTGCGGATTGCTTAGTGTGCTGTTCATGAAGCTTCCCGGCTGGCCACGATGAGAGTGCTGGTGGCGGGCGCGTCCGGGTTCGTCGGCCGACGGCTGTGTCCGGCGCTGACAGCCGCCGGTCACGACGTGGTCGCCATGACCCGCAACCCGGAGAGCTACGTCGGAGCCGGCACGCCGGTCCGCGGCGACGTGCACGACCCGGCCAGCCTGGGGGCGGCGCTGGCGGGCTGCGAGTCGGCCTACTATCTGGTGCACTCGCTCAGCGAGCAAGACTTCGAGCACAAGGACGCCGCAGGCGCCGCGGCATTCGGGCAGGCGGCAGCGCAAGCCGGACTGCGGCAGATCATCTATCTCGGCGGCCTGGGCGACGATAGCGACGCGCTGTCGGCGCATCTGCGCAGCCGCCGCGACGTCGAGAAGCTGCTGGGGTCGGCCGGTGTCCCGGTGACGGTCATCCGGGCCGGGATCATCGTCGGGGCCGGTGGCCTCTCCTGGGAGCTGACACTTCAGCTGGTCGAGCACCTGCCCGTCATGGTCACGCCCAGGTGGGTCGCCACCCGCACGCAGCCGATCGCCGTCGACGACGTGGTGCGCTACCTGCTCGGAGTGCTCGGCCTGCCTGCTGCGGCGGGGCAGATCTACGAGGCCGGCGGACCGGAGGTGCTGCAGTATGCCACGATGCTGCGCCGGGTCGCCGCTATCCAGCGCCGCCCGCTGCTGATCGTGCCCGTGCCGCTGCTCACCCCGGCCCTGTCCTCGCTGTGGCTGACGCTGGTCACCAGCGTGGACACGGCCACCGGCCGCGCGCTCGTCGACTCGATGACCAACGAGGTCATCGTGCGGGACTCGTCGCTGCGCGACCTGATCCCGTTCGATCCCATGCCCTACGACGATGCCGTCCGGAGGGCACTCAGCGAGCGCCAGCAGACGAAGCGTGCTGGCCGATGACGGGCGATCGCCGAGCCCGGTGGCGGCCGGGAATCGCGCCGCGTCGCCGCGCCATTTCGCCGCCGCCCGACGCTGAAGCGGCAGCCAGCAGGCGCCGCCGCCGGGTCGTCATCGCCACCGGCGTCAGCGGCGCCGGGCTGCTGGGGATCTCACTGTCCACCACGCCAGGCTCCGCCGAGTTCTACGTCCTGACGCTGGGCCTGGCCGGCACCTGGGCCATCGGCGCCGTCGGATCGGGGCCCGTGCCGCTGGACGGAGCCCAGTCTCGCCCGGGCGGCACGTGCCGCCGCGTGAGCACGCCGGTGCTCACTGGCGTTGGCGCATTCGGGCTGTTCTACGGAGCGGCACGGCTAGCCCGGCACAGCCCGCTGCTCAGCCGGGCCATCAGCAGCGTACTGCAGTACGCGGACGAAGGCTCAACGCCGCTGGTGCTGCTCACGGCGAGCGCCAACGGGGTCGCCGAGGAGCTGTTCTTCCGCGGCGCGGTCTGGTCGCTCGTGCCCGACGCACACCCCATCGCCACGACCACGCTGGCGTATGCGGCGACCACGGCGGCAACCCGCAATCCGGCGCTGGTACTCGCCGGAACCGCGACCAGCGTGCTGTTCGGTCTCCAGCGCCGCAGCTCCGGTGGCATCCTGGCGCCGGCGCTCACCCACCTGACCTGGTCGATCCTGATGGTGCACTATCTGCCGCCGCTATTCGCCGTCGACGGCGACATGCAGGCCGCCATCTAGTGCGGGCTGCACCCGGTCTGCGAAGCTGGCCTGGTGCTCGACCGGTTCGAAGCGGCAGCTGCCCGCCGGCGCCTGCGGCGACGCCGGGCAGACCTGGACGCGCGCCCGCTGCCAGCCCACCGGATGGGTGCTGACTGCATTCCCCACATCGATCACATCGTCGTCCTGATGATGGAAAACCACTCCTATGACAACTACCTCGGCACGCTGGCCGGACGGGGAGATGGCTTACCGCTCGACGCGCACGGCCTGCCATCGCCGGTGAACCTGGCGAGTGACGGCGCCGTCGTCGGGATGCGCCGGTTCGAGGGCACCCGGCAGAAGCTCGAGGTTCCGACGCAGAGCTGGAATGCCAGTCACATCCAGTGGGACGGTGGCGCCTGCGCCGGGTTTGTGCGGAGCATCGAGCAGACACTGCCCGGCCGGAATGCGTCGGTGGCCATGACGTACTGGACTCAGGAAGATCTGCCGTTCTATCACGGCCTGGCGCGAACCTTCCCGCTGGCGACACGGTGGTTCTCGTCCTGCCTCGGTCCGACGTTCCCGAACCGGCGGTTCCTGATCGCGGGCACCGCGCACGGACTCATCAATGACCTGCCCTTCGGCATGGCCGATTACCCAGCCGCTGGCACGATCTTCGACCTGCTGACCGCACACGGCATCAGCTGGGCGAACTACCACCACCTTACTCCCGTCCGGGTCAACTGGCAGCTGCTGGCGCATGCCCGCGGGCTGGGCTTCCTCCGCGCTCTCGGCGCCCTGCTCGCGGCCATCTTTCCGCAGCTGCTCCCGGCAGCGGAAAGCAAGCTGCAGACCACGGCCGGGCTGTACCCGCTCGGGCTGCTGCGCTCGGTCAACCACCTGCGGCCCGTCAGCCAGTTCTGGCAGGCAGCGAGGGCGGGCAAGCTGCCGTCGGTGTGCATCGTCGATCCGGACTTCGGTCACTGCTCGGAAGAGAACCCGCAAGATATCCAGGTCGGCGAAGGCTTTGCGGCCAGGGTCATCAACGCCGTCATGACCGGCCGAGGCTGGCCCAAGACGCTGCTGATCTGGCTGTATGACGAGCACGGTGGTTACTACGACCACGTGCAGCCGCCTCCCGCGGTCGAGCCAGATGACGTACCCGGCCAGAACCCCATGCAGCGGAACTTCCTGCTCCGGCTGCTGCGGTTTACCAGCTACGCCAGCCGGATCGAGACGGCTGACGCCGGCCCGTCGGCATACGACCGGCTCGGGTTCCGGGTACCAGCCGTCATCGTCTCCCCGTACGCCAGGCCCGGGTACGTGACCAGCACGGTCTACGACCACACTTCCATCCTCAAGCTCATCGAGCGAAAGTGGAACCTGCCGCCGCTTACCAGGCGCGACGCGGCAGCGATGGACCCGCTGGACGCGCTGGACCTGCAGAACCCGCCACAGTTCCTGACCCCGCCGGACCTGCCAGCGCCAGCCCGGCCATGGCGGGGATGACCCGCCCGCTGGACGTCGGCCCGAGCGGAGAGCGTGCCTCGCGCAGACGTGATGCCGTTCCCTTCGAAAGGTAGGACCCGGATGCCGGACAGCCAAGACGTGCCAGCCGCCGCGGCGGGGCAGGTACTGATCTCCTCGGCACCGGCCGCACCGCCGCCGCTGACCGCCGTGCAACTGGCCCTCAGCGCCGGATGGACCATGGCGGTTCTCTACGGGAACATCCAGGCGCCGCCAGGCGGAGTTCCGGGCCTGCCCACAGCGCACGAACTGCCGCCGGCCGACCGGCGGGAACTGGAGCTCAGTCGTCTCGGTCACTTGCTGCGCCGGCTGTCCTTGCTGCCCGAAGTGACGGACCTGCCGGGAGTCACCGAGCCGGCTCTGGCGGCCGCCGGTCCAGCCGGCCTCGCGGACGCCAGCGCGCTCAGGCCGGCGCTCACGATTCTGCATCTGGGGATCCTCAAGGCACTGACTGCCGGGCCACCGGAGATCCAGCTGGCTTACGAGCTGGGCCGTTCGCTTCGCGATAGCGTCAGCCCGCCGCTGGCGTCGAGCCAGGATCCGGCCGGGCCCGCGCTCGCCCGGCAGTTTGGCCGCGACCGGATCGCCCGGCTGCAGGAATGGCTGGCCACCTTGTCCACGCAGTTCCCGCAGCACACCGCCGCCGTGGTCGCCACGTCGCTCGGGCGCTGGAGCGAACTCGTCGCGGCAACGGCCGGTCCGGCTAGTGCCCGGCTCAGCACGGGGGATGGTCGCGCCGTGGCAGCACAGCTGTGCGACTACCTGCTGCCGCAGGGCGACATCTGGCTCATGCTGTTGACCGGCGCCCGTCCGGCGGCCGGCCTGCTGAGCCCGGAAGGTTATGTCGCCGCCGGGGAGGTGGCGCTGGGCCGGTCGGCTGCCATCATCCGCCAGGTGCTCCGGCATTACTGGCCAGCGCTGCTCGTTGTCGCCGCAGCGCTGGCCGGGACTCTCTATCTCACCGTCAGTGCCCTCAGTGGTGCCGCTGAGGTGTGGACTTCCATCGCGGCCATCACCGGATCGCTGGGCATCTCGGCCAACGCGATCACGTCCACCACCTCCCGGCTCGCCGCTGAGGCAGCGACGCCGGTCTTCGCGATGTCCGAAGAGGACGCCATGGCCTGGGCCATCACCGCGATTCCCCCGGTCAGTCTCAGGTACCGCGGCGTGCAGCGGCTTCGCAAAGCGGGCATCGCGCCGGCCGGCAGCCTCGGCCGGGTATGAGCTGAGAGCGCCCGCGCTGGTTAGCGAGCGGCTGGGTTCGCGACCCACGCGAGCATCAGCGGCTCACCGGTCTGTGCGTCGCGCAGCATCAGCAGGTATGGCCGGTCGAAGCTGAGCACGACATAGCCCGCCGACGCGACGATGCCTACCGCGGTCGCCGCGCTGGCGACAGTGCCCTTCTCCGCCACCGCGAGGGTCGCCGCATGGCGCACGAACCCGATGCAGCACGCTTGCGGCGAGAGCCCGGAGAAGTCCGCCCGCCCGCTGAATGCGACGCCCATGCCGAGCGCGGTCAGCGCAGCCTGCAGTGAGTAACTCGACGCGAGCCTGACCTTCGGCAGCGCGATCGCGGTCTGCGTCTTGCTGGACGCAACGCCAGCGGCCAGCGCGCCGGCGACCGTGGGCGTCGGCAGCGGGCAGCCGCGAGCCTGACCCTGCCCAGCGGCCGGCGGCAGCAGCGCGAGCATGCTCAGCCGGCTGCCGCGGTAGGGCAGGGAGACGGCAGTCCAGCCGCCGGATCGGGTTACCGGGAAGCTCAGTCCGCTCATGAACTGCGCGGTTACTGTGCCGCGGCCGGTGCTGAACTGCCCTGGCTGGGTCATCGCGTGGTTGAACGGATGCTTCCAGGCGGCATCCAGGTACAGCGCATCGGTGAGTACCCAGCCGATGGTCTGCGGCGGGATCGAGCCGGGCGGCAGCAACGCCGGGATGTGACCCCGCGTCTGCGCCGATACCGCCGCGTTGATAGTGGCGCGAGCCTGCTCCGGATTCGTCAGCAGCGGCACGTGCGTCAGGCCGGCCTGATACCCGGCGCGCAGCGCGGCCACGAATCCTGGCCTGGTGATCAGAGCGGGGTCGGCCCAGATCCGGTTGCTCGTGCTGAAGGTGACCCCCGGCCGGTTCAGCGAGGCCAGCAGCGCGGCCCTGGCGGCCAGGCCAGCTGCCAGCCGCTGCCCGTCGGCCGGCAGGTGCAGGACGCGAGCCAGCGCGGCAGCGGTCGTCCCGCGGGCGCCCAGGTAAGCCATGCCGAGTCCGGTGGCCAGGCTGACCGGTGAGATCACCACGTTGGTGGCCGGCTGCGACTGGCAGAGCGAGGACAGCAGGTTCAGGCCGAAGGCGGTGTCAGCCGCGCCGAACGCGCGAAGCGCCGTTACCTGGCTGGCCGTCAGGACGACTGCCGGGACTGGCGGCTCGGCCGGCCGCGGCCGACCCGGCGCTGCGCCTGCACACCCGGTGGCGAGGGCGGATGTAACCAGCACCGCCGCGACGGCGGCCTTGCCTTTCCTGGTCATGCCGGTTGGACGCGGTGGATGCCGACTACGTTCCCGGCGGAGGGTCCGCCAGCAATCCCTGGCCCTTCACGAACCACGACAGCCCGAAGCAGAAAACAGCCACCGCCTCGATGAAGAACACCGCATGCTGGTTGTAGATCTCGGCGGGCAGCACCTTCGTGACAGCCGCAAGGGCGATGGCGGCCAGCATGAGCCTGGCGCAGACCCGGTAGACCGCATCACGCTTGCGCTTGCGCGGCCCGCGACTGTCGCCTGGCCCCGGCGGCGAGTACCACAGTTCGCGCGCCAGCCGCCGCAGCTCCGCGGACGGCCGGTCAGGGTCGCCCCGTCCGGTGCTGGTGAAGCGCAGCGCGACAACGGCGAGCGTGATGAACAGGGCGACAGCGAACACCATGTGCAGGTCGCCCAGGACCCGCTGGTAGCCAGACGGAAGCGGTGGTCCGTGGTAGAACGGCGGACGTGTCGGCGTCGTCGGGCAGAATGCGACGCCGAGGGTCAGCAGCCCGGCGCCGTTGGTGAGCCACCGATCTGCTTTGTCATAGCCGCGATAGGCGATGAGCAGCGCGGCGATGGCGCCGGCTGCGATCAGGAACACGCTCCGCATATGCGTGTGGTAATAGCCGCTGATCGAGTACGGCCACAGCGGGTGGAAGTTGGGATCCGCGAACCTGTTGCCGAGATACAGAGCGAACGGCGACAGCATCCCGATCCAGCCCACAGTCTTGCGCAGCCGCAGGCACGAGGGAGCGAGCGCGTCGCTGCCCGGTCCGTCCGGGTTCATGGAGCTGCCTCATCGGGTCTGAATCAGTGCTGACTGTTTACCCAGCGGACTCGGCCGGGATGCAACCGCGCGCGTACTGGCTCAGCTGAACCGGATCGGAGCCGTTCCCGGCACGACAGGGGAGACGTACACATCACCCTGGCATGGAGCCATCGTGACGCGGGCGCTCAGAGCGGTGACGTCGTCGGGCGGAATGATCTTGAGGGTGGCAGCCGCCGGGCAAGCCTGCTGATACGGAGGTGGCGGATTCCCGGCCGGGTTGTCGGCGTACTCAAGGTCGAAGGAGGCCTGCTGCCCGGGCGCGAGCCCGACGACGTGCGGGGCAACCGCCGGGAACAGGAAAGATCCGCCCCAGTGGACGGTGGTCGCCAGGGCCGTGCCGTGGGCGTCCAGCATCGTCAGGCCAGCGTAGCCATCAAGGTGGCAGCTTTGCGCCGACATGTTGCGAAAAATAATCTCAGCGCCTACGTGTCCGGTGGCCGCGCCCAGTGCCTTGAAGGTGGCCGTCAGCTGACCGGCGCCGCAGCGCGGAGCCGCGGCTGGCGGGCTGGCCGGGCTGCTGACCGGGGGCGTCGTACCGGCCGGACTGAAAGTGCCCGCCGGGCTGGTCGCTACCGGTGCGGCGGTGCCGGGTGACAAGCTGGTGACGGCCGGGCTGTCGGCTGCCTCGCCGCCGGTCGCGCTTCCGCATGCGGTTAGTCCTACGCAGACGACGGCCACTGCTCCGCCCGCCAGTCCGGCGCTCAGCCGACCGGCTGCGAGCCTGCCAGGTCCGGTCATCGTGCACCTCACTCTCTGCCCCTGTTGCTGAGACGGCCGAGGCGCCCGCCTGGTTACCGCGCTCTGCCCGACCCGCTCGGCCCGACTGCGCGGTCAGCCCAACCTAGCTCGCTGCGTGCACTGCCCGTGACCGTGCGCGACTGCGTTGGCACGCGCAGCTAGCCTGCTTAAGCCAGCTGTCAACCGATACATGGGCTTGTCTAGGTATTTGCGGGGAACTATAGCCAGATGCCATACCGCGTGTGAGTATTTGTCCGTCCGCTGCGATGCTGCAGCGGTTCACAAAGATGGAGGCGGTATGCGGCGTCCCAACGGCTCGTGGCGAGCTGTATTCGTGGGCACAATCGCGGTAAGCACGGTTTTTTCTCTTACCGGGCTGGGGCTAGCCGGGACCCACGGCGGGGCCCGCAGCAGCCCGCGCGGAGCGGCCGTCAGGGAGCACGCTCAGCTCAAGTACCTGCGCGCTCACACCAGCAGTCAGCCGACCGCCAGCCACACGCCTGACGACGGCGATCTGGCCGACCAGTTCGCGCAGTGGGACGCCGAGCGGACTGCGCCCGCGGGCGTCGTGTCGGGGCAGGCGCTAGTGGTCGCCCAGCAGCAGGCGGCCTCGCTGCCCGCGGAGGGATCTCACTGGCAGGAGTTCAGCCGGCAGCCGTACAACGCTCAGCCGGCCAGTTACACCGACCCGTTCTGGTCCAACATCGGGGCTGGCTTCTCGCTGGTAGGCGGGCGGACCACCGCACTCGTCGCGGCTCCGGACGGCACCTGGTTCGCCGGCACCGCCGACGGTGGAGTGTGGCGGTCCCGAGACCACGGTGAGCACTGGCGGCCGGTCTTCGACTCGATGCCGACGCTGTCCATCGGAGCGCTGGCGATCAACCCGGCCGACGGGTCGCTGTGGGTCGGCACCGGCGAGGCGAATGTCTCGCAGGACTCCTACGCAGGCACCGGCGTGTACCGGTCCACGAACGACGGCCGCAGCTTCCAGCGGGTGGGCGACGACTCGTCGGGCAACAACCCGCTGGTCTCGCACACGGTTTTCCGGATCGCCTTCGACTCCAGCGGCGACGCTTACGCCGCCACGGACAACGGACTGTTCCGCTTCGCGGCCGGCGGGAACTCGTGGACCGAGGTGCTGGACCCGGCGGGCCCGACCGACTTCCCGCCCTATGACCAGCAGGTCACCGATGTCGCCGTGCAGCCCGGCTCGGGCGGCCAGGTCGTCATCGCGGCGATCGGCTGGCATGGTCCGGGCAACACCGAGAACAACGGCTTCTACCAGTCGACCGACGGCGGCCTGACCTTCAGCCAGGTCAGTCCGACCGGCGACATCAACGCCAGCGACATCGGCCGGACCACCTTCGCCTACTCTGCCGACGGCAGCAAGCTGTACGCGATCGTCCAGTCGCCGTCCATGCTCACGGCCGGCGACGAGTCGGTGCTGCAGGGCGTCTTCGTGTCCTCCGGCAGTCCCGCCAGCCTTACCGGGCCATGGACGATGATCGGCAACGAGGCCAAGCTGGCCGCGTCCGGCTCGGCGCTGGGAGTCGGGTCTGGCTACGGCGTCGGCGTGCAGGCCTGGTACAACCAGGACCTGGCTGTGGACCCGGCCAACCCGAACCACGTGTACATCGGGCTGGAGGAAGTATTCGAGTCCACTGATGGCGGCAGCACCTGGGTGACGGCCAGTCCGTACTGGAACTATCCGTTCGCCTGCGATGCCACCAACACCTGCCCGAACACCACGCACCCCGACCAGCACGCGATGATGATTACCGACGGCAAGATCGTTATCGGGAACGACGGTGGCGTCTACAGCAGGCCGCTATCCGACACGCAGCAGTACGGCGACTGGACCGACCTGAACGCAACACTGCGGTCCTGGCAGTACTACGACGCCCGGGCCGGAAAGCTCCCCGGTCAGCACGCCACTGCCGTCGTGGGCGGACTGCAGGACAATGGCACGTCAGTGGTCAGCAGCGACAGCAGCCAGATGGCAGAGCCGGCCGGCGGTGACGGCTTCGACGTCGTGGTCGATCCGCAGAACGCGAACAACTGGGTCGGCGAGTACACCGACGGCACGATGTACTCCACGACGGACGGCGGGCATACGTTCTTCGACACTGTCAGTCCGACCTGTGTCGGCCAGGCAACTGTCGGGGTGACCCCGAGGTCCGACTGCGATCCCGCTGCGCGGTTCGTTACCCCGCTCACGATGGATCAGCAGAACCCGGATGTGTGGCTCACCGGCGGCCAGTACGTATGGATGACCTCTGCTGGCTGGAACACCAGCTGCACCGACACGGCGTGCTCCTGGCAGCAGCTTTACAACACCGGAGCAGGGCATTCCGTCACTGCGCTGTCGTCGGCCAACAGCGGCAGCGTCATCTATGCCGCGTGGGTGGCGGGCGGCGGTAACCCCGGACCGTCCTTCGCCTCCGGTATCGCGACTAACTACGGCGGCAGCTGGCACCAGGTCAACATGACCGGGCTGCCGGACCGCTACATCGCCGGCGTCACCGTCGACCCGCGCAATCCGGCGCACGCGTACGCCATCTTCAATGGCTATTCCCGCCGGTTCGTGCCGGGCGGCGGCGTCGGCCACGTGTTCGAGACCACCGACGGTGGCCAGACGTGGACCGACATCTCCGGCAACCTTCCCGACGTGCCGGGGGATGCCCTGGTACTGAGCCATCACCGGCTGGCGCTCGCAACCGACCAGGGCGTATTCACCGCGCACGAGGGCCGTGGCGGGTCGACGTCCTGGTCCCGGCTCGGGACCGGGCTGCCCAACGTCGTCGTGGACGATCTCACGGTCGGCCCGGACGGCTACATCTACGCCGCGACGCACGGACGCGGAGTCTGGCGGATCCACTTCGGAGGTTAGCGGTCGAGTGCCCCGGCGAGCTCTTCTCGCCGGGGCACTCACCCGTTGGCACTCGCCTGGTCAGCTGCCGCTGATCGCGGGCCAGGCCGATCAGAGCACGCCGTCTACCTTGTGCACCTCGCCACAGGGGACGTTGAGCGCTGCGTGATGCTTCCGGATGGCGTCCTCATCCGGGCCCTCCAGGAGGCAGTAGACCTTGCCATCGGCGTTGTGGTACAGCTCCACCTGCCGGACGCCGAACTCGTCGGTCGCGCCGTCCCGCGTCCCCTGCGCGATCTGGTCCACCGCCTCCGGCGGAAGCTTGAGATCGTCATGGAAATCCATGAACATCGGCATGTGAATCCCCTCCTGTTGCGTGATCGTCCCGGACCTGACGCTAGCGCGGAGCGCGCCGCCGCCACCACTGCCGACGCCTGCGGCTCTCGGTCCCCCCGTCACCGGCTGCTGCCAGCTGCTGCTGCGGCGCTGGCCGGCTGTCGCGCCAGGTCCGGACGAGGGCATCCACGTCGACAAGCGGGACAAAGACCGGCGGACCGAGCGGGATCCGGCGCCATTCGATGATTTGCTTATTGAGCTCCGCGGCGGCATCGCGGACCTCCTGCTCGGACCGGAGGCTCTGTACCGTCTCCGTCAGCCTGTGGACCTGCTTGCGGAGCTTTAGCGGAGTCGGCAGCAGTTCCTCAGCGGGCACCCCTTCACGCTGGACGTAGTCGCGCAGCCAGCTAAGACCGTCCGGGTCCGGCTCGCTGGGCAGCGGCTGGCCGGCGCCGTGCAGGTTATCGAAGGCGCCTCGCTCAGCCGCTTCGCTGATCTGCTGATCAATCCACGAGCGGAAGGTCATCCCCGTCGGCTTGCGCTCGGTCACCTCGCCAAGCCTAGCCCGGCGGCTGCGGACGCCGATCCGGGTGCCCGGCCAGCTGGGCCAGGCAGGCGACCACGGTTTCGTCGCTGGTCTGGGAGAAGTCACCGTAGAACTCGCCGATGGCGAAGAACGGCTGCGGCGTCGCGACGCTGACCATCTCGTCGGCGGCGCCGCCGATCCGTTCCTGCCAGTCGGGCGGCGCGACCGGCGTGGCCAGCAGCACCCGGGCTGCGCCCAGCGAGCGGGCCACCTGGCACGCGGCCCTGGCGGTCGAACCGGTCGCGATCCCATCGTCGATGATCACCGCGATCCGGCCGGCCAGCGGCACGCGGTCGCGTCCGGCCCGGTACAGCCGGGCCCGGCGGCCGACCTCGGCTCGCTCGCGCTCTTCTATCGCGCTGAGCTCGTCGGCTGGCACCCTGGCCATGCGCAGGACGTCAGTGTCGATGACTCGCGCTCCGTCTTCCCCGACAGCGCCCATCGCCAGCTCGGGCTGGAATGGCACCCCGAGCTTGCGGACGACGATCACATCCAGCGGAGCGTCAAGGGAGCGGGCGACCTCGGCCGCTACCGGCACCCCCCCGCGCGGCAAGCCCAGCACGACCAGCGGCTGGCCGCGCAGCTGGGTCAGCCGTTTCGCCAGCTCCTGACCGGCCTGAACCCGATCGGCGAATAGCATGCCTTGCCTCCGTCTCCCCGGATGTGGCAGGCCGTCACGAATATTTCCATATTGGCTATCTATGCCAGGCAATGTCCACAGTTGCTCGACCGGGCTGGTCACCCAGTCCGCTTTGCTGATTGTGCCCAGCGATCGGCTCCTCGCACGGCAGCGGAGCGCACGTGCGCCAGGCAGGTGCGAGAAGCTGGCGCAAATGGCCTGGGAGAAGGGCCAATGCATCATAATGTGACGTCAAGATAAAGGCAGCTTGCTAGCACGGCGGTGACCGCGCATATATGGACAGTCAGGTCATCGGTTTTAGTGCGGACAACCAGGGTGACCAGCAAACGCGCTGGCCGCAGTGGTCGGGGGCGGTGCCCGCGCTCGCCGAGAACTATTGTCTCCGGCCGGAGACCGGCATCGGCCCGGCGGAGAGCTTGCTTGCCGGTGACGTGTTAATTCTTGGCGACGCCGCAGCAGCCGACCAGCCTGGTGCCGCTCCGGCTGGCGGCACGGGCAAAACGCAACTCGCAGCCGCAACGGCCAGGGAACTGCTGCGCAACCGTGCCATTGACGTGCTGATCTGGGTCAGCGCGTCGAGCCGCGACGCGGTGCTCACCGGGTATGCCCAGGCCCTTGCCGACCTGAACATTGCCGAGGTCAGCAATGGCATCGAGGCAGCCGCGGCCGCGATGCTCGAATGGCTGGCCAGCAGCACCAGATCGTGGCTCGTGGTGCTCGACGGACTGGTCGACCCGCGGGACCTCGACGGCCTGTGGCCACAAGGGGCCGGCCGCCGGGTACTGGTCACCATGCGCGGCAACGCCGCCATGCTCGGGCGCCAGGCGGGCAGGCTACGGCAGGTTGGGCCGCTGAGTTACCGGGAGGCGGTCAATTTCCTGACGGCGGGGCTCAAGGACGATCCTGATCTCCGGCTCGGTGCCCCGGACCTAGCCGACGACCTCGGTGGCCTGCCGGTAGGCCTGGATCTCGCCACTGCCGTGATGATCGGGCGGCGGCTCGACTGCCGCGCCTATCGTGCTGTCTTCGCTGAGCGCCGCCAGCGGTTTGCCGGGGCCTGGGGGAGTTCCAGCCCGACTCCGGTGCTGGTGGCGTGGTCGCTCGCGGTGGACCGGGCCAGCGAGACCATTCCGGCGGGCCTGGCCTGGCCGCTGCTTGCGCTCGTGGCCATGCTCGACCCCGACGGCGTACCGGGCGCCGTCCTGATGAGCGATGCGGCGTGCGGGTATGTCATCGGCCAGCACGGGATCGCCCGGGCCGAGGCGCAAGCGCAGGTCCGGAACGCGCTGATGCTGCTAGCCCGGCTCGGGCTGCTGTCCGTCGACGCCGCCAGCAGCACCCGGACGATACGGATGCCTGCTTCGCTGCAGCGCGCGGTGCGGAGTTTCATCTCCGCCGAGCACCGTGATCAGGTGGGCCGTGTCGCCGCTGACGCCATCGTGCAGGCGTGGCCGTCCGGGCAGCCGCGCCCCGCGGTAGCTCAGGCGCTGCGGGACTGCGCTGCGATGCTGCGCGAAGTGACCGGCGGCCTGCTCTGGGACCGGGCATGTCATCCCGTGCTGGTGAAGGTCGGCGAGAGCCTCGACGAGGCCGGCCTGACCGGGTCGGCGGTCTCGTACTGGCAGGCGCTGCTGGCGGCGAATGGCCAGTTGCTCGGCGGCAATCACGCTGACACGGCATTCGCCCGGAGCAAGCTGGCCGACAGCTTTGAGCGAGCCGGACAGCCGGCTAGCGCCATCGGCCTGTATGAAGCGGCACTCGCCGACGCCCAGGAGGCGCACGGCCAGAGCAATCCAGCCACCCTCGGCGCACTGACCAAGCTGGCGCACGCCTACCTCGCGGTGGGCCGGACCGCTGATGCCGTCGCGTTGCATCAGCGCAACGTCAGCGAGCGCGAGCGAGTGCAAGGCCCGCGTCATCCGGATACCATCACCGCGCGGGCGAGCCTGGCCGACTGCTACCGCGAGGCCGGCCAGATGAAAGAAGCCGTCGAATTGTACGAGCGGACGCTGGCCGACCGTGAGCGCGTGCAGGGCCCGCGTCATCTGGACACGATCGCGGCGCGGGCGAGCCTGGCCCACGCTTACCGGGTGGCGGGCAAGATGCGCGAGGCGATGCCGGTCTACGTACGCACCCTGTCCGACCGCGAGCAGGTGCAGGGACCACATCACCGGGACACGCTCGCTGCCCGCAGCAACCTTGCCGCCGCGTATCACTCCGCGCGCAAAGTGCGGGAGGCTATCGCTCAGTATGAGCGCACCGTCGCGGACTGCGAACAAGCGCTCGGACCGCGTGATCCGTACACCATGACCGCACGCGGGAACCTGGCATCCGCCTACCATTCGGCGCGCCGGCTGGCGGACGCGATTCCCGTGTACGAGCGCACGATCGCGGACTGCGAGGCTGTTTTCGGCCCAGATCACCAGGATGCGCTCACCCTGCGCAGCAATCTAGGGCACGCTTATCACACTGCGGGCAGGCTGACAGACGCGATTGCCATCTTCCAGCAGACGCTGGCCGATAGCGAGCGCGTCCTCGGCCCCGATCACCCGCTGACCCAGGCGGCCCGCGAGAACGTCGAGGCCGTGACCCAGAGCTAGCCGGAGGCCAGCTAGCCGGGCCGGCCGGCCGGGGTTATTCCGGGCAGCACGGAACCGGGCCGGCCAGCGTGATGGTGCCGTGGTTCGCCGGCGCGGGCGCGCTATGGGCGGCGCTCGGAGCCCCGGCGAGGACAGCGGCAGTGGCGAGGACGGCGGCGACGGTGATGCGGATGCTGGTCATGTGATGTTCCACCCATCTGGTGTTGCGGGGCTGATGCGCCGCAGGACGCACCGTTGTCATCGAGAACGGTCAAACTGCAACTACATTGCACTACAAACCGCAGTTACGCATGAAGGGATCAGTCAAGGCCGAACTTGACTCTTCGTCGGCATGGCGGCTAACGTCCTAGGAGCGGCAGAAAGAGCCGGCCGTCGCGGGCGTTGCCGCTGGCGGCCTTGAGATCAGGGTGTCGGTGTGCGCGCCTCACAGGTCACGCTTGATGACGCTGCGACGGGATCGGTGATCGCATCGCCGCCGCGGCGAGTCACAGCATGACCGCACGTAGCGGCGGCTTTCAATGAGCACTGGTCATGCTCACTTTGGCGGGCCCGGCTGGACGCTGCCGAAACTGGCACCGGCGGGGGACAGGCTGGCGGCAGTGCGCTGGCACGACGGCGCTGCGAACGTCTGGATCGGCGCTGGCAAGGCTCCGCTCCAGCTGGCTTCAGACCTGCGGCCGTGGCGGCTGCGCGACTTTCACTGGGGCAGGAACGGTCGCGGTCTCGTGCTGGTGCTCGATCGCGCCGGGACCGATACGCGCTGGCTAGCCTGGCTTGATCTGCGTTCCGGCACGCTCACCAGGCTGACGCCAGCTGACGCCGCGGATGCTCAGTATGTCGGGCAACTCGGCACGGACAATCCCACCGTCCTGACCGCCGTACGGCAGTTGCCGTCGGCCGAGTTCGAGCTGCAGACGGTGACACCCAGCGGCGCTCTCATTGAGGCATGGCAGGGCCCCGGAAAGCCGGTGCTGCACTGGCTCGCCAACGGCAGCCAGGCGCTTGCCGTGTGCGCCTCGGGTAGCACGGTCGAGTGGTGGCAAGGCAGCCTGGCGAGCAACTCGTGGACCGCGGTGGCGCAGATTCCGGCGGCTGACAGCCGCGCGTCACGCCCGGTTGCGTTCACCGCTGACGGTTGCACGCTGTTCGCGACCAGCTCGGTTGGCCGGGATACGGTCGCGCTGATCCGGCTGTGCGCGCCTTCCTGGACGCCGACGGTGCTGAGCGCCTACCAGGGCTACGACATCACCGCTGTCCTGATGGCCCCGGATGGCACCGGCCCGAGCCTGATCACGACCACCGACCCGGCTAATCCCCAGACTGCGCTGACCGCCGAGGCCGCGGCGGACCTGAAGCGGCTGCGGCAGGTTGCCGACGGCGCACCTGCGTGGATCATCGACCACAACGACACACATAGCCTGGCCGAGATCTGCTTTCCTGTCGGCGGTCCGTCGTACGTCACCTTCGGCCGGACCACGAACGCGGTGAGCAGGCAGCTGGGCCGGTACTCGGGTTTGGAGAAGGTACGCATCCAGCGCCGGGATCCGGTTAGCTTCGAGGCGAGGGACGGCCGCCGCGTCACCGGATTCCTGACCCGGCCGGCGGGCCGGCCGCCGTGGCCCGCGGTGCTGATCATCCACGGCGGCCCGTGGGCGCGCGACGCGGCCGGCCTGGATCCGTGGGCCCAGTTGCTGGCCACCGCGGGGTTGTGCTGCGTCCAGGTCAACTACCGCGGCTCGCGCGGCTTCGGCAAGGACTTCCGCGATGCGGGCAACGGCCAGTGGTCGCTGACCATGCAGGACGATCTGGTCGATGCGCTCCGATCCCCCGAGGTCGCCGAGGTTGTCGATGCGGAGCGCATCGCTGCCATGGGCCGCGGGTACGGCGGCTATGCGGCGCTGATGATGGCGACGCAGGACGTCGTGCCACTCCGATCTGTCATCTCCGCCTCGGCGCCGACTGACCTGCCAGGCTATGTCGCCAGCCTGACGGCTTTCGGCGGTTCGGCCGGGCTGGCGTATGCGGCCCGGATCGGGCATCCGGAGCAGGATACCGACCGGCTGCTGGCTGCGTCCCCGGTGAACCGCGTTGCGGACATCACCGTCCCGGTCCGGTTGTTCCATGGCCGCCAGGACGCCCGGGTACCGGTCAGTCACGCCGTCATCTTTGCCGACGCGATGCAGCAGGCAGGCCGGCCATGCGAGCTGACCGTCTACGAGGACGAGGGTCACCGCTTCGGCCGGCCGCAGAACCTGTCGGACTACCGGGCGAAGTCGGTCGGCTTCTTGCTGCGGAGCCTGACCAGGACCGCGGGTTAGCTTACCGGCGCAGGCTTGTGCAGCCGCAGCACCACGTCGCTGCGGATCATCATCGGGCGGGCGCCCGCGCAGTCGGCGGCTTTCCGGAGCGCGGCGATGGCCTGCTGCGGGTCGTCCCGCAGTAGCAGCACCTCGGCCAGCTCGCGCCAGGCCTGCGCGGCGTCCCGTGGCGATCCGGCGTCCTCAATCCGGCGGGCGGCGGCTGACACCTCGGCAACACCCTGGTCGGTCTGTCCGCTCAGGATGAGCGCGAGCCCGCTGACGACGCGCGCGTTGTCCGTCTCGCCGCCCTGGGTGCTGCGCGCGATGGCCTGCCCCGCTAGCTCGGCGGCCTGGTCAAGGTCACCACGAAGCAGCGCACACCGGGACATCTCGGTCTCGCAGTTCGTCAGGTAGAGATCGTGCCCGAGTTCGGTCAGCACCTCATGCGCGCGAGCCAGCGCGGCCTCGGCTTCCTCGAGCCGCGGCGGGTCGCAGCGCAGCAGCAGCCAGCCGTAAGTGATCCGCAGGGCGGCCAGGTTCAGGTCGAGAGACGACTCCGACATCAGCGCCAGCGAGCGCTGCGCCAGGTCCAGCGCCAGCGTGAGGTCGCCCCTGGCCTCGGCGACCAGGCACGCATTCCAGTACGCCCGGCCTTGTGCTGTCCGCGACCCCAGGCTCTCCGCTTGCTCGATGACCTGGCTGATAAGCCGCTGCGCTGAGAACAGATCCCGGCGTGACCAGTAGCTGGATACCAGCGTGGTCGCGAGCCTGATCTCGTCCTCGGAGCCTTCTAGTCCTAGCGCCCGGACTTCCCGCAGTGCATCCTCGCCGACCTCGATGCTTCGCGACAAGTCGCCCGCTTCGGAGTAAAGGCGACAGCGGGTGTTGAGCAGCAGCATCAGTCCGGGGGTACCTGGCTCGCTCGCCCGGGCTGCAGTCAGCAGCTCCTCCAGGTGCGTAACGGCGCCGTCCAGGTCACCGGCGGCCTCCTCGGCGCGGACCAGTCCCCAGCTGGCCGAGTGCCGGATCTCACCGCGCGCTTGTGCCGCCAGCTCGGCGAAGCGGTCCCTGGCCTCCCTCAGAGCGCCGTTGGCCAGCGCGATCTCAGCGAACTGCAGCCTGAGCCGCTGCTCGTTAAGCTCCTCGGGCAGCACGCCGGACTCCAGGTAGAACACCGAGCAGCCGAGCTTGCGGGCCAGGCCCTCAAGCACCTCGCGCTCCGGCGACCTGCGGCCCGACTCGATCAGCGAGACATAACTGGGCGACACCAGGTCGCCGGCAAGATCTGCCTGGCTGAGCCCGCGTTCGACCCGCAGCGCACGCAACCGCTGACCGAGCGTTGGCGCCATATAATTTCCTCCTGGCGGGATGAGTGCGCTTTGTTAACTTTAGGCCGTCACGGGGCCGAGTCAACACCCAGCAGAACTCCAGGTGGCGTGACCGGCCATCCCGTTGCCGGTAGTTATAACTGATCACGACAGCGCTAGCGCATCCTGTCACGTTCGGGCCAGCGACGATACGATTCCGGAGAGCCAGATCAGAGCTGGCCCGGCGAACTCGCAGAGCGGGAGCGGTGATGCCAGAGCCAGCCGTGACGCTGAAGGACGTGGCACGCCGTGCTGGCGTGCATTCGGCGACCGCGTCCCGTGCGCTCAACCCGGAGACCCGGCTACTGGTGAGCGAGGAAACCGCCCGCCGGGTGCTGGCGGCCGCGGCCGAACTCGGTTACCTGCCGAACACCGTGGCCCGCAGCCTGCGCACGCGCCGCTCGCACACCATCGGCGTGCTGATCCCTGATCTGAACAACCCGCTGTTCCCGCCGATAGTCCGCGGTCTTGAGGACCGGCTCGACGCCAGCGGCTACGTGGCGCTTATCGGTAACACTGACGGCGATGACGCACGTGAGCGCAGGCTGTTCGAGCAGATGCGGGCGCGCCACGTCGACGGGTTCGTGTTCGCCACCGCCCATCTGCACAGCCCGCTGCTGGCCGAGGCAGCACAGGCCGGGCTGGCTGTCGTGCTGATGAACCGGATAGCCGAGGACTACAGCTTCCCGTCGGTGACCGTCGACAACGAGCGCGGCGTCCGGATGGCGGTCAGTCATCTGACGGCGCTGGGGCACCGGCACATCGCCTGCATCGCCGGGCCGCAGGATGTGTCCACCGGCCTGGCCAGGTATCGAGGGTTCATGTCCGCCATGGTTGCCGCTGACCTCCCGGTGGCGCCCGGCCAGGTGGTGTTCGCCCGCGCGTTCTCGATCGACGAGGGTTACCGCTGCGCCCGCGAGATCCTGGCGGCCGGTGCCGACTGTACTGCGGTGGCTGCTGGCAACGACATGCTGGCGGTTGGCTGCTATCAGGCGCTGGAGGAGGCCGGGCTGCGCTGTCCGGATCAGGTTTCGGTCGTCGGGTTCAATGACATGCCGTTCATCAACATGCTGAGGCCGCCGCTGACCACGGTCGCGTTCCCGCATTACCAGGTCGGAACGGAGGCAGCGAAGCTGCTGACCGATCAGCTCGCGGGTCATGAGGGCCTGGTCAAAGTTCTCTACCTGGCGCCGGAGCTCATCGTCCGCGGGTCCACCGGGCCGCCCGCTTAAACGGGCCGGTTCCTGCCATTGACAACCGCATTGCTGGTGCGCCACCCTTCATTGTGCAAACGATTGTGGCCGAGCCGGGCTCTCCGGAAGGACGGTAATGAGCGATCAGCCTGATGGCCAGGTCGGCTGGCTGGGAACAGGGCGGATGGGCTCGATGCTGATCCGCCGGCTGCTTGCCGCCGGCCTGGACGTCTCGGTCTATAACAGGACCAAGGCACGCGCCGAGCCGCTGGCTGCCGATGGCGCCAAGGTGGTCGACCAGGCTAACGAACTGGCCGGGGCCAGGGTGGTCTTCGTCATGGTGGGCACTTCGCAGGACCTGATCGACGCACTGCTCGGCCCGGCCGGGCTGATGTCCGGCTCGCAGGCACCCGAGATCGTGATCGACTTGTCGACGGTGTCCGTGGAAGCGTCAAGTCAGGTGCGTGCGGAACTCGCGCGGCGCGGCACGCAGTTCCTGGCAGCGCCGGTGATGGGCAACCCGCGCGTCGCCGCGGCCGGCCGGCTGACGTTCGCGGTGTCCGGAGCCCCGGTCGCTGCGGACGAGGCCCGCCCGTATCTGGACCTGCTCGGCGCCGGGGCGACTTACGTCGGCCCCGGTGAGATCGCCCGCACGGTCAAGCTGTGCCACAACCTGCTCCTCGGCGTCGTCATCCAGTCGCTGGCCGAGGTCACCGTGCTGGCGCAGAAGGCAGGCGTCAGCAGGAGCACGTTCCTGGCCTGCATTAACGACAGTGTCATGGGCTCAACCTTCACCCGGTACAAGTCCCCGGCACTGGTGAACCTGGATTATCACGCCACGTTCACCTCTGTGCTGCTGCGCAAGGACTTCGACCTCGGCCTGGCCGCGGCCCGCGAGCATGAGGTGCCAATGCCGGTGGCCGCGCTCGTGCACCAGATCGTGCAGAGCCTCGTCGGTCAGGGTTACGGAGAGCAGGACTTCGCGTCGTTGCTCGAGCTGCAGGCCCGTGCGGCCGGACTCGAGCTGGTGAGTGAGAACGCAGTAGTTGCCGACGGGCTCGAGCCGGTCGGCGCACCCGGGGAAAACTCGGGGGACGGAACAGACAAAACAGGGTGAGGCGGCGGTCTCACTACCTTAACCTGCCGGTAATCCCGGTTGGTTTTCCGATCGATCGGGCCTTTCCTCACTGGAAGGAGTACCGGGGATGAGATTGCTTACGCATCGCGCCCGGTTTCTTGCTCTCGGCACCACGGCAGTAATGACCTCTGCGCTCGTTGCCGCCTGCAGCAGTTCACCATCGACAACGTCAGGATCGACTGCATCGTCCAGCCCGATCCTGATCGGCGCCTCGCTGTCCCTGACCGGCGGCTTCTCCGGCGACGGGCTGGCCTTCCAGCGGGGCTACAAGCTGTGGGCCAAAGACCAGAACGCCGCGGGCGGACTCCTCGGCCGCAAGGTGAAGCTGGTCATCATCAACGACGCCAGCTCGCCTACGCAGGCGGTCACCAACTACCAGACGCTGATCAACGTGGACCACGTCAACCTGCTGTTCGGGCCGTTCTCCTCGTTGCTCACCGGCCCGTCGGTGCAGGTCGCGCACCGGTATGGCTACGCATTCGTCGAGGGCGCCGGCGGCGCGCCGTCGGTGTTCGCCACCAAGCTGCCGAACCTGTTCGACGTCAGCCTGCCGGTCGAGGCCTCGCTGCTGCCGCTGATCAATTACCTGACGTCGCTGCCTGCCAGCCAGCGGCCGACGACCGCAGCGTTCCCCACCAGCAACGACCCCTTCACCCAGCCGCAGATCACGTTCGCGCAGCAGAAGCTGGCCGCGGCCGGGATCAAGTCGGTGTACAGCAAGGTGTTCCCGGCTGAGCCGACGCAGTACAAGGGCATCGCCGACCAGGTGGCTGCCAGCAAGGCCGAGGTAGTGGTGCTCGGATCGGTCGATGTGCCCACCATCTCCGCCTTCACCCAGGCGTTCGTGCAGCAGCACTACAACCCGAAGGTGTTCATCGCCACCGCCGGCCCGGACCAGGGCTCGACGTATGTCAAGGCAGTCGGCGGCGTCGGCAACACCGAGGGAGTGATGGTGCCGAATGCCTGGTACGGCGGCTCGCCGAACCCGGCAAGCAAGGCGATGGTCGCCGAGTACATCGCCCAGTACGGCGGCACGCCGTCGGGCGTGAACGCCGACGTGGCCGAGGCGTACTCGGTCGGTCAGGTGATGGCGCAGGCGGTCAAGGCCACCAATGGCCTGGACAATGCCAAGATCATCACTTACCTGCACAGCGGCAAGGTGCTGACCAGTGTCCAGGGTCCGGTGAAGTTCGACTCGGTCGGCCAGAACCTGCAAGCTACCGCGTTCGTGTTCCAGTGGCAGAAGGGCTCGCTCGTTCAGGTCCTGCCGCCGGGCAACGGCGCGGTTGCGGTGCAGTACCCGAAGGCAGCCTGGGGCAAGTGAGCGAGCAGGTGCACGGAGAGCTGCGGGTAAAGTCAGCGAGGGCGGTCCTGGCCGATGGCTAAGTTCGCCGAGGCTATCGTCGACGGAATACTGGGCGGTGCGGTCTACGCGCTGATGGCAGCGGGCCTGACGCTGATCTTCGGCGTGCTGGACATCATCAACATCGCCCAGGGCATCCTCGTCGTGCTCGCGGCCTACCTGAGTTACGCACTCTCCGTGCACCTGCACCTTGATCCGCTCGTTGGCCTGGTCATCACCATCCCGGTGATGTTCCTGCTCGGCGTCTTCATCGAGTGGGCGTTCATCCGGCGGCTGCGCGGCCGGGAGCGCACCGCGATGTCGCTGCTCGTCAGCTATGCAGTGGCGGTCATCATCGAGGGGACCCTCTACCAGGTTTTCGGCAGCACCCCGGTCACGATTCAGTCCGGGTACATGTCAGCCACCGTGCACGTGCTCGGGTTCTACCTGCCGTACATCTACCTGATCGGGTTCGGGCTGGCGGTGGTGGCGCTGCTGGGCATCTACCTGATGCTGTACCGGACAACGTTCGGCCGGACAGTCCGGGCCACCGTCCAGGACAAGGTGGCCGCCCGGCTGATCGGGATCAACGTCGACAGGGTCGCGGCGCTCACCTTCGGCATCGGCGTCGCGGTGACTGCCGTGGGCGGCATGGTATTCGGCATCACGAACCCGGGGTTCAATCCCGATACCGGCTATGACCTGATCTCCCGGCTGCTGTCCATCGTCATCCTCGGCGGCCTCGGCAGCATCGGGGGCGCGCTGGCGGCAGCGATGTTCATGGTCACCGCCGAGGAGGTCGTGAACATCTGGCAGCCCACCTGGTCCACTGCGGTGTACTACGGGGTACTGGTGATCGTGCTCGTCATCAAGCCGTCCGGCCTGTTCGGCAAGGAAGCGGCGAGGGCCCAGTGACCGCAAGCACGGGGACCGGGACCTCGACAACGGCGGAGCGGCTGACGCCGGCAGCGCGCTCGGCCGGCCTTGTCGTCCTGCTAGCCGCGCTGGCGGTCTTCCCGCTGGTGTTCACCAACGCGGCGATCACCAACTACGGCGTCCTTACCCTCATCTTCGTCGCCGCCGCGGCCGGCTGGAACATCTTCTCCGGGTATAGCGGCTATATCTCACTGGGGCATGCAGTCTTTTTCGGCACTGGCGCCTACTTCACCGGGGTCGCCACCAACGACTGGCACCTGCAGGGTTCTGACGTCTTTGCGCTGCTGCCGCTGACCGGCCTGGTCGGCGCCATCCTGGCGGTGCCGTTCGGCATCGTCGCGCTGCGCGTCCGGCGGCACACGTTCGTCGTGGTCACCATCGCTGTTTTCTTTATCTTCCAGCTGATGGCCTACAACCTGCCGTCGCTTACCGGCGGCACCTCCGGGTTGCTCGCGCCGACCATCAACTTCCAGGCGGCCACCTACAACAACCCGTTCTACTACGCGGCCTTCGCCATCGCCGTCGCTACGGTGGCAGCATCGTGGCTGATCCGGCGATCGAGATTCGGCCTGCAGTTGCGCGCTATCCGCGATGACGAGGACCGGGCCAGCGGCCTGGGCGTGCGGGCGATGCCGGTCAAGCTCGGCGCGTTCGTCATCTCCGCGGTGCCTGTCGCGATGGTCGGCGGGCTGCTGTGGTACTACATCGGCCTGATCGACCCGGCGTCCGGCTTCGACCCGCTCTTCGACCTGGCCATCGTCTTGATGGCGTTCCTTGGCGGATTCGGGACGGTGGCAGGCCCGGTGCTGGGCGCGCTGCTGATCGAGCCCGTGCGGCTGTACTTCCAGCAGCAGACTAGCTACATCTACCTGATCCTCTACGGCGTGCTCTTCCTGGTTGTCATCGTGGCGCTGCCGCGCGGCATCATCCCGACAACGGCGGAACGGCTGGGCCAATGGCGGGCCCGGCGGCGCGGCGACGGCAGCCAGCCGGCCGCAGGCTCTGCGGGCGCTGCCGGGACGACGGGTGCCGTGACTGATCGTGCATCGGAGCGCGCATGACCGCCCTGCTGCGAACCGAGGAAGTGTCCAAGGCGTTCGGCGGCGTGCAGGCGCTCAGCGGCGCGAACCTCGAGGTCGCCCGCGGCCGTATCACCGGCCTGATCGGGCCCAACGGATCGGGCAAGACGACGCTGTTCAACGTCATCACCGGCTATGCCCGCACCGACTCGGGCCAGGTCTACCTGGACGGCAGGGCCATTACTAACTTGCGCCCGGCCCGGGTGTTCGCCGCGGGCATCGGCCGTACCTTTCAGCTCACCAGGATCTTCCCGAGCATGACGGTGCTGGAGAACATGCTGGTCGCCGCACAGCACCACCATCGCTCCTGGAACCCGCTGGCCGTGGCGGGTGGCGCCACGGCCCGCAGCCACGCGATGGACCTGCTGGAGTTCACCGGGATTGCCGCCCACGCCGGGGCGCTGGCCGGGACCCTGTCGTACGGCCAGCGCAAGCTCCTGGAACTGTCCTACGTGCTGGTCGCGGATCCGGAGATCGTGCTGCTCGACGAGCCAGCCGGCGGCGTGAACCCGTCGCTGATCAATCACATCGGCGACCGGATCCGGGAGCTGAACGCGGCAGGCAAGACGTTCCTGATCGTGGAGCACAATATGGACTTCGTGATGGGCCTGTGTCATCAGGTCACGGTGCTGGACTCGGGGACTGTGGTGGCGGCCGGACCGCCCGAGGAGATCCGCGCGAACCCGCGCGTCCTGGATGCCTACCTCGGCCGCGAGACTGACGACGATGACTGAGCCCATCGTGACTGAGCCCAAGACCACCGAGAACGTGCTGGTCGTCGACGGACTGACGGCCGGCTACGGCGGCGGCGACGTGCTGCATGAGGTGTCCTTCGCGGTGCCAGCGGGCAGCATCACCTGCATCGTCGGGCCGAACGGGGCGGGCAAGTCGACCTTGCTGGCGGCGATCAGCGGGTTGCTGAAGGCCCGCTCCGGACAGGTCCTGCATCGCGGCAAGCGGCTCACCGGCAAGAGCCCGCGGGAGGTCCTCCAGGCGGGCGTGGTGCTCGTGCCGCAGAACCACAGCCTGTTCCGGGAGATGACGGTAACCGAGAACCTCGACCTGGGCGGGTACATGCTCGGCAGCAAGGCGCTGATCGCGCAGCGGCGGGAGGCCGTCCATGCGCAGTTCCCCGATATCGGCGCCTGGGGCAGCAAGAAAGCGGGCAGCCTGTCCGGCGGCCAGCAGCGGCTGGTCGAGTTCGCCCGCAGCCTGATGCTCGACCCGGACCTGATCATCCTGGATGAGCCGTCGATGGGGCTGGCCCCCAAGACGCTGCGGACCGTGTTCAGCGCCGTCCGGGACATGAACGCGCGTGGCAAGACGGTCCTCCTGGTCGAGCAGAATGCGCGGGCCGGACTGCGGATGGCCGGATACGGCGTCGTCATGGAGAACGGCCGGGTCCGGCTGGCCGGCAGTGGCACCGAGGTGCTCGAGCATCCGGAGATCGGGTCGCTGTACCTGGGCGGCCGGCCAGAGCCGACGACATGATTCGCGCCAGCCCATGATTCTCGACTGTCACTGCCACGTCATCCCGGCCGGGATGCTGACCAGCGCGGTGCCAGACGAGTGGCGGCCCGCAGTCAGCGTGCAGGACGGGCGACCGCTGGTGTCGTTCCACGGCAGGCTGCTGACCTCGGTCACGGGCGAGTTCGCGGATGTGGCGGCGATGCTGGAGCAGGCCGAGGCGGCCGGGGTGAGCCATTTGCTGGTATCGCCGTGGGTGCTGCTGCTGCCGGTGCAGGCCGAGCTGGAGCTGGCCCGCCGGATCTGCCGGATCCAGAATGAGAGCCTGGCCACGGCGGCGAGCCGGTCCGGCGACCGGGTGCTCGGGCTTGGCGCCGTTCCCCTGCAAAGTCCGGAAGTGGCGGCGGCCGAGCTGGCCTACCTGATGACGATGACCGGAATGCGCGGCGTCGAGGTGCCCGCCAGCGTCGGCGGCCGGTATCTCGGCGACGACTTCTTCCTGCCGTTCTGGGCGGCCGCCGCGGATACCGGAGCTGTCGTCTTCGTGCATCCGACCACGACCGGGCTCGGCATTCCGGCGCTGGACGGTCAGTACCTGTGGAACTCGGTGGGCAACCCGCTGGAGACAGCCATCGCGGCGGCGCAGCTGGTGGTCACCGGCGTGCTTGACCGCTTCCCCGGCCTGATCGTGCTGCTGGCGCACGGCGGCGGCGCCCTGATGTCGCTTCGCGGCCGGCTGCGGCACGCGTTCGCGGTCCGGCCGGAGGCCAGGCCGGACGGGGCCGGGGACCCGGACCTGATGCTGCGGCTGATGTATTACGACAGCCTGACGCACGACCTGTCGCTGCTCCGGGACCTGGTCCGGTTCGCCGGGCCGGAGCATGTGCTGCTCGGCTCGGACCGCCCGTTCGACATGGGTTCGGCCAAGCCCGTCGACGACATCTGCTCGCTGAGCCTGAGCCGCACTGATGAGCAGCTGCTGCTGGGTGGCAACGCCGGCCGCCTGCTGGGCATACCCGCTGACAGATGAGGTGATGTGAGGATGGCGATTCACACTTACGGCATGAACGCGGTGGACTGGGAGCAGCGAGTCGATCTGGGCCGGCTGCGTGATGAGCGGCTGGCCAGGCTGAAAGCCAAGCTCGACGCGTCGTCGCTCGGCGCGGTGCTGAGCTTCGATTTCGGCAACATCCGGTACATGACGGCGACTCACATCGGCACCTGGGGGATGGACAAGCTGATCAGGTTCGCGCTGCTGCCGCGCGGCGGCGAGCCGGTGGTGTGGGATTTCGGGTCAGCGGCCCGCCATCATCAGATTTACAACCCGTGGCTGGATCATACCGGCGGGCCGCCGACGCTGGAGGGTGCGCGGCGGACCGGCGCGCGGGCGGGGATCTCGACCCTGCGCGGCGCGTTCCACCCGGATGCGGGCATCGCGCAGGAGGTGGCCGCGCAGGTGGCGGGGGTGCTGAGCGAGTACGGGCTGGCTGGCGAGCCGGTCGGGGTGGATGTCGCGGAGATGCCGGTGCTGGCGGCGCTGCGCGACGCTGGTATCGAGACCGTCGACGGCCAGCAGCTGTTCCTGGAGGCCAGGCGGACCAAGACCCGGGACGAGATCTGCCTGCTCGCCCAGGCATGCTCGATGGTGGACGCGGCGTATCAGCAGCTGTATGAGTTCCTCCGGCCGGGGGTGCGGGAGAACGAGTGCGTCGGCCTGGTCGCGAAGGTGCTGTACGACCTGGGCAGCGAGTTCGTCGAGGGCGTCAACGCCATCTCCGGGGAGCGCTGCTCGCCGCATCCGCATGTGTACTCTGACCGGCTGATCCGGCCGGGCGATCCGGCGTTCTTCGACATCCTGCACAGTCATCTGGGTTACCGGACCTGCTATTACCGGACTTTCGCGGTGGGCAGCGCGTCCCGGGCGCAGCGCGATGCGTATGTCCGCTGCCGCGAGTACATGGATCAGGCGATCGCGATGGTCAGGCCGGGGGTGACGACCGGGGACATCGTGTCGCTGTGGCCGCGGGCGGCCGAGTTCGGCTTCCCGGATGAGACGGCGGCGTTCGCGCTGCAGTACGGGCATGGTGTGGGGCTGTCGATCTGGGAGAAGCCGATCTTCAGCCGGCTGGTGTCGCTGGATCATCCTGAGCCGCTGGAGGAGGGCATGGTGTTCGCGCTGGAGACTTACTGGCCCGGTGCTGACGGCTGGTCGGCGGCGCGGATCGAGGAGGAGGTGGTGGTGACGGCCGGTGGCTGCGAGGTGATCACCAAGTTCCCGGCCGAGGAGCTGCTGGTGGCCGGCCGGAAGTACTGGACCGCCGGCGGTGCGCTGGACACGCTGCGGGAGAGCCAGTCGAACCTGAACACCGCGGCCGGCCGGGGCGAGCTGACGCCGGGCCCGCGACCAGGAGGTGAGGTGTGACAGCCGGGATCGCGGACGCGGCGGGCATCGGCGCCGGGCGGCTGCTGGAGCTGTATGAGCAGATGGCCGTCATCCGCGGCACCGAGCAGGCGGCACACGACCTGTTCCTGGCCGGGCTGGTGAAGGGCACCACGCACCTGGCGGCCGGGCATGAGGCGGTGGCGGTCGGCGCGAGCGCCGCGCTGGAGCCCGGCGACTACGTGTTCGCCACCTACCGGGGCCATCATCATGCGATGGCGCGCGGGGTGACGCCCGCCGAGTGCCTGGCCGAGCTGATGAGCAAGGCCACCGGGGTGTGCAAGGCCAAGGGCGGCTCGATGCACCTGACCAAGGCATCGGCGGGGATGCTCGGCTCGTATGCGATCGTCGGCGCGCACCTGCCGGTAGCCGCCGGCGCCGCGTGGTCGGCGCAGCTGCGGGGCACCAGCCAGGTCGCGGTCGCGTTCTTCGGCGACGGCGCCACCAACATCGGCGCGTTCCACGAGGCGCTCAACCTGGCGTCGGTGTGGGCGCTGCCGGTCTTGTTCGTGTGCGAGAACAACCTGTACATGGAGTACACGCCGATCGGCTCGGTCACCGCGGCGGAGCATCCGGCGGCAGACCGGGCGGCCGGCTACCGGCTGCCCGCGGAAATCATCGACGGGAACGACGTCGTGGTGGTGGCCGGTGCCGTCGGCCGGGCCGCCGCCCGGGCCCGGTCGGGTGGCGGGCCGACCGTGCTGGAGGCGCAGACCTACCGGCACTTCGGCCACAGCCGCACCGACCCGGCCAGCTACCGGCCCGACGGCGAGCTGGCGCACTGGCTGGAACGCGACCCGCTGACAGTGGCCCGGCACCGGCTCGCCGGGCTCGGCGTCGGGGAAGACGAGGTAGCGGCGGTGACCGCCCGGGCCGGGCAGGCCGTGGCGGCCGCGGTAGCCGAGGCGAAGGCCGCGGCGCCGGCCGACCCGGCGCAGGCACTGACCGATGTGTGGGCGGACGGAGGGTACCAGTGGCGGACCTGATCACCTACCGCGACGCGGTCGCGGACGGCCTGGCCAGGGAGATGCGCCGGGACCCGTCGGTGGTATGCCTGGGCGAGGACATCGGCGCGGCAGGCGGCGTCTTCAAGACCACAGCCGGGCTGCTGGCCGAGTTCGGCCCGCAGCGGGTCCGGGACACGCCGATCTCCGAGCAGGCCATCGCCGGCATGGCGATGGGCGCCGCGATGACCGGGATGCGGCCGGTGGCGGAGATCATGTTCTCCGACTTCCTCGCCTGCTGCTGGGACTACCTGGCCAACGAGATCCCCAAGATGCGGTACATGACCGGCGGCCAGGTGACCATCCCGCTGGTAGTGCGGACCGCCAACGGCGGCGGCCTCGGCTTCGGCGCGCAGCACTCGCAGTCCGTGGAGAACTGGGCGCTGGCCGTGCCCGGCCTGAAGGTGGTCGCCCCGTCTAACCCGGCCGACGTCGTAGGCCTGCTGGCCGCCGCGATCCGCAGCGACGACCCGGTTGTCTTCTTCGAGCACAAGGGCCTGTTCGCCAGCCGCGGCGAGCCAGCGCCGGACGGGCACCTGGTGCCGCTCGGCCAGGCTGCGGTAGCCCGGCCAGGCTCGGACGTGACCGTCGTCGCGCTCGCGTCCACGGTGCCGATCGCGCTGGCCGCCGCGGACGACCTGGCAGGCTCCGGCGTCCGGGTCGAGGTCATCGACCTGCGCTGCCTGGTACCGCTGGACATGGCCACAGTGCTGGCCTCGGTCGCCCGTACCTCCCGGCTGCTCATCGTCGAGGAGAACCCCTACCAGGGCGGCTGGGGCGGCACCGTCGCCTCCATCGTCGCCGACGAAGGCTTCGAACTGCTCGACGCGCCGATCCGGCGCGTCGCGGCCGAATGCGTACCGCTGCCATTCGCCGACGCCCTCGAAGACCAGGTCATCCCCACCACCGCCAAAGTGACAGCCGCGCTGCGGAAACTGCTGGACTACTGACGCTGCTGCTGGCGCGTGCCGTGATCAACGGCCGGACATGCCGCGTCAGCGGGTCGCGAAGTCGACGGTGACGTGCCTGAAGCCGAGCGAGCCGAGCATGCCGTCGAGCATCGCGGTGGTGTTTCGCTCGGCGTCCGCGACGAGCGCGCTGCGCCGGGCGGCAGCCTGGATCTGCCGCTGGGCCAGCTCGTAGACCTGCTGCTGGCTGTTGGGGTTGCCGGAGAAGAAGTTCGCTACCCGGGTCAGGAATCCCTGCTGCTGGGCGTACACGTACGACTGGCTCACGTTCAGCACCGCTGGCTCCAGCCGGGCCTGCGGCAGCATGACGGTGACCGCGGTCCGGCTCGGCGAGACCTTGATGGCGCTGCCTTTGAGCGCGGCGAAATCGACGTAGGCGATGACGGTACCGTCGCCGATGAAGAGCGTCTGGCTGCCTTCGATAAAGGACGGCAGGAACGATGTATGCCGGGACAGCGACACGACCACCTGGAAGGTGCCGCTGGCCGCCTCATACCGGCTCAGCGAGGTGATCGACTTGAGCAGGGCCGGCTGGCTGCGCACCGTCGTCGTCTCGGCGAACGGATTACGCAGCTGCGGCAGCAGCCGGATGGCGGACAGTACCACCAGCAGGACTATGACGGCGGCGATGGCAAGGACGATGGCGGCCGTCCGGCTGACGATCCGGCTGGTGCGCGGCATCTGAGGCACGGTTCCTCCGCCTTCCAGGACGGCCATGGCGGTAATCGCGACCGCTCACTACCCGGAAAACGCCGGGGAATTCATTCGCTCTAGCTGGGTACTGACAGCGACGGCCGCGGGCCGCGGCCGTCCGCACACGCCTGGAGGAAACTATGCCCACGGGATTTGGCAGGCGCGCGGGCTTCGGTGGTAAGCCGCGCCGGCGGATGGGCAGGCTCAGCGGCTGCCTGATCTGGATCCTGGCGCTGCTGGTGATCCTGCTCGTGCTGTCGCTCCTGTTTGGCGGCTTCCAGCGAGGCACGAAGGCCGGCGGTGACGGTCCCGTGCAGCGTCCGGCCGCTGGCAGCGTCAGCCAACTGACAGCGTCATGAACCTGCTGTTCGGGCTCGGCACGTAATCAGCGAACGGATCGCACTCGACGAAGCCGGCTCTCGCATAGAGCGACCGTGCGGGTGCGAACGCGGCCATCGAGCCCGTCTCCAGGCTAACCCGGTGGTACCCGCGCTGCCGTGCGACGCCGAGCACGTCGGCCGCCTGCGGGTCGTCTGGTGAGATCATGCCGTCAGCCACCCGAAGAAGATATGACCGAGATGGTTCGGCTGTGTTAACTCGAACGTGCCGCCGGCGGCAGCGCCGCCTAGCCGGGGACGGGTTAGCCGCGCCCGGCCCACCGGTAGCGCTGCGAGCCCCGGCCGAGCATCCGGTCGACCGCCGTGCTGACGCTACCGTCCTCGGCCATCAGCTTGCGGACCACGAAGATCATGGTCGGGATCGCCCAGAAGTCGCCGCAGATCCACAGGATGCCGGCGCCGATCTGCTGGTCGGCGAAGGCCGGCAGCGTCACGCCGGGAACGTGGTCATAGACCGAGTACCAGGACGTGCTGGTCAGGAGGCCCATCGCCATGGCCAGGACCCACATGAACGAGTTGGTCACCAGCAGCGCGCCGGCTTGCCCGATGGGTGACATCTTGATCCGGAACGGGGGCGAGTTGATGAACTGCAGCCAGAACAGCACGCCTGAGATGAAGAAGCTGGAATGTGCCAGCCAGATGTGCACGGCCTGGTTCCGTTCGGACAGGTCGAACGGGCCGGGGAGGTGCCAGAACACCATGACCAGGTTGAAGAAGACGATGCTGACCCAGGGCCTGAGCATGAATCCGCCGGCCGCGCGCAGCGGCCTGGCCCAGTTGCTGGTCATCACCTCGCGCGTGGCGTCCTTGCCGGCATTGCCGGGCAGGCCGGCCAGCAGCGGCTGCCACGGCGCGCCGGTCACCACCAGCGTTGGCGCGGCGAACATCAGCAGCAGGTGCTGGATCATGTGCACGTAGAAATAGTCGGACGACCAGTAGTCCACCGGCGACTGCACCGCGATCAGCAGCACCGCCAGGCCACCGTAGAAGAAGAACGAGCGCTGCCGCCGCTGCCTGGTCCGGTCCGGCCGGGACCGGCGAGCGAGCCTGGCCAGCCCGATCTCGTGCCAGCCGACCAGCCCGATGACAATG
The DNA here is from genome assembly GCA_963774385.1 of uncultured Actinomycetota bacterium. Classification (GTDB taxonomy): domain Bacteria; phylum Actinomycetota; class Actinomycetes; order Streptosporangiales; family Streptosporangiaceae; genus JAJYUU01. The sequence goes on from CAVZEQ010000001.1 coordinate 1,666,418, forward strand.
ATCAGGAAGGGGTCGAACGACCAGTGGTCGAGCACGCTATTCATCACGCTCCGCTCAGGACGACCCGTACGGGATCTGGATCTTCAGGGTCTGCAGCACGGTCCAGCGGGCCGACGTGCCGCCGGACCCGCTGCCGAGCTGCCAGGCGGTGACCGTGCCGCCGCGGCCGGCCAGCGCCTCCACCTGTCCGGCCGGGCCGAGTGCCAGTGTCGCCGTGCGGGCGGGCAGCGGGGCGAGCTGCTGCCAGTTCGTGCCAGGTCCGGCGATGGTGTCAGCTCGGGAACCGGCCAGCACGAGTCCAGCGGCGCCGCCCGGCCACAGCGACACCGATGCCAGTGCCTCCCCGGCGTGCAGGACAGGGGACAAGGTCCACGCGCTGCCGGTGCCCCCCGTCCAGGCGGCCACCATCATTGCTGACGCACCATGCCCGGCGACCAGCAGCGCCGTGGTCCGGCCGGCCACGGTGGCCAGCCCGAGCACGGACACTGGCTGGCGCCGGAGTGCGGTGGGAAGCGGCAGCCCGGCGGGCTGCCAGCTGCCGTGCACAGACGCGAACACGCCGGCGCTGCCGGGCCTGGCGCAGATGCCGCCCGCCATCGGAGTACCGGCGCCGCTGAAGGCGACGGCAGACAAGCTGGTGAGGCCGCAGGCGCGGCCGGCCGCGGTGGCGGCCAGCGAGGGCCGGCTGGTGACTGTGGTCCAGCTGGCGCCGAGGTGGCTGCCGAGGCGGACCGTGCCGGTCCCGGTCAGGGCCAGCAGCTGGCCGCCAGGCCCGGCGGCCAGTGCGTCTGGCGCAGTGGCCAGGCCGGGGCTGACCAGGTTGCCCTGAGACCAGCTTCGGCCCTGGTTAGCGGTCGTCGCGAGCGGCGAGAACGTCAGCAGCTGGCTCGGCCGGAATCCGGCGATCAGGCTCGTCCCGGCGCTGGCCAGGATCAGCCCGCCGTTGCTGGCCACGCCGGGCGGGGTCGCCAGCTTCCAGGTGGTCGTGCCGGGCGGCCGGACCAGCAGTTCCCAGAAGTTGTCGTGCTGTGCGCTGGACCCGCCGAGCTCCGCGACAGCCCAGGCCGCGCCGCCGGGCACCGCCAGCGAGGTGGCGATCGGCAGCGCCGCGGTTGACGTCGCGGCCGAGCCGGTCGTGACCCGCGCCGGGGCAGTGCCACAGCCGGCCAGTACGGTTACCGCCAGCGCGATCACCGCCAGCCAGGCCGCGCCGAGCGAGCCGGCCGGGCCTGCTGCCGCCGGGCATGGCGTTCGCGCCCTCACGCCGACCTCAGGACCTGCTGGGCAGCACTGCTGAGCTCGCCGGCGAATGACGACTTCGAGCTCGCCGTGCCGGGGCCGGGATCGAAGTTGAACTCGAACCGGGTGTGCCCGGTGCCATCGATGACATAAGCGAGGTCGCTATGCGCGATCATGCCGCCGGCCGGGAGGATCTGCGCGGCCACCGCGTAGTTCCGCCATACCTGCTGGAGCTGCCGCAGTGAGCCGGTGAGGAACAGCCAGTTAGGCAGCCCGGCCAGGCCTTCCTGGCTGTCGAAGGCCCTGGTGTAAGCGACGGAGTAGTCGACCGGGTTGGCGACGATGGCGACCAGCTCGACGTGCCGTGACTGCTTGCTGAGCAACTGATCCGCGGCCCGGAACTCCTGCGCGATCAGCGGGCAGTCCGACGTGCATACCGGGTCGAGGAAGGTCAGCAGGATGACCTTGCCATGCAAGGTCGCCAGGCTGACCGGGCGGCCGGCCTGGTCGGTCAGCGCGAAGCCCGGCGTGGCGAAGTTCAGCGGCGCGGCGCTGCCGTCGATGGCTTGCGCGATAATCGGGTCGGCGGACTTACTGGCCTGCGCGAGTGCCATCGGCCCGGCCCCGATGAGCACCACGACGGCGGCCCAGACTGCGACGATGGCCCGCAGGCTGGACGAGCCGACCGCGTGCGCTACTCGCAGCCTGGCCGGCCTGGGGGCCACCGGTGCGGACGCTAGGTCGGCGGCCGGCTCGGCCGCGGGTTCGGCGGCCGGCGCGACCGCAGGCACCCGCGTCAGCGCGACATAGCCGCCGCAGGCGAGCAGCGCGAGCGGCAGCATGCTATTGGGGTCGGTGCCAAGGCCGCCCAGGAATCCGAGATCCTCGACCAGCACCCAGTCCGCCAGGCAGACCGCGAGCAGCAGTACCAGGGCCGGCCGGACGACGTGCCGTTTCCCGGTCACAAGTGCGAGCCCGATGGCCGCCAGCAGCAGCACGACGACGAGGTTGACCGCGAAGCCGTGCGCCGCATCAGCATTCCCGAAGTCGCTGACCAGGACGGACAGCAGATGCGGCTGATGGGTGCCGGACATGGCCGAAGCCATGGCGGCGATCGGGCCGGGCTTTCCGTGCACCGTGCCCTGCCAGAAGCCCCGGCCCGGCCAGGCTTGCAGCACTGCCATGGCCACCAGGAAGACGCCCAGTCCGGCCATGATCTGGCGGCCGAGAGCCATGCTGCGCCAGAACCGCCCGGGCAGTGCGATGAGCAGGCCTGCCACGCAGTAGATCAGGGCCGCTCCGGGCGCGCCGAACAAGAAGCTCAGGCCGGGCGCGAAAATGCCGCCGAAGGCCTCACCGAAGATCCAGACCAGCATGCCCCAGACCGCGCTGCTGGCGCCCGCGAGGCGGCTAGGCCGGCCGGGCGGAGCGGCGATCAGCCAGGCACCAATGCCCAGCTGAATCCAGACCGCGGCCGCCCCCGCCTGGACCGGATGGAATGACCAGGAGGTGCCGGCCCAGTTCGCGACGTGCTGCACCCAGGCAGGTGATGCCGCCGCCGTCGGCTCGATGACGCCAGCCGGCAGCCCGGCTGCCATGGCTGGCTGGGCCTGCAGCAGGCCGTCGAAGATCCACAGGATGCCGAACCCGATCCGGAGCAGCCGCCTGGCGGCGGGCTCCTGCGTCCAGCCTGCCATCGCAGCGCGCCGGGTGGCAGGGCTGAACTCGCGCACGCAGACCCAGACGAGCGCGAGCACGGCCAGCAGGGCGACGACGATCAGGCCCTGGTGGAGGAGCGCGGCCCGGAACGCGGCGACGAGCGTCGGGTTGGTGTTACTCAGACCTGAGTTCATGCCGGACAACGGGGCTCACGCTCCCATTCCGGCTAGGCGGGTCGGCGACATGGCGATCATCCCGGCAGCGCCGGCGGCGCGGCATGCATGGCCAGCGCGGCGATCGCGGTGTTCACCAGCTTGTACACACCGGCCCGGTCGGCATTGAGCTTCCTGAGCGCCTGGCTGAGTGCCAGCGTTGCCCGGCCCTGGGCTTGCGGGGTACGGGCAGCAAGCAGCGCCGCCACGTCCGTATCGACTCGCTGCGCATCCGGCGCGGCCCAGTTCACCAGGCCGGTCACCGCGCCGGCCAGCCGGAAGCCGGCCAGCGATTCGGGCACCTGGTAGCTCTCCAGGTTGTCGATCAGCTCGTTGTTGGCGGGGGCGCATTCCTGCGCGCCATTCTGGGCGACGAGGATGCCATCTGACACGTCGGTGCTATTGCGAGGGTGCTCGGCCTGGACCTGGCGCAGCGCGGACAGTGACTCACCGACGCCAGCCGCGCAGGACTGGATGTCGGTAGTCATCTCCGCTAGCACGCCGCGCAGGTCGGTAGCCCGCTCGGCCTGAGAAGGCTTGTGCACCAGGGCGACCGCCGCCGCGATCACGAGCAGTCCGGCCAGCGTCATCAGCACCCACTTCGGGGTACGGCGAACCGGCCAGCCGGTGGGGCTGACCTGGCGGCGCGGGGGAGTGCGGGTCGGCGACGACACTGGTTCAGCCTCGATTCTGGTGAGATCTCGCGTCCATCAGGGCGACGCCAGCGGTCAGCTGTTTCATGCTCAGCTGGCCGATGACGTGCTTGACGACCCGGTGCTGCGCGTTCAGGAAAAACGTCTGCGGGAGTGCCAGGACACCATACGAGGTCGTGGTGGACGATGGGAATGGGTCGAAGCCCACCGGATACCGGACCCCGGCCTGGTGCAGGAACCGCAGCGCCGCGGCCGTGGCGTCGTTGGCATCGACGCCGATCACGTCGACGCGGCCGTTGCTGGCCTGGTAGAACCTGGCCAGCATCGGGGTCTCCCGCTTGCACGGTGCGCACCACGAGGCGAAGAAGTTGATAACGACCGGCCGTCCGCGGTAGCTGTTCAGGGATACGGTACGACCAGGCTGACCGACCTCAGCCAGGGCAAAGCTGCGGGCCAGCGGTGGCGCTGAGGCCGGCTTCCCGGCCGCGCTTCCGCTCAGCGACACTAGGGCAACTACTGCCGCGAGCACAGAAACGCTAGCAATGGCGATCTTGGTGGTCCGGCTCATCCGGCGCAGCCAGCCGAAGCTCATCGCGCCCCCAGCCTGCCGTACGGATCGGCAGCTAGCTCATGCCTGCCCTCGGCCTGGCCAGCTGCCGGGGCAGGCGGCAGGCAGATCGCGAACGTGCTGCCCGCGCCCAGCGTGCTGTAGACCTGCACCTCGCCGCCATGACCACGGGCGACGGCCCGGACAAGCGACAGTCCAAGACCAGTGCCGCGGCGCCCATCGGACGCCGTTCCCGTCGCGAACCGGTCGAAGATATAGCCGAGCTCGGCCGGGGCGATCCCGGACCCGCCGTCGGCCACGGTCAGCCTGGCAAGGCCGGCGTCATCGTCGCGGATGACGGACATCCTGATCACGTCGCCGGGCTTGGTGTGCTGGACGGCGTTCTCCAGCAGAGCGTCGACGGCAAGGCCGAGTCGCTCCCGGTCGGCGCGCACTCTGACGTCGTCGAGACGGCCGAACTGCCACGTGCGGTCTGCCGCGTGCCGCCATCGCCAGAGCACCTCGGCGGTGAACTCGTCGAGTGCCACCGGCTCGGGCACGAGGAATCCGGGGTTGGCCGAAGCGGCGATCAGCAGCAGTCGCTCGCTCAGTTTCCGCAGCCGGTTCAGCTCGCCCACGACGACCTCGATATCGCGCTTGTCCTGGCCGTCCGCCAGGTTCCTGGCGAGCAGCTCAGCATGCCCGAGCGCGATCGTGATGGGCGTCCTGAGCTGATGCGACGCGTCCTGCAGGAACTGGCGCTGGGTGGCGAGCAGCCGCTGGTTCTCGGTGCCGATGCGCAGGTGCTCGGCGCCGGCCGTGTGGCGGCGGCGCCCATGCCACATCAGGACCCAGACCACGCTGTACAGCAGCGCGAAGCTGATCCAGATCAGGTGGAACGGGATGGCCTCCCGCCGGCCGAAGAGCACGATGCACACCAGCCCGAGCAGCCACAGCAGCAGCCAGGCCAGGTCGATCCAGTGCGGCCAGGATCGCAACTCGGCCAGGTCGGGCAGCTGACCGGGCTGCACCTGCCACCGGTGGGCAGGTGTCGCCAGCGCTGCGTCAGGAAGCGAGCCGGTATCCGGCACCACGCACCGTCTCGATCAAGTCAAATCCCAGCTTTGATCTCAGTCGCCGAACGCACACGTCGACGACGTTCGAACCGGGGTCGAAGTCGATCCCCCATACTGTCGCCAGCAGCGTGCCCTTCGGAACTGACTCGCCGATATGCTCCATCAGCTCGCGGAGCAGCAGGACCTCGAGCCTAGTCAGCGGGATCGGGCCTAGCCCGGCATCCGCCTGCATCCGGCCGAGGTCCAGCACCAGCTGACCGGCCCGGATGATCTCGCCGAGCTGGTGGTCGCCGCTGTGCTGTCTCTGCTGGTGCCCGCCGTCCTGCTGGCCGCCGCCCTGACCGGCGCGCAACCGCACCCGCACCCTGGCGAGCAGTTCGTCAAGCGCGAACGGCTTGGTCAGGTAGTCCTGCGCACCCAGGTCCAGGCAGTCCACCTTGGTGGGCACGTCGTCGACGCAGGACAGCACGAGCACGGCCTGGCCAGGACGCTGCTGGCAGAGCCGGGTCAGTACGGTGCGGCCGTCGGTCTCGGGCATCACCAGGTCGAGAATGACCAGCTGGTAATCGCCGGTCAGGGCATGCCGGAGCCCGGCAGCGCCATCGCTGCTGCAGTCGATTGCATAGCCGGCCGCGCTCAACGCGCGCGCGACAACATCACGAATCTCCGGCTGATCATCGACTACCAGGATGCGCTGCTGCGACGGAAGCAGCTCAGCGCTCGTAACAGTCATCAGGCCCATTACCTCGATTGCGTCGACTCCGGCCAGATCCGCATCATCGAAAGCTGAAGGTCCACGCAGGTGACAACAGAGGATCTACTCCATTCGGCCGGTCCAGGTCAACTCCCGGACGCTACGATTCACGCGGAGCAGTCAGCCAGTTACTTAACGTGCAGCCAGCCATCTATGACAATTTCGTCATTGAGGGGCGTCGTACTTGCCGTGGGGTGACCGGTGATCGCAAGATCAGACACGTTCAACGTCAGTGATGGCTCAGACGTCGCGCAACTATGCCGGGAACCCGCTGGGTCGTCTGGCGCGCGCAGAAGCGAGGTGATGGCCGGTGTCCCTGCTGGCCCGTGTCGTTACCCTGGTCGTGGCGTTCGTGCTCGTGGTAGCCGGCGCCGCTTTCCTGGTGATCCACTACCTGCTGGGCAGTCCGCCGACGGTCGCCTTCGGGTCGAACGTCGCGCCGGACACCGGTGCCGTCGTCAATGTCGTCATGCAGGAGGACCCGCAGAACACGGTGACCGCTCATCCGGACTGGGTCTCGTACTTCATCCAGGATCCGACCACCCATCAGTGGGTGCACACGACGGTCTTCCAGGTGCCGGCCGGTTCTCTGATCCACATGACGATCTACGGCTACGACGGCTGCACGCCGCTGCGGAACAACTTCTGGAGCAAGGTAACCGGCACCGTCGGCGGCGTCGCGCTCGTCAACGGCACGCCGGCCAGCGTGATCAACTCCTGGTCCGGCTGCAACGTGGCGCACACGTTCTCGATCCCGAGTATCAACGTGAACGTGCCGATGGCCTCGCCGCCGCTGAGCGCGAACCTGTGCGGGACATCGCCATGCACGTCCGGACCGCACACGACAATGACCTTCGCCTTCAGATCGCCACGGGTTACCGGCGCGTACTTCTGGCAATGCAGGATCCCCTGCGGCGGCGGCTTCATCGACGGATTCGGCGGTCCCATGCAGACGATCGGTTACATGACCGGCAACATGGAGGTGGTGGGCTGATGGCCGCCACGACACCGGAAGAGCTGCAGTCGGCTGGCCCGGCTGGGCCCAATCACGGCTTGCGCATGTTCATTATCTGGCTGCCGCTGGCGCTGGCCGCAGACCTGCTGATCTACCTGGTCTGGGGTCCGCACCTGCCGCCAGGGACCATGTCCGATTCGGCCGCGAGCCAGCAGTTCACCATCAAGGTCATGGCCGTGCTGGCGGCGCCAGTGATGATCTTCGTGCTCATCTTCATGGCCTACGCGGTGATCGTCTGGCGGCACCGCGAAGGCGACGACGAAGACGGGCCGCCGATCTTCGGTCACGCCAGGATCCAGGCCTTCTGGATCACCGCGACCGCGGTGATCGTGCTGTCGCTGGCCGTCTTCGGCACCTATGAACTGGCCTGGACCGGCTTTGCCGGCGCCGGGGCCGGGGAGGGGCCCAGCCCGATCTGGCTGCCCAGCAACAACGCTCATCCGCTGGTGGTGCAGGTCATCGGCCAGCAATGGAGATTCACCTACCGGTACCCGCAGTTCGGTGGCTTCGAGACGACCGAGCTGATGCTTCCGGTCGACCAGCAGGTGCAGTTCAACGTCACCTCGATCGACGTCATCCACAGCTTCTGGGCTTACCAGCTCGGTGTTAAGGCCGATGCGAACCCCGGCGTCAACAACGTCGCCTTCACCAAGCCGATGCAGACGGGCCTGGTCACGGTGCGGTGTGACGAGCTCTGCGGCCTCTGGCATGGCGCCATGTTCGACTACGGGCACGTCGTCAGCAAGGCCGCATTCCTCGCCTGGGCGGCTAGGACGCGGGTCCAGCTGGCCTCGGTGACCAGGATCCTGCCGCCATACGCCACCGTGTATGACCCGACGGTCATCCCGCAGCTCAGCGCGGCCCTGAAGAAGGGCGGCATCACCGGTGGCAATGGCTTCTACTACCCGCCGAACGACCCGGTTCAGCCGTGATCCCGTCCGACGCAGCGATGAAGAGGTGACCTGATGGCCATCGAGACACAGCCGGAGCAGACGCGAGGGTCCGGCGGCGGCGGCTCGTCCGCCGCGGCCGGGCCACGGCCCTGGTGGATGCGGCCAGCCATCCATACCGCGATCATCGGGGCGGTCATCGGCTACCTGGTCGGGTCGTTCCTGGGTAGCTACCTGACCGGGACTGGCAACGGCCTGTATCCGAACGTTGCGCTGTCCGACTCCAAGGACTGGCCGATAGTGCTCGGCTATGTGCTAGCCATCGTCGGCTGGCTCGCTGGTCTCGGCGTGTTCAACGACGTGGTCCGCCAGATGCTCGGCCGACCGCAGAGCATCGCTAACACTCAGGAAACCGAGTCGCGAGGCGGAGTAGCCAAGTACTTCCGGTACGAGCTCGACCACAAGGTGGTCGGCATCCAGTACCTGGTCGGCATGATCATTTACTTCTGCACGGCCGGGCTGTTCGCGATGGCGATCAGGACCGAGCTGCTGTCGCCGGTGCACCACACCTTCACCTCCCAGGTCTACGTGGAGATCGTCGGCGAGCACGGCACGATGATGATGATGCTGATGACCTCGGTCATCCTCGGTCCGTTCGGGAACTACCTGGTCCCGCTCATGATCGGCTCGAAGCGGGTGGCGTTCCCCCGGATCGAGGCGCTGTCGTTCTGGCTGACCCCGTGCGCGTTCCTGATCCTGCTGTCCGGACTGCTGCTGGGCGGCTTCCCGTTCGGCTGGACTGGCTATGCACCGCTGTCGATTCAGTCCACTATCGGCGCTGACTCGTACGCGATGGCGTTCGGCCTGATGGGCATCTCGATGATCCTGGCGGGCTTCAACATCATCGTCACGGTCATCTGCTACCGGGCGCCGGGCATGCGCTGGAGCCGGCTGCCGATGTTCGTCTGGGCGATGGTGACGACGTCGTTCCTGATGGTGCTGGCCGCGCCGGTGCTCGTCGGCGGCATGTACATGCTGCTGATGGACCGGACCGCGCAGACGTCGTTCTTCCTGGACACCCTGGGTGGCAGCAGCTACCTGTACCAGAACTTGTTCTGGTTCTTCGGCCATCCTGAGGTGTACATCCTGGCGCTACCTGGCTTCGGCATCGTCTCGGAGATCATCCCGGTGATGTGCCGCAAGCCGCTGTTCGCCTACAAGGTGGCCGCGGCCGGCATGCTCGGCGTCGGGTTGCTGAGTTTCTTCGTCTGGCAGCACCACCTGTTCATGAGCGGCATCAACCCGGACATGCGCCCGCTGTTCATGCTGACGACGGAGCTGATCTCGATCCCCACCGGGTTTATCTACCTGGTGGCGCTCGGCACCTTCTGGAAGGCGAAGATCCGCTTCACCGTGCCGATGCTCTTCGCGCTGGGAATGTACTTCAACTTCCTGATCGGCGGCGTCTCCGGCGTGTTCCTGTCCGACGTGTCGGCCGACACGACCGAGCACGGCAGCTTCTTCGTGATGGCGCACTTCCACTACACGATCATGGGCGGACTGATCTTCGCATTCATGGGCGGTCTGTACTTCTGGCTGCCCAAGATGATGGGGATCAAGCTGAACGCAACACTCGGCAAGTGGCAGTTCTGGATCATGTTCATCGCGTTCAACTCGACGTTCCTGCCGCTGTTCGCGATCGGCATGGCCGGCCAGCCGCGACGGGTGTTCGAGTACGCGCTGAACCTGCAGCCGCTGAACGTGTGGGTGTCGATCTCGTCGTTCTTCCTCGGCGGATCGATCCTGCTGTTCGTGATCAACTTCGTCTGGTCGACCGTCATCGTGCGCGAGCCGGAAGTCGGGAACCCGTGGCGGTCGCGCGGGCTTGAGTGGCAGGTCTCGTCGCCGCCGCCGCCCGGCAACTTCGACCAGGTGCCAGTCGTCCTGTCCGGCCCCTACGACTATGGCGTCAAGGATGCGCTCCCGGTCGCCGACCTGAACCCGCCTGCCGGCGTGCTCAGCGCGGCTATCTCCGGCGCGGCAGCAGTTCGAGCGGAGGCATAAGACATGGCCGAGACGACCGCACCGCCGCCGTCGGCGATGAGCCCGGCCGAGGAGGAGGCGAGCTTTTACCACGAGTCGGCGCTGAACGCCTCCTGGACCGGCGTCCGGCTGGCCGTGGGAGCCTTGTCCTTCTTGTTCGGCGCGTTCGGATTCGCGTTCTTCTACCTGAAGGCACTGAACTCGCATCACCTGTGGTATCCGACCGGCACAGCCTCCTTCAGCCCGCCGAAGATGTGGCAAGGCGTGCTGATCATGCTGCTGGTGGTGGTCAGCGCGGCGATCCAGACGCTGGTGCTGCAACGGATCAAGGCCGGGAAGAAGGCACCCTGGCAGGCCGGTGCGCTGGTAGCCCTCGTCCTCGGCCTGGCCGCGGTGGGCTTCCAGATCTACCAGCTTGCGGACTTGCCGTTCTGGCCCGGCTCCAGCGGATTTGCCAGCGTCTTCGTGGGCTACGGCCCGATCTTCCTCACGGTCGTGTTCTGCGTCATGGTGTGGCTCGAAATCCTCATCATGCGCTGCCGGGCGATCCCGGAGATCTCGTTCGTGGAACAGCCGCCGACCTACGCCGAGGCGTTTGCCGTGCAGCGGTTCCAGGCATCGCTGAGCGCGTTCACCGTCACCTGGAACTACCTTGCCGTTGTCGCGGTGGTGTTCTGGATTCTGTTCTACCTGGTCCACTAGTGCAGGGCCAGCACGCGGCAGGTCGGCAGCAGGAGGCAACCCGGTGGACGTAGCGTTCTCGCACTGGTCGGCCAGCTGGCCGGTGCTGGTCTGCTATCTGGTCCTCGCGGCTGCACACCTGGTCGGCCTGCGCGGGCTGCTGCGCGGCGGCAGCACCGGCCTGCCGGACGGTGCCGCCAGGCAGCAACTGCGGCGTGAGGGCCTGCTGTTCCAGCTTGGCTTGCTGATCGTCCTGGTGGCGCTGGTGTGGCCCATCGGCTACTGGTCGGACGTGTACATCTGGGTCCGGGCCGTTCAGCAGCTGTTGCTCGCCGTCGCGGGTCCCGGCCTCGTCGTCGTAGGCGCGCCATGGCTGGCGCTGGCTCAGTCGGTGCGGCTGGGCCGGCCCGCCGGCGTGTCATCCGGCGAGGCCGTCCATGCTGCGGCAAGCAGGCCACCGTCGACGCCATGGCCGGTGGCACGGCCGCTGCTCTGGGTGGTCGTGTTCAACGTGGTCTGGGTCGGCTGGCTGATACCGGCGTTGTTCGACCAAGCGCGCGACAGCGGCGCTGTCGCGCTGGCGGAACATGCCAGTTTCCTCGCCGCGGGGATCATGTTCTGGCTTCAGCTCAGCGGGTCACGGCCGCTGCGGCCGAAGAGTGCCCCCCTGCACCGAGTAAAGCTGGTCGTGAGCACGGTCATAGTCTCGACTGTGGCGGGAATGGTGCTGGTATTCGGCCCTCATGTGGTGTATCCGGCCTACGTTGTGGCCGGGCATCAGGTTTTCACGGTGCTCGACGATCAGCAGCTGGCCGGCGCGGTGCTGTGGATGGGCATGCTGCCCGCGCTGATCGTGGCCTGTATCGCATTGCTGCTGCAGTGGTTCGCCGATGAGGAGTCGGCGGGGCTGGCAGCCGGTCTCGACCGGCTAGTCTCGCCCCGCAAGAGTTCCTGGCCGTCCAGGCCAGTTATCAGGTGACAACGGATATGAAACCTGGCAGGAGACAGCAGTGGCTGGTGTGATCCTTGCAGCGATTAACCCGGACAACACGTCATCCGGGTATTACTGGACGTTCCTGTACCCGATGCTGCTGTTCATCGTCATCGCCGGGGTGCTCTATTACCTGTTCGGCAGGCCGCACCGGCGGGTCCCGCCGCGGCCGATCTCGGCAGCAGCCGGCTCGAGCCAGCCAGATGCGAGCACCGCACGAGCGGCGTCGGTGGCCGGCGGCCTGAGCGTCGCTGCCGGTGGCGGCACCACCGAGTCGGTCGCGGAGCCGCACGGAGCCCAGGTAGCCGCCGACACCGAGGCAGGCGGCACTGCCGCGACCGGCACGGACGCCGCGGCGGGGGACACGGCTCCCGGCTACACCGCGTCTGACGGCACGGCTGCTGGCGACTCGGCGGATGGTGGCACGGCAGCGGAGGACACGGGGGCGCAGGAGTGACACAGGCGACCCAGGTACTAGCCGGCCACAGCGTCGAGCTTCCGGGCCGGCGCTCTGTCGGCCTGGTTGCCAGGTCGCTGTTCCTGCTGACCAAGCCCAGGATCATTGAGCTGCTGCTGGTCACGACGCTGCCGACGATGCTGCTGGCCCGGCACGGCTTGCCGAGCGCCAAGCTGATCGCAGTCACCCTGCTGGGCGGCGCGCTGGCCGCTGGCAGCGCCAACACGCTGAACTGCTACCTGGACCGCGACATCGACGCGGTCATGAAGCGGACGTCGCGTCGCCCGCTGGTGGCCAAGGGCACGCCCGCCGCGATCAAGCCGGCCGAGGCACTCGCTTCCGGCATCCTGCTGGGCGCGGCGTCCACGCTCATGCTCGGCTTGCTGGCGAACTGGCTGTCCGCTGCGCTGGCCGACGGCGCCATCCTTTTCTATGTGTTCGTCTACACCATGGTGCTGAAGCGCCGGACCGCCTCCAATATCGTCATCGGCGGCGCGGCCGGATGCTTCCCGGTGCTGGTGGGCTGGGCGGCCGTGACAGACACAGTCAGCTGGCCGGCCGTGCTGCTGTTCGCGGTGATCTTCCTGTGGACGCCGCCGCATTTCTGGGCGCTGGCGATGAAGTTCAAGGACGACTACGCGGCGGCCGGAGTCCCGATGCTGCCTGTGGTGGCGTCCGCCGCCACCGTGGCCCGGAAGATTCTCGGCTACTCCTACGCGATGGTTGGCGTGACCCTGGCGCTGGCTGTGTATGCAGGTCCGGTCTACGGCTGCTGCGCAGCCGGGCTCGGCGGCTGGTTCCTGGTCGAGGCGCACCGGCTGAGGTCACGGGTCGCGGCCGGCGAGGCTGCGGCGCCGATGCGCCTGTTCCACCTGTCGATCGCTTATCTCACGCTGCTGTTCGCCGTGGTGGCAATCACCGCGCTGCTGCCCTGGCGGGGCTGGTAGCACTGGGCGGCACGCACTGGCGGGTCTTGCTCAGGCCGAAATGGCTGGCCTGGCATCTCTTCGCTGTGCTGGCAACCGCCGGGATGCTGTACCTGGGCAGCTGGCAGCTGCATCGCGCCGAAGCCGGCAACGAGCTGAGCTGGGCCTACACCTTCGAATGGCCGATCTTTGCGATCTGCGCCGTCGCGTTCTGGATCAAGTCCCTGCGTGAAGAGCTCAGGCCGCAGCCGGAGCCGGGCAGCGACGACCACCCGGCGGACCCCGGCGAAACTGCTGATGCCTATGCGGCCCGGCTCAAGGCCGATGTGCAGGGGCACGGTCGCTGGCACGGCATCCGCTAGCCGTAGCTAGCTTCGCGGGCGAACTCTAGAATCGGGCTCTAGTGCTGCCTGCTTCAGCCGGCGGCCCGGATCCGGGAGGCAGCGGTGGCGTGGGATTTCTCGACCGAGCCAGAGTTCCAGGAGCAGCTGGACTGGGTGGCGGACTTCTGCAAGGACGAGGTCGAGCCGCTCGATCTTGTCTTCCCCGGCGCCGCCTACTCCCGCAACCCGAAGGCCAGGATGCTCGCCGACCCGCTCAAGCAGCAGGTCAAGGACCACGGCCTGTGGGCCCTGTTCCTGGACAAGGAGCTGGGCGGTCCGGGGTTCGGCCAGCTCAAGCTGGCATTGCTGAACGAGATCCTCGGCCGGTACCGGTCGGCGCCGGTGGTGTTCGGCACCGCGGCGCCCGACACCGGCAACATGGAGATGCTGGCCGCTTACGGGACGCCTGAGCAGAAGACCAGGTGGCTCTACCCGCTGATGAACCAGGAGATCTTCTCTGCCTACTCGATGACGGAGCCGCAGGGCGGCTCGGATCCGAATCTGTTCAGAACCCATGCGGTGCGGGATGGCGACCACTGGGTGATCACCGGCGAGAAGTGGTTCACCAGCGCTGGCGCCAGGGCCGACATCATCTTCGTGATGTGCACCAACGGCATGTTCGTGGTGCCGCGAGAGACGGCCGGGGTCGAGATCATGGGCTACCCGCCGCTGCATAACCACATCAGGTACAACCAGGTCCGCGTTCCCCTCGAGAACCTGCTGGGGCCGGAGGACGGCGCAAAGGTGCTGGCCCAGCGGCGGCTCGGCGGTGGCCGGATTCATCACGCCATGCGAACGGTCGCGCAGGTCCGGCTCGCCTTCGACATGATGTGCGAGCGGGCGCTCAGCCGCGAGTCGCACGGCAAGGTGATCGCCGAGCATCAGATGGTGCAGGAGGCCATCGCCGACTCCTATGCGGAGATCAACATGCTGCGCCTGCTGGTGCTGTGGACCGCGTGGACCATCGACAACTCCAGCACGCAGGCCGCCAGGACCCAGATAGCCGCCTGTAAGTACACGATGGGCAAGGTGCTGCGCGAGGTCAGCTACCGCGCGCTGCACATCATGGGCTCGCTAGGCACCACGAACCTCACGCCACTGCAGGCGATGTGGGCCGGGGCGCCCACCATGGCGATCGCTGATGGCGTCGACGAAGTGCACAAGGTGACCGTGGCGCGCAATGTGCTGAAGGGCTACGAGCCGCACCCCGGCCTGTGGCCGACCGAGTACATCCCGGCCAAGCGGGACGAGGCGCGGAAGAAGTTCGCCGACCTGATAGCAGCTGACGAGGATCTGGCTAACTGGGCCGACGCCGCCGTCCGCGCGACAGCAAGGGGCTGAGCATGGAGATCACGGGCAAGGTTGCGGTTGTCACCGGTGGCGCCAGCGGCGTCGGCAGGTCGCTGTGCCTCGGGCTGGCCGACCGCGGCGCCGCAGCAGTTGTCGTCTGCGATATCGACGGCGACGGCGCTGCGGCAGTGGCCGCCGAGATCGCGGCCGCCGGTCAGCAGGCGCTCGCAGTGCCGGCCGACGTGTCGAAGGAATCCGACGTCCAGGCGCTGGTGGCACGAGCCGAGGACGCCTTCGGCCCGGTGGGCATGTTCTTCTCCAACGCCGGGATCATTGTGGCTGGCGGCCCGGAAGCCTCTGACGAGGCCTGGTCCAGGATCTGGGCCATCAACGTGCAAAGCCACATCTTCGTTGCCCGCGCGGTGCTGCCCGGCATGCTGGCCAGGGGAGCGGGCTACCTGGAAATCACCGCGTCGGCGGCCGGGCTGCTCACCCAGCTTGGCTCGGCGCCGTACGCGGTGACCAAGCACGCGGCGGTCGCGTTCGCCGAGTGGCTGTCGATCACCTACGGCGAGCAAGGCCTGACGGTATCGTGCCTGTGCCCGCAGGCGTTCACCAGCAACCTGCTCAGTACCAGCAGGCGTGAGGTAGGCGCCGGGCAATTGCCGGAAGCGGCGGCGACGGGCGGATCCGCGCAGGCGGCGGTCGACGGGGTGCTGACCTCGGAGCAGGTAGCAGACAGCGTGCTGGCCGCCGTCGGCACCGAGCAGTTCCTGATACTTCCGCATCCCGATGTGGCCACCTACGAGCTGCGTCGCGCCGACGACCGCGAGCGCTGGCTGCGCGGCATGCGCCGGATGCAGGCTCGCCTCACCGGCCAGGCCTAGCCAGCGGGCCGGCGGCCTCACTGGCCAGGCAGCACCTCTTCGCGCCGGCGGCGCAGGAACTCCTGCTGCGGTTCGCTCTGCGTGCGGGCGCTGGCCGCGTCGAACTCCGCGGCCGCCTCGGCCAGCCGGCCCAGCCGGGCGAGCAGCTGCGCCCGGATCGCGTGCAGCAGGTAATAGCCATCGAGCTGCAGGCTATCCACGATGGCCAGGGCCGCGTGCGGGCCGTCAGTCTCGGCCACTGCGACGGCGCGGTTCAGGGCCACGACCGGACTGGGGGCCACCGCGAGCAGCTGATCGTAGAGCTGGACGATCTGCTGCCAGTCGGTGTCGGCCGTGCTCGCCGCGTCGCTGTGCACGGCGTTGATCGCAGCCTGGATCTGATACGGACCGGGCTGGTCTCGCCGCAGGCAGGCCAGGACGATGGCCTGACCCTCGGCGATGAGGTGCCGATCCCAGCGGCCCCGATCCTGGTCGCCGAGCAGCACCAAGGTGCCCTCCGCGGTGGTGCGGGCCTGCCGCCGCGCCTGGGTTAGCAGCATCAGCGCAAGTAGCCCCATGACCTCGGGTTCGTCCGGCATGAGCTCGGCCAGTGCCCGGCCAAGCCGGACGGCCTCGGCGCACAGGTCAGCCCGGATCAGCGTGTCGCCCGAACTGGCCGCGTATCCCTCGTTGAAGATCAGGTACACGACCGCGAGCACGGCCCGCAGCCGGCCGGGGAGTTCGGACTCGGCGGGCACCCGGTACGGGATGCGGGCTGCGCGGATCTTGCCTTTAGCCCGGACTATCCGCTGCGCCATCGTCGGCTCGGGCACCAGGAACGCGTGCGCGATCTCCGCGGTGCTAAGGCCACCGAGCAACCGCAACGTCAGCGCCACCTGGGCGCTAGCGCCCAGGGCCGGGTGACAGCAGGTGAAGATGAGCCGGAGCCGGTCATCACGCACGGACAGCTCCTTCGCTTCGTGGTCGGCGGCGTACAGCAGCGCAGCCTGCGCGTGCCGCTCACCGCGGGAGGCCTCCCGGCGAATCCGGTCGATGGCCCGGTTGCGCGCGGTGGTGATGAGCCAGCCGGCCGGGCTTGGCGGCAGGCCGTTAGCTGGCCACCGCTCAACCGCGGTGGCGAAGGCATCCTGGACCGCGTCTTCGGCGACGTCGATGTCGCCGAAGACTCCGGTCAGGACCGAAACGGCACGTCCGTACTCGCGGCGGAAGATGTACTCGACGTCGCCGGCGGCCACGTGCGGATCGGCTGAATCAGCCATCAGCAAGGTCGTACGCCGGCCGAACCTCGACCGGCAAGCCAGTGATCTCGGTGAACTGCCGGGCCCAGTCCAGTGCTGCGTCCAGGTCCGGCACCGCGATCACGGTGAATCCGCCGAGGTGCTCCTTGCCCTCGATGAACGGGCCATCGGTGATGACGATCTCACCGTCGGCCGGCGTCAGCACCGTTGCCGTGCCCGGCGGGTGCAGCCCGCCGGTGAAGACCCAGGCGCCGGCGGCCCGGAGCCTGACGTTCCAGCTGCCCACGCGCTCCATGATCGGGTCAAGGACCTCGGGCGGCGGGGCGTCTCCGTCTGGCTGATAGACGCTGAGCAGGTAGTTCGGCATCGTGACTCCTCAGTGCTTGTCGCTTTCTCGCCCCCTAGACGATCTGGCCATAGCCAGATCGACACCGCCCGGTGAGAAATCTGCCGGAAGGCCGAAGATGATAGCCATGCTGCCGGGCCATCGGCCGGAGTCCTTCAGCACCAGGTAACTTTCGTTGGTGCAAACCAGGCATCTCGGTCGCCGATGTTGCGGCAACCAGCACTGTGTCTTCGTCCCGGCAAGACGGTCGCAATCCGCGGCCGGCTCGGGCTAGCTCGCCGGCGCGGTCTCGGCGGACAGCACCTTCCGCGGGTGGCTGCCGTCGACGTAGCCAACGAACGGGGGATAGATGTTGTAGCCGAGCAGTTCCTGCAGTCGACTAGGCAGGTCGCGGGCGATGTCACGGGGGACAGCGAGACAGTGGTTCTCCTGCGGCCGGAGCCAGCCGGCTGCGTATTCGAGGATGACGCCGAGGCGCGGCTGCCCGGTGCGGTTCGCGCCGCCGCCGTGCCACAGGCTGCCGAGGTAGAACATGGCCGAGCCAGGTGACATGGTGGCCGCGATGACGTCGTCACTGGCCGACGGCCGCCGCCCGGGTGGCCAGTGATGGCTGCCAGGAATGAACCGCGTCGCGCCGTTCTCGTCGGTGAACTCATCCAGTGGCCACATGGTGTTGACGACCAGTGCCGGATGCGGCTCCGGGACTGGGTAGATGGAGTCATCCCGGTGCAGTACCTGGGCCTGCTCGCCAGGCCCGATCCGGATCCCCACCGGAGCGCTGAGCTGGTAGTGCCCGAGGACTTCGTCGAGCACACCGAGCAGCAGCGGGTCGGTGGCCGCCCGGTCGAAGGTCCTGGTCTTGGCGAACAGCGCGTAGATCCGCTGGGTGTCGTAGCCCTCGAAGGAGTTGCGCCCGGTGGGCGTGACGCTCAGCACCCGCTGCAGGTCGGTGCGGGCGGCCTGCACGTCGGGCGCGTCCATCATGCCGGTGACGATCACGTAGCCGTCGTCCATCAGCCGCCGCGCCACGTCCCGGCTGTCAGACGTAGCAGGCATCGTTGCCCTCACCCGCCCGAGACTAGGCGAAGCCGCGATTCCCGTACAGTGCCCGGCAGCGCTGGGGATGGCTGCCCAGCTGGGGAGGTCCGCCTCCCGCGGCGCACTGTCGCTGAGCTTGGCCACGGCGGCGCAGGCTTCGGGATACGTCGTTCAGGTCACGCCCGCCAGTGTCAGCGCCACGTTGTACGGCAGGTGCCGCGGATGCACCAGCAACGCTCGCGCGAGTACGCGGATCTGCGGGCGGAGCGGGGTCAGCACCTGCTCGCTGAGCCGCCAGGCGGCAAGCTCATCGCGAACAGGGCCGGCCGAGAGCGACTGGCGGAACCGGCGGGCATCGCCGCCATCCTGGCGCCAGGCCGGTAGCCAGGCGCGGAGGTCGGCGTCACGATCCAGCATGGTCCAGTTCATCAGCCGCTCGGCGATCTGCCCGGCCGCGTCGATGATGAAGGCGCGATCGGCCGCGCCGCCGGTGATGGCGTGCACCCGGCCCTCGCTGCGGTGGCCATGATGAATGCTTGCCGAGCTGAACCGGGCGCCGGTCGTCATGGCGGCAACGGCATGGCCAGCCTCATGCCAGGCGGTCCGCACCGTCGCCTGGCGTGCTGGCCCGAAACTCGGGTAGCAGCCGCAGTCGTACCGCTGGCGGACCCACCGGTCGTGCACGATCGACTCGTCGTCGTACCGTGCGAACTTCCCGAGCCCGGCCTCGATCGCGGTGACCGCGCGCTTCTCAGCGGGCGTCAGCTCATGCACGCTTCGTCCTATTCAGCTCGGTGCCTGCAGCGTTTTACGGCAGACTACGCGTTGGCAGTTGCGATCTGAACGCGGAGGACACATGGCAGACCGCCTGACCCCGGCCGGTGTCGCAGCCGTGCGGGCCATGGCTGACAAGCATGTCGGGAACAGGGACGTCCCTGGACTGGTGGCACTTGTCGCGAGCGGTGAGCAGGTGTTTGCTGAGCCGTTCGGCACGCTGTCGGTCGGCGGTGCGCCGGTCCAGCGGGACTCGCTGTTCCGCATCGCGTCCATGACCAAGCCAGTCACCGGCGCGGCGACCATGGCGCTGATCCAGGAAGGCCTGATCGGCCTCGACGAAACGGTCGACCGGCTGCTGCCGGAGCTCAGCGACCGCCAGGTGCTGCGGGAGGTGAGCGGACCGCTGGACGACACCGTCCCGGCCCGCAGGGCGATCACCACCCGCGACCTGCTGACGTTCACCTTCGGCTTCGGGCTCGTCGTGGAGATGTTCATGGCCGCCGAGCCGTATCCCGTGGTCGTCGCTGCCGGCAAGGCCCGGTTGTCGACGATCGGGCCGCCAGACCCTGGCATTCAGCCTGATCCGGACACGTGGATCGCAGGGCTCGGCTCGCTGCCGCTGCTTGCCCAGCCTGGCGAGCGGTGGATGTACAACACCGGCGCATCGGTGCTCGGAGTGCTGCTCGGCCGGGCCGCCGGCCAGTCCTTTGGCGAAGTGCTGCGCACCAGGATCTTCGACCCGCTCGGGATGAAGGACACGGCGTTCTGGACCGGCCAGACCGACCGGCTGGCGACCGCGTACCGGTCCGGGCCGGACGGCCTGGAGGCATGGGACGCGCCGGATGGCAACTATAGCCATCCGCCCGCCTTCGAGGACGGAGCCGACGGACTGGTGTCCACCGCCGACGACATGCTGGCCTTCGCCCGCATGTTCCTGCGCGACGGGGGCCCGGTGCTGTCGGCTGACTCGGTGCGGGCCATGACAACCGATCAGCTGACGCCCGAGCAGAAAGCGCGCGGCGGCCTCGGAGACGACTTCTTCACCGGGCAGTCGTGGTCGTTTTGCCAGGCAGTGCAGGACGACGGCGCGTTCGGCTGGAATGGCGGCTTCGGCAGCAGCTGGCACGTCGACCCCAGCCAGGACCTGACCGTCATCGTGCTGACCCAGCGCATGTTCGACTCGGCGGAACTGCCGGAACTGCACCGCGACCTCAAGGCGGCCGCTTACACCGCGCTCGCCTGAGTCACCGTTCGCCCGGCCTGCGGTCGGCCGGAGCCGTACCCCGGTCCCTTCCTTACCGGGCGAGCGCGCCCATCGGATCCCAGGCCGGCAGCACGATCGGCGTGGCGTCGAGTGCCTGCTGCAGTTCCGCCGGCAGCGCGCTGCGACGGGCCGCGATCTCGAAGACGTACTCGTCGAACCACGAGTCGTGCATGGTGTAGAAGCCGTCCTTGCCGCGGTCTGAGCCCCAGCTGTTCTCGACCCGCCACCGGCGAGTGACGCCGTCGAGGACGTCGACGCCGGTGAAGAGCATCGCGTGCGTCATCAGCGTCTCGTGGTAGGCAAGCCGGTCAGCCTTGTCCAGGCTGAACTCAGTGTCGTAGACCGAGGGCAGGTCGTACAGGCCGGTGTCCCATACCGCGTAGTCACTGCTCATCATCTGGTCGACGTCGCAGCCGAACCAGACCGGCTCGCCGCCTTCGAGGGTGCTGGCGGCAATGTTCTTGATCTGCGCCATCTCGACATTGAGATAGGTGACCGGCGGGCCGCCAAGTACGTTGCCGAGGTACTCGACGGTGAACGTCCTGCCGATCGGGCTGGACGGACGCGGATCGTGCACGAGGCAGACGTAGTCGTCCAGCGGCAGGTCGACGTACCTGGCGGCGAAATCCTGCGGGGTCAGCACCCCGTCGCGGTGGAACTGCCGGTCCTTGTCGGTCCACTGCCAGTCGAAACGCTCCGGCGGCGTGCCGAGGTGGATGCACAGCACCCGGTACACGGCTTGCAGCACCGCTGTCTTCTCGGCGCGGGCCGCATCCAGTCCGCCGGCCGCGACGGCGGCCCGAACTGACTTCGCGCCCTGCCGCAGCAGATATTGCAGCACCGAGTTCATCCGGCCGGTGTTGGACGAGCTCTGCGTCTCCGGCATGAAGTTCTTCGGCACGAGGCCGTGCTTGGCCACGATCGCGGCGAACATGTTCCACTGCCCGCCGTCGCTGGCCACGGACTCCAGCAGGAAGGCGACCGTCCGGTCGTCAACGTCGCGGTCCGCGGTCTCGATGATGGCCTCGAGGAAGTAGTTGGCGCGCTCGATCTTGTCCCAGAACATCGCGTGGTTCTGGGAGAACTCGAAGTCCTTGAGACCGGTCTTGCGCATGACGCCGACGCGCAGCAGGTTGAGTCCGGCGAACAGCCAGCAGCGTCCGCTGTGCTCCTGGTTCGTGACCTTCCAGTCGTCCAGGTGCGTGGACAGCGAGTGGTCGATGTTGTTGACGATCTCGCGGTTGATGGCGACGTCATTGACCGAGACCCTGGTCACGGCATTCTGGGCTAGCCGGTACGCCGGATTCGCGGAGAAATCCTTGCGCAGCAGCTCCAGCTCGGCGGCAGCCAGCGTTCCATCCATCCCGGCGTCCTTCCCGTCGGTTGAGAGGCTTTCCCGCTTAACCTACCAGCGGTCTGGCTGTCCGGGTCGAGCCGAAATGTGCCGCCGGGCCGGCCGCTCAGCCGGCCCGGCTGATGTCGAATTCGCTGCCCTCCGGGTCGGCCATCGCCGGGCCGTAGTGGTCAAGGCCATCCGCAACGCTGGCGCGCAGCACCGATCCCCCAGCTCGGTGAGCCGTCTGGCCTCGGCGTCGACCGGCTGCTAGCGCGCCCGCATTGGCACCGCGGTCGCCACTGACGTGGATGTCCCGGTGGATCCGGTTCTTGATGCTCTTCCGGTCCGGAGCCGTAATGGATAGCGGCCCGCTTACTGCGGTATCGCGAAATGATCAGTCGTTTTTAGTGCTCGAGCGCAGATAGTGCACGTCGTGGATCATGCGTCCGGGCAGCGGCTTCCTCAGCGCGTACCACGTGACCGTGCCCAGGTCTACCGGCTCGTACAGGTAGTCGTCGGCCTCGTTGCCGAGCACCCGGCAAGAGATGACCGCCCCATCGCCGCCAAACTCCATGTAGCGCTGGGCAGCTCCTTTCGCCTCAGCCTTGCTACTGGTTAGCGTCCACCGCGTCGCCGGATCGGCCGGGAACTCGGGGGGATCCGGGCCCGTGCGACGTATCGACTCGACACTCTCGGCAGCGGCCCCGTGATGCATCTCTATCTCCTGCATGCGCGCCATTGTCCTACCTGAGCCGGTACGGCGGTGCCTCTGACGCGGTTGTTACTCCCGCCCTCTTCCGCTCCTGAAGCTTGAAGAACAGCATCCCAAGAACCGGGTGCCGAAGCTTGCGCGGATTCTCGGCGGCTACCAATATGCCAGTCCGCGCAATAGCTCAAGATGGCGTTGCCCGGCGACCTCGGGCAACCATTTGACTACCGCGAGACGACCGGCCCGCAGGGGACCTTCGCCCCTACGGTCGGTGCCGATCCTGCTGTTGGATCGGCGGACCGAATCAGCAGGGGAGGACTCATGAATAAGCTCCGAGCCGCCGTCGCGTTGTTCGCCTGCGCCGGGCTGGGTGCCCTGGTCGGGGTGCCGATCGCCACGGCAATGGCTAGCGCGACCGCCCAGCCGCTGCCGAACATGCTGGTAGCGATCCGCGCGGCACATCACCCGGGGTTCGACCGCCTGGTATTCGAGTTCCGCGGCCGAGTGCCCGACCAGCGCAGCGTGCGCTACGTATCACAGGTGATAGCGGACCCATCTGGGAAAGTCGTCTCAGTCGTCGGCAGCGCCAGGCTGCTCGTGCGGTTCTTCCCCGCGAACGGGCACAACTCGAAGGGCAAGGTCAGCTACGGCCCGGAAAGGCGTACCTACGCGCTGCCAGAGCTGATTCAGGTCGCCAACGCCGGCGACTTCGAAGCCGTGCTGAGATTCGGCATAGGCGTGGCCAAGCGGGAACCGTTCCACGTGTTTACGCTCTCCAACCCGAGCAGGTTCGTCATTGACATCACTGCGCCGTCTCGCACCACGA
This sequence comes from uncultured Actinomycetota bacterium, assembly GCA_963774385.1. GTDB lineage: Bacteria > Actinomycetota > Actinomycetes > Streptosporangiales > Streptosporangiaceae > JAJYUU01. The sequence goes on from CAVZEQ010000001.1 coordinate 1,689,655, forward strand.
ACGTCCGCGACTACTTCCGGGACTCGCACCGGGTCGCCACCGGTAAGCCGCCATTGACTCTCGCCGTAAGCCGGCCGGTAATCCCGCCGGCAGTCGCGTTCGGCGCCCTGCAGCGCCTGTACGCCGGGCCGACACAGACCGAACTCGCGGCCGGGCTGCGGTTCATCTCGTCAAAGACAACCGGGTTCTCGAGAGTCACGATCAGCGACCACGTAGCACGGGTCTACCTCACCGGCGGCTGCAGCAGCGGCGGCGGATCCAGGTTCACCGTGGCCGATGAGATCACCCCGACACTGAAGCAGTTCAGCTCGGTGCGCTGGGTCAAGATCTACAGCCCGAACGGGCAAACTCAGCGGCCGAATGGGCACTCTGACTCAATCCCGGCTTGCCTGAAGCCTTAGTTCTTCGGCGGCGGCTGCCGCAAACGCGCCGTCGGTTTGTGGCGATCCGGGCGCAGCTACTGCAAGGTTCTTGAGACTGTCTAGTTGCCCTCCGGGACGGTATTGGAATACAGCCTAGGGATGGCTGCAGACGGCGGCTCGACGGAGTACTTGAGGTTGCCCGGGGGGCACGTCCCGGCCGCCGTCGGCCGCCAGCTCGGCGCCGCTGATGTAGCTGGCCTGCGGCGAGCTTGTCGCAGCCGTGGCCTTTGCCGAGCTGGCCGCGCTGCTCACGTGTGCGAGCCCCATGCCGGTGCGAGGCCTCTGGCTAGCTAATGGCCGCCGGTGCACACCCAGAGGTGGTGCGCCAGATGAGGATCGCAGGAGCGTCAATAGACTAACTGAACTGGTGCTTACATCGCCTTCAGATGGTGCGTCAGTGTTTTTGGATCCGGTGTATCCTGGTCATTATGACGCGCATCACTGTGGAGATCAATGACGAGTGGCTGGATGCCGCACGGCAGGCGCTAGGGACGGAGACCAAGGTCGCGACCATCAACGAGGCGCTCCGGATCCAGGCGCTCCGGATTCAGGGGCAACGGATTGCAGCGGCCTTCGATAGCGCGCAGATGGACTTTGGCGCGTCTGAAGAGGCCTTCGGATATGGGGGCGGGCGCGACCTTTCCAGGCTCGCCGAGCACGCACGAGACCAGCACATCGCCTGATGGCCGCCGCCGCCTACCTTGCCGACACCTCGGTCTATGTCCTGCAGAACCGTCACCAGGTCGTTCGGGATCGTTTCGTTACTCTCCTCACGCAGGGGCGGCTGGCTGCATGCCAGATGACGGCGCTGGAGTACCTCAATAACGCAGCGGACCCGGAAAGCTACGAAGCTCTGTGGGGCGCGCTTCACACTCAGCGCTGGGTCGACGTGACGAGCGAAGCGATGACCCGGGCACTGGAAGTCCACCATTCGATGTCGGCGCGCAGCCAGCACCGCCATTTCCGACTGCCCGACCTGATCATTGCGGCTACAGCCGAGCTCACCAACCTGACCGTGCTGCACTACGACGCCGACTACGACCGGATCGCCGGGATAACCGGCCAGCCAACCGAGTGGGTGGCGCCAAAGGGTTCCCTCTAGAGACACAGCCAAGGTCTCCCGCCACACAACCGATGAGCGGGGCTGTCGTCAGCACGACTTGGCGCTGCACCTCCAGTACTCCGGGTAGAACACGAACAGCGGGCTCTGCGACACATTGCGGATGTGCTTCGACACGGCTTCGGTCGTGACTTCGAACGGCAGCCAGAGTGACGGCACCTGCTCAGCGGAGTAGTCCGCGTACCGGTAGAACGCGGACAGGCTGTTGCTGGTCTGTGTGGCGCGGATCAGCCTGTCCATCGTCCGGCTGTGGTAGCTGCCCGCGTTGTTCGGCGAGCCGGTCTGGAACAGCGGCTCGCCGGTCGGCTCGAAGCCGGGCCCGTTGAACAGCCAGCCGCCCAGGTACAGGAACGTCCAGCGGCACCGCGACTCGCGTGGCGTGCACGGCACGGTGTCGCCGAGTAGCGCGCTGAAGCTCACGCCGCTGGCAGCCAGCTCGATCCCCGCCTGGGCCAGTCCCGCCTTTAGGATGGCGACATCCTCGGCCTGGGTGACGATACCCGCGGTGTACAGCATCGAGGACTTCGCGCGCCGCCCCTGCTGGATGCCGGCACCGCATTCACCGGTGGCGGTGCCCGCGCGCTCGCAGGTCAGCAGCCCGCGGACGACCTTCCAGCCGTGCGCCTTCAGCAGCGCCTGCGCCTTCTTCGGGTTGTACGGGTAGGGGCCTTGCCCGTGGTGCCTCTTCATCATCGGCGAGATCCACTGGCTCTTCGGCTCGCTCGGCACCCCGGCCACGGTCGGCACCGCGTAGCCGCGGTCGACTACGGCGCTCATGCGCACCTGGTCGTCCAGCATCATGAGCGCCTGGCGGAAGTACAACTGCCTGAACACCGGGCCGTAGGCCGGGTTGTTGAAGTTGATGTAGGAGTAGCCGATCGCGAAGGATAGCCCGGCCTGCAGGTTGTAGCCGCCGCCCGGCGCCGCGGCCAGCGGGTTGGTGGCCGGCAAGAAGTTCGCCCGGGCGGGCGGCAGGTCGGTCACCGGTACCGGGCCCTCGCTCAGCCTGCCGGCCTTCAACCCTGCGTAGATGGCGGAGTCGCTGGCGTACGCGGTGAACTTCAGCTTCGAGATCGACGGCTTCGCGCTACCCGAGTACCTGAGGTTCGGCACGAAGGTGTAGTTGCCGTCGATTTTGTAGGACGTCAGCCTGAACGGCCCGTCCACGACTTGCCATAGCGGATTGGTGGCATAACTCGAGGTCCGCATGTTCTGCCTGTTCAGGAAGTTCCATACCGCCTTGCACCTGGCCCAGCCGTCGGCCCTGCTGTCGGTTTCGCAGCCGCCGCTGCGGGCTCTCGCGCCGGCCTTGGTCACGTCCCAGGCCAGCGGGAACGGGTACAGGGTCGCCAGCTGGTTATAGGTGTACCAGATGCCCGAGTAGGCATGCCTGAGGTGCAGCGTTACCTGCTGTGCGCCGGTCGCCTGGTAAGAAACGACGTTGTCCGGTAGCAGCCCGGGGGTGTAGCCCGCATAGTTGGCCTTCTCCGCCTCCAGCATGTTGAGCATGAAGATCAGGTCTCTGGCGTTCACTGTCGCGCTGTCTGACCACTTCCACGGCTTGAGGTTGATCACCACGGTCTTACCGCCGTGTCTGTAAATCGGCGCGTAGGCGGGCGACAGTGCGAAGTTCACAGTGATCGAGTTGTTGTTCCCGCCGAACATGTAAAGCGGCCGCACCATGAGGTACTGGAATTGCTCGTAGTTCGTGACGGAGTAGCACTGGAAAGACTCCAACGGCAGGATGCAGTTCGCTCCGCCACCCACGACGTTGGGCACCGTGGCCACAGCACCCTTGACGGCGGCGCCCGATGACATGCCTGCGGCTCGGCTTGGCGTGGTCACGCCGACGATGAGTCCCGCGACTGCTACGGCAGCGGCTACCGGGGCCAGCCAGCGGACCGGGCGAAGCGAATCCTTGACCTTGCTCACTGATCGTCCCTCTCCAAAGCGCCACCGAGCGCTATCAGGCCGCCCGTTGCGACTCGATAGCGGAGTGCCGTCGGCTCGATGCGGAGCGCTCACGCGCTCTTCGTGACGTCCATGTCCGCCGGTGGTTGCGGGAGCATGAGCATTGCAGTAAAACAGATCAGACGTCTAGTCCCAGTTCCACCGCAATTGAGGCGGTGTGTCCCACCCAGGTCCGGAACCGGGCGGCCTATGGCCGGCACTCGCCCCGCGATATACCGGGCCTTGCTAGGACGGCAGCGTCGGGACCAGGCCGTCCAAGGTCCGGTCCACCAGCCGCTCGAATTGTTCGGCCAGGTCTATCGCCGGAGCACCGCCCTCGGCGATAGCCGCTGCGAACCGCGGATAGCGGCCGGTGCCGAGTAGTTCCTGCAAGCGCGCCGCCTCAGCGGCCGCCTGGGCATCACGTCCGGCCTGGCGATCAGCGAGTTCAGCTCGTACCAGGCTGACGACGAATCCATTCAGCAAGGCCACTGCTTCCAGCCGCGAGCCGGCGTCGAGCCCGGTCGGCTCCAGTGCAGCGAGCGTGAACTCCAGGTAGGCGAGCGTGCCCGGTCCCAGTGGCTGCCGGTGCGACAGGGCCGAGAGCAGCCACGGATGGCGATGCAGCATCGCGCGCTGCCGGCGGGCGAGCAAGCGCAGGTCCGCCCGCCAGTCGCCGCTAGGTTCCGGCGGCACTTCGAGTTCCTCACTGACCTGCTCGACCATGTCGTACACCAGCGCCTGCTTGTCCGGTACGTAGCTGTAGAGCGACATGGTGCCGGCCTGCAAACGGGCGGCCACCGCCCGGATGGTGACGGCGTCAAGACCAGATTCGTCAGCTATCGACACGGCCGCCGCGACGACCTGGCGGCGGCTATGCCTCGGCCGCGGTCCTCGCCGCCGTGAACCCGCAGGCAGTTGCGGACTGTCAGCCGGCATCCCGCCTCCAGGTCGAGTGAGCCCGTGTGTGGTGCACGACACCCATCTTGCCGTTGCGCCGCCGCTTGCTGGCGCCGAGTATTATCGTATAGTGTACGGCGTACTTAGTACGCTATAAATTCGGGAGGCGTCACGTGCTCGCCATTGAGGCAGCTGGGCTGACGAAGTCATTCGGGCCCGTCCGTGCCCTGGACGGACTGGACCTGACGGTGGCGCGGGGGAGCGTGTGCGCACTGCTGGGACCGAACGGTGCCGGCAAGACCACCGCGATCCGCGTCCTCGCCACGCTTACGCGCCCGGACTCCGGATATGCGCAGGTGGCCGGGCATGACGTGGCCCGGCAGCCGACGCAGGTGCGCGCCACCATCGGCCTGGCCGGTCAGCACGCGGCGGTGGATGACGACCTCACCGGCCGGGAGAACCTGGTCATCCTCGGGCTGATGTACCACCTGGGTCGCCGCCGGGCCCGGCAGCGCGCCGACGAACTGCTCGCCGAATTCGGCCTCGCGCACGCGGGCGGCCGCCTGGTCAGAACCTGGTCGGGCGGCATGCGACGGCGGCTGGACCTGGTCGCCAGCCTGATCCGGTCACCGCAGGTGCTGTTCCTCGACGAGCCGACGACCGGACTGGACCCCCGGAGCCGGATGGACATCTGGTCTGCTGTACGAGGGCTGGCCCGAGGGGGCACGACCATCCTGCTGACGACGCAGAACCTGGCCGAGGCCGACCAGCTCGCTGACGATCTGGTGATCGTGGACGCGGGCAGAGTGGTCGCGCACGGGAGCCCGGGCGTGCTCAAGGACTCGATCGGCACCCGGATCGACGTCGTCCTGGAGACCGCCGCCGACATCCAGTCCGCGGCTGCCGTGCTGTCGCGCTGGGCCACCGGGCCGCCGGTACTGGACGTGGCCGAGGCCCGGATCACCGCGCCGATCCCGGCAGCCGCGGTGAGCTTGCCAGAACTCGTCCGCCAGCTTGACGCCGCATCCGTGCGTGCCGAGGACGTCAGTATCCGCCGGCCCACTCTCGACGAGGTCTTCCTCGACAGAACGGGCGGCATGCCACTGGGCACCGAGCGGACGGAGCGACTGTCATGAGACACCCTCTGTCAACCTCCGGGGTTCAGTCGCCGTATCCGGCCTCCGGTGTGCTGGAGGGGCGTGGTTTCAGGGCCGCCGGCGGCGCGCCGTCGTGCGGCGGCCTGGCGGCAGGCGGGCGTGCAGAACCGGCGGGGCGAGCCGGAGCGCGGGCTGGCGTATATGCCTTCGAGGAAGGTCGTGATGAAGCGGCCGCAGACCGGGCAGGTGAATCCTTCCCGGCCGGGGCTGGCGGAAGCGTCACGCATTCCGGCTGGCATCGGTCAGGCCGCCCGGCTCATGTAGCCCTGCCGGTTGGCCCTGTGGATGGCTTCGTCGTATCGGACGCCCTTGTCCAGGCAGTGCCACAGGACTTCGAGCCAGCGGTTGCCGAGCTTGCGCAGCGCGGCGTGGTGGCGGTCCCCGGCAGCGATCTTGGCGTCGTAGAACTCTCGTGCCCACGCCGAGCGGGCCAGGCTGCAGAACGCCCATTGCTGGACGGCCTCACCGAGGTGGCGGTTGAAGGCCAGGCGGCGGGCGATGGTGAACTCGCTGCGGCCCGAGCGGCGGGTGACTGGGGCCCGGCCGGCATAGCATTGCAGGGCGTTCGGCGTGGTGAACTGCTCGTAGTGCTCGCCGATCTCGCCGGCGACCCGGGCGGCGAGACGATCACCCAGGCCAGGCATGCTCAGGTAGATCTCACCGCCCGGGAACGCCTTCCCCTGGTCGGGGTCCTTGGCGGTGTGGTCCCGGCCGGTGCGCGGCGCGCCGAGGAGCAGCTCGCCCATCCGCCGTTCCCAGGCTTTGCGCTGGTCGCGCAGCAGCAGCAGCTGGCCGGCGGCCAGCGCGATAGCACCGGCCTTGGCGCGGGCCAGCTCGGGCCGGACAGCCAGCCGGGGCACGGCCATTGCGCTGGTGACACGGTCAGCGAACCGGCCGGGCCAGCCGTGCCGGGCGGACCGGGCGAACGCTTCCACCTCCGGCCGGCCTGCGTCAGCCAGCGCGTCAGCCGAGGGCCAGCGCTGCAGGAGCTTAAGGAACACCGCCGCGCCGAGGTCGCCGCCGGCGATGTCGATCGCGGCGGGGAACACCGCCAGCAGGTCAGCCCGGAGCCGGTTGCCGATCCGGCGCTCGTCACGGGCGGCCCGCTCATCATCGCGGGCGATCGCCCGCAGCTCGGTCCCTGTCTCGCCGTGCGGGATCAGCGTGCGCAGGTCCAGGTAGGAGTCCAGGGCCATCAGGCAGCAGATCCGCGCGTCGGCGGGGTCGTCTTTCTTCTTCGCCGGGCCGCGGCGGCGGGCCACCAGGTCCGGGTTCACCGGCAGCACCGTGAACCCCGCATCCACCAGGGCCTCGACCAGCGGCCCGTGCCGGGTCTCCAGCACCACCCGGACCTCCGCCGGATCGGGTTCCAGCTCCAGGCATCGCGCGACCAGCCGGCCTACTCCGGCCGGGCCGTGCTCGAACCGGAACTGCTCGATCACCCCCCGGCCCGGCACACCCACGGCGACGTCATGGAACGACTCCGCCCAGTCCACGCCCACGCCAAGCACGCGCACCACCCCCACATCCATCACGGTCAGAACGGACGGTGGAGGCACTGCGCCGTGCTGATAGACCAGTCCTCACCGGGACAACACCCTCGCGGGCTTCGGGCCTCCGCCGGTCACTCCCGGGGACGCCGTCTCATCTCAGTCCTCGAAGGACAAGCATCGCAAGCGTTCCCCGGGAGTTCCCGATGAAGAAAGAAGGTAGTGCTATCAGCATCATCAGCACCGTCGGCCAGGCTTCGGAGGCAGCCGGTCGGCGGGTCCGGGTCCGCTGGGCCGTAACAGACGGGCTAGCCGCCTCCGAGCGAGTGCTGACCAAGCTTCGGCACGACCCGACGGCCATCGTCCTGACGCTCGGCGCGCCGGTCGTGATGGTGCTCATCTTCGGATACATCTTCGGCAGTGCGATCACCGTGCCGGGGCGCGGCAGCTACCGGGACTTCCTGGTCCCCGGCCTGTTCGTGACGATCGCCGCCAACATCGTGCCGTCGATGGTCGCGATGGCCAGGGACACCACCCGCGGCGTGGTTGACCGGTTCCGCTCCATGCCCATCAGCCGGGCGGCAGTGCCGTTCGGCCAGGCGGCCGCTACGGCCGTCTACGGTCTTGGCAACCTCGTGCTGATGGCGCTGTGCGGCCTGGTTGTCGGCTGGCGGATACACCGCGGCGTGGCTGACGCCGTCGCGGCGCTGGCGTTGCTGCTCGCCTTCCAGGTCGCTATGACGTGGCTGGGCATGTACCTCGGCCTCATCCTCGGCAAGGAGGAGACCGCGGCGCAGGCATCGATCCTGATCTTCCCGGTGACTACTATCTCCAACGTCTTCGTGCCAACATCCGGTATGCCCGGCTGGCTGCGGGTGATCGCCGACTGGAACCCGGTCAGTGCGCTGGCCGCCGCCGCCAGGCAGCTGTTCGGCAGCCCGACCGGTCCTAGCAACGGAGCCTGGCCGCTCGAACATCCGATCGTCGCGTCACTCGGCTGGACGGCGCTGCTGCTGGTCGTCTTCGTCCCGCTGTGCACGGCGCGCTACGCCCGCCCCGCGTAGGCCGGTACGCCCGCCCCGCCGGCCGTCACCGGAGTTCCCCGCTTGTCGTCAGGTCTTCTTCGCCCGGCTTGGCGCCACCCGGGGTGGCTCGCCTGGCTGCTTCGGATAGACGGGCGGCCACGGCGCGTCGAGCAGGCCCGCAGCGGTGTCGCGTTCGTGCATCGCCAGGAACGGCTCAAGCGACTGCGGGTTGTCGTTGATCGGCAGCCACGGATCGCCCACCGTCGCCAGCCTGGCCGGCAGCGACGCGATAGTGAACTGGTCCGGATGAATATCGTCGATCTCGTCCCAGCCGACCGGCGTGGATACCTGCGCGCCCGGCCGCGCCCGCACCGACCAGGCGCCGAACACTGTCTTGTGCGGCGCGTTCTGGTTGAAGTCGACGAAGACGCGCTGGCCGCGCTCTTCCTTCCACCAGGCCGCGGTGATCAGGTCCGGGCGCCGTCGTTCTAGCTCGCGGGCAATTGCCACAGCTCCGCTGCGCACCTGATAGGAGTCCCAGCGCGGAGCCAGCCGGATGTAGACGTGCAGGCCCCGGTTGCCGGTTGTCTTCGGATAGCCCGTCACCCCGGCCTCGGCGAGCAGCACGCGCAGCTCGGCAGCCGCCCGCTGGATGTGACTGAAGTCAGTGCCGGGCGTCGGGTCCAGGTCGATGCGCAGCTCATCGGTGTGCTCCGGGTCGTCGGCCAGATAAGGCCAGACGTGAAAGCCCAGGCAGCCGAGATTCACCGCCCAGAGCACGTGATCCAGGTCGGCCGCGACCAGCGCTTCCGACGTCGTGCCGTTAGGCGTCGCCACCGTGGTTGTCTGCAGCCAGCCGGGCCTGTTCTTGGGCACCCGCTTCTGGAAGAAGGACGGTCCGCCGGCGCCGTCCGGGAAGCGCTGCAGCAGCACCGGCCGCCCGCCCATGGCCCTCATGAGCGGCTCGGCGACCCGGGTGTAGTGCTCGGCCAGATCGCCTTTGGTCTCACCCCGCTCGGCGAAGTAAACCTTCTCTGGCGAGGTGATCAGGTCCATGCGTTGATGTTAGCCAAGCCGCTCCAGCTAGGCACGGGGCCGCCAGCACTGCCGGCCCCGTTCCCGCATAGGGTTGGTGTCCCAGCGGAGGATTCGCGCGGGGTAGCCAGAGTGCAGCGGGAGAGTCATGACCGACCCAGACCTCAGCCAGCGGCTTGCCGAGATAGCCGACCAGCCTAACGGCGGTGCGGCGGCAGCAAAGACGCTGGACGCGTGGCTCAGTGCCGACCAGCCGTTCGTCGATGGCGCCGAGCTCAGGCGGTTCGCCGCGCTGGCACCTGCCCCGCTCATCGTGGACTCGTTCCGGTGCGATATCCCGTTCGGGACGGGCGGCCGTCGCGGGCGCGTCGGTATCGGGCCGAACCGGATCAATCCGCGCACCCTCGCACTCACGGTGGCCGGGCACTGCGAGTTCCTCCGCCAGACGGGCGGGCTGGCAGGCCTGACCGTGGTCGTCGCGAACGATACCCGTGTCTTCTCCGACATCAGCAACACGCTGACGTTCATGGGAGCGGACTGGTCACTGCTCGGCACGACCGCGCGCGGGCTGGCGCAGCTGGCCTGCCAGATTTACGCGGTCTATGGCGTGCAGACCTGTATGCCCGCGCCGGAGGACCCGAACGGCTATATGCCGACGCCGGAGCTGTCCTACGCGATCAGGGAACTGGGCGCGGCTGGCGGCCTGAACGTGTCGGCGTCGCATAACCACCCCGACGACAACGGCTTCAAGGTCTACACGCCGACCGGTGGCCAGTACTGCCCGCCTGACGACGCGAACCTGGCGAGAGCCGTGGAGAACGTCACGCTCGATCCGCGGATCGAGGAGCTGGTCGCCGAGCACGCCGGCGCGGCCGCGGAGATAGCGGCCGACGTGCACAAGAAGTACGTCAGCATGTACACCAGCCGGGATGCGGAGATCTGCGCGTCCTCGGCGCCCATCCGGTCCGGCGTACCGCTGGTCTACACGCCGCTGTGCGGCACCGGGCTGGCTAGTGTCGGCGAGACGCTGACCGAGTCCGGCTACCAGGTGCATGTGCCGCGCGACCAGTACCCGGACGGATCGTTCGCGGCGATCCCGCTGCGGTCACCGAACCCGGAGATTCCTGGCGTCACCGACCCGGCCATCGAGTTCGCCGCGGAGTCCGGGGCCGAGCTGGTGCTCTCCACCGACCCGGACGCGGACCGGCTCGGCGTGGAGGTGCGGCTTGCCGATGGCTCGTGGCGGCACCTGACCGGTAATCAGATCGGTGCGATCATCGCCTACTTCCTGATCGGCGATCCGGCCGGCCCGCGGCTATCCGGGCCGCTGATCACGACGGTGGCGACCAGCCGTGTGCTGCGCGCCATCGCGTCGCTCGGCTCAGGCGTAGCGGTGACCGACGACCTGATGATCGGCTTCAAATTCATCGGCCAGCAGCTGGACCTGGCCGAGCAGTCCGGCGGCGGCGCTTACCTGGTGCTGGCGTCGGAGGAGAGCCACGGCTACCTGACCACCACTGACCTGCGGGACAAGGACGCTGCCTCGGGTGCCTACATCATCGCGCACCTGCACGCGCTGCTGCGCAGCTCCGGTCAGACATTGTGGGATTACCTGATGGAGGCGTTCGCCGCGACCGGGGTGCACATCGAGCTAGGCCGCTCGCTCGTCCTGCTCGGCGCGGACGGCGCGGAGACCATCAGGTCGGTCATGCGGTCGCTGCGCGAGCGGCCGCTGGAGTCGCTTGGCGGCGAACCGGTGGTGATCCGCCACGATTTCCTGGTGGACGGGACTGACGGGCCCCTGACCGAGGGCGAGAAGGCCGCCCGTGACGTGCTGGAACTGAGCAGCGAGCACTACCGGATCGTGGTCCGGCCGTCTGGCACCGAGGCCAAGCTGAAGTATTACTTCGACTACCGGGAAGGCCCGCTCACAAGTACGGCCACCGTTGCCCGGTTTGCCGAGCTGGAGCCGCTGGTGCGAGCGCACTGCTCAGCCGTCTACGCGGACCTTGCCCGGCGAGCCGGTTACGAGCTGTCCGCGGCCGCGCTCGAACTGCCCGACGTGATGCCGGTGCAGGACAAGGTGGGCCATCCCGTCGGGCAGGCACAGTAGTCGGGCAGGCACAGTAGTCGGGCAGGCACAGTAGTCGGGCGGGCATAGTAGTCGGGCGGGCACCGGAGTGAGGCGGGCGCAGGTTGGATGATCGCGCGGGCAAGCCGGCCGCCGCCAGCGACCTGGTCGACGTGGCGGCGCTGGTCACCGCTTACTTCGCCGAGCATCCTGACCCGGCTGAGCCGGGCCAGCAGGTGGCCTTCGGCACCTCCGGGCATCGGGGCAGCGCGCTCCGGCTGTCCTTCAACGAAGATCACATCGCCGCGACGACGCAGGCCATCTGCGAGTACCGGACCGGCGCTGGTATCACCGGGCCGTTGTTCGTGGGCCGGGATACGCATGCCCTGTCCGAGCCGGCCATGGTCACGGCCCTCGAGGTGCTGGCAGCCAACGATGTGGCGGTGCTCATCGACAGCCGGAACGGTTACACGCCGACACCCGCGCTGTCCCGCGCCATCCTGGCGCACAACGACGGCCTGACGGCCGGGCTGGCAGACGGGATCGTCATCACCCCGTCCCATAACCCGCCGGAGGATGGCGGCTTCAAGTACAACCCGCCGGACGGCGGCCCGGCCGGCGCGCAGATCACCACGGTCATTCAGAACCGGGCGAACGAGCTGCTCGCGAGCGGGCTGCGGGAGGTACGGCGCACTCCTCTTGCCCGGGCGCGGACGGCAGCCGGGCGGTTCGACTTCCTGGGCGACTACGTCGCCGCGCTGCCGGCGGTAGTGGACCTGGACGCGGTGAGATCCGCCGGGGTGCGGATCGGGGCGGATCCGCTCGGCGGCGCCAGCGTCGGCTACTGGGGCGAGATCGGGGAGCGGTACGGCCTCGACCTGACCGTGGTGAACCCGCTGGTCGACCCGACGTTCCGGTTCATGACGCTGGACTGGGACGGCCGCATCCGGATGGACTGTTCCTCGCCCAGCGCGATGGCATCGCTCATCGGCCGGCGGGCAGACTTCGCCGTGGCAACCGGCAACGACACCGACGCTGACCGGCACGGCATCGTCACGCCGGATGCCGGGCTGATGAACCCTAATCATTTCCTGGCTGCGGCTATCGACTACCTGTTCCGGCACCGTGACGGCTGGCCCGCTGCGGCAGCCGTCGGCAAGACCATGGTCAGCTCAGCGATCATCGACCGGGTTGCCGACGACTGCGGGCGGCGCCTGGACGAGGTACCGGTCGGCTTCAAGTGGTTCGTCCCCGGCCTCCTCGATGGCAGCGTCGCGTTCGGTGGCGAGGAAAGCGCCGGCGCATCCTTCCTGTGCCGCGACGGCCGGGTCTGGACGACCGACAAGGACGGCATCATTCTCGACCTGCTGGCGTCCGAGATCATCGCGGTGACTGGCAGCACGCCGAGCGAGCTGTACCGGTCGATCACGGAACGGCTGGGCGACCCGGCCTATGCCCGTATCGACGCCCCGGCTACCCGCGAGCAGAAGGCCGAGCTGGCGAAGCTGTCACCCGATCAGTTCCGCGCGGCCGAGCTGGGCGGCGAGCCGGTAATCGCCCGGCTGACCGAGGCACCGGGCAACGGCGAACCGCTGGGCGGGATCAAGGTCGTGACCGAGTCCGGCTGGTTCGCCGCCCGGCCGTCGGGCACCGAGGATGTCTACAAGCTGTACGCGGAGTCGTTCCGCGGCCCCGGTCACCTGGCCCGGATTCAGTCGGAGGCACAGGAACTGCTGGCCGGCGTGCTCCGCTAACTCGCGTGACCAGGCTCGCGGCGGTGGTCGTGAACGAGTCGCGGGTGCGCGACGTGCGGCGACTGCGCCAGGTTTGCGGGCGCGCGGCAGCCCGCTACGGCTGGGCGGAGCCGATGCTGCTGCCCACCTCTGCCGCCGATCCCGGCGCCGGGCAGGCCGAGCAGGCGCTGGCGGCCGGCGCGGCGATGGTGATCGCGGTCGGTGGCGACGGGACCGTGCGGGCCTGCGCGCAGGCGCTGGCCGGTACCGACGTGCCGCTCGGGATCGTGCCGGCCGGGTCGGCCAACCTGCTGGCGATGGCGCTGGGGCTGCCCGGCCGCCTTGAGCCAGCCGTCAGGGTCGCGTTCGGCGGCCAGGACCACCGCATGGACCTGGCGTCGGCGGGTGACCTGGCGCCTGCCGGTGACGTGGCGCCTGCCGCTGGCCTGACGTTCGCGGCGATGGCCGGCATCGGTCTGGACGCCGCCGTGGTAGGCGCGACGTCCGCCGTCGCGAAGCGGTGGGCAGGCTGGCCCGCTTACGCGGTCGCGGCAGCCGGGCAGTTGCACCGGCGTCCCGCGACTTTCACGCTGCGGCTCGACGGGGCGGCACCGCTGACCGGGCCAGCCAGGTCCGTCGTGGCAGGGAACTGCGGCCTGCTGCCGGGCGGATTCCCGATCATGCCGGATGCCCGGCTCGAGGACGGAATGCTGGATGTGGCCGTGCTGGCGCCAGCTGGACTGGCTGGCTGGGCCAGCGTCGGCCTTCGCGTGCTGGTCCGCAGCCGTCGCGACGACGGCCAGCTCCTTCGGTTCCGGGCGCAGCGGGTTGAGGTCATCGCGGATACCGAACAGCCCAGGCAGGTGGACGGCGAGGTCATCAGCACGGCTGGCAGCCTCAGCGTCGAGGTCCGGCCCGGCGCGCTGCTAGTGCGGGTGCCGGGTTAGCCAGCCGAGTTCCGCACGGCCAGCTGGCTGACCGGCGGCAGCCGGACGCCGAGGCTTTGCACCTGGCCGGTTTGCGCGCTGACGGCGACCAGGTTCCCGCTGGCGTTGGCTACGAAGAGCCACTGACTGTCCGGCGACCAGGCCAGCATCTGGCTGGAGATCGCGGAGGTGACCGGGGTGCGGATCTCCCGGATGGCGCCCGAGCTGAGGTTGATGAGGTCGAGCCGGGCACGTCCGCTGCCGAGCGTCTCGACCACTGCGGCGGCCGAGCCGTCGGGCGCTATGTTGCCAGGCTCGTACGGCCACGGCCAGGTCACGATGGCCACGGGCGGTCCGGGAAGAAGGCGTCGTGCGCCGGTGGCTATGTCGATGACGACATTACGGCAATGGCCATGGTGGCAGACCAGGCCGAGCCAGCGGGTCGGCCCGATGGCGACGAGCAGCGCGCCAACGCGGCGCAGCGAGGTTGGTCCGGCGTCGAATTGCTGACCGTGATCGTCGAAGACCAGGAGTTCGCCTCGTCCGTCAGCCATTGCCGACTGAGGTGCCCACTGCCGGGGCAGCGTGACGTGCACTCCTGTGGGCTGGCCATCCGGGCCCACCAGCGGCAAGGAGCTGCGGGTGTCGCTGACGACCCACTCCTGCGCCGGGTCAGGGCCTGGCAGCAGCCAGTTGCCGCCGGCGAGGATGCCGGTGAGCATGCGCGCTGGCCGGCCGTCCGGCACGAGATAGCCGGGAACGTTGGCGAGCGGCCTGATGATCGCCTGGTGCGGACCTACGATGAAGGAAACGGGGCCGCTTCCTTCCTGCGGCGGCAGGATAGTGCGGGTTATCTGGCCGACGTCAGGCTGTATCGCCACCAGGCTGTCGGCCGTCAGGCCGAATAGCTCCCAGCCCGTGGTCACGCCGAGCAGCGGATGGCCGATGTCGGTGACGGTCACCGCGGGCGGCGGCGGCGGTGCTGGTGACGGGGCCGGAGCTGGCGGCTTAGGCGGCGGGCCCGACTGATGGATCACCACAAAAACCGCTCCAGCCACCAGGCAGGCCAGCAGCAACGTGGACAGCCACCGTCGATCGCTAGCCGGGCGCATCTCGGATCGCCACCTGAGTGACGTAGGGCAAGGTAACGCCCAGACCCTGAACCTGCCGGCTATGCGCGTTCACCGCGAGCAGCCTGCCGCCGCTGCCGACCACGAAGAGCCAGTTGCCGTCCGGTGACCAGACCATGGACTCGTTGCTCGGGACTGCGGCCAGCTGAACGGGGATAGGGTGACTCGCGCCAGACCTCAGGTCGACCAGGCGCACCATGACGTTTCCGTATTTGCCAGGCACCGGCACGGCCGCGGTCGAGCCATCCGGTGAGACAACGCCGAGTGGCGGCAGCTGCTGGTTATACAGGCCGTAAGGGCCAGCCAGCGGCCGGCCCGGCAGTACTCGCCAGGCACCGGTAGCCGGGTTCATCACCTCGTTGCGACACCGCTGGTAGGCGGCGTTGCAGCCGATGACCAGCCAGCGGGCTGGCCCGGTAGCAATGACGGTCGCCGGAACAATACGATCCCAGCTCGGTCCCGCATCGTAGAGGTCGAACACATTGTCCTGCATGAGCACGTAGCCGCGGCCATCAGGGAAAGCGGTCGCGGGCAGCTCGGGTCCGCCCGGCGGGACCCGGATGAACACGCCTGTCGGACTGCCGTTCAGGCCAACCAGCGACAGCGACGGATGGACGACCGTGCCCGACATAACCCAGGCATGCCCCGGATCTGGTCCGGGAATCAGCGGGCCGCTGCCCGCGAGCGGCCCGGTGAGCTGGCGGGCCGGCGAGCCATCGGGGATCACGTAGCCGGGAACAAGGTCTGACGACCGGACGATGGCCTCGTGCGGGCCGACCAGGAAGGCCACGATCGGGTTGCCGGTCACTAGCTGCGGCACGGCGGTCAGCGTGATCCGGCCGCGGGCAAGCTGAATGGCGATGAGATCAGCCGGTCCGCGGGCGAACAACTGCCAGCCTGCCGTCACTCCGAGCAAATGACGCCCGACGGTGAGCACCGTGGGGGACCGTGCCGCTGGCCTGGCTGACGCCGTCCGCCGGAGGCGGGGCGCGGCGGTGGCCCGGCCCGCGCTGCTGCCGTGGTGCGCCGTGCCCGGGCCGGCGTGCATGGTGAGCACCGCGACCGCGGCGAGCACGAGGCAGCCGAGCAGGAGCCGGCTGCGCCAGTGCCGCATCGTTAGTCCGGAGCGGGCCAGAGCGGCTCGGGAATCTCGACGCCGATGTCGTTCCCCCAGGCGTTGCGGTAGGCGACTTCGTGCACGGGTCGCCTGGCCGCCACCGCCCACCGCCCGGTCGGGTAACCGAACGAGACGCAGCAGGCCATCGTCCAGCCCTTGCCGGCTGGCACGCCGAGAATCTGGCCAGCCTCCTCGCCGTGGAAGATGCCGAGGACCGAGGTCAGCGCGCTGCCTACGCCCTCGGCGCGGGCAGCCAGCTGCGCGCTCCACACGGCCGGGTAGATCGACCCGCCGGTCATGTCGCCGCGGGAGAAGGCAATCAGGAACAGCGGCACCTCCTCGAAATGGTCGGCGAGGTGCTGGGCCGAGGATTGCACCCGCAGCAAGGAGGCGCTGTCCGGATCGTCGGGCCTGGACCGGGCCAGGTCGAGGCGCTCGCGGTAGGCCGTCTCCCAGAGCTTGCCGATGGCATCCCGGTACAGCGGACCCAGCCTGGCCTTGACCTGCGGATCATCGACGAGAAGGAATCGCCAGCTCTGCGCGTTGCCGCCGCTCGGCGCCCTGATCGCGGCGTCGAGGATGCGCGCCTGGACGGCCGCTGGAATCGGATCTGGCTTGACCCGGCGCATCGCTCTGGTCGTATACAGCGCCTCGCGGACGTCCATCTGGGCACCTTCTCCCGCTAGATTCCTGACCGGATCATGTCACAGGCCAGCGGAACTGGCGGCCGCGCGGCGGCCAGACAAACGGGTGCCAGATCGGTAATGTCGCAGCGACGGGCAGCAGAACGGAGATGTCATGAAGGGCTTCAAGAACTTCCTATTACGCGGTGATGTGATCGTGCTCGCGGTCGGCCTGATCGTGGCGCTGGCGTTCAGCACGCTGATCACCGCTTTCACTGCGGCCATCGTCGACCCTCTGATCGCGCGCGCGGAGGGTTCCAACTCGATCGGACTCGGCTGGCAGCTGGGCTCGACGGGAAACAAGACCACGTTCCTGAACATCGGCGCGTTCTTGTCCGCGCTGATTTACTTCGTGATCTTCATGGCGGTCGTCTACTTCGTCATCGTGCTGCCGTACAAGGCGGTGTCGGCACGCCGCGGCATGGTGGTGTTCGGCGCTCCCGGACCGGTCAAGACCTGCCCGGCGTGCCTGTCCACCGACCTGCCGCTGGCAGCGAGCCGGTGCAAGTACTGCGGCTTCGATCAGCCACCGGCCGACGAGCCGGCCGCGAGCGAGCCGGCCTGACCGGGCTGGCCTGACCGGGCCGGCCTGACCTAGCCGAGGAAGGACAGCCGGATCTGGCGCTCGGGGTTGTCGGCGTTCAGGTCCACGAGGGCGATCGACTGCCAGGTCCCCAGCGCGAGGCGGCCGCCGACCACCGGCACGGTCGCATAGGGCGGGATCATGGCGGGTAGCACATGCGACCGGCCATGACCCCTGGAACCGTGCGCGTGCTGCCAGCGGTTGTCGGCAGGCAGCAACCCGGCCAGGACCGCCAGCAGGTCGTGGTCGCTGCCAGCGCCGAGTTCCAGGATGGCCAGCCCAGCGGTGGCGTGCGGGACGAACACGTGCAGCAGGCCGTCGCCGCCGCCCGACGCCTCGCGCGCGAATCGTTCGCACTGGCCGGTGATGTCCTGCACGGCCGGCTGGCCGCCGGTCCGTACTTCGATCGTTGTCGTCAGCATGTGATCAGGTCCGCAGGTACGAGGCGCCGTTGAGGTCGAGTATGGCGCCGCTGGCCCATTGCGCCGCGGGCGAGGCCAGGTAGACCACCGCCGCGGCGATCTCCTCAGGCCGGGCCACCCGGCCGAACGGGCTCTGCGCGCGGATCGCGTCCCCGGCCGGGCCCGCCAGGTGAGCCGCCGCCATGTCGGTCTGGACGAAGCCGGGCGCGACTGCCGCCACGGTGATGTTGTGCGGCGCGAGTGCGATGGCGAGGGACTGTCCGAGGGCATTCAGGCCGGCTTTGCTCGCACCATAGGCAGGCTGACTGGGCTCGCCGCGGAACGCGCCGCGCGACGAGACGTTGACGATCTGGCCGCCGCCGGCCGCGATCATGTGCTGTACCGCGCACCAGGTGACGTTGGCGGCGCCGATCAGGTTGAGGCCGATCGTGGTCTGCCAGGCTTCCTGCCACTGCTCGTAGGCGACCTCGCCGACCGGGTGGCCGAGGCGGCCGAAACTGGCGGCGTTGTTCACCAGCACATCCAGGCCGCCGAGCTGATCGGCGGCCGCGTCCACCATGGTCCGGACCGCCTGCGGGTCGGCGATATCGGCCTGGACCACGACGTGGCCCTCGCCGGGCAGGGCCGCTACCACCTCAGCTGCCAGCCCGGCGGAGTCCCGGTGATGAACCGCGACTCGCTCGCCGGCCGCTGCGAACGCCTCGGCGACAGCACGGCCGATGCCGCGGGAGGAACCCGTTACCAGAATCCTGCGATTGGTCATCCGCTGACCCTAGCGTCCGGCGACCCCGTCCGGTTATGGCAGCCGTCGCAGGGCAGAATGTCCTGCATGACCCAGGACAGCACCCGCCCGGTTCGCGCCTGCGCGGACGCCTACGTACAGCAACTCGCCGAGCTCGACCCGCTGACCGCGACCATGCTCGGCCTGCCGGTCGGCCAGGACCGGCTGCCGGATCTGTCACCCGCGGGGCGGCAGGCCATCGACGACCTGCGCCGCGCGACGCTGGCGGCGCTCGATGACGTCGAGCGCGCCGCCAGTCCGGCTGGCGCCGTCGCCGACGGTGACGGTGACGAGCGCCGCTGTGCCCGGCTGCTGCGCGAGCGGCTGGACACCGAGCTGACCATCAGCGGAACCGATGAGCACCTGCGCGCGGTGTCGAACATCTTCGGCCCGCCGCAGGGCGTGCGCGGCGTGTTCTTGCTGATGCCGACCGCGACGGCGGACGACTGGGCGGTGATCGCCAGCCGGATCGGCTGCGTCCCCGGCGCGTTCGGCGAGTACCGCGAGTCACTAGCCGAAGGCGCCCGGCGCGGGCTGTTCGCGGCGCCACGGCAGGTCGAGACCGTCGCTGCGCAATTCACGGACTGGCTGGCCACCGGCGACGGCCGGGGCTGGTTCGCCGATTTCGCCGCTGCCTCCCCGGCCGGCGGGCTGGCCGCGCTGCAGGCTGACCTGGCAGCGGCGAGCACGTCGGCTGACGCCGCGGTAGCCGAGCTGCGCGACTGGCTGCTGGCGGAGTACCTGCCTGCGGCGGCAGGAACTCCGGACGGCATGGGCGAGCAGCGCTATCACGCGGGAGCTCGGCGCTGGAATGGAGCGAACCTGGATCTGGCCGAGGCATACGCCTGGGGCTGGTCGCAGTTCGGCGAGATCCTGGCCCAGATGAACGCGGAGGCGGCGCGGATCCTGCCGGGTGCGGGCCCGGTGCAGGCGATGCACCATCTCGACGAGCACAGCGAGGCCGTCGAGGGCGTCGAGCAGATCCGGGACAGGCTGCAGGAACTGATGGACACCGCGATGGCGAGCCTCGCCGGCACGCACTTCGATCTGGCCGACCCGATCAAGGTGGTCGAGGCCAGGATCGCGCCACCCGGGAGCGCGGCGGCGCCGTACTACACCGGGCCGTCGCAGGACTTCTCCCGGCCGGGGCGGACCTGGCTGCCAACGCTCGGCCGGACCCGGTTCCCGCTGTGGAACCTGATCAGCACCTGGTACCACGAGGGCGTGCCTGGTCATCATCTGCAGATCGCGCAGTGGCGTTACCTGTCAGCCCAGTTGTCGGTGTACCAGACCAGCGCTGGCGGGGTGAGCGCCTGCTCGGAGGGCTGGGCGCTGTATGCCGAGCGGCTGATGGACGAGCTCGGCTACCTGGAGGCGCCGGGGGCGCGGATGGGGTACCTGGACGCCCAGCTGATGCGCGCGATCCGCGTCATCATCGACATCGGCATGCACCTGCAGCTGGAGATCCCCGCTGACTGGGCGGCCGGGGCCGGCCAGCGGTGGACGCCCGAGCTGGCGCTGGAGTTCTTCGTGGCGCACAGCGGGCGCGAGCGCGATTTCCTGGAGAGCGAGATCGTCCGCTACCTGAGCGCGCCGGGTCAGGCCATCAGCTACAAGCTGGGGGAGCGCGCCTGGCTAGCCGGCCGGGACGCGGCGAAGGCCGCGCACGAATCCCGCGGCGACAGCTTCGACCTGAAATCGTGGCACATGGCCGCGCTGTCGCTGGGCTCGCTCGGGCTGGACGACCTGGCGGACGAACTTGCCGCGCTGTGAGCGCGGTGGCTGCCCGGCGATGCCGGCGTGCTTACCCGGGGATGCCGGTGCGCTCAGTGCCCGCTTGCGTGGTACCCCGCTTGCGCAGGTCGTCGCGGACCAGCGTGCCAAGACGCCGGGTCTCCCGGTGGTCGATCATCGCGCCAGCCACCGAACCGGTGAGCAGCGGCGCGAGCGACAGCGTGCTCTTGCCCGCCTTCGCGATGAGCCGCCGTTCCAGCTTGCGCCGCAACTGCGAGCCCATCACGAGCGCGAGGCCGCCACTGGTGATGCGGACACCGCGGCGGTGCGTCCAGGCGCCGACGTAGGCGACCATCCGCTCCGGGGCTGAGCCGGGTACCGCCACTCCGTAGACCTCGTGCAGCTCAGCGATCAGCTTCAGCTCGATCGCGACCAGCGCCAGCGTCTCCACGGTGAGCTCCACGGGCGCTGTCGGCAGGAATGGCACCGCGGACGCCACCCCGACTGCCGCGCCAACTCCGGCGGAGGCCCGGGCCGCTCCGGTGATCAGCAAGCTGGCGAGCTGCTCGGCGTCCCGGCCTGGGTACTGAGCCCGGAGCGTGGCGATGTTCCGGATCGGAACCTTCGGGGCCATCTCGAGGACCTGGCCGGTCAGCCACTCACCGCTGGCTTGGATGCCGCGGCTGGCGCGATCGCGGACGGGCCCGAGCCGCCGCGCCGCCGCGCCGCCGCCGGTCTGCAGGCCCTTGCGGGCGGCCTGGCGGCTGGACTGCAGCCCGCGAGCCGATCGCTCCCGGCTGCGCCGTGCCAGCGCCGGTATCCGGCTGGCCAGCTTCTTGCGCCGGGAGGCTGTCTGCGCCTCGGTGAGCTCGCCGGCCAGCTCGGCCACTTCGGTCGTGAGCTGGCCATCCGGGAGCTGCTGGTCGCCGTTTCCGTCGTGCTGGGTCATGTTCCGCACCTACCCGGAGTAACCGCATTGACTCGCCTGGCGCCGGCCGGAATCAGCCTGTCTCGTGCTCCAGCGCGCGCCGAGTCAGCACCCTGGCCAGGTGCCGCCGGTACTCCCGGTCAGCGTGCATGTCCTCGCCGGGTGCGGTGCCGTCGGCTGCGAGCGCGGCAGCTGCCGCTGGGCTAGCGCCGCCCGCCAGCGCTTCCTCAGCCGCGGTGGCGCGAACCGGCGTGGGTCCCATGCTGGCGAGCGCGATGCGGCCGTCGACCGTCGCGACGCCGACAATCGCCCAGTCATTGGACCGCCGGACGAACTTCTGATAGCCCCAGGGCACGCCCGGCCGGGCCGGAACGCGGACCGCGGTGAGCATCTCGTCCGGCTGCAGCGCGGTCTCGAAAAAGCCCTGGAAGAAGTCATCGGCACCGACGGTCCTGGTGCCAGCCGGGCCCTGGAGCTCGACCGTGCCGCCGAGCGCGAGCAGCGCCATGGGCAGGTCGGCCGCCGGATCGGCATGCGACAGCGAGCCGCCGATGGTGCCGCGATGGCGGATCTGCGGGTCGCCGACCTGGGCGGCCGCGTAGGCCAGCAGCGGGGCCTGGGCCTGTACCAGCTCGGACGCGGCCAGGTCGGCGTGCCGGGTGGTGGCGCCGATTACCAGTTCGCCGTCGGCCAGGGAAATGCCAGCCAGCTCGTCCAGCCGCCCGATGTCGATGAGCACGGCCGGCGTCGCCAGCCTCAGCTTCATCATCGGCAGCAGCGAGTGACCGCCGGCCAGCAGCTTGGCATCGTCGCCGTGCTGGGCCAGCAGCGCGAGCGCAGCTGCGGTGGAGCTGGCCTGGAGGTACTCGAATGGCGCGGGGATCATGCGGTCACCTCGGAGTCGGACAGCGACGGCTGCTGGGCATCGGCAGCGGCGAGCACGCTGCGGACGATGTTGTGATAGCCGGTGCACCGGCACAGGTTGCCTTCCAGCCCGGCGCGAACCTGCTCCTCCGTCGGGTGCGGATTCTCCGCGAGCAGGCCGACCGTCGCCATCACCATGCCGGGCGTGCAGAACCCGCATTGCAGGCCGTGGTTCTGCCGGAACGCGGCCTGCACAGGGTGCAGCTCGCCGTCGGCGGACAGGCCCTCTGCGGTAGTCACGTCCTGGCCGTCGGCCTGCACGGCGAGCACGGTGCAGGACTTGACCGACTTGCCGTCCAGCAGCACCGTGCAGGCGCCGCAGGACGTCGTGTCGCAGCCAACGTTGGCGGCCCGTAGCCCGAGCACCTCGCGCAGGTAGTGCACGAGCAGCAACCGAGGCTCGACCTCGTCGGACCGCTTGTCGCCGTTGACGGTGAGCTCGATGCGTGTCATGCGCGCTCCGATCCTGTGTTAGCTGCCGCTGCCTGCTGGATGGCCTGCCAGACCCGGCGGGAGGTGGCAGGCAGGTCGATGTGCTGAACGCCAAGGTGCGCGACAGCGTCGATGATCGCGTTCTGGACCGCCGGGGTAGCGCCGATGCTGCCCGCCTCGCCGATGCCCTTGACGCCGAGCGGGTTATAGGTCGTGGGCGTGGCCATGTCGGCCAGCTCGAAGCTGGGTACCTCGGTCGCCGACAGGAACGGGTAGTCGGCGAAGCTGGTCGTCAGCGGGTTGCCGTCCTCGTCGTACACCACCTCTTCGACGAACGCCTGCGCAGCGCCCTGCGCGATGCCACCATGCCGCTGGCCCTCGGCCAGCAGCGGGTTGAGCACCACGCCCGCGTCATCGACGGTGATCACCCGGCGCAGCGTCGCCTTGCCGGTCTCGGTGTCCACCTCGGCGACCGCGACGTGGGTGCCAAACGGGAAGGTCGCGCCCGGCGCCGAGAACACCGTGCGGACCAGCAGCGGCTCTGCCTCAGCGAGCTTGCTCAGCCCGACAGCGGCGTCCGGGTCGCCTGCGACCGCGAAGGCGCTCCGGCTGGCGTCGAAGACCAGGTCGGCCGGGTTGGCTTCCAGCTCGGCCGCGGCCCGTTCCCTGGCCACCTCGATGAGCTCCTGCGATGCCTGCCGCACCGCGGCGCCGCCTTGCTGCAGGCTGCGCGACCCGCCAGTGCCGCCGCCCTGCGGGATCAGGTCGGTGTCGCCCCACTTCAGGGTTATCTTCTCGACCGGGATGCCGAGTTCCTCGCTGGCCAGCATCGCCCAGGCCGTTTCGTGTCCCTGGCCGTGCGGTGACGTGCCGGTGAGAATCGTGGCCGTGCCGTCCGGGTGGACCTCGACGGTCGCGTTCTCCTCAGGTGGCGTGCCATCCCCGTCGCCCATGCCGGTTATCTCGACGTAACTCGCCAGGCCGATGCCCAGCTGCCGGACGTCGCCGCTGGCCCGGCGGGCGGCCTGCTCGGCGCGCAGCTCGGCATAGCCGGCGGCGTTCAGTGCCTTCTCCAGCGCGGCCACGTAATCGCCGGTGTCGTACAGCGCACCGAACGCTGTCTGATGCGGCTCGGTGAACGCTGGCAGCAGGTTCTTGCGGCGCACCTCGGCCGGGTCGACGCCGATCTCGGCAGCGAACAGGTCCATGGCCCGCTCGATCGCGGCGGTGGCCTCTGGCCGCCCGGCACCGCGATACGCGCCGATCGGCGTCGTGCTGGTCACGACGACCGTGGCGACAGATTCGGCGTTGGGTATCTGGTACGGCCCGGTCGTCATCAGCATGGTCAGGTAGGGCAGGATCGCGCCGATCTTCAGGTACGCGCCCGCATCCTGGATGATCTCCAGCCGGTAGGCCTGGACGTCACCATCGCGGCTGCCGCCGATGGTGATCGTGTGCTGCTGTGCGCGGCCGTGCGTCATCGCGATGAGGTTCTCGTACCTGGTTTCGGTCCACCGGGCCGGCCGGCCGAGCTTGCGCGCCACCCAGGCGACGATGGCGTGCTCCGGGTCGGCGCCGAACTTGGCCCCGAACGCGCCGCCGACGTCCGGCGTGATCACGCGTACCTGGCCGGCCTCGAGGCCGAGCAGCGTGACAAGACCGTCCCTGGTGCCCTGCGCGCCCTGGTTCGGCACCCAGGCGGTAAGCCGGCCGTCCTCGCCCCAGACGGCCGCAGCTGCCCGGGTTTCCATCGGCGCAGGCGCCACCCGCTGGTTGATGATGGTGCGGCTGACCACGACCTCGCAGCCGTCGAACAGGTCTGCCTTGAGCGCGGACGGATCGCCCCAGCGGCCGGCGATGTTCGAGCCGGCCGCCTCGTACAGCAGCGTGCTGTCGTCGGGCTCGAAGCCGAGCACCGCGGGCAGCGGGTCGTAGTCGACGGAGGCCAGTTCGACAGCGTCCTCGCCCTGGTAGGGCTCCTCGGTGACGACTACGGCGACAGGCTCGCCGACGAAGCGCACCTTGTCGGTAGCCAGCAGCCGCTGTGTCATCTCCGCGTTCATGAGACCTGCCATGGCCGGCGGGATCACCGGCAGGTCGGCGAGGTCCGCGCCGCTGAACGCGGCCACTACGCCGGGCGCTTCCAGCACTGCGCTGAGGTCAACGCTGTTGATCCTCGCGTGCGCGAGCGGCGACCGGACGAAGAAGACGTGGCACGCGCCGCTGAGGCGGTCATCCACCACGTCCTCGGTATAGACGCCGCCGGTGGTGAGGAAACGGGGATCCTCTGTCCGCAGAACCCTGGTGCCCAGGATGCTCAACTGACCATCAGCTCCTCTCGCTAGCCCGCCCGAGGCAACGCGCCCACACGGCGCGAACCCGGCGGAACTGTGCGGTATTCCTGAGCGTGCCATTGCCGGCCCAGCTGGTTGCCACCGGGGTGCCTGCCCGGCATTGGTGATCATGCCGGGCCAGAGCCGCCTGGTCAACCGCTGGAAAACTCGGTTCCGGCAGCCAGGGGCCGCCGGGTAAGCTCAAAAACCGGCCCTCGAAAAGATCGGATATTCGTCATGCTCGCGCGTGCCATCAGGCGCTGTTTCGCCATGGTCACGAGCCGGCTGCCGGTATTCGGGATCCGGGATTTCAGGCTGCTTCTGGCCGACCGTGTGCTGGCGCCCGCATCTTATGCTTTCTCGCTGGTCGGCGTCTCGTTCGCGGTCCTGGACCAGACTCACGGGTCAACCGCGAAGCTGTCCTATGTCCTGGCGGCGCAGATTGCCCCGTCGCTTATTTTCCTGTTGCTTGGTGGCGTTATCGCCGATCGGATCGCGCCGCAGAAGGTAATTATCGCCGCCAACGTCATGATGGCCGTCGGCGAAGGCACCTTCGGCATCCTGGTGCTCGCCGGTCACCCGGCGCTGTGGCAGATGATCGCGCTGGAATCCCTCACCGGGACCGGCATGGCGATCTTCTACCCGGCGTCCTCGGCGCTGCTGCCGCGGCTTGTGCCCGCGGAGCTGCTGCAGGAAGCCAGCGCGATCTCCCGGCTCGGCATGAATGCCGCCCAGATGGGCGGAGCCGTGCTGGCCGGGCTGTTTATCGCAGCGATCGGCCCGAGCGGGCCAGGCTGGGCGCTGACCTTCTGCGGTATCGGGCTGCTCGGCACGCTGCCACTGATGCTCGCGCTGCGGGTCACCGCGCATGAGCGAACCCAGCAGGCCAGCATGCTGCGCGAACTGCGAGAGGGCTGGTCGGAGTTCCGGTCGCACACCTGGCTGTGGGTGATCGTGCTGCAGTTCGCTGTCGTGCTGATGGCCTGGTACGGGTCGTTCAGCGTGCTCGGGCCTGCCGTCGCGCGGGCGCACCTGGGCGGGGCTGCCGCCTGGGGAGCGATCACTGGCGCGGAGTCGCTCGGTCTCATCGTCGGCGGCCTGGTGTCGCTGCGGTTCAGCCCGCGGCGGCCGATGCGGTTTATCGTCCTGATCGGCGCCAGCATCGCGATCTCCCCGTTGTCACTCGCGATGCTCTGGCCGCTGCCGGCCATCTGCCTGGCCTCGTTCACCCTCGGCATCGCCCTGGAAATCATGATGATCCAGTGGACGGTGGCGCTGGCCAGGAACATCCCGGCCGACAAGCTGGCCAGGGTGTCGGCCTATGACGCATTCGGCTCGGTGATGGCGATGCCAGTCGGGGCCGTCATTGCCGGACCAGTAGCGGCCTGGGTGGGCGTGTCGGTGACGCAGTACTGGGCGGCCGGGCTGATCGTAGCGGCGTCAGCGCTCGCACTGATCCCGCGGGACATCAGGCGGCTGCGCGCCGACCAGCTGGCCGGGCCGGCCGCCGATCACTCCGCCGCGCCGCTGCTGGCAGGTACTGGCAGCTGATGCCGGGACTCTCCCCGATTCGCAGTTTCAGCCCGGTGCATAGCTGACGCTCAGTAAACTCTCGGCGTTCACATGACTACGGAGAGCGACAGCGTGACGTCCTCTTCGGCGCCGAGCCTGAGGAGACATCCGATGCGCCGACATCATCGAGTGAGGTTAGCCAGCACGGCGGCGGCAGCTGCCGGGCTGTGCCTGGCAGCAGGACCATCGGCGGCCATGGCGGCGACCGGCGCGGCATCCGGCGGAGTCAGCAGCTGCATCTCGCCGGGCTATCTGCACTGTCTGCGCTATTCCTACACCGGCGCCGACCAGAGGTTTGTGGTGCCCGGAAAGGTACATGCCATCACGGTGCTGGTGTGGGGAGCCGGCGGTGGCGGCGCGAAGCTCGACAGTCCGCAGTTCTCGGCGGGCGCCGGCGGGTACACCGCCGGCGACGTGGCCGTCGTGCCGGGCCAGCAGCTGACAGTCACGGTCGGCGCCGGGGGCTATGCCAGTGGCAACGGTTATAACCAGTACGTCTACGGCGGCGGCGGGATGGGCGGCAACGGACGCTACACCGGCGCCGCGGGCGGCGGCATGTCCGCGCTCTGGAACGGTGACTACGGCACCGCGCCACTGCTGATAGCCGGCGGCGGCGGTGGCGCGTCACCAGGATCGGCGGACGGGACCGTCGGCCAGTACTCGGCGGTCATCGGCGGCGGTGCCGGCGGCGGCCTGACCGGTGGCGAGGACTCGTCCGGCTACTCCGGCCGGGCGGGCACCCAGTTGTACGGCGGCAGCGCCGGCTCGCCACCGGTCGCCTGCCTCGGCTCTGGCATCGGCGGCGCCGCGCCCGAAGACGGGTCGGATTTCGAGGGTGGCAGTGGCGGCGGAGCCGATCCTGCGCCAGCCGGCCTCGGCGCCGTGTCCTACGGCGGCGGTGGTGGTGGCGGCGGCTACTACGGTGGCGGCGGCGGCCGGTGCATGGTGCGCAACACTGACTTCCCCAATGGTGCCGGCGGCGGCGGTTCCGGCTTCATCGCGTCCGCGATCAGCCAGGCTTTCACGGTGGCGGGCACCAGCGGCGTCAGCGCCGGCCTCGATCACGGCGCGGCGCCCGCCGCGGCGGCAGTGCGCAACCCGCTGTACGTACCCGGCCTCAGCTGGGGCGGCGGGATGACCGGCGCGGCCAACGGCGGCAACGGCCAGGTGGTGATCGAGTGGGGCCGGCACCGGCGGCCGAGGCCGGCGCCAGCGCCGACACCCACCCCGACGCCTACGACGACGTCCCCGACGGCTGCCCCGACACCGTCGCCCTCGCCGTCACCGGGTCCGCCGCTGCCAGTGACAGGCTTCCCCTTCGCGCAATTCGGGCTGGCTGGGCTGTCGCTGGTCGGTGCGGGCGGCGCCATCACCGGCGGCCTGGCATGGGGCACCCGCAGGCAGCGCAAGCAGAGCTGACGCTGGCAGGTCCCGGCCCGGCCCGCGCGGCCGGGCCGGGGCTCCGTATCCTGCTGGGGCCCCCGCGGAAAGGGACTCGTCATGGATACGCGCATCGACCTTCGGTCAGACACCGTCAGCCAGCCGTCGGACCGGATGCGGCAGGCGATGGCGGCCGCACCGGTTGGTGACGACTGGTACGGCGACGACCCGACGGTGAACCTGCTGCAGGACCGTGCGGCGGAGCTGACCGGCAAACAAGCCGCTCTCTACCTGCCGACCGGCACTTTGTGCAATCAGGTTGCGATGCACGCGTACGTGCGGTCCGGCCACTTCGCCGTCTGCGAGGCGAGCGCGCACGCGGGCCGGACCGAGGCGCACTCCGCGGCAGCACTTTCCGGGATCGCCTTCCAGTACGTGGCGGCGGCCAGCCGCGGCTTGCTCACCGCCGAGCAGGTGGCTGATGCGCTGCGGCCAGATCCTTATGACGTCTGCGTCGTGGACCTGGTCACCATCGAGAACACCCACCAGGTTGGCGGCGGCTCGGTGCTGTCTCCGGCCGCGCTCGGATCGATTTCCGCGGCCTGCGCACGGGCGAGTGTCCCGCTCTACCTGGACGGAGCGCGGATCTTCAACGCCTGCGCGGTGGCTGGCGTGCCGGTTGCGGACTACGCCAGGCACGTGACCGCGATGATGTTCTGCCTGTCGAAAGGCCTGGGCGCGCCTATCGGCTCGATGCTGGTGGGCGATCGCGAGTTCATCCGGGAGGCGCGCAGGCTGAAGATCCTTTTCGGCGCTGCCTGGCGGCAGGCCGGGATCATGGCCGCGGCAGGCCTGATCGCGCTGGACGAAGGACCAGCCCGGCTGGCCGACGACCACGAGAACGCGCGCGCCCTCGCGCATGGAGTCGCCGGAGTGCTCGCTGGCGGCCTGGACCCGGAGTCCATCGAGACCAACATCGTGTTCGCCGACGTGGCCGCCAGCGGACATGACGCGGCCGCCTGGCGGGACGCACTGGCGGCCGAGGGGCTGCTGGTCACCATCGTCGGCGGCCGGGTCCGGATGCTGACCCACGTCGGGGTCGGCCGCGGTGACATTCAGTCAGCGCTCGCCGCCTGGCGCCGCGCCGCTAAGGCGCTCGGATAACCGCTGGTGCGCGACAGAGCGTAACCGTTCGGTTTCCGACCGCCTGTGCGTCCAGTGATCGTGCGGCTACGGAATCCGTAGTCGTGACCGATTTAACCTATTTCGCTAATCTTGACGTGACGGTCGGTAGCGGCAAAAATACTTCGAGTTCACCGAAACCCGGTGGCGACGTGCCAGCCCCCCACAAGTCTGCGCACTCACTGTGTTGTAACTGCATGGGTTAGCCCATGCCCGCACACGATTGCACGGCGTTACTAACGCGCCACAGAACGGGCCATAGGGATGTCGCTGAGATGAGGAGGGGATAACTCTCATGCAAATCGGCGCCCATCGATCCGAAGATCGGCTCACCTTCGAGCGAGAAGTTCTTGGCCGCCGGGCTGAGCTGTACCCGGCGGCACTCAGGATGACCCGGAATCCCTGCGACGCCGAGGATCTGGTGCAGGAAACCATGATCCGTGCCTATGCCGGAATGCGGCACTACGAGCCTGGCACCAATGCGCGTGCCTGGCTGTACCGCATCATGGCCAACACCTTCATCAACAGCTGCCGGAAGCGCAAGCGTGAGCCAACGCACGTGCTCAGCCCCGAGCTCGACAACCCCCAGCTGGCCCTGGTGCCGGACGCTGCTACCCGCCCCGACGGGTGCGCGCCGTCCGCGGAAGCCGAGGTGCTTGGCAGGTTCACGCACTCCGACTTCTATGCGGCGCTCACCGAGCTGCCCGAGTGCTTCCGCACGGTGGCCTACCTGGCCGATGTCGAGGGTTATACCTACCGGGACATCGCAGAGATGATCGGCGTACCGATTGGAACTGTTATGTCGCGCTTGTCGAGGGCGCGGGCCAAGCTCAGAACCAGGCTGGCCGCGTACGCCCCCGACTCGGTTGCGGAATCGGTTGCTGTTTAGCCGAAAGTTAACCGGATCCGTTGTGCGCGAAGATCCGTACTTCAAATTGAACGAAGTGTTCGCTCTCCGCACACGGAAATCGTGACCTGGCTCCGCCCCCGCGCCCCCGCCCGGGCGGTCGGCGGCACCCCCTGAACGCCGTCCGCCCCGGGGGCGGAGCCCTCCCAGCGCTCTTGCTCGTCAGGCCACGAGCTCGCCGGCTCCGGTGAACGCGGCCCACATCGCCGCGTAGGACCCGCCGCGCCTGAGCAGCTCGTCATGACCGCCGACCTCGGCTATCTGGCCGTCAGCCACGACCACGATCCGGTCCGCCGTGGACGCGGTGGTGAGCCGGTGCGCCACCACCAGCGTGGTCCGGCGCGCAGCCAGTTCCTCGGTGGCCCGGCTGACCGCCGCCTCGGCCGCCATGTCCAGCGCGGCCGTGGCCTCGTCGAGCAGCAGGATGGCCGGGTCCACCAGGTAGGCGCGAGCTAGCGCGATCAGCTGCCGCTGGCCCGCTGCCAGGTTGCGGCCGCGCTCGGACACCTCGTGGCCGAACCCGCCCGGCAACCGCGAGATCATCTCGATAGCGCCGACGCCACGGGCGGCGGCCTCCACGTCCGCATCGGTGGCCGCCGGCCGGCCATAGGCAATCGCGTCCCGCACGGTGCCGGCGAACAGGTACGGCTCCTGCGGCACGACGCCGAGCTGCTGCCGGTAGCCGGGCAGGTCGTAGTCGCGGACGTCCAGGCCGTCGACCAGGACGCTGCCTGATGTCACGTCATAGAACCTGGCGACGAGCTTGACCAGCGTGGACTTCCCTGCGCCAGTCTGGCCGACCAGCGCAATCGTCTCGCCGGGTGCGATCGACAGGCTGATCCCCCTGAGTGCCTCGGTGCGCTGGCCCTGGTAGCCGAAGTGCACGTCGCGCAGCTCGATGGCGCCGCGCAGCCGGCCAGGCCGCACCGGGGCGGCCGCAGCAGGCGTGCTCGTCGGGGTCTGCAGCAGCGCCTTGATCCGCTGCAGACCGACATTGGCCTGCTGATAGCCGTCGAACACCTGCGACATCTGCTGGACCGGCGAGAACAGCGAGTCGACCCAGAGCAGGTAGGCGATGAGGCTGCCGACGGTGATCGCCCCGGTGCTGATCTGCCCCGCGGCGGCGAACAGCACGATGGCGCCGCCGATAGTGGACAGCGCCTGCACAAACGGGAAGTACAGCGCGATCAGCCGCTGTGCCCGCAGCCGCGACACCCGGTAGGCGTCGGACAGGCCCGCGAACCGGTCGGTGTTCACCTGCTCGCGCCGGTAGGCCTGGGCCACCCGCAGGCCCGCCACGTTCTCCTGCAGGTCGGCATTGACCGCGCTGACCTTCTCCCGCGCCTCGGTGTACGCCCTGGCCGACTTGGACCGGAACACTACGGTGGCCACGATAAGCACCGGGAGCAGCGTCATCAGCGCCAGGCCGAGCCGCACGTTGATGATCAGCATCAGTGTCAGCACGGCCAGGAAGGTGAGCAGCGAATTCACCATGGTGATCAGGCCGGTCTGGAAAAACGACGACAGTGCGTCGACGTCCGTGGTCATCCTGGTCATGATCCGGCCGCTCAGCTCGCGCTCGTAGAAGTCCAGCCCGAGCCGCTGCAAGTGAGAGAAGATCTTGACCCGCAGCGTGTAGAGCAGCCGCTCGCCATTACGTCCGACCACGATGGTCTGTGCCCAGTTCACCGCCCAGTCGGCCAGCACGATGCCGAGCCCGAGCAGCGACACCAGTGCGATGATCTTGACCCGGGCGTCGGTGCTGAGCAGCTGATTCTCCACGCCGTTGTCGATACCGCCGCGGACCAGCAGCGGCATCACTGTGGCAGCCAGTGCATCAATGCCGTCCAGGACCAGGCCGATGATCAGCGCGATCGCCACCGGCCGCAGCAGCTTGCGCAGCGTGAAGCGGGGATCGGGGGCACGCGCGGCCGACTCGTCGACGCCCGGCGACTCGGTGGCGGGCGGCAGCGCGGCGACCTTGGCCAGCAGTTCGGGCGAGGCCGGTACGCCGGCCATCCAGCCACCGCCGGAAGCGCCGCTGAGCGCGGCGCCGCGCTGAGCAGCACCACCGCCGCGCCCGCCGCCAGTGCCGCCAGAGATCTGACCACGCCCGATCCCGGCCGCGGCCACCGCCGCCAGCTGCGCGCTCGCGGCTGACTCGTCCGGCCGGTTTCCTGCTGGCGGCCACAGGCCCGCGGTGATGCCGCCGGACCGGCCACCGGCCGCGGCCTGCTGCCGGTCCCCGTTACCCGCATAGAACTCAAGCTCACCCGCGTCGATGCCCTCGGCGTCGTCGCCGGGCCCGGCCAGCAGCAGCCGGTACAGCGGGCAGCGGCCGGCGAGTTCCTCGTGCGTGCCCTGGTCGATCAGGCGGCCCTCGTCGAGCACGGCGATCTGATCGGCGAGTTCAAGCGTGGACCGGCGGTGCGCGATCAGCAGCGTGGTGCGGCCGGCCATCACCTTGCGCAGGGTCGCGTGGATCTGGGCCTCGACCCGGGCGTCGATCGCCGACGTGGCGTCGTCCAGCACCAGGATCGACGGGTCCGTGATGAGCGCACGGGCCAGCGCGACGCGCTGACGCTGACCGCCGGACAGGGTGAGCCCTTGCTCGCCCACGACGGTGTCGTAGCCGTCCGGCAGGCTGAGGATGAACTCCTCGGCTTCGGCCGCCCGGGCCGCCGCGACGATCTGCGCACGGGTGGCGGCTGGCCGGCCGTAGGAGATGTTGCTCGCTACCGTGTCTGAGAAAAGGAAGCTCTCCTCCAGCACCAGCCCGATCGAGGCACGAAGCGAGTCGATGGTCACGTCGCGGACGTCATGCCCGCCGATCCTGATAGCGCCGGACCGCACGTCGTAGAACCGGGGCAGCAGCAGCGAGATCGTCGACTTACCGGAGCCGGAGGTGCCGACCACCGCCAGCGTCTGGCCGGGCCGGACGCGCAGCGACAGGCCTCGCAGCACCGGCTCGGACGGCAGGTAGCCGAAATGCACGTCGTCAAGCTCGATGTCCTGGCGGCCGGCGGGCAGCGCCACCGCGCCCGGCTTCTCGGTCAGCACTGGCCGCGAGTCGATCACCTCGAACACCCGGATCACGCTGGCCCGTGCTTCCTGGCCGATCGTGATCAGTCCGGTAAGTGCCCGGACCGGGTTCACCATCTGGGCCAGGTAAGAGGCGAATGCCAGGAACGTGCCGAGAGTTATCTCGCCCTTGATGGCCATCCAGCCGCCCAGCGCCAGCACGCCCACCTGGCCGAGCGCGGGAATCGCGCCAAGCGCCGGGCTGAACCTGGCCATCAGCCTGACCGTGCGCACCCGCGCCGCATACAGCACGCGGCTGACGGCCTCCAGCCGGCCGATCTCCTGGTCCTCCTGACCGAAGCCCTTGACCACCCGGACGCCGGTGACCGCAGCCTCGACCACGCCGGCTACCTCGCCGGCCTTCTGCTGAGCGTCCCAGCTCGCCGGGAACAGCCGCCGCCGCGAGGCGACCGACAGCACCAGCAGCACCGGACCGACCGCCAGTGAGATCAGCGCCAGCAGCGGCGACAGCAGGAACATCACCACGATCGAGGTCACGAACAGCAGCGCGCTGCCGATCAGCATCGGCATCATGCTGAGCAGGCTCTGGACCATGTTCACGTCGGAGATGGACCGGCTCACGATCTGGCCGGTATGAAGCTGGTCCTGCCGCGCGCCGTCCAGCCTGCTCAGTGAGCTGAACAGCTCTGTTCGCAGGTCGTGCTGCACCTCGAGGGACAGCTGGCCGCCGCGGTACCGCCGCAGGTACACGCAGCCGAAGCTGATCAGAGCTGCCACTATCAGTAGCGTCGCGCCCGGCCAGATGGCCTGCTTGTGGGTCAGGATGGCGTTGTCGATGATGTCCCGCTGAATCAGCGGGATCGCCGTGGTCACCAGCGTGGCCAGCACCGACGCACCGAACGCGACCAGGGTCAGGCCCTTGTGCCGCCAGCAGTTCGCAGCCAGCCGGCGCAGCCAGCCTTCCCCGTAACCCGACCCGAGCGTGGCTGCCGGCCGCTTGCGGTTGCGCACCCTCATGGCCGCGCCGTGGCGTCGGCGGCCAGCCGGGCCCGGTGCCGTTCGGTCATTGCGTCGCCGAGCATCGTGAGGCCGGCCAGGATCTGGTCGGGGCGGCTGGTGTGCTCCAGCAGCGGGCCGAACCAGGAGGCATAAGCTGCGTCGGCCCGCTCGATCGCGGCCTGGCCGGCCGCGTAATGCAGAGCCGGACTACCCGGCGATCGCCGGGCTCGGCGTGCCGCGTTGCCAGGCCCGCGGCCACCAGGCTGTCGGCGGTGGCGGTCAGCGTGGGCTTGGCTACCGCGAGCTTCTCGGCCAGCCGGGCCGACCGCTCGCCGCCACCGCCGATCAGCTTGAGCATCCGGTACTGATGGGTGCTCACGCCCGCATCGATTCGCTCCAGGACCCTGGCCATCCGCAGCACGGTGACCACGGCCTCGGCCAGCCTGTCGTCGGCCGCGGCAGGCGCGTATCCTGCCTGCTCGGTTGCGTCAGTCAACCGCAGCTCCTTTGGTACGGTGCACTTACAGTTCGACAGTCTAACAAAGGCGTCGGGAGCCTTGTTCCCGCTGTGAGGAGGCTGGATGCGCGGGCGTCATCCGATCAGCCCGTACCGGCTCTATCTGCTGCTCGAGTGCGGGATGAGCTTCCTGCTCGGCATCAGCTACGCGACCATCACGGTCTACTGGGTGACGGCCGGCCACCTCAATCCGCTCCAGTTGGTGCTGCTCGGCACCGTGCTCGAGATCAGCTACTTCCTGCTGCAGCTGCCCACCGGGGTACTGGCCGACATGGTCAGCAGGCGGCTGTGCGTGCTGGCGGGCTTGTTCATCGTGGGACTGGCCCTGATCATGCAAGGCCTGTCGCCGTCATTCCCGAACCTGCTTGGCGCTCAGGTGGTGCTCGGCCTAGGCGCCGCGCTGAGCGACGGTGCGCAGCAGGCCTGGATCGCCGACGAGCTGGCCGAGGATCAGATGACCGGCGTTTACCTGCGCGCCACCCAGGTCGGCCTGATCGCCACCATCGCAGGCAGTCTGCTGGCCGGTCTGATCGCGCTCGCCGGGCTGAACGTTCCCCTGCTCACCGGCGGCACGCTGATCTGCCTGCTCGCTGTCGCGGCGGCCTTCGTGATGCCCGAGCGCAACTTCCGCCCGGCGGCGGCCGGACAGCGCCGGACCGGCCGGGCCGGCCGGGCCGCCTGGGCTGGTCAGGCCGGCCAGATCGCGCGGCAGGCGAGCGGCTTGCTAGCCGATCAGACGCGGTCGACCCGCAACGCGATCGTGGCGGTGCCCGGCCTGGTGCTGCTGTTCGCGATGACGTTGTTCGTCGGGCTGTGGAGCGAGAGCTTCGACCGGCTCTGGGGCGCATTCCTGCTGCGGGACATCAGGTTCCCGCAGCTGGCGGGGCTGCATCCGGCGATGTGGTTCAGCTTGTTCGCCTGCGCGGCGGCGGCGCTCGCGCTCGGCTCCACCGAGCTGGCGAAGCGCCGCACTGAGCGGCTTGGGCCTGACTCGGTCGTCGGCGCGATGCTGCTGCTGACGCTCGCGATTGGCGCGTCGGTGGTGCTGATGGCCACCGCGCACACCTTCGCGGTCGTGGTGGCGGCGTACCTCATCGTCTCGGTACTGCGTCCGGTGCTCGGGCCGCTCACCGATGGCTGGCTGGTCGGGCGGGTCGCGCCCTCGGTCCGGGCCACAGCGCTGTCGGCGAAAGCCATGTTCGACAGCGCCGGGCAGATCATCGGCGGCCCGGTCGTGGGCGCCATCGGCACGTTCGCCTCGATCCGGGTAGCGCTGCTGGCCGGTGCGGCGGCGCTGGCGCCAGCTGCCGCCTGCATCGAGGCGGCCAGCCGTCGGATCCGGCCGCGACAAGCGGTGGCAGCTGACTTGTCGCAGGACCCCGCTCTTCCCGGATGATCACGCTTTGGCGATTATTAGCCCATGGCGGAAACTCCCAGTCCCATCGACCACGTGCAGGACCAGCTGCGCGGGGCGGGCTATCTCGCGGATACGGCAACCGGCACGGTGGTGCACCTGGCCGCCGTCCTGGGCAAGCCGATCCTGATCGAGGGTCCGGCTGGCACCGGCAAGACGCAGCTGGCCAAGAGCGTGGCACTGATGACCGGCAAGCCGCTGATCAGGCTGCAGTGCTACGAGGGACTGGACGAGTCGAAGGCGATCTACGAATGGGACTACCGCCGTCAGCTGCTCCAGCTCCAGCTGCAGCAAGGCGGATCGAACGCCGACCTGACCGCGGCCGGGATCTTTGGCGAGGACTTCCTGCTCAGCCGCCCGCTGCTGGCAGCAATCCGGTCCGCCGAGCCAGTCGTGCTGCTGATCGATGAGGTCGACCGGCTGGATATGGAGAGCGAGGCACTGCTGCTGGAGGTGCTTTCGGAGTACCAGGTCTCGATCCCGGAACTGGGCACCGTCACGGCTCGGCACATTCCGCAGGTGTTCCTCACCTCGAACAACACCAGGGACCTGTCCGAGGCGCTCAAACGACGCTGCCTGTACCTGCACCTCGGCTACCCGAGCGTGGACCGTGAGGCGGAGATCGTGCAGCTGCACGTGCCCGAACTGAGCGTGCACCTGGCCAGCGAGATCGCCGCGCTGGTCGCGGTGCTGCGGTCGGCGGACCTGAAGAAGCCGCCGTCGATCTCGGAGTCGGTGGACTGGGCCAGGACGCTGCTCGCGCTGGGCGCAGCGGAACTCTCTGATGATGTCACCCGGCAGACGCTGTCTGTGCTGCTGAAGTACGAGCGCGACATCGCCGTTGCGCGTGCCGAGCTGTCGCTGGCCTGATGCCGATGCCACCGGTCCCGCCAGTGCACGAGGGCACGCTCGCGACGCTGGTCGATGAGCTGCGCCGGGCGGGTGTCGGGGTCTCGGTCGGTGAGCACCTCGATGCGGCGCGCGCGCTGGCCACCGTCCCGCTCGCCAACGTGGAGATCGTCCGGTCGACGCTGCAGTGCGCGCTGATCAAGCGGGCCGAGCATGTCGACGCTTTCAATCTTCTCTTCGAGCTCTATTTCTCGGGAACGGGGCCACCGGACGGGCCGACCGCCGGGATGACCGACGCGGAGCTGGCGGCCGCGCTGCGCGCGGCAATCGAGTCTGGCGACGCGGCCGTCCAGCGGCTGCTGGCCGACGAGTACGTCCGGCGGTTCGGCGGACTCGAACCCGGCGCGCCGGTCGCCGGCGTGTTCGCCGAGATCGCGGTCAACGAGGCCGCGAATCTCGATGCCATCCGGGCCGGCCTGCTGGCGATCCAGGCTGACGCCGGTGACGGGGCAGGTGACGGTGCTGGCGGGGCAGGTGACGGTGCTGGCGGGGCAGGTGACGGTGCTGGCGGCGGCGGCTCTGGCGGCGGCTGGCAGTCCGGGTCCGGCGCGATCCGGGACCGGCTGGACCGGGCGGCTGCGGACCGTGCCGTCGACGCGTTCCGCGCTCAGTTGCGGGCCGCGATCAGGCGGGCGCTGGTAACTGACCGCGGCGCGCCGGCGGTGACCAGGACAATGCGGGTGCGGCTGGCCGAGGATGTGGAGATCGCCAGTGCATCGGCGAGCGAGCTTGCGGCGATGGTGGCGGCGATCGGTCCCATTGCGCACCGGCTGAGCAAGATCCTGGCCCAGCAGGAGTTCAGGAAGCGCCGGCTGAGCATCAGGCGAACGCTGCATCTGGCCATGGGAACCGGCGGCGTGCCGTTCCGGATCGGGACCGAGCCGGGCAGGCCGCCCCGGCCGGAGATCGTTGTGCTGTGCGACGTGTCCGGCTCGGTCGCCTCGTTCTCCCGGTTCACGCTGAACCTGCTGATCGCGCTGGACAGCCGGCTGAGCAAGCTGCGCGCGTTCTCGTTCGTGGACGGCCTGGCCGATATCACCGAGCTCGTCGGCGAGGCCAGGTCGGCCGGGCGGCAGCTGACCACCGCAGAGGCGGCACGCGGCGCGATCCGGTGGCATGGCAGCTCCGACTACGGCGGCGTGCTGCGCGACTTCGCCGCCGGTTACGCGCGGCAGTTCTCCCGGCGGACTGTGCTGCTGGTGGTCGGTGACGCCCGCACCAACTACTCAGATCCCGCCGTTGGCGCGCTGGCCGAGATCAGCGGCCGGGTCGGCAAGCTGTACTGGCTCAATCCGGAACAGCGGCGGTACTGGAACCAGGGTGACTCGGTGATGGGCCGGTACGCGCCCTGGTGCTCGCAGGTAAGGCAGTGCAGCACGCTGCGCGAGATCGGCGACTTCGTGCAGTCGCTGGCGATCCGCTGACGGGATCAGCCGGCGCTGACGGGTTCACCTTGCGATGTGGCCGTGCCGCTCGCACCGCCCCCGGCAACCCGGCTAACTCAGCGGGTGAGCGCGGAAGAAGTCCCATATCAGGGCGTTGGCGTCCACCGCGTCGCGCTGCGGGCCGAGGACGCTCGTGATGGCTGAGGGCATCGCCGGGCCGCCCGGCCATTCGTGGCCTTCGCCGGTGATCGCATACAGCTCGACCTCTGTGCTGCCGGAGCAACCTGTGTAGCGGGTGATGCGGAAGCCGTGTCCGGAGGTGTTCTGCGGGCTCGCCGCGCAGCGGTCGTGGCTGGCCCACAGGTGCGCGGCCGTCGGTACCGAATAGGTCCAGTAGCCGAGGCCGAACCCGTCAAACGGGTCGATGAGGTCCGCGGTTCCGTGGAAGGCGATGACCGGAACCGGCCGGGAAGCCGGGCACGGGCTTGGATAACGCAGGCCCGCCACCGGGGCGATCGCGGCAAAGACGCTGCTTGCGTCGCAGCCGAGCTGGCTGGCCATCCGGCCGCCACCGGAGACGCCGGTCGCGTAGACCCGGCTGAGGTCGATGCAGTACCGGCCCGCGAGGTCGCGGACCAGGGTGGTCAGAAATGTCATGTCAGTCGGCGCGCTGGCGGGCGGGTACTTCCCGTTGACCATGGGCTCGCCGGGGATGTTCCAGTCGTAGCCGGCTCCGTCCGGGATCAGCGCCTGCGGGTAGGCGACGATAAAGTGATCCGCGTCGGCAGTCGCGTCCATTCCGCTGAACTTCTCCTCTGCGCTGGCCGTGCTCTCGCTGCCATGCAGGTTGAGGACCAGCGCAAACTTGCTCTGGCCGGTGTAGCCGGCCGGGATGCGGACGATCACCGTGCGCTGGTGACCGCTGACAGTGAGGTTGTATTGCAGCGACCCGCTGGCCTCGTGGTGCCCGCAGCCCGACGTTCCCGACGCTGGTCGGAGGGTGCCCGCATTGGCTGCCGCTCCGTGGTTGCCGCAGCCGGCGATCGCGGCGGCGAGGAGCAGTGCTGGCGCGGTAGCTGCGATCAGCCGACCGCACGCTCGGGTAGGTGCGCAACCTGGTTGCATATTTGGTAGGCTACGGGTCAATGAGCACGGATGCAAACCCCTACCGCTTCGGCGACCTGCTCGCGCTCGCCCGCCAGAGCTGGGTCCGCCGGATGGCGGCTGAGCTAGAGAACCGCGGCTTCGCCGACTACCGGCGCACCGATGCCGCCACGCTGCGCCGGCTGCGGCGCGGTCCTGCCTCGGTGGGTGAGCTGGGCGTGCCAATGGGCGTGACCCGGCAAGCCGCGCGCAAGGTGGTGCGCGGGCTAGAGGAACGGGGTTACGCCACCACGCAGGCTGATGCCGACGACGCGCGCAAGGTGAACGTGATCCTCACCTCAGCGGGCCGCGCCTACGCGGACGCGATCATCGAGGTCATCGCCTGGCTCAACTGGGCTGTCGCGACTCGGGTCACGCCTGACCAGCTCGCGGCGGCCGACGCGGTCCTGCGAGCTTCCATCGACGACGAGAGCGTCGCCCGTCTCGCCGCCTACATCAGTCCGCCGCGGTCAGGGCCGGTCTGACGGCCGCAGCGATCAGCCGGCGAGTGATCGAAGGAACGCGACCACGACTGTCCTCCCTGCCGGAGCGGATCTGTGCCGGGCAGGACCGCCAGGAAGCAAAGGCTGACGGTCCAGGGTCAGCAGCGCTGACCGGCGGCGAGCTCCTTGATCCGGGTCAGATCGTCCGCGATCAGCTCAGCGCTCTGGTCCGCGCTGGGCGACCGCCACGGCGTCGGGCCGTCGATCACCAGCTGGCAGATGTCGGGACCGGCGCGTCCGCCAGGAATGTAGTCGTAGCTGAAGGTGTAGTCGCTGAACATGTCATAGCCGATAGCCAGGCGCAGCCGCGGTTCGGCGATGGCGATGCCACGGGTAGTGAAGATCAGGCTGCTAGGTGCGGCGCTGAAAAGCCCAGCGACCGTTGCCCACGGCCAGACAGCGACGAGCTCTTCCCATGGCTCGAGCCGATGGGCGCCCCGGGCCCGGCGGAACTGCCGGCCGTCCGGCCTGCCGGGCTGTGCCACCCGCAGCCCGCGTGGTTGCGGCGGACGGAGCAGGCATTCCAGGACCAGGTCCGGCAGCCTGCCGTGAGCATCCGGAGGTGGCGGCTGGACCGGTGCCGGTGACGCGCGGCGCACGAGCGGGGATCCGCGCGTCTGCCAGGGGCTGCGTGGCATTCACGGACAATACCTGCTGCGCACCTCTCACGGCTGCCCCTCCCCGGGCACGATCAGCCCAGTCTCGTAGGCGAGGATGACCGCCTGCACCCGGTCCCGCAGCCCGAGCTTGCTCAGCAAGCTGCCGACGTGTGTCTTGACTGTCGCCTCGGAGACAACCAACGCCGCTGCGATCTCGGCGTTGCTGCGCCCGCGTGCCAGCAGCATCAGCACCTCGCGCTCGCGCGCGCTCACCGAAGCCAGCTGGGACGGCGATGGCGACATCTCCGGCGGCCTGCGCGCGAACGCCTCGATCAGCCGCCTGGTCACCGAGGGGGCAAGCAGCGCGTCACCGTTCGCCGCCACCCGGACGGCGGCGATCAGGTCGCTGCGAGGGGAGTCCTTCAGCAGGAAACCGCTGGCTCCCGCCCGCAGCGCGGCGTAGACATAGTCGTCCAGGTCGAAGGTGGTGAGGATGACGACCTTCGGCGCGGGCGCGGCGCTGGTGATCATCCTGGTCGCTTCGAGGCCGTCCATGCCGGGCATCCGGACGTCCATGAGCACGACGTCGGGCTGGTGCTCGGCCGCCTGCGCGACCGCAGCCTCGCCGTCGGCGGCCTCGGCAACCACGGTGATACCGTCCGCAGCCGACAGAATGACGCTGAAGCCAGCCCGGACCAGTTCCTGATCGTCAACCACCAGCACCCTGATGGGAGCTGACCGGATCGGGCCGGTCATCGGACCGGCAGTCGTGCGGTCAGCGCGAAGCCATTAGCCGTTGGGCCGACGGTGAGGTTGCCGCCGCAGGACGCGACCCGCTCGGCGATGCCGGCCAGCCCGAACCCGGAGCCAGCTGGCCCGGAGTCAGGCAGTACGGAGCCGTCGAGCATCAGGTCGTCCAGCACGATGCCATCCGGTCGGGATCGGGCTGGTAGCGAGCCATCCCGGACCGGGCCGCCGAGACCCGGGTCGTCCGGCAGCGAGCCGTCGCGCGCCGGGCCGTGGGATTCGAACCCGCCGGGTACGGAGTCGGCTACCGAGAGCGTCACGAAGCCGGGTTCATAGCAGAGGCGAACGACCGCGCTGGCCGGGCCGGCATGGCGCAGCGTGTTGGTGAGCGCTTCCTGGACGATCCGGAACGCGGTCAGCTCGATGCCGGGCGCCAGCGCAGCCGGCGGGCCGGTGACCTCGAAGTCAACCGGCAGCCCGGCGGCCCGTACCTTGGCCAGCACCTCATCAAGGTCGGCCAGAGTCGCCGCAGGCGCCATGTCCAGTGGCTCGGTCGGCCCGCGCAGTACGCCGAGCAGACGGCGTAGCTCAGTAAGGGCCTGGCGGGCCG
Organism: uncultured Actinomycetota bacterium; assembly: GCA_963774385.1. Lineage (GTDB taxonomy): Bacteria > Actinomycetota > Actinomycetes > Streptosporangiales > Streptosporangiaceae > JAJYUU01. The sequence goes on from CAVZEQ010000001.1 coordinate 1,731,460, forward strand.
TCTGGCCGATGATGTCGACCGAACGCCGGGCCTCGGCTGGGTGCTCAGGCAGCAGCGAAGCGGCTGCCTCCGACTGCACCGCCATCAGGCTGACGTGATGGGCAACCACATCGTGCAGTTCCCGCGCGATCCTGGCGCGCTCCGCGGCTGCCGCCCGGGACGCCTGCCGGTCCAGTTCCGCCTCGGCCCGGTCCGCGCGGCCGTGGGCTGCCTGCAGGGAGGCCCGCTTCGCCCGGCTCAGGGTGCCGGCGACCCACGCGGTCAGGAAGATCAGGCCCTGGAAGATCGCGTCATAGGGCTCATTGTGACCCGGCGCGGCCTCCGAGATCGTGACGCCGACGATCACCAGAGCGCAGGTGATCCAGCGCCAGACCGGCCCGCGCCGGTCGATCACTGTATAGACGGCGATGGCCGGCCCGAGCGGAATCGGCGCGAAGCCGAAACCGATGCGGTCGTATGCCAATCGCGCTGCGCCGATCACCAGGCCCATGCCGAACGGCCTGGCCCGGCGCCAGATGAGCGGCAGTGCCTGGGCCACCACGAGCAGCAGGGCGAGCCAGAACGGATGCAGCCGGGAACGATACGGCAGTAGCGAGACCACGTTGATGCCGGCCAGCGCGATGGCCAGGCCGGCATCCTGTATCCGCTCTTGCCGGGCCGTCGGCAGCGCGCCGAAACGTGCTGCGAACCCGTGCCGGATGGCGGACATCCAGGCGTCGGTGGTCATCACGTCTTGATCGTATGGTGGCAGGCCTGGTGGCGGAATCGCCCGTGAGTCGTAATACGCGGCTCATGCCTCAGCATGACTCGGGGCCTGGTAGTGGCCCCGTTCTCGGCCGCGCGGGGGAGCACGGAGATCGGCTCGCTGCCCGATGCGCCGGAGCCAGCGGAGCTAGCACGATGCCAGCATGACCGCAAAGCCAGCTGAACCAGTGTCCGCAGAACCAGTAGCAGCAGATTCAGTGTCAGCCACATCAGCAGTGCCGGCCAGGCCGACGTCGGCCGGACCGACGTCAGCCGGGCCGGCATCGGCGGCCGCCGGTGCGGCCGGGCCTGCCGCCGCTGCGCTGGCGCCCGCGCCACGGCTTGGCCTGCTGCTCATCGCCGGTGCCGCCGCCGCTGTCGAGCTCGCCGTCAGCGCGCGATACGGATTCGTCCGCGATGAGCTGTATTTCCTGGCCGCCGGGCGGCACCTGGCATTCGGCTACGTCGACCAGCCGCCGCTGACGCCGTTGCTGGCCCGGCTGTCATCGGCGCTGACCGGTGACACTGTCACCGGGCTGCGGGTGCTGCCCGCGCTCGCCCTGGCCGCAATGGTGCTGCTGACCGCCGCGATGAGCCGGCGGCTCGGTGCCGGGCGGACGGGCCAGCTCCTCGCTGCGCTCGCCGCTGCGACCTGCGGCGAGTACATCGGCGCGGCGCACGAACTCACCACGACGACACCCGACTTCCTGTTCTGGGCAGTCACCTTGTACCTGGTCGTGCGCCTGCTGGAGAGCCAGGATCCGCGCTGGTGGCTGGCGATCGGCGGCTGCGTCGGGGTGGCCAGCGAGGCCAAGTGGAACATCGGCTTCCTGATGGCCGCACTGCTGGCTGGGTGCGCGGCGACCGATGCCCGGCTGCTGCTGCGCAGTCGTTACCTGCTGATCGGTGCACTGCTGGTGGCCGCGCTTGCGGCGCCGGATCTGGTCTGGCAGGCGGCACACGGCTGGCCGAACCTGCAGGTGTTCCACGCGCTGCAGGGTCAGGCCGGACATAACCGGGTCACCTACTGGCCAGCTCAGGTGCTGTTCACCGGCCTGGCGCTGACGCCGGTCTGGCTGGCCGGACTGGTCTGGTCGCTGCGCAGCGGGCCGGCCCGCCGGTTCCGGCCTGCGGGCGCTGGCTGTGCGATCGTCATCGGCCTGCAGTTCGCCTTGGGTGGCAAGCCGTATTACTCAGGCGGTGCCTACACCTTCCTGCTGGCGGCCGGCTGCGTCCCGGTCGAGCAGTGGCTGGCCGGCCGCAGCAGGGTCGGTGCCCGCATCCGCCCGGCCGCCGCCATGAGCACCGTCATGGTCGCGTCCGCGCTGATCTTCCTGCCGGTAGCCCTGCCGGTTCTGCCCGCCGCTGCGCTGCGTGTGCTCCCCCTGCAGAAGATCAACTACGACCTGGCCGAGTCCATCGGCTGGCCTCGCGAGGTGGCGCTGATCGCGCGCGAGTATCACGCCCTGCCGCCAGCGCAGCGGCGGCAGACCACCATCCTGGCCGGAAACTACGGTGAGGCGGGCGCGGTCGAGCGGTACGGTCCGCAGTTCGGCCTGCCGCCGGCGTTCAGCGGGAGCAACAACTTCTGGCTGTGGGGTCCGCCGCCAGCCGGCGACACCGCGGCCATCGCGGTGAACGTGGACCCGCGGCTGCTGCACCGGGAGTTCAGCACCGTCCGGCAGGTGGCCACCTTCTCCAACGGGCTTGGAGTCAGCGACGACGAGCAGGGCGCCCAGATCTACCTCGCCACGGGCCTTCGGTCGCCATGGGTCAGAGCGTGGCTGGCCTTCCGCAACTATTCCTGAGTGCATGGCATGGTGGAGGCATGACTGATTCTGCGCACCGGAACGTGATCATCGAGCGCATTGCGGCCGGCCGGTTCGTCGCTGTCAATGCGCGTGGCGGCCGGATCGCCTTCGGCACCGGGGGCGACGACGAGTTCACCCCGACCGAGTTGCTGCTGGCCGCGATCGGCGGATGTACCGCGATCGACGTCGACATCCTGACCTCACGCCGCGCCGAGCCGGACGGCTTTGACATAGTCGTGGACGCGGCGAAGGTCCGGGATTCAAGCGGGAATCACCTGGCTGACATCGGGGTGACCTACCGGATCTCGTTCCCCTCCGGAGCCGATGGCGACAACGCCCGCGCGGTGCTGCCCGAAGCGGTGCGGCGGTCACACGAGCAGCTGTGCACCGTCGGCCGCACCGTCGAACTGCCTACTCCGGTCGCCACCCGCATCGAGTAGCTGATCGCTTGCCCGGGTCTGCGGAACTAGGGGCCGAAGGACCTGCACGCAGGGACCTTTGACGGCTGTCAGGACGGCCGCAGGCAGGCAATGTCGCTGGCATAGGCCGATCAGCCGATGGACGAGCGCCACCGGTCCAATGAGAGCTGTGAGGATGACATGCCTGCATTCGCGACCGATCACACTGGCCTGCAGATCCTGCCGCTGGACGAGTGCCTGCGGCTCGTGGCCTCGGTGCCCGTAGGGCGCCTCGGCTTCCAGACGGACGGTGAGCTTTCCGTCCTGCCGGTAAATCATGTTGTCGACGGACAGGACGTGATTTTCCGGACGACCCGCGGGTCTAAGCTGTCCGCGGCCGAAGCTCAGAGCCTGGTCGTGTTCGAGGCTGATGAGTACGACCGGACTACCCGGACCGGCTGGAGCGTGGTGATTAACGGCCACGCCGAGGCGGTGTACGAAGACGCGGAGATCTTCCCGTTCGACCACCTGGACGTGCATCCGTGGCCGGACGCCGTGGAGCGGCCCTACTGGGTCCGGATCCGGCCCGCGTCGGTAACAGGCCGGCTGATACCGGATCGCGGCCCGGACATCGTCGCCAGCCCGGCTGCTGACGAGAGTGCCGCGGACGTGACCGCGGCGGACGCCTATGGTGCCGAAACCGGGCTGGCTGCCGAGGTCGCCGTGCCGCAGATCTTCGACGTGCTGCACGGCGGCGCGATGCAGCTACGGCCAGGCCCGTTCGGCGACGTCGGCACGATGTTCTCCGGTCACGGCATCGAAGTGGTCTGGGTATCCAAGCTCGGCGAGTCGGTGGATGACAACTGGTTCTGGTCGCACGAGGCCGATGTGATCCTGGTTGTCCAGGGGCAGCTGAAAGTCGACTTCGAGGCGCCGGATCAGCCCGATCGGCTGCTCGGCGTCGGCGAGGCGCTGGTGCTGCCGCCGCGCATGCGCTGCCGCGCTTACCGGTGGCCGCGGGACGCGACCCAGGCGACGATCTTCGTCGCCGCCTACCCGGCTGGCCGGAAGTCGCACGCGGCCTAACCAGGAGTTCAGGACTTGAGCAGGCCGATCGGGCTTGGTGCGGCGAACTCGACCCGCAGGACCTGCTGACCGTCGGGCAGGCGCACCATCCCGATGCGCAGCGGAACGTATGGCGGGCTCTGCGAGCGCATGAGCCCGATAAGGGCGTGCACGTAGGCCGCGCCGGTCAGGTGCGCGGCGGTGCCGGTTGCCGCCAGGTACGCGAACCGCAGCAGCAGCGCCGGGCCCGCGCCCGGTGCCGAGGTGCTGAAGCCAGCGATGTCCACCGGCTGCTGGCCGGCCAGGAACGCGATCGTCGTCAGCAGCCGCACGTCGACCAGGCCGGCCGCTAGCTCAACGCGCGCGCCAGGTGCCGCCGTCACCCGTCCGTTCCCGAGCAGCTGAGCACCGGATGACCGCCGCGCCGTAAGGTCCGCGGTCAGCGCGGCGCGGAAGGCTGACGGACCCTGCTGAGCGATCACCCGGATGTCTATCCGGTTGGTGCCGGTGCCGAAGCTCGCGATGACCTCGGGTGCGTAGACGCGCTCCAGTTTGCTGCCGAACTGACTTCGGACATCGGCTGTGGCGACGACCAGCCCGGAGCCATAGGGATCGGGCGCCGTCGGCTGCAGGACGTTCAGGTTGCCGGCCGGGAACCTGTGCTGAGCCAGGTCTGAGCACACGACCGGGTCACAGGCTATGACGATGTCGGTACCGACCTGACTGGTGATCCAGCCGACGGCGTCGCCGCGGGCAGCCGTCTCGGCCGCGATGCTCCGGCTGCCCGATGTGGTGGCGCGCCGCGCGCCGGTCGCCTGGTTGCGCCCGGCTAGCTCCGCCGTCGCCACCACCGCCGTCACCAGAATCACCGCGATGAGGACGCCGGCCAGCCGCCAGCGACGGCCGGGGTGCCGGGGCTGCTCATTGCGCGAGGTGATGGCAGGGACGGCGGGGGCGGTGGCGGTGACGTGCTCCTCCCGGTCGCTGTCCGGTGCCATGGCGGCTACTAGCCTTGCCGCCGACGCGGCAAAGGTGGCCGGCGCTGCCGGCCCGGTCTCGCGGGCCGGGTGGCCGGCGCGTGCGGCTGTCGTGCCGCTGGTGCCTGCGCGTGCGGCTGTCGTGCCGCTGGTGCCGGGGATCCGCGTCGCGGGCAGGTAGCCCCGCCGTACCTGGGCGGGCGTCAGCCCGCCCGCACCCGGCACTCGCCGGGGCAGCTCCGCCGACTGCTCATCCGATGGCCGGGGCGGCGGATCGCTGTCTGCGGCCACCCGGTCCCACCCCCTCGGCAACCCAGCACAACGGGCGCCCATCCCAAGCCAACAGCGCAGCACAGCCGGGCACGTTATTCAACCGAAACAGCCCACGGTCGGCCGATAAGACCGTGGCCATACTCTGGTATGGTACTTGTATGGTGACTAGGAAGGTCACGATCACTCTCGACAATGATCTTGTCGCTGCGATGGGCGTCGCGGCACGCGCGGCGGGAGTTCCGCTGTCGCGGTTCATCGCGAGTGCTGCCGAGCGTGAGATGCGCCTGCACATCGGGCGGCTAGTGCTGGCTGAGTGGCAGGACGATCATGGCGCCTTCACGCCAGGAGAACTCGCCGCTGCACGTGCTGAGATAGCCGCGGCAGACGACGAGTATTTCCGGGGGGCCGGCGCAGCAGGTGCCGCATGATCCCGCCCTTTGTTTATGACGCGGGCGCGCTGATCGCCTTCGACCGGGATGACCGGAGAATGTGGGCGCGTCACCATCTTGCGCTGGAAGAGGGCCGGGACATCCACGTCCCGGCCATCGTCGTCGGGCAGGCATGGCGTGACGCTCGGAGGCAGGCGCGCCTCGGCAAGCTGCTGGCAAGCTGCCGGGTGGATCCGGTCGGCCTGGAGACAGCCAAAGCGGCCGGTGTCTTGTGCGGCAAGGCTGCCAGCCCTGATGTCGTCGACGCGACGGTCGTGGTGCTAGGCGCGTCGCTGCGAGCAGTTCTCTGGACAGCAGACCCGCAGGAAATCACGGCACTCGGGAACTGCGCCGGCGGCAAGCCAGCCCTTGTCATCCGCGCGGTCTGATCGAGTGACCTTCGGCCCGGGCCGGCGTCCGGGGGACTAGCAGCTGGGCTCGTCGTAGCAGGGCACGCTGACTGGCGCGGTGATGCCCTGCGGGAACGTGAACAGCTTGTGCGGGTCGTAAGTGGCCTTGACCTGCGAAAGCCGCCCGTAGTTCGCGCCGTAATAGGCCTGCCGCCAGTTCTGCAGGCTCGGGTCGGGGTAGTTCTGGTAGGCCTGCCCGCTGGCGAACGGGCGCATCGCGTTGTGATACGCCGTCAGCCACTTGTACTGGTTAGACCGGCCCGCAGCGGTCCCCGGCCAGTTCCACCCGGTGTAGTACTGCGCATCGAAGAGCGCGTTCCGGTGCACGAACGCGGTGGCCTGCGGGTGCACGCGGTTGACCGCGCCGCCCAGGGCGTCGAATGCGATGCTTCCGGCCCCGCCGGCCGCGCCCCTGATGCCGCGCAGCCGCTCGATCCCGGCGAGCAGCGCGTGGATGCCAGCTCGATTCAGCGGCCGGGTAAAGAAGTCGGACTTCGCATAGAAGGGTACGCGGGGCAGGTTGCCGGCCGGCGGGGTATCGCACGCGTGCACCGAGACGTTGGCGCAGCCAGCCTCAAGCAGCATCGCGCTGAGGTAGGAATGCTCGGTCACGGTGGCGAACGACGGCGCGGTGCCGACCAGGTGATAGAGCTTGTCGAGCTGGGCGCGCGCGCCGGCCACCGAGCCGACGAAACTGCCGCCGACGCCGATGGATGGCAGGCCGCCGAACGGCGCCGACAGGTGCATGTTGGACCACAGGTTGTCCGGCGCATGCGGTGCCCAGGACTGCCAGCCGCTGACGACCCTGGCTGCCTGCGACCACGGCCAGGTCAGGAAGAACAGCACCAGCGTCCGCAGGTTATGGGTGCCGAAGGTAAACGAGGTGGCTACGCCGAAGTTGCCACCGCCACCACCGCGGCTGGCCCAGTACAGGTCCTTGTGGCTGTTGGAATTGCACGTCACGGTGCTGCCGTCGGCAAGCACGACCTGCAGGGACTTGAGGTTGTCGCTGGTCAGGCCGTAGATCCGGGCCAGCACGCCGATCCCGCCACCGAGAGTGAGACCGGCGATGCCCACCGTCGGGCAGGACCCGCCGGGGACAGCCTTGCCGTGCGCAGCGAGCCCGCCGTAGAAGTTGATCAGGTCGATGCCGGTACCGACGGTTACCGTGTTGCTGCCGACGCTCATCGAGTTCATCTCGGAGACGTCGAGGATCAGGCCGCTGTTGACGCTCGACCAGCCACCGTAGCTGTGACCGCCGGACCGCATCCGGACTGGCAGCTTGAACTTGGTCACGAAGCTCAGGCAGGCGGCAACATCCGAGTTGCGCTTGCAGTAGGCGACGCCGGCCGGCTTGAGGTAATCAAACTGCGGGCTGAACAGTTCGTGCGCGAAGTTATAGCCGGACTGACCGGGCTGGTAAAGCTTGTGCGTAGACAGGCTGCGGCGCAGTGCGTTCCAGTCCGCCGTGGTTGGCTTCGTATCGCTGCTGGCCAGCCAGACCGGGCGAGCAGTGGCAGCGCGCGCGCTGTCCGGCGCATGCTGGCTGGCAGGCAGGCGGCCGCCAAGGAGGCTTCCCGCGAGCAGCGCGGCACCGGCCGCACCGGATGCGTGCAGGAAGTCGCGCCGCGGCTGGCCCAGCTGCAGCTGGCTCGCTTGCAGCTGGCTCGCCTGCAGTGGCCCGTCCGGCTGCCAGGCAGCTGATCCGGCTTGCTGGCCGACGTTCCCGCCGCGGTCTTCCATCGCTCCTCCGCTGACCTCGCATCGTCACGTTGTGCGTGCTTGCGAATACGGAGCGTAATGGAAATGGCAGAGCTAATGGCGGAGCCACGCCTTTCACCGCGCGCCGGCGGCTGGCGCCTTCCTGCTACCGAACTGCCACGGCTCCCGTTACCGGGCCGCTACGGCTCCCGTTACCGGGCCGCCACGGCGACAGCGACCTTGGCCGAGCCGCCGTCGCCGACGGGCTGTGCCGCGGCGTCCACCTCAGCGAGCGGTAGCACGGACACCTCGATAGCCAGAGTCTCGGTGGCCAGGAAGCCGGCGTGCGCGCGCACCGCATCAGCCACCGCGCCGTCCGCGCCGACTGTCAGCCGGATCCGGTCCGATACCGCCAGGCCCGCGTCGCGGCGGGCCTGCTGGACGATCCGGACCACGTCGCGCGCGGTGCCCTCGGCGGCTAGCTCCGGCGTGACCGTCGTATCCAGCTCGACCAGGCCTGCGTTGCCCGGCAGGGCAGAGGTGGACTCCGGATGAGCCGCGGCCAGCCGGACGTCGTATTCACCGGGCTGAAGCTCGATTCCGGCTGCGGTGACCGAGTCGCCGGTCCGGACCACGTTCCCTGCCTTAACCGCGCGGATGACGTCCTGAACCTGGGCGCCGATCCGCGGCCCCAGCGCGCGCGGGTTGACGGCCAGCTCGAAGGTGCCGAGGCTGGCCGGATCGGCCGACAGGGTGACGTCCTTGACATTGACCTCGTCGGCGATCAGCCCGGCGTACGGGGCCAGCTGGCCGGCATCCGGATGAGCGACGGTCAGCCTGGCCAGCGGCAGCCGGACGCGGAGCTGCCGTGCCTTGCGCAGTCCGAGCGCGGTGCTGCAGACGGCGCGCACCAGGTCCATGGCACTGGCCAGATCATCGTCGGCGGGCCAGGACTCCAGCCGCGGCCAGGCGGCAAGGTGCACGCTCGGCTCGCCGGTCAGCCCGCGCCAGATGGCCTCGGTGGTCAGCGGCAGCAGCGGCGCCGCGGCCCGGCAGACCGCCTCCAGGACGGTCCACAGGGTGTCGAGTGCTGCCTGGTCGCCGGCCCAGAACCGGTCCCGCGACCGGCGGATGTACCAGTTAGTCAGCACCTCGAGGTGGTCACGCAGCGACTGGCACGCGCCGCCGACGTTGTAGACGTCCAGCTGCTGTTCCATCTCGGCTACCGCGCTGCGCGTCTTGGCCAGGATGTACCGGTCCAGCACGTGCTCGCTGCCAGTGGACGCGCTGGCCTGGTAGGACTCGGCGTTGGCGTACAGCGCGAAGAAGTAGTAACTGTTCCACAGCGGCAGGATTGCCTGCCGGACCGCGTCGCGCACGCCCGACTCAGACACCGCGATGTCGCCGCCGCGCAGGATCGGGCTGGCCATCAGCAGCCAGCGCATCGCGTCCGAGCCGAAGGTGTCGAACACCTCGTTTACGTCCGGGTAATTGCGCAGGCTCTTGGACATCTTCTGACCGTCACTGCCGAGCACGATGCCGTGGCAGACGCAGTCCCGGAACGCTGGCCGGTCGAATAGCGCGGTACCCAGCACGTGCAGCGTGTAGAACCAGCCGCGGGTCTGCGGGGTGTACTCGACGATGAAATCGCCGGGATAGTGGCTCTCGAACCAGTCGGCGTTCTCGAACGGGTAGTGCACCTGGGCGAACGGCATCGAGCCGGACTCGAACCAGCAGTCCAGCACTTCGGGTACCCGGCGCATGGTGGACTTGCCGGTCGGGTCATCGGGGTTGGGCCGGGTCAGCTCGTCGATGCCGGGCCGGTGCAGATCATCGGGCCGGACGCCGAAATCTTGCGCCAGCTCGTCCAGGGAGCCGTACACATCGGTTCGCGGGTAGTTCGGGTCGTCGCTCTGCCAGACCGGGATCGGTGAGCCCCAGAACCGGTTCCGGCTGATCGACCAGTCGCGCGCGTTCTCCAGCCACTTGCCGAACTGGCCGTACTTGACGTGGCCAGGTACCCAGGTGATCTGCTCGTTGAGCTCGACCATCCGGTCGCGGAACCTGGTCACTTCGACGAACCAGCTCGATACAGCCTTGTAGATCAGCGGGTTCCGGCACCGCCAGCAGTGCGGGTAGGAGTGGGTGTAGGTCTCCCTGCGCACCAGGCTGCCCTCGTCGCGGAGCTTTGCGGTGATGCCCGGGTTCGCGTCGAAGACGTGCTGGCCCTCGAAGTCGGGCACGACGCTGGTGAAGCGGGCGTGCTCGTCCACGGTGAGTACCGTCGGGATTCCGGCCGCATTGCACGCGACGGCGTCAGCCTCGCCGTAGGCCGGCGCCATGTGCACGACGCCGGTGCCGTCCTCGGTGGTGACGTCATCGGACAAGATGACGCGGAACGCATCCTGAGTGCCGAACTTCTCCGCGTCGGTGAGGTAGGGGAGCAGCGGCTCGTACCGCCGGCCGGCTAGCTCAGCCCCGGTGACCTCGCCGACGATGGCGGCACCTTCCAGCTCTCGCTCGTAGGCGGCCTGCCGGTCCCTGGCGAGGATGTAGCGCTCGCCGTCCTTCTCCAGCACGGTGTAGCTGATGTCGGCGCCGACCGCGACCGCCTCATTCGACGGCAGCGTCCACGGCGTCGTGGTCCAGGCCAGCAGCCATTCACCGGATTCCAGCTTGAAGCGCACGGTCACCGACGGATCCTGCCGGTCCCGGTAGGTGTCCTCGTCCATCCGCAGTTCGTGATTGGACAGCGGGGTCTCGCACCGCCAGCAGTACGGCAGCACCTTGAAGCCCTGGTAGATCAGGCCGGAGTCCCACAGCCGCTTGAACGCCCACATGACGCTTTCCATGTAGCTGAGGTCCAGCGTCTTGTAGTCGTGATCGAAGTCGACCCAGCGGGCCTGCCTGGTGACGTAGTCGCGCCACTCGTGGGTATAGCGCAGGACCGACTCGCGGCAGGCCTCGTTGAAGGTGCCGATGCCCATGGCCACGATCTCCGCCTTGCCGGAGATGCCGAGCAGGCGCTCGGCTTCTACCTCGGCGGGCAGCCCGTGACAGTCCCAGCCGAACCGGCGCTCGACCCGGCGTCCCTGCATCGTGCGGAACCGCGGCACCAGGTCCTTGACGTAGCCGGTGATGAGGTGGCCGTAGTGGGGCAGGCCGTTCGCGAACGGCGGGCCGTCGTAGAAGACGAACTCCTTGTCGGCTGGCCGCTGCTCGATGGACGTGCGGAACGTGTCGTTCGCGGCCCAGTAGGCGAGGACGCCTTCCTCAAGATCGGGGAAGCTGGGCTGGGCCGGTACTCCGGCCGCGGCCTGGCCGGCGGCCTTGGCGGTCTCGGCGCGAGGGTAAACAGTCATCGGCGGTGTCCTTGCGACGCGGTCTGCTGGCTGCCGCTGTCCGGATATCGGTCCGCTGGCAACCGGGCTAGGTGGTCGGTGCTCGGTGCGAGGACGATGCGCCCGCTCCCGCGCGGGCATACCGCGGTACCACCTCGCTTGCCGCCGGCCCTTCCCGCTCTCCGGCTGGCCGCGAGGCGGCTCCGCCGGAGCGCGAGTCGCATCCCGCGACCGCTCGTCTGGCCGGCTATGACGGGCCGGACCCGCCCGGTTCTACTCAGGCCAGCCCACCGCATGCGGCTGAACTGGCCTTTTCTTCCGGAGGCTCCCCGGTGATTGCCGGATCACTGCCTTGTGCACGCAAGCTTAACCGGTTGTGGCAACCGCAGCCCAGCAGGTTACCCGCGATAGGCGGCGGCGACGCCTTTCGGCACCACCATCCGCCAGGCGTCGACGATGAGCTCGGCGAGCTCCGGCCGGTCGATCGCGCTCAGCCGGACGTGCACCCAGTGATAGCGAAGGTCAGACTGGCCCGGCATCAGGAACTTGCCGGGCTCGGCGGCCACCAGGGCCTCGCGTTCCTCCTTGGGGAAGCCGAAGCCCATGATCTCCTCGTCCCTGGAGAACGCCAGGAACACGATGCGCCCGACGCGGAACTTTACCCGGTCCCGGACCACTGCCTCGTAGGCGCGGGGCAACTGGCTGGCAATGGCCCGCGCATCCTCGATCGTCACCACGGGCTCAGCTTGCCGCAACCTACCGACAGCGAGCCCTCTGACGGCAAGCGCCAGGACGCTGGCAGCAGTTGCGCGGCGGGCGCCGGTCCCTGGGCCAGTGGCTGACCGCGGCATAGGCTCCAGTCATGTGCACGACGCTGCCGCTGTTCCCGCTGGGCTCGGTGCTCTACCCCGGCCTGGTGCTGCCGCTGCACATCTTCGAGCAGCGGTACCGGCGGCTCGTCGCTGACCTGCTGGCCGACAACGAGCCGCGGGAGTTCGGCGTCGTCGCTATCCGGCGTGGTCGCGAGACCGGGATCGACGGCGTCTCAGCCTTGTATGACACTGGCTGCACCGCGGTGGTGCGCCAGGTTGAGCGCTACGAAGATGGCCGGTATGAGCTGATGACCGTAGGCGACCGGCGATTCAGGCTGGTGGCGCTCGGTGCGGCGGACCCTTACCTCCGGGCAGAGGTCGACTTCCTACCGGACGAGCCGGGCGACGAGGCCGCCGCCGCTGTCACGGTGCCGACCGTGCACCAGGCATTCCGCAGCTACATCGACGCTCTGTCGGAACGCGGCGGCGTCGAGGTCAGCCTGCCCGATCTGCCGGATGAGCCGGTGCTGTTGTCGTACCTGGTGGCCGCCGCCGCGGTCGTTGACGTACCCGCCAAGCAGACATTGCTGGAGGAGCCGGACGCAGTCCGCCGACTGGCCGCCGAGCGTGCGCTGCTGGTCAGGGAGACGCAGTTGCTGCGGTCGCTCACCGCGGCGCCAGCGCCCGGACTGCGCTACTCGCCGTACAGCCAGAACTAAGCCCGGCCCGCGGCGCTAGCTGCTCGTCTGCAGTGTGACGGCTGCTTCAGCGGTTAGCAGCTGGAAGGTCAGGCTCTCCTGCAGGTAGAGCACGACTTCGGTGTCGGTGTGCGACTGGTAGCCGATCGACAGGTCCTGGCCGAGGTGGAGGCTGAAGTCACCGCCGCGCGCGGTGAGCACCACCGCTCCGGTAATGGACGGAGCCCAGACCAGCTCGCCGTCGAGCACGTTGCGCAGGTGCCGGATGACTGGGTAACCGTGGTCGCTGGCCTCGCTGACCGCCGTATAAGCCTCGGCTGAGAGCACCGCGGAGTACGGTCCCTCCACGCCTGCGGCGCGCAGCTTCTCGGCGGCCTGGGCGAACGTCATCGGATAGTCGGCAATCGCGGCGGGCAGGGTCAGCGGCGCGTTGCTCGCGGCGGTGCAGATGCCGCCGATGCCGGCCGCCGGATAACCCGCGAAGATCGCCCGGTCCTCGGCGAGCGCGATCTGCCTGGCCGCGTCCTTCGCGGGCTGCCAGTCGGAGTCCTCGGCGCCGCGCAGGACGTCGTCAATCTGCTCGCGGCTCAGCGTGAAAGGAACCCGGAGCTCGACCAGTGGCAGCACCTCGCGCTGCCGCGCGCGGACGCCGTCGGCCGGCGGGTCGATCGCGCGAAGGTGGCCAGTGCCCACTGCGGAGGCCGAGTCGCCGTGCGGACCATGCACGTCGACGACGCGGCGGCCGGCCAGGTACCGCTTCAGCGTGCGCGTGGTCTCCTGCTCGATCTGCGCCCATGCCTCGTCGGAGACGGGCGCGAGCTCGCGGTGCAGGTTGTTCATGGCGATGCATCTCCTCGGAGGCTGCCGATATTGAGGGCACCGTTCCCCGCCGGTCCAGCCGGCTGGTCGGGTGTGTCACGTTGCGCTGGCCCGGCTGTGCCGGGCTCGTCGATCTGGTCCAGCAAGGTCTGCGATGGCACGAAGAACAAGGACCCGGTGACTGGCGTGCTGACGTCAAGGAGCCTGTCGTAGTTACCCGGCGGCGCGCCGATGAACATGTTCGCCAGCATCTGCTCGGTCGTCGACGGCGAGCGCGCGTACCCGATGAAGTACGTGCCGTACTCGCCGGGGCCGACCGTGCCGAACGGCATGTTGTCGCGCACGATCTGCACTTCCTCGCCATCGACGATGATCGTGGTCAGCGCGTTGTGCGCATAGGAAGGCTTGACCGTGTCGTCGAGCTCGATATCGGAGAGCTTGGCCCGGCCGATGATCTTCTCTTGCTGCTCGACCGGCAGTGCGTTCCACCGGGCCAGGTCGTGCAGGTACTTCTGCACGATGACGTAGCTGCCGCCGGCATAGGCAGGTTCCTCGGCGCCGATCAGCGCGGCCGTTGCCGCCGCCGGGCCGGTCGGGTTCTCGGTGCCATCGACGAAGCCCAGCAGGTCCCGCTCGTCGAAGTACGCGAAGCCGTGCACCTCGTCAGCGATGGTGGCCGCGCCGTCCAGCCTGACCATGATCTGCTGGGCCAGCTCGAAGCACAGGTCCATGCGCACGGCGCGGATGTGGAACAGCAGGTCGCCCGGAGTCGAGACCGCGTGCCGGCCGTCTGCCCGGATCTCGCGGAACGGGTGCAGCCCGGCTGGCCGCGGCCGCCCGGCCAGCCGGTCCCAGGCCTCAGCGCCGAAACCGGTCACGCAGCTCAGGTGGCCGCCCAGGTCACGGAAGCCGACGGCGCGGACCAGCCCGGCCAGATCGGCGCAGAGGCTCCTGGCAGCTTCCTCGCTCCGCGCATCCGGGTTGATCAGCGCGACCAGGAAGATCGCGGCACCGGTCAGCGGCGCGATGACCGCCTGCGGCTCGGCGGGCATGCCAGGCGGGGCGGCCGCGGGCCCGCTCGGCGGGTGCCCGCTTCGGCCGCGGTGCCCGCTGGCGCGGAGGTCTCGGCGGTGCCCTCGGCGGCCGCGCCTGCCGCGTCGATGCTCACCCGCTTATCTTGGCGCATGAGCCGGCGGAATGGGTGCGGCAGGCTGGTGGTTGCTGCCAGCGAGGGACCTGACCAGCGACTCACCGAGCCGCTGTGGAGACTGAGCGGCTGTGGAGACGGGGCGGGAGAGTGAGCGGCTGCGGAGGCGGCGATGACAACCACGACGCAGGCGGGCGGAGCGAGTCCGGTGGACTTTGCCGTATTCGGGGATTATGGGGATTTCCGTCCGAAGAAGGCAGATCCGACGAAGGCAGAGGAGTCGGCGGGCACCAAGCCGGGTGACTTCGTCCGGGCGGCCTATCCCTTCCAGGGCCGCGTCACCGCGGACGGATCCAGTGGCTACCCGGCCGAGGCCGGCCGGTATCACCTGTACATATCCTGGGCCTGCCCTTGGGCGCACCGGTCCGCGATCGTGCGCGAACTGCTCGGCCTGACCGACGTTATCTCGCTGTCGGCGGTGGACCCGGTGAGAGACGGCCGCGGCTGGGCCTTCCGGGCCGGTGACGGCTACGGCCTGGATCCGGTGAACGGGTTCGCGCTGCTGCGGGAGGCTTACGAGGCGACCGAGCCTGGTTACGACGGCCACGTCTCGGTCCCGGTGCTCTGGGACAAGCAGGCCGGCCGCATTGTCAGCAATAACTTCCCTGACATCACCATCGACCTGGAGACTCAGTTCGGTGCCTGGGCGGACCCGGCGTATGAGCTGTACCCGGCGGCGCTGCGGCCGGAGATCGACGAGGTGAACGAGCAGATCTACACCACGGTGAACAACGGCGTGTACCGGTCCGGGTTCGCCACCACGCAGGAGAGCTATCACGAGGCTGTGACCAGCCTGTTCCAGACGCTCGACCTGCTCGAGGAGCGGCTGGCCGGGCAGCGTTTCCTGATCGGGGACGCGCTCACCGAGTCAGATGTGCGCCTCTGGGTGACACTGGCCAGGTTTGATGCTGTCTACTACTCCCACTTCAAGTGCAACCTGCGCCGGGTCAGCGACTACCCGAACCTGTGGGCCTACGCGCGGCGACTGTACGCGCTGCCCGCATTCCGGGACACGACAAGGTTTGACCAGATCAAGCGCCATTACTACGGCACCCACCCGCGCCTGAACCCGTCCAGGATCGTGCCCGACGGCCCGCTGCTGGACTGGCGGGCGGAGGTAGCGTGACTGACATGAACGAGTACGCGGATGCGGACGGACTGGTCGAGCGCTCGGCGGCTGCCTTCGTTCAGGGCATCCCCGGCGAGCCAGCCGACGACGGATTCTTCGGCCCAGGCAGCGTTACCTGGCGGATCAGCGGTGACCTGTCGTCACCGGTGGCCGGCCTGCGGGCACTGATGATCCAGGCGCTGCACCCGCTCGCCATGGCGGGCGTGGACCAGCACAGCAACTGGCGCGCCGATCCGGTCGGCAGGCTAGCGGCGACGTCCTCGTACCTGGCAACCCTTACCTTCGGGGAACGTGGTGTGGCGCAGCGTGCGGCGGCACGCGTGCGGCGGATCCATGACCGGGTGGCGGGTGTCGACGGCGAGACCGGCAGTCCGTACGCGGCCAGCGATCCGGCGCTGCTGCTGTGGGTGCATGCGGCGCTCGTCGACTCCAACCTGGCGGCGCGCGAGCTGTTCAGCACCGCGCTGGCCGCCGCGGACGCCGACCGCTACGTGGAGGAGATGGTGGTCGCAGCCGAGCTGCTGGGCGTCTCGGCGGAGCTGGTGCCCGATAGCCGGGTCGCGCTGGACCGGTACATCGACTCGGTGCGGCCGCAGCTGCTGTGCACGCTCGCGGCCCGGGAGTCGATGGCCTACCTGCTGGACCCGCCGGGCCTGACCGAGGAACTCGGTGAAATCTGGCGGGACATCCGCGATGCGGCGGTGCTGTCCCTGCCGGCCTGGGCGCGGGAGATGTACGGATACCCGGCACCGTCGCTGACCGCGATGCGCCGGGAGGAGATCCGGCAAGCCCTCGGAGTTCTTGACGCCGTGTTCCTGGGCCAGCCGGGCGTGCTGGAGGCCAGGCAGCGCATCACCTTGCGGACGCGCGCTGCCGTGCGCGCATGAGGGGCCTGCGAAGAGCGCTGCTCGCGCTGTCGGCGGGCACTGCCGCGACCGCGCTCGGCGTGGCGCTGGTCCGCCGCCGGGTCGGCCGGCTGCGGTTCGAGCGAGGCCTGGCGGCAGCGCAGCTGGCGGTGCGAGGCGGCCTGCGTTACGCGGGCAGCGCACCGCGGCTGTTCGCGGCCGCCGGGGAGAACCGGGAGCGGCTGCGTAACGACCTGGCCATGCAGACAGCCGACGACGTGGCGGCAACGCTGGGCACCATGAAGGGCGTTATGGTCAAGCTCGGCCAGATGGCCAGCTACGTCGATGACGGCCTGGCCCCGCAAGTGCGTCGGACGCTCAGCAGGCTGCAGGATAGCGTGCCGCCGATGACTGCGGCGCTAGCTGCCGACGTGGTGCGCGAGGAGCTCGGCCTGCCGCCGGAGCGCGCGTTCGCCCGATGGGATCCCGAGCCGATCGCGGCCGCGTCGATCGGCCAGGTGCACCGGGCTATCACCCACGACGGGCGCGCCGTCGCGGTGAAGGTGCAGTATCCCGGCATCGCCGAGATGATGGCCGCTGACCTCGACAACGTCGCGCTGCTGCGCCGGATGCTGCGCGTCACGGCGCCTAGCCAGGACGTCGACGGCCTGATCGACGAACTGCGGGAGCGGGTGCTGGAGGAACTCGACTACCGGCGCGAGGCCGCCAACCAGCAGGCGCTGCACGACTACTTCGCCGGCCATCCGACCATCAGCGTGCCGCCGATCCTGGCCGAGCTGTCGACCCGGCGGGTGGTCACCAGCGAGCTGGTGACCGGTGCCCGCTTCGCGGACCTGGCCGGCTGGTCGCAGCAGGAGCGTGACCTGGCCGGCGAGACCCTCTACCGGTTCGTGTTCCGCAGCCTGTATGAGGTGCACGCGTTCAATGGCGACCCGCATCCGGGCAACTACATCTTCCACGGCGGCGGTAAGGTCACCTTTCTCGACTTCGGCATGGTCAAGCACTTCTCTGACGACGACCTGATGCCGCTGATGCAGATGGCGCGCAACCTCTGCGTCGACGATGATGCGGCGCAGTTCCGGCGCAGCCTGGAGGAAGCGGGTTTCCTGGTGCCGGGCGCGCCGCTTGACGATGCCCAGATCGCCGATCACCTTGCTGTCTTCTACCAGCTAATCCGCGAGTCGCGGACGCTGACAGTGACCACGGACTATGCCTCAGCCGTCGTGCGCCGCTTCTTCGACGTGCGCAGTCCGGTGGCGCAGTACGCAAGGATCCCGCGCTCGTACGTGATCCTGCAGCGAATCAACCTCGGGCTGTTCGCGCTGCTCGGCGAGCTCCAGGCGACCGCCAACTGGCGGGCGATCGCCGAGGAGATCTGGCCGTTCATGCGGGCCGCCCCGTCTACCCCGATGGGAGCAGCCGAGCTGCCCTGGCTGGCCAGCCGTCCTGCGTCGGGTACCATTCCAACCCGGACTGGCGGATAGCCGAGCAGGTCAGACGGCATAATTCGGGTCAAGCGGAGGCTACGTGAAGGTCCTGATCACCGGGGGCGCCGGATACATCGGCAGCACCGTCGCCTCTGCCTGCCAGGACGCCGGGATTACCCCGGTGATACTGGACAACGTCGTGACCGGCCGTCGGGAGTACGTTCGCGGCCGCGAGTTCTACGAGGGCGACATCGCTGACGGCGCGACCGTCGACAAGATCTTCGCCGAGCACCCCGATATCTACGCTGTCGTGCACTGTGCCGCGCTCATCGTCGTGCCGGAGTCGGTCGACGACCCGGTGCGTTACTACCTGTGGAATGTGGCCAAGAGCCTGGAGTTCCTCCAGCACCTCATCCGTAACGGCTGCGGCCGCCTGCTCTTCAGCTCGTCTGCGGCTATCTACGAGGTCGCCGCGGACCTGAGCGTGGACGAGAACTCGCCGCTCGGGCCGGCCAGCCCGTACGCGCGGACCAAGGCCGTGTGCGAGGGCATGTTCGCCGACATCGCCGCTACCCAGCCGGTCAAGGTCCTCTCGCTGCGCTACTTCAACCCGATCGGTGCCGATCCCCAGCTGCGCACCGGACTCCAGACGCGGTACCCGACCCACGCCGTCGGCAAGCTGATCGAGGCGCATGCGGCCGGCCAGCCGTTCCGCATCACCGGGACGAGCTACCCGACCAGGGATGGCACCGGGGTCAAGGACTACATCCACGTCTGGGACCTCGCTGCGGCGCACATCGCCGCGCTGCAGAAGTTCGACGACGTGCTCGGCGAGGCGGCCTCGCTCGCCATCAACCTGGGCACCGGGACCGGCACGACGGTGCGGGAGCTGGTCACTGCCTTCAACACGGTCGTGCAGCCGCCGGTCGCCGCCGTCGATGCGCCGCCCAGGCCCGGCGATACGGCCGGCGGCTATACCCGCAGTGACCGAGCCAGGGAACTGCTCGGCTGGCAGGCCAGCCACACCATTGCCGACGGCATCCGGGACTCGCTGCGCTGGGCCGCCGTGCGGGACCAGATCCTCGCCGACCCCGGCGCTGCGGCGACCTAACCGTGGTTTCGGGCCGGGCACGGAGCCCGGCACACCAACAGCATGCAGGTTCCGTTTCCGCAAACCAGTACATATGACCCGACGGAGTGGCTGGAACCGACACGGTCTTGCCTGCGCGGATTCCCTCGGCGTCATCGGTTCCCCTCGGTGGGCGAAATCGCCATACTGACTGCACATCCGGTAGCCCGGTAACGCGTCCGTGGAGGGGATCACCATGCAGCTCAGAAGTCGGCCCGGCCGTCGCCTAGCCGTCGCCGCAGCCATTGCCTGCGCCGCCATCGGCCTGCCGGCCGCGGCCCTTGCCGCTGCCAGCTCGCCGTCACACCCGGCGATCGCGAGATGCACGTCCGCGCACACCTACGTCTGGCTGGCCCTGGCCCCGAATGGCGCGGCCGGCACCATCTACTACCCGGTCGAGTTCACCAACACCGGCACCGCCAAGTGCGTCCTGTTCGGCTATCCGGGCGTGTCGGTGGTCGGCAAGACGGCAGTTCAGCTCGGGCCGGCCGCAGGCCGCTTCAAGGCGACGCCGCACAACGTGACCCTTAAGCCCGGCCAGACCGCGCACGCGGCGCTCGGCATCGTGGATCCCGGCTTCATCGCCGGCTGCCATAAGGCGACCGGTGCCGGCCTGAAGGTTTACCCGCCGAATCAGACTGCATCGCAGCTCGTCTTCAACTTCAGCGTCCAGGTCTGCAAGAACAAGGTCTTCATGCACGTCTACCCGGTCACCCCCGGCATCGGCGTGCCGTAACCCGAGGCCGTGCCCGGTGTCCGGGTGGCCGCCTGATGCGATCGGTCCGGCCACCCGGATACTGGGCCGATGAGCAGCGATTCGTCCTATCTGGTGACCGGAGCATCCACCGGGATCGGCAGAGCCTGCGTCGCTGCGCTGGCCGGCGCCGGGGCCATGGTCTGGACGTCCGTGCGGACCGACGCCGATGAGGAATCGGTCCGCACGCAGCATGGCGACGCCGATCTGGGAGCGGGGTGCCGCGGCCGGCGACGAACTGCTGGCGCACCTCAGCGCGGCCGGCCGGCAGGTCTACGGCGCCCAGATCGACGAGGCGAGAGCCTCCGCCGCGCGGTCGGCTGTCCAGGGCTCGGATCCCGACGTAGTAGCCAGGGTTGTGCTCGCGGCCCTGACGGTGGACAGGCCGCGGCCGCGGTACCTGGTCGGCAGGGATGCCCGGATGGCTGCCGCGGTCGCGAGGCTGCCGTTCCGGCTCCGCTACCGGCTCACGGCGGCAAAGCGCTGATCCGGCCACGGTTTGCGGCTGCAGCCGCTGAGCACTTTCAGGAATTCTAGGACTAGCGAACGACGATTCAATATGCGACCGTACGGGGTAATCGTCGTTGGGTTATCTCCCGGCTCGGGCGGCCAGGAAGGCAGGTGGCCGGCTCGGTGACCGGAGTGCCGCAGCAGTCCCTGGCAGTAGCCTTCGCGATCGCGGGAGCTGCCTGCTACGCCGTGGCCTCGGTAGTCCAGCAGCGCTCGGCGGCTCAGCTGGCCTCAAAGACGGCTTTCGACCCGGCCGTCCTGGTCCGGCTGGTGCGAGCCCGCCGCTGGCTGCTCAGCCTGATCGCGGTGGCGGCGGGGTTCGGCTTCCAGGCGGCCGCGCTTGCCCTCGGCCGCCTGGTCGTGGTCGAGCCGGTCTTCCCGATCGGCCTGCTCTTCGCGTTGCTTCTGGCCGCCAGGGTGGAGGGCCGCAGGCTGCGCCATTCGGAGTGGACCGCCGCGGTAGCGACCGTGGCCGGACTTGCCGCGTTCCTGGTCGCGGCCGAGCCGTCCGATGGCAACCGGACAGCGGGAGCGGGGCTGCTGAGCCTGGCGGTGACCGGGGCCTTCTGCGTGGCCGGGCTGAGCTGCGTGATGGCATTCCGGGTGACCGCCCACCACCGGGCGCTAGCACTCAGCGTCGGTGGCGGGATCGGAGCTGGCGTCACCGACGCGGTGACGAAAACCGTGGCAACTGTGGCTGGCCTGCACCGCATCGGCGTTTTCGGTGACGTCCGGCTGTATCTGCTGGCCGCGGTTGGCCTGCTGACATTCACGATGCAGCAGAACGGGTACCGGGCGGCCGGCCTGGCTGCGTCGCTGCCGGCCTTCGCAGTGCTGGAACCGCTCGTCGGCTCGCTCCTTGGCCTGTTCATTTACCATGAGCATGTCGGTGGCGGCTCGGGCCGGATCGCCGTTGAGGTAATCGCCGTGCTGGCCGCGGTGTGGGGTGTCTCGCGGCTGGCCAAGTCGGTCATCGAGGTCGCCGCCCGGCTGGCCGCCGCTGCTTCGGCCGCTGCGAGCATCCCGGCTGTGCAGCCGGTGCCGGCCGATCCCGCGGCCTGAGCCCGCGCTTCTTCCGTTCGTACCAACCCTTCCCTTCGTACCAACCTGCAGAGGAGTCACGCATGCCCAGATACGTGCTGACCGGCGCGCCGGGCTCGGGCAAGACCGCGGTGCTGCGCCAGCTTGAGCGGAGCGGCTACCCGGTAGTGGAGGAGGCCGCCACTGACGTCATCGCGCTCGAGCAGGCGCGCGGCACCAGCCAGCCATGGCATAGCCCCGCCTTCATCGACCAGATCGTCACGCTGCAGCGGGCGCGGCAGGCCCGGCACGCTGCATGCGCGGCCGGTTCCGTCCCGGTCTTCTTCGACCGGTCGCCAGTATGCACGCTGGCGCTGGCCTGGTTCCTCGGCGTCCCGCCGCCGCTGCGGCTGACCGCCGAAGTGGCGCGGCTGGTGCGGGAGCACGTGTACCAGACCGAAGTGTTCCTGGTGCGGAACCAGGGCTTCGTCGCGCCGACGGCCGCGCGCCAGATCAGCTTCATCGATTCGCTGGCGTTCGAGGAGGTGCACGAGCGGACGTACGCCGAACTCGGCTTCCAGCTCGTCGAGGTGCCGGCCGGACTGCTGCCGGCCCGCGTCGCGGCCGTGCTTGCCGTGGCCGACGCGGCGGGATGTGCTGATAATTCGGGTAACGGCATAGCGCCGATTTCGCGCTGCAAGGAGGGTTGTCCATGACCGGACCGGTAACGGCGGGCGGCCAGGAGTTCGAGGCAAAGCTGGCCACGTTCGTGAGAGAGAACCGGTTGTACGGGGCGGCGGCGGGCGTCGTGCACGGCGGCGAGGTGGCGTGGTCCGGGGGAGCCGGTTTCGCGGATGCGGCGGCCGGGCGGCAATCGTCGGCCGACACGCTGTACCGGATCGCGTCGATCACCAAGACCCTCACCGGCACCGCCATCATGCAGCTCCGCGATGCGGGCAGGCTTGACCTGGATGACCCGGCGGTCACGTGGATACCCGAGCTGGCGGGCAGCGGCAGCCCGGCAAGCATCGGGGCTGTCACCATCCGGCGGTTGCTGTCGCACGAGTCCGGCCTGGTCAGCGAGCCGCCGGGAACGGACTTCGCGGCACGCGAGCCGGTCTACGAGGGCGTGGCAGCACGCAACCTGGACCGGGTTGCCGAGATCTACACCGCGCTGGCGCCTAACACTCAGCCGAAATACTGCAACCTCGGCTACCAGCTGCTCGGCGAAATCGTGCGCCGGTCCGGCGGCAGCGAGTACCCGCAGTTTGTAGCGGAGCGGATCCTGAGGCCGCTGGGCATGACGTCGACCGCGTTCGAGCCGCACGGCCATGAGCTGGCGGGCCGGCTCGCTGTCGGCTACCGGGCCCGCGGGTTCTCCGACGTGCTCGAGCCGGCCTCGGCGATGCCGCCGCTGTGGGCGGAGGGCGGGCTGTGGTCCAGCGTCAGCGATCTGTGCCGGTGGCTGTCGTTCCAGCTCAGCGCGTACGCTGACGGGCCGGGAGAGGCAGCGGTGCTGGCGCCGGGGACACTGCGGGAGATGCACAAGCCGCGGTACCTCAGCGACGAGGACTGGACGTCGGCGTGGGGCATCTCCTGGTACGCGGTGCGAAGGGACGACGTCAGCTGGATTCAGCACTCCGGTGGGCTGCCCGGATTCAGCGCGAACGCATGCTTCGATCGCAAGTCCCGAGTCGGCGCCGTCGTCCTGGTGAACGGCATCGCGGACGCCTCGGGGCTGGCGATGACCCTGGGCCAGACAGCTCGCGGGCTGGTGGCGGCGAGCGCTCCGGTACTGGCGCTACCGCCGCCAGCGCCGCCAGACGTCCGGTCCCTGCTCGGCGTCTACGCGCCGCCGGACTTCGGCTGGCTGGTCCGGCTGGAGTGGCGTGACGGCAAGCTCACTGTTATCGACTCGGCGAACCCGGACGAGTATGTGCAGCTAGAGCCGGGCGCGGAGGCGGGCACGTTCGTCGTCGCGGCCGGGTTCCGCGAGTCGGGCGAGCCGGTCGGCATCCGGCGGCGGCCAGACGGCACGGTGGTGTCGCTAGCACTGGGCGGGCAGACCGTGGCCCGCCTCGATCCGGCGATGCCGGCCGCAGAGCCCCGGCCGGCCGGATAGGCCGCCGGCTCAGACGAACGCGCCGAGACCGGTGATGGCGCGGCCCACAATCAGCGTGTTGATCTCGCGCGTGCCCTCGTATGAGTAGATGGCCTCAGCGTCGGCGACGAACCGGCCGACCTGATAGTCGAGCAGGATGCCGTTGCCGCCGAGCAACTCGCGTGCGTAACCGACCGTCTCACGCATCCGGACCGTGCAGAACGCCTTAGCCAGCGCCGAATGGTGATCTGCTGCCTCGCCCTGATCCTGCAGCTGGGACAGCCGCATGCACAGGCACGCCGACGCGGTGACGTTGGCGAGCATCCGGACCAGCAGGTCCTGCACCAGCTGGAATCCGGCGATCGGCCGGCCGAACTGGTGCCGGCTGGTCGCGTAAGCGAGTGCGTGCTCGTACGCACCCCGCGCACATCCGGTCGCCTGCCAGGCGACGCCGGCCCGAGTCAGCCGCAGTACCTTCGCGGTGTCCCGAAACGAGTCCGCTGCCTGCAGCCTGCTGGACTCATGCACCCGGACGTTGTCGAGGGTGATCTGGGCGTTCTGCACAACCCGCAGCGCGATCTTGTGCCGCATCTTGACCGGCGTGAAGCCTTCGGTGGCTGCCTCCACCACAAAACCCTTGACCTGGTTGTCCGCCACGTCACGGGCCCACACGATGACGTAGTCAGCAAACGTCGCGTTGCCGATCCATTTCTTCTCGCCGTTGAGTACCCACATGTCGCCATCGCGCTGCGCGGTCGTGGTCAGCCCGCCGGCCACGCCCGAGCCGACCTCGGGCTCGGTCAGCGCGAACGCGCCTATCTTCTCCATCCGCGCCATCGCTGGCAGCCAGCGCTGCTTCTGCTCCTCTGATCCGCACAGGTAGATAGACCCCATCGCCAGTCCGCCATGTACGCCCATGAAGGTCGCGATGGACGGGTCGACCCTGGCCAGCTCCAGCGCGATCATGCCATCCAGCAGACTGCTGCCGCCCGGACAGCCGTAGCCGGAGCAGGCCGTGCCCGCAATACCCAGTTCGGCTATCGCCGGGATCAGGTCGTGCGGGAACTCTTCCCTGGTCCAGTACTGGTTGATGACGGGCTGGACTGAACGCTCCATGAACTCCCGGACCCGCCGGATGACCGCTAGCCCGGCCGGATCCAGCAACTGCTCAAGCGCATAGAAGTCGGCGTCCAGCGCGGGGTTCATCAGGGTCTCCCTTCACCGGGTGGCTGGCGCCGGGGTGCCTGGCGCCGGCGATTCTGGCGGGTCACCCGCCGCTGCTGGCGCGGGCCAGCCAGGCTGCGTCAGGAACCGCGCGACGACCGGTCCCAGCTGCGCTGCCTCCGTTACCAGGCCAAGGTGGCCGCCGTGGAACACATGCAGGTGCGAATCGCGGATGAGCCTGCGCATCATCCTGGCATTGACGAGCGGGATGATCGGGTCATCGTCACCTGACACGATGAGCGTCGGCTGACGGAGCAACGGGAGGAACGGCACGCTCGTCCACCCGGCGCCCGCCGCGAGCTGAAGGTGATAGCCGCGAGATGAGCCGGTTTTGTCCCGCGTGTGCATTGCCGCGGCCACGCCGGCCGGGTTGGCCCGGGCGCTGCCGCCGTAGAGCTCCCCGGCGATTCGCTCCAGATGGCTGCGATCGGTGTAACGTCGCCGCGTCAGCATGCGAGCGAGCACGGCAGGCTTCGCTGGCACCATCAGGGCACCCGCTCCGGTGCTCACCAGGATGAGCCTGCGGCACCGCGAGCGCTGAGAAAAGGCGAATTGCTGGGCTACCGCACCGCCCCAGGAAATTCCCAGCACATCGACTTGGTCGTAGCCGAGTTCCGTCAGCATGGCGCCGATGACCCGGCACAGGCCGGTGAACCGGTACGGAGTGCGTGGCAGCGGCGAGCCGCCAACTCCCGGTACATCGAACCGGATGACCTCGATCGCCGGATCGAGCGCGTCAACGAAAGGCTGCAGGAGCTCGAGGTTCGCGCCGATCCCGTTGATCAGCAGCAGCGGCAGCCGCCGGTCCGGGTCCCCGGCCCGGTCCCGTGCGGAGCGCAGACCGGGCCGCTTGGCTGGCCGGGCTGGTCGCACCGACACGTGCAGCAGCTGGCCGCCGACCGCCAGGACGGTAGTGTCAGCGGCCATAGACGTAGGTTCCCGGCGCCTCGGCGAGCACCGGGAAGCCCCTCCTGCCTGTCCTGAGACGGCTGTCGCGCGCCGCGCCGCTGCGCATCGCGAGCCACGCTGAGTAGTGCGGCCACCAGCTTCCGCCGACGGTCTGCGCCCCGGTGAGCCATGCACTCGGGTCGGCCGGGTGGCCAGCCTCGGCAGGCGCTGTCTGGAAGGACGCCTTGGGATTCGTCGGCGGGTTGACCATGGAAGCGATGTGCCCGCTGGTCGACAGGACGAACGTGCTCTCGCCGCCGAGCAGCTGCGTGCTGCGGTAGCAGGACTGCCAGGGGCACAGGTGGTCAGCCAGGCCCGCCACGACATAGGCGTCGGCGTCGACCTTCGACAGGTTGACCGGAGTTCCCAGCATCGTCGCGGCGCCCGGCTTGATCAGCGCGTTGTCCAGGGCCAGCCGGATGAAGTCGCGGTGCAGTGCGGCGGGCAGCCGGGTGGTGTCGGCGTTCCAGTACAGGATGTCGAACGGCGGCGGCGGTTTGCCCTGCAGGTAATTGTTGACCCAGTAATTCCAGATCAGGTCGTCCGGCCTGAGCCAGGCGAAGACCTCGGCAAGCGTCCGGCCATCGAGGTACCCCTTCGCGCGGGAGGCGGCAACGGCGGCTGTCGCCGCGGTTTCGTCGATCATGGCCCCGGCAGTGCCCGCTTTCGCCTGATCGAGCACCGTCACTCCCAGGCACAGGCTGGCCAGCCGGCCAAGCTGCCCGGTCTCGGCTAGGTGCGATGCCACCATCGACGACACGATGCCGCCCGAGCAGAGCGCGCAGATGCTGCCCTTTGCGGCCCTGCTGATCGCCAGTGCCGTGCTGAACGCCGCCATCACAGCGCTGCCATAGCTGTCCAGGTCCCAGTCGCTGTGCCGGGCATCCGGATTGCGCCAGCTGATCGCGTACACCTGATGACCCTGGCTCACCAGGTACTCGGTCATGCTGCGGCCCGGAGCGAGATCGGTGATGTAGTACTTGTTGATCATCGGCGGGACGAGGAGCAGCGGGTACTCGTGCACCTGCGACGTGGCCGGCGCGTACTGGAGCAGCTCGAACATCTCGGTCCGGAAAACGACGGATCCCGGCGTCACCGCCAGGTCCTTGGCTACCGTGAACGCGTCCGGCTCGACCATGGCGGGCACGCGCGGTGCCTGCGCCAGGTCCTTGACCAGCGCCCGGGCGCCGCGCAGCACGCTGATGCCGCCGGTGTCCAGCGCGGCCTTAAGTCCCGCCGGGTTCAGCAGCGGGTTGTTGCTCGGTGCCACGGCGGCAATGACATTGGTCAGCGCGAACCTGAGCCGTTCATCATCTCGCCAGTCGAGGCTGGCGTCGGCCAGCGTGTCGGTGGCCGTCTGCGCCACCGCCAGGTATGCCTGCACCGCACGCCGGAGTACCGGGTTCTGACTCCAGGCCGGATCGGCGAACCGGCGGTCTCTCCGCTCGGGCGCGAGCTGCGAACTGCCCGCGATGACGCGGGCGAGTTCGGCGCCAAGGCTCGCGGCATGCCCGGCCAGCACCGCCGGCCGCGCCGTCAGGCTGGCAGCGAGGCGCAGCACCGAACCACCTGGCCGGAACCTGCGCAGCGCGCCGAGCGCGCCGTCGGTGAGCAACAGGTCAAGAGCGCCCGCAAAGTCGCCAGCGGTGTCCTGCCCGACCTGGCCGGCCGCACCGCCGGAGCGTTCAGCGCCGGGTGCTGAACTGCCCTTCGGGTTCGTCATCCACGGCCCCCTGTCTGGCCTGCGGTTCGCAGGTTCCAGTATCGGCACGCGGCCGGTACTTTGACCAGGCCGGCTACCAGTTAGCCGCGTGGCTGACCCGGCATCACCCGGTCCGGCGCGGTGGCCCGCACGCCTGTCAGTTCGGGCCGCCGCGCCCGCCGCGCCGCCAGCCAGCCGGCGATGAGCAGGGCAGCGACCGCGGTCAGGACATACACCTCATTCGTTACCATCGCCAGCGGGCTGAGGTGCAGCCAGTCCGTGCTGGGGATCCGGGCCAGCCGGGTCCAGCCGATGAGGACGACGAACGCGGTGGCGGCGAGCCCGAGCTTGCCAGCCAGGGTGGACCTGGCCCGGTAGGCCGCGACGGCGCCGAGCAGCAGCGCCGGTACCGCGATGACCCAGTGGTGCGTCCAGGAGACCGGGGAGACGAGCAGGCCGGTCAGTGCGCACAGCGAGTACCCCGCGGCCTCGTTTCCGCGGCGCTGCGCCATTGCCGCGAGCACCAGGCCAGTCAGCGCGACCGCAGCTGCCAGCGGCAGCCAGGTCCAGGTCACCGATGGCGTGTGCAGGGTGCGGGCCAGCGCGCCGGCGAGGCTCTCATTGGCACCGACCTCGGGCTGGCCGACCCGCGATGTGCTGAGGAACAGCCCGCCCCAGTACCTGACCGAACTGGCCGCCAGCACGGTGAAGCCAAGTGCCGCGCTGGCGGCGAATGCGACCCCGCTGGTGGCTGCTGCCCGGTACCGGCGGGTCGCCAGGTAATAGATCGCGAACACCGCCGGGGTGAGCTTGAATCCCGTCGCCAGCCCGATGCCCACGCCCTTCCACCGCGAGGAGTCAGGCAGGCTCAGGTCATACAGGACGGCTGCGGCCAGGAAGAGGTCGATCTGACCGTAGCCCAGGGTGCTCTGCACTGGCTCGAGCCAGACGGCGGCGGCCGCTGCGGCGAACGCCAGCCGCCAGGCCTGGGCCGGGTCCAGCCAGCCGGCCACCGGCAGCAGCCGCAAGGCCAGGTGCAACAGTACTGGCAGCACGATGACACCGCCTGCCGTCATCAGCGCGGCTGACACCGTGAGCGGCATGGCCGCCAGCGGGGCGAACAAGACGGCCGCGAACGGCGGATAAGTGAAGGGCAAGCCCAGGTGGCGCAGCGTGTAGAGTGCCGCACCATCCAGCCGGCCGCCGTGCAGGACTGCCAGGCCGCCCATCCGGTAGACCTGAAGGTCGAGGAAATGAGCCGTGCCGGTGGCCAGCACCAGGCAGAAGGCGGTCGCCGAGAGAGCGTAGACGACGGCGAGCCCCCACACCGGGCGGCTGGCAAGCCAGGCCGCGAGCAGGACCCCGCGCCGGGCAGACCTGCCTGCCGGGCTTGGCTGGGTATCCTCGACTCGGCCGCGCGCTGCCTGTGTGCTCCTGGTCACGGCGGGTAGCTCTGCCTCCTTCGGGCCATCTCCTACCGTATTAGCAGGCGGCGGGTGCCACGCAGCCCGGTGTGCGGCCCGCCGGTTCGAGGATGCCAGCCTGCCCTGCGGAGCCCTGCTGGAAATGCGGTTGGCGGCGCTAGCGCTGACCCGACATCCTTATCGAGTTCCGCGCTGTCTGGAGACTCTGCCGTGACTACCCCGCTCGCTCAGGTGCGAGCCCGCCTGCCCGAGCTGACGCTGCGCGACCAGCGCCGACTCGGCAGGCGCGCGGATCGCGCGAGCTCACTGCGCGACCCGGCTGCGCGCAGCCAGGCCGTTGGCGAGCTGGCGGCCGAGGTAGCTGAGGCGGCCGCGTGGGTAGCAGCCCGCCGCGAGTCCGTGCCGGAGGTCAGCTACCCGCCTGAGCTGCCGGTCAGCCAGCACAAGGAGGAGCTGGCCGCCGCGATCGCCAGTCATCAGGTCGTGATCATCGCCGGGGAGACCGGCTCCGGCAAGACCACGCAGCTACCGAAGATATGCCTGGAGCTTGGCCGCGGAGTCACTGGTCAGATCGGCCACACCCAGCCGCGCCGCATTGCCGCCCGCACCGTCGCTGACCGGATCGCCACCGAGCTGAAGACCGAGCTGGGTGCCACCGTCGGGTACAAGGTCCGGTTCGCCGACACCTCGAGCGACAACACGCTGATCAAGGTGATGACCGATGGCATCCTGCTGACCGAGCTGCAGCGGGACCGGCAGTTGCTCCGTTACGACACGCTGATCATCGATGAGGCGCATGAGCGCAGCCTGAACATCGACTTCATCCTCGGTTACCTCAGGCAACTGCTGCCGAGCCGGCCCGACCTCAAGGTCATCATCACCTCCGCCACCATCGACCCGGAGCGGTTCAGCCGGCATTTCAGCAAGCGCGACGGCGAGCCGGCCCCGATCATCGAGGTGTCCGGCCGGACGTACCCGGTCGAGGTGCGCTACCGGCCGCTCGCCGACCCCGACCAGCCGGATGTCGAGCCGCGGGACCAGGTCCAGGCCATCTGCGACGCGGTCGGCGAACTGCGCGACGAGGGCCCTGGCGACATCCTGGTGTTCCTGAGCGGCGAGCGGGAAATCCGGGACGCCGCCGACGCCCTGGCCGACGTACCGGGCATCGAGGTGCTGCCGCTGTACGCCCGGCTGTCGGCGGCCGAGCAGTACCGCGTCTTCCAGACGCATGGCGGCCGCCGGGTGGTGCTGGCGACCAACGTGGCGGAGACATCGCTGACCGTGCCCGGCATCAGGTACGTCGTTGATCCGGGCACTGCCAGGATCTCCCGGTACAGTCAGCGGACCAAGGTGCAGCGGCTGCCCATCGAGGCCATCTCGCAGGCGTCGGCCAACCAGCGCAAGGGCCGCTGCGGCCGCACCTCCGACGGAATCTGCATCCGTCTCTATACCGAGGACGACTTCGACTCGCGGCCCGCATTCACCGAGCCGGAGATCCTGCGGACCAGCCTGGCCTCGGTCATCCTCCGGATGGCAGCGCTCGATCTCGGTGCCGTCGCCGAATTCCCGTTCGTGGACCCGCCGGACGCCCGAAACGTGGCCGACGGATTGCGCCTGCTGGAGGAGCTTCGCGCCGTCCCGGCTGGCGGCCGCGGCGCCGCTTCCGGCCGGATCAGGCTGACCGCCACCGGGCGCAAGCTGGCCGACCTGCCGGTCGATCCCCGGCTCGGCCGGATGATCCTGGAATCGGAACGCAACGGCTGCGTTCGCGAGGTACTGATCATTGCCTCCGCGCTGTCCATCCAGGATCCGCGGGAGCGGCCCGCTGATGCCCGCGAGGCCGCGGACGCCATGCACAAGCGCTTCGCCGAGCCAGGCTCAGACTTCCTGGCACTGCTGACGTTGTGGGACTACCTGCGCGACCAGCAGCGACAGCTGTCGGGATCCGCGTTCCGCCGGCTATGCCGCCGCGAGTACCTGCACTTCCTCCGGATCCGGGAGTGGCAGGACCTGTACGTGCAGCTACAGCAGGCCGCCAGGGATCTGGGCATAGTCGCGGGCCGCGACAGGGCCGGCCGCGACAGGGCCGCCAGCGACGGGGCCGCCAGCGACGGGGCCGCCAGCGACGCGGCTGTCAGCGACGGGGCCGGCCGAGCTCGTGACCGCAGCGGACGACGCCAGTCCGGCCGGACTCCGCGGGCCGGGCGGACTCAGGCGAGCCCGGCCAGGCCGGGCGTCCGCGAGCACGGCAGCTGGCGCGGTGGACGGCCGTTACCCGCCTGACCTGGCCGACCGGGTGCACCAGTCGCTGCTCGCGGGCCTACTGTCGCACATCGGCATGCAGGACTCTGATCGCAAGCCCGCCGACCGCACGGTGGCCGAGCGCGCGCCAGCCGGCCAGCCTCGGCGGCGCGGGCCAGCCGAGTTCGCCGGGGCTCGGGGCGCGAGGTTCGCGATCTTCCCGGACTCGGCGCTGGCCCGCAAGCCGCCGCAATGGGTGATGGCGGCGGAACTGGTCGAGACATCGCGGCTGTGGGCCCGGATGGCCGCGCGGATCGAGCCGGAATGGGCCGAGTCGCTCGCCGGTGACCTGGTCCGGCGAACCTACAGTGAGCCGCACTGGGACGCCAGCCGCGCCGCTGTCATGGCCGCCGAGAAGGTCAGCCTGTTTGGGCTGCCGATTGTGGCCGCCCGTCCCGTTAACTACGGCACTATTGATCCGGCTGCGGCCAGGGACTTGTTCATCCAGCATGCGCTGGTGGAGGGCGACTGGCAGACCCATCACACGTTCTTCGCCGCTAACCAGCAGGCCCGCGAGGATGCGGAGGAACTCGAACGCAAGGCCAGGCGGCGCGGGCTAGTCGCCGATGACGCTGTCGTGTTCGACTTCTACGACCAGCGGATACCGGCGACGGTGACGTCTGGTCGTCATTTCGACAGCTGGTGGAAGACGGCACGGGTGGCCGACCCCGGCTTGCTGGACCTCAGTCAGGCCGATCTGGCCGGCCCTGCGGCCGATGAGGTGAGCGCCGCGGACTACCCGGCCAGTCTGGGCGGCGTCCCGCTGTCGTACGAATTTGCCCCCGGCGCGGCGGACGACGGGGTAACGGCTGACGTAGCCTTGCCGGACCTCGTTACCTTCAGTGACGTGAATCTGAGCTGGCAGGTGCCAGGCCTGCGGCTGGAGCTCATCACCGAACTCATCCGTGGCTTGCCCAAGGACCTGCGCCGGGCGTTCGTCCCGGTACCCGACACGGCCAGGGCGGTGCTGGCGACGCTGGGCGAACCCGACGGTGACCTGCTGGATGCGCTCGGTGCGGCTCTCGGGCGCATGGGCGGCGTTCCGGTACCCCGGTCAGCGTGGAACGTGCCGGGTCTGCCCGGCTACCTGCGGGTGACCTACCGGGTGCTCGACGGTGATCAAGTTCTCGCGACGGGTAAGGACCTGGCCGCGCTGCACCGGCAGCTCCGGCCCCGGCTGGAGACGGTGCTCAACGAGGCCGCGGCCGGCCTCACCAGGACCGGATTGCGGAGCTGGGACTTCGGCGCACTGCCACGGGTGTTCACCAGCGGTCGGGTGCGCGGCTACCCGGCTCTGGTCGATGCCGGCAGCTCCGTCGACATCCGGCTGTTCGACACCGAGGCTGAGGCCGCCGAGGCCATGCGGACAGGCACGCGCCGGCTGGTCCTGCTGGCGGTGCCGTCCGGCGTCCGGTCGATAGCCGGGCGGCTGCCCGTCACCGCGAAAATGGCGATGAGCCGGCATCCGTACCCCAGCGCAGCCGCCCTGCTCGATGACTGCGTGGCCGCTGCGGCCGATCAGGTCATCGCGGACGCGGGCGGCCCGGCCTGGGACGCAGCGGGCTTCGCGCGGCTCGTCGAGGCGGCGCGTGACGGCCTCGCACCCGGCACCGCGCGTGTGCTCGACCTGGTAGCACAGATACTTGCCGAAGCGCACGAGGTCGAGATCAGGCTCGCCAGCGCCACCCGTCCGGTGCCGGCGCTGGCGCCCGCGCTGGCCGACGTGCGTGCCCAGTTCGCTGCCCTGGTGTATGCCGGCTTCGTCGCGAAGGCCGGCGCTCGGCGGCTACCCGACCTGGTTCGCTATCTGCGCGCGATCGTCCGGCGGCTGGACAAGCTGGCCGGAGAGCAGAGCCGCGATACCGAGCGGATGGCCGTGGTGCACCGGGTCACTGCCGATCTTGAGTCGGCGATCCGGGAGCTACCGGCCGCCGCCCGGTCAGGCGCCGATGTGCAGGCGGTTCGGTGGCTGATCGAGGAGCTCAGGGTCAGCTTGTTCGCCCAGGTGCTCGGCACCCCGGTGCCGGTCTCGGAGAAGCGCATCCGAACCGCGATCGACGGGTTGCTCAGCCGCTGACCTCGCGGCGTCAGCCGGTCGGCTCGACCGGTCGGCTCAGCCGGCCGACCGCACTGCGCTCACCGCGGCGGAACGCTTCCCTGATCATGGCCACGACATAGTCCGGTGACCCCGTCACCTCTTGCCAGTCGAAATGCACAACCTCGTAGCCGTCGGATCGCAGCAGCGAATCACGTTTGAGCTGCGCCTTGGCGCGCGCCGGATCCTGGTATTTCAGGTCGCCGTCGACCTCGGCGACGGTCCGGTGCCGCTTCCAGTAGAAATCGACCCGGCCGACGGGCTCAGCGATGCCGCCTAGCCAGACTTGCAGATCGGGCGGCGGCAGCCCGCCATCCCGGAAGGCGACTCTGGCGATCGACTCCAGCGGCGACTCGGCACGTGCGTCGGCGAACTCGGCCACCTCCCTGGCGCGCCCGATGCCACGCCAGTGACGGCAGGCCCCGACAACGGAGCGCAGCTCGTCCTTGGTGGTCAGCTTGCGGTGCAAGGCCGAATCGGCCGCAACCACGCCGGCCCTGAAGTCCAGTTCCCTGGCGAGGTCCACCACAGTCCTGGCCGCTGACGTCAGCGGAAACCCAGCCGAGGTGGTGACGTGGTCCGCGGGAAGTTCGGCTGCATGCAGGTGGATCGAGTTCCTGCTGTGGCGGCCGCGCTCGGGTCGACCGGTGAGTGTCACCCGCGCGCTCGGCCGGCCAAGCAGGTCAATCCGGTGCAGCTGAGCCGCGGACTGATGACTGACCACAACGCCCGGTCCGGATACAGCTAACGCGGCGAGAGCCATCAGCAACCGCTCGCCGTCAGCTAATGGCAGGTACCTGTTAGCCAGGTCTGCGCGAACATAGACGCCGCGGCCGAACGGGATCAGCAGCCCAATTCTCGTCATCGTCCTGATCTGGTTGGTGGACGTGCCGTTGGCCAGCAGCTCGGCCGTGGTGACAATACCGACTAAGCGGAGCTTATCGGGTGGTAGATACGTGGTCATGCGGCCCAGCATCGTGCCAGCCACCGACAGCATCGCGGCGACCACTGACATAGAGCAGGTTCCAGCGCTTTTCGCGCCAGAGATGACCGGTTTGCACCAACGGAACCTTCACTATGTTTGTGGCCGGCAACTGGACGAGGCCCGGAGCGGGCCAGGTGGAACGCCTTCGCCGAACGCGGCAGCTTGCTGCTGATCGGCCCGTTCACCGACGCGGCCGGGGCAATGGCTGTCTTCGCCAGCCGGGCCGATGCCGAGGAGTTCGCGGCCGGCGACCCATTCGTGCTCCGGGAAGTCGTCACCGGCTGGTCCATCAGGGAGTGGAACGAGGTCCTCTACCAGCCCTGACTGCCAGCCGGTGCGCCGTCATCAGGGCCGGTGCGCGGTCGCCGCTACTCGTCGTGATGGCCTCCGGTGGTGCGATGCCGCAGCCACAGGAAGATCACCAGGCCGACCAGCAGCCAGGCGCCGACCGAGTGCCGCAGCGTATCCACGAAGATCGCGACTGCGATGACCAGCGCTGTTACCAGCGGGAGCCAGCCCAGCACGCGCAGCCACTGCTGACGCTCGGCGTGCTTGTAGGCGCGTCGCTCGTTCTTCAGCCGCTGCCGTTCCCGCTCGACCTGCAGCTTGAGCAGCTTGCGCTGGTGCCGGCGGCCGCGGCCAGGCTCGGGCAGCGGCGGGACTGGCTCCCCATCGGGCAGGTCGGACAGCAGACCGGTGAGGTCGGCCATGGTCTTGGCCCGCATGGCCTGGTCCAGACGGTCGCTAAACTCTGCCTCGTCCAGCCGTCCAGCGCTGAAATGCCTGGCCAGACAGTCGGCGACCTCGGTCCGCTCAGCGTCGCCGATCCGGACATTCGCTTGGTGCCAGTCGTCGTGCCGCGCCGATGCGCCAGACCGCGGCGGGCTTACCGGAACAGACATGAATGTGCCTCTCCCGGTCAGGTCCGCCGTGCCTGCAGGCTATGGACGAAGTCGCTGGCGATCGACTGGCTCGCGCCCTCATCGGGGATCAGCAGCCAGCACGCCACGTACAAGGGCAGGCCGATGCCGCCAACGAAGACGAGGGTAACGAGGGCGATCCGCACCAGCAGCACATCGACGCGGAGGTAGTGCGCTATCCCGGATGCGACCCCCGCCAGCATCCGGTCATGGTTGGGGCGAGACAGTACTGGCCCCCGGACGTGCAGTTCGGACTCGGGCGGCTGCTCGGTGCGGCCAGCCTCGCTTGGTGTTTCGGTGGTGTTCATGACTTCAGCCTGTCGGCTGGCGGCTGGCGGCGCTATCGGGAACTACCCTGACCCGTCCCTGACCGCCTCCGGCGATGACCAGGGTCTGCCCGGATGGCGCACCGCCCGGTCCGGGCGGGATGATGAGCGCATGCAGGAACATGCCAGCTCCGCGCCGTACTGGAGCCCGGCCGCCGACCAGGGCGGTGGCGCGCAGCCAGGCAACGGCGGGCACTGGCCGAGCCGGCTGGAGACTCTCGGCAGGCGCTGGACCCGTGGCCCCGGCAAGGGCGGGCCGTTCCGGCGGGAACGGGACAACCAGCTGGCCGGCGGGGTCGCGGCCGGAATCGCGGCGAAGACAGGCTTCGACGTTAGCGCGGTCCGGCTCGTACTGATCGTGGCCACGCTGGTGACCTACGGGCTGTGCGCAGTCGCCTACGTCCTGTGCTGGCTGGTGGTGCCCGCAGCTGGAGCCGAGTCCAGCATCGGGAGCAAGGCGCTGTCCGACAAGCGGGGCATCGCCCAGGCGGTCGCGCTGGCGTCACTCATCGGGGTCGGGCTGATCGCCGCTTCCGCGCTGAACGCTGGCTGGATCACGTCGCTGGCGTTCCCGATTATCGTGTGCGCCGCGTGCTTCGTGCTGATCTGGCGAAACGCGCCGGCTGACGAGCAGGTGGCGCTTCATCGCATGGCCGGCCCGCTGCAGGGCGTCGGCAGCGGCGTCCGCGGCGTACGGCCGGTATGGCGGCTGGTGATCGCGTCGGTGCTGCTGATAGCCGGGCTCTATCTGCTCCTCAAGGGCCACGAGCGGTTCGCCGCGCTGAAGCCGCTGGCGGGGATCGTGCTGGTTATCGCGGCCATCGCGGTGGTACTCGGACCCTGGTGGCTGCGCATCGCCAAAGACTCCGTGGAGGAGCGGCAGGCCAGGATCCGGGCCGAGGAGCGGGCCGAGATGGCCACCAGGGTGCATGACTCGGTCCTGCAGACCCTCGCCCTGATCCAGCGCCGGTCCGCTGACCCGCACCAGGTTGTGCAGCTAGCCAGGGCGCAGGAACGCGAACTGCGCGCCTGGTTGTTCGACGGCCGCGCGCCGGGCTCGCTGGATGGCCAGGCGACCACGGTCGCTGACGGGATACGGCTGATCCAGCAGGAAGTGGAGGCCCAGCACGGGATGGCGGTCGACGCCGTTACCGTCGGGGACTGCCCGCTCGATGACGATCTGACCGCGATGCTGGCCGCAGCCCGGGAAGCAACTGTCAACGCCGCCAAGTGGTCAGGGGCCGAGGTGGTGTCGCTGTTCGCGGAGGTCGAGCCCGACGCCGTGTCGTTGTTCGTGCGAGACCGCGGCCGCGGCTTCGATCCGGACGCCGTGCCCGCCGACAGGAAAGGGCTGGCCGAGTCGGTGCACGCGAGGATGGCCAGGCGAGGCGGCGTGGTCAGTGTCCGTAGCAGTCCAGGCGAGGGGACCGAGGTAACCCTGACGATGGCCAGGGCGGCAGCGGACCGGTTGCCGAGGCGGACATGAGCGGCTGTCCGGTAGCCCAGAAAGGTCAGGCATGAGCGGCCGGGACAGTCCTGGCACCGTGGGCCCGGCGCCGCGGGTGTTCCTGGTCGACGATCACGGCATGTTCCGGTCGGGCGTCCGGTCGGAGTTGTCGGGTGCGGTCGACATCGTCGGAGAAGCCGCCGACGTTGGCCCGGCGATCGCCGAGATCACCGAAAGCGAGCCGGATGTGGTGCTGCTGGACGTCCACCTGCCCGGCGGCAACGGCCAGGAGGTCGTCACCGCGGTGAAAGCCGTGCGCCCCGAGGTCAAGTTCCTGGCCTTGTCGGCGTCGGACGCGCCGGAAGACGTGATCGCGGTGATCAGGGCGGGCGCGCGGGGCTACGTCACCAAGACCATCTCCGGTGCGGAGCTGATCGACGCGATCCGGCGGGTGGCGGCGGGCGACGCGGTTTTCTCGCCGCGGCTCGCCGGATTCGTGCTGGACGCGTTCGCGGGCGGGGCCGCCCCCGGCATCGACCGCCCGTCGTTCGATCCGGAGCTGGACCAGCTCACCAGCCGGGAGCGGGAAGTGCTCAGGCTCATCGCCCGCGGCTACACCTACCGCGAGATCGCCAGGGAACTGTTCATCTCGGTCAAGACGGTCGAGAGCCACGTGTCCTCCGTACTACGCAAGCTGCAGCTGTCCACCCGGCATCAGCTGTCACGGTGGGCGGCGGAGCGCCGCCTCACCTAGCGTCTGGCTCCTGGTGGGTCTCGCGCCTCACCTAGCGCCCGGCCTCCTGGTGCAAGAGTGCGGGCAGGTCGGTGGGGCAGACGGTGGCGTCGCACATGTCGTCGGTGAGACCTCGCGAGGAGAACCACCTGCTCACGTTGGCGGCGTCCCGATCCAGGAACTCGGCCCCGCGCGGGTGAGCGAAGATGTCGACCACCTGCGGAGTGTCGATCATGACCAGCCGTCCGTGGTGGACCAGCAGGTTGTAGGCAGACAGGTCGCCATGCGCCAGGCCGAGCCGGGTCAGCGTCGTGATGATCTGCACGCACTGACGCCACAGCCCGGCCAGGTCGGCGGCGCGCTCGCCGGTCTCAGCCAGCCGCGGTGCGGCTGTACCGTCTGAATCGCCGATGAACTCGAGCAGCAACTCGGTGCCCAGTATCTGGACGGGATACGGCACCGGCAGTCCGGCCTGGTAAAAGCGGCACAGCGCGGAGAATTCCGCCGCCGCCCACTCGGTCGCGATCATCTCGCGGCCGACAGCGGTCCGGTTGGCCATCGCACGGCTGGCCCGCGACTCGCGGACCCGGCGGCCCTCCAGGTACTCGCTGTCGCGATGAAAGAGCCTGTGCTCGGCGGAGCGGTAGCGCTTGGCGGCTAGCAAGCAGGAGCTGCCGCCGTCGGGAACGCCGCGCCGCAGCAGGAAGACGTCGGCCTCTTTACCGGTCTTCAGAATGCCCAGCTCGGTGTCGGTCGCCGCGAGCTCGGTTACCAGCCAGCGCGGATGTGGTCGCGGACCGCGCTCGCCGGCGGTGGACTGGTCCCAGGTCGACCAGCGGTCACCGGCGGTGAGCCCGTACGACGCACCGAGCTCATCGAGCGTGGGCAGTGTGAGCCGGTGACGATTGCGTTTTGCGAATGTAGGTTCGTCGTCGTCGAAACGCCGCTTACCGCGGCGGCCAGATGCAGATGACGGCACGGGCAGAGCTCCTCGGGCATGAGGTCAGGAAGGGCAGCATGAAGTTCAGATCGACGTTCACCATGTGCTCCCCTCCTCCTCGCGCCAGCAGCTTGCGCCTGGGCATGGCTAATGCGGCCGTGTCCGGCTGACCTTGTCATGCCCCGGTCCGGTGGGGCAACTGTTTATCTAACGCCGGCTGGATGGGCGCGTCTGGCCCGTCTGGCAGGGTGGGGCCGGTCAGGCCGTAGCGGGGCTGCTCGCCTGGCGCGCCTGCTCCTGCGTCATGACCCTGGCGATGCCCACGGTGGTCCAGCCGGAGCTTTCTTCCAGCTCATCCCGCAGCATGGCCGCCTGGTACTCGATCGAAACCGGACCGACCGCGACCAGATCTGACTGCTCATTGCGCATCACCAGGACGTAGTTCACGACGTCTCCTCGATCGGCAGGCGGCTCGGATTAACCCCGGGTATGCCGATCTAACCGCGTCGGCTGGCCCGCGGTCGAGCCATGGCGCATCAGGTCGTCCGCACCTTTGATGAGCGGTAGAGCCGCAGGCCGAAGAAGGCGGCTGCACTTATCGCGGCGATAGCGATGGCGAGCGGCTGGCCGGCTCCCTGACCACGCTGGGCGGTCTCGAGGTTAAGCCAGATCAGCACACCGGCGGCGGCCACCAGGAGCGCCAGGATGACGCCCACCGCCTCGGCGCTGCCAACCGGCAGCGCGGTAAGGGTGCCACGGTCCTGCCATCTATACCGCAACACCCGGAAGGCGAGCAGCGCCAGGCCGCCAAGGAACAGGGCCGCAGCGCCCTGTAGGATGATCTCGCCGACATGGTCGGCAGTCATAGCCGCCACGCAGGTATGAGCTGACGGGTCGCCGGCCAGCCAGCGCGCGCAGTCCGCCTTGGTGTAGCTGCCAGCCGGGAAGGGCGCGATCACGAAGGTGCCACCGCGGACGGCTGCCATCAGCCAGCTGATGGCAGCGGCGATGCCGCACGCCACCAGCGCCACGCCGCCGACCAGGAAGCCGGCCAGCGCGGTGCGACGCAGCAGCGCTGCGGCGGGTTGAGAGAACTGTGCGCTGCGACCGGTGATCGCAGCCTGCGGCCCGACCCTGGTGACAGCGGCGGCTGCTGCCTCTTGAGGCGTCAGGCCAGCGGCGATGCCCTCGGCCACCACGTCGTGCAAGTGCGCCTCGACCTCGGCAAGCGTGTGCCTGACTTCTCGTGCCGTGCCGGGCAGCGTGACCAGCAGGCCGTCCAGGTATTCCTCCACCGGCTCGCTCATGCCGATCCTCCCAGGACCAGAGAGATGGAACTGCTGAACGCACGCCACCGACGTGCCTCCTCAGTCAGGGATCGCCGGCCCGGCGCGGTCAGCCGGTAGATCCGCCGCCTTCGCCCCGCCGCCACCTCCCAGCTGCTAGCCAGCAGGCCCGCTTGCTCAAGGCGATGCAAGGCCGGGTACACCGTGCCCTCTGGCAGGTCGAATGCACCCGCGCTGCGATCCCGCAGCCTGGTAATGATTGAGTAGCCGTGGCCGGGGCCGGATGACAGCACCGACAGCAGCAGCAGGTCCAGGTTTCCCTTGAGCTTCTCCGCGTGCATACCTAGAGATGCTAGGTATCGGGCAGGCGGTTGTCAAAACGCCAAGATGGCACCGGCCACGGGTCGCCGCGGCTGGCCGGCGGTGGTTAGCTTGTCGCGTCGCTGTCCGGCTGTCGGCGGCGCCAGGTTGTTGCGTCGCTCTCTAGCTTGCAGAAGGATCGTTGTCATGCGCCTGGATGACTTGCATGATCGCGCGGTGCCGCGGCTGCCGCCAGAGGTGTGCGAGCACTTCGACCAGGGCGCCGGAGCCGGACTGACCGTTGGCGAAGCGGCTGCCGCATGGGACAGGCTGCGGCTGCGTCCCCGCATGCTCCGCGATGTATCGGCCGTCTCGACCGCCGCCACCGTGCTGGGCCATCAGCTAGCCACACCGGTCATGGTGTCGCCGACGGCGATGCAGCGTGCCGCTCATCCGGACGGCGAGGTCGCCACTGCGCAGGCTGCTGCCGCGGCGGGGTCGCTGATGGCGGTGTCCACCAACTCGGGCTCGCTGTTTGCCGACATCGGCGCGACCGGCGCGCCATGGTGGCTCCAGGTTTACGTGCTGCGCGACCGCGGTCTCACTAAGGCCATCCTGGATCGCGCCGTCGAGGCAGGCGCGTCCGCGCTGGTGCTGACCGTGGATACGCCGGTGGTGGGCCGCAAGCGCACGGTCGGCAAGACCATCTGGGAAGTCGTGCCCGAGGATTACCTGCTCGTCAATGTCGGCGACGCGACGGTGCCGGAAGATGGCCTGGACAAAGCCGATGATCTCACTCCGGATGTCATCGGCTGGCTGCGCGACACGACCGGGCTGCCGGTCGTGGTCAAGGGCGTACTGCGGGCCGACGACGCGCGCGCCGCCGTGTCGGCCGGCGCCTCGGCGGTGCAGGTGTCCAACCACGGTGGCCGGCAGCTGGACCTCGCGGTCAGCACCGCTGAGGCGCTACCGGAGGTGGTGGCTGCGCTGTCCGGCAGCGGCGCCGAGGTCTACGTCGATGGCGGGATCCGGCGCGCGGAGCACGTGCTTGCCGCGCTGGCGCTCGGGGCCGATGGCGTGTTCATCGGCCGCCCGGTGCTGTGGGCGCTCGCCGCGGGCGGCCCGGCAGGCCAGGGAGGCTGCGACGGCGTGCTCGAGCTGCTGAGCGCGTTCACCGACCAGCTCGGTCACGTCATGATGCTGGCTGGCGTCCGGTCGATCAATGAGCTCACGCCTGACCTGGTCCGGCTGCCAGACGGCGCCCGCGGCCTGGGCTGACGTCCGCACTCCACCCAGACACCCGCTGCACGCAGACGTCCGCTGCATACAAACGGCCGCTGCACGCAGACGCCTGCGGCCTAGTGCTGCGCATAAGGTGCAATCTGCGCCAGTCGGGTGGTATCTGCGATGACTGCCGGACCGCTTGACCGGAGCCAGCGCACAGCGTCGCACCGCAGGTCGTGTCCGGCCGGCAGTAATCGGTGCCGTCGCCTACCGTAGGGGACATGAAAGCGCCAGGAGGCCGGCCCGGCATGGCTGCCGACGATCAGGGCATTACGGTGCTCGTCGTCGAGGACGATGCCAGCATCGCCGCTCAGCTCGTCCGCGGGCTGAGCCGGGGCGGCTATCAGGTGGACCACGTCATGACCGGCCAGGAGGCGCTGGCCTGGGGCGAGCCCGACGTGATGCTGCTGGACCTGGAGCTGCCCGACCTGGACGGGGTTCAGGTGTGCCGCAAGATGCGCGAGCGCAGCGCCGCGGCGATCATCGTCGTCACCGCGCACGGCGAGGAGCCGGACCGGGTGATGGCGCTGGACGCCGGTGCCGACGACTACCTGGTGAAGCCGTTCGGGCTGGCCGAGCTGCAGGCCAGAATCCGGGCGGTACTCCGGCGCGTCCGGCCTGGCGGGGACGTCGTCAGGCACGGGCCGCTGGTGGTGGATATCCGCACGCACCGGGTGACCGTGTCCGGCGAGGAAGTCTTCCTGACGCCTAAGGAGTTCGACATCCTGGAGTGCCTGACGGCCGACCCGGGCCGGGTGGTCACCCGGCAGGAGATCCTCGAGACGGCCTGGGACGCGCACTGGTACGGCCCGACGAAGGTGCTCGACGTGCACGTCGCGTCGCTGCGCCGCAAGCTCGGCATTCCCGGCCTGATCGAGACTGTTTACGGCCGGGGGTTCCGGCTCGGCGAGGCCTAGGTGGCCCGCCGGATCGTCCTGTCGGTCCTGGCGCTGATCGCGGCGGTCCTCGGTCTCATCGCTGTCCCGCTCGGCTTGCTCACCGCCGCGCAGGACATGCACGACTTCCGGGACGAGACGATCGCCTCATCGACGACGCTCGCCAACGTTGCCGAAGAACGGCTTGATGACGGGAACGGCGGCGTGGCACTGGCCCGGACCGTAGCGCAGCTTGGCCGCAACGGCGACTCGGTCAGTGTGCTGAACGCGGCCGGGCAGACCATTGCCGGTACCTCGCCCCGGCCCGCGGTGTCCGCGGCACAGCTGTCTCGGGCCATGGCGACCGGCAGAACTGGTGTGTACGCCGGTGACGACTGGATCCTGGTCGTGATGCCGGTCCGGCGTGACTCGGGCATCAGCGCGAACATTCTCGGCACCATCGTGCTGGAGCGGCCCACGATGGCCGTGGACCGGCGCGTGGCCTTGTTGTGGACGCTGATCGCGGGCGTCGCCGGCGCCGGGCTGGTGGCGGCCGCGCTTGTCGCGATCGGCCTGGCCCGCTGGGTGTCCAGGCCGCTGAGCGTGCTGGAGCTTGCGGCCAGGGACCTGGGTGACGGGGCGCTCGCCACCCGCGCTCCGGCTGGCTCTGGTCCGAGCGAGGTACGCAGGCTGGCGGCCAACTTCAATCAGATGGCCGCTCGCCTCGAGGCTCTGGTGCATGGTCACCAGGCGACGATGGCTGACGTGTCGCATCAGCTGCGCACCCCGCTCGCCGCTCTGCGGCTGCGCCTCGACTTGCTGGCGCAAGACTGCGACGAGCAGACGGCCAGCGAGCTGGCCGGCGCGCAGGAAGAGATAGCCAGGCTGTCGAGGCTGGTCAACGGGTTGCTGGCAGTGGCCAGGGCGGAGAACATCACGGCTGCACCGGTGCTGGTGGCCGTCGATTCGGCGATAGGCAGCCGGGTAGCGGCGTGGCGGCCCGCCGCCGACGAGCGCGACATTGCCCTGACCGCAGCGGTAGAGCCGGTTGTGGCCAGGCTCGGCGATGGTCACCTTGAGCAGATCCTGGACAACCTCATCGCAAATGCGCTCGATGCGCTGCATTCCGGCGGAGGCATCAGGATCAGCTGCGTGGCCTGGGCCGACCGGGCCGTCATCACGGTGGCCGACAACGGCCCCGGCATGCCGGCCCAGCAGCAGAAACTGGCGTTCCGCCGGTTTGCCACCGGTGACGCTGGCGGGATCGGCCTCGGCCTGGCGATCGTCGACCGGCTGGCGGTCGCCAACGGCGGCACGGCGACGCTGTCCGACACTCCGGGTGGCGGACTAACCGTGACAATCGACCTGCCGTCGGCCGCTCGCGACCGCGCTCAGCGGCGCGGCATCGCCGCGATTTCAGGGGGCTCCGGCCAGGCTGAGCCGCCTGTTCAGCAGCGGTGGCAACGGCGGTCCGGCCGGCCTGGTGACGACCATCACCCGCCTGTCTGACCACGATTTACCAGTTCTGAACGTTTCCTGAACCGGTCTTCCGGTCTGCGGCGGGCAAGCTAAGGACGTTGCTCTCCCGGCCAGGAGTGCCCGTGCGCCCCCTCAAGCCGGCAGTTCTGGCTGGGAGACAGCGCCCGGGGCCGGTTGACCTGCCCGGGCGTCCGTGGCGAGCGAGCACCGAGCCGCTGAGCGGCGGCCCGCCGCCCTGACCAGCCGCAGGAGGATTCTCCGCATGCGAGAGCACATGCACTACGCGTCAAAGCGCCGTGACGAGAGGCTTGCCCGGATCCGGAAGTTGTCACTCTGGATCACCGGCGGTGCCGCAGCCGCGTCCCTTGGCCTAGGCACTGCTTTCGCCCACGAACTGCCAGGCCACACCAGTGCGGCTACGAGCACGGCCGGGACCGGAGCGACCGCGGGCGGCTCGCAGCAGCCTGCCGGAAGTGTTACGTCGGGTACCCACCCGAAGTCGACCGCCCGCACGGCGGGAGGCCGCCACCA
The DNA here is from genome assembly GCA_963774385.1 of uncultured Actinomycetota bacterium. Lineage (GTDB taxonomy): Bacteria > Actinomycetota > Actinomycetes > Streptosporangiales > Streptosporangiaceae > JAJYUU01. The sequence goes on from CAVZEQ010000001.1 coordinate 1,775,880, forward strand.
CCGGCGCGCGCTGGCTCGGCCGGCGCAGGCCCCGACGCAGCCTGCCAGCACTCCGGCCCCGCCGCCGGTGGTCAGCTCTGGCGGATCGTGATCGCATGGTGAGCTCTTCTGTGCTGCCCGCGGTCGTGGCGGCCGGTCACTCGCTAGCGGCAGGCCACCTGCTGGCGGCGAGTGGCGCTGGCCCGAGTCCGCTGTGGTTTACCACCCGCGCCACCGGCGTCGTCGCGCTGGTGCTGCTGACCATGACGGTAGCGCTCGGTGTGGCCGGCACCGCGCGCTACTCCTCGCCACGGTTGCCCCGGCTCGTCCGGTCCGGCCTGCATCGCAACGTGTCGCTGCTGACCGTGGCTTTCGTCGCCACGCACGTGCTGACGACGGTCCTCGACCCCTACGCGGCGATCGGCTTCGCATCGGCCATCATCCCGTTCAGCTCGGCCTACCGACCGCTATGGCTGAGCATGGGCACGATCGCATTCGATCTGCTGCTCGCCATCGTCATCAGCAGCCTGGTCAGGTCGCGGCTGTCGCACCGGACCTGGCGCGCGGTGCACTGGCTCGCCTACGCATCCTGGCCGGTCGCGCTCTGGCACGGGCTCGGCACCGGCACTGACAGCAAGCTGTCCTGGCTGCTGGTGCTGGACGCGATCTGCGTCGTTGCCGTCGCCGCCACGGTGGTGTGGCGGCTGACGCTCGCGCCGCTGACCGGCCGCCGGGTAGCCGGGATCCTGGCGACCTGGGCATTCGTGTTCGCCACCATCGGCTTCGTGGCTATCGGCCCGCTGCAGTCCGGCTGGGCCAAGCGGGCCGGTACGCCAGTCGCGATGATCGGCGGCTCCGCCACGTCGGCGCAGACCAGCGCCTTCACCATGTCGGCCGGCTATGCCGGCCAGGTCCGGCGCAATCCGGCCGGGTCACGGCAGGAAGTCATCCAGGTCAGCGCCCGGACGACCGCGCAGCCTGCGCACACGCTGACGATCGTGCTCAGGGGCAAGCCAGACGGCTCGGCGATTAACATGTCGAGCGGCACCGTCCGGCTCGACGCGGTGCCGGGTGGCCAGACCTACTCAGGGCCGGTGACGGTGCTCAACGGTCAGCAGCTGACCGCGGTGCTCCGCGGTCCTGCGGGCCAGCCCGCACAGGCCCAGCTCACGCTCGTGATCACCGGCGGCCGGGCAACTGGCCGGGTCGTGATCCGGCCGGGCGGCCGGGCATGAGCGGCCGACCAGCTGTGAGCCGATCAGTGCGTCCCGGAGTGGCGCGGCTCACCGCAGGCTGGCATGAGGCCAGCCGTCAGGCGACACTGCGCGAGCATGCGGACCGGTACGGTCCGCTGCCGGACACTGGCGCCCGGGCCCAGCACGCGCTGCCGGAAGAGGTAGCCGCGGCGGGCCTGACCGGGCGCGGCGGGGCGGGCTTCCCGACCGGCACGAAACTGCGGGCGGTCGCCTCCGGCCGCGGGCCGTCAGTAGTCGTCGCTAACGGCATGGAGAGCGAGCCAGCCAGTGAGAAGGACCAGGCGCTGCTGGCCCGGGCACCGCACCTGGTGCTCGATGGCATCACGCTGGCCGCCGCCGCAGTGGGCGCGACCGAGGCGCACGTGTGCCTGGCCCGGACCAGGGAATGGCTCATCGACGGGGTGCATGCGGCACTCGCCGAGCGGCACCGGGCTGGACTGGCCGACGTGCCGATCACCGTCCACGAGGTCCCGCATCAGTATGTGTCCAGCGAGGAAACCGCGCTCGTGCACTGGCTCAACGGCGGCGAGGCGAAGCCGACCACTACGCCGCCACGGCCCTTCGAGCGCGGCGTCGGCAAGCGTCCCACCCTGATCGACAATGTGGAGACCCTCGCCCACCTGGCGATGATCGCCAGGTACGGCGCGTCCTGGTTCCGCCAGGCCGGCACGGACGACACGGCCGGGACGATGCTGACCACGGTGACCGGCTCGGTCGCGCAGCCCGGCGTCTATGAGATCGAGGCCGGTATCCGGGTGGACGACATCCTCGCGATGGCCGGGGCCCGTCGTGACAGCCAGGCGGTGCTCATCGGCGGGTACTTCGGCACCTGGCACGACATCACCGATGTTGCCGGGCTGCCGTTTACCGCCGCTGGCCTGCGGTCGGCCGGGGCGGCGCCAGGCGCGGGCGTGATGCTCGCGCTGCCGGCCGAGTCCTGCGGACTGGCGGAGGCGGCCCGGATCCTGCGCTACCTGGCCAGCCAGAGCGCCCAGCAGTGCGGGCCGTGCATGTTCGGCCTGCCGGCGATCGCCGACGACATGGCGCAGCTTGCCTCGAACCGGCCGGAGGGCGATCCGCTGGAGCGGATGCGGCGGCGGTTTGCGCAGATTGCCGGCCGCGGCGCGTGCCGGCATCCGGACGGCGCCGTCCGGATGGCAGCGTCGGCCCTGACGGCTTTCACCGCGGATGCGCACGCCCACGCGCGCCGTCGTCCCTGCCTGGCCACGCACCGGCTGGCCGCGCATCGCAGCGCGGCCCGCACCGCCGTACTGGCAGCGCCTGTCTCATCTGCGGTCGGATCGGCAGCACCGGGGTCAGCAGCCTCCGGTGCCTGGGCGGAAGGGGAGTGGAAATGACGATGAAGATCCAGGTCGACCCGATCGCCTGTACTGGGCATGGCCTGTGCGCCGACCTGCTGCCCGAGCTCATCCAGCTCGATGAGTGGGGTTATCCGATGCTGCCGGATCAGGTACCAGCTGGCCTGGCCCTGCATGCGCGCCGCGCCGTCAGCTCATGCCCGGCACTCGCGCTTAAACTCGTCCGCACGCCGAGAGTACAGGAGCGAGGATAGGTGGATCAGCAAGCGCCGGAGCGCCGCGCGCAACATCGCCGGGAAACTGCCACGATGACCGGCGTCGAGGGCAACGCGAAACTGACCGCCATGACCGGGGCGATCCTGCTGCTCGGCTTCGCGGTCGAAGGCTTCACGATCCTGTCGATACACACCCTGATCGTGATGCACTTCGTGGTCGGCTTCCTGCTGATCGGGCCGGTACTGCTGAAGATCGCGTCGACCGTGTACCGGTTCGCCAGGTACTACGGCGGCTCGAAGCCCTATATCCGCAAGGGCCCGCCCGCACCGATCCTGCGTATCCTCGGGCCGCTGGTCATCCTGACCTCACTGGCTGTGCTTGGCACCGGCGTCATGCTGGCAGTCGTCGGGCCGGGTCACGGCGGGTCCTGGCTGTTCTTGCATAAGGCCTCGTTCGTGCTGTGGTTCGGGGCGATGACGATTCACGTGCTGTCCTACGCGCCGAAACTGCCCCGGCTGCTGTCCGCGCGGCAGCCGGACAACGGCCAGCCGGTACCGGGCGGGCCGGGCCGGTGGCTGGCGCTGTCAGCGGCACTGGCAGTCGGCGTGGGCGTCGCGGTGCTGACCATGCACCTGTCCTCCAGCTGGAGCAGCTTCTACGGTGGCTTCCACTAGCCTGGCCTGCTACCGGGCCAGGTGAGGGCGCCCTTAGCCGTGTGTGTACCAGGTCATGACCCGGACGACGAAGCGGCCGGCCCGGACCGCCGGATCGTCCTCGGCGGGCTTGCGTGCGCGCTCCGTCGAGCCTGGCCCGGTACAGGCAGATGCCGGCGATCTCGTCGTCCTCATCGATCGGCCCGGCTACGACGAGCTAACCGGCCGCGCGCATCTTTGCGAAATGGCCCTGGTGCTGCCGTCCCAGCGCAGCGCTGGCCTCGGCGTCCAGCACCGGTGCATCGGGCGCGCTGACAAGCAGCACCAGCTGATAGCTGTCGAACTCCGACGGCGGGCCAGCGTCCCAGACGGGCTCCAGTGACTTCAGCTGATCAAGGTGCACGCCGAGGTGGAAGGTGGCGTTGCCGTCGATGAGGGCGCCGATCGGCATCGGGCCGTCCTGCACGATCTCGCCGCTGTCCCTGATCAGCACCGGCACCTGGGTGTCCGCCCGGTCGCCAAGTGCGCCAGCGGCCGCCGCCAGCCTGGCTGCGCTTCGGCCGACCTCACCAGCCAGCCCGGCCAGGCCGCCTGCCCTGCCTGCATACCGGGTCAGCCCTGCGCGGTCGACGGTAACGGCATTGTCGTAACTGGCGTGATGGCCGGCCGCTATATGCTCGGCGGTCGCTGCGATCACGTCGTTGTTCCTGGCGACATGCGCTGCGATCAGCTCAGCTGGCCAGCCGTCGTCGGCCGGCTGGCGGAAGCCGCCTGCGAGCAGGGCGGCGATAAACGGCGCATAGGCCGCATCCAGGCTGCCTGGAGTCACGTCGGCTCCCATCACTCGGGTGGCTCTGTCGCCGCCAGGATGGCATCAGCCGGGTGTTCACGGCAGTCCGCAACGAAATCACGGGCCACTGCCGAGGCGGTCGGCCCGCCTCGGCGCGGACGGGGCAGTCAGCTGAGCGGCAGCGCGAAGTCGCAGTCCGGGCGGCTGCTCGCAGTGATGGGCTTACTCGCATGGTAGGTAACGCGGACGCCGAGATCTCCCGGCTGTCGCTGCTGGGCGGCCACCCAGGAGAACAGGGCTCGCGATGCCAGCTGCCATTGCGACGGGGTCATCTCGGCCTGACCGAGATGCACGTAAGCCTCCTCGTGCGCGGGCTCGGTACGCAGGGTCAGCGCGGGGAAGCTGACCGCCAGCTCAGCCGCCCGGGCGGCCGGAACCGGCAGGCACCACTCCACCGGGCCGTCGCTGTCCTCGCTTACCTCGCCGTGGTAGATCGCGAATGCCGACCTTGCCGCGCCCGCCGACCTGGTCATCCGCGGATCCCTGACGATGCCGACGAATTCCTTGCCGAGCGCCACCGCGGCGGTGTCGTTCTCGACGTGCCGCAGCAGGCACAGCAGGTTCCGCTCGGGCACCTGGCGCAGCGCGACTTCATACATGACGGACCTCTTTCCGGTGAGCTGGTCAACGAGGTGGCCGGCCAGGGCCCGGCGGATCGCATGCTCAGCCTCGGCCTGCGACCAGTAGGCGGTCAGCTGCCGGGCAGCTTCCGCTGGCGGCAGGCTGATCACCACCTTGATCTGCGCGAGCGGGACGCCGAGCTGCCGAAGCGCGGCGATGCGGCTTGCAGCGGCCAGCTGAGTCGCGGCGTACCAGCGATAGCCGGTGCCGCGGTCGACCCGGGCAGGTGACAGCAGTCCGAGCTCGTCGTACAACCGCAGTGCCTTCGGCGACAGCAGCGACCTGCGCGCGAATTCGCCGATGCCCATCAGGTCCACGGCCGTGCTCCCTGGTCCAGGGCCCCGGATGGGCTCCCACGTGCCGGGCGGCTGCCCGTATCACCACTGTGCGGCTTGCCCCAGGGTGAAGGTCAAACGCTGGCGCTAGCTCAGTTCCTGCGCGTCCAGCAGTGCGGCTACCGCGGTCCTGGCGGCATCGGTTCCGCTGGCGGTGCCCATCACGGCCTGCACGATCGCCCCGTCGAAAATGAGCGCGAGCTGGTCGGCGAGCCGCTCCGGGTCCGGCGCTCCGCCCCGCGCGGCCTGCGACGCGAAGAACTCCCGCAGCCGCAGCTTGTACCGGCGGGCTACCTTCCTGGCCGGGTGCTCAGGATCGGCCAGCTCGGCCGCGGTGTTGATGAACGGGCAGCCGCGGAATCCAGGGCTTGCGGACCAGCCGCGCGCGCCGTTGAAGACAGCAAGTATCTGCTCGCGCGGTGTGCCGCCGGCGCCCTCGGGCGGCAGGCAGATACCGAGGATGGCCGGCCCGGCGTGGTCCAGGCTGACGGCGGCAAGCTCGTCCTTGCTGGCGAACTGCTGGTACAGCGTTCGCTTGGACACCCCGGCGGTCTTGCTCACCAGGTCGACCCCGACGGCGTTGATGCCCTGCCGGTAGAACAGCTCGCCTGCCGTCTCCAGCAGCCGCTGCCGTGATGACCCCGGCCGCGCTGATCCCGGCCGGACAGATCCCGGCCACGGTCCGGCTCCCGCTCGGGCCGGCAGGCTGTCTGGACCGACGGTCATGCTCGTTTCATCGTCGCTCACAGTACCCAGAGTACGCCTGCGGGTAGCCGCCAGAAACCGATCGGTGTACGCCCGGACAGCCGGACTTTGCCGGGGCGGCACGTATCGGTCGTCTGCGGTGCATAGAGCCGGCACTGTGCCGACGTATGATCACAGCGTCACCACCGAGGGCGGGAGCGGATAGTGGCGCCAGCTCAACAGCGGCAAGGATTGCCTAATCTGCGGCTTGACGAGCTGCTCGACGAGCTTCAGGTCAGGTTGCAGGCAGTGGTCGCGACCCGGGACCGGGTCAACGCGCTGTTCGAGGCTGTCGTGGCGGTCGGCACGAACCTGGACATCGAGGTGGTGCTGCGGGGAATCGTCGAGGCAGCGGTCACGCTGGTGGATGCCAGTTACGGCGCCATGGGCGTGATCGGCGAAGGCGGCCGGCTGGCCGAGTTCATCCCGGTCGGGCTGACCGAGGAAGAGATCAGGAAAATTCACCACTGGCCCGAAGGGCGCGGGCTGCTCGGCGCTCTTATCACCGATCCGAAACCATTGCGGATCGCTGACCTGGGCAGCCACCCGCTGTCATCCGGTTTCCCCGACGGTCATCCGCCGATGACCTCGTTCCTTGGCGTGCCCATCAGGATCCGCGACGAGGTCTACGGGAACCTCTACCTGACCCAGAAGCGCGATGGCGGTCAGTTCGATGAGGAAGACGAGGCCTTGCTGGTGGCGCTGGCCGCTGCGGCCGGCGTCGCGATTGAGAATGCCCGGCTCTACGACGAGGCACGCCGGCAGCAGCGCTGGCTGACAGCCACCAGCGAAGTAACCAGGATGCTGCTCAGCGGTGCGAATATCGGCGACGCCCTGGCACTGATCACCGCCAGCGCGCTGGAGATGTCCGGAGCCGACCTGGTGGTGCTCGCCTTGCCGACCGATGACGGTCGCCAGGTGCAGATCGAGCACGCCGCCGGAAGCGGCGCGGCCGAGGCGCTCGGCCTGGTGCTGCCGGCCCGAGGCTCTGCGTCCGGGACGGTGCTGGCAAGCGGGGAGCGGCTGATCATCGAGGATTTCAGCAACGACGACCGCGTCGCCGGCCTTGCGCGGGCGCACATGAATCTGGGGCCCGCCATCCTGGTGCCGCTTGGCACCCGTGGCAACGTGCGCGGGGTGCTGACCGCCGGCCGCAGGCCAGGCGCGATGCCGCTGGCACCAGCCGCGGCGGATATGCTCGTCACGTTCGCCAGCCAGGCGGGCATCGCGCTCGAGCTTTCCGAGCACCGGCGGCAGGCCGAGCGGGTGGCGGTGTTCGAAGACCGCGACCGGATCGCCCGCGACTTGCATGACCTGGTCATTCAGCGGCTCTATGCCACTGGCATGTCATTGCAGGGAGCGGTGTCCATGATCACTGCACCCGACGTGGCCGAGCGGGTCAGCGTCGCAGTCGACGCCCTGGACGAGACGATCCGGGAGATCCGGGCCTCGATCTTCGCGCTGCAGAGCCGCGCCGAGGCCAAGTCAGTCCGGCTGCGCGGCCGGGTCCTGCAGGTTGCCGACGAGATGACCGCACTGCTGGGATTCGAGCCAGCCCTGCAACTGGATGGCAGCATCGACGACGTTCCCGATGCGCTCGGCGAGCACATGCTGCACGCGCTGCGGGAGGCGCTCTCCAACGCGGCCAGGCACTCCGGCGCCAGCAAGGTCGAGGTAGAAGTGCGGGCCGCTGGCGAGCTGTCGCTGATCGTTCGCGACAACGGATCAGGCATCAGGGAAGTCACCCGCCGCAGCGGACTGAAGAACCTTGCCGAGCGCGCCGCGAGCCTCGGCGGCTCCCTGCGGATAGGCACGACGGACGGCGGCGGCACCGAGCTGGACTGGCGGGTGCCACTGGGCGGGGCGCACAAGGCCGCAGCCGACTTGTGAGGGTGGCTGACCGGGCCGTCGTCGTGCTCCGTCGCCGACCGAATAAGTCGCACGGCCGCGGGTATCTGGCGGACGTGGCTAGAGCGAGAATGTCTGCCCACGGGAGGAGCGAGAGCTATGGCCAACATCGTTGCGACGGCAGCTACCGACATCAGTGCACCGCCTGCACGCGTGTGGTCGGCTTTGACCGATCCGGCCCAGATCAAGCAGTACATGTTCGGATCTCAGGTGGAGACGGACTGGCGGCCGGGCAGCGCAATTGCCTGGAAGGGTGAATACCAGGGCAGGCCCTACGAGGACAAGGGCAGGATCGTCGAGGTGCGGCCGCAGCGCCGGCTCGTCGTGACGCACTTCAGCCCGTTGAGCGGTCAGCAGGATGTGCCCGAGAACTACCACACCCTGACGTATGTGCTTGAGCCCCGCGGCGACGGGACCCACGTATCGCTGAGCCAGGACAACAACTCCAGTGACGAAGAGGCGGCGCATTCGCGGGATAACTGGGCGGCAATGCTGTCCGCCCTGAAGAACGTGGTCGAACGCGACTAGCGGCGGCCGTGCTGTGCGCAGCTGCGCGGGCGGGGCCGAAGACGACAGCGACGGGACGCGGTCACGACCGCGTCCCGTCGGCGGATCCGGCGTTTGCCGAGCTATGGCTGCAGCACCAGCCGCGCCTTCGCCTTGCCCTGCAGGACTTCGGCGATCGACTCGTTCACCTCGCCCAGCTCGCGCGTCTCGTAAATGACCTTGGTCCGGCCCAGGGCGTGCAGCGCGAACACATCGGCGAGGTCGGCGCGGGTACCGACAATCGAGCCGATCACGGAGGTGCCGTTCAGCACGGTGTCGAAGACCGGAATGCTGAGCGTTCCGGCCGCCGGCAGCGCGACCAGGACGAGCCTGCCGCCCCGGCGCAGGCCGGCGTAGGCGGCGGCGAACGACTTGTCGCTCACGGCCAGCCCGATCGCGACATCCGCGCCGCCATGTGACTGCAGCACTGCTGCCGGGTCCTGCGTCCGGGCATCGATCACGATGTCAGCGCCGAGTTCCTTGGCCAGCTGCAGTTTCTCGTCTGTCACGTCGATGGCGGCAACGGTGCCGCCGAAGATCTTGGCATACTGCAGCGCCAGGTGGCCAAGGCCGCCAATGCCGGAGATCGCCACCAGGTCCGCCGGCCTGACGTTGCCGACCTTGACGGCCTTGTAGGTGGTGACGCCAGCGCAGGTCAGTGGCGCTGCCTCGAACGGATCCACGCCGGCCGGCACGGTCGCTGCGAAGGTGTCCTCGGCCAGGAAGTACTCCGCGTAGCAGCCGTCGACCGAATAGCCGGAGTTCTGCTGCTGCAGGCACAGGGTCTCCCAGCCGCGCAGGCAGTGCTGGCAGGTCCCGCAGGCGTAGCCGAGCCACGGGACTGCGACCGTCGCGCCGATGCGCGTGGTTGCCACGCCGGCGCCGACCGAGTGCACGATGCCGACGCCTTCGTGGCCCGGTACGAACGGCGGGGTGGGCTTGACCGGCCAGTCGCCGTTGGCGGCGTGGATGTCGGTGTGGCACAGACCCGACGCCAGCATGCGCACGGTGATCTGGCCAGGACCGGGCTCAGGGATCGGCCGGTCCTCGATGACGAGCGGATCGCCGAACCGCCGCACAACTGCTGCTCGCATGGAAACTCTCCTTCTGGCTTAGGTGTGGTGACCTTCAGCATCGGTCCGGCCGGCCCCGGAGCGGCAGGGCCGGTAGCCCGGTCATGCCGGGGTCCTTGGTCCCGCGCGACAGCCCGCCGGGCGCCGCGGGCACACTAGAGGCCGGACCGAAAGGAACGCGAATGCTGTCAGGCGCAGCGGCCGGTGCCGCATGACCGAGCCGGCGCCGGGCCGCCTGGTGCTGCTCCGGCACGGGCAGAGCGAATGGAACGCCCGCAACCTGTTCACCGGCTGGGTCAACGTCGCGCTGACCGCGGCGGGCGAGCGGGAGGCTAGCCAGGCCGGGTCAGTGCTCGGCCGGCACGGGTTGCTGCCCGCCGTCGTGCACACTTCCGTGCAGCGCCGCGCGATCCGGACCGCTGACCTCGCGCTGACCGGATGCGACCGGGACTGGATCCCGGTGCAGCGGTCATGGCGGCTTAACTCCAACCACTACGGCGCCCTGCAGGGCCGGAACAAGGACGAGGTGCTGGCCGAGTTCGGCGAGCATCAGTACATGACGTGGCGCCGCTCGTACGACAGCGCGCCGCCGCCGATACCCGACGACGACCCGTACTCGCAGTTCGCCGACGCGCGGTACGCCGCGATCCCGCCCGAAGCCCGGCCGAGGACCGAGTCGCTGCGGGACGTTACCGCGCGGCTGCTGCCGTACTGGTACGACGCGATCGTTCCCGACCTGCGCGCGGCCGGCTGCGTGCTGGTCGTCTCACACGGCAACACGCTGCGTGCGCTGGTCAGGCACCTGGACCGGCTGTCGGCCGAGAAGACGGCGGCACTGAACATCCCGACCAGCGTGCCGCTGCTCTACCGCCTCGGACCCGACGTGACCCCCGTAGGCGCGGCGCGCTATCTCGACTAGCGGTGGTGGTGCTGTGGCTCGTCGAACACCCGGGACGCATACGCGGCGGCCTGGGTGCGCCGCTCCATCCCGAGCTTGGCGAACAGCGCGGAGACGTAGTTCTTCACCGTCTTCTCCGCCAGGTACATCCGCTCGCCGATCTGCCTGTTGGTCAGCCCCTCGCCGATGAGCTCCAGGATCTTGCGCTCCTGCCCGGTCAGCCCGGCCAGCGGGTCGGCGTGGGCGGCCTGGTCACGCATCCGCGCCATCACCTTGCTGGCAGCCTCCGGGTCGAGCATCGACTCCCCGGACGCCACCGTGCGCACCGCGCCGATGAGGTCGGTGCCGCGGATCTGCTTCAGCACGTAACCGGCTGCCCCGGCCATTATCGCGTCGAACAGCGCCTCGTCATCGCCGAACGACGTCAGCATCAGGCAGGCGATCTCCGGCATCTTCGACCGGATCTCGCGGCACACGGTGACGCCGTCGCCATCGGGCAGCCGCACGTCGAGTACGGCGACATCGGGCCGCAGCGCGGGAATCCGGGCCAGCGCCGAGGCGGCCGTCCCAGCCTCGCCAATGACGGTGATGTCTGGCTCGGTCTCCAGCAGTTCCTTGACGCCGCGCCGGACGATCTCATGATCATCGAGCAGGAAGACTTTAATGCCCGCGTTGCCCTGAGCTTGCTCCGCCATCTGCCGTCGTCCTTCGCGGTCGTCTGAACAGCCACTTGTGCAGGCCGGAAACGGGGTCGCCGGTCCGGTACCTCACTCCACGATAGCCGCGGCTGGTCCTGCCGGTGCAGGACCTTAGTCCCGATGATCAACGGCCGAACGACTCGGATTCGGCTCTGACCAGGTCAGTGGCCAGCTCAGATGCGCTCAGGGACCATGTCGATAGCGCCGCACGGGCACTCCGCTGCGCAGATGCCGCAGCCCTTGCAGTAGTCCAGGTCGATCTGGTACCGCTGGCCGGGTCCGAGCTTGATCACCGCGTTATCAGGGCAGACGCCATAACAGTTGTCGCACTCGAAGCAGTTGCCGCAGGACAGGCAGCGCCGCGCCTCGAACTGGGCAGTGGATTCGTCCAGGCCGCCGGTGACCTCCTCGAACGTAGTGACCCGCCTGGCCAGGTCCAGGTGCGGCCGCACTGTTGCCGGGGCATCGGAGTAGTACCAGGTGTTCAGCCGGCCAGCCTCGGCCAGCCGTGGCTCGGCCGACTGCGCCCCTGCCGTCCGCGGCGCATGCCGGGCCGGCTCGGCGCTGCCCTGGTCGCGACCTGCGCGCAGCCACGCGTCGATGCTGTGCGCGGCCTTCTTGCCGTGCCCGATCGCGACGGTGGCGGTGCGGTCGTCTGGCACCATATCGCCGCCGGCGAAGATGCCGGCATGGCCGGTCATCAGGTCGGCGCCGACCTCGACGACGCCGCCTGAGGCGGCAATGCCGGGCACGCCGTCGAGCAGGGCGAGCTCGGCCTCCTGGCCAAGAGCCAGCACCACGGCATCGGCGTCCAGTTCGGTGAACTCACCGGTCGGCTGCGGGAAGCCGGACTCGTCGAGCTGCATCTTCTCGATGGTGAGCTTGCCGCCGTCGGCGCGCGCGATCGTGGACAGCCACATCATCCGCACGCCCTCCTCGGCTGCCTCCTCGACCTCGATGTCGTGGGCCGGCATCTGCGCCCTGGTGCGGCGGTACACGATAACCGCGTCCGTCGCGCCAAGGCGGCGTGCGGTCCTGGCCGCATCCATCGCCGTATTGCCGCCGCCGTAAATCGCGACCCGGCGCCCTAGCTGCGGTTGTTCGCTGCCCTCCATCGAGTGCAGCAGCGTGACCGCGTCCAGGATGCGGGCCGAGTCGCCGGCCGGGATGTAGGCGCGCTTGCCCTTCTGCGCGCCGACTGCGAGGAATGCCGCATCAAAGCCGCCGTCGTGCATCGCCGCTTCGATGTCGGTGACCGGCTGGCCAGACTCCAGCGTGACGCCCATGGCGAGGATACGGTCGATCTCCGCTGTCAGGGTCGGCCGCGGCAGCCGGTAGGCCGGGATGCCGTAGCGCATCATCCCGCCGGGGGCTGGCGCCGCGTCGCGCACCGTCACCTCGTGACCCAGCAGGCGGAGGTGGTAGGCGGCGGATAGGCCGGACGGGCCCGCGCCGACGACGAGCACGCGCTTGCCGGACGACGCCGTGGTGACCGGGATTGTCCAGCCCCGCCTGATCGCCTCGTCGCCAAGGAACCGCTCGACCGAGTTGATGCCGACGGCCGTGTCGAGCTGGGCCCGGTTGCACGCGGTCTCACACGGCCGGTAGCAAACCCGCCCCATGACGGCCGGGAACGGGTTGTCCTGCATGATCTGCCGCCAGGCGGCCTCGTAGCCGCCGTCCTCGGCGTGGTAGAGCCACTGCTGTATGTTCTCGCCGGCCGGGCAGGCGTGGTTGCACGGCGGCATCAGGTCCACGTAGACCGGCCGCTCGGTACGCCATGAGCCGGTCTTGTTGGCCAGGCTGGACCCGGGGTTCAGGGTGATCGCAAACGGCTTGTCCATCACACGTTCTCCTTGATCGCGGTCCGGTCGTCGGCCGGTGTGCTGACGGGCTCAGCCGCGCTGGCCGGCTCGGCTGCGCTGGCCTGCTGGCCCGGGCAGAGCAGGCCGAACCTCGCGATGTTCCGGTCGGCAATCTGCTGCAGCCGGGCGATGGTCGCTGCGCCGTCCGCTGACTTGAACAGGTGCGCGTACCTCGACTGCAGCCTGAGATAGTCCTCGACCGGAGCCTGCCGGCGGATTGGCGAGACGCTGACAACCTCGCCCGCCACCGCCTCGAACACCGGGAACAGGCCGGTCTGCTCGGCCAGCCTGGCGATCCTGATGGTGTCTCCGGAAGCGCTGCCCCAGCCCAGCGGGCATGGCACCAGCACGTGCAGATAGCGGGCGCCGCGGAACTCCATCGCGCGGCGGACCTTGTACTCCAGGTCGCGCAGGCCCGCCACGGTGGCGGTGGCCACGTACGGGATCTCGTGCGCCATGGCGATGAGCGGCGCGTTCTTGCCCTGGCCGAACACGTTGCCGGGCTCGGCGCCGACGGCTGGCGTGGTAGTGGTGCGGGCGGCCGGGGGAGTGGCGCCGGACCGCTGCACTCCGGTGTTCATGTACGCCTCGTTGTCATAGCAGATGTAGAGCACGTCGTCGTTGCGCTCGAACATGCCGGACAGGCAGGCGAAGCCGATGTCGACCGTACCGCCGTCACCGCCCTGGCCGACGACGCGCACGTCCTGACGGCCCTTGGCGCGCATCGCCGCCGCGATTCCGGTGGCAACGGCTGGCGCGTTGCCGAACAGCGAGTGGATCCACGGAATCTGCCAGGAGGTCTCCGGGTATGGCGTGGAGAACACCTCCAGGCAGCCGGTGGCGTTGACCGCCACCATCTGCCGGCTGGTGGCCCGCATCGCCGCATCGAGCGCGTACCTCGCGCCGAGCGCCTCACCGCAGCCCTGGCAGGCGCGGTGCCCGCAGTTGAGCGAGTTGGTGCGGTCCGCGTCGGACTGGACCGAGCGCTGGTCGTCGTCGAGCAGCCTGTTCCCGACCGCGAAGCTGCCGACTTGGTAGAACTTGACCGGCTGCACTGGCATCGTCTCTGCTCCCTATCCGATCTTCGTGGCGACGGCACCGAGGTCGCGCAGGATGTTCTCAGCGGCCGGGCCGGATCGCCGGGCGGCCGCCGCCCTGGCCAGTTCCCGCTCCACCAGCTCGGTATTGAGGTCGAGGAAGGTGAGCGGCTCCAGCTCGTCGGCCGCCGCCCTGGTGAACAGGTGGTGGAGGGATGCCTTGGTGATGGCCCGCCCGCCGAGACCCGCGATAACGGTGTAGCCATGCAGCTGAATACCGGACAGTGCCATCCGCACGTTGGCCGAGACAATCCCGCCAATGCCGACGGCGAGCGCTCGCTCCAGCACCACGACCCGCTGTGCGCCCTTCAGCGCATCCCGCACCGCTTCGAGCGGGAACGGGCGGAACGAGGTGATGCCGAGCACGCCGATCTTCATCCCGGCAGCCCGGAGCTCGTCGACAGTGTCCTTGATCGTGCCCAGCACCGAGCCGAGCGCGATGACGATGGTGTCCGCATCCTGGGTCCGGTAATGCCGGACCAGGCCGCCGGAGTCCCGGCCGAACTGGCCGGCGAATGCCTCGGCCACCTCGGGGATCAGCCGCAGCGCCTGGTTCTGCCGGGCGTGCGCCAGGTAGCGCACCTCGGTGAATGCTTCCGGACCCACCATCGCGCCGATCGACACCGGGTCGTCCGGATCCAGCACCTGCCGCGGCTCGTAGCCGGGCAGGAACGTGTCCACCTGCTGCTGAGACGGGATCTCCAGCCGCTCGTGCGCGTGCGTCAGGATGAACCCGTCCATGCACACCATGACCGGCAGCGACACTTCCTCGGCGATCCGGAATGCCTGGATGTGCAGGTCTAGCGCTTCCTGGTTGGTCTCGGCGTAGAGCTGGATCCAGCCGCAGTCGCGCTGCGACATGGAGTCGCTGTGATCGTTCCAGATGTTGATGGGCGCGCCGATGGCCCGGTTGGCAACCGTCATCACGATCGGCAGCCCGAGGCCGGAAGCGTTGTACAGCGCCTCTGCCATGTACAGCAGGCCCTGGCTCGCGGTCGCGGTATAGGCGCGAGCGCCCGCCGCCGATGCGCCGATAGCCACCGACATGGCCGCGAACTCTGATTCCACGTTGACGAACTCGCACGGCGCGAGCTCGGCCGACTTCACCAGTCCGGCGAGCGCCTCGACGATGTGGGTCTGCGGCGAGATGGGGTACGCGCAGATGACTTCCGGGCGGCACAGTGCCACCGACTCGGCCACGCCGCGTGATCCCTCGAGCTGCGCGACCCGGCCACCGCGCGGCGCGCCGGCGGCCGCCCTGGTCTGCGGCTGGCGCGAGGCTGCGGCAGGTCGCGGGCTGAGCTGACCGGCCTCGGTGAGCTGGCTGAGCGCGCTGGTATAGGCGGCCCGGGCGGCGGCGGCGTTGCCTTCGCCCATGCTGCCGGGGAATCGGTCCCGGATGGCCGCGACCACGGACTCGATGGAGATCGCGCCGGTCAGCGCCGCGAACCCGCCGAGCAGGGCGGCGTTGGGCACTGGCCGGCCGACATGCTGCTGCGCTAGCTCACTGGCTGCCACGGCTAGCACCGCGCCGGGCTTCAGCTGGTCGGTGAACTCGCCGATGCCCAGCTCGGCTGCTGGCCGGGCCGAGTTGATCAGCAGCACCGCCTGGTCGCCAGCGCCCTCGAAGACGTTGACCTGATGCAGCAGCGTCGGGTCCTGGATGATCAGCACATCGGGGTGCATGACCGGCTCGCGGACCCGGATCGGCTTGTCGTCGATCCGGCAGAACGACACCACGGGCGCGCCGGTCCGCTCGGAACCGAAGCTGGGGAACGCCTGGGAGTACTTGCCCTCGGCGAACGCGGCGGCGGACAGCAGCTCGGCCGCGGTGACCACGCCCTGGCCGCCCCGGCCGTGAATGCGGACCTCGAACATGAGCGCCGTTCCTTCCTGCTGGCAGTCAGCCGGCCGTGACCGGCAGGCCGACGGTGTCGACTCCGACGATGCCAGCGCGGGCTGCGGTCTGGCAGGAGGCCTGCGACCTGCGATGTCGGGACCATCGGCCTTTGCGCGCCGCTGCCGGTGGTCCGGGCTCGCGACAGTTCCCGGCCGGGTACGGTCCGGCCTCGACAACGGCGCCTGACCACGACGGAGGCGGCCCCGGACCATCGTCCGGAGCCGCCTCGTTGCCCGGCCTAGCCCTCACCGGCCGGGCGGCCGGAGCATCAGGTCGGCATGATGTGCTGATCCTGCCTGACCGGGATCCTGCGGCCGGACTTGTCCGCGCCCTTATCGGCCAGCTTGACCGTCACTTCCAGGATGCCGTGGCCGTAGACGGCCTCGATGCGCTCCTGGTCGGCCGCAGCCGGCAGCGTCACGCTGCGGCTGAAGGTGCCGTAACGGAACTCCGAGTGGTGCTTGCCGTTGCTCTCCTCGCGGCGCTCGGCCTTGATCGTCAAGATGCCGTCGAGGACGGTAACCTCAAGATCCTTCTCCGGGTCGATACCGGGCAGCTCCGCGCGGACGACGTAGCTGCCGTCCTCGACGAAGTCCTCCACCCGCATCGGGTGGCCGGTGATCGGGCGCAGGACTGTCCACGGAGCCTCCAGCCAGTCGACCATCTCGCCGAACGGGCCTCGGTACTCCCTGCGTGTCAGCGTGCTCATAGTCACGCCTCCTCTCACTCCTGCTTACACCGTTAACTCAAGGTCCCCGGCCGCAGCGTTACCAGGGGCGAAAGTGCCTAGTTGGCAGGACCTTTGAGCTATCCGCTATCGGCGCGCGCCGGGGTTCGTTCTAATCTGTCCCCATCAGATGACGCCGAGCACGGAGGGGGCGCCAGTGGCTGCGCACCATCACAAGGCCCGGACCGACGCTGGCGGCGACGCGGACAATGGCGGCGTGGACGTCCGGCGGGTGCCGCGCAAGCTGTACCGGGCCGAGTTGCTCCGGCTGCAGGCGGAGCTGGTGAAGCTGCAGGAATGGGTGCGCGCCGAGGGGGCGCGGCTGGTGGTGGTGTTCGAGGGCCGGGATGCCGCCGGGAAGGGCAGCACGATCAAGCGGGTCTCGGAGTTCCTGAACCCGCGAGTCGCGAGGATCGCGGCGCTGCCCGCACCCAGCGGCCGGGAGCAGACGCAGTGGTACTTCCAGCGCTACATCGAGCATCTGCCCGCGGCCGGCGAGATCGTGCTGTTCGATCGCAGCTGGTACAACCGGGCGGGCGTCGAGCGCGTGATGAACTTCTGCACCAAGGAGGAGTACAGCCGGTTCCTGCATCAGTGCCCCATCTTCGAGCGGCTGCTGATCGAGGACGGCATTCTGCTGCGCAAGTACTGGTTCTCGGTCAGCGACACCGAGCAGGAGCAGCGGTTCAAGTCCCGGCTCGATGACCCGATGCGCCGGTGGAAGCTGTCCACCATGGACCTGGAATCAATCACCCGGTGGGAGGACTACTCGCGGGCCAAAGACGAGATGTTCGTGCACACCGACATTCCGGAGGCGCAGTGGAACGTCGTCGACAGCGCGGATAAACGCCGGGCCCGGCTGAACATGATCGCCCACCTGCTCAGCAGCGTCCCTTATCACGACGTGCAGCGGCGGCTGCTGGAGCTGCCGCCGCGGCCGAAGTCGACCGGTTACGTGCGCGCTCCGCGCGACCTGCAGACCTTCGTGCCGGACTACGTGGCGTCGCTGCTGGACGGCAGCTCAGCTGCCCGCGCCACCTGACGGCTGCCGGGCCGTTCCAGCCGGATGCCCGGCCGGGACGATGCGGGCGAACTGGCCGGGCGACACCATGGCGATGTGGCCGGTCGCCAGCCACTTGACCACGTAGGGCGGTGACCCGTCTTCATGCGGAACCCCGATGATCAGGCCAATCCGAGCGGGTTCGCCGTCCATGACGATCTGGTCGCCCACATGTGCGTACATAGCGTCCACCCCCTTCTGCAGTGCGGCTAGCTGGCGTGATCCCACCATTCCCCAGCGGCAGCACCGGGACAGCGGGCGTTAGGCCCGCCCGGCAGGGACGTTCGGCACCGGGCTCGCTACGGCGGCAGCGCCGGATACGCCGGTGGCCCGGCCCGCCTTCCCAGCCGGGCCGGGCCACCGACGCGGATTGCCGCGGACACCCGCGTTACGGAGTGGCCTTCGACTCACTGTCCGGCACGGTCAGCGGCGCGGCGGGCACCTCTTTCGCAGCAGCGGCGGCGGGCGGCCCGCCCGGGCTCCAGTTGCCGCGCCAGATCAGCCGGTGCACCGGGATGAGCCGCGGGATGTCGCGCAGCCCGGGGATGAACGGGATGAGCAGCAGCAGGATGGTGGCAAGGCCGGTCATGTAGACAGCCCAGATGTCCACGCTGGAGGAGTTACTGAACGGTGCCACGTGGTACCACAGCTGGTACAGCCACAGCCACGGCTGGCCCGGGTAGCTGCCGGTCTCGTTCATGACGCCCCACTGACCGCCGGTCAGGTGCAGCGTCGTGGCGAGGTTCGCGTAGTAGCCGCCGTCGGCGATGAACAGCAGCGGCTTGGTGTAGTTGGTGCCGAAGAACTTCGTCTGCGCCAGCAGATCGGCGTCCAGCGTGCCGGCCTGTGCCATCTTGAGCTCGTAGGCCATCATCACCGGCACCGGCCCGGCCGCGGGCACCACCAGGTTGCCGTTGTTGAACGGCACCTTGCCGCTCACCATGGCCTTGTCGAAGGCGGTGGCCCAGGACTGCTGCTGAGCCGGCGATGCGCTGGTGTAGGTGCTGAGCGCGGCGCGCAGGGCCGGCGTGGTCACCGCCAGCTGCGACAGCGGCGAGATCACGTACGTGGTGGCGGCATTGAAGGGCTGCCTGACCCCGGCCAGCTTCTGCCAGTTGACCGGCCCGACCTGCTGCACCGCGGCGCTGCCGTTGTTGTACGGCGGTCCGTACGATGCTGCCAGCGCGGTGCCGTCCAGCTCGGCGGCGGCCGTCCCGACGAAGTCGGCGGCGCTTGCCTTCGCCCAGGTCTGCACGCTCAGCGGCGGCACATCCGGCGACGAGAGCAGCCCGGCCATGAACAGCACCAGCGCGCTGGCGATGACGACGGCGACGGTGCCTTCCTTCAGGATGTCGTAGCGCCGCGTCGCGCCGCGCCACGGTGCGGCATCGGCCGCCGCCGCGGCCTTGCGGCCGGCCCGGTCGCGCCAGCTGACGCGGTGCGCGGGCATCGGGTGGCTGACGCCGCGAACCCGCACCATCAGCACGTGCGCGCCGACGATGGTGACCAGGATGATCGGGATCAGCACGATGTGCCACATCAGCATCTGGCCGAAGTTCATCACGTTGAAGAAGGCACCGATGCCGACCGCGTTGAACGCGTCCTTGCCGTTGGTGGCGATCCACTGCGAGTCAAGGTTGGTCTGGGACAGGTAGCCGGTGAAGCACTCCACCACCGAGGCCATGAAGGCGATGACGCCGGTGATCCAGGTCAGCGCCCGGCGGCCGCGCCAGGCGGCCATCCAGAACTTGCCCCACAAGTGGATGACCATGAACGCCATGAACAGCTCGACGCTCCACAGGTGCATGCTGTTGAAGAAGTGGCCGACCGAGTTGTAGTGGTACCAGTCGGGGCCGCCGAGTGCCAGCGCGAAGCCGGTGGCGATCGCCAGGCCGAGAGTGGCAAGTGTGGCCACGCCGAAGACATAGATCCAGGAAGCCACGTAGGCGGGCTGCCGGTCGGGGAGCAGCTTGCCGGGCGGCAGCACGCGCACAGCGAAGCGCCGGACCTTGTTCGTCCACATGTCGGCATCGGGATCGTCTGCCGCAGGCAGGCTTTCGGCGGTGTCACCGGCCGTGGGGTCGCCTGCCATCGTGCCGGTGCCGGCCGCGCGCTGCGCGGCGTGCCGCTGCGGGAAGGGGATCAGCAGGGCGAGGCCGAAGATGACGACCATGACCGCGATCACGACCAGGTTCGCTACCGAGATGTCAAAGATCGACCAGCTCAGGTAGTGGCCTGGATGATTCAGGTCAATGGCTGACGCCGCCTCGGCAAGTGCGTGAGGGCTCATCTTTTCTGGCTCCTTGCGGAAGTGTTTGTCTGGCTGCGGACAGCCGCAAACCGAGCTTCGTGCCTGGCCCGGGTACGTCGGCAGGGATGACGGTCACCCATCCGGAGGACCTTCGTCCTGAATGCCCCACCGATGCCCTGACGGTGGCACGACAGGAAGCTGCCCGCCGTCCTCTGGTGCGGACGGCAGGCAGCTGGTGCGGCTGGCCGGGGCTGGCTCGCCCCGGCCGTCCCGCGGTCAGGCGTTGACCTGAACGCGCGTCGCGATCGCTGGCAGGATCTCCGCCTCTGGCGCGGTGCGCCGCAGGTGGAACAGCCCGAGCAGGGACAGGATCAGCATGAGCGCCGCGCCTGTGAATGAGACCCAGGCGGCGATCAGCGCGATCTGGCCGATCTGCCAGAACCCGTAGGCCTCCAGCAGCATGCTGCGCAGTGTCGTGCCCTTGAACACGGTCTCCACCTGGCCAGCCAGTGCGGCGTTCTTCGGGTTTGCCATGGCCGCCGCGGACAGCTGCGAGTAGGTCTTGCCGCCGCCGATCAGGAAGAGGTGGCGGCCGATGAAGTCGTTGGCATAGACCTGGGCCTGCGCTCCTGTTGTCATGAGCTGCCCGGCGTACGGGGCCATCGCCGCGCGGTTGGCGGCCGGAAGGATCTTGAACTCGGAGCTGCTCGTCGTCGGGAAAACGATCTTCTGTGCGGACAGCTGGCTGGTCACCTGGTTGTTGGCGTACGAGTGGCCCCACACCAGCAGTACGCCGGCGACGATCAGGACCGCGGTAAGGATCACGCCTGCCGCTGTCGCCAGCGCGTCAAAAGTCCTCCTGCGCATTTCTTGTGCCTCCTTGCACTCATCCCGGGCGATGGGCTCGGGCCAGTGGACTTGTTTAGCGATGCCAAGCATCCGGCTGGCCCGAGGTCGTGGCTCAGGGTCGTGCGTCACCACCCGCAGGGACCTCGGTCATCGGTGTGCAGTACGCGGACTTTCGGCCCTGCCGCTGCCAGCGTCCGCTGACTACCTTGCGAGGTAGCGAGCCGTCCCGGTGACGGGCGGCGTGGCAGCTGGAGGACGCCATGAGCAAGACAATCGTGCTGGCCGTAGACGCGGCGCGCCCGGACACCAGCGGGCATGTCATCGCGGCCGCGGATATGGTGCGGGAACTGGCTGGACCCGGCGACAAGGTCGTCGTGCTGCACGTGCATGAGTTCGCCGTCGGCAGGTTCGGCAGGCTGCAGGTGGACTGCGCCGAAGGAGCTGGCGAGCGGCTGGTCGCCGAGATCGTGGCGAGCCTCGGCCGGGCCGGCGTCAGTGCCGAGGGAGCCATCAGGGAGGCGGACTACGGTCACGTAGCGCGCAAGATCCTGGCGGTCGCGGACGACGCCGGGGCCAGGATGCTCGTGCTCGGCTCGAGTAGCCGCACGGACCTGCCTCGCATGCCGTTCGGCAGCGTGTCGAGCCGGCTGCTGCACCTGGCGTCGCTGCCGGTGCTGATCGTGCCGATGCACGCGGCCGAGCGCGCGCCGCAGGAAGCCGCCGTGTCTCAGCGAGCCGACGTGCCGGACCCCGCGACGGCCGCGCGTGTCGTAGTCAGCTGAGCTCGGCTGGCCGGGCCGGCGGGCGCCTCAGGCGATGTCCAGCAGGCCCGCCAGCGACAACCGCGGGGTCGCAGCCGCAGCTGGCCCGTAGCCAAACCGGATGATCATCTGTGGCTGCTCCGGCCACGGCCACCAGCCCAGCTCGCCGGTCATGTCGTGCAGTTCGACCGGCTGGTACAGCAGCGAGGTCGACAGGCCATGCCGGGTTGCGGTCAGCAGCACGCGCTGCATGCCCTGGCCGGCGCGCAGCCAGTCCGCCCGGCCGTCCCTGACCGTCGACAGCACGCCGAGCACGGGCTGCAGCTCGAACTCGGCGGCCCGGCCGGCCGGGTCGCCGACCGCAGGTCCGTCCTGGGCAGCACGACCAGGACGGGCCGCGCTGAAGTCCCGCACCGGGCTCTGCGGGGGAACGTGGCCTGGTCCGATCGCGGCGGCCGGGATGCCCACCCCGGTCTCGGCGGGCTGGCCAACCCAGTCGGCGAGTTCGGCCTGGTGACGGCGGTTCGCGGCCAGGTACCGGTCGGACGTAGCGGCGAGCCCAAGCGCGAACTCCGCCTCGCCGGGCGTCAGCAGGTGCAGGAGCGTGCACTCAAACCCGGCCGACTGCTCGAGGCTGACCTGGATAGCCTCGGGGACGCGGCGGTCGCTGAACGGCAGCCGGCTCGTGTGCCGTTGCCCGATGGCTGTACAGAGTTCCGCCTCCTCGAGCGTCGCCTCCGCGCCAGCCGCGACCTGCACGGACGCGATCAGGGTCGGTGCGCCGTCAGGGTCAGGAAGCGGCCAGACCAGGGCGCGGTAGCCCGCGCTGCGGATTGCCATCCGGAGGTTGAACAGGGCGGCGCCGCAGCTCAGGTGCAGTGCCCGGCCGAGCGGGTCGGCCACCCACAGCATCCGGTCGAGGTCGGCGTGGACCTCGACGACGTCGGTGCCTGCCAGCCGGAAGCGCCAGGGCTGGGTGTTGTGGATCGACGGCGCTGCGCTCGCTGCGGTGAGGATCCGGTGCACGAAAGCGTCATCCGCCAGCGGGCTCGGCATGATGTCGGCCACCTCCAGTCGCGGCGCGCGCCGCGTCATCAGCAGTCCATCGCGACGGCGGGCCTGCGCCTAAGGCCTATCGGTACCCGCCGCACGGGTCATTGGTCCCTGGCCCGCGCAGTGTCACGGACGGCACGGTGGAGTGCCCGCAGTCACGAGCCGATCGGAGCGCGGCATGGAACCGTACGCGGAAAGCTACCGGCGGAGCCTTACTGACCCCGAGGCCTTCTGGGGCGACGCGGCAGCGCAGATCGACTGGGATCGCGCTCCGTCGCGGGTACTCGACGTGTCACGGCCGCCGTTCTACCGCTGGTTTCCTGACGGCACCCTGAATACCTGCTTCAACGCTGTCGACCGGCATGTCCGCGATGGCCGCGGCGGGCAGCCTGCCGTCAGCTACGACAGCCCGGTCACCGGCCAGCGCCGCGTCATCAGCTACGGCGAGCTACTCGACCAGGTATCCCGGCTCGCCGGGGCGCTGCGCTTGCTCGACGTCGGCAAGGGCGATCGAGTCCTCATTTACATGCCCATGGTGCCGGAGGCGGTCGTCGCCATGCTCGCCTGCGCGCGGCTCGGCGCCGTGCACTCCGTCGTCTTCGGCGGCTTCGCCGCGCACGAGCTCGCGCTGCGGATCGAGGACGCCACCCCGAAGGTGGTGATCTCGGCGTCCTGCGGTATCGAGCCCAGCCGGGTCGTGCACTACAAGCCCATCCTGGATCGCGCGCTGACGTTGTCCGCGCACCAGCCGGCTTTCTCGGTGGTCCTGCAGCGCCCGCAGGGTAGCGCCGAGCTGTCCGGCGACCGGGAGCTGGACTGGGCCGATGTGATGGCTGCGGCCGAGCCCGTGGGCTGCGTGCCGGTGGCCGCCACCGATCCGCTGTACGTGCTGTACACCTCGGGCACCACCGGCAAGCCGAAGGGCGTGGTGCGTGACAACGGCGGTCATGCGGTGGCGCTGACCTGGACCATGCGCAATATTTACGACGTCCGGGCCGGCGACGTGTTCTGGGCGGCATCGGACATCGGCTGGGTGGTCGGGCACTCCTACATCGTGTACGCGCCGCTGCTGGCCGGCTGCACCACCGTGCTGTACGAAGGTAAGCCGGTGGGCACGCCGGACGCTGGCGCCTTCTGGCGGGTCGCCGCGGAGCACCGCGTCCGCGCCTTGTTCACCGCGCCGACGGCACTGCGCGCGATCAAGCGGGACGACCCCGCGGGCGCGCTGGCCGGCCAGTACGACCTCCCGTCGCTGCGTTACCTTTTCCTGGCCGGCGAGCGGCTGGACCCGGAAACCTACCACTGGGCCGAGGAGGTCCTGCACATCCCGGTCATCGACCACTGGTGGCAGACCGAGACCGGCTGGGCTATCGCCGCGGACCCGATGGGCCTGCAGCCGATGCCGACCAAACCGGGGTCGCCAACAGTGCCGATGCCCGGCTTCGACGTGCGCGTGCTGGACAGCGACGGCTCAGCGCTCCCGGCGGGCAGCAGCGGCGAGATCGCGATCCGGCTGCCGCTGCCACCGGGCTGCCTGACCACCCTGTGGCACGACGATGAGCGCTATGTCGAGTCCTACCTGTCCGCCTATCCGGGCTACTACCGGACGAGCGATGGCGGCCGTTTTGACGCGGACGGATACCTGTATGTCCTCGGCCGCACCGACGACGTGATCAACGTGGCCGGGCACCGGCTGTCTACCGGAGAGATGGAGGAGGTACTGGCCAGCCATCCGGCAGTGGCCGAATGCGCGGTCATCGGCGTGCATGACGCGCTGAAGGGGCAAGTGCCGCGCGGCTTTGTCGTACTCAAGGCGAACGCAGCCGATGCGGCCGCCACGGTCCAGGCAGAACTACTGGCGCTGATCCGAGAGCAGATCGGCCCGGTAGCCGCACTGCGCAGCGTCGACATCGTCGCCGCGCTGCCCAAGACCAGGTCGGGCAAGATCCTGCGGAAGACGATGCGCGGCATCGCCGACGGGGCGGACGAACCGGTGCCGGCCACCATCGAGGACATCGCCGCCCTGGACGCGCTGCGACCGGTGCTGCGGGTCGCCCGGTGATCGCAGGCACTGTGACAAGATGTGACCGCGATGACGCACCGGCATGAACGCACGCTCGCAGCGACCGGCCTGGCCCGGGTCGAGGGCGAAGGCTCGCTGCATGTCCGCGTGCTCGGCGATCAGGTGGACGAGGTACGGCTCGACATCTACGAGCCGCCCCGGTTCTTCGAGGCGTTCCTGCGCGGACGCGGGTACCGGGAGCCGCCCGACATTACCGCCCGGGTCTGCGGGATCTGCCCCGTTGCCTACCAGACCAGCGCCTACCTGGCCATCGAGGCCGCCTGCGGAGTGCACATCGATGGCCCGAT
Organism: uncultured Actinomycetota bacterium; assembly: GCA_963774385.1. Classification (GTDB taxonomy): domain Bacteria; phylum Actinomycetota; class Actinomycetes; order Streptosporangiales; family Streptosporangiaceae; genus JAJYUU01. The sequence continues at coordinate 1,800,909 of CAVZEQ010000001.1, forward strand.
CGCGGACCTGCGGCGGCTGCTGTACTGCGGCGAGTGGATCGCCAGCCACGCGCTGCACATCTACATGCTGCATGCACCCGACTTCCTGGGTTATCCCGGTGCCATCGAGCTTGCCCGCGATCACCGTGACCTCGTGGAGCGCGGACTGACACTGCGGCGGGCCGGCAACGCCATCATGGAGACGATCGGCGGCCGGGCCATCCACCCGGTGAATGTGCAGGTGGGCGGCTTTTACTCGGTGCCGGCCCGGCGCGACCTGGACAAGCTGGCCGAGCAGTTGCGCGCGGTACTTGAACCAGCCCTGGACACGGTGAGCTGGGTGGCCAGATTCGACTTCCCCGATCTCACGGTGGACCACGAGCTGCTCGCGCTGAGCGTGCCCGGCAGCTACCCCATCGAGCGCGGCACCGTCGTGACCTCCGGCGGCCGGGAGTTCGAGGCAGCCGACTTCGAGCAGCACGTGGTCGAGGAGCAGGTGCCGCACTCGACCGCCCTGCACGCCCGGCTGGCCGGCCAGGATGGCACCTACCTGACCGGGCCGCTGGCCCGCTACACGCTGAACTCCCGCTGGCTGCCGCCACTGGCCGCCGGCGCCGCCGCAGCGGCAGGCCTGCGAGATAGCTGCCGTAACCCGTTCCGGAGCATTATCGTCAGGGCGGTCGAGATCGTCTGCGCCATCGAGGAAGCCATCCGGCTGATCGAGGGATACCAGCAGCCAGCGGCAGCGCACGTCGAGGTGGCACCACGAGCCGGTACCGGTCATGGTGTTTCGGAAGCGCCGCGAGGCGTCCTCTATCAGCGGTATGAGCTGGACGGCGACGGGATCGTGCGCAGCGCCCGGATAGTTCCGCCAACCTCGCAGAATCAGGCTGCCATCGAGCACGACCTGCGCAGGTTCGTGCAGGTCCGGCTTGACCTCAGCGATGAGCAGCTCACCGCGCAGTGCGAGCAGGCCATCCGCAACTACGACCCGTGCATTTCCTGCGCCACGCACTTCCTCACGATGCGCGTCGACCGATCATGACGCAATCGCGGCGAGTGGTAGTCATCGGCGTGGGCAACGAGTTCCGTGGTGACGATGGTGCCGGACCCGAGGTCATCGCACGGCTGGACGGACGGCTGCCCGCGGACGTGCAGCTGGTGCTGAGCGACGGTGAGCCTGCCCGGTTGATCGAGGCCTGGACCGGCGCGACGGTCGCGATCGTGGCCGATGCCGTCGCTGGCGGCCCTGGCCAGACCGGAGAGCTGCACCGGCTGGTTGTCGGCGGCGCCGCGGGCACTGCGGGCCGGACCGCAGCCGAGACAGGCGTGGCCAGTTCGCACGGGCTGGGCCTGGACACCGCCATCGGCCTGGCGGTCGCGCTCGACAGGCTGCCGCCGGTGCTGATCGTGCACTGCGTGCAGGGTGCCGACTTCAGCCAGCGCCATGGCCTCAGCGAACCGGTCGCGGCGGCCATCGGCAGCCTGGCTGATGCCATCGTGGCCGATGTGCGCGCGGCGCACGGCTAGCTGCCAGGACCGAGGTCCCCCGCACGCTGGCCGTTGTGCCCTGTCGGCCCGGTCGCGGGCCGGCTGGCCTGATGGCTCAGGTGACTGGCCTGACGGCTCAGGTGAGGAGATGCCCGATGACTGATACCCAGCTGTATCCGGGCTGCGCCGCTGCCGCTGAGCACGTGACGGTGCGCACCAGCTGCGGCCGGACGATGGACGTCGGGCTCATGACGCTGGGCGATGAGCACCGGCCCGCCAGCCGGGTGACCATGCGCGTCGGCGAGTGCCCGCAGTGCGGTGACGGCTCCTGGGCAGCCCTCACGCCCGGTGAGGCGCGCCGGCTCGGGCACGCCCTGCTGGCGCAGGCGGCCGGCGCGGACGTCGGCGACGATGAGCCGGACGGGACCGGGCGCGTCGACGTCAGCTGGTCCGGCGGTGATAGCTACCGGATCGCCACCCGCGGCCACGCCCTGCTGGCTGACCAGCCCGTCGCGCACGGCGGCCAGGATCAGGCGCCTACGCCGACTGAGCTGATGGTCGGCTCGCTCGCATCATGCATCGCCTTCTATGTCGGCCGTTACCTGCGCAGGCATCAGCTCGACCCGGTCGGCTTCGGGGTCCGGGCCGACTTCGGCATGGCCACCGATACTCCGGCCCGCGTCAGCGACGTGCACCTGGCGATCCGGGTGCCCGCCGGGGTTCCTGCCGACCGTCGCAAGGCCCTGCTGGCCGTCGCTTCGCACTGCACCGTGCACAACACGCTCCGGCAGCCGCCGGAGGTAACGATCACTCTCGACTGACTGCTCTTGCCTGCTGCCCGCGGGCAGCTGCCTCGGGTCCGGCGTGCCGGCGCAGCCAGGTTTCCGGCTGCCCGGATTCGGCGGCGAGGGACTGCCAGGTCCAGCCAGCGGACCTGCGGGCGGTGACGTATCCGGCGATGTCCGGGTAGCCGAGACTGGCCGCGACGCCGGAAGCACGCTGCCGGGCCTGCTGGCGCTTGGCAATGTGGGCGACGGAATCGACGCCATGACGGCGCAGGGCTGACGTCACGGCGTGGTGGGACAGCCCGAGCTCGGCTGCCATCGCGTTCACGGTCTGATGCTGCTCCAGGTGCCGGTCCCGCAGGTAGCTGGCCACATCGTGATAACCGAGCCGGCGCAGTGCCGGAAGCCAGCGCATATCTGGCCGGTCCGCGGCCCGCCGTCGCGCTAGGTCAGCGGCGGCCGGATCGATGCGGCTGAGGTGCCGGGCGAGCCAGTCCTTATGCAGCCCGGCCTCGCGGCTGATGGCCGTCATGCTGGCGCCCGCCTCGGACCGTGCGACGACGAAAGCCCCGATGTCAGCGAAACCGTGCCGCCGGGCCGCGTCGGCCGCAACGGCGGCAAGCTGGCGATCGGCGCGGTCCCTGCTGGCCTGCGCCGCCGCGCGGAGCTTACGGGTCGCCGGTCCCTTCAGCGACTGGCCGCGCTCGAGGCCAAATGCCTCGCAGTACTGCTGCTTGGTCCAGCCGTGGGAGGCAAGGTGAGCCGCGACCGACCGGAGCGACCGGCCGCACAGATGGCACGTCACCAGCGAGCCGTCGACGAGAACCGCACCGGCCGGCGCATAGAACGGCGTGCCGTCAGCAAGCAGCCCGGCGCCCGGGCGCAGCGCCCGGTCTGCTCGCCGTGGCGCACCCACCCGGCGTGCTGCCGCCGCGCTGATCATCTCCGCAGACATGACCGGCCTCCGCCCATCCGCTAGTCACACTGAGACTACAGAATGATCGCTGCTGCTGTCATCGGGCCGCCCCCGAGATGGATGCCTCGCCGGCGTCGGGTGTGGCGCATTCGCTGCGGTACTAGCCTGGGCCCATGTCCGCACCACGGGTTCCGGCACTGTCGCTGGCCGAATGGCTGGTGCTGTGCCTGGTCTGCGAGAAGCCGACGCACGGGTTCGCGGTAGCTGCGCTGCTTGGCCCCGACGGCGAGCTCGGCCGGGCCTGGCGTGTTCCCAAGCCGGTGGTGTACCGCGCGCTGCAGCGCCTGGAGGACCTCGGCCTGCTGCGTACCACCGAGCAGCAGCCATCGAGCCGCGGGCCGGTCCGCTCCGTGGTGGAGGCTACGAAGAGCGGTCGGGGCAGCGCGGCCGCGTGGCTCACCAGGCCGGTCGGCCATAACCGGGAGGTGCGCTCCGAGCTGCTGGTGAAGCTGGCGCTGTACGCACGCAACGAGGCAGATCCGGAGCCGCTGCTCGCCGCCCAGCGGGACCAGCTGATTCCGGTCGCCCGCGCACTGCAGGACCGGCTTGCCGCGGCGACAGGCTTCGACCGCACCCTGATCTTGTGGCGGTGCGAAACGGTCTCGGCAACTCTCCGGTTCCTGGACGCCCTGCAGACCCAGACCATGGCCGGGACTGGCCGGCTGTAACTCCCGCTGACTCAGCGTCGGCTCCGGTGCCCGACAACGTTACAGTAACCCCAGCCGCGTGACGCCCGAGCAGTGCCAGCCGCCGGTCGATGGCGGGTGCGTCACCGTGACTGCTGGTGCTGGGTTGCGTGGCCTGTCAGACTCGGTGCAGTAGCGAGGCTCCGGCTCGGCTGCCGCTAGCCCGCTGCTAGCCCGCTGTGCCCGGCTCGCCGGCTCGCGGTGCCGGAGAGAGGGGTCTGCCCGGTGCGTCTGCCGAGGATCGCCAGGCGTGGCGCGAGCGCTATTGCCGCTGTGCTGTTAGTTGCCGCACCGTCGGCCGCTTTCGCGGGGACTTCGGCCGCCGCAGGTGCGGCTGTTATCCGCCCGCAGGCGCCGCTTTTCTTCACCACCAGCGGCGCTCTGTGGGGCGCTGCCGCCACGTCGGCGCGCAGCGCCTGGGCCGTCGGTGCGGCCGGTACCAGGACGCTGATCCTGCGCTGGAACGGCACTGCGTGGAAGCGCGTGCCCAGTCCCACCCCGGCAGGCGGTGCCACCCTCCGCGGCGCGGCGACTAGCTCAGCTCGCAGCGCCTGGGCCGTCGGCAGCACCGGCACCGGCAAGACGCTGATCCTGCGCTGGAACGGCCGCAGCTGGAAGCAGGTGGCCAGCCCCAGCCCTGGACCGTCAGGCGCGAGCCTGTACGGCGTGGCCGCGACGTCCGCCAGGAACGCCTGGGCGGTCGGTTCTGTCAGCGGCGGCGGGCCGCTGATCCTGCACTGGAACGGGCACAGCTGGAAGGCGGTCCGGCTGCCCAGGTCCCTGCAGGGGGCTGGCGGCCTCTTCGGCGTCTCGGCCGCAGCTGCCGGGAACGCCTGGGCGGTCGGCCGGGCCGGCCTTGGCTCGACCCTCATCGCGCACTGGAACGGCACATCCTGGACCCGGGTGACCAGCCCGGGCCTGGGCGTCCTGTACGGCGTGGCCGCCGTGTCCGGCCACGCTGCCTGGGCGGCCGGCCTGACCACCGGTGTCACCGACCAGACGCTGATCTTGCGGTGGAACGGCAGCCGCTGGAAGCAGGTCGGCAGCCCGAACCCGGGCGGCAGCAGCGGAGACTTCCTGTTCGGGGTGGCTGCGGTCGCCGCCGGGAGTGCCTGGGCTGTCGGCGACACCGGCAGCGGCAAGACGCTGATCGTGCACTGGAACGGCGCGGCATGGAAGCTGGTACCGAGCCCGAGCCCGGCGGCCAGCAACGCCCTCCAGGGCGTGGTCAGCGCATCAGCCCGCAGCGCCTGGGCAGTGGGCTTTACCGTCGGCGGCAAGGCGCTGATCGTGCGATGGACCGGCACCGCCTGGAAGTGACTGGTCAGCTGGCTTGCCCATAGCGGGCGGCTAGCACGGCGGGGAAGCCCAGGTCGGCAGCCATGATCGCGGCCGACAGCCCGGCAGTTAGTTCCCGGAGCCGAGCGCAGCCGTCCGGGCCGATCGCCTGGTAGGCATACCCGGCCAGTTCATCGGTGCGCTGCTCGATCGACCGGCGGCGCTGCTGCCCCGGCTGGCTGAGGGCGAGCGCCCCGCCGTCCGCGAGCCAGCCTAGGTCGCGGACGCGGGCGACCCCGGCTGCCCACTCCTGCTCACTCCAGGCCCTGGTGGTCCGCAGCACCTCGGCCGGGATGCTGCCGGCGGCGGCGTGCGTGATCAGCGCACCCAGGCCATCGAGTCCCTCGGTGAGCAGCAGCGCCACGTGGCCGTCGCCTCGGTACTCCCGCAGTAGCGTCTGCGCGTGCCACAGCACCAGGTGCGGTGCGTCAGGCCAGGGCAGGGCGGCATGGCCGGCGAACAACGGCCGGCCCTCGGGCCGGCTGCACGCCCGGTCCGCGGCGCGCCGGGCCAGGTCGGCAGCTTCCCGAACGCGCGCACTGCCGATCTCGTCACCCCAGGCCTGGCGCAGCGATCGGTCCGCCGCCTCCAGTCGCGCCGCCAGCACCCGGGCCGGCGAGGCGATCAGCCAGGCGGCCGGGATGGCCGCTGCGACGATCGCCGGGCTGAAGTTGAAGAACGTGGCAATGACGGTCCCGGCCCCCACCTGGCCCATGGCCGCCGACCGTGACGCGAAGTAGGTCATCCGCTGGCTGGTCAGGCCGATGCTGGCGTAAGCGTCCGGGCCATGCGGCGTGAAGTAGATCATCCCGTGAATCGGCTCGGCCGCGCGGTGCGCGAGTCTCGCCGCGGCGGGCGTGACGGCGCTCATCGGGGCAAGCTCAGCGCACCCGTGCGGATGCAGAGGGTGTCAGCCGGGGCGGCCGGGTAGTGCATAGCAGGCACCTTAACGGTCAGCGGGGCCGGCCGACTGCTCGGCCGCGACGAGGAACTCCTCGGCAGCGGCGTTGAAGGTGCGGAACACCCGGTGCACCTCCGGCCTGGTCATCCCGAGCTGCCGCAACTGCGGCTCCAGCGCGCGGGTGTTGGGTGTTTCCATCGGCCCGAAACAGCCGTAGCAGCCGCGGCCGAAAGCCGGGCAGATGGCACCGCAGCCCGCCTGGGTTACCGGGCCGAGGCAGGGCGTGCCGCGGGCCACCATGACGCATGCGGTACCGCGCAGCTTGCACTCCTGGCAGACGCTGTGGGCCGGGATGCGCGGCGCCCGCCCCGCGAGCAGGGCCGATAGCAGTTCGATGAGCTGACGCTTGTCGATCGGGCAGCCGCGTAGCTCGAAGTCGACCGCGACGTGGCTCGCGACCGGGGTGGAGGTCGCCAGCGTGGCGATGTAGTCAGGCCTGGCATAGACGGCCGCGGTGAACTCGGTAACATCGGCGAAATTCCGCAGCGCCTGAATGCCGCCGGCCGTCGCGCAGGCCCCGATCGTGACCAGCAGCCCGGACTGCGCCCGGATTGCCCTGATCCGGTCCGCGTCCTCAAGCGTGGTCACCGAGCCCTCGACCAGGGACACGTCATACGGGCCAGCCAGGTCGGTGCTCGTCGCCTCGGTGAAGTGCGCGACATCGACCTCGGCGGCCAGGGCGAGCAGCTCGTCCTGGAGGTCCAGCACGGTGAGCTGGCAGCCGTCGCAGGACGCGAGCTTCCAGACGGCCAGCTTCGGTCTCGGATTCTGCGCAGGCATCTAGAGCTCCCTCACCGCGAGTAGCGCTTCGGCGACCGGATAGCTGACCACCGGCCCGTCCCGGCACAGCAGCAGCGGGCCGAGCTGGCAGTGCCCGCACACGGCCACTCCGCACTGCATGTTCCGCTCCAGCGACATCCGGATGCGGACCGCCGCCAGCCCCGCGGCCAGCAACGACCGGGCGGTCAGCCGCATCATCACCTCGGGCCCGCAGATCAGCGCCGTCGTCCGGGCCGGATCGAGCGCGGCCTGGCTGATCAGCTGGGTGACCACGCCGACGTTCCCGGTCCAGCGCGCATCGGCCTTGTCGACCGTCACCATGACCTCGGCACCGCCGTCCCGCCAGTCCTGCAGCTGGGCGGCGAATAGCAGCTCGTCCGGCGACCGCGCGCCAGCCAGCACGACAATGCGGCGGTAGAGCTGCCGCTGTGCCAGCGCTGCCAGCAGGGCAGGGCGCAGCGGCGCAAGGCCGATGCCGCCTGCGACCAGCAGCAGATCCTGGCCCGCCGCGGCTGCCTCGTCCCAGCTGGTGCCGAACGGTCCGCGGACTCCCACGAGCTGGCCGGTGCCCGCCTCGCAGAGCGCCCGGCTGACCGCGCCGACCGAGCGGATCGTCTGGATCAGCGCGGGCTGCCCGGCGGGGCCGCTGACCGAGATCGGGATCTCGCCGACCCCGAACGCGTAGAGCATCGTGAACTGGCCAGGACGGAACGCGGCGATCGGCTGGCCGGCCGGCTCAAGGGTGAGCGACACGGTGTCCCGAGTCTCAGCCTGCCGTTCGACGACCCGGTAGCCGACCGGCACTAGCGCGCTGGTCATGTCGACTCGCGCAGGCCCGCGGCGGCCGGCGGCGCGGCGTAGAGATCCAGGATCCGGATCCTGGCCGCCTGCAGCCGTGAAATAGCGGTGCTGAGCAGCTGCCGGGTCAGCTGGTAGCCCAGCTCGTAGTCGGTTTCACACAGCTCGACAAGACCGGCGGCTGGCAGCTCGAATGCAGTCACCGGTAGCTGAGCATAGGCCCCGAATTGCCACTGGGCCGCAGGCGAGAGCCAGGACAGCCCGAGTTCATCGCCCGGCCCCAGGGTCTCCACGATCAGCCGGTGCCGGCCCAGCACTCGCAGGTCGAGAACGACGCGCCCGGTGCTGATCAGCCACAGCCGGGCGGCCGGCTCGCCTTCTTCGAAGATCCGATGGCCCGCCGGCATGTCGACGCTGATCGCCAGTGCAGCGAGTCGGGCGAGCCGGTCGGCCGACAGCCCGCGCGTGAACGCGTGCCTGCCGAGCTCGGCCGCAGTGACGCCGCTCATGCCGGCCCGCCATGATCCCGCCCGGCGTCGCGCTCGGCCCGCAGCGCTGCCACTTCCTCGGTCAGGTCAATGCCGACTGGGCACCAGACGATGCACCGGCCACAGCCTACGCAGCCCGACTCGCCGAACTGATCGTGCCAGGTGCCAAGTTTGTGGGTGAGCCACTGCCGGTAACGGCTGACGCCCGAGGACCGGACCGGGCCGCCATGCAGGTACGAGAAGCCGAGGTCGAAGCATGACGCCCAGGTCTGCCAGCGCTCCGCGTGCTCGCCGCTGAGATCGGTGACGTCCTCGACTGTCGTGCAGAAGCAGGTCGGGCAGGCCATCGTGCAGTTGCCGCAGGTGAGGCAGCGCGATGCCACCTCATCCCAGCGAGCGGCGCCGTGGCTGGTGGCCAGCAGCTCGCGCAGCCCGCTGGCGTCCATGGTGCGGCCCATTCGCCCGGCGGCGTCCTGCACCGCCGCACGCGCGCTGCTGACCGCCGCGGCTGCGGCCGGCCGCAGCGACAGCCTGGCCAGCACGGCAGCGCCACGGGCTGACCCCGTTTCGATAACGAAGCTGTGCGTTTCCGGTCCGGCGAGTTCGGTCAGGAGCAGGTCGTAGCCGGGGCTCGCTTGCGGCCCGGTGCCCATCGACGTGCAGAAGCAGGCCTCGCCGGGCTCGGTGCAGTTCACCGCGACGATGAAAATCCCGGCCCGGCGCCTGGCGTAGGCGGAGTCCGGCTGGCTGGCAGCGCCAAGCACCCTGTCCTGGATCTGGATCGCGCGCAGATCACACGGGCGAACGCCGACGAAGGCCATCCTGGCCACACCGTCCGGCGCCGGGCCGGGCACGAAGCCGTCGCCATCGCGGCGGGCAGACCACAACCGCTCGCGCGGCGGGTGCAGGAACTGCTTCCACGACTGCGGCCCGGCCGAGTGCGCGAACGCGGCGTCATCCGCGCGGCGGCGCAGCCGGTAACCACCGGGGGACAACGTTACGCCCCAGCCGAACGGCAGTTCGGCAGCCGACTCCAGCTCGCCCAGAACGATCGCGTCGCCGGCCACGCGAGGTCCGATGACCTGGTAGCCGTCCGATCTGAGTACGCCGTGCAGGTCCTCCAGGCCAGCCGCGTCGAGCTGCCAGGATCCGGTCTGCGTGGTTACGTCGTCAGCCATTGGTCTCTCTCGGTGCAATTGGACTACTGATCATCATGGCGCCGGGGCTGCCGGGTCGACAGGGTCCAACGGCCCGCGTGTCGCGCGGGCGGCAATCCGGACCGTCAAAGAGGGCTGTTGGTCCCGGGTAACGCGGGCCTTATGGCCCTGCCGGCCCAGTCGGGCGCGCGGTGTTATTGCTGTGGCGGGAGGGACAAACGCCAAGGTCGCGGAGATGCCGGCTTGAGCAAACCGGCACACCGCGAAATCTGAACCGCGAGAAACGGGCGGTCCCTCCCGCTATAGCTGTCCGCTATCTAGCCGAGCAGATCTGCCAGGTCGGTGACGACCACGTCGGCACCGGCGTGCCGCAGGTCGCTGGCCTGGCCGACGCGATCTACCCCGACGACCCAGCCGAACCGTCCGGCGCGGCCGGCCGCCACGCCCGCCAGCGCGTCCTCGAACACGGCCGCGCTGACCGGCTGCACGGCCAGGGCGGCAGCTGCCGCCAGGTAGGTGTCCGGGGCTGGCTTTCCGGCCAGCATCCGGCTCCGGGCGACGTGCCCGTCGACGACCGCGTCGAACTGGCCATCCAGGCCGGCTTCGGCCAGTACCTGATGAGCATTGGCGCTGGCCGAGACCACGGCGGTGGCCAGCCCGGCGGCGCGGACAGCGCGAAGATAGCGCTGTGATCCGGGGTAAACCTGCACCCCGCCGGCCGCCAGCAGGCTGAGCAGGAGCTCGTTCTTCGTGTTGGCCAGCCCGAGCACCGTGCCGTCGGCTGCGGTGTCGCCATCCCGCCCTTCCGGCAGCTGGATGCCCCTGGCTGCGAGGAACGTCCGCACGCCGTCGGCCCGGCTACGCCCGTCGACGTAGCGGTCATAGTCGCCGACGTCATCGAAGGGCGTGACCGGGGTCCCGGACCGATCAGCACGGGCCTGCAGGAATTCGTCGAACACCTGTTTCCACGCCCGCGCATGCACCGTGGCCGTCTGGGTCAGCACGCCGTCCAGATCGAACAGGCACGCACTGATGGAATCCGGCAGCCCTACGGCCATAGCCTGCAGCCTAGGCGCCGGCCCGGCGCGGTATCGCGGCAGCACGCGCGGGCCTTTGGCCCCTGGCTCTGCGACCCTGGGCCTGGCACCCTCAAGGAGTCCGAGGATGATCTCCTAGTGGGGGGACTGACGTGTGAACCGGCGGACACGGCCGGGGATCGGCTGGACCGTCCGCGTTGCACGGGAACGACCCGGCGAGATAGGAGGGCGCAGTGGCTGATGAGGTGCTTGAGAACCTCGCCGAGGACGAGTGCCTGCGGCTCATCGCACCGGGCGGCATCGGCCGGCTTGCCTACGCGGGCAGGTACGACCTGACGGTGCTGCCGGTCAACTACACGATGCACAACGGCGCGATACTGTTCCGGACTGCCCAGGCCGGAGCTACCGACGAGGACCTGCGCACCGGGATCGCGCACGCTGAGTACCGGGTCGCCTTCGAGGTCGACGATTTCGATTACGGCGCACGTGAAGGCTGGAGCGTGCTGGTCCAGGGCCCGGCTCACCACCTGGACTCCGATGAGGAGCGCGCCGAGGCGCAGGCGGCGGGCGTCGAGCCCTGGCCGGGCGGTCAGCGGGAGCACTTCATCCGGATCACCCCGGCGCGGATCACCGGCAGGCGCATCAGGCGCGGACCGGCCGCCGGTTGAGGGATAGCGACGACGGCAGGGGAGCGGCAGATGCGAGCGATGGTCTTCCAGGGTCCGGGCCGCAAGGCCGTGCAGGACGTGCCAGAACCGGAGCTTACTGACGAAGCCGATGTGATCGTGCAGGTCGACGCGACCACGATCTGCGGGACCGACCTGCGCATCCTGGCCGGGGACGTGCCGTCGGTCCGACCGGGCCGCATCCTCGGGCACGAGGCTGTCGGCACGGTGGCGGAGGTCGGCAGCGCGGTCCACACCATCAGCCAGGGCGACCGCATCCTGGTGTCGTGCGTCTCCGCGTGCGGTGCCTGCCGGTTCTGCCGGGAAGGACACTACGGCCAGTGCCAGGGCGGCGGCGGCTGGCTGCTCGGCCACAGCTACGACGGGACCCAGGCGGAGTATGTCCGCGTTCCGTTCGCCGATACCTCGACCTACCAGATCCCGCCGGGCGTCAGCGACGAGGAAGCCCTGATGCTGGCCGACATCGTGCCGACTGGCTACGAAGTCGGTGTCCTGAAAGCCGCAGTCCAGCCGGGCGATGTCGTCGCCGTGGTAGGCACCGGCCCGGTCGGCCTGGCGGCGATCATGGGCGCCAGGCTGTTCAGCCCGAGCCACATCGTGGCCATCGACGTCGCCGACCGGCGGCTGGAGGCAGCCAGGGAGTTCGGCGCGGACGTGCTGGTGAATGACTCGGACACCGATCCGCTCGACGCGGTCCGGGCTGTCAGCGATGGCCTGGGAGCCGACGTGACGATCGAGGCGGTCGGCGAGCCGGAGACCTTCGAGCTTGCGGTGCGGCTGACCCGGCCGGGTGCCCGGATTGCCAATATCGGCGTGCACGGCAAGCCGGCAGCGCTGCACCTTGAGGACCAGTGGACCAGGGATATCACGGTGACCACCGGTCAGGTGGATACCTACTCAACGCCGATGCTGATGCGGCTGCTGGCCAGCCACCAGCTGGACACGCGCAAATTTGTCACGCACAGATTCGGTTTCGGCGACTTCGATAAGGCATACGACGTGTTCTCCCACGCTGCCGACACCGGCGCACTGAAGGTAGTGATCAGCCGCTAGGGCGCAGTCACCGGGGAAGCGAGGAGGTGGTGGCCGTGGCAGGGTCAACATCGGAGCCGACTGGCCGGCAGTCAGCGGGCGTTGCGCTCATCGAGCGCGTGATCGTCGGTGTGGATGACGACGCGGCCGGCCTGTCCGCGCTGGCCGAGGCGATCAGGCTGGCCAGGATGCATCGCGCGCAGTTAGTAGCGATACGGGCGTGGGCCCTGGGGCTGCCCCGGCACGGCGGCCGCCGGATGCGTCATCTGTCCCATCCGCACGTCGTGCTCAGCTTCTCCGGCGAGGAGCAGCGCGAGGCGTCAGCGCAACTGATTCGCGCCGCGTTCGCCGGCGTCGCCGGGGGGCTGCCCGGTGACCTCCAGGTCACGATCGAGACGCCGGAGGGCGATCCCGCGGTCCTGCTGGTCAGCTTCGCCAGCCTGCCGGGCGACCTGCTCGTGCTGGGCAAGAGCACCGGGCATCTGGCGCGGCGCCTCGTGCACGGTTCTGTCACCAGCTATGTCACCCAGCGCGCACGCTGCCCGGTGATCATCGTGCCGGCCGAGGACGGGATCGCCGTCACGGCATGAGGCCGTGCAGCGGGAAGACCGCCGACCGGGTCGCCATGATGGCCTGGTCCACTGGGTCGCCGGGGTCATAACCAGACTCGAAGCTGGGGAAGGCGCCGTCGGCCCCGTCGGTCATCACCTGCGGGGCCGGCTCGGCTGCAGTCCACTCGACGTACTCCCGCCAGAGCTGCGGGGTGGCGGTGGCCGGATCGATGGGCTGGCCTGATGCCTCAGCCAGCAGGTGCGTCCAGGTCCTCGGTACCACCTGGACTAGCTGATACCCGCCGCCACCGGTGAGCAGCCAGCGGCCGCCGGCCACCTCATGCGCAAGCCGGTGCAGCGCTGCGTGCGCCGTGCGCTGGCCGTCGATGCTGATCTCCAGGTTCGCCAGCGGGTCACTCCAGTGCGTGTCACAGCCGTGCTGGGTGACCAGCAGCTGCGGCTGGAACTGGCGCAGCAGCGGGGGCACCACGGCATCGAAGCCACGCAGCCAGCCGGCGTCCCTGGTGCCGGCTGGCAGCGCCAGGTTGACCGCCGACCCGTCAGCGTCCGGGCCGCCGGTCTCGGTCGCCCGCCCGGTGCCGGGGAAGAGCGTGGCGGGGTGCTGGTGCATGCTGATGGTCAGCACCCGCGGGTCGTTCCAGAAGGCAGCCTGCACGCCATCCCCGTGGTGCACGTCGATGTCGACATAGGCGATCCGCTCCGCGCCCTGCTCGAGCAGCCAGGCGATGGCGATTGCCGGATCGTTGTAGATGCAGAATCCGCTCGCGCTGGCGCGCATGGCGTGATGGAGGCCACCCGCGATGCTGGCGCCGTGCTCGGCCGACCCCGACCAGACAGCCTGCGCGGCAGCTAGCGTCGCGCCGGCGACAAGCGCCGAGGCGTCGTGCATGCCGCCGAAAATCGGGTCATCCTCGGTGCCCAGGCCACAGGCAAGCAGCGCCGCTGCGTCGGGCTGGCCGGCCGCGGCGGTCCCGGCGGCGAGTGCGCCCGCCGCCTTGACCACGGCGATGTAGCGCGGATCGTGCACGAGCTCAAGTTCGGCATCGGTAGCCGGACCGGCCGCCGCTACGGTGACCTCGTCGCGGGTCAGCACGCCGAACGCCCTGGCCAGCTCCATGGTGAGCTTGATCCTGATCGGCGCAAGCGGATGACCCGGCCCGAAGTCATATTCGGTCAGCTTGTCATCCCAGGCGACGTGCAGGGTACAGGTCACGTTGCGGTCCTCTCCGAAGCCGTCCCGCTAGCCTGCCACATCGGCTGGTCGCGATCAGAAGCTCAAGCCGGCCACGGCGCCGCCGGATTGCCTGAGGGCCTAGCGGCCCCCGGCGCGGGGACGTTTGTCACTTTCGCTGCCGGCCAGTTGCGACCAGCATCTGCAGGACATGTGAAAGGAAGTGAGAGATGGCCACGACCACTACGGAGGTCCGGCAGCGGGCTACCGAATCTCTGCAGGGCCGGGTGGCGCTCGTGACCGGCGGTACGCGCGGAATCGGCGCGGCTATCAGCCGCTGCCTTGCCGCGCACGGTGCCGCTGTCGCGGCCGGGTACTGGCGCGGCGCAGAAGGCGCTCAGAAGCTGCAGGCATCGTTCTCCGTCGAGTATCCAGACCAGCTCACTACCGTGCACGAGGGCAACATCGGCCATCCCGATGACTGCCGCCGCGTGCTGCACGAGGTGATCGATCAGCACGGCAGGCTCGACATCCTGGTCAACAACGCCGGCATCACCATCGACAAGACCGTGGCCAAGATGACCGACGAGGACTGGCAGCGGGTGATCGCGGTCAACTTGTCTGGTGCGTTCTTCATGGCGCAGGCAGCGCTTGAGCACATGATCGAGCGTGGTACTGGCCGGATCATCAATGTGTCCTCGGTCATCGGCGAGACGGGAAACATCGGCCAGGTGAACTACGCGGCGTCTAAGTCCGGCCTGTTCGGGCTGACTAAGTCGCTGGCCAAGGAGGCGGTCTTCCAGCTCGCCAGGGCGCAGCGGCCAGTCGGCGACAGCATGGGGCTGACGGTGAATGCGGTCACGCCGGGCTTCATCGCGACCGACATGCTCGCCACCATCCCGGACAAGATGCTGGACCGGATCCGCGGCCAGATCCCGGTGGGCCGGCTAGGCGCGCCGGAGGAGATCGCCCGGGTGGTCGCGTTCCTGGCGGCTGACGAGTCCTCTTACATCACTGGCCAGATCTGGGCCGTCAACGGCGGACTGGACATGTGAGGACACCACGATGACTGACAGCAACGGATTCGGCCCGCGTGATGTTCTGGTGCTTTCGGCGGTTCGCACCGCTATCGGCAAGTACGGCGGCGGGCTGGCTGCCGTCCCCCCGTGTGACCTCGCTGCCACCGTGGTGCGAGAGGCGGTCCGCCGGTCTGGCGCTGCCCCCGGCGAATTCGGGCACGCGGTATTCGGCAATGTCATCCACACCGAGGTCCGGGACATGTACCTGGCCAGGGTGGCGGCCGTCAACGGCGGCCTGCCGGTAGGCACGCCGGCGCTGACCCTCAACCGGCTGTGCGGCAGCGGCCTGCAGGCCATCGTGTCGGCGGCCCAGGCCATCGCGCTGGGGGACTGCGAACTGGCGGTGGCCGGCGGCGCCGAGTCCATGAGCCGCGGCCAGTACTGGCTGCCGGGCCTGCGCTGGGGCCAGCGGATGCAGGACGGCGTCGCAGTCGATGCGATGGTGGGCGCGCTCACCGATCCCTTCGACGCCTGCCATATGGGCGTGACCGCGGAGAACGTGGCTGGTGATTTCGGCGTCTCCCGGTACGACCAGGACGCGCTGGCGGCAGAGAGTCACCGCCGTGCCGCCGCTGCGCAGCGCGCTGGTTACTTCCGGGATCAGATCGTGCCGGTCGAGGTGCCTGCCCGCAAGGGCACTGTCACCGTCGACACCGACGAGCACGTCCGGGCCGAGGTGAGCGCCGACGACCTGGGCAGGCTACGGCCAGCCTTCGCGCCCGACGGCACGGTCACGGCGGGGAACGCATCGGGGATCAACGACGCGGCCGCGGCCGTGGTACTGGCCGGGCGTGATTACGCAGACGTGCACGGACTTGCTCCGATGGGCCGGCTGGTCGGCTACGCCCACGCCGGGGTTGAGCCGCGGATCATGGGCATCGGACCGGTCCCCGCGGTGCGGACGGTACTGGAGCGAACCGGCATCAAGCTAGACGACATCGACGTCTTCGA
Source organism: uncultured Actinomycetota bacterium (assembly GCA_963774385.1). Lineage (GTDB taxonomy): Bacteria > Actinomycetota > Actinomycetes > Streptosporangiales > Streptosporangiaceae > JAJYUU01. The sequence continues at coordinate 1,816,876 of CAVZEQ010000001.1, forward strand.
GGTCAACGAGGCGTTCGCGGCCCAGGCGCTGGCGGTCAGCCGGGAGCTCGGGCTGCCGCCGGACAAGACCAACCCGAACGGAAGCGGTATCTCGCTCGGGCACCCGATCGGCGCCACCGGCGCGATCCTGGCCGTCAAGGCGCTCTACGAGTTGCAGCGGACCGGTGGCCGGTATGCCCTGACGACCATGTGCATCGGCGGCGGCCAGGGCATCGCCGCGATCTTCGAGCGGTGCTGAGCCCGATGCGGGCTGGGCAAGTCGACCTCAGGGAGCAACAGTTGAGTATGCAGCAATCCGGCAACCCAGATGCCGAGGCGATAGCCGCCGCGGTTGCCCCCGAGGCGGCGGAGTTCGGCAGCCTGGACCCGGCCGGTTTTGGCGAGGCCCTGACCGGCGTGGCTGGCCGGGCGATGCGCCGGCCGGACGCGCTAGCCGCGGCCGCTGGCCAGTTCTGGACCAGCCTGGCCAGGATCGGCCCGGCGGCCGCCGCGCTGTGGCTCGGCTCGGCAGTCGAGCCGCCGGTGCCGGTGCCGGACGACAAGAGGTTCGCCGATCCGGCCTGGGCCGGCAACCCGGTGTTCTTCGCGATCCGGCAGGCCTACCTGGCTGCGGGTCAGCTGTCGGCTGACCTCCTGGCGGCGGGCTCGGGCGATCAGGTTGCCGACGCCAAAGCCGAACTGGCGGCCGGCTTCCTGGTCGATGCGCTCGCGCCGACCAATTTCCTGCCGACGAACCCGGCGGCGATCAAGCGGGCTCTGGACACCGGTGGCACAAGCGTGCTGGCCGGCGCCCGGAACTTCCTGTCCGACCTGGTCAGCAACGGCGGCATGCCGCGGCAGGTGGACACCAGCTCGTTCCGTCTCGGCGAGAACATGGCCGCGACGCCGGGCAAGGTGGTGTTCCGCAACGAGCTCATGGAGCTGATCCAGTACTCACCGCAGACCGCCAAGGTCCACGCGGTCCCGGTGCTGGCCAGCCCGCCCTGGATCAACAAGTACTACATCATGGACCTGGCCCCTGGCCGCAGCTTCCTGGAGTGGGCGATCCAGCACAAGCGGACGGTGTTCGCCATCTCCTACCGCAATCCGGACGCGTCGATGCGCGGGATCACCCTCGACGACTACCTGATCAATGGTCCCCGCCAGGCGCTGGACGTCATCGGTGACATCACCGGCGCGCCCAAGATCGACATCGTCGGCCTGTGCCTGGGCGGGGCGCTCACCGGCATGCTCGCCGCCTACATGAGCGCCACCGGCGACGACCGGCTCGGCTCGGTCACCCTGCTGAACACGATGCTGGACTATTCCAGGCCTGGCATCCTCGGTGCGTTCACTGACGAGCGCACGGTGGCGAAGCTGGAACGGCAGATGGCTGGCCCCGGCTACCTTGACGGCAGCCAGATGGCCACTACCTTCGACCTGATCAGGGCGAACGATCTCATCTTCAGCTACGTGGTGTCCGGCTGGCTGATGGGCCAGGATCCGCCGGCGTTCGACCTGCTGGCCTGGAACGGCGACAGCACCCGGATGCCCGCCGCCATGCACTCCTTCTACCTTCGCTGCCTGTATATCGGTAACGAGCTGGCCCGCGGGCAGATGGAGCTGGCCGGGCAGCACCTGTCACTGTCCGATGTGAAGAGCGATACCTACGTGGTGGGTGCCGTGAACGACCACATCGTGCCCTGGGCTGCCTCCTACCAGGCGACCAGCCTGCTCGGCGGTGACGTCAGGTACGTGCTGTCGAGCGGCGGGCACGTGGCCGGAATCGTGAATCCGCCCGGCCCGAAGGCCTGGCACGAGATCGCCGAGTCGAATCCTCCGGACGCCGGGGACTGGCGGGCCGCCGCCGTCCGGCAGCCCGGCTCCTGGTGGCAGGACTGGGCGGAATGGGCTGGTCAGCGCGCCGGGCGGCTCGTCACGCCGCCGCCGATCGGCAGCGAGAACTACCCGCCGCTGGCCGATGCGCCAGGCGAGTATGTTCGTGGCTAGCTATAGTTAGCAGGCGCTTGACAAAGCTAGCCTTGCTAGATATACTGAGCATGACATCAGAGTTAGATGCCAGCTAAGTCCCTAGGAGGATGAAATGGCCGACACCAACGTGGCGCAGGAACTGACCAGCGAGGTTCTGAACACCATCAGCAAGAGCCAGTCCGCCGTCATTGACGCAATCGAGACCTGGGCCAGCGCGGTCCAGTCCATCAAGCCGGAGCTGCCGGACGTGAACCTGCCGTTCGCCGACAAGCTGCCGACCCCGCAGGAAGTTGTGGCGAGCGCCTACGACTTCGCCGAGCAGCTGCTGGCAGGCCAGCGCAAGTTCGCCGAGGACCTGCTCAAGGCCACCGCACCGGTGCTGTCAACCAGCAGCAACGGCGCCCCGAAGAAGGCTGCCAAGGCTTCGTAACCTGACAGCGAATTACGTACCGCGCGCGGCGAGCCCTGCTTAGCCGCGCGCCTGCGTATGCCCGGACCCGGCCTGAGATACTGGTGCGCCGGACCGGCCCGACATTGAGGTCAGGAGAGACATGGCAAGCCAGTGGGACTCGCAGATGGAGGCATTCGGCTCCTTCATCCGCAGCCAGCGCAAGCTCGCCAATCTCACCCTGCGCCAGCTGGCCGAGCTGACGAGCCTGTCGAACCCGTACCTCAGTGAACTCGAGCGCGGCATGCACCAGCCATCGGTGCGGGTGCTCAAGCAGCTGTCTGATGCGCTGAACGTGTCGGCCGAGATGCTGCTCGCCGAAGCTGGCCTGCTCAGCACCGTCGCCCGTGGCGGCGGCGAGCCAGGCGCGGAGCCGCCGGGCAGCGTGGAGCAGGCGATCAGGACCGACGCCACGCTCGATGACACGCAGAAGGCCGCGCTGCTGGCCGTCTATCAGAGCATGACCAGGCAGCGGCCAGCCGGCTGAGTCGCCGATCGCGCGGCGCGAACCAGGGCCGAAGGTCCCGCCGGGCTGGGCCTGTTAGCCGGTGCTGCCGGCCAGCCGGACCGGGCATGCTGATCTCGGGCCCCTTTATGACGGGTCGGGGACAGAACCGATCGGGTCGAACCTGCATCAACGGCGGTGAATCGAGAATGACAGCTCCGGCCACTTCCGGCAGATTTGCGCTGCTCTCTGACGGCAGGACGGTGGAGATCCGGCACGCGATGCCCGAGGATCTCGACGACGTCCGCCGCATGCACGAGCAACTCTCGCCAGACAACTCGTACTTCCGTTTCTTCAGCTTCAGCCCGAAGGCGCCCGAACGCGAGGCATTGCGAGTCTGCAGGCCAGAGGGTACCGACCACGCCGCGCTGCTGGCCCGGCTGGCAGGCGAACTCGTGGGCGTGGCGAGCTATGAGCCGACTACCCGGCCCGGCGTCGCGGAAATCGCCTTCGCGGTTTCTGACGAGATGCACCGTCACGGCATCGCCACGCTGCTGCTTGAGCACCTTGTCTCGCTGGCACGACAGCGGCATCTGAGCGCTTTCTCGGCCGAGACGCTGCCGGAGAACATGGCCATGCAGCGCGTGTTCGCTGACGCTGGCCTGCACGTCGAGAGGCACTTCTCTGATGGCGTGATCGAACTGCTGATGCCGTTGCCCAGCGGCGAGGGCGAGGAGCTCGATACCTATCTGGAGGCCGTGGCCGGGCGGGCCAGCCGCGCTGACGTCGCCAGTATGCAGCATCTCCTGGAGCCAGCCTCGGTCGCGGTCATCGGCGCTGGCCGGCACCGCGGCTCGGTCGGCCGGGAGATCCTGCACAACATTGTCTCCGGCGGCTTCACCGGCCCGGTCTACCCGGTGAACCCACGCGCGCACTCGATGGAGGGCCTGGCCTGCCTGGCATCCGCCGCCGACCTCCCAGAGGGCGTCGACCTCGCGGTCGTCGCGGTGCCACCCGCGCAGGTGCCGGCGGTAGCGGCGCAGTGCGGCAGGCGCGGCGTGCACTCGCTCATCGTGATCACCGCGAGCCTGGGCGGCGGCGGCGCGGACCTGCTGGCCATCTGCCGCCGGTACGGGATGCGGCTTGTCGGCCCGAACTGCTTCGGCCTCGCCTCGTCGGCCGTGAAGCTGAACGCAACCTTTGCCGCTGATATCCCGGCCCCTGGCATTGCCGGGCTCGTCGTTCAGTCCGGCGGCGTTGGCATCGCGCTGCTTGAGCACGTCCGCAGACTTGGCCTCGGGCTGTCCTCATTCGCCTCGGTCGGCGACAAGTACGACATCTCCAGCAACGACATGCTGACCTGGTGGGAGCAGGACGAGCAGACCAGGCTCGCGGTGCTGTACGTCGAGTCGTTCGGCAACCCGCGGGGGTTCGCCCGCACGGCCCGGCGAGTCGCCAGGAAGTTCCCGGTGCTGACTGTCATCGGGGGCCGGTCGGCGGCCGGCCAGCGCGCCGCGGCCTCGCACACCGCCGCCGTCGCCACGCCGCTGGTCACCCAGGCGGCCTTGTTCGAGCAGGCAGGCATCATCGCCACCCGGAGCCTGGGCGAACTGGTCGAGTCGGCCGCGATGCTGGCCTGCCAGCAGCTGCCAGCCGGCCGTCGGGTGGCTATCGTCTCCAACGCCGGCGGCGCGGGCGTGCTGGCTGCCGATGCGTGCGGCGATTACGGGCTCACGGTGGCCGTGCTGGACACTGCCACCCAGCGTAAGCTCAGCCGGCTGCTGCCGCCGGGCGCGGCGGTGTCCGGGCCGGTCGATACCACCGCCACGGTCGGCAACAGCGCGTTCCGCGGCTGCCTTGAGCACGTCGCGGCTGACGAGAGCGTCGACGCCGTGCTGGCAATTGCCGTGCCGACCGCGATGGCAGACCTGAGCGCGGCCATCGTGACCGCGCAGGTGACCAAGCCGATGGCGGCCGTGCTGCTGGACCGGCCGGAGTCGGTGAGCCTGCTGGCTGCCGGCGCCAGTGCCAGTGCCGGTGCTGGCAAGGAGGCAGCCACCAGTCGCTCGGCCAGCGGTCTCGGCCGCCGGCCATGCGTGCCGGTCTACAGCTACCCGGAGAGCGCCGCAAGAGCGCTCGGCCACGCCGCCAGGTACCGCGAGTGGCGCGATTCCCATCAGGGCCTGGTCCCGGACCTCGACGACGTCGATGTGACGGCGGCCCGCGCGCTAGTGTCCGCGTTCCTGACTGACAGCCCTGACGGCGGCTGGCTGCCCGCCAGCGACGCCGTGCAACTGCTGGCGAGCTACCGGATCCCGATCGTGACGACCCGCACCGTGACGTCCGTGGACGCTGCGCTGGCCGCCGCCGAGGAACTCGGCGGCCAGGTCGTGCTCAAGGCCGAAGTCGATGGCCTGGTGCACAAGACCGACGCGGGCGCGGTCAAGCTGGACCTGCGCACCGCGGAGGAGGTGGCGGAGGCATACGGCGAACTGGAAAAGGCGTTCGGCAGCCGGCTGCGCCGCGTGCTAGTCCAGCCGATGCTGGCAGGCGGGGTGGAGACACTCGTCGGAGTGGTGCAGGAAGCTGTCTTCGGGCCGCTCGTGGTGTTCGGCCTCGGCGGCGTCGCCACCGACGTGCTCGGCGACAAGGCGGCCCGGCTAGCCCCGCTGACCGGCGACGATGCAGACGAGATGATCAGAAGCGTACGAGCCGCGCCGCTGCTGTTCGGGCACCGGGGCACCGCTGCGGTGGACACCGCGGCGCTGGCCGACGTGCTGGTGCGGATCTCCAGGCTGGCTGATGACCTGCCAGAAGTTGCCGAGCTCGACCTCAATCCGGTCATCGCCACGGCGGGCGGGGCGCATGCGGTGGATGTCCGGATCCGGCTTGCTCCGGCCGAGCCACACGATCCCTTCCTGCGTCAGCTCCGCTAGCACCAGCCCGGCAAGTGACCAGCCCGGCAAGTGACCAGCCCGGCAAGTGACCAGCCCGGCAGGCCCAGCCTGGCCGGACACCGGGCGGGTCGAAGGTCCCCGTTCCCTCGGGTAGGAGGCCTCTGCCAGAACGTGGCCGACCGCGACATCCTGCAGGCAGGACCACATGAAGGCAGGGATGGACGATGACCAAGCGCATTGTTGTCGGCGTTGACGGGTCACCTTCGTCTCGGGCCGCGCTGGCGTGGGCAGTGCGGCAGGCGGAGCTGACCGGTTCCTCCATCGATGCGGTGAGTGCCTGGCACTTCCCGGTGATGGTGGGTGGCTACGCCTGGGCGCCGGTTTCGGTGCTCGATGAAGCTTCAGACTTTGGCGCGATCGCGGCGAAGTCGCTCACCGAGGCGATCGGCCAGACCGTCGCCCCGGACTGCCCCGTGAAGATCAGTACCAGCGTGCAGGAAGGTAACGCAGCCGAGGTGCTGCTGGCCGCTGCCGACGGCGCTGACCTGCTCGTGGTTGGCAGCCGTGGTCACGCCGGGTTCACCGGCGCGCTGCTCGGCTCGGTCAGCCAGCATTGCGCCCACCATGCGCCGTGCCCGCTGGTGATCGTGCGGCAGACCAGGGGAAGCTGACCCTGGCTGGAATTCAGGAGGAGATTCCCATGACCGTCTCCGTCAGGGACGTAATGACTGCCAAGGTCATCGCGCTGCGGAAATCCGCTGACTTCAAGGAAATCGTCACGGTGCTGCGCCGGTACCGGGTGAGTGCATGCCCGGTCATTGACGACAACGACCAGGTGCTCGGCGTCGTCTCCGAGGCCGACCTGCTCTACAAGGAGACCGAGCCGGACCGCCCGCCGGCCCTGCTGCGGTTCCAGTGGCGGCTGGACGAGGAGTACAAGTCCAAGGCCGTGACAGCAGGTCAGCTGATGACCTCGCCCGCGGTGACGATCCGGCCCGGTGCGCCCGTCGTGGACGCGGCCAGGCTCATGCAGGATCGACGGATCAAGCGGCTGCCCGTCGTCAACCACGACGGCCAGCTGATCGGCATCGTTACCCGATCCGATGTGCTCGCGATCTTCGAACGGCCAGATGAGGATATCTGGGACGAAGTGACGAAGGTCATCATCGGCACCGAGTTCGGTCTCGATCCGGGCCAGTTCGACGTGACGGTCCGGTCCGGCGTCGTCACCATCGAGGGCCTGGTGGAACTGCGCCGCACCGCGATGGACCTGGTGGGGCGGGTCCGGCATGCCGAGGGCGTCATCAGCGTGCGGAACCGGCTGACCTTCGACGCCAACTAGCCTGCGGCCGCTCGCCCGGCCGCATGGCCGGCCGGCTGCTCGCTCTTGCCTGAGCCCGGTCGGTTCCTTGCGCCGGCAGGCTGAGCCGGGCAGGCCGGCGGCGCGGCGGGCTCTAACCAGTGACCCGGATCCGGCGGCCAGTGATCTCGGTAGCCGTCAGCCGCACGTAGACGTCCCGATCGCCGCCAGCCCAGGGCACGATATCCAGGGTCCTGACGTGCTCGAGCTCAGCGCGATCGGTGACGATGCCGGCGGTGCCGCTCAGCAGCACGCTCCAGCCTTCGCCTAGGTCCTCATCCAGATGGTCGACGTCGAACGAAACCTTCTCCGCCAGCGTAGCGTTCACCTGCATCTCGGCGCCGACACCGCTGGTGCCGCTCGTCCGGAATATCACGTCGTCGCCATCCATCTTGTAGTTGACCGGAATCGCGACGGGACCTCTGCCCGGATCATCGAAGAGGAACCGGCCGATCCCGCCGGCGGCGATGTGTGCCATGCACTCGGCTGTCGTCAGGGTCTGCAGGACAGGGTTCTTCGCCGCGCCGCGCTGTCCTGGCGGCATGTTGAGCCCAGCACCGGACAGCGTCCGCGGATCCGCGTCCAGCGCGGCGGCCAGCCTGGCGAGTGATGCTCGCGTCGGGTTCGGCATCGGGCTGGATTCGAGGTAAGCCAGGTACTCGGGTGACATGCCGGCTCGTTCGGCCGCCTGGTCGCGGGTCAGCTTCGCCCGGCTGCGCTGTTCCGTGATGCGCCTGCCCAGGTCAGTCCCGCCCGTATCGGCATCGGTGCCCATGCTGTCAACTCTACGGGCGAGCCGATCCGGGCGCAGGCCGGTGGTCCATGCCGTAGGGGCCATTGGACCCTGTCCGCCTGCGCCGGCTGCCCCGATGCTGCAAAGGGGTGATGCATCATGACAATGCCTGCCCGTTTGCAGCTAGGTCCGGTTCAGCCGGATGGTAGCCAGTCCGCGGTCGTGACAGACCAGGGTGGCCTGGTCGTGCGCGGAGCAATCGTGCGCGACTCCGTGCCTGCTCCGAGGGCCGAGTCCGCCCCGCCCCTGAGCCACGACGACGTCGCGTTCCTGGTCGCTACCGCGGCGAGGGCGCCATCGGTACATAACACCCAGCCATGGAAATTCCGTGTGCAAGGCAACGTCATCGACTTGCTCGCCGACCCGCACCGGCAGCTGCAGCACGTCGACCCGGACGGCCGTGAGCTGATGATCAGCTGCGGGGCCGCCCTGTTCGGGCTCCGGCTCGGGATGCGCAAGCTCGGCTACCTGGCTGCCGTCGAGCTACTGCCCGACCCGGCCCAGCCGCTGCTCGTCGCCAGGGTCAAGTCAGCAGGTCACGCTGCGATTAGCCGGGCTGAGGCAGAGCTGCTCGCCGCATTGCCGCACCGGCATACCCACCGCGGAGCGTTCGCGCCCGGCGAGATTCCGGTCCGGTTGCTGACTGCGCTTCGGCTCGACGCCACGGCGGAAGGTGCCGAACTGCTGCTGATGGAGGATCCGGCCACGGTCACCAAGCTGGCCGGACTGGTGGCAGCGGCAGCCGACGAGCAACGGGCAAGCGCTGAGATATCCGCCGAGCTGGCCCGCTGGGTACAGCCGGCCGGCAGCCTGGCCCGCGACGGCGTGCCTGCGCGCGCGCGGCCCGCGCGGCCCGCGCGGCCGCACGGTGACGTGCCGGCCGCGACGGATACGGCCGGGACGGATACGCCCGTGACGGATACGCCCGTGACGGATACGGCCGTGGCCGTCGGCCAAGGGCCGGTCAGGCGGCTGCCGCCGCGCGACTTCGGCAGACCCGGCACCGAACCCGCTGGCGGCGGGGGACCACCGTCGGCCACGGCCGTCCTGGTCACTACTGGCGACAGCGCTGCCGACTGGCTGCGCGCCGGGCAGGCGCTGCACAGGCTGCTGCTGCGCGCCGCCACCCGGTGGATTTTCGCCAGCCTGCAGTCTCAGCCGCTCGAGTCGCCGCACTACCGGGCGATGGTGGCGGACCGGCTGAGCGGGTCCGGATATCCGCAAATGCTCCTGCAATTCGGCCGTGCCAACACCGCTCTGGCGACGGCTCGCCGGCCACAAGCTGAACTGATGACTAACGATCCGCAGGCATAGGCATTTAGTCTGCCCTATACAGGCTCATCGGCCCTCCTGCGCGGGCAGCAGATCGCGCAGATTTGGCGGCAAGAGATCGGCTAGGTGAGCCTGGATCGGAGGTGCTTCCGGTGAAGGAGCGACTGAGGCTGGTCGCCCGCATGGTGCTGGGCCGCGAGCACAATCCGCTAGTGCGCCAGGTCGACCGGATCGAGCTGGCCATCATGATCAGCCTGGTATTGGCCTTCCTCGCGGCCACGCCGCTGGCCGCGATCTTCGCCGGCCGCCTGGCCGATGCTCAGGGCCTTCGCGAGCAGCGCGCCGAGCAGCTGTGGAAGCCGGTCGCAGCGACCTTGCGGCAGAGCGCCAGCGCTGGCCAGATCGGCCTGGACGGCGCCTGGGATACCGCCTGGGTCAACGCAAGCTGGACGGCGCCGACCGGCCGCCCGCGAACCGGCCAGATCGCGGTGCCGCTGAACGCGCACAAGGGTGAGGTCGTCAGCGTCTGGGTAACGCCATCAGGAGAGCTGGCGCATCCGCCGCTGACTGGCCCGGATGTGCGCGACCGGATCGCGTTCGCAGTGCTGCTGGCGATCGTCGGCGTCGCGGCGCTTGAGCTGCTCATGGCGGTCACCGTCCGGGTAGCGCTGAGCCGCCGCCGGATGGCTGGCTGGGACAGCGCCTGGCGCGCCGTTGGGCCGAAATGGTCGCAGCTCCGGTGACTGACGCTGGCTGAGTCGGCTGGCGCTGGCTGGAGGATTCATGAAGGCGTGGGTAGTGCAGCGGACCGCACCAGTCGATGACGGGCCGCTGGGCCGGATCGAGCGGGCCGAACCAGAGCCTGGCCCGGGCGAGGTCAGGGTTCGGATCAGCTGCTGCGGCGTCTGCCGGACTGACCTGCACCTGGCCGAGGGCGACCTGCCGCCGCGCCGGCCAGGCGTCACGCCGGGACACGAGATCGTCGGGCAGGTTGACGCGCGAGGCGCCGGAGCAAGCCGGTTTGCCATCGGCGACCGGGTCGGCGTGCCCTGGCTGGCTCATACCGACGGCACGTGCACGTTCTGCCGCCGCGGCGCCGAGAACCTGTGCGTCGCGCCGAGGTTCACCGGCTGGGATGTCGACGGCGGCTACGCCGATGCGTGCGTGGCGGCCGAGAGCTACGTCTACCGGCTGCCCGAGCGACTCGACGACGAGCACGCCGCGCCGCTGCTCTGCGCCGGCATCATCGGCTACCGCGCGCTGCAGCGCGCCGAGGTACCGCCGGGCGGCCGTCTGGGCATCTACGGATTCGGCGGCAGCGCGCATCTCACCGCGCAGGTCGCGCTGCATCAGGGGCTGCGGGTACATGTGCTGACTCGCGGTGACGGCAACCGCAGGCTCGCCGCAGCGCTGGGCGCGGATTCGGTTGGCGAGGCCACGGACGCACCGCCGGAGCCGCTCGATGGTGCCATCCTGTTCGCGCCGGCAGGAGAACTCGTGCCCGTCGCGCTGCGGGCACTCGAGCGCGGCGGCACGCTAGCCATCGCGGGGATCTACCTCTCGGATATTCCCGCGATCAGGTATGCCGAGGAGCTGTTCGAGGAACGGCAGGTGCGCAGCGTTACCGCGAATACGCGGCGGGACGGCGAGGAGTTCCTGGCCCTGGCCGCCAGGCTGGGCATCCGGCCGACGACAGTGGCCTACCCCATGGACAACGCCCCGGAGGCGCTGGCGGGCCTGGCGCACGGCCGGTTCAGCGGCGCTGCCGTGCTGCATAACTGAGCGCTGCCGGTGTGCCTGCGCGCGCCTGCGCTGACGCTAGTCCGGCCGGCGTCCGTTCGCGCGCCTGGCGGGCCCGCGACCATGCGGCTGGCTCACCGCGGCGACCGCCGGCGCCGGCGGCAGTTCCAGGGTGACCGGCTGGCCAGCCACCAGGGTAACGGGCTCGCCGTGATGGCTGATCGGCATCGGCGCACCGCCGAGCAGCAGGTAGGTGGCCGTGCCGCCGGACACATCGGCTCGCATCCGCTGACCACGCACCACGAGGGCGAAGGCCAGCCGGGTGATGGACGGCGGCAGCCGGGGCGCGAACGAGAGCGGGCCGGAGCCGCCGCGCAGGCCGCCGAGCCCGGCCACGGCCGCTGTCCAGGCGCCCGCAAGCGCGCCCAGGTGCAGCCCGTCGCGGACGTTGTGCTCGGTGTCGTCAAGGTCGATGAGTGCCGTCTCGGCAAGGTAGTCGTGGGCAAGCTGAAGGTGGCCGACCTCGGCGGCCAGCACTGCCTGAGTGACGGCAGACAGGGACGAGTCGCGAACGGTGAGCCGTTCGTAGTAGGCAAAATTCCGCGCCTTCTGCTCGGCGCTGAACGCCTCCGGGCGCAGCTGCATCGCCAGGACCAGGTCGGCCTGCTTTACCACCTGCTTGCGGTACAAGTCGAAGTACGGGAAATGCTGCAGCAGCGGGTACCGGGTCTTGCGGGTGCTGGCGAAGTCCCAGTCCTCGTGCCGGGTGAAGCCCTCGGCCTGCGGGTGGACGCCGAGCGCGCTGTCATACGGGATGGCCATGGCGTCAGCAGCCTGCCGCCAGCCCCGGACTTCTGCCTCGCTGACCGCCAGCGCGCTGGACTGAACCGGATGGCGGTCGACCGCATCGGCAGCAGCGCGCAGGTTCTGCTGTGCCATCAGGTTGGTGTACACGTTGTTGTCGGCCAGCGCGCTGTACTCATCCGGACCGGTGACGCCGTCGATTCGGAACTCGCCGTGGCTGCCGGCATGGCCAAGTGCCTGCCATAGCCTCGCGGTCTGTACCAGCAGCTCCAGGCCAGGCCCGGCGGCGAAGTCGGCGTCGCCGGTGACGTCGAGGTAACGGATGACCGCATCGGCGATGTCGGCATTGACATGGAACGCCGCGGTTCCGGCCGGCCAGTAGCCCGAGCACTCGGCGCCATCGATGGTGCGCCACGGGAAGGCGGCACCGCGCAGGCCGAGCTGGCTCGCCCTGGCGGTGGCCTGCGGCAGCGTGCTATGCCGCCAGCGGAGCGCGTCGGCGGCCGCCGCTGCACTGGTGTAGGTCAGCATCGGCAGCACGTACGTCTCGGTGTCCCAGAATGCGTGCCCGTCATAACCGGGTCCGGTCAGGCCCTTGGCCGGGATCGCCTGGACCTCGGCCCTGGCGCCGGCCTGCAGCACGTGGAACATGCCGAACCTGATCGCCTGCTGCACTTCCGGGTCACCGTCCAGCCGCACATCGGCCCGGTCCCAGAACTCGGCCAGGTAGTCCTGCTGCTGGGCCAGCAGCCCAGCCCAGCCGGTGCGCTCTGCCGCGTGCAGCGCACCCTGGACCTGGTCGCTCAGCGCCGGCAGCGTGCGCACCGCGGACCAGCCGTAGGCAACGAACTTGACCAGCTGAAGCCGCTGGCCCGGCTGTAGCGGCACCGACACGGCGAACCGGGCGATATCCGGCGCGGACTCCGTTACCTGCTGGCACCCGTCCGGAGCCTGCACCAGGTGCTGCATGGCCGCTGCTACCAGCAGCCTGCTCCGCCGGGTGCGATGTACGAGCAGTCCGTCGCTGGCCTGCGCTGAGTGCCGTTCGCTCCGCAGCGGGGCAGTGAGGTTGGTCGTCGCCCGCGGGTCATGCCTGGGTGGCGGCAGTTGCTCGTTAGCCACGAGCTCAGACTGGATGACAAGCTCGGCGGTCCCGTCGAGCGGCTCAACCGCGTAACTGATCGCGGCTACCGAGCGCTGCGATAGGGACACGAGCCTGGTCGAGGTGATCCTGACCGCACGGCCGGCCGGCGAGACCCACTCGACGCTGCGGCGCAGCGTGCCCGCACGGAAGTCGAGCACCCGCTCGTGCGAGACCAGGCGGCCGTACCGGACATCGAACGGCTCGTCGTCGACAAACAGCCGCAGCAGCTTGCCGTTGGTGACGTTGACGATCGTCTGGCCGGACTCAGGATTGCCGTAGGCGGGCTCGGCGTACGGCAGCGGGCGGCGCTCGTAGCAGCCGTTCAGGTAAGAGCCAGGCAGTCCGTGCGGCTCGCCTTCATCCAGGTTGCCGCGCCAGCCGATGTGCCCGTTGGACAACGCGAACAGCGACTCAGCCTGGGCAAGCAGCCTGACCTGCAGCTCGGTCTCCCGCAGGCACCATGGCTCGACCGGAAAGGCCGGATGCCTGATCATGCACGGAAGCCCGGGATCACGGGGCGGGTGGCGGGCACGGTCTCCACTGTAGGCTCGGCCGGACCGCGGAGCCGGACCGCGGTCTAGGCGGGGACGGCTGCCGCCGTGACGGCGTCGCCGTCGGCTGTCTCGCGGTCAGCTGGCGTTGGGTCGTCGGCCGCAAGCGCGACCAGACCAGGTAGCTCAGCGCCGGCCAGGAACTCCAGGCTCGCTCCGCCGCCGGTCGACACATGCCCGAAGTCGCTGTCGCCGAAGCCTAGGTAGCGGACGGCCGCGGTGGTGTCGCCGCCGCCGACCACAGTGAAGCCGGCACTCCATGCGATCACCCTGGCCACAGCTAGCGTGCCCGCCGCGAACTGGGGGATCTCGAACAGGCCCATCGGGCCGTTCCAGAAAATGGTGCGGGCGGCTGTCAGCTGCTCGGCGAATGCGGCGGCAGTCTCCGGGCCGATGTCCAGCGCCATCTGGCCGGCCGGGATGGATGTGGCGTCCACCACGTGCATGGCTGCGTCCGGGGACTGTTCCGGTGCCACGATCAGGTCACCCGGCAGCATGAGCTCGACTCCTGCGGCAGCCGCCTTGGCCAGGCATTCGCGGGCCGAATCCTGATCGCCAGCCAGCAACGACGTGCCAACCGGATGGCCCTGGGCGGCCAGGAATGTCGTCGCCATCGCGCCGCCAACCAGTATGCGGTCGGCAACCGTGAGCAGGGCATCGACGACCGGAAGCTTGTCCGCCGCCTTGGCGCCGCCAAGCACGATCAGGTACGGCCGAGCCACCTCGCTGGTCAGCTGCCGGAGCGCGGCGATCTCGGCCTGGATCAGGTAACCGGCCGCATGCGGCAGCCGGCCAGCTACGTCATAGACGCTGGCGTGCCGCCGGTGCACGGCCCCGAAGCCGTCGCCGACATAAAGGTCGGCCAGCTCCGCCAGCCGGTCGGCGAACGCGCCGCGTTCCTCGTCGTCCTTACTGGTCTCCGCGGCGTTGAAGCGAAGGTTCTCCAGCAGGACAACCTCACCGGGGCGCATCGCGGCGGCCATCGATGTTGCTGCCGGGCCCACGCAATCCGCGGCCAGGCTCACCGGCCGGTTCAGCAGCCGGGCCAGGTGGCGCGCAACCGGGGCAAGGGTGTACCGCATGTTGGAGACACCATCTGGCCGGCCAAGGTGCGAGCATGCCACGACTGCTGCGCCCCGGTTGAGCAGTGCGGTCAGGGTCGGCAGGCAGGCGCGGATCTTGGTGTCGTCGGTGATCGAGCCGGCGTGCAGCGGCACGTTGAGATCAAGCCGGACGAGGACGCGCTTGCCGACCACGTTTAGCTCATCGATCGATTTCATGACCTGCCTCGTTTGTCATCGGAAGTCGGGCTGCTGGCCGATCAGGCTGGCTGGGCCGCCGACACGTGATCGATGACGTCCACGACTCCGTCGATATCCCACGCGAGGTCGATGGCTGCGGCCAGCGGGCCATGCTGGACGGCCGCTGTCTGCGGGCCGGTCAGGGTGACAATGCCGCCGTGCGCGGTCACCGTGATGCTGGCGGAATCGCCAGGCAGCACCTCGGCGAGCAGTTCCTGCGTCTGGCGCACGATCTCGCTGTCCGGGACCAGGAAGACTCGGAGCAGGTCACGGCGGCTGACCAGGCCGATGAGCTTGCCGTCGGAGTCAACGACCGGCAGCCGCTTGATGTGATGACGGGTCATCGAGTCTGCGGCGGTGCCTATGGTCGCATCCGGGTGGATCGTCACGGCGGGGGAGCTCATCAGGTGCTCAGCCATGAGCCGGTGGTGCCGGTCGCTGTCGGTGCTGTGGTGCAGCAGTCCAGTCCAGCTCCGCCTGGTGCCGGCCGACTTGTCCCGGGCCATGAGCAAGTCACCCTCGGTGACCACGCCGGCCACATGCCTGCCGAGCACGAGCACGGGCACCCCGCTGATGTGGTGCTCGACGAGCAGCCGGGCGATGTCCTTGAACGGCGTGATCCGGTCGATGGTGACGACGTCGGTCGTCATGACGTCCCGGACCCGGCTGTGGAACTGGCCGTGATGCTTGTGCAGCCGGTCATGGGCTGCCTCTCCGGCGGGCTGCTGCGGCGACCTCACCAGCGGGTATGGCGACTCGCCTATCTGCCCGGCGACCTGGTCGAGAGCCCGGCTCACATCGCCAGCGGCTGCCCGCCCATGCACTGAGTCGTAATACGCAGCACCAAGATGTCGCAGCATCGAATCGAGATGCTTGTCCTCGCGAGTCATGACGCCTCCCGACAATCCGGCTCCCGCGGTGCGGGAACGCAGGTCCCGATACCTCTTGCCTACCGGTTCTGGTGCGTGACGGTCAGGGCCGAAAGTCCGCAGCTGCGCACATCGGGATCGGCTGGCGGGGCCGGCCGCCTGGGCCCAAGGTCCCGGCAGTCACGGGAGCAATGGCCCTGCCGCCGCTGCCGCCGCCCGGCCACACTGCTGACATGCCCTCAAAGTTCTCGCACCCCAGTTACACCGGATGGCTGGAAGCCAGCCTGGCGGAGCCGGAGCCAGTGGACCTGCCCGCTGTCGCCGATATCGAATGGCGCGCTGTTCGGCAGGCCAATCGAGCCTGCTGCTGCCTGGCTCGGCCGGCCGTCGTAGTGATCGTGCCACCGAGCCAGAACCGGGATCATTCGACTGAAATCCTGCTATGCGAGCACCACTTCCGGGCTGCTGCCGGAACCCTGGACGCAGCGGGCTACGCCGTCTTCGATACCTGCGGTCGCCCTGTTGACACTCACTGACCGGACCGCTGCTGACCTGAGCACAGACCGGACCAGCTCTACCGGACAGCCTTGGCATGCAGGCCGGCAGCGGTGAGCGCCAGCCGGCTTAACTCGTCGCGTCCGCGAGCTGACGCTCGGCAGCAGGCGGGTCGGCCTGCGAGGTGCCTGCGGGTCGAGCTGCTGGGTCGCCGGACGTCAGCTCCGGGCCGACAACCACGACCGGGCAGTGCGCCCGGCTCAGGCAAGTCCGGATCACCGGGCCTAGCGAACCGCCTGCCGGTCCGTGTGCCGAGGCTGAGCCGAGCACCAGCAGGTCCGCTCCCGCCGATCTTGCCGCTAGCGCGCGCTCCGGCTGCTCCTCGACAACCTCAATGACCAGGTAGTCCGGCGCCACCGGGCCGAAGACCGCGCGCGCGACTGCGGCCAGATCAGCGCGGGCACGATCGCGCCGCTGCTGCTCGCTAAGCGACGCTGGCTGCGGCGCATACGGCGCGTACGGCTGTGCCGTCCAGGCCAGGACGACGTGCAGTTGCCCGTGTAGGCGGGCTGCTTCGCCCGCTGCCCAGCGCAGCGCGCCTACCGATGCCGGGGAGCCGCTGACGCCGACCACGATCACGGGCTGCCTCGGGGTGCTCATATCGGCCCTCCTGCTGCTTGGCTCTGCGTAGCCGGTCCGGTGCTAGGGCTCAATCGCAACATTGATGTCCGCCTTGTGGCTGCCGCGGTACGCGGTTTCATGCTGATACGCACCGGTCAGCCTTCGTTGCCTCACGCCCACTGCACAGCAACTGGTCCAGCGCGGACAGGGCCGAAAGTCGTCGCGGCTCATGACCTGCGTCCCGCCAGCACCGCGCGCGCCTGCCGCGCGATCTCGACATCCTCCCGCGCGGTGATGACCAGCACAGCCACGGCCGCGGCAGCGCCGCTGATGATCGCATCTGCGGTAGCGTCGCCGCGGCTGGACTCGATGCTGACCCCGAGGAATGTCAGGCCGGCCACGGCGGCAGCGCGGACAGCCGGATCGTGCTCGCCGATGCCGCCGGTGAACAGGAGCACGTCGAGCCCGTTCATGGCGGCGGCCATCGCGGCAATCTCACGCCGGAGCCGGTGCAGGTAGACCTCGATTGCCAGCCGTGCAGCTGGCTCCCCGGCATCCGCGGCGCGCCGCACGTCCCGCATGTCGCCGGAGCCGCCCGCCAGGCCCGCCAGTCCGGACCGCTGCTCCAGGCTGGCCGCCACATCGTCGAGTCCGAGCCCGCCGTGCTGCAGCAGCCAGATGATCAGGCCCGGGTCGACGCTGCCGCTCCTGGTGGCCATGACCAGCCCCTCGAGTGGGGTGAAGCCCATGGTGGTGTCGATGCACCGGCCTGAGCTGACCGCAGCCAGCGAGGCGCCGGCGCCTAGGTGGCAGCTCACGATGCGCAGCGCGGCGAGATCACGGCCCAGCAGTGCAGCGGCGCGCCGTACCGCGTACTCATGCGACAGGCCGTGGAAGCCGAACCGGCGCAATCCGAAGCGCTGGGTCCACTCTCGTGGCAGTGCATACAACGCAGCGGCGTCCGGCAGGGTCGCATGGAACGCGGTATCGAAGCACGCGACGGCGGGCACATCAGGCAGCGCGCGGCGCATTGCCTCGATCCCCGCCAGCGCGCGGGGCTGGTGCAGCGGGGCAAGGTCGGTCAGGCTGCCGATCTCCGCAACGACGGCGTCGTCGAGCAGCGTGGGCTGGCGGAATCTGGCGCCGCCATGCACGACGCGATGCCCCACCACCGTCACCTCGCGGACCCCGCCCAGGAACGCCGCCAGCTCCCGATGATCGGGGCTGCCGTCCCAGTGATCGAGGTCGAATGCCGCCTCGATCGTGTCCGCGGGGCCGAGCACGCGGACCTTCAGGCTGCTCGAGCCGGCGTTGACGACCACCGCCGTTCCGGCGCGTGCTCCGGCCATCGGATTACTCGGGCCCTGGCCTGGCTGAATGACGGACCGCTGTCGTCACTGCCTCGCCGCCGTCACCGGGTGGCTGCCGTCACTGCGCGGGCTGGGGCCAGGCCCAGTCCCGCACTTCGGGCAGGTCCTCGCCATGCTCGCGTGTCCAGGTATGGTGCCTGGCCCTGGTGTCCACCATCCGCTGGCGAAGCTGCGCGGCGCGCTCACCGAGGCCCGGTACCCGGTCGATCACGTCCATGACGAGGTGGAACCGGTCCATGTCATTCATAACGACCATGTCGAACGGAGTCGTGGTCGTTCCCTCCTCCTTGTAGCCGCGGACGTGGAAGTTGTCGTGCCCGGTCCGCCGGTAGGTAAGCCGGTGGATCAGCCACGGGTAGCCGTGATAGGCGAATATGACCGGCCGGTCGCCGGTGAACAACGCGTCAAAGGTGGCGTCGCTCATGCCATGCGGGTGCTCGGCTTCGGGCTGCAGGCGCATCAGGTCGACCACGTTCACGACGCGCACTTTCAGGTCAGGCAGTTCGCGGCGGAGGATGTCGGTGGCGGCCAGTACCTCCAGCGTCGGCACATCGCCGGCGCAGGCCAGCACGACGTCCGGCCTGCTGCCGTCGCCGTCGTTGCTGGCCCATTCAAAGATGCCCGCACCCCGGCTGCAGTGCAGGATGGCCGACTCCATGTCGAGCCAGTCCGCTGACGGCTGCTTGCCGGCCACGATCACGTTCACGTAGTCCCGGCTGCGCAGGCAGTGGTCGGCAACCGACAGCAGCGTGTTCGCATCCGGCGGCAGGTACACCCGGATGACCTCGGCCTTCTTGTTCATCACGTGGTCGATGAAACCCGGGTCCTGATGCGAGAAGCCGTTGTGGTCCTGCCGCCAGACGTGCGAGGTCAGCAGGATATTCAGCGAGGCAACCGGGCGTCGCCAGGGCAGGTGCCGGGATACCTTAAGCCACTTAGCGTGCTGATTGAACATCGAGTCAACGATGTGGATGAACGCCTCATAGCAGGAGAACAGGCCATGTCGGCCGGTCAGCAGGTAGCCCTCGAGCCAGCCCTGGCAGGTGTGCTCGGAGAGGATCTCCATAACCCGGCCATCAGCAGCCAGGTTGATGTCGACCACGTCCGTCGCTTCCTCCCAGGTCTTGCCGGTCACCTCCAGCACGGCGCCGAGCCGGTTCGACTCAGTCTCATCCGGGCCGAAAATGCGGAAGTTCTGCGCTGCATCGTTGCGCCTGAGCACGTCGCGCAAGAACGTGCCCAGGATCCGGGTGGGTTCGGAGGTGCGGCCGCCCGGCGACGGCAGCGGCACGCCGTAGTCACGGAAATCCGGCAGGTCCAGGTCCCGCAGCAGCAGGCCGCCGTTGGCGTGCGGCGACGCGCCCAGCCGACGGTCTCCCCGCGGCACCATCGCCAGCAGGTCCGGCAGCGGGCTGCCATCCGGCCCGAACAGCTCCTCCGGCCGGTAGGACCGCAGCCATTCGTCAAGCTGGCGCAAATGCGCGGGGTTTGTCCGCACCTCGGCGAGCGGCACCTGGTGTGCCCGCCAGGTTCCTTCTACCGGCAGCCCATCGACCTCGACCGGGCCGGTCCAGCCCTTGGGCGAGCGCAGCACGATCATCGGCCAGCGAGCACCCGGCCGCGGTGAGCCGGACCGGGCATCGCGCTGAATAGTCCGGATCTGGCCGATTGCCGCATCCATGGTCGCGGCCATCGTGCGGTGCATGAAACCTGGCTCATGGCCCGAGACGTACATCGGCTCGTAACCATAGCCGCGCAGCAGCGCGTCGAGTTCGTCGTCGCCGATCCGGGCCAGCACCGCCGGATTGGCGATCTTGTAGCCGTTCAGGTGCAGTATCGGCAGCACCGCGCCGTCGCTGGCCGGGTTGAGGAACCGGTGCGAATGCCAGCTGGTCGCCAGCGGGCCGGTCTCAGCCTCGCCGTCGCCGACGACGCACGCGACGATCAGGTCAGGATTGTCGAACGCCGCGCCGTGCGCGTGCGAGAGCGAGTAGCCCAGCTCGCCGCCCTCGTGAATGGAGCCCGGCGTCTCCGGCGCCACATGGCTCGGCACCCCGCCGGGATAGGAGAACTGCCGGAACAGCCGTCGCATGCCGTCGGCGTCCCTGGGCACGCTCGGGTAGATCTCGGTGTAACTGCCCTCAAGCCAGGTGTTGGCCAGCGCGGCAGGCCCGCCATGGCCAGGGCCGATCACGATCATCATGCTGGCGTCATGCACCGTGATGGCCCGGCTCAGGTGCGCCCAGATGAAGTTCAGGCCCGGCGTGGTGCCCCAGTGGCCGAGCAGCCGCGGCTTGATCTGGTCAGCGCTCAGCGGCTCGGCCAGCAGCGGGTTGGACATCAGGTAGATCTGCCCGGCCGCAAGGTAATTCGCCGCTCGCCAGTACCGGTCGAGCGCTGCTGCCTCGTCGCTGGTCAGTACGTCGCGCTCGATCGCCGTCGTCATAGCTCTCCCTGGCTCGCTGGCTCGGGTCTGGTCGGGCTGACCGGCTGCTGGCGATCTAGCGGCCGCGTACGACGACTACCGGGCAGGCAGCGTTCGTCACGCAATGGATGCTGACGGAGCCCACCAGCATGCCCGTGAACGAGCCGTGCCCGCGATTGCCGACGACGAGGAGATCGGCGTGCTGTGATTCCTCGACTAGCACCTGGGACGGGTGACCGTAGGCGACCTCAGTCTGCACGCGCTCCGGGGTAGTCGTCCCGTACACGTCTGTCAGTGCCTTGTCGAGGGCGACCTGCATGTTCTCGCGCACTTCGGTGGATATGACCTGCGGGGCGACACCGACCGGGGCCGGTCCCGCCGGTGCCGGGTAGTGCCAGGACAGGACGGCCTTGACCGTGGCGCCATTAGCGCTCGCGTACCCGGCGGCCCATCTGAGCGCCTCGACTGACTCGGGCGAGCCGTCGACGCCGACCACGACGAGCGGTTCGTTACCAGCCATGTGACTGCCTCGCTTTCCGTCACCCTCGGCGTGCGCCGCGGGCGTCCTGTACTCATCGAACCGGCACCGGCCTGTTATTGGCTAGGGCCGATGGTCCCTGGCGCTGGCGGCCAGTTCCCATCGTCGCACCGGGCCGTCCGGGTGCGGCGCCCGCCCGGCCTGGCCGGCCTGCGGCCCGGCCCGGCCGGCCTGCGGCCGTCATGATCCGTCGTACGCGCGCCTGCCGGGCAGGGTCGCCAGTGCCACCACGCCGCCGGCCACGGCCACGGCAGCGGCCGTCGCCAGGCCGAGGTCCATGCCGCTGATGAAAGCAGACCTGGCAGCCTGAGCCAGCGCCGCACCCTCGATGCCACCGACGCGGGCAGCCACCTCAAGCGCTCCGCCCACTGAGCCGAGGATCGTGTGCAGGACGGGAACGGGGACGTGATACGGGGTCAGCGCCACGGACATGCGCCCGGTGTACCTGGTGGCAAGCAGGCTGCCGATGATGGCCACCCCCAGCGCGCCGCCTAGCTGCAGCACCGCGCCGTTGGTCGCCGATCCGATCCCGGTGTGCTCGGCCGGCACGGAGCCCATGACCGAGGCGGTCGAGGCCGGGATGGCCAGGCCGGCCCCGATGCCGAGCATCACCATCCCCGTCACCGTGCTCAGATAGGTGGAGCTGGTGGTAGCCAGCGAGATCTGCCACAACCCCGCGCCGATGATGAACAGTCCGGCGGCGGCGGTGAACCTCGTTCCCACAGCACGCTGCAGCAGCGCGGATAGCGGCGCTACCACCGCGATGGCACCGGCTGCCGGCAGCACCCGCAGGCCGGCCTGCAGCGCCGTATAGCCAAGGTCGAACTGCAGGAACTGCGTCAGCACGAACAGCGCGCCGAACAAGCCCAGGGTGGCGAGCCCGATCGAGGAGATCGCGGCCGAGAAGGAGCGCTGCCGGAAGAACTGAAGATTGAGCATCGGGTGGGAGCTGTGCAGCTCCCAGGCCGTGAACCCGCCGAGTACCGCCAGGCCAGCTGCACCGGCCCCGATGACCAGCGGCGACGTCCAGCCGTGCACCGGCGCCTCGATGATCGACCAGAGCAAGAGCCCGAGGCCCGCGACCGACAGCAGCGCGCCAGTCACGTCCGGTGCGGCAGCCGAGGGATTCTTCGAGTCGGGCACCAGCGGAATCGCCAGTGCCAGCCCGGCGAAGGCGATCGGCACGTTAATCAGGAACACCGATCCCCACCAGAAATGTGCCAGCAGTGCGCCGCCGATAATCGGGCCAAGGGCGATGCCAAGCCCGCTCGTGCCCGCCCAGAATCCGATGGCGCGCTGCCGCTCACCCCGCTCGGAGAACATGTGGGTGATGATCGAGAGAGTCGACGGCATGATCAGCGCGGCGCCGATGCCCATGCTGGCGCGCGCGGCTATCAGCATGCTGACCGAGCCGGAGAAGGCCGCCCAGGTTGACCCCGCCGCGAACAGCACGAGGCCAGCCAGGAACGTCCGTTTCCGGCCGATGCGATCGGCGATGCTGCCTGCCACGAGCAGCAATCCGGCGAACACCATCACGTAGGAATCCACGATCCACTGCAGCTGGGTGGAGGTGGCGTTCAGGTCGCGGACCAGAGTCGGAAGCACGACGTTGAGCACAGTGTTGTCCAGCGTCACGATCAGCAACGAGATGCACAGCACCGCCAGCGCGAGCCAGCGTCTGGGCGCCGGGAATCCGTGATGATGGGCGGCCGGCGCCGCAGGGGTGTTCACGATAGTCGTCATGGTGCTGATGCCACCCGGTGCGCCAATGGCGAGGTTAGGGCGCAAGGTCCCGGCGGCCGAAGGCGAAAGTCCGCACGGAGCATCGGGCGGGCCGGCGCCTGGCGATGACCAGATCGCGGACCTTGGTCCCTAGGCCGGTCTGCCGGCAGTAGCGACGCTGTGGCTACTCGGCAGTTCTGAGCTCGCTACGGAAGGAGGCATGCGATGAAGCGACACATCTGGGTAGTCCCGGTGGCCGTGGCGTGCGTCGCGCTGCTAGCGGCTGGCAAGGGCGACATTCAGCGGTTCCGTGCCATGCACCGCATGTGAGCCTCGCCCGCCCGCACCGCGCAGTCCCGCACAGCAGCTGGCCGCCAGGATCCGATCCTGGCGGCCATAGCCTTGTCCGTCAGACGGCCAGCTCACCGTGAAGATTCCGCCAGGCTAGCGCCTACCAAGCCAGCAAGGTCGGCCAGCCTGCAGGTGTAGCCCCACTCGTTGTCGTACCAGCCGAAGATCTTGACCAGCGAGCCCGCGGCCTGAGTCAGACCGGAATCGAACACGCACGAGGCCGGGTCTCCGATGATGTCCCGCGACACCAGCGGCTGGGTGCTGTAGCGCAGGACGCCGGCGAGCTGGCCATGAGCGGCCACCCGGAACGCCTCGTTGACCTCGTCCGCGGTGACGTCCCGGCCGAGCACGGCAGTGAGATCGGTCAGCGACCCGTCGTCGACCGGAACGCGGACCGCGACACCGTCCAGCTTGCCGGCCAGCTCGGGAATGACCAGGCCGGTGGTGCGTGCGGCACCGGTGCTCGTCGGCACGATACTGACCGCCGCGCTACGAGCCCGGCGCAGGTCCTTGTGCGGGCCGTCCAGCAGCATCTGGTCGCCGGTATAGGCATGCACGGTCGTCATCAGGCCCCTGGTGAGCCCGAAGGCGTCATCGAGCACCTTCGCCATCGGCGCCACGCAGTTGGTCGTGCACGACGCGCAGGAAATGATGTCGTGGCTGGCAGGATCGTAACTGGAGTCGTTGACGCCCATGACCACGGTCAGGTCGGCTCCCTTTCCAGGCGCCGAGATCAGCACCTTGCGCGCGCCGGACTTCAGGTGCAGCGCGGCGTCGTCGCGTGCCCGGAACTTGCCGGTCGACTCGATCACGACCTGCACGCCGAGCTCGCCCCAGCCGATCGAGGCCGGCTCGCGGATACTGAGCGCGGCGATTGCCTTGCCGTTCACCACAATCGAGTCGTCGTCATGGCTGACGCTCGCCGCCAGCCGCCCGAACGTTGAGTCGTATTCGAGCAGGTGGGCCAGGGTAGCGGCATCGGTGATGTCGTTCACGGCGACGACCTCGAGGTCGTCACGTTCAAGGCTGCGCCGCACGAAGGCGCGGCCAATCCGGCCGAATCCGTTGATGCCAATGCGGGTAACCACTGCTATCTCTCCCTATCTGATTCTCTTTTTCTGACCCGAGTCGGCCCGGGCTGAGCATGGGACTCGGCCCGAGCCGAGAACGGTTACTTGCCTGCCGGGACAACCACGACCGGGCACTTCGCGTGGTGCACGACCTGGCTGCTGACCGAGCCGAGAACGAGCGAGCCGAATCCGCCGCCGCCGCGGGTGCCGACCACGAGCAGGTCGCATCCGTCAGATGCATCGAGCAGCGACTTGGCCGGGAAGCCGTGGACCGCGGTGATTGTCACCGAGGCCGGCTGTGCGGTGCCAAGCTTGGCTGACACGGTGGCAACTGCCTCCTCGGCCAGCTTGCGCACCTTGACAATCCGCTCTTCGTCAGCCGGGACCGTGACGGGGTTTCCCGTCCAGTAGCTTGCCGTCACCGGATTGACCGTGATGACCGTCAGCGGAGCCTTCCGCAGGGCGGCCTCTGTCATCGCCCACTCCAGGGCGTGACTGGCATTGTGCGACCCATCAATGCCTACAACGATTCCCGACATGGGACCCTCACTCTCCGGACCGTCGCCACATCACGACAGCCCTTTCCGTTACTAGCGTGACCGGCACCAGGCCACCCGCGGCAGGGCCATTGGGCCCTATCAGCCATGGAAACGGCCCGGAGTATGCGCTCCGGGCCGTGATTTTCGCGGGACATCACGCCAGCGCGTGCTGCCTCGCGGTGTCCGCGTGAGCGGAGGTCGGCCCGCCGTGCGGCGGTGCCGCTGCAGCCGGGCGACGGGTGCTATCCCGCCGCGGCCTGCCGGCCACGGCGAGCAGCGCTGCAATCGCGATGACCGCGACGATCGCGCTGACCACGATCGCCCAGAACACCGGCCACCACGAGATGCTCGTGAGGATGATCGGTGTCGGTATCAGACTCGCCTCTTTCGTGCTCGCCCGCTTCCGGGACTGCCTGCCGGACCTCTCCGGCAATCTCATGGTCGTTCGCGGCTCGGAGCGCAACCAGGGACCGAGGACCGCACCCGGCGGGTACCTAAGTCAGCCGCAACCGGGACGTCGGTCCGGGACGCGCCTGTCCCGGATCCAGCGCGCGGCAGTTGGGCCCGCTGCCGTCAGCGCTAAGGCACCGTCGGACGCCGCACCGGCAGCCTTGCGGGCCCGGTGGTGCTAGCGTCGCCGGCCGGCTGGGGTGCGGCCGGCGGCATCCTGCTGGCACCCTCTGCTGACCACGCAGCGAATTCGCTCGCCTGCGCCGCGATCCGCTGCACGATGTCGCGTGTCTGGAACTGGAGCAGGCCGGCATTCAGCTCACCGCTGCCGATCACCGCCACGACGGCGGCCTGGCCAGCCGCGTAAACAGCGACGTAGCCGCTGCTGCCGCGGGTCACCGCCTCGCGGAAGTGGCCGCGACCAGTGGCGGCCATCGTCGCCGTGGCGACGGCCCGGCTGGTGGCGACGAGTGCGGCCAGCTCAGCGGGTTCCACATCAGGCAGATCGTGACTGACCAGCAAGCCGTCAGTGGTAGCGACCAGGCTGCCGAGTATGCCAGTGACGTGCTGCCGGATCAGGCGCAGCTCAGCGTGCACCCGCTGCCGGACGGGCGCTGGGTCAGTCACCACTCTGATCACCAGCCGCTGCGTGCACGCCGCCGCGCGTGCTGACCTCAGGCATTGCGATGCTGCCTTTCCTGGTGCCACTTCCTCAGGTGTCAAACAGCTGCTGGCCCGGCCCGATGCCAATACCAGGCCATTCCGGAATGGTAGGACGACCATTAGATCCGCACCCACGAAACCCGTGCACTGTCGGCCAGCCGGGGAACCTGCCACCTCGCAGCGTGAGCCGGTCAGGATGCGCCGGATGAGCCAGCGGCACGCAGGGCGGCGGCCACCGCGGCCAGGTCCGAGCGCTCCGCCTGATAGGGCGCGTACACGGAGATGCGGTTAACGAGGTCGCCGAACCGGGCCGTCAGCCCCGCTGCCACCTCGCTGGGAGTGCCAGCCACCGCGAACGCGTCAAGCACGTCATCGGTGATCAGGTCGCCCATCTGAGCCCAGGCCTGCTGCCGGGCCAGCAGGTTGAGTCGCTCGCTCAGGTCGGCCCAGCCGTGCAGCGCCAGCACGGGCTGGTACGACGGGGTCGATCCGTAGAAGGCAATCTGCGCCCGCACGCCGGTCTCGGCCGCGGCACGTGCCCGCTCGTCGCTGCCAAGGACCACGAGGGCCGGCAGGCACAGCGTAAATCCATCCAGGCTCCCGCGCGCCGCAGCAAGCACCGGGACTGTCCGCTCTCGGAGGTATGCCTCGGTAGTGAAGCTGTGACACAACATGCCATCGGCTGCCCGGCCGGCTACGCGCGTCATCAGCTCTCCGACGGCGGCCAGCATGATCGGCGGATGGCCGGCCGGGTTCCGGCCGGGGTTGAAGAAATCCGTCATCAGCGTGTGGTGATAGAACTGGCCGCGGAATGCCAGCCGCTCGCCCGAAGCCCAGCATGCCCAGATGGCCCGGACGGCGCCGATGAACTCCTCCATCCTGCTGGCGGGGTGGCTCCACGGCATCCCGAATCGGCGCTCGATATGCGGCTTCACCTGTGAGCCGAGACCAAGCTGGAACCGGCCGGCCGAGATCAGCTGGATGTCGTTCGCCTGCATGGCCACGTTCATGGGATTGCGCGCAAACGCGACCGCGATGGCTGACTGCAGCGTGATACGCGACGTCGTCCGCGCCGCCAGCGCGAGCGACACGAACGCGTCGTGCCTGGTCTCGGGCACCCCGAAGCCGTCGTATCCGTCAGCTTCGGCCGCGATGGCAGCGGCCTCGATCTCCAGCGGAGTTGCGGTCACTGCAGCTGCGGCGTCAATCAGCATGCAGCTAGCTTGCCGTACCCGCGCTAGTCAGCGGCGTCGACGAGCACGATGGGCTCGCTGGGGCAGCCGCAGCTCTCCCGTCGGATCAGCCGGGTCGGCAGCGCGATGTCCCGGCCGCGGGCGCTGTCATGCCCGGCGGCACGGTCGCTGCCGGGATGACGGCCATGCCCGGCAGCGCCCTGGCTGGCAGAAACGCCGTCATCTGCGGCAGCGCGGACTTGACCGGAAACCCCATGCCCGATCATCGCGTACACGGTCTCGAAGGCCGTGGCGCCGAGATCCTGGATGGACTGCCGCACGCTAGTCAGTTGCGGACGCAGGTGACGTGCCACCGGGATGTCGTCGAACCCCGTGACGGCCACCTGGTCGGGCACGGAGATGCCATGCTGAGCCAGCGCGTGCAGAACGCCCATGGCTGACTGGTCGTTCGCGCAGACGATGGCGCGCGGAAAGGCAGCGCCGCTTGCGAGCTGCCGCCTGATGACCTGCGCGCCGCCCGCGGCCTGATACCCGCCCCGCCAGTCCTCGCCGTGCAGCAGCGTCGCGCCCGCTGCTGCCGCCACCTCCGAAAGTGCCCGGCCGCGCGCCAGGCTGTCCGGGCTGCCGTCGTGACCGGCCAGGTAGGCGAGCGTCCGGTAGCCATGATCGACGATGAGATGGCGGGCAAGAGCCCGCATGCCGCCCTCGTTGTCGCCGTGAACGTTGACGGTCGTGCTGGTCGGCGTTCCTGCCAGGGTCACGACGGGAATCTGCCTCGATAGCCGGTCGAGATGCTCGGGGGAGAGCACCCGATCATGCAGGATCAGCCCGTCGCTCTTGCGCGCGAGCGCGAAGATGCGCCGACCCGCGTCGGGCTCGTGCAGGTCGACGGACCGGACGAGCAGGTCGAAGCCATGCCGCTGGGCGACAATCTCCATACCCCGGTTGATCATGTCGGGGAACTGGAGATTCTCGTCCTCGTCGGTGAACATGCCGTCGTCGCGCCATGGCGGTCGCCGGACGACAACGCCGACGACCTCCTTGAGCCTGGCACTCAGCGCCCGGGCGGCGCCGTCGGGTACAAAGCCGAGCTCGGCCACCGCCTGAAGGACCCGGTCCCGGGTCTCGGCGCGCGGGTTGCGGTGGCCGTTCAGTACCCGCGACACTGACGCGATGGAGACCCCGGCTATGCGCGCCACGTCGTAGATCGTGGGTGGCCGGCTCGCTGCCGCGGCCACGTTGCTAGGGGTGTCGGAGCTCACGGGGTCCCTCCGGTCGGCGAGCTCACGGGTCCTCCGCTGGAAGATAGCGTCCTGATGCTCACGCAGCCTGGCATCGGGAAGCGCTTACCCGGCGGTTGGCAAGATCGTAGAGCGGCCGTACATGCGCCTCAAGCGTGCGCCCGAACCGTTACCTTAACGTGATATCGCAGCCGACGTCGGCCTCTCCGCCGGGCCTGGCTGCCTCGGCTTACGCCGGCCGCCGCGGCCACCTCGGCTTAGTCCCGGCCACCTCGGACTATCTCGGCCGGCCTGGCTACCTTGGCCATGCGCGGCAGACCGTGCCCGAAGAGCGACCTGCTGTCATCCGGCCAGTCTGGCCGCAGTAGGTGCGCTAGCTTGGCCGGGCGCTGACCAAGCCGGTCATCCTGGCCATAGCTGCGGACTGATGGCCCCGGCGGGGGACCATCGCCCCTGGTCAGGTGCTCACCGCCGACGAGGCTGGAGTTAGCAAAGGGAGGTGCGCGATGCGAGTCCTGGTGACTTATGGCTCGACCCGCGGCGGGACTCAGGGTCTGGCCCAGATGGTCGCTGACGGCCTGCGCGAGATGGACTGCACGGTTGAGGTGCACCCGGCCGGAGAAGTCCGCGGCGTCGACGACTACGACGCCGTCATCGTCGGCGGTGCCTTGTATGCGTTCCGCTGGCACCGGGCGGCCCGGCACTTTGTCCGGCGGAACACCGCTGGCCTGCGGCAACGGCCGGTTTACTTCTTCTCCAGCGGGCCGCTTGACGACTCCGCCGTGACGGGCGATATCCCGCCGGTGAAAGGCGTCGCGGAACTGATGAGCCGCGTCGGCGCTCGCGGCCATGTCACTTTTGGCGGCCGCCTGTCGCAGTACGCCCGGGGATTCCCGGCCAGTGCCATGGCTAAGCGCCTGGCAGGGGACTGGCGCGATGCTGGCCAGGTCCGCACCTGGGCTCACACCGTGGCGGCTCAGCTGCGCGAGGATGCTCCACTGACGGTGTGATAGCCGGGCGGCGGCACCAGCTTGGCGGTGCCGCCGCGGGCGGTTGCCAGCCGATGCCGCCGCCGCCCGGCGCTGGCCGGCCCGGTGCGACCTAGTTTAGGAACCCCACGAGCGCCCCGTTGACGTGGTCGGCGTGGGTCCAGGCGATCGCGTGCGGGCCGCCCGGAATCGTCACGAGTTCGATGTCCTTGATCATTCCCGGCAGCCGCTTCCCGGTCTTGTCGTATGGCAGGATCCGGTCGGCGTCACCGTCCACGACCAGCATCGGCACGTCGATCTTGGGCAGGTCGCCGCGGAAGTCGGTCTCCCAGGTCGGGATGCAGGCCACGGCGGCCGCGGCCGACGCGCTCGCGGCGATGTTCCAGCTGGCCTGATAGGCCTGATCGCTGACCAGCGTGCCGCCGAGCTGGTCGATGTTGTAGAAGTCGTCGAGGAAGCCCTTGAGGAACGCTGGGCTGTCTGCCTTGGCAGCCTCGACGAATCCGTCGAACAGGCTCTGCGGCAGGCCTTCGGGGTTGTCGCCGGTCTGCTGCAGGAACGGCGGGATCGGGGAGATCAGCACGCCCTTGGCTACTCGCGCGGAGCCGTAGGTGCCCAGGTAGCGGGTTACCTCGCCGGTGCCCATGGAGTGGCCGACGAGGACGGCGTCGCGCAGGTCCAGTGCCTCCATCAGCGCGTTCAGGTCCGCGGCGAAAGTGTCATAGTCGTACCCCGACGTCGGCTGGCTGGACTTGCCGAAGCCGCGGCGGTCGTAGGTGATGACGCGGTGGCCCGCCGCGAGCAGAACCGGAACTTGCTTGTCCCAGGCCCGCCCGCTCAGCGGGTAGCCGTGGATCAGCACCACCGGCTGCCCGGAACCATGGTCCTCGTAGTAAAGATCGACCGTGCCCGAGTTCTCCGCACCGACAGTCAGATACGGCATGAGAATCTGCCCTCCGGTTTTCGATTGGCTGGGAACGGGGTCGCGTCATGAGTCGGCCTGCCGTAGCAGCTCGGCCGGTCGGGGTCGGCCCGCAGACAGCAACCTAGGTCGTGCGGCGGTTGCGAAGCTCCACCCGGAGCGGGTGATTTGTCGCGGCCTGGCTGAAGGTTCCGGCGGCTCGCCACCACCCGCAGACAGGACCCTGGCCAGGACTATCGGCCCTGACTGCAGCGGTCAGACGGCACCAGGATGACAGCGCGACACGCTCGGGAGGTCGGCCGGCTCCGGGACGACGGGTCAGGGGGCGGGATGACGATGCTCGACAGGGCCAGTGCGCTGGACATGATGGAGCTGGCAACCGACGTCGGGCCGGCGCCGATGCAGGTCGGCGCGATCCTCGTGTTCGAGCCCGGGGCCGGTCCGGATGCTCGCGAGGTCCGCGAGACGCTCGCGGCCAGGGTCAGCGGGATCCCGCGATTGCGCCAGCGACTCAGGTTCGGGCCGCCGGGTTGCGGCCGGCCGGTCTGGGTGGATGATTCTCGTTTTGCCCTGGACCAGCACCTGGACGAGGTGCGCTGCCCGGCGCCAGGCGACGAGGCGGCGTTGCTGTCCGTAGCTGCCGATGTCGTCACCCGGCCGCTGCCAGCCAGGCCACTCTGGGCAGCCACCCTGGTCACCGGGCTGGCCGAGCAGGCCAGCGCCCTCATCATCGTGTTCCATCACGTGCTGGCCGATGGCATGGGCGGACTGGCAGTGCTGGCGAACCTGATCGATGGTGCGCCCGCGCCGGCGCCGGCGGACTTCCCCAGGGCGGCGCCGTCCTGGCGGCAGCTTGCCGCCGACGCAGCAGTTGCCAGGCTGCGCGCTGTGCGGCACGTCACCCGACTACCGGCCCAGTTCAAGGATGTGCTGGCCGAGCTGCGGCCCGGCAGCACTGGCCGGGCGTCCCGCTGCTCGCTGAACCAGCCGGTAGGCGCCGGGCGGCAGTTCGCTGTCGCGCGCGCCGGGCTTGGCCAGGTTCGCGCGGCCGGCCGGGACTGCGGTGGCACGGTCAACGACGTGGTGCTGGCCGCGGTGGGCGAGGCGCTCACGGCGGCACTCGCGGCCCGCGGCGAGCACGCCGCGCATGTCGTCGTGTCGGTTCCCGTCTCGGGGCGAGGGCAGGCGAGCGCACGGCAGCTGGGCAACCAGGTCGGGGTGATGCCGGTACCGCTGCCGACGGCGGGATCGCTCACGGACCGGGTCAGGGTCATTGCCGATGCGACACGGCTGCGCAAGAGCCGGGCCAGGGGCGCGTCAGCCGCCTTGTTCGCGCCGACGTTCAGGCTGCTGGCCGCGCTGCGGGTGCTGCGCTGGTTCACCGAGCGCCAGCATATGGTCACCACGTTTGTCACTAACCTGCGCGGGCCAGCCGCTCCCGTCTGGTTCGCGGGCGCGAAGGTGCGCGAGGTCATCCCGCTGAACACGGTGACGGGCAACGTCACCGTGGCGTTTGCCGTGCTCTCGTACGCCGGCACGCTGATCGTGACCATCATCGCTGACACCGGCGCAGTGCCAGATCTGACCGTGCTGGCCGGCGAATTTCAGCGTGCCATGAATGAGCTGGCGCGATCAGGGCAGCATCCAGGGCGGCCGAACGCACTGAACCGCGCAGCGGCCGCTCACGTATAGTGGTTGCGAAGACGGCTCATTGCCCGTCTGCACCAAAAAATGGACGGCTGCTGTTCCAGTCGCCCCGCACCGACCCGCGGTGGACGTAAGTCCGCCTGCCCGGACCTGGAGGGGCCTGTATGGCCGTTGTCAACGCTTTCGCGCAGGATGTCGTTGATCTGGCCGAACCGCTGACGCTGGATGCCGCCTATGCCCGCTCCTGCCATGCAGCGCTCACCGATTCGCAGATCGGCGTCGTCGGGCTTGAGATCGAAAGTCATCTTGTCGACCTGGACGCCGTAGCCGATGCCGTTGCCTGGCACCGGGCTGAGCCAGTCACCGACATCGTCGCTGCCGTCGCCAGCGCATGCGCAGTCACCCTCGAGCCCGGTGGTCAGCTGGAGCTCTCCGGGCCGCCGCAACCTGACATTGCGGCGGCAGTTGCCGGGCTACGGCATGACTGGGTAGGCGCACGGCTCGCGCTCGCCGAGCGCAAGCTCGGCGTCGCCTACGCTGGCGCCGACCCGCTTCGGCCGTCCCGCCGGATCAACCCGCGTCCGCGCTACCGCGCCATGGAACAGCATTTCGCCGCCACCGGCCGTGCAGCGGCGGGCGCGGTGATGATGAACTCGACCGCGGCGCTGCAGGTGAACCTTCAGTCCGGACCCAAACGCGGATGGCCGGAACGGGTGGCGCGGGCATACCGGCTCGGTCCCACCCTGGTGGCGATATCGGCGAGCTCGTCCTGGCTGCACGGGCGCCCAACTGGCTGGAAGTCGGTCCGACAGCAGACCTGGAGCCGGCTCGATCCGCGCGCCTGCGGCCCGGTTCCTGGCTGCATCGCGGCAAGCCCGGCCGCGGACGGCGAGCTGGACCCGGCGTCGGCGTGGGCGAACTATGCCATGCGCGCCCCGGTTGTCCTGGTCCGCACCCGCGGCGATGATGTCGAGGCCGTGCGCACGCCGGTCTCGTTCGGGCAGTGGGCCAGCGGCGCTGTCCCGCTGGGCAGCAGAGCGCCCACCGCGGCGGATCTGGAAACCCACCTGACCACGCTGTTCCCGCCGGTCCGGCTGCGCGGTTACCTGGAGCTGCGTTACCTCGACGCGACCGCGCCACGCTGGTGGCCGGCCATCGCTGCGGTGCTGACCACGCTGATGGACGACCCGGTCGCCGCGGACCTGGCAACGGAGGCGACGGAGCGCACCGCCACGCGCTGGACCGAGGCCGCTCGGGCCGGACTGGGCGATCAGCTGCTCGGCCAGTCGGCCCGCCGCTGCCTGTCGATCGCGGCGGGCCGGGTTCCGGCTGAGCTGGCCCCCGCGGTCGCTGATCTGGCTGAGCTTGTCGAGTCCCGCCGCTGTCCCGGTGATCTGCTGGCCGCGCGTATCCAGCGGATCGGGCCGCAGGCCGCGCTCGAGGAGCTGGCCCATGCTTGATGAGGTTGTCCGCGACCTGGAGCGCGCCCGCGCCCGCACGCTGCGGCTCACCGACCTGGATGAGCCGATCCTGCTGGCCCAGCACGATCCGCTCATGAGCCCGCTGGTCTGGGACCTCGCGCATGTTGGCCAGCAGGAGGAGCTCTGGCTGCTGCGCGGCGGCGATCCCACCCGGCCGGGCACTCTGCCGCCCGACGTGGACTCGCTGTACGACGCCTTCAAGCACAAGCGTGCCGACCGGCCGCTGCTGCCGTTGCTGCCGCCGGTCGAGGCGCGAGCCTACGATTACGAGATTCGCGGCCGCGTGCTTGACCTGCTCGAACGCACGGCCAGCGAGGACTTGTTCACCGCCGGGATGGTCGTGCAGCACGAGGAACAGCACGACGAGACGATGTATGCGACGCTCCAGCTGCGCCAGGGACCACCGGTACTGCTGGATCACCGGCCGCTGCCGGCTGGCCGCCGGGTCGAGCCGGATCGCGCGTTTGTGCCGGGCGGACCGTTCACCCTGGGCGCTGACGCCGCCAGCGAGCCGTTCTCACTCGACAACGAGCGGCCCGCGCACACGGTCGAGGTGGCGGGGTTCCGGATCGGCCGGGTACCCGTCAGCAACCGGCAATGGCAGGAGTTCACCGCCGACGGCGGTTATCACCGGCGTGACCTGTGGTCGGCTCGCGGCTGGGCGCACCGGACGCAGGCCCAGCTGGAGCGGCCGCTGTTCTGGACGCCGGACGGCACGAGGCGGCGGTTCGGGTTCGAGGAGGAGACTCCGGCCGACGAGCCCGTGCAGCACATCTGCTACTTCGAAGCGGACGCGTTCGCCCGCTGGGCCGGCGCCAGGCTGCCAACCGAGCTGGAGTGGGAGAAGGCCTGCGCCTGGGATCCGGTCACGTCGGCGCGGCGGACCTGGCCGTGGGGATCCGCGCCGCCCACCACCGACCGGGCCAACCTCGGCGGGTCAGCGCTGCGGCCGGCGCCTGTCGGGGCTTTGCCGCAGAGCGCGTCCGCCTACGGTGTCGAGCAGCTGATCGGCGACGTCTGGGAATGGACGTCGTCGGATTTCGCCCCGTGGCCTGGCTTCACGCCGATGATCTACCGCGACTACAGCGAGCCGTTCTTCGGCGGCGATTACAAGGTACTGCGCGGCGGCTCGTGGGCCGTTGCCCCGTCCACGATCAGGCCGTCGTTCCGTAACTGGGATCATCCGGTCAGGCGGCAGATCTTCACCGGCGTCCGACTGGCCTGGGACGCCTGAGTGTGCCGTCATCTGGCCTGGATCGGCCGGCCCCGTTCCCTTCATGAGCTGCTGCTGGCACCCGAGCACGGGCTGCTGGTGCAGTCGTATGCGCCGCGCCGGCAACGGCACGGGACGATGAACGCGGACGGCTGGGGCGTCGGGTTTTACGCCCCGGTGCAGCCGCAGCCTGCCCGCTGGCGGTCGAACCGGCCGCTCTGGTCAGATCAGTCCTTCGGGTCGGTGTCACCGGTGATCTCGTCGGCCTGCGTGCTCGGGGCGGTGCGATCGGCCACGGCGGGAATGCCGCTGGACGAGACGGCAGTCGCGCCGTTCCAGCACGGCCGGTGGCTGCTGTCGCATAACGGCGTGGTCGACCGGACGATCCTCGGCCCGCACCCGGCCGCCGAGTCAGTGTGCGACTCCGCGCAGCTTGCGGCGCACCTATTCGACTTCGGCCCGGAGCGGGCCGGCGAGTTCGTCGCGGACGTCGGCAAGCGCGATCCCGGCGCCCGGCTCAACCTGCTGCTCACCGATGGCGAGCGAATCCTCGCGACCCGCTGGAACGACACGCTCTGCGTGCTGCAGACAGCCGATGGCGTCGCAGTCGCGAGCGAGCCCTATGACGATGACCCGCGCTGGGCCGACGTCCCGGACCACCACCTCATCGAGATAAGCGGCGCCAGTGTCAGCACCGGCGTCACCATCACCGATCTGGAGGCATAAGCCGATGCCAGTGGAGAACCGCGTCCAGGCACATCCCGGCCGGTACCTCGAGTCGCTGCGCGCCGATGTCCGGGCTGGCCTCAGCGCCACGCCGAAGGGCCTGCCGCCGAAGTATTTCTACGATGAGCGCGGCAGCGAGCTCTTCGACGAGATCACCCGGCTGCCGGAGTACTACCTGACCAGGGCCGAGACCTCAATCCTGACCGCGCGCGCAGCGGAGATCGCCGAGCTGTCGGGGTGCGAGTCGCTCGTCGAGCTCGGCAGCGGTACCTCGGCCAAGACGGCCCTGCTGCTGCGCGCCCTGCTGGACCGCGGCACGCTGCAAGAGTTCGTTCCCCTCGATGTCGATCCGGCAGTGCTGACCGAGGCAACGCAGACGCTCGCGGCGACGTACCCGGGCTTGTGGATCGCCCCATTCGTCGGCGATTTCGAGCGAGATCTCGGTGCGATCCCGTCCGGCGGGCGGCGCATGATCGTGTTCATCGGCTCGACGATCGGCAACCTCGAGCCCGCCGCGCGGGCGAGCTTCCTGCGTCAGGTCGCGGCAGCGCTGCAGCCAGGGGACACCTTCCTGCTCGGCACGGACCTGGTCAAGGACGCCGGACGCCTGCTGCGGGCTTATGACGACGCGGCTGAGGTCACGGCCGAGTTCAACCGCAACGTGCTCGCGGTCGTCAACAGGGAGCTGGCGGCCGACTTCGACGTGGCGCAGTTCCACCATGTCGCGCTGTGGAACGCGGCCAGCGAGTGGATCGAGATGCGGCTGCAGTCGACCCGCGAGCAGCGAGTCACGATCGGTGAGCTGGACCTGACCGTGTCGTTCGCAGCGGGGGAGCAGCTGCGCACCGAGATCTCGGCGAAGTTCCGCCCCGAACGGCTGCGGGCCGAGCTCGCCGCGGCCGGGCTGGCGACCACGCGGTTCTGGACTGACCGGGACGGCGACTTCGGCCTGACGCTGGCGCAGCTCGCGCGGTAGCGGAGCCGGGTCGGCCCTGACTCGCGCTACCTGGCCTGCTGACCTGCCGACCTCGCTGCGGTGTCCGACGCGGCCGGCAGGCCGTCAGTTACCGTGTCGCGTGGGGGAGTCCCTGCATGATCAGCATGAGGCCGTAGATGGCGGATGCCACCACGACAATCGCCGCCACTCGCAGCACGACGCGCCAGTAGATGACGCAGAGGACGGCTAGGAAGATGGCGAGAACGCTGATGGTCTCGAGGTCGTGCGGCTGACTCTGGACAGCGGGCATGATGCCCTCCCTGACGATCCGTGGCCGTACATCGCGGCTGGGCAAACGGACTCGGAGACCAGGGCCGGCGTGAACAGCGCCGTTAGCAGGCCGCGCTGATGAAAGCATGTCCGCCCGTGCGCGAACCATCCCGAATTGGCTGTATGGGGTAGCCAGTCGATGACAGTCCGTGTACCATTGGCTGGTCTCCTGATCCGTCTTCAAGGGCCGGATTCCGGGACTTTGGCGCGGCCGATCTTGCCATCGGCCGTGCCTTTTTTGCGCGCGGTTGCGCGCGCAGGCGGAGGCGACGTCAATGTCGCACTGGGAAGTCGACGTCGTGCCGGGCCTGCTGCAGACGGAGGAGTTCGCCACTCAGGTTCACGTTGGTTACCAGAACGTAGTGCCAATACCGCCCGGCATTATCCAGCGCCGCGTGAAGGTCAGGATGATCCGCCAGCAAGCGCTGACTCGGTCGGACCCGGTTGAGTTCTCCGCGGTCCTGGACGAGTCTGTACTGCTCAGGAAAATCACGAAGCCCACGATCCCGCGCGCGTACTGAAGCCGGGGCACGTACACGTTCAGGAACATCCGGTCGATGCACTCGACCTCGAACACCACATGCTCCGATAGCACCTCAGCGACAGTGCGCGGTAGCGTCATGACAAGCTCCGGCCGGACGACTCGGCCCTAGCGGCCAACTACCGCCCAGGCGGTCAATAACGGGACACAGTCACCGTCTGTCGCCGGCCGGAGCCATGTCAACTAAGCCCGGCAACCACTACACCGCTCGTCGGGCTGAGGCGAAGCCCCGTTAGGAATAATCGGCCACGACGCGCCGGGCGGCGCCGTCAACGGTGACAACGCCGCCATGCGGGACGATCCATTGCGGACGCGTGTGACCAAAGGGAATGCCCACGCAGACAACGGCGTCGGGGTTGTACCTGCCGACCAGCTCGACGACGACGTCACGCTGGGCGGCGCGCAGCCGGGCGCGCTCTACGGCAGGCGGCCGGTGGGTGAGGTCCGACACCGGCGGGCGGGCCACCAGGACAGCGTCCACCGCCGCGAGGATCCCGCGCTCGCCCAGCGAGCGAACGATCCAGCCAACGCTGCGCGCGGGCAGGAGTTCCTCTGAGGTCTCGATAATGAGCACCCCGCCATCGAGGACGTCGGGCTCGAACGAGAACCGGCCAGCAGTCAGGATCCATTCGATGACCTCGACGCAACCGCCCCAGGTACGGCCGGTCACTGATCGTGCCGGGCCGTGCCAGGTCCACGGCTCGGTCGGCTCGCGTGCACCGAAACTGGTCAGCGCACGCGGATCGGCCCAGTCGATTCCGATATCCTCCGACTCTCCCGGCTCGGTGATCTCGACCGTGTCGCCGGTGAGCAGCGCCGCCCGCAGCGACTTCGCATGCGCGTCGTCGACGCCGGGGCCGGGACCGAGGTGCACCTGCGACGAGCCGCCGTAAAAGCTCGCGATGCCGTTCGACCAGAGCCAGTGGTGCAGGTTGGTGTTGTCGCTGGTGCCGAGGAACGGTTTCGGGTCGCGCCGGGCGAGGCTGGCGTCTAGGTGCGGGATGACGGTGATCTGGTCCTCCCCGCCGATCACTGCGAGGATGCCGCGGATGGCCGGATCGGCGAACGCGGCATTGAGATCGTCGGCCCGGGCCAGCGGGGAAGCCCCCACTGTTCGTGTCGTCGGATACTCGACCGGGATCAGGCCGGTTACCTCGGTGAGCCTGCGCATCGCCTGCTCGTGCACTGCCGGGAAGGCGCCCGCGGCCGCGAATGACGGTGACAGGACGGCAATGTGGTCGCCGCGCCGGGCTTTCGGCGGGTGGACGAGGTCATGCGCCATGCGCGTCATCGAAGCACATCGCTGGCAGAGGCGCAGCAGGCTTTCCGGCCAGCAGTGGCCGCTACGGCAGGAACCACGCTCGGGCCTTGAGCCGGTGACATGGACCGACGACGAGCGCATGACCGGGCCGGATGGATCCGCCCGGATCGGTCAGGCACCTGCGCGCGCCCTTGTTGTACAGGGCGAAGCCGGGGCGTGCTCGCCACTGCTGCCGCCAGCGGCCAGAGCACCGCTGCAAGGTGACGGGCCCCGAATGGCGGGCTCTGACGCCCAGGCAGAGTCCGCCGCGGGCGCGCAGCTCACCGTGGGATCTGGTCCACAGCTGGTTCCTGGCCGCACCGCCGCAGTCGGCGATGCGCACCTTCGCGCCTTGGTGGTCGGTCGGATAGGCGGCGCATGACCCGATGTACGCGCTGGTCAGGGTGCCAGTGCGGAGAGCTCTGACGGCAGCGCGCGCTTCCGGCAGGTAACGCTTGTAGGTGCCGACCAGGTAGGTAGTCCACGCCTTGAAGTACGTGCCGTACTCCGAGACCAGCAGGTAAGCGCTGCGCGCATTGCACAGGCCGCTGAACGCGCACCGGTTGCTGACGATCTTCCAGTAGTGGCTGTTGATCTGCCACACGCCACGATCAATGGAGTCGCGCCGATCGGTGGCCGCCGGCGTGCAGGCCGTGCCGGTGGTGTCGTTGAAACAGGCCGACGGGTCGCAGCCCGACTCGGCAATGCCGATGGCTACCGCGACTACTAGGTGCCCGGTGCGCCCGTTGTTGGCGAATCCGGCTTTGCTGGCCCAGGCAGCACACCGCCTGGCCGCGATGGTGGCCTCCGCTGGGGTCATCTGGATATTCAGCCCCGCGCTGATGATGCCTGGCCTGGCCAGCCGGGGCGGCGGCTGGCCGGCGCCTGCTGGCGCATCCTGCGAGGCGCGGGCCCAATCAGGCGGAAAAGTGCTGAGAGCGAGAAACGCGATGCTTGCGGCGGCCGTCACGATGACAAGGCCCTTGCGGATCATTGGAACAACCCCCTTGGCCTGCCGGTTCCCCGGCTGCGCAGCGGTTCTCCTGATCGCATCTGCTGTGTCGGACCCGGCGGAGCATTCCCGGCGGCCGCCCGGGGCACCCGTGCTGAACGGGGCAGGTTCGGCTGGGCAGGGAATTCACCCGTTCCGGGCGAGGGCATGGGTGAGTCGGCGGGTGACCCGCGGGTGAGGCTGTCAGCCTGCACGGCAGCAGGCTGCGCCGGGCGGCTTAGCCCGGCGACGCCTCAGGCATGAGGCTCCAGGTCACGAAGCAGATAGCAAAGAATCCGGTAGACGTGCGCCTCGTGGACCGCGATCTTCTTGTCCCAGCCGATGCACCGGCCCAGCGACCGCGGGATCGATTTGCCTCCCACCGTGACCACATGGCGGAGCCCCTTATCGTCCCATCCGATGCACCACTCCACGTCCACCGCTCCGCCAAGGTTCGTGAACCGCGCCGACGACGCGGACGAGCCAGGAACGTCCTGGTGCAAGCCAGTTCCGCCGACCGCCCGCAGCACTCGTTCCCTGATGTAAGCGGAGGTGCTGACCGTTCCGCGGCAAGCGGCGCGACCAGGGCAGCGAGCCGGCTGGCTGCCTCGTCGAGGTTCCGGGGCCGGCTGAGGTGGCGCAAGCTGCACGGCAAGGTTGAAGAGCGTATTGGCGTATATCCCGTCGTTGCCCTGGCAGGCCAGGCCGGCGGTGACCATCCAGCGGGCGGCATCGACGACCTCACGTTCGTGCACCGCATCTCTGGACCGGCCCAGGGCTGCCACGAACACTCGCAGCGATGTAACCCGGTCGCCAATGTCGGTAGCGTTTTCGGCGACAATCTTGCAGGCAGAGCGCAGGGTGTCGTAACCGATAACGCTGCCGGGGATGCTGGCCAGATCGATCAGGCGATTAATAGACGGTTCGGTAACGAGCATTGACAGAAACTTTTCCAGCCGCTCGCGCAGATCAGGAACTGAATTTTGCGTCGCGACATCAAGTCGCAAGCCGATCATCAGCGTCCGGATTGGCCGGTGATCCTTTCCGTCTGTGATCAGTATCTGGTGCAGGCGTCGGGCCTCCGGGTACTCTGCCGTAATTTCACGGTATGAAGTCGACGTAATTCTGAATAATGTTGAAATGATTCGGCTCCGCGGTGGCTCCGCGGCTATCGCGAGATGGTGCAGCTCGAGCGCCATATCATAAAGACCGACCCTGTCGGCTATGAGAGCGGCATTCCCGATGTCCGCGCCGCGGCGGTGTCAGGTTGTCGGTGACTCTGAGCAAGGGCGCCAGCAGCCCGTCCGGATAGGCCCGGGCCGACGTGTCGATCGTGGCGGTGAGGCGATCC
The DNA here is from genome assembly GCA_963774385.1 of uncultured Actinomycetota bacterium. Classification (GTDB taxonomy): domain Bacteria; phylum Actinomycetota; class Actinomycetes; order Streptosporangiales; family Streptosporangiaceae; genus JAJYUU01. The sequence continues at coordinate 1,857,577 of CAVZEQ010000001.1, forward strand.
CTGGCCTCTTCCGGCATTCCGCTCAGCCGGTCGACCAGCATCCGCAGGTAGTTGGCCGCGTCCACTGGCCTGTTCAGCAGCCTGGGAATGCTGACCGTGACGTGAACATACTTCTCCAGCGACTGCCGAGGGTCCTTAACCTCGCCCTGGGCCTGCGAGCTGACGAGGAAGTCTTCCTGACACGCCAGTACGAAATATATCGAGGCGCCGTTGCTCTCGCCGTGGTCGATCTCGGTGGTCCAGTGATTGGTCGCCTTGAGCAGCCGGGCGGCGAGCTGCGGATCGCATCTGTCGAGATCGTCCAGCATGACCACGTGACGAATCGGTCCGTCCCGGGTGATGGAGCGGCGGTTCCAGGTCTCGACGACCGGAGGGGCATGCGGTATCGACTCAAGCACCTTTCAGCAGGGCCAGACTGGCGGCCAGATCGTAGTCGTCTCGCTCAGACTGGCCCCTGGCGGCGCCCAAGTCATATTGCAGCAATCCGGCCAGCATGTCCGCGACGTTCGCGGGAATGCCGCGCTCTACTCCTCTGAGGATCTGAAGCGCGAGCGCCGAGCGCTCATCCTGGTAGCGCGCCCACAGCGGTACCTGGCACCAGGAAAATGTGACGTTGCTGTCCCGCTTGCAGATAAGACCCTGGAGATATTCTAACGCCGTTGACTTTCCGAGGCGGCATGCCCGAGTTCTAGACGCTCAGCCCACCGGACCGGATTACCTCGATTGGCGACCATGTGCCCGGTGATCGGCGGTATTGGCGGCAGGCGGTAAGGCTGAATGCTCGCGTGGTCGACCGCCCGGCGCCGCCCCGAACCCACGGCGGTCAATGGACCGCACATCATCCTCGCCGATCGGAGAGGGCCGTTCTTCTTGACGGCCGGCGCGGGCTGCGCCAGCCTGTGTCGAAAGAGCGACTGCGCCCATTGGAGGGGCCATGGCCTGGCAGCTTGCTGGGACTTATTTCGAGTCATGCTCGTGCGACGCGGTCTGCCCGTGTACGTGGTCGGCGCTTACCGCGAGAGCAACCCTTGACCGGTGCCGTGCGCTGCTGGCTTATCACGTCGAGTCGGGCGAGATTAACAGTGTCGACGTCAGCGGTCTGAGCTTCGCCCTGTTCCTGGATACGCCGCCGGTCATGGCCGAGGGTAACTGGCGGGTGGGCGTTTACCTCGACGACTCCGCCTCCGACAGCCAGACCGAGCAGCTCGGCGCGGTCCTGTCCGGGCAGCTCGGCGGACCGCCCGCGATGCTCGGCCCGCTAATCAGCGAAATGCTGGGCGTGGCGAAGGCACCCTTCACCTACAGCGAGGACGGCCGCGGCCATCATGTCCGCATCGGCGACGTCATCGATGTGGGCGTCGAGGACTTCGTCGCCATCGAAGGCCACGATCCCGTCCAGCTCACGAACGTCTTCCACCCGTCGAATACCACGCTGACGGTGGCGCCGGCGAGCACCGCGCACCTGTCGACGTTCGGGATCGACTGGGGGCGCGACGGCCAGAGCGGCTTCTCCGCGCCGTTCTCCTGGGCCGGGTAAACGCTCCGCATGAGCAGTTCGGGGAGCATGGCCCGGCCGCGTCCGGCGATCGGCAGCGGCGAGATAACGGTCCTGCTGATCCTGGCCGCGATCGCCTGGGTCGGGACACTCTGGGTCGCCCGCGGGATGGCCGGGATGACCGGAACGATGGGGCTCAGCCTGGCCGCATTCGTGCCGGTATGGACGCTGATGATGGCTGCCATGATGCTCCCGTCGGTGTCGCCCACGGCCTCGTTGTACGCCAAGACGGTGCGCGCTAACAGGACGATCAGAGTCACCGGCCTGGTGGCGGGTTACCTCGTGGTCTGGGCGGCGGCCGGCCTGCCCGCGTATGGGCTGGCCCGGCTCGCCGGCTGGCTCACCGGTCAGCACCCAGGCGCGGCGCACGCTGGCGCTGTCGCGGTCTTCGCGGTGTGCGGCGCGTACCAGCTGACCAGCCTGAAGGATCGCTGCCTAGCCCACTGCCGGTCGCCGCTGGGCTTGCTGCTGCATTACGGCTCCTTCCGCGGCAGGTTCCGCGACCTGCGCGTCGGCGTCCACCATGGGGCCTACTGCCTGGCCTGCTGCTGGAGCCTGATGGTTGTGCTCATCGCGGTGGGCGTGATGAACATCGCGGCCATGGTCGGCCTGGCGGTGCTGGTGCTGGTCGAGAAAACCTGGCGGTGGGGTCCGCTGGCTGGGCGGCTGGCCGGCGTCGGCGTGCTGGCCCTCGCCATCGCCACCATCTGGCTCCCGTGGCTTGCGCCAGGCCTGCACGCCGTGCCGATGATGAACTGACCGCCTACTTCCCCACGGGCCACACCTGCAAGTACTGGACGGCGCCCGAGCACGCACCGAACGGGAACGGCACCATTTTGGCCGACACCTGATCCGGCGGGTAGATCCGCAGCCCGGCGGCGGTGACGGGGTGGCAGCGGGCGTTCGGAATATTGCCAACCTCGGCAATCAGGATCGTCTCTGTCGCTGACGCGCCGCGGCCAAGCGTCACAAGGTGCCTGGGAATCCCGGCCGACCGGTGCGCCGCATGCCCGAGTTGCCTGCCGCGCAGGTTGACCGCGGATATGCCCGAATAGCCGAGCAGCGTGCACTTGTGCCCGGACAAGTTCGTGAACTCAAGCTGGTAGGCGACGTTTCCGACGGCCCCGTTACCCGTCGTGTTCAGCCACACGACGAGCCCGGACGTGGCGCACGGCGGTGGTGCGGCGGTACTGGCGCTCGCTGGCGCGCCCGACGATGCGAGCGCGACGGTCGGCAGCAGGATTCCGGCGGCGGCGATCGTGGCCGCTGCGGCAGTGCCATGCCGGACCGCGGTGATGGTGAGTTTCATCTGGTCGGCTCCTTAGTGTCGTGGCCCGGCGTCGGCGGCCGGCACATCACACCTTTCAGGACACAGTCGGGCGGGCGGCGGTTGCAGCCATTACGCTCCGGGGGAGGGCTACCCAGCTGGGGACGGTTCCCCTAGGCAGGAGAGCAGGGCCCGGGCACCATCGTGGGCACGCGGCAACAACGCCGCGCCACAGTAAGGCGAGGTTGATGACGATGGGATTCTCAGCTGGAACACATCGGCGCCGGGTCTTCCGCGCTGCCGCGGTGGTAGCTGCCGCGGGAGCGGCGGTCGCACTGACGATGCCGGCGATGGCGGCGCAGTCCGGCTCCGCCGCGCGCGTGCTCGGGGCTGGCCAGACTGGCTCGCGTGCAGCGGTGCCGTGGGGCAAGGTCGGGCCAGGCTGGGCGCTGGCCATGTACTCGGCAAGCCAGGGTGGTGAGGGCGTTAAGCCCAAGGCCGGAGCGGCAACGCTGTACCTGGTTGACCCGCAAGGGGGCCGGTACTCCCTGTTCACCTGGTCGGCCCGCAACGCCAGATCTCAGTGGGACCTGCAGGGCTGGTCGGGCGATGTCAGCCGGGCGCTGTTCGCGTCGACGGCATTCTTCGGCGGCAGCGGCCGTGAGCATATGTATCAGCTGCGGCTGCGGACCGGCGCCGTTAGCAGTTTCTTCCTGCCCAAGGGCGTGACGTCGCAGGGCTATACCAGGCCGGACGGGCTCAACATCCTGGCAGTGAAGGGCACGGTCACCAGCCTGCACAGCAAGGTCACCCTGCAGCGCTACAACCTGGCGGGCAAACTGCAGAAGTCGCTGGCTACTGTCACCGATCTGGCTGGCACTGCCTACCAGCCGGGCGGGCTGCAGCTAGCCGCGGGCTCGCTCCGAGGCATCGAGCTGATCAGCAACGGAGGCGGGATGATCAGGAACCTCCCCGTTCCCGGTGTGAAGTTCGGCTGCAACGCTGTCCGGTGGTGGAGTGCAGGCACGATCCTGGCGAGCTGTTCGTCGAGCGGGCCAGGCCCGCAGATGTGGCTCGTCCCCGCCAGTGGCGCCAGGCCGACCGCGCTCACGCCGGTCCGCCACTCCGGCTTTGATGCGGGGGACTTCAACGCCTGGCAGCTGTCGAGCGGGCTCTATGTCGACGGGTACGGCGCCTGCGGCACCCTGGTTATCGGGCGGCAGCCCGCGCACGGACGCGAGCAGATGGTCAACGTGCCCGGCGCGGCCAGCAGCCTCATCGTGGACGCCACCAGCACCAGCCTGATGGTCGAGCGCATTAACGGCTGCATGCCCGGGGTATCGCTGGTGTGGTTCAACCCGAAGACGCACGCGATGAAGATCGCGATCCCAGTCGGGCACAACCAGCACGGCGTCACTTCGGTGCAGCCCTACTTCGTGACGGGCAAGTTCTGATCGCGGCCTGAACGCGGGCGCGGCCGTCTCCGGACGGCCGCGCCGCGGCGTGCCGCGCGGGCAAGCCTCATGCCGTACCCGCTGCCTGCAGCACACGCGGAGTTCGCGCCTAGGCTCATGGTGTGGGCGGGCGCGTAGTGGTGATGCTGCACGGCCAGCCGGGCGCGGGTTCGGACTGGCAGCAAGTGGCTGACCAGCTTCCGGCTGACCTGCGGGTGATAGCTCTAGACCGGCCGGGATACGGAGCGAACCCGCTGCCGGCGGGCGGGTTCGCCGTCAACGCTCGGACCGTTCTCGCCGAGCTCGATGCCCAGGGCATGGAGCGGGCGGTGCTGGTCGGTCATTCCTACGGCGGCGGCGTCGCGCTGGCGGCGGCAGCGCTGGCACCCGACCGTGTCGAGGCGCTCGTGCTGCTGGCCAGCGTCGGGCCGGGCTGCCTGACTGGCTGGGACCGGCTACTGGCGGCGCCAGTCGCTGGCGAGGTTTGTGCGCTGGCCGCCTGGTGGGTGACGCCATGGCTGGCTCGGATCCGACTGGCCTCGATCGCATGGCGGCGGCGGCAGCCGGTTTCCGCCAGCGAGCACGTGAACTGGCATATCTGGGGGAACGCGCATCACGACCACGGGCCGGTATGGCGCAGTTTCCTTGCCGAGCAGCGCGCCCTGGTCGCCGACCTGCCGGGCCTGACGGCCATGCTCCCGGCCATCCGGCAGCCGGTGCTGCTGCTGGCCGACCCGCACGACACCCTTGTCCCGGTGCAGGCGACCCAGAGCCTTGCGGCGGCGCTGCCCGACGCCCGGGTTGAGCTGGTCAGCGAGATCGGTCACCATCTGCCCCGCCGCGGTGCGGCTCAGACAGCGGCGAAGGTCACTGAATTCCTGGCCGAGCTAGAAAATCGCCCGACGACGGCTTGATCCGGGATCCCGGTGACGTGCGCGAGGATCTGGGCTCCCGTTCGCCGCTGCGCAGGCGCCCACCGCGATCAACTGGCGGCGGCCGCCGGCCGGACGTCATTCAAATCGCACTCCGTCGGCGCTGGTGATGCGGCTGAGCAGAGGCAAGGTGGCCAGCAGTACGCGAGCGAAGCCGCCAGCGCGCACCCGAGGGTCAGGAAGTAGTCATGGCCTGGCGGCGTTCACTGGCGTGCGGGGCACACAGTGCCGAAATTGATCTTGGTCAATCGGGCACGCCGGTGGAACTCCGCGACGACTCAGGGAGCGTTGGCAGTGCCTTGGACATAACATCCGTCCGTGGGCTTGACGCAACGGGAACGCAACGAGCTGTTCGAGGGAATCGCCAACACCGGCCTTGATATGGCTGGGTTGGACTTCGACTACGACCACAGCAAAACCGAGGTTCGTCACCGGGCCACGGGATCGTCCTTCTTTGTAGTCGGTGGACGTAGGCCAGGTACCTACAAGCTGAAATGGGCGGTAACTGGCGGGCCTAGTTCCATCGACAGGGGCGATATCAGCTGGATGGAGGTGTGCGGGTGGGCGGGTGCCTGGTCCGAGGAAGTCCGGTACGTCGAACGTGACTTCTGGAGAGAACTGAAGCAACTGCCTGCCGCCGCGCTAGTGACCGTATCGCGGAGCGAGGCTCGCAACACTCCGTTCACTGCTGACGAGCGGGCCGAGATCGCGCACCGCCTTCGGGCGATCAAGCAGCAAGCCCGTGACTCTCTGGAGCTGACGACTGAGCAGATCTCGGGCATCGAGCTAAAGCTGGACGATCTTGTGGAAGCCAGCGAGCGCGTCGGGCCCAAGGACTGGCTGGTTATGGTGTACGGGTACGCGTTCGGGATGATCGCCAGCGACTTGGTTCCCCCGCACTTCGTCCAGGGCGTCCTCACGACGGTGATCACAGGCCTCGGCCACATCTTCGGGTTGGGCGGCATGCCGCCTTCAGTACCTCCCACGGCGTGATTTGCTCGGTCGTTGTGGCCACGTTCGGGATCGCAACGGGCCATTTGCTCGGGGGGCGGGACTGACGCAGGCGAATCTGGCCACATTGAAGTCGAGTGCGTAAGCGGTTTCCCGCTCAGGCGTCATCTTGGGCACGTTGACCTTCCTATCCCTGTCGCCTTCTCCAGATCGGATTCGAGCCGCCTAAAGTGGCGCTTCGGGGCAGCGACTCGCTCAGAGATCGCCGTGACCTTTGGTGAGGTGCCGTGAGTCCGCGCGGCATGGGTGGCCATCCAAGGGCGGCCAGTGCGCAGACAGTGAGCGCAGCGCTGACCGACCACCGACGAACGCGGCTACTGCCAGCCTGCCTGACATGAAGTCGCGGAGCTGGCCCGTCGGACGTGATCGGTTCCGGGTCCTCGATCTGGGGGCCACGACCATGGAGCTGTCGGGTGATGGCTGGTCGCCGACGCGATGCAAATGCGGCTCGCCTGCTGGTTCTGTGGGTGGATTTACTCGGGTGCGGTGCCGTGATGCGTGCGTCAGCTGGCGTTGCGAGGCTGGAGGCCGGCTTGAGGGGGTGTCGCGCTGAGCGCCGGCTCGCGGGCAGGTCGCTGCGGTGCCTGTTTCCGGCCGGGTAGTGTCCGCTGGGCGCGTCCGCTGTCAAGGCCGTGCCCCTGCGGGGTGGCCTGCGGCCAGCCTGGACAACGGCCACTCCCAGCTGGTCTGGCTGGCTATCGGAATCAGGCCGGGAAGTGAGCCAGGAGAGTGTTCTGGCTGGCCGGGGCACGCCGTCCCCGTCCGTAGTGTCTGAGATGCGACAAACAGGCACTAACGGGAAGGGAACGGCGTGCGGTCTTCCAGGGTATGGGCGAAGATGATGGGCTGCGAAAACACGGTGATCGAGGCGGTGGACTTCGAGGATCTGGATGCCGGGGACGGCGCCGGGCGGCGGCTGACGGTGGTGGCTCATGTCCGCCCGCACAAGCGGCAGGCGGGCCGGTGCGGCATCTGCGGGCGCAAGCGGCCCGGCTATGACCAGGGCGGTGGCCGGCGGCTGTGGCGGGCGATGGACCTGGGCCCGGTGACTGCCTGGCTGGCGGCTGATGCGCCGCGGGTGGCCTGCCCGCAGCACGGGGTCGTGACCGCCGCGGTGCCGTGGGCCCGGCACGGCGCCGCGCACACCCGGTTCTTCGATGACCAGGTCGCGTGGCTGGCCGCGGCGTGCTCCAAGACCACCATCACGCAGCTGATGCGGATCTCCTGGCGTACCGTCGGGCACATCATCGCCCGGGTGACCGCCGAGCAGCTCGCCGACACCGACCTGCTTGCCGGCCTGACCCGGATCGGGATCGACGAGATCTCCTGTAAGCGCGGCCACAAGTACATCGTGGTGGTCGTCGACCATGACAGCGGCCGGCTGGTATGGGCCGCGCCCGGCCGCGAGTCCAAGACCGTGCACGCGTTCTTCGACGCCCTCGGCGCCGACCGCGCGGCCAGGATCACCCACGTCTCCGCCGACGGCGCGGACTGGATCGCCGGCGTGGTCGCCTCACGGGCGCCGCAGGCCGTGCTGTGCGCCGACCCGTTCCACGTCGTGTCCCGGGCCACCGGCGCGCTGGATGAGGTCCGCCGCGAAGTCTGGCGCACCGCTCGCCAGGCCGGGGCCATCACCCCCGTCCGCAACGCCAGCCGGACCATCCGCTTGTCCTCCGGCGACGCCAGGGACCTCAAGCACGCCCGCTACGCGCTGTGGAAGAACCCCGGCAACCTCACCGGCCCGCAGCAGGCCAAGCTGGCCTGGATCGAGAAGACCCACCCCCGCCTCTGGCGCGCCTACCTGCTCAAGGAAGGCCTGCGGCTGCCGTTCCAGCTCAAGGGCGAAGAAGGGAAATACGCCCTCAGCCGCTGGCTATCGTGGGCGGCCCGCTGCCGCATCCCCGAATTCACCGAACTAGCGAAAAAGATACGCAAGCACCTGCCCAGCATCCACGCCACCCTCGACCACGGCCTCAGCAACGGCCTGATCGAATCGGTGAACACCAAGATAAGAGTCATCACCCGGATGGCCTTCGGGTTCCACAACCCCGCCGCCCTCATCGGCCTGGCCATGCTCGCCCTCGGCGGTCTCAGGCCTCCACTGCCAGGAAGATGATCAGCAATCTACCCACGGAACAAGCAGGAGGGCCGCAAATGAAGCACGACCTGGCCACGGACATGCCGGGGCCGTCGGCGTCAGACACCGCGTGAGCACCCACCTAATAAGAGTTAACGGGTCGGCCGTGCGGCAGACTCGGGTCCGGCAGCCGCCGGCGGGCGAGCACTTGTCCCCCCTGGGTTCCTTCGGGAAGCCCTGGCGAAAGATCGTGCCCCCGCCGGTGGCCGGGAGAGTAGATCGCTGCTGGGATGTCGTGCCCGCCGCTGCGGTGTGAGCACTCGTTTATTAGGTCGCTGATGGTTCTCCCGCTGGCTGCCGATGCTGGTTGCTGACTAGGACAGGAGAGGCATTGCTGTTCGTGGGAGATGACTGGGCTGAGGATCATCACGACGTTGAGCTGATGGATGAGGCGGGTCGCGTGCTGGCCCGGGCCCGGCTGCCGGAGGGCGCGGCGGGGATGGCCCGGCTGCACGCGATGATCGGCGAGCAGTTCGGCGAGGACGCCGGGGACGCCGAGGTGGCCATCGGGATCGAGACCGACCGGGGCCTGTGGGTGCAGGCGCTCGTCGCGGCGGGGTATCAGGTGTTCGGGATTAACCCGCTGCAGGCAGCCCGGTACCGGGACCGGCATGCTGTGTCGGGAGCCAAAAGCGACCCCGGCGACGCGCACGTCCTGGCGGACATGGTGCGCACCGACTCGCATCAGCTGCGCCGGGTGGCAGCCGACAGCCCGGCTGCGCAGGCAGTCAAGGTCGTCGCCCGGGCGCATAAGACGCTGATCTGGGAGCGGACCCGGCACGTCCAGCGGCTGCGCCACCAGCTGCGGGATTACTTCCCCGCCGCGCTGGAAGCGTTCGAGGACCTGGACGCCCCCGACACCCTGGAGCTGCTGGCCAAAGCGCCGGACCCGGCCTCGGCCGCCCGGCTGACCACCGCCCAGATCGACGCCGCGCTCAAGCGAGCCCGGCGCCGTAACCGGGCGGACAAGACCGCCGTGATCAAGACGGCGCTGCGCGCCCCGCAGCTGGCCCAGCCGCCTGCGGTGACGGCCGCCTGCGCCGCGGTGGTCAGGTCCCTGACCGCGGTGATCACCACCCTCAGCGCGCAGATCACGGTCCTGGAGAGCCAGGTGGACGCGCATTTCAGTCAGCACCCGGACGCTGAGATCATCCTGTCCCAGCCTGGCCTGGGACCGGTCCTCGGCGCCCGGGTGCTCGCAGAGTTCGGCGACGACCCGCACCGGTACGCCTCGGCGAAGGCCCGCAAGAACTACGCGGCAACCAGCCCGATCACCCGCCAGTCCGGGAAGAAGAAAACCGTGATGGCACGGTACGTGCACAACGACCGGCTCCGCGACGCCCTCGACGGCCAGGCCTTCGCCGCGCTCAATGCCTCCCCCGGAGCCCGCGCCTGCTATGACGCCCACCGCGCGGGCGGCGCCGGCCACCGCGCCGCCCTTCGCCACCTCGCCAACCGCCTCGTCGGCATCCTGCACGGCTGCCTCAAGACCCGCACTCGCTACAACGAGGACACCGCCTGGGGACACCGGGAAAACCTCCCTCAATCTTCCGTAGCGGCTTGACACTTAAAGCTCCTGGGATGTCTTTCGCCATGTGAGTGCGTTTCGCTAATCACCGGCGAGAGTGCCGAGTGCGGGCCACGGCGGACCCTGGCGGAGCAGGGACAGGATGTCCCGGCCGTGCTGGTGCCCATCCGGGTATTCATCGCGGATGTCCCAGCGCCAGGCGGCGACTATCGCAAGGACGAGCCGCCGGCACTGCGCGAGCAGTACTTGATCGACGTCCGGATAGCGCGCGCTGACCTCCGCTGGCACGTGGGCAACATCAAACTCGATGGGTCCGCGGCAGCATGTTTCGAAGTCGATGAACAGCAGGCCGTCCCGGGTGCTGAGGAGGTTGCCAGGATGCGGTTCGCCGTGCAGCAGCTGCTCGGCAGCACCGCGGCTGCGGATCCGTTCACGAGCGCTGTGCAGCGTGCTGAGCAGGAGGTGCCGGTCGGCCTCAGCGAGGGCGGGGGTTTGGTCTCGGCGCGTGACGAGCTGTTCAGCTTCTGCGGCTCGGTCCCCGAAGTGCGGGGTTGCGATCTTGACGCTTCGCATGCCGGTGTGCAGGCGCTGGAGCACGTCTGCGTATGCGCCTGGCAGGTCCCCCTCAGGAGCCACGGCCTCGTAGTAGGTCCACAAGGTCATGGCGAAGCCATCGCGTTGGTAGACCCGCGGCTCCACCCGCGGCTCCAGCGCTGCGACGGGGCTCGCGGTGCCAGCGAGTTGCAGAGCGAGCTCGACCTCAAACGCGGCTACCTCTTGGCCCGCCAGTGCTACTCGGGCGAAGACGCCACACGGCAGCAGACGTAGCGCGAGCTTGTTCGAATTGTGAATTACGACTGCGTCGTCGGCCCGCAGATGCAGCTCTCCGGCCAGTGCTGTCGCGGCGGCCTTCGCACGCGAAACGAGCTCCGCCTTCACAACGTGGATCCTCGCACGTGCTCGCTCATCGGCTGGCGTAGCCGTTCGTCGTGGGCGTGGTTTGTCCGCCAGATGATGTAGCGGCGGATCCAGGCCGGTGCGATAAGGAGTGGGCGTGATCGTGTCCGCTTGGTAGGAAGGCGGACATGGCCACCTACCCGATCCGCCCGGTCGCCGAGGACGAGCTCGCTGACTTTCTCGCCGTCGACCAGCACGCATCCCATGGCACGCCGATGTCCGAGGCTGCCCGCGCCAACCTCTTGGCCCGTCTGGACTTCGGCCGGACCCTGGCCGCGTTCGACGGCGACACGATAGTCGGCTCGGCGGGTGTGTTCAGCTTCCAGATGCGGGTGCCCGGGGCGCTGGCCGCGGTCGCCGGGGTGAGCTTGGTTGCGGTGCTTCCCTCGCACCGCCGCCAGGGCATCTTGTCCACGCTGATGCGCCGCCAGCTAGCCGATGTGAGCGAGCGGGGCGAGGCGGTGGCCGTGCTGTTCAGCTCCGAATCAGGCATTTACGGGCGGTACGGTTACGGGCGCGCCTCCTGGCACGCCGCTTACCGACTGCAGCGCGGAGAGGGCACGCTGGCACCCGGCGCACCGGCTGATCCCGGCCTGCGCCTGCGAATCGCCGAACCGCTGTCGGTCAGGGCCGAGCTGGCTCAGGTCTACGACTTGGCACTGGCCGAGCGGCCCGGCCAGTATGCCCGCACGGAGCCATGGTGGGACCGCCTGCTCACCGACCTGCACTCCGACGGCGAGCCATCCCGGCAGAAACGGTGCGTGCTGGCCGAGGACGACTCGGGGCCGCGGGGGTATGCGGTGTTCACGTCGACGGAGCGCTGGGATGATGACGCGGGCTTTGCCGGAAGGTGTCCTGGAGGTCAGCGAGGCGATCACCACCGACGCCGCAGCGACTGCGGCCCTCTGGGACAACCTGCTCAGCCGGGACCTGGTCAGCGAATTCCACGCCAGGATGCGCCCGGTGGATGACCCGCTGCTATACCTGCTGGCCGACCCGCGCCGGGTCCGGTCCTTGGTCAGCGATGGGCTGTGGGTCCGGCTGGTAGAGGTGGGCAGGGCATTGGCGCAGCGGCACTACGCATGCCCGGTCGACGTGGTCATCGAGGTCGCCGACGAACTGTGCCCGCAAAACGCGGGCCGCTGGAGGCTGGCCGCGGAGCCTGGTGCCGCTCCCGCGGGCTTCCGCGCCACCTGCGAACGGACCACCGCCCCGGCCGATGTGGTGCTGCCCGTCTGGGCAGTGGGCGCCGCGTACCTCGGCGGCACGCGGCTAAGGGCCATGGCCAAGGCGGGCCTGATCACCGAGGCGACGCCGGGTTCCCTCGCGGCGCTCTCCACCGCGATGTCGTGGGAAGCGGCACCCTGGTGCCCCATGACCTTCTGACCTGGACTGGCCGACGGGACACGCAAGGCACGAAACATCGCAAAGGCGCCCCCAGCAGGATTCGAACCTGCGCACCCGCCTCCGGAGGGCGGTGCTCTATCCCCTGAGCTATGGGGGCCTGCGCTCATCTGGCCCGCGAGACTGGCCCGCAAGCTGGAGCTTAGGGTATCAGGCCGAAGTATCGCCGGACACGAAGCCGATCTGCTCCCCTCAGCTAGCAGGCTTCCGATAACCTCGCGCCGTGACGCAGGGACTTGGCCGTGTGCTGGTTGTCGATGACGACGAGGTCATCAGGCAGCTCATTGCCGTCAACCTCACCCTCGAAGGGTTCGAGGTGGTCACCGCCGTGGACGGGCGCGACTGCCTGGAAAAGGTAGCTGAAGTCGACCCGGACGTGATCACGCTGGATGTCATGATGCCGCGCCTGGACGGCTGGGTGACGGCGACACAACTGCGGCGGAACCCGGCCACGGCCGGCATCAAGGTCGTGCTGATCACCGCCCGGGCCCAGGAGGACGACCGGGACCGCGGTCGGCAGATCGGCGTTGATGCCTATCTGACCAAGCCGTTCGACCCGGCTGAGATGATCCGGGTCATCCGCGAGCTGGCTGGCGCCCCGGCCAGTTCTTACGACTGAACCGCCGGGCCAGCCGACCCGGCTTAGCCTGACGCAATGATCACCGGCGACCTCAGCACCGAGCTGGCCGCCGCGCTGCGGCAGCTGTCCGCAGACGGAACACTGCCTGCGGCCGCGGCCGAGCTGACGCCGGACGGCACCTGGCGCCCGGCGCCGGACGGTGATCCAGCCCGCTTCGCGACGTCACTTCCGTTCCGGATCGCCCGACTCGGCGACACAGACCCGGCTGACGTGGCCGCCGCCCTGGCCGGGCCGCTGCGGGCCGTGCCGTGGGTGCGGGCGGCCCGGCCAGCCGCGGCCGGTTACCTCACGGTCACCGTCACGCACAGCAGGCTGGCGGGTGTCGCGGGCCGGATGGTCGCGGCTGGCCAGGCCTGCGCGCACAGCACGACCCTGCGCGGCACCGCGGTGACTATTGCGCCGTGGCCCGACCTGGCGGCCGCGCAGAACTGGCCGCGTGCCTGGCGGGAACAGGCCGACGCGATGACCGGTCGCATGTCGCAGGCGGCCGGAGCAGACGCCGCATCAGCGGGGGAACGGGGTCCTCGCTCGGTCGTGGTGCCCGCCAGCGATTCGCCGGTGGGCACGGCTGTGGCCTGGTTCGGGGAATCCGCCGTCCGCTACAGCGTCGCCAGGACGCTGCCTGGCAGGGCTGGCCGGCTGGCGTGGCAGCTGCGCCCTGGTATCCGGATGCCTGCCGCGGTGACTGCGATTCGGGTGGCCCATGCCGATGCCGCCTCGAACCTTCGCTGGGCTGCTGACCTGCGGATTGAGCGAGCAGGCGTGGCCGACGATGTAGCCGAGGCGCTCAGCGGCGCGGCCGAGCTGCGGTTGCTGGGCCTGCTGTCGTGGCTGCCGCCGACGGTAGCGTCGGCGGCCAGGAGGTCCCGTCCGGATGAGCTGCCCCGGTACCTGGATGAGCTGGCTGCGGCCTGGACGACCTGCAGGCAGGAAAGCCCGGCGCTGCCGTTCGGCGGCCGCGCCGCGCGCCGCGGTGACGTGGCTGGTGCCCGGCTGCTGCTGGCGGACGCGACCAGGACCGTGCTCGCCGCGGGCCTGGCGCTGACCGGAATCGACGCGGCCGACCGGCTATGACCGGGCGTTTTCCGAACTAGGTACTTGAAGAGAATCACCAGGTTGAAGTAGGTTCGCGGGTCAACTGGAACAACTAGGGACATCCGGGGGAGCAGCGATTTGCGAGCTTAAGATTCAAGAGCCCGCGAAACGGGTAGCGCATGGCATGTAAGCCCCCCTGGACGTCGACAGCTAAGGCTCGCCCCGGTTCTCCGCGCCAGACTGATTCCCGCCACGCAGCCGCTGGCGCGAGCCTACCCGGGAACGGCCCAGCACCTCTCCTGGTGCGGTCTCGGCAGGTCGAGGTGCCGCTGTCGGCTCCGTCCGCGCTACGCGGATGCCATCAAAGGAATGCAGTGGGTCGCTGCCGAAGGAATGCCGCGGGTCATGGTGGTGTTAAGCTAAATGCTGCACCAGATGCCCCGCACTGGGGAGAGGTGCTCGTTCGCACTCCATCCGATCAGTTCGTGAGTGCTCGGCGGCGTGCGATCTCAACATTCATCTGCTCATCGCGGGAGTTCCCAGTCTGCCCTGCCCTAGCCAAGGACCTGGGCGGCAAGGACATATGCGGCCACGCGCCGCCTCCGGGATGGCCTGTCAGCTGCGGTGGTGGCAGGCGGCGGTGGCAGATACTAACGCGACAGCGGGCAGACGGTTGCAGTGGCAGCCGAGACCCGCACCCTGGGAAGGACCCCTTGTGAGCGAAACCTTGGACCTGTTCTCAGCTGAGAACGGGGAATCTGCCGACGCGCCCAGGCCGCATATGGCCGGACCCGCCGGTAACTCCGCCGGCGTGGCGGGGTCGGCTGGGACTTCCCACGAGCCGGCCGGCGCGGTACGCTCCTCGCCGGATGCCGTCGATGCGGCCACGGGCAGTAACGCCAGCGCGGATGCAGTGAGCGGCCCGGCCGGTCGGCCAGCAAGCCTGTCGGCGATGCTGCTGCCCGAGCTTCAGCGGGTCGCCCAGTCGATTGGCATCACGGGGACCGCGAGGATGCGCAAGGGTCAGCTGATCGCGGCCATCGAGGAACGGCGATCGGAAAACCGGCAGGGCGGGGGGTCGCACGAGGCGAGGCCCCTTGGCCAGCAGGGCGGAGCGTCCGGGGCTGCCGCAGCCCCCGGCCAGGAGCCGCTGGCCCAGCAATTCAAGACTTCCGACAACTCAGCCCAGCGGGGCGCGCCTGCGGGAGCCGGCGCTGACCGCACCTTTGAGCGGGACGCCATGGAATCACAGACATCGACACAGCCAGGGCTGGGCAGCCCCAGCGCTGGCGGTATCGGCGAGAGCGCAGCCCACGGCGACGCCGGCATCGGCGGCGCGACGGCCAGCGGCCCGGTGTCGGCCGGCCTGACCGGTGGCGCGGCGTCTGCCGCCCCCGTCAACGGAACGCCGCGCGAGGATGCTCAGCACGGTGTCGATGATCAGCAGGGCGGAGACGGCCAGCGCACCGACCGGCGCAGGCGCAGCAACAGCCGCAGCGGCGGCCAGCCGCAGGCTGCCAGCGATGGCGATGACCAGGGCCGTGAGGTGCGCGACCAGGGCCGCGACGCTGGCCAGGCCGGCCGCGACCAGGGCGGTCCGCGCGAGCAGAGCGGCCGGGACCAGAATGGCCGTGACCAGCAGGGCGGCCGGGACCGTGACCAGGGCGGTTCCCGTGACCAGGGCGGTCCGCGCGAGCAGAGCGGCCGGGAGCAGCAAGGCGGCCGGGACCAGAATGGCCGTGACCAGCAAGGCAACCGGGACCGTGACCAGGGCGGTCGCGACGACGACCGGGATGGGTCGGGCAACCGCCGCAGCCGGGACCGGTTCCGCAACCGGAACACCCAGCGGGGCCGCCGCGAGCGCGGCGGTGGCAACGAGGCCGAGCCGGTTATCAGCGAGGACGATGTGCTGATCCCGATTGCCGGCATCCTGGACGTGCTCGACAACTACGGCTTCGTCCGCACCACTGGGTATCTGCCCGGCTCCAACGACGTGTACGTGTCGCTGTCCCAGGTCCGCAAGTACAACCTGCGCAAGGGCGACGTGATCGAGGGTGCGATCCGGCAGCCACGCGAGGGTGAGCGGCGGGAGAAGTTCAACGCGCTCGTCCGGCTCGACAAGATCAACGGGCTCGACCCGGAGCAGGCCAAGAACCGGCCCGAGTTCAACAAGCTGGTACCGCTGTACCCGCAGGAGCGGCTCAGGCTGGAGACCGACCCGACGATCATGACCACCCGGATCATGGATCTGATCAGCCCGATCGGCAAGGGCCAGCGTGGACTGATCGTGTCGCCGCCCAAGGCGGGCAAGACGATGATCCTGCAGGCGATCGCCAACGCCATCACTAAGAACAACCCCGAGTGCCACCTCATGGTCGTGCTGGTCGACGAGCGGCCCGAGGAAGTCACCGACATGCAGCGCACGGTCAAGGGCGAGGTCATTCACTCGACCTTCGACCGCCCGGCCGAGGATCACACCACGGTCGCCGAGCTGGCGATCGAGCGGGCCAAGCGGCTGGTCGAGATGGGCCACGACGTCGTCGTGCTGCTCGACTCGATCACCAGGCTGGGCCGCGCCTACAACCTGGCTGCCCCGGCCAGCGGCCGGATTATGTCCGGCGGTGTCGACTCGACCGCGCTGTACCCGCCGAAGCGGTTCTTCGGGGCCGCCCGCAATATCGAGCATGGCGGCTCGCTGACCATCCTGGCCACGGCACTGATCGAGACCGGCTCCCGCGCCGACGAAGTGATCTTCGAGGAGTTCAAGGGGACCGGCAACATGGAGCTGCGGCTGCGTCGTGAGCTCTCCGACAAGCGCATCTTCCCGGCGGTGGACGTGGACGCGTCCAGCACTCGTAAGGAGGAGCTGCTGATGACGCCGGAGGAGCTCAAGATCGTTTGGCAGCTCCGCCGGGTGCTGCACACCCTGGAGCCGCAGCAGGCGCTTGAAGTGCTCATGGACCGGATGAGGGACACCAAGAGCAACACCGAGTTCCTGCTCAAGGTCGTCAAGACCAGCCCGGCGTCGTAGCCCGAAGCGGCTGGCCGGGCGGGCCACGCTACGGTCCGCCCGCCCGCCGTCGGGAATGTCCGGGTGCCTGCGCACGTTGCAGCATCTGGCACACTGGTAGGCCAGCCCACTGGTGAAACCACCACAGTGCGGTTCCGGTTCACGCCCAGCGCCAAAGCGCGCGGGCGACCCGGCGACCGCGGGAACCAGGAGTAGCAATGAAGTCCGGAATCCACCCGGAGTATGTGGTCACCACGGTGACCTGCAGCTGCGGCAACAGCTTTACCACCCGCAGCACTGCCAAGAACGGCGTCATTCACGCCGACGTCTGCTCGAGCTGCCACCCGTTCTACACGGGCAAGCAGAAGATCCTGGACACTGGCGGCCGCGTCGCCAGGTTCGAGCGCCGGTTCGGCAAGAAGGCAGCCGACGGCAAGTAGCCGGGCGACAACCCCGTTCCCTTCCGGAAGACGTCTGGAAGGGAACGGTTTGGCTTGTCCGGCGTTAGTCATGGCGATCTGAGGAGGTAAGCAGTGTTTGAACGGCTTGCCGACCTCACTGCCGAGCATGCGCAGCTGGAGAAGGACCTCTCCGATCCGGCGATCCACGCAGACGCCGAACGAGCCCGGACGCTGAGCCGCCGCTACGGCGCGCTGACGCCGATCGTCCAGGCCTACGCCGAGTGGCTGGCGACCTCGCAAGACGAGGCGACCGCCCGCGAGCTGGCGCCCGGAGGATGCCTCGTTCGCAGCCGAGGCTCAGCAGCTCGCCGAGCATCGTGAAGAGCTTGAGCAACGGCTGAATGTGCTGCTCGTGCCGCGCGACCCGAACGACGACAAGGACGTGATCCTTGAGGTCAAGGCGGGCGAGGGCGGCGACGAGTCGGCCTTGTTCGCCGGCGACCTGCTGCGGATGTACCTGCGGTTCGCCGAGCGCAAGGGCTGGAAGACCGAAGTGCTCGACTCGACCATCACCGGCCTTGGCGGCTACAAGGACGCCACGGTCGCCATCAAGGCCAGGGGTGACGAGGGTGCCTGGTCACGGCTGAAATACGAGGGCGGAGTGCACCGGGTCCAGCGGGTCCCGGCCACCGAGTCACAGGGCCGGATCCACACTTCGGCCGCCGGCGTGCTGGTCATGCCCGAGGCAGACCCGGTCGAAGTGACGATTGACCCGAATGACCTGAAGATCGACGTGTTCCGGTCCTCCGGGCCGGGCGGGCAGAGTGTGAACACCACGGACTCAGCGGTGCGGATCACCCACCTGCCGACTGGCGTCGTCGTCTCCTGCCAGAACGAGAAAAGCCAGCTGCAGAACAAAGAGCAGGCCATGCGGGTGCTCCGGGCTCGGTTGCTTACCGTCGCGCAGGAGGAAGCCGACGCGCAGGCTTCTGCCGACCGGCGGAGCCAGGTGGCCACGGTGGACCGCTCTCAGCGGGTCAGGACGTACAACTTCCCGGAGAACCGGATCTCCGATCACCGGGTCGGCTTCAAGGCCTACAACCTGGACCAGGTCATTGACGGCGACCTGGATGCCGTCATCAGTGCCCTGGTAGAGGCTGACCGCGCCGAGAAGATCGCCGGCTCCGACGGGAACTGACCGTGATTTTCATGATCGCGAAGACTCTGACGCGCTATGCGACGCAGAGTTTTCGCGATCATGATTTTCTCCGGGCGGGCTAGCAGTGAGCTTGCTGCTTGACGAGATCGCTATTGCCACTGCCCGGCTGGCCGAAGCCGGGGTTGAGTCGCCGCGCACCGATGCCGAGCTGATTGCCGCCCGGCTGCACGGGGTCGCCCGCAGTGAACTGCACCTGGTGCCTGATGCCCGTTTTGACCCCCGGTTCTGGGACGACATCGCCCGGCGGCAGGCCCGTGAGCCGCTGCAGCACATCACCGGGATCGCCTACTTCCGTTATCTCGAGCTCGCGGTCGGGCCCGGCGTATTCGTGCCCAGGCAGGAGACCGAGGTCATGACCGGCTGGGCGATCGAGCAGCTGGCCGCGATGGACGTGGCCGAGCCTCTCGTCGCCGACCTCGGCACCGGGTCGGGCGCCATCGCGCTGTCGATCGCACAGGAAGTTCCGCGTGCGGTTGTGCACGCGGTGGAGGCAGACCCGCTGGCCAGGCAGTGGACCGAGCGCAACATCGCCGGCGTCGCGGCCGCGTCGCCGCACACCGCCGGACGGGTGCGGCTGCATGCCGGCGACTTCGGGGCCGCGCTGGCCGGGCTCGACGGGCAGTTCGACCTGGTCGTCAGCAACCCGCCGTACATCCCGTCCGGCTCGTGGGTGCCGCCGGAAGTGGGGGAGTACGACCCCGCCACCGCCCTGTGGGGCGGCGGCAAAGACGGCCTCGACGCTGTCCGGGTTGTGGCGGGAACGGCGCGCCGCCTGCTCCGGCCGGGCGGTCTGCTCGCGGTCGAGCACGGCGCCCAGCAGGGCGCCGCTGTCTACTGGGTGTTCGCCGAGGAGAACGGCTGGCGCGACCCGCGCAACCACCCGGACCTGGCTGGACGCGACCGGTTTGTCACCGCGGTCTGGCCCGGCGGCCATGTCTAGACGGGCACCCGCCACGACCGCGCGCAGCACGGTCATGGCGCGAGCGCAGCCATGGCAGGATGATCGGCTATGAGCGCATGGTTCGACTGTGCGGACGCTGCCCAGCGCACCGAGGGCCTGGCTGCTGCGGTGACAGCGGTACTGGCCGGGGAACTTGTCGTGCTGCCCACCGACACCGTGTACGGGGTGGGCGCCGACGCGTTCAGCCCGGCCGCGGTGACGCCGGCTACTCGCGGCCAAGGGACGTGGCCGGGACATGCCGCCGCCAGTGCTGGTTGGCACGGTCCGGGCGGCCGAGGCCCTGGTCGATGACCTCGGCCCGGACGGCCGCCAGCTGATCGATGAGTTCTGGCCGGGCGGCCTGACCATCGTCTGCCGCGCCGCCAGGACGCTGAGCTGGGATCTCGGCGACACTAAGGGCACTGTCGCGATCCGGATGCCGGATCAGCAGATCGCGCTGGACCTGCTGCGCGAGACCGGGCCGATGGCCGTCAGCAGCGCCAACACCACTGGCTCGGCCGCTGCCAGCACGGCGGCAGAGGCGCGCGAACAGCTGGGCGAGTCGGTGGCCGTGTACCTCGACGGCGGTTCCTGCACCAGCGCTGTAGCGTCCACCATCGTGGACCTGACCGGGCCGCAAGCCCGGCTGCTGCGACGCGGGGCGGTTTCCGTCGGCCGGCTTCGCGAGGTGGCCGAGATCGTGGCCAGCGCTGACGCCGGCTCGGCCTGATCGTTAGCACGCCTCTGTCGGCGGGCTGGAGGGCATCAGCCGTGGCAGCTGGCCGGGTGCTCTAGAGTTGCGGTTGATGCCCTTTAATCCCAACCAGGCCCGGTGACGCGGTGCGGGACTACGTCCTTACCCTGCTGGTGACGGCCGCCGTCACCTACATGCTCACGCCGCTGGTCCGCCGCCTGGCGGTCCGCGTCGGCGCGCTGCATGAGGCCAGGGATCGCGACGTGCATGTCGTGCCGATTCCGCGGCTTGGCGGCCTGGCGATGTTCGGCGGTCTTGCCGTCGGGCTGCTGGTGGCCAGCCGCATCCCGCAGCTCCGGGCCGGAATCGCCGGTACTGGCATGGTCAGCGGCCTGCTACTGGCGGGCGGCCTGCTGGTGGCTATCGGCATCATCGACGATCGCTGGGGCATGGGCGCTATCCCCAAGCTGGCCGGCCAGGTCGCCGCGGGCGGCATCCTGGTCGCGACCGGCACGCAGATCAGCTGGCTGCCGTATCCCGGTGGCGGGACGTTCATCCCGACGACCGATCAGAAGGCCCTGATCACGATCCTGGTCGTGGTCGCCACTATCAACGCGGTCAACTTCATCGACGGGCTCGACGGGCTCGCAGCGGGCATCGTCGCGATCGCCGCCATCTCGTTCCTGGTCTATTACTACTCGCTCACCAAGGTGGTCGGCATCTCTGCGCTGGCCGCGCCAGCCCTGGCCTCGGCCATCCTGATCGGGATGTGCATCGGCTTCCTGCCGCACAACTTCTCTCCGGCCACCATCTTCATGGGGGACACCGGGTCGATGCTGCTCGGTCTGCTGCTGGCCTACGCGCCGATCTCGAGCATCGCCTCGACCGACCCGAGCGTGCTGGCCAGTCACGTCAACCGGTACCCGGAGATCATGCCGCTGTTGCTGCCCGCGGCGCTGCTCGTCATCCCGTATGGTGACTTGCTGCTCGCCGTGGTCCGCCGGACCAGGGCCGGCCAGTCGCCGTTCGCCCCCGACCGCAAGCACCTGCACCACAGACTGCTCGATATCGGGCACTCGCAGCGCGCCAGCGTGCTGATCATGTACCTGTGGGCGGCAGCGTTCTCCGGCAGCGTGGTGTGGTTGTCCATCGCCAAGACCGAGCTGCCGCAGGACACCCACCATCATGGGCAGCCTGTGTTCATCCTCATCGCCATCACCGCGGCCGCTCTGGCGGTCCTGCTGCTCATGTCGATGCCCCGGCTCCGGTGGTGGGAAGGCCGCCGCGCCCGCCGGTCAGCCGCCAGCGCGCAGGACAACGGGCAGCTGGTGACGCACCGGCCGGAGGCTGGCGGCACGGCGGCCACGGTGGCGAATGGCGTCCGGCCGGCCGCCGGAGCGACAGCGCCTGCGGCGGCAGAACTGGTGTCGGTGGCAGCGTCGCAGCCGCTGCCAGCTCCAGTACCCCCCGCCGGCCCGGCCAGGTCGGCTAGTTCTGCTGTGACGGCGGGGCCGGACGGTCCGGCGGATGCGGCTGCTGCCGCTGGCCAGGCCCGGTCGGTTGTCGGGACTGTTCCGCCCGCTGTCGACCGCAGCCCGCTGACGTCCCCGTTCCCCGCTGGATCAGGGCCCGTCAACCGGCCGGGACCGGCGGACCCTGAACCTGCCGCGGCGGATGACGCCACGTCCGGGCAGGACGGCCGCGACGGCTAGCGCGCGGCGCTGGCAGACAGCCAGCGCACGGGCCTGCTGCCTGGCGAAATGACTATATCCAGGCCAATCGGAAACCGTTTCTTTACTAGCGAACAGAGTCTCGGTGACCTGCGGATATCCGCCGCCGAACCGTGGCATTCGTCACGTTAGGTAACTCCGTGAACCACAAGGCAGGAGAGCTTGTGATATCTTTCACGAGCACCCCCTAGCACGCTGGTGCGGGGTCCGTGATACGTTTCGCTAACCTGGGCGTAACGCTCAGGAAGCAAGGTGTCGACAGGGCACTGGCACCAGACCAACCCCGTTTGAGCTGGGCTAACCAGCAATTACCAAGATCATCCGGAGTCTTCCAGAGATGCTGGCGAACTTCGCCCCGATGGCGCGGCGATCCGCCGCCGTGACGGCCATAGCCGCCGCGGTGATGGTGCTGCTGTGCGCCGTCTTCGGCGGGCACAAGGGCCTGCTGGCCGCGGGCATCGCGGTCGGCGTCGTCGCGGGGTTCTTCGGCCTGAGCGTGCTGGCCGTGGGCCGTGCCGCAAAGATCAGCCCGCAGGCGATGATGCTGGCTGGCATAGGCACCTATTTCGTCAAGATCCTCATCCTGCTCTTCCTGGTTGGCCAGTTCCAGAACAGCACCGCGTTCAGCGCATGGCTGTTCGGCCTGACGGCCATCGTTCTCGTACTGGTCTATGACGGCGCGCTGATTGTGACGTGGCAGCGGACGAAGATGCTGTACGTCGAGCCGGACGGGAAACGATGACTCGTGGCTGGGACATTCACTCCGGACGGCAGATCGCGGCCCGCCCCCAGTGCTGCCTGCCAGCGGCTGCTCAGTCGGCCCGGCGGGGGGCAACGTGATCAGGGACGCGAAGCAGGGTGCCAACCCCGCAACGGAGCAGGAGTACAGGCCGCAGGAGAGCGATGGCTGGCGGATCCTGAGCTACATGTTCGGCGGCATGATCTTGTACGGTGGCATCGGCTGGCTGGTTGGCAGGTGGACGGGCATCACCGTGCTGTTCCCGATCGGAATGATCCTGGGCATCGGCCTGTCGATTGCTTTGATCATCTTCCGGGTAACAAGGCGCTGACCTGGGGTGAAGCGACTGTAGTAAGACTTTCGGCATACCCGGGTACGGGCGCGCCGACCGGCTACGTCATGATGACTGACCTTGACCCGCAGCGGCATGCCACGGCGCCAGTCTGCACGCGACAGCCCGAAGGGGTAACTCGGTGAGTTACGCACTTGCGACCACGGCCGCTACGAGTTGCGGCTCTAATGCCCATATTTTTTCAGGTTGCGGCTTCCCGTCGCCGTCGATCAACGACTTCTATTTCACGCCTCTGTTCAAGGTCGGCAGCGTAGCTTTCGGCAAGCCGGGCCTGCTGCTTCTGCTCAGCACCGTGCTCGTGTTGCTGTTCTTCTGGTTCGCGTTCCACTCGCCAAAGCTAGTGCCGCGCGGCATCCAGAACCTAGGCGAGATCGGCGTGTTGTTCGTGCGGGATCAGATCTTGCGCCCGCAGCTCGGCAAGGCCGGAGATAAGTGGCTACCGTTCCTGGTCTCGCTGTTCTTCTTCATCTGGGTGAACAACATCATGGGGATCATTCCCATCTTGTACTTCCCGGCGATGGCGAAGTATGGCTATCCGGTCGCGCTGGCCGGCATGGTCTGGCTGATCTACATGGGACTGGGCATCAAGCGCCAGGGCCTGCGCGGCTACATGCGGACGCTGACGGTGCCGTCGGGTTCCCCTGGATGGATCCTGCCGCTGCTGATACCGATCGAGTTCTTGTCGAACGTCCTGGTGCGGCCGTTCACCCTGTCGATCCGACTGTTCGCGAACATGCTGGCCGGGCACGTGCTGCTGCTGGTGTTCACCATCGCCACGTGGTACCTACTGACCCTGTCAATCGGCGCGATCTACGCCGCGACGTCCTTTGCAGTCGCCGTACTGGTGACAGCGCTCGAGGTCCTGGTCCAGGCGCTGCAAGCCTTCATATTCACGATCCTGACGGCTACCTACATATCGGGCGCGTACGAAGGCGCGCACTGAGCCACCAATAAGAAAGCCCGGCGGGCACCGCCGGCCCGACACAAAGGAACACAGCAATGCAGCTCGCGATGCACTTGCATCACCTGCTCTACGTAGCCGCCGGCGCGCCTGGGAGCTCGGGCAACCCGATCAATTACCACATCCAGAACCTGGGTGCGCTGACCTACGGCCTGGCGGCCATCGGCCCGGGCGTGGGCATCGGCTTGATCTTCGGTAACACGATCCAGTCAATTGCGCGCCAGCCGGAAGCAGCCGGACGGGTGACCGGTCTCATGTGGATTGGGTTCGCGCTCACCGAGTCGCTGGCACTCATCGGCATCGCGGTGCCGTTCTTCATCAAGTAGCCCGAACGGCTGAAAGGTAGCCGCACATGCTGCAACAAATAGCGGCCTCATCGTCACCGAACCCACTGGTGCCGAACTGGACCGAGGTGATCGTCGGCGCGATCGCGTTCGGCATCGTCTTCGTCGCACTGTGGAAGGTGCTGCTGCCCAGGATCAGCAAGGTCCTGGAGGAGCGAACCGACGCGATCGAGGGCGGTCTCGCAGCGGGCCCAGGAAACTCAGGCCGAGGCGAACCGGCTGCGTGAGCAGTACCAGGAGCTGCTGGCTGAGGCCCGGCACGAGGCCTCCCGGCTGCGCGAGCAGGCCCGGGAGGAAGGCGCCCAGATCAAGGTGCAGCTGCGCGACGAAGGCGAGGCGGAGAAGCGCCGGATCATCGAGGCCGGTCACTCGCAGATCGAGGCCGACCGGCAGCAGGCGTTCGCCTCGCTGCGGGCCGAGATCGGCACGCTCTCGGTGCAGCTGGCCAGCAAGATCGTCGGTGAGTCGCTGGATGATGAAGCCAGGCAGAGCCGGGTCGTCGACCGGTTCCTGGCCGACCTCGATGGCAGCCAGAGCACGGCGTCAGGGGCGCGGGCATCGTCATGAGGGGCATCAGCAGGGCATCCCTAGCCGAGGTCGAGCATCGGCTCGGCCCGGTGACGGCCAGCCCGCAGACAGCGACGGCGGTCAGCGACGAATTGTTCGCGGTTGCCGGACTGCTGGCCAGCCAGTCAGTGCTGCGGCGGGCGTTGAGTGACCCGTCCAGGACGTCCGCGGCGCGGAGTAACCTGGCCAGCTCCGTGCTGGCAGGCAAGATCAGCGAGGCGGCCGCGAGCCTGGTGGCCGCGGCAGCCGCGGCACGCTGGTCGGCGCCCGGTGATCTGACCGACGCGGTTGAGCAGCTGGCCGTTCAGGCCATCGTGGCCGCTGCCGAGCAGGAGGGGCGACTCGACGACCTGGAGGACGAGCTGTTCCGGTTCAGCCGGATCGTGGCGAGCCAGCCAGCGCTGCGGATCGCGTTGACCAACCCGTTCCTCCAGGCCGACGCCAAGCGCTCGCTGCTCAGCAGCCTGCTATCCGGCAAGGTCACCCCGGAAGCACAGCGGCTGATTGTGCAGGCCGCGGTGAATCCGCTCGGCCGAAGTCTGGACCTGAGCCTGGAGGAATACGCCCGGCTCGCGGCCCGACGCCGGGAGCGACTCGTCGCGGAGGTGCATGTGGCGGTCGCGCTCACCAGCGAGCAGCAGGGTCGGCTGGCCGCGGCACTGGCCGCCAGCTATGGCCACCAGGTGCTTCTGAACATGGTGCTTGACCCCCGGATAACGGGCGGCATGACCGTGCGGATCGGGGACGAGCTCATCGACGGCAGCGTGGCGACTCGCGTTGCCGAGGCACGCCGCCGGCTGGCGTCCTGATCCGACCGCCCGCGCTCGTCCGGCAGACAGACCCGACAGACAGACAATGACAGAACAGAACCCGACGCGAAGGACACGAAGAAGATGGCGGAGCTGACAATCCGGCCGGAAGAGATCCGGGACGCGCTTGAGCGTTTCGTCGAGGCTTACGAGCCCGGAACTGCCTCCACCGAGGAGGTCGGCGCGGTCGTCGAGTGCGGCGATGGCATCGCGCGGGTGTCCGGCTTGCCGTCGGCGATGGCTAACGAGCTGCTGGAGTTCGAGGACGGCACGCGCGGCATCGCGCTGAACCTGGATGTCCGCGAGATCGGCGTCGTCGTGCTCGGCGAGTTCAGCCAGATCGAGGAAGGCCAGCGCGTCAAGCGGACCGGCGAGGTGCTGTCGGTGCCGGTCGGCGATGGTTACCTCGGCCGCGTGGTCGGCCCGCTGGGCGGGCCGCTCGATGGCCTCGGCCCGATCGAGGGCGCACTGGAGCAACGGCAGCTTGAACTGCAGGCTCCATCGGTCGTGCAGCGCCGGCCGGTGACCGAGCCGCTGCAGACGGGCATCAAGGCCATCGACGCCATGACGCCCATCGGCCGTGGCCAGCGTGAGCTGATCATCGGTGACCGGCAGACCGGCAAGACCACGATCGCGATTGACACGATCATCAACCAGAAGCAGAACTGGGAGTCAGGCGACCCGAAGAAGCAGGTTCGCTGCATCTACGTGGCGGTCGGCCAGAAGGGCTCCACCGTTTCCTCGGTGCGGGCCGCTCTCGACGACGCCGGTGCGCTTGAGTACACCACCATCGTGATGGCGCAGGCGTCCGACCCGGCCGGGTACAAGTACGTGGCCCCTTACACCGGGTCAGCGATCGGCCAGCACTGGATGTACCAGGGCAAGCACGTGCTGATCGTGTTCGACGACCTGACCAAGCAGGCCGAGGCATACCGCGCGATCTCGCTGCTGCTGCGCCGCCCGCCGGGCCGCGAGGCGTACCCCGGCGATGTGTTCTACCTGCACTCCCGGCTGCTGGAGCGCTGCGCCAAGCTATCCAACGAGCTGGGCGGCGGGTCCATGACCGGCCTGCCCATCATCGAAACTAAGGCGAACGACGTGTCGGCCTATATCCCGACCAACGTCATCTCGATTACTGACGGCCAGATCTTCCTGGAGACCGACCTGTTCAACTCCGGTGTCCGCCCGGCCATCAACGTCGGTATCTCGGTGTCCCGGGTCGGTGGCAACGCCCAGATCAAGGCTATGAAGAAGGTGGCGGGCGGACTTAAGCTCGCGCTGTCGCAGTACCGTGACCTGGAGGCGTTCGCCTCCTTCTCCTCTGACCTGGACCCCGCGTCGCGCGCGCAGCTTGAGCGCGGTGCACGGCTGGTCGAGCTGCTGAAGCAGCCTCAGTACAGCCCGTTCCCGGTCGAGCAGCAGGTCGTTTCCGTCTGGGTAGGCAACGAGGGCTACCTCGACGACGTCCCGGTTGAGGACATCCGGCGGTTCGAGATGGAGTTCCTGGAGGAGCTGCAGCGCAACCAGCCGGGAATCTTCGCGGCGATCCGGGAGACCGGCGACCTGAGCGACGACACCGTGGTGGCGCTCAAGGACGCGATCGAGCAGTTCCGGAACGGTTTCGAGGTCAGCAGCGGCGAGCTGCTGGTGGCTGAGGAGCCTGTCGAGCCGCTCAGCCTCGAGGCTGTCGAGTCGGATCCGATCAAGAAGTTCAGTCCTCCGGCCGAGACAGAATAGGCGGATTACCCAGTATGGGAGCCCAGCTTCGCGCGGTACGGCGGCGGATCAAGACGGTCCAGTCCACTGCCAAGATCACGCGCGCTCAGGAGCTGATCGCATCCTCGCGGATCATCAAGGCGCAGCAGCGTCTGCACGCGGCTGCGCCTTACGCCAGGGAGCTAACCCGCGCGGTGGAGGCGGTGGTCAGCAGGTCAGAGCAGATTGACCACCCGCTGACCAGGCCGGCTGCGCAGCCGCGGCGGGTCGCGATGGTCATCCTGACCAGCGACCGAGGCTTCTGCGGCGGTTTCAACGCCAACGTGATGCGGGAGGCGCAGGCCCTGCGCGGACTGCTGGAGAATCAGCAGCTGGAGGTCGTGCCATACGTGGCCGGACGCAAGGGCATCGGCTGGCACCGGTTCCGCGGCCGTGAGGTCGCCGCTGAGTGGAGCGGGTTCTCCGATACACCCAGTCAGCTGGCCGCCGCCGATATCACCGGCACGCTGCTGGACGCTTATGAGCGTGCCGCCGAAGACGGCGGCGTCGATGAGATCCACCTGGTGTACACAGAATTCGTCTCCATGCTGACGCAGAAGGCGGTGGTGCGCAGGCTGCTGCCGCTGGAGATCGAGGAGACTGATGAGCCACCACCGACCGGCCCGATGCCGATCTACGAGTTCGAGCCATCACCGGAGGATGTTCTCAACGCGCTATTGCCGTGGTATGTGGAGAGCAGGCTATTCCACGCGCTGCTGGATTCGGCGGCGTCCGAGATCGCCGCGCGACGGCGGGCAATGAAGTCGGCCACCGATAACGCGCACGAGCTGATCGACAAGCTCACCCGGGAAGCGAACAAGGCACGGCAGGCCGAGATTACGCAGGAAATCAGCGAAATCGTGGGCGGCGCGAACGCGCTGGCCGACGCGATCAGGGAGTAAGTGAGCATCATGACCGCTACCGCAGAGACCACCGCAGGCGGCCCGGCCACCCCGACGGCCTCCGGCCGCGTAGCCCGGGTGATCGGCCCGGTCGTGGACGTCGAGTTCGCCACCGAGGAGATGCCGCAGATCTACAACGCCCTGCACGTGGACGTGACGCTCGAGGGCATCACCAGGACGCTGACCCTGGAGATTGCCCAGCACCTGGGTGATGACACGGTCCGGGCCATTTCGATGCAGCCGACCGACGGCCTGGTCCGGGGCGCGGTCGTGACCGACACCGGCGGCCCGATCACTGTCCCGGTCGGCGACGTGACCAAGGGCCACGTCTTCAACGTGCTCGGCGAGTCGCTGGACGTGCCGACCGCGTCGCTGAACATCACTGAGCGCTGGTCCATCCACCGCGAGCCGCCGCCGTTCGACCAGCTTGAGCCGCGGACGGAGATCCTGGAGACCGGTATCAAGGTCATCGACTTGCTGACCCCTTACGTCAAGGGCGGCAAGATCGGCCTGTTCGGTGGCGCTGGCGTGGGCAAGACCGTGCTCATCCAGGAGATGATCACCCGGGTCGCGAAGAACTTCGGTGGCGTGTCCTGCTTCGCTGGCGTGGGCGAGCGCACCCGTGAGGGTAATGACCTGTTCCTGGAGATGACCGAGTCAGGCGTCATCAAGGACACGGCGCTGGTCTTCGGCCAGATGGACGAACCGCCGGGCACCCGGCTGCGGGTTGGCCTGAGCGCACTGACCATGGCCGAGTACTTCCGCGACGAGCAGCAGCAGGACGTGCTGCTGTTCATCGACAACATCTTCCGGTTCACCCAGGCCGGGTCGGAGGTGTCGACCCTGCTCGGCCGTATGCCGTCAGCGGTGGGTTACCAGCCGACCCTGGCGGACGAGATGGGCCAGCTGCAGGAGCGGATCACCTCGACCCGGGGTCACTCCATCACCTCGATGCAGGCGATCTACGTGCCTGCAGACGACTACACCGACCCGGCACCGGCCACCGTGTTCGCGCACCTGGATGCCACGACGGCCCTGTCACGTGAGATCACCCAGAAGGGCATCTTCCCGGCAGTGGACCCGCTGGCTTCGACGTCCCGGATCCTGGCTCCGGCCTACGTGGGCGAGGAGCACTACGCGGTTGCCAGGGAGACTCAGCGCATCCTCCAGCGGTACACCGAGCTGCAGGACATCATCGCGATCCTCGGTATCGACGAGCTTTCCGAGGAAGACAAGGTGACGGTCCAGCGGGCCCGTCGGATCGAGAAGTTCCTGTCGCACCCGATGTTCGTGGCCGAGCAGTTCACTGGCCAGCCGGGCGTCTTTGTGAGCCTCGACGAGACTGTCGCTTCCTTCAAGGCGCTCACCGAGGGCAAGTACGACCACCTGCCGGAGCAGGCTTTCTTCATGTGCGGCGGGATCGAAGACGTCGAGAAGAAGGCCAAGGACATGGAGCGGCAGTGACCGAGACCGGAGCCTTCGTGACAGCGGCCGGGACGCGTGAGGTGGCCAGGTGACACTCCAGGTTGAACTGGTCAACCCCGAAGGCGAGCTGTGGGCCGGCGAGGCACAGCTCGTCATCGCCAGGACGCTGGACGGCGAGATCGGCGTGCTGACCGACCATGCCCCGGTCATCGGCATCCTTGCTGAGGGCAGCCTGGTGCAGATCAGGCCGGACAACCCGAGCGATCCCGATGTCTTCGCAGCAGTGACCGGCGGCTTCCTGTCGGTAGCCGACAACCGGGTGTCGATCCTGGCGCGGTACGGCCAGATGGGCACCGAGGTCGACGCAGCAGCCGCGCAGGCGGCCCTTGACGCGGCCATCGAGGCAGCCGGGCCAGCGGCCGGAAGCCCTGAGGAGCCGGCCGAACTCCGGTACGCCCGGGCGCTACTGGTGGCAGCCGGCCAGGCAGGCTGACCAGCCCCAGCCCCAGCCCCAGTCGCTGGCCGCCCCCAGTGCTGCCTGGTTGCCGGGCCGGTCAGCGGTCGCCGCCTGGCTTCCAGAGCAGTTCGCCGCCCGGCTCGTTGACCCGGCGCGCGAGGATGAACAGTAGGTCCGACAGCCTGTTCAGGTACTGGGCAGCCAGCGGGTTCATGGTGTCGGCATGCGCTTCAAGCGCCGCCCAGGTGGTTCGCTCGGCCCGCCGTACCACCGTCCTGGCCACATGCAGCAGCGCAGCCGCGGGGCTGCCGCCCGGCAGCACGAAACTGCGCAGGACCGGCAGTCCCTCGTTGAAGTCATCGCAGGCTTGCTCAAGCCTGGTGATATAGCTGTTATCAACCCGGAGCGGGGGATAGGCGGGACTCTCCGAGATCGGATTGCACAGGTCTGCGCCCACGTCGAACAGCTCGTTCTGGATGCGGATCAGCAGCTGGCTGATGTCCGCTGGCAACTGGCCCATCGTAACCGCGACACCGATGGCGCTGTTGGCTTCGTCGGTGTCGGCGTAAGCCGCCAGTCGCGGATCTGTCTTGCTCGCTCGGCTCATGTCGCCAAGCGCCGTCGTGCCGCTGTCCCCGGTGCGGGTATAGATCTTGGACAGGACGACGGGCTTATCGCGGTCTTGTGGCATAGCCCAACGCTATCGGGACGGCATGGTCGGCTCCGGGCCAGGCGCCGGAGACATAGTGAGGCTTCCAGTCATTTTGCTGACCGGTATGCCGGGAATGAACTACGGAGACTTACATGATCTTGGCGAGCCGGGGACCGGGTGAGCGGATCCTCTGGTGAGCGCGGAAAGTTGTCGCCGTTCCAGGGCCAGATCGTGAGGTGTCCGAAATCCCGTTGCCTGCAGGGGATTGCGCCACCGTGACATCTCTCATCGCGCGCCTGGATTTATCCGTCAAGCTCGCAGGTGTCAGGCTGTCTGACGTGGGGTATTCACAATGCGAACACGATATGAGATCGTACAGATACTAAGAGTGATAGGAGCGTGCGGTCGCTCTGCTGGTTTCAGCGGAGTTTCGGCCGTGACGGATCCGGGTCCGTAATCGGCCCGAAGAGCCGCTAGGCGGCTCGCGGCACCTCGGTCACCCGGCGGTTCTCGGGGGCCCGCCGGGTAGTGCGAGGGGTCGCACATGGTGGGGGGATGCGCGCTCCCGGCTTAACGGCCGGGAGCGCGCTTTTTTGCCTAAGAAGAGCAGTGACCGTCATCAGCCGCTGGTCGCCGACCAGGCGCACGCAGCAAACACGCAGGAAACTGGTCCACTCCGGCGCGGCAGTCCCGCCACAACGAGCCGGTCTCACCCATTCCGTCAAATTAGTAGAGCAGGGCATAAATCACCCGATACGCTGGTTCACGGCAACAAGCTTGGCACTAACGGGCCAGTGCGCGGCGGCCGGCGCTGAACGCCCGGCTGGTCGGCGCGCCCCGGCCGAACGTGGCGCCGCCCAAGAGCACCGGGGAAGGACAGGCCGTGTACGACTACATCATCGTCGGCGCCGGCAGCGCTGGGTGCGTGCTGGCCTCGCGCCTCACCGAGAACCCGGACGCGCGCGTCCTGGTACTGGAGGCCGGCCCGCCGGACACCGCCGACGAGATCCACATTCCGGCCGCGGTGAACCTGCTGTTCAAGAGTGCTTACGACTGGAACTACCAGACCACGGTGCAGGACCGGGCTGGGGGCCGTTCGATCTACTGGCCGCGCGGCCGGGTTATCGGCGGCTCGTCGTCGATCAACGCGATGATCTATATCCGCGGCAGCAGGCACGACTACGACTCCTGGCGCGATGACTACGGGTGCGAGGGCTGGGGCTACACCGACTTGTTCCCTTATTTCCTGCGTGCCGAGTGCAACTCACGGGGCGCGTCGGCCTACCACGGCGGGTCCGGGCCGCTCAGTGTTCAGGACCTGACGTCCAAGAGCAGCCTGACCGGCGATTTCGTCGCCGCGGCCAAGGCGGCGGGACTTCCCGCCAACGACGACTTCAACGGTCCCGCCCAGGATGGAGTCGGGTATTACCAGGTGACCCAGAAGGCCGGGCGAAGGTGGTCGGCGGCCGACGCGTACCTGCACCCGGCGGCCGGCCGGGCGAACCTGACGATCGAGACCGACGCCCTGGTCACCGGAGTGATCATCGAGGGCGGCAAGGCGGTCGGCGTTCGCTACCTGCGCCGGGGTGTTGAGGAAGTGGCGCACGCCGAGTCCGAGGTCATCCTGTCCGGCGGTGCGATCAACAGCCCGCAGTTGCTCATGCTGTCCGGCGTCGGCCCGGCCGATCACCTGCGCGAGCATGACATCCCCGTGCTCGCGGACAGCCCCGGGGTGGGCGGCAACCTGTCCGATCACCCGTGCGTCACGGCCATGTGGAGCGCGCCTAGGTCGCGGAGCCTGTGGGAAAAGGCGGGCCCGCGTCATCTGGCCCGCTGGCAGCTGACCCACCGCGGTCCGCTGACCAGCAACATCGCCGAGGCCGGCGGATTCTTCCGTTCTGACCCGGCGCTGCTAGCGCCCGACATCCAGTGGCACGTGCTTCCGGTTCCGTTCCTGAACGGTGGCCTCGGCGATCCGGCCAGCCGTGCGCTCTCGGTGCTGATCACGCTGGTATCGGTGGGCAGCCGCGGGAAGATCCGGCTGCGCAGCGCCGACCCGCGGCACAAGGCCGCCATCGATCCGTCGTACCTGTCCGACCTGTCCGACGTCGATCCGCTGGTGAAGGGCATCGCGATGGCCCGCGAGATCGCCGCCACGCGGCACCTGAGCAGGCACGCCAAGGTGGAGCTCGCGCCGGGGAACGACGTCCGGAGCGACGCCGACCTGCGCGAATGGATCCGCGGTGACCTGTCCACGCTCTATCACCCGGTCGGCACCTGCGCGATGGGCGGTGACTCCCGGCTGGCGGTGAGCAAGCTGACGAGTGTGCTGGACACCGAACTGCGGGTGCGCGGAGTCGAGGGCCTGCGGGTGGTGGACGCTTCGGTCATGCCGACGGTGCCGCGCGGCAACACCAACGCCCCGACCATCGCGATCGCCGAGCGTGCCGCCGACCTGATCCAGGGCCGGGCGCCGCTGGCTGCCATGGATCCGGCTGAGTCTCAGCTGGCAGCCGTCGGCCAGCCGTAGCCGGACGCGGCCCTCACGACGAGGGGAACGAGGTCCTTACTTGTAGCGGCGGCCGTGCAGGACCGTCGCGAGATTGAGCACCTTCTTCAGGTCCTCATCGGTCCGGCCGAATGACGTCAGGTTCGGCCGCGCCTTCATCCGCTGCCGCGTGATCGACTTCGGCCGGGCGAATTCGCGCAGCCCGTCCGCGCCGTGAATCCGGCCGAAGCCAGAGTCGCCCGATCCGCCGAACGGCAGGGCGGGCACGCTGGCGAACGAGATAACCGAGTTGATAGCTGTCATGCCGCTCCGCAGCGCGCGTGCGGCGGCCATCGCGGCCTTCTTGTTCCCGGCGAACACGGTGCCGCCGAGGCCGTAGCGGCTGGCGTTGGCGAGTTCGACGCCCTCGGCCAGGTTAGCCACCTTGGCCACGGTGATCGTCGGTCCGAACGTCTCCTCGGTGACGGCACTGCTCTCTTCGGGCACGTCGGCCAGGACGACCGGGCCGACGAACGGCCGGCGGATGCTGCCGATGCCGCCGACGACGGGCCGTCCGCCGCGCGCCAGCGCGTCGGCGATGTGCCTCTCGATCACTTCAGCCTGACCGGGCAGCGTCATCGGGCCGTAGTCGGCTTCGCGGTCGTCACCCGGCCGGACTCGGCTGACCCGGTCGGTGAGCTTCTCCAGGAACGTGTGGTAGACGTCCTGTACGACGTAGACCCGCTCCACGCCGACGCAAGTCTGCCCGGCGTTGGACAGGGCGCCCCA
This sequence comes from uncultured Actinomycetota bacterium, assembly GCA_963774385.1. GTDB lineage: Bacteria > Actinomycetota > Actinomycetes > Streptosporangiales > Streptosporangiaceae > JAJYUU01. Next base: position 1,891,731 of record CAVZEQ010000001.1, read on the forward strand.
GGCACATGCGTCGGCGGCCGCGTCCAGGTCGGCGTCGGCGCCGACGATGAACGCGTCCTTGCCGCCGCACTCGGCGACCATCGGGGTGAGGTTCTGCGCGCAGGCTGCCATGACTTTCTTGGCGGTAGCGGCCGACCCAGTGAACGCGATCTTGTTCACGCCGCTGCGGGCCAGGTAGTCGCCGGTCTGGCCGAAGCCGGTGATCAGCTGGAAGACCGGCTGCTCGGGGACTACCTCGGCGAACGAGCTGACCAGCCAGCCGCCGACCGCCGGGGTGAGCTCGCTGGGCTTGAAGACGACAGCGTTTCCGGCGGCTAGGGCGTAGGCGATGGATCCCATCGGGGTGAAGACCGGGTAGTTCCACGGCCCGATGACGCCCACGACACCAAGCGGCTGGTACTCCAGCGTCGCCGCCTGGTTGATGGCCACCAGCCCGCTACGGACCCGTCGCGGGCCCAGCACCTTGCGCGCGTTCTTCGCAGCCCAGTCGATATGCACGATGGCCAGCAGGATTTCCAGCTGGGCATCGGCCAGCGGCTTGCCCGTCTCGGTGTGCACCAGCTCGGCGAGACGCCCGATGTACCTGGTCAGGTGCGATTTCCAGGCGAGCAGCCGCTGCTTGCGGCCGTCCCAGCCGAGTCCCGACCACCAGAGTGCGGCCTCCTGTGCGCGCGCGACGGTGTCGGCCACGTCGGCCTCGCTGAACACCGGGTAGCTGTCGATCACCTCCGACGTCGCCGGGTTGAGCGTGTCGAAGGTCTCTGCTGACCTGATGAGCCCGAGATTGCCGAGTGTGGCTGTCATGAGCCTGCACCGCCGTTCTGCACTATTTGCTGCGATTCTACGCCGGAGCGACGCCGGATTGCCCGCGGTCGAGGGCACTCCGTCACCAGCTAGCTTACGAAGATCGCGTCGGGTAGGTTGATGCCGACCATCTGCCCCGACGGAGCTCACCGTGGTTCAGCCAGCCAGCCCGGATGTGGATCGCGGCTGGCTGCTCGAGGCGATCGAGCTATCCAGGCGCTGTCCGCCGTCGCTCACCGCCTTCTCCGTAGGCGCCGTGCTAGTGGCTGCCGACGGCCGGCCGCTGGCGTCTGGATACTCGCGTGAGGTCGATCCCGCCGATCACGCCGAGGAGGTCGCGCTGGGCCTGGCCCGGCTTGCCGGCCTTGACCCTGGCGGTCCTGAATTCGCCGGCGCGACGCTGTATAGCTCGCTCGAACCGTGCGCTGCCCGCGCGTCGCGGCCGGTCCCGTGCGCCGATCTGATCATCACCAGCGGGGTGGGCCGGGTGGTCATCGCGTGGCGTGAGCCGCCCGTGTTCGTACCTGGCGGCGGCGCAGCCCGGCTGCGCAAGGCCGGAGTTGCGATCACCGTGCTGCCCGAACTCGCCGCGATGGCCAAAGCAGTCAATGCACATCTGCTGCCCGTCTGAGCCGGTCAGGTAGCTGAGCCGGTCAGGTAGCCGAGCCGGTCAGGTAGCCGAGCCGGTCAGGTCAGGCAGGCCGGACACGACGGTAAGCCACATGCGCTCGCAGGGGGCCAGGCGGGACCCGCGGATGCTCGAACCTCGCGTACTCGGCGAGCCCGATCCTGCGCATCACGGCCTGCGACGGCTCGTTCACTACTGCGGTCATGGACCAGATCTCCGGCAGCCCGATGGCGTTGAATGCCACGTCAACGGCTGCCTGCGCGGCCTCAGTGGCATAGCCGTGATGCCAGGCGTGCCGGGCTAGCCGCCAGCCGACCTCCAGACCGCCGGCCCCGGGCACGTCAGCTGGCATCGGGTTCAGCCCGGTGAAGCCGATGAACTGGCCGGTGCCGGCGAGTTCCAGAGCCCACAGGCCATAGCCCTGATCGGCGAATCGCTCTTCGATCATCGTGACGAAGGCGTCGCTGGCGACCCTGTCCAGGGTGCTCGGAAAGTACCGCATGGTCTCAGCGTCGGCGTTGAGTGCGGCGAACGGCTCCCGGTCGGAATCCTGCCACCGGCGCATCAGCAGCCGGCTCGTGCGGATGCTGTCGAAACGAGGGATCACTGAGTCACTCACCTGACGCTTTCGTGAATCGCGCGGCGGTTCCGGCCGAGTCAGAATGGTGTGAGAGACGAATTATGTCAAATAGCGGCTTAACGGCCATTGAGTTAGTACGCTCGGAGCTATCGGCTCACCCGGCCAGCTCGAATACGGCGTCTGCCGCAGGAGCGGCTCAGACCAGGTGATGGAAGAACGTAATGATGCCGGTGATCCAGCTGTGCACGGTGTTACCTGCTGCTGCCGGGTCAGAGACGATCCACACGATGATCAGGATCGCCACGATGATGCTGAGCAACCGTTGTAACAACGTACTCGCCTCCATGCCCCGCCGGGATTCCGCCGAGCAGGGGGTCGCGCTCGCGTGGTCGGGCCAGGGCATGAGACCCAGAGCAGCCATGGTCCTAGCGTTACTTTTCCATTGTTCCACGGGGCGAGCAAATTAATCTATTTCCGACACGGATTCAGAAAAGGCGGAGGGCTCCGTCGTCCGTCCCGCGCATTGTTTCGTAGTCCAGCGTGACGCAGCGGATGCCCCGGTCCGCGGCCAGCGCCCGGGCCTGCGGCCTGATCTCCTGTGCGGCGAACACGCCGAGCACCGGAGCGAGCAGCGGGTCGCGATTGAGCAATTCGAGGTAACGGGTCAGCTGCTCGACGCCGTCGATCTCGCCGCGTCGCTTGACCTCGATCGCGACGCTGACCCCGGCAGCGTCCCGGCACATCAGGTCGACCGGGCCGATGGCGGTAGGGAACTCACGCCGAACCAGCCGCCAGCCGTCGCCGAGGAACTGGAGCTGTACGGCCAGCAGTTCCTGCAGGTGCGACTCGACACCGTCCTTTACCAGGCCGGGATCCTGGCCGAGGTGATAGGAGGAATCGCTGATGATGTCATCGAGCTCGATCGTCAGTGTTTCGCCTGTCTTGCCGGTGACGATCCAGCGGCCCGCTTCCTCGGTCAGGCGGCACGGCGGTGACATCCAGTTCAGCGGCTTGTACGAGCCGCCGTCACTGTGCACGAGCACGGAGGAATCCGCCTTGACGATCAGTAGCCTGGTGGCAAGCGGGAGATGGGCGCTCAGCCGGCCGCGTAATCCACGCTGCAGCGGGCAATGACCAGTCGCACGCACTCCACTGTATGGTCTGCGGCTGTGTACACGCCTGGTTGTTTAGCGCGGGGTAGCCGGAATGCGCTGTCCTCAGCCGATCCGGTGTCCGGCGATCTCGGCTGCGCACCGATAGCCGCTGCGCAGGGCGCCCTCCATGTATCCCTGGAAGTTCACCGAGGTGTGCTCGCCGGCGAAGTGCACGTTACCGTGTTGCTGTCCCTGGATGCCGTTGAACCGGGTGTACTGGCCGGTCTTCAGGTAGGAGTATGCGCCGCCGGTATGCGGGTCGCCGGCCGACCAGGTGTAGTACGCCTTGCCGTTATACGCCTTCCGGACGCCAGGAAAGATCTTGTTGAAATCCGCAAGAAAGTCGCTGGCCATGGCGGCCGGAGCGGGTCCTTCATAGCAACCGAGGCCGTACCGCCGGCCGAGGTCCGCGCCCACGGCGCCGCCCGGCAGGGCGATCAGGATCCCGGCGTCGCCGGCCTGGCCGATCGTTGCGTCCCAGCCGCCCTGGACTATCCCGTCGGTGTACATGTCGCCAGTCCAGCCGTCGGCGTTCCAGACCCGGCGGCAGAACTGCAGCTGGATCTTCGCGTTGGTGCCGAGCGGCTCGGTGCAGATGGCCTCACGCTGCCGCGGCGGCAGGTCTATGCCAGTCAGCTCCACCTCGCGCAGCCTGGTGAATGGCAACGCCAAGACGACATGATCGGCATGCACGTCATGGGTGCTGCCACCGCAGGAGAACGTGCACGTGAAACCGCCGTGGCCGCGGCTCCGCACGGCCTCAAGCCGCTCGCCCAGCCGCACTTCGCGCTCCGGCAGCCGGCCGACGAGCTCCCGGACGAGCTGGTCATTGCCCTCCCGGATGTGCCATTTCTCGTCGGTGGCCGACAGCTGCGGGCGGTTGCGCGGCTGCACGCCGCTCGGGACGCTGTCGTAGGTGCCCAGCAGGTAGATGAGGTTGAGCGCGGACTGCTCCGCGACGTCGCCGCCGTATTCGTCCAGCAGCACGGCAACGCACAGGCGGCCGAAATCACTGTCCAGGCCACCGGGGATGTACTGCTCGATCCACTCCGGCGCGGGGGTGCGATCCCACCGCCTTGCCCACGCCGTGCTCTTATTGTGCAACGTTGGCCAGGGGGCCTTGACGAAGGCAGCGTCGTAGAACAGCCGGAATCCCCACGCGTGCCATTCGTGGTCCAGCGCGGCCTGCGGCCAGAACCGGCCATCGAACCGGAACCGGTAATCCGCCGGATGCGTATGCGGCGGATAGACATTGACGTCGTGCAGGGTGAGGCCGAATCCCGCGGCGAGATGGCGCATCTCGGTGTGCTCAGTCGAGATGAACTCGCCGTGCTGCTCGGTGTACTGCCGGTCAGCGAAGAATCCGCGGAGCGTGTCGATCCGACCGCCTGGCCGGTCCGCGTTGTACTCGTAGACCTCGCTGTGGATGCCGTACCTGGCCCGCAACCGGAAAGCGCAGCCCAGCCCGGCGATACCCGAGCCGACGATCACGATGCGCGGTCCGCGGCGGTTCGTGGTCCGCATCGGCTTGTCCGACCAGCCGGCCAAGCCGGGAACGGCCGCGGCGATGGCGGCACCGGCGGATCCGCGAACGACCAGCCGCCGGGTTAGCGGAGCGTCGCTGCCGGCTTTCGTGCTGTCGCTGCCGGCTGGTCCGCCGTGGCCCGCTGGTGCGCCGTGGCCGGCTGGTCCGCCATCGCCTGCTGGCCCGGTGTCGCCGGCCGCTAGCCGTCCGGCGGCTTCCTCGACGTCACATCCGGCCCACCGGGCGTACTCGGTGCGGACCTGCGCCCTCCGCAGCGCTCTTGCCGCGGGCGAGCTCGATCTCACGGTCGCCTCCTGTCATACGGCGGGCTGCTGCTGGGTGGCGCAATGTATACCCCCGCCTCCTTCGGCCAGGCTGTTGATCGCCAGCTGGACAACCTTTCGGTCTGGGTACAGCTGCGCGATCAGCGATCGGGCGGCATCATCGGCCGTCCGGTCGCCGAATCTGGGTATGAGCACCGCGCCGTTGCAGACATACCAGTTGACGTACACGTTGACGAAGAGGTTCGGATTCTCGTGCGGCGGGATCGTCGCTGATTCACGAAGCACGCGGCAGCTCAGCTGCCTGCCAGCCGCGTCCCATGACGCAGCCAGGATGCCGAGGGCATGCCGTTCGGAGTCCGCCCAGACGTTCCTGGCGCGCGGGTCCGCGGGCTGGTCGACGACCACCTCGGCTGGGCGCACGAATCGTGCCAGCCCGTCGATGTGGTCGTCGGTAATATCCTTGCCCTTCAGCCCCGGCACCCAGATCATCGTGCGAGCGCCGAGGTGTCCGCAGATCTCGGCGGTGAGCTGCGCTTTTGACTTGCCTGGATTGCGGTTCGAGTTGATGATCGAGCTCTCCGTCGCGAGCACCGTACCCGCGCCGTCCGGCTCCAGTGCGCCGCCCTCGGCGACGAACGGGGCGGCGAACCTCGGCACGCCGAGCAGCGCCAGCACCTGGCGGGCGACCTTCGCATCGTTCTGGTGCGCTTGCTTGTGCCCCCAGCCATTGAAGTTCAGATCCAGGCCAGCCAGGCCACCACGGCCGTCGACCAGGAACACCGGTCCCATGTCACGCATCCACAGGTCGTCGTTGACCGCCGGCACGACCTCGACGCCGCTGCCGCAGGCACGGGCAGCGTCGCGAGCCTGATCCGGACGGGCGACCATGGCGACCGGTTCGAAGCCGGCCACGGACTGCGCGATGGCGGCGACGTCGCGCCGGACGCCCGGCAGCATGCTGCCCCAGATATCCGCGCGGGCTGGCCATGCCATCCACGTCTGCTTGTGCGGCAGATGGTCGGCGGGAACGAACCAGCCATGGTTACCCGGCAGGCCGGCTCCGGTCGGCTCGCGGTCAGGGCTGTCCCGGCTGCGGTCCGGTGCCGGCGGCGTGGCACTGCACGCTGCCGCCAGCGCGCCTGACGCCACGGCCCCGAAGCCGCCGATCAGGTCCCGGCGGGACAATGTCCGGCCGTGCAGCGCACGGCGATTACTGCCGCTCCGTGCAGCTTGGTGAGCCTCCATGGAGGCACCGCCTGTCCGATCGTCATCGGCCGCGAACGCCGTCGGGCGGCCGGGTCCGCCGGCCTGCCGGCCTGATCGATCTTGCCACTTTAATCGCGGCGCCCGCCCTGAGCGGGACCGGCGTCGGCCGGACCGGGCCGGTCGGTGCCGGGCAGGTATCGGCGGGGCGCGCCCGCCGGCCTGGCGGCCTGCGGTCACAATTGGCTGGTGAGTCAGCTCCGGCGCATCGTGGTCGCGCTGCTGCTCGTCCTGGCTGTCCTGGTCATCGGCAGTATCGGCTACCTGGTGCTGGGCTACAGCCCGCTGGACGCGGTGTACCAGACGGTCACGACGATCACGACCGTAGGGTTCAGCGTGCTTCATCCCCTTCATGCGGCGGGGAAGATATTCACCATCGTGCTGATCCTGGCTGGCGTCGGCACAGCTTTGTACGCATTTAGCGTGGTACTCGAGTCGCTGGTGGAAGGTCATCTTCGCCAGCACTTCGAAAGGCGCCGGATGGAACGCGACATCGCCCGGATGAGCGGGCACACCATCGTTTGCGGCTGGGGCCGGGTCGGCCGCTCGGTAGCTGGCTACCTGGCCGGCATGGGTGCTGAGGTCGTCGTCGTCGACCTCGACGCCGAGCGGGTAGCGGGCATTCCCTACTCGGCGGTCGTCGGCGACGTCACCGATGACGGCGTGCTGCACCGGGCGGGCATCATGCGCGCCAGATCGCTCGTGGCCGCGATCAATACCGACGCGGAGAACGTTTTCGTCACGCTGTCCGCCAGGGCGCTGCGGCCCGATCTGGTGATCGTCGCCCGGGCACGCACCGAGGCGTCGGAGCCGAAGCTGCTGCGAGCGGGGGCGACGCGCGTAGTGAACCCGCAGCGGATCGGTGGCCAGCGGATCGCGGCCGCGGCGTCGCAGCCGCATGTGGTGGAGTTCCTCGACGTGGTGATGCACGACGGCAGCCTGGAGTTCCGGCTGGAGGAGGTGCCGGTGGGGGACGGATCCCGGCTGGCCGGACACACCCTGCGGGAGGCGGACGTCGGGGACACGACCGGAGCTCTCGTCCTCGCAGTCCTCGGCCGGGACGGGGTCTTCCTTGCCAACCCGCCGATGCACACCCCGATTGAGCCGGGGCATGTGCTGATCGCGATCGGTACCGAAGATCAACTGAAGGCACTGCAGCACGCCGCCGACCGCCCGGGCTGACGGCCCGGCCGATGGTTATCAGGTCCGGTCTGCGTCCGCGGCGCCCTGGTCAGCCCGCGACGCGAAAATGACCTCGATGTCGAGGCCGCCGCCGGGCCTGGCGCTGGCGGTGAGCGTGGCGCCGTGCACACCGGCGATGGCCCGGACAATGGCCAGGCCCAGCCCGTTGCCGCTGCCGCGGCCGACGCGTTCGGTGCCGAGCCGCTGGAACGGCTGGAACAGCCTGTCAACCTCGGCTGGCGGGATCACCACACCGCTGTTGCGGAGCGTCAGCGTCGCGTGTCCGTCGGTGGTCGCCGTGGAGATCTCAACGCGGCCGCCATCGACGTTGTGCCGGATGGCGTTGTCCACCAGGTTCCCGACCAGGCTGGCAACCAGCTGAGGATCGCCGGAACCCGCGGCAGCCGTCAGCGCCGCATCGATGCGCACGTTCCGGCGGTCCGCTTCGGGCCGCCAGTCCATGATCGCCTTCTGGGTGATCTCGGCAAGGTCAAAGGGCTGCCACTGCTCGATCCCGCGCTCGCTGCTGGCCAGGGTCAGCAGCGCATCAATGAGTCGCTCCTGCTGATCGCCCAGCGCCAGCACCTGCTGACAGGTGGATCGCAGGGTCGCCGCGGTCGCGTCCGGGTCGGCGAGCGCGAGTTGCAGCAGCGTCCGCTCCGCGCTGAGCGGGGTACGCAGCTCATGCGAGGCGTTAGCGACGAAATGCCGTTGGGCCTGGAACGACGCCTCCAGCCGGGCGAATAGGTCGTCAAGCGTTTCGCCCAGTTCGGCGAACTCGTCGTCGCGGCCGGTGATGCTCAGCCGACGGCTCAGGTTGCTGGCCGAGATGTCCCGCGCGGTCGAGGTGATGGTGCGCAGCGGTCGCAGGAACCGGCCGGCGATCAGCCAGCCGAGTGCGAGCGCGACGAGCGCTGCGGCCAGGAACACCAGCGCCGGCCCGGCGTTGAGCGCGCGGCCGCTGAAGAAATTGTGCGATGTGCTGGGCCCGCCAGCGGCGCTCTGCGAGGAGCTGCGGACCAGCAGACCGGAGATGGCGAGGACCGCGCTAACGAGCGCTACGAAGGCTCCGCCATACAGCAGGGCGAGCTGCAGTCGCAGCGAGCGCCAGTGCGTTCGGACGGCCGCCCACGTGGTGCGGATCAGTTTCATCTCAGCTCTCCGATCCGGTAGCCGCCCTCACGGACCGTCTCGATGATGGGCGGGTCGCCGAGCTTGGCTCGCAGCCGCAGGATCGTGGTCTTGACCGCGGTGGTGAACGGGTCGGCAGCTTCGTCCCACACCCGTTCCAGCAGTTCCTCGGCGGAGACGACCCGGTTCCCGGCCGCGAGCAGGTACTCCAGCAGCGCGAACTCCTTAGGACTCAGGTCAAGGCGCCGCCCTGCCCGGAACGCCACCCGGCGGTTCGGGTCAAGCGTCACGTCGCCGCCTTCCAGCGTTGGCGGCAGCGGGTCGGCGGTCCGGCGGCCAAGAGCACGCACCCGCGCAGTCAGCTCAGCGAAGTCGAATGGCTTGGGCAGGTAGTCGTCGGCGCCCAGGCCGAGGCCGTCCACCCGGTCCTTGACCGTGCTGGCCGCGGTCAGCATCAGGATCCGGGCTGGCGACCGGTCGGCCGCCAGTTGCCGGCACACCTCGTCGCCGTGCACGCCGGGCAGGTCCCGGTCCAGGATCACCACGTCATAGCGGGTGACCGCCAGGTGCTCGAGCGCGTCGTTGCCGTCGAGGACGACGTCCACGGCCATGCCCTCGCGCCGAAGCCCGGTGCCGATCGCCTCGGCCAGGACCTCGAAATCTTCAACGACCAGCACTCTCATGATCTGTTCATGATCCTTCGCTGCGGTGAGCTTCCCGCCCGGCAGGGCGAGGCTACGTGACCTGGGCCAGACAATGCCAGGCCACTGGTGTCAGGCCGGTGTCAGCCGCCGACACCGTGCTGACACCGGCGGGGCCGTAGAAACCATGGGGGAACGGGACCACAAACCTCGGGAGGACAGTCGCATGCTCGACGCGACCATTGAAGTCAACGGACTACGTAAGCGGTTCGGGCCGACCATCGCCCTGGACGGGATGACGTTCACCGTGCTGCCCGGTCAGGTCACCGGGTTCGTCGGACCCAACGGGGCCGGCAAGTCCACCACGATGCGAGTCATCCTCGGCCTGGATGCGGCCGACGAGGGCACCGCGCTAGTCGGCGGACGGCCGTACCGGACGCTGCACCGGCCGCTAACCCACCTCGGATCACTGCTGGACGCGGCCGCGCTGCAGCCCGGCCGGTCGGCTCGCAACCACCTGTTGTGGCTGGCCCACTCGCAGGGCCTGGACGGCAAGCGCGTGGACGCGGTCATCGAGCAGGCTGGCCTGCAGTCCGCGGCGCGGCGGAAAGCTGGCGGATTCTCCCTCGGCATGCGGCAACGGCTCGGCATCGCAGCCGCGATGCTCGGCGATCCGCCAGTACTGATGATGGATGAGCCGTTCAACGGCATGGACCCGGAGGGCATCATCTGGATGCGCGGATTCCTGCGGTCACTAGCCCGCCAGGGCCGGGTTGTGCTGGTGTCCAGTCACCTGATGAGCGAGCTCCAGGACGTGGCCGACCACCTGGTGATCGTCGGCCGTGGCAAGGTAATCGCCAGCACCAGCACCCGCGAGCTGCTGGCCGCGGTGTCGGGTGACCAGGTCAGGCTGCGTACGAACTCGGTCCAGGACGCGACGACGGTGCTGCAGGGTGCGGGCGCCACCGTCGCCGTTCACGGCCACGAGTCGCTGACTGTGTCGGGGCTGGCGGCCGAGGATGTCGTCGCGCTGCTCGGTGCGAAGGCGGTGCCGTTCTCGGAGGTATCGGCGCACCACGCCACGCTGGAAGAGGCCTATCTGGAAATCACCCGCGACGCTGCGGAATACCGGGCGGAGGCCGCGCGATGACCGCCGCGATCACTCGGCCCGTCGCAGCAGTCGACACCCACGGGGACGGCTTCAGCCAACTGCTGCACGCCGAGTGGACCAAGTTCCGGACCGTCCGAGGCTGGGTCATCGGCATCTTCGTCGCCGGCCTGCTGATCATCGCGGTCAACTTCATTCCGGGTGGCACCTGCGGCGGCATTCAGGTGAACGGTCAGACCGGCCTGGGCGGACCGGGCTGCGCGCTCACACTCGGCCCAGCTGGCCAGGCGGTCACCGACAACTTCTACTTCGTCCATCAGCCGATGGCCGCGAACGGCAGCATCACGGTCCGGGTGACGGCGATGACAGGCTCGAACTCGCCGGGTGGTGCCCCGCTGCGCCAACCGCTCCAGCCCTGGTCCAAGGCCGGGATCATCATCAAGGCGGGCACCCGGCCGGGCTCGCCCTACGCCGCCATGATGGTGACCGGCAGCCACGGGGTCCGGATGCAGTGGAACTACAGCTACGACAGGCCAGGCGAGGCCGGCGCCGTCGGCACGGCACAGCCGCGCTGGCTCCGGTTGATCCGTACTGGCGACACCATCACCGGCTACGACTCTGCCGACGGCGCACAGTGGACCAGGATCGGCACTGCCACCCTGGCCGGGCTTCCCGCGACCGTGCAAGCCGGGCTGTTCGCGGCGTCGCCAGCATCGAGCAGCCTGACGAGCCAGTCCGTCGGCGGATCCAGCGCGACCGGCGAGTCAACCCAGGCGACGGCCGCCTTCGACCACGTCACCCTGCACGGCACGGCGGGGGGGCCGTGGCGCGGCACCGACGTCGGCGGTCAGAGCGCGGCCAGCCAGGCTCCGGGCGGCGGCCAGAGCGCTCCCGGCCAGCCTTCGCCCGGCGGCGGGTACCGCCAGTCTGGTGGCTCGCTCAGCGTGACCGGGTCCGGCGACATCGCGCCTACTCTGCCCGGCGGCGACGGCGGCACCAATGGCTCGGTGGCCGGCACGCTGGTCGGCACGTTCGCCGGGCTGATCGCCGTGCTCGTCGTGGGCACCATGGTCATGACGTCCGAGTTCCGCCGCGGACTCATCCGCGTCACCCTGACCGCTAGCCCTCGGCGGACCCGGGTACTCGCAGCGAAGGCCGTCGTTCTTGGCGCTGTCACCTTCGCCGTCGGACTGCCAGCGGCCTACATCGCGCTGCTCACCGGTCTGCGGAAGATCCACGCCGGCGGCGGCGCCGTCTATCCGGTGCCGGGGCTCACCGAGGTACGACTGATCGTCGGCACGGCCGCGCTGCTCGCCGTCGCCGCCGTCCTGGCGGTCGGCGTCGGCGCCGTGCTACGGCGTGGCGCGGCTGCCGTCACCGCCGTCATCGTCGTGATCGTGCTGCCGTACTTCTTCGCCGGGCCGCTGGCCGTACTGCCTGCCGGGGCCGCGGAGTGGCTGCTGAGGGTCACGCCCGCGGCCGGGTTTGCCATCCAGCAGGGTTACCCGCGCTATGCGCAGCTGGACTTCAGCTACACGCCGGGGAACGGCTATTTCCCGCTGAAACCGTGGGCCGGTTTTGCGGTGCTATGCCTCTGGGCGGCCATCGCGCTCGGGCTGGGCGGCTACCTGCTGAACCGGCGGGACGCATGATCCAGGCCGGGCCCGCGCAGCGGGCGCACCGAGCGGACACGTCGCGACCGCAACGGGCGAGCATGGGCGACGCCCTGCACGCCGAGTGGACGAAGGCGCGCACGCTGCCCGGTACCGGCTGGCTGCTGCTGGCCGCCGTCGCGCTGACCGTGGTGGTCGGTGCGACGGTGGCCGCGGCGGTCCGGTGCCCGGCCGGGAATTGCGCCGAGGACCCGGCCAGGATCAGCCTGACCGGCGTCTACCTCGGCCAGGCGGTGATCGCGATCGTGGCCGTGCTAGCGGTCAGCAGCGAATACAGCACCGGGATGATCCGCGTCACGCTGTCGGCGATGCCCGGCCGCACCACGGTGCTAGCCGCTAAGGCTGCCGTCCTGACCGGACCCGTCCTGATCGCGGGCGCGGTGGCGGTGCTCGGCTCGGTGCTGGCCGGGCGGCTGATCCTGCCCGGCCACGGCATCGGGCCACAGCACGGCTACCCGGCGCTGTCGCTGGCCGACGGGCCGGTGCTGCGGGCCGCGGCTGGGACGGTGCTCTACCTCGCCCTGATCGCGCTGCTCAGCCTCGGCGTCGCTGCCGCCGTACGAGATGGTGCGGCCGCCATCGGCATCGTCCTCGGGCTGCTGTACCTGTTCCCGATCCTGGGCCAGGTGGTCGGCGGCGGCACCGCGCACCGGCACCTGGAGCAGCTCGCGCCGATGACCGCCGGGCTGGCGATCCAGGCAACCACCGGCCTGCGCAGCCTGCCGATCAGTCCATGGGCTGGCCTCGGCGTGCTGGCCGCCTGGGCTGCAGCGGCGCTGCTGGCTGGCGCGCTGTCGATGCGGCTCCGCGACGCGTAGGCCAAGTACCGGGCAGTGCGGTGGCGCCACAAAGTCCGTGGCGGGCAGTCCCCGGGAGGGTAGCCCTGATCGCTGCCCGGATGGCCGCGCGGAGCGGATGGCAGCTGCCCAGTTGGTCCCCGTTCCCCGCCTAGAGGTGGGGCCAGCCGGGAAACTCATGCAGCCGCGGGAAAGCATCGCCGAGCAGATCGGCGACCAGCGCGATGCCATCGGCGCGGGTGATCTGCTCCTCCTTGGTCACGTCGGGAGTGACCTTGCCATGCGCGCGGGCGAGCGCGATGACGGCTAGCAGCACTGCCTTGGCCAGGCCGCCCAGCGCGGCTCCGGGCGCCGGGACCTCGCCGGTGTACGGCGGCACCGGTCTCGGCGTCACCTCGGGCCACTGAGCAGGATCGCGCGGGTTGCTGAGCGTGAGCACCGGCGTCAGGTCCGCGGCTATCGCATCCCGGTGCGTCAGCGGCGCGCCGAGCTGCCAGCGCTCCCGCAGCGTTCGGATGACGCTGGTGCCGCGATGCTCGCCGGTGATCACCGTCTGCGCCGGTATCCACGGGGAGATGGCGATGGTCGGCACGCGGACACCGGACCGGTCGAAGGCGAAGCCGAGCTGTCCTGGTCCGCTGCTCGGGTCGGGTGGCGGCGCGAGCGGTGGCGGCACGTGATCGTAGATCCCGCCGTGCTCATCAAAGGTGACCAGGAGCAGCGTGTTCCAGGCGTTCGAGCCGCGTTCCGAGCTGGATGCCCGGATCGCGTTGTAGACCTTTGCCAGCAGGGCCTCGCCGCCCAGCAGCGACGAGGGCGGATCGAAATCGTTACCAGGGAAGAGCGCGTCGAAGGCGGGGTGCATGTCGTTGTGGCCGTACAGCAGGTTCGGCTCGATGAACGAATAGGCAGGCAGGTTCCCGTCGGCGGCGTCCCTCAGGAAGTGGTCCGTGGTGAGGAACTTGGTCGCGAAGTGATCCCAGAGGCGGCGTGCGTGGATGATCCCGGTCAGCGAGATGTGACTGGGCGGATCGCAGTAGACACGCCAGTCCAGGCCGTGCTGACCGAGCCGTTCGAAGATCGTCTCGGCATCGTTGTGCAGCGGGAAGGCATCGATCGGCGACAGGTTATCCACGAAACCCGAAGAACTCGCGGCGTGGAAGAACGATCGGTTGGTGAAGGTCTGCGACGGCACCTCGCAGAACCAGCGGTCGAAGGCGGCGAATCCGCGGGCCAGGCCGCAGGTCACTGGCAGCTGCTCCGTCGTGAAACCGGTCATGATCTGCGCGTACTCGTCGTAGCTGGGCTGCCGGTGCAGCTCCGCCGTCAGCGTGCTGATGTAGTCGGTGACGAACCCGTCCATCGTCGGGCGCTGCCGCGAGCTCGCGGGCGCGTTGTACGGTGCGGTCATCTGACCGGGTGGCAGGCCTCGGTTTGACGGCGGGTCGATGATGCCGAAAAGCTGCGTGTTGACGTGCGGGTACTCCTCGCCAGGATCAGCGTTCGGGGCGTTCATGTTCGTGGCCAGGCCGTAGGGCACGTCGGTCCGGCCGGTGGCATCTCGCGCCCAGGGCGGAATCGGGTTGGTCAGGTTCTTGCCCAGTACTCCGTCGAACGACGGCACCTCGCCTGGCTGGTAGAGGCGGCCGAGCAGGTTGTCGAAGGAGCGGTTCTCGAACATGATCACTACGACGTGGTCGAGTGCGTTACGGCGATCCGGAAGCGGCATCCGTCCCCCTCACCGGTACAGACCGACAGGCATAAGATCAAGTATCTGCCTGCGTGGCGTTAATGGCGCGGTGCCAGGATTATCGACCGCGGTTTTCGGTGGCAATGGCGGTCAATGGCGGACAATGACTGATGCCGGGGCTCCGGGCGGGTGCCGATGGTGCCGACGGTAATCTCGCGGCCATGGAGATACGCGAGGTAGCCGTCGTCGGGCTGGGCACCATGGGGGCCGGCATCGCGGAGGTATTCGCCAGGGCCGGGATCGGCGTGGTCGCGATCGAGGCCGACGCCGACGCGCTGAACCGCGGCCTGGGCATCCTGGATGCGTCCCTTAGCCGCGCCGTAAGCCGGGGCAAACTTGGCGCAGAGCGAGCAAGCGGAGATCCGGGGCCGGATCCGGCCAGCCATCGGCTTTCTTGATGCCGCCGCCGTCGACCTGGCGATCGAGGTCGTGCCGGAGCGCCAGGAGATCAAGCGGCAGATCTTCGCCGAGCTCGACCGGGTCGTGCAGCCCGGACGCCATCCTGGCAACGAACACCTCGTCCTTGTCGGTCACCGCGATCGCGGCCGCCACCAGGCGCCCCGGTCGCGTGATCGGATTGCACTTCTTCAACCCAGCGCCGGTGATGCGCCTGGTCGAGGTCGTCTCCACCGTGCTGACCGACGACGGCCTGGCGGCCGCGGCTGCTGACCTCGCCCGGCGGCTTGGCAAGACGCCAGTCCAGGTCGGCGACCGGGCCGGATTTGTCGCGAATGCGCTGCTGCTGCCGTACCTCAATCACGCCGTCCGGCTGCTGGACACTGGCTACGCCAGCCGCGAGGACATCGACCTGGCCGCGACAGCCGGCATCGGCCTGCCCATGGGTCCGCTTGCGCTGCTCGACCTGATCGGCCTGGACACCTCGCTGGCCATCCTCGAAGTGCTGCACGGCGAGTTCGGCGGCCAGCGGTACACCCCGGCGCCGTTGCTCCGCAGGCTGGCCGACGCCGGACGCACCGGCCGGAAGGCCGGCCGTGGCATTTACGACTACCCAGCGTCGCCCGCGGGGGGCCGGGATCAGGCGGCTAACGGAGTCGTGGCGTCGTCACCGGATACCGTCACGCTGATCGGGTCAGGAGACGCAGCGGAGGCCGAGCTGGCCGGCGGCGCTGGCATCCGCAGGCATCAACGTCACCCGGAACGCGGCGCACCCGACGGACCTCGTCCTGATCGCGGCCGCGACGGTCCGGCCGGTGCTGCCTGCCGCCCTCGCCGCCGGCCGGCCCGATCAGTCGGCCGGCCTGCACCTGCCGTCCGGCCTTGGCCAGGGTGCGCTGGCGGAAGTCATCTGCACCGGGCTCACCTCCGACAAGGCGGCCGCGGCCGCCGCCGCGATGGCGGCCAGGCTCGGGCTGACCGCAGTGCATGCGCCGGACCGGCCTGGTTTCCTGGTCGGTGCGCTGCTCTACCCGCATCTGGCCGACGCGGTCCGGATGGTGCAGGACGGGTACGCATCGGCTGCCGACGTGGACACCGCGATGACACTGGGCTGCGGTTACCCGCAGGGTCCGTTCCAGCTGCTCGACGCTGCCGGACCGGCGACCGTACTGGCCGGGCTTCAGGCCATGCACGACGCCTATGGCGACCCGGCCTTCGCGCCGCCGCCGCTGATGGCTGAGCATGCCGCCGCGGCGCTGGGTTTCGGCCGCACCGTGTTCGCTCAGTAAATCGCTGCCAGGCGGAGCCGTGCAGTCCGGGAAGCGTCGCTGATGAGCCCGCGGAAGGCGCGACGGCTGCCGTCCGAGGCGCCTAGCAAGCCGCGCCGGGCAGCGCGGCGTAAAGGCGGCCCGGCCGAGCCCGCGGATGCGGCCACCCGGCTCGGGCCGCCGCAGGTCGCAGGAGTGGCCGGACGGTGACTGGGTGGTCCGGCAGGTGCCAGGTGCTGCGGCGACCAAGCTCTACCGCTGTCCCGGCTGTGACCAGGAACTACGGCCTGGTGTCGCGCACCTGGTGGTGTGGCCCGCCCATACGCCCGGGCCGGAAGAACGACGGCACTGGCACAATGCCTGCTGGCAGCGGCGGCCGCGGCGGCCGGGACCGGGCCCGCAGACGCACCGGTAAGACCTAGAGACCTTGGTGAGGCAGGCCATGACGGAAATCAGCGCGGGCACTGTGCTGCCCGCCCGCCGCGAGAACATCACGCTGCGCACCTCCGACGGTCTCACCCTCGTCGGCGAGCTAGCCCTGCCAGCATCCAGGCCACCTGTCGCCACCCTGATCTGCCTGCACCCGCTGCCGACGCACGGCGGCATGATGGACAGCCACATACTCCGCAAGGCCGCCTACCGGCTGCCTGCACTGGCTGACCTCGCGGTGCTCCGGTTCAATACGCGCGGAACGACGTCGGAGCGCGGTACCAGCGACGGCGAGTTCGGCGAAGCTGAGGCCGAGCAGTCAGACGTAGCGGCCGCCATCGCGTACGGCGATGACCACGGGCTGCCAAGGCTGTGGCTGCTCGGCTGGTCGTTCGGCACGGAGCTGGCGCTCAAATGGGGCCTCGACCCGGACGTGGAAGGAGCCATCCTGCTCTCACCGCCGCTGCGCCGGGCCGGGGACGCGGACCTCGACGCGTGGGCCAGCGCTGGCAAGCCATTGCTCGCGCTGGTTCCCGAGCACGATGATTACCTCCAGCCCGCGGCGGCACGGACCCGGTTCAGCCGGGTGCCGCAGGCCGAGGTGATCGGAGTGCCGGGTGCCAAGCACCTGTGGGTGGGGGAGCGGTACGTCCGTATCGTGCCCTGAACGAGATCGTGCGCAGGGTCAACCCGGCCGCCTGGCCGCTGCCATCTGACTGGAAGGACTGACTGTGAGCTTGTTCGACCTGACCGGCAAGAACGCCTTCGTAACCGGTGCATCCCGAGGCATCGGCAAGGTCATTGCCGTCGCCCTCGCCGATGCCGGCGCTGACGTGGCCATCGTTGCGCGCAGTGCAGACGGGCTGGCGGACACAGCCGAGGCCATTACGGCGGTCGGCCGCAAGGCAATCGTCATTCCGGCCGATGTCACCAGTCAGGACGCGGTCGCCGCCGCCGCGGCGCGGGCGATCGACGAGTTCGGGCACGTCGACATCCTGGTCAACAACGCTGGCGGGTCCAACTTCATGGTGCCGTTCCGCGATCTGCGGCTGACCGGCTGGGACAAGCTGATCCAGCTCAACCTGAGTTCCGCGGTCTACGTCATCCAGGCTTTCGCCGGGCACCTGCTTGACCGGGGCAGCGGCTCTGTGATCAACGTGGCCTCGGTCGCCGGAGTCGCGTCGGCGCCGCTGATGAGCCCGTATGGCGCAGCCAAGGCGGCGCTCATCTCCCTGACGAAGTCGCTGGCGGTGGAATGGGGCCCTGGCGGCGTGCGGGTTAATGCGCTGTGCCCGGGCTGGACCGCGACCGACCTGAACAGAACTCTGTGGGAGGACCCGGCTGTCGGGCCAGCCATGATCGCCAACGTGCCGCTGGGACGGTGGGGCAATCCGGCGGAGATGGCCGGCGCCGCGATCTTCCTGGCCAGTGACGCTTCGTCGTTCATGACGGGCCAGACCCTGGTTGTCGATGGGGGCCAGACCGTGACCGCCTAGCCGACCCGGTGGTACCCGTTGCACCGCTGAGGACCGCCTCCCCGCGACGGGCGGGAAGACGGTCCTCGAACGTGTTGCTGCAGCTAGCCAGCCTGCGCTAGCTGATCGTTGCTACTCGGTCCACCACTCGTCGTCGCCTTCGGCCGGCTTGCCGTTGGGCGAGGCTTTCGCTGTGTCGGCCGGAGCGGAGTGACGCGCGGCTGCGGCAGCCGGGCGGCGCCATGGCTGCCGGCAGGAGCAGCGGCGACGGCCTTGGGCGCAGCTGGCGCGACGGCTGGCTGGGCCTGCTGGCTGGGCTGGAGCACATCTGCCAGCCCGGGCATCTGCGCACCAAGCAGCTGGCTGATCTGGGCCAGGTGAGCGCCGACGCTCTCCTTCTGCTTGTTGAGCTCGTCGACCTGGCGCTGCGCCTGGCTGCGAACCCGGTCGGCCTCGGACTTGGTGTCCGACAGCAACTGCTCGGCCTGCGACTTCGCCTGCGCCAGGATGGCATCGGCGTTCTTCTTGGCATTGCTGACCAGCTGCTGGGAGTGCTGATCGGCCTCGCGCCGGGTCTGCTCGGCCTGCATGCTGGCCTTGCTGGCCCGCTCCTCCGCGGTTGCCGCGCGCTGCTCGGCTTCGGAGACCATCTTCTGGGTGGCCTCTTGCGCCTTGGCGAGCCGCTCGGTCTCCTGCCGCTCTGCCTCTTCCCGGCGAGCCGCGAGCTGGATCTCGAACTCAGCTTCCGCCTGCGCGCGCTGCGCCTCGCTGTCCTCGAAAGCGCGCTGCGCCTGGCTGCGCATCTCGTCAGCCTGGCGCTTGGAGGTAGTGAGGATCTCGTCGCGGTCGCGCTTCGACGACGCCCGCATCTGCGCGACCTCGCGCTCCGCGGTCGTGCGCATCTTGGCGATCTCGCGCTCGTTGCCGGCCCGCTTCTCGGCCACCTCGTGGTCGGCGGTCGCGCGCAGCTTGGCCACCTCGCGCTCGGTGGTGGACTTGAGCTCGTCGGCCTCCCGGCCGGCCTTGGTCCGGATGGCCTCGGCCTCGCGCTCGGCAGTCGAGCGCTGGTCGTCAGTCTCTCGCTTGGCGACCGCGCGAAGCTCAGCAGCCTCGTTCTCCGCGGATGCCCTTGCTTCAGCGGCTTCGACCTTTGCTGCCGCAGTGAGATCGTGCGCCGCGGCCCTGGCCTCGGCGATGTGCTCGGCGGCCTGCTCCTCGGCTAGCCGGAACAGCTGCTCGATGCGAGAGCCGAGGCCGGACAGCGTCGGCTGCTCGATCTCCTGCATCTGCCGGTGGGCGTCGACGAGCTCCCGCTGGAGCGCCTGAGCGGTCTCCTGGTGCTTGCGCGAGTCGGACTTGATCTTCTCCAGGTGGTCATTGACCTGGTGCGGGTCGTATCCGCGCATGACACGGGCGAAGTCGGGCGTGTCATCAAAATAGTTACTGAGTTGAGCATCGATGTCGGGCTGCATGTCGCCTAATCCTGAGTAGACCGGAGGGACGTTAGTAGCGGGAGTTTCGCGCACCGAAACGACCGCTTCTTGGGTCCGATTGCCAGGGCTCGGCGGCTCTGCCGGTAGCTGCCGTCTGCCCGGCCGGCACGCAGTTGCGTTCGTCCGGTGGTGGCAGCGTACTCTCCTGCCCGACCGTTGGCGGCCTGTTCGCGGTCGCTAGTGCCGGAGATACCATTTTTCATTACTATGTAACTTAGGTATGACAACGTCACCTAGCTCCCCGGCGCCGCCTTCGGGGCCGGAATCCCCAGGTCAGAAGCCGGCTGAGGGTCAAACTTGCGGATCGTCGGCGACTGCCTGCACGAGCTCGGTCAGCACGCCACCGACGTCGGACGGGTGCAGGAAGGCGATGGCGGCGCCCATCGATCCGTGCCGGGGCCGCTCGTCGATGAGCCGGATACCGGACGCTGAGATGGCCGCGAGGGCAGCTGTGATATTCGCCACGCCATAGCCCACATGATGCACGCCTTCACCGCGGCGATCGAGAAACTTGCCAACCGGCGTGCCGGGGCCCAGCGGCTCCAGCAGCTGGACGTAAGACGCCCCGGCCGGACCGTCAGCGACCTGCAGCATCGCCTCGCGCACCCCCTGCGGTTCGTTGACCTCAAGGCTGGCCACCGACAGGCCAAAGGTCGACTCGTAAAAGGCAATCTTCGCGTCGAGATCGCGGCAGGCGATGCCGACATGATCGATTCTGGTCAGCACAGGTTTGGCTCCTCCGGGGACCTGGTCACTGACAGGTATCGTTTCAGCTATGCGTGAGGCTGTGATCGTTGGCGGGGCAAGAACCCCGGTAGGACGGCTGCTCGGCTCGCTGAGCGGCTTCACTGGTGCTCAGCTCGGCGGGCTGGCCATCAAGGCAGCGCTCGATCGGGCTGGCCTGCCTGCCGATCGCGTCGAGTACGTGATCATGGGCCAGGTGCTGCAGGCCGGGGAGGGCCAGATCCCGGCCCGGCAGGCGGCGGTGGCCGCCGGCATCCCGATGACGGTGCCTGCGCTGTCGGTCAACAAGGTGTGCCTGTCCGGACTGGACGCGATCGCACTGGCCGCGCAGCTGATCAGGGCCGGCGAGTTCGATGTCGTGGTGGCCGGCGGGATGGAGTCCATGTCGCAGGCGCCGCACCTGCTGGGCGGGTCGCGGCGCGGCTTCAAGTACGGCCCGGCTGAGCTCACCGACTCGATGGCTCATGACGGCCTGACCGATGCGTTCGACCAGATCTCGATGGGTGAGTCCACCGAGCGGCACAACGCCAAGCTCGGCATTACCCGCCAGGAGCAGGACGAGTTCTCCGCGCGCTCGCATCAGCTCGCCGCCGCCGCCATCAAGGACGGCGTGCTGGCGGACGAGATCACGCCCGTCAGCATCCCGCAGCGGCGCGGCGAGCCGCTGATCGTCGACACCGACGAGGGCGTCCGCGCGGACACGACCGCAGAGTCGCTGGCGGCGCTGAGGCCCGCCTTCGCCGCCGACGGCACCATCACCGCCGGGTCGGCGTCGCAGATCAGCGACGGCGCGTGCGCGGTGGTGCTCATGTCGGCTGACGCCGCCGCCGCGGCTGGCGCGACGGTGATGGCCGAAGTTGGCGCGCACGGGGTGGTGGCGGGGCCGGACAATTCGCTGCACTCGCAGCCGTCCAGGGCGATCATGCGCGCGCTGGATAAGGCGGGCCTGTCCGTCGGCGACCTGGATCTGATCGAGATCAACGAGGCGTTCGCCGCTGTGGCTATCCAGTCCGTCCGGGACCTCGGCATAGACCAGGAGAAGGTGAACGTGACCGGCGGCGCCATCGCCATCGGGCACCCGCTCGGTGCCTCCGGCGCCAGGATCGCGCTGCACCTGATCTGCGAGCTCCGCCGCCGTGGCGGCGGGCTGGGCGCCGCTGCGCTGTGCGGCGGTGGTGGTCAGGGCGACGCGCTGCTGTTCCGGGTACCTGCTGCCAGCCGGAACTGAGCCACGAGTGGCCGGGATCACGGGGGCTCGGAGCCCCGGCCGGGGCCGGCGCGGCCCGGCCGACCCGGAGGCGCTCGTGGCCGCGGCGCAGGCCGGCGACCCGCGGTCACTGGCCCGGCTCGTTTCGCTCGTCGAGGACTCCTCTCCTGACCTGCGCCGGGTCATGAAGGTGATCGCGCCGATGACCGGCCGGGCTCGCATCGTCGGACTCACCGGGTCGCCCGGCGTGGGCAAGTCAACGGTGACCGGCGCACTCATCCGCGGCTACCGGTCCCGTGGCTTGCGGGTGGGCGTCCTTGCGGTGGACCCGTCGTCGCCGTTCAGCGGCGGTGCGCTGCTCGGCGACCGGGTGCGAATGCAAGAGCACGCTGCTGATGACCGGGTCTTCATCCGGTCGATGGCCAGTCGCGGTCACCTGGGCGGCCTGTCCTGGGCAACGCCGCAGGCCGTGCGGATCCTGGATGCGGCCGGCCTGGACGTGGTGCTGATCGAGACCGTCGGCGTCGGCCAGGCCGAGGTGGAGATCGCCTCGCTGGCCGATACCGCGCTGGTGGTGGTCGCGCCAGGGCTCGGCGATTCCATCCAGGCGGCCAAGGCCGGCATCCTGGAGATCGCCGACGTATTCGCGGTGAACAAGAGCGACCGGCCCGGTGCGCAGGAAGTCATCAGGGACCTGCGCACCATGCTGGCCATGGCTAGTTACGATGCGGCAGCCTGGAAGCCGCCGATCGTCAGCACCACGGCCGCGACCGGCGATGGCATCGGCGAGCTAGCCGCCGCTATCGACCGGCACCGTGACTGGCTCGTGGCCTCCGGCCAGCTCGAAGCACGCCGCACTGCGAGGGCCAGTGCCGAGATCTCCGCGCTGGCGCTCGCCGGGCTCAGGCACCGGATGGGCGGGCTGCCCGGCGAGTCCAGGCTGACGGAGCTGGCCGGGCGAGTTGCCGCTGGGGAACTTGACCCGTACGCGGCAGCCGACGAGCTGCTGTCCGGCTGAGGCCCGGGGCTGACGCCCGGGGCTGACGCTGGCCCAAGCCCGAACGTATGTGGAACTACTGCCGGCCCCCCGCGACAGCAATCGCACATGCGTCGCGAAGTGGATCTTAAGATCGGCCGAAGGCTGGGCTAATTGTCGGTAATGCGGCCTTCGATGGCGGCTGATGTGTCGCCGGCCGGTCCAGAGCCACCAGCGCGCGTGTCCGCCGCGACCGTCGGCGGCGGCGGCGTGACCGTCGAGGTGACCGCCGGCGCGGGCTGCGGCGCGGGCTGCGGCACTGGCTCGGACGCTAGCCGGGCAGCCTCGGCATCGCGGGCGGCGGCATCGAGGATGGATTCGCTTTTCAGCCGCGCGTCGTAGGCCTGCTTGCCGCCGCGCGCGCCGAACAGGTGCTTGGTCAGCACCAGGTACACCACCAGCACGAGGTTCAGGGCAAACAGAACCGATGCCGTGACCGTTATCTTCCGGGACAGGTCGTAGATCTCGATCGGCAGGCCCAGCGACGTCGCGATCAGGGCGAAGTACTCGCCCCAGCGCCTGGCCAGCCACAGGCCTACTCCTTCGACTAGCTCGATGACCGAATAGAGAGCAAGCCCAGCGGCAACGAGGATCAGCGTCCGGGTGCTCAGGGTCAGCGCGTGCTGCAGTATCCCGACGAACTTGGAGTTGTTGATGTTGAAACCGAGCTGCCGGAACAGGTCCCTGACCAGCGGCAGCTTGTGGTCGAACGTCTGCTCGATGGAGAACTGGGAGTCGCGGTAGTGCCAGAGCGCGTAAGCGACGGCCGCCGCCACGACCGCGCGGATGAAGCGCTCGATGGCGAACAACCGGAGTATGAGCCTGCTGCGGATCTCGTTGCCGCGGGCGACCACCGGTGCGTCGCCGGCCGGGCCGGACAGACTGGGCTGGCCGGCCACGAAGCTTCCGCAGCGCAGGCACTGCCAGGCCTGGCCGTGCTGCGTGGTCGCCGACAGCTGCGCCCGTAGCTCGGGCTCGTCCGGCGCGAACGTGACGTGACCGTTCCGCCCGCAGCTCAGGGTGCTCCAGTCCACCTTGGCAGCCTATGGCAGCTAGCCGGGATCAACGTAGCCAGTCAGGGGGTCCAGCTCGGTCCAGCTCGGCGCGGGCGGCCCGGGCGGCACCGACAGCACTCCATCGGTCAGCACCAGGATGTCGTCGCAGGCAGCGGCCAGCCCGGCGCTGTCGCAGCCGACCACAAGCACGCCGCTGTCCCGGCTCAGGTCGCGAATCGAGTCGGCTAACAACGCCACGTCGCGCTTCGGCAGCCGGTCCATCAGGCTGTCGATCAGCAGCAGCTCGGGCTGATGCACGGCGGCCGCTGCCAGCCGGGCCCGCCTGGCGATCGAGTCCGGAGCGGACCGCAGCGGCACCTCGGCCCATGGCAGCAGCCCCAGCCGGTCCAGGATCGCCGCGGCCAGCACCTGCCGGTCCCGCCGGTCCGGCCGCGCCAGTCTGGCCGCGTGCTCGACCAGGCCTCGGATCCGCGGCGCCGGCATCGGGATCGCAGCGCTCCGGGCCACGCCGACCCGGCGACGGACGGAGGTTCGCCCGCGGATCGTGCGCATGTCGTGACCGAGCACCCGCAGTTCTCCGTAGGCCGGCCTGGCCACGCCAGCCAGCAGGTCCACGACCGCACTGGCCGTGGCGGGCGAGTCGACGAGCATGCCGAGCGCCGATTTACCGGGCACTGGCGCGGCGACCCGGAAACTGGCCGACCGCACTGCCCAGCCCCGGCCACGCCGCAGGCCGATGCCGGCCGCCAGCACCGGGTCCGGGGCGACGATGGCGTGGCTCGGCCGCGCGAAGCTCGCGTGACCGGGCGGCACCGTGCCCGCGTCGCCGGACGGCAAAGTTTCCCCCGGATTTTGCTATCAGTAGATCCCCCGCAGGCAATGTAGCTATCTGTAATTCCCCATGTCCACGTACGCGCCGGCTGGCCGGATTGGCGTTACACAGCGGGTGATGCAATGCCGGGCAAGCCGGGCCACGATACGTTTTGGATGTGCCGAAGCCACTGGAACTGCCGTTCGATCCGATCGCGCGCGCCGCGCAGACCTGGCAGGGCCGGTTCGGTGACGCCAAGGCAATGGCCGCGGTCACCACGATCATGCGCGTGCAGCAGATCCTGCTTGCCCAGCTCGACGCCCTGCTGCGTCCGCACGGACTGACCTTCGCCCGGTATGAGGCGCTGGTGCTACTCAGCTTCAGCCGTGACGGAGCTTTGCCGATGCGGCTGATCGGCGAGCGCCTCATGGTGCACCCCACCAGCGTTACCAACACGATTCACCGGCTGGAACGCCAGCAGCTTGTCGTGCGCAAGCCGAATCCGCGCGACGGCCGCGGCACTCTCGCCGAGATCACCCCGGCCGGTCGTGAGGTCATGCAGCGGGCAACTGACGACCTGATGGCGGCCGAGTTCGGCATGGGCGGCTACGCGCCGGATCAGCTTGAGGAGATGTTCGGGCTGCTGCGCGGCCTGCGGGTGACGGCCGGCGACTTCAAGGACAGCTAGCGCCTGCGCCCATGGCGCGCGGCTGCCGCCTGACGCCGGCGTGCGGTCGCTAGCCACCGGTGATCGGCGACGGTGTCCAGTTCCGGCCGCCGTTGCTGGTCACGTAGATCTCGCCGAGCGAGGAATCGGCTGGCATCGCGACGCCCTGCGATCCGTTGGTCATGCCCACGTAGCTGAATCCGCCTGCTGGCGCAGGGCCACCGAAATTGGCCGGGTGCCAGGTCTTGCCGCTGTCGGCCGAGTAGACGATGCCGGCCGTGGTCGCCAGCACTATCGGGCTGCCGGTCGCCGACGCCAGCGAGGTGGCCGTACCCGTGTGCGGCGCCGCCCCCGCCCGGGTCCAGTGCGTGCCGTTCGCCGACAGCCACAAGGTGGTCTGGTCGGTGCTGCCAGCCGGCTGAGTGTCGCACGCAAGCAGCAGCTCAGGGCCAACGGCAAGCTGGGCGCCGGCGGCGATCCGGTCGGCTGCGCCGCGCCCGGCTGGCACGGCGCCTGGCCGGCGTCGGTCCAGGCGCCGCCGGAAACCGGACCGGTGAGCACCGCGCCCGACGGCGAGAGCAGGTAGCCGGTAGTGCCGCTCGAGATGACCAGGCTGGCCGAGGAGGGCTGGCTCGTCGACATGGACCGGAACGTGGCCGGCACAGCCACCGCCGTCCAGGTCGTGCTCCCGGCCTCGGAGCGGCGCAACGAGAAGCTCGTACAGTGACTGGCGTAGTCGGCGCCGCTACCGGTGCAGCGGGCGAAGATCGCAACCGCGCTCTGGCCAGCTGCTTCCAGGTCGGTGACGCGCTGGCCGGCGGTGACCACCGGAGTCCATGGCCAGCCGCCGCCGCTGGTCTCGAACAGGGCCGGCCCGAAGGCCCAGCCGTCGCGCAAGTTCGTGAAGCGCAGCTGGCTCACCCCGGTGGCCCCGTCCGGGCTGCCGGCGACCGGTGCGCTAACCCCATACCAGCGCGATCCGTAGCTGGCCGTGCCGGCCATCGACGTGCAGTTGCCGGGGTTGTAGCACGGCGGCCCGGCCTGGCCGATGACCGCTCCTACGAGCTTCGGCTGCGTCGCCGTGCCGGCCCCGACGACGGTGACGGACGTCGGCCGGAAGTGGGCCGGCGGAACGGTTCCGGAGCTGCGGGTTGTCAGGTAGGTGTGCTGGTGAACCTGGGTTCCGTGGCCCTCGATGGTCCCGCTCACCGTGTCGTGCACGGGCAGGCTGGTCGGCTGGACGGACGGAGCGGTCGGGATGATGGCGAGCGGCTGCCTGCCGTGCCCGCCGGGCTGCTGGCCCGCCGACACCAACTGCGGCACCGTTACCGCAGCGGCGAGCACGACGGCGCAGCCGGCCGCGGTCATCAGCGCCTGCCGGCGCTTGCGCTTCTTCGCCCGGCCCTGGATCCGCTGCAGCGAGCCTGCCCTGGGGTAGAGGGGTGTCACCTCACCGCCGAGCCACTTGTCGATATCGTCGCGCGGGCTAGTCACGGGTGTCTCCCAGTGCGAGCTTCAGCCTGGCCCTGGCGTGAAAGAGGTCAGCCTTGATCGTGCCCTCCGGGCGGCCGAGCATCGCCGCTACTTCCTTGAGGCCGAAGCCCGCGTAGTAATGCAGCAGGAACGGGCTGCGCAGTCGCTCCGGCAGAGCCTGGATCAGCGCGCGGACGTCAACGTCCTGGACAGGCTGATAGCTCGAGTCGGCCGGCCCGGCGGCGGTCATGACCTTGATAGCGGTCCGTTCCCTGCCGGTCTTGCGCCAGTGATCCCGGACCAGGTTGGTCGCGATCATGTACAGGTAGCTCTGCGGGTTATCGAGACCGGACCAGCGCGATAGGAGCCGGGTGAACGCCTCAGAGGCGATCTCGTGTGCCGTCTCGTCGTCGTCCACGAGCCGCCGGACCCAGCCTGCCAGCCGGGGATAGCAGGCGTTGAATAGCTCCTCCACTGCCTGCTGGTCCGACGTGCGGAGCCTGGCCACTGAGCTCCCTGAGTTGGCTGCGCGCGCGGGCCGCACCGGCAAGGTTAGCTGGTGCGGGCCCGAGTCAGCCAGCGACACGGGGCCGGTGCGGAGCGCCATGCCTGGACGGAGCACCGCGCAGCCTGTGCCAGTCATGCCACCGTCTTGCATCGTTTTACCATATTTCTACCGCTTCGGGAGCAAGCCTCGGTCGAGTTACTGTGCGCGCCGGACAGGGCTCCGTCGGGCAACCCGGCCAGCCCGGGCAGCCGTGCAGCGCGGTTTGCCCAGGCAGTACATAAGACGGCGGTCGACGTGGAAGGTTGCGGTGAGACCCGCCTTTTCTTCCCCACCCGACCGGGTATGCTGAACCCAGATAGTAGGACGTCCAACTAATTTGGCCGAGCCGCGGCCGGGCCGGAGGGTACGGATGGGCGCACGCGAGGCGGGGGACTATGGCCGGCAGCGCTGGCAGCGCCGGTATGACGCCTCCCTCAGGCGGGACGCTGATTTCACCACGCTGTCCGGAGTTGAGGTGGAACCGGTATACGGACCGCCCGCGGGTGCCGTCGTGCCGGACTTCGAACGGATCGGCTGGCCGGGCGAGTTCCCGTTTACCCGCGGCCTGTATCCGGCCGGGTACCGCGGCAGGACGTGGACGATCAGGCAGTTCTCCGGGTTCGGCAACGCGGTGCAGACCAATGAGCGGTACAAGATGCTGCTGCAGGCGGGCGGCGGCGGGCTATCTGTCGCGTTCGACATGCCGACGCTGATGGGCCGTGATTCCGACGACCCGCGGTCGGCTGGCGAGGTAGGTCACTGCGGCGTCGCGATTGACTCGGCCGCAGACATGGACACGCTATTCGGCGGGATCCCGCTGGCCGATGTCACCACGTCGATGACGATCAGCGGTCCGGCCGTGCCGGTGTTCTGCATGTACCTGGCCGCCGCGCAACGGCAGGGCGCGGACATCGGCTCGCTCAACGGGACGCTGCAGACCGACATCTTCAAGGAGTACATAGCGCAGAAGGAATGGCTGTTCCCGCCCGAGCCGCATCTGCGGCTCATCGGCGACCTGATGGAGTACTGCGCCGCGCACATCCCGGACTACAAGCCACTGTCGGTGTCGGGCTACCACATCAGGGAAGCAGGCTCGACGGCCGCGCAGGAGCTGGCATTCACGCTGGCCGATGGCTTCGGGTACGTCGAGCTGGGGTTGTCACGCGGGCTCGACATCGAGGTGTTCGCGCCGGGACTGTCGTTCTTCTTCGACGCGCACATTGACTTCTTCGAGGAGATCGCCAAGTTCCGCGCCGCCCGCCGGATCTGGGCCCGCTGGCTGCGCGATGTCTATGGCGCCAAGACCGAGCGGGCTCAGTGGCTCCGCTTCCACACGCAGACCGCAGGCGTATCGCTGACAGCGCAGCAGCCCGACAACAATGTGGTGCGCACCGCCGTCGAGGCACTCGCCGCAGTACTCGGCGGCACGAACTCGCTGCACACCAACGCCCTCGACGAGGTGCTCGCGCTGCCCAGTGAGAAGGCCGCCGAGATCGCGCTGCGCACCCAGCAGGTGATCATGGAGGAGACGGGCGTCGGCAACGTCGCTGATCCGCTCGGCGGCTCCTGGTACCTGGAGGCGCTGACCGACCGGCTGGAGTCCGAAGCCGAGGACATCTTCGCCCGGATCAGGGAGATGAGCCCGGACGGCTCCATGACCGGTGGCATCCTGCGCGGCATCGACGACGGCTGGTTCATGGCCGAGATCGCCGAGGCCTCCTTCAGTTACCAGCAGAAACTGGAGAAGGGCGACAAGCGCGTCGTCGGAGTCAACTGCCACACCCAGACGGTGGAGAAGCCGATAGAGATCCTTCGGGTCAGCCACGAGGTGGAAGTCGACCAGGTGCGGGACCTCGCAAGCAGGAAGGCGGGCCGTGACCAGGCTGCGGTCGATGCGGCACTGGCTGAGATGCTGACAGCGGCGCGGTCGGGGACGAACATGATCCCGCCGATGCTCAGGGCTGCCAGTGCCGAGGCGACCCTGGGCGAGATCTGCGATGCGCTGCGCACGGAGTGGGGCAGTTACTTCGAGGCGCCCGCGTTCTGAGCGACGTGGTCGGCGACTCGCGCCGGCAGTGAAGCCAGCTTCCGCGCACTCGTCGTCGACCACGTGGCGCAGCCAGCTACGGGCAGCTGCGCGGGCGGTCATGCCGATGCGGCAGGATGGAGATATGAAGCAGCCGCGGGACTTCTCCCTCCATGGCGCCATCGACCTTGGCGCCCGTCAGGCCGCAGCGCAGCGCCGGCAACGCGTAGCTGAGCAGGGCTCGGCCGCGGACGGTCAGCCGGGCACGCAGACCGGCCTCATCATCGAAGTCAGCGACGAGACGTTCAACACCGAGGTCGTCGCCCGGTCCCGCACGGTGCCGGTGGTCCTCGACCTGTGGGCCGACTGGTGCGGCCCGTGCAAGCAGCTCGGACCCATCCTGGAGAAGCTCGCCCTGGAGGCGAACGGCGCGTTCGTCCTCGCCAAGGTTGACGTGGACGCTAACCCGCAGCTGAGCGCGGCACTGCAGGTGCAGAGCATTCCGATGGTCGTGGCGATCGTCGGCGGGCAGGTCGCGGACGGCTTCCTCGGCGCCATGCCCGAGTCGCAGGTCAGGGAATGGCTCGGCCAGGTCATGCAGGTGGCCGAGCAGCTGGGCTTGCCGCCAGCCGGCGGCTCTGCAGCCGACCCGGCCGCGGCCGGCGCCGCTGATGCAGAGCAGCTGCCGCCGGGCTACCCGGCCGGTTACGGCGACCCGGGCACGAATGACGTATTCACCGCCGCGCAGGAAGCGATGGAACGCGGCGACATGGACAGCGCGGCAGCCGCCTTCGAGAAGGTGCTCGCCGCCAGCCCTGGCGACCCGGTCGCCACGATGGGCCTTGGTCAGGTCAACCTGATCCGTCGCGTGGAGGGCTACGACCAGGTGTCCGCGCGCCGGGACGCCGATGATCAGCCTGGCGACGCCGCGGCCCAGGCCAAGGTCGCCGACATCGACCTGGCCATGGGGCGGGTCGAGGCCAGTTTCGACCGGTTGCTCGACACCATCAGGCGCACCACCGGAGAGGAACGCGAGAAGGCGCGCCAGCACCTGGTCGGCCTGTTCGCCATCTTCCCGCCCAGGGACCCGACGGTGGCGAAGGCCAGGACCAGGCTGTCCAGCTTGTTGTTCTAGCCACTCGCTGTTCTAGCCGCGGCCGGGCTGGGCGGTCTGGCGCCAGGCTGGTCTAGTTTCGCTGATCGCGGGTTGCCGGTGCCGTCGGCTCGGGCGGCCTGGCCCGCTTAGGTCGGTCTGCGGCAACCCCGGCGAGCTGCTCCAGGGCCGGCATCGCGGCGTCGAGCGCTGCGAGCTGGTCGGCTGGCAGGGTGAGCAGGATGTCCGTGAGCAGGCTGGTGGCTTCGGCGCGGATGCGCTCCAGTACGTCGTGCCCGGCCGGGGTGACGGTGACCAGGAACGCGCGGGCGTCGTCCGGGGCAGGCTCCCGCAGCAGGTATCCGCGCTCTTCCAGCACGTTCACCAGCCGGGTGAGGGTCGAGGGCGCGATCCGCTCCGCCGCCGCCAGGTCTCCTAGCCGGACCGGTCCGCACTGCCCGACGCTCGACAGGGTGGATAGCTGGCTCGGCGTCAGCCCGGCCAGGTCATGCTTGCGCAGCCGCCTGGACAGCCGGAACACCGCTGCCCGCAGCCGCGCGGCATCGATACCCGGCTCGGCTTGCGCATGAGCGCCGGTCTCCGCGATCCCGCTGGCGGCAACGGCGCGGGCCGGAGATTGGCTGGCCGTCATCGTCGCTATCGTGCCGCTCGTTCCGGTGGACACACTTGCAGGGTACGTGCCGCTCGCAACGGCCAAGCCGCCGCTAGGCAGATTCGGGTCCGGCAATGAGACGCCGCCGTGCTGGCGCTCAGGTTTCTAGCGCATGATTGGCCTATGGAGGATTCCCTCAGCGGCCGGCTGCTGGCGGCGACCCCGCAGCTTGGCGACCCGAATTTCCGGCGCACCGTCGTGCTGATCGTCGAGGATGACAAGGACGAGGGGACGCTCGGAGTGGTGCTGAACCGGCCGACTGAGGTGCCACTTGACCAGGTGCTCGAGCCGTGGACTGCGCTGGCCACGGGGCCGCAGGTGGTCTTCCGCGGCGGACCCATCTCGCCCAACAGCGCGCTGGCGCTCGCGCTTGCCTACGGCAGCGCCGAGCCTGTCGGCTGGCGCTCGCTCGATGGCTCGCCGCTGATGTCCAGGATCGGACTGGTTGACCTAGGCGCGCCGCCGGAGCTGCTGGAGGGCGGCATCACGTCGATGCGGGTATTTGCCGGATATGCGGGATGGGGTGCGGGGCAGTTGCGCGACGAGATCGACGACGGCGCCTGGTTCGTGCTGCCCGGCGATCCGGCTGCCGCATTCGCGGCCGAGCCGGAACGGCTCTGGCAGGAAGTCCTCCGCAACCAGGGCGGCGATCTGGCGCTGGTGGCCTCGTTCCCTGATGATCCGGTCTGGAACTGAGCGCGTAGACTCTTGGACCGTGAGCACTGAAGTCCTTCCTGGCACGGACGTACGCCAGGACACCGATATCCGGCCGGATCTTTCCCACGGCGATGGCGATCATGAGCGCTTCGCGCATTATGTCCAGAAGGACAAGATCGTCGACAGTGCGGTAACGGGGACGCCGGTCGTCGCCCTGTGCGGGAAGGTCTGGGTGCCGACCAGGGATCCCAAGAAGTTCCCGGTGTGCCCGGACTGCCAGCGGATCTATGAGTCACTGCCCGAGGGCGGCGGGGACAACTAGCCGGCTGCGCCGAGTGGCTCACCGGTGACCGCGATGCCGGCGGCCCGGAGTGACCTGATGGCCGCGGCCGTGGTCGGCTCCGTCACCCCTGCGGTAAGGCTGAGCAGGACGGTCGTGCTGAAGCCCGCGTTCGCCGCATCGGCAGCAGTAGCCCGGACGCAGTAGTCGGTAGCGATGCCAGCCACGTCCACGTCGGTGACGCGGCGCTCGGCCAGCCAGCTGAGCAGCGTGTCACCAGCGGTGCTGTTGCCCTCGAAGCCGCTGTAGGCGGCCGCGTACTCGCCCTTCCGGAAGATCTCCTCGACCCGCCCGGTGGCTAGCTCGGGGTGGAACTGCGCACCTGCGGTGCCGGCTACGCAGTGCACTGGCCAGCTGACCGTGTAATCCGGTGTGGCCGAGAAATGTCCGTCTGGATCCACGTGAAAGTCCTGCGTGGCAACGACGTGGTCGTAGCGGTCGCCAGCCGGCCCCGCCAGGTAGCCGGTCAGGGCCCTGGCCACCGCGGTGCCGCCCGAGACGGGCAGCGAGCCGCCTTCACAGAAGTCGTTCTGCACATCGACGATCAGCAGTGCGCGCACAGGCCGAGCGTAGCGCTAGCCGGCATCCGCCGGCTGGTCAGTCGCTGGCGGGCTCGAAGACGGTAGGGATCGCCGGATAGCCGCGCGACAGCTGGCTGGCATGGGCCGGCAGTTCGGCCACCGCCGCCTCGTGCCGTGCCCGTGCCGCTTCGACGGATTCGCGGCCGACTATCTCGCCATCGCGGACAAGACGGCGCAGCAGCGGCCGTCCGCTGGCCGCCACCGCCAGCCCGGCCGCCTCACCCGCCGCCGCGCCGGGCTCGGCGTCGGTGACCAGCTCGGTTACTGCCCGGCCCGCCGGGTCGAGTAGCCGCATCGCCCATTTCCGGCCGCCTCGTGACGGCTTGCCCACCGATCGCTTAGCGACCGGGCGCAGGTCACCGTCGCCGTCAGCACGCGCGACGAGCTTGTAGACGAGTGCCGCCGTCGGCGCGCCGGAACCTGTCACCAGTGAAGTTCCGACGCCGTAGCCGTCCACCGGCTCGGCTGCGAGGGCCGCGATCGAGAACTCGTCGAGGTCACCGGTGACGATGATCCGCGTCTTCACCGCGTCGAGCCGGTCGAGTTGCCCCCTGGCAGCGCGGGCGACCTGCACCAGGTCGCCGCTATCGATCCTGATCGCCCCGAGCCCTGGTCCGGCGAGCCGCACCGCGTCCTCGATCGCGGCCGGGACGTCGTAGGTGTCGACCAGCAATGTCGTGCCGGTGCCGAGAGCCGCCAGCTGCGCAGTGAAGGCGTGCTGCTCGTCGTCGTGCACCAGCGTGAACGCGTGCGCGCTTGTGCCGCTGGTCGGGATGCCGTACTGATAGCCGGCCCGCAGGTTCGAGGTGGTGGTGAAGCCGGCGATGTAGGCGGCGCGGGCGCTGGCCACCGCGGACCACTCTTGCGTGCGACGTGAGCCCATCTCGACGAGCGGCCGCCCGGCCGCTGCCGCCACCATCCGGGACGCGGCTGAGGCGATGGCGCAATCGTGGTTGAAGACCGACAGCGCGATTGTCTCGAGGATCACCGCCTCGGCAAACGTTCCCTCCACCACCAGGATCGGAGAGCCGGGGAAGTAGCAGTCACCTTCGGCGTAGCCCCAGATGCTGCCGCTGAACCGGTAACTCCGCAGGAACTCAAGCGTCGCCGCGTCGGCGATCGCCGACCGCGCCAGGAACTCCAGTTCCTCGTCGCCGAACCGGAACTGCTCCAGGGCGTCCAGGAACCTGCCGCTGCCGGCCACGACGCCGTAGCGCCGGCCGTTCGGCAGCTGCCGGGCGAACATCTCGAACACGGCCCGCCGGTGCGCGGCGCCGCTGCCGATCGCGGCGCGCAGCATGGTCAGCTCATAGTGGTCGGTCAGTAGTCCGGTGTTCACCAGGGCAGCTTACGGAGCGGTGCGCCGGAGTGCATGCCCGCGTCAGGTCGCTGCCACGATCCGTAGTTTTCCGTGCAAGCCGCGGCAAACCCGCTAAGACTAGAAGTTCCATCAGTTATGAGTACTGAAGCTTTCCTAGGGGAGCACTGCGATGAGCATTTTCAACGGGCCGGGTAAGCGCCTGCTTCCCGCGCCGATCGCGGTGGCCGGCATCGTCGGTATCGGCCTGGCCGCCACTGCAGCCACGGTTACCGCCGGTGCGGCCGCAGCCAGCGCCACCGCAGCCAGTGGCACCGCTAGCGGCAGCCCCGGAGCCGGCGCCCGGCCAGCCGCGACGCCGCGCTGGCAGATCGTGGCGCGGAGCAGTAGCGCTCTTAGCGCGCTCGTCGCGCCGGACCGGGGCAGCGCCTGGGCGCTCGGCACCAGCGGCAAGGCGGGCAGTTCACGCTTCAGGCCGGCCGGTCTGCACTGGAACGGCCGCCGGTGGACGGCGGCTACGTTCCCGCGCAGCGTCATGAGCGGGATCGGCTGCCTGGGCGCAAGCTCACCGGGCAACGTGTGGGCGTTTGCCGGCCAGACCTTGTTCGGCGAGAACAGCAGCTACGCCGCTGCCCTGCACCTGGTGGCCGGCAAGTGGCAGGTAAGCAAGACGTTCACGCCGGCCGGCCTGGTGTCGGGCTGCTCGGTGCTCGGCCGGGGCAATGCGTGGCTGTACGGCCTTACGCACGTCGCTCCGGGAGTCGGCACCTGGCGACTCCGTGGCCGGACCTGGCGGCCAGAGCGGCACACCGGCAACTTCTCCCTGCTGACCGCGAGCACTGTCGCGGCGAACGACGTCTGGGCCATCGCGGCGGGTCCGGCCGGGCTTGACAACGTGGTCGCGCACTGGAACGGGCGTGCCTGGACCCGGAGCAAGGCGCTCGGCGCCGTGCTTCCGCCGCCGAGCGCGAGCGTCATTCCGGAGGTCACTGCCATCAACGCGGTGGCCGCAGGCAATGTGTGGATATCCGCCGTGATCGACAGGCAGACCAGCGGCGGCCAGACGATCACCCGGCTCGTGCTGCACCTCAGCGGGGGTAAGTGGGACACGGTCGGCCACGCCAACCCCGGTTACTATCTGCCGGCGGCGGTATCGGATGGTCATGGTGGCTGGTGGGCGCCGGGACCGGCGGGTCCGCTGCCGCCGGCTGCAGCTCCAGTCAAGCCGTACCTGCTGCACGAGACCCGCGGCCACTGGCGCAGGGTGCCCCTCCCGGTGGTCAGCGGTGCGGTGCTACAGGTCACCGGCATCGTGCACGTGCCGGCGAGCAATGCCATGCTGGCCATCGGCCAGTTGCTGACCGGGACGCCGACGCTGCGCTCGGTGGTCCTGGCTTACGGGACACTGCCAGGCTAGGCGCACGTACCGTGCGGGCGCTTTGCAGGTCGATGACCGAGTTGCTACGGGTTTAGTGCGGCTTTTGTCCGAGCGCCGAGCGAGTTCGGGCCTGGTGTGCGTGGGAGACTAGCCTCTGGGGAGTGGAAGAGAGAGCTACTGGGGAGGTGACGACAGGTGGGCGTCGCACCAGTTGAGGTTGAACAGCCGATGACAGGCCAGGAAGCGGCTCTGGACGCACCCTGGGTCACTGTCGTCTGGAACGACCCGGTCAACCTCATGAACTATGTGACGTACGTGTTCCAGAAGGTCTTCGGCTATCCCAAGCCGAAGGCCGAGAAGCTGATGCTGGATGTGCATCACAAGGGCAAGGCGGTCGTGTCCTCCGGTACCAGGGAGGCCATGGAACGCGATGCCGAGACGCTGCACGGCTACGGCCTGTGGGCAACCGTGAGCCACGACTCGTGACTGGTTTCGAGCCTAACGGCTACTCGGCCTACGGCGATGACGGCAGCGAGGTCGCCGCCGCGTTCCGTCCCGTTCCGGGTGGCGCCAGCGCGTATTTCGAGCAAGCCCAGGCGGGCGTGATCCGCAGCCTGGTCAGCCAGATCGCGGAACTGGTCAGCGCGGATAGCGACGCCATGCAGGACGAGTTCGACGCGGCTGGCCCGGACCAGGCCGGCACCAGCCTGGCCGACGATCTCGAAGCCCGGCTCGGCCTGAGCAGCCACGCCGAGCCGCCGGACGACCCGGTGCTGGCCAGGCTGCTGCCGGACGGGTACGTCGGCGACCAGGACGCGTCGGCCGAGTTCCGCCGGTATACCGAGGAGACGCTGCGGTCGGGGAAGGTCGCGTCCGCCCAGACCGTGCTGGCCTCGCTGCCGCCCGGCGGCGGCGAGGTACGGCTCAGCGAGCCCGAGTGCCAGCAATGGCTGCGTGCGCTGAACGATGTCCGGCTGGCCCTCAGTGTCCGGCTCGGGATCACCGACGAGAACGACGACCTGACCGAGCAGCTGGCTGTCGACGACCCTCGGTCCGCATATATCTGGGTTTACCAATGGCTGGCCTATCTGCAGGACAGCCTGCTGGAAGCCCTGACCTAGCGGGCGTCTCCGGCGGCTGGGCTAGTCTCCTGCCATGCTGACCATCTCCGCCGAGCTGCGCGCCAGGATCCTGGCCCACGCTGCTGCTGACCACCCGGACGAGGCTTGCGGAGTAATCGCCGGTCCGGCGGGCAGCGATCGGCCCGAGCGGTTCATCGCGATGCTGAACGCGGAGCGGTCACCAACGTTTTACCGGTTCGACTCGATGGAACAGCTAAGGGTCTGGCGCGCCATGGACGACCGGGACGAGGAGCCGGTGGTGATCTATCACTCGCACACGGCCACCGAGGCCTACCCGTCGCGCACCGACATCTCCTACGCCAGCGAGCCCGGTGCCCATTACGTCCTGGTATCGACAAGGGATCCGGACCAGCAGGAATTCCGGTCTTTCCGGATCGTGGACGGCGCGGTCACCGAGGAAGAGGTCACGGTCACGGCGGAATGATCGCGGCCGGCTGCCGGTTGCTTCAGCTGGGGTCGTCGCCGGCGGCCTGCCTCCGCAGGCTCGGCGGCCGGGCGGCCCGGAACTGGCCGCACTCGCACAATGGTGCCCGACACACTGGAGCAGATACACCATGGCTATCGAAGTCCGCATCCCGACCATCTTGCGCAGCTATACCGGCGGCCAGAAGTCGATTGAGGGAACGGGCTCCACGCTGGAGGAACTGTTCTCCGACCTGGACGGCCGTTATGGCGGGCTGCGCGAGCGACTGGTCGACTCAGCGGGTCTGCGCCGCTTCGTCAACGTCTACCTCAATGACGAGGACGTGCGGTTCCTTGGCGGGCTGGCCGCGCCGGTGAGCGATGGCGACACCGTGACCGTGCTTCCGGCAGTGGCCGGCGGGTCGCGCTAGGCCTGGCAACCTCTCCTGAGGCCACTGAATCATGCGCTTCGACTCGCTGCTTGACTCCGTAGGCGGTACGCCCCTGGTGGGCCTGCCGCGGTTGTCGCCGTCCCCGGACGTGCGGTTGTGGGCCAAGCTCGAGGACCGGAACCCGACAGGCTCGGTGAAGGACAGAGCTGCTTTCTACATGGTCGCGGCCGCGGAGAAGGACGGCAGGCTGAGCCCGGGCGCCACGATCCTGGAGCCGACCTCCGGCAATACCGGCATCAGCCTGGCCATGGTCGCCAGGCTCCGGGGGTACAAGCTGATCTGCGTGATGCCGGAGAACACCTCGGCTGAGCGCAGGCAGCTGCTGGAGGCCTTCGGCGCGTCCATTGTGTCCTCGCCGGCGGCCGGCGGCTCCAACGAGGCGGTCCGGGTGGCCCAGGGCATTGCGGCCGAGCATCCGGACTGGGTGATGCTCTACCAGTACGGCAACGAGGCTAACGCCCGGGCCCACTACGAGACGACCGGGCCAGAACTGCTCGCCGACCTACCCGAGATCACTCACTTCGTGGCCGGCCTCGGCACCACCGGGACGCTGATGGGCACCGGCCGGTTCCTTCGGGAGCACGTGCCCGGAGTGAAGATCGTCGCGGCCGAGCCGCGCTACGGGGAACTCGTCTACGGACTGCGCAACCTGTCCGAGGGCTTCGTTCCCGAGCTGTACGACGAGTCGGTGCTGACTTCCCGTTACTCGGTCTCGTCTGCCGACGCGCTCCGGCGGACAAGGGAACTGCTTCAGGTCGAAGGCCTGTTCGCCGGGATCTCGGCCGGCTGCGTCCTGCACGCCGGGCTCGGCCTGGCGGCCAAGGCACTCAAGGCCGGCGAGCGGGCCGACATCGCGCTGCTGATTGCCGATGCCGGCTGGAAGTACCTGTCCACCGGTGCTTACAGCGGGACGCTGGCCGAGGCGGAGGCCAGGCTGGAAGGGCAGCTCTGGGCGTGACCGCGTGGACGGCCCGCGCGCTGGCGGTACAACGGAAGGATGAAAGCGGGCGGATGACGATTTTCGACGAGGCTACGGCGGTGCGGCGGCGCGCCGAGGGGCTCTACGACGCCGAGCCGGACGTCAGGTTCGCCCTTGTGGCGCCGACCGTGGCCGGCCAGCCCGCTAGCGCGGCCCCGCCGGCCGTCAACGGCGGCGCCCTGCTGGCGACGGTACTGCGCGCGGTGCTGGACTGCTCCGCTCATCCGCATCCGGTCGCGACCAGTGCGCATTTCCTCCGGGTCCCGCAACTGGCGCCTGCTCAGGTCGAGGTCAGCTGGCTCAAGCACGGCCGGACCGCGTCGACCGCGCGGGCCACCCTGGTACAGGACGGCAAGCCGGTTCTTGATACCACCGTGACGACCGGCACCGTACCGAGCGGCCCCGCCGACGGCCCGGCCGATGGTGCTGGCCTGGCCGGCGACGCTCCGGGCGCGGCGGACTCGAGGGCGCTGAACTGGACCGGGCCGCCGCCCGAGATCGCGCCCATCGACGATTGCATCGACCTGGGCAAGTGGCCTGGCACCGTGGCAGCCGATGGCACGGCTGGCTTCGCGGCGCAGGTCGAGGTCCTGCTCGACCCGGCTAGCACGGGCTGGCGGAGTAACGAGCCGTCCGGGCTGCCGGAGATGCGAGGGTACTTCCGGCTCCGCGAGGACCGCGCCCCGGATGCGCTGCTCCTCGCGTTGGCGGTGGATTCCCTGCCGCCGGTGGTCTTCGGCCTCGGCGCGACCGGCTGGGCGCCGACAGTGGAGCTGACCTGGCATATGCGTGCTGTGCCTGCACCGGGACCGCTCCAGGTGTCCGCCCGCGGCAGGCACGTCAGCGGCGGCTGGTTCGACGAGGAAGCGGAGGTCTGGGACGCTTCCGGCCGCCTGGTCGCGCAGAGCAGGCAGATCGCCCGGGTCGGTCGCGGGCGGCTGCGCACCCTGGCGAGCCCTCCGGCCGGCTGACGCGCTAGCTGCCGCGCTGGCTGCCGCGCGACCGGGCGACCGCCGCGGCGGCCCTGGCGAGCCGCTCGCGCTAGGGCACGCTCTTGATCTTCCACACGAAGATAGAGCCGAGCGCCGCTACCACCGCGGTCGCGGCGAACAGCGTCGGATAGCCGTTGCCACTGGCGCCCCCGCCGAGCGTCACCAGGGCGCCGGCCAGCGCCGCCCCCAGGGCTGCGGGTCCGACAATGGCGATGTTGATGATGCCGAGATCCTTGGCCCGGTCGGCGGCGGCGGGCAGCACCTGGGTGATCAGCGCCTGGTCGACCGCGAGGTAGGCGCCGAAGCCGACGCCGAACAGCACCGCGGCCACCATCGAGGATTCCCAGGTCTCGACGAACGTCAGGACGAGCGCCGCCACGCCCATGAGCGCGCCGGACACGGTGACGATCATCTTGCGCTTGCCCATCCGGTCGGAGATGACCCCGCCGACTATCGCGGTGATGACCACGCAGATCGTATAGATGAGGATCAGGATGAGCAGGCCGTCAGACGCACTCTGACCGGGGAACAGCTTGCCGTAGTGGATCTTGTCGCGGAGGAAGTAGAGCAGGTAGAGAGTGCCCATCGCGATGGCGAGCGAGGCCAGGAAGCGGGTGATCCAGGCCCAGGCGAAGTCGGGGTACTCCTTCGGGCTGATCCAGTACGCCTGACCAAGACGTCGCCAGGAGAACGATTCCCGGTGCTCGGCCGGCAGCGGGTGGTCCGGAGTCAGGAAGACGAAGGGGATGACGAGCAGGAAGAACAGCGCGGCAATGATGTAGTAGCCGCTGACTACCTTGCTGTTCAGCACCAGGACGACCAGCACCGTGCCGACTACCAGGCCCAGCGCCTGCGGCATGCCGACCCAGCCGGCCACGGTGGCGCGCTGGCGGACCGGGACGTGATCGGGGATCGCGGCGCTCAGGCTGGCGTACTCGCCGTTCTGGAAGGCGCTGAACAGCACCCAGAAAACCGCCACGCCGGCCACCGTCTGCTGGTGAGCCAGGATCAGCATGCTGATGGCACCGAGAAACGCCATGGCCAGCGTCCAGCGATGCCGCCGGCCGCGCAGCGGGCCGAACCCGTAGGCGTGCGTGGTCCGGTCGGACAGCGCCCCGGCCAGCGGCGTGGCCAGCACCGACGCGACGGCGCCCAGCGCGGATACGATCGCCAGCGCCTGGATCTTGTGCGCAGGGTCGATGTTCTGCAGCTGGATCGGCAGCAGCACCTGGACCGGCGTCAGCGAAGCCATCCACATGCCGAGGCTGGCCAGGCTGAGCCCGGTGATCCAGCCGGGCCTGACGTGCACCGACGGCTCGGCAAGTGCCAGCGGAACGTCGCGTTCCTCGTCGGTCGACTGGTTCGTCATGACACCTCCGCGGGCCTGGGCTCGCTGTCGTGATCGGTCAGGAGTCCTGACTCCCGGATCATGCCGTTTTGGGGATGATAGTGGCACTCCTGGGGTTGTCAGCATGTTTCGGCTGGCCGCCCGTCGCGGTTGCCAGGCTATCCTGGGCCGCTGTGATCATCATGAATCGTCGCGGCTACCCTGAATCGCTGTGCAGGTAACAATTGTGGGCTGGGCCGGCAGCTTTCCCGGCCCGGCGAGCCCGGCCTCCTGTTACTTGATTGATACCGGCGACTTCCGCCTTGTTCTTGATCTTGGGAACGGGGCCCTCGGCGCGCTGCAGCTCCACACGGAGCTGACTCGGGTCGATGCGATCTGCCTGAGTCATCTGCATGCCGACCACTGCCTGGACATGTGCGGCTACTCGGTGGCGCAGAATTACCATCCGGCCGGGTCGCGGCCGCCGATTCCGGTGTACGGCCCGGCCGGGACTCAGGAGCGGCTCCAGCGCGCACTCGGCAGCGATCACCTGGGCATGTCCGACGCGTTCGAGTTCGCCGAACTGGCTTCCGGCACAATCGAGATAGGGCCGCTGCGGGTGACTGCGGCGCACGTGAATCACCCGGTCGAGACTTTCGGATTCCGGATCGAGCACGGCGGCAAGGCACTCGCGTACTCGGCCGACACCGGCCCGTGCGACGAGCTGGTCAGCCTGGCCGAGGGCGCCGACGTCCTGCTATCCGAGGCATCGTTCGTCGACGGTCCGGACCAGCCGCCAGACCTGCACCTCACCGCGCGTCAGGCCGCCGGGATCGCGGCCAGGGCCGGGGTGGGCGAGCTAGTGCTCACCCACCTGGTGGCCTGGAACGATCCGGCAGTGACCCTAGCGCAGGCAGCGGAGGCCTTCAGCGGCCCGCTGCGACTGGCTAGCTCGGTCGAGCGGCTGCTTGGCTGAGGGGCTGGGTGCGACCCGCCTGCAATTTCACGCGGCGCGCCGGCGGTCGCCGGCGACGTGCCGCCGCCGCGCATAGACTCCTCTCCCATGCGCGTACTCGTTACCGGCGGGGCCGGATTTATCGGGTCGCACCTCGCCGACGCCTTGATCAGCAGAGGTGATCAGGTCGCGGTCGTCGATGATCTCTCCGCTGGCCGGCCGGGCCGGGTACCCGAACTCGCGGCGTTTCACAAGCTCAGCGTCACCGACGCTGGGCAAGTGGCCGCGCTGGTGGCGGAGTTCGCCCCGGACCTGATCTGTCATCTCGCCGCCAAGATCGACGTGAGGACCTCCGTTACCTTCCCGGCGAATGATGCGGAAGTCAACGTCATCGGCACCGTCAACGTGCTCGAAGCCGCCCGCGGGGTTGGGGCGAGGGTGCTGTTCAGCTCGACGGGCGGCGTGCTGTACGGGCGTGACGCGCCCATCCCGTCACTCGAGGACGTGCTGCCGCTGCCCGAGTCACCGTACGGCGTTGCCAAGCACTGTGCCGAGCAGTACGTGAGCCTCTACAACCGCCTGCATGGCACCGGACATGCCGTGCTGAGGCTGGCGAATGTGTACGGCCCACGGCAGGATCCAGGCGGCGAGGCCGGCGTGGTGGCGATCTTCTGCGCACAGGCGCTGGCGGGGGAGCGGCCCACCATTTACGGCGACGGCCGCCAGACGCGCGACCACGTCTATGTCGGCGACGCGGTCGGCGCGTTGCTGGCGGCCGCCGACTGCGGGCGGCCCGGTACCTGGAATGTGGGCACGGGCACCGAGGTCAGCGTGCTGGAGCTGGCCAGGATCATCGGCGAGGTGGCCGGCCATCCGGTCGACCCGGGCTTCGCGCCGCCCCGGCCAGGTGAGCTGCTGCGCAGTGCGCTGGCGTCCGAACGGGCCAGACTCGACCTGGGCTGGACCGCGAGCATGCCGCTGGCCGACGGCATCGCCCGCGCATACCGGTGGATAGCGGCCGGAGCACCCGAGCGGGCCGGCTGGTAGGCGGCACCGGCCCGGTGCCGGCGGTGCAGCACTAGGCTGGCAGGCATGGTGCGACCCGACGGCCGACGGCCGGATCAGCTACGTGACGTCAAGATAACCAGGGGCTGGCTGGACCACGCCGAGGGCTCAGTACTCGTTGAGTTCGGCGCGACCAGAGTCCTGTGCGCGGCCAGCGTCCAGGAGGAACTGCCCCGCTGGCGCCGCGGCAGCGGCCAGGGCTGGGTGACCGCCGAGTACGCGATGCTGCCTCGGTCCACCAACACCCGCAGCGATCGCGAGTCGGTCAAGGGCAAGCTCGGCGGCCGGACGCAGGAGATCTCCAGGCTGATCGGCCGGTCACTGCGAGCGTGCATCGACCCCAAGGCGCTGGGCGAGAACACGATCATCATCGACTGTGACGTCCTGCAGGCGGACGGCGGGACCAGGACGGCCGCTATCACCGGCGGCTACATCGCGCTGGCGGACGCCGTCGGCTGGCTGCAAGGTCGCAAGCGGTGCAAGGGTGATCCGCTGGTGGCGTCGGTCGCGGCGATCAGCGTGGGCATCATTGGCGGGCAGGCGCGACTCGACCTCTGCTACGAGGAGGATGTCGCGGCCGAGACCGACATGAATGTGGTGTGCACCGGTGACGGCAGCTTCGTGGAGATCCAGGGCACGGCCGAACGCGAGCCCTTTGGCCGGGCGCTGCTGGACGAGCTGCTCGGCCTGGCCGTGGACGGCTGCGCGGAGCTGACCAAGCTCCAGCAGGCCGCGCTCGGTACCTGATGGCGGCGGAGCCGAGTGGGGGAGATCACAACGGCGCGCGCCCGCGGCTAGTACTGGCGACCATGAACCCGCGCAAGCTAGTCGAGCTGACGCGCATCCTTGAGGCTGGCCGCGTCGAGGTCGAGCTGACGAGTCTGGCGGATTTTCCCGGCGCGCCGGATGTGCCGGAGACAGGCGCCACGTTCGCGGAGAACGCGCTGCTCAAAGCGCACGCGATCGCCGAGTTCAGCGGGCTTCCGGCAGTTGCCGACGACTCGGGCCTGTGCGTCGATGCGCTGAACGGGATGCCGGGCGTGCTCTCGGCCCGGTGGTCCGGGAAGCACGGCGACGACCAGGGGAACCTGCAGCTTGTCCTCGGGCAGCTAGCCGACGTGCCGGACGAACGACGTGGCGCGCAGTTTGCCTGCGTCGCCGCGCTGGCGCTGCCAGATGGCCGGGAACATGTCACCGAGGGCATCGTGTCGGGCAGGCTGATCCGCGCGCCGCGCGGCGACAATGGATTCGGCTACGACCCGATCTTCGTGCCTGCGGCAGCCACGCTCGCCGCCGCCGGGCTGCCGGTCACTGACCAGACCACTGCCGAGCTCGAGCCCGCCGACAAGGACGCGATCAGTCACCGTGGCAAGGCGCTTCGCGGCCTTGCCCCGGTGATTGCCGCATTGCTGGGCTGACGGGCGGCGAGGCGGTTCGCGGCCTTGCCCCGGTGATTGCCGCACTCCTGGGCTGACGGGGGCGGCAGGCGGGGGGCTGTGCCTTGTACGGTAGTGGCGACCATCGCATTGCGGAACGGAGGCCGACGTGGCCGGTCAGCGACTGGCGCCGGGTGACGTGGCGCCAGATTTCACCCTGCCAGATGCCGATGGCAAGGAAACGAGCTTGTCCTCCTTGCGCGGCCAGCGGGTGATCATCTACTTCTACCCGGCGGCAATGACGCCGGGCTGCACAAAGCAAGCCTGCGACTTCCGGGACAGCCTGGCGAGCCTGGCTAGCGCCGGATTCGCCGTGCTCGGGATTTCGCCGGACAGCCCGGCCAAGCTGGCGAAGTTCCGTGATCGCGACAGCCTGAACTTTCCCCTGCTCAGTGATCCGGCCAAGACCGTACTCGACGCCTACGGCGCATACGGCGAGAAGGTGCTGTACGGCAAGAAGTCCGTCGGCGTCATCAGGTCGACGTTCGTGGTGGATGCGGACGGGAAGAT
The DNA here is from genome assembly GCA_963774385.1 of uncultured Actinomycetota bacterium. GTDB lineage: Bacteria > Actinomycetota > Actinomycetes > Streptosporangiales > Streptosporangiaceae > JAJYUU01. Next base: position 1,936,139 of record CAVZEQ010000001.1, read on the forward strand.
CGAGCAGGCGCAGTACGCGGTGAAAGCTACCGGCCATGTCGCTAGGCTGCGCAAGGATCTCGGCGTCTGACTGTCGCGCTCGTGCGGGCAGCCAGCCCGTCCCCGGGGCCGTAGCCCAACGGCAGAGGCACAGGACTTAGGATCCTGCCAGTGTGGGTTCGAATCCCACCGGCCCCACCAATGCGATGTCTCGGGACACCGTTCACAGGTGTCTCGGGACATCGTTCTCTTTTCTGGGCTGTGGCTGGTAGTCCTTTGCCGGGATTAATCAGTCTGGGAGCTCATCGGAAGGTCCAGATCGGCCGCTGCCAGCACGAGTAGGCGCTGCCGGGGTTTCCGGTCTCAGCAGGAACCAGCACTGGAGTCTGGACTGGCTGGCCGACTGGCATGCGAGCTGGTGTCCCCCTGCCGGACGATTGTGAGGACACGGAGAGCTTCGGCGGGGTTCACAACAGGTACAGGCCGGGTGGGGCTCAAGGTTCTCTCACGGCGAGTGCCGCGGCGAAGGTGCGGACGGCACCGGCCGCCTGGCGTTCCATACGGGCAATGTCCTCGGGGGTGGTCTCCGAGGCCGCCATGAACCGTGCGTATGATCGGGGTCCGACCCGGGTGGGGTCAGCGAACTCATGCGCTAGGCGGGCGAGCGCGCGCTGGGTGTCGCCACGCTGATAAGCAGGGCTGTCCCGAACCGCCTGGGCAGCCTGCCTCGGTCCGCCGGGCCAGGCTTCAAGGAGCCAGACGATGTCGTAGGCGTCTTTGGGCTTGTCGCGTTCGGTCAGTGCTCCGGTCTTTGCGACGAGGAATCCGGTGAGCCCGGTCGCTCGGAACTGGTAGCTGATTCGGCCCGCAGCATCGGGGAGGTCGACCTCACGCTCGATGACCCGGATGCCGTCGGAGATCGCTGCCCCGGCGTCCAGAGCTATGGCCGAGAGTTTCGAACCCATGTTGTGCTTGACGAGGGGCGCACTGGCCGCCTTCGGGCGGAACAGACTGCCAGCTGGCCGAGTGCTGCTCGCGGGGCAGAAGAACTCGGCCTTGAGGCGTAGACCGGACTGGCGCTGCCAGCAGAACGTTTTGTCGGTGGGCTGGTACCCGGCGGCGCGCAGCGAAGTCTCAATGCGCTCGTAGGCGCCGGTGTCTCCCTCGACTAGGGCCAGGCTCAGGCAGAAGTCCAGGTCGGTGGTTCCAACGTGGGTTGCGCGCCCAGGACCGGGGTCGAGCACCAGGAGCCCGGGAACCAGGCCACCGATCAAGATGGTGTGACAGGTCGCGATCCCCAGGCGGCGGAGCAGGTGGGCGGCCTCACCGAGGATCGCGGCCGCGAGATCGGGGTTGTACTCAGTGATATTGAATCCTTCACCAGCCAATGGCTGCCTCCCGGAACATGGCTGCGGCGTCCTCGCCTCGCGGCTCGCCGAGCATGTCAAGCCACACCCGGACGGGCGGGGCGACGACGGACGGCCCACAGTTCTGCCGGGCGTGCAGGCCCAGTCGGCCGAGGTCGCTGATCAGCGCGATGTTGGCGCCCCGGTCCGCCGGCTCGGCGTCTAGGGCCGCGCAGGCCTGCATTAGCGGAACGTCGGGTGCAACCCTAACTGCGGCCACCGACATCGCGGTTGTGGCTGTGACCCCGAGCACACGGGTCGCTGCTGCTCCGGTGAGCGCATAGGCCAGGTCAGCCTCGGCACCACGCAACGCTATCGCCGTGATCAAGTCGGCGGGGTCAGCTGCATACAGGTAGACGTGCAGGCGCTCGCGGATGCGCCGGGCGGACGGCACGGTAGCCAGCCAGTCGAGAAGAGCGCCTGGGTCGGCGACAGTCCGGCGCAGTGAGCGGGCGCGGCCGTGCGACTCCAGGAAGCCCTCGCGTTCCAGTCGCGTCATGACCCGGTGCGCCTCTCCGGTCGAACACACTGCTTCCCGCGCCAGATCGGCGACCGACCAGAGGCGCCGCGCATCGGCGAGAAGTACCTGGACCACCCGGACGCCGGTCACGCCAATACCTGCCGGCGCGGGCACGAGGGTCCGGGAACGGGCGCGTTCCCCTTGGATGTGGAGGAAGAAGCCCGGGACCGCGACGTGCGCAGCGCCCGTGGCATCCGCGTATGCACAGCCCGCCTCCTCGAGTTCTCTGCGGACGTGTTCAGGCAGCCGGTCGGCGACCACGAAACCCAACTCCGCTCGGCGGTCGGCCAGAGCTGCGAGCATCGGAGCGGTTGTCCTGGCGAACGGGCGGAGGCCACTGGCGATAAGCGCAAGTGGATAGGTGTGGCCACCGACGGCAAGCTGGTTAGGGCCGTCGACGACGATCACGGACACCCCTGGGAGCGCCGCCAGGATGGTCCCCACCTGGGCTGGGATCTTGCGGTCAAGCTCGACGACGGCATGCGTCATCATTCACTCCAGGTCTTAGTTCATCAGCTAATGAATATTAGCCTGAAGCACCCGACACTTGCCACCGGGACAATGAAGGACCCATCAAGCCCATCCGCGCACCGTTGCCGCTAGCCAACCCCTGTGTCACCTCGTTACAGACACGCGCTGTTGACCCGCCGGATCGCATCATTCAGGACCTCTCGCCATCGGCCGGTCGTAGCCCGTCAGAATGCAGCAGCTGGAGCCGGGCCAGCATCCGGGGGTCCAGCCCGTCGGAACCCGATTGCCTGGGTCCCGAACGGCATAGGTCAAGGTCGCCTGCGGAGCCAGTTACCGCGACGGGGAGCCCCCAGAGCCGCGGCCAGAGTTCTCGACGGCTTTGGGCTAGCGCCGCCGCAGCCGGTAGGCGGCTAGACCGCATACAGCCAGTAGTGCTACCCAGATCCAGAGCAGCGGCTTATGGCCATCGCCCGCCGAGCTCAGCGCTGAGTATGCAAGCAGAGTCAGCGGGGCCCCGGCGACGGCCAACCCGATAGCAGCCCCGGCCAAGGCCGTCCGGCGGTCGCGCAGCCGGGCCGGGTCGACGGGGCGCCGGACCGGCCTCTTCGCGCTGGCGAGCCGCTGCTCGACCCGCGCTTCGATGTGCTTATCGATCTTGGCTAGAAAGGACTCCACTACGGCGTCGCCGTAGTCGGCCCCCAGCTCGCGATGCACTTCGGCAGCGGCACGAATGTCCTGAGCGGACAGCGGCGAGTCACTCATGAGCGGCACGGTACTTGATTTCTGGAGGTTCGCCCGGAAGGCGCGCTGGCCGTACTGCCCGCCTGGATCGGCATGAACGACGACGCTCAAGGTAGCTGCTGAAGGGCCACCGACAGGCCGGCACGCTCGGGCGCGCCTGTCCTCGACGTCCTGAAACTAGTCGCCACAAGCGCCACTTCCGGCATTATTTACCGATCAGCATAAATTTTGATAGACGCAAATATCGTCGAGCCAGACGCGAACTGGGTTCAGCGCCGCACCCGTGTCCCGACGGGGCTAACGCCGGGCTTACGACCGGCTAACGTCTAGCCTCCTAAGTTCGGCACATGGCCAGCGGTTTCGCCCGCGTTGACCTGCCAGACACGGCGGAAGCGCGGCCGTTAGATCAGCTCCCGAGAGCGCGTCAGGATGTTCACCAGCGGCTCGGACGACTGCCCGACGGTCATCCGTCCTCGCCCCGGTACAGCACCCAGGACCTGGCACGGCAACCCGAAGACCGCCGGTCCGATGTCAGCGCCTCCGGGTGGGGAGCTCCGGACGTCCAGGGTCACCCGGATCGGCCGGACCCCGCCGACATCCGCCTGCCCGCTGACCGTGCGCGGCACATTCTGGCGGGCGACGGACCGGACTCGCCCGGCGGCGGTCACCGGCACGGCGCCGAGCGGCCGGGGAAGACGGAGTTCCCGGCGCGCTGGTCGGACGACATGATCGTTGCCACGGTGCGCGACGTGGCCGGGGATCCTGAGCAGGCTCGCTGGCAGGGATTTAACGGCCGCTGGCAGGTGAGCGGCGAGCGAGACGGCGTTGGTGTCACTGCGGTGGTGCTGCCGGATGGCAGGATCTGGACGGCGTGGCCGGAGCCCGGCGGTGCCGGGGTCACCCGGAATCGGGGAGCGTGATGAGCGTGAACGAAGCCGAACTGGCGACGCGGACCGCCGGGCTGCCGGAGATATTCGCGGACCGCATCCCCGAAGCGGAGCGCCCGGGCTTGCTCTCCATGGCGGCTGGCGGTGAGTGGGACGAACTACTTGACCTGCTGCTGGCGATCCTGCTGCAGACAAAGGCCGTGGTCAGTGTCGACGAGCGCGACCAGCTCAGGGACGTGCTGGCAGGCTGGGGGCTGCCGACAGTTGAGCTTGGCAATCTGGTCGTCAGGCCGTAGCGCGGCGAATCTGACCGCATGATTCCTGGCTGGCCCCGCTGCGTATGGTGTTAAGCGGGAACGGGGACCGGTGCGAATCGCGGTGAGGAGTCGGCTTGCGGACGTCCGGACCAGTCGGTTTCGATCTTGATCTCACGCTGATTAACTCCAAGCCGGCGATCATGGCCGCCTGGTCGGCGGTAGCAGCCGAATTCGACGTCAGGATCGATCTCAATGCTGTTGACCAGCGGATGGGCATCAAGCTCGAGGACGAGGTCGGCTACTGGTTCCCAGCTGACGGGCACGCGCACGCGGCCGCCAGCTACCGCCGCCACTACGTCCGGCTCGCGCCCGCCATGACTACGTTGCTGCCCGGCGCGCAGCAGTCGCTGGCCGCGGTCCGGGGTGCGGGCGAGCGCGTGGTTATCATCACCGCCAAGCACCTGGTGTCGGTGCGCCCGAGTCTTGCAGCTGTCGGGCTCGAGCCGGATGACCTGTTCGCGCACGTGCACGGCGCGGAGAAGGCAGCGGTCCTGACGAGCATCGGCGCAGTCGCTTACGTCGGCGACACGCCAGCGGATATGACCGCCGCGCATGCGGCTCGCGTGGTCGCCGTGGGCGTGCCGACTGGATCGTTCGGCGCCATAGATCTCCGCGCCTCCGGAGCCGGCGTACTGCTCGGCTCGCTGCTGGAATTTCCGGCATGGTATGCAGGCTTTCGCGGCAATGTGACTGAGGAGAGCAGGCCCGATGACGACTGACGTTCTTGAATTGGCCGACCGGCTATGGCGGGGAGCGGCGCATGTCAGCGAGTTTCACCCGGTAGGCCATCTCGGCGGCCTGGCTGAGATCTGCGAGGACGTGGCCTTCCTCCCGGCATTCGCGAATGTCACGGCCATCCGCACGCAGGACGGCCTGGTTCTGGTAGACACCGGAAGCGCCTTCGTCGCGCAGGCGATCCACGAAGAGCTCCGCCGGTGGACGGACCAGCGGCTGCACACCGCGATCTACTCGCACGGCCACATCGACCACGTCTTCGGTGTCGGGACCTGGGAGGCAGAGGCTGCCGAGCACGGCTGGCCCGGCCCGGCCGTCGTTGCGCACGAGGCGGTGCCGCCGCGGTTTGACCGCTACCGGATGACCAATGGCTACAACGCGATCATCAATCAGCGCCAGTTCGGCGTGCCTGGACTGCGCTGGCCGACCGAGTACCGCTACCCCGACCGCACGTACCGGGACGAGCTGACGGTGGAAGTGGGCGGCACCACTCTTGCGCTGCGGCACGAGAAGGGCGAGACCGACGATCACACCGTGACCTGGCTGGCGGACCGCAGGGTGCTCTGCTGCGGTGACTTGTTCATCTGGGCCTCGCCGAACGCTGGCAATCCGCAGAAAGTGCAGCGCTACCCGCTGGAATGGGCGCAGGCGCTGCGCCGCATGATTGCCTGGCAGCCCGAATTCCTGCTGCCCGGCCATGGCTTCCCGATCGTCGGCGCCGACCGGGTGACTCGTGCCCTGACCGACACCGCAGAGCTGCTGGAATCGCTGGTCAGCCAGACACTCGAGGTCATGAACGGCGGTGGCCGCCTGGACGAGGCGATCCACGGGGTCAGGGTTCCGAGCGGCCTGGCCGAGCGGCCTTACTTGCAGCCGGTCTACGACGAGCCCGAGTTCATCGTCCGCACCATCTGGCGGCAGTACGGCGGCTGGTGGGACGGGAATCCGGCGACGCTGAAGCCAGCCCCGGAGCGGACGCTAGCGGCCGAGCTGGCTGCCCTGGCCGGCGGCGCTGGCACGCTGGCCGCGCGCGCGGTCGAGCTGGCCGAGGCGGCGCTGGCCGAAGCCGGGCTGACGGAGGGCGGGCTAGCGGAGGGCGGGATAGCGGAGGGCGGGCTAGCGGTGGCCGCTGCGCCAGGCGAACCGGCCCGCGGCGCGGACGATCCCCGAGTGGCCGGCCTGCCGGGCGGAGAAGACGGCCTGCGCCTGGCCGGGCACCTGGCCGAGCTCGCCTGGCTGGCCGCGCCTGGCGACCAGGACGTGGCACAGGCCAGGCACCGCGTCTTCAGCATCCGGGCGGACCGCGCGACGTCGACGATGTCGTCCGGGGTCTACCGGTGGGCGGCGAACGAATCGCTCGGCGATTCGTCCGGCCTGCCAGCCGGGGAACATTAAGGCCCGGTACTGGTTGTACCGGGGCGCGGCCGGCCGCCGCCACCCGGCCCGGTCAGAATGAAGAGTGCAGGCCGCACCACAGCATCTTGACGCCCTGGTTGGAGGGGCAGATTCGCCTGGAGGGCCAGATGACCGTTATGGAAGGTATTGACCCGGCGGTTCCGCCGAGCGGGACCGGATGCGCGGAGTGCGAAGCGGTAGGCGGCTGGTGGGTCCACCTGCGCCGGTGCGCCCAGTGCGGCCACATCGGCTGCTGCGACACGTCGCCGTCGCAGCATGCGACAGCGCATTCGAACTCTGCAGGCCACCGGCTGATCCGGAGCTTTGAGCCGGGTGAAGAATGGTTCTGGGACTACCAGGCCGAAGAGATGTACCAGAGCGGCCCGGCCCTGGCACCGCCGGAGCACCACCCGGTGGATCAGGCCGTTCCCGGCCCGGCTGGACGCGTCCCGCCGGACTGGCAGCTGCACCTGCACTAGCTGCCGCTAACGCCCGCTGCGGCAGTCGAGTGCAGGCGTGTTCTCACCAGCCGTCGACGAGCTGGCGCAGGTCGGCGAGCCGGTCGATGACAGCGTCCGGCACCGCCGATTCGAACGGCGGGACATCGCTGTTAGGGACCAGCACCGCGCGCATGCCGGCGCTCTGCGCACCATGCACATCGTCATAGGGCCGGTCGCCCACGAACACGCAGCTCGCCGGGTCGTGTGCGCCGATCGCTGCCATCGCGGCCCGGAATGCCGCGGGATGCGGCTTCGTCCAGTCGATCTCGCTGGTGTAGACAGCCCCGTCAATCAACTCCAGCACGCCGTCGCGCCGGAACACGTCCTCGTGCCAGCGGCGCGGCCACATCGTGTTGGAGAGCACGCCGACCTTAATGCCGCGCCCCCGCAGGTACCCGAGAAGCTCAGGCACGTCCGGATCGGTAAAGGTATGCGGAGCCCACAGCTGAAGGTAGGTCGCCAGGAAATCGTCCGAGACGGGAACGCGGGCCAGTTCGAACAGCTCGCTCATGGTGGCGCTGCGGTGCTCAGCGCGGGCAGTACGCCACAGCTCGTCCTCGGCCGCATGGAGGGCAGCTGCGTACGCCTCTGCCTCGGCTTCCGGGAAGTGCGGAGCACAGACCCAGCCCCATAGCTCGGCCGGGTCGATGCTGTGCCACGGGGTGAGGGTACCGCCCCAATCGAAGATCACCGCTTCTACAGCCACACGGAGATAGTAAGTGCCGCTGGCTCTTCCGGGACGCCCCAGCCTCGCTCTGGCACCTATCGCAACAACCCCGGCTGCCACGCGGCGGCCGCAGCCAGCGGGTAGCTCGTTACCCTCCGCCGCTGCTAGCTCGGATCGCGCCAGTGGCGCGCTGGGCAGCAGTTAATGGACCTGAGGATTGGCCGTCTTGTCGACGAGTTGTCGCTCAGAGTTTGATCCCAGTGCTTAGCGTTCGGGTCGGCATTGTCCATTTTCCGCCGCCACTGCGCGGAGGATCAGGAGGAACACATGCGACCTCAGCAGCGAGGCGGAGGAAAGCGCAGGATGCGGCTGGCCGCAGCAGGCGCTAGCGCGGTGCTTGTCAGCGGGCTGGGCGTGATCGCGGTGGCGGCACCAGGCCAGGCCGCGGTCAGCGCGGCTCAGCATGACCATGACCACGGGAACAGCTGTCACCTCGGCCACGGCGTTAAGCACGTCGTGCAGATCAGTTTCGATAACGTGCATTTCTTCCGGGACAACCCCAACGTCCCGTCCGACCTTCAGCTGATGCCGAACTTGCTCAATTTCATCGAGAGCAACGGCACCATGCTGTCCAACAACCACACGCCGCTGATCGCGCATACCGCCAACGACCTGCTGACCACGGCGACCGGCCTGTACGGCGACCGGCAGGGCATGCCGATCAGCAACAGCTATCAGGCTTACAACGCTGACGGCACGACCGACCCGGCACAGTCATTCACCTACTGGACCGACCCGATCTACGACACGGCCAGGACGCCGAACGCCGGGCACGACCTGAACCCCAATATGGTCTACTCGCCGGTCCCGCCATCCACGGCGTCGTCCCCGGTAGCGCCCAACACCGTCACGCCGGCGCCCTGGGTGCCTTACACCAGGGCCGGCTGCAACGTTGGCGAGGTTGCCACGGCGAATCAGGAGCTGGAGAACCCGAACTTCGACATCCCCAAGGTATTCGACGCGAACTCGCCTGAGGCGCAGCAGCTAGCCGCCGACTCGGCCGCTGCCCCGTACTACGACAATGAGCTGGCGGACTATGTCGGCCTCGGAGTGCACTGCGCGAAGGGCAGCGCGCTGTGCGCCAATGCCACCGGCGTCAAGTTCGGGCAGACCACCGCGACGAACACGGCTGTACCGGACCTGCTGCCGAACGAGCCGGGCGGCTACAGCGGATACCAGGCGCTGTTCGGCAGCCGTTACATCGCGCCCGAGTTGGGTGCGGGCACGCCGAACCTGACGCACGACGGCGTTCCGGTCACTAACGCGGCCGGCAACCTGACCGACCTCTTCGGAAACGAGATCGACGATCCGTATGCCACGCCGGGTGCTGGCTTCCCCGGCTACGGCGACATCAATGCCGCCCAGACCCTGGCCTACACCGCCGACATGCTCGAGAACGGCGTGCCGGTCGTCAACGCCTATATATCCGACCTGCACGGCAACCACTTCATCCCGGGTATCAGCTCGTGTGCGAACGCGCCGGACGCGCTCGGCACCGGCACGCAGTGTTACCTCGACCAGGCCGCGTACTTCAACAAGGCGTTCGGCGTGTTCTTCCAGCGGCTAGCCCAGGACGGCATCACCGCCAAGAACACGCTCTTCGTGTTCAGCTCCGACGAGGGCGACCACGAGGCCGGGGCGAACGTCGGCCGGGCGATCCGGCCGACGCCTGCCAACTGCAATGGCACCACGATCGTCTGCACCTACCCGGCCGGCTCGTTCGGTGAGCTTGACGGGAACATCCAGGGCATGCTCGCCACCCAGAATGGTGACACCACCGCGTACGGGCTGGAAGCAGACACCGCGCCGGAGTTCTACCTGAACGGCAACCCCGGACCGGCTGCGCCGACGGTGCGGACGTTCGAGCATGACGTGTCCGGGCTCACGGCGTTCAATCCGTACACGAATGCCACGCAGCCGATTACCAACTACCTAGCCAACCCGGTTGAGGAATCAATCCTGCATATGGTGAACGCCGATCCTGCGCGGACGCCGACGCTGGCACTGTTCGCCAAGCCTGATTATTACTTCTACAACGGCGGGCCCAGCTGCAAGACCTCGTGCGTGTCACAAGTGACGGGCTACGCATGGGATCACGGTGACTACGCGGCGGAGATCAACACGAACTGGCTCGGTCTCGTCGGACCAGGGGTGAAGAACCTCGGAGTCGACGGTCCGGCTGCTGACGCCGGCGCCACCTCGTCGGGAGCCAACAGCGGTCAGGTCGAGGTCGTCGACAATCACTTCTCTGGTCCGTGGATCGATGAGACCGACATCAGGCCGACGATGATGTTCCTGACCGGCTTGCGGGACGACTATGAGCACGACGGTCGCGTCATCACCCAGATCCTCAGCGACCCCAACCACGCACTCGACCATGGCGACGTGACGCGCCTTGGGGAGTGCTACAAGCAGCTCGACTCCAGCGTGGGCGAGTTCGGCGCGGCAACACTGCTGGCGTCCACGAACGCCATCGAGAGCACGAGTACCGGCGATAGCACGTTCGCCAGCATCGATGCGCAACTCCGTGCGCTGGACGTGGCCAGGGATCAGCTCGCCGGAACGATCAAGGGCGAGCTGGAGGCGGCAGCATTCCAGGATGAGCCCATCCACGGTGCCGACGCCTCGGTTGACGCGTGCAAGGCGCTGATCAGCGCCGCCAGGGAACTGGCGGAGTAGCCAGACAGCTAGGCCAGGCCGAGCGGCCCGGCATTCTTGCCCGGGGCCGCTCGCGTGCTGGCGCGGATGCCGGTGGTAACCATGGCCTGTCCCGGCTGCGGCCGGTCTCGACTGCGGCCGGTCTCGACTGTGGCCGGTCTCGACTGTGGCCGGACGTAACTGGCAGCCGGCTGTGCGCGACTCCACGATGCCTGGGAGACTACGTGGAAGGCCACGGCGTTAGCGGAAGCCGTGGTGCAGAAGGGACTAGGTGCAATGGCAGAGCCAGGCGGGGCGGTCGAGGTTCACGGCGCTGTGGCCGTGAAGCAAGGCGCCGTGGCCAACTCAGACCCGGATGTCCTCGTTGCGCAGATCGAGCGGACGCGTGAGGACCTGGCCCGGACCATCGACAGCCTGGCCGAGCGGGTCAGCCCCGCAAATAACGTCCGCATGCTCAAGGACAGGGTCGCGGCCCAGGTGTCGCGCCCGGAAGTCCGGCTCGGCGCCGCCGCCGTCGGCGTAGCTGTCGTGGGCATCGCGATCCTGCGCGTATGGGCTCGCCACCGCCGCACCAGCTAGCCGAAGTTCTTGCCCTCGCCCCGGTAAGTCGGCACCGTGGCGACCACGGAACTGCCGTCGACCAGGTGAAGCTCGTTGAACCGCTCGCACAGCTCGCCAGCTTTGGCGTGCCGGAGCCAGACCCGGTCGCCGATCCGCAGGCTGTCGGCGGCCGCCCCGAGCAGCGGCGTCTGCACTTCTCCGGCACCTTCGTCCCGGTCTAGCCGCAATCCGGCGGGCAGGTACGGCGACGGCAGCCGGCTCGGTGAGGCCGCCCCCGAGGCCGGGTAACCGCCGCCAAGCGCAGTGACGACTCCGGGCCCAGGACGCCGCACGACCGGCAGCGCGAACATCGCGGCCGGCCGCCCGCTGAACCCGCGGTAGGCATCGAACAACGTCGGGTGATACAAGCCCGAACCCGCGCCGATCTCCGTCACCGCAGGCTCGGCTGATGTCGCCTCAAGCGATCCGGTTCCGCCGCCGTTGACGAACTCCAGCGGAGTGAGCTGTCGGATCGCGGCCACAATCGCAGCTCGCCGGTCTGCCAGCTCGGCGGCGGACTTGCGCTGCATGACTCTGATGGCACGGCCATACAGCGGCCGGCCCGCCGGATTGTCCCCGACCCCGGCAATCTGCGACTCGTACGCCATCAGGCCAACCATTCGCAGCCCTGGCCTGGCCATGACTGACCTGGCCAGCTCAACGGCGGCGGCCGGGGTGCGGACCGGGGAGCGCCGGCGCCGGCCCGGAATTTCCCGCCGAGCGCCTCGTACCCCGCGTCAAGATCGATGGCGACCCGCACCGGATGCGGGTCGTGCAGGCCAGTCACCGCCTTCTCGATCAGGTCGAGGTGGTCGGTGCAGTCCACCATGACCGCGATCGACGCTGCCGCCACCGCATCGCCGGCCAGCGCGGCAAGGGCGGTCATGTTCGCAGTCGGGTAGGCGACGACGATGTCGTCGCTGCTGCCAAGGGTGGCTAGCCACAGTGCCTCGGGAAGGGTATAGGCCAGGATGCCGCGGAAGCCGTCTAGCTGAAGAGCCTGCTCAATGAGATGCCGGCAGCGTACCGACTTGCTGGCCAGCCGGACAGGCTTGCCGCCGGCCCGGCTTGTCATGGCCGCGGCATTAGCGCGGAACGCGGCCAGGTCGACGATCGCGAACGGCGCTTCGAGGTGCGCGGTGACGGCGTCAAGACGGCGAATGTCAGTAGCCCGGCCTGGGTGTGCCTGGCCTGGGTGTGCCTGGTGGGGATCAGCCTGGCTTGGGTCAGCGCTGCCGCTTTGGCTCACTCGTCTTCCTGGGTCAGGGCCATGTACTCGGCCGCCGAGAGCAGGCCAGGCGGGAGGTCGCTGTCGGTCTCGTCGATCTGGACCCTGAAGAGCCAGCCGGCACCGTAGGGGTCCGAGTTCACCAGTCCAGGGTCGTCGTCGATCTCCGGATTTACTTCCGTGACCTCTCCGTCGACCGGGGAGTAGAGATCGCTGACTGACTTGGTCGACTCAACCTCGCCGCACGGCTCGCCTGCCGTGACATGGCTGCCCGCGGTGGGCACCGAGACGAACACGACGTCGCCAAGCGCGCGCTGCGCATGATCGGTTATGCCCACCGAGGCCGTGGATCCGCTGATGGCGATCCACTCGTGCTCGGCTGTGTAATAGAGCTCGGCGGGAACGGTCATTTGCGCCTCTCTTGCAGCTATTTTTCGGTTTGCGGGATGCCTAGCCGACTATCAGGACGGGCGACGGTAAAACGGCAGCTCCACCAGTGTGGCCGGCTCGTCGCGCCCTCTGATGTCGACCGCTAGCCGGCCGCTGCCAGCATCGCGCCGGGCTTCGCTGGCGACGTCGGGGCTGACGTAAGCCATCGCAATCGGCACCCCCAGTGTCGGGGACGGCGCTCCGCTGGTCACGAAACCGCAGGGCTGGCCGTCCCAGAGCACTTCATAGCCGTGCCGTGGCACCCGGCGGGACTGGCATGTCAGGCCGACGAGCTGGCGCACGGCGGTCGCCTCGGCTCGCGCTGCCAGGGACTCGCGGCCGACGAAGTAGCCAGGCTTGTCAAGCCGGACGACCCGGCCAAGCCCGGCATCAAAAGGCGTCAGCTCAGGCCCGAGTTCGTTGCCATAGAGCGGCATGCCTGCCTCGAGACGGAGTGTGTCCCGCGCCGCGAGCCCGGCCGGGATCAGGCCTTCGCCGGACCCCGCCACGCTCAGCTCGGCCCAGAGGAACTCGGCGTCCTGAGGTCTGGCGAAGATCTCGAAGCCGTCCTCGCCGGTGTAGCCCGTCCTGGCCAGCATGACTTCCCGGCCGGTCAGGCGCGCGGGGAGGCCGGTGTAGTACTTGACGGCGCCGAGGTCGACAGTCGTCAGCGGTGCCAGGATCCCGGCCGCCCGCGGTCCCTGGATGGCCAGCAGCGCGTAGTCATCGGTCCGATCGGTCACCGCTGCATCGTGGCCAGCAGAGCGGTCGGCGAGCGCGCTGCCGACGATGGCAGTGTTCGCCGCGTTGGCGACGATCAGGAACTCGTCGTCGGCGAGCCGGTACACGATGAGGTCATCGAGAATGCCGCCGTCTTCAGCGCAGATCATCGTGTAGCGCGCACGGCCGGGTTGCAGTGCGGAGGGCTGGCCGGTCAGCGCGTGGTCGAGCATGGCCGCGGCGTCGGGCCCGGTAATCGAGAACTCTCCCATATGGGACAGATCGAACAGTCCGGCGGCAGTGCGAACGGCGATGTGCTCGGCGGTCTCGCTACCGTAGCGAAGCGGCATCAGCCACCCGGCGAAGTCGGTCATCGTGGCGCCGAGCCGCTCGTGAACGCTGGTCAGCGGGGTGCGGCGTGGCGCGGCCACCGCGGAATCTGTCACGACCACGGAGCCTACCGGCAGCTACCGCCGCGCGCCGCCCTGGCCCTGATGACTCCAGGAAGCCGATACCGTCGTGCGTCACTGTGCAGGTTTCGTTGCCGCAAACCAGATCAAATCTCCTGCCAGAGTGACTGCAACCTGCATGATGCTGGGTTACGCGAGATCCTGGATCCAACTAATAGCGCGCGAGAGCCGGTGAGCAGCCCATGAACGCACTGTCCGCAGCAGAGATCAGCGAGCGCCTGGCCGCCGTATCGACCTGGACCCAAGATGGCGACAGCATCGTGCACGTCGAGACGCTCGCCGGTTTCAGTACCGCGATGCTGTACGCGGGCGCTGTCGCGTATCTTGCCGAGTCGGCCAACCATCACCCGGACATCAGCATCCAGTGGAACAAGGTGACGCTAACGCTGTCGACGCACTCAGCCGGCGGCCTAACGGACAAGGACTTCGCGCTAGCCAGGCAGATCAGCGAACTGGCATGACGGCTGCCGGGATGTAGCGGCGGCGCCGGGCCGGCGCGATGCTGGGGCGGCGCGATGTCGCGCGACGCGATGCAGGGGCGACGCGATGCCGAGGGTGCACGCCCCCGTGCGCACCCTCGGCACCTGTCCCTTCGCCCTGCGGGCGGGCCAAACCTGGCGAACACCTCTGAGGTATAACGACCCCGTGCTCCAGGCGGCACCGCCCGCAGGGCGAAGATCCCCCCACCGCTAGCCGCGACCTTCGTTTGCTGCTCGCCGTTCGCCATTACAGGACGGCATGCAGCCGGGCGATCCCGCCGGGGATCGAACGGCCCCCAGACGAAGGTCCCCCTCCGCGACTTACGGTCTCCCTACCCTTCGCAGCACCTTTCCCCGCCCCGGCAAGCCCGGGCTCCAAGTGCCGCGTGGGTCTCCAGTTATACACGGCGTTCAGTTCCGATCACAGCTAGTTACGAGATTGTGTCAGAGGCCGTTAATTTAGTGTCACCAGGAGGCCGGAATGTGCCGTTACGCTGCGCAGACGCGCCCGGCAAGGGGAACGGCAAACGGCCGGCCTGGCACCCTGTCAGACCGCACGGCGAGCGAGCGTGTTAGTCAGGGCAAGCTCCTGGCAGCAGTGCTGCCGATGGTCCGCGATCGGATGGCGTGGCCCGCGCGGTGGCCGACGTTGGCGTGGCCACCGCGGCGTGGCCCGCGGCGTGCCGTGGCCTGCGAGAGGGGTGGCCTGCGAGAGGGATGGCCGAGATATGACTCCGGTCGTTAATCGAACTCGCACGGCAGGTGCTTGATGCCGTTGATGAAGCTCGACAGCAGCCGGTCGGGCTCAGCGGCCGCGCGGACGGTGGGGACGCGGCTCAGTAGTTCGCGCCAAATCGCGGTGATCTCGCGCCTGGCCAGGTGAGCGCCGAGGCAGAAGTGCGGGCCGGCCGCGCCGAACCCGACGTGCGGATTGGGGGAGCGGGT
Organism: uncultured Actinomycetota bacterium; assembly: GCA_963774385.1. Lineage (GTDB taxonomy): Bacteria > Actinomycetota > Actinomycetes > Streptosporangiales > Streptosporangiaceae > JAJYUU01. The sequence continues at coordinate 1,951,346 of CAVZEQ010000001.1, forward strand.
GACGTCGAACCGGTCCGGGTCGGCAAACACGGACTCATCGCGATTGGCAGCCCAGTAAAACAACACGGCCTTATCGCCCTTGCGATAGTCGTTGCCGTTGAGCGTGCAGTCCTGGGTCACCGAGCGACGCATGAAGATGACCGGCGAGACGTACCTGACGATCTCCTCGACCGCGCCCGGCAGCGTGCCCTCAAGGTCGGCAAGTAGCAACTCGCGCTGGTCGGGATGCTCGGTCAGCAGGTTCAGCGCATGAGAGATGGCAGTCCGGGTGGTCTCATTGCCGGCCACCACGAGCAGGATGAAGAACGAGCCAAGCTCGGCTGGGGTCAGTTGCTCGCCGTCGATGTTCGCAGTGGCGAGCGCCGAGATCAGGTCGTCTGACGGGTGCTCAGCGCGCTCTGCGGCCAGTTCTGTCACCAGGTCGGCGAGATCCTTGCCTGCGGTTAGCAGCTGCGTGATCGCCTCGTCCATGTCCTCGCTGATGAACTCCGGGTCGGAACCGGACAAGATGATGTTGGTGTTGCGAAGCACCATGTCGTAGTGCTCTTCGCCAATGCCCATCATGTTGCAGATGATCTTCAGTGGCAGCCGGGCCGAAACATGCTGGACGAAGTCGCAGGGTCCGGTGGCGAGCAAGTCGTCGACGATGACGCCAGCGGTCCGCTGCACGTCTTCCTCGAATTTCTTGATCATTTTCGGGGTGAAGGCTCTGGACACGATCCGGCGGAGCCGGGCATGCCTCGGGTCATCCATGTTGATCATGGAGCCGAAGTACTCGTTGAACTCGGCCGGCAGGTCCTGGATGCTGGTCGCGCCGCGAGCCGAGGAGAACAGCTCTGGCTGCCGGCTCGCCGCCGACACGTCCGCGTGGGACACGAAGGCGTAGTAACCGTCGCCCGGCACGGTGAACGGCGTCTCTGGCTCGATGAAGTAAGGAGGCTTCGGTAGCGCGCGGAGCTTGGCGAAGTCAGCATGCCGCTGATTGAGCGGCTGCCCCCAGAACTCGATAAGCGAAAGGTCGATGCCCTCGGCTGAGTTGGCAGCAGGGGTGGTCACTAGGGCACCATCCTTATTGCGGGCGCCGATACGGTGCTCGTTGTTGGGACTCGGCGGGAGCCGGGGTGACGGTCTGTGGTGGTCGCCGGAAAACGGCCAGCATGACACCACCGCCCCCGGTTTCTCCGGGGACATGGACTGGCAACAGGGAGACGCGCCGCAGAGCGCCGGTTAGTGACCACCCGGTAGCTGTCCTCCGCGCCGGGTCGTCGCTGCCATGCTGGGGAGTAGTCGTGTCGCTTGCGCTGCCTGATGCGCTTTTCTTTACCGGGATCGACTGGGCTGCCGAGACCCACGCCGTGTGCGTGCTCGACGTGGCCGGGAAGGTTGCCGTCGAGTTCACGATCGATCATTCCGCGGACGGGATCGCCGTGCTGCTGCGCCGGCTGGCCCGTTACGGCGGGGCCGGCGTGATGCCGGTCGCCGTCGAGCGGCCGGACGGCCGGCTGGTGGACTTGCTGCTGGAGGCCGGGCACCCGGTCGTGCCGGTCAAGCCGAACGCGATCAAGTCCTGGCGGGAGGGCGAAGTGCTGTCGGGTGCCAAGTCCGACGCTGGTGATGCCGTGGTGATCGCCGGGTACCTGCGGCTGCGCGCGCACAAGCTGCGGGTCCTGGAACCGTACTCCGACCCGACCGTGGCCCTGCGGACCGTCGTGCGGGCCCGCGGTGACCTGGTCGAGATGCGGGTCGCGGCGACTAACCAGCTGTCGGCGCTGCTGGACGCGCACTGGCCCGGTGCCAGGGCCATCTTCGCCGATGTCGAGTCGCCGATCAGCCTGGAGTTCCTGACCCGCTACCCGACCCCGGCCTCTGCCGCGCACCTGGGCGAGAAGCGGATGGAGGCGTTCTGCGTCAAGCACGGCTACTGCGGCCGCCGCAGCGCCGCCGAGCTGCTCGCCCGGCTGCGCGCCGCGCCTGCAGGCAGTGGCCTGGACTCGCTCGCCGAGGCACTGCGCGACGCCGTGCTCGCCGCCGTCGCCGTCTTGCAGGCACTGAACGCCTCGGTGAAGAACCTGGACCGGTCCGTCGCCGCCCACCTCGAGGAACACCCGGACGGCGCGATCTTCACGTCGCTGCCAAGGTCGGGTCAGGTCAACGCCGCCCGGGTGCTCGCCGAGTGGGGCGACTGCCGCCAAGCCTACGAGCACCCCGACTCCGTCGCCGCCCTCGCCGGCGTCACCCCGGTCACCAGGCAATCCGGCAAGCACCGTGACGTGCACTTCCGCTGGGCCTGTAACAAGCGGTTCCGGGCGGCTGTCACCATCTTCGCCGACAACAGCCGCCACGCAAGCCCCTGGGCCGCGAAGATCTACGAACAAGCCCGCGCTGCGGGCAAGGACCACCCGCACGCCATCCGCATCCTGGCCCGCGCCTGGATCCGCGTCATATGGCGCTGCTGCCTCGACGGAGTCCCCTACGACCCAGCCCAGCACGGCGCCGCCGCCACACTCGCCGGCCAGTCGGCAAAGCAGAACGCGGCCTGAGGTTGACACAGGGAGTGTCATGGGCGCCCGCCTTCGACTAGAACCACGTTCTAGCTTTAGTGTGACAGACCGGTGCAACCCACGCCATCAGTCTCAGTCCTGTCTCAGCACCGATGAAGGCGGCGGTCAACGCCGAGATCGGGCCGCAGGCGAATACGGCCCGATCAGGGTCATGGTCTTACGGCCGATGGTCCGGCCGCTGCTAGCTCCAGAGCTTCGGCTGGGACCGCGGTGGCCGTCAGGAGCGCGATAACCAGTGGTGTCGATACTCCGCTGAGTTCGACCACTGCGCACGCGATGCGCGCATCGTCGAGGTCCGCCAGCAGCCAGCCATCGGTCGTCGTCCGGCGGACGGCGAGATGATTGGCGTTCGCGACCCCGGCGGCATCGAGGCAGGCGCCGATCGCGTCCAGCCGAGCAGTGAGGGTGGCGGGCGGTTCGGCGAACTCGGTGCGCAGCTGAGAGTAGACCGCTGGCAGATTCGCCGCTGGCTGCCGGTGCCCGCCATCTACGACTGTCCAGCCGCACGCGACCGGTTCAGCTGCGTGCACCGTCAGGCCGAACCCGGACAGTGGCCCGGCGCCGAGCAAGCTGGCCACGAACGGCGCCGTAGCCGACTGACCCGGCCCGCTGTCTCCAGTCCCCGGCCAGCCTGGGTCGGCGGGCGGTGACTGCTGCGGAACGGCTAGCCCGACGACGGGTGGCAGCCCGTTCTCGCTGCCAGGCTGCGTGCAGCTGACGGAGACCCGGAGCGACCGGTCCAGACCCAGCTCGATGGCGCTCCGCTCCAGGAACACCGAGAGCAGCGTGGGTGGCCAGGCCGCACTGCGCGGCAACGGCCCGCAGTCGCGCAGCTCAATGCCGCGCCAGGCGACCAGCAGCTGTCCGCTCGCGTCCACTGCCTCGACATCCCACAGCTCCGGCTGGTCGAGTTGGACGTCGGGAACGAGGACCGGCTCACGCTCGGCCGTCGCCGCATACGCGAACTGGCCTGTCGGCCCGGCTTGCTCGCCATGCCCATTCCTGGACTGGGTTGGCTGGCCCATCGGCGGGGCCTCTCTGGCCGACGCGGCCTGGCCGGCCGCCTCGGGCTGAACTACTTCCCAGGTGTGGAACGCCGAGTACGCCGGACCAGCCGGTTCGCGCTGGTGGTCCCGGCTGGGATGCCGCGATCGGCCATGCTGTGGCTGCCGGTGCTTGCGGGACTTCCGGGACACCGGTCGCCGGTCGGCGATCTCCATGTCGGCCAGTTCTTCGGGCGTCATGTCGGCTTCCTGCACTGCGGCGGATAGCCCGGTGATCGTCGGCAGCTCAGCGCTAACTGCCGCGGCGCCTGACCGCTCCGCGGCCGGCGCAGCCGCTTGGGCCGGCACGGCGGCCAGCATTGACCATGCCGCGCGGGCCGGGACACTCACGCCGCGCTGTGCCAGCCCGGTTGCGATGGCCCTGATCTCGACCGCACCTTCGCTATCCCGGCCGGAGAACTGGACTGACTGACACCCCGTCGGGCGCACCCGCCGATGCGGAACGCAGGCCTGCAGGACCTGCAGCACGGCATCGTTGAGGCCCGGATTGCCAAGCAGGAAAGTGGTGCCTGCCAGCTCGCTGCCGGCTGAGTACCAGGGCTGGTCGTCGGTGCCGCGGGCCAGTGCCCGGCCAGACTGCGCCGTCACCTCCGGAAGGAACGCGATTCGGCGGAACCGGCCCGTCTGGAAACAGATCGGACCGTACAGCTCGGCGCCATCGACGAGCCCCGCCGCGCTGCCAGCGAGCGCGGACGCAGCATATGCGGCGGATGCAGCGCTGGTGCTGGCCAGCCCGGCCGTGGAGTCCGGATGTGCCAGGCTGAACTCGGCGCTCGCGTGATCCACGGCGTAAGAGCTGTCCGCGCACCGCAGGACGGCAGTGATCGTGCCGCCTTCCCGCAGCGCGCAGACCCGGATGACGGCTTCGCCGCCGGACGGAAGGACGACAGGCGACTCCATCGTCACGTTCCTGGCATCCCGGACGGGTCGGCCGGCGAGGACGGACGCGGCCTGGGCCAGCGCCTCGACGGCCAGCGCCGGAGGCAGCACCGGCAACCCGTCGATCCGGTAATCAGCCAGGTAAGGATCACTGGCCAGGGAAAGCCGGGCGTCGCAGACAATCTCGATACCCGGGTAGTGGACAGCAGTCTCGCGCAGGAACCGGCCACCAGCCGGAAGACCCGCGGCCGCGAGCTGTCCTGTCGTCACGACCGGCCGTGGCCAGGATGCGAGGCCGTTCACCCGGCCGTGCATCGTCAGGATCGCGGGCAGATCTGGAGTCGTCATTATCTTGAGCAGCAGTCGGCTGGCGGTGCCGAGCTCGACCGCTGCGACGTCGGCGGCAGCCAGCTCATCGGCCAGCCCGGCACGGCCGCCCAGACCCGCCGACGCCAGTGCGGGCATGTCAATGTGCACGGCCCGGCACCCGGCGGTCTCGTGCGCCAGTCGTTCGGCTCGCTCGGCCAGCGCGCTGCCGGCGAGCGCGGCGAGGCTCGCGCCGGCCATGCCGTACCGGCCCGCCACCGAGCCGAAACTGACGATCATCTTGAGCTGGCCGGCGCCGACCGACGAGACAAGCCGGTCCAGCGTCGCCGCCGGATCGGCGACATAGCGGCCGATCTGCGCATCGGTAAGGTCCTGGAACGGAACGGCGAGGTCCAGCTCACCGCCGTGCGCGATGGCTGTCACCGGTCCGAGGCGGTCCTCGATCCGCTGCACGGCCGCTGCCAGGCTCGCCGGGTCGGCGATATCGATGACCTCATAACCGATCCTGGCGCCGGCCGATCGCAGCTCCTCCAGGCCGGCCACGAGTTCGCTGTCGTCGTTCTCTCCGGTGCGGCCGATGACGGCGACGGCGGTGCCGCAGAGCGCCAGCACCTGGGCCAGCACAAGGCCGGCACCCCTGGCATCGCGGCTGACCAGGACGACGTCATTCGGTCCGACCGGGCATGCGCCGCCACCGGGCAATGCCACCTCACTGCGGACCGGCTCGCACACTGCGCCGCCTGGGCCGATGATCAGCTCGCGGAACTCGCCTGGGTTTGCGTGCGCGAACTGCAGCGCAATGGCCGGCACCCGGGCGCCTTCCGGCATCCTCAGCACGGTGACGCCAATAAAAGGGTGCTCGGCGTAGACGCTGGCGAAGAAGCCCGTGAAACCTGCGCTGGTCGTCAGCACGACCAGTTCGCCGGTCGTGATGGCGTCCCGTGCGGCCTGGACCGCTGCCAGGCGCGATCGCTCATCGGCGGGGTCGCCGACGATGGCCAGCGTCCGCTTGGCACTCGGGTCGGCGGTAAACAGGGCGCTAAGGTCCGCCAGCATCGGGCTGCGAGTCGCGGCGTGGATGCGCCAGACCCTGGCTACTTCGGGCACGACCGGCGTGCGAGCCGGTCGTAGTTCCTCGGCAAAGCACCGAGTCCACGGCCTGACTCCGTCGACGACGGCAGCGTGCGGACCGGTAGGTACCGCGACAGCGTCGCCAGAGAGATCATGCTCGGCAGGGCGGGCGAGTGGCTCGGGCAGGGCCGGCGATGCCGCCTGGCCTGAGGTAGCCGGTGCAGCCTTGTCCGGGGTCGCCGGCCCGAGTTGGTCCGAGGTGGCCGGTGCTGGCTGGTCCGGCAGCGACTCGCCGGCCCGGATGGTCTCCGCTGGCGTTACGGCCGCTGCGGCCGCCTCGATCAGCGCGCGCGGGGGCAGCCGACGCTCGAATTCGCTGCGCAGGATCGAGATCCCGTCCTCATCGACGGTGCTAGCGCGGCGGTCGGGGTGGTGGGCGACGGGCGTAGCGCCCTCGAGTGCGGCCGGCTCTGCGGCTGCATCGGTGGGTCCGCCGACCGGGATGGCTGCCAGCGTGGTCGCGACAGCGGGCTCAACTGCCGTGTCGGCTGACTCCTGGGCCGGGAGCGCAGATTCGGTCGTCGGCTCGGTGACGCCGGCTGGCGCCACAGCGGCGGCGGGCTCAACTGCTGCGTCGGGCTCAACTACCGCAGCGGTCGGCTCAACTGCTGCTGCGTCGGGCTCAACTGCTGCGTCGGGCTCAATTGCTGCTGCGTCGGGCTCAATTGCTGCTGCGTCGGGCTCAACTGCTGCGTCGGGCTCAACTGCTGCGGCGGTCGGCTCAATTGCTGCGTCGGCTGACTGCTCGGCCGGGAGCGCCGTATCGGTCGTCGGCTCGACGACGCCGGCTGCTGCCACAGCGTCGGCCGGCATCGCGACTAGCTCCTCGGGTGACGCTGACGGCGCTGCTTCCCGTATCTGCGGGCCTACCTGGCACGGGTTGGTGATGAAGACCTGCTCACGCCAGATATCGAACGGCCGGGCCGGTATTCCGGCGAACAGCGGCTGCGGCTGGCCAAGCGCGCCAACGGCAAACAGCGCCGCGGCGACCCTGGCGCGACTCATCGGATCGGTGATGCCGGACTGCAAGCTCACCGACGGAACGCGACTCACCTCGGCTGCGGCCAGTGCCAGCTGGCGGCCCGGGCCTGTTTCCAGCAGCAGCGTGGCGCCCACGGCGCCGACGCCGATCGCCTCAGCGAGCTTGTCGGCGCCCGCGAACCCGCTGCAGATCAGATCGATGGCCTCGGTCACTGACGAGATCTCGGCGCCGGTCGACGTCGAGATCAGCCTGCGTCGGGGCGGACCGAACCTGAAGCGCTGCGCGATGGCCGCGCGCAGCGCGTCGGCGTCCATCCGCCCCGGTACGCCGTGCTTCTGGAGAGGTTCTCCAGCTGCCGGCTGGCCGGCGCCGTTCGGCTCGGTGGCCGGCGGCTGGCCGGCAGGCTGCGCCGCGCCAGTGTGCGCGGCACGGAAGGCCGCGCCCGACTTGCGCAGGAACTGCGCGCGCAACTCGGCGATGTCGACGACCTCGCCCTCGCCGAGCACTCCGGCCCACGCGAGACCCGCCAGCGCACCCATGCCGTGCCCCACCGCGCCTGTCGCCTGCACGTCCATTGACTCCAGCCAGCGGATGGCGTCGAGGCACTGGGAGACCGTTGCGGTGACCTCGCTCTCGGCCGACGCTGCGGAAGCCCGTCCGGCCGCGCCCGACGCCGGGCCAGACAGCAACAGCGTCACCCTGCCGTCGGCGTCGTTGGAAGCAAAGATGCCTGGTCGCGCCATGATCAGCCCGTCGGCTAGCCGGGGCAGCATCGTGACGGCTTCCCTGGCCAGTACCGCGAGTTGTTCCTGACGCGTCGCCACGAGACCGACTTTCGCCGGTCCTTGCCTGGCCGTGTCGCGGCCGAGCAGGCAGGCGAGGTCTTGCATCTCCGCGTCCGAGATCCAGCCCGCGATGTCGGCGAGCCTGGACAGGATCGCGGCCAGCGCGAACCGGTCCGGTGCGTGCAGCAGGAACGGCAGCGCCTGCTGCCCTGCCAGCAGCGGCAGCGTGGGACCCGGCTCAGGCTTGCCGGCGGACCTTGACAGCAGCTGCACCGATCGCATCCAGCGCTCCTGGCGGGTCCGGATGGCCGGCTCGTGCCGCAGCACCACATGCACGTTGCTGCCGCCGATGCCCATCGTGCTTACCGCAGCCAGGCGCGTCCCGGCCTGCCACTCCTCGGCGGCCTCGGGCAACCGGATCCGGGCGTCGCCGCCGGAGATCAGCGCATGCGGCTTGTGCACGCCGCTGGCGGGCGGCACGACTCCGGTGCTGACCGCGAGCACAGTCTTGATCAGCCCCGCCGCGCCGGCTGCCGCCTTGGCGTGGCCGATATTCGCCTTCAGCGAGCCGAGCGCGGCCTGCTGGCGCGCGCCAGCGCGGAGTTCGCTCAGCGCGATGAGCTCGGCCTCGTCATCGGCCTGCGTGCCGGCCCCGTTCCCCTCAATGAAGTGAATGTCACCGGGATCCACGCCGGACCGCTCATACGCACGCTGCATCGCCAGCAGCTGACTGCTCGCGTTCGACTTCGGCTCACCGGGCGTCGCGCCAGCTGACGTACCCCAGCCCATGATCTCGGCGTAGACCGGCAGGCCGGCCGCCCTGGCGTCGGCGGAGCGCATCAGGACGAGCACGCCGCAACCCTCGCCAGGCAGGTAGCCGGTCGGGTTCTGGTCGTAGATGCGCACGTCGGTGGCGGCCAGCAGGCCGGCCCGGGCCAGCCCGATCAGCTCGAGCGGGTCGAGGCTCAGGTCCACGCCGCCTGCGATCGCCGCGTCGATCTCGCCTGCTGCCAGCGCCGTGCACGCGGAGGCGACCGCCTGCAGCGACGATGAGCAGGCGCTGTCGACGACGTGGCTGCCGCCGCGGAACCCGAAATAGCTGCTGATCGCGCCGGCGATGGTCGCGGGCATGCTGCCGGCCAGATTGTCCGGACCGATGGGGGGGAACGGGGCCAGATACCCGCTCTCGGCTCGGCGCAGCACTCGGCCGGCCTGGCCGACGGGGATCTCATCGGCGCCGAGCGCCTCAGACAGCACGCGGCGCACATAGGGCCAGCGCACTCGCAGAGCGTTGGCTCGCGAAGTGTCTCCGGCCAGCGTGTTGCCGATGATCACGCCGGTACGATCGCGGTCGAGCCCGCTGCCGGCCGGCAGCCCGGCAGCGGCCAGTGCACGGGCAGTCGTCTCCAGCGCGAGCCAGTGGGCCAGGTCGGCGGCCGCATATGCCGTCGGCTCGATGCCGAACGCGGCATAGTCAAACTGCCAGCCCTCGATCAGCGCGGCCCTCGTGCTGTAGGTGGCGTCCAGCGTGGCCAGGTCAGGCTGGTAATAGTCGGCCAGGTCTATGCGGCCGGTCGGCAGCCTGCGGAAGCACCTGCGGCCGGTGAGCACCACGTCGAGCAGCGCTGCCGGGTCATCGGAGTCGGGGAACCGGCAGGCAAGCCCGACGATGGCGAGCGGTGTGGCGGCCCGGGCCGCGGCCGTGTCAGCCATGGTGCGGTCCGGCGGTAACTGGCGGCACGCTCTGGCAGCCATTAAGGGCTTGTCGGCAATTACCCGGAATCTGCTCTGAGTAAATGACGCGAATAACGCCGACTAATTCAGCGCACAAGCAAGTCTGCATTTTTCCCCCGGATAATGGCTGTCTCCCAGTGGCTGTCCTAGCGCGCAGAAACCCAACCGTACGAGGGGTTCCGGCCAGCAATGCCCCCGCCTGGCCGGCCCCGTACCGCAATGCGTGATAGCCCAGGCTGCTGGGTGTCAGGACATTATTCGACGCGCTAGCGGCGCGGTCAAGGATGAATTCACGGTGCGTCGCTTTTCGGGTCCCGAGGCATTTCCGGATAGCGGCAGCATGTATCAGGGAATGTGGCCACCGATGCTGCCCTGTCCACGTCCTCCGGAACTGACCGCGGCTGCGCCCCGTCGCGTTGGCTGGCTGGCTCGGCCCGCGCCGCGTCCGGTCCGGGCCGGAGTGCGCTACCCTGACAGCATGCGTTTCGCCAGGCTGCTCCTTAGTTAGCCGCGCCGACTGTCCTGTCGTTGGCGCGGCTGCCTCCCGGTGACGGGGGGCACTTCTTTTTAAGGCAGCAAGGCCTGGCAGGGGCCGATCCGGACCTCACCACCCTCGCGAGGAAGTCATGACACCCGCCGATAGCGCGGATCGCTACGATCCGCGGGCAGTCCAGGAGAAGTGGCAACGACGCTGGGACACGATGGACGTGTTCCGCGCCAGCGACGACCCCGATGACGGCCGCCCGCGTACCTATGTGCTGGACATGTTCCCCTATCCCTCGGGCGACCTGCACATGGGTCACGCCGAGGCGTACGCGCTCGGGGACGCCATGGCGCGTTATTACACCCTGCGCGGTCACAACGTGCTGCACCCGATCGGCTGGGACGCCTTCGGGCTCCCGGCGGAGAACGCGGCGATCAGGAACAACACGCACCCGGCCGACTGGACGTACAAGAACATCGAGGTGCAGGCGGCCTCATTCCGCCAGTACGCTGTCTCGTTTGACTGGTCGAGGCGGCTGCATACCTGCGACGAGGACTACTACCGGTGGACGCAGTGGCTGTTCCTGCGCTTCTACGAGCGCGGGCTTGCCTACCGTTCGGACGGGCACGTCAACTGGTGCCCGGTTGACCAGACGGTGCTGGCCAATGAGCAGGTGATCGCGGGCCGCTGCGAGCGCTGCGGGTCCGAGGTCATCCGCCGGGTGCTGACTCAGTGGTATTTCAAGATCACCGAGTACGCCGACCGGCTGCTGGCCGACATGGAGCCGCTGGAAGGCAAGTGGCCGGAGCGGGTGCTGCTGATGCAGCGCAACTGGATCGGCCGCAGCGAAGGGGCCGAGGTCAGCTTCGAAATCGAGGGCCGGGACGTGCCGGTCACGGTGTTCACCACCCGGCCCGACACGCTGTACGGCGCCACGTTCTTCGTGGTGGCGGCGGACTCGCCGCTGGCGACTGAGCTGTGCGCGTCGCAGGCGGAGCAAGCGGCGCTGCAGGCTTACCTCGCCGACGTGCGGAAACTCACCGACATCGAGCGCCAGTCGGCTGACCGCGACAAGACCGGGGTTTTCCTGGGCCGGTACGCGATCAACCCGGTGAACGGCGAGCGCATACCGGTCTGGGCCGCCGATTATGTGCTGCCCGACTACGGCACCGGCGCAATCATGGCGGTCCCGGCACATGATCAGCGCGACCTGGACTTTGCCCTGAGGTTCGACCTGCCGGTGCGGGTGGTGCTGGATACGGACGGTCCCGATCCGGCGTCGACCGGCCAGGCCACGCCAGGCGAGGGCACTCTGGTGAACTCGGGGCCGCTCAACGGGCTGTCCAAGGCTGACGCGATCGCGCGGATAATCGAGATCCTGGCCGAGCGCGGGCTGGGTCGCGGCGCGGTCAGCTACCGGCTACGGGACTGGCTAGTTTCCCGGCAGCGGTTCTGGGGCGCGCCGATCCCGATTGTGTACTGCGACGGCTGCGGCGAAGTTGCGGTCCCCGACGATCAGCTGCCGGTACGGCTGCCCGACCTGCGCGGCCAGGAACTGGCCCCCAAGGGCATATCGCCGCTGGCTGCGGCGACGGACTGGGTCAACACCGAGTGCCCCAAGTGCGGCGGTCCGGCCAAGAGGGACACCGACACCATGGACACGTTCGTGGACTCGTCCTGGTATTTCCTGCGGTACTGCTCGCCAGGGTTCGCCGCCGGGCCGTTCGAGGTTGACTCAGTGCGCCGGTGGTGCCCGGTCGACCTGTACGTCGGCGGCGTCGAGCACGCGATCCTGCACCTGCTGTACTCGCGGTTCTTCGTCAAGGTGCTGCATGACATGCAGATGCTGGACTTCACGGAGCCATTCACGGCACTGGTGAACCAGGGTCAGGTGATCAACCAGGGCAAGGCGATGTCGAAGTCGCTGGGCAACGGGGTGAACCTGGGAGAGCAACTGGCCGCGCACGGAGTGGACGCGATCAGGCTGACGATGATTTTCGCCAGCCCGCCGGAGGACGACATCGACTGGGCCGACATGCGGCCCGATGCACTGGTGAAGTTCCTGGCTCGCGTCGTCCGTGTTGCCGCTGAGGTGGCAGCTGCGCGCGCTAGCGCACCAGCTGCTGGCGGGGCGGGCGTTGGCGGCGCGGCGGTTGGCGGGGCGGGCGCGCTAGCTGCCGGATCCGGGGCCGGACACGCCGAGCTCCGCAAGGCCACCCACAAGACGATTGATGAGGTCACCAGGCTGGTCGAGGCGACTCGGCTGAACGTGGCCGTTGCCAGGCTGATGGAGCTGGTTAGCGCTGCTCGGCGGGCCATCGACACCGGCCCTGGGGCCAGTGACCCGGCCGTACGTGAAGCGGCTGAGGCCCTGGCGGTGATGCTGTCGCTATTCGCCCCCTATACCGCCGAGGAATGCTGGGAGATGCTAGGCCACGAGCCCTCGGTTGCCCGCGCGGCGTGGCCTGCGGCAGATCCGGCGCTGCTGGTCGAGGACAATGTCATCTGCGTGGTACAGGTTGATGGCAAGGTTCGGGACCGGCTTGAGGTGCCGACCGCTATCGGCCAGGACGAGCTACGCGAACTTGCCCTGGCCACGTCCGGTGCAGAGCGGGCGCTGGCCGGCCGAGGCGTGCGGACCGTGATAGTCCGGCCGCCGAAGCTGGTTAACATCGTCTCGGCATGAGCACGGGTAGCGTGAGCTACTCGGTTCGGTCGGTCCGTGTCCGGTCGGTCCGTGTCCGTCAGCCTGCGTCCGGTCGGCCCCGCTTAGTTTGCTCGGGCGCGTTCAGTCCGGGAACGTTCAGTCCCGGCCTGATCAGTCCTGGTGCTGTCAGCTAGGGCTCGGTAGGCCCTCCCGCCCTGCTTGCGGGAGGGCCTACCGTGTTCTGTCGCCGACGCCGCCGGCGTTCCTAAGAGGAGGCCGTTGGGTGTTCCTAGGACGAGGCCGTCGGCGCTGCCGAGATTCCTTCGTTCCGGCCCGCTTCGGTCTCCAGCTGCCTTGCGGAGGGGCGGCCTTCACAGTGGTCCGGGGCCGCCAGTTAGCCTTGTTGCGGCTGGATAGCGCCAGGTAGCGGCAGGGGGAGGCCCGGATGCCACGCAGGCTCCGGTATGGGCTAGTAGTCGCACTGATGACGGCTGCGCTGGCGTGGGCTGGGTGGCGCGGCACACCGGCCAACCCGGCGACTCTCATCAGCAGAGTCGATGTGTTCGCGACGGCGCTGATTCTCGCTGGCACGCCCTGGCCGGTATCGCGGCGTTTCGGGGCCGTCCGTGGCGGCTGGCTGCCGCGAATCATCCGTTTGGCCGGATATATCGCCGTGGTGGGACTTGTCCTGGCGAAAGCAAATGCGGAGCGCGTCGAGTACGCGCCGTCGGCAGGACGTCCAGTTCTCGGCGGTCTCTGGGTCGGCGAGGTCATCTTCCTGGTGGTGCTGTCCGGCTACGTGGCCGGCCTGCTGATCCTGACAGCGCGGCGATCACCCGCTAGCCCGGCTGCTGCGACGATCGGTGCGCTCGGCGGCGTGGCGCTCGGACTGACCATCTATCTCGTCCGGCCCCTGGAAGGCCCGTTGCACACGAGCAGTGCCTGGCTCACCGCGGTGTATTTTGCCGTACGGCTGGCGTCCGTGCCGGTTGTCCTGGGCGCCGCGATCGCGGTGGGGATAGCCGCAGCCAGGCGCTCCACTCACCGGGGTAGCGCGCATTCGGTCGGGCAAGCGCCAGTCGGATTGGCAGGGGCCGCCGCATCGCAGCAAGTGGTGCCGGATTCTGCGGGTCAGCCGTCGGCCGCCCTGCCGTCACGTGCCAAGCAGGGCGTGCTTGCGGGCCTATGCGCGGGTGCGGCGGCAGCGCTGCTCGTGTCACTGCTGGGCATCAGCACAATCGCGCTGGCGCCGAACGACGCCCAGGGTATCCAGTGGACGCTGCCCAGCCATTCCGGCAACGCCGGCACGGTGTATGAATTCGAGGTCAGTGTCTCCGAGGCCGCAGCGGGCTATCTGCTGGTGCTGGTGCTGTTCCCGCTCCTCGGAGCCGGCCTGGGGGCATGGGGCGGCATGTATGGCGCTAGCCGGCCCGGCCGACCGGGCGGCGATGACGGCGGGGGACCCGGCGGGCCAGATCCGGATTCCCCGCCACCGCCTGGCGGACTGGAACTGGACGCCGAGCGGGAGCGCGCCGTGCTCGACATGCGACGGATCCTCGACTCGCCCGAATGGACCGGCGTGCCGGCGCCGCCGGAACCGCCCGGGCACCGTCGGCCGGTGCATATTCCCGAGCCTGAGCCCGCGACACCCGATCGCGAAGGCGTGCCCGCAGGCGCCGCCGCCATCCCGTTACGCCGCTAGTCGGCGAGAGCTGCCTCCGGCTCATTTGCGGATCCAACGCCTGGTAACTACCGCGAGGCAGGCTCAGACTCGGCGCAGCACCGCGACGACCTTGCCTAGTATCTCTGCTTCGTCGCCAGGGATCGGTGTGTACGCGGGGTTGTGCGGCATCAGCCAGATGTGGTCCGCTGATCGCTTAAAGGTCTTCACTGTCGCTTCACCATCGATCATGGCCGCGACGATGTCACCGTTCTCAGCTACTGGCTGCTGGCGGACGACGACCCAGTCCCCGTCGGCGATCGCGGCGTTGATCATCGAGTCACCAACGACCTTCAGCAGGAAGAGGGTGCCCTCACCAACTATCTGCCTTGGCAGCGGGAAAATATCCTCGATCGATTCCTCGGCAAGGATGGGTCCGCCGGCGGCGATCCGCCCGACGAGCGGCACGTAGGCCGCTTCCTGCGAAGCAATATCCATCGGGGAGTCGTCATCGATATCCGGCTCCGGCCGGACAGCTGGATGGCCTGGCAGCCTGACTTCCACCGTGCGTGGCCTGCCAGCGTCGCGGCGCAGATACCCCTTGCTCTGCAGCGTGGACAACTGGTACGAGACGCTTGAGGTACTCGTCAGACCTACTGCTTCGCCAATCTCGCGCATGGACGGCGGGTAACCGCGCCGCTGCACTGACTCCCGGATCACCTGAAGGACCTTTCGCTGCCGCCAGGTCAGCACGTGGTCGGGGTCAGGCTTGTCCGGCAGGTCGGCAACAACCGCAGGAACGCTTCCCTTGGGCCGTCTGCCCGGCTTTCCCCGTGGCCGCTCCGGCGCTTCCAGCTCAATCTCGGCGTCGGTAACGTCGAATTCCACACTCGAGGCCCCGGGTGCCTCGCCATCACTGGTCGCGTCGCTCATAGTCCGGCCTCCGGCTCGGTGGTGTCGTCTTCGATGCCGACGCTAGCGGTTTCGGTCTCCGATCTCAAACATCTGTTCGACCGTCGATGAAAGTGTCGGACCCATGCGATAGAACAGTACCGTATCTTCGTTCGATCGAACGGATATGCGATAGAACAGAGATACTATCGAACTGTCATTCGTGAGATGGAGGCTGTGATGAGCGCATTGAGCGCTATCGAGGCCCCGGTGCTGACCGGGACAGTGGTAGCTGGCGCCGACACTGACGAACGGCGGCAGCATCAAGGGTTGCGGCTCGTGGCGCCTACCGCGACTGGACGGGCGCACGTGAGGTCTCACGCGACGGATGAACCGCGCGCCAGTTCGATTGGCGAGCCGCGGGCCCGCCGGAGGACTGACCAGGTGCCCGTCAAGCTGACCAGGCGCGGCAGGATCGTGCTGGCGGCGCTGGCCGTTGTCTGTGCGACTGTCGCGGTACTGCTGGTGAGCTTGCTAGCGTCAGGCGGCGCGCAGGCGTCGAATCACGGGCAGCCCGGCGCGGCATATCAGGGGATGCACCAGATTGTGGTGCGGGCCGGGCAGACGCTCTGGTCGATCGCGTCGGCGGCCGAGCCAAATGTCGACCCACGGACAGTGATCCAGCAGATAATGACGGTCAACGCGCTCAGCGCGCCTGATATCCAGGCCGGTCAGCTGCTATGGGTACCGCGGCCAGCCGGCTGACGCAACGCCGGTGCCGCGCGCCCGGTTTGCCGAAGTGCCACGCAGTGGCGCGAATCGGGCGAAGGGCTGCAGCCGGGCCGTGCGACACGCCGGCGTGTTGCGTGACTTCGCGGGCGTGCGGCCGGGGCCGGGCGCAATGTCTACCAGCAGGTTCGGCTGGCTGGCCGGATCGGCTTGCATACCTCGGTGCCACGGACCACAATATCTAGTAGTTGCACGCGTGTAATTTTCCTATAGCTTGTGCTTTACCAGAGTGACATCTGGTCGATCGAGGAGGTGATCGCGTGTATTGCCCCTATTGCAGGCATCCGGACAGCCGAGTTATCGATAGCCGGACGGGTGAGGATGGCACCGCGATCCGGCGGCGGAGGGCGTGCCCGGCATGTGGCCGCAGGTTCACCACCCAGGAGACCGTCATCCTTACCGTCGCCAAGCGGAGCGGTGTCACTGAGCCGTTCAATCGCGACAAGATCGTGCGTGGCGTACGCCGAGCGTGCCAGGGCAGGCCCGTCAGCGAGGACCAGCTCGCCTTGCTCGCTCAGCAGGTGGAAGACGTGATCCGGAGCAGGGGCAGCGGCGAGGTTCCGTCGCACGAGGTGGGCCTGGCCATCCTTGGCCCGCTCCGTGACCTTGATGAAGTCGCCTACCTGAGGTTCGCCTCGGTTTACCGGGGCTTCGAGTCGCTCGCCGACTTCGAGGAAGAGATTGCAGCGCTTCGCGCTGAGCACCTGGGCGACTGGCGTCCCGAGGACGTCCAGTTCCTCGCCCAGCAGGCGGGACTACGTCCGGAAGGGGAGCGCGGGGCAGCAGCCGCGCTGCCGGCCGGAGATCCCGCCAGCCATCGCGGGCAGGAGCCCGCACCGGCCAGCTAATACGGCCGAGACGTTCACTGGGAGGGCCTTGCCGGGCCTGTTATCGGGTCCGAGCGGATCCGCGGAGGGGGATCACATGACCGAGACGGCGAGCGGTGCAGCGTCGCAGGGCGGCAGCAGCGCACGTGACAAGGGCCTCACCTTGCGCCGTATCTACACCCGCGAAGGCGTGCATCCGTACGACGAGGTCACCTGGGAGCGGCGCGACGTTGTGATGACCAACTGGCGGGATGGCTCGGTCAACTTCGAGCAGCACGGAGTCGAGTTCCCCGAGTTCTGGTCTGTGAATGCGGCCAACATCGTGACGACCAAGTACTTCCGCGGCGCGCTGGGCACTCCGCAGCGCGAGTGGAGCCTGAAGCAGCTGGTCGACCGCGTCGTCGGCACTTACAGCGCGGCTGGGCGCGAGTACGGCTATTTCGCCACCGAGCAGGACGCTGAGATCTTCGAGCACGAGCTCAAGCACGCCCTGATTCATCAGGTATTCAGCTTCAACTCCCCGGTCTGGTTCAACGTGGGCACGACGTCACCGCAGCAGGTATCGGCGTGCCAGCCCTACCACGCTCTGGTGAGCACGCCCGCCGGCTTCGTGCCAATCGGGCGCCTGGTTGAGTCTGACGCGGTCGGCATGAAGGTTTACGACGCGCACGGCACCACTCGGATCGTGGCCACGAAGTCCAACGGCGTCAAGGAAGTGCTGCGCCTGCACACCACGGCTGGCCACGTCCTCGAGGCCACCGCGGACCACCTGGTGTGGCGGGCAACCGACCTCGACAATGGCGAGTTCACAGTCGCCGGCTTCGTGCGTCCGGGCGACCACCTGCTGCAGGTCCATCCGGACGTCGGCGGCTCCGACCGGGCACTGGTCGATGTCACCAAGGTCGAGCGCCTCGGTGCCATGGAGGTCTATGACATCCAGACCGAGAGCGGGGAATACCTGTCCGGTGACCTCCGCGTGCACAACTGCTTCATCCTGGCTGTTGACGACACGATGGACTCGATCCTGGAGTGGTACCGGGAAGAGGGGCTGATCTTCAAGGGCGGCTCCGGGGCGGGCGTCAACTTGTCGCGTATCCGGTCGAGCAAGGAACTGCTGTCCTCCGGCGGCACCGCGAGTGGCCCGGTTTCGTTCATGCGCGGCGCGGACGCATCCGCGGGGACCATCAAGTCGGGCGGTGCCACCAGGCGCGCGGCGAAGATGGTCGTGCTGGATGTCGACCACCCCGACATCGAGGAGTTCATCGAGACCAAGGCCCGCGAGGAGGAGAAGATTCGCGTCCTTCGCGACGGCGGCTTCGATATGGACCTCGGGGGCAAGGACATCGCCAGCGTCCAGTATCAGAACGCGAATAACTCAGTTCGTGTGTCTGACGAGTTCATGCGCGCGGTGGAGTCCGGTGCTGCGTTCGAGCTCGCGGCCAGGACGACCGGCGAGCCGATCGAGAAAGTCGACGCGAAGGGTCTGTTCGGCAGGATGGCCAAGGCCGCGTGGGAGTGCGCTGACCCTGGCATCCAGTACGACGGGACCATCAACGACTGGCACACATGCCCGGAATCAGGTCGTATTACCGCAAGTAACCCGTGCTTCCCGGCGGACCAGCGCGTCGTGACCGACAAGGGTCTCGTTCGGATTGGTGACCTCGTGGCGCGGGCGGCGGCCGACGAGAGCTTCGCGGTCTATACCAATGACCTGACCTCGGAGACGGCTGCGGCTGACCGGGTCGTGGCGACAAGTCCGCTGCGCTACATGGTCACGGGAACTAACGAGATTCTTGAGCTCAGATTCTCTGACGGGTCGCGGTTGCGCTGCACTCCCGGCCACAGGGTGTGGACGACGAACAGGGGCTGGGTGCATGCAGAAGAGCTCACCGCGGAGGATCGGATCGTGCGCTCTACTCAGTACGCTGCCCGGGTTGCCGCCGACCGTCGCATTCCCGCGGGCGCACTCGGGGCCGCTCGGACCGCTCGGTCCAGAAAGACCACGAACCTGCCCGAGAAGTGGGATGAAGAATTCGGTCACTACCTGGGCTGGCTCGTCGGCGACGGCTGCGTGACCGACCAGAACGCCGTTACCGTCTACGGCACCGAGGACGACCGCACCGAAGCTATGGCGAGGCACGCAGCGCTGCTCGCTCAGATCACTGGCTTTGAGGCGAAGCCAAGCGTCCAGGCCAACGGCACGCAGCAGCTGCGGGTGACCAGGGACTCGTTCATCGCTTTCGTCCGTGGCCTTGGCATCTCCTCAGCCCGAGCAGCTGGCAAGCACGTTCCGGAGGCGATCTTCGAGGCGCCCGAAGACGCTGTCGTAGGCTTCCTGCGAGGTTTGTTCGACGCCGATGGATGCGTCGTGAGCTCGGACAACGGAACTCGCTATGTCGGCCTCGGCAGCCGATCCGAGGAACTCCTGATCGGCGTCCAGGAACTACTTGCATCGCTTGGTATCGCCGCGCGAATCTACAAGACAGGAACGAAGAAAGAGAGCGTCACCTACACCCGCAAAGACGGTTCCGTCGCGAGCTACGGTTCCGATGGTCCGAGCTTTGACCTGCGCATCACTGGCCGGTCGCTTCGTGAGTTTGGCGCCACGATCGGCTTTAGCCTGCCCGCAAAGGAGCAGCGGCTGATCAATGTCATCATCTCGACGAGGGCGTACAACACAGATCAGTCGGTGCGCCTCGTATCCCGGCAGTCGCGCGGATTCGAAACGACCTACAACCTGACCGAGCCCCGTAACCACTCCTACGTGGTCAGCGGAGTAGTGGTAGCAAACTGCTCCGAGTACGTCCACCTTGATAACTCTTCGTGCAACCTGGCCAGCATCAACCTGATGAAGTTCCTGCGGGTCGACGACACCTTCGATGTGGAGAAGTTCGAGCAGCTCACCGAGCTGATCATCACGGCGATGGACATCTCCATCTGCTTCGCGGACTTCCCGACCCAGAAGATCACCGAGACGACTCGGGCGTACCGTCAGCTGGGCATCGGTTACGCCAACCTCGGCGCGCTGCTGATGGCGACTGGACACGCGTATGACTCCGATGATGGACGGGCAATCGCGGGCGCAATTACCTCACTGATGACGGGGACCGCTTACAAGCGCTCAGCCGAACTGGCCGCGGTCGTCGGCCCGTACGAGGGCTACGCGCGCAACGCGTCCGCCCACAAGCGCGTCATCGCCAAGCACGCCACGGCGAGCGCGGCGATCAAGCCGCTCGGAACTATCGACACGCCAATCCTCTCGGCTGCCAACGCCGCCTGGCAGCAGTGCCAGCAGGTCGGCGAAGCAAACGGCTACCGGAACGCGCAAGCGTCGCTGCTGGCACCGACAGGCACTATCGGCCTGATGATGGATTGTGACACCACCGGGGTCGAGCCCGATCTGGCCCTGGTGAAATTCAAGAAGCTGGTCGGCGGGGGTTCCATGCAGATCGTGAACCAGACCGTTCCGCGCGCCCTCAAGAACCTCGGCTACCAGCCGGAGCAGGCCGAGGCGATAATCGAGTACATCGCCGAGCACGGTCATGTCATCGACGCGCCTGGCTTGCGGCCCGAGCACTATGCCGTCTTCGACTGCGCGATGGGCGAGAGGGCGATCAGTCCCATGGGCCATGTGCGGATGATGGCCGCGGTCCAGCCCGCGCTGAGCGGCGCCATCAGCAAGACGGTCAATCTGCCTGAGTCGGCCACCATCGAGGACATTGAGAAGATCTACTTCGAAGGCTGGAAGCTCGGCCTGAAGGCACTGGCGATCTACCGTGACAACTGTAAGGTCGGCCAGCCGCTGTCGGTGGCGAAGAAGAAGGTCGCGGAGGCTGCCGAGCCCACCGCGCCGCATGATGTCAGGCCAGTTCGCCGCAGGCTGCCGCGGAAGCGCTCCGCGGTGGTGACGAGGTTCTCGGTGGCCGGCGCTGAGGGTTACATGACCGCGTCAAGCTACCCGGACGATGGCGTCGGCGAGGTGTTCCTGAAGCTCGGCAAGCAAGGTTCGACGCTGGCTGGCGTCATGGATGCATTCTCGATAGCGATCTCGGTCGGGCTCCAGTACGGCATCCCGCTGGAGTCCTACGTCGCCAAGTTCACCAACATGAGGTTCGAGCCAGCCGGCATCACCGACGACGCGGACATCCGGATGGCGAGCTCGGTCATGGACTACATCTTCCGCCGCCTAGCGCTGGATCATCTGTCCTACGAGCAGCGCTCGGAGCTTGGCATCCTGACCACCGAGGAGCGGACCGCTCAGCTCAACGGTGAGGATCCTGCGCCGGTCACGGACGAACTCGACCCGGAGGATCTGGCCCAGTCGGTGCCGGTGGAGAGGGCGCCCAGGCCGCATCAGGAATCCGCCGACGCACAGCCTGTTCACTCGGCCACGGCGGCTCCGGCGACGCCAAGCACGACCGAGCTGATCGAGTCGCACCAGGGCCGGGTGGCGGACGCTCCGCTCTGCCTGACCTGCGGCACGAAGATGCGCCCGGCTGGAAGCTGCTACGTCTGCGAGGGTTGCGGATCCACCAGCGGCTGCAGCTGAAAGTGAGCGGTATTGCATCAGATGCAACAAGAGACGTGGCTGGTCCGGTGATCCGCCTGACCAGCCAGGGCACGCCGTGTTGGCGGTTGTAGACCGTCAGCACGACGGGCGCCCACGCTTGCAGGAGCGGGCGCCCGTCGCGGCAAGGACAGTGACTGTCTTGCGGTGTTGAGACAGCAATGACATCACGGTCCTCGCCGCAGATCAAGCCGAAGGGAGGGGTAAGCATGGCGAATAGCAACGACGGCGGGGGGACCGGCCGTAAGCCGGCCAGCAACGCTGGCAAGCTGCTGCGCGATCCGAAGACGCCGAGGAAGGTCAAGGATGTCGCGGCGAGCGACCTTGCGCAGGCACCGCGCAAGCCGAAGAAGAACGGTAAGTGATCGCTGCTGCCCTGGGCCTGCAACCATGTCCGCCGCCACCCTGGCGAGTGCGCGGGCTGCGGGGCGGTGCGGCCGCTGATCGGCAGCGACGATCAGAGAAGGCCGGTTTGCGGTCCCTGCGCCGGATCACCGGGGCTGGATTACACATGCCGCGAGTGCGGGCGGGGAGGAGAGATCCATAGCGGCGGGCGCTGCTTCGGCTGCGTCCTGGCTGAGCGCGCCCGCATCTTGCTCGCTGGCCCTGGCGGGGAGGTCTCGGCGCAGTTGCGTCCTCTGCTCGTGGCACTCACCACGGTCGCTAACCCCGCCACCGTGGTTACCTGGCTCGGCAAGAGCCGGTCGGCCCAGCTGCTCGGCAGCCTGGCCAGGACAGGCGACCCAATCACCCACGACCTGCTCGATGAACTGCCGCAATCCCAGGCGCTGCGCTATGTCAGGGACATGCTGGTCAGCTCCGCCGTCCTGCCCGCGCGCAACGAGCACCTGGAGCGGCTGGCACCCTGGCTGGA
Source organism: uncultured Actinomycetota bacterium (assembly GCA_963774385.1). GTDB lineage: Bacteria > Actinomycetota > Actinomycetes > Streptosporangiales > Streptosporangiaceae > JAJYUU01. The sequence goes on from CAVZEQ010000001.1 coordinate 1,973,548, forward strand.
GCACCTGCTCCACGACAAGCCGACCCACCACGCCCGGCTGATCAGGCCGTTCGCGCACTGGTTCGTGCTCCGCCGCGCCCGCCGCGCCGCCACCCGCCGGACCTTTACCCGGGGATCGGCCGACTTCGCGCGGGCGCGCGTCCTCGTTGCCCTCGACTTGCTGTCCTGGCTGGATAAGCGAGGCCAGGGCCTGCGCGACCTTACCCAGGCGAATCTAGACCGGTGGCTGACCGACGGCACGAGCACCCGGCGGGCGGTGCGCTACTTCCTCCACTGGGCACACGGCCGCGGCCTGGCCGGTGACCTGAACGTGCCGCTTCCCCCGCGCCAGGAACCAGAGCGCCTGCTCGCTGAGCGCGACCACATTCACCAGCTCGACCGCTGCCTCGGCGACGAGGCCATTCCCTTGGACCTCCGGGTCGGGGGAGCGCTCGTCTTGCTCTTCGGGATGCTGGCCAGCAGGATCACCCAGCTGACCAAGGACGACGTGATCGAAGACGGCCAGGCCACCTGGCTGGCCATCGACGGGCACCGCCTTATGCTGCCCGCAAAGCTGGCGCGCCTCGTCCGCCAGTTGCGTGACCAGGACGAGCCGCGGTGGATACTCGGCCGCCTGGGAACCCCGGTGCCATGGCTCTTCCCCGGCCAGAGCCCAGCCCGCCCGGCCGTGGACGTCCTTTTCGGCGTCCGGCTCCACCGCTATGGCATCGACGCCCATGCTGGGCGCAACACCGCCCGCCTCGCGCTGGCTGCTGAGCTTCCTGCCGCAGTCCTCGCGACTTGACCGGTATCAGCGTCAGCACCGCCGAGCGCTGGTCCCAGTGGGCAAAGCGAGACTGGGCCGCCTATGTCGGCCAGCGCACGGCCGACGACCGCGGAGGCATCGGCAGCAGCCGGAAACTTACTAATCCAACCCGCTAAACATGCTAATCACCGCTACGATTAGGTCGTTTGTTAGGTTGGTTGGGAGGTTTCTTGCGCAGCTTCACAGACCTTGACGCGCTGATCGGGATGGTGCCCTCGCAGGTCGTCACCCGGCTCAGCGCCATTGACTTCGGCCGGGGCTCGGAAGCGCTCTACCGTGACCAGATGCCGGGGCTGCTCACTGAACTCGCCGACCGGGCCCGTGTTCTGAGCATCACCGCTTCATCGGCGATCGAGGGCGTCATCGTCGCCGACGCCGACCGGGCCCAGCGGATCATCGACCGGCGGACGACGACGCTACGCAACCGCAGCGAGCAGGAACTTGCCGGCTACCGCGACGCTCAGGACTACCTGATCCGGGAGGACTGGCGCCCGCTTAACGCCGGCCTGATCCTGCACCTGCACCGGCTGCTGTTCGCCCACACGGCCATGCCAGGCGGGGCCTTCAAGAAAGAGGACAACCTTGTCGTGGACCGCTCGCCCGACGGCTCGACAACCGTCCGGTTCAAGCCGGTGCCCGCCGCGAGCACCCCGTTCGCCGTCGACGACCTGATCAAGCGCTACCAGCAGGCGGCCGAGGCGGGCGAGCATCACCCGGTGCTCCTGTCCGGCCTGTTTATCCTCGACCTTCTCGTCATCCACCCTTTCGAGGACGGCAACGGGCGGGTCGCCCGACTGCTCACCGGTGCCCTGCTCGGCGAACACGGCTACACGGTCGGCCGCTACGTGAGCATCGAGCAGACGATCGCCGAATCGGCCGACGCCTACTACCAGGCGCTCCTGGACTCCACCCACGGCTGGCATGAAGGGACCACCGACCCGTGGCCCTGGCTCGCCTACTTCACCCGCCTGATCGCCAGCGCCTACGCCGTCTTCGCCGACCGCGCCGCGGCCGCCCGGACCCCGGGAACGAAGCAGGAGCGCATCCGCGAGCACATCCTGCGCCATGCCCCCGCCACATTCCGCCTCGCGGACATCAGGACGGCAGTGCCAGGCGTCAGCGACCAGACGATCCGCCTCGTCCTGGAACAGCTAAGGAAGGAGGATAAAGTCCGGGCCGACGGAACCGGGCGGTCGGCGACATGGACGCGTGCATAACGAGCGCCGCACATAGCAGGCGACTTCGGGCCCTGCGACACTGGCGAGGTGAAGACCGAAGAAGGTATGACGCGCGTCCGTGAAGTACGCAGTCGGCTGGTGCGTGAGGGACCTTCGCGGACGCGTCACCACGAAAGGGACTTCGAGACGGTCACGCTCCCCGAACGCGACTGCGACCTGCTTCGCGACCTGCTGATCGCGGAAGGCGCCGCGACGGTGGTGGAGGTCGGGCTCGCGTATGCAAGCTCGGCTCTCGCGATCGGGGAAGCACTGGTTACCATCGACCCGCCGCATCCGCGGCACGTCGTGATCGATCCGTTCCAGGAAAGCATCTGGTCCAATGTCGGGTGGGAGCTGCTGCGCTCCGCCGGGCTGGACGCGATCGCCACGCTCATGCTCGCTCCGTCATCGATCGCGCTTGCGCAGCTCGCCGCTGAGGGTTTCATCGCCGACACGGCATTCGTGGACGGCAGTCACCGCTTCCACGAGGTCTTCGTGGACCTCTACTTCCTGCGCAAGATCGTCCGGCCCGGGGGCTTGATCGTCCTCGATGACAACTGGGCACCGTCGGTGCGGACGGCAGCGCGTTACTACGAGCAGAACCTGGGCTGGGTCGCGGTTCCCGACGCTTTCGCCAACGGAACGCCGTGGATCGTCGGCACGGGCTCCGCAGCCGAAGTAGTGCCCCGTTGCCAGGCATTCCGGCTGCCCGACCCGTCGTTCGAGCCTTCCTTCGAGGAGTTCCGCCCGTTCTGAACCGGCGGTAACAGACCGCTCTGCGGCACGGGCGGGTGACGAATACCGCACCCTCCGAATAAGTGCACTGCGCCAGCAATTCAGGGACGCTCGTAGAGGAGAATTAGCAGCCCAGGAGGGGTATGGCCGAAAGGCCGTGCTCCTCCTGAGTACTTTTCAGGGGCCTTTGGTTGCATCCGATGCAACCGGTCGGATCGTGACGTGAACCGCCCACGATGCCTTCTGGGCTTCAAGTACCGCAGTGGACTTCGCCGCTTCAGGTCATGACCGCATGCGAGCGGCGCGCCTAGTTGGTATGTTCAATTAGATTTGAATCAGATGTACCAACTTCAGTTCTGTGCGTGAAGGGAGTCATCGTGGCGGGGAGGGGCAGGCCAAGCAGGGCCAGTGTATACGAACGGCTAGGCCTTGCGCTGGCTGAACTGGACCAGCGTTTCGGGGGACTTCCCAGCCCGAAGGAGGCCGAGTCGATCTGGGCCGACATCTGGCATCAGGAGGCGCACCACTCCACTGCGTTGGAAGGCAACACGCTGGTCCTGCGCGAGGTCGAAATGCTCTTGGTTCAGGGCCGGGCCGTGGGCGCGAAGCCCCTGCGGGAGTACAACGAGGTCAAGGGATACGCGGATGCCGCCCGCTGGGTCTACGGGCAAGCCGTGGAACCTGGTGACTGGCATGACGGCCGCCTCCTCAACATGAGCGAGGTCCGTCATGTTCATCACTTGGCGATGACCCCAGTCTGGGACGTAGCACCGCATCCAGACGCCACTGATCGCGAGGGGCCGGGCAACTTCAGAGAGCACGACATTCACCCGTTCCCAGGTGGAATGACGCCCCCGACCTGGCCGCTGGTGCCACCCCAGATGCAGCAGTGGGTGGAGGATGTCTGCGCCACCTCCGAGCGCATCGGGCGTGGCGAGATCGATCGCTGGCTACCAGAGGAACTGGCGCGACTTCACAATCAGTTCGAGAGAGTGCACCCGTTCATTGACGGAAACGGCCGGACCGGGCGGCTCGTCATGAATCTTGTACTGGTCCGGAGTGGCTATCCGCCCGTGATCATCTTCAAGAGGCAGCGCAGCGCCTACCTGGCGGCGATGCAGCGTGCCGATGGCGGCGACTATGGGGCGTTGGGAGAACTGATTGCTCGGGCCATGTATGACAACCTCAATCGGTTCATCGTCCCCAACGTCGCCGGTCCTGCCCGCATGGTCCCGCTCACCGCCCTCGTTGACGAGGAGTTCACGCTGATCGCGTTGCGCCGGGCAGCACAGCGCGGAAGGCTCGACGCCGTACAGGGACCTGACGGTATCTGGCGGAGTTCACGCAAGGCCGTGGACGCCTACCGGGTGGCGAGGCACCAGCGTCGGCGAGGGAATACTGCACCCTCCGAATAAGTGCACTGCCCCAGTACTCCCCGAAGTGATCCGGTCTAACCGGAACTCGGCACGTCGGTGCTGGTGAGGACACCGTTATTCCAGCAAAAGGACCCGGCCTTGAAGGCCGGGCCTTTTGCCTTCGCGCAAGCCGTGTTGGCGGTCGTACGCCGTCAGCACGACGGGTGCCACGCTTGCAGGAGCGTGCGCCGGTCGCCGCAAGGACAGTGATCGCCTTGCGGTGTGAGAACAGCAAATGACATCACGGTCTGTCGCGGCGCGACCGCGCGCTCGTTGTGCTGCGCTGACAGGTTGGTGACGCGGCTGGCGGCCTGCTATCCGTGCACCACTGACGCTAGCCGTGCGTCACGTGGGCTAGCCGTGCACCACGTCGGTGTGGTGGCAGAAGTGCACCCGGGCCGGGGGCAGCGCGCGCATCCGGTTCACCGAGGCATGCCAGGAGTCTTCGTCGGCGGCCTGGCCGGGCGGCAAGAGGCCGGGCTCGGGCCGGTACTGGCGGGGAGTGTAGGCGGCGTCGCCGATCAGCAGGTCCGGGCCGCCGTCCTCGGCGGCGACCAGAACCGACTGGTGGCCCGAGGTGTGCCCGGGGGTGCTGATGACCGACAGGCCGGGCCGGATCTCGGCGTCCCCGTCCAGCATCTCGAAGCTGGCGTTCTGGAAGTCGAACCAGTCATACAGCCCAGGTGACTCGCGCCGGCACCGGTCAAGCTCGGCCCGCTGCACGTAGAACGCCGCGTGCTTGAATACCGCGTTCTGACCGCAGTGGTCGAAGTGCAGGTGAGTGTTGATGACCAGGTCGATGTCACCGGGGACCATGCCCAGGCCGGCCAGGGCGCCGGCGGCGGTGACGTTGACCACCTCCCAATCCCGGATCAGGTCGGGCGGCCCGCCGACCCCGGTGTCGACCAGTGCGGCGCCGCCGGGATAGGTGACCACGAAGCCGTGCACCGGCCACCGCTCGGCGTCGCCGGGACCTGCTGGCGTACCGCCCAGGTGCAGCCGCTTGACCTCAAGTGACACCGTCCGCGTCCCTTCCTCGTCCGCTGGCGCCGTCTCATCCTGGCAGCGGCGCCCGGCGAACGCGCCAGGCGCAGCGGCTCGCTGCGGTCGGCCGGTCAGTCCAGATTCGGCCAGTTGATGAGCTGCGGCACTAGTTCGGCATCACCGTCGATCTGCAGTTCGCCGGTGAGGTCACGGCGGTAGAAGGCGAGCACCATGTCGCTCGGATCGGCGGTGACAGTCGCTGATGGCTTCGCGTCGCCGTGATCGTCGCCCTGAAGTACATGCAGGCCGTTCGGTCCCAGATCGAGCAGCCAGCTTCCGCCGGGCCCCGTCTCCAGGATCACGGTGGCCGGCTCGAAGGGCCACGGTCCGTTCGTCGGCAACTCCACGGTGATGTACTCATTGACGCCGTCAGCAGCCACGGCGGCCGGGAGCGGCAGGCCGTGGCCGGCCGCCTGCTGCGCGTCGAAGGCGTGCACCCCTGCCTCCTGCACCTGGTGCCTGGCGACGGCACCCGAGGTCGAGGGAGCCGCCCCGGCGGATTCCCACCAGGTCCAGCAGAGCCGATCGGGTCCCGCCTCGCGCAGCGCCGCCAGGAGCTTCGCGGTGGCATCGGCCGACCAGGTCAGCAGGTCACCGTGCGGTTCACTATCGCCAACTTGGTCCTCGTCGGGCGGCCCGACCGCTGGCCCGGCCGCCACGTCCGCGGCCCAGAAAAGCTGGACCTCACCAAGATGTGCGACCAGGTCACTGACCGCCCAGTCAGGGCAGCCAGGCACCCTGGCGGCCATGCCGGCCTGCGCGGCAGCGGCGCGCAGCGCATCAGACCGGTCCTCGATGAGCGCCAGCATGTCCGGGAAACTCAGTGTCTGCATGTCAGCGTTCTAGCATGTGCCGCTGACAGCCGGCCGGCCGCCTCCGCCACTGCGCACGTCCGGCACTGGCTGTGTCCCACCGAGGGCCGCGTCCGCCACGATCCGCGTCCGCCGCGCGCCACGGCCGCTACCCGCAACGCGGCACACCGTTGGCCGGGTCCCGTCCGGTGTCCAGGTGCTGGCCCGTCACATAGCCGCGGGCGGGCGACACGGTGCGATACCAGACCGGGTCGCCGTAAATGCTCTGGCCGTAAGTCCAGCACGTCACGGTGACTGCGCTGCCCATCCGACGCAGTGTCTGCAGCCGCCTGGAGAACGGTGTCGGCAGCGCGCGGAAGTGGAGACCTGGCACGACGGTGCGGTATGTGCGACGGAAACCTGGCGGCGAGCAAACGCCCAGGCCGGCGACCGGGTCGTAATGCGAGGCCAGGTAGTACGAGGTGACGTATCCGCGCCTGGGCCTGACGATGTGGTACCAGATCGGATTGCCGGCGACCTGGCTGCCGCTGATGAAGCAGTTAACGACGACGGTGGAGCCGTTCCGGCCCAGATGCCCGGTCACGCGAGCGCTGAGTCTCGGCGCGGAGCGCACGTTCACGTTCCGGACCAGGGTTCGTAGCGTCACCACGCGCGCACCTCCGCCGGCACCGGTGCCAGCCTGCGTGCCCGCCAGTGCGGGAACGGCAACGCCCGTAAGCACGACCAGCATGGCCGCTGGCACAGCGATCAGCCGCCATTCCGTGCTGATCCGCATCGCCATGAGCCGACTAAGCAGCCGACCAATCATGAATCCCCCTCTTACCTACCCGGGCCGCGGCCCTTGCGCCGCGAGAATGACCGGGCAGCCCCGCTTGAAGATCGTCGGGGGACCAGGCGGTCGTTACGTTCGAGCAGGTCAGCCCTTGACGCGCCGAGCCGCGGTCCAGACGCCAGTGATGCGGTCCGGCTCGGCGAGCACGCTGATGTTCGCGACCGGATTACTGTCCAGGGTGATGAAATCCGCGTCATAGCCCGCCGCCAGCCTGCCGCTGCGTGGCGCCTGCGGCCCCAGCGTGCTCGGTGCTGTGGCGGTTGCGGCCTCGATCGCCTGCAGCGGCGTCATGCCGAGGCTGACCAGGAGAGGAAGCTCGGATCCGTTGGTTCCCCAGGAGTTAGGAAGGTCCAGGCCTGTCATGCCGACATCGGTGCCCATCGCCACTGTCACTCCGCGTTCGATGGCGAGCTGCATCGCGGTGGCATGCGTCCGCGCGAGCGCGGTGAGCTTCTCGGCGGCATATGGCGGCACGGAGTCGACGTGAGCCAGGATGTCCTCGATGATGCTCCGGGTCGGCACCAGGATCGTGCCGGTCTCCCGCATCGCGTCGCACGCTTCGGCGTCGAGATAACTCCCGTGCTCGATCGTGGCCACGCCTGCCTCGATCGCGGCCATGATGCCCGGCTTGCCATGGCAATGGGCGGCGACCACGCGATCGGCCAGTCCGGCTATCTCGACGATGGTGCGCAGCTCGCTGGTAGTGAACTGCTGATGGATAGGACTGTCCAGCTCCGACAGGACGCCACCGGACGCGCATACCTTAATGACTCTGGCGCCTCTGCGCAGTTGCTCGCGGACCGCGCGCATGCACTCTGCGCTGCCATCGGCGAGCCGCAGCGTGCCGTCCTGCCTGGCGAAGTCCTCGACCCAGGAGAGCGGGTAGCAGTGCAGGTCGCCGTGACCGCCGGTGGTGCTGAGAATTGCGCCCGCCGGGTAGATGGACGGGCCGGGCAGTAGTCCCTCGGCCACCGCCCGGGCAAGGTAAATGCCCAGGCCGCCGACCTCGCGAACGGAGGTGATGCCAGCATTCAGCGCGTTGGCCAGATCGTGAGCTGATCGCGCCGCGCGCAGCGCCACAGGTTCCTGCGCCAGCCTGTTCAGGTCGAACGACCGGCTGCCGAGGAAATGGCCATGGCAGTCCCACATGCCGGGCATGACGACGGCGGCGACGGTCAGCCGGGCGCCGGGGGTTGCAGGCGCATTGCTGGCCGGGCCCGAATAGCTGATCTTCGCGCCGTCAGCGACCAGGACAGCATCCCTGACCGGTTCGCCGGTGCCGGGAATCAGCAGCTCAGCTTCTATCCGCTCCATGCCGGCCTCCGCGCTCGCGCCGATCGTCGTAGGGCCCATGATGACGCAGTCCGCAGGCCGCCGGCGGCGGGCGCCCGGCATCCGGTCGCTGACTGCCCGGGCCCTCGGTAAGCCGGACTACCAAGCCATTTCCTGGGCAAATTTCCATATGACCAGGAATATACGCAGGTCAATGCCCGTGTCGTGGCGGGGCGATACCATTCCGGTTGCACCTGTAATGCGCTATACAAGTGTCAGTGCAAGGGAGCGACATGGGGGAACCGGAGAGTGGGGCCCTGCCCGGCCGGAGCGCCGCGCAGCTGCAGGCCCGGATCCGGCGATTCCTCGCCGCCGCGCCGCTTCCCCTTCGGATCGTCCTCATCGCGGCACTATCGGTGCTGGCTATCGTGCTTGCTGGTCCGCTCATGCTCGCGGCGCTGGTGTACGCGCCTTACGCGGTGTGGCGAGGGAAACGTTCGGTTGCCGCTACGGCAGCCGTGGCGGTGTGGGGACTCGCGCTGGTTTCGGTCGCCGCCAGCGGCGCGGCCGGCCAGGCCAGGTACGCCCTGATCGCGGTTGCTCCGGTGGTGGCGATAGTGGCCAGCATCGGCGTACTCGGCCGCTGGCTGGTTCCGTGCCGGACAACGGCCTGGGCGCTGGCCTGGTCGCTGCCATCCGGCCTCGCCGTGCTCCGGCTAGCCCGCAGTGAGCCGACCGCTGGTCCGGCCCTGGCCTGGCTGCTCGCGCTGATCGTGCTCAGCTGGCGACTGCTCAGGGCGCTGCAGGTGCGGCGTCTGCAGGCGGCAAGCCCGAGCTTCGGGACGGCGCTCGCTGCCGCTCCGCTGGCCATGTCGGCGGCCGGTGCGCTGTCAGCGACGGGTCAGCAGGCGCCCGGCATGTCCGGCGGTCCGCAGATGCCGGGCCAGCCCGCGGCGCCAGGTCAGCCCGATGCCGTTGGCTACCAGGCTCCGGCCGGCGGGCCTGGCGGCGTGCCGGGCTCCCCGGTGCGTGCCGCGCAGGCAGGCGACGGACTGCGGACGCCTGGCCTGGCGTATCCGGCGCGGACCGCTAGCGCGGCCCAGTGGCCCGACATCACGGTCGACGACGCGATGGCTGAGCTGACCGCCATGGTCGGGCTGACGGCGGTCAAAGACCAGGTGCGGTCCATCACCGCTTCGGTGGAGGCGGCCAGGCGGCGCGCTATCGCCGGCCATAGCGCCGAGAAGCCGATGCAGCATTTCGTATTCCTCGGCCCGCCAGGCACCGGAAAGACGGCAGTCGCCAGGGTCATCGCGAAGATCTTTTATGCCTTCGGGCTGCTGAGCTCCCCCGTGGTCGTCGAAGCGCAGCGCGCCGACCTGGTCGGCGAGTATCTCGGGGCCACGGCGATTAAGACCAACGAACTCGTCGACTCCGCTCTCGGCTCGGTGCTGTTCATCGACGAGGCCTACAGCCTGGTCAATGAGGGCGATGGGCAAGGCGACCGATTTGGTAACGAGGCCGTGCAGGCGCTGCTCAAGCGTGCGGAGGATGACCGGGAGAACCTGATCATCATCCTGGCCGGATACGAGCGGCAGATGGAGTCGTTCCTGTCGTCGAACCCCGGGCTGAACTCCCGGTTCGGCATCCGGGTGAAGTTCCCCGGTTACTCGCCGGCCGAGCTTGCCGCGCTGACGGACCTTGCTGTCCGGGCGAAAGGCGAGCTGCTCGACCCGGATGCCCGGCCGGTGCTGCGGCGGATCTTCGAGGAGATCGGCCGCCGTCGGCTGGCCGACGAGCTCGGCAACGGCCGGTTCGTTCGCAGCCTGCTGGCAAGGGCCGGGCAGCAGCGCGACGTCCGGGTGATGGCCGGGCCAGGTGAGCCAACCGGCGCGGAGCTAGTGACACTGCACGGCCCGGACATCGAGCGTGCCTATGCCGAGCTGACCGCGAGGTTCCGCGGTTACACCGACACCCCGACGGTAGAGGGCGCGATCGCTGAGCTGGACTCGCTGGTCGGGCTGGAGCCGGTCAAGCAGCAGGTGCACGAGATCGTCGCGCAGCTACAGGTGGCCAGGTTGCGGGCACAGCAGGGGCTGGCGAACCAGCCGCCGTCACGGCATTTTGTCTTCACCGGACCGCCGGGTACCGGCAAGACCACGGTGGCCCGGATCATCGGCCGTATCTTCTCGGCTCTCGGCCTGCTCGTCCGGCCCGAGGTCATAGAGGCGCATCGGGCCGACCTGGTCGGCGAGCACCTAGGCTCGACCGCAATCAAGACCAGCAGGCTGATCGATTCGGCGATGGGCGGCGTGCTGTTCATCGACGAGGCCTACGCGCTGCACAACGAGGCGTACTCGGGCGGCGACGCGTTCGGCTCCGAGGCGGTCGCGACGCTGCTCAAGCGCGCCGAAGATGACCGGGACCGGCTCGTCATCGTGCTGGCCGGCTACACCGCAGACATGGACCGCCTGCTGCGCAGCAATCCTGGGCTGGCATCAAGGTTCAGCACCAGGATCACGTTCCCCAGTTACAGCCCAGCGGAACTAACAGAGATCGCGCGGGTCATCGCGGCCCAGGCGGGGGACACCTTCGCGGGCGATGCACTGCCCGCACTGGATGCCATCTTCGCGAGCGCCTGCGAGCAGGGCCGCATCGACAGCCTGGGCAATGGCCGGTTCGCCCGGTCGCTGTACGAGCGCGCCTGCGCCTCGCGTGACCTGCGTGTCTCGCTGCAGGGTGACGCTGCGACTGCCGCCGATCTGACCACGGTACTGGCCACCGATGTCCTGACGGCCTATCGTCAGCTGGCCGGGTAGCCAGACGTGCGCTGCCTCATGGTCGCGCGAGGCTGAACCGGACGCGCTGGCCCGGCCGCAGCTGCGCGGCGAGGCCGAGGTCGGCCGAGCGGACCACGGCGATGACCGGGTACCCACCGGTCGTGGGGTGGTCGGCGAGCAGCAGGATCGGCTGACCGTCGTGGGTGACCTGCAGCGATCCGGTGGCAACGCCCTCGCTCGGCAGCTCGCCAGGTCGAGCGCGGCGTAGCGGAGGACCGGTGAGGCGCAGCCCGCTGCGATTGCTCGCGGCGCTGACCAGGTAGTCACAGCCCGCCAGCGTGTCCAGCGCTGCCGCGGTGAACCAGTCGTCCCGCGGACCGGCAATAGCCCGCAACTCGACGGCATCAGCAGTCATGGCGGGCATAAGTGGCGGCCGGCCGGCAGCTCGCGGCCGGTCACTGGGTCCGCGTTCGGGCAGGGAACGGGGCGCCCCGAGGGCCAGCCAGTCACCGGCCTGCAGGGCCGGTGGGCCAAGGCCGGAAAGGCTGTCCGCCGACCGGCTGCCCAGCACGGCCGGCACGGCGACGCCGCCGCCGATCGCCAGGTAACTCCGCAGGCCCGCCGGTGGCGGGCCGATGCGGAGGATGGCGCCGGCCGGCACCGAGAACGGCGTGCCCGGCGACGGCTGCCAGGCTGCGTCAGCGCCTTCAGCGTCCGCCCTGCGGGCCGCTGTGCCCCCGGCCGGGCCGCCGCGGGTCGGCTGGCGTCCGACCGCGTTGTCGCCGGCCGGGCCGCCGCGGGTCGGCTCACCGGCCGTATTGCTCCGGTCGGTGCTGGCTTCAGCCGGATCAGCGGGCATGGCCAGCCGCATCGGTGCGGCTGCGCCCGCCAGCGCGGCCGTCGCGCTGGCGCCGAAACGCAGGGCCACCCGGCCCAGAGTCAGTTCGAGACAAGCGGCGTCGTCCGGGTTGCCGACGAGCCGGTTGGCCTGGCGCAGGCTGCCGGGATCGGCGGCGCCGCTGGCCGGAACGCCCAGGTGCGCAAAGCCCGGTCGCCCCAGGTCCTGGACCGTCGCCAGCGGTCCCGGCTGGATGACCTGGATCAGCCGCTGGCCCGCTGGCTGGACTGGCAGCGCGGCCAGCTGCTCCGAGGCGCTGGCTGGCAGCCGGTCAACGGGGCGGAATCGGACCGTCATACCGGGCGCCAGCAAGGCCGGCTGGGCGCGGTCCGGGTCCCACAGGCTTGCCGACGTCCGGCCGAGCAGTCGCCAGCCGCCTGGTGAAGCCGCCGGGTACACCGCGGTCAGCCCGCCAGCGATTGCCACCGATCCGGCGGGCACGCTCAGTCGCGGGCTGTCCAGCCGCGGCACGGCTGCCAGCACCGGATCGAGCCCGGTGAGGTAGCCGAAGCCAGGCGAGAAGCCGAGCCAGCCCACCCGGTAGACAGCCGCCGCATGCCGGGCGACTACGTCGTCGATGGTGAGCCCCGTCAGTACCGCCACGTCGGCCAGGTCGGGTCCGTCGTAGATGACGTCGATCTCCGTGACGACGCCGTCGGCGGGTACTGGCAGCGCCACGAGGCTCTGCAACCGGTCAGCCAGGTCGCCCGGCGTCCAGCTGCCTGGCTCGAAAGTAACGAAGACTGTCCGCGCGCCCGGCACCACGTCGATCAGCCCGGCAAGCCCGGCAGCCCTGATCGCGGCGGCAATGCCGGCCTGAGCGTCAGCCACGCCGCGCACCCCGTCAGCAGCCGCGACGCCAGTGTCAGTCTCCAGCAGCAGGGCCCCGTCACCAGCGGCCTTGACGGAGGTCACGCAAAGGCCGCCAGCGTCAGGCCGGCCTGCTCAACGGCCGTGCGCACAGCTCTGGCGAGGGCCACAGCTCCTGGCGTGTCGCCATGCACGCAGACGGACTGCGGTCGCAGCGGCACCCGGCTGCCGGTCACCGATTCCACGCTGCCGATGGTGATCATCTCGGTGACCCTGGCGGCAACGCGACCGGGATCGGAGAGCACGGCGCCGGGCTGGCCGCGCGGCACCAGCGAGCCGTCGTCACGGTAGGCGCGGTCGGCGAACGCCTCGGCGACCACCGTCAGGCCGGCCTCGGCGGCAACTGCCGCGGCGACAGAGCCCGGTAGCGTCAGCAATGGCAGCCGCCGGTCGAAGCTGCGGATCGCCGCCACGACGGCTGCCGACTGCTCGGGATCGGTGACCAGCCGGCTGTACAGCGCGCCGTGCGGCTTCACGTAGCTGACCCGGCCGCCCTCGGTTCTCGCGATGCCGTCCAGCGCGGCGATCTGGTAGAGCACTTCGGCGGCCAGTTCGTCGGGCGGCACGGTCATCTCCCGGCGGCCGAAGCCGGCCAGGTCCCGGTACGAGACCTGGGCACCGATAGCGACACCGCGGGCGACGGCTGCCGCGCAGGTCTTCCGGATTGTCAGCGGATCACCCGCGTGGAAGCCGCAGGCGACATTCGCGCTGGTGACGACTGTCAGCAGTGTTTCATCGTCGCCCAGCCGCCAGACGCCGAAGCTCTCGCCGACGTCGGCGTTGAGGTCCACGGCGCATTGCCCCGATGTCACCGGGACACCTTGATCACCCAGGCACTTCCGGCGGCAGGTCGGCGAGTGCAGCGACGATATCCCGTTCCTGCGGGCCGGCTGACCGGACCGTGTCAATCAGCGTGTGCAGCACCTCGTGCCGGTCCTCGCCGAGATCGAGCAGGCGCTGTGCCGCCTCCCACAACTCGGGCGGGTCACCGCGCCAGAGCCTGTCCGCGAGCGACACGTGCCGCTCGACGTGCTCGTCGCTGGCCTGCCTGCCGTCAGCCTCGCCATGATCTGCTGCTAGCAATGTGCGGCGGTCGGCGGGTCGGGCCGGGTCGAGCGTGCCCAGGTCGACGCCGCGATAGCTACCCCGCAGCAATGGGAACGCGAAGATCCGCCGGGCCAGCGCCTCCAGGTCGCCGTCGGGCAGCAGCCGGTCGACCATGTCGGGCTCGAGGCCAAAAGAGGCCGGGTCGCGGTACACGCTTGGGAACGTGCGCATGGCCTCGAAGACGGCGTCCTGGACCACCGCCACCGCGGCTTCGTCCAGGCCTGACCGTTCCCCGGCCCAGCGGACCCAGGCAAGCAGCACGTGCGGCATCGCTTCCTGGTCCGCCCGCGACAGCATGACCTTGCGCGGCAGCCAGTCCAGCAGGAACGTCTCGGCCTTGGCCGGGCTGACGCGCAGCGGGCGGCCGAAGTCGCGGTCGCAGCCGTATTCCACGATGTGGTCCGCGCATCTGCTGGCCGCCTGCCGGTCGGACAGATCCTCCGCCTGGTCCGAGGCGAGGAACTCGGCCACCAGCATGGCCCGCCGGTCCTTGCGCCAGACCGCCCGGCGTGCCGCGGCGTTCACCGCAGGCGCAGCAGGTGTCGTGGTCAGGACCGGTGCCTTGGCGGACAAGACCGGCGGCAGCGTCCTGATCCGAGCCCTGATGAACGCGTGATAGGAGGGGAACGAGGCACTGACCGGGGGCTCCGCCGTTGCGTCGGTCGCGGCCAGCGCGGCGGCCAGGATCCGGCGCGCCTGGGGCGGGTCGATCTGCATGAAGGTCGGCCCAGTGCCGCCGCTGCCGTCCCGGCAGTAGTCGAGCAGCTTGGTCACCTGCGAGGTCACCCAGCCGTCACGAGCCAGCCCGCCAGCGTTGTAGTCGACGACGACGACCAGCGCGTGCTGCTCCGTGCCCGCGTAGCTGAAGACGCAGACGACCTCGTCCCGGTCGCCGTACGCATCGGAGTTCACATAGCACTCGGCCGTCTCGACCGCGCCGACATGCTGGGCCCACGCGGGCCGGGCGACGCCGCGGTCCATCAGCGCTAGCGCGGCCTGCTCGGCCTGCGCCGCCTGCCGGGGAGTGCCCAGGCACGCGATGCCCGACAGCAGTGCCAGCGCCGCCGGGCTGCCCTGCTGGGCGGCATAGCCGACCAGGCCCTCGCCGACCAGTTCCTCCACGTCGCCGCGCCTTCTGGCGCTCCGGACGCCGCGGCCCGGCTGCTGCCCCCACCAGGTACCGAGCAATTCGCTGACCATGAGCTCGGCATCCAGCGGGCTGCGTACGGCCAGCAGTTCACGGGCGGCCCGCAGCATCTCGGCAAACAGGGCATTCGGTGGCGGGCTGCCAGGTCCGGCACTGCCGGGACGGCGGCCGGGCGGCGATCCAGCGGATCCCTGCTGCCCTTTGTCGCCGGCAGGATCGCGGCGTCGGCTCGGCGGGGTCACCCGTCTAGCTTCGCAGATTTCCGGACCGGGCACGCCATGCCTCGCCATGGCGAGTGCCCGATTCTCGGCATACCGCGCTAGTTCGCCAGGTTCGTGCGGCAGGATCGGGCCTAGCTTCCGCCCGTCTATCCAGCGAACAGCTAATTAGTCCGGTACCGTCCTACCTGGGTCAGGTCGCCTTGGGCTGAGCCTGCCGCAAAACCTGGTGCGGTGACCCCCCTGGCGATGAGGTCCGGTACGGCAACTCAGGTACATAAGTCATAATTAAGCATTTGGGTGCCTAAGAGGTAAATCAAGGCTCGGGAGCCAGCGGCCGACGTGGGCGTCGGACGGCTCCGGAGTGCGAGAGGGACGGCGGTTCGGGAATGCGAGGACTTGCGGCGATGCGCCGAGCGCTGAGGCTTGGCCGGGCACGTGCGGCGGTCGCGGCCGCGATCATCGCGGGGCTCGGCCTGATGCTGGCCGCCTGCGGTGCCTCGACCGGGGCGTCAGTGGTCGGCACTACTCCAGTCGCTGGCGGCACCGCTACCTACGCTTTGGCGCCCGCGTCCTACGCGAACTACATCTTTCCTTTCCTGGCCGGGCCGAACGGAGCCTCGGAGTTCACCACCTACAACGTGAATGACTTCCAGTACCTGCTGTACCGGCCGCTGTACTGGTTCGGTCAGGGCATCCAGCCATATCTCAACCCGTCACTCAGCCTGGCGAATCAGCCCGTCTACCACGGCCAGCAAGTCACGATCACGCTGAAACGGACCTACAAGTGGTCTAACGGCGAGTCGGTGGACGCCCAGGATGTCGTGTTCTGGATGAACATGATGCTGGCGACGATCACGCCCAGCTGGCACACGACTGGCGGCTGGGCGGCGGCAAGCCCGGACGGACTGCCGGGCGATATCAGCAACGTTCGGGCGACTGGCAAGTACACGGTCACGATGACGATCAAGGGTGCGTACTCGCAGACCTGGTTTACCAATAACGAGCTCAGCCAGATCACCCCGATGCCGCTGGCCTGGGACCGGACCGCAGCCGGGCCGAGCCACTGCGTCACGACCATCAGCGATTGCTTCGCCGTCTGGCACTACCTGGATAGCCAGGCCCAGAACCCGGTGAGCTACGGCTCGTCCAAACTGTGGGGGGTTGTCGACGGACCCTGGAAGGTCGACAGCTTCGTCCAGCCCGGCACGGTCACACTCGGCTTCAACAGCAGCTACTCAGGTCCGGTGGCGGCGCACCACATCTCGAAGTTCGTCCTGGTGCCGTTCACCTCCGAGCAGGCCGAGTACAACGTCCTGCAGAACCCCACCGGCAGTCAGACCATCGATGTCGGCTACCTGCCGACGGTGGATGCGCCGGTACCGCCGGGGAACGCGACCGTCGGCGCGAATCCCAGCACGCTGCCCAGTTACCAGCTCAGCGTGGTTTATCCATGGCAGCTCAGCTATTACCCGTACAACTTCAACAACACCACCGGACAGGGCGTGATCTTCAAGCAGCTCTACTTCCGGCAGGCGTTCCAGTCGCTGACCGACCAGGAAGGCGTGATCGAAGGTCCGCTGCATGGCTATGGCAAGCCGACCATCGGACCGGTCGGCGACTACCCGATAACGAGCTACCTGTCGTCGGCACTGGCGCGGTCAGGCGATCCGTGGCCGCTGAACCCGGCGAAGGCGGCGGCGCTGCTGAAGGCGAACGGCTGGTCCGTCAGGCCAGGCGGCCCGGACACCTGCCAGCACGCTGGTCGGGCGCCGGGGGATTGCGGAGCCGGAATCCCCCTTGGCGCGAAGCTGAAGTTCAGCCTGATCTACGCCTCGGGGCTGGACTGGATGGAATCCCAGGTCAAGGAGCTTGCCTCGAACGCGGCTGAGGTCGGCATCCAGCTGACGGTATCGGCGCAGCCATTCCAGAACGTGGTCGGCGCGGCCTTCGGGTGCCTGCCCGGGAAACCCTGCACCTGGCAGCTAGCGGACTGGGGGTCCTGGACGTACGCGCCGGACTTCCTGCCCACCGGCGAGCAGTTGTTCGCGAGCACCGCCCTGAACAATGCCGGCGGCTACGTGAACCCGCAAAACGACCGGCTGATCCAGGCCACGCTGCGCGCTAGGACGCCGGCCGAGCAGATCGTGGCGATACACAAGTGGGAGGACTTCCTGGCCCGCCAGCTACCCGTGGTGTTCCAGCCGGACACCCCAACCTTGATAGAGGCGATCAACAACCTGCACACGGGCCCGCAGAACAGCGCGCTGACCCTCAACCCGGAAGACTGGTACTTCCTGAAGTGAGCGCCACGGTGCTGCCAGGTCGGCCACTGAGGTGACCATTTACCTGGCCAGGCGGGTGCTGCAGGCGGTTGCCGTAGTCTTCGTGGTGACGCTCATCGTCTTCGTGCTGCTCAGGCTGGCTCCCGGCGGGGCAGCAGCAGCGGTGCTGGGCAGCGGATCAGTGCATCAGCAGTTCCTGCTGCAGTACCTGACCTGGCTCGGCCGGGCGCTGCAGGGCAATCTCGGCTTCGCGCCGAAGCTCAACCAGACGGTCGGATCGGTGCTCGCAACGAGCCTGCCGCGGACGCTGGCGCTGACGGTGACCGCTACGGTGATAGCGCTCGCTATCGCCATACCGGTCGGGCTCATCCAGGCGGTGCGCCGGAATACCGGCACCGATCATGTGCTGCGCGGTCTGACCCTGCTGTTCTACGGGATGCCTTCATTCGTGCTCGGCCCGCTGCTGGTGATGTTCCTTGCCGACCGCTGGCACCGGTTCGGTGCCGAGGGCCCGCAGGCAGCCGGGTTCTTCGGGGTGATCACTGACGTCCGCGACCTGACCCTGCCGGTGCTGACTCTCGCCCTGGTAACCATTGCGATCTTCGCTCGCTATATGCGCTCATCGGCTGCCGACAGTCTGTCCGAGGAGTACGTCGAAGCGGCCCGGGCGCGCGGCGCCAGCCAGCGCCGGGTGCTGACCCGGCACGTGCTCAGGAACTCGCTCATTCCGGTGGTCACCCTGATCGGACTGAGCTTCCCGCAAATCGTGGGCGGGGCCGTGGTCGTGGAGAACGTGTTCAACATCCACGGCGTGGGCTGGCAGGTCTGGCAGGCCGCCGCCAACCATGACTTCCCAGTCACCCTCGGGTTCACCCTGGTGATCGCCATCGGCGCGGCACTTGGCTCGATGCTGGCCGACATCGCCTATGCGCTGCTCGATCCGAGAGTCAGGTACCAGCAGGCATGACAGCAAACCGGGCAGAGCCAGCTGACGCTGGCATCGCGGACACTCGCGCGGCCGCTGGCCAGGCCGGACCGGCGCGCGGCAGTCGCGGCCGCCACGCCGGTCCCGCCGTTGCCGCCCAGCCTGGTCTGGCGGTGGCGCGGGCTGTCGGGCCCGGCAGATGGCGTGCCGCGCTGGCTGTGCTGCGTGCGCACCCGCTGGCGGCGGCCGGCGCGGGCATCGTGATCGCGGTTGCCGCGTTCTGCTTTCTGGGACCACTGGTCTACCACTCCAACCAGACCAGGGTGCTGCTGTCAGCCGGCAACCTGCCCCCTGGCCTGGCGCATCCGCTTGGCACCGACGCCGACGGCCTGGACGAGCTCGGTCAGGTCATGGCCGGCGGCCAGGTCTCGCTGGAGCTGGGCCTGGCAGCTGGCGTGCTGGCGGCGGTGCTGGGCTCGCTCTGGGGCGCAGTGGCCGGCTATGCAGGCGGCATGCTGGACGCGGCCATGATGCGGGTCGTCGACGCGGCCATCGCGATCCCGGCCGTGGTGCTGCTCCTGCTGCTGATCTCTATCTACACGCCATCGACCGGCATCCTGGTGCTGGTGATCGCGGGCACCGCGTGGCTCAGCACGGCACGCCTGGTCCGGGCCGAGGCACTGACCCTGCGCACCCGCGAGTACGTCCAGTCAGTCCGGGTGATGGGCGGCAGCGGCCTTCGGGTCGTGCTCCGGCACATCGCGCCCAATGCGCTCGGCACCATCGTGGTCAACGTTACGTTCCAGGTGGCGAACGCGATCCTGCTGCTGGCCACGCTCAGTTACCTGGGGCTCGGCGTGCAGTTTCCATCGGTCGACTGGGGTGCGATGATCGCGAACGCTAACGCGTACGGCGCTACCGCGAACGGGTACTGGTGGGAGATCCTCACGCCCGGCGTTGCCATCATCCTGGTCGTGGCCGGGTGCACGATGCTCGGCGACGGGCTGCGGGACTGGCTGGCCGCCGATGGCTAGCCATGAGCAGGCGGGCCCGGTGCTGGAGATCCGCGGCCTGCATACCGAGATCCGCCGCGGGCAGCTGACAGTGCGCGCAGTGGACGGCGTCAGCCTGACGGTGCGGGCCGGTGAGTGCCTGGGACTGGTGGGGGAGTCGGGCTGCGGCAAGACCATGACGGCGCGGTCAGTCATGCGCCTGCTGCCCCGCGGCGGCGTGATCACCGCCGGGTCCGTCGTGCTTGCGGGCACCGAGCTCACCGGCCTCAGTGAACAGGCCATGCAGCAGGTCCGCGGGAACGACGTCGGGATGGTCTTCCAGGACCCGTCCGCGTGCCTCGATCCCACCATGGCGATCGGCCAGCAGATCGCGGAGTCGGTGATCGTGCACCGGGGAGCCGACCGCGCTGCGGCCGCGAACCGTGCCGTCGAGATGCTCGGCCTGGTGCGGATGCCTGATCCGGAGCGCGCCGCGGCACAGTACCCGCACGAGCTGTCCGGGGGCATGCGGCAGCGGGCCATGATCGCGGCCGCGCTGGCCTGCGAGCCGAAGCTGCTGATTGCTGACGAGCCGACGACGGCCCTGGACGTGACGATCCAGCGGGACATCCTGGAGCTGATCGGCGACCTGCGTGCGCAGCTCGGCATGGCCGTCATCCTGGTCACCCACGATCTTGGCGTGATCGCGGGCCGGACCGAGCAGGTTGCGGTCATGTACGGCGGCCGGATCATCGAGCAGGCCGCCACCAGCAGCGTGTTCGCCGGACCGCGGCACCCTTATACAGAGGCATTGTTCGAGGCGCTGCCCGAGCTGGCGATCTCGGCCAGCAGCCGGGAGCCGTCGGCGCGGGGGACGCTGTACAGCATCCCCGGCCGGCCGCCAGACCTTACGGAGATACCGGCCGGGTGCAGCTTCGCACCGCGCTGCCGGCACGCGAAGGACTGGTGCACGACCACCACGCCGGCACTGGACGGCGACCATCCCGGCCACACCTATGCCTGCTTCTTCCCGGTCGGAGCCGTCGGCGGTGGCGGGAACCGGCAGACCGGCAAGCGGCGGCCGTGGACCGAGCGCCGCGACCCAGCCTGGCGCCGGAGCACCGCCGAGCCGGACGGCCAGGGAGCCGGGAGTCCGCAGGCAGGCCCGCAGCTGCAGGTTTCCGGCCTGGTCCTGGACTACCCGGTGTACCAGGGGCTGCTGCGGCGCCAGGTCGGCGCGGTGAGCGCCGTTGCCGGTGTCAGCTTCGACCTGGCGGCCGGCCAGACCTTCGGCCTGGTGGGGGAGTCCGGCTGCGGCAAGACCAGCATCGCGCGGCTGCTCGTAGGACTGGAGCGTGCGAGCGCTGGCTCGATCATGTTCGGCGGCGCCGAGCTGGCCGGATTGTCGCCGCGGCAGCGGCGTGGCCAGGGTGGCGGCATCCAGCTCATGTTCCAGGACGCTTTCGCATCGCTGGATCCCAGGATGCGCGTGCGGGCGATGCTCAGCGAGCCGCTGGTGATCCAGAAGGCCGGGCGCCGCCGCACCCACCGCCGCCAGGTGGCGAGGATCCTGGACGAGGTGGGGCTGGGCGTCGATGCCGCCGACCGGTACCCTCGGGAGTTCTCCGGCGGCCAGCGCCAGCGGCTCGCGCTGGCCCGCGCGCTGATCCAGCGGCCCTCACTGATCGTGGCCGACGAGCCGGTATCCGCGCTGGACGTGTCGGTGCAGGCGCAGATCCTCAACCTGATGCGCAAGCTGCAGCGCCAGTACGGACTCAGCTACCTGTTCATCTCCCATGACCTGTCGGTCGTGCGGTACATGGCCGACACCATCGGCGTCATGTACCTCGGCAAGCTGGTCGAGGTGGGGCCCGCCGAGGACATCTGCACCGCGCCCGCCCACCCGTACACCAGGGCCCTCATCGAAGCTGTGCCCGTCATCACCGGCAGCCAGCACGCCCTGGACCGGGCCGGATCGGGGACCTGGCAGCCGCCAGTCCCAACGCGGCCGCCGTCCGGCTGCCGATTCCGCACCCGGTGCCCGCTAGCGCAGGACATCTGTGCCGTGCAGGAGCCGCCGCTGCGGCCGCATCCCGGCACCGGCCAGCTGGTTGCCTGCCATTTCCCGCTGGGCGCCGCCGGGGACAAGCCGTCCAGCGGACGGGCCGAGCTCATTAGCGGGGCGTAGCGCACCGTAATGGGTGTTCGCGTGGCTTACTGCTATAAGTCTGTCTTATAGTGCCTTGCCGGCTGGCTGACTGGTCTGATCAGGCTGCTCCCGCCGTTAATGTCGTTCTGAGTTGCTGCTGCCTCCCTTCTTGGCCCGTTGTTGCCAGTAGCCTTCATGTGTCCGAGGTGAGCAGGAAGGAGCCGTTCGATGGCGCGCGGAGGGCCGGACTCGGGGTACCTGGGATGAGCACCGGCATGTCTGTCCCGCGGCCGCGGCTCTCCGGCCTGGACTTCTCCGACTCGGCACTGCTGGCCGAGTCCTTGCACGAGGCGCCGATCGGATTCGCTTTTATCAGCCTGGATCTGCGCATCCGCCGGGCCAACCAGGCGATGAGCCGGCTGGCCGGCCGCGGCCCGGCTGATCCGGCTGGCAGCACGCCAGCCGAGGCGTGGCCGCCTGACCTGGCGGCTGCCGCGGAAGCAGCGGTGCGCCGGATGACGGCCGGTGAGCATCCGGTGCCGCAGACTGAGCACCGCTGGCCAGTGGTGCCGGGCCAGGGCCGGGGCGAGGACGGAGCCGCCGCCGGGGCGGGCTACACGCACTGGAGCCTCTCGTGGTTCCCGTCCGCTGACGGCGAGGTCAGCGGGGTGGCACTGCTCGCGGTCGACATAACGCCGCAGCAGCAGGCTGCCGAGGCACTGCGCCGTAGCGAGGAACGGTACCGATCACTGGTCCAGGCCGGTGCCCAGGTTGTCTGGGTGACCAAGCCGGACGGCGAGGTCACTGAGGACTCGCCTGAATGGCGCTGGATCACCGGCCAGACCGCCGACGAGTACCTGAGCAAGGGCTGGCTCGACGCCATCCATGGCGATGACCGGGAGCGCGTGGAGGCGGCCTGGCAGGACTGCCTGCGGTCCGGCAAGATCTTCGACAGCCGTTACCGGGTCCGTACCAGGACTGGCTCGTACCGGCATTACGACGTCCGCGCAGTGCCTATCGAGCGCGACGGCAAGATCATCGAATGGATGGGCGCCAGCACTGATGTGACGGCCCAGCGCGAAGCCGAGGAGATGCGGGGCAGGCTGACCGAGCAGCTGTCGGCGGCGGCCTTGCGGACGGCCAGGCTGCAGCAGGCTACCTCGATGCTGGCCGAGGCGCTCACCGTCGAGCAGGTCGTTCAGGTGATCACCGAGGTGGGCAGGTCAGCCATCGGCGCCGAGCGATCGGCGGTCGCCATCGTGGACACCGAGCGGCTGCGGCTGCGCACCATCAACCCGGGCGGACTGCCAGACAGCCCCGGCGGTCCGCGCGAGGAAATGCCGCTGTCGGCGCCCAGCGTGATGACGGCGGCCATCCAGGCGCGCAGGCCGCTGCTACTGGAGAGCCCGGACGCGCTACGCAAGCATTTCGACGGCGAAGTCGACCTCACCGAGTTCCTCGCCCATAGCGATGAGAAGGCCTGGGTCGGCATGCCGCTGCTGTCGTCGGGTGCTTCCCTCGGCGCGCTCCGGTTCTCCTTCACCCGGCCCAGGCAGATCACCGAGGAGGAGCGGGTCTTCCTCGAAGCGCTGGCCGGCCAGTGCGCGCTGGCCCTGGAGCGGGCCACCCTGTACGAGCGGGAGCACAAGACCGCCGAGACCCTGCAGCGCAGCCTGCTGCCGGACAGCCTGCCGACGATTCCCGGCGTGATGCTGGCGGCCAGGTGCGTTCCGGTCACCAGGAACATGGAGATCGGCGGGGACTGGTACGACGCCTTCCGGCTGCCAGACGGCAGGCTGGCCGTGGCCGCCGGTGACGTCATGGGCAAGGGGCTGACCGCGGCGGCTGGCATGGGCCGGGTGCGAAACGCACTGCGGGCGCTGGCGCTGACCGATCCGAGGCCGGCCGCGGTGCTGGCCGGGCTGGACCGGCTATTCCTGGCCACCGAGCTCGAGGAGCAGGTGACCACCGTCGCCTACCTGGTGGTCGACCCGGTGACCGGCGAGGGCGTGGCCGGAAACGCCGGCCATCTGCCGCCGCTGCTGCTGTCACCAGACGGGCCGCCGCGGCTGGAACCGGCTGAGGGGGGTACTCCCCTAGGGTGGGCGAGCCCGCGTCAGCAGTACCCGTTCAGGCTGCCGCCTGGCAACACTGTCGTGCTGTATTCCGATGGACTTGTGGAGAACCGCAAGCGCGGGCTCGATACCGGGCTCAACGAGCTGGTTGCCGTGGCGGCCCAGGCACCCGCGGCGGTAGCGGAGGATCCTGGCCAGCTGCTGAGCTACCTGGTTGACCGGATGCTGACCGGATATGAGCAGGATGACGACGTAACGGTGCTGGTCATGCACGTGCCAGCCGGGTCGGCGGATGGGCCGGGTGAGCGCTGGCGGGCCGGGTTGGCGAGAAAGGGGAGGGTATGAGGAATGCGGGTACCATTCCCGAGGTTGTGGTCTCAGTCGCACTGGGCCAGGGCCGGCCGCCATGCTCAGCGGTACGACCTACACCAGCACTGCGCCTAAGGTGGTGGACGGGAGAGAACCTCGTGCGGGGCTGGCTCTCCTGCGGCGGATTCCCGGCTGATGGCACGGTCCTGACAGCGGGATTCACGCGGTAGGGTCCGATGCTCACCATGAGGTATGCCGGAGGGTGGCAGTGTCGCCTGCTAGTTCGAACGGCCGGGCGCCGGGCACGGCGTGGCGGTTCGCCATCCAGCTAGGAAAGGGGTGACCGCGGTGGCAAGCGCTGCAAGCTCAGCGGCGCGACGGCAGTCTCGGCCGTCTGCGCAAAGCGCACGCGTACCGCAGCAGGCCCGCGGCGGTTCGGCCGGCGGCGGTGCTGCCGATGCCAGGACCCAGCCCGCAAACCAGCCTGTTGCCCTGGTGCCGGAACCCGCCGCCAGGGAAACTAGCGGCAAGAGCAGGAATGGCAGGGTCAGCAACGACGTGCAGGCGGCCAGGCGGCCTGCTGGCGGGCGCGGCCGTACGTCGTCGAAGACGGCCGCCGGAAACACGGTCAACGGCAGCCTCGACGGCGGCGCGGACACAGGCAGCGCCGCTGAGGTGAAGGATCCTGCGGGCGCGGTCAGCGGCAGCCCCGCAGACAGCGAAGGCGGTCGGGCAGCGCGCGGCCGCGGCGCGGCAGCCGCGTCCGGGTCGGCGCGCGGCAAGGGCAAGCAGGGAAAGCAGGGAACGAGTGAGCTGCCGGGTGGTAGGGGAGAACATCGTGACAACGGGAGCATCGAGGTGACAGCCGACGCCGGACTGGCGGCGGACGCCGGGCTTGATCAGGACCCAGACCTCGTAGAGGACACGGCCCTGGAGGCGGACCCGGACCTGACCGATGTGGCGGACCTGGAAGCCGACCCCGATCTGGCTGATGTCGGGTTCATCGATGTCGAGGCCGAGCTGGAGGAGCTCGAGGTCCTCGAGACTGACGAGGCGGACGCCGACGACGAGGCAGAGTCCGACGACGAGCTGAGCCCAGCCGGGCTGGCAGGTGCGGCCGACGCGGCCGGTGCCGTGGTGGATAGTGCCAGTCCGGCTGCTGCTGCTGCTGGCACGCCGGTAGCCGCCGGTGAGACCGCTGCCGCGGCCGGCACCGAGGAGTCCGACGACGAGGCGTTCGTCTACGGCGACGACGACGAGGACCTCCCGGCCGCCCAGGTAGCGGTCGCGGGTGCCACGTCCGACCCGGTCAAGGACTACCTCAAGCAGATCGGTAAAGTCCCGCTGCTCAATGCCGAGCAGGAGGTCGAGCTGGCCAAGCGCATCGAGGCGGGCCTGTTCGCCGAGGAGAAGCTCGCCGACAACCGCGACTCCCTGCGGCCGGATTCGCGGCTGGACCTGGAGTGGATCGCTGACGACGGCAGGCGGGCCAAGAATCACCTGCTGGAAGCCAACCTGCGGCTCGTGGTCTCGCTGGCCAAGCGCTACACCGGCCGCGGCATGCTCTTCCTGGACCTGATCCAGGAGGGCAACCTGGGACTGATCCGCGCGGTGGAGAAGTTCGACTACACCAAGGGCTACAAGTTCTCGACGTACGCGACCTGGTGGATCCGGCAGGCCATCACCCGCGCGATGGCCGACCAGGCCAGGACCATCCGGATCCCGGTGCACATGGTCGAGGTCATCAACAAGCTCGCCAGGGTGCAGCGCCAGATGCTGCAGGACCTGGGCCGCGAGCCCACTCCGGAAGAGCTGGCAGCCGAGCTGGACATGACCCCCGAGAAGGTCATCGAGGTGCAGAAGTACGGCCGCGAGCCGATCTCCCTGCATACGCCGCTCGGCGAGGACGGGGATAGCGAATTCGGCGACCTGATCGAGGACTCCGAAGCGATCCAGCCTGGCGAGGCGGTCAGCTTCACGCTGCTGCAGGAGCAGCTGCACTCCGTGCTCGACACGCTGTCGGAACGCGAGGCGGGCGTTGTCTCCATGCGGTTCGGGCTGACCGACGGCCAGCCCAAGACGCTTGACGAGATCGGCAAGGTGTACGGCGTGACCAGGGAGCGGATCCGCCAGATCGAGTCGAAGACGATGTCGAAGCTGCGGCATCCGTCGCGGTCGCAGGTCCTGCGCGACTACCTCGACTAGTACGCCGGCCGTCCGGCGAAACGAATCAGCCCCTGGCCAGCAGGCCGGGGGCTGATCACGTTCTGACGGTGGTGCTCAGGAGGCGTCGTCGCCTGGCTTGCTGGACAGCCTGCCGGTCTCGTCCTGGATCTCGATAGCAACCTTCGCGAGGGCATCCGCATGCTTGCGGTTGTGGTGCGCGCAGAACAGCAACTCGCCTGATCCAGGCAGCAGCACCCGTACGTACGCAGGGGCTCCGCATCGGTCACACAAGTCAAGGGCGTTTAGCGGCCGTGTAGGGGCTATCGCTCCGGTCATGTCGCCTCCTCGCCTCGAGGACTGTACCTGACTCCCGCCCGTCCTGCCCCTGGGCCAGAGCCTGGCTATCACCTGCGGTTCCTTACCGCCGGTCAGTCCGCCAACCTGTGATCTCCTACGCATCACAACACTCGCGCGGGTCGTTTGTCATCCCCTGCGGGCTCCGAGTATGCCGAAGGCGAACATCCGGCTATGCCCGGCCCTCGCAGGCCAGGCCGGTATGAGACAAAAAGAGCGATATAGAGCTCAAAGCGTCGAATGTCGTCCGGCGTGGTGGCGCGGGCGTCGGCGCACGGGCAGCTAGTCTGCCTTCAGGCCCTCCCTAGCCCGCACTGCGTGCCAGCGGGTACCGTCCGGCCATGGGCGGGCTGCCAGTTGTCCCCGCGTTACCCAGGAGAGCCGTAGTGACCGCCGCCGTCAGCACCGAACCTGCCAGCACGGGGCACTCACACGTGCCTGGCGCAGCGGATGGCTACACAGCCCGCCACCTGACCGTGCTAGAAGGCCTCGACGCGGTCCGCAAGCGGCCCGGCATGTACATCGGCTCAACCGACTCCCGTGGCCTGGCGCAGTGCCTCGGCGAGATCTTCGACAACTCGGTCGACGAGGCCCTCGCTGCGTCCTGCACCGACATCGACGTGCGGCTGCATGCCGACGGCTCCGCCGAGGTAACGGACAACGGCCGTGGCATCCCGGTCGACATCGAGCCCAAGAGCGGCCTGTCCGGCGTGGAACTGGTCATGACCCGGCTGCATGCAGGCGGGAAGTTCGGCGGTGGCTCGTACACCGCGTCGGGCGGCCTGCACGGCGTCGGCGCGTCGGTGGTGAACGCGCTATCCGCACGGCTCGACGTGTGGGTAGAGAAGGGCGGCTACGAGTGGGCCGCCAGCTTCCGACGCGGCGTTCCCGGCCAGTTCGCCGGTGACGGACCGGACGCTGCCTTTACGCCCGGCCCCGCGCTGCGTAAGGGCCGCAAGGTGGCCAGGACCGCCACCGGAACCAGGATCAGGTTCTGGCCTGACCGGCAGATCTTCATCGCCGATGCCGGCTGGAGCATGGCCTGGCTCGCCCAGCAGGCCAGGCAGACTGCCTACCTGGTGCCAGGCCTGGCCATCAGGGTCAGTGATGAGCGCTCCGAGGCAGAGCACGATCTTGACGGCGACGTGCCGCAGCAGGCCGAGTTCAGGTTCGCCGGCGGGATCAGCGAGTTCTGCGCGCACCTGTCCGAGGGAGAGCCGGTCACCGACGTCGTCCGGATCACCGGCTCGGGCAACTTCACCGAGACGGTGCCGGTGCTCGACGACGCCGGCCACCTGACCCCGACCGAGGTCGAGCGACAGCTCGATGTCGACATCGCGCTGCGCTGGGATACCGGCTACGAGACCACGCTGCGGTCTTTCGTCAACGTCATCGCCACCGCTAAGGGCGGCACCCACGTCACCGGCTTTGAGCGGGCCATCGTGCGGACCATGAACGATCAGCTGAAGGCAGCGAGGCTGCTGAAGGCGGGCGACGAGCCGGTCCTCAAGGATGACGTGCTCGAGGGCCTGACCGCGGTGATCTCCGTGCGGCTGCCCGAGCCGCAGTTCGAGGGCCAGACCAAGGAGGTGCTCGGCACGCCGGATGCCTCGAGGATCGTCAACCAGGTCGTCTCTACCGAGCTCAGGAACTTCCTGGACGGCCGGGTACGGGGCAGCAAGCAGCAGGCCAGGGCGGTACTCGACAAGGTCATCTCGGCGGCCAAGAGCCGGATAGCGGCCCGCGAGCACCGTGAGAACCAGCGGCGCAAGACGCAGCTCGCGAGTTCGGCGCTGCCCGCCAAGCTGGTCGACTGCCGGTCAGCCGACGATCGCAGCGAGCTGTTCATCGTGGAGGGCGATTCCGCCCTCGGCACGGCCAAGAACGCCAGGAACTCCGAGTTCCAGGCGCTGCTGCCGATTCGCGGCAAGATCCTCAACGTGCAGCGGGCCTCGGTGGCCGACATGCTGAAGAACGCCGAATGCGCGGCGATCATCCAGGTGCTCGGGGCCGGCTCCGGCAACGCCTTCGACCTGGACTCCGCCCGGTACCAGCGGGTCATCTTCATGGCCGACGCCGACGTCGATGGCGCACACATCCGTACCCTGCTGCTCACGCTGTTCTACCGGTACATGCGGCCGATGGTGGAGGCCGGCCGGGTATTCGCCGCAGTGCCGCCGCTGCACCGGATCGAGCTGACCAATCCGCGCAAGGGGCAGCAGAAGTACATCTACACCTACAGTGACGCCGAGCTGCACCGCACGCTGCTGGAGCTGGAGCGCAAGGGGCAGCGATTCAAGGAGCCGCCGCAGCGGTACAAGGGACTTGGCGAGATGGACGCCCGGCAGCTGGCGGAAACCACCATGGACCCCCGGCATCGCGTCCTGCGCAGGATCAGGATCGAGGACATCGAGGCGGCTAATCACATGTTCGAGCTGCTGATGGGCACCGAGGTCGCACCGCGGCGTGACTTCATCGTTGGCGGCGCGGCCGAACTCGACCCGTCCCGCATTGACATCTGACCGGTAGCTCGGCTGGCGCCCGGGGCTGGCAGTGCCGCCGCAGTGCACGGTGCCGCCGCAGTGCACGCCGCCGCCGCAGCGCACGGTGCCGCGCGGTGGGGGGCAGCCGCGCGGCACCGCTTGCGAGAGCGCCTGCTAGGACGCGCGTGCGCTGCCCGAGCTGGCACTGCTCGAGCGGCCCTGACCACTGCCCATATGCGTGCAGTGGTGCGTGCCCGCCGATCCTGGCGTCATCCGGGCCGGCGCCGAGCCAGAACTCGACCCGGCCGACGGAGATGCTGACGACGACGGCTTCGACGAGTGAGACGACGTCGTCGACGCGCTGGTGGCAGACGCGCCCGCCGCACCGGTCCCGCTGGTCGAGGCCAGCGCCACGCCAGTCAGTCCGGCACCCAGCCCGCCGGCGATGACGCCGGTGATGATGAGCCGCCGGACGCGACCGCCAGTCCTGGAAACCATCAGGCTCCTCCCTTCCCGACGGCCGCCGCTGAGCGCGGCTAGCTCGTCTCGGGTACAGCCTTGGTTGTCGACCTAGTCCGCAGCGCTGCCAGCGCTCTCAGCGCGCTCTGAATCGGCCGCGATCATGGCGTCGCAGTGCCGCCGAGACCGGCGAGCGGGTGCCCGACCCGCTCGCCCGAGCCATCGCGCCGGCCAACAGGAGGCGGCAGGTCAACCGGCGTGCCCGCCTCGGTCGCGCCCCGAGCCGGACCGGGCCCGGCCCAGGCAAGCACCAGCAGGTCCTCGCCCTTGAGGAACCGGTGGCAGCGCACGCCGCCGGTCGCCCGGCCCTTGGGCGGGAACTCGGCGAACGGGGTGACCTTGACCGTGGCCGCCGTCGTGCCGGGCAGCACGCCAGCCGGGCCGGCCACCGTGACCACGACCGGCCCGGCAGCCGGGCCGCCGCCAGCCGCATCCTGGACACCGGCTGCCGGGTCTACCGCGCCGAACCAGATCACGCTCGCTCGCGGCGCCAGCCGGACGCCCGCCATCCCGCCAGCCGCGCGGCCCTGCGGCCGCACCGACGAGGCCGGGAACCGCAGCAGCTGCGCGTCGCTGGTGATGAACGTCAGTTCCTGGTCCTCGTCGACAAGCTGGACCGCGCCCGCGACCCGGTCGCCGTCCCTGAGCGCGATCACGTCGAACTCGGTCAGGTTCTGCGGGTAGTCCGGCGTAACGCGCTTGACCACGCCCTGAGCGGTGCCGATCGCGAGGCCCGCGCCGTCAGCGTCGGCCGCGACGATGGCCACGGCGGTCTCGCCGGGCGCGGTGGAGACGAACTCGCTCACCGGCGCGCCGCCGGACAGCGCGGGGGAGTGCGCGCTGGGCGGCAGCGCGGGCAGCTCCAGCACGCCGAGCCTGATCAGCCGCCCGGCCGAGGTCACCACGGCGACCGAGCCGCGCGCGGTTGAGCTCACCGCCGAGACGATGACATCGTGCGCGGCCCGCGGTCCCGCAGCGCCCGAGCCAGCTGGCGGCCGGGAGCCTTGCTGGCCCCGTTCCCCCTCGTCATCGTCGAGGGCCAGCGTGCCCTGCCCGGCGGACGGCCGAGCCGCTGTCCTGGCCAGCAGACCGGTCGAGGACAGCAGCACCATGCAGGGCTCGTCCGCCACTTCCAGCGGCACAGCCGCCGTTCTGGCCGCGCCGGTGCCCTCCAGCAGGACGGTACGGCGCGGGGTGGCGAATTTCTCGCTGACGGCGGCGAGCTCGGCCGAGACCAGCTCGCGCAGCCGCAGCTCGGCGTCGAGGATGCCGGTGAGCTCGGCGATATCGGCTTGCAGGGTCGCCCGCTCCCGCTCCAGCTCCAGGGTGTCGTAACGGGTCAGCCGGCGCAGCGGGGTGTCCAGGATGTACTGCGCCTGGATGTCGGTCAGGTCGAAGACCGACATCAGCCGCTCCTTGGCGGCGGCCGCGTCATCGCTGGTCCGGATGACCTGGATGACCTCGTCGATGTTGAGCAGCGCGATGATCAGGCCGTCCACCAGGTGCAGCCGGTCGGTGCGCTTGCCGAGGCGGAACGCGGTGCGGCGGCGGACGACCTCGATCCGGTGGTCGACGTAGATCTGCAGCAGGTCACGCAGGCCGAGCACGCGGGGCTGGCCGTCGACCAGCGCCACGTTGTTGATGCCGAACGTTTCCTCCATCGGGGTCAGCCTGTACAGCTCGTCCAGGACAGCCTCCGGTACGAACCCGGACCGGATCTCGATCACCAGGCGCAGCCCGTTGCGCATGTCGGTGAGGTCCTTCAGGTCGGCGACGCCGTTGAGCTTCCTGGCCTGCACCAGGTCCTTGATCCGGAGGATGACTCGCTCCGGGCCGACGCCGTAGGGCAGCTCGGTGACCACGATGCCCATCCGCCGGGCGCTGACCTTCTCGATCCTGGCGGTCGCCCTGGTACGGAAGGTGCCGCGGCCGGTCTCGTAGGCATCCCGGATACCGTCCAGGCCGACGATCTTCCCGCCGGTCGGCAAGTCGGGGCCGGGCACGAACCGCATGAGCGTGTCCAGGTCGGCGTCCGGGTTCGCGAGCAGGTGCCGGGCGGCTGCGACGACCTCGCCGAGGTTATGCGGGGCCATGTTGGTGGCCATTCCGACCGCGATCCCGGCCGCCCCGTTGACCAGCAGGTTCGGGAACGCGGCCGGGAGCACCTCGGGCTGGTCCAGGGTGCCGTCGTAGTTCGGCACGAAGTCGACGGTGTCCTCGTCGAGCGAGTTCGTCATCTCCAGCGCGGCCTCGGCGAGCCTCGCCTCGGTATAGCGGTAGGCAGCCGGCCCGTCGTCGGGCGAACCGAAGTTGCCGTGCCCGTCGATCAGCGGCAGCCGCATCGACCACGGCTGGTGCATCCGGACCAGCGCGTCGTAGATGGCGCCGTCGCCGTGCGGGTGCAGTCGGCCCATGACCGCGCCGACCACCTGGGCGCACTTGACGTGCGGCCGGTCCGGCCGCAGGCCCATCTCGCTCATCTGGTAGAGGATCCGGCGCTGCACCGGCTTCAGGCCGTCCCGCGCGTCCGGCAGGGCGCGCTGGTAGATCACCGAGTAGGCGTACTCGAGGTAACTACCGCGCATCTCCTCGGTGACGTCGATATCGACGATGTTTTCCTCGAACTCGGCATCGTCGACGTCGCCGCCGTCGGCGGGACCGCCGGGACCGCGGCCAGCCGGGCCGCGGCTGCCGGAGGCGCGACTGCCGGAGCCGCGACCGCCGCGACCGGGACCGGAGGGGGTTGTCGTAGTGCGTCGGACCATGACGTCATTGTGCCGCTCCGGGCGGCGACTTGCCCGTCCCGCGCAGGCCGGCGCGTCGCGAGAACCGGCATAACGGACAAAGATCATTCATGGGGTGCGGAGTTGCCTGGCACAGGGCCCCGGCAACTCCGCACCCATAAGATCATCTGCTGGCCGCCTGGCTCAGGTCGCCGAGAAACCGCCGTCCACCCGGATGATCTGACCGGTCACGTAGTCGCTGGCGTGGCTGGCAAGGAACACCGCGGCGCCGGCGAAGTCGGCCGGCAGCCCGTTCCGGCCGACCATGGTGCGGGCGGCAAGCGCCGCGGTGCGGACCGGATCGGCGGACACCTCGGCGGTCAGCGGGGTAATCACGAAGCCGGGGCACAGGGCGTTGCAGCACACGCCGCTCGCCGCCCAGGCCTCAGACTGCGACCGGGTCAGCGACGCTAGCCCGCCTTTCGCCGCGCCATAGCCGCCGCTGTTGCCGAACGCGCGTTCGGCCTGCTGAGAGGTGATGTTGATGATGCGGCCCCAGCCGCGGGCAGCCATTTCCGGGCCGAACTCCTGGCCAAGCAGGAACGGCGCGGTCAGGTTGACGGCAATAAGCTCGTCCCATTGCCCGATTGTCAGTTCGGCCATCGGCGGCCGCAGGTTAAGGCCCGCGCAGTTCACCAGGATGTCCGGTGGCCCGAACGCGTGCCTGGCTGCCGCGGCCGCCCGGCCGACGGCCGCCCGGTCGGTCAGGTCCGCGCTGACACCAGCCGCGCCGCAGTCGGCCGCAGTCAGCTCCGCGGCAGTTCCGGCCAGGTTGCCAGCATCGCGTGCGATGACGACGACGGACGCTCCCGCCTGGCCGAGCGCCAGCGCGATGGCGCGGCCGATGCCCGAGCTGCCGCCGGTGACGACGGCCACGTGTTCGCGGAGCGAGAAGAGCTGGTCCAGATAGGAGGTCATGTCCTTACAGTCAGCTAGGGAAGGGAACGTGGACGTGTCACATGCGCGGTTGTCCGCCGGGCTGGTCGAGATCGGGGCCACCAGGGTATTCGTCGACGACCGCGGCGACGCCGGCGCCCCGCCGTTGCTGTTCATCCACGGCGGCCCCGGCCAGGGCTGCTACGACTTCATGCGGATCCAGGGTGACCTGCTGGCTGCTGGGCTGCGGATCATCGGCGTGGATCAGCGCGGCGCGCTGCGCTCCGATCCGCTGCGGGCCACCCCGGCGCTCACCGTCGAGCTGCTGCTGGCCGACTTCGAGGAGCTGCGGACGGTGCTGGACATCAGCACCTGGGCTGTCCTCGGGCACTCGGCCGGCGGACATTACGCGCTGCGTTACGCCGTCGGCTACCCCGAGTCAGTCAGCGCCGCGATCTTCGACTGCCCGTGCTGGGACGCCGATCTCACCGAACGGCAGCGGCTGCCAGTGATAGCTAGCCGGCTCGCGGCGCTCGGCCAGCACGCCGATGCCGACCGGTGCCGGCAGCTGGCTGCCAAGCCCGGCCGGCTGACCTTCGCCGACGGGACCAGGGCGGCCGCGCAGGCGCTCGGCGCGCATTTCCTGGAGCTCATGTTCCACGATCCGGTCGGCGCGGCCGCCTTCAGCCAGCTGCTTGCCGACTCCGGGCTCAGCGAGCAGGAGTGGCACCGAGGGGACTCGCATCGGCCGCTGTCGGCTGAGCTCTATGAACCGCTGCTATCGATGCTGCCCGAGCTGGCCTGCCCGGCCTTGCTGACCCGTGGCCGGCACGACCTGACGACGACCGCGCAGATGGTGGACGCCTTCTGCACATCGGTTGCGGGCGGAGCGGTACAGGTGTTCGAGCGGTCCGGCCATTTCCCTTACTTCCAGGAACCAGCCGATTACTGCCGAACGGTGACCGAGTTCGTGCTTGCCCATTGTGGCTGATGGTTCTTTAACACCTGAGCGTGATCAGTTACAGTTAACAAATCGCATGGTGAGATGTCCGTATACGTCAATGGCTGGGAATTCTGCGCCGGGTGGTGAGCCCGCGGTCGGCGCGGATCCCACGGAAGCGCGGGACTGGCGTCATGCAACTGCGGTGGTGGTCGGCGGCATTCGCGGCACTGCTGACGGTGCTGGTCTTCCCGGCCGTCGCCGCGGCGAGCGTGGGCGTTGGCATCCAGGCCGGCCCGGTCCGGCTGGCGGCTGGAGCGCATCCCGGCGGTAGCTACGCGTTGCCGCCCGTCTACGTGGTGAATACCGGCTCGCAGCCGGAAACGGTGACGATCCGGATCGAGCGCATCTCGCCCGGCGCCGGCCGGACGGTTCCGGCAGCCTGGATCACGGCTGCTGGCCAGCCCGTCAGCCTGGCGCACAACCAGTCAGCCCGCATTCCGTTGCAGCTCATCGTCCCGGCCAGCGCCAAGCCGGGGGCTTATTTCAGCGATGTGGTCGTGCACGGCTCAGCCAAGATCTCCGTCGGCAGCGCGAACATGGCGGTCGCGGCCGCGACGAAACTTGAGTTCCGGGTGGTCCCTGGCGTGGTTTCCGGCTCCTGGCTGGGCTTGCCGGGCTGGCTGCTGCCCGCGGTGGCTGGCCTGGCGGCCCTCGCGGCCGTTGTGGTCCTGGTGCGGAGGTCAGGTCTGCGGATCCGGATCGAGCGAACTAGCTGACCGGCAGGAAGGAGCAAGGGACGGTGTCATCGAGGGCGGGCCGGGCGACGGGGGTGCTGGCGCTGGCGCTGCTGCTGGCCGCGATCGCCGGCTGCGGCACCAGCACGAGCGCGCCGCCAGGTGCGGGCCAGGGCGCCAGCGTCAACCTGACATTGAACACCGTTCCCATCGTGCGATCGGTAACCGTTTCGACGGCCCAGCGGAACTTCGGCAACTGCCACTTCGGGGATCCGAGCCAGAACACCGGGTCGAAAGGAGATCTGCTCGGTTACCCGAACGGCGTTTGCTGGCTCGGGGTGCTGAATCCGTTCGGGAATTTCCCCATCGAGGTCACCAACACCGGCATCGCGTCTCTGATGTATGTGAACGGGGCCACCGCCGTCCCGGCCGAACCTGGCGGCTCCACCAACCAGTGGAACCTGTGCAACACCGGCCATGACCCCGCAGTTGACTGCAACGGCCCCGATGGCAAGCCGGGAACTGACCAGTACCTGGTGGAGAACTTCGGTCCGAGCGGCCGGATCAACGCCTCCGGCCTGACTGAGACCCCGACGTGTGATCATGTGTTCGACGCGACTGGCAAGTGCTGGGCAGTCCAGGGAACCTACCAGACTGAGGGTGTCGAGCTGACTGGCCCGTCCAACAGCACCGATACGTCGACCAAGTGGACGGTAACGATCACCTGGACGCCGGTTCCGGCCCAGAACTGATCCGCTGCTGCAGCGTTAGCGCCGCCGCGCCGTAGCAGCCGCGCGATATCGGCAGGGCCGCTGTCAGAGCATCGGCCGCGCGCCGACCAGGCCGAGTGCGCGCGACGCGAGCCTGCAGCCGCTGGCCAGGGCCTCGCCTGGCGGCTTCTTATCCAGCCAGGCTGGCAGGAATCCGGCGATAAAGGCGTCCCCGGCACCGGTCCCGTCCACCACGTGCTCGACCGGCGGGGCGCTGACCCGGATCGAGTCCGGCCGCCCGCCCGCATACATCATCGCGCCGTCCGCACCTAGCTTCATCACCACCTGCGGGTACCACGCGTTCAGCACTCTCGCGGCCTGGCCGGGATCATCGCGGCCGGTCAGCACCTTGCCCTGGCTCGGGTTCACGAACAGCAGCGTGGCACCGTTGGTGAGCTGCAGGAACGGCTCGGCCCCGACGCGCTCAAGCGGCGCGGCGGACGCACCATCGACCGAGATCGACATTCCGGCGCGCTGGGCGTGGCTGAGCGCCGCCAGCACGGCGGGCCGAGAGCCGGAATTAAGCAGGGTATAGCCGGAGATGTGCAGGTGGCTGCCAGGAGTGAAAAGGTCCCTGGGCAGGTCGTCGGACGACAACGCGGCGTTGGCGCCGGGGTCGGAGAGCATCGTGTGGTCGCCCTTGTGGGTGATCATGACGACGCAGGTCCCGGTCGGCCGCTCGGGATCCATCACCAGGCGCGCGTCGACGCCATAGCCCATGAGTTCCATATCCCGGTTACGGCCGGCGATATCGGCGCCACGGCGGCCCACGAAGGCCACCTCGCCGCCGTCTACGGCCAGCCAGGCGGCGATGTTAGCGCCCGACCCGCCGCCGTGCATGGTCACCGTGGCTGGTGTGTCGCTGCCCCTGGCCAGGGGAGCGGTCGCGTGCGCGACCGTGTCCGTCATCAGGTCACCAACGACGACAACGCGCGTCATGTCGTCACCACCTTGATCAAAAAGGCTGAGCCAGGCCCCGTGCCGGGGGCGGATAGTCCTGCTCAGAGCTAGCGCTTAGAACTTAACAGCTTCCCGGACCCATCTCGTGCCGTTCGCGGTCCGAAGGCGCGGATGGTGATGGTTGCGGTCATGCCGGGAGCGTTGTCACCCGCCCCGCGACGACCTGCAGATTCAGCTCGGATTCGGCCGCGATCCGCTGATTCAGCCAGCCCAGCTGATCCCGGAAAACCCTACCTGCCGGGTAGGGCGGAACAAGCCCGGAGCCCACCTGATCTGTCACCGCCACGACCAGCGCTCTGGTCTGCCGCCAGGCGCAGATCAGGTCGTCGACGCGGGCCTGAACCGCGGCGGCGGCCGAGCCGTCGCCTGACCCGCCGTCGCCCGGCCCGTCCTGGCCTGGCCCGCCGTCGCCCGGCCCGTCCTGGCCTGGCCCGCCGTCGCCCGGCCCGTCCTCGCCCGGCCTGGCTTGGCTCTGGTCAGCACCCGCCGGTCCAGGCCGGCGTCCTGCCGCCACAACCTGGCCTCGTCCATGACCCCGGCCAGCCAGGTGCCGATGCCATCGATCAGTACAGCGCCGGTCTCCGCGCGCAGCACGCCGGCCACGTCGAGGGTTTCCACGGTCCGCCACCAGGCTGGCCGCCGGGCCTGGTGGGCGGCGACTCTGGCCGCCCATTCCTGGTCGGGCTGCCCGTCCGCGCCGGTCCAGGACTGCCAGGGACCTGCGGCCAGGTACGTGACGACGGGCTCGCCGGCCAGCCGCAGCTCGGCCTCGGTGGACTTACCGGACCTTGCGCCGCCGATGATCAGCGTGCGGTGCGGCCTGGCCGATGGCACGGCAGCGGGAACGGGGCCGGTAATCAGCTGGCCATCGCTGGCCGCAGCGGCGGCCCAGAGCTGGCAGCGGCGAGCCATTTCCGGCTCCGACCTGATCCGGTGGTCGGTATACAGCGCGGCAACCGTGGTCCGCATGTGCAGCAGGCCAGCCGCGCGCAGCCGGCCCAGCTCGGCCGGGCCGGCCAGCAGGTCCAGGAGCGCGATGTCGTACGGCCGGGTGCCGGGCGGCGGCTCCGGCAGCTGCCCAGGACCGGCTGCCAGCAGCAGCCTGCCGCCGTCCGGGCCGGTTATGTCCCACCCGCCGGGCACCGCGAGGATGCGGTGCGCCGGGTCCGGGCCCGACCCCGTGCCCGCGTCGATGCGCTGGCCGGCACTCACCTCAAGGTGCTCGCCGATGCGGATCCGGCCTGGTGCCCGGCGCAGTCCTGCGGTCCTGGCCAGCATGCACGAGGCGCACCGGCAGTCAGCCAGTGGCCAGCCTGTCGCGCCGCCGGTGCCGACCATGAGTACCTGCACTGCACTACCCTGCCCGGTGATCGCGGTTGGTTACGATGGGGCCGCCGAGAGCCGGCCTTGATCCTAGCTTCCGAGGCGTGAGATGACCTGGACCTGGCAGTTGGAGAAGGAAGACGGCACGGTTGTGACCGCGCGCGAACTGACCAAGGAGACCTGGACCAGCCAGGGCGACGCGGAGAGCTGGCTCGGCGAGCACTGGCCGAGCCTGCTCAAGGCAGGCGTCGACCAGGTCACGCTCACCGAGGACGGCAGGGTCGAGTACGGCCCGATGAGCCTGCACCCAGCCCAGGAGTAACGCTGCCCGCCAGCCGCCTCAACTCCGGCTGCGCGGACTGGCGGTCAGCTCCGGGTCGGTGACGGCCAGGCTGCCCAGGACGTCATCAATCTGGGTGAGCACCGCCGGATCCAGCCGGACGCCGGCCGCCTTGACGTTCTCCCGGACCTGTTCCGGCCTGGTCGCTCCGATGATGGCGGCAGCAACGTTCGGGTTCTGCAGCGTCCACGCCACCGCGAGCTGCGCGAGCGTCAGCCCGGCCTGCTCGGCTACCGGCGTGAGCTGCTGGACCCGGCTCAGGATCTCATCGTTCATCAGCCGCGAGATGAAACCGGAGCCGTGCTCGTCGGTGGCCCGCGAGCCGGCCGGCGGCGCCGCGCCGGGCAGGTACTTGCCGGTCAGCACCCCCTGCGCGATGGGCGACCAGACGATCTGGCCGATCCCTTCCTGCTCGCAGAGCGGGATGACCTCGGCCTCGATGACCCGCCAGATCATGTTGTACTGCGGCTGGTTGGACACGATCCGGTCCAGGCCGAGCTCGGCCGCGATCTTCACGGCAGCCGCGATCTCCTCGGCCCGCCACTCCGAGACGCCTACATACAGCACCTTGCCCTGCCGCACCAGGTCGTCGAAGGCGCGCAGGGTCTCCTCAAGCGGGGTCTCGTGGTCGTAGCGGTGTGCCTGGTAGAGGTCAATATGGTCGGTCTGCAGCCGCCGGAGCGAGGCGTTCGCCGACTCGGTGATGTGCTTGCGGGACAGGCCGCGCTCGTTCGGCCCGCTGCCGGTTGGCCAGTAGACCTTGGTGCAGATCTCGATGGACTCGCGCTTGATGCCGTGCAGCGCCTTGCCGAGCACTGTCTCGGCCCTGGTCCCGGCGTAGACATCAGCGGTATCAAAGGTGCTGATGCCCTCGTCGAGCGCCGCTGCCACGCAGGCGACCGCCGCGTCTTCCTCCACCTGGGATCCGTGGGTAATCCAGTTCCCGTAGGCGATCTCGCTGACCTTCAGGCCGCTGCGGCCCAGATGACGATATTCCATGGCTGACAACCTAGTGCGGCGCCGGCCAGCCGCTTAGTGCGGCCAACCTAGTGCGGCGCCGGCCAGCCGCCAGCCGCCAGCCGGGGTGTGCCCGAGCCGGCCGTGTGCCAGGGCAGGCCGTGTGCCAGGGCAGGCCGGAACTGCTCAGACCTTGGCGCCGCGTTCGACCTTCGGCTTGGGCAGTCGCAGCCTGCGAATGCTGATGCCCCGCATCGTCACGTACAGGTTGACGCCCCTGGTGCTCTCGTTCGGGTACCGCTCGTGCGCCAGCCGCTTCACCTTGGACGCCACTACCCAGCCCTCGCCGACCATGATCGCCAGCAGCGCCACCACGAAGGCATCGGCGGCAATTTTGGTGGCCTGCCACGGCAAGATCAGCAGCACGATCAGCAGGAAGATCGTGAAGATGTAGTACTCGCCGATGCCGCGCCTGGCGTCGACGACATCCCTGGCCAGCGCGCGGACGGGGCCGCGGTCCTTGGCCGGGAGCGCCCATTCCTCGCCGCGCTGCTGCGCCTGCGACCTGCGCAGCCGCTCGTCCCGGCTCTGCTGCCTGGACTGCTGCCCGGCCATCTTCCGGTCCGCTGGCGGCTGGTAGGGCTGCCGGCGTCGCGCCTCTGCCTCGCTCCGCTTCGGAGTCGGGGCGCCTTTCTTCGCGGTGACGCCGGGCCGGTCGGGCTGCGCGTCGCCGTCCGCTGCGGTCCAGCCGGGGGCGTGGTCACCCGGTGCATTATCGACCGCGGTCGCCGCGTCACTTGAACGTCGTTTGAACACGCCTACAGCCTACCGGGACGAACGGCGCAGATCTTCATGTCGCGGCGCAGCCCTAGCTGGGCGATTTCGCGCAGTAGTGGCGGGCGGCGGCCCGGTCCGTGATGACGGTTCTGGCCGGCAGGTCGTAGGGTGGATGCAAGATCTGCCAGCAATTTGTCCGTTGCTCTCCTGGCGCCGTTCCGAGACCCCGGACGCGCCGCGGCAGCGGGGACTTCTGACCGAGGGGATGGTCGCGCCGATGGGCGTCATGAAGCGGGTCACTATGGTCTTCCGAGCTAAGGCCAACAAGGCGCTCGACCGGATGGAAGATCCACGCGAGACCCTGGATTACTCGTATCAGACCCAGCTTGAACTGCTGCAGAAGGTCCGCCGCGGGGTGGCCGACGTGGCGACCTCCCGCAAGCGCGTGGAGCTTCAGATCAACACGCTGCAGCAGCAGGCGAACAAGCTGGACAGGCAGGCCCGTGATTCGCTGGCTGCCGGGCGCGAGGATCTGGCCAGGGAAGCCCTCACCCGGAAGGCTGGCCTGCAAACGCAGCTCGAGGACCTGAACACCCAGTACGCCTCGTTGCAGGGCGAGGAGGAGAAGCTGACCCAGGCTTCCCAGCGCCTGCAGACCAAAGTTGACGCGTTCCGGACGCGGAAGGAGACCATCAAGGCCACCTACACCGCCGCGGAGGCCCAGACGCGCATCAACGAGGCGTTCACCGGGATTTCCGAGGAAATGGGCGACGTCGGCATGGCCATCCAGCGGGCCGAGGACAAGACCGCGCAGATGAAGGCCAGGGCCGGTGCCATCGATGAGCTGATGGCGTCCGGCGCGCTCAACGACATGGTCAGCGGCCCGCACGACGACATCCAGGCCGAGCTTGACCGGCTGGGTGCCGGTCACGGCGTCGACCATGAGCTTGAGCAGATGAAGGCGGAGCTTGCCCAGAATGCGCCACGGCAGATCGAGGGCACCCACGGCGGCGTCACCGGCGCGGCCAATGCGAGCGGCGCGGGCAGGACTCGGCCGGCGCGGCGTCCTCGGCCGACCAGGGCGGTGAACCGGAATGATCGTGCGGATCCTCGGCGAGGGTCAGCTCGACGTCCCTGAGTCGGCGGCCGAGGAGCTGAATCAGCTAGACGCAGCGCTGGAGCAGGCTGTGGAGCGCGGTGACGAGGCGGCGTTCCGGTCCGCGCTGGAGGCGCTTCTCGTCCGGGTGAGGGAAGTCGGCTCGCCCGCCGACCCGGACCAGCTGAAGCCGTCGGAGCTGATCATCCCGCAGCCGGACGCCACTATGGACGAAGTACGCAAGCTGCTCAGTGACGACGGCCTTATCCCTGGCTAGCAGCTGTTCCGGCGGCGGGAACGAGATACGTCGCCTGACCGTTATCGAGTTAGGTGCTGCCGAATCCTGGTTGCGCCAGCGAGCAGTGCGGTGGGGCAGTGCAGGGCAGGGCAGCGACCCTGCCCTGAGGTCTGTCCTGTGCAGCACTAGCTCTAGTGAGATGTACTGGAAGTAACGGGCGGCGATGCAGCCGCCCAGGAAAGGGAGGCGGCGCCAATGGCGCGCACTCGCTACGCGTCCGATCCGGGGCTCATCGCGCGGATGGGCGCGACCATGTTCCTGCTCGGGCTGGTTTTCGTCGGCTTCGGCGTGGGCCTGGCGTTCGTTATTCTCTATCTCCCGCACTACCTTCACCGTGGCGCCACTACCACGGGCACGAGCACTGTGGGCGGCGCCGGGATTATCGCGATTGCCGCCATCATCGGCGTCGGCAGCGCCATTGCCTCCTACTACTGGTCGGACAAGATCGCGCTGCGGACCTCGGGCGCCCGGCTGGTGAGCCCGAGCGACGGACCGCAGGCCGAGCGGCTGCATGCGATCGTGGACCGGCTGTGCGCGCTCGCGGACATGCCCAAGCCACGGGTCGCGATCGCGCCCACGCAGATGCCGAACGCGTTCGCGACCGGCCGCAGCAGCAAGGTGGCCGTGGTCTGCGCCACTGAAGGCATCCTGCAGAGGCTCGACAACAACGAGCTTGAGGGTGTGCTGGCCCACGAGATGTCGCACGTGGCACACAAGGACGTCGCGGTCATGACTATCGCGTCGTTCCTCGGCATCGTCGCCGCGCTGATGGTGCGGTTCGCCTTCTACTCCGAGCTATTCGGCGGTGGCGGGCGGGGACGCGGCGGCAACAACAACAGCCAGAGCGCGCTGCTGATCATCCCGATCATGCTGCTCAGCATCGTCGTGTACAGCGTGAGCTTCCTGCTGATCAGGCTGCTGTCCAGGTACCGCGAGCTGTCCGCTGACCGGTCCGGTGCGCTGCTGACCGGGCAGCCGTCAGCGCTGGCGAGCGCGCTGGTCAAGGTGACCGGCGACATGGCCCGCATCCCGATGAAGGACCTGCGCGCGGCCGAGCCGCTCAACACGTTCTACTTCGCGCCTGCACTGCGGCCTGGCATGAACAACATCGCGACAATCTTCTCCACGCACCCGTCGCTGGAGCGGCGGCTAGCCGAGCTCGACAAGATCTCCAAGCAGCTGAGCAGGTAGCGAGTGGGTTTTCTGGATGCCCTGCTCGGCCGGACCAAGCCGGTTCCCGCGAATCTGGACGATCTGTTCGCCTTGCCCGGGGCTGCGCTGACGCTGCAGGCGGGCACCGACTTCAAGCCGACGGGCACCGGCTCGGTGTGCTTCCGCGCCGCGGAGGGCAAGGCCTTCAGCGACATCGAGAATGACGTCCGCGCGCTGCTCAACATGGGCAAGGACAGCGCGCCGGTCGAGGTGTCCACCGACTCCTACAAGTTCACCTGGCTGGTCAGCCGGCATTCCGGCGATGATCCTGAGGGCCTGGTGACCGACTTGCACGCGGTCAACTCGTCCCTGGAGTCCGGCGGTTTCGGGCCGCTCCTGCTGTGCACGATCATGGCGTTCCGTGACTCGGGCGGCCGCTCGCTGGGGCTGGTCTACCTGTACAAGCGCGGCACGTTCTACCCGTTCGCCCCGCTGTCCGGCCAGCAGCGCGACAACGCGCTGGAACTGCAGATCCGCGGCGTACTCGGCGCGGATCTGAAGATCGAGAGCGACCTGGGCCGCTGGATGCCGATCTGGGGCGCACCAGGACTGTGAGAACCGCGCGGCCCCGTCAGGCGGCGGCCGGTGCCCGTAACGGCAATGCGAGCATCTGCTCTAGCGCGGCGCGCGCTTGCGCGGCGGTCTTGTCCTCGACCGAGATCTGGTTCACGAGCTGGCCGCCTGCCAGCGACTCCAGCGCCCAGACCAGGTGCGGCAGGTCGATCCGGTTCATGGTGGAGCAGTAGCAGACCGTTTTGTCCAGGAACACCACTGTCTTATCCGGATTCGTAGCGGCCAGTCGCTGCACCAGATTCAGCTCGGTACCGACAGCCCAGGACGAGCCAGACGGGGCTCGCTCGATCGTCGAAATGATCTTCTCGGTCGAGCCGACCTCGTCGGCTGCGAGAACCACCTCGTGCACGCATTCCGGGTGCACGATGACATTCACGCCCTTGACGCGCTCGCGCACCTCGGTCACGCAGCCGGGGGAGAACCGGCCGTGCACCGAGCAGTGCCCGCGCCAGAGGATCATGGTCGCGTCCCGGAGCGCCTCGGGGGTCACCCCGCCGGTCTCGCCGGGTGCATGGGGATCCCAGACGACGCAGTCGGCCAGGCTCATGCCTAGCTCCAGTACCGCGGTATTACGGCCGAGGTGCTGGTCGGGCAGGAACAGAACCTTGCTGCCCTGGCTCAGTGCCCACCGCAGCGCCCTGGCGGCGTTGGACGACGTGCAGACGGTGCCGCCATGCCGGCCAGTGAACGCCTTGATGTCGGCGGAGGAGTTCATGTAGGTGACCGGGATCACCTCGTCGGCCAGCCCCAGGTCCTCCAGCGCGTCCCAGCATTCCTCGACCTGGTTGTAGGTGGCCATGTCGGCCATCGAGCAGCCCGCGGCGAGATCGGGCAGTACCACCTTCTGCTCAGGCGAGGTCAGGATGTCGGCCGACTCCGCCATGAAGTGGACGCCGCAGAACACCACGAACTCGGCACCTGGCCTCGCTGCTGCCTCGCGGGCCAGCTTGAAGGAGTCGCCGGCCACGTCTGCGAACTGGATGACCTCGTCCCGCTGGTAGTGATGCCCGAGAATGAAGGCCCGGTCGCCGAGTGCCTTGCGAGCGGCCCTGGCGCGCGCTACCAGCGCGGGATCGCTGGCCGGCGGCAGTTCGCCGGGGCAGAGCACGCCACGCTCAGCGTCCGGGTCGGCGCCAGAACCGAGCACGAGCAACGGGAGCGAGCGGCCCGCGCCGACGGCGGCAGAGCCGGACTGGCTGGTTGACGTGGCCATGAAACCCCGATCTCAGCTACTTATCGTCTTAGTGACGATACCTATCATAGC
This sequence comes from uncultured Actinomycetota bacterium, assembly GCA_963774385.1. GTDB lineage: Bacteria > Actinomycetota > Actinomycetes > Streptosporangiales > Streptosporangiaceae > JAJYUU01. Next base: position 2,017,863 of record CAVZEQ010000001.1, read on the forward strand.
CGGGTGCCGGAACTGGCGGTGCCGACACCCCCGGTCGTTGGCCGGCTCGCCGCCGGCGGCGAGTGCCCGGAATCAGCGGGCGAGGATTATGGTTGACAGTGGATGCACAGGGCGGTGCCGACGGGGCACCGGCCAGCCTGACCCGGGAGTTAACGCAGATGACAGTTCAGGGCGAGACGACCACCCAGGGCATCGTGCTCACCGACGCAGCAGCGGTCAAGGTGAGCAGTCTGCTCGAGCAGGAGGGGCGCGAGGACCTGCGGCTGCGTATTGCTGTGCAACCAGGCGGCTGCTCTGGGCTGCGCTACCAGCTGTATTTCGACGAGCGTGACATGGACGGCGACGTGGTCACCGCGTTCGGCGCGGTGCAAGTCGTGACCGACAAGATGAGCGTGCCGTACCTCAGTGGCGCCACCATCGACTTCGTTGACACCATCGAGAAGCAGGGCTTCACGATCGACAACCCGAATGCGACGGGATCGTGCGCCTGCGGCGACTCGTTCCACTAAGCACGCTGTAGCCGGTCAGGTGCCGCGTTCGTGCGGCGGTAGGTGCCTGGCCGCGGCGGACGCCGCCGGGCGCGTAGCCGTCCGGCGGCCTTCTGTTGTCTGCGCGCCGCGTCAGCCGGCGAACCAGGCGACGGCGGCGAGTGACTTCGCCAGCCGCTCGTCTTAGCCGCGCAGGTCGGCTTCTGCCGGGTACCACCACTCGAAGGCTCGCACCCAGCCCTGGTCGAGGGCGCCCCGGCCGATCACCCAGCTGAGCGCACACTAACCCAGGCGTCCGGCCGGCGCAGCCTGCCGATGCGCGTGTAGCCTGTGGCCGCTAACCAGGCTGACAAACGGAGCCGTCCATGCGCATTGCCGTGACCGGATCGATCGCGACTGACCACCTGATGACGTTTCGGGGCCGGTTTGCCGACCAGTTCCTGGCCGACAAGCTGGACAAGATCTCACTGTCGTTCCTCGTGGACGGGCTAGAGATCCGCCGCGGCGGGGTCGCCGCCAACATCGCCTTCGGCCTTGGCTGTCTCGGCCTCGGGCCGGTGCTGGTCGGCACCGTCGGCGCAGACTTCACCGAGTACCGGCGCTGGCTGAATGACCACGGCGTCGACACCAGCGGGGTGCGCGAGTCGAGCCGGTATCACACGGCCAGGTTCGTCTGCACTACCGACGCGGACCTGAACCAGATCGCCTCGTTCTATCCGGGCGCCATGGGCGAAGACGCGAGCCTCGATCTCAGCGGGCTCGCCGGGCTGGCCGACCTGGTGCTGGTCGGCGCTGGCGACCCGGCCGCGATGCTGAGCCTGACCAGGCAATGCCAGCAGCACCAGATCCCGTTCGCCGCCGACACCTCGCAGCAGCTGGCGAGCCTGGACGGGGCGCAGATCCGCGAGCTGGTGGCTGGTGCCGCCTACCTGTTCAGTAACGACTACGAAGCATCGCTGACCGAGCACAAGACCGGCTGGAGTCCGCAGCAGCTGATCGCTCAGGTGGGCGTCCGGGTCACGACACTGGGCTCGGAGGGCGTCCGGGTCGACCGGGCCGGCGAGGCGCCGGTGCTGGTCGGGCCGGTGCAGGACGTTAGCCCGGTCGATCCGACTGGCGCCGGCGATGGCTTCCGAGCTGGTTTCCTGGCCGCCGTGGCCTGGGGCCTGAGCCTGGAGCGTGCCGCTCAGCTCGGCAACCTGCTGGCCGTGTACGCGCTGGAGACGACCGGGACTCAGGAGTACAAGCTGACCGCGGCCGGGCTGACGGCGCGCTGCGCACTGTCCTACGGCCAGGCGGCTGCGGACGAGATCGCCGCCCGGCTGCCCTGAGCCGACTGCCCTGAGCCGGCCGGGAGCAGAAGCGACCGGGGAACTGTCCTGCTCCCGGCTCGCCTTGCTCCCGGCCAGGAGCTGACTAGGGTCCGAACCGGGAGAACGAGGTGATGTAGCCAGCCGGCGACCCGACCCCGGTCGCGTCGTCATAGCCCGGCGTCGCGTTGAGGCGGGCGGCGCCCTCGCCATCGATCCCGAGGGTGCGCAGGAAGTACTGGAGCGGACCGGTGGGCGCGACGCCGCCATTGGCGTAGTTAGCCCGAACCTGGGCCAGGAAGCCGGGACCGAGGGGATGATCAGTCACGTCGTGGAACGCGGACGTGCCATACCGGTCGTAGATGGCCGGGTTGGCGAAGCCCAGCGGCCCGCCGGCGCTCTGCTGCGCGTCAGCCTCGATGCCGGCAAACGTCGGGCAGGACACGCTGGTGCCGCCGATCCGGCTGAACGCGAACTCGTAACCGTGTCCGCTCGGCTTGAGCACCGTCTCACCGACCAGGAAGCCGGTCGCGGGATCGGCATAAGCCGACACGTCCGGCAGCTCGCGCATCGGCTCGGCGCTATGGGCACCGCTCGGCAGCCGCTCGGACAATGACGCCGGCACCACGCCCTGCTGGTACCAGGGCTGCGGGTACAGAGTGGACGTGCCGCCGCCGCTGGCGCCGTCAAACCAGTACGGGTAGCCGCCTGGCGGCGTGAGGTGCCAGGTCTTGCCGTTACTGGCCAGCGGATCGAGCAGGGTTCCCCAGGACGTCTCGAACTGGTAGCTGTTGCCGCGGCCGATGGCCAGGCTAGTACCGCCGACCGAGGTCACCCACGGGTCGGAGGTCGGGTAATCGACCTGCGTGTGCGCCGAGAAGCCAGGGTCCTCGCCGGGCGCCTCGTAGCCGTTGTCGCCGGACGAGAATAGGAAGTCGATGCCCTCGGCGGCACCAGCCTGGAAGATCAGGTGATACACGCTGACGAACTCGGCCGCGCCGGCTTCGGTGTCGCCCCAGGAATTGCTGACGATGCTGGCCAGGTGGTTATCGACGATGTAGGCGAGCGCGTCGGCAAGGTCGGGGTCCTGGCAGCTGGCGGCCGCCACGAACCTCACGTTCGCGCCTGGCGCCATGCCGTGCACCGATTCGACGTCCAGAGTCTGCTCGCCGTACCAGCCTTGCGCCCCGCACTGGTTGTTCCCTGCCTGGGTGAACTGGGCCGGCAGGAACTGCTGATACTGGCCAGGCGCGAACGGCTGGTCGCCCACGGCGCTGGCGTAAGCATTGGCGTCCCGCAGCATCGTGGGGGAGGCATAGGCGTCGACGATCGCGACCGTCTGGCCGGCGCCCGTCATGCCCGACGCGGTGACACCGTAGACAGCGCGGACCTGACTCGGCTTGTAACCGCACAATGCCCAGGGCCAGTGCTTGCCGTACGCGGCCGGCATGCCGGTGGCGGTCTTCTGGTGGTAATACGAGTTACAGGGCCGGGCGATCCAGTAATTCGGGCCTGGCGGCGGCAGCGCCTGCGGCCGCATGTCCGCCCTCGCCGTGTCCAGGCCGCTGATCGACAGTACGGCTGAGGCGAATTCGGCCGGCACGGACGCGGCCTGCTCGGGCGCTCGCACGATGCCCTGTCCGGCCAGCCGGTAGCTCGCGAATGTGACGTCGAATGCCCGGCTTGCCGAGGCCAGCGAGCCGCTGACGGCGATGTAGCCGTCGGCCACGTGGTTGCTGATCGCGGTCACGCGCAGCCCGGACTGCTTCAGCCAGCCCGCGAGCATGCCGACCCGCGCTGCGGACTGCCCGAACCGCGCGCTGATCTGTGCGGCGGAGAGGAAGTGCCGGTAGCGCGCGTTCCCCGGCGTGGACACAGCCGCTGCGATGGCCGCCAGGCCTGCCGGGTCGCGCGGTGCCAGGTAGACCCGGGCCCGGACGGTGCCATGCGACAGCGTCGCCTGTCCTGTCCGGTTGGCGGTCACGGCCCACACCGGGCGGGTACCCGCGACCGGCACCCGCGATGCCGACAGCGACTGGCCGGTCTGCGATGTCGCCAGGGCGGGCGCGGTGGCTGCCAGCCCGGCTAGCACCAGCGCGCCGGTGACCAGACCGCCGGTCACCCCGAACCGTGCGCGTGTCCCGAACCTGCCAGCCGGCGCGCACCCGCCAGCGGACGTGAATCCGCCGGGCACCATGAACGTGTCGGTTATCCCGGGCCTGATGAGCCTTGGCATAGCGCAGTTCCTCTCCTGCAAGCGAGGGGCAGCCGGCCTGGCACGCCATGGCTCGGTCTGGGACAGTGTCGTGCACTGAGAGAGGTATCACAAGCCCTCGCTCGTCGCCTCGCGACAGGCCGGCCCGAGGGCGGAGCGTAGCCCGTCGGCGGGCGCGATAGCGTGCAGGCATGCTCGCAGTGCTTGCCTCTGGTTACCACGGGCCGCCGGAGCTGACCATCGGGCGGGCCTTCACCTCCTGGATGCTGGACCCTTGGTCGCTTGCCGCCGTGGTGGTGCTGGCCAGCCTGTACCTGGCCGGCATGCGGCGGGTGCGGCGTAATGGCGACCGCTGGCCGGCCGGCCGGGCCGTCCTGTGCTGTGGCCTGGGCCTGGGCTTCGTGGTCATCGCCACAATGTCCTCCGTCGGGGTCTACCAGCCAGTGCTGTTCTATATGCGGTCGGTGCAGACCGTCCTGCTGCTGCTCGTCGTGCCCCTCTTCATCGCGCTGGGCCGGCCGCTGACGCTGGCCATCGCGGCCGTGCCGCGGCTCGGCACACGACTGGAGACGGCGATCAGCGGCCGGGTCGCAAAACTGGCCACGTTCCCTGCCATCACCACGCTGGTGCTGGTGCTCACGCCATTCGTGATCTACTTCACGCCGTGGTACCAGGCTGGTTTCAGCTCGGTCCTCGTCGCCCAGCTCACCCACATCGCGCTGATCGTCCCTGGCTTCGTGTTCTTCTGGACGCTGCTGCGGGTTGACCCGGTGCCGAAGGCCTACCCGTATGTCGTGGCGCTGTGGATCACCGGCGCGGAGGTGATCGGTGATGCGGTACTCGGGCTGGCGGTCATCGCCGACACCAGCCTGATCGCGGGCCACTACTACCACGCGCTGGCCCGGCCATGGGGACCGAGCCTTGCCACCAGCCAGGTGCTCGGCGGCGGCGTGCTGTGGATCCTGGGTGACATCGTCGGGCTGCCATTCCTGGCTGCGCAGTTCATCCAGATGATCCGCGAGGACCAGGCTGATGCGACGGTCATCGACGCGGAGCTCGACGGGCTCGAAGCGGCGGCGGCAGCGGCGGCAGCGGCGCCGTTCCCGGCTGGAGCGGCAGCCGACTCCGCGGGCGGCGCCGGGACCAGCGTCAGGACAACTTCAGGCGCTCCGGCCCAGCGGCCATGGTGGGAGAGCGACCGCAGGTTCTCCGACCGGTTCCGCGCCCTCGACGAGCCAGACCAGCCGGTCAGCTGAGGCGCTGACCTCGGCTAGTAGCTGCGGCGGACCAGGAATGACCAGCCGACAGGCAGGTCGGAGACCCCGGCGAACTCCTGGGACTTCAGCGCGCACCAGGCCGGCAGGTCGGTCTTAGCCGCCGGATCGTCCGCGAGCACCTCGATGATCTGGCCGATGCGCACTTCCCGGATCCTGTCGGCCAGCATGATGATCGGCACCGGGCACTTCTTGCCCAGGGCGTCGAGCGTGAGGGCCGGGGCGTTGGTTTCGGTGGCGTGCTGCGGGGGGGTCACGCGGTTACCTCCACGGAAGGGTCGGCTGGCGGTTCGCCGGCGTTGGCCGCTCTCATAGTGTCCCGCACCGCCGCCACGATACCGGGCAGTACGTCAAGGAACTCGCGCACCGACCCGGCGTCCACATCTTGCGGAAGCGATACCCGCACGTTGCCATGGGTAAGCGCACCCATGGCGGCCAGTACGTGGCTGGGCTGCCGGGTATCGGCCACGCAGGCACTCCCAGATGACACCGAGAACCCGGCCCGGTCCAGCTCGGTCACCAGCGCCTCACCGTCCACGTACAGGCAGGAAAACGTGACGATGTGGGGGAGCCTGGCGTCCGGATCACCATGCACGACCGAGTCCGGCACCAGCAAGGGAACGGAGTCCCGTATCCGGCCGGTGAGAGCGCGCAGCGCGGCGTCCGTGGCGCTGCGGTCCCTGCCGGTTGCTGACAGGGCCGCGGCCGCGGCCAGGATCGCGGGCACGTTCGGGAAGCCAGGCACCCGTCGGCCTTCCCGGTCGTCTGCCGGGAACGGCTCGCGCCAGCGCGTGCCCTTGCGCACTGCCAGCACGCCTACCCCTGCGGGGCCACCCCATTTACGGGCGCTGGCGGTCAGCAGCGACCAGCCCGCTGGCGTTGGCAGCCGGCCCGCCGACGCGCCAGCGTCCACCAGCAGCGGGACCTGCTGCCGCTGGCAAGCCTCGGCGGCCTCGGCGGCTGGCTGGACCGTGCCCACCTCGTGGTTGGCCGACTGCAGGCAGGCCAGCAAGGTCCGGTCGGTCGCTATGGCCGCGGCCAATTCGCCCAGGTGCACCCGGCCGAGGCCGTCGACGCCAGTGAGCGTGACCGACGTGCCGGTAACGCGCTCCAGCCAGTGCGCGGCGTTCAGCACACTCGAGTGCTCGACCGCGCTGGCGACCAGGTGGCCAGGGCCGCGGCTGGCCGATTGCCTCGCCTGCACCGTGCCCAGCACGGCCAGGTGCACGGCCTGGGTGCCAGAACTGGTGAACGACAGCTCGTCGGGGCGGCAGCCGAGTTCAGTGGCGACCTGCTCTCTGGCGCCGTCCAAGAGCAGCCTGGCTCGCCTTCCCTCGCGGTGCAGCCTCGCCGGGTCGGCCCAGCCGTCGTCGAGCGCTGCCAGCATGGCCTCGCGGGCGCTGCGGTGCATCGGCTCGGCGGAGGCGGCGTCGAAGTAGGCCATGTTCCAGACTTTAGGCAGCCGGGCCGGGCCGGAGCCTGGGGGTCCCCGGTACTGCGGCTCGCTGGCGTTGTACTGTTTCCACGACAGGCTGTAGGACGTTGGACTTTAACCGGCCGCTGACGCCGGGACTTGACTGCTGGGAAGGCCATCTGTGAGTCCCATCCGCAGTGCCTCGAAGCACTGGGCCCCGCGCCAGAGGGCGGGCGCGAGGCTGCTACGGCGCTGGCTGCCGCGTACTGCCCTGGTCGCTGGCCTGGTGACGCTGACCGCCGGCTGCAATGCCACCACCGTCGAGCGTCTCGGCCTGCGCCTGCCGCTGACCACGCAGGCGAACCTGATCGTGTCGCTCTGGCAGGGCGCGTGGGTCGCCGCCCTTGCCGTCGGCGTGGTGGTGTGGGGCCTGATCCTGTGGGCCGTCATCGTCTATCGCAAGCGCGGCGACCGGATCCCGCATCAGGTCAGGTACAACCTGCCTATCGAGATCATGTACACGGTGATCCCGTTCATCATGGTCGGCGTGCTGTTCTACTTCACCGCGCGGGATGAGAACAGGATCGACTCGCTCTCGGCCCACCCCGCCGTGGTCGTCGACGTGACCGGATTCCAGTGGAGCTGGGAGTTCCAGTACCCGCAGTTCCCGGTCAAGAACTCGGCTGACGGCGTCACCGAGATTGGCTACATGTGGAACGGCTCGCTGGGCAAGGCGGGCAACTACGGCGATCTTCCGCTGCTGGAGATCCCTGATCATGAGACGGTCAGGTTCAACCTCCGCTCCAATGACGTCATCCACTCATTCTGGATCCTGCCGTTCGACTTCAAGCGGGACGTCCTGCCCGGCCACCCGAACCACTTCCAGGTGATGCCGACCGGGACGCTCTACAGCGGGCCCGACACCATCGGGCGCTGCTCTGAGCTGTGCGGCCTGTACCACAGCCGGATGCTCTTCCGGATCAAGATCGTCACGCCTGCCCAGTTCAGGACGTGGATCCTGGCACAGCAGAAGCTGCAGAACGCATCTGGGGGTGCTCAGTGACCACGTACAACACGCCGGCGCCGGCCGGCACGCTGCCCGCGCCTCCGCCGCGCACCTACCGCAAGGGCTCGATCCTGGCGGACTGGCTGTCGTCGACCGACCACAAGATCATCGGGCACCTGTACCTGATCACCTCGTTCATCTTCTTCCTGATCGGCGGCCTGATGGCGCTGATCATGCGCGCGCAGCTCATGGGACCGAACAACCACATCGTGTCGGACCAGCAGTACAACGAGCTGTTCACGATGCATGGCACGATCATGCTGCTGCTGTTCGCCACGCCGCTGTTCGTCGGCTTCGCGAACGAGATCATGCCGCTGCAGATCGGCGCGCCGGATGTGGCCTTCCCGCGGCTGAACCTGCTCAGCTACTACATGTTCACCTTCGGCGGTACGATCCTGCTGGCCAGCTTCCTGACCCCGGGCGGCGCGGCCGCGTTCGGCTGGTACGCCTACTCGCCGCTGACCAGCGCGACGTACTCACCGGGCGTCGGCGGCGACATGTGGATCATGGGCCTGGTGCTCTCCGGCCTGGGCACCATCCTCGGCGGCGTCAACTTCGTCACTACCATCCTGTGCATGCGAGCGCCGGGCATGACCATGTTCCGGATGCCGATGTTCACCTGGAACATCCTGCTCACCTCGATGCTGGTGCTGCTGGCGTTCCCGGTGCTGGCAGCGGCGCTGCTGGTGCTTGAGATCGACCGGAAACTCGGGGCGCAGGTCTTCGCCGCTAACAGCGGCGGGGCGATTCTCTGGCAGCACCTGTTCTGGTTCTTCGGCCATCCCGAGGTCTATATCGTGGCGTTGCCGTTCTTCGGCATCGCCACTGAGATCCTGCCGGTATTCGCGCGCAAGCCGCTGTTCGGCTACAAGGGCCTGGTCGCAGCCACCATTGCTATCGCCGGCCTGTCGCTCACGGTGTGGGCGCACCACATGTTCACCACCGGCGCTGTGCTGCTGCCGTTCTTCTCGTTCATGACGTTCCTGATCGCGGTGCCTACCGGGGTGAAATTCTTCAACTGGGTAGGCACGATCTGGCGAGGGCAGATCACATTCGAGTCGGCGATGCTGTTCATTCTCGGCTTCCTGGTGGTCTTCCTGTTCGGCGGCCTGACTGGCATCATCCTGGCCTCGCCGCCGCTGGACTTCGCGGTGAGTGACTCGTACTTCGTGGTCGCGCACTTCCACTACGTGCTCTTTGGCACGGTGGTGTTCTGCATGTTCGGCGGGTTCTATTTCTGGTGGCCGAAGTTCACCGGGAAGATGCTCGATGAGCGGCTCGGCAGATGGCATTTCTGGAGCGTTTTCATCGGCTTCAACATGACGTTCCTGGTTCAGCACTGGCTGGGCCTGATGGGAATGCCGCGACGCATCGCCAACTACCCGTTCCTGCCGCACCTGGCGACCACGCTGAATGACATCTCCTCGATTGGCGCCTTCATCCTCGGCGCGTCCACGTTTATCTTCCTCTACAACGTCTACAAGACCTGGAAGACGGGTGAGACGGTCACCGCCGACGACCCGTGGGGTTTCGCGAACTCGCTGGAGTGGGCGACGTCCTGCCCGCCGCCACGGCACAACTTCACCTCGATCCCCCGGATCAGGTCCGAGCGCCCCGCGTTCGACCTGCACTACCCGCACATCAGATCGGGCCGGGACCGTCACCTTGAGCAGCAGTCGATCGGAGGCGGCTCGTGAAAGTAGAGGCCTACCTGTTCCTGGGCTGCGCCGCCTTCTTCGGCGGCAGCGACCTGGTCTACTGGTACTTCTCGCATGACCCGACCGGCACCACGGCGCTCGCGCTCGCGGTCTGCCTGGCGTTCCTGTCCGGCTTCTACCTGCTGTTCACCGGGCGCCGGCTGCCGACCATCCGGCCGGAGGACAATCCGCAGGGCGAGGTCGACGAGGGCGTCGGCGAGCTGGGTTTCTTCAGCCCGCACAGCTGGTGGCCGCTGTTCGTCGGCGTCGCCGCCGCGGTGGCCGCGCTGGGCATGGCCATCGGCTGGTGGCTGTTCCTGATCGGGGCCCTGGCCACGCTGCTCTCGGTGGTGGGCTTCGTGTTCGAGTACTACCGCGGCAACTACGCGCACTGACGGCCAGCACCGGCGGTCGGCGCTGGCGCTTGGCCAGACGGCTGCCACTAACAACTCGCATGGACGGCTCGCTCCCTGCTGGAGCGAGCCGTCAGCTGTCTGTGCGCGTGGCTATCCGGCGACGGGACTTGCTAGCAGGGGACCGTGCGCCGCAGGCCGCCATGAGGGCCGGAGGCGACGTCCTGGTCCGGTCGCGTCGCCAGGCCGCCTGCGCGCTCAGGGTTACTAGTAGGCAGTAGTAAGGCGGCGGGCCGCCGCATACGGGCGATGGCGCCTGCAGCGCGCAGGCAGTCGGCGGCGCCCAGTTGAACCCTGGCGGCGGGGACTGCCTGGACCGTAGCCGCCAGTGCACCAGGCGAGCAAGGCCCCGGCACGAGTGCCGGGGCCTTGTCCTGGCCGTCGTAGCGGTGGCAGCACGAGCCTGCTGGTGCCTGCGGGTGGCGCAGCCGTCGTTCGTGGCGCTGCGGGTCCCAGCGTTACTTTCCTGGCCGTGCGGGTGGCGAGCTGCTAGCCGCGACCGTCAGCTGTCCTGCTCGTCGCTCTGGCTGCTCTCAGCGGCGCTGATGGCCGCGTGATCGTGCCCGTTGTGCTCGATCGCGTGACCGTTGCCGTGCCCGTTCCCGTGACCGTTGTGGCCCGATGCCATCGGCACGCTCTCGGTGACGACGTTGTACAGCCGCTCCCGCACCTTGCCGAGCGTGCCGCGCATGCCCGGCGGCGGGACGTCCGCATCGGTCGGCTCGCCGGCTGGCAGCGCCGGCAGATCGGTCCTGGCCGTGAGCACCGCCAGCTTGTCGTCAGCGACCGGCCTGGTCTCCTCGATGAACTCGCCGCCAGGCAGCTGCCTGATGATGCCGGTCTCCACCCCATGCTCGATCAGGTGGTTGTCCTTGCGCTGCAGGCCGAAACAGATCCGTTTGGTGATGATGTAGGCGAGAACCGGCAGCACGAAGACGCCTACTCTGGCGATCCAGGTGATGGTGTACAGCGAGATATCCAGGTGCTCGGCGAGCAGGTCGTTGGCACCCTCGGCCCACAGCACGCCGTAGAAAGTGATAACCGCCATACCGAGCGCGGTCCTGGCTGGCGCATTCCGCGGCCGGTCCAGGATGTGATGCTCGCGGCGGTCGCCGGTGATCCATTGCTCGATGAACGGCCAGACCGCGGCTCCACCGAAGATCAGGCCGAGTGGCAGCAGCGCCGGGATGAACACGTTGAACGCAAAGGTATGGCCGAACACAACCCACTGCCAGGCCGGCATGATGCGCAGCGCAGCCTTCGAGTGCGCCCATGTAGAAGTCAGGCTGCGAGCCCGCGGACATGGCGACCGGGTTGTACGGTCCGTACAGCCAGATCGGGTTGATCTGGGTGAACGTCGCGGCCAGGGTCACGGCAGCGAAGGTGAAGAAGAAGAACGCCCCGGTCTTGGCCATGAAGTACGGGTACATGGGGGCGCCGACGACGTTCTGGTTCGTCCGGCCCTTGCCCGGCATCTGGGTGTGCTTCTGGTGGAACATGAGGAACAAGTGCACGGTGATCAGGGCTAGCAGCAACCCGGGGATGAGCAGCACATGCAGGATGTACAGCCGCGGGATGATCACATGCCCGGGGAACGGCCCGCCGAACAGGAAGAACGCGAGGTAAGTGCCGACCAGCGGGATTGACTGCAGCACGCCCTCGGTGATCCGCAGGCCCGCGCCGGACAGCAGGTCGTCCGGCAGTGAGTACCCGAACAGGCCCTCGAGCAGGCCGAGGGTCAGCATGATGATGCCGATCAGCCAGTTGATCTCGCGTGGCTTCCGGTACGCGCCGGTGAAGAAGATGCGGATCATGTGCGCGAAGATGCCGGCCATGAACAGGTCGGCGGCCCAGTGATGGATCTGCCGGATCAGCAGTCCGCCGCGCACGTCAAAGCTGATCTGCATCGTCGAGGCGTAGGCCTCGCTCATCCGCACGCCGCGCAGCGGGATGTAGGAGCCGTGGTAGATGACGTCGGTCATGCTCGGCTGGAACCACAGCGTCAGGAACGTGCCGGTGAGCAGCAGGATGATAAACGAGTAGAGGATGATCTCGCCGAGCAGGAAGGACCAGTGGTCGGGGAAGACCTTCCTGAGCAGGACGCGAACGCCGCGGGCGCCGTGGAGCCTGTCGTCGAGCCAGCTGCCGACGCCTTCTAGCGCCTCGCTCGACGCTCATGACCGCTCCCAGTAACTCGGGCCCACGGGCTCGTTGAAATCGCCCAGCGCGATGAGGTAGCCCTCCGCGTCAACGCCGATCGGCAACTGCGGCAGCGGCCGGGTGGCCGGACCGAAGATGACCCGCGCGCCCTGCGACGCATCGAAGGTCGACTGGTGGCACGGGCAGAGGATGTGGTGCGTGGTCTGCTCGTACAGCGCCGCCGGGCAGCCGACGTGGGTGCAGATCTTCGAGTAGGCGACGATGTTGTCGACTGTCCAGTTCGCGACGACCTTGTTCGGCACCGGCTGATTCGCGCTGGTGAACTGGATCTCGCCCGGCCTGAACTTGATGATGACGACCGCTGCCTTAGCCATGTCGTCATCATTGTTCAGGATAGCCCTCCGGGCCAACGCTGATGATGCCGCCCGGTGAGCTGAACTCGGCCGGAGTGATCGGCCGGCCGGTGCCGTAGACCAGCAGCCGCAGGCCCTTGCGCCAGACCGTGTAGTCGAGGCTCTTGCCTGGCATCGGGCCCAGGTCGCGCAGCAGGAAGATCGGCGCCACTGCCAGCGGCACGGTGGCAGCGATCAGCGAGCGTCGGACCAGCGGCCGCTTGACGAACTGGCTTGCCTCCGCGCCCTCTTCGAAGGTTTCCTTGAAGGCCTCGCGGTCCTTGGCGTCCGACCTCATCAGGTGCCGCTGCTCGGTGAGCTCCACTTCGGGCATCAGGTGCCGGACCCAGATGACCGCGCCGATGCCCAGCAGTAGCATGGCCAGCGCCAGCGTGCCGCCCAGGGCCAGGTTGGAGTGCAGCACCTTGGTGATGGAACCCACGCCGACCAGCGCATAGGCGACCAGGAATGCCAGGCCCGCCAGCATCGCGAGCACGAAGCAGGCTACGACGATGCGCTCGGCCTTCTTTGCCCGGATCGGGTCGGGCGGATCCGCAGGCAGCTCGCGGACTACGGCATGGCCGCCATCGCCGCCCGACGCGGGCAGCATCGTCCTGGCGGTAGCTGGCGGTGGTGTTCCGATCACGCGGTGCGGTCCGCCGGGCAACTCGGGGTCAGCCTGCCCGGCCGATGAGCTTGCCGACGCAGGACTGGCCTGGCCGGTGCCGTGGCCCTCGCTGGTCAGGTACTCGGGCCAGGAGCTGTCGCCGGAGTCGCCGGCGCCCGGTAGTCCTGGGGAGTTGGTGTCACTCATGAGCCTTCCCGTGCTTCGCAGTGATCCAGAGTGCCGCAAGCACCATGAACAGAAGGAGACCGAGGAACGCCACCAGTCCCTCGGTGACCGGGCCGACCCGGCCGAGGCTGAAGCCGCCGGGGTTGGGCTGGGCGCGGACAGTGGTGACGTACGCGATGATGTCCCGCTTCTCCTGCGGCGTGATGGTGAGGTCGTTGAAGGTCGGCATCGCCTCCGGCCCGGTCAGCATCGCCTCGTAGATCTGCCGCGGTGTCGACTGGGTCAGCGCAGGCGCGAACTTGCCGTAGGTCAGCGCGCCGCCCGCGCCGACGAAGTTGTGGCACGCGGCGCAATCCGCGACGAATAGCTGCTGGCCAAGGCCGATATTGGCGCCGCTGGCGTTCACCTGCGCGGCCGACGGGATCGGCGGACCGCCGCCCAGGGACTGAATGTAGGCAGCCACCGCGCTGGTCTGCGCCGGGGTCAGCCGTGGCGGCTTGCGCTCATTCTCGGCGCTGACTGCTCTTCTGCGGGCATCCGGCCGGTGCTCACCTGGAAGTCCACCGCAGCCGCGCCGACTCCGATCAGGCTGGGCGCTGACCCCGTTCTTGCCCTCCGCGAAGACCCCGTGGCAGCTCGCGCAGTAGCCTGACGAACAGACTGTGGCCCTCGCGCGATCTGGGCCGAGTTGGCCGCGACCGGTGGCGATGCCGAGGCGGTGCCGCTGGTGACCACGGCATAAGCCGTGCCGATCAGGACAGCACGAACGCGACGATGACATACCCGGCCGCCGGGTGTCGGCGCCTCGCGGTGATCCAGCTCACAGCTTCCCCAGGTCCCGGTTAATGGATCAGGTAGATGGTCGTGAACAAGCCCGATCCAGACCACGTCTACGAAGTGCCAGTAGTAGGACACGACGATGGCGCTGGTCTGCTGCTCGAGCGTGAATCTCTTCGCCGCGAAGGTCCGGCCGAGCAGGAAGATGAATGCGATGAGCCCGCCGGTGACGTGCAGTCCGTGGAATCCGGTAGTGAGAAAGAACACAGACCCGTAGTTCGAGGACGAGAGCGTGACGTGCTGCTTGCGGATCAGGTCCAGGTACTCATATCCCTGGCCGCAGACGAAGTACAGGCCCATCAGGAACGTCAGCACGTACCACTCGCGCAGACCCCAGCGCCGTGGGTTCCAGATGCTGCCGGTCCGCCGCATCTGATGTCGCTCGATGGCGAACACGCCCGCCTGGCAGGTAACGCTGGACAGCAGCAGCACGATCGTGTTTGCCGTGGCCAGCGGCCAGGTCCAGATGGGCCTTGGGCCAGGGCTGACCCAGCCCCTTGTCGACCGACCGGATCGTGAAGTACATGGCGAACAGCGCCGCGAAGAACATCAGCTCCGAGGAGAGCCAGATGATCGTGCCGACGCTGACGAGGTTTGGCCGGCTGGCAGTCGGGCGCGGGACTACCTCTGTAGATGCTGTGACCACCTGGCCATTATTACGACACTGCGTAGGCGTGCGTAGCCCGACCCCCCGGGTCGGTAGCATCCTTTGCCATGAAGGTTGTCGTGTATAGCCATGATGCCGACACTCGGGCCAGGATCAGGCTCGCCATCGGCCGCCGTCCGGCTCCTGACGTGCCGGAAGCCGAGATCATCGAGGTCGCTACCGAGCCGATGCTGTTCCGGCTCCTGGACGCCGGCGGGATCGAGGTGATGGTGCTGGACGGCGAGGCTCAGCCGGCTGGCGGGATGGGCGTGTGCCGCCAGGCGAAGGACGAGATCCACAATTGCCCGCCGGTACTGCTGATCGTCGGCCGTCCGGATGACGGCTGGCTGGCGACCTGGTCGCGGGCCGATGCCGTGATCAGTCACCCGATCGACCCGGTCGCGCTCGCGCGTGAGCTGGCCGGGCTGATGCGGCAGCGAGCAGCCGGTCCGGAAGCCGCGAGTGACGAGGTCGTCCAGGCCTGATGCCGAACTAGCCAAGACAGAGATTGCTAAGACCATGGATGCACGCACAGGCTGGCCGGCCCTGATCGGTGCCCTCATCCGCGGCGACCAGCTCACTGCGGACGAGACGGCCTGGGCCATGAACGAGATCATGGACGGCGCCGCGACGCCAGCGCAGATCGCGGGTTTCGGCGTGGCGCTGCGGATTAAGGGCGAGACGCCAGGCGAGGTCACGGGCCTGGCCCAGGCGATGCTCGAGCACGCAGCTCCCATCTCGATCCCGGGCAGGGTGACCGACCTGGTCGGGACGGGTGGCGACGGTGCCAGGACCGTCAACATCTCGACCATGGGCACGATTGCGGCCGCGGCCGCCGGCGCCCGGATGGTCAAGCACGGTAACCGGGCCGCCTCGTCAGCTTGCGGCACCGCCGATGTGCTCGAGGCGCTGGGCGTGGTGATTGACCTGCCGCCGGCGGCGACCGAGCAGCTGATGGCGGAAGTCGGCGCCGCGTTCCTGTTCGCTCCGCTCTACCATCCCGCGCTGCGGCACGTCATCGTGCCGCGGCGCGAGCTCGGCGTGCCGACTGTCTTCAACATCCTCGGCCCGGTGGCTAACCCGGCCCGGCCTGCCGCCCAGGCGCTTGGGGTTGCCGACGCGCGGATGGGGCCGATCCTGGCCGGCGTGCTCGCCGCCCGCGGCTGCTCTGCGCTGGTATTCCATGGCGACGACGGTCTGGACGAGCTGACCACGACGGCGCCGTCGACGGTCTGGGTGGTCCATGACGGCACGGTCAGCGAGGTCAGGTTCGACCCAGCCGACGTTGGCATCGCCAGGTCGGTACCGGCCGACCTGCTGGGCGGCGACCCGGAGCATAACGCAGGCGTGATCCGCGAGTTCCTGGCCGGGCGGCAGGGGCCGGTCCGCGATACCGCGTTGCTGAACGCGGCTGCGGCGCTTGCGGCCGAGGGCGGGGTGGCGGCCCCCGACGCCCTGGTGCCCGCGCTGGCCGATGGTTACCGCCGCGCTGCGGCCGCGGTGGACTCCGGCGCAGCGGCTGGGCTGCTCGATCGCTGGGTGGCCGCCAGCAACCGGCTGGCTCAGTCCTAAGGCAGCCGGCTCGGTCCTCAAGGCTGGTGGCTCGGCAGCCGGCTCGGTCCGACGGCTGGCGGCTCGGTCCGACGGCTGGCGGCTCGGTCCGACGGCGAGCAGCTCAGGACTCGGCGTAGCCGAGCGCGAATGCGGCCTCAAGATCGTGCCGCGAGTAAGTCCGGAAGGCGATGTGCGTCTCGGTGTGCGTCACGCCAGGGACCTTGTTGACGGTGCCGGGGATCACGTCCCCGAGCTCGTCGTGCGCGCGCACTCGCACCATTGCTACCAGGTCGAATTCGCCGGTCACGGAGTAGACCTCGCTGACCGCCGGGATCTGCGCGATCGCCTCTGCGGTTTCCGGGATGCGCGCCACGTCGGCCTTGATCAGAACGATTGCGGTAACCACGGCAGTAGCGTACCGCCGGTCAGCTCGCGGCTTGCAGCAGGCCGCTGGCCGGGTCCGCCCTGGCTGCCGCGACCAGTCCCAGGAGCCCGGCTAGGACGTCGGCAGTCGCCTTGGCATCGGCAAGCGCCCGATGACACGGCGTGGTGCGGGCACCGAAGTAATCGGCGAGCGTGGCCAGCCGGCAGTCCGGGACATCATCCGGGCCGAGCAGCATCCGGGCCAGCACGGCCGTGTCGAGAACAGCAGCCGGCGGCCAGCGGATGCCATTCGCTGCGCATGCCGCGGTCAGGAAGCTCAGGTCGAACGGTGCGTTGTGCGCGACGAGCACGCAGCCACGCGCGAACGCCAGGAAAGCAGGAAGAGCCGCGCTGGCCAGCGGCGCCCGTCTCACCATGCTGTCGGTGATGCCGGTCAGCAGCGTGATGTCGGCCGGAATCGCGGCAGCCGGGCGGACCAGGGTCGCGAATTCGCCCGTCAGCTGGCCGCCGCTGAGCCGTACGCACCCGATCTCGGTGAGCTCAGCGTGCTCCGGCAGCCAGCCGGTGGTTTCCACGTCGACAACGACGAGGTCGAGGCTTGCCAGCGCTGGGGTCACGTCAATCACGCTAGGCCGGGGTGCCGACAGTATGGTTCAGGCGCGCCGGGCGCGCGTGGCAGGGCCGGGGCGCTTCCGCTTGCACCGGCCCAGCTGGCCCAGCATGACCACGGGATGCCTGCCGTCACCAGAGAAACGGACTGCGAGAGTGCGCGAAGCGGTTGAATCTACCCCTGCCCTTCACTAGGGTCGTGCAGCGAGCCGTATCGCTCATCAGTCGCCAGGCCGGCGGCGGCGAGCGGCTCCGCCGAATCTCCGGTGCTGCCAGTCCGGCTCGCCGGAGAGCCGGGGACCCACCGACGGTGCCGCAGGTGCGGAACCGGCAGGGGTGAATCGGGCTGGTCGCTGACCTGCCCGTAGGGCGCACTTCCACAGCCCGAACCCGTCAGCTGACCCGGCAGGCCGACAGTGGAAGAAGGAGCGTGTCGCGCGCGTGCAGAAGCTGCCGTCGGTTCGCACGATCTTCAGGCAACGCGCCGGGGCTGTAGCTGTCGCACTGCTGGCCGCCGGGCTGATCATGGGCGTCAGTGGTAGCGCCGGGGCAGCGCCAATGCCGACGATTAGCCAGGTCCAGGCCAAGCTCACCAAGCTGCAGGCGCAGATCTCCAAGCTCGACCAGCAGTACGTTCAGGTCAAGCAAGACCTGACCACGACAGACCAGCGGCTCGCACTGGTGAACAAGGAGCTTGCTCGCTACTCCACCCAGTTCGCCGCGATGCGCCAGCAGATTGCCAGGATCGCTGTCACCGCCTACGAGACTGGCAACATCAATTCCTCGATTGCGCTGCTGACCTCAGGCAACCCGCAGCAGATCCTGAACCAGTCGGCCATCCTCCTGGAGCTGTCCAACAGCAACAACGCCGAGATCAACCAGTTCCTCAAGGCCGCCAGGCAGCTGACCAATACCCAGCTGCTGGTCAAGCGCAGCCAGGCCAGCATCCTCGCCCTGAAGGACAGCCTGCACAAGCGAGTGGCCACCATGAATGGCCTGGCTAGCAAGGAGCAGGCGCTGCTGGCACAGCTGCAGCCGGTGCAGCAGACCGGGCTAGGCACCGGAGGATCCAGTGGCGGGATCAAGTACACGGGTCCGACCTCGACCCAGGCAGAGAAGGCCGTCGCCTTTGCCTATAGCAAGATTGGCTGCCCGTACGTATGGGGCGGCACCGGACCGTGCTCCGCCGGCTACGACTGCTCCGGCCTGACCATGTCGGCCTGGGCTGTCGCAGGCGTATCGATACCGCGGACGAGCTATAACCAGGAAGGCTCGCTGCCGCAGGTCAACCTCGCTCCTGGCGACGCCACCAAGTACCTGGAGCCAGGCGACATCCTCGGCTTCATCGGCAACGCTCACGTCGGCATCTACGTGGGCAAGGGCGAGCTGATAGATGCGCCCACAGCGGGATCCAACGTCGAACTTGTCGCGCTGTCCGGCTGGTACCTATCTAACCTGGACGAGGCCGTCCGGCCCTGACGCCCACGGTGGGCGCGGCGTGGCGGGGTAGCATCTGAGCTTCCGCCGAGTCTCGGCACGGGCCTTGCTGGCCGGGCCAGCCGGCGTCGGGGGGAGCTCATGACCAAGGTACTGATCGTCACCAACGACTTCCCGCCGCGCAGCGGCGGCATTCAGTCGTTCGTGCACGCTCTGGCTGCCAGGCTTCCCGCCGACCGCGTCGTGGTCTATGCGCCGGCCTGGGACCGCGCGGCCGAGTTCGACGCCCGGCAGGACTTCAGGGTCGTCAGGCACCCCCGATCGCTGATGCTGCCCGTGCCGGAGGTGCGCCGCCGTGCGGTTGCGCTGCTGACCGAGCACGGCTGCGACACCGTCCTGTTCGGCGCCGCCGCCCCGCTGGGCCTGCTGGCCCCGGCGCTGCGCAGGGCCGGCGCGAGCCGGATTGTCGCGCTCACGCACGGACACGAAGCTGGCTGGGCCGCACTGCCGGTAGCCAGGTCCCTGCTGCGCCGGATCGCCGAGGAGGTTGATGTCGTCACCTACCTCGGCGAGTACTTCCGCATCAGGATGGCCAGGGCGATGTCGACGGCGGCAGCCGCCCGCATGGTCAGGCTCACACCCGGCGTAGACCCGGCCGTCTTCCGGCCGGACGCAGGCAGTGCGCAGGTCCGGCAGCGTCTCGGCATCGACCTGGACCGGCCGGTCGTCGTGTGCGTGTCCCGGATGGTGCCGCGCAAGGGCCAGGACACGCTGATCAGGGCCTGGCCGGAGGTGCTGCGCCGGTCAACGGCTGACCCGCTGCTGCTGCTAGTAGGCGACGGCCCGTACCGCCCGGCGCTGGACCGGCTGGTGGCCGAGGCCGGAGTGGCCGGCTCGGTGCTCTTCACCGGCCCGGTCAGCTGGGACGACCTGCCTGCCTTTTACCGCGCCGGCAACATCTTCGCCATGCCATGCCGGACCAGGCGAAGCGGGCTGGACGTCGAAGGCCTCGGCATCGTCTATCTGGAAGCGTCCGCTACCGGCCTGCCGGTTATCGCCGGCGACTCCGGGGGCGCCCCCGATGCCGTCCTCGACGGCGAGACCGGTTACGTCGTCCCCGGCCGCGACGTCCGCGCGCTAACCGACCGCCTCGTCGACCTGCTGGCTGATCCCGCCGGCGCGGCGGCCATGGGGGAGAAGGGCCAGGCCTGGATCGACCGTGACTGGACCTGGGACCTGGTGGCCGATCGGCTGCAGCACATCCTGTCTGGCCAGCTCGCTTGACGGGCCGGGCGCCGGTCGGCGCCTAAGAGCGGGCACATCTACCTGGGCCAGATCGCGTGCCGTAGCGATGGAGCATGTGCTGCCGCGGGCGAGTACGCGACCGGCCCGGTTCGGTGGAAGCTGATGGTGGCGAGCCGGACGTAGCGGCTAGCGGGTGTAAAGGGCGTCGATGTCGGCGGCGAAATCCTTCGCCACCACTGCCCGCTTCACCTTGAGCGACGGCGTGATGTAGCCGTTCTCGGTAGTGAAGTCCACCGGCAGCAGCAGGAACTTGCGAATGGACTCGGCCCTGGACACGGCCTTGTTGGCCTCGTCTACGGCGGCCTGGATGTCCGCGATCAGCTCGGGATCACCGGCAAGATCGGCGGCGGTCGCGCTGGCTGGCTTGCCGTGCTGCTTCTTCCAGTACTCCAGGGCTTCCGGGTCGAGTGTAATCAGGCAGGCGACGAACTGGCGGCCATCGCCGACGACCATGCACTGGCTGATCAGCGGGTGAGCCCTGAGCCGGTCCTCCAGCACAGCGGGGGCAACGTTCTTGCCGGCCGCGGTCACGATGATTTCTTTCTTCCGGCCCGTTACCCGCAGGAAGCCCTCGTCATCGAGAGACCCGAGGTCGCCCGTCCGGAGCCACCCCGCAGCGTCGATCGCCTCGCTGGTCGCTGTCTCGTTGTGCCAGTACCCGACAGTGATGATGCCCCCGCGCAGCAGGATCTCGCCATCGGGGGCGATCTTGACGCTGACGCCGGGCAGCGGCTGGCCGACCGTCCCGATCTTGTTCCGCGACGGCTTGTTGACGGTGGCGGCGGCGGACGTCTCGGTCATCCCGTAGCCTTCCAGGACGGTGATGCCCGCGCCGCGGAAGAAGTGGCCGAGCCGTTCGCCCAGTGGCGCGCCGCCGGACACCGCGTAGCTGACCTTCCCCCCGACGGCGGCACGCAGCTTGGCGTACACCAGCCGGTCAAAAACCGCATGCCGGATCGCGAGCCCGGCTCCGCCGCGCCCGGCAGACTTGGCCTGGCTGAATGCAATGGCCGTATCGGCGGCACGGGCGAAGATCTTGCTTTTGGCCGGGCTCGCCGAGGCTTGCTGCTGAGCGCTGTTGTAAACCTTCTCGAAGACCCTTGGCACTGCTAGGAGGAAGGTCGGCTGGTACTCACGCAGTCCCTCGGCCACCGTTCGGATGTCCTCCCAGTGGCCGAGGATGGGACCTGATTCCAGGCAGCCCACTTCGATGATCCGGGCGAAGACGTGTGCCAGCGGCATGAACAGGAGAGTGGAGCCAGCCGGCGCCTCGAACACCTCCGGCAGCGCCCCGTGCACGGCGTTCCGCGCCGCACTCAGCAGGTTGCGGTGGGTGAGCTCACAGCCCTTCGGCCGTCCGGTGGTGCCGGAGGTGTAGATGATGGTGGCAAGGTCGCCGGCCCGGCGGGCAGCGCGAGCCTTGCGGAGGGTGTCGTCGGGCACTTCTGCGCCAGCTGCCGCCAGCTCATCAAGCCCGGCGATTCGCCACAGCAGACCAAGATCCGGCAGGTTCGCGCGCACCGCAGAGATGATCTGCGCGTGCTCATCGGTCTCGGCGATGGCCGCCCGCGCACCGGAATCGCGGAGAATCCACTCCACTTGCTCGGCCGAGGAGGTCTCGTAAACCGGCACGGTGACCGCTCCCGCGGCCCAGATGGCGTAGTCGGCGAGGGTCCACTCGTACCGGGTGCCGCACATCAGCGCGACCCTGTCTCCCGGCTCGATGCCGGCCGCGATCAGGCCCTTGGCCAGTGCGGCGACCTGACCGCGGAACTGTCCGGTGGTGACGTCCTGCCAGCTGCCCCCAGCGCGCCGACGGAGCATGACCTCATCGGGATTCGCGGCGGCTCGGCTGAAGACGACATCAGCCAGCCCGGCGTCGTCCGGGATCTCGATGAGGGCCGGTATCCCGAATTCGAGCACTGAGCCTCCGTTAACGACCACGTTTCCATCCCAAGCTTTCCTGGACGCTACAGCGTCCGCCCAAACCCTTCCCCGGAGGACCGGTGCTGCCGGACTGACAGTCTCTTCGGCAGGCTATGTCTTCCTGCCGGACTTGCCTACTGTAGGTGGATGCGGGTGCACGTGGTGAGCGACGTTCACGGCCGGATTGACGCGCTTCGCCATGCCGGCGAAGGGGCGGACGCGCTGATCTGCCTCGGTGACCTCCTGCTGTTCATCGACTATGCGGACCATAGCCAGGGCATCTTCCCTGACCTGTTCGGCGCGGCGCAGGCGCAGCGGCTGGTGGAGCTCCGCTCAGCGCACCGGTTCGACGAGGCCCGGAAGATGTCCGCGGGCTTGTGGGCACAGCTAGGCGGCGATCCGCGCCAGCACATCGAGGCCGCGGTCAGCCGGCAGTATGCCGAGCTGTTCGACGCCATGCCAGTCCCGTCGTACCTCACCTACGGCAACGTTGACCTGCCGCGGCTGTGGGATCAGCACGTCAGACCCGGACAGCAGGTGCTCGACGGCCAGCGCGCTGAGCTGGACGGGTGGACGTTCGGATTCGTCGGCGGCGGACTGCGGACCGCGTACCGCACCCCGAACGAACTGGACGAGGAAGCGTACGCAGCCAAGGTCGAGGCCATCGGCGAGGTCGACGTGCTCTGCTCGCATATCCCGCCGGACGTGCCTGACCTGCTCTACGACACGGTCGCCCGGCGGATGGAGCGCGGCAGCGAAGCGCTGCTGGACGCGATCGGGAAGACCCGTCCCCGGTATGTCCTGTTCGGCCACGTTCACCAGCCACTGCAGAGCAGGATCAGGATCGGGGACACCGAGTGCATCAATGTGGGGCATTTCCGGGCGAGCGGCACGCCTTACGTACTGCAATGGGGCTCGTGATAACGAAGGTGCGCAAGGCCCGCGGTCAGCCAGGTCGGGACTCGCCGGACCGGGAGGTACGCTCCGAGTCATGACGGACAGGACTTCCGCGAGCATCACCGTAGCCGCGGCCCGGCCGACGGTCATGGGGGTCATCGCGGACTTCGGCGCTTACCCGGACTGGGCTACCGGAGTCCGGTCCGCAGAGGTGCTGGAGTCGGGACCTGACGACCGCCCGCTCCGGGTGCGGTTCGGCCTGGATGCAGGCGTGATCAGGGACAGCTACGTGCTCGCCTATGACTGGGATGGCGACGCATCGGTGCACTGGCAGCTCGCCGAAGCCGGATCGATGGTGACGGAAATGTCGGGCGCCTATGAACTAGCCGACGACGGGGCAGGTACCAAGGTGAGCTACGAGCTCTCCGTCGGCACTCGGCTGCCGATGCTGGGCATGCTCAGGCGCCGTGCGGAGAAAACGATCATTGAGACGGCCCTGAAGGGACTCAAGTCGCGCACGGAGTCGTTGTAGTACAGGAACGATCATGACGGGGAGCAGAGCCAATGACTGACCAAGCCGGGCGTCCGCAGCAGCCTGACCGGAACCAGCCGTCCCGGGCCGGCGATGGCGCGGAGCGCGGTACCACGCGCAGTGGCAGTGCGCGCCCTGGCTCGGCGCGGCCTGGCTCGGGCCGGGCTGGCTCCGGGTCGCCTTCCGCCGATATCCTCAGCGACTTCCAGCGCTGGCTGATCCGTTCCAGTGCCAGGAGCATGCGCAAGGAGATCGGCGGGCAAGTCCGCAAGACTTTCAGCAGCGGTCGGGCCGAGTCCACCGACGTGTGGAATGTCGCCACCACCGAGATTCCGCCGGAGGTCGGGGAGGCTCCCGAGTGCCAGTGGTGCCCCATCTGCCGGGCTGCTCGCCAGTTCCGCGACACGGGCCCTGGCATCGGCGGACACATTTCCGGAGCGGGGAATGTCGTTGCGTCCGCGGTCCAGGACGCGATTAGCGCCTTCGATTCCGTGCTCTCCAAGGCGGCTGGGACGAGCGACCGTGACCGCCAGGGCCGTGACGGGCCGCAGCGACCCCGGCCGGACTGGCAGTCCGGCGCCGGACCAGGTTCTGGCGCGCCGACGACGGGCCGGACGGCGGAGCCGGCGGCTCCGCCTATCGCCGTAACTCCGACGCCGATCGTGGTACCCGGCGCTGACTCGCCCGAGACCGCTGAAGTGGCAGGCAGGGCAGGCACCGAGCCGGGCACAGAGTCCGTTTCGCCGGTGCCTGCGGCGTCAGCGATGCCGCCAGGGTCGGCAGGACCTGCGGCGCCAGCGTCTCCATCGATTACGGCCGGGTCGGCTGAGTCCACCGTACTGGGCAGCCCGGCGAGCGGACCGGACGCGTGGAGCCTGGTCACCGACCGGGCCGACGGCGGGCCGGTTGCCTCAGGTGCGGAGGACGCCGTACCCGGACAAGCAGAAGACGGCGGGCATGGGCCTGACGATCGGAGTTGATGTTGGCGGCACCAAGGTTGCCGCGGGCGTGGTCGACGAGGACGGGCGGATCGTCGAGAAGGTCAAGCGTTATACGCCGGCCGCTAGTCCGGACGACACCGTGGTTGTCGTTGCTGAGGCCGTTCTGGAGCTGCTCGGCCGGCACACAGTAGACGCGGTGGGCATCGGCGCGGCCGGATTCGTGGAGCAGACCAGGTCGACCGTGCTGTTCGCGCCCAACCTGGCCTGGCGTGACGAGCCGGTCAAGAAGCTCGTCGAGGATAGGATCGGCCGCCCGGTGGTGGTCGAGAATGACGCCAACGCGGCGGCCTGGGCCGAGGTCAAGCTCGGGGCGGCCCAGGGCTATCAGGACGTCATGATGATCACGGTAGGTACCGGGATCGGGGCCGGGATCGTGCTGGACGGCAGGCTTTACCGGGGGCGGTGGGGGATGGCCGGCGAGCCCGGCCACTACCGGGTCGTGCCGGATGGACGGTTGTGCGGCTGCGGCAACCGCGGCTGCTGGGAGCAGTACGCCAGTGGTAACGCGCTGGTGGCGGAAGCCCGTGAATTCGCCCATAGGTCACCCGGCGCAGCAGTCCGGCTGCTGCAGCTTGGTGGCGGCAGCCCGGACGGCATCGACGGTCCAGCTGTCACGAAGGCGGCTATCGAAGGCGATGCGGCGGCACTGCGGTGCTTCGCAATCGTCGGCAACTGGCTGGGGGCGGGCCTGGCGGATCTGTCGGCGATACTCGATCCAGGTTGTTTCGTCATCGGGGGCGGAGTATCGGAAGCCGGCGAGCTCCTGCTTGGCCCGGCTCGCGCCGCTTACCGGAGCGGGCTTCCCGGCAACGCGTACCGGGAATTCGCTGAGATCAGGCTTGCCCAGCTCGGACCGGATGCCGGGCTGATCGGGGCATCAGACCTGGCCAGGATGGCCTGAGTCAAACCTGATGCCGCGCTGATCGGGGCATCAGACCTGGCCAGGATGGCATGAGTCAGAGCACGGCGCCGTCATCGTCATCACCACGCTCGCGGTCGCCGAGCCTGACGACGAGAGTGACAAAGCCGCCGACGAACGCGGCCACGGCGGCGAAGGCCTCGATGCCGGAGATCGTCCAGTGCAGGAACGTTCCGAGCAGCAAGTACAGCGGGCCGCCGATCAGCCCCGCCCAGGCAGCCTTGGCGACGGCATCGAGCTTCGCCGGCGGTGGCAACGGCACCGGGACGTATGCCTCGTCCTCCTCGTCCGGAGGCGAGTAGGACCGCGGATCGCCGGCATACCTGATCACCCGGGTACGGTCGGCGGGCACGAAGACGCCCGTTGCCGCCTTGCCCGCCTGATCAGCACCGGGAACCTGGTCAGCACTGACGCCGGGGTCGGCGCCGGCGGCGGGATCGGTGACAGCTCCGGCGCCGGGATCGGTGCCGGAACCCGCCGCTGGGCCGGGCCCGGTGGCCGATTCGGTACCGGCGGCCATAGCCGGGCCGGCTGCCGTGGCCTGATCAGCGCCGGGCTGCATAGCGTCGGGCAGGTTCTCCCGGGAGGGCCACGGCCGGTCCACGTCCGCGTACGCGGGCGCGTCGAAACGCGCAATCAGGTCCCGCCAGGCCGCCTCTTCACCGCTGACCTCGCCGCCGATGTCCCCGGAACTGCTCATCCGCCGTCAATCCCCGCCAGTTGATTCCCTGCCTGTCCCGCTCGCTGACTCGCGGCCAGCCCTGCTGTGCGTACGCACGAACTCCAGGCTTCCGGAGAATATTGCGTCAGCATCGTTGTCGAGCGTAGCGACGTGGTAGCTGTCGGCGAGGTCCCGGATCTCTATCTGGCTCGCGGGCAGGGCAGATGTCAGCACTTTCAGGCTGGCCGGGCCGACGACATGATCAGTCACGCTCTTGAACACCAGTACTGGCTGAGTCAGCTCGCCCAGGTGCTGCTGAGTTGTTCGCCACAGGGCGGGTAGTGTCGCGGCGGCCTTTACCGGCGTGCGGTCGTAGCTGTCCTCGTGGGCCTGGTCCTTCTTGATGTCGCTGCCAATGCCCTTCAGTGACGGGACGACCAGCTTCAGCACCGGGGCCAGCAGGAATAGCTTGGTGTCAGCGGTAACAGAAGGATTGACCAGCACGAGGCCGCTGACGGCCTCGCGACGGAGTTCGGCCAGCCGCAGTGCGAGGCAGGCGCCCATCGACAGGCCCATGACGAACATCTCGTCGGTTCTGGCTTGCAGGTCGCCGAACGCGCGATCCACCTCGGCGAACCAGTCTTCCCAGCGAGTCCGGGCAAGTTCCTGCCAGGTGGTGCCGTGACCCGGCAGCCGAGGCAGCGAGACGCTCAGGCCGGCCTGCGCAAGGTACTCGGCCCACGGTCGAAGTGACTGCGGACTGCCGGTGAATCCGTGGCACAGCAGGACCCCGGTCGGGCCGCCGTCGTGGGCGAAGGCCTCTGCGCCTGGCTTTACTGGCATGTGCTGTGTCCTCTCGGCCTGAAGCCTACGTTGCGCTGCGACCGTCCGCCGGCCCCGTTCCTTCCCGAATCGTCGCATGCCGGATGGGCTGCTGGCAGCGAGTTATATGCCAGCCCGCTGACTGCGATGATCGCCAGCTCGCGGCTGACGTGGGAACATATGACCGTGTTCTACTGGGTGGTCAAGGCGATACTGGGCCCGTTCCTCCGGCTGGTCTTCCGGCCGTGGGCCGAGGGCACCGAGAACGTGCCCAGGGAAGGCCCTGCCATCCTGGCCAGTAACCACCTGTCGTTCTCCGATCATTTCTTCGCCCCCCTGCCGTTGCCACGCAAGGTCGTCTTCCTAGCGAAGTCGGAGTATTTCACCGGCCGAGGGCTAAAGGGGCTGATGAGCAAGGCCTTTTTCAGCGGTGTCGGCCAGATCCCGGTGGATCGCACAGGCGGGGAGGCAAGCGAGCGGGCGCTGCGCACCGGGCTCCGGGTGCTCGCGGCCGGGGAAGTGCTCGGCATCTACCCGGAAGGCACCCGTACGCCCGACGGCCGGCTTTACCGTGGCAAGACGGGGGTGGCCAGGCTGGCTCTGGAAGCTCGCGCGCCAGTGATCCCGACCGCGATGGTGGGCGGATTCGAGTTCCAGCCGCCCGGCAAGCTGACACCGCGACTGACGATCCGGCCCGGTGTCCGTTTCGGTAAGCCACTCGACTTCTCCCGGTACTACGGCCTGGAGCAAGACCGGATCGTGCTGCGCGCGATGACCGACGAGATCATGTACGAGCTCATGAAGCTCTCCGGCCAGGAGTACGTCGACGAGTACGCACAGCGGACCAAGGGAAAGCTGGCCGCGGCCTTGCGGCACAGTGCCCCGGCCAGGGACGGCGCTGCCGGGCAGCCGCCAGATGCGGCTGAGCCTGCCGGGCAGACTGGCGGACCGGCCGGGGGTGTGGGGGCAGCTGGCGACAGCGCCGGGGGACATGCTGCAGCGGATGTTGGCGTCCCTGGCCGCACGGACGTTCCGGACTGATTTTCAGGCGGGCGGCAGCCCGGCCGTGCGCATGCGGGCGCGTGGTTAGCCGGGCTTGCGCGGGCGGGCGCGCGGTTAGCCGGGCGTGCGCGGTACTTTTCGCCTGGGCTTACGGCACAGTCCGGATCCATGGGGACGGACGCCCTGTCCGCAAAGCCTGCCGGATGATCGCGACGACCTTGGCGGGTTCGTTCCGGATCATCGCAGGGGTGAAGTGCAGGACCCGGATGCCGGCAGCGGCCATCATGTCGTGCCGGCGCATCGTCCGCTCCCAGCCGTCGGGTCCCAGATGCCATTCGCGCGAGTCCACCTCGGCGGCGACACTCAGTTCCGGCCACCAGGCGTCGGGCTTGGCCAGGAACTCATCGCCCAGGTAGAGCCTGGCGTTGTAGACCGGTGCGGGCAGGCCCGAACGCTTCATCAGCTTCATCAAGTCGACCTCTGGGGCCGATTCGGCGCCAGCCGCGACCTCCGCCAGTACCAGGCGGACTGCGGCCGAGTTCTTCAGCCTGCTCTGGCCAAGCTCGTCCGCCAGTTGTTCAATCGAACATCTGCCCTGCTGGACGAGGCTCGCCACCAGCGCGCGGATGTCCCGCACGCTGGTGAGGCCGAGCGCGGCATCCACTGCCGCTCTGGGAATCCTGGCGATCTGGATGTAGGCGTGCTCCGCTACAGTCGCCGGCAGTCTGGTCGTCCGGTGCAACCTGACGTAGCCGCAGTCTGCCCGGCAGCACGTGACGGGTACTAACACGTCGATGACCCTGGTAGCCGGCGTCACGAGGCCATATCGGCGCAGCGCCGCTAAGCCGGTGATCGTGCCGCCGCGCCCGGCGTATAGCAGCGCCGCCATGTCGTGCTGGTCGACGGTCGCCGTTCCCGTCACTGTCAGGTATACGCCCGGCAGCAGGCGCTGCCACTGTCCGCCGGGCCGGATTCGGTACCGGATCGTGCTCGCCGTGATTCCGATGCTGCCTGATGGCCCTGGACTCCTACCTGGACCTGCGCACGCTGATACCGCACGGCGAGACAGGGACTGAGCTGCGGGCGATCGCCCGCGATGATGAGCGGGCCGCCCGTGACGAGCGCCGGATCGGCAACCGGCTCCGGGCTGACCTGCTGGCGGTGTTCCCCGCCGCGATCGACATCGACGGCGGAGACCTCGGCGCGGCGGTGTTCCTTAAGCTCCTGCAGCGCTGGCCCTCGGCTGACGCGCTGGCTGACGCAGGCCGGCCGGAGGTGGAAGCGTTCGCCCGGTCCGACAGGCACGGCTGGCCCGGCCGGTTCGCTGACCGTGTCACCAGCGCAATGGCCGTGCCACGGCTGGCTGTCCGGCCCGAGCTGGCCCGCGCCAAGGCCGGTGCTAGACGCGCTGGCCGCGGCCAGCTGCTGCTGCTGCGCGACCAGCGCAAAGCCTGGGAACGGCGGATGGGCGAGCTGCTCCTCGGCGCGCCGCGCACCGGCCGGGACCATACGGAAGGCTCACTGCTTGCTGTCGTGAGATCACACCGTGCTGACGTGCGAGCAGCCATCGGAACGGATCCTTCGCGTTGGCCGTCCGAGGCCGGCTGGGAGCGGGTGTCCGTTGCGATGGGCCGGTCGGCCGAGCTGCCGGCCGGGGCGACGGTTGGGTCATAACGGTCAGATCTACACCGGCGCACCGACAGCGGCGGCTGCGTGAGGCCCCCGGCCGGGCTGCGGCCGAACGTTCGGGGATCTGGTGTCGTTCCTGTGACACCGCAGGCCCAAACGTTGGACAAGTTGATCTTGCGCGGCTCTATGTAGCGTGACCGAACCTAGTCAGCCCACCCTTTTGTCCGTTCTACGGCGTTCCGCCAGCGGGCGTGGCTGTCGTCATCGCGTGGACCCGGTTCGAACCGCCGATCCAGCTGCCAGGTCGCGGCCAGTTCCTCGCGCGAC
Source organism: uncultured Actinomycetota bacterium (assembly GCA_963774385.1). Taxonomy (GTDB): domain Bacteria; phylum Actinomycetota; class Actinomycetes; order Streptosporangiales; family Streptosporangiaceae; genus JAJYUU01. Next base: position 2,047,573 of record CAVZEQ010000001.1, read on the forward strand.
GACCAGACACCGGTGGCAAGGCCAGCCAGGAAGGCAGCGCCAAGAGCCGTCGTTTCGACGATGACAGGTCGCTCGACCGCGCGCTGCAGCTGGTCGGCCTGCAGCTGCATAAGCAGGTCGTTCGCGCTCGCGCCGCCGTCGACGCGCAATGCGCTCGGCTGACCAGCCTGGCGTGCGCTCGCCTGGCTGGAGACGCGTCCGTCCGGCGCGCGCCCGCCGGCCTCGGGCCTGCCCGGCTCGCGCCCGCCGGCCTCGGGCCTGCCCGGCTCGCGCGCGCTGGCCTCGGCCGTCATCACGTCCACGACATCACGGACCTCGAAAGCGATCGCCTCGAGCGCCGCGCGGATCAGGTGCGCCCTGGTCGTGCCCCGAGTCAGGCCGAACATCGCGCCTCTGGCCGACGGATCCCAGTCAGGCGCGCCGAGCCCGGTCAGCGCCGGAACGAAGACCACGCCGCCCGAATCCGGCACTGAGCGGGCCAGTGCCTCGCTCTGGCCGGCGTTATCGAGCAGGCCGAGCCCGTCCCGCAGCCACTGAATCGCGGCGCCGGTCACGAACACCGAGCCCTCCAGCGCGTATGTCAGCGCGCCCGACGGCTCCAGCCAGGCCACGGTCGACAGCAGCCCGGATCGCGACCGCACCACCGACGACCCGGTATTGACCAGCACGAACGAGCCGGTCCCGTAGGTGCACTTGGCGGCGCCTGGCGCGAAGCACGCCTGACCGAACATAGCCGCTTGCTGGTCCCCGGCGATCCCGGCGATCGGCACCGACAGGCCGAGGAACGCCGCCGGATCTGTCTGTCCAGCCACGCCTGTCGACGGCACGACCTCGGGCAGCGCATGCGGTGGCACGCCGAAAAGCGAGCACAGCTCGGCCGACCACTGGCCAGCCTCGATGTCGAACAGCAGCGTCCGGGACGCGTTGGAGGCATCACAGACGTGCCGCCGCCCGCCTGTCAGCCGGGCAATCAGGTACGAGTCCACCGTGCCCACGGCCAGCGACCCGTCGACGATGCCCGCCCAGACCGCCGGCTCGTTCTCGGCCAGCCAGGTCAGCTTGGTCGCGGTGAAGTACGGGTCGATCCGCAGCCCGCTGATCTCGGCTACGCGCTCCTCGTGCCCGGCGGCCCGCAGCCGGTCGCAGATCGCCGCGGTGCGCCGGTCCTGCCAGACGATGGCCCGCCGCGGCGCCGCGAGCGTCCCCTGGTCCCACAGCACCGCGGTCTCCCGCTGATTGGTGATGCCGACGCAGGAAATCGTCGGCGATCCGGCGGCGGCTACGGCCTGACTACAGGCAGCGAGGGTGGCCTGCCAGATTCCCTCCGGTAGATGCTCCACCCAGCCCGGTTCGGGGAAATACTGCCGGAATTCCTGGTATCCGCGACCCGCTATGGTGCCGTTGGCGGTAACTATAAGAGCGGTTACACCGGTCGTGCCCGCGTCGATCGCAAGGACGCTCATAAGCACTAGTGTGACGGCTGGCAACGCGAGAGGGAGCAGCATGCGAGTCGGAGTCCTCACCGGAGGCGGCGATTGTCCCGGGCTGAACGCGGTGATCCGGGCGGTAGTGCGGACCGGCGCAGCCGAGCACGAGATGGAGTTCATCGGCTTCCGGGACGGCTGGCGCGGTCCGCTGGAGGGCGACACGATGGTGCTGGATGTGGCAGCCGTCCGCGGCATCCTGCCCAGGGGCGGCACCATTCTGGGCTCGTCCCGGACCAATCCAGCGGCGGAGTCCAACACCGTCGATGGCAAGTCCGGCATCGAGCGAGTGAAGGAGAACCTCGACAGCCTCGGCGTTGACGCGCTCGTCGCGATCGGCGGCGAGGACACGCTCGGCGTCGCGGCGCGGCTGCACGAGGCCGGCGTCAAGGTCGTCGGCGTGCCGAAGACCATCGACAACGACCTGGGCGGGACTGACTACACGTTTGGGTTCGACACGGCGGTGAACATCGCCATGGAGGCGATTGACAGGCTGCACACGACCGCAGAGAGCCATCACCGCGCGCTCATCGTCGAGGTGATGGGCAGGCACGTCGGCTGGATCGCGCTGCACGCGGGCATGGCGGGTGGCGCGAACGTGATCCTGATCCCGGAGAAGCCGTTCGACATGGAGCAGGTCTGCGAGTACGTGCAGCACCGCTTCCAGACCCGGTACGCGCCGATCGTGGTGGTCTCCGAGGGAGCCCAGCCGAAGGCGGCGGGGGAGTCGGCGGGTGACGAGCAGCTCGACGAGTTCGGTCATATGCTGCTGGCCCGCCGCGGAGTCGGCCAGCTGCTGGCGGACGAGATCGAGCGGCGCACCGGCAAGGAGGCCCGGGTGGCCGTCCTTGGCCATATCCAGCGCGGCGGCACGCCAACGGCGTTCGACCGCGTGCTGGCTACCAGATTCGGCGTGCAGGCGGTCCGGGCGATCGCGGACGGTGCTTTCGGCAGCATGGTGGCGCTGCGCGGCACCGATATCGTGCGGGTGCCGCTCGCGGAAGCGACCACCAAGCTGAAGATGGTGCCACCGGAGCGGTATGCCGAGGCTGAGGTTTTCTTCGGCTGACCAGACCCTCAAAGCGGAGGGAACGGGGTCGCCGCAAGGCTGCCGGTGGTGGCCGCGCTCGGGCCGCCAGGGCTGACTGGAGCGGGCCGCCAGCGCTAACTGGAGCGGGCGGGAGGGCTAGCCGGGGTCGGCCGCGAGGGCCAACCGGGGCGGGCCGCGTCAGCCTTGCCTGGCCCTGAAGGCCGCGGCTTTGACCCTGTTCTGGCACAACGTCGAGCAGAACCGACGGGTGCCGTTGCGGGACACGTCCACGTAGACGCGGTCGCAGCGGGGCGCGGTGCAGACGCCGAGCCGGTCGTACAGCTCCGTGCCGAGCACGACCGCAAGGCCGGTGGCACAGCCGGCCGCCCAGCCTTGCGCCAGCGTGTCGGTGCGGCCATGGAAATGCAGGTGCCACGGCTCGCCGTCGTGCCGATCCAGCTGAGGCCTCGCTCCGGTGGCGGCCAGCAGGTCGTTAACCAGCCGCGCAGCGCCGTCGACGTCATCGCGGCCGACTGCGTCGAACACGGTCCGCAGCCTGGCGGCGACCGTCGAGAGCTCGGCAGCTTCGGAACTGCTGACCTCCGGTGCGCTGGACCGGCCGGAGCGCAGCGCGGCAGTGACGGCCGCGCGCAGCGCGTCGTCCTCCGGTGGCTGGTAGGCCCGGCCGTGCGAGTCACCGGGGGTCACGGCGTTGACCAGGCTGACAGCGACCGTGACAACTGTTTCGACGTGACTGGTGAAATTCACTTGACCAGTTATGCTCCGCAATCTAGCATTGTGACTGGTGAAACTCTATATGACAGTTACAGCTATCCGCAGCGGAGGCGTAGATCATGATCGCAGCAGGTGACGGAGTTCAGGCAGACGCCGTTAGCCAGTCGGAGGGGCAGGAGTGGCTGCGGCGCTGGGACGCGCAGCAGCAGACATACATGCCCGACCGGGAGGAGAGGTTCGTCGCGCTCATCGACGCCGTCGAAGAGATCGCCGGCCGGCCGGACCCGCTCGTGCTCGATCTTGGCTGCGGGCCTGGCTCGCTGGCTGCCCGGTTGCTGGACCGGATGCCGCAGGCGACTGTCGTCGCGGTCGATGCAGATCCGCTGCTGCTGGCCATCGGCGAGGCCGCGTTCGCGAGCCGGCCCGGGCTTCGCTTCGCCGACGCCGACCTGCGCGTGGCCGGCTGGTCCACGCGACTTGGCCTGGCCAGGGCGCCGGACGCCGCGGTCAGCACCACCGCGCTGCACTGGCTGCCGCAAGACGCCCTCTGGGCGCTCTACCGCGAACTTGCCGGACTGCTGCGGCCAGGCGGCATCGTGCTGACCGCCGACCACCTCAGCGAGGACCAGGATGCGCCTGTGCTACGTAAGCTCGGCCGTGCGCTGATCGAACGGGAGGAGCGGCGGCGGTTCCCTGGCGGCCAGCCCGAGAGCTGGACAGACTGGTGGATCGCCGCGGCCGCCGATCCGGCGCTGGCGCCGCTGTATGCGCAGCGGCAGGCTCGCCGGGTGGAATCCGAGCACCACGGCTCGCCAGCCGGCCGGCTCAGTGTGCACGTGGCCGGGCTGCGGGCCGCCGGGTTCGGCGAGGTCGGCACGCTCTGGCAGCGCGGGGAAGACCGGCTGCTCTGTGCTATCCGAAGCACGGGCTGTCCGAAAAGCGCGGGCCGTCCTGAGCGCGGTGGCTGACCTGAGTGCGGTGGCTGACCGAACCACGAGGCCGTCCGAAGCGCGGTGGCTGACCGAAGCGCGGTGGCTGACCTGAGAGGTGGCGCGCCCGCTAGGCACACGCGCGGAACGACGCCTGGTAGCCGGCTGGCGGTGCCTGCAGCAGGTAGCCGCTCGCTGTCCTGGTGAGATACAGCGAGATGTGCCACACGGTGCACGATGACTGGGACAGGCTCTGGCCCGGTTGCTGGTGGCTGGTAAAGCTGACCATCGCGGCCAGCTGCCCTGGACCGGTCACGCGGATGGCGCGAAGACTGGCCGCTGAATCACGCGTCGTGCCGTACCCGGCGATGAACGCTGCCTGCGATAGCGCGCCGCGCGTCGCAGGGCTGAACAGACGGCGATAAGCACGGTAGTCATGGGCGTTGATGGCCGCGAAGTAACGGGTCAGGAACCAGACCACCGCCTGGGCGTGCGGCGAGCCAGCCGCACCTGGTGCGATGACGATGCGGCGGCCGCCAGCCAGCGCCCCGGCCGGATGCACGGCCGCTGCGCCGGCCCGACCTGACGTGCTGCTCAGCCCGGACGTGCTGCTGACCCGGCCGTGGCCACTGGCGACGGCACCTGATGGCGGGCTGCCGCTGCCTAAGCGGCTATTCATCGCCGTCAGCGTGACCGCCGCGGCAGCGATGACCAGCACGGCGCTCGCGGCCGTCAGGGCGATCCACCGGCCATGGTGCGGGCCGCCGCCGCTCAGGCCATACGCGGCGCGTGTCATCACGAACGCCTCCTGCCTTAGCGCGATCTCACTATCAGTATCTGAGCAGATACTTACCGACGTAGCCAACTTGAAGATTGTCGCCGGTTCCTGACAGTTCGGTGCGCACACCGCGGCCGCGGCTGCGGCCGTGCCGGCCAGATCGCCGGGCTGCTTCGGTGATCGCGGCCCGGCAGGGGTGGCAGACTGATGGGATGTCCGTCCTGCCGGTGGCCAAGCCTGAGGATCCTGATCTGGCTACCGCGCCAGGTCAGGAGCCCTGCGTGCTGCTCAAGCTCGGTGAGATCGTGCTGAAAGGGCGGAACAGGCAGCAGTTCGAGCGGCTCCTGCACGAGAACATCAGGCGCGCCGTCCGGGACCTCGGCGTGCAGGTGCGCGTCTGGCAGCGGGAGGGCGTCATCGTGGTGCGGGTGGCCGGCGCGTCGGCGGGCGGCCTCATCGCAGAGTCCACGGTAGACCTGGTGGCCGAGCGGATGACCAGCGTCATGGGGGTGGCCAGGGTCTGCCGTGCCGTCCGGGTCGCGAAGGATCCGGCGGCGGCGATCGAGGCGGCCGTGGAACTGGCGGCCAGCTGCCAGGGCTCGTTCGCAGTGCGGGCTCGGCGCCGCGATAAGCGTTTCCCGGTCACGTCGGCTGAGCTGGCCGTGCAGATCGGACGCGAGATCCAGCAGAAGTACGGGTTCCCGGTGAACCTGCGTACCCCGGACATGACCGTCTTCGTCGAGGTCGACCAGCGCGAGGTCTTCGTCTTCACCGAAGGCTGGCAGGGCCAGGGTGGCCTGCCGGTTGGCATGAGCGGGCGGGCGCTGGTGCTGATGTCAGGCGGCATCGACTCGCCGGTGGCCGCCTACCGGATGATGCGCCGCGGGCTCCGCTGCAGTTTCGTGCACTTCTCCGGCATGCCGCTGACCGGGCCTGAGTCGGTCTACAAGGCGTACGGCCTGGCCCGGCAGCTGGACCGCTACCAGGGTGACTCCCGGCTGTTCGTGGTTGCGTTCGGCAATGCGCAGAAGCGGTTGGCGAGTTCGGGTGCCGGTCGGCTGCAGATCGTCGCGCAGCGCCGCCTGATGCTGAAGACCGGCGCAGCGCTTGCGCGCAGGATGCGTGCCACGGCCCTGGTGACCGGCGACTCGCTTGGCCAGGTGAGCAGTCAGACGCTCACCAATATCACCGCCCTGGATGACGCTGTGCAGCTGCCGATCCTCAGGCCGCTCATCGGCCTGGACAAGGCCGAGATCATGGCGGAGGCGCGCAGGATCGCCACTCTGGGCATCTCCGAGCTGCCTGATGAGGACTGCTGCTCGCTGCTGACGCCGCGGCAAGTGGAGACCAGAGCCAAGATCGAGGATCTGCGCCGGATCGAGGCCCGGCTGGACGCCGATGACCTGGCACAGGAGCTCGCGGCCGCCGCCCAGGAGCACCGTCCCGGCCCGGCCTAGCGCCGCGCTTTCGCCGCGCTCGATGTGGCTAGGTCGCTGTCGACCCCGGGTGCGCCGACGGGGTGCGCCAGCGGGCCAGCCCAGACCGCCGCGTCTCCACCCCGCCGGGTAAGGATCCCGCCGCTGGCCCAGAATTCGAGGCGGCCCGCGGGCACCGTCACGTCGCTCACGCCGCTGCCCTCCGGTGAGCTGACTACCGTCGCCGACAGCAAGCCGCCCGCCGAGGCCTGGATGACCAGCCCAGCCGCGGCCAGGCTGGTCGGCGTCGCGGTGAGCAGCACGGTGCCATGCCGTCCGGCCGCGAGATTGCCGGCCAGCGCGTCGCGCCGTGTCAGCACCCTGGTCCAGCCATGGCCGGCCCAGTGGTACAGCGCCACGCTGGTCGCGCCGGATTTGCTGATCGTGGTGCCGGCCACCCACACATTCTGCGCGGACACGGCGAGGATGTCGTGGAGCTGGACCCCGTTGAACAGGCGTCCAGCCCGGACTCGCCGCCACGCCGTCCCGTTGAAGCGCAGCACGTAATTGGCTCGGCTGGTCGCTGCGATAGCCCAGATGTCGCGCCGGGATGCCGCGCTGGCGCGGAACACCGCCCTGGCCGGGCCGGCCACCTTCCGCCACCGCGTCCCGTTGTAGTGCCAGGTACCGGTCCCTGTGAAGCCCGACGCTGTGGTGCCGAAAACCCAGACGTCCTTCGCCGAGATGGCCATCACGTCGGTGATCTGGCCGCCGTGCCAGCGCCGGGCGACGTACCACCGGCGGCCGCTCCAGTGCAGGACATAGCCGCCGTACTGGCTGACGGCCCAGACATCGTGTGCCGACGGCGCGCTGGCGTCACTGATGAATCCGGTCAGCCGGCCGGGCAGCCGGGCGGGAGCCGCTTTCCGGCCGTTCCAGCGCACGGCCACCGGAGTGCTCACACCGCCGGGATTGGTGCCGCCGAATACCCAGGCCGTCCGCAGGCCGGCCGCCACGATGACGGGGTAGTCAGATGCGTTCTCAGCCGGACCGTAGTGGTGGCGAAGTCTGATCTGGACGGCGGCGGAAGCTTTGATGGTCGTCACGGTATGACCGGGTGACCTGACGGCGGGTACGAACGCCAGCACCGGAACGAGACCCGCCAGGACGGCGGTGTTGGTGCGGATCGTCAGCATGGATCTCTCCGCGCGGTTCCCGGTCACAGCTCTTTGGTCGCAGTCAAGCAAGGCTCAGGTCAAGACTTGCACAAGATACCGGGTAATCGGAGGTATGCGTGAACAGAACAGCCTGCCCAGGAGGCTGTGGCAGGCTGTCGTTAGCGAGGTGACAGCCGTGAGAATTGGCTTGCAGGTCCCGGAATTCAACGGCGCGGGCTCGGCCGGCCAGCTCGGCAGCAAGCTGGCCGCCGTCGCGAAGACTGCGGACGAGGCCGGCTTCGACAGCATCGCCGTCATGGACCATTTCTTCCAGATAGGCATGGTCGGGCCGCCGGAGCACGACATGCTCGAGGCCTACACGACGCTTGGCTACCTGGCCGCCTGCACCTCGCGCGCCCGGCTGCTGACCCTGGTGACTGGTGTTGTCTACCGCCACCCTGGTGTCCTGGCCAAGATCGTCACGACGCTTGACGTGCTCTCGGGCGGTCGTGCCTGGCTGGGTATCGGCGCCGCGTGGAACGGGGAGGAGGCGGCCGGTCTCGGCATACCGTTCCCGCCCGTCGCCGAGCGATTCGAGCGACTGGAGGAGACGCTGCAGATCTGCCTGCAGATGTTCGGCGGCGACCAGGCTCCCTTCCGCGGCAAGCACTACCAGCTCGACCGGCCGCTGAACATGCCGGCGCCGGTCAGCCGGCCGCACCCGCCGATCATGATCGGCGGCTCCGGGGAACGCAAGACGCTCCGGCTGGTCGCCCGGTACGCGCAGGCATGCAACTTGTTCGCCGGGCCGGACCTGGCCAGCAAGCTCGACGTCCTGCGCGCGCACTGTGCCGCCGAAGGCCGTGACTACGACGACATCGAGAAGACCTGCTACTTCATGCTCGACGTCGGTCCGCGCGGGGAGAAGGCCAGCGAGGTGGCCGACCAGCTCGCCGGACTCGCGGCGATGGGCTTCAGCATGGCCATCGGCGCGGTAGCCGATGTCTGGAGCCTCGCCCCGCTCGAGGTGATCGGAAGCACGATCATCCCGGCCGTCGCCGGCCTCTGATCAGCGGACCGATGCGGTAACCGGACCCCGCGTCAGCTGGCGGCCCAGCATCTGCGGCAGCGTTGCCGCCAGTTGTCCTAGTTCCCGGATGTCGTCGCCGGTCAGCGCCTGATCGCCGTCGCACATGGCAGCTGCGGGCTGCGGATGAACGTCGACGATGATGCCGTCGGCGCCGACGGCGATGGCCGCCCGGCTGAGCGGCAGCACGAGGTCCCGGCGGCCGCCTGAGTGCGACGGATCGACGATCACCGGCAAGTGCGAGAGCCGCTGGGCGACAGGCACGGCGCTGATGTCGAGGGTGTTCCGCGTCGCGGTCTCGAACGTCCTGATGCCGCGCTCGCAGAGGACGATGTCGAGGTTGCCGCGTTGCGCGATGTACTCGGCCGCCATGAGCCACTCCTCGATGGTGGCGTTCATGCCCCGCTTGAGCAGCACTGGCTTGGCCGCCGACCCGACCGCTTGCAGGAGCGCGAAGTTCTGCATGCTGCGCGTGCCGACCTGGAGCATGTCGGCGTACGAGCAGACCAGGTCCACGGAGGCGGGATCAATGACCTCCGTCACCACCGGCAGGCCGGTTTCGGCCCGGACGTCGGCCAGGATGCGCAAGCCTGCCTCGCCGAGGCCCTGGAACGCGTACGGCGAGGTCCGGGGCTTGAACGCGCCGCCGCGCAGCAGCGATGCGCCGGCTGCCTGAGCCATCCGGGCCGCGGTGAGCGTCTGCTCCGGATTCTCCACGGTGCAGGGCCCGGCTATGACCGTCACGGTGTCCGGGCCGATCGGCACGCCGCCAACCGAGATCACTGACCGGTTCGGGTGATGTTCCCTGCTCACCAGCTTGTAGGGAGCGGAGATGCGCATCACCTCGCTGACGCCGGGGTAGCTGCGCAGGTTGAGCGCGCCGAACTGCTCGACGTCACCGACCAGTCCGATGATCGTGCGCGACACGCCCCGGCTGACGAAAGCCTCGCCGCCCGCCGCGGTCACCAGCTCGATTATCGCGTCGACATCGGTCTCCGTAGCTTCCGGAGCCATCACAACCACCATCGCGCTCTCCTCACCTCAACATGAAGAAAGCCCCGGCCGATTCGGCCCGGGGCTTGGAATTCAGTGTCGCCTCGCGTCAGCGCAGAGTCTGGCGGGCGACCGTCCCAGGGCCGGGCCGGTAGCCAAAACCAAACCAATACTCGATACGCACGAGCTGTAGCTTAGCGCACCCGGATGTGTGCGCGCTCCCCGGTGGTCAAGGCAAAGGCAGTTTCGGCGGAGTGGCAAGATAGCTCCACCTGCGGGGGACAAGGGTCGACGTCGCGGTTAGCTACCGCGCGAATGCAGGAAGGAGCAGGTCGGCTGGATATGTCGCAGCCCGATACCGGTGCCCGTGCCCGCGAGCGCGGTCCGCGCAACGGCCGCTGGCGAGGCGCTGGGGAGGGCGCGCTGGTGGCCGATGGCGAGGCTGAGCGCGGCGTTGCCGACGCGGCTGCGTCCGGACAGCCGGACGGCTCTGGACGGCCGCCGGAGCTGGCGCTGCCACCCGGCCAGTACGTTCCCCGGACGCTGCCGGTGCTGCACTACGGGCCGGTGCCGACGTTTCATCACCAGACCTGGGACCTGCGCATCTTCGGCGCGACGGAGTCCGGCGCGGAAGCCCGGCTGCGCTGGGACGATGTCGAGGCCATGCCGGTCCGGCAGGTCATCGCAGACTTCCACTGCGTCACCAAATTCACCGTTCCCGGCCTGTGCTGGGCCGGCGTTCCGGCAACGGAAGTCCTGCGCCGCTTCCCGCCGGCTGCCGCCGTCACGCACGTGATGATCTGGGCCGACTTCGGCTACAGCGCCAACATCCGGATCGCCGATTTCGCCGCCGATGACACCATGCTGGCAACTCACCGCAGCGGTGAGCGGCTCAGCCCGGAGCACGGCTTCCCGCTGCGCCTGCTCGTGCCGCACCTGTACGCCTGGAAGAGCGTGAAATGGGTGCGGGCGATCGAGTACCTGACCGCGGACCGCAGAGGGTTCTGGGAGGAACGCGGCTACCACAACACCGCCGACCCGTGGCAGGAGCAGCGTTACTCCTATCAGGAGCAGGCTGGCGAGGGCCCGCCGCTGTAGTAAGCGCAGGCAGCTGCAGTTCCATGATCACGTCAACAAAGACCTCAGGCCCGAGCCTCTATCGACGTGATCATGGAGGTCGCGTTCACTCGCGGCGGCGGGCTGCCGGGTCAGGGCAGGCTGAAGCCCAGCGAGATGGTGATCGTCGAGCCCTGCGGTGCCTGTCCGGTCGGGCTGTAGCTGTTCACCGTGTTGCCGAAACCGCTCACGGCGACCTGGAATCCGGCGTGGTGCAGCGCGTCCGCCGCATCGTGCACGGACATGTTGTCCACGTTCGGCACGCTCACCGGCGCCGGTCCCGGCGACACGTACACCGTGACGACCTCGCCGGGCGTGATGGGCGTACCTGGCAGCGGCTCCTGCTTGATCACGGTGCCGGGCGGCTGCGTCCCGCTCGTCAGCTGCTGCTGCTGGATGGAGTAGCCGCCCGCCTGGGCCGCGGTCTGCGCAGCGGACACTGGCCCGCCGACGAAGGTTGGCAGCGGCGGGCCCTGGCTCACCACCAGGTGCACGGGACGGTCCTTAGGCCACTGGGTGTATGCGACCGGGCTGGTCGCGATGACTACCCCGGCCGGGATGCTGGTCGAGGTCTCGCCGGTCGGGTTGTCAAAGCTGAGGCCCGCAGCCTTCAGTGCGGTCTCGGCCTGGGTGAGCGACTGGCCCGTCACCGATGGCATGGCGACCAGGACCGGCCCGAGGGATGTGATCAGGGTGACCTTGTCGCCTCGCTTGACCTGCGAGCCCGGCCGCCGGGACGGTTGCGATGATCTCGCCGGCCGGGATGTTGCCGTGCCTGGCCTTGCCGGAAACGGCCACCAGGCCGGCGCTCGACAGGTCGGATCTGGCGGTGCGGACGCTGCGCCCGAGCACCGACGGCATGCTGAAGTACTGCCCGGCTGCCAGCCACCAGAACAGCACAGCCACGACCACGACGGCGATGATGATCAGGATGCGGCGGCTGAACAGCCAGCGCTGCAGCCACGGATCGCGGTACCGGCGTGATGCGCCGCGGCCAGCCGGCGAACGGCCATCAGCACGGAAGTCCGGCTCCAGTCCGCCGGTAGGCACGATCATCGTGCGGTTGGCGCCGCCGGCCGGTCCGTCGCTGCCGCTGCTGGCCATGCCGTCGGTGTCGGGGAACGCTGGGCCGCCATAGCCCGCGCCCGGTACTGCTGAAGGCACCGGGCCGGCACTGGCCGGGGGTACCGGCAGCGCGGCCGTTGCATGCCGCGGGTAGCTGTCCCGATCCGCCGGAGCGGGCGCGCTGCCGTCCTCGGGTGCACGGCCATGCCGGGGCAGCGACGGCACCGGCATGCCGCGCCGCACTTCGCTGATTGCCTTCAGGTAGTGCCGTGCATCCGGCGGCCTCAGCTCCGGATCACGGCTTGTGGCCAGCGCCACGAGCGCATCGAGCGCGGCTGGCAGCTCGGTGTTGACCGTCGATGGCGCTGGCACGACCGAGTTGACGTGCTTGTAGGCGACCGCCAGCGGCGTCTCCCCGGTATGCGGCTGGACGCCGGTGAGCATCTCGAACAGCATCACGCCGGCCGCGTACACATCGGACCGCTGGTCCGAGACATTGCCGGATACCTGCTCCGGAGCCAGGTAGGCGGCGGTGCCGATGAGCAGCCCGGTCTTGGTGTTGCTGACCCCGGCCGCGGCCCTGGCCAGGCCGAAGTCGGCCACCTTGACGGAGGTGCCGTTCCCGAGCAGGACGTTCTCGGGCTTCACGTCCCGGTGGATGATGCCGGCTTCATGGGCGACGGCCAGCCCGGCCAGCACTCGCTCGATGATGTCGAGAGCCTCGCGCGGGCTGAGCACCCCGCGCGCGGTCATCAGTTCGCGGAGGGTCGGCCCCGGCACGTATTCCATCGCGATGTAGTGCAGGTCGCCGGTGGAGCCCTGGTCGAACACGGCGACGACGTTCGGGCTGGACAGGCGCGCCGCGGCCCGCGCCTCGCTGATGAACCGGGCGACGAAGTCCTGGTCACGGGCCAGTTCCGGGTGCGCGATCTTCAGCGCGACAGTGCGGTCGAGCCGGATGTCGCGGCTCAGGTAGACAGTAGCCATCCCGCCACGGGCCAGCTGCGAGTCGACCAGGTACCGGCCGTCCAGCAACTGCCCGATCGGGGCTGACAACGTCGTGTCCATCGGGAGAATTGTAGGGGCCGAATACCAGTCCGTGCCCCGGTAACGATGCGGCAGAAGGTTCACCGGGGCCGGGAACGGCAGCAATCGGGGCTGGCAGTCAGCTCTCCGACGGGGACGATGCGAGCGCATAACGGCGGCGCGGGACACGGCCGGCCCGGTAGGCGGCCCGGCCGCCGGCCACTGCCAGGCGCATCGCCTCAGCCATCAGCTCAGGGTCGCGAGCCCGGGTAACGGAGGTCGCCAGCAGCACCGCGGCGCAGCCAAGTTCCATCGCGATGGCCGCATCGCTGGCGGTCCCGATCCCGGCATCGAGGATCACCGGCACGCCCGCGGACTCCACGATCAGCTCGATGTTGTGCTGATTCCTGATGCCGAGGCCGGAGCCGATAGGGGAGCCGAGCGGCATGACCGCAGCGCAGCCTGCCTGCTCGAGGCGGCGGGCTAGGACCGGATCGTCGCTGGTGTAGGGCAGCACCGTGAAACCGTCCTCGACCAGCTGCTCGGCCGCCGTCAGCAGCTCGAGCGGATCGGGCAGCAGGGTCCGCTCGTCGGCGATCACTTCCAGCTTGACCCAGCTGGTGCCGAGCGCCTCCCTGGCCAGCCTGGCGACCCGGACGGCCTCGCCGGCCGTGAAGCATCCGGCCGTATTGGGCAGCACCCGGATGCCGCGGTCGGCTAGCACCTCCAGTACCGAGCCGGCCGAGCCTGGGTCGACCCTGCGCATCGCCACTGTCGTGAGCTCTGTCCCGGAAGCGGCCAGAGCGCGGTCGAGGACGTCCAGGCTCGGCGCGCCCCCGGTGCCCATGATGAGCCGGGAGCTGAAGCTCTCCCCGGCGATCAGCAGCGGATCATCCATCTGTCAGCCTCCCTGGACCGCGGTGAGCACCTCGACCTGGTCGCCGTCCTCGAGCTGCGTGCTCGCCCAGGCTGAGCGGCGCACCACCTCGCCGTTGACCGCCGCGGCCACCCCGGACGTGGCGTTGGTCAGCGCGGCCACCGCGGCAGCCAGCGACTGGCCGTGCGGCCAGGTGTAGGACTGGCCGTTGACCGTTACCTGCATGCACTCGCCTCCTGAGCCGCGGCGGGCCGACCGGGCCGGCGCGAGGGGAAGCGGCCGGCGCCGAAGGCCCGCCACAGCGGATCAGCCGTCCCGGTCGTCAGGAAGTGCGTGACGGTGTCGGCTGTGACCGGAGCGAAGAGCACTCCGGCCCGGAAATGACCGACAGCTAGCACCAGTCCGGGCAGCTCGCTCGGGCCGATGACCGGGGCGTTGTCAGGCGTGCCCGGCCGCAGCCCGGCTACCGCATCGGCGAACTCAAGCTCGGTGATGCCCGGCACCAGCGTCCGGGCGTCCCGCAGCAGCTCCCAGATGCCGCCGGCGGTCACCGTCGTGTCCGGGCCGAGCTCTTCCTGGGTCGCGCCGATCACGAGCTCGCCACTGTCTCTCGGCACGAGGTAGACGCTGGCGCCGCGGACGATGCCGCGTACCGTCCGCCGGAGCAGCCCCGGCGGCAGCCCGGCGGCTGAGGTCGCGGCCGAGCCGCGGAATCTGAGGATCTGCCCCTTGACCGGCCGGACCGGCGGCGCGACCCCGGCTGGCAGGCCGGGCAGCGTGGCGGACTGCCAGCCGGCCGCCAGCACGACCTGAGCGGCAGTCACCTGCCTGCCGTCAGCGAGCCGGGCGCCGTCGGCCCGGTCGCGAGTGCAGGTGATCTCCGTGACCGCCTGCGGGACGATCCTGGCGCCCGCCCCCTCGGCCGCGGTCAGCAGCGCCGCCACCAGCAGGCGCGGATCGACGGAGCCGTCATCAGCGGCCAGCAGGCCGCCGCGAACCGACGGGTCGAGCATCGGCTCGGCCTCCCGGCATTCGCGCGCGGACAGCTGCCGCAAGTGCACGCCGAAGGTCTGCTGCAATGTCCGCAGCTCGGCCAGCATGGCCAGGTCATCGCTGTCGTAGGCGACCTGAAGCGTGCCGGTCTGCCGGAACCCGGTCGTCAGGCCGGTCACGGACTCCAGCTCGGCGATGAACGCCGGATAGCGGCGCAGCGAGTCCCGGCCGAGAGTGAAGATCTCCCGCTCTGCGTAGGCGGCCTCGGCGATCGGGGTGAGCATCCCGGCGGCCGCGTGGGTGGCACCCTGGCCTGGCCGGGGGTCAGCGAGCACGACGCGCATACCCTGCTGAGCGGCCCGCCAGCCGATGCTGAGGCCGATCACGCCACCGCCGATGATAAGCACGTCAGCATCGGTGCTGGTACTGGTCTGAGGGCCCATTTCGGCTCCCTTCGCCGGCATGACCCGGATCAGGTTCCTGCGGTCGGTGGCTCGCCAGCCGCCCTCTCAGCCCGGTCAGCACCGGACTCCCGCGCGATATCCCACCAGCCTAGCGGCGATTCGCGCCAGCGTGGCAGTCGATGCCGCCGGCTGGCCGCGCCCGGGTGCGTTCCCGGCACCGGTGCGCCGGGTGAGCCGGATTGCGGCACCATGTAGTCGGCTTGGAGTCAGCCATCCGGATCGGGCGGCTGCGCCGGTGAGACGGGAGACGATGGACAGATGACAGGCCCGGCAAAAGTGGTCATCGCGGGCGCCGGGCTAGCCGGGCTGCGGGTAGCCGAGGAACTCCGGTCCGGAGGATTCGCCGGATCGGTGACGATGATCGGCGCGGAGGCGAGAGCGCCGTATGACCGGCCGCCGCTGTCGAAGAAGATGCTGACCGGCGAGATCGATGACACCGGCCTGCGTCCGGACCTTGAGTCGCTGTCGGTTGACCTGCGGCTGGCAGAACGCGCCACCGGGCTGCGGGACGGCCTGCTGCTGACCGATGGCGGCGAGTACGAATGGGACGCCCTCGTGGTGGCCACCGGCGCCAGCCCGATCCGGCTGCCGGGCCAGGGCCGGCAGCGGGTGCTGCGGACCGCTGACGATGCGCTGACCTTGCGTCAGCTGCTCCAGCCCGGTACCCGGCTCGCCATCGTCGGGGCCGGCTGGATCGGGGCCGAGCTAGCCACCGCGGCAGCAGGCCGTGGCTGTCGGGTCACGGTGCTCGAAGCTGCCGCGGCGCCGCTCGCCGCCGCGATCGGTCCCGAAGTCGGCGGCACGACCACAGCCTGGTACGCGGCAGCAGGCGTGGATTTGCGGCTGGGAACCGCGGTGGCCGCTATCGCTGATGGCGGCATCGCCCTTGCGGATGGCGGCTGGCTAGCGGCCGACGTGGTCGTGACGGCAGTCGGGGTCCGCCCCGAGGTCGGCTGGCTGGCTGACGCGGGACTCCGGCTGGAGAACGGAGTGGTGGTCGACGCTCAGCTGAGAAGCTCCCTCGCCGGGGTGTACGCGGTTGGCGACTGCGCGTCGTTCTGGTCTGGCCGGTACCAGCGGCAGCTCCGCTTCGAGCACTGGGACATCGCGCTGCACGCCCCTGAGGTCGTGGCCGCGAGCATCCTGGGCGGAGAGGCTCGCTACGACCCCGTTCCCTACTTCTGGTCGGAGCAGTTCGGGCGGATGGTGCAGTACGCCGGGTGGCATGGCGCCGCCGACAGGCTGATCTGGCGCGGTGACCCTGCAGCGGAGCGGTGGGCGGCTTGCTGGCTGGCGGGCGACCAGCTGGCCGCGGTGCTCACCGTCAGCCAGCCGAGGGACCTGCTGCAGGCGCGGCGGCTGATGGCGGCGGGCACTGCAGTCGACGCCAGCCGGCTAGCCGATCCCGGTATCGCTGTGCGGGACAGCGCGCTGGCCGGCTGACAGCTTTTGAGCCGCGCCGGGCTTGACTGGATCCGGCAGGTTTTGGTGGCTCCTCGATGTGGGAGGCTCCAGACGTGGCACAGATCGACCCCCCGACCGACGCCATCGTCGGTGACTGGCTGAGTGTTCCCGACGTGGCCGACCGCCTAGGCCTGCCTGTAAGCCGGGTCAAGCAACTGCTACGCGACCGCAAGCTGCTAGCGGTACAGCGTCCCAATGGCGAATTCGCCATCCCTGCCGGGTTCCTCGACGGCGACCAGGTCCTGCATGGGCTCAGCGGCACGCTGACCTTGCTGTTCGACTGCGGGTTCACCGATTCGGAGGCGCTGGGCTGGCTGTTCACCGCTGACGACTCGCTGCCGGGGACTCCTGTCCAGGCTCTGGCCGAGCATCGGCGGACCGAGGTGAACAGGCGGGCACAGGCGCTAGCGTTCTGAGCGTGCCTGACTTTCACCGCCTGCGGGACCGGCTAGCAGCCGCGCGGCTGTACCTGTGCACTGACGCCAGGGAGCAGCAGGGCGACCTGCGTCGCTTCCTTGACGACGTGCTCAGCTCCGGCGTGGACATCGTCCAGCTGCGGCAGAAGGGCCTGGAAGCAGGCCAGGAGCTGCGTTACCTGGAGGTGTTCCGGGCGGCCTGCGAGGTGCATGGCGCGCTGCTCGCGGTGAACGACCGCGCCGACGTTGCCTACGCGGCTGCTGCCGACGTGCTGCACCTTGGCCAGGATGACCTGCCCGCTGCAGTCGCACGCCAGCTCATCGGCCCGGTACCGCTGATCGGGTTGTCCTCGCACGCAGCGGCTGAGTCGCTGGCTGCCAGCATCGACACGGCCGCTGACTATTTCTGCGCCGGGCCGGTATGGCCAACGCCGACCAAGCCCGGCCGTCCCGCGCCTGGCCTGGATCTGGTCCGGTACGTGGCGGGCCTGCGGGTGGCACGGCCGTGGTTCGCCATCGGCGGCATTGACGAAGCCAACCTGGATCAGGTGCTTGCGGCCGGCGCATCCCGGATCGTCGTCGTCCGGGCGATCACCGCGGCGGCAGATCCCGGTGCCGCCGCCGCGCGCCTCGCCAGTCGGCTGCGGTAGCAGCGGCGGCGGTAGCAGCAGCGGCGGCGCGTTTCTCCTGTGCTCGCCATCCGCCTGGTTGTAGCGGCGTTGTGGCATTCCCGATACAAGATGAGCGGCGTTGTGACTGCGACGCTAAACACGGGCCGCGCGAGCTTCGCCACATGAGACAAAAATCATGATTTATCCGGCGCTGTCGAGCGAACCTCCAGCGCGATCCCCGCCGGGCAGCCGCGACGACGCGAACGGGGGATTACTCGTCGCGCTCGGTGGCCATTGCCGCGAGAGCGGTGAGGGCGGCTCGCGCCTCGTCCGGGATAGCCGCTCCGTCCAGGGCCGCCACCGCTTCCTTGGCGCAGACCGCGATCATCGCCTCGCACTCGGCCAGTGCTCCGGTGTCGGCGATGACAGCCCGAACATCGGCGGCTGCGGCATCTGACAGCGAGCGGTCGCCTAGGTGCCGGTCCAGCAGCGCGGCCTGCCGGGTGGATGCTCGGTCGCGGGCGAGTGCCACCAGCACCGTCTGCTTGCCCTCCTTGATGTCCCCGGTAACCGGTTTGCCGGTCTTCGCCGGGTCGCCGAAGAGGCCGAGGACGTCATCGCGGAGCTGGAACGCGATCCCCAGCGGCACGCCATACGCCGAGCACATAGCCGCGACGGCGCCGCGGCCAGCGAGCGCCGCGCCCAGCAGCAACGGGCGCTCGATGGTGTATTTAGCGGTCTTATAGGTAACAACCCGCATCGCGGCGGCTACCGAAGCGCTGCCGCCGACCTGGTTCACCAGGTCGAGGTACTGCCCGGCCGCGACCTCGGTGCGCATCGCGTCCAGCGAGGGCTGGCCACGGCGCAGGGCGTCAGCAGCGAGACCGCTGTCGTGGTAGAGCTGATCGGTCCAGGACAGCAGCGCGTCGCCGATGAGGATCGCCGCGCCGACGCCGAACTGCTCTGCCGAGCCAGTGTGCCCGGCTGCCTGATGGCGGGCAGCGAACTGCCTGTGCACGGCGGGCCGGCCCCGCCGGGTTTCGCTGGCGTCCATGACGTCGTCATGGATCAGCGCGCTTGCCTGGAGCAGCTCCAGGGCAGCGGCTGCGGTATAGATCTGCGGGCAGTCATCGGCGCCGGCGGCGCGCCAGCCCCAGTAGCAGAAGGCGGGACGCAGCCGCTTGCCGCCGGCGAGCAGCCCGTCCACGGCGTCCAGCCAGGGCACCATGTCCTCGCTGATCCCGCGCAGCACGGCGCGCTGCTGTCCGAGGAACAGCTCTAGCGTCCGGCCAACCTCGAGCCGGATGCGACGAAGCCCGGCCGGGTCGGCGGTCTCGCCGCTGGCATTGGCCGGGCCGGTCGCCTTATGACCAGGGGTGCCGAAACTGTCACGCGATGGGGTGCTGCCGGCATGGCTGGCCGCAGGGCCGGCTCCAGCGCGACCGGCAGGCGAGCCGGCCGCGCTGGCCTGATCGCGGTGTGGCCGGTCGGTCGGGTCTGGCCGGTCGGTCGGGTCTGGCCGGTCGGCCCGGTCGGTAGCCATGATCGTGAGACTAGCCGCAGCTGACAGCAGGCGGACGCGTCGACCAGAGACTGCTACCGATAACCTGGGAGCATGCCGGTTGGCCCAGCTCCCGCGATCAGAGACTTGCTGGCTGCTGGCCGCCAGTCCTTTTCCTTCGAGTTCATGCCGCCCAAGACAGAAGCAGACGAAGAGCGGCTCTGGCTGGCGATCCGCCACCTTGAGCCGCTCCGGCCGACCTTCGTCTCGGTGACCTATGGCGCTGGCGGGTCTACCCGCGATCGCACCGTCCGGGTGACCGGCCGGATCGCTGCTGAAACCACGCTTACCCCGCTGGGTCATCTGACGGCGGTGAATCACTCCGTTGCCGAACTCCGCCATGTCATCGGGTCGTATGCCGACGTCGGCGTCCGGAATGTGCTGGCGCTCCGGGGCGACCCGCAGGGCGATCCGCGGGCGGAATGGACAGCGCACCCGGACGGTCTGCGCTATGCCGACGAGCTTGTCAGCCTGATCCGGGCGTCGGGCGACTTCTGCGTCGGTGTCGCCGCGTTCCCCGAGGGTCACATCCGGTCAGCGAGCTGGGAGTCGGAAGTCGATTTCTTCGTGCGCAAGGTCCGCGCCGGAGCGGACTTCGCGATCACCCAGATGTTCTTCTATCCCGAGGACTACCTGCGGCTTCGCGATGCTGTAGCGGCTCGCGGCTGTGACGTTCCGGTCATCCCCGGCATCATGCCGATCATTTCGGTGTCGGGAATCGAGCGCGCTGCCTTGCTGTCAGGGTGCAGGTTCCCGCCCGAGCTAGCCGACGAGCTGCATGCGCACGCGGACGATAAATCGGCCGTGCGCAAGATCGGCGTCGAGTTCGCGGCTGCCATGTGCGAGCGGCTGCTCGCCGAAGGTGTGCCGGGCCTGCACTTCTTCACCCTTAACGGCTCGCGCGCGACCCGGGAGATCTACCAGGTGCTCGGTCTTGGTCCGGTGGCATCAGCCTGACGGCATCGTCCTGACGGCGTGGCCGGACGGCATCAGCCTGACGGTGCGGTCGGCGTCTCTGGCGCCTCCGGTGGCCCGGACGCGGCCCGATCCCGTTGCTGGCCCAGCGGCAGTAGCGCCCCCATGACGACGTACAGCGGGCCGCCACCGGGAAACTCGAATTGCGGCAGCAGTTCGGCGAACCCGAGTCGCTGATAGAGGTGCCGGGCCGGCGTTGGCGCATCCCTGGTGGACAGCAATGCCACGCGCTCGTCCCGGTCCCTGGTCAGCGACAGCAGCATCTGGCGGCCGATGCCGCGCGCCTGATACTCGGGCAGAACATGGACCTCGGCTATTTCCATCACGTCATCGAGCCACGCGGAAGCGGCGGCCGACCCTGCCGTGGCCGCAAGGCCGGCCCTGACGACGTCATGCCACCACTGGCCGGGAGCGCCGCGGAATCCATAGGCGAACGCCACTACGCGGCGCGGATCGCCGGATGTGGCCACGACACAGCGGAAGCACGGGTTCGCGGTGTGACGCTCCATGATCGCGCGCCGGGCTGGCAGCTCAGCTGGCCCGGCACCCATGGCCGCGGCATAGATGGCAGTTAGCTCACTGAGCATGGCCCGGAACTCTGGCCGGGCCAGGTCCGCGATGCTCGGTTCGTCCTGCACGCGGTAAGCGTAGTTGGCGCCGCGACCTGACCGCTCCCAGCATGCCACCGTCGTCGCGTCTGCGCCTGGTCCTGGTCCTGGTCACCGTTCCTACTGGTCAGCGCGGCAGCCAGCCGTTTTGTCAGACCCTGCAGGTAACTTCGAACGCAGATGCCACCGCTAGACATTCGAACGAATGTATGTTCGAATAGCGGTGTGCGAATTGCAGCCGGGCCCCCTCGGTTGCTCGATCGGCCGGGTGTGGCGTGGGGAAGCGTCCCGCCCGGCCGAGCACCTGAGAAGGAGTGTCGATGAGCGCGATCGTTCAGGCGAGGCCAGGACGGCAATGGCAACAGTGCCGTGTGGCTCCCTCGGCCCTGGCGCTGATGGAGTCGGCTAGGCACGGCCTGGCAGCCGCCGAAGACGAGCCGAACGCGGGCGCCAGGTACGTGAACGCGCATCTGGCGGCGTTGCGGGCCGCCGCAGCCGTGGTAGCCGCCCGCGCCGAGCCGCCTGGAGCCAGGCGGAAGAGGCCGCAGAGCGTGTGGGAGCTGCTCCCCAAGGTGGAGCCGGCGCTGCGCGAGTGGGCGGCCTTCTTCGCGGCCGGGGCGGCTAAGCGGGCGGCGGCAGAAGCTGGCCTGTCGCGGGCCGTCTCCGCGCACGAAGCCGACGAGCTGATGCGGGACGCGGCCGCATTCGTCTCCCTCGCCGAGGGCGCGCTGGGCATCCAGGCTGAGCAGGAGCTTCTCCCGCTCCCGACTGCAGGCTGACAAGACCACCTGCCGACATCAGTCAGGCCGACTAGGGAGCCTTGCGGCTCTCCAGTCGGCCTGACAGCGGTAACGGCCGCGGTTTAGCTAGAACTGGTCAATCGCGCCACGGGCATCCGAGTCGAGAATTCCCCAGCTGATGAGCTCCTCGGTCAGATCCGAGGGGCTCTTGTCATAGATGACGGCGAGCGAGCGGAGGTCCTCCTGGCGGATGGAGAGCACCCGGCCGTTGTAGTCACCGCGCTGGCTCTGAATGGTGGCGACGTAGCGGGACAACGGACCAGCCTTGTCCTTGGGGAGCTGCGCCATCCGCTCCAGGTCGATAACGAGCTTGGGAGCCGGGGTGATGATGCCCGGCATCGCATCGCCTGGCAGCAGTTCCGAAACTGGCACCCCGTAGAACTCCGCAAGCTCGGCGAGCTTCTGCACGGTCACGGACCTGTCGCCGCGCTCGTAGGAACCAACAACAACGGCCTTCCACCGGCCGCGGGACTTCTCCTCAACGCCATGCAGCGAAAGCCCCTGCTGGGTGCGGATGGCGCGCAGTCGCGCGCCGAGGGTCTTGGCGTAATCAGATGCCATAGTTACGGCCCCCTGGCCTGTCATAGCTGAAAGTAACGGTTACGGACAGTGACGGTAGGCGCCCCGGAGCGCAAGGTCAAGCCGAATGGCAAAAACCGGATGAACCTGCGCGCCTCGGCGCATCCCATGCCGGCCCGGACAGTCTCCGCACGAGCGCGTCGGGAATTGCTACAGAGCCGGCGTTTCCGTGCTTTCGGCCAGTGACGACGGGGGTCGCTGTTTGCCGTAAATAGGACTACTTGTGAAGTGTGGCTGTGAGCGAGATCACTGATCGCAACGCGTTCCGGATCGATCACGTTTTGTAATCACGTCGTGTCTTTAACTCACCACAGTCACCCCTTCATCACCAGAATCTCGTTCGCGGCTTCGTAGGCGGGTCAGCCGCATCGCCCGGGCCGGTCCGCGGATCGTGCGTGCGACCCGTGATTTCCGGCTCGGCCAGGCGCCAGGCCGAGACGGCGAGCCTGGTACGGTTGTGCAGACAGACGTCCTTTAAGCCCCGTCCTGTGAGGCGGGAAAGGGGGTCCTTTTGATGCATGTGCGTCAGCCGGACAACGCGGGCTTCGCTGGCTCCGGATTGACCGCGGGCACGGGATCAACCGCGGGTACTGGAGCAACGGCGAGCACTGGCAGCCAGGCCGGCACCGGCGGTCCAGCCTTCGCTGGTGCCTCCGCCGGAACAAGCAGCCACCAGCCCAGGTCGACAACGCCGCCGGGCGGCAAGGTGGTGCTCGGGCCAGATGAGATCAGTCGCGCCCTGACCAGGGTCGCGCACGAGATTCTCGAGCGCACCAACGGCGGCACTGACGTGGTACTGCTCGGCATCCCGACCAGGGGAGTGCCGCTGGCGAGCCGCCTCGCCGCACGACTGAGCCAGGCCGAGGGGCGGCCCGCGCCGTCTGGATCGCTCGACATCACCATGTACCGCGACGATCTGAGGCTCAGGCCCGCCAGGCCACTCGGACATACCGCCGTTCCCGCCTCCGGCATTGACGGCAAGATCGTCGTGCTGGTGGATGACGTTCTCTATTCCGGCCGGACAGTGCGGGCGGCCCTCGATGCGCTCGGCGACCTCGGCCGGCCGCGGGCCGTCCAGCTGGCAGTCCTCGTCGACCGCGGCCACCGGGAGCTCCCGATCCGCGCCGACTATGTCGGCAAGAACCTGCCGACATCGCAGCGGGAGGTAGTCCAGGTGCTGCTAGCCGAAACCGACGGCCACGACGCGGTGATACTCGGCACTACGCACTGGCACTGGCACTGGCACTGGCACTGGCACTGGCACCGGCACCAGCACCAGCGCCGGCACCGGCACCGGCGCAGGCACGAGCACGGGCGAGGCGGCAGGCCGGAGCGGGCGGCCCCGGGCGGAGCCACCCGGCGGTGGTCCCGGCGGTCCCGGCGGAACGGGAGCGCGGCAGTGAAGCGGCATCTGATCTCGGCCGGCGACCTGAGCCGTGACGACGCGCTGGTGATCCTGGACACGGCCGAGGAGCTGGCCCAGCTGTCGGACCGGCCGATCAGGAAGCTGCCCACCCTTCGTGGCCGCACCGTGGTCAACCTGTTCTACGAGGACTCGACCCGGACCAGGATCTCGTTTGAGGCAGCGGCCAAGCGGCTGTCGGCGGATGTGATCAACTTCTCCGCCAAGGGCTCAAGCGTCGCGAAGGGCGAGAGCCTGAAGGACACCGCGCTCACCCTCGAGGCGATGGGTGCAGACGCCGTTGTCATCAGGCACTCCGCATCCGGAGCCCCGCACCGGCTGGCCCGCTGGGTCCGCGGCAGCGTGGTCAACGCTGGCGACGGCACCCACGAGCACCCAACCCAGGCGCTACTCGATGCCTTCACCATGCGCCGCAGGCTCGGCAGGCTCGAAGGCCTCCAGGTGACCATCGTCGGCGACGTTCTGCATAGCCGGGTAGCCCGGTCCAACGTGCTGCTGCTGCACACTCTCGGCGCCGACGTCACGCTGGTGGCGCCTCCCACGCTGCTGCCGGTGGCGGTGTCCAGCTGGCCGTGCGAGGTCGGCTACGACCTGTCTGCCGCGTTGCCGAAGAGCGACGTGGTGATGATGCTGCGCGTGCAGGCCGAGCGGATGAACGCCGCGTACTTCCCGACAGTCCGGGAGTACAGCCGCCGGTACGGGCTGGACACCGGGCGGATGGGACAGCTTCCTGACCACGCGATCGTCATGCACCCCGGGCCGATGAACCGCGGGGTGGAAATCGCTGCCGAGGTAGCCGACTCACCGAGATCAACGATTGTCGAGCAGGTCGCGAACGGGGTCAGCGTCCGGATGGCCGTGCTCTACCTGCTGCTCGGCGGCGAGTCTGGCGGCGGCCGGCCTGGCGGAGACCAGCCTGGCCGCGAGATTGCGACGGAGGAGAACCGATGAGCGGCGGTCAGAGCTGGCTGATCAAGGACGCCAGCGTGGCTGGTGGCGCCCCCACCACCCTGCTGGTCCGCGACGGTCTCATTACCGAGGTCGGCACGGGACTGAACCTGCCGGGCGCGCAGGTGCTCGACGCTGGCGGTCTCATCGCGCTGCCAGGGCTCGTGGACCTGCATACCCATCTTCGTGAACCCGGCCGTGAGGACGCCGAGACAGTAGAGACCGGGACCGCCGCCGCCGCGCTCGGCGGGTACACCGCCGTGCATGCGATGGCTAACACCGATCCCGTCGCTGACACAGCCGGCGTGGTGGAGCAGATCTGGCGGCTGGGCCGCCAGGCGGGCTACTGCGACGTCCAGCCCATCGGCGCCGTGACCAGGGGCCTGGACGGGAGCCGTCTGGCCGAACTCGGCGCGATGGCCGACTCCGCCGCGCGGGTGCGGATCTTCTCCGATGACGGCCGCTGCGTTTCTGACGCGGTGCTCATGCGGCGCGCGCTTGAGTACGTCAAGGCCTTCAACGGCGTCATCGCGCAGCACGCGCAGGAGCCGCGCCTCACCGATGGGGCCCAGGTCAACGAAGGTGAGATCTCCGCCGCCCTGGGCCTGGCCGGCTGGCCGGCGGTGGCCGAGGAAGCCATCATCGCCAGGGATTGCCTGCTGGCCGCGCATGTCGACTCGGCGCTGCACGTCTGCCACGTGTCGACGGCGGGGTCGGTCGAGATCATCCGCTGGGCGAAATCCAAGGGCTGGCGGGTCACCGCCGAAGTCACCCCGCATCACCTGCTGCTGACCGAGGAGCTGGCCACCAGCTATGACCCGGTCTACAAGGTGAACCCGCCGCTTCGCACGGCCGCCGACGTGGCGGCGCTGCGGGCAGGCCTGGCTGACGGCACCATCGACTGCGTCGCGACCGATCACGCGCCGCATCCGATGGAGGACAAGGAGACTGAGTGGCAGGTTGCGGCCTTCGGCATGACCGGACTGGAGACGGCGCTGCGGGTCGTGCATGCGGCGATGGTCGAAACCGGGCAGCTGGACTGGGCCGGGGTTGCTGACCGGATGTCCGCCCGCCCGGCCGCGATCGGCGGCCTGGATGGCGCCGGTGCACCGCTGCACGGCCGTCCGCTGGCCGCGGGCTCACCGGCAAACCTGGTGCTGTACGACCCGTCCGCGCGGGACGTCGTCGATGCGGCGCTGCACGCCTCTCGCAGCCGCAACACGCCGTTCGCGGGCATGACGCTGCCAGGCCGGGTGCACGCGACGTTCCTTCGCGGAGTCCCGACCGTGCTCGACGGGAAGCTGGCCCGGTGAACGCGCCGCAGCCAGGCCGCCCGGCACTGCTGGTGCTGGAGGACGGCACGACGTTCCGTGGCACCACTTTCGGTGCTGACGGCGAGACCTTCGGCGAGATGGTCTTCAACACCGGCATGACCGGCTACCAGGAGACGCTGACGGACCCGTCCTACTGCCGGCAGATAGTAGCGATGACGGCACCGCATATCGGCAACACCGGCATCAACGACGAGGACCCCGAGTCGCGCCAGATCTGGGTCAGCGGTTACGTGGTCCGCGAGCCCGCCAGGCTCGCCTCGAACTGGCGGTCGCAGCGCAGCCTGCAGGAAGAGCTGAAAGCACAGGGCATCACCGGGATCGCGATGAGGGGAACGAGGCCCCTCACTATTCACCTGCGTGATCGCGGTGCGATGCGCGCGGGGATCAGTGCCGCCACGTCTGACCCGGCCGAGCTGCTGGAGCGGGTCCTGGCCAGCCCGCAGATGGCCGGCGCGGATCTCGCCCGGCTGGTCAGCACGCCGCTGCCCTATCGGGTAAGCCCGCCCGCAGGTACCCCGGTGCGGTTCCGGGTCGCCGCGGTTGACCTGGGCATCAAGACGGCAACTCCGCGGGCCATGGCGGCGCTGGGCTGCGACGTGCAGGTGCTACCCGCGACTGCGAGCGCCGCGGAGATCCTGGCTGCCAGCCCGGACGGCGTCTTCTTCTCGAACGGACCTGGCGACCCGGCCGCCCTGGACTACGCCGTCGCGGCGATGCGGGGCGTGCTGGCGGCCGGCAAGCCGGTGTTCGGCATCTGCCTCGGCAGCCAGGTGCTCGGCCGAGCGCTCAACCTGTCCACCTACAAGCTGCGCTTCGGGCATCGCGGCGTGAATCAGCCGGTCCAGGACTTGCGCACCGGCAAGGTGCAGATCACCAGTCACAACCACGGCTTCGCTGTCGAACTGCCAGATGGCCGGCCCGGCGGCAGCTTCAGCACCGACTTCGGGCCGGCCGAGATCACTCACCTGAACCTCAACGACGGCGTCGTCGAGGGACTGCGGCTG
Source organism: uncultured Actinomycetota bacterium (assembly GCA_963774385.1). Taxonomy (GTDB): domain Bacteria; phylum Actinomycetota; class Actinomycetes; order Streptosporangiales; family Streptosporangiaceae; genus JAJYUU01. The sequence continues at coordinate 2,074,445 of CAVZEQ010000001.1, forward strand.
CTCGATGCCCCCGCGTTCAGCGTGCAGTATCACCCAGAGGCCGCGCCCGGCCCGCACGATGCGTCCGGCTTGTTCACCGAGTTCTGCGAGTTGATGGAGATGTCCCGATGACGGACGGAGCGCACCGTGCCTAGGCGGCCCGACCTGAAGTCCGTGCTGGTCATCGGTTCGGGGCCGATCATTATCGGGCAGGCTTGCGAGTTCGACTACTCGGGCACGCAAGCCTGCCGGGTGCTGCGGCAGGAGGGCATCCGGGTCAGCCTGGTCAATTCCAATCCGGCGACGATCATGACCGACCCGGAGTTCGCCGACGCCACCTACGTCGAGCCCATCACTCCGGACGTGCTGGCGAAGGTGATAGCGATCGAGCGGCCGGACGCGATCCTGGCCACCCTCGGCGGCCAGACCGCGCTCAACGCGGCCGTGGCGCTGCACGACAACGGCACCCTCGCCAAATACGGCGTCGAGCTCATCGGGGCGGGCATCGACGCGATCAGGGCAGGCGAGGATCGCAGTCAGTTCAAGGAGATCGTGACGCGCATTGGCGCGGAGGTGCCGAGCAGCCGCATCTGCCACAACCTGGCGGACTGCCGGGCGGCTGCCGCCGAGCTGGGCTTCCCGGTGGTTGTCCGGCCGTCCTTCACCCTGGGCGGGACCGGCTCGGGCATAGCCCGCAACCCGGCTGAGCTCGACAGGATGTCCGCAGCCGGGCTGGATGCCAGTCCGGTGACCGAGGTGCTGCTCGAGGAATCGGTGCTCGGCTGGAAGGAATTCGAGCTCGAGCTGATGCGCGACAAGCACGACAACGTCGTGATCGTGTGCTCGATCGAGAACGTGGACCCGATGGGCGTGCACACCGGCGACTCGGTGACGGTGGCGCCGGCCATGACGCTGACCGACCGGGAGTACCAGCACATGCGCGATGTGGCGATCGCGACAGCGCGCGCGGTCGGGGTGGATACCGGCGGGTGCAACATCCAGTTCGCCGTGCACCCGCAGACCGGCCGGATGGTCGTGATCGAGATGAACCCGAGGGTGTCCCGCTCCAGCGCGCTGGCTTCGAAGGCGACCGGGTTTCCGATCGCCAAGATTGCCGCCCGGCTGGCCATCGGCTACACCCTGGACGAGATCCGTAACGACATCACCGGCGAGACGCCGGCCAGCTTCGAGCCGTCACTCGACTACGTGGTGGTCAAGGTGCCGCGGTTCGCGTTCGAGAAGTTCCCCGGCGCTGATCCGGTGCTGACCACGCACATGAAGTCGGTGGGCGAGGCGATGGCCATCGGCAGCAATTTCGCCGAGGCGCTGCAGAAGGCGCAGCGGTCGCTGGAGCAGCGCAGCGCGATGTTCACCTGGGCAGTCCCGGCCGGGGACAAGGCGGAGCTGCTGGCGGCCTGCATGCTGCCGCATGATGGCCGGCTGGCTACCGTGCACCAGGCACTGCGGGCAGGCGCATCGATAGCCGAGGTGTCGGCGGCCAGCGGCATCGACCCCTGGTTTATCGATCAGATTGCCGGCATCGAGGAACACGCGCGGCGGGTCCGCGATGACGGCATCGGGGTAGGCGGGCCGGCCACCGCGAGGGCACTTGCTGCCGCGAAGGCAGACGGGTTCTCGGACGCGCAGATCGGCCAGCTCACCGGCAAGACCGAAGCCGAGGTCCGGCAGATCCGCCGGGAGGAGAACGTGCGGCCGGTGTACCACACGGTGGACACCTGCGCGGCCGAGTTCGCGGCGCGGACCCCGTATCTGTACTCCACCTACGACCTCGGCACCGAGGTGCCGGCCTCGGATAAACCGAAAGTGATCATCCTCGGCAGCGGGCCGAACCGGATCGGGCAGGGCATCGAGTTCGACTATGCCTGCGTGCATGCCTCGTTCGCGCTGGCCGAGGCGGGCTACGAGACGGTCATGGTCAACTGCAACCCCGAGACCGTGTCCACGGACTACGACACGTCCGGCAGGCTGTATTTCGAGCCGCTCACGCTGGAGGACGTGCTTGAGGTGGTGCACGCCGAGCAGCACACCGGCGTGGTGGCCGGGGTCATCGTTCAGCTCGGCGGCCAGACCCCGCTCGGGCTGGCCAGGGCGCTGGCAGCCGACGGCGTGCCGGTCGTCGGCACCTCGCCGGAAGCTATCCACCTGGCCGAGGACCGGGGCGAGTTCGGCATGGTGCTGGCCGCGGCCGGATTGCTGGCGCCCAGGCACGGCACCGCGACCTCAGTCGCGGAGGCCGAGACCGTCGCCCACGAGATCGGCTACCCGGTCCTGGTACGGCCGTCGTACGTGCTCGGCGGCCGGGGCATGGAGATCGTCTACGACGACAGCTCGCTGGCCGACTACGTCCGCCGCGCGACGGAGGCGAGCCCCGAGCACCCGGTCCTGATCGACAGGTTCCTTGACGATGCGATCGAGATCGACGTAGATGCGCTGTTCGACGGCGAGGAGCTATTCCTGGGCGGGGTGATGGAGCACATCGAGGAGGCCGGAATTCATTCCGGTGACTCCGCCTGCGCGCTGCCGCCGATCACGCTCGGCCAGGAGTACATCGCGCTGGTCCGGTCCTCCACTGAGGCGATCGCCCGCGGGGTCGGCGTACGGGGCCTGCTGAACGTCCAGTACGCGCTGGCGGCCGGAGTGCTGTATGTGCTGGAGGCCAACCCCCGCGCGTCGCGAACCGTGCCGTTCGTCTCCAAGGCGACCGCCGTGCCGCTGGCCAAGGCGGCCGCACGCATCATGCTTGGCGCGACCGTCGCGGAGCTGCGGCTGGAGGGAATGCTGCCGTCTTCCGGCGACGGCGGAACCCTGCCGCTCGACGCGCCGATCGCGGTCAAGGAGGCGGTCCTGCCGTTCGCGCGGTTCGCCGACTCCAGCGGCGAGGGCGTGGACACGGTGCTGGGACCGGAGATGCGCTCGACCGGTGAGGTCATGGGCATCGACGAGGTGTTCGGCACGGCCTACGCCAAGTCGCAGGCTGCCGCCTACGGATCGCTGCCGGTCAAGGGCCGGGCGTTCGTGACCGTGGCCGGCAAGGACAAGCGTTCCATGATCTTTCCGGTGAAAAGGCTGGCAGAGCTGGGATTCGAGATCTGGGCGACGAGCGGAACCGGAGAGGTTCTGCGCCGCAACGGGGTGCGTGCCACGATCGTGCGTAAGCACAGCGAAGGCCGCGGACCGGACGATGAGCCAACCATCGTGGAAAGGATCCTGGACGGGCAGGTGGATCTCATCGTGAACACCCCGTTCGGCGGTCCGGGTCAGTCCGGCTTCCGTCGCGACGGTTACGAGATCCGGACCGCGGCCGTCCGGCGCGGCATCCCGTGCATCACGACCGTGCAGGGCCTCGCCGCCGCGGTGCAGGGCATTGAGGCAATAAACAGGGATGAGGTGGGCGTGCGATCGCTCCAGGAGCACGCAGCGCGGCTGCGCGGAGCGGCTGGGACGGGCCAGCGCGGCCGGCCGGCGGCGACAGGGCCGCAGACGCCATGACGCACAGCGAGATGGATGCCCAGGCTGGTCCGGTGCAGGTGCGCGGCACCGTGCTGACAGTGCGCCGGGTAGATGCCTACTACGCGATGACGCTGGTCGCGCCGGCCATCGCGGCCCGCTTCAAGCCGGGGCAGTTCATCACCCTCGCCGTCGGTGGTCCGGCCACATCGATGCTCCTGAGCAGGGCGTTCTCCATCCACGATGTGCGGCCAGATCACGGCGGCACTGTCGAGTTCGTGTTCGCCGTGCACGGCGGCGGCACGCAATGGCTGGCCGAGCGGCGCGCCAGGGACGTCCTGGATGTCACCGGCCCGCTTGGCAAGCCGTTCCCGCTGCCGCGTGATCCGGCCAGCTGCCTGCTGATCGGCGGCGGCTACGGGAGTGCTCCGCTGTTCGCCCTGGCCGCGAAACTGCGCGAGCGCAGGTGCGAGGTCGATTTCCTGCTCGGGGCCGGCAGCGGGGACCGGGTGTTCGGCGCGCTGACCGCGCGGCGCACCGGTCGGTCGGCCACGATAACCACCGAGGACGGCTCGCTGGGTAGCCGTGGCCTCGTTACCGACATGCTGGATCAGGTCATTCACGACGGCCGGACCGACGTGATCTACGCATGCGGGCCGATGCCGATGCTCCGTCAGGTAACGGCGCTGGCGCGCCGGTATGACATCCCGGTGCAGGCGGCCGTCGAGGAGGCCATGGCCTGCGGGTTCGGGGTCTGCATGACCTGCGTGCTGCCGGTTGTCGGCAGCGACGGCATCACCAGGATGTCCCGCTCCTGCGTGGACGGCCCGGTGTTCCGCGGCGAGCAGGTCCGGTGGGACGACGTCGGCACGATTCCGTTCGACGCCTTCGGGGCACCCGGCTGGGAACCGCGGTCCCGGCGGGCGGCGGCCGATCACGCGGCATCAGCCGCCGATGGTCGGAACGGCCACGAGCCTGGCGACGGTCAGGCCGGTGACCAGGCGCGGCGGGGCCGGGCGGCCGAGCCGCCGGGCCGCCGGTCCGGGAGGCATGGCCATGGCAGTTGACCTGCGGGCCAAGCTCGGCCACGTGGAGCTGCCCAACCCCATCCTGACAGCCTCCGGCTGCGCGGGCGCTGGCCGGGAGCTCGCTCAGTTCATGGACGTTTCCAAGATCGGGGCGATCGTCACCAAGTCGGTCATGCTCGGTCCGCGGTCCGGGCGGCCGACGCCGCGGATGGCGGAGACGCCGAGCGGGATGCTGAACTCGATCGGCTTGCAGGGCCCGGGCATCGACGCCTTTCTGCAGCGTGACCTGCCCTGGCTGCTGTCCCGGGGAGCCAGGGCGGTGGTGTCGATAGCCGGCGGGTCAGTCGCCGAGTATGCCGATCTGGCGACACGGCTGTCTGATGCGGCCGGCGTTACCGCGATCGAGGTGAACATCTCCTGCCCGAACGTCGAGCACCGGGGCCAGGTCTTCGCCTGCGACCCGGACTCATCCGCGGCGGTGATCGAGGCAGTCCGCGGCCGGGCGCGCTATGACATCCCGGTGTTCGCCAAGCTATCGCCCGACGTCACCGACATCGTCTCGATCGCGAAGGCCTGCGTCTCGGCCGGCGCCGACGGGCTGTCGATGATCAACACGCTGCTTGGCATGGTCATCGACACCGATACCATGCGGCCCCAGCTGGCCGGGCTGACCGGCGGGCTGTCCGGGCCGGCCATCAGGCCGGTGGCGGTCCGCTGCATCTGGCAGGTGCGCGAGGCGCTGCCCGGCGTCCCGATCATCGGCATGGGCGGCGTCCAGAGCGGCCGGGACGCGCTGGAGCTGATCCTGGCGGGCGCGTCGATGGTCAGCGTGGGCACCACGATCTTCCACGACCCGTCGGCCTGCATGCGGATACTGCGGGAACTGGAGGAGGAACTCACCACGCGAGGGATTGAACGGCTTGCTGACGTGGTAGGGCTCGCGCACGAGGCCCGTGCACCGGCGGGACGCCCGCTCAGCCCGAGCGCCAGGGTGAGGAGGACCTGATGGCCGGCCACGCACCGATTGCCGTCGCGCTGGACGCGCCGGACCTGGAGACTGCGGCCCGCTGGGCCGGGCTGGTGACTCCGCACGTGAGCACGGTGAAAGTCGGGCTTGAGCTGTACCTCCGCTATGGCCCGGACGCGGTTGCCTCGGTGCGCGGCGCGAGCGGTGTCCAGGTGTTCCTGGATCTCAAGCTCCACGACATCCCGGCGACCGTGGCGGGCGCGGCCAGGGCCGTTGCCAGGCTCCGGCCGGCGCTGCTGACGGTGCACGCCGCCGCCGGCCCTGCCGCCATCAAGGCGGCGGCTCAGGCGGCCCCGGACGCCACGATCGTGGCCGTGACGGTGCTTACCTCGCTGGGTGAGAGCGATCTGAACCGGATCGGGCTGGCTGGGCCGGTCAGCGACGCTGCCCGGCGACTGGCCGTGCTTGCGGTTGAGGCGGGCGCCGGCGGCCTGGTGTGCTCGCCGCAGGAAGTTGCGGCAGTCCGTGCCGAGGTTGGTGACGACATCCTGCTGGTTACGCCGGGAGTTCGCCCGGCCGGCACCGAGATGCATGATCAGGCCCGGGTCGCCACCCCGGAGGAGGCCCTGCGGGCCGGCGCTGACCTGCTCGTGATCGGCCGGCCGATCACCGGGGTTGCGGATCCTGGCGCCGCGGCTGCGGCCATCGCGGCGTCGCTGCGGCGCGCCGAGGTGCTGCGCGGCTAACCGCGATCAGCTGCGCGACAGGCCTCCGAGCCATCGAGCCGCCCAGTTTCCGAGCTGCCGAGCCGCCGATTCCGGGCCATCCAGTGGCAATGGTCGCTGATTGGTGCGCACCGGGCATAAGATCGACCCGCCGGTGCTGGCGGCGATTAGCGAAATCCTTGCGCTACCTGCGGAAATACAACTACGCTTAGTGCACAGCCTTGTACGTTGCGTCATATTGGATAATTTGTGCCGCTACAAACGGGGGTTCGCGTTGCCGATGCGGGCCGAACTCGCTAGTTTCCCCTCGCGGAGCGACTTTTTCGATACGAAACCCGAGGTGACCTCGCGTGGCTCTTCCTCCACTCACTCCCGAGCAGCGGGCAGCGGCACTTGAGAAGGCTGCCCAGGCCCGCAAGGACCGTGCGGAAGTGAAGAACAAGCTGAAGCATGGCTCGACCACGCTGCCCCAGGTGCTTAAGGAGGGGCAGACCGACGGCGTGGTGGGCAAGATGAAGGTGTCGGCACTGCTGGAGTCCATGCCGGGCGTCGGCAAGGTGCGGGCGAAGCAGATCATGGAACGGCTGGGCATCGCGGAATCGCGGCGTGTGCGTGGCCTGGGCGCCAACCAGCGGAGCGCGCTGGAAGGCGAGTTCGGCGGAGACATCTGACGAAGGCAGCAGGCGCCAGGGAGGGGGCCGCGGGAAGCATGCTCGCAGCCGAGCCGCGCGGGCTGCGCCGCGGCGCCCTCGTCCCTGCCCGGCTTACTGTCCTGTCCGGCCCGTCCGGTGTGGGCAAAAGCACAGTCGTCGCGCGGCTGCGCGGCAAGTGCCCGTGGATCTGGCAGTCGGTGTCCGTTACGACCCGTTCGCCGCGGCCGAGCGAAATGGACGGGCGCGAGTACTTCTTCGTCAGCGACCGGGAATTCGACGAAATGGCCGCCAAGGGCGAGCTGCTCGAATCGGCAACGTTCGCTGGCAACCGGTATGGCACGCCGCGAGCGCAGGTGCAGCAGCGAATCGACCAGGGCGCTCCGGCGCTGCTGGAGATCGATGTGGCCGGCGCGCGCCAGGTGCGGGCAGCGGTGCCGGGTGCACTGCTGATCTTTCTCGCGCCGCCGTCCTGGGCGGAACTGGAGCGTCGGCTGACCAGCCGGAACACTGAGCCGCCTGAGGTCATCAGCCGACGCCTGGCCGCGGCGCGGACCGAGCTGGCAGCTGAGCCCGAGTTCGACATCACGCTCGTCAACACGTCCGTCGGGGATGTGTGCGATCAGCTGGTAGCCTTGATTCTTGCCCAGCAGGCGAATGCCGAGCCGGGGAAACACTGCGATCCGGATCTGGAAGGCGCAAGGTGGCTGGGACTCAATCCGTAGAGGGCATTATTAACCCGCCTATCGACGATCTGCTTGAGGTCGTGGACAGCAAGTACGGCCTGGTCATCATGGCGTCCAAGCGCGCGCGGCAGATCAATGCCTACTACGCCCAGCTCGGCGAGGGCCTGCTTGAGTACGTCGGCCCGCTAGTCGAGACCCGCGTCCAGGAGAAGCCGCTCTCCATCGCCCTGCGCGAGATCAGCGAGCGCCTGCTCAGCGGCGAGACGCCGGAGGCCTGACCCGCCGGAGGCTCGCCGTGCGCATAGTCCTCGGCGTTTCGGCCGGCATCGCGGCCTACAAGGCCTGCGAGCTGCTCAGGCTGCTGACCGAGGCCGGGCATGAGGTCCGGGTGGTACCGACCCCGGCAGCCCTGCGCTTCGTGGGCGCGGCCACCTGGGAGGCCCTGTCTGGCCAGCCGGTGTCGGTGACTCCCTGGGACTCCGTGCCCGACGTGCCGCATGTCCGGCTCGGCCAGGAGGCCGATCTGGTGCTCGTGGCGCCAGCTACCGCCGACCTGATGGCACGCGCGGCCGCGGGAATGTCCGACGACCTGCTGACAGCGGTACTGCTGACGGCACGCTGTCCGGTCATTTTCGTTCCGGCGATGCACACCGAGATGTGGGAGCACCCGGCCACGCAGGCCAACGCCGGGACGCTGCGGACCCGTGGCTGCATCGTGCTCGACCCAGCCTCCGGGCGGCTCACCGGCCGGGACACCGGGCCGGGCCGGATGCCGGAGCCTGCCGAGATCTTCGCGGCGGCTGTGCGCGTGCTCGCCCGCGGTGCCGCCGGGCTGGTGCCGGACCTGGCCGGACGGCGCGTCCTGGTGTCGGCTGGCGGTACGCGAGAGGAACTCGACCCGGTCCGTTACCTGGGCAACTGGTCCTCTGGTAAGCAGGGCTACGCGCTGGCCAGGACGGCGGCAAGCCGGGGCGCTGAGGTGACCTTGGTTGCCGCCAACACCGAGCTGGCAGACCCAGCCGGAGTCAAGCTGATCCGGGTCAAGTCCGCGAGCCAGTTGCGGGACGAGATGCTGATGGCCGCCGGTCAGGCGGACGTGATTGTGATGGCGGCCGCTGTAGCCGATTTCCGGCCGGTGACGAGAAGCGACGCCAAGATCAAGAAGACCGGTGCCGGGCCGGACCCGATTGTTCTCACCGAGAACCGCGACATCGTCCGGGACCTGGTCGCGGGCCGCCGCGAACCTGGTCAGCTTATTGTTGCGTTCGGCGCCGAGACGGGCGATCTGATCGCCAACGGCCAGGCGAAGCTGGCGAGCAAGGGCTGCGACATGCTGGTGGTGAACCAGGTGGGGGACGGCCTGGCCTTCGGCACGGCCGACAACGAGGCTGTCGTGCTGACTACCGACGGGGCCCAGGTTAGGCTGCCGCGCGCAGCCAAGGACGACATCGCCGACGCGATCTGGGACCTCGTCGCCGCCCGGCTCGGCTAGCGGCGCGCGCCATGAGGCAGCTCGCTGAGGTTGCGCCCGGCATCCTGGTGGCCACCGGCCAGCTGTACGCCACGACGAGCACAGTGGCGGCCGGGCGCGACGGCCGCTGCCTGGTGATAGATCCGGCCATCTCGGCTGCGGAGGTGCGCGGCCTGGCCAGCGAGCTGGCCGGCCGGGGACTCCGCCCCGAGGCGGGCTGGGCTACCCATCCCCACTGGGACCATGTGCTGTGGTGCGATGAGCTCGGCGATGCGCCGCGATATGCCGCGCCCGCCGCTGCCGCGCTGGCCAGGCGCGACCGTGCGGCCCTGATCGAGGCGGCCGAGCGCGAGGTACCTGGTCATGACCTGGAACTGCTCGGTCAGCTCCGGCCACTGGAGGCGACGCGCATCCCTTGGGGTGGCCCGGTTGCCGAGGTGATCGTGCACGACGGCCACGAAGCCGGGCACGCAGCGGTGTACTTTCCCGCAACCAGAACACTGGTGGCCGGCGACATGTGCTCGGACGTCGAGATCCCGCTGCTGGGAGGGTGCGGCTCCGAAGCCGTCGCGCGCTACCGCGAGGGCCTGGACCGCCTTGCGGCCCTGGACGTGCGCGTCGTCGTGCCAGGCCATGGCCAGGCCGGCGATGCCGCCGAGTTCCGGCGGCGGCTGGCGGCTGACGTCAGCTACCTCGATGACCTGGAGGCCGGGCGGCCGTGCCACGACAGCCGGATCAGCGGGTGGCTGGTGACAGAGCACGAGCGGCAGGGCGGCATCCTGCGCGGCTGACGCCTGGCCAGTCCTGCCCGGCACCAGGCCCGCGGCCGGAAACTGGCCGCGCGTCCCGCCGCACGACGGCGCACCGTTAGAATTCGGCGGAGATCCCGCGCGGTAGCTGCGCGCGCTAACTGCCGGCAACGCGCCGCGATCAGAGGAAAAGGTGCCAGGTGGCTCGTCGTCTGTTCACATCCGAGTCCGTCACTGAGGGCCATCCCGACAAGATGGCCGACCAGATCAGCGACGCGATCCTGGACGCCATGCTGAAGGGCGACACCCGCAGCCGGGTGGCCGTGGAGACGCTGATCACGACTGGTCAGGTGCATGTGGCCGGCGAGGTCACGACCGAGACCTACGTCGACATCCCGGGCATCATCAGGGAGAAGATCCTCGAGATCGGCTACGACTCCTCCGCCAAGGGCTTCGACGGCTCGTCCTGCGGCGTGCAGGTATCGATCGGCTCTCAGTCGCCGGACATTGCTCAGGGCGTACGTGACGCGGTCGAGCATCGCGAGGGGGAGGGCTCGGATGAGCTCGACCGTCAGGGTGCGGGCGACCAGGGCCTGATGTTCGGCTACGCCTGCCGTGACACCGCTGAGCTGATGCCGCTGCCGATAACGCTCGCGCACCGGCTGGCCAGGCGGCTGGCGGAGGTTCGCCGCAGTGGCGAGGTGCCGTACATCCGCCCGGATGGCAAGACGCAGGTCACCATTGAGTACTCCGGTGACGAGCCGGTCCGGCTCGACACCGTCGTGGTGTCCACACAGCACGCGCCCGCCATCGACCTGGCCGGCCTGCTGACCCCGGACATCCGCGACCACGTTGTCGAGCCAGTGCTAGCCGGGCTGGAACTGGACACGGCCGGGTACCGGCTGCTCGTCAACCCCACCGGCAGGTTCGAGATCGGCGGCCCGATGGGAGACGCGGGCCTGACCGGCCGCAAGATCATCATTGACACCTACGGCGGGATGGCGCGGCATGGCGGCGGCGCATTTTCCGGCAAGGACCCGTCCAAGGTCGACCGCAGCGCGGCTTACGCGATGCGCTGGGTCGCCAAGAACGTGGTAGCTGCGGGCCTGGCTGACCGGTGCGAGGCGCAAGTCGCCTATGCCATCGGCAAGGCGAAGCCGGTTGGCCTGTTCGTCGAGTGCTTCGGCACCGAGCGCGCCCCGCTGGAGCGGATCCAGGACGCGGTGCTGCAGGTTTTCGACCTCCGGCCGGCCGCCATTATCCGCGACCTGGATCTGCTCAGGCCGATCTACGCCCAGACGGCGGCGTACGGGCATTTCGGCCGCGAGGAGCCCGACTTCTCCTGGGAGCGGACAGACCGGGCCGAAGCACTGCGGTCCGCGATCGGTCACTGACCAGAGAACAGTCCACAACGGCCGACAGGCTGTCCAGTGCCTGCCACTAAGATCGCTATCGGCTAATTTGTATTATCCAGCCGCTGATGGGGCATTGGCGTAGCATCTTTGCCTATTGGTTGCTGATCCGACGGTGGTCTGGTGATGGATGACGTCTGAGAAATTGTCCGGCGAGATTGCCGTAACGGCGAAGCCTGACCTCGACGCGCCGCCGGACGAGGCTACGCCGGACGACGGTCTCGGCCAGGCCAGCCGCAGCGGACAAGACGGGCCGGGCACAGTTGCCAGCGATGGCGCAGCGCCGCACGACCCCTGGTTTGAACCGGAGCCGAAGACTGCCCAGCCGGATCCGCCGCAAGCAGCCGGGCTGCCGGACGGCGACGGGCTGCCGGACCGCGCCGGGCCGGCCGGCGCCGCCGGATTGCCGGCAGCTGCCGACGGCGCCGCTGGATCGGGCAGCCAAGCGCTATGGTTCCTGCCGACAGGTCGCGCCGGGTTGCTGCCCGAATCCATGACCGAGTCCTGGGACGAGGGCCAGGAACAGGACCCCGGTCGCGCCCAAGCGGCTGGCGCCCCGCCGTGGGCATCTGACGGGCCTGCCCCGAGCGTGGACAGCCCGCCGCCGTGGGAGTCAGGCCCGTGGCCGGGTCCCGGAGAATCGCATCCTGGCGGACCGAATCCCGCAGGACCGAGTCCCGCAGGACGGAGTTCCGGAGGACGGAGTTCCGGAGGACGGAGTTCCGGAGGACCAAGCGCCGGGGGACGGAGCGCCGACGGCGCGGGCCCGGCGGGGCAGGCTGCGGGACAGGGCGGCGCGAGCCGGGTCAGCCCGTCCGCGACGGCCGGTGACGCAGGTCCCGCCGGCAGCACCGCGCAGACCGGCGCGGGCCGCCAGCCTGGCCCCAGTTCAGGGCCGGTCGCTAGCTGGCAGCCGTCCGCCGCGGTGATCGCCGGCGTCGTCCCGCTGGTCGTACCCGGCCTGGTTCTGGGCATACTCGGCCTGCGCCGGGCGGGCCCGGCAGGACAGGGCCGACTGGCCTACTGGACGGCGATCGCACTGTCCGCCGTGTGGGCGGTCGTCATCGTCATCGTGGTCGCCACAGGTTCCGGATCTCCGGCCGGCTGCGCCGGCTACCCCGCGTCGGTGCGCGCCGACTACGCCAGGGCGATCAGCGCCGTCAACGCCAAGGCTCCCGCCGCCGTACAGGAAGCGGCTCTAGCCGCAGCTGCGAGCAAGGCAAACGCTGCGGCTGCCGAGACGACGCAGATCCCGCTGCGGACGGCACTGTTCGGCATGGCCAGCGACCTGCAGCAGGTCCAGGCTGACGTGGTCCACGGTCGCCCAGTGCCCGCGGACGTGCTGACACAGCTGACGGCGGACGGCACCACGTTCCCTCAATCGTGCCCGGGATGACGGCGACGGACTGGTCCGTAGTTCCGGTTGACCCGCGATAGGTGAGCACGTAACGTGACGCTGTCAGTGCGGAGAGTGTCGAGAGAGTCATGTGGACTGCCTTCGATCTTGTCACCCGGGTCGTCATCGGCGGCAGCCTGCTGATCGCCGGCTTAACGAAGCTGTGGTCGACCGTCGCCTGGCGGCAGGTGTGGCTCGCGTCTTACCGGCTGCTGCCACCACGGCTGGTGAGCTGCGCGGCACTGGGGCTCCCCGCCGCTGAGATCGGCTGCGGGCTCGCCGTTGTCTCTGGCCTGCTGGGCGCGGGCTCGGTGCTGGCCGGCGCGGGCCTGCTCGCCGTGCTGGCCGGCGCGGTGACCACCGCGCTTTTCCGCCATCTGGACATTGCCTGCCATTGCCTGACCACGACCGGCGAGCTCATTTCCTGGCGGGGGGTGGCACGCAATCTCGCGCTCATTGCCGCCGCGCTGACCGTCGCCCGGCACGGCGGCGCCGAATTGCTTGGCGCGACCGGCATGGGCTGGACCGAGCAGCTCAGCGCGCTGGCCATCGCGATGGCGGCGGTGTATGTGCTGGCGGCCGGGATGCGATCGCGGCGCCGCCGCCGGACGCTGGCCGGCATTGCCGCGCGGCCGCAGGCCGCCGCCCTGCCCTGCTGATGGCGATCACCGTGGTCGGCGAATTCGCCGTGCATTCCGGATTCGCCAGCATGAACGAGTACCTGGTGCTGGGCATGCACCGCGCGGGCGCGAAGCTGAACCTCCAGCCGCACTTCCTGGACACCGCAGGCTGCTCGGCCGAGCTGCTGAGCATCTGGGCCCGCTCGGCGCCGCACGTGAACGGCCCGGTGCTGTACTCCAGCTGGATGCGCGCTGACCTGGACTGCTTCGGCCGCACCGAACTGTTCGTCCGGTCAATGTATGAGTCCAGCAGGCTTCCGGCGGGCTGGGCGCGGCGGCTCAACCGCGCTGCCGTGGTCATCGTGCCGACCCGTTTCGTCGCGGATGCCTACCGGGCCAGCGGCATCACCGCGCCCATTGAAGTCGTGCCGGACGGAATCGATCCGGCCGCCTACCCCTGCCTGTCCCGGCCGGCCAGGGAGGGGACGACGACCCTCATCGTCAGCGCGGTCTATAACAGGCTGGCCGGACTGCCGGGACTTGCCGACCGCAAGCACCTGCCCGAGGCCATCGCGGCGTGGCAGCTGGCGTTCGAGGGCGACCGGTCGGCACGGCTGATCCTCAAGTGCCGGTTCGGTCACCGGCAGGACTTCCCCGACGATCCGCGGATCACCCTGGTGACTGCCGAAGAGCCGACTAGGGGGATTGCGCACTGGTATCAGCAGGCCGACGTCGTGCTGGCGCTGGGTAGCGAGGGGTTTGGCCTGCCGCTCATCGAGGGCATGGCCACCGGCCTGCCGGTCGTCGCATTGTCCTCCGAAGGCCAGGGCGACATCTGCCGGGAGGTCCCCGATCTGGTCCTGGCAGTACCGCCTGCAGGCTGGGAGACGCATCTACATAACGGAACGGAGCCGTCCGGAATACGCGGTACACCGGACGTCGCTGCCGCGGCGGCGAAACTGGCCTGGGTCGCCGAGCACCGCGCCGAGGCGGCCGAGATGGGCCGGGCCGCGTCGGCCTGGGTGCACCAGCACCGCAACGTGTGGTCCTACGGGCCGAGCGTGCTGGCCACCATTGAGCTGCACACCCGGTTCCGCCGCGGGCTCCGCAGCCGGGCCGGGCCGCGACGGCGCCCTGCTCGCGGCCAGTCATGATGCCGGGCGCTGGTGGTGCCGGGCGGTGGTGGTGCCGGGCGGAGGAGATTCCTGGATGGGCGTACCGCTCCGGCCCAGATGGTCATACCGCTCGGACCTGATAGTCGTACGACTCTGATAGGACAGGAGGCGTGCCGGACCGGACGCTGGACGATCGCGCGAGGACTGCCGGTTCCCGTGCGATCAGCGCTGGCCCGCCGAGTCGCGATGCGCCGAGTCGCGATGCGCCGAGTCGCGATGCGCCAGGTCGCGATGCGCGCCGCCGGGCCACCCGGCAGCCCGCCGCGGAACTGCCGGTCGCCAGCGTCGCGGTGGAGATCTCGCTGCCGCACCTGGACCGGCCGTTCGACTACCTCGTGCCCGCCGCTCTCGCTGACGTCGCGGTGCCCGGCTGCCGGGTCAGGGTCCGCTTCGCAGGGCGGCTGACCGGCGGATTCCTGCTGGCCAGGACGGAGCAGAGCGAGCATCAAGGCAAGCTCGGCTACCTGGAACGAGTGGTCTCGGCCGAGACTGTGCTCACGCCGGAACTGGCTAGCCTGGCCAGGGCGGTGGCCGACCGGTACGGCGGCACACTGGCCGACGTGCTACGGCTGGCGGTCCCGCCCAGGCATGCGCGCGCTGGCGCAACCCGTTCGCTCGCGCAGGCTGGCGATGCCCGAACAGCGCCGGAGACGGATGCCGCGGCACCGCCGCGGGAGGCGGCGGGCCTGCGTACAGCTGAGGTGCCGGGCGCTTGCGGCCAGACCAGCCCGGCCGGATCGCCGGGCGTGGTCGGCACACCGCGGCTGTGGGACCGTTACCGGGACGGGCCGTCGTTCCTGACCGCGCTGGCTGACGGGCGTAGCCCGCGGGCCGTCTGGTCCGCCCTGCCCGGCCCGGACTGGCCCGCGGAGATCGCAGCGGCCGTGTGCGCTGTCGCTGCTTCTGGACGCGGTGCCCTGGTGGTAGTGCCAGACGCCCGCGATCTCGAACTGGTCGACCGGGCCCTGGTGGCCGCGTCGAACTGCGGGCAGCTCCCGGCCGGCGGTCATACCGTGCTGTCAGCGAGCCTGGGGCCAGCCGAGCGTTACCGGCGCTGGCTGGCCGTGGCGGGCGGCGAGATAACGGTGGTCGCCGGGACGCGGTCGGCGGAGTTCGCCCCGGTGGCCGGCCTGGGCCTCGTGGTCCTCTGGGATGAGGGCAACGACCTGCATTCGGAGCCGCGAGCGCCGTATCCGCACGCCCGCGAGGTGCTGGCGCTGCGGGCGCATCGGGACCGGTCGGCGGCGCTGATAGGCGGCTTCGCCCGCACGGCCGAGGCTGAGCTGCTGATTTCGACTGGGTGGGCCCGACCCCTGGCAGCGGACCGGACGGCCGTCCGGCTGGCCGCTCCGCGAGTGCTGCCCGCAGGCGAGGAAGCCGAGCTGGCCAGGGATGAGGCGGCCAGGTCCGCGCGCCTGCCGGGCCTCGCACTGCGCACCGCGCGCGAGGCACTCGCCTCCGGACCCGTGCTCTTCCAGGTCCCGCGCCGCGGTTACCTCGCGGCAGTCGGCTGCGAGCGCTGCCGCACTCCGGCCAGATGCGATTGCGGCGGTCCCGCTGAGCTGCCGGGCCCGCAGGCACCGCTGCGCTGCGGCTGGTGCGGCGCCGCGATCGCCAGGACGTGCCGCCGGTGCGGTCATCAGGGGCTTCGGGCCTTGGTGACCGGCGCCAGGCGGACGGCCGAGGAGCTCGGCAGGGCGTTCGGCTCGGTGCCGGTGGTCAGTTCCGGCGGCAGCAGCGTGCTGAGCCAGGTTGGCCCGGAGCCTGCCGTGGTGGTAGCTACTCCCGGCGCGGAGCCCAGCGCCGAGGCCGGGTATGCGGCGGCGATTCTGGTCGACGGCTGGGCCATGCTCGGACTCGCCAGTCTGCGCGCCGCCGAGGAGGCGCTGCGACGATGGATGACCGCGGCCGCGCTGGTCCGGCCGGGTCCGGCGGGTGGCACCGTGGTCGTGGTGGCCGACGGCTCGCAGCGAGCGGTGCAGGCACTGGTCCGGTGGGATCCGGCGACTTTCGCCAGTCGCGAGCTCGCCGAGCGCACCGAGCTCCGATTCCCGCCCGCGGCCCGGATGGCTGCGGTGATCGGTCCGGCTGCTGCCGCCGAGGCCCTGCTGGCTTCGGCCACACTGCCTGACCATGCCGAGTTGCTTGGCCCGCTGCCGGTGGCCAGAGCCGCTGCCGGCGCTGCGGGCAGCGCCGGGCCCGAACCGGAACTTGTCCGTTACCTTGTCCGAGTGCCCAGGTCAGAGGGCGGGGAACTGGCAGCGGGGCTGCGGGCCGGGCAGGCCGCGAGGTCCGCGGCGAAGGAGCCTGGCGCGGTCCGGGTTCAGCTCGACCCAGCCACACTGGTCTGACTACGTACCGTTCAGGCCGTAGGGTACTTGGGTGACCAACTCACCGGGCGGCCACCGCGCGCAGCCTGATTCGGTCAGCAGCGCCGATCAGGAGCCCCGCCGTGACCGCCCGCGAATGCCGCCTGTGCGGCTCGCGCCGCGTGATGAGCTAGCCGCGGCCGCGCGGGTCGCGCCGCTGCTGCGGGCCGCACGGGAGCTAATCAAGTGGGCAGCCGAGCATCCGGCGGTCGCCGCCAGCCAGGTACTCGACGGAACTGATGCCAGGGACGCGGCAGATGCCCTGGAGCTAACCCTGGACGAACTCGACGCCGCCTGGCAGGTGGTCGCTGCCGCCAGCGAACTGCGCGCCAGCGGCGCCGGGTCGCTGGCCGCCCTGTCGCCGCTGAGCTCGGCGAGCGCTGAGGACGTGCTACGGGAGTGGGACGGGGCGCTGGCGGCCCTGCTGGCGGCCGAGGAGCTTGACGGCCTCGCGACGGCCCTGTACACGGTCGGCGCGCCGGTGCGGATTGACGCATTGTTCGACGCCTATTCGGCGGCAGCAGGTGAGACCCGGCCTGACGGCAGCCCCGAGCGCGACGGCGATCCGCCGCAGCCTGACCCGGACCAGGCAGCTGCCTTGTCCCACGCTCTGGAGACGCTCGCCGACCTTGGCGTGGTCGAGCTCGGTACCGAGGAGGCGGCCGGAGGCCTCACGGTGATCTTGTCACCGCTGGGGGTCTGGGGGGTGCACCGCAGGCTGCTGGCCCAGGGCTGGCATGTGCCGGTGCTTGGCGGGGCAGACCGGGACGGTGCGGTGGGCCTGCTAATGACGCTTGCCAGCTGTGATGCGGAAGACGGCGAGTCGAAAATCAACGAATGGCTGCACGGCCGGACGGACGAGGAGGCTGCCGCCGAGCTGATCGCCGCCGCTGCCGCCGGCTCGCCAGGCTTGCGCGGAGCGGCGTTCGCCGTGCTCGACCGCATCGGCAAGGCTGCGGCACCCGATGTCCGCGCGGCCCTGGATGAGCCACTGCTCCGCGCTCACGCCGCGGTCTGGCTGCACGAGCACGGCGAGGAGGCCGAGCTCGGACCGGCGGACCGCACCTGGCTACTTGTCGACCTGGGCGCTGGCCTGCTGGAAGAGGCAGACCCTCGCGATGTCGTCGCCGAGCTGCTGCCGGAGGTGGCGCCGGACGCGCAGGCGGACATCGTCGCAGGTCTGTGGCAGGTCAATCATCCCGGCGTGATCGACTTGCTGACCACGCTGAGCGAGCACCACCCCGACGCCGGCGTCGCCAGGGCGGCGCGGAAGGCGGCCTTCAAGGCCCGCTCGCCGGGTGCCGCTGATGGTCGGCCTGCTTCGTAGACTTGATCAGCCGCGGCCCGTTACTGGCAGCGGCACGATACCGGCACCATTCTGGAGGACCTGGTGAGTATCCGGCCGATCCGCCTGTTCGGCGATCCGGTGCTGCGTACCGCCGCAGACCCGGTCACGACCTTCGACGCCGAATTGCGCAAGCTCGTCAAGGACCTCACCGACACGATGATGGATGCGCCCGGAGTCGGCCTGGCCGCGCCGCAGATCGGCGTCGGGCTGCGGGTCTTCACGTACTTCGTCGATGACGTGGTCGGCCACCTGATCAACCCGTCGCTGCAGCTGTCCGAGCAGATGGAACTGGACGATGAGGGCTGCCTGTCGTTCCCTGGCCTTGCTTATCCCACTAACCGTGCGTTCGGTGTCGTGGCGGCGGGCTTCGACATGCATGGCGAGCCGGTGACGCTGGAGGGAACCGGTCACCTGGCCCGCTGCGTCCAGCACGAGACTGATCACCTGAACGGCGTGCTGTTCATCGACCGGCTTGACGCCGCGCAGCGCAAGCTGGCGATGAAGGAAGTCAGGGCGTCGGAGTGGTGGGATGAGCCGGTGCCGCTCGTGAAGGTGTCGCCCCACCCGACGTACGGCAAGGCCTACTAAGGCATGCGCCTGGTCTTCGCCGGGACCCCGGCGGCGGCCGTGCCTTCGCTGGACGCGCTGCTGAAGTCCAGGCACGAAGTCGCCGCGGTCGTCACCCGGCCGGCCGCCAGGGCCGGTCGCGGCCTCAGGGTCGGCCGCAGCCCAGTGGCGGAGCGCGCGGCAGAAGCGGGCCTGGAGGTTCTCACGCCCGCCAGGCCCGCCGAACCCGACTTCCTCGCCCGGCTGCGGGACATTGCGCCCGACTGCTGTCCGGTAACGGCTTACGGCGCCCTGCTGCCGCAGACGGCACTCGATATCCCGGCGCACGGCTGGGTGAACTTGCATTTCTCGCTGCTGCCAGCCTGGCGCGGCGCGGCTCCGGTGCAGCACGCCATCTTGCATGGCGACGACGTCACCGGGGCCACCACCTTCCGGATCGTGCGCGACCTCGACGCCGGTCCTGTCTTCGGGGTCGTGACCGAGCCGATCCGTCCGGCTGACACTGCCGGTGACCTGCTGAACCGGCTGAGTATCGCGGGTGCCGAACTGCTCGTGGCGACCCTCGACGGGATCGAAGCCGGCGAGCTCGAGGCCCGGCCGCAGCCAGCTGACGGCGTCACGCTGGCGCCGAAGATCACCACGGCGGCCGCGGAAGTTGACTGGCGACAGCCTGCCGCCGGCGTCAGCCGGCTCATCCGGGCCTGCACGCCCGCGCCCGGCGCGTGGACGCAGCTGCATGGCATCCGGGTGAAACTCGGGCCTGTTGCCGAGGTCACCGGGGCCGGCCAGCCGCCCGCCGGTCATCCGGCCGTCGGCCAGCCGGCCGCCGGCTCGCTCGGGCCGGGCGAGCTGCAGGTACTCGCTGGCCGTGTGCTGGTGGGAACAGCTACCTTGCCGGTGCAGCTCGGCGAGGTCCAGCAGGACGGCAAGCGCCGGATGCCAGCCGCCGACTGGGCCCGCGGCCTGCACCTCGATGACGGACCGGCGGTGCTCGGCTGAGGTGAGCGGGAAGCCAGTCAAAGGCGGTCAGCCCGGCGCGGCGGCGAAGCCGGCCAAGGGACGTCAGCACCGTGCGGCGGCGAACTCAGCCAAGGGCGGTCAGCCCGGTGCGGCGGCGAAGCCAGCCGGCCGCGGCGGCCGTCCCATTCGGGACCCGGCCAGGCGCGCCGCTCTCGACCTGCTGCTCGCCGTATCCGAACGGGACGCCTATGCCAACCTGCTGCTGCCGGACCTGCTCGCCCAGCGACGGCTCAGCGGCCGGGACGCAGCACTGGCAACAGAGCTGAGCTACGGCACCCTGCGCGGGCAGGGCACCTACGACGCGATCCTGTCCGTCTGCAGCGACCGGAAGCTCGCCTCGCTGGATCCAGCGGTTCGCCAGGTGCTCAGGCTGGGCACCCATCAGCTGCTCGCTACCCGGGTGCAGCCGCATGCGGCAGTCGCCACGTCGGTGAACCTGGTGAAGGAGACAGCCGGCCAGCGCCCGGCTGGCTTTGTCAATGCAGTGCTCCGGCGCGTGTCGACCAGGGACCTGGATGCCTGGCTCGACATCGCCGCGCCGGCCCGCGATGCTGACCTGCCCGGTCACCTCGCCGTCCGGTATAGCCATCCGCGCTGGATCGTGGCGGCGCTGGCCGCCGCGCTCGGTGAGCAGATGGACGGGGACCTGCGGGAAACAGAGGCCGCCCTGGCTGCGGATTCAGAGCGGCCGGCCGTGCACCTATGCGCTGTTCCGGGTCTTGCAGATCGGGCCGAACTGGTGGCCGCCGGCTGCAGCCCGGCTCGGTGGTCGGCCTTCGGGGGTTACCTGGCGAGCGGCGATCCCGCGGCCATCGCGGCGGTCGCCGCCGGCCGGGCCGGGGTTCAGGACGAGGCCAGCCAGCTGGCGGCCATCGCGCTCAGCAGGGTAGAGGTGGCCGGATCTGATGACCGATGGCTCGATGTGTGTGCCGGGCCTGGCGGGAAGGCGCGGCTGCTCGCCGGGCTCGCGGCCGGATCGGACGCCAGGCTCGTGGCCGCCGAGCTGCGCGACCATCGGGCACGGCTGGTGCGGTCGGCGACCGCCCCAGCGGGCAGCTGCGGCGTCGTTGTCGGGGACGGGACCCGGCCGGCCTGGCAGCCAGGGCGCTTCGACCGGGTTATCGCCGACGTGCCGTGCTCGGGCCTCGGGGCGCTGCGGCGCCGTCCTGAGTCGCGGTGGCGGCGCACTCCGGCGGATGTCGCGAGTCTCGGCGTGCTGCAGCGTAACTTGCTGGCCGCGGCGATCGACTCGGCCCGGCCGGGGGGCGTCGTCGGTTACGTCACCTGCTCGCCGCACCTGGCCGAGACCAGCGATGTCGTCGCGGACGTGCTAACCACGCGCGGCGATGCCGAGGTGCTGGACGCGCCGGCGGTGCTCGGCGAGGTCCCGGATCTCCGCGCCGGTGAGGCCGGCCGGTACGCACAGTTCTGGCCGCACCGGCACGGCACCGACGCGATCTTCCTGGCGCTGCTCCGCCGCCGCTAGCACGTCACGGCACGTCAGGGGTGAGCTGATCGGCGCCGCCCGTTCACGTGCACTGCCGGCCCGCAGGCGGCCCGCCCACCTTCGACGGCGCTGCTGGTGGCGGCCGACGGCACATCACTTCGTCAGGGCACGCGCACGCCGCTGCCCGACCCGGCCAGTGCCGATATCGGCGCGCTTGCCCTGGGCGTAGCCCGCTCCGTAGCCGTTGCCGGTATAGGTCACCCGCGCCGTCCGGGTAACCGGATAGGCGCGCGCGACATGCTGCCGGATAACCAGGGAACGGTCGGCGAGTACCAGCTCGGCCCTGGACGAGCCGCGGTCAAGGCCCTCCGACGCGGCGCGCTCGGCGCCCTGCTCCGCTGCCTTCACCTTGGCCGTGACGGCAGCGGCGTAGCCGAGCAGCCAGCTACGGCGCCAGGCGCGTGGGCTGTCCGACCAGGCGGGCACCTGCGCTGCTGTCAGCCCGTGCCACATCTGGATCAGCACGGAGGTGTAGAGAACGTCGGTCCGCTCGATGTCCGAGCCGTAGCCGAACAAGTGCACCCGCTGGCCGGCCCGGCCGGCAGCAGGATGCACTGGCAGCGCAGCGCGGCGGCCAGGCCGCACAGCAGGTGCGCCTGCACCCTGGCCCACGGGTTATAGATCTCGACGATCCGGTTATCCGGCTTGTCGGTCTCCGGCCTGGCCGCGGCCAGCAGCGCCCGGTCGATCCCGTACTTAGCCATCAGCTCGGCAGCCTTGGCGGTCAGGGCTTGCGCCTCTTCGACCGTCACGCCCTCGGCCTCCGCCTTCGCCAGCAGCTTGCGCACGCGGTCGAGCAGGCGGTCGGGTGCTTCAGCAGTCAACGCGGCCTCCTCGGGCGGGGCGGAGTATTCACCCGTCTGAACCTAGCGGGCCACCACGACAATCCGCTCGCGGCTGGCGGACCTGCCCAGCCTAGAATCAGCCTGATATGACCGTGCAGATTGCGCCGAGCCTGCTGTCCGCCGACTTTGCCAGGCTCGCCGACGAGGCGAACGCAGTGGCCGATGCTGCCGACTGGCTGCACGTGGACGTGATGGACGGTCACTTCGTCCCGAACCTGACGATCGGCTTGCCCGTCGTGGAAGCACTCCATCGCCATGCCCGGCTGCCGCTCGACTGCCACCTGATGATCGAAGACCCCGACCGGTGGGCGCCGGGCTACGCCGAGGCCGGGGCGCGCAGCGTCACCATTCACGCCGAGGCGGCCAGCGCGCCAGTCAGGACGCTGCGCGCGATCAGGGCGGCCGGCGCACGGGCCGGCCTGGCCTTCAACCCTGGCACGCCGGTGCTGCCGAATGCCGACCTGCTATCCGAGATTGACATGCTGCTGCTGATGACGGTCGAACCCGGCTTCGGCGGCCAGGCATTCCTGGACCTGGTGCTCCCGAAGATCCGCCGCGCACGCGAGCTGATCAGCGCGCACGGCGGCGAGGTCTGGCTTCAGGTGGACGGCGGTGTCAGCGAGGAGACCATCGGGCGGTGCGCGGAAGCCGGGGCCGACATGTTCGTAGCCGGCTCGGCCGTCTACGCCGCCGCCGACCCCGCTGGTGCGGTCAAGTCGCTGCGCGCCCTGGCCGTAGCCGCGAGCACGGTCAGCAGCGGCTGACCGGCAGGCGGCTGGCGGTGAGTGGCGGCGAGGAGCGAGATGGCGTTCCGCTGACCAATCTTGACCAGGAACTGTTCGCCGGTGCCGAGGCGACCAAGCGCGATCTGGTCGACTATCTGGACGCTGTCAGCGACATGATCATCGGCCAGCTGCGGGACAAGCCGCTCTCAGTCGTCCGCGTACTCCGCGGCCAGCAGCCGTTCATGCAGAAGAACGTGCCGAAGTACGCCCCGGACTTCGTCCAGACCGTGCAGGTCTGGGCCGAGGCGTCCCATCGCCAGGTCGCCTACGCGCTGTGCAACGACCGGCGCACGCTGCTGTGGTTCGCCAACCAGCGCGCGGTGGAGTATCACCCGACGCTGATGCGGGCGGGACACTGGGACAACCCCGAGTACCTGGTGCTGGACCTCGATCCGCCCGCCGGGCAGCCGGACGGCACCGCGGTCGCCTTCGGCCAGGCGGTGCGCGCCGCGCTGGCAGTGCGGGCGGCGCTGGCCGGGGCCGGCCTGGCCAGCGCGGTGAAGACCAGCGGCGCCAAGGGCGTGCACGTGTTCGTGCCGCTGGCGCCCGGCCAGACCAGCGAGCATGCCGCGGCAGCCACCAGGGCGATCGCAGCGCGAGCCGAGCAGCTTGAACCGGGACTGGCCACGACCGCCTTCATCAGGCAGGACCGCGGCGGAAAGGTGTTCATCGACGCCACCAGGGCCGGCGGAGCGACCGTGGTAGCCGCCTACAGCCCGCGTATCCGCCCCGGCACGCCGGTCTCCTTCCCGGTCAGCTGGGATGACATCGACAGGGTCCAGCCGCGAGATTTCACCGTGCGCAACGCCGCAAGCCTGCTGGCAGGCCAGGACCGCTGGGCCGCGCTGCTGCCCGATCCGCAGCAGTTGCCGGCTGACCTGGTCGAGGAGGGCCACCAGATTCCGGTCGCCCGGGTGCAGGCCATGCATGAAGGCAAGCGGCGCGCCAGGGCGCGGCGCGAGCAAGGACCGGATAGGCCGGGGAACGGGGCCGGCCGCGGGCACGCGGACTGAGCAGGCGCGCGGTCCGCAGCGCGAGTCAGGGCAATTGCGGCCGTCGGCTAGCCTGGCGGCAATGTCGCGGACCAGACTGATGGTGTCATTGCGGCCGGCTCAGCCAAGCCGGGCAGAGCGTCACGTCCGCGGCGAAGTGGCTGGTGACGGGTGGCCTGGCGGACACAGAATGTGCATATGACGGCAGCGACGAGGATCGGCCATCGCCCCGATGATGCGCGGCCGCAGGATGCGGAAACTGTAGCGCCGCTGCTGGAGATCCGGGACCTGGCGGTCAGCTTCGGCCCGATCCAGGCGCTCGGCGGGGTCAGCCTGTCGGTGCGTGCGGGCGAGGTCGTGGCGCTCGCCGGGGAGAACGGCGCGGGCAAGACAACGCTGGTCCGCTGCATCGGCGGCGACATCACTCCGACCAGCGGGGAGATCAGGATCGGCGGTGCGCAGGTGCCGCCGGATCCGGCGGCACTGGCCCGGCAGGGCGTCAGTGTGCTCTGGCAGGATCTCGCGCTGTGCGACAATCTGGACATAGCGGCCAACCTCATGCTCGGCCGCGAGCGGCGACTACAGCTGGCATCCGATGTCCGGCTGCATACCGAGGCGTCGAAACTGCTGGATCAGCTGGGTATCAGCCTGCCGGCGACGACTCGCGACATCCGGTCCCTGTCCGGCGGCCAGCGGCAGCTCGTCGCGGTGGCCAGGGCGATCGCGCGGCGACCGCGGCTGCTGCTGCTCGACGAACCGACGGCGTCCCTGGGCGTCGCGATGGCCCGGCAGGTCGAGGACCTCATCTCCGGCCTGCGCGAGCAGGGCACCTCGGTACTGCTCGCCTGCCATGACATCGACATGATGTTCCGCCTGGCCGACCGGATCCTGGTGCTCCGGCACGGGGAGGTAGTAGCCGACGTCGCGCCCGCCGAGGTGCATCCCGACGATGTGATCGCGCTGCTGTCCGGACAGGACGCCGATTCCTCGGCGCGCAGGCAGCTCACCCGGCTGCACGGACTCACCGACCGGCTGGTGTCGGCTGACCCCTCGTCGAGCTTGTCGCTGATCCTGTCCGCGCTTGGCGCAGCATTGGGCAGCGAACGGCTCTGCATCCACCTGCTCACCGATGACAGGCTCTCGTGCGCGGCCTCGCTTGGCATGTCCGGCGCCCTGCTGTCGGCCTGGTCCACGCTGCCGACCGGCCCGGCTGGCGGTCCGGCGGGCATGGCCGCCGAGGCGGGGGAGCCGGTCATCGAGGAAGACGTCCGGGCTAGCGGCGGCTGGACCCCGTTCGCTGCCCTGGCCAGGCCTGCGAAGGTGGCGAGCTCGTGGTCGGTGCCGGTGCTGGGCCCGCGTGGCCTGGTGGGCGTCATCACGGTCTTCCGCTCCATCCCGGGCGGGCCGAAGCGCGACGATCTTGACCTGGCTACCTTGTATGCGGGCTACGCCGCCAGCGCGATCGAGCGTGACGGGCTGCTGGATCAGGTCACCGCGCGCAACCGGGTACTGGAAACGATCCGGGAGATGCTGGAAACGCTGGCCGGACCGTTGCCGGTCAGCCAGAGCCTCGGGGTGGCGCTGGCGGCGCTGTGCCGTGGCCTGCAGGCGGACGAGGCGGCCCTGGTCATCCGGCCGGCCGGCGGCCCGGCACAGGTACGGGCAGCGGGGCGGCCAGCGGCCAGACGACCAGGCGAGGCCAGCGGCGAGCTAGTCACCATCGCCAGCAGCGTGCTCGCGCAGGCGCGCGCGACCGAGGTCACCGTGCACCGGGCAGGCAGCGACGGTGGCGAGCTGATAACGGTGCCGTTCACGGCCCCCGGTGGCGACGCAGCGCTGGTGGCACACTGGCAGACCGGGTCGGCGCCGGCCGATGCGACGGCCTTGCTCGATGACGCGGCCCGGTCACTGCAGCTGGCGCTGGAGCGAGAAGAGGCCTCGGTCGCGCATCAGGAAGCACTGACCTTGCGCCGGTCGCAGGAACTGCAGCGTGGCTTCCTGTCCAGGCTCAGTCATGAGCTGCGGACCCCGCTGACCGCCATCAGGGGCTACGCATCGAGCCTGATGCAGCCCGACGTCACCTGGGACGGCGAGTCTCAGCAGCGCTTCCTCGGACGTATCGCGGCCGAGTCGGCCAGGCTCGGCAGGCTGGTGGAGGACCTGCTGGACTTCTCCGCGATCGAGTCAGGCATCCTGCGGCTGCAACGGGACTGGTGCGACCTGCCGTTGGTGCTGGACGCGGCGATCGCCTGCCTGCCGCCGGAGGTGTCTCCGCCGGTGAAGCTGTCCTGTGCGCCGGACCTGCCGGTGATCTGGGCCGACCACGATCGCCTGGAGCAGGTATTCGTGAACTTGCTGGCCAACGCCGTCGGCCATAACCCCGCTGGCACCAACGTCCGGGTTCAGGCTGCAGCCGGACCGCACCATGTCGAGGTCACGGTCGCCGACGACGGGTCGGGCCTGTCCGCCGATCAGCTGCGGTCGCCGT
Source organism: uncultured Actinomycetota bacterium (assembly GCA_963774385.1). Taxonomy (GTDB): domain Bacteria; phylum Actinomycetota; class Actinomycetes; order Streptosporangiales; family Streptosporangiaceae; genus JAJYUU01. Next base: position 2,100,692 of record CAVZEQ010000001.1, read on the forward strand.
TCGAGCCAGCCAGGCGCCGCCGCGGTCCGACAGCCGGAGCCGGGCTCGGCCTGTCCATCGCACAGGGCATCGTCGCGGCACACGGTGGCGAGATCGGGCTGGTCAGGCAGGCTCGCGGCACCTGCTTCCGGATCTGCCTGCCAATCGAGGCGGAAGTTAGACTTGCTGGTCAGCTGCCCCAGGGACACCTTAATGGCGGGCGGACGGGAGTCATGATCGGTGGTGAGTGAGACGGCGACGCGTGCTCTCGTGGTCGAGGATGATCCGAACATCGTCGACCTGATCCGGTCGAACCTGGCGGTCCGCGGTTTCGAGACCATCGTCTCCGCCGACGGACTCCGGGCGCTTCGGCTGCTGGAGACCGAGTCACCGGATATCGTGCTGCTCGATCTGATGCTGCCGGAGATCGATGGCTTCGAGTTGTGCAGGCAGATCCGCGAGCGGTCATCGGTCGCCATCATCGTGGTGTCGGCGCGAGGCGGCGAACGAGACAAGGTCAGCGCGCTGAACGTCGGCGCCGACGACTACATGACCAAGCCGTTCAGCATCGAGGAGCTGCTGGCCCGGATCAACGCCACGCTGCGGCGGACCCGGCCGGCCACGACCGCGCCGCCCGCCGCGGAGCCTGAGGTCATCACCGTGGCGGACCTCGTGATCGACCTGACGAGCCAGCAAGTCAGCAGGGACGGGGTGGCCATTCACCTGACCCCGACGGAGTTCGCGCTACTTCGCGAGCTGGCCATTAACCGCGGGAAGCTGCTCAGCCACGCGCATCTGCTGCGGCGCGTGTGGGGCCGCGGCTACGAGACCGAGACAGAGTACGTGCGGGTCTACGTCCGGCGGCTGCGGGCGAAGCTGGAAGCGAACGGCACGCCGCTGATCGTGACGCAGCCGCGCGCCGGGTACCGGATCCTCGCCGACTGACGCCACGTACACCGACGGCGATCGAGCGTCATCAGGGCGAGTCGCTGATCAGACTGGCGACGTCGGCGCCTCCGTTACCTGGCTGTTTCCGGAACGTAATCGTGCCGTGTCCGCCGGTAAACGAGTGCACGGGTTTAAATCGGTGCATAGGTCAACTCGCGGTCCTGTGCACCGGCCCTGACCTGCGCGTATGCTGTTAACAAAATTTTCACGGGGTTACGCCGATGTTAACGGAGCCGTTCATCCGCCGGCCCCTAGTGTTTGGGTCAGAAGACGATTGATCCCGCGCGTGACTCCGATGGGTCTGCGAAGCAGGCCCATGCCCATCGGCGTTCCGCCTAAGAACGAGGTGGTTTTCTTGCGCTCAGTCACCAAGGCAGTGGCTGCGACCGCCATCGCCAGCAGCGCGGCGCTGTTCATCGCCGCCTGCGGCAGCAGTGGCAGCGGCAGCAGCGCTCCGTCAGGTTCGACAACCCTGAGTCCTTCGCAGATCCCGCAGCTCACCGCGACGTCCTTCACGCTCGATTTCTCGGCCATGTCGAAGCTGAAGATCCTTGCCTCGCACGGCTCGGGCAAGGTAGCGGCGATCCTGCCCGACACCGTGTCGTCAACGCGGTACGTGGAATTCGACGCGCCCTACCTGAAGAAGGCATTCGAGGCAGCCGGGCTCACGTCGTCGGAGTACATCATCCAGAACGCGCAGGGCAGCGACTCGACGCAGTACTCCGACGCTCAGGCCGACATCACCAACGGTGCGAAGGTCCTCATCGTGGACCCGCTCGACCCGGGCGTCGGCGCCAAGATCGAGTCCTATGCGAAGTCGCACGGCGTGCCGGTCATCGACTATGACCGTCTCGTCCTCGGCGGCAACCGCAAGTACTACGTCAGCTTCAACAACACCTTCGTCGGCACCCTGCTCGGCAAGGGCCTGGTCAGCTGCATCGCAGCCTGGAAGGTTGCCAAGCCCCAGGTCATCGTCATGCGCGGCGACCCGACTGACAACAACGCGACGCTGTTCGCCAACGGCTACAACGCCGTCCTGGCCCCGTACTTCAAGAACGGGACCTACAAGGACGTCGCCAACCCGGCCGGCACCTGGACACCGACGGTCGCGCTGACCGAGTTCCAGGCCGCCTACACCAAGAACCCGAGCATCAACGCCGGGCTCATGCCGAACGACGAGAACGCCGCGCCGATCATCCACTACCTGCAGACGCGGCACATCAAGCCGATGACCTTCCCGATGACCGGACAGGACGCCACGCTCACCGGTCTGCAGAACGTGATCTCCGGGTACCAGTGCGGCACCGTGTACAAGCCGATTTACCTCGAGGCCCAGGCAGCCGTGGCGCTGGCCATGTTCGCACGGGCCAACGTGACCCCGCCGAGCACGCTGGTCAACGCCACCACGATGGACAGCAAGGAGAACGTCGCAGTGGCGTCGGTCTTGCTGACCCCGGAATGGGTGACGCCGCAGACCATTCAGTCGACGGTCATCAAGGACAACTTCGTGCCGGCCTCCCAGCTGTGCGCGGGTTCGTTCAAGGCGGACTGCACGAAGTACGGGATCTCGTAATGATGAATTACCCCAGTCACCGGGTCCAGGCGGCACGGTGGTAGCTGGAAATGCCGGGGACGGTGCCACGCCCGCAGTAGCGGGCGTGGCACCGCCCGTGCCCGGCACGACGCTGACAGACGACATGCCCCTGCTCCAGCTACGGGGCGTCGGCAAGGCCTTCGGCCCGGTGCAGGCCCTCAGCGGCGTTGACCTCGACATCCCGGCTGGCCAGGTGACGGCGCTGGTCGGAGACAACGGCGCAGGCAAGACAACCCTGATCAAGTGCATCGCCGGCATCTGGCAGCCCACCAGCGGCCAGCTGCTCTGGAAGGGCAAGCCTGTCCAGATGCACACGCCCAAGGATGCTTCTGCGCTGGGCATCGCCGCCGTCTATCAGGACCTGGCGCTCTGTGACAACCTAGACATCGTGCAGAACATGCTGCTGGGCCATGAGAAGGTCAAGCTCGGCTTTCTGGACGAGGTCAGCATGGAGCTGACCGCGAAGCAGACGCTCCAGGACCTGTCGGTAACGACCGTGCGGTCGATCCGGCAGCCGGTTGGCTCGCTGTCCGGCGGCCAGCGGCAGGCCGTCGCGGTGGCCAAGGCTGTCATGCAGGACGCCAAGCTGGTCATCATGGACGAGCCGACAGCCGCGCTCGGCGTCAGCCAGACCGAGATGGTGCTGAACCTGATCAGGACACTGGCCGACCGCGGGCACGCCGTCGTCGTCATCTCGCACAACCTGAACGATGTGTTCCGCGTCGCTGACCGGCTCGCGGTGCTCTACCTGGGCCAGCTCGTCGCCGAAGGCCCCGCAGCTGACTTTGACCGGCAGTCGGTCGTCGAATACATGACGACCGGTGCGGTGACCCGCGGCAACGGCAACGGCAGCGGCAGCAGCTCTGCCGCCTCGCCGGGCGTCGGCGCGGATCGGAGGACTGAGTAATGGCAGTAACGGACCCCGGCGATCGGGACAAGGAGCAGGTCGGCTCCGTTGCGGTTGCCGGTGAGCCGACCGAGGCCGAGGCGGCCGCGGCGGTCGGCCTGCCCAGCTCTCCGGATCTGCTGGTCAACTCGCTCGGGGAGTACACCCGGGTGTGGTTCAGGAGGGTCCGCAGCGGGGAGAGCGGCGCGCTGCCGGTCATTGTCGGCCTTATCGCGCTGGGCATCTACTTCCAGCTGACGCAGAGCAGCTTCCTGTCCGCGACCAACATCGCCAACCTGATGGGCCAGGCCAGCTGGATCATCACCCTGGCGATGGCACAGACGTTCATCCTGCTTCTCGGCGAGATCGACCTGTCGGTGGGCTTCAACGCTGCGATCGGTGGCCTGATCACAGTATGGATGGTGTCGATCAACAACCCGTATCCGGTCTGGGTGGCCATCCTGGCCGGGCTGGCTATCTCCGCCGCGATCTCCGCGATAGAAGGCCTGATCGTCGTCTGGCTGAAGATCCCGTCGTTCGTGGTCACGCTGGCCGGCCTGCTCGGACTGAACGGCGTGCTGATCTGGCTCTTCGAGAAGACCGGCAGCGTCGGCCAGGGCGGCTCTATCTCGCTTCGTCCTGGCTTCCTGAATGACCTGGTCAACGGCAACATGAGCCCGGCCACGGGCTGGATCGTGCTGATCGCGGCGGTCGCGGTGGGCGGGCTCTTCCTGGTATTGCGGGATCGGCGACGCCACTCCGCCGGCCTGGTTGCGCCGCCGATAGGCGTGACGCTGCTGAAGATCGGTGCAGCAGCGGCGATTGGCGCGGTGCTCGTCCTGGTGCTGAACGTCAACCGCGCTGCGGTCGGCACTCTGGAAGGCGTGCCCTGGGTGGTGCCCATCGTGCTGGTGCTGCTCGTGGCAACGTCGATTCTGCTGTCCAGGACGAAGTTCGGCCGGTATATGTATGCGGTCGGCGGCAACGCCGAAGCATCCCGGCGGGCCGGTATCAATCTCAGCCGGATCAGGGTGGCGGCGTTCGCGCTCTGCGGCGTGTTCGCCGGCATCACCGGCATCCTGTACGCGTCGCAGCTCGGATCCATGAACGAGAACTTCCCCGGCGGCCAGTACGTGCTGTACTCGGTGGCCGGCGGAGTCATCGGCGGCGTCAGCCTGTTCGGCGGGCGCGGCCGGATGCTCGGCGCGGTGCTGGGCGGGTTCGTCGTCGCGGTTATCTACAACGGCGTTGCCCTCATCGGGCTGGGCGCAGCAGGCCAGTACATCTGGACCGGCCTGGTGCTGCTCGCGGCCGTGACGCTCGATGCCCTCGCCCGCAGGGGCAACACGCCGACCTGAGGCTGACGGCAGCGCACCGAACGGCATCGGCGGCTGCGGCCCGGTAAACCGGGCCGCAGCCGCTTTCTTGTCTGTCACCATCCCGCCACTTCGCTGCGAGAAAAGGGCGCGGCCGGCTGGCCTGCCCGGTTTGCCGGGAAGAGCCGCTTCCGCGCCTGTCGTGGCCGCAGCGGAATACCCGTCGTGGCATACTGGTTTGCGCAAGCATGCGTGCTCCGGGGTCGGTGTAATTCCGAACCGGCGGTTATAGTCCGCGACCCGGCCGATGCCATCGGCCGGCTGACCCGGTGGAATTCCGGGACCGACGGTTAAAGTCCGGATGGGAGGCAGCACGTGCGCGGCCGTTGTCGGCCCGGTGTAAGTATGCGCCGGGGCGCGGTCCCCGGGCGAGTAGTCCGGGGGACACTGCGAGCCGCGAGTGCGCGTTCGCGCATCCCCCCGGAGCCTGCGGCAGGAAGCTGGCTCCGGAGGAGGACACGGTGTTTACCGGGATAGTGGAAGAGCTCGGCGAGGTCGTCGACCTTGAGCTGAATGGCCGCTCGGCCCGGCTCCGGGTACGCGGGCCGCACGTTACCGCCGACGCTTCGCGCGGCGACTCCATCGCCATCAACGGCGTCTGCCTCACCGTCACGCAGAGCGGCGGCGGTGAGTTCGTCGCCGACGTGATGGGCGAGACGCTTGACCATTCCACGCTCGGGGCACTGCGGCCCGGCTCGGCCGTGAACCTGGAGCGCCCGGTGCGCCCGGACGGCCGCCTGGGCGGACATATCGTCCAGGGCCACGTGGACGGCACCGGCAGCATCGTGGCCAGGCAGCCCGCCGAGGGCTGGGAAGTCGTGCGCATCTCAATGCCGCCGCAACTGGCGCGTTACGTCGTCATGAAGGGCTCCGTGGCCGTTGACGGCATCAGCCTGACCGTGTCCGGGCTTAGCGAGGGCCCGGAGCCGGAGCCCTGGTTCGAGGTCAGCCTGATTCCTGAGACCCTCGAGCGCACCACGCTCGGCCGCAAGCAGCCAGGCGAAGTCGTCAATCTCGAGGTCGACCTGATCGCCAAGTACGTCGAACGGCTGCTGCCTGCGAGCCGGTCATGATCGCGCCGGACGCCACCGGTACCCGGCTGGACGACGTCGCCCGCGCGGTCGCCGATATCGCGGCCGGGCGGCCGGTCGTAGTAGTCGATGACGCCGACCGGGAGAACGAGGGCGACATCATCTTCGCCGCCAGCAAGGCCACACCTGAACTGCTGGCCTTCACCATCCGGCACACCAGCGGGGTGATCTGCGTGCCGATGCCCGGCGAGCTGCTGGACCGCCTGCAACTGCCGCTGATGACCAGCCAGAACGCCGAGCGGATGCGTACCGCCTACACCATCAGCGTGGACGCCAGGGACGGCGTGACGACGGGGATCTCGGCGGCGGACCGGGCCAGGACCATCAGGGTGCTGGTTGACTCGGCAACCGAGCCATACGAGATCGTCCGGCCGGGCCACGTCTTCCCGCTCCGGTACGCGCCAGGCGGCGTGCTGCGACGGCGCGGTCACACCGAGGCGGCCGTGGACCTGGCGCGACTGGCCGGGCTGACGCCGGCTGGCGTGCTCGCCGAGATCGTCAATGATGACGGCACGATGGCGCGGCTGCCGCGGCTCCGCGAGTTCGCCGACGAGCACGGACTGGCGCTCATCTCCATCGAGCAGCTGATCTCTTACCGGCGGCAGCATGAAAGGGTCGTCAGCCGGGTTGTCGAGACCTTGCTGCCCAACCAGCACGGCGACTGGCGCGCACTCGGCTACCTCAACACGGTGGACGCCACCGAGCATCTGGCGCTGGTGCTCGGTGATCTCTCAGAACCGGGTCCGCCGGTGCTGGTGAGGATGCACTCGGAGTGCCTGACGGGTGACGTGTTCGGCTCGCACCGGTGTGACTGCGGCGCCCAGCTCGATGCCGCCATGGCGGCCATCGCCGTCGAGGGCAGGGGAGTGGTGCTGTACTTGCGCGGCCACGAGGGCCGCGGCATCGGCTTGCTGTCCAAGCTGCGCGCCTACCAGCTGCAGGACCAGGGCGCCGACACGGTAGATGCGAACACCGAGCTGGGGCTGCCGGTCGATGCTCGGGAGTACTCGACCGGCGCCCAGATGCTCACCGACCTGGGGGTCAGTTCCCTTCGGCTGCTGACCAACAACCCCGCCAAGCTGGCCGGGCTAGCCGGATTCGGACTCGAGGTGACCGGGCGGGTCGGGCTGCCGTCCACGCCGACCCCGCAGAACCTGCGGTACCTGACCGCCAAGCGGGACCGGCTCGGCCACAAGATCGATAACCTGCCCGCCGTAGGCGAGCGATGAGCGGAGCCGGCCGGCCCGACGGGCACATCATTGACGCGGCCCGGCTGAGCCTGGCCATCGCCGCGACCCGCTGGCACCCCGAGATCACCGACCAGCTGGTCAGCCGCGCGGTAGCAGCGGCCCGAGCCTGCGGTATCGGCAGCCCGCTCGTGGTCCGCGTTCCCGGTGCGATCGAACTGCCCGTGGTCGCGGCCGAACTGGCCAGCCGTCACGATGCGGTCGTCTGCCTCGGCGCCGTCATCAGGGGTGGCACGCCGCACTTCGACTACGTGTGCGACGCGGTGACTTACGGCCTGACCAGGGTTTCCCTGGACGCCAGCACGCCGGTCGGCAATGGCGTGCTGACCTGCGACACGCTGCAGCAGGCGATCGACCGCAGCGGAGCGGCCGATAGCGCCGAGGACAAGGGCTGGGACGCAGTAGTCGCGGCGCTGGAGACCGCGCTCGTGCTTCAGTCGGTGCGGGGCTGATCGCGCGGCCATGACGGGCGCGCTGCCGCCGGCCGGGCGGCGCGCACGATGACGGCGGAGCCAGCCCGCACCCGAGTACCAGGCCGCGGCTTCTGGCTCGTGATCATGGCGACTGCCGGGTCGACCTCGGTTGCGAGCAGCTGCAGCCGAAGTTCGTACTGTTCGAGGATCCGGCGCCCCTGCTCGACTGAGTAGCCGGTCACGCTTGGCACCCTCGTTCTGGGTGCGTCCGGTGACGGCGCGAACAGCCAGTCCGTCGCGTACTCGAAGGCCGCCTGAAACAGGTCGCCAAACGCGTCGATCATGCCGCAGAATCCATCGCGCCATCCCTGCCGCGGGAGTCACCTGCTTGCTGCCCGCGCCTGGACTAGAAGCTGCCATCTATGCTAGGCCGCCCGGCGCGACGCGGTAGTGATAGCCGTGGTGGTCAGCGAAGCCGATCCGGCCATACAGCGCCCGTGCGGCCGCATTAGCGTCCTCGACCTGCAGGTACAGGCTGTGCGCCCCGCGGCTGGCGGCGGCTGTGGCGAGCGCGCCGGTAACGACGGTGGCCAGGCCCTGGCGGCGGTGCAGTGGGTCTACCTCGACTGCCGTGATTCCGGCCCAGGCGCTGGCAACCGCGACGCGGCCGATCGCGATTACCTGGGCGCCTGCTCGGACCGAGGCAAACGCCTGCCAGGGCGCCGAGGTGAGCAGCGCTAGCGCGATCGCCGGCAGCTGCTGGCCGCGATAGTGATACCGCGCCAGCCAGGCCGGATCTGGTTCGCTGTGCAGCTCGACCGTTCTGGTCGACTCCGGCGCCATCGCAGTGGCCGTTGTGCCTGCGCCCGCGGTGGCGGCGGCGGCCGTACCTGCGCTGGCGGTGGCGGCGGCTGCGCCCACCTGAGCGGCGGTAGCTGCGCTGGCGCCCACAATGGTCGCGGCGCTGGCGGCCATGACGGTCGCGGCGCCGGCCCGGAGCGTCCAGCCGCGCTCGGCCAGTGCCCGGTCCAGCTGACTGGCCCGCGGGTTACCGGCTGGGTAGGGAATGGCGATCATCGGCGGCAGGCCGCGGTCCGCATACCACCTGGACACGATCCCGATGGCCGTGGCCAGCGGCAGGCCCGGGTCACCGACGACGAGCGCGCTGTTCGCGCGTCCGGTGAAGCCGCCAGCCGCCCGGAGCAGCCAGTCCCCGATGCGGTCTTGTTCCGGAGCGCACCACCCGAGCGCGGCGACGCGCTCAAGCTCATCGATCGAGATCACCACACTGGACAGTGTGCCAGGCCCGGCTATCCGGGCAATTGCCGCAATAGGATCCGGTGGCTGCGTGCACCGACGGTAGGCGCGAGGATAGACCCATGGTGACGTTGTCCGAGGCAGTGGAGATCGGCAGCCGCGATGGCTACCTCGCGGTGGTGTCGACGGTCCGGCTGGACGGGACCGTTCAGTCATCCGTGGTCAACGCCGGCTTGCTGGCGCACCCGGTCTCCGGCGTGGAGGTGGTCGCGTTCGTGACCTACGGCGCGGCCAAGCTCCGCAACCTGCGGTTCAGGCCCCAGGTCACCCTGACGTACCGGGCCGCCTGGCAATGGGCTGCGGTCGAGGGCTGGGCCGAGATCGCCGGGCCGGCCGACCCGTTGCCGGGCATCGATGCGGAGCGGCTCCGGCTGCTTCGCCGCGAGATCTTCACCGCGGCCGGCGGCAGTCATGCCGACTGGGACGAATATGACCGGGTGATGGAAACCCAGGGCCGGGCCGCGGTCCTCGTCGCGCCGACGCGCGTCTACACCAGCTAGCCAGATCGGAGAGCGGCCGCGCGGCGCGCCCCGGCTAGTCGGCTGTCCCGGCCGGCACGATCCATTCAGTGGCCTGTCCGGTTATCTGCGCGATCCTGTCGTAATTGCCTTCGTAGTGCAGGACGGTGAGCATGTTTCGCTCTGCGGTGGCTGCCATCATGAGATCAGGTATCGACACCGACCGATGCTGGGACCGCTTGGCTAGCATGCCCTGGACCTCTATCGCCCGCTGGGCAATCTCATCAGTCGTCGGAAAGTACTCGAAAGCGCTGCGCTGGCTTCGAAAGTGATCATGCTCCTTGCCCGTGCGGGCGCTGAAAAGGATCTCAAGGTCTACGATCGCGCAGGTCCCGACCAACCCGCGGTCGACCAGCGGCGCGAATGCGGCGAGCACAGTCGGACGCTGAAGCCGGGCCCAGACGCTGGTATCGGGCAGATACCGCGCTATCGCCATGCCGAAGCCATGATCGCCGGATCGATCAGGTCAGGGAGCGCCCCAGCGGCCAGTTCGTCAATGTGGCGGTGCCGTAGCTCTTCTTGGACAACACGACGGAGGGCCGCGTTGACCGTGTCTTTCTTCGTCCGCGTACCCAGTACCACTGCGGCCTCAGCCAGCAGTGCCGAGTCCAGTTCAATCTGAGTTGTGGACATCTTTCCTCGCAGATTTTGTCCATAGAGCAGCGTCACTTAGGTATATCCGTGCGTCGGGCGGCCATGCTGTCGATGTGCTGGCGCTCGGCGTGCCCTACCGAGCCATGACTGGCCGTGGCGCGAGCGGTCAGGATGCATGCCAGCTCGCGCACAGGCACCCGCAGCGGCTCGCGCTGCTACCGCCCCGAAAGCGCCCATTACCGAGAATAATCTGATAATCAGCGCGAACCAGCAAGCCACCGGGCGTCGCCTCGCGGAATAGTTGCGGACGCCCCGGCGCTCATGGCGACGGTGCCAGATAAGCAGCAAACGTAGGCTTGACCCGACGGCGTCGGCCGACGAGGAAGTCCAAGGACGGCCCAGTGAGGGGCACAGAGGTGACCGGCAATGCGCGACATTCTTGATCCCATCACCAAGTGGTGGGAGGCGGACGAGACGTTCGGGCTGGCCACTGTCGTCCAGACGTTCAGCAGTGCACCTCGCGAGCCGGGCGCGGCGATGGCCGTATCGGCAGACGGCGAGGTTGTCGGCAGCGTGTCCGGCGGCTGCGTCGAGGGCGCGGTGTATGAGCTGGCCGCAGAGGTACGGGCGACGGGCCAGCCGGTACTGCGCCGGTATGGCATCAGCGATGATGACGCGTTCGCGGTCGGGCTCACCTGCGGCGGCATCATCGACATTTTCGTGGAGCCGACCAGCCGCGAGCGTTTTGCCGAGCTGCACGAAGTGGGTGAGGCGGTCCGGCGGGGCGTTCCGGTCGCCGTCGCCACCGTGATCGAAGGGCCTGGTGACATCGGTGCGCGGCGGGTGATCTGGGAAGGCGATCGGGTGACCGGCACCCTCGGCGCGGGTGACCGGCTTGATCAGGCCGTCGACGACGATGCGCGCGGGATGCTCGCTCAGGGGCTGACCGGCGTGCGGAGATACGGCCCGGACGGCGAGCGGCGACGCGACGAACTGGCCATCTTCGTGCAGTCATTCGCGCCGGCCCCGCGGATGCTGGTATTCGGTGCTATCGACTTCGCTGCTGCCGTCGCCAGGGCCGGCAAGTTCCTGGGTTACCGGGTGACAGTGTGCGATGCCCGGCCGGTCTTCGCGACGGCGTCCCGGTTCCCCGATGCCGACGAGGTCATTACCGACTGGCCGCACCGCTACCTGGCCGGGATCAGCACCGACGAGCGGACAGTGATATGCGTGCTGACGCACGATCCGAAGTTCGACGTGCCGCTGCTTGAGGTTGCCCTGCGCCAGCCCGCTGCTTACATCGGCGCGATGGGCAGCCGGCGAACACACGAGGACAGGCTCGCGCGGCTGCGCGACGTCGGCCTGACCGAGTCCGAGCTCGCCCGGCTGCGGTCGCCGATCGGCCTGGACCTCGGTGCGCGCACGCCGGAGGAAACGGCCATCGCAATCGCGGCCGAACTGATTCAGCTGCGCTGGGGCGGCTCGGGCCGGCCGCTGACCGCGACGACGGGCCGGATCCACCACGGCCAGCTACCGGGCGATCGCGCCGCCGCGGACGTGCCGCGCGAGCAGATCGCCTGACAATGCCGGGGAACGTGGCCGGCATCCTGCTAGCTGCCGGAGCGGGCAGCAGGCTCGGTCAGCCCAAGGCGCTGGTCATGCTGGGCGGCCTGTCGCTGGCTCTCCGCGGGATAGCGACGCTGCGCGCCGGCGGCACCGATCCGGTGATCGTCGTTACCGGGGCGGCTGACCTTGGCCCCGAGCCGGCCGTGGCCCCGAGCCGGCCGTGGCCCCGAGCCGCTCGGCCGTGGTCTCCGGGCCGGAGACCGCCATTCCGGCGCGGCTGACGAGGCAGCGGTCGTGACTGTGCACAACCCCGACTGGGCCTCCGGGATGGGCTCGTCGGTCGCCGTCGGGCTGGCCGCCGTACCGGAGCAGTGCACCGCTGCCGTTCTTGCGCTGGCTGACCAGCCCCTGGTCGGTGCCGAGTCGGTGCGCAGGCTGATCGCCGCGCACGCGGCCGGCGCAGGCGTCGCTGTGGCCTGTTATGAGGGCAGGCCGCGTAACCCGGTCCTGATCGGTCGTGAGCACTGGACTGAAGTGGCGCGGCTCGCCGCCGGCGATGTAGGCGCACGCCCGTTCCTGCGCGCCCATCCAGAGCTCGTAACGCGGGTTGACTGCGACGACACTGGCCGCCCTGACGATATCGACACTTTGGACGACCTCAAGCGGATCGCGGGGCTGCTCGATGGGCGGGCCCCGTTTCCTACATGAAGGCGGTCGCCCGGATACCCCAGCTGTGCGTGACGCTGCCGCCCGGCTCGATCGTCAGCAGGTCCGTGCCGCTGACGAAGGCGTTGGGCGGGCAGGTCATCGGCTCGATCGCGACGGCGCGGCGGCGCGCTTCCGGACCGAGCGGATCACCGGTGAACACCTGCAACCAGCGATAACCGGGGTCGGCCCACAGCGAGAGTTCTGTGGCCGGGCCAGTGAGGCTGACCCAGCTGCGGCCGTCGGCGTGCCTGTCCAGGGCCGTGAAAGCGTGGTCCAGCTGCGTGCTGCCGATTGGCCGGCGCTCGCGGAAGTCATACGGCGACCCGGCCACGTCCTGCGGAGGCCCAGTCGGTATGCCCCGGTCGTCGGTCGGCTGCCAGTGCGCCGCGGGTATCTGCAAGTGCCAGTCGTCCACGCTGGCAGTGCCTGCACGCAGGTAAGGGTGCGATCCGGTGCCATAGGGCGCCTGCAGGCTGCCGGGATTGCGGGCGGTCACGGTTACCTCGAGCCCGGCCCCGGCGCTGAGCTGGTACCGGGCGCGAAGCTCCAGGCAGAACGGGTAACCGGGGTGTCCCAGCAGATCAGTGCCCAGCTCCACGCTGTCCGCTGTGTGCTCGACGATCTGCCAGCTCGCCCATCGGGTCAGGCCGTGAATCGCGGTATCGCGGGCGGGCTCGTTCACGGTGAGCTGGAAGCTGCTGCCGCCAAAGGAGTAACGGCCGTGGTCAATCCGGTTCGGCCAGGGTGCCAGCAGCTGCCCGGCGCCGGCCGGCGGAAGCTCGTCTGCGTCGTAGCCGGCAACGACCGGCTGGCCCAGGTGACTGAGCGTCCGCAGCCCTGCGCCGAGCTCAGTGATCGTGGCCCCGTAGTCGCCGGCCGCGATGGCGTGCTGCATGCCCGTGACCGGGACCGACGGCCTTGCGGGCTGGCCTGATTCGTCTGCCATAGGTTCCATAGTGCCCGCTGGTGCTGCGGGGTACGCGGTCGCCGCGCCCGCAGGCGAGAGCTCTTAGATGCCGGCGGGGCTGCTTGGGGAGCGGGGGACCTTCAGCCCCGCCAGCACTTTGCACCATAGCTGGCGCGGCTGTCCGTCCGTGCGAAGTTCACCAACACCGCGCCCAGTTTCAGGCCCGTGACCTGCTGCCGACATAACTCGCGAACGCCACCACATTGGCGAGGTAGTGCCCCGACCGCCGGTCGAACACGCCGCCGCAGGTGATCAGCCGCAGGGTAGGCCAGGTTGTGTAGCCGTAGACCTTGACGGTCGGAAACCGGGTCTTGGGGTAGAGCGCAACTGAGTAGATCTCGAAGATCACTACCCGGCCACTGTGGAGCGTGACGTAGATCTTCGCGCCCGGCCGCAGGTTGCCCAGGTCGTAGAAGACCGCCGGGCCGAGGCCCGTAGCGTCGACATGCCCGAGAATCGCGGCCGCGCCATGCTGGCCAGGCGTCGGGCCCTTGTCGTACCAGCCCGCAAGGCTCGCCTCGGACAGCGGCGGGACTTGCACGGAGCCGTTCCGGTTCAGGCCGAGCGGCATGATCGTGGCGTGCACCTTGATCGCCGGAATATCGATGCGTACCGGGCTTGACCGACTGACCGGGTGAGAATCTCTGTGGGCGAGAGGCTCGCTGCCTGCGGCGGCCCATGCGGGTGGCACGGGCGGCGGAGCCCAGCGGAGTGTGTCGTGGCCGGCGAAGGCGATGACGATCCCGGTCACGATCATTGCCACCGCGGCCAGATTGAGCCAGGCTACCCTGCGCATCGGGGACGTCACACGCCTCGTGCGCCGTCATTCCGGTGGGAATACGCGGCCACGGCTCGTCGCATCTTGTCCCCCCGATCGGCGGCGATCCGTCCGGGTCATTCCCGCTGGGGCGACCGGTTATGCCGGCTCGGCTGGCGCGGGTTGGGCGGACCGGCAGGTCAGGCGGGCTCAGGTGCGGGCGGCCGGCAGGCGCACCAGCGAACCCGTCCGGACGGCTTCTGCCGCCAGCACGCCGAACAGGTAGAAGCAGGCTGATTCCTCGGTCGCAAAGACCTGAAGCTCGTGCCTGGCCCCGTCGGCGGAGTGGAACACCTCGAAGGCGCCGTCGGTCTGAATCAGGCACATGGCTCCTTCGACCTCCTCACCGACCGCATAGGTATCGGCCGGGATACCCGCCTGGCTCGCCAGGTCAGCGAACAGCCGCTCGGTCGCCATCCGCCGCCTGGCCGCGCGGCGCTGCCTGGTGGGGGCGGTGGAGCGCGCCGGACCGGACCGTTCCGCGCCGGGCCCGGCTAGGTCGGGCTGGGCCAGTCGGGGCTCGGCGGGGCCGGGCAGCGGGTCCGGGACCACGTACAACGGCGCGGCATGCTGCTCCGTGCCGGGTCCGAGCCCGGCTGGCTCAGCGGCAGCCTGAACGCGGCCAGGGGCGTCGGAGAAGCCCTGCTGGCCAGCCGGGTCAGCCGGGCCGAGCACGTCAGGCTGGCCGGGCACACCAGGACGGCCCGGCAGGTCAGGGCTGCCGGGCAGATCAGGGCGGCCGGAGAGGTCGGGGCGGCCGGGCAGGTCAGGGCGGGCGGCGAAGTCAGGCTCCTGGACCGGGCCAGCCGGGATGGCCACAGACGGACTCGCGGGTGCCGAGAAGTCCGGCACAGCCGGCATTACCCGGGCGGGCCCGAGCGTCACCGGGGCGGATGCTGGCATCACCCCGGCAGGTGCGGGCACGGCTGGCCCAGGCACGGCTGGCCCAGGCACGGCTGGCGCTGGCGCGTGCGTCACCGGGGCGGATGCTGGCATGGCTGGTGCCGACGCGGATGCTGATGCCGGCCCGGATGCTGGCATGCCTGATGGCGGCGCGGCCGGTACAGGCGCATGCGTGGCCACCGCGGGCCGGTCAGCTGGCGCTACGCCGTTGCGCCGCTGTGCCGCGGACTGCCGGGGCCGTCGCGCCGACGCCGCGCGCATAGCCTCGGCCTCCAGCGGCAGGGGCGCTTCAGCCGTGACGGGCACGGCCACTCCGGTGGTGTGGTCGAGCACCTGCGAAATGCCACCGGGATCGAGGGAACCAGGCGTGAGCGGCAAATCGGCAGCCGGGTATGACGGCACGTTCCCGTAGGCTCCCGGCGCGGTCGGAGGTCGCGCTGGGTACGGCTCCGGGCTGGCTGCCGGAGCATATGCCGAAGCTCCCGGCAGCGGGTCATGCGGTAGGTATCCCGCTGGTATCCCATGCTCTCCCGAGAGTGCGGAGCGGGCCGGCTCGGCGGGCAGGCTGAACTCGGCGGGCCGGTAGGGCTGGACTGGCCCAGTACCAAGCTCGACCGGCGGGGCCAGTTCGTCATGCCCGGCCGACTGGGACGAAACGGTCGGCAGTGGGCCGGAGTGGCCAGCGGGCGGGATCGGCTGGGATCCGGACTGGCCGGGCTGGATCGGCTGGGATCCGGACTGGCCGGGCTGGATCGGCTGGGATCCGGACTGGCCGGGCTGGATCGGCTGGGATCGGGAGTTCGGATAACCGGGCCCGGTCGGGTAACCGCCGGAGACTGGTGCAGCGGTAGCTACCCGCGGATACTCGCTTCGCTCCTCGAGGATCTCGCTGACCTCCGTCCTCGGCGCGACCAGCTCGAACACACCCCGGTCAACCTGCCAGTAACCAAGTTGCTCGGCTTTGTAGGCGTCGTGACCCAGATAGCCGATATGCAGCCGGTCGCCGAGGTCATCAAGAACCATGCAGCGTTCGCCCCGGAACGTGCCGACTGGCCTGGACTCCCAGACTGCCTGGACATCCTGGATGCGAAGCTGCTTGCGCCAGTGCCCGGTCGCAGGCTCGAAGCCCAGTTCCTCTGGCGGCGGGCAGGCCGCGAACAGCACGATGTCGCCGTCTGTCGGGCCGATGCCGGCCTCGAACGGGGACCCCTGGTAACTCGCCATCAGCCGGTAGCGCACAATTCAGGCCCTTCTGCCGGACGAAGCCACACCTGGCCGTCGTAGCGAGCTATGAAGTCGATCCTGTCGGCGGCTACTCGATGAATCTCCGCCCCGACAGGTACTGGTACCGGATCAGTGAAGTACTCAGGAACCGGGTGATCATGATCCGCGGTAAATCCGGTGCCGGTGAACGGTGGTTTCATCGCCCAGTCGCCGCCGTGCGGGGCCGACAACGGCACCTGGTACCGCTCGGTGCCGATCGCGCGCCAGCGGAGCACATAGATCTCATCGGAGTCCGCGCTGAACTCCGACCCCTCATAGCCGAGTCCGAACGCGCGGTGCAGGTCTCTCGGGTGGCTAAATGGGCTGTCCGAGACCCGGTGCACGAAACCGGAGATGACCGACCGGCGGCCGGTCAGGTACGGCTCCACCATCCGGGGCGGGATTGCCTTGTGCATCAGCGTGCCGGGTTCCACGGCCATCGGCCCTTGGCCACCCTGGCTCACGCTATCCCCCCATGGTTTCGGTCACGCTGCGGCTGCAGTCACAATCCTGGTACTCACCTGCAGTCTCACGAGACTCTCATATCGCGAAATGCGTCCTCAACTGCTTCGGCAGACCTGATCGGGTGTCGGTGCAAGGCTACCGCCGACGACGCCACGACAGACCGGTCAAGTACCCCCGGATCCCTCTTGAGCGGGCAAAACACCAGCACCACCGCGGACCGGACTGACCCGGCTGACGGCCACTACAGTGAGTCGGGTGGTGCACCTGACGGCTGGCGACGAGCGTTTCCGCGAGGACCGGGGCGATGCCGATCCGACGGTGAGCGCGGCGCTCGCCGCGTTCGCTGCCGGAACGGGCACCGAGCAGGCAGCACTGGCCGCGCTGGCAAAGTCGGCCCGGCTGCTGGTTCCGGTGGTTGCTGTCCTCGCCAACGACCGCGACGACGAGGCGGAGCCCGTTCCCCTCGGTCGCGAGAAGGCCAGCGAGATGGCCATGCCGACCATCGTGGGGAACGACGGACGGCGGGCGCTGCCCGCCTTTACCGGCCTTGAGGCACTGCGTCGCTGGCAGCCGGATGCCCGGCCGGTGCCCGTACCGGTGCAGGGCGTGTGGAACTCGGCGGTCGAGGATTCCAGCGCAGTTGTGATCGACATCGCCGGTCCGGTGCCGCTGGCCGTGGAGGGCGCGCGGCTGGCTGCGCTCGCGTCCGGTGCCGACATCCCGGCTCTTCACGAGGACCCGGATGCATGGCAGCTGGCCGCGGTCGCAGCGGGACAGATTGCGCCGGGTATCCGGGTCAGGCTGAGCGCGCCACCTCAGGGACTTGACGTCACGCTGGAGCTCGCGCCGGCCAGCGGAACTCCCGGCGCGGTGCCCGAGGCCGTAGCCAGCCGCATCGCGGTGACACTGACCAGCCTGCTGGCCGGGCGGGTGCGATCGGGTATCGCGGTGGTGCGCCGACCGGGACCGGAGCGCGCTGCCAGCCGGTGACGGCGCGCCGATCCGGAAGCCGGCGACGTTTCACGGATTCCGGTTGCACAAACCGGGGCGTTAGGCCCTCGCTGAGCAACCAGGATCGACGAAACGCGCCGGCCGGGCGCGGCCCGGTGACCGGATTGTCGGATTCAGCTCTCCAGACTGCGGTAAACAGCGTCGATGATCGCCATCTTGCGCGGGTCGTCGACCAGATTCATGCCCATTCGGTTCATCACGTAGGCGACGGCGACACCCGCCTCGGGATCCCCGCCCACTGCGGAGCCGCCGAAGCCGTCATGACCGAAGGCTGCCGGGTTCGGCCCGAAGTGATGCTCGTTGCCCGACAGGCCGAAGCCGAGGCCGAACTCGATGGGGAAGCCCAGCACGAGGTCGGTGTGCACGCCGTTGCCGGCCCTGGCCGCCGCAAGGGTACCGGCCGAGATGAGCCGTTCCGACCCGTCGGTGACCGCGCCGAAGACCGTCGCCAGGGCCAGCGCGGTGCCGTGACCGTTGGCAGCCGGGATCTCGGCCATCCGCCAGTCATCAGCGTTGGCCTCGTCCCCGGTGAGGGACGGGTTCAGCAAGGCCGCCATCGTCGCCGGGTGCGCGTTGGCGTAAGCCTGCGCGAGCGCGGCTTGCTCATCCTCGGTCGGCCGGACGCCCTGCAGGTCGCTGCATCGGGTCAGGTCCGGCTCGGAGACGCCGATATGGAAGTCCGCATCGAGCGGCCCGGCGATCTCGGCGGCAAAGAAGCGGCCCACGCTCTGGCTGGCTATCCGCCTGATCACCTCGCCGATCAGGTAACCGAAGGTGATGGCCTGATATCCGCTGGCCGTGCCTGGCGGGAACAGCGGCGCCTGCGCCGCGAGCAGCCCGGTGATCTTCTCCCAGTCGTAGTAATCCTGAACAGAGGCTGGCACGACAAGGCCAGTCAGGCCGGACTGGTGAGACATGATCGAGCGCACACTGATCTCGCTCTTGCCGTTGGCAGCGAATTCCGGCCAGTACCTGACCACCGCGGCGTCCGGGTCGAGTTCGCCTCGGTCCATCAGCACGTGGGCGCATAGCGACGTCATGGCCTTCGTCGTGGACCAGACGTTGGTGAGCGTGTCAGCGTGCCACGGCCGTGTCCGGGCCGGGTCTGCCCAGCCGGCCCACAGCTCTACGACGGGCTCACCGCCCCGGACCACCGCCACGGTGGCGCCGATCTCGCCTCGTTCGGTGAAATTCGCCGCGAACGCGTCGCGGACTGGCTCGAAACCTGGCTTGCACGTTCCGTGGATCTCCGGCTGCGGGTCGTTCATCGGACAGGTGCCGTCCCCTCCTGAGTAAGGGCAAGATCGCTGGCCAAGCGGTGGATTCGCGGTCTTGTGTCCTTCGCTTGGTACGCCCGCCGGACTCAGATTGTCAAGGCGCGAGCGTGTCAGCGGTCAGCCGGGACGGCCCGGAGCGCGCAACGTATTAGCATCACGATGCGTGCAGGCAATCACTATTGCCGAGGTGGCCGACGAGTTGTACGCACTCAGTCCGGCCGAGTTCACGGCGGCACGCGACGAGCGGGTCCGCCAGGCCAGAGCAGCCGGGCAGCGCGACCTCGCTGCCGAGATTAAGAAGCTCGCCAGGCCCACCGCCAGCGCGTGGCTGGTGAACCAGCTAGCGCGGACAGCGGCTGACTCGCTCGGTCGGCTGTTTGACGTCGGTGCGGCTCTTCAGGAGGCGCAGCGGACGCTAGCCGGGGACCGGCTCAGGGAACTGTCGGCCGAGCGGCGGCAGGTTGTCGCTGACCTGATCCCCGTCGCGGCCGGGTTCGCTGCGGACGCCGGCCAGCCGGCCAGCCCGGCAGTGCTCGCCGAAGTGCGGGCGACCCTGGAGGCGGCGCTGGCTGATCCGCAGGCCGGCCTTGCGGTGCGTTCGGGTCACCTGACAAAGGCACTTGCCTATGCCGGCCTCGGTGAGGTCGACCTGGCCGCTGTGGTTGCGCTGCCGGTCGGCTCCGCTGAGTCGTCGGGGCCGGCCAGGTCGGCTCGCGGCGCCGGAGCCGGTGCCGGCGCCGGAGCCGGTGCCGGAGCCGGAGCCGGGGCAGGGGCCGCAGCCGGTGCCGGTAGCGGTGGCGGTGCACAGCCGGGACGCCGCGGTGCCGCGCGCGGCGGGTCCGGCCGCGACGAGGCAGCCGGGCAGGACGATCCGGCCGAGTTGCTTGCCCGCGCCGAGTCCGCTGCGAACAAGGCTGAGGCTGCTCTGGAAGCCGCGCAGCGGCGCACAACAAGCCTGGCCGAGCAGCGGCAGTTCCTCGGCCGCCGTATTGACCACCTCAGACGCGAGCTTGACCTCGCCAAGGCCGAGGACGCACAGCTAGGCCGCGATATCAAGCAGGCCGAGCGAGCGGTGGCCGATGCAGAACACGAGCGTGCGTCCGCCGAGCAGAAGCTGGCTCAGGCCCGCAAGCGCGGGCCTGCTGGCCGCAAGTAGCGCCGCGAAGCGTGCGCCGCCGTCCGTGCCTGGCGGGCTGATGCGAGTCCGCTGCCGTCGCGCGGGCCGCCTTATTGCGGCGGTCTGGCTGACTTGGGATTAAGTGCGAAGACTTTGACCGGAGGAGCGGGCGACGGCATCGCGGTCGAGTCGGTGATGGGCCGCGCGCGGCCGCGGAACTGGCTCAGCTCCGCGCCGTGGACAAGCCGGGCCGGGAAAGGGTCGGCGGCCACCCGCCGTGTCAGTGCGGCGATGGGCAGGTCGCACTTTGCCGCGGCCAGTACGAGGTTGCCGAATCTCCGCCCGCGCAAGACAGCGGCTTCCGCAATCAGGCATGCGTCCGGCATGACGGCGCAGATCGTAGCGAGCCTGGCCCGTGCATGCGCGAGAGGAGGCCCGTCGCCCACGTTGACCGCATAGCAGCCCGATGGGGCCAGCACGCGAGCGACGCCCTGGTCGAACTCCACCGAGGTCAGGTGCGCTGGCGTGCGGGCGCCAGCGAAAACATCGCTGATCACGACGTCAAACGAGCCGCCCGGCAGCTGCTCCAGGGCCTCGCGTGCGTCCGCCACCCGGATGCGAATCCGGCCGCGGGCGCCGGCCGTCCGGCGGCCTGGCTGGCTCAGCGGCAGCCGCCGCCGGACCAGGGCAACCAGGTCGGCATCCGACTCCACTGCCAGCTGGCTGGATCCTGGCCTGGTCGCGGCGACGTAGCGTGCCAGGCTGAGGGCGCCCGCGCCAAGGTGAAGTACCTGAAGCGGCTGCCCGGCGGGGGCCGCGAGATCCAGGATGTGCCCAAGCCTGCGCACGTACTCGAATTCCAGGTACAGCGGATCGTCCAGGTCCACGTACGACTGAGGCGTGCCGTCGATCATCAGCATCCAGGCCCTGGGCCTGTCAAGATCACGCAGTAGCTCTAGGCCGCGCTGATCGTTCGCCGTCCCGGCGGCTGGCTCGTCCGCAGAGCCCGGCGGTGCAGACACAGCGACCATTGTGTCCTGACCGGCTGAGCGCGTGGCCCGCTGTATCCGCGACCCGCCGGCGTCCTGCCGCCCGGAGCAGTGCTACTCCGGCTGTGACACGTTGACCAGCCAGGGCACGCCGAACTTGTCGGTGCACATCCCGAATTCGTCCCCCCAGACCTGCTTCTGGAACGGCATCGTCGTGGTCCCGCCTGCGGACAGCTGGTCCCAGTAACCGCGCAGGGCGTCATCGTCGCCGCTCAGGCTGACGGAGGCGCCCGCCATGGGGTGATACTCCATGTCACTGGTGACGTCTGCGCCCATGATCGTGAAGCCGAGATTCGTCTCGAGCATCCCGTGCATGATGCGGTCAGCGTCGGCCGAGCCCGCGCCGCCGAGCTCGGCGAACGTGGTGAAGGCCGGAGTGCCGCCGAAAACGCTGGCGTAGAACTCCAGCGCCTGCCGGGCATTGCCATTGAAGTTGAGGTAGGGGTTCAGCCGAGAGGTCATGGAACTTCTCCTTGCTCAGTTGCGGTGATTGTCGCCCGGCGACAATGGCCAGATGGATGGTCATCAGTTCCGGCGCGACCTGTACCGAGGAACTGCCCGTGACTACGAAACCTACCGCGTGCCCTACCCGGCTGCCCTGATAGCCGAACTCGCCGCCGTCAGCGCCCGCGCGGGCGCTGACGGCGGCCGCAGGCTGCTCGACCTAGCCTGCGGCACCGGCCAGCTGAGCTTCGCCCTGCACAGCCATTTCGCGGAAACATGGGCCGTCGACCAGGAACCGGACATGATCCGGCTCTGCCGGGAGAAGGCTGCAGCCGCGGCGATCGGTGATCTGCGCTTCATCACCTCGCCAGCGGAGAACCTGGATGCTCCGGCAGCGGCCTTCGACCTTGTCGTCATAGGGAACGCCTTCCACCGGCTGCCTCGGCCGTCGGTCGCTGGCCGCGTCTGGCGCTGGCTGCGGCCCGGCCAGCTGCTAGCCCTGGTCTGGTCGGCCTCGCCGTGGGATGGACCCGAACCATGGCAGCAGGCGATGACGGCAACGATGACGCGATGGCAGGCGGGGCTCGCCGACCGGGACCGGGTACCGCCCGGCTATGAGCAGGCCAGGCGTGACCTGCCCGACCACGAGGTGCTGCGGCAGGCAGGTTTCGAGGTCGAGGGCCGGTGTCAGGTCACGGTCAGCAAGTTGTGGACAGCCGCGCAGCTGGCCGGCTTCGCCTTCTCCACCTCAGTGCTGTCCCGGACCGCGCTCGGCGCCGATGCCGTCCGATTCGAGGCGGATCTGCGCCGTGCCGTCGACACCAGCGCCGTTGACGGCATGCTGCGCCAGGAGATGAGCTTCGTTTTCGAGCTGGCGCGCCGCCCGGCCAGGTAGCCAGGCGCATGGTCGCGTGCTGGCGCACTCAGGCATGCAGGAGAATGAATCCATGGCGAGCGACCCTCAGGCTGCGGCACCGAGCCGCGAGCTGGCCGACGGTCGTCCGGCTACCGACTCTGCCCGCGAGATAGCACCCGAGGCCGGGGCTGACGCCGCAGTCGCCGCCGCGGGCCGGGCTGCACTGGCGGGAGCCAGGTCACTTCGGCCAGCGGCTGATGACAGCCTTGACGCGGCGCTTCGCGCCATCGCTGGTTTCCTGCGGGAGCGCGCCGCCGCCGTGCTGACGGCGAACCAGGACGACCTGAGGTCAGCCCGAGCGGACGGGCTGGCCGACGCGTTCGTGGACCGGCTGGCGCTGGACGAGGGCCGGATCGCAGCCATGTGCGACCAGCTAGAGACTCTTGCCCGGGTACCTCCCGAGCCGGCTAGCAAGGTGATCGGAGACCTGCCAGGCGGGTTCGAGCTTTCTGAGCGGCGTCGGCCGGTCGGTGTCATCGGCGCTAACTTTGAGGCTCGGCCCAACGTTGTCGTGGACATCGCCTCGCAGCTCATCAAGTCCCGGAATGCCGGAGTGCTGCGGACTGGATCTAGCGCACTGAAGTCAGCGGAAGTGCTAGTCGACGAGGTCGTCGGCCCGGCGATGGCGGCAACTGGCCTCGACCCGCAGGCCATCCAGTTGCTACGGGTCGCCAGCCGCGACGCCGCATTCGCGCTGGTGCGCCAGCCGCAGCTGATACCGCTGGTCATCTTGCGCGGAAGCGGTGACAGCACGCGCTCGCTCGCTCGTGAGGCGGCGCTGCATGGTGTGCGTACCCTCGCACATGCCGACGGCGGCGCGGTCATCTACCTCGACCAGTCGGCGGATCAGGCGCTCGCCATGGCGCTCATCGAGCAGAGCCTGGATCGCCTCGGCGTATGCAACCGGCTGAATTTGCTGCTAGTTCACGAGCGGTCCTGGGACGACTTTGTTCCGCTGGTACGCGACCTGGCCGGACGGCTGGGCATCGCGGTTTCGCTGCCACCGCACCAGCATGAGCTGGGGCACGAATGGGCGCTGGATGCCGGCTCCGAGGCGACCATCACGATTGCCCCGGCCGCCAGTGCCGATGATGCGGCGGCACTAGCAAATCGCGAGACTTCCGGGCTGGCCGCGTCCGTCGTCGCGGCAGACGCCGATGCTGCGCACCGGTTCCTGGACAGCTACGCCGGTACTGGCGCGTTCTGGAATGCCACGACTCGTCTGCTCGATGGCTTCAAGCTGCTGTCGGTCCCGGAGACCGGTATCAACATCGATGTCGTGCCTGGCCCGCGCGGCCCGGTGACGTTCCGCGACTTGTATCTCCGGCAGTATGCGGTGGTCCCTGCGGCCGGGCGCTAGCGCTCCGCGGGATAGACGACCAGTGATTCCCGGTGCACGGCGTGGATGCTCCTGACCACCCGGCGGGCCGCGGCCTCGGTTGGCACCTGACCGGTCAGGAAGCCTCGGTGCAGCAGGAAAGCGGTGCTCAGCTGAGGCTGAGCGAGCGTGAGTGAGTCGGTGAGATCGGCTACCCGATCCGCGGAGAAGCTCGTCAGCTGCGCATACGCTTCCTGACTGGCCCGCGAAGTGCCTTCGGCCAGTTCCCGGCAGTCCTTGTAGATGTCCGGATCCACCAGCGAGCTGGCGACCGCGCCGACCTCGGTGTCGCCCTCGGCCTCACCGACTCCCATCCCGACGGAACCGGCATACCGCAGCCGCAGCAGGATCGAGATCACGCACGCTACTTCCTGCGGTGCTAGCGCCCGCAGCAGCCGCAGGATGGCGGACGGAAGCGCGACCGAGCCGCGGCCGACCACGCGATCCGGATGACGCACATCGACCAGCTCGACTACTGCTCCGGCCGCGAAGTCCCCATCGACGCGCTTGACGCCGGACAAGAAGAGCGTGCTCCCGGTACGCAGGCTCACCTCCGCCTCCCGGTTGACGTAAACAGATCCAGCGGAGTGCGCGATTCCGCCGATCCACCGCTTGGACGGCTCCAGCTGCCAGCCGGCCGCACGGACGACAGTGCCCACCCGCGCCCTGGCGTTGAGGCTCCGGCTGACCACGTCAGGCTCGCGGGCCGACCCGATGACGCACTCGACGCCGCAGCTCGCTGCCCGCGCGGCTGCCGCCAGCTTCGAGCCCATGCCGCCCCGGCCGGTGCCGCCGGAAGTAACCCGGACCCTGCGGGCTTCCTCCGGGCTCAGCCGCACGATCCGGTCGGTCAGGTCCGCGTCCCGGTAGGCGGCCCGCACATCGGTCAGGAACACCAGCCGCGACGCCTCTGCGGCGACGGCGACGGCGACGGCGACCTGGTCGTTGTCGAGCCTGGACAGCGGGTCGGTCGCGTCGTTCCCGTTGACGACCGGCAGCAGGCCACGGCCGCCCGCCTCGCGTAGCAACTGGCCGAGGTCGCCCATCGCCCTGGCCGACTCAAGATCGCTGCGCGACACGAGAATCTGGCACACCTCGACACCAACTGCCGCCGCCAGCTGCCGGTAGAGCGCCATCAGCGCAGGCTGGCCAACGGCAGCAGGCAGCGCGAAGTCGACCGCCTGCACGGCCCCGTCGGCGTTGTTGTGCTGATCGTCAGCTTGTCCGCGGCGGTCAGCGTCGCCGGTACGGGCGACGTTGTCGTCACGCCCGTCGCTGTCATACCGGCGCAGTGTCTCTGCTAGCGATTCGATCAGCCGGTCGTGGGCTGGCTGGCCGGCCGGCATGCTGGCCGCCACGCGCATCGACGACCGGACCGAGCCCACAAGAGCTCGCAGCGCGGGTGCTGCCCCTGCGGTGGGCCCTTCGAAGGCCAGCAGGCGACGGCCCAGGCGCGCCGCACCGGAGGTGACGAGAATTATTTCGTGACCAGCCCGCTGAGCCGCCGCGATCTGGCTGACCAGGCCGGCGATAACGTCGAGAGCGAGTCCGTCGCGGCTGGCAATGGAACTCGAGCCGAGTTTTATAACTTGTCTGGTCACCGGATAACTCGCGACGCGGTGCGGGAATGGCCTTAGCGGCAGGACCTGGAGAGAGCCGCCCAGATGATCATCGCAAGGCTACCACGGCCCAACATAGTGAAGCTTCCGTTGGTGCAAACCGGTCATCTCGGTCGCGAAAGCGCCGGTCGCGACGGCCCGGCGGGCTGGGTCTGCGGTCAGCGGCGGTCTGCTGGGTTGCGGCGGCTGGCCGGCCCGCGGCGACGGAGCGCGAACCCGCCAGCCACGGCGCCTGCACCAATGAGCCCAAGGCCGACCGCCGACAGGCTGCCGTTGGACTGGGTCGAGGTCGTGCCGTCGCCGGTTTGCGCGCCGCCCTTAGGCGCCACCGTGGTAACGGTCAGGTGGGCGGTGGTTGAACTGCCGTCGGAGCAGTCCATGGACGGGTTATAGCCGCCGGGCTGAATGCCGCTCGGCAGCGTAACGGTGATGGTGAAGTCCCCGCTGGCGGCACCCTGGCCCATCGGGATCCGGGCCGGCAAGCCGAGCGTGGTGCCAAAGAAGATGGCCGAGGAGGCACTTGCGCTGGCGCAGGACACGGCGAAGCTGACCTGGCTGCCAGGAGTTGCGGTGGTCGGTGACGCGGCACCGGTGGCATTTCCCGGGGGATTGAGGGTCGCGGCCGCGGCGGGGCTGGCGGCTACGGAGGCAACCGCGATGACACCGAGCGCGGCCGAGCTGAGCAAGCCCCCGGTTAGCCCTACGAAAACGGCAAATTGCCTGAACGGGCGCATGAACGTTCCTCCCCCGAAGACCGTGTAGCACCGCTGCCAGAGCCGCCCGCGGTCGTCGCGGGCAGGTGCAAGGCTGGCGATTCCCCCGTAGTGCGCTGGCGTGATACCCGGTGCCTCAGCGGGCAAACGCTGGCGGGCAAGTGCCGCCGGGCGAACGGCGGCGCACCGGGCATGGCAGGATCGGCAGCATGCTGCGCTGGCTGACCGCAGGTGAATCCCACGGGCGCGCCCTGGTGGCGATTTGCGAAGGAGTTCCGGCCGGGGTTGAGGTGACCACGGCCGATCTCGCGGATGCCCTGGCTCGCCGCCGGGCTGGTTACGGCCGGGGTGCGCGGATGAAGTTCGAGCAGGACGAGGTCGAGCTGACCGCCGGCGTCCGGCATGGCCAGACCCTCGGCGGGCCGGTCGCGGTCAGGATCGGCAACACCGAGTGGCCGAAATGGGAGACAGTGATGGCGGCCGATCCGGTTGACCCGGAGGTGCTGGCCGCGCAAGCTCGCAACGCCCCGCTGACCAGGCCCAGGCCGGGCCACGCGGACCTGGCCGGCATGCAGAAATACGGTCACGATGACGCCAGGGCCATCCTTGAACGGGCCAGCGCGCGGGAGACCGCCGCGCGGGTCGCGCTCGGCGAGATTGCCCGCAGGCTGCTGCGGCAGGTGCTGGGCGCGGAGATCGTCAGTCACGTCGTGGCGCTGGGCAGCGTCCGCGCGCCGGCAGGATACGTACCTGAGCCGCAGGATGCGGACCGGATCGATGCGGACCCGGTTCGCTGCCTGGACGCCGCGGCCAGCGCCGCCATGCAGGCCGAGATCGATGCCGCGCACCGCGACGGCGACACCCTGGGCGGTGTTGTCGAGGTAGTGGCCTATGGACTGCCGCCGGGCCTTGGCAGCCACGTGCACTGGGACCGGCGGCTGGACGGCCGACTTGCCGGAGCGCTGATGAGCAT
Organism: uncultured Actinomycetota bacterium; assembly: GCA_963774385.1. Classification (GTDB taxonomy): domain Bacteria; phylum Actinomycetota; class Actinomycetes; order Streptosporangiales; family Streptosporangiaceae; genus JAJYUU01. Next base: position 2,127,841 of record CAVZEQ010000001.1, read on the forward strand.
TCAGGCCATCAAGGGAGTCGAGGTCGGCGATGGCTTCACCACGGCAACCCGGCGCGGGTCGCAGGCACACGACGAGATAGCCGGAACCGCGGACGGGGTCAGGCGGGTGACGAACCGCGCCGGCGGCATCGAGGGTGGCATGAGCACTGGTGAGCCTGTCCGGGTGCGGGCGGCGATGAAACCCATCTCCACCGTGCCGCGTGCTCTTGGCACCGTGGACCTGCGCACTGGCGAGCCGGCCCGGGCCATCAACCAGCGCAGCGACGTAACCGCCGTGCCAGCGGCGGCCGTGGTCGCGGAGGCCATGACCGCGCTCGTGCTGGCAGACGCGGTGCTGGAGAAGTTCGGCGGCGACAGCGTTACGGAGACCGCCCGCAACGCGGAGGCGTACCTGAAGGCGATGGTGATCCGGTGACCGGGCAGCGGCCGGCGACCGGGGGGCCGGCCCGCCCCGTTCCCCTCATCATCCTGATCGGGCCGCCCGGAGCCGGCAAGTCGACAGTCGGCCCGATGCTGGCCGCCTTGCTCGGCGTCGGGTTCGCCGACACTGATGCCGCGATCGAGGCGGCCGCGGGCAAGCCGGTCAGCGACATTTTCATCACCGATGGCGAGCCGGAGTTCCGGCGGCTGGAGCGGGCGGCGGTCGAGGCGGCGGTCGCGGCCAGCGACCGTGGTGATGGCGCCGTCGGCGTGGTCGGGCTTGGCGGCGGGGCCGTGATGGACGAGCGTACGCAGGCGCGGCTGACCGGCCGGCACGTGGTCTACCTGGAGACCGGGTTCACTGAACTGGCCAAGCGCGTCGGCCTGGACAGGCCGCGGCCGCTGCTGATCGGGACGAATCCGCGGGCGCAGCTGAAAACACTGCTGGACAAGCGGCTGCCGGTGTACGACAAGCTCGCCTGGCTCACGGTGGGCACCGACGGCCGGCAGCCAGCGGAGATCGCCGCGGAGATCGCGGCAGTCGCAGCCGGTCACCCGGACGGTGCAGCGGCCGGGCCACCGGACGACGCGCAGTGACGGCAACGCGGCTCGCGGTCGGTGGCGAGCGGCCGTACGAGGTGGTCGTGGGCACCGGCGGTCTCTCGGAGCTTCCGTCGCTGATCGGTACCGAGGCTGGAAATGTGGTCGTCATTCACCCGCCGGCGCTGGCCGGGCTCGCGGCCGACATCTGCCGGTCGCTCGCGCAGGCTGGTTACGCGGCGCAACCGGAGCCAGTGCCGGACGGCGAGGCGGCCAAGGACATTGCCGTCGCGGCCGGCCTGTGGTCACGGCTGGCGGCCGCAGGCGTGGGCCGCACCGACGTGATCGTCGGTGTTGGCGGCGGTGCGGTCACCGACCTGGCCGGATTCGTCGCGGCGACCTGGCTTCGCGGCGTGCGCGTGGTGCTGGTGCCGACAACGCTGCTCGGCATGACCGATGCCGCGATCGGGGGCAAGACGGCGATCAACACGGCCGACGGCAAGAACCTGGTGGGCGCGTTCTACCCGCCGGCGGGCGTGCTCGCAGATCTGTCTGTGCTGACCAGCCTGCCAGTGGCTGAGTACGCCAGCGGCCTGGCCGAGGTGATCAAGGCGGGGTTCATTGCCGACCCGGTGATCCTCGACCTGATCGAAGCGGACCCGCAGGGCGCGGCGAAGCCCGGAGGTTCACACGAGCGGGAGCTGATCGAGCGCGCGATCGCGATGAAGGCGGCAGTGGTATCCGCCGACCTGCGGGAGGCCGGGCAGCGGGAGATGCTGAACTATGGCCACACCCTCGGGCACGCGATAGAGCTGGTCGAGGACTACACGATCCGGCATGGCGAGGCGGTTGCCATCGGCATGTGCTTCGCCGCGGCTCTGGGCCGGCTTGCCGGGCGGCTGGACGCACCGACTGCCGCGCGGCACCGTTCCGTGCTGGCGGCGGTCGGGCTGCCGGTGCGCTACCGGCCCGGTGCCTGGTCGGCCCTGCGCGCGGCGATGAACGTGGACAAGAAGACCAGGGCGGCCAAGCTCCGGCTGGTGGTGCTCGACGGACTCGCCAGGCCGGGCATCATGGCCGACCCGCCGGAGGAGTTGCTTGAGGTGGCATACGCGGAGGTGTGCTGAACCTGTGACCACTGAGACCTTGACCACCGTGCTGATACTCAACGGGCCCAACCTCGGCCGGCTTGGGTCCCGCGAGCCGGAAATCTACGGGACGGCCACGCTGGACGATGTCGCGGCTAGCTGCGCGGCGCTCGGTGCCGAGCTTGGCCTGGAGGTCGATCTGCGCCAGACCGACGACGAGGCGGAACTGATCGGCTGGGTGCACGAGGCGGCCGACCGGCGCATCCCGGTGGTGATCAACCCGGCGGCATTCACGCATTACTCCTACGCGCTGCGGGACGCGCTGGCCATGCGCACCGCACCGCTGGTGGAGGTGCACTTGTCGAACCCCGCGGCGCGCGAGTCGTTCCGGCAGGTGTCCGTCGTCTCGGCGGTCGCAGACGGGACGGTGGCCGGCTTCGGCGTGCACTCCTATGAGCTGGCCCTGCGCGCTGTCGCGGCACTGGTCGCGGCCCGGCGCGGCTCGTGACGGCTGACATCTGGGCGGGAGTGGCCGTGCCAGTTACGATTCATCCCTAGATACCTACGGTGGCCGGTCTGGCCACTGATCCGGGCGCTGGCAGCCTGCCGGCCCGGCCGGCACGGCGCGAAAGGTCGACTGCATGCGCATCGGAATGGCTCTCAACTACGCGGGCGGGTTCAAGGAGACGGCAGCTGAGCTGGCCGACTTCGAGAAGGCCGGGCTCGACATCGTCTTCGTGCCGGAGGCCTACAGCTACGACGCAGTGAGCCAGCTGGGGTACCTGGCGGCGGTGACCGAGCGGGTCGAGCTGGCGTCCGGCATCATGCAGCTGTACTCGCGCACTCCGACGCTGACGGCCATGACTGCGGCCGGCATCGACTTCGTTTCCGACGGCCGGTTCTCGCTCGGCATCGGCGCGTCCGGACCCCAGGTGATAGAGGGCTGGCACGGGGTGCCGTATGACGCACCGCTCGCCCGCACCCGGGAGACCATCGAGATCTGCCGGGCAGTCTGGCGGCGAGAGCGGCTGGAGTACAACGGCGAGCATTACCAGATCCCGCTGCCCGAAGGCCGGGGAACCGGACTCGGCAAGGCGCTGAAGCTGATCAACCACCCGGTCCGCGAGCGGATCCCGATTATCCTGGCCGCGCTCGGGCCGAAGAACGTCGAGATGGCCGCTGAGCTCGCCGAGGGCTGGGAACCGATCTTCTACTACCCGGAGAAGGCGAAGGACGTCTGGGGTCCGTCGCTGGCCGCCGGCGCTGCCAAGCGCGACCCCTCGCTGGGACCACTCGACGTCATCGCGCAGACCGCGCTGGCGATCGGCGACGACGTCAAGGGCCTGGTCGACCTGATCAGGCCGGTTCAGGCGCTGTATATCGGCGGTATGGGCGCCCGCGGCAAGAACTTCTACAACAACATGGCCGTCCGCTACGGGTACGGCAAGGAAGCGGCGGCCATCCAGGATGCCTACCTGGCCGGCCGCAAGGAGGAAGCGGCCGGCCTGATCCCGCAGGACCTGCTGGAGAACGTGTCGCTGATCGGGCCGAGGTCGTATGTAGCCGAACGAGTGGCGGCGATGAAGGAGTCCGGCGTTACCACCTTGAACGTCGCGCCGATGGCGTCGACGCACGCGGAGCGGATAGCGCTGGTCGAGCAGATCCGGGACCTGGCAGCCTGACGCGGCCCGTCAAGGCGGCCCGCACCGGCTGGCGGGGCGTTGCGTAGGCCGGGGAGCCGCAGTGCCGGTTTTGGCGGCCTGGTCAAGGGCAAGTTCAGCAGGAACGCGGATCGAATCGGAGGGCGATGCGGGTTAAGCGGCGGAAGCCAGGCAGCGGGCCGTCGGTGCTGATTGTCGGCGGCGGCTTTGCCGGCCTGTCGGCCATGCAGGCGCTGGCGCGCTCGGGTGCCAGCGTGACCCTGGTCGACCGGAACATCTACAGCACCTTCCAGCCGCTCTTGTACCAGGTGGCCACGGCCGGGCTCACCTCGGCAGACGTGGCCTATCCGCTGTGGGCCGCGACGGCCAAGGCAGGGGCTCGGTTCCGCAAGGGCGAGCTAGCCGCTGTCGACCTGACGCGCCGGGTGGCAACGCTGACGTCGGGCGAGGACCTCGGCTACGACTACCTCATCATCGCCACCGGTGTGAGCGCGGCGTACTTTGGCGTCGCTGGCGCGGCGGAGCACAGCATCAGCCTGTACACCCGGCGCGACGCCGTGGCCTTGCGGAACACCTTGCTGGACGCGCTCGAGCGACGCAACGAGGGCCTGGCTGATCCGGAGCTCGACGTGACCGTGGTTGGCGGGGGCGCAACCGGCGTCGAGCTGGCCGGAACGCTTGCCGAGCTGCGGAACATCGCGCTGCCAGCCGCCTTTCCGGAGATCGACAGGACGGCGTTCCGGGTCCGCCTGATCGAGATGGCACCCGCTCTGCTCGCGCCGTACCGCGATTCGCTGCGCGAGTACACCAAGCAGCAGCTACTGGGCCGCGGCGTCGAGGTAGTGCTCGGTACGGCCATCAAGGAAGTCCGGGCCGACTCGGTGCTTCTTGCTGACGGCAGCGAGCATCGCAGCGACATCACGGTGTGGGCGGCCGGGATCTCGGCGCCGGATGCTGGCTGGACCGGGGTGCTGCCCAGGGGCAGGGGCGGCCGGATCGAGGTCGCGGCCGACCTGCGGGTGACCGGCCAGGACCGCGTGTTCGCCGTGGGAGACGTGTGCCTCAACGGGCAGACACCGGTTCCGCAGCTGGCTCAGCCCGCAATCCAGCAGGGGCGGCATGCCGGTCAGCAGATTGTCCGGCTGCTGGCCGACCGGGGAACTGTCCCGTTTAGCTACCACGACAAGGGCATCATGGCCACGATCGGCCGCCGCTCCGCTGTTGTCCAGCTTCCCGCCGGACTGCGGCTTCGCGGAACGCTGGCCTGGTTTGCCTGGCTGGGACTGCACCTGCTCTACCTGCTGGGCAACAGGAACCGGCTGGTTACGTTCGTGAACCTGTCCTGGCGTTACCTGACTTGGAGCCGCGGCGGCGGAGTCATCGTCGGCGACGATGTACCTGACCCGAAGTAACTGATCACGCGAGTCACCCTAGGTAGGCGGATCGCCGCCTCCGTGCGCGGGCTCGCTAGCGCCCCGACGCTCGCTAGCGCCCCGCGGCTCGCCAGCGTCCGCGCGGGTCGCCCGCCACGCTTGCCAGCGCCCCCACGCTTGCCAGCGCCCCGACCCTTGTCGGCGGGCGACCTCGCATGTCGCATTGCCGGTCCTGGGCGATGAAATGGACTAAGTTGAAATGAATAGATAAAAATGCGAGGGTTGCCGAGTGACAGCAACGACTCGGATCTATCCTGGCGGCACGCTCCCGCAGGATCTGGCCTGGCAATCGCTTTCATTTCTTCGTTGCGAGTGGCCGTTCCTGTTCACCGGCGCCAACAGGCTGCGTGCGCGGCCATTCGGCGACCCTGCAACCATGCATATTGTCCGCACCGAAGGCGAAGTGCTGCTCAGCTACGCCGACGTCGTCAGTGCCGAGGCGGTCATGGCCGGCGAGCGGGTCGACGTTATGGGCCTCAGCAACGTGTTTACGTTCCCGCCGTATCGGGGCGAGGGACACGCGTCCGCGATTGTCGCCGCCGCCGGGCGGCAGATCGAGGAGACCAGTGCAGACCTCGCACTATTGTTTTGCGAGCACGACCTGGTGCGGTTTTATTCGGCCCACGGCTGGGAGCAGGTGCCGGCCGGCGCCGTTCAGTCGACCAGTGGCGCACCGGTCACGATGGTGCGCCAGGGCTCAGCCGGCGAAGTCGTGATCACCACGGGCCTGGGCAGCGCACCGCTGATCCTGGACACCGCTTGGTGAGTCCGGGCTCGCGTCGGCTGACCGCCAGTAATGCGCGGAATATCCGGGCTGCGGGAGGACTCAGGAATTGCGCGGGTAGGAGATGCCGGCCAGCGAGCTGAACTGCTGCGCGTAACTGCTCGGCGTGCTCGCGGCCAGTCCGAGGCTCGGCGTCAGCGTGATCCCGCCGGTGGTGCCGCCGAAAGTGTCGACGAGCCTGGTGACCTCGTTCACTGCCTGGGCAGGCTTGGCTATCTGGGCGAATACCGCGTTGCCGCCTGACAGGGTGTCGAAGGGCATCGAACCCGCCAGGTAAACGATGGCGCCTGCGATGGCGTAGGCGGGATGACCGGAGTTCCACTGGCTCTGGCTCGAGGACCAGCCCGTAGCGAGCTTGAGCTTGTGCCAGGTCAGTTTCGCGCCTGCTGACGGGAACGACACTCCAGCGCGCGCCGGCCGCAGGGTAAGAAACGGACTGAAGAGCTGTCAGCAGTCGCGTGCTGCCAGCGGGCGACGAGGCGATCATGGCGCCGGTCGGCTTGATCTCCAGCGTGCCGGCTGCCCGAGCCGCTGCCGGACAGCACAGCGAGGATCACGTTGCGCGCCGGCCGGGCCGCAAGCGGCAGCACGGCGAACTCATCCCTGGTCCCGCTGGTCTGGTGCAGGGATCCGTCCAGGTACACCACCCCGCCGCTGATCGCATACTGAGGATTCGCCACGGCATAGCTCTTGCTGCGTGCCGACTTCCAGCCGTCGACCAGACGCAGGGCATGCCAGCGTACCTTGGTCACCGTCGCGAGGGCGGTCGGCCGGGGCTGCTGGTGGCAGGGTGCGGCCGACGCGGCGCCCGACGCGGCGCCCGACGTGCCGAACGCGGCCAGCAGAACTGGCGTGATCAGGGCAATAACCCGCAGGCGGGCGGCGGCAGGAAACGGACGGCGCATGATCTCCCCAGGTTGGTCCTGACGCCACCGGCGTGGCAACGCGCCTCAGGCTAGTGAGGATTCACTGGCTATTTCGGGCATGGGCAGTCCCGGATACGTCCCTTTCTTGTCTCACCTTGCCACGGGTAGCAGGCGGACCGCGTCCGCGAGATGCGCCCGGTCCGCAGATTCCGCCCGGACTTGTGCCGGCCGGCGATGCCCGACAGGACGGCTCTAGAGTCCTGGTATGGCCGAGATACACGCACAACGCCGCGCCAGGGCGCAGCAGAAGATCGCCGAGACCGGGGCCGATGCGGCGCTGATCACCAGCCCGCCGAACGTGCGGTACCTGTCCGGCCTGGTCAGCTCGAACGCGGCTGTGCTGCTGCCTGCCGACGGGCCGGGCGTGCTGGCGACCGATTTCCGGTACGCGGAAATGGCCGAGCGCGACTGCCCGGACCTTGAGCTGCTCGTGGAGCGCCAGCTTGAGCCTGCCCTGGCTGAGCTGGCGGTGGCGCGCTGCTGGCCCACGCTGGCGTTCGAAGCCCAGGAAATGACGGTCGAGCGGCATTCGGCCCTGGCCGCGCTGGACGGGGGCCCGACGCTCTTGCTGCCGCTCGGCCGGGCAATCGAGGAACTCAGGATGATCAAGGACGAGGCTGAGATCGAATTGCTGGCTCGCGCCTGCGCGATCACCAGCGAGGCGTTCGCCCAGATCCTCGGCGAGATTGCGGCGGGTGTGACCGAGCGTGCGTTCGCCACCTTGCTCGAGCGCGCGATGGTGGACCTGGGCGCGGAGGGCCTGGCGTTCGACACCATCGTCGCCAGCGGGCCGAATGGCGCGATCCCGCATCATTCTCCTGGGGACCGGCCGTTCCAGCTCGGCGATCTCATCACCGTCGACTGCGGGGCACGGTACGGCGGTTACCACGCGGACATGACCAGGACCGTCGCCCTAGGTCAGCCGGCCGACTGGCAGCGGGATATCTACGAACTGGTCGCTGCCGCTCAGCTCGCCGGAATAGCCGCCGCAGTACCAGGCGCCGACATCGCCGACGTGGACGCCAGCGCCAGGGACCTGATCTCCGCGGCCGGGCACGGCGAGCATTTCGGGCATGGCCTAGGGCATGGTGTGGGGCTAGAGGTACACGAAGCACCGATGATGGGGCCCGGACGGACAGGTAGACTGGTGGATCGGGTTCCCGTAACCGTCGAGCCTGGGGTTTACCTGCCCGGCAAGGGCGGCGTCAGGATCGAGGACACGCTCGTCGTCCGTGCTGGCCCCGCAGGCGCAGGCACCGGGGCGGCGGGACCAGCGGAGCTGCTTACCACTACCAGCAAGGAACTGCTCGTGCTCTGATCAGGGGCGCGACAGTCCCGGATGCACGCAGGAGACACGCAGACGTGGCCACCACGAACGACCTGAAGAACGGCATGACGCTGAGCATCGACGGCGGGCTCTGGAGCGTGGTGGACTTCCAGCACGTCAAGCCGGGCAAGGGCGGCGCCTTTGTGCGCACGAAACTGAAGAACGTGCTGTCTGGCAAGGTCGTCGACAAGACATTCAATGCGGGTGTCCGGGTCGAGGTCGCCAACGTGGACAAGCGCGAGATGCAGTACCTGTACCGCGAGGGCGAGGACTTCGTCTTCATGGACACCCAGGACTACGACCAGCCGCATATTCCCGCGGCGGTCGTCGGCGACGTCGCCAATTACCTGCTGGAGCAGCAGATGGCCACCATCGCCTTCAATGACGGCAACCCGCTGTACGTGGAACTCCCGGCCGCGGTGGAACTCACGGTCAGCCACACTGACCCCGGTCTGCAGGGCGACCGGTCCACTGGCGGCACGAAGCCGGCGACCCTGGAGACCGGCGCGCAGATCCAGGTCCCGCTGTTCATCACCACCGGAGAGAAGATCCGCGTCGATACCCGCTCGGGCGACTACCTCGGCCGGGCCTGACCGGCGAGTTGCGCCGGCGAACTGAAGAGCGGCCATGGCAGCGCGCAGTAAAGCCCGTAAGCGGGCGCTCGACATCCTGTTCGAGGCGGAGATCCGCGGCGAACCGGTGCTGGAACTGCTGACGCTCCGGACTGCCGAAGCCAGCCCGCCGGTATCGCCGTACGCAGCCGGCCTCGTGCGCGGAGTACGTGATCACCAGGAGCAGATCGACACGCTGCTGGCCGCGCACGCGCAGGGCTGGACCCTGGACCGGATGCCTGCTGTGGACCGCAACGTCCTGCGGATCGGCGCATACGAATTGCTGTGGTGCGACGATATCCCCGACGCGGTCGCCATCAGTGAAGCGGTCCAGCTGGCAGGCGAACTGTCGACCGACGATTCTTCAGCCTTCGTCAACGGCCTGCTCGGGCGGCTCCTCGAGCTGAAGCCGACCCTGACACTGTGACGATTTGTGATCTGCGGCGGCTGCGGCATGATGCCGCAACCGGCACTGTGTCGGTCGCGACATCGTTCCGAAACCCGGCTCCGCGACGGGCGACGATAGCGAAGCTGTGACGGATGGGCGGACCGCTACCGCAACGGGAACGTGGCCAGCTAGCGGATCTGCGGGTTCGCAGCCGCGCTGAGCCGCGATAGTGGCCGACACCAGGAACTGTCGGTAGCGGGCGTTACAGTCGGATCGGCTGCGGGGCGCGCGATACGACGGCGGTGAGTAGTGGGCAGGCAGGTGCAGCCGCGCTTTGGCGGGGTGAACGGTCCCGCCGGTGACGACACCGGCTGTCACATCCTGCACGTCGACATGGACGCCTTCTACGCGAGCGTGGAGATCAGGGACCGGCCCGAGCTCAGTGGCAAGCCAGTGATCGTCGGCGGGCTTTCCGGGCGCAGCGTCGTGCTGTCGGCGACCTATGAGGCGCGGGCCTACGGCGTCAGATCAGCGATGCCCATGTCCCGGGCCCGCAGACTCTGCCCGCAGGCCACCGTGATCGCCCCGCGGCACCGCATCTACGGAGCGGTGTCCAAGGAGATCATGTCGATTTTCCAGTCCGTTACCCCGCTGGTGCAGCCGCTCTCCCTGGACGAGGCATTCCTGGATGTTTCCGGCGCGATCCGCCTGCTCGGCGCACCCGCCGGGATCGGGCAGGAGATCAGGCGGCAAGTTTCCGAGCAGCAGCAGATCACCTGCTCGGTCGGGGTCGCTGCGAACAAGTTCCTCGCCAAGCTCGCATCGGTGCACTGCAAGCCTGACGGCCTCCTCGTCATACCCGCCGACGGCGCGATCGCGTTTCTGCATCCGCTGCCCATCTCGGCGCTCTGGGGAGTGGGGGAGAAGACCGGCCAGCTGCTGGCCAAGCTGGGCCTGCGCACGGTCGGCGACATCGCGAGCACCCCGGTGACCGCGCTCGAACGGGACATCGGCAAGGCGGCGGCGGCACATCTGCACGCGCTTGCCTGGGGCCGGGACGACCGCGGAGTTGAGTCTGCGGTCCGGGAGAAGAGCGTCGGCGCCGAGGAGACATTCGACGTCGACGTCACCGATCCGGCTGTCGTCAGGCGCGAGCTGCTCCGGCTGTCGCGTCGCACGGCCACCGCGTTGCGGTCCGCGGGCTTCGCCACCAGAACCGTCGTGGTGAAGCTGCGCAAGGCTGACTTCACCACGATTACCCGGTCCAAGACGTTGCCGGAGCCGACCAACGAGACGCAGCGGATCTATGCCACCGCCTGCGCCCTCTATGCTGCGTCCGGGCTCAGCGAGCGGACCCGGCTCCGGCTTGTGGGCGTGCGGGCCGCCGGGCTCGTTCCGGCGACGGCCGCCACGACCCAGCTGGCGCTCGGCGAGCAGGCGGTGCCGTGGCGGGATGCCGAGACAGCCTTGGACCGGATCTCCGGCCGGTTCGGGCCGGACGCGGTACGGCCGGCCACCCTGGTTCACCCTGACAGGGCGGCTGGTGATGGCGAGCCGACCTGGCCGGTTCGTGGTCCGGCACCAGGACCGGCTGGTTCGCCACGGTGAGCTGCCGACGGTGGATGCCGCAGCGGCACTGCGCGGCGGACTAGCGGGCCACGCGGGCCACCTACCTGGCCGATGGCCGCCCTGAAAACCCAGCGCGTTAGTGGGACCAGAGTGGGCAAAGCAGGCCACCGACCGTAGTCCTGACGTACCGGATCGGCCCTGGGTGCCGTGTACCCTTCCACATGGCGGCCTAGCGCTCGTATTCTGGGCGTAATGCAAGGGCCGCGTCGCGGTAAGCAAGGGCCGAGTCCTCGGGAGGCACAGTGCCGCTCTCTGAGCACGAGCAGCGTCAGCTCGAGCAGATTGAGCAGGCGCTCTATGCTGATCATCCCCGGCTCGCCAAGAAAATGCGGGCGAAAGACCCGAAAATTCACTACCGCCGCAGAGTGATCCAAGCCGCCATCGGTTTCGTCATCGGCGTGGGCGGAGTTGCCGCGGGATTCATCCTGAAGTACTCCTGGCTTGAGGCGGCCGGCTTCGCGGTCATGCTCGCCTGCAGCGCCTGGGCCGTGTCGAGCTACCGCCGGATGTCGGGGATAGTGCTCGAGCGGCAGCGCGGCAAGGACCGCAGTGCCATGGACCGCGGTGGTCGCCGCCGCCAGCCCAAGAACCAGCGCGGACCCAAGCCAGCTGCCAGCTCCGGCCTGATGGAGCGCATCGAGGAGCGCTGGCGCCGTCGCCAGGAAGGCAACAGCCGCTAACCGCTGCTCAGCTTCTCAGCCGCCGCAATGGCAGCGCCGCCTGATGCCCGCCGCGCCAGCGGCTGACCGAGGCGTCAGCCGCTACGGTGCAGGGCCGCTCGCAGCTGCCTTCGCACGCTTGGCCAGGACGATTCCAGCCGGCTCAGCAGCTCGCTACCGCGCTGCAGCAGCCGGGTGGCCGCCGTCAGCGTGGAGGCTGGCAGCAGCCTTGCCCGCAGCCGCTGCCTGCGGCCCACTGAGGCTGCCACCGCGCGGCGCACCGTGCGTACGTCGGCTGGCAGCCCGGCGCCCGGTTGCGGGCTCTGGGCATAGCAAGCCCGCTCTTCGGCATTCCCGAGCCGGGCCACTGCCTTCGCCGCATCCTGATCGAGCCCGGCTTCGCGTGCAATCCGCCTGGTGACAGCCCGCGGCGTCTCACTGGGGCTGCAGCTCAGTCCAAGGTCAGCCATGTCATCGACGAGTTCTCGCCACGCCGCATTGGCCAGGCCCGCGTCACCCGCTGCGGTGAGCCACCGGCGCCGTCGGGTCGCCAGCCGGGTCACCGAAGGCCATGCGAGCAGCAGGAAGACCAGGACCAGGATGCCGATGCCGATCTCGAAGCCAGATCCGCCAGCCTGACCCGCGGCACTGGTGCCGGTGCCCGGCAGATGGGCCAGCCGGCTGTTCGGCGCCCGGCCGCTGCCGCCCTTGGGCGCACCGGTGTTCTTCTGCGTCTGACCCTGCTGCCCGGGTTGCGTTGTCGACCCGCCGTGGCCCGAGCTGGTCGCGTAGGACGGCACAGTGGCCGTTCCCTGACCATGAGCTGTCGGCGTCGGCTCGAACCGCAGCCATCCGTAGCCGGGGAAGTAGAGCTCGGGCCAGGCGTGCGCGTCAGCCGTCGTTACCTGCCAGGTAGCGGACCGGGTGGAGTAGGAACCCGCGGTGTAGCCGACTGCGATCCGCGATGGTATGCCGACCAGCCTGGCGAGCACGGCGAAGGCCCAGGCGAACTGGCGGCATACCCCACGCCTGTCGGTCGTCAGGAACTTCAGCAGCCAGCTGGACGACGCTGGCAGGTTCGTCCGCAGGCTGTAGGTGAAAGCGCCCGACCGGAACCAGTTCTGCAGGTCAAGGGCGGCTTGCAGGGCTGTGGTGGCGCCGCCAGTGTGGAGCTGCGCGATCGCCTGCAACGTGTTCGAGTCCGGGCCCGAGTAGGTGGTGTAGGCGGACTCGATGACGACGGGGATCACTCCCGGCTTGTCGATCTCGGCACCAGTCGCCTGCACTTCCTTGCTGATCACCGTGTACTGCAGGCCGGCCAGCGGCGCCTTGGTGCTGAAGACCATCAGCGAGTTCCTGGCTTCCAGCCACGGGCCGTCGCTGACGTCCAGCTTCGCTGGCGCATACGGCAGCGGCAGGATCGCCTGCCCGGCTTGATCCCTGCTCATCCGGATCGTGGTGCGGGTCGTCGTGACCGGAGCGCTGGTAGCGACGCCCGGCGGCGGCCAGGGCAGCTTCGAGCCGGCCAGCGGTCGATCGTCCCTGACCGGGAAGGCAGGTAGCCAGTTGTTCTTGCTGCCGTTGTAATTGAGCACGTAGACCTGGAGATACTGATCGGCCGCGCCCGGATCATTAGTGGTGTACGACAGCACGGGCTCGGGTTTGCTCAGTTCAAGCTGCTGCTGCACCTGCAGCAATGGCTGCAGGGCAACGCTGCCTGAACCATGTCCCGAGCCTGTGTTGTTCGTGCTGAACAGGTCATGCCCGCGACCGGGCGGTACCAGCGCGGGAACGATGACGGCCAGGCACAGGGCCGCCAGCCCGATGCGCCGCCCGGAGGCGGACAGATCCCTGGTATCAGGCCCCGTTCCGGCCTCATCGGTGCTCTGGACATGGCGGAAGGTGACCAGACGGCCCCACATCCGCAGCCGGTCACGCCCGTCAGCCGACAGCAGCGCGAGATAGCCGGCCAGGCTGAGCGCGAACGTAATCGACTGGCCGAGGGCAATCTGCTTCAGGCTGGTCGCCACCGGCACGCTGAACAGCAGCAGCAACGGCAAGCCAGCCAGCGCAGGGCGCCGCAGCCGGACCGCGAGCAGGTCCACGGTGATGGCGACCAGGCCGATCCCGGCGGCCGTGACGAAGCTGACCGCGCCGATGTCCGGGATCGGGGGCGCGTACCTGAACTCGGCCATCGCCTGGCTGTACATGTGGCCGAGGGTCGTCAGCGCGTGCTGTGACGGGATGAGGTGCGCATAGCATGCGCCGCCGGCAAAGACCTCACACAGGTAAATCAGCAAGCTGGCCAGGTAGGTCGCCAGGCAGGCGAAACCACGAAGCAGCCTGGCGCCGGTAGCGCTGGCCGCGACCAGCGCCACGATCACTATCCCGCCAGCGCTGGCGAGCCAGCTCGGGCCGAAGAGCAGCGGTATCACCGCGAGGAGGACCAGGAACGTACTCGCCGCCACGGACTGCAGTCCTGTCACCCTGGTCAGGATTCCGGCCAGTGCGACCACCGCGACTGCGCCGACGGCTGACGCGATCCAGCCGTTCCCGAGCAGCACTGCGGTCAGCGAAAGCGACGTCAGCAGGACGGCGACGGCTGCCGTGACGGTCAGGCGCACGTTCATCTGACCTCCTGACCCCAGGTTGCCGTGACCACCGGGACAAGCATCTCGGCGGCCCGCGGCAGCCGCTGCCACGAAATAGCCAACGGGGTCGCGGCGTCAAGAGTGACGACGTGCCAGCCAGCGGCGCGCAAGACACCGGTCGCCGCCGCGGTCTCCGTTGTCGGGCGGCCGCTGACGAGCCGGGCGGCCGGCTCCGGCTGCCGGTCATCAGCCGTGTCCGCAGCCAGCCCGGACTCAGCTGGCCCGCGCAGCTCTGGCGGACGGCTGGCTTGCTGCTGGTCGAGCCAGCTCGACACGGCCAGTAGCAGCGCGATGCCCTGGCAGCCCTCGCCCCGGCAGGCGGCGAGTTCGATGGCTTCGGCCGACGACAGCAGCCCGGTGACCGCGATGATCACCCCGGCGCCCGAAGCCCTGAGCTCCTTCATGGCCGTGGTCATTGTCCGGCGTCCGGACGGCCTGATAACCGCTAGCGAGTCCAGCAGCGAGTCCTCGAAGGACGACCCGCCGTGGACGACTTCTGAGTCAGTTATGAATTGACCGGTGAGCCCTTCCTGGGCGATGTGCACGCCCACTGAGGCGGCGGCGCTCACAGCGGCCTCAAACGACGAGCCAGCACCTGCGCCCATGTGCGCGCTGGCCCGTGCATCCAGCAGCACGGTCGCCTTGTTCCGCCAGCGCTGCTCCTCGCGCCGCACCATCAGCTCGCCGTACCTCGCTGTTGACCGCCAGTGCACCCGGCGCAGGTCGTCGCCGTCCCGGTAAGCCCGCGGGATGACATCGTCCTCGCCAGCAGTGGAGGCCAGGCGGGACCGGCCGTCGCCCTCGCCGGCCCAGGACCGGCTGATCACCGTCCGGGCAAGAGGGACAACCCGGGGAGTCACCACGAACCGGGTCCGGCCCGACAGCGAGCGGTTGACTTCCACCAGCCCGAAGGAGTCAGCTACCCGCACCTGAAGCGGGCCGATCTCGAACATGCCGCGAAGATCCGACCGCAGCGAGTAGGTCAGCTCGCGGCGCCCGTTCCGCTCGATGGTGTCCAGCACGTACCTCGGTCGCGCGCCGAGTGCGTAGGGAACAGTGTCCTCGGCCAGCATCAGGCCCGTCGGCAGCCGGGACACGTTCTGCACGCGCAGTGTCACCTGGGCGGTATGTCCAGCCGGAACGCGCGGCGGGCTGATACTCCGGCTGGCGCTGAGGCGGTACTGGCCGCGCCTGGCGGCAGCTATGGCGAGCAGCGGAAGCGCGATCAGGGCGATACCCACGCACAGCAGGCCTCGCTCGCCGAGCAGGTAACCGGCCAGGCTCGCCGCTATGCCGGCCGCAAGAAACGACGAGCCGCGGGTGGTCAGCCCGGAGAGCAGCGAGGTCCGCATCCGCCTACTCCTCCCACCTGCCCTGCGCGAACACCGACGTGCCTATCTGGCGGGCAGCGGCAGCCGCCGGATCAGCGCGGCCAGGACCTGATCGGGCAGTTCGCGGCCCACCATCGCCTCGGCGCTGGGTAGTAGCCGGTGCGCCAGAACCGGCACGGCGAGCGACTGAACATCATCAGGAATGACGAAGTCGCGATCATCGAGCGCCGCCTGTGCTCGGCAGGCGCGCAGCAAGTGCAGTGCAGCCCGAGGAGAGGCGCCGAGGCGGAGCTCGCCGGAGTTCCTGGTCGCGGTCACCAGGTCGATGATGTACTGCCTGATGGCCTGGGAAACGTGCACTTCCCGGACCGCTGCGACGAGGGCGCGGATGTCGCTAGCGTGCGCGACCGGCTTGAGATCGTCCAGCGGAGAACTCGAGCCATGCGAGTCGAGCATGGCGAGCTCGGACTCCCGGTCCGGGTATCCGATGGAAATCCTGGTCATGAACCGGTCCCGCTGCGCTTCCGGCAGCGGGTAGGTGCCTTCCATCTCGATCGGGTTCTGGGTGGCGATCACCATGAACGGCTTCTCAAGCTGGTACGTACTGCCATCGACGGTAACCTGGCGCTCTTCCATCGACTCCAGCAACGCCGACTGCGTCTTAGGCGACGCCCGGTTGATCTCGTCACCGAGGACGATGTTGGCGAATATGGGTCCGGGCTTGAACTCGAACTCGCGCAATTCCTGGTTGTAGGCGCTCACCCCGGTGATGTCGCTGGGCAGCAGGTCCGGCGTGAACTGCACCCGCCGGACCGAGCAATCGATCGACCGGGCTAGCGCCTTTGCGAGCTGAGTCTTGCCTACCCCGGGTACGTCCTCGATCAGGATGTGCCCTTCGGCCAGCAGGACTGTCAGCGCAAGCCGCACTGGTCCTGGCTTGCCGGAGATCACGGTCTGTACCGCCGAGCTCACCTGCCGGGCAATTTCTACGAGCTCATTCAGGGTCCTGTCGGCCTGATGATCGATCTCGGTGACCACGTGCCCCTCCTGGCGGCCCATTCCTTAATTGCTGCTATCGCAGCACATCAGCGTCAATCAAGCACATCACAGGGGCCGCGGTCGTGACGACCCGTGCGTTCAGACAGTACGTCCTTGTATGCCGTAAGAGCGATGCCGCTCCTGTATCGGCCGCGTAACGCTGTGGTGACTGTCCACCCCGCGGGACCTGGCATGAAGATCATGGCGCCCGCGCTGGGGGCCCTGTCAGGCGGGCTGCTTCATTTCACTCCACCGCAATGACCTGGCAAATCCTGGCTGGATTGGCCGGCTCAGAGGGTTCTTGTGATTGACGGTGGGGGAGAGTGGAGTACAGTGGTGGTCCGTGGGGTGAGAAGGGCCCACCCAGGGCAGCAGGTGGGGGACTTGGGGAGGTGAGGCGGGTGTTCCTTGGCACCCACACGCCTCGTCTCGACGAGAAAGGCCGCCTGATCCTGCCGGCGAAGTACCGCGAGGAGCTATCGACGGGCCTGGTCCTGACCAAGGGCCAGGAGCGATGCCTGTACGTGTTCCCGGTCAGCGAGTTCGGCCGGATCACCGATGCATTGCGCACCGCGCCGGTGACGGCGAAGGCAGTCCGGGATTACAGCCGGGTGTTCTTCGCCAGCGCATCGGACGAGGAACTGGACAGGCAGGGTCGCATCACGATCCCGCAGAGCCTGAGGGAGTACGCGGGGCTGCAGCGGGACTGCGTAGTGATCGGCGCGAACACGCGGCTGGAGATCTGGGACGCCACTGCGTGGACCAGTTACCTGGAGCAGCAGGAGGACGCGTTCTCCGACGCATCTGAGGAGGTTCTGCCAGGAATTCTGTAACGGCGCTGGATGCCCGGCGAGGTCTCCACCCGTGCTGGAGGTCCGATGGCCCGGCTGACGTCACTTCCCCGGCGGCAGGCGGAGTACCACGGCCCGTCAGTGCAGTGGCGCGGATGGGGGCCTGGCCGGGCATCTCGGTAGCCGGAGCTAGCAGTAATCGCCGCTTCCGCGCGGCGAGCGAGCAGGGAGCGAGGGGGCACGATGGGAACGGCTGCGGCCGGGCATCTGCCGGTCATGCGGGACCGGGTTCTCGAGCTGCTCGCGCCTGCGCTGGATTCGCCGGATGCGGTGCTCGTTGACGCGACCCTCGGCCGCGCCGGGCATGCCGCCGCCTTGCTCGCGGCGCACCCTGGTCTCACTCTCATCGGCATTGACACGGACGCGACGGCCATAGCGGAGTCGCGCCAGCTGCTGACGGGATTCACCGGCCGGGTCACGCTGATCCAGGCGGTGTACGACGAGCTGCCGCGGATCCTCGCCAGCGCCGGGCTCACGGCCGTGCAGGGTGTCTTGTTTGATCTCGGCGTGTCCTCGCCGCAGCTCGACAACCCGAGCCGCGGCTTCTCGTACTCCCAGGACGCACCGCTCGACATGCGGATGAACCAGGCTGGCGAGCTGACCGCAGCGGACGTACTCAATTCTTATCCGGCCGACCGGCTGGCGAAAGTGCTCCGCGACTACGGCGAGGAGCGATTCGCGCGCAGGATCGCCGACGCGGTAGTCAGGGAGCGGGCGCGGACGCCGCTGAGCTCCACCACGCAGCTGGCCGAGATCGTCCGCGAGTCCATTCCGGCGGCTGCCCGGCGGACCGGAGGCAATCCGGCCAAGCGCACCTTCCAGGCGTTGCGGATAGAAGTCAACGGTGAGCTCGCGGCACTCGACCGGGCGCTTCCGGCCGCACTGGACGCGGTCGCCGTCGGTGGCCGGTTCGTCGCGCTCGCCTACCACTCGCTGGAGGATCGCGCGGTAAAGCGCGCCATCGCGGCCAGGGCGGCCGACACCACGCCGCGCGGCCTGCCGGTGTCGCTGGAGCAGTCACGACCGCAGTTCCGGCTGCTCACCAGGGGTGCCGAGCGGCCGGCTCCGGCCGAACTGGCGGCGAACCCACGGGCGGCGCCAGCCCGGCTGCGGGCGGCCGAGCGGATCAAGGCGGCGGCATGAACCGCGGCTGGCGGGCAGGTGCGAGCGGCGGCGCGGCTACCAGGGCCAGCGGACGTGCCAGGGCCAGCGGACGTGCCAGGGGCGGTGACGGTGCCGGGGGCGGCAGTCGGGCCCGAAAGGGAAAGGGTGCCGGGGGCGGTGTGAGCGCGCGGGGCGGCACGGGCGCCGCAACGGGGCGGGAACGCTACCGGGCCGCAAGCCCGGTGGCACAGGGAGGGGCGAGCTAACCTCATGGCAGACACCCGGAGTACCACGACGACGAGCGGCGATGGCCGGCGATGGCCGGGCAGGCCCGCGGACGGCATCGTCGGTGTCGGCCCGTTCCGCGCAAGCCCGCCCGCGCGCGGACCCGCTCGCCACGATCAGCCGGACGCGGAGGCCGAACTGACCGGGGCCGCCCGGCAGGATCGGGCTCGCGGCGCCAGGCAGTCCAGTGCGGCAGCCCTGGGCACGCGGCCGGCTCGGTCGGCCTCAGGCCGAGCCTCGTCGCGCCGAACTGTACTTCCTCGCACCGCGACAGAGCGCACTGCAACAGAGCGCACTGCGACAGAGCGCACTGCGACAGAGCGCACCGCGGCCCAGCGGACAGCATCAGCGCGGCGCGCAGCGGACAGCACAGGAGTGGTTCGCGGCGCGTCAGAGCGCGTCGCGGCGCGGCGCACGGCACCACAAGGCATTGCACCAGAACCCCTGGCGCTGAGGCGCGAGGCCAACCGAGGTGCGGCTCCGCGCACTGCGACGGAGCGAGCCGGGCGGACCCGGGCTGGCGGCGCCGCCGGCTTGCCGCGCATGTCCTTCGTGCTGCTGATACTGACCCTGCTCGGTGGTGGCCTGATCTGCCTGCTGGCAATCAACACGACCCTCGGCGCAACCAGTTTCCAGATTACCCAGCTCCAGAGCACCAACGCGAGCTTGTCCGAGCAGGATCAGGCTCTGCAGCAGGCGATCGCGAACTCCGAAGCACCTGGTCAGATTGCCCGCCGTGCCTACGCCCTCGGCATGCGGTGGCAGTCGCAGCTCAACTACCTGAACCCGGTCACGGGCCGCATTTATCAGGCGGGCAGCAGAGGACCGGGAACTGTGGACCCGTTGGTCCCCGCCAGTCCTGCCAACAGTGGACACGGCGCGACCAGCGCTGGTGCCAAGCACGCCAGAACCTCGAAGCCCGGCCGAACGGCTCATGGTCCCGCCGGGGCTCGCAGCGGAGGCAAGACCAGGCAGGGGACACGCCGTCGTGGCATCAGCCGGCCGGGCACGCAGCCCACGGCCGGGTCGGCCAGGTGACCGGCATCGGCGGGCATGGCGGCCAGGACTGGACCAAGCGACCTGGTCGTCCGGCGCCGGGAAGTAGCCGCGGTCCGGCCGGGCCGTCGCGACCCACGCGGCCGGGCACTGAGGCACGCCGGGGCGGGCGGCCAGAACGCGGTCGGGCCAGACCCCAGTCGAACCCGAACAGGTCCGCGCCAGGTACCAGCAGGGCCGCGCCCAGGCGACCTGAGGCCGGACGCGGATCCCGTTCTCAGCGGCCGGCATCAACCGCGTCGCGCCGGGTTGTGCGGGTAACCAGGCCGGTGCTGCGACGGGCGAGCTCGGCGCGCCGCCTGAACATCACCATTTGGTGCATGGCCTTCTTGCTGTCGGTATTCGCGGCCCGGCTGATCCAGCTCCAGGGTTTCGAGTCGGGAAAGTTCCGCGCGGTGGCAAACGAGCAGCGACTGGCCATCATTAACATCCCGGCGGTTCGCGGCTCGATTATCAGCAGTGACGGGACCGTGCTGGCGATGACCGTGGAGACCGAGAACGTTTATGCCGACCCGCTGCAGATCCCGGCCGCCATGCGGCCGGGGGTGGCCAGCAAGCTGGCCGGCCTGCTCCGGCTGCCGGCCGCCACGGTCCTGAACGACCTGAACCACCCGACGTCGCCTGGCTATGACGTGCTGGCGAACGTCCCGGTGACCGCTGGGACCAGGATCGCAGCCCTGCAGGAGCCCGGCATTGACATGATCCCCAGCTACAACCGGGTCTACCCGACCGGTGGCATGGCCGCCAGCTTCGTCGGCTTCACCTCGCACCCCAACTCCGATCAGGCCAAGCTGGCCGGGGTGGCTGGCCTGGAGCAGGAGTACAACGCCGAACTGGCGGGCCGTGCGGGCAGCGAGCAAGTGGAAACCGGGACCAACGGTGATCCGATCCCGCTGACCGAGACGAGTCTGACGCCGGCGGTGCCAGCCAGGAACCTGCGTCTGACGATCCAGGCTGGCATCCAGTGGGAAGCCGAGCGGGAGTGCAAGCTGCGGGTAGCGCAGGACCACGCGCGGAACTGCTCGATCATCGTGATGACGCGGACCGGCAAGATCCTGGCGATGGCACAGTGGCCCACCTACAACCCGGCCGCGCCGTCGAGCTACGCAGCCACGACGAACATCAGCGTGGCCAATGTCTTCGCGCCCGGCAGCACGCTGAAGCCCATCACAGTGGCGGCGGCCCTGGAAAAGGGCGGCCAGACGCCGCTGAGCACTTACACGGTCCCGCCCCAGATCACCATGGACCATCAGTTCACGTTCCATGACGCCGAAGCCCACCCCACGGTCAGGTACACGATCGCTGGCATCCTCGCGCATTCGAGCAATGTCGGCATGGTCCAGGTCGTGCAGCACGTCACGCCGATGCAGCAGTACGACTACCTGCGGGCATTCGGCCTCGGCTCGGTCAGCGGACTGAACATGCCAGGAGAGAGCGGCGGCCTGCTGCCAAAGCCGGGCACCGCCGGGTACTGGGCAGACAACCCGTTCGAATACTCCTTCGGCCAGGGACTCGACGTCACCGCAGTCCAGATGGCCAGCGTGTACGCGACGATCGCCAACGGCGGCGTCCGCGTGCAGCCGACGATCGTGGCCGGCACAACCAGCGCCGACGGCACGTTCAGCCCGGCGCCCGAGCCCGCGAGCCGCCGCGTGATCAAGGCCGGGACCGCTCGCGAGCTGATGACGATCCTGCAGCAGGTGCCGGCCCTGAACGCGCAGGGCGGCGAGCCGTGGGGGCTCATCAAGGGCTACTCGGTCGCGGCCAAGACCGGCACCGCGCAGGTTTCCGGGCCGGGCCTGGGCCAGTGCCTCTGCCAGTATGGTTCCAGCTACATCGGAATCGCCCCGGCTGACAACCCGAAGCTGGTCGTTGCCGTCAATATTCAGGACCCGCACGGTAAGTACTACGGTGCGCAGGTCGCCGGCCCGGCCTTCTACGACGTGATGAAATTCGCATTGCAGACCATGAAAATCCCGCCAGATTATGCCAAGACCCCCTACATCAGGCTCACTGCGCCGTGAACGGAGGTAACCTCAGCCCGTGCCAGCGGCCTTCCGCCCAGAACGCGTGCCCGCCCGCCCGCTAGCCGGGCTTGCGGAGCTCCTCGGCCTGCGGCCAGCCGAACCGCAGGCCGCTGCCGTGCCCGGCCGGCGGCCTGGGCTGACCGGCATTACGCACGATTCCAGGGCCGTTCAGCCAGGTGATCTGTATGCCGCGCTGCCAGGCAGCCGGGTGCACGGCGCCAGGTTTTGTGCTGCGGCCGCGGCCGCAGGGGCGGTTGCCGTGCTGACCGACCCATCGGGCCGCGAGGCTGCGATTCAGTCTGGCCTGCCGGTGTTCGTCGTTACCGACCCGAGGGCCCGGCTGGGTGAGGTGGCCGCCTGGATCTACGGCCAGCCGTCCAGTCGGCTGCTGCTCATCGGCGTTACCGGCACTGCAGGCAAGAGCACGACTACTTATCTGCTGGAGTCCGGCCTGCGGGCGGCCGGCTACCAGACCGGGCTGGTCGGCGGCGTGGAGACCAGGATCGGCGGCACCGCGATAGCGAGCCAGCTGACGACGCCGGAGGCGACCGACCTGCAGGCGCTGCTGGCCACTATGGCCGAGCACGGCGTCGGCGCCGCGGCCATGGAAGTGTCGAGCCACGCGCTGGTGCTCGGCCGGGTGGCCGGCACGCACTACGACGTCGCGGTGTTCACGAACCTGTCGCAAGATCACATGGACTTCCACGCCAGCATGGACGACTATTTCGCCGCCAAGGCGGAGCTCTTCACCCCGCGATATGCCAGGACCGGCGTGGTCAACATCGATGATGACCGCGGCCGCGAGCTGACCCGCCTGGCCTCGATCCCGGTGACCACCATTTCCGCGGCAGGCCGGCCAGCCGCCGACTGGCGGGCGGCTGACGTGCGGTCCGGTGCGGACGGCTCGACCTTCCGGGTCATCGGGCCCGGAGGCGTTGAAGCCGACGGCTCGGTCGCGCTGCCGGGCGAGTTCAACGTCGCCAACGCGCTGTCCGCCATCGTCGCGCTTGTTGAGGCCGGCGCAGGCCTCGCCGACGCCGTGCAGGGTGTCGCCGCCTGCCCCGGTCCGCCCGGCCGCCTGGAGCGCGTGGACCACGGCCAGGATTTCACCGTGCTGGTCGACTACGCTCACAAGCCTGGCGCGGTGGAGGCAGCGCTGACGACTATGCGCCAGGTCACGCAAGGGAGTCTTGCCATCGTGCTCGGCTGCGGGGGAGACCGGGATCGTGGCAAGCGACGGCTGATGGGCGCAGCAGCTGCCCGGCTCGCTGACACGGCGATCTTCACCAGTGACAACCCGCGCTCGGAAGACCCGCTGGTAATCCTCGCCGAGATGCTGGCGGGCGCGCTGGACGTGCCACCGGGCGAGCGCGCGCACGTGATCATCGAGCCTGACCGCGGGGCGGCGATTAGCCTCGCAGTCGGGTCGGCCGGGAAGGGCGACGTGATCCTGATCGCGGGTAAGGGCCATGAGCAGGGCCAGTACGTGGCCGGCGCGGTGATCCCGTTCGACGACAGGCACGTCGCATCGCAGGCCCTGCTGCTCCGCCGGGCCAGCGAGGATGCGACGATAGCCGGCGGCCCGGCAGCGGCAGGCTGGAGTTCCGGTGGCCAGGGCGATGACGATCCCATCGATTTCCCGGAGGGCGTGTGATCCCGCTTTCGGTGGCGCAGGTCGCCGAGGCAACCGGGGCCGTGCTGGCTGACGTACCCGACCCGGCCGCGCTGATCACCGGTCCGGTCGTCATCGATTCGCGGGAGGCGAGCCAGGGCAGCTTGTTCGCCGCGCTGCCCGGCAGCCGGGCGGACGGCCATGACTTCGCGGCGGCCGCGCTGGCATCGGGAGCCGCCGCCGTGCTCGCGAGCCGGCCGGTGGGCGGCCCCGCCATCATCGTGCCGGACGTCCAGGCCGCACTCGGCAAGCTGGCCAGGGCCGTCGTCGACCGGGTACCGGGTCTGACGGTGCTGGGGATCACCGGATCCGCGGGCAAGACGACGACCAAGGACCTCGCTGCTCAGCTGATCGAGACGCTGGGTCCGACTGTCGCGCCGCGTGAGTCATTCAATAACGAGATCGGCCACCCGCTGACCGTACTGAAGATCACCGAGCAGACCCAGTACCTGGTGTCGGAGCTATCCGCCCGCGGTATCGGGCACATCGCGGCGCTCTGCGAGATAGCACCGCCGCGCCTCGGCGCCGTGCTGTGCGTCGGCCTCGCCCACGCCGGCGAGTTTGGCAGCCTGGAGCGTGTGGCGGAAGCCAAGGGCGAGCTGCCGGCCGCGCTGCCAGCCGACGGGGTGGCCGTGCTGAACGCCGATGATCATCGTGTCGCCGCCATGGCCGCGCGCACCAGGGCGCGCGTGGTCACCTTCGGCCTGTCGCCATCGGCCGACGTGCGCGCCGAGCGCGTCACCACGGACGCGCTGAGCAGGCCAGGCTTCATGCTGGTAACGAGGTTCGGTGCAGCGCCGGTGCAGCTCACTCTGCACGGTGCGCACAACGTAACGAACGCGCTGGCGGCGGCCGCGCTGGCCACGGAGCTGGGCATGGCCGCGGACGCAGTCGCTGCCGGGCTGTCCGCTGCGGTGGCCAGGAGCCGGTGGCGGATGGAGGTCACCCAGCTTCCCGACGGCGTGACCGTGATCAACGACGCCTACAACGCCAGCCCCGATTCGATGACGGCGGCCATCTCCGCGCTCGCCACCATGGCGCGGTCGGGCCGGGCCTTTGCCGTACTCGGGCAGATGGCTGAGCTCGGTGCAGCGGCCGATGAGCTGCACGAGGCAGTTGGCGCGCAGGCTGCCGCCGCGGGCGTGACCGGGCTGATCGTGGTCGGCGACGCGGCGACGCCGATCCTGACGGGCACGAAGACGGTGCCGTCCTGGCAGGGCGAGCTACTGCAGGTGCCCACCGCTGAGGCGGCCGTGCACGTCATCCGGGACAGGCTGCGTAGCGGTGACGTGGTGCTGGTGAAGGCGGCGCATGCGGTCGGCCTGGAGAGCGTCGCACTGGCCCTGACCGGCGAGGTGCAGGCTGGCCAAGCACGGGCGGCCGAGGCACGGGCGGGCGAGGCACGGGCGGGCGAGGCACGGGCGGGCGAGGCACGGGCGGGCGAGGCACGGGCGGGCGAGGCACGGGCGGGCGAGGCACGGGCGGGCGCAGAGAGGCCGCGCGGTTGAAGACCATCCTGCTCACCGGTGCCGTCTCCCTGGTCATCGCGCTGTTTGGTACTCCGCTGCTGATCAGGGTGCTGCGCAGGTACGGCTATGGCCAGCCGATCCGGATCGAGGGGCCCAAGACACACGAGATCAAGCGCGGCACGCCGACCATGGGTGGCCTGGTGATCGTGATCGCCTCTCTGGTCGGCTACCTCGTCGGGCACCTGGCCACGCACAACCCGATGTCCACCTCGGGCGTCCTGGTGCTGGGCCTGATGACCGGCCTCGGCCTGGTCGGGTTCATCGATGATTTCATCAAGATCTTCCGGCAGACCAGTGCCGGGCTGCGCAGCGGGGCAAAGCTCGCCGGCCAGGCGGTAGTGGGCGCGGTGTTCGCACTGGAGGTGCTGCAGCACCCCGACGGGTACGACCTGACGCCCGCGGACGCGCACATCTCATTCCTGCGTGACATCGGGCCTGCCATCGGCACGCTCCCGTTCGTGATCTGGGTCGTCATCCTGATCGCCGGGGCGTCCAACGGGGTGAACCTCACCGACGGGCTCGACGGCCTGGCGACCGGTGCTACCGTCCTGGTGCTGGCCGCGTACGTGCTCATCGGGATCTGGCAAGAGCGCAACGACTGCACGATCGCCCTGGCCAAGCAGTGCTACCAGATCCGGGACCCGCTGGACCTGGCGATTGTCGCGGCCGCCGTGCTGGGCGCGTGTTTCGGCTTCCTGTGGTGGAACGCGCCGCCCGCCAAGATCTTCATGGGCGACACCGGCTCGCTGGCGCTCGGCGGCGTGCTAGCCGGACTGGCCATCTGCACCAAGACGCAGCTGCTGCTCGGCATCCTGGGCGGGCTGTTCGTGATCACCACCCTGTCCGTAGTCATCCAGGTGAGCGTCTTCAAGGTAAGCAAGGTCAGAAGCGGGCGGGGGATCCGGGTCTTCAAGATGAGCCCGCTGCATAATCATTTCGAGCTGAGCGGCTGGGCCGAGACGACCATCGTGATCCGGTTCTGGCTGATCTCCGGCCTGTGCATCGCGGCCGGGCTCGGCTTGTTCTACGCCGAGTGGCTGCAGACCTAGCGCCATGACCGACACCGGGGAACCATGGGTGCGGCAAAGCCAGGGCTATAGGCCAGGCAACTCCGCACCCATGCCCGAGGAACTGGCCGACCGGGCCGCTCTGGCTGGCCAGGAAGTCTGCGTGGCGGGACTCGGCATCACCGGGCAGTCGGTCATCGGGCTGCTGGCCGCGCTGGGCGCCCGGGTGACCGCAGTCGACTCGCGCGATGATGCGGAGCGGCGCGACGTGGCCGGCCGGCTTGGCAGCGACGGCGTGGAAGTCCGGCTAGGTCCGGCCGAACTCGGCCCTGACGCTCGCCTGGCGCCGGGCACCGCACTGGTCGTGACCTCGCCGGGACTGCGTCCGGACACGCCACTGCTGGCTCACGCTGCCGCCGCCGGGGTCGAGGTCATCGGCGACGTCGAGCTGGCGTGGCGGCTGCGGCCCCGGCTCGCTGACGGAACGCGCCAGCAGTGGCTCGGGGTGACGGGCACCAACGGCAAGACCACGACAGTCCGGATGCTCGCCGGAATGCTCGCCTGCGCAGGGCACCGGAGCGTTGCGGCGGGCAACGTGGGCACGCCGATCCTGGACGTGGTGACCGACCCGGTGCCGTACGAGGTCGTCGCGGTAGAACTGTCAAGTTTCCAGCTGTACTGGAGCGCCACCATCCGCCCGCTGGCGGCGGTCGTGCTGAACCTCGCCGCGCACCACCTGGACTGGCATGACGACATCGAGTCGTACGCCGCGGCCAAAGCCAGGATCTTCGCGGCCGGCACGATCGCGATCTGCAACGCGCAGGACGCGCGCTCGACCGCGATGGCCGATGCCGCGCTCGCTGCGCACCCAGGGGCCAGCCGGAAGGTCTCGTTCAGGCTCGGGCCGCCCGCCGATGGCGAGCTGGGTATCGAGGACGGCTGGCTGGTTGACAATGCCTTCGCGGCCGGTGCCCGGCTCGCCGAGACCTCAGCAGTCCGCCCGGCCGCCCCGCACAACATCGCGGACGCGCTGGCAGCCGCCGCACTGGCGCGAGCCTACGGCGACAAGCCAGCGGCGGTCGCCGCCGGCCTGGCGGCCTTCGTGCCAGAGCCGCATCGCATCAGCCTGGTGGCCGAACTGGCCGGCGTGGCATACATCGACGACTCCAAGGCGAGCAATCCGGCGGCTGCAGCGGCCTCGCTGGCGTCGTTCCCCTCCATCGTCTGGCTGGCCGGCGGGCTGTTCCGCGGTACCGATGCCGACCTCGACGCGCTGGTGGCAGCCGCCAGCCCGCGGCTACGGGGCGCCGTGCTGATCGGCACCGACCGGGCGCGATTCGCCCGGGCACTCGCGCGACACGCGCCCGAGGTCCCCGTCACTGAGCTTGCCAGCAACGAAACTAATGTCATGGATGAGGCGGTAGCACAGGCGGCGGTTTACGCGCAGCCCGGAGACACGGTTCTGCTGGCGCCTGCCGCGCAGTCGTGGGACATGTTCCGCGACTACCCAGCCCGCGGTCATGCGTTCGCGGCGGCCGTGGCCAGGCTGGTGGATTCGCGGTGAGCCCGGCGCTGGGCCAGCCACGGCAGCGGACCAGCGACGATGCGGAGCCGGCCGCAGCAGTACGGATGACTGCGACGTCGGTGAGCGTCGACAGCGCGCGCGAGCTGGCGGCTGGGTTCCGGGACTCCGCCGGCCGGCTTCGTGCGCTCCACAGCCGTCCGCTGACGTCGTACTACCTGGTGCTCGGCTGCACGTTACTGCTGCTCGCTGTCGGCCTGATGATGGTGCTGTCGACCTCGACGGCGTACGCATTAGACAATGGCCTGCCGCCCTATTCCATGTTCATCAAGCAGTGCCTTGGCGCGGCTGGCGGCCTGGTGGTGATGTTCCTGCTCGCCAGGGCCCGGCCGAAACTGTTCCGGGCGCTGGCCTATCCGATGCTGCTGACGTCGCTGGTCGGACTCATGGCGGTGCTGGCGTTCGGCGTCAACATCTACGGGGCGACGCGCTGGATTGACGTCGCCGGGCTGCAGGTACAGCCGTCGGAGTTCGCCAAGCTGGCACTGGTGGTCTGGGGCGCCGATCTGCTCGCCCGGAAAGAGAAATTCGGGCAGCTGGCCGATGGACGCCAGTTGCTGGTCCCGCTGCTGCCGGTCACGGCGATTTTCGCGATGCTGGTCATGCTCGGGGACGACCTCGGCACGACGTTCCTCATGCTGATCATCTTTCTCGCGCTGCTCTGGGTGATCGGGACGCCAGGCAGGCTGCTGGCCGGGATGTTCGGGCTGATGACCTTCGTGGTCCTGATGCTGATCGTGGTGCAGCCGTGGCGGCTGGACCGGATCAGCGGCTTCCTGGCCGCGATGCACCCGAATTGCAAGACGGCCGCGTGCTATCAGCTGATCCAGGGCAAGGACGCGCTGGGCTCCGGCGGTTTCTTCGGCGTGGGCAGCGGCGCCAGCCGGGCGAAATGGGGCTACGTGCCGAACAGCTGGACCGACTCCATCTTCGCCATCCTGGGCGAGGAACTGGGCTTGGTCGGCTCGCTGTGCGTGATCGTGCTCTACAGCGGGCTGAGCTATGCGGGCCTGCGCATCGCCCGGCGGGTCACCGACACGTTCTCCCGGCTGGCGGCCGGGGCCATTGCCGTCTGGCTGATTGCCCAGGCCCTGGTGAACATCGGTGCCGTGCTCGGTCTGCTGCCGCTCACCGGTGTGCCGTTGCCGCTGATCTCTTATGGCGAGTCATCGCTGGTTACTACGATGGCCGCGGTTGGCATGCTGATGGCGTTTGCCCGGACCGAGCCGGGCGCTGCGCAGGCACTGGCAGCGGCCGGGCCGGGCTTGCGGGGACGGATGGCAGGCCGGCTCGGACTCCGCCGTCGGCTGGAGTGATCGCCCAGCCCCGGCGGGTAGCTGCCGTCGGCTGGCGTGACCGTGCCGCCTCGACTGCCCGTGCCGGCCGGACTGATCCGCTCCTGCCGAAGTAGGGTGGCGCGTCAAGGGAAGTGAGGCACCGATGGGGGTAAGCGTCGTCATCGCCGGCGGCGGCAGCGGCGGGCATGTCGAGCCGGCCCTGGCACTGGCTGATGCGCTGCGACGAGCCGACCCGGAGACGGCCATCACCTGCCTGGGCACCGAGCGCGGGCTGGAGACCCGGCTGGTGCCGATGCGCGGCTACGACCTTGCCCTGATCCCGCCCGTTCCGCTGCCGCGGCGGCCAACGCCGGCGCTGCTGTCGGTGCCAGGCCGGATGGCCGGCGCGGTCGGCGCGGCAGCGAGGATCCTGGACCGCACCAGGGCTGATGTGGTCGTCGGCTTCGGCGGCTATGTCGCCACACCTGCCTACCTCGCGGCCCGGCGCCGGAATGTGCCGATCGTCGTGCACGAGGCAAACTCCAAGCCAGGTCTGGCGAACCGGATCGGCGCCAGGCTTACCAGGCACGTCTGCACCGGCCAGCCCGGCGCGAGGCTGCCGCACGCGAGGTACGTCGGTATCCCGATCCGGCAGGAGATCTCCACCCTCGACAGGCTCGCGCTTGCGGATAAAGCGCGGGCCCATTTCGGCCTGCAGCCGGACCTGCCGGTGCTCCTCGTCACGGGGGGCTCGCAGGGCGCGGCGTCACTCAACCGGGCAGTGCTCGGCGCAGCCGCGGCGCTGCGCTCGGCCGGTGTTCAGGTGCTGCATGTGGTCGGGCCCAAAGCTGGCGAAGTGGAGGTGCCGGCCGGGCGAGTGCCTTACGTCGTGCTGCCGTACCTGGATCGGATGGACCTCGGCTACGCGTCAGCAGACTTCGCCCTGTGCAGAGCCGGCGCGATGACATGCGCGGAGCTCACTGCGGTCGGACTGCCCGCCGCCTACGTGCCGCTGCCGCACGGCAACGGCGAGCAGCGGCTGAACGCGGAGCCGATCGAAGCGGCTGGCGGCGGGCTGATCATCGATGACGCCGACCTGAGCCCGGACTGGATCACGACGACGCTGCTGCCGATCCTGGCCGACGGGACGCTGGTGGAGGCCATGTCGCAGGCGGCTGCGGCCGCCGGGAACCGGAACGCGGACGCAGACCTCGCCAAGCTCGTGCTGTCGGTGGCCTGGAAGCGGCCAGGCCGGCGCCGGAGGAGGTAGTAGCACCGATGGGCCTGGTGACCCCGGTTGACCCGGTTCCGGTCGCAGAACTCGGCAAGGTTCACTTCGTCGCGATCGGCGGCGCTGGCATGTCCGGCATCGCGCGGATCATGCTGTCCCGCGGCGTGGTCGTATCCGGTAGTGACTCGGCGGCGTCGGGCCTGCTCGAAGAGCTCGCCGCGGCCGGCGCGCGCGTTCACGTCGGGCACGCGGCCGAAAACGTGCGCGACGCGGACACGCTGGTCGTGTCGACAGCCATCAGGCCGGATAATCCGGAACTCGTGGAGGCGCGCCGCCTGGGACTCCGGGTGCTGCACCGGGCTGCGGCGCTGGCCAGCGTCATGCTCGGGCATCAGGGCATCGCGGTGGCCGGCACCCACGGCAAGACCACGACCACCTCGATGATTACCACGATACTGCTGCACGCTGGGGCGCAGCCGTCCTACGTCATCGGCGGCATCCTGGCCGAGACGGGCCTTGGCGCGGCCGAGGGCACCGGCCCGGCGGTGGTGGTCGAGGCTGACGAGAGCGATGGCTCGTTCCTCATGCTGGCGCCCGCAGCCGCCGTCGTGACCTCGGTGGAAGCGGATCACCTGGATAACTACGGCAGTCTCGCGGAGATCGAGGAGGCATTCAGCGCGTTCGCCGGCAAGATCACCGACGGCGGGCTGCTGCTTGCCTGCGCTGATGACCGCGGTGCGCGGGCGCTGACCGAGCAGGTGGCTCCGGGCGTGACGGCACTCACCTACGGCACCGCGCCGGACGCGTCGTACCGGGTGACAGGGATCGAGCCGCTGGGCATGCGCACCGCGCTGACGGTCACCGGGGGAGCGGACACGGCGCTGGCCGGGAGAGAGCCGGTCCGGCTGGAGATCGCGGTCCCCGGCCGCCACAACGCTCTCAACGCCACTGCGGCCTTCGGGCTGACTGTCGAGCTTGGCGTGCAGCCGCACGAGGCGGCGGCGGGGCTGGCGGCCTTCCGTGGTGCCCGGCGGCGGCTGGAGCTCAAAGGCGAAGCTGACGGCGTGCAGGTGATCGACAGCTACGCACATCACCCGACCGAGCTAGCCGCCGATCTCGCGGCCGCGCGTGACATAGCCGGCGGTGGCCGGGTAATCGCGATCTTCCAGCCGCACCTGTTCAGCCGGACCAGGATTTTCGCTGCTGATTTCGGCGCGGCTCTCGGTATCGCCGACGAGGCGCTGGTGCTGGACATCTATGCAGCCCGCGAGGACCCGGAACCCGGCGTGACCGGCAGACTGGTCAGCGATGCGGTGCCGGGCGGCGCGGCGTTCATCGCTGACCGGAACGCGGTGCCGTCCACCGTGGCCGGCCTGGCCAAGCCCGGCGACCTGGTGCTGACCATGGGGGCTGGCGATGTCACGACACTCGGCCCGCTGATTGTCGCCGCGCTGCAGGAGCGGGCCGGTGAGCGCTGATGGGATCGAGGGAGCAGGCCGCCGACCGCGGCGGATCGCGGCGGCCGCGCAATCCCTGGCGCGCGGCACTGTTTGGCGTGCTGGCGCTGGCTATCGTCGGCGGAGCCGGATGGGCGCTGCTGGGTTCTAGCTTGCTGGTGGTCCGTCATGTCGACGTAACCGGCAACCGGCTGGTGCCGGCCGCGAGCATCAGAGCTGCGGCCCGGATCAGGCAGGGTACGCCGCTGGCGACGGTGAATACCGGCGCGGCCGCCCGGCGGGTGGAGCGGCTCGCCCCTGTCCTGTCTGCTCAGGTGGGCAGATCATGGCCAGACACCATCGTCATCACCGTGACTGAACGCAGGCCCGACCTCGCCGTTGCCAGCGTCGGCGGATACCAGCTGATCGATGCCGATGGCGTGGTCGTGCGCTTTGCCGTGCGCAAGCCCGCAGGAATGCCGGTGCTGACGCTGCCTCCGCCGGTGCTGCGTGGTAACCCGGCGATCAGGGCCGCGGTAACGGTGCTTACTCACCTGCCGTCGAAGCTTCGCACGCTGGTAATAGCGGTGTCGGCGCCCGATGCCACCGCGGTGACGCTACGGCTATCCGGCGGTATCAGCGTCGCGTGGGGTGGCACCGGCGCTGCCCGGCAGAAGGCCGCGGACCTGGCGGCGCTGCTGCGTACGCGCGCCCGGTATATCGATGTCAGCGACCCGAATACGGTGGTGACGAAGAGATGATCCGCGTTGCCCCGGCTTGCGGCCGGCCTGCCGCGACACGCCGGCCCGTGTTGACCGGCAGTTGTTGACCGGGGGCAGCGCGCAACCCTACTGTCCCTATCAGTCGCCAGCTTTACATAACTCTAAATCTCAAGTTGAGGGTGAGAGTTTGATGAGCCGGAATCTGCTGTGTGGCCGTAGCCCGGTTCGGCCGGGTTCCGGCAGAGGGGGACGGGCCGTGACGGCGGGTTAGGTCTCAGGGACTCCGGGGACTTCGGGGGTGTCCGCCGGTCGTGCGGACTTCAGACGAGCGGAAAGGGTTGCTCCTCGTGGCAGCACCGCAGAACTACTTGGCGGTCATCAAGGTCGTCGGTATCGGCGGGGGCGGCGTCAACGCCGTGAACCGGATGATCGAAGAGGGACTCAGGGGGGTTGAGTTCATCGCGATCAACACCGACGCCCAGGCGCTGCTGATGAGCGACGCCGACGTCAAGCTGGACGTCGGCCGCGAGCTCACCAGGGGCCTGGGGGCGGGCGCCAATCCGGACATCGGCTCGAAGGCAGCCCAGGACCACCGCGATGAGATCGAGGAAGTCCTTAAGGGCGCGGACATGGTGTTCGTCACGGCCGGTGAGGGCGGCGGCACAGGCACTGGCGGCGCACCGGTCGTGGCCGAAGTGGCTCGCAACCTGGGCGCGCTGACCATTGGCGTAGTCACCAGGCCGTTTGGCTTCGAGGGCAAGCGGCGGGCGGCTCAGGCTGACTCCGGCATCGAGAAGCTGCGCAGCGAGGTCGACACCCTCATCGTGATCCCGAACGACCGGCTGCTGTCCATCTCCGACCGGCATGTCAGCGTGCTTGATGCGTTCAAGGCAGCTGATCAGGTGCTGCTGTCCGGCGTCCAGGGCATTACCGACCTGATCACCACGCCGGGCCTGATCAATCTCGACTTCGCGGATGTGAAATCTGTCATGTCCGGCGCCGGCTCTGCCCTGATGGGCATCGGCACTGCCCGCGGCGACGACCGTGCAGTGGCCGCCGCGGAGATGGCGATCTCCAGCCCGCTGCTGGAGGCAAGTATCGACGGCGCGCATGGTGTGCTGCTGTCTATCCAGGGCGGTTCCGATCTCGGCCTCTTCGAGATCAATGAGGCTGCGCAGCTCGTGGCCAACTCCGCGGCACCCGACGCAAACATCATCTTCGGCGCGGTCATCGACGACGCGCTCGGCGACGAGGTACGGGTCACGGTCATCGCGGCGGGCTTCGACGAGCCGCAGTCCGGCCGGGCCAGACCGCGAACCGCGACCTATGGCGGCGCGATCTCACCGGCCGAGCCGAGCGGGTCGGCCGAGTGGCGCCCGTTCCAGCTGAGTGACGGCAAACCATCGGCGATTCCGAGTGCTCCCGTTCCGGCCGCGCAGTCCGCGAGCTCGCCGGCCGCGGGCCTAGCCACGGGCGGCAACGGGAGCGGCGGCGAGCTCGGCTCGGCCAGCCTGAGCCCGGCCAGCGCCGATGCCAGCGCGACAGGGTCTGCGGCAGCAGATGCCGGGTCCGCGGACGCTGGCAGCCATGACGGCACGCGCATAGACGGCGTGCCCGCGCCGCGGGCCGGCAGCTCTGATGCTGCGGCGAAGGGCAGCCAGGACGGTCCGGCCAAGGCCGCCGGACGCCAGGCCGAGTCCGCTGGCACCAGGCGCAAGTCGGTCGTGTTCGAGGAGGACGACGAGCTCGACGTGCCTGACTTCCTGAAGTGACCGGCCGAACTGCGGACACGGGGCACCTGAGCACGGGCCAGCCGGGCACTGCGCCGTCCGCGCATGCTCCAGCCGTGGTCCGGACGGAGGTGCTGGGCGGCGGCATCGGAGCGGCGTTCTCCAGCCGGGCCGGCGGCATCAGCAAGCCGCCGTACGACTCGCTGAACCTGGGCCTTGGTGTCGGCGACGACCCGACGGCGGTAACCGCGAACCGGGCTGCCCTGGCGAGGGCCTGCGGCCTGCGCGCTACCGACCTCGCCTGGATGCGGCAGGTGCACGGCAGCCATGTCAGCTACGTCGGTACCGGGTCGTCAGGCCCGGCTGGCCCGGCCGACGCGATCTACACGGACGCGCCGGGCGTGGCGCTGTGCGTACTGGCTGCCGACTGCGTACCGGTGCTGCTAGCCGACCCGGTCGCCGGGCTTGTCGGGGCAGCGCATGCGGGCCGTGAGGGCCTGGTGGCTGGCGTCGTACCCGCCTTGCTGGCGGCCATGACCGCCGCTGGGGCTAGCCCGGCCAGAGTGCGCGCCGTGACCGGCCCGGCTATCTGCGGAGGCTGCTACGAGGTACCGGACGAGATGCAGGCCCGGGTGGCGGCGTTGGTCCCGGCGGCAGCTTGCCGCACGACCGCCGGGACGGCCGGCCTGGATATCGCGGCCGGGGTCCGGTCCCAGCTGGCCGCGGCCGGGGTTGGCGGCGCTGTCGCTGACGGTCGCTGCACGCGGGAGTCACCAGAACTGTTCTCCCACCGGCGGTCCGGGACAACAGGCCGGCTGGCGGCCGTGGTCTGGCTGTTGCCATGATCACAGTGCACACGATCACCGTGGATTGAGCACCGTCCGATGAGCGCAGTTCGATGAGCACCGTCCGATGACCGACGGGCCGGGTACCGCGACGGCTGGCAGCGGGGATGGCCGGCTAGCTGAGCTGGCGGCTAACCTCGCCGCAGTCCGCCGCAGGATGACGGCAGCTTGCGAGGCAGCCGGACGGCGGCCCGATGACCTGACACTGATCGCCGTCACGAAGACGTTCCCTGCCTCGGATGTCATCCTGCTCAGCCGCCTGGGCATCGTTGACGTCGGCGAGAACAAGGATCAGGAGGCGGCGCCCAAGGCTGCTGCCTGCGCCGCGGCCGGGCTCGAGCTGAGCTGGCATTTCATCGGTCAGTTGCAGGTCAATAAGGCTGCCAGTGTCGTCGGGTACGCCGACATGATCCACTCGGTGGACCGGATCAGGCTGGTCGAGGCCCTCGGCCGCCGGGCCAGGCTAGCCGGGCGCCTGGTTCGCTGCCTTGTCCAGGTCAGCCTGGACGGCCCGGGGCCGGTCGGCGGAGCTGCCCGAGACGCTGCGGCCGGGCGTGGTGGCGCGGATCCCGCGCAGGTCAGCCGCATTGCCGCGGCGATCGCAGCCGAGGACGGGCTGACCGTAGCCGGGGTGATGGCAGTAGCGCCGCTCGACCAGCCGGCCCGGCCGGCCTATGCCAGGCTGCGACAAATAGCCGAGACGGTGCAGTTTTCTCATCCGGACGCGCGGGTGATTTCGGCGGGCATGAGCGGCGACCTGGGCGACGCCATCGCAGAAGGCGCGACACACGTGCGAGTTGGTACGGCGTTGCTCGGCGGCCGGCGAGCCTTCGTCAGGTAATGTCCGACGCGTGGCTGCTGGCCAGCGAATCGGCGCTGAGCTGGGCAGCCTGGCGTGCATGACGGAGGACAGAAGATGGCCAGCGCGATGCGCAAGATGGCGGTCTATCTCGGCCTGGTAGAGGACGACCACCGCTTTGAGGATCAGTACCAGGACGAGTACGGCGACGAGTACGACGAATACGGCGCCGAACTCGTTCAGGAGGATGACCGGCTGGATGCGCACCTGGCTGACGGTCCGGCCGGCGGCCGCGCCGTAGACCGGCGAGCCGCTGGTCAGGTCCAGACGACCGACTTGGCGAGGATCACGACCTTGCATCCGCGCACATACAATGAAGCTCGTACGATCGGAGAGCACTTCCGTGAGGGCACTCCGGTGATCATGAACCTGACAGAGATGGTCGACAGTGATGCCAAGCGACTGGTCGATTTCTCCGCAGGACTGATCTTCGGATTGCGCGGGAGCATCGAGCGCGTCACGAACAAGGTGTTCCTGCTCTCCCCGGCCAATGTCGAAGTGGCGGCCGAGGACAAGGCCCGGATCGCGGAGCGAGGCTTCTTCAACCAAAGTTGACGAGCAGCCCGGCGGGCTGCTCGTCAAGGCAGGCGTCGTTGCCTGCGGGGAGCGAAAGCGGGCAGGTACGTGCAGATTCTCCGGGACGTGGCCTTCTACGCGCTATCGGTCTACCTTGTGCTGCTCATCGGCCGTATGATCCTCGGCTGGATTCAGGTCTACGCGCGAACCTGGACTCCGTCAGGCGTCGTTCTTGTGATAGCTGAGGGTGTTTACTCCGCCACAGACCCACCACTGAGATTCCTAAGGCGCTACATTCCCACGGTCAGGCTCGGTAGTGTGGCTCTTGACCTCAGCTTCATGCTGCTGTTCCTGGTGGTCTACGTGCTCTGGCAACTCGCCAGGTGAGGGTAGGGTCATCGGGTAGCGCCAAAAGGGACAAAGCTCCAGGGAGAAGAGATGCCACTGACGCCCGCGGATGTGCGGAACAAGCAGTTCAGCACGACCAGGCTCAGGCCGGGCTACGACGAAGAGGAAGTGGATGCCTTCCTCGACGAGGTAGAGGCAGCGCTTGACGAGCTCATCCAGGAGAACGAAGAGCTCAAGGCGAAGCTGACCGAAGCACTTCGTGGTCGGCCGCCGGTCTCGCTCAGCCCGCAGGCCGAGGTCCCGGACATGATGATGCCCGAGCCCATGCGCCACGAGCCTGAGCGCCGATCCGAGCCAGTCATGATGGCGCCG
Organism: uncultured Actinomycetota bacterium; assembly: GCA_963774385.1. Taxonomy (GTDB): domain Bacteria; phylum Actinomycetota; class Actinomycetes; order Streptosporangiales; family Streptosporangiaceae; genus JAJYUU01. The sequence continues at coordinate 2,164,776 of CAVZEQ010000001.1, forward strand.
ATGAAGCCGGCCGAAGACAACATGGACACGGCTGCACGGGTGCTGGCGCTGGCCCAGCAGACCGCCGACCAGGCGATCGCTGATGCCCGCCGCGAGGCCGACGAGACGCTCGGCCGCGCCCGGCGTGAGGCCGATGACATCCTCACCAAGGCGCGCCGTCAGGCCGAGCAGGTCACGAGCGACGCCAGGGCCAGGGCCGAGAGCCTGGAGCGGGATGCGCAGGAGCGTCACCGTCAGGCAATGGGCTCGCTCGTCCAGTCCCGCGAGGAACTGGAGCGCCGGGTGGACGACCTGCGTGCATTCGAGCGGGAGTACCGCAGCAGGCTGAAGGCGTACCTGGAGGGCCAGCTCCGCGACCTGGAAGCGGGTGCTGCCGACAGTGGCGTGTTTCCTGCGGTAGGCACCGGTCCGCAGTCAGCGGTTGGCGTCGGCATGGGCCGCATGGACATGCGCAACGGCACCCAGTCCGGCAGCTACCAGGGGATTCCCGAGCCTGTCGCGCACAATGGCGGCTTCCACCCGTCGGACGCCGGACAGCACGACCGTCGCTAGCCAGATCGGGTGGCTGGCTGCGCTCACGATTAACGGAGCCCGCAAGTGATCCGGTTCGGCGCCATTATCTCGGTCGTAGCGGTAGCGATCGGCCTGCTCGTCGCGGGCGCGGTCGCAGGCAGGCTGGCCCTCGTCTACATCTCGATCGGGGTAGCCGGGCTCGCGCTGGTCATGCTGGTCGCTGGCGTGGTGATCTGGCGGGACGAGGTGTTCGGCCCGGCGCCCGCGCGCGAGTCGGCGACAGCGGGGGCCGGGACCAGGACACCGGGGGCAACGAGGCCAGAACCTGTCCCGGCTGGAGCGGCCGCAGCGAGGTCTGAGGAAGCCGGGGCTGCCTTGGCCGGCGCTGCGGCGGGCGTATCTGCTACCGGGACGGCAGTGGCCCAGGAGCCCGGCGCGGCAGCCGTCAGGGATCACGGCTCGACCGCAGAGCCGGTCAGGGCGGCCACCGGCAGTGCTGGCCGTGGGCGCCGGACAGGCAATGCGTCCGAGGCGGCGGCTAGCCCGGCTCCATCGCGTAGCGGCAGTGAGCTGCGCACCCCAGCTGACCGAACGCCCGGTTCGTCGCGTCCGTCCGAGGCTGCCGGCACCCCTGAAGCTGCCCGCACACCTGAGGCTGCCGGCACCCCTGAAGCTGCGCGCACCCCCGCGGCTGCCGGCACCCCTGAAGCTGCCCGCACACCTGAGGCTGCCGGCACGGCTGTGTCGTCCCGTCCGTCCGAGGGCACCCGCACGCCCGAACCGACGCGCCATGATTCCGGCCCGGCGCGGCCGAGGACCGGGGTAGCTGCGGCGGCGGCCGGCCCGGCGCGGTCCCAGCGCGATCTGTCGCCTCGCCAGCCTGCGCAAGAACCGCTGGTAGGCGAGTCAAAGCCGCCCGGGCCGACGAAGCAAGCTGAGTCACCAGGCGCGGACGGTCGTGGCCGCGGCGCTACCTACCCCGGCCGATCTACGCCGGATCGCGCCGCGCCGGAGAGGCTCGCGCCTGACCGGCGCACGCCTGACTGGTCGGCGGCTGGCTCATCAGCGCTGGGCCCCTCGGCCGCGGGTCGCAACACGCCAGAGCGAGTAGCCGCCCCCGGTGTCGACGCCGGTCCGGCCCAGGCCTCCGGTCCGGCCCAGGCCTCCGGTCCGGCCCGGGAATCCGGCCCGGCCCAGCCTTCCGGTGCGGCCCAGCCCGCCGGCCCGCTCAAGGCATCCGGTCCGGCCCAGGCATCCGAGCCGGCCAGGCAAGCGGCCGAATCGGCCAGGACGCCGGCTGCACCTGCCAAGCCGTCGCCGTCGCCGCAAGTGCCGGCCACAGTGCAGGCGGCTGCGCCGAGGCCCGGCGGGTCATCGCCGTCCGCCAAGTCGACGACGAGCCAGCAGGCTGCGCCAGGATCGCAACCGCTAAAGCCTGCCGTTCCGGCTGCCCGGCCAGCAGAGTCGATGCGATCCGCAGCCAAGGCGACGAAGCAGGGCTCGGCTGCGGATAGGAGTTCTGCCTCCGGTGCCGCACCGGCCGCTGACACGACCGCATCGACCCCGTCCAGTTCCTCATCGGCTGGCAAGGCGATTGATGCCGCGGCCTCCGGTGGCGGCGCACCCGCAGGGACGGCAGCGGCCAGCCAGCCCGCTCGCAATGGAAACGGGTCGGCCGCTGCCGCAAGCCCTGCGCCGCAAGACTCCGCGGCGCCAGGTGACGTCGGCCAGGTATTGGTTGTGCCAGGAATCGCTCGGTATCACAACGCAGACTGCATTCTGATCAGGTTCCTCGGCGACGACGATCTGGAATCCATGTCGCGGCAGCAAGCCGAGGCAGCAGAGTGCGTGCCTTGCCGCGCCTGCAAACCGGACAAGGTGCTTGCCGAGTCTTAGTCGGCCCAGGCAGCTGGCCTGCGGCTCATGACCGTCGGCTGTTCGCCGTTATACACGCTATAAGTGAGATATAGGACGAATCCAGAAGCTCAGATTCAGCTCTGGATCCAGATGGCGGCGGCCAAGTGCCTCGACCGCCGGAACAGCGTCGGCGTCGTTCCCAGGCCCGGCGTCGTTCCCGTGCTCGGCATCGTTCCCGTGCTCGGCATCGTCCGCGGGTACGGCATCGTCCGCGGGTACGGCATCGTCCGCCGCACCGGCGCCGTGCCCAGTCGGGACTTCGGTTGGCTGCAGGGCTGCGAAGTCGGTGGCGAGCACCTCTGCGCTGACCATCAACCGGTATTCGGCCAGCGCCGCAGCCAGCTCCCGGTCGGCAGTCGACCAGCGCAGCGCGATGCGGTCGGAGATGGCCAGGCCGTCTGCCTTCCGCGCCTCCTGCACCAGCCGGACGAACTCCCGAGCCAGACCTTCCCTGCGCAGTTCCGCCGTGATCGTCACCTCACATGCCACGGTCTCGCCACTGGCGCTGGCAACAGCCCAGCCCGACAGGGGGACCTGAGTGACAACGAGGTCATCGGGCCAGAGAGTCGTTGTCTCGCCGCCGACCTGCAGCTGTGCCTGCCCTGCCGAGCGCAGCTGGGCTGCCATCTCAGCCGGGTCGGCAGCCGCGATCGCGGCAGCCACTGTCGGGGTAGCGTTGCCGAATCGCCGGCCCAGCGCGCGGAAATTGGCCTTCACCGAGTAGCTCGTCAGCTCGCCGACCGCATCGTCGAGCGGCTCGATCAGCCGGACGTTGAGCTCGTCAGCAATCTGGGCCCTGAGATCAGGGCCTAGATCGGCGAAGCCTGGTGCGGCGACCAGCGCGCGGCTGAGCGGCTGGCGGATCTTCACGACTGCGCTCGCCCGAGCCGACCGGCCAAGCTCCACCAGCCGCCGGGCCAGCGCCATCTGCCGGGACAGTTCCTCATCGATCTGGGCTTCATCGACGACGGGCCACTCGGCCAGGTGCACGGAGACAGGCGCGTCGTCCGCGCGCAGCACGTTCCAGACGTGATCGGTGATGAACGGTGTCAGCGGCGCCATGAGCCGGGTAAGCGTGTCCAGCGCGAGGGCAAGCGTGTCAAACGCGGCAGCGCCATCCGCGGTGGCCGGACCATCCCAGAACCTCCGCCTGGACCGTCGGACGTACCAGTTGGACAGGTCGTCAATGAATCCGGCGATCCGCCGGCCTGCCGTTGCGGTGTCGTATGCCTCGAAGGCCGCGGTTACATCCCGCGCCAGCGTGTTCAGCTCGCTCAGCAGCCAGCGGTCCAGCACTGGCCGGGTGCCCGGACGTGGCGGACTCGCGGCTGCTACGCCGCCATAGAGCAGCAGGAAGGAGGCCGTGTTCCAGTAGGTGAGCAGCACCTTCCGGACGATCTCCGCCAGCACGCCGTGGCCGATCTTCCTGGTCGCCCACGGCGACCCGGAGACGGCGAAGAACCACCGGACCGCGTCGGCGCCGTGCGCCTCCATCAGCTGCATGGGCTCCACGACATTGCCCAGGTGCTTGCTCATCTTCCGGCCGCGCTCGTCCACCAGCAGGCCCATGCAGACCACGTTCTGGTACGCCGACTCGCCGAAGACCAGCGTGCCGACGGCCATCAGCGAGTAGAACCAGCCCCGCGTCTGATCGATTGCCTCGCAGATGAACTGCGCGGGATAACTGCGCTCGAACTCCTCGCTGTTCCGCAGCGGCGCGCCGAACTGGGCGAACGGCATCGCACCGGAGTCGTACCAGACATCGATGACCTCTGGCACCCGGTGCGCCGGTGCGCCGCAGTCCGGGCAGCTGATCACCACGTCGTCGACGAACGGCCGATGCGGGTCCATGCCGGTCAGGTCGCGTCCGGCCAGCTGTGACAATTCAGCTAGCGACCCGACGCAAGTGGCATGCTCAGCAGGGCACAGCCAGATGGGCAGCGGCGTACCCCAGTACCGGGTCCGTGACAGTGCCCAGTCGACGTTGTTGCGCAGCCAGTCGCCGTACCGGCCGTGCTTGATCGTTGGCGGCTGCCAGTTCGTTGCGTCGTTCTGCGCCAGCAGGTCCGCGGCGATCCTGGTGGTGGCGATGAACCAGGATGGCAGCGCGTAATACAGCAGCGGCGTGCCGCATCGCCAGCAGTGCGGGTAACTGTGCTCATGCAGGTGCGAGCTGAAAAGCAGGCCGCGGTCGGTCAGGTCGCTGATCAGTGGTTTATCCGCCGCCTTGAAGAACAATCCGCCGACCAGCGGGATGTGCTCCTCGAACCGGCCGTCCGGCAGCACCGGGTTCACCACCGGCAGCCCGTGCGCCCGCCCGGCGGCCATGTCGTCCGCGCCGAACGCCGGCGCTAGGTGCACCAGCCCGGTGCCGTCCTCGGTAGTGACAAAGGTTGCGGTGACAACCCGGTGCGCGGCTGGCACGTCGATCAGGCTGAATGGCGCCTGATAGGTGGCTCCGGCCAGCTGCTCGCCGGTCAGCCGCTCGGTGATGTGCCAGCCGTCACCGAGTACCCGGGCGAACAGCGCATCTGCGATCACTACCCGGTCGCCCACGCCGGACCGGCGGGCGATGGCGTACAGCTGGTCCGGATGGACGGCCACCGCCGTGTTGGAGACCAGTGTCCACGGCGTGGTGGTCCATACCAGCAGATCGGCTCCGGCGAGCTGTGGGGGCGCCCCGTCGGGCAGTGTCAGCAGCGGGAACCTGACGATAACCGACGGGTCGGCGACGGTCTGGTAAACATCCGGCTGACCCATCTCATGGTCGGAGAGCGGTGTGCCACAGCGAGGACAGTAGGGACTAATACGAAAATCCCGGACTAGCAGTCCCTTCGCGAAAATCTGCTGAAGCGACCACCAGACCGACTCGATATAGCTGGCATCCATCGTCCGGTAGGCCTGCGATAGGTCAATCCAGTAACCCATCCGCTCGGTGAAGGCGGCAAATGCGTCGACGTGCCGTAGCACCGACTCACGGCACCGGGCATTGAACGCAGCTACTCCATATGTCTCAATATCATGTTTTGCGGCGAGGCCCAGTTCCTTCTCCACCGCCACCTCAACGGGCAGCCCGTGACAGTCCCAGCCGGCCCGCCTGGGCACGTGATAGCCCTGCATCGTGCGGAACCGGGGAAAGGCGTCCTTGAGCACCCTGGCCTCGATGTGATGAACGCCAGGCATGCCGTTCGCTGTAGGCGGACCTTCGTAGAAGTTCCACCGCGGGCCGCCCTCGGTCTGCGCGAGTGACTGCTCGAAAACCCGGTCGTCCCGCCAGCGGCGCAGGACCGCGTGCTCCACCGCTGACAGGTCGGGACTGGCGGGAAGTGCCCTGGTCGCGGGCGGTGTCCGGGAGCTGGCTAGCGGCGCGGAGATCGCGGAGATCGCGAAATACGGGCGCGGCATGATGCGCATCACAATAGCGGATCAGGGCGCGGGCGGGCCGGCAGGCGCCAGCTGGCAGGGTCGGGACGCCGCCTCGGTGGCCGTAAATTGCTCGGTTGGCGGAGTGTCGGAACCGGGTATGTTTGCGGATTGCGCCAGTCACCACTTATCCTCCGGTGACTGTTTGCATTCATGGTCCATGCCCAGTGCCCTGAGGGAGGCGGAAAATGACCGCTACCGCGCATTCCGGCGCTGCCACCCTTCCGGTGCGCCCCGGCGAACGGCGCTGGACTGAGGCCGAAGTCGCAGAGGTACGCGGCCAGCTTGCTACCGAGGCGGACGCGCTGCGGGCCGACATCGAACGCGCCGAGTCCGACATCGCGAGCCGGCTCGGCGATGCCGTCGGCGACGCGGGGGACGACCAGGCCGACGTGGGCGCGAAGACATTCGAGCGTGAGCATGAGCTCGCCCTCACTCACAACGCACGCGAACTGCTCGCGCAGAATGAGCGTGCGATCGGCAGGATCGAGGCGGGTACGTACGGTACGTGCGAATCCTGCGGCGAGGCGATCGGCAAGGCAAGGCTCCAGGCGTTCCCGCGGGCGACTTTGTGCGTGACATGCAAGCAGCGCGAGGAACGCCGCTGAACGGGCCGGCGTCAGCCGGCCCTTCTGCGGAGCCCGGTGCCGACGACAGCAAGCCAGCCGACCAGCTGACCAAGCCGGCCGGTCCGACTGGCCTGGAGATCGGCAGGCCGCGGCGTCGGGTTGCCGCACTGGTCGGCGTCGCGGTACTGGTACTTGCGCTCGACATTGCCAGCAAGGTAGCTGTCGTCGCGACGCTCTCAGGCCGCGATCCGGTCCGCCTGCTCGGCGGGTTCCTGACGCTGCGGGTGTCCCGCAACCCCGGCGCGGCGTTCAGCCTGGGTACCTCGATGACCCTGGTCTTCTCCGCAATCGCCATTTCCGTCATCGTGGTGATCCTGCGCGCATCCCGGCGCATCCGCAGCTTGCCGTGGGCGATCACGCTCGGCCTGCTGCTCGGCGGCGCTACCGGTAACCTCGCCGACCGCATCTTCCGGTACCCGGGCTTGTTCCGCGGCTACGTCGTGGACTGGATCCAGGTGCCGCACTGGCCGGTGTTCAACCTGGCGGATTCGGCGATTGTCTGCGGCGGCATCCTGGCAGTGCTGCTATCTGCCCGCGGCGTCCGGCTGGACGGTCAGCGCGAGCAGAAATGACCTCGCCCGGTGCCCGTCGCGTCCCGGTGCCCGAGGGACTGGACGGAGAGCGCCTCGATTCGGCCCTGGCCAGGATGTTCGGACTTTCCCGGGCCCAGGCCGCGGATTTGATCGGGAACGGGGACGTCCTTATCGACGGGCATCCGGCGGCTAAATCCGATCGGGTGCCAGCCGGCCAGTGGCTTGAGGTGACGCTGCCGCCGCCGCCCGTGCCGATGTCAGCCACCCCGCAGGCGGTGCCCGGGCTGACCGTCCTTTTCGAGGACGCCGACATCATCGTTGTGGACAAGCCCGTTGGCGTGGCCGCCCACCCGACTCCAGGCTGGACCGGGCCGACGGTGCTGCAGGGGCTGCTGGCAGCTGGCCACACGGTGGCGACGAGCGGCGCGGCGGAGCGCCAGGGCATCGTCCACCGCCTGGATGCCGGAACGACGGGCGTCATGGTGGTGGCGAAAAGTGAGCCGGCGTATAGCGCGCTGAAGCAGGCGTTCCGCGACCGCGCCGTCGACAAGCGCTATCACGCTCTGGTGCAGGGGCATCCCGATCCGCTGCGCGGCACCATCGACGCGCCGATCGCGCGTCATCCGGCGGGGGATGGCCGGTTCGCAGTCGTGTCCGACGGCCGGCCTTCCGTTAGCCATTACGACACGCTGGAGGCGTTCCGAGCGGCCAGCCTTGTCGAGGTCCGGCTGGAAACCGGCCGCACGCATCAGATCCGGGTGCACATGGCAGCCGTCAGGCACCCGTGTGCCGGGGACCGTCTCTATGGCGGTGACCCGGTGCTGGCGGCCAGGCTCGGCCTGACGCGGCAATGGCTGCACGCGGTCAGGCTCGGCTTCGCTCACCCGGCCGATGGCCGGCCGGTCGAGTTCACCAGCCCTTACCCCGCCGACTTGCAGAACTCGCTGGACGTGCTGCGGGCCGAGGCCTGACGGCCCCGGCCGGGCGCGTGTCGAAGGACCCGGCTGTCGGTGGCCGGCGATAGGGTCATGAGATACCCAACTGATGTGCCCCCTGCCAGGCGATCCGGACCGGTTTACCGGTTCCTCCGCACAGGCTCGTGGCAGCATGCCTGAAGGAGGCGGACTTCATGGCGGCAGGCCCGGCAGGCGGGGGACCAGGGTTCGTGCACCTGCACGTGCACTCCGAGTACTCGATGCTGGACGGCGCTGCCCGGCTGAAGGAGATGTTCGCCGAGTGCGAGCGCACCGGGATGTCGGCCATCGCGATCACCGATCACGGCAATGTCTACGGGGCGTATGACTTCTGGTCCAAGGCCCAGGCAGCCGGCATCAAGCCGATCATCGGCATCGAGGCATACGTCGCGCCAGAGCACCGCGCGCACAAGCAGCCGGTGCGGTGGGGGACGCCTGCGCAGAAGGACGACGACGTCTCCGGAGCGGGTGCCTACACGCACATGACGCTGCTCGCCGAGAGCACCGAAGGCATGCACAACCTGTTCAAGCTGTCCTCGCTCGCCTCGCTGGAAGGCCACTTCCGCAAGCCGCGGATGGACCGCGAACTGCTGTCCCGGTTCAGCAAGGGCATCATCGCGACCACCGGCTGCGTGAGCGGCGAGGTGCAGACCAGGATCAGGCTCGGCCAGTATGAGCAGGCGCTGGCGGCGGCAGCCGATTTCCGGGACATCTTCGGACCAGGCAACTTCTTCGTCGAGCTGATGCAGCACGACCTGGACATCGAGCGTCGGGGTGCCGCGGGCCTGCGCCAGCTCGCGACCGACCTGGACCTGCCGTACCTGGTCACCAATGACTCTCATTACACCCGCGAGGCTGACGCTGCTGCGCACGAGGTGCTGCTGTGCGTCCAGACCGGCACGAACATGGCCGACCCGAACCGGTTCAGGCTTGAGGGGAACGGCTACTACCTCAAGACGCCGGCGCAGATGCGCGCGCTGCGTAGCGATGAGGACTGGCAGGCGGGCTGCGACAACACGCTGGTGGTCGCGGAGCGATCCAGCGCCTCGTTCGGCAAGTCCAACCTGATGCCGGTGTTCCCGCTGCCTGCGGGCGAGACCGAGGCCAGCTGGATGCGCAAGGAAGTCTGGCGCGGGATGGACTGGCGGTTCCGCGATGGCTACGACGAGCAGCGCCGTCAGCAGGCCGAGTACGAGATGGGCGTCATCGAGACGATGGGGTTCTGCTCCTACTTCCTGGTGGTGGCCGACTTCATCATGTGGGCGAAGCGCAACGGCATCCGGGTCGGGCCCGGCCGCGGCTCCGGCGCGGGGTCGATCGTTGCCTACGCGCTGGGCATCACTGACCTGGATCCGATCTTGCACGGGCTGGTGTTCGAGCGGTTCCTCAACCCTGAGCGGATCTCGATGCCGGACATCGACATCGACTTCGACGAGCGCCGGCGCGGCGACGTCATCCGGTACGTGACCGAGAAATACGGCGACGACCGGGTAGCGCAGATCATCACCTACGGCACGATCAAGGCCAAGGCGGCGGTGAAGGACTCAGCCCGGGTCCTCGGCTTCCCGTATGCGCTCGGGGACCGGATCACGAAGGCGTTCCCGCCTGCGGTGATGGGCAAGGACATCCCGCTGTCCGGCATCTTCGACCCCGACAACCAGCGCTACGGCGAGGCCGGCGAGCTGCGCGCACTGTATGAGGCCGAGCCCGAGGTCCGGCAGGTAATCGACACCGCTCGCGGCCTGGAGGGCCTCATCCGCCAGCCCGGCGTGCACGCAGCAGGTGTCATCATGAGCAAGGAACCGCTGCTCGACCACATCCCGATCTGGCGGCGCGAGGCGGACGGGGCGATCATCACCCAGTTCGACTACCCGGCCTGCGAGGACATCGGGCTGCTCAAGATGGACTTCCTCGGACTGCGCAACCTCACCGTGCTGGAGGACGCGGTGGCGGGCATCAAGGCCAACCGTGGCATCGATGTCGATCTGGACAACCTCGCCCTGGACGACCAGCCGACCTATGAACTGCTTGCTCGCGGGGACACGCTCGGGGTCTTCCAGCTCGACGGTGGTCCGATGCGGGCGCTGCTCCGGGCCATGCGAGCCGACAAGTTCGGCGATATCTCCGCGGTGATCGCGCTGTACCGGCCTGGCCCGATGGCCAGCGCGCCGGTTTACGCCGATCGCAAGACCGGCCGGGCCCCGGTCACCCCGATCCACCCTGAGCTCGCCGAACCGCTGAACGACATCCTCGGCGAAAGTTACGGCCTGCTGGTCTATCAGGAGGACGTGATGTTCGCGGCCCAGCGGCTGGCCGGGTACTCGGCCGGCAGTGCGGACCTGCTGCGCCGCGCGATGGGCAAGAAGAAGAAAGAGATCCTGGACAAGGAGTACGAGCCGTTCGCGGCCGGCATGAAGGCGAACGGCTATTCCGACGCCGCCATCAAGACCATCTGGGACGTGATGGTCCCGTTCTCCGGCTACGCCTTCAACAAGGCTCACGCGGCCGGCTATGCGCTCATCTCATACTGGACCGCCTACCTCAAGGCGAACTTCCCGGCCGAGTACATGGCAGGCCTGCTGACCTCGGTGGCGGGCGACAAGGACAAGTCCGCGCTGTACCTGAACGAGTGCCGGCGTATGGGCATCAAGGTGCTGCCGCCGGATGTGAATGCCTCGATGGCCGTGTTCACCCCGGTCGGGACCGATATCCGGTTCGGCATGGCCGCCGTGCGCAATGTGGGCACCGCGGTAGTGGAATCGATCGTGGCGGCGCGGACAGCCAAGGGCGCGTTCACTAGCTTCTCCGATTTCCTGCGCAAGGTCCCGGTCAACGTCTGCAACAAGCGGGTGATTGAGTCGCTGGTCAAGGCTGGCGCCTTCGACTCGTTCGGGCACCCCCGGCGTGGCCTGCTGCTGATCCATGAGCAGGCTGTGGACGCGATCATCGACGTCAAGCGCAACGAGGCCATCGGGCAGGACTCGCTGTTCGGCGATGACACGCAGGCCGACGTTACCTTTGACGTGCCGATACCGGACGGGGAGTGGGAGAAGGCCACGCTGCTCGGCTTCGAGCGGGAGATGCTCGGGCTCTACGTGTCCGATCACCCGCTGCTCGGCGTGGAGCACGTGCTGGCTGCCGCGACCGACTGCTCGCTCGCGCAGCTGGTCGGGTCGGCCGAGGACGAGCCGGAGCGTGCCGGGCGCGACCGCGGCGACGCCCAGGTCGTCACCGTCGGCGGGATCCTGTCCGGGGTGCAGCGCAAGATCACTAAGCAGGGAAACACCTGGGCGGCTGCCATCCTGGAAGACCTGGAGGGCGCCATCGAGGTGCTGTTCTTCCCGGCCACCTACGCCCAGTGCATGAGCCAGGTGATAGACGACGCGATCGTGGTGGTGCGCGGCAGGCTCGACCGGCGCGAGGACGTGCCGAAGCTCATCGCGATGGAGGTGACGACACCGGACGTGACGGCCGGCCAGACCGGCCCTTTCGTCGTGTCGATGCTGGAGGGCAGGTGCGTCCCGCCGGTGGTCGAGCGCCTGAAAGAGGTGCTGCGGACACACCCCGGTAGTACCGAGGTGAACCTGCGGCTGGTCACCGGCAGCCGGGTTAAGGTGCTCCGGCTCGATGACAAGCTGCGCGTCAAGCCCTCTCCGTCATTGCTGGCTGATCTGAAGCAGCTGCTCGGCCCCGGCTGCGTCGGGTAGCTCCGGATGCCAGCCGAGGGAGGCGGCCGCCGCCCAGTTGGGTAAGATCGAGTTCTTAGGTGAGCCGGGAAGCCTGGTCGGCATCCGGTCCAGCGTTGGAGGCTCGCCATGTACCGTGACGGTCGGCACCGGGGGCTGGGGCCAGTGATCCGCAGGCTGTTGCGCGGGTCCGAATGGCGCCGCGAGGTGCTGCGCACGAATCTCTGGCTGGTGCCCGCCATCGAGGTGGTCGGCGCCGGGGTCCTGTTTGCCTGCACCTATTCACTTGACCGCGCCGCCTACGAGGGCGTGTTCCAGGTTCCCGGCTGGGCGATCAGCGGATCCCCGGACGTAGCCAGGACCGTGCTGACCGCCATCGCGGCCGCCGTCATCACGGTGGTCGGCGTGGTGTTCTCTATCGTGATCGTCGCGCTGACGCTGACCTCCACTCAGTTCGGCCCGCGGATGCTGCGAAACTTCATCCGCGATCGCGGCACCCAGCTCACCCTGGGTACCTTCGTGGCGACCTTCGTGTACGCGGTGCTGACACTCGGCTCGGTCGGCCAGGGTGGCCATGGAGCTTTCGTGCCGCATATCAGCGTCACGACGACACTGGCCCTGATGATGGCCGACCTGGCCGTGCTGATCTATTTCCTCCATCACATCACCCTGCAGATCCAGCTGCCGCAGGTCATCGCTGACATCGCGGCCGATCTCCAGAAGGCCATCGAGCTGCAGGCAGGCGACCAGTCAGTCGGCGCCGACGCTCAGCTTGCCGGGCTGCTGATCGCGGACATGGGCGGCGAGGGCGGCACCGTCGCAGCGCCGCGCAGCGGTTACCTGCAGTACCTCGAGCATCAGACACTGGTCACCATCGCCGGCGAATTCGACGCGGTCATCCACGTGCGGTACCGGCCCGGTCACTTCATCGTGCAGGGGCACCCTTATGCCACGGTCTGGCCAGCCGATGCCGCCGTTCAGGTGGCCAAGGAACTGGCCGGAGCGCACGTCACCGGCCCGTACCGCACCCTTGCGCAGGACGTCTCGTTCGGCGTGGACCAGCTGGTGGAGATCTGCATCCGGGCGCTGTCGCCAGCAGTCAATGACACGTTCACAGCCCTCACCTGCATCGACTGGATCGGCGACAGCCTGTGCAAGGTGACCGGGCGCTGGCAGCCGACGAGGGTCTACCGTGACTCCGGCGGTGCCGTGCGAGTGATAACCACCGAGACCACCTGGGAGCGGCTGCTCAGGCGGGCATTTGAGAAGGTACGCCAGGCCGGCCGGAGCATGCCGGCGGTGATGATCAGGCAGCTCGACGCGCTGGCCAAGATCATGGAGCGGACGACGACCGATGCCGACCGTCAGGTGCTGCTCGACCAGGCCGCGATGATCGAGCGGCTCAGCGCTCGCACCGTGGACGAGCCTTCGGACCGGGCCGATGTCAGCCGCGCGTACCAGGAGGTGCTGGCGGCGCGGGCCATCGTCGCCGGAGATGCTGCGCTTGCCGTGCCCGGTCCCGAGGTGAGCTAGCCGCTGAGTCAGGCGTCGCGACGATCGAGGAAGTACGCAGCCGCAGCCAGTAGCAGCAGCGTCCACAAGCAGAAGACGCCGAATCCCTGCCACGGGCTCAGTAGATCGCTGGATGTCTGGTGCGCATGCGAGATCAGTGCGCCGGCCTGCTCAGGCAGGTAGGCGTTGATGTGCGCGCCCCAGCTGCTCGGCAGCAGGCCAGCCAGAATCGGCAGCACGAGGATCACGCCGATGACCGTGCTGATCGCTCCCGCGGTATGCCGGATCAGCGCGCCGATCGCCAGCGCGAAGATGCCCAGGACCGTCAGGTACAGCCCAGCCCCGATGGTTGCCCGGAGCACGCCGGGATCACCGATCGCCACCTGGACACGGGAGTGCAGGAACGCTGAACCGACGAAGAACGAGCAGAAGACGACGATCTCGGAGAGGACGAGCATCAGCCCGCCGAAGACGACGATCTTCGCGGCTAGCATGGGGAAGCGCTTAGGTACCGCCAGCAGCGAGGCCCGGATGACGCCGGTCGAGTACTCCGTGGAGATTATGAGCACGCCCAGCACGCAGATCGTCAGCTGGCCGAGGCCGATGCCGGTGCCGAAGATGAAGCCGACCGGGTCGGCGACGATCCGGGCGTCCCGTTCGGCTGCACGGGGACCGGTCCAGTTCGACTCCGTCAGCCAGCTGAACAAGGCGGTGAGCCCGATCGTGATGAGCACGAAGAGGATCAGCGTCCACGCCGTGGAGCGAACCGATCGGATCTTGGTCCACTCCGCCAGCAGCAAGTGCCCGAATCCTGGCCGGCGGGCGGTCGACGCGGCGTCCCGCTGGGCCGCGCTGGACGTGGTGCTTGCGGCGCTCATCGACGGCTCCCGTCAGCGGCCTGGGCCGGCGCGGCGGCTGACCGATGGCCGAATTCCAGGCTGTCCGAGGTGAGCTCGAGGAACGCATCCTCGAGCGTGCCCAGCAGCGGGGTCAGCTCGTGCAGGACGACGGACGCGGACGCAGCCAGTTCGCCGATACGGGGCGCCGCCAGGCCGCTGACCGTGAGGGTAGTCGCGGCGACGGCCGGATGGTCGCCGTCTCCGGCTGCCGGGCTGGCCGCTACGGTGGCCACCTGACCGGGGGCAGTTCCGTCAGGTCCGGCCGGGGTTACCGTGCCGCCTTCGGCGGTGATCAGGCTGACAAGCCGGGCCGGATCGGGAGTGCGTACCCGTACGGACTGACCGGCCGCGCGGGCGATCAGGTCCCCGGTCGCGGCGTCGGCGATCAGCCGCCCGCGTCCGATCACGATCAGGTGATCAGCGGTGACGGCCATCTCATTCATGAGATGGCTCGACACCAGCACGGTCTTGCCCTGGCCGGCTAGCTGCTTCATCAGGTTCCTGATCCACAGCACGCCCTCCGGGTCGAGGCCGTTAACTGGCTCGTCGAGCAGCAGTACGTCGGGATCACCCAGTAGGGCAGCGGCGACGCCGAGCCGCTGGCTCATGCCGAGTGAGAAGCTGCCAGCGCGTCGTCCCGCCACGTCGCTCAGGCCGACGAGGGCAAGCATCTCGTCCACTCGGCGGGCCGGCAGGCCCTGGGTCTGCGCCAGGAAGAGCAGGTGGTTTCGCGCGCTGCGGCCACCATGCACCGATTTTGCCTCGAGCAGCGCGCCGACCGTGCGCAGCGGGATCGCCAGCTCGGCATAGGGCCGGCCGTCGATGGTCGCCGAGCCGCTGTCGGGCCGGTCAAGGCCGAGGATCATCCGCATCGTGGTGGATTTGCCGGCGCCGTTCGGGCCGAGGAAGCCGGTGACCCGGCCGGGCGCAACGGCAAAGGACAGGTGATCGACCGCGACCTTGCCCCCGAAGCTCTTTGTCAGGTCCTTCGCTTCGATCATCGGCTTCCTTATCCGGCGAAGCTGGCAGTTGAGTCCTATCGCGTGGTCAACGTATCAAAGCCTGCCGGAGTTCGCGCGACCCGTTACCATCCCATCGCGATCTCATCAGACCCGGAGCCAGCCGTGACGATCATCAGAATGCGGCCGGTCGGTATCCGGGCAGGCCGCGACGGCCAGTACGCTACTACGAGCTATGACCGATAACAGCATGCGCCCGCCCGCCGGCGGTCAGGCATGGCCGCTGGCTGTCGCGCCGCCCCCGCCGCCGCGTGGCCAGCCAGTGCTCGCGGTTATCGTGATCATCATCGGCAGCGCCGTGCTCGGGCTGGCCGCCGGCGCATTGTGGGCGGCAGTGGCGCCGCGGGTCGTTTACCAGGTCTACACGCTGAAGCCGCCGACGGCCTATGCGGTGAACCCAGAGACCAGCGCCTTTATCGCGGCCGACGGCTGGTACTGCTTCATCGCCCTGGCCGCAGGCGCGCTCATCGGCCTGCTGAGCTACCTGTTCGCGGTCCGGCGCTACGGGCCAGCCCCGATGGCGGCGCTGGTCATCGGCTCGACTGCGGCTGCCTTCCTGGCGCAATGGGCCGGCCATCAGCTGTCCGGCGGGCCGGGTTTCGATCATGTACTGGCGACGAGCAAGCCCGGTGAGCTGCTGCATGCACCGATTACGCTGGGTTCACACGGTGCCCTGGCTTTCTGGCCGCTGGCGGCCGCAGCCGTAGCTGGCGGGCTTGAGCTGATCAGCGTCATGCGGGTGCGCCATCGCGCTGCCTACGGTGGGGTGGCGCTGCCGGGGCTAGATTCCTACGGCGGCCCCGCGGCGTCAGGGCAGTCCGGCTCGGGCAGCTGGCCGGGCCAGCCTGATCAGCCGAGCTAGCCGTCAGGCTAGCCAGCGGCCGGGCCGGCACATAGTGCAGGTTTGGTTGGTGTAAATGTCGCATTTCGGGCGCCGAAGTAACTGGAATCGACAGGATGTCGCGTCGGCGGCTGACGTGCGGGCGTCACTCGGGCTAGCTGCCGGCGAGCTGGGCCAGGAATGCGGCCGCGGGCGATCCGAGGCCGGTGACGTCGTCGTAGCCCCTGACCGCCCGCAGTAGCGACTTGTTGCCGCCGTCCCGCCCGAATGTGTACAGGAATGTCTGCTCGCCGCCGGTGCCGACGGCCGGATTTGCCCACTCGTTCCTGGCTGCAGCGATCCTGACGCCAGGCCCGAGCGGGGAATCGGTCACGTCGTGGAAGGCGGCAGAGCCCGCCAGTGCGTACAGCGCCGGGTTGACGAACCCGAGCGTATGGGGCCCGGTGCCCTGCGCCGCATCGGCTTCCAGCCCGGCGAACAGCGGCGATGACAGACTCGTGCCGCCGACGCGGCTGAACTGGAAGCCGATCGTGCCGCCGCGCAGCACGACGGTCTCGCCGACGCGGAACCCCGTCGCCGGATCGCCGTCCATGGCAACATCCGGCACCTCCCGCATGAGCTGCGCACTGAGCCTGCCGTTGGGCAGCCGCCTCGACAATGCCGACGGGACGACGCCTCCCTGGTAGGACGGCTGCTGGAAGAAGGTCGAGGTACCGCCGCCGCCGCCGAAGGCGTAGTCGGCAGGGTACTGGCCCGGCGGCGCTGGCTTCCACGTCCGGCCCTGCTGCGGCACGACGATGTCGCCCCAGCCAGTCTCCCACTGGTATGTCGCGGTCTTGCCGATCGCTAGCGTGGTGCCGCCAACGGCGGTGACCCAGGGCGAGCTGGGCGGGAAGTTCACCTGGTCGTAGTTGGACAGGCCCTGAGCGCCGCAGGTCGTCCAGGGATTGTTGTAACCGCAGTCGCCGGCGGCGAAGTCAAAGCCGATTCCCTCGACCGTGCCCTGCTCGAACACCTGCGTGAAGGCGGCACTGACCGGGGCGGTCAGGTCCTGCTCCGGGCCAGTCCAC
Organism: uncultured Actinomycetota bacterium; assembly: GCA_963774385.1. Taxonomy (GTDB): domain Bacteria; phylum Actinomycetota; class Actinomycetes; order Streptosporangiales; family Streptosporangiaceae; genus JAJYUU01. Next base: position 2,181,792 of record CAVZEQ010000001.1, read on the forward strand.
GAGTTGCTGACCACGTCCGCCAGGTGATTGTCGGTGATGGCGGTCAGGGCATCGAGCAGCGGACCGAAGGTGCAGTCGGCTGCGGCGACGTAGAGCACGTTCGCGCCCGGCGCCATCGCGTGCACGGCCTCGATGTCGAGCGTCTGCTCCTCGTACCAGCCGGATGCCCCGCACTCACCGGTGGCGTCGAAGGACGCGGGCAGTAGCTGCTGGTACTGGGTCTGCCCGAACACCGGATCACCTACCGATGCGGCGTACCGGTTCGCGTCGGCCGGCATGGTCGGCGACGCATAGGCGTCGACGACTGCGACGGTCACGCCCTTGCCTGTCGCCAGGCCGCCGGACACGCCGTAAGCACCTCGAAGCTGCGCTGGCGTATATCCGCAGATGGCCCATGGCACGTGCGCGCCATAGGCCATCGGCTTTCCGAGCGCGTGCTTCTGACCGTAGTACGACGAGCACGGCCCGGCCGTATAGAAAGCCGGCGGCGGCCCCGGCAGTAGGGCCGGCCTGTGATCCGGGGTTTCCCTGCCCGGCCCGCGGCCTGGCGGACGGGCGCGCCTGGCCGCCAGCCGGGTCCGGACCGGCCAGCCGTCGCTGGCAGCAGGGCCGGATGCATGAGGACGGCGGCTGTATCCAGCCCGGTGACCGTGAGGACGGCGGTACCCACCGAGGCCGGGACGCTGGCGTCGCCCTCGGGAGCCATGGCGACCGCCCCGGTCGGCGTCCGGAAATCGGCCAGCCGGACGGCGAAGGCGCTGTCAGCGGCGCTAACGGGACCGGTAACGGCCACGTAGTGCTGCGTGCTGCCCGTCACCCGGAGCCCGGCTCCGGCGAGCCAGGACTTGACCGCCGTCACCTGTGCCGCGGTCGGGCCGTACCGCTCGCGTTCTTGCCTGGTTGTCAGGTACCTGCGGTACCTGGTACTGCCCGGCGTGGCCACCGCCGTTGCATATGCGGCTAACCCGGCCGGGTCACGGCCGGCCAGGTAGACGCGGGCGGTCACGGTCAGGGTCGCGGCCGGACTGGCTACGTGGTGCGACCGCACCGCCCAGGAGGGGTGCGTTCCGGTGAGAAAGGTCCGGGCCGCGGTCGCCGTCACGGCAGCCGGTAACGCAGTGGCGGCTTGCGCGCCGGCCGGGACGAACCCGCTGGCGGCGGCCGTTGCGGCGGTCGCGGCCAGGGCTGTCGTTATCGCCAACGGCGCGGCGCTGAGATGACCTCGTCTCGGTGACTTCACTCGACGGATCGTAACAGCAACGTCACGCTAAGTTAGGTTGATCAGAGCGCTAGTCCGCTGCGGACATGGCCGCACCGACGATTCCCGCATCGTTATGCAGGGCGGCAGGCACCAGCCTGGCCCGCAGCCCGGTCAGCAGCGGCACGAACTTGTCAGCCTTCCTGCTGATCCCGCCGCCGATGATGATGAGGCTGGGAGACAGCAGGGCTTCCATCTCCGCCAGGTACTCGTCGACTCGTCCTGCCCACTTTTCCCAGCTCAGGCCGTGCTCTTCCCGCACCAGCTCGGACGCCCGTTTCTCCGCATCCTTGCCGCGGATCTGAATGTGGCCGAACTCGGTATTGGGCACCAGCACGCCGTCGACGAAAAGCGCGCTGCCGATTCCGGTCCCGAGCGTGAGCAGCAGGACAGTGCCGCGCTCGCCGTGGCCCGCGCCGAACCGCATCTCGGCGACCCCGGCGGCGTCGGCGTCGTTCAGCATCGTCACGGCCAGGCCGGTCTCCTTCGCAAATTTCGTCGCGCCATCGACGCCGATCCAGGACGGGTCCACGTTCGCCGCCGTCTGAATGACGCCATTGACGACGACGCCGGGGAAGGTGATGCCAGCAGAGCCGGTCCAGCTGAAGTCTTTAACGAGTTGTGCCACCACCGCTCCGACCGCATCCGGCGTCGCCGGGTGCGGAGTCGCGAGCTTGATGCGTTCCGCCATGAGCTGGCCGGTGGCGGTGTCGACCGGAGCCGCCTTCACCCCGGAGCCGCCGATGTCGATGCCAAGCACATGAGCCATTGCGCGTGCCTCCGTCTGTCCGCGAGCGCTTCCCGAGGTCAGGCAGCACCGGCGTGCGCTGACCGAGCAGACTGCCTGGAGCAGCCCCTGGCGGACCGGACCTCATGCCAAGCGTAAGACCCGACGGAATCAGTACGTTAGCGGCGCGTTGGCCGCGGCGGACAAGGCGGCGCGTTGATCAGGTCGACATTCGCTCGCCGCGGATGGCTGCGAAGTCGGCAGAGCCGGGCGCGTCAGCGACGGCAGCCGCATCGGCACCGGCAGCAGCGCCGTCCTGATCTGCCTCGCAGGCCGGGCGGACCTGGCCGGCCGGCTGCGTCGGCCGTCGCGGCCGCTGCCGGTGCACGTAGTCGGCCCGGATGAGCTCTCGCAGATCGGAGCTAGTGCGAGCGCACAGCACATCGGTCGAACCACGGAACCGGGCCGACCAGACCTCGTCATCGAATCCGATGGCGTAGGCCTCATCCCAGTGCATCTGCAGGTCTGCAAGCGCGGACGCCTCGTTCCTATCCACAACCGCCTCCACTGCCGCGCCCTGACCGGGACGGTCGGTTCCGTCCCGCGGATGGCCGCCAGGGCTCGCTTGTTCCACATCATAGCGCGGTATAGAGCAGTGGGTAGCAGCAGGCCGCGTCCTGACTGTTTGGGCAGTTCACCGGCGTTCTAGGGTGATCTTCGTGGTCAAGGTGCCTAAGTTCGACGCCAATGCGCTCGGGCCGGTCTACGTCTACATCGGCGTGGCCGACCACATCGCGGCCAGGATCGAGGCCGGCGACCTGGCGGCCGGCGCTCGGCTGCCGGCCGAGCGCGACCTGGCAGCCGATTATCAGGTCGCGGTTGGCACCGCGAGGCGAGCCGTCGAGGAGCTCAGGCAGCGCGGCCTGGTCGTGACGCTGCCCGCGAAGGGCACTTTCGTCGCCTGATTCGTGACGGCTGGCGAGCATCCGGGGTCGTGCCGGGACAGCGCAGGACTGGCCCGCTGACCTTTCATCGATCCTGGATCCTGGCGCTACATTCGGTGATAATCCGGGACGGTTGACCGACCAAAATCGATGAAACGTCGATCGGTGCGTACCGGGGCTGGGCTGGGCGTGCCGCGTTGGGCCGGGGAATCGGGGTCAGGCGAGGACCCCGTCGGCGTCACGTTGTCTCGCTCAGCACCGAGCCGTCGCGCCCTGTTCATCAGCCGGGCGTAGCGGCACGATTGACTGGGCGACGATGCGCACCGGCAGCCGCCAGCGCGGTGTCAGGGAAGGGAGCTCGCCTGGTGGACAGGGTTGTGGTGGTCGGCGGCGGCGTGCTCGGCATGATGCATGCGGTCCAGGCGCGCAGCCGGGGGCTGAGCGTGGTCCAGCTCGACGGGGACGCCGGTGCCCGCGGTGCAACCGTGCGAAATTTCGGCCTGATCTGGGTCAGCGGCCGGGCGCCGGGCCCGGAGCTTGCGCTGGCTCAGCGGGCCAGGACGCTCTGGGAGGAACTGTCCGGCCAGGTGCCGGGGGCTCCGGTCGCATGGCTCGCTCACGGTCGCTTCCGACGACGCGGAACTCAGCCTGCTCAAGGAGGCCGCGGCTATGCCTGACGCGGTCGAGCGCGGCTTCGAGCTGCTGGACCCGGCCACCACAAGCCAGGTCAACCCGGCGCTGCGCGGAGAGTTCGCTGGCGCATTGCTGTGCCGCCGCGACGCCATCGTGGAGCCGCGCAGCGTCCCTGCCGCGTTCCGTGACTACCTGCTCGGCCAGCAGGACCGTGCGGGCTATGACTGGCTGCCCGCCAGGCAGGCCGTTGAAGTGGCCCCGCACGCGGTCCGCGATCACGCGGGCAGCTGGCACCGCGGAGATCTGGTCGTGTTGTGCCCGGGTGCCGTGCACACCGGAATCGCCGGGCCGCACCTGGCCGGATTCGAGCGGCCGCCGGTGCGGCGGGTGCGGCTGCAGATGCTGCAGACAGAGCCGTTCGGGCAGCGGCTCAGGACGGCGGTGGCAGACGGCGACTCGCTCCGCTACTACCCGGCGTTCGACCTGCCCGGCCGGGCCGGGCTCGGACCACAAGCGCCGGCCGCCGCCGCGGCTGCGGCCCAGCTGCTGATGCTCCAGCGCCTCGACGGCAGCCTCACCATCGGCGACACCCACAGTTATGGCGAGCCGTTCCCGTTCGATGTCGACGAGCGGCCGTATGACCATTTGCGGGCGCGCGCGTCCAGCCTGCTTGGCGCGGACCTGCCGCCGGCCCGGCATTTTTGGGCCGGCGTGTATAGCCAGGTAACGGGGTCCGATCTGTATCACCGGTCGCAAGTCGCACCGGGTGTCGTGCTGGTGACAGGACCAGGCGGGCGCGGCATGACGTGCGCGCCGGCGATCGCGGAGGAGACGTTCGCATGATCACATCGGCTGCTGGCCAGCTGCCCGTGCAGGCCGCGCGGCAGATTACCGTCGCCTGCCTGGACATGGCCGGGACCACAGTCGCCGATGACGGCAGCGTGATGGCAGCATTCGGCTCGGCGGCCGCGCAGTTCGGGCTCGTGCCTGGCGCGCCTGATCATGACGACGCCATCAGCTATGTGCGCGACACCATGGGCCAGTCGAAAATCGAGGTGTTCCGGCACATCCTGGGCAGTGAGGAACGGGCCCAGCAGGGCAACCGGATCTTCGAAGAGAGCTACGCCGAGTCGGTGCGGTCCGGCCTGGTCGAGCCGCTGCCGGGCGCCGTCGAGACGATCACCGCCCTGCGCGCGGCCGGCATCAGGGTATGCCTGGCCACCGGGTTCGCGCCGGTCACCAGGGATGCGCTGCTCGATGCGCTCGGCTGGCGGCCACTCATCGACCTCGCCCTCTCGCCCGCCGACGCGGGCCGCGGCCGGCCATGGCCGGACCTGCCGCTGACCGCGCTGCTCAGGCTGGGCGGCGCCGCCGTGACCGAGCTCGCCGTGGTCGGCGACACCCCGAGCGACATCGAATCCGGGCTGCGCGCCGGCGCCGGCCTGGTCGCCGGGGTGACCTCGGGCGCGAGCAGCCGGGACGCCCTTGCCGACGCTGGTGCTCCCTATGTGCTGGACTCGGTCAGTGAGCTCGTGCAGTTGCTTGGCCTGGGTGCGGCCCATCCGGCCTGAACGGTCCGCGGGCCGCGCTCAGCCCGTCCCGGCGGCGCCGAGCAGGGCACCGACCGATCGGAGCACGTCCGAGGTCGCGCTGCTGACGCTGAGGCTCGGATCACCGAGCGCCAGCGGTATCCCGGCCCCGTCCACCAACGCGATGGTGAGCACGGCGATTTGCTCAGGGCTGAGCAGCGGCCGGAACTCCCCGGCTCCGGTGCCGAGCCGGATCGCATCGGCGACCAGCTGACGCCATCCCGCGTAGTCGCGCAGCGCGTCCTCTCGCATTTCTGGATCCCGGATCGCCAGGTGCCAGGACTCGATCCACAACAGCCCGGCGTGCGCCCGGCCAGGTTCGTAACCGTCCAGCGCGCCGCGCACGATCCGGCGGATCTGCTCCCAGCCTGAGGAAACCCCGGCCAGTTCTGTCTCGAGCGCACTGAGCTCCTCGGCGGAGGCGTGGCGGAACGCAGCCACCAGCAGATCCTCGCGCGAGCCGAAGTAGTACTGGAGGGTGCTCACCGGCACGCCGCTGGCCTCGGCCACGTCGGTGAATCGGGTCGCCTCCGCACCCCGGTCGGCGATGACGCGGCAGGCCGCCGCCAGGACCGAGAGCTTGCGCCGCCCGGCCCGCCGCCCGGCCCGCCTGGAACTGCCTGCGGTGGCTAGCTCTGGAGCCGCTGCGGGCGTCATGCCTGCACCGCCTCCTGCCGAGCTGGCTCGCCGGGCGGCAGGACGATGGCACCGGCACCGTCGGCAGCGACCGCCGGCGGCGGAAGCGTCCCGGTGGTGAAGAAGGCAGGCATCGTCTTCCTGACTATCAGCATGAGGATGACCCCGGTGAGCAGCGAGCCGGCGCCAATGAGAAAGATACCGCCGACACCATCGAAGCTTGAGTAGCTGCTGGCTGCAGGCCAGTAGGACTTGACTGAGAGCACGAAAGCGCCGAGCAGGGCCAGCCCGCCGAGGGCCGGCAGGACTCCCCGGACCACGAGCAGCCGCACACTTGAGCGTAGCGAGTGACGGAAGAACCACATGCAAGCGAACCCGGTCAGCCCGTAATAGAACGCGATGAGCAGGCCGGTGGCCGCCGCGGAATCGGCAAGCACGTTTCTTGAGACGGCTGTGAGCAGGACAAAGAAGACAGCAGACACGATGCCCATGACAACGGTAGCGGTGGCCGGCGTCAGGTGACGCGGACTGATGCGGGCCAGCCGGGCTGGCAGGGCGCGGTGCGCGGCCATCGACAGCACGGCCCGTGCTGTCGGCATGATCGTGGTCTGCGTCGATGCGGCGGTTGAGGTCAGCACGCACAGGATGAGCAGCTTGCCGGCAGTGCTGCCGAGCACGGCTGAGGCCATGGCGCCAAGTACGTCGCTGCTATTGGTCGCGAGGAACCTGGGACCGGCAAACGCGAGTGCGGCCGTGCTGACGATCGCGAACACGGCGACAAGCAGGACCGTGGAGAGGACTGCGGCTCGTCCTGGGGTGCGGGCCGCGTCCTTGGTCTCCTCGTTGACCGACAGCGCGCAGTCCCATCCCCAGTAGACGAAGACCGCGAGCAGGAAGGACTTCGACAGCGTGCCGAACGACCCGGTCCACGGGTTCAGCCAGGTCAGTGACGGAGGCTGCGCGCCGGCAAGCGCGTGCCCGGTGCCGACCTTGACGAACGCCACGACAGCGAAGATCGCGAGCGTGACCAGCTCGATTGCCAGCAGCGCCTGCTGCACCCGCGCGGAGATCTCGATGCCGCGATAGCAAACCCAGGTGAGCAGGGCGATGAAGGCGACGCCTGCAGCGGTCACCCAGCCGGTCTGAGCCGCCAGGCCGTCGGCGCCGACCAGCCGCAGCGCGTACCGGCCGGCGATCTGGGACAGGCTCGCCATCACGATGATGTCGGCGGCCACGATGCCCCAGCCGCCAAGCCAGCCCGCCCACGGGCCGAACGCGCGCGTCGTCCAGGTGAACGTGGTGCCACAGTCGGGGTCGACCTTGTTGAGCTCACGGAACGCGTAGGCGATGCACAGCATCGGCAGGAAGGACACGATCAGCGTGGCCGGCGAGTGCACGCCGACGATAGCCACGATCAGGCCGAGGGTCGCTGCCATGCTGTATGCCGGAGCAGTCGAGGAAACAGCGATGACCACGCTGGACAGCATGCCAAGCGTTCCCGACCGCAGGCCCTTGTCGTTCGCCATTCCGCTTCCCGCGACCGAGTTCACCGTCATGTCACACCTGCCTTGAGCTAGCCGGTCAGAGTGGCCGGATTGCCTTGACCATACGGTGATACCATATAGCTGTACAGGTTTTTAATACAGAAATCTTGCGAGGCGTGAGCGCCATTCAGCCGAGACGGGTCTGATCAGCTGAGGTGAGTCTGGCCGCTGGATCTGGGCCAGTCGGCCGCGATAAGGCGAAAGTTCAGTGCCGCCAGCCGGGCGCGCTCAGTGCGGCCACATCGGAATCGGCGCCATCCAGGCGCACGTCCACGGCGCCGGTTCGGCCCATCGTCCACATCGTGAGCTCGGCCGGCGCGCCGGTCACTGTCACAACTGGCGTCCGCGCCTTGGCGGTGATCCGGACCCGGCCGTTGCCCGGCGGCCGGTCGTCGGCCCTGACGAGCTCCACCCCTACCGGTGCTTTCCGCAGCATCATGCGGGCCATGCCGAGGCGGCTCCAGAGCACGTCGGCTAGCTCGGGGCTGATCTCGCGGGGCTTCCAGTCCGGCTGAGCCCTGCGCGCGTCCTCGTGGTGCACGAAGTACTCCACCAGATTGAGCTTGTCGTCGGCCCCGGGCAGCGCGAACACCGACAGCCGGGGCGGACCACTCCTGATGAGCTGCAGCAACTCGGAGTAGGGAGTCCGCTGCGTCAGACGCGATTGCACACGGCGGGTGTGACCTGCCAGCGGGCCGCCAAGGACACCCGCACCAGCGTCCGGTCGCCGCTCGCGCAGCACCAGGTGCGCGGCCAGGTCCGCCGTCCGCCAGCCGGCGCACAGCGTGGGCTGGTCCGGCCCAAGTTCGGCAAGCAGGGCGCAAAGGGCAAGGCGCTCATCCTGGGCGTGCGTCATGAGTTGAATCGTAGGTGATGGGACCGGCGCGGCCTCGGTGAGTGTCCAGGCTCGCCGCCGCGGCCCGGCCGCGCTCAGCCGCCGGGGTCAGCGGTGCGCTGTGGTGGCGCTAGCCTTCAGTGAGCACAACCCAGGAGGCGGAGAATGGCCAGCGGCGGACCACGCCCTCGGTCGGCGCGGCAGGAGCTGAGCCTGGCATTGCTGCTGGGCGCCGCCGGAGCCGCGATCGTGTTTCTCGCGACCCGGCAGGGCTGGGCCCAGGTCCATACGTCGCCACCCAGGCCGCTGCCGGCCAGCCGGGTCACGGTCACCGGAGCGGGCCTCGTACCGTACGCCGATGCGCTGGCGCTGACCAGTCTGGCCAGCCTGGCCGCAGTCGTGGCCAGCCGCGGCTTGCTGCGCAGGCTCACCGGGCTGCTGCTTGTTGTGCTCGGAGCCGTGCTAGCCGGGTCGGTCCTCTCGCTATCCCAGGCGGGCGCCATCGCCGCCGCTACTGCTAACACCAGCCCGGCAGGAACCGCCGGGGCAGGCTCGGTAACCCAGGGCAGCACGCCCGCGTCATCAGTCATCCCGAACGTGGCCGGGGCCACGTCTCATGTCACCTTCAACGCGGTCGGCTGGCAGATCCTCGCCGTAACCGGCGCCATCCTGCTGGTAGCTGCCGGCGCGCTGGTGATGTGGCGGGCCAATCGCATGGCTGTGATGTCCAGCCGATATGACGCCCCGGCCACTGCAGCCAGGACCGCAGTCGCGATCCCGGCCGAAGCGGGCTGTCGGTCCGATCAGCCCGGAGTTCCCGACGGTCAGGCCGGGGGAGTGCCTCCCGGGCCAGCGTCGGCCCGGGAGCCCAGCCAGGGCACGGAGCCCAGCCAGGGCACGGAGCCCAGCCAGGGCACGGAGCCCAGCCAGGGCACGGAGCGCAGCCACGGCACGGAGCGCAGGCTGGATGTGGAAGATGGTCGCGGCGCCCCGGCCCGGCCGGTCGGACCGGGCGAACCTGCAGCCGGCGACTCGGTCGCCATCTGGGACGCCCTGAGTCGCGGCGACGATCCCACCTCCGCCGCAGCGTACGGCGACCGTAGCCGCGCCAGCTGACCTGCCCGGCGCCAGCTGACCTGCCTGGCGCGACCACCTGACCTGCCCGGCGCTTGCTGACCTCCGACAGGCCGGCGATCTGGACAGACCCATCCACTCAGGGCAACATCTACCCTTAAACCCCATGGGGGCCTGCCTCAGCCGATGGCCAGGCTCATCCCGGAAAGGCGGCTGTCGGCATGCACAGGCCACCCAGGCCAGCGTCACGGCCGGCCACGACCGGGCCGACCGCGCGCCAGCATGCGCTGGTCGGTCTCGTCGGCCGGCTGCTGATCGCCCAAGCGGGCGCGTCGGCCGCGATCGGCATTTCCTACAGCCGCCGGAGCACGCACTCGATAGTCGTGACCATCGTCGCGGCTCTCGCAATCTGCGGGCTGGCGGCCGTGGTGCGGTCGGGCAGCCAGCCGGCCTGGCTGCTGGCCATCAGCGTCGAGGCTACTTGTGTCGCCGTCGGCCTGTTCAGCTTCGCATACGCTCGTTACCTGGGTGGCACGCTGCTGGCGCTCATTACCCTCGGGACGCTCCTGCACCCGGAAGTGGCCAGAGCCTTCGCGCCGTCGGCGCTGCGCAGACCGGTCCGTGACCATCCCGGGCTGGTCCGGCCGGGTCTTGCCGACAGCGCCGCTGACGTGCTGCCGGGACAGGCTGTCGGCTAGGCAGTGTCGGCAGCCGTGGTCGCTACACGCCAGTACGACAGGGGGCGCGAGATGGATCGAGGGCGCCGTCGCTACGATTTTGACTCAAGGCATCCCACCCGAGGGGGCGGCAGAACCGCGTGAGCGTGCTTGACGACATCCTCGATGGAGTGCGTGCAGACCTAGCGGACCGCCAGCAAGCGATGCCGCTGGACCGGCTGAAACAGACGGCTGCGAGAGCGCCGTCGCCGCGCGATGTGGCCGGGGCGTTCAGCGGGCCAGAAGTAGCAGTCATCGCCGAGGTGAAGCGAGCGAGCCCGTCGAAGGGCGCGCTTGCCGCAATCGCTGATCCTGCCGGGCTGGCAGCCGACTATGAGGCGGGCGGAGCCCGCGTGATCAGCGTGCTCACCGAGCCGCGCAGGTTCGGCGGCAGTCTTGACGACCTGGCCGCCGTCCGGGACGCGGTCGGAGTTCCGGTGCTCCGCAAGGACTTCATCATCAGCGCCTACCAGCTGTGGGAGGCGCGAGCCTACGGTGCCGATCTGGTGCTGCTCATCGTTGCCGCGCTCGAGCAGAACGCGCTGGTCTCGCTCGTCGAGCGGGCGGCATCGATCGGGCTGGTCCCGCTAGTCGAGGTGCATACCAGCGCCGAGCTGGACCGGGCGCTGGAAGCCGGCGCCACGGTGCTCGGCATCAACGCGCGCAACCTGGCTACGCTCGAAGTTGACCGGGGGGTATTCGCCCAGCTTGCCCCGAAGGTGCCAGACGGAGTCATCAAGATCGCCGAGTCTGGCGTGCGCGGGCCGCATGACCTGCTGGCGTACGCGGCGGCAGGCGCCGACGCCGTCCTGGTGGGCGAGAGCCTGGTCACCGGGAAGGACCCGCGCACCGCGGTAGCTGACCTGGTGACGGCCGGCTCGCACCCGGCCTTGCGCTCTGGCCGGAGCGCCTGGTCCGGAGCGCCGCAGCAGGCCGCCGGACCGGGCAACCCGGAGCAGGGCCGCCCGGAGCAGGCCCATCCCGACGACGGCGACACCGAACAGGACGGGCCGGCATCTGGCCCGGGGGGAGCACCGCGATGACGGCGCCGGGCACGGACACCGCGAGCACAGCGGACTTCGCGAGCGCGGCGAACCTGGCCGTCCCCGATGCTGATGGCCATTTCGGCAGCTTCGGCGGCAGGCTGGCGCCCGAGGCGCTGATGTCGGCGCTGGAAGAACTGACGGTCGCCTACCAGCAGGCCAAGGCAGACCCGGCGTTCCAGGCGGAGCTCGCCGCGCTGCTGACGGGCTATGCGGGCAGGCCGACACTGCTCACCGAGGTGCCAAGGTTCGCCGCGGAGGCCGGCGGAGGCCGGGTCTTCCTCAAGCGCGAGGACATGGCCCACACCGGGTCTCACAAGATCAATAACGTCATCGGCCAGGCGCTGCTGACCAAGCGGATGGGCAAGCCGCGGATCATCGCCGAGACCGGCGCCGGTCAGCATGGCGTCGCCACCGCGACCGCGGCCGCGCTGCTCGGCCTGGACTGCGTCGTGTACATGGGCGCCGAGGACACCAGGCGGCAGGCTCTCAACGTGGCCAGGATGCGCATGCTCGGCGCCGAGGTGGTGCCGGTAACCACCGGCAGCATGACGCTGAAGGACGCCATCAACGAGACCTTCAGGGACTGGGTTTCCAGTGTCGAGACGACGCACTACTGCATCGGCTCGGTGATGGGACCGCACCCGTTCCCCATGATGGTGCGCGATTTCCAGCGGGTGATCGGGGTCGAGGCGCGGGCGCAGATCCTGACCGCAGCTGGCCGGCTGCCGGACGCGGTCATCGCCTGCGTCGGCGGCGGGTCCAACGCGATCGGCGTCTTCCACGCCTTCATACCCGACCAGTCGGTGGCCCTGATCGGCTGCGAGGCCGGCGGTGACGGAGTAGGGACGGGCAGGCACGCGGCCACCGTGGCCGGCGGATCACCCGGCGTCATTCACGGCATGCGGACGTTCTTGCTGCAGGACAGCGACGGACAGACGCTGGAGACGCACTCCATCTCCGCGGGCCTTGATTACCCTGGCGTCGGCCCGGAGCACGCCTGGCTGCACGAGACCGGGCGGGCAAGCTACCGGCCCATCACCGACGCGGAGGCGATGAACGCGTTCTCGGTGCTATGCCGCACGGAGGGAATCATCCCGGCCATCGAGTCGGCGCACGCGCTCGCCGGGGCACTCCAGCTCGGACCGGAACTCGGTCCCGATGCGGTGCTGCTCGTCAACCTGTCCGGCCGCGGCGACAAGGATGTCGATATCGCCGGCCGCTGGTTTGGTCATCTCGGCACGGCAGCCGCCAGCAACCCGGAGGCAGCGCAGTGAGCGCGGTGAGCGCGGCTTTCACCAGGGCAGCGGCCGAGGGCAGAGCGGCACTGGTCGGATACCTGCCGGCCGGCTTCCCCTCCGTCGATGGCGCCATCGACGCGGCCATCGCCATTGCCCAGGCTGGCGCTGACATCATCGAGATCGGCTTGCCGTACTCCGACCCGCTGATGGACGGCCCGGTCATCCAGGAGGCCGTGCACCGGGCGCTGGTCGGCGGCGTGCACGTGGCCGACGTGCTGGCCACCGTCGAGGCGGTGGCGTCGGCCGGGGTACCCACGCTGATCATGACCTACTGGAACCCGGTGGACAGGTACGGGCCGGCGGCGTTCGCCGCCGACCTGGCGAAGGCGGGCGGCAGCGGGCTCATTACCCCCGACCTGACGCCGGAGGAGGCCGGACCGTGGCTGGCTGCGGCGGCCGAGCATGGCCTTGACCCGGTCTTCCTGGTCGCGCCGAGCTCGTCTGACCGCCGGATCGAGCTGATCACCAACGTTTGCGGCGGTTTCGTCTACGCGGCGTCGCTGATGGGCATCACCGGAGCCAGGGACTCGGTCGGCGGCGAGGCTGCTGGCCTGGTCAGCCGGGTCCGCCAGCACACCGACATGCCGGTCGCCGTCGGGCTGGGTGTCCGCGACGGCAGCCAGGCGGCGCAGGTGGCCAGCTTCGCTGACGGCGTCATCGTCGGCTCGGCGTTCGTCCAGCGGCTACTGGCAGCGCCGGACCAGCAAACTGGCCTGGCCAGCGTGCGCGGCCTGGCAGCCGAGCTTGCCGACGGAGTGCGCGCCGGTCGCCAGACCACGATCGGTTAATCGCTCACCAGGCGGCCTGCACGCCGACGAAGCGACCGGCTGCCGTGCCGGGCAGGGCGGTGAAGTGGCTACCATCTAGCCTGCCGAAGGAGTAGCCCTGCAGCCGGCCGATGCCAACGCACTCGATCAGGGCATGCAATCCGGTCGGGCCGAGTGATTCGATACTGCAGGACAGGACGACCGGGTGCGCGGTCGTGTACAGCACCCGAAGCAGTCGGCCGGTACGTGCAGAGAACTCCCAGACCCGGTGCGCGGTGGCTCCGTACTTACCACTGTGCAGCTGCGAACTGGCCCAGAGAACGCCGTTCCCGTCGGGTGTCAGCAGCGGCGAATCAAGGCTCCAGCCGTCGAGGGTGTAAGCGTGCTCACCGGCCGGCAAGGCGATCGGCCGGGAGTCGGCAACCAAGCTGCCGCCGGTTCCGGCCACATTCAGCAGCCGGTAGTGGTCGCCGTAGCTGATGAAGACCTGGTGGCCGGTTCCTGGCCAGCTCACCACGGAAGCCGCCACCTGGCCGGGGGAACGGGCAACCCACGTCCTGGCGTTGCCGGTGGCCAGCGAGATGACGGTCACGCCGTCTGCGCAGGGCGAGCATGCCCCGGTCGCACCGGTTCCCAGGGCAAGCTCGCTGCCGTCTGGCGACAGTTGCGCAAGCTGAGCACCGGAGATCTGGTAGCCAGAGATCTTGTTCGGCAGCCGGGTCAGGTGACCTACCCGGCCGTCAGGCCGCAATCGGAGGACATCCACGCCGAACGGGCCGCCGATGGCAAAGGTACGGTCGTTAGCAGCGGCCGTGATCCAGAAACCTGCCAGCGGGTTCCTGCGAACGTGCGCGATATCTACCGACGCCAGCACTGCTCCTGTTGCCGACTGACGCACGGTTGCCGTCACGTTCCCCGATACAGCGTGCTGCAGCATGACGTAGTACTCCGGCAATCCCGCCGGTGCCGCGGCTGCGACCGGCCGGTGTCCGGCCGACCGTCCCGCCAGCGACACCCCGGCGATGATGGCGATGACGGCGACCATCGCCGCCACCGGGGCCAGCCAGCGGATAGTCCGGGACCGGCGCCTCAGCTCGGGAGCGCGCAGCGGGCGGATGGAGCCCGGCTGCGCGCGCTCAGTAATGATCATGAGGTCGTGTCGCAGCCGGTCTTCAACGTCAGTCATCGCTGATCCTCTCTTAAGGCGCTGGCTAGCGCAGCGAGCCCGCGGCTGCAGTTCGAGCGGACTGCGCTAGGCACGATCCGGAGCAGGCCGGCTATCTCGGCCACGTCGAGGTCCAGGTAGTAGCGGAGCACCAGGACTTCTTGCTGGCGGTGCGGCAGCAGGCGGAGCGCGCCTTCCAGCTCGGCACGGTCATCGAGGCTGGATCCGGCATCCGGCGCCGCCTGCGTCCCGGCCAGTTCCGGGGAGTGCTTCCTCGCCACCGCCGCGCGGCGTTGCGCCGACCGGCAGCCGTTGAGCACGCTGGACCGCACGTAGGCCAGGCCGTTCGACGGCTCGCGCAGCCTGGGCCAGCCGCGATGCAGCCGCTCGAAGGCGTCCTGCACGACGTCCTCCGCTGTCGCCAGGTCGCCGGTCATGGCCAGGGCCAGCCGGACCAGTTCAAGGTGGTGCTCGCGGAACAGGTCCGTCACGGCCACCGTCGCGTGACGGGCCTCGTCCCGATCCTTGCCGATCCTTGCCATGGACGCCTTCACGATAAAGAGACGCTGAGCGACGGGCCAGCGCTGCGCGTGGTGGCGGCAAACCTCGGCATGCGCGCCGGCCGACCATGATCACGTAAATAACGACAGGTCCGGCGGAGCTTTCTTTGCGCCAAAAGAGTGTAGGGCGCGCAACCTGGGTACATTTCGCCCGGCGCGGCTGCTAGCTGCTCGCCGGATGCCGGGCAACGGGGCCTCAGCACGACCACCGATCTTCGTTATACTGGTCAGCGGTGCCCGGGCGCTGCCGCCCGAACATCGCACCTCAGGGCCAGTGTTGTCCCGCCGACCGGGCCAGTGTCGTCCCGATTCCCCACTGCGAGCGGACGAGACGACAGGAGTGCCGATGGCATCTGCCCTGCTCCGGCCCGGCCCCGGCCTGTATGACGCCCGGAATGAGCATGACGCCTGCGGTGTCGGCTTTGTCGCCGATCTCACCGGTGAGCGACGGCATGACACCGTTACTCGCGCTCTCACAGTGCTGCGCAACCTGGAGCATCGGGGTGCCAAAGGCGCCGATCCGGAGTCTGGCGATGGTGCCGGGATCATCACCCAGATGCCCGACGAACTGCTGCGCGCCGAATGCGGCTTCGACCTCCCGGCCCCCGGCAGCTATGCGGCCGGCCTCGCCTTCCTGCCCGCCGGACTGACACGCACGCAGGTGCAGGCGGCAGTCCGGCGACTTGCCGCGGAAGAAGGGCTGGCCGTGCTTGGCTGGCGCGACGTGCCGCACGACACCGATTACTGCGGGAACGGGGCCGCTGAAGTGCTCCCCGAGCTTGTCCAGGTGGTCGTGTCCGGGCTGGCCGGCGAGGCCGGCCTGGCCCTGGACCGGAAGGCGTACTGCCTCCGCAAGCGCGCCGAGCACGAGACCGGCCTGTACCTGGCCAGCCTGTCCAGCGCGACGATCGTCTACAAGGGCATGCTTACCGCGCTGCAGCTAGAGCCGTTCTTCCCGGACCTGACCGATACGCGGTACCGGTCGGCCATCGCGCTCGTGCACTCGCGGTTCTCCACCAACACCTTCCCGTCCTGGCCGCTGGCGCACCCGTACCGGCTTATCGCCCACAACGGCGAGATCAACACCGTCCGCGGGAATCGGAACTGGATGCGGGCCAGGGAAGCGCACCTGGCCGCCGACGTGCTCGGCACCGATACCGCGGGCCGAGGCGTCGAGCGCCTGCTGCCGATCCTTGATGACGAGGTCAGCGACTCGGCCAGCTTCGATGAATGCCTGGAGCTGCTCTACCTTGGCGGCCGGTCGCTGCCGCACGCGCTGCTGATGATGATCCCGGAGCCATGGGAGAACAACGAGCAGATGGACCCGGCCCGCCGGGACTTCTATCGTTTTCATGCGGCGCTGATGGAGCCGTGGGACGGGCCGGCCCTGATCGCGTTCACCAACGGCACCATGATCGGGGCGGTGCTCGACCGCAATGGGCTGCGGCCGGGCCGGTACTGGGTGACCAGCGACGGCCTGGTCGTGCTCGCCAGCGAGGTCGGCGTGCTCGACATAGACCAGGCCAGCGTTGTCCGCAAGGGCCGCCTTCAGCCGGGCCGGATCTTCCTCGCGGACGTCGATTCGGGCCGGATCATCGAGGATGAGGAGGTGAAGGCCGAGCTCGCGGCGGCGCATCCGTACGCGGACTGGCTGCACGCCGGCCTGATGCACCTCGATGACCTGCCCGACCGGAGCCGTGAGCTGCCGGACAGCCGCATCCTGCTGATCCAGCAGCAGCTCTTCGGGTACACCGAGGAGGATGTCCGGGTGCTCCTGGCGCCCATGGCCAGGACTGGCGCGGAGCCGCTGGGATCGATGGGCACCGACACTCCGCTGGCCGTGCTCTCCGACCGGCCGCGGTTGCTCTACGACTACTTCAGCCAGCTGTTCGCGCAGGTGACGAACCCGCCGCTGGACGCCATCAGGGAGGAACTCGTCACCTCGCTGGGCGCGTCCACCGGCCCCGAGCACAACCTGCTGCAGCCGGGGCCAGCCTCCTGCCGTCAGGTCGTGCTGCCGTTCCCGGTGATCAGCGACAGTGATCTGGCCAAGATCGTGCACATCAACGACGACGGGGACCTGCCGGGCTTCGGCGCGCACGTGGTGGATGGCCGCTATGAGGTGGCAGGCGGCGGTGCGGCACTCGAGGCCAGGCTGGCGGAGATCCGGGCCGAGGTGTCGGCCGCGATCGCGGCCGGGGCGCGCATCATCGTGCTATCTGACCGCGGGGCGGAAGCAGGCGGCGGACAGCCGATGGCCGGCCTGGCCGCCGCCAGGCCCGATGACGAATCTCAGGCTCGGCTCAGCCCGATTCCCTCACTCCTGCTCACCGGGGCCGTGCACCATCATCTGATCGCCGAGCGCACCAGGACGATGGCCGGGCTGATCGTTGAGTCCGGCGACGCCAGGGAGTGCCACCACATCGCGCTGCTGCTCGGATACGGAGCCGCGGCCGTCTGTCCGTACCTGGCAATCGAGTCCGTCGAGGAACTGGTCCGCCGCGGCGTGCTGACCGACGTCAGCGAGCGGGCGGCCGGGGCCAACCTGATCAAGGCGCTCGGCAAGGGCGTTCTGAAGATCATGTCCAAGATGGGCGTGTCCACCGTCGCCTCCTACACCGGGGCTCAGCTGTTCGAGGCCGTCGGCCTGGGCCCCGAGGTTGTCGGTTCCTGCTTCGCCGGCACCTCCTCGCCGCTCGGCGGCATCGGTTTCGCCGAGATCGCCGCCGAGGTGGGCAAGCGTCATGCGACTGCCTTCCCGGCTCGCGGCAGCAGGCAGCCGCACCGCAGGCTGGAAACTGGCGGCGAGTATCAGTGGCGCCGTGCGGGCGAACCCCACCTGTTCAGCCCGGAGACGGTTTTCAAGCTGCAGCACGCCACCCGCAGCGGGCAGCAGAGCGTGTTCCGCGAGTACACCGCGCTGGTGGACGACCAGGCATCGCGGCTCATGACGCTTCGCGGACTACTGCGGATACGCGGTGTCGACGACGAAGCCGACGCACCGCCGCAAGTCCCCGTTCCCCTCGATGAAGTGGAGCCGGTCGCCAGCATCGTGCGCCGGTTCTCCACCGGCGCCATGTCGTACGGATCGATCTCAGCCGAGGCGCACGAGACTATCGCGATCGCGATGAACCGGCTCGGCGGGCGATCCAACACTGGCGAGGGCGGCGAGGACTCCCGCCGGTTCCTGCCAGACGAGAACGGCGACCTGCGCCGCTCGGCGGTCAAGCAGGTGGCCAGCGGCCGGTTCGGGGTCACCAGCGAGTACCTGGTGAATGCCGACGACCTGCAGATCAAGATGGCGCAGGGCGCCAAGCCAGGCGAGGGCGGTCAGCTGCCCGGCCACAAGGTGTACCCGTGGATCGCCGCGACCAGGCACTCCACTCCCGGCGTGGGCCTGATCTCGCCGCCGCCGCACCATGACATCTACTCCATCGAGGACCTGGCTCAGCTGATCCACGACCTGAAGAACGCCAACCCGATGGCGCGGGTGCACGTGAAGCTCGTCGCCGAGGTCGGCGTTGGCACTGTCGCGGCCGGGGTGTCGAAGGCACACGCGGACGTGGTGCTGATCTCCGGGCATGACGGCGGCACCGGGGCCTCCCCGCTGACCAGCATCAAGCACGCCGGCGCGCCGTGGGAGCTCGGCCTGGCCGAGACGCAGCAGACGCTGCTGCGCAATGGCCTGCGGGACCGGATCGTCGTGCAGGTCGACGGCCAGCTCAAGACCGGCCGTGACGTGATCATCGCGGCGCTGCTCGGGGCCGAGGAGTTCGGCTTTGCCACCGCGCCGCTGGTGGTCGCCGGCTGCGTGCTGATGCGGGTCTGCCACCTGGACACCTGTCCGGTCGGTGTGGCGACCCAGAATCCGGAGCTGCGGCGCAGGTTCACCGGACGGCCCGAGTTCGTCGTGAACTTCTTCGAGTTCCTGGCCCAGGAGGTGCGCGAGTACCTGGCCAAGCTCGGCTTCCGGTCGCTGGACGAGGCCATTGGCCGGGCCGAGATGCTCGACACCACCGTGGCGGTCACCCACTGGAAAGCTGCCGGGCTGGACCTGCGGCCCGTCCTGCACGTGCCGGACCTGCCGCCGGACGCGGCCCGGCACTGCGTGACCAGCCAGGATCACGGACTGGACCGAGCCCTCGACAACACCCTCATCCTGCTCGCTGAGGGCGCGCTGGAGAATCGCACCCCAGTCCGCCTGGAGCTGCCAGTCCGCAACGTCAACCGCACCGTCGGCACCATGCTCGGCAGCGAGCTCACCCGCAGGTGGGGCAGTGCCGGGCTGCCCGACAACACCATCGAGGTGGCTCTGACCGGGTCGGCCGGGCAGTCGCTCGGCGCGTTCCTGCCGCGCGGCATCACTCTCCGGCTGCGCGGCGATGCCAACGACTACCTGGGCAAGGGCCTGTCCGGTGGCCGGATCATCGCCTCGCCAGACGCTAGCGCCGGGTTCGCGGCGGAGCGCAACGTGATCGCCGGGAACGTGATCGGCTACGGCGCGACCAGCGGCGAGATGCTGCTGCGCGGCGTCGTCGGCGAGCGTTTCTGCGTGCGTAACTCGGGCGCGACCGCGGTCGCAGAGGGAACCGGGGACCACGGCTGTGAGTACATGACGGGCGGCCGGGTCGCCGTGCTCGGGCCGATAGGCAGGAACTTCGCGGCCGGGATGTCGGGCGGGATTGCCTACCTGCTCGATCCGGACCCGGCCCGGGTCAACACCGAGATGGCAGACCTGGAGCCGCTGACAGCTGAGGATGAGGAGTTCCTCCGCGAGCTGATCGGCCGGCATCAGGCCGAGACCGGCTCGGTGGTTGCGGCCGCCTTGCTGGCCGACTGGCCGGCCGCCACGCGGCGCTTCGCGCGGGTCATGCCGCGGGACTACCAGCGCGTGCTAGCCGCGGCCCGCCGGGCAGAGCGCGATGGGCTGGACGTGAGCGAGGCCGTGATGGCCGCGGCTCGCGGCTGACGGGAGCAGACCGATGGCAGACCCCAGGGGATTCCTCACCACGGCGCGGCAGACGCCTGGCCGGCGGCCGGTGGACGTGCGCATCACCGACTGGCGGGAGGTGTACTCGGAGTTCGGCACAGACCAGGTGGAACGGCAGGCCGGACGGTGCATGGACTGCGGGATACCGTTCTGCCACGCCGGCTGCCCGCTCGGCAACCTCATCCCCGAGTGGAATGACCTGGTCCATCAGAGCGACTGGCGGGCCGCCGCCGAGCGGCTGCATGCGACCAACAACTTTCCCGAGTTCACCGGCCGGCTGTGCCCGGCGCCGTGCGAGTCGGCCTGCGTGCTCGGCATCAGCGCCGATCCGGTGACGATCAAGCAGGTGGAAGTCGAGATCATCGACCGGGCCTGGGCTGAGGGCTGGGTGCCGCCGCGGCGTCCCGCGCCCGCCGCGCTGGCCGCCGGCCGCCGGGTAGCGGTCATCGGCTCCGGCCCGGCGGGACTGGCCGCCGCGCAGCAGCTGACCAGGGCCGGGCACGCCGTCACCGTCTTCGAGCGCGCCGACGCACCTGGTGGCCTGCTCCGCTACGGGATACCTGAGTTCAAGATGGAGAAGCGGCACCTGGACCGGCGGCTCATCCAGATGCTGGCAGAGGGCACCGAGTTCCGCTGCGGCGTGGAGGCGGGCATCGATGTCACGGCGGCCGACCTTCGCCGCGACTACGCGGCGATCGTGCTGGCCGGCGGGGCCACGGTGGCGCGCGGGCTGCCCGGTGCCCGGCTCCGGCCTGGCCGGGATCCACCAGGCCATGGAGTACCTGCCGCTAGCCAACAGGGCCGTAGCCGCGGCGGCCGACGCCGGCGGCGGGCGGGCCGGCGACGGACGGCGCCGTCGCGGGCCCGGCACTGGTCAGGGGCGCAAGCCCGCGGTGCCGGTTCAGGTGCCCGAGCCGGCCATCTCGGCCAGCGGACGGCATGTCGTCATCATCGGCGGCGGTGACACCGGCGCGGACTGCCTGGGCACCGCGCACCGGCAAGGCGCCGCCTCGGTAACACAGCTGGAGATCCTGCCCAGGCCGCCGGCTGGCCGCCCGGCCGGCCAGCCCTGGCCGGTGCACCCCGCCATCTTCCGGGTGTCAAGCGCGCATGAGGAGGGCGGTGACCGCGTCTACGCGGTGTCAACGCAGCGTTTCCTGCCCGACGACCAGGGCCGGGTCAGGGCGCTGGCGCTGACTGAGGTGGAGCAGTCGCCGGACGGATTCCGGCCGCTGCCGGGCACTGAGCGGGAGCTGCCAGCCGACCTGGTGCTGCTGGCCATGGGCTTCAGCGGTGCCGAGCGGGGGGCGCTGACGGACGGGCTCGGGGTTGATTTCGACAGCCGCGGCAACGTGTCCAGGGACGCCGGCTTCGCGGCCTCGGTGCCCGGCGTGTTCGTGGCCGGGGATATGGGCCGGGGCCAGTCGCTGATCGTCTGGGCGATCGCCGAGGGCCGGTCCGCTGCGGCGGCCGTCGATGCCTACCTGTGCGGCGAGTCGTCGCTGCCCGCGGCTGTCAGCCCGGCGGCGGCGCCGTTCCGGTAACGGCAGCCGGCGAACCAGACCGAGGGCCATCCGCCCCCGCTGCCGGCTGGCGCGCGTAGCACGGGTGAATGTGGCGTGCACACCGGCCGCGTGCGGGTAACGTCCAGACCATGCCGGTGGCTTACCTTCCGAGCCCGGCCAGCTCCGTCTGGCATCTGGGCGCGATCCCGGTCCGCGCATATGCGCTGTGCATGGTGGCTGGCGTGGTGGCTGCGCTGTGGCTGACCGACAGGCGGTACCTGCGAGCTGGCGGCCAGGCAGGAGTCATCCTGGACCTGGCCACAGTCGCGGTCCCGGTGGGGCTGGTCGGCGCCCGGCTGTACAGCGTGCTCACCAACTTCGGGCTGTACTTCGGGCCCGGCCGGGACTGGACCGACGTGTTCCGGGTCTGGGACGGCGGCCTCGCCATCGCCGGCGCGGTCGCGGCGGGTGCGATCGCCGCCTGGGTCTACTGCCGCCGTTCCGGCCTCGACATCGGGCCCATCGCCCTTGCGGCTGCGCCTGCGCTCGCGGTGGCCCAGGCCATCGCGTTGTGGGGGAACTGGTTCAGCCAGGAACTGTACGGGAGCCCATCCGGGCTGCCCTGGGCAGTGGCGATCTCACCACAGCACCGGGCGGCCGGTTTGCAGGCATACGCCACCTTCCAGCCGGTGTTCCTCTACCAGTCGCTGCTGGACCTGCTGGTGGCCGTGGGCGTCGGCTTCGCGATCCGCAGGTACGCCCTGACCGGCGACCGGGCATTCGCGCTGTACGGCGTGCTGTACGCAGCCGCCGGCTGCATTGCCGCGACGATGCGGGTGGACTACTCGCCGCGACTGCTGGGCCTTCGGACCAACATGCTGGCGATGCTGGCCATACTCGTGATCGCGTGCGGCTACATCGTGGTCGACCGGCGGCGGCGGCGGCTCCGCACCCTGGTACTTCAGCAAGCCGAGCCGGCAGGCCCGGTCCGAGCGCTGCAGCCCAGGTCCAGCAACGCCACCGCCGGGAGGATCGGGCTGGACGTCGGGCGGCCGCGCCTCATGCGGCCGATTCAGCGCCGGGAGACGTGGCCTGACGGCACAACCGGCAGGATGAACCCGGTCGTGTCCAGGCCGGAAGTGGGCGCTGAGGTTCGGCCGCGCCTCATGCGGCCGATTCAGCGCCGGGAGACGTGGCCTGACGGCACAACCGGCAGGATGAACCCGGTCGTGTCCAGGCCGGAAGTGGGCGCTGAGGTTCCGCTACGGCAACGGCCCGCCATCAGTCTGATAACCATCCTCGGCGGCCTGTAGCCTGCTGCTGCGCACCGAAAACAGCAGCCGGTCTCCGCGGCGCCTTTACCTCAGTCCAGCAGCTGCGGGCGGCGTCAGTACTTTGGGCCGACAAATTGATCAAGCCTGGCCACGGCCTCCCGCCGCGCTACCGAGATCGTGTTCCGTCGTGAGAACCGCCAACTGACTCCGAGCGTGTCGAGCGCTTCACCGCACAGGCTCAGGATGTCGCCCGACTCGTTGGTGAACATGTAGCGCGGATATTCATACCAATGGTCGCCGTCAGCGAGCGGGCGCCTGACCCGGTTAACAAACCGGCAGCCGTCGGAATGGAACAGCCCTCTTGCGAAGCTATCGGCGTGCCTCAATGTGATACTCCGCTGCCATGGCTCCAGCGCAATCCTCCGGTCATGCTTCTTGCCCGCGCCGTGCTGTGGGAGCAGGCATGGCCAGTGCCGCGAGTAGAAGACGACCTCAGTGCAGCCGTCGCCGACTCGCTGCATTGCTCTGACGCGGTTCTCCGGGCGTATTGCGGCCACCGCTCGCTTGCATTCAGCAATCAGCCCTGGCCACGCGTCTGCACAGGTGATACGCAGCACCCAGACTCCCTTGCTGCCATCGCCGCTTGCGCTTATACAGCCGTCACCTAGATACAGGCCTAGCAGGTAGGCATAATCGTCCGCGGGCTCCGGTAGTTCTGGTGGATGACGGCATCGACAACATACGGCGCGCTGATTCTGCTTTCCGGCATAGGGATAGTCGCGCCATTGCCGCAGTGTTGACCGTGAAATGCCGGTTAGTTCGGCTATAGCCAGCAGGCTATGTCCCTGCCCCATTAACGCGACTGCGCGCGCTCTGACATCAGGTTGATACACGCCTTAAGCATGACATCGGCGTCTGACATCCCTGATGTGTCCGCATAGTGGCGACGGCAGGTACAGCCGCCATCGCTACCTAGCTGCGCCAGATGGTGCCCCGGGTGGGACTCGAACCCACACTGCACGGATTTTGAGGCCGCGGACTCTGCCAGATTGGTCTACCGGGGCTCGCCTCGCCAGGAGGCGCCGAACGCTAATGTACCGGGTTTTCGGTACGCTCGGCTCGTGAGCAAGAGCCCCTTTCAAGTGGTGATAGCCGAGGACGAGGCGCTGATCCGGATGGATCTGCGCGAGATGCTGGAGGAGGAGGGCTACGTTGTAGCCGGCGAGGCGGCAGATGGCGAAACGGCCGTGCAGCTTGCCGAGCAGCTGCGGCCGGATCTGGTGATCATGGATGTGAAGATGCCCGGCCTGGACGGCATCTCCGCCGCCGAGCGCATTACCGCGAGCCAGCTGGCGCCGGTAGTGATCTTGACCGCGTTCTCGCAGCGGGACCTGGTGCAGCGCGCCAGCGAGGCCGGCGCCATGGCGTACCTGATCAAGCCGTTCACCAAGGCCGACCTGGTGCCCGCCATTGAGGTTGCGGCCAGCCGGTTCGCCGAGATTGCCGCGCTCAACAACGAGGCTGCCAACCTGCGCGACCGCCTTGAGGTACGCAAGCTGCTCGATCGCGCGAAAGGCCAGCTCCAGGACGGCCAGGGCATGACCGAGGCCCAGGCGTTCCGGTGGATTCAGAAGACTTCGATGGACCGCCGTCAGACGATGCGCGCCGTCGCCGAGGAGGTCCTTGCGGAGGCCGAGAAGGCCGCCGCCGAGGCAGCGGCACTGGCGGATTCAGCGGCCGGCAAGCCCGAGACAGCCGACCAAGCGGCAGATGGCAAGCGGGCGGGGCCGGCCACATAACCCCCGTTGTAACCGGCGCCCGCCGCTTGCGGCCGCCGGACGCCGGAAGCGGTCGACGGTCATGAGCCAGTGGACCTTTGGTGCCATGTCGGCCTTCCCCGGGCCGGCACGTTCTCTACTCGGTCGCCAAGCTCTCCGGACAACGGTAGCGACGGGGGTGGCGGCGCGCAAAGACACCGCGATTCCCCGGCCAGAATGAGCGAAACATCCCGTTGGCTGGTGCCAGCGCCAGCTTCGGCCACGGCGCGGCGATGTGGCTCAGGCTGTCCTGGCCTCGCCGGGCACGCCGTCGCGGTGCAGGCAGCTGAGCCGGGCCGTGCAGACGCGCTTGCCGTCCTCGTCGGTGATGGCGATGTCGAAGCTGGACATGGTCCGGCCACCGTGAATCAGCGTCGCGACGCCAGTGACCAGGCCCGATCTCGCGGCTCTGTGATGCGTCGCGTTGATCTCGATGCCCACCGTGGACCGGTCCGGGCCCGCTCGCAACGCGGCGCCCAGCGACCCCAGCGACTCCGCGAGCACGCACGAGGCGCCGCCATGCAAGATCCCGTAAGGCTGCGTGTTGCCCTCTACCGGCATCGTGCCGACGACCCGCTCGGGCGAGGCTGACACGATCTTGATGCCCATCCGGGCGGCGAGCGTGGTAGCACCCTGGTCGTTGAAGATGGCGATCACCTGCTGCTCACGATCGGACGACACCGACACCTGCTGCCTCCACGTTCCCAGGGAAATCAGACGTTCGCTCCCGCTGGAGCCAGCGTAAGGGTGGCCCGGCCCTGGTACCCACGGGGTCAGCAAGGCCCGGCCAACTGTCAGATGCACGCACTAAGATCTGGACGTGGCAACCAGCGAAGCGGCGGATACGAAGGAAGCGGCCGAGCCGGACCAGGCCCAGCCGGACCAGGCCGAGCGCGCGCCGGCCGAGCCCGGCCAGGGCCAGGCGCGCCGTGGCAGGCTGCTGCTGCTCGACGGGCACTCGCTGGCGTTCCGCGCCTTCTTCGCACTGCCGCCGGAGAACTTCTCCACCACGACCGGCCAGCCGACCAACGCGGTGTACGGGTTCACCGCCATGCTCATCAATGTCCTGAGGGACGAGCAGCCGACGCACGTGGCGGTCGCGTTCGACCGCAGCGAGCCCACCTTCCGGCACGAGCAGTACGTGGAGTACAAGGCCACCCGCAAGGAGAGTCCGGCCGACTTCCGTAACCAGCTGAGCCTGATCTTCGAGGTGCTCGATGCGCTCGGCATCAAGCGGCTGTCGGTGCCAGGCTTCGAGGCTGACGACGTCATCGCGACGCTGGCCACCCAGGCTGCGCCGGACATGGACGTGCTCATCGTCACCGGTGACCGGGACGCCCTCCAGCTTGTCAACGAGCACGTGACCGTGCTGTACACGATGCGCGGGATCAGCGAGATGGCCAGGTTCACGCCGGATGCGGTGATGGCCAAGTACGGCCTGACGCCGGCGCAGTACCCCGACTTCGCGGCACTGCGCGGCGACCCGAGCGACAACCTGCCAGGCATTCCTGGCGTGGGGGAGAAGACAGCGACCAAGTGGATCGCCGAGTTCGGTTCCCTGGCCGCGCTGGTGGACCGGGTTGACGAGGTCAAGGGCAAGGCCGGCGATGCGCTGCGCGAGCACCTGTCCGGTGTGCTGCGCAACAGCCAGCTCACCCAGCTGGTTCGCGATGTGCAGCTGGACGCGGGCCCGGCCGATCTGCGCCCGGTGCCGTGGGATCGGGAGCAGATCCACCAGCTCTTCGACACGCTGCAGTTCCGGGTGCTGCGTGACCGGCTCTACGCGACGTTGCCGAACGGCATCGGGATACCGGCCACCGCGACCGGGGGGCCCGCCGCGGATGCCGCGGCGTATGACGAGGCCGCCGTCGTGCTCGGGCCGGGCGAGGTGGCCGACTGGATCGACGGCGAACGTGGCCGGTACCGGGCGAGCCGGGCTGGCGGTGAGCGGTGCCTGGGGGCGTGGCACCGGCAACCTCACTGGCCTGGCGATCGCGGCGCCGGGTGGCGCGGCCGCTTACCTTGACCCGGTGAGGCTGACCGAGGCAGACGACAAGGCCCTCGGTGCCTGGCTGGCCGACCCGTCCCGGCCGAAGGCCCTGCATGATGCCAAGGGCCCGATGCACGCTCTTGCTGCCCGCGGGTTCGAGTTCGCCGGGCTGACAAGCGACACCGCGCTCGCGGCCTACCTGGCGTTGCCGGGACAGCGCTCGTTCGACCTGGCCGACCTGGCGCTGCGGTACCTGAATCGCGAGCTGCGGGACGCCGAGCCAGCCACCGGCCAGCTGACCCTGGACGTGCAGGACGAGTCTGAGGTCGCCAGTGCGCTCGGCCAGCGCGCCCAGGCCACCGCTGAGCTTGCCGATGCGCTGGATGCCGACCTGACGAAGCGCGGTGCCGCCGAGCTGCTGGCGGAGGTGGAACTGCCGCTCGTCGGCGTGCTCGCGGACATGGAGCGGTCTGGCATCGCGGCGGATACCGAGCACTTTGCCAGCATGTCGGCCAGCCTGGGTGGCGAGGTGAAGGCCGCCGAGCAGGCCGCGTTCGCGGTGACCGGGCACGAGTTCAACCTGGGTTCGCCCAAGCAGCTGCAAGAGGTCCTGTTCACCGAGCTCGGGCTGCCCAAGACCAAGCGGATCAAGACTGGCTACACCACCGATTCCGAGGCGCTGACCGGTCTGCTCGCGCAGACCGAGCATCCGTTGCTGGCGCACCTCCTGCGGCACCGGGATGTGGCCAAGCTCAAGAGCATCGTCGACTCGCTGATCCCGATGGCGGATGCTGACGGCCGGATTCACACGACGTACAACCAGATGATCGCGGCGACTGGCCGGCTGTCGTCGACCGACCCGAACATGCAGAATATCCCGATCCGCACCGAGGAAGGCCGCCGGATCCGTCAGGGATTCATCGTCGGATCCGGGTACGAGTGCCTGCTGACCGCCGACTACAGCCAGATCGAACTGCGGATCATGGCTCACCTGTCCGGCGACGAGGCGCTCGCAGCCGCGTTCGGCTCCGGGCACGATTTCCATGCCGCGACGGCCGGCCGGGTGTTCGGCGTCGAGCCGGCCGCGGTGACCCAGGAACTGCGCAGCAAGGTCAAGGCGATGAACTACGGACTCGCCTATGGCCTGTCCGCCTACGGGCTGTCTCAGCAGCTGCGGATCTCGCCGGACGAGGCCCGTGGCTACATGGACGAGTACTTCGAGCAGTTCGGCGGCGTCCGGGACTACCTGCGGGACGTCGTGGCCAGGGCCAGGATGGACGGTTACACCGAGACCATGCTGGGTCGCCGTCGTTACCTGCCGGACCTCACCTCCGATAACCGGCAGCGGCGCGAGATGGCCGAGCGGATGGCCCTGAACGCGCCGATCCAGGGCTCGGCCGCGGA
Source organism: uncultured Actinomycetota bacterium (assembly GCA_963774385.1). Taxonomy (GTDB): domain Bacteria; phylum Actinomycetota; class Actinomycetes; order Streptosporangiales; family Streptosporangiaceae; genus JAJYUU01. The sequence continues at coordinate 2,209,564 of CAVZEQ010000001.1, forward strand.
CATCATCAAGGTGGCGATGCTGGCGGTGCATCGCGAGCTGCAGGCGCCCGGCTTGCGCTCGCGCATGCTGCTCCAGGTCCACGACGAGCTGCTATTCGAGGTGGCACCGGGAGAGCTGGACACGGTGCGGCAGCTTGTCACGGCGGCTATGTGCGGCGCGGCCGACCTGAGCGTGCCGCTGGAGGTCTCGATGGGCTGGGGACGCAGCTGGGCCGACGCGGCCCACTGACCTGCTGCGGCTGGCGGCGCGGCGGGCGCAAGCAAGCCCGAGCGCTAGCAAGGCGGAGCGCCAGCAAGGCGGAGCCCGATCGGCTCAGCGCATACCGGCGCAATCAGGGATGCTTAGCTGATGGAATTGCGCCTGCGCGGGCTGGACGCCCCGGTTGAGCTGACGAGGGATCGCTTCGGGGTGCCGCACTGCCGGGCCGCGACCGACCATGACGCGTTCTTCGCGCAGGGGTTCGCGCACGCCGCTGACCGGCTCTGGCAGATGGACTATGACCGGCGCCGCGGCCTTGGCCGGTCCGCCGAGATAATCGGCCCGGCCGCGGTTCCCGGCGACACCCTGTTCCGGCGGGTCGATCTGGCCGCGAGCGCGCGCAGTGACGCGGCCCGGCTCTCGCCGGCCGCCCGGCACATGCTCGCCGCCTACACGGCCGGCGTCAACGCCCTGATCGAGACACTGGATCGGCGCCGCCGCAGCGCCGGGCCCGGCTCGCCGGACCTGGCCACGCAGGCAGCTGACCCGCTACCCGGCGGCGGGCCGCTGCTCGCCGGTCTCGCTGGCATCGAATCGCAGCCGGAGCGCTGGGAGCCATGGCACTGCCTGCTGGTGTACCGGGTCAGGCACCTGGCCATGGGGTCCGCGGCCATCAAGCTCTGGCGCGCGGTGGTGGCTGATCTGCTCGGCCCGGCGATGGCCCGGCAGATGGCCACCAGCCGGTCCGGGTGGCAGGTCGCGTGCGTGCCGCCGGGCGCCCGCTGCCACGGTGCGGCGCCGTCCTGGGTTGGCCTCGACGACGGCGGGAGCAACAACTGGGCGCTGGCGGGGGCCCGGACCGCGTCCGGCCTGCCCCTGCTGGCCGGTGACCCGCACCGGCCGCTAGAGGCGCCGAACGTCTACGTCCAGGGCCACGTCTCCGGACCGGACTGGGATGTGCTCGGACTGGCGATGCCAGGCGTGCCCGGCTTCCCGCATTTCGGCCATAACGACAGAGTTGCCTGGTGCATCACCCACGCGATGGCGGACGACCAGGACCTGTACCAGTTCGCCGGCTCGCCCCCAGGAGCCAATGGCCGGCGCACGGAGCTCATCGCCGTGCGCGGCGGCGAACCTGTCCGCATCGAGGTCGGGCAGAGCGACCGCGGACCGCTGATCACTGACGGGCTCGCGCTGGCCTGGACGGCCGTCGCCGGGCCGAACAACGGGTTCGACGCATTCCCGGCGATGCTGCGCGCCCGCTCGGTCGATGAGCTGTTCGAGGCCATGCGGCCCTGGGCGGAACCCGTCAATAGCCTGCTCGCTGCCGACCGTGACGGCAGCATCGGGTATCTCACCAGGGGCCGCGTTCCCATCCGCACCAGGCCCGAGGCGGCCTGGGCACCGGTCCCCGGCGACGACCCTTCCTACGGCTGGCGCGGGCAGGTGGCCTTCGCCGACATGCCACGGCTGCAGAACCCCGCGGGCGGATTCCTGTTCAGCGCGAATAACCGGATACTCGCGGCGGACACCGGGCCATACCTGGGCCTGGACGTGGCCGCCCCGTGGCGGGCGACCCGGCTAGCCGGAGCCCTGTCGGGCATGTCGGCTGCGACGGTTGATGACATGGCCGAGTTGCACCGCGATGTGGTCTCGCTACCCGCCAGGCAGATCATCCGGCTAATGGGCGACTGGGCCCCGCTGGCGGGGTGGGATGGCCGGATGGACGCAGGCTCGACGGCTGCTGCTGCGTACTCGGTGCTGCGCCGGGAGCTTGCCCTGCTGGTGCTGGAGCGCTCGGGCCTGGCTGCCGTCGTCGAGCATCCGTGGAACCGGCTGGTACCGGGAGTCCGCGCCGAGTCGGTTGTCTGGCGGGTAGCCGGAGACCATCTGCAGGCCGGTGACGAGTCGCTGCTTGGCGGCTGGTCCTGGCGGCGGGCGCTGACCGAGGCAGTGCGGCGGGCGGAACGCTGCCGGGGCGGCGAGCCATGGGGCGAGCTGCACGCCACCGGCCAACGCCATCCGCTCGGCCGCACCGACCTGGACCCGCCGTCCGTGCCCTACGGCGGCGACATGGACACTGTGCAGGCCAGCTCGTACGTGCCGGTGGCCGGGCTGCGCACCAGCTCCGCGTCGGTGGCGCGCTATGCCTTCGACCTGGCGGACTGGGACCGCTCCGGCTGGGTCGTGCCGCTGGGCGCAGCCGGCGATCCGGCTAGCGCGCACGGTCATGATCAGCAGGACGCGTGGCGCACCGGCCGGCTGCTGCCCGCGCCTTATTCGCCGCGGGCGGTGCACGAGGCTGCCCGGCAGCAGATCATGCTCGTGCCTGGCTAGCCGCGGAAACCAGTTGACCGTGATAGCGCGCCTTCTCTAGCTTCAGTGCCCGTGCAGACGTGGATGATTGCCGAGTGGCCGCTACGGGAGCAGCCTGACGAGCTGCTGGCGGAGCCGCATGAGGCCCGCGCGGTCCTGCACCGCGAAGCGACGCCCGACGATCCCCGGCGACCGCTCGCCGACGAGATCGCTGCCGCCCGGCACCTGCCAGCGCTGGAAGACGGCGTGATGATCGTGGCGCGGCATCACGACGGCGGGATCGCTGGCCTTGCGTCCTGCGACTGGACCCAGGTCAGCGGCGAGGACCACCTGCTGTTCACCGTCATTGAGGTGCTGCCCCGCCATCGCCGCCAGGGCCTCGGCCGACTGCTGCTGGCCCGCTCGGTTGCCGTCGCTGACCGTCGTGGGCTCCGCCTGATCATGGGCCGGACCAGGGACAACGTCCCGTCCGGGGCTGCCTTCTGCGCTAGTTTCGGCGCCCAGGCCGCGATGGTGGGCGAGGAGAACCGCCTCGACCTGCATAGCGTCGACCAGGACCTGGTGGACCGGTGGATCGCCGATGGCGCGACCCGTGCTCCCGGATACCGGCTGGATTTCGTTGCCGGCCCGACTCCGCCGGAGCTCGCTGACCGGGTCGCCGAGGCGCTGAATGTCATGAACACCGCGCCACGCGAGCAGCTGGACGTCAGTGATGTCCCGGTGACCGCCGAGCTCGTGCGCGTCTACGACGACGCGGCCGTTGCCGCCGGGAACGACCAGCGCTCTTACTACGCGGTCGAGCGCACGTCCGGACGGTTTGTCGGCCTCACGAACATCTCCCTACACCCGGGTGAGCCGGACCGGGTCTACGTAGGGGCTACGGCCGTGGCGCCGGCCCATCGGGGCCAGGGCCTGGGGAAGTGGCTCAAGGCCGCGATGACCCGGCGGATCCTGGATGAGCTGCCTGGCGTCAGCTGGGTGATCACCTGGAACGCCGGCAGCAACGACGCCATGCTGGCGATCAACAGGCAGCTCGGATTCCGCGCGGCTGCCGTTGGCACCACCTGGCAGATCACTACTGCTCAGCTCGGTGCTCGGCTGGCTGTTCAGCCGGGCGGCGCGGCGGCTGACCGGGGCCCTGCCGATTGACCCGCAGGCCAGGGTCTCATATGCTGGACGCTGCACTGTGTTCTGGTGCAGTCCGCCAATGGTCAGGCAGCCGCGCGGCAGTCTTACTGCAGGCCGCGGCCGGTCATGCTGGCCAGGCAAGTCACGAATCCATGGCTTTCCGTTGTCGGGCTCGCCGTGCACGGTACTGTCCAGCAATCCATTCCTGTCCGTATCCGGAGTCCACCTACACATGACGAGCAGCACAGAGGCCACCTCGACCCCCAAGGTAGCGGTCAACGACATCGGTTCCGAGGAGGCCTTCCTCGCCGCGATCGACGAGACCATCAAGTACTTCAACGACGGCGACATTGTTGAGGGCACCGTCGTCAAGGTCGATCGAGACGAGGTTCTGCTCGACATCGGCTACAAGACAGAGGGCGTCATCCCGTCTCGGGAACTGTCGATCAAGCACGATGTCGATCCGCACGAGGTCGTTAAGACCGGCGAGCACATTGAGGCCCTTGTCCTGCAGAAGGAGGACAAGGAAGGCCGCCTGATCCTGTCCAAGAAGCGCGCTCAGTACGAGCGAGCCTGGGGCACGATCGAGAAGGTCAAGGAGGAGGACGGCGTCGTCACCGGCACCGTCATCGAGGTCGTCAAGGGCGGCCTGATCCTGGACATCGGCCTGCGCGGCTTCCTGCCCGCCTCGCTGGTGGAGATGCGGCGGGTTCGTGATCTTCAGCCATATGTCGGCAAGGAAATCGAAGCCAAGATCATCGAGCTGGACCGGAACCGCAACAACGTCGTGCTGTCCCGCCGAGCCTGGCTGGAGCAGACGCAGTCCGAGGTTCGCCAGAACTTCCTCAACACCCTGCAGAAGGGCCAGATCCGCAAGGGCGTCGTTTCCTCGATTGTCAATTTCGGCGCGTTCGTCGACCTTGGCGGCGTGGACGGTCTCGTGCACGTCTCGGAGCTGTCCTGGAAGCACATCGACCACCCTGGTGAGGTCGTCGAGGTCGGCCAGGATGTGACTGTTGAGGTCCTGGACGTCGACATGGACCGCGAGCGGGTCTCGCTGTCACTGAAGTCGACCCAGGAAGACCCGTGGCAGCAGTTCGCCAGGACCCACCAGATCGGCCAGGTCGTGCCCGGCCGGGTCACCAAGCTGGTGCCGTTCGGCGCGTTCGTCCGGGTCGAGGAAGGCATCGAGGGCCTGGTGCACATCTCCGAGCTGGCCGACCGCCACGTCGAGATTCCCGAGCAGGTCGTACAGGTAGGCGACGAGATCTTCGTCAAGATCATCGACATCGACCTGGACCGGCGCCGGATCAGCCTGTCGCTGAAGCAGGCCAATGAGGGTGCGTCGGGCGAGGTCTCCAGCGAGGACTTCGATCCCACCCTGTACGGCATGCCGGCGGCTTACGACGAGCAAGGCAATTACCTCTACCCGGAGGGCTTCGACCCAGAGTCCGGCGAATGGCTCGAGGGCTTCGACAGCCAGCGCGAGGAATGGGAGCGCCAGTACGCCGAGGCGCGGGCCCGGTACGAGGCCCACCAGCAGCAGGTGGCCGAGGCGCGGACTAAGGCCGACGCCGCCGCCGAGGAGAGCGGCGAGGGCGAGGATCGCGACCATCACACCTCGTCGTCGGCCGGCGACTCCGAGCGGGGCGGCACGCTTGCCTCGGATGAGGCACTCGCGGCCCTGCGCGACAAGCTGTCCGGCGGCCAGAGCTGACGGCGCCTTCCCGGTACCTGACGGTGGCGGGCTCCGGGTGCGTTGCGCCTGGCGCCCGCCATTGCCATCTCCGCGGTGCCGTGAGCTGGCGCCAGGCGGGTCGTCGCTGACATGTTCCGGGTGGGCCTGACCGGCGGCATCGGGGCCGGCAAGAGCGAAGTGTCACGGGGCCTGGCCGCGCAGGGCGCGATCGTGATCGATGCGGACCTGATCGCCCGTGAGGTGGTCGCGCCCGGCACCGACGGACTCGCCGAAGTCATCAGCTCGTTCGGGCCTGCTCTGCTCGGGCCGGATGGCGGACTCGACCGGGCCGCGCTCGCCGAAATTGTCTTCGCCGACCCCGAGAAGCTCGCCCGGCTGAACTCCATCGTGCACCCGAGGGTAGGCGCGCGGATGCGAGAGCTGGAGGAGATGGCAGGCCCCGGCTCGGTCGTGGTGCACGATGTCCCGCTGATCGCGGAGAACGGCCTGGCGAGTGCGTACGACCTGGTCGTCGTCGTGGACGTGCCGCCGAGGATCCAGCTCGACCGGCTTGTCCGGATCCGCGGAATGAGCCGCGAGCAGGCGAAGGCCAGGATGGCTGCGCAGGCGAGCCGGGAAGATCGGCTCGCGATCGCCGGGATCGTGGTCGACAACTCAGGGTCGCTCGCCGAACTTGACCGCCAGGTCGGTGAGCTGTGGGCAGAGCTGCGCAGGCGTGCGGCCCTGGCCGTCAGCTAGCCCGATCGTCGCCATGAGCGGTACCGGCATCACCGGTCTGCCGATCCGGCGGCTGACACTGGCCGACCTGACCGCCTGCACCGAGCTCGCCCGCGACCGCGGCTGGCAGCCCCAGGAGACCAGCTGGCGGCTGATGTATGCCGTCAGCGAGGTGTACGGCGTCGATGACCCCGCTGGCGGTCTGGCCGGGACAGTGGTCCTGACCAGGTACGGGGCAGAGCTGGCCGCGATCGGCATGATGCTGGTGGCAACCCGGCACAGCCGGCAGGGGCTCGGCCGGCGGCTGATGCAGCACGTACTCGAGCTCGCCGGCGGCGCCGTGATCGTCCTTTTCGCTACCGATGCTGGCCGCCCGCTGTATGCGCGGCTCGGCTTCCGGGAGGCCGGCACCTCGACCCGGCACATCGGCAGGTTCAGCGGAGCCGCGGCACGTGATCCGGCCGGTGCGGTCCGCCCGGCGGGCCCGGCTGAGCTGGCTGGCGTGGCGGCGATCGACAGGGCGGTGTTCGGTGCCGACCGCGGCCGCGTGCTCAGTGAGCTCACTGTGCTCGCTGACCGCTTCGTGGAATGCGGGGAGCCGGTCGCTGGTTATGGCGCCGTGTGGCCTGACGGTGCCGTCAGCATCATCGGCCCCGTGGTCGCTGACAGCAGGCTGATGGCGACAGCGCTGATCAGTGCTCTGGCCAGCGACCGCCAGGGGCCGGTGCGTCTGGACGTGGCCAGCTCCCAGCCGTGGCTGGCGGCCTGGGCGGTGGAGCGCGGACTGCGGGCCGGGGCCACCAACGTGGTGATGACCTACGGTGGCTCACTGCCTGGTGACCGGGACCGGCTCTTCGCGCCAGCCAGCGTGGCCATCGGCTAGGACGACTGGCCGTCGGCTGCGCAGCTGGCTGGCGGCCGGGAGCGGTGTCGCCCGCTGGCTGCACCGATTGTCAGCACCTCGCCCTACAGTGGAACGAGCCGAGCATGCAAGGGAGGCCGTCATGCGCCCGGTGACCGACCTGCAGCGCCGGGTCTCGCCGTTCGAGGTAGTGACCGACATGGTTCCGGCTGGTGACCAGCCCCGCGCCATCGGCGAGATGGAGAAGCGGATCCGGGACGGCGCTAAGGACACTGTCCTGCTCGGCGCGACCGGCACCGGCAAGACAGCGACGGTGGCCTGGCTGGCCGAGCGGCTGCAGCGGCCCGTGCTGGTGATGCTGCCGAACAAGACGCTCGCCGCGCAATTCGCCAACGAGCTCCGCGAGATGCTGCCCAAGAATGCGGTCGAGTATTTCGTGTCTTACTACGACTACTACCAGCCTGAAGCGTACGTTCCGCAGACTGACACCTACATCGAGAAGGATTCGTCCATCAACGATGAGGTCGACAGGCTCCGGCATTCGGCGACCAACTCGCTGCTAACCCGGCGGGACACGATCGTGGTCGCCTCGGTGTCGTGCATCTACGGTCTCGGCACGCCGCAGGAGTACGTAGACAGGATGCTGAAGGTCAAGGTGGGCCAGACCTTCGACCGCGACAAGCTGCTGCGCAAGCTCGTGGGCATGCAATACACCCGGAACGACCTCGCCTTTACCCGCGGCACTTTCCGGGTGCGCGGTGACACGATCGAGGTGATCCCGCAGTACGAAGAGCTTGCCGTCCGGATCGAGATGTTCGGCGATGAGATCGAGCGGCTGATGACGCTGCACCCGCTGACTGGCGAGGTGATCAGCGAGGATGACGAGCTGTACGTCTTCCCCGCGTCGCACTACGTGGCAGGCCCGGAGCGGATGGAGCGGGCCATCACCAGCATCGAGGCGGAGCTGGAAGAGCGGCTCGCTGAGCTGGAGCGGCTTGGCAAGCTGCTGGAGGCACAGCGGCTGCGCATGCGGACCACCTATGACATCGAGATGATGCGCCAGGTCGGCTCCTGCGCCGGTATCGAGAACTACTCGCGGCATATCGACGGGCGGCAGCCGGGCAGTGCGCCGAACACCCTGCTCGATTTCTTCCCGGAGGACTTCCTGCTGGTGGTCGACGAATCGCACAACACTGTGCCGCAGATCGGGGCCATGTACGAGGGCGATGTGTCCAGGAAGCGAGTGCTGGTCGACCATGGCTTCCGGCTCCCAAGCGCAATCGACAACCGGCCGCTGACCTGGGACGAGTTCTGCGAGCGCATCGGCCAGACGCTGTACCTGTCGGCGACCCCTGGACCCTACGAGCTCCGGCAGACCGGCGGCGAGATCGTCGAGCAGGTCATCAGGCCGACCGGGCTGGTGGACCCGCAGGTGATCATCAAACCGACCAAGGGCCAGATCGACGATCTCATCGGGGAGATCAGGGACCGAGCCGAGAAGTCCGAGCGTGTGCTGGTCACGACGCTCACCAAGAAGATGGCAGAGGACCTGACCGACTACCTGCTTGAGCTGGGCATCCGGGCCAGGTACCTGCATAGCGAGGTCGACACGCTGCGCCGGGTTGAGCTGCTGCGCGAGCTGCGACTCGGCGAGTACGACGTGCTGGTCGGCATCAACTTGCTGCGTGAAGGGCTCGACCTGCCAGAGGTCTCGCTGGTGGCGATCCTGGATGCCGACAAGGAGGGCTTCCTGCGGTCGGGGACGTCGCTGATTCAGACGATCGGCCGGGCAGCCAGGAACGTGTCCGGTCAGGTGCACATGTACGCCGACAAGATGACGCCGTCGATGCAGCGCGCGATCGACGAGACCAACCGGCGGCGCGACCGGCAGATCGCCTACAACCTGGAGCATGGCGTCGACCCGCAGCCGCTGCGCAAGCGGATAGCGGACATCCTCGACCAGCTGGCCCGCGAGGATGCCGACACCGAGCAACTGCTCGGCGGGTCCGGGCGGCAGCAGAGCCGGGGGAAGGCGCCGGTGCCGGGCGTCAAGTCACGGGCCAGGGCGGCCGTGGCCGCGGCGGCGGGCGACAGGACCGGACAGGGCGGCGGCCCGGCGCGGGCCGACCTGGCCGCGCTGATCGCCGAGCTGACCGAGCAGATGCACGCGGCAGCTGCGGAGCTGCAATTCGAGATCGCGGCCAGGATCCGGGATGAGGTTCGCGAGCTCAAGCACGAGCTGCGCGGAATGCAGGCGGCGGGCGTCTAGCCGGCGGCCGGAACCAGGGAGCGCGGCGCGCCGTCTAAGCACCAGATAAGGAAGAAGGACCGCGTTACCCTGCTAGTGCGGCCGTCTCAGTCCTTCCGGGCAGGAGCACGTTCCGATGATGACCCGGCTTCCCGGCCAGTCGGCCGGAACCTCCCGCGCTGCGCCTGCGCCTGCGGCAAAACCCCGCGCGGCAAACCCCCGTGCGGCAGGCCGCCATGCTGCTGGTCCCCGCGCGGTAGGGACGGCTGCCGCGCTGGCGGCCGCTGCCGTGCTGATCGCCGGCTGCGGCAGTCTGGCCGCCAGTTCCGGCCGCGCTCAGTCAGCGGCAGCCGCATCGGCCCACGCGCGGACTACCAAGCCAACGGCTACCTGCCGCCGGTGCGGGTCAGCCGGTTGCCGCCAGGGCGGTGCTGTGCCGGCACCTGCTGGCGCCGCTGAGTGTCCAGATCGTGTGGATCGGCGGCCCGCTTAACACGCCGCAGGGGACCGGCGGTGGCGCTGGTGCGGGTGGTGTCGCCGAGTCGGTGAGCGTGACCGACACGAAGGCCCTGTCCGTCGCGGAGGCGGCCTGCGCGCTGCCGGTGCTGCCGCCACGGAGCCGGCACTGCCCGCTCGCCACCCCGCAGGACCACGAGTACCAGCTGACCTTCACCATTCCCGGCCGGGTCCTGCCGGTGGTGACAGTGCACGATGGCGGCTGCCAGCAGGTGACTGGCCTGGGTCCGGTCCGCTGGATGCTCCCTGATCGTGAGGCTTTCCTGGCAGAGCTCGGCAGGATCAGCGCGGGTGGCGGCCTGGCGAGCCAGTGAAACTTCCGCTGACCGGGAAGCCGATCCGGCGGCTCAGCTCGATGGCCGGCCCGACCTAGCGTCCGCGGGCCGTCCGGTTCGTCGCCTCGTGAGGCGAGTATGCATGCCGAGCAGACGTCAAGAGAACGTCAAGGTTCCAGGCAGCGTAGGGTCGAATAATGGTGGTGAGCCTGGTCGCCGCGCTGGTCTCGGCGCTCTGCTACGGAGTCGCGGCCGTGATGCAGGCCATAGCCGTACGCGCGGCCAGCCGCCGCACGGCAGCTGACGGGGCAGCCGGGACCGGAGTTGATCCCGGCCTGATCGTGCGCATGCTGCGGCAAGGTCCGTTCCTGGCCAGCATCGCCATCGATATGGTCGGATTTGTCGCTCAGCTGGTGGCGCTACGGCGGCTGCCGCTCTTCGCCGTCCAGGCGATCATGGCAGCCAACCTGGCCGTGACGGCCGTGTTCGCGGCGTGGCTGATGAAGGCCAGGCTGGCACTGCGGGAGTGGCTCGCGGTGGCCGGCGTCGTGATCGGAGTCGGCCTGCTCGGGTTGTCGGCTGGTGCCCAGGGTGCCGCGCAGGTAGGCAGCACCTTCCAGCTGGCGCTGATCGTGGCGGTCGTCGGCGTCGGCGTGGCCGGGTTCGCCGCGGCGAAGCTGCCGAATCCGGCCCGGACGCCGACGCTGGGCGCGATCGCCGGACTTGGCTACGGCGTGCTCGCGGTGTCGGCCCGGATCCTGCCCGGTTTCACCCCGCATCAGCTCATTCGTTCGCCCGCCGCGTACACGCTGGCTGCGGCCGGCATTGTGTCGTTCATGCTGTATGCGACGGCGCTGGACGGCGGCAGCGTCACCACCGCGACTGCGGCGGTCATCCTGGCCGAGACCATGCCGCCGGCCGTCGTCGGGGTGCTTTTCCTCGGTGATACGACCCGGCCAGGGCTAGCTCCTGTCGCTATCCTCGGCTTCGCGCTGGCCGTCGCCTGTGCCGTCGCGCTCGCCAGGTTCGGCGAGGCGGGTGAGAAACAGCAGCCGCAGACCGCGGGCCACGAGCAGGAGGCGATCTCGTCGGCCGCGGGCCGGCGGGCGGCGTTAACGCCCAGGCGGCTGCCCGACGGGGACTAACCGGTACAGTTCGCCGGCAACACCGGGCCTGGCCGGCGCCGTCTTGCCCGGTGCCGTCGCCGGCGCCTGATATCCTGAGACCCCGTGGGCGAGCGGGAATTCCGCCGAATCTGACCACGGGAGCCTTAGTGGCGATATCAGCGTATCCATCACGACCGGGCAGCAGCAGGCCGGCTGAGACCAGGCATCTTTTCGTCACCGGCGGGGTGGCGTCGAGCCTCGGCAAAGGACTTACCGCTTCGAGCATCGGCAGGCTGCTGAAACTGCGCGGCCTGCGGGTGAGCATGCAGAAGCTCGATCCCTACCTGAACGTCGATCCAGGAACGATGAATCCGTTCCAGCACGGTGAGGTATTCGTCACCGATGACGGCACCGAGACAGACCTCGATGTCGGCCACTATGAGCGGTTCCTGGACATCAGGCTGCCCGGCTCAGCCAATGTCACCACCGGGCAGATCTACTCGCACGTCATCGCCAAGGAGCGCCGTGGCGACTACCTGGGCGACACCGTGCAGGTGATCCCGCACATCACCAACGAGATCAAGGCACGGATCCGGGAGATGGCGAACGCGGAAACCGACGTGGTGATCACCGAAGTCGGTGGCACCGTCGGCGACATCGAGTCGCAGCCGTTCCTGGAGGCGATCCGGCAGATCCGGCACGAGATCGGCCGCGACCGGTGCTTCTTCCTGCACGTGTCGCTGCTGCCGTACATCGGCCCGTCCGGCGAGCTGAAGACAAAGCCAACCCAGCATTCCGTCGCCGCGCTGCGGAGCATCGGCATCCAGCCAGACGCGATCGTGTGCCGGTCGGACCGGCCGATCAGCGACGGCCTGAAGCGCAAGATCAGCCTCATGTGCGACGTCGACGAAGAAGCAGTGGTCTCCGCGCCTGATGCTCCGTCGATCTACGACATCCCGAAGGTCCTGCACGCTGAGGGCCTTGACGCCTACGTGGTGCGCAGGCTCGGCCTGCCGTTCCGGGACGTGGACTGGAGCGACTGGGACGATCTGCTGCGGCGGGTACACCGGCCGTCGCGAAGCGTGACCATCGCTCTGGTCGGCAAATATGTCGACCTCCCCGACGCCTACCTGTCACCGGCCGAGGCGCTGCGCGCCGGCGGGTTCGCGCACGATGTCCGGGTCAACATCCGCTGGGTGACCAGCGATGATTGCCAGACGCCCGAAGGCGCGGCCCGGCAACTGGCGGATGTAGACGGGGTGCTCGTGCCGGGCGGCTTCGGCGTGCGCGGCATCGAGGGCAAGATCGGCGCCGTCCGGCACGCCAGGGAGCACGGGATTCCCGTCCTGGGCCTGTGCCTGGGGCTGCAGTGCATGGCCATCGAAGTGGGCCGCGACCTGGCCGGCCTCGAGGGCGCCAACAGCGCCGAGTTCGACCCGGACACCCCGTACCCGGTGATCGCCACCATGGCGGACCAGGAAGATGTCGTCGCGGGGGAGCGGGACATGGGCGGCACCATGAGGCTGGGCCTGTATCCGGCTGTGCTTGCCGACGGCAGCCTGGTGCGCGAGCTTTACGGCGAGGCAGTCGTCGAGGAGCGGCACCGGCATCGGTACGAGGTCAATAACGCCTACCGGGACGAGCTGGAAAAGGCGGGCCTGAACTGCTCGGGCTTGTCGCCAGACGGCCGCCTGGTCGAGTTCGTCGAGCTGCCGCGCGAGATGCATCCGTTCTTCGTCGCTACCCAGGCACATCCGGAGTTGCTGTCCCGGCCGACCCGTCCGCATCCGCTGTTCAGCGGGCTAGTTGCCGCCGCGCTAGCGCGACGCAGGGCCATGCCGGCCGCCGAGCCGATGGCTGCCGCGCAGCGGCCGGTCGCCACCGGCTGAGCCGGCGTCCCGGTGAACATCAGCGACCTGGCCGGGTCCTGGCCGGTAACCGACTCCACGGTGCTGGCAGCCGGGCAGATAGTCACGCTGCGCCGCGATTCGGTCCGGCTGCCCGACGGCAGCCTGGTTGGCCGGGAAGTCGTGGAGCATCCCGGCGCGGTGGCCGTCGTGGCCATCGATGACCAGGACCGGGTGCTGATGATCAGGCAGTACCGGCATCCGGCCGGAGCGACGTTGTGGGAACTCCCGGCCGGGCTCAGGGACATCGCCGGCGAGCCGCTGCTCGCCACCGCCCAGCGCGAGCTGCTGGAGGAGGCCGGCTGCAAGGCTGCTGACTGGCGGCTGCTGGCCGACTACCTGTCCTCGCCTGGCATCAGCACCGAGCGGCTGCGGATCTTCCTGGCCAGGGACCTGACGATAGTTCCCGACGCCGAGCGCGAGTATGTTCCAGAGCACGAGGAGGCCTATCTGATGGTTGCCTGGGTGCCGCTCGCCGATGCCGTCCGAGGCACCCTGGCGGGGGAGCTGCACAACGGGGTGGCAATTGTCGGTATCTTGTCCGCGTATGTGGCTCGCGGCGAAGATTTCCGGACCCTTCGTCAGGCTGGTGAGCCAGAGACGATCTGACCGCAGGCAGGACCTCGGTACAGGGGCCGCCCGGCACCAGCCGGGCAGTTCGGCAGGCAAGGAAGGACAACAGGCCAATGAAGGTCGGCGTTCCTAGCGAAGTTAAGAATCACGAGTACCGCGTGGCGATCACGCCAGCCGGAGTGCACGAGCTCGTCATGTACGGGCACGAGGTCTTCGTTCAGCAGAACGCGGGCACCGGCTCCTCGATCCCGGATGGCGACTTCGTCGCGGCCGGCGCCACCATCCTGCCGAATGCGGATGATGTGTGGCAAACCGGCGACCTGATCCTCAAGGTCAAGGAGCCGGTGGCGGCGGAGTACCACCGGATGCGCAAGGACCAGGTGCTGTTCACCTACCTGCACCTGGCTGCCAGCCGGGCCTGCACCGACGCGCTGCTCGGCGCCGGCATCACCGCCATCGCCTATGAGACCGTCCAGCTGCCCGACGGCTCGCTGCCCTTGCTGGCGCCCATGTCGGAGGTGGCAGGCCGGATGGCTCCGCAAGTTGGCGCGCACCACCTGCAGCGGGACGGCGGCGGCCGAGGCGTGCTGATGGGCGGCGTGTCCGGGGTCTACGCGGCCAAGGTCGTGGTACTCGGCGCGGGTGTGTCGGGCATGAGCTCGGCGGCGATCGCCCTCGGCATGCAGGCCGAGGTGCTGCTTGTCGACAAGAACATCACCCGGCTCCGCCAGGCTGACGCCATCTACCAGGGCCACTGCCAGACGGTCGCGTCAAATGCCTACGAGATCGAGCGTGCCGTCCTGGACGCCGACCTGGTGATCGGCGCCGTTCTGGTGCCGGGCGCCAAGGCGCCGACGCTGATCTCGAACGAGCTGGTCTCCCGGATGAAGTCGGGCTCGGTGCTGGTCGACATCTCCATCGACCAGGGCGGCTGCTTCGAGGACTCGCATCCGACCACGCACGCCGAGCCGACGTACCGGGTACACGATTCGGTGTTCTACTGCGTCGCGAACATGCCGGGCGCGGTGCCGCACACTTCGACGTATGCGCTGACTAACGTCACGCTGCCGTACGTCATCGAGATCGCCAATCGCGGCTGGCGGGAGGCGCTGCGCGACGATCCCTCCTTCGCGGCCGGGCTGAACACCCATGAGGGGAACGTGACCTGCGCGCCGGTCGCCCAGGCACACGGGCTGCCGAACGTGACGCTGGCGGAGGTGCTCAGCTGACCACATTCGCGCGCGCGATCGCGCGATATCTCGACCACCTGGCCGTGGAGCGCGGCCTGGCAGCGCACACGCTCCAGGCGTACAAGCGTGACCTGCAGCGGTATGCCGCCGTGCTGACCGCGGCCGGCCGGACCGAGATCGAGGACGTCGGCACGCAGGACGTGGCGGACTTCCTGGCGGGCCTGCGGGAAGGGGACGGCGACCACCCGCCGCTGGCCGCAAGCTCGGCAGGCCGGGCCGTGGTCGCGGTTCGCGGCCTGCACGCCTTCGCGGTGGCCGAGGGCATGACCGCGGCGGATCCGGCCAGGGCCGTCCGTCCGCCGGCGCCGCCGCGCCGCCTGCCCAAGGCGATCTCCATCGGTGAAGTCGAGCAGCTGCTTGCCGCGGCTGCCGCGGGCCAGGCCGCGCTGCGGAACCGGGCCCTGCTTGAGCTGCTGTACGGCACGGGCGCCAGGATCTCCGAGGCCGTCGGGCTCGACGTCGATGACCTTGACCTGCACGACCAGGTCCGGACCGTGGCCGGGACCGCCACGGTCCGGCTGAACGGGAAGGGCGGCAAGCAGCGCCTGGTGCCCGTCGGCAGTTATGCCACCGACGCCGTCAGCGCGTACCTGGTACGAGCGCGGCCTGCGCTGGCCGCCGCCGCCCGCCGCGGTCAGCCGAGCCCGGCACTGTTCCTGAATGCCCGCGGCGGCCGGCTGACCCGGCAGGGTGCGTGGGGGGCGCTGCGGGCCGCCGCGGACCGGGCCGGGCTGGCCGAGGTATCTCCGCACGTGCTCCGGCACTCGTTCGCGACGCACCTGCTGGACGGCGGCGCCGACGTCCGGGTCGTGCAGGAACTGCTCGGCCATGCGTCGGTCACGACCACGCAGGTGTACACCCTCGTCACCGTCGACAAGCTGCGCGAGGTGTACGCCGCGGCCCATCCGCGGGCGATGGGCTAAACCCCCGCATTCATGCTGGCCTCGTGCCCGAACTGGCGGAGGGCTCATTTGCCCCTTCGCGGTGAGTCGGCTTGCCGCGGGCCATGCCAGGCTCTAGAGTCCGGGTTTCAGTGAGCGCATTTCTGCGCTAGCCGCCGGGAGGTGCGGTAGCTGTGTCAGCATCCCAAACCCTCGAGGTCAGGCCCGGGTTGCGTGGTCCCACCGGGCGTCCGCAGCCAGTCTTCCCCGATCCTGAGCCGCTCATCGTGCACGGCCCGGCGCGGATCACCGCGGTGTGCAACCAGAAGGGCGGAGTCGGCAAGACCACGACGACCATCAACCTCGGCGCCGCGCTGGCCGAGCAGGGCCGCCGGGTACTGCTGGTGGACTTCGACCCGCAGGGCGCGCTGTCGGTGGGCCTGGGCGTCCAGCCGCACGAGCTCGACGCGACCGTGTACAACCTGCTGATGGAACGCAGCCTCACCGCGCACGATGTGATCATCAAGACCCGCGTCGACGGCATGGACCTGCTGCCGAGCAACATCGACCTGTCGGGCGCCGAAGTCCAGCTCGTGCACGAGGTCGGCCGCGAGTTCGTGCTGGGCCGCGTGCTCCAGCCGGTGATCCCGGACTATGACGTCATCCTGATCGACTGCCAGCCGTCGCTGGGCCTGCTCACGGTGAACGCGCTGGCGTGCGCCGACGGCGTGCTAGTGCCGCTGGAGTGCGAGTACTTCGCGCTGCGCGGCGTCGCCCTGCTGATGGAGACCATCGAGAAGGTGTCATCCCGGCTCAGCCCGAAGCTGACTATCGACGGGCTGCTGGCGACGATGTACGACTCGCGTACCCTGCACACCAGGGAGGTGCTGGCAGGTGTCGTCGAGGGGTTCGGCGATCGCGTCTACCACACCGTCATCAGCCGGACAGTGCGCTTCCCGGACTCTACGGTGGCAGGTGAGCCGATTACCAGGTTCGACCCTGCGTGCAACGGCGCTAGCTCGTACCGCGAGCTGGCCAAGGAGGTACTGGAGAGGTGGCGTCAGGGCGTTCCGGCGGGTCCCGTCCGCGCCGGGTAAGCCTGCCAGGAGTCGCAGAGATCCTGCGGCCGCCTGCCCGGAGCCCGGCCGTTGAAAGTGAACGGCAGGCGAGCGGCAGGGAAAGTCACTCCCAGAAGATCACGGTGTACCTGTCCCGAACCGAGCTGATGGATCTTGAGCGCGCGCGCCTTGCCCTGCGGTCCTATGGAATCGCGGTCGACCGCGGCCGGATAGTGCGCGAGGCGCTGGCCGTCGTACTCGCCGACCTGGACGCCGCCGGCGAGGACAGCCTGGTAGCGCAGCGGCTGCGCGCGGGCACGTGAGCAGATCGGATACTCTCCTCGGCAGGGAGCAGGCACTGGCCGGAGCGCAGCCGGCGGCGGCGGGCCGCACGGCACCGCAGCTGGCAGCGAATCCTCGATGACCATCATGACGAGCGGCGAAACTGACGAGCCAGGGTCGGCCGCGGGCGGCTTCCAGGTGCATCTCGATGTGTTCGAGGGCCCCTTCGACCTGCTGCTGGCGCTGATCTCCAAGCACAAGCTCGACATCACCGAGATTGCGCTGTCGAGCGTGACCGATGAGTTCATCGGCTATATCCGCGCGCTCGCCGGTGGCTGGGACCTGGATCAGGCCAGCTACTTCCTGGTCGTCGCGGCCACCTTGCTGGACCTGAAGGCAGCCCGGCTGCTGCCATCGGGCGAGGTTGACGACGAGGAGGACCTGGCGCTGCTGGAGGCCAGGGACCTGCTGTTCGCCCGGCTGCTGCAGTACCGCGCTTACAAGGAAGTGGCCGAGGTGCTGTCGGGCAAGCTGGCCGCCGAAGGGCACAGGTTCCCGCGCCGGGTGCCGATGGAACCGCGATTCGCCGAGCTGCTGCCCGAGGTCCTGATCGGGATCGGCGCGGCGGAGTTCGCGGCGATTGCGGCGCGCGTGCTTGCGCCGCGCAGGCCGCCGTCGGTGTCCACGGCGCATCTTCATGTCCCGCGGACGTCGGTCCGGGAACAGGCTGAGATACTGCTGGCACGCTTGCGGTCCGTACGGCGCGCGACATTCCGCCAGCTGATCGCCGACTGCAGCGGGACGTTCGAGGTGGTGGCCCGGTTCCTGGCCGTCCTTGAGCTCTACCGTGAAGGGCGGGTCAGCCTGGACCAGGTCGCGCCGCTCGGTGACCTCTACCTGTCCTGGGCGGACCAGGCGGAACCAGGCGTTCATCACGATATCGAGGAATACGATGGATAACGGACTAGCCGCTGCCGTCGCTACGGCGCCGTCGCTCCGGATGAGCCTGGAGGCCGTGCTGCTGGTCGCCGACGAGCCGGTTGCCGAGGACCTGCTGGCCGAGGTCCTCGAGGTGCCAGTCACGGCGGTCGCCGCCGAACTGCGCGAGCTTGCCGGTGCTTACACAGCCCAGCAGCGCGGGTTCGACCTGCGCGAGGTCGCCGGCGGCTGGCGGCTGTACACCCGGGCCGAGTGTGCCGCCGTCGTCGAGCGGTTCGTCAGTGATGGCCAGGAGATCAGGCTCACGCAGGCGGCGCTGGAGACGCTGGCGGTCGTCGCTTACCGCCAGCCGGTCAGCCGGGCCCGCGTGTCCGGGGTGCGCGGCGTGAACTGCGACGGCGTGATGCGCACCCTGGTGCTCCGCGGCCTGGTGGAGGAGTCGGGCAGCGATCCGGAGACCGGTGCGATCCTGTTCCAGACCACCGGTTACTTCCTCGAGCGGCTCGGCCTCGCCAGCATTACTGACCTGCCGGACCTGGTCCCGTTCCTGCCGGATCATCTCGACGATGAACTGGATCCGGGTCATGACTCCGACCGGTAACCGCCCGCGGCGAGACAGCCAGGGCGCCGGACGGGGCGGCCCGGTCGGCCCCGGCCGGGCAGGCCGCCAGGGCGGGACCGCCGGCCCCCCGCTGCCCGCGGCCGGACTGAGCGCGGCAGAGCTGGCCAGGGCCAGAGCTGCGGCAGCCAGCCTGTCCGGACCTGACTTCGATGATGACGACGACTGGTCGGCGGCCGGCGGCGCGGCCGATCGCGACTCCCTTACCGATGTGCCGGACGGCGTCCGCCTGCAGAAGGTGCTGGCCGCCGCCGGGCTGGGCAGCAGGCGGCACTGCGAGGAACTTATCGGCGCCGGCCGCGTGGAGGTCGACGGCGAGGTGGTGCGCAGGTTCGGCGCCAGGGTCGATCCGCAGCACCAGATCATCCGCGTCGACGGTAACCGCATCCCGGCCAGGGAGGACCTCGTCTATGTCGCGCTGAACAAGCCGGCCGGGGTGCTCACCACGATGTCGGACAGCCGCGGCCGCCCGACGATGGCCGACCTGCTCGGCGGCACGGCCGAGCGGCTGTTTCATGTCGGCCGCCTCGACTACGACACCGAGGGCCTGATGCTGCTGATGAACGACGGCGAGCTGGCGCACCGGCTCGCCCATCCGCGGTTCGGCGTGCCGAAGACCTACCTGGCCGAGGTATCCGGCCCGGTGCCGCGGGACCTGGGCAGGCAGCTCATCACCGGGGTCGAGCTCGATGACGGGGTGGCGAGTGCGGACCGGTTCCGGGTTGTCGAGCGGCTGGGGAACCGGGCGCTGGTGGAGATTACCCTGCATGAGGGCCGCAAGCATATTGTCAAGCGCATGCTCGCCGCGGTTGGCCATCCGGTCTCCAGGCTGGTGCGGACCCAGGTCGGCCCGATTGCGCTCGGCTCGCTGCGGCCGGGTACGACCAGGCAGCTGTCGACCAAAGAGGTCGGCGAGCTGTATGCGGCGGTCGGCCTCTAGCGGCTGCACGCACTAGCAACCAGGGCGAGGAATGGGGAGGGCAAGTGGCTGTCCGTGCAGTCCGCGGCGCAGTGCAGGTCGGCGGCAACGACCGTGCCGAGATCCTGGCCGGCACCGCTGATCTGGTCACGGAGGTGATGACCCGGAACGAGCTCAGCCCCGACGACGTCATCAGTGTCATCTTCACCGCCACTCCGGACCTGACCGCGGAGTTCCCCGCGCTGGCAGCGCGACAGCTCGGTTTCCAGGAGGTGCCGCTGCTGTGCGCGTCCGAGCTGGACGTGCCCGGCGCCATGCCCCGCGTCGTGCGGCTGATGATGCACATCGAGACCAGCAAGCCGCGGTCCGCGCTGCAGCACGTCTACCTGCACGGCGCTGCGGCGTTGCGGCTGGACATCGCCCAATGACGGCCGTCCGGCCGGCCAGTGTCGTGGTCATAGGGACCGGCCTGATCGGCACGTCGGTGGCGCTCGCGCTGCGGGAGCAGGGCATCACTGTGTGGCTGTCTGACCGGGACGCCGACGCCGTGCGGCTGGCCGCGGAGATCGGTGCCGGCCAGCCGCTGCCGGCGGGCCGGATTCCCGGCGGTCCAGCCGACGTCGCGGTGCTGGCGGTGCCACCCGCGGCGGTCGCGCCGGAGCTGCTCGCGGCTCAGGCGCAGCCGCTGGCCCGCTGTTACACCGACGTGGCCAGCGTCAAGGAGCTGCCGCTGGCGGCGGCCCGCGAACTTGGCTGCGACCTGGCCAGTTACGTGCCCGGCCACCCGCTGTCCGGCCGGGAGCGGTCCGGTCCGGCGGCGGCCAGAGCCGATCTCTTCGTCGGCCGCCCCTGGGTCATCTGCCCGCAGCCGGAGAACGATGAGCAGGCACTATCTCTGGTAACGGGTTTGTCCGAGGCGTGCGGTGGCCAGCCAGTCCGGGTGCCGGCGGCCGAGCATGACCAGTGGGTAGCGCTGGTCTCGCACGCACCCCACGTGGTCGCTGCGGCGATGGCGGCCCGGCTTGAGTCGGCCCCGGCCAGCGCGCTCGCGCTGGCCGGCCAGGGACTTCGGGACGTGACCAGGATCGCTGCTTCCGGGGCTGACATGTGGCTGCAGATCCTGGCCGCGAACGCCGGCCCGGCCGGCGCGGTCCTCGCGCGAGGTAGCCGCCGACCTCGCGCAGGTGGCCATCGCGCTGGAGAGCCTGGCAGCCGGCGACGAGCAAGCCGGTAAGCAGCTTGCCGAGCTGCTGGAGCGCGGCATCGCCGGGGTCGCCAGGATCCCTGGCAAGCGCGGCGGGCCGGCCCGCGGTTTCATCTCGGTTCAGGTCGTGATTCCCGACCGGCCCGGCGAACTGGCCAGACTGTTCTGCGCCGCGGGCGATGCAGGGGTCAATATCGAGGATGTCAGCATCGAGCACTCGCCGGGTCTGCCGG
This sequence comes from uncultured Actinomycetota bacterium, assembly GCA_963774385.1. Taxonomy (GTDB): domain Bacteria; phylum Actinomycetota; class Actinomycetes; order Streptosporangiales; family Streptosporangiaceae; genus JAJYUU01. Next base: position 2,230,495 of record CAVZEQ010000001.1, read on the forward strand.
TCGGCGTGGCCGAGTTGTCGGTGCGACCGGAGGCGGCCGGCGCTGTCCGCCGTGCTGGCTGCCGGAGGCTGGCCTGTTCGCCGGTAGCATCGCTTCGTGACCGAATCAGCAGCCAGAACGGTATCACCAGGTATCGCGCCTTTTGCCCGAGGCGGCGAGCCTGGCCTGGTCGTTGCCGTCGACGGCCCGGCAGGGTCGGGCAAGTCGACCGCGGCCCGCCGGGTGGCGCTCGACCTCGGCCTGCACTACCTCGACACCGGCGCGATGTACCGGGCGCTGACCTGGTGGATGCTCGGTCACGGCATTGACGTCGCTGATCCGGCAGCCGTGCTGGCCCGCCTTGGCGAACCGCGCCTCACCGTAGTGCCCGATGCGGCTGCGCCGCAGATCTACGTAGACGGCCAGGACGTTGCGGTCCCGATCCGGACCCGCGAGGTATCGAATGCGGTCAGCCTGGTCGCCGCCCTGCCGCCGGTGCGCGACCTGCTGATCGGCATGCAGCGCCGCATCATCGCGGCGGCGGCGCAGGCGGCCGGCATTGTGGCCGAAGGGCGCGACATCGGCATGGTGGTCGCGCCGGACGCTGACATCAAGGTCTACCTGACGGCTAGTGAGGAGGCCAGAGCTCAGCGCCGGAGCGCCGACCTCGCCGCCGACCCGGCGGCTACCGTCGAGGCCACTAGGCGGGAGCAGGCCACCAGGGATAAGCTCGACGCCGCGCAGATGGTCATGGCCGCGGACGCGATCCCGATCGACACGACCGAGTCCGGGGTGGACGACGTCGTCGCCCGCATCGTGGCGCTGGTCAGGGCGCGGCAGGCGATGATGTCAGGTGGCTGAGCCGGAGCAGGACACAGCCGGTCCGCAGGCTGTCGTTCCCGTCCTTGCCGTGGTCGGCCGGCCGAACGTCGGCAAGTCCACGCTGGTGAACAGGATCCTCGGCAGCCGGCAGGCGGTCGTCGAGGATACTCCAGGCGTCACCCGCGACCGGGTCAGCTACGACGCGAACTGGCGCGGTCGGGCATTCACCCTGGTCGATACCGGTGGCTGGGAGCCGTCGGTGGAAGGAACGCCTGCGCTGGCCGCGCGGGTGGCTGCCCAGGCGCGGATCGCCGTCGACGCGGCCGACGCCGTGCTCTTCGTGGTCGACGCCACCGTGGGTGTCACCGACGCCGATGACGCGGTCGCGGCAGTGCTGCGGCGTTCCCGCAAGCCGGTGGTGCTGGCGGCGAACAAGGTGGACGACGCGCCGGGCGAGCCTGATGTGCACTCGCTGTGGTCACTTGGCCTGGGCCAGCCGGTACCTGTCAGTGCCCTGCACGGGCGGGGCAGCGGGGACCTGCTTGACGCCGTGCTGTCCGCGCTGCCGGAAGCGCCGCAGGAGCGTGACGAGGACGCGGGCGGCCCGCGGCGGGTCGCGCTGATCGGGCGGCCGAACGTGGGTAAGTCGAGCCTGCTCAACAAGCTGGCCGGCACCGAGCGCGTGCTGGTGGACTCGGTGGCCGGCACGACCCGCGATCCGGTCGACGAACTCATTGACCTCGGCGGACAGACCTGGCGGTTCGTGGACACCGCTGGCATCAGGAGGCGGGTGCGGGACACTCAGGGCGCCGACTACTTCGCCGCCCTGCGCACCGAGCGCGCGCTGGAGCGGGCCGAGGTGGCGGTGGTACTTGTCGATGCCAGCGAACCGCTGGCCGAGCAGGACCTGAGGATCATCTCGATGGTCATCGAGGCGGGCCGGGCGCTGGTCATCGCCTACAACAAGTGGGATCTGGTCGACGCGGACCGCAGGGAATTCCTGGACAAGGAGATTGACCGCCAGCTGCACAATGCGCGCTGGGCGCCGCGAGTGAACATCTCGGCCAGGACGGGCTGGCACGTGGACCGGCTCGTGCCTGCGCTGGAACTTGCGCTGGCGAACTGGGAGACCAGGGTTCAGACGGGCCGGCTGAATGCGTGGCTGTCCGCGCTGATCGCGGCGACGCCGCCACCGGTGCGCGGCGGTAAGCAACCCAAGATCATGTTTGCCACCCAGGCCGGCACCAAGCCACCGCATTTCGTGCTGTTCACTAGCGGTTTCCTGCAGGCGGGCTACCGGCGCTTCATTGAGCGCAAGCTGCGCGAGGAGTTTGGCTTCGCGGGCACGCCGGTACTGGTGACGATGCGGCTGCGGGAGAAGCGGACCGGGCCGGCCGGCCGGGCAGCGCGCGGCCCAGGCCGCGCCTGAGGCGGCCGGAAAGCGCAGCTGCGACCGTGGGGGCCAGGCGGTGCTCGCTGGCCGCCGGGTGGCTACTGAGCAGCTGGCCGGGCTCCGCTGAGCCAGAACCAGACCGTCGTGCCCGACGGCTCGCGCAGGTATCCCCACTGATCGGAGAGGGTCTGCACGAGAAACAGGCCATGCCCGTCGGAGGCGTAGACATCGCCGCGAACGACGGGGGAGCTGAGGTCAGATCCCTGGTCGACTACCTCGATCCGGACGCCGCCGGCTGACTCCATGATCAGCAGCGTGACGGTGCCGCCATCGCAGCGCGAACTGCTGTGGGTGACGGCATTCGTCACCAGCTCGGAGGTGAGCAGCACGGCGGTGTCGAGGGTGGGGTGTAACTCGCCCAGGGCCTTGGCGACGAACGATCGCGCCTCCCGGACGCGCTCAGGCCGGCCCGGCACCGTGAGGCTGCCGAGAACCGCCGCGCCAGCCATGCTGGCCAGGTCCTGGGCCGCATCGCTCATCCCGGTAGCGGTGGAGGCCATCGTCGTTGCTCCCTCCCGCAGTGCGCCAGAACAAGCAGTGCCCGACAGCCTGCAGTGCCCGGCAGCCGACCACTCCTGGCGGCCGGCACCAGGCAAACTGGCGGCTCGAGAACGGCGTGCCGTCCATTTCAAGCATTGGCGACCGAACCCGAACCTGAACACTGACGGTGCACGTTCGCGACGCCTTCTGTTATCAATGATGATGTGACTATGCACGGCACGCAAGTGCATGGCACAAATCACAGCCGCGAAATCTCAGATGGGATCTCACGGAGAGCGTCATGTCGTGTATCGTCAAGCGCAAGAGAGTGCTCCAGGCAGCCCAGCCTCAGCTTGCGACCAATCTGGCTGCTTGTTTCCCGCAAAGGGGGAGTGCCAGATGTCGGTCGGCCCAACAGTTCGCCGCCGTCGGCTCGGCAGCGAGTTAAGGCGACTGCGCGAGTCACAGTCGATCAAGCTCGAGGAAGTGGCCGAGCGGCTCGGCCTCGCGCCATCGACGCTGTCCAGGATCGAGACGGGCAAGGCACCCACCCGGACGGCCTATCTGAATTCGATGTTCGAGCTGTACGGCGTGGACGATCCGTCCCAGCGGCAGGTCCTGCTGGAGATGGCACGGGAAGGACATCGCAAGGGCTGGTGGGCCGTCTGGGACGGCGTGCTGCCGACAGGGTTCGGCATCTACGTCGGACTGGAGGCGGAGGCAGCGTCGCTGCGGGTGTACGAGGCGCAAGTCGTGCACGGGCTGCTGCAGACCGAGGACTACGCGCGCGCGGTGATGTCAACGGTGCGCCGACGGCAGACGCCCGAGGAGATAGACAGGCTAGTCAAGCTCCGCATGCAGCGGCAGGACGTGCTGACCCGCGCGGACCCGCTGGAACTGTGGATCATCCTGGACGAGGGCGTGCTGCGGCGGATGATCGGGCCATCGCGGGTGATGCGAGAGCAGCTTGACCACCTCTACGAAACGAGCCAATGGCCGAATGTCACGCTTCAGGTGCTCGCGTTCGGCAGTGGCCTGCACGCGGGTATGGGGGGCTCGTTCGCCATTATCGAATTCCCTGAGCGCTTTGATCCCGATGTCCTGTATACGGAGGGGGTGACCGGGCAGGCGTACATCGAAGAACGTGATCGCGAGGTTCGCGCGCGGTCTGAGGCTTTCGATCTCCTGCGCGCGACTGCACTTCCGCCAGCCGATTCGGCACGGCTGATCCGCTCCATTTCCGCAGAATCCGCAGAATCCACCTGAAAGGAACACCGGAATGTCCCAATACGACACTTCTAATGCAGCGTGGATTACCAGCCGCGCCTGCAACAACTCGGCCTGCGTTCAGGTCGCTCACCTGCCTGGCGGCATGGTGGCGATCCGGGACTCCAAGGACATCGCAAAGCCGGCGCACGTCTTCGACAGCGAGGAATGGTCGGCGTTCGTCACGGGCATCAAGGCCGGCGATTTCGAACTGCCAGTGAGTTAAGACCGGGCGGGGCAGAGTAACTGGCAGCCCCCGGGATCAGGCCCGCGCCATGATCCCGGGGGCTGTCGGCGTCGCGCTGGGGCGGCCAGCCCGGCCTTGGCCGCGATCACGTTGAGGCGTCGGCGATGGCGCAGCGCCCCGGCCAGCGGCACCCGGAACGGTCAGGTGCCGTGGCCCGCGGGCACGGGCGGCGCCGTGGGCAGCGCCAGATCGCCGGCCGGCACCCCGGTCAGTCCGGTCAGTCCGGAATGCCGAACTCGCCGTCTTGTGCGCCGCTGACAAATGCATCCCACTCGGTCCTGGTGAAGACGAGGGCAGGCCCTTGCGGGTGCCGCGAGTTACGGACGGCGACGTCGCCGCCGGCCAGGAATGCCACTTCGACGCAGTTGCCGCCGGTAGGCCCGCTGTAGCTGCTCTTGATCCACCTGACGCCGTCGTGACGGCCATCAGCCCCGATGCTGGTCGTCGTGCTCACTAGGTTCCCTCCAACTCCGCGAGCATCGCGCGGAGAAAGTCAGTCGTCTGCTCGGGTGTGGTGCTGGTCGCGCTGATCTGGTCCATGGCACTGGCGTACCGGTCGACGTCCGCCGGCTTGTCCAGGTACATCGCGCTGGTGAGCTGCTCGACGTAGACGACGTCGGGAAGGTCGTCGGTGGCGAAGCTCAGGATGCTGAAGCTGCCCGGTGCCGCATAGGACGCCCCGGTCAGGAACGGCGTGACCTGAATGGTGAGGCCGGGCCGGTCGGAGATGTCCAGCAGATGCTCAAGCTGCGCGCGCATCATGGCGGGACTGCCGACCGGACGCCGCAGCGCCACTTCGTCGATCACCGCCCATAGCCGCAGGCCGCCGGACGCAAACCGGCGCTGTCGTTCTTTACGCAGGTAAACGAGCCTGTCGGTGTCCTCGGACGAGTACGCACCCAGCTGAATCACGGCGATGGAGTAATCCTCGGTCTGCAGCAGACCCGGCACGAACTGAGCGTCGAAGCTCCGGATCGACTCCGCTGACTCTTCCAGCCCGATATAGGCCTGGAACCAGGTGGGCAGGACATCCTGGTAGCGGTGCCACCAGCCTTGCTGGTTCGCCTGGCTGGCTAACGTCAGCAGCTGCTCACGCTCGGCCGCATCGGTGACCCCGTACAGGTTCAGCAAGTCAGCGATGTCGACTTCGCGGACGGAGTTGCGGCCGAGCTCGATCCTGCTGATCTTCGACTCCGACCCGCGGATGGCTTGAGCCGCCTCATGGGCGGAGATCCCGCGGGCCTCCCTGAGCTTCCTGAGCTGCGTGCCGAGCAGGATGCGCAGCACCGTCGGCGCGCCGGGGCCGGGGGGCGACGGCAGGCCGGATGGCGTCCCGTCAGGCATTACTGGTCCGTGCGGCACAACTAATCTCCTCAGGCGTGACTGTGCTATCCGCCATGAGCCGCGCTCCCTCCCGAATGCGCCGCCTGTACCGACTATGGTGGCACGGCCGATACTGCCGCCATAACGCTTTCGGCCGGGGCCGCACTTTTTCGAAGTCTCGTTTCTGGCGCAAGTGCGTATAGAAGTTGTCCTTAAACGCCGCTTACCTAATGATATCGCAGATGAGATTTCACGCTAGTGCCTTCCGCGGCCCACCAGGGCCGGGGGCCCGCGCTGGCTTCGGCCGCCGCACCTGGTCCCGGTACGATCGCGGAGGACCTAACCTGACGCGCGCAGAAAGCTGGAATCATGCGATACCGGGCCGTCGGCAACTCGGGACTCGTCGTATCGGTCGTCGGACTCGGCTGCAACAACTTCGGTCGCAGGCTGGACGCTGAGCAGGCCAGACCGGTCGTGGACGCGGCGATCGAGGCTGGTGTCACGCTGCTCGACACGGCCGACAGCTACGGCGGTGGCGGCCGGTCGGAGGAGATTCTCGGCGAGGTTCTGGCGGGCCGCCGGGATCAGGTCGTGCTGGCTACCAAGTTCGGCCATCAGGCCGCGGACCTTGGCTACGGCCCGGCGGCCGGGGCTAAGGGCGGTCGCGGCTACATCCGCCGCGCGGTCCAGCAGTCGCTGCGCCGTCTGCGCACTGACTACATCGACCTGTTCCAGATCCATACTCCGGATCCGGTGACGCCGATCGAGGAGACGCTCGCGGCACTGACCGAACTGGTCCAGGGTGGTTACGTCCGTTACATCGGCCACTCGAATTTCTCGCCCGTTCAGATCGCCGCTGCCGCGGCGACAGCGCGCGAATTGCGGCTGACGCCGTTCGTGTCCGCGCAGAATCACTGGTCATTGCTGGAACGCCAGGCGGAGCTGGATGTGGTGCCAGCCGCGCAGCAGTTCGGCCTCGGCGTGCTGCCGTACTTTCCGCTGGCGAACGGCCTGCTCACCGGCAAGGTCAGGCGAGGCCAGCCGCCAGCGGCCGGAACGAGGCTAGCGGACCGCTCGGATTACGTGACCGACGAGAAACTGGACAAGGTAGAGGCGCTCGCCGACTGGGCAGAGCAGCGCGGCAGGTCGCTGCTGGAGGTCGCCATCGGCGGGCTCGCCGCGCTGCCAGGCTGCGCCGCCGTGATCGCCGGGGCGATGTCGGCCGCGCAAGTTCGGGCCAACGCGTCGGCAGGCGGCTGGGAGCCGACAGCAGCCGACCTCGCCGAGATCGCGAAGATCGTGCCCGTCGGCTGACGCCGCGGGCAGCGCGACCGCCTGGTCCTACGGCCAGGCGCTGGCCACCAGAGCTCGACCGCCGGGAGGAGTCTGCCGATGAAGGCAGCGCTGTATGACCGTTACGGGCCCGCGGCAGAAGTGCTGCGAATCGAGGAGATCGACAGACCGGAGCCAGGGCCGGGCCAGGTGCGGGTCCGGATGCAGCTATCCGGCGTGAATCCGACCGACTGGAAGTCCAGGGCCGGATCGACGCCGCGGCCCATCGACGGATTCCAGGTCCCGCACCATGATGGCGTCGGCGTGATCGACGCCGTGGGCGAGGGTGTCCCGGCCGACCGCGTCGGGCAGCGGGTGTGGACATTCCTGGCGGCGGCCGGCCAGCGCTGGGGGACGGCTGCCCAGTGGTCGGTGCTGGCATCGCGGCAGGCCGTGCCGCTTCCCGATGGCGCACCAGCTGAGCTCGGCGTGTGCCTGGGCGTCCCGGCCATGACCGCGCACCGGTGCCTGTTCGCCGATGGCCCGATCGACGCCAGGAACGTGCTCGTAGCTGGGGGTGCCGGCGCTGTCGGGCATTTCGCCATCGAGCTGGCGAAGCACTTCGGCGGTCGGGTGGCCGCTACCGTCAGCGGACCGGAGAAGGCCGAGCTGGCGCGGCGGGCGGGCGCGGACCTGGTCGTCAATTACCGGCAGGCTGGGGCCGCTGACCAGCTCAGGGCGTTCGCCCCGCAGATGGACCGGATCGTGGAGCTGGCCCTCAGCGCGAATCTCGACCTCGACCTCGCGCTGTCCGGTCCGCAGACGCACATCGTGGACTACGCGGCCGAGGCCGCCGACCCGGTGCTGCCGGTGCGCAGGTGCATGGCTGCCAATGTCACTGTCCGCTTCGTCCTGTTGTACGGGGTGCCAGCCGAGGCGCTTGATCAGGCTGCCGCCGACATCAGCCGCGCGATAGCCGCCGGGCGGCTGACCCCGCTGCCGCTCACCAGGTTCCCGCTGGATCAGATCGTCGCCGCGCAGGAAGCGGTCGAGGCTGGCACGGTGGGCAAGGTCGTCATCGAGATTCCCTGACCAGTCCGGATTCCTGACCGGTCCGGATGCCCGGACCAGTTCCGGCCGCTGAGTTGGCGCCGCCATAGATAACGGTTATAGTCTCGGCTAACCGTTAGCTGGTAGCCGTTAGTGGGGGATGCCGCGATGCAGCAGGAAGTCATACTGGCGCTGCTGGCCAAGGAGCCGTCGCACGGCTACCAGCTGCGCGCCCGGCTGCGGCAGGCCCTCGGCCCGCTCGGCGATGCCATGAACGACGGACAGGTCTACGTCACGCTGGCCAGGCTGGAGAAGGCGGGCCAGGTGGTGTGCGAACGCACCGCAGGCGGGCCAGACCGCCCGGATCGCAAGGTCTACGCGCTGACAGCGGCTGGCCAGCAGCGCGTCGCCGACTGGGTCGCCGAGGTCAGCTGGCCACGGCCGGACCTGGCCGAATTCCACCTCAAGCTGCTCGCGGCCGCGGCGGCCGGTCTGGCCGACCCGATCGCGATCGTCGACGCTCAGCGCCGGGAGCTGCTGCGGCGGCTGCGGGATGCACAGCGCGCGGTGATGGCCGAGCCGGCTGGCTCGGCGGCAGCGCTACTGCTCGAGGGCATCGTGCTCAGGCTGCAGGCAGACCTGCACTGGCTGGAGGCCTGCGAGCGGAGCTGGGCACGGAGAAGCAAGTGACGCAGGGTTCGGCTGGCACAGACGCGAGGACCACAATGACGACCCCAGACGCGAACGGATTCATGCTCCGGGTACGCGGGGGTCCAGGACTTACGGCACCGGCGCCGCGCTGGTACGGGCTGTCGATCAGGTCGACCTCGATGTCGCGCCGGGCGAGACGGTAGCGGTGATGGGCCCGAGTGGCTGCGGCAAGTCGACCCTCTTGCACCTGCTCGGCGGCCTCGACCGCCCGTCGGCCGGTCAGCTCTGGCTGGCCGGCCAGCGTGCCGACCAGATGAGCGAGCGCGGACTGGCGGCGCTGCGTCGTGATGCCGTCGGTTTTGTCTTCCAGGCCTTCCATCTCATGGACGAGCTGACCGCAGTGGAGAACGTCGAGCTGCCTGCGCTGCTCGCCGGGCGCCCGGCCAGGGCTGCCCGCCGTCGAGCCGCCGACCTGCTCGAGCAGGTCGGGCTGGCCGACCGCAGCAAGCATCTGCCATCGCAGCTATCGGGCGGCCAGCGGCAGCGGGTCGCGATCGCGCGAGCGCTGACCAATGAGCCGCTGGTGATCCTTGCCGACGAGCCGACCGGCAACCTCGACAGCGAGGCAACCGTGGAGATACTCCGGCTCTTCGAGGACCTGCATTCGGCCGGGCAGACACTGATCATCGTGACCCACGATTCGCGGATCGCAGCCACTGCGGACCGGCTCATCACCATGCGTGATGGCGCGTTCGTCGACGACACGCGGCTGACGGGCGGCACCACCGGGCAGCTTTCCGCGCTCGTCGACCTGGACGGCTGACGGTGAGCAGGCTGCTGCTGATGCGCCGGCTTGTCATGCGCGATCTGCGGCGCTGGCCGGTGCAGGCAGCGCTCTTGCTCGTGGCGATCATGGCCGCCACCACCACGCTGACCATGGGGCTGGCGCTGGCCGGGGTGACCAGCAAGCCCTATCAGCAGACCAGGACGGCGACCGCCGGACCGGACGTGGTAGCCAGCCACCTGGACCTGCCGCCGATGCCTCGCGCCGCGACGCCAGCGGCCGCGCTGGCGGCCATGGCCGCGCTGGCCAGCGCTCCCGGTGTCGCCGGGCGTGGCGGGCCCTATCCGGTCGGCTGGGCGACACTACGGGCCGGCAAGTTCACCGCGGGGGTCATGGCCGAAGGGCGCGACCGGACCACCGCCGCAATCGACCAGCCGAAGCTCATTCAGGGCAGCTGGATCGGCCCCGGCAGCGTGGTACTCGAGCGCAGCTTCGCCGAAGCGCTCGGCGTGCGGGTCGGCGAGCGGATCACGCTCGACCGCAGACCGTTCCGCGTCGCGGGCATCGCTGTGACCGCCGCCAACGCCCCGTACCCGAACTCCGACTTCGTCACCCAGGGCACGCCGTACCCGAGCAATGACTGCGGCATGATCTGGGTGACCGGCGCAACTGCCCGGAGCCTGGCCAGCCGGGTGCTGCCGTTGTCCTACGTACTGAACCTCAGGCTCGCGGCCGGGACGAGTGCACCGGCGTTCGCGCAGGCCCACGCGGCCGGCCGGTTCGGCGTGCTCACCCTGGCACCGTGGCAGCAGATCGCGCAGCAGGATGCCAACCTGGTGAGAAACGCTCAGCGGGTGCTGCTGGTCGGCAGCTGGCTGCTGAGCCTGCTCGCTATCGCCAGCGTCGCCGTGCTGGTCGGCGGCCGGATGGCCGAGCAGACCCGCCGGGTTGGCCTGCTCAAAGCCGTTGGCGGCACGCCCGGTCTGGTCGCGGCAGTGCTGCTGGCCGAGAACCTGCTCCTTGCCCTGACCGCCGCGGTGGCCGGACTAGGCGCCGGCTGGCTGGCCGCCCCGTTGCTCACCAGTTCGGGCGCGGGGCTGGTCGGCGCGCCCGGTGCCCCGTCGCTCACCCCGGCCACAGCCGGCTGGGCTGCGGGCTGGCCATCGCGGTCGCGCTGCTTGCCACGTTCATTCCCGCGATACGCGCGGCCCGCACCAGCACGGTGCGCGCGCTGGCAGACGCCGCCCGCGCGCCGCGGCGGCAGCGTCCGGTGATAGCGCTGACACGACGGCTGCCGGTACCGCTGCTCCTGGGCATACGGCTGGCCGCGCGCAGGCCGCGCCGCAGCGTGCTGAGCGGCGCCAGCGTGCTGGTAACGGCGACCACCATCGTGGCCGTGCTGACCGTGCATGCCCACCAGGCGCAGCAGAAGGTTGCCGGGTTCTCCGCCCTGCCGAACCCGCGCCAGGAGCGCATCGATCAGGTGCTGCTGGTTCTCACTGTCACGCTGGCCGGGCTGGCTGCGGTCAACGCGATCGTTGTCACGCAGGCGACCGCTGCGGATGCCAGGCACTCCTCGGCGCTGACTCGCGCGCTTGGCGCCACCGCCGACCAGGTCGCGGCCGCGCTGTGCCTGGCGCAGCTGATTCCGGCGGTGCCGGCCGTGCTGCTCGGTATCCCGGCCGGGATCGTGCTGGTGGAGTCGGTGAGTCACGGCGGTACGACCACGATTCCGCCTGCCTGGTGGCTGGTCGCCATGGTGGCAGGCACGCTGACCGCGCTTGCTGTACTCATCGTCCTGCCGGCCCGCGCCAGCAGCCGCCGTCCGGTGGCCGAGATCCTGCAGTCCGAAGCGACCTGACGGCCGGGCGCTCAGCGGCGACGGCAGGCGGGCGGCACGGCGCCGCCCGCCTGCTGGCTCACGGGCTGAGCCGGTGCAGGTCGCGCGGGAACAGCGTCACCTGCCGGACGTTCGCCGCACCGGTCAGCCGCGCTGTCCAGCGTTCGAGGCCGATGGCGAACCCGCCGTGCGGCGGCATTCCGTGCTCGAACACCTGCAGATACCCGGCCAGCGGTCCGGCGTCCATGCGCCGGGCCGCGAGCGCCCTGACATAATCCTCGTGCCGGTGCAGCCGCTGGCCGCCGGTCACGATCTCGGTGCCCCGGAACAGCAGGTCGAACCCGTAGCTATAGGCGGGCCGGTCCGGGTCGGGGTGGGTGTAGAACGGCTTGCTGGCCAGCGGGTAGCCAGTCACGAAGATCAGCTCGCTGCCGTGCTCGCGCTCCGCCCATTCGCACAGCCAGCGCTCATGCGCGGGCGCCAGGTCAGGCTCGTCCTGCAGGTCCTGGCCGGTGGCGCGAGAGATCAGTTCCATCGCCTCGGCGAAGTGAATGTGCGGGATCTGCTCGGGCACTGACGGCAGCGCAGCGCCGAGCAGCGCCATCGCGGACGCGCTGCGTTCCCGAACTGATTCGGTCATGCCCGCGATGGCGTCCCGGCAGACGGGCATCACGTCGAAGTGATCGGTGATGAACCCGAGCTCAGCGTCGAGGCTGGCGTACTGGGCCAGATGCCGGGCGGTGTCGTGCGGTTCTGCCCGGAACACCGGGCCAACTTCGTAGACCCGCTCGAACACGCCGACCATGGCCTGCTTGTAGAACTGCGGAGACTGGGCCAGGTAGCCGGGCCGGCCGAAGTAGTCGAGCCGGAATACGCTCGCGCCGGACTCGGTCGCCGACGCCACGATTTTCGGCGTGAAGATCTCGGTGAAGCCGCGCTGGTCCAGCGCCGCCCGGAACCCGGCCGCGCTGGTGGCCGCGATCTCGAAGCCGGCCCGCAGCTGCGGATGGCGCAGCGTGGTGGGGGCATGATCCAGGATCGTCGGCAGCGCGGCAGTAAGCGCGGGCCGGTACAAGTCGAACGGCGGCGCAACCGCCGGCCCGGACAACTGCGTGAGCACCGGGCTGGTGAGCTCGGCGCCACCAGGTGCCTGGGCGTTCGCGACGACGAGGCCGTCAACCTGGAGGACTGTCTCCTCCGGGACCGCGCACGGCAGATCCGGCGGCAGGACGACCTGTGCCAGGCCGGCCCTGTCCCTGATGATGAGAAAGGTAACGGACTTCAATTCCCGGCGGCGGTGCAGCCAGCCGGCAATCGTGACGCGCTGGCCGACATGCTCAGCCAGTTCGCCGGACAGTACTCGTGAGATCATCACAGCTCCCCTGGGGATTTGTGCGACCCCTTGGGAGTGCGGGCGATAAGGGAACTCGCGGTGCCACCGCACTTTCGCCGCCGTCGGCTGCCATGGGGGCTGGCCGGGACGACCTCGTTTGCCCGGTGACGGGGGCTAGCCGGCAGGGCATTGAGCTGCCGCTGGTTGCGGCCGCCGTTCCTCCCTGCGCTCGGGAGTGTCTTCGCCACCAGGACGCGAGGCCGCCTTCTCAGCTTCCGGCGGCTCTCTGCCTGCGGGTGACCTGGTCCGGTTACCGGCGCTGGCTGCTCACGTGATCTGGCGCTACTTGTCTCCGTCAGCGCGTTGGTCATCAGTCTAGGCGGGCCCGCGGGCGCGTGTGCGCGCGGATTTCGTGATCCAGCCAGGAAAGACCGCGGAACGCTGCCTTGTCTTCGTGATCATGGCCTGCGCCCGGTTTCGGCCCGGAAGTTAAACTCGGCGCATGTACGTGCCCCCGCATTTCAGCGTGTCCGACATGGCCGAGGTCGAGGCGTTCGTCGACGCGGCGCAGGCAGCCGACCTGGTGACCTTCGACGGCACCAGGCCCGTCGCGACGCTGCTGCCGGTGATCTGGGACCGGCCGGCCCAGCGCAGACCGGGCCAGCGGAGACCGGGCCAGCGGAGACCGGGCCAGCGCCGACTGAGCCAGCGCGGAAAGAGCCAGGCGTGGCCGTTTCGCCGGGCGCGCCGGCCAGCTACGGTCGGCTGCTCGGCCATATCGCGATCGCCAACGAGCAATGGCGGACGGCACTGCCCGGCGCTGAGGCGCTCGCCATCGTGCACGGGCCGCAGGCATATATCTCGCCCGCCTGGTATGAGGCGAAGGCGCGGCACGGCCGGGTGGTACCTACCTGGAACTACGAGACCGTGCACCTGACCGGCACGGTCGCCTTCCACCAGGACACCCAGTGGCTGCGGGACCTGGTGACTAGGCTCACCAGGCGGCACGAGGACGGCCGGGAGCATCCGTGGGCGGTGACCGATGCCCCGCCGGAGTACATCGACGGCCAGCTGCGGGCCATCGTCGGAGTCGAGCTTGTCATCACCGCCGTGGCGGCCAAGCAGAAGCTGAGCCAGAACCGCAGTGATCTGGACCGCGACGGCGTCATCGCCGGGTTGCGCGCGGAGCCCGGTGCCGATCCGGCCGCCATAGCCGACCGGATGGCCGCGATGGCTCGCACCGGCCACTGACGGGCTAACGGGCTGACTGGCTGACGGGCGCCGGCAACAGTGCGTGCGCCAGTAACGCGGAGCGCGGCTGTCGGTTGCCTGGGTTAGCTCAGGCGGTCGGCGTGGCTGGGCTCGAGTAGATCCTCGTCCTCGTTCTCGCCGTCGCAGGCAGCAAGGCAGCTCTCGGCGAGCGGGCCGGCGCTCTCGCAACCGGATGTGATGGCGGTGCTGATCGCGGTCAGCTGCCCGACCTGCTCGGCGGTGATCCGGTCAAACAGCACCCGCCGTACCTGCTCGACGTGCGAAGGCGCGGCTGCCTCCAGCGCAGCAAAACCTGCGTCGGTCAGCCGTGCCAGCTGACCACGCCGGTCTGTCTCGCAATCCAGCCGCTGCACCCAGCCGCGTTCCTCCAGCCGGGCGACAGCATGGGACAGCCGGCTCTTGCTCGAGGTAGACGCCTCGGCGAGCTGGCTCATCCGCAGCTCACGGCCGGGGGACTCAGACAGCCGTACGAGGATCTCGTAGTAGCCGTGCGGGATCCCGTACTCTCGCTGCAGCTGGCCCTCGACAGCGGAGAACAGCGTGTGCGTCGCCGTCAGAAGGGCGCGCCACGCCTGCTGCTCATCGGTGCTCAGCCACCGTGTCTCGGAGTCGGCCACGCTGCCAGCATACCCGGGTAGTTGAGCGTTTGACAACTGCAATCCTGGTGTGATAGTCCTTGAGTACTCAACCAGATCGCTTTCAACTACTTGCTCACGGGAGTGAATACCAGTGACCACAACGAACATCGAGACCGTCATCCCCGGCTATGAGGCCGCCACGTGGACCATCGACCCGGTCCACTCTGAGGTTGGTTTCTCGGTACGGCACATGATGGTCAGCAAGGTCCGCGGCCGGTTCAGTAACTTCAGCGGCGAGATCGTCACCGCGGCCGACCCGACGGCCTCCACCGTGACCGCAGAGATCGACCTGACGTCGATCAACACCGGCAACGAGCAGCGTGACGGGCACATCCAGTCAGCCGACTTCTTCGAGGTCGAGACCTACCCGACGATGACGTACAAGTCCACCGGCATCCGGGTGGCAGACGGCGAGTACATCGTGGACGGTGACCTCACGCTCAAGGGCGTCACCAAGAGCGTGCCGCTGCACCTCGAGCTCAACGGCTTCGGCCCCGACCCGTTCGGCGGCACCAGGGCCGGGTTCACCGCCACCGGCGAGATCAACAGGCGCGACTTCAACGTGAACTTCAGCGCCCCGATGGCCAACGGCGGCGCCGTGGTGGCCGACAAGATCTCCCTGCACCTCGAGATCGAGGCCGTGAAGGCCTGAGAAATCTCTGAGCCGCCGACCAGGAGTCCTATCGGCCGGCGGCAGCAAGTAGCGGCTACGGGCCGGCCGCAGCGTCATCAGGCGCGGCGGCCGGCCCGTTCCTTGTGCCGCGTGCAGGCGACTGGTGCCAGCTGGCAGTTCGGGCTGCGGTCGCGTCCATGATCGGATCGTGACTTTCGCTGGCCGCTCGCGGGGGTATTAGCCCAGGAGACAGTGCCCGTGACGGGAATATGGGGACGAAGCACGCCGCCAGTGGGTGGGGATTGGTGGAATGGGGACGACGGCCGGCAACGCAGTCAAGTCGGGCAGGCACACCAGAGGTACGAGCAGACAGCGCGACGGCACCGCCCTCGCGGACCTGGCTGCCATGGCGGCCGCGCACCTGCTGACTGGCGGCGACGCGGTCAGGGGCATCCGGGTCGTGCTTCAGCAGGTCACTACGATCCTCGGCGCCGACTGCGCCGTGGCGCTACGGCCCGCCACTGCGGCACCGCTGGCCTGGAACCAGGCATATCACGGCAGTTCGGCAGCGGAAGCCAGCCTGGTCGCAGCGATCAGGGCGCAATGCGCAGTGCGTGGCAGCGTCTCCGGGCCGCAGGCTAGCTTCCACGCGGACATCGGCAGCGGGCGCACTCGGCGGCCGCTGGCGGTGGCCTACGCGGCCCCGATCGCCGGACAGCGGCTATGCGCTCTCGCGGTGGTCGGCGGGCAGGCAGCGCCGCTGGCCGATGCCACCGCCGTGCTGACCGCCTGCGCCACGATGATGGCCTCCCGGCTCGGCCAGCTGCAGCCGGGACAGGCCGGTGACCGCCTGGACTCCGCGCTGGTGGCCGCGGCTCCCGATGCGGTAGTCGCGGTCGACGAAGCCGGACGGATCTGCGAGTTCAACCAGGCCGCCGAGGTGCTGTTCGGCCGGTCCCGGGCAGAGGCCCTCGGCAAGGACATGCCAGCGCTGCTGATACCGGAGCGGCACCGGCCCATCTTCCGGGAGGGAATGGCGGCTTACGTCGCGACGGGAGACACGTCGGCATTTGGCAGCAGGCTCCGGCTGCAGGGCATGCGGGCCGATGGCAGCGAGCCGCTCATCACGTTCACGCCGCTGGCCCTGAACGTAGGCAGCGCGACCTTCTTCTGTGCCTTCGCGCACAATGTCCGGGACCTGCCCCAGGCCGAGGCGAAGGAACTCGAGACAGACGTGCGGTTCGGCCTGCTGTCTGAGCTCGCCCCGGTCGGCATCGTCCAGGCTGATATCGACGGCCAGACCACGTTCGTGAACGGGCGATGGTGCAAGCTCACCGGTCTGTCGGATCGTGAGGCACTAGGCCGGCCATGGCTGAGCAGCGTGCATCCGGACGATGCGCCCCAGGTCAGGGCCCGGCTAGCCACCACCACGGCAGCCGGCTCCGAATTGCGCATCGATTTCAGGCTGCGCACCGTGCCCGGCACCGACATCTGGGTGCACGGCGCGGTGCGGCCGCTGATCGACGCGGGCGGCAGCTGCACCGGGCACCTGGTGGCCGTCACGAACGTAGACGAGCGCAAACAGGCCGAAACCGAGCGCGAGCTAGCGCGTCGCCAGCTGGCCACGCAGAACGCCAGGCTTCGCGATCTCGACCTGGCCAAGACGCAGTTCCTGGGGACGGTCTCACACGAGCTGCGCTCGCCGCTCACCTCGATTGTCTCCTTCGCCCAGCTCATGAAGGAGGATCAGCGCGGCTTCCCGGAACAGGCGGATGAATACATCGAGATAATCCAGCGCAACGCGGAGCGGCTGCTGCGGCTGGTTAGTGATCTGCTGGAACTCGATCATCTGGATGAGGGCGGCGTCGCGCTGGAAATGGCGCCGGTGGTGATACCCGACGTCGTCAGCGATGCGGTCCGAGCCAGTTCGGCGAGCGTCGCGCGCGCAGGCCTGGAGCTGCGCGTCAGCCAGGGCGACGGCCCGGCGATCGAGGCGGACCGGATCCGGCTGCAGCAGATCCTGGACAACCTGATCTCGAACGCGATCAAGTTCAGCCAGCCGGGCGGCCACATCGAGGTGCGGTCCAGCTGCGACGACCGCGACTGGGAGATCAGCGTCTCCGACTCCGGCATCGGCATCCCGGCTGCGGAAATCAGCCAGCTATTCGAGCGGTTCTTCCGCGCGTCCAACGCCATCGGCTCGCAGGTTCCTGGCACCGGCCTCGGGCTGGCGACTGCGAAGGCCATCGCCGAACTGCACGGGGGCACCGTCGAGGCGTCCAGCGTGCAAGGGAGCAGTACCACTATCGTCGTCCGGCTGCCGCTCCGCCGGTGACTGGCGTGATCCTCGTCATCGAGGACGACCCGGACATAGCGCTCGCCATCAGCACCGTGCTGCGGCGCGGCGGCTACGAGGTCATTGGCGCCGCCGAGGGGCGCGCCGGGCTGCGCGAGTTCCATGACCACCGGCCGATGCTGGTCCTGCTCGACGTTGGCCTGCCGGCGCTGGACGGCTGGGCGGTGCTGGAGCGGATCCGCGACATCAGCGATACGCCGGTACTGATGCTGACTGCCTACGGTCATGAGAACGACAAAGTGCGTGGCCTGCGCGCTGGCGCCGACGACTACCTGGCCAAGCCTTTCGGGAATGCCGAGCTGCTGGCCAGGGTGCAGGTGCTGCTGCGCCGCGTCGCCGCGCAGCCCGCCGCCCTGACCGGCCCGTCCGGTCTGACCGGCCTGACCGGTCCGTCCGGCCCGACTGGCCTGACCGGTCCGGACGCGGCCGCCGATCCGGCGGGCCTGGTGCCCGAACTCGGCATGGCGGCCGACTGCTTCGATGACGGCTTCTTGCGCGTGGATTACCGGTCCTGCGAGGTCAGTGTGGGCGACCAGCAGGCGGTGCTGACGCCCATCGAATTCCGGCTGCTCGGGGCCCTGATAGCGCACCCCGGCCAGGTACTGTCCCCGTCCCAGTTGCTGGAGCTTGCCTGGAACGATCCCGGCCGCGTCGGGCCCGACCGGGTGAAGTTCAGCATCATGCGGCTGCGCCGCAAGCTCAGTCCCGGCGCGCGGGACGGGTCACCGATTGAGGCAGTCCGGGGGTTTGGCTACCGGTATGTCCGGCCGCAGGCCGGCTAACGCTCTTGCTACCAGCCTGCTACCTGTCGGCGACCCGGCCTGCAACCGTGACGGTCAAGGCTGATGGGCATGAGCGTGCGACACGAACACGGGCCGGACCGGATCCTGCTGGTCGAGGATGACCCGGATGCCAGCCGGTATGCCATCGAAGTGCTGGCCGGACGGGGAGGCTATGCGGTCGAGCACGTAACCGACCCGGCCGAGGCGCTGATCCGGGTGGCGCAAGGCCGGTGGGACCTCGTACTCACCGATATCGAGATGCCGGGTATGACGGGCATAGAGCTACTCGGCAGGCTGCGCGAGCTCGCGCCGAGCATGCCGGTCGCCGTCATCACCGCGCACGCCACGGTGGGGAACGCTGTCGGGGCGATGCGCGGCAAGGCCGCCGAGTTCCTGCAGAAGCCGCTGCGGCCGGACGAGCTGATCGGCACCGTCGCCAGGTTGCTGGCGGCGCACCGGGACAATGGCGAACGCGTTCTCGCGGTTGGGGCGCACCCGGACGACGTCGAGATCGGCGCGGCAGGCGCGCTGCTGGCGCACCGCGCGGCAGGCCACCCGGTTTCGGTGCTGACCATGAGCCGTGGTGCCCGCGGCGGCCTGGAAGGCGCGCGAGAGGGCGAGTCGATGGAAGCGGCACGGCTGCTCGGCGCCACCTTGCACCTCGAGGACATGGAAGACACCAGGATCAGCGAGGGTGATCCGACCATCGGTGCGGTCAGCCGGGTCATCGAGCAGGTGAGCCCGACCGTCGTCTACACGCACTCGGTCCACGACGTGCATCAGGACCACCGCAATACACACAAGGCGGTCATGGTGGCGGCCCGCCGGATCAGCTCGGTCTACTGCTTCCAGTCGCCCTCGGCCACGGTCGAATTCCGGCCTGCCAGGTTCGTGGACATCGATGCTCAGCTGGCCGGCAAGCTCGCCGCGATCGGCGCGTTCGCCTCGCAGACTGCGATCCGCGGCTACCTGGAGCCAGATCTGATCGAGGCCACCGCACGCTACTGGTCGCGCTTCGCTCACGGCCGCTACGCCGAGGCGTTCGAGGTCGTCAGGGATCGTGCGGCCGGCGCGATGTCCGGACTTGCGGGCGCACCGGCCCCGGAGCCAGAAGGAGGCAGCCATGCAGCAGCATGACCGGCAGGATTCAAAACGGCAGCGCGACGCACTGGCGGCCAGGACGCGCGTGCTCGTGACGGGTGCTGGCGGCCCGGCCGCTATCGCGGTGATGAACTCGCTGCGCGCCGATCCGGCTGTCGAGCTGATCGCCGCGGACATGGACGGCTGGGCAGCCGGGCTGTACCTGGTGCCGCCAGCTGCCCGCGCGATCATCCCGGCCGGGGACGCGCCCGGATTCACCGCCGCTGTGCTGGCACTGTGCCAGCGGCTGCAGATCGGCGTGGTCATCCCGACAGTCGATGCCGAGCTGATGCCACTGGCCAGGGCCAGGGACGAATTCAGCCAGCGCGGGGTGCGCCTGATGCTCGCGTCAGCACGCACGCTGGCGGTCACGCTGGACAAGCTGGCGCTGGCCGGCGCGTGCTCGGGTGCGGTACAGGTGCCGCGGACCGAAAGCCTCGCCGACACCGACGTCGCGAGCTGGACCTATCCGGCGATCGTCAAACCGCGGACGGGCAGCGGCTCGCGCGGGGTGTCGGTCGTCCAGTCGGCCGCCGAACTCGCCGCGATCGCCAGCCAGAGCGGCTACCTGGTGCAGGAATACCTGCCTGGCGAGGAGTACTCGGTGGACGTGCTCGCAGATGCTCGCGGCAGGGTTGCCGCGTCGGTACCGCGGCTGCGGGCCCGGGTGGATTCCGGCGTGTCGGTAGCCGGCCGGACAGTCCGCGACGACGAGCTGGAGAAGTTCGGCGCGCTGGTCGCGGAGGCAGTCGGCCTGACGTTCATCGGCAACGTGCAGTGCCGGCGGGACCGGTCCGGTCAGCTCGCACTGCTCGAGGTCAACCCGCGGGCACCGGGCTCGATGCCGCTGACCATCGCCAGCGGGGTGGACATGCCACGGCTGGCGATGGCCGCGCTCGACGGCGCTGACCTGCCCGGCCATGTTGAGTTCCGGGAGACCGCCATGGTGCGGTTCCTGGACCAGCGCTTCGTCGGCATGGACGAGATCGAGACGGTGACGGCGTGACCGACGCTGCGTCGCGTCCGCGGCACGCTGGCGGGCCGGCCCCGGCGCTGGACGAGGATTACCACGTGCACTCGACGTTCTCCGATGGCCGCAGCAGCATCGACGACAACCTCGCGGCGGCGGCCGCACTCGGGCTGCGGACGCTGTGCCTGGCCGAGCATGTCCGGGCTGGCACCGGCTGGCTGCCCGAGTTCGTCGCGGCCGTGCATCAGTTGCGACCGCCTGCCGGGCTGACCGTGCTGACCGGCGTGGAGGCCAAGATCCTGGACATGACCGGACGGCTGGATCTGCCTGCTGATCTCAGCGGCATCGACCTGGTCCTGATCGCCGACCACCAGTTCCCGGCAGACCTCGGCCCTGCCGACCCTGCCGAGATCAGGCAGGAGCTGGCTGACGGCGAGATCAGCCCGGCGGATGCGGTCGAATGCCTGGTCGAGGCAACCGCCAACGCGGCAGGTGCGGTACCGCGCCCGCTGCTCGCGCACTTGTTCAGCGTGCTGCCGAAGATCGGTCTGACCGAGGATCAGGTGCCAGACGGCCTGCTTGGCTGGCTGGCCGCGCGACTCCAGGCCGCTGGCGCGATGGCCGAGGTGAACGAGAAGTGGAGCTGCCCGTCGCCGCGCACGCTATCGGCGCTGGCTCAGGCCGGGGTCCGGCTGGTGGCCAGCAGCGACAGCCATGACAGTCGCGACGTTGGCCGGTACGACTCGGTCCGCCAGGCACTAGGAGCCGTGTTCGCCGGGACGGCCGGCTGACCATGACCGTGCTGAAATGGCTGCTTGTCTCGCTGGTGATGGTCGGCGCGCTGCCGCTGGTCGTGGCGAGCTATCAGTTCCTCCTTGTCGGCCTGCACTTCCGGCGGCTGCACTACCGCAAGTGCGCGCCTTATCTGCCGCGTACCGCAGTCCTGGTTCCGGCCTGGAACGAGGCCCTGGTGATCGGGGCGTCAGTCGACCGGCTGATGGGCCTGGAGTACCCGCAGGACCGGTTGCGGGTCTATGTCATCGACGACGCGAGCACGGACCAGACACCGGAGTTGCTGCGCGCCAAGGAGCGTGAGTATCCCGGACGGGTGTTCCACCTGCGCCGGGCGGTCGGCGGAATGGGCAAGGCGCACACGCTCAACCACGGGCTCGAGCAGGTACTTGCCGACGACTGGATGCAGGCCGTGCTGATCATGGACTCGGACGTGATCTACGAGCCGGACTCGCTGCGGCTGATGACGCGGCACCTGGCCGATCCGGATGTCGGCTCGGTCAACGCCTACATCAAGGAGGGCAGCCGGCCAGGCAACTACATGACCAAGTTCATCGGCTACGAGTACATCACCGCGCAGGCCGCGGCCCGCCGCAGCCAGAACGTCCTGGGCGCGGTTGCCTGCCTGGCGGGCGGGGCGCAGCTGCACTCGCGGGCCAACATCGAGGCGATCGGGGGCCGCATCGACACCGAGACGCTGGCCGAGGACACCGTGACGACCTTCCTTACCCAGCTGACCGGGGCACGGGTGGTATTCGAGCCGCACGCGGTCGTCTGGGCCGAGGAGCCGCGCACGATTACCGGCCTGTGGAAGCAGCGGCTCCGCTGGGGCCGGGGGAACATCCAGGTCACCCGGCGGTTCAGCTGGCTCTGGTTCCGGCCCCGCTGGCTGCGGGCACGCCAGCACCGGCTGGGGAGCATCAGCTTCGGGCTGTTCTGGTTCTCGCTGCTGCTCCAGCCGGCATTCATGATCGGGTCCTCGGCGGCGCTGGTCACGCTGTTCTTCGTGGACCACTCGCTGGCCTGGCAGGCGTTCCACGCGCTGTGGATCACTAATTTGCTGACGTACGTATTCATCACGTCGTATTCGCTGCTCATCGATCCGCACACCGGCAGGCATGTCTGGCGCCAGGGCCTCATGTTCCCCGGCGCGGTCAGCGTGATCATCATGCTGGCCGCGATCTGGCCACCGCCGCTGCGATTCGTCATCTACCATCTGCTGGCGCTCACCGGCGCGGCGGCGCTCCGGCACCACGCGGACGTCATCGAGCTGTTCACCTACGTGTGGCTGGCCGCCTCCATGCTGGTCGCTTACCTGGCCAAGGCGGCCGAGACCAGACGGCTGGGCCGGTTCCTCAGCCCGCTGCTGATCTATCTCGGCGGATTCGGGCCGCTGCTCTGTGCCGTGACTTTCGCGTCGTACGTGCTCGAGGCCAGGGGAGCGGGGACCTCCTGGGACAAGACGGAGAAGACCGGGAACCTCGCGGTGCGGGCATGACCGGACCTCGCCAGCCTGCCGCCAGGGCCGAGCCGCCGACCAGCGCCGAGCGGCCGGCCGGGTCCGAGCGGCAGCCCGTGACTGGCGACCGGCCCGGTCCGGCCCGGCAGCCCGCGGCCGGCATCGAGCCGTGCCTGCGCCGGCAACTGGACTCCTTTCACAGCGAGATCGCCGCAGCGGTCAGGCAGGAGCGGCGGATCGCGGCGAAGGCGCTCATCGCGCTCGCCATCGTGGCGCTGGTGATTCTTGCCCGGTTTGTATTCTTCGGCGGCTAAGACTCAGCGAGCGGCCCCGGCCCAGCTGGCGAGCAGTTCCGCCTCGCGCTCGGCCGAGATTCCGATGCCGGGCCGCACTGCACCGGGAGACCGGTCCTCCGCCCGGATATCGGCGACCGTCGAGCGCAGCGGCCGGGGTGCGAGGCCGGCTGCCCGGGCGGCGGCCGGATCGGCCCGGCTCATGTTCGCGCCATCGCTCTCGCCCTCGGCCCACAGCGGCAGGGCGGCTCCGTCGATCCCCTGACCGAGCAGGAAATCGCTGGCCACCCAGGTCAGCGTGGTGCCCGGCGGCGCCACTTCGGCCGCGATTGCCGCCAGCATCTGGCCGAAACCGAACGGAGGTGCGGGATCCACCGCGTGGAAGGTACCCGAGATCGACTTCTCTAGCAGCGAGATGATCCACGCGGCCATATCGCGCGCGTCGATGACCTGGATCGGATCGTCCGGATTGCCCGGCGCCAGCACGTTGCCGCCGCTGGCGAGCCGGTCCACCCACCAGGTGAACCGGTAGGTGCGATCGTAGGGGCCGATGACGTAGGTCGGCCGGATGATCGTGGTGCCGGGCCCGAACAGCTCGGTGCTCGCCTGCTCGCAGGCAACCTTCAGGCCCCCGTAGTTCTCGTTGGTGACCTCAGTCGCCTCGGCATCCACGACCTCAGTCAGCGGTGCGTTCTCGTCGTAGTCCGGCGGTACCGAGGTGCTGTACGCGGAGACACTGGAGATGAAGACGTACCTGCCACCGCGTCCGCCGAGCGCGGCCGCGAGCGACCTGATCTGACGCGGGAAGTAGCCGTTCACGTCGATGGTCGCGTCCCAGCTGCCGTCGGCGAGCGCCGACAGGTCCTCGTTCCGGTCTCCGGTCAGGAGCCGTGCCTGCGGGAACAGCGCTGGCCCGGTCTGCCCGCGGTTGAAGAGCGTGACGTCGTGCCCCGCATCGAGAGCCGCCTGGGTGATGTGCCTGCCGACGAACGCAGTGCCGCCGATGATCAGGATCCGCATGTTGTCACCGTGTCCCTAGGGCCGACAGCTGCGCCGAGATGGCGGCAGCACTGGGGAAGGTTAGCCCGACCAGCGTTACGTGCTTCCAGCGCAGGACGCCGTCAGCGTTGACCACGAACACCGACCGGCGCAGCCCGGCGCCGCCCAGGGTAATGCCGAACTGCTTGCTCACCGTCAGTCCTTCGTCGGCGAGCAGCGGGAACGCCAGGTTGTACTTGCGGGCGAACTGCTCGTGACTGGCCAGGCCTTGCGGGCTGATTGCCCAGACGGTCGCGCCGAACCCGGTAAAGCTCTCCAGGCCCGAGGTGTAAGAGCACAGCTGGCGGGTGCACACCGCGGTGTTATCGCCAGGGTAGAAGGCGAGCACGACGGGCTTGCCGCGCTGCTCAGACAGGGTGTACTCGCCCTTCGCTGCCTCGCCGTCTGTGAGCAGTACGCCGGGCAGGGTGAAGTCGGGGGCGGCTTGGCCGAGGTCGGGTGTCTTTGCCACGTGGCGTCCTCCTGGCGTTATGTTGACTGACCCGCAGTAAGGCTAGCGGCGGCTAGCCTGCAGGAGTGACCGGCACTGACGCTGACTACAGCCTGTATCAGGAGCTCGCGTCCTGGTGGCCGCTGATCTCACCGCCAGCGGAGTACGCGGCGGACGCGGCTGCGATCCAGGACGTCTTCGGGTCGGCTGGCATTCCGGTCCGGACCGTGCTCGACCTCGGCAGCGGCGGTGGTCACGTCGCCCTGCACCTGAAGGGCGACCTGTCACTGACGCTGGTCGACCTGTCCGGGCAGATGCTCGAGGTGTCCAGGCTGCTCAACCCTGACTGCGCGCACGTGCTGGGTGACATGCGCTCGGTCCGGCTAGCCGAGGTGTTCGACGGCGTCCTGGTGCACGACGCGATTGACTACGTGACAACCCAGCATGACCTGCGGCTGGTGATCGACACGGCGTTCGCGCACTGCCGTCCTGGCGGGATCGCCGTGTTCGCTCCCGACCACACGGCCGAGACGTTCCGGCCGGGCACCGGGGGAGGCGGCGGCAGCGAGGCCGGCGGTCGGCAGGCGAGCTTCCGGGAGCGCACGTCTGACCCGGATCACGGAGACGACTGGATCCTGGCCGAGTATGACTTCACGCTGCGTTCGGCGGACGGCCAGGTGCGAGTGGTGCATGAGGCGCACCGGCTGGGCTCGTTCCGCCGGCAGACCTGGCTCAGGCTGCTGGCCGACGCGGGCTTCAGCGCCGGGGTAGCCGACGGCATCTTCGCCGGGAACGATGCCCGGCCGGGGCGGGTGCTGTTCGTCGGGCGCCGTCCGGTCACCGGCCAGGCTCCGGCCTGACCCGCCTGGCGGCCGGACCTGGGCTTACTATTCTGCGCATGAGTCGAGGGTTTGCGCGGGCAATGAGCGGCTTTGCGCTGGCGGCGACTGCGGTCGTAGCGGCCGGCTGCGGCCAGGCCGCATCTTCCCCGGTGGCCAGTCCGGTCGCTGCCGGCGCGACCTCGACCAGCCCGCCTGCTGTGGTCCCGGCCCAGTCTCCAGCCGCGTCGCCGGCGCCGCGGCCGTCCTGGCCGGTGGTCCTGCCGGTCCCCGCGGTTGCGCCTGGCCTGCATCAGACCGCCACCCGGCCGCCGGCCCGCAGCCCGGTCCTGCATGCCGAGATGACGGACCTGTGGGCTGCGGTAGTCGCCGGCCGGCCGCGGCTGGCGCTACCGGCGTTCTTCCCGGTCTTTGCCTACCAGCAGGTCAAGGCGATCTACGATCCGGCCGGTGACTGGCGCAACAGGCTGGTCTACGATTTCCGGCTCGACATCTTCGCGGCCCATCAGTTCCTTGGCCGCGCGGCCAGGCACGCGCGCCTGATCCGGGTCATCGTGCCCGAGCTCGAGGCGGAGTGGGTGCCACCGGGCGCTTGCTATAACTCGGTTGGCTACTGGCACGTGGGAGGGGCCCGGATCGTCTACAAGGTCCGTGGCCAGGAGCGGTCCATCGGGATCGCGTCGCTGATCTCCTGGCGCGGCCGCTGGTATGTGGTGCATTTCGGCGCGGTGCTGCGTCCCGTGGTAGCCGGGGAAGTCGATGAGCCGTCCGACGGCGAGGGCATTCCGGGGCCGGCCGGCGGCTGCTGAGCAGCGGGCCCGCCGAGCCGCACCAGCTCAGAGGTGTTCCCGGCCGGGCGTGCCGCAACGCGCTGAGGCGGCCGTCGTGATCAACTTGGTGCCAGGCCGCAGCGCCCGGCGGCGCGGCGGCAGGTGACCGCGGCGGACTGCAAAGGAGCGCACCGATGGCCGATGAGCCGATCTATGACTACGTGCCGCATCGCCGGACCACGGCGAAGCTCGGCGGGTTTGTGGGAGGCCCCGTCAGGGCCCATGACCAGCTGCCGCACCGCAACGCCGCGGAGCGCTTCAATGCCTGGCTTGCGGTCAAGGTCACCGACGGCGTGGGCACGATGTGGTGCGCCTACGCCTTCGCTGCACTGGCGCTGGTCAGCCTGCCGGAGGCGATACAGTCCGGCAACGCCGTGACGCTGGTCTCGTGGGTTTCCCAGACATTCCTGCAGCTGGTCTTGCTGAGCGTCATCATCGTCGGGCAGAACGTGCTCGCTGCCGCCGCGGACAAGCGCTCGGAGGCTACCTACAAGGACGCCGACGCGGTCCTGCACGAAGCGGTGAAGATCCAGGAGCACCTGCTGGCCCAGGACGAGGTGCTGGCCATGCTGACCCGCAAGCTGAACGCGAACGGCAGCTAAGCGCGAGAATCTGAACGGTCAGGCGGTCCCATTGCGAGGACCCGGCACCTGCTCGGCAGCGTGGACGATCTGCGCCTCGGACGCGTCGATCGCGGTCGGGCCGCCGGGTACCGGGACAAACCAGATGTGCATCATGGGCGGCGTCACCTTGTTCACCGAGCCAGCCGGGCAGGCTGGATGAGCCGCCGTGATCGCCGCGACGACGCCAAGTCCGCGCTGAGTGCACAGATTGGTGTGCACGTGCCACTGGGTGAGGCAGCCGCCGGGCTGCGGGGTGGCTCCGTGGGGCCTGGCAATGTACATCGCCGCGACCAGCACGGCGCCGCTGGGCGTGTTCGCGTACACCAGCGATTGCGGTTCGGCGAGGTTGAGGACCGGACCGCCGAGCACCGTGGCCAGGTAGGCGGACCTGCTCAGGTAATGCACCACCGGTGCGCCGGTCGGCGTGATCGGCTGGTAACCAGCCGCCCTGGCAACGGCCAGGCTCTCGTATTTTTGCGACTGCACCCAGCTGGCATCCACCAGCCTGACGGCGGCCCGCTGCTGAGCCGTGCTGGGCAGCGCCGTGCACGCCGCCGTACTCGCCATCCGCATGCCCGCTGCCATCTGCATGGCGGGGTCAGGCATGGTGATGGCGCCGGCCGGCGACGAGGTAGCCAGCCGGATGCCAGCGGAACTGGTGCCGGCCGGTCCGGTTCCGGCCATCTGCATCGGCCGATACGTTCCGGTGCTGGCCGCTGCGCTCATGGTCATCACCATCTCCGGACCGCCGGCCACCAGGGCGACGCTCAGCAATGCCGCGATGACCGCGCCGGTTGTCGCCGATGCCCCGGCCATGACCGGTCGCGGCACCGGGCGATCCAGCGTGCTGACGAGGAGCCAGGCACATCCGGCGGCGACGATCGCTTCCAGCACAGTGCACAGTCCGTCGCCGAACCCGAGCGGCTCGACGGCCTTCGGCGTCGGGCCGACGAGGTCGCCGGCCGTCCTGGTGACGATGTAGACCGTGATGACGATCGCGTTGAGCCCGGCCCCGCTCCACAGCAGCCACCGGCTCTGCCTGGTCATGGCCGCCGCCGCCCAGAGCAACTGCAGCCAGGCGACAACCAGCATGAACACCCCGAACAGCCAGTACTCCTGGAAGTGCGCGCCGGCGACGGCAAAGTGAATCACCGCGGTCGCGAGGCTCAGGATGGCGAGGCAGCGGAGCGCCGCCTTCCGAAGGGGAACGGAGGCCATGCTGGAATTTTCTGTCACACCTGACAGATTAGTGTGAACTGTCAGATGTGACAAGATCCGGCGGAGGGACCTGACGCCGGGCAGGCGACCGGGCGAATGCTAGCGACCCTTGGCGATCCAGAACCGGACGTAGATGCCGTCGGCGGTGAGCAGCAGGCCGGCCGCCAGTACGACGGGCATGAAAACCGAGATCCACCGGCCGTGCCTGCGGACCGTTCCGCCGGTCTCGGCCATGACCTGGTCATACCGCAGTCGGTAATTCCATGGGTAGACCCAGCCGGGTCTCCGGCCCGCGGCGATGCGGCGCTCGATGAAAAACAGCTGGATGTCCTCGGCGATCTTGAAGAACGCCTTGCGCCCGTAGAACAGGCCGGCTGCCAGGCCGACAAGCTGGTACTGCCATTGCCACGTCGCCAGGTAGGACTGCACCAGCGCTTGATGCGGCAGCGTCACGGCCGGCAGGCGGACGACCACGTGAAAATGATGGAAGAGCCAGGATCCGCCCAGCACGGCGGCCAGCGCCACCACGAAGCCGGGCAGGCCTGCCAGGCTCACGGTCAGCGGCGACAAGATCACCTGCGCCGGCGTTGTCCGCCGCTGCTGGTGCCTGCTGGGGAAATGCAGCCGGACGAGCAGGTTGTCGAACCTGGTGGCGGGCTTCGGTGGTTTCCACCTGATCCCGACCACCATGCCCAGCAGGCCGCCAAGCAGGCCCTCGTAGACGTTGCGAATGGCGTGCCTGACCGCGGTCCACCAGGCGTAGGTAGTGAACCCGAGGTGCTTCGGCAGCTGGTCCCAGCCCGGCTTGAGGTACATGATCTGGTGGCCGCCGATGACGTACCGAACCTGGGTGATGTCGTAGTACAGCGCGCTGACGATCCAGACCCCGATGTGCACCGCGATCACGACGTAGATCAGCGTCTGAAGCCTGCCGAGTGTCCTCGCGGCGAACGACGCCCTCGGCGCCGCGGCGGCCGTTGCGGTCGTCACCGGTCTGCGGGCGGGCGGCCGGACCGGAGCCCGGCACTGCTATGAATGGGCCTCAGAGCGACAACTGCGAAGAGCACGACAATACGGTACAGGACAGCCGCAGTCGGTTCCTTGGATTATCGCGCCAGGTCAACGGGTTCCAGCAGCGCCAGTCCGCGCTCGGTAGTGACGTAGAGCACGGTGCGGCCCCGTCGCTCGCCGGCCACCAGGCCGCTGGCTCGCAGCACGCCAAGGTGATTCGCCACCATGATCCGGCGGGTAGTGACTGTGAGCCTCCGTCAGCAGATCGTGCCGTCGGAGCTACTGGACCGGGTAAACAGCGCCTACCGGATGCTCGGCTGGGGGCTGATGCCGCTTGGTGCGCTGGCGGGCGGCCTGGTTGCGCACGAGTTCGGTATCCGGGCCGGATACCTGGCTGCCGGTGCGCTGCGTGGCGTCGTGCTGCTGGCAGCGCTGCCAGTCCTGATCGCCGAAGGCCGGACAGCAGCCGCCCGCCGGGTCCGGCCCGTGGTTGCTAGCCTGGCCGCTGACCGGCGCGACGAACGGAAGGACGATCCGTCATGACCGATTCCGAACCGGCAGCTCATACGCTGGACGTTCCCGGCGCACGGCTGTACTACGAACGGCGCGGCACCGGCCCGTTGCTGCTGCTGGTCGGCTCGCCGATGGACAGCACAGGTTTCACCGACCTGGCCGGCGCGCTCGCCGCCGCATACACGGTCGTGACCTACGATCCGCGCGGTCTCGGTGCCAGCAGCTGCCAGGACATGTCCGCGGACGTGACGCCTGAGCAGCAGGCCGATGACATTCACCGGCTGCTGTCCGCGATCGGCACCGGGCCGGCCGATTTCTTCGGCAGCAGTGGCGGTGCCACAGTCGGGCTCGCGCTCGTCACCGCCCACCCGGACGAGGTTCGCACGCTGGTCGCCCACGAACCACCGGTCATCGACCTGCTGGCCGACCGTGCGCTGGTGCGCGACCAGATCGACGATGTCTACCAGACGTACCGGGCCGACGGTGCTGACAAGGCGATGCAGAAGTTCATGGCCTATGCCGGGCTCGGCGCGGCCCCGGCGCAGCCCGCGGCGCGCTGGCAGCCTTCGCCCGAGCAGGTGACCCGGATGCGCGCCAGCACCGATCAGTTCCTCGCCCACCTGATCCGGCCGACAACTCACTTCCGGCCGGACATCGACGCGCTGCGGGCGGCGCCGACACGCATCGTGGTCGGCGTCGGGGCGACGTCGGCTGGCCAGCTCGCCAATCGCGCTGCGTCGGCGCTTGCCGCTCGGCTCGGCACGACCGCCGTCGAGTTCCCCGGCGACCACGGTGGCTTCCTGGCACAGCCGGAGCAGTTCGCCAGCGTGCTGGATCAGGTGCTGCGCGAGACGACGTAAGCAAGCCCGGCGGCATATCGCGGCTGGCTATGCGGCGATAGCCGCGTAGGCGGCCATCACGACGCCCAGAGCGCGGTAGTCCCCGAGGGTTCCCTGGTCCAGCATCTGGTTCATGACATACGACACCGTCATGCGTGCGTCGAGGTCGACCAGCACCATCGATCCGCCCCATCCGCCCCAGAAGCAGGCCCGCGCGTTAGGCAGCCAGTCCCCGAGTCCGTAGCCCATGCCATAGCGCATCCGGACGCCGAGGATGTGGTCGACGCCGTTGTACTGCTCCTCGAGCGCGCGCTCACAGCCCGCCGCTGACAGCAGCCGGACGCTGCCGACTGTTCCGCCGCATGCCAGCACCGACTGCACGGCGGCGACCGAGCGGGCATTGCCGTGCCCGCCGGCGGCCGGGATCTCGGCTCGCCGCCAGCCCGTGGTATTCGCGTCAGCCGGCCGCACCGGCGGATTGCCGGCCGCGGGCGGCGCAGCCGTCGTCCGATCCGCTGGCTGTGCCGGCGGCGCAGCAGGCGCGGGCGGCGCGGGCGGCGCGATGATCGGCGCGACCCGGTCGTCGTGCCGGGCAGCCAGCCCGATGTGAAAGTCGGCACCGAGCGGCCCGGCCACCTCGTCGGCGAAGAAGGTGCCCACGCTCCGCCCGGTGACCCGGCGGATCACCTCGCCGACCAGGAAGCCCTGGGTGAGCGCGTGGTAGCCGGCCCGCGTGCCCGGTGCCCACAGTGGTACCTGCTCGGCGAGCCGCGCGGTGGCAGCCGGCCAGTCGTAGAGGTCCTCGACCGTCATCGCCTCGTCCCAGCTGGGCAGCCCGGCAGTGTGGGACAGCAGGTGCCGGACCTGAATGTCTTGCTTGCCCGCAGTGGCGAACTCGGGCCAGTAGCGGGCGACCGGCGCGGCCAGGTCAAGGTCGCCGCGGTCGGCGAGGATCAGCACGCACAGGGCAGTCATCGTCTTGGTCGTGGACCAGACGTTGGTAATGGTGTCGCGCTGCCACGGGACGGTCCGGGCCGCGTCGGCGTACCCGCCCCAGATGTCGACGACCGGCTCGCCGTCCAGGAAGACCGCGGCTGCTGCACCCACATCGTCGGTCGCCAGCGAGTCAGCCAGCGCCTGCCGCACCGGATCGAATCGGCTGTCGGCCCTGCCGTGGATCTCCGCCATGAACGGAACCTAACCCGTTCTCCGCTGGCGCAGCGACAGGTTAACAGCGCGCTCCCCGTCAGCGCGCGACGCGAGATTTTGCTGCGCCGTCGCCATAGCGGTCCGATTCATGACAGCGGTAACTTGTTCCACGGCCGGTGTCACCGCTCCGGTGCTCGCGCGACCGGAGGCAGCGACCATGCAATCTGACAGTGACCGGACCGGCCGGCCCCGTCGCCGGCTGCTGGCCGTGACGCTGGCGGCGGCGATGGCGCCGCTGGTGGTGACGGCTGGCGCGGCCGCCGCGAGCAGCCACGCATCGCAGGCAGTCCGCAAGCCGCTGACAGGAAAGATTATCGGCATTGATCCCGGTCATAACGGACGTAACTGGACCGACCCTGGCTACCTGCACCACAAGGTCTGGAACGGCCGGGAGTGGGAAGACTGCGACACCACCGGAACCCAGACAGCCGGCGGCTACACCGAGGCGCGGTTCAACTTCAACGTAGCGAGGTACCTGCGTGCGGACCTGATCAAGGCGGGTGCCCGGGTCGTGATGACCCGCTCCAGCAACCGCGGCATAGGGCCGTGCGTGAACACCAGGGCCAGGATCCTGGACCGTGCGCACGCCAATGTATCGATCGACATCCACGCCGACTGGGGTCCGGCCGGCGGACGCGGCTTCACCATCCTGGAGCCAGTTGCTGACGGCCCCAACAACAAGGTGATCAAGTCGTCGGTCCGGTTCGGCCGGTACGTGCACGCAGCGATGCGCCGGCTTGCGCCGATGCCGGTCAGCGACTACTACGGCCACGATGGCTACATCTTCCGCAACGACCTGGCCGGGCTCAATCTCACCACCATGCCGAAGGTCCTCATCGAATGCGGGAACATGAACAACGCCGCTGATGCCAGCCTGCTCACCCGGCCGAGCGTCCAGCGGCGGATAGCCAGGGCGCTGGCCGCCGCGATCATCACGTTCCTGGCTCGCCGGTAACCCCCGCGGGCCCGATACCCCAGTCGGTCGCGAGTCCCGCCACCCAGTCGACGGCCGCCGCTGCAGAGTCGGGCGGCGCGCTCACCAGCACCAGTTCGGTCACTCCCGTGCGGGCCAGGGCCGGCAGCATCGCGGGGCTGCCGTCGGTCAGCGCCACGGCCACGGTGAGATCGCTGACGGCACGGCCCTGCTCACGGCACAACCGGTGAAGCACGCCGATGCGCTCCGCCGCCTGCGCGGCAGTGAGGTTGAAGCCGTACCAGCCGTCCCCGAAAGTAGCGACCCGGTTGAGCGCAGCGTCGGAGTTGCCGCCGATCACGATCGGGACGCGGCGCTCTCGAACGGGCTTGGGATAGACCCGGATCCCGTCGAAGCGGGTGAATTCGCCACTGAAGGACGCCTGGTCAGCTGACCACAGTGTCCGGATCGCCGCCACGTACTCGGCGGTGCGCTGCGCGCGCCCGGCGAAGGGGATGCCGAGGGCGGCGAACTCCTCGGCCGACCAGCCGATGCCAATCCCGAGCGTCAGCCGCCCCTCGCAGAGCACGTCCAGGGTCGCGACCTGCTTTGCCGCGTGCACCGGGTTGTGCTCGGGCAGCAGCAGGATCCCGGTCGCCAGCCCGATGCGGGTCGTGACCGCTGCCGCGTAACTCAGGCCCAGCAGCGGGTCAAGCCAGTCGGCATCACCGGGAACGGCGATCTGGCCATCGTCGGAGTAGGGGTAACGGGACGCGGGGCGGTCCACCATCACCACGTGCTCGCCGGACCATAGAGTGGCGAAGCCGCTCTGCTCGGCAGCCGCGCTGACGGCGCGGATGACCTGCGGACGGGCGCCGGGCCCGATTCCCAGCGCGTGCAGCCCAATCCGCATGGTTTCCCCCGTTAGACACCAGATCGGCAGGCTGCCGAGGACGCGGCGGCCCGGTGACTACTCTTCCCCGCGCGGCCGGTAGTAGAGACTGTTCCCCCCGCGGCCGGTAGTAGAGACTCGGGCTGTGATCCGGCTCGGGCGCCCCGCCGACCTCGCGGCTGCCGAGGGCGTCTACCGCCGCGCGTCGTTGTCCAATGCCGGCGACCGTGACAACCTGCTGGCTCATCCGAAGTACCTGATCCTCGGGCCGGCCGGGCTAGCAGACGGCCGCACGTACGTCGCCGAGGAGGACGGTTCCGTGGTCGGCTTCGCGACCTGGCTGGATAACGGAAGCGCCGTCGAACTGGAGGACTTGTTCGTCGACCCGGACTGGATGCGGCAGGGCATTGCCACAGCGCTGGTCCAGCACATCGCCGTGGTCCTGAGAGAGCGCGGGGTGCGGCGCCTGGAAGTGGTGGCCAACCCGCATGCACAGGCGTTCTACCGGGCGGCCGGCTTCGTCGACTGTGGCGTCGCGGAGACTGAGTTCGGCACCGGATCCCGGATGGTGCTGGCGGTCGGCTGAACCCTTTCCGCGCCGCGGACCAGGGTCCGCCACGGGCGCGACCGGACAGCCTGGTAGGCAAGCGTGGCCAGACGAGGCCCGTGCAGCCATGGGCCCGGTCAGCAGCGGGCCGCACGAGGCGGGCCAAGGGGGGCTGGAGATGGCCGATCAGGCACGCGGTGAGGTCGCTGAGGTAACCGGCCGGCACCCGGCCAGCCCGACGCCAGTGCTGGCTGGCCGCCGCGAGTCGTTTAATGCCGCCCACCGGCTCTACGATCCGGGCCTGTCGGACGAGGACAACCGGCGCCTGTTCGGGAAATGCGCGAACCTGCACGGCCACAACTACCTCCTGGAGGTCGTCGTGGCCGGCCAGATCGATGCGGCCCGCGGCTACGTACTGGACCTGAAACTCCTCTCGGACGTCATGTGCCGGAAGGTCATCCGCGATGTGGACCATCACAACCTGAATACCGATGTGCCATGGCTGGACGGGTGCATCCCGACAGCGGAGAACCTCGCCGTGACTTTCTGGGAGCGGCTCCGGCCGGAGCTTCCGCCGGGTCTGCTGCGGTCTGTCCGGTTGTGGGAGACAGACAAGAACTGGGCTGCCGTCGGTGATCCAGTCTGAGACGCGCTCCGGCCGGGCCGGGCAATTGCGGCACCGTTACGACGCCGCCGACCTGAGCGTGCTCACCCGCGATGAGGCGAGCCGGTTCATCGCAGCTGGTCACGGCGATCCGCAGACCGACGCCGAGCTGGCCTGGCAGCTGCTGTACCGGCTCGAGCCGGAGCTCTATGACCTGCTTGCCAGCGCCGAGCATCTGCACCCTGGCGTCGTCGGCTGGCTGCCGCGCAGCGCAGCCCGGATAGTCGAGGTGGGCGCCGGCACGGGCCGGCTGACCATGGAGCTCATCGATCGCTCGCAGCAGGTCATCGCCGTCGAACCCGCGCAGCCGTTGCGCCGGATCCTGACGGGCAAGCTCGCGGCCGCTGCCAACGGCGGCCGCGTCCGGGTTGTCCACGGATTCTTCGATGACCTGCCCATTCCTGACGATTTCGCGGATCTGGTCGTCGCCTGCTCGGCCTTCACCCCGGCACCAGGGCACGGTGGCGAGGCGGGCCTGGCTGAGATGGAGCGGGTCTGCAGGCCAGGTGGCCAGGTGGTCATCATCTGGCCGAGCAACACCGACTGGCTCACGGACCGGGGCTACCAGTACGTGAGCTTCGCCGGACCGATGGCGATCGAATTCGCCAGTGTCACGGAGGCGGTAGACCTGGCCGAGATCTTCTATCCGGACGTGGCCGGCGAGGTCCGCAGGCGCGGCCAGCCGCAGGTTCCGTTCGAGCTGCTGGGCATCAACCCGCCGCGGGATCTGGCTGTCAAGACGCTGGCGCCATGAAGGTCGCGATCATGGCGCCGCTGGTGACAGCCATCCGGGAGCCGCAGTGCGGCGGCTCGCAGGCCTTCGTGTCCGATCTTGCCCGCGGCCTGGCGGACCGGGGCCACGAGGTACATGTCTACGCCGCGTCAGGGTCGGCCATCCCCGGCGTCACCGTGATCGACACCGGAGTCGATCCCGGTGCGCTCACCGGGACGCTCTACCGGGCCGCCGCGCCAGCCGCTGCGGAGTCGGCCGCTGCGGCGTCGGCGGCCGAGGCTGCCTTTGCCGGCGCCTACCTGAGCGTGCAGCGAATCCGGTACGACGTGATCCACAATCACGCGTTCGACGCGCCGGCCATCCGGCTGGCAGCCTTGCTGCCCGCCCCCGTCGTGCACACATTGCACCTGCCGCCAGCTGAGGCAGTCACGGCGGCGCTTCGCGATGCGCTGGGGTCCGGCCGGCCACCAGCGGTAGCCGCCGTATCTGACTCCCAGGCCAGCGCATGGCGCCAGGTTGCGGGCGTCGATGCCATCCTTCCGCCCTACGTGCCGACCAGCACCATTCCCTGGTCCCCGACCGCCGGGAACGGCGCCGTTTTCGCCGGCCGGCTGAGCCCGGAGAAGGGCGCAGCCGAGGCAATCGACATCGCCCGCGCCGCCGGAGTCAGCATCGATGTCTATGGCGACAGCTACGACGCGGACTACGCCAGCCAGCAGATCGGCCCTCGGCGGACCTGGCCGGGCGTGGCCGTGCACCAGGGCATTCCCCGGACAGCGCTGTGGACGGTCATGGCTCGTGCCGCCGTGGTGCTGTGTCCCTCGCGATGGGACGAGCCCTTCGGGATGGCCGCCGCCGAGGCTCAGGCGTGCGGCACGCCGGTCGTGGCGTTCAGGCGCGGGGCGCTCGCCGAGGTGGTCGCGGACGGTATCACCGGCTTCATGGTGCCCGCCGGCGATATGCCGGCCGCAGCAGCCGCCGTTGGCAGAATCGCCGGGATATCCCGTCCGGCCTGCCGCGAGCACGCCTGCACCCGGCTCGACCTGGGGCGGAGCCTGGATGCTCATGAGCACCTCTACCGCAGGCTGGCCGCGCATGTACCGGTAGCCGGACGCGATGGGTGATTCGCAGCACTGGCTGACCGGCCGGCTGGCTGTCGTTACCGGCGCCAGCCGCGGGATCGGCGCTGCGACTGCTCAGGAGCTGGCGGCGGCCGGCGCGCACGTCGTGCTCGCCGCCCGCGACGGGAACGCACTGGAGCGCGTCGCAGGCCAGATCCGGCAGGCCGGCGGCGTTGCCACGGCCGTGCCCACGGACGTGCGCAATCCCGCCGAAGTCGACGGCCTTTTCGCAGCAGCCCGGGAATCGGGCCAGGTCACGGCGCTGGTTTGCGCCGCCGGAGTGCTCACGCCCGCGCCGTTCGCGGCGACCACCTGCCAGCTGTGGGATGAGACCATCGGGGTCAACCTGACAGGCTCGTTCCTGTGCTGCCGCGCGGCATTCGCGGCCATGGCTAGCAGCGGGGGAGGGCGCATCGTCAACATCGCCTCGCTCTCCGGTGTCTATGCGACCGAGAAGTTCCCCGGCCTGGCCGCGTACAACGTCTCGAAATACGGCGTGATCGGCCTCACTGAGGCAGTCGCGGTGGAGGGCAAGGAGCATGGCATCAGCGCCATCTGCGTGAGCCCTGGCGCCGTCGATACCCAGATGCTCCGCCAGGCCAATCCCGCGCTTCGGCCCGGCCTGACACCGGGTGAGGTCGCGGCGCTGATCCTCGCGCTGCTCGACAGCCCGCTGGCCCCGGCTAGCGGAGCGAACATCCCGCTTTTCTCCAACGCCTAGCGGCCGGCCGTCGCAGGCGCTCCGTCAGCTGCCGGCCACCAGTGACCACAGGTCAACCTGCTCATCGGCGAGCAAACCCGGGGCAGGCCGCGCTCGCTGCGCCACGAGGCGGGCACTGGCGGCCATCTCGCTCTCGTGATCCAGCTCGGGGTCCCCGCCCCGGTCCAGCCCCACCGCAGCCTGCACGAGTCCCTCGAGCAGGTAGAAGCCGACCAGCTTGCCATCGGTCAGGCTGCCGCGAACCGCGAACTCGTCCCACGTCGTGGCATGCCCGACATACTCAAGCTTGTGCTCGTACTGATCCGACCAGAAACTGTGGAGATAGGCATATGGCGCAGCCGAGCCGAGCATGGACCGGGCCGCTGCGGCGCCCTGTTTCTCGGCATTGTTGAAGTGCTCGACACGGACCCGCCCGAAGAGCGGGTGGAGATGATTAGCGACATCCCCGGCCGCATAGACATCGGCGGCGCTGGTCCGGCACAACTCGTCGGCGAGCACCCCGTTGGCCTCGGCGACCGATGATCCGGTGAATGGCGGGAAGGTAGGAGTTATCCCGACGCCCGCAACGGCGAAGTCGCAAGCCACGCGTGTGCCGTTCGCGGTGACGACGGTTTCCAGCCGGCCGGTCCCCTCGAACGCGGCAACCTGATCTCCGGCCAGCAGCTCGACTCCGCTGGCGCGGTGGAAGCCGCCGATCAGCCCGCCGACCTCTGCACCCAGAACCCTTTTCAGCGGCACCGTATCCGGAAAGACCGCGGTAACGCGCACCCCGAGCTGTGTCAGCGATGCGGCCACCTCGCAGCCGATGAAGCCCATGCCCGCCACTACCGCGCGACGGTTCGGCTGCACCTCCGCCTTGATTGCGTCGCAGTCGGCCACCGTACGCAGGTAGTGGATGCCGGGCAGGTCAGCGCCGGGAACGTCAAGCCGCCGATTCCGGCCGCCGGTGGCCACCAGGATCTTCTGATACCTGAGCTCCTGGCCAGAGTCCAGGACGACCGTGTGCGCCGCGGCATCGATGGCGACGGCGCTCGACGCGCCGGCAATTTCCACGTCATGATCCTCGTACCAGCTGGCCGGACGGACATACCAGCCGTCGAGATCCTCCTCCGACCGCAGATACGTCTTAGATAGCGGCGGACGCCCGAACGGGACGCCGGGTTCCCTGCTGATGATCACGACCCGGTCGCTGAAGCCCTCGTCCCGCAGGGTCGCGGCAGCATTGCCGCCTGCGAGACCGCCGCCGACGATCACGAATGCGTTCCCGCCCGTGCCCTCAGCCATTGACTCCATTCTGCCCTGGCAGCGAGCCGCGGCCGCATCCGCTGCCAGTGCCCCGGCCGGATGCCCAAGGAGGTCCTGGTCTGTGCCAGATTGCGGCCGCAGCGCGTCGGCCAGGGGCTTTCACGGGCGCGACGCGGTGCTGCAGGCGCGAGCCTGATATCGGCACCGCGGCAACGGGTGCCCGCGACAGGTGCAGGATCGGCGTCACGCTGCGGAGGACCTCGCCACATGACGGACGGACAGGCGGTGACAAGGCCGGACTTCGGGCCGCGGCGGGCCCGCGCGCCCGCGGCGGGTCATGGCTCGGCTGGCCGCGCCTCGGCTGGCGACTCGGCCGTGCTAGTTACGGCCCTGGCCGCCGTCGATATCGACGCGGCGCAGCGTGCCGCGGCCGACTTCCTGTCGGCACTCGGCGTGGACGTCAGCCGGGACGGAATGCGGGCTACCCCGGCCAGGATGGCGAGCGCTTACGCCGAGCTGTTTCAGGCGCGGCCGCTGAGACTGACGACGTTCCCGAACGATGCGGGCTACGACGAGCTGGTGCTGGCGCGCGGCATCCCGTTCCGCACCGTCTGCGAGCACCATCTGCTTCCCTTCGCCGGCGTCGCGCACGTCGGCTACCTGCCAGGCGAGCGCATTCTCGGGCTGTCCAAGCTGGCCCGGCTGGTGGCGCACTTTGCCGCCAGGCCGCAGGTGCAGGAGCGGCTGACCAGGCAGGTCGCCGAGTGCCTGGCCGCCCGGATCGGCGCGGCCGGAGTGGGCGTGCTGCTGGAGGCCGAGCATTCGTGCATGACGCTGCGCGGCGTGCGTGCACACGGAGCGACGACCATCACCTCGACCTTGCTGGGAGCACTGCGAGCCGACCCGCGCAGCCGGGCGGAGTTCTTCGCCCTGGCGAGGCCGTGAGTGATCGGCGACCCCGGCCGCCGTCGATGTGCAGGGCCTGTCCGCTGCTTCCGGCCGTCCGGCCCGTACGGGCGCGCGGTCTGCGGCAGACCCCTGGCCAGCCGGTCCGGCCGGCTCCGGCGGTCGTAGCATGGACCGGGAGATTCGCTAGGCGAGGAGCTGCGTCTGGGATCGTCTGCGGACCACCCGGCGCCCGGCTGCGGCACCTTCGAGGCCTCGGTTCTCGACAGCCTTAGCCAGCCGGTGCTGGTGGTCGACGAGCGCGGGCTAGTCCGGTTCGCGAACCCTGCGGCGCACGCGACGCTGGGCTATGCGAGCGACTCGGATCTGGTCGGCATATCCATCTATCAGGGGCTCTACGGCAGATACCACGACGATAGCCGCCTAGACCCCTTTGACTGCCCTATGTTGCGGTCGGCTGCGACCGGGCAGAGCGCTCACGCCGAAGAATGGTTCGTGCGTCCGGACGGCTCGCTGCTTCCGGTTGAGTACTGGTCGGCCCCGATCAGCATGCCCGGCGGGCAAGGCACCGTGGTGGCGTTCACCGACGTCAGCGAGCGGCGCCGGGCCGAGAGTTCGCTCGCCGCGGAGCAGTCGGCTCGCGAGCGGGCAGTCGCCGGGGCCCGCGCGACGGAGCTATCCGAGAGCGATGCCAGGCTGTATGGCGTCCTCGACGCGGCGCTCGACGGCGTGATCAGCATCGACCGGCACGGCCGCGTGAGCTATGCCAATGCCGCCGCCCAGCGCATCTTCGGGTACCCGGCAGCGGAGCTGCTGGGCCAGCAGCTCGCGGACGTGATCGTGCCGCCATCGCTGCGGGACGCGCACCGGCGCGGCCTGGCCCGGTTCCTGGCCACCGGGGAGACGGCGATCCTCGATCGCCGCATCGAGGTCACCGCGATGCGCGCTGATGGCAGCGAGTTTCCGGCCGAGCTCACGGTCACCCCCACCGGCCGGCCCGGATCGCTGGCCTTCACGGGATTTGTCCGTGATATCACCGAACGCCGCAGCGCTGAGCGCGAGCTGATGGCCTCGCGAGCGCGCCTGGTAACTGCATCGGATGCCGCCCGCCAGCGGGTGACCAGGGACTTGCATGATGGCGCTCAGCAGCGTTTTGTCAGCACGATCATCGGCCTCCAGCTCGCCAGCCAGAAGTGGGAATCGGACCCCGGCCAGGCGAGGGACCTGCTCGAAGCGGCCCTGACCGACGCACAGCAGGGCCTCAAGGAGCTGCGGGACATCGCGGCCGGCATCCACCCGGTGCTGCTGACCCGGCGGGGACTGGGCGTTGCGCTCGCCGCGCTCGCGGGCAGGCTCCCCGTTCCGGTCGAACTGCAGCTGCCCGAACCGCGGATGCCTGCTGCGATCGAGGAGAGCATCTACTTCTTCTGCTCGGAGGCGCTCACCAACGCCGTCAAGCACGGCCGCGCCAGCTGCGCGCAGGTCCGGGTGGCGATGAACGACGGGCAGTGCACTATCGAAGTGCGCGACGATGGCATCGGCGGCGCCATGCCGCGATCTGACACCAGCGGGCTGGCTGGCCTGCGCGATCGTATCGGCGCGCTGAACGGAGCCATGGACATCGTCAGCCCGGCCGCAGGCGGCACGGTGCTGCGTGCGTCAATCCCGCTGCCGGCTGAACCTGGCAGCTGAGGCTACCGTGGTGCGGTGAGCCCGCAGCGGCCGATTCGCGTCATCGTCGGCGAGGACCAGCCCTTCGTCCGGGAAGGGGTCGTACACGTCCTCACTGCGGCCGGGTTCGAGGTGGCGGGCACCGCCGCGGACGCG
The DNA here is from genome assembly GCA_963774385.1 of uncultured Actinomycetota bacterium. GTDB lineage: Bacteria > Actinomycetota > Actinomycetes > Streptosporangiales > Streptosporangiaceae > JAJYUU01. The sequence goes on from CAVZEQ010000001.1 coordinate 2,271,450, forward strand.
CGCGATCTGGTCCGGATGGCCGCAGCGCACGACCCGGACGTAGTCGTGACCGACATCCAGATGCCACCTGACCACGCCGACGACGGACTGCGGGCAGCGGTGGAGATCCGCGCGGCGCAACCGGAGATCGGCGTGCTCGTGCTGTCCCAGTTCCTCGAGGACAGCTACGTGTTCGACCTGGTCGCGGCCGGTGCTCAGGGCGTTGGGTACCTGCTGAAGGAGAAGGTCGGTGACCTGGCCATGTTCACCGATGCCGTGCGCCGGGTTGCCGACGGCGGCTCGGCGCTGGATCCGGACGTGGTCGCCCGGCTGGTCGGCCGCAATCGGACGGCGAGCCCGATCGATGACCTGACGCCCCGCGAGCGGGAAGTGCTGGCCCTGATCGCCGAGGGTCGCTCCAACGCCGGGATCGCGCACGAGCTGGTGGTCACCGTGGCCGCGGTGGAGCGCCACGTGACCGGCATCTTCGACAAGCTCGGCCTGCATCAGTCACCTGAGCAGCATCGCCGGGTCCTTGCCGTGCTCACCTACCTGCGCGCCTGACCCGGCCTGCCGGCCGGGGACTGGCGGGTGCTGGCTAGCCGGAGAACAGCGAGGCGAGATCCGCGACAGCCAGCTCCTGCTTGGGCACGAAGGCGATCGCGGCGCTCGTCCTCAGCAGCTGAGCGGGCACGGCGTCGACTTCGGCAGAAGTGAGCACGATCCTCGCACCGGAGCACGCGGACGCCAGGTCCGCCGCGACCGCGAACCCGTCCGATCCGGGCAGGTTGATGTCGACCAGTATCCCGTCCGGGCACTGCCTGGCGACAGCGGCGAGCGCCTGCTCGCCGTCCGCGGCGGCCGCCACCACCTCGAATCCGCGCGCGGCCAGCAACGCAGCCGCCACCGTGCAGAAGTGCGGGCTGTCGTCGACGAGCAGGATCCGGCTGGCCACCTACCGAATCCTCGCGCGAGCGCACGCCGCCGGCAATCGGGCGGGCCCGAGAGTGCCGCCCGCTACGGCTCGGGTTAGCCCGAGGCCGGCCATCGGGACAGCCCGGAACGGGACTGAAGGCCGCCTCATTGGCCTGCGTCCGGGCATCAGGCAGGCTCGTGCTCGGGACATGCGTGCACGGCAGCAGGAGGAGCAGCGCTCATGAACTGGTCGAACAGCGTCACGCTGGCACCGGCGCCCGCGGCCGGAGCGGAACCGGGGCTAACCGCCGCGCACTGGGCGTCGGCGCTGCTCAGCAACGGACTCGGCCGCTACGACGACGCGCTCGCCGCAGCCGAGCAGGGCGGCGAGTACCCGGACGAGCTCGGACTGGCCACCTGGTCGATGGTCGAGCTGATCGAGGCTGCCGTCCGGTCCGGCTGCCCCGAGCGCGCGGCCGGTGCCCTGCGGCGAGTGCGCGCGGCCGCCAGCGCTAGCGGGACCGACTGGGCGCTCGGCATCCAGGCACGATCCGGGGCGCTGCTCAGTGATGGCGCCGCGGCCGAGCAGCTGTACCGCGAGGCGATTGCCAGGCTCGGCCGCACCCCGGTCCGCGCGGAGCTGGCACGTGCGCATCTGCTGTACGGCGAGTGGCTGAGGCGGCAGGGCCGCCGCGTGGACGCACGCCAGCAACTGCGGACTGCCTACCCGATGCTGGTCGCGGCGGGCCTGACCGGATTCGCCGAGCGAGCCAGGCGCGAGCTGCAGGCGACCGGCGAGACAGTGCGCAAGCGCACGGTCGAGACAGCCCGCGAGCTCACTCCGCAGGAAGCACAGATCGCCAGGCTGGCCCGTGATGGCCAGACGAACCTGGAGATCAGCGTCCAGATGTTCCTCAGCCTGCGCACGGTCGAGTGGCACCTGCGCAAGGTGTTCGCGAAGCTCGGCATCAGCTCCCGCAGGCAACTGCGCGGGGTGCTGCCTGATCCCGTACATGCGTCTTTGTCAGCTTAGGTACGGTCGCTTTTACAGAAAAGCCGCGGTTAGTAGCACGGTAATGCCGTTCTCGTAATAGCAGCCGCGGACCGGCTCACAATGTGCTTTGCTGCCTGCGTCGGCCAGTAGGGGACTGGCCTTATTACGGGGCTCGTCATGATTACTGAATACGAACAAGTCAGCAAAACCGGCGAACAGTACGACCAGCCCGATGTTAACCGGGCCGCAGACTTAACCGGGATGACCCCGGAAACCGCGCGCCGGCTGGCGGCGGTTCTCGCTCCGCACCTGGTGGCGATGCGGGCCGTGACTGTCGGCACGTCGTATGCCGATTCGGGCGGCAATGGCAGCGACGACGTGCTTGGCGGCGTTCCCGCATCATGCGTGTCGCCGGCCGTCAACATTTTCATCGCTGGCATGCTGCAGCGCATCTCGGGATAGGACGTCCGAGAGAGACCCAGGGCTAATTCGGCAGGTGCCATATCCAGCTCTTGCCGTTCCAGTGCTCGATGAGGGTCGAAGACCAGCCGTTGTAGGTGCCGACCGCCCAGGCGTTGTCGCCGGAGATGATGACCACGCCCTCGAGCACGTCCAAGTAGCTGCCCGGCGGGTCGATGCTCTGCGTGACCGCCCATTTCTTACCGTTCCAGTGGAAGGCCGCGGTCCCGCAATTCGGGCTGCAGGTGGTCGGGTTGGTGTAGCCGACCGCCCAGGCGTCGGCGGACGACGCGGCAGCGATGCCGGTGAGGTAGGTGTCGCCGGTCGGGTTGGGGCTGGGCACGACAGCCCAGCGGGTGCCGTTCCAGTGCTCGATCAGGGACTTAGCCGGGCCGTTGTTGGGGGTTTCGCCGTCTGCCCAGGCGTTGTCGGGTCCGGTCGCGGCCACCCCGGAAAGGACGCTGCCGGTGCCAGTACCCTTCGGGCTCGGGCTAGGCACCCGGGACCAGGTCTTGCCGTTCCAGTGCTCGATCAGCGTTGTCTGGCCCGCGGCGATGCTGTTGGCGCCGGTCGAGCCGACCGCCCAAACGTTCGAGGCGGAGGTCGCCGCCACACCGTTGAACTGGCCGCCGTCCGCGGGCTCGGGGAACTTAACCACGGTCCAGGCCCTGCCGTTCCAGTGCTCCATCAACGGGGTTGTGGGCGCCGGGACGCCCGGGCCGCCCGGGGTGACAAGGCCGACCGCCCAGGCGTTGCTGGCCGATGTGGCCGCCACGGCGTTGAAGTAGGCGCTCCCGTCCGGGGTGGGAGTAGGCACCCGGGTCCACGTCTTGCCGTTCCAGTGCTCGGCCAAGGTCTGTGTCGGAGAGAACCAGTTGGTGCCCCCGACCGCCCAGGCGTTGCCGGGTGACGTGGCGGCCATGCCGAGGAAATATCCCACCGGCTTGGTGAACGACACCCGCCATTTGAACACTCCCCGGATGCGGCTCCAGTGCTCGATCAGCGAGTTGCTCGGCTGCAGGCCGACGGCCCAGGCGTTGCCGGACGTGACCGCAACGGCGTAGAAACGGCCGGGCTCAGAAGGGCGGGTCGCCGCGCCAAGCGTGCGAGGGGCCGGGCCCAACGGCCGGGGGGCGGCGGCTCCGGCCGCACCCGCGGCCCCGGCTGCGGAGGCGGGCAGTGTTAAACCCGCTGCGATCACGAGAACGGCTACGGCCCATGTGGATGTCGTTTTCATTGCCACTCCCGGAAAGTGATCTCGCCGCGCAAATCTCACCTACGGCGAGGGAATCACAACGCTGCCACTCCGCCCGGGTGGCCGACAAGGGGAGGTATCCCCAGGTGAGCACCCCGCCGAGCAGTTCGGCCCCCTTGTGCCCAGCACCTGGTGGCGATGCGAGCCGCAAGCGGGCGGACACCGGTCACGTCATCGGCTCGTGCTGTACTGCGTAGGTGCGGCCTTCGTACCAGACCACTGTGTGGCCCAGCCGAAAGGGAGTGTTGCGTGATCAGCAGCGTTGTTGTGAGCTATCAGGTACGTCCGGAGGCCGTCGCCGAGCACGTTCGCCTGATCGGGGCAGTGTTCGCGCAATTGGATCGCGAGCAGCCGGGCAATGTCGAGTACAAGGTCGTTCGGCTCGACGACGGTGTGTCGTTCGTGCACATCTCGTCGGCGGATACCCCCGACGGATCGAACCCGCTGCCGGAGCTAGCCGCGTTCCGGGAGTTCGGCAGCGACCTGGCTGCCAGGGTCGCCACTCAGCCGGCACCCACTGCCGCAGAGATCATCGGCTCCTACTCTCCGGCGAACCCGCTGGCCGATCGCACGGCCGACGCTGACAGCTAAAGGACTGGGCTGCTGCCGCCATCGAGGTTAATGGCGGAGCCGGTCACATAAGAGGAGCGGTCCGACAGCAGGTAGGCGGCCAGGTCGGCGAATTCCCCGGCCCGGCCTACCCGCCCCAGCGGGATGTCGGCGAGCTGGGCTAGCTGGACATACCACTCGTCTTCCGACTGGCCTGCCGCTTGTGCGCGACGGCGCCACTGACCGCTCTCGACCAGGCCGATGAGCACGGCGTTGACCCGGATGCCGTGCCCGCCCAGGTCTTTGGACGCGGCCTTCGTGATCGCCAGGCCGGCCGCCCGAGAGGCAGCCGTCGGCAGCGATCCGGCGCCAGCGGCCTTGCCGGCCACGGCGAGCACGTTGACGATCGCCCCGCCGCCGGCCGCGATCAGGTGCGGCACCGCCAGCCGCGTACAGCGAACCGCGCCAAGAACCTTGAGGCTGAGATCCTCGGCCCAGTCCTCGTCGGAGACCTGATCTACCCGGCCCGCCGCGCTCCGGCCTGCGTTGTTGACCAGGCCGTCGAGACGGCCCCACCGGCTGACGGTGGCATCGACGAACCTTTCCAGGTCAGCCAGCTGGGTCACGTCGGCCTGCACCGCCAGGGCGTCGCCCCCTGCGTCTCGCAGCCGGTTCTCGGTGGCCGCAAGCCTGGCAGCGTCCCTGCCGCAGACCGCTACCCGTGCACCTTCCTCGACGAGCCGATCGGCAAGTGCCGCTCCCAGCCCGTCGGTCCCGCCAGTGACGAGGACAACCTTGCCGTGGAGGTGCAGATCCATAGCGCCATTCTGGCCTAGCCCGGTCCGCCGCTGATCGCCCTGCCAGCCGACCAGCCAGGGACTGGTCAGCGACCGTGACGTTCAGGGTATCTGCGGTCAATGGACAGTAGATAATCAGATTCTTTCCAGTAAATGGTCAGGCTGGACCTGGATGCTGTCTTATGGCTCCTCCTGGCGCCCGCCGCGGAGGGCACCAGGGGTTGCCCAGAACGCGCCCCGTCGGCTGGGCCCTCTCGAAGGGCTTCTGGCCGGCGGGGTGCGGCCGCAGAGGTTCCGGATCTTTTCCGCTCGCCGGCCCGGCCTGAGCGCGCACCAATTCCCGCTAGCGTCCAGGAGGACTACATGACCGAGGCAACCCGGCGAACCGACGCGGAGCGCCGCGCGTCCGTCGCGGCCAGCCAGACCTCCCGCCAGCGCCTGGCAGCTGCCTTACTCGCGAAGCTGCTGGCGCGCGCCGCCACCACCGGGCTGCCCAGCGTCGCCTGGACGATTGCGGTCGCCGGAGCCGGGCTCACGGGCCAGTGCGACGCCTACCAGATGGACCAGCGGCGGCAGGACTTCAACGCGTGGCGCCGTGCGGTCGGCACGTGGGCGGGCCATGATGCGGACGTGAGGCGCGAGTACGCCGACACCGGGGGCACGGTTCGCCTGATCGACCAGTGGGATCAGCTTGACGGAGTGATCGTCACCCTGACCGCCGATGTCTGGGCGGAGGGCTAGCAGTTCAGGGCTGTGCCGGCCGGGAGGTGTGACGTTGGCCTGCCGCGACCGGCGCTCGGGCCGATCTCAGCGCGGATCGACCACCTTGCTCATGATCAGCGCGTGCTTGCCAACCTGCCGGCCGCGGGTGAACCCGTACTGCTCGAAGAGCTCGACCGTCGCGCTGAACAGGAATCGGCCCGGCGCCTCGCGGCCCGCGGTCACCTCGGGAATGACCTCGACGAGGCCACCGCCGGCCTCGGCGATCTGACTGAGCGCGCCCTCCAGCGCTGCTCGCGCGATGCCCCGACTGCGATGCTTCTTGTCGACGTAGAAGCAGGTGATCCGCCAGTCGGGAACCGGCGGCGCGTCCTTGTCATACTCCCGCTTGTGCTTGATGCCCGGCAGCTCAGCCGGGCTGCCGTACTGGCACCACCCCTGAGCGAAACCGTCCTCGTCCAGGACGAGCGCGGCGTGAGCGCGACCCGTCCTTACCCTGTCCTCCTTGACCGCCCGATAGCTGATTCCCTTCTGGCCGCACTCGGGGTGGTAGCCGATGCACCAGCACCCGCCGAAGATTCCGTTGTTACGCTCGACGAGCTCCGCGAAGGCATCCCAGGTGGAAGCATCGAGGGGCTGGACCGTCCACGGCATCATCAAGACCTCTCCCGCATCACCGCCTTAATGGCGCTACGGTAACCTTCATTGCGGACACTATCCGTCCGGAAGTCGCGGCTGGAACGTCACCATCCAGGATCGGCGCATCCCGAGCAGGCGACCTCCTGGGCCGGCGCCAGCGCGGACGGGCGCCTACTGACCGCCCAGCCCGAGCGCCCGACCCACGGCAGCAATGCCGGCGGCGTCGGCGAACGCGAAACTGAAGATCACTTCGTCGGCGCCGGCCTCGATGTGGCCGGCGATCAGGCCGGGAATCTCGTGCGGCTGGCCGACAGTGAATCCGGCGGTCTCGCCGGCAGAACTGGCCGCGGTCAGCATGTGGCGTACCTCGGCGGTGTTCTGGTCCGAGGTGGTCAGGATCAGCGGGGTCATCCAGGTCACGTCGACTTCAGCCGGGTCACGGCCGACGTCCTCGCAGTGCTGGCGGAGCACAGCGATCTTGCGGGCCAGCGTAGCCACGTCGCCGGTGACGTTGCACTTGTCCGCGTAGCGGGCCACCAGCCGCAGCGTTCGCTTCTCGCCGCCGCCGCCGATCAGGATCTTCGGCCCGCCGGGTTGCACTGGCCGGGGCAGGTTGCGAGCGTGATCGAGCCGGTAGTAGTTGCCGGCGAAGCTCACGTCGTCGCCGGTGAACATGGCCCGGCACACCCGAACCGCCTCTTCCAGCATGTCGAGCCGGACCCGGTCGCTCGGATAATCGATGCCAAGGCCCTGGTGCTCGACGTCATACCAGGCACCGCCGATGCCAAGGACAGCCCGGCCCCGCGAGATGACATCGAGCGTTGTCACGATCTTGGCCAGGATGGCCGGGTTGCGGTAGGTCACGCCGGTGACAAGCGTGCCGAGCTGTACTCGCTGAGTGACAGCGGCCAGCGCCCCGAGCAGCGTATAGGCCTCCAGCATCGGCTGATCCGGGCCGCCAAGCGGCGGCAGCTGGAAGAAGTGGTCCATCACCCAGACCGAGTCGAACCCGGCATCTTCCGCCGTCCGGGCGAGCCCGGCGACGTGATCGAACAAGCTGGCCGGATCGAATCCTGAGAAGTTGGGCAGCTGGATGCCGAATTTCGCCATGGCTCGACAGTAGGCCCCCGCGAGCATCACCGCCGGCCGTCACAACCGGGGCTGCGGGCGCCTCAGCACTATCGGAGGCAGAATTACCGGAGGCAGTTGCCCGGTGCCGGAGGCAGGCAGGCACCGGGTCTGCCGGACAGCAGGCTCGTTACACCCATGAGGAGCGTCAGCATGGCCGAGCAGGCGCCGCCATGGCCGAAGCAGGGACCCGCGTCTTACTTCCCGTCCATCGAGAAGAAGTACGGGCGCTCGATCGCGGAGTGGCAGCAGATCATCGCCGGCTGCGGCCTGGACAAGCACATGGCCGTGGTCGGGTACCTCAAGTCCGAGCACGGCATGGGGCACGGGCACGCCAATGCACTCGTCGGCTGGACGCTCGCTGGCAACGTGGCAATGCGGTAAAGCTGCGGGAGAGCGGTGGCCGAGCGGCGAGCACCTGGGACTGCCCCGCCTGAGATGATTCATTCTGTTACGTAACCTATAGGGCTTTTATCTCCCGAGGAAGGCAGCGGAGTCCTGGGTATGACGGACGGCGACGCTGTTCATTCATCCGTCTCAGCCCCGGGGAGGCTGCGATGAGCATGACAGGGGACCGCAGCGGCGTGCCAGGCGCCGGGAGCGCCGCTACTCCTGCTCCGGATCTGCGTGACGCTGAACTGGCCGGGCAGACGGTCGTGGTAATCGGTGGCAGCGGGGGCATCGGGCTGCAGACGGCCCGGCGTGCCCGCGCCGAAGGCGCCGAAGTCGTCCTCACCGGCCGTAAGCCCGACCGGCTGACCCAGGCGGCGGCCGAGGTCGGTGCGCAGCGTAAGGCGGCTTTCGACGCCACCGACTCGGCTGCGCTGGGCAGCTTCTTCCAGGACCTGCCAGCACCGATCGACCACGTGATGGTGACCGCTGGCGGCCCGACCTACGGGCCCCTGCTGGAGATGGACTCAGCCCAGGTGCGCGATGCGATGAGCGATCACGTCGTGCTGGGGCTCGATGTCGCGCGTCACGCCGTCGGCAAGATGCGCGCTGGAGGCACGCTGGTGTTCATGGGCGGTACCGGTGCTCGGCGCATCGGGCATGGTCAGGGGATCGCATCCGCCGCCACCGCGGCACTGCCGCCGTTCGCGGCTGCGCTAGCGCTAGAACTCGCGCCGGTTCGCGTCAACCTCATTGCGGCCGGTTTTGTCGACACGCAGCTGTCGGCATCGCTGCTCGGTAACCAGATCGAGGAGCGCCGCAATGAACTGCGGGCGACGCTTCCAATCGGCCGCGTCGTGACGCCGGCCGACGTCGCCGCACTCGCCGTCCACATCATGATCAACACTGCCATCACCGGTGCGACGTACGACATCGACGGCGGTCAGCAATTCGTCTGATCGCCCAGGCGAAGCCCGAAGGTCGTCATGGCCGCCCACCCCTCAGGACCGGATCCTGTGCGGATCTTTATGCTGGCGACCCCTGGCTACCGGGCGTCAGGAGCCACTGGCCACCTGCCACGAGAACTGTCCTCCGCCCGCAGAGCGGATATTCTGAGTGACATGGACAGCCGGGCGAGTGACAAACTCCCCGGCGCCAGGGTGCGCGTTAAACGAGGTGCACCAGCTCAGCCCTCGTCTGACGCCCGCCCACGGGAGTGGCTGGCACTCTCCGGCGGAGCTGTCCAGGAAGCCAAGACCGAGGGGCCGGCACTAGCCCTCATCGGGCAGCCGCTGCCCTACCAGCCGGGTCGTGCGGAGCGGCGCAGCGGAGTGCCTGCCGAGGTCATAACGTCCGACCACGTACCCAGTTCCTGTACATGCTCCTGGGCGTACAGCCGGGGAAAGCTGACCCTGAAGCACTACAACGCAGCATGCCAGGTTCATCCGGAGACCATTAGCCGCTGATGCCGGCGGCGTCCGCACCCCGCGGTCAGTCAGTCGTGCCACCAGTCGAGCACCCGGAGGGCGCGGAGGGTGTTCCAGCGGCTCGGCTCTCCCGCGCCATCCTCTAGGTCGAAGTGAACGCGGCCGGGATGGACGCGGTCGAGCAGCCACCGGCCGTCCGGCTGCCGCTTCGAGCGCACGATGTCCACGGCTGCGGCCATCCGGGAATCCGGCTCGGCACCCGAGCGGCAGAAGTAGTCGAGCGCGCGCAGCACGTCGTAGCGCCAGTAGTAGGGGAAGGCAAAGTCGAGATACTCCGGATTAACGACCTGGCCAGTGCTCTTGCGGCGGAACAGGTCCCGTGCCAGCAGATACTCCTCCCCGCTGCGGCGCGCCTCGCGCACCTTGCCGGACCGGCCGGTCGCGCGCTCGAATTCGAGTAGCCCGTCGAGTACGGTCATGGTCGTGTCGAACGAGGAGCGCACCGATCCGTTCTCGGCCTCGCAGTTCCATCCGCCATCAGCGAGCCGCTCGCCGAGGATCCGGTCGACCAGCGGCGAGACGTCCAGCATGTAGTAGGCGCCCGCCTCGATCGTCCTGCCGTTGATGCAGGGCTCGACCTCGCCGTCGAAGTACCGCTGCCCGGCGTGCTCCCAGCGCCCGTGCTCCGCGACGAGCGCGATCGCACGGCGCGCCGCCCCGGACGACGGGTCGAGCCCGAAGGTCTGCAAGGTCTGCAGGGTGTGCATTGTCGCTGTCCAGGGCTGCCCGGGTTCGCCGCCGGTGTAGGACGCCGGGAAGCAGGCGCCGCCGTCCCACAATCCGTCCGCGCCCTCCAGCGCCAGCAGCCGGGCGCCCCAGCCCTCCTTCTCCACTCGCGCTCGTTCGGCGGCGACCGCATCGGGCGAGGCGTCGGTGAGATCGCGCAGTACCTGCCAGCGAATGGCCGGGTCGGAATCGAGCAGCCAGTCGATCACGGTCATCGGGGCAGTCCTCGAGGACTCCTGGATGGTGGCGTTCAGGATGTTGTCGGTCATGAGGTTCACGCTAAATCCGATTCCGGACAATCACCGTCCGGGTATGGCACCGGCGTTGCCGAAGTGCGGAGAATCCGCGGTACGGTCTTCGTCCGCCAGGCCGGCGCTACTCCCAGGGCATCCGGATGACACGCACGGTTGTCGCGTACCGGTGCAGCCGGGTCCGGGTGCCGTGGGCGGGAAGATAACCTTTCCGGCCCGCATGCTGGCCGGCGGTAGCGTGGCCGGCATGATCGCGGATCCTGAGCCGGCGGCCCCGCCGCACACGGTCGCTCTGGTTGAGGGACTGAGCGATCGGCTCGCGGTTGAGGTGCTGGCCCGGCGGCGTGGCCGCGACCTGGCCGCCGAGAACGTCGCCGTTATAGCCATGCACGGCGCGACGAACCTCGGGCGCTATCTGCGGCAGTATGGTCCGGGCGGGCTGGACGTCAGGCTGACCGGGCTGTGCGACGCTGCGGAGGAGGACTACTTCCGGCGCGCGCTGCAGCGAGCCGGAGTCGGCGTCGGGACCTGTCGTGCCGAGCTGGAGGCGGCTGGATTTTTCGTGTGCACCGTCGACCTGGAGGACGAGCTGATCCGGGCACTGGGGACCGAAGTGGTGGAGGAAATCATCGCGGCGCAGGGTGAACTCAGATCGCTGCGGACCCTGCAGCGCCAGCCCGCCCAGCGGGCCGGCCCGCGCAGGACCAGCTGCGGCGCTTCATGAGCGGGCGGTCCGGCAACAAGTGCCGCTATGCGCGCCTGCTGGCCGACGCCGTGGACCTGACCAGGGTGCCCCGGCCACTCGACGGAATTCTCGCCTGCCTTTGATGCGGACCTGCTGAGCAGACGACGTCGGGTTGTCAGCCGGCCCGGTGGACGGTCAACGCTCGGCACAGGCCGGCGCGGGAGAGGGCAACGCTCGTTGTCGCAGGTATCCAGGTCTGCCAGTTAATGCTAGTGTTAGTAGCACCATGAATGGCATCCGGATCGACCTCGACGACCTGTCGCCGTTGCACCAGCAGGTGGCTGGCGAGATCAGGCGGGCCATTGCCGAGGGTGAGGCAGGACCGGGGCGAGCGGCTGCCGCCGGCTAAGGATCTCGCCGCCGTGCTCGGCGTGAATGCCAACACGGTGCTGCGCGCTCTTCGGGAATTGCGCGATGAAGGGCTGCTCGAGTTCCGCCGGGGCCGCGGGATAACTGTCGCCGGGTCCGCTGCCGGGAAGAGCGTGATCGTCGACCAGGCGCGAGAACTGGTGCGGCTGGCCCGGCACCACGGGTATCGCCGGGAGGAACTGATACAGATCATCGAGGCACTGCCGTGACCATCTCCCGGTCCTCGACCGAGCCTGAGCTGCGAGCTGGCGGCGCTGGCTGCGCACCTCCCGGCGCCGGGGCGCTGATCGAGGAGGCCCGGCAGCGCCGACGGCGGCGATGGCGCCGGCGGGCTTTCCTGGGTGCGAGCCTGGTGCTGCTGGCGGCGGCGGCCGCAACGGGCGCAGTCGGCCTGTCTGGCCCCGGTGCGCGCTCCCCGGCCGGACGCGCACCTCCGGTACCGGCCGGGCCGGTGGCCTCGATGCCCTCTCGGGTCGTGGTCTGGACGGGCGATTCTAAGATCGAAATCCTGTCGTCGCGAGCAGGCCGAGTGATCCGCACGCTTGCGAGAAACATCGCGTTGTTCCAGAGAACTCCGACCCTGGCGGTGTCGCCTGCCGGGGTGCTGTACTTCGATGATGCGCGTGGATCCGGCCGAGACGCCGGCGAGTGGGTGCTGAGCGTTCCGCTCGCTGGCGGCCCGGTGACCGCCGTCGCCCAGGGTCGTGATCCGGCTGTCAGCCCGGATGGCCAACTACTCGGGTACGTGTCCTGGACCGACCCGAGCTGCTCGCCTGGTTCCCTGCGCTGCCCGGGCAAGCCCGAGGCCATCGTCATCAGGGACCTGCTGGCCCGCACCCAGCGGACATGGGCATTCACCTCGCTGGTGCCAGTGATTACCAACCTGTCCTGGTCGCCGGACGGCAGGTACCTGGCGTTCACGGCCGAGACTTCGGTGAAGAACGGCACTGTTATGGTTCGCACCGCGCAGGTGCTCGACGTGCGCTCGGGCGGCACGCTGGACGACGCCCCCCGGATATCGCTGGGCCGGGCCGTTGCATGGGCCGGGTACCTTACCCCGCAGACCGGAGTAGGCGTCATGGTCGGACCGGATGGCGCGATCCAGGCCGAGCGAGGGCTTGTGGAGATCAGGGTAAGCAACGGCCGGGTCATCCGGCGTCTGACCTCGCTGCCATCCCGCGGACTGGGCACCGGCAACGCCTTCGACGGCGCTGAGAACACGATCGCGGTGGATCGCACCGGCCGCTATCTCCTGATCGTCGGCATGGGCGATGGCCACGGTGAAATCTACCGATGGACTGCTGGCATGCGCCGCCCGGTCAGGGTCACCGCCGGTGCCTTCGCTGCCGCTTGGGCAGGATGACGCCCGCGCTCGGGTACCGGCCAGTGCGCGGGCTCGGCCCGACCTGCTCCGGTTAGCTCCGCGAATGCACGCCGTCCAGATCGTCAGCTTCGAAGACGTCAGTGTGCAACCGCTCGCCACTCAACCGGTACTCGCAAGGCGGCACTGAGCCAGAGGGTCGGTACCACGACGGCGTACCGGGAAGCGGACCCTGGGTACGGAACGTTGCATGACGGCACTAAGGTACGGTGACCCGCGTGGAAGATCCGGACGTGATTCCGAGGCGCGCGGGGCGTGTCCTGCTCGTTGACACCGCCAACCGGGTGCTGCTGCTCCAAGGATTCAATCCGTCGGCGCCCGCTGAGCTCTTCTGGTTCACCATCGGCGGGGGGATCGATGCGGGGGAGAGCACCGCCGAAGCGGCCGCGCGGGAGCTACGTGAGGAGGCCGGCCTCGTGGTCGCTGCGGCCGACCTCGGCGACCCGGTGTGGCACCGGATCGCCGAGTTTGGCTTCGACGGAAGGCGTTACCGGCAGGAAGAGGACTACTTCCTGCTGCGTGTCGAGCCGTTCGAGGTCAGCCTCGCGGGCTTGGACACGATAGAGCAGGAGACAGTGGTGGGCTACGCCTGGTGGGAAGCCGCCGTCCTCGAGTCTGCTGGCGAGCCGTTCTTTCCCGATGAGCTGCCTCGGCTGCTACGCGAGCTGACTAGCTGAGCCAGCCGGCGCTGGCTCAGCCGCTGCGCACGTTCGCGGCGCGGCATGACCGAGTGTCGCTGATGGCCGGTCACGAGAGAGGGGAGCGATGCTGACGCGGCTGCTGACCGCCCTCAAGCGGGGAGCTCGCGCTCGCGGTCCCTGACCTGCCGCAGGACGTCGCTGTAGCTGCCGTGCGTGTCGCGGGGCACTCTCCACACGTCCACTGTCGCGAAACAGCCGACTGCGCGAACCCGAATGGTCGGCGCGTCGGGGGTGCCGTTGTCGTGGCCGCGCTCGCGGATGTGACCGAAGATGGTGAGTCCGCTGCCGACGACGTTGACGCCCTCGGGAACGTACACATCGGCATTCCCGAACGCCAGCAGCACGGTCACGGCCGTAAGCGGCCGGTCGATGGCAGCCTGGCGCAAGTCGAAGTCCAGGTCGCCGAAAGCGACCGAGGCGACAGTCCGCCTGCCCAGCCTCAGCCGGCCGCGGCGCACCGCATGGCCGAAGAGGGCGCCGGTGAAGCGGCTCGGGCGGCGCGCACCGGCGCTTGCCGCAGGCACCGGGGGCAGGTCATGCTGCACGCGAGCCCGCTCTGCGCTGACCCTGGCCCGCAGTGCCAGTTCGACGCGATCAGAAAACTCCTCGAGCGTCAGCCGACCCGCGAGGAGATGCTCGCGAAGTGAGATCACCGTCTGCTCGCGGTCGGCATCCGACACGCGAATGAGCGGGTCCTCCATGACGGCCACGGTAGACCACGCTGGCGCCGGGCGGCCAGCTAGTGCGCGTCGGCCGCGCCCGGGCGGCCGATGCGATCGGGCTAACGGCAGTGCAGACTGGGCGTGGCGGGCGAAGCGGCTGAACGGGTCAGCCGGCGAAGGGATGAATCATGGCGGACGCGACGGCGGTGTTCCCTTCCTGGCCTGATGGTGCTGAGGTGGCTGTCGCCCTGACCTTCGACGTCGACGGAGAGTCAGCCTGGCTCTCCGAAGGTCCTGAGTACGGCCGGCGGCTGACGCTGCTGTCGCAGGCCCGCTTCGGCCCGGCCCGGGGTCTGGACCGGATCCTGAGCCTGCTGGCGGAATTTGACATCCGGGGCACCTTTTATGTGCCAGGCCATACCGCTGATCATCACCCCGGAGCAGTGACCGCGATTGCGGCGGCCGGTCATGAGGTCGGCCACCACGGCTACCTGCACCGCGGCACCGACGGCCTGGATGCTGGCAGCCAGCGCGCAGAGCTGGAGCAGGGACTGGCCGCGCTGGACCGGCACCAGATCCGCCCGGCCGGCTACCGGTCGCCGGGCTGGGAGCTGTCGCCTGAGACCCTGGCGATGCTGCCGGAGCTGGGATTCAGCTATGACAGCAGCCTGATGGCTGACGACCGGCCATACTGGCTGGCCGACGGGACGGCGAGGCTGCTGGAACTGCCCGGACACTGGAGCCTGTGCGACTGGCCCTACTTCGGGTGGACGCCGTACCACGGCGGTTTGCTGGCCGACCCAGCCGCGGTGGAGCGCATCTGGCTGGAGGAATACGAATCGGCTCGTCAGGACCACCGGGCTGTTACCTACACGTTGCATCCCGAGGCCATCGGCCGGGGGTACCTGCTGCAGATGCTGCGCCAGCTGATCACCGGGATGCTCAGCGCCGGGCGCCCATGGTTCGCCACCCACGCCGAGCTCGCCGCACTGGCGACCCCGGCCAGACGGAGCTGACCCTTAGCAGCGCGCGGCGCAGCCTGGCGGACGAGGGGGCTGATCTACTGCGGAGGTTTACAGGCTGGGGAAGGCCATCTCGGGGTCGTGCTCGGACAACGCTGATGGCGGCCCGATGAGGGTAGGGTCCGGCTCGCCGATGGCTGCCTCATTCTTGCCGTCGTAGTCGAACTTCCTGAGTACGTGCTTGATCGCCTCGAGCCTGGCCCGCTTCTTGTCGTTGCTCTTGACCACCGTCCATGGCGCGTGCGCGCTGTCGGTGTAGTGGAACATGGCCTCCTTCGCAGCGGTGTAGGCGTCCCACTTGTCCAGTGACTCGATGTCCATCGGGCTCAGCTTCCACTGCCGGACCGGATCGACCCGGCGGATGATGAACCGCGTGCGCTGCTCGGAGGGCGTCACCGAGAACCAGAACTTCGTCAGGCGCAGCCCGGACCGGACGAGCATGCGCTCGAATTCCGGTGCCTCTCGCATGAACTCCCAGTACTCCGCCTCGGAGCAGAAGCCCATCACGCGCTCCACGCCCGCCCGGTTGTACCAGGAACGGTCGAACATGACGATCTCGCCGGCCGAGGGCAGGTGTGGTGCATAGCGCTGGAAGTACCACTGGCTTCGCTCCCGCTCGCTCGGCTTGGCCAGTGCGACCACGGTGGCGCCGCGCGGGTTCAGGTGCTCGGTGAACCGCTTGATCGTGCCGCCCTTGCCTGCCGCGTCGCGGCCCTCGAACACGATGACGAGGTGCTCGCCTGTGGACTTGACCCAGTTCTGCAGCTTGACCAGCTCGATCTGCAGCCGGCGCTTGCGGTACTCGTACTCGTCCCGCGTCATCTTCTCGCAGTACGGGTAGTCCTCACGCCAGGTGTCGACTATCCGGCCATCAGGCCAGCGCAGCACCGGGTCGTCGTGTTCATCGTCGTCGTCTACCCGAAGCCCCGCGATCAGGTCGGGATCGGACGCCCAGTCCTCCGGCAGCGCATTGAACTCAGCAGCTGATTGACTAGTCACGTGACTAGTCAATCAGCAGATTCCCGGCTGCCCGTCAGCAGGTGGGTTCGGGCCTGGCCGCGGCAGGCGGCTGCTGCCGCTGGTCATGTGCGAAGGCTGGTCACTGGCCGTCGCGGGGGGTGAGGGCGTCCGGGCCAGTAAGGCCACTCCCCGAACCAGGTGCAGCGCCGCGCGAGAAGCGGACTGATCGGCGCGCTGTCAGAGGTCGAACCGGAAAATCGTCGGTTTCTCGGTTGCCGGCGTGCCTGTCGCGACGCCAGCGCTGAGCAGGAAGGACGTGGTACCGGGTATACGGGTGACGCCGGAGTAGCCGCCGGTGAAACCGGGGACCCGCTCGGTAGTCCAGGTTCCTCCGGTCAAGATGGCCATTGCGCCGAACCAGTAGCCGCCCGTCCCGTCCGGGACGACGTCGCCGGGGTCGGCAAAGAACGGGGGGGTCATGGCGTGCCAGTGGCGCCCGTCCCAGTGCAGCACGTGCTCACTGGTGTTGTCGTACCAGCCGATCCAGATGTTGGCGGCCGATACGGCCGTGACGTTCGGGCCGCCGTTGTCGAACGCCGGATGCGGCATGCGAACCCAGTGCCAGGCACCGCGGGTCCAGCGGTAAGCGGCGATGATCTGTTTCCTGCCTGAGTACGCGAACCCCGACACCCAGACATTATCCGGCGCTGACGCGGAGATCCCCTGCGGGATGAAGTTCACACTGGAGTGAAGGTAGTACTTCCACCTGGAGCCGTTCCAGTGGAAGAGGTAGTCGGGGACGGTGCCGGAGGTGCCGATGGCCCACACGTTGTTGGCCGCGAGCGCGAGGACTTCCTGCAGGTCGGTCAGGGCGGGCAGCGGGATCCTTGTCCATCGGGCACCGTTCCACCGGTACACCACAGTCGTGTCAAGGTGGCGCTTGTTCAGCCCCAGCCCGCCGACCCAGACGTTATTGGCCGCCGACGCCGTCACCCAGTAGGCGGTGAAATCCGCGGCATGCGGAATCGTGACGGCCTGCCATGATGTGCCGTTGAAATGCCGGATGAACGGCCGGTAGCTGATGGTGCCCGCGCTGGTATAGGCCGGGCCCACCGCCCAGATGTTGGCCCGGCTGACGGCAGCGACCTGCCAGAAGGACCCGGCCGAAGGTGACTGGTAGACCTGGTACCACGCGGCGCTGCTCGCTTGCGCCGTCCCCGTCGTGAAGATGCCGCTCGCGGCGGTCATTCCCATGGCTGCGATAAACACACAGCGCTGCACGCCGCGTCTGCGCATGTACTCGCCCTCCAGAGTTAGCGGCCGAACTTGAGCACGACCGAGCCGAAGTTGCCGGCGTCAGTAGGGTCGATCAGCGCCGACCCGAGCACCGACTGGGTGCCCGGGATCTGGCTGAAGTAGAAGTCACCCAGGATCTTGCCGCCCGCGGTCGGGACCTTGGTAGTCGACCAGTGGCCACGCGCGTAATGCAGCAGAGTCGGCTTGGTGTTGGCCGTATTGATGGCTGCCAGCCAGAGCCCGCCGTGGCCGTCCGGTGCCATCGCGCCGACCAGCGAACCGCTCGGCAGCTTCCCGGTGACCTTGCTCCACGTGTGGCCGTTCCAGTGCAGCAGCAGGATGGGGCCGACGTGCTTGCCGGTTACGGTGAACATCGACGCCCACACGTTGGATGGCGACTCGGCCAGGATCTGCCGTGAATAGGCGGTCGTTCCCGTTGGCACCAGGCTGCTCGGGAACTTGACGATCTGCCAGTGCTTGCCGTCATACCGGAGCGCGGCATTCTGGCCGCTGGCGAACGTCAGCGCCCAGATATTGGTCGGCGAGGATGCGCTGACCGGAGCGACGGCGGCGTTGGCTGACGGCGTCGCGGGCAGCACGTGCTGGGTCCAGGAATGGCCGTTGAAGTGGTAGCCATACGAGATCCCGGCGGTGAAGTCGAGTTCAAACGCCCAGGTGTTGCTCGCGCCGAAGGTGACTAGTCCGCTCGCAAGGATCTGGTCGGTGCCATGCGGGAAGCTGTAGCTCTTCCAGCCGGTCTTGATGCGCCGCTCGACGGTACCGCCGGGTGCGTTAGCGATCGCCGCCCAGGCGTTACTGGCGCTGGTCGCGCCCAGGCTTTCCACGAATTCGCCGGTGCCGCCGGGCAGCAGGAACCTGTGCCACTTGCCGCCGGCCAGCTGATACATGACCGGCGTGCGCGCGGGGGTACTGCCGCCGGCCCAGGCGGCGCTCTTGCCGATCGCCGTGATTTGCTCCAGCGTGGTGTTGCTGGCGGCGAAGGTCCTGATGATGCGCCAGCCGGTGGCAGCCGGGGCATGCGCAACCGCACCGTCCGCGCGCGGGGCCGCGCTGGCCGCGGTTCCGCTCGCCAGTGCAGTGGCCGCCGCCGCGACAGCCACCGCTGACAGGATTGACCGAGGGCCGGTCATCCGCAGCGACGACCGGGACGCGAATCGACTCATCTGGACCTCCTGCCAGCGGCTGAAATCAGCCGATCGATAACTGGTTGTCAGCAACTATCGCGGATAATCGCTTTGAATAACAGGGCGCGATCGGCAGCGGCTCAGGATGGCCTGACGGGCAGTTCGCGGTGCGCCTGGAGTTCATCCCCGCTGAGCGAATCGTCGGCATCGCGGGATGCCTGACCGTCGAGCGAGGCTCGCTCCCGCAGACGGCTCGCGCGCAGAACGACCTCGATGGCGAAGCGCGCGTTCGGGTCGGCCAGCTGGCTGCCGAAGATGCCCTGCAACTTGCGCATGCGGTAGCGCACTGTCTGCGGATGGACTTGCAGGCGCTCCGCCATGGCCGGCGCCGTTCCCCTGGTCTCCAGCCAGGCGCCGAACGTCTCGGTGAGACGCCGCCGCTGGAGCGGACTGAGTGGATCGAGGGCGCCGAGCCAGCGCTGGCCAAGCTGATCGATCAGCGCGTCATCGGCGAGCAGCCACAGTTCGACGAGGTGGTCCTCGCAGAATGTCAGCTTGCCGTCGCCGATGATTCCGTCGCGGCTCAAGGCCAGTGCCCGCCGCGCCCACCGAAGCGAGTGCGCAGCCTCGGCCAGCGGTACGCCGAGCCCGACCGCGCACGGGCGACCGCCGAGCGACAGTTCGAGCGCTGCCCGCCGCGACCGGTCAACCTGGCCCGGCAGCAGCAGATGCGGCTGCGGCCCGCCAAGATCGGCGAGCGCGTCGTCGGGCAGGTCCATCGCGGCGTCGCAGCCGGAATCAAGCGCGATGAGCGTCACATGCTCAGGCACCGGCCAGCCGATGAGATCGGCAAGTTCGGTGATGGCACGGGCCGGGGCGGCCGGACGCTCGAGGATGAGCCGGAGCAGTCGGCGGCGCCATTCCTGCCGTGACTGTGCCGTGCGGGCCTTCGCCTCCAGATAGCCCTGGAGCGACAGCGAGGCGAGCTCGTCCATGTACGCGAGCATGGCGTCGGCAAGCCACGACATCACCGACGACGGCGCGGCGCAGCGGCGGCCGACCTCCATCACCCGGCGCCAGCCCACATGCACCCCGGTCCGGTACGCCGCCTGCAGGCTGTCCAGGCTCCGGCCTTCCTGCGCCTCGAACTGGCCGAGCATCCGGCACATGTGGTCGCGCTGCTCATGTGGCGCGGACGGATCGGCCACTGAGTCGAAGAACGACGTCAGCGCCCGCTGTACGCCCTGCCGCAGCGCGTGCCCGTAAGGCCCGTCCATCGGCCGGGCGTACTCGGGGATCTTGCGACGGATCTCGGCGATGATGTCGTGTGCCAGGTCAGGGAGCTCCGGGCGCATGATCGCAGCCAGCTGTGACGGCCGCATGACAGGCGGTCTGGGCAGAGCTCGCTCTGGCCCGGCCCGGTCTGGCCCGGCCCGGTCTGGCGTCGCTCGATCTGGGACTACGCGATCCGGCACAGTTCAGAAGGTAACGCCCGAAGGCGGCCGTAGCCAGCCGCTCGGATTAACTCCCGGCCGACAAAAGTTCGCCGACGCGGCCTGCGCGGCGGCTGCCGCTGACGGTAAAGCGCTCACCTTGTGATAAGAAATCGTCAATGAGTCGCGCTTATGTGACAAGAAACTGAGCCGACTTGCGGAGCCTGACCGGGCCTTTCCGGCATGCCCTTGCACGCCATGTTACGGCGACGTAACGTACTCGCCAGTAGCAAAGCCGCGTGCGTAGTGCATTGCAAGACAGAGCGTTTGCACGACCAGTGCGCATCAGAGCAGTGCCGACGAGGCAGTGCCGATCACGGCAATGTCGACCAGCGCTGCGCGCGCTCGACCAGTGCGGGGCGTGACAGCAGCACCGGGCTGCGCCCGGCTACCAGCCGAACTCGATCAAGGAGCGGATTCATGACGATAAGGAAACGTGCAGGCAGCGTCCTCTTCACGGCTGCGGCAGCGGCCGCGGTGGTCGGTCTGAGCGCCGGATCGGCGCTGGCGGCAACGACCCTGACCGTCAAGGTATCCGGTGGTGGCAGCTACTCAGCCAGCGCCAAGACGACCGTACTCACCGACCACGGGGTGTCAGTTACCTGCGCAAGCACCCACTCGAAAGCATCCTCGACCGCTTCCGGCAAGATCGCCACCAGCAGTGCCAGGAAGGCTAGCCCGGTCAAGGTCGGCACGGCTGCCAAGCTGTCGTTCAACAACTGTTCCGGCCCGCTCGGCGCGGTCAAGACGACCGTCAAGGGCACGCCGTACGCCGTCAGCGTCGACTCCAAGACCAACGGCAAGGGCCAGACCGACGGCATCATCAGTGGCATCAAGGTCGCGGTCAGCATGACCGGCTGCTCGTTCAACGTGTCTGGCACCACGGCGGGCTACTACACCAACAGCAAGCACACGCTCACGATGACGACCAAGTCGAAGCTTCCGGTCAAGCCGCTCAGCAACGCCCAGCTGACCGTCTCCGGCGTGAATGGCTGCGCCGGCCTGGTCCATAACGGCGACCACCCGACGTACACGTCTACCTACGTGCTGAACCGGAAGATCTCGATCAAGTCGAGCTGACCCATTCCGGGCAAGTGCCGGTGACCGCGGCACGGTCACCGGCATTTGCGTCATCAGCGAGCGGGACGTGCTAGTCGCCTGCTACCAGCAAGGAGATCGAGGTCGTGAGCAGCATGGCCAAGCGGAGGTTCCGCGGCACCGGGCGGACGGCCGTGGCCAGCGGGATCTTGCTGACCGCTGGCGTCCTGGCTGGCACGTCGGCCGGTTCGGCGGGCGCCGCGGCCGGCCCGGCTGCGCCGCATCCGGTCCGGCTCCGCCTCGGCTATGCCTGCCAGTTTCCGGCTGGGGAGCAGACCGTCAGCGTGGTGATCGCCGCTGCCTTCCCGGCAGCAGCCGCGGCCGGCCAGCCGATCACGCCAGCTGGCCTGCGGATTACGGCAGTACTGCCCGAGTCGGCCGTCACCTACCTGCGCACCAGCGGCGGCGCCGCTATCTCCGCGGCCGAGGCGCTGACCGTTGTCGAGACCTACGCCGGGAGATCGGCACTGGCCGGATGGCACGCCACCGCAGCGGCGGCCGCGCTGCCGGCCACTGGCAGCATGCAGCTGGCCGCCGCCGGGGCGGCTCCGGCCGCTACCGCCACCAGCAAGGGCCGGGTCACCTTCGCGGTCGGCCGCCTGACCATCTCCGTGGCGCCGCGCACGGCCGCCGGCGCCGCCACGAGCCCGGCCACCGTGCCGGTGACGTGCACCCCGGCCAGCGGGGCGAGCACCCAGCTTGCCTCCGTCCCGGTGCACGCGGCGCGCTCAGCCAGCCAGTCCGGCGCGCAGCAGGGCCGCATCCCGGCTAGCCTGCGGCGGAAGCTGCCCCGCGGCTGCGGACAGATCAAGGTAACCGGCACTGGCACGGCAACCTGCGGCTATGTCACCGGCTACGCGGACGTCGCCAAGCTGGGCGGCGCCGTGCTGCTGCAGCCGCGGCCGCCGCTGCGGCCGGGCCTGGTGAACCTTGATTTCGCCGAGCGCCACGTGTTCGCGCACGGCAAGCTCATCGAGTACTCACATGCGGCGCTCTATTACCAGGGTCATCGCGAGCTGCCGCCGGTGCAGGCGACCTTCCTGGCCTTCCGCTTCGTGCCAGTGCAGGCGACGCTGCACCTGACCGAACTGGCGCCTATCAGGATCGTGTCCGCGTCCGGCGTGACGGCGCCGCCTTATCCGATTACCGTCCGGGCCATCACGACGGTGTCGGTCCGTATCTCCGGGGTCAGCGTCAACGGAGTCCCGCTGAATGTGGGACCACAGTGCCGGACGGCCACACCGGTCACGCTCGTGCTGATCGGCAAGGGCGATAACACGCTGCCGCCCAAGGGATACACGGTTCCGACCGGCGGCCCGCTATGGGGTGCGCCGAAGATCCCGCCATTCGTCGGATGCGGCCTCAGCGAGAACCTGGATCGCCTGCTCACCGGAACGATCTCGGGTCCGGCCAACCACGTGGAAATGACGCAGGGAAAGCTCTGCGGACCGTCGCAGCCGTCGAACTGGGTGTGCCCTCCGCCTGTTCCCAGGCCGCGACATTGACAGCTCGTCCATTGCCGAGACAGATAGCTCGGGCATTCGACTAAGGAGATAACACGTGCCACGACCCATGCTCAGAACTCGCGCCAGACTGGTGGCCGCGGTGACCACGGGGACACTGCTAGGCGGGGCTGCGCTGGCCCTCGACCCGGGTGCGGCCTCAGCGACCACGCTGGTGCACGCGAAATACAAGGTCTCCGGCAGCACCTACCTGAAAAGCCCGAATTTCACTCTCGCGCTCGGCCCGGGCACGCTGTCGGCGAAACTGAACGCCGCGACTGGCAAGCTCACGGCGACCCTGTCCCTGCCGAACGCCACCGGCTCATTCAAGCAGTTCGGAGTCATCCCGGTGACGGCGACCACGCAGCTCATCAACGATGGCCCGACTACCGGCAAGCTGAACCTGAAGACCGGTGCCATCAAGACCACCTCCAAGATCACGATGCGGATAGTCAGCCTGACGGTCGCCGGGCTGAGCATCCCGGTCGGCAGTTCGTGCGAGACGTCAACTCCGGCCGTGGTGTCGCTAGCGAGCCAGAAGAAGTTCAACGTCCTGGATGGCGGGACGGTCGCCGGTACCTATGCGATCCCGTCGTTCAGTAACTGCGGGCTGGCCACCCTGCTGATCAACATCACCATTCCCGGCTCCGGAAACACGATCTCGCTCAAGCTCGGCAAGGCGAAGCTCGGCTAATGGTCGTGCATCCGCATCGCCTGGTCCGCTTCCAGCAGCAGGCTGCAGGCACGCCGTCGGCATCGCTCAGGCCTTGACGGAAATGTCGGGCTTGGCTAATCTACCGGCCAGTAGTGTTACGATTCGCGCCTTTTGTACCGACGGATCTGGCACGTCTGCTGCGGCCGGTTGCGCGAGCATTGATGGTACTTCCGGCACGTCTCGGAGATCTGCACGTTTGTCGCCCGGACGCCCGAGGGCGGGCCGGCATCCGGGCGCCGGCCGGCATCCGGGCGCCGGGCGGCATCCGGACTGGGAGGTGATATGGGCATCGAGGTCGTCGTCGAGGGGCTGACCAAGTCTTTCGGCCGCCATGTGGTCTGGCGCGACGTCTCGCTGTCCCTGCCGGCCGGTGAAGTCAGCGTCATGCTCGGTCCTTCGGGCACCGGCAAGACGGTGTTCCTCAAATCGCTGGTCGGCCTCGTCCGGCCGGATCGCGGCCGCGTCCTCGTCGACGGCATCGACACCGTGTCCTGCTCGGAGCGCCAGCTCTACGCGGCGCGCAAGCTGTTCGGGGTGATGTTCCAGGACGGCGCGCTCTTCGGCTCCATGAACCTGTTCGAGAACGTCGCCTTCCCGCTCCGGGAGCACACCAAGCTGACCGAGGCCGACATCCGCCGTGTCGTACTCGAGAAGATGGACATGGTAGGGCTCGCGGATCAGGGCCATAAGTACCCTGGCCAGATCTCTGGCGGGATGCGCAAGCGGGCCGGCCTCGCCCGGGCGCTGGTGCTCGATCCCCAGATCATCTTGTGCGACGAGCCGGACTCTGGCCTCGACCCGGTGCGGACCGCATACCTGTCGCAGCTGCTGATCGATCTCAACGCGGAGATCGACGCGACCATCCTGATCGTGACGCACGATATCCAGATCGCCCGCACCGTGCCCGACAACATCGGGATGCTGTTCCGCGGCAACCTCGTCATGTTCGGGCCCAGGGAAGTGCTGCTCACCAGCAACGACGCCGTGATCACGCAGTTCGTGAACGGCCGCCGGGCCGGCCCGATCGGGATGTCGGAGGAGAAGGACGAGGCGACCGTAGCCCTCGAGCAGGCTGCCGAGGCCAGGAACGGGCGGAGCGCGGAGGGCCTGCCGGCGCTGGTGCCCCAGCTCACACCCAGTCCCGGCATGCCGGAACGACAGGCAGTGCAGCGCCGCCTGGACCGGGTACTCGGCTTGCTGCACACGCTGCCGGACGAAGCCCGGCAAGCGATCATGGCCACCCTGCCGCCCGGCCAGCCCTCGCAGCCACAGTCGCGGCCGGCCCAGCCGACGTATGCGGGAACGGAGCCCGGACTGCCGCTCGCGGACGACGAAGCCGCCCAGCCGCTGGCCGACGGCACTGACGAGCTGCCGGAACGCGACGGCGGCTGGCCATCGCACTGGCCGGGAGGCGGCGGCGAATGAGTGAGCAGACTCAGGTGCCGGGCGCCGGTGCGCTGCGCCAGACCGGCAGGCTGTTCGCGCTCGCGGCCAGCGTGCTCTGGCTCACCTTCCGGCGCCCGTTCCAGGTGCGCGAGCTGATCGAGCAGTTCTGGTTCATCGCCAGCGTGACGATCCTGCCGTGCATGCTCGTGGCCATCCCGTTTGGCGCGGTGATCACGCTGC
This sequence comes from uncultured Actinomycetota bacterium, assembly GCA_963774385.1. Taxonomy (GTDB): domain Bacteria; phylum Actinomycetota; class Actinomycetes; order Streptosporangiales; family Streptosporangiaceae; genus JAJYUU01. The sequence goes on from CAVZEQ010000001.1 coordinate 2,296,454, forward strand.
AGGTCGGCTCGCTCACCCAGCAGCTCGGCGCGGAGTCGTTCACCGGCGCCGCCAGCGTCCTCGCGGTGGTTCAGCAGGCGAGCCCGCTCATCGTGGCGCTGCTGATCGCCGGGGCGGGTGGCTCGGCGATCTGCGCGGACATCGGCGCCCGCACCATCAGGGAGGAGATGGACGCCATGGAGGTGATGGGCGTCTCTCCGATCCACCGCCTCATCGTGCCGCGCGTCGTCGCCGCGTCGGCCGTCGCAGTGCTGCTGAACGGGCTCGTCTCGGTCGTCGGCGTGCTCGGGGGCTATGTCTTCTACGTGACGCTCCAGCACGGCACGCCCGGCTCGTTCCTGTCCAGCTTCTCGTCGCTGGCCCAGCTGCCCGACCTCTATATCAGCGAGATCAAGGCGCTGATCTTCGGGTTCCTGGCGGCGGTGGTCGCGGCGTACCGCGGGCTGAACCCGCGGCCGGGACCCAAGGGCGTCGGCGACGCGGTCAATCAGTCCGTGGTCATCGCGTTCTTGCTGCTCTTCTTCGTCAACCTGGTGCTGACCGCGATCTACCTGCAAATCGTCCCACCGAAGGGATCGTGACCAGATGGGTGCGGTTACCGGCGAGCCCGCCGCGACCGGGACCGGGTCAGCGGCCGGCGACGAGCCGGGCCGCGGGCGGCTCGCATCGCAGCTGGACCGCTGGTTCGGCTGGCTCGACCTGCTCGGCGACCAGCTGTCGTTCTACGCTCATGCGCTGGCCTGGACCCCGCGCGCGATCCGGCGCTACTACCGGGAGATCATCCGGCTGCTCGCGGAGCTGAGCTTCGGCAGCGGGGCGCTGGCGCTGATCGGCGGCACCGTCGGCGTGATGATCGGCATGACGCTGTTCACCGGAACTGTGGTCGGACTGCAGGGTTACGCCGCGCTCAACCAGATCGGCGCATCCGCGTTTACCGGCTTCGTCTCCGCGTACTTCAACACTCGCGAGATCGCGCCGCTGGTAGCCGGGCTGGCGCTGTCGGCCACCGTGGGCGCTGGCTTCACCGCGCAGCTTGGCTCGATGCGGATCAACGAGGAGGTCGACGCGCTGGAAGGGATGGGCGTGCCGAGCCTGCCCTACCTCGTGACCACCAGGATCGTGGCCGGTGCGATAGCAGTCATCCCGCTCTACGCGATCGGCCTGGTCAGCTCCTACTTCGGCTCGCGGCTGGTCACGGTGTATTTCGAAGGGCAGTCGGCGGGCACCTATGACCACTACTTCGGGCTGTTCCTGTCGCCGGTGGACGTGCTCTGGTCCTTCCTCAAGGTGCTGATCTTCAGCGTGGTCGTCATCCTGGTGCACTGCTATTACGGCTACCGGGCAAGCGGCGGCCCGGCCGGGGTGGGCGTCGCGGTCGGCCGGGCGGTACGCACCGCCATCGTCATGATCAACATCATCGACTTCCTCATGAGCCTGGCCATCTGGGGCGCGACGACGACCGTGCGGGTCGCGGGATGAGTTCGGCACCGGGCTTGGTCAAGATACGGCGCCGGCTGGCCGGGACGGCGTTCCTGGTGGTCCTGGCCCTGCTGGCATGGCTGTCGGTGCTGATCTACCAGAAGCAGTTCAGCCCGGCCGTGATGGTGACTCTCTACACCAGCAGTGCCGGGAACGAGATGCACCCGGGCGCCCAGGTAATGGCGCGTGGCGTGCAGGTCGGCGAGGTACGGCAGATCAGCGCGGACGGGACCGGGGCCAGGCTGGAACTCGCCATCCAGCCAGCCGCGCTGCCGTTGCTGCCGGCCAACGTCACCGCGGAGATGCTGCCCACCACCCTGTTCGGGGAGCGGTACGTGGCCCTCATCCTGCCTGCCAGCCCGTCTCATGCGGCCCTGACGAACGGCAGCGTGATCGGCGAGACCCGGTCCGCGGACGGGCTGGAGCTGGAGCGGGTGCTGAACAACCTGCTGCCGTTGCTGGCGGCGGTCCAGCCGGACAAGCTGTCGCTCACCCTGACGGCGATCGCAGACGGGCTGCGCGGCCGCGGTAAGGAACTTGGCCAGGCGCTGGTCACGCTTAACTCCTACCTGCGGCAGATCAATCCGCAGCTGCCGACGCTGGATGCCGACATCAAGCTGCTCGGCGGGCTGGCCAGGAAATACACGGCCGACGCACCAGCGATCCTGCAGGCGCTGAACGACTTCGGCGTCACCGGCAAGACGATCGCGGCCCAGCGGTCCAGCTTCGTCGCGCTGCTGGCGAACGTCACCACGGCCTCGGACGACCTGCACGCGTTCCTCGACGCGAACGCGCCGAACATGATCAGGCTGACTGTCAGCAGCCTGCCGACGCTGCAGATCCTGGAGCGGTACGCACCTGAGTTCCCCTGCACGCTCCGCGATCTGGCCAGCTTCGTGCCCAAGGTCGACAAGGTGCTCGGCATGGGGACCAGCCAGCCGGGCCTGCACGTGCAGGTCGTCGTGGTGCCCTCGCCGGGCAAGTACGTGGCTGGCCGCGATACGCCGCGCTACGGCGATAACACTGGCCCGCACTGCTACCCCGTTCCCTTCCCTGGCATCCATCTCAGCGATGGCGCCGGGCCAGCTGCCGCGCCTTCGACCGGGACCACCAGGACCGGAACGAAGGCCTACCAGCCAGCCGGCCCCGCGCGCGGCGCGGCAGACCCGCTTGCCACCGGACCCCTGGCCACCGGCCCCGTGGGTACTGGCACGGCGCTGGCCGACTTCGGGCCGGGCGGGCTGGCAGGCTCGCCAGCGGAGACCGAACTGGTTGCCGAGCTCGACGGCCTGTGGCTCGGCCGGCCGCCCGGCACGCTGCCCGCCTGGGGCGGCCTGCTCACCGCGCCGCTGTTCCGCGGCGCGGAGGTGAGGCTGGCGGTGAGCCGGTCATGACGCGCGGGGGCCTGGCGGCGCCGCTGATCAAGTCGATCATCTTCGTCGTCATAACGGTGCTGATCACTGCGGTCCTCGGTATCAGCATCGCCTATACCGGCGTATCGGCCACGGTGGGCTACAAGGCTGTGTTTTCCGACGTGACCGGGCTGACCGTGGGCGACGACGTGGACATTGCCGGGGTGCGCGTCGGCGAGGTGAACTCGATCAGCGTCTACGACCGCAACCGTGCGCTGGTCGGGTTCTCGGTCCAGCCCGGCCGGCCGCTGCCGGCCTCGGTCACGGCGTCGATCATGTACCTCAACCTGGTCGGTCAGCGTTACCTCGAACTCGGCCAGGGCACCGGGCCGGCCAACGGCACGCTCGCGCCGGGCGGCATGATCCCGCTGTCGCGCACCACGCCGGCACTCAACCTCACCGTCTTGTTCAACGGATTCCAGCCGCTGTTCCGCGCCCTGTCGCCGGGCGATGTCAATCAGCTGACCAGCGACATCATCCAGGTGTTCCAGGGCGAGAGCCCGGACATCACCGCGCTGGTGGCGACGGTCGGCTCGCTGACCACCGCGCTGGCCAGCAAGGATCAGGTCATCGACGCGGTGATCGGCAACCTGAACTCGGTGCTGCGCACCATCACTTCCCGCGGCAACGCACTGGCCAGCCTGGTCACCTCACTGCAGCAGCTGGTATCAGGGCTGGCCGCGGACCGGCAGTCGGTCGGCACCGCGATCTCCGCGATCGCCAGCCTGACCAGCGCGACCGCGGGGCTCCTGCACGTTGGCCGCGCGCCGCTGCAGGCCGGCATCACCCAGCTGCAGCGGCTGTCGTCGAACCTGGCCGCCAGCTCGCCCGTCGTCAGTACGTTCCTGCAGGATCTGCCTGCCAAGATGGCGGATATCGCGAGAATCGCGTCATACGGCTCCTGGCTGAACTTCTTCCTCTGCGACGCCACGGTGACTGGCGCGCGCAGCTTCCTGGGCGGCCCGCCACCGCGGGGCGTCCCGGTCACGGCGGCGAGGTGCGCGTCATGAGGCGGCCCGCGATCACGCCGGTGCGGGAGCGGAACCCGATCGCGGTAGCCGTAGCCGGGCTCGCCATTGTCGCGGTCATAGTCCTGCTCACCTACTTCTCCGGCAGCCTGCCGCTGATCGGCGGCGGCACCGGCTACACCGCTTTCTTCGCCGAGGCGGCGGGCCTGCAGGCTGGCAACGAGGTCCGCGTCGCGGGCGTCACGGTGGGCCAGGTGACCGGCGTGAGCCTGGATGACGGCAAGGTGGCCGTGACGTTCCGGGTGAACGGAGCGTGGGTCGGTAACCGGACCACCGCCGCGATCGAGATCAAGACACTGCTGGGAGACAAGTACCTGGCCCTCGATCCGGCGGGCCGCGCTGCCCAGGATCCGTCCCGGCCGATCCCGCTGTCGCGGACCAGCTCGCCCTACGACGTGACACAGGCCTTCGGCGGGGTCGGACAGCAGATCAGCCAGATCAACACCGGCCAGCTGGCGCAGAGCCTGCAGACGCTGTCCGACGCTTTCGCCACCACGCCGCCCTACGTCCGCAGCGCGCTGCGCGGCCTCGCCGCGCTGTCGTCGTCGGTGGCGTCGCGCGATGCCACCGTCACCAGCTTGCTCGCGGGTGCCAGGAAGGTAACCGGGACGCTGGCAGGTCAGGATGCCCGGTTCCAGGCCCTGCTCGGCGACGGGAACCTGCTGCTGGCCGAACTGCGCCAGCGCCAGCAGGCCATCCACGCCATGCTCGTCAACACCCAGGCGCTGGCCATCCAGCTGTCCGGGCTGGTCAACGACGACCAGGCCCGGCTCGGCCCGGCCTTGCAGGCGCTCAATCAGGTCACCAGCGTCCTGCAGGCAAATCAGGCCAACCTGCAGCAGGCGCTGGCCCTGGCCGGACCGTACTACCGGCTGCTCGGCAACACCATCGGCACCGGCCGGTGGTTCGACGTCTACCTGTGCGGCTTGATCCCGAAGTCGTACGCGCCCGGCAATACTCCCGCACACGGCTGCCAGCCGCCGAAGCCCTGAGGATGCGAACGCGACAGTGACTGAGGTGCCATGTCGATGACTGTGACGAGCCTGCGTTCGGCCAGCTCCCGGCTGCGCCGGCTGGCGCGGACCAGCCGGGAACGGTGGATCCTCGCCGCGGCCGCCGCGGTGGTCGCCGTCGGGCTGACGGCGGGCGCCGTCCTGATCTATCAGGCCGCGCACCCCGGCACGCAGATCACTGCCTACTTCACCGAGTCGATCGGCGTCTATCAGGGCTCGACCGTGCGGGTGCTCGGGGTGCCAGTCGGCACGGTCGATGCGGTGCGGCCGAACGGGACCCAGGTCAAGGTGACCATGACGATCAACTCCGGCATCGCGATCCCGGCCAGGGCCGACGCCGTGGTGGTGGCGCCGAGCGTGGTGTCCGATCGCTATATCCAGCTCACCCCGGCTTATACCGGCGGCCCGCAGCTCGCGAACGGCGCGGTGCTGCCGGTGACCAGGACCGCGGTGCCAGTGGAGGTCGATCAGGTCTACGCCAGCCTGGCAAAGCTTGCCAACGCGCTCGGCCCTGGCGGCGCAAACTCCCGGCGGGCGCTCAGCAACCTGATCAATACCGGCGCGGCCAACCTCGCTGGCAACGGCGGCTACCTGCACGACATGATCACCGAGTTCGGCGGCCTGTCGAAAGTGCTGGGCGGATCGGCCGGCAACCTGTTCGCCAGTGTCGCCAGCCTGCAGCAGTTCACCAGCATGCTGAAGACCAACAACGGTCAGGTCAAGCTGGCCGAGCAGCAGCTCGCCCAGGTATCGGCCATTCTGGCCGGTGACCGGCAGAACCTGTCCGCCGCAGTCAGCGACCTTGCCACCGCACTGGGCCAGATCAAGAGCTTCATCGGCAGCAACCGCGGGCTGATCACTGCGAATGTCGGCAAGCTGGCTGCGATCACCTCCATCCTGGTGCGCGAGCGAGCTTCACTAGCGCAGGCTCTGGACGTGGCGCCGCTTGCGGCAGACAACCTGGTCAATGCCTACGACTCCGCCACCCGCACACTAGTGGGCCGCGGCGACCTGAACGAGCTGAGCATGGGCCGGGCGGCGATTCAGGCGGCAGAGATTCAGCAGGCGGCGGGCCAGACCGCCGTCACCACGGCCGCCCGGTCGCAGCCAGTGACCGCTGGGCCGCCCGGCTCGGTGCCGGTGCTGCCGGCTGGGACCGGCTGGCTGCCGCCGCTGCCGCTGCCGGTGATCGGTACCGAATACGGGACGCCGCAGGCACTGCTGAGCGGCGGCAGCCAGTGAGCCGCTCACGACGACCAGGGAGCCGGCTGCTGGCGCGGGCCGGCGGACTCGCGACCGCGGTGGCCGTCATCACCGCCACCGTGGCGGGCTGCAGCTCAGGCGGGTTCAACGGCATCTACAGCATCCCGCTGCCGGGCGGCGCGAGCCTCGGCAGCCATCCCTTCCGGGTGACGGCGCAGTTCGCCAACGTCGGGGATCTGGTCCCGCAGTCCGCGGTGATGGTCAACGACGTCGCGGTCGGCCGGGTGACCCGGATCTACCTGCCGCCGGGCAGCTGGACCGCGAACGTTACGATGCTGGTGAACGGCAGCGTGCACCTGCCGGCCAATGCGATCGCCGAGTTGCAGCAGGCCAGCCTGCTGGGCGAGCAGTACATCGCGCTGTCCGCGCCGCCTGGCGTCACGCCGGCGGGCAGGCTGGCCAGCAACGCTGTCATCCCGGTGTCGCGCACGACCGCCAACGCCACCGTGGAGGAAGTGCTCGGCGCGCTGTCGCTGCTGCTCAACGGCGGCGGCATCAGCCAGTTGCATACGATCACCACCCAGCTCGACGCGGCCCTGTCCGGCAATGCGCCGCAGATCCGCTCGCTGCTCATCCAGCTGCATACGCTGCTGGCCAACCTGAATGTGCACCGGCATGACATCGAGACGGCGCTGGACGGGCTGAACTCCCTGTCGGCGACGCTTGCCGCGCGCGACCGCCAGATCGGGCACGTGCTCACCGACTTGACCCCCGGCCTGAAGGTGCTGGCCGATCAGCGCGTCGCGCTGGTGGACATGCTCAACTCGCTGCACCAGCTGACCGGCGTGGCGGTCAGCACCATCAATGCCAGCCAGGCGAACCTGGTCCGCGACCTGCGTACGCTCACTCCGACCCTGCGGGAACTGGCTGACGCGGGCCAGAGCCTGCCGCTGGCGCTGCAGGTGCTGCTGACCTACCCGTTCACCAACCAGGTGCTGAACGACGTGAAGGGCGATTACCTCAACACCTACCTGTCGCTGCGGGCCGCCAAGGGCACAACGGTCATCCCGCCGGTCGTGCCGCCGCACCGGAAGGCCAGGCACTGATGCTTACCCGGTCCATCAAGGTCAAGCTCGCAGCGTTCGCGGTACTCGGCGCCCTGGTGCTCGGATTTGCCGCGTTTCACTACGCGGACCTGGGTCATTACCTGGGACTGCGCGGGTACTACGTGGTCCGGGTTGATCTTGCCGAGGGAGGCGGCATCTATCCCGGTGCTGACGTTACCTATCGCGGGGTCTCCGTCGGCCGGGTCGGAGCGATGCGGCTGACCGCCACCGGCATCGAGGCGGAGCTGGACATCAGCGACTCCGCGCCGCCGATCCCGGCCAGGCTGCACGCCGCGGTGGCGGACCTGTCCGCCGTCGGCGAGCAGTACCTGGACCTGCGCCCGGACACCTCCGCGGGGCCATTCCTCACCGACGGTGCAGTGATCCCGCAACGTGACACGCAGCTGCCGCTGCCCGTCACCAGCTTGCTGACTAGCATCAACGGCCTGGCGACGTCGCTGCCGCTTGGATCGCTGCGGGCGCTGACCGACGAACTCGCCACCGGTCTGGCCGGGCAGGGCAGCAACCTGCGGGCTGTGGTGGACGGCAACAGCTCGCTTGCCAGGGCGGCAGCCGCGACACTTCCGCAGACCATCACCTTGCTCAGAGACGGCCGGACCGTCCTGGCGACTCAGATCGCCGAGTCCGGTGCGCTGGGCTCGTTCGGCAAGAGCGCCCTGCTACTGGCGCGGCAGCTGGATAAGTCGAACGCCAGCCTCCGCGCGCTGATCATCGACGCGCCGCAGGCCGCAGCACAGGTGGCGAACCTGCTCGCGGACAGCAATCCCAGCCTGGGGGTGCTGATCGCCAACCTGCTGACCACCTCGGAGGTCACGCTCAGCCGCGGCCGGGCCCTCGATGAGCTGCTCTCGGCACTGCCAGCCGATATCGCGATCGGCTCGACAGTGATCAGTTCCAGTGGCGCCCGCTTCGGCGTGGCCCTGACGTTCTTCAGCCCGCTGCCGTGCACCGCCGGCTACGGCGGCACCGTGTACCGGAACGGCCTTGATACCGGCCCGGCCCCCGCCCTGAACACCTCAGCTGGCTGCGCAGCGCCCGCGAGCAGCGGCGTCGATGTGCGCGGCTCTGCCCATGCGCCGTCTGGCGGCGGGGTGCCGCCAGCGGCGCAGCCGGGACTCGCCCAGCTGCTCGGAGTCGGCCCGTGACGAGCCGGCCCGTGACGAGGCCCGTGACGAGCCGGCCTGGCTGGAGGCGCACGGCTGGACAATCCGGCGGCTACCATGACGGCACACAGCCGGGAGGTAAGGCGATGGAAGACGGCGCTGGCGGCACGGCCAGGCTTGGCGGGCGGCGGGATCCGCTGCTGGTCGCGGCCGGCTTGCTGCTGGTCGCCGCGGTGGTATTCGCCGCCTGGTCGGGCTGGTCGTGGCTGAGCGCGCCACGTGTCTCCGGCACGGCGCAAGTCCGCGACCAGGCGCTGCGGGCGGGCGAGCAGGCCGTGCTGAACTTCAATACCCTCGACTACCGCACGGTCGGCCGAGGCGTGAAGCTGTGGGAGCTGTCCTCGACCGGAGCGCTGCACAATGAGGTTATAGCTGGCCAGGCAGCCTTTGAACAGCAGATAGTACAGGCAAAGACGATCACCACGGCACGGATCCTGGACGGTGCGCTCACTGCCTTGAACCCCGGGTCCGGCACGGCCAGCGTCATCGTGGCGCTCCAGATCACCGTGACCCCCGCTACCGGGCCGGCCGCGACCAAGCAGAGCCGCCTGGCCGGCCAGCTGACCCGGACGCCGTCAGGCTGGAAGCTCAGCTCGCTCGGCCAGGTGCCGGTCGGGGCGGCGGCGTCCGCCAGTGGTTCTGCATCGAGCAGTGGCTCTGCATCGGGGGGCGGAGGCTGACGTGACCACTAATCCCGGAATCCGGGCCGCTGCAGACGATCCTGGTGAGGACTGGGCCCGGGCCATCGCGGAGATGACGGCCGACGGCGAAGCGGAAACAGCCCATACCGAACACGCGCCCGGCAGTGCCAGCGCGCCGGCACCTGTTGCCGAACCCGCGCCCGGCAGTGCCAGCGCGCCGGCGCCTGTTGCCGAGCCCGCGACCGCTGCCGGCAAATCGCTCTCTCACCGCCGGAAGAGGACAGTGCTGGCGGCCATCTGTGGTGCGGCGACCATCGTCATCGGCAGCCTCGGGATCTGGGCTGCGGTGGCGGCGCACGACCTGCGCGCTTCGGCGGCGGCTGCCAACGGTGCGTTCACCGACCGGGCCGCCACCAGAGCCGTGGACCAGCAGGTCGCCGCAGCCGTCGACACGATCTTCTCCTACAGCTACGCCGATAGCGCGCGGACCAGGGCGGCGGCGCAGAGCCTGCTGACGGGCGCCGCGATCCGCCAGTACGACCAGCTATTCGCGATCGTCGAGCGGCAGGCGCCGAAGGAGAGGCTGACCGTCACGACCCGGGTCAGCAATATCGGGGTGGAACTGCTGACTGGTGCCCGCGCTCGCGTTCTGGTTTTCGCGAATCAGCAAGACACCGCCGCGGGTACGGGCAAGACCAGTTACGGCGGCGCGATGTTCGCCGTGACCGCTGTGAACCTGCACGGCAGGTGGCGGATCGAGAGCATCGATACCTTCACCGGCCCGGCCTAGCCGGGACGCGACCTCGGCTACGGCACGTTCATCGATTGAGATTCTGGATTCCGCAAACCAGGACAGACACGCCCTCGACAACGACCAGAATCGATGAAACGGTGCGGCGCGAGGCAGTAGCCCCGACACTGGCGACTCAGTTAGTCCTGTTCTGGTCGGTTGTGCGGCCGGGCGGCTGTCGGCGGCCCGGGTTAGTGTGGCTGCGTGCTGGAGCGGTTCCACCCGGCCGTGCGTGCCTGGTTTGAGCGGCGGTTCCCGGCCGGGCCGACGGAGCCGCAGGCTCGGGGCTGGGCTCAGATCGCCGCGGGGGAGCACACGCTGATCGCGGCACCCACCGGCTCCGGCAAGACGCTGGCCGCCTTCCTGGTCTGCATCGACCGCGTGTACAAGGCGCACGATGCCGGCGAGCGCGGTGACGGGCCGCAGGTTGTCTACGTGTCGCCGCTGAAAGCGCTGGCCGTCGATATCTGGCAGAACCTTGAGCAGCCGCTGGCCGAGATCGCCGGGGTGGCCGCCGAACTCGGGCTGACGGCACCGGAGATCAGGGTGGCGGTGCGGACCGGGGATACCGCGGCGGCTGAGCGTGCCGCGATGCTGAAGCGGCCGCCGGATTTCCTGATCACTACGCCGGAGTCGCTGTACTTGCTGGTGACCGCGGAGCGCAGCAGGGCGATGCTGGCCGCGGTGACCACCGTCATCGTGGACGAGATTCACGCCGTCGCGGGCAATAAGCGCGGATCTCACCTGGCCCTCACGCTGGAGCGGCTGCAGCACGTGGCCGGCCAGCCGATGCAGCGGATCGGGCTGTCCGCGACTCAGCGCCCCATCCAGGCGGTGGCACGGCTGCTGGTCGGCGCCGGGCCGGACCGGTCAGCGGCCGACGGGACACCGCGCTGCGCGATCGTCGACGCAGGTCACCGGCGTGAGCTTGACCTCGGCCTGGAGCTGCCCGGTGACGAGCTCGGCGCGGTCGCCACCGCTGAGCAGATGGCCGAGATCAACGACCTGATCGCCGGGCATGTGCTCCGGCACAGGACCACGCTGGTCTTCGTCAATACCCGGCGGATGGCCGAGCAGCTCGCCCACCAGCTCGGCGAGCGTCTCGGGGACGGCCAGGTGGCGGCCCATCACGGCAGCCTGTCCAGGGACCGCAGGCAGCGGGTCGAGGCCCGGCTGCGCAGCGGCGACCTGCGGGCCCTGGTGGCGACCGCGTCGCTGGAGCTGGGTATCGATATCGGACCGGTGGAGCTGGTATGCCAGATCGGCTCGCCGCGCAGCTTCGCCACGTTCCTGCAGCGGGTCGGACGATCCAACCATTCGCGGCACGGTGTTCCGGCCGGGCTGCTCTATCCGACCACGCGCGACGAGCTGGTGGAATGCGCGGCACTGCTGCGCGGCGCGCGTGCCGGGCGGCTCGACCAGCTGCGCATACCGGAGTGCCCGCTGGACATCCTGGCGCAGCAGATGGTGGCGGAGTGCGCCGCGGCGGAATGGGCCGCGGGCGACCTGCTGTCGCTGGTGCGCGGCGCGGCCCCGTTCTCGTCGGTGTCCGCCGAGGACTTCGCGGAAGTGGCCGAGCTGGTATCCGAGGGGATCCGTACCGGTCGCGGCCGACGGGCCGCGTACCTGCACCGGGATCAGGTCAGCGGTGAGCTGCGCGGCCGGCGCGGTGCCAGGATCGCGGCGCTCACCTCTGGCGGCGCGATCCCCGAGCTCGGCGATTACCGGGTGCTCGCGGAGCCGGATGACACCGTCGTGGGCTCGGTCAACGAGGACTGGGCGATCGAGAGCATGGCAGGCGACGTATTCCTGCTCGGCACGACGTCGTGGCGGATCCGCAGGGTCGAGCCTGGCATCGTCCGGGTCGTCGACGCTCAGGGCGCGCCCCCGTCGGTGCCGTTCTGGCTCGGTGAGGCGCCGGGCCGGACTACTGAGCTGTCCGAGGAAGTCTGCGCCATCAGGTCCGCGGTCGCCGAGCGGCTGCCCGCAGCGGGACCTGCCGCCACGGCCGCGTGGCTGGCGGCCGACTGCGGCATCGGCGACGCCGGCCGCGGAGACGATCGTCGCGTACCTCGGTGCCGCGCTGGCTCAGCTGGGGCTGCTGCCCACGATGGACACCATCGTGCTGGAGCGTTTCTTCGACGATGCCGGCGGCATGCAGCTGGTCGGGCATGCACCGTTCGGCGCGCGGCTGAACCGGGCGCTCGGCCTCGCGCTGCGCAAGCGGTTCTGCGTCACGTTCGACTTCGAGCTGCAGGCAGCGGCCAGCGACGATGCGATCCTGCTATCGCTCGGCCCGCAGCACAGCTTCCCGCTGGACCGGGTGCCGAAGTTCCTGGCCTCGGGCACCGTCGAGGAGGTAGTGCGGCAGGCAGTGCTGACCGCGCCGCTGTTCGCCGCCCGGTGGCGGTGGAACCTGAACACATCGCTGGCCGTGCTGCGGTGGCGGGGCGGCCGGAAGAACCCGCCAGCCATCCAGCGGATGGAGGCCGACGACCTGATGGCGGCTGTCTTTCCGACGCTGGCGGCCTGCCAGGAGAATGTCGCACCCGGCCCGCTGGAGATACCCGATCACCTGCTCGTCCGGCAGACCCTGCAGGACTGCCTGCGCGAGGCAATGGACATTGACGGCCTGAAAGAGCTCATCGCCCGGATCGAGTCGGGCCGCGTCTCGGTGCTGGTTCGTGACACCACCGAGCCGTCCGTGCTGGCGCACGAGATTCTCAATGGGCGGCCGTTCACCTACCTGGATGACGCGCCGCTGGAAGAGCGCCGTAGCCGTGCGGTGCCGCTGCGCCGCGGGCTTCCGGTCGAGGCTCACGAGCTGGGCCGCCTGGAGCCGGCGGCGATCGACAGAGTCATCGAGCAGGTCCGGCCGGATCCTCGGGATCAGCATGAGCTGCACGATCTGCTGGTGAGCCTGGTAGCACTGCGGCCGGCCGAAGCCTGGCGGCCGTGGTTTGACGAGCTAGTGGCCGGCCGCCGCGCCGTGGTGATGCACACTCAAGCCGGGGAGCTCTGGTCAGCGGTTGAGCGGCTGCCCGCGATGAGGGCACTGTTCCCGCTGGCGAAGGCTGTCCCCGGCCATCCGTGCCCGGTGCCCGCCGAGCCGCCAGATGAGGAAACGGCAGCCGCCGACCTGCTGCGCGGCCACCTGGAGTGCAGCGGGCCGGCCACGGCCGCGGCGCTGGCCGCGGCGGCTGGCCTGCCGGAGCCACTAGTCGTTCGCGCGCTCGCGGTGCTTGAGGCGGAAGGCTTCGCCATCCGCGGGCATTTCACCGGACCAGGCGGAGCCGAGGAGTTCTGCTCGCGACGGCTGCTGTCGCGGATCCACGCCTACACCAGGGAGCGGCGCCGGCGCGAGATAGAGCCGGTCACCGCGCAGGACTTCATGCGGTTCCTGCTGCGCTGGCAGCACCTGGCGGCCGGCACCCGACGCGAGGGCCGGTTCGGTGTGCTGGCCGTCATCGAGCAGCTGCAGGGCTTCGAGCTGGCCACCGGCGCCTGGGAGAACTCCGTGCTCGCCGGGCGGGTGGAGGGATACCGCCGCGAATGGCTGGATGAGCTGTGCATGTCCGGTCAGGCCTGCTGGGGTCGGCTGTCGGTGCGGGAGACCGACCCGGAGCCCTCGGCACGCCGCGGCGGCCTGACGCCCTCCCGGGCCACGCCGATCACCCTGGCTCTGCGCGATGACCTGCCGTGGCTGCTGCGGGCTGCCCGCGGCGATCAGCGGCCAGCCGAGCCTGCCGCTGGCCGGACCCGTGACATTCTTGACGCGCTCCGCCAGCGCGGCGCGCTCTTCCGGCCGGACCTGGCGACGGTGACTGGCCGGCTGCCCGCCGAGGTAGACGAGGCACTCTGGGATGGCGTAGCGCGCGGCCTGGTCACTGCCGACGGGTTCCGCGCCGTCCGGTCATTGCTGCGACGCGGCGGCCCGGAGCGCTACGCTCCGGCCCGTGGCCTGCGCCGCGGCCTGCGCGGCAGCACTGGCGGCCCGTCCGGGCGCTGGTCCCTGCTGCCCGAAGCGGCCGCCGGAGTTGACCGGGACGAGCTGGCCGAGGCGGTGGCCGAGCAGCTGGCTGCCCGCTGGGGTGTAGTGTTCCGTGACCTCGCGGTCCGGGAGAGCCTGGCTGTTTCATGGCGCGATCTGCTGTGGGCGTTCCGTCGGCTGGAAGCGCGCGGGACGATGCGGGGCGGCCGGTTCGTGGCCGGCTTCAGCGGCGAGCAGTACGCGCATCCGGATGCGCTTGACGTCCTTAAGGCTGTCCGCAAGCAGCACCGAACTGGAGAGGTTGTGCGCATCTCGGCAGCCGATCCGCTGAACCTGACCGGCATCGTGCTGCCGGGCCCGCGGGTGCCCGGCATCGGCGCTAACTCCGTTACCTACCTCGACGGCGCGGTGGCTGATCTCGCCGTGGCTGACGGGACCGTCGCCAGGACCGGCTGACGCGAGCCATCGCACCCACCGGGGAGCCCGGTGCCACTGACGCCGAGCAGGAGTCAGGACGGCTCGAGGGGTTTACAGAATCTCGTTCTAGTATCCATTATTGGTTCTGTGCCCGCGCCTATGCAGGGAGGTTCGCCGGAATGACCGAACGCAAGAGCCCGACGGCGGTTCTTCACGAGGGCCCTCGCGCGCTGAGCGACCAGCAGGTGCTCGAGATCGAGCAGTCCGACCTCAGCGGAGTGCTCGACATCGACATCGACGACGTCATCGAGTACGTCCACAAGGACCTGAAGTCGCTGCCGGACTTCACCACGCTGTACCGCAAGTACCTGAAGCAGCGGTGGGACGTCTATGACCTCGACTTCACCCAGGACAAGATCGACTGGACAGAGAAGATGACCGAGCCTGAGCGGCAGTCGTTCATGGCAATCTCGTCCGGATTCCACCATGGCGAGCGGCAGGTCGAGATCGAGCTTCCGGTGTTCATGATCGGCGCCAGCGAAGAGGAGAAGCTGCACATCGCCGCGCAGATCGAGGACGAGGCGCGGCACACCGTCTTCTTCGACAGGTTCTACCGGGAGGTGGTCGGCCTCCAGGGCAACAACATCATGGACATCCTGGACGCGTCGTTCCCGCTGGTGGCAGAAACCTTCGTCGGACCGTTCGGATTGCTTGCCTATCAGGCAGACGAGGTCCGGCAGAACCCGTACGACGAACGCGCCAGGGTCCGGTACGGCACCAACTACTTCCTGTGGATCGAGGGCGTACTCGCGCTGTCGGTCATGAAGGTGACGCTGTCATACGCTCGCTGGCGCGGGTTCCTGCCCGCGTACTACACGGGCTTCACCGCGACCTGCCGCGACGAGTCACGGCACGTGCAGGGCGGCATGCGGTACCTGCAGGACGCGGTCCGCAAGGACCCGACGATGATCAAGGAGATCCACGACACGCTGCGGACGATCCTGTCGCTGTCGGGCGTGAACAGCCGCGAGATCTACTACGAGCCACTGGGCTGGACCGAGGACGAGGTGCGGATGCTGTTCTTCCAGCAGCTGCGCCGCAAGCTGAACGACGTCGGCATCGATCTTGCCCCCGATCTGGAAGAGCTGCTCCAGCAGGTGCAGCCCGTGCTGGCAGGTGGCTGAGCCATGGCCGACCCGAAGTTCTTCAGCAAGCAGTGGGCTGACCTGGTCCGGGAGGCGCTGGCGGCCGGGCCGACAGAGCAGGCACGGGCCGGCAAGCTGCAGATGTACTGGGACTTCTTCGAGCTGATCAAGAGCCTGTACCCGGCCTCGTGGGCGCTCGGCTGCCGTAACCTGCCCGCACAGCTCGGCGACGGGCCGGCGTACCTGTATGTGCAGTGGGGCGGTGGCACGGTCACCGACTGCCGCATCATCGGGCCGGACGAACCGCTGTCGGCTACCTACGTGCTGGGCATGGACTACGCGGACTGGCAGGCACTGCACGAGGGGTACGACGCGCAGCGCACGGTGATGTACCGCAAGATCCTGCTTGAGGACGGCGACCTGCTGGAGTTCTTCAAGACCATCTACTTCTTCGTGGAGTGCCTCGCCATCGTGGGCGGGGTCCCGGCCGGCTATCCGGCGCTGGCTAAGCGCTAGGCCAGCCGTCGGCCCGACGGCAGGCAGGCCGGCAGGCCGGTACGTCGGCGCCTCAGGACGCGTCCGCCTCGATGCTGTCCATGGCGGCTAGCTGCCGCGCGGCGAGCTGGTCCCGTTCCCTGCCCGGTCGCGCGGATCGCAGTTCGTTGCGCCGGCTATGACGGCTGAGCAGGGCCATCGCCTCGGCATCGGTAAGGTCACCCCAGGTCACCCTGAGAGTGACGGCCTCGAGGGCATGGGCCCGGAAGCGCCGCCGCAAGGTCAGGTAGAACGCTGCGACGACGGCCAGGTTCACCGCCACCTTGACGACGGTCGGGAGTCGCGGCGCGTCGAAGAGCAGGTGCATTCCTATCGCCGCGGCCAGGCATGCGAGCGCGGGCGCAGCGCCGCGACGGGGGCCGAGGGCGGCCACGTACCCGATCCCCGCGCCAGCCACAGCGGTCATCGTCCAGTGCGAACCTAGCACGGTCAAACCCACCCGCACGGCCGCCGAGCTGGCGACGGACCCGGCCGGGTTGGTGGCACCAGACTCGGCAATGCTGTTCAGCCCGTAGATAACGTTCTCTGTCACCTGGAAGCCCAGGCCGGTGAGGGCTCCGTAGATCATGCCGTCGAGTGGTCCCAGGATCCTGCCGGGTGCTGCCAGCAGGATCATGACAACGCCGGAGAGCTTGAGGATTTCCTCGTTCAGCGGCGCGGTCAGGGCGGCCGACCAGTCGGATGAGAAGCCAATGCCGGTGCTCTTGGCCCACAGGGCTACCATGCCCGCGTTGGCCAGCAGTGCGCAGCCGGTCGCGGCTGTCGCTCCCCAGATGACCGCGGCGCCGGACCAGACTCGTGACGGTGCCCGGACCGGGCGGAGCAGCCGGATCAGCCAGCAGCCGACCGCGAGCACCGGCACCTCGATCGCCACGGCAAGCACCACGGCACCGGGGAATACCACCGGGATCCGGTAGAACTCCCGGATTATGACCCCGGTACCGAAAACGCACAAGACAACGGCGGTGATGCGCACCGCCCGGAGACTGGTGTCCGGCGCAACCGCGGACTCGTTCGCAGCGCCCATCAGGATGGCGACGGGAACAAGATCGAGCGGACCACCTGCCGCGCTGCGCCGCGGGTCGCTGAGCCAGCTCCTCGGGGCGCGAGGATCACCATCTCGATGGCGAATCCGGCAGCCGGATCGGGAAAGATCGTCGCGGTGCCCGCACGGCCCTGCTCGGTGACCGCCCCGCTCAGCCCGCTGACGCCCTGCGCATCAGTGACTCGCGCGGGCCTGGCGAGCCGGGCGGAAGCGTTAGCGACCTGCAAAATGTGCCGCAGCCCGGGCCACAACTGCGCAACCTGCGACCCGTTGCGCAGGGTCACGTAGGTCACCAGCAGGTCAACTCGGCCGCGGCGAAGGCTGTAGACGCGCTTGGGATCAGTTCGGGAACTGCGCAGTGACCAGCCGGTGCCGACCATGAAGCGCGCTGTATGCGCGTGGTCAGGACCGATTGACAGCCGTGCGCCAGGCGCGACCGGCTGGTTATCGGAAACGGTGAGATTGAGCAATGGCCAGCCAGCCGTCAGGCCGGCCATCACCGCAACCACCATCAGCAGCGCCCGGATCCGCCGCGACGGCGCAAGTCCAGCAACCGGACGCTCAGCCCGCACAGCTACCCCCCGACAACTACGCGTACAACCCAGCGTGTCCGGGATGACTTTTGCTTAAACCCGCATACGCCGCGAACCGAAGCGAAGCTCAAGGATTCCCAGGAAACCGGGGGGCAGGTTCGGCCTAGGGGCCGGAATCATGGCCGCCACTCGGGTGCTTCAATCAGGACTACCGATACGAGCTACCGCCGCGAAAGGCTGTCACTAGTGCACTACGCAAACCTGGGCCGTTCCGGCCTGTCAGTGAGCCGCCTCTGCCTCGGAACCATGAACTTCGGGCCGCTGACGCCGCCAGCCGATGCGCACGCCATCATGGATCACGCGCATGAGGTGGGCGTCAATTTCTTCGACACCGCCAACCGCTATGGCGGCGCGTTCAGCCCGCCCGGTCAGGTCGGACAGCATCAGGAAGCGCACGTGGGCTGGACCGAGGAGATCATCGGTGCCTGGTTCGCGTCCGGCGGAGCCCGGCGAGACCGGACGGTACTGGCGACCAAGCTGTACGGGGCGATGGGTGACTGGCCGAACGACGGGAGGCTGTCGGCGCTGAACATCCGCCGTGCGTGCGACGCGTCCCTGCGGCGGCTGCAAACCGACTACATCGACCTGTACCAGATGCACCACGTCGACCGGGACACGCCCTGGGAGGAGATCTGGCAGGCCATGGAGGTGCTGGTCGCCCAGGGGAAGATCCTTTACGTCGGATCGTCCAACTTCGCGGCGTGGCACATCGCCCGGGCTAATGACAGCGCTGCGGCGCGCGGGTTCTTCGGGCTGATCAGCGAGCAGTCCATCTACAACCTGATGACTCGCGAGATCGAGCTAGAGGTGCTGCCGGCCGCGATCGAGTACGGGGTTGGCATCATCCCGTGGTCGCCGCTGCAGGGCGGGCTGCTTGGTGGCGTCCTGCGGAAGGAACGCGAGGGCCGACGTCGGCTGGCGGGCCGGGCGCAGGAAGCCGTCGCGCGCAGCCGGGACCAGATCGAGGCATACGAGATCTTCTGCGAGGAACTCGGCCAGGAACCGGCCACGGTGGCGCTTGCCTGGCTGCTGCACCAGAAGGGGGTGACGGCGCCTATCGTCGGACCGCGCACGCTCGGCCAGCTGGACGACGCGCTGAATGCTCTGGACCTGGCGCTCGACGAGGATGCGCTCAGCCGGCTCGACGCTGTCTTCCCTGGCTACAAGCCTGCGCCTGAGCACTACGCCTGGTAGCACCAGGCTGGCCTAGTGGCCCGGTTGCTGGCGATATGCCTATTCCTGACCTCGAGCGGTGCGAAGCCCGGCATGATGCGTATGCGCTCGTGCGGCGCGTACCCGCCACAGCCGGGACCGGATGCGAGGTTGACGTCGTGATGTTCTGGGGATCCAGGCTGGCAGCCGGCGCCGCGGCTGCGTGCTGCGTGGTAGCCGTGGCCGCCGCGGCTGGACCGGCGGCCGGCCATTCCGCCACTGTCCGTGCCGGGCTGCGGTGGGCGCCTGCGTCGACGTTGGCTGTCAGGCTGACCGCGAGCCCGTCAGGACAGGGAACGGAGCCGGCATCGGAGCTGGCTGCCGCTCGGCTGCCGGTCGCGGTGGCCGTAGCCGGCATCAAGAAGGGGGTCTCGGTATGGGCCTTCCGCGGCGTGGCTAAGGCGCTGGCCGAGTCGGGCGCGTCCTGGTATTACACGTGGGCGGCTGGTCACGCTGGCATAACCAGCCCGCGGCGGGTGCGGTTCGTGCCGATGATCTGGGGAGCGGGCAGCGTGACCGCGGCAACACTCCGCGAGGTGCGCCGCGAGGGTCCCTACCTGCTCGGCTTCAATGAGCCAGATAGCAGTTCCCAGTCCGACCTGACGGTGTCGCAGGCACTGGCTCTGTGGCCACGGCTGATGGCCACCGGCCTGCAGCTCGGCAGTCCGGCGGTGGCCACCGACGCGGCCACGCCGGGCGGCTGGCTCGACCGGTTCATGCACGGTGCCAGGACCCGGCACTATCGCGTCAGCTTCATCACCGTGCACTGGTACGGCGCCGACTTCGGGACTGGCGCGGCTGTCGGGCAGCTTGAGTCCTACCTGAGAGCAATTCACGCTCGCTACCACCTGCCGATCTGGCTGACGGAATTCGCCCTGATCAGGTTCGGCGCCACAACAACTTTCCCGGCGCCGCGCCAGCAGGCGGCCTTCGTCACGGCCGCGGCCGGGATGCTGCACCGGCTGAGGTTCGTGCAGCGCTACGCCTGGTTCGCGCTCCCGGCCACTGCCGGGGACGGCACCGCCGGCCTGTTTCGCAGCGGCCCGGTCGCTACGGCGGCCGGCCGGGCCTTCGAGGCAGTCCACGGCTAGGCGCCGGGCGAGGGCCCGTCCGGCTGGGTACCCGCTGGCTGGTCACCTGCCGGCGTGATGCCGGCCGGGTGGTCACTATTGCTGCGGTCGCGTCTGCGGGACATCAGCCAGAACGCGGTGAGCGCGGCCGCACCGAGCGCGGCGACAAGCAGCGTCATGCCGAGATAGCCACGAGGGATGGCCAGTTCGTAGAAGCGGCGCACCACAGACAACGGGAACAGCAGCACGAATCCGGCGATCATGGCGCCGACCAGGATTATCCGGCGCCAGGTCAGCGGAATGGCCAGCAGCACAAGGACGGTAAGGCTGAGGGCGAGGGCCACGAGGGTAGCTGCCGTACGCTGCTGCGCCAGCGGCAGGCCGCGCGACCTGGCTAGCGCATACGCCGTGAACGTTGCCGCGGCGACAATGGCGCCGGCCGGGATAGCGAACCGCAGTACCCGGTCGACGAAGCCCGGTACGTAGCGCCTGCGATTTGGTGCAAGTGCCAGGAAATAGGCAGGAACGCCGATCGCGAGAGTGTCAACGATGGTCAGATGCCGCGGCAGGAACGGGTACGGCAGCAGCGTGACGCCGACGGCCACCGCGAGCAGCGTCGCCCATACGGTCTTGGTGATGAACAGGTTGGCGACTCGCTCGATATTGGCAGTAACCCGCCTGCCTTCGGCGACGACGCCGGGCAACGCCGCGAAGCTGCCGTCGAGTAGCACCAGCTCGGCCACCGCCCTGGTGGCTGGCGCGCCGGAGCCCATGGCCACACCGATGTCCGCGATCTTGAGAGCCAGCACGTCATTGACCCCGTCGCCGGTCATCGCCACCGTATGGCCGCGTCCCTGGAGCGCCCTGACCATCGCCTCCTTCTGGTGCGGGGCGACGCGCCCGAACACAGAGTGCGCCTCGAGTACCTGTCCTAGCTCGCCGGGTTCGGCGGGCAGGTCCCGCGCGTCCACCGGATCGCCGGCCCCGGGCAGGCCGGCCCGCGCGGCTACTGCCGCGACGGTGTGCGGGCTGTCTCCGGAAATCACCTTGAGCGCGACCCCCTGCGCGGCGAAGTAGGCGATGGCATCAGCGGCATCCGGTCGCAGCTTCTCCGCGAGAAGGACGAAGGCGGCTGGCTGAAGCCTGGCTGGCAGCGAGTCGGAGCCGGGCAGACTGTCGGCACGAGCCAGGACCAGAACTCGCAGCCCGCGCGCAGCCAGCTGGATCGCTTGCGCCAGCAGCTCGGGATCTGCGGCGGGCAGCACCATCTCAGGTGCTCCGAGCACCCAAGTGCCGTGGCCGGAGTACCTTGCGGCGCTCCATTTCCGCGCCGAGGAGAACGGCACCGCAGTCTGCCGTGCCCACCCGGCTGGCGCCGGAAATTCCTGCCCGATCGCAGCCAGTGTCGCGTTCCGGTTCTCGTCTGCGCCGAGCGCGCCGAGCGCCTCCTTCACTGGCGCCCGATCGTCGAGGCAGATCAGGCTGTCGAACGCGATCGTTCCGTCGGTGAGGGTGCCGGTCTTGTCGAAGCACAGTACGTCCACCCTGGCAAGGCCCTCGACCGCCGGGAGCTGCTGGACCAGCACCCGCCGCCGGGTCAGTGTGACTGCAGCCACCCCGAAGGCGACGCTGGTAAGGAGCACTAGTCCCTGCGGGACCATACCGACGAGGGCGGCGACCGTCCCGGTCAGGGTTGCCCGCACCGTAGCGCCGCCGCGCAGCTGGCTGACCAGCAGCAGCACGGCAACCGGCACGATCGCCCAGGTCACGTAGCGCAGAATCCGGTTGATGCCATCCATCAGCTCGGAGCGCACCAGGGCGAACCGCCGTGCCTGGGTGGCGAGCTTGCGTGCGTACGACTCGGCGCCAACCCCGGTGGCCTGGTAGCTGCCCGAGCCTGCTACCACGAAGCTGCCAGACAGCAGGAGATCGCCCGCCTCCTTGTCCACTGGCGCCGACTCGCCGGTCAGCAGCGACTCATCAGCCTGCAGGCTAGGGCCTGATCGCACGACGCCATCCGCCACGAGCTGGTCGCCCGCGCGAAGCTCGACCAGGTCGCCGGCCACGAGCTCAGCGACCCGGACCTCAGCCGGCGCGCCATCGCGGATCACCCGGACTGTGGGTGCGGTGAGGACAGCAAGCCGGTCCAGCGTCCGTTTGGCGCGCAGCTCCTGCCAGATACCGATCCCGGCGTTGGTGACCAGGATGATGCCGAACACGGCGTCTTGCAGTTCGCCTGTGGCCAGGATCACGATCAGCAGGACGCCCAGGATGAAGTTAAACCGGGTCAGGATGTTCGCACGCAGGATGTCGCCGACCGGCCGGCTCGTACGTTCGCCGCCCGCGTTCCCCATGCCCTGTTCGCGCAGCTGCGCAGCCTCCGCGCTGCTGAGGCCGCCCGCTGGCGTCACCGCTACCGGCATGGCCCTGCCCTAGCGCTCATCGCCTTAGTCTGGCGTGGCTCGTGCCCGCGCGATCGGGCCGATCGGCTCTGGCCGGGCAGGACCTTCTGCCCTGCCGGGCGCTCCTCACGGAAGCCAGGCTGAGTGCACGCGGCGCCAGCGCGAAAGATGCTCACGCGGAGCGCACAGGCTACTTGCAGACAGGAGCCCGCATGCAGCCGACGACCAGTCATCGCACCGGCCATGACGAGCCGCACAGCGGCGGTATGGCCACGCGGCTGAACTGGCTGCGCGCTGCGGTGCTTGGCGCCAACGACGGCATCGTGTCCACTGCCGGGCTGGTGGTTGGCGTGGCCGGAGCGACATCGTCGGCGACCGCTATCCTGACCGCCGGCCTGGCTGGCCTGTTCGCCGGGGCTTTCGCCATGGCCTCCGGCGAGTTCGTATCGGTCAGCAGCCAGCGCGACTCCGAGCGTGCCCTGCTCCTGCTGGAGCGGCGCGAGCTCGCCGAAACCCCCGACGCAGAGCTGGCCGAGCTGGCTTCCCTGTACCGGGGCAAGGGACTTGAGCCAGACCTGGCACGGCAGGTCGCCACCCAGCTGACCGCGCGAGACGCGTTCGCTGCGCACGCCGAGGCCGAGCTTGGCATCGATCCTGCGCAGATAGCCAGCCCCTGGCACGCCGCCGTCGCCAGCTTCCTGTCCTTTACCGTCGGCGCGATCCTGCCGCTGCTGGCCATTACCCTGACGCCGGCCTCAGCCAGGGTCGCCGTGACGGTGCTTGCCGTCCTTGCCGCGCTGGCCGCCACCGGCGCAGCCGGCGCCACGCTAGGCAAGGCTCCACGCCGCCCGGCAATCTTGCGCAATATCGCTGGCGGCCTGATCGCCATGGGTGTGACCTACGGCGTTGGTCTGCTCGTCGGGCACCTCGCAGCCTGACGCCACTCGCACCGCGCTCATGGCGTCACGCCGGACAGGTTCAGGCCCACCACCCCGGCCAGCACCAGGCCGATCGACACAAGCTTGAGCGCCGATACCGACTCACCTAGCGCCATGATGCCCACGGCGGCGGTGCCCGCCGCGCCGATGCCTGTCCAGACCGCGTACGCCGGGCCGACCTCTAGCTTGCCCAGGGCGAGGTTCAGCAGCCCGAAGCTAATCAGTGCGCAGGCTGCGAATCCCATCGTCGGCCACAACCTGGTGAAGTTGGCGCTCAGCTTCAGCAAGATTGCGAAACCGGTCTCGAAAAGCCCCGCTATAACGATCAGCAGCCACGGCACGCGCTTACCTCCGTAGGTAACGGCACCAAAACGGGAGCCGGGTCCTGGTGCCGCGCGAGCGTCAGGTTAGACCGGCGATGCCGTCGATGATCTCCCACACGCCCAGAACGGCCAGCACCACAATCAGCAGTGTCCGCGAATTCCGGGACAACCACGAATTTAGCGCGGCGAGCTTCGGCTTGGACCAGCCCGGCGCGAACACGATGATCAGCGTCGGCACCCAGATGGTGATGAGCGTGATGGCGACCACGATGAGAACCCACACGATCGTCCCCGTCGTGCTCAGCTTCGAGGAGCCAACGACCTGGAGTGCCGACAGGTAGCTCGGTGACGGCAGGTACAGCACGATGCCTGCAATGAGCGCGGCGATGAGGCCGCCCTCCCTGGCCGTCCTGGTCATCCGGGATTCGCTTTTTTCCTTCTTAGGCTTCGGCGGCCTGCGGGCCAGGATGATCGCGGCGATCACGAACAGCACGCCGATGCCGAGCCTGAGCCCGTACCGTGGCGGCTGCTGGTTTTGCTGGCTAAGGCCGGCACCATGCAGGGCAAAGACGACCGCGAAACCGATGGCCAGGGTGCAGATGGCCGCTCCGGCCAGGAATATGGTCACCCGGCCCCGGTATCGTTCTGCCTCGGCTAGCAACAGCAGCACCGCCAGTCCGAACGGATACAGGCTCGCGGTGAAGGCCAGCGGGATGGCCTGGACTGGCGTCACCGCGGCCTGCTGCGGGCGAAGCCAGACCATGAGGCGAGGTCAGCCGTCATGATCACACACTCCTCCCTTCCCTCCCGGCCGCATAAGCACGCGCGCCAGACTGGCTTACCGCAGGCCAGCACCGGCGCCGCTGCTGCCAGGCAAGCACGACAGAGCATTATGGGCATCGCCCGGCGCGGGTGAAAGCGCACCTCCGTGCCGACCGGCCCATGGCAATCACCCGCGCTGGGTGGTCTCGTCCCGTGCGAGCGGCTAAAACCTGCTGCCGCATCGCCGAAAGGCGCCTCGAAGGCGGCCGAAAGCGGCGCCGGTCAGAGTACCGGCCCGGTAGCCGAACCGCTCGACATCTGCGGGATCGGGAGCCACGGCCACGAGCAGCCCGATGATAATGAGCAGAACGGCGGGCAAGCCCATGGCCATGCCCTGCTGTGCGCTGACCGCGCCCGCGGCCAGGCAGGTGACGGCAGCGATCCCGAGGATCACGCCTGCGGCCAGCAACAACCAGGCACCCCTGCGCGGCCGCCTGCGCGGGGAGTCCTGCCCCGCCGGGTGCTGCTCCGGTCCTGCGGTCATGGCACAACCCCCCCGTGCGTAAAGTGCCGTCTTGTGCCCGAAGGCGGGCGCGTCGTCCCTAATAGGGTCTTTAATTGTCTAGAAAGTGCGCCGAGAATCGCGCTCCAATAAGCATCGTGGCAGCGCGACTTGATGGAAAGCGGACCGGGCAGACCCGAACTTTACACGAGGCGCCAGTGTCAATCCGGATGCCACGAGGCAACGGATGTCATCAGTGACGCAAGGTTGTTAAGTGACTGTACTAAGACATACCTCGTCGCCTATACGGTGAGAGAAGGGGCAGGAGTCGAAATGGTCGGCGATTGTAAGCGGCTGGTGCTATTGATCCCTAAGCTCAGGCAGCCGGCACAGTAGCGAATCTGCCGCGAGGCAGCTAGCTGCCCGGTCATCCGAGGAGCTCATGCCGATGCGCACCGGGCTGTCCGCCTACGCCTGGCCAGGGACCAGACTCCCCAAACCAGCGCTGCGATTCCGCCTGCGGCCGCTATCGCGGGCAGCGATGCTACTGGGGTCGCCACACTCGTACAGGTGGGCGCGTCGATGGCGTCGTCGATCAGAGTTACCCCGCCAGTGCTGGCCAGCAGGCGGCCATTAATCGTGTCGCCCGACAGCACCGAGATCGACGCCGAGGCAAGGATGGAGCCCACAAAGTTAGAGCCGCCATCCAGCGTCGCGGAACTGCCCACTTGCCAGAAGACATTGCAGGCTGATGCGCCGTTCTCAAGAGTGAAATCGGCGGCTGTGACCGAGCCGACCGTAAGGGCCGTGCCGACCTGGAATACGAAGACAGAGTTCGGGTCATTCTGCCCGTTGAGCGTCACTGCCCCGTCGACGAGCAGCCCGGACGCGGCACTGTAGATGCCGGGCGTGAGCGTCGTCGGGCCAGTGATAGCACTGCCGGGGATCGTCGTCGCCGGGGTTTCGCTCATGGCCTGGGTGTAGGCGGCCGTCAGGTCCGTCTGAGCTTGTGCGCTGTCGGCGAGGTCCTCCTGGGCGGGCGGGGTGAAGTTCCCGGCAGTGATCCCGGTAACCGACGTTCCCGGGCTCACGCCCAGGTCGCCGCCACTGATCAGGCTCGGGCCGGTGTTCGTGACGTCGCTCCCACCCAGAACCGCGAAGTTTGCCGCAGTTCCGAGATTCACTTCCATCGCGGCCGCCTCAGCGGATTGCGACGCGATGAACAAGGACATGGTCGCGATGAGCGCCGACACTGTTGCCGACCGGGCACGACCAACCTGCCTCTTCGAGACACGACTGCTGAGAAATTTCACCTTGCCAAGCCTTTCTGGAACGGCGCCAATATCTGATTCGCCGGAGCAGTTTCCGCGTGCGGAGTAATTTCTCTTCTAGTAGATCAAGCGCTTTATGTGATCAGTCGGCGAATATCTTCAGGTGCTGGATCGCATCGGTGATGCCGGCGGACCGGAAGGAGCACGTCACCCAGTCACGGGCACCGTTGTCGGGACCGGTGTGGGGACAGGGGCTGGCCTAGGGTGCTTGTGCCTGTGGTGCTTCACGCGGGTGGGGCTGGGTGTCGGGCTCGGGCTGGTGGTGGTGGGGCTGGGTGTCGGGCTCGGGCTGGTGGTGGTGGGGCTGGGTGTCGGGCTCGGGCTGGTGGTGGTGGGGCTGGGTGTCGGGCTCGGGCTGGTGGTGGTGGGGCTGGGTGTCGGGCTCGGGCTGGTGGTGGTGGGGCTGGGTGTCGGGCTCGGGCTGGTGGTGGTGGGGCTGGGTGTCGGGCTCGGGCTGGTGGTGGTGGGGCTGGGTGTCGGACTGCTCGGGCTGGGGCTGGGAGCTGGTCCGCACGAGGTAGGCGTGATGATGCTGTCGTCATCGAGCGTCACCGCCCCGGTGCTGGCCAGCATGCGCCCGACGATGGTCCCGCGATGCTGGACTGCGATCGAGGTCAGGGCCATGACGCTGCCTTGGAACGTGGTGCTGGTGTTCAGTGTCGCGGAGCTGCCCACCTGCCAGTAGACGTTGCAGGCGTTGGCGCCGTTGGTGAGTAGGATGTCAGTTCCGACGTCGGTGGTCAGCGTCGATCCAACCTGGAATATGAACACCGAGTTCGGGTCGCCCTGCCCGTCCAATATCAGCGTGCCGCCGACGTCAAGCGAGCTGGTGGCGTTGTACACGCCCGCCGTAAGTGTCTGGCCGGCGCCGAGGAAGGCGACGCTGGGAGCGGTCGGGGTCTGTGCGGCGGCCGCGTTGTACGCGGTGGTCAGATCGGACTGTGCCTGGGCCGCGAGGGCATTAGTGATTTGCATGCTGCCGTTCACCACTACGCCCGGCGGGAAGCCGGTTACTGAGGTCCCCGGGCTTAAGCCGAGATCGCCGCTGATGACGCTGTTGCCGGTGTTCGTGACCGTGGTCGCGCCCAGGACGGCGAAGCTGCTGGCTGTGCCCAGGTCCACTGGCCCCGGGGCGGCACCCGCGCTGGATGCCGTCATCGCTATGATCATTGTTATGACGGCACTGAATGCGAGGAATGCCGCCAGGAATGGGTAAGCAATGCGCCCGCGTTGCCCGGGACTGCCGATGTCCGTCATTTGCTGATCCCTTTCGCTCACCACGGATAAGAGCACTGGCGGCGGCCAAATGAGTGCTCGGGTGCAACGATTCCGGCTTAGCCGTAGCTGCAGCCAATGATGACTATATGTTTCTATTCAGATCCACGAAGTTGGCGAGCACGCTACACCTTGATGTGCGGCGCCGTGCGGACAGCGAGCCGTTTCCGCCGGTAAACTTTGTGTCAAGTTGCATGGCGGGTCATGTTAGTAGTAGTCAGATAATGCCGAGCAAATATGCCGACTCTGCCTTGGCCGGACGGCGTGTGCAATTGCAAATGAGCTTGCATCACAGTCGTGCTCTCGCCATTTAGTTGATTGTTATTGCCCATGCACAGCGGTACGCCATACGCTTATCGCTGGCTTGCTAGTGGATATAATAGGCAGCC
The DNA here is from genome assembly GCA_963774385.1 of uncultured Actinomycetota bacterium. Lineage (GTDB taxonomy): Bacteria > Actinomycetota > Actinomycetes > Streptosporangiales > Streptosporangiaceae > JAJYUU01. The sequence goes on from CAVZEQ010000001.1 coordinate 2,324,260, forward strand.
TTTTCGCCTTATCTCCCCGGAGGTTTACCCATGCATCGCCGATTCTTATGCGACAGGCAATGCCTTGGTCCCGCACGGATGAGGTCGGCCACGGGACTAGTGGCGGTCGCCCTGGCTGCCCTGGTCTCTGGCTGCGGGGCGGCCAGCTCGCCCGAAGCTGCGGCTCCGTTGCCGGTCCGCGTTTCCGCAGCGCAGCTGGCGCGGTTACCGATGGCGACCACGTTCGGCAGTTCGGCCGCGGCACCGAGGGACCCAGATCCCTTTGGACCCGAAACGGGGATCGTGCTGCACCCCACGGCCACGAGGGTGATTTACCTCCGCCCAGGCGGGCCGCCCTTGGCGGCGCTGCCAACCACCGAGCTCGGAAGCCCGACATGGGTCCCGGTTGTGCAGTCCCGGTCAGGCTGGGGGCAGGTCCTGCTGCCGACTCGGCCGAACGGGTCCACGGGCTGGATTTACCTCAGGGGCGGAGGTCTCGTGAGTGCCTACAGCGCTTACCGGATTGTGGTTAACCTGGCCGAATACCGGCTGACCGTGTTCGACGCCGGCCGCAGCTTAGGATCATGGACAGTCGCGGTGGGGTCACCAGCCACGCCCACTCCCACTGGCCGCACCTTCTTACTCGCCTCGATGGCGCCTGTCCATCCGACCTACAGCCCGTTGATTCTCCCGCTCGGCATGCACTCGAGAACCCTGAGCACGTTTGGTGGTGGCCCCGGCACGGTCGGCCTGCACGGCTGGCCGGACGATGTGGTCTTCGGCCACGCGGTCACGCACGGTTGTGTGCGAGTTCCGTCAGCCGCACTCCGCGTCCTATCCCGGGTTCCGCTGGGAAGCTTCGTCATGATCGTCGGCAAGCAGTCCGCGTTAACCGCGCGCCGAGCGGACTCGACAGGCAACTGACTGATGCGTGCTGTCTCGACGTTAACGCTGGCGGTCGGGCCGGCGCCGCCTCCGCCCGGCCCGACGACGACGGGCGTTACCTCGCTGGCTGATGGAACTGCGCGGCTACGTCGGCGGGTGTACGCGTGTCGATGCGAGGGGTGTGGTCGAACATGGCGCGGTATGTAGCCTGGCTGGCTGCACCGGTGCCGTAGTCGTCCGTCAGCTCACCGTCGCACGCCGGGCAGTTCTCGTGGATGATCTCCATGCACGAGCTATGGTCGCAGTCCCCTGGTCGGCGCAGGTACCGGTCAGAGCACAAGGCGCCGGCGTGACAGCTATGGGTGAGCTTGGTCTAGCCGGCCGCCGAAGTGGTGGTCTTGGCAGCATGGCGAGCGTGGCTGGTCTGCTGCTGGACCGGGGCCTTGATCGCGGTAACGGTGTAGCCGTTCTTGCCACCGGCCGTTATCTCATAGCCCAGGTCAGCCAGCGCTGAGGTAAGCCTGGTGTCGGGGAGCGTGTAGGCCATCACGGTCGGGCTGCACGGTGACGGCGCGCTCGCAGCGCCGGCCTCAGCGAAGGTGAAGCTGGGGCGAGCGGCGATCCACTTTGCCAGCTCCGGTATCCGGATAGCCATGTTGACCCTGACGAACGGCGCAGTGGCTGCCGATTCGCCCGGGGCGTCGTCCGCCTTGGTCCGTTCGCCCGGTGGCTCGCGAGAGGTCGTGACTGACCCGCCGCAGGCGGCAACCACGCTAGGCGCGGGCAGGCTGGCCAGTTGCTCGGCAGCAAGGTCAGCGGCGCAGGTGGGCCGGATGTCGGCGACCGTGGTCTTCGCGACTGCTGTGCTGATCATTGGGTACCCCTCGGGCAAGCGCTCCGGGGCCGGTAGCTCCATACCCCTCTACCTACAGGCTACCTTCGCGGAATTGCAGAAAAGGATTATAAGCGTCATATCGCTCTAACTGATTTGAATCGGCGCGAATAATAACGCGGCGAAGAACAGTCGGAGGAGCGGGTAACCCGGCCAGATAGCATGGCTGCCTGCGTCCGCATCAGGCGCCGGGACTCCGGGGCGCGTGCTGACCTGCTGATCCTCGGAGATCGTTAGTGCCGGCTGACTATGACACGATCCGGGCGGAGAATGTCGCCCGCTACGGCTGGGATACGGCCGTGCTCGAGCTGCTCGGCCAGCTGTACAGCGAGCGGACGCACTTTATCTTCGAGCTGATCCAGAACGCTGAGGATGCTGGCGCCACCGACCTGACGTTCACGCTCCACTCCGACCGGCTGGAGGTCTGGCATGACGGCCATGATTTCACGGTCGCCGATGTTCGCGGCATCTGCGGTGTCGGTCAGAGCGCCAAGGCGGATGACCTTACCCAGATCGGCAAGTTCGGCATCGGCTTCAAGGCCGTGTACGCCTACACCGAGAACCCGCGGATCCACAGCGGCGCAGAGAACTTCCGGATCGAGAAATATGTCCGGCCGTGCGCGGTGGATCCGCCTGTTGAGCCCGTGTCGGGGACCGTCTTCGTGCTGCCCTTCGACCGTCCCGAAGTCCCTGCGGCACTCGCCGTCCAGGAGATCTCAGCGGCCCTGGGCGACATCGGCGTCGAGACGCTGCTGTTCCTCCGCAACATCGGCCGCGTCCGCTGCCGCGGACTGGTGGCGTCCGACGTCGTGCTGGAACGTACATCGGCCGTGCGCGCCCAGTCCGGCAGGCGAGTCTCGCTGTCGAGCGGGCGCCCGCTCGGCCGTGGGGACGAGGAATGGCTCGTCTGGGAACGGCACCTGGACGCACTCGGTCAGCCGGAGCAGCGGGTCGAGATCGCCTTCATGGCGCGCGCCGCGATCGACGCCGTACGGCTGGTCGGCCGCGAGACCTCACCTCTTGTCGTGTTCTTCCCGACGCAGAAGGAGACGTTTCTCGGGTTTGTCGTTCAGGGCCCGTACCGGACCACGCCAGCGCGGGACAACGTGCCCGAGCATGACGAGTGGAATCAGGCCCTGGTCCAGGAGACAGCCAGCCTGCTCGCGGAGGTGCTGGCGGGCCTGCGCGATGAGGGACTGCTGACCGTAGAGGTGCTGCAGGCGCTGCCGTTGGAGGCCGCCCGATTCGGGCCGGACACGATGTTCCGCGCGTTGTTCGAATCGGCACGCGCAGCGCTCGCCCAGGACGAGCTGATCCCTGCTGCCGATGGCGGCTACCGTGCCGCCCGGCAGCTGAAACTGGCCAACGGCGCGGGCCTGCGCGAGCTGCTGCCGCCAGATGTGCTGGCCGAGCTGTACGGCGGGGACGCCACGATCGCCTTCGCTGCCGACTCGATCTCGGAGATCGGGACGCCTGTCCTCTGGCGGTACTTGCGCGAGGAAACAGGAATAGACGAGGTGACGCCGCAAGCCGTCGTGACGAGCCTCACCACCGAGTTTCTCTCGGCCAGGTCTGATCAGTGGGTCGCCGGCTTCTACTGGTTCCTCTACCAGCATCCGTCGTTGTGGCAGCAGCCGAGGCATCCCGGTGAGCCAGCGGGGCCAGCCCGGTCGCAGCCCATCATCCGGCTTGAGGACGGCGCGCAGATAGCGCCGTTCGACGCGCAGGGCAGGCCCGCTGCCTATCTTCCGGGCGCGGCTGATCTTCCGGGCACCGCAGCAGCCGGCCTGGCGACGGTCCGCCGGGCCATCGCAGCCCATCCTGATGCCCGCCAGTTCCTGACCGCGCTCGGCCTCGGTGAGCCGGACGTGGTTGCCGAAGTACTGGATTACGTGCTGCCCCGCTACGACGAAGCAGATGTAGCGAACCTGGATGCGGCCAAGCACAACGCTGACCTGGAACTAGTCGCTCGTGCGCTCGACGGGGCTGGTCAGGCCAGCCGGGAACGGCTGCTGGACAGGCTGTCGCAGACCACCTTCCTGGTGGGGGAGAACGCGGCTACGGGCGAGCAGCGGCTGAAGCGGCCAGGCGACCTCTACCAGCGGACGAAGGCCCTGGAGTGCTATCTCGACGGCAACCCCGACGCCTGGCTCGCGGCCGATGTGTATGGCCCCTGGCTGCCGCAGCTGCGCGGAATGGGCGTCCGGGACACGGTACGGCTGGACGCGCGCGCGGCGGACGAGCTTGGCTATGTGACCATTGCCGACGACTTCGCCTGGCACGAGCGCGGGGTGGCGGGCTTTGATCCGTCGGCACAGCTTGACGGGCTGGAGTACGCGCTGCAGAACCCGAATCAGGCTCGCTCGGAATTCGTCTGGAACGCGCTGCTGGTGCCGGGCCGGCACCTGATCGCGGGAGTTGTCGAGAAGTCTCACCGCCTGGAGTTCGCCGACTCGAGCAGCGAGCAGTTGCTGTCACCCATCGGCGAGGTAGCCAGCGAAGCGGCGTGGCTGCCGGCCGCGGACGGGACTTTCCGCCGCCCGGCTGATCTTGCCATCGCCGATCTGCCGCAGTCATTTGAGCGCGACGACACGCTGGCCAGGGCGCTCGGGATGACCAGGCCGGTGCTGGAGGAAGCCAGCCGCCAGCTGGGGCTGCCGGCTGATTTCCTGCGCAGGCTGAGCAGGCATCCGGACCTCGTAGCGTCGATCGAGCAGGAACTCAAAGCCCGCGACGATCGCTCCTGAAACCCTCGCTGGGCTGGTGAACCGGTCAAGCAGCACGGCAGCGAGCTACAGGTAGGCCGGGGCGACGCGGAGTCCGGTTGCTTGCGCCCCGGCATGCAGGCAGCGGTCCCAGACGGCAAATACAAGGTCGCTGTCACCGATAGCTGCGGCGCTAGCGAGATGGACGGCATCGGCGCCTCTCAGCGCATGGCTGCGCGCCAGCTGGCCGGCGTGCTGTTCGACTGCGGCGGTTAGCTCGACTGGACGCGTAGCTGACCAGTAGTCGTCCCAGGCTTGCTCGGCCGCGTCGTAGTCGTCGGCGCCGAGGTCGTGGTTGCGCGCGGCGGCAGCGAGCGCGGCGCGGACCTCGGGATAGGCCAGGCGGCTCGACATTGCGGCGTCGCATCCGTCCCAGAGCTCCGCCGCGAGATCGCTTCCTGCCTCCTCGGCTAGCAGCTTCACGAAGGCGCTGGCGTCGAAGTAGACCAGGGTCATCTCAGCGCCGCTGGTCGCTCACGAAATCGGCGAGTGGTCGGCGGGCGCGCGGCCGGGCGCGCTCCGAAGCTCGTGGCCGCCGCACGGCCCGGGGGCGGCCGATGACTCCCGCTGCCGTCAGCCGCTCGATACTGGTGGTGGTGGTCAGGCCGAGCAGCCTGGCGACGGGAACGCCTCGGTCGGTGATGACGAGTTCGGCGCCGTCGCGCGCTCGCTCTAGCCACTCGCTGAGATGCGCTCGCAGTTCGGTGATGGCTACGTCCATCTCTGGATTGTACACTCTGTGTGTCATCAATTTGTACAGTGACAAGAGAATGCTGCTCGCGGTTCAGGGCCCGGACCTCGACTGGCGGGCTCGCGACCAAGGTCCCGCAGGGTCGTGACCATGGCCCGTATGCAGGCAATCTGAGCGTCGCATAATGGCAGCAACTGGCACTTGAGGACTGGTTTGGCCGTGATGCGTTCGTCGGCGATGGCGGTCGATTCCCGGCCCCCGCGAAAGTGCGTCGCGGGAAGGGGACGGAACGATGATGACTTTCAATCTCGCTGCCATGCTGCGCGAGACAGCATCCGTATCAGCCGACAAGGCCGTTGCGATCTATGCAGGCGGCGAGCTGACCTACGGTGAGCTGGACGCGCTGTCTGACCGGCTCGCGGCTGGCCTGGATGCGGCGGGACTGCAGCCGGGAACTGCGGTAGCGCTGCAACTGCCGAACATTCCCCAGTACCTGATCGCTTACTTCGGGATCCTGAAGGCAGGCTGCATTGTCGTGCCGCTGAACGTGATGCTCAAGGCACCGGAGATCGAGTTCCAGCTGGCGGACTCGGCGTCGAAGGTCCTCATCACCTGGGAGGGCATTCTTGGCGAGGCGGCCAAGGGCGCCGCGGCCGCCGGGGTATCCGACATCTACGCCGTCGGTCACCCTGGATAGCACGGCCGACGCCCTCCCGTTCGAGCGACTGCTCGCGACGAGCACGAGCGTGCGGTGGCTAGTCCCGCGCGAGCCGACTGACACGGCAGTGATCGTCTACACCTCGGGCACAACCGGCCGGCCCAAGGGCGCCGAGCTCACTCACCTGGGCCTGTACATGAACGCCGACATCCCCGGCCGCCTCTTCGACGTCCAGGCAGACGACGTCGTGATTACCGCGCTGCCGCTTTTCCATGTTTTCGGGCTGTCCAGCATCCTGAACGTCTGCGTCCGGTTCGGCTGCACCATGTCGCTGATCCCGCGGTTCGATGCAGAGACGACACTCGCGGCTATCCAGCGCGACGGTGCCACGATCTTCGAGGGCGTTCCCACCATGTTCATCTCCCTGCTGTCGTGCCCTGACGTGGAAAGCTATGACACCTCGTCGCTGCGGGTCGCCATTTCGGGCGGCGCCTCGATCCCGGGTCCGGTGCTCGATGCCTTCGAGGAACGCTTCGGAGTGGTGATCCTGGAGGGCTACGGGATGACCGAGACCGCGTCGACCACGACGTTCAACAAGAGCGAAAGTGACCGGCGCGCGTACAGCGTCGGCAAGCCCATCTGGGGAACGAGGACCGAGGTGTGGGACTCTGACGGCAACCCGCTGCCGCGAGGGCGGGACCACGTGGGTGAGATCGTGACCTGCGGGCTGCACGTCATGAAGGGCTACCTGAACAATCCTGCCGCTACCGCCGAGGCCTTCACCGGCGGCTGGCTGCACACGGGCGACCTCGGCTACTTCGATGAGGACGGGTACCTGTTCATCGTCAGCCGGAAGAAGGAACTCATCATCCGCGGCGGCTACAACGTGTACCCGAGCGAGATCGAGGACGTGCTGCACTCCCATCCGGCTGTCGCCGAAGCCGCCGTCATCGGAATACCGGACGACCGGCTCGGTGAGGAGGTCATGGCCTTCGTCAGACTGCAAGCCGACTGGTCGCTGGTGGCCGCCGACCTGATCGCTTACTGCCGGGAGCGGCTGGCGGCTTACAAGTACCCCCGCGTCATCGCGTTCCGTGACGAACTGCCGAAGAACACCCTGGGGAAGATCCTCAAGAGCGAACTGCTCCCGTCCTGACGGCGGCATCGCCACGAACTCGCGATGCCCGAGCGCAATCGGCACGGAAAGGGCCTGGCCATGACGGCACCCGCGCAGCAGCACGACCGGATGCCACGGCTCCCGGACGATTACAGTCCGGCTGCCGCGGCTGCCCGGATGCAGTTCCTCCGGAACGTGACCGGCGCGGAACCGGAGCACCTGGGACGGTACTCAGTCGACCCCGCGCTGCTCGCCGGAAACATCGAGAACTTCGTCGGCACCGCGCAGGTGCCAGTCGGGATCGCCGGACCGCTGCTCGTCCATGGCGAGCACGCGGAGGGCGAGTTCTACGTGCCGATGGCCACGACCGAGGGGACCCTGGTCGCCAGTTATAACCGCGGCATGAAGTTGCTGCACCGGGCTGGCGGCGTGACGACAACCGTGATGGATGACCGCATGCAGCGCGCGCCCGTATTCGGCTTCGACAGCGCACGGGAAGCTCGTGAGTTCGGGCGCTGGGTGACGGCGAGCTTCGACGCGATCAAGCAGGAAGCCGAAGCGACCACCAGCGTCGGGCTCTTGCAGGACATCGAGCAGTTCTCCGCCAGCCGGTACTTGTTCCTCCGGTTCAATTTCACGACCGGCGACGCGGCGGGCCAGAATCTGGCCGGCAAGGCGACCGCGCGGGCATGCGCCTGGATCCGCCAGCAGTATCCGGGCATCCGGCACTTCTGCCTTGAGTCCAACCTGGCAACGGACAAGAAGAGCTCGCAGATCAACATCCTGGACACCCGCGGCAAGCGGGTGACCGCCGAGGCAACGATCGCGGCAGACCTGATCCGCGAGATCATGCACACCACGCCGGAGGAGATGTTCCGGGCCCGCCAGGTCTCCAACCTGGGCGGGATGATGGCGGGCGTCAACAACAACGGCAACCACTCGGCAAATGCGGTGGCCGCGCTGTTCGCCGCGACAGGCCAGGACATCGCGAACGTGGCCGAGTCGTCGGCCGCGCTCGTGCACACCGAGCTGCTCGCCAGCGGCAGCTACTACTACTCGATAACCATCCCGGCGCTCATCGTTGCGACCTACGGCGGCGGCACGGGCCTGCCGACTCAGCGCGAGTGCCTTGAACTGCTTGGCTGCTATGGCCCTGGCAAGGTGCGCAAGCTCGCCGAGATCATCGCCGCGACTGTCCTGTGCGGCGAGATCTCGCTGGGCTCAGCGGTGGTAGCGGGTGAGTGGGTTGCCGCGCATGAGCGGCTCGGCCGCAATCGGCCTTAGCTGGCTTTGGCGGTCTTCGCCTTCGCCGGCTTTGCTGGCTTCTTCGCGGTCTTCCCGGTCTTGGCCTTCTTCGCGGTCTTCGCCGCGGTCCGGGGCTTCGGAGCGCCGGATGCCCGGCCAGCGCTGGAAGCCTTGGCGTGATTGCCGGATTCCGGCTGCACCTGCACCTCGGCCGCTCGCTGGCCGCTGCGGAACTCCGCGGCCTTGAGGAGTTCCGCGACGCCGTCCTCGATGCCGGCGGCCAGCACGTCAAGATCGGGGGTCGTAGTGTAATCGCCGGTGAGCCCGAATGTGACCTGGCCGCAGTAGGTGAAGATGGACACCCCCGTGCGCAGCGTGGTGGCAATGGGCACGTAGGGAACGATCTCGACCAGCCGCCTGCCGAGTCCGTAGAGCGGCTGCTGGGGGCCGGGGACGTTCGTCGTTACCGTAACAATCTCGCGCTGCGGCAGGCTGAAGGCGAGCCGGACGAACATCGAGGCGAGGGCGAACGGCGTGTAGCGGCGCAACGAGATCACAGCTTCACCGGCCATGGACTCGTTGCTGGCCTTGAGCGCTGCCATCTGGGTCCTGATCGAGTCGAGGCGCTCGACCGGGTCGGCGATATCGACGGGGAGGTTGGCGACGAGCGCCGACACCCTATTCTCGTAGATGCTCTCCTCGCCAGCGGCGCGGACCGAGACCGGTACCAGCGATGGCACCATCGATGGCGCAGGCTCTTCGCCGCGAGCCAGCAGCAGGGTACGGAATCCGCTGCTGATGGCCGCCAGGAAGACGTCATTCACCGTGCCGCCAAGTTCGTTCTTGATGGTCTTGACGTCACCGAGCGATGCCCTGGCCCAGGTGTACCGGCGCTGGCGCCCGATGGGACCGCTCAGGGACGACGCCGGGGCCGGCGGCAGCGCCTCAGCCATCCGCGCTATGCCCTTGAGCGCATCGGCGCCGTGCCGGACAGCTATCTCCGGGTTCGCCAGCGCGCGCTGGATCGCGCCGCCTTCTTGCAGCGGAAGCAAGACCGAGTTCAGGACGGCATGGGCCGCTAGCTCTAGCCCGGAGGGCTCGGGCGGCGCCGGACGATCTTCGGCCGGGGGCAGTGGCGGCGGCTCGGGAGAGGTATCGAAGATCACGCGATACAGATCCGTCCCGGACACGCCATCGACCATGCAATGGTGCACTTTGGAGATCAGCGCCCAGCGGTCCTGGTCGAGGCCCTGGACCAGCCAGTACTCCCACAACGGGTAGTCGCGGTCCAGGCGCTGCGTCATGACCCGCGCCATCAGGCGGCGGAGCTCGGCGTCCCCGCCAGGCGCTGGCAAAGCCGTCTGCCGGACGTGGTACCGGAGGTCAAAATTCGGGTCTTCAACCCAGACAGGCGGGCCAAGGCCGAACGGCACTTTGCGGAGCTTCCGACGGTAGAGCGGCACAAGCGGCAGCCGTGCGGCGATGGACGCCAGGAATTCCTCGTGAGTAGGGGCCGGGCCCTCGAAGATTGCGATCGAGGCTATGGCGAACGACGTGTTCTGGTCCTGGTCCTCCGCATCCACAAAGGCCGCGTCCAGCGAGTTCAGCAACTCCATGACCTAGCTCCAAAATATTACATAGCGGCTTCATCCGAGCGCCGCATGCGCGCCGGCTGAGGTCATTTCTGCTGATGGTAGGCACGGTGCTGGCCGGCCGGATACGGCCGATCGTCCCGCCTGCCAGGACCTTCGGCCCCGCGCAGCTGCGCAACGGGCGTGTACCCGGCACCCAGCGGCGCCGTATGGGGTTGCTGCTTTAGGCTGCTCAGGTGCATGACAGTCAGACTGGGCCGGCAGGTGGGCCCGCGGCGAACTGGCGGGACATCCTGGACGGGCAGGCGGCTGCCTATGCCGAGGTGGCGGTCGCCAACATCAGCAGGGAGTTCCCCTCGCACCTGCTTCACCTGATGACAGAACCCGGCGACTTCCCTGCCCGGCCTGCTGACCGGACGCCGGTGTTCTACGGCAGCCTGGACTGGCACTCCTGCGTCGAGATGCACTGGCTGCTGGTCCGGCTGCTGCGACTGGCCGGGGACTCGGTGCCAGTCGGCGACATCAGGGAACTGCTGGACGCCCAGTTCACCGCGGACAAGCTGGCCGCGGAGGCGAGGTTCGTGACCAGCGCCGACGGCCGTGACGAGCGGCCGTACGGCTGGGCCTGGGCGCTCGCCCTGGTACACGAGATCGCCAGCCTGGACGACGCTCAGGCGCGCCGATGGCTGACCGCGATCGCCCCGCTCGCCGATGCGCTGACGAAGGGCTTCCTGGACTGGCTGCCCAAGGCCACTTACCCGGTCCGCTACGGCGTGCACTCCAACAGCGCGTTTGGCCTGTCCGTCGCGCTGCCGTTCGCGGCCAGGCAGGCGCAGGCGGGCCGGCCGGAACTGGCGGCGGCGATCGAGGCCAAGGCGCTCGGCTGGTTCAGCGGCGACACCGACTATCCGGGCGGGTACGAGCCGTCCGGCCACGACTTCCTGTCTCCTGCGCTGACCGAGGCAGAGCTCATGAGCAGGCTGCTCGCGCAGCCGGAGTTCGCCGACTGGCTGGCCGCCTTCCTGCCGGGGATCGCCGATGGCGAGCCGGCCCCGCTGTTCACTCCCGCAGTAGTCTCTGACGCCAGCGACGGGCAGATCGCGCACCTGCACGGCCTGAACGCGAGCCGCGCCTACTGCTGGCGGCGGATCGCGGAGAGCCTGCCACCCGGTGACGCCCGGATCGCGCTGGCCCTCGCGGCCGCGCGCACCCACCTTGACGCAGCGCTGCCGCACGTCAGCGGCGACGACTACATGGTGGAGCACTGGCTGGCCGCGTACGCGGTGCTAGCGCTGACCTAGGCTGGAATGCCCTCCCCGTCCGGCGGCAACGGCCCCGGCAAGTATGCCGGGGCCGTGCGCATCGTCGTTAGCCGGTGAACGGTTCGAGCAGGTGGCTGAAGTCCCGTCAACGGCACCGCCAGGGCGGCGGCAAGCGTCGCGCCGAGCGCGATTCGATACCGGATTCGCATGAACATCTCCGATCTTGGCTAGCCACGATGGATTGCGAGTTTCGTGAGAGGGGTCGTGCCGGGCACAGCGCGGCGCGGGCTAGGGCCCGCGCCGTGCTGTCGCGGGTTACGGCACCGGCGCGGCGATGTCGATCTTGGGCAGGTTCCAGCCGGAGACGCTGATCACTGGCGTGGCACCCTGCAGGTCAGCAGAGTTGTAGGTGACAGTCAGCGTCTGCGACTCGCCAGGGAAGAGCGTGATGTCGTTGCCCTGCCAGATCGACGACTGCAGTTCGTTGTCGCCAGCTAGTTCCTGCCCGGAGGCAGTGCCCCGGCGCACATCAGCGCGCAGGAAAAAGGCCACGGTGGACGCGGAGGTGTTGGTGATGGTGACGGTGGTGGCCAGGTCAGCACCGCCCGGGCCGGCTTGCTGGCTGGTAGCGGCGGTCGCTGTCACTGAGGTGGCCGGCAGCGTCTGCAAGCCGGTCAGGTTCGCGTAAGTGGAGATCGTTCCCTGCGGCTGGCCGAGCGTCTTAGACCAGTTGACAGCATCCTTGGTGGTGGACAGCCAGTAGACGTTGCGGTCGATAAGACTGCCGTTCTGCTTGAGCAGCAGCTCGACGAAGTACGTCGTTCCCGCCGGAGTAGTGGGCACCTTCGGGGTGAGGACGCTGTTGTCCACCTGCTGGCTGGCCAGCGCGATGCTGCTCGCCGTCTGGTCATCGAGGACGGTGCCGGCCAGGTTGTAGACCTTGGATTCCACCGACACGCCGGACTGCGAGGTCCCGCCGAGGTTGTCGACCGTGACCGCGCCGTTGTCCAGCGCGTACAGCGCGTGCAGCGTCCGGTCGGCTTCCTGCACTCCGAAGTAGCTGCCGGCCTGGTCACCGTCAGAGCCATACAGGGACCACAGCAGGGTGGGCCAGCCCTTGTTCATCTGCCAGTAGATAGTCCCGGTGGATGGCAGCGGCGTGTTGCTGGCGTGGTCGATGAACGCCTCGAACTGCGCCCGGGTGTTCTCGTAGTTCTGGACTTGCGCCTCCAGCACGTACTGGTTCAGGCTGGACCACGCTCCGTACCGGCTGGTCAGCGCGGTGTCGAAGTGGCAGAGCGTGCCAAATGAGTAGCCGGTCTTGCATCGCGGCTCGTAGTTGGCGTGGTACTGGTTGAACTTGGTGTTCTGCCACAGGTTCGTCAGATCGCTGGCCGACATGAAGCGGTTGAGCGAATCGACGGTCGGGATCGTGTTGCCGGCGCTTTCCTCGCTGTCATATCCCCAGGACGCGCCCGCGTTGGTCACGGTCGAGTCGGTGCCGAGGTGGGTGGTGTCGTACCAGTAGTCCGGCGGCACCCAGTCGTAGGGTCCCTCCTTCTCACCCGACGCCCCGAGCTGCGTGCTGGACTTGTACTCGGCTGACGAGATCAGCGGCGTCTGCGGGTAGAAGTCCGCCTGGGTGAACCCGGTGATCGACACCGACTCCTGCTGGGTCGTCGGCTGGTTGTCGCTCCACTGGAAGCTGAACACGCTCGGATGGTTGCGCAGGTTCTGGCCGATCGTAAGCGCGGAATCCTGCAGCACGGTCCGCTGGGCCTGAGTGAGGCTGCCGCCCACCTGCCACGCGTCGCAGCACTGGTAGCCGCCGTTCACCAGAATGCCGGCGGCATCCATCTGCTCGAACCAGTCAGCGGGCATGATGTGACCCTCGAGCCGGATCGCATTGAGGCCCATGTTCTTCATCAGCGCGATCTGCTTGGCGGTGTCCGCGGCCGAGTAGTGCAGGAACAGGTTCGGGTCCCATCCGCCGCCCCTGATCACGATGGGCACTCCATTGACCTTGAAAGCCCTGGCGCCGCTCGGCTCGATCGCATTCGAGCCGGTCAGGTAGGACGTCACGGTCCTGATGCCGAATGTCTCAGTGGTCGTGTTGTACTGGGTGGCGCCTTGCGCGACGGTGACGCCCAGTGTGTACAGCGGCTGAGCGCCGAGCTGGTACGGCCACCAGACCTGCGGACTGGCGATGGTGAGGGACGGGAAGCTGGCCGGCGTGAACGATACGGTCTGAGTTGTACTCGCGGGGACCGTCACGTTCTGGCTGACGGTTATCGGCGTGCCGCTGTTCGGGGGAGTGATCGTCGCGGTCACGGTCGCTTGCTGTGCGCTAGCGGCGTAGTTCGTGACGTCGGTCTTGACTGTCAGCGCGGCGCTCGACAGGTCCGCGGCATCGCTCTGGTTGACGTGCGAGTTGCCGACCGCGAGCCCGCCGTCGACCTGAAGCTGGACCGGGAACTGGATCCCGGTGTTGTTGTCCGGCGGAATCTGTGTCCAGTCCACGTTGTCGAGGGTGAACATGCTGGTCGGATTGTTCGGGTTGACCTCGATCGCCAGCGAGTTCGTGCCGGACCGGATCAGGCTCGTGATGTTGAAGGTGAAGCGTGTGTAGGCCCCCGTCACTGTCGCGGAGGTGGCCACCTCGGAGCCGTTCACCCATACGTTCGCCGAGCCGATCACGCCGTTCACGACGACCGTTGCGGTCTGGCCGGCCGCCAGGTTCGGAGTGAAGTCGGTCCGCCACCACCACGGCACGCTGAACTCGGCCACAGTGTCAGCGCCGACCTTGCTCATAGAGCCATAGCAGCTCTGCATGTTGTTGGCATAGAACACGCTGCTGGTCCCGCTGGTGGCCTGGTTGACGGGCTGCAGTGCGGTGTCACCGGGGCACTTCCCGTTCTGTGCCAGTGCCTCGATCTCGGTGCCAGGAGCGCCGGCGTCGTCGTTGGTCACTGGCAGCCAGCCGCTGGTATTGAAGCCTGGCGTGGAGATCTGCGCGCCGGTCTGGGTCGCGGTCGCGCTGCTCTGCACTGACCAGCCGCTGGCGCCCAGATTGGCAAGGTCAGAGGCGCCGGTGTCCGATGGCGAGCTGAGGCCCGCACGGATAGTACTGGCGGAGGTGCTGCTGTGGCTGGCGCCAGCCGCGACGGGCAAGGCGTGCACCGGCTGAATACTCATGAGCTGGGTGCCCGCCGCCAGCACGGCGACGACGGCAGCGGTTAACGGTGTGCGAATGGCTCGGGTCATGCTTGGCAACTCCCGTCTTACGGTCAAACCGCGAACCTGGCTGCCCCCCTGAACACTTGTTTAGTTTGTATACTTTCCGAACCAACGCGTCAATAGCGCTTATCCAGCGCAAATGCGAGCCGGGCCAGGAGACGCTCGGGTGTTAACCCGGGCAAGGGCCTCCTGGCCCGGCCTGCATGCTTACCGCGCGGCTACTTCTTCAGGGTGATGACGTTGCTGTGGCTCTTGCGGTAGGTCGAGTCACCGGCGAAGACGAGCTCGACCTGCGTCTTCTTGGTCGGAGTTCCGACCGTGAAGGTTACCGAGCCGTCGCTGCCAGTGGTGCCTGTCGCGACGGCGATCCACTTCTTGTGCGTGCCGGACCTCGCTTCCAGCGTGACGGTTTCGCCGGCTACCCCCTTGCGGTGCGACTTCAGCACGCCGGTCAGGGCGTCAGCGTGGTGATGATTGCGGGCGACGACCTTGTTGGACATGTGCAGCGTGGTGGCCAGTTTGGCGTGGCCGTGGCCAGCGGCATTGGCGGCGCCGGCGGTTGCCAGCATGCCGCCGGTGGCGAGCGCTGCCACCGTTGCGGCAGAGCCGATTCGGGCCAGCAGGGACGCTCGAACTGCGCGCATGGGTCTCCTTCACATAAGGCCTCAGGTCCTGAGGCGGCTGCGGACACCACCAAAGCGACGCAGCAGCCCAGGGTGTTACAGGGTTCTCAGCCGCCGTGCCGGACGCTGCTCCCTGGCCAAGGTCCCTAGGCCGGATGGACAGGATGCGTCGGGCTGGCGTGCGGCCCAGGGCTGGCCGGCGATTTCGGATGGGCATGCGCCTTGCGACTGCGGCTGGGCTTCGGCTCGCGCGACTTCCGCTTGCCGCCCGTGGCTGGCTTACTCTTGCTGCCGTGCCGGGCGTTGCCGTGCCCTGGCCGAGACCACCCAGCTGATGTGCAATACCCGTCGATCTTGGCGCTGCCACCGGCGGCAGCGGCCAGCTTCGCGAGCTCAGAGTGCGGTATTCCGCGACCGCCACGTTTCCTGGCGTACTCGTAGTCAGCGCATAGCCGCTTCGCGGCAGGCGGCGGGTTTGCATCAGATCGGTTCCGCGCCGGCGCGCCGTGAGCGGCCGGCGTGCCGTGAGCGGCCGGAGCGCCGAAGGCGTGATGCGCGAGTTCCTGGATCGCACCAGGCAGGACGCCCGCATACCCGGCCGCCGCGGCACCTCCGAGCCCGAACGCGACCGCGGCGACAGCCGCGCCGAGCCTCGCCGCGAGCGACCCTGGCACCCACCGGTGCCGGTGCCGCTCAGATCGCCTGGTAGCGGGCGAAAGCGCGGCCGGGGAGGCGGCTCGGACGAACGCCGTCCGCGCCGCTGCCTCCCCGGCCAGCGCGCCTGGGACCGCTGGGTCTGCCAGGCTCGCGAGCATCTCTGCCATCATGCGCGCCTGTCCGGGTGCATCGGGCGGGAGCGAATCCCCGGACAGCAGTGCGTCCAGCAGTGAGTCATCCAACTCGGGAGCTGGCTTACGGAACCGCGGGAACCCAGGCATCTCGCCCGAAGAAGCGCTCGGACCGCTCATGCCGTTACACCCGCCTGGTCGACTATTGCGGCGAGCCGGCGAAGACCGCGGTGCGCGGCCACCCGCACTGCGCCGGGACTCTTCCCTACGATGCGCGCAACGTCCTGGGTATCGAGGCCCGCGACCACGCGCAGCAAGATGATCTCAGCCTGGTCCTTCGGCAGCGCCGAGACCATCGCCAGGACGGCCTTCGTGGAAAGTGCCTCGAGCGCAAGGTCGCTTGCGTCCGGGGTAGTCAGCGGCTCGACCGGCGCGTTCTGGTCCAGCGGAACGGTGCGGCGACGGGCTCGCCTGCGGCCGGCATCTATGGCGCGGTGCCGCGCGATCGTGAATACCCAGCCCCGGAATGCTTCCTCGCCGCCGCGGAATGCCCCAAGGCCTGCCACTACTTGCAGCCACGTCTCGCCAGCAACGTCCTCGGCCCCGTCCTGCGCGATGACCCGCAGGTACCCCAGCAGCGCAGGCTGCACCGCGCGGAACAGCAAGGCGAAGGCGGTCTCATCGCCGTCCTGCGCGCCGGCCAGAGTTTCTCCGAACGCGGCACCCGTCACCCGCCCAAGTATCAGGTCGGATAGGGCCTTCCGCAGCGGAAACCGACAGTCGAGTGGTATTACGGCGCGAATCCACGGGTCCCGATCGCTGGCGACGGTCATGGTACGCAGATCTGATTATCAGACGTGATGAGTAACATGCGAACGATGACCGCTACCGAGGCCTCACGGAACTTCTCCGAGCTGCTCGACGCGGTCGAGCGAGGCGAAACCGTCACGATCACCCGCGGCCATCATGCGGTGGCCGAGATCATGCCTGCCCGGCGCCGGACCGGGGCGGATCTGCGGGCCGCGCTCGAGCGGATCCCGGCGCCCGATGACAGGTTCGCCGCAGACATCGCAGCTGCGCTGTCCATGATCCGTGGAGGGAGATGATCCGTGGTCCGGCGTCTGATCCTCGACACTAATATCCTGAATCGCCTATGAGCGCGGGACTATTGACCGGGCTGCCCTGGACGCGGACGAGCTTGCCATCGCGGCCGTCACCGTTGCCGAGTACCGGGTCGGCATCGAGCTTGCCGACACTCCCGGCCGAGCCGCTGATCGCGCGGGCCCTTGTCGCCATCACGTCGGCTGTTGAGGTGCTCGACTACACCGACGCCACTGCAGCCTGCCATGCGCGGCTGATCGCACACGCGCGCCGGGCAGGAACGCCTCGCGGCGCTCGTGATCTGATCGTCGCCGCTCACGCTGAGCAGATGGATCGGACCATCGTGACATTCGATGCGAAGGCTCGCTTCGCTGATCTTCCCGGAGTCCGCGCTACCGAGCCGTAGGTCCTGACCCGCCGTACCGCCTGTACCCGGTCAGCTCGTTACCTCTCGGACGCGGGCGTTCCCGTTGTCCAGCACGATCAGCCCGTTGCCGTAACGGGCGATCCCGCACGGGGTCGACAACTCAGCCCGAGTCGCCCGGCCGCCGTCACCCAGGTCATGATGGCCTCCGCCCGCGGCTGTATAGACGTGGCCAGCTACCATCCTGATGCCGTAGAAGGTGCCGGATCGTTCCGCTAGCACTTTGACCCGGTTGTTCAGGGTGTTGGCGATGATCAGATTCCCGGCCTCGTCTACCGCGATACCGGACGGAAAGCCGAAGTTTGTGCTCGGCGTCACGTTGTAGACGTGCTCGGGGCGCATCCGGATGCCGTAGAAGTTGCCTGCCTTAACGGCGAAGACCACGATCTCATTCGAGCCGCTGGCAACCACGATGTTCCCCGCGTGGTCGAGCGCCAATGCCAGCGCATACAGGCCCGTCTGACTCTGGTGGGTGGGAATGCCGTAGACGCGGCCGGCCTTCATCCGCTGCCCGTAGAAGGTGCCTGTCTGCTCCGCGACCACCAGCGGGCCTGCGCCGCCGTTCGCGATCAGCACGTTGCCGTTCCGGTCAACTACAAGGCCCCACGGATTCAGGTTCACGTTGCCCGCGGGCAGCCCGTTCCCTCCGGCGGTGCCGCCGCCGGCGAGGAAGTAGATGTCGCCGACGACCATGTGCCGGCGGTAGAAGCGGCCCGTGTGGTTCGCGATCACCCTGATGCGTGCGTCGTCAGCCACCAGGATGTTCCCGGCCTTGTCGACCGTCACGCCGCCCGGATGGGTCACCCCGGCGCGGGTGGCGGGGCCATTGTCACCGGAGAATCCGCTGGCGCCAGTGCCGGCGACTGTGTAGATGTGCCGCGCGGTCATCCTCAGCCCGTAGAAGACCCCGTCTCGCGCGGCGATGACGCGAACCCGGTTGTTGGCGGTGTCGGCGATCACGATGTTGCCGTTAGGGCTGACTGCCAGGCCAGCTGGATCGGAGCACGGGCCGAATTCGACGCTCTGGATAAGGCACGCGAACGGAGACAGCGCGGCGCGCGTCGCCGGGCCGCCGTCTCCTGAGTAGGACGCATACCCGTTCCCCGCGATCGTGTAGAGACGACCCGCGGTCATGTGCTGCCCGTAGAACCGAGCGCTAGCGGCAGGCAGCACCAGGAGCTTGTTCTGCCCCTGGTCCGCGATGACCAGGTTGCCCTCGTGGTCCAGGCTCACTCCAG
This sequence comes from uncultured Actinomycetota bacterium, assembly GCA_963774385.1. Lineage (GTDB taxonomy): Bacteria > Actinomycetota > Actinomycetes > Streptosporangiales > Streptosporangiaceae > JAJYUU01. The sequence goes on from CAVZEQ010000001.1 coordinate 2,342,757, forward strand.
CCGGCTGGTAGAGCCTGGCCTGCAGCGCTAGCCCGCCATCGCCGGTGCTGGCCGGAGGGCTGGTGCCGCCGCCGGCGATCGTGTAGATGTCCCCGGCAGTCATGCGCCGTCCATAGAACCGGCCGGTACTCTCCGCGATTACCCGGATCCGATTGCGAGCCTCGTGATTCAGACGCGGCTGCGCGTTGCCCGAGTCGCACACGATCAGGTTCCCGGCCCGGTCGAAGGTCACGCCCTTCGGGGAGTTCAGGCCGGCCTGACTGGCCGGGCCGCCATCACCCAATCCGGTGCCGCCGCCGGCGATCGCATAGATGTCCCCGGCGGTCATCGTGACGCCGTAGAAGGTCCCGGACCGCTCCGCCAGCACCCGGATCAGGGCATTGCCGTTGTCCGAGATCACCACGTTGCCGGACCGGTCGGTAGTCACGCCCCACAACTGAGGCCCGAAGGAGGCGGACAGAGCCGGGCCGCCGTCGCCGGTCCGGCAGGCCGGGCAGCCGTAGGGCGACGAGCCCGGACACTGCTGGCCAGCCAGCGGATAGACGTGGCCTGGCAGCATCGACTGCCCGTAGAAGGTGCCGCGGGCGCCGGCCAGCACGAAGACCACGGCCGTCCCAGCCTCCGGGCCGTAATCGGACTGATACGTGGTCTGCGAGCTCACCAGCAAGTTGCCGTGTCGGTCCGCGTAGGCCGCGTCCGGGCCGCTGAACGAATTGCCGCCGATGACGTAACTTCGCCTGGCCCGCATCGTGCGGCCATAGAACGTCCCGCTCCTCGCCGCTGTCACCCGCAGGATATTGCTGCCGGTGTCGGCATAGACCACGTTCCCGAATGGGTCCGTGGTCATCGCGCACGGATTGTGCAGCCTGGTCCCGCCGGTCCCGGCCACCGTGCTCAGGAAGTCGCTGCGCTGGTCGAGGCGGCGCACCAGGTCGCCCGACCACTCGGTGAGGTACAGGTTCCTGCCGTCGGATGTCACCCCGCACGGCCCGTCCACCGCGATGGCGCGCCCGGCACCCGGCCCGCCCGGCCCGCCACCGATCGTGCTGATGATCCCGGCCCGCGCGGACTGCGGCTTAGCCGCGGTGCTAGCCAAGCCGTGCGCCGCCGGCCCGACGATTGCCGCAGTCGCCGGGGCGGCGGCGACCAGCATGGCAACCGACGAGGCGGTGGCCAGCATGGCAACCGACGAGGCGGCGAGCGCGATGCGGGCCCGGCGGGTCAAAACCATGACCGCCGACCTGCCGCGATTCTCGCGCGGCGCGCCCGGCCTGCCGGTCCGTGTCCTTTTCATGGCCGTCCCCCGGAAACGCGATGACCGCGGCGCGTCTTGTCCACCGCCGACGGGCAACCATGCTGGCAGTCGCGCTCAGCCGGCGACAAGGGGAGTCATCCCCATCGGGCTAGCGCAGCGACCCAGGCCTGCCGCAGTTAGCATGCCGTTTGGCGGCGGGTGACGCGGGTAGCGGGGGCACGATGGGATCTCCTCGCTGCCTGCATCAGGCTTCGCGCCAGTGACTGGCCCGGCAGCGCATGCGTTCGCGCCACATGCGCTTCGCGACTACGCACTGCTCGCGGATGGAGAGCGCGGCGCGGTCATCGGCCCGGGTGGCGAGATTGCCTGGCTGTGCGCGCCGTCATGGCATTCCGGCTCGGTATTCTCCTCGCTGATCGGCGGGGCAGGCGTCTACGCGATCTGTCCCGCCGAGCGTTTCGTCTGGGGCGGCTACTACGAGCCGCGATCGCTCATCTGGCGCAGCCGCTGGGTGACCGACACCGACAGCATCATCGAGTGCCGGGAGGCGCTGGCCTTCCCGGGCGACCTGCACCGGCTCGTCCTGCTGCGCCGCGTAATAGCCAGGACTGGACCCGCCAGCGTGCGGGTGGTGCTCGAGCCCCGCGCGGGTTACGACCAGCAGCCACTCCGCGATCTGCGGCGCGAGCCTGACGGCGCCTGGACTGGCCGGGCTGGGGCGCTGTACCTGCGCTGGTCCGGTTGCGCGGGCGGCGCACGGGCCCGTCGTGGCGTCCGGCTGGACCTGGACCTGATCGTCCCTGCTGGCCAGACCGCCGACCTCATCCTCGAGATCTCTGACCGGCCGCTCGCCGGCGGCCCGCCCGATGCTGAGGATGTCTGGCGGGCGACGAAAAGCAGCTGGAACGAGGTCGTGCCCGAGTTCGGGAATCTCACCGCCGGACGGGATATCCGGCACGCCTACGCGGTCATGCGCGGCCTTACCAGTTGCCGTGACGGGATGGTTGCCGCGGCGACGACCAGTCTTCCCGAGCGTGCTGAGGCGGGGCGCAACTACGACTACCGATATGCCTGGATCAGGGATCAGTGCTATGCGGGCTCGGCCGTGGCACAGGCCGGCGGCGGTCCGCTGCTCGATCAGGCGGTCCGGTTCGTCAGTGCGCGGCTGCAGGCCGACGGGCCCGGCCTCAAGCCTGCGTACACGGCGGATGGCAGCGCGGTGCCTGACCAGTGCCGGCTGGAACTGCCGGGATATCCCGGCGGATTCGACCTGACGGGTAACTGGGTCAACAAGCAATTCCAGCTGGACGCCTTCGGTGAGGCGTTGCTCCTGTTCGCTAATGCCGCCAGGGTTGACCAGCTTGACGCGGACGCAGCGGTAGCGGCCCGGATCGCAGCGGACGCGATTGAAGGGCGCTGGCAGCAGCCCGACGCAGGGATCTGGGAGATCGACGACCGGGCCTGGACCCACAGCAGGCTGACCTGCGCGGCGGGCTTGCGCGCAGCCGCGACGACGTGTGCTCCGCCCGCGCTGGCGCCGGGCTGGAAGCGCCTGGCCGACACGATCGTCGCCGATACCGGTACGCACGCCGGACATCCGTCCGGGCGCTGGCAGCGCTCCCCTGACGACAGCGGGCTGGACGGCGCATTGCTACTGGCAGCGGTACGTGGCGCCGTCCCCGCCGACGACCCTCGGAGCACGAGCACACTGGATGCATACCTCGCCGACCTCGTGCAGGACGGCTATGCCTATCGCTTCCGGCACGACGATGGCCCGCTCGGCGATGCCGAAGGCGCGTTCCTGTTGTGCAGCTTCATCCTCTCGCTCGCGCTGCTTCAGCAAGGGAACCAGATCGAGGCTGCCCGGTTTTTCGAGCGCAGCAGAGCCGCCTGCGGGCCGCCGGGCCTGTTCACGGAGGAGTTTGACGTCGCTCAGCGGCAGCTGCGCGGCAACCTTCCGCAGGCCTTCGTGCACGCGCTGCTGCTGGAGTCGGCGGCCCGGCTGAGCGAGATTCCGGGACTCCTGACCGGTTAGTTACCGCGGGCGGCACACCATCGCGCCGTCCTCATCGACATCCCGCCGTCTTCATTGACGCAACGCGGCTACTCCGGCCGACGCGAAGATGGCAGCGATGGCTGTATCCGCCATAAGCGCGCTTCGCAGGCCAGGCTCTGCTCCCGCAAGTGCCAGCATCGAGGCGGCATGCAGACCGTCGGCTGCCGCTCCGGCCCGTATCAGGCCACGAGCGGGGACCATTCCGCAGATGGCGCCCTGGGCCAGGTGCCGGGCACCGAGCACACGGGCTACGGCCCGCGCCCGGCCGCTGGCCGGCGCGCCCGTCAGACCGGTAATCATCCGCCCCGGCACGCAGAGCAGCGCCAGCCCGTAGCCTGCCCGGATGAGACTCGCCCAGCGGGTGCCGCCGATCGCGAGCGGCGGTACGTCGTGCCGGGTCGCGTCGGCGGTCACCGGCGGCAGCGTCCGGCACTGCGAACGAATTGTCATCGCCGCCGCGCCACCAGCGCCGCGGCGGCCGCGACGCCGCATCCAGCGAGTGCGCTAAGGGCCGGGTGGTGCGAGACCCAGAGCTGGGCGCTGCGGCCGTGCGAGCGCTCGTCGAAGCTGCCATGTGCGCCATGATCAGTGCCCGCGGGGCCGTCGACCGGCTGCATCAGGTTGTCGGGCCGGCCAGGATCGGCCGGCTCGCTGGTCTGCTGCGACGAGTAACCGGTGCGGGCCAGATACCGGTCGAGCAGCGCCGGCGCGACCTTATTCGCGGCCAGTGTTGCGGCGGTGCTGGCCCCAACCCAGTACTCGCGTCGGCCGGGGTGGTCGGCGGCGAAGACGATGGCGCGCGCAGCGACCTCTGGCTGGTAAATCGGCGCCACCGGCTGCGGCTGATTCGGCAGCTTCGATCTCACCCAGGAGAATTGCGGCGTGTTGAGGGCCGGCATCTGCACGAGGGTCACCCGCACCTGCGAGCCGTCATGCAGCAGTTCGCATCGCAAGGACGAGGTGAAGCCGTTGATCGCATGCTTCGCGCCGCAATAGGCCGACTGCAGCGGAATGCTCCTGGCGCTGAGGGCTGAGCCCACCTGGACGATCGTGCCGTGATCTCGCGGGCGCATCCGTGCCAGTGCTGCCATCGTGCCGTGCACGAAGCCCAGGTAGCTGACTTCGGTGACCCGGCGGAACTCCGCTGGCTTGATCTCGGCGAACGGCGCGAAGACCGACGTGAATGCGACATTGATCCAGACATCGATGGGTCCCCACTCGCTCTCGATGCGACTTGCGGCGGCGTCAACCTGATCGTAGTCAGCTACATCCGCGCTGATCGGCAGCGCGGTTCCGCCGGCGTCTGCCACGTCCGCGGCGGCGCCGTCCAGGCCCGCCTGGCCGCGCGCGATGAGACCGACCCTCGCCCCCCGCTGGCCATACAGTCTCGCGGTGGCACGGGCGACGCCCGCACTAGCTCCGGTTATGACAACTGTCTGCGTCATCGGTCCTCGCCTTCGGTGTCGCACGGCGTGCGGACCCTGCCAGGCGGCAGGGGAGGTGGCTGCTTGGCTACTTCGTCACTTCACGATGGACACCGCCAGCGGCGCCGGGCACCCGCGTGCGACGAGGCGTGCGACTTCGTGCCAGTCGACCTTGTCCGCGACGGATTCGGCAATCGCGCGCGGCAGGCCGAGTCCGGTCAGTTGCCGGACGCGCCACGCATGAACGATGCCTGCTTCCGGGTCGATGGTCTCGTGGCGCGAAGCTGTCACTTTTCGGCCTCTCATGGGTCCTCCGCACTGATGTCGCATCCTCGCTGGCTCGCTCTGCTACCCGGTAGAAGCCGTCGCATTCGCGACGGCGAAGAACAGACGCGCTCTGCGGCTCGCGCTGCTAGCTGATCCGTGCTGCGGGGGCTCGGCTGCGTTTGCGGGAGCCGGACAGCGGTAGCTGGTCACCGTGCACAGCGAAGCGACTCACAAGCCGGAGGCAAAGCGTGCCAAGCGATTGTCTGGTCACGTCCGTCGAGGCATCCACCTATGTCATTCCTACCGACAGGCCAGAAGCTGACGGAACCCTGACCTGGGACGAGACCACAATGGCCGTCGTCCGGGTCACTGCAGAGAACGCCGAAGGCATCGGCTGGACGTATGCGAGCCCAGCGGCCCGTACGGTGGTCACCGGGATCCTGGCCGACGTGGTCGAGGGCCGCAACGCCCTGGATGTTGCCACGACCAGTGAGTCGATGAACCGTGCCGTCCGGAACATCGGACGAGAGGGCATCGCCGCCACCGCGATCTCCGCAGTCGACATCGCCCTGTGGGACCTGAAGGCCAGGCTCCTCGGCGTGCCGCTGGCAGCGCTGATCGGCCAGGCGCGACCGGACGTACCTGTCTACGGCAGCGGCGGCTTCACGAGCTACGACGACGCCACGCTGCGGGCACAGCTATCGGAGTGGGTCGACCAGCTCGAGATTCCGCGCGTCAAGATCAAGATTGGTGAGTCGTGGGGCACCCGCGAGAGCCGTGATCTCGAGCGGGTAGCTCTTGCCCGGCAGCTGATCGGCGACCACGCCGAGCTGTACGTCGACGCTAACGGCGCCTACAGCACCGGGCAGGCAGTGCGGATGGGAATCGCCCTGGCGGCTTACGGCGTGACGTGGTTTGAGGAACCAGTCTCGTCGCAGAACACCGCCGGGCTCGCGGCGATCCGCCAGCAGATCAGTCCGGACGTCGCTGCGGGAGAGTACAGCTGGACGGCTGCGGACTCCGCGCGGCTGCTCGACGCCTCGGCAGTCGACTGCCTGCAGGCCGACGTCACCCGGTGCGGCGGTATTACGGGATTTCTGCAGGCCGCGGCACTAGCGGCAGCCCGCAGCACGCAGATATCGGGCCACTGTGCGCCGAACCTTCATGCGCGTGTGGCGGGCTGCGTGCCGAATCTGCGCCACGTTGAGTACTTCCATGACCACCAGCGAATCGAGCAGCTGTTGTTTGACGGCGCGCTGAGCCCGCGGGGCGGCTCCATGACGCCCGACCAGGACGCGCCGGGCCTGGGCATGGCGCTGCGCGCCGCGGATGCCGAGGCCTACCGCCGTGCCTAGGCGGCATCTCTCGCCGTACCAGGGTCTTTGTCTCGTCCCTGCGGGTGCTACGCCCGGCCTCTAGTCGCCGCCGAGGGCCCAGAATCCGCAGTGGTGCTCGGACGCGAAGGTCGTCTCAGCCTGCGGCGCCGGCGGGACCAGCGACAGCATCGGCTGGCCGCCAGCGGTGAATCGCGGCCAGCCCGGCGTGCCGGCCGACGATGGCACTCCGGACTTGGCAAAGCTGGTCCACTCGCTTCGCATCACGGCCGCGAGCCGCTGTTGCTGCGCAGACAGTATGCCGTGCGATGACGCAGGCAGGCCGAACAGGTACTGAAGCTCTGAGGCGTGCGTGGCGCCATAGGGGAAGCCCGGACTGGGGTAGGCGGCCGGCGCGTTCTCGTCGCTGAATTCGTAGGCGTAGGTCGGCACGTACCGTGACAGTGACTGATCCAGCTGGAGCGTCGGGCATGCGAAGATCGCATCGGTGCCGACCGCGCTGAGAGCGAGCGGGGGACTGGGGTAGGCGCTGAGCGGGTACTGCGCTGCGATGGCCCTGGCGATAGCCCAGGAGACGTGCAGCGTGGATGCGATCGTCGGCGGGTAGTTCGCCGCAGTCACCGGGTGACCCTCGAACGTGCTGATCGCCACGAACAGCCGCCATTCATCGTGGTTGGACCCGTCGATCACCGGCACGCGATTGAAGTCTCCGCTGGCGAGCGCGTTCTTCAGCGGCTTGGTCAGCACCAGGCCGTCAAGGTCAGCGCTCGCGCCTGTCTGGTTCTGGCTGGCGAGGATGGCCGACACTGACAGATTGCGCAGGCACCGAGCGGACTGACTCGCGCAGCCAGCTTTAGCGGCGAACGCCCGGCCGGCTGCCTCGGCAGCAGCCAGCGACTGCGGTGCCAGGGCATAGCCGCCGCTCTCCGCGATGGCACGCGCGAACAGGCCATGCGCGGCAGGCGAGTCGAGCTGAAGCAGCACGCTCTGGCCGCCGGCCGACTCGCCGAAGATGGTCACGTTAGCCGGGTCGCCGCCGAAGGCCCGGATGTTGTGCTGCACCCAGCGCAGAGCGGCTTGCTGGTCCATGAGGCCGTAGTCGCCGGAGGGACCGCCCGGATGCTCCGCCAGTGCTGGGTGGGCCAGGAAGCCGAGCGCCCCGAGCCGGTAGTTGATAGTGACGACGATGACGCCGTCAGCAACCAGTCCGCTCGGGTCGTAGTCGTCGCTCTCGCCGCCCACGAACCCCCCGCCATGGATCCACACCATGACGGGCAGGCCGCTGCCGTGCTGTCCGGCCGGCGCGAAGACGTTCAGGTAGAGACAGTTCTCCGACATGCTCGCTCGGCCGAATACTCCTGCAGGCTGGGCGCAATGCGCGGCGAACCTGGTCGCCGCCCGGATACCGGTCCACCGCGCCGGGGGCTGCGGCGGCCGCCAGCGCAGCGATCCGATTGGCGGTGCGGCGTACGGAATACCGAGGTACTCGTCCATGGTGCCGGTCCGCAATCCCCGCAGGCTGCCGCCGGTCGTGGCCACTGTCAATGCCGCGCGCGTGGTGCGGGGTGGCCGGGCAAGGACCTGGCTCGAGCATGAGAGCGATCCGGCGGCCATGGCGCCGGCAGCGGTAACCAGCATGCATGTGCGGGCTGCGGAGCACCCGAGGCGCTTAAATCTGGGCATTGGTGACTCCGTGCGGATGGCTGCGGCATAGACCAGGCGCGCGTCGGCCTTTGCGCGCATCAGGCTTGCGTGGCCCAGGCGTCCCAGGCCTCCCGCCAGGCGGCTAGGAGCGGCCTGCCCGCCTGCCGGCGGGCGCGGAGTTCCTCGCCCGGCTCCGGCTCCGGCGATGGCAAGCGCTGCGCCCAGTAGCGCGCCCAGGCCCGTTGAGCTGACTGGCTGGGGACGTCGTCACCGAGGACCGCATGCCGGAGCGTCTCATCGATCGCGGCCCCGCGCAGCCGGGAATCGGCTGTAAACCACGGGACCTCTTCTTGCAGCTCCGTGAGATGGTTGATCACGAGGGTCACGATCTCGTTCGCCTGGCGGTCGCCGATGTTCGAGATGCGCACCTGCTCGCGTACCGCGCGCTGCCAGAGCGCATGCCAGGTGGCACCTTCACCAGCCAGGTGGCGGGGCTCGCGACCAGCTTGCAGCGCCTGGACATGTCGCGCGTGGGAGGCCAGCGTCGTCTCGGCCAGCGCGCGATAGGCCGCGACTCCGTCGGCCTGCGCCAGGATAGGCGCAGCCTGCTGCCGGTGGAACTCGGCCAGCCGGCCGAGCATCTCGTTGCGGGCCTGCAGGTACGGAGCAAGATCGGCCACCGGGTCCAGACGGAGCGAGCCCGGCTCGACGCCGCGGCCGACGAGTGTCACGATCAGCCCGCCAGCCGTCACGCGCGCCGCCCACACATGTTCCTGCCGCCCCACGATGCCGCTGACCGTCTTGTCGCCCACGGCCAGGTCCGCGCGCGAGTAGTCCGGCGGCACGTCGTAACTGGCCTCGTCGACGCCAGCGTGGGCGGCGATCCGGTTGTGCTCGTGATCGATCGCGCGGAGCAGGTCGGCCTCAACCTCGCGGTCCGGCGCATCGGCCCACCCGGTCGTGCTGGTCACCAACACCCAGGGCCCGGCCGGCTCTGCCCAGTCACCGTAGGCCAGGCCGATGCTCTCCCATTCCCCGTTCACCCGACCAGCCTCGGCCAGCGTTGCAGGCAGCAGCCGGGGCTCGGCCAGCCCGAAGACGGCGAACGGCGGGCGGGGCAGGAGTTCCTCGGCATCAAGCCGGGCACGCTCGCGCATGGACGCGACCCACTCGCTGTGATCCGGTTCCGGAACCTGGTGCATAGCAACAGCCTTGCACCTCATTTCCGGCCCGGATATAGCTACGGACAAGGACCAGGTCTAGGCGCTGCGGGGTGACCTCAGCAGGCGATCGACAAGGAGCACAGTTCTTACGAGCAGTCCGGCCACTCTGTGCGGGTCACTCTGCCGGCAGGCTGAGATCCATGAGCCAGGCGGCACCCGCGGCGATCAGGAACAGGTCTAGGTAGTGGCAGGCCATCGCGCCTGCATAGCCGGGCCCGCCCCAGGCATTCACCGTGAAGTTCGGGTCCAGGCCGCCCGTGACCTGGGCCCCAGCCCGCCAGAAGCAGAACAGCAACAGCGCGGCAGGTGGAAGTGCGAGTATCAGCCGGACAGGCTGCGCGGGCTCGCTACCGAAACCGAGCGCACGGGCCACCCGGCGTGCAGCCTGAGTTCCGAGCGGCGCGAGCAGCCAGAGCCGGCCCGATCTCGGGCCGAACCTCCGCCGATGCCGAGCCCTGGCGACCATCAAGATCACGACGGTGACGAGCGCCACCGTCAGTTGCTGCCCCCACCCGGTGGTCCCGGCGAGGTGCTTTTGCCGGACCGGTGTGCGCTGCAGGAACTCGAAAAAGCCGTAGCTGACTCCGCTGATGAAGGCACTGCCGAACAGGGCGGTGAGCGGCCCGGACAGCTGAGCGGCGACCGTCGGAGCGCTGATCTGGTCTTCGCCGCGACTTGGCTGAGAGGTGGACTGGGTGAACCTTGGGTGTGTCTGCATGCGTCCATTGCATGCCAGCCGGCATATCGGCGGGCAGCGCCATCGGGAGGGTCCTGCCCCTACTAAAGGCGGACGGCCTGGTGCGGCCATCCGACTTTCGTCCGTGGCCGCCTGCCGCTGCGCAGCTTGTCGCGACGCGCACGCCGGCGCGATCGTGGATCCTCGGCGTCTACGGCCGCGTGACGGTGACCGTCATCTTCGCCGGGCTGTCGTGCTGGCTGCTGATCGCAGCACACGATGGTAGCGGTGACCTCGGCCTGGCCGAGCGAATGACGTCGGCGGTCCAGGGCCTATTCCCGCTCGTCGTCGCACTGGCCTTGCGCCAGGCCGCGCGGTACGCATGTAACCGGCGGCCACAAGGCGAGGAGCTGCTCACGACGCTGGCAGGCAGGTACGCCGACAGCGCGAAGATCAACTCCTAGCGGAGCTGCTGGTGCGGGTAGTCGGGTGAGCGGCGCTGGAAGGAAAGGATGCGCGGATTCTGGATGATGCCGTCGCGGATCTCGATGGACCGGCGGACAGTATCGTCTGCCTCCCACGATGCCGGGCCGGCCAGCACGTGCCGCAGGAGCGGCAGGAGAGCCTCGCTGATTTCCCAGGTTGCTGAGTCCCACAAGTACGACGGGCTATGGTCCACGCCGTAGTAACGGACATTATTACCAACCACGAACATCGGCTCCGTGAAGGACGTCGGCCGCGCCCAGCTGAACCCCATGCCCTCGTCACAAGAGACGTCGACGATGATGCTGCCCGGCGCGAATGAGGCCAGATCCTCGCTCGTGACGAACATCAGCGGAGCGTCGGTGTCCTGCAGCACGCAGTTGACCACGATGTCGTGCTCGGCCAGGAACGCTGCCACGGGCACCCGGCTGCCTTTGCGCAGCACGTGGCAGCGACTCGGGTCATCATGGTCCAGTTCGAAGTGCACCATCCGCGCGGAGTGGATCGGCGAGGCTACTGCGTTGACGGCGCGATGCGTCAGCACGTCCACATCGCCGATGCCGTGCGCGTTGAGAGCCGTCACCGCGCCGCGCGCCGTCGCACCGAAGCTGATGACGGCCGCTCGCAGCCGCCGGCCATACTCACCGGTCAGGCCGGCGAGTTCCAGGGCGTGCAGGACCGAGCAGTATCCGGCCATCTCGTTGTTCTTATGAAAGACGTGCAGGCTGAAGGTGCCGTCGGCGGCCCAGTAGTTCATCGCCTCGAACGCGATCAGCGTGAGCCGGCGGTCGATGCTCAGCTGCGTGATCTCCGCGTCCTGAACACAATGCGGCCAGCCCCACAAGACCTGTCCCGCTCGCATGCACTCCAGGTCGGCGGCTTGCGGCTTAGGGAGCAGGATGACAGCGCTATCCGCGAAGAGCTCGGCACGGGTCCGAAGCCCGGCGACGCTCTGCGCGAGCTGCTCGTCGGAGACGCCGAACGGCTCGCCATAACCGCGCTCGAGGTAGATGCGTTCCCGCAGGTCAGCCGCGATCCGCTCGATGTGCAGCGGATGGATCGCCAGCCGGCGCTCGTTCTCCTTGCGCGACCGGCCCATGACACCGAGGCTGAGCTCCTCCACGCATGCTCCCTTGCTGGCTCCGCGTAGCACGCCACTCGCGATCGGACCGGCCCTGGCAGCCCACCACGCTTCGTTGCGCCCTATGGCCAGGGTAGGCCCGATCGACCCGGGCGAGTCCTGCCGTCCGCTGGGCCATGCCCATCAGAACGTCCCGCGCAGGACACGGCATCAGGTTAGGTGTCAGTGCTCAGCGCGATGGAATGCGGGAAGCGGTGCACCTCCTGCGGCCAGCCGACCGCGACCGCGATCCGGCCGGCCCAGTACCGTGCCTCGGCATCGTCGGGCACATCGATGACCGCGAAACCGCCGAGATGCTCTTTGGTCTCGACGAATGGCCCGTCGGTGAATAGCGGCGAGCCGCTGCTCGGCTCGACACTGCACACGACGGTCGACGCATCCAGACCGCCGTCGCTGAAGACGAAGACCCCGGCGGCCGTCATCTCCTGGATCAGGGCCCTAGCGGACGTGCCCCGCTCGCGCAGCTCCTCCAGGGTGAGGTCGGGCACCCACTCGTCGTTGAAGGCGATCAGGTACAGCGCCATCTCAAGCTCCTCTGCTTACCGGCAGCCCGGACGGCTGCCGCTCACCTTCTCCACGAACGCACTCGCGGCGATACGACACCCTCGGCCAAGGTTGTTTCCAAGCTAGCCGCATCGAAGTCGGTCCAGGTCTTCGGGACCGTCGGCGCAGGTCAGGTCCGCGGAGCGTACTCGATCGAATCAAATGGCCAGTCGCGTTCCACCCAACCGAGGACCGCGTCGTAGAGCACCGGGTCGAGCGCGGCGCAGTCCGCGCGGACCCAGGATTGGACCGCAGCCCGCTGGCCCGCGGCGCCGCCGCCGCCAGGCTCACGGCCGCCGGCCGGGTAGATGTACACGCAGCCGATGACGTCCCCGTTCCCCGTGCTCAGCACGGTATAGGTGAACCCGCGGCGGTCAGCGAAGTCCTGTGCGTGCCGCTCCAGGTCGCGGAGATTGTCACTCAGGGACATCTCGCGCGGCCAGCTGCCATCAGGGAACCCAGGCGTCGCCCGGATGTGGTCAATGCTGGCCGTCCAGGCCGCGTAATCGGCCTCGTTGTGCTGCGGCCCGAGCGGGGCCAGCCGGAATTCACCGACTATGAGCCCGTCGGGTGCGGCGAAATCGTCCGGAACGAACGGCTCATCGCTCATCCGGCGATAGTAACCCCGGTTGCGGCGGCAGACACTCCGGCATACAGGCGGCCGGCCAGTTCGGTCTGGCGCCGCAGTTGGCAAGATCATCAGGGCAATGTGGCAAATCTGACGCTTCTATTTCTGTCAAGCTCGCCCCGCCCTCCGTGGCGGTGGCCGCTGTCATGCTCATCGGCCTAATGTGAGGCATGCCTGACAACGCCCGGACGCGGCCGCTGACCGATGAAGAGGCCGCGGTCCGCTGGGATGCTGTCGCGCCTGTGCTGCGGGACATGGATGCCACCGGCCAGGTCAGGCCAGACATCCGGGCCGACTCGCACTCGGATCACGGAGCGGATGCCGTGTGCGGCTGGATCCAGGAGCCCGACGGAGTGTGCGGGCAGGGCATCACGGCGTGGCTGAACTGCGCACCGGCTGACCAGCTCTACTATCTGGCCGAGCAGTTCCAGGACTGGGCCTGCGACGTCCAATACGACCCGGCACGGCGCGCGTGGCCCGCCTGCCCCGACCATCCAGGCACGCACCCGCTCGAACCGGAGACACACGACGATGTCGCGGTGTGGTACTGCCCGCAGACGCTTCGAGTCGTTGCTGACATCGGCGTACTTGGCTCGCCAAGCACGAGTGACTCTCCGCGATTCATCCATCGCGACGTCAGGTGACCTGACAAGCCTGCGCGCACCAAAGGCCGGTTAATGCGTTTTATTCCGTTCGATCCCTGTGACACCTGCGGTCCTGACGGAGCACCACAAGGGCAGCACTGACTTGTTCTCGGAAAATCTCGCGTTCAGGCTCAGTGTCGGGTCGGCTGCGGCGTCACTATATGTATGGCAACTGACAGCTCAGCGCTCCCCGCCGGGCGGTGGACGGTGCGGGCGACCGACGCCGTGGACGAGCTATACCGGGAGAACGCTCTGCGGCTCACCCGGCTAGCAATGGTGCTCGTCGGCGACCCGGAATCCGCCCAGGACGTCGTTCAGGACGCGTTCATCGGCCTGTACAGCGCCTGGCCGCGGCTGCGCAACCCCGCGAAAGCGCCGGAATACCTCCGCTCAGCCGTATTGAACGGGGCGCGCACCGTGCTCCGTTCCCGGAGCCGCCGGCGGTCGCTGCGGCTGCACTACGACCCGCCGGTCTGGTCGGCTGAGGCGGCGGTGATGGTCCGGGAGGACCAGCGCGCGGTGCTCGCCGCCATCGCCACGCTTTCTCCCCGTCAGCGTGAGGTGCTTGCGCTGCGGTATTACGTCGGCCTGTCCCACGCGGAGATCGCCGAAGCTCTGTCCATTACTACCGGGACCGTGTCGTCCACGATGTCACATGCCATAACGGCTCTGGCGCATGAACTTGAGGAGGACTAAGTGAGCGGCTTGGAAGACCGGCTGAAGGAGGCATACCTCGCTGTTGCGGAACTTGTTCGGGAAGATGCAGTTCCCGCCGGAGCGCCCACGCGGCGAGCAGATCCGAGGCGCCGAGCGGTCTCAGCGAGCGGCGCTCGGAACACGTCGGCCCGTCACGCCCGGTGGACTGTACCGGTAGCCACTGCTGCCACGGTCGCGGTTATCGCGGTGACTGGCGACGTTATCATTCCGCATGTCCTGTCTGGACAACACGCTCGGCCGCATGCGAACTCAGCAGTTGCCGCGCGGGCGCGGGCACACTCACCGCATGGTGCGCGGGCGCATCCGGCGACGATCCCCGGACTGCCGGAATTCTTCGTGGTGAGCACGGACACCGGCCTGGAAGTCGTGCAGACCGCTACCGGGCACGTCACCGGGCAGGTCAGCACGCCAGCCGGACAGATCTTCGACTACATTGCCGGGGACGCCAGTGACCATACGTTCTACGTGTCGGCGCAGCAAGCCGACGTGATGGCCGCCTGCCGAGCGTACGTCTACCGGTTCAGCCTCAGTGCCGATGGTCAGGCGTCAGCCCTGACGCCGTTGCGGGGCAGTGGGCAGGCGGGCCTGCCCACCGCACTCGCGGCCAGCGCAGACGGCCGCAAACTTGCGTTCTCGATCACGCACTGTGCTGACAGCGGAGGCACCGTCATCCCGCCGAGCCAGGCGATCGGCAACATCGGGCTGCTCGACACTGCCAGCGGAAAGATCACCAGGCGCTGGGCCTACGCCCTGGACGAGGACTACGCAACCAGCATGTCGCTGACTCCGGACGGCAGTCAGCTCGCCTTCGCTCAATACCTGCCCAACGGGTCGGCGGTCGTCGTCAAGTCGCTGCGCACGGACGTGCCATCGGGAACGGTTGACCAGGCCAGCACCGTCGTCGGGCTTCCTGGCGCCTCATCGCTGGCGGTCGGCCCGGATCTGTATGCGTGCACAAGCGCTGACCGATCCGACTCGCAGATCGCCAACCAACTCGGTGTGTACGGCTTGGCGACCGGCCACCGGACCGCGGTCCTGCACACCTGGACGGGACTCAATGCCTGGTGCTCACTGGCGCCCAACCCCGTACACGGACATCTGCTCGTGGCCATCGCGACCGCGCACTTCTATCCAGGCGCAAGCCCGTACACCGTCCGCGTGCTCGCAGTGGATGTGCGCACCGGCCGACTCACGCCGCTAATGACGACTATCGCGCACACGAGTGGGGCGGGGACGCTCACGCTCATCGGCTGGTGACGAGCGGGTGGCGTAGTTGTCGACCACGACGTGCAGGTCCACCGCCGGGTAGGTGGCGGCGCAAAGGCTCGGATGGCCGAAGCCGGTGTGCGATGTACGTGCTGCGGAAGGTCGCGGGTCACGGACTGCCGCCTGCCAGCCTTCGTCGTGTCCGGCCATGAGCAGGTACATAGTGCGCGGCACTCTCACCGTCGGCGGCAAGAGAGCGGTGGCCAAACTGTAGCTACTTCGTCACGAAAGGTGCGTGGGCGGCGTTCTGGAGATTACTGTGGGCATTCGAACCGGCCCGGCGCAGTCGTCCTGGAGGTCGCGTGCGCATCAGCCTCGGCGACGTGTCCCTGTGGTTCGATGTCTCCGGCCCGTCAGTTGTCCCGCAGGGGGACACGACGGTGGAGCGCCCGGTCCTGGTGGCCGTCCACGGCGGCCCCGGCCTGGACCACATGACGGTGAAGTCCGCGCTGGAGCCGCTGGCCGACGATTTCCAAGTCCTGTACTTCGACCTGCGCGGCCATGGCCGCAGCGACCGCAGCAGCGCTGGGTCCTGGAACATGCGGACCTGGGCCGATGACCTGCGGCGGCTATGCGACGCGCTCGGGCTGCGCAAGCCGGTCATCCTCGGCAGCAGCTTCGGCGGGGACGTTGCGCTCACCTACGCAGCGCTGTTCCCCGACCACCCTGGCGGCATCATCCTGGCCAACACGACTTGTGGCCACTGGGGCGGACCGCGCGTCGTCGAGGCGTTCGGCCGCGTGGGCGGCCCCGAAGCGGCCGCCCTCATCGAGCGCATTTACGCCGGGGACGCCGAGGATCTCCAGGCTGAGTTCAACCGCGTCTGCTACCCGCTCTACAGCGCCACGCCGGGCTGGGCCGAGGAGTCCCACCGGTTCCTGGCCCGGATGATCAGGAACCCGGACGTCGCCGCGCATTACAGCAGTCACGAGGTCTCAAACTTCGATCCCTGGAGCCTGCTCGGCGCTGTCCGGTGTCCAGTCCTGGTCCTCGCCGGCGAGGACGACCCGGTCTGCCCGCTGCCCGTGGTCGAGGAACTAGCCGGCCAGCTGCCGGACGGCGCCACCCGCCTGGTGCGGCTTCCCGGGGCGCGTCACACCATCTTCCGCGACCGCCCGGACCTCGCCTTCCCCGCCGTCAATACCTTTGTCACCCAGATTTGGGAAAGCCATCCTGACAGCGGAGCCGCGCTGCCCGGTCAGGAACCCGCAGCCCGCGAGGTGCGCGGCGACGAGTGAGTAGAGCCCAAAGGGCCGCCGGCTGGTGCCTACGGTGGGCCGCGGCCTAGCTACGCTGAGTCCATGCTTGCGATCACGGCCATACCCGGGCGGCAGGGCTCTGCTGCGCTCACCGACATGCCGGAGCCGCCGCCAGACGACGGTCCCGTCCTGGTCCAGACCCGGGCGATAGGCGTCTGCGGCACCGACCTGGAGATCATCAACGGCGACTACGGCTGGGCACCCCCGGGCGAGGAACGTCTGATCATCGGCCATGAATCGCTGGGACAGGTCATCGAAGCCGCCCCCGGAACGGGACTGAGCCAGGGAGACCTAGTGGTCGGCATCGTTCGCCGGCCCGACCCGGTCCCTTGCCCTGCATGCGGGGCGGGGGATTGGGACATGTGCGCCAACGGCCAGTACACCGAGCGCGGAATCAAGGCGCGGCACGGCTACGCTTCCGAGCGGTACCGCATTCACCCCGAATATCTCGTGGCCGTTGATCCCGGGCTCGGTAGCCTCGGCGTGCTGCTCGAACCGGCCGCCGTCGTCGCCAAGGCGTGGGACCACATTGAGAAGATCGGCCAGCGGTCTACCTGGTCGCCCGCAGCAGTTCTGATCACGGGCGCGGGGCCGATCGGACTTCTGGCCGCCCTTCTGTCGACCCAACGCGGCTATGACACGTATGTGGCGGACCTGGTCACCGAAGGCCGCAAGCCCGACATGGTACGTGGGCTCGGCGCAACCTATGTCCACACCCGAGAGCTTGACGAAGCAGCCGCCAATGCCGACGTCATCATTGAATGCACGGGCCACGTTCAGATGCTGCTGGACGCGGGCACGCATCATGTCCGCCACCGGATCACCTGCCTCACCGGCGTCTCGGCCGCGGGGGAGGCATCCAGCATCGACGCCGGGCTGCTCAACCGGAACATGGTTTTGCACAATTCCGTCTTGTTCGGTTCCGTCAACGCCAACCGGCATCACTACGAACTCGCCGCCGAGGCCCTGGCCAAAGCTGACCCGGACATGCTGGCTGGTCTCATCACCCGCCAGGTCCCGATCGACCGCTGGGCCGATGCCTACACCCGGCAGCCCGATGACATTAAAACCGTCCTCAGGTTCCCCGCCGCCTGACCCCTGACGGAGCGGAGATCTAGCCGTGCGTTCTCATGCTGACCGGATGAACAACGAGCACGATGTGGTGGTCATCGGCGCCGGCCCGGCCGGGCAGTCAGCGGCACAGCTCGGGGGAAACCTGGGCTACTCCGTGGCCCTGGTGGAGCGCGACACCGTCGGCGGCACCGTTGTCACCAGCGGCGGCGCTCCCACCAAGACCTTCCGGGAGACTGCCGCCTACCTCAGTGGCTTCGAGAAAGAGGAGATCTATGGCGTCTCGGTGTCCGCACCGCCGGAGGTCGTGTACCCGGCGCTGCTGTCCCGGGCGCGCGAGGTCAGCGGACGGCTCCGGCAGCTGACCATCGAGCAGCTGCGCGAATGCGGCGTGGAGCTGTTCCCCGGTGACGCACGGCTGGAAGGCGAGCACGAGGTCGTCGTTGTCGATGGCGGGTCAGAGCAGCGACTGCGAGCCGAGCGGGTCATCGTCGCAACCGGATCGAGACCGCTGCGACCGGCGAGCGTGCCGTTCGATGATCCTGGCGTCTTTGATTCGGAGACCATCGCGAGTATCGCGCGCAGGCCACGCGACCTGCTGATCGTCGGCGGCGGGGCAATCGGGATCGAATACGACACCATCTTCGCGGCGCTCGGCGTCCCCGTCACCATCCTCGACGCCGCTGCGCGGCTAGCCACGATGATGGATGGCGAGATTTCCCGGCGGCTTGAGCACGTCTTGCAGAACCGGGGGAACCAGGTGATTCTCGGCGCTGGCATGGCAGCCGTGCGCCGCGACGGCGAAAACCTCGCAGTCGAGCTGAGCGACGGACGACGGCTCTCCTGTGATGCGCTGCTGTTCGCCGCCGGCCGCAGCGTGAGCACAGCGGGCCTAGGCCTGGAGCAAGCCGGGGTCATCGTCGACGAGCGCGGCCGGATCGTCGTCGACGCCGAACGGCGGACCAGCTGCCCCTGGGTGTTCGCGGCCGGCGACGTCATCGGCCCCTCGCTCGCCTCGATCGCCAGCGACCAGGGACGGCAGGCCTTGTGCGGGGCACTCGGCCTTGACTTCTCCGTGCACGTCGACCAGACCCCGGCCGCAGCAATCTACGGCTTGCCTGAGGTGGCGCGCGCTGGCAAGAGCGAGGAAGACTGCGTGGCGGAAGGCATCCCGTACGAGATCGGGAGATGCGAGCTGGGCACCACCCCGCGAGGTGTGATCGCCGGCCAGGAAGGCCTCATCAAACTCGTCTTCCATGGCGCCAGCGGGGTTCTCATCGGCGTGCACGCGATCTGCGAGATCGCCTCCGAGATCGCCGGGACCGGCCAGGCCATGATTCACAACGAGGCGACCATCGAGGACGTGGTCCGGATGGCCTACAACACGCCGACCTACACTTACGGCTATAAGCTGGCCGCAGGCGACGCTCTCACCAGGCTGGATCCCGAGGTGCTACGCGCTATGCGCCTGCCGTCCAAGGCTCACCGGATCTGAGCAGGGCAGATGAAACTGGAATCGCTGGACGCCGCATTCGTCATCGATACGTTCCTGCTGCTCCTGATCGGCGTCGGCCCGAAGATCGCACTGGTGCCGTTCCTCGAAACGACCAGTACGATGCCGGAAGCCACCAGGCGCCGGGTCCTGCGCAAGATGCTGACCACCGCCGCCTCGGCCGCCGTAGTCCTGCTCGTCCTCGGCGGCCTGCTGACCAGGCTGCTGCACTTCTCGCCGGGCGCGCTGGGCGTATCCAGCGGCATCATCCTGCTCATCATCGCGGTCGCCATGGTGCTCGGGCGAGACGACGGAAGCAAGGGCGGGATGGCGGACAGCAACCGAGACCCGATGCAGGCTGCGGTGTTCCCCCTGGCGGTCCCCTATTTGCTGAACCCGGCGGGGATCGTCGTGCTGGTCACTGCCTCGGCCGAGGCCAGCTCGGTCGCTGTGTTCGCAGTCGTCGTCGGCATCCTGGTCGTGATACTTGCACTGGACATGGCCGTGTTCCGGTGGGCCGTCCAAGTCGGCAACCACATGGATGCAGGCCGGATGCTGGTGACGGAGAAGATCTTCGGATTCCTGCTCGCGGCGCTGGGCGTGCAGCTAGCCCTGAACGGCCTGGCGGATGTTGGCGTCATACACCTCACGGGCCACTGACCGGTGGACGATCGCATACCTGCTGTCACCGCGCGCCACCTCCTCACAGGCGGCCATCTCAGACGTCGGGTGAGCGAGTTCCTGGGATCCGCAGCGTCCGCGCCATTGATCGAGCGCTGCCCGGACTGGATGGCGGCGGATTCGGAGCTCAGCCGGGAATTACTGGTGCCGCAGAACGCGGAACTCAGACGTACCGACGCGCGGCAGCTCCGGGCACCTCAGTCTCGCGTCGCGTCCGTTATCGTTGCGAGAAAACTGGCGAGCTCGTCACCGCACATGCGGATCGGGTACGGTCTTGCCGCAGTGCTGGCACGGATCGTTGTAGTGCTCCCGCACCCATGTCTGATGCCCGCAGTGCGGGCAGGTTACTTTAACGTTCGCCATTAGTCGCTACCGTCTCCATTTCCAGTGGATTTCGGCCATGTCGTCACCGTAGTACTCGTCGCCTTCACGACGCATTTCTCTACCGCATTTGCTGCACGATGTTACATGCCAGAATTCCCGGTATCGATATGGCGGATCGCCCTTAACCTTTATCTCGCCGAACTCCATGTGCGGGCCGTTGTCGAGATCGTGTGAACACGCATCGTCTGCAGGCGACGATCCGGCCGCCTCGTGCGAAAGGCCTGGCGATTGCGGCAGCGCCGAGGTGAGCGAATCCGATCCGCCGCTGCTGAACGCTGGTGCGCGTACTAGCGAGGAGTTCGGAGCCACCTGAGTCAGCGCCTGGGCCACTGCGCGCTTCTTGCGCCATACCAACTGCCCATGCTCGAGCAAGCCATATCGCTTTGTGAAGGCTGAACACCAGATGTCCGCCTGGCTTCCACCACGGTCGCCCACGCCCAGAGCAACCGAAATGACAGGTGCCCTCGCCCGCAAGCGTGCCTTATAGTTGAGGTCGCCCTTACCGTCGACCAGTGCCCACGACCTGCCGAAGCACTCGGCAACAACAGCGCGCGCGGTATCTGTATCGAACGGGCAAGTAACACTCGTCTGCTGCCGGGCGGAGATCTGCGTGAATAACGCCCACCCGATGAATGCGAGAACTAGCAGGAAGATGAATGCACCCACTGCGGATCCCTTCCGAGGGAAAGAGCGGCTTGCTCATGCACCGGGCAGCCATATCCCCTCTTAGCGAGCAGTCAGCCAGTTGACAACTGCCACTCGCCTATCGCTGACCGGACATTGACGTCACTGCAATTGCTGACCATACTGCGACCAGGATTGGCGCGCCGCTGCCATGGGGAGACAACCAAGTCCCCTGAACGCGCGTCATTGTGTTATGAGCCCGCCTCGGCCGACGCGCCATGACGCCACCGCACTCCGCTTCCTACATGCGGCTGCCCAGTTGATCGATGCGTACCTTCGGGACCAGCCGGGGCAGGCGCGGCCAGCCAGGCTCCGCACGATTCGCTTCCCGGCTGCGCTCGACTGGCTGAGGACCGAGGATGTGATTCGGCTGGCCGCCGCGCCGGACCCGAAGCGAGCGCCCGGGACGAGCCGAAAGGCGTTCTTTAACCGCTGGCCCAGCAGGGAGGAGTTCCTACGCGACGCAGTCGTGTACACGCTGGTCAGCGAGGTGGCTCCCGGCGATCCGCTGGAGCAGGCTCGCCAGATGCCTGCCGACGCCACCGCAGCCGCGACCACCTCGTTCTCCGCGGCGGTGCTCCGCATCTCCGATCAGTTGCTCGACTCCCTCTGCAGTCACCCGCGCAGCTTTCTGACCCTGCATCTCGGACCGTTATTGCCGCAACATCCCCGACTCTGGGAGGCGGTGCTGCCAGCAATGCGGGAAGGGTCGCAGGTATGGGCAGACGGCTACGCAGCGCTGCTTGCCGACCTCGGACTGGTACTCCGCCCCGAGTGGACGCCGCAGCGGCTGGCGCTCGCGCTGCAGGCGGCGCTCGACGGATTCGTGCTCCGATTCCGCATCCAGCCCGACGACTACCAGGCGTCGCGCTGGGAAGGTGCGAGCATCTTCGCCGACACGATCCTGGCGCTGGTTCTAGGCGTGCTCGACCACGAGCGAAGCGGCGAGAACGGCCGGGTGGTGCTCGATCGGCTAGTGGCCCATTCGCCGACGCCGCCAGCCTGAACCGCTCCCTTGGGCGGGGCTCGCACCACACTCGCCGGGGGGCCAGACCGCCGACCTATGGGCGGCTACTTGCTGAGAGGCCGCGCAGCGTGGCTCTGTGCACCTCGTACAGTTCCGGACGAGATGCACAGATCCGTGCTGCGGCGACAAGGCCGGGTACCAGGCAATCACATGGTTACGCGCGAGCAAGCCGATCCGACATAAGCCGGTTGAGGCTCACCTGGCCGCTTTCGCCAGCAGCTCCGCAGCGACGTTTCCCCGGCCCTTCTGCAGCGCCACCCCGGCGTCAGCAGCAACACGAGCCGCGCTGCCCTGGACACTCACCCCGGCAACCCGGCCCGCCACGATGTCGGACCACGCCCGATCCGACCACACGACACCCCAAAGCCAGTCACCATTACGGACCGTCTGACTGCTGCCATCCACCGCCGTCACAGTCCACGGCCCCGCCCGGTGAATATGCGATTCAGCGACACGGCCCGCGCCGGATGTCCCTTGGGCGTAATACAGGCCAACGTCCGGGTTAGCCAAGTAGTCCCAGGCTGCCTTCTCCAAGGTGGCAGCTTCGGCATAGTCGAGGAACCCGTCCAGCGCCGTCCCCACCACGTCCATCGCGTCGCACGGATAAGCGATCTGCAGAGTGAACTTCTGCGCCGGCACGCTCTTGATCACCCGGCCCGCCACCCCGGCCCGCGGCTTCCTCGCTTTCTTGCCCTTGCCGCCCGCCGACTTCGCCAGCAGCAGCGGCCGGCCCGACGCCGGCGACCGCACGCCATCGACATGGTCCGCCATCATCCGCGAAATCCGCGTCGTCCCGTTATCCAGGCCGCCCTGGCCCTGCCTGTCCGCATCGGCAGCCCACGACACCGGCTGCATTCCGAGCGCCGCCGCGCGCTTCGCTACCCAGTTGCGGAAACTCGAATTGTCCTCAGCCGTGCCCTGGCCCAGGCCCGCCCGAGCGCAAACCAGCGCGTACTCAACCTCGGCCCGCGTCGCCCCGGCGACAATGTGGCCATCGCTCAGCCTGAACCCCAGGCCCTCACCCAGCAGCCGCTGCAAAACCGCCGGCGAACGACCCAGCTCCCCCGACTCCGCCTTCGGGTTCATGGCTCGTCGGTCGCGGCGGCGGGGACGCGGCGACCATGCTGGGTCTTGCCGGTGCCACCCGTGACGCCTATTGGCTTGACGAAATTGCGCGACTACCATCATGGCCATGAGAACGCATATGGCCTTCCCCGGATTGACGCACGCGCCGAGTCCTAAGGAACTGACTTCGGCCGCTACATTCTGGCAATGGCTGGAACGAATATCTTGGATGGTAACTGTGTTCGGGGTTGTATTGGTCGTATTGGCTCTCTTGCAGCTGACGAGACTTCTTGCCGAGTTAAGATCCCATTCAAAACTCGAAGTAGGCTTCAGAAGTAATCCAGTGCAGGGGCCTATCAATGACCACCAAACATCTAAAGCGCTCCGTCATCATCCCGGATGGTATCGGACCACCCTTACCTTCATAACTAGCAACACCGGCACCAGGAGCGCAAGGGATATCAGGATCAACTACGTCTTTCCAGAGGATGTGCAGTTCCCTCAGGCTGAAAATGAGAAAGTCCCTCGCTTTGCTGACAACGACATAACGACAATCCCTATCGAGGGGGACTCCCTGGTTGTGATATCCAACTTTCCCTATTTACATCCTGGCACTGTGCACATTGATTCCTTGATCATTGATGTGCCGGAAGCGTGGTCCGATTTTTGGGTTACGGTCCTCATATTCCGTTCCGATTCGGAGAAGCTTCTTCAGATTCTGTACGTGAACCTATTGCCAACAGACGCTCCGGAAGCAGCTGCTCCGACACCGCAAGTTCTAGACGCCCTGCAAAGAGCGCGCGTCTCTGATGTGGCCGACGCCGGGGCCGAACACGAGTCCGTAGTGAATCGGCTGCGAAGCTGGGTGGTCCAACCGCTTCCGCGTCTCCCTGCACCGCCTGACGAGTGAGATGCTCAACCCGTAGCGCGAGCAAGATCATAAAATCTAAAGCACGCGAGCACCAAGATCATGGGACAACAGCGGAAGGGCCAGCAGCCGAACCTGGTAACCGCGGCGCGCCGGACGACGGCGATAGCGACAGCGGCAGGAGCTACATCGAGGGGACGGCACCAGCAGCCCGATGCGGTGGTGGTGGTGTGCAGCGCGGTGCCGCCTAACCCGGCACGCACCGACCGGAGGGGCCCCGGTGCGTGATGTCCCGTGACACGCGAGCCGCCTGCCTGCGGCTTAACCGCGTGCACCTGATGCCTGGTCAAGTGCCAGGCGCGCCCGCTGACCTGCAAGCCGGGCCCCGCTGTAACGGGCGACTAGGCGGCCGCCGGCTCCAGAGCGCGAGATGGCGGGGGGGTAGCAATGCCCATGGACGGCGGCGGAGTCATGGCCGGCGATGGCATGAGGGCCTGCGCCGCGGCGGAGGGCCGGAGATAGAAGTAAGCCCTGAGCTGCGCTTCCTCGTCCTCCGGAATCGGAAAGCGCTCCAGGATCTCGGCAAGTGGCCAGGGGTGGACGATCGAAATAACCTCAATCCCGACCACTCCACCGGAGGCATCGACGTCGACATTCGTGTTGTCGTCGATTTCCCGCGTCCGGGCCACTCGCTCGTCCGACAACCGGATGTAGAGCGCCCGAGCGTCTAGGTCGAACTTGAGCCGCATCTGTTCCTCACCTGCTACTCGTCGGGCCAGGCCAGGGTAATGATCGTCTCCTGATCCGGCGTTAGCACCAGCTTCACTATGCGCCCTCGTGTGGCGTACCCAAACACCTTGAGCTTTCCGTTGTTCCCAGGTACAGGTTGGCCGCTGCGGCTGAGCGCCAGCGTCACGTCTTCGTCGGTGATTTCGCGCTCTACCATCTGGTCACGCGCGTGCCGTTCTCGCATCTGCGGCGCCGGTAGCTCGCCTGGTTGGCTCGCTTGCGGGGCAGCAGGCTTTGGTCTCGCTGGCCCTCGGGCGGCAGGTAGTTGTCGATGTCGGCGACTTCGACCTCGGGCCCCATGTTGATCAGGAGCCCGGATGCGAACAGTTCGGTCAGGCATCGTTGCGGATCGGAGACGTCCGAGCAGCGCAGTGCGTCGGCCAGGCGGACCCGCCCGGAGTACCGGTGGGTGGCGCCGCAGAACTCAGCGAGGGCGCGGAAGTGCCAGCGGGTGTCGTACGGGAGGTTCTCCCATACTGGCTGGCGGGTGTAGCCGTCGTCGAAGCTCAGCCAGGTCATTGCTCACCGCAGAAGCCGCTTGCCCAAACCTGAAGCACCAGGTTCGCCTGGTCGCTGGCCCCGGTCTGGTAGCCGGCGACGTAGGCATCGTCTATCTGCTTGCGCAGCTGCTCGAAGTCGGCTTGCACCTCGGCGAAGCGGATGTCGAGCTGCTCGGCGACAACGCGCTGCACCAGCTGCTCCGCCTCTGCGCGGGTAATGAACGCGTCCGCTCCACCTGTTACCTTGGGCGTGGCCTTCTCCGTTGGCGCGGGCGGGTCTTAGGCGGCGGCCGGTCCGGGCGGACCGGCCGTTTCGCGTGGGGGAGCTCGGCGAGCGCGACTGGTGAGCTGGGGTGCTCCGATGGCCTCCTGCTGTGCGGCTGGCGCAGGATCAAGCAACGCGAGCAGGCTCGAGGTGATCACAATGACGCGACCGCGGACCTTGATGCTTCGGGCGGGAAACTCGCCGGCCCGGACTGCCGCGTAGGCGGATGACCGGGAGATGCCCGGGGCCCGCGCTGCCTGCTCGACTGTAACTGTGGCCGGCCATTCCCGGATCTCGGCGACCGTGGCGGCGCGCATCACGCGCTCACCTTCTCGTCCTCAGCAGGCACGAACAGATCCGACACCTTGACCCGGACGCTGCGGGCTAGCGTGATCTTGACGTGCGGGGGGGCGGTTCGCTTGCCGCTGGCGATGAGACTCAGGTAGCTAACGGAGTAGCCGCTGAGGCGCGGCCGGAGGATCTGGCGGTCGCTGGCGCCGCGCTCAGCAAGATCATCAACTCGATGTGACAGAAGTGTGACACCTGCGGCACTGCCCGAGCATGACAAGGGCCGCACTAACTGAATAGCGCGGCCCTGGCCTGCGAGAACTACCAGTCGGGACGGCGGGATTCGAACCCGCGACCCCTTGACCCCCAGTCAAGTGCGCTACCAAGCTGCGCTACGTCCCGGAACTGCTTCCTGCCCTGGCCGGGCAGGCCTAGATACCCTATCGCAAACTGGGCACCGCGACGGGACCGGTCGCCTGCCCGGGTGACTCGTTGCCGTAAGGGCGCCCTTGACGGCCGGGCTACCCCGCTCCAGGCCAGACAGCCCGGTGACTAACCGGATAGCTTGTGCCGGTGATCATCTGGATCAACGGCGGATTCGGAGCGGGCAAGACGACGCTGGCCGAGGAACTGCACCGGCGGCTTCCGGACGCGATCCTCTATGACCCGGAGGACGTCGGCCTCATGCTGTGGAAGTGGATGCGGCCCAACGGCGACTTCCAGCACCTGCCGAGCTGGCGGGAACTGGTCGTTGCGACGGCGCTGTCGCTGCGCAGGCATCACGCAGAGCTGCTCATCGTGCCGATGTCGCTGATCCGTGACGCTTACAGGACCGAGATCCTCGGCGGCCTGGCCGACGCGGGCGAGGAGGTCCTGCACGTCTTCCTTGAGGTGGATGCCGGTGTGCTCCGGGAGCGGCTCAACGCCCGCGTGACTCACCCCGACAACCCGGAGTGGGACCAGGCAGCCCGCGAGTTCGGCATGACCGGCGTGACCGAGATGGTGGATGCCGCGGGTCGCCAGCCGCACGGGACGCTGATGCTGCGCTCGGACAGGCTCACCCCGGCCGAGCTGGCCGATGAGGTGCTGGCCAAGGCCGGCTTGGGCCAGGTTCACCGAGACGGCAAGCAGATGCGGCAGGCCAGGTCGGCGGACTCAACAGATTCCTAAGGTGTGGCGCAGGCCAGCACGGTGAAAGGCGGCGCCCGCGCAGGGCGCCGCCTCGCACCGAGCTACCACGCGTGCTCGGGTGCGGCGCCCCACCACCGGCAGCGCCTCACTACTTGCAGTGCCCTGGCGGCACCGACGTCGTGCAGTGGTTGCCGGAGAACCTGACGCGCTTGCCAGTACCGTCCCAGATCAGGTCGGCTGGGTGATTGCGGTGCGCCCAGTTGTCCTTGATCGTGTCGAAGTTGGGATTGCTGCCATGCGTCAGGCTGTGCGCGCTGGCGACGACGATGCCGCCGGAGTTGATCTGCTTCCCGCTGTTGTCGTTGACCAGGTTGCCGATGACGATCGTCTTGGTGGCACCGAGCAGCAGGATGCCCCCGCCCTTCAGGTTGATCGGGGTGTCTCCGTGCCTGCGGCAGAACTTGTTGTTGCGGACGACAACGTTCCCCTTGATCAGGGCGTTGCCCGCGCCGCCGCGCTGACCATCATCCAGAACCAGGATGCCCTGACAATTCCGGGCCGCGTAATTATTCGCAACCAGCACTTCCCTGGCATGCCTGATAAATATCCCGAACTGGTTACCAGTTGCCCGGTCGTAACGCACGACGGTGTCCGCGTCTGGCGAGTCCCCGACGTAGAACCCGGCCTCATGATTCCCGATGGCGACATCATGGGTGAACTGAGTGGTTGTCGAATTGAACCGCGAGATACCGTAGTCGCCATCATTGATGGCGGTTACGTGCGTGACCGTCAGGCCGACCGTGCCATAGCCGAAAACGCCATTGGCAGGGAACCCGGCCACCGATAGCTTGCTGATCGTGTCGCCGCGCACGGTCTTGAGCACCTTGCCGCTGCCGCTGACCTTCGCCGCGAGGATGCAGATGCCGGTCTCGCCGAATGCGGCCGTGCAGAGGTTGTGCGGTGCGCGCCGCGGCGGCTTGAGCACCGTGCGCCCCGCGCCCGATCCGCGCAGCGTTATCTTGTCCTTCCTGATCAGGACGCTCTGGCGGTAGACACCGGGCGTGAGCACGATGGTCGTGCCGGGCCTGGCGCTGTCGACGGCCCGCTGGATGGACTGTCCGGGGCCGATCACGATCCGGTGGGCAGCCGCCCCCGACGGCGACGCGCTCGCGGCGCTCGCAGAAGCGATGCCGAGGCCGGTTGCCAGGGTCAGGGCGCACAGCCCCGCGATTAATTTACGCATCCCGTTCCTCCTTTTATGGCGCTAAGCCCGGCCGATTGCCGTCTGATACGAGGTCTACTGAGGATTCAATGGCCATAGTGCCGTAATGGTGAATGCCGCGCCGCGCTAGCCTACAGCGATCGCCAGGATGAGTCACGAGAAACTAAAGGGCTAGCCACTCAGCTGCAAACTCGCCAGCATCGTACTGTGCCGATTTATCAGCGCAATTACTGAAACTACTTTGCTAACGACCTATTCCGCGCAGCTCCGCATAAAGAGCAGGCATGGCCGGATTCACGGATTAGCCGTGGCCTGCACCCTCCAGGTCTTGCCATTCCACACCTCAGCGAGCGTGTTGTCGCCGTACTTGTGCTTCGGGTTGTACCTGGCGCCCACTGCGACGCAGTGCGACGTGCTGACGCAGGACACGTGCGCCAGTTCGGCGGCGTTTCGCTGGCCACCGGTGACGGCCACGCTGAGGATCCGCCAGGATGAGCCATTCCACCGCTCGGCAAATCCCAGGCGGCCGTTATTTCCCACCGCCATGCAGTACGACACAGCCGGACAGGACACGCCGGACAGCGCCGATCCGGCGCGGCCTGGCGCTGCCGACAGTCGCCATTTCCCTGCTGCCCAGATCGCTGCAAACGGATGCGTGACCGGATGCTTCCCGGCGCTGACCGACCAGCCGGCTGCCACGCACTGGGTCGCGCTCGTGCAGGAGATGTCGCTGAACAGGCTCTGGGCCTGGTGCCTGACGTTAGGCGTGCCGGCCAGGAACCGCCACTTCGCGCCATTCCACGACAGTGAGAACGTCAGTACGTGTCTGGCCGCACTCTCGTAGTCGCCCACGGCGATGCAGTCCGTGGCTGACAGGCAGGACACGCCGGCGATGTCTGCCCACCGTGCGTGCGGCGGGTTCGGGGTACTGATCTGCTTCAGTCCTCCGGTGCCCTGCCACTGGGTCGAGTAGTTCTGCTGCGTGCGCCTCTCCACCGTGCCAACAGCCATGCAGTACGAGGGCCCGACACAGGACACCGCGTCGAGCACGCCCCAGCGTGCTCCGGCGGGGTTGCTCCAGCGCAGCATCGTCCAGCTCGATCCGCTCGACAGCTCGGCTAGCATGCCTGGCCGTGAGGGCTTCGTGTAGTGCTCGCCGACCAGCATGCAGATGCCTGGCGCGCCGCAGGACACCTCGGTACCGATGGTCGCATAGGCGCTGTACTGCGGGATCGGCACGTCGGGCTGCCACCTGCCGCCGGTGTAGTTCTCCACCAGCGCTGGCGCGATGCTTTCCGACGGAATCTGGTAGAAGCCGACCGCGACGCAGCTGCTCACGCTCGTGCAGGCATTGCCGATGAAGGTGGCATTGTCGTTGGCTACCGCCGGTGCTGCCGGTGCTGCCGGTGCTGCCGGTGCT
Organism: uncultured Actinomycetota bacterium; assembly: GCA_963774385.1. Taxonomy (GTDB): domain Bacteria; phylum Actinomycetota; class Actinomycetes; order Streptosporangiales; family Streptosporangiaceae; genus JAJYUU01. The sequence goes on from CAVZEQ010000001.1 coordinate 2,372,204, forward strand.
GCCGGCCGGGCCACGGCCACCGCAACGCTGCTGCCGCCGAGCACCAGGGCGGCGATCGCCAGCGGAGCGGTCAGGAGGACCGAACGCGCTCGAAACATGTGCCTGGCACCTCCGGTACTGCGGCGGCTATCGTCACCAGGCAACTTATTTACTTATATATGCCAGATCAAGAGCAAATATCGACGCCCCGATGGCGCATCGGCTGTCGCCTGACCCCGTCCGAAAGATTGTCCGCCGCCCGCCCGCTGTTAGTGTTCGGCCGGAACGGGGCCAGTAGTAAGGAGCAGTTCAGATGACGGACGGTCGTCTGGCCGGGCTGGTGCCACAGCCCCGCGCAGTCCGGGCGCGACCCGGCCGGCTCACCCTCACGGCGCCGCCCGCCGTAGCGGCAGCCGCCGAAGGCTCGCAGCCAGCCGCGGCGGCGGCGGCGGTCCGTCGCCTGCTGGCCGGGCTGCCCTGGCCAGCGAGCCCGGCGCAGAGCACCCCTGAGCAGCGCTGCATCGTGGCGATCGACAGTAACCTCGGCGCCGAGGCGTACCGCCTGACGATCGAGCCGGCTGGCATCTCGATCGTGGCCGGCGGCACGCCGGGTGCCATCTACGCGACCCAGACCCTCCGCCAGCTGCTACCCGACGACGCATGGCGGGCGGCGCCGGTGCCGGGGGAGACCTGGTGGCTGCCGTGCGCTGAGATTGACGATGCTCCCGCCCTGCCGTGGCGGGGTGCGCACCTCGACGTCGCCAGGCACTTCTTCGCCAAGCGCGAGATCCTGAGCCTGATCGACGCGCTGGCCGCGGTCAAGCTCAACCGGCTGCACCTGCACCTCACCGATGACCAGGGCTGGCGAATCGAGAGCCAGCTGCATCCGATCCTGCACGAAGCCGGCTCGCACCGGCCGCGGTCCAGGATCAGCCTGAACGACGAGCCGCCGGTCTACGAGGAAGTGCCCCACGGCGGCTACTACACACTGGCCGACCTGGCCGAGATCGCGGCGTTCGCGGCGCAGCGTGGCATGGAAGTCGTTCCCGAAATCGACCTGCCAGGGCACTGCGCCGCACTGCTCGCGGCGATGCCGGAGCTTGGCTCGGGCGCCCCGCCGCCTGGCGGCTATCAGGTCATCCCGGACTGGGGGATCTTCCCTTATCTGGTTGCCCCGCTGCCAGAATCGCTGACGCTGCTGCGTGATGTCTTCGGCGAACTGCTGGCCGCGACAGGCTCGAGGTTCGTCCACATCGGCGGCGACGAATGCCTCCTCGGCGCGTGGCGCGACGACCCGCGCATCGACGCCAGCCGCCGCGAGCGCGGCCTGGCCACGGCGGAGGACCTGCACGCTGCGTTCTTGCACGATGTGGCGGACATGCTCGCTGAGGACTTCGGCGTCCGGGCCGTCGTCTGGGACGAGGGCTTTGCCAGCACCGACGGCAAGGCCGGACTGCTGCGGCAGGACACGGTGGTGATGGCATGGCGCGGCATGGAAATCGCCCGGCAGGCAGCGCTGGCCGGGCACGACGTGGTGGCAGCGCCGGTCTTCCCGACGTATTTCGACTACTACCAGGAACGGAGCCCGGACGAGCCGGTCGCCATCGGCGGTCCGGTGCGGCTTGCGGACGTGGCGGCCTTCGAGCCTGTCCCCGCCGGCTGGCCCGAGGAAGCACGTCGCAAGCTGATGGGCGCCCAGTTCCAGGTGTGGACCGAGTACATTCCGGACGCCAGGTCGCTGGAGTACATGATCTTCCCGCGCAGCTGCGCGGTTGCCGAGGTAGCGTGGTCGGGCGCCAGCGCCGCGTTCGCTGAGGGCGAGCAGGACAAGCCGTCGCTACGCGAGCGGATCTCCGCGCACATGCGCAGACTAGATGCTGCCGGGATCGAATACCGGCCGCTGGCCGGTCCGCGCCCATGGCAGCAAGGCGGCACCGGACCGCGCCGCCATCGGCCCGGCTACCTGGTGGAAGATGTTGCCGTCTACCTCGGTCAGCTGGCCGGCGGCCAGGGGCGGTAACGCCGTCGGCAAGGTTAGCGAGTGCAACGAGTTGACCGAGTGGTCTGTGCATGCCTACTTTAAGACCGACCGGCCGGTATGGATCCGGCCGGAGCAGAGTGACCCGGAGTGTGCGGCATGGCGGTGAGATCTAAGGAGTCCACCGGGCGGGGCAGGGGCCAGGCTGCCCGGCCGCCGGTAAAAGAACGCCTGCTGAACGTCGCGACCAGGCTTTTTGCCCGGCACGGGTTCGAGGGCACCTCGGTCCAGGACATCGTTGACGCCGCTGGCGTGACCAAGGGCGCGATGTACCACTACTACGGTTCCAAGGACGACCTGCTGTACGAGGTTTACCACCAGGTGCTCACCATGCAGACCAGCCACCTGGACGAGATAGCCGCAGGTCCTGGCACGCCCGAGGAGCGCCTTCGGGCCGCCGCTGCGGATGTGGTCGAGACCAGCCTCGACAACCTGGACGACATGATCGTCTTCTTCCGCTCGCTGCACATGCTGCCGGAGGATAAGCAGGCGCAGATCCGGGCCGAACGCCGTCTGTACCACGACAAGTTCAAGGCCCTGGTCGACGAGGGCGTCGCTGCCGGAGCGTTCCGGGCAGACGTCCCGGCCGACATCGTCGTGCACTACTTCCTCAGCGTGATCAATCAGCTCGGCTCCTGGTTCAAGCCGGACGGAGTGCTGTCCCCGTCAGAGGTCGGCAGGCAGTTCACCGAGCTGCTGGTCGGCGGCCTGGCCGTCAGCTAGGCATGGGCCGGCGGGATGCTGCGGGCCGGGGCCACTGCCGGCCGGCCGAAGCTGGCGGCACCATTGCTGAGAACCTAGACCGTTAGCTGATCTTGGCACTTCGCGGCCTGCGTCATCGTTGGCCTAGTCGATGAGGCGGGCAGAGTCAGTGCAGCGGACCGCTGGGGAGACAGCGGCGGCGGCGGCCGGCCCGCCCAGGCGCCGCCGCCTCGGATTGCTGGCGAGGAGGATCTTGCTGGCCTGCGCGGCGGTTCTGCTGGCGTTCGTGGTTGCCTTCGGCACGCTGCTGCTCGTCACCCCGTCGGTGGGCAACGCCAGGCAGCTGGCCAGCGCGTTCGACCGGGCTCACCACGCTGCGTATCCGGGTGTTGTCGTGCCGTACCGGTTCGCTACATCCCTGGAGGCGACCGAAGACCACCGGTTCAATTCCGAGCCCGGCGTCGACCCGCTGGCGATCGGGCGGGTGATCTACAGCTTCGTGACCAGGCAGGGCGATCAGGGCGGCGCCACGTTGTACCAGCAACTGGCCAAGATGCTCTACACGCCCGCGCAGACCGGATTCGTGGCCGAAGCCGAGCAGATCGCGCTAGCGGTGAAGCTGAAGTTCAGCTACAGCAGGCCGGAGATACTCCGGCTCTACGCGGACGTGGCGTATTTCGGCCACGGCTTTTACGGTCTGGCCTCGGCGAGCTGCGGATACTTCGGGGTCAGGGCGGATCAGCTGTCCTGGCCGCAGGCTGCCCTGCTGGCCGGGCTGGTGCAAGCTCCCAGTGCGGACGATCCGCTGACCTACCCCGCCCACGGCCTGGCCAGGGAACAGCACGTCATCGGCAGGCTGGTGGCCGTGGGCGCGCTAACCCAGGCGCAGGCGGACAGGTATCTGGCCATCCCGCTGCATAACCTGCTCGCCGGAGCTGGCGGCTGCCGGTCCTGACAGACGCCAGGCGGACTAGCGCGGCCAGGCCGAGGTCTCGCTGACCTCGGCATCCGGCAGGCTCTCCTGCTGTACCGGGCCGGCGCCGGTGGCGCGACCGTTCGCGGCATGCCGGCCCTGCGGGCGCCTGGCCAGGCCTGGCCCCATTCTGACGGGCCCTTCGGCGCCGTGACCAGCCTGCTTCTGCCCGCTGTGGACAGCTGCGCTGCCGGCGATGGACGGCCATACCCACTTGCGGTAGGACCAGAACCTGAACAGGGTGCCCAGGCCCGTGCCGATGATCAGCGCGACGTAATACCAGAAGGTGCCCGACAGGTTCAGCGGGTGGCGCATGATCCAGATGCAGGCGTAGTAGATGAGCAGGCCCACACCATTCAGGACAAAGAACATGGTGGTCTCGCGGGCCGTGCCGTGCCCCTCGCGGTGCCGGAATGTCCAGTAACGGTTGCCCACGAAGGTCACGACCGTGGCCACGATGGTGGCGATGGTCACTGCCTTGTACTCGCCGAGACTGTGCAGCGCGCCGGCCCCGCCAATGGTGACGAGCGAGCCTATCCCGCCCACGACGAGGAACTTGGCGCCCTCGTGTATCAGGTGGCGGAACTGCCCGTACAACTCGCGAATGGTGCTCAACGGTGGAACCGCCTCCTGGGTGGTCCGTCGCCTCATCGTGACCATGTGAGACTACCGCCAGGCCCGATGACTCACGACCATGCGGGTTGCCAACGGGCACTGGCGGGCTGAATATCGGTTTCTGAACTGACAGAGCGTCCGGGTAGTGTCACGGGCGTGCCAGATCCGGACATCCTCATCCACGCTACCGGCCTGACGAAGCGATTCGGCGCCTTTACCGCAGTCGACGGCATCGATTTCGAGCTGCGCCGGGGGGAGGCGTTCGGCTTCCTGGGCCCGAACGGCGCCGGGAAATCGTCCACCATGCGGATGATCGGCTGCGTCTCGCCGCCGAGCGGCGGCGAGCTGACGATCCTGGGCCTGGACCCGGTCGCTGACGGCCCCGCGATCCGGGCCCGGCTCGGCGTGGTGCCGCAGGAGGACACCCTCGACGTCGAGCTGACGGTCCGAGAGAACCTGCTGATCTACGGCCGCTACTTTGGCCTGCCCAGGGCCCTGATCGCGGATCGGACAGCCAGGCTGCTGGACTTCGTGCAGCTGTCGGAGCGCGCGGGCGACCAGGTGGAGCCGCTGTCGGGTGGCATGAAGCGGCGGCTGACCATTGCCCGCTCGCTGATCAACGAGCCGGAGATCCTGCTCCTGGACGAACCCACGACCGGACTGGATCCGCAGGCCCGGCACGTTGTCTGGGACCGCCTCTTCCGGCTCAAGCAGCAGGGCACCACGCTGGTCCTGACCACCCACTACATGGACGAGGCTGAGCAGCTCTGCGACCGCCTGGTGGTCATGGACGGCGGCAAGATCGCGGCTGAGGGCTCGCCGCGCGAGCTTATTGCGACCTACTCCAGCGCCGAGGTGCTGGAACTCAGGTTCCACGTGTCCGAGCACGACCAGGCGGCCGAGAAGGTGTCGAACGCTCCGGCCGAGCGGGTGGAAGTGCTCGCAGACCGGATCCTGATGTACGTGCCGGACGGCGACGCGGCGCTGGCCGCCGTCCGCGGGCTCGGCCTTGAGCCGCTGACCTCGCTAGTGCGCCGCAGCACGCTGGAAGACGTCTTCCTGCGGCTGACCGGCAGGCGGCTGGAGGACGGATGACGGCCTCGGCGCTTCCGGCTCCGCGGCCTCAGCCGGCCGCCGGCCGTCCGCGGCAAGCCATCCCTGGCCGCTGGTCGATGGCCACAAGGGCTTTCATGTTCTGGCTGGTCAACTACCGCCGGACCTGGCAGGGAACGATCTACTCCAGCGTGCTCACCCCGTTGCTGTACCTGGGAGCCATGGGGCTCGGCCTCGGCACCCTGGTGGATCAGCACGGGGTGAGCGGCATCGGCGGCGTGAGTTACCTGGCCTTCCTGGCGCCCGGCCTGCTCGCTGCGTCCGCGATGCAGACTGCGATGGGCGAGTCGATGTACCCGGTGCTGGCCTCGGTCAAGTGGCTGAAGACCTACCAGGCCGCCGCCGCCACCCCCGTGCGGCCAGCTGACCTGCTGCACGGCCACCTGCTGTTCACCACCGCGCGGCTCATCATGAACTGCGCCATCTTCCTGGCCACGATGGCCGCCTTCGGCGCGATCAGGTCCTGGTGGGTGGTCGCCGCGTGGCCGGTCGCGGTGCTGACCGGGCTGGCCTTTGCCACCCCGGTCGAGGCATTCGCGATCACCCAGAACAAGGATCAGAACTTCGCCATGCTGTTCAGGTTCGGCATGATCCCCATGTTCTTGTTCTCCGGCACGTTCTTTCCGGTGAGCCAGCTGCCGGCCTGGATCCGCCCGGTGGCTTATGCCACTCCGCTCTGGCACGGGGTCGCGCTCTGCCGCGAGCTGAGCCTGGGCACCGCCGACCTGATCGGCGCGCTCGGGCACACCGGTTACCTTCTGGTCTTCGTGCTGGCTGGACTGATCGTCGGCCAGCGGACGTACCGGCGGCGGCTGTATGTCTAGTCCGCCTCAGACGTCAAGCCGCGCTGTGCCGCCGCCCGGCCGGCTGGGGCCGCGGCTGGCGCTGCGCATCCTGCCGGCCCCGATGCTCGCTGCGCGGCGGGGCGCGCTGGGCGGCCGCGGCAGCGGATTCCTGATCGAGCGGCACGCCCGCGCATACCGGCACGCCTGGCTGATCCTGGTATCCGGGTTCTTCGAGCCGCTGTTCTACCTGCTGTCGATCAGCGTCGGCATCGGTGTCCTGGTGGGCAACGTCAGCGGGCCTGGCGGCCAGGCCATCGGCTACACCAGCTTCGTCGCTCCCGCCCTGCTGGCCACCTCCGCCATGAACGGCGCGGTCCTCGACTCCACCTTCAACGTGTTCTTCCGGCTCAAGTACGCCAAGCTCTACGACTCGGCGCTGTCCACGCCGATGCGGTCAGGGGACGTGGCGCTAGGCGAGATCGGCTGGGCGCTCATCCGCGGCGCCCTGTACGCGGTCGCTTTCATGATCGTGATGCTGGCGATGGGCCTGGTCCACTCCGCCTGGGCGGTGCTGGATATACCAGTGGCACTGCTGATCGGCTTCGCCTTCGCTGGCGCGGGCATGGCAGCCACGACGTTCTTTCGTAGCTGGCAGCATTTCGAGTTCGTCACGCTGGCAACCTTGCCGATGTTCTTGTTCTCGGCGACGTTCTACCCGCTCGGCGTCTATCCGCGGCCGGTGCAGTACTTCATCGACTGCACGCCGCTGTACCAGGGGATCGCGCTGCTGCGCGGTCTCACCCTCGGCTACGTCGGGCCTGGCCTGCTGTGGCACGTGCTGTACCTGGCCACCATGGGCGTCGCGACGCTGGCGCTGGCCTGCCGCTGGCTGCAGCCGGCTGCTGCTGAGATAGCATCTAGCCGCGCGCCAGCCGCTCCACCCGCTGGTGCAGCGCAGCCACGTACGTCTCGTGCTCGGGCTTCATCAGCACGCTGCGCAGGATCCTGGCCCCGGCTGCGTCGGCGGCGATGTCAGGGTGGCGCTCGCCGAAGGCGGCCGCCGAGGCTCGCAGCGTGCTGAGGTAGACAGGCTCAGCCGCGTCGGTCATCCCGCCCTGGAGCACCCGTGCCGACGCTGCGTCTATCGCGGACAGGCTCGGCTCAGCCGGGAAGTAGCAGACGATATCCAGTTCCGGCTGCTGATACAGGGTCAGGCAGTCCGACGATGCGAGTCGCCCCGCCCAGTCCAGGGCGGCGCGGCGGCCGGCGGCCAGCACCGCGCCGAGGCCGTAGCGGTCCGGGGGCAGCACCTGGAAGGTCAGCCAGAGCGCAGCCGCGGCGGCTCCGGCTCGCGAGCATTCCAGGCTGATCTCGCCGAGGTGCAGGTCGCCCGACGTGAAGTAGGTGTACGGGGAGTCATGCAGGTAGAACCTGCCGACACTCGGGTCGGCAAACAGCACGGCCCCGCAGCCGTAGGGCTGCAGGCCGTGCTTGTGCGGGTCGACGACGACTGAGTCGCACGCGGCGATGGCCTGCCAGGGTGCGGGGTCAAGCCCGTCCGGCGCGGACGCGCCGGCCAGCAGCGTGAAGAAACCGCCGTAGGCGGCGTCGACGTGGACCCGCACGCCGTGCCGGCGCGCGACCGCGAGAACGGCGTGCACCGGGTCGATCGCGCCGAGGCCGGTGGTGCCGGCGGTGGCGACGACCGTGCCGATGCGCCCGGTGGCCAGCAGCGTCTCGAGTTCGGCGAGGTCAATGCGTCCTGTCTCGTCCACTCCGACTGCGGTTCCCTGAACGCCGAGGACGCCGCACATCCGGCCGTGGGTGTAGTGCGCCTCCGTGCTGTAGGCGATGCCAAGGCCGGGATGCAGTTCTCTGGCGACAAACAGGGCCTCCAGGTTGGCAATGGTGCCGCTGGTGGTCAGGTGCCCGAGGTGAACGGGCAGGCCGAACATGGCAGCTAGCCGGGCGACGACCTCCTTCTCCATCGCAGCGGTCGGCGGTCCGCCGTCCAGGGCGTGGTTATTGGGATTGATCAGCATGGCGGCGAGGTAGCCGGCCACTGCTGCCGGGTGCGGTGGCTTCAGCATCTGGCCGGCGTAGGCGGGATGGAAGAACGGGTAGTTCCCGTTCAGCCGGGTCGTGAGCGCACCGAAGGCTGCGGCGAACTGTTCGTCGCTCACCTGCGTCGCGAGGTGTGGCTCGAATGCGCCGAACGCGCTCTGCCAGTCGCTGACTGCGCGTGCCGCGGCGGTGAGCCAGCGGTCCAGGTCCATGCCCGAAGCCAACCATGCCAGCCGCTCCGGCTCCCCAACCTCGGCGATCTCGGGTCTAATAGTCTGGGGCAGATACGTCGTGCACCGCCGCCGCTGCACTTGGGCGCCCAGGGAAAGCACGAACCGGAGGCCAGCAAGCGTGGTGTCGCTAGTCACCGAGCAGGTGCCAGTGCGGCTGGCACCGCTCATCGGCCGCGAGACCGAGCTTCAGGAGATCCTGGCGACGCTGTCGCACAGCCGGCTCCTGACGCTCACCGGGCCCGGCGGGACGGGCAAGACGAGACTGGCGCTCGCGGCGGCGGGCTCGGCACGGCAGTCGTTCCCGGCCGGAGTCTGCTGGGTTGAGCTGGCCGCGCTGGATGACCCGTCGATAGTCGCCAGGGAAGTCGCAACGCGGCTCGGCGTGCCCGAAGATCCAGGCCAGGATGCTGCCGCCGCAGTGGCCGACCACGTGGGCGACAGCGCAGTGCTGGTGGTGCTCGACAACTGCGAGCACCTGACGACGGCCACAGCCGAGCTAGCCGAGCGCCTGCTAGCCAGCTGCCCTGCCCTGACGATCCTGGCGACCAGCCGCGAGATCCTCGGCGTGGACGGCGAGCGCAACTGGCCCGTACCGCCGCTGTCCCTGCCCGACATGAGCGTCGGCCGGGCAGCTACGGCTATCGCCGGGTTCGATGCCGTCCGTTTCTTCGAGCAGCGAGCCCAGCTCGCGCTGCCGTCATTCCGGCTCTCCGACGACAACGCCGTGCCCGTCCTGCAGGTCTGTCGTCGTCTCGACGGCCTGCCGCTGGCCATCGAGCTGGCTGCTGCCCGGATGCGGATCTTGTCCGCGCAGCAGCTGGCCGAGCGGCTGGACGACATCTTCGGCGTGCTCGTCGGCGGCACCCGGTCGACGCCGCCACGGCATCAGGCGCTGCGCGCCACCCTCGACTGGAGCCACGACCTGCTGGATGCGGATGAGCGGGCCGTCTTCCGGCGCCTTGCGGTCTTTGCCGGCGGATTCACGCTGTCATCCGCCGAGCGCGTGGCGGCCGGCGGTGACATCGCTCCGCAGCAGATGCTCGATCTGCTGACCAGGCTCGCCGACAAGTCGCTGCTGCACGTGGATCACTCCGGCCCGGCAGCGCGCTATCAGCTCCTGAGCACCGTCCGCGAGTACGCGCGCGAGCGGCTAGCGGAAGCCGGTGAGGAAGATGAGGTGCGCCGCGCGCATCTGGCCCGCATGGCCGACCTGGTCGGCGAGATTACCCCGCGGATCGATCGCGGCGGCGACGGGCCGGGCGGACTGGAGCGCGAGCTGGACGCCCTCGACGCCGAGACGGGCAACCTGAGAGCGGCGATCGAACTCGCCCGTCAGTGCCATGACGCCATCGCGGCGTTGAAGATCGCGGGCCCGCTCGGCAAGTACGCGTACCTGCGCGGGCACTACCAGGAAGTCCGGCAGTGGATGGACGCCGCTGTCATCCTCGGCGCCGATGCCCCCGCGGACTTGCGAGCGGTGGCGCTGCTCGGCAGCGGACGCCTGGCGCTGCTGCAATGTGATTACCAGCCCGCCGTGCGCCGGCTCGAGGCGGCGCTGCGGCTCTACCGCGAGCTTGACGACGCCGGGGGTATCGCCGCCACGCTGCAGGTACTCGGCAGCGTCGCCCGCGAGCAGGGCCGTTATGCCCGCGCAGTCGACCTGCACGCGGAGAGTCTGGCGACGGCGGAGGCGGCTGACGACACGTGGGCCGTCGCCAGCGCGCACGGCTACATCGGTTTCGCCGCCTGGCTGCAGCGCGATTTCGAGCGCGCGGCAGCCGAATGCAACCTGGCGCTGGCGCTGTCGCGCGAACTGGGCGACACGGAAGGCATCGCCTGGGCGCTGATCAGCCTGGGCACGATCGCGCGCTACCAGGGGCACGCCGGCCAGGCGCTCGCGTTGCTCACCGAGAGCCGGGACCGAGCGGAACGCATCGGGTTCCGCGAGGGCATCGCCTGGTCGCTCGAGCAACTGGGCCTGCTCGCCATCGAGAGTGGTGACCCGGAAGCTGGCCAGCGACTTCGCAGCAGCCTGGAGATACACCATCACCTCCGGGACCGCTGGCGGGTCTGCAGCGTGCTCGTGGACCTGGCCGCGCTCGCCGTCGCCCAGCATCAGCCGGGCAGAGCCGCGCTGCTCCTTGGCGCGGCCGAGACCATGCGCGCTGCCATCGGCACTGTCGTCGCCCCGTGCGAACGCGCGCTACACGAGGCGACTGTTGCCGCGACCCGGGCGGCACTCAGCGATGCTGACTTCGCCGCCGCGTCGCAACGGGGCATGCTCGCCCAGATCGAAGACGTTCTGGCCGTGCTGGACGAGTCACCGGTGCAGGCAGCGCCGGAGGCAGTTGTCGCGGAGGCGGTAGTCGCGGAGTCAGCTGCAGGCTCGCCGGCCGCGGGGTTGCCGGCCGCGATGTCGCCGGCCGCGAGTTCGCCGACCGCGGGGCCAGCGATCGCCGCGAATGCTGCCGCCAGCGTGCCGCGCCCCCGGCAGCCCCGGACTGGCATGCTGCGCATCCGCGCGCTGGGCGCCGCGACGGTACATCTGGGCGAGGCACCGGTCACCGCTGCGGACTGGGGCTATGCCAAGCCTCGGGAGCTGCTTTTCCTTCTCGCGACCTCGCAGCCGATGACGAGGGATCAGCTGGGCGCCGCCCTGTGGCCGGACCAGGCGCACGAGCGCCTCGGCAGCACGCTGCACACCGCGCTGCGGGGGGTCCGCCGGGCGCTCGGCGCGCCTGACTGGATCGTCTACTCCGACGGCCGGTACAGCTTTAACGCTGAGCGCGAGCACGACTGCGATGTCAGTACGTTCGAGCAGGCACTCGCCGCAGCACGGCGGGCCCGGCCGCAGGCGGCCGCGCTGCCAGATCTGCAGCGGGCGCTGGCAGCTTACGGCGGCGAGTTCCTGGCCGGAATGTCGGCGTCGGAATGGGCGCACGTGCGACGCGATGAGCTCGCTCGCAGCTTCGAATCGGCGCTGCTCGCGACCGGCCGGCTGCACCTGGCCGCCGGGCGGTTCCAGCCGGCCGCGACCGCGTTCCGGCGAGCGGTAAGCCACGAGCCGCTGAACGAGACTGCACACCGAGAGCTGATGATGTGCTGGGCTCGCCTGGGCGAGACGGCACGGGCGGTGCGGCACTACGAGGAACTAGCTGAACTACTGCGTCGTCAGGTTGGCGTGTCTCCTGCAGCCGAGACGACTGCGCTGTACCAGCGTCTTACTCAGCAGCGCAGCTGACCCCCTGAGTTTCCCCCTGAGCTCGCCGGTTCCCCCCGGAGCATGCTGACACTCTGACGCCAGGCTGGCGGTAACGAGATGACGTGGCGACAAGGCGCGCGTCGCCGCCACGACGGAGGTCACGGTCGTGCCCGATCCCATCGCGCCCGCGGCGGCCCGCTCTCCGGCCGAGCTTGTCGCGCTGGTCTCGCTGGCAGTCAGTGACGGAGATCTTGACGCCGCGCTGGCCCAGTACGAGCCCGGTGCAGTGTTCGACCCATGGACGCCAGGCGCACTAGTCACAGCGCAGGGTCTGGCGAGCTTGCTGGCGCAGCTGATGGAGCTGCGCTTGCCGCTATCGGTTACCGTCTGCGGTGTGCTGGCCAGCGGCGAGGCTGGAGCAGAGCCCGTCAGCGGTGGCGGCGCCACTTGCGGCCCGCTGGCTCTGGTACTGGCCGACCGGCGCATCGCCGGAACTGGTCCCGACTGCCAGCCGGTTGACCTGCGGGGGCTTGGCGCAACCGTGGCGCGGCGACAGCCGGACGGCAGCTGGCGCATCGCCGCGGATGCGTGGCGCCTGGATACCGCGGCTGATTCGCCGCCGCCCGGGTAACGCGTCCCCTGCGAATCCCCCCGGCCCCCTGGCGTTCTCCCCGGAAGCACCCGCCAGTCTTCCAGGCGTAGGGACAAGGACGGGCCGCCCTGGATAGGCCGGTGAGCCCGCCAGGTTGACTAGAAAGGGCTTGACCATGACTACTGCCACATTCACTCGCGCTGGCATCAAGGCCGCCGCTGCCGCTGTCACGGCCGCCGCGACCGTCACGGCTGCTGCCACCATCGCGATGGCCGGCTCGGCCAGCGCGAGCACCGGCAGCGTGGCCGCCAGCCACGGTTACAACTTCACCACGCTCAACAACCACCGGGACGTCACCTTCAACCAGCTGCTGGGCATCGACAACGCAGGCCTGATCGCCGGATATTTCGGCTCGGGCATGGCCGGCCACCCCAACAAGGGCTACACGCTGCACCTGCCGTATGGCCAGCATGACTACAAGAACGAGAACTTCCCCGGCTCCGCCCAGACCCAGGTGACCGGCCTGAATGACGTTGGCAACACCGTGGGCTTCTGGGCCAACGCCAAGGGCGCCAACTTCGGCTTCTACACCTCCACCAACGGGAAGTTCCACCAGGTCGACTTCCCGAAGGCGACTAACGCCTCACCGCAGGTTGACCAGTTGCTCGGCATCAACGACCACGGAGTTGCCGTCGGTTTCTACACCAACAGCGCCGGCAACAACCGTGGCTACGAGTACAACATCCACACCGGGAAGTACAGCCGGGTGCTGAAGCCGGGTGCGCCGCAGGGACTGACCGGCATCAGCCTGACCGCGTCCGGCATCAACAACTTCGGCACGGTTACCGGCTTCTACGTGAACAGCGGCGGCAAGACCGTCTCGTTCATCAAGTCCGGCAGCCACTTCGTCACCTTCTCGCGGCACGGCGCCAGCATGACCCAGGCGTTCGGTATCAACGATTCCGGCATCGTGGCCGGCACGTACACCGTGGGCTCCGGCTCCACCGCCAAGACCTACGGCTTCACCTGGACCAAGGCGCATGGCTTCAAAACCGTCAACGACCCGCACGGCATCGGCACCACGGTCATCAACGGCCTGAACGACCGTGGCGAGCTGGTCGGCTTCTACACCGACCACGCCGGGAACGTGGACGGATTCCTGGCCCGGCCACGCGGCTGACGAGCAAAACGCCGCCCTGACCCCGGCATAACCGGGCAGTGCCGCCGCGCAGCAGCGCGGCGGCACTGCCATGCGTGCGGCGGCCATCCCGGCTGCATGAGTGCGGAGTGCCCTGGCCTATAGGCCAGGCACTCCACTCCCATCGGAGGCAGTCGGCCAACCCGGCGGCATCGCGGGCTCACGGCAGGTGCAGAATTTCTCTGGTGAATATCGGTGTCGTTTTCCCGCAGACCGAGATCGGCGCCGATCGTGGCGCCGTCCGCGCTTACGCCGAGCGGGTCGAGGAGCTTGGGTTCACCCATCTGCTGGCCTATGACCACGTGCTGGGTGCCGACCCGGAGGTGCATCAGCCCTGGACCGGTCCCTACGACGTGCGCACGACGTTCCATGAGCCCATGGTGCTGTTCGGCTACCTGGCCGGCGTCACCTCCCTGGAACTCGTTACCGGCATCATCATCCTTCCGCAGCGGCAGACCGCGCTCGTCGCGAAGCAAGCGGCCGAGGTTGACCTGCTGACGAGCGGCAAGTTCCGGCTCGGCATCGGCCTGGGCTGGAATGCCGTGGAGTACGAGGCGCTCGGCAAGAGCTTCACCGACCGGGGGCGCAGGATGACCGAGCAGGTGACTTTGCTGCGCCGGCTGTGGACCGAGCCGTCAGTCACCTTCGCCGGGCAGTACGAGTCCGTCACCGGTGCCGGCTTGTCGCCGCTGCCGGTCCAGCGGCCGATCCCGATCTGGTTCGGCGGCCAGTCGCAGCCCGCGTACGTGCGCATCGGGCAGCTTGCCGACGGCTGGTTCCCGCAAGTGCCGCCGGGCCCGCGGCTCGACGAGGCCAGGGCGGTCGTCGAGCAAGCCGCCCGCCAGGCCGGCCGCGACCCGGCGGTTATCGGCATGGAGGGCCGGGTCAGCTGGACCGCCGAGGGAGCGGACAAGCTGGCCGATCAGGTAGGCCGGTGGCGGACGGCCGGCGCCACGCATCTCTCGGTCAACACAATGGGCGCCGGCCTCGGCGCCGTCGACGGCCACCTGACCGCACTGCAGACTGCCGCCGAGGCGCTGGGCCTGGGTTAGGCCCCGTTCCCCTCAACATAGTGGCGGTTCCGTTGGTGCATAACGGGCAACTCGTGTCGCCACAATGACTCGAAGCTGCACGGTGCTGGCGGCCGAGCCGCTAGCCACCGAAATAGCGCCGCGGATTATCGACCAGCATCGCGGTAAGTTGCTGATCGGTTACTCCGCGCTCGCGCAAGGCCGGCAGTACGTCGTCGAAGACGTGCTCGAAGTGCCAGGACGGCGCGAACATCGGGACGACGTGCTGCGGGAACCAGTCGATGTAGCAGGAGGCGTCGTGTGACAGCACCATGCTGCCGGCATACCCGCGCTCGCACATCGCCGCGACCGTGCTCACCCGCTGCTCGAACGGCGTGATCAGATCCAGGCCGAACCGGTCCATGCCCAGGAGGCAGCCGGCGTCCGCCAGTTCGGAGAGGTAGTCGAGGTCGGTGGTGTCGCCGCTGTGGCCGAGCACGACCTTGGTCAGGTCCGCGCCCTCCTCGCGCAGCACGCGAACCGCGTCCCGGCCGGTGCCCGAGCCGGGGTGGGTGTGCACCGTGACCGGTGCGCCGGTTTCAGCGTGCGCCCTGGCCACCGCGCGCATGACCCGCTCGACACCAGGCGTCAGGCCCTGGTCGTCGATCGCGCATTTGAGGAAGGCGGCCCTGACGCCGCTATCGCCGATGCCTTCGGTGATGTCCGCGATGAAAAGGCGGGTCATGGGGTCCGCGCCGTCCTCGCCGGGACCGCGGAACTTGAAGTAGAACGGCACCTCGTTATAGGTGTAGAGGCCCGTCGCCACGATGATGTTTACCGGCACCCTGGCCGCGACCTGCTGGATCCTGCCGATGTCGCGGCCGAGACCGACCACCGTCGGGTCGGCGATGGTCTGGCAGCCGCGCTCGCCCAGTGCGGTGAGCTTGGCGACAGCGTCATCGATCCGCTCGGTCTCGTCCCAGTCCGCGGGATAGTTCCGCCGCATTTCCTCGTTCAGGACGAACACGTGCTCATGCATGAGCGTCGTGCCCAGGCTGTCGGCGTCTACCGGTCCTCGCGCAGTCTCGACCTGTGGCATGCCAGCACCGTAGCGTGGTGACCGTACCGACCGGTAGGTAGTCTTATCCGGACTCGTCAGGGCCGCAGGAGGTTGCAGATGGATTTCGCGTTCGACGCTCGCACCGAGGAACTCCGCGGCCAGCTCCAGGCATTCATTGACGAGCAGGTCCTTCCGTCCGAGAAGATTTTCGAAGAGCAGGCGGCCAAGCTGGCCGCCGAGGGCCGGGGCTGGGAACGGCCGCCGGTCATGGATGACCTGAAGGCTAAGGCTCGCCACCGCGGGCTGTGGAACCTGTTCCTGGCCCACCACCCTGAAGGCGCCGGGCTGACCAACCTCCAGTACGCGCCGCTGGCGGAGCTGAGCGGGGGATCGTTCCTGACCCCGGAGGCGCTGAACTGCGCGGCGCCCGATACCGGCAACATGGAGGTCCTCGCCGAGTTCGGCACCAAAGCGCAGCAGGATCGATGGCTGCGGCCGCTGCTGGACGGCGAGATCCGGTCCGCTTTCTGCATGACGGAGCCGGACGTGGCGTCGTCGGATGCCACCAACATCTCCACCAGCATTGTGCGCGACGGTGACATGTACGTGATCAACGGCCGGAAGTGGTGGTCGTCGGGGGCGATGGATCCCCGCTGCCAGATCCTCATCGTCATGGGCAAGAGCAACCCGGACGCCGAGCGGCACCGCCAGCAGTCGCAGATCCTGGTGCCCGCCGACACGCCCGGCGTGGACATCCAGCGCGGCATGCATGTTTTCGGTTACACCGACGGTACTCATGGCGGCCACGCCGAGGTGGTGTTCACCGACGTCCGGGTCCCGGTCGAGAACGTGATCGCCGGCGAGGGCGAGGGCTTCGCGATCGCCCAGGCCAGGCTCGGTCCTGGCCGGATCCACCACTGCATGCGCCAGATCGGCGCGGCCGAGCGGGCCGTGGAGCTGATGTGCCGCCGGGTCACCGAGCGGGTCGCGTGGGGCAAGCCGCTGGCAGAGCAGGGCGTCATCCAGGACTGGATCGCGGAGTCCCGGGTGCGGATTGAGGCAGCCCGGCTGCTCGTGCTCAAGACGGCCTGGCTGATGGACACCGTCGGCAACAAGGGCGCGCACACCGAGATCCAGTCGATCAAGATCCTGGTGCCGCGGATGACTGAGTGGATCATGGACAAGGCCATTCAGGCGCATGGCGCGGGCGGCGTCAGTCAGGACTTCCCGCTGGCCGCGCTGTGGGCGCATGCCAGGACGCTGCGCCTGGCCGACGGGCCGGACGAGGTGCACAAGCGCTCGCTCGCCCACCGGGAGCTGAGGAAGTACCGCTGACCACAGTTGGCCGAAGACCGCTAGCAGGAACGAATGCACGCTCGCTGCGCTACGCACTAGCCGCCGCAGCGGGTTGCCGATAATCAGGAGGAACACATGTCAGAGGCGTCCCAGCGAGTTGCCGTCGTCACCGGCGGCGCGCGCGGTATCGGCGCGGGCACGGCCCGCCGGCTGGCTGCCGACGGGCTGGCTGTCGCGGTGCTGGACCTGAAGGAAGGCGACTGCGGCGCTACCGTCGACGCGATCACGGCGGCTGGCGGCAAGGCCCTGGCCGTGGGCGCCGATGTGAGCGAGGCGGAGCAGGTCCAGGCCGCCGTCGACAAGGTGGCGGCCGAGCTTGGCCCGCCTGCCGTCCTGATCAACAACGCCGGTGTCATCCGGGACAACATGCTGTTCAGGATGACCGAGGACGACTGGGACACCGTGCTCGGCATCCATCTGAAGGGCTCGTTCCTGATGAGCCGGGCCTGCCAGAAGTACATGGTGGACCAGAAGTTCGGCCGGATCGTCAACCTGTCCTCGAGTTCCGCGCTCGGCAACCGCGGTCAGGCCAATTACTCCGCCGCCAAGGCCGGTCTGCAGGGCTTCACCAAGACCTTGGCCATCGAGCTGGGCCAGTTCGGCATCACGGCGAACGCGGTCGCCCCCGGTTTCATCGCCACCGACATGACCGCCGCCACCGCGGCCAGGATCGGCGTCGGCTTCGAGGAATTCCAGCAGGCAGCGGCAACCCAGATTCCGGTCCGCCGCGTCGGCACCCCGGACGACGTCGCGCACCTGATCTCGTTCCTGGTCAGCGAAGGCGCCGGGTTCGTCTCCGGCCAGGTGATCTATGTCGCCGGCGGACCCCTGTGCTGACCGGCAACGGTAAGGCCCCGGCAGCCGACGCCGCCGGGCTGCGCGCCCAGGTCGCCGAGTTCCTGGCCGCCCATGATCCCGGCCGCACCGAGCGGCTGGAATTCCTCCGCGCTCGCTTCGATGCCGGGCTGGCCTGGGTGCACTACCCGGCGGGCCTCGGCGGGCAGGGGCTGCCCCGGTCCCTTCAGTCTGTCGTTGACCGCGACTTCGAGGCCGCGGGCGCGCCGTCCAATCACCCCGAGCGCAACGGGATCGGCCTCGGCATGGCCGCGCCGACGATCCTGGCCCACGGTACGGCAGAGCAGAAGGAGCGCTGGCTGCGGCCGCTATGGACCGGCGAGGAGATCTGGTGCCAGCTGTTCAGCGAGCCTGGCGCCGGGTCGGATCTGGCCGGGCTCGCGACCCGAGCGGTCCGCGACGGCGACGAGTGGACGGTGAATGGGCAGAAGGTCTGGACGTCCTCGGCGCATGTGGCCAGCCGTGCGCTGCTGGTGGCCAGGACCAATCCGGACCTGCCGAAGCACGAGGGGCTGACGTACTTCGTGCTCGACATGAAGCAGCCGGGCGTGGAAGTCAGGCCGCTGCGCCAGATCACCGGCGAGGCGGAGTTCAACGAGGTCTTCATGACCGACGCCAGGATTCCCGACGCCGACCGGCTGGGCGAGGTCGGCCAGGGCTGGACTGTGTCGATGGCCACGCTCATGAACGAGCGCGTCTCCATCGGCGGCAACGCCCTGCCCAGGGAAGGCGGCATGATCGCCTCGGCCGCCAGGACCTGGCGTGAGCAGCCGGACCTGCGCACGCCTGGCATGCATGACCGGCTGCTGCGGCTGTGGGCCGACGCCGAGGTGGCCAGGCTCGCCGCCACGAGGCTCCGGCAGCAGCTCGCGGCGGGCCAGCCTGGACCGGAAGGTTCGGCGGCCAAGCTGGCGTTCGCCCGGCTGAACCAGGACATCTCTGAGTTCGAGGTGGAGCTGGCCGGCGCCGACGGGCTGCGGTACGACGAGTGGACCATGCGGCGGCCCGAGGGCGCGAACTTCTTCGGCCGGAACGCCGGATACCGGTTCCTGCGGGCCAAGGGCAACTCGATCGAGGGCGGCACGTCGGAGATCCTGCGCAACATCGTGGCCGAGCGCGTGCTCGGCCTGCCGAAGGAAGCCAGGGTGGATACCGGACCATGGAAGGACCTGCCCCGGTGACTGCAGTGAATGAGGGAACGACTACCCAGCCGACCGGCCCCGGCGCGAGCGGTCGCGGCCGCCAGAGTGCGAGCTACGACCTGCTGTACGGCGAGACCGAGACCGAACTGCGCGGTGCCGTCCGGTCGCTGCTGGACGACAAGGCGGCCTGGCGGGATGTGCTGGCCAGGACCGAGACACCTGTCACCTATGACGCGGCTCTGTGGCACACGCTCGGCGCCGAAGTCGGCTGCGCCGGCCTGCTGATCCCCGAGGCGCTCGGTGGCGCCGGCGCGGGCTACCGGGAGGCCGCAGTGGTGGCTGAGGAACTCGGCCGGACCGTGGCCGCCGTTCCGTTCGTGGGCAGCGCCGTGGTGGCGACGACCGCGCTGCTCTGCGCGGGCGATCAGGACGATCTGCTCGCCAGGCTGGCAGCCGGCACGGTCACGGCGGCCCTTGCCGTCCCGTTCGCCGCCGGGCCCGACCGGCTCCCGCCGGCGACCGTCCGGGTCACATCCTCGCAGCAAGGCGACGAGCCCGGCACTTACCGGCTGACCGGGATGATCGCCGGCCTTGCCGATGCGCTGCCGGCCGACGTCCTGCTGGTCCCCGCCGATGGCGTGCCGTACGGCCTGTACGCGGTCGAGGCACGTGCGGCCGGGCTCGGCAAGGCGCCGGTGACATCGCTTGATATGACCAGGCAGCTGTGCGACGTAGTGCTGGACGGCGTGCTTGCGCGCCGGGTTGCGGCCGGCGAGGTGGCGCAGCGGGCGGTCACCGCGGCGCTGCTCGCCGGTGCCGGGATTCTCGCCGCCGAGCAGTTCGGGCTGGCCGAGCGGTGCCTGGAGATGACGGTCGGCTACGTCAAGGAACGGCATCAGTTCGCCCGCCCGGTCGGCGGCTTCCAGGCGATCAAGCACCGGCTCGCCGACCTGTGGGTCGCGATCACCCAGGCGCGGGCCGCGGCGCGGGCTGCTGCGAACGGACTCACGACAGTGTCCGCGACCGGCCAGCGCGACGACCAGGCAGTCGCCGCGGACCAGGTCGCCGAGGCGGCGCTAGCGGTCGCGCTGGCTAAAGCGGCGTGCTCCGACACAGCGATGAAGGCTGCACAGGAAACGATTCAGCTGCACGGTGGCATCGGATTCACCTGGGAGCACCCGGCGCACTTGTTCCTGAAGCGGGCCAAGGCAGACTCGATCGGATTCGGCACCGCGGACGCACACCGGGCCAGGCTGGCGAAGCTGGCGAACCTGCCGCCCGCCGAAAGGTAGGCCGACCCGCTGCGCTTGGCTCAGTCCTGTATCACGCGATTACAAACGAAAATCTCTATTAGATGCCGTAACGTGGTCGTCCTCGGTGCTGCGGTGCATGTCGGGCCGCGGCCGCTTGGCATCTTTGGAGTACCGCGGGGACTTGAGCGTGACAGATAATCAAGCAGGACGGAGCCAGGACCAGGCCCGCGTCGACGTCTTTATGCCGCGGAAAGTCCAGGCCACCTCCACCAGTGAGCCGGACACTAAGAGCCCGGACAGTAACAGCCCGGACAGTCCGCTGTCGGCTGGCCAGCTCCCGGTCGGTGCCCTTGCCGAGAGTGCGGCGCCCGCCAGCGCTGCGCCCGCTAGCACGGGTCTTGAGGGCATTGCTCCCGCTAGCACGGGTCTCGCGGGCATTGCGCCCGCCAGCACGGGTCTCGTCGGCGCGGCGCCCGCGAGCGCGCCTGGCGTGCAGGAAGATCCTGCCGTCGGCGCGATTCATCATGTCGAACTCTGGGTTCCCAATCTTGACCGCGCGGTTGTCAGCTGGGGCTGGCTGCTCACCGCGCTTGGCTACCGGATGTTCCAGGACTGGCCCGGCGGCCGTAGCTGGCGGTCTGGGCACGTCTACATCGTGGTCGAGCAGTCGCCGGCCAGGACCGCGGGCCGCCATGACCGATGCCGGCCCGGCCTGAACCACCTGGCTTTCCATGCTGGCAGCAGTGCGGACGTAGACGGGCTGACCAGCGAAGCCCAGCTGCACGGCTGGAAGCTGATGTTCGCTGACAAGCACCCGTTCGCTGGCGGAGCCGACCATTATGCCGCCTACCTGGAGAGCGCTGACGGCTTCGAGGTCGAGCTGGTCGCTGGCTGAGTGAACCTGGGTATCTCCCGAGTCGAGTCCTGGCCGGGCCATACCGGCTGCCTCAGAAATCACGCGAAGCACACTAAATTGGCTGAGATCTTCATTGACGGAATCCCATTTGTCCTATTACTATCGTATTAGCGGCTGCCACCAGGGACGCACCAGCGTCGGCACGTGGACGGGAAATGCCGGGAAGGACACGTCATGAAGGTCATCCGGGCACTGGCGGCTGGAGCGCTAGCCGGTTCCGCGCTGTTCGCTAGCGGCCTGACAGTGGCTGCGGCTGTCGGTGCGCCGAGCGCAGCAGTGACGGTCGCGGCCAGCAATTCGTCCACAACACCGTGCCCGGGCACCACCCATTACGAGTACGGACGGTGCATACCGTAAAGCTGCTGCGCTAGCCGCTTCGGCAGATTAACGAACACTCGCGCTCATATGGCGATACCGGATTCGGTTGGGGATCGGTAAGCTAGCAATCCCAGTTACGTCCGAGGGTTTGCCGAGCAGCTGATGTCCTTGTGAGCGAAGTGACGCGACCAGGTGGCCGCCGTGCGGCTTCGGATTACCTGCAGCAGCTTTTGCTGAAGCCGGGACGCTACCGGCATTCCTGGGAGCAGCACGTCAGCCGGGAACGACGCGGAACGGTCAATCAGCTTGCCGTCGCCGAGGTAATCGCCAGCTATCTGCGCTCCTCGCCGCGCGAACCCGGCGATGTGAACATTACCCCGCACCAGCTGAAAGATACGGTGTCCCGGGCGCTCACCGGAAAGCTGCTTAGTCGTCCCGCGCTGAGGCTGTTTATCGACGCCTTCGGATTCTCCGAGCACGAGGCTGACCGGCTATGGCGGCTGTGGAACGGCTCGGCCACCATCAGCGTCCTGACCGGCAGCCATGCCGTCCCTCTGCAGGCCGAGGAGGACCTGGCGCGCGCGCTCGGGCCGCGGCGACATCAGACGCTGTCGCTGCATGATCACGTCTACATTGGCGCGGACGGCCGGACCGACAGGGCCAGGACGCTGCAGGTCATCGAGGCGACGACACCCGGCGTCGACCGCATCCCGTTCTTGTGTGACACGAACGTGCTGACCATCGAGGTCGGTCAGGGCTGCAAGGCACTAGCCAGCCAGTTGCGGCAGGTTGGCACGGACGTGTTCGCGGCCGAGATCCTGCTCGCCCGCACGCTCGACATGGGCGAGACGATCACACTGGAGTACTGGACCACCTACCGCTATCCGGGCGACCTGCAGGATCCGGGCGAGCGCGAATGGCGCCGCGCGGTGCTGCGGCACCTCGACAACTACGACATCCGCGTGCAGTTCCACCCGGAGAAGCTGCCCGCCGGAGTGTGGTGGGCTCGCTGGGACGGCGCCGAAGGCGACGTGCTGGAGCGTCAGCAGGTTACGCTGGACAGCCAATGTTCGGTGCATCGGTACCTGCGCTCCTTCGAGCGCGCGGTAGCGGGCTTCTACTGGCAGTGGGAGTAACGCGCAGCCCTCCTGCGGACGTCTGATATAAGCACTGTTCTAGAGAGCACGCCTGTTCTGATCTGTTTCGGCTCTACGTACCTCATCGGCGGCCGGTACCTGCAAGGCCGAGAAATCTGGACGCGCAAACTCAGAAAGCCGGAGCCCATGACAGATGTGGCGCCCCCCGCCGGTCAGCGCGCTGCCGCCGAGTACGTCCGGCAGTTGCTGCTCAAGCCCGGCCGCTACCGTCAGGCCTGGCAGCAGCAGGTCGCGCGACCGCGCGACGACGTGATCAATCAGATGGCAGTCGCCGAGGTCATAGCTGGCCAGCTGACATCGGCGCCTACCAAGCTTCGCGACGCGAAAGTCATGCCCTACCAACTCCGCGACGTAGTGGCTGATGTCCTCTCTGGCCGCCAGGTTAGTCGGCAGTCGCTAACGATGTTCATCGACGGATTCGGGTTCGCCGACGAAGAGACGGCGCGGCTATGGCAGCTGTGGAACGGCGCGACCACTGTGCGGGTGATCGCGGGCAGCCATGCCGTGACGGCGCAGGAGGAGCATGAGGTAGCCCAGGTGCTTGGACCACGGCGGCACCAGACTCTCTCGCTGCATGATCACGTGTGGGTCGGTGCTGACGCTCGCCTCGAGCGCATTAGAACACTGCAAGTGATAGAGGCCACAGCACGGGGCGTGGATCGTGTTCCTTTGCTTGTCGACACGAACGTGCTCACGGTTGAGGTCGGGCAAGGCTGCCGGGAGGTTGCGGGTGAAGTAATCAGGATCGGGTCAGACGTATTCGCCACTGACATAGTGCTGGCGAGGACTCTCGACCTTGGCGAGACGATTACGCTCGAATACTGGGTTAGCTACCGATATCCCGGTGACCCAGACGACCCGGGTGAACGACAGTATCGGCGAGCGGTCTTTCGGCACATCGCCAACTACGACGTTCGAGTCGAGTTCCACCCAGACCAACTGCCCGCGCGAGTGTGGTGGGCGCAATGGGACGGCATCGAAGGAGACGTCGTCGAGCAGGATGCCGTCAAGCTGGATAGTCAGCACTCCGTGCACCGCTATATCCGTTCGTTCGAAAAGGCGGTAGCCGGTTTCTACTGGGAATGGGCCTGACAATGTCGCCGGGTAACGCCTGGGCAACGACCCCGTTACGGTCATCGCGTTACCGTCCGGCGCATGGATCAGCCTACGGAAGTGCTGGCGGACCGCGACTCCGCCCCGCGGCCAGCCGCGCCGCGCGCCGAGACTCCAGTCCAGCCGGTCAGGGAGGTCGGCGACGTGCTTGTCGGTCGCCGGATTCGGCTGACTGACGATCCGGAGATCCTTGAGCAGGTGCTCGCCGGGCTGCTAAGACTGACGTGAGCCGACGCGTGGCTGCCCTCAGTCAGCGGCGGTCACCTGGCACGCGGCCAGCGCCGCAGCCGTGGTGGCTTCGGGATCCAGACCAGCGCGTTTGGTGACGAACTCCGACAGCCGCTCACGGTCGACCGCCACCTGACCAACCGTCCCAGCCTGCTCGGTGCACGCGGCGAGCAAGCTCAGTGCGGTGAATTCCTCGGCAAGGCAACCGACACCCCTGAAGACTTCCAATGCCGCGCGCAAGCTGCCGAGAGCGGCGGCAGGATTGCCACTAAGCTGGCGCGCCCGGCCTAGCAGCAGCATGAACCTCGCCGCAGTGATCTCGCTGTCGTAACCGTGAGCCAGTCGGATCCCGTCGCCGCACAGGAATTCCGCAGCGCCGTACTGGCCGCCGAGGATGAGCACCTGCGCGTGCGCGCGGACGGCAGCGGACTCGTAGGCCGGCTGACCCAGGTCCCTGGCCTGCTGACGGGATCGGCGGCAGTGATCTTCGGCGCGGCCGAGGATGCCGACGCGGGCAAAGGTCAGCCCGAGTACCGACTCGGCCGCGCAACGGGTGACGTCGCCGTCCGGCCCATCGCCAGCCCGCCGCATTGCGGTTCTGGCGGCTCGCAGGGCAGCTGCATGCCGCCCGCTGGCGCTATGGCATCGGCTACTGAGCCCGGCGGCCATGGCGGCCAGCTGCTGATCGCAGCGATCCTCCAGAACGCCCAGGTTCGCCATGAGCAATTGCGCGGCCTCGCCGGGCTGATGGGCTTCGGCCAGGGCAAACGCCAGGTAGTAGGACGCCAGGACGGCGGTGAGCTTGTCGTCTGCCGCCGCGGCGGCAGCGACGATGGGCCGCCAGGTGCCAATGACGGTGCCGAAGTCGCCATGCAGGCACTGGCTGCCCGTCAGCTCCGCGGCCAGCGCAGCAGCGGCCAGATAGTCGCCGGATTCGCATGCATGCGCCGTGACGGCGAGCAAGCTAGCCCGTTCGCTCGTCAGCCAGTCGGCCCCGATCGCGAGGCCGCCCGGTGCCTGCGATGCGGCGTCATCCTCGGCCGGCGATGAGCGGAACGGCGAGCTGGCCAGGAACGGCAGCGACGGCCCGGTCGCGGCGGCTTGGCGAGCACGGCGAAGCCAGCCCGCGCGAAGCCGGGCCAGCCGTTCCGGTGCACCTGGCGTCGCCTGATCTGGCCCGCGCTCGACGGCGTAGGCCCTGGTGAGCGGGTGCACGCGGAAGCGAACGCCGCCGACTTCGGTGGGCGCCGGTGTGACCAGCCCTACGGCGCTGAGCTCAAGCGCTGCAGTGCTGCCACCGTCGGCGAGCTCCGCCAGTGCCCAGCCGGGTATCTCGCCGGGCATGGCGGTCACCGCGAGCGTGAGTGCGGTGCGGGCCAGCGCGGAGATGGACCTGAAGCTGGAGCCGATCGCATCGCGTACCGAGGTGTCGTCGGCTGCCAGGACATCAAGGGCCCGGCCCGCAGCCAGGTCCCTGGCGAGTGCGGCGACAGACATCCCCGGCCGCTGGGAAAGCGCGGCGCCTGCCAGCCGTAGCGCCAGCGGCAAGCCGTCGCACGCGGTCACGACTGCCGCGGCGGCGCGTGGCTCAGCGGCGATACGGTCCGGGCCAGCGGCTGCGCTGAGCAGCGCCAGCCCATCCTGCTGCGGCAGCCCGTCAAGTTCGACAATGCGCGCTCCGGCTAGCCCGCTCAGACGGCCGCGGCTGGTCACGATCAGCGCACCACCGGGTCCTGGCCGCAGCGGACGCACCTGAGCAGCGACGGCAGCATCATCGGCGACAACCAGAACCCTGCGGCTGGCCAGCAAGGACCGGTACATGGCAGCCCGCGCGGGGCCAGCCGGCGGGATGCTGCGGGCTGCCACGCCGAGACTCAGCAGCAGGTCGGCCAGGACCTCCACCGAGCCCCTAGGCTGTCCGATCCCGCCGAGCTCTGCGTACAACTGGCCGTCCGGGAACTGCTCGCGCAGGGCGAAGGCGGCTTGCGCGGTGACCGCGCTCTTACCCGATCCCGGCCCGCCCGTCACTACGACCACCGGGCTGGCCGGGCCGGTCAGGCAGTCGGCGATGCGGGCGATCTCGCTGGCGCGGCCAGTGAAATCAGCCGGGGGAGCGGGCACCTGCCAGGATGGCCTGCTGGCGGCCGGCCCGGAGATCCGGGTCGCCGAGCGCTCGGCCGTCAGTTCCTCAGCCAGGATCTGCCGGTGCAGGACGCCGAGCACCGGGCCCGGTTCGATGCCCTGCTCCTCCAGGGTGGCCCGGCGGGCTCGCTGGTACACATCGAGGGCTTCCCGGCGTAGCCCGATGGCGTGGTAGGCGCGCATCAGCTGCGCCGAACTCCGTTCCCGGCCGGGATCAGCCAGCACCGCGGCCCGCAGCTGGCCGAGGACCAGCTCGTGCTCGCCCGCGGCCAGCCGGGCGTCGACGAGCGCGTCAACGGCGGCTGCGCGCTGCGTTTTCAGTCCGGCGATCTCGGCGACGATCACCGGGGTGTCAGGCAGATCTGGCAATGGCGGGTCTGCCCACAGTGCCACTGCCTGGGTCAGGGACGCGGTAGCGGCTGCGGCGTTGCCAAGATCCAGTTCCGCCTGGCCCTGTGCGACCAGGTCGCTGAACTCGTCGACATCGAGCTCGCCGGGCCGCACCGTCATCAGGTAGCCGCGCTGCTGCCGGTGTCCTGGCGCCCGGCCGCCCGGCGGCCCGACGCTGTCCAGCCGACTCGCGCAATCTCCCAGGCTCTGCCGCAGCCTGCTGATGCACACGCGCAGCGATGCTTCCGGTGCTGCTGGCGGTTCGGCCCCCCACAGCGCCTGGATGAGCCAGCCGCGAGGGCAAGGCCTGTTGGCGCGCAGCAGCAGCACCGCTAAGGCGGACTGCAGCAACGGCTGGCGGATCACCGTGGGGCCGCCGCCAGTTCCCGCATCCGCGTACAGCGGGCCGAGGATCCGGAATTCCATTGATCGCCTATCCGAGGAATGACCGAGGGGTACCGCAACTCGCCTTATACGTGATGGATGCGCGCTTATCGATTTTAGTGCGCATCGGCGCACGAACAAGGCCTGACGGCTCGGACAACTTTCGGTGACGCACTGCAGGTCGGCGCCGGTCGTCGAGTTCTGGTTACAGCTGGGTAACGGGGCAGTAATGGCACGGCGGCTACGGTCGTCACCGCCACCCGAGTGGTGCCGCCGCCGCCCGCACAAGGCGGCATCCCGCCACAAGCACCCACCCAGTCAGCCGGAGTCAAGGCCATGCGCACTCACGAATCAGCGGCAACGGCAGAACCAGTGGCGCGCCAGCGCTCGCTGCGCATGCCCGTTCTTCGCGTGCTGCCGGGAACGCCGCAGTCGGCGAGCGTCGCCCGATCGCTTGCGCGCCAGCTGCTTGGTGCCGGTCACCCTGCGCTGGAGACTGTACTGCTGGTGGTCAGCGAGCTTGTCACCAACGCGATCCTGCATAGTCAGTCGGGCTCGGACGGCGGCTCGATACTGCTGGCACTGTGCCCGGCGCCGGCTGGGATCCTCATTCAGGTCCGGGACAGCGGCGGTCCGTGGCGGCCGCTGGAGCTCGTTCGGCAAGACGCCGCCGCAGAGCATGGTTACGGGCTGCTGCTTGTTGACGCCCTCGCCGACAGCTGGGGCACGCTCGCGAGCACCCAGGGCAGAGTGACCTGGTGCCGCATCTCGGCAACGCAGGAAACAAACCTTTAACAATGATGGCGGCCTGGCAGCGGCTTGTGCGGTTTACGTAACGGTCATGAAACTTCGCGGAAACGAGCGCATGGGAAAAGTGAACCGTACCTAACAGAACCGAAGCGGTCGGCTGGGACCGTGCTGGTCGCCGACGCCTGGCTACCCGGCAGCCCTTCGCTTCATGCCCCTGGAGGCGGAGAGTGAACCCGTACGCAAGCTTCCTCAGCTCAGGCGATAACGCCTGGCAGATGACAGCTGCAACGCTCGTCGGTCTGATGAGCATCCCAGCGCTCGCGGTTTTGTACGGCGGGATCGTGCAGCGCAAATGGGCCGTGAACACCATGCTGATGGTGTTCGCCGCGTTCGCCCTCACACTGATCGTCTGGGTGCTGTGGGCATTCAAGATGGGCTTCGGCTCGCCCTGGATCTCTACGTTCGTCGGCAGGCCAGGAACGGTTGTCGGCGCCGCCGGAGAACAGGCGCAAGCTAATATCCCGCTGCTTACCGGGCTGATGCCTAAATTCAGGTTCCCGCAGGGCTCGCTGGTCTACTTCCAGTTCGTGTTCGCCGCGATCACCCCGATCCTGTTCATCGGCAGCGTGGTAGGCCGGATCAAGTTCAAGGTCTGGCTGATCTTCGTGCCGCTGTGGATCACGTTCGCGTACGCGGTGAACGCCTTCCTGCTGTGGGGCGGCGGTTACTGGGCGGGCAAGGGCGCGCTGGACTTCAGTGGTGGCTATGTCATCCACCTGGCAGCTGGCGTGTCTGGCTTCGTGGCGGCCGCGATGGTCGGACCGCGGCTGGCCCGCGACCGCGAGAAGGCGGTCCCGAACAACCTGCTGTTCATCGCTGTCGGCGCCGGCATCCTGTGGCTCGGCTGGAACGGCTTCAACGGTGGTGACCCGTACTTCGCAGGTGCGGACGCGACAGCGGCGGTGGTCAACACCAACCTGGCCACCGCAGTGGCCATGATGACGTGGATCATCATGGACATGGGCTTCGGCAAGTCGAAGAAGCCCACCTTCATCGGCGGCGTCAACGGCATGATCTGCGGTCTGGTCGGCATCACCCCGGCCGCCGGCTACGTCAACGGCGTGGGCGCCATCGTCATCGGCGCCGTCACCTCGGCCCTGGTCTGGGTGCTCTTCGGCTACCTGCCGCGCCGGGTGTGGCCGTTCAACAAGGTCGACGATGCGCTCGGCGTGGTCTACACCCACGGCTTCGCCGGCCTGTTCGGCGGTTTGCTCGTCGGCCTGCTCGCTGATCCCAAGATGATCGTCTACCTGGGGCTCGGGAAGAACCCGAACGTCACCACGGCGGGCCTGTTCTACGGCCATCCGAAGCAGTTGCTGATCCAGGCCGAGGCAGCGCTGACGATCATCATCTGGGACGCGTTCGTGACCTTCGTGATCCTGCGCGTGATCAAGTTCTTCACGCCGCTCCGGATGACCGACGCCGAGCTGCTCGCCGGTGACATCGCCGTTCACGGCGAGGTTGCCTACCCGATGGAAGAGCCGGACGCCGAGACTGAGTTCGGTGAGATTCCTGGCGAGCCCAACCCCGCCGAGCACCATCACAAGGTGCTGGCCGATGCCGGCGGCGGTGGCGGCGAGTCGTCATGACGATCGGCTGACCTGGGACATTCGCAGGGCAGCCCGACACAGTCAGAAGAGCCAGCCGGCCGCGCAGTCCGCGTGGCCGGCTGGCCCGGTTTCGCGGTCGCCCGGCTCAGTGCCCGCGGAACGCCTCTTCAAGCCACCACGAGCCATGCTCTGCGGTGACCTTGGCGTCGATGACAATCGGCCGGTCAGGATTGCTGCCGAGCCAGTCGCGGACCGGTGCCAGGTCGGCCGCCGATCTCACCGTGACGGCGGCGCAGCCAAAACCGCGGCCGATTGCGGCCAGATCCGCAGCCGGGAATCGAACGGTATCCAGCGGGTAGCCGTCCGGGCCGAAATGGTGCACCTCAGCTCCGTACGCCTCATCGTCATAGATCACTATCACCATCGGCAGGGCCAGCCGGACCGCTGTCTCCAGCTCACTAATGCCCATCAGCGCCCCGCCATCACCAAGCGCGGCGACCGTGAGCCGGTCGGGCCTGGCAATGGCCGAGCCGATCGCCGACGAGAGGCCTAGCCCGATCGACTGGTATGCCTGCGTGAAGCAGAACCCATCCTGGTCCGGCACCGACAGGAACATGCTCGGGTAGCCCATGAAGTTGCCCGAGTCGACGGCCACGGTGCGCTCGGCAGGCAGCAGGTCGTCGAGCGCGATGGTGAGCGTACGCGGGTCGATTCGCTGCCCGTCGCCTTCATCCGCGTACGGGACGTCCCGCCAGCGGATCGCCGCGCTGAGCCGGTCAGCGAGGGCCGCGGAACGATAACCGCCGCGGTCGCTCGCCGGTCCCGCGCTCGCATGCTCGCCAGCCAGCAGCGCGCTGACGGCTTGTGCGGTCAGGGTTACGTCTCCGACCACCGCGAGCCGCACCGGCCGGTGCGCCCCGATAGCCGACTGGTCACAATCGACCTGCGCGACCGTCGCGGACTCGCCGATCAGGGTGCCGTGCCGTGTCGTCCACATGTTCAGCGAGCAGCCCCAGCCGACAACCAGGTCGGCGCTGCCGATGAGTTCTGCCGCCAGCGGTGAGGCGAAGCCGCCGCTGACATCCAGATCCCAGCGGCTGCCGCGGAACAGGCCCTTCGCCGCCGCAGAGGTGGCCAGCAATGCCCCGCACCGGTCGGCAAGCAGCTCCAGTGCGTGCCTGGCCGCGGCGCTCCTGGCCCCCCGGCCGGCGATGAAGACCGGCCTGCTGGCAGCTGCGAGCGCCGCGGCCAGCGCGGCCACCTGGCCGGGCGCCGGCGGGTTCGCAACGGCGGTCCGGGGTGCCGGCGGACCCGGCCAGGTGCACTCCGCGGCCTGGACGTCGAGCGGCAGTGCGAGCACCACGGTGCGCCGCTCGTTGCGCGCCGTCTGGTAAGCCCGCACTGTGTCATCGACCGCGAGGCCAGCAGAGTGCAGCCGGGCTGGCGTGGCGCCGATGCCGCCGGCGATCGCGGCGACATCGATCCGGAAATTGGAGCTGACGGCGCCGGAGCTGACGTCGGCAGCCAGCACCAGCAGCGGCGTCCGGCTCTTGGCCGCCTCGGTGATGGCCGTCAGCGCGTTGGTCAGGCCGGGGCCCTGATGAACGCTGACTACTCCGGGCCGTCCTGCCTGCCTGGCCCATCCGTCGGCCATGCTGGCCGCTCCGCACTCGTGCCGGGCGGCAATGTACCTGGCCCCGTGGCCGATGAGCGCATTGGTGACGTGAAAGTTCCCGCTGCCGACCACCCCGAAGACAGTGTCGACGCCAAGCCCGGCCAGCGTGCTGGCGACCGCGTCGCTGACCAGCATCAGGGTCGCTCCACCAGGGCCAGCACGCGCGCCGGGCTGCCAGAGCCACCCACGATGGGCAGCGGACCGGCGATGAGCACTGTTCCGGTCGGCGGCAGGGAACCCAGGTTCTGCAGCTGCGTCAGCCCGAACTTGCCAGCGCCCAGCAGTGCCGAATGACAAGGAAACGGAGGGTCGAAGGAGTGCGCGGCGCCGGCATCGGTGCCCACCGTCTCGACCCCGATCCCGATTACCGGAGCTTCCTCGGCTAGCCAGCGGGCGCACGCTACCGACACGCCCGGCGTGTGCGGACCGGTCTGGTTCGCGTTGAGGAACTGCTCCTGGCTGGCGGACCTGGCATCCCAGCCAGTTCGGTAGAGCAGCCAGCCGCCAGCTGGCAGTGCGCCATGGCGTGACTCCCAGTCCCGGATGTGCTCGGTCTCGAGCAGGAAATCGGGGTCGGCGGCCGCCTGCTCGCTGAAGTCAAGCACGACTGCGGGAGCGACCATGCTGGTCAGTGGTACGGCGGCGATGTCTTCCCGGTCGCGTCCGCTCACCCAGTGGACGGGCGCATCGAAGTGCGTTCCGGTGTGCTCGCCGGTGCTGATGTTGTTCCAGTACCAGGCCGGGCCGCGGTCGTCATAGCGGCTGACCTCCTGCAAGCTGAACGGGATGGTGTTCGCGAACGGCTCGGGCAGCTGGATGACCGGGGTCGTTGCCTCAAGCCTGGCCGTCAGGTCCACGATCTGGACCGCGGACGATCTGAGGGCGGCGACAAGCGTTTCGAGCACGGACACAATCGCCTCCAGGTTAGGTACGGGACCGCAGCGCGTTAGGGGTGCGGTGCGTCGCGGGGCAGCGGTGCGCACCGGGTGGCAGCGCAGCAGCCACCAGACTGCCCCAGCAGCGACCGCCGAGGGAAGAGGCAGCGGCCGGACAGCTCGGGCCGTCGCGCAGAATAGAGGCATGACCAAGCACGTGACCAAGGCAGAAACACTGGTAACGGACGATGGCGTACCGATCGACGCAATTCACCTGCCAGGTGACCGGAGCCTGGGAATCGTGCTGGCACATGGCTTCACGCTGAACTGGCAGCGACCGCATGTCTGGCGGGTAGCCAACAGGCTGAATCGGTTCGGCGGGGTGGTCGCGTTCGACTTCCGTGGCCATGGCCGCTCCGGCGGGCTCAGCACCGTCGGGGACAAGGAGATCAAGGACGTCGAGGCGGCGGTAGCCTTTGCCCGCGATCTTGGTTACCAGCAGGTGGTCACCGTTGGCTTCTCCATGGGCGCCTCGATAGTGCTGCGGCACGCGGGCCTGCTGGGCGGGGTGGACGCCGTGGTATCCGTCAGCGGTCCGGGCCGGTGGTACTACCGCGGCACCCCGTCAATGCGTCGCGTGCACTGGGCGGTCGAGCGCAAGCTCGGGCGCATGCTGGCCCGGCGGATGCTGAACACCCGGATCAGCGACGGCCGCTGGGATCCGGTGCCAGTGCCGCCTGCGGACGCGGCTGCGCGGATCACGCCGACGCCGCTGCTGATCGTGCATGGCGACAGGGACGAGTACTTCCCGGCCGACCACGCCGAGGAGATCTTCGCCGCCGCGCAGCAGCCCAAGGAACTGTGGATAGTGCCGGGCTTCGCGCATGCTGAGTCGGGTGCGAGCCCCGCGCTGCTGGACCGGATCGGGACCTGGGCCGCGGCCGCCGTGTCGGTCGCGGCGAGCCCGAATGCCGTCGCCTAACGCCGGAAACCCCAGTTCAGCAACCGGGTGGCCGCGCTGAACCGGCTCGCCGCATCGGTGCCGGTGCTGTCCAGTACCACGCCCATCAGCTCGCGCTTGCCGCGGATGGCCGCGAAGAGCAGGCAGTAACCCGCGCCGCCGGCGAAGCCGGTCTTGATGCCGATGGCGCCACGGTAGCTGCCCAGCAGCAGGTCAGTGTTCGTCCAGTGGTACTGCTGGTGCCACCTGGTGGCCCTGACCCGGGCCTGCCGGAGCCGCACGATCTGCCGGAAGGCCGGCAGCGTCATCGCTGCTTCGCCTAGCCTGATCACGTCCTGCGGGGTCGAATAGGTCGAGTGCTCGGTGGGCCAGGGCAGGCCATCGAAGTTGGCGAAGTGAGTCTGGGCCAGGCCCAGTGCACGGGCGGTGGTATTCATCCGCCGGACGAACTCCTGCCAGCCGTGGCCATAGGCGCCGGCCAGCAAGTAGGCCGCGTCCGCGCCCGAGGGCAGCAGCAGGCCCTCAAGCAGCTGCCATGCGCTGAGCACATCTCCTGGCCGCAGGCCGGCGGTCGTCGCATCATGTTGCCGCGCATAGTCGACAGCGCGCTGCGTGACGGTGATCTTCCGGGCAAGATGGCCGGCCCGGATGACCACGATCGCGGTCATGACCTTGGTAATGCTCGCGATCGGGCGCTCTCCTCGCAGGCCGCGGCTCCACAGCACGGTACCGGTGCGGGCATCGACTAGCTCGCCGCCAGCCGCCACGATTCCGGTCGGCCTGACAGAGGACCTGGCACGCGCCTGGATCGGGCTCGCCTTGACCGCGTCAGCGTTCGCCGGGACCGTGCTCAGCAGCGGCGCGCAGCTGAGGCAGGCGACCAGGGCGGCCAGGGCGAGGCGGACTGCGGAGCGCATTACTATCCCGTCGATGCCGGTAAGCGGTCTGATATGGCAATTAACAGGGTTAATTGCCGCGACACAGCTTACCGCCGGGACAGTCTGCCGGGCGTGCTCACCAGCCGGTGGGCCTCGGCATGCCCTCGGCGTATCCGGCGGCGCCCTGGATGCCGACGACGGCGCGTTCATGCAGCCCATCGATGCTGTCCGCGCCCGCGTACGTGCACGCGCTGCGTAGTCCCGCGGTGATCGCGTCGAGCAGGTCTTCCACACCCGGCCGCTGCGGATCCAGGTACATGCGGGATGACGAGATGCCCTCCTCGAAGAGCTCCTTGCGGGCCCGTTCGAAGGGCGAGTCGGCGGCGGCCCGCAGGCGCACGGCCCGCGCCGAGGCCATGCCGAAGCTCTCCTTGTACAGCCGGCCGTCGACGTCCCTGAAGACGTCGCCAGGAGATTCGCAGGTGCCGGCGAACCAGGAGCCGATCATGACGCTAGCCGCGCCGGCTGCCAGCGCGAGCGCGACGTCGCGCGGATACCGCACGCCGCCGTCAGCCCACACATGGCGGCCGAGTCGCCGCGCCTCGGCCGCGCACTCGAGCACCGCGCTGAACTGCGGTCTGCCGACAGCAGTCATCATCCGCGTGGTGCACATCGCCCCTGGCCCCACCCCGACCTTGACGATGTCGGCGCCGGCCTCGATCAGGTCGGCAGCGCCGGCCGCGGTGACGACGTTGCCAGCCGCCACGGGCACCTCGGGACTCAGCTCGCGAACGGCGCGAAGGGCCTGCAGCATCTTGTCCTGGTGGCCGTGCGCGGTGTCCACCACCAGCAGGTCCGCGCCCGCATCCAGGAGCAGTTTCGCCTTGCCGGCGACGTCGCCGTTGATGCCGATTGCGGTGCCGATCCGGAGTCGGCCGCGTGCGTCGACGGCCGGCTGATACAGCGTCGCGCGCAGCGCGCCGGTCCTGGTCAGGATGCCGACGCAGCGCCCGGCCGTGTCGACGACCGGGGCCACCCGGTGGCGGCCGTCGTGCAGCAGGCTGAAAGCGCGCTCCGGATCAGTGCCGGCCGGCAGCGTCAGCAACTCGGCGGACATCACCTGGCTCAGCTGCGTGAAGCGGTCGACTCCGGTGCAGTCGGCCTCGGTCACCACGCCGATCGGCTTGCCATCGTCGTCGAGGATGATGATGGCGCCGTGCGCGCGCTTGGGCAGCAGGCTCAGTGCATGGCCGGTCGTGGCGGTTGGCCCGAGGGTCAGCGGCGTGTCGTGGACCAGGTCACGCTCCTTCACCCAGGAGATCACCTCGGCGACCACGTCGGCAGGGATGTCCTGGGGTAGCACGGCTATGCCGCCGCGCCGGGCGACGGTCTCGGCCATCCTGCGGCCCGCCACTGCGGTCATGTTCGCCACCACGACCGGGATGGTCGCGCCGCTGCCGTCCCCGGTCGTCAGGTCGACGTCCAGCCGCGACCCGATGCCTGACCTGCTGGGCACGAGGAAAACGTCGCTGTAGGTCAGGTCATGGGCGGGCGCGCTGAGAAATTCCACGTAAGCGATTGTCCCTCAGCCCGCCGGCGCCAGCGGTCGCCGGGCGTGCCCCGAGACATCGCGCACGCTCCACCAGGGGTGCCGCGAACCGGACCTTTCGTCGATTCTGGCTCTGCAAATACCCTTATATGCGTGCGGGCGGATGACCGGAATCGATGAAAGGTGCCGGGCCACGGCCGCGGCGCCGCCAGGAAGCGCCGCGGAACCAGGTCCCCGCCACCATTCCGGGCGGTCACCGGGTCAGGACCCGAGCACCTGCCGGAGGTAGCCGTTACCGAACCGGCGGTCCGGATCGAGCTGGTCGCGGACAGCGACGAAGTCTCGCATCTTCGGGTAAGCGTCGGCCAGGTATGCGGCGTCGCGGGTATGCATCTTGCCCCAGTGCGGCCGGCCGCCGACCGCCGTCATGACGGCCTCGACGTCGGTGAAGTACTGCTCGTGCGGCGAGGAGCGGAAGACGTGAATGGCGATGTACGCGCTATCGCGGCCGCTGGCGGTGGACAGCCACACGTCATCCGCCGGCGTGACGCGGACTTCGATAGGGAAGCTGATGCGCCAGTCCCGGCGCCGGAACAGTGACCGCACTTCGGCCAGCACGTCGGACAGGGCAGCGCGCGGAATCGCGTACTCCTGTTCCTTGAACCGGACCCGCCGCGGGCTGGTGAAGACGCGGTAGGCCGCGTCGGTATAGGTGCGGGAGCCCAGCGCTCTGGCGGCGACCGAATTGACGGCCGGGATGATGGCAGGCACCCGGTGGCCCAGCCGGCAGGTCGCGCCGAACAGCGAGTTGGACAGCAGTTCGTCGTCCAGCAGATAGCGCCAGCGCGGCAGCGGGCTGGCCGGGCCGGTAGTGCGGTTGTTGCGCTTGGTCAGGCAGCCCTCGCTATGCGGGAACCAGTAGAACTCGAAATGCTCATTGTCGGCGCACAGCTCATCGAGCCTGCTGATGACCTGGGACCACGTCATCGGCTCCTCGCGTGCCTGTAGCAGGAACGCAGGCACGACATTGAAGGTGACCGCGGTGACCACTCCGAGCGCGCCCAGACCCACCCTGGCCGCGTCGAAAAGGTTGAGATCCGCGCCGTCTGGTCCGGTCAGTCCGCCGCTCGGCGCTGCTGCCGAGCAGGTCACGATCCGCCCGTCGGCGAGGACGAGTTCCAGCCCGGCTATCTGGGCCGCCATGCCGCCGACATCCCGGCCGGTACCGTGGGTGCCCGTCTGCGTGGCGCCGGCCACCGTCTGCACCTGGATGTCGCCCATATTCGCGAGCGACAGGCCGCGGGCCAGCAGTGCGGCGTTGAGCACGTGCAGCGGGCAGCCAGCCTCGACGGTGACGGTCCCGGCGGCGGTGTCCACCGACCTGATCGCGGTGAGGTTGCCCGGCCGCAGCAGCACGCCGTCGGTGACAGCCGTCGGCGTGAAAGAGTGACCGCTGCCGGTCATCCGCACCGTCAGGCCGTCCGTGGCAGCGCGCTGGACCTCGGCGGCAACCTCGGCCGCGGAAGCCGGGGCTGGCTGCCGGCGCGGGCTCGCCGACACGTTCCCCGCCCAGTTGTGCCAGCCGGATGGCGCAGCCGCTGATCCGCCGTTGTCACGCATGGGACCCGTTACTTCGCATTCAACCATTGTGCTGCCCGCGCATCGGCTGTCGCACGCAGCCTCCCTTGCCCCAGCAGGCAGATGGTGACGGCCATCACGCCGAAGCCTGCAGCTACGCCGTAACCCCAGCGTGGATCCAGGTTGTCGACGATCCTGCCGGTCACGGCCGAGCCTGCGGCCACGCCAATCGAGATCGAGGATGACAGCCACGTCATGGCCTCGGTCCTGCGCTCCGGCAACGCCTGCCGCTCGATCAGCCCGTATCCGGCAATGATCGTCGGCGAGATCGTCAGCCCGGCGATGAGCATGCCGGCTTCGAGGGAGATCAGCCCCGGCTGCGCCCAGAACGTAGCCACCCCGGCCACGGTCAGCGCAAGGGCCAGCACGAACCTGCGCTCCAGCGGTGCACGCCAGGTTCGGGCCCCGTACCACAATCCGCCGATTGCGCTGCCCAGAGCGTAGGTGCCGAGAATGAGCCCGGCCAGCGGCTTGTGTCCGTGGTGCTGGGCGAAGACGACGGTGCTGAGGTCGATCGAAGCGAACATGGCGCCCAGGCACAGGTACACCGGTGCCATCGTGACCAGGCCAGCCGCCGAGAGGCGGCCGCGCGCGGACCGCTGGCCGTGCTGGCGGCGCTCTAGCGCCGGCCGTGGCCTGATGGCCGGCTCGGTCCGGCGCTGGGCGGCAAACAGCAGTGTGCCGGTCACCGAGAGGATCACGCAGACGAGGACGCCGGACGGCGGGAAGGATGTCGCCAGGAGTGTCACTACGGCCGGGCCAACGACGAAGATCACCTCGTCGACGACGGACTCGAGCGCGAACGCGGACTGCAGCGCCGGCGAATCTCCCAGCAGGGCGCTCCAGCGGGCCCGGACCATCGAGCCCAGCGACGGCATCGCCGCGCCGGCCACCCCGCCGGTGATCAGCAGGACCCAGAGCGGGGCGCGCAATTCAGCAGAGGTAACGAGGGCCACGGAGCTGATGCCGAAGACGGCCACGAGCGGCCTGAGGACACGGTGCTGGCCGAACCTGTCGGCGAGCCTGGCTACCTGGGGCGCGCAGGCCGCGTAGCAGACCGACGCGGCTGCAGCCACTGTGCCGGCTAGCCCGTAGTGCCCGGTACGAGCCGCTACCAGCAGTACGGTGCCGAGGCCGAACATGGCCATCGGCGCCCGCCCGACCATGCCCGCCAGGCAGAACCGCGCAGCGCCGGGCGTCCGGAGCAGGCCAAGGTAGGCACCGCCAGCCGGGCGGCCGTCGCCTGCAGGCTCGGGCGAGTCAAGCTGGTCTGCCCCGAGACCGGCCGGAACGTGCGTCATGTGCGGGGTACCTCCGCTCTGACCGTACCTGGCCGGGGCAACCGGAGGCGTTCGCCCGATATTCGCGCCCGGGTCGTTGGGCTGGATCTGCCAGGAAGTTATGGTGGAGGCGTTATGGGACGCTTCCGCGGGCGTGCTCACAGGGCAGCCGCGCCTGTAAACCGGCCTGACGGCGGCACCATGCCCGGACGGAGTCCCGTTGCTGGCCGTGGTTTGCTTGCCGGCCGGAGTCCCGTTGCTGGCCGTGGTTTGCTTGCCGGCCGTGGTCCCGTTGCCTGGCGCGGCCTCGGTGCCGGGCGGGCCTGGAATGGTCGCCGGATCGCCGCGGTGGGCGTCGCGGCGATTGTCGGGCTCGCGCTGCACACTCCTGCGAAGGCCGCGCCGCTGGGTTCGCGCCTGGCTGCCAGCGGGCTTGCGCAGGCCGCAGCCCGGCCAGCCCAGCAGCAGCTTGCCGCGCCGGGGCCGGCCGGTGGCGGCGGAACTGGCCAGCGGCCGCGCGGCACCGGCGCAAGCGGCACGGGCGTGGCCGGTGCCGGGTCTTCGGCTGGGTCAGGCCGGCAGGCTGGGTCCGCACGGCAGGCTGGGCCTGGCCTGCAGGCCAGCTCTGTGCGGCAGGCGAGCGCGTTCCGTCAGATCATCCTGCCCGACCTGCTCATCGTGGCGCCCCGCGGTCTCACTAGCGCCCAGCTCGCCAGGCTCAGGAAGATCCCCGGCCTGCGCGCGATGATCACGTTCGATGGTGCCCAGATCACCGCAGGCGGTCGCTCGGTCAGCGTGATCGGCGTGGACCCTGCGACGTTCCGGTCCTGGGTACCGTTGCGGACGGCGTCGGACCAGCCGTTCTGGACGGCGCTGGGGAAGGGTGACTTCGTCGCGTCCGCCGGTGCAGGCAGCAGCCTGCAGCTGAAGCCGGGAGCCTTCTACCGGCTGGTCGGCGGATCCGCGCAGATCGTCAGGTTCGGGCTGGCAGCCAGGCTTGGCATTGCGGGCGTCGACCTGCTGGTCAACAAAGCCACCTCGGCCCGGCTCGGCCTGGTGCGTCAGGTGGCTGGCCTGATCAGCGCGCCTGGCGTCAGCCTCACTGCGCTGACGCGCGAGGTCTCGGCCGTGCTCGGCCACGACGGCAAGGTCGTGACGTTGCGCAGCCAGCTGCCGGTGGCGCCGGCCCCGGCGGGCGGCAAGCCGGCCAACTACCTTCAGCTGTTCAAGGCTTCCGCCGCTCAATACTGCCCCGGCCTGTCCTGGACGGTGCTGGCTGCGATCGGCCAGATCGAGAGCGCGGACGGAACCAACGTGGGCCCGTCGACCGCCGGGGCGCTCGGGCCGATGCAGTTCCTGCCGTCGACCTGGGCGCAGTGGGGTATAGACGCATTCGGCGAGACCGGTCCGCCGAACGTGCTCGATCCTTATGACGCCGTACCGTCGGCAGCCAGGCTGCTGTGTGCCGACGGGGCCGCAGCTGGCGGCCGGCCGCTCTATAACGCGATCTTCGACTACAACCACGCTGACTGGTACGTCAACGAGGTACTGGCGCTGGCCGCGCAGTACACCGCCGCATACCGCTGACGCCGCCGTCCCGGCAGCTGCCAGGCCAGGCCTGGCCGCGGCCGGGCCGCCAACCGCTGGCTGCTGCGCGGCTTAGCCCTGGTTGGATAGGAGCATGGCTGCCTACGACGCCTTCCTGCTCGTCTCCTTCGGCGGGCCTGAAGGCCCCGCCGACGTGATGCCGTTCCTGGAGAACGTGACGGCAGGCCGTGGCGTGCCGCGCGAGCGGCTTGAGCAGGTCGCCGAGCATTACCACGCGTTCGGCGGGGTCAGCCCCATCAACCAGCAATGCCGCGATCTGATGGCGGCGATCGAGAAGGACTTCGCCGCCCGTTCCGTCGGGCTGCCGGTGTACTGGGGGAACAGGAACTGGCGGCCCTACCTGACCGACACCGTGGCCGAGCTGGCTGCGGCTGGAGTGCGCCGCGCGGTCGCATTCGTGACGTCCGCGTATAGCTCGTTTTCCAGCTGCCGCCAGTATCTGAACGACATCGAGGCGGCCAGGGCCAAGGTTGGCGGCAATGCGCCCGAGATCGACAAGATCCGGCCGTTCTTTAATCACCCTGGCTTTATCGGCCCGTTCGCTGCCGCCGCCGCGGCGGCGGCCAGGTCGCTGCCACCGGACGTCGGCGATGACTACGAACTGGTCTTCTCCGCGCATAGCATCCCCGAGGCGATGGCCGCTGCCAGCGGTCCCTCCGGCGGCAGGTACCGGGCTCAGCTGACCGAAGCCGCCGGCCTGGTTGCGGCCGAGCTTGGCTACCGGCGGCCCTGGCATCTTGGCTACTCGAGCCGGAGCGGGCCGCCGTCCCAGCCGTGGCTCGAGCCGGACGTCAACGACCTGCTCGGCAACCTGGCTGCCGCCGGTTCCCGCGCCGTCGTGGTCGTGCCAGTCGGCTTTGTGAGCGACCACATGGAGGTCAAGTTCGACCTGGACGTGGAGGCAGCGCAGACGGCGGATCGGCTCGGCCTGGCCTTCGCTCGGGCCGCCACTCCAGGCACCGACGTCCGGTTCGTCTCGATGATCACGGACCTGGTCTGTGAGCGCACCGATGGCCAGGCCGGCCTTGACGCGGGGCGCGCGGTCGCGCTGGGCACGCTCGGGCCCGGCCAAGACCGCTGCGCGGCCGGCTGCTGCGGCGCCGGGCTGGCGCGCCCGGTGGCCAGCCGGGTGACAACGCCGTGACTGCCGACGACGCGCGTGATCCGGAAGTACTCTGCGACCTGGCTCGCGCAGTTGCACTGGAGGCTGCCGAGCTCTTGCTGTCGTCGGCCGGCCAGACCGCTGTCGTGCAGACGAAGTCGAGCCCGACGGACGTGGTAACCGAGATGGACCGGGCTGCGGAGGAGCTGATCCGCGCCCGGCTGCTCACCGCCAGGCCCGATGACGCGATTCTGGGCGAGGAAGGCGGCGAGACCGGCGCGGGTGCCGAGGTCAGGTGGATCGTGGATCCTCTGGACGGCACCGTGAACTACCTCTACGGACTGCCCGACTGGGCGGTCAGTATCGCGGCGGAGGTTGACGGCGTAGTGACGGCCGGTGCAGTCTGCGCGCCGCTGCGCCGCAGCCTGTATTCCGCGACGCTGGGCGGCGGAGCGTGGCTGCAGTCCGGCTGGCTGGCTGGCCCGCAGCGGCTGGCCTGCAATACGGGCGTGGCCCTGTCCGGCGCGCTGGTCGCCACCGGATTCGGGTACTCGGCGAGCGAGCGTGCCAGTCAGGGCAGGCTCGTGGCGGCCGTGCTGCCGAGGGTCCGAGACATCCGGCGGGCCGGATCAGCCGCACTGGACCTCTGCTCGGTCGCAGCCGGACTGGCGGACTGCTATTACGAGCAGGGAGTGCGGTACTGGGATATCGCCGCAGGCAGCCTCATCGCGGCCGAAGCAGGCGCGGTCGTCGGCGGCCTGGCAGAGGGCGAACCGAGTCCTGCGATGACCATCGCGGCCGCGCCGGAACTGTTCGCCGAGCTACGGGAGCTGCTGGCCGGGCTGGACGGCGGTTAGCCGCGGTTCAGTTTGCCGGCGGCGACCGGGCCAGCACTGCGGAAGCTGAACCAGACCGAGCCCGGACCGGTCGCGGAGATCGTCACGGTGCCGTTCTCGCAGGTACCCGTGGTGATGCTCTGGCTCATCGTTAGCTTGGCAGCGGTCGCATGACCGAGGCTCAGGACGCCAGTGCAGCCGAAGCCGGTACCCGAGTAGCTCACGGTGCCGTGGGCGGAGCCCGCCTTCAGGGTCACGCTGACGTGGTAGGCGTCCGTGGGTGGCTGCCTGACGACTCCGGACCACGTTCCGGTGAAGGCGTGCGGAACGGTGGGATTCGCCGTTGGTGTGGCCGGTGCCGACGCAGACGCCGACGCAGTCGGGCGCTGGCTGGCTCCGGCGCCGTCCGTCGTGGCCCGGCCGTTCGGTCCGCCGCCCTGCAGCAGCCGGAAGACCGTCACGCCGATCACCACCACGACGACGACCGCGGCGCTGGTCAGCAGTCCCGTCCGGCGGCCGCGGGTGTCGCGCTGCGGCGCGTGATGGTGCTGAGCCGTGCCAGCCGTCACGGGCCGGCCAGACCCCTGATGCGCGGCGGCCGGACGGCCCGACGGCGGACGGGCCGACGATGGCCGACCCGACGGTGGCCGGGGTGACTCTGGCGGCGCGGAGACGGGCCGGGCCGGGCCTGATCGGGGGTCGGCCGGCCGGGACGAGGCTAGCCGCGGCGAGCCTGCGGCGGCCGCGGAGTGCCGGGGCCGGGCCGCTGGCTGATACTCGTTCGCCGATCTGGTGGCGCGGCGCATGCCCTCGGCCAGCACGCCGGCCGGCAGTTCCACATTTCCCAGCAAGTTCAGCACGACCGAGCGAGCAGCCGGGCGCTCTGCGGGGTCAGGATCGAGGCACCGGGCCGCGACGGCGCCCAGCTGGCCGGGAAGGACGGCCAGGTCGGAGTGACTGGCCGGCGGGCGGCCGGTAGCGGCGAACACGACCGTCTGGGCCCACGCCAGTATGTCGGCGGCTGGCGTGGCAGTGCCATAGGGCGGGGTGATACCGAACTCGACTACGCGCGGCGCGCCGTCGGCTGCCATGATCACGTACTCGGGGCCGAAGTTACCGTGCACAAGGCCCGCCTGATGGACCGACGCAAGGCCGGTAGCCATGCCGATCGCGACAGCCTCGAGTTCGGCACCCGTCCTGACCCCGTCAGCAGCGACGATATCCAGCAGGGACAGGCCGGGCACGTATTCGCTGACCAGGTAGGCCTGGTAGCCCTCGAGCCCGGCGTCCAGCACGCGCGCCGCGCAAAAGGGCGGTACTCTCTTGGCCACTGCTGCCTCGGCGGCGAACCGGTCCCTGGCGGCTGCATCCTGTGCCCAGTCAGTCCTGAGCATGCTGATGGCTACCTCCGCGCCATCCGGGCTAATACCGAGGTAGATCGGGTCATCGGCGGGAATGCCTACGATTCGCCCAGCCAGGCGGTACCGTCCGACCCGCCTGGGGTCGCCGGTGCGCAGCGGCGTCTGCTGGGGCATAACCGGATTCCGCCTCGGCAAGCAGGTGGACACATGTGGTGGGTTCGTACCATACGCACTTTGTGCATCTCAGTGCGTTAAATCGACTAAGTTACTCAGGAGTAGACAGAGGTGCAAGTAAGCGCAGCCAGTGGGTTGCGGGGGTGTATTGCCCGCTAAGAACCCGATTCCGAAGCCAGTTATTGCGACACGCACTGATGGGGTGGGGCTGGTAGGTGTAGCTCACGGCGGGACGTGGCAGAATTCCCCGCCGGATTCGGGCACAACCGAGCCGTCCTGTGCGTTACAACCGCGCGGACGAGGTTAGTAAAGATGGAGGGGTAAGGGCCAACATGGCTACCGACTACGACAGCCCGAGGAAGACAGACGACGACGTTACCGAGGACAGCCTGCAGGAACTGCAGGCGCGGCGGATGGACAAGTCCTCGACGGCGATTGACATCGATCCCGATGACATTGCCGAGTCGCTGGAGCTGCCAGGTGCTGACTTGTCAAACGAGGAGCTCTCGTTCCGGGTGATTCCGCGTCAAGCGGACGAATTCACTTGTTCGAGCTGCTTCCTTGTGCACCACCGCAGCCAGCTTGCCGACAACCGTGCGGGCCAGCCCGTATGCCGGGAATGCGCGGCCTGACGGTTGAGCACCGGGTGGGCCTGGGCCACCCAGCCGGTGTGTTACGGCCTGGACAGGCGGGTCACGCCGCCGGATCGCGGCTTCGTTCCCGTCTGAGGGGTGAGAGTTTCGCAGCTCTCAGCCGGGCCCGGATCAACCGGAACAGGTGGCGCCGCCCCTCCGGCGGCAGCCGTCGCGTGTCCGCGATGGCCCGTCCGGACAGCACGGGCAGCGGCAGCGCCAGCCCGGCCGCAAGCAGCGGTCGGCCAGTCAGGCCGATCAGCAGCAGGCAGAGAGCGGCTGCCAGGCACGCCGCCGCGGTTGCGACCAATCGCAGCGCGACCTGGCCAATCGCCAGTTCTGAGTTGCCGCTGAATACCGGGCTGGCAGGGGCGGACTGAGCTGCCCGGAGGAAGTGCGCGGCCGCGCCAGCCGCGTCCCTGGCCCTCAGCCGGATCCGGCCTAGCTCGTTGAGGGCGCCATCGTGACCAGGGTCGATAGCCAGTGCTGTCTCCTGCCGCTGCTGCGCGAGCGTCAGCTGACCCTGGCTCAGCGCGACTTTCCCCGCGGTGACATGCACATCAGCCTCTTCTGGCGCCAGCGCCAGCGCCTCGGCGGCCGCATCCCCGGCCAGCTCCAGCTGCTGGTCGGCGGCGGCAGCCTGCGCCAGGCAGGCATGCGAGCGCCAGAACAGCGGCGC
The DNA here is from genome assembly GCA_963774385.1 of uncultured Actinomycetota bacterium. Classification (GTDB taxonomy): domain Bacteria; phylum Actinomycetota; class Actinomycetes; order Streptosporangiales; family Streptosporangiaceae; genus JAJYUU01. Next base: position 2,416,630 of record CAVZEQ010000001.1, read on the forward strand.
CAGCCTGCAGGCTTCGAGAGCCGCACCGACCGCGTCGGCGGTCTTGTCCAGGCCGATCAGCGCCGTGCTGGCTAGCCGGAACGGCCAGTCGTCCGCCGGATCGACTGCGCTTGCCCTGGCTGCCGCCTGCACGGCAGCAGCGCAGTTGCCCGCGCCCAGCTGCGCTCGGGACAGCAGGCACCAGGCCCGGCTACTGTCCGGCTGGCTCGCCAGTGCCGCGCGCAGCAGCCGGACGGCATCGCTATAGCGGCGCAGGTCAATCATGATGCTGGCGCGACCGAGCTCGGCGGTAAACCGGTCGGCCGGATCGCCGGCCGCCGGGCCGGTCACAACAGCTTTCGCTTCTTCAGGTACGCGGCGAGGTCGTCGTAGCTACCGCCCTCATTGGCGTGCAGAGCCACGTTCCTGGCTGAGTCAAACCAAGGGCCGAGCGACGGCCGCACCTGAGTCATGGCCGCGAGCAGGTCATCCTGGCCGATCATCCTGGCCTGGCCAGTCCTGACCGAGTCCAGCAAGGCCAGTTCGGCGGCCGTCTCGCAGATGTGGGCGATGTCGGCGGCTGAGTAGCCATCGGTGCGGCTGGCGAGCGCCGGCAGCTTGATCCCCGCGACCGGCCGGCCAGCCAGGTGATAGCGGAATACGGCCTCGCGGGCCGGCTCGTCGGGGGGCAGCACCAGCAGCGTGCGGTCCAGTCGACCGGGCCGGCGCAGCGCGCTATCGACGTCCCAGGGATGGTTGGTCGCCGCGAGCACGAACACGCCGTGGTTGCCGCCGGTCACGTCGTCAAGCTCCAGCAGGAGCTGGTTGACCGCGCTGCGCATCGGGGCCGTCCGGAGCTGACTGCGCTTCTGGCCGATAGCGTCGACCTCGTCGAGGAATACCACGCAGGGCGCGTTCTGCCTGGCGGTGGCGAAAATCTCCCGGAGGTTCCGCTCGCTCTGGCCGATGTACATGTCGACGGCATCGGCGAAGGACACGGCCATGAAGCGCGCGCCGAGCTCGCCGGCCACGGCCCGGGCGATGAAGGTTTTGCCGCAGCCAGGCGGGCCGTAAAGCAGCAATCCGCCGCGCAGGCTCTTTCCATACAGTTTTCGCAGGTCAGGGTTGCGCATGGGAGCCAGAAAGGCGGCCTCCAGGCGGGCCTTGACCTCAGCCAGGCCGGCCACGTCGGCTAGCTGCAGCCCAGGCCGCTCGGCGTCGAAGAGGCGGGCACGATCGGCCTGGGCGCCGTCAGGTGTAGCGCCATCGGGTCCGACGAACATCGGCGGCAGCACGTCGCGCAGCTCTGCCTCCGCCTCGGCCCAGTCGAAGGGCGGTTCCGCCGCGGCCGGGCGGCTCGCGTCTGTGTCGGCTGGCTGGCCAGATTCCGGGCGGGCCGGGCGGGCCGACGCGGCAGGCGATGTGCCGGATTCCGCGGCCGGCGTGCTGGCGGCGGCCGACTGCTGCCTGATCAGCAGGTTCAGCGCACCGGCGTTGCTGGGATCGGCGTGCAGGATCGCGCCGAGATGGCCGATTGCCTCGTCGCGCTGGCCCGCAGCGGCGAGTACCTCAGCCAGATGGAGCCGGAGGGCGACGTCATCGGGAAGCGCCGCTACTGCCTTCCGCAGACTCGCGATGACGGCTTGCTCAGCTTCCATTCGACCATCCAGTGCTGTTCGTCTGGTTCATACGATCGTGACGATTTTATCCGGCTTTCGCCGATCGTGACGGAACCTCTGCAGACGACGTGGCATCGATCTGGTGCACTGCGGACCCAGTCAGCCCGCGGTCAGCGCTGCCCCCAGCTCTGGCGCTCGTCGCCGCGCGGGTCGAGCACGACCTCCGCCGGACCGCCGAAGATCCGGACCGGATGGCGAGCGTCGAACGGCGGCCAGCCGGGGTCCCCGGTGCTGGCGAACCTGATCCAGGCGGCATGCATCTCACGGGCGAGCGCGGCAGGGGGCTCCGTTCCGATCGCCGTCTGCGCATCGGCGCATCCGAGGTTGTCGAATACGAACGGGATCTCCATCGCGTGCGCGGCACCCAGCCCCAGCACCGGGCTCTGCCAGTCAAATTCATACAGGAAGGTCGGGGCCGCGCCGCCTGCGGTCAGCCGCGCCTGCGCCGCGTCAAGCGTGGGCAGCCGGAAGAACCGGTCGGTCATCAGCGCACAGAGCACGTCGCCGGCACTGGCGCCCGGACGGTTCGCCCGGTACACCGCCACGGTGCCGGCGCTGATGCCGAGCGCGCCCAGGAAGCCGGGCAGGGTCTCGTCGGTCACCATCGCGGCCATGCCCGAGGGCACGAAGAAGAGCCGGAATTCCTCGCCGTTGGTACCGGCCAGCAGCGGGATGTCTCCGCCCTGGCCGGCTGCCAGGGCCGCCAGCGGGTGTACGGGCAGCACGTCTCCGTCGATAACCGGGATCAGTGCCATCGACGTCGCCACGATGCTCGAGCCGAATCGCGCTGGGTCGGGGGCGATGGCCAGCGCGTCACGCACCGTCGCCTGCGCCTCGATCAGCTTGTCCAGGTCCAGCTCGGCCAGGCTGGCGGCGGTGGCCTCGAAGCCGAGCACGGCGCTCAGTTCCCCGGTCACCAGCAGCGCGTCCTGCGGATCGGCACCCACCTGGGCCGCTCCGCTCTGGGCGATGACCTTGCTGAACAGGCCCTGGGCCGCCGGCATGCCCAGCAGCGTGGTCACGCTCATCGCGCCCGCAGACTCGCCGAAGATCGTCACGTTGGCCGGGTCACCGCCGAACGCACCGATGTTGTCGCGGACCCATTCCAGCGCCGCGACCTGGTCCAGCAGCCCGCGGTTGGGCGGCGCGTCCGGCAGCAGCGCGAAGCCGTCGATGCCGAGCCGGTAGTTGATGCTGACCAGGACGACGCCGTCCCTGGCGAAGGCGCGGCCGTCATACATCGGCACGGCTGAGCAGCCATTGCTGAAGGCGCCGCCGTGGATCCAGACCATTACCGGCGCAGCACCGGCCAGATCAGGGGTCCAGACGTTGACGGTCAGCCAGTCGTCACCGGGAATGCTCGGCTCGGGCAGGATCTGGTCGAACGGTGCCGCATAGGCCGGCTTTGGCGGCGTGGCGCTAAACCGCACGCACTCGCGTACGCCGTCCCAGGCCTGCGGCGGCTCGGGCGACCGGAACCGGCGAGTTCCTGTCGGGCTGGCGGCGTACGGGATACCGAGAAACCGGATTACCCCGTCGGCCGACTCGCCGCTGACAGTGCCGTACCGGGTAATTGCAGTGGTCATGCGGGCACTGTGCCATAACTGACCGCGGCCGGCCAGGGCATGGCCAGGATGATTGCGCGAGCGAGGGCGGAGTAGAGTCGCGGCCGTGACAGATGTGAACGCAGCCAGCGGGGCAGCTACCGACGACAATGACTGGCGGGTCACCGTCCGGCTGCAGGGCGGGCAGGCAAGCCAGGCGGCCGAACGGCTTAGCACGCACAAGGTCGAGGGCGAGGTGCACAAGCGTCTCGGCGGCCGGGTCATGGTCGGCACCGACGGTGCTGACGAGCTGTACCTCTACACTCACTCGCAGGATTCGGCACTGGCCGCCGAGCAGTCGGTCAGTGACGTGCTTGCCAGCCACGGCATGCGAGCCGACTACGCGCTCGAGCGGTGGCACCCGATCGAGGAGGAGTGGGAAGCCGCGGACGAGCAGCTGCCGTCCACGCCGGCCGAAGTCGACGCCGAGCGAGCGAGGCTGGACGCCGAGGAGACGAGCGAGTCGCTGGCCGAAGGGCACGCGCTGTTCGAGGTCAGGGTCCAGCTGCCGTCTCATCGCGAGTCGGTGGCGCTTGCCGCCAAGCTCAGCGCCGAGGGCTACTCGGTGGTGCGGCGCTGGCGTTTCCTGGTAGTCGGGGCGAACAACGCCGACCAGGCCGAGGATTTCGCCGCCCGCATCCGGCCTGAAGCGCCAGCCGGGGCAGTGGTCAGCACCGAGGAAGTCGGCGCGCTGTATCCCTACACCGCGCTGGACGCGGCGGCTGGCTCCGGGCTGTAGCCGCTGCGCCGCAACTGGTGCAGCATCCAGCCGTGGCCATCGGGATCCAGCGCCCGGCTGTGCTCGGTGAACAGCTCGGCTGCGCGCCGGTAGGACATCCGGCCGCGGCCGCTGAGCGGGCAGACGTCGGCGGCGCTGGTGCCTGCTGGCGCGCGCCGGTCGGTGCGGAACAGCGGCCCGTGCCGTCGGCCGGCCAGCAGCCACCCGAGCAGGTCACTGGTCTGCGGTCCCCAGCTGAGTTCGCCAGCGCCAGCCAGCCGGGCGCGCCTGCCGGGCAGGTCAGCCATCGGCGCGTCCAGACCCAGCACCACCTCCGCAGCTGCGCCGCTATCCCGCAGCAGATGCCAGAATGCCTGCTCGCGCAGCCCGGCCGGGGCGCGGAAGAGCGCGTCCAGCTGGGCCGGCGAGAGCGGTGCCGCGGCTACCGGCCTGCTGGCGATCCTTGCCAGCCCGGCGGTGGGATCTGCGGTGATCCACTGGCGCCGCTGCCACCAGCTGATCGCGCTGCGCAGCGCGGATAGCTCCCGGTTGACGGTGCGGGCCTCGGCATGACGGATCCGCTGGGCGACCGCGTCCGCGAGCCTGCGGCCGGCGTCCTGATCGTCGAGGAGCGCCAGCGGCACGATCGGCGGGTCGGCCCGCCACCTGCTGCGCCCGGCCGGCGGCTCCTTGCCCACCAGCGGCCAGGCCCAGCCGGCCAGCGAGATCCGGTAGACCCGCCGGGACGCCGCACTGAGCTGCGACCCGGCCAGGTAGCAGTCGACCGCGACGGCGTATTCGACCGGCGCGACACTGACGGAAGTGAGCATATTCATTGCCCTCATCCTAACGCACTGGCTTAACGGCGCGGTGCGCCGATTTACTGCGGCAACAACGCGCTGGCCTCCGGTTTTGCATCGCCTCAGCGCAACTCATATTGCGCTGAGAATGTAAAATCTGGCAGCCTGAATAGCATGCCATCGGCAGATAACTCGTCCGTTTATAATCGCAGTAAATCAATTGACGAGTCAGGAAACGGGGCCGGAAGTAATCGCAGCGCTGACATTCCGCCGGTCGCTGCGGGCAGGCAGCAAGACGCCAGCCGGACCGGTGTGCGTGGTCGGCTCGGACCCTTCGCGGAACCCAACTTCCGGCTCTTCTACGCCGGGTACGCGACCTCGCTGCTTGGCTCGGCGATGTCGAGGATCGCGCTTACCTTCGCGGTGCTGGACGCCGGCTACAACGCGGCTGGCCTCGGGATCGTATTCGCCGCCTCGGTGGTGCCGCTGGTCCTGGTCATGCTGGGCGGGGGAGTGCTGGCCGATCGCCTCGGCCGGCGGCCGGTGATGCTGGTGACCGACGCGAGCAGGCTTGCCGTGCAGGGCACGCTCGCCGCCGTGCTGTTCCTGGGCAGTCCGCCGCTCTGGCTCTTCGTCCTGCTGTCGGCGCTGCTTGCTGTCGGCGAGGGCTTCTTCAACCCGGCACTGGGCGGATTGCGCGCCGAGATCGCGCCACCTCGGCTGCTGCCGGATGCCAACGCACTGCTCGGTATCGCGTCGTCGGGAGCCGCCGTGCTCGGCCCGGCGCTGGCAGGCGCCCTGGTCGCGCTGACGAGCCCGGCGCTGGTGATCGCGCTGGATGCGGGCAGCTTCGGCATCAGCGTCCTGGTGCTGGCCCGGCTGACGATCAGTCCCGCCGCCCGCTCGGTGCAGACGCCGTGGCAGGACCTGAGCGAGAGCTGGGCCCAGTTCCAGGCGCAGACCTGGCTGTGGCTGACGACCCTGCAGTTCGCCTTGTTCAATCTGTTCACCTGGGCGCCTTACCTGCTGCTCGGCCCGATCCTGGCCAGGTCATACCTGGGCGGGGCGAGCGCCTGGGGCCTCATCTCGGCGGCATACGCAGGCGGCGCGGTCCTGGGTGGCCTAGCCATGGTGGGACGGCGGCCGCGCCGCCCGCTCGTCGTCGCGGTCATCGGCACGTTCGGGTTCCCGGTGCCGTGCCTGCTGCTCGCGCTTCGCGCTCCGGTCTTTGCGGTGGCGGCCGGCGCGCTCGCCGCGGGCTGCGGGAGCGCGGTCTTTGGCACCCTGTCGCAGAACGTGCAGCAGCAGCGCGTGCCGGCCAGCATGCTGAGCCGGATGACCGCGCTAACGCTCACCGGCGCTTACGCGCTCGGGTCGATGGGCTACGCGGTGATTGGCCCGGTGGCAGACGTCGCCGGGCCGGCCACGCTGCTCGGCTTCGCCGCCGCATACGCCACTGTCAGCAGCGCGGTGGTCCTTGCGGCGCCAGCTATCAGGTCTGTTCGGTGGCGGACGGCGGAATCATCGCCAGCCGGCCGGGAGGCGGGCCGGTGATGGTGCCGTCGGCAGCCCGAACGATAGCGCGGACCTGCGGCAGCACCGCGGGGATGGCATTAACCACGATGATCACCGCAGCTGCGCCGGCCAGCACAGTGTCCGGCGCGAACTCGTGCGTCAGCGGCCCGGCAATGCCGTAGCCGACCGGGATGGCGACGAACGCCAGCAGGTAGTCATAGCTCCTGAACCGTGCCAGTACCTCATTCGGGATGAGCTGCTGGATGGCGGTGTCCCAGTTGGTATTCAGCACGATTCCGCCGGCCTCGCCGAGAGCGGCCAGGACTACGAGATACAGCGGCAGCCCGGCGGCCAGGGCCAGCACCGGCAGCGCCGTCAGCATGGTGGCCGCCATGCCGAACGCGATTGGCCTGCGTGCGCTCATCCGCATCGCGATCAGGCCGCCCAGCAGCGCACCCGCCCACATCCCGCTGGATACCAGCCCCCAGCCCCTGGCACCGCCGAGGCGCTGCACGGCAAGCACCGGCCCGAGCACGAGGAAGATCGCGAAGGACATGTTCGAGAGCGCGTTGCAGATCAGCGTCGACCAGGCCCAGCTACGGCTAGCCACCTCGCGCCAGCCCGCCGCTAGCTCGCCGAGGAAATGCTGTCGTGCGGCCGGCACCCGTCCGAGTGGCGGCATCGCTAGCAGGAATGCAGCGCTCCCGGCGAACGAGACCGCATCGAGCGCGAAGGCCCAGCCAGGGCTAGTGAAGGTCACTAGCAACCCGGACAGTGCCGGGCCGACGACAGCCGACCCGCTGGTGCTGATCGACAGCAGCGAGTTAGCTTTCTGCAGCTTGTCGGCGGGCACGATCTCGCCGACCAGGCTGGTCGAGGCCGGCCCCTCGAATGCGGAGCCGATCGAGACGATGACGCCCGCGATCGCGAGCATCCAGATCCGGGCGTGGCCGGTCAGCAGCAGGATCGCGACGGCGACTTCGGCGAGCAGGCGCGCGACATCGGCGCAGAGCATCAGATTGCGCCGGGACAGCCGGTCCGCCCAGACTCCGGCGATCAGGAACGATGCGAGCCCGGCAACCGTGCCTGCGAGCAGTACCAGCCCGAGCGAGGTGGCGTTGCCGCCGATGCCGAGCACCGCGAAGGCGAGCGCGACCGGCACGAACGCCGACCCGACGGCCGAGGTCGTAGCGGCCAGCCAGAGCAGCCGGAACGGCCGGTCAGCGAGTGGCCCGAGCAGGTCAGTGCGCCGCACCCCGGCAGCCTAGCCGCAGCGGCGGGGCGTAGCGCTATGTCTTTTCTGCGCGGCCGCCCACCCCGCTGGGCCGCGATGGCAGTGGCAAGATACAGCCGTGCCAGGATCGAAAGGCCTTCAGCACGGACTGGCATCACGACATCGAGAGGCGGGCGGCATGGGGCAGCAGGCGGATCTGGTACTCGCCGGCGGTGCGGTCTACACCGCGGATGCCAGCCAGCGACGGCTTATCCCGGCAACGGCGCCAGATGGCCGTCCGGCGAGCGCGGTTGCCGTCGTCGACGGGCGCATCGCGGCGATCGGGACGGCCGGAGACAGTGATCTCCAGGACCTCATGGGGCCGGGCACCGAGGTCGTCGACCTGCGGGGCCGTGCGCTGCTGCCAGGCTTCCAGGACGCTCACTGCCACCCGGCCTTCGCCGGCATCACGATGCTGGGCTGCAACCTGATGGGCGCGCAGGATCTGGCCGGTGCGATGGCCAGGATCGAGGACTTCGCCCGTCAGCATCCGGACCGTGAATGGATCGCCGGCTCCGGCTGGCGGATGGAGTGGTTTGCGGGCGGCACGCCCGACCGGCACCAGCTTGACCGGGTCACCGGCGGCCGTCCGGCCTACTTGTCGAACCGCGACGGGCACGGCGCCTGGGCGAACACGCGAGCCCTCGGGCTGGCAGGCATCGATGCCCGTACCCCCGATCCCGCTGACGGGCGGATAGAGCGCGAGCCGGATGGGGGACCGCAGGGCACGCTGCACGAGGGCGCCGCGAACCTCGTCGCCCGGCTGCTGCCGGAACTGAGCGTGGCGGAGCGGCTAGCCGGGTTGCTCCTGGCGCAGCGCCACATGCACGCCCGCGGCATCACCGCCTGGCAGGATGCCATCGTCGGCGACTACCTGGGCTCGCCGGACCCGCTGCCGGTCTACCTGGCGGCCGCAGCGAGCGGACAGCTGACGGCGCGGGTAGAAGGCGCCCTGTGGTGGGACCGGGAGCGCGGCGGCGAGCAGCTGCCCGACATCCTCACCCGGCGGGAGCGAGGCCGCGCACCCAGGTTCCGGGCCAATACCGTGAAGATCATGCAAGACGGCGTCGCCGAGAACTTCACCGCCGCAATGCTTGAGCCGTACCACGACCCGACCGGCTGCCACGCGCACGGCAGCGGACTGTCTTATGTAGACCCGCTGGCGCTGCGCGAGTACCTCACGCAGCTGGACGCTGCCGGGTTCCAGGTGCATGTGCACGCCATCGGCGACCGGGCCGTGCGGGAGGCGCTTGATGCGATCGAGGCGGCCAGGCTGGCCAACGGCGGCGGTGCGGGCGGCATCGATGCTCAGGGCGGCCGGGCTGACGGCGGCTGGGCTGACGGCGGCTGGGCTGACGGCGGCTGGGCTGACGGCGGCTGGGGCGGCGCCGGCAACCGGCACCACATCGCTCACCTCCAGGTCGTGCATCCGGACGACGTGCCGCGGTTCGCGGCCCTGGGTGTCACGGCGAACATGCAGGGCCTGTGGGCAGCCCACGAGCCGCAGATGGATGAGCTGACGATCCCCTTTATCGGGCCCGCGCGGACGGCGCGGCAGTACGTCTTCGGCGATCTGCTGCATTCTGGTGCCAGGCTGGCCGCCGGCAGCGACTGGGCGGTCAGCAGCGCCAATCCGATGCGCGCAGTCCACGTCGCGGTGAACAGGTCCCTGCAGGGGTCGACGGGCGCCGAGGCGGAGCCGTTCCTGCCTAGCCAGAGCCTGCAGCTTGCCGAGGCACTGGCTGCCTACACGATTGGCTCCGCCTACGTGAATCACCTCGACGACGAGACCGGCACGATAGAGCCAGGCAAGCTTGCCGACCTTGTCGTACTCGACCGCGACCCGTTCGCCGGGCCGCCGTCGGAGATCGGCAGCACCGGCGTGCTGGCGACCTACGTTCAGGGTGAGCCGGTCTACATGTCGACTTCCGGCAGCGCGCCCGGGGCGGACTGAGCCGGCAGTGGGGATTACGGCCCAGCGCCGATCGCGGCCAGCGCAGGAAACCGGCCAGCCCGCGAAACCGGCCAGCCCAGGAAACCGGCCAGCGCGGGACACCGGCCAGCACGTGTTGCGCCCGGCATGGATCATCAACCAGCACCGATCATGGAGGTGACGGAGCCCGATGGAGCTGACCGAACTTGGCCGCGGCGGTCCGCGCGTATCGCGGGCCGGACTTGGCCTGATGGGAATGTCGGGCATCTACGGGCCGGCCGACGAGGCGGAGAGCATCGCTACCATCCGGGCAGCCCTGGACGCCGGAATCACGCTGCTCGACACAGGCGACTTCTACGGCATGGGGCACAACGAGCTACTGCTGCGTGACGCGCTGCGCGGCGTAGATCGCGGCAGCGTGTTCATCCAGGTCAAGTTCGGCGGCCAGCGCGATCCTGGCGGCGCGTTCATTGGCCACGATGCCAGCCCGGTCGCGCTGAAGAACTCGCTGGCGTACACACTGACCAGGCTCGGCACCGATTACGTTGACCTGTATCAGCCGGCCAGGCTCGACCACCGGGTGCCCATCGAGGACACGGTTGGCGCGATCGCTGAAATGGTCAAGGCCGGGTACGTGCGGTACCTCGGCCTGTCGGAAGTGGGCGCGGACACGATCCGCCGGGCCGCTGCCGTGCACCCGGTCACTGCGCTGCAGATCGAGTACTCGCTGATGAGCCGGGGGATTGAGGCGTCGATCCTGCCCGTAGTCCGGGAGCTGGGCATCGGCGTGACCGCATACGGCATCATGTCGCGCGGCCTGCTGAGCAGCGAGGTGGCCCGGCAGCTTCCGGCAGGCGACCCGCGAGCCAGGTTTCCCAGGTTCCAGGGTGAGAACCTGCGGCGCAATCTCGACCTGCTGACCGCACTGGAGCACATCGCGGCCAGCCGTGGCGTCAGCACCGCGCAGCTCGCCATCGCCTGGGTCGCCTCGCGCGGCGACGACATCATCCCGCTGATCGGCACCAAGCGGCGTGACCGGCTGGCGGAGGCGCTGCAGGGCCTGGAGCTGGCTTTGAGCCCTGCCGAGCTGGCCGCCATTGAAGCGGCAGTCCCGAGCTCTCAGGTCGCCGGCGACCGTTACGACTCACCCGGAATGGCCAGTCTCGACAGCGAGAAGCGGTAGGAAGCGCCGTGCTGCCGAACGTTCGGGGTTCTAATGCCGCGGGTGCAGCACTAGAACCCCGAACGTCTGCCTAGTGGATCTTGGCCTGGGCTCGGGGGGACGGCCTCAGTCGGCGGGCTGCGAGGCGAGGTAGCTGCCCAGTGCGTCGAGCATCGCGGCAGTGCCCTCGGCGCGCGTGTCCGGCTTGTCGATGCCGTCAAGGAACGCGCCCTGCTCGGTGTAGGTGAGCTTGCTGGCGTCCTGGTCGGGCACGATCTCCACGGTGGCAATCGATACCGACATCCGGTCGTCGCCCGCGTACATCTCGTAGCAGTAGACGATGCGCTGGCCGGGAACGATGTCGTAGTAGGTCGCGTCGTACCGGTAGGTCCCGCCTGATGGGTCGAGGCCGCTAAAGCGCTCGTGCCCGCCGACCCGGAAGTCGAGGACAGCCTCAGTCCCGTCGGACTTGAAGTCAGGGTCGTCCATCCAGATTGCCTTGGCCTTGCTATCGGCCCAGGCAGCGAATACCCGGTCGGGCTTTGCCGGATACGCGCGCTCGATGACGAAAGTGCTGTGGTCCACAGATCGCGGCGTGGTCGCCTGGCTGGTCATGGTGTGCCCTCCTCGGGACGGTTGCTGTCGCTGTCATCGGTGTCGGCCAGGTAGTCGCCCAGCCGGTCGAGCCTTCGCTCCCAGAGGGAACGACGCTCGGAGATCCAGTCCTCAGCCGACCGCAGCGCGACTGCATTGATGCTGCAGGTGCGGGTGCGGCCGACTTTCTGCGACCGGACCAGGCCGCTGGCTTCCAGGACCTGAACGTGCTGGACTACCGCGGCCAGCGACATGGCGAGTGGCCTGCCCAGCTCGCTGACCGAAGCCGGCCCGCGGGTAAGCCGCTCTACCATCAGCCGCCGTCCGGGATCGGCCAGCGCCTGAAACACCCGGTCCAGGTCGGCGGCCGGGTTACGTTCAGCCACTTGGTTAAGCATGTGCTTGAGTATGCCATATCCAGCGTGATAGTCAAGCGGTTACTTCAGTATTGTCGGTGGTGCGCCTTCCGGGACCGGGAAGTGACGCGCGACTGGGACGGTCATGACCGGACTGTCAGCCTCATCCGCCATCATGGGCGGGTGGCAGAGAACACCCGGGCCAGCCAGTTTGCGGCCAGCCGCTTCGCCGCGCAGCTGCTGACCGGGGAGCCCGCCGCCTCGCCTGTCGCGGTGGCAGATCGGCTGCTGGCCATCCAGGGGCAGGATCCGCGCGGCGCGCGGCTCGCCATTCGGGCCCGCAGCAGCGGGCTGTCCGTAGCCGATGTTGACCGGGCGCTGACCACGGACCGATCGCTGGTCATCACCTGGCTGAACCGCGGGACCCTGCACCTGGTGCGCAGCGAGGATTACTGGTGGCTGCACCGGCTGACGGTCCGGCCCCAATGGCACGCTGGCTGCCTGCGCATCCTGGCCGGGCACGGCGTGTCGGCGGCGAGCGCGGACGTGGCCGTGGCGGCGGTCGCCACGGCGCTCGTTGCGGACGGGCCGCTCACCAGACCGCAGGTCGCCGGAATCATCACGGGCGCTGGCCTGCCAGCCGAGGCGGCACTGCATGTCATGATGCTGGCCAGCCTGCGCGGAATCGCGGTCCGCGGGCCGATGGTCGGCGCCCAGCATGCCTACGTCCATGTCCGGGAGTGGCTCGGGGCCCCGCCGCCTGAGCCGGAGCCGGAGGTTGCGCTCGCCTGGCTGGCCCGCCGTTACCTCGCGGGGCACGGCCCGGCATCGGATCGCGACCTGGCGAAGTGGGCGGGCATTCCGCTGGGCCAGGCCCGGCGCGGACTGGCGGGAATCACGGCCGAGCTTAAGGACCGCGCCGATGACCTGGCCGAGCTGCGCGACGGGCCGCCGGACGGCGGCCTGCCGCCGCCTCGTCTGCTCGGCTCGTTCGATCCGCTGCTGCTCGGCTGGGCCTCGCGCGCCGCGATACTCGGTGACCTGCAGGGGATCGTGACGACCAACGGGCTGTTCCGTCCGTTCGCGCTGGTCGGCGGCGCAGCTGCAGGCTGCTGGGCCTGGATTTCCGGCGAGGCCGTCCTGGACAGTTCCGCAGAGCTGCCCGCGGCGGCCGCCACGGCGCTGGCAGCCGAGGCACAGGATGTCCGTCGTTACCTGGCGGCCGGCCAGCCGCCGGACTCGTCACACCGCACCCCGGAGGATCGCCGTGAAGGTACCTGACTTTGCTGACCTGCCCTTCGCTGACGCGCTGGACCTGCACGAGGGCGACCTCAGCTCCGGAGCCGACTATGACACGGTGCTCTTCGAGCGAGCCGAGTTTGACGCACCGAACGCACCGAACGCCCGCCTGCTCGACTGCGCGCTACGCCAGGTGTCGATCGCTGACGGGCGGCTCTCGCGTGCGAGCCTGCGCTCTGTCTGGATGCGTGACGTGCGGCTGACGGGCACGACTATGGCAGACAGCCACTGGCACGAGGTGACTGTCATTGGATCATCGCTGGCTGGCCTGCAGGTCTACGGGTCGGAGCTACGCCAGGTCGTCTTCAGTGGCTGCAAGCTCGACTCGGTGAACTTCCGGGCCGCCCAGCTGACCCAGGTCACGTTCGACAACTGCGTGCTACGGGACGTCGACTTCGCGGGCGCAACGCTGAGCCAGTGCTCGTTCCCCGGCTCCGAGCTCGTCCGGGCTGACCTGAGCAAGGTCACCATGGACCGCACCGACCTGCGTGGCGCCGCGCTCGGGCTGATCATCGACACCCAGTCCCTGCGCGGGGCCACCATCAGCTCCGGCCAGCTCGCGCTGGTGGCTCCCGTGCTCGCCGAAGCGCTGGGCATCACCATCGACGACTCGGCCCCGTAGCACTGTCGTGCGCTGCGAGCCGCGGCGCTGCCGGACGGCTGCCTGGACGGCGAGCACGACCGCAAGGATCGCGCCGGCCACGACGCCGTCCAGCCAGAAGTGGTTGGCGGTGACCACCACCGCGAGCGTAGTCAGGACCGGGTAGCCGACGGCGAGCCAGCGCCAGCGGCTGCGGGCTGTGCCGATGATCGCCACCGCCACCAGGATCGCCCAGCCGATATGCACCGACGGCATCGCCGATAGCTGGTCCGGATTAAAACCGCTCGTCGCGGAGTAGACCGACTGGTGGTACAGCACGCCCGTGTCGACCATTCCGGCGACGGGAAGCATCCGGGGCGGGGCCACCGGGATCAGCTGCACGAGCAGGCAGAGTCCGGTGAACGCGACCAGTGTCGTGCGCCAGCGCCGGTAGCTGTCGCGATGCCTGGCGAACAGCCAGATCATGCAGCCGATCAGCACCGGGAAGTGCAGCGCGTCGTAATACAGGTTGAAGAACTGGACCACCAGCGGGTGCGGCAGGAACAGCCGTTGCACGGCCGCCTCGCTGGGCAGGTAGACACCTCGCTCGAAGTCCCAGATCCAGCGTGCCCGGCCGAGTGCACCGCCGGGTCCCATGACCGAGAATGACCCGGCGTACTGCCAGAGCGCGAACAAGCCGAGAGCCAGCGCGCTCTCCTGCGTTCCGACTGCGGCCGAGGCCAGCCGCGGGCGCCGGGGGAGTCGCAGCGCCGCGGACGTGACAGCGAGGGCGCCCGCCGCGGCGGCCGCCTGCTGCCAGCTCAGCTCAAAGTGGATCACGTCCACCAAGGTTAAGGCCAGTTGGCCGCGAGATTACGGCCGGACTGCAGAAGGCCTGATGCCTGCGGAGTTCCCCAGCTGGCTAGGCGTGATCCGGACGGCTGTAACGGGAGGGGTCCGGTTCCTGGCGCGGCAGTACGACCTCGGCCGACACGTCAGCCGCGAGCCGGACGACATCGCCATCGGCAAGCCGGACGGCGATGCCAGGCAGCACCCTGTCGCCATTGACGAAGGTGCCGTTCGTCGAGTTCTCGTCCCTGATACTGGCGCGCCCGCCGTCATCCATGGTGATGGTGGCGTGTCGTCGGGATACGTTCTCGAAGTCGGCGAAGGCCGCGGCGACCAGCGATTCGGCCGGGTCGCGGCCGAGCAGCAAGGTGGTTCCGGCCGGGACCTCCACGTTCCCGGTGGGAAACGACAGCCGTAGCACGGCCGGTGAGATGTTGCTGTTCCGCTCCTGGGGACGCAGGTACTCCTGCATCACGGTGGTCGGCGCGGGTGCGTCGTCACCACGCAAGCTGACCCTCGGCAGGTTGGCGCCGCAGGTGAAGCAGATCAGGTCGTCCTGCTTCACCGCAGCTGCGCAGTTGGGGCAGGTTAGCGTCGCCATCACGTCCTCCTGGGGCTTCATGGCCGGCCCGGTGCAAGCTGTCTTCGATGCACGAGAGACTAACGCGCGAAGCCGGCGTGATAGTGCCAGGCCCGGCCGGCTGACCTGGCATCGGGCCGCTGACCTGGGCGCCCGTGCTTCCCGCCGAACCGGCCGGTAGCATCCAGCCATGATCGGCTTCACGCTCAACGAAGAGCAGGAGGCGCTGCGCGGCACGGTCGAGGACTTTGCCCGGCAGGTCGTAGCGCCGGTGATAGGCGGCTACTACGAGCGCGGCGAGTTTCCGTACGAGATCGTTGCCCGGATGGCCAAGCTCGGACTGTTCGGGCTGCCGTTCCCCGAAGATTACGGCGGGATGGGCGGCGACTACTTCGCCTTCTGCCTGGCACTGCACGAACTAGCCAGGGTGGACTCATCGGTCGCGATCACGCTGGAGGCCGCCGTCGGCCTTGGCGCGATGCCGATCTTCCGGTTCGGATCTGCTGCACAGAGGGAACGCTGGCTGCCTGACTTGTGCCGGGGCGAGCGGCTCGCAGCGTTCGGGCTGACCGAGCCCGGCGGCGGCTCGGACATTCCCGGCGGCATGCGGACCACGGCGCGGCTGGACGGGGATCAGTGGGTGATCGACGGGTCGAAGGCATTCATCACCAACTCCGGCACCTCGATCACCTCGGTCGTGACAGCGCTGGCGATTACCGGCCGGGCAGCGAGCAGGCCGGAGATTTCCGCGATCATGGTCCCGGCGGGCACGCCCGGCTTTACCGTCGGCCCGGAGTACTCCAAGGTTGGCTGGTGTGCTTCCGATACCAGAGAACTGGCCTTTTCCGGCTGCCGCGTGCCCAGCGAGAATCTGCTCGGAGAGCTCGGCAGGGGTTACGCGCAGTTCCTGCAGACACTGGACGAGGGCAGGGTCGCGATCGCGGCGCTGGCGGCCGGGCTGGCCCAGGGCTGCATCGATGAGTGCCTGCGTTACGTCCGGCAGCGCACCGCCTTCGGGCACGAGCTCGGGCACTATCAGGCAATCCAGTTCCGCATCGCGGATATGGAGACCAGGGCCCATGGTGCCCGGCTGGCCTGGTACGACGCGGCGGCCAGGCTGGTGGCCGGCGAGGATTTCAAGAAGCAAGCCGCGATCGCGAAGCTGACCTGCTCGAACGCAGCCATGGACAATGCCAGGGACGCCACCCAGATCTTCGGCGGCTACGGGTTCATGAACGAGTTCCCGGTGGCCAGGTTCTACCGGGACGCCAAGGTACTCGAAATCGGCGAGGGCACGTCCGAAGTGCAGCGCATGGTGATCGCCCGCCAGCTGGGCCTGGGCTAGATCGGTCCCGTCAGTTACGGGACGATCATCCGCCCGACCCCCAGCGGGTTCTTGAGCAGGTGCTCCTCGTACATGATCCGGGCGACTCGGTCCAGGTCGCTGGCGTTGGTGGACGTCGGGAACGTGCCGATGGTCACCAGCGCGGCCTGCTCTTTCGTCAGCCCGACGGGGGATGTCTGCAGGGTCTGCTGAACAGGGCCGGCCATCGCCGCCGTGGCCTGTGCGTGCGAGAGCGAGGATCTGAAGGCGGCCACCGCCGCGCCGTGTGACTTGACCCAGGCCTCGGTCGCCACGTATCCGGACAGCGGCAGGTTGGCCGTCGAGCCGCTGGCCGCATCGAGCACCTCGACCGCGCCGAACTGACTCTCCGCCTGGTAGATGTAGGGCTCGCTGACCAGGATGGCCTTGAGCTGTCCGCTCTTGAGCGCGGCTAGCTCGGCCGGCTGGGACATCGGCACCCAGGTCACTGTGTTCGAGTTCGCTGCGAGGTAGCTGAAGAGCGCCTGGTTGGCCGCGGCGGACTCGAGGCTGATCGGATGGCCTGCGGGCTTGACGCCGGAGAGCACGTCATAGCTGGGCACGCCGACGTGCTGGCCTTCCAAGTCGATGGGCGTCTTGATCGACGAGCCAGGCATGGTCAGCACCGCGACCACGCCTGAGGTGGCGTCGTAGCCGTCGGCGATGATCCGCAGGTCGCTTGTCGTCCGCTGTTCCTCGGTATAGAAGATGCTGCCGTAATCGCTGGCGGCTATATCTATCTGACCCTGCTGGAGTGCGCTGAGCTCAGCGGCGTCGTTGGGGTAGGGCTTGATCTGAACGGTGAGGCCGGCCGCGGTGAACGTCCCGCTGTGCTGGGCCAGGTAAAGAGGCGCGTCCCCGATGCCGGGTACCGCGCCGATCTTGATTGTTGATGAGGCGCCAGCTCCCGTGCTGCTGCTCCCGCAGCCGGCTGCCAGCAGGACGGCCAGTCCGGATGCTCCGGCGAGCAGCAGCCGCGTCCTGGCGACTCCGCGGCGCCGGTTCGGCAGCGAGATTCCGGCCGGATACAGCCTCATGACTCTCCTTGCGCGGTTGGCTCTATCGCGATCTCATCCGGCGATCCGGCAAGGGAACCGGACAGTTTTCTGAACACGGACGTTGCGGCAGAGAGTACCCTATTGCTGCCAGGAGGCAGGGCAAACGTCACGTTACATCGGTTTTTCCGGTTCGTGCCCGTATTGCCGCACGTTACCCGGTTACCGGCTAGAGTTGCGCCTGGCTAAGTGACTGCGCCCGATGCAGAGTCGTTACCTGGGAGGTTCGCCGTGTCGGTAGTGTCCATTACCGCACTGGCATCCGCCCATGTCGCGGCCACCAGGTAAGGGGTTCAGAGATCGTGCCGTCCCGAGACAGCAAGGTCCGCGCCGCAGCCGCGGCCGACACTGGCGTGACCACCGCCCGCCCGGCCGCGGGAAGCACCGGCATCGGCGCGAATGACCACAGGGCATCCGGATCGGGCCAGCAGGCGCAGCCCGGCCCGCGGCCATCGCGGCGGTCACTGAAGAACTGGCGCGTGCGGTCGCGGCTGCTGCTGCTAATCATCATCCCCACGCTCACTGCGCTGGTACTCGGCACCACTCGTATCGTGACATCGGTCCAGAGCGCGCTGGCCTACCAGCGAGTGGAACAGCTGGCCAACCTCAGCTCCTCGGTGACCGTGCTGGCCGCGGCCCTCCAGGATGAGCGCGATCAGACAGTCCAGTACATTGCCGCCGGCAACGCGGGCCGGGCCGGCGAGATGGCGCACAAAAGCGCCGCCGCTAACGGCTTCGGCCTGATCGGCCAGGCCTGGGGCAAGACCAATCCGTGGATCACGAAAGTCCAGCAGGAACTGACGACGGTCGGCGCCGCGTACCCGGCCCTGGTCCAGAGCGAAGCGCAGAACATCAGCACACTGCTCGGCAACGTGACGCTGCTGCGCCAGTCCGCCACCACGCAGAGCCTGCCGGTGCTGGTGGTCATCAGTAAGTACAACGCGCTCATCGACCAGTTGCTGGCCATCGATGACAACATCGCGCTGGGTAGCAGCGACCCGGCGCTGGCCAGCGACGTGCGCGTGCTGGGACTGATGTCCGGCATCGAGGAGCTCGCCTCTGAGCAGCGCGGCTACCTCGACTACGCGTTCGCGACCGGGGTCATCAGCCCGACGGTCCTGCAGGACGTCCAGACTGCGCTGAACGAGGAGACCGCTGACCTGGCGGAGTTCAAGCTCACCTCCACCCCGCAGCAATGGAGCCTGTACAACAACACGCTGTCCGGCGGCGGCGCGGGCGGCCTCGTCGACGACGCGAACAAGTACGAGCTGCAGGCGCTGGCCTTCGGCCAGAAGAGCCCTTCGCTCAGCAACCTGGGCACCACCGTGGGTTTGTGGGACGGGGCCATGACGACCGGCACGATCGATGCCATGCGCACGGTCCAGCAGGACCTCGTGCTGCAGACCGTCGATCGGGCTGCCGCGCTGCGCCGCCAGGCCATCATCGACGCGAGCGTGGTCGGCGGCGCCGTACTGGTCGTGCTCCTGCTTGCGCTGCTGCTCACCACCGTGGTCGGCCGGTCGATGGTCAGGCCGCTGCGCAGGCTGCGGTCCGGCGCGCTCGAGGTGGCAGGTGTCCGGCTGCCAGAGACCGTCCGCCGGATGAGCGACTCTGACGGCGCGGGAATGCCGCTCGAAGTCGAGCCGATCGATGTGGACTCGACCGACGAGATCGGTGAAGTTGCCCGGGCATTCGACCAGGTGCACCGGGAAGCATTGCGGCTGGCGGCCAACGAGGCGGCGCTGCGCGGCAACGTCAACGCCATGTTCGTCAACCTGTCCAGGCGCAGCCAGTCGCTGGTCGAGCGGCAGATCCGGCTGATCGACGACCTGGAGCAGGGCGAGCAGGACTCGGACCGGCTGTCCAGCCTGTTCCAGATGGACCACCTGGCCACCCGGATGCGCCGCAACTCGGAAAACCTGCTGGTTCTGGCTGGCCACGACGCTACGAGGCGGTGGAATCAGCCGGTCGCCCTCGTTGACGTGCTGCGCGCCGCCGTCTCCGAGATCGAGCAATACGAGCGCGTTACCCTCAATGTCCAGCCCGGCATCGCGGTGCGCGGGCATGCTGTCAACGACGTGGTCCACCTGCTCGCCGAGCTGGCCGAGAACGCGACCTCGTTCTCCTCTGCTGAGACCCCCGTGGTCGTGGCCGGCCACCTGCTGAGCAGCGGCGGCGTGCTGCTGGACATCACCGACCAGGGCGTCGGCATGGGCGCTGAGGAGATGGCGCACGCCAACTGGCGGCTCGACAACCCGCCGGTGGTCGACGTCGCCGTGTCCCGCCGGATGGGGCTGTTTGTGGTCGCGCGGCTAGCGGCGCGGCATGGCATCCGGGTTCGGCTCCGGCCTGCGTCGGCTGGCGGCCTCACCGCGCTGGTCTGGCTGCCGGACGAGGTCGTCAGCCACGAGACTGACGCTGGTGCTCCGGGCATGCGCCGGTTCGATCCCGCTTCGGTTGCGGCCGGGGCCCTGGCCTCGGGTTCGAGCGTTCCCGGCGCCGAGGTGGTCTCCGTCTCTGACGAGATCAACGCTGCACGGGCACCCAAGTTCGCATCGCTGCAGGCGGACGCCGGCAGCAACGGCGGCCTTGGCATGCGCCGGGTGCCGGGCGCCGGGCCGCATCCGGGCACGTCCACCTGGGGGAGTCCGGCGACGACGAGCCCGCTGCCGGTCTTCGGATCCGGTTCGCTAGGCGATAACGGCAGCGGCGACACGGCCGCCGATCAGGCCGCGGGCAGCCCCGCTGGCGGCTACGCGCCGGGCGAGCCGTTCGGTACCGGACCGATGCCAGTCGCGAACTTCGGCACCGGCCCCATGCCGATCACAGACTCTGGCCTGGCCGAGGCCGGCACGACAGAGTTCGCCGGCACGACAGATTTTGGCAGCGCACCGGACTTCGGTGGCGGGGCCGACTTCGGCGGCGCGCCCGAGTTCGCCGGCACCACGGAGTTCATGGCGACTCCGGCCGTCATTCCCCGGCAGAGCCAGCCGGGCAGCACTGCCTCGGCTGCCGGGCTCGGCGCGGCGACCGGGTTCGGATCGCCGGACGATGTGGTCGTGCCGCCAGCCGAGCACGTCGCAGCCGCGAACAGACTGCCGATCTTTGAAGCCGTCGAGTCCGACTGGTTCCGCCGTGGCCGTAGCGGCCTTGGCGGCTGGCCAGCCCAGTCGGAGACTGCCGAGGCTCCTGAGGCACCCGAGGCGGTCTGGTCCACGCCGTCGGACCAGGGCTGGGAAGCCGCGGCCGCGGTCAGCTCGCCGTCCACTGGTGGCACTACGTCGGCGGGGTTGCCGAAACGCGTACCACAGGCGAACCTGGTGCCTGGCACCGCAACTCCGGAGGCGGCAGCGCCCGCGCCCGTTCGGTCCGCAGCTGCGACCAGGGAACGATTTGCGAGCTTCCAGCGCGGCATCAGGGAAGGACGGGCGGCCCTCACCGGGGACGACGGAGATTCAGATGGGGATGACGGTTCTCGATGAGGGTGACACGATCATCCCGAGATGGTCATGCTTAGCCTGAGAACGTGGACGCGCCAGCTGGCCTGTCCTCGTGAAGCCACGGCGGTGCCGCGTCCGACGGGACCGGATGCACGCCGCGAGAGGAAGGTGCGCCTGTGAGTCCGCTTGTGCGTCCGGCTCAGGACCTGAACTGGCTGATCACGAACTTCGTCGAGCGGGTCCCGTCAGTGGCCCACGCGATCGTGGTCTCCGCAGACGGGCTGCCGATGGCGTTCTCGCAAGGCTTCCCGGCCGACAGGGTTGACCAGCTGGCGGCGGTCACGTCCGGGTTGACAAGCCTGACGCAGGGCGCTGCGCGAGTGTTCGAAGGTGGTGCCGTTACCCAGACGGTCGTGGAGATGCACCGCGGCCTGCTGGTCATCATGGCGATCAGCGACGGCTCGAGCCTCGCCGTGCTAGCGGCTGCTGACTGCGACATGGGCCTTGTTGCGTACGAGATGGCGCTGCTCGTGGAGCGGGTTGGCAGCGCCCTAACACCTGAGGTCCGCGGTGGCGGGCAGCCTGGGTGGGGAGAGGGCGGCCGATAGTGACAGGAGGCTGCCGTGTTTGGCCCCGGCCGCGATGATTGGGACGCGGGCGAGCGCCTCTATCCGGTCGGCCGTGACGACCTAGGCCGGTCAGATTTCGAGTTCGCCGCCGGGCATGTCCCGGCGCCCACGGACGCCCGCGTGCTCGACCAGATCGCCCACGGCATGGAGCCGGAGGGCAGCGCACTGGTCCGGCCGTATGCGGTGACCGGCGGCCGCACCAAGCCCCGCTACCAACTGCAGATCGAGGCGATGGTGGCCGCGTCTCATTACGAGGCGCATGACCTGTCGGTACTCAGCCCTGAGTGTCAGGCCATTCTCGGCTTCTGCCGTGACTGGCGATCGGTGGCGGAGATTTCGGCGGTGCTGAGAATGCCGCTCGGTGTCGCCCGTGTCCTGATCGCGGACATGGCAATGGAAGGACTGGTCCGGGTCCACCAGATCGACCACGCACAGGGTCGCCCGGACATCAACCTGCTCGAAAGGGTTCTCAGTGGACTTCGCAAGCTCTAGGGCCGTCCCTACGGCGGCCGCGGAAGCCGCGATGACATCGGTAAAGATCGTCGTCGCGGGCGGCTTCGGCGTCGGGAAGACGACGTTCGTGGGCTCGGTGTCCGAGATCACGCCGCTCACGACCGAGGCTGTGATGACCACGGCCAGCGATGGCCTGGATGACCTGAGCCACACCCCGGACAAGACGACGACGACCGTTGCAATGGACTTCGGCCGCGTCACCCTGGACGCCGGGCTGATTCTTTACCTGTTCGGCACGCCGGGCCAGCACCGGTTCTGGTTCATGTGGGACGACCTGATCCAGGGCGCTATCGGTGCTGTCGTGCTGGTGGACACCCGCAGGCTGGCCGACTCCTTCCCCGCGGTCGACTACTTCGAGTCCGCCGGCCTGCCATTCATCGTGGCGGTCAACGGGTTCCACGGCGACTTTCCGCACGCTCTTACTGACGTGCAGGAGGCGCTCTCGATCAGCCCGCGAGTGCCGATCATGCAGTGCGACGCACGGGGCCGCAATTCCACCAAATCGACGCTGATCGCGCTGGTGGAGCATGCCATGGAGATGCAGCTCAGCAGCCGGTAGCGGCCGTTACCAGCAGGCCGGGCGTGCGCAGTCGCCGGGCATCGCCGGACTCTGCTGTAATGGTCTGTCAGTGCCCGGGGCGGTAGCTCAGCCGGTCAGAGCAGCGGACTCATAATCCGCCGGTCGTGGGTTCGAGCCCCACCCGCCCCACCGTTCGAAGGTCCTGGTCTCGCGCACTTGACCTGCGGTAACACCTGGATTCTGTGATCTTGCTCGGT
This sequence comes from uncultured Actinomycetota bacterium, assembly GCA_963774385.1. Classification (GTDB taxonomy): domain Bacteria; phylum Actinomycetota; class Actinomycetes; order Streptosporangiales; family Streptosporangiaceae; genus JAJYUU01. Next base: position 2,439,328 of record CAVZEQ010000001.1, read on the forward strand.
CGCGCCCTGGACAACTGTGCGCCAAATGCTGGCCAGATGCAGGTGGCCGTGCCCAATACGTGCCGAAGCAATGGCGCAAGGCCTCGCCATGCGGCGCTTGGCGAGCTCGTCCTGGCCGACGACGCATTTGGCGTAAGGCGGAGGAGCTTTTTACCGGCTGTCTGCCGGCAGCCTCAGGCCGAGGAACTGGCGGCGCTGGTGTCCGGTGCACGTCAGGAACCAGAAGCAGAAGGTCATCAGCTGAGACATGGCGACCAGTGGCCACGCCCGCCAGCCGAGCCCCAGGGCCGCGGCTGACAGCACTGCCGACAGCAGCAGGTGACGTGCTGACACTGGAGGAGCTGCGCCGCCGCCGCCCGGAGATCCCCCGCGTCGCGCGTAAGCGCAGGGCCCATCGGGTGGCCGTGTTCGGTTCGGTCGCCAGGGGAGAGGCTCGCCAGGACAGCGACCTGGACTTGCTCGTGGATATCGAGCCGGGCACGTCTCTTCTTGATCACGTCGGCTTGTTCCAGGACCTGGAGGAGCTCCTTGGCGTCGGGGTGGACGTCGTTGCGCGAAGTGCGCTCAAGCCACAGGACGACCACATTCGCGCCGAGGCCGTGGAGCTTTGACCAGGGTTGATGACCTTGTCGCGGAACCTGGCCGAGGCGGTTGATGCGCGGCCGAGTTTCCTGTTCCCTGACGGCAGCCAGCTGACAGCTACAAGCGCGGACCCTCATGGAGCCGATCTTGCTGACGCTCTGCTAACTGCGGCCCAAGAAGCATGGGACCATGTTGGGCTCCGGACGGACCGGAGCGCCATCCGAGCAGACCGGATGACCGATGGCAGACTTGTCTGGACCTGCAAATCCTCCTGGGAGAAGTGGTCACAACCAGCGTCGCGATACGCTTGACACCAACCGATAGTGGAGGTGAGCAGCATGAAGCGCAAGGGCGTGACGCGTGAGGCGCTGCGCCGTGCTGCCCTCCGCTCGGCGAAGGCATCTGCCGAGCTCGAGCGCCGCGGGGTCCCAGCGGGGTATGTGCGCTCCGAGAAGGTCGAGCGGTTTTTGGCTGCGCGCCGTCAGTCAGCCTGATGGCGCTGGCGCCAGGCTACGGCGAGACACCGCTCGATCCCGAAGAAGTCGGCGCGCTTACCGCGCAGGCGCGGGAGCTGCTCGGGGATGACCCGACGAAAGCGGATCTTTACGAAGCCGAGCAGGCAGTTCTCGTCGACGTCTCCGAGCACCTCCTTGACGTAGTCGCTGACGGCGCCCTCGGCCTCGACGAGATCCTCTCCGACCGCTTCCTCCGCGATCTCCATCTGAGGCTCTACGGCGACATCTGGACCTGGGCCGGCCGGTTCCGCACACGCGAGCTGAACATCGGGATCGCACCGGAGCAGATCGCGATGGCGCTTTCGCGCTTTCCTTGAGAACGCCCGCTACCGCTGGGAGAACACCCAGGACTGGACAGCGCGCGAGCTCGGAATCGCCGTCCACGCTGAGACCGTTCGCACCCATCCGTTCATCGACGGCAACGGCAGGACCACTCGGCTGCTCGCGGATCTCGCCTTCCTCGCGGCACAAGGCGACGATTTGCTTGAGTCGTATGACTGGGCTGTGGACAAGGATCGCTATATCGCGCTCCTGCGGGAGTACGACCGAACTCGTGATCCGCGGCCGCTCGCTACCTTCACCCCCGGTGATCCCTATCGTGTAGCGAGCCGGAAATCTTCGCCGCGAGGCCCGACCCTCGACTCGGCCGCGTAACAGACCTCGGCCACGATCGGGCTGGGTAACAACAGCGGCGGGCGAGGCTGTGGGGCGGCGACTCCCTTGGCATGGGGGGGTTAAGCGTGGCTGACCAGCGGTGTCAGGCGGTGATCGGCGAGGGCTGATCCGGTCTCAGGTCGAGTGACCTTGGCAGCCCGAGTGCCCGCTGCAGGAAGTCAAGCTGGTGCAGTAGAAGGTTCTCGGTGACCGCCTGCTCCGAAACCAGGTGCGTGGCGCCTGGCAGTGGCAGCACCTCGTGCGGGCGGCCCGCCGCCAGCAGCGCGGCTGACAGCCGCAGCGTGTGCGTAGCGAACACGTTGTCGTCGCTGAGCCCGTGCACCAGCAGTAGCGGGCGCCGCAGCGATGCCGCCTCGAGCAGCGGCGAGCAGCGGTCGTAGGCATCCGGATGCTGATCTGGATGACCAAGATGGCGCTCCCGCCAGTGCGTGTCGTAGAGCCGCTGATCGGTGACCGGCGCTCCGGCAATCCCGGCGTGGAAGACATCGGGCCGTCTGAGCACGGCGAGCGCCGCGAGAAACCCGCTGAACGACCAGCCGCGGATGGCCACTTTGCCGAGGTCGAGCGCGTCCGACCTGCTAGCGGCCGCTTGCAGGCCGGTAATCTGGTCGGCCAGCACCGGCGCGGCGATGTCCAGGTAGATCGCGCGCTCCCAGGCGGGCCCGCGGCCGGGCGTGCCGCGACCGTCGATCACCAGCACCGCGAAGCCCTGCTCGGCGAACCACTGCGAGACATAGTCGAACCAGTACTGCTCAGCGAGGACCTTCGCCGCGGCTGGTCCCGCGTAGGGATCGAGCAGCACCGGCAGCGGTCCGTCACCAGCGGAGTACCAGGACGGCAGGAACAGCGCCGCGCGCAGTTCGCTCGGGCCGAGCGACATCAGCTCCATCCGCACGTCCAGGACCGGACGCTCCGCGTGCGAGGCGATCTGCTGGCGCGGCAGGCCATCGGCCAGCCCCGCCATGCTGACGGTGACGATCTGGCCTGGCCGTTCAGGCGCGCCGGACACCAGGACCGTAGTGTCCGCCCGCTGCACGCCGACATGGACGCCGATCTCGTCGGACACCTTGACCAGGCCATTGTCGGCGTCGTAACTCCACAGGTGCAGTTCGGTCGGCTCGTCCGACGCGGTGAACAGCACACGCTCGCCGTGCACGCTCGCGACCGCGTCGAGCTGCAGGCCGGGCGGGGTGACCTGCTGCCCGCCAACCGTCAGCCGCCGGGTATCTGCGCTGTCCGTGCTCGACACCAGCAAGCCCGATGCGGTCCTGGCCGGCAGTCCCGGCACCAGCGAGATCCAGGCGTCATCGCGCTGCTCGGCCAGCACACTGGTCTGTCCGGTGGCTGCGTCGATGCCGAGGATCTGCAGCAACTGCTGGTCCCTGCGCTCCACGGCGGCGTACGGCCCTGTCTCGTCCCAGCCTGCCTCGGTCAGGTACTCCATCGCGCGGTTATCCCAGTCCACCGCGATCAGCGCGGGTAGCTCCGTCGCTGCGGCCAGGTCGGCAATCCACAGGTCGACCACGGCGTTCGCGGTGCCGACAGACGGATACGCCATGGCTCGCGGCGGCTTGGCCGGATCGGCCGGATCGCTGATGTACCAGCGCTGCACCTGCGAGTTGTCCACCCTGGCGATGAGCAGCGCGCTGCCGTCAGGCGCCCACCAGTAGCCGCGGTATCTCTGCATCGACTCGGACGCCACGTGCTCGGCCAGCCCGTAGCTGACGTCCTGGTGCTCGGGCGTGGCCACCGCGCGGTCACTGGTGCCGTTAGCCTCGACCACCCTGAGTGCACCGCCACTGACGTAGCCGATGCGTGTGCCCGTAGGGTCTGGCCGCGGGTCCATGACCGGCTCAGCCGCGCCGAGCATTCGTGCACCGCCATCGTCCGCACTGACCACCCGGAGCTGGCCAGACAGCGCAAAGGCGAGCAGTTCACCTTCATCGTCAGCCGCGTAGCTCACGATGCCTGCGCCGAGCTGGCGGGTTCGCTCCCTGCGGGTCTGCTCCTCGGCCGACACCTGCTCGGTTGCCCCAGCCAGCAGAACCCGCGGATCGGCCAGCAGTCGCTCCGCACCGGTCTCGCAGTCCTGTGCCCACAGGCAGGTCACCGGGTCATCGCCAGCCTTGCTGCGAAGGAAGAAGACTGTCCCGCCATTGCGGCTCAGGGTGAACGCGTTCGGTGCGCCCATGCTGAAGCGGTGCGTGCGGGCAAGCTGGCGGGGTAGCCCGCGAAGATCAGCGGTAGTTGGCATTGGCACGCCTGCCACACTGTCAGCCCTGCCGGGCCTGCCGCACCTCGATTTCCTCGCGGGCCGGGTGACCGGTGTAGCAGTCGCACATCGGCGCGCGGTCGCGGCTAGGCGCGCCGATAGCCTGTGCGAATGATCAGCGTCTTCCGGCGGGGGCCGACGGCGACCGCGGAGTCGCACCGGGTGACCCCCTTCGAGATCTTCTTCGATCTGGTGTTCGTCTTCGCTATTACGCGTGTCATCTCGTTCATGACACATTCGCTGACCTTCGTGACGCTGGCGCAGGGGCTGATCCTGCTGCTCCTGCTGTGGTGGTCGTGGTCGGCTTATGCCTGGGTGGGCAACCAGGCCAGGGCGGACCGAGGCCTGATCCAGCTCGGCATGATCGTCGCGATGGCCGCCTTGCTCATTGCCGGGCTGGTCATGCCCGACGCCTGGGGCGGCGGTCACCTGGACGCGCCAGTCGTCCTCGCGGTGTCCCTTGCCGTCGTACGGATCATCTATACCGGGCTGTACCTGCATGCAGCAGCCTGTGACCGTCGGCTGCGGGCTCAGGTCCTGCTCGGCGCGATCCCGCTGTCCGCGGCCTGGATCGCATTCGTCATCGGCGCGCTGATCGGCGGAACCGCGCAGACCGTGCTGTGGGCCGCGGCGGTCGCGATCGACTTCGGCGGCGGCTGGGTCACCTCCAGTTTCAGCGGCTATCACCTGCGCAGCCCTGCTCATTTCGCCGAGCGCCACGGCCTGGTCCTGATCATCGCGCTGGGCGAGTCTCTGGTCGCCGTCGACGAAGCCACCAGGTCCTCGGTCAAGGGCTGGCTGGTGCTGGCGGCGGGCGCGCTCGGCTTTGCCGTCGCGGTTTGCCTTTTCCTGCTGTACTTCGCTCAGGTCGCAGGCATCGCAGAAGCGGCGCTGACCCGGGCGCCCGAAGCACGACGCATCAAGATCGCTCGTGACGGGTACACATTCACGCATTTCCCGATGATCGCCGGGATCCTGTACGTCGCTCTCGGCATCGAGGAGGTACTCGGCCACACCACCCATGGTGGTTCACTGACCGCGGGCGAGCGGCTGGGCTGGCCGGCGGTGACGGCCCTGTACTGCGGCGCGGCGCTGTACCTGGCCGGCCGCGCGGCCTTCCTGCGGCTCACCGCGGGCTCCGTGCCTGCGATGCAGCTTGCGGCGGCGGCAGTCGCGCTGATGCTCCTGCCGGCCGCCCGCTATCTTCCCGCACTCGCCGCGCTCGGCCTTGTCACCGTCCTTGTCGCCGGGCTGGCTGGCTATGAGGCACTGAACCCGCAGCAACACGAACGCGGTCGCGGCAATCAACCTCAGCGTTAGCGCCCGCGACCCGACTGGAGCTTGTCCTCGTGCACCTAGCGGCAGCCAGGCAGTCGCGCGCCGGTCCCGCCTCCGGCGGCCAGCCGTCGACAGTGCGGAATCGGCGCCTACTCGCGAATGAGTTTGAGTGCCAGGCTGGGGGCGACGAACGAGGCGAGAAAGAGCGGCAAGAACCTTTTGCCGGTGCATCGGAAAGCGACGATTTCGCCCTCAGCCGCGTCGAAGGCCTGAGTTCGGCTCGAGTTTCGGCCATTGCGGATTTGCAGGGTGTGACGTCCAGGCTCGACTGGCATCTCGATCGTGGCGTTCATTGCGAGCGACCCGACACGCTTACCGTCAACTTCGACATCGTAGGTGCCACGACGGACCTCCGCTCCGATTGCCTTATGCGTAAGCGTCAGCGTTGCCGACATTATTGATCTCCTCTGTTCTGGAAGGGGATCCGCTGGGTGCTCGGCGACGGATACCACGTGCGGCGACGGTCATCCGCGTGCGACCGTCACGAGTCGTCCGCGGCCTGATCAGCTACCACTTCGCCGGCAAGGACGACCTCATCAAGCAGGTCGTCCACGAGGCGGCCGACGAGGCCAATGCGTAGATTATCCTGCAGGTCCTCGCCGTGTCAGCCGGCCCGAGGCGCGCTGGCCAGCCGCCGCAGCGTCGTGGGCAGCCGTGTCCAGCGATTCCCGCCGGGGTCATTGGCGATCTGCAGGCAGACCAGGCCGGTGATCAGCGCTCTCCACAGGTCCAGGACGGTTTCCTCGTGCAGGCCGTGCCCGGACCAGTTGCTGGCCGGAGAACGGACGTCAGCGGACCTTGGTCGGCGCGGCCAGGGCGAAAAAGTCGGTGAGCAGTTGCGTGACCCGTTCGGGTTCGTCGTGGTGCACCCAATGCGACGCGTCGGGCAGGCGCTCGACGTGGTCGAGGTTGGGTACGTCATCGTGGTCCGGCTCGGCGAGCTCTGGGCCTAGGTAGCGGTCGCCCTCGCCCCAGATGACCAGCGTGCGCGCCTGGATTGGGCGAAGCTGCGCCTCGGCCTGCTTCGGCGACTGTCTCACCGAGGACCGGTAGTAGTTGATCATCCCGGAAGCTGCACCTGGCTGCGACCATGCTTCGATGTAGCGTTCCATGTCCTGCGGAGTGAAGGCGCCCGGCCGAGCGTCGCGCAGGAAGTGCTGGAAGAACCGCCAGCGGTCGGCGCGCACGACACTTTCGGGAAGATCCGGAAGGTCGAAGAAGAAGAAGAAGTACCAGGACTTCCTGAGCTGGCCCGGGTGGTGCAGTCCCTGCGATAGCTTCCGCGGGTGTGCCGCGTTGAGGATGGCCAGCCGGTCCACGACCTCCGGGTACTGCATCGCGGTGGCCCAGGCGACGCTTCCGCCCCAGTCATGACCGACGAGCAGCGCGGACTCGGCACCGCGTTCGTGGATGAGACCGCGGATGTCGGCGGTCAGCTGGTCACCGCTATAAGCGGCGACACCGTCCGGCTTCGACGACAGATTGTCGCCGCGCATGTCCCGCGCGACGACACGGAATCCCGCGGCCGCGAGCGGCTTGATCTGCTGCCGCCAGGCGATGTTCAGTCACCCGTTTGCCCGTCGATCGACTCGCGCATCAGGTCGGCGTGCCCGTTGTGCCGCGCGTACTCCTCGATCATGTGCACCAGCACCCACCGCAGTGAAACAGGATGCGGCAGCTGCCAGTCAGCGTGCGTCTCTCTCAGCGCGGCCTCCTCACCCCTGCTGAGCTGTGCCTGCACGACGGCGCGGGACCGGTTGACGCTCTGCGTCCAGAGCTCCCGCAGATGCTCGCCGGAGTCGGACGCGGCGCTGCGCCAGTTCCACTCCGGGTCTGCCTGGAAGTCCACGCTGGCCCACGGTTCGAGAGCCGGTTCACCGGCCACTACCTCGGTGAACCAGGAATCCTCGACACAGGCCAGGTGCTTGAGCAGCCCGCCTAGCGTCATCGGCGAAGGCCGCCGAGCCATCCGCAACTGTGCATCGCTCAACCCCCGGCACTTCCACTCCAGCGTCGCCCGCTGGTAGTCGAGAAAGCCGAGCAGCGTCGCGACCTCGCCACCTTCACGGGGCGGTTCGGGCCGCCCGAACTCGTCGACCATGATCTCAGGCATGATTCGAACCCTACCGATGAAAGCGGCTATGCCAGTTTCGGCCCGTGGCGGTAGCCGCGCCCGCAATGTCCCAGCCGGCTGCTCAAGTGCCTAGCTCGCGGTCTGGAGAGCTTCCGCGGCGGTCTCGATGAGCTGCACCACGTCATCGGGGTGGGAGACCATCGCGACGTGGTTCGTCGGGACTTCGATGGTAGTGGCGTTCATGCGCGCGGCGAACTGGCGTTCGGCGTCGGGCGGGATGGCCTGATCGCCGTCCGCGACCATGAACCAGGAGGGGAGTGACTTCCAGGACGGTACGCCCATGACCTCATCGAGGGCAGACCAGGCCAGCGGCTGCTGCACGGCATACATGGCCCGCGCCTTCGCGGGAGCAACGTCGGCCGCGAAGTGGTTGACGTAGTCGTCCTCGGGCAGCCAGGCGAAGCCCTGCGCGTCGACGTCCAGGTGCGCCAGTGCCGGGGTCGGGGGACCCTGAGCCAGCAGTCCGCCGATCGATTCTCCCTCATCGAGGCCGAAGCCCGCGATGTAGACCAGGCCCTCGACGTTAGGTGCATCCGTGCCCAGAGCGGTGATGATCTGACCCCCATAGGAGTGGCCAGCGACGACGGTCGGGCCGTCCTGGCGGCCCAGCACCTGACGTAGCCGGCCGACGTCAGCCTGCAGTGAGGATTCCGGGAACTGGGGCGCGGTGACGTTGTAGCCGTCGGGCTGCAAGCGCTCGATGACCGAACTCCAGCTGGAGCCGTCAGCCCACGCGCCGTGGACGAGGACGATATTCGGCAGAACACTCATGATTGCTCCTAAGAATGCGCGAGCCACTCGCGGTAGGTGGTCTTGGCGATGGCGGTGCTCTCCTTGGCGATGAGGGCCTCGCCCGATGCGGCGGCGAACATGCCGGAGCTGCTGTCGGTGACAACGGTGCGATGGTCACCATGGGCGGCGAGGGTGATCCTGCCCAGCTCGTCGAGCGTGAAGACCTCGGGCCCGGCGATGCTGCGGGTGCCCTGCAGCGGGGCGCCGACGGTGACGTCCGCGACGGCGTTGGCGACGTCCGCCGAGGCGATGGGCTGGATGAGAGTGGCCGGCAGGCGGACAGTGTCCGCGTCGGCGTTCTCGGACAGCACCGCGTCCATGAACTCGAAGAACTGTGTGGCGCGGACGATCGAGTACGGGACGGGGGAGGCTTTGAGAATGTCCTCCTGCAGGACCTTGGCCCGGTAGTAGACCAGGCCCGGCACCAGGTCGGCGCCGACGATCGACAGGACGACAGCATGGCCGACGCCGGCAGCGCTGGCGGCCGCCAGCAAATTGTCCATGGTCTTCTGGAAGAACGCGGGCGAGGCATCGTCGAAAGTCGGCGAGTTCGTCAGGTTGACCACGACGCCTGCCCCCGCCAGCGCTTCGGGCAGGCCCCGCCCGCTGAGCAAGTCCACACCGGTGGCCAGCGAGTGCGGCGCCGCCTCGTGCCCGCTCGCGTTCAGAATCCTGACTACCTGCGATCCGATGAGTCCGGTACCGCCGATGACAGCGATCTTCATGTCGTTGACCCTCCTCTGCTCTCGGAGGTGCGATGTCCGGGTCTTGAGCACGAGGGCGCGGAGCGTGATCGCGGTCAGTCCTTGCGCGAGGCCCGTCGGTCCTAGCGCGGGACGAGCACTTCTTCGCCCGCGAACGTGAGCATGGGCTTGCGTAGCTCGCTGAGCATAGTGACGACGATGGTCATCGCGTGAAGACTGAGCTGCGCGGCCTGCTCACCCCCCAAGGGCAGGACGCTCGCGCAGGTTATGCCCACACTCGTATCGATGCTACGCCGCACCGCCGGGTACGACCGGCAACGCCCCCGCGGTCCCGTGCGATGATTGGCCCGGCTTAATTGGCCCGGCTTAGTGGTGATGACCTAGCCCGAAGGGACGACCATGGCGGGCATCGCCGCGGGTGGCGACATTCAGCGAGAGCCGGTCGCCAGGAACCTGGGCCGGCGTCGCGCCGCCGGAATATACGGCGCCATCATCACTGCGGCAATCCTGGACACCGCTGCGGGCCATATGGCGACCGCCGCGCTGGTGGTCTCGGTTGTCATCACCTTGCTGGTGTACTGGATCGCTGAGGAATACGCGGAGATTCTCGGCGAGCAAGTTGAAGGGGCCGGCTGCCCAGCTGGGCGTCCATCAGGGGAGCGCTGGCCGCGACCTGGCCGATGGTCACCGCGTCTTATCTGCCGCTGCTTGCGCTGCTGCTGGTCCGGCTGGCCGGTGGCTCTGCGCTGACGGCCGCTAATGTCGGGCTGGTCGCGGCTATTGTCCTGCTGACCACTCATGGCTGGCTGGCCGGCCGAGCGGCCAAGCTGCGTAGCTGGCAGCTCGTTGTCGCCACGTCCGTTGCGGCCGCGCTGGGGCTGGTAATGATTCTGCTCAAGGATCTCGTGCTGACCCGCCTGCACTGAGGATCACGCAGGTCAGGCAGCAAGCATTGCTAACGACCGCTCGCTGACTCGCGGCCGGCAGGGTGAACCTGCCGACAGAAGTCCGTTCCGGCGGGATTGACAGTTTCGCCGGGAAAGTCGCGCTCGAACAGGGATTCTCGGAGGTCACCCGCACCGGAGGATGCCCGCGGTACGGCAATGCATTCTGCTAGGTGGGTGCCTGTCCGCACCGGAACGACCCGGACCGCGCAGGGCGGCGCCGGGCCGATGATTCTGCCGCTGGCTCTCGCCCAGTTCATCGCCAGCTATGCGGCCACCAACATGAACGTGGCGATCAGCTCGATCGCCAAGGATCTGGACAGCACGGTGTCGGGGGTGCAGACCGCCATCACGTTGTTCACCCTGGTGATGGCGGCGCTGATGATCCCCGGCAGCAAGCTGACCGATATCTGGGGACGTAAGAGGTGCTTTGTAACCGGACTGGCGATATACGGCGTCGGCGGCCTGCTGGCACTCGCGTCTCAGGGGATCACGCTTCTGATCATCGGTTACTCACTGTTCGAAGGGGTGGGCTCGGCGCTCATGATCCCGCCGATCTACATCCTGATCACTGTCGCGTTCCCGGACGTGAGGACCCGTGCCCGCTACTTCGGCGTGGTCAGCGGTGCCGGAGGTCTCGGCGCGGCCGCGGGGCCGCTGATTGGCGGCGTGATCACGACCGCGATCAGCTGGCGGGCCTCGTTCGGGCTCCAGGTACTGGTCATCGGCTGGATTCTGGTGCTGGCCCGCAAGATCAATGATCCGGCACGACCTGGACCTGCGCCACGGTTCGACCTGGTCGGAGCGATCTTGTCGGCGGCTGGGCTGGTTTTCATCGTCCTCGGGCTGTTGCAGTCGAGGACTTACGGCTTCGGATCATCACGACAGGACCTCACGATCAATGGCACGGTGGTGATCCCGAAGGGATCAGTGTCCCCGGTATGGATCCTGGTGGCGATCGGAGCCCTGTTCCTGCTGTGGTTCTTCCTGCACATACGGGCCCGCGAGCACAAGCACCGGGACGTCCTGCTGCCGCTCCGGCTGTTCCGCAGCAAGATCTCAAACCTCGGACTCGGCACCCAGCTCTCGCAATGGCTCATCCTGCAGGGCTCGTTCTTCGCTGTCTCGGTCTACCTGCAGGAAGTCGACGGCTACAACGCGATCGAGACCGGCCTGTTGCTGACTCCGGCCACCATTGGCATCCTGGCCAGCTCTGCGTGTGCAGACCGGCTTGCCCGGCGCCGCGCACAGCGAACGCTGATCATCGCCGGTTTCGCTATCACTGCGGCCGGCATGATCCTGCTGCTGACGCTGGTCCGCGCGCACTCCGCGGTCATCACCTGGATCCCGGGGCTGCTGCTGTTCGGGGTCGGCGTCGGGATCATGCTGACGTCGTCGGTCAATGTGGTCCAGTCTGCCTTCCCGGACACTGACCAGGGCGATATCTCTGGCCTGTCGCGCAGCGTCTCCAACATCGGATCCTCGCTGGGCACTGCCCTGGTCGGCTCGATCCTGGTCGCGGTCAAGATGCCGGCCGGGAAGCCGTTCGCTGCCGCTCTTGCGGTGATGCTCGCAGCGGCGCTCGCGGGCCTGGCGCTGGCCGTCTTCATGCCCCGCCAGCCGGATACGACCGCCACGCCGTCCAGCCAGCCGACGGCCGACTGGTGACCTAACGCACCCAGGCGTGCCCCAGAGGTGGCGGGGGCTCAGACCGATCAGGATTCGAGAAGCGCCGGTCACGGAGCCGCAGCTAGCGTAACCGCCATGCGCTGGTTCACGATCGGCCCCGCCGGGCAGCTCCTGGCGGGTGAGTCTCCGGTTGTCCCTTGTCGAAGGGTTCCGATAACACACCGGGTCGATGCGACCCACAACTTGAGGAGTGAGCATGACCGGCTCTGCCACCGAAGGAATCAAGACCGTGCTGCATCCAGTGTCCGACCTGGCGAAGGCCAAGCCGGTGTACGAAGCTCTGCTCGGTGTGCCGCCACAGGCTGACGGGCCGTACTACGTAGGCTTCGAGGCCGCAGGCCAGCAGATCGGGCTGGTGCCGGGCGGCGGGCCGCAGGGCATGACGTCGCCGGTAGCCTACTGGCACGTGCCGGACATCGAGGCGAAGCTCGCCGAGGTGATCGCAGCCGGTGCCACCGTGAAGGAGTCGCCGCGCGACGTCGGCGGCGGCCGGCTGGTGGCCACCGTCACCGACCCTGATGGCAACGTCCTCGGGCTCCTTCAGGACCGGTAAGCGCTGGCCCCGCTCCTTCGCTGCTGAAGGAGCGGGGCGGCCGGACCGTCGCGCACGCTGGCCTGCGCCAGGCCGACAGGAGAGAACCGCCACGGCGGTCCACGGCCCGACAGATGGAGTTTCGATGAGCATGGCCACGAGGACAGACACGCAGTCGCCCGCGCTGCACAGTGCTGACAGCCACGACCTGATCCGCGTGCACGGCGCGCGCGTGAACAACCTCAAGGATGTCAGCGTTGAGATCCCGAAGCGGCGGCTGACGGTGTTCACCGGCGTCTCCGGCTCGGGGAAGAGCTCGCTGGTCTTCGGCACCATCGCCGCGGAGTCGCAGCGGATGATCAACGAAACGTACAGCACCTTCGTGCAGGGCTTCATGCCGACGCTGGCGCGGCCAGATGTCGACGTGCTTGACGGACTAACGACCGCGATCATCGTCGACCAGCAGCGGATGGGTGCCGACCCTCGGTCAACCGTGGGCACCGCGACCGACGCCAACGCGATGCTGCGCATCCTGTTCAGTCGGCTCGGGCAGCCGCACATCGGCTCGCCCCAGGCGTTCTCCTTCAACGTCGCCTCCATCAGCGGGGCGGGTGCGGTCGCCTTCGAGCGCGGCGGGAAGACCGTGAAGGAGCGGCGCACCTTCAGTATCACCGGCGGCATGTGCCCGCATTGCGAAGGCCGGGGCACGGTCGCGGATATAGACCTGTCTCAGCTCTTCGACGACTCCAGGTCGCTGGCCGAGGGCGCGATCCTGATCCCCGGCTACACCGTGAAGAGCTTCTTTACGGTGCAGGTCTACATGGGGTCTGGTCACCTCGACCCGGACAAGCCGATTCGCAAGTACACCAAGAAGGAGATGCAGGATTTCCTCTACCACGATCCGGTCCGGGTAAAGGTCAACGGAGTCAATGTCACCTACGAAGGCCTGATTCCGAAGATCCAGAAGTCGATCCTGTCCAAGGACCAGGAGTCGCTGCAGCCGCAGTTGCGCGAGTTCGTGCAGCGGGCGGTGAAGTTTGCCGTCTGCCCGGAATGCGACGGGACGCGGCTGAGCGAGGCGGCTCGGTCGTCGAAGATCAGGGGGGTCAGCATCGCCGACGCGGCCGCGATGCAGGTAAGCGACCTGGCTGGATGGGTGCGCGGGCTGGACGAGCCGACAGTGGCGCCACTGCTGGCCTCGCTGCAGCAGATCCTGGCGTCGTTCGCGGAGATCGGGCTGGGCTACCTGAGCCTTGAACGTCCGTCGGGCACGCTGTCGGGCGGCGAGGCTCAGCGCGTCAAGATGATCCGGCAGCTCGGGTCGTCGCTGACCGACGTGACCTACGTGTTCGACGAGCCGACGGTCGGGCTGCACCCCCATGACATCCAGCGCATGAACGTGCTGCTGGTGCGGCTGCGGGACAAGGGCAACACCGTGCTCGTGGTGGAGCACAAGCCGGAGGTGATCGTCACCGCCGATCACGTTGTCGACCTCGGTCCGGGCGCCGGCAGCGCGGGCGGCGAGGTGGTATTCGAGGGCACCGTCGAGGGACTGCGAGACAGCGGCACGCTGACCGGGCGGCACCTGGACGACCGCGCCCGCCTGAAGCCGTCGGTGCGCACTCCGTCAGGAGCACTGGAAGTGCGCGGCGCCTCTACCCATAACCTGCAGGACGTCGATGTCGACATTCCGCTCGGCGCGCTGGTCGTGGTGACCGGGGTGGCCGGATCCGGAAAGAGCTCACTGATCAACGGCTCGGTGGCGGGCCGCGACGGCGTGGTGAGGGTCGATCAGGCAGCGATCAGAGGTTCGCGGCGCAGCAATCCGGCGACCTACACTGGCCTGCTCGACCCGATACGGACCGCGTTCGCGAAGGCCAACGGCGTCAGACCCGCCTTGTTCAGCGCCAACTCCGAGGGCGCCTGTCCCGGCTGCAACGGCGCCGGGGTGATCTACACCGACCTGGCGGTGATGGCGGGCGTCGCGACCGTCTGCGAGGAGTGCGACGGGAAGCGGTTCGACGCATCGGTGCTGGACTACCGCCTCGGCGGCCGGGACATCAGCGAGGTGCTCGCGATGTCGGTGACCGAGGCCGCGGACTTCTTCGGCGCCGGCGAGGCACGGACACCGGCCGCGCACGCCATCCTGGGCAGGCTCGCCGATGTCGGGCTCGGCTACCTCAGCCTTGGCCAGCCGCTCACCACGCTGTCCGGCGGCGAACGGCAGCGGCTCAAGCTGGCCGCCCGGATGGCCGAGAAGGGGGAGGTCTACGTCCTTGACGAGCCGACCGCCGGCCTGCACCTCGCCGACGTCGAGCAATTGCTGGGTCTGCTCGACCGGCTCGTCGACTCCGGCAAGTCGGTCATCGTGATCGAGCACCATCAGGCGGTCATGGCCCACGCCGACTGGATCATCGACCTCGGTCCCGGGCCGGCCACGACGGCGGCCGGATCGTCTTCGAGGGCACGCCCGCCGACGTGGTCGCCGCCCGCTCTACCCTCACCGGCGAGCACCTGGCGGCCTACGTCGGCGCCTGACGGCTGCGCCGGCTACCTCGACGATTAGAGGAGCTCTCTTCATGGACACACGCACCCTGGGCGCGAGCGGCCTGCAGGTTTCCGCGATCGAACTGGGCTGCATGAGCATGACTGGCGGTTACAGCGACCGGCCCGATCGACGGGAAATGATCGCGCTGATCCACACGGCTGCCGACCGCGGCGTCAGCTTCTTTGACACCGCCGAGGTCTACGGTCCGAAGCACTTCGGCATGTCCGAGGCCGCCGCCGGGACGATTCGCCGGGCGCATGCGGTCCAGCCAGTGACGGCGGTCCAGAGCGAGTACTCGCTCTGGTGGCGGCGTCCGAGGTGGAGGTGCTGCCCGCGTGCGAGGAACTGGGCATCGGCTTCGTGCCGTTCAGCCCGCTCGGCAAGGGCTTTCTTACCGGCACCGTGACGGCGGACACTACCTTCGATCGGGGCAACGACATCCGCAGCAGCATCCCCCGGTTCACGCCTGCGGCGCTCGCGCACAACCAGGCCATTGTCGGTCTGCTCGCGGGCATCGCCGCAGCTAAAGGTGTCACGCCAGGTCAGCTCGCGCTGGCCTGGCTGCTCGCTCAGAAGCCATGGATCGTGCCCATCCCCGGCACGCGCAAGCTGCAGCGACTGGAGGAGAACCTCGGCGCCGCCGATGTCCAGCTGTCGGCCGGCGAACTGACCGAGATCGAGACCGCCGTGTCCGGGATCGACGTGCGCGGCGGCCGGTACAGCGACGCGATGGAGCGGATGACCAACCTCTGACCGCGATGAAGGGAACGGGCTCGCCGTTATCCTGCGGTCGCCGGCCGCGCCCGGATCATGATCCGCCAGCGGCGCCACGCCGCGGGTTTTTTGCTGGCTGGCGGCGCCGCATGTCCCGGACGTAGATGGCGCTCTGCTTGCCGTCACCCAGACTGCGGCGGTCCAGCTCGAAGAGCGTCGTGGCCGCCATCAGGTCGCTCAGCTTGGCGTACCCGAAGCTGCGGGAGTCGAAGTCCGGCTGCTGCTTGGTGATGAGAGTGCCGACGAGGCCGAGCGGCGCCCAGCCGTCGTCGTCGGAGGCAGCCTCGACTGCGTGGCGCAACTGGCTTATCAGCGTGTTGTCGCGCTTGAGCTGCGCGGCGGAAGCGCGCTGCGCGGCTGCGGGCACCGGGCCGGCCGATCCGGCGGCGGCGCTGCCGTCGTGCAGCAGGTTCTCGATGTAGATGAACTTGTCGCAGGCTGCGACGAACGGCTTGGGCGTCTTGCGCTCGCCGAACCCGTACACCGTGAGCCCCGACTCGCGCAGCCGCGACGCCAGCCGGGTGAAATCGCTGTCGCTGGACACCAGGCAGAATCCGTCGAACCGGCCGGAGTACAGCAGGTCCATCGCGTCGATGACCATCGCCGAGTCGGTCGCGTTCTTACCGGTGGTGTAGGCGAACTGCTGGATCGGCTGGATTGACTGCGCGAGCAGATGGTCTTTCCAGCCCTTCAGGCTGGTCCCCGTCCAGTCGCCGTAGGCGCGCTTGACGTGCGCCGTCCCGTACTTGGCGACTTCGGCGAGCAGACCTTCGGTAATGGCGGGCTGCGCGTTGTCCGCGTCGATGAGCACCGCGAGCCTGGCCGTGTTCTCGCTCACCATGAGCCTCTTTCCGCGGTTGAGAGAGCCGGGCACGCCTGCGCGATCGGCAGCGCCGATGCCCTTCCCGATCCTGCCCCATGTGCGGGCACATCCCACAATGCCACGCAGGTGGCCGCAGTACCGGATCCCTCGCTGAGCGAGCTGGTCAGCGCAGCGGCCGCGCGCGGGCGGCTGACTATTCCGGCGAACACCAGCCTGCGGCTAGTCTCTGGCCATGCCTTTCGGCCTGTTCGGACGGGAGGCCGAGCTTGCCACGGTTGCGGCCTTCTTGCACGACATTGAATCGTCGCCCGGATCGCTGGCAATCGCAGGCGAGGCGGGAATGGGCAAGACCGCGCTGCTGCGGGCCGGGATGGCGCTAGCAGCCGAGCGAGGCTATGCGGTGCTGCAGACGATGCCTGCCCGTGCTGATATGCAGCTGGCCTTTGCCGGGCTTGCTGACCTGCTTGAGTCGCGTCTTCCTGAGCTTACTGACGACCTGGCGCCGCCCCAGGCGCGCGCCCTTCGCGTGGCGCTGCTGCTGGAGGATGCGCCGGGCTACTCGCCTGATCCGCACACGATAGCCGCAGGCCTCCGGGCCGCGATCACGGCGCTTGCCCAGCGCGCGCCCGTCTTGCTCGTCATTGACGACGTGCAGTGGCTCGATCCGGCTAGCGAGGCGGCAGTCGGCTTTGTCATCCGGCGTCTTCAGCACGAACCGGTAGGGCTGCTCTGCACCCAGCGCACGGACGGCTCCCACGCCGGGCTTCCGCTGGAGCTGGAGCACGCGCAACTGCGCGCCGAGCTGCTGTCGGTCGGCGGTCTCAGTGTCGGAGCGCTGCACCGCACTTTGCGCGCGATCCTTGGCACATCGTTCGCCCGCCCGACGTTGCGCCGGATCGCCGCCCAGTCGGGTGGCAACCCGTTCATCGCGCTGGAGATCGGCAGGGCATTGGTGCGCCGTGGCGGTGCCATCGCACCGAGCGCGGCACTTCCGGTGCCGCAGTCGCTCAGCACGCTGGTGGCGGAACGGCTGAGTGCGCTCGGGCCAGATGTGCGTGACGCACTGGGTGTCGTCGCGGTGATGCCGGATGCGCCTGCGGCGATGCTCGCGGCAGCTGGGGCTGATGCTGGTGCCCTGGATAAGGCCGCCGTTGCAGGCGTACTCGAGGTGGACGCGGGCCGCCTTCGGTTCACGCACCCCCTGCTCGCAGCCGCGGTTGCCGACGCTATCCCGCCAGCGCGCAAACGGGAGCTGCACGCCATGGCGGCGCGCATCGTCCGGCTGCCGGAGGAACGAGCCAGGCACCAGGCGCTCGGGGCGTCAGGACGGTCGTCGGCCGTTGCCGCTGAGCTCGATGACGCGGCCGCGGCTGCAGCCCGTCGGGGCGCTCCGGCGACCGCCGCGGAACTCTACGGCCTGGCTGCGGCCAGCACGCCGGCTGGCGGGTCGGCGAAGGCGCAGGGCAGGTGGCTGGCGATGGCTCGTCAGCTTGCCTGCGCGGGCGAGACCCGCGCGGCCACCGTGATACTGGAACGGCTTATCGGGTCGACGCCGCCCGGTCACGACCGGTCCGACGCCCTCACCGAGTACGGCAAGCTCAGGCAGGACGACCTCGGCGCGGCCGAGCAGGCCTTCCAGCAGGCGCTGGCCGAGGCTCACGGTGACCGGGAGCGGATGGCACGTGTCCGGTGCGCGCTTTCTCACCTCTGGCTCATGCGCGGTGACTCGGTTCGGGCACTCGCGCAGGCTCGAGCCGCCCTGGCTGACGCTGAGGCCGTTGGGTCGCCAGCGCTACTGGCCACCGTGCTGGCGCGCACATTTGACCTGGGCCTGATGCACGGAGATCCGCCGGACGAGGGATCGCTTGCACGTGCTCTCGAACTTGAGCGCCAGGCCCCGGTACCGCAGTCTGAGACGCCGCCCAGCTTGCTCGCCGGCCTGTGGCACCTGCACCAGGGGAGTCTTGACCTCGCGGAGGACGAGCTGCGTCACGTGCTCAGCCGCGCTGAGGCCGAGGGCGCGGAGTACTGGCGGGCCGAGTCGCTGCTGCGACTGTCCCAGCTGGAGGTCAAGCGCGGTGCGGCGACCCTGGCGGCACGACTGGCCGCCGACAGCCTCGAGGCTGCCGAGCAGCTGGAGCGTCCGCACCTGATCTGCGCCGCCCTGCATGGATGCGCGGCAGCCGCGCTGCTGCTCGGGAACATCGACGAGGTGCGCGACCTGACCGGCCGGTGCGAGGTCCTTGCCGCGGCGGCGGGTGACGAGCCGTTCGTGCTCATCCAGGCGGCGCTCCTGGGCTCGCTTGATCTGGCAGTCGGCGACTTTCCGGCGGCCGCGGCACGGCTGAGACCGCTGATCCCTGCCTTGGACGTGCTGGGTGTGCGGCCGATCACGCAGGCGATCTGGGCCGACGCGGTCGAGGCGCTGGTCGCCGTGGGCGATGTGGCCGACGCGGTCGAGGCGGCGGCAGCTCTGGGGCGCAGCGCACGCGAGCCGGTCACGCTCGCGCTGGCGGCCCGCTGCCGGGGGATTCTCGCCGCCGGACGGGGCGATGGTGACGCGGCGCTAGCGGAGTTCACCGCTGCCCTGGACCTGCTTGGCCGGGTGTCGGAAATGCCGGTAGAGCGCGGCCGCACGCTGCTCGCGCTCGGCGTTGCCCAGCGCCGGCTCAAGCAGCGGCGAGAAGCACGGGCCAGCCTGACCGAGGCGCTGGCCATTTTTGACCGAATCGAGGCACCGTTGTGGGCCGCGCGGAGCCGCGCCGAGCTTGACCGGATCAGCGGCCGGGCGCCCGCGCCGGGGGATCTCACCGTCACCGAGCGCAAGGTAGCTGACCTGGTCGCGCGGGGCCTGAGCAACCGCGAGGTCGCGGCCCAGCTGTTCGTGAGCGTGCGCGCGATCGAGTCGACGCTCACTAAGACCTACACCAAGCTCGGTGTGCGATCGCGATCAGAACTCGCGGCCCGGCTACGCGCGCCCTGACCCAGCTCCCGGCGGATCCGGTGCCGCGAGCCTGCCCGGGTCAGGGTGCGTCACCACCGGCAAGAATTGCCGCGGTGATCCGGTCGAAGGTGAGTCCCGCGAGGGTGCCGGCGGCCGCGACCGATTCCGCCGATTTCGCTTCGTACACCGCGAAGCAGTTCTCGTCTTCGGGCACATGGATGGCGTACCGGAAGGTCGCGGCAGAGCTACCGCCAACCCCCTCGGCCGCCGCTCGGGCATGCCTGGCCAGGTCGGGAAGATCGACGCTGCCAGGGAGATAGAACTCGGCCAGGTAGTACATGCCGCGAACTTAAGCTCCGGCGCCAGGCAGCGTAAACGCGGCTATCCACAACGTTTGATGAAGCGGTACCCGCGTTTGCACGGCAGTGGTCAAAGCCTGTGGGTTTCCACGTTCACGCCGATTCGGCATGCCCGTAGCGTCGCGGTCAACAGCGTCCCGGGTCCGGGACTCGCAAGCTAAGGGGAAGAGGAACATGCGAAAGACACTTGCCACCGCGGTCACGGCGATCTCGGTCACGGCGGCACTCGGCGGCGCCGGCCTGGCCGCGGCCAGCGCTTCGACCACCGCTAGGCCCGCCGCCTCGGGTACCGAGCACTTCCAGATCATGACGACATCGGCCAGCTCCAGAAAGCAGACCATCATCGCTACCGGACTGTTCACGGCCGGAGGCGTCGATCACTCCGGCAACTCGGTGGACAAGGTCGTGTTCCCCGGCGGATCGTTCACGATCAAGCATTCAGCGGGCAAGGGCCCGCAGACGTTCGACCCGAAGACCTGCCTGCTGACGCTCAGCCTGCACGGCACCTATGTCGCCGGGCACGGGACCGGTAAGTACAAGGGCATCAGCGGGCACGGGAAGTACCAGCTGAGCATCCTGTCGGTCTTCGCCCGGTCGGGCGGCAAGTGCTCGCAGTCCAAGCCGCCGGCGGCCTGGGAGCAGATCATCAAGGCGTCCGGGCCAGTGTCACTGCCCTAAGCCCTGCGCACAGAACGGAGGACCCGCCTCGTCGGCGGGCCCTCCGTTCATTTCGTCTAGCCGATCGTGGCCTGCTGCCGCCTCGAAGCGCAGGTGTATCGCATCGTTAACCATGAGATCCTGGTGATCGTGGCGGAAGACACGGGCCGAGGCGGCGGCAGCGCCTTACGGCTCGCCGAGGTCGCCGGGGTGCTCGCGCTGGCAACCGATCTGGCCATGGGCCAGCCGCTTGAGCACGGCCTGCGTACCGCGATCGTGGCCGTGCGGATAGCTCAGTCGGTCGGCCTGAGCGAAGACGATCAGGTCACGGTCTTCTACACCGGCCTGCTGCATTTCGCTGGCTGCACCGCGGAAGGTGACATCGACGCGGGCTTCTTCGGTGACGAACTAGCGGCCCGGCCGCAGATGATGGCCGCGTTCCTGGGATCCAGGCGCGGTCTCATCACAACCGCGATGCGGGTCGCGCACCAGGACAGCTCACCGTTAATCCGGGCTACCGCGATGGGCCGGTCGGTCGCAGGCGGCATAGCTGAGTTCCGCAGGTGGGCTCGCAGCCACTGCGACGTAGCTCAGCTGCTGGGTGCGCGGATGGGCCTGACGAGCCAGGTGCAAGAGGCGCTGAGCCATTTGTATGAGCGCTGGGACGGCAAGGGAATGCCGGGGGAACTGGCCGGCGAGGACATCCCGCTGGCCGTGCGGGTGATGCACGTGGCGCAGGATGCGGACATGGCCTGGCAGCACGGCGGCGTCCCGATGGCCTGCCGGGTGATATCGAGCCGCGCGGGCTCGGGCACGGACCCGCAACTAGCGGCAGCTTTCCTGGCTTTGGGCGACAAGGCGTTTGCCAGCCTTGATCAGCCGTCGGTCTGGGACGAGATGCTGGCAGCAGAGCCGGGAGCACAGCCATGCGTTGCTGACGACCGGCTGGACGCCTGCCTGTCGGCGGTCGCGGACTTCGCGGATCTTAAGAGCATGTGGACCATCGGGCATTCACGGGGGGTGGCGGCGCTGGCGGCGCAGGCGGGCGCTGCTGTGGGCCTGCCCGCTCCGGACGTGCACGTGCTGTACCGGGCCGCGCTCGTGCACGACATCGGCCGGGTCGCCGTGCCGACCCGGATCTGGGCCAAGCCAGGCCCGCTGAGCCGGCACGAACGTGAACAGGTGCGGCTGCACGCGTATCACACCGAGCGCGTCCTCGATGCTGCGCGCGGCATGCGCCCGCTGGCAAGGCTTGCCGGTGCCCACGGCGAACGGTACGACGGTTCCGGCTACCACCGCGGCAGCCGAGCCGCCGACCTGCCGTTACTGGCCTGGCTGCTCGTAGCGTCCGACTGTTATCAGGCGATGCGCGAGGCCCGGCCGCACCGTCCGGCGATGACGGCGGAGGCGGCCGCCGACGAACTGCGCGCCGGGGCGGATGCCGGCAGCCTCCCGCCAGAGGCGGTGAGCGCCGTCCTCGCCGCGGCGGGCCAGCCGCAGCCCAGCGCCATCCGGCCGGCTGGGCTGTCCGAGCGGGAGTGCGAGGTGCTGGTGCTGCTTGCCCGCGGCCTGGCGACCAAGCAGGTCGCCCGGCAGCTCGGCATCTCACCCAAGACCTGTGATCACCATATCCAGAGCATCTATGGCAAGGCCGGGGTCTCCAGCCGGGCGGGAGCCACTCTGTTCGCGCTGGACCACGGGCTGATCAGCGCACTGCCGGGATAGGGAATTCTCCCCATACGCGAACCGCGCGGAAGTACGTACCCTCGGATACTGAGCGGGCTTCCGAATGGAGTCGTCACTTCTGTCGATCACTTGATGTCAGCAGGCGGTTACGATTCTGCATCCAGCAGAGGAGAAGGGATGGCAGCGCCCAGGCACCCGGCGGCGTATCTGTGCCACGGTCCCGGCATGCCCGCGACAACTCGCCGGCAGGAGCTGATGCTCGCGGCCCGGCAGCGAGGCTGGCCGGCTCCGGACGTCTACTCCGAGCCGGACGCCGTCGAGTATGGTGCGGCGCTGGACGCGCTTGAGGCCGCCATCGCGGCCGGCCGTCACGATGCGGTGCTGATGACGGCGCCCGCCAGTCCGGCTCCACTGATGCGGCTGCTGTCGCGCTGCACCAAGCTCGGCGTGATGGTGAGCTTCCTGCCGCCGGCCGGACCGGCCGCCGCCGCACGGCCGGCCGCCGCGGTGGCCAGGAAGCCGGCGGACCGGCTGGGGGAGAACTGGGCGATCCTCGCCAGGGCCAGACTGGAGGCGCTGGCCGCGATGTTCCCCGACTGGCGGATCTGGCTGGACAGCCATGGCTGGCACGCTCGCCGCCGAGCTGCGGGCTATCTTCAGGGTTACCGGCCGGGCGCACCCACGTTCTGCGTGCATGCGGGTACGGCCACGGAACTGGCCGCCCAGTTGTGCTGGCAGCACGCCGCTGACACCCACGCCCCGGAGGGTTGCCACGCCAGCAGCGTCCCCCCGCCGCCGTGGAGCGGCCGGGCCGAGGCAGGCGTTCGGGCCAGCGGCGCTCGCTGACATGCGCAGGCCGCCTGCAGCGCGGCACCGTTTCCCCTCCGTAGCGAAGCAGCTGCCGAGCCGAGCCGAGCAGGCGCGACCTGCATCGGTAATCTCGGTCCTGAATCAGCCGCAGGACGAGGAGGGGACGCATGAGCCCGCCAGGCGCGGCGCAGAACCCGGCCGCCGGCCAGCCCGCCTGGGCGGAGCCGGAGCTGGCGACGCTCACGAAGGACCGGTTCAGCGATCCGGCCTGGCTGTACGAGCGCAAATTCGACGGGGAACGGTGCCTCGCATACCGGACCGCCGATCGCGTGCGACTCATGACCCGTAATCAGCAGCAGGTCAACAGCACGTATCCGGAACTAGCCGCAGCGCTGCAGGCGCAGGACTGCGCAGATTTCATCGTCGACGGCGAGGTCGTCGCGTTTGACGGCGCAGCCACCAGCTTTAGCCGGCTGCAGCAGCGGCTCGGCGTGCGCAGCCCGAGCGAGGAACTGCGAGCGGCGGTGCCGGTGTACTTCTACCTGTTCGACGTGCTGTGGGCGAACGGGAACGATGTCCGGCCGATGGCGCTGCGGGAGCGCAAGCAGGTGCTTCGGCGGCTGCTGTCGTTTGCCGGGCCGATCCGCTACACCACGCATCGCCGCCAGGACGGCGAGGCCTATTACGCCCGCGCCTGCGCTAGCGGCTGGGAAGGGCTTGTCGTCAAGCGCGCAGACGCACCGTACCGGGCGGGCCGCTCGCGTGACTGGCTGAAGTTCAAGTGCCAGAACAACCAGGAGTTCGTCATCGGTGGCTACACCGACCCCAAGGGCTCGCGAACCGGCTTCGGCGCCCTGCTGATCGGCTACTACGACAGTGACGGCAAGCTGGCATATGCCGGGAAAGTCGGCACTGGCTTCGACGATGCCGCGCTGGCGAGCCTGGCCAGGTCGCTGGCTGCCCTAGAACGCAGGCAAGCACCCTTTGACCGGGGCAGCCTGCCGCGCACCGGAGTGCACTGGGTGGAGCCGAAGCTGGTCGGTCAGGTCGCGTTCAGCGAGTGGACGACCGCCGGGCAGCTGCGGCACCCGCGGTTCCAGGGCCTGCGCCGGGATAAGGACCCGGCCAGCGTGCACCGGGAGACTGCGGGATTCAGCGGGTGAGCGCGCTGTCAGTCGCTCGTCCGTAGAGCTCTGCGGCCCGCCAGCAATACCAGGCGGCAACCGACCGGTACGGCCGGAACTGCTCGCCGAGAGGGTCGAGTTCCGCTGCCGTTGGCATCGGGATTCCCCATGCCAGCCCGTAGCCCTTCCGAACGCCGAGGTCGCCAGTCGGCCACACGTCCAGCCGCCGGAGCTGGAACATCAGGAACATCTCCGCCGTCCACTTCCCGATCCCGCGCACAGTGGACAGCCGGTCGACAACCTCGGGGTCGCTCTCGGCCCGCAACCCGGCCGGGTCGAGCACGACCGTTCCGTCCAGTACCTTCGCGGCCAGGTCCAGCAGGGACGCGGTCTTGTTGCGGGACAGGCCAGCCGACCGGAGTGCCTCGGCGGACAGCGAGAGCAGCCGCTGCGGCGTGATCGCACCGTCCAGCGCCGCGATCAGCCGCCCGTGGATGGCCGAAGCCGCCGCGCCGGCCAGCTGCTGGTACACAATGGCCCGGACCAGAGCGGCGAAATGGGTCTCCTGCGGCGGCCGCACCCGCGCGGGCCCGGCCTCCGCAACCAGCCGTCGCAGCACAGGGTCACGCTCGGCCAGGATGGCTGCGGCCGCCTGATAGCTGCGGGCAGGCCGCGCCCGGCCGGACTGACGGGACTGGCGGGCCGGCGCCAGTGGGTCGGGCATGGGTTGCCTCCTCCGTAACCTGGACTTCATGCCGCGCATGGCCGGCGACTGCGTAACCACCGGGTCTGCGGTCTGTCCCGATTTCGCAAAGCCGTTTCCTAGCAGCGAATTTAACAGCCTGAGTCAGCCTAAAAGGGTCCGCGGGTGGGCACCAAGGCTGGAGTGTCCAGGGCAGAGGTTCGGGGGGACCCCTCGTCGGCACAGGCTAGTCCTGATCAGCCGGCGGCCGGGGGGCCAGCACTCGCGCGACGGCTGGCGCCCTGGCTGATCGTCGGGTGCTACCTGGTGATCGCCGTCGTGCTGACCGGGCGGCTATGGGCCGACCCGGCGGCGCGAATACCGAGCAGCGGGCACAGAGTCGAGTCCGATGTACTGCTGAATGCGTGGTTCATGCGCTATGTAGCGAGTGCTGTCGCGCACGGCGGCCTGCCGGCGCTCGTGACCACCGCGGTGAACGCCCCGCATGGCATCAATGTCATGTGGAATACCTCGCTGCTGCTGCCCGGCCTGCTGCTCACGCCGGTAACGCTGCTGGCTGGCCCGATTCCGAGCCTGCTGGTCTTGCTCACGCTGGGATTCGCGGGATCGGCTGCCAGCATGCTGTTTGTGCTGCGCCGGTGGGGGGCTGGCCTGGCTGCGGCGGCCGTCGGGGGTGCGCTGTACGGGTTCTCCCCGGCCCTCGTGACCGCCGCCGAGGATCACTATCACCTGCAGTTCGCCGTACTCCCGCCACTGATCATCGACGCCGCGCTGCGGCTGGTGACCGGCCGCGGCCGGCCGGTGCTGGCGGGTCTCTGGCTTGGCCTGCTGATCTCGGCTCAGTTGTTCATCGCCGAGGAACTGCTGGTGGACACGGCGCTGGCGAGCGGGATCCTGCTGACGGTGCTGGCAGTGAGCCGGCCGCGAGCCGCGCTAGATGCTCTCGGCCGGGCCATGGCCGGGCTGTGCGTCTGCGTCGGCGTCGTGCTGCTGATCTGCGGCCGGGCGCTCTGGGTGCAATTCGCCGGCCCGCTCACCGAGGTGGGCAGTCCGTGGCATATCCACCGGTACGGGAACCTGCCCGCCGATATGGTCACCCCACCGGCCGCCATGCTGCTGCACGGCAAGTTCCTGCCGTTCCTGAAGCACACTGGTCAGTGGCCGGTGGAGTACTTCGGCTACCTGGGCTGGCCGCTGCTGGCGGTGGTGGTGCTAGCCACGATCTGGTACTGGGCCGACATCCGGGTCCGGGTGGCAGGCCTGACGTTCGTTGTCCTGGAGCTGCTCAGCCTCGGCGGGCATAGCCTCAAGCTCGGCCGGATTCACGTGCCGGGCGCGGTGCTGCCGTGGCACTGGCTCGAGCGCTTCCCGCTGCTGGGCCAGGCGCTGCCGAATCGGCTGCCCATCCTGGCCGACGGCGCGGCAGCCGCCGTGATCGCCTTCGCCGTTAGCCGAGCGCTAGCCCGGATCCCGGCGCGGGACACCATGGCGGCACGGTGGCGGTGGCCGGCGCTGGCCGCCGTCGGGGCGGTCGTGCTGCTCGCGGCACTGCCTGTCATCCCGCGCCCGGTGCCGGCCGTGGCCGTTCCCCAGGTGCCACATGGCTGGCGCGCAGTTATCTCCAGGCTGGATCTGGCGCCCGGCGCCTCGGTGCTGACACTGCCTGTCGACGGAGCGCGCGCGATGGAGTGGCAGGCGGTCACCGGCGCCGCCATCTCCGTCGTCGGCGGCTATTGCGTTGCTCCTGGCCACCACGGCCACGCAGCCCAGTGCGGCACCAGGGCCACCGAGAGCAAAGCCGAGTCGGTCAGTTCCGCCCGGCTGGCGCGGCTGGCCAGCGGGCAGGCGGACTTGCCGGGGCTACCCCCGGCGACCATCAGGGCAGCGATATCCAGCTGGCGGCCCGCCGCGATCGTCATCACCGCGAGCCGTCACACCCGGATCGGGCGCTACCTGATCAGGCATCTCGGCGCTCCTGCTGTCAGCGAGCACGGTGTGCTCGGGTGGCATGTCCGTGGCTCGCAAGCCGTCAGCGTCCGCCGACCCTGCGCTGAACGTGCAGCATGTACTCCTTCCGGTCGAGGGGACTCACCCCTGAGCGCGGCCGCACCGGGATCGGGCCCCGGACCGGCTGGTAGCGGTCGAACCCGGCCTCCAGCACGCCTTCGCCGTGCGTCAGCCCGGGCAGCAGCTGCTGCAGATCGTGTACCTTCGCCGCCGGCATCTCGCCTTCGAGTACGCATCCGGGCCCGGTGAGCTCGGGCGCGCGCGCCGCGGCACCAAGCCTGCCGAGCGCGGTCAGCGTTGCGGTGAGGGCGTCCCCGGGAAGCTCCAGCCGGAAGCTGTGCAGCGGTTCGCAGACAGCTGTCCCGGCCTGTCGCAGCGCGGTCATCAGAACCAGCGGCGTGAGGTTGCGGAAATCGCCGCCCGAGCTCGACCACTTGCTCCAGCCGAACGGCGGCGGCGGGGTGTAGCCGGAATGCGTGAGCGTGACCGTGCAGTCGGCGACGCGCCAGCCGTAGAGTCCCTCGTCCAGCGTCTGCGTCACGGTCTCCTGGACGGCGGCAAGGAACGATGACGGCAGCGCCCCGTTCTCGATCTCCAGCCGGAAACTGACGCCCGCATCGACTGGTGCCGGATCGACGCGCAGTCCGACCGTTGCCCGGAACGGGTTCGCTTCCTGGCCCATGAACTCGACGGCCGCGCCAGCGCGAACGGGTCGCTCGATGCAGATCGTGGTGCTCTCCTGGAACGTCACGCTGATGCCGTACTCGGACGTGAGCGTTGCCTGGATGACTTCCTTCTGCACCTCTCCGTAGAGCGATACGAGCAGTTCCTGCCGCCGGTCGTCGCGGCGCAGGTTGATCAGCGGATCCTGCTCAGCGAGCTGGCTGAGTGCCAGGTGCAAGGCCGGCCGGTCCGCGGCCCGGTCCGCCGCGATGACCGTCTCCAGCGTGGGTGGCGGGAACTGACGCTGACGGACGCGCGCTGTCGGCGCGCCGACAGCGTCGCCGACCTGAACGTCACCCAGGCCCCAGACCCTGGCAATCTGCCCGGCCGTCGCGACCTGCCCGCCGGTGCTGGCCTGCCCGGCGGCGGCGGTGCGACCCGCGGAGCCGATCTGGCTAACGGTCGGCTCCGGTGGCACGCCGCCGAACACGCTGATCGCCGTGACCTTGCGCTCGCCGGAGGATCCCGGACCGACCCTGATCCGGTCCCTGGCCGCCAGGCGGCCGGAGTACATCCGCACGTAGGCGACCTTCTCGCCGGCCGCGGACCGCTCGACCTTGAACACGCTGCCGGAGACAGGGCCGTCGCGATCACCGTCGGCGGCCGGCAGCAGCTCGGCTATCCCGGCCGTCAGGCTGTCCACGCCCGCGCCGGTCATCGCCGAGCCGAAGAAGACCGGATGCACCAGGGCCCGGCGTACCTGGGCGGCGAGGCTGGCCCGAAGCCGCGGGTAAGACAGCCGGTCCTGATCGTGCACGTAATCGGCCAGCAGATCGTCATCCCGCTCGGCGAGCAGCTCCGCCAGGGCGGCGCTGAAGCCATTGTCGGCCGCGCTGCCAGGCAGCCAGCAAGCCTGCCGGGAGCCGAGGTCGCGGACGGTGCCCATCGGGACGATGGCCGATGTCAGCCTCGCGCGGATGTCTGCCAGGATCCGGTCATACCCCGCTCCGGTGCGATCGATCTTGTTCACGAAGATCAGGGTTGGAATGCCGAGCCTGGCCAGCGTCCGCATCAGCACGCGCGTCTGCGCCTGCACGCCCTCGACCGCTGAGATAACCAGCGCAGCGCCGTCGAGCACGCCGAGCACGCGTTCCACTTCGGCGATGAAGTCCGGGTGCCCCGGCGTGTCGATCAGGTTGATCGCGGTGCCGCCGATCGCGAACGAGACGACGGCGGACTTGATGGTGATGCCGCGCTGTCGCTCGAGCACCAGCGTGTCGGTCTGAGTGCTGCCCGCATCAACGCTGCCGATCTCGGCGATGACTCCGGCGTCGTACAGCAGCCGCTCGGTCAGGCTTGTCTTACCAGCGTCGACGTGCGCGACGATTCCCAGGTTGAGCGTGCTCACTAAGCGTCATGTCCCTTGAATAGGCGGCTATCCCCATTGCGGTGAACATGAACGCTCGGCGCATCTGCCCTCCCTGGTGCTTCGTGCGATGGTCGACTTTGTTGCTGGGCAGTACAGCAGGTGCCCGGCAGGAAGGACAACCTATTTTCCTGCTGCCGTCGGCCTGGTCAGGCCGGCGCTGTCCCGGCCGGCCCCGGCATGGCAGCCTGGACAGGGTGGCGGCCAATTCTGGCTGGGAACTCACGCCCCGGCAGAGCATCGACATTGAGTGTGCGCGTCGCGGCCGCGGCGAGGTCGTCGCTGGCTGCGTCGCACTGTTGCGGCGGCAGGACGTGGACGACGCCTTCGTGGTCGCGCTGGCCGGCCCGGCCAGCCAGGTCGTGTTCGACGACGGACCCGGCCAGGTCAATCAGTACTGGCGCCGGGTCTGGGGCGCGCGAGGATTGCTGCATTGCTACGACCGCCGGGCTGAGGATGCCGTGACCGCGGCGCTGGCCGATGAGCACTGGCGGGTTCGCGAGATGGCCGCGAAAGTTGTCGCGACGCACCGGATCGGCGGTGCGCTCGACGCAGTTGCCGGGCTGCGCGATGATCCGGTGCCGCGGGTCCGGGCGGCTGCCCTGCGGGCCACGATGATCCTCACGGCATCGCGGAGCTGACGGCGCGCTGAAGCAGCCCGAGTTCGCGCAGCTGGCCGATGCAGCCGGCCACACCGGCGCTCACATCGTCGGTCGTCGCATAGAGATCCTGCAGGATCGCAGTGATCTCCGGGGCGGTGCGCTGCCCGTCGCACAATTCGAGCACCACCGCGGCGGTGTGATTGAGATGGTGCACCAGATCACTGCCGGTGTCGTAGACCACGTAGCCGTCGTCGACCGGACTGATCTCAACGGAACGGCTTCGCGCCGGGCAATCCGCCAGCGACAGCGCTAGCTCCTTCTTGACCCGGAACTCGGGGTTGCCGGGCTCGCAGCGCTCGGCTTCGGCGTAGGCCGCGGCAGCATCGGCGTACCGGCCGAGCCGGAACAGGCACAGGCCGCGGCCCTCGTGCGCCGCCTCAGCGAACAGCTGCTGATCGTAGGACGGGCCGGCATCGGGCAGGCTGGCCCGGTCCGTGGCCAGCAGCTGATCGAACCTGGCCAGCGCGGTGGCGGGCTGACCGGATGCGACCAGGTGCCGCGCCTCCTGCCAGATGAGCAGGTAGTTGCCCGGGTACAGGCGCCGCGCTTCGGCGAGCAGGTCGGTGACGTCGTCGCCACGGGCCATCCGCATCGTTATCAGCTCGGTGAAGCACAGCACGCCGCAGTAGTCGGGTACTGGCCTGCTCCTCGTCAGCTCGAGCCCGTGCAGCAGCACCTGCTCACTCGCCCGGTACTGGCCAAGCCCGGCCAGCACCCTGGCCAGGTGATGCCAGAGGAACAGGTTCTCCGGCTCTGCCCGGACCTGACGGCGGAGCATCGGCAGATTCCGCTGGTGTTTGCGCGTCTGGTCGCCTTCGTAACCGACGTGCTCAAGAAGCAGGTCGCAGGTGCCGATAGGGCGCCCGTCCCGCTCGCTGACCGCGTGGATCGCGGGCACCACCTTCTCGTGGATGGCGCCGCTGAACCTGATCTGGGCATCGTGGCGCCACAGCCGGTACTCGCGGTAGGGCGTGGCGCCGACGACCGGCCGCAGCAGCAGCCGGAAGGCGACTTCCCGCGCACCGGTCAGCAGGGCTTCGACCTCGCCGCGGGACACCGGGGCGAGCCGCTCGTCGGCATCGATGTAGAGGATCCAGTCGGCCTGGCAGCAGTCAAGCCCGGCGTTGCGCGCCGCCGCGAAGTCGTCGTGCCACGGATAGCTGAAGACGCGAGCGCCATAGGCGGCTGCGAGCTCCGCCGACCCATCGTCGGAGCCAGTGTCCACGACGATGATGTCATCGGCCACCGCGCGGACCGACTCCAGGCAGGCGGCGAGATGATCGGCCTCATTCCGGACGATCAGTGCCGCGGCTAAAAGGCAGCGGGGTGCATTCGCGGCATCAGGGTATAACGGCGTTGCGCGGCCCATGGCTCAGAACGGGATGCAATCACCGTACAGCCACCAGAACGGGCCTTCGCATTCCTCGTGGCGATGCTGATTAGGGAATCGCTGGTTAGGGAAGTGCTGATTGGGAAAGTGCTGATTGGGCAGGGACTGGTTGCCCAGGTACTGATTCCCGTATCCGTAAATGCGCCGGTCCGGCTGGGCCCGTGCGATCCCGTCGAGGGCGAACGACGAGATCACCGGGGCTGCGAACACCGCTCCGGCGAACTTGACGAGGAAGGAGCGGCGGCTCGGCGCGACTCCCGGAAGCTTCCCGATCCCGTGGTTTTCTGGCATTAATTCCACCCTGTAAGCATTTCCCGGACGACCGGGATTTGTATTGCGGCAGCGAGCGATGTCACAGTAGCACAATGGCGTCGCCGAACCGGGATCTCGTATTTCTGACACCTATCGTGCCCGCCGCTGACGGGAATGGCCTGGCAATGCGGAATTTCGCCTTCATTGAAGCTGCGTCCCGAGATTTCCGGGTAACGGTTCTGCTAGTGCCGATTGCCGGGCCAGCCCGGCAATCGGGCGACCGTACCCGGGTGCTGCCGCTGCCTGCCGCCGGGCAACTGGGGTCCGCGGTGGCCGAGTTGCTGACGATTCCGGCCTGGCGGCAGCGGATTGCGTCGGCCTATCCGTTACCCGCACTGGCCACGCTGGCTCCGGCCACGCTGGCGGCTGCGGCGCACCGGCTGCTGCGGCCGCAGCCTGGAACACCGGTGCATGTCGCCCGGTCGTACCTGGCGCCGCTCGGGATCGCGCTGGCCGAGCGGATCGGGTCGGGCTGGACCACCCTGGACCTCGACGATGACGACGAACAGCTTGCGACGTCGGCCGGGGACCTCGGCCAGGCCGCCGCATATCACCGCCTGGTCAGCGTATTCGCGCCACTATTTGACGGGGTTGCGCTGGCTGCGCCCGCGGAGGCAGCCGCGCTGTCGCAGCGGCACGGGCTGACGCCTGCGGTGCTGCCGAACTCGATCACGCTGCCGAACTCGATCACGCTGGCGGATCGGGGCGCGCTGGCGGATCGGGGCGCGCTGGCAGATCGTCGGGTCGGGACGGGTATCCCCGGTCTCGGGACCGGTCTGCGCTCGTCCGGTGCCCGGACCGGCCAGCGTCCGCTGTCATTGCTGTTTGCCGGCAACCTGACCTACTGGCCGAACGCCGACGCCGCCATCCGGCTCGTCCGGGACGTGCTGCCTAGAGTTCGGTCGACAATGTCCGGGCCAGTGACCGTCACGCTGGCCGGAGATCACGGCGCCAATCCCGACCTGACGGCACTCGCGCTAGTACCGGGCGTTCGCGTCGCAGGCTTCGTTCCCGACCTGGCGAGCTGCTACCAGGAAGCGGACGTGCTGGTGGCGCCACTGCGGTTCGCCGCCGGAACGAGGATCAAGCTACTGGAAGCTGCTGGCTGGGGCCTGCCGGTCGTGACGACGACGCCGGGTGCGGCCGGGCTTGGCTTGCTGGACGGTCAGCACGCGCTCATCGCCGACGACGCTGACGAACTGGCCAGGGCGGTGGCTCGGCTGTCCGATGAACCAGGCCTCGCTGCCCGACTGGCCGGGCAGGCGCGTCAGCACGTGCGGCAGTATTACTCGCATGCGGTGGTGGCGCCGCGGATTGCGGCCTTCTTTGCTGCTGCGGCCAGCTCAGCTGCTGGCCGGGCCACGGCCGGCTAGCAGCGAGCCAGTGTCCGTGGCGGGTTACCGCGAGGGCCTAGGGTGGCACAGTGCGGCATCCGTCCCATGACACCGCAGCCACAGCTGCTGACCGAGGCGCACCCGGCGCGCAGGCTCCGTCTCGGCGCCGGTCCCGGCTGCTGCTGGCCTGCGGGCTAGTCGCCGCGGCTGTCGTGCTGGGAAGTTACCTGGCGTTGGCCGCGACGCAGCCAATGGATCGCTGGACATCGCCGGTCGACCTCAACGTGTACCGCCATGGTGGCTTCATCGCTCGCGGGGTCGCTCCTTACTACAACGCCAGGCTCGGTTCGCCGCTGTACGGGTGGCCGGGGGTGGGCGGGCTGAAATTCACCTACCCGCCGTTCGCCGCGCTGATGTTCACCGTCCTGACACTGGTGCCATGGCCTGCTCTGCCGGATCTGTGGATAGTGGTCAACATCCTGGCTCTCGGCGCAGCCATCTGGGCGACCCTCGGCGGCCTCGGCTACCGGGCCGGGGCCAGCCGGCTGGGCGGCACCTTGCTGATAGCCGCTGCGGTGCTCTGGACCGAGCCGGTGCAGCGCACGCTCTACCTTGGCCAGATCGAGCTGGTGCTGGTGGCACTGATCATGTGGGATCTCTGTCAGCCGGACCGGCGCTGGTGGAAGGGCGCCGGCGTCGGTCTCGCGGCCGGCATCAAGCTGGTGCCGCTGATCTTCATTCCGTACCTGCTGCTCACCAGGCGGTACCGGCAGGCCGGCGTGGCAGCCGGAGTGTTCGCAGCCACGATAGGCCTCGGTTTCCTGGCCCTGCCGGCCGATTCACGCACCTGGTGGCTCGACGGGGTGTTCAGTAAGGCCGGCCGGACCGGATTCCCCGGCTGGGTGGGTAATCAGTCGCTGCAGGGCATCATTACCAGGCTGGCCGGCAGCGTGGCGGCAGGCAGGACAGCCTGGCTGGTGGCAGCCGTGGTGATCCTCGTGGCGGGACTGGCCATCGCCGCCGTGCTCGACCGGGCCGGGCAGCCGGTCGTCGGGGTGCTGACGTGCGCGCTGACGGGGCTGCTGGTCTCGCCAGTTAGCTGGGACCATCACTGGGTCTGGATCGTGCCGGCCATCACTGTGCTGGCCGGGTACGGAGCACGCGTTGCGGGCGTGCTTCGGTGGGTGTACTTCGGCGCTGCCGCTGCCATCGCCGTGATCTTCGGGGCGTGGCCCGGTTTCCTCTGGGGTCAGCCGCTGGACCTGGCAGGTTTCTGGCTGGGTCTCATCTGGGCGGCGCCAAGCGTCAATCCAGGCAGCTACGGCCGGCTCGGCGACCGGGCTTGGTACCCCGAGTACCACTGGCATGGCTTCCAGCTGGTGCTCGGTAACCTCTACCTGCTCACCGGGCTGCTGATGCTGGCCCTGCTGGCGGTGCTTGCCGCGAACGCCGTGCGAGCCTACGCCGCAGCGTTTCACGGGCCGCATCCATGATCTGATCAGATCCTTGCCGACCCGAATGGCCATTCCACCGGCGTATCTGCGCTATCTAGTTATAGCCCGAGTACGCGGCGCAGGCCGCGGTCGACGTCGTTCATGAGGGACGCAGGCAGCTGCCCGGTCTCGTCGTCGAGGTCAGTCTTGTCCAGGGTGACCAGGGCGGTGACATTGACGACCGAGTCCCTGGGGAGGCCGCTGGCAGCAGCAGGCAGGAAGACGTTGCCGGGCATGGCGGCCAGGCCGGTGTTGGAGGTGATGACTGCGGCGACGGTGGTATTCAGCCTGCTGGAGTTGAAGGGACCCGATTGGATGACCAGGACCGGGCGGCGCTTGGCGGGCTTGCTGCCGCGGGCGTCGCCGAGGTCGGCCCACCAGATGCTGCCGCGCCGGATCACCAGTCGTCCTGGCGGGACAGGCGGTTGCGGCCGGCCGCTGCCGCTACGGCTGCCGAGTCATCGTGGCCAGCGGTATGGAGCGCTTCGTCGATCTGCTGGGTAAGTGACTGTGCCTCGAGGTCGTCCAGGTAGCGGCGGGCGGCCCGGGCGAAGAACTCTGACCGGCTGATGCCCAGCTCAGCCGCTTTACTAGTCGCCTGCTCGAAGGTGTCCGCAGGGAGGGAGATCGCGGTCTTCATGGGCCGAGTATAACCGGGTATTACCAGCTTGCCCAGCCGATCGTTTATCCACTCAGCCCTGCTGGCGGTGCTTGCCGCGAACGCCGTGCGAGCCGCCGCTGCCAGGCCAGGAAACCGCCAAGGATGGCGCCGACGGCCAGCGCAGTGACGTGTCCGACCGCTGCGAGCCGCAGCTCGGTAAGCCCGGCGAAAATGTGCCCGACGGTGATCAGCAAGATCAGGTCCAGCGCAGCCGCCAGCCGGGCCAGCCAGCTGCCGTACAGGAGCGCGACCGCGATGGCGGTGGCCACGACGTAGGACGGCCCGACGTCGATGATGAACCGGTCGGCGATTGGCAGCGTGCCGTGCACTATGCGGTACCAGACGATGCCCTCGCTCACGTACGTGCCGATCACGTTGCCGGCCAGGCAGGTCAGTGCGATGCGCCAGTTGCCGAGCGCGTGATTGGCGCCGAACAGTGCGAGGGCGATGAGAAGCGGCCACGCGGACAGTGAGCTAGTCGAGACGAACGCCGACGCGAGTAGGCTGCCGACCGGATCATGCTCGAGATTGTGCAGGTTGGTACTCGTCCAGCGCAGCGGTCCCTCCCGATCCGGGCGGGATAGCGCTACGAACACAATCTCGACGGCTGTGGTGGCGGCGAGGTAGAACCAGGCGACCGCGTACCGGGTCAGCAGCGATCGGGCCGCAACACCTGGCATGCCGCACAGGATACGCAGCTGTGCCGGTCAGCGAAGTGCTGCCGCCGCCAGGTCCTCGATGGGGCGCCGCCCGGCGGCAAGGGCGGCGGAGTCGGCCGCTGTCGCGCAGCCACGGTAGGTGTTCATCGCGGCGGTGATGGCGCCCGCGTGTCCCGTCGGCAGGCGATCCAGCGCCCACCAGCCAGAGCCGAACTTGGACTGCACGACATCATGCTCGGCCAGGCTGCGCAGGATCCGGCAGCAATTGAGCACGGCGAAGGCGTCGTGCTGGTCGGCCCGGGCGAACCTGAACTCGGCCGCGAGGCCCTGAACCTGCTCGTGCCAGTCAGGCTCGGTGACAATGCTCGCGGGCTCCGGGCCATGCAGCACCACGCAATTCCCGGCGAGCCAGTGCGCGCGATGCAGGGCCCAGGCGTCGTCGCGCAACCCGGGCCTGATCAGGTGCACGGGAGGGATGCTGCCGCGTGCCTGGGCTAGCTCGATGACCCAGCCGTCGAGGTCGCCGCAGCCAGCAAGGCCAGCCAGCCGGCCGCAGGCTGCGGCGTAGCTAGTGCGCTGGCCTGGGTCCGGCGGACTCCTCAGGATCGCGTGGAAGTCGAGGTCGCCGGTGCCCTCGGACTCAGGAAAGGTCACCGCGCCGTACAGGTAGAGGGCCTGCAGGCTGGTGCCGAAGGCTCCGCAGACCTCGTCGCGCAACGCCGCCGCGGCGGTCCGGGCTGACGCTGGCAGGGAGGTGAGCTGCTGAGGTTCGCGAGCATGCGGCACGCAGCCAGCTTGGCAGGACTACGTTCCGGCGTCAGCCCGTTATTTCCGGACGTCTCGTACCACGATGATGTTCCTGCGGGCCGGCCGCCTAGGTGCGGCTGCCGTGAACCTGAACCAGCGTGCACTTGACAGCTGTCGAATACCTGTTCGATAGTGGTGTGATGGGAGCGGAGATAGCGCAGGTCATCTCGCTATCTCCGGTGCGCCACCGGGACGACGTGCTGGTCGGCGAAGGGATGCTGCCGGTACTGCCGGCGCTGGCGGGGCTGCTGCCCGGCAGCGGGTTGCAGCGCGGGTCGGTGGTGACATCGGGGGACTGGGGGCTGCTGACCCTGGCACTGGCTGCCGGGGCGGTGACCGACGGGGCGTGGTGCGCTGTGGTCGGGGTGCCAGCCATGGGGACGCGGGCGGCTACTGAGGCTGGCCTGGAACCGGAGCGGCTGCTGCTGATTCCCGAGCCCGGCCCAGGCTGGCCTCAGGTAGTGGCGTCGCTGCTGGAGGGGTTCGACATCGTGCTGCTGTGTCCGCCGGACCAGCCCTCGGCTCAGCTACGGCGCAAGCTGGAGGCGGCAGCGCGCAGGTACGGAAGCGTTCTCGTGGTCGCGGGTGACTGGCCTGGTGCGCAGTCCCGGCTGCTGCTGGCCGACAGCGAGTGGACCGGGATCGGGGCCGGGCACGGTCGGCTACGTGCTCGTAAGGCACAGGTGATCGCGTCCGGGCGCGGGGCCGGTGAGCGGCCGCGTTCGGCCTGGTTGTGGCTGCCCGGTCCGGATGGCACGGTCACGGCTGCCATCGGTTCGCCTGGCGCGGTGGACATCGGCACGGTGGACATCGGCACGGAGCAACTGGTGCAGAGCGGATGACGGGGCAGGCCGCGCCGCGGCGGATGACGGGGCAGGCCGCGCCGCGGCGGATGACGGGGCAGGCCGCGCCGCGGCGGATGACGGGGCAGGCCGCGCCGCGGCGGGTGCTCGTGCTCCGCTGCCCGGATCTGCTCGTGCCTGATGCGCCTGATGCGCCGGATGTGCCGGGCAGTGCGCAGGGCGTGCCGGGCAGCGCGCCCGGCGTGCGGGATGCGCAGGATGCGTCGCGGGCCTTCGAGCCGGTCGTTTCCATTGTCGAGGAGTTCTGCCCCCAGGTTGAGGTGCTACGGCCGGGCGTCTGCGCCATCGCTACCCGCGGCCCGGCGCGCTACTTCGGCGGGGAAACCGAGCTGGCCAGGAAACTTGCCGAAGAAGTCGGCCGCAGTGGCGTCGGCTGCCAGGTCGGGATTGCCGACGGGCTGTTCGCCGCGGGACTTGCGGCACGAGCCGGGCCGAGCGGGCTGCTGGTGCCGCCGGGGGAGTCGCGCGAGTTCCTGGCCGGGCTTCCGGTCGGCGCGCTGGGCCTGCCCGAGCTTTGTGAGCTGCTACCACGGCTCGGGATCGAGACGCTGGGCCAGCTCGCCGCACTGCCGCCGGCCGAAGCGGCGGGCAGGTTCGGGCCGCAGGGCATGCTCGCCTGCCGGCTGGCCCGCGGGCTCGACCCGCGCCCGCTGGTGCCGCGGCCGCCCGCCGCCGATCTCTCCGCGGAGCTGGAGTTCGATCCGCCTGCCTGGCAGGCCGAGCCGGTGATCTTCGCGGCCAAGTCACTCGCTGACCAGATGCATGAGCGGCTCGCGGCTGGCGGTTATGCCTGTGTGCGGGTGCAGGTACTGATCCGCTGCGCGGACGGACAGGAGTTCAGCCGGCTCTGGCGGCACGACGGGCTGCTGTCGGCACTGGCCGTGGCGGAGCGCGTTCGCTGGCAACTCGACAGCTGGCGAGGCGCGAGCGGCGCGGCTCGTGCCACCCGTCCGGGAACGGTGACCAGGGCGTGTCCGGCTGGGGTGGTCACCGGGACGACAGGTTCGGCTGGGGGGGTGCGTCCGGCTGGGGCGGTTACCGGGGGGACACGTCCGGCTGTGACGGCCCGCTCAGGCGGAACCGTTGACGCGGACCGGGACCCAGACTCCGGGATTACCCTGCTGCGGCTGATCCCTGATCAGCTGGTTCGTGCTACTGGGCGGCAGCTGGCACTGTGGGGCGATTCGGTGCTCAGCGACCGGGTAGCCCGGGCGGCGATCCGGGTCCAGGCGATGCTCGGGCACGAGGCGGTAACCCGCCCGGTGCTGGCCGGCGGCCGCATCCCTGGCGAGCAGACCCTCTTTGTCCCGTTCGGCGATGCCGGGGTGCCGCAGCGCCCGGCCGACCGGCCATGGCCGGGGCAGATCCCCGCCCCGTCTCCGGCCACTGTGTATCCGGTCCCGCTGGAGGCCAGTGTTACTGATGACGCAGGGGTGCCGGTGTCAGTCAGCGGGCGCGCTCAGGTGTCAGCGCCGCCCGCCTGGCTGTCAGCGCCTGGCCGGCCAGCCAGGGCTGTTACCGCCTGGGCCGGACCGTGGCCTGTCACCGAGCGCTGGTGGGATCCACCGCGCGCTCGCCGTCAGGCGAGGTTCCAGCTGGTCACTGACGACGGAAGCGCCTGGCTCGCGGCCCTGCAGGACGGCCGCTGGCTGATCGAGGCGAGCTATCACTGACGCCGGAGCCGAGTAACGCTGCCATGCAGAAATGGCGGTGGCCCGCCCCCTGGCTTACCGGGGACGGGCCACTCGATCTTGTCGTGGAC
This sequence comes from uncultured Actinomycetota bacterium, assembly GCA_963774385.1. GTDB lineage: Bacteria > Actinomycetota > Actinomycetes > Streptosporangiales > Streptosporangiaceae > JAJYUU01. The sequence goes on from CAVZEQ010000001.1 coordinate 2,477,972, forward strand.
TAACTACTAACTATGCCGCCGCTACCGCGGCTTGAGGTGCAGGATAACCACCTCGTCGGTACCGGCCCCGGCACCGCTGTTGGTCCCTGTCGGCTGCCCGGTCTCGTACGGATTGGCCTGGGTCGGCCAGCCGACGAAGCGCTGAGAGTTGTACTCGAACCACTCAGACGCCGTCGTGATCGGGATCACCGGCAGGTTCTGCGCGACATAGGTCTCGATCGGGGCGAGAGCAGCAGTCTGCTGTGCCACGGTCGAGGCGCCTGCCAGCTGGGCCAGAGCGGCGTCCATCGCCGGGCTCTTCAGGCCCTCGTAGTCGCCGGTGTTGGACTTGCCGTTGTCCAGTGCACTGTTCAGCCAGTTGTCATACAGGTTGTATGGCGTCAGGCCGTTGTTCGACCAGTGCTCGGCTAGCGAGAAGTTACCGGAAGCCATATCGGCGTTCCAGGCGTTCACGCTGATTCCCTGGAAGCTGGCGTTGATGCCGGCTGCCTTGAGCTCGTTCGCGACCATCGTGCCGACCGCAGCGTAGTCGGTGTAGGCGGACGGGGCGATGAGCGTAACGGTGACTTCCTTGCCGTTCAGGGCGTAGAAGCCGCTGGAGTCCTTCTTGTAACCAGCCTTCGCAAGCACCGCGCCAGCCCCGGCTGGGTTGGCCGAGGTGGAGATCGTGTACTTAGCCGCCGGGGCCGCCCATGCCTGGAACGTCGGCAGCGTGATCCCGCTGTTGTTGGTGACTGCGTTCTCCAGGCCGGCCTCGCCCTCGGAGGCGAGCAGGCTGCGGTTGACCGCCAGGCTGATGGCCTGTCGGACCGGGAGCTGGTTGGTCGGCCACTTGTTCAGGTTCGGCATCAGGGCGTTGGTGCTGCCCGGCGCCTCCCAGAAGTGGTGATAGGCGGGTGAGGTGCTGACGAACTGCTTCTGCAGGCCGGGGATGAAGTTACCGGTCCAGTCGATAGCCCCGGAGTACAGGGCAGACAGCGCGCCAGTGTTGGAGGTGTAGACCGGGAAGTAGACGTTCGGGACGCCTATCATCGAGGCCTGCCAGTACGACGGGTTCTTCGTCAGCGTGAAGCCCTGCGGCGTGAAGGTCTTCAGCACGTACGGGCCGGTGCCGACGGGCTTGGCGTCGGTGAACGTGGTCGGGTTGCTCACGCTGCCCCAGACCGACTGCGGCAGGATCGGCACGCCGGCGATCTGCTGCAGGTTCAGGTACTCCGAAGAGCTGAAGCTGACCGTGACGTTGTTACCCGACGCACTGACGCTGGTGATGGGGAGTCCGGCGAGGTTGATCGCCGGGTTCTTCTTCACCAGGTTGTAGGTGAAGACGACGTCGGCCGGCGTCATTGCCGTCCCGTTGTTCCACTTCACGCCCTGCCGGATCGTGAAGGTGACGGATTTGCCGCCGGGACCCCAGGCGTACTTAGTCGCGAGCCACGGGTAATACTTCGGCGGCGCGGCGAGGTCGAACTGCAGCAGCGGCTCGTAGATCAATCCGGTGGCGCCCATGCCCTGCGGCGCGGCCGTCGAGACGAACGGGTTGAAGTCGGCGGTGATGGTTGTCTCCGGAGAGCTTTCCATGACCAGCGTGCTCGCCGCCGTCGATGTCGATGGGCTCGAGTTACCTGAGCCAGGCGCGCTCGTTGACGAGCACGCTCCGAGCCCGGCCGCTAGCAGGCCGGCCGCCGTGATGGCGATGAGCCCTCTGGAGCTCCGATGATTAACTCTCATTGCTACCTTTCCTGTGCTTGATGCTTAATATCGCGCCTGATGTGGGGTTGGATGAGCTAGCTCGTAATGTCCCCACCCCCTTCTCGCCGTGCATAGACGGAAGGAGCTGCGACGTCCATCCGCCAGCATGCGGCGGCCCTGGACGACGAGATCTGCAGCAGTGGCGGAGCCTGCGCGCGGCACTTGTCGTCCGCGAACGGGCACCGGTTGCTGAATGAGCAGGCTCCGGCGGCCGGCGTGCCGCCGCTGCCGTTGACGCTGCTGGTCCCGCCCTGCTGTCCCCGCCCGGCACTGGCGCGCAGGACGCCGCCGAGGTTGTCGGGGTCGGGCGCGGAACTGACCAGCAGCTGGGTGTAGGGGTGGGCTGGCTGCTGGGTCACGTCTTCGGCCGGACCGCGCTCGATGATCTGCCCGGCGTACATAACCAGCACCTCGTCGGCGAAGTACCGCGCGGACGCGATGTCATGAGTGATGTAGAGCATCGCCAGCTGGAACCGGGTACGCAGGTCGTCCAGCAGCGCCAGCATCTCGAGCCTGATGGACACGTCCAGCATGGAGACCGGCTCGTCGGCGAGCAGGACCCGCGGCTCGGCGGCCAGCGCCCTGGCGAACGCCACCCGCTGCCGCTGCCCGCCGGATAGTTCGTGCGGGTACTTCACCAGGTACTTGTCAGCCGGGCTGAGGCGCACCTGCTCCATAAGCGCGGCCGCCTGCTGTCCGACCTGCTGCTTGGTGAGATGGCCACGGTGCACTCGAAGCGGACGCTCGATGTGGTACCGCACTGTGTGGGCCGGGTTCAGTGACGCGAACGGATCCTGGAAGACAAGCTGGACCTCGCTTTTGTAGGCGCGGAAGGCGCTGCGGCCCGACAGATTGACTGGCTGCTGCTCGAGGCAGATAGTGCCAGCGGACGGCCGCTCCTGGCCGGCTAGCAGCCGGGCGACGGTGGACTTGCCGGAGCCGCTCTCGCCGACGAGCGCGACGACAGCGCTGCGGTACAGGCTGATGGACACGTCGCGGACCGCGTGCAGGACGTGGCCGCGGCCGAGCCGGAAGTCCTTGCCGAGACCCTCCGCCGAAAGTGTCAGCGCGCCGCGGGCGGCGGCCACCGACTCCAGCCCGCCAGCCGCCAGCGCCGCGGGCTGCGGCTGGTCGTTACCAGTGGCCTGGCTGCTCACGGCTTCAGCTCCTCGGCGATGGGCTGGCCGATGGTGGCGACGGCATGAGCCTCGGGCTCGCGGTCGGGCAGCACGTACGGGCACGCGGTGAGGTGATCAGGATCAGCCGACGTGCGGACCTCGGCCAGCCGGACCTCGATCTTCATGCAGTCGTCGGTGCCTTCGGTGCAGCGGGGCAGGAACGGACAGCCTGGCGGCGGGTCCAGCAGGTCGGGCGGGGTGCCGGGGATGCCGGTCAGGTCGCGCCGCGGGCCGCGCAAGGACGGGAACGACTTCAGTAGCCGCTTGGTGTAGGGGTGTGCTGGCTCGTGATGGATCTCGGCGGCGGTTGCCACCTCCATCAGCTGCCCGGCGTACATGACGGCGATCCGGTCCGCGAGCTCGATGAGCAGTGACAAGTCATGCGTGATGAACAGGATGGCGAAGCCGAGACGATCCTTGAGCTCAAGGATCTGCCCGAGGATCTCCCGCTGTACGACGACATCGAGCGCGGTCGTCGGCTCGTCCATGATGACAACTTCAGGGTCGGTCGCCAGTGCCATCGCGATCATGACGCGTTGCCGCATGCCGCCCGAGAGCTCGTGCGGGTAACTGCGCAGCCGCACGCGCGGGATCCCGACCAGCTCCAGCAGCCCGGCCGCCTTGTCGATGGCCTCCTGGCGGGACAGCCGCAGGTGCGCGCGGATCACGTCGGTCAGCTGGTCGCGGATGCTCAGCACCGGGTTCAGCGCGTTCATCGCGCTCTGGAAGACGATGGCGATCTCCCGCCAGCGCAGGCTTGTGAGCTGGTCAGCGGTGAGCTGCAGCACATCCATCGGCGCGTCCATCCGGCGGCCGGAGTACATGACGCTGCCGCCGGTGATCAGCGCCGGCGCCCGCAGCAGCCGGGTGGCGCCGTAGGCCAGCGTGGACTTGCCGGAGCCGCTCTCGCCGACCAGGCCGACGACCTCGCCGGCCTGCAGGTCGAGCGTGACCTGGTCGACGGCGCGCACGTCACCGCCGAGAGTTCGGTACACGACAGAGAGATCGCGGATCGACAGCACTGGCTCGCCGATGGCCCTCGTGCGGTGTCCTATCTGCACCGGGCCGGATCCGAGGTTGCCTGGGTCAGTCATCATCGCTGGCCCTCGCTCGACTGGGGTGCGCTCAGCCGCTGCGCACGATCGGAAACGTAGGCGCTGCGCGAGAACGAGCGCATGAAGGCGGTTGCCGGGCTGCGCCGGGCCGGCGGCGCGGAGTGCAGCACCGGTGTCGGGGCGGTGGATTGGAGCCGGCGGCCGTCGACCTTGGCACGCTGGTTCGCGTCCCGCAGCCGCGGATTACCGAGCTCGTCGATGCCGGTGTTGAGCAGCACGAGTGAGGTCCCCATGAGGGCCACCAGGATGCCTGGCGGCACGAACCACCACCAGGCGCCCTGTGACAGCGCCTGCTGGCTCTGCGCCCAGTACAAGATCGTGCCGAGGCTCCAGGTAGATGTATCGGTCACGCCGATAAACGCCAGCGCCACCGAGGCGCCGATCGCGTACAGCACGGTGTTGACGAAGTTGGCCGCAATAAGGCTGACTTCGTTCGGCACGATCTCGAAGGCGATGATCCGCCAGTCGCTCTCGCCTGTCTCACGGGCGGCGGCAACGAAGTCACGCCCGCGGATCGCCAGCGTCTGTGCGCGGATCACCCGCGCGCCCCAGGGCCAGCCGAGCCCGGCGAGCACCAGGATGGTCGCCATCTGCCCGGTATGGGGCAGGTAGCCGAGCAGGATGATCAGCAGCGGCAGCGCGGGGATGACCAGGAAGACGTTGGTGATCAGCGACAGAATCTCGTCCCAGATGCCGCCGAGGTAGGCGGCGCTGACACCGACGAGCACGGACAAGATGGTGGCAATCACGCCGACCATGACGCCGAGCTCAAGGGTCAGCCGGATGCCGGTGAGGACCTGCGACAGCACGTCCTCGCCTGCCTGCGTAGTGCCGAGCAGGTGCGCCGCGTACGGCGCGTGCAGTGACAAGGCCGGATTCGGGCTCTGGTAACTGGGGTCGTATGGCGCCACCAGCGGTCCGATGATGGCAGTAATGACGAACAGGCCCAGCAGGATCGCGCCCGCCTTGGCTTTCACCGGCAGCCGCCGCCAACGGCCAAGCTGGCGGGGCGGAGCCGTCGCCATCGCCGGCAGCTCGACATTCATCGGGAGGGCGGTGGTCATCAGGCTGCCTCTCTCGTTCGGACCCGCGGATCGACGGCGACGATGACGAAGTCGACGATCAGGTTGGCGAGCAGGACCGCGAAGGTGATTACCAGGAAGATCGCCTGCATCAGCGGGTAGTCGTTGGACTGGACGGCGCTGAGCAGCAGCAGGCCGATCCCCGGGTACGAGAAGACGATCTCCATGACGATGGCTCCGGAGACGACGAAGCCGAGCGCGATGCCGAATCCTTGCAGCTGAGGCAGGAACGCGTTACGGGCTGCATAGCTGAACACGACGCGCCGATTCGGCAGCCCCTTCGCCTGGGCGGCCAGCACGTAATCCTCGCCGATAGTCGTGATCATCACGTTGCGCATCTGCAGCATCCAGCCGGCCACCGAGGTGATGATGATGGTGAACGCCGGCAGTATCGAGTGGAAGATCGCGCTGCTGATGAAGTCCCAGTGCCAGCCGGGGACCAGCCCGCCGGCATAGCCCTGGCCGATCGGGAAGACGTGCAGAACATGGACCGCTAGCAGCCACAGCAGCACCAGCGCGAGGAAGAAGTAGGGGATGGCCTGGACGAACATCAGTCCCGGCAGCACCCGGTCGGTCCAGCCGCCGCTCCGCCAGCCGGCCAGGACGCCGAGGAACGTGCCGAGGAAGAAGGCGATCACGGTCGCGGTGCCGACCAGGATCAGCGTCCACGGGATCGTCTGGCCGAGCAGCGACGTGACCGATGCCGGGTACTGCGATACGTCCGTGCCAAAGTTGAAATGCACGATGTCGTCGAGGTAGGTCACGTACTGGTGCCAGAGCGAGCCCGGATGTCCGACGCCGAGCATCGCCTCGAGCGCGTGGTAAGTCGACGGCTGCAGGTTCGGGAACTTGGACATGATCGCCTCGACGGCGTTGCCCGGCATTGCTCGCGGCAGGAAGAAGTTTATGGTCAGCGCAACCCACGCGGCAACGAGGTAGAAGCCAAGGCGGCGGAGGATATAGGGCATCGCCCAGCTCCTAGCTCTGGGTAGGGATCGGATAGGGGACGGCCGTGCCCGGCGCGATGAGCGTGCGCGCGGCCGCGCCTGGCGGGCAGCCGCAGCTTCGCCGCAGCACCAGGTCAGTGGGCAGCAGCTCAACTGTGGGTGGCAGGCCGGGGCTGCCGATGCGATCGAGCAGCCGGGCGCAGGCTCTCTCGCCGAGCAGCCGCATCGGCTGGTGAACCGTGGTGAGCGATGGCTCGAACAGACTGCCGGGGAAGATGTCGTCGAATCCGGTCACGGCCATGTCCTCGGGCACTCGAATGCCGCCGCTCGTCAGCGCCTGGAGCACGCCGATCGCCATCTGATCGTTGGCGCACACGACCGCATCCGGCCGGACCGCGCTGGCCAGTACCTTCCGGCCGGCTTCCACTCCGCTCAGCACGCTGAACTGCCCGCAATGCGAGCCGACGAGAGTAACGCCGGGGTGGGCATCGATGACCTGGTTGAGCGCCAGCCGGCGCTCTTTGGCGTCCGGTGCGGTTGGCGGCCCGTCCACATGGAACAGCCGGCGCCGTCCGTGATCCGCGACCAGGTGGGTAACGAGCGCTACCGAGCCCGAGCGGTTGTCCGCCGTTACGACGTCGACTGCCTGCTCTGCCGGATCGCCGGCGACAACGACGACCGGGAGCCGTTCGGCCAGCCGGGCCAGCTCCGCTGACGGCACGATGCCCTCGCCGATCAGCAGGCCATCGACCCTGCCGGACAGCGACTGCAGCCGGGGCAGGTCGACATGGTTCTCCTCGCGCAGGTAGGTGATCATCAGCGACCAGTTGTGGTCCCGGATGCGCGCCTCGACGCCGCGCAGGATCTCGTCGTAGAACAGCAGGCTCATGCTCTCGATGTCGTACTGCTGCGGAGCCAGCCGCTCCACGCACACCAGGCCGATGACATTCTTGCGGCGGCGCGACAGGCTCTGCGCTGCGCCGTCGGGGACGTACCCGAGCTGCTCGATGACCTCCAGCACGCGGCTCCTGGTGCTGTCGCGAACCCGGTCGAGACCGTGCACGACCCTGGAAACCGTCGCGGTCGAGACGCCGGCCAGGCGCGCCACGTCATACAGCGTGACCTGGCTCCCGTCGGCTGCGTCTCGCGCCATGCGCTTGCTCCCAAAGGCCGGGTTAAAAGATCCTACATCGGATGATCTAAGCGCTTACATTGGAGTATCTAAGCGCTTACACTAGGACTCGCCTCAAAGGGCGTCAAGAGCTCCATTTGATGCGCACGCAACGTTCCGGTAACAGAAGGAGTGCCAGATGACCGCAGCGGGGACCAGCTCCAACGGTGCCCTTTCCTTCCCGCAGGGCTTCACCTGGGGCGCCGCGACAGCCGCGTACCAGATTGAGGGTGCGGCAACGGTCGACGGACGCGGGATGTCCATCTGGGATACCTTCAGCCGCCAGCCCGGCAAAGTCCGCGGCGGTGACACCGGTGATGTCGCCTGCGACTCCTACCACCGTTACCCGGAGGACGTCGCGCTGATGGCGTCACTCGGCCTGAGCAACTACCGGTTCTCGATCTCGTGGCCGCGAGTCCAGCCTGGCGGCAGCGGCCCAATTAACCAGAAGGGCCTTGACTACTACCGGGCGCTGCTGGACGAGCTTGACAGCAACGGCATCAGTGCGGCGGTCACCTTGTACCACTGGGATCTGCCCCAGGAACTGCAGGACGCGGGCGGCTGGGCCGTTCGCAGCACAGCGGGGCGCTTCGCCGAGTACGCGGCGATCATGGCGGAGCAGCTCGGCGACCGGGTGGCCCGCTGGATCACCATTAACGAGCCGCAGGTTGTCGCGAGCCACGGTTACCGTGAGGGCGTGCACGCGCCCGGCTTGCGGGACGACGCCGCCGCCACCGCGGCAACCCACCACTTGCTACTCGGCCACGGCCTGGCTGTCCAGGCACTGCGCAGCGTCCACCCGTCCGTTCCCGTCGGCATCACCCTCGACCTTCATCCGGTCCGGGTGCCCGCTGGAGTGCAGCCAGATGTGGTCGAGCAGGCCCGTCTGATCACTGACGCCGAGGTCAACGGCCTGTTCCTCGAGCCGGTGCTGAATGGCCGGTATCCGGTGCACGCGCGCGCCGCGCTGCTCCCTGATCCGTCCTTGATTGCCGACGGGGATCTGGAGACCATCAGCCAGCCGATCGACTTCCTCGGCGTCAACTACTACGCCCCGGTGTACATCCGGGCCGGTGATCCGGACGACCTGCGACGGCACGAGGAGCCGGCCGAAAGTGGCCTTGCTGGCATTGTCGAGTACCGGCCGGCCGAGCTGGAGCGAACGGTGATGGGCTGGATCGTGGACCCGGACGGCCTGTTTGACCTGCTGGTACAGCTGTCGAAGGAGGCACCCGGACTGCCGCTGTACATCACTGAGAACGGCTGCGCTGCCGAGGATTACGTCAACCAGCACGGCGCCATCAACGACCTGGAGCGAGTCAGCTTCCTGCACACCCACCTCGATGCCGCTGCCCGTGCCATCGGCGCCGGCGTCAACCTGGCCGGGTATTACGTCTGGTCCCTGCTCGACAACTTTGAATGGGGCTGGGGCTATCAGAAGCGGTTCGGGATCGTCTATGTCGACTTCGAGACGCAGCGCCGGATACCCAAGTCAAGCGCGCGCTTCTACTCCGAGGTAGTGCGGGCGAACGCCATCCCGCCACTGTCGGCCGACGGGCCTGCCGCCTGACTCAGCGACTTCGCCATGATCAGGCATGGGTCCGCCGACTGGGCGAAGTGGCGGCGGCCCAGCAGCACGCCGACTGGGAGTGCTGCCCGACCGGCCGGGCTGCCGGCGGCTGACGCCGGGCGGGCAAGATAGGTCGGCAGGTGTCGCGCTGACTCGACGTATGCCGCGTTCGAGGCTTCGATGCCGAACCAGCCCGGCAGCGACCGCGGCAGCCGGTCCACCGCCTGCGGGTGTTGCACCCCGTGGTCACCAGCCAGGGCGTTCCAGCGCGATTGTTCGTGACAACGCGTTCTACCAGGGCTGAGACACGATCAGCCGGGACAGGCAGCGGCTCGTTGCTGGTCACCAGAGCGTCACATCTCTCCTGGACGAGATCCAGGTGCGGCTGGGTTCGCCGGTCAGCGGGTGCAGTGGCCGAGTATCGTCTCGGCGACGAATGTCGGCACCCGCACTGTCGGGTAGTGGTCCACGCCGGGCATCCTGATCAGCTCGCAGCGAGGCATCCGGCGAGCAGCTTCCTCGTTGCTCGCGATCAGCGCGGGGTTGTCCTTATCACCGACCATGATGACGGCCGGAACGCTGATCTGGCTTAGCCTGTCCCACACCGGCTCGCCTTCCTGCTGCCACTGTGTGTCGCTCTTCCAGCCGCGTACCGCTGAGCGCATCAGGTCGGTAACGAACGGGTCTTCGCCGGCCGCAGCCCAGATCCGCAGCGCGAGCTGCGCCATCCCCTCGTCGTCGTCGGCCGCCGCGAGCGCCTCGAATTCCTGCTCAAGCTCGGGCTCGTCCGGGTACGGATAGCCGCCGACCGACGGGCACAGCAGGGCTAGGGATTGAACCCGGTCAGGCTCCGCGACAGCTAGCTCGAGTGCGGTGCCACCGCCCATGCTGCACGCGGCGAAATGCGCTGCGTCCACGCCGAAGTGATCCAGCACGGCCACCAGGTCGAAGAGCAGCGTGTAGCGCTGCGTAGCAGCCGGCGACCGGCCGTATCCGCGCACGTCGTAACGGATGGTCCGGTACGCCGCGGTGAGCTCTGGCCAGACCGGGTCCCACATCCGGGAGTCGGCAATGCCCTCGTGCAACAGTACGAGCACTGGCTCCGGCTGCCCTGACTGCGGTCGGCGGGAGTCCTCCGCCCAGATTTTGTCGGTCCCGACCGACATCATGGTCTCCATGGTCACGACGGTAATACGACGGCGAGGCCCGGTCATCCGGATTATGGCCGCGCCGAGCGCGCTGGGCAGCCGATGAGCGGCGGTTGGCACCGATGCGCGGGCCTCGAACCGGGAGCGGCCGTGAGGCTTGCCTCGCTGCTCCTTGCCGAGCCGTGGCTCGTCGCGGCGCTCGCCGCGGTTGCTGCTAGTGGCCTGCCAGATGCGTGGATCGGCGCCGGCGTACTGCGCGACGTGGTCTGGGGTCAGCGGTTCGGCCGCTTCGATGCGGCCGAGGTGAAGGACATCGACGTGGCGTTCTTCGATCCTGACTGCCTGAGCCGGGCGCGCGACCTGACGGCTCAGGAAACGCTGACCGAGCTATGGGATGTGCCCTGGGAAGCCACCAACCAGGCAGCCGTGCACACCTGGTATCACGAGTACTTTGGCGGACCGCCGGTGCCGGCGTTCGCCAGCGTGCACGAGGCTGTCGCCACCTGGCCGGAGACAGCCACCTGCGTCGCGGTCCGGCCCGGCCGCGGCGATGGCGAGCTGGAAGTGTGCGCTCCGCACGGCCTAGCCGACCTGCTCGGCGGGATCTGGCGCGTCAACCCGGCTCGGGTGACCCCGGCGGTGTCGATGGCCCGGCTAGCCAGGCAGCGCGTTCCGGCGAGATGGCCGGGGGTGACGATCGTAGCGCCAGGCTGATGCGAACCCGTTCCGCGCAAAATCCTGACGCCGGACTGCAGCCGCGGCTGGCATACTGCGCCGATGCGGCCGGATGGAGGAGGTCAGATCGGTGAGCTGACCCGGCGCGGCCAGGCGGCCGTGGCGGCGCTCGCGCGGCGGCTAGGGCTGCCCGGCGACCGGCAAGTCGTGCTGTCCAGCCGCGGTAATCTGCTGGTCCACCTGGCACCCGCACCGGTGGTGGCCCGGGTCGCCACGCTAACCGGCTGGTCACGCCGGGATCCAGCGGTGTGGCTGGCGCGTGAGGTGGCCGTGGCCGGCTACGCGGGTGGACGTGGCGGGCCAGTTGTTCCGCCCGCCTCGGAGGTCGATCCCGGACCCCACTGGCAGGACGGATTCGCCGTCAGCCTGTGGGAGTACGTTCGCGCTGAGGACCGCCAGGCCGGTCCTGCCGAAGCCGGGTTCGCGCTGGCCCGGCTGCACGAGGCTATCCGCGAATGCCCGGTGGAACTGGGCGAGCTATCGGTGGCGCGGGAGCAGATCAGCGACGGTCTCGATGCTCTGGAACGCGGATCCGTGATCGACGGTGGCACGGTGTCGGCGCTGCGGGCTGTGCATGCGGAGGTGCTCGCCGGGCTAGCTGGCGCTGGCAGTGAGCCGCGTGTCCTGCACGGCGACGCGCATGGCGGCAATCTGCTGGCTACCGCGGCTCGCGGCTGGCTCTGGATCGACCTGGAAGAGACAACCCGCGGACCGGTGGAATGGGATCTGGCGGTGCTGGCGGGTCAGTCGGCCGACGGCGACGCGGCGCTGCGCGCCTACGCTGCCGAGGCTGGCACTGAGGTGCCGACTGCCGAAGCGCTGGCGCCGTTCGGCCGGGCCCGTGAGCTGGAAGCGGCGGTCTGGACGCTGTGCATGGCCCACTTGTACCCGGCTCGGTACGCGGAGCGGGCGCAGATGTGGCTCGCCGCCCTGCTGGCAGGTTAGTGGCCGGCGGAGACCGCCGCCTAGCCGGCCTGATGCGTGGCGGTCGGCTAGCCGGCCTGAAGCGTGGCGCCGATCTTCCGCAGCACGGGCAGGTAACTCGCCGGCTGATCGGTGGACAGTGTCAGTTCGCAGAGCCTGCCCTGACTGGTCAAATCGGCGACCTGGATCTCGGTGATGGTGTAGCCGCCGGTTGTCTGGGCTGTCAGTTCCGAGGTGATGATCACCTTCGTGCTGGTGACGGTGGTGTTCCTGAGCCAGACCAGGTGCGCACCGATCTTGATGTATGCCGCCTTGAACGCTGCATCGAGTCCATCGGCCGAGGCTGCCCCGGGCTGCACCGCCGTCGGGTCACAGAAAGCATTCGCGTTCGTGGCGAACTGATGAGCCGAGTTGACCGCTGATGCGGGGTCGGCGACGAACAGTGCATGGTGCTGCTTGAGATTCTGGAACCCTGCCGTGAGCGTGCTGTTCGCCACGCCTTTCAGCGAGGCCCGCCGGACGGCAGCGGTGATGCTGATCTTGGAGAAGTCCAGTGCGAGCCACTCTCGGGGTACGGCTAGCCAGAACCGCTGAGAGGCACTGCCGACCCACCGGTAGCCGGCCGGCGGTGGCTGAGCTGGTGGCTGGCTGCCGGGTGCGGGCAGCTTCGGAGCGGGCGAATGTGTCGCGGCGGGGGCGGTAGTAGCAGTGGCGGTGCCGGCCGCGTTCGGCGTGCTGGCTCCGCCGCAGCCAGCAAGCAAGATCATCGAGCCCGTGATGACCCCCACTAGCACAATCTGCCCGAGTGGTGCTCGCATGGTTGCGTACATCACTACATCCCCCGCTTCGAACGAGAAAGCCCCAGTAGCGAATATTTTCCACCTGATGCGGACTGGCGCGCAAGGGACGCGTTCTCCGCAGGAGTCCGGCAGCAGGCGAATCTGTATTCGATTGCAAGGCTGGATTGTCATAGCCGATCGCTATGCTGATCGAGAGAGTTAAAGTCAGATGCAGCTAGGGCTGGGACGGCAGCTGGGGCTGGACGGCGGCTAAGACTGGCGGCACGAGCTGCCGGGACTGAGCTGCCGGGACTACGGAGGATGCGGTCATGGGCTGGGATAACCCGCCTGTTCCGTGGCGGGAGTTCGAGCGGCGGCTGTCCTGGGGCACGCAGGCACCGCGGCCGGTTACCCGGCTGCCCGGAGCTGCGGACCTGCCCGAGGCTGATCAGTCCGAGGGTGTCCGGTCCGGGTCGGTCCCGCCCGGGTCGGTCCTGCCCGGGTCGGTCCTGCCCGGGTCGGTCCTGCCCTGGGCCGAGCTGCACTGCCATTCTTCCTATAGTTTCCTGGACGGTGCCTCGAGCCCGGCTGAGCTCGTCAATGAGGCCGCGAGACTGGGCCTGTCCGCGCTTGCCATCACCGATCACGACGGCATGTACGGGGTTCCGCAGTTTGCCCAGGCCGCCGCGCGCTTGCGGGCTACCGGAGCGGAGCTCGCCACGGTCTTCGGAGCGGAGCTCAGCCTCGGTCTTTCGCGGAAGACCAAGGGCGTCAGGGGGAGTGCGGGCGCTGGCAGAAGCGCGTCTGCTGGCGGCAGTGCCCGAGCGGGCGTTCCTGATCCGGCAGCACGGCACCTGCTCGTTCTCGCCCGAGATCCAGAGGGTTACCGGCGGCTGTGCCGGGTCATCAGCACCGCGCAGCTGGCCGGCGGCGAGAAAGGCCTTCCTATCTATGACGAGCCCGCGCTGGCTGACGCGCACGACGGTCACTGGGTGATACTCACCGGCTGCCGCAAGGGCGCGGTGCCGGGCGCGCTCGCCACGGGCGGCCCGGAGGCGGCGGCACGCGAGCTCAGCAAGCTGACGGCCGCCTTCGGCGCGGAGAACGTCAGGGTCGAGCTGACGGCCGGCAACCAGCCAGCTGACGACGAGCGGAACGACGCGCTGGCGGCCCTGGCGGCCGCGGCAGGCGTGGACGTGATCGCGACCGGGAACGTGCACCACGCCGCGCCGCAGGATGCCCGGCTGGCACAGGCACTGGCGGCGATCAGGGCCCGGTTCAGCCTGGACGAGATGGACGGCTGGCTGGCCGCAGCGGGCGGCGCGTACCTGCGGTCCGGTACCGAGATGAGCGCCCGCCTGCGCCGCTATCCCGGTGCGGCCGAGCGGACGATCGAGCTGGCCGCCGAGTGCGCGTTCGACTTCCACGTCATCGCGCCGCGGTTGCCGGACTTCCCCGTTCCCCCCGGTTACTCAGAAGAGACCTGGCTGCGAGAGCTGGTCGCGCGCAAGGCACCGGCCCGCTACGGGCCACGCGGGGACGAGCGGATTCCTGGCGCCTACGCGCAGATCGACCGCGAGCTCGCGGTCATCGCGCAGCTCGGCTTTCCCGGTTACTTCCTGATCGTGCACGACATCGTGCACTGCTGCGAGGAGAAGCACATCCTGTGCCAGGGCCGCGGCTCGGCGGCCAACTCTGCGGTCTGCTACGCGCTCGGCATTACCAGCGTTGACCCGGTGCGGCACGGATTGCTGTTCGAGCGGTTCCTGTCTGCAGGCCGGGACGGCCCGCCCGACATTGACCTGGACATCGAGCACCAGCGCCGGGAGGAGGTCATCCAGTACGTCTACGGCAAGTACGGCAGGGGGAACGCCGCTCAGGTGGCGAACGTGATTTCTTACCGGCCGCGGATGGCGCTGCGGGATGCGGGCCGCGCGCTCGGCTACCAGCCGGAGCAGCAGAACGAGTGGTCGCGGCAGGTCGGCCCACGCCAGTACGCGCCGGGTCAGCCGGTCCCGCCGGACGCCGGCGTTCCCGACGCGGTGGTCGAGCTGGCCGGGCGGATGCAGCGGCTGCCGCGGCACCTGGGCATCCACTCGGGCGGGATGGTGATCTGTGACCGGCCGGTCGGGGAGGTCTGCCCGGTGGAGTGGGCCCGGATGCCGAACCGCAGCGTGCTGCAGTGGGACAAGGATGACTGCGCCTACGCGGGCCTGGTCAAGTTCGACTTGCTCGGCCTCGGCATGCTCACCGCGCTGCGGGACTGCTTCGACCTGGTCGAGCAGGCGCATGAAGTTCGCTGGGACCTGCACTCGATTCCGCAGGAGGATCCTGGCGTCTACACGATGCTGCAGGCGGCTGACACGGTGGGCGTCTTCCAGGTCGAGTCGCGGGCGCAGATGGCGACGCTGCCGCGGCTGCGGCCGGAGAAGTTCTACGACCTGGTGGTCGAGGTCGCACTGATCCGTCCGGGTCCTATTCAGGGCGGCTCGGTGCACCCGTACATGCGCCGCAGGCACGGTGACGAGCAGCCCGACCTGCCGCACGAGCTGATGCGCAATGCGCTCGGAAAGACGCTCGGCGTCCCGCTGTTCCAGGAGCAGATGATGCAGATCGCCATCGACTGCGCTGGCTTCAGCCCGACCGAGGCGGACCGGCTCCGCCAGGCGATGAGCTCCAAGCGTGCGCCGGAGCGGATCGAGGAACTGCGTGAGCGGCTGCTCGCCGGGATGACCGAGCGGGATATCCCGGCCGAGGTGGCGGAGGACATCTACGTCAAGATCCTGGCGTTCTCCAGCTACGGCTTCCCCGAGTCGCACGCGATCAGTTTCGCTTACCTGGTCTACGCCAGCGCCTGGCTGAAGTGCTACTACCCGGCCGCGTTCACCGCCGCGCTGCTGCGCGCCCAGCCCATGGGCTTCTACGCGCCGGCCAGCCTGATCAGCGACGTGCGCAGGCACGGCGTCGGAGTGCGCGGCGTGGACGTGAATGCCAGCGGCGTACTGGCGACCCTGGAAAAACCAGAAGATAAGGGGAACGGGGTCGTCTTCCCGAGCCAATCCGTACCCGCAGGCGGGCGGCCGGCTCCCGGTCAGCCAGTAATCAGGCTCGGGCTGTCGGAAGTTCGAAACCTCGGGACTCAGGTGGCCGAGCAGATCGTGGCCGGCCAGCCGTACGCGGACCTGGAGGACTTCGCCCGCCGCACGGCGGTGCCGGTCGCTGCGCTGGAGGCGCTGGCGATGGGCGGCGCGTTCGACTGCTTCGGCCTGAGCAGGCGGGAGGCACTCTGGGCGGCGGGGGCCGTTGCGACGATCCGGCCGGGTCAGCTGCCCGGCACGACGCTGGGCATGACGGCACCGTCGCTGCCGCCGATGACCGCGGCCGAGGAGACATTTGCCGACCTGTGGGCGACGGGTACCTACGGCACTCACCCGATCGAGCACATCAGGGAGATGCTCGACGAGCGGGGCGTGCTGCCCGCGGCCGGGCTCACGTCAGCCGGGAATGGCCGGAACGTGATGGTCGGCGGGCTGGTCACGCACCGGCAGCAGCCCGGAACCGCGCGCGGGGTAGTGTTCCTCAGCCTGGAAGACGAGAGCGGGATGGCGAATATCATCTGCCCGCCGAACGTGTGGCAACGGTTCCGGAAGATCGGCGTAGACGCGAACGCCCTGCTCGTGCATGGCCGGGTGGAACGGCTGGACGGCGCGGTCAGCCTGCTGGCAACCCGGCTGGAACGGCTGCGCGTTGTCGCTGCCGCCCGCAGCCGCGACTTCCGCTAGGTAATACCGTGGCACCGACTAATCGCGCGACTCCGAGGAGCGGGCACGGTGTTCGAGTATCCGGTCGAGGTCAGGTGGCGGGACACAGACGCCCTCGGCCACGTGAACCACGCTGTGTTCCTGACCTACCTCGAGGAGGGCCGTGACGCTTTCTACGCCCAGGTTCTGGGCAGCGATCCGCACTACGTCGTCGTGCGGATCGAGGTGGACCTGCGCGGCGAGGTCTTTCGCGATGACCGGCGGCTCATGGTCCGCGTAGCGGTAGAAAAGCTCGGCACCACGAGCCTGACAACCCGCGAGACGATCATTACCCCGGCCGGGGAGACGGCGGCCGACGCCCGTGTCGTCACCGTTCGCTGGGATCCGGTCAACCGCAAGCCGATCCCGTTCACCGAAGCCGAGCGGGCGCGACTGGCGGCAGCTACAACCGGCTGACAATCCGCCGGTCTGGCGCGGCCCGAACGGGGCCCGGCCGACCTTCCACGGCAGCGCGAGGCGCAAACCCGGAATACGGCAACGCATCTCTCCGGTAACCGCCGTTACCGTCAATCCAGATCTAGCTGCATGCGCTCTTCACTTCGTCCCGGTCGCGCTATTAGCGGCTGCGGGTCATTGCTGCTGGCAAAACCGACCCGTTTATAGAGCCGCACCGCTAGCTCATTGCCGTCCATAACCCAGAGAAAAGCCGTCCGCACCCCCGACATACGGAGATTCTCCAGGATGACCGTGAGCATCTCATGCGCGAATCCCTTATTACGCCACCTGGGCGACACCCAGAGATACTCAAGGTAGCGCTCGTGAGCAGGCCCATCGATTTCCTGTGTGCAGCCGAGAAGACTGACAGGACGGCCGCGCTCCATGCCAGCATGCCAGACGCCGCGGCCAAACTCCGCTCGCCATCGCGCCTCGTTAAACGCCTTTTCCTGCTGATAAGTCGAAAGGAAAGCGTGCGGTGACTCGCGCAAAGCGGATAGCCTGATAGCTCGGAGGATGCGCCATTCGTCAGGGACAAGCACCTTGATATCAGGCATAAAACATGATTCTGACATGTTATACCTAGCCTTGCAAGTGGCCGGGTAACCTGGATAGCGCGCGGATCGGCGTTAGTTTCCTACACTAAAGTTTTGCTTATGTTCGGCCGGGCTGCTGTAGCCCGGCAATGCCGACCGTTAGAAGGCCCGGTCGGGGTCCTTTCCGGGACCCGGACCGGACGCGCGCCCGGCGGCATCGCCGGCTCGCGCGGACCGATGATCATGGCGGTTGCCCGGTGCACCTGGACCCGCGCTCAGCGGTGGGCCAGGAAGGCGATCGCCAGGAAGATCGCGATCACGACGGTGAACAGCATCGACGTGACCGCTGATGCTATCCGCAGCAGCTCAGACATCAGTGCCGCGAGGCTGCGGGCGGCGGCGCCGAGTGCCGCGACGAGCACGATGATCACGCAGATGACGATGACGGCGCCGAGGCCAGCGGCCGGAATCGCGGCGCTGGCGGTTGCCGCGACGTGATAGCTGACGTGACGCGCGGCGGAGATAGTTGCCATGGCCAGGCGTGGCGATAGTGTGTTCACGGTACTTCCTTCGTGTGCGAGAACGCGCGTGGGATCTGCCTGGCGGGCATCCTTGTTGGCGCAAGGATGCCCGCGTGTCTGAGCGGGTCCGGGGGACCCGGCGGGGGTGGCGACGGCCCTCCGTATGACTTCAGTCCGGACTTTACTAGGTTCAGTGAAGTTTTCATCTGACACTTCCTTTCTTTACCTTCCTCATACAAGTTTCCCCTATCATCGTCGTGTTCAGCAAGCTGTCTTAACTCCCAACTTGACCTGAAGCTCAACCTGAGCGCGCCTTCGGCGAGGCATCAGCCAGATTGGCACCTAGCTGCGCATTCATGGACTCGCTATAGTAATTAGAGGTGCATTTATGGAGACTGAAGTTAAGCTGAACAGAGGTAGGGTGACGTGGACGAGCAGGATCCCAGGCGGCTGCTGGCTTACCGGCTCCGGGCGCTCAGAGACCGGCAGCCGCCCCATCGCAAGATCACTCAGCTTGAGCTCGCGCAAGCTCTCGGCGACGGCAAGCCGCTCAGCGTGCCCCTCATCTCGTCCTGGGAGTCGCAGGGCAATCCCCGGATCCCGCCGCTGGCGCGGCTGGAAGGGTATGCAGCGCTCTTCGCGTCCGCCCGCTCATTCGAGACGGACCCGCCGCGTCGCCTCAGCCCCGGCGTGATGACCGATGAGGAACGACAGGTCATGGCTGACCTAAAGAAGGAACTGATCCGGCTGCGCAACGACGCCCTGCGCGCCACGCCGTCGGCTGCCACGGCGCACCAGCCTGGCTCGGTCGTGGAGTCGCTCAGCTCAGGACCCTGGCGCTTCGCTGACGGGCATACGATCACCATCGTCTGCGCCCAGTGGCCGCAGCACATGCTGGAGCGGATGCCCTACACCGACAAGTACGACCCGGACTACATCGAGTTGCTGAACTTCTCCGAACTCGATGCGCTGCTAGAGCTGCACGGGCATCTGCGGGCCACCAATCCGGCGAATCAGGTCAATCTCCGCATCGCGGGGAAACTAGCTTCGGATGACTTCACCTCGCACCTGGTGTCCCTTGGCGGCGTCGACTGGAACACCGCGACCAGCACGGCCCTCGACCGGCTGCAGCTCCCGGTCCGGCAGGTGGCGGACTGGAGCGAGCCCGACGGCCAGTATTTCGAGGTAGATGAGAACGGCACGACGGTTAGGCATCGCGCCGTATTGGATAGAACGACTGTTAAGGACAGCGCTGGCAGGCCGTCAGACGCGGCCAGCGACAAGGGGATCCTGCTCGAAGACGTAGCGCTATTTGCTCGCGCGGTCAGCCCGTTCAACAGGAAGCGGACTGTTACCATCTGCAACGGCATGTATGGCCGGGGCACCTACGGTGCCGTCCGTGCGCTGACCGACGCTCGTTTCCGCGACCGTAACGCCGAATACCTGCGGTCGCGGTTCGGCGGCGACGAGAATTACTGCATCCTTACCCGCGTGCCTATTGCCGACGGAGCGACTTTGACTCCTGACTGGACCACCGGCGACTACACCCTGTTTGAGTGGTCAGGGTAACGAGGGTGGCCGAGAATGACCCGCTAGACCACCACGGATCGCACCGCAGCCTGCTGTGGTCTGACGATCACGCTGAATCGCAGCCCCTCGACGCCATCATCGTGCCGACGGCGCGCCGGCCGGCTTACCTGGCCGCGTCCGCAGGCCTGGCCGAAGCGCTCGGCTGCTCGCTGGTCACGCTGCACAGCAAGCAGTGGACGAGCGCCGCCCGGGCTGTTCAGCGGCTGCCGCGGTCTGTGGACCTGGTGGCGATCGACATACCGGAGCCGGCCCAGCTGAGACTGCCGCAATGGGAGACCTCGCGGGTGCTCGCCGGGAACCTGTTCCGCTGGCAGCCAGCCGTGCCCCGGACCGACCTGAGCGCGAAGCGCAACATCGGCCTGGTCCTCAGCCATCTCCTCGGCTGGTCTCGGGTCCTTTTCCTCGACGACGACATCACCGAGCTCGATCCCGCCGACGTGCTGCGCGCCAGCGGCATGCTGAGCACGCACGCCGCGGTCGGGCTGCGGATCGGCGGCTTCCCCGATCACTCGGTGGTCTGCCATGCCTACCGGCAGGCCGGCGGACCGCAGCAGTCATTCATCGGCGGCGGTGCCCTGGCCGTTCAGGTCGAGCGCTGCAACTCCTTCTTCCCGGAGATTTACAACGACGACTGGTTCTTCCTGCTCGATGGCGACAAGGGCATCCAGCCGAGCGCGAGCACCGGCCAGGTTGTTCAGTACCCGTATGACCCGTTCCGCAGTCCCGACCGAGCCCGCGCCGAGGAGTTCGGCGATGTGCTGGCCGAAGGCATTTACTGGCTGCTCGACCAGGACCTGTCCCTCGCTGACGCGGACCAGGCTCACTGGGCCAGGTTCCTGATCAAGCGCAGGCTGTTCGTCGAGCGAGTAGTCCGCATGGTGGCCGCCGCCGACCTCGAGCCTGCGGAGCGGAGCCGCCGGATCGCCGCGCTGAAGGGATCCCTGGGCCGGCTGGCGCGCATTACTCCGCAAATGTGCGAGGACTATCTCCGGGCCTGGCGTACGGACCGGCAGGAATGGCAGCGGCACGTCCAGGGGCTGCCGACTGGCCTGGACCGGGTCGCCGCGCTGACGCTCCTGTCCGGCGATGACGCGCCGCCGCTGAACTGGCAGCCGCGGCGCCGGCGCAGCCAGGCCGGCCGGTACCTGGCGGCCAGTCCGGTGACTGCTGACCAGATTCCCGGTTCGGATACCACGCAGAGCGAATCAGGCAGTCCCGGACTGCTCGGCACCGAGCCGGCTGCGGCGGCTTATCCAGTCCGTAGCGCCGAGCGTGCGGGCATCCTGGTCGACTAGAACGAGCCCGTTCCTGATCGCCGCCTCCCGTGGCCAGCCTCAGCGAGCTAGCGCGCGCTTTGCTCAGCTGCACCGTGATCACTGCCAGCGATTCCGTGCGACGACGGTAACGGTGAGCACCAGCCCGCTGACCAGGGCACGCCGCGGCGGAGCCCAGAGCTCCCGCAGCGGCCCCTGGCTCATGAGCCTCCCGGCAGCTCTGACGACTATGAGCGCGAGTGCTAGCGGGCGTTCCAGAAGTCACGGTGCTCCACGACCAGCCCGGCCGGGTCAAAGCGCAGCAGGGCTACTCCGGCCAGGTCCTCGGTGCCGCCATCGACGAGCCTGGTCCGCGCGGTCCAGTGCACCGCTGCCCGGTCGTCATCGACGATCGGCCGGCTGAACTCGCATTCGGCCGACTCTTCCTCGGCAAACACGCGCGCCAGGTAGCCGGGCTCGGGCTCGCGGAACGGATGCTGCTGCCAGTACGCCCCGTCGGCGTACAGCGCCGCGATGGCGGCCGCGTCATGCTGCTGCCAGCCTTGCTGCCAGACGTCAGCCCACCGCTGCGCCGCTGCACGCGTTTCCATGCGGCCAGTCTAGGAAGTCACTGCGGTGATCGTAAGGTCGTAGAACGACACTTCGAATCCGTTGCCTTCGGGCGCGGCACACATGGCTCCCGCGAACACCGGCTGGTCCGGCGGCATGTACACCAGCGCTGCCAGGTCGACTGCGCCGTCGTCAATGCGGTACCTGACCTCGACGGCGTCGCGACGGCGAGCGAGCAGCAACGTCAGCTCGCTCGCTCCGGCCGGCAATTCGGCGACAGCCCAGCTTGAGTGATCGAGCGTGACGACTGTGCTGAGCCGGATCCTGCCGTCGACGTACTCGATACCGGTCTTCAGCCAGTG
The DNA here is from genome assembly GCA_963774385.1 of uncultured Actinomycetota bacterium. Taxonomy (GTDB): domain Bacteria; phylum Actinomycetota; class Actinomycetes; order Streptosporangiales; family Streptosporangiaceae; genus JAJYUU01. The sequence continues at coordinate 2,499,458 of CAVZEQ010000001.1, forward strand.
CCGCTCGTCGACCCTGACCATCGCGCCGGCCTGGTCGTACTGCTCGGCGTAGAAGCCCTGAATGCCCATGGACAGGTCAAAGTCACCGTCCATCCGCTGGCCGAATACGTGGCCGGTATCGCGGATGTACCCGTAGTGGGTTGTCCGCCAGAAATCCGTGCCCGGATCCGCGGTGACCGTCAGCGTGCCATCCGCTTGCGACCATCGTGCTGGCTCGTTCAGCCACATCATGGCTACCTCCTGGCTCGACATCCGGCTGGGGTGACGGGCATCCGGCGTCCTGTCCCCGCTGCATTATCCCGATGTGGCGGGATTGAACGCTCATGGCACCGCAGGGTACGGCAGCGCCCGCCCTGGCCACTTCGCACAATTGCGGCCGCACTTGCATGAAGACGGCGGACCGTCAACAATGTGCAGGCGTATGAACGCGTGAGGTGACTTTGGCCCCGGGGGGCGAGGTGCCGATGCAGAGCCAGCAGCGATGCTAAGGCATAGCCAGTCCCGCCGGCCGTTGCGCGCCGCGGACGCGGACGGACGCGAATGGACGCGAACGGAGAAATGTCCCAGGGGGGACCCATGCGGAAGCGAGCCCGATTACCGGTGTTATCGAGCGAGTTGAGCGGCGACTGCCCCGAGCAGTCCCCGGCGCGGGCGCCCGCACCGGGGACCTACCAGCCACGGCATGCGTCGCCGTCAGGCCTGACCCGCATCTTCCGCCGGAAGCGGCGCGTCCAGCCATCCAGTCCAGACCGAGCGCGCTAACGGAGCCCGGCCGAGGAAGGCCGCGAGCTGGTCAGTGGGACTGGCAGTGCCGGCAACGGCAACCGGTTCCCCGAACAGCACACCCCTGTCCGCGCGGGTGACCAGGACTTGCGCGATCTCGGCCAGCTCCCGCGCCAGGGCGGCAGGCATCGGGTGCCGGTCACCGCAGGCCTGGGAGATGTCCCAGCCGTGTACCGCGAGCTCCAGCGCTGCTGCCTCGGCTAGGACATCCGCCGTCAGGCCGCGATCGCCGATCAGGATGACCGGCCAGCGCGCCTGTGACCAGGCCTCCAGCAGGCCCGCCGCGCCGCGCGCGAACGCCTGTGCCGCGCTCCCCTCCTGGTCGGAGCGATCGGGCCCGGCCGCCAGACTGACCCTCCCGGCGCAGATGCCTTGGTGCAGTGCCTGGACTGACTCGCAGGCATGGTGCAGCAGCGCACGCAGGTCCCAGCCGCGGCAGGGCGTCGGGCACCGCAGCCGCGCCGGGCTGACCGACGCGGCGCTGTCGAGCGCATAGCCGACTGCGCGTACCAGCAGCTCCGGCGGGCTGGGACCGGGCGACCCCTGGCGTGCAGCGGCTGCCGGATATCTCGTCATGACCGCAACCCGGGCGTGCTGCCCGGATACACCGCTGGCAGGCCGAACGCCGGGAACAGTGAGTCGTCATTGAACGAGACAATCCGGCCTATGCTGCCGCCCCGGATAGTGAGAACCATGATCGCGTGCGCCCGGTGCACGCCGTCGTCGGCACGTTCATAGGCGGCGAACGCGGGCTGGAAGTTGGCTGCGACCGGAACGAGCCGGAAATCTCCGGCCCGCCGGAGCACCCGGCGGGCCAGGAACCGGCCGACTAGCTCGCGGCCAGCGAACCAGGCTGGCTGCGGCGGCATCTCGAGCGTGGCGTCGTGACGCAGCAGCTCGGTGAGAGCTCCGACATCCGCGGTCTCGAACGCGGCCGCATAACGGTTCAGCAGGACGCGGACCGCCGGGTCGTCCGGCTCTCGAATGTCCTCCTCTTCGGGCGCGAGCCGCTCCAGCTGCGCCCTGGCCCGCTGCAGCACGCTGTTGGCGGCGGCGGTCGAGACACCCAGCAGGTCTGCGACCTCAGGCGCGTGCCAGCCCAGCACGTCCCGGAGGATCAGCACGGCGCGCTGCCGCGGCGGCAGGTACTGCATCGCGGCGATCAGCGCCAGCCGCATGCTGGCCCGCGTCGCCGCGACGGACGCCGGGTCACCCGGAATCTCGGTGCCCAGCACCGCCGAATCCGGCAGCGGCTGCAGCCACGGTACTTCCGGCCGGGTCGCGGCGAGCGCGCCATCCGGGTCGTCGCCGGGGCCGCCCAGCCCGGATGGCAGCGGCCGCCGGTCGCGTGTCTCCAGTGCGCGCAGGCAGTTGTTCGTCGCGATCCGATGCAGCCAGGTGCGCATCGACGAGCGGCCCTCGAAGTCGGCATAGGAGCGCCAGGCGCGGATCAGCGTTTCCTGCACCTGATCCTCGGCGTCCTGGATCGAGCCGAGCATGCGATAGCAGTGCGCCAGCAGTTCCCGGCGGTACGGATCAGCGCGACGCGCGAAGTCGTCACTGATTCGCGGTTCGCTGGCCAGGTCTGACATGAGCAATCTCCTGATGTGCCTGGATGCGCGCTCGTACGGCTGTCAGTCGTATAGACCCGCGCGGCGCGCGATAGTCATCGGTCCGCTCCCGGTGAGTTTGGCCCGCGACGCGGATCTGTACTCAGTGAGCGCCAGCCGCGCTCAGTGAACAGTCCAGCACGCAGAGGAGACCGGCATGTCACCGCAGCACCTGAATGGAACAACAGCCCTGGTAACGGGCGCCAGCCGCGGCTTCGGCCGTAGCATCGCCACAGCCCTGACGCAGGCAGGCGCTAGCGTCGTCGGGGTTGCCCGGAACCCAGCCGGCCTGAACGAGCTCGTCACCGAGCTCGGTAGCTCGGTCACGACGGAAGTGGCCGACGCCGCCGATCCGGTGGTGGCCGGTCAGCTGCTTGACCGCTATGAGCCCGGATTGGTCGTGCTCAACGCCGGAGCGTCCCCGCTATCGCGGCCGCTTCAACAGCACACCTGGCAGACCTTCAGCCGCAACTGGGACGTCGATGTCCAGCATGCATTCCACTGGACCCGCGAGGCACTGCTGCGGCCGCTGCGGCCCGGCAGCACGGTGATCGCCATCTCCAGCGGCGCCGCGCTGGCAGGCTCGCCGCTCAGTGGTGGCTACGCCGGAGCAAAGTCAGCGATCAGGTTCATCGCGTCGTATGCGGCGGCTGAATCCGAGCGGGCCGGGCTGGGCATCAGGTTCATCTCGGTGCTGCCGCAGCTCACCGCTGCCACTGACCTTGGTGCAGCGGCCGTCGCCGCCTATGCGGCCAGGGAAGGGATGCCAGTGTCGGACTTCCTGGCTACCCGAGGTCCCTCGCTGACCACGCTGTTTGCCGGCCAGGTGATCGCTGAGCTGGCCGCGGACAGCTCGCCGCACAGCCAGGCCTACCTGCTCAGCGCTGTCGGCCTCAGCCCGCTGACCTGACCAAGCCAGCTAAGAGAGGAAGTCTTCAGATGCAATCGAGCACATCCGGCGTCGGGCCGCACCGGGGCTGGACGCTCGGGCTGGCTTCGGTCGGTGCCTTCATGGCAGCCCTGGACGTGGTGGTCGTCGCGACCGCGCTGCCGACACTGCGGGGCCAGCTCGGTGCCAGCCTGTCCGAGCTGGAATGGACAATCAACGCCTACAGCCTTGCGTTCGGCTGCCTGATGCTGACGGGCGCGGCGCTGGGTGACAGGTTCGGCCGGCGTCGCATGTATGCACTCGGGCTCGTCATCTTCGCCCTCGGCTCGGCGCTGGCCGCGCTCGCGCCGACGGTGACGCTGCTGATCGCCGCGCGAGTCATCCAGGGCGCAGGCGGTGCCCTTGTCGTGCCGCTGACGCTCACCCTGATCAGCGATGCCTTCCCGGTCGAGCAGCGGGGCACGGCGATCGGGATCTGGGGCGGCGTCACCGGCCTTGGCGTGGCCGCCGGCCCAGTTCTGGGCGGCGCTATCGTGCAGGGCATCTCCTGGCAGTGGATCTTCTGGATCAACGTGCCGATCGGCATCATCGCAGCCGCGCTGGCCGCCGTTCGGCTGCGCGAGAGCCACGGCCCGCGACCGCAGCTGGACATAGTCGGCTTGCTGCTGGCTGCGTCCGGGCTGTTCGCGCTGACCTGGGCGCCGGTGCGGGCTCCGTCGGCCGGCTGGGCGAGCGCTGAGGTGGTCGGAGCGCTGCTGGCTGGCGTGGTGCTGATGGCCGGATTCCTGGCCCGGGAACAGCGCGCCCGCTTCCCGATGCTGCCGCTCGGTTACTTCCGGCGGCGCGGCTTCGCGACCGCCAACGCGGTGGTGTTCTTCCAGTTCATCTCCCTGATCGGGTCGCTGTTCTTCATTACCCAGCTGTTCCAGATCGGCATGGGGTATTCCCCGTTCGCGGCCGGCCTGCGGATTCTGGTCTGGATGGCCATGCCCATGCTGGTGGCGCCCGTCGCGGGCACGCTTGCCGACCGGATCGGCAACCGGCCGTTCATGGTCGGCGGGCTGATCCTGCAGGCAGCAGGCCTGGGCTGGCTGGCCGCGGTGGTCCGGCCCGGTGTCAGCTACGGCTCGCTTGTCGCGCCGCTCATCATCGCCGGCGTCGGCATCGCGATGTGCTTCCCGACGGTGGCGAACGAGGTGACCGCCTCGGTACCCGCTGCTGACGTGGGCGTCGCCGCCGGAACGAACAACGCCCTGAACGCGCTCGGCGGCGTGTTCGGCATCGCGATCCTGGCGGCCGTGTTCGCCGCGCGAGGCAGCTACGTGACAGCCGCGTCGTTCGCGGCGGGCTTCCGGGCTGCCGAGTGGGTCGCAGCCGGAGTCGCCGCGGTCGGCGTGATCGCGGCGGCGCTGGCGCCGCCGGCCACCTCAGCCTCGGCGATGGCGGTAGCGGCGGGCGGATCAGCCCGCCGGGCCGGAGCACGACGCGGTCGGGCCGCAGGCCAGCCGTACCTGAACATCTCGGCTCGGCGCCGGGGAACCGAGACAGATCGGCCGGGATCAGGCTCGAGGAACATCGAGCCTGATCCCGTGCGGGGCACGCAGGCTGGCCCGCGGCACGTCCCGGTGGCCGGTCACTATGTCGTCACACTGGGCGAGCGGGATCGGGCCATGACGCTCGGAGCAAAGGTGATCACGCCGCGGGACGCGGACCGGATGGAACGGCTGCGCGCGGCCGGGCAGGGATATCCCTGGCGGCCAGTTGCGCAAGTCCCGTCAGGCTCCGACAGGTTCGAGGAACTCCAGCCGGTTCCCGTGCGGGTCGGCGGTGTAGAAGCGCCGCATGCCGGGGAACTCGTCGTCGAAGCTCGCCGGATAACCGGCCGTCGTCAGCCGGACTGCCCACTCCTCGATTCCCGTCACCAGCAGCGCCGGGTGCGCCTTGCGCGCCGGCCGGAAGTCGGCTTCGACGCCGAGATGCAGTTCGACTCCGTGTCCGCGAAACCAGCAGCCGCCCCTGCTGGCCAGGACCGGCGGCTTGTCGATCTCGGCCAGCCCGAGCACTCCGGCGTAGAAGCCGCGGGACACGTCTTCCGAGCCGGCCGGGCAAGCTAGCTGCACGTGATGAATCACGAGGCTCCTTCAGCCGGTCTACCTTGACATCAAGATAGATTACCGGGAACGGGGCCGGCTCGTCACCCGGCCCGACTCAGCCTCGAGAATCGGGAGCGCGACCTAGCGGCGCTTCCGGTACTGCTGGCCGAAGCCGGCCATCCCGGAGCCGGTCGGGAACCCGGACCGGGACAGCTTCCGGGCTTCAGCCGTGCGCTCGTCACCGTGCAGCGGTTCCGGCGACACCGACTGCACACTGGCAGCACTGCAGACCGCTGCCGCGTCGCTGGCGGGGCCGGGCACCTGGTCACTGGTCGGGAGCCAGCCTCCACCGGCCTCCGCCGCTCGCGGCGGAGGACCTCGCCAAGATTGCGGGCGTTGGTATCCCTGGCGGTGAGTGGTTTACCGGCGGGTTGAACGGCAGACATCCCCCCGCATTTCCGGCCGATGGCGCCAGAACAACGCGAGAGTGACGTCGGGCCGGCGCACCGGCGTGCTGGGTGCCGGGCACGCGATGTGGTCGGATGGCCTCATGAAGGTCAGGATTGGTATCAGCCTCGGGCCGGCCGCTACTGCTGGCGGTCTTGCTGCCGCGGTCGGCCAGCTAGAATCCGCGCGCATCGACTCGCTATGGCTCAGCGAGGTCGTCTACGGCGACCTGGTGGAGCCGTTCACCGCCATGACCTATGCACTCGCCAGGACCAGTCACCTGAAGGTCGGCACCGGCGTCGCGGTGCTGCCGGGACGCCATCCGGTACTGGTCGCCAAACAGCTGACCTCGATGGCCGCGCTGGCACCCGGCCGGGTGCTGCCGGTCTTCGGGCTGAAGCCGGCCCGGCCGGCCGAGAACGCGGCCTTCCCGGTTCCCGGCAACCGCGGCGAGGTGTTCGACGAGGCGCTGCGGCTGCTGCGGCTGCTCGTCTCCCAGCAGCGCGTCTCCTTCGCCGGCCGGTTCTTCACTGTCGAAGACGCCACCGCCGGGCCCGTCCCGGCGAAGCCGCTGGATATCTGGCTCGGCGGCAGCGCGCCCGGCGCGCTGCGGCGCGTCGGTGAGCTCGGGGATGGCTGGCTTGCCAGTTTCCTCACTCCGGCCGAGGCCGGCCGCGGCCGCGAGCAGATCCAGGCCGCAGCCGCGGCGGCGGGACGCGAGGTCGACCCTGAGCACTTCGGCATCAGCCTGGCTGTCGGTCCGCTGACCCCGGAAACGGTTCGCGTCATCGAGAGCCGCCGGCCGGGCATCGACCCAAGTTCGCTAGCCCCTGCGGACTGGGTGGCCGCGCGCCACATGATCGACGAATACGTCGCCGCCGGGCTCAGCAAGTTCGTGCTGCGCCCGGTGCTGCGCAGCGGCCCGGCCGGCCTGGAGAAGTTCATCGGCGAATTCGTCACGGAGATAATGCCGATGCAGACGTGACGCCGCGGCCGGGCCATACGCCGTTGCCTCAAGCTGGGCTGTCCCGAGCCGGGCTGTCCCGAGCCGGGCGGCTAGCTGCCTGACTGGTCAGTCCTTGCCGCCGGTCAGCGCCAGGCTCGCGCCTATCCCGATCATGACCAGGCCGCTGGTGCCGCCCACCTGCTCAAGCCGGCGCGGTGAGCGGGCGAACCAGGCGCGCACGGTGCCCGCGACCACTGCCCAGATGCTGTCCGACACCAGCGCGATGCTCATGAAGATCGCCCCGAGCAGCAGCAGCTGAAGCGGCACGTGGCCGGCCGATCGGACGGCGAACTGTGGCAACACGGCCGCGAAGAACACGATCGCCTTGAGGTTGGTCAGCCCGACGACGAAACCATCCCGGAGCATGCGCCGGGCGCCGACTGCCGGGGCAGTTCGGGTCAGCATGGCCGCAAGCGACTGGCGGTGCCTGATCGCCTGCACGCCTAGGAAGATCAGGTAACCCGCGCCGGCGAGCCTGATAACGGTGAATATTCTCGTAACGCTGCCTCGTCATCGCCCGGGCCGCTGGCAGTCAGCCGCCGGTCCTGGCCACCCTGTCGCCGCGCCAGCACCGGGACCGCATCGGAAAGTCAATCTCGCCGGCGCCGGGGAACCGCTCCGCCATTGCGGCCGCCGCGCGGACTCGCCCGGACGCCTGAGCCTCCGGACTCGCGGTGATGACCTTGCTATTGGTCGTCAGGTACTCGACCGCGTCGGATACCGGTATCGACCTCGTAAACCGGAACGTCACCGTATCGATATTGACAAACGCAGTCGGCTCGGGCAGCCGGACCACCCGGTCAGCCTCCGGGTCGCTGTCGTCCGCGGGTGCCGCAGCGGACCGCTCGCCGGGCTCGCTGAACCACACATCCGGCTGGAGCCAGCCGGCCGAGCGGTCGCGCCCGGTCCAGAGCACGCCGAGCCGCCCGCCGTCTCGCAGGATCCTGGCAATCTCCGGAACGGCCCGGTCCGGATCGAGCCAGTGCCAGGCGGACGAGACCAGCACCGCATCGGCGCAGGCGTCCGGCAGCGGGATGTCCTCAGCCCGTCCGGGCAAGGCCTCGACGCCGGGGGACCGGTCAGCGAGCACCGCTCGCATCCGGTCGTCGGGTTCGACGGCGATGACGTGCCCGGCCTTGGTCGCGACTGCCCTGGCCAGCAGGCCAGTTCCGGCGGCCAGGTCGACGACTACCTGGCGACGGTCCGGCAGCAGCCAGTCGATCGCTGCTGGCAGCGGGCTGGGGCGCAGCCTGTCGTAATCGTCAGCGATGGCACCGAAGGACATGGACCGTTCTGCCTGGTCTGCCACGGCTACACGCTAGCCTCCGCGCGCAGGGACTGCAGCAGCCGGTCGAGCATGCCGGCCTGCCGTTGCGGGCTTACCCTGCCGGGATACAGGACCCGTTCGGCACTCAGGCCATCGATCAGCACGACGAGTTCGTGCGTCGTCAGGTCCAGGTCGCAGTCCGACCGGAGCTGGCCGAGATCGGCCGCCTGCTGCAGCAGGCCGCGCAGCCGCGACCAGAGCCGGTCGAATTCCGAGTGCTGCAACTCGCTGAGCCTGGTGTCCCCGAGTGCTCGCCCCCAGAAGCTGATCTCTATCTGCGCTTCAAGGTCGCGTCGGCCGTCGAGCGGCAGGGCCTCGAGCATGACTGCGCGCAGTGCCTCCAGTCCGGCCAGGCCGTCGGCGGCTGCGGTCATCCGCGCGCCGACGCGCCGGTGCGAGAGCACTAGCGCGGAGCCGAGGATGTCGTCCTTGTCATGGAAGTAATGGCCGAGGATGCCGCGCGAGCAGCTGGCCTCCTTGGCGATGGCCCGGATAGTGGCTCCGGCGATACCGTCGCGCGCGATGACGCGCCAGGTGGCGGACAGTATCTCGTCCCGCCGCTCGTCCCAGTCGACGATCTTTGGCATCCCGCTCCCCAGCGACAATTCCGGTCAGCATAAGCCGGCCAGGTCAGCATCTATTTTTTTGTCGGACGTCCGTCTAACATCCCGTTGTAATGCACGCCGATGCGAACCTGCAAATCGCCTGTGAGCAGCTCGTGAGCTACTGCGGGCGGCTGGCTGCTGACGGGCTGGCGATAGGCGCGGCTGGCAACCTGAGCGTGCGGATCGGCGATCATGTGGCCATCACGCCGTCCGGCGTGCCGTACCGCGAGCTGGTGCCCGGCGATATCTGCGTCATGACGCTGGCGGGCGATGAGGTCCTTGCGCCGGAGACACCGTCCTCCGAGCTGCCGATGCATCTGGCGATCTACGCGGCCACCGGGGCGGGGGCTGTCGTGCACACCCACTCGGCCGAGGTGATCGCCCTGTCGGCCGGCTGCGACGAGCTGCCCGCCATCCATTACGCGATCACCGGGCTGGGCGGCCCGGTGCGGGTGGCCCGTTACACCAGGTTCGGCTCGGCCGGCCTGGCGGCGGCCGCCGTCGCGGCGCTGCACCAGCGCCGCGCCGCGATCCTGCAGAACCACGGGGCCGTCTGCTATGGCCGGACGCTGCCCGAGGCCTACGACCGGGCCCTGCTGCTGGAGTGGCTAGCCGGGGTATACCGGCTGGCGAGGACCTATGGCGAGCCGCGGCTCTTGTCGGCGGCCGAGCTTGACGACGTCACTGCCGAGGCGCGGCGGCGGCGCTACGGCGAGCGGCGGCAGCGATGACAGCCCCGCGCGTCGCCGCGGTCGGCGTGCACATCCTGGACGTGCTTGGCCGTCCGGTGGAGACGATCCCGCCCGGACAGGGCAGTACGCGACTGGCCGAGATCAGGGCCACCGCGGCCGGCACGGCGGCCGGCACCGCGGTGGACCTGGCCCGGCTCGGTGCTCAGGTCCGGGCGTTCGGCGCGATCGGGACTGACCTGCTCGCGGACATCCTGGTGCTGGCCATGTCTGTCGCGGCGGTGGACACCGGCGGCCTGGTCAGGACCAGCCGGGCGCAGACGTCCGCGACCATCCTGCCGATCCGCCCGAACGGCGAACGGCCAGCTTTGCACGTGCCGGGCGCCAGCCGGGAACTGCGGCTCGCCGACATCGACCTGGGCTGGCTGCGCGGCTGCGATGCGCTGCTGCTCGGCGGACCGGACGCGCTCGCAGGGCTGTCCGCCGACGACCTCGCCGCGGTCGTCGCCGCGGCGGCCAGCTCCGGCGCGCTGACCGTGGTGGATGTGCTGCACCCTGGCAGCGCCGGCGACTACGCCCGGATCAGCCCCGCGCTGGCGCTCGCCGACTGGTTCTGCCCGAACGCCGATCAGCTGCTCGCACTGACCGGCCGGGCGAGTCTTGAGCAGGCCATCACCGACGTGCTGGCGCGCGGCACCAGCGGCGTTGCGGTCACCCTCGGGGCGGACGGCTGCCTGCTGGCAGCCGGCCGGATGCGCCGCCACGTGCCCGCCATCCCGGTGGACGTCGTCGACACGACCGGCTGCGGCGACGGCTTCAACGCCGGATTCCTGACCGGGCTGCTGCTCGGCTGCGAGGCGGCCGACGCCGCATGTCTCGGCGTGGCCTGCGGCGCGCTGGTGGCTACCGGTCTCGGATCGGACGCCGGCATCGAAAGCCTGGCGCAGGTACTGGACTTCCTGCGCGGCGCGCAGCCGGACACGGCGGCGAGGATCACCAGCAGGATGGCGAAGGAGCAGGTGCATGACTGAGCAGCTCATCCGGCCGGCCGGCCGGGATGACCGGCCGCGCGGCACGGACACCCAGCTGCGCCGGCGGGCCGGCGCTGTCATCCCCGGCGGGATGTACGGGCACCAGGCCGCCGGGCCGCTGCCGCCGGAATACCCGCAGTTCATGCGGTCCGGTCGCGGCGCCCGCGTCTGGGACGTTGACGGGACCGAGTACCTGGACCTGATGTGCAGTTACGGACCGGTGGTGCTCGGCCACCAGCACCCGGCGGTAGAACGAGCAGCCAGGCAGCAGGCCGAGCTGGCCGACTGCCAGAACGGCCCGGCGGCGGTCATGGTGGAGCTGGCTGAGCTGCTCGTCGACACCGTCGAGCACGCGGACTGGGCAATGTTCGCCAAGAACGGCACCGACGCGACGACGACCTGCGTCACCATCGCCAGGGCGCAGACCGGCCGGGACCGGATCCTGGTCGCGACTGGCGCCTACCACGGCGCGGCACCCTGGTGCACGCCGCGCCCGGCGGGCGTCACCGCGGCCGACCGGGCCAACATCGGCTACTACACCTTCAACGACCTGCCCTCCGTGGTGACTGCCGCGGAGGCCGGCCCGGACCTGGCCGCGATCGTGGTCAGCCCGTTCAAGCACGACGCCGGCTTCGATCAGGAGCTTGTCGATCCGGCCTTCGCCCGCGGGCTGCGCGAACTGTGCGACCGGACCGGCGCCGCGCTGATCCTGGACGATGTTCGCTGCGGCTTCCGGCTGCACCTCGGGTCGAGCTGGGAGCCGATTGGCGTGCTACCCGACCTGTCGGCCTGGAGCAAGGCCATCGCCAACGGTCATCCGCTGGCCGCCGTACTCGGCTCAGACCAGTTCCGGGACGGTGCCAGCAGCGTGTTCGTGACGGGCTCGTTCTGGTTCTCGGCGGTGGCCATGGCCGCGTCGGTCGCCACTATCGGCGCGCTGCGGGCCGAAGAGGCGATCGAGACGATGGACCGGACCGGCCGGGCGCTGCGGGCCGGGATCGTCGGCCAGGCCAGCGCCCACGGCCTGCGGATCAGCTATACCGGGCCGCCGACCATGCCGTACCTGACCTTCGCCGGTGATCAAGGTCACCGGCTCGCCAGTGTGTTCGCCGCCGCGGCGATGCGCGGCGGGGTGTACCTGCACCCGCGGCACAACTGGTTCATCTCCGCGGCGATGACGCAGGCAGATGTTACTCGCGCCCTTGCCGTGACCGACGAGGCATTCGCGGCCGTGGTGGCCGTGGCACACGACAATGTCGCATCTTAGGAGGGGTCAGCATGAGCACCGATGATCAGTTCGGCGTAGTCCAGACCAGCGCGGCCGCCCCGGATTACGAGGAGGCGATCCTGGCCAAGGCGGGCTACCGGCCCGAGTTGCGCAGATCGCTGCGCTTCTTCTCGATGTTCGCCATCGCGTTCTCGATCATCTCGATCACCACCGGCATCTTCCTCAACTACGGCTTCGGCCTGCAGTACTGGGGCCCGGCATCGATCTGGACCTGGCCGATCGTCGGCGTCGGGCAACCTGATGATCGCGCTGGTCGTCGCCGAGCTTGGCACCCGGATCCCGCTGGCCGGCTATGCGTACCAGTGGAGCTCCCGGCTGGTGAACTCCAGCTACGGCTGGTTCGTCGGCTTCGCCGGGCTGCTGTACATGACGGTGGGCGGCGGGGCGATCATGCTGCGCCGTGGCGGCGCCGCTGCTGCTCAGCGAGTTCAACGTCACACAACCCGAATCCCCGGCTGGTGTTCGCGGTGGCGATCATCCTGATGCTGCTGCCGGTGGTGCTTCAACATCATCAGCATTCAGGTGGCCGCCCGAGTGAACAACCTCGCGGTGTTCACCGAGATCATCGGCACCGTCGTCTTCGGCGTGCTGCTGTTCGTGCTCTGGGCGCTGAAGACCAAGCCGACGCCGTACGGGGCCGAGCATCCTCACCAACACCACGTCGCTGTATCACAATCCGACGATCTACGCTTTCGCGCTGGCCGGCCTGATGGGCGCGTTCACGCTGGTCGGCTTCGAACTGGCCGCGGACATGTCGGAGGACGCGGTCGAACCCGCGCCAGCAGCGTGCCGCGCGGGGTTCTCTGGGCGGTGGCGGGCTCGGCCGTACTCGGCATGATCGCGCTGATCGGCTTCACCGTCGCTATCCCGAGCATCAAGGCGGTCGAGGCGCCGAACACGCTGCCGCTGCTGGCCATCGCCGGCTACTGGCTGCCGTCGTGGCTGGTCAAGGTCTTCATCGCGTTCGTCATCTTCTCGATGTTCGCGATCCTGGTGGTCGGCGCGGGGGCGCAGGCGCGGCTGGCCTACTCGATGGCGCGGGACAACATGCTGCCGTTCTCCAGGTGCGCTGCGCCGGGTTAACCCGCGGTACCCAGACGCCCATCGTCGCGCTGCTGGTGTTCGCGGTGATCGACATCGGCGTCAGCTGTTCTACGGCTATCTTCAGGCCAGCGCGTTCGCGACGCTGGTCGGCGCCACTGCGATCATCCCGTACATCATCTACTTCCTGATCACCGCGGGCTACGCCTACAAGCGGCGAACGCTGGACTCGATCCCCGGCGTGTTCTCGCTCGGCCGCTGGGCGTGGCCGGTGATCATCTTCGTGCTGCTCTACACCGCGCTGATCATGTTCGTGCTGTCGGCGCCCAGGCCCGTTCCACTCCTCGGACAAGGTGCGTCGGCTACGGCGCGGGCATCGCGGTGCTGTGGTACGTCTGCGTACTGGTGTGGCGGCTGAGGCGCGGCACCGCCGGGGTGAAGCCGATCGAGGACTTCGTCGACTAGCGAGCCCGCCGCAGCCGCTCACGGGTGTGAAGTTGCCCGTGCCAGGTGCCAGGTAACTTCACACCCATTCCGGCTGCAGCAGTTGCCCCTTGAGCCGGCGGACTTTGTTTAGTAGGTTTCCTAACGAAATCTGCCGGCTTCTGGAGGTCGAGGCGTGAAGATCGCAATTCGTTACGTTGCCGTAGCCGCGATGTGCGCGTCCGTGGTCGTCCCGGCGGCCACCGCGGTCGCCAGCCCGGTCGCCGCCAGCCAGCCGGCGAGCACGCACGCGGGTCCGGCCGTCGCGGCGCCTGCCGCGCCGATCGAGGTGCGGGTGAACCAGGTCGGCTATCCGGCGCATGGCAGCAAGGTGGCGTTCGCCATGCTGCCGGCCAAAGTCAGCCACCTGGTCTGGGGGGTGTCCTGCCGCCAGTGTCCCGTGACGGTAGGACTGGTCGGCGGCAGGTACGTCGGCGGCTGGAACGCGCGCTACAAGGCCGTCTACGAGCTGAACTTCTCCGAATTCACCCAGCCAGGCACGTATCGGCTCATCGTCTTCGCGGGCAAGGCTCGTGGATCCTCGCCGTGGTTCCGGATCGGCGCGCCCGGCCGCGAGTACCACCGGCTCGTGCTGAACGCGGTCCGGTACTTCACCTCCGAGCGCGATGGCGGCGTCGTGGTGCACTCTGTGCTGAACCGCGAGCCCGCGAACCTGACCGACCGGCGGGCGATCGTGTACGCGGCGCCGAAGTACGACAGCAACGACAACCTGCTCGGCACGTTCCGCAAGGTCGGCGGACCAGTGAACGTGGCGGGCGGCTGGTTCGACGCTGGCGGCGGATACGAGAAGTTCGCCTACACGAGCAGCTACGCCGACGGGCTGATGCTGATCGCGGCGCGGGACTTCCCGCGCCGGTACCCGACGCTGCAGCCGGAAGCCGACTTCGGGCTGAACTGGCTGGAGAGGCTCTGGCGACCGGCCCAGAAGGTGCTCTACGTCCAGGTCGGCATCGGCAACGGCAACGCCAGCAACACCATCCAGGGTGACTACAACTTCTGGTTCCTGCCGCAGGCCGAGGACCGGATGGACGTCCGGCCGCATCACAATCCCGGCCCGACTGCCTATTACGTGAAGTACCGGCCGGTCTTCCGCGCCGCACCGCCGGGCAAGCAGATCAGCCCCGACCTCGCCGGCCGGTTCGCGGCCGACTTCGGGCTGGCTGCGCAGCTGTCCGCTCGTTCGGACAAGGCCAAAGCCGCGCACCTGCTGTCGCTGGCCCGCGGCATCTACGCGATGGCGAAGACCACGCACGTCGGCCCGATCCTGACCACTTTCCCGCACGACTACTACGGCGGCAGCGAGTGGAAGAGCGACATGCTCTGGGGCGCGGCCGAGATCGCGCTCGCCGACGAGGCGCTGCACGCACCGGCCGCGCAGGTGCGTGCGGACCTCGCCGTCGCCGCACGCTGGGCTGAGGCCTACATCGCGCAGGGTCACCCGGCTGGCGGTGACACTTTCAACCTGTACGACAACGGCGCGCTCGGCGAGGGAGAGCTGCTGCGGGCGCTCCGGCAAGCCGACGGGAACGGGGTCCGGTACCGGGCCGGAGCCCATGACGCGGCGCGCCGCCTGCTAGCCCGGCAGCTGCTGGCCGACCTCGCCGCCCAGCTCCGGCTGGGGGAGCAGTGGGCTCACGGCGACCCGTTCCAGCTGGGCACCGCCATCGGCGCCAGTGACGCCACCCCGCACGCGTTCGGCCTGTACATCACCAACGCGCTGTACCGGGAGTACGGCGGGTCGCACCGGTTCAGCGGCTTCGCGGAGCAGCAGCTGAACTTCGCGCTCGGGGCCAACGGCTGGGGCAGCTCGTTCGTGGTCGGCGCCGGGACGACGTTCCCGCACTGCATGCAGAGCGAGATCGCCAACCTGGCCGGGTCGCTGACCGGCAAGGGTGCCATCCAGCTCGGCGCGGTCACCGACGGCCCGAGTAGCCCGTCGAACTTCGTCGGGCTCGGCACGGTTCCCAGCATGCGGAAGTGCAGCGCCGGCGACTACAAGCCGTTCAACACCGCCAGCGCGGCTTATGAGGACAACGTGGTCTCCTGGCCGTCGGTGGAGCCGGCCGACGACTATGTGGCGAACTCGCTGCTGGCATTCGCGCTGGCAGCCAGCGCCGCCCGATGAGGCTGGAGGCGCCGCGGCTAAGGTAGGCCCGTGCGAGTGGCTACCTGGAACGTGAACTCGGTCAAGCAGCGGGTGCCGCGGTTGCTGCCCTGGCTGGACCAGCGCAAGCCGGACGTGGTCTGCCTGCAGGAGACCAAGCTGTCGGACGATGCTTTTACTGACCTGCTCGGGGCTGACCTGGACAGCCGCGGCTACCAGGCGGCCGTGCACGGCGAGCCGCGCTGGAACGGGGTCGCGATCTTGTCCAGAGTCGGGCTCGACGATGTGGTGCCGGGCCTGCCCGGCGCGCCCGGCTTCCCGCACCCGGAGGCCCGGGCGATCTCCGCGACCTGCGCGGGGATCCGGGTGCACTCGGTGTACGTGCCGAACGGCCGGGAGCCTGACTCCGACCATTACCGGTACAAGCTCGCCTGGCTCGGAGTGCTGGCGCAGGCCGTCAAGGACGGGCCTGATGATGTGCTCGTCTGCGGTGACATGAACATCGCGCCGACCGACGACGACGTGTTCGACCCGGCCGCCTATGTCGGCCAGACGCATGTCACGGCTCCCGAGCGGGCAGCGCTGGCCAGCCTGCAGCAGACCGGGCTGCACGATGTCGTGCGCGATCGCTGGCCGGCTGAGCGTGTCTTCAGCTACTGGGATTACCGGGCCGGGATGTTCCATCAGGATCTGGGCATGCGCATCGACCTGGTGCTGGCGTCCGGTCCGGTGGCCGGCCGGGTGCGGGCAGCGTGGGTCGACCGGCAGGCCCGGAAGGGAACGGGGCCCAGTGACCATGCCCCCGTCATCGTCGACCTCGATACGGCGCCGGACGGCGATATCGGGCCGGTAGTGCCGCCGCCGTCCGCGTCGGCCCCCAGGAACGGCTCGTTCAAACTCCCGCAGTCCCGCTGAATGCTGGCGTCGTGATGTCCGGGGCGGCGGGGCGGCGGCTGGCCATCGGGCGGCTGGGGCCGGTCGGCGCCGCGATCCTAGTGACTGCGGTGGCCCTCCTGCTGACTGCGGGTTGCGGCGCGGCACGGCCTGCGGCCAGCCGGGCCACGACCAGCACCTGCTTCGCCTTCGGTGTGCGCGCGATCGAGCAGCGTCTCACCGTGACCCGGCTGCCGCGAGCGTGCGCCGGACTGAGCCACGAGCAGGTGAACGTGGCGCTGGCGCGGGCAGTACGCGCCGCCGTCGGGCCGCACCCCAAAGCGGCCGCACGCCAGGCGGCGGAGCGGGAGAGCAGATACCTCGGGCATCTGTTCACCACAGTGCCACCGCCGCCGCCCGAGCCGGTAACGATCGGATCGCCACAGCAGTCCGCCAGCCGGGCTTTGCAGTTCGGCGCGCTCGGTGCCTGGCTTGCCGCCGCCGCTGCGGGGAGCTACCTGCTCACCCGCTGGGTCGCGGCGGCGCGGCGCGGGCCCCGGCAGCGTGGCCGGCCGCCTGCGGTGCTGATCGCGCACGCCGGCCTGGCGATCACCGGCCTGGGGATCTGGGCTGCGTTCCTGGCCGCGGGCACCATCGCGCTCGCCTGGCTCGCGACCGGGGTGATCCTGGTGATCGCGGGCCTCGGCATGGCCAGCCTGGTGACGGGCCTGCCTGAATCGCAGGCCGGCCCGGCCGGGAGCGCCCGGCCGACGGGCCAGGTGCTGGTCGTCGTCCTGCACGGCGCGCTCGCGACCGTGGCGATCTTGCTGGTGCTGCTCGCTGCCGTCGGCGCGGGCTGACGGCGTTACCAGCTGCCCCACGGCAGACTCGGGGCCGGCAGCAGCGGCGGCGTGCCGAAGGCCGGCGGAGCGGCCAGATCGAGTGCCCCGATCGGCGAGAGCGCGGCGGCGTCCCGTCGGGTGAGCGCCGGCAGGTTCCACTTCTCCTCGATCAGCTTGAGCACGGAGGTGTGGTCAAACACGTCTGACAGCACGCAATCTGTCCGGGCATACGGCGACACGATCACTGCCGGAACGCGGAAGCCGTAGGTGTCGTACTGACGGTGCTCGCTGACCAGGTCCTCCGCGTGCTGCACGTAGCCGGGGAAGATCGGCTTCAGGACGCTGCGCAGCCACGATGGGTGCGCAACCAGGCTGCGCCCTTCCACGTCGTCGGGCGGGATCGCCGCGGGCGGTGCGACGTGGTCGTAGTAGCCACCGTGCTCGTCGTAGGTCCAGATCAGCAGCGTGTCCGGCCAGCCCTTGCCGTGCATGACGCGGTTGATGACCTCGGCGGCGAAGCTCTCGCCCTTGCGGACGTCCTGCGGATTCTCCTCGGAGTAGCTCTCGAAATCCGGGTCGACGATGCTGACGGCCGGCAGCGTGCCATTGTCTGCATCGGCAAAAAACTGGTCCGTGCTGCGGACGTGCACCATGTACCGGGCGAGCCCGAGCGGGTACAGGCCCGCGGTGCACTGAAGGTCGCGCTTGGCACCGTCAGCAGCCCGGTGGAAGGGCTTGCCGATCGACTTCAGGTGATGCCGCGCCTGCCGGCGCCGGTAGTACGCGTAGCCGCGGAACGCGGACTGGTCGCCCGAACCGCAGCGGTAGTTGGCCCAGGAGATGCCGTGCCTGGTCAGCATGTCCAGGATGGTGCCGGCCGGCGGGTGGTCGACGATGTTGACCGGCAGGTCGTCCATCAGACCGTGCGCGGTGCCCGCGAGCAGGAACCGGCGGTTGGGGAACGTCGGCCCCAGGCACGAGCTGAACCAGTGATCGGCCAGCGGGAACGTGCGCGCCAGCCCGTGGTAAAAGGGCAGGTCCTGCTCGGTCCAGTAAGCCATGGCGGCGGTCCGGTCAGCGTCCGGTGCAACTTGCTGGGTGGCCGTCACAAAGCCGTCCATCTTGCCGCCACCCCACTGGACATGGCTGGCATTCCAGCTCTGACAGGGCACGCCATGCTGCTGGACCGTGGACGGGCTCGGGTACGCCCGGACCGGCTGCCCGGCGAGGTCCGGGTTCTCCGAGTCCGGCGTGCCGTCCTCGCTGACGCCGAAACCTTCGCCGCGGCCCAGGGTGCCGAGGTAGTTATCGAACGAGTGATTCTCCATCATCAGCACGACGATGTGCTTGACCTGCGGCAGCATGTCCGTGCCTGCGGGCGCCGACGGATACGGCAGGTCACCGGGCTGGCTGGTTGCGGCCTTGGTGGCGCGGCGGTTCACCGATCGCCGCTCGGCGCTCTCCCACAGCCTCGCGCGATTCATGAATCCGGTCGCCTCCCGGGTCGTGGATTGCACCGGCGGCGGTTCAGACGCAGCCGGGTCGCTGCCGCTCGCCGTGGCAGCCAGTTACCCGCTGCGGCCCGCGGCAAACAGCGCTACGGCGTGATGTCAGCTGGCCGCGAGCAGAGTCGTCAGCGCGGCCGGGATGTCGGCCAGCGTCCGGATCGGCTTGCTGATGCCACCGCCGAGCCTGGCAATCCGGGCCGCGGCGTCGGCAGCGCCCGGCTCGGCGCCCGGCGGCATCGGGCAGAGCACATCGAGCCGGTCGATTCCGGCCAGTGCCGTCGCCGGGTCATCGCCCGCCGTGCTGAGGCAGTCCGACAGCAGCACCACGCAGCGCTCGCCAGCACCGCCGCTGTCGCGTCCGGCCGACAGCTGCCGGGCGGCGGCGCGCAGCGCGCCGGCCAGATCCGTCATGCCGTGCCCGCGCAGGGCGAGCAGCCGGCCGACAAGTTCCTCCGGCGCGGTCCGGCTGCCGGGCCGCTGCAGCACGGTGACATCGCCGGCGAAGGCCAGTACGCCGGTTTCGAGCCGGGCATCGGCCGCCAGCAGCACGCTGGCACCGGCGACGGCCGCCATTGCCAGCGCCAGCCCGGACATCGAGCCGCTGGAATCCACCAGCAGGCAGACGGATCTGCGGTGCGCGTGCCAGGACCTGGTGACGATGTCGTCACCGGGCGGCGGCCAGGTGCCGGACGCCCGGTCAAGCGTTCGGTCCAGGTCGACGTCGCCGTCGTCGCGGACCGTCGCGCGCAGCCGGCGCGGACCGCGGCCGGACTGCCGCCCGGATGCGCCGAGCTGGATGAAGATCCGGGCTGCCAGCCGCCGGGCTAGCGCGCGCAATTCGGCGTCGGTGGCCCGGCTCAGGTCGGCAAGCAGCGCGGCCGCGGCGTCCGGATCGGCAGCCAGCAGCCCGGCTAGCGCGTCGGCGTCGAGCTGGCCTGGCTCGGGCGACACCGCGGCGAAGCCGTCGTGCCGGGCGGCCAGCTCGGCCCGGCTGGTGGTTCGCCTGGCCGGGCCCTGATGCCGGTCCCGGCGCAGGCTGGACCGGGAACCCGGCTGCCCTGAACGGCCCGCTCCCGGCGGCGGGCCGTCAGCTTTTCCCTGGCCGTCCGGCGGGTCGGGCGGCTGATCCGGTTGTGGTGCGTCCGCTGGCCATAGGTCGCCGAGCAGTTCGTCCAGGATGGCTTCCGGACTGCGGTCGCAGCCGTCGGCGATCCTGATCCGCCCGGACAAGGCGGCGTGCGCGGCATCCCTGGCCGTCGGCCGGGTCATCGGGCTCTCGCCGCGCAGCCGGATCAGGCCGTCGATCAGCAGCACCAGGTCGATGGCACCGCGAACCGACGCGCCCATCCGGATGTCCCGGTGCGCCCGGGTGGCACGGGTGAGCGCGACGGCGAAGCGGACGGTCTCGCCGTCGTGACCGGTCACGGCGGCAGTGATAGCGCGCTCAGCGGCGGCGTCCTGGTAGCCGAGCACGACCCGGCAGATCCGGTCGGCGATGGCCTGGCTGACTCGTGCGGTGCCGATCGCGTCGAACGGGTTCATGGCGGCGATGAGCCGGAACTGGCTGTCGGCCCGGACCAGTCCCAGCCGTGGAACCGCGATCTCGCCTTCGGTGAGAACCGTGATGAGGACGTTGAGCGTTTCCTCTGGTACCCGGTTGAACTCCTCCAGGTACAGCAGCGCGCCGGTGCGCATGGCCTGCAGCAGCGGCCCGTCGGTGAAGCTCGACGGCAGGTAGCCGTCGGCCAGCACGTTCGCGGGGTCGTACTGGCCGATCAGCCGGGCCGGCGTGAGCTCCGCGTTGCCCTCGACGAACACGACCGCCTGGCCCAGGGCGCGGGCGATCGACCGCAGCAGCGTCGACTTCCCGGTGCCTGGCGGGCCTTCCAGCACGACGTGCCGGGCGGCTTGCAGCGCGACGGTGAGGACCTCACGTTCCCGGCTGAGGCCGATGACCGGCGTCAGGCCGGCCACCGGCCCCCAGGCCGGAGCAGCTGAGTCAGGAGGTGCCATGCAGGATGAGGCCCCTGATGTTCTTGCCGTCGCGCATGTCCTGGTAGCCCTGGTTGATGTCGTCGAGGGTGTAGGTGGCGGTGATCAGCTCATCCAGCTTCAGGTCGCCGGACCGGTACAGCTCGACCATCCGCGGGATGTCGTGGAACGGGTCGCCGGAACCGAACAGGCTGCCCTGGATCCGCTTCTCCATCAGCGTCAGCATCGAGCTGTTGATCTGGATGTTGTTCGACACCAGGTCGCCGAGGCCGGTCACGACCACCGTGCCGCCCTTGCGGATGGTGTTGAAGGCGTCGGTGACCACCTCGGTGTCCACGGTGCCGACGGTGATGATGGCCTTGTCCGCCATGACACCCCTGGTCAGACCGTGCACCAGCAGTGCCGCCTCGCCGGCGGTGGCGCAGCTGTGCGTCGCGCCGAGCTGCTCGGCGGTCTCGCGCTTCAGCGCTACCGGGTCGACGGCGACGACGTTGCGGGCGCCGGCCAGGGCTGCGCCCTGCACGGAGTTGATCCCGATCCCGCCGATGCCGTAGATGACGATCGTGTCGCCGGGCTCCACCTGCGGCCGCGTGCACGGCCGAGCCCCAGCCGGTCGGCACGCCGCAGCCGATGAGCGCGACCTTGTCCAGCGGCAGGTCGTCGTCGACCTTAACGCAGGAGTACTCGGAGACAGTGGCGTACTGCGAGAACGTCCCGAGCATGCACATGCCGCCGGCATCCTCGCCATCGGCGGTGTGGAACCGGAACGTGCCGTCGAGCAGGCACCCGTCCAGGATCGTCGCGCCGAGGTCGCACAGGTTCGACTTCCCGGTCGAGCACCACCGGCAGTGCCCGCAGACCGGCAGGAACGAGCAGATGATGTGGTCGCCGGCCTTCAGCCGCGTGACACCCTCGCCGACCTCCTCGACTACGCCCGCGCCCTCGTGACCGCCCACCAGCGGCAGCCGGCCGACCAGGTCGCCGGTGCGGGTGTGCTCGTCAGAGTGGCACAGCCCGGAGGCGACGAACCGGACCAGCACCTCGCCGATCTTCGGGGGATCAAGCTCAAGCTCAGTGACCTCCCAGTCCTGCCCTGTCCCGCGCATGATCGCTGCCCTGGTCTTCATCCACTCTCCCGAGGTCTGGAACGTGCTTTGTCGTAACACTAGGGGTGCGCGCACGGAAGGGCCAGACCACAAACCAATCGCTTGCTTGGGACCGGGGGAGCGCGGGCTAGGCGGGCAGCGCGAAGACCTCCGCAGCGTTGCTGCCCAGCGCGCCGGACACCTGGCCGGCCGTGCAACCGGCTTCCAGCAGCACCTTCTCCAGCGTCCGCGCGTTGCGCTGGATCCCCGGCATGCCCGGCCAGTCGGTTCCGAAGATCATCTTTGACGCGAGCCTGCGCAGCGACGTGCCGTAGTAGTCCGGCAGCCGGGCAGGCGGCAGGCCGGAGACTTCCAGCCAGGTGTTCGGCCGCATCAGCGCCAGGAACGAGGCCTGGTCGTACCACCAGCCGCGGCCGCCGTGCGCCAGCACCACGGTGAGCGCGGGGAAGTCGCGGAACACCGGGTCGAGCAGGGCAGGCTCGCCGTAGGCGTTGACCGAGCCGGAGAACGTCGAGGTGCCGCAGTGCACGATGACGGGCAGACCCCGTTCCTCGGCAAATGCGTAGGCCGGATAGAGCATCCGGTCGGCGGGCTCGAATCCGCCGTGGACCGGATGGATCTTGCACGCCACCGCGCCAAGGCTGACCTGGCGGGCCAGTTCGGCGGCGATCGGGTAATGCAGGTGCGGGTTGACGTTGGCTACCGGATGAAACCTGGCCGGATTCTGCTGGACGAGCGGCAGCACATCCTCTATCGGCTGGATCCCGGTCGACTTAGGGCTGTACTCGGCGAACAGGAGCACGTGGTCAGCACCCTCGGTGGCGAAGTGCGCGTCGATGGCAGCCGGTCGCGGCGCGCCGCCGGGGTCGTACAACTCGTCCAGCGGGATGCCCGGCCCGTAGGTGGTGACCCAGGACTGCCAGTCGGCCGACAGCGTGGGCAGCTTCGCCACGTGCACGTGGGCATCCACGAGCAGCCGGCCATCGAGCATGGGCGCACCTCCGCAGCCGCGGCTTGGCGACCCGGGCTGCCGGGCCTTGCGGCCAGGATCGCACGATTTCAGACCGGACGGTTCCGGATCACCCCGGCAGGGCGGCGGGGCCGAGTCCGGCGCCGGCGGCTGAGCCGGCGGCGTCCGCCGGGCTGCCGGGCCTCGTCAGCGGCTGGCAGACGGTCCGGTCGCAGGCCGAAGAACATGCCGAACATGACGCCCAGGTCAAGGATGGCGATCAAGCCGCCGATGTAGGGTCCCGGACCGCCGAGCCAGGCCAGGTAGCCGCAGAACGACAGCACGATGACCAGTGCGCCGAGTGCCCGCGGACGGCCAGACTGGGCCAGCCGCTCGGGTACCTCATAGGGCGCGCGCTCGACATAGTTCGCAGTCGCTGCCTTTTCCTGGGCGATCTTGAGCCACAGGTCGTACATCTCGGGGGCCTGCTCGCGCAGCGCGATCGCCTGCGATACCGACGGTATGCCGGCCTGCTGGCGCCGGCTGTCAGCCACCGCGTCCCCGATCCGGTCGACCACGGCATCGGCGATATCCGCCGGATCGGCCGCCTCTGGCTGGCCGGGGGGTGCTGACTGTCTCGGGGACTGCGGCGGCTGGCCAGGATCGGCGGCATCATGCCGGTGACCTGGCTGGCCGGGGAATGGCGCGCGGTCGGTGTCAGTCATGCGGCTAACGTCTCACCGCTCTCATCGTGCGCACGGCCGACCGCGTCATGGTGCGCGGTCATGATCGTGCTCATCGCCGACAGGAACGGATCCTGATCGTCCTGGCGCGGCGGGCTTGGCGGAAGGACTGGACGCATTGTCCGGTAGAGCGTCGTGCCCGTCAGGTCGAATATCGCCGCGATGCCCATGGCGATAGCCAGAACCCGGCGAGCTGACCTGTCCGTCGGCATGCCTTGTTCAGTGCCCGGTCAGTGAAATGCCAAACTCGAGACTGTACATAACGCCCACCCTGGCGTCATTCATGACAAGAGGTCAGGACTTGCAGGACCACCTGACTTCCCCGGCCACGGCCGGGTTGCCCACCTGCCCGTTGAGGTGCGCGCCGGAATAGACCAGCACACCGGAGCCGTCGGCCTTCAGGAACAGCACTTCCTTGCCCGCCGTGCGGTCGGCGACGGGCGAGGTGATGACGTACTGGCTGACGCCCGACTTACCGGTGAGCAGGATCGAGTCCTGCTTGTCATGGCTGAGCATGGTGGGCGTGTAGGTGCCAGGGCCGTGGAATCCGGTTACCTCGATGGCAGCCTGCGGGGCGGGCGCGGCACCGGTGGGAATCTTGAAGGTGCCATGCCGGCCCTGCACCGCTGCCGCGCAGTTCTGCGCCGCGGCATCGCGGTAGACGAAGGTCTTGGTCTGGTTGGTGATGCCGTTGTTGACGTAGATCAGGCCGCTGAACACAGCTCCGAGCGTCGGCCCCGTGATCATAGACGACGCCGTTGCGCTCGCCGCTGGCGCAGATCCAGCGGATCCCTGGCCAGATCCGGATGAACCGCACGCGACCAGGCCCGTGGTCAGGGCTAACGCCGCGATGACCTGGCTGCGCCGGACGGGGCGGACGGGGTATATGTCGGCCTTGCTCATGGTTGTGCGTCTCCTACGGCAGAAGGATGTTCGGCAATGCCCACCGGTGAGGCGGCGCCAATAGTTAACCCTAAGTTGTCGAGCTATGACGCTCAGTTATCAGAATGGAGCCAACCAAGGGGATCTGGTCAGCCCAGCGACAGCAGGGAAACGAGATCGCCCCCGCGAGGGCCTGGCTCTAGACTTACGGTCTTCCAGACTTATTCCTGCGCCGGAGCTTCCAGCCCGACCTGCACGCGACGAAGAGGCACCCAACCATGCGCTGGTCACAGCTGCACATTCCCACCCTGCGAGACGACCCAGCGGACGCCGACGCGGCCAGTCACCGGCTGCTGCTGCGAGCCGGGTTCATCCGCCAGCTGATGGCGGGTCACTACTCGCTGCTGCCGCTGGGCATGCGGGTGCGGGCCAAGGTCATGGCGATCATCCGCGAGGAGATGAACGCGATCGGTGGCCAGGAGTTCCTGCTGCCAGCCATGCACCCCGCGCAGATCTGGGAGAAGAGCGGCCGCCTGGCGATCATGGGCGACGAGATGTTCCGCCTCAAGGACCGCAAGGGCGCCGACATGGTCCTCGGCATGACCCACGAGGAGATCTTCACCACGCTCGCGCTCGAGCTGTCAGCTCCTACCGGCAGCTGCCGCAGTTCTGGTACCAGCTCCAGCTCAAGTTCCGGGATGAGCCCAGGCCGAAGAGCGGCCTGATCCGGGTCCGCGAGTTCACTATGAAGGACTCCTACAGCTTCGACATCGACGAGGCCGGGCTGGACAAGTCGTTCGACGCGCACCGGGCCGCTTACGAGCGGATCTTCGCCAGGCTCGGCATCCCGGCGATCGCGGTCGAGGCGTCGAACGGCACCATGGGCGGCAGTGACTCGATCGAGTTCATGTGCCCTTCCGAGGCCGGCGAGGATCTTGTCGCGACGTGCCCGAACTGCCACTATGCGGCCAACCTGGAGAAGGCTACGTCGGCGCTGCCGCCGGTCGCAGGACGGGCCAGGCACGGACGCGCCGGCACGGCTGGACACGCCAGGCGTGCGCACCATCGAGGACCTGTCAGCGAGATACGGCATCGCGGCCGAACGGCAGATCAAGACGCTCGTCCAGGTGGTGAAAGGGCAGCTGACGCTCGTCTGCTGCGTGGCGATCACCCGCTGGCTGACCAGAAGCTGATCGACGCGACCGGCGTGGCAGACATCCGCCCGGCGCAGCCCGAGGAGATCCGGGCCGCGCTCGGCGCATCGCCGGGCAGCCTCGGCGCTGTCGGCGTGACCAGCCTGCCGGTCATCGCCGATCTCGCGCTGCGCGGCCGGCGGGACATGGCGACCGGCGCGAACACCGATGATGTCCACCTCACCGGCGTGGACGTCGCGCGTGACATCACGGTCACCACCTGGGCGGACCTGCGCGAGGTAGCAGCCGGGGAGCCCTGCCCGCGGTGCGGCACGCCATTGGAGCTGATCCAGGCGATCGAGGTCGGCCACATCTTCAAGCTGGGCCGCAAGTTCACCACGGTACTGGGGGTATCGGTGCTCGGCCCGGACGGCTCCGCGATCGTCCCCGATCATGGGCTGCTACGGCATCGGAGTCGAGCGTGCCATGGCGGCCATCGCCGAGGTGCACCACGACGACGCGGGCCTGCAGTGGCCGGTCAGCGTGGCGCCCGCAGAGATCACGGTGATCCTGGTGTCGACCAAGGACGAGGCCGTCATCGCCGCTGCCGGAGGCGATCTACGCGACGCTGCAGGCGGCGGGCACGGACGTGCTGTTCGACGACAGGGACGAGCGGCCAGGGGTGAAGTTCAAGGACGCCGAACTGATCGGCTTTCCGGTGCGGATCAGCGTGGGCAGCCGCGACCTGGCCGACGGCGTGGTCGAGATCGTCAGCCGGGCGACCGGTGAGCGCGAGCGGGTGCCAGTCGACCAGGCAGCCAAGCACGCGCTCGAACTACTGGCAGCACTGGCCGGCGAGCGGCCGGCGGTCGGCTAGCGGGCGCCGCCAGTGTGTCAGGCCGCGCTCGCCACCAGGCGCAAGTTCGCCGACCTGCTGGCGGGGGCAGGCTGACCGAGCAGCGAGGAGTCCGCGAGCCGCTCGCGCTGACTGGCCGAGCTCCGCCCACTCAGCGGCCGGCGGCGCGGGCCTGATCGCGGAGCCTGAGCGCGGCTCGGGGGCCCGCACGAGCCGCTCGTTACTGCTGGACAACTCGATCCCAGTTCCCGTCGCTGCCCGACATTGCGTGCCTCCCGTCGACCCAACCGCCTGGCGGTCGCCCCTGCGACACCGCCCGACCCCACACTTCTTAGACACGTCGCAGACCGAGTTTGGTTAGTGCCATGTGGTCACAACTGCATAACTTCGCGTGAGGACTGGACGAGCAAGACGGATCTGGCCGTGTTTGCCCCGTTCTAGCCGACCGGGCCGCGTGCCAGCTGGTCGCGACCGATGCGACCGGCCGGCCCAGCGCGGCTACCAGCCGCCATCCGAGCAAGCCTCAGATCTTCGTCCAGGCCTCGGTCAGCACGCTGCGCAGGATCTGCTCCATCTCGTCGAAGTGCTCCTGCGAGCAGGTCAGCGGCGGCGAGAGCTGGATGACCGGGTCGCCGCGGTCGTCGGCGCGGCAGATCAGTCCGGCTTCGAACAGCGCCTGCGACAGGAAGCCGCGCAGCAGCCGCTCGGACTCGTCGTCGTCGAAGGTCTCCCTGGTCGCCTTGTCCTTGACGAGCTCGATGCCATAGAAGTAGCCGTCGCCGCGCACATCGCCGACGATGGGCAGGTCGTTGACAGCTTCTCCAGGGTGGCGCGGAAGGCACCCTCGTTCGCCCGGACGTTGCCCGAGCAGGTCTTCCTTCTCGAACACATCGAGGTTGGCCAGCGCGACAGCGCACGACACCGGGTGGCCGGCGAAGGTCACGCCGTGCAGGAACGTGGCCTGGCCGCTGCTGAACGGTTCCATCAGCGCGTCTGCGCACTAGCATCCCGCCGAGCGGCGCGTATCCCGAGGTGACGCCTTTCGCGAAGGTGATGATGTCCGGCTGGTAGCCGTAGCGCTCTGAGCCGAAGTAATAGCCGAGGCGGCCGAAGGCGCAGATAACCTCGTCCGATACCAGCAGTACGCCGTACTTGTCGCAGATCGACCTGACCCGCTGGAAGTACCCGGGCGGCGGCGGGAAGCAGCCGCCGGAGTTCTGCACGGGCTCCAGGAACACCGCGGCCACCGACTCCGGGCCCTCGCGCAGGATGGCGCGCTCGATCTCGTCGGCGGCCCACTGGCCGAACGCGTCAATGTCGTCGCGCGACGAAGGCCGGCGCCCGGTAGAAGTTGGTGTTCGGCACCCGGACGCCGCCGGGCGGCAGCGGCTCGAACGGCTCCTTGATGCCGGGCAGCCCGGTGATCGCCAGCGCGCCCATCGACGTGCCGTGGTAGGCGATGTCGCGGCTCAGCACCTTGTACCGGGCTGGCTGCCCGATCGCCTTGAAGTACTGCTTGGCCAGCTTCCAGGCCGACTCGACGGCCTCGGACCCGCTGGTGGTGAAGAACACCCGGTTGAGGTCACCTGGCGCCAGCGCGGCGAGCCGCTCGGCCAGCTCGATGGCCCGCGGATGCGCGTAGGACCAGAGCGGGAAGTAGGCGAGCTCGCTGCCCTGCCGGGCGGCCGCTTCGGCTACCTCGGTCCGGCCGTGGCCTATCTGGCTGACGAACAGCCCGGCCAGGCCATCGAGGTAGCGCTTGCCGTGCTGGTCGAAGACGTACTGGCCAGAGCCGCGCACGATGACCGGGACGTCGTTGCCTGTATAGGACGACATCCGGGTGAAGTGGAGCCACAGGTTGCGCTTCGCCGCCTCCTGCAGCGCATGCGATCTCGTCTTTGCCATATGCCGTGCTCATCTGGTCCCCCAGCTGTAGGTCTGCTTGCACAATTTCAGGTAGACAAAGGTCTCGGTGGTGGTCACGCTCGGGATCGCGCGGATCCGCCCGAGGATCTCCAGGAGCTGGTCGTCGTTCTCGCAGACCACTTCGACCAGGATGTCGAAAGAGCCCGCGGTGATGACGACATAGTCGATTTCCTCCATACCCGTCAGATGCCCGGCAACTCGCTCCAGGTCGCCGCCGCAGCGCAGGCCGACCATGGTCTGGCGCGGGAAGCCCAGCGTCATCGGGTCGGTGACGGCGACGATCTGCATGGCGCCGACCTCGATCAGCCGCTGGACCCGCTGCCTGCACCGCGGCTTCAGACAGGCCAACGGCCTTGCCGATGGACGCGTACGACCGGCGGCCGTCCTGCTGCAGCTGCTCGATGATCTGCTTGGACAGGTCGTCCAGGACGACCCTGTTGCCGTCGGTATCCCGGCCCTGAGTGCCGCGGGTGCGGCCCGCCGAGGCCAGCTGAGTCCCGGACGTGTGCGCCATGCGTAGGCCTCCTTCGCAGGCTCTATCGTGCCATGCAATCGCCAGGTGTCAACTGATTCCGTAGATCGCAGCCGGTTCTGTTACTGATTCACTTGTGTCACCCCCGTTTCTCTGTCAAGGTCATATCCGGCTGAGCATTCGGGTCTACGGAACAGGCAGGGGTGAGCTGGCGTGGCGGCGCAGCACGGCGGATTGCAGGTTCTGGCCAACTTCGTGGGCGGCGAGTACCGGCCCGCCAGGGATGGCCGGACGAGCGAGGTCGTCGACCCGAGCACTGGCGAGGCCTACCTGCGGGCACCGGTGTCCGGGCCCGCGGACGTGGACGACGCCCTCCGGGCCGCGGCCACGGCCTTCGAGAGCTGGCGGGACAGCACCCCGGCCGAGCGGAGCCTGGCCCTGCTGCGGTTGGCCGATGCCATCGAGGCCAGGGCGGAGGACCTGATCGAGGCCGAGTCGCGTAACACCGGCAAGCCGGTCGCCATGACCAGGACCGACGAGGTACCTCCGCTCGCCGACGAGCTGCGCTTCTTCGCCGGCGCCGCGCGGATCCTGGACGGCAGGTCCGCGGGGGAGTACCTGCGCGGCCATACCTCGATGATCAGGCGCGAGCCGGTGGGCGTCTGCGCGCAGGTGACGCCCTGGAACTACCCGATGATGATGGCGGTCTGGAAGTTCGCGCCTGCCCTGGCAGCTGGCAATACAGTCGTGCTGAAGCCATCAGATACCACGCCCGTATCGACGCTGCTGCTGGCCGAGATCGCGGCCGAGTTCCTCCCGCCCGGGGTTTTCAACGTGATCTGCGGCGACCGAGACACCGGCCGGGCGCTGGTCTCGCACGAGATCCCGCAGATGGTTTCCATTACCGGTTCGGTGCGGGCCGGCATCGAGGTGGCCCAGGCTGCCGCCGCCGGACTCAAGCGCGTGCACCTTGAGCTTGGCGGCAAGGCGCCGGTCGTGGTCTTCGACGACGCGAACGTCGAACTGGCCGTCGCAGCTGATCACCGAGGCCGGCTACTACAACGCCGGCCAGGACTGTACCGCGGCGACCAGGGTGCTGGCCGGCCCCGGCATCACCGCGGACCTGACCGATGCGCTGGTGGAGCGCGCCGCCGCGACCAAGACGGCCGGCCGGGAGGTGACGGACGCCTTCTACGGACCGCTCAATAACCCCGCGCAGGTCGCCAGGGTGGAAGGCTTCCTGGCGCGAGCGCCTGCGCACGCCGCGATCGCGACGGGCGGTCACCGGGTCGGCGAGCGCGGCTTCTGCTTCGCTCCCACGGTGGTCACCGGACTGCGGCAGGACGACGAGATGATCCAGGAGGAGATCTTCGGGCCGGTGATCACCGTGCAGCGATTCGGCTCCGAGGACGAGGCCATCCGCTGGGCCAACGGCGTGAAGTACGGCCTGGCGGCAAGCGTCTGGACCCGTGATCACGGCCGGGCCATGCGAGCCGCCCGGCAGCTCGACTTCGGCGCGGTGTGGATCAATACCCACATACCGTTCGTATCCGAGATGCCGCACGGCGGATTCAAGAACTCCGGCTACGGCAAGGATCTGTCCGGTTACGGATTCGACGACTACACCCGGATCAAGCACGTGATGAGCAACATCGAGGCCTGAAACGACATTGCTCGCAAACTCCGGGCATATCGGGGTTAGCTTCTGCCACCATCGGAGGACTCGCCGCCACACTGGCGCCGTCGCTGGAGGAGGAAGCGCTATGGCGCAGCCACAGGACCCGGGAGCCGCCGCGGCCGGCGTGCCGGTCATGGATCCGGCGCTCTGGCGCGGCCTGACGGGCAGCCGCATCTCCCGCCGCGGAGTGCTGGCCGGGCTGGCTGGCGCCGGAGCCGCGGCCGGGCTATCCGGGCTGCTGGCGGCCTGCGGGACCCAGCCGCAGGCGGCGGCGACCACGGAGAGCGTCGGCACCGCCAGCTGGTGGCGCAAGCAGCGGCTGCATCACATCGTCAACTTCGCCAACTGGCCGGACTACATCGACGTGCTGAACGGCAAGCACCCGACGCTGCAGCACTTCACCAGGACCACCGGCATCAGTCGTCAACTACAGCGAGCCGATCAGCGAGAACCTGCCGTTCTACGCCTCGATCAAGCCAGCGCTGCAGGCACAGGCAGTACACCGGCTACGACATCATCGTGACGACCAACAACAGCCCGGCGCTTGGCGAGCTGATCGAGCAACAACTGGCTGACGCCGCTCGACCACACGATGATGACGAACTTCACGAAGTACGCAGGACCGCTGGCCCGCAACCCGTCCTGGGACCCCGGCAATGACTTACACGATGGCCTGGCAGTCGGGCTGGACGGCGGTCGGCTACAACTCCGAGGTGGTGCGCAAGCCCGGCACAGCGTCGGCGTCCTGTTCGACAAGAAGTACGCCGGGAAGGTCGGCATGATGAGCGACCCGCAGGAGCTTGGCAGCGTCGGGCTGCTCGCCATCGGCGTCGAGCCGGCCACCTCGACCGAGTCCGACTGGCGCAAGGCGGCCACGTTCCTGCACCAAGCAGAAGAGCGACGGCATCGTCCGCGGCTACTACCGACCAGGATTACATCGACCACCTGAAGAGCGGCGCGATCGTGGTCTCACAGGCTTTCTCGGGCGACATCTTCCAGGCCGACCTGATCAGTCAGTATCAAGAACCTGAAACTGCTGATGCCGCAGCGAGGGGGCCATGTTCTGGACCGACAACATGTGCATCCCGATGAACGCGCAGAACCCGAAGGACGCCATGATGCTGATGGACTTCTTCTATCAGCCGCAGGTCGAGGCAGTGCGTGGAGTACTACAACGACTACGTCTGCCCGGTGCCCGGCGCTCGAGAGGTGCTGCTGCACCCGAGCGGCTGGGCCGGCCAGGAGCTGGCTGCGATGAAGTCGGAGATCGGCCTGCCGCCCTCGTTCACGGCCGACGCGCAGCTGGTCTTCCCGTCCGCCGCAGTACCAGCAGCTGTCCAGGGATTATTACCAGTACCAGAGCCCCGCCGAGCTAGCGCTGTGGAACAGCCTGTTCGAGCCGATCGCCGCTGGCCACTGACGTTGGGCCCAGTATCTATCAGGCACAATGGGCCGGCATGACGGACGCGCACGTCGCCCGGGCGCTGGCCGGGGCCAGGCCGGTGTCCTACTGGCTCGATCAGCGTGGTGCGGGTGAGCCGCTGCCCGCGCTCCGCGGCCGGGTCAAGGCCGACCTGGCCGTCGTCGGCGGCGGATTTACCGGTCTGTGGACCGCGCTGCTGGCGAAGGAGGCCGACGCTAGCCGGGAGGTCGTGCTGCTTGAGCGCGGCCGGACGGCTGCTGCTGCAACCGGACGCAACGGCGGCTTCTGCGCCGCAAGCCTCACGCACGGACTGGCGAACGGCCTGGACCGGTTCCCCGCTGAGCTGGCTACCCTCGAGCGGCTCGGCCTGCGGAACCTGGACCAGATCGAGGCGGCCATCGGCAGGTACGGCATCGACTGCGACTTCACCCGCAGCGGCGAGCTGTCCGTCGCCACCAGCGAGTGGCAGTTCGCGGGCCTGCGGGAAACCGCGGGAACGGCGACCCGGCTAGGGCGCGGCCACCGGCTGCTGGATGCCGCGGAGGTCCGGGCAGAACTGAACTCGCCCGGCTACGTCGGCGGGCTCTGGGACACCGACGGCTGCGCGATCCTGGACCCGGCCAGGCTGGCCTGGGGACTGCGGGACGCCTGCCTGAACGCCGGCGTGCGTATCTACGAAGACACCCCGGTCACCGGCATCGCCGACGAGCCGGGCCTGGTGGCGGCGCTGAGCCTGGTGACCACGACCGGATCGGTGCGCGCACGCCGGGTGGCGCTGGCCACTGGCGCGCTTTCGCCGCTGCTGCGCCGGCTCCGTTACTACCTGATCCCGGTGTACGACTACGTGCTGATGACCGAGCCGTTGTCGACAGCGCAGCTGGACAGCATC
This sequence comes from uncultured Actinomycetota bacterium, assembly GCA_963774385.1. Classification (GTDB taxonomy): domain Bacteria; phylum Actinomycetota; class Actinomycetes; order Streptosporangiales; family Streptosporangiaceae; genus JAJYUU01. Next base: position 2,532,147 of record CAVZEQ010000001.1, read on the forward strand.
GGCTGGCGCGCCCGCCAGGGTGTCGGCGACAGCGGGAACCAGTTCCACTACTACCGGCTGACCAGCGACAACAGGATCCTGTGGGGCGGGTACGACGCGGTCTATTACTACGGCAGCAAGATCACCAGCGAGCAAGATCAGCGGCCAGCCACCTTCCGCGTGCTGGCCGAGCACTTCTATCAGACGTTCCCGCAGCTGGCGGAGGTGGCCTTCAGCCACCAGTGGGGCGGCGTTATCGACACCTGCTCCAGGTTCTGCGTGTTCTTCGGTACCGCCAGGGAAGGCCGGCTGGCGTACGCGGCTGGCTATACCGGTCTCGGCGTCGGGGCCAGCCGGTTCGGCGCCCAGGTGGTACTCGACCTGCTCGGTGGTCACCCGACGGAGCTGACCGAGCTGGAGCTGGTCCGCTCCCGGCCGATCCCGTTCCCGCCCGAGCCGGTCCGGTCGGCCGGCGTCCAGCTGACCCGCTGGTCGCTCGCGCGAGCAGACCGCAACGAGGGCCGCCGGAACCTGTGGCTGCGCGCGCTGGACAAGGCCGGCCTGGGCTTCGACTCCTAACTCGCCCGCCACCGTGCTGGGCTGGCCGGCGGGCTCTGTCCACGGCCGCAGCGCGAGTGCCGCCGCCGGGAAGATGAGCACGGAGAGCAGCGCTGCACCCACCAGCGCGGCCGACGTGGCCGCCGATAGCAGGCTGAGGCTGCGGCCGACCTCCGCGACCACGACCGGGAACGTCAGCGTGGTGGCCTGCAGCAGCCCGGCCGCGGCCGCCGGCCGGGCGCCGAGCTTCCGGCGGTACAGCAAGGCCGGACCGGCTCGGGCGATCAGGATGCCGGCCACGATGGCCGGCATCAGTGCCAGCGATGAGGCACTGGCGAGGAGCGACCGCACATCGAACTGGACGCCGGTGACGATGAAGAACACCGGCACCAGGAAACCGTAGCCGATCGCGTGCAGCTTGCCCTGATAGCGCTGCTGACTGGGCCGGTCATCGCTGTCGGCGATGTTGAGCACGACGCCGGCGACGAAAGCGCCCAGCAATGCATCGACGCCGAACTCGTGTGCCAGGGCGGCGAATACCAGCAGCACCACGAAACCGCCGCGCACTCGCAGCTGCGAGGTCGACTGGTCGGTGGCCAGCAGCGTCTGGCGCAGCCAGGCCGACCGCCAGAGCCGCCGCAGGCCGATCGCGCCAAGCACGGCGGCGGCCCCGAGCGCGAATACATACGCCACCTGGACCCAGGTCGGCTCGGGCTGGGCGGAGAACAGGATCGTCAGCAGCAGCAGCGCGCCGAACTCGCCGACCGAGCCCGCCATGATTGCCAGCTGGCCGAACTCGGTGCTGGTCTGGCCGGCATCGCGCAGCACGGGCACCATGACGCCCAGTGAGCTGGCGGTCAGCGCGAGCGCCAGCAGCCTGGTGTCGGCGCCGGGCGCGATCTGCCGGAGCCCGAGCGCCACCGGGAACGCGATGGCCACGCTGACCACGAAGCTGGCTGCGGTCAGCCGGAACGTGGGCCCGCGGAAGCGCCCGACTTCGACTTCCTGTCCGGCCAGGAACAGCAGGAAGCCGAATCCGAGCAGATACAGGATGTAGACCCCGCCCGTGGGCGAGACCAGGCCGAGGCCCTGCGGCCCGACGGCGATGCCGGCCAGCACCTCGAGCACCACTGGCGGCACGAGGCGGCGGGGGACGAGCCTGGCGAGCACCGGGGCCGCGAACCCGGCAAGAGCGACCACGAGCAGGCCGCTGTACTGAACGTTCACCCCGGTTCCCCCCGCGGTTCTTACCCCGGGACCGCCGCCGGGCAAACGGCCTGACCAGGCCGGACGCGCCAGTTATTCCCGTTCCGGCCAGGAGTGACATGTTCCACATTCGCCCCAATCAGGATGCTGCCGCCGTCGGTTGCGGGTTGTACTGGTCGGTAGCAACTTGCTGCTAGCCCCCTGACCATGACCATGTCCCCCCAAGGCCATGGCGCTCGAGTCACGCCCAATACCTGTTAGTCGCGGCCTGCGCCGCGAAGCGCTGAGGGCGGACAGAGGAGGGTTACACCTCCCGTGAAGATCAACAAGAGAATTGCACTGGCCTCGGTCTCGTCGGTCGCGGTGGTCGGCATCGGCGTCTCGGCAGGGATAGCCCTCGCCGCCCCCGCGGCTGCGCACACCTCGGCGACGCAGAACTCTGCAGCAGCCAAGGCGACCGCATCGAAAGCGCACGCCGAGGCCGCACAGAAGCGAGCCAGCCAGCGTAAGACCGACCAGTGGGTCACCGTGCGGGCGGGCCAGACGCTGAAGAGCATCGCCGCCGCGCACCACATGTCCTGGGAGGCCATCTACGCCACCCCGCCGAACACCCGGTACCTGCGCGATCACGCGAAGCTGACGGCCGGGGTGCGGCTGCGCCTGCCGGCCGACCCGCAGCTGCGCAAGGCAGAGTTCGTGGCCCTGCAGCACCGGGCGGCCGCAGCCCGCCGGGAAGCCGCGAAGCGCCGCGCAGCAGCCGCTGCTGCGGCGCAGGCGGGCACCACCCAGCCCGCCGCCCAGGCGGCGCCGGCCACCGCGAGCCAGCCGCTGACCGCGGGCATGTCCGCGTTCGAGCAGTGCGTCGCCTGGCGCGAGAGCGGCGACAACCCGACCGCATCGTCGGCCGGCCTGTTCGGGATCCTGCCCGCAACCTGGGCCTCACTCGGCTACCCGGGAACCGCCGGCGGGTCGTCGGTGGCTCTGCAGAAAGCGGCCTTCGCCCGGCTCTACGCGCAGGATGGCACCGCACCGTGGGCGCCGTACGACGGCTGCTAGCCGGGCAGGCTGACAGCTCGAAGCGGCCCCGGCGATCGTACCGATCGCCGGGGCCGTGACAGCGTTCGGGACAACGGCCCAATCAGCCAGCGAACCGGCCACAATAAGCAGATGCCGGAGCCACCAGAGCCGGGCGAGCCGTCGTCGCCTGATGACCAGAACGGACCCGTTCCCTCCATGGGAGCAGGGGGCAGCGGACGCCACCTGCCGGACCCGTGGCTGGAGCTGATGCGCGCTGCCGAGCATGTTGCCGCCCGCGGTGCGACCGGCACCTTCGGTGCGGTCATGCCAGCCTGGCGCCGCCGCACGCGAGCAGAAGCCCGGTGGCCGGTCACGCTCACCGTGGCCGTGGCGGTCGTGCTGCAGGTGCTGCTGCCGGACCAGCTGGCGCTGCATCCGCTCTACTTGCTGCCTGCGCTGGAGGGCGCGCTGTTCATCGGGCTCCTCGTCGCCAACCCGTTCCGGTTCGAGCGGTATTCGAGACCAGTGCGGGCCATGAGCGTGGTGCTGATCCTGGTCATCACCGCGGCGAACGCTATCTCAGCCGGGCTGCTGGTCCGGGCGATCATCGAGGGTCACGTGGGCGGCAACCCGGTGCACCTGCTCGCATCCGGCGCAGCGGTCTGGGCGACAAACGTTATCGCGTTCGCCCTGTGGTACTGGGAGTTCGACCGCGGCGGGCCGGTACAGCGGGCGCAGGGTAAGTCGGCCTACCCGGACCTGATGTTCCCGCAGATGGTGTCGCCAGAGCTGGCGATACCCGACTGGGATGCACGGTTCGTTGACTATCTCTACACGTCGTTCACGAACGCCACCGCGTTCAGTCCCACCGACGTCATGCCGCTGGCGCGCTGGGCTAAGCTCACGTTCCTCGTGCAGTCGGCTGTCTCTCTGGTCCTCGGCGCGCTGGTCGTCGCCCGGGCGGTGAACATCCTGCGGTGACCCGGCCACCGGGCGGCTGCCCGGACCGGCCGGCGCCGACGCTAGCCCGCCGAGGTCTGCCGTGCCAGCAAAGCCACGTGCAGCGAGAGCCGGGACTCCGGCGGCTCAAGATCGACACCGAGCACGTCCTCGATCTGCCGCAGCCGCTCGTACATGGTCGGCCGGGCCAGCTGGGCGCGCTTAGCTGCCTCGGCCTTGTTGCCGCCCGCCTCAAGGTAAGCGGCCAGCGCGGCTAGCAGCTGCGTGCCGGCCGCGTCGTCGTGCGCGAGCAGCGGCCCGAGTTCACGTTCCGCGAACGACTGAACGCGCGGATCGTCACGGAGCACGTGCAGCAGGCCGCGCAGCCGGAGATCGGGGACACGGTAGTAAGGCAGCCGGCCCCCGGCGCCTGCGGCGGCCTCCGCGACGTGATCGGCCTCCAGCAGCGAACGCTGCACGGCGGCGACCGACTCGACTGGCGAGCCGGACCCGATGACATCGCCTTCTGTGAGCCGGGGCCGGAGATGGGCAGCCAGCCGGGCCAGCGCGGCGTCCGGATCGGCTCGCGGCGGCAGGGCCAGCAGCGCGGCCACCCGGTGCTCGTCCAGCGAGCCGGCCAGAGCCGGGATCCGAAGCTGGCGGCAGACCGCTGCGATCGCATCGGCCACGGCCGCCGCTCTCGCCTGCGCGGCCAGTCCGGTCGCGGCCAGCCCGGTCGTGGCCAGGCCAGCCGGACCGGTCTCCAGCGGGGCGTGGGGTCGGCCGGCCACCCTGACCACGATGGCGAGCAGCTGGCGGCCGGCCACCGGCACGCCGAGGGCACGGGCCCGGGCCTCGGCCTCGGCCGGATCGGCGTAGCCGTGGCCGAGGAAGGCCGACAGGATCGTGCGATGCGCCTGGCGTTCAAGGCTCTCGCGCTGGTGATCCAGTAGCCGGCCGAGCGCAAGCGTCGTCGCCGCCCGCTCCAGCAGCGTCTCGTCTCCCGGCCCGGCTGGCTGGCCGCGCAGCACGATCAGGCGGCCCCAGTCCTCGCCACGCGCCCCGACCACCGTCACCAGCCAGCCCGCGGCGGCGTCGTAGCCGGTGCGCCCGGCGACTTTCACCGCGCGGGACCGGGCCGGGAATCCGGCCAGCAGGCTGGCCGCATCCTGGCCGAGCGGCGCGCAGGCCAGCACCTGATGGGCGAGGTTCTCCAGAATCACCGGGCAGCCAGCAAGCGTCGCTGTCTGCGCGACGACCTCCTGCGCTGGCGCCCCGGACACCGCTAGCTCGGTGAAGACCTGATGCAGCCGCTCTGCTGACCGCAGCTCGGCAAGCTGCGCGTCGATGATCAGGGCGTGCACGGCCTCGGTGATCTCGATGAACTGGGTCTCGCGTTCCAGCACGATCAGCGGCAAGTCGTGCTCGGCGGCGGCCGAGACAAGTGCCGTCGGCAGCCTGCGCGAGTAGCGCGAGCCAAGCTCCACGGCCAGCGCGCTGACCCCGACCGAGGCGAGCTCGGCGACGTACTGGCTGAGCCCGGCCGCCTCTGCCGGCAGCGCGATCCCGGTGGAGAGCACGAGTTCGCCGCCGCGAAGCAGGTGCGCAGCCTGCGCCAGCTCGATCACGTGCACCCAGCGGACCGGTGCGGTCAGCCGGTTGGCGCCGGCCAGCACCCGGGGTGCCCCGTTGCGAACTGGCTCCAGGGCCAGCACGTCGGCGACGCTCGGCAGCATGACGTCATCTTACATATTGTAAAATCAAGGCCCCATTGCCGTTACAAAGCGTAACTTGGCAGCGCGACCGCGCGGCGACAGACTTGACGTAGGGCGGAGCCATGGGCCGTGGCCGCGATCGCGCCGTCCGGGACCGGGCCGCGGACGGGCTGGCCGGGCGCTGCGCCGGGATGTGGAAGGCAGATGACGATCATGGACCAGGTGACCGTGCACCGCACGCACTGGATCAACGGCAAGCCGTGGACCGGCGAGGCAGCGAGCCGGGGTGATATCTACAACCCGGCGACCGGCAAGGTCAGCGGCACGGTCGACTACGCCACCGCGGCGGAGGTCGACGCTGCAGTTGCGGCCGCATCGGCGGCCCTGCCGGGGTGGCGGGAGACCTCACTGGTCAAGCGTGCCGGGGTCATGTTCGCTTTCCGTGAGCTGGTTCGCAAGCGTCAGTCCGACCTGGCCGCGCTGATTACCGCCGAGCACGGCAAGGTGCTGTCCGACGCGGCCGGCGAGGTGGCCAGGGGCCTGGAGGTCGTCGAGTTCGCCTGCGGCATCCCGCACCTGCTGAAAGGCGGCTTCTCGGAAAACGTCTCGGCTGGCGTGGACGCGTACTCGATCCGGCAGCCGGTCGGGGTGGTGGCCGGCATCACCCCGTTCAACTTCCCGGCCATGGTGCCGATGTGGATGTTCCCGATCGCGCTGGCCTGCGGCAATACCTTCGTGCTCAAGCCGTCAGAGAAGGACCCGTCGGCCTCGCTGCTGGTCGCCGAGCTGCTGGCCGAGGCCGGGCTGCCAGACTGGCTGCTTCAACGTGGTGCACGGCGGTAAGGTCGCCGTCGACGCGCTGCTCACCCATCCCGATGTGAAGGCAGTGAGCTTCGTCGGTTCCACCCCGATCGCGCGGTACGTCTCGGAGACGGCGAACAGTCACGGCAAGCGCGTGCAGGCGCTCGGCGGAGCCAAGAACCACATGATGGTGCTGCCGGACGCGGACCTCGACCTGGCCGCGGATGCCGCGGTGAACGCCGGTTTCGGCTCGGCGGGGGAGCGCTGCATGGCGATCTCGGTGCTGGTAGCGGTCGATCCGGTCGGCGACGAGCTGGTATCCAAGATCAGTGAGCGGATCGCCGGGCTGCGCGTCGGCCCCGGCGCCGACGATGGCTCCGAGATGGGCCCGCTGGTCACCAGGGATCACCGGGACAAGGTGGCCGGCTACCTCGACTCAGGCGTCGCCGACGGGGCGGTCCTGGCGGTCGACGGCCGCCGGCACCCGATCAGCGGCGACTACGCCGACGGCTTCTGGCTCGGCCCGAGCGTGCTCGATCACGTGCAGCCAGGCATGCACTGCTACACCGACGAGATCTTCGGCCCGGTGCTGTCAGTCGTCCGCGCCCCCAGTTACGAGGCCGCGCTGGCGGTCATCAACGGCAACCCTTACGGCAACGGAACGGCGATCTTCACCAACGACGGCGGCGCGGCTCGCCGGTTCACCCACGAGGTGGAGGTCGGTATGGTCGGAGTCAATGTGCCGATTCCGGTCCCGATGGCGTTCTACTCCTTCGGTGGCTGGAAGGCGTCCTTGTTCGGGGACACGCATGTGCATGGCGCCGAAGGCGTGCATTTCTACACGCGCGGCAAGGCGGTCACGTCGCGCTGGCTGGATCCCAGTCACGGCGGCGTGAACCTCGGCTTCCCGGTGAACCAGTAGCAGGAGCAGCACGACAATGAGCGACTTCCCGTCAGCCGGCCACGTTCCCGATCCGGAGCGCGGCGCCCAGGTGTTCGCCATGGACCGGGCGCACGTCTTCCATTCCTGGTCCGCGCAGCAGGCCATCAAGCCGCTGCCGATCGCCGCGGCCGAGGGCTCCTACTTCTGGGACTACGACGGCAACAGGTACCTGGACTTCTCCAGCCAGCTGGTGAATACCAACATCGGGCACCAGCATCCCAAGGTCACCGCGGCAATCGCGGCTCAGGCCGCGAAGCTGACCACGATCGCCCCGCAGCACGCCAACGAGGCTCGCGGTGAGGCGGCGACCCGGCTGGCGGCGCTCGCGCCGGACGGCATGGAGAAGGTCTTCTTCACCAACGGCGGCGCCGACGCCAACGAGAACGCGATCAGGATGGCGAGGCTGCACACCGGCCGCACCAAGGTGCTGAGCTTCTACCGCTCGTACCACGGCAACACCGGGGCCGCGATCACCTCCACCGGAGATCCGCGTCGCTGGCCGAACGAGTTCGCCATCGGCCACGTGCATTTCTTCGGTCCCTACCTGTACCGGTCGGCCTTCTGGGCTACCACTCCGGACGAGGAATCGCAGCGCGCGCTGGCGCATCTGGAGCAGGTCATCCAGATGGAAGGTCCGGACACCATCGCGGCGGTGCTGCTGGAGACGATCGTCGGCACGGCCGGCGTGCTGATCCCGCCGCCCGGCTACCTGGCCGGCGTCCGCGAACTGTGCACCAGGTACGGCATCGTCTACATCGCGGACGAAGTCATGTGCGGATTCGGCCGGGCTGGCCGCTGGTTCGCGTTCGAGGATCACGGCCTGGTGCCGGACCTGATCACCTTCGCCAAGGGCTCGAACTCCGGCTACGTCCCGGCCGGCGGCGTCATCATCTCGGACGCGATCGCCGCCACCTTCGATGACCGGGTCTTCCCCGGCGGCCTGACCTACTCCGGCCATCCGCTGGCCTGCGCGTCGATAGTCGCCACGATCGATGCGATGAAAGACGAGGACATCATCGGGAACGCCGTCCGCGTCGGGCAGCAGGTGCTCGGTCCGGGGCTGCGTGACCTGGCAGAGCGCCACCCGGTGGTCGGCGAGGTTCGCGGCACGGCCGTGTTCTGGGCGCTCGACCTGGTGGCCAGCCGGCAGACCAGGGAGATGCTCGCGCCGTACGGCGGCTCCTCGGCAGCCATGAACGTGCTCGTGGGCGAGTGCCGGTCCCGCGGCCTCATGCCGTTCACCAACTACAACCGGCTGCATGTCGTGCCGCCGTGCACCGTGTCGGAGTCGGAGGCCAAGGAAGGCCTGGCCATCCTTGACGAGGCGCTGACCGTGGCGGACGGCTACTACCGCGGCTAGCCGAGGATTGCCACCGGGCGGTTACCGGCTCTCCGGGCTGACCAGCGCGATCCAGTTGCCGTCCGGATCGGCCACGTACGCGCGGCGATGCCCGGACACATGGCCGCTGTACGGCTCGACCAGGACCGGTGTGCCAGCCGCGCGCAGCAGGCCAACAGTGTCGTCTGTCGATTCGCACCAGACGGCGAGTTCCCAGGGATGACCGCTGGTTGGCGCTGGCAGGCTCTCGGCCTGTACGGCGTCGCGGCTGCTGATCGCGATGGTGACATCGCCGATCCGCAGTTCGACATGCTGTGCCGGGCCGGTCGCGGGCGATCTGAAGGTCTGGATGCCGCCGAGCAGGTCTCGGCAGAACGCGACCGCCTGCCCGACGCTGGCGGCGTAGAGATTCGGCATCACGGACGTGACCATCAGGAATGTCTCCTTCGGCTGATCGGTGCTTCAGGTTGCGGGATCGGCGATGAGCCGCCGGGCAGCGACGTGCCGGGTGTAGGCGCCGAGCGGCTCGCCGGCCTTCCCGTCGAGGATCCGGCGCATCCGCTCGGCTTGCGGGCCATAGCGTTCGAGGTGCCGGTGAACGAAGTCGACCCGGGTCAGATGAGGACTCTCCGGAGTGAAGGTGACCTCGATCTCCGAGCCGCGGCTCCGGTCAGGTTCATACGTCCAGTCGGCGCTCACCTGCCAGCTCAGCAGCAGCCGATATGGCGGCTGCCAGGCCAGCACCGTGCCCCAGTCGGTCTCGGCGCCGCTGGCCGCCCGCTCGTACCACCGGCCGCCGGTGAACGGCTCGAGCACGACCTCGCGTCCCGGCGCCTCGGCCAGGTGATGGGAATGCACCGGCCACCATGTCTGGTCCACGAAAACGTCGAACGCCACCGCCAAGGGCGCGTTCACCCGCGTCGTCTTTGCGACCACGACCTCCTGGTCTGTCGTCATGTTCTGCTCCTTTGCCTGCGCTTCTGCTGCGCGCTGGTAGGCCGTGAGTGATCGCTCCCAGTACCAGTCGAGATGGTCGCGGAGCATCTGGAGCGCTGCTGGCTCCAGGTGATACACCCTGCGGTTGCCGACGGCCAGGTCACCCACCAGGCCGGCCGCCTTGAGCACTCGCAGTTGCATCGACACCGCGGTGCGGCCCACCGGCAGGCCGGCCGAGATGCCGCCGACGTCGAGCGGACCAGCGGCCAGGCGGCTAATAATCCGGCGCCGCGTGGTGTCCCCCAGCGCGTCAAGCGCCACATCTATGTCAACAGTCATTGACCGTCAGGCTATGCTGTCCTCCCGGCTCGGTCAACCGCATATTTCTGTGTGCTCAGGCGTGGTACCTAGGCGGCCTTCATCCCGACGGCCGAGCGACCACCGTGCCCGTTCATGGCAACTAGGACGTGCTCAAAGGCGCACTCCGGATCCTGCGCGATTGCAGGCTCACCGCCGTCCAGCTTCGCGCGCTGCTCTGACCCCCAGCAAGCTAATGGCGAAGCTCTGCCTGCACGGTATGGGCGAAGCTGGCCTGAGCGAGGTGGTGCGGGGCTAGATCAGCGCGAGCCGACTGCCTAGGGCGCCGGCCAGGCGCTGCAGCGTCGCCTCGGTCGGATTCCCCGCCCCGCGCTCGATCCGGCTGATGTCGGCCTGCGGTATCCCGCTGCGGGCGGCCAGGTCCTGCTGAGTGAGGCCTTGCGCAATCCGGGCATCGTGAAACTGCAAGCCCAGGGTGATGTTGGCACGGAACACCTCCCGCAGGGAGGCGTCGTCGGGCCCGTCAGCCTTCCTGGACTGCTCCAGGTAGTCCTTGAATGTCGTACCCATGGGATGTCACCTCGCCGGCTGGTAGCTTCTCGTATCACCCTCTCCAGTATGTGTCCAACCACATAATGCGGTCAACTCTTCCTGGTCCTGAAGTCGCGGAGGAGCTTGCGGGCTTTTATCGATCTCTCGCTGCTGACGCCGGGCGCTGTCGTCGCGGCCCTTGTCGTACCCGTTGAGTAAGAGGACGATCTTCTGCCCGGCGGTGCAGAAGAACACGCGCAGGAGAATCTTCTCGGACTTGGCGGCAGCGTCGTCCGATATTCTCCCTGCCTTGCTGCGGACCTCGGCGGCGGTCCACCTCAGCCGGAACTCATATAGACCTTGGCCGAGTGCCTTGCCGTACTCGGTACCTATGACGTTGAGTCCCCGCTCAGCCAGCACGATGCTGATGGCCTCTTCCAGTGCCATCCGCTTTTGCTTGCTAAGGTCTTCCATCCACTCCCGGACAGGCTCTCGACCATCCTCGTCGGCGTAGAACTCGTTTGCCATTCTTCAGCCATGTCAAGTCATCCATCTTCGCCACGGAACTGGAAAACAGCGGTCATCGATGACGCTTCAAACGGCGGCGAGTATCAGCGCTGCCGCCAGCGCGATGGCGCGCGGAGTCACATCACCATCCGCACTGTGCCGGTGGCGAGTGGCCGCCTCGCTCAGGGGCCGTAGCTGAAGATCAGCGAGTTCCTGGCGTTGGAGTTCTTCGCAGTGGCGTAGAACACGTCGCCGCTGGCGAGCATAGATCGCGTGCCAGGGATCCGGGAGATGGCGTAGATGTCGAACGACGCGGAGCCGGGCAGGAGTCCTGTCAGCCCGTTAGTGGGGATGGCGTCGAACGACCAGTGTCCGCTGGCGTAGTGCGCGAACTGGTACTGGCCGCTAACCGTCGGGAACATGATCGCCCAGACGCCGCCGTTGCCGTCCGGCGTGACCTGCAGCAACTGATAGGGCGTAGCCGACAGCGGTATGGAGCGCCACTGGTGGCCGTTCCAGTGCAGCAGGTAGGAGTGCGATGCGGCTGGCTCGACGGTGACAGCAGCCCAGATGCTGTTAGCGTTCGCGGCCTGGATGTCGTACGGGTAGATGTAGCCGTACTTCGGCAGCTTGATCGCGGGCAGCGCGACCTTGTGCCAGGCGCGGCCGTTGTAGTGCGTGAAGAATGCCTTGCTCCGGCCCAGGTGCAGGGCGTTGAAGACGCCGCCGATCGTCCAGATGTCGCTGGCTGACACCGCAGTGGCCGCGATGGGCTGCCCGAGCCCGATCGAGACCGTATGCCACTGGCTGCCGGTGAAGTGCAGCGCCTGATTGTTCCCGAGCAGCCAGCCGTTCCTCGGGCCGCTGGTGACTAGCGCGGCGCCGCAGTAGGCGGTTGTCTTCCACCTCTTCGTGGTCCACGCGTGCCCGTTGAAGCGGTCCACATAAGTCGCAGTCACATCCGGTCCTGGCGGCCCGCCCGTGCATTCGCTGCCGCCGGCCCAGACATTGCGCGGGCCGGTAGCGGAAACGAACCCAACCCTGGTGAAAGCTCCCGGCACGCGCGCGCTGGTCCAGGTAACGCCGTTCCAGCGCAGGGCGACCGACTTACCGCTGCCGTTCTGGCCGAAGGTCCACGCATCGTGCTTACTGGTAACCACTAGCGTGAGCAGGTCGGCGTACTCCTTCATGCTAAGGACCTTGGAAATGCGCCACGTTGACGGCGGCGATGCGGCCTGGGCTGCGCCCGCAGCGGGCGCCACGGCCGCTAGCAGTGCTGAGCCGGCCAATGCCGTGCTGGCCAGGGCCAGGGCGCGACGCGCCGGAAAAGCCTTCACGCTGCCTCACTCGTAGGCCGCAGGGACTAGATGGAGCAAACTATAGGGGAAACCATTAAAAGAGAGCAGAGTGTCCGTGCGACCGCCACCCGCTACGATCGGCGGGGCACGACCAAACCTCAGGGAAGCGGTGACCCGATGTCGCTGGAAGTGAAGCGGCTGCAGCTGGCGAGCCTGCGCGGCGTGGACGGCCAGACCTGGCCGGTGCACGGGTTCGTCGTCACGTTCCCAGGCGGAGCCGCACTGGTAGACACCGGCGTCGGCGGTCCGCAAAGGTGGCTCGACGACTGGCGGGTGGTGAACCGCTCGGTGGCAGACGCGCTCGACGACCTGGGCATGACGCCGGGGGATATCGGCCTGGTGATCAACACCCATCTGCACTTCGACCACTGCGGGCAGAACGCCGTCTTCAAGCACGCCGCCTTCTACATACAGCGAGCCGAGCTGGCCAGGGCGCGGCAGGAACAGCCGAAGCTCGCGGACTGGTTTGACTTCATGAACGCGAGATTCGAGCTGCTCGACGGGGACACCGAGATCCTGCCGGGCCTGCAGGCGATCGCGACGCCTGGGCACACCGTCGGCCACCAGTCGGTACTGGTCAAGTCCGCCGACGGGCAGACGGACGTGCTGATCGGTGATGCTGCCTACCAGCCGCGCCTGTACCTGGAACCGGACAGCGCTGACCTGCCGGACGGCCAAGCCAGCGACGTTGCCGCCTGGCGAGATTCAGTAGGCAGGCTTCACTCCGTGGCCCCGGACCGGGTTCACTTCTGCCACAGCACCGAGGTGCTGCACTCCTGAGCGCGTCATAGGGTGCCGAACGCACCGGCCAGGATGTCGAGGCCCTCGTTCAGCAACGGCTGGCCCATCACCAGCGGCGGCAGGAAGCGGAGCACGTTGCCGTACGTGCCGCAGGTCAAGACGATCATCCCGTTGCCATGGCAGGTCTTGGCAACCTTGGCCGCCGACGCTCCATCCGGCTCGGTGGTGCCGGGCTTGACGAGCTCGATAGCAAGCATCGCCCCCCGGCCGCGCACGTCGCCGATGACCGGGTGCGACTGGGCCAGCTCCCGTAGCCGCGGCAGCATGAGGGCCTCGATCGCCCTGGCCGCTGCGGGGAGATCCTCCTTCTCCATGGTCTCAATCGCACCGAGCGCCGCCGCGCAGGCGACGGGGTTGCCGCCGTAGGTGCCGCCAAGTCCGCCGGGGTGCACCGCATCCATCAGCTCGGCCCGGCCGGTGACCCCCGCCAGCGGCAGGCCGCCGGCGATGCCCTTGGCAGTCGTCACGAGGTCCGGCACGACGTTCTCGTGCTCGCAGGCGAACCAGTTGCCGGTGCGGCAGAAGCCGGACTGGATCTCGTCGGCCACGAAGACGATGCCGCTGGCCCGGCAGAACTCGGCCAGGCCTGGCAGGAAGCCGTCCGGCGGCACGATGAAACCGCCTTCGCCCTGAATCGGCTCGATCACGACGGCCGCTACGTTCTCCTCGCCAACCTGGGCGTGGATGAGGTTCTTGACTACGTCGAGAGCCTCGGCAGCGCAGGCCGCCGGGCCGCCCGGCCAGCGGAACGGGTACGCCATCGGCATCCGGTACACCTCGCCGGCGAACGGCCCGAACCCTTCCTTGTACGGCATGTTCTTCGCGGTCATGGCCATCGTCAGGTTGGTCCGGCCGTGGTAGGCGTGATCGAAGACGACCACTGCATCCCGGCCGGTGGCGTGCCTGGCTATCTTCACGGCATTCTCGACCGCCTCGGCACCGGAGTTGAACAGCGCCGAGCGCTTCTCGTGACTGCCTGGCGTGCGCTTGTTGAGCTGCTCGCAGACCTCCACGTAGCCCTGGTACGGGGCGACCATGAAACAGGTGTGCGTGAACTGCGCCACCTGCTCGGTCACCCGGTCGACGACGAGGTCGGCGCTATTGCCGACGGAGGTGACCGCGATGCCGGAGCCGAAGTCGATCAGGGAGTTGCCGTCGACGTCCACGATGACGCCACCGCCAGCCGCGGTCACGAAGACCGGAAGCACGTGACTGAGTCCGCGCGCCACGCTGAGCTGGCGCCGGTCGAACAGCTCACGCGAGCGCGGGCCCGGGATCTCGGTCACGAGGTTGCGGATCTGCGGCAGGGACGGCCCGCCGGTGATGCTCTGGCTCATACCTGCCGACAATAGCGGCCCTCGATGATCGCTGGTGCCTTGCCTGGGGCTGCTGCGATGATGCGGTTGTGGCTGTTTCCTCCCGCCGTCCCGTCATCGCCGGGCTGGGCATGACGGACCTCGGCAAGGTCTACGGGCAGAGCCCGGCTCAGTTCGCGGCGTCGGCGGTGCGGCTCGCGGTGGCGGACGCGGGGCTGCGGCTGGCGGACGTGGACGGGCTGCTCACCTCGTCCGGGGTGACCGGCGGGGTCTCGGTCGATCTGCAGCGGGACCTGGGCCTGACCGATCTCAGGCTGCTGACGCACATGCAGGCGTACGGTTCTACTGCGGGCGCCATGGTGCAGGTCGCCGCCATGGCGGTGCGATCCGGCATGGCGAGCGTCGTTGCCTGCGTGTTCGCCGACAGCCCGCTGCGTCCCGAGCGGGGGGCCAGCGCGATCTACGGGGCCCGGCATGCGCCGGCCGGCTGGTGGGGACTACTCGGCGCGAGCGGCGTGATCGGCGCTAACCCGATGTACGCACTGGCAGCGCGGCGGCATATGGAGCGGTACGGCACGACGAGCGAGCAGCTCGGCCATATTGCTGTCGCCCAGCGTGCCTGGGCTCGCCTGAATCCGGCCGCGCAGCTGCGCGAGCCCATCACTGTCGCCGATCACCAGGCCTCCCGGTGGATCGTGGAGCCCTTCCACCTGCTCGACTGCTGCCTGGTTTCGAACGGCGGCATCGCGGTGGTGGTCACGGCGGCAGACCGGGCTGGCGCCCAGCCACCGGTGCACGTGCTCGGCTGGGCCCAGTCCCATCCGGGTCGCTACCTGCGGCGTCATCCCGACTTCGGGCTGGTGTCCGGTGCGGCCCAGGCGGGACCGGCCGCGCTCGCCATGGCCGGCCTCAGCGCAGATGACGTGGACGTGCTGGAGCTGTACGACTGCTACACCTTCACCGTGCTGATCACCCTGGAGGACTACGGTTTCTGCGGCAAGGGTGAGGGCGGACCGTTCGTAGCGAGCGGCATCCTGGACGGCAAGCTGAAGCTGAACACCGGTGGCGGCCAGCTGTCCGGGTACTACATGTGGGGCATGACCCCGCTGTCCGAAGCCATCATCCAGATCCGCGGGCAGGGTGGCGAGCGGCAGGCCGAAGCCCATGACGTCGCCCTCGTGTCCGGGAACGGCGGCGTGCTTGATCATCACTCGACACTGGTGCTGGGGAGCGATGCACGGTGACTGTCGGTCCGGTCGCCAGGGATGACGCGACTGCCGCCTTTTTCGACGGCACCGCGGCCGGGAAGTTCCTGTTGCGTCGATGCCCGGACGGCCACTACAGCGAGCCGGCCGCGGCCCAGTGCACCACGTGCGCGGTAACGGAGCTGCACTGGGCGCCCGCGTCCGGTGGTGCCACCCTGGTCAGCTGGGCAGTGACGGGGGGCAAGCCGGCCGGGGCAGCGCCGCCGGACCGGACGATCCTGGTGATCGCGGAGCTCGACGAGGGGCCGTGGTGGTGGTCTCAGCTCACCGGCCCGGTGGCGGAACCCGCCGTCGGGCAGCGGCTGCGGATCGCATTCGCGCGGTCTGACGACGACCACGAGGCGGTGCCCGTCTTCACCGTCGAAGGTCCGGCGACCAGCCAGCCCAGCACCTGACCGCTGCGGGCGGCCGGCGGGCCGAAGAAGCCGCGCAGGTAACGGGTGAGCCTGGCGCTGTCGCCGCGGGTCGTCATCACCGCGGCAGGCCGCCATTCAGCGACGGCTGTGGCCAGCACCGAGCGGCTCGGCCCTGCTGGGGATGCGCCGGTCGCCAGCCGGTTGAGCTCGTTGACGGTGGCGCGCTGGTCGCCGGTCAGCGTGCCCTTCGAGCTGCAGAGCGTCGCGGCTCCGGCCGGCCTGCGGATGGCGTTCCCGCCCGGCGCGGCGGTGATGCAGAAGCCGCCGACCACCGAGATGGGCTCGCCACTGATCGACTGCCATTGCATCTGCGCCAGTTGCGAGGTGGCCAGGACCAGAACCGGTGCCCCGGCCGGCAGATGCAGCCTTGCCAGGACCAGCCGCCAGGCAGCCGGCGCTGGCCCGACGTTAGCCGTGGCCAGGCCGAGTGGCAGCGCGGGCAGCAGCACGAGCGCGGCCGTCGCGGGTACCAGCAGGCGTAGCCGCCCGGCCGGCAGCCGGGATCTCGCCTGGTCGATGGCGAAGGCCAGCACAACGGCCGCCATCCCGTCCGCTGCGACCGACAGCCGGTTCGGCAGGGCCTGGTCGAGCAACGGCAGCCGGGAGAGCCAGTGCCAGGGCAGCGCGGCGCCAGTGAGGTGCCACGGGCCGATCGGCAGCCGGTGCCCGCCGAGGCTCAGCAGCTCCAGCAGGAAAAACGTGACGCCAGCGACCCTGATCCGGCCGTCCCGCCAGAAGCAGATGGTCGCTGCCCCCACCGCGATCAGCAGCGGCCAGCCGAGGTAGGCCAGGTCCTCCACCGACGTCGGGCCGCCGATCGCGTACCGACCGTGGAACACCATGCCGACCGGCGCCGACACGAAGTCGCTGAGCGAGTTGCCGAACTTGCCTGCCCGCCAGGGGCTGCCATGCTCGGCCACCGGCCCGGCGAACTGGACCCATAGCGCCCGGCCGCCGAGCAGCAGGGCGATCCCGGCGGCGACGCCGAGGCCAGCGGCAGCGGGCCGGACTGCGACGCGCCGCAGGTTGCCGATGGCCAGCACGATGAGCATCAGCACTGCGGCCAGCACCGCGTCGACCAGTGGTTCCGCCGCGGTGACCAGCTGTGCCGCGACCAGCAGGCCGAGCCAGCAGCCGGTTCGCACCGGCCGGGCCCGGCCGGTGACCAGCCGCACGACCGCATCGACGATCAGTGGCGGCAGCGCGGCGAACTGAAGGTGGTAGTGGTCGATTGCGGCCATCCGGAGCGCGGGGGAGAAACCGTAACAGGCACCGCCGATGAAGGCCGCGGTGACGCTGGCGTCCCAGCGGCGGAGTACGACGTACATGCTGACAGCGGAGAGGAAGAATCCGGCCATGAGCAGGACCGTCAGGCTGGTAGCCGGTCCCGACAGCAGCGTCACCGGCGCGAGCAGCACGCCAGGCAGCAGCAGCGAGGTATTCCACATCATGTTGACCCCGCGCGGCCAGTTCAGCGCGGTGGTCACCAGCGCTGGCAGGTGGCCGTGCGAGATCGCGGTGCCGGCGTAGCGCATGAACCAGAGCTGGAGCAGCACGTCCGGCTGCGGACCTGCGCCGAAGGTCGGCACTTTGCTGGCCGGGTGGATCCAGAGCGGGTAGGTGACCGCGACCGCGCCGGCCAGGTAGCAGACAGGCACCAGCAACCTCGGGCCGCGCGCTGCTGGTCGCTCATCGGCGGTACTGGCGGGCCGCGCCGGCACCGACAGCCGACCCACCATCAGCTACCCCCAGCCTGTCAGGCTGCCACGAGGGCCGGTCTACCCCGCGGGCAGGTGCCAGAACCACCGGGTCCTAGCCGGAGATGGGCGTCCCGCCGTAGTGCTGGGCCAGCTGCTGCAGGGCGACCGGGTCGATCCGCCAGCCGAGCACGGAGCCGTGATGCGCGGTTGGCGGGCCGAAGAACCCGAGCAGGTAGCGGCCGAGCGGGTTGCTGCCGCCCACCGTGGTGATGACTGCGGCCGGCCGCCAGGCGGCCAGCGCGAGTGCCATTGTCTTGATCGCGGGCTTGGTGTCCTGACCTGCCGCCAGCTTGGTCATCCGCAGCTGGGTCGTCTGCTGGTCGGTCGTCAGGAGTTCGCTGGTCTCGCACGGCGCGGCCTGCCCGGCGGGATCCGGCGCGATGCAGTAGCCGCCGACCACCGAGATGTTCTGTCCGCTGATGGCCTGCAGTTCCATCGTGAGTGCGCCGTCGAGCGGCAGCACCAGGACCGCGGCGCCTGGCTTCAGGTGCAGCCGCGTCATCACGTCGTGCCAGCTCGTCGATATCTTCAGCGCAGCGGGAGCCTGGGCCGGGTTAGGCAGTATCGGGACAATCGCGGCGATCAGCGCGGCGGCCGCCAGCGCGGCCAGTGCTGGCCTGCGCCAGCCGCCACTCGCCCGCACCGCTGTCCAGGCCCGGTCGGCGGCAAAGGCGATGAGCGCGGCAGCAGCCCCGTCGGCCAGCAGCGACAGCCGGTTCGGCAGTGCCTGATTGAGCACGGGCAGGTTCTGCAGCCAGTACCACGGCAGCACGTCGGCCTGGATGTGCCAGGGTCCGAGGGTGATCGGGTGGCCGCCGATGCTCAGCAGCTCGAGCACCACGAAGGTCACCCCGGCAAGGCGGGCCCGCAGGTCCCGCCACAGCACGATAGTGATCAGGATCGCCAGAATGAGCAACGGCCAGCCGAGATAGCCGAAGTACTCGACCTCGCGCTGGCCGGTGGCGACCAGGTAGCTGAGGAAATGCGGGCCGTGCAGCAGCACGCCTGTCGGCGCGGCGACAAAGTCAGCCGGCTGGTTGCCGTACCTGCTGACGTGCCACGGGCTGCCGGTCTCCGACAGCGGTCCATGCAGCTGCACGTAGAGCGCATAACCGCAGATGGCAGCCGTCACCCCCGCCGCCGTGCCCAGGCCCACGGCGGCGGGCTTCAGGGCCTTGCGGATCGCGGCTGGCCTGCTGGCGGCCAGCGCGATCATGATGATCAGGCCAGCCAGCACGGTCTCGAAGAGCAGTTCTTCCGCGGTGAAGAGCTGGGCAGCGACCAGCAGGCCCAGCACCAGCCCGGTGCGAACCGGCCGGCCGCGGCCGGTCACCAGCCGGAGTACGGCGTCGATGATCAGCGGCGGCAGGATTGCCAGCTGCAGGTGGTAATGCGCCTCCGCGGCAACCCGCATTGCCGGCGAGAAACCGTAAATCGCGCCGGCCAGCGCGGCCGCGCCTGCACTGGCGCCCCACCTGCGCAGCACGAAGTACATCGCCGTCGCCGAGCCGGCGAAGCCGACGAACAGCAGGACATTGAGGCTGGCAGTCGGCCCGGCGAGCAGCGTCAGCGGTGTCAGCACCACCGCTGGCAGCAGCAGCGAGGTGTTCCACATCAGGTTCACGCCCTGCGGCCAGTTCAGCGCGGTGGTGGTGAGCGCCGGGAGATGCCAGTGCGAGAGCGCGGTTGCCACGTAGCGCAGCGACCAGGTACTGAGGTAGACGTCGTTGGAGACGCCGGCCGGGCCAGAGGTACTCGGTACCCGACCCGCGGGATCGCCCCAGAAGTGCCAGGTCACAATGTAGGCAGCCAGCAGGTAGCAGAACACGACGAGCCAGCTGACATTCAGCCAGGGTCGCGCAGGCCGCTCGTCGGCAGACTTGGCGGGATGCACAAGCACTGATAGCCGACTCACAGTCACCTCCGTCTCTCGCCCACTGTGCTTAACAATTGTGACGACGGCGAGCAAGCAGCCTGCCGGCCCCGCACCTCGCGCCGGACCGGCAGCCCTAAGGCTGTCACGTTATACGGCCAGCCGTTGCAGCCAGGCCCGACACGGCGCGCAGTACGGGCGGCTGCGGGGGCATATCGGTCGACCGCGCCCCTCAGGGTACCGGAAGATAACTGGCTATCCGCCGTGCTTCCGACCTATTCGGCACGCCATGGGGTCTGTCAGGAATCCTGATAAGCGCTCCTGACCGGCAGCTATCGGAGAAGGTCGTGGGCCGCGTCGACGATGCCTGACTCCGAGAGGAGCACTGCCGAGGCAGCGTCGCCGAGCGGGATGAAGCTGTCCTCGCTGGCCACCCTGGCGATCCGGCCGGTGAAGCCCGCGTCGACCAGGGTGGTGATCACGCCCTCGGACACGCCGCCGGTCCGCCGCGTCTCGTCCGCGATCAGCACCCGCCCGGTGGCCGCTGCAGCACGCAAGAGGTCCTCGAACGGCAGCGGGGCAAGCCAGCGCAGGTCGAGTACGCGGCAGCCGACTTCCTCGGCCGCCAGCGTGCGAGCAGCGCGCAAGCTCATCCGGACCCCGTTCCCGAACGATATGACGGTGATGTCCTTGCCCCGGCCGTAGGAACGGGCCCGGCCGATCGGAACGTGCGCAGCTGACCATCGGGCTGGCGGCTCGTAACTGGCCAGCCAGCCGCCATCGCCGGTCTCGTACAGGTCGCGCTCGTGATACAGCGCAATCGGCTCGACGAAGACGCTCACGCTGCCGTCCACGTCCGCGGCGCCCAGGCAGCTGCGCAGCATGGCGGCGGCGTCATCGGGCCGGGCGGGGCAGGCCACGATCAGGCCCGGTATGTCGCGCAGCGCGGCGAGCCCGTTGTCGTTGTGGAAGTGCCCGCCGAAGCCCTGCTGGTAGGCAAGGCCGGGAACGCGGACCACCATCGGGTTCAGGTACTGCGCACGGGAGAAGAACGACAACGTGGCTGCCTCGCCGCGGATCTGGTCGATGGCGTTGTGCAGGTATGCCAGGTACTGGATTTCCGGCACCGGCAGCAGGCCGGCCAGGCCGGCGCCGAGGGCCAGGCCGAGTATCGACTGCTCGTCCAGCACCGAGTCGAACACCCGGCCGGGGCCGAAAGACTTCAGCAGGCCCCTCGTCACGCCATAGACCCCGCCCTTGCGGGCCACGTCCTCGCCGAACACCAGCATGCCGGGCCGGTCAGCCATCGCGTCAGCCAGCGTGCGGTTGATCGACTGGGCCAGCGTGAGCGGGCCCTCGTCTTCTGGCAACTGGGACCCGAACACCTGATGGCGGGGCCAGTCGTCGGTAGCCCTGGACCTGGCGGACAGGTTCGCTGCCACGGTGGCGGGCCGCCGGGGTGCGAGCGGTGCCATCACCTGACTGGCGCTGGTCAGCCGGGGCGCGCCCGCAAGCTCGCCCGCCTGCGCCAGGACGCGCGCCCTGGACTGCTCGTACCAGTCCAGGATCTCGGCGGGGCCGAGCGCGCCCGCCTGGACCAGCAGCCGCGCGGTGCCGAGGATCGGGTCGCGCTCGGTATCGGCCGCGATCTCAGCAGCTGGCCGGTAGGCGGACTCCACGTCGGTGCCCGCATGGCCGCCCAGCCGGACCATCCGCACGTGCAGGAAGGCGGGGGAACGGCGGTCCCGCACCCAGTCGGCCGCCTGCGTCGCCGCGTCGTAGACCGCAGCGAGGTCGGCACCGTCCGCGGTGAAGTACTTCAGCCGCGGACGGTCCTGCTGTGCTGCCTGGATCCAGCCGGCCGGGGTGCGGACGCTGATGCCGAGGCCGTTGTCCTCGCAGACCAGCAGCAGCGGCAGCGGCAGGCCCTGATAGGACGTGTAAGAGGCCGCGTTGATCGCGCCGGCCGCGGTGGAGTGGTTCACCGACGCGTCGCCGAAGCTGCAGACCACGATGCTGTCCGCTGGCCACGGCGTTTCCCTGCCGAGCTTTGCCGCTCTAGCCAGCGAGAAGGCCAGGCCCATGGCCCGCGGAAGGTGCGAGGCGATGGTGGAGGTCTGCGGGATCACGTGCAGTTCCGGGTGGCCGAACACCTTATGCCGGCCGCCGGCGATCGGCTCCGCGGATGCCGCCATCAGGCCGAGCAGCACGTCGGCGATCCCATCCCGTGGCGGGCTCGCCTGACCGGCCCGCACCAGGTAGAAGGCGCCGGACCGGTAGTGCAGCAGGGCGGGGTCGGTCAGCCGCACCGCCGCCGCCACGCCGGCGTTGCCCTCGTGCCCGGATGAGCCGATGGTGTAGAAGCCCGCCCCGCGGCTCCGCAGCCATCGCGCCGCCAGATCGAGGTGCCTGCTGGCCAGCTGGGCGCTGAACAGGTCCAGGCACCGGGCCACGGACAGGCCCGAGCCTGGCCGGACGGCGTCGGCGGACTGGGCTCGCACGCCCGGCGGGGCAAGCTCGCGGATCGCTCTGGCCAGCCGCTGCTCTGCGAGGTCCGGGCTAGCCGCGGCAGCGGGGGCTGGTCCTGCGGCTGCGGCGGTCACCTTCTGACGGTATGTCGCCGGGCCGGATTGCGCACCCGGTAGGCGGCAGGTCAGTCCGCCGCGGGCGGCCGATGTGCCGGGGTCGCTGCGGTCCCGTCCTGGCTCAGTGGTGTGATGAGCTGAGGCGCCGAGAAGGAGGTACCCGTGCTTCCCTGGTCAGCCGACCTCGCCGGGACGCTCACCGAGCACGTGATCGATAGCCAGCTGCTGCGGGGCAACCCGCTCGGCGACCCGCACGAGCGCCCGCTGTGGGTGTACGCGCCGCCCGGCTATGCCGCCGAGCCGGAGCGCAGGTATCCGGCTATCTACGTTATTCAGGGTTATACCGGTCACCTGGCGATGTGGCAGAACCGCTCGCCGTTCCGGCAGCCGTTTACCGAGACCGCCGATGCCGTCTTCGCGGCCGGCCAGGCGCCGCCTGCCATCGTGGTCTACGTGGACGCGTGGACCAGCTACGGCGGCAGCCAGTTCGTCGACTCGCCGGGCACCGGCCAGTACCACTCCTACCTGTGCGACGAGGTCGTGCCGTGGGTTGACAGCCGCTACCGCACGCTGGCCGACCGGGACCACCGGGCGATCATGGGCAAGTCGAGCGGCGGATTCGGTGCCATGATCACGCCGATGCTCCGGCCCGACCTGTTCGCCGCCCTGGCTACGCACGCCGGCGACAGCCTGTACGAGTACTGCTACCTCAAGGAATTCGCCGGTGCCGTGCGGGCGCTGCGCGGCTATGACGGCGATATCTGGCGGTGGTGGGAGGACTTCCGGTCCAGGACCGCGTTCACCGTCCCGGCCGACGGTGAGCTTGTCGGCCTGCTCGGGGTCGCGGCCGCGTTCTCGGCAACCGAGGACGGCTCGGTCGACCTGCCGTTTGACCCCGTTACCGGCGTACTGCGGCCAGCGGTGTGGCAGCGCTGGCTGGACTGGGACCCGGTCCGGATGGCGGCCCGCTACGCGGACGCGCTCCGGTCACTGCAGGCGATCTGGATCGACGCCGGCACCAGGGATGACTTCTTCCTTGATGTGGGCGCGGCGGCCTTCCGGGCGGAGCTGACCGCGGTCGGGGTAGCCGACGAGGTGGTGCACTACGAGCTGTTCGATGCGACCCACGCGGCCATCGACTACCGGTATCCGCTCTCGCTGGCCTGGCTCTGCCAGCGAATGCCGGCCTGCAGCCGGCGGTGAACGTTACGGCGCGGCCCGCCGTATTCAGGGAATAGGGAAGGTCAGGTACCAGACGGAACGGAGACAATGCCATGCGCAACCGATGGTGGGCGGCGCCGGTTCTGGCGGGCGGGGTCGCGGTGCTCGCTGCCTGCGGGAGCACGGCGTCCTCTTCGGGCGGAACGCCCTCGACAGGCACATCTGCCACTCCGAGCACGACCCAGCAGGCCACTGGCTCGGGCTCGGTGATCAAGACGAACAGTACGAGCAAGGGCACGGTGCTGGCCACCGCGCAGGGCAAGACGATCTACTGGTTCGCGATCGACACGCCGGCAAAGTCGAACTGTAACGGCTCCTGCACCACCTACTGGCCGCCGGTTCTGGGCAAGCCATCGGCCGCGGCTGGCACCACGCTGCCGAAGGGCTTTGGCACGATCACCAGGTCAGACGGCAAGGTGCAGGCCACCTACGACGGGCATCCGCTCTACACCTACGCAGCGGACAGCGGTCCTGGCCAGGTCAGCGGCAACGGCCTGAAGGTGTCCGGCGGGCTGTGGTGGGCGATGACGCCGACGGGCGCCAAGCTCGGCGCGGCCGCGTCGCCGGGTACGTCCAAGAGCTCAGGCGGCGGCGGGTACTGACGGCTAGCGGCAGGGTGCTGCCTGGCGTGCCAGGCAGCACCGCTGCTTAACCGGGGTACATACGCCGCATGACGCAGTCACCCGGGGCCGAAGCCGCAGTCCGGCCTCGCGGCGGCCTGCTGATCATCTTCATCGCGCTGATGCTGGCGATCCTGCTGGCTGCGCTGGACCAGACCATCGTCTCGACCGCTCTGCCGACGATTGTCGGAGATCTGGGCGGCCTCAGCCATTTGTCCTGGGTTGTCACGGCCTACATGCTGGCGACCACGGCATCGACGCCCTTGTGGGGGAAGCTCGGCGACCAGTTCGGTCGCAAGAGGCTGTTCCAGGCCTCGATCATCATCTTCCTGATCGGCTCCGCCCTCTGCGGCCAGGCGCACAGCATGATCGAGCTGATCGCCTTCCGGGCCCTGCAGGGCCTGGGCGGCGGCGGCCTGATGGTGCTGGCCCAGGCGATCGTCGGCGACGTGGTGCCGCCTCGCGAGCGCGGCAAGTACCAGGGCGTGTTCGGCGCGGTCTTCGGCGTGGCCAGCGTGGCCGGGCCGCTGCTGGGCGGGTTCTTCGTCGACAACCTGAGCTGGCGCTGGGTGTTCTACGTCAACCTGCCGATCGGCCTGGTCGCGCTGGTGGTGATCGCGGTGGCACTGCCCGCGACCCCGAGAGGCCAGCGGCACACCATCGACTACCTGGGCGCGCTGCTGCTGGCCGGCAGCGCTACCTGCATCGTGCTGCTGACGTCCTGGGGCGGTACCGAGTACCGGTGGGGCTCGCCGGTCATCATCGGGCTGGGCGTGCTTGCGGTCGCGCTGGGCTTCTTGTGGTGGCTGTCGGCCCGGCGAGCACCGGAGCCGGTACTGCCGCTGCGGCTGTTCAGGAACTCGGTCTTCTCCGTCTGCGCGGGCATCGGCTTCGCGGCCGGGTTCGCGATGTTCGGCGCGCTGGCGTTCCTGCCGCTGTTTCTTCAGGTAGTGCGCGGCATCTCGCCGACGATCTCGGGTGTCTACCTGCTGCCGATGGTGATCGGCATGCTGCTGACCTCGGTCACCAGCGGGCAGCTGATCTCCCGCCGGGGCAAGTACAAGATCTACCCGGTGATCGGCACGGCGCTGCTGGTGGTCGCGCTGCTGTTGCTGTCCAGGCTGTCCGAGCACACCTCGTCGCTGGTGCTGAACCTCGATTTCTTCGTGCTGGGCCTCAGCCTCGGGCTGATCCTCCAGGTGCTCGTCATCGCCGTGCAGAACTCGGCTGATTACGCCGACCTGGGCGCGGCGACCTCAGGCGCGACCTTCTTCCGGTCCATCGGCGGCGCGTTCGGCGTCGCGATCTGCGGGTCGGTGTTCTCGAACCGGCTGGCCTCCGGGCTGGCGGCGGGACTGGCCGGCGTGCGGCTGCCGCCAGGCTTCAACATCGCCACCGCTAAGTCGAATCCGGCCCTGCTCAAGAGCCTGCCGGCGGCGGCGCAAGGCCCGGTCCTGACTGCCTACTCGCAGGCGATCGACAAGATCTTCCTGTTCGCCGTGCCGGTCGCGGCCGCCGCATTCGTGCTGTCCTGGTTCCTGCGCGAGGTGCCGCTGCGCCAGACAGCAGGCGCCGCCGACCTGGCCGAGGGCCTGGGTGCCGCGTCCGCGCAGCGGTCGTCGGTGCAGGAGATCGAGCGTGCCTTGCTCCGGCTGGCCGATGGCGACCTGCGCAAGCGCGGCTACGAGAAGATCGCGCAGCTGAGCGGGCTCGGGTTGCCTGCAGGCTCCTGCTGGGTGCTGGCCAGGCTGGCCAAGAACGGAGACATGGCCGGCGTCGACCTCGCCGCGGCGGCCGGGGTCTCCATGGAGCATGGCCGGCCGTATGTAGACAAGCTGGTCGAGCGCGGCTACGTGCGGCGCGCCGACGGTATCCTGGTGCTCACGCCCGGCGGTACCGCGGCCGCGGACCGGCTCTTCGCCGCACAGGAGGACGGCCTCGAGCGACTGCTGGCCGGGTGGTCGCCGGAGCAGCATGCCGACCTGGCCCAGATGCTCGACCGGCTGGCCTACGCGCTGCTCGGCGACGACGCCGACCGGCGGCTTATCTCTGGCTGAGGGCGGGCTCGTGATCAGCTCGGTGCGGGCGCGATCACGGCGAGCGCGCCGGGCAGCACGCGGATGCGCAGCGGCGTGCCGGCTGGCAGCGGGGCGGCGAACGGCAGCGTCTCGCCATCGGCCGCTACCGGCATCGGCCGGTCCACCGTCAGCGTCACCTCGTGGTCGCGTTCCAGACTGACCTGGGAGAGGGCAGTATGCGAGCCGTCCTTGATCTTGGCCAGGGCCCGGACAAACGCCAGCTTCGGCCCGTGCCGCATGAGCACCAGGTCAAGCACGCCATCGTCGATGCAGGCCGCGGGGGCGACCAGCATGCCGGCGCCGAAGTAGGCCGAGTTCGCCACGACGATGGCATACCCGCCGAAGTCGTGCCCGGACAGGCTGCCAGCCACGGTGAACCCGGCAGGCCGCCACCCGGCTACCGCCCGCAGTGCGGCGACCGGATAGACCAGCGGCCCGGTCAGCAGGCGCGACCGGTTGGCGATCTCGCCGGCCACCGAGGGCACGCCAAGGTAGACGCTGCCTGCCACGACGATCTCGGGCGCGCCCGGCACGCTCACCCCGATGAGGTCGATCGTGCGGATCGCGCCGGTCGTCAGCGTGCCCGCGGCGGCTGCAGGATCGGCCGGGATCCCCAGCACCCTGGCCAGATCATTGCCGCGGCCGGCCGGGATGATGCCGAAGCTGGCGCCGTGCCGGGCGCAGGCGGCCGCGAGCGCTCCGGCCATGCCGTCGCCGCCGACAGCGACTACCACCTCGCCCGCACCGGCAGCCTCGGCCGCCAGCTGGCCGGCGTGATCCAGGCTGGCCGACTCGGTGACGCGGTAAGCGGCCGCAGCCGTGTCGAGCGCCGCGGTGGCCGGCCGCACGGCCTGCAACGCCCGGCCGCGGCCGGCCGCCGGGTTCACGATCAGGCAGAAGCGGGCCATCGGTTCTCCGTCGCATCACTGGCCGGCGGCCCGGCACATAATTCAGGACAGGCTACCGGTGCGCGGGCAGTGCGCAACCCTGGCCGGGCGTACGATCGGGCCATGCCAGCGCAGCGGCGTACGGCGGGCACCGAGCCGCAGTTCCTCCAGGTGCAGACCACTACCGACTCCCGCGCGGAGGCGGTGGAACTGGCGCGTGCCGTGGTCGAGGCCAGGCTCGCCGCCTGTGCTCAGGTCGCCGGGCCGATCGCCAGCACCTACTGGTGGGAGGACGGCCTGGAACGGGCCGAGGAATGGCTGCTGATGCTCAAGCTGCCGGCCGATCGCTATGACGCCCTGGCCGAGTTCCTGACCGAGCGGCACAGTTACGACGAGCCCGAGATCACCGCCACCGCCATCGTCGCCGGCGCGCCGTCCTACCTGGACTGGATCGAGGAAGAGACCCGCCCGCAATGACCGGCGTGCCAGCGGGGGACCAGGGGCTGTTCGGCCCCGACTCGGTCACATGGCGGGTGCTCAGCGAGCCGGTGATGTGGGTCGCCGGGGTGCGGGCCATGTACCTGCAGGCCCTGCATCCGCGGGTGATGATGGGCACCTGGCAGAACACCGCGTTCGCGCAGCGGGACCAGGCCTGGGGCCGGTTCACCAGGACCGTCAGGTTCGTCCGGGTGCGCACGTACGGCACGGTGGCCGAAGCGGAACGTGCCGGGGCCAGGCTGCGCAAGATCCATTCATCGCTGACCGGGGTGGACGCAGACGGGCCTGCGGTTCCGCCTGGACGAACCAGAACTGCTGCTGTGGGTGCACTGCGGCGAGGTCGGCTCGTATGCCGAGATCGCCCGCCGCAGCGGCATGCACCTGACGGCTGCTGAGCTTGACGCGTTCATCGACGAGCAGCGGCGCAGCGCGGCCGTCGTTGGCCTGGACCCCGCGACGGTGCCGGCCAGCATGGCCGAGCTCGACGCTTATTACCAGCGCATGCAGCCGGAACTGCGAGCCTGTGCCGAGGCCAGGCAGGCGCTGCGGTTGTCGTTCACGCCGAAGGTGCCGTCGCCGTATGCTCCGCTGCGGCTTTTCGTCCCGCCGCTGAACGTGCTGGCCTACGCGAGCCTGCCGCGGTGGGCGCGCCGGCTGTACGGCACGCCGGCCATCGGCCTGACCGACGCGGCGGTCACGCTGGCGCTGCGCGCCACCTTCGAGTCCAGCACCCGGCTGCCGCCTGAGCTGCTGCTGCGCCCCGTCGCGCGGATCGCTCGCCGGCTGCGCGCGGCGTGAGCTGAGCCGCTAGCCGACGATGGCGGCCGGCATGTTCCAGGACGCGATGACCGGCTCGCCATGCTCGAAGCCGAGCGTGCTCAGCGTGCCGGTGTCGAGCCGGAAGTAACGGCCGCCGTCGGCCGCCAGGCCGAGCCAGCGGGCAGTCAGCACGCGCAGCAGGTGCCCGTGCGCTACCAGCGCGACGTCGCCATCGGCGAGCAGCGGCCGGACCCGGCCCAGGACCGCGTCGGCTCGCTGGCCTACCTGCTGCACTGTCTCGCCCGGATGGGCCGGGCCACCCGGCATGACGCCGTCGCGCCACAGGTACCAGCCGGGCCGCCGCGCGGAGATCTGCGCGCTGGTCAAACCCTCGTAGCCGCCGTAGTCCCACTCCCACAGGTCGGGGTCCTGGCGGGCACCGGCCAGCCCGGCGACCTGCGCAGTGACCACCGCGCGCCGGGCCGGGCTGGTGAACGCCGCGACCAGCGGCCGGCCGGCCAGGGCCGGTGCCAGCTCCGCGGCGGCGGCCAGGCCCGCGTCGGTCAGCGGCACGTCCGTCCTGCCGGTGTGCCTGCCTGCCCGGCTCCACTCCGTCTCGCCATGCCGGATCACGATCACTTCGCCCATCCGCCGATGATCTCATCGCCCGACGTCCGGCAAGGGAACGTGCCAGCAGGCGGGCGTGGCAGCTCAACAGCGCCCACCGTCTGAGGCCAGCTATCGGCCTCGACGGCACGGCTGAAACCTTAGGGAAAGCTGGCGGTTTCATCAGGATCCGCCAGCTTCCCGCGCATTGGCTCACTCATCGCCACGGCTCGGCTACTGTTGCGGTCACAGCTGGCTCGCCCCCTTGACACTGGCGTGAGGCCCGCTATCTCGAGCCTTCCCCGAGCCAGAGAGCGACCATGGGCCTGCTCCCTAGCAGCAGCTCGCGCCCAGGCGCCAGCGGCCAGCCACCTCGCACCGCGCGGCCGCTGGTTGAGCGCATCGCCGGATGGAGCGCCCGGCACCGGAAAACCGCAGTGCTGCTGTGGCTGGCCTTCGTCGTCGGCTGCTTCATCGCCGGGCAGTCGGTCACCTCGGCGGGCGTGCAGCAATACGATCCGGGCCAGGCCGGCCAGGGCGAGCGAGTACTCACTCAGCTCGGCGTCGTGACCCCGCCCGCCGAGAGCGTGCTGATCCAGGCCCGCACCGGCGCCAGGCATATCGAGGCCGACGCCGCGCGCCGGGTCAGGGCCGTGGCCAGGCAGGTCGAGCGGGCACTGGCGGCGCTGCCGCGGGCAGCTGCTGACATCCGCGCGCCGTCTGGCTCGGGCGGCAGCGCCCTGGTCTCGCGCAGCGGGCTCGCCGCGCTGGTGACGTTTAACGTAGCCGGGCCGAACGCGGCCGCCGACGGCACGGTGCTGGCCGACCTGGCTGCGGTGCACCGGATTCAGGTGCAGAATCCCGGCCTGCTGATCAGGGAGGCCGGTGACGCCAGCACGGACCGGGTGGCCAGCGCCCTGCTCGGGCATGACTTCCACCAGTCGGAGTGGACGTCCATCCCGCTCACGCTGGTCCTGCTCGTCGGCGTGTTCGGCGCCCTGATCGCGGCCGGCATCCCGGTCCTGCTGGCCGGCACCGCGGTGGTAGCGGCCGTCGCGCTGCTGAGTATCGCGGCGCAGTGGCTACCTGTCGGCGCGGGCGCTTCCGAGATCGTGCTGGTCATCGGGATGGCGGTCGGCGTCGACTACTCGCTGTTCTACCTGCGCCGGGAGCGCGAGGAACGGGCTAAGGGTCACGGCAGGCTGGAATCGGTCAAGATCGCGGCGGCCACCTCGGGCCGAGCCATCGTGGTGTCCGGGCTGACCGTCATGGTGTCGCTGGCCGGCATGTTCCTGACCGGCGTCGACGTCTTCACCGGCCTGGCCTTCGGCACGATCATCGTGGTCGGGGTCACGGTGCTGGGGTCGCTGACGTTCCTGCCCGCGCTGCTGTCCTGGCTCGGCCCGTGGGCTGACCGGCGCCGGCTGCCGCACCTGGGCCGCCGGCGCACCTGCCCTGGCGCCTCCCGGTTCTGGTCCGGGCTGGCCAGCCGGGTCGTGCGCAAGCCGCTCCGGTATGGCGGGATCGCCGCGCTCGGCATGCTGGTGCTGAGCGCGCCAGCGCTCGGCATGCGGATCGGCGACCCGGGCATGGCGCTGCCGAGCAACCTGAGCGTCGTGCGGGTGCTGGATAACATCCAGCATCAGTTTCCCGGTAAGCCCGCGCCAGCCGAGGTAGTGGTGACGGGCACGAACCTGGCCGGACCCGCCATGCAGCGCGGTATCGCCGAGCTACGGGCGGCGGCTACCCCCGCGGGCCAGATCCGCGGGCCGGTGACCGCGAGCTTCGTGGCTGGCGGGCGGGCACTGGTACTTCAGGTGCCGCTCGCGGGCAACGGCTCCAATGCGGTCTCCGACCACGCGCTGGTAACCCTGCAGGACACGGTGCTGCCGGCCACGATTGGCCACGTTCCGGGCACATCCTTTGCGGTGACCGGCAATACCGCCGCCAGCTACGACTTCCGTTCCAGGCTCGACTCGCGTACCCCGCTGGTCTTCGCCGTCGTGGCGCTGCTGGCGTTCCTGCTGCTGATGGCCGCGTTCCGCAGCGTGACCGTGCCGCTGGTGTCGATCGGCCTGAACCTGCTGTCGGTCGGCGGGGCCTACGGCGTGGTCACGCTGATATTCCAGGACGGCCACCTGTCATCGCTGCTCGGCTTCACCTCGTTCGGCGCCCTGGTGCCGTGGGTACCGCTGTTTACCTTCGTGCTGCTGTTCGGGCTGAGCATGGACTACCACGTCTTCATCCTCAGCCGGATCAGGGAGCTGCGGACTGGGGGCGCGAGCTGCCGTGACGCGATCGTCCACGGCATCGGCCGCAGTGCGGGCGTGGTGACCAGCGCGGCGGTGATCATGGTGGCGGTGTTCTCGATCTTTGCCACGCTCTCGCTGATCGACGTCAAGATGCTCGGCGTCGGACTGGCGGTCGCGGTGCTGCTGGACGCGACCGTGGTACGCGGCGTGGTGCTGCCGGCCTGTCTCGCCTTGCTGGGCGAGCGAGCCTGGTACCTGCCGCGCTGGCTGGCCTGGCTGCCCGGCCGCACCCTGGCCGCCGACGGCACGCCGGCCGCGCTGCCGGGACCCGCCGGTGCCGAGCCAACCCAGCCGGAGCCGGCCGAGCCTGGTCCAGCACAGCAAGAGCCGGCCCAGCCCGAGCCAGCCCAGCCCGGGTCAGGGCAGCGTGAGGATCTCGTGACCGCCTGAGGTGACCACCAGAGTGTGCTCGAACTGGGCGGTCAGCTTACGGTCGGCCGTGAGTACCGTCCAGCCATCAGGCCAGATGTCGTACTCGATGGTGCCGAGGGTCAGCATCGGCTCGATGGTGAACGTCATGCCTGGTTCCATGATCACGTCAACAGACGGGTCATCGAAATGCGGCACGACGAGGCCGGAGTGGAACGTCGTGCCGATGCCATGGCCGGTGAAGTCACGGACCACGCCGTAGCCGAACCTGCGCGCATAAGACTCGATGACGCGGCCGATCGCGTTGAGCGGCCGGCCGGGTGCGACGGCGCGGATGCCGCGCATCATCGCCTCCTGCGTGCGCTCCACCAGCAGCCGGGATTCCTCGCTCGACCGAGCCGGCCAGGAACGTCGCGTTGGTGTCGCCATGCACCCCGCCGATGAACGCGGTGATGTCGATGTTGACGATGTCGCCGTCGGTGATCACGGTGTCGTCCGGGATGCCGTGACAGATGACCTCGTTCAGTGAGGTGCACAGCGACTTGGGAAAGCCGCGGTAGCCCAGGGTGCTCGGGTAGGCGCCGTGGTCGCAGAGGAACTCATGCCCGATCCGGTCCAGCTCGTCGGTCGTCACCCCCGGCGCGACGTGCCTGCCGACCTCGGCCAGGGCGCGGGCCGCGATCGAGCCCGGCCACCCGCATTCGCTCGATCGTGCCGGCATCCTTGATGTCCGGCTCGCCAAGGCGCGGGAGCACGCCGGCCGACGTACTCGGGCCGGGCGATGTGCGCGGGGACGGCCCGCTCGGGCGAAACCCGGCCGGGCTCAAGCAGAGCGACCATGATCTGCGAGTCTAGTGGTCATGGACGATGACCAGAGCTGGTGGTTCTGCCTGAAGCACATGGAAGTAGAACACGGGGCTGGCTGCGCTGGGAAGGACCGGCTCGGCCCGTACCCGACCCGGGAGGCCGCGGCCAATGCGCTGGAGACCGTCCGGCGCCGGAACGAGGAATGGGAAGCCCAGGACCGGTGGCCGGGCGAGGACGGCGATAGCTGACGCCCGTGGTCTTGTAGGGTGAGAGGCAGCGGCAGAAAGCCCGACAAGGGGGCGCAGAATGTCCGTGGACCAGCCGGGGAACGGGCTTCCGCCGGCCGCCCTGGCCCGGATGGCAGAGATCCGGGACAGCGGCACCTGGGGTTCGGCGCTGACCGCCGATGAGTTCACCGCGATCAAGAGCACCGGATTCGAGCCGGTGGGCCAGGTACTCGGCGCCGCGGTCTACAACATCGGCTATTCCGGCGGCTACGCCTGCCCGGCCTAGGGGGGCGGCTACGGAATGGGCATGGGCATGGGCATGGGCGGCCGGTACAGCTCGTACGCCAACCCGTACAACAGCGTGACGGCCACCTCGGGCAGCGGGTCGCTGGGCTCGTACGCACCGATGGTCAAGACCATGTACCAGGCCCGGCGCCAGGCCATCGGCCGGATGACGGCCGAATGCGCGGCGCTGGGAGGCCACGGCGTGGTGGGCGTCCGGCTCACGATCGGCGCCTTCCCGGCGGGCGGCCATGAGTTCAAGGCCATTGGCACGGCGGTGCGGGCGGCCGGAGTGCCGCCGCTGCGGGAGCCGTTCACCTCGGACCTGTCCGGCCAGGATTTCGCCAAGCTCGTGCTGGCCGGCTGGGTGCCAGCCGGCCTGGTGCTCGGCATCTCGATCGGCAGCCCGGCACGATGACTGGGTCACGGTCACCCAGACCCGCTGGGGGGCCGGCAACACCGAGGTCAGCGGGTACACCGACCTGGTGAACGCGACCAGGCACGACGCCCGCAATCAGCTCGGGCGGGATGTCGCCCGGCACGGCGCGGACGGTGTCGTGCTGCAGCGGATGGAAATCAGAGTCGGCGAGCACGAGTGCTCGATGCAGGAAGGCCGCCGCGACCACGTAGTGGAAGCGACGATCATCGGTACCGCGATCGCCAGGTTCGGCAGCCCGCGGGTGGCGGCGAAACCACCGCTGGCGATCGTGTCGCTGGACCCGCAGCGGCGGCAGGCGGCGCGGGTCCGGCTCGGTCCGTAACGGTCCGCGGGAGCCGGGGCAGCACTGACAGTGAGGGCAAAGGGAGCGCGATGACCGAACAGCAGGGCACCGATCTTGAGGTGCTGGGAGTACCCCAGGACGCGATGCGCAGGCTGGCCGAGCTGCGCCCCGGCGCGCCTGGCTCGATCTTCACCTCGGACCTGTCGGTCAACGAGTTCCTGCTGGTCCGGGAGGTAGGTTTCCGGCCCGTCGGGCTCGTGCTCGGCACCTCGATCTACCACGTCGGCCTGCAGGTCGCCCGCTGGGGCAAGAGCCAGGAGCTGGACGTGCTGTCGCAGGCCATGTACCACGCACGTGAGCTGGCCATGACGCGGATGGAAGCCGAGGCGCAGGCGCTTGGCGCCGACGGCATCGTAGGCGTCCGGCTCGACGTGGAGATGAAGGAGTTCGGCGCGGACATCGCCGAGTTCATCGCCGTCGGCACGGCCGTCGTCGCCGAGCCGGGCGCCGGCGGTGGCGGGGTCACGAACTGGCGGAACAACAAGGACCTGCCGTTCACCTCGGACCTGTCCGGCCAGGACTTCTGGACGCTGATCCGGGCTGGTTACGCGCCGCTCGGCATGGTGATGGGGTCATGCGTCTACCACATCGCGCACCAGAAGCTCGGCAGCAAGATGGGCAACATCGGCCGGAACGTCGAGCTCGAGCAGTTCACCCAGGCCTTGTATGACGCGCGTGAGCTCGCCATGAGCCGGATGCAGGCAGAGGCCGAGGGCCTCGCCGCGGAAGGCATCGTCGGGGTGCAGCTCCGCCAGCACAGTCACACCTGGGGCTCGCACACCACGGAATTCTTCGCCATCGGTACCGCCGTGCGGCCGCTGCGTGACGACCACATCATCCAGACGCCGACGATGGTGCTGAGCCTGGACTCTTAATGGCGGACGCTGGTGAGGGCGGACCGCCGGCCGCGCAGGCGCGGCTGGCGGACCTGAGGCAGCAGCACAGCTGGGGCTCCGCGCTTCAGGTCAACGAGTTCGCCGCTATCTCGCGGGTCGGGTTCCAGCCGGTCGGCCAGGTCCTCGGCGCCGCGGTGTACAACGTGGGCGACACCGGCGGCGAGGAATGCCCGTACGGTCTGCAGGTCTTCCGCGGGGAGGGAACGCGGGCCTATACCCAGCCCGGCCCTGCTGGCATCAGGCTCAGCCGGGGGCCGGTGCAGAAGCCGGCCGGGGCGGCGGCCATCGGCTCGGCGCGCGCGCTGGTATCGGTGCTGTACCAGGCCCGGCGCGCTGCCATCAGCCGGATGACCACCGAGTGCGCCGCGCTCGGCGGCCACGGCATCATCGGAGTGACCTTGACTGTCGGCCCGTTCGGCGACGAGGACACGCTGGAGTTCAGGGCTCTCGGCACCGCGATCCGGGCGCCGGGCGTGCCAGTCCGGAGCACGCCGTTTGCCTCCGACTTGTCCGGCCAGGACTTCACCAAGCTCGTCGCGCACGGCTGGATACCGGTCGGGCTCGCGCTGGGCGTTGCCGTCGGTTACCGCCACGACGACTGGCTGACCGCCGGGCAAACCCGCTGGAATGCCGGGAACGTGGAGGTGGAGGGGTACACCTACCTGGTCACCCAGATGCGCACCGATGCCAGGAACGAGCTTGAGCTGGACCTGATCCGGATGGGCGCCGAGGGCGTCGTGGTCCGGGAGATGGAGACCAGGATCAGCAGGCGCAAGTGCCCCGTCGTGCCGCTTGGTCACGATCACGTCGCCGAGGCAACGATCCTCGGTACCGCGATCGCGCAGTTCGGCCGGATGTCACCGCCGCCGATCTACGGGATACGCAAGCTGGACGGGCGGCGGCCCGTGCAGGTTCGCGAGCAGCAGCTGTCGGTCAGCCTCGAGGGCGGTGCACCGGACAGCGCCGCCGCGGATGCCGGGCCGCCGGATCCCGGTGCCGACCAGGGTCTGTAAGAGATCAGTCCGGCGGCGAGCCGCTGACCGCATCCAGCAGCCGTGCCAGCCGCGTCCTGATCGAATCGTCCCGGCGCTCGGCGGGCGCGGCCGCACCGTCGCCGAACGGCGGCCGCGCTGACCGCCGCCCGGCCGATCGATGGCGGCCGCCCGGCGGCAGCGGGTCCTCCGGCGCCGCCATGGCGTCCGCGCCTACCGCAGAGCTGACCAGATGCTGCGCGGCGTCGAAGGACACCGGCGAGGTGTCAGCTGGCACGGGCAGCGACTCGTGCGCGAGCCCGTCGAGTTCGGGGTCGTCCTGATCGAGGGCGAAGATGGTCACGCCCAGCCGCCGGACGTCATGCACGCGCTCCAGCAGTTCGGCGGGCGCCAGCGCCTCGCTGACGACGAGCAGGGTCTCGTCCCGCGAGGCGGCCCGGAGCCGGTCAAGGCCCACCGACAGGTGCGCGGGCGCGCCGGGCGGCGGTGCCCAGCGCACCAGCGTCGGCGCCAGTCCGGGCAGGCCGGCGAGCCGGCTTTCGTCGGCTAGGTGCGCCGTCATGTGCCACGGCTCGGCGGCCTGCGGGCCGATGACGAGCAGCCCGTTCGGCGTGCGGGCCCGCAGGGCGCGGGCGAAGCCGGCCGTCCGCTCGACCCAGCCGGTGGGCGCTAACAGCGCGCGCAGCGCCGCCACCTGGTCGGGATTCATGACCTCATGGTGCCCGAACAGCCAGCCGGGCGCTGCTGAAGTGACGCACTGCCGGGTCTGGCAGGATCGGCGCATGACGCACGAGCCGCAGGCTGCCCGTAACGATGATCTTGATGAACTGGTGATAGGCATTCTCGGCGGCACCGGAGATCAGGGCCGCGGCCTGGCCCGGCGACTGTCGCTGGCCGGGCATCGCGTCATCATCGGGTCGCGAGACGCGGCGCGTGCCGCCGCGGCCGCGACTGAGCTCGGCGGTGGCCCGCTGCTCACCGGCGCGCTGAACCAGGAGGCGGCCGCACGTGCCGACGTGGTGATCGCCGCCATGCCCTGGGACGGGCACCGGGACCTGCTCGCCTCCCTGGCTGGCCCGCTGGCGGGCAAGGTCGTCGTCGACTGCGTCAACCCGATGGGCTTCGACTCCAGGGGCGCGTATCTGATCAGGGTCGACGAGGGCAGCGCGGCCGAGCAGGCGGCCGCCGTGCTGCCGGACAGTACCGTGGTCGGCGCGTTCCACCACGTCTCGGCCACCCTGCTGCTCGATCCCGCCGTCGAGAAGATCGAGCTGGACGTGCTGGTGCTCGGCGACGACCGGGCCGCGACCGACCTGGTGGCCGCGCTGGCCGGCGGGATCCCCGGCATGCGCGGCATATTCGGCGGCCGGCTGCGCAACTGCGGCCAGGTCGAGGCTCTGACGGCGAACCTCATCGCCATCAACCGCCGGTACAAGGCGCACGCCGGGCTGCGCATCACTGACGTGTGAGCAGGCGGGCCGGGCGGCTCGGCTGACAGGCCTGATCCGTGTGTAAGGTCACTGAGTGTGATTGACGGACTACGGCGCGGTGGTTCCGGGGACGGTCCGGACCTGGAACAGTCCCCGGTGTCGCTGCCGTCCCGCCGGGTTAGCCCGCTGGGCGCGGTCGGCACCAGGGCGGCCATCGCCGCCGGGCTGCTGGTGCTCGCGACCTTGATCGTCTACCTCGGCCGCAGCGGCTACCGGGACGCAGCCCGGCCGGGCCAGCCGCTGAACTTCCTGGGCGCTGCCTATTACTCGGCCGTCACGCTGTCCACCACCGGATACGGCGACATCGTCCCGATCACCAGCGTGGCGCGGCTGGTGAACACCGTCGTCATCACCCCGATCAGGGTGGTCTTCCTGATCGTCCTGATCGGCACCACCCTCGAGGTGCTGACCGAGCGAACCCGGCTGGGCTGGCGGCTCACCCGCTGGAGGTCGAAAGTGACTGGTCATACCGTCGTGGTCGGCTACGGAAGCAAGGGCCGCAGTGTGCTGACCTCGCTGCGCGAGTCCGGCCTGGCGGCTGCATCGATCGTGATCGTGGACAACGTCCTGGAGGTCACCAGCGAGGCGAACCGGGCCGGCTACGCGGCTGTGACCGGGGATGCGACCCGGCGTGACGTGCTCGCCAGCGCCGAGACGCCAGCAGCGGCCAGGCTGGTCATCGTGGTCGGCCGGGACGACACCGCGGTCCTCATCGCGCTGACCGCGCGGCAGCTTAACCCGGCCCTGACCATCGTCGCGGCGGTCCGGGAGGCAGAGAACGAGCCGCTGCTCCGGCAGAGTGGCGCGGACCAGGTCGTGGTCTCCTCGGCGGCGGCGGGCCGGCTGCTCGCCCTGTCTGCTATCGAGCCGGCCGCCGGGCAGGTGATGGCCGAGCTGCTGGGCTGGGGGCACGGCCTGGACCTGACCGAACGGTCGCCGGCCGGCCAGGAGGTCGGCCGGCCCGCCCGCGATGCCTGCGCCGGCCTGATCGCCGTGGTGCGGGACGGCAGCCTGCTCGCGGTCGACGACCCGCGGGCGGGCGAGGTGCGGCCTGGCGACCGCCTGGTGCTGGTCTCGGCAGTCGCGGTCGCCAGGCCGCGCACGTAGCAGCGGCAAACCTCAGCGGTAGGAGTACTGCTCGGTCGGGAAGCTGCCGGACACCACATCCGCGGCAAACGCCTCGGCCGCTCCGCGTAGCACTCCGGAGACGTCCGCGTAGCGCTTGACGAACTTCGCCGTTTTCGGCGACAGCCCGGCCATGTCCTGCCAGACCAGCACCTGCGCGTCGCAGTCCGGGCCGGCGCCGATGCCGATGGTCGGGATGTCCAGGCTCGCGGTCACCCGCCGGGCCAGGTCTGCCGGGACGCATTCGAGCACGACAGAGAACGCGCCTGCGGCCTGCAGTGCCTTGGCGTCATGCAGGAGGCGCTCG
Source organism: uncultured Actinomycetota bacterium (assembly GCA_963774385.1). Classification (GTDB taxonomy): domain Bacteria; phylum Actinomycetota; class Actinomycetes; order Streptosporangiales; family Streptosporangiaceae; genus JAJYUU01. The sequence goes on from CAVZEQ010000001.1 coordinate 2,570,568, forward strand.
CCGTCCTCGCCGCGGCCCTGCACTTTGTAGCCGCCGAACGCGTTGACCGATTGGGGCGTGAGGCCCAGGTGCGCCATCACCGGGATGCCGGCCGCGACCATGTCCTCGACCTGGCGGACGACGCGGTAGCCGCCTTCCAGCTTGACGGCCTGGGCACCGGTCTCCTTCAGGAACCGGGTGGCCGCCTCGAGGGCGGCGGCCGGGGACGCCTGATAGGAGCCGAAGGGCAGATCAGCCACGACCAGCGCGCGACGGGTGCCGCGGACAACGGCCGCGGTGAGCGGGATCAGGTCATCGACGGTGACCGGAATGGTGGAATCATGGCCATAAACCACCATTGCCGCAGAGTCGCCAACCAGCAGTACCGGGATCCCGGCCGAATCGAATACCGCCGCGGTCAGCGCGTCGTAGGCGGTGAGCATGGGCCACTTCTCGCCGCGAGCCTTTGCGGCGGCGATGTCCCGGATGGTGATGCGGCGGCTGGCGGCGCCGCCATAGAGAGGTTCTGGGGTCCCGGCCGGGGCAGCTGGTGCCGCCGGATACTGGCCGTGGTCAGCAGTCATGTACATCCTCCGCGTCTCGTTGCGCCCTTGTGGCGTCCCCGGACCCTCTGATGATGGCATGGCGGTCCGGCCGCTGACCAGGGCCTGGCGGCTGGGAGCCGCCGGCCAGCCTGGAACGCACCGCCCGGCCGCCCGATTTGCGATACGGTGATGTTCCGTATCGTTTATGCGGGCCACCATGGACAACGTTCGCCGGCCCGGCCGGGCTTCCCGTTCCGCTGGCGTTTCCCCGAGGGCAGGCATGCACAGTTCCCGCGATCACGGAGCGCCGCGGCTCCGGGCGATCCGTGGCTGACACGACCGGGATGCCGCCGCACCGCCGCCCTGGCCGGCCCCGTAGCGAGCAGGCGGACCAGGCAATCCTGGCCGCCGCGCTGGACCTGTTTGCCGAGCGCGGCCCTGATGCGCTGTACATCGAGCAGGTAGCAGCCCTGGCAGGCGTCGGTAAGGCCACCATCTACCGGCGCTGGCCTGGCAAGGAAGACATGCTGGTCGACGCCATCGAAGCGCTGCGCAGCCAGCTGCCAGCGCCGCAAGGCAAGTCGGTCCGCGCCGACCTCATCGCGCTGCTGGACGCGATCTGCCGGGAGGCTGCCGATCCGCGCCGGGCCAGGCTGTTCGCGCTGCTTCAGGGCGAAGGGGCGCAGTACCCGCGGCTGATGGCCCGGTACGTCGAGATAGTCGTCAGGCCACGCCGTGACCTCGTCAGTGCCGTGCTGCGCCGCGGCGTGGCCACCGGTGAGCTGCGCGAGAATACCGATATCGGCGCCGCCACTATCCTGCTGAACGGCGCCCTGCTGGCCAGTATGTACGGCGAGGAGCACGTCGACTCGCGGTACGCCCGGCGGATAGTCGAGGAACTGCTGCGGGGGCTGGCAGCCCGCTGACGATAGGCTCACCGCATGCTGCTGACGAAACTTGGGCACTCCTGCGTGCGCCTGGAAAAGGACGGTGCACGGCTGGTCATCGATCCCGGCATCTGGAGCGGACCGGACGCGCTGGCGGGCGCCGATGCCGTGCTGGTCACGCATGAGCACGTCGATCACCTGGACGCCGGCGCGGTGCGCGCCGCGCTCGATGCCGATCCGGGGCTGCGGCTGTGGGCCAGCGAGAATGTGGCGGCGCAGTTCGCCGGGTTCGGCGACCGGGTGCGGGCGGTGCACCACGGCGACGCCGTCACGGCGGCCGGGTTCGACGTGCACGTCTACGGCACCGATCATGCGCTCGTCGACAGGTCGATCCCGATCGTGCCGAATACCGGCTTCGCGGTCGACGGCCTGGTGTTCCACCCTGGCGACTCGTACACGGTGCCGCAGGATCCGGTGCTGACGCTGCTGGTGCCGGTGACGGCGCCCTGGCTGAAGTTCAGCGAGCTGGCCGATTACATCAGGGCGGTTGGACCCGACCGTGGCTACTGGATTCATGACGCGCTGCTCAACGACAAGGGCGCGACGCTCATCGGCAACCTGCTCAAGGCGGTGCCCGCGAAGAGCGGGCCGGCGGCTTTCCTGGAGCCCGGCACCAGCGTCGAGCTGGCCTAGCCCGATGCGTCAGTTCTCGGCTGCCAGCATCGAGTACAACGGGACGGCGCCGACCGCTGATCAGCTGCGCGCGCTGGCACTGAACGGCTACGGGCACTTCACCGCGATGCAAGTCCGGGACAACCAGGTGCGCGGCCTTGACCTGCACCTGGCCCGGCTTGACCAGGCCACCGCCGAGCTGTTCGGCACCGTCCTGGACCGGGCCGCGATCCGAGGGCACATCCGGCACGCGCTCCGCACCGCTACGGTGTCAGCCGCCTCGGTGCGCGTCTACGTGCAGCGGCCGGATGCTGACCAGCCGCCGTCAGTACTGGTCATGGTGCGGCCGCCCGGCGGCCTGCGGGCCGAGTTCAGGCTGGAGTCCGTTCCCTATCAGCGCAGTGTCGCCCACATCAAGCATCTGCAGGACTTCGGCCAGGTCTACTACGGGCAGCTAGCCGGGCAGCACGGCTTCGACGACGCGCTGCTGACCGGCCCGGACGGGCTGATCAGCGAGGGCGCGATGACGAACATCGGGTTCTTCGACGGCACCGGCGTCGTCTGGCCCGCCGCGGCCATGCTGTCGGGCATCACGATGCAGCTGCTGCAGCGCGGGCTGGCGGACCGGTCGGTGCGATCCGGGCACAGCCCGGTCCGGCTGGCTGACCTGGGCTCGTTCGCGACCGTCTTCGTGACCAACGCACGAGGTATCGCGCCGGTGACCCAGGTCGACGACCGGAAGCTGCCGGTGGACCGGGAGTTCATGGCGCTGCTCGCGGACACCTATCAGTCGGCCAGCTGGGACCAGATCTAGCCGATACGAGGCTCCCGCCAGCGACTGGTGATCGGCAGCCGCCGATCCCGGCCGAAGTTCTTGACGCTGATCTTCGGCCCGGGCGGATACTGCCGCCGCTTGTACTCGGCCCGGTCGACGAGCCGGATCACCCGCTCCACGAGCGCGGGGTCATGCCCGGCCGCGACCAGCTGGGCAGCGCCCATGTCCTGCTCCACGTAGTCGTCCAGCAGCCGGTCGAGCACCTCGTACTCCGGCAGCGAGTCCGTGTCGAGCTGGCCGGGCGCGAGCTCGGCGCTGGGCGGCTTGCTGATCGAGTTCTCCGGGATCGGGGGCGTCTCGCCGCGCTGCGCCGCCTGGTCGTTGCGCCACCGGGACAGCTCCCAGACCAGGGTTTTCGGCACGTCCTTGATGGGCCCGTAGCCGCCCGCCGAGTCGCCGTACAGGGTGGAGTAGCCGGTGGCCAGCTCGCTCTTGTTGCCCGTGGTCAGCACCAGGTGGCCCTCGGCGTTGGACAGGGACATCAGGATCAGGCCGCGGACGCGGGACTGCAGGTTCTCGGCGGCGAGCCCGTGCAGGCCGAGAGCGCCGAAGCTGTCCACCATCGGGTGGATCGGGACCGTCCGCGCGTGCACGCCCTGCCGCTTGACGAGATCCTCGGCATCGGTGACCGAGTGCGACGAGGAATAGCTGCTTGGCATCAGCACGACGTTCACCCGGTCGGGTCCGAGCGCGTCCGCGGCGATGGTGGCGACCAGCGCCGAGTCGATGCCGCCGGACAGCGCGACCAGCACCGATCCGAAACCGTTCTTGTGCACGTAGTCGCGGGTGCCGAGGACAAGCGCGCCGTAGATCTCGGCGAGGTCCGGCAGCCGCGGCCAGATCATCGCGGCGGCCAGCCCCGCGTCCGGCTCGGGCGCAGGCAGCAGCGCCAGCTCGATCCGCTCGATGGTGATGGTGCCGTCCGCGGCGTCGGCCGGCTCGCGGCCGGGTACCCGCTCGGGGTCCGCGGCCGGGAGGTCGAGATCGGCGAGCACCAGTGCCTCGTCGAACTGCGGCCCGCGGGCGAGCAGCCGCCCGTCGGCTCCGACGATGATGGAGTCGCCGTCGAAGACGAGCTCGTCCTGGCCGCCCACCAGGTTCGCGTAGGCGAGCACGGTCCCGGCCTCGCGGGCGCGACGCTGGCAGAGTTCCAGCCGCAGGTCGTCCTTGTCCTGCTCATAGGGCGAGGCGTTCGGCACCACGAGCAGGCCTGCGCCGGCGGTACGCGCCACCGCCACCGGGCCGCCGTCCTGCCAGAGGTCCTCGCAGATGGCCACGGCTACATCGACCGGGTCGCCGCCCTGGGCAGCGAGCCGGAACACCGGCAGCGTGCTGCCGGGCACGAAATAGCGGAACTCGTCGAACACGCCGTAGTTGGGCAGGTGGTGCTTCGCGGACGTAATTGCGACCTGGCCGCCGTGCAGCACCGCGGCCGCGTCCAGCGGCGCGCCCGCGGGCACGCCGACCCTGGGCAGCTGGCCCGCGCGCCGGTCCAGGTAGCCGACCACGACCGCGACCCCGTCCAGGCCTTCCCCGGCGAGCTCGGCCGCGAGCTCGCGCAGCGCGGCGATCGAGGCATCCACGAACGACCGGCGCAGCGCCAGGTCCTCGACCGGGTAGCCGGTGAGCATCATCTCGGGGAAGACGACGATGCGCGCGCCCTGCTCCGCGGCGCGCATGGTCCATTCCAGTACCTTCTCGCCGTTGCCGGCCAGATCGCCGACGGTTGCGTTGACCTGAGCGAGGCCGATCCGAAGCTGAGGCACGTGCCCAGCCTATGTCCCTGCGGCGCAGCGAGCCCGGCCCCTCCGGGGGAGAAGCCCGGTCCCGCCGGGGGAGAAGCCCGGTCCCGCCGGGGGAGACGCCCGGCCGCTATCGGCCGGAGGCAGGGCCGGTAACAAGCAGGAAACATAGGCCGGGCAGACTGTGTCGGTGGACAGGCAGGAAGAGTTCGTGCTGCGCACGCTCGAAGAGCGCGATATCCGGTTCGTCCGGTTGTGGTTCACCGACGTCCTCGGCTACCTGAAATCCGTCGCGGTGGCACCCGCCGAACTTGAGGGCGCGTTCGCGGAGGGCATCGGCTTCGATGGCTCGGCCGTCGAGGGCTTCGCCAGGGTGTACGAGGCGGACATGCTCGCCAAGCCGGATCCGGCAACCTTCCAGCTGATGCCGGCCGGCGGGGAGTCCGCCGGGACCGGGCGGATGTTCTGCGACATCCTGCTGCCGGACGGCTCGCCGTCCTATGCCGATCCCCGCAACGTGCTGAAGCGCGCGCTGGCCAGGGCCGCACGGCTCGGCTTCACCTTCTATACCCATCCCGAGATCGAGTTCTTCCTGCTCCGGGAGCGCCCCGAGGCCGGCGCGAAGCCGCGGCCCATCGACAACGGCGGGTACTTCGATCACACGCCGCACGCCATCGCGCACGACTTCCGCCGCGAGGCCATCACGATGCTGGAAGCACTCGGGATCTCCGTCGAGTTCAGTCACCACGAGGGCGCGCCCGGCCAGCAGGAGATCGACCTGCGCTACGCCGATGCGCTCAGCACCGCCGACAACATCATGACCTTCCGGCTGGCGATGAAGGAAGTGGCGCTCCAGCAGGGCGTGTTCGCCTCGTTCATGCCCAAGCCGTTTACCGAGCATCCTGGCTCGGGCATGCACACGCACATGTCGCTGTTCGAGGGCGACCGCAACGTGTTCCATGAACCGGGCGGCGAATTCCAGTTGTCCAAGGTGGGCCGGGCCTTCATCGCCGGGCTGCTGCGCCATGCCGCCGAGATCACCGCCGTCTGCAACCAGTGGGTGAACTCGTACAAGCGCCTGTGGGGCGGCACCGAGCGGATCGCCGGCGCTGGCGGCGAGGCACCCGCCTACATCTGCTGGGGGCACAACAACCGGTCCGCGCTGATCCGCGTGCCGATGTACAAGCCGCAGAAGGGCAACGCGACGCGGATCGAGTTCCGCTCCATCGATCCGGCCTGCAATCCCTATCTGGCCTTTGCGGTCATCCTCGCCGCCGGGCTGAAGGGCATCGAGGAGGACTACGAGCTGCCGCCCGGCTCCGAGGACGACGTCTGGGCGCTGACCTCCGCCGAGCGCCGCGCCCTCGGCATCGAGCCGTTGCCGCAGAACCTGTCCGAGGCGATCACCGCGATGCAGGGCAGCGAGCTTGTCGCGGAGACGCTGGGCGAGCAGGTCTTCGACTTCTTCCTGCGCAACAAGCGCGAGGAGTGGCAGGAGTACCGCCGCCACGTCAGCGAGTTCGAGCTAGAGCGCTACATCGGCGTGCTCTGATCCGGTTCCCGGTCCCGCAGCTGGTTCCTGAGGACCGGGTCCGCTGCCGCCGTGCATGGCCGAACGATTGCCTGTCGGAATTCTCGCCAGCCATGACAACCTGGGCGGCTAACTGGCCGGACCCTATGCGCCGCGTCCGGCGTGCCGCACGCCGGCAGAATTCCGGACTTGCCGCGGCGACGGCCGTCCTGCTCGTGGCCATTGTCGTTCCGGTTACGCTGCTGTTGAGCCCTGGCCGGTCACCTGGCGGGAACCCGTCAGCTACTCGCTCACGGCCCACAGCGATGGCTGCTGCACCGTACCCAGCCTGGACAAGCCAGCTCGGCGGGGAGGTTGCCTATAACTGCTGTGACGTGATTTGCCTCATGCACCCCGACGGAACCGGGAAGCGCGCCGTCCCGGCCAACGGCCCGCTCCAGCTGGCGCAGAGGGATCCGGCGTGGTCGCCGAACGGCCGTCAGCTGTCATTCCGCGGCTATTACGGTCAAGGTGACGGCCAATACGACCTCTACGCTGTCAGCTTCAACGGATGTCACCTCACCAGGCTGACTCACGGGATGAACGGCACCAGCTCGTCATGGTCCCCGACCGGCCGGCAAATCGCCTTCTCCGTCCCGTTCGGCATCTACGTCATCAACGCCAACGGCTCGGGCATGCACCGGCTCATCGTGAACGACACCAGGTACTCCTACGGAGCGGACGCGCCCGCATGGTCGTCGAGTAACCGGATCGCGTTCGTCCGCTACATTCCGGCCCTGCGGGCCGATGAGATCTACACTGCGAACGCCGACGGATCTGGCCTGACCCCGCTCACGCATGGCAGGCCCGGATTCGGTCAGCCATCGTGGTCTCCGGGCGGCAACTCGATCGCTTTCGTGGCCAACCCGAACGGCAGATCCGTCATCGAGGTCGCAGGCGCCGACGGCACCAGCGCCCATCTTGTCAGCCCGTTCTCGTGGACGAGCTACAGCCCGACCTGGACCCCCGGCGGCAGGATCGTCTTCCTCCGCCAGACTGGCGCGTCGACAGCTACCAATGCCACAGCTACCAGCGCCTATATCGTTAATCGCGACGGCACCGGTCTGCGCCTGCTGTACCCGAACCTGAACGCCACGCAAATCGCCTGGGGCCGCACGACCATCGAACCAAGCTGCTGACCGCCGCTGAGCCACGGGCCATTCGCTACCGTGCTGGAGTGAGCACTCCGCGCGGGACTCTGGCCGGGCAGCTGGCCTCGATGGGTTTCGCCGACACCGCCAGAGCGGCGAAACTGCTGGCCGAGCTAGGCGTCACCGACGGCCCGGTGCTCGAAGCGCTGGCCGGGTCCGCCGCTCCGGACCAGGCGCTCGCCGCGCTGGTCCGGATGGGCCCGGACGGCGAGCTGATGGCGGCCCTGCAAGCCGATCCGGTGCTGCGGGACCGGCTGCTCAGCGTCCTCGGGGCAAGCGCCGCGCTCGGGGATCACCTGGCCCGGCATCCGGCCGACTGGCGGCTGCTGACAGCAGGGGCTCCGTTCCCCTCGCCTGATTCCTGGGGTGAGGTTCGCGCTGAACTGCTCGCGGCGACCAGCGCACCCGATGCGGTGACCCAGCTGCGAATCGGCTACCGACGGCGGCTGCTCCAGCTTGCGGCCAGGGACCTGACGGGCGCGGACCCGATCGACGCGGTGATGGCCGGGCTGGCCGAGCTGACCATCGCGGCGCTGGACGCCGCGCTGGCCATCGCGCGGGCCGAGCTGCCTGCCGGGTCTGCGCCCGGCCGGCTGGCGGTGATCGCGATGGGCAAGACCGGCGCGGGCGAGCTGAACTACGCCAGCGACGTCGACGTGATCTTCGTGGCCGGGCCGCCTGCGGCCGGCGGCGACGAGGTGGGCGCGCTGCGCACCGCGACGGCACTGGCCAGCGGCCTGATCCGGGTCTGCTCACAGAGCACGCCGGAGGGACCGCTCTTCCCCGTCGATCCGAACCTCCGGCCGGAGGGCAGGGACGGCCCGCTGGTCCGGTCCGTCGCCAGTCATCGTGCCTATTACGAGCGATGGGCCAAGACGTGGGAGTTCCAGGCACTGCTGAAGGCCAGGTTCGCGGTCGGCGACGCGGCGCTGGCGGCGGAGTACCTGGCCGCCGTCGGGCCACTGGTCTGGCAGGCGGCGCAGCGCGACGACTTCGTTCCCGATGTGCAGGCGATGCGGCGCCGGGTGGTGGCTAGCCTGCCCGCCAATGAAGCGGGCCGTGAGCTGAAGCTCGGCCCTGGCGGCCTGCGGGACATCGAGTTCGCCGTTCAGCTGCTGCAGCTCGTGCACGGCCGGGCCGACGAGACGGTGCGCGAGCCCGGCACGCTGGCCGCGCTGGCTGCGCTCGCCGCCGGCGGTTACGTCGGCCGGGCCGATGCGACGGCGATGGCCGCGGCCTACCGGTTCCTTCGCGGCGTCGAGCACCTGCTGCAGCTTCGCCAGCTCAGGCGCACCCACCTGCTGCCGCAAGACCCCGCGGTGCTGCGCGAGATCGGCCGCGCACTACGCCGGATGCGGCTCGACCCGGCCGGCGACGGCAAGCCGACCGTGGTGCCAGCCGGGGATCCGGCCGCCGAGCTGACGGCGCGCTGGCGGCTGCACGCCAGCCAGGCGCGGCAGCTGCACGAGAAGCTGTTCTACCGGCCGCTGCTGGAAGCGGTAGCGCGGCTGCCCGGCGAGGCGACCCGGCTGACTCCGGCTGCTGCCGCCGACCGGCTGGAGGCCCTCGGCTACGCCGATCCCGCCGGGGCACTGCGGCACATCGAGGCGCTGACGTCGGGCGTGTCCCGGCGCGCGGCGATCCAGCGGACGCTGTTGCCGGTGGTGCTCGGCTGGCTCGCCGATGCGCCGGAGCCGGATGCGGGCCTGCTGGCGTTCCGTCAGGTCAGCGAGGCCCTCGGCGGCTCACCGTGGTACTTGCGGCTGCTGCGGGACAACGCCGTGGTGGCGCGCCGGCTGGCCAGGCTGCTGGCGTCCAGCCGGTACGCGACAGGGCTGCTGCTGCGCGCTCCGGAGTCGGTCGCGATGCTCGGCGACGACGCCCAGCTCGCGCCCCGGCCCGTGCAGGAGCTGCTCGCGGAGGCGAACGCGGCGGTGCGGCGGCACGACTCCGCGGCCGGCGCGGCCAGGGCGGTGCTGGCTATCCGCCGCCGGGAACTGCTGCGCACGGCCGCGGCCGATGTGCTCGGGCTGGCCAGCGTCGAAGCCACCTGCGAGACGCTGACCGGGCTGGCCCGCGTCACGATCGATGCGGCGCTGGCGGCCGCGGTGCAGGACGTGGAACGCGCCCTGGGTCCGCTGCCGACCAGGCTGGCCGTGATCGCCATGGGACGGCTCGGCGGGCATGAGCTGGGGTATGCCAGCGACGCGGACGTGCTGTTCGTCCACGATCCGCTGCCCGGCGCGGCCGACGAGGCGGCGACAAGGGCTGCGCACGCGGTGGCGGAGAGCCTGCGCGCGCTGCTCAGCAGGCCAGGCCCGGACCCGGCGCTGCTCATCGACGCGGGCTTGCGGCCGGAAGGCAGACAGGGGCCGCTGGTCCGCACCCTCGCTTCCTACCAGGCTTATTACCGCCGGTGGTCGGTGGCGTGGGAAGCGCAGGCGCTGCTGCGAGCCGAACACGCGGCCGGTGATCCCGGCGTCGGCGCGGCCTTCATCGCCATGGCGGACCGGGTCAGGTATCCCGAGGGCGGCATCGATGACCATGCGCTGCGCGAGATCAGGCGGATCAAGGCGCGGATCGAGGCCGAGCGGATGCCGCGCGGCGTCGAGCCGGTGCTGCACCTCAAGCTCGGCCCCGGCGGCCTGGCCGACGTCGAGTGGGTCGCGCAGCTGATCCAGCTCCGGCACGCCCATGCGGTGCCGAGCCTGCGCACCACCCGGACGCTGGCGGCACTGACGGCGGCCAGCGAGACTGGCCTGATCACGGCCGGCGACACGCAGACGCTGATGACGTCCTGGCACATGGCGGCCAGGATCCGGGATGCCGTGATGCTGGTGCGCGGCCGGCCGTCCGATACGCTGCCCACTTCGCCCTCGGACCTGATGGTCGTCGCGCAGGTTCTCGGCTACCCGCCGGACGGATCCCAGGACCTGGTCCAGGACTGGCGGCGCGCGGCCCGGCAGGCGCGGGCCGTGATGGAACGGCTTTTTTACGGGTAACGGGGTCCGGCGCTGACCCCCGGTTCTGGGAGGTCGTGGTTGCCGATGGGCGACGGCGAGCAGGAGGTGCTGCAGTCGCGGGGCGCGACGATCGTTGCGGCTGCGTCGGCCGCGGTTGGCCGGCCGCTCACCGAGCCCGTCGTGCTGCCGGGTGGCAGCGGCCGGTCGGTGGTGCTGCGCTGCCGCGATAGTGCTGGCGGTGCTGATGGAGCGGACGGTACCGGCGCGGCCGTCCGGAGCGCGGGCAGCGGCACGGTCATCGTCAAGACTTATCCGGACAACGGCGAGGGCCGCAGCAGCTTCGCGGCCGAGGCGGCCGGGCTGGAACTCGTCAGCGGCACCGGGCTCGCACCGTCGTTCCTCGGCGCGGACCCCGACGTGCTCGTTGTCGTGATGTCGGACCTCGGATCGGGCCGCAGCCTGGCCGACGCGCTGCTGGGTGACTCGGCCCTGGCGGCCGAGGCGGCACTGCTGACCTGGGCCCGCGCGTGCGGCGCGCTGTCCGCGGCAGCCGGGCGCCGGCAGCCTGACTTTGACTCATGGCGGGCTGGTTATCTCGGCGGTGCGGCCGATGACAGTTACATGGCTGGCCTGCCCGACCGGATCCTGGGTACCGAGCAGGTGCTCAGCCTGCTCGGCGTCGCCGCGCCCGCGGGCCTCGGTGCCGAACTGGCGGAGGTCGCGGCGGCAGCGAATGCTGACCGGCTCGCGGTGTTCTCGCCTGGCGACATCTGCCCGGACAACAACATACTGACCGGCGGCACGATCCGGTTCCTTGACTTCGAGTCGGCCGGCTTCCACTCAGCGTTCCTGGACGCGGCCTACATCCGGATGCCGTTCAGCACATGCTGGTGCGTCTTCCGGCTGCCGGCCGGGCTGAGCGCGGCCGCCGAGGCGGCCTACCGGTCGGCCGTCCGCTCGGTGCGGCCCGAGCTCGCCGATGACCTGTGCTGGCTGCCGGGCGTACGGCGCGGTGTCGCGGCCTGGACGCTGTCCGCGATGCGGTGGCTGGTGCCCAGCGCGATCGAGTCGGACGAGCCGACCGACCCGGAGGCGGAATCGCCGCGGCTGCGCCAGCTCCTCCGCTACCGGTGGCAGGCACTGGCGGCCGAGCTGGAACCGTCCGGCGAGCTGCCCGCGGTGGCAGAGCTGATGCGCTCGCTGCTGGCCGCGACCGAGTCCTGGGAAGCGCCGGACCTGCCGCTGTATCCGGCTTTCCGCTAGGGTGGCGGCCGGACAGCAGGCAGGATGGTGCCATGAGCCGGGCCGCGCCTCGTCACGATCGCGACGGTGGCGGGCCAGCTGCGGTGCTGGCAGCGAAGGCTATGCTGCGGCAGCAGGTGTGGGCCGCGATGCGCGAGGCGAAGGTGGCCAGGTTTCCCGGCGCGGCCGGGCGCATCCCGAACTTCACCGGGGCTGAAGCGGCCGCCGAGAGACTGCGGGCGATGCCTGAGTGGCAGGCCGCGGCCACGCTGAAGGCCAATCCGGATCTGCCGCAGCTGCCGGTACGTCAGCGGGCGCTGGAAGACGGCAAGACCGTGTACATGGCCATGCCGCGGCTGGCGGCGCCAGAGCCGTTCTTCGCGCTGGATCCGGCCCGCCTCAGCGAGCCGCCCCGCAAGGCGGCGTCGATCAGCGGCGCTTCGCGGTACGGGCGGCCTGCGTCGCTGGACGACCTGACGCCGGTGGAGCTGGTGGTGATGGGCAGCGTCGCGGCCGCAGCCGACGGCTCCCGGCTGGGCAAGGGCGGCGGGTTCGCCGACCTGGAGTTCGCGCTGGCTACGGCCGCCGGGCTGATCGGGCCCGGCACCTTGTGCGTCACCACCATGCACGAGCTTCAGCTGTGCCCGGCCGGGACCATCCCGGTCACCGATCACGATGTGCTGGTGGACTTCATCGTCACGCCGGAACGCGTTATCGATTGCCGAGCCGGCCGCGGCCCGCGGGGCAGTGCCGCCATCCGCTGGGAGGACCTGACCGAGGAGAAGATCGCGGCCATCCCGCTGCTGGCAGCCCAGCGCCCGCGCTAACCGCGAACTACTGACCGGGCGCTGCGCTGACGGTACGCGGTCAGCAGCGCTTCCCGGCGCGGCGCGGGCAGCCACTTGACGGCTTCGCGGACGGTCACACCGGAAGCCCGGTCGATACGCGGCGCGAGCCATTCTGCTACCAGGTCCGGGTGCTTCTTCGCGGTCTCGCGCAGCACCCAGCCGATGGCCTTGCGGATGAAGAACTCGCGCTCACTCAGCATCGCGTCGGCATAACCGGCGAATCTCCCGAAGTTCGTCGGGTCGCCGCGGCGCAGCGGCACGAGCAGCGCCAGCATGGCGGACCGGCGGATCCAGAAGTTCTCGTCGGCGGCCCACCGGTCCAGGGTGGCGGTGAGCGCCGGGAAGCGCTCGACCAGCGAGCCCATCACGTCGGCAGCGAGCCCGTCGACCAGGGCCCAGGTTCCCGACGTGCGGAGCAGGCGTTCAATGAGCTCGGCGTCGGCGGCCTGCAGCAACGCGCGCCGGTCGGTGAGCAAGAGGACGGCGGCTTCCCTGCACTCGAAGTACGGCCGTGCCCAGAGGTTGCTTGCCAGTGACGTGAGCCGCTGACCAGTCAGGTCCGGATGTTCCCGGCGCCAGGCCACGAGGATCGCCCGCGCCTGCGGAACGGTGGTGCCGGTGAACTCCAGCGTGCTCTTGAGGTAGTTCTGCGAGCCGGCGGCCCGTTCCGGCGAACCCGCGGCCCGCAACTCCCGCTCGATCCTGGCGACATCGGGATCGCTGTCCTCAGTCATCGGCACCCCTGACATGCGCACAGCCTGCCCGCGACGCGCCGGTCCCGCAAACAGATGGCCCGGCAAACGGACGGCCCCGCCAGGCGCGCAAACCCGGCGGGGCCAATGATCCGACAGGAAGGAATCAGGATCGCTACCGACTGTAGGCCACCATCAAGCCGAAGTCTTGAAATGACGCGAGAAAAACACCGCCCCGCCTCGGCGACTTCACCGGGCGGGGCAGCGTCGCACGTTCTGCTAGCCGATGTAAGAGATCGACGTTGGCAGCTTCGCTCTTCCGCAGCCGTGAGAGCCAGGCAGATTGATTCCGTCCCTGGCCTCACTGTCTTTTGAGCAGAATGCCCAGACGAAAGAGTAGCCGTCATTGTTGATCCGGAAAGACCAGGACAAGGTGATCTTGAACTCGGTCGCCGAAATGCGCGTCGGCTTGCTGATCTTCGCTTTCTTGTCGAGCAACATCCACTTCGGATTGCTCGGCCGCCCGGTTGCCGACAGCTTCAGTCCGAAGTAGAAGTAGGTCCTCTTGCCGCTCTCGGTCCGGTACGCCGAGGCGGGAATCTTCGTGTAGACACGGATCGTCTCGTGGCAGACGGGCCGTCGGCAGGTGGGCTTGAAGCCGAAGACGGCCTGGTTCGTCACCATATAGACACTCTGTGGCGCGGACGTCGCCACCGGCGTGGTGGACGTGCTGTTGGGCAGTATCTTCACCGTGTACTTGGTCGCGAGCGCCGGCACTGCGGTGAACTGATAGGGGATCGGCGTGCTGCCGACCGGGTTGAGCGTGAGTTGCTGGCCGGGCACAGGCCTCGCTGCCGTCTTGAACGGGAAGGCTTGCGCGTACAACTCCGCAACCTGGCCCGAGGTCGCGCCGGAGACAGTGCCGCTGATGCTCACTGCTGCGCCCTTGCCCGCCTTGTACTGCACGAACACGTCATGCGTCACCGGCTTGAAGGCCGACTTTGCTGCGATCGACACCCTCGGCGTGGCAGTTCGCTGAGCCACTGCTGCGCCCGCGGCCTGAGCGGGCATGACTCCCGCTGCGATGAGTCCCCCTGCGACCGCTACCGGAGCGGCCATTCGCCAGATTCGTGACATTCCCCGTCTGCTTTCTGCCCGTATGCGGGGCGAAGGTTAACCAACAGTCCGTGCAAATTGTGACAGGAGCGTCGGTAACCAGCAAGACCGGTCTGAGTAGCCGAAAACGATCTATCGTGCACCCCGCCAGGGGTCAGGTCAGCGGGCCGGACAGCGTCAGCCGAGGTAGCCGATGGTGCGCTTGATCCGCTTGTCGCCGCAGCCATGGTGGCCGGGGAGGCCGAGCCCGTCTGCCGCCAGGCTGTCCCTGGTACAGGAGTTCATGGCCAGCCGGTAGCTGCTGCCGCCGACGTTGAAGGTGAACGTCAGCGTGATGCCGAACTCGCCGGCCCGGATCCGGCGCGGCCTGGAGGCCCGAGCATGCCTGTCCAGCCCCAGGAAACGGGGGAGCGGCGGCGTGTGACCGGGCGGCCCTAGCCGGAGGGCCGAGTAGAGGAACCAGCGTTTGCCAGCCTCCCGGCCGTAGGCCGATGGCGGCACCTGGACCGCCAGGTGCAACGTCTGCACGCATGGCGACCGACGGCACCTCCCGCCGCCGGTCTGACTGACATTCGCTTCCACGTAAACCGTCACCGTCCTGGACCGCCCGACCACCTTCGCGCCGGACAGTAGCCTGACCTGGTACCTGGTCATCAGCGGCGGGCGAACCCGGAACGAGTACGCACCGGAGCGGGGAATGGCTCGCGCCGGGCCGTCAGCGGTGAAGGACCGGCTGCCGAAGCGCTCTGCCAGCAACTGGACGCGGTCTCCATGGCCGCCAGTGACCGTGCCGCTGATCGTCGCGTCGGCGAGCCTGCCCTGGTTATAGCCGGTCACCACGTCGCCTGACACGCGCGGCTTGTGCGAGCTGGCGATGATGCGGATGCTCGGCGTGAGCGAGCTGGCCGCTACGGCGGGAACGGCGCCCGCAGCGAGTACGCCGCAGCCTGCTACCGCCACCAGGAGCGCCCGGATGGACACCTGCATCGTCACTGCCTTCCGCTCCGGCGCGCAGCCGGGCCGCCGCTGATCCCAGGCAAGGATATGCGCGCCTTCCAGCGGGACAGCACGATCTCGTCCGCCCTGGCCGTAGCTGAAGCCAATGCGACCAAGCGCGACTCCACGCGCAAGGAGTCGCTTTATCGATATTTGGCTCCGCTACCCAGCGTCAGCGAGCTTCGCCATCTCCTTGGCCCGCTCATCGGCGTAACGCCGGAACTCAGTGATGATCTGGGTGAACATGTTCCGGTCGTATTGCCTGGTCGCCGACGCGAGGCCGGCCTTCCGCCGTCGCGATCCTGGCGGCTATCTCTTCTAACGTCAGTGTGGTCACACTCGGAGCTTACGTGCTACTAGCCGCCCGTCAGCTGCTGGCTGGGACTGGACGGGACGATAACGGCAGGATGCCCGCGAGGTAGCCAAGAAGTTCGACGAGATGGGGGACAATCTCAGTCAGCTCGCGGCGCGTTCGCCGCCGCATCGAGCGCTTGACGTCGGCCCCCAGGGCGCGATGCAGCGCTTCCCCAAGGCCATCATCGCCGTTGCCGGGCTGCTCCTCGCGATCGCCAGCACTCCTGGGACATGCTCGTGACATAGTCGCCGTCGGGGGCTGACGAGCGAGGGGCGGGGGTACGGCGTCCGATGAGACACCCTCTGTCAACCTCCGGGGTTCAGTCGCCGTATCCGGCCTCCGGTGTGCTGGAGGGGCGTGGTTTCAGGGCCGCCGGCGGCGCGCCGTCGTGCGGCGGCCTGGCGGCAGGCGGGCGTGCAGAACCGGCGGGGCGAGCCGGAGCGCGGGCTGGCGTATATGCCTTCGAGGAAGGTCGTGATGAAGCGGCCGCAGACCGGGCAGGTGAATCCTTCCCGGCCGGGGCTGGCGGAAGCGTCACGCATTCCGGCTGGCATCGGTCAGGCCGCCCGGCTCATGTAGCCCTGCCGGTTGGCCCTGTGGATGGCTTCGTCGTATCGGACGCCCTTGTCCAGGCAGTGCCACAGGACTTCGAGCCAGCGGTTGCCGAGCTTGCGCAGCGCGGCGTGGTGGCGGTCCCCGGCAGCGATCTTGGCGTCGTAGAACTCTCGTGCCCACGCCGAGCGGGCCAGGCTGCAGAACGCCCATTGCTGGACGGCCTCACCGAGGTGGCGGTTGAAGGCCAGGCGGCGGGCGATGGTGAACTCGCTGCGGCCCGAGCGGCGGGTGACTGGGGCCCGGCCGGCATAGCATTGCAGGGCGTTCGGCGTGGTGAACTGCTCGTAGTGCTCGCCGATCTCGCCGGCGACCCGGGCGGCGAGACGATCACCCAGGCCAGGCATGCTCAGGTAGATCTCACCGCCCGGGAACGCCTTCCCCTGGTCGGGGTCCTTGGCGGTGTGGTCCCGGCCGGTGCGCGGCGCGCCGAGGAGCAGCTCGCCCATCCGCCGTTCCCAGGCTTTGCGCTGGTCGCGCAGCAGCAGCAGCTGGCCGGCGGCCAGCGCGATAGCACCGGCCTTGGCGCGGGCCAGCTCGGGCCGGACAGCCAGCCGGGGCACGGCCATTGCGCTGGTGACACGGTCAGCGAACCGGCCGGGCCAGCCGTGCCGGGCGGACCGGGCGAACGCTTCCACCTCCGGCCGGCCTGCGTCAGCCAGCGCGTCAGCCGAGGGCCAGCGCTGCAGGAGCTTAAGGAACACCGCCGCGCCGAGGTCGCCGCCGGCGATGTCGATCGCGGCGGGGAACACCGCCAGCAGGTCAGCCCGGAGCCGGTTGCCGATCCGGCGCTCGTCACGGGCGGCCCGCTCATCATCGCGGGCGATCGCCCGCAGCTCGGTCCCTGTCTCGCCGTGCGGGATCAGCGTGCGCAGGTCCAGGTAGGAGTCCAGGGCCATCAGGCAGCAGATCCGCGCGTCGGCGGGGTCGTCTTTCTTCTTCGCCGGGCCGCGGCGGCGGGCCACCAGGTCCGGGTTCACCGGCAGCACCGTGAACCCCGCATCCACCAGGGCCTCGACCAGCGGCCCGTGCCGGGTCTCCAGCACCACCCGGACCTCCGCCGGATCGGGTTCCAGCTCCAGGCATCGCGCGACCAGCCGGCCTACTCCGGCCGGGCCGTGCTCGAACCGGAACTGCTCGATCACCCCCCGGCCCGGCACACCCACGGCGACGTCATGGAACGACTCCGCCCAGTCCACGCCCACGCCAAGCACGCGCACCACCCCCACATCCATCACGGTCAGAACGGACGGTGGAGGCACTGCGCCGTGCTGATAGACCAGTCCTCACCGGGACAACACCCTCGCGGGCTTCGGGCCTCCGCCGGTCACTCCCGGGGACGCCGTCTCATCTCAGTCCTCGAAGGACAAGCATCGCAAGCGTTCCCCGGGAGTTCCCGATGAAGAAAGAAGGTAGTGCTATCAGCATTGCGGTCCATGCCAGCGCTGATCCGGGACTGGTGATCGGCCAGGCCGGGGAGCTGCTGGCCGGTGACCCAGTGGGACATAACGTGGTCGGCACCAAGCTGGCAGACGCGATTCGTTATGGCGAACCGGGCCGGCACTGGATCGGGCTGCTTGACGGGGTCCCGGCCGGAGTTGCCGTGCAGCAGCCGGCGGATGCGGCGCTGGCCGTGGCGCCGATGCCCGCGGCACTTGTCGCACCTGTCGCCGGTGCCGTCGATTCAGGCGGAGTCGCGCTGCCCGGCGTGTTCGGCCCGGCCGGGACCGCTTCCCGCTTCGCCGAGGTGTGGGCCGGGCGGCGCAAGGTCGCTGTGACACCGACGTCGACGGAGCGGCTCTACGAGGTCCGGGACCTGCGGTTCCCGGCTAGCGTGGACGGCAGGTTGCGCCGTGCGGCCGAGGCCGACCGGGAGCTGCTGCTGTCCTGGCTGCCAGGGTTCGAGGCTGGTGCCGGCTGGGCCGGTTCCGATCCGGCGGCAGTCTTCGTCACGCGCCGGCTGGCAGCTGGCGATGTCTGGATCTGGGACGACGGCGGTCCGGTGTCCATGGCCGCGCGGACCGAGGCGGTGGCTGGGGTGTCGCGGATCCAGGCCGTCAATACCCCGCCGGAGCTGCGGGGGCGCGGCTATGCGAGTGCGGGCGTGGCGGCACTGTCCGCCAGTGTGCTTGCGCAGGGCTTGCGTTGCGTGCTGCACGCCAACGTGAACAACGTGGTCGCCAGCTCGCTCTACCAGCGGCTCGGCTACCAGGCCGTCAGCGACATGCTCCGCTTCCAGCTCGGATAGCTGGACTGGGGTGTGGCAGTATCCGGGCCGCGAGCCAGCATGAGCCTGCTGGCCGTCGCGCCTCCGGAACTAGCAGCGGCCGGCCCTCGTCTTAGCCCGGTATGCGGACCAGCGGCGCGAGCTTGGCGGGTGCGTCCAGTAGACCGTGCGGTACGTGCCGCGCAGCTTCGCGCGGACCTTCCAGAAGAGCCAGTTCGAGGATGGAGCGTTCCCGCGCTTGTAGAGAACCCGCGCCCCGCGGGGATTGTAGACGTCGACGCGGTAGGCCCGCGATCCCCCGGAGAACTGCTGGAACCACACGCCAACGGTGAACGTCTTGCCGACGCAGACAGAATTTGCCGGCTGGTTAGTGAGCACGTCGTCCGGCCTCGGGGTGGCGATTGCGGACTGTCCTGCGCCGATCATCACGGTGCCGAGCACCGCGGTTATCAGCAGGATGCGGCCGAACTGGATCAACGCGGCCTCCGGAGCGAGCTAGCCTGCCCGCTAGTGTCCGCCGCGCCCAGGGAGTTGTCCACCGTCATGGGGAGTGCTCCCCTTGTATCCAAGTTCCGACCCGGCGCACTGTGTGCTCAGGGCGAGGCATAGGGCCGCGTCGCTGGAGTCTCCGGCCATGAGGTGGGGGCGCAGATCCGATGAAGCCGGCCAGCCAAGTGGCGCCGCGGTCCGTCGCCGCTGCGATCGCTTGCACTGCGATTGTGCTGCCTGCCGCCGCGTTAGCTTCGGCTGGCACGGCGGGCTCAGCCGCCTCCGCGGCGAGGCCATCTCATCCGGTGACTGCCTACGTCATCCTCAACGGCGCGGACGGGGGGCACGGTGGCTCCGATCAACACCGTCACCAACAAGGCCGGGAAGCTGATCCACCTCAAAGGCGGTAACCACCCCTACGCCGGCGACGTGATCGGGGTCACGCCGAATGGGAAGACCGTCTATGCCGCCGGCGCCGACGCGGGCTCGGTATCGCCGATCAGCACGGCCACCAACAGGGTAGGCAAGCCCATCAGCGTAGGCCTCGGGCCTGGCGGCATCGTGTTCACCCCGGACAGCAAGAAGGCTTATGTCGTCGACGTCGGCATCGAAGACTCGATCACCGATACCGTGGCGCCCTTCAGCACGGTTACCAACACCGCCGGCCAGCCCATCGTGGTCGGGAACTCGCCTGGGGGCATCGCGATCACCCCGAACGGGAAGTCCGTCTACGTGTTCAGCAGCCGGGGCCTGGTCCCGATCAGCACCGCCACCAACAAGGCCGGCAAGGCGATCAAGGTCGGACCCAACGCCGGCGGTATCGTCATCACCCCGGACAGCAAGACCGGGTACGTCCTCAACTTCGGCAGGTGCTGCGTCTTCCAGGGAGCAGTGACACCGGTTCAGACCGGCACCGGCAAGGTCGGGAAGCCCATCAGGGTCGGGGGCTGGCCCTGGGGCATCCTGATCACGCCAAGCGGGAAGACCGTCTACGCCTTCAGCAGACGGGGCATCGTCCCGATCAGCACCGCTACCAACAAGGCCGGCAAGGCCATCAAGGTCGGCACCAGCCCCACTGCCATCGCGATCACGCCGTAACCAGCAGCCGGGGCCGCACCCGGTGCGGCCCCGGCGTCCTAGGTGATGCTCACACGTCGTAGTACATCTCGAACTCGTGCGGGTGCGGCCGGAGCCGGATCGCGTCGATCTCGTTGGTGCGCTTGTAGTCCAGCCACGTCTCGATCAGGTCCGGCGTGAACACGCCGCCCTCGAGCAGGAACTCGTGGTCGGCCTCAAGGTTGTTGAGCACCGCCTCCAGCGAGCCGGGAACCTGCGGGATGGCCTTGGCCTCGTCGGGCGGCAGCTCGTAGAGGTCCTTGTCGACCGGCTCTGGCGGCTCGATCTTGTTCTTGATGCCGTCCAGGCCAGCCATCAGCATGGCCGCGAAGGCCAGGTACGGGTTGCAGGACGGGTCCGGGACGCGGAACTCCAGTCGCTTGGCC
The DNA here is from genome assembly GCA_963774385.1 of uncultured Actinomycetota bacterium. Classification (GTDB taxonomy): domain Bacteria; phylum Actinomycetota; class Actinomycetes; order Streptosporangiales; family Streptosporangiaceae; genus JAJYUU01. The sequence continues at coordinate 2,590,991 of CAVZEQ010000001.1, forward strand.
TTCGGGTTCGGGCCGGTGATAGGCACCCGGATGCAGGCTGACCGGTTGCGCTGCGAGTACACCAGGTTGACCGGCGCCTCGTAGCCGGGCACCAGCCGGTGGTAGGAGTTCATGGTCGGGTTCGTGAAGGCCAGCAGCGACGGCGCGTGCTTGAGCAGGCCGCCGACGTAGTACCGGCCGACGTCAGACAGGCCCGCGTAGCCGACCTCGTCGTAGAACAGCGGCGAGCCGTCCTTCCACAGGCTCTGGTGGCAGTGCATGCCCGAGCCGTTATCGCCGAACAGCGGCTTCGGCATGAACGTGACCGTCTTGCCGGCCGCCCTGGCCACGCTCTTGACCACGTACTTGTAGAGCATGAGGTTGTCAGCCATGGTCAGCAGCGTGTCGAACTTGATGTCGATCTCGGCCTGGCCGGCGGTGCCGACCTCGTGGTGCTGCATCTCGACCGTAATGCCGACGTCGATCAGCTTGCGCACCATCTCCGAGCGCAGGTCGGTGTAGTGGTCCATCGGCGGCACCGGGAAGTAGCCGCCCTTGTAGCCGGGCTTAGCGCCCAGGTTGCCGCCGGGCTCGTCGCGGCCGGTGTTCCAGGCGCCCTCGATCGAATCGATGTGGTAGTAGCCCTCGTTCGGTCCGGTCTGGTACCGGGCCGAGTCGAAGATGTAGAACTCGGCTTCCGGTCCGAAGTACACGGTGTCGGCCACACCGCTGCCACGCAGGTAGTCCTCGGCCTTGCGGGCGATGTTGCGCGGGTCACGACTGTACGGCTCGCCTGTCAGCGGGTCGTGCACGAAGAAGTTCAGGTTGAGCGTCTTGTGCGTGCGGAACGGGTCGAGCACCGCCGTGGACGGATCGGGCAGCAGCAGCATGTCCGACTCGTGAATCTGCTGGAAGCCGCGAATCGACGATCCGTCAAACATCCGGCCTTCGGTGAAGACGCTCTCGTCGAAGGTCTCGGCAGGCACGGTGAAGTGCTGCACAGTGCCGGGCAGGTCGCAGAACCGCACGTCAATGAACTGCACCCCCTCGGCCTTAATGAACCGCAGTACCTCATCGCCGCTTGTGAACATCAGCTCTCCTTAGCTGTGCAGTCGGAGCACCCCGACTGCCCCCGGGGCCGCCCGAGGGACAGACGCCGCCGCTCGGCGCGATTGTGACGTTATCGCCGGACAGTTTCCTGGCCGTGTCCCTGATGTTTCGCTGGTGTTACGCCACCCGGCCGCAGCGGGCCGACAGCCCCCTGTCCTCCCAGCATGCCAAACCCGGAGTGCCCTGGCCCGGCCAACCCCGCAGCGGGATACCGTGGAGCCGTAACGAACGGCAGGTGGAGGCGAAGCAGCAGGTGGAGCAGTGACGGACCAGCAGACCGCCGCGGGCGCCGAGGTATATCCCGGCCAGTACTACGGACTGCCGGAGGCAGGGCCGGGATCGGTGGCCGGCTGGAGCAGGCGGTTCGGTGCCCTGCTCATCGACTGGCTGGCCTGCAGCGTGATCGCGATCGCGTTCTTCTACCACCCAGCGACCGGGCACGCGGCGAACGTACTGAGCCAGCCGCGGCTGTGGACTCCGGTGGTGTTCGGCATACAGGACTGGCTGCTTACCGCGCTGACCGGAGTCACGCTCGGCAAGCGCCTGCTGGGGCTGCGGGTGATCCGGCTGGACGGCCGTCCGGTAGGCCTGGCCAGGGCGTTTGTTCGCACGCTACTGCTGATGCTGGTGGTCCCGGCGATGATGATGGACCGCGACCTGCGCGGCCTCCAGGACAAAGCGGCTAAGACTGTTGTAGTCCGCGGCTAGCCGACCGGCAGGCAGGCTGCCTAGCGGGTGCGCGGCCTCGGCGGCTTCGGCATCCGCGCGTTGCGGGGTACCGGTCCCTTCGGCATCTGCAGCGACTGCGGCAGCATCTCCAGGCGGTAATTGAGCTCGGCTACGGCCTGGCCCTTGAGGTTACGCGGCAGCTTCATGATCTTCTTCTGCAGCTGCCGGATCGGAACCTGGCCCTCGGCGTCGCCGACCTGGAAGTCGTAGATAGGAACCTGGCTGGCGATCCTGGCGATCCGCTTCTTTTCCGCGGCGAGCAGGCTCGGAAGCCTGGACGGCGAGCCTTCGCCGACCAGGATGACGCCAGGCCGCCCGACGGTGCGGTGCACGACATCCATGTTACGGTTTGCCGCAATTGCCGGGGTCGTGGTGAACCCGCCGCGCAGCTGCTGCAGGATGGCCGCCGCTGCGCCCGGCTGTCCGGCGATCGCCTCATACTGGGTCTTCTGGGCAAGCCGCCCGAAGAGCACCATCGCTGCCGCGATGCCAGCCAGCACACCGAGCGGGATGAAAACCCAGATCAGGCCCAGCAGGCTGCCGATCAGGATGACGACGGCGGCTACTGCGAGGCCGGTCAGCACCACCAGCGGCATGGCCTTGCGGTCGTGTTCATTGATGATGCCGGCGACCATGCGGATCTGCTTGATCCGGCCCATGGACGCGGGGTCGGCGGGAGTTGACGGCTGCGCGCTGGCACGCCTGGCGCCGGGCATTTTTACCATGATGGTGAGGATACCGGGCCGGCGCGCCTTTCCATCGCCTGCCGGTACAGCCGGCCTGCCCGGTACGAGGACCGGACCAGCGGGCCGGACTGCACGCCGGCGAAGCCCAGCTCGGTCGCTTCTTCAGCCAGCTCCGCGAACTCGTCGGGTGGCACCCACCTGTCGATCGGGTGATGGCGGACCGACGGGCGCAGGTACTGGGTGATGGTCAGCAGTTCGCAGCCGGCTGCGCGCAGGTCAGTCATGGCCTGGCTGACCTCCTCGCGCCGCTCGCCCATGCCCAGGATCAGGTTCGATTTGGTAACGAGGTCGGCCTCCCGCGCGGCCGCGAGCACGGCGAGCGAGCGCTCGTACCGGAAGCCAGGCCGGATCCTGCGAAAGATCCTCGGCACGGTTTCCAGGTTGTGCGCAAGGACCTCAGGCCGGGCCGAGAAGACCTCGGCGAGCTGGTCAAGGTCGGCATTGAAGTCCGGGATGAGCAGCTCTACGCCGCAGCCCGGCACCGCCTGGTGGATCTCCCGGCAGGTCTGCGCATATAGCCAGGCGCCGCCGTCGGCGAGGTCGTCCCGGGCCACTCCGGTGACCGTCGCGTACTTGAGGCCCATGGTCGCGACTGACTCGGCGACCCGCCGTGGCTCGTCGGTGTCCAGCGGGCCGGGCTTGCCGGTCGCTATCTGACAGAAGTCACACCGCCGCGTGCACTGGTCCCCGCCGATCAGGAACGTTGCCTCGCGGTCTTCCCAGCACTCGAAGATGTTCGGGCAGCCTGCTTCCTCGCAGACGGTATGCAGGCCCTCGCGTCGCACGAGCTGCTTCAGCTCGGCGTACTCCGGACCGGTACGCAGCCTCGTCTTGATCCACTCCGGCTTGCGCTCGATCGGAACCTGGCTGTTGCGGGCTTCAAGGCGGAGAAGCCGGCGGCCGTCGGGGGCGAGTACCACGCTCTCCAGCGTATAACGCGGGCCGGGCGGACGGTCCTGACGCCAGCCGCCGATCTCGAGCCTGCACAGAGCAAGCCCTCAGGTTGCGCTCAGCCGATCGGCAGCTAACAGACAGGCAGGCAGCAGGCCAGGCTCAGCGGCCCGGCCGAGGATCTCAATGACAGCGATCTCGGCACAGCGCAGACGAAGAGCACCGAACACCGAAAGGCTCCTGAGGGGACACAGTCCGATGAGCACCGGCCCGCACGACCCGCAGTACCGTCCAGACTATCCATCCGGCCCGCAGCCGGAATCCGGCTGGCAGCCGGAAGCCGACCCGCATTACGCCGGGCAGCCCCAGGACGCCCCGCATTACGCCGGGCAGCCCCAGTACGGCGGGCAGCCCCAGTACGGCGGGCAGCCCCAGTACAGCGGGCAGCCCCAGTACGGCGGGCAGCCCCAGTACGGCGGGCAGCCCCAGTACGGTCCGCATTACGCCGGGCAGCCCCCGTACGGTCCGCAGCACGCCGGGCAGCCCCAGTACGGCGCACCACCGCCGCCACCACCGATGTGGCCGGGGGATGCGCAGACCAGCCCGAGTCGCGCTCCGCGCCGTCGCAGGCTGCTGCTCGCAGGCGCCGGGTCGGCGGTTGCACTAGCGGTGGCCGGCGGAGCTCTTGCCGCCACCGGGTCCGGCGGACCGCTGACCGCCGCGGCGATCGCCAGCCAGACCGACCCCGGCCTGGTCGATGTCATCTCGACCATCGGCTACCAGCACGGCACGGCGGAGGGCACCGGCATGGTCCTCACCTCCACTGGCGAAGTGCTGACCAACAACCATGTCGTCGCCGGCGCGACGGCCGTCAAGGTCAGGGATGTCGGCAACGGACGCACCTACACGGCCAGAGTCGTCGGTTACAGCGACACCGGCGATGTCGCGGTCCTCCAGCTGCAGGGGGCGTCCGGCCTGGCGACAGTGTCGATCGGCAACTCCGCGAGCGTCAGCCAGGGCCAGAAGGTCGTTGCCCTCGGCAACGCACTGGGCAAGGGCGGCACGCCAGCGGTGGCGACCGGCAAGGTCGTGACGCTGGGGAACAGCATCACTGCCCAGGATTCTGGTGATGGCGTGCAAGAGCACCTCACCGACATGATCCGGCACAACGCCAACATCCAGCCTGGGGACTCCGGCGGCCCGCTGGTAAACACGGCTGGCCAGATCATCGGCATGAACACGGCCGCATCGAGTGGCAGTACCTCGCCGGTTGGCACGACCTCGTCGGTGACCACGACGGCGTTCGCGATCCCGATCAACAAGGCGATCGCGCTCGCTGACCAGATCGAGGCCGGGAAGTCGTCGGTCGCGGTGCACGTCGGCGCGACCCCGTTCCTCGGCGTGGAGGTCGCGGCCGGATCAGGCAGCTTCAGTCAGGCAGGTTCGGGCGTGACCGTGGCGGGCACTCTGCCCGGCACCGCGGCCAGTACGGCTGGCCTCGCCCAGGGCGACACGATCGTGTCAGTTGGCAGCCACCAGATCACCTCGCCGTCGGATCTGCAGTCCGTCATCGAGGGCTACCACCCCGGCGACAGGGTGAGCGTCGGCTGGACCGACCAGTCCGGCCAGTCGCATCAGGCCACCGTGACGCTGACCGCGGGACCGACCGGGTAAAGCGCGGCTGAGTCGCCGCAAGCAGTGCGCCCCGCTAGTCGGAAGCGGGGCGCACTGCCATGTCCGGAGGCGGTCCCGAAAAATACCTGTGCGGCCGAGCGAAAGAGATATATCTTGAGTAGCATGGCCGACGGCGGGCCGGGCCTGGCCCAGGCCAGCGGGCGTTGTCGGACATCGAGGTTACTATCAGCCGGAATCATGACCGCATGCGGTCTGCCGGGGGAGAGGCAAAGCAGGTGGCTGAAGCAATCAGGGCCGAGGGCCTGATCAAGAACTTCGGTACGACGAAGGCGCTGGCAGGTGCCGACCTGGCGGCGGAGGCGGGCACCGTGCTCGGCGTGCTCGGCCCGAACGGGGCCGGCAAGACGACAGCCGTGCGGATCCTGACCACGCTGATCGAGCCTGACGGCGGCCGGGCCAGCGTCGGTGGCTACGACGTGGTCACACAAGCGCACCAGGTCCGCCAGCTGATCGGGCTGACCGGCCAGTACGCGTCGGTCGACGACGGCCTGAGCGGCACCAACAACCTGATCATGATCGGGCGGCTGCTGGGCCTGAGCCGCCCCGAGGCTAAGGCGCGCGCGACCTCGCTGCTGTCCAGGTTCGACCTGTCCGAAGCGGCGTCGCGGCCGGTCAAGACGTACTCCGGCGGCATGCGACGGAGAATCGACCTGGCCGCCAGCCTGGTCGGCCAGCCGCAGGTGCTGTTCCTGGACGAGCCGACCACCGGGCTGGACCCGCAGGCCCGCAGTGACGTCTGGGACATGATCAGGATTCTGGTGGCCGACGGCGTGACCGTGCTGCTGACAACGCAGTACCTGGACGAGGCCGACCAGCTTGCCGACGACATCGTGGTGATCGATCACGGCCGGGTGATCGCTACTGGCACCCCGGACGAGCTGAAGGCCAAGGTCGGCGGCCAGGTGCTCGAAGTGGTCCCCGCTGACCGGGACCGGATGGGCGACGTGGCCGCCGTCCTGGCGCGCTGGACTGGCTCTGATCCGGTGGCCGACGTAGGAGCTCGCCAGGTCATTGCCCAGGTCCCCAGTGCCGCCTTGCTGCCTGACATCGTGCGCCAGCTCGACGAGAGCGGCATCGAGCTCGCGGAGTTCAGCATGCGCAAGAGCAGCCTGGACGAGGTCTTCCTGACCCTGACCGGGCACCGTGCGGAGGACGAGAGGCGAGCGGACGACGAGGGGCGAGCGGACGACGAGAAGGCGGCCGGCGCCGAGGGTGCGGCCCAGCATGTGCAGGAGGTAACCCGATGAGCACGGCAACCGTCGGCCAGCCACTGGCAGTGCCGTCCCGACGGCTCAGTCCGGTCCAGGGCCTGCTGCAGTCGTTCACGCTGACCTGGCGCAGCGTGCTGAAGATCAGGACCAACTCCGAGGACCTGATCGGCCTGAGCCTGCAGCCGATCATGTTCCTGCTGCTGTTCACCTACGTGTTCGGCGGCGCCATCGCGCACGGTAATGTCCACCTCTACCTGCAGTACGTGCTGCCCGGCATCATCGTGCAGACGGTGCTGTTCGCCACCCTGGGTACCGGGCTGATGCTGAACCAGGACATCTCGGCGGGAATCTTCGACCGGTTCCGCAGCCTGCCGATCGCGCGCTGGGCGCCGCTGGCTGGCGCCATCATGGGAGACCTGACCCGTTACGTCATCTCGGTGCTGGTCACCCTCGGGTTCGGCATGATCATGGGCTTCCGTCCCACCAGTGTGCTCGGAACCATCGCGGCCTGCGCGCTGGTGCTGGTGTTCGCGCTGGCGATGTGCTGGATCTCGGCCTACATCGGACTGCTGGTCAAGACCCCCCAGGGCGTGCAGGTCTTCGGCTTCACCGCGTTCTTCCCGCTGATCTTCGCCAGCGGCCTGCTGGTGCCGATCCATACGATGCCGGGCTGGCTGCAGGCATTCGCGAAGGCGAACCCGGTGACGCTGCTCGCTGCTGCGTCCCGCGGGCTGATGACACGGGGGCCGATAGCCGTGCCGGCCGCCGAGTCGATGCTGTGGGCGCTCGGCATCGTGGTGGTGTTCGCGCCGCTTGCGGTGCGTGCCTATCGCCGCAAGACCTGACAGGCCGTGGAGCTCGCTGACGCGGCCACGCCGGGCAAACCGTGCGCTTACGGCGTCAATGCGCGCCGCAGCAGGTGCACGGCGCCGGCCGATGTGACGAACCAGGGTGCCGTCGGCCACCATAGGCACCATGCCTAGCCAGTTCGACCCGCCGTCAGGTACTCGTGACTTCCTCGCCGCGGAGGTGGACAAGCGCGAGCATGCCTTCGCGGTCATCCGCGACGTGCTCGGCAGCTACGGCTACGAGCCGCTGCAGACGCCTGCCTTCGAGCGACTCGATGTGCTGCTGGGCAAGTACGGCGACGAAGGCGACAAGCTGGTTTTCAAGATCCTCCGGCGCGGCGAGCACGAGGCATCGGGCGAGGCCGACCTTGCGCTGCGGTATGACCTGACGGTGCCGCTGGCGCGGGTCGTGGCCGCTCACGGCAGCCAGCTGCCCTCGCCGTACAAGCGGTACGTGATCGGCTCCGTGTGGCGAGCCGACCGTCCCGGCAAGGACCGGTACCGCGAGTTCACCCAGTGCGACCTGGACACGCTGGGCTCGGCGTCGCTGCTGGCGGATGCCGAGGCGCTGAGCGCGCAGCACGACGTACTCGCCGCGCTGAAGCTGCCGGAGTTCACCATCCAGCTCAACTCGCGGCGGGTGCTGACGGGCCTGCTCGAGGCGCTGGCAGTGCCGCCGGACCTCGGCCCCGGCGCGCTGATCTCGCTGGACAAGCTGGATAAGCTGCCGCCGGACGAGGTAGTCGGCGAGCTGGTCGGCCGCGGTCTGGCCGCCGAGACGGCTGGCGAGCTGGTCGAGATGGTGACCGGTCCGGGTGCAGCGGAACGGCTGCGGCTGACCCTGAGCAAGACCGAGGAGGGCGTCAGCCGGCCTGGACGAGGTGGACACGCTGCTGTCCCTGCTCTCCGGGCAGGTCCCGCCAGGGCGCATCGTGTTCGCGCCGAGGTTGGTACGCGGCCTGAGCTACTACACCGGCCCGATCTGGGAGGTGGCGGCACCCGGCGTCGCGGGATCGGCTGGCTCGGGGGGTCGTTACGACCACCTGATCGAGCAGCTCGGCGGGCCCGACGTGCCCGCTACCGGCTCCTCTATCGGGATCGAGCGGATCCTGCCGCTGCTGCCCGCAGCGGACCGGCCAGCGCCTGGCGGCATCGATGTCGCGGTCACGGTGATGCGTCCCGACCTGGCGGCGGATTGCTTCGGCTTTGCCGCGGCGGCCCGGTCAGCGGGCCTCCGGGCCAGCGTGTACCTGGGGTCTTCTGGCAAGCTTGGCAGGCAGCTGAAGTGGGCCAGCGACAAGGCGGCCCGCTGGTGCCTGATCTACGGGGAGCAGGAGCACCAGGCCGGCCAGGTGACGGTCCGCGACATGGGCAGCGGCGAGCAGACCTCGGTGCCGGCCGCCGAGCTTGCCAGCCACCTGACCCGGCTTGCCGGTCACGCGGGCAGCTGACCGCACGTGCCCGGGGCCAGCTACCTTGAGCCGCAGCGGTGGCATGCGAGCCTGCCTGGTGTGGTGGTGGCCGCGGCCGCGCTGATCCGGGACGACACCGGCCAGGTGCTCACGGTGAAGCCGAACTACCGCGATTACTGGACCCTGCCGGGCGGCATCTGCGAGCTTGGCGAGTCGCCGCAGGCCGGCTGTGCGCGCGAGGTCGCGGAGGAAGTCGGGCTGGTCCGCCCGGTCGGCAGGCTGCTGAGCCTGGACTGGCAGCACTCGCCAGCGGAATACGGACCGAAGGCCAGGCCGAGCATGTACTTCGTCTTCGACGGCGGCGTGCTGCCCGGCGGGTCGCCGATCGTACTGCAGGAGGACGAGCTCGACGACTTCCGGTTCACCTACCCCGCAGACCTCGGAAGCTTCCTGTCCGAGCCGGGTCTGCGCCGTGCCACCGCCGCGCTGGCCGCGCTCGGCTCTGATGGCGCGCGCTACCTGCCGCACCAGCCGGGCTGACTGGCGGGACCGGATCAGGCCGGAGCTGGCGAGCCGATGACCTCGGTAACGAGGCCAGGCAGGCTGTCCACCCTGCTGATGCTCGCAGCGCCGAGGGCGGCGGCGAGGTGGCGCTCCGCCGCCGGAATCACGTCCTGGACGGTGATGTGCCGGCCGGTCTCGGCCGACAGCGAGGTCACCGTCGCATCCTTGATGCCGCACGGCACGATGCGGTCGAACCACGACAGGTCGCAGTCGCAGTTCAGCGCGAAGCCGTGCATGGTCACGCCCCTGGCCACCCGGATTCCGAGTGCGGCTACCTTCCGGTCCGGCCGGCCTTGGCCGTCCGCTGCCAGCCAGGCGCCGCTGCGGCCGTCGACCCGGACTGCCTGCACGCCGAACTCGGCGCACACGCCGATCATGGCGTCCTCGATGAGGCGGACGTAGCTGACGACGTCAACCGGCTCGTCCAGCCTGACGATCGGATAGCCCACCAGCTGGCCCGGACCGTGCCAGGTGATCATTCCGCCCCGGTCGACGTCGATCACCGGCGCGCCAGGGTCGCCGGCCGGCCGGTCCAGCGGACTTGTCCGCTTGCCCGCGGTGTAGACAGGCTGATGCTCCAGCAGCAGGCACGTGTCCGGAATCTCGTCGCGGACCCGCTGATCGTGGACCTGCCGCTGCAGATCCCACGCGTCGAGATAGCCGATCGCGTTGTCGCCTAGCCCAAGTTGGGCGAACACCAGGTCACCGTGCACGCTCCCAGCTTAAGCGCCAGGCCGAAGGAGGTAGCCGCCCGAGGAACACGCCGACCGCATCCGCACGTCGCCTTGCTGCACGGAGCCGACGAGGGTCGCGGTGGCTGGGAGGTCGCGGCGGCTGGCGAGCCGACGCGCCGGGAGGCATTCCTGCTTCGCGGCTCGATGGTGTCCCGATGACGGCAGGCGTACCGGCCGAGCCGGGACAGTTCAGCAGGCGGGCGCTGGGTAAAGCCGAGGGATAGCGGGCACAAATCAGCGGGAATGCGCTGCCCCGCCCGGTGGCTATGCGTGAGCAGGAGGTGCGTGCCGTGTTCGATCGGGAAGACCTGCGCCGCATGAGCCCGCAGGAGCGGCTTGAGCTCAGGCGCGCGCTGGCGGAACTGGACAGCCAGGATCCGCTGGCCGGGCGCAGCGGTGACCGGCGACGGGCCATCCTGCTGGTAGTCATCATCGTCTGCTGCCTGGGCCTGGCCGCCTGGACGGGCCTGCTAGCAGCGACCCTGCCCCGTTATTACCGGTCCGGCGGCTGGCGCGGTGCCTGGGTCGGATTTGACGTTGCCCTGCTCTGCGCGTTCGCGGTGACCGGCTGGGCGTCGTGGCGGCGAAGGCAGATCCTGATCATCTGCCTGGTCGTGCTCGCGACGCTGCTGCTTTGCGATGCCTGGTTCGACGTGGTTCTCGACACCCGCACCGCCGGCTTCCAGCTCAGCTTGCTGTCCGCAGTCTTCATTGAGCTGCCGCTGGCGGCAGTGGCCATCCTGGGTGCTCGGCGGCTGCTGCGGATCACCAACGCCGTGCTGCGCAAGTACCAGGGCCTGACCGGCGCCGTGCCACGGCTGCGCAGCATCCCGCTGGTGGGGGTCGGGCCAGGCCGCCCGCTGCACGATCTGCTGGCGGAGCCCGCCGAGCAGCTGCTGACCGAACTGGACGACCACCCGGCCCGCTGACCACGCCCAGCCGCCAGGTCATCCGGGCCGCCAGGTCATAGCTGGCCGGCGCGTCACAGCAGGTCGACAGGTCCTGCGGCTCGGCTACCCAGCAGCAGCCGCGGCGGCTGACCGCCAGGAGTCAGCCGCCGGCTTTGTCCGCCACGGCAGCGGCGAGAGCAGGCCCGATCTGGTCCTGCGTGAAAGTAAATCCGGCGTGCTGGAGCCGGGCCGGGACAGCTCGGCAGCTGCTGAGCAGCTCGGTAGAAACCTCGCCGACCGCGAGCCGGACGGCGCCGGCCGGGACGGCGAGCAGCGCGGGGCGATGCACCGCGCTCGCGAGCGCCCGGGTTAGCTCCGCGTTGGTCACCGGCACCGGTGCCGTCAGGTTGACCGGCCCGTCGATTCCTGGCTGGTCGATCAGGTAGCGGGTGGCGCGGACGTGGTCGGCCAGGGTGATCCAGCTGAGGTACTGGCTGCCGGGACCGATCCTGGCGCCGAGCCCGAGCCGGAACGGCAGCAGCAGCTTCGGCAGCATCCCGCCGCGGCTGCTGAGCACGATGCCTGATCGCAGGCTGACCACGCGTATCCCGGCCGCCCTGGCCGGCTGCGCGGCGGCCTCCCAGTCGCGCACAAGCTCGGCCAGGAAGCCGGTGCCGTTCGGCGCTGTCTCATCGACCTTCCGGTCTCCCGTATTGCCGTACCAGCCGATGGCGGACGCGGCGATGAGCACCGGTGGCGTAGCCGGGGCCGCCAGCATGGCGCTGATCAGCGCGCTGGTGCTGCCGATCCGGCTGGCCCGCAGCTCCTGCTTGCGGGCCGGCGTCCAGCGGCCGCCCGCGATAGGGGCGCCGGACAAATGCACCACCGCGTCCAGCCCGCTCAGGGCTGCCGGCTCGAGACCGCCGGCCGGGGCGGCCGGATCCCAGCGGACCTCCGTCGCGGCAGCCGGGGACCGCCGCACCAGCCTGACCACATCCGTGCCGTCGGCAGCCAGGCTCTCCGCTAGCGCGCGGCCGATAAGCCCGGTCGACGCCGAAATCGCGATCCGCACGCACACCTCCGCTGGTCTCAGCGGCCAATTCTCTCGTGCGAGGGCGTGACAGCCTCAGGCCGGGTGATCCGGTGCGGCTAAAGGCCGAGTTCGGTCTCGAACGCGCCTTCCTCCAGCCGGGCCTTCATGGTCGTCAGGAAGCGAGCCGCATCGGCGCCGTCGACCAGGCGGTGGTCATAGGTCAGCGCCAGGTACACCATCGACCTGACGGTAATGACCTCGCCGAGCGTCGGGTCCTCGACGACGACAGCTCGCTTGACGACGGTGCCGGTGCCGAGGATTCCGACCTGCGGCTGGTTGATGATCGGCGTGTCGAAGAGGGCACCGCGGCTGCCGGTGTTCGTCAGCGTGAAGGTGCCGCCGGACAGATCGTCAGGGCTGACCTGGCCGGCCCTGGTCCGGCTCGCCAGGTCGGCGATCTTGCGGGCAAGGCCGCCGATGTTCAGGTCGCCGGCGTTCTTGATGACCGGCACCATCAGGCCGCGGTCGGTGTCCACGGCGACGCCCAGGTGCTCGGCGTCGTGGTAGGTGACCTGGCCGGAGGCCGTGTCGATGACCGCGTTCAGCTTGGGGTGCACCTTGAGCGCCTCGACTGCCGCGAGCGCGAAGAACGGCAGGAAGGACAGCTTCACGCCTTCCCTGCCCTCGAACGCACCCTTGGCCCGGTCGCGCAGCCTGGCGATCGCCGTCACGTCGGCCTCTACGACGGTAGTCAGCTGCGCCGAAGTCTGCAGCGACTCGACCATCCGCTGCGCGATGACCTGCCGGGCCCTGGACATCCGCTCGGTGGTGCCGCGCAGGCTGGACGGCACGACCGCGGATCGCGTCCGTGCCGGTGCGGCCTCCGGCGCTGCGGCCGGCACCGCGGTCGGCGCAACGGCGGGAGCTGCCGCCGGCGATGGCGGGACGGGAGCGGGCGGCGCCGGAGCCGGCAGCGCGGCTGACGATGGCGCGGCCATCGGTGGCGGCGCGACGTAGCTGGCCGCTGGCTGGCCGGTCGTGCCGCGGATGGCCGTGGCGGCATCAAGGATGTCCTGCTTGCGAATGCGGCCGCCGACTCCGGTGCCGGTCACCGTGGCCAGGTCGATGCCATGCTCGGCTGCAAGCTTGCGGACGAGCGGCGTGACATACGGACCCTCGGCCGCCTCGCCGAACTGGCCGCCGCCTGCCTGCCCGTTGCCGGGGTCGTAGGACGCGGCGGCTGGCGGGTAGCTGGCTGGCGGCGGGACGTAGCTGACGTCGGGCTCGGCCGCCGGGAGCGGGAGCGCAGCCGGAGCCGGAGGCAGCGGGTCCGCATAGCTGGCCGCGGCCGGCTCGGGCCGGGCGGGGGGCAGCGGGTCCGCATAACTCGCCGCGGCCGGCTCAGGCTGGGCATAGCTGGCGGCGGCTGGCTCGGGCTGGGCGGCCGGCTCGGGCTGGGCGTAGCTGGCCGCAGCTGGTGCGGCCGGCTCGGCGGCAGCCGCGGGCGCGGCGTCAGCGGCTGCCTGGCCTCCGGCGGCGCCATCCTCGTCAATGACGGCCAGCTCGGCGCCCACCGCGACCGTCTCGTCCTCGGCCACGGTGATTCCGCGCAGGATGCCGGACACCGGCGACGGGATCTCGGTATCGACCTTGTCGGTCGAGACCTCCAGAAGCGGCTCGTCGGCCTGTACGTGCTCGCCCTCCCGCTTGAGCCAGCGGGTGACTGTGCCCTCGGTGACGCTTTCGCCGAGCTGTGGCATCGATACGGAGACCGACATGGCTAACCGAAACTCCTTCTTGGCTTTATACCGACTTTAGCGCCTGCGCTCGCCGGGGCCGAGTGGCCAGCGCCGGTCAGGCAGTTCATCCGTGCACGTGCAGGGGCTTGCCGGCCAGGGCGAGATGCGCTTCGCCGATTGCCTCGGACTGGGTCGGGTGCGGGTGAATCAGCTGAGCAACGTCAGCCGGCACTGCTTCCCAGTTGTAAATCAGCTGCGCCTCGGCGATCAGCTCGCCGACGCGCGCGCCGACCAGGTGAATGCCGAGCACCGGGCCGCCGCCAGCGGTCGCGATGATCTTTGCTGCGCCAGCGGTCTGCAGGATCTGGCTCTTGCCGTTCCCGGCCAGGTCATAGGTGAGCTCGGTGACCTCGATACCGCGGGCCGCGGCGGTCGCCGAGGTGATGCCGACCGAGGCGACTTCCGGGTCGGAGTAGCAGACCCGCGGCACGCCGTCGTAGTCCACCGGAACGACCTGCAGGCCGGCCAGCCGCTCGGCCACCATGATGCCCTCGGCGAAGCCGACATGGGCCAGCTGCATGCCGGGCCGCAGGTCACCGACGGCTGAGATGGTGGGAATGTTGGTGCGGCAGTACTCGTCGACGAGCACGAAACCGCGGTCCGTCGCGACGCCAGCCTCCTCGTAGCCGAGCCCGGCGGAGACCGGACCCCGGCCTACCGCGACGAGCAGCAGCTCGGCATCGATCGTCGTGCCGCCCTCGAGCGTCACGGTCACGCCAGCATCGGTCTCCTTGACGCTCTCGAACCGGGTACCGATCTTGAACGCGATGCCGCGACGGCGGAACGCCCGCTCCAGCAGCTTCGAGCTGGATTCCTCCTCGGCCGGCAGCAGGTGCGGCAGCATCTCCACGATCGTGACCTCGGCGCCGAACGAGCGCCACACACTGGCGAACTCCACGCCGATCACGCCGCCGCCGAGGATGACGACAGAGGACGGCACGTGCTGCAGGGTCAGCGCATGCTCACTGGTGATGATGCGCTGACCGTCGACCTGCAGGCCGGGCAGGCTGCGGGACTCCGAGCCGCTGGCGAGCACGACGTGCTCGCCGCTGATGACGCGGTCGCCCACCTGCACCGAGGTGGGCGAGATCAGCCGGCCGGTGCCCTCGATCACGTCGATGTGACGGCTGGCGACCAGCCCGGTGAGACCCTTCCACAGCCGGGTGACGACCTTGTCCTTGTAGGCATTCACGCCCGGCATGTCGACGCCGTCAAAGCTGGTCCGCACGCCGAATGCCGCGCTGTCCTTCGACAGGTCGGCGATCTCAGCCGCGTGCAGCAGTGCCTTCGTCGGGATGCAGCCCCGGTGCAGGCAGGTGCCGCCGACCTTGTCCTTCTCGATGAGCGCGACCCGCTTGCCCAGCTCGGCCGCGCGCAGCGCGCATGCATAGCCGCCGCTGCCGCCGCCGAGAATGACGATGTCGTAGCCGCCGCTGTCCGTCACGTTCTGCTCCCTTGTCTACAGCCGGCCGTCTGCCACGTCGGCGGCGATCTGCACCAGCATCCGGACTGCTGCGCCGGTGCCGCCCTTGGGGGTGTATCCGTAGGGCTCGCCCTCATGGAAGGCTGGCCCGGCAATGTCCACATGTGCCCAGCGCACGCCGTCTGGCACAAATTCCTTCAGGAACAAGCCGGCTACCAGCATGCCGCCGAATCGCTCGGCTGCCACGTTCGCGATGTCAGCCACCGGGGAGTCAAGCCCTTTCCTCAGCTCCGCCGGCAGCGGCATCGGCCAGGCCTGCTCACCCGCCCGCCGGGCCGCGTCGACGACCGCGTTGCATACCTCGTCATCGCTGCCCATCACGCCGCTGATACGCGGGCCGAGCGCGACCAGCTGGGCGCCGGTCAGCGTGGCGACGTCGATCAGCAGGTCCGGGGAGTCCTGCGCGGACCGGGCCAGCGCGTCGGCCAGCACGAGCCGCCCTTCCGCGTCGGTGTTCAGCACCTCGACCGTCTTGCCGCCGAAGATCGTGATCACGTCCGACGGTCGCTGCGCGTTCCCGCCGGGCATGTTCTCCGCCATCGGCAGGTAGCCAACGACGTTGACGGCGGGCCCGAGGGCTGCGATGGCCTGCAGCGCGCCGAGCACGGCGGCTGCGCCGCCCATGTCGGATTTCATCGCCTCCATGGCCTTCGGCGGCTTCAGTGAGAGCCCGCCGGAGTCGAACGTGATGCCCTTGCCGGCGAACACCACCGTCTTCGTTGCGTCCGGGTGAGCGTAGCCGAGACGGACCAGCCGGGGCGGGTGCACGGAGCCCTGCCCGACCCCGGTGATGCCGCCGTAGCCGCCATCGGCCAGCGCCTCGTGATCGAGGATCTGGATGGTCAGCCCGGCCTGGCCGGCGACGCGCTCGGCCTCAGCGGCGAACGTCTCCGGGTACAGGTGCGACGGGCTGGTGTTGACCAGGTCCCTGACCAGCATCATGCCCGCGGCGATGGCCTGCGCGCGCTGGGCAGCGGCGCCGGTGCCGTCCGCCGCGGTCAATACCGTGATGTCCATCTCAGCTGGCCGGCTGTCGGTCCGGTAACGGCTGAACCGGTAGCCGCCAAGCAGCGCGCCGAGCGCGACGGCCTCCGTCTCGGCCGCATCCCTGGCCGGCAGCGCGACGGCGACCGAGCTGACCTTGCCGTTCGCGAGTGCCCGCACGGCCGCGCCGGCGGCCCGGCGCAGAGATTCCGGACCGGCCCCGTTACCGGTCAGATTCGCGGCCTCGCCTGTGCCGACCGCGATGATCAAGGGTGCTGCGAGCTGTGCTCCGGACGCTATCCGGGTGATCTCGTCTTGCTTTCCGGTCGCGCCGAGGGCAGCCAGCGTGGCGGCCAGGGTGCCGCCAAGCGCTGCGTTAACGTCCTCCGAACCGGGGGAGGGAACGGGGCCGGCCGATGTCTGCGTCACCCCGATGATGATGGCGTCTGCGGCGGCGGTTCTGGCCGCGCTCTGGCTGGTAGTCAGTGGCATCGTCGTCACGGTCTGAGCCTAATGCCTGCGCGGCAGAGCCCCGGTCCCGCGGGGCGACTGGTGCTGGCTAACGGATGTCACTTGCCAGATATGACAGCTGTTATGCTGGCTGGGTCAGCGCGGACAAATTGACTGGGGGTTGCCGTGGGAGCGAATGCGACCGCATTGTTCATCGCCGTCTTCCTGGCCTGCGCGGTCGAGGCGGTCGAGGCGACCACCATCGTGCTGGCGGCCGGCACGGCCAGGGACTGGCGCTCGGCGATTACCGGCACGGCGGCCGGGCTCGCTGTGCTCGCGGTCATCGTCGCGGTACTCGGCCCGGCTGTCTCGCACATCCCGCTGACCGCCCTGCGGGTAGTTGTCGGCGCGCTGCTGCTCGTCTTCGGCCTGCAGTGGATCCGCAAGGCGATCCTGCGGGCGAGCGGGCATAAGGCGCTGCACGATGAGGACAGGATCTACCGCGAGCAACTGGCCGCGGCCACCAGCCAGCAGGCGAGGCGGTCATTCCTGGCGCCCGACTGGTACGGCTTCACGCTGTCGTTCAAGGGCGTCCTGCTGGAGGGCCTGGAGGTCGTGTTCATCGTGCTGACGTTCGGCAGTAATGCCAAGAACGTCGGGCTGGCCACGATCGCGGCCGCCGCCGCGGTGGTGCTCGTCGCCGGGGCCGGGTTCGCGATCAAGGCACCGCTGGCCCGGGTCCCGGAGAACACCATGAAGTTCGTGGTAGGCATCATGCTGACAAGCTTCGGCATGTTCTGGGGCGGTGAAGGCGCCGGCGCGCACTGGCCGGGGTCGGACGCCGCGCTGCTGGTCATCATCCCGGTGATGGCGCTGTTCTGCGTCGGCCTTGTCTGGCTGCTGCGGCAGTCAGGCGACGGACAGGGTGAGCCGGCAGAAGTCAAGGCACCGGTCGCGCAGAGCGCGCACTGAGGGGATCTGACATGTCAAAGCTCCGCGCCTTCGGCGCGTTCTGGTATGACTTCGTGATCGGCGACGACTGGCTGGTTGCCGCCGCTGTCGTGATCGGGCTGGCCGGAACTTACGGCCTGCACAAGGCCGGCGTGACGGCCTGGTGGCTGCTTCCGCTGGTGATAGCGGTGCTGCTGCCGGTGAGCCTGCGGCGGGCTATTGGTGGTCCGCTGATTCCTCGGCGTACACCCGCGCAGCGTACGTCTCCAGCTTCTCCTCGCACTCCGCCAGCGAGCTGACCGCTGCCTCACGGCCCGCCGCGCCGAAGACGTCGCGATCGGTCACCCGCTGCAGCCAGTTCCGGAGCTTGACCAGGTCGACCTCGTTCTCCTCGAGTTCGGCGTAGCTGAAGTGACGCTCGGCGAATTCCTTGTCCACGCCGGCGATGAAGTCGCCGCATTTATCGACAATTTCTTCGTACTCGTCGTCCCTGGCTGCCTGGAAGGCGGCCCGCACGTCCGGCTCACCGGCGAGCACCTCGCAGGACAGCAGCACGGCCGTCCCTGACATATCCAGGATCTCGCTGCGCAGCCTGCGCAGTGCGCGCTCGGCAGAGACGCTGAACGGTAGCGCGGCGGCCGAGCTTTGCAGGTAGATCGCGCCCAGGCTCTTGATCCGCCGCCACACGGTCGCCCGCAGCCGGCTCGGCTCCGACGGGATCCGGTAGACCAGCAGCAGCCAGCGCTGCGACTCGCCGGGGACAGGCTGGCTCGCGCCAGGGTTCTCGTCGCTGGCATGCACACCTGGCTGATCAGGGCTGACGGACACGGCCTCATTCTGGCAGGCGGGGCCGCTGATCGCAGCCGCCACGGTCCGCGCCGGGACTAAGGCGGCCCGGTCAGCGCTGCGGCGGGACGGACTGCCCGGCTTCGGCCTGGCGGCGTGCCTGGGTTGCCCGGCTGCTGGCCTTGCCTGGCCAGCGAGCTTCTGGCGCAGACCGTGGCGGCGGCGGCACGTCGGCCAGCGGGCCCGCGCCGTAGGTCTCGATGCGCTCCAGCAGCGCTGCGTCTTCCCGCAGTTCGGCGTCTGTCGGGGAGAGGGCCAGCGTGGCGGTCATGATGAAGGCCAGGATGCTGATCCCGACGAGCAGCGGGAGCAGGAACGTCTCGGCTGACGCGCCGCCGCCGTTCATGTTCATGCCGCCGCCGGCTCCCGGCGCGAACAGGTGCATGGCGGCCATGCCCGTGTAGTGCATGCCGCTGACGGCGACACCCATGATCAGCGCGGCGCCAAGGGTTGCCGGGATGCCGGACAGGTTCAGCGCGGCCCACAAGGCAGCGGTCGCGGCCACCACCGCGATGACGATGGAGACGGCGAAGATCTCCGGGTTGTAGGTCATCCGGGCTGGCATGCGCATTGCGGCCATGCCGGTGTAGTGCATGCTGGCGACCCCGAGGCCGGTGAAGACACCGGCCAGCAGGAGATTGCGCCAGGTGCGCCTGGCGAAGCCCACAATGAGCAGGCCGATGCCGACAACAACCACCGCGATAAGCATGCTGGCGATCGTCACGAGCACGTTGTAATGGATAACCTCGCCCGGAATGGTGTAGCCGAGCATGGCGATAAAGTGCATGACCCAGATGCCGGTGGTACCGATCGACAATGCCGCGAGCAATAGCCAGCGCAGTCGCTCTGAGCCTGAGCACGCCATAGCGCGCGCCGTACAGCGCAGGCCGAGGAATGCGCCCAGGCACGACATCAGGTAACCAAGAACGGGCGTCACGAGCCCGTAAGAAAAGTTATGAACAGTCAGCATGTTCTCTTCCCGCCGGAATGGAATCTACTGGAGGTTACCCGGCAGACCGATCCGACGTCCGTCAGTTGCCGCAGCGGGCTGAGCTTCCTGGCTGGCAGGCCGGCGGGTGCCGGTCCGGCCGCTGCTCGTCAGGCTCGCTTGCCGGCCTTGACGAGCCCGTGCTCGTAGGCGTAGACGACCGCCTGCACGCGGTCTCGCAAGCACAGCTTCGACAGCACCCGGCCGACGTGCGTCTTGACCGTGGCCTCGGACACAAACAGGTGCTGCGCGATCTCGGCATTGGAGAGCCCCTGGGCCAGCAGCGCCAGCACCTCGCGCTCGCGCTCGGTGAGTTCGGCCAGCTCAGCAGGCGTCGCGGTATCGCCGCCCGGCAGCATCGAGGCGAACTGGTTGATCAGCCTGCGAGTCGTGGACGGGGCGACTACCGAGTCGCCGGAGTGCACGGCGCGGATGGCAAACAGAAGCTCCTCAGGCGGGACATCCTTGAGCAGGAAGCCGCTGGCGCCGGCCTTGAGGGCCGCGAAGGCGTACTCGTCGAGGTCGAACGTGGTCAGCATGAGCACCCGTGGCAGATCGCCGGCCTGGCGGATCCGCCTGGTCGCCTCGACGCCGTCCAGCCTGGGCATCCGCGCATCCATCACCATCACGTCGGCATGCAGCGTGCGGGCCAGGTCCACGGCGGCGTGGCCGTCGCCGGCCTCGCCGACTACCTGCATGTCGGGCTGCGCGTCCAGCACCATCCGGAATCCGGTCCGGACCAGCTCCTGGTCATCGACGAGGACGATCCGGATCAGGGATGCGGCGGTGGCACCGGAGCCGGTACCAGCCGGACTTCCGGCGCTACTGGTCACCGGGCACCGCTCGCAGCGGCAGCGGTGACCGATGGCTGGTCGTCGCCGGCCCTCCCGGCCTGATCCGCCGTGCCCGACTGGTCCGACTGGTCCGCCGTCCTGGCTTCGGCCGCCGTCCTGGCTTCGGCCGCGGGCTCGGCTCCGGCCGCCGTCCCGGTCACGGGGCATGGCAGCCTGGCCACTACCCCGAAACCGCCGCCAGCCAGCAGGCCCGCCTGGATAGTGCCCCCGTACATGGCAATCCGCTCACGCATGCCGGCCAGGCCGTGCCCGTCAGCGTCGCCAGCCGGGGCGGCCAGCCCGGTGTCGGTGACCTCAACGACCAGCGCGTCCGGTTCATAGCGAAGAGTGACGGCTGCGGTAGCGAACGGGCCAGCGTGCTTGCGGGTATTGGTCAGCGACTCCTGCACGACCCGGTAGGCGGCCAGCTCGGCACCCCCCGACAGCAGCCTGGGCGCGCCGGTCATCGTGTAGCTGACTTCCAGGCCGGCCTGCCTGGCCTGGTCAAGAAGCTCGCGCAGCTCGCCGAGTCCGGGCTGCGGGGTGAGCTGGGCCTGATCGTGGGCGGACCGCAGCACGCCGAGCAGCCGGCGCATCTCGGTGAGGGCCTGCCGGCCGGTGCAGGAGATGGCGGTCAGGGCGGCTGCCGCGCGGTCCGGGTCCGAGTGCAGCGCGTAGCCCGCCCCGTCGGCCTGGACGACCATCACGCTGACGTGGTGGGCGACCACGTCGTGCAGGTCGCGGGCGATCCTGGCCCGCTCGGCCGCGGCGGCGACCTTGGCCTGGGCATGCCGCTCGGCTTCCAGCCTGGCCGCGCGGTCCTCCAGCGCGGCATAGTAGCCGCGCCGGTAACGCATGGAGTCACCCAGCACCCAGGCGGTCAGCGTGCTGCCACCGAACAGCACGAGCGCGAAGATCACCTGGCGCAGCAGGTCCGGCCCGGCAGCCGGCCCGCCCGCCGGCCCGGCAACTGGCGCGTATGGCTTGCCTGCGCCAGCCGGCGACCACACGACGACCGCGAACGCGGATCCGGTCAGGCAGATGAGCACGGCGGCGAGTGACGCCCGGCGCGGCCGGTAAGCGGCGACGGTATAGATCAGGACCAGGATGGCGACATCAGAGGCGACCGGCCCGGCGCCGGCCAGGGCAAAGGCCGCGGCGAAGATCTGCCAGGCGCCGCCCACGGCAGCTATGGCGAAGGCCAGGATCGGAGCGCGCCGCCGGAAGGCCACCGGGACGGTTATCACGAGCGCCACCAGGATCGC
Source organism: uncultured Actinomycetota bacterium (assembly GCA_963774385.1). Lineage (GTDB taxonomy): Bacteria > Actinomycetota > Actinomycetes > Streptosporangiales > Streptosporangiaceae > JAJYUU01. Next base: position 2,612,432 of record CAVZEQ010000001.1, read on the forward strand.
CGGCCAGCGCCCGCTGACCGCCTGGCTCAGGCTGAGCAGGAACAGCACGGCTGCCAGCACACTGTCCACCAGCACCCGATGACGCTGCAGCCAGGCGTAGATCGCGGACATGCAACCAGCGTATGTGCTGCGTGACCGCGACGAGTCAGCCGCTGGGATAGCCCGGATCAGCCGTCAGGATGAGCCAGCTGCGGAGGCGGCCAGTCGCGGCAACGGCCGGGACTGCGCTGGCGAGCAGCTAGCTCACCGGTCGCCGGGCCTGTGCGTCAGACCGGAAGCGGAGTCGCCGGCAGCTGCTCCTCGGTGTAGCCGCCGTCGCCGTCGGGCCGGACCCGGTAGCCGGCTGGGCCCGGACCGTCGGCCACGATCGCGGTCAGGCTGTCGTCGGTGAAGTGCGCCGCGGCCCCGTCGTCACAGGCGATACCGGCGGTGAGTGTGCCGGCCGCCACCAGGGCCTGGTAGGCCGGGCGCCGCAGCGGCTCCGCGCTGTAATGCGGGCAGTAGCTGCCCGGCAGGAAGCCGAGGCCGTCGGTGAACGGCCGCAGCTGCGGCCCGAAGGAATCCGTGGTGCCGCCTTCGAACCAGCAGATCGCGCCGGCGCTGACGCCGGCCAGCACGATCCCCTGCTGCCAGGCCCGGCGCAAGATCCGGTCAATTCCGTGAACCCGCCAGACGGCGACCATGTTCGCCACGCTGCCGCCGCCGACGAAGATCACGTCCTGGGACAGCAGCAGGTCTTCCGGATCGGGCACGTTCGGCATCGGGAACAGCTGCAGGTGGCTAGGCCTCGCCTGCTGCTGGCACAGCCGCGCGTACATCCGCAGGTAGGCGGAGGGCTCGTCGCCGTTCGCGGTGTTCAGCACGCAGACTCGCGGTGCTGCTGCACCGGACAGCGCGAGTGCGTGCGCGATCAGGCCCGGAAGCTGCTCGCTCTGCGCGGGCGCCATCGCGATGCCGCCGATGGCCAGGATGTGCCGTCGTCCGTCTGCTGCCACCGCGGCAGGCTATCGTCCCAGCTGTCCGGCCAGTCGCGCAGCAGGGAGGTGTCGCCGCAGTGCCCGAACAGGAGACCTTCGGTGCAGGAAGTCCTGGCGTAACTGACCCCGGCGCCGTAAGCGGCTGCCTGTTCTGCGACATTGCGGCCGGGCTGGTGCCCGGTCACATCGTGCTGGCCGACGAGGACGTGGTGGCGTTCCTTGACAGCCGGCCGGTCTTCAAAGGACATGTGCTGGTAGCGCCGCGCCAGCACGTGGTGACCCTGGCCGATCTGCCCGCTGCGGCGGTCGGCCCGTTCTTCCTGCGGGTGCAGCGGGTGAGCGCGGTCATGCCGGCGGCACTGGGCAGCCAGGGCACGTTCGTGGCGGCCAACAACGTCGTCAGCCAGAGTGTTCCGCACCTGCATGTTCATGTCGTGCCGCGGACTAAGGGGGACGGGCTGCGCGGCTTCTTCTGGCCCAGGCAACGGTACGAATCCGAAGCCGAGGCGGGTGAGTACGCTGCCAGGCTCCGCGACGCGCTCGGATCTGCGTGACAGCGGCCAGTCAGCCGCGCTGGCGCGAGCGTGACCTAGCTCAGCGCCGTGACCAGCAGGCAGACGGCGCAGGTGACTTCGGCGAGGGCGCCCAGCACGTCTCCGGTGATGCCGCCGAGCCGCCGCCGGGCCAGCCTCGTCAGCGCCAGGGACGCAGCCAGCCCGATGCCGATGGCCGCGGCCAGCTGCCAGCCGCTGGCGGCGACCGCCCCGGCCAGCGCGATCAGGCTGAGCAGGGCCGCCGCGCCGGGATGCACGGTGCCGGCCACCAGCGCGCCGAGCCCGCCGGGCCGGGCCGGCCGGACACCGCGGCGGCAGGCGACCGTGATGGCCAGCCGGGCGGCGACCGCGGCGGCAACGACGGCGACGGGGCCGCGGCCGAGTTGCTCGGCCCGGGCCAGCGCAGCGACCTGCACGAGCAATGTGAGCAGCAGCGTCACCACGCCGAACGGCCCGATGTCGGACCGCCGCATGATCGCGAGCGCCTGGTCAGCGGGCTTACGGCTGCCGAGGCCGTCAGCCAGGTCAGCCAGCCCGTCAAGGTGCAGGGCCCTGGTCAGTGCAGCCATCGAGGCGATCGAGAGGACCGCGGCCAGGAACCCGCCGGAGTGCCCATAACGGCTGGCAAGGACGAGAATCCCGGCCGCGACGGCGCCGATCACCAGCCCGAGCACCGGAGCCCAGTACATGGCCGCAGCGGCCGTCCGCCGGCTGGGCGGCGGTGCGTCGGCGGCGCCCGGCAACGGCACGGCGGTCAGGAAGGTGACCGCCAGCCGCAGTCCAGCCCAGGCCATGGCACCTGAGCCTACGGGCCGGTACCGGCTGGTCCGGCGCGTTCCGGGCCGGCGTGCCGGGCAGGCCGGCAGCCGGCCGGTAAGTTCGGCTCGACAACATCGGGGATCGGAGGCCTGGTGACTGACCGGCCATTCGTGGTGCTGTCGGCGGCCATGTCGGCCGACGGCTATATCGACGATGCGTCAGCGGCCAGGCTGGTCCTGTCCGGCGCCGAGGATCTGGACCTGGTCGACGAACTGCGGGCTGCCAGCGACGCCATCCTGGTGGGCGCGCAGACCATCAGGGCGGACAACCCGCGGCTGGTCGTCCGGTCGGCGGCGCGCCAGCAACGCCGGGTCGAGCGGGGCCTGCCCGCGGACCCGCGCAAGGTAACCATGACCGCGAGCGGCAGGCTGGATCCATCGGCGCGGTTCTTTGCCAGTCCGCAGCACCGGTTTGCCAGTCCCCAGCACCGGCCGCTCGTCTATGCGCCGGCCGCCATCGCAGCCGGCCCGGCCGGGCGACTGGCCGGCGTGGCGGAGCTGGTCGCGGTGCCGGCCGTGGCAGCGGCTGACCTGACCTGGATCCTTGCCGATCTTGCTGGCAGGGGCATCGGCCAGTTGCTGGTCGAAGGCGGTGCATCGGTGCTGGCGCAGTTCCTGTCCGCGGGCCTGGCCGACGAGTTCCGGCTGGCGATCGCCCCGGTGTTCGTCGCGGATCCGCTGGCTCCCCGGCTGCTGGCCGGCCCTGGCGCGCTGCCCAGGATGGCCCTCGCCGAGGTTTCCCGGGCCGGGGACATGGCCGTGCTCAGGTACCTGCCTTCGGGCCACGGCGGACGCTGACGAGGAAGCTGCTGCCGCGGGGAAGTCTGCCCCGCGAGGTGAACAGGCAGCCACAGACGGTGCAGGATGGGGTGCATGAGCGATACGAAGGCAGCTTCGGGCGGAATGCAGTCCGCGATCGAGCGAAGCGGCTACTACCCCGGCCTGGTCTACGATGCGGTGTCGTCCGCAGTGGGCGCCGAGCCCGTTGTCTCGTTCGTTGTGCACCATGACGCTCATTTCGACCCCGGTATGGAAGTCCGGCGGCACGTCACGGTCATGGCGCTGACGCCGACGCGGCTGGTCTACTCGCATACCGACGAGTACCCGGCGGACGAATCCGAGCCCGAGTCACGACCCCAGGCTGAGACCAGCACGGAGGCAGTGCGGCACTCCCGGATCTCGTCGGTGGCACTGACCCGGGTGATCCCCGATCCTGCCTCGTACGTGCCGGGCGCCATGCCGAGTGAGGTGGTGCTGACAATCGGCTGGAACGTGCTGTCGCACATCGAGATCGAGCCAGCACATTGCGGCGACGAGAACTGCGAGGCGGATCACGGCTACACCGGCACGATGACGGCGGACGATCTCACGGTACGGGTCAGCGAGGCAGCCGACGGCCCGGAAGCGGTCGAGCAGGTCGTCGCGTTCGCCCGCGCCCTGACCGAGGCGACCAGCCGTCCGTGACCGCGCAGGACGAGGACGAGCCGGGGAATCCCGAAGCGGCACCGGCGCTGCCCGGCTACGGGCAGAGCACGCTTGCCGATCTGAGCCAGTCGCTGCTGGCGTCTGTCGGCGTCGCGGGCGAGCAGAACGTACTGGGCCTGCCGGAAGCGCGCCGGGCCTGCCTGCTTGTCGTCGACGGCCTCGGCTGGGACCTGCTGATGGCGCACCGCGCCGCGGCGCCGTTCCTCGCCGGGCTGGCGGAGGAGAGCGGCTGCTGGCTGTCGGCCGGCTTCCCGGCGACCACCGTCACCAGCCTCAGCTCACTCGGCACCGGCCGGCCGCCAGGGCAGCACGGCCTGCTGGGCTATCAGGTGCGGGTGCCCGGCACCAGCCGCCTGCTGAACGCACTGCGCTGGGACAGCACCGTCGACCCGGTGGCATGGCAGCCTGGCACGACCATCTTTGAGCGCGCGGCCGCGGCGGGCGTCAGCGCACTGCGCGTCGCGAGCGGTGCCTATCAGAACTCGGGGCTGTCGGCCGCGTCAATGCGCGGTGCCGACTACCGGCCGGCCGAGACTCCGGGCGCGCTGGTGGGCCGCGCCGCGGCAGCGCTGGCCGAGCAGCCGCGGGCACTGGCGATGGTCTACACCGGTGACCTGGACGGGACCGGGCATGCCTGCGGCTGCAGCTCGCCGGCCTGGCGTTACCAGCTCGGGCACGTGGACAAGCTGGCGGAGCAGCTGGCCGGGGCGCTGCCTGCGGGCACCGCCCTGTACGTGACCGCTGATCACGGCATGGTCGACGTTCCGCCAGATGCGCGCAGTGATGCGGACCTGCTGCCGGAGCTGCGGCAGGGCGTGGCAGTGCTCGGCGGCGAGCCGAGGGCCCGGCATGTCTACGCTCAGCCAGGGGCAGCGCATGATGTCCTGGACATCTGGCAGGAGATGCTCGCGGGCCGGGCCTGGATCGCGGGCAAGGAGGAGGCAATCGACTCGGGCTGGTTCGGTCCCGTTGACCGTCGCGTCGCCGACCGGATCGGTGACGTCATTGCCGCCGCCCGCGGCTCGGCTGCGGTGGTGGCCACGCTGGCCGAGCCGCGCGAGTCGGCGCTGATCGGCATGCATGGTTCGCTTGCCGCCAGCGACCAGCGCGTCCCGCTGCTGACCTACCTGGCCAGTTGAGCGTTTATCCACAGCAGAGCCGGGGAACCGCACCGCGCCTTCGCAGGTTATGCACAGTTACTGGCAACTTATCCACAGGAAGGTCAGGGAGGTCAGATGCCCGACGGCATGCCGCTGATCGACGCTGGGCCGCTGATCAGCGTTACGCAGCTGACCGATGCACTGGCGGCCGGCCCGCCGCCGGTCCTGCTCGACGTGCGGTGGCGGCTCGGCGGTCCGCCCGGCATCGACAGCTACCGGGCCGGCCATCTGCCCGGCGCGGTGTACCTGGATCTGGACCGCGAGCTGGCCGGCCCGGCCGGGCCGGACGGCCGCCACCCGCTGCCCGACCCGGCCGACTTCGAGGCCGCCATGCGCGGCGCGGGCGTCAGCGACCGGAGCGAGGTCGTCGTGTACGACGAGTCGGATGCCACGATCGCCGCCCGGGCATGGTGGATGCTCCGCTTCTACGGCCACCAGAACGTGCGCGTACTGGATGGCGGCTACCGCGCCTGGATCGCGGCGGGCCTGCCGGGCAGCACCGAGGACCCCGCACCGCAGCCCGGCGACTTCACCGCCCGGCCGGGTCAGATGCCGGTGCTGGACGCCGCCGGGGCAGCAGCCCTGGCCAGGTCGGGCATCCTGCTGGATGCGCGTGCCCCGGCCCGGTACCGGGGCGAGACCGAGCCGGTCGACCGGGTGGCCGGTCACATTCCCGGGGCTATCAGCGCGCCCACGGCGGAGAACGTGACGTCGGACGGTGTCTTCCGGCCGGCCGCGGAGCTGCGGGCACGGTTCGCTGATCTCGGCGTCGTTCCCGCCGAAGCCGGACTTGACGGCAGCGGGGAGGATGGCGCGGCGCCTCCGGGCCAGGCTGCGACGGTCACAGACGCGAGCGCGACCGTGGGCGCTTACTGCGGGTCCGGCGTGACCGCCGCGCACGAGCTGCTCGCGCTCGAGCTGGCCGGCGTCCGGGCCGCGCTGTACGTCGGATCCTGGTCTGGCTGGGTCGCTAACCCGCAGCGGCCGGTGGCGACGGGACCTCAGCCCGGCTAGCGAGCGCGGCCAGTAAGCTGCGGCGGTGATACGAGGCATCGTTCCCGCTCTGGTGCTGGCATCGGGCTCTACTGCGCGGCTGCGTGTGCTGCGCAGCGCCGGGCTGGACCCCGAGGTCGTTGTCAGCGGCGTCGATGAGACTCATCAGGATGGCCTGGTCACCGCCGGCCTGGTGGCGGAGCTGGCGGCGCGGAAGGCCGGGGCTGTGGCCGCCATCCGGCCGGGCGCACTTGTGCTCGGCTGCGACTCCATGCTGGACCTTGACGGGACTGCGCTCGGCAAGCCGGCCTCCGCGGCGGCTGCCGTCAGCTGCTGGCGGGACCTGGCGGGGCGGGAGGCAACCCTCTACACCGGTCACTGCCTGGTGAACGGGGCAGCCGGCCGGTCACAAGGTGTCGCCGCGACGACGGTCAGGTTCGGCAGGCCGACCGAGGCCGAGATCGCCGCCTACATCGGCACCGGCGAGCCGCTGGCCGTGGCCGGGGCGTTCACCATCGACGGCTACGGGGCGCCATTCGTGGATGGCATCGACGGCGACCCCGGCAACGTCCTGGGGCTGTCCTTGCCGCTGCTGCGGCGGATGCTGGCCGAGCTCGGAATCGCCATCACCGACCTGTGGCGGCGCTGACGCACCAGGCGGCCAAGCCCTGCGGTCACGATCAGCCAGCGCCGGTCACGCTCGTGACGAACCAGGCGGCCTGCGCCACCGCGCTGTCCGCAGCCGCCAGCAGACCGGGCTGTAGCGCGAAGTCGTGCCACATCCGCGGCCATCGGGTGTAAGTAACCTCTACCCCGGCCGCCGAGGCACTGGCCGCCAGCTGCTCGGCGTCGGGGGCCAGCAGCTCGTCGGATCCGGCCTGGATCAGCAGCGGCGGCAACCCGCTGTGGTCAGCAAGCAGCGGCGATACCGACGGGTCGGCCCAGCTCGACGGCTCGGCATAAGCGGCAGCGCAGGCCTCGAGCCATTGCGGGCTGAGCAGCACATCCCGGCGCACCAGGTCCGGCTCAGCCCGGCGGTCCCGGCCGAGGTCGAGCCAGGGCGAGATGAGGATGCAGCCGGCCGGAAGCTTCTCGCCCCGATCCCGGCAGCCCAGGATGCAGGCGAGTGCGAGGCCGCCGCCCGCTGAGTCGCCCGACACCACCAGTGAGCTGGCATCGATGTCGCCGAGCAGGGCAGTCAGCACCTCGCGGGCGTCATCGAGTGCGGCCGGGTGCGGGTGCGCGGGCGACAGCCGGTAGTCGGGCAGCACGACCCGGCATGCCGCCTGGGCGCTGAGATGAGCTGCCCAGCTGCGCGCCATGCCGGCCGAGCCCACGCAGTAGCCGCCGCCGTGGAAGTGCACGATGGTGCGATCCGGCACGGCATGCGCTGCGGCGATGACGTCGGCGCGCACTCCGTTGAGGACTTGCTCAGCGATCACGGTGCCGCGGGGCGGCGGTGAAGCCCGCATGAGCCGGTCGAGGCGACGGCGCTGAACTTCCCAGGGCAGGTCCGGGTCAAGTACCCGGCGGCCGAGCTGGCGCACCCACGGCCGCATCATCTGCGGCGGCATCCGAAGGTCACCGGGACGGGTCGACCGCCGGCCGGCGGCGCGGCCGCCCGTCATGATGTGCTCGTGCTGGCGGCACCAGCGGCGAGCGCCGGACGCTTCGGCATGACCCGGTACGCGGCCAGATCGAAGTGGCGGACCCGGCTCCGGTACAGGAAGGTGTGGTCGGGCCAGTTGTTGGTGTTGCGCCCGGAGGCCGTCGTGTACCAGCTGCGGCACCCGCTCTCCCAGACCGACGTGCGGCTCGCCTTGTCCACCCAGTCGTTGAACGTGCTCTGCACCTCGGGTCGTACGTCGATCCAGTCGAGGCCGCCGGCGCCGAGCGCCTGGATCGCGCCCAGCACGTAGCGGATCTGGCCCTCGAGCATGTACAGGATCGAGTTGCCGCCCAGGTTGGTGTTGGGGCCGTACAGCATGAAGAAGTTCGGGAACGCGGTGACGGCGATCCCGAGGTAGGCCTGCGCTCCGTCGCGCCAGTCGTCCTCCAGTCGCCGCCCGCCGAGGCCGGTGACCGACATCGGTGCCAGGAAGTCGAGCGTCTTGAACCCGGTGCCGTAGATGATTACGTCTGCCTGGCGGGCGGTGCCGTCGGCGGTGACCACGCCATCGGGCTCGATTCGCTCGATCGGATCGGTGATGAGCTCGACATCCGGCCGGGCCAGTGTCGGGTACCAGTCGTTCGAGAACAGCACCCGCTTGCAGCCCATCACGTAGTCGGGCACGCACTTCTCGCGCATCAGCGGGTCGCTGATATGAGCTTCCAGCTGGCGGCGCCACTGCTGCATGGGGATGGCGAGCATTTTCGGGGACACCACGAAGCCGGTCGTCAGCAGCTCGCCGTAGAGGAAGATGCGCAGCCGGTCGGCCTTGCGCAGGACCGGGAACCTGTCGAAGGCGGCCTGCTCGCTGGGTCGGTAGGGCCGGTCCGGCTTGGGCAGCACGTACGGGGCGCTGCGCTGGTAGATGTCGATGTGGGCGGCGGACCTGGCGATCTCCGGCACGAACTGGATCGCGCTCGCCCCGGTGCCCACCACCGCTATCCGCTTGCCAGCGAGATCCACATCGTGGTTCCAGCGGGCCGAGTGCCACGATGGGCCGGTGAAATCGTCGCGGCCGGCGATATCGGGCAGAGCTGGCCGGTTGAGCTGGCCAACGGCGGAGACGACTGCAGTCGCCTGGATGGTGCGGCCATCGTCGAGGGTCAGGTTCCACACCGACTGGCGCTGGTCGAACACGGCGGTGCTGATGCCCGCGCCAAACTGGATGTGCTGGCCGAGCCCGCGCTCGGCGGCGAGCGCCCGCAGGTAGGCCAGGATTTCCTGCTGCTTGGGGAACCGGCGGCTCCAGTGCCCCGGCCGGAATGAGAACGAGTAGAGGTTCGACGGCACGTCGCAGGCGAGCCCAGGGTAGGTGTTGTCGCGCCAGGTGCCGCCGAGCTCCGCCGCCTTGTCGATGACCAGGAAATCGTCGATGCCCGCCTGCTTAAGCGCGATGGCCATGCCGATGCCGCCGAACCCGGCTCCGACGATAACGACGCGGTACGGCGAATTCGCGGGCACAGGCTCTCCCTCGGTCGAGGAACCGTTACCGGCAGGATAGACGGGATTCGGCGGAATATCCCGGCTGCGGGCGCTGGCCAGGCGGCCCAGGCCGCGGAACGGTCAGCCCGCCGCCGACATGGTGTCGACTTCGCTGGCGCAATACGGTCTATAGCGGGTGCTGAGTTGACTGCAGGTGACATGGTGTCTGTGGCGCGGTGCCCGGTCACCGGTGCCGTCGCGGCGGGGCCAGGTCACCGCGGCAGGTGAGGGCCAGCCAGGTGGCGGCGCCGGCGATGACTGCAACCGCGGCGGGCTGCCAGCCGACGGCCGCGACCGCCAGCGATCCGGTTGCCGCGGCGGCCAGTACGCGCCCGCCGAGCCGGGCGGGCCGCCCGCGGCGTATCCACGCGGCCAGGCCGTGCTCGGGCCTGGTCGGCTTGGGCCAGGACGCCTCGGGTCTGGACGGTTCGGGCCCGGCCCGGACGGCGAGCACCTCACCGCGGCTCGCCTCGGTTCGCAGCATCGCGTAGGCCGCGGCCGCGGCGGCGAACGCTGCCGGGTCGCCGCCGTCGGCCCGGTCCGGATGAGTCGCGGCCGCGAACCGGCGCCAGGCAGCCCGCACGTCGTCGTCGGTCAGGTGCGGGCTAGCAGGCAGTCCCAGCGCCGCGAACGGTCCGGTCAGGTGCGGGCTGCCCGGCAGCCCCGGCGCTGCGAACGGCCCGGTCATGAGCGGCCTCGCGGGCCGGGACCGAACGCCTCGTCCATCAACCGGGAGATATCCGGCAGCGCGGCCGGTGCCGTCGGCCGGTCCTCCGGCCGGACCGCCGTGTCCTCCGGCCCGACCGTCGGGCGATCCGCCGGCCGGACCTGCTGACTGGCGGACCCGGCGCCTGCCGGCGCTCCCGGCACGGCCGCGCCGGCCAGTGCGGCCTGATGCGCGACCAGCCGCTTGACCTGGATGAACGTGGCGCCACCGCGATACAGGTAGGCAGCCTGCCCGGTTCCGAGCCGGCGGATCCGGTCCGGATCGGCGACCGGAGTCTGGTCGATCCTCGAGGTTCCGGTTCGGCTCCAGCGCAGCCGCCCGGTCAGGTTCCGGGTGCTGTCCACGGCCAGGCGCTGCCCGGCCAGCGCGATGACCGGCTCCGGGTGCGGTGTCCGCAGTAGCCAGATGCCGCCCTCGGCTGTCGTCGCGAGCCGGTAGCGGTCGTCCTCGGTGCGGGCCAGGCCGTACCAGGACTGCGCGGAAACCTGGACCGCCAGGCCCAGGGAGCGGGCCCGTTCGTAGAGCTGCCAGATCGGCAGCCGGCGGGACACGGCGCTGAACTCATCCACGCACAGCAGCACCTGGCGCTGTCCGGTGCGTACGTAGCTGGCCAGCAAGTCGACCAGGGCGCGCGCCTGGGCTTCCGCGACGGCAACGTCGGTAGTGCCTTCCAGGATGCAGTACCAGCCGTCAGCGGCGGCGAAGTCACCGGGACCATCGAGGCCGGTCCCGAGCCGCCGGAACAGCGTGCGGAACCGCAGTGCGATATCCGGGACCTGACGGGCCGCCGAGCTTGCCAGCGCGTGCTGCGCGTCGAAGCCGCCCGCCGCGTAGGCGAGGGCGAGCCAGCCAGGATCGAGCCGGGCCAGGAACGCGGCCGTGCTGGCAGGCGGCCCGCACGGCGCCTCGACGGCGAGGGTAACCACGGCCTCCATCACATCGGTGTAGTACGCGGCTGCGCCGGTGCCGTGCTCGATCAGGTCGACCAGCGTGCTGATCAGCGCCGGAGCGGGCAGCGCCCACAGGGACAGCCGCGTCTCGTCCGGCCAGACGGCGACATTCCTGGCACCGGCCTCGCGCAGGACGCGGCGCGCCCGGTCAGCGATCCGCCGCGCGTCAGCACCACCCTTGCAGTCGAGCACAACGAGCAGCGGAGGCCCGGCGTGCCCGGCCGCGTGCCGGGCCAGGCTGGTGGCCATGTACGCGGCCCACAGGCGCAGCAGCAGGGTGGTCTTGCCGGTGCCGGTGGCACCGATCACGATCTGGTGAGCGCGCAGCCGCGCGGCTGGCAGCCGCAGCAGCGGCCGGTCCGGATGGCCGGCGGCGCGGATGACCGCGCCCGCGATCAGGTCGCCGCCGGCCGTCAGCAGCGGCACCGAGCCCGGCGCGGCGATCCTCGCGGCGGCGCTGCGCGCCTGATGCTGCCACTGCCGGTCGTCGAAGGCGACGGCAGCGCCAGGTGACCGGCCGCCGGCTCGGGCTGCCATCGACCGGAGCCGCCGCGACCAGGCCCAGCCGGCCGCGAGCAGCCCGGCCGGCACCGCGACCGGCGCGATGACCACCGCGGCGGCGAGATAGTTCCCGGCCGCGCAGTGCTGCCACATCCCGGTCCAGGCGGTGTACGGCGCCCTGGCGGCGGCTAGCACAGAGCGCTGCCCGATCGCGGTCGCCGCCAGCCAGACCGCCAGCATCGGCACGCACCATCCGGCCGCCCGGTAGAGCCGGGCCGGCTGCCATCCGCAGCGCCAGGCCACCGTCAGGCCAGCCGCTGCGGCGACGGTGACCGGCAGCGCCGCTACCAGCGCGGCGACCACCACGAGCAGGGCGGCCACGCGGGCTAGCAGCCGGTACTTGCTCATGCGGAGGCCCTCGCGCGCCCGGCGGCGGGCAGCGCCGCGTGTTGGGGCAGGCCGCGGATCTCCACCCGCGCGGCGAGGCTGCCAAGCGCGGCCCGGGCACGCTGGACCGTGCTGGCAGCGGCCGGCGAGCAGAGGTACACGGCCCGTGCGTGCCGGGGCTGCTGGCCGGGGACGCGCGCCTCGGCGGCCAGGCAGCCGTAATCGCCCGTCCTGGCCAGCAGCTCGCGCATGATCGCTGTCGTCCGCGCGACTGTCTTGGCGGTGAGCTCCGCCTCGATGGCCCAGCACTCGCCGGCCCATGGCGCCGGCCCGCTATCCGGCCAGTGCACCTCAGCGTCGGGCACATGGTCACGAGCCCCGAGCCGGCCGCCCAGCCGGGCGCGCAGGTGCCGTTCGCTGCGCCAGTGCGCGCCGCCGTCCGTCCATCCCGACGTCGATTCCAGCGCGAGGCGGATCGCGGTGACCGCCCGGATGTGCAGCAACCGCGGCAATGCGGGCGGTGCCGCCGCGTACCGGACTCCGCAAGTCTGCAGCCCAGCGCGAGTCAGCCAGATCCAGTGCGGGCCGGCGCTCGAGCTGGCCCGACTCGGCCAGGCTGCGCTCGGTCCAGCGGCCGGCCGCGGCGCGCGCCTGCCGGTCAGTGCAGCCGAGTAAGACGGCGAGCTGGTCGAGTTGTACCGCGTACATCTCGGCAATGAACGGCAGCCCGGTGCTGTCCTGGCGGGCTGCTGCGCTCACTTCTTCATCTCATCACGGGCCGAGCCCGCTGGCATCAGGCGTGATCGGGCTATATCGCGCAGGCGCGCCGGCAATCCGGACCGTGGTGCTGGTGCGCGGAGCAGCAGTAGTGCACAATGAGTCGCGGAAGATCACCAGGCCGCGCTGCGCGCGACGAGGTCGTTGGGGAAGACGAATCTCGTCTGCTGCAGGGAGGTCTGCGTGTCCGTACGTGGCGTGCTGCACGTGCATTGTGCGCCCCCGGCGCTGTGCCCGCACATCGAGTGGGCAGTGGCCGGGGTTCTTGGCGTGCCTGTCAGCCTGCCTGGGTTGACCAGCCTGCCGCGCCGGGAACGCTGCGCGCGGAGCTGCTCTGGCAGGGCAAGCCAGGGGCGGCCGGTGCCATCACCTCCGCGCTGGCAAGCTGGAACCTGGTCCGGTTCGAGGTGACCGAGGACGCGAGCCCGGGCTGCGACGCCGCCCGCTACAGCTGCACGCCGGCGCTCGGCACGTTCGCTGCCACGATTGCGGCTAACGGCGACATCATGATCAGCGAGAACCGGCTGCGGGCAGCGATGGCGCTAGCAGCGTCGGCGCGATCAGGGAACCCGGACCGGTCCGATGACTCGCAGCTGGGCAACCTGCGCGACCGGCACGGCCCGCGGCATCCGGCCCTTGGCGGGTCGCTGGAGGCGGAGCTCAGCCTGCTGCTCGGGCAGCCCTGGGACGACGAGCTTGAGCCGTTCCGGCGGGCCGGCGAGGGAGCGCCCGTGCGCTGGCTGAACGCAACCGGCTGACCGGCCGGCCGAGCCCCGGCGGGTTGCCACCCGAGGGTCCGCGCGGGTGCGGCAGGCACCGCCGCGGTGCCTTGTTCGCATAAGGTGTGCGGGTGCGGAAACCGGCCGAGATCCCATCCGGCACCGTTACCCTCCTCTTCACCGACATCGAAGGCTCGACCCGGCTGTGGGAGGCCGAGCCGGAGGCGATGACGCAGGGCCTGCGGCGCCATGACGAGATCGTGCGCAGCGCGATCGAGCAGGCCGGCGGATACGTGTTCAAGACGGTGGGTGACGCGTTCTGCGCGGCGTTCGCCACGGCGGAGTGCGCGCTGGCTGCGGTGCTGACAGCGCAGCGGGCGCTGACCGCACAGCAGTGGCCGACCAGCCGCCCCATCCGGGTCCGGATGGGCCTGCACACCGGCGCCTGCGAGGAGCGGGACAGCGACTACTTCGGGCCGGCGGTCAACCGCGTCGCGCGGCTGGAGTCGGTGGCGCACGGCGGCCAGGTACTGATCTCCGGAACGACGGCCGAGCTGCTGGCGCAGTCGCTGCCGGACGGCGTTTCACTCCTCGACCTTGGCACCCACCGGCTGCGGGACCTTGGGCGGCCGGAGCAGGTGTTCCAGCTTCAGGCCAGCTACCTGGCCCAGGACTTCCCGCCGCTGGCCTCGCTGGACAACCCCGACCTGCCGAACAACCTGCCCGGCCAGCTGAGCGCGTTCATCGGACGGGAGCATGAGCTCGCCGAGGTCCGGGCGCTGGCCGCGTCGTCACGGCTGGTGACGCTCACCGGTTCGGGCGGCAGCGGCAAGACGCGGCTGGCGCTGCAGGCCGCGGCGGAGCTGCTGGACTCGGCCGGCGACGGCGTCTGGTTCGCGGAGCTGGCCACGGTGACTGACGATGACGAGGTGCCGGGCGCGGTCGCCGCGGCGCTTGGGCTGCCGGACCACTCGGGCCCGTCCGCGCTGGAGTCGGTCATCGAGGTGCTGACCGGCCAGGATGTCGTGCTTGTCCTCGACAACTGCGAGCACGTCATCGACGCGGCGGCCGGATTCTGCGACGGCATCATCCGGTACTGCCCGGGTGTCAGGTTCCTGGCGACGTCGCGGGAGCCGCTCGGCATCGAAGGCGAGCGCGTTTACCGGGTGCCGCCCATGTCGCTGCCGCCACGGGAGGCCATCAGCGCGGCCGACCTGGCGGTCTGCGACTCGGTCAAGCTCTTCGTCGAGCGGGCGAGATCGCATGACCTGGGCTTCACCCTCGACGACCGGACGGCACCGCTGGTGGCGACGATCTGCCGCAGGCTGGACGGTATCCCGCTGGCGCTGGAGCTCGCTGCAGCCCGGCTGTCGTCGATGTCGCTACGGCACCTGAGCGAGCGCCTGGACCAGCGGTTCCGGCTGCTGACTGGTGGCAGCCGCAAGGCCATGCCGCGGCAGCAGACGCTGCTGGCCACCGTCGACTGGTCCTTCGACCTGCTGCGCGCCGGCCGAGCGCGAGGCGATGCGGCGGCTGTCGGTATTCGCTGGCAGCTTCGAGCTGGAGGCGGCGGAGGCAATCTGCGCGGCCGAAGGAATCGATGTCATCGACGTGCTGGACCTGCTCGGCTCGCTGGTCGACAAGAGCCTGGTGATCGCGGACCGGGCAGCGGACTCGCTGCGCTACCGGCTGCTGGAGACGGTACGCCAGTACGCCGCCCAGGAGCTGTTCAAGGCGGCCGGGGAAGCCGAGCTGACGGGCATCAGGGACCGGCATGCCGATTATTACCTGCGGGTGGCAGCGGCGGCGGGACCCGCGCTGACCGGCCCCCGGCAGGGCTACTGGCTGCGGCGGCTGGACGCCGAGTGGGACAATATCCGCGCCGTGTTCGGCTACCTGGCGGCGGAAGGCCGCACGGGCGAGGTGATCAGGCTCGGCACCGCGCTGCAGCGGTTCGCGGTGAGCAGGGCGCAGCCGGAAGTGCTCAGCTACCTGCGCGCCGCGCTCGAGCAGGATGATTCCGCCGTGTCAGCGCTGACCGCCAGCGCACTGCTGGCGGCGTCCAGGCTGCTCGCGCTGCTGCGGCAGGCGGACCCGAGCGCCAGAGCCGAGGCCAAGGACTTCGCCGAGCGCAGCCTGGCGATGGCGGAGATCCTCGGCGAGCCGTCCCTGCGGGCGCGTGCGCTCGGCCTGCTCAGTGAGATTGCCTTCACTGACGGCGACCTGGAGCGGGTCCAGCAGCTGGCGGAGCCGGGAGTGGCGCTCGCCCGCACCACCGGCGACCGGCAGCTCCTCGGTGAGCTACTGAGATGCCTGGCGATGACGGAGCAGTCCGACGAGGAGAACCGGCGGATCCGGCTCGAGGCGCTGGACTGCTTCCGCCAGTCCGGCGACGAGCTGCTGGCCGCGAACGAGCTGCACATGCTGTTCGTCTATGACCTGGCGGCCGGGCGCATCAGCCAGGCCCGGGCGCACCTGAACGCCGCTATCGCCGCAGCCGAGGGCCTCGGCGACGAGATCTACCTGTACTTCTTCCGGGAGGACCTGGTCATCCTGCTGCTCATCGAGGGCCAGCCGGAGGAAGCAGTCCCGCTGGTCCGGCGCTGCCTGCAGTTCGCGCGCCGCAGCGGCATCCGGCTGGATGTGTGCGAGGTGCTGTTCGGCGCTGCGTGCTGCGCAGCCTGGCAGGCAGATCATGCCAAGGCCGCGCGACTGCACGGCGCCGCGGACGTGCGGATCCGGTACGCCATCGCGGACGGGAGCATCAGCTGGTCGTCATTGGAGGAGCGACTGCGGGCGGCCGAGCATGCCCGGCTTCGCACCGAGCTTGGCGCCGAGTTGTTCGACGAGTTCTACCGGCAGGGCGCGATGCTGTCCCGGCAGCAGGGGGTCGAGCTGGCGCTCCGGTAGACCGGATGCACTGAATCAGTGGTCGAATAGACTGATGGCCTAGATTTCCGTGCCGAAGGACGTCAGTCGTGACTGAAACCGCAGCCAGCTCACCGCTGGACGGGCCGTTGCACGCGCCGCTGTCCGGCACCGCGCGGACCCGGCACGGCCGGCTGCGCGAGCAGGGCAGAACAGACCGCGCCGAACTACTCAGGGTGCTGCGGGCCGGCTTCGTCGCGCACCTGGGCGCGCCGGCGGCGGCAGGCTTCATGGTCGTGCCGACCGGCTACGGCTTCGACGACCAGCACGTCTACGTGCACGGATCGGTCGCCAGCCAGAGCCTGGCTGGCACCGCGCCCGAGGTGTGCCTGACCGTGACGGTAGTGGATGGCCTGGTGCTGGCCCGTTCTGTCTTCGAGCACGCGGTCAACTACCGCAGCGCCATGATCTACGCGGCTCCGCGAGAGGTCACCGACGCGGACGAGAAGTTGGCCGGCTTGCGGCTCATCTCCGAGCACATGGCGCCGGGACAGTGGGACTACGTCCGCCAGCCGAGCCGGAAGGAGCTAGCCGCTACCCGGCTGCTTGCACTCAGCCTCGCGGAGGCTTCGGTCAAGGTTCGGTCCGGGCCGCCCGATGACGCTGACAGCCCCGACGCCGAACTAGGGCTGTGGGCCGGGGAACTGCCGATCGAAACACGGTGGGCAAGCCCGGTACCGGACCTGGCGCTGCCGGCCGGGCTCGACCCGCCGGCGCACATCGCGGGCAGGCAGGGAACCGAGGTTCATCCGCGCTGAATGAACGTCGCACCTGGCCGTCAGTAAGCACGAGGACAAACCGGCTATAGTGCGGCGCAGGTTCATCAATCGAGACAGCCCTGAGGACGGAGATCGAAGTGTTCGAGACGGTTGTTGTGGGTGCTGACGCGTCGGACACGGCAACCGAGGCCGTCCGGCAGGCGATCGAGCTGGTCAAGCTGACCGGCGGCAGGCTGCATATCGTGTCGGCCTACCGGCCTCAGCATTTCAGCAGCGCAGGCGGCGAGGAGCACGGCCTGGAGTCTGGCGACCTGGCCGAGACCGTGCTCGCCGACCACGAGTCCCGGGCGCGGACGGCCGGGATTGACACCCAGACTCACGCCAGGAGCGGCGATGCCGCCGAGGCCATCTGCGCCGTGGCGAGCGAGGTCAAGGCCGATCTGATCATCGTGGGCAACAAGGGCATGACCGGCGTGCGCCGGGTGCTGGGCAGCGTTCCCAACTCGGTCGCTCATCGCGCGCCGTGCTCGGTACTGATCGCCTTCACCAGCTAGCCGGGCCGTGCCGGGCGGGCCGGACTGTCCGACCCAGCGGGGATAATGAATGGGTGCTAACTCCGCTTGTAGGCCGGGCCGCCGAGCTCGGGCGAATGCTCGAGCTGCTGGCCGAGGCCGAGGCCGGCCAGTCCGTTGTCTTCCTCGTCAGCGGTGACGCCGGAGTCGGCAAGACCAGGCTGCTGACCGAGCTGGCGGAGGAGGCCGCCCGGCGCGGCTTCACGGTGCTTTCCGGCCGCTGCGCTGAACTCGCTGACACCGTGCCCTACCTGCCGCTGGCGGACGCGCTGCGCGGGGCAGCGAGCGTCGGCCTGCACGAAGCACTGGCAACGCGCCCGGTGCTGGCGCGGCTGCTGCCCGATGGCGAGATCACCCGGCAGCCCGGCGACCTGCCCGGGATGGCACAGCAGCAGCTGTTCGGCTCGGTGCTCGGCATGCTCACCGAGCTGGCGGAGGCGAATCCCGTCTTGCTCACGCTCGAGGACCTGCACTGGGCCGACCGCTCCACCAGGGACCTCGTTACCTTCCTGAGCCGGATGCTTCGCGGCGAGCGGATAGCGCTGGCGCTCAGCTATCGTTCCGATGACCTGCACCGAGCCCATCCGCTCCGGTCGGTCGTCGCCGAGCTGCAGCGGCTGCCCAGCGTCACCGCCATCGACGTCGGGCCGCTGGACTCGGTGGCCATGGCCATGCACCTCGTCCGGATGGCGGACGGGAGCTCGGACCCCGCCGTGATCGACCGGGTGATCCGGCGCGCCGAGGGCAACGCTTACTTCGCGGAGGAACTGCTGGCGACCTCCGCCGCGGGCAGCGAACTGCCCACCGGCCTCGCCGACCTGCTGCTTGCGCGCACCGTCGATCTGTCGGCCGCGGCTCAGCAGGTGCTCAGGGCGGCTGCCGTGGCCGGCCGCCGGATCGACGACGAGCTCGTGATGCGCGCCGCCGGGCTGCCCACCGCGGAGTTCGAGACTGGCGTCCGGGAGGCGGTCGCGCGGCAGCTGCTGGTGCCGGACGGCACAACGGGCCTGGCGTTCCGCCACGCGCTGCTCCGCGAAGCTATCTACAACGATCTCCTGCCGGGGGAGCGGACCCGGTTGCACGCGCGCCTCGCCGAGCTGCTCTCCGACGAGGTGCGCCTCGCGGACGTGCCGGGGTCAGCGGCCGAGCTGGCCCTGCACTGCATGGCCAGCCATGACATTCCCGGCACCTTTGCCGCCTCGGTGCGCGCGGGCGCGGAGGCCTGGCGGCTGGCCGCCCCGGCGGAGGCACACCGGCATTTTGACCAGGCGCTCGAGCTGTGGGACCGGGTGGCAGAACCGGAGAAGCTCGGCGGCATGAGCCGCGGCAAGCTGGGCTTCAAGTCAGCGCTGAGCGCGGCCGACGGCGGTCAGGTTGCGCAGGCCGTCAAGCAGCTGCGACGGCTCGTCGCCCACCTGGCGGAGCCTCCCGAGGCTGACCTGCGCCTGCTGTGCCGCGCCAAGGAGCGGCTCGCCTACTTCCTGCTGGACATCGATGAGGATGCCGAGGCCATAGCGATGGCCAGCGCGGCCGTCGAGGTGCTGCCAGCGGACCCGCCCACGTGGGAGCGGGCCGGCGCGCTGGCCACGCACGCCCGGGCGTTGCTGAGCCATGCCGACACCGAGCCGGCCAGGGCGAGGGCCGAGGAAGCCGACGCGGCGGCCAGCGCAGCGGGCGCCCCGTGGCTGCAGGCTGACGCGCTGGCGACGCTCAGTGCCGTGAGCGTGCGCGCGGGCCGCATCGACGAGGCGAAGGCGATCCTCGCCAAGGCGGTCGAGCTGGCCAGCCAGTCCGACCGGACCGGCGTCGAGCTTCGGGCCCGGACCCTGCTGGCGATCGTCCAGCTGGAGTCCGGCGATCTGAGGGAGGCGGGCCTGACCGCGCATGCGGGCACGCACCGGGCCGAGCAGGCGGGCCTGAGCCTCGCGCCTTACGGCCTGGACCTGCAGTACCTGCATTACCTGGCGCACTACTCGGACGGCAACTGGGACCACGCGCAGGAGATCGCAAACCGGTTCCCGGTCCGGGTGGGGAACGTGGCCGAGGCACGGCTGTCGGCGATGGCACTGTTCATCGACGTGGCCAGGGGAAGCGGGCGGGTTGCCGACCGCCGTACCTGGCTCGAGCCGTACATGGCCGAGGACTTGCTCGCCGCGTACATCGCCGGCGGCCTGTTCGCCGAGGATGCGTACTGGGCTGGCAGGCTCGAGGACGCGGTCAGCGCCGTGCTGGCTACCATCGGCGCGTCCACGGCGTGGAGCGCCGATTACAGCCCGCAGGTTATGCGGCCGGCCGCAGTTGGCCTCGCGGCGCTGGCTGACCAGGCGCGGCATGCGCGGGCAGCCGGCCAGGATGACACCGCGATCGTGGCGCAAGCCCAGTCCCTGGTGGAGATCGCCAGGAAGGGCAACAGCAAGGCCGCGCTCGGCGTTGACGGTCGTGGCTGGCTGGCCAGGGCAGAAGCCGAGTGGTGGCGCGCATCGGGTGACAACAAGCCGCAACACTGGCGGGCCGTGCTGGCGGCCTTTGGTGCCGATTTCGGCTACGAGGCGGCCAGAACGCGCTGGCGCCTCGCGGAGGCTCTGGCTGAGGACGGCCAGCGCGATGCGGCCCAGCAGGAATGGCTGACTGCCACCGAGGCGGCCGAGGGACTCGGCGCCACCAGGCTGCGCGATGCGCTGGCCGATCTCGGCCGCCGGGCGCGGCTGGGGCGTGGCGCGGTGCGGCCCGGTGCGCTCGGCGCACTAACCGACCGAGAGCAGCAGGTGCTCCGGTTCCTGGCGGCCGGCCGTACCAACCGCGAGATCGCTGCGGAGCTGTTCATCTCGGACAAGACCGTCAGCGTGCACGTTTCCAACATCCTCGCCAAGCTTGGCGCATCGAGCCGGACCGAGGCCGCCGCGATCGCGCACGGCAGCGGCCTGCGGCCCGGCTGACTCGCTCGCCAGCCCGGTGGGTAAACCGGGAGCCGCCGGGGCGCGTCACAACCGGGGCACGTGGTGTCGGCGCGGCCGGCGAGGAGACGCAGATGCGGAAGATCGTGGCGGGGATTGCGTGCGCGGCGGTCGTCGCCTGCTTCGGGCCAGCTGCGAGCGCGAGCGGGAGCGCGAGTTCGGCCGGGCTGAAGAAGATTCATGATCCACGGCACGTGACGTACTCGATCCACCTCACCTCCTGTCACACCAGGGACCACCGCCAGCTGCCGGACCGGTCCTGTACTCCGGGCAGCATTGATCCGAAGGTCACCCAGCGAGATATCGGTTCCACCATCTGCAAAGCCGGGTGGACGCGGACGGTCAGGCCGCCGGAGTCGCAGACCGAGCGGGCGAAGTTCCGGGTCGCCTATCCCGCGTACTACGTGCACCGCGGCACGAAGAGCGAGCTTGATCACCTCGTCCCGCTGGAGCTGGGCGGCAGCAACGACATCACGAACCTGTGGCCGGAGATCGGCCGCATCCCCAACCCGAAAGATGCGGTCGAGAACGCCCTGAACCACGCTGTCTGCGACGGGCGGATCAGGCTGGCGGCAGCCCAGCAGGCGATCGCGACCGACTGGCTGACGGCCGAGCAGAAGCTGGGCCTGCGCGGGCACGGGCGGCACCGGCATCACTCAGCCTGGTGCCGGGCCACCGCCGCGTACAACTCGACGTACAACGACTACGACGTGTACGTGCACTCCAACCAGCCGCACCGGACGGCGACGGCCACCGCCAGCAACGGCGCGACCTGGAGTTATGAAACCAACGGGAACGGGTACGCGGACATCTACCTGTACGCGGGCGCGGGCGATGGCATCACCGTGACCGTAGGCGCGGCTCGCTGCTCCACGACGGCGTAGCCGTGCCGGCGGCCTGGCGGCCTGGCTGGCCGACGCCGGCCAGCCGGCGTCGGCCCGTTGACCGGCGCCCTCGCCGCAGCCGGCCCCGAACGCCGGTCAGGCTGCGGCGCGCCAGGCGTCCGCGATGGCGGCGTAACTTGCCTTCCGCTGCCCCCGCCCGAGGCTGGGCGTGACCACGACAATCTCGTCGGCCTGAGCGAGCTGCTTCATCTCCAGCAGCCGCTCGGCGACTGCTTTCGGCTCGCCCGTCACCATCCGGCCGTCGTCGGCCCGCCGCGACCTGAACTCCGCCGACCGGGCGAGATCGCGCACCGTCTCGGGAGCCAGCGGCTCCCGGATGCCCCGGCGGATGTTCTGGATGGTCAGCGTCCAGGCAGCCTCGAAGTCGATAACGGCGTCCGGGTCGTCACTGGCGAAGGCCAGGACGGACATCGCCGAGTATGGCTCGGCGCCCGCCGTCCGCGGCGCAAACCTGCGCCGGTACTCCTGCAGTGCCCCGAAGGCCAGGTCCGGGCTCATGTGATGAGCGAAGACGGCGCTCATCCCGTTGACCGCAGCGAACTGGGGCCCGTACGGGCTGGAACCCAGGATGAACAGCTCGGGCCGCTCGTCGATGACAGGCGCCGCCACCAGCGGCTGATAGGGATGGCTGTCAGGGAACCCGTCACCGAGGAACGCCAGCAGCTCGCCTACCTGTGCGGGAAACTCCGCCGCCGCGTCGGCGACCATGCCGCGGCGCAGCACGTGGGCGGTCAGCGGGTCAGTGCCGGGAGCGCGGCCCAGCGCCAGGTCGACCCGGCCCGGATACATGGCTAGCAGCGTCCGGAACGTCTCGGCGACCTTCAGCGACGAGTGATTCGGCAGCATGATCCCGGCTGCGCCGACGCGGATCCGGGAGGTGAGCGCGCCGACGTGCGCGATCAGCAGTTCGGGGGCGCTGCAGGCCAGGCTGCGCATGTTGTGGTGCTCGGATACCCAGTACCTGCGGTAGCCCGCCGCCTCGACCGCCTGCGCGATGCCCACCGCCCCGGCCAGCGCCGCCACGGCGCTCTCGCCGTACTCGATCCCGACAAAGTCCAGCACCGCCAGTGGCAGCGAGTCATCAGCGTCCATGGCTATGGTCAGCGCCTGACGGCACCGCGGCATTCCCGCCGCGGACGGCGGCAGCCAGCGGCGAATGGCTTAACCGGAGGCGCCACCGGTAAGTTGGAGGCATGCAGACACGACACCTTGGCTCCCTGTCAGTTTCCGCCATCGGCCTCGGTTGCATGGGCATGTCGGAGTTCTACGGCGCCCGCGACGAGGCCGAGTCGATCGCCACCATCCACCGGGCTATCGAGCTCGGCTGCACGTTCCTCGACACTGCCGACATGTACGGGCCGTTCACCAACGAGCGGCTCGTCGGCAAGGCAATCGCCGGCCAGCGCGATCAGGTCGTGCTGGCAACCAAGTTCGGGAACGAGCGCCGCGAAGACGGCTCGTGGGTCGGCATCAACGGCCGTCCCGAGTACGTGCTGGCCGCGTGCGATGCGTCGCTGGCCCGGCTCGGCACCGATCACATCGACCTGTACTACCAGCACCGGGTGGATACCACCGTGCCGATCGAGGAGACCGTTGGCGCGATGGCCGCCCTGGTCGAGGCGGGCAAGGTCGGCTACCTCGGGCTATCCGAGGCATCGGCGGCGACGATCCGGCGCGCGCACGCCGTGCACCCGATCAGCGCGCTGCAAAGCGAGTACAGCCTGTTCAGCCGTGACATCGAGGCAGAGATCTTGCCGGCCGTGCGCGAGCTCGGCGTCGGCTTCGTTGCCTACAGCCCGCTCGGCCGCGGCTTGCTGACCGGAGCGCTCAAGACGAGGGACGACCTGCCGGCTGGCGACTCGCGCGGCGAGCGATTCCCGCGGTTCGCGGCCGACAATTTCGACCGCAACGTCAAGCTCGCCGGGATCGTCGAGCAGCTGGCGGTGACCAAGGGCTGCACGCCGGGCCAGCTCGCGCTGGCCTGGGTGCTGTCCCGCGGCGAGGACATCGTTCCCATCCCCGGCACCAAGCGGCGGGTCTACCTGGAGCAGAACCTCGCTGCCGCCGGCATCGAGCTGACCGGCGACGATATCGCCTGGCTCGAGGAGAACGTCGGCGCCCCGGCCGGCGACCGCTACGCGGACATGCGCACAGTCAACCGGTAGGCGGCCGGCACGATCATCAGGTCAGACCTTTGCGGTCCAGCTGTCGCGGGCGCGGCAGCTCGACCGCAAACGTCGCCCGTGGGCGCGGGCTAAAGCGGGATGTTGCCATGCTGGCCGCGGCCAGCTGGCGCCTCGGCAATGGCATCGACGATGGCCTGCCGGGTCTTGTCCGGCTCGACCACCTCGTCGATGACACCGACCGAGACGGCACGAGGCAGCCCGCCGACAATCTCCTCATGCTCGGCCGCGAGCCGGGCCTCCACCTGCTGGCGATCCTCTGGCGCGGCAGCGGCCAGCGTGCGGCGGTGCAGGATGCGGACGGCCGCGACCGAGCCCATCACCGCGAGCTCCGCACCTGGCCAGGCGAACACCTTCGTGGCACCGAGCGCCCGCGAGTTCATCGCGATGTAGGCGCCGCCGTAGGCCTTGCGGGTGACCAGCGTCACCCGCGGCACCGTCGCCTCCGCGAACGCGTGCAGCAGCTTGGCGCCGCGGCGCACCACGCCATCCCACTCCTGGCCGACGCCGGGCAGATATCCGGGAACGTCGACCAGCACAACCAGCGGCACTCCGAAGGCGTCACACATCCGGACGAACCTGGCGGCCTTCTCGGCGGACGTTGCGTCCAGGCAGCCGCCAAGACGCAGCGGGTTATTCGCGATCACGCCGACGGTGCGGCCAGCCAGCCGGCCGAGCGTGGTCACGATGTTCGGTGCCCAGCGCGGGTGCAGCTCGATGCCCGGCTCGTCCAGCAGCCCGGCGATCAGCGGGTGCACGTCGTAGGCTCGCCGCGGCGACTCCGGCAGCAGCGCGCTCAGGTCGGTGTCGGGCACCGCATCGTCGCTGGCCATGATCTGGTGACCGAACAGCATGACCAGCTGGCGGGCCCGGTCGAAAGCCTCACGGTCGGTGGCGGTGACGATGTGCACCACGCCGGAGCGGCGGCTATGCGGCTCCGGCCCGCCCAGCCGCTCCATGTCGACGTCCTCGCCGGTGACGCTGCGCACCACGTCCGGGCCGGTGACGAAGATGCGGCCCTGCTCGGACAGGATCACCAGGTCGGTCAGCGCAGGGCCGTAGGCGGCGCCGCCGGCCGCGGCCCCGAGCACCACCGAGATCTGCGGAACCTTGCCGGATGCGCGGGTCATCGCCGCGAACACCATGCCGACCGCGTGCAGGCTCTGGACCCCCTCGAGGATGCGGGCGCCGCCCGAGTGCCAGAGCCCGACGATCGGCGCGCCGATCTCGACGGCGTGGTCGTAGGCGGCGACGATGGCCTTGCAGCCGTCGATGCCCATGGCGCCACCCTGGACGCGCGGGTCGCTGGCGAACGCCACTGCGGGCACGCCGCCGACGCGACCGCTGCCAGCCAGCATGCCGCTGTCGTCGGCGGGCAGCAGCAACTCCAGCGTGCCCTCGTCGAACAGGGCTTCAAGCCGGGACTGCGGGTCGCGCTTGGGGCCGGTCGCTGGCGGCGGCGAAGTCTGCGCGGCTGCCCTGGCTGCTGGCCGGGCTGCGGTGGCCTGGGCCCGGGTGGTGCGGTCGGCTGCATTGAGAAGGTCGGTGGCAGTCCTGGAATCCACGATGGTCACGGCGATCTCCTCGGGGGGAACGGGGGCGTCTTGCTCGGGTGGCACGCTCGAGGCGGGGGACAACGGCTCATGCTCCGGTGAAGGCGAGCGCGACGTTGGCGCCGCCGAATCCGAACGAGTTGTTCAGGACGGCCATCGGGCCGTTGCCGCGCGGCGTCAGCTGCTGCGGCTGCGCCGAGATGGTCAGCCCGGCGTCGTCGTCGGGGTCCTCCAGGTTGATGGTGGGCGGGGCGACCCGGTCGCGCAGCGCGAGGATCGCGGCAACCGACTCGACCGCGCCAGCGCCGCCGAGAAGGTGCCCTGTCATCGACTTGGTGGCCGAGACCACCACACCGGACGCAGACTCACCGAGCGCCGCGGCGATCGCCTGCGCTTCGACCACGTCGCCGGCCGGGGTGGACGTGGCGTGCGCGTTCACGTGGCAGACCTGGCTGGCGTCGATGCCCGCGTCGGCTAGTGCGCGGCCGATGACGAGCTTGAGCCCGGTCCCTTCCGGGTCCGGCTGCGCGATGTGATGGGCGTCGGAGGAGTAGCCGACGCCAGCGGCGACGGCGTGCACCGTTGCACCCCGCCTGGCCGCGTGCTCTTCCGACTCGAGCACCACGACGCCCGCGCCCTCGCCGAGTACGAACCCGTCGCGGCCCTTGTCAAACGGCCTGGACGCGCGCTCAGGCTCGTCGTTGCGGGTGGATAGGGCGCGCATGGCGGCGAACGCGGCGATGTTCAGCTGCATGATCGCGGCCTCAGTGCCGCCGGCCACGACGACGTCGGCGCGGCCGGACCTGATCATGTCCATCGCGTAGCCGATCGCCTCGGCGCCCGAAGCGCACGCGCTCACCGTGGTGTGCACGCCCGCCCTTGCGCCCAGCTCGATGGCGATCCAGCCGGCTGAGCCGTTGGGCATCAGCATCGGCACGGTGTAGGGCGACAGCCGCTGCCAGCCCTTCTCCTTCAGCGTGTCGTAAGCCGACAGGATGGACGCGATGCCGCCGATGCCGCTGGACACCACGACGCCGAGGCGCTCGGGATCCACGTCGGGCGATCCGGCGTGTGCCCACGCCTCGCGGGCAGCCACCAGGGCGAACTGCTCGCACCGGTCTAGCCGGCGTGCCTGCACCCTGTCGATCAGGGTCGCTGGATCGGCTGCCGCCCAGGCCGCGATCCTGGCTGGCAGCTCGGCGGCCCAGTCGTCGGTCAGCTGCTGCACGCCGCTCCGGCCGGCCAGCATCGACTCCCAGGTGCTGGCTACGTCGGCGCCCACCGGCGTTATTGCTCCAAGGCCGGTAACGACGACGCGTGTCCGGTCTGTCACCACTGTGCTCCTGCTCCTCGTCGAGTCGGGGGTTACGCGGCGCCGCGCCTGCACGAATCGCGCCGGCGCCGCGCCGCGCCCGGCTCCCAGCTAGACAAGCCGTCAGGCAGATACGTCTGCGCGCCGCACGTAGTCGACGACGTCCTGCACGGTCTTGAGGTCCTTGAGCTGGTCGTCTGGGATCTCGACGCCGAACTTGTCCTGCGCCGCGACCGCGATCTCCACCATCGACAGCGAGTCGATGTCGAGGTCGTCTACGAAGGTCTTCTCCGGGGTCACCTGGTCGGCGGGCACGCCCGCGACCTCGTCGATGATCTCGCCGAGACCCTCCAGGATTTCCTGCTCCGTCATGGCCATTGGTGTTCCGTTCTCCTTTTGCGGGACTGTTGCCTGTGTTGCGGCAGTACTGCGATGGGTTGCTTGCCCCGGACCGGGGCGGGGGTCAGGGTACCGTGATCACCTGCGCGGCGTAGCACATGCCCGCCCCGAAACCGACGAGCAGCGCCTTCGAGCCGGACGCGACCTCGCCGCGCTCGATCATCCGCGACAGCGCCAGCGGGATCGACGCCGACGAGGTGTTGCCGGCGGTCACGATGTCTGACGCTACGATCGCCTGCGGGGCGCCGAGCCTGCGGGCGATCGCCTCGACGATCCGCAGGTTGGCCTGATGCGGCACGAACGCGGCGAGCTCGGTCGGGTCGACCCCGGCCTTCTCGCAGGCCTGCCTGGCCAGCGGCGCCAGCGCCGTGGTGGCCCAGCGGAAGACTGCCTGTCCTTCCTGGAAGATGAAGGAGTTCCGGTCCTTGATGTAGATCTTGTCGGCCAGGTCGCCGTCGCTGCCCCAGACGACGGGGCCGATGCCGGGCGTCTCGGCCGGGTCGCCGACCGCGCCGACAATGGCCGCCCCGGCACCATCGGCGAAGATGATGCAGGTCGAGCGGTCGGTCCAGTCGACCCACTGGGAGAGCTTCTCGGCACCGATGACCAGCACGTTGCTGGCCGTGCCTGTGCGTACCGCGTCGGACGCGTTGGCCAGCGCGTAGCAGAAGCCGGCGCAGGCCGCGTTCAGGTCGTAGGCGCCGGGCGCGATGATGCCGAGGCGCTTGGCCACGGTGGCGGCGGTGTTGGGAATCTGCACCTCGGGCGTGCAGGTGGCCACGATCACCAGGTCCACGTCGGCGGGGGACAGGCCGCTGGCTGCCAGGGCCTTGCCGCCGGCCTGCACGGCCATGTCGGCGACAGTCTCATCCGGGCCGGCGATCCGCCGGCTGGCGATCCCGACCCGGCTGCGGATCCACTCGTCGTTAGTGTCCACGGTCTCGGACAGTTCGTCGTTGGTGACGACTCTGGCAGGCTGGTAGCCGCCGAAAGCCAGCACTCGAGCGCCGGGTTGACCCTCGGTGAGTCGCATGTATCTTGCTGCCTTTCGCCGGTTCGTGAATGTTGGTTCCGGATTGTGCTGCCGGTCGGCGGCCGACCGGCCTGTGCTACTCGGCTGGCTGCGGGAGCAGCCGCAGCAGCGGCTGCCCGGCGCTGACCGGGTCTCCGTCCTCGACCAGCCATTCGATGACGGTCGCCGGGAACCCGGCGGTCACCACGTGACTGCCACCGCGCATCTCCACCTGACCGAGGTCCGTGCTGGTGCCGACGGCCATGCCGGGCGGCACGGCGTGCGGATGGCCATCGGGCGCGCGGAACGTCCCGGCCAGCGGCGCCACCAGCAGGCGCCATTCCGGTGCGTGGTGATCGTCATGACTATCGGCGTGCTCGGCAAGCAGCACGCGGGCAGCGGCAAGATCGTCGGGGCTCTTGAGGCTGACGAGCCGGACGCCGGGCAGCACGCGGCGGGCCAGGCCGGTGAGCGTCCCGGCTGGCGGCAGCTCGACAAGGGCGGTAACGCCGAGCGTGGACATCGTTGCCATGCACTTGTCCCACCGGACCGGCGCGCTGACCTGAGTGATCATCCGGTCCAGCCAGTCCTTGCCGGAGCGCACGACGGCCCCGTCGCGGTTGGACAGCACCGGGCTGACCGGGTCTGCGGTGTGCACGGACTGCGCGGTGGCAGTGAGGTCATCCACTGCCGGGGCCATGTGCCGGGTGTGGAAAGCGCCGGCTACCGACAGCGGCCGCAGCCGCGCGCCGGCCGGCGGGTCCTCGGCAAACTCCGCTAGCTCGGTCAGCGTCCCGGCGGCCACGATCTGGCCAGCCCCGTTCACGTTCGCCGGGGTCAGGCCGTGCGCCTCGATCGCGGCCAGCACCGTCGCCTCGTCGCCGCCAAGCACTGCGGTCATGCCCGTGGGCTCGCTGGCCGCTGCCGCTGCCATGCCGCGAGCACGCACCCTGACCAGGCGCATTGCATCCTCAGCAGTGATCACGCCAGCCAGCATTCCGGCCGCCAGCTCGCCGACGCTGTGCCCGGCAAACGCGACCGACTGGCGGCTGACCGGGTGGGTCCCGTCCACCAGCTGGTCGGTGGCGGTCGCGATGGCGGCGGCCACCAGCAAGGGCTGGGCGACCGCGGTGTCCCTGATCTCGTCCGCGTCCGCGGTCGTGCCGCACCGGATCAGGTCACAGCCCGCCAGCTCGGACCACGCGGCCAGCTTGTCGGCGAAACCGGGCAATTCAAGCCACGGGCTGAGAAATCCAGGAGTCTGAGCGCCCTGACCGGGGGCCGCGATGAGGAGCATTGTCTAAGCCTGCACTGTAGGACTCCGCCATACCTATGCCGAAGCAAACGAACTTTCAACGCATGGTTATGTTGAAACCCTACAACTCATGTTCACTTGTGCGCGAGGCGGCCCAGCACGACGGCCGTCCAGAGCGCGAATCCGCCCCTGCCGTCACCAGGGGTGATGCCGGTCAGCTCGGCTACCCGGCGGAGCCGGTACCGCACCGTGTTCGGGTGCACGAACAGCAGCCTGGCCGTCGCCTCCAGCGAGTTGCCCTGCTCCAGGTAGGTCATGACGGTGTCGAGCAGCGCCGTGCCCCCGCTGAGCAGCGGCTCGTATACCTCGCCGATCAGGCTCGCCCGAGCGGTCTCGTCCCCGTCGAGCGCCCGCTCCGGCAGCAGGTCGCTGGCCAGCACCGGCCGCGGCGCCTCCGGCCAGCCACCGGCGGCCCGTAGCCCCGCGAGCGCCGCAGCAGCCGACGCGACCGCCGACTGCAGATCGGGCACGGCCGGCCCGACCACCACCGGGCCCGGCCCGAACCGGCCGGCGAAGTGCCGGGCCGCGTCGAGCGGATCGGCGCCGCCGCCTGCCACCAGCACGATCCGGTTGCCGTGCACCCCGGCCAGCAGATCGAGCCGGGCGCGCCGGGCCAGCATCCGGAACTCGTCGATCAGCCCCTCGGGCTCGCTCTCCTCGGCCGTGCCCACGATCACCGTGACCGGGGTGAACGACCAGTTCAGCGCCGATGCCCAGGACTGCAGGCCATCATCGACCTCGCCGCGGACGAGTGACTCGACCACCAGCGCCTCGAGCCGGGCGTCCCAGGCACCGCGAGCCTCGGCGGTGCGGGCGTAGACCTGGGCAGTGCCGAAGGCGATCTCCCTGGTGTAGCGGAGCACCGCTTCCCGCAGCTCGGCCTCCCCGCCCGGTGCCGCAAGCTCGTCGACCTGGGACTCGACCACGTCGACGATGACCCTGACCATCTCGACTGCCTGCTGCAGGCTGACCGCCCGGGCAAGCTCGCGCGGGGCCGTGCCGAAAACCTCGCCCGCCACCGCCGGCCGGGTTCGCTGGGGATGCTTGATCCAGTCGACGAAGGCGGCGACGCCTGCCTGAGCCACCAGCCCGAGCCAGGACCTGTTCTCCGCCGACATCTGCCGGAACCAGGGCAGCCGCCGGTCCATGGCCAGCATGGCCGCGGTGCCCAGCGAGCCCATCGCCTGGTCGAGCCTGGCAATGGTGGCATCGCTGACCCGGCCGCTGCCCGGCGCCGCGCCCGGTCCGTCCGCCTGCACCATCACCCCATCGTCCGCCTTCGCCACGTCATCAGGGTGCCACCTGCGCGTCCCCGGCTGGCGGCGGGACCGGCGGCGGTGCGGAGCCGGGCCGCTGGGCCGGCCCCGGACGCGCTGCCAGCGGCGGTGGCCCGGCTGTCGGCGGCTGGCCGGCGCGTGGTGACTCGGCCGGTACCGGCGGCGGCTCCCGGCCGAGCAGCGCGCGCCGGAAGTCCGGCCGGAACGTCGCGATGAGGGCCATCACCACGCTGAGGGCCAGCGCCGACGCGGCCGTAGTCCAGCCGACGCCGATGCTGTCGGCGACGCGACCCTGGACCAGGGTGCCGACCGGGTAGCTGACACCCAGCGCGACCAGGAAGAAGCTGAGCACCCGGCCGCGGTATGCCTGCGGCGCGAAGAGCTGGACGGTGGTCGACAGGCCGGACAGCACTCCGAGGTAGACAAGGCCCACCACGAACAGGGCAGCGATGCCCCACCAGGGCGAGCCGGCCGCGCTGTAGCCGAGCAGCGCGACAGGCAGCAGTGCCAGCGCCCACCCGAGCACCCGGCCGCGGCCGATCCGGACCGCGAGCGGCGCGAGCAGCAACGCGCCGGTCACCGCGCCGATGCCCTGTGCTGTGGTCAGGTAGGCCGTCAGCCCGGCGACGGTTGCCGGGCTGCCGTGATGGCTGAGCCGTAGCGCCATGGCCGGCACGAGCGCGATGAACGGGGCGGCCAGGAATGCCACCACCGCCATCGACAGGATGGCCGCGCGGCACGATATCTCCGCTCGTGCCGCCGTGATGCCGGTCCGAAGCGATGCGAGGAGCGTGCCCTGGCGGCCTGGCGGCGGAGACAGCCGCAGGAACATGACGGCGATCACGACGGCGAGGAACGAGACCGCGTTGGCCACGAAGCTGGCCGCATAGCCGAACGCGGCGATGGTGGCGCCGGCCAGCGCCGGCCCGATGATGCGGCCGGCGTTGAACTGCGCGTTGTTCAGCGAGCTGGCTGCCAGGAACTCCGACCGCGGCACCAGGTCAGGCAGGATGGCCTGGCTGAACGGGCCGATCAGGGCGGAGACCGAGCCCTGCAGCGTGACCAGGGCCAGCAGCAGCCCGGGGCTGTCCTGGCCGGAGGCGACCAGCGCGGCGATCGTCGCGGCGATGAGCCCGGCGGCCAGGTCGCCGCCGGCTATCACCGGCCGGCGCCTGATGCGGTCGGCCAGGGCGCCGCCGACCGGCGCGAGCAGCCCGATCGGCAGGAACGCGCCCGCGGCCACCAGCGCCGCCCAGCTCGCCTGCCCGGTCCGGGAGATGACCAGGGCACCGACCGCGACAGTCTGCATCCAGGAGCCGACGTTCGACACCAGGCTCGCGGTCCACAGCAGGGCGAAATTCCGGTAGCGAAGCGGCCGGAGCGAGGCGGCTGAGTCGAGCCTCACAGCGCGCCGCGGCGAGAGCAGGCAGCGGTCATCGCGCCCACAATAGATCATCCCGGTGACGGCCCAGGCTGCTCCGGCGCGCATCTGGTGACCACCCGGTGGCTGATGAGCAGGTGCGGACGGGTCGGGCCGGCGTGGTCCGGGCAAGCCCGTGCGCAGCGGTCAGGACAAGCCGGTCCGCGCTGCCGGGCCGAACGCCGCTGTCAGGTCGAGGCGCCCGCCGAGGGCCCGGACATAGGCCGCCGCCTCGTGCAGCCCGGCGGCCCGCAGTCCAGCGTGCTCGATCTCCCAGACACGGTGCTCCGGGAGGCCGGAGGCGGTAGCCACGGCGGCGATGCTCAGCTCCCGGTCCCGCCGCAGGCGCACCAGGGTGCCTAGCACCGCGAGCTCCGCTGCCCGCGCGCGGACGGCAGCACCGTGATCGGGGAAGAACGTGACCAGTAAGGTGGCCGGATCGTCGAAGCAGACCTCGCCGTTCCCGGTACTGCCGGTACCGGCCGGCGGCCAGCTACCGTCGCGGATGTCTGTCAGCAGCTGGCCGGCCAGCTCGATCGCCTCGTCGCGGTGATCGCTGATTGCGTCCGCGCCGTCCAGCACGGCAAGAAAGGTGACGGTGCCCGGCGGCTCCACCGCAAACAGGATGCGGATGTCGGCGCCGAGCGGATCGGCGCGCAGTTCGAGTAGCCCTGGCACTGGAGTACCGTCCGCTGCGGCCTGCGCGGCCGGGTCGTCGTCCGCGGCCCCGGTGTGCATTCCGCCCGGCGTGTCCGGAGCCCGGATCTCGCGCAGCGTCTTGCACGCAGCTGTCAGTGCGGTCCTCAGGCGGGCCTCCGCAGCACCCAGCGCGAGGTTCAGGCCCGCCAGCTCTTCGTCTTCGCGCTGGGCCGCTGAGCCCGGGCCGGCCGCAGTAGCTCCAGCCAGGGCTCCGGACCGGGCGCTGTCGGATTCGGCCGCCGCGATAGCTTCGTGCACTCTGAGGCTGGCCTCGGCCGCGGTATACATCGCCTTGGCCGTTTCCTTCGCGGTCCGGAATGCGTCGACATCGCGGTGCAGTCGCTGGCTGCGCGCGGTGAGCTCCTCCTCGCGGTTGCGGGCTGCCGCAAGCTCATCCTCGGTCAGCGGCAGCTCCTCGATGACATCAGGCCGCCCATCGCCGAAATGCCGGAATCGCTGGTGGTGCATAGTCCGGTAGGAGGCGGCCTCGGCGGCCTCCTGCCGGACTTGCTGGAGCGCTGCTAGCAGGTCCTGATAGGCGTGATCAACCCGGTAACGCAGGTCGTCGTCAGCCGACGAGTACGCCAGCTCCGCAGTAACGTCGGTGACCAGCGGCTGGCCGGGCAGCTTAGCCGCTTCAGCCAGCACCACCAGGCCCGCGCCGAGCTCGGCGGCGGCGACTGGCTCGGCCGTGCACACCTCGGCCAGCCAGTCACCGATCTCGGCGCTCATCCGCAGCCGGAAGCTCACCGTGTCGCCCGAGTCTCAGAGCGCGTCGCTGACCGCCAGGTCCAGCCGGTACTTGGCGATGGCCTGGGCCACCACCTCGGGCTTGACCTCGCCCAGCTTGGCCAGCTCGGCCAGCACCGCGACCGTGATGGACTCGGCGTCGACATGGAAGAACCTGCGGGCAGCCAGGCGGGTGTCGGAGAATCCCCAGCCGTCGGTGCCCAGCGAGGTGAACGGCGACGGCACCCAGCGGGCGATCTGGTCAGGCACCGCCCGGATCCAGTCGCTGACCGCGACGACCGGACCCTGATGGCCGTCCAGGGCCCTGGTCACGTACGGCACGCGCTGCTCGGCCTCCGGCTGGAGCATGTTCCACTGGTCGCACTCCAGTGCCTCGCGCCGCAGCTCGGTCCAGCTGGTCGCGGACCACGTTCCCGCCCTGACCCCCCAGTCCTCGGCAAGCAGGCGCTGGGCGTCCAGCGCCCACCTGATGGCCACCCCGGACGCGAGGATCTGCGCCTGCGGATGCTCGCCGGTGGTGGAGGACTGACTAGCGGCGGGGACCACGGATGCCGGCAGCTCGGGCGCCGCGCTGTAGCGGTAGAGGCCGCGCAGGATGCCGCGCTCCAGCGCGGCACTGCCGCCCTCGAAGTCGGCCGGCTCAGCGGGCTGCACGTAGGGCTCGTTGTAGACGGTGAGGTAGTAGAAAATGTCCTCGCCATCGGGATGCTCGGCCGTCGAGCCGTACATCCGGCGCAGCGCGTCCTTGACGATGTAGGCGAGCTCGTAGGCCCAGGCGGCGTCGTAGCTGACGCAGGCGGGGCTGACCGAGGCCAGCAGGACCGAGTGCCCGTCGTTGTGCTGGAGGCCCTCGCCGGTCAGCGTGGTCCGGCCGGCGGTTGCGCCGAGCAGGAAGCCCCGGCCCAGCTGGTCGCCCATCGACCACATCTGGTCGCCGGTCCGCTGGAAGCCGAACATCGAGTAGAAGATGTAGACGGGGATCATGTGCGTGCCATGGGTGGCGTACGCGGTGCCCGCGGCGGTGGTGGACGCCATCGCGCCGGCCTCGCTGATGCCCTCATGCAGGATCTGGCCGCGCTCGGACTCCTTGTAGGACAGCAGCAGGTTGCGGTCGACGGCCTCGTAGGTCTGCCCGTGCGGGTCGTAGATCTTCGCGGTGGGGAACAGCGAGTCCATGCCGAACGTGCGCGCCTCATCCGGGATCACCGGAGCGAACCGCTCGCCGATCTCGGGGTCCTTCATCAGGTCCTTCAGCAGCCGGACGAACGCCATGGTGGTGGCGACTGCCTGCTTGCCCGAGCCGCTGCGCAGCTCGTCGTAGACCGAGTCCGGCGGCAGCGCGAGCGGCCTGGCCCGCACTACCCGCCTGGGCAGGTAGCCGCCCAGCGCGGCCCGGCGCTCCCGCATGTACTGGATCTCGTCGGACTGCTCGCCGGGGTGGTAGTACGGCGGCAGCTCGGCTTCCAGGGCCGCGTCCGGGATCTCCAGGTACAGCCGGTCGCGGAATTCCTTCAGCTCCGCCACCGTGAGCTTCTTCATCTGATGGGTGGCGTTACGGGCCTCGAAGTCGGGCCCGAGTGTCCACCCCTTGATGGTGTGCGCCAGGATCACCGTCGGCTGCCCGACGTGCTCGGTGGCCGCCTTGAACGCGGCGTAGACCTTGCGGTAGTCATGCCCGCCGCGGGACAGGTTGCGGATCTCGTCGTCGGACAGGTGCTCCACCATGGCCCGCAGCCGCGGGTCGCTGCCGAAGAAGTTCTCCCGGGTGTACGCGCCGGTCTCGACCGAGTAGGTCTGGAACTGCCCGTCCGGCGTGGTGTTCATCTTGTTGACCAGGACGCCGTCGGTGTCCTTGGCCAGCAGCGGGTCCCAGTCGCGGCCCCAGATCACCTTGATGACGTTCCAGCCCGCGCCGCGGAAGGTGGCCTCGAGCTCCTGGATGATCTTGCCGTTGCCACGGACCGGGCCGTCCAGCCGCTGCAGGTTGCAGTTGATCACGAAGGTGAGGTTGTCCAGCTCTTCCCTGGCGGCCAGGCCGATCGCGCCGCGTACCTCCGGCTCGTCGGTCTCGCCGTCGCCCAGGAAGGCCCAGACCCGGGAGCGGCTGGTGTCCTTGAGCTCCCTGGCCAGCAGGTAGCGGTTGAACCGGGCCTGGTGCACCGCGTTGATCGCGGACAGGCCCATCGAGACGGTCGGGAACTCCCAGAAGTCCGGCATCAGCCGGGGATGCGGATACGACGGCAGGCCCCCGCCAGGATGGGACAGCTCCTGCCGGAAGCCGTTCAGCTGCTGCTCGGTGAGCCCGGCCTTCCAGGAAGGCGCGAGCGTAGATGCCCGGAGCGGCGTGGCCCTGGAAGTACACCTGGTCCCCGGACTCGCCGTGGTCCTTGCCGCGGAAGAAGTGGTTGAAGCCGACCTCGTACAGGCTGGCCGCCGAGGCGTAGGTAGCGATGTGCCCGCCCACGCCCAGGCCAGGGCGATTGGCCCGGCTCACCATGACCGCTGCGTTCCAGCGGATGTAGGCGCGGATGCGGCGTTCTACGAACTCGTCGCCGGGGAACCAGGGCTCGCGCTCGGGCGGGATCGTGTTGATGAAGTCGGTGCTGCGAAGTCCGGGAACGCCGACCTGCTGCTCGCGCGCCCGCTCCAGCAGGCGCAGCATGACGTACCTGGCGCGGGCCCGCCCATGGGTCCGGACGATGTCATCGAAGGACTCCACCCATTCCCTGGTCTCGTCCGGATCGATATCCGGCAGCTGGGTGGGCAGTCCGTCGCTGATGATGGAGAAGCGCTGGCGTCCGGAGGCCACGGGTGATTCCTCGCATTCCGCGGGCCTGCCGGGATCGCGGTGGTCCGGCGCAGGCCACGTCATAGGCAGCCGCGGCCGTAAACGGCCACGTCTAGTCGGGTTGTCCTGTTCCAATCCTCGTACGCGGCACACGGAAGCGCATCTCTACCAGCCGGTAACCGGATCTGGCCGCGCCGCGGCCGGGCACCTCAACCGTATGCGCTGCGCCTGGATGGTCCCGGCCGGCATACCCTCGCGACATAAGGTATCTAGCGCCTAAAACACCATGCATGCGCGATCCGGGCGGCATCGCCGGCAGGCGGATTTCGTCTAGTGCACTAATTGTGACTTGCGTAGTGCGCCGACCCAGTGTGAACTGTCCGATCAAGAGCAGGCGACAACGCCTGTGCTGTGTAACCGGAACTGGATCTGGGCATGTGCCGGGGATTGCGTGGACCGGTGGCGCAGCCGGGCGGAAAGGATCAGGAGGACTTCAGTGAGCGCGACCGCGGGCCAGGCGCACGATCAGCGTGACCTGGCCGACCGGCTTGGCATCAAGCCAGGCCACGTGGTGCAGGAGATCGGATACGACAGCGACTGCGATGAGGACCTCAGGGACTCGGTCGTGGCGCTGGACGGGGCCGAGCTCGTCGACGAAGACTACGACGATGTCGTAGACGGAGTCATGCTCTGGTGGCGGGATGGCGACGGCGACCTCGTGGACGCCCTGGTAGATGCGCTGACCCCGCTAGCCGATGGCGGCTACATCTTGCTGCTCACGCCCAAGACCGGCCGGGATGGCCACGTCGAGCCGAGCGAGATCGGGGAGGCGGCCCCGACAGCGGGCCTGTCGCAGACCTCCACGGTCTCCGCCGGCCGGAACTGGTCGGGCACCCGGCTGGTCGCTCCGAAGGCACGCCGCTGACTGACTGCCGTTAGCCCATCTCGGCTATCCGGTTCTCGCGCCTCGCCCGCCGGATGGCACACTAAAGCCATTCAGAGACCGTCGCTCCAGGCCGGTCGCTAGTGAGCCGCATTCGTGGCTCGCTTCCCCAGATTCCCGCGCTGAGAGGATCAGTCCATGGCGGTTGAAGTCGGCGACCAGGCTCCGGACTTCGAGCTGAAGGACCAGCACGGTACCCCGGTGAAGCTCTCGGACTTCCGGGGCAGCAAGAACGTGGTACTTGTCTTTTACCCGCTGGCGTTCAGCGGAGTGTGCAGCGGAGAACTGTGCGCAATGCGCGACCAGTTCCCGGAAGTCACCAGGGATGACGTCGAGCTTCTGACGGTATCGGTCGATTCGACCTTCGTGTTGCGGACCTGGGCCGAGCGGGATCATTTCGATTTCGCCATGCTCGCCGATTTCTGGCCGCATGGCGCGGTCGCGAAGGCCTACGGTGTCTTCGATGACACTAAGGGCGTCGCGACGCGCGGCACCTTCATCATCGACAAGAACGGCGTCGTGCGCTGGACGGTGGTTAACCCCATCCCGCAGGCACGCGAGATCGCCGACTACCAGAAGGCGCTCGCCGAGCTGGACTAGCGCGGCGGATTTCTGGTTGCTCGGCAGAATCGGAACAGGCTGGATGCCCTGCTATCGGTGCGGTGCACGGCAGGTCGACCCGGACCGGGGCGAGAGCCCCTGGCGCCGCGGCGTTCGCCAGGACCGGCAGGTCCTGATCTGCCCTGACTGTCAGGTTGCCTACGACTGGGCTGCCGACCTGGACCACTGTCCGGTCTGCGCCAGTGTTCACCTGGTGCGGCGGCTTGGCGAGGTGGAGTGCCGCGACTGCGGTGCCGCCGGCCTGCTCGGGCCGGCGGACGCAGACCACATCACCGGGACCGAGGACGCTGATAGCGAGGGGGCGGCTGTCGCTGAGCTGGCTGAGGAGGTCGAGCGCGCACTATCACGCGTCCTCGGCCCGACGAGGCAGCGGCCGCCCTACGCGATGTCGTGACCGCAGCGGGCCGGCTCTGCCGGGCCGGGTGGCGGCACCGTGACTGACGCCGCGCTCGTCGGACGATTGCTCGACGAGTACCACGAGCGATTCGTGGCTCCCGCCGCGATCAGGGTGCTGACGGGCTCGGTCGACGAAATGCGCGTCGCCTATCAGCTGACACTCCCGGACGGCTCGGGCCAGGTCATCCGGGCGTTCCGGGCCGACGCGCCGGTGCCGGTCGAAGCCCGCGGTCCCACGGTTGTGCCAATGGCGGACTGGCTACTTGGCCGGGCCACCATGCTGGCGTGGCTGGCGGACCGGGACTTCCCGGCGCCGCGGCCGGTGCGGACCCGCTCGGGCGAGCTGATCGGCGTGACCGGTCAGTGGCTCAGCTGGGCGATGTCGTTTGTACCCGGCAGCATCAGCACGCCGACGACAGCGCAACTGCAGCGGCTTGGCGAGTCGCTCGGACAGCTGCATGGGCTGCCGGCGGACGGGATCGGCCTGGCGCCGACGCATCCCGAACTGGCCGGGCCGGTCGCGCTGGCGCGGCTGAGTGCCGTCGCGAGCCTGGTGCCCGACGCGTGGCGCGGCCTGACTGAAGCCTTCCAGGAAGCGATCAGTTCGGTGCGGGTGAGCGCGAACGCGGCGAGGGAGACAGTCGTCCACGGTGATCCCCGGACGAGAAATGCCGTGCAGCGACCTGATGGTTCGCTGACGCTGATCGACTGGGAGATGAGTGGCCGTGGGCTGGCCGTGCTCGACCTTGGTCACTGCCTGACGGAATGCCACCTGGCCGCGCCGCCGCCAGGTGCTCCGGCGGGACGGCTGATCTCGCCGGACGAGGCGCAGATCAGCGCGATCGCGGCGGGCTACGCGAGCGTCCGGCAGCTAGCCGCGCCGGAACGGGACCTGCTTCCCGCCGCCACCAGGTTCGCCGCAGCGATCAGCGGAGCCGTTCATCTTGAGGCCGCGCTGATCGGCGGAGCTGGCGGATCGTCGATGGACGCGCGCCTGGCGCGCTTGCAGAATCGGCTCGAAGTCGCGGACGACGTGGCTGCGACGGCGCTGCGGTATCTCTAGGGTGTCGCTGTCCTGACGAGAAGAATGATTCCTACTCTGGTCTCGCTGGCCGGATCACGACGAGCGGCTGCGCGGCCGGATCGGTAGCAGGTCCGGCGCGCCCGCGACCCCCGGAGCGGTAGCGCGAGCGCCGCCGGGGGAGCGGTACGCTTGGGCGCGGTTAGCCCTGGTTGCCAGGGCACGGGCGCATAGCTCAGCGGTAGAGCACTCGCCTTACAAGCGAGGGGCCGCAGGTTCGAACCCTGCTGCGCCCACCATTTGAGCTTGACCCCATTCGGTGGACCACTTTTCACGACAGAGTGGCCTGCTGGGTGGTGGCTGAGTGTGCCGCTTCGAACTCGTTGGGCGTGAGGTAGCCGAGCGAGCTGTGGCGGCGGTCGCAACTGTAGAAGTGGTCGATGTCGGCCATGGCGATGGCCAGCTCGAGGTTGGCCGCCGGGCCAGGTTCTCGAACAGAGTTTCGTTCGGACCGCTGGGCGGCTAGGCTTCCTTTATGAATGGCGTAGGTGGGGGTGCGGTGCGGTCGCGGTACCTGGCGCGACCCGGCCGGAGGGCGCTCGTGGTCACCGATCTAAGTGATCTGAAAGGTCCGGCGGGTCGCACGGTCGAGTTGCCGCTGCGACTGTTCTGGAGCAGCCCCGATCGGTCGTTCGACTTGGACAAGCCGTTCATGCGGCGGTGGTTCTATCAGACGGTGCTGCGTGAGGCGTCCCGGCCCGAGGACCTGACCGGGTTTATGGATCGGGACACGCTGGTGTCGCTGTGGCCGGAACTGCGCTTGCCCAGGGGCGTGCGTCAGGCCTGGGCAGAGCGTCACTCGGTGCTGCGGACCGTGGCGGCCTGATGCCGGTTGCCGAGCTGCACCGTCAGGTGACCTCGGTCGCGCTCGCTGCGGCCGCGTCGCACGGGTTCGCTTTAGGCGGAGGGATCATCTCCCGGCCCACTCAGGACGTGGGTCTGTTACCAATGGCGATGGGAGCAGGCGGCCGCGGTGCCGGGGACCGCGAGCCCTCTTTAGTCGGTGTTCACCGGCGAGCCGAACCGGATCACGTTTCCGTCATGATCGACCAGCGCGCCCTCATGCCGACCCCATTCGGTGTCCTGCGGCAGCCGCACATCGCCTCCGGCCGCAAACCAGGTCCGGGCCAGCTCACCGGCATCCTCGACAAACAGGTAGGCCGTCGCCCGGCGGTCCGCTCGGTTGCCGAGGTCAGGCTCCACGCCCAGATGAATTTCTGCGCCATCAAAGGTGACGAAGCCGTATCCGCCGCCGTGCCACTGGCGGGTACCGAAACCAAGCGCGCTGTAGTAGGCCAGGGCGGCGGCCAGGTCACTAACCGGGAAGATCGGCGCTACTCGCGTACTCACGACTGCAACCTATCCGGCCCGAGCATGCGCGGCGCGGGCCAGCCGGGGAAGTGCCCTGGACGGTGATGAGCGCCTTGCGCGTCGGCGGGTCACGGTGGCGGACACACCGAACTCGGCTTGCTCTTGTACTGTCTGACCGCCGGACGGTAGAACCTGTATATGCGCAAGGTGGAAGCTGCCGCAGAGCAGACTGCCCATGTGCCGCCCGAGGTCGTCTGGTCCCTCCTTAGCGACGTCCTGGTGTACCCGCAGTGGGGACCATGGCGTAAGGCCGGCTACCGGACGGCGGGCGACGCGGCCGCGAACGGCAAGGGCGCCGTCTACTGGCTGGAGGGGTCCAAGCGGTACGGGTTCCGGTACCCCGTCTCGGTTGAGGAAATCCTCGACGTCGAGCCTGGCAAGCGGCTGGCCTACACCGTCCTGCGCGGCATCCCGGTGCGCAGTTACCGGGCCGAGGTCACGCTGACGCCGTCGCTCGACGGCACCATCATCCGCTGGGGCGCATCGTGGGACCGGACCATCCTGGGCCGCCTGGTGTACCCGTCGCTGCGTAACCTGTACCCGGTCATCGTGGCCGGCCTGGTGAAAGCCGCGGAGGCTCCCCAGAGCTAACCGCGACACCTCAGCCCTGCCACCCGGGCACATCAGCGTCTCCGGACTCGCCGTGGTGGTTCAAGGCAGATCGAGGGCGAGGTTATGCGCGGAGCTGAGGGTGTCGGGGTGATCGTGGCCGAGGACGTGGCGGCGGCGCTCCAGTGTGTCCTGGTCCAGATCGCGGGCGGCCTGCGCCTCGCCCAGCGCGCGCAGGTCGGCGGCCAGGCTGCTCGCGGATTTGAGTGTCTCGGGGTGATCGTGGCCAAGGAGCAGACGGCGGCGCTCCAGGGTGTCCCGGTCCAGGTCGCGGGCCGCCCGTGCCTCGCCCAGCATTCGCAGGTCCATGGCGAGGTTGTGGGCGGAGTTCAGGGTGTCGGGGTGATCGTGGCCGAGGACGTGGCGGCGGCGCTCCAGCGTGTCCTGATCCAGATCGCGGGCGGCCTGCGCCTCGCCCAGCGCGCGCAGGTCGGCGGCCAGGTTGCTCGCGGAGCGCAATGTGCTGAGGTGATCCCGGCCCTGCGAGCGGCGATAGCGGCCCAGGGTGTGGTGGTCCAGGTCGCGGGCCGCCCGCGCGTCGCCCAGCATTCGCAGGTCCATGGCAAGGTTGTGGGCGGAGTTCAGGGTGTCGGGGTGATCTTCACCGAAGACGCTGCGATGGCGCTCAAGTGTGTCCCGGTTCAGGTCGCGGGATTCGGCGTAGCGGCCCAGTTCCCAGAGCGCCCAGGCGAGATAGTGCGCGGCCATCAGCGTGTGCGGATGATCCGCACCAAGCCGGTCATGCCACTGCTGCCGCAGATTGCTCATGAGATCCCGCGCAGTACGGGCATCGCCACGCTCGATCAGGTACCAGGACGCGCGGCGAACTAGCTCGCGCAGTGCCGGGTTATCGGTGGCGGCCAGATCGGTGGCCAGCACGTGCGGCATCAGCTGCGCCCACCGGGTCCAGTTGCCGGGATCGGGCGGGTCGCCTGGATCGCTGGCCGCCAGGATCGCCTCGGTGCACCGGCGCGTGGCTGCGGCGCGGGCCGGGGTGAGCCGGTCGCGGAGGATGGCCTGGGTGAGCCGGTGCATCTGCAGCCCGCGGTGATCGACGCGAGCCAGCGACTGTCTCGACACATTGGCCAGCGTCTGCCGCCAGGCGAGCGGGTCGGCAGCCCGCGCCGCAAGCTCAGCAGGCAGCACGCCGGCGGCGCTGGTGAACAGGTACTCAGGGATCGGCTCCGGTGCCAGGAATGCGCACAGGCTGGCCAGCTCCGCGGCGGCTGGGTCGTAGCCGGCCAGCCGGTCCGCTATCAAGGCGGTGGCGGCCGCCAGCGACCGCG
Source organism: uncultured Actinomycetota bacterium (assembly GCA_963774385.1). Classification (GTDB taxonomy): domain Bacteria; phylum Actinomycetota; class Actinomycetes; order Streptosporangiales; family Streptosporangiaceae; genus JAJYUU01. The sequence continues at coordinate 2,654,724 of CAVZEQ010000001.1, forward strand.
GGTAGGAGCCCGGCGCTCCCTGGTCGAGCAGCAGCCCGGCCCGCGTCCGGAGCAGGTCCAGGTACTGACTCGCCAGCGTGCCGGTGTCGGCGATGAACCCGGCGGCCTGGACGATGGCTAGCGGCAGATCGCCGAGCTCGGCGGCGAGCCGGCTCGCGTCGGCCTCGGTGAGCCGGGGAACCCGGCACCGCAGCAGCTCGATCGATTCGGCCCGGGTGAGCACGTCAACCTCGACCGGCGCGGCGATCTCGTCCCAGCCACGCTGCCGGGACGTGATCAGCACGTGCCCGCCGCCCCCCGGCAGCCATGGCGCCACGTCCGCGGGCGCCTGCGCGTTGTCGAAGATCAGCAGCCATCGGTCCCGCTGCCGCAGCTCGGCCAGCACCGCGGCCCGCGCTGTCTCGGTCCCGGATCCGGCCTGAACGCATCCGAGCACCAGCCCGAGGCTGACGACCTGGTCTCCGATCAGGCCATGTTGCTCAGCGTCGATCCACCAGGTCAGGTCATAGCTTGACGCGAAACGGTGCGCGTACTCGGCCGCGAGCTGTGTCTTGCCAACTCCGCCCATTCCGTACAGCGCCTGCACCACCGCCGCGTGCCCGGTCTGCAGCCTCGCTTGCACCGCCGCCAGCAGCTCGTCGCGGCCAGTGAAGGCCGGATTACGGGCCGGGATGTTCCACACCGGGGGCGTGGTCTCGGCCGGTCGCCGTCCGGAACCTCGCAGGACGGCCAGCGCGTCCGCGGCCGGGGTGCGCCCGCGGGCGGCCGCCACGAACAACGCGGCCGCCGACTCTGTCATGCCCAGGGCCCCGGCCAGCAGCAGCGCGGTGTGCTTGCGGGCGGTGGGGTGGATACCGCGCTCCAGGTCACTGACTGCCCGCAAGGAAAGGCCCGCCGTCTCGGCGAGTTCCTCCTGCGTGAGCTTCGCCTCGCCCCGAAGTCGCCGCAGCAGCCCGGCAAAAGAAAGGGAGCCCTGCTCCTGCTCGGTCAAGGCCCACGCCCTTCGCAAGCCGACAGACTGCGCCGCGCCACCACCGCTGAAGCAGAGCACGCTGCGCCAACAATACGTCGGGCCTGCACTGCGCGTCATCATGTGGGCGCTCATGTGGGCGGCTGCGTATGGCGCATGATCCGGCGGGCCGCGAGCCTGGGACCGGAAGCCGGCGAAGCGGCCACCATGGCCTGCCGCTCAGCCAGCGTCCAGTTTCGTGAGGTGCGTAAAACCTTTGGGAAAGGGTGGTTCCGTGTCATGAGCAAGAGATCTGCGTCGTACTTCCTCAAAGTCCTGAGCGCGCTGGTGGCGCCGTTGGTCCTGGTGGGCCTCACCGTCTCACCGGGGAGTGCGGCCACCACGACGACTCGTACATTCTTCGGGGCCAAGCTGACCACCCAGAGTCAGCCCTCCAACGCGCAGAGCGGCCAGTCGTGCGATGAAAACGGCGGCATCCCCCACGGTTCTACCTGCACCTGGGTGGCCATCACCGCATTCGAGAACGGCAGCCATTTCACCGCCCCGAGGACGGGAACCGTCAAGCACGTGAAGCTTGTGTCGTGCGTCAAGGGAAAGTTCCGGCTCCAGCTGGCCAGGGCCGACCCTGGCGCCCGCAAGGCCAAGATCGTGGTAAATGGCCCCGAGATCACCTACGCCGGCCAGAGTCCGTGCGGGGGTGCCAGTGGCAGCCAGTACGTCGTCCAGAGCTTCCGGGTCAATTTGCATGTCGCCAAGGGTGACTACATCGCCATCAAGGCACGATCCACCGGAACGTTGTCGTGCTCGGGTGGCGACGGCTTCTTGCTGTATGCCCCGCCGCTGCGCGTGGGTGGTTCGCTCAAGAGGTCACATTCGGGGGCCAGCTGTGACCTCCTGGTCCAGCTCAGCTACAGATAAGTTGGCGGCAGCCGGCTCCCCTCTTGATGCGCCCGCCCACGACAGGCGGCTCTGGCCGGCGCGGCATGGCCGCTAGCGGTACTCCCGTAGTGCATGAGACCATCCGGGACTATGCGTCAAGACCTGCGGGAATCTGCTGAGTACGGTGCGGTCGCCGAGTATGTCCGGCGGCTGCATGAGCCGGCTTTCGGCAAGCCGCACCATGTCACCGACCTCGCCATGACGGCTGACGCCAGCCGTATCGTCGTGACCGGATCGGTCTATGACGAACTCGACGGGTTGCCGCGAACGGCGCTGTACGAAGTGCGGGACGGCGCGCTGGATGCGCTAACTTCGGGTGGCGGGTCAGCCAGGGCTGCGCGGTTTGCGCCGGACGGGTCAGCGCTGGCGTTCCTGTCCGACCGGGCGAAGGCTGAGGTGTTCCAGCTCTATCTGCTGACCGGCGGGCGGCTCGGCGAGGCTAGGCCGGCGCCAGCTGTCCCCGGCACGGTCGAGTATGTCGCGTGGTCACCGGACAGTACCCGGGTCCTGCTGGGCGTCGCGGGTCTCGGCGCCGAGATGGCTGACGCACAGGGGTCGGGATCGGCCGGCTCGGGCGAGTCCGGCCTGCCGGCCTGGTACCCGGACGTCGAATCCGGCGCCCCAGCGGATGCCTGGCGCAGCCTGTGGCTCTATACCCCGGCCTCCGGCGAGCTCACCAAGGTGACGCCCGACGGGCTGAATGTCTGGGAGGCAGCCTGGTCCGGTCCCGGACATGTGCTGGCCATCACCAGCGAGCAGCCCGGCGAGGATGACTGGTACTCAGCGGTGCTCAGCAGGCTCGACCTCGCGACGGGCGAGGTGGCCGAATTGCTCCGCAGCGACGTCCAGCTCGGGCTGCCGGCAGGCACGCCCGATGGCAGGAGGGCCGCGGTCGTACAGGCCGTGTGCAGCGATCGGTGGATCGTGGCGGGTGACCTGATCCTGCTCGACCTGGCAGCGGGCTCCAGCTGCGCGGTAGACACCGGCGGGACAGATGTCACCGCGGTCCAGTGGATTGACCCGACGCGGCTCGGCTACGTGGGCCAGCGCCATCTGGACAGCGTGGCCGGCATCGCCGACGCTGGGGACGGACCCCTGCCGGAGTCAGTCACCGGCAGGGAACTGGTCGCATCCGCGCAGTCGTGGGCTAGCTGGTTCTACCCGGCCGGCGCCTTCACGCCCGATGGCCGGGTCGTCGTGATCCGCGACGACTACGACCTACCGCAGGAGATCGCGATCGTCGGCGATGGCGCCGACCGGGTGCTGGCTTCGCTGGCCCATGCCGGCACTGATTACATCCGATCGGTCGCTGGCGCCGCGACGAACGTCAGCTGGAGCGCACCCGACGGGACACCGATCGAAGGAATCCTGTGCGCGCCGCCCGGAGCCGGGCCATTCCCGCTGGTCCTGCACGTCCACGGCGGCCCCATCGGGGCCTTCCAGCGGAGCTGGAGGATGCGAGACTATGCAGTACCGCTGCTGGTCTCCCGCGGATATGCGGTGCTGCTCCCGAATCCGCGCGGTAGCTCCGGACGCGGTCAGGAGTTCGCGGCGGCGGTCGTCGGCGACATGGGCGGCGCGGACACCCACGATTACCTGTCGGGAATCGACGCGATGATTGAGCGCGGAGTCGCCGACCCGGCCCGGATCGGCACGATGGGCGTCAGTTACGGCGGGTTCATGTCAGCGTGGCTGGTGACGCAGGACCAGAGATTCAAGGCAGCCGTCGCAGGCTCACCGGTCACTGAGTGGTACAGCTTCACATTCACGACCAACATCCCCCGGTGGGGACTGTGGTTCCTGGACGACGCCAACCCAGCGGAGAGCGGCAACCAGCTACACGCGCGCAGCCCGGTTTTCCAGGCGAGCAAGGCCAGCACGCCGACCCTGCTCACTGCGGGCGCAAAGGACCGGTGCACGCCTCCCGGCCAGGCCAGGGAGTTCTACCAGGCCCTCACGAGTCACGGCGTCGACTCGGAACTGGTGATCTACCCAGAAGAAGGACACGGCGTCAGCCGGTTCCCGGCCGTCACCGATTACCTGACCCGGCTCGTGACCTGGTTCGAGAAGTACATGCCGGCTTGATCTCGAGCCGGCCATGAGCTGCCCCTGGGCTCGCCAGGATTGACCTGGAACCGGTTAGCAGCATGCACGCGGACGGCGTCACTGTCCTCCGGTTCCGCGTCCGCAAGTAGTCCCGGCTTACCTTGCCTGGCGATCCAGGCCTGCTCGCGCTAGGCGTCCCTGCGTCGCAGGATGGCGAACGTCGCCGCGATGAGTGCGACGGTGAGCGCCAGGTAGATGCCGATCTCAATGAACTGGAACGGCCAGTAGCGGCTAGCTGGCTGGTAGGTCATGTACTGCCGGAGTCCGTGCGCGTTGAGGCAGGAAAGCATGCGCTGAGGCGGCCCATTGCCGAGGAGGCGCTGGCAGGCGGTCGGGACAGCCGAGACGGAAAAGGACAAGTTGCCCAGGCCTATCGTCCCCCTGCCTATCCGCGGCAGCGTGGCGCCGGCTGCGTTGACCAGACCAGTGGCGAGCTGCCAGTAGGCGCCCTTAGGCGCCACGGTGCCGCCGATCCTCTGGGTCAGGGTCAGTGCGTGCATGTAGTTCGGCCGCAGGACATTCGCGATCGCGACGCGCAGCACGACGAAGACGCCGAGCGTGATCGCCAGCGCGGGCAATGTGCGGCGCACGATGGTGCCCGCGGCGAGTCCGAGCACCACCGCGAAGAGCGCGTAGCCGACCGGGACGATGCCCTGCACGTCGAACACGTTGGGGTTAAAGCGGTCCAGGCTCACCGCGTTCTGCGGACCGGACCACCACGTGACAAGAGCGGCGACCGCACCAGCGCAGAGTGCGGCGGCGATTACCAGCCAGCCGGTCATGACGGCGAGCCATCGCGTCCGAGTGACGCTTTGCAGCCAGGCGAACTGGCTGGTGCCGGTCTCGATCTCCCGTGCCACCAGCGGCGCGCCCCAGAACAGCCCGAGCAGCGCCGGGACGGCGATACTCAGCCCGACGAGGATATTGGCGGGGCTGCCGCCGAGGTTCAGCATGCTGGCGAGGTCGCCGCAGCTCCTAGTCGCAGCGCACCCGTGCAGCGCGTTGCTGTATTCGGTTGCGCTCTGCAGGCCGGTGATCAGCAGCAGGACGGCGAAGGCGGCTAGTGCGGCGGCGGCGGCGATCACCGGCGCGCGGTGCATCCGCCAGACAACCCAGGTCATCGATTACCTCCGACGGCGCTGAGCGCTGCGCTCGCCGGGGCGGCGTCAGCTCCCATATAGGCGAGCACCAGGTCCTCCAGGCTGACGTCCGCGGCCTCCCAGTCGGGATCCGCGAGCGGGCCCTTCAGCCGCACCAGCATCGTGGTCTGGCGCGCGGTGTGATCCGTCTGCACGATCCGGTGATCGCGCGCGATCGCCGTCGTGCCTTTCCGCGGGCCGACGAGCACCTGGTGTTCGGCGAGCATCACATCGATGTCGCCGCAGATCTGAACCCGGGAGGCCGACAGCAAGATGAGGTGATCGCAGACCCGCTCGATGTCGGCGACCAGGTGCGACGACAAGACCACGGTTAGCCCACCCCGCGCCACCGCGTCAGCGAGCGTACCGAGGAAATGCCGCCGGGCCAGCGGGTCCAGGGCCGCGACCGGCTCGTCGAGCAGCAGCACCTTCGGCCGCTTGGCCAGCGTGAGCGCCAGGGCCACCTGGGCACGCTGTCCTCCGGACAGCGTGCCCACAGCGGCGTCCAGCGGAATGTTCAGACGGCGTAGCCGGTCGCGGACCGACTCGCCGTCCCACCGAGGGTTCATGTGCGCACCCACTCGGTTGTGGTCCTCGGCGGTCAGCCGCCGGTACAGCGGGACTTCCTGGGCCAGGAACCCGATCTCTGCCAGGAACGCAGGGTCCTGGCGCGGCACGTCGCCAAGGATCCTGGCCTCGCCGCTGGTTGGGCTCGCCAGCCCGGACAGCAACCGGAGCAAGGTGGTCTTGCCCGCGCCGTTCGACCCGACGAGGGCGGATATCCGGCCCTCGGGGACCATGATCGAGCAATCGGACAACGCGGTAACGCGGCGGTACCGCTTGGTCAGCCCGCGGGTTTCGATGGCCGGCGTCATGCGCTCGCCGCCTCCTCCGCCGCGCGCAGCGTGACGCGCAGCAGTGACTCGATGGATTCGTCGTCAAGTCCCGCGGCGCGCGCCTCGCGCACCCAGCGGGCCAGGCTATGGCCGAGTCGCGCGTGGGTGCCGGGTGGCGGCCCATCCGGTCGCCTGGTAACGAAGGTGCCGCGGCCTGGCGCGGCCGCCACCAGTCCCTCGCGCTCCAGGTCGCGGTAGGCCTTGAGCACCGTATTGGGGTTAATCGCGGTGGCGGCGACCACCTCACGGACCGACGGGAGCTGATCACCCACGTCAAGCACGCCCATCCGGAGCGCCTGGCGTACCTGCTGCACGATCTGCAGGTACGGCGGTGCCGCCGACCGGGCATCCACCCGGAACCGAATCACTGTGCTGGTCCCTTCGCTATCTTAGATACCTAAGACACTAGATCAGCGATGGGCCGCCGTCAACCGGGCATCCAGGCGTCGCCGGCGGCGGTACCTGGGCGGGCCCTGAGCTGCGCGCTGGCACCACAGGACCGGTAGGTGACGCTGTAAGCTTTCAATGTAAACTTCTTGTGTAAGCTTCATGTGTAAGCCTTCCGGCTGCGGGTAGTGGAGGGGCCAGCCGGATGGCGGCATAGGGAATGGTCACGGGCCATCGGCTTGCCGAGCCGATGGCCCGTGCGACCCCGGCGCCGACAGGACATCCAGCCTGGCGCGCTGCTGGCTGTCCGGTTGCACACCGGCCGCGTCCATCGCGGCAGGACCGCACCTCGATGGCGATTCCGCGGTGCCGGCCGCGCCGGGGAGAGCCCACGATCACGATCAGGGCGCCGGGTGTTAGAGCGGCGCAGCGGAGGGTAGTGCGAGCGACTCATCTGAGAGAAGGGGCAGCGATATGGATTCCACCGCGGATGGCTCCCGACCGGGTGCCGTGCCGGAGCCGTCTCCCGGGGACCTTGTCAGGCAGCTGTCGGAGCAAATCTCTGCGCTGGTGCGCGACGAGCTGAAGCTCGCCGAGCTGGAGATGCGCCGCAAGGGCAAGCAGGCGGGCCTGGGCATCGGAATGCTCGGTGGCGGCGGCCTGATCGCCTTGTACGCAGCGGGCTGCCTGCTGGCCTGCGTGGTCATCGCGATCAGCGGTGCAGTGGCGGCGTGGCTCGCGGCCCTGATCGTGGGCGCGGCACTGCTGTCAGCGGCCGCGGCAACGGCCCTGCTGGGTAAAGGCCGGCTGGCGAAGGCCGCTCCGCTTGTCCCGGAAGAGGCCATGCACGGCATGAAGACGGACGTTGAAGTCGTCAAGGAAGGAGTACGGCGATGAGCACCAGCCCATCGGCAGGACAGACAGCGGGACGGCACGCGGCTGACGTGGCCGCAGCTCCGGGCACCGACCTGGCAGCGGAGCACACTCTGGCGCATGCCGCAGCACAGGGCGGCGATGCCGGAGCCGGGCCGTCCGACGACATTGCGGAGCTGCGCCAGGAGATCGATCAGACTCGCGAGCAGCTCGGTGCCACAGTCGAGCAGCTCACCGCGAAGGCAGACGTCAAGGCACAAGCGAATGCCAGGGTCGCCGAGCTGGCCGGCGAAGTCAAGGACAAGGCCGGCGAAGTCAAGGACAAGATTGCCCGTGCCCGGGCACAGGCCGCCGCCCGCGCCAGAAGCGCGCGCGATCAGCTGGCAACTAGGGCCGGCGGGACCGGCGCGGCGGCGAATTCGGCAGGCGACTTGGCTGGGCAGCAGGTCGCCAGGGTGACAGCTGCCTGCGCCGGCCTGTGGCAAGCCGCGCCTGAACCGGCCCGGCACGCAGTGTCGAAGGCGGCCACGAGTGCCCGGCAGCGCCGGGCACAGATCGCGGCCGCGGCCGGCGTGCTCCTTCTTGGAGGCCTGATCCGCAGGCGGCGGAAGCGCCGGTGATCAATGCCGCGCTCGGCGCCGCCGCTGACCGAACCCGCACGCTCACCGGTGTCTTGCCCGGTGACGATGGCCCGCAGGAGGGAAGACGACGTGAGCATGGCGCACACTGATACCGCCAGCGGCGCGAGCGCTGTCACCGGCAGGGCAGCGCAGACGATACCGCCTGAGAACCAGGTGGCTGGCGGCCCGGACTCGCCGCTGGAGCTAGGCAGCACCGGGTGGCGCCGCACGTTGCAGCGAACCGGGAAGAAGTTCGTGCGGGATCGCTGCAGCATGACCGCCGGCAGCCTGGCCTATCACTGGTTGCTGGCGCTGTTCCCGGCGCTGATTGCGCTGCTCGGACTGGCCAGCCTCATCCATATCGGGTCCGGTACTGTGCACCGGCTCGTCAACGGCCTGGACAAGGCGCTCCCGCGGGGCGCGTCGGGAGTGTTCACCCAGGCGGTACATGCCGCCACTGCCCGGTCTGCCGGGGCCTCGCTGACCGCGCTGATCCTCGGGATCGTGGTCGCGCTCTGGAGCGCCTCCAGCGGCATGGCCGCGCTGGAGACGGGGCTGGACACCGCCTACGAGGTGCCCGTGGACCGCAAGTTCCTGGCCAGGCGACTGCGGGCAGTCCCGCTCATGTGTGCGACCGTCGTGCTTGGCGGCATCCCTGCGGCTCTGATTGTCTTCGGTACTTCGATCGGCTCGGCCATCGATGGTCACCTGCAAGTCGGGGGGACGGCGTTCGTCGTCGCGTGGACGGTGGTGCGCTGGCTGGTCACTGTCGCGGCCATCTCGCTGCTGTTCTCCTTCTACTACTTTTACGGTCCCAACCGGGAGTCGCCGCGGTGGCAGTGGGTCAGCACCGGCGGTATAGCCGGTACCGCGATCTTCCTGCTCGCCTCGGTCGGCTTCTCGTTCTACGTGACCAAGTTCGGCGCCTACGGCAAGACCTACGGCGCGTTCGCCGGCGTGGTCATCCTCATCTTCTGGCTGTATCTCACCGGGCTGGCAGTCCTGCTGGGGGCAGAGATCAACGCCGAGACCGAACGCGAGGCAGCCGCCCAGGCTGGCAGCCCCCAAGCCGAAGCCAGTGCCGAGGAGATCCAGAGTCCCCTCGGTACCCCGCGAAGCACGACGAGTTAGGAGGATTCGACCCCGCTCGCGGGCCGTCAGCAGATCAGACTGAACCGAAAGGAAGACAATTCATGTCTACCCCAACGCAGGACGTTACCGCCGTCATCGCGCCGCAGCACGAGCATGTCAAGGTGCTGCTGGAGAGGGTCCGGCAGGGAACCGGGCAAGAGCGCGCCGAGGCCTTCCGCACCCTGCGGCTTACCCTCGCCTTGCACGAGACGGCTGAGGAACAGGCCATCCACCCGCAAGCCCAGCGCCAGCTCGGCGCCAGTGACCGTGCCGCCACCGATCGCGTCGCGGAGGAGCAGACTGCCGCGCAGACGATCGGCGAGCTGGAATTGCTGGACGTGGACTCCGACCAGTTCAACGCCACCTTCGGGCACCTGGCGTCCAGCGTGGTCGAGCATGCCACCGCTGAGGAAACCGAGGAGTGGCCGGCGTTGCGGCAGATCTCTGACGTCACCATCATCAACGGGATGATCGAGCAGATGCAGGCCGTCACCCGGCTGGCCGAGGACCAGGCTGCGCCTGGTATCGACGCGACCTTCGGGGAAATGCAGCAGTGGGCCAAGTCGCTTCTCCCGCAGCCACCGGAGTCCTGAGCCGGGCGGGACAGCGCCCGGTAGCACGTGACGCGAAGCGATGCGGGCGCTCGACACCCGGCCTGACACCAGCGAGGGGGCGCGCGACGCCGGCGATCGCCGCCTCCTCGCCGGCCCCGGCACGCAGGGCCGGACGGATCAACCGCTGCTGGTGCCCGGGGTTTCAGCCACGAACAGCGCAATGCGGTCAAGCATGTCTTCCAGGCCCGTTTCAAACTCGCCTTCCCAGCGGTCCTCGGCGAGCCCGCTGGCCAGGCGGAACACCGTCGGGAACCTCCTGGCGTCGATCTCGTCGGCTGGGTCGATCAGCTCGCGCGGAATGCCGGCGTCCTCGATTGCCGCTCGCTGCCCGGCCGAGCGGGTAGGGCTCAGGCCGCCGACAACTGGACTGGCGGCCGCACCGCCGGCGTTACTGTCACTCGATGCAGTGTCGGCACTGGTGAAGGATCCGTCGCCCGGCTTCGGGTCCCGGAGCGTCATGGCGCTGGTCTCCAGCAGCAGCGCGCCGAGCAAGAAGCTATTGAACGTGCGGTAAGTGAACAGCACCTGCTCGTCGCTGAACCCTTCCGCGGCCAGTCCGGACAGCATGGCCTCCACCCAGCGCAGCGACCGAAGCGGTGGGTTAACCCACGGAGCCGTGGGCGGCCGGGTCGCGACTAGCGGGAAGGCGTGCGGATGCGCCAGGGCGTAACGGCGCACTCCGTGTGCCATGCCCGTTAGATAAGGCCGCCATCCGTCCACCGGCCGCAGCTGAACCTCCGGATCGTCGGCCAGCTCGTTGACGATCCGCTCCACGACCGCGTCGAAGAGCTCATCACGGTCCCGCACATACCGGTACAGCGACATTGAGCGGACTTCCAGCCGAGACGAGACGGCCCGCATCGTCGCGGCCCCGATGCCCTGCTCGTCCATCATCTCCAGGGTGGCGGTGACAATCCGGTCTAGCGACAGACCCCGACCCGGCCGACTGGGACGACCATGGTCGGCCCGTGCTTCTCTCACCGGACCTCACCTTCAGAAGACTGTTGCGATGCTAGCGGCATGCAGCCGCCAGCACGGGCCAGCTGGCTGCTTGCTGGCTAAGATCATCTTAAGGTTTCCGCGGCATCGGCAGGTTCTCCGGCCGGCCGCTGGCCTGACTACACCGAAGTCATCGGGCCGGGTTCACCGCGAGTTGCTGCCGCCTTCGCCGTGCTTGTGGTGCTTGCGATGGCCGCGCGGGCGGCGCTTCGCATCCGGCGGCGTGGCCGACACCGGATGCTGCGTCGTGCCGGGGTGCGGCGTTCGCGAGGCTGACCGGTGCGCTGTGCCGTGGTGCGGCGAGGTGGAGACTGAGCGCGCCGGGGCTGTCCGCACCCCGACTGCGGAAGCGGCTGGTCGCGGGGGCTGCTTAGCCTGCTGTCCGCCGGAGCTCTCCGGGACAAGCATGGCGATCAGCGCGATCGCGGCAGCGGTCACCACGGCAGCGGCGCCGCCGCCCAGCCAGCCCGTACTCCGCCACCAGGCGCGATGATCACGCGAACACCGGTCCAGTGCGGCGCCCGCATCAGGCCGGGTCGCCGAGACCACCAGCGCTGCTGCCGCCGGATCGGATACGGCGACGGGCGACGGCACCGTGGCGGTAGTCGCCCGGTGCGAGACTTCGAGCAGCAACGTCTCAGCCTGATCGGCACTCAGCCTGGCGTTCGGGTCCTTGCGCATCAGCCCGCTGATGACCGGCCAGAGCGGTCCGGCCTGCACTGGCTGGTCAGGGTCTTCGGTCACGAGCGCGGTCAGCACCGCGACAGTCGATGTGCGCTGGAACGGGGCCCGGCCTTCTGCCGCCGCGTACAACGTCGCGCCGAGCGACCACAGATCTGCAGCGGGGGTAGCGCGCTCGCCGCGCGCTCGCTCGGGTGCCATGTAGGCCGGCGACCCGACAACCTGGCCCGTGACGGTCATGCCCGGGCCGGTGTCGAGCACCGCCAGCCCGAAGTCGGCGAGCACCACTTTTCCTTCCGGGCCGAGCAGTACGTTGGCCGGCTTGACGTCCCGATGCATCACTCCGGCCGCATGCGCGGCCCGCAGCGCCGACAGGACCTGCAGCCCAGCCTGCGCAGCCGGGCCAGCGGGCAGCGGCCCGCGGTCCCTGATCACCTCATGCAACGACGGGTACGGCACGTACTGCATGACGATCCATGGCCGGCCGTCGTGCTCGATCACATCGTGGACACCCACGATGTTGTGGTGAGTCAGCCGCGCCGCGGTGCGCGCCTCCCGCAGGCAGCGGCGCCTGATCGCGGACCAGTCCTGCTCGTCCAGTCCCAGCGGCCGGACCGCTTCCTTGATTGCGACCTCGCGGTCCAGGTACTCGTCCAGGGCCAGCCAGACGATACCCATGCCGCCGCGCCCGATAATGCCGCGCAGCCGGTACCGTCCTGCGAGTTCGTCGCCGGGCTGAACTGGGTGCATCGAGGCCAGCTACCCGATCAGGACGACCGTTAACACGTTGGCACGCGCGTCCGGGCGCTCCGCCGCCGCGACAACGGGCCCCGCCGCGTTCGTCACCGGGCTGCCGGATCCGCGCGGCTGCGACCGCGGCGGAGCGATCTCCTTGGCAGCTGCCACGCACTGGCCGAGGTCGTCCGCTTCAGCGGCGGAGAGCGCCTGCCGTAGACCTGGCCAGACCCGGCTCTCCTCATAGCTGATGTGTTCCCGCGCCGCCGGTATCAGCCGGGCGATCAGCTTGCGGAACTCGGGATCGGTTGGCAGCAGCGTTTCCAGCCGGTCTAGCAAGTCCCTGACCTGGGTCTCCTGGCTCAGCGCATCGTCGGCCAGCCTGCCGCCGTCCCGGACGCGATCGCGGACCACCGGCCAGAGAAGCTGCTCCTCCACCGCTTCGTGCTTAGCGGACTCGATGAGTAGTCTCCTGACGACGGCGCTAAGGCCGTCGGGATCAGGCCAGGCGGCCGCCGCCGCGGAAGCTCCTTCCAGGTCCGCAAGCATCTGCGTGACGGCCTCGTGGTCGGTGCCCAGTACGTCAAAGACGTCAGACATGGCGGCCCTCCCTGCTGTTGCACAGCTGTTGCGAAGCGCGGGAACTACTCCCCGCCCTGCGGCAGGAACTCCTGCACCTTGGTCATGACGCCCTCCTTGATCACCCCCCAGCGGTTTTCATCGCCCTTGAGAATCGCCTTGGCCGCGTCGGTGGCCTGCTCGAAGGTGGCGTGCGGCGGGATCGGTGGCACGTCCGGGTCAGTCCTGACGTCCAGGACAGTGGGCCGGTCGGCGGCCAGGGCCCGGTCCCAGGCCGGACCGACCTCGTCGGGCTTGGCGACGGCAATGGCCTGCAGGCCCAGGCTTGCCGCGAAGCCCGCGTAGTCGACGTCCGGCAGCCGCTGGGACTCAGCGAACTTGGGCGCGCCTTCCATCGCGCGCATCTCCCAGGTGACCTGGTTCAGGTCATCGTTATGCAAGATCGCGATCACCAGCCTGGGATCTTCCCACTCCTGCCAGTAGTGCTTGATCGTGATCAGCTCAGCCAGCCCGTTCATCTGCATCGCGCCGTCCCCGGCGAACACGACGACGGGGCGGCCGGGGTGAGCGAACTTGGCCCCGATGCCATACGGAACGCCCGGTCCCATCGTGGCCAGGTTGCCGGACAGCGATCCGCGCATCTCGCCGCGGAATCTGAGCTGGCGCGCGTACCAGTTGGCGGAAGAGCCGGAATCGGCCGCGATAATGGCGTTCCCCGGCAGCCGCGCGGAGAGCTCGTGAAACAGCCGCATGGGATTGACCGGGTCCGCCTCCACCATGGCCTCGGCCTCCATCACCGCCCACCAGCGCGCGATCCTGGCTTCGAGATCATCACGCCACGACCGGTCCTCCTTGCGCTGCAGGTGCGGGATCAGCGCCCTGAGCGTGGCAGCGGCGTCGCCGAGCAAGTTCACCTCGTACGGGTACCGCATGCCGATGTACTTGCCGTCGATGTCGATCTGGACGGCGCGAGCCTGATCAAACGCGGGCAGGAACTGGGTGTAAGGAAAACTCGAGCCGATAGTCAGGAGCGTGTCGCACTCCCGCATCATCTCGTAGCTCGGCCGGGTGCCCAGCAGCCCGATCGATCCGGTGACATAGGGCAGCTCATCGGACAGCACGTCCTTGCCGAGCAGCGGCTTGGCGACCCCGGCCGCCAGCAGCTCAGCCACGTGCTCAAGCTCGGCCCTGGCACCGCGCGCGCCCGACCCGGCGAGGATGGCGACCTTGCTGCCCGAGTTCAGGATGCCGGCCGCACGCCTGATCGCGTCGTCATGCGGCACCGTGGTGGGCCAGTCCATCCCGGTGCTGGAGGGAACCATCTTGAACGCATGGGTTGGCGCCGAGTACGCCATCTCCTGAACATCAGAGGGGATGATGATCGCGGTCGGCGCCCGCTCCGCCAGCGCGATCCGGATGGCCCGGTCAAGCACATTGGGCAGCTGCTCGGGAACGGTGACCATCTGGACGTACTCGCTGGCAACGTCCTTGTAGAGGCTCAGCAGGTCCACTTCCTGCTGATAGGAACCGCCCATCGCCGACCGGCTGGTCTGCCCGACGATCGCTACCACGGGAACGTGATCAAGCTTGGCGTCATACAGGCCATTGAGCAGGTGAACAGCGCCCGGTCCGGACGTGGCCATGCACACGCCAACCCGGCCGCTGAACTTGGCATAGCCCACCGCCTCGAAGGCGCTCATCTCCTCGTGCCGGGACTGCACGAACTTCGGCTTGTTTCCGGCCCGGCCCCAGGCGGCGAGGATGCCATTGATCCCGTCGCCGGGAAATGCGAAGACGCTCTCCACGCCCCACGTGCGCAAGCGCTCCAGCAGGTAGTCGGCAACAGTTGGTGCGGCCATGTCGTTCCTCCAGTAGGTAGTCGGCCAGCCGTCGGGTGGGATGCTCTTATCCGAGCGCCATGTGGTCCGCCGCCCTGGCGGCAATTGCCATGATCGTGAGCGCGGGATTGGCGCTGCCCTGCGTTGGCAGCACGCTCCCGTCGGTGATGTACAGATTGGGCACCGCGAAGGTCCGGCAGAAGCCATCGACCACGCCATGTTCCGCATCGGCAGCCATCCGGGCCCCGCCGACCAGGTGCGCGTACCGGTTGATGGTGATGACCTCGTCAGCCCCGGCCGCGCGCAGGATCCGTTCCATGACCTCCCTCGCCGCCTGCATGAGGTCCTTGTCGTTGTCGCATTGCGAGTAGCTGAAGTGCGCGACCGGCAGGCCGTGCCGGTCCTTCTCATCGGCGAGGGTGACCCTGTTTCCGGGCTGCGGCAGGAACTCGCACAGCGCGCCCAGGCACGACCAGTGCACGTAGTCGCTCATGTACTCGCGCAAGGCCCGGCCCCAGTGCCCCTGGGCGGCAACGTGCTCAGCCCAGGTAATCGGCAGCGGGGAGACGGTCTGGATCGAGAAACCCCTGCGGTACGGCTTGGCCGGATCAGTCTCATAAAATTCCTCGCTGCTCACTTCCGGCGGGGGGGCCTTGTACATCCGGATCTCGGACTCGAACCGCCCGGCCGTCTGTGGCGCGCCTTGCACCATGACGTACCGGCCGACCTGGTCGAAGTCATTGCACAGGCCGTCGGGGAAGCGCTTGGAGGCCGAGTTGAGCAACAGCCGGGGCGTTTCGATGGAGTAGCCGGCGATCGCGACGGCCGCGGCCCGCTGAAAGCCCGGCCGGCCGTTCCGTAGATAGTGCACGCCGCAGGCCCTGCCCGTGCGTTCGTCGACCTGGATGGCGGTCACCATGGAGTCGGCGCGAATCTCGGCCCCGTGGGCAAGCGCGTCCGGGATATGAGTGATCAGCGGCGACGCCTTGGCGTTGACTTTGCAGCCTTGCAAGCAGAACCCGCGGTAGATACAGTGCGGCCGGTTGCCGAACCGTCCGTTCGTGATCGCGACCGGGCCGACCTTGGCGGTGATGCCCGCCGACCGTGCGCCGCGCAGGAAGATCTCGCCGTTGCCGCCGACAGGGTGCGGTCGCTGCGGGTACGGATGCGGATCACCCCACGGCCACCGCTCGCCGGCTACCGGAAGTTCCTCCTCGACGTCCTGGTAGTAAGGTCTCAGATCGCTGTAATCGATGGGCCAGTCGGCGCCGACACCGTCGTTGGACAAGGTCGCGAAGTCGCTCGGGTGGAATCGCGGTGTGTAGCCCGCATAGTGCACCATCGATCCGCCAACGCCGCGGCCCGAGTTGTTTGAGCCCATCGGAATCGGATCGGTCCCGGAGATCACCCGTGGCTCCGTCCAGTACAGGTGATGGGAGCCAGCCTCGTCGCTGACCCAGTCGGCATCGGGATCCCAGAAGGGACCGGCGTCCAGCCCGACGACGCGCCATCCGCGGCGGGCAAGCCGCTGCAGGAGCATGGATCCGCCAGCGCCGCAGCCGACCACAACCAGGTCGACCTCGTCACTGTCGGCGAAGTAGCGCATGTCAACGCGCTGCCGGTGGTTCGTGCGGCTCCCGTCGTTCGGGATCAGCCAGGCAGATGCGTTCCGCTCGCGGACCCGGTCCATCAGCCGGCGCTCCTCGCGGGATCATCGGAAGGCGCCCTATCGCGGATCTCGAACGGCTCGCGCCCGTCCACGCCGGCATTCTTGTAGCCGCGCGGGTAGGCCGGGCCGGGGAACCCGATCTCCGCCCATGCCATCGGATGCGCGTAGAACGCTGTACAGGCGTAGCGCGTCCACAGGCTCCAGACCCGCGCCGCGTTCAGGCCGTGCCAGTCAGCTGAACCGTTGTCCTGCACCGCCTGGATGAGGTCGCGCTGCTCCGCTGCGGAGCAACTTGCGAAGGGCAGGCCGTGTTTCGCCTGCGCGTCGTCGTCCAGGAAGCTCAGGCACACGCGCCAGGCCTGGCCATCCTCGGGCATGTCGGCGTATCGCCAGCCATCCGTCTCCTGGTCCGCCAGGCGTCCGTCTATGAGCTGCGCGAGCGGGACGCGCGGATCGCCGGCCTGGTCCAGCAGCACGTCGCAGAGCGCGATGGCGGTCGCCTGCTCGGCGGGGCTGAAGAACCGGAAGTCAGCGGGCGCGCCCAGCCGGGCCAGCACTACTTCCGCGGTGACCGGATCCCAGTGCGAGGACTGATCCACTGGGTCAAAGGCCGGGAAACGGCTGCCAGCTGGCCGCAGGCCAGGCTCCGCGGTCACTTCTCGCGCCGCAAGATCGCAGCGAGCAGCCCCATGCCGCCCACCATGGTGACCAGCAGCGGCGCCAGCACTGGCGGTCCCATTTCCATGTTGTAGCGGGCGTTGGACCAGCCGCCTGGCTTCTGCGCGATGCCGCGCGCGTGCAGGAAGGTGCCCTGAATCCCGTTCGCTACGATGATCGCGGACGCGACCGGCAAGGCTGTCTTGGCCATCCTGCGGCTGAAGAACCCGGCGATCCCCGCGGCCGCACCGACCGGCCCGAGCGCGACAGGGATCCACATCATCTTGTTCCCGAAGCTCGCGCTGTCGTGCTCGAAGAAGATCTCGGCGGCCGTTATCACCGCGCCCGCCGCCGTCAGGGCGGACAAGCTGCGCTCGAAGCGCCCGGTCTCGACGTTCCGCACCATCCGGTCGATGCCATGCTCTGCCCAGTGCGATAGCCCGGCTTGCGGCTCCGCGCCCATGGTCGTTCCTTCCCGCTGTCGTGTCTGTGCTGCCAGCGCAGCCGGCGACTGCCTGGCCCGAACTACCCCGTGTCGCTGGCTCAAACCGGCCACTCGTGGTCCCGCTAGCTGCCTGTTTACCGACGGCGCCACCGGGTAGCAGGGCTGACCCCGTCAGCAGGCGGGCCTGACTCAGGAGGCGACGGATACGGATAGCGCTACCGCGAGCCGGCCTTCGCCGGAACCGGCTATAGCGCCGTCAGGTCGCCAGATCGGGCTGAAGTTCGGCGACCAGGAAGCAACTGTTGTCCAGGTCGGTGCTGGCCTGCGCTCCTACCGGATCGGCAGCCGCCCGCTGTTCGACGGCTACGAGCTGCACGAGCGCTGCAGCGGCGCGCGCGGACATCATCTGATTCCGTGGCCCAACCGCCTCCGGGACGGGTGCTATGCCTTTGACGGCGTCAGCCATCAGCTGCCGCTCACCGAGCCCGCCAAGCACAACGCCATCCACGGTCTGGTGCGCTGGCTGACCTGGGAGGTGTGCGAACAGCAAGCCAGCCACGCGAGCTTCGCCTGCACGCTGAATGCCCAGGCGGGCTGGCCGTTCACGGTTGCCCTGCGCATCGACTACGAGCTCGGTCGGCACGGCCTGTCGGTGCGCACCACTGCCACCAACGCCGGCGCCAAGGCATGCCCGTACGGGGCAGGCGCCCACCCGTACCTGCGGCTCGGCCCGGACACGATCGACGGCCTGCGCCTCAGTGCGCCCGGCTCGGTCCGGATGGTCCTCGATAACCGGGGCATCCCGGTCGGAAGCGAGCCGGTCGACGGAACTCGCTATGACTTCAGGAGCGGCCGGGTCATCGGCTCAGTCGCGCTGGATACCGGCTACCTGGACCTGGACCGGCACGCCGACGGCCTGGCCTGGGTCACTCTGACCGACGGAGCATCAGGCGCCGCCGCCGGGCTCTGGATGGACCAGGCCTACCGCTACCTGATGCTTTTCACTGGCGACAGCCTGGCCGATCCGATGCGCCGTCGCCGCGGGCTCGGAGTCGAGCCGATGACCTGCGCGCCAAACGCGCTGCAGACCGGTGAGGGCCTGCACAGGCTCCAGCCGGGCGAGACGTTCACCTCCCAGTGGGGGATCGCGCCGCTGCGTCCGCGTCGCTGACCGGCAAGCGCGCCGAGGATTCCTCACGAGGTGTGATTGCAGGTCCGCTCCGGCCAGGTTCGGCCGTCGTCCCCGCCGTCGGTGAGACATGGTCGGCCTCGGTACGCTCTGTCGGTAACTACCTCGCCCGTTCACCGAGCGGCTATCCCGGCCAGCCGTGCGGGGGCGCCAACGTCCGAAGCAGGAGGTCCCTGCCGTGAGATGGCCTGATCCAGTTACTCGGCCCCGAGCGCACCAGAGCCGGCGGCCCGCATCGGTGCGGGCGTGAGCTCGCCTCGGCGGGACTACCGCGCCGCCGCACTCAACCAGGTGCTCAGCGAGGTCATTGACGGGGTTCTGGACGTGAAGCAAGCTCACCGGAGGGTTCCCGAGACGCACGCCTTGCACGCGGAGCTCGACCAGCTCTTCGAGGATCTGAAAGCCTGGGCTCGGCTGCTCGCAGACCAGGACCTGGCGCTCGGCGTGTCGCCGCTGGCGAGCGTGCCGACCGCGGCCGGCCGGAAGCCACCGCATCCCTGGCACGGGGCTGCGAGCGATGACGAGGTGCGCCAGATCGTCGGCGAGGATCTGGACCGGCTGGGCCACTACCTGACAGCAGCGCTCGCGGAGCCCCAGGATGACAAGGTACGAGAGGCGCTCGGCGAACTGGAACGCGGGCTGCTAGGGCACCAGCGGGCGCTCAGCGAGCTCTGAGGAGTGCAGGCCGGGCCGAGCGGAAGGCTGTACGGGCCAGGCCAGCCACGTGGAGGGAGAAGCCGTGTCGGTGAGCATGGATCATGCGGAGCGGGAGGCGTTTCTGGCCGGCGTGCACGTCGGCGTGCTTGCCGTGGTGGCGGGGGAGGGAAGAGGACCGCTGGCTACCCCGGTCTGGTACAACTACAGCCCTGGCGGTCTGGTCAGCGTGACCACCGGCGGTACCAGCCGGAAAGCCCGGGCTATCGCGGCGGCCGGGCGCTTCAGCCTGTGCGCGCAGGATGAGAAGCCGCCTTACCGGTACGTGACGGTCGAGGGTCCCGCAGTCATCCAGCCAGCTGAGCTCACCGAGCGCATTGCTATCGCTCGCCGCTACCTTGGCGCCGAGGGCGGCGATGCCTTCATCGCCGCGAATCCCGATGTCGACGACGTGATGATCCTGATGACGCCGGAGCACTGGCAGACCGCCGACTTCAGCAAGGACGTCGGCTAACCGACGCGCGCCACTCCGGAAACCCCACGCCGATGTGATCGCCACGCCACGATTACTTGCGCAGATTGTCGGTTCGCGGGGGAGCGCCGGCGGTCAGGCGGCCGCGGCCCTCACCAGCTCGATGACCTTCTTCTCCACCGCGGGGCTCCACTTCTCGAGGGCGTACGACACCGGCCACAGATCCCCGTCGTCGAGGTTGGCGGCGTCCTGGAAGCCCAGGGTGGAGTAGCGGTACTTGAACTTGCCCGAGTCCTGGAAGAAGACGACTATCTTGCCGTCCGCGTTCGCATATGCGGGCATCCCGTACCAGGTCTTGGGCGTCAGATCCGGCGCGGTGGCGGTCACCGCCATGTGCACGCGCTCGGCGAGTGCCCGATCCTCCGGCGCCAGCTGGGCGATCCTGTCGAGGACCTCCTGCAGCCCGTCGGCCTTCTTGGCGCCTTTCTTGCCTTCGGCGCGCAGTTCGGCGGCACGCTGCTTCATAGCGGCACGCTCTTCGGCGGTGAATCCGTCCGGCGTAGTCTCGGGCATTCTCGGGCTCCCTGTCGATATTCACGGCTCGGCATCATGCCGGCCAGCTGCGAAAAGGCTAGGCGCGGCGGCACCTCAGCGCTTCTCGATTCCTGACCGGATCACCGGCTAAAGCGGCGGTCGTGCTCAGCCCCGGGTCGGGTCGCCCAGGTAGGCAGCGAGCGCCGCCCGTCGGCGCCTGACAAGCCAGATGTCAGCGCGGCGCCCGAGCACCCAGACCACCACAGCGACCCCGCAGGTCAGCGCAACGCACGCGGCGAGCATGGCGCCCGACGTCGGGTGACCGGGGCCGGGCACCGTGAGGCCGAACGGCTTACCTTCGGCGTCGACGAACCTGATCACGGGATTGCTGGCGGTACGGGTCAGTACGAGCACGATGACGGCCGGGACAGTCATCAGCAAGCACAAGGCGGGCACGATGCCGTATGGAACAACGGCGAGGATCAGCCAGCGGACGATCATCCGATGTAGCGGGGCTCGGTGGTCCCAGCGGTAACGCAGCTGCAGCGGGTGGTAAGGCCAGCGGATGCCGATCAGCGCCGCGACTGGCAGGCAGGCGACGGGGATGACGCAGATCCCGACCATCGCGGTGGTGATGAAGAGCGCGTTGTGGTGCTCCAGCCCGAGCACGACGGCCAGCACAGCGCAGAGCGGAGCTACGAAGATCCAGAGCACCGCGGCCTTCGCCGCCAGCAGCCGCCTGATCGTCTTGTCGTCGTCGAGGGCTGCCGCTACGCGGATGCGGTCCGGTGCGAGCACGTTGGTCGCCGGCACATCCGCATACATCCAGCTGGACAGGACGATGGGGAACGCGAGCGGGCTCTGCAGCGTGAACAGCCATCCGCGAGGCAGCAGGAACCACGCGCCGGCCATCAGCAGTCCGTTGACGAGAACCACGCCCGGCACCTGATAAGGCGGGCTAAAGGCCTGACCCATTTCGGCAGCGACGGCGCCACCGAAGCTCTCGGGCACGACCGCACCGCGGCTCTGCTCTCGTTTCTTGAACTGGGCCAGGGACGCCTGCGCTCGCACGGCAGCTGGCGTTCCCCCGAGGGCTGGTACCCGTCTCATCCCACCCCCGCGACCGCGCCGCCCAGACCACCTGCCATGCCCGGCGGGACTCGACAGCGAATTCAATGGTCAGCGCTACTGTGGCTCGAACTATACGCCCGGTAGAGGAGGATCAGCGTGGGGTTGTCGTCCGGGCGAGCGAAGGAGATCGTGCCATGCCAGGTGACGGAGACTCGCCGCGCCGACGCCGGTTCCTAGGCACCGACCGGCTGGCGGCCTTCAGCGACGGCGTGTTTTCCATCGCCGCGACGCTGCTCGTACTGGATATCGCGACTCATCCGCCGGGCACACCGCTGCAGCGCGTACTTCAGGCCTGGCCTGCCTATCTGGCCTACGTCGCCAGCTTTCTGACCATCGGCGCCGCGTGGCTCGCGCACACGTCACTTACTGACCGGCTGGCGCGGTCGGATCCGGTCTTCCTGCAAATCAACCTGCTCGTCCTGCTCGTTGTCGCGTTCCTGCCGTTCCCGACACGGCTCGTCACCGATGCCCTGCACGACGTGGCCGCCGAGCGTGTCGCGGTCACCCTCTACGGGCTGACCCTGCTGGCGATCCGGCTCCTTGGGTCCGCGCTGGATGCGTACGCGCGGCGCGAGCACCTCAACTCACCGCCAGGAGACGGCGATGAGATCCAGGGCCCGCGGCGATCGCTCCTGGCCGTCGTGATTGTGTATGTGATCGCAATCCTGCTAGGGCTCGTCCTGCCGGCCGTGGCGGTGGTGTTCTACCTGGGTATCGCGGTGTACCTGATCGTGCCATTCCGGGAAGTCATGCGGTTGCTGTTTGGACGTTCATGAGCCTGGGGGTGCGTGGCCGGCCGGGTATTCCTGCATGGGGACGTCTCCGGCTGCCCAGGCGTTCATCACAGGGTCTATGATCCGCCAGGCCTCTTCGGCTTCGTCGCCGCGAATGAAGAGCATCGGATCGCCGTTGAGCATGTCGAGGATGAGGTTCGCGTAGGGGGTTCGGCGCGGCGGGGTCAGGAGCGCCTCGAGTTCGCGGTTCTCCGGCTGTCGTTCCGGTCCGTTGAGTGTCGTGGCCAGCCGCACGTATGGCTGTGTCAGGCCGAGCCTGAGCACGTTCGGCGTGACGCCGGGCCACTGGTCGAGCAGGTAACGGGGCAGCGGGCGGAAGTGGATGGCGATCTCGGCGGTATCCGCGGCCATAGCCTTGCCCGAGCGCAGGGTGAACGGGACCCCGGCCCACCGGGGATTGTCGACCTGGAGAGTGAGGGATGCGTAGGTCTCGGTGTTGCGGCTCGGGTCAACTCCGGGCTCCGCAACGTAGGCGGGGACATGCCGGGTCCCTATCGTGCCGGCGGTGTAACGGGCGCGGATCGTCTGGCTGCGCATCGTCTTGGCGGTCGGCGTAGCTACTGCGCGCAGGACCTCGACGCGGGCCGCGCGGAACGAGTCGGCATCAAGGCGGGCGGGTTGTTCCATGAGGACCAGGGCCATGGCTTCCATGAGATGGTTCTGCACCATGTCCTTGAGTGCGCCGGCCTTGTCGTAGTAGGTGGCCCGGCCTTCGAGGGCGAGGCTCTCCAGCCAGCTGATGTCCACGTGGTCTATGTGTGCCGCGTTCCAGGCGGGCGCGAAGATCCTGTTGAGGAATCGCAAGCTGATGACCCGGCGCACCAGTTCGTCGGACAGGAAATGATCGACCCGGAAGATCACCGGCTCGGGCAGCTGGAGGCGCAGGATCTGGTTGAGGTGCTTGGCTGAGGCTAGGTCCGTTCCGAACGGTTTCTCGATCGCTACCGCGTCTGCTGCGCGCAGTCTGGCGGCTGCCAGGGCCGGCAGGACGGACGGGAGCAGCCCTGGGGGCAGCGCGAGATAGACCAGCGTGTCCGGGCGTTCGTCGCCGATCAGCTGGCCGACCTCGGCTGGCCGGGTGACGTCGGCGGGTGCGAAGCTGAGCATCCGCACGACGGCGTCGCGTGCGGCCGGGGCCACGCCGGAGGCGTGTTCGCGCAGGCCGTCGGCGATGTGCTGGCGGAAGTCATCGGTTGTCCAGTCGGTGTTAGCCGAGCCCACGATGGCAAACCGGGGTGGCAGCAGTCCGGTGTCGGTCAGCTGGGCGATCGCTGGCATCAGCAGGCGGCTGGTCAGGTCGCCGGAAGCTCCGAACAGGACCATTCGCTCAATCATGGGTTGCCGCCTTTGTCGGGTAGTGGCAGGCCGGGTGCGCGCGCTGGCCCGGATGAGGGGCAGCCATACCGCGGGGCCGGGGGACCGGTTACGCCGGGGCGGCAGCGGAAGATAACCCCGGCTAGCGGCTGGGCAGTGCGGCTATCGGCTTCGAGGTCGGACCAGGAGGTGGTGATGTACAGGTCGCCGCCGTCGGTGCCGCCAAACGCCACTGACGTGGGGTTGCTCGTAGGTATCTCGATCACGCCGTCGAGAGTGCCGTCGGCGCGGTAGCGATGGACGGCGGCGGCCCGCCCCAGGGCTACCCACAGCATGCCCTCGTCGTCGACGGTCATGCCGTCCGGCCAGACCTGTGCCTGGCAGAAGTCGAGGAACCGCCGCCGGCCGGCCAGCGTGCCCGTTGCGGGGTCCAGGTCGAAGACATCGACAACGAACGGGGCGGTGTCGGCAAGGTAAAGACGGCCGCCGGGCTCGTCGATTGCGGGCCCGTTGCAGATCGTCAGGCCATCGGCAACGCAGGTCAGCTGGCCACCATCGATCCGGTACAGCGCGCCGGCGGCTGGCCGCTTGTCGTAGGCCATCGTTCCGATCCAGGCCCTGCCCAGGCTGTCGGCCTTGACGTCGTTCGCCCGGTTCTCGGGATTGTCCTGCTCGACGGGCACGCGCAGGTCCATCGTGCCAGTCCGGCGGTCGAGCACGGCCAGGCCCTGCGGGCTGGCCACCACCGGATCGCCCGCCGCGCTGAGTACGACCCCGCCGGGCTGACCGCAGGTCGCCCAGGAGCTGTCGCTGCCCGATTGCGGGTCGAAACAATGCACCCGCCGCCCGGTAATGTCCACCCACCACAGCCGGGCCGAAGCGGCGTCCCACATCGGGCCCTCGGCGTGCTCAGCCCGGATGCTCAGGGCAACCTCAACCGGAATATCTCCCATGACGGCAGCCAGCGATCTGCTGGTGGACTATCAGATGTGCGCGAGCGCGCCGGGGCGCTGCGCCAGGTCGTCCTCCGCGTGGGCGATCACCGGCATGCCGCCGGTGCCCACGGTGACAGGCGTCCGGTGGTAGCCGTGGTAGGTCATCATCCCCCCGGCGAGGAACGCCACCTGGTCCCAGCCGTTCTGCTTTAGCACGCAGTAGGCGATGTAGCTGCGGAATCCTGACCGGCAGTAGGCGTACACGGGCTTGTCCCGTGGCACCTCATCCAGCCGCTGCCGCAGCTCGGTGTACGGCAGCAGGATCGCCCCCGGGATATGCCAGGCCTCGTACTCGGCCGGCGTCCGCACGTCAAGGATGGTCACCTGCCCGGCACAGTCTGGGTAGTCCTCGGGATACCACAGGTCGATGTCACCGCGAAGCAGGTTCGCGGCCAGGAAACCGGCCATGTTGACCGGGTCCTTCGCCGCGCCGTAGGGCGGGGCGTACGCCAGCTCCAGGTGCTCCAGGTCGAACACCGTCATCCCGGCTCGCAGTGCGACCGCCAGCACGTCGATGCGCTTGTCGACCCCGTCCCAGCCGAGCACCTGCGCGCCGAGCAGCTTGCCGCCGGCCGGCTCGAACAGCACCTTCAGGAACAGCGGCGCGGTGCCGGGGTAGTAGGCGGCATGGCCGTTCTGATGGGTGTAGACCTTGCGGTACTCCATCCCGGCCGCGCGCAGCTCGGTCTCGGTGAGGCCGGTGCCGCCCGCGGTCATGTCGAACACCTTGACCACAGCGGTGCCCTGGGTGCCCCGGTAGCCGCCGACATCCTCTCGGCCGGCGATCGTGTCGGCAGCGATCCGGCCTTCCCGGTTCGCCGGGCCGGCCAGCATCGACAGGGTCGGCTCTCCGGTCAGCAGGTGAGCAGTCTCCACCCCGTCGCCTGCGGCGAGGATGTCGGGTGCTGAGGTGCGCATCTGCGTGTCGACCGCGATGCCGCCGCGCGGTCCGATCTCGATACCGGCGTCACGGGCAAGGCCGACATTGGGACGCGCACCGGCCGCCATGACGACGACGTCAGCCTCGACCGATGTGCCGTCGGACAGATCCGTCACCAGCCTGCCGCCGTTCACCTGCCGAACCGCAGTGGCGGACGTGCCGAGCCGCAGGTCTACGTCGTGGGTGGCGACGTGGTAGTCCAGGATCCGGGTCATTTCCGGGTCCAGCCAAGGCATCAGCCGCTCGGTCCGCTCCACCACGGTGGTGGCCAGCCCGCGAGTACGGAACGCCTCGGCGAGTTCCAGGCCGATGTAGCTGCCGCCGACGATGACCGCGCTGGTGGCGCCCTTGTCCAGCTGGGCGATGATCCGGTCCATGTCGGGGATGTTCCGCAGGACATCGACGCGCGGGTCATCGGCGCCCGGGATCGGTGGCCGGATCGGCTCGGCTCCCAGGCACAGCACTAGCTTGTCGTAGGACTCCCGGTACGTTCGCTCGGTGGCGAGGTCCCGCACCTCCACCTCCTTGGCGCCGCGGTCGATGCGGATCACGTCCTGACCGGTCCGCACATCGAGGGCCAGGGCCCTGGCCAGGCTTTCCGGGGTTTGCAGCAGCAGGCTGTCCCGATCCGGGATAACTCCGCCGATGTGGTACGGCAGGCCGCAGTTCGCGAACGAGACGTAGTGGTCCCGCTCAAGCACGACGATCTCGGCCGACTCATCCAGCCGGCGCAGCCGCGCACCGGTCGAGGCACCAGCAGCCACTCCACCCACAATGACCGTCTTCATCCCGTCACCTTTATCTGCCCGGCCACGGCCGGGATCTCGTACGCACGTAGATGCTTGATCGGCCCGGTTGCTGCTACTAGCCGGCGTCGGCCTCGGCCAGCTCGGCGTCCGCCACAGCGATCGCGAAGCCCAGGGCCCGGAGGATTTTGCCGCCTGCCGAGACGACCCGGGCGGTGCCCACCACTGGGGCAACCGCGATCATGACTCCCTGGACGTCGTCCGCGGTGATGCCGCTGTCCTCGGCGGCCCCGGCGTTGATGAGGTAGGAAGCTGGCGGCGCGTCCACTGAAATCAGAGCGGCGATCCTCGCGAGCATGAGCTCGCGCGGGGCAAGAGAATTGTGCTCGACCGACGCCGCAGTGATGCCGGCGAGTGTGTCAAGGACGGGTGTACTGGCGGTCATAGGACCTCCTCGAGTTCGCTGGCATCCGTTGCCAGAGAGTTGAGCGGATCCGCCTCAGCCGTCACCGGCTGCTGCGTCACAGTTTCAGGTTCCGGGCCAGGCAGGTGACCTCGCATCACCTAACGCCGGAATTCACCTAGGTGGAAACGGCGTCCAGAGGGGCTAGCGGTAGTCGGCTCAGGCAACCGCAACCCTGGGTGGGACGAGGTAAGCGACGATCAGCGCGGCCGGGAAGAAGAACACGCTGAAGATGAAGAAGCCGATGAAGCTGTGGCCCTTCCGGCCAGCGACACGGGCTGGCCAGAACGCGATCGCGATCCAGATGACAGCACACAAAATCCACAAGATCAACATGACGTACCTCCCGGCGTTCGTACCGAACGCTCATATTTGCTGCCGGATGGCAGCGGCACCGGGGGTCACTTGGGGCGCAACCTCCGATTACTGTCACCGTGCTCCTCGCAAGGTGGTGGGGCTGTAGAGGCGAAGGTCACCGGATGGCGGGCCGAAGGCGCCGCGCTCCAGGCCGGGCTCAGTCACTATCGGTGCCCGGCCGCTGGCCAAGCCACTGCGCGTAGGACCTGGATTCAGCTAGGCCGGGTTCCACACCGCTGGGCAGGGCAGAGGCGAACACAAGCGCGGCGGTAGCCTCGAGTGCGCTGCGCAGCCGGCTGGCGGGACCGGTCGCCTCAAAGCCCAGGGTCCACCAGTGCTGGCCGCTCGTATGGACCTCGGTGAGTTCCACATCGCACCGCGGCGGCCGGCAAAGGCCGGTGCCGCAGGCAGCAATCTGCCCGCCAGCCAGGGAGAACCGGCTGATGCGCCGCCTCTTGGCTACCGGCGTCCAGCTGGCCTGGTCACCGCCGCCTGGACTGAGCGGGCTGAACGGAAAGGACCATTTCTGCCAGGACTCCATGCGCCCGCAGGCGCGGCCCGCCACCTTCAGGATTCCCGGGCTGCCGTGGTACACCTTCACCTCCAGTGCCCCGCCACCGCGGACCTTGACCGACAGCCCGGGCAACTGCGGATCCAGCAGGTAGATGTCCTCACGTGACTCCGTCTCGGCCGGGAACCGTCCGAACCATCGGGCCACGGGGGCCTCTAGCTGGCCTGGGAAAATCCAGCGCACCTCAAGGCTGCGGACTGCTTCGGTGACCGGGCTCTGAGGCGGTACACCCGTCATCTCCTTCTACTCCTGACACTGCTGGCCGATCGGGATCTCACCTGCGGGTTCGGCGGTTATCCGGTCCGACGCGACGGCGTCAGCAAGTGATGTGTGGTCGCGCCGCGCCGCGGTCAGGTAGCCGGGCGTTCGGTTTCATCTGAACCCTCGCCCGCCGGTTCGATGGAGATCAGCTCAAGGCCGAGCTCCTGGGTCCGCTTGATGAGCCCGTGCAGATGCGCCTGGTCTAGCACGCTGCCGGTCAGCACCGTCGTGCCCGCGACCCGGTCCATCTGCATTCCTTCGAACAGGAAGCCGAACGGCTCGCCCAGCTCGCCGCCGAGAACCAGCCGGTACCGTCTGCCTCGCGCTTGATCGCTGTCCATTACTGCGCAGGCTCACACTCAGCCAGGTGACCTGTCACTACCTGCCGCCCGTTTCCACCTAGGTGAAGCGTGCGCGGCGGGCCGTGAGATCCCCGGCTCGAGGGCCTCGCCGCGCCGTCCGCAGCCAGCTCCTGCGGTGCCATCGCCCGTGCGAATACTCAACCTCGGCGTACGGCGCGTGGCCGGTGGCTTAGAGTAGCCTGAGCTCGCGGCTGCGTTGCAGGGCACCGGCCCGTGAGGAAACGCCGAGCTTGCGGTAAATCGACCTGACATGGCTATGAACTGTGTTGTGGGCCACATACAGCTCGCGGCCAATATCCCGCTCGGACAGATCGCCGTGGAGAAGTTTGAGCACCCGCAGCTCCCGCTGCGTCAGCTCCTGCTCTCCGGATCGGACGTGGCGTATCCGCGGTTGCCGGTCGAGTGCGTCCAGCCGGTCAGCGAGGATGCCCGGGTCGCGGCAGGAAGCCAGGATGGATCTCGCCTCGGCTAGCGCATCCGCGGCCCGCTTGTGCTCGCCCAGGGCCCGAAGCACCGGCACCTGGCGCAGCAGCGCATTCGCCAGCTGGATGGGCTGGCCGAAGGTCCGCGAGAAAGCCACGCCTTGTTCAATGAGCGGCAGTGCCTGCTCGGGCCTGCCCCGTGCGGCGAGCGATGCGCCCAGTGCGAGCGGAGCCACCCCGATGACCTTCTCGGTGCCACGCTCCGGGACGAATTCGGCCGCTTGTCCGGCCAGCAGCCACTGATCGTCAAGATGCCCCAGGTCGCCGGCGATGAGCGAACGGTAGCCCAGCGACGCCTCGCCAGCCAGCCACTGCGCGCTGGGGGACGCCAGCGCCGCCGATTCGGCGAACCACCGGTCGGCCCGGTCAGGCTCACCCCGCAAGTACAGGCCCAGGCCCATGGCCCAGCACGCCATGGCCCGCCACGGCGACCCCGGGCCCTCAAGCTCGATCGCCCGGCGGGCATTGGCTAGCTGGGCGCCGGCATCTCCCCACGGGAAGCAGGCCCGCAGCATCGTCAGGCTCGCCGCCGCCGAGCTGAACCCGTCCGGCAGCGGCCCCGCGCCCAGATCACCCAGCTGCTCGACCGCCGCGATGGCCAGGGCCGCCTCATCGCGCCTGGCCGACAGCGACAGCACCCACGCCTGCACCAGCAGCAGCCGCACGTCGCCACCCAGTATCTCCGCCGGGAGCCGCCGCAGCCACGCCAGCACGGTGTCATACCGGCAGGTGTTGGCGTAGCTGAGCCAGCAGCCCTCGATCAGCCCGGCGGCCTCGGCGTACGCGCCGCCTTCGATCGCGTGGCCGATCGCCTCGCCGACCGTCCCGTGCCTGCGATGCCACGCATGCGCGCGGCGGTGCAGCTCCGGGGCCAGGCCCGGCTCCCGCCTCTCCAGCTCCACCCGCAGCAGCTGCTGGAACAGCGGATGGAAGCGATACCAGCCGCCCTCATCGTCCAGCGGCACCAGGAACAGGTTCGTCCGTGACAACGCGTCGAGCACCGCGGCCGAGCCGTCCTGCTCCAGCACCGCGTCGCACAGCGGACCGGACAATCGCTCCAGAACCGACGTGCGCAGCATCAGCGTCTGTACCGCCGAATCATGCGCCTGCAGCACCTCGGTCACCAGGAAGTCGATCACATGTCGGTTCGAGCCGCCGAACCTGGTCACCAAGCTGTGCCGGTCGTCGGCATGCCGCAGCGACAGCGCCGCGAGATACAGCCCGGCCGGCCATCCCCCTGTCCGTTCCACCAGGACCTCGACATCCTCGGGCGCGAGGCCGAGCCCGAGGCGGCCGTTCAGGAACGCGTCCGTGTCCTCGCAGGTGAACCGCAGATCGCCAGCGCGCAACTCGAGCAGCTCAGCATGAGCGCGCAGCGCAGCCAGCGGCAGATCCGGCTCCGTCCTGGTCGAGAGCACCAGCTGAAGCGCGGGTGGTGCATGTTCGACGAACCAGGCGATGCTCTCTCGGGCCGCGCCGTCCGAAAGCCGGTGGTAATCGTCCAGGATCAGCGTGACCTCACCGACAGCGTCCAGCTCGTTCACCAGCTGCGGCAGCACCAGGTGAACGATAGATGCCGCCCCGACCATCTGCGGCGACGTCGGCATGCTGACGGTCGGGCAGGCCCGGCGAAGCGCCTCGATGACATAGGACCAGAGCACTACGGGGTCGTTGTCGCCATCGTCCAGCGTCAGCCACGCCACCGGCCGCCGCGCCGTCTCGGCCTCGCGCCACGCGGCCAGCAAGGTGGTCTTTCCGTAACCCGCCGGACAGGCCACCAGGCTGAGCCGGAGACCCGGCCAAGGCCGAAGCCGCTCCAGCAGGCGCTGACGCGCGACGACCTGATCGCGCACCGCCGGCGGGCGCAGTTTCGTCGCGACCAGGACCTGCGCTGAGCCGTCAGCCATACCGTCCCCCATCCACAGGCTAAGAACTCCTGCTGCCGGGGTCCGGGACAGCCTCAGCTACGCCTTGTTGCGACAATTGCAATTTTGCTGCCAGCGCACCATGTGTTCAACAGGTCAAAGGTCCTCTGACCGGGCGCCTGCTGTCCGCGATATCCGCAGCTGCCCGGCATGCCGTCCCGCTGCTGCCGAACTTCGTTGTAAACGCCGGCGCGTCCACCCGGTCCCAGTGCCGATTTCCACCTAGGTGAAACCAGTCCGAAGGTGATGCCGGGCCGCCTGCCTGAGTCTTAGCGTGCGCGGTGATGGATAGCAGGTGATGGGCAGCGACAGGGCGCAAGGCGCCAGCTGTTCCGGGTTGGCGAACAAGGAGAGGGAAAAGACATGGCGAAGCCCGATGCGGTATTCATCTATATCGGCACCTACCCGAGCGAGAGCGCGGCGAGAGGCGATTACGACGTCGTCAAGGACCTGCATGCCGCTGGCGCGGTCGGCACGTACGACGCCTCCGTGGTCACGAAGGACGATCGGGGCAGGGTGCATGTGAACAAGGATGAGACGGCCACCCGGCACGGCGCGTGGGGCGGCGCTGCGGTCGGCGCGGTCGTCGGGATCTTGTTCCCGCCCTCGATCATCGTCGGCGCCGCTGTGGGCGCGGCAGCGGGCGGGGTCGGCGGCCATCTGTGGAAGGGCATGTCCCGTGCCGACGTCAAGGAGTTCGGGGACATCATCGACGAAGGCGAGGCAGCGCTGGTCATCGTCGGCGAGAGCACGCTGCAGCAGGCGGTGGACAAGGCCGGGCTGAAGGCTGAGAAGCATGTTGCCAAGGAACTGGACGTGAGCGCGAAGGACGTAGACAAGGCCGTCCAGGAAGCCGCCAGCGAAGTCAGCTGACCCGCCAGGCCCCGGCCTGGGTATGGCCATCTCGCCTGCCCTGGCCGGGCCCCCGAGCACTCTGGAGGACGAATGAGCGCCACCTGCCGGCCAGGCACGCGTCGATGGTTGCTGCTTCCGGCCGCCGTCCTGGTCCTGTCCGGGCTGGCCGCCGGATGCAGCAGCAGTGGCAGCAGCAAGCCGGCCTACTGCACTGCCGCCAGCCAGCTCAAAACTTCGGTCCAGGACCTCGGCAATATCACTATCAACATCCACGACCTCACGTCCGTGAACACTGCGGTGAGCAAAGTCAGCAACGACGCGAAGACATTCGCGAGCGAAGCGAAGTCCGCGTACCCATCGCAGACCTCGGCGCTGAGGATCTCGCTGTCCGGCCTGCAGACCGCGATCACGTCTGCGCAGCGCCAGCCTTCCCTGACGACGGTTGCAGCGGTCGTGTCATCGATCACGCAAGTGAAGACCTCGGCAAGCAATCTGCAGAGTGCCGCAGCAGGCAAATGCCAGTGACCATCAGCGGTGACCGAAGCACTCGCCCGCTGGGGGGATGAACGCTGGAGGGATGAACGCGGGGGGATGAACATGGCCGGTGATTCCTACCGGGAACTGCCGCGGGCGAAGCGACGGCGCCTCATTGTCCAGGCGGTGCTGCGCAGCTTCCTGTTCGCGACCGTGCTAGTGGTTCTCTACTACCTGCTTCCGCTGGGCCGGCCGTTGAGTGCCGACACGACAGTGCGCCTGCTGATCGGCCTGCTGTTCTTCGCGGGCGTGATGGTGTGGGAGGTCAGGAGGATCACCCGATCGCGCTACCCGGGTGTTCAGGCGGTGGCGGGGCTGGGCCTGATCGTTCCGCTCTACCTGCTGCTGTTCGCCTCGACGTATTTCCTGATGGAACGAGCCTCCGCGGCGGCCTTCACCCAGCCGCTTACCCGCACCGACGCTCTGTACTTCACGGTGACCGTCTTCTCGACGGTTGGATTCGGGGACATCGCCCCCAAGTCCGAGGCAGCCCGGGTAGTGCTCACTGTTCAGATGCTCGGCGACCTGGCAGTGCTGGGTGCCGGCATACGAATACTCCTAGGCGCCGTACAGCGCGGTCGCCGGCAAGGATCGGCCACAGTCGGCGGCGCTGGCCCGACAGCTACCTGACGGTCGTTAATGTCAGGGCCGGGCCTGGTGGTGCGTGGTCGGCGGGCTCAGGCCGACGCCGCAGCCGGATCGCGACTGGTCCGGGGCGCTGGCCGTTCGTGCGGTAGCTCTCTAGTGAAGCCGAGCGAGAAGAGGGCCAGCAGGGCGGCGGCCAGGAGCCCGGCCTTGAGTGACCGGAGCTGTGCAGCCTCGTAGTCATCGACGAGTGCTGCCGTAGTCGCTGCGTCGAGACCGGCCTTTGTCGCTGCCGCATCGATCTGACTTGCGGAAGCGAAGTTGGTGTTGGAGCCCGCCGCCACCCCGACCTGGGCCGACACGTCGGCGCTGATCCGAGGGTCGTGCTCGACGTTTGAGATGAAAGTGCTCGTCAGGCCGATCAGCACGATGGCGCCAATAAGCGCCACTCCCAGTGACGAGCCGAGCTGCTGTCCGGTGTACTGGAGCCCGCCGGCCTCGCTGCGGCCCGACCCCTCGACCGAAGACTGCACCACGTTGCCGAGCTGGGAGATCATCAAGCCCATCCCGACTCCGAGTACAGCCATGCCGATGGCGAATCCAGCGTTCGAGAGCGTGGGCTTGATTGTCGACAGCAGGACCAGGGTACCGGCGAGGGTCACGATCAGGCCGCTCTGCACGATCGCCCGCACGGGGAAGCGGTTCGACAGTCGCGAGCCGATTGCCGAGGTCGCGAACATCGTGATCGAGATGGGCAGCATCTTCACGCCGGTCTGGAGGGCGCTGAGGCCGAGGACCAGCTGGAGGTAGAGGGGAACAACGAAGAAAATCCCCATGAGTATCAGGTTCTGACTGAACATCCCGATCAGCCCCGACCGCACTGGCGGGATCCGGGCGAGCGAGAGATGCACCAGCGGGTCCCGGTTCATTGCCTCGCGATGGCGCTGCCAGGCCGTGAATCCCCAGAGCAGGACGCCACCGGCGGCGAGAACGAAGAGGGTGAGCGAGAAACCGAAGATGGTGATCGGGGAATTCTTAGGCTTGACCCAGCCCCACGTGCTCGACTGGAGAACTCCGAAGACGAACACCCCGAGACCAGCCGCCGACAGTACTGAGCCGACCACGTCGAGCTTCGGAGCAGGATCCGGGCGAGGGGCGTCGGCGACCTTCCGCATCATGATCAGGATGAAGGCGGCGATGACGACCTCGCCGACGAACACGACCCGCCAGGTGAGCTCGGTCGTCGCCCAGCCGCCCACGATGGGGCCGACTGCGATTCCGGCACCAGCCACCCCGCCGATGACCGCGTAAGCGGCCTTGCGTCGGGGCCCGTCGAAGTTGCCGGCAATCAGCGCCGCGAGCGCGGGGAAAACCAGCGACGCGCCGATGCCCTCGAGCACTGACCAGCCGAGGGCGAGGATAGCTACGGACTGCGACAGCGCGGTCAGCGCCGAGCCGCAGGCGTAGATGATCAGTCCGATGGCGAACGCCCGACGGCGGCCGATCATGTCGCCGATCTTGGCTCCGGTGAGGATGAGCATGGCCATGACCAGGCAGTACAGGGTGATGACCGCCTGGATTGTGGTGACCGTGGTGTGGAAGTCGTGGACCAGCGCGCTGATCGAGACGTTCATCACGGACTGGTCCAGCACCATGAGGAACTGAGCCGTGGCCAGGGCGACGAGTGCCAGCCAGCCTTTGCTCGCCGTGCCGTTGTTCACGTTGCCCCTTGGTGCTGCGCGCCCTTGTCCGGGAACGGGTTGTGTCCGAGCACTGAGTATTTCACCAGGACGACGGCCCGCGGGGTTGCCATTGGCACACCGGCTAGATGCCGTACCGGCGCATCAAAGCCGCTACGCCGCCTCGCAAGGCGCAATCAGCTGGTCACCTCGGGTCGTATCGGCCAGCTGGCCTGGCACCGCGTCCACCCAGTCCTGCTGCGCGGTGAGCCGGCGGCCGAGGCTGAAGCCGATGCCGACCGTGGCCAGGCAGCCGACGGACAGCAACCCGATCCATAGCCCGGCCAGCCCGGCGGCGATCAAGCCGGTCGAGATCGTCGGGGAGACTATGAAGGCAAGCGAATAGACCCCCGTCGACAGAGCGTTGGCGCGTCCCCTAGTCCGGTCGTCGGCCAGGCTATTCACCAGCGGAGATATCGTCGGCGCCAGGAATGTCTCGCCCAGCCCGAACAGCGCTGAGAACGACAGAATGCAGGCGACCCGCACGGCCTGCGGCAGATCGAGGCCGGCGATCCCGAGCACCGCCCAGGACACTGCCCAGATCAATCCGACCATCGACAGTGCCCGACTGCGTCGCAGCGTCCGAACCAGGCGCAGTACGAATAGCTGGGCCACAACTATCAGCGCGGTGTTCGCGGTCAGCGATAGCGCCACCAGGCGGACCGATGCGTGCGCCTCTATGGTGGCGAAGGCCGGCAGCCCGGCGTCCAGTGCCGCGTAGCCGGTGAAAGCCAGGACGAGCGTCGCGATCACGACCGCGCGCAACGGCCGGTTGGCCAGGACATCGCGGTAGCCCGCCTTCATGGCCCGTGCCGCATACGCCGGTCGCATGTCCGGCAGGTTGGTCAGTACCACAGCGAACAGCAGGCAGCACGCGGCGTCGCCAAGGAACATCGCCTGGGATGAAGCCGGGTGGTGCACGGAAGCAACAGCGGCGCCAATCCCGGCGCCAATGCCGATCCCGGCGTTGAGGACCGTGAAGTTCACCGCGAACGCGCGCTGCTGCTCATCGGGTCGGGGACTCAGTCCGGCCAGCAGCGTCATGAACGCCGGGAATCTCGGTGCCATGGACGCGCCGAAGAGGACCATGACCGGAACTGCCGTCAGCACAGTGTGCGCCCAGGCGAGGCCGGCTGCTCCAATCGCCTGGCCAATCAGGGTGCCTGCCAGCACCTTGCGAGCGCCAATCCGGTCCATGAGGACGCCGGAGAACGGAACACTGCTCGCCCGGCCCGAAGTCGAACGGTTTACCTGCCGATGACAGGCTCCGTTACATGCGGCTAGCCGAACGTGAACACGTACGCCTCGGCTCCTGGCTGGCCGAAAGTGATCTCCAGCGTGCGCTCGTGCACCCCTTGCTCTTGTCGCACGAGCTGATAGAGGCGACCGTCCCGGAGGAGCCCGTTCCCGTCCTGGTCGGTATCGGCTCCGTGCGATGGGCCGGGCGGCTGGCCGTCCAGGAGCACGCTGAAGGGAATCGGCTCCCGCGCTCCTGCCGACAGCACCAGGTGGGCGTCACGCGCGTGAAACCGGAACGCGATGCTGCCGCTGGCCTGATCGAGGACGACGTTCTCCTGCCCGACGTTCCAGTCGCCCGCCAGGCCCCACTGGTTGAGGCGCAGCCGGTCCGGCAGCTCGTACGTACTGACCTGGTCGAAGGCCTCCCGGCGCGATGATGCGAAGTTCTCGCCGCGCAGGTAGCCGAGGTAGGTCTCGGGGGAGCGCGGGTGCTTCCAGTCGGCTTCGGCTTCCACGCCAGTGCCGGTCGCCGAGACGGGCTCGCGACTGATGCCCAGCAGCCGCTGGACGAGCCGCTCTGATTCCCGATAGTGCCCTTCGCCGAAATACTGATCTTGGATGATTCCGTCCGCGTCGACGAAGTACAGCGCGGGCCAGTAGTGGTTGTCGAAAGCGCTCCAGATCGCGTAGTCGTTGTCGACGGCGACCGGGTAGTCAATCAACCTGTCGTGTGTTGCCTGTCGCACTCGGTCGATCTCGTGCTCAAACGAGAACTCGGGCGTGTGGACGCCGATCACCACGAGGCCGTCGCCGCGGTAGGCCTGCGACCAGGCACGGACGTATGGCTCGGTACGCAGCCAGTTGATGCAGGTCAGCGTCCAGAAGTTCACCAGGACGACGTGGCCGCGCAGCTCGGCGGGGCCGAGTGGCTCGGAGTTGAGCCACCCGGTTGCCCCGCCAAGTGAGGGCATGTGCACAGGCTCGGACCTGGTCATCTAGCGCAGGGTCCGGAACGTCGTGCGAACCTCCTCGGAAAGAAGCTGCGGCTGTTCCCAGGCCGCAAAGTGCCCGCCCCTGTCGAGCTCGTTGTAATGGATGAGGTTGGGGTAGGCCCGCTCGGCCCAGCTCCGCGGGGTCTGGTAGAGCTCGCCAGGGAAGACGCTCACGCCAGCCGGGATAGAAACGTTCTTGGCGTCGAAGAAGCCGAACTTGTTGTCCCAGTACAGGCGGCCCGAAGAAACCCCCGTGTTCGTCAGCCAGTAGAGCATGACATTGTCGAGGACTTCGTCGCGAGTAAGCTCACCCACCGGGTGGCCGTCAAATGCTTGCGCGATTTCCCCGTAGGTGTAGGCGTCGTGGTTAATCATCCAGGCCGCCAGGCCGACCGGTGAGTCCGCCACCCCGTAGATCGTTTGCGGCTGCGTTGCCATTTCTACCGCATAGCCGGCGCCGCTCGTATAGAAGGTGCTGATCTGCTCGAACGCGCGCTTCTCGTCCGCTGACAGGCCGTCTGGCGGCGGGCCGCCGGGCGCGAGCTGGCCGGGGACCGGGAGCGCTTGCGCGATCTCGGGGGGTATCACGCCGGGCATGTTGGTGTGCATGCCGAGCAGTCCGGCAGGTGCCTGTGCAGCCATCAGATCCGTGATGACCGCGCCCCAGTCGCCGCCTTGTGCCACGAAGTGGTCGTAGCCGAGCCGCTTCATCAGCTCGGCCCAGGCAGTCGCGATATGGTCCGGGCCCCAGCCGGGCGTACGCGGCTTGTCGGAGTATCCGTGACCCGGAATCGACGGAACCACCACGTGAAAGGCGTCCGACGCGTTGCCGCCGTGTGCGGTGGGGTTGGTGAGCGGATCGATGACCTTCAGCAGTTCGATGACCGAGCCGGGCCACCCGTGCGTGAGGATGACCGGGAGCGCGTTGTCATGTTCTGAATGAACATGGATGAAATGAATGTCCAGTCCATCGATCTCGGTCTTGAAGTGCGGCAGGGCGCTCAGTTTCGCCTCGCCCCGACGCCAGTCGTAGTCCGAGGCCCAGTAGCGGGCGAGTTCCTGAATCGTCCGTAGCTGAACACCCTGGGAATGATCCGGGACGGTCTCCGCATCCGGCCAGCGCGTCGCCGCTACGCGCGCACGCAGGGCTTGGAGCTCCTCCTCGGACGTGACCGGGATGGTGAACGGGCGGATCGCTGAATTCTCGGTCGTGACAGACATGCGTGGTCTCCTTGTCTTGACACCTGAGACGCAGTGCGACCACAGGCATCCATGCGGCCCGAAGGAACACGGCCAGGCCAGGAGTCTGCTTGACATGGACGTTCGCTGAGGCGCAGGGCGGGACGGAAGGAGCCTCCGCGAGAAACTTACCAGTATCAACCGACAGGTACCTTCTGCTACTTATAGCCCGCGCTCCTACCAGAATTGCCACTTAGGCGTCTGCGGCGCCTCACCCGAGCCGGGTGATATCGCGTCGCCGGAGCCAGCACCTGGCCTCTGCGTCGAATTCGTGCAGGTCGTGGCGCCGTCCTTGACTGATCCGCCACCGCTGCACGTGGCTCAGCCGAATGTCTGCTGCAGACGTATCGCTCCGTCCCCGCAGCACCAGCTGAAACCTGGACGCGGCGTACTGCTGGTGCGAGGTTGGGCGGCTTCTGGCCCGGGTAGCTGGCCGGGTATCCGCATGATCTTGAGGAGGAGGGACCATGGCTGACAAGGTGCTCGAGGAGCTGCTGGTGTCCTCAGAGGTGCAGACGGCGCGAGATCGGCTGGAGGACTACGAGGCGGCCGACGACGCGGCGAGGAATTATCCCGAAGGCGAGCAGGAGCTCGCTGATCTGCGAGCGGCCATGGTCGACATGCCGGACGCCGTGCGGATGCTGCTAGTCGCTATCGATCGCGCGGGACAAAGCATCGGCGAGCCGCAGTACGACGACGGATCCTCGGCGGGCGCTGGACCATACCCGAGTTAAGCATCGCCTCAGGTCACGGCGATATCCGGACGGTAGTCGTCCGCGCCTTGCGCTAGGCGTCAGGTGCTCGTCAGGATGACGAGTTGCTGAGTGGCCCGCGTCATCGCGACATAGCGGTCGACCGCCCCCTCGATACCGGTGCCGAAGGTTTCCGGATCAACGAGGATGACCAGGTCGAACTCGAGCCCCTTGGACAGTTCCGGGGTCAGCGAACGGATGCGGGGCGTCGGCCGGGCGGCAGCATCGCCGACGACGCAGGCGATCCCGTCGGCATGCGCGGCGAGCCAGGAGCCGAGGATCGAGCCCAGGTCCGAAGCCGGCCCGTGCAGGACGGGCAGGCCGGTGCTGCGGACGGAGGTCGGCACGTTGGCGTCCGGGAGCACCGCCCTGATGACCGGCTCGGCTGCCGCCATGACCTCTTGCGGGGTCCGGTAGTTGATGGTCAGCGACGCCATGCTGATGCGGTCGAGCCCGATCCGCTCAAGCCGTTCCTGCCAGGATTCGGTGAACCCGTGCCGGGCCTGGGCGCGGTCCCCGACGATAGTGAAGCTCCGGGACGGGCAGCGGTGCAGCAGCATCTGCCACTCCGCGTCGGTCAGCTCCTGCGCCTCGTCCACGACGATGTGCGCGAACGGGCCGGCCAGCCGGTCCGGATCGGTGCCGGGCAGGGCTGCCTCGTTGACCAGGGCGTCGTGGAAGTCCTCGCCGCGCAGCATCGTCACCAGGCCGACGCCGTATTCGTCGTCCGCGGCGTCGATCAGGTTGTCGACGACCCTGGTCATCTGGTCGCGCTCAGCGGCGACCGCAGCGTCATGCCGGCGCTTACGTCGCGCCGCCTTCGGGTCACCGAGCCGTCGCCGCGCCGCGTCCAGCAGCGGCAGATCGGACAGCGTCCAGGCCTGGGGGTTCTCTCGCTGCAGTAGCTGAATGTCATCGGGGCTGAGCCAGGGAGCGCACAGCCGCAGGTACGCAGGCACCGACCACAGGTCGCCGACGAGGTCTGCCGCCTCGATCAGCGGCCACGCGCGGTTGATGGCCACGTGCAGGTCGCTGTTCTGCAGCAGCGACTTACGGAGCAGCTCGGCCGGGACATCGCCGTCGTGCCTGTCCGTCAGGATCGCGAGCAGCTCCGCCCAGATCTGGTCGCGCGCCTCGTTGTGCGGGGTCCCTGGATCCGGTGCGTCGAGCGCCTCGGCCCAGTCGTCAGCGCTCAGCCAGATGTCGGACCAGTGAGTGCCGACCGTCATCCCCTGACCAGGCGGATTCTCGTAGAACCTGACGGCCGTCTCGATCGCCGTCACCATGTCCGCGGACGATTTCAGGCGAGCCACCGCCGGGTCGGCCTCCGCCGTGGCCGCAGCTCCCTCGGCGGCAAGGTCGCGCAGAGTGCAGGTCTGCACGCCTTCCTCGCCGAGGCTGGGGAGCACGTCAGAGACGTAGGCCAGGTAGGGCTGGTGCGGCCCGACGAACAGCACGCCACCCCGGCGATGACCGAGGCGAGGGTCGGAGTAGAGAAGATAGGCAGAGCGGTGCAGGGCGACAACGGTCTTGCCCGTACCCGGACCGCCATCGACGACCAGAGCGCCACCGGATCCCGCGCGGATGATGGCGTCCTGGTCGGCCTGGATGGTGCCGAGCACGTCTCGCATCCGGGCCGATCGGGTGCTGCCCAGGCTGGCTATGAAGGCGGACTGATCGTCGAGCGCGGCGTGCCCGTCAAGACCGGCCGCGGTGAATACCTCGTCCCAGTAGTCGCTGACCCGGCCACGGGACCAGCGGTATCTGCGACGGCTTTTCAGGCCCATCGGGTTAGCGTGGGTAGCTCCGAAGAACGGCTCGGCCGCCGGGGAACGCCAGTCGACCAGCAGGCGGCACCCCGACGAATCGGTGAGGCCGAGTCGCCCGACATACACGGGCTCGGGGATGTCCGCCCTGACCATGCGTCCGAGGCAGAGGTCGAGGCCGAATCGGCGCAGGACACGCAGCCGGCCGGTCAGCCGGTGAATCTCCAGGTCCCGGTCCAGCGCCTGCTGGCCGATGCCGCCAGGTGCCTGCCGCTCAGCATCGAGGCGCTCGGACAGGTCGGCTATCGACTCGCCGAGACTCTCGGCGATGGCCGCGAAATGCTGCTCGTCGCCACCGATCTGCCTCGGATCGGCCTTGGCGGCGAGGTGGTCAGGCAGATCAAACGCGCTGGTAGTCCAGCGGTTCACGGCAACAGCTCCCGTCTGGGTGCAGGATTCCTGGCCGGCCGCCTCGCTCGCCAGCTAGGCGATTTCCATCGAGGTTCCGGGCCCCGGCCAGCGATTATGCGGCATGACCGGGGGCTTGCCGCAAGCCCCGGGGTGCGCTATAGGCTGAAAGTGGAGGGGTACGTATGTCCCTCCGTTTTCTTGATCGTCTTATCGGACGCGGCGCGCCGCGGCGCAGGTCAGCACCGCGGGAACGGGCGCGCTCACCGACCCTCAGGACTGGCCGGACTCGTAGACGTCGGTGAACAGATCACCCTGTGCTGCGCCGAGCGCGGACTTGTCGCCGCCCCGGCCGCGCAGCACGAAGGCGATGCCGACGGCAAGGACGGCGCCTGCGATCGGCCCGGCAATGTAAACCCAGTAGCCGGTGAAGGTAGTGCTGGCCAGGTCAGGCCCGAAGGTGCGGGCCGGGTTCATCGAGGCGCCGGAGATGGGGCTGCCCCACAGGCCAGCCAGCGCAATGTAGCTCCCGACGCCGAAGGCGCCGATGACACCGACGTTCTGGGCCCCCGAGGCCGTGCCGAGAATGACACTGACCAGGCCCATGGTCAAGATGAGTTCCATCCAGAACGCGGCCATGTCGGAGTAGCCATGCGCGGGGTAGTTGGACCCGTAGCTGGCCGAGACGTTGATGACGGCGTGCAGGAACAGCGCGGCGAGGGTGGCGCCGATCAGCTGCACGACGATGTAGCCGGGAACGCGGGCCCAGGGGAAGTCGCGGCGCAGCGCGAAGGCGATGCTGACGGCTGGGTTCAGGTGCGCGCCCGAGACCCTTCCCATGAACAAGATGATGGCCATGACCGTCAGCGCGGGGGCGACCACGGCAGCGCTGTGGCTGATGACGCCGGGGAAAGCGTGGCCCATCATGCCGCCTCCGGCGGCCGCCAGCACTAGCAGGAAGGTGCCGAGTAGCTCGGAGAACAGCCGCCGCCATTCCTGGTGCGGATCGTTGAAGTTGTTGACGCGCTCGATGAGGTTCCGTTCGTAACGGGCGAGCGGGCCGATCGGGCTGGGCGTCGGTGCGTGCTGTCCTGCGGTCATGCTTGCCTCACATCGGGATCAGGTGCCGGACCGAGTTGCTGAGCGTCGGGACTGTCCTCTGGCGGCTCAGGCATCTCATCTCTCCATCGTCTTAAGGCACAGGATCGCGCAGATTATCCATCCAACGGGTACTTAGACCCTGTCGGTTAGAGGCGTTAGTCCTCTAGGCCACCGTCATCGAGCACCCCTGAGCTGCCATTTGCAAGCAGCATCATTGTCTATCAGCACCAGCGTTTCGCACTAGCTCGTAGGTGAGATAGACGAGGCTGTCACCGATGGTCCGGGACCCGAGGAGGCGCATGGGCTTCTGGCCGGTGATCTCGCCGAAAAGGCGCTCGCCAGCGCCGAGCACGACCGGGTAAACCGTCAGCCGCAGCTCGTCGGCCAGGTCGTGTTCCATCAGCGTCCGCGCGAGCTGACAGCTGGCGTAGACGACGATCTCCCCGTCGAGTTCCTGCTTCAGCCTCGAGATCTCGCTCACCAGATCGCCCCTGAGAACCGTCGAGTTGTTCCAGCGGGCTTCTGCGAGGGTGCCGGAGACCACGTACTTGGCCATGCTGTTCAGCCTGTCCGCCCATTCGCCGCTCCGGCCAGGCCATCGCGTCGCGAACCATTCGTCGCTCCGCCGCCCCAGCAGGAGCGCCTCGGCGGCCAGCGCCTCGGCAAGCTCGAGCCGGGCCCACTCTTCACGGTCCTTATCTGCGACCCGGCCGAACCAGCCGCCGTGCCGGAAGCCCTCCTCACCGGTCGGGT
This sequence comes from uncultured Actinomycetota bacterium, assembly GCA_963774385.1. GTDB lineage: Bacteria > Actinomycetota > Actinomycetes > Streptosporangiales > Streptosporangiaceae > JAJYUU01. The sequence continues at coordinate 2,697,155 of CAVZEQ010000001.1, forward strand.
CCTGCATCACTCCGTCAAGCGAGACGTTCTCGCTGATGACGATCTTGCCCATGTCGGTTCCCTTCGCTGGTTCTGTCGGCTACCACGGTGGTAGACACCGCGATAACGGGGAACTGGTCGCCGCCGGCCGCCCAGTTCGCCCCGCGGCCGGTGTCTGTACAGGATGGAAGCGCGGCAGCCGGCGGCATGCAGGCTGCGCGACGGAGGCTGCGGGCCGGCGGTGAGGCGACGTTGAGTGTAGTGACAGGCGACCTGATCACCAGGGCGCGAACGGGAGATGGCGAGGCGTTCAGCGAGCTGGCCGAGCCATATCGGCGGGAACTGCTGGTGCATTGCTACCGGATGCTCGGATCCTTCCAGGATGCCGAGGATGCCCTGCAGGACGCGCTGCTGACCGCCTGGCAGGGCTTCGGCGGGTTCGAGGGACGCGCCTCGGTCCGTACCTGGCTGTACCGGATCGCCACGAACCGTTGCCTCAACGCCCGGCGAGCGGCCAGCCGGAGGCCAGCCAGGCAGTGGGACGTGCCCGGCATCGAACCGCCCGAGCCGACCAGGCTCGGCGAGGTCATGTGGCTACAGCCATTCCCGGACGCCCTGCTCGACGGCGCGGTCGAGGGGCCGCCGGGCCCGGAGGCGCGCTACGAGCAGACCGAATCCATCTCGCTGGCCTTCGTCACCGTTCTCCAGCTCCTGCCGCCTCGCCAGCTTGCCGTCCTCATCCTGCGTGACGTACTCGGATTCCGCGCGAGCGAGGTGGCAGGCATGCTGGATGCGACCGTCGAGTCGGTCAACAGTGCCCTCAAGCGGGCCCGGGTCAGCCTGCAGCACCGCCAGTCGGCGGGCAGCACCGGCGAGCCGGCTCGCGCCGCGAACCGGGAGCCGGCACCCGCCGCAGGCTCACCTTCGGAGGACGCGCTCGTGGCGAAGTTCGTCCGCGCCTACGAATCGGCCGATCTCGACGCGGTAGTGGCACTGCTGACGCAGGACGTCTTCATGTCGATGCCACCCATGCCCTTCGAGTACCAGGGTCGCGACGTGGTGGCGCGCTTCTTCGCCAGCATCTTCGGCGCGGGCCGCAGGTTGGAGCTTGTGCCGACGCGAGCCAACGGCCAGCCGGCCTTCGGGGCCTACCTGCACGCCGCTGACGGCGTCAGGCACGGCATCGGCCTCATCGTCATCGCCGTCGCTGGCGACCGGATATGCGCAATGACCCGGTTCGACAACGCCGTCCTCCCGTCGTTCGGGCTGCCGCGATCCCTGCCCGGCCGGTAGCCCGGTCAGCGGCAGGCTGGCGACTGCCTAGCGGTTGCCGCCCACCTGCCCGGATGGTGCCGTAGAGTTCGGTTACGGTGCTGTTTGCGGTGGTCCGAGGAGGCTTCCTGAGATGCCTGGTGTCACCATCTCGGCGGGCTACGGCGCTGGCGGCAGTGTGGTGGCCGCGCAGGTCGCGCAACTGCTGGATGTCCCGCTGCTGGACAGGGCGATCAGCTCGGGCGTAGCAGCGCAGCTGCGCGTGTCGGTACAGGAAGCCGAGGGCGGCGCGGTCCGCCGCTCACTGCCCGACCGCTTCCTCGCGATACTGGCCCCGCTGGCGGCCGCCGTACTCGCGGCCAGCACGAGTGCGGCACCCCGCGACGTTACCGCGTCGGCTGATGAGGCGGCGTGGTTCCGCGAGCGCGCCGAGGCCGTCATGCGCGCGGCCCTCGCTTCCGGCGCGGTCATCCTGGGACGTGCCGGTGCGGCCGCGTTCCGCGCCGAGCCGGACGTGCTGCGGGTGCGGCTGTTCGGACCTGCCGAGGCGCGGGTCGCCCAGGCCGCCCGAATCGAGAGCATCGACGAGCCTACCGCGCGGCAGCGGCTGCCGGAGGTGGATCGTGCTCGCGCGCAGTACGTCCGCCGGCTCTACCGCGCTGATATCGATGACCCGCAGTTGTTCCACCTGCAAATCGATAGCACCGCGGTGCCGCTTGACGCATGCGCCGGGCTGATCGCGGCCGCCTACCGTGCTCGCCTCCCGAAGACCGAAGAGGCGACTACCGAGAGCAGCCCTGCTCGCTAGCTTTCCTCTGAGGCCCGCTGCAGGGCGCCAAGGAATGATGCTGCCCAGTGGCTCACGTCGAACTCGCGTACCCGGCGCCGCATCGCGCGCATCCGGCGCCTGGCTTCGGCAGGCGGAACGGTGGCGGCGCGGACAATGGCGTCCTTCATGCCCTCGATGTCATGGGGGTTGACCAGGAAGGCGCCGCTGAGCTCGTCAGCTGCGCCGGTGAACTCGCTGAGTACCAGCGCACCGGTGTCATCGTCGCGGCACGCGACATACTCCTTGGCCACCAGGTTCATGCCGTCCCGCAGCGACGTCACCAGCATCACGTCGGCGGCCAGGTACATCGCTGCCATCTCTTCAGCCAGGTAGGTCTGGTGCAGGTAGTGAATAGGCGGATTACCCAGCTCGGCATGCTCCCCGTTGATCCGGCTCACGGCACCCTCGACCTCGTCGCGCAGCAGCCGGTACTGCTCGACACGCTCCCGGCTGGGGCTGGCCACGAGCACCAGTGCGGTGCGCAGGGATCCGAATCGTCCCTCGCTGAGCAGTTCTCCGTAGGCGGTCAGGCGATGCAGGATGCCCTTGGTGTAGTCGAGCCTGTCGATGCCGAGCAGCACGACGTCCGGTTCGCCCAGCGCCTGCCGGAATCCGCTCGCCCGCTCTCGAACGTCCTCCCGGCTGGCGATCTCGGCGAAGCCGGCCGAGTCGATCGAGATGGGGAACGTTGCCGTGCGCACCTGCCGGCTCGGCGGCAGCTGCCGGGGCGGCGCCGGCCGGACTGAGCCCGCGCTCACCGCTGGTGTGGCGGTGGTCTCGTCCTGCCGGGCCTGATCTTCGGCCGGCACGCGGACCAGGGATCCGCTGGTCACCAGGCCCGCCGCCCGCCGGCAAGCGCGCCGGAAGTTGGTCGCGTCACCGTCGCGCTGGAATCCGATCAGGTCCGCGCCGAGCAGGCCAGCGACGATCTGCCGTCGCCAGGGCAGCTGCGCGAAGATCTCGTAGCCAGGGAACGGGATGTGGATGAAGACGCCGATACGCAGATCGCTGCGCTGCTCCCGGAGCATCTGGGGCACCAGCTGAAGCTGATAGTCGTTCACCCAGACGGTCGCGCCGGCGGCGGCCTGCTCGGCCGCGGCCCTGGCGAATCGCCGGTTGACCCGCACGTACGCATCCCACCACGGCCGGCGAAATTCCGGTGGCGCGATCACGTCGTGATACAGCGGCCACAGCGTGGCGTTGCAGAAACCCTCGTAGTAGTCGCTGACTTCCTCGGCCGACAGGCCGACCCCGACCAGGTGCATACCGGAGACATCGAACGAATCGGGCGCTTCGCCTGCGGCGCCGGGCCAGCCGACCCACGCACCGTGGGCCTTGCGCATGACGGGCTCCAGCGCGCTGACCAGCCCGCCGGGGCTTGGCCGCCATTCTGCCTCGCCGTCAGCGCTGTCCACCCGATCGACCGGAAGCCGGCACGCGACTACCACGAAGTCGTAATCGCCTGCGGTCCACTTCACTGTCAGCAACCCCTCCGCCGAGGCAACGCCGCATCCTCGCCGGTGATTGCGCAGCGCTCGTGACTACCGTCGGCACAGCTCACGAGGGACAATAGCGCCTCGCATCCGCGATCAGGCGACCGCGGGCCCGGTGACACGCGCGGCGGCGCTTGCGGGGGGAACGGGAACGGGGACGGCTGCCGCGGCGGCCGGTCGGCCCGGCGAGCACCTGCCCTGGCGCTTGCAGCGCGCGCCCTGCAGCGCGGATACTGCCGGGATGGGCGATCGCAATGTGCTCGGCGGCGAGCTGGAGCCATGCGGCACTGACCCGGTTACCGGGTTCTACCGAGACGGGTGCTGTGCCACCGGGCCGGAGGACCGCGGCAGTCACACCATCTGCGCGGTGGTGACCGCGGGGTTCCTGGAGCACCAGCGCAGTATCGGCAACGACCTGATCACCCCCGCGCCCCAGTACCAGTTCCCCGGCCTTGTACCCGGCGACCGCTGGTGCGTGACCGCGGCGAACTGGCTGCGGGCTCATCACGATGGCGCCGCCGCGCACGTGGTGCTGGCGTCGACTCACGAGCGCGCGCTGCAGATCGTTCCGCTGGCCGCACTCGAAGCGCACGCTGTCGACGTCCCGGCAGATCCCGGATCACTCGACTAAAGCGGGCCGGCGCGCAGCACACCGGCCGCAGTCCTGGCTGGGGAACGGAGTCCACGAGTGGACCTCACTGGCAAGGCGATCATCGTGACCGGCTCTTCCAGCGGCATCGGCGCGGCAGTTGCGCGCCGGCTGGCTGAGGCTGGCGCCGGGATCGTCGTCAACTCCGCCACGTCAGCCGAAGCGGGACAGCGGATTGCTGCCGGGCTTCCCGATGCGGTGTATGTGCAAGGTGACATCGGCGACCCGGCGACGGCGGGCGCGCTGGTCGCTGCGGCCGAGCAGCGCTGGGGGCGGCTGGACGGCCTGGTCAATAACGCGGGGGTCACCATCGAGGTGCCCATGCCAGATATCGCCGCCGTCACCGCAGCGCACTGGGAGAAAGTGCTGCGCACGAATGTGATCGGGACGTTCCTGGTCAGCCAGGCCGCGCTGCCGCTGCTGCGTCAGGCCGGCGACGGATGGATCATCAGCATCACCTCGCTCGCCGGGGTCCGGCAGACTGGCAGCTCGCTGCCGTATGCGGTGTCCAAGGCGGCTTTGAACCACCTGACGACAATCCTGGCCAAGCACGCCGATGGCGTTCGGGTGAACGCCGTGGCGCCGGGACTGGTCGATACCCCGTGGACCCGCGGCTGGGACGAGCGCAAGGCCGGTGTTGAGCTGATCGCGCCGCTGCACCGCGTCGCCACGCCTGACGACATCGCCGACGCGTGCCTGGCACTCATCGCGACGCCCTACGCCACCGGCCAGACCCTGGTGGTCGACGGCGGCCTCGGGCTCACCATCTGAGCTTCGCGGCCGGGCAGCCGCAGGACCCGCTGTCCGGCGCCGTCCGGCGGCCGCGCCTGACCGGCCGCACCGGGGGCGCTGTGCTGGCCAGGGACCTAGACTTGTAGAGTTCGTCTTATTGGGTCGCTCGTGTCTATGAAGGTGAAATCCATGACCGCATCCCGGGGCCCGACGGCCGCCGAAGAGCTGCGGGGTGCCGGCCTGCGGGTGACCGCCGCCCGCGTCGCACTGCTCGAGACCGTGCGGCACGGTGACCACCTCGGCGTCGAGGCGATCGCGGCGGGGGTGCGCAACCGGGTTGGTCACGTCTCCTTGCAAGCGGTCTACGAAGCACTCCACGCGCTGACCGCGGCCGGACTCGTCCGCCGCATCGAGCCCGCCGACAGCCCCGCCCGGTTCGAAGGACGCGTCGGGGACAACCACCACCATGTCGTGTGCCGGTCGTGCGGCGTAGTCGCTGACGTTGACTGCGCCGTGGGCGAGGCGCCCTGCCTGACCGCGTCCGACGACCACGGCTTCGCGATCGGCGAGGCCGAGGTCATCTACTGGGGCCTGTGCCCCGCCTGTTCCACCGCCCGCACTGCCTGAGCAGCGTAATCCGCTTACCCGGAAGGATTCCCATGACTGAGAACCATGATCCAGTAGTCATCGAAGGCCAGACCGCGGAGAGCGGGGGATGCCCGGTCATGCCGGGGCTCACCCATCCCACCAAGGGTGACGCTAACCGGGACTGGTGGCCGAACCGGCTTAACCTGAAGATCCTCGCCAAGAACCCGGCGGTGGCCAATCCGATGGGCGACGAGTTCAGCTACGCCGACGCATTCCGCACCCTCGACCTCCCTGCGGTGAAGCGTGACATCGCGACTGTGCTGACGAGCTCGCAGGACTGGTGGCCGGCCGACTTCGGCACCTACGGCCCGCTCATGATCCGGATGGCGTGGCACAGCGCCGGCACCTACCGCATCAGCGACGGCCGCGGCGGCGCCGGGGCCGGCCAGCAGCGCTTCGCCCCGCTGAACAGCTGGCCCGACAACGTCAGCCTCGACAAGGCCCGGCGGCTGCTGTGGCCGGTCAAGAAGAAGTACGGGCAGAAGATCTCGTGGGCCGACCTCATCATCCTGGCCGGCAACGTCGCACTGGAGTCGATGGGCTTCAAGACCTTCGGTTTCGGCGGCGGCCGCGAGGACGTCTGGGAGCCGGAAGATGACGTCTACTGGGGCCCGGAGACCACCTGGCTCGGCGACGAGCGCTATACCGGCGATCGCGAGCTCGAGAATCCGCTCGGCGCGGTTCAGATGGGCCTCATCTACGTGAACCCGGAGGGCCCCAACGGCAATCCCGACCCGCTCGCGGCGGCCCGCGACATCCGCGAGACGTTCCGCCGGATGGCGATGAACGATGAGGAGACGGTCGCCCTGATCGCGGGCGGTCACACGTTCGGCAAGACGCACGGGGCAGGTCCCGCGGATGCCGTCGGTCCTGATCCCGAGGCTGCCCCGATCGAGCAGCAGGGGCTGGGCTGGAAGAGCACCTACCGCACTGGCAAGGGCGGGGACGCGATTACCAGCGGCCTCGAAGTCACCTGGACCGACTCGCCGACTAGCTGGGACAACAGCTTCTTCCGGATCTTGTTCGGTTACGAGTGGGAACTGACCCAGAGCCCGGCCGGCGCGCATCAGTGGCAGCCGAAAGGCGGCGCCGGGGCCGGTACCGTCCCGGACGCTCACGATCCGTCGAAGAGCCACGCCCCGACGATGCTGACGACGGACCTGTCGCTTCGGTTCGACCCCGTCTATGAGCCGATCTCGCGGCGTTTCATGGCAGACCAGGCCGCGTTCGCCGACGCCTTCGCGAGGGCTTGGTTCAAGCTGACGCATCGCGACATGGGCCCGGTCGCGCGCTACCTCGGCCCCGAGGTACCGGCCGAGACACTGCTGTGGCAGGACCCCGTTCCGGCAGTGACGCATGACCTTGTCGACGCGGCGGACGTTGCCGCGCTCAAGGGCCAGATCCTCGCGTCCGGCTTGTCGGTGTCCCAGCTAGTGTCCACTGCGTGGGCAGCGGCCTCGTCCTTCCGTGGCAGCGACAAGCGCGGCGGCGCCAACGGTGCCCGCATCCGTCTCGCCCCGCAAAGCGGGTGGGAGGTCAACGACCCCGATCAGCTGGCAGCGGTGCTGCGCACTCTGGCGGGGATCCAGCAGGCCTTTAACGCCGCGCAGGCGGGCAGCAAGCAGGTCTCGCTGGCCGACCTGATCGTGCTCGCCGGTGGCGCGGCCGTCGAGCGAGCTGCCAAGGACGCCGGCTTCGACGTCGAGGTCCCATTCGCGCCGGGCCGCGCGGACGCGTCACCGGAGCAGACCGACGCGGAGTCGTTCGCCGCGCTCGAGCCAGCTGCCGACGGCTTCCGCAACTATGTCGGGAAGGGCAACCGGCTGCCGGCTGAGTACCTGCTGATCGACCGGGCTAATCTGCTGACGCTGAGCGCGCCCGAGATGACGGTCCTGGTCGGTGGCCTTCGGGTGCTCGGCGCGAACTACCAGCAATCGTCGCTTGGCGTTCTCACCACGACTCCCGGGTTGCTGACCAATGACTTTTTCGGCAACCTGCTCGACATGGGCACCACGTGGACCCCGACGGCCGGGGACGCGAGCACCTTCGAGGGCCGCGACGCCGCAACCGGCGCGGTCAGGTGGACGGGCACCCGTGTCGACCTCGTCTTCGGGTCGAACTCGGAACTGCGCGCGCTCGCCGAGGTCTACGCGAGCGATGACGCGAAGGAGAAGTTCGTGACCGACTTCGTCGCGGCGTGGGACAAGGTGATGAACCTCGACCGGTTCGACCTCGCCTGATCAGGACGTCCAGGCCGGCCACGCTGGCCGGCCTGGACGCCCTGGTGGCCGGGTGCGCCGCGTCGCCCGGCGGGCCGTCATTTCTGTGGTGTCCGCCGGGATTGCTCTCACGGCGGCGAGCTTCGGGTACAACCTGGCTACTGATGGCCTCGTTCCCCCGCCGGGTGGCCTGCACATGGTCAGCGGGGGCGGCTTTGACACCCGGTACCGCAGCTGGGGCACCAGCGGTCCGCCGGTCGTGCTGGTGCCCGGTGCTTTCGAGACGGCCGATACCTTCGCGGCACTCGGCACCGCGCTGGGCACCGATCACCGAGTGTTCGCCATTGATCTCACCGGTACCGGGTATAGCACGGTCAGCCCGCCCTTCGACGCTGCCCATCTCGCCGGCCAGCTGCTGGCGTTCCTGGCCGCGATGGGCCTGACCGGGCGCAATGCACCTGTGCTCGTCGGGCATTCCAGTGGCGCCGCCGTTGTCGGCATGGCGGCGGTCCGCGATCACGACGCCGTATCCGGCGTGGTATTCCTCGACGGCGACGCAACTCCGCTGCCGGTCCCGTCAGTTGCTGGCTGGCTCGTCATCAATCCGTACCGGACGACGCTGCTGCGGCTCGCGCTCAGCTCCGGCTGGCTCATCCGGAAGATCTACAGCTCGCAGTGTGGTCCGGCCTGCCCGCAGCTGACCGCAGCCGGGGTAGAGACGTGGCGGCGGCCGCTGCAGCAGCCCGGCTTCGCCGCCGTCCTCGCCTATATGCTGCAGCACGGAATACCCAGCATGACCACATCGGAGTTCGGTCAGCTCCGGGCTGAGGCGGTGCCGAAGCGCGTGCTAGTCGGCGCCGACGATCCCCAGCTCAGCCTGGCGGCGGCCGCCAAGGCCGCGGCCACGATCGGCGCGCCTCCGCCGACGGCCGTGCCTGGCCGGCACCTGACCATGATTTCCTCGCCGCGACAGGTCGCCGCAGCCATCCGCGCATTCACCGGTTTCATCAGCTCCTCAGGCCAGCCCGGCTGAGTCCCGGCCCGTGCCGCCCCCCGCGAGGCGTATGTCTCAGGGCATAGGAAGCACGGAAAGAGCAGTCTCTGGGCAGATTCCCCAGGGCGCCGTCATCCGTAGCGTTCTGGTTGCCGGTTACTACCGCATGCGACCTCGCTGCGCCGAGCTGACCGGCCTTACCAGGCTGGAGAGTCCCATGGACACCACTGCCAGAATGCGCCAGCGGGTGCTGGCCGTCTTCCTGCCACTCGCCGCGGTGCTGTACATGTGCGCCGAAGGGACTAATCCCAAAGGCACCGACCGGATCCTGCTGACCATGGCCGACGCGCTTAAAGTACTGCCGATCGCGGCGCGGCACCCCGGCCAGCTTGCGGTATCAGGCTCGCTATCGCTACTCGCACTGGGAGCGCTGGCGGTCGCGTACGCGGCGATCGCCACGCTGGTCAGAGGGAGAGGCGCAGCGCTCGCGACGGTGGCAGCCCTGCTCGGGGGACTGGGCGCTTTCTGCGGAGCGCTCGTTAACGTCCTGGTCGGTGTCAACCTCGCGGCCGCTGCCACGGCGCATCTGAGCAAGGACGCAGCCGCGCGCTTCCTGGTGACATCCTTCAACTCCGGGTTCGAGCACGTCTTCTCTGATCTCTACCTGCTCGGCATCGTCGTTGCGCCGCTGCTGATGGGAGTCGCGCTGTGGCGAAGCCGGTGCGTGCCCAGGTGGCTGGCGCTGCTGTTCGTTGTCGGCCTGGAGGTCGCGCAGCAGGTTCCGTCCGCCGGGCCTGTCCTGGTTGTGGTGCTCATGCTTCCGTTCGCCGTGGCCATGCTGCTGCTCGGGTCCCGGACCTGGCAGGCGGCTGCTCAGCCCGTGCCTGGGGCGGCACTGGCCGCCGGGATGCACGTGCCGGTCGCCTAGGCACCAGGTCAGCCAGCTACGGGCCCGGCGCGGCAGCGCCTGAAGTGCGAGGAGGATGGAGGAGTGTCCATCTGGAAACCGGCCGGGAACCCGAGAACCCGGCCGCTGCGGTCCTGGGCCTTCGACGTCGGATGCGCCATCGTCGCGGGTGCGGCATCGCTGGCCAGCTTCTCGTTCGGCCAGGCAGCACGGCCCGTTCAGCTGTCGCTGGCCGCGGCCGTGCTGGTCGCCGTGCTGACGGCCGCGGCGCTGCCGCTGCGCCGGGTGTGGCCTGGCCCGGTGTTCCTGTGGACGCTGCTGGCCGCGGTCGTGCTGGCTCAGTGGCCAGACCGGGGCGCGCTGTTTCCGGTCGCGCTGGCGATCAGCCTGTACACCGTGGCCATCACGGCCCGGCGCGCCGAGGCGCTGGCCGCGGCGGTGCTCGTGGCCGCAGCCATGCTGCTAGTGGTCCTCCAGGAGGGCACTAGGCACTGGGCTGTCGCTGTCTCTGACGTTGCCGGGTTCACCGCCGCGGTGCTGATCCTTGGCCTCTACATCGGCACCCGCCGGGCCTACCTCGTCGCGCTGCGCGACCGGGCCCGGCGGCTGGAGCGCGAGCGCGATCAGAGCAGCGCGCTGGCCGCGGCGGCGGAACGGGCCCGCATCGCTCGTGAGATGCACGACAGCGTGGCCCACCACCTGACGGTAATCGTCGCGCTGTCGGACGGCGCGCTTCGCGCCGTTACCCGCGCGCCCGACGACGCTGCCGACGCGATACGGGACGTGTCCGGCACCGCCCGGCAGGCACTAGCCGAAACCCGCCAGCTGCTCGGCGTGCTGCGGGACGATTCCGGGCAGCAACCGCGACAGCCGCTGCCCGGCCTGGCCGATCTGGACGGCCTGCTCGAACGCGTCCGGGCGGCCGGCCTGCCAGTGCGATATGAGTGCAGCGGCACTGGCCCGGACCTGCCCCCGGCGATCCAGCTCGCCGTGTTCCGGCTGGTCCAGGAGGCCCTCACGAACACGATGAAACACGCCGGGCCGGGTGCGAACGCGGCGGTCCGGCTGCAGCTGGCACCTGCCGAGGTGCGGGTGGACGTGGACGACGATGGCGCCACCCGCAGCACACGTCCTGACCGCGTCGGCGGCGGTCTCACCGGGATGCGCGAGCGCATCGGCGCATTCGGCGGCGAACTCGAATTCGGGCCGGCCCAGCCACAGGGCTGGCACGTCACCGCCAGGCTAGACCTCGATCCGGCAGCCGCGTCATGATTACCGTGCTGCTGGCCGATGACCACTCCCTGATCAGGAAGGGGTTCCGGCTGATCCTCGACGCGGAGTCCGACATCGAGGTGGCGGGCGAAGCCAGCGACGGGACGACAGCGGTATCGATGACAATCGCGCTGCAGCCCGATGTAGTGCTGATGGATGTGCGGATGCCCGGTCGCGACGGCATCGAGGCGACTCGTCAGATCGTCGCTGCCGGGCTGCGGTCCAGGGTACTGATCCTGACCACATTCGACCTGGACGACTATGTCTACTCCGGGCTGCGCGCGGGGGCCAGCGGCTTCTTGCTCAAGGACACCCGGCCTGACGACCTGGTGGCCGCAATCCGGACTGTCGCCGCTGGTGACGCGGTCCTCGCGCCTGCTGCTACCAGGCGGCTCATCAGCCAGTTCGCCGCGCAGCAGCCCGAGCAGCGCAGGGGTGATCAGGCCGAGCAGATCCGGCACGCCCTCACCGGCAGGGAACAAGACGTGCTCACGCTCATGGCCGCGGGTATGTCCAACAGCGAAATCGCCGCGAGGCTACATTTGTCCGCGGGCACGGTCAAGGTCCATGTTGGCCGGATACTCGGCAAGCTGGGCCTGCGTGATCGTGTCCAGGCCGTCGTCCTCGCGTACGAGTCCACGCTGATAGTGCCAGGCCAGACCCCGCCGGACGGTCAGCGGTAACAGCTGCGGCGACCCGGTCCACGGGCGTCCCGGCGTCCGGTGACCGGCCGTCCCGGCGCGCGGTCTAGCGTGGTGAAGTGCCCAGAATCGATCGAGCACACCTTCAGCGTGCCCTGGCAGCGCTCGGAGTCTTCGCGAGTGTCGTGCTATCGCTCAGCGCGGCCTGCACAACCGCGGCGGCCAGCCCTGCGCAGGCCACCCCTGCGCAGGTCCAGAAGGTGCCGACGGTGGTTACCTTCACCTGGGGCGGAGGCCTTGCGGATCAGATGGGCGCACTGCCGCTCTTCCGGCGTTACCAGATGCACGCCACCTTCTATGTGCCCTCCGGCCTGGTCTGCCAGCCCTCGGCCGATCCCGGCTGCGCTCGGCAGCCGTACCTGACCCTGAGCGACATACGCCAGATTGCCGCCGACGGCAACGAGATAGGCGGCCTGTCCGTCCAGCATGTTCCGCTGACCAGCAGTCCCGCCGCGGAGGCACAGCGGGAGATCTGCGACGACCGGGTCAACCTGACCCGCTGGGGTTTCCGCGTCACCGACTTTGCGTATCCGTTCGCGGAGGTCAACCGGACTCTGCAGGTTCTGGCGCGCCGCTGCGGCTACAACTCCGGGCTCGGCACCGGGCAACTGCGCGGCGCCGGCCTGTGCCCGCACTGTGCCTGGGCGGAGACCATCCCGCCTCGCAATCCTTACCTGCTGCGCGCCCCCATAGAGGTGGCGTCGGTGGGCACTACGTGGTCACCGGCCACCTTCGAGAAGATCGTCACCGGCGCCCAGCAGCACGGCGGAGGCTGGATCGTGTTCACCATCCACGACGTCTGTGCCCGTGCCTGCGCGCTTGGCGTGACTAAGCCCGAGCTGAGCAGCGTGCTCGGCTGGCTTTCCCGGCAGGCCAGCCATGGGGTGAGCGTGCGCACCGTTCGCCAGGTGATCGGCGGCCCGGTCCGGCCCGTCGTGGCTGGCCCGCGGCCGCCGCGGCTCCGGCCGCCTGGAGTCGCCAACTCCCGCCTGTCCGCTGTTGCTGCGGACGGCATCCCGGCGTGCTTCCAGACCAGCCGCTACGGCTCGAACACCGCTACGTTCCGCTACCACCGCCGCGGCGGCCCCGGCGGAGCCGGGGAGGAGGTCATCTCGCTGGCACGGCGCAGGTCCGGCACGGCGCAGCTGCTGCCTGCCCTGGATCTAGGCGCCTGCGCACCCGAGGTATCGGCGGGACGCAGTTACGCCCTGGGCGTCTGGTACAAGTCGAGCGACGCGGTCGTGTTCAACGCCTACTACCGGACGCCGATCGGCACCTGGAGGTTCTGGGTGACGAGCCCGCCGATGCCCGCCTCCGGGCGCTGGACCCGGGCCAGCTGGACGCCGCCGGCAATCCCGGCGGGGGCGAGCGCCGTCAGCTTCGGCCTGGCGCTGCGCTCTGACGGCACGGTGACGACCACCCGGTACAGCCTCACGGCTGCCCGATCCGCCAGGACCTGGCTGATCGCCGTCAGCGCCGTGATCGCTGCCGTCCTGCTGTGGATCGTCGTCGCCGGCCTGCTGCGCCGCCGCGGTAGCCGAGCGGGACGCAGGCCAGGCTGAGCTCATGCCCCCACGCGCGGTGATCGACCGAGAGCAGCTATCCGGGCCGCACCACCCGCCAGCGCGCCTCGCAGCACGAGTAAAGCCCGAAGATCGTCAGCCCGAGGGCGACGGCGACAAGCAGCCACGGGCCCAGTGGCGTCGTGGCGATCTTGCGCAGCGACCCGTCGAGGCCCTGGGCCTTCTTCGGGTCGAAAGTAACAGCGGCCACCACGAGGAGCGCGCCGGCCACGCCGAAGACAACCCCCCGAGCCAGATTGCCGGCGACGCCCAGGAACTCAACCGCCTTGCGAGTGCGAGCGCTCGCCTGCGCGAGTGCCAGCGTCCGGGTGAACTTCCGGCGCAGCCCGTAGATTGCCAGGCAGACGCCGGCCACGATCAGGCTGGCGCCGATCAGGATGACCAGCCACCGGCCGCCGGCGTGGGCCATGACCCGGGCGGTGATGTCCTTGGCCTGGCTGTTGCCGTTCGGCTGACTACTGAGACCGAGGATGAAACTGACAATGCCGGCGCAGGCGAAGCCATAGATGGCGGCGAGCCCCAGCGACTGCAGTCGTCTTCCTGTGGTGTGCCCGCGCGGCCCCGGCTGCCCGTAGGCAGCCTCGGCGAGCCGCCACACGGTGAGGCCGGCAAAGCCGGCCGCTAGTAGCCACAGGATGACCGCGCCGCCGGGCTGCCTGGCGACTTCGTGCAGCGCACCGGTGCTGTCGGCCTGCGTGCCCTTGGCACCCAGAGCGATCTGCACAGCTAGCAGTCCGATGAGAAAGTAGTTAGCGCCGCGGGCAACCAGCCCGCCGCGCGCCAGCCATTGCACCCAGCGGCTGGCTGCCGCATCCCGTCCCGCGGTCGTGGCAGCATGCCGCGCGGTCCTGATCGTCATGACGCTCGCTTCGGTATAACCATGCTGGCGTTACCTCAATCGGAGTAGTGAGCTGGCGGCTGCCGGACGTGTTCCCGCACGGGACCGGCTAGTCAGCGGCGGTGGTTTAGGCGCTGGGCTTCGGCGTCGGGCAGGTGACCTTCGGGTTCACGCCGATGTAGTTCAGGGGCCCGGCTAGCACGGTGACAACGACCGTGCCCGCTTTGGCACAGCTCACCTTGGAACTGCTGTAGTAGTGGCGCTGAGCACCGGCGATTGCGCCAATGACCAGCCACACGATGAGAATGATTGTGCCGATGCGCATTACGGCCTCCGAGGCCTAGACCCGCCACGGCGGGTGGGTTGGGGGGGTACCGCTGCCTGAGCTGGCAGCAGTGCTGTCCGGATGGAGCGAAGCAGGAAGCAGGTTCCTGGCTACGGGCGCGCAGCCGTCTCGGCAGATGCCGGGACCTCTCGCAGTTGTGTCAGCTGGACTGTGGCTTGTGCCGGTCGCGCCGGATGATCCGCCGCAACTGGGTGATCCGGGCGGTTCCGGCGGCAGCCATCAGCAGCCCGCCGGCGATAGCAGCGAGGAACAGCGCCACGGCCAGCGACAGGCGCAGATGGGCACCGAGGAAGCTGATGTTCACGGCATGCGCGTTCTGGATGATGAAAATCATTACGACGATGAGGCCGACCGTGCCGGCGATGAGGCCGGTCCGCACACCGCTGATGCGCGTGCGCATCCGAGTGGCCTCGGTGTGCTGCGGCGCGGCCGGCGGCAGCTGGGGGGATGAGCCGTTAGCTGACTGTGGCGGCAACGTTGCGGCAGCGCTCGGGAGTGGCTGTGGCTCGGTCATCGGGCTTGTCCTTCGCGGGTGAGGGCGGGTCGCTGAACTCGGCCTGGCATCTCACACAATGACCCGGCCTTGTAGCGGCCGTTGGCCGCTGACAGTCCGGGTCTGATCTCAGGGTACGCATGAAGCTAGAAACGCGCAATGGAGTTCTAGAAAATTATGGTAGGTTTCCGAGGATGGAGTGCTGGAACTTCCTCACCCGGAGCCAGATCCAGCTGCACTTGCCGCTGCCCGAGGCCCCCAGTCAGGAACCTGGCATCGGACACGTGCTGGCCGTGCTGGTTGGTGACCAGGCGGCGGCGGAATCTGGCGGGCTAGCTGCCGGTTCGGTGCGGGCATCGCCGCCGCCAAGGTGAGACGATGACTACACTGCGGGTTGTCGCCGCGGAAGGGAAGGCAGGCGTGTTCGAGGCTGCAGATATCCGGGAATGGCGTGGTCACGACGTGGTTGACGCCGACGGTCACAAAGTCGGCGAACTAGAGTCCGTTTACGTCGACACTGCCAGCGACTTGCCGGCGTTCGGCACCGTCAAGGTCGGCGTGCCGACCCGCCACCGGCTCGCGTTCGTGCCCCTGGACCGTGCGACGGTAGGCCCCGGCTACCTCAAGGTCTGCTACGACAAGAAGCAAGTCAGGAACGCTCCGTCGATCGGCATGGACGGCGAGCTGCCGGCCGAGGACGAAGAAGCGGTCTTTCAGCACTACGGCCTGCCGTACCAGCCGGGGGCCGGCGGCGAGCGGCGGCTGGCCCGCCGCTGATCGGGCCAACTGAGCGGAGGATCGGATGATTGCCCTGTTTCTGTTGCTGCTCATCGTCGCAGTCGCGCTAGGCATCGTGGGCGTGGTGGTCAAAGGCCTGCTGTACCTGCTGCTGATCGGCATCGTCGTCCTGCTCGGCGCCCTGCTTCTCGCTGCCCTTCGGATGCGGCGCCGGCCCGGCAAACGCCAGTCCCGCTAGAACCATCGCCTGACAGCGACAGAGTGGCCGGCGCTTCGCTGATATACCCGACGGGGGTATGGTATCTTCGATGCCAGCTCCTGGGAGGCAGCATGCACGGATACACCGAGAACAAGGACGAGTACCTGCGGCGGCTGCGGCGGATCGAGGGCCAGGTACGAGGTCTGCAGCGAATGGTCGACGAGGACAAGTACTGCATCGACATCCTGACCCAGGTCTCCGCAGCGACGCGGGCCCTGGAGTCAGTCGCGCTTGGCCTGCTTCAGGAGCACCTGGAGCACTGCGTCGCACAGGCAATCGCAGCGGGCGGCGACACCGCGGACGCCAAGATCCGCGAGGCGTCCGACGCAGTCGCCCGCCTGGTGCGGTCCTGAGGATGCCCAGCCCGACAGCCCGAGACCGAAGGGGAGGCGAGGCTTGTGCGCGCCGTGACCGCTGACCAGGCGGGCGTCGCTGCGGACGGTCCGCTGAGCAGCGTGGAGCTGGCGATCAGCGGGATGACGTGCGCGTCGTGCGCGACCCGGATCGAGCGGAAGCTGGGCAGCCTGGCTGGCGTTTCCGCGACCGTCAACCTCGCCACCGAGACCGCCAGGGTCAGCTTCCCGGCCACCGTCAGCACGGACGAGCTGGTCGCAGCCGTGGCGCAGGCCGGGTACGCCGCTGCGCTGCCTCGGCCGGCGCTGACGTAGCGGCGGCCGGCGCGTCGCCGGCTGGCGGCCAGGACGAGAGGAGGCTGCGGCGCCGCCTAACGGTGTCGATAGCGCTGGCTCTGCCGGTGGTGGTCCTCGCGATGGTGCCGGCCCTGCAGTTCGCGGGGTGGCAATGGGTTTCGCTGGCGCTCGCCACGCCGGTTGTCGTGTGGGGAGCGTGGCCGTTCCACCGGGCCGCGCTGGTGAATGCTCGCCACGGCGCAGCGACCATGGACACGCTGATCTCGACCGGAGTCAGCGCCGCCTATCTGTGGTCGCTGTTCGCGCTGATCTTCGGCATGGCGGGACAGGCAGGCGCGCATATGGGCTTTGCCGTGCTGGCGAGCGGCGCGAGGACCGGCGACATTTACCTGGAGGTCGCCGCCGGGGTCACGGTGCTCGTGCTCCTCGGCCGGGATCTTGAGGCGCGCGCCAAGAGGCGCGCCGGCGCGGCGCTCCGGACGCTGCTGGAGCTCGGCGCGAAAGATGTCGCCGTCCTGCGTGACGGCCGTGAAGAACGGATCCCCGCGATGCAGCTCGTGGTGGGGGACAAGTTCGTCGTCCGGCCGGGCGAGAAGCTGGCCGCTGACGGCGTGGTCGAATCCGGCAGCTCTGCCGTGGACGTATCGATGCTGACCGGTGAGCCGGTGCCGGCGGAGGTTTCGGCCGGCGACGCCGTCACGGGTGCGACCATGAATGTCAGCGGCCAGCTCGTGGTCCGTGCTACCGCGGTCGGTGCCGACACCCAGCTCGCCCAGATCACCCGGCTGGTCACCGACGCTCAGGCCCGCAAGGCTCCGGTGCAGCGGCTGGCAGACCGCATCTCCGGGGTATTCGTTCCGGTTGTCATCGGCATCGCGCTCGCGACACTGGCCGGCTGGCTGGCTGCCGGCCAGTCCGCGGGGGCCGCATTCAGCGCGGCGGTTGCCGTCCTCATCATCGCGTGCCCGTGCGCGATGGGCCTGGCCACCCCGACGGCGCTGCTGGCTGGGACCGGTCGCGGCGCGCAGCTCGGCATCCTGATCAAGGGCCCTGAGGTGCTGGAGTCCAGCCAGGTCATCGACACCGTGGTGCTGGACAAGACGGGCACCGTCACGACCGGGCGGATGACGCTGATCGAGGTTGCCACGGCCCCCGGCGTGGACGAAGCCGAGGCGCTGCGCCTGGCCGGGTCGGTCGAAGATGCCTCCGGGCACCCGATCGGCGCTGCGATCGCCGCCGGGGCCCGGCACCGGCTTGGCTCTGGTCTTCCTGCGGTGACAGGCTTCGCGAGCCACGCCGGCCTGGGCGTCACCGGTACCGCCGAAGGTCACGCTGTCGTCGCGGGAAGCCGCGACTGGGCGCGGGGCTACTGGTCGCAGCCAGTGCCAGCGGGGCTCGCTGCCAGCGCGGCGGCCGCTGAGCGTGCCGGACAGACTCCGGTCTTCGCGGGCTGGGACGGCCTGGCCCGGGCCGTGCTGATCGTCTCCGATACCGTCAAGCCGACCTCCGCCCTGGCCGTCGCCAAGCTGCGGGACCTCGGACTGCGGCCGGTGCTGCTCACCGGCGACAACCAGCGCGCGGCCGAGAATGCCGCCGCCGCCGTCGGAATCGACGAGGTGATCGCCGGAGTGACACCGGCCGGCAAAGCCGACGCGATCAGCCGGCTGCAGGAGGCGGGCCGGGTGGTCGCGATGGCAGGTGACGGCGTGAATGATGCCGCTGCCCTGGCCCAGGCCGATCTGGGACTGGCCATGGGCACTGGCACCGACGTAGCCATCGAGGCGGCCGATATCACCCTGATCCGCGGTGACCTGCTCGCGATACCCGATGCGATCGACTTGTCCAGGCGCACCCTGCGCACCATCAAGGGCAATCTCTTCTGGGCGTTCGCCTACAACATCGCCGCCATCCCGCTCGCCGCGGCCGGCTACCTGAACCCGCTTGTCGCTGCCGCGGCGATGGCGATGAGCTCTGTGTTCGTCGTGTCCAACAGCCTTCGGCTACGCCGGTTCCGGCCCTCGCGGCTGGCGCCGCAAGCTACCAGTCATCGCGGCCCGGTGGCCTGACGATGCGCGTCCTGGCCGCAGTTGGCCATGCGCTCGCCGTGGCCGGCACAATGACCTGGGCAATCACCTGGTCGCTGATCCTCGGGTTCACCTTGTCCGCTGTCATTCAGGCGCTGGTGAGACGCCAGACGATCGTGCGGCTGCTCGGCGACGAGAAGCCGCGCACACTGGCGAAAGCCGCTGGCCTGGGGGCTGCGTCGTCCTCGTGCTCGTACGCGGCGGTCGCACTGGCCCGGTCGCTAGTCCGCAAGGGGGCCAGCTTCACCGCGGCCATGGTCTTCGAGATAGCCAGCACCAACCTGGTCATCGAGCTCGGCATCATCCTGGCGCTGCTGATCGCCTGGCAGTTCACGGTGGCCGAGTACGTCGGCGGCGTGATCATGATCGTGGCAGTGGCCGCGGCTTTCCGGCTGTTCGTCCGCCAGGGGCTCGTCGCCGCGGCGCGCGAGCAGGCGGCCAGGGGGCTGGCCGGATCGATGGAAGGCCACGCTGCCATGGACATGAGCATCGGCGACGGCGGGACTTTCCGGCAGCGGCTGGTCAGCGGCGGCGGCTACACCGCGGTGAGCCGGATCTTCGTCATGGAATGGGCTTCGGTCATCCGTGACGTGATCGGCGGGCTGCTGATCGCCGGCGCCATCGGCGCCTGGGTGCCGGACAGTTTCTGGCGGCATCTCTTCCTGACCGGCCACCCGCTCGCCGCCAAGGTCTGGGGTCCGGTGATCGGCCCGGTCATCTCGCTGCTCAGCTTCGTCTGCTCGATCGGCAATGTGCCGCTGGCCGGGGTCCTGTGGAACGGCGGCATCAGCTTCGGCGGCGTGACCGCGTTCCTGTTTGCGGACCTGATCATCATCCCGATCCTGATCATCTACCGGAAGTACTACGGATCGACGATGATGCTGACGATCCTCGGGATCTTCTACGCCGCGATGGTCTTCGCCGGCTACGTGGTCGAGATTGTGTTCGGCGCCCTCGGACTGATCCCGCAGGCCCGGACCGCCAGGGTCACCGCGCAGGGTATCCAGTGGAACTACACCACGGTGCTCAACATCATCTTCCTGCTCCTCGCGGCGGCGCTGCTCGTGCGCTTCTTCCGGACTGGCAGCGGTCCGATGCTGAAGACGATGGGCGGCAGCCCGGACCAGGCGGCGCACCACGGCCACGGCGGCGCCGGGTCGCAGCCAGCCTGAGGCAGCGGGCCCGAGGCGGCGGGCCTGAGGCGGCGACCTGGTCGGCTAGCCGGATGCCAACGGTCTGGGCAAATGGGATATCCGGGGCTAGGCTCGGTGGCGTCGCAAAGCGACCCTAGCAGGGAGCCATAGTGGCATATCAGTCATATCCATCTGATGGGGGCGCCGGCAACCAGGCGGCGATGGCTCCGTCTCCGTCCCGGCCGCGATCACTGCGCATCGCCGTGCGGTTGATGTGGGTCGGCGCAGGTGTGGCCGTGCTAGGCACGGTTCTTACGCTCGCGGTCAGCGGCCGGATCAAGACCGAGGTGTTTAACGCGGTGCGGCACAACAACGCGACACGCCGGCCGGGCCGGGGCGGGTACACGGTGGCGCAGCTGCACACGATCGCCAACGTCACATTCGCCGCCCTGGTGGTTGCCGGGTTCGTCAGCGTCCTGCTCTGGCTGTGGATGGCCTCGGCCACCGGCAGAGGACAAGGCTGGGCGCGGATCTTCGCGTCCGTGCTCTTCGCCCTCATAACCGTCGAGGTAGTCCTGACGCGAAGCCGGTCGAGCGTCTCATTTGCCGTCATCTTGCTGGAGTGGCTGGTCGGGCTGGTCGCCGTTGTGCTGCTGTGGCGGCGGGAGACCACGGCGTACTTCGGCCCGGGCTGAGCAGGCGACGTCACCGCCCGTCGGCCGGCCGGAGCCAGCCGGCAGTGGCGGTGACGTCGCCGCACGGACTTCGTTACTGGCTGTCGTACTCGTCGTGGCGACGCCACCAGAAGCCGTCCTCGTTGCGACCGAGAGGCGCGCGGTCGAGCCACTGGTACATGCCCCACAGGCCGTCGATGCCGCGGGAGTAAGCAGAGTAGGTGTGGTAAACGACGCCGTCCTCGAGCGCGAACGCGCTCACGCCGGGTCCTTGCCGCCGGTAGGTCTGCCAGTCCGTGCCGACGATGCCGGAGGCGAACTCGTCGAGGGCCGAACTGGCCTGATCGGTCTCCGGCCGCAGGTCGATCGTCTGGAAGTTGTACTCGGCCGCTCCGGACTCCCATTCTTCGCTGGTGTGCGCCGCCTGGAAGTCGAAGTTGAAGTCGGTGCCGGACGAGGACGCCCACGGGAAGGTCCAGCCCATCCGGCGCTTGTACGCCTGCAGCTGGGGGAGTGGAGCCCGCGACACGGCGCACAGCGTCACGTCGTGATTGGCCAGGTGCACAACGGAGCCGTTGAAGCCGTCCGCTATCGCGGAGCAGGACGGACATCCGGCCGTGTACTCGGGCCCGAACATGAAGTGGTAGACCAGCAGCTGCGAGCGGCCCTGGAACAGGTCGCCGAGCGACGCGGTGCCCTCGTCGGTGTCGAAGCTGTACTCCTTGTCGATCCGGACCCAGGGCAGCTCCTGCCGTTGCCGGGCCAGCTCGTCGCTGCGGCGCGTCAGCGCCTTCTCGGCGGCCAGCAGCTCGAGCCGGGCTGCCAGCCACTCTTCGCGTGTTCCGGTCTTGTGAGCGGTCATTGTCTCTCCTTGTATTTGCTGAAACTTCGGGCGGTCTGTTCAGAGCTCGGATGGCCACGGATCGGCGGCAGCTCACATCGCGGGCGTGAGGCCGGGAACCGACGCGGGGACTGTGAGGATCACCAGCCCCAGCCCGACGATTGCGAGCGCGAGCGGGATGTCGATGACGGCCCTGGCGGGCAGCAGCTTCTGGCCGATGGCCAGTACGGTGATCACGCACATCCAGGTGAGGCTCATGATGCCTAGCGCCACAAGCATCAGCATCAGCCCGATGGTCGAACCCGCGCAGCACACCCCGAACTCGAGCCCGGACCGGATAGTCTCCTGGCAGCGCCGGCGGAAACGCTGCTTGAGCGGCGTGAGCTCGTAAATGCCCGCCGCGATCACGACGATGCCCGCAGCGACCGGCCCGTGCGGCCGGTAGACGGCGTAGACCGCGACCCCGAGGATTGCCCAGACCGCTAGGTAGGACCCGACGAACAGCGGGACTACAGCTACCCGGCCGGCCGCATGAGCGCACCGCACGACCGCCGGCGTCGCGCCGGGTAGCATCATCGCTGCCATCATCGACAACCATGCGGCGACAAAGAACGCGAATGAGCCGAGCTGGGTCGCCACGCCCATGTCCATCCCGCTCATCAGCCGCAGGGCGATGACCCAGGCCGCCGCCGCGAGTCCGAGCGTCACGGTCAGCGCGGCTGCCGCCGCGGGCGTCGTGGCGCGGGCCAGCGCGGCGGAGCGCTGGCGCGCCGCCCGCGCACTCGCCGGCGGCAGTTCCATCAGTCGGCTCCGTTCCCTGGCGTAACTCATCTCGGTCTCCGTTGCATCGGACGGCACGGCCGCCGCCGGTCACCGGGCTACCCAGCATGCCCGGAAGAGGGCGGCGACGGCCGTGGCCGCTGGCTTAAGACAGGACAGGCTCCGCGGCCACCAGCGCCGCGTTCTGGCGTTCGAGTGCCTTGGCCGCTCCGGTGCGCCAGTCGTCGGCCATCGACTGTGACATTGGATCGGGGAAGATCTCGTCCTCGCCTTTCTCCAGTCCGTCGAGAATCGCGCGTGCGACCGAGTCCGGCGAGGCCTTCGGGATGTCGAGATCCCGGCTCATGTCGGTGTCCACCGGGCCGAGCATGGCCGCGTGCACCCCGATGCCCTGCCTGGCTAGCAGCGCGCGCAGCGACTGCGTCACGGAGAAGCCGGCTGCCTTGGAGACCGAATAGGCCGGAATGACCGGCACGGGCGCCCAGGCCGCCAGCGACAGCACGTTGACGATCGCGCCCCGGGAAGCTGCCAGCAACGGCAGGAATGCCTGGATCACGTCGTAGGCGCCGAAGAGGTTGACGGCGAGGTGCTCCTCGATCGCCGCACGATCGCTGAGGTCGTCGTACCGCGCCAGGCCAGCGTTATTGATGAGGATGTCGAGCGAGCCGATCCGCTCGACCGCCGCGTGTATCTGCGCCGGAATGGTCACGTCCAGGATCACCGGTGTGACCCGGGCGTCTGGGTGAGCCAGGGGCTGGCGCGTGCCGGCGTACACCCGCGCCGCGCCTCTCCGCAGGGCTTCGGTGACCAGCGCCTGCCCGATGCCCCGGTTGGCTCCGGTCACCAGAACTGCTCGGTCTGCGATCGTCATGTGTCCTCCTGGTCAGTGCGGGCGGTCTGCGATCCCGACGATGCCCGGATGACTGTCAGCGGGCGGGTCTCGCGTGGTGCTTGCTTCATGCAAGTACCTTAGCGCCCCGCGAGCTGATCTGCAACTAGAAGGTTGCACATCTGACCGACTCGCGCAACTTAGCACGGGCGGATGCCGCCGGATGGATTCGTGACCGCCCGCGCGGAAGCGAGGAAGGCGTTCGAGACAGACTCGGTTTAGCGGCGAAGCGGCAACGCCGCTACAAGAGCAGCGGCAGGCAACATCCACGTTCCGTGAGCGGCCCGGCGGCGCCGTGGCCGTCGCAGGGGCCGCCAGCAGGCGGCGCCGCGTTACAGATGGTTAAAGCCGGTGGATTCTTCTTTTGTCATGGCGACGGTGACCGGATGCTTCGCGAAGTGGGCTATCGCGTCGCGGAAGTCGTCGAGCAGCAGCGAGGCCATGTCCTGACTGACGCCCAGCCGGACCAGGATGCGCTGAACGGCTATGTCGGCTGCTGTTCCGGTCAGCGTGTACGCGGGCACCTGCCACCCTCGCGTGCGCAGCCGGTCGGCCAGGTCGAACAGGGTGTAGCCGGGGTCCTCGCCGGCGCGGATCCGCCAGGTGACGGTCGGGATGCCGGTGGCGGGGTTGCTGTCGCACAGCAGCTCGAACGGACCGAGCTTCACGATCTCCTTCGCGAGATACTGGCCGATCGCATAAGACGCGTCATGGATGCGCTGATAGCCATCGAAGCCGAGGCGCAGGAAGTTGTAGTACTGAGCGATAATCTGGCCGGCCGGCCGGGAGAAGTTGATCTGGAAGACCGGCATATCGCCGCCCAGGTAGTTGACATGGAACACGAGGTCGTCGGGAAGCTCCTTGCTGTCTCGCCAGATGACCCACCCGACGCCCAGCGGAGCCAGCCCGAACTTGTGCCCTGAGGTGCTGATCGACTTGACCCGGGGGAGCCGGAAGTCGAAGACGACATCGGGCGCGCAGAAGGGGCTGAGAAAAGCGCCGCTGGCGCCGTCAACATGGATGTCGATATCGAGGCCCGTATCGCTCTGCAGCTGGTCGAGAGCGCTGGCCATGGCCGCCACCGGCTCGTAGGCGCCGGTGTAAGTGACGCCGAAGGTCGGCACGACCATGATCGTGTTCTCATCTACCCGTTCGAGCATGGACGCGGCATCCATCGCGTAGTTGCCGGGGGACATCGGCACCTCGCGCATCTCGATGTCCCAGTAGCGGGCGAACTTGTGCCACACCACCTGAACCGGGCCGCACACCATGTTCGGCTTATCCGTCGGCTTGCCTGCGGCCTGGCGCTTGGCGCGCCATCGCCACTTGGCCGCCATGCCCGCGAGCATGCAAGCTTCAGAGGATCCGATGGCCGACGCGCCGACGGTGTTCGCTGCCTCAGGTGCGTGCCAGAGGTCGGCGAGCATGTGCACGCATCGGCGCTCGATCTCGGCAGTCTGCGGATACTCGTCCTTGTCGATCATGTTCTTGTTGACCGACAGTGACATCAGCGCGAGGAGCTCCGGCTCGGCCCACGTCTGGCAGAACGTGGCCAGGTTCTGGCGGGCGTTGCCATCGAGCATCACCTCGTCCGAAACGACCTGAAATGCCTCTCTGGCCTGTATCTCGTCCCGAGGGAACCTGTACTTCGGCACCGGCTTGGTCAGGTCGCGCCCGCAGAACACGGAGTCCTCAAGCTGCTGCCGGACGGTGTCGCGCTCATGCAAGGGCATCTCTGTATCTCCTCGATCAGGCCGCTACGCGATAGCCCCCCAGGCGGGCAGAAGCTGCCCGGCCGGAACGGGGACTCCTCACGATAATGGCGGGGCCGCGTCCGATCACGTATCACCCATCGCGGGTGGGTCGGCTCGCGGCCAGGGGCGTTGTGCTATCCAGACACCGAGGATCAAGCCACCAGACGGGACAGTCCCATGCCAGTCCAGGATCGCGATGCGCCCGCCGGCCGCGTCGGCCCGTTCCTGACCTTCGTCGGCCACGTCCGCGCGGACGGTGTGGTAGTTCACTGTGACTCCCGCCGCCACCGCAAGCACCTGCGGCGTGATTCGATGGCCGGCTCGACTTGGTGGGCGCCCGCGGCACGGGGATGGTGGATCGCCGTGCTGTTCGCGGCCGGGTCGCTGCTCTTTGCCCTCGGCGCCGTTCCCGGTTATGCCAGCGTCGCCGGGGGACGCGGCGACGCAGCGACGTACTTCGCGGGTTCGCTGTTCTTCACCGCGGCCGGCTTTCTGACCTACCGCGAAGCGGTGGATGCGGGGCCGCGAGCGTCGGCTGCGCGGCGGCGGTTCTTCGTCTGGCAGCCGCGCAGGATCGACTGGTGGGCGACGGCCGTGCAGCTTGCCGGCACCGTCTACTTCAATGTCAGTACCGGGAACGCGCTCCGTGTGGACCTCACCGCTCAGGCCGCGCAGCAGCACGTATGGCGGCCCGATGCGATCGGGTCGGTCTGCTTCCTGGTAGCCAGCGCGCTGGCCTGGTTCGAGGTATGCCACGGCTGGGCTAGCTGGCACCCGCGGTCGTGGTCCTGGTGGATCACCTTGCTCAACCTGGCCGGGTCTGTCGCCTTCGGGATATCCGCAGTCGCCGGCTACATCAATCCGGCTACGGGCCAGCTGCGCAACGCGGAGCGGTCAAACCTCGGCACCCTGATCGGTGCGGTGTGCTTCCTTGCCGGTGCCGTGCTGCTGATGCCCGAGCGCACGGACGAAGCCAGTCAGGAGCACGCGCCTACCATCTGAGCTGGGCGATCCTGTCGTAGTCTGCCGATGTGTATGCGGCCAGGCCCTCCGGCATGGCAAAGATCCACTCGGCGATCCCGAGGGACAACGCCAGGCGGCTGCAGCGGGCGCAAAAATGAGGGTCCTCCAGCCGGATCGAGTCGTCCGGCTCAAGCCGCACGTAGATCAGCTTCGATCCCTGCAGCAGGTGCCAGCCGTCGCCGTCCCTGGCCAGCGTGATCGCCCGCTGCTCGGCGTGGGTGCGGCACTGGTCATGATGACCGACCACGCCGAACTTGCAGTAGCAGTGGTCTTCGCCCGGATACGGGACGCCGTTGGTTCCCCAGGACAGCATGCTGCCGTCGCGCATCAGCACGGCTGCGTGGCGGGTCCGGGCACGCGAGTCCCTGGCCAGCTCTGACGCCCGGTCCGCCATCTGCTGCGCCACATGGCTGTCATGGCGATTCAGTGGCCACCGCTGCGGTGGCTGCTCTGGCTGCACGCTGACCCCCTCCCGCTGTCACTGGTCATTCGATGGCAGCGGGCGCCATGCCGGTCAGGCGTGACGTGCGGCACGTCGCCATTTCCACGCTATCAGCGCCGGCGTGCCGGATCAGGGCAGCCGGACATACAGCCCGGCGAGCCTTTGTGGCCGCCTGAGCGCCGCGGGCGGCGCTTGCCCGGTCAGTCGCCCGCCACGGCCGGCGGGTCCTCTCCTGTCAGCCCGTCTACCGACTCCCGGATCAGGTCAGCGTGACCGTTGTGGCGGGCGTACTCGTCGATCATGTCAGCCACGATCCGCCGCAAGTTGGCGTGCTCGCCGTCTTCGGTGCTGACGTGGACTGGCTGGCTCATGTCACCGCGGGCCAGCGCCTCGGCGACATGAGCACGGGAGCGCCCGACCGCTTGGCGCCACAGGGCGAAGAGCTCCTCTGGAGAATCGTCCGCCGCGGTGCGCCACTCCCAGTCCGGGTCGGCGTCCCAGTCGACCGCGTCCCACGGCGGTGCCGCGTCATGACCGAACAGCTTGACGGAGAACGAGTAGTCCTCGGCCAGGGCGAGGTGCTTGAGCAGGCCGCCTAGGGTAACTGCGGACGGGCCGAGGGTGGCGCGCAGGCCGGCCGAGTCGAGCCCGCCGCACTTCCAGGCGAGCACGCTCCGGGTGCGATCGAGGATGCCGAGCAGCTGCTCGGTCTCGGCGCCTGCAAACGGCGGCTCATGAAATGTGGTGTCGACGTCCATGGCACCTACGCTAGCCTCAATTCAGGACGATCCTCGTCCGGAAATGGGGTGCACGCCGGTGGTGGAGGTCGCCCCCGAGAGCGCAAGCTCGACTGCCCGTGCGCTGCTGGTCGTCGAAGTGCTTCAGGACAGCCCTGGTATCTCGGCCGAGCAGCTGGCGAGGCGGCTGGGAGTCAGCGAGCGGGCGGTCCGGCGCTATGCGCGCCTGCTCCGGGATGCGGGCATCCCTGTCGAATCGACGACAGGACGGTACGGCGGGTACCGGCTCGGCCGCGGCGTCCGGCTGCCGCCGCTGAGGTTCACCTCGGCCGAGGCGCTCGGCCTGGTCATGGCCGTGCTGGATGGCCACCACGAGGCCGGCGATCCCGCCGACCCAGTCGGCGTCGCTCTTGGCAAGCTCATGCGGGCGCTCCCGGAGCCGGTTGCCGCTCAGGCGGAGGCCGTTCGCCGGACCACGGCGCCCGCGCCGGACCGCGCGGCGGCGCGGGCAGACCCGGCCACCGCGTCCGCGCTCGTGCAGGCCTGCTCAAGCCACCGCGGCGTGCGGTTCGACTATCGATCCGAGGCCGGGTCGCAGTGGTCGATAGCGGCCGACCCGTGGGCCGTGGTCGTCCGGCACGGGCGCTGGTACCTGCTCTGCTGGTCCCGCTCGGCGGACGCCCGGCGAGCGTACCGGATCGACCGGGTCAGCGCGGTGCAGGTGCTCGACGACACCTTCAGCCCGCCTGCCGGCATCGACCCGGTCGCCGTGCTTGAGGAGCATCTCGCCGTCGGCTGGGAGTACGACGCCGAGATCGTCATCGACGCGCCCGTCGGCACGGTGCGGCGCTGGCTGCCGCGCACGGTGGGGCGTCTTGAAGCTGCTGACGCCGAGACGACCCGCCTGGTCGGCAGCACCAGTAACCCGAAGTGGTACGCCCAGCAGCTGGCGGTGATCCCGGCGTCCTACCGGATCGTGCAGGGCGCCGAGATCCGGGAGGCTGCGCGCGTGCTGGCAGAGCGGCTGCTGGCTGCCGCGACCTGGCCGCCGGCCTGAGATACCGCGTGCGTCATGATCCGATGTCGTTCAGCCGGGCCAGCTCGTCCTCCGGCAATGTCAGCGTGGCAGCGGTGACGTTCGCTCGCAGGTGACTGACCGACGAGGTGCCGGGGATCAGCAGGATGTTCGGTGCGCGCTGCAGCAGCCAGGCCAGCGCGACGGCCATGGGCGTCGTGCCGAGCCTGCCGGCGACTGCCGTCAGTTCCGCGGACTGCAGCGGGGAGAAGCCGCCAAGCGGGAAATAGGGCACGTAGGCGATGCCCTGCCCGGCGAGTGAGTCGATCAGGTCGTCGTCGCCCCGGTGGGCGATGTTGTAGAAGTTCTGCACGCACACGACCGGCGCGATGGACTGCGCCTCGGCGACCTGCCCGGCCGACACGGTACTGATGCCGAGATGCCTGATCAGCCCGTCCTGCTGCAGCTGCGCGAGCACCGAGAACGGCGCACCGATCGAGCCCGCGGTGGGGCTGTCGAATCCGCCGACGCGCAGGTTGACGACGTCGAGAGCGTCC
Organism: uncultured Actinomycetota bacterium; assembly: GCA_963774385.1. Classification (GTDB taxonomy): domain Bacteria; phylum Actinomycetota; class Actinomycetes; order Streptosporangiales; family Streptosporangiaceae; genus JAJYUU01. Next base: position 2,725,686 of record CAVZEQ010000001.1, read on the forward strand.
AGCCCGAGGTGATCCAGGTTGTCGTGCACGGCCTGCCGGAGCTGCTCGGGTGCGCGCGCCGGCGGCCAGCCGCCCTCCGCGTCTCGAAGCGCTCCGACCTTCGTCACTATGTGCAGGCCAGCGGGATAGGGATACAGCGCCTCCTTGATGATCTGGTTGGTGACGTAGGGGCCGTAGTAGTCGCTGGTGTCAATGTGAGTGATGCCCAGCTGCACCGCCTCGCGCAGCACCGCCACGCCAGCATCTCGGTCGGCCGGCGGCCCGAAGACGTGCGGGCCGGCCAGCTGCATCGCGCCATAGCCCATCCGGGTCACCGTCAGATCCCCGGCCAGCATGAAGGTGCCGCCGGGAAGTGCGTGTGCTGTCACAGGAGACTCTCCTCGTGCCGGCCGACCGCGGTGCGCGCAGCCACGTGACCTGGCTCCGGGGCGCCGCTAGTGAGAAGATGCCAGGGTGAGCGAACGTAAGGACACCGAGCTTGCCGACACCCTAGCGGAAGTCGGCAGGAAGGTCGGCCAGGCCATTACGGACGCTCTTGACCGCATTCAGCCGGTTTTCGAGTCGGTCGCGCAGGTCGCGAATCGCCCTGACGTCCGCGCCGTGTTCGAACGCATCGGCAAGGCGGCCAGCCGCAGGCCGTGCCTGTGCTTCTGCCTGCGGGCGCATCCGGTCGACCGGGATATCTGCGAGATGTTCGACGCGGTGATAACCGGCCAGCACAGCTCTGAACTGCTGGGCGATATCAAGGTGCCGATCTGTGCTCCGTGCGCCGCGGCCCGGGCCGCGCGGGAATTCGCCGGCTAAGGCACGGTTCAGCTGACTAAGGCGCGTTTCGGTCGGCTGTGATCCGGCCGAACGTCAGCGCCTGGCGGCCGAGCCGGCGCCAGTCCATCGGCGGCCGAGGGTCCGGAACGCCTGGCCGGTCGCGGGGGACCTGCACGCGCAACGACAGCGGGCGGATCGTGCAGCGCACCGGTGTGGGCATGAGCACCGACTCACCATCGATGCCCACCGGAATGGTCGGCTGGTCTGCTTCGATGAGCACCTCGTGCGCCGTGAGCATGGAGACGCTTCGCGACCGATGCGCGCGCCGCAGCAGTCCGGCCGCCTGGGCGGCATTCTCGACCTTGATCCCGACGATGCCGAGTACACCCTTGTCGAGGCGTGCGCGACGGCCCAGGCCCGCGATGTCGCCGGTCCCGTAAGGGTTGTTGCTCACCAGCACGGCCTGCGGCCCGTCGAGCACGACCTTGCCGTCCAGCAGGACCCGCAGATGCGCTCCCTGATGACCGGTGAGCAGGTCGGGGAGCAACTGCAGCGCGGTGCCCGACTTGTCGTCGCGATAGGCCGGGCTCTGCACGACCTGGGCATAAGCGCCGAACGAGGCATTGTTGACGAAGGTGCGGTCCCCGATCAGGCCAAGGTCGATACGCAGCTCGACACCATCGGTGAGCGCAGCCAGGCCCGTGGACGGGTCGTCACGGTCCAGGCCCAGGTCGAGCGCGAAGTGGTTTCGGGTGCCAGCCGAAAGCACCATCAGCGGGATGTCCCGCGCAGCGGCGACGCCAGCGACCAGAGCCTGGGTGCCGTCGCCGCCGGCCACCCCGACCAGATCGGCTCCGCTGTCCAACGCATTGCGCGCCATCGCCGCTACGTCGACGACGCCCGGGCCTTCGAGCAAACTGACCTGGGCGCCCAGTGCGGCGGCGCGGTCCTGCAGGCCGAACTTCCCGACCTTGCCGCCGCCAGACCGCGGATTCATGATGACGAACGGCTGGCGCGGCCGGGTCACCGGATATTCCGGCGGCTTTGCTGGCGCGGCGGCCCTGCTAAGCGCAGCTCGTCCGGCGGCCACGGCGGCAGCCGCGAGCACCACACCGACGGCGATCTCCCACAGCAGTCCGACGACGACGTACACCACGATGATGAACACCGGAGCCGCGACCAGGATCACGGCCGCAAGCCAGCGCCGGACGCCGCGGTTGGCGAGGAACCCCCAGGCCGCCATGAAGATAAGAGCCAGGCCCGCGAAGCCCAGCAGCAGCGCGACGCCGCTCCGCAGCGCTCCGGAGAGCACCAGCAGCACGACCGCGCCCACAGCAGCGCCAAGGGCGAGCCTGGCGAGCCAGCGCTGACTCCTGGTAGGCAGGGCTGCACCGGCCGCGCTCTCGGCTCGCCGCGATCCGGACTCGGGATCCACCGGTCCGTCGGCCAGCGCAGCCGGATCATTCACTTTTCCCGCCATACGGCATGCCTCTTCGCGCCATGCTGCCGATGCTGTCGTCTCCCTGCTGGCAACCCGAACCATCGTCACAGCGCCCGTCCAGCCCGGCATCACCTGGCCAGGGTGAACCCGGCCCTGGGGACCAACGACCCGGACCGGGCTGACGTCTGGCACTTACCGTTGCGCGACTGTGCTGCTGGCGTCGAGGTAGGAGGCCGCTGCGCCGCTGGCGCTTCGGTCTGCCGGATATGGACGACGACACACAGGAGATACGACATGGCTCAGCCCGACGCAGTATTCATCTACATCGGCACCTATCCGAGCGAGGCGACAGCGCGCGACGACTACGACCTCGTCAAGGACCTGCACGCGGCCGGCGCGGTCGGCACCTACGACGCTGCCGTGGTCACCAAGGACGAGGCGGGCAAGGTGCACGTCAACAAGGACGAGATGGCTACCCGGCACGGGGCTTGGGGAGGCGCGGCAGTCGGCGCGGTCGTCGGCATCCTGTTCCCGCCATCGATCATCGGTGCCGCCGTGGTAGGCGCTGCCGTCGGCGGCGTGGGCGGCCACCTATGGCGCGGAATGTCGCGGGCTGACGTCAAGGAGTTCGGCGACATCATCGATGAGGGCGAAGCTGCGCTGGTCATCGTCGGCGAGAGCAAGCTGCAGCAGGCAGTGGACAAGGCTGGGCTCAAGGCGGAGAAGCATGTCGCCAAGGAACTCAACGTGAAGGCAAAGGACGTCGACAAGGCCGTCCAGGAAGCCGCCACGCAGGTCAGCTGACCGCGGGCGAACGAATCTGAATCAGGGAGGGATTCAAAATGTTCTGGGCTATTTTCGGCGGTATCCTCTACTTCATCCTCGTGGTGACACTGGGCGTCATGTCGCTCAGGAAGGGCCACTGGGTCATGTTCATCGTCGGGATCTTCCTGCCGTTCTTCTGGCTCATCGGGGCGCTGATGCCGTCGCGGCGGCTCGCCTACTAGCTGCACCAGCGCAGCTCATGGCACGGCGAGGACCGCTGCGCGGCATCAGGCACGCCGCGCAGCGGATCCGCGGCAGTGCTGTCCTGAGTTTCATCGCAGCCAGCGGGCATCACTGCGCCTACTGGCGGGCCATGACGGCGCGCAGTTCGGCCTCGTCGTCACGGATCAGCTCGCCGCTGACATCCACCGTCACGCTGTGAATCATGCCGGTGAACTTAAACGGGCTGACGTATGCGTCGGTGACCGGCGAGCCAGGGTTCGCGCCGCAGGTGAGTGCGCCCGGGTTAAGCACGAACGGCGTCGTGACGGGCGCTTCCGCGTTGCCGACGAGATCGCCGTCCACGTACAGCTGGAGTCGCCCCGGCGCGCCCTTGCCGGCCATCAGGTCCGGCTGGCCCGTGGGCTCGAACTCGAACCTGAGCGTGTGCCGACCTGCTGTGAGCACGTCGGCCGAGTCGACGCCATAGACCGCGCGGCCGACGTAGTTATGCACGTAGTGCAGCTTCCCGTCTTTGACGAAGAAGGAGTATCCGCCGGCGGCCGTGCCCTGGCTGAGCAGCACGCCCTCAGCCCCGTCGGCCGGGATCTCGACTTCCGCGGTGATGCTGTGCGGTCGGTTGAGCACCCGGGGCGCGGCGAAGAACGGGATCGACTGGGTACCGGGCAGGTAGGTATAGCTGTCGCGGGGAGCGGCAACGAGCGGCTTCTCCGCGATCATGCGGGCGAGACCGCTGCCATCGACCGGCATGACGTTGTACTTGCCGGCTTCCACGTACCACCTGCCGATCATCGCGATGAGCCGGTCGCGATGCTCGGCGGCCACGTTGTGGTTCTCGGCGAAATCCGCCGCCACGTGGTACAGCTCCCAGCCGGTGGCATCAAGCCTGGACAACGTCTCGGCCGAGATCGGCTGCCCGAACCCCAGGCCGGCCTCGGCAAAGGACGGACCCGGCCACGGGCACACGGCGCGCCAGCCGTCATGGTAGATCGCGCGATGGCCGAGCATCTCGAAGTACTGAGTGTGGTGGTCGCTCGGCGCGCCGGCATCCGCCAGTGAGCGGGCGAAGCTGACGCCCTGCAGCGGCGACTGCGTCACGCCGCGGATCGTGGCGGGCGGCTCGATGTCCAGCAAGTCCAGCACCGTGGGCACCATGTCGATGAGGTGCGCGTACTGGCTGCGGATCTCGCCCCTGGCGCTGATCCGCTGCGGCCAGGACACGATGAACGGATCGCTAGCGCCGCCTCGGTAAGTCTCCCGCTTCCAGCGGCGGAACGGCGTGTTCCCGGCCCAGGTCCAGCCCCACGGGTAGTGGTTGAAGTGCTTCGGGCCGCCGATCTCGTCGATCAGCCTGAGACTGTCCTCGATCGGCTCCTGCGCGTTATTGAAGAACTGGGCCTCGTTCGTCGTTCCCGTCGGTCCGCCCTCGGCGCTCGCGCCGTTGTCGGAGACGACCATGATCAGCGTGTTGTCGAGATCACCTCGCTGGCGCAGGAACTCGATGAGGCGGCCTACCTGGTGATCGGTGTGGCTGAGGAATCCGGCGTAGACCTCCATCATCCGGCTGAACAGGCGGCGCTCCGCTGCGGGCAGCGACCCCCAGTCCGGCACGTCCGGATCGTGACGCGAAAGTTCGGCGTCTGCGGGAACGATGCCGAGTTCCTGCTGCCGCGCGAACACGCGCTCGCGGTATGAGTCCCAGCCATCGTCAAATACGCCCGCGTACCGGTCGGCCCATTCCGCTGGCACGTGGTGCGGTGCGTGCGTGGCACCGAAGCACAGATGCAGGTAGAACGGCTTGGCCGGGTCAACCTGCTTGCTGTCGGCGATGAACTCGACGGCCTTGTCGACGAGGTCCTCGCTGAGGTGGTATCCCTCCTCAGGAGTGCGCGGCGGCGCAACCTGGTGGTTGTCGTACACCAGGTCCGGATACCACTGGCTGGTGTCGCCGCCCAGGAATCCGTAGAACCGCTGGAAGCCGCGCCCCAGCGGCCACCGGTCGAACGGCCCCGCGCCCGTCTCCTGGTTGCTCGGCGTCAGATGGTACTTGCCGACCATGAAGGTGCTGTAGCCGTGCTCGATCAGCATCTCCGGCAGGAAGCCGTTCTCGAACGGGATCACGCCGTTGTAGCCCGGATAGCCGCTGGCAAGCTCGGTGATGCAGGCCATCGAGTTGCTGTGATGGTTGCGGCCGGTCAGGATGCATGATCGGCTGGGAGAGCAGAGCGCCGTGGTGTGCATGTTGCTATAGCGCAGGCCGGTCGCGGCGAGGGCGTCGAACGCAGGCGTCTCGATCGGGCTGCCGTAGCAGCCGAGCTGGCCGAACCCGGTGTCGTCCAGGACGATGAACAGCACGTTCGGCGCACCGTCGGGGGCTCGTACCGGGGCTGGCCACGCGGGTGCTGACTCGTCTGCGGTCCGCCCGATGACACCCGGGAACGTAGCGCCAGCTTCGTACTCCACAACAGCCATGCCGACCCCTTCCATCGCCCACCCTCGATGGAATCCTGCGCCGTGAGCAACTGGCTGCACATCACCCCGCTGGAATGATTACGGGGTCCATTTGCCGATCGTGAAGGTCGGAGTCCAGAGGCTCAGCGGCCAGAACAGGATCGAGATGAAATACTGGACCCAGCTATGCAGCGCTCCGAGAGTTGCCACCGTAGGCGGCAGGTGGGGCGACGCGGTGTTGACGAATACACCGACGAGAATGTAGATAACGATGGCGAAGCCTGTCGGGCTGAAAAGGGCTTTGAGAAAGCCCACGCCTGCTCACCTTCCCTCTGTCACGCCGGAGCTGGTGGCGAATGAGCGACGCCTCGTAGCGGACATGGTCGACTGGTCTTCTGGTAACGACGACATAACGTCGTACTTCCGTCAGGGTAGTTCATCGGTAGTTATCCGGCAGGTCTGACACTCCGGGCGATCGCCGCAAGATAACTTCTCGCGACACGCGGTGGATCATTGCGTGGTTTGCGACAACATGTCACGATCACGGGCATGCGATGGTGGCTAGCGCTGGCAGTGCCAGCAGTCTGGTTCGGCCACCGCAGCATCGTCGCGTTCCTCGCGATCTACGGCGGGCTTATCGGAGTCGCGTTCATCGGCTCGCTGTTCCGGCATCCGTACCGCCGGTGCCGCAGCTGCAAAGGCACCGGCCGGCAGCCGGGATCGATGTTCTTCTGGTCCGACCGCGCGTGTACCAGTTGCGGCGGAAGCCCGCGGCACCGCAGGTGGGGCGTGCAGGCGCTGAGCTCGGACAAACCGGTCTGGGCCGAGCGCGCCGCTGCCAAGGCGCGGGAGCGCAAGGCACGCCCGCGTTAGCCGCGGACGCCGTCCCCGGCATGTCAGCCGATGCGGGGTCGCGCTAGCGTGCGGCCTGACCTCCTCCGTGGCGGGTGATGCCGGCCGGTCACCGCACCGGAAGGCTGTCAGGCACTATCAGCTGGCGGCCGAGGGAGCAGAGACGCCCCATGAGCCTGGTCCTCGCCATCGTGCTGCTCGGCCTGCTCGCCAGTGTGTCGCCGAGCACCATTGTCGTGTTCATCTTGCTGCTCGCGACCACCAGGGCACGCCTGAACGCCGCCGCGTTCCTGTTCGGGTGGTGCGTCTCGCTGGTGATCGTGTTCGCGGTGAGCTACGCGGTCGGCGGAGCCCGCACCGTCCAGCATGGCAGCGGCAGCACCGCCGTGAAGGTCGCCGAGATCCTGCTCGGTCTCGGACTGGCTGTCGTGGGCGCCCGGCAGTGGCAGCACCGGGACCGGCCGAGAAGCAGCTCAGCTGTCACGAGGAAGTTCAGTGCCCACCTGAAGCAGCTCAGTCAGTGGGAAGCAGCGGTCGTCGGAGTCCTCGAGCAGCCGTGGACACTGACGGCAGCAGCAGCCGTCGTGCTCGTGCGTCACCAGTCGGCTGGGCTGACGGTGCTGATCTGCTTCCTGGCGTTCACTGCGCTCTCCACGGCGACAGTCGGGCTGATCTTCTTGTATTACGCCCGGCGTCCCGGTGAGGCCGAGGCGCAGCTGTCCAGGCTGCGGGATGCGCTGGTACGGGCCGGCCCAGCGGTCTTCGCGATCGTCTGCGTCGCAGTCAGCGTCTATCTCATCATCGACGGCGTGGTCGGCATCGTCAGCAGCTGAGACGTCGCCGGGCCGCGCTCACCCCGGCGGGGTGAGGACGTCGTCCGGTCCGCGCGGCTAACGTGCCGCTGGTGCGAAGCAGCTCGCCCGGACGACCGGCTGGGCCAGGTTATGTCCGGTTATGACCTGCTCGCCAGTCACTACGACGCGGCGACGGGCGACTCCCTGACCGAGGCCGCGTTCGTCAGCGACATCGTCCGGCAGGTGAACAGCCGCGCGGTAACGCTGCTCGAGGTAGCTTGCGGGACCGGTACCATCATCGAGCAGCTCGCGGACCGGTACCTCGTCAGCGGCCTGGATATATCGGCACCCATGCTCGCGTTGGCCCGTGCGAAGCTGCGTGCAGGTACCGCGCTGCACCAGGCCGATATGAGCAGCTTCCAGCTGGGCGAAAAGTACGACGCCATCGTCTGCGTCTACCACGGCATCAACCACCTGCTGACGTTCGCCTCCTGGAAGTCGTTCTTCGCCTGCGCTAGCGCGCACCTCAGCGACGATGGCGTACTGATCTTCGACGTGCTGACGGTCGACACGCTCATGGCGATGGCGGACGCGCCCGCGATCGTGCAGGAATTCGACGGGAACTACCTGCTGCTGACGGTGAGCACGGCCGGCGACGCGCGCTTTGACTGGCAGATAGAGGTACGTGTACGTCAGCCCGACGGCAACTATGAGTCGCTGACTGAAGTTATCAGGACGGCCTCGTACCCGCCGGACGACATACGCCGGGCGCTGGCGGAAGAGTTCTCGCGGGTCGAGCTGATCGAAAGCGACGGCAGCGTGAGTGAGGATGCCGGGAACCGGCTGTGGTTCGTATGCAGTCAGCGGGCTCCGCTCACCCATGAGGGGTGATCTGCCAGGCAGATGCAGTCCTTAGGGTCGGACTGTACTTCCGGGCTGGCCGGCACCTCCGATCGCGCTGTCCTGCCTGGGTCGCACTGCGCTGGCAGCGCCAGGATGCAGTCTTGCGAGAGGTCGCGAGCCGATGAGCACGTTTCCGCCGATTGCCGACTACGGATTCTTGTCTAACTGCGAGCAGAGCTGCCTGGTCGCGCCGGATGGGTCGATCGAATGGATGTGCCTGCCGCGGCCGGATTCGCCGAGTGTGTTCGGCGCGCTGCTCGACCGCGCGGCCGGCTCATTCAGGTTCGGTCCCACCAGCACCTACGTTCCCCAGGATCGCCGGTACGTTCCGGGGACGATGGTGCTGGAAACCACCTGGCAGACGCCGACCGGCTGGCTAACGGTCCACGACCTGCTTGTCGTCGGCCCGACGCAGAGCGAGAAACGGCGGGCCGATTATCGCCGGGCGCCGTCAGACTTTGGCGCGGTCGGAGTCCTGCTCCGGATCGCGACGTGCATCAGCGGCCGGGTTGAGGCCGTGGTGAACTGCGCTCCGCTGTTCGACTACGGGTCCAGCCCCGGCAAGTGGAGCTACTGCGGCGACGGCTATGACGCCATGACGATCACCCCGCCAGAAGGAGATGTCGAGCTCCGGCTGTCCGGCAGCATCCGGCTCGGCGTGCTAGGCGCGCGCGCTTACGGCCGCACGACGCTCATCGAGGGCGAGTCGGCATTCGTGGCCCTGTCCTGGGGTGGCAGTGACAGTCCAGCTAGCCAGGACGAGGCCCGCAGTGCTCTGAACACGACGGTTAGTTACTGGCGCGACTGGCTAAGCGCGGCCAAGATCGCTGACCATCCGTGGAAGCCGTACATCGACCGCAGCGCGCTCACCCTGAAAGCGCTCAGCTACGCGCCCACGGGCGCGATCATGGCCGCGGCGACCACGTCATTGCCGGAAACGCCCGGCGGGGCGCGCAACTGGGACTACCGGTTCACCTGGATCAGGGACTCGGCGTTCATGCTGCGATCGCTTTACCGGCTCGGGTTCGACTGGGAGGCCATCGAGTACTTCGGTTTCATCATCGATGCCGTCAGCGGCGGGGATCTTGACCGGAAGTTCCAGCTCCAGATCATGTACGGCATCGGCGGGGAACGCGACCTGACCGAGAAGACCCTCGATCACCTGTCCGGCTACCAGGGTGCGCGCCCCGTGCGGATCGGCAACGGTGCCTGGAATCAGCAGCAGCACGACGTCTGGGGCATGATCATGGACGCGCTGGATGTCCAGCTCCGCCGCGGCGTCGGCCAGATCGTGGCGCCGGTCTGGGAAGGGCTGGCCGGGTTCGTGGATGCCGCGCTTCAGCACTGGCAGGAGCCAGACCAGGGGATCTGGGAAGTCCGCGGCGATCCGCAGCACTTCACCGCGTCCAAGGTAATGTGCTGGGTTGCGGCGGCACGCGGTGCCGACCTCGCCCGCGAACGCGGTGACGAGGAGCGCGCCAAGCGCTGGCAAGCCGGAGCCGAGCAGATGGCGGCCGAGATACTGGACAAGGGCGTTTCTGCCCGGGGGGTGTTCCGTCAGCACTACCAGACCGACGATCTGGATGCATCGTTGCTGCTGCTGCCCATCATGGGGTTCCTGCCACCCGACGACGACCGGGTGAAGGCGACCGTGCTGGCGATCGCCGACGAGCTGACCAAGGACGGCCTGGTCCTGCGTTACAAGGTCGAGGGCACCGACACCGGTTTCGAAGGCGAGGAGGGCACGTTCACCATCTGCTCCTTCTGGCTCGTCACGGCGCTGGCCATGATCGGGGAGACCGAGCGGGCCCGCGCCCTGTGCCAGAAGCTGCTGTCGTTCGCTGGGCCGCTGCAGCTCTACGCGGAGGAGATCGACACCACTACGGGCCTGCACCTCGGCAACTTCCCGCAGGCCTTCACCCATCTCGCCCTGATCGAAGCGCTGTCACTGCTCATCCAGTCGGAGCCTCAGAACAGCTCTGCCGCTACGGCCTGACGGCACGAACACGCATGCAGAAAGCGACATGAGCGCTACGACAGGGCCGGCTGTCACGCCGGTCACTCAGCGGCGAGAATTCTGGGTCCTGCTGGGCTGCGCGGTCGTCCTCGGGGTGTTCGGCGCGTTCGCGGGCCTGGTGTTCATCGGAGTAATCAAGTTCGGGGGCAAGTGGTACGGCGACTACCAGCCGGGCTGGTTCGGCGGTCACTGGTGGTGGGTAGCGGTCGCCGCAGCTGCGGGTGTTGTGGTCGGGCTGCTCCGCCGCCTGACGCGGCTGCCCTGGCAGACTCCCGGTTTGTTCGAGGACCTGCAAACCGGGCAGGTCGACACGCACCTGGTACCGGGAATCGTGGCCGTCTCGACGATATCGCTGATTGGCGGCGCCAGCCTCGGCCCGGAGAAGGCGCTGGGCACCATGGGCGGTGCAGCAGGCAGCTGGCTTGCCCGGCGCAGGACGCTCGGCACAGAGGACTCCCAGGTCAACACCCTGGCCGGCTTCGCCGGAGCGTATGGCGGGCTGTTCTCCAGCACGCTGATCGTGGTGATGCTGATCCTGGAGGTCTCCCGACCAGGCGGACAGAAGCTGGTTAAGGCTCTGGCCGCCGAGATCGTGGCGTCGAGTGTTTCCTTCGGGATCTACTTCGCCATCGCCGGTGCGGTGTTCCTGGGTGACTACAAGGTGCCTCAGTACAAGTTCGAGGACTGGCAGTTGCTTGCCGGGATCCCCCTTGGCTTGTTCGCCGCCGTCGTGGTGGCGCTGCTGGCTGGATTCATGATGCTGGCCGCTCGGCTATTCGCCCGGCTGAGCATTCCTGCCCTGGCGAAAACGACGCTGGGCGGCGTCGTGTTCGGCATCGTCGGCGTCGCGCTGCCGCTGACCATGTTCTCCGGTAGCGACCAGCTCAACTCCGTGCTCAAGGGGGCAGGCACCCTGGGCCTGGGCCTGCTGGTCGCGATCGTGATCGCCAAGATGCTCACCTTCGCCGTCAGCCAGCAGAGCGGCTTCGTGGGCGGACCCATCTTCCCGTCGCTGTTCATCGGCGGAACGGCCGGCGTCGTCGTCCACCAGGTGATCCCCTCGGTGCCGCTGGGGCTGGCGTTCACCTGCCTGCTCGCCGCCGTGCCGGGCTCACTGGCGGCGGCACCATTCTCGATGGTGCTGATGACCGCCTTCCTGACCCAGGTGGGGGCGCTGCAGACGGCACCTGTCCTGATCGCTGTCGTCACCGCGTTCCTCACCATGGAGGGCGTCAAGTACTGGCTCGCAATGCGTAAGCAGGCGCGCGAAACGGCAGCGAAGACAGCAGGCGGCGCAGTCGCCGAACCCACGTAGCTTGGCCCGCCGAATGCAGGTGGCCTGGCAGGATGTCCGCGAGGCTAGGTGACCAGACCAGCAGGTCCTGGCCAGAATGACGGCGCTTCGGTCAGCTGCCGATACGGCCCCTCGATCTCGATGAGTTGCTCGTGCGTGCCGCGCTGAACGACCTTGCCGCGCTCGAGCACGATAATCTCGTCGACCTGGTCGAGGCCTGCTAGCTCGTGCGTGATCAGCAGGGTGGCGTGGCCCGCGGTGAGCTCAAGCAGGTCGGCCGTCAGTGCGCAGCGAGTCTCCGGATCCAGGTGCGCGGTCGGCTCGTCGAGGATCAGCACTGCCGGGTCGGCGAGTAGCGCCCTGGCTAGCGCCAGCCGCTGCCTCTCACCACCGGACATGGCCGCACCGTGCGCTCCGACCGGGGTTCCCCAGCCAAGGGGCAGCGATTCGATCCAGGGCAGCAGCCTGGCCCGAGCAGCGGCAACTGCCAGCTCCTCGTCGGTGGCGCCGGGCCGGGCCAGCCGCAGGTTGTCACCGATGGTTGCGTCGAATATATGCGGATCCTGCGGGCAGCCGCCGATGACGGTCCGGACCGCATCGGTTGAATAGCCGGCCAGGTCGGCGCCGTCCAGGGTGACGGTACCGCCGGCCGGATCGCGGAAGCGCAGCAGCACCGCGGCCACGGTGGATTTGCCGGCGCCGCTCGGGCCGATGAGCGCTACCCGCCGGCCCGGCGGCAGGTCCAGGTCGAAATCGTCCAGCGCGAGCGGTCCGGCTGGCTCATACCGGACCTGCACCCCCGACATCCGCACGTAGGCCTGCGCAGCCGGCAACGGCCGCGGATCCGCGGGCTCCGCGATCGGGTCGGGAGCGTCCAGGACCGCGCCGATCCGGCTCGCTGAGGCGCGCGCCGAGCCGATCTGGAGCGCGGCCGCCGGCATCATCGTGACCGCCTCGAAGGACGCCAGCGCCGTAAGTGTCAGCACCGCCAGCGGCACCCTGGTGAGCGTTCCGTGCCCCACGGCAGCCACTCCCAGGAGCAGAACTCCCCATACGGTGATCCCGGTCAGCCCCGCTATCAGCCCGGTGCCAAGGCCGGTGGCGGCGGCGAGGCGCCTGGCCAGCGCGGTCAGTTTGCTATCCGCCTCGATGACGGCGACGAGTGCGGCGTCCTGCGCACCGAAGGCATGCAAGTCCGGTGCGCCCGCGACCAGGTCAGTAACTGCCGCGCTGAGTTCGCCGCGTGCCGCCGCGGTCGCTCGCGCCGCCCGGCGGGACGCCGCGACCGCCATCGGCGGCACGGCGGCGCCAGCGGCTAGCAGGCCGAGAGCCAGCACGCCGCCAGCGGGCGCCAGGATCAGCAAGCAGACTGCCACCGCGCCGCCGCCGACTAGCGCCGCCGCCAGCGGCGGTCCGACGCCGCGGATGAACAGGTCCTGAGTGGCGTCTACGTCACTGATGAGCGTGGCCAGCAGATCACCAGACCGGAAGGCTGCCAGGCCGGCCGGCGCAAGGCGCTCCAGCCGGCGGTAGATGGCGAGCCGGACGTCTGCCAGCACGCGGAACGCCACATCGTGGGACATCAGCCGCTCTAGGTAGCGCGACACGCCGCGGCCGACGCTGAGCGCGCGGACCGCCACGACGGCCACGGAGATCGCCAGGATGCCGGGGTGCTGTGAGGCGCGGGCGAGCAGGAATCCGGAAGTGGCGAGGAGCGCCACACCGCAGCCGGTGGCGGCCGCGCCTGCTAGCACGGAGAGCGCGAGTCGGCCCCGCAGCGGTCTGGCCAGCCAGAACAGTCGCAACAGCGGCCGTCGCTCGCGCGCCATACCCGACCGCCCGGTCGTCATGGCAGCACCGCGACTTCGGCCTGGCTGTCTGGCCAGCCGACCTCCGCCGGTGACAGCAGCTTGCCCTGCTCGATGCGCTCGAACCGGCAGCCGCCACCCGTCCAGCCGTGGCCGTGGCTCACCAGGATGATGGTGCGGTCAGCCAGCGCAGTATCGATAGCGGTCCCGATCCGGCGGGCGCTGGCGGCATCCAGGTGCGCCGTGGGCTCGTCCAGCAGCAGCAGGGGCGCATCCCGCAAGAACGCGCGGGCCAGCGCCAGCCGCTGCCGCTGGCCCGCGGAGAGTCTCAAACCCCGATCGCCGAGTGCAGTGTCGTAGCCAGCCGGCAGCTCGTCGATGAAGTCGGCGGCTCCGGCCAAGTGGGCGGCCTGGCGAATAGCGTCCCGGTCAGCGCCTGGATTGCCGAGGGCTATGTTGTCCGCCGCCGTGCCGCCGAACAGGTAGGGCTGCTGCGGCACCCAGCTGATCTGCGCGCGCCATTGGTCGACATCGAGTGCCGCCAGATCGGCGCCGCCCACCTCGATGGCCCCGCCGACCGGGGTTATGAAGCCCAGCAGCAGGGCAAGCAGCGTGCTCTTCCCCGCGCCGCTCGGGCCGGTGAGCACGATGCGATCCGCTGGCGCGATCGTCAGTCTCACACCGTCCAGAGCCAGCCGAGGCCGGCCCGGATAGGCGGCACTGACGTCCCGGAGCCTGATGTCTTGTGTCCTCAGATCGAGGCCGGCAACGGGCCGGGCCGCTGCCTGGGGACGGGAACGGTGCTCGTCCGGCGGCGCACTATCCAGGATCTCGAAGGCGCGGCCGGCTGCGGCAGCGCCTTCCATGCTCGCGTGAAACTGTGCGCCGACCGCCCGCAGCGGCAGGAATGCCTCCGGGGTCAGCAGCAGCACGAGCAGCGCCGTCTCATAGCCCAGGTGCCCGTACAGCAGCCGGAGCCCGACCTCGACAGCCACGAGCGCGGTAGCGACTGCTGCAGCCAGCTCCAGCACCAGCGCGGACAGGAACGCCACCCGCAGGGTGGACATAGTCGCTGCCCGGTAATCCTCGGTGACCTTGGCGATCACCTCTTCCTGCGCCCTGGCGCGGCCGAATACCTTGAGCGTGGGCAAGCCCTCGACCACGTCGAGGAAGTGGCCGCCAAGGGTGGCCAGCAGCCGCCACTGCCGTCGCGTCTGCGCCTTGGTGTGCCAGCCGACCAGGACCGCGAAAACCGGGATCAGCGGCAGCGCCACCGCGATAACTATCGCCGAGATCCAGTCCGCAGCGGCCACCCTCGCCAGCACCGCGATCGGCACTAGGACCGCGAAGACGACCTGGGGAAGGTAGCGCGCAAAATAAGGGTCCAGGCCGTCCAGGCCCCTGGTACTCAGCGCCGCGATCTCGCCGGTCCGCTGGCCAGTGATCCATGCCGGGCCAAGCTGAACCATCCGGGCTGTCAGCGCCTGGCGCAGCTGAGATTTGACCGTAGCTGCGGCGCGCAGCGCCGTCACTTCGCCGCCGTAGCCCACTGCCGCCCGGGCCACCACCACGACGAGGAGTGTCGCTAGCGTGCCGGACAGCGCGGCCGCGACGTCGCCGCGGGCAGCGACTGCCAGCGCACGGGCGAGCAGGCCAGCCTGGGCCAGGATCAGTACGGTGCCGGCAAGTCCGAGTGCCACGGTAACCACGAGGTAGGTGCGGGCGGCCCCGGCGTGGCGGAGCAGCCGGCGATCAACGGCTCCACGGGCAGCACCTGCCGGCGCCACGTGCCCGTCCCGCGGAGCCTGAGGCGCGCTCTGGCCGACGCTCATGCGGCAGATCATGCTGGCAGGCACCGGCGATTGGCTCACCCGTCGGGGGTGAAGCATGAGTGCCCTGATCGACCGGTCACGATGGTCACTCCACCCTCCGATCGCACAAAGTTGGTAATTAATTCTTCGTGCGTTCACGTGCTTTCTATGCAGCCCGATGGTTATCGAAATGAGTGATTGCTGCCGGGCCCGGAATCATCACCCGCCAAAGGTGAGGAGCAAGTTATGTTTGCGCGAGTAGAAAGGCGTGGAGAGACCGATCGTGAACATTGGTTCACGCCACGATGGCGCCGGAAGTATTGCCGCGCGGCACGCGGATGGTGCGAACGTCGAAATCCGACAGGGGCGGGCCGTGGGTGCTGAGCGGGATCGGGTGGCTGGATTCGGGCGGCTAGAGGACGGGCTGCGGCAGGCGGGGGACTGGTACCGGTGGGGGCCGTACGTCAGCGAACGCCAGTGGGGCACTGTCCGCGAGGACTACAGCCCTGACGGCGAGGCCTGGGACTATCTGCCGCACGACCACGCACGGTCCCGTGCCTACCGGTGGGGTGAGGATGGCCTGGCCGGTTTCTGCGACGTCGAGCAGCGGCTGT
Source organism: uncultured Actinomycetota bacterium (assembly GCA_963774385.1). Taxonomy (GTDB): domain Bacteria; phylum Actinomycetota; class Actinomycetes; order Streptosporangiales; family Streptosporangiaceae; genus JAJYUU01. The sequence goes on from CAVZEQ010000001.1 coordinate 2,741,441, forward strand.
GCCTTGGCCTGGCGCTGTGGAACGGCAGCGACCCCATCCTGAAAGAGCGCGCGTTCGGGCTGACCGGGGCGCAGGGCAACCATGGCGAGGACGTCAAGGAGTACTGGTGGTACCTGGACGCGCTGCCCAGTCACGCGTGGAACCGCTGGCGCTATCACTACCCCCAGACCGCGTTCCCTTATGAAGACCTCATTGAGGTTAACGGGGCCCGCAATCGCGAGCAGCCGGAGTACGAACTTCTCGATACCGGTGCGTTTGACGAGGACCGGTACTGGATCGTCGAGGTGCACTACGCCAAGGCCGGTCCTGATGATGTGCTGATGAAAGTGCTGGTCACCAATGCCGGCCCGGACGCGGCCACTGTGCACGTGCTGCCTACGACGTGGTTCCGCAACACCTGGTCCTGGGACACCGGTGCGCCCAGGCCGGCCATGCGGGCGGTGGGTGATTCGGCCGTGGGCATTGATCATCCGTTCGTCGGGCCGCTCGAGCTGATCGCCGGCCCCGGTCCAGACGGCGTAGTGCCGACAGCGTTGTTCTGCGAGAACGAGACCAACGTCGCCAGGCTGTTCGGCGGCCAGCCGGTGACCCCGTATCCCAAGGACGGCATCAACGATCACGTGATCAACGGGGCGGCCACCGTGAACCCCGATCGGGCGGGAACCAAGGCCGCATTCTGGTACCAGGTAACGGTTCCGGCCGGCGAGACTGCCGAGCTGCGCCTGCGGCTGCGGCCGCCGCCGGCCAGGGCTGCCAGGGGGACGGCGGACTCGCCGCTCGGCGCCCTGTTCGAGCAGGTTATGGCCGGGCGGCGAGCGGAGGCGGATGAGTTCTACGCCGAGCTCACCCCGACCGGGGCCAGCGCTGACGAGGCCATGGTCATGCGGCAGGCGTTCGCCGGGATGCTGTGGAGCAAGCAACTCTTCTACTACAACGTGGCCCAGTGGCTCGACGGTGACCCCGGCCAGCCGACTCCGCCTGCCGAGCGTCTCACCGGCCGGAACTCGCGATGGCGCAACTTCAACGCGTTCGACATCATGTCCATGCCCGACAAGTGGGAATATCCGTGGTACGCCGCATGGGACCTGGCTTTCCACTGCGTCGCCCTCGCGCACGTCGATCCGTCGTTTGCCAAATACCAGCTCGTCCTGCTGTGCCGGGAATGGTTCCAGCATCCCAACGGCGCGCTGCCCGCCTACGAGTGGGACTTCGGCGACGTGAACCCGCCAGTGCAGGCGTGGGCGGCAGCTGAGGTCTTCGCCATCGACGGCGCTCGGGATATCGACTTCATCAGCCGGATCTTCGACAAGCTGCTGGTCAACTTCACCTGGTGGGTGAACAGGGAGGACGCCGAGGGCAACAACCTGTTCGAGGGCGGCTTCCTGGGCCTGGACAACATCGGCCCGATCGATCGCTCCCACCTGCCCGTCGGCGGCATCCTGGAGCAATCCGACGCGACCGGCTGGATGGGTTTCTACGCGATAGCCATGGCCTCGATGGCGGTGATCCTGAACCGGTCCGGCCAGCGGCCGGCGATGGATCTCGTGCTCAAGTTCCTCGAGCACTTCGCGGGCATTACCGAAGCACTCGACGGTCTCGGCCTGTGGGACGAGACCGACGGGCTCTACTACGACAGGCTGCTGACCCCGAGCGGGCAGGCCGTCCCGGTAAAAGTCCGGTCCATGGTGGGGATCATCCCGATCCTGGCGGCCGCGGTCATCGACGAGAAAGATCTCCAGGTTTCACTCACGGTTGGCAAGCAGTTCGCCGATTTCCTGGCCAGTCATGGCCTGGCTGACCGGGAGAACCTCAGCGAGATCGGGCTGCTCCGCGGGGAGCACGGCCAGCAGCGGCTGCTGCTCAGCCTGGCCGGCGTGGACAGGCTGGAGCGGCTCCTCGGGAAGCTCTTCGACGAGGCAGAGTTCCTGTCCCCGCATGGCCTGCGGGCACTGTCGGCCTACCACCGCGAGCATCCGTACGTGCTCGATGTCGAGGGCATCCAGGCGAGTATCGACTACGAGCCTGCCGAGTCCACCACGGCGATGTTCGGGGGGAACTCCAACTGGCGCGGTCCCATCTGGTTCCCGCTCAACTACCTGGTCATCGCGGCGCTTGAGCGCTATGCCAGGTTCTTCGGTGATGAATTCACGATCGAGTACCCGACCGGATCCGGAGTGCACCTCACTCTGGACAAGATCGCCGCCGACCTCCAGGACCGGCTCATCTCGATCTTCACCATGCGGGCCGACGGCCGGCGGGCCTGCTTCGGCGGCACCGAGCGGCTCCAGCACGACCCGAACTGGCACGACAACCTGGTCTTCAGCGAGTACTTCCACGGCGACAACGGCGCTGCGATCGGTGCCGCGCACCAGACCGGCTGGACCGGGCTGATCGCCGACGTGATCCGCCGCCGGCACGGAGCCGTCGACCCCATCGGCGACGTCATCCGTCGCATCAGCTCGGAACCGAAGCGATGACCGCGCCAGCTCGGCTGCCTTCCACCGCGCTGCCCGGCAGCCAGTTCCCGCTCGGCGCGACTGTCCGCGACGGAGGCACGAACTTCGCAGTCTCATCCGCCGTCGCCGACGGGGTCACGCTGTGCCTGTTTGACGAAGCGGGCGCGGAACACCAGATCCCGCTGCCAGATTACGACGCCGGCGTCTGGCACGGCTTCGTTCCCGGCATCGGGGCCGGGCAGGCCTACGGTTACCGCGCCGCCGGACCTTACGCTCCGGCTCGGGGCGTGCGCTGCAATCCGGCGAAGCTGCTGCTGGATCCCTACGCTCGCGCGATCAGCGGATCGGTCACCTTCGGGCCGGATGTGCTGGGCTACGCCGCTGACAATCCGGACAGGCCGAGTACCGCGGACTCCGCTGCCAGCGTGCCCCGGAGCCTGGTGGTAGTCAGCGAGGCAGCCGATGGCCGGGGCGGCGCTCGGCCGCGGCACCGGTTCTCCGACACGATCATCTATGAACTGCACGTCAAAGGCTTCACCATGCGGCATCCGGGGATCCCGGCCGAGCTGCGCGGCACCTATGCCGGTCTTGGCCACGCGGCAGCCATCACGCACCTGGCCGACCTCGGGGTGACCGCGGTCGAGTTGCTGCCGGTGCATGAAAGCGTGGCCGAGTCGTTCCTGCCGCAACGGGGGCTCACGAACTACTGGGGCTACAACACGATCGGCTACTTCGCGCCGCATCAGGGCTACTCAGCGGCGGTTCGGGCGGGTCGCCCAGGCGGCCAGGTCGGCGAGTTCAGGTCAATGGTGGACGCGCTTCATGACGCCGGGATTGAGGTGCTGCTCGATGTCGTGTTCAACCACACCTGCGAGGGCAGTCACCTCGGCCCGACGCTGTGCTTCCGCGGCCTGGACAATCCCGCGTACTACCGGCTGGCTGACGGCGACCCGGCTCATTACGTGGACACGACCGGCTGCGGCAATTCGCTGAATGCTGGCGACCCGGTGACGCTTCAGCTGATCATGGACTCGCTGCGGTACTGGCTGACCCAGATGCGTGTCGACGGCTTCCGCTTTGACCTGGCCACTACGCTCGGCAGGCAGGATGGCGGCTTCGAGCAAGTGTCGGCCTTCTTCGACATGGTCTCCCAGGATCCGGTCGTGTCAGCGTCCAAGCTGATCGCGGAGCCGTGGGATGTGGGCCAGATGGACAGCTACGACCTCGGCCGGTTCCCGCCGCTATGGCGCGAGTGGAACGGCAAGTACCGGGACACGATGCGCGATTTCTGGCGAAGTCATCCGGTCGGCCTGCGCGAGTTCGCGACCCGCTTGTGCGGGTCGGCGGATCTCTACGCAGGCGCGCACCGCAGGCCCACCGCTTCGGTGAACCTGATCACCGTTCACGACGGTTTTACCCTGCGGGATCTCGTCTCCTACAACGACAAGCACAACGAGGCCAACGGCGAATCGAACCGCGACGGGACCAGCGATAACCGGTCCTGGAACTGCGGAGTGGAGGGACCGACCGATGACTGCGCCATCCTCGAGCTGAGAGCGCGCCAGTCCCGGGCGATGCTGGCTACCCTGCTGCTGTCGTTCGGCGTGCCGATGCTGCTGGCCGGCGATGAGCTCGGCCGGACCCAGCAGGGCAATAACAACGCCTACTGCCAGGACAACGAGATCTCCTGGGTGGACTGGTCCAGCCCCGATAGCGAGCTGCAGGACTTCACCAGGCAGCTCGTCGCCTTCCGCAAGCAGCACCCGGTATTCCGCCGCCGGCGTTTCCTGGCGGGCGCCGAGGCATCCGAGCTGCGCTGGTACACCCCAGCGGGCACGGCAATGACAGACGTCGACTGGTCAGACGCCGGCGCGCTGGCGATTGCCCTCTACCTAGACGGATCCGACGACCCTGACCGGGCCGCCGACGGCACGCCGCTGGTCGACGACGACTTCCTGGTCTTCGTCAACGCCTGGTGGGAGCCGCTCGGCTTCGTCCTTCCCGTCACCGGGGAGCAGGCAGCCTGGCGGCTTGACGTCAGCACTGACGATCTGGCGGGATCTGACCGCGTACCGGGCGCAGCGCTGGCCGCCGGTGCTCGGATCACCGTGGGCCCGCGGTCGATCGCGGTCCTGTCTAGCCCGCGGCGGCACTGAGCGCACGCTGTCGACCCGTCACGCCATCCGGCTCAGCAGGCGTGGATCTGCATGCCGTCGGCGTCGAAGCACTGCCCAGGCGAGATGTGACCCGCCGTCCACCACCCACCAGGGGTGATGTCGGGCACCCGGGCGCGCCGCGACAGTGGCGCTCATGGCCAACCTCGACCTGGCGCGGTGGCAGTTCGCATTCGTGTCGATCAACCATTTCTTCTTCGTGCCGGTGACGATCGGGCTCGCCTTCCTGACGGCCCTGCTGCAGACGGCGTGGTATCACGGCAAGCGGGACGAGTACCTTCGGCTGACCAGGTTCTTCGGCACGCTGCTGGTGATCAACGTGGCGATCGGCGTGGTGACCGGCATTGTGCAGGAGTTCCAGTTCGGCATGAACTGGGGAGCGTACTCGCGGCTGGTCGGCAACATCTTCGGCGCGCCGCTGGCGATGGAAGGGCTGGCCGCGTTCTTCCTGGAGTCCACCTTCCTGGGTTTGTGGCTGTTCGGCTGGGACAAGCTGTCCCGCCGGGTGCACCTGGCCACCATCTGGCTGGTGGCGGCTGGCACCGTCTTGTCGGCGGCGTTCATCATGGGGGCCAACTCGTGGATGCAGCATCCGGTCGGCTATCAGCTGGTCCACGGCAAGCCGCAGCTGAACGACATCTGGGCACTGTTCACCAACCCGGTCTTCGTCTGGGGATACGCCAAGGTCGTGCTAGCGGCCCTCGTCACCGGAGCGGGTGTGATGCTCGCGGTGTCCGCCTGGCAGCTGCGGCGCGGCGGCGACCGCGAGGTGTTCGGCAGGTCGGCCCGGCTCGCGCTCGTCGTCCTGGTCCCGGCGATCCTGTTCACCATGCTGGTCGGCGACGAGCTCGGCGTGATCGAGGCTAAGTACCAGCCGATGAAGATTGCCGCCGCCGAAGCCCAGTGGACCACCTGCCAGCCATGCTCGTTCTCGCTGTTCCAGATCGGCGGCGGCAGCAACGACCAGACACCGACCGAGATCATCGCGATCCCGCACCTGCTGTCGCTGCTGGCCACCAACCACTGGAACGGCAAGGTCATCGGCCTCACTCCGTTGCAGAACCAGTACGCGGCGAAATACGGCCCGGGCAACTACGTGCCGAACGTCTTCATCCAGTACTGGGCCATGCGGGTCATGGCCTACGCCGGAGTCCTGGTGTTCCTGCTGGGCCTGTGGGGTCTCTGGCTGCTTCGGCGGAAGAAACTCGGCACGTCGCGGCTGTTCCTGTGGCTGGCGACCTGGGCCGCGGTGCTCCCGTTCCTGATGAACACCGCGGGCTGGCTGCTGACCGAGAGCGGCCGCCAGCCCTGGATCGTGCAGGGCATCATGCTCACCAAGAACGGCATCTCGCCGACGGTCAGCACCACGTCGATCATCATCAGCCTGACCGGCTTCGTCCTGCTCTACGGCGTGCTGGCCGTGGTCGACCTGCTGCTGATGCTGAAGTACGCACGCGAACAGCTGCCACCCGCGCGCACCGAAGCTGACGCGGACGCGCCGGTCCCGGCGATCCAATACTGAGGCCGCGATGGAACTGAGGCCGCGATGAGACTCCTCCCGCTCTGGTTCATCATCATCACGGTCGTCTGGACCGGGTTCTTTGTCCTGGAAGGCTTCGACTTCGGCGTCGGCATGCTGCATGGCGTCCTGGGCAAGGACGAGGCCGGCCGCCGCGCCGTGATCAACACGATCGGACCGCTCTGGGACGGTAACGAGGTCTGGCTCATCGTAGCCGGGGCGGCCATGTTCGCGGCCTTCCCGGGCTGGTACGCGACCATGTTCTCCGGCTTCTACCTCGCGCTTGTCCTGCTACTGGCCGCGATTATCGTCCGCGGCGTGTCATTTGAGTACCGGGGGAAGCGCGCTGCGGTGCGCTGGCGCCGCACCTGGGATGGCCTGCTGACCGCGGGCAGCCTGCTGGCGCCGCTGCTGATCGGCGTCGCACTCGGTGACCTGCTGCACGGGCTGCCGATCGACTCCAGCCAGAATTACACAGGGTCGTTCTGGGACCTGCTGCAGCCTTACGCGCTGCTGACCGGCCTGACTCTGGTGCTCGTCTGCCTCCTGCACGGCGCGACGTTCTTGTCATTGAAGACCACCGGTGACATCCGCGACAGGGCCGGACTGCTGGCCCGCCGGGTGGCCCCGGCCACAGCCGCCGCCGTGGTGGCCTTCGTCATCTGGACTCATGTGACGGTCGGCAGCAGCTTCTTCCTCAACCCGGTCGAACTGCTGGCCATCCTGGCCGTGCTCACGGCCAGCTGGCTCGTGTACGAGCACCGCGACGGTTTCGCATTCGCCGCCACCACGGTCACCATGGCATCGTGCATCGTGTCGATCTTCACTGGCCTGTATCCCAACGTCATGGTGTCCAGTACGAACCCGGCTTACAACCTGACCGTGCACAACACGGCGTCTGGCGCATACTCGCTCAAGGTCATGACGGTGGTCGCTGTGGTATTGCTGCCAGTAGTACTCGCTTACCAGACCTGGACCTACTACGTCTTCAGACGGCGCATCAGCCGCCAGGAATTCGAGCCCGCGGGCGAGCCGGGCGCCTCGGGCGGTGCGGCCACCCTCACCCCTGCCGAGTGATGCCAGTAGCCATGCCGCCGCGATCTGATGAACACGGCGAACGAGTCGATCGGAACGGGAGCTGACATGCCGGCTAACTCAGTCGATGCGCTGGTGATCTTCGGCGCGACTGGTGACTTGGCGAAAATCGAGACCTTCCCGGCGCTGGTGGGCCTGGTCGAGCGCGGCGTACTCAACGTGCCGGTCGTCGGCGTGGCCAAGAGCGGCTGGCAGCTACCGCAGTTCCGCGACTACGCAGCGGCCTCACTGCGGCTCAACAACATGGATCCCGACAGCGCCGCCGCGCAGAAGATGCTCGGCTTGCTCAGGTACGTCGACGGGGATCTGGACGAGGACGGCACCTACAAGGCGATGTCGGATGCCATCGGTGCCGGCAGCAAGATCCTCTATTACCTCGAGGTGCCGCCCCCGCTCTTCGGGCGGATCGCGAAGGGGATCGCGACGGCTGGGCGTGCCAAGGACGCGCGGGTGATGGTGGAGAAGCCGTTCGGGACCAACCTGGCCAGTTCCCGGCAGCTCAACGACACCATGCACCAGTACTTCCCGGAAGAGGCGATCTTCCGCGTCGACGACTGGCTGGCCTTTGATCCGGTCGAGAACGTGCTCTTCGTCCGGTTCGCCAACTCGGTGCTCGAGCCGTTGCTCAACCGGACTTACGTCGAGCGCATCCAGATCACCATGGCCGAGGCCTTTGACGTCGCTGACCGCGGCCGGTTCTACGACCGGACCGGCGCGATCAGGGACGTGGTCCAGAACCACATGCTGCAGGTGCTGGCGACCGTGCTGGCCGACCCGCCGGACGGGCCCGGCCTGGAGTCCTGGCGGGACGCCAAGTCGCGCGTCGTATCGTCGCTGCGGCCGCTCACCCCCGAGGACACCGTTCGCGGTCAGTACCAGGGCTATCACGACGTGGACGGCGTCGACCCGAAATCGACGACGGAGAGCTACGTCGCGGTCCGGCTCGCCGCTGACACCTGGCGGTGGGCGGACGTGCCGATCCTGATCCGGGCCGGCAAGTGCATGCCGGTCACCGCGACCGAGATCGACATCCGGTTCCGGCGGCCTCCGCATGACGTCTTCGGCATCGCGCCGTTCGCCGTCAGTAACTCGCTGCGCTTCCGGGTCTGGCCGGAAACTGCGGTGAGCATGGAGTTCGCCGGGAAGAAGCCGGGCGGCGGGCTGGAGCCGCTGCTGGAGGAACTGACGTTTGCCGGGCAAGCGGGCTCCGACATGCGCCCCTACGACCGGCTCATCGGCGCGGCCCTGGACGGGGACCGCTGGCTGTTCGCCCGGCAGGACACCGTCGAGGCCGCCTGGAAAGTCGTGGAGCCGGTACTCGGCGACGTCACGCCCGTGCACGTGTACGACAAGGGCAGCTGGGGCCCGACGGAAGCTGACCGGCTGCTGGCCGACAGAGACACCTGGCACGACCCAGCCGGCTGACCAGTGAACCGGAGCGTGCGATGACAGACGAATCTGGCCGGCGCCGGGTGGTGATCGTGGGAGGCGGCTTCGCCGGCCTGTTCGCAGCGCGGGCACTGCGACGGCGCGACGTCTCGGTGACGATGATCGACCGGTCCCAGCACCACGTCTTCCAGCCGCTGCTCTACCAGTGCGCGACCGGCATCCTGTCCGAGGGGAAGATCGCCACTCCGCTGCGCGATCTGCTGAAGAAGTACAAGAACATCGACTGCGTGATGGCCGAGGTCATTGACTTCGACATCAGTGGCCAGCGGGTTATCGCCAGGCGGGTCGGCGGCGATCGGCTTGAGTACGGCTACGACGACCTGATCGTCGCGGCTGGCGTCCGCCAGTCCTACTTCGGTCATGCTGAATTCGCCCGCTGGGCGCCCGGCATGAAGACGATCTCGGACGCGCTGGCAATCCGGCGCCGGATCTACGGCGCATTCGAGATGGCTCAGACCGCGCGCACCCCGGAAGAACGCCGTGCCTGGCTAACATTCGTCCTGGTGGGCGGCGGCCCGACCGGCGTCGAACTGGCCGGCCAGCTCCGGGAGGTCGCCACCAAGACGCTTCGCGCCGAGTTCAGGACATTCAAGCCCGAAGACGCGCGAGTGCTGCTCTTCGACGGGGGAGCCGCCCCGCTGGCGGTGTTCGGCCCGAAACTGTCCCGGAAAGCCGCCAGTGCCCTGGACAAGCTCGGCGTCGAGCAGCACATGGAGTCGATCGTTACCCACGTCGACCGGGGCTACGTCCTCGTCCGTGACCACGCAGGCGAACAGGCCCGTTACGACGCCAACACGGTGCTGTGGACCGCCGGGGTGGAGGCTTCGCCGGTAGCCGGCGCACTCGCGGCTGCCACTGGCGCCTCCCGCGACCGGTCGGGCCGCATCATGGTGGGGAAGGACCTGACGATCCCCGGCCATCCCGAGATCTCGGTGCTCGGCGACATGATGAGCCTGAACAAGCTTCCCGGCGTGGCAGAGGTGGCGATGCAGTCCGGGCTGTACGCCGGTCACCGCATCGGCCGCCGCGCCGCCGGGAACCTTGCCGACAAGCCGTTCCGGTACCGTGACCTCGGCTCAGCTGCCTACATCTCCCGCGGCCGCGCCGTAGTCTCGGCAGGACCGCTGCAGGTGGGCGGGTTCCCGGGCTGGTGCATCTGGCTGTTCATCCACATCGCCTTCCTGACCGGTTTCCGCAACCGGATAGGCGCCCTGCTGACCTGGTGGCTGGCCTTCACCCGGGACCTGCGGCGCGAGCGGGCGTTCACGACCCAGCAGATCGAGACGCTAAGCGATGTCTACGCCCTTCCGTTAGCCCCCGACGTCGGCATCACGGCGCCCGCTGCCGTGCCTGACGGACCCACTGCCGCCTGAGACGCACCGGGAAGGAAACCCGCACGATGTCCGCCGACAAGCTGCTGACGATCCTGTTCAACGCTGGCGTCGGCGTTTCCATCATCGCTACCGTCATGTCGCTCGGGATGTCGTTCACCGTCGCGCAGGTCGTGGCCCCGCTTCGGCGCTGGGTGCTGGTGGTCCTGATGGTCGTGGTGAACTGCCTGCTGATCCCCGCGGCGGCCTGGGGGCTGTTCACCGCATTCGGCATCAAGGCCGCGTACGTGACCGGGGCCACGCTCGCTGCACTCGGCGCGGCCGGGCCGTCCGGACTCAAGGCGGCCCAGCTCTCCAAGCGAGCAGACATGGCCCTGGCAGTCTCGGTCGTCATCGTCATGCAGCTCGTCAACCTGGCGGCCGTGCCGCTGTGGGCCGGGCAGCTAGTAACCGGCGCGTCGATCAGCGGTGCGACGATCCTCAAGAACCTGCTGCTGCTGGTGCTGCTGCCGCTCGCCATCGGGCTGGTCATCCGCTGGCGGTACGCCGATCACGCCAGCTCCTGGCAGCCTGAGCTGGTCAAGGTCGCCAACCTCGCGCTGGGCCTGGCCCTGATCGCGGGCCTGGCGGTGAACTGGAGCACGATAGTGTCGATGTTCGGGTCGCGCGTGCTGCTCGCGGCACTGATCGTCGCGGTCGTATCCGTGACCGCCGGTCTCCTCATCGGCGGCAAGGATGCAACCTCGCGGGCGTCGACGGGGCTAGTGTCCGGGATGCGGTTCGGCTCCCTGGGGCTCATCATCATCGGCACCCAGCTGCACGGCAACCCAAGCTACCTGGGCCCAGCGATCGTGTTCGTGTTCGTCGACATGCTCGTCGTCATCTTCCTCGCGGTAGAGATGGGCCGTAGGGCCAGGGCTTCGTCGTCCGCAAGCGCGCCCGCGGTCGCTGACGAAGGCAGTCTCGCCGTCTAGCAGAAGGAGTCGCCGTGCGCGACATCGATCCCGGCGGTCCGGTCCTGACGGTGCCGGGCGCGCCGCTGGCGTTTCATGTGATGGCGAAGCCGACGGGGGCGGTGTGCAACCTGGATTGCGAGTACTGCTTCTTCCTGTCCAAGGAGATGCTGTACCCGGGATCCCGGTTCCGGATGGCCGCGGAGCTGCAGGAGACTTACATCCGCCAGCTGCTGGAGGCCCATGCGGACGTCCCGGAGGTGGTGGTGGCATGGCAGGGCGGCGAGCCGACGATGATGGGCCTGGATTTCTTCCGCCGCGCCATCGACTTGCAGCGCCAGTACGCCCGGCCGGGGCAGCGCATCCTGAACACCATCCAGACCAACGGCACCCTGCTGGACGATGAGTGGGGCGCGTTCCTGAAAGAGCACGAGTTCCTGGTGGGCATCTCGGTCGACGGCCCGCGCCAGCTGCACGACGCCTACCGGGTCGACAAGGGCGGCAAGCCGACCTTCGACCGGGTCATGAACGGCCTGGAGGTGCTGAAGCGGCACGAGGTCGACTGGAACGTGCTGACCACCATCCACGCGGTCAACGGCGATCACGGTCGGCCGGTGTACCGGTTCCTGCGCGACGAGCTGGACGCGACGTTCATCCAGTTCATCCCGATCATCGAGCGCGCTACCGAGCAGACCCTGCCGGTCGCCGAGGGTGGCTGGGGCCACGGCGTCACCGGACGGCCGCTGTACACACAGGAGGGGAGCCTGGTCACCCACCGGTCGGTCGGCCCGGCCCAGTACGGGCGGTTCCTCATCGAGGTGTTCGAGGACTGGGTCCGCGCCGATATCGGCACCGTCTACGTGCAGATGTTCGACACCGCGCTGGCCAGCTGGCACGGTGAGGGCGGCGGGATGTGCGTGCACGCGGAAACCTGCGGGACGCAGGTGGCGCTGGAGCACACCGGGGACCTGTATTCCTGCGACCACTATGTCGAGCCCGGCTACCTGCTGGGCAACATCAGCGACAAGCACCTGCTAGAGCTGATCGTGCTGCCGCAGCAGCGCCAGTTCGGCCAGGACAAGCGGGACACGCTCACCCGGTACTGCCTCGACTGCGACGTCCGGTTCGCCTGCAACGGCGGCTGCCCCAAAGACCGGTTCGCGACCTCGCCGTACGGGGAGCCGGGCCAGCATTACCTGTGCCCCGGCTACCAGGACTTCTTCCACCATGTCCGGCAGCCGATGCAGCAGATGGCCGCGCTGCTCCGCGCCGGGCAGGCACCCGCCGAGCTGATGGCCGGCTACGCCGCCGCCGACTCCCACCGCGGCCGCAACGAACCATGCCCGTGCGGCAGCGGAACCAAGTGGAAGCGCTGCCACGGCGGGCAGGCCGGCTCGACGGCACGCGCCTGAATTGTCGGCTCGTGGCTGGATTCACCCCTGGCGGATGATGCCACGCGGGCTGCCGGAGTACACGGTGACTGTAACGAGGGGCAATCCGACGCCAGAGGACGGTGCCATGTCAGACACGAGGAGTCCGGGTAGCGGACCGCAGCTGCGAGCCGCGCCGCTGATAACCGGGGCGGTGATCGCGGGAGCGGGCATCGCCCTCGCCATCGCCGGCGTCATCATCGGCGGCTCGCACGTGCTGGCGGCTACCCGGCGGTGGGTCAACGAGATGGAAGTGCCGCCGGGCGAGCAAGCGAAGCTGAAGTGGACGCAAGCCAAGGCCGCTGCCGCCGCGGGCGCCGACGCGTGGCACAACGCCGCACCGGCCCACGCCGGGCAGCAGGGCTGAGCCAGCCGGAGCTGCCGCACCGCCCGTGATAGTGACGAACCGCCCATTGACTTGCCAGCCAGCCGTCGGCGATAGTGACAGCGGCAATAGTGACAGAACTATAACGGCGCTGCTCTAGACCCCGGCAGCGCGGAAACAGGCCGGGATCGGGGAGGGCGATGGCCAGTCACCGCGCGGTGTCAGCATGCACGGCAGCAGTCAGCGAGCCTGCGGGCGGCCGGACCCCGGCGGCGTCCGGGCCGATTCTGATTACGACGAAACTCCGGCCTCCGCCGCTCAGTGACCAGGTCGTGCTGCGCAGCGCCCTGCTGGAGCGGCTTAGCAGCGGCTCGGACCGCAGACTCACCTTAGTTGCGGGCCCGGCCGGCTTCGGCAAGACCACCCTGCTCGCTTCGTGGCACGAAGCAGCTGCCGGGCAGCAATCGCTCGGCTGGCTGACCCTGGACGAGCATGACAGCGACCCGGTGGTCCTGTGGTCCTACGTCATTGCGGCGCTCGGCCGGGCCTGCCCGGCGATCAGCCCGGCGCTAACCGCGATAGTGCCGGGGGTGTCTGGCCTGGACCGGGCACTGCCGTTACTGATCAACGAACTGTGCCGGCTGGACGCGGTCACCCTTGTCCTCGACGATTGCCACTGGCTCTCGGGCAGCGCAGCAGGCGACAGCCTCGGCTGGTTCATCAGGCGGGTACCGGACACCTTCCGGCTGGTGCTCGCGACCAGGACCGAGTCGCCGTGGCCGCTGGGCGCGATGCGAGCTCACGGTGAGATGCTCGAGCTGACTGCCGACGAGCTGCGGTTCACCACTGCCGAGGCTGACGCCTTCCTGAACGAACGTCTCGGTCTCGGTCTCACCTATGCAGAGATCAGCGGCCTCGTGCAGCGGACTGAGGGATGGCCAGCAGGCCTGTCGCTGGCGGCGGGCTCGCTGCGTCGAGCCACCGACCGGCATGGCCTGATCAGCAGGCTTGGCCCGGCAACCGGTCATATGGCCGACTTCCTGATGGCCGAGGTGCTGGCAGCTCACGAACCGGCAGTACAGGCGCTGCTGCTGCGCTGCTCGATCCTGGACCGGCTGAACGGTCCGCTCTGTGATGCCGTGCTGGACGGCACCCAGTCGGGCACGTCGCTGGAGGCGCTGTCCAGGACTAACTTGTTTGTCGTTCCAGTTCCGGGCGAGCGCGGTTGGTACCGGGTGAGTCCGGTCTTCGGCCAGTTCCTGCGGGCCGAACTTCAGCGGCGCGAGCCGGGCCTTGTCCAGGCGCTGCACCAGCGTGCCGCCAGCTGGCACCGCGACGCCGGGACGGCGCACGAGGCCATCCGGCATGCAGTTGCGGCGGGCGCGTACGCCGACGCAGCCGACCTGATCCTGGCCAGCTGGGTGACCTACGCCAGTGATGGCAGGCATGACCTTGTGCTGGCATGGATCCGGCAGTTGCCGGCCGAGGCGGTCGCAGCCGGAGGACTGCTGCCTGTCGAAGCGTGGCTGGCGTCGCTGTCGGACGCATGGCAGCAGGCTGGGCGAGCCATAGCGGCCAGCGAACATGCCCGCGAGAGCGTGGCCGCACCCGGCTACCAGGATGGCCGTACCGAACTGACCGAGCGGGAACTCAGGGTGCTGAAGCTGCTGAACAGCGAGCTGTCCGTGCGCGGCATCGGCCGCGAGCTCTTTGTCTCCTACAACACGGTGCACAGCCATGTGCAGTCCATCTACCGCAAGCTCGGCAGCTCGTCGCGAAGTCACGCACTCAGCCGGGCTCGTGAGCTCGAGCTCCTGTAGCGGACCGGGCCAGCCGCTGCGCTGTCAGGTCAAGTGACGGCAGGCGCAGCGGTCTGCGCATGGCATAGCGCTCTTCCAGCGTGGTCCCGCCCCAGATGCCTTCCGGCATGGTGTGCACGGCGTAGGACAGGCAGTCCGTTCGAACGGGGCAGCCGCTGCAGATAGCCTTCGCCGCGCGGATCTGCCGCGCGGCCGGCCCGCGTGCCGCGATAGGGAAGAACAGCTCGGGATCCTGGCCGTGGCAGGCGCCGAGCGCCATCCAGCTGAGGGAGCGGGCGGGTCGCGTATCGGGATGACGCATCGGCTTACCTTCGGCTCTTGGGATGCTCGCCAGCTCGCTACCCAGGGCGCGCGACGTCATACCAGAGTCGCCGCTCACCGGCATTCTTCTGCTCACCCGCTCCGGGCGACAATCGCGACCAGGCCGATTACCTGCTGGAGGGTCACCGCCCTGTCCGGTACCGGGCAGTGGGCACCCTGTTTCGCGCCCAGCGCAGATGGCGCGCCGTTGGGCATCACCCGTGCCGGGTGATGCCCCCGAGCCCTGCTCGGGCCGACCGTGCAAGCTGCAGGTGCCGCGGCTCGCTAGGGGTCCACCCCGCCATCAGCAGAGGGCGCATCTCGCTGCCTGACCCGGCGGATCTCCAGGACCTGGACGCCCAGCAGTTCCAGTCTCGCGAGCAGGCCATGCAGCGCCGCCTGATCTCGGATAGGGCCGTGCAGGACCGTCTCGACCGGTTCGACCGAGGCATTTAGCCGCTCAAAGTCGAGTAGCGCCTCGGGTGGCAGCAAGCCCGCTACGCGGATCTCGTAGTAGAGCGGTCGCACTGCGGGCCCCCGTTGGATCGAGGTCGGGACGTGATCAGGCCTCTAGCCTGTCGCGGCGGGGCCTGTTGCGCTCCACTCCCGGCGGGTGATTCCTTCACATCATCCGGAGCCGTCGCGCCCGCTGAACCGCCTCGCTCCTGGAGTTCACCCCGAGCTTGCGGTAGACAACCTGCACGTGAGTCTTGACCGTATTCCGGGATAGGCCTAGCTCCAGCCCGATCTCGCGGAGCGTCAGCTGGCTGCGCAGCAGCCGGAGCACTGCCAGCTCCCGCTCGGTCAGCGGATCGGCAAGCGCTACCGCCGGAGGTTGTCCGGTGACGAGCCACCTCTGCAGCCGTTCGAGCCGGCCGGTGAGTGCCGCAGCGGCGTCCGGTAGCGAGGCCAGTGTGCTGCTGGCATCGGTGACGAGCGCGATCGCGCCGCGCCGATCACCCAGATCTGCCCGGACTGCGGCGAGCCGGAGTTCGATCTCCGTGGTGTACCACGGGCTGGACAGCCAGCTCCGGCGCAGCTGCAGCGCCAGCTCGAGATCCCTGCGTGCGTACTGCAGCTGGCCGCGGGCGGCGTACACGGATCCGGTCGCCGCGGCGGCCAGGAATCGCAGCGGCACGCTGGTGGAGCTGGCCCGGTCATCGAACGCGATCTCCTGGGCCTCGAGTGCACGCTGCGCTGCCTCGTCCAGCGCGCCGCGGTCCGCACCGATTAGCGAGATGATCGTGCGGGCGAGTACCTGACCCAGCAGGAACGACGGCCCCGTGCTCTGCAGCGCCGCACGTGCCTGCGCAGCCGCGGGGTCAAACTCGCCGCCGAAGTAGAGGACCGCGCCGATGCCTGCATGCGCGAGCGCGTGCCATGGCGATGCGGGGTCGGTCCGGGCGGCAACGGCTGCGGCGGCCGCGCGCAGGTCGGGGAACCCGCCTAAACCGAAGGCGGCCCGCAGCAGGATGGCCGAGGACATTAGCGAATCGATGCCATCCGGGATCGGCCCGTCGTACCGGGCCGTCTCGATCACAGGCAGCCACCGCCGGGCGGAGCTGAGCTCACCGGACAGTGCCGCGGCCCAGACTGCGCTGTGCGCCGCTAGCGGGCTGGCGACGACCTGGTCCTCGCCGAGCGAGGCAATCCAGTCGCGCACGCAGTCCACGTGACCGGTGACCAGATAGGGGTACCAGTGCCGGGCGACGAGGCTGGTGGCGCTGGTGAGGTCTCCGGCGGCGACGGCATGCCGGATCGCGTCATCCGCCTGTCCTGCCTGCTGGAACCAGGCGCTGGCACGCTCGTGCAGGGCGAGGAGCAGGTCCGGTTCGGTGGCGGTGAGCCGGGACCGGAGCAGGTCGGCAAAAAGCTGGTGGTAACGGAACCACAGCCGGGTGTCGTCCAGTGGCACGAGGAACACGTTGTCCCGCTGAAGGAGGTCGATGATGTCAGCCGCAGTGCCCGACTCGAGTACCGCATCGCACAGTGGTGCGCAGAAGCGGTCCAGGATTGCCGTCCGGCAGAGGAAGCTCTGGATCTCAGGCGGCTGGCGGTCGAGTACTTCCTCGGCCATCAGCTCGGCCAGGAACGGGGCATCGCCGCTGAACTGCCGGATGAAATGGCTCGGTGACCGATGACTGCGCAGGGATAGCGCGGCGAGGTAGAGCGCGGCTGCCCAGCCCTCAGTTTGTTCGGTGAGGGCGGCCAGATCGTGCTCGGCAAGGTCCGGGCCGGCCGTGGACCGGACTAGCGCGGCCGCCTCGACGGTACCAAACTGCAGGTCACCGGAGCTGATCTCGATCAGGTGGCCACCGGCCCGCAGCCGCGCCAGCGGCAGCGGCGGCACGGTCCGGGTGACCAGCACGACCTGCGCGGACGGCGGCAGATGCAGGAGCAGGAACGTGACCTGATCGTGGCAGGCGGCATCGGTGATGAGGTGGTAGTTCTCGAGCACCAGCACGACCGGCGCCGACAGCTCTGCCAGCTCGTTAACCAGGAGGGGGAGCACGGTACCGGTGACGTCGGGAACGTGGTCCGCGACAGCCTGCCGCAGCTCGTCGCTGTCGAGCTCAGGGCAGGATCGGGCCAGTGCGCGCACGATGTGCCGCCACAGTGTGCCCGGGTCGTTGTCGCTGTGCTCAAGCCAGATCCAGGCGAACCGCCGCACCGCGATAGCGCTGGCGCGCCACTGCGCTACCAGCGTCGTCTTGCCGAACCCCACCGGCGCGGTTACCAGCACAAGCCGGACCGGCCTCGCTAGCTGGGCAAGCAGCCCTGGCCGCTGCACCCATTCCGGCCGCACACCGGGAGCGTGGAACTTGGTTTCGATCGTCATGTCAGGACTGACCTGGCCAGGAAGGGCCGGCACGGAATGGAGCCGGCCGCTTCGTGACCGGGCCGCATCCATGCTCTATCTGTACCCCGACTCGCCGTTGAGGTGCCAGAGGCGTACGTCCCGCTGTCTCACCCCTGCGGGGTGATGCCAGTGATCCGGGACCCGAACAACGCTGGCCATGGTCGCGATCTGGCATGCCCGTGCCACGTTGCGGCGTCACTATTCGTGCGCAAGTTGAGGGAGAAGAAATGCCGCTCGCCGCGTCGTTGTCGTCCTATCCGCTGCTGAACCTGTTCTGGACGATGCTGTTCTTTTTCATGTGGGTGATCTGGATCTGGATCCTGATCACAGTGTTCATCGATATCTTCCGGAGCCACGATCTCTCCGGCGGGGCGAAGGCACTCTGGTTCATCTTCGTGCTCTTCCTCCCGCTGATCGGCGTACTCGTCTACCTGATTGCCCGTGGCGGGGAGATGCACGACCGGGCCGCCCATCAGGCTGAGATCCACGACCAGGCAGTGCGCACGGCACTGCAGGCGAATGGAAGCGCGCCGGACACCACGGCGGATCAGCTGTCCAAGCTGGCCGGACTTCGTGACCGTGGCGTCATCACCGAGGCTGAATTCGAGCAGCAGAAGGCGAAAGCCCTGGCCTGATAACCGAGACTCAGCCTGCAGGCGGGTTCTTCGAAGACCGGGCCTGGCTGGCCCGGTCTTGGAGACGGCGTACCTCGAGGACGGGCACGCCGAGAGTCTCCAGCCTGGCGAGGAGGTCCTGCAACGTCGCCTGGTCCGCAAGCGGGCCGTGCAGCACGGTTTCGACCGGCTCCACGGCCGCGGTGAGTTCCTCGAAGTCAAGCAGGACCTCGGGCGGGAGGACTCCGGCGACTCGGATCTCGTACTCGGAGGATGGCACGCCGGGCTCCCAGCAGGTTCGGGAATGAATGCTTACTACGGTGCTCCTGTCCAGCCCGGAGCGGCCCACTCGCCACGGGTGAGTTATCACCCTGGTGAGATCAAGCACGGGGTGATGACGTGTCACCCGATTCGGGCGGACACATGAGGTATGGAAGTCGACGCAGCTTCCCGAGGCATGCCTGCCGATCGGCGCCATCCGGGCAGCAGCCCTGCCCGGACTGGCGACGTGCTCTTGCTCGCCAAGGTAAGAGCCCCCAGCGTGCCGGCCTGGGCGGTGCCTCGGGAGCGCATCAGCCAGCTGATTGCTGCCGGTGCAGGATGCCCGCTCACCGTGGTCACCGGGCCGCCGGGCGCGGGCAAGACGATGGCCATCGCCTTGTGGGCAGCCAGCCAGGATGCTGGCACGGTCGCCTGGGTGAACCTCGACGAGTATGACTGCCGTCCGAAGGTCTTCTGGTCCTACGTCATCGCTGCGCTGCGCCAGACGGGTATTGCCCTGCCGAAGGCGCTGCTGGCGCGTAACACCGGCACCGGACATGAGTTCCTGCTGCGGTTCGCATCGGCGATGGCGACCATGGACAGGTCAGTCACCCTGGTTCTCGACGACCTGCACCTGCTGACCGACGCCCGGCTGCTGGACGGGCTGGCCTACGTACTGCGGAACGGCGGGCCCCGACTGCGGGTGGTGGCGTCATCGCGCATCGACCCGCTGCTGCCATTGCACCGGTACCGGCTGGACGGGCAACTGACCGAGATCAGGGCTAGCGACCTGGCCTTCACCATCCCCGAGTCCCGCCTGGTGATGGCACATCACGGGATCGCGCTGGCGGAAGGGTCGCTGGAGCGCCTCATCGAGCGGACCGAGGGCTGGGCGGCAGGCATCCGGCTGGCCGCGATCTCGATGGCCGGGCACCCCGATCCCGATCAGTTCATCAAGATGTTCGTGGCCGGCGACAGTGCGGCGGCCAGCTACCTGGTGGACGAGATCCTTGACAGCCAGTCAGCGCGGACCAGAGATTTCCTGCTGCGAACGAGCATCCTGGACCGGGTCAGTGATGACCTGGCCCGCGCACTGGCCGACGACCCGTCGGCCCCGGACGCGCTGCCTGGCCTGGCTCAGTCAAACGCCTTCGTCACGCCGGTCGGCGAGGGCTGGTATCACTACAACTCGCTGTTCCGCGCTGTTCTGTCGCTGAAACTGCGCCGTGACCATCCCGGTCAGGTGCCCGAACTGCATCGGCGGGCCGCGCGGTGGTTCCAGCAGAACGGGTCGCTTGCCGACGCGGTGCGGCATGCGGGCGAAGCGCAGGACTGGCAGTTCGCGGCCCGAATGGTGGTCGACGAGCTAGCCATCCTGCAGGTCATCGACCCGCGCGGCAACGGCGAGGTGCTCACGGACGCGTTCCAGCACATGCCGGGCGAGCTGACCTGGACCGAGCCGCCGTGCCTGCTCGTGGATGCCGCAGTCGAGCTGTCCCGCGGCCGGGACGACCTGAGCGCCGCCTCGCTGGCAGCTGCGGACCGCCTGCTCGACCGCCTGCCGGGCGATGCGCACCTACCGTCCCGGTTCGCGGCCGCGCTGATCAGGCTGACACTAGCTGAGCGGGCCGGGAGACTGGACCTAGCGACAGCCGCCACGGCGGAATCGGAAGCGCTCCTGGCGGGCCTGCCGGACGGCCTGCTGAGCAGGCATCCGGACGCGCGCGTAGCGGTGCTGTCCGGGCGCGGAGCGGTGCAGTTCTGGTCCGGCAACTTTGACTCCGCCGCGTCGGCACTCCGGTCGGGCGCGGCAGTGACCAGGACATCCGATGGCGAGACGGAACGGGCCGACTGCGTCGGCAAACTGGCTCTGGTCGAGGCGCTCAGCGACCGGCTCAGCCACGCGACGGTACTGGCGGGCGACCTGGCGGCTCCGGCCGGGACCGACTCGGGCCAGCAACCAGCGTTCGTGAGTTCCGCCACCGAAGTCGCGCTGGCCTGCGTGCACACCGAGCGTAACGAGCTCGCACTGGCCTCCGACAGGCTGCGGCGGGCCGACGACGCCCTGCGCGCCCGGCCAGACCGGCTGGTCAGCGCGGTGGCGTGCCTTGTCGCGGCCCGCCGCAGCCTGGCCCAGGGCCGGCCGCCGCCGCGCTGGAGATGACCGGCCGCGCGCGGCGGAACTGGGCGCCGCCCGCATGGCTGGAGCGGAGGCTAACGTTGCTGGAATCGCGAGCGCATGCGGCAGCGGCGGACAGCCAGTCGGCGGTCGATACAGCCGCGAGTGCCGGTGCCGGATCGGGATTGGACGCGGCCGTCGCGCTGGCGCACGCACGGCTGGCCGACGGAGATGCCCGGGCGGCTCGCGACGCCCTGTCCCTGGTGCCGGCTGGCGCGGACGCATCCGCAACCGTCCGCATCGACGGCTGGCTCATCGACGCGGAGCTCAGCTACGGTGCTGGCGACCGCGGTCGCGGTCGCCGGTCACTTGAGCAAGCGCTCCGGCTGGCCGAGGCAGAGCAGCACCGGCTTCCGTTTGCCTTGCAGCGCGGCTGGCTCAAAGCCGTGCTGCGGCAGGACCGCGGCCTGGCAGACGCCTATCGCCAGCTGCTGGAGCCGGAACTGGCCGGCCCGATGGCGCGGCAGCCGAGCCGGCTGCTGGCCGAGGTGGCCATGCCGCTGATCGTCGAGCAGCTGAGCCCGCGAGAGTTCGAAGTGCTGCGGTACATGGCAGAGATGCTGAGCACTGCTGAGATCGCGGCCCGCATGTACATCTCGGTGAACACAGTGAAGACTCACGTCAAGAGCATCTACCGGAAGCTGGCCGCGAGCCAGCGCGGTGAGGCGGTCCGCCGCGCACGCCAGCTCGGACTGCTGCCGGCTGCGATAACCGGCCCGGCCCCGGCAGCTGCCCTGTGCTCCTAGCGGGCTACTGGAGTCCCTTCTCCTTCAGGGCCGCCACCGCCTGCTGCCGGGTCGAGACGCCGAGCTTCCGGTAAATCGCCCGGGTGTGGGTCTTGACCGTGTTCTGCGAGACGTAGAGCTGCTGGCCGATCTCGCGCAGCGACAGCGTGCCGCGCAGCAGGCGCAGTACCGCCGCCTCGCGCTGGGTGAGGGCCTCGCCAGCGGCCGCCAGCCGCGGTGAGACCGCCGTTAGCCCGTCGAGCCTGGCGTGCTGCGCTTGCGCGCCGTCCGGAAAAGCGGCCAGCAACTTCCTGGCCTCGTCGAGCAGCGCCGCAGCCGCCTGCCGGTCGCCGAGCTCAAGGAGCACCGGCGCGAGCCGGAGCTGGATTTCCAGGGTCGGCCACGGGCTGATGCCGAGCCACGCCCTGCGTATCTTCAGCGCATGCTCGAACTCGCTCCGAGCGTCCTGAAGCTGACCGCTGGTGGCATGGATCATTCCCAGGGCGGTGTGGGCGATGGCGCTTTGCGGCGTGCCCCGGAGCCCGATGCTGCCGTCGGTCGCGATCGCGTGCGCGGCGCGGGCAAACTCCTCCGCTCGCGCGACGCTGCCTTGCTCGCTCGTCACGTAGGCCACGACAGCGAAGGCATGCATCCGGACCATGGCAATGGAAGTGCTCAGCAGGGCGCGCATCGCATAGTCAGCCGCAAGCTCGAGATCGCCGGACCAGTAGCTCGCGGCCGCCAGCGAGATCTCGGCGGCCGCGAACCAGGGTGATGCCGGGTCATTCTCCAGCGTGACGGCGAGTGCCGCCGCATCCCGCATCGGGCCGACGCCGTCGAATCCGAAGGTGCCCCGCAGCAGTGCGGCCGAGGAGCGGAGCGACTGCATCCCGTCCGGCAGCGGCCCCTGGTCAGTGGCCGCGTCGATGACGGGCAGCCAGCGCTGCACCGATTCCCGGTCACCGGACAGGGCGGCCGCCCAGGCCGCGCAGTGGGCGGCGACGGGATGTGTTGCGATCGCGTCGTCGCCGAGTGACCTCAGCCAGCCCCGCACCGTCGAGGTCTGCCCGGAGTCACAGTAGGCATACCAGTAGCGAGCGATGAGGTCGATGGACCCGGGGACATCGCCGGCCGCGAACGCATGGCCGATCGCCTGGTCGGCCGACCCGGACAGCCGGTGCCACCCGCTAGCCCGCTGATGCAGGACAGGCACGAGGTCGGGTTCGGTCCGGCCAAGTTCGCTGCGGAGCACCTGCGCGAACAGGTGGTGATACCGGAACCACTGCCGCTTGTCGTCAAGCGGCAGCACGAACAGGTTCTCTCTGTCCAGGATGCCGATGATGTCCGCGGCGCTGGCGACGCCTGTCACGCTCTCGCAGAGCGGTGCGCAGAAGCTGCCGAGGACGGACGTCTGCATCAGGAACCTGCGGATCTCGGCTGGCTGACGGCTCAGCACCTCCTCGGCCAGGAAGTCCACGATGTACCGGCTGTCGCCAGTGAACTGAGCAATGAAATCAGTCGGTGACGGATGTCCGTGCAGTGAGAGTGCGGCCAGGTACAACCCAGCTGGCCAGCCCTCGGTCCGGTCGACCAGGGTGAGCAGGTCCGGCTCGGTCAGCTCGACGTCAGCGACAGCGCGGACGAGGCCCGCTGCCTCGTCCGGAGCCAGCCGCAGCTGGCCGGAGCGGATCTCTGCCAGTTCGCCGGCCGCCCGCAGGCGCGCGAGCGGCAGCGCCGGATCGGCGCGCGTTATCAGCACGACCTGCGCTGCCGGAGGGAGATGAAGCAGCAGGAACTCGACCTCGTGATGGCAGAGCGGGTCGTTGACCAGGTCATAGTCGTCCAGCGCGAGCACCACCGGACTGCTGAGCGCGGCCAGCTCATTCAGCAGCAGCGGGAGCATCGTTCCCTCGATGTCGGGGATCGGCACCCGGAGCGCTTGCAGGACGTCAGCCATCTCAAGGTCCGGGCAAGCTCGCTGCAGGGCGCACACGACGTGCCACCACAGCCTGCCGGGATCGTTGTCGGCGTCATCGAGCGAGAGCCAGGCGAATGGCCGGCTTTCCAGCGGGCTTGCACTCCACTGAGCGACCAGCGTGGTCTTGCCGAAGCCCGCGGGCGCATCGACGAGGATCAGCTTCGCGGTCGCAGCGGTCAGCTGCTGAACGAGGTCCTGGCGCTCGACCCATTCCTTGCGGGCGGTCGGCGGGTAGAACTTCGTCTCGATAGGTACATCCAGTCCCAGCCGGGCGGGCGGGCTAGCCGCGACATTCCGGAGCCTGCGTACCGGGTCCTTTCCGGCGGAATCCGCAGCAGTAGGCATGCCGCTACAGTGCGTGGGCCGTCCCGTTATGCCTAGGGTCCAACGTCCCGTTGTCACCCGCCCGGGGTGAGGCGGGGCTGGAAGCGCCAGCGCGACGATGACCCTGCTGGGGCCTGCCCTGCACGTGATCCCGGAGGTAGAGGCGCATGACCATCGGCGGCAGCATCGCGCTCATCGTTATCGGTGCCATCGTCAGATTCGGCATCACCTGGAAGCCTGCGCATGTCGACCTGCAGGCAATCGGGGTGATCTTGATGATCGCCGGGTTCGCGTGCCTGATCACCTCGATCGTCTTCATTGTCATGCGGCGCCGCGGGCGTGCCCAGGCTGAAGGCTACGAGGAGCGCCGGTACACCGAACCGCAGGGCCGGTACACCGAACCGCAACCATAACCAGATCGTGCTACCCGGCTTAGCGGTCGCAGTCAGCCGGGCTCGGCACCTCGACGAGCATGCTCCAGATGAAAGCGGGTAATCATGTCGGGAACGATCCTGTACCTCGGCCTTGGCGTCATCTACCTCGTCCTGTTGTTCACCGTGGCCGTTCTTACCTTCCGCAAGGGGCACTGGGTACTCGGCGTGCTCGGCATCTTCCTGCCGTTCCTGTGGCTAGTGGGCGCAGTACTGCCGCCCGTTAAGCGGCGGCGGCACTGATCAGGCCGGCGCTGGGCCGGACCCGCACAGTGCCGGATTAGGACTCGATGAGCGCATCCGACATCGCGATCGTGGCGGCGGTCGTATTCGCGTGGGGCACGCTGTCGGCGCGGCTGGAGCGGCTTGACGTAACGGCGCCGGTGGTGTTCGTGCTGGCAGGCTTGCTGCTCACCCATGGTCCGGTGACGCCGCTGGGTTTCACTCCGTCCAGGGAGCTGGTCAAGGCACTGGCGGAGATCACCCTGGTGCTCGTGCTCTTCTCCGACGCCTCCCGGGTCAGGCTGCGGGACCTGCGCGGCGACATGGGGTTGTGCATCCGGCTGCTGGGGATCGGCCTGCCGCTGACGATCGGCCTGGGCACCCTGCTGGCCTTCGGCTTGTTCAGCGGCCTGAGCTTCTGGCTCGCCCTGCTGGTGGGCGCTGCCCTGGCGCCGACGGACGCGGCGCTGGGAGCTGGGATGATGGTCAACCCCCGGGTTCCGGCCAGGATCCGGCGGCTCATCAACGTCGAGAGCGGGCTTAACGACGGCATCGCCACACCGATCGTGCTGGTCGCGATAGCCGGCGCCGGGACAGCCGAGCACGCAGCCAGTTCCGGACCGGCGGTGGCTGTCGCTGAACTCGCGCTCGGCGTGGTTATCGGCGCGGTGGTGGGCGGCGCGGGCGGCCTGGTCGTGAAGGCTGTCCGCCGCAGGGGCTGGGCGGCCAGCGACTTTGCCGGCTCGGCAGTGCTGGCGCTGGCGGTCTGCGCCTATGCCAGCGCGCTGGCCCTGCATGGCAACGGCTTCATCGCTGCCTTTGTCGGCGGCCTGGCCTACGGCACCGGCAGCGGGCAGCGCGGGCAGCGGCTCGTGCCCTATGTGGAGGAGACGGGCGCCCTGGTGTCGCTGCTGGTCTGGCTGGCCTTCGGCGCCATCGCCGTGGTGCCGGCGCTGCAGGGCCTGACCTGGCAGCGGGCACTGTACGCGGTGCTCAGCCTGACGGTGATCAGGATGGCTCCGGTGGCATTGGCGCTCGCTGGCGGGGGACTGGGCCGGGCGGCCACGTTGTTCGTGGGCTGGTTTGGTCCGCGCGGGCTGGCGTCCGTCGTGTTCGCCCTGCTGGCGCTGGAGGATCTCGGCAAGCCGGCCGAGCCCGCAGTCGGGATCATCGCGCTGACTGTGCTGCTCAGCGTCGTCGCGCACGGCCTGTCCGCGAACCCGCTGGCGCGCCGCTACGGGCCACGGCTCATGCCAGCTGGGGACGGCGCGCAGGACGCGTCGCTTCCTGACCTGCCGGACCGCAGGCTCATCCGCCGGACCGCCTGACCAGCCACGCTTCGGCGTCGAGGTAGGCCGCCTGCGTCGACTCGCCGACGAGCGGCGTGGACTCGAAGGTCCGGATCGGGCCATCGATATGCCCGGAGCGGGTGAGCAGCTCGACCAGGCTCGGGTCGAGGCCGCTAAGGTACAGCCTGCCGCCGGCACTGGCCAGCTGATCAGCGTAGTCGCTGACCACCTTCACGAAGGTCGCTCCCAGCGAGGTGCGGCGCCGCAGCCGCAGCACGACGACGGGCGCCTCCGCCGTGCCGGGGTCGGGCAGGTGCGCCTGCAGCGTGCGGGCACCGGCATAGAGCAGGCTGCCGTACACGTCCAGCACCGTCACGTGATGACTGCTGAGTGTGGCCGGCGGCTTGTGCTCCTCGAATCGCCCGTCGCCGACTGGAGTCAGCTCGACCACCGCCAGATCCATCGCGCCCTGGTTCAGCTGCAGCAGCAAGGACAGCGCGACGCCGATGCCGACCGCCGCTGCGACCGGCAGGAACAAGGTGGCGCCGAAAGTAGTGATCACCGCGACCTGCGAGGTCCGGCTGGTCCGCAGGATGCTGGCGATTTCCCCGATCTTCATCGAGCCGATCGCCGCGAAGATCAGCACGGCGGCGAGCGTGGGAAGTGCGATCTTGGCTACCAGGCCGGAGAAGACCGCGAGGATCACCAGCATCCAGATGCCTGACCAGATCGCTGACCACCGCGTCCGGCCGCCTGCCGACACATTCAGCGCGGTCTGGCCGACCGAGCCGCCCACCGGGCCACCGCGGAAGAAGCCGGACGCCAGGTTGCCGGCCGCCTGCGCGATGATGTCCTGGTTCGGGTTCGACCGCTCGTTACCCGGATTCGGCGCCGCTTCGGCGACTCCGGCCCCCTGGACCAGCACGATCGCCGCGATGGCGATGGCACCCGAGACCAGGCTGAACGACAGGAACCGGAAGTCGGGCAGGTGCGGCAGCGGGATGCCGCGCGGAATGTCACCCGCGTCGCCGACCCTGATGACGCTCGTCCCGCCGGCCAGCACGACCACGACTGTCGGGATGACCAGGGCCACCAGCGCGCTGACGACGGCTAGCCGAGTTCGCGCCAGGACCACCAGGATCGCAAGCGCGCTCAGGCCAGCGACCAGCGAGGCCACGTTGATCTCGCCGGGATGGCTGACCACATCGACGGCTTTCGCCAGCGGGAAGGCGCCAGTGGCGGAGACGCCGGTCAGATCGGCGAGCTGCCCGCAGACAATGTTGACCGCAACTCCGGTGAGGAATCCGATCATCACCGAGTACGACACGAAGCGCGTGTAGCGGCCCAGCCGCACCAGGCCCGCGATTGCCAGCGCGATCCCGACCAGCACGACCAGCAGCGGGATCGCCTTGGGGCGCTGGTCGGCCGGCAGGTTCTGCAGCGCCGAGCCGGCCGCGAGCGCCGCGGCGGAGGTGGTTGTGATGACCATCAGCCGGGTGCTGGAGGTGAGGCCGCCGCCAACCGGACCGGCGAAGCTCGCGTACAGGCCCTGCACCGGGTTGACCCCGGCGAGCACGGCCGCCGCCATCCCGTCGGGCACGCTGGCGATCGCGCCCGGCAGTCCGGCGATCAGGTCAGCGCGCAGGCTGGCCCGGTCCGGGCGGACTGAGCGCAGCCAGCGACGGGTGGCTTGAACCGGCGGCCGACTCAGTTGCGTCATCCCGTGCCTTCCCTCCGGCCGCACCGCGCCGGAGGACCGGACAACTGCCGACGGATGTAACCAAATGATCCGCACCGCCCGCGGGCCCTGCCTCACCCGCCATGGGTGGTGCTGCCCGCAGGCCGGCGTCCGTAGTTTCCAGCTAGGAACAGCAAGGAGGGATGCGGTGGCCACCCTTGCCGGATGGAGCGCGGGCGAGGCGGGCGTTCGCCCGGCGCAGCGGCTGCGCGCTGCTGTGCTCGGCCCCAGAGGCGGGGGAACGACGCGCCGTCGCGCCTCGGATGCCTTCCGGCTCGCGTTCGCTGTCCTCGTGGTGGCGGTGTCGATTCCGGTCATGCGGGCAAACTCGGCCGTAGAGCTGGCCATCGTGCGGGTGCTGAATCCGCCGCCCGGGGCCATCTCATGGCTCGTGACGGCCGTCTTCTGGATCGGCTCCGCGGGCGTGATCTGCGTTGTTGCCGTGCTCGGCCTGCTGGTGCCGCGGCTGGGCGCCGTGCGGCGGATCGGCGCCGCTGCCATTCTCACCTGGGTCGTCTGCATACTGCTAGGTGACGTGCTCGGGCCGGCCGCTGGCCGGCTGGCCGCCGATGCGCTGGCCGGGGTCGACATGAGCTACCCGGTCACCCAGCTGGCCGTCACCATCGCCGTGGCGGTGACGGCGCTGCCGTACCTCAGCCGCCCGTTGCACCGGCTGATGTCGGTGCTCATCGGCACGGCGGTGCTCGCTGCGGTCGCAGGCGGGTTCGCACTGCCAGTCAACGCCATCTCCAGCATCGCGCTCGGCTGGGGTATCGGCGCCGCGGTGCACCTGGCCGTGGGATCACCACTGGGGCTGCCCTCTGCCCGTGAGGTAGCCGACGGGATAGCCGAGCTCGATGTGGCGGTCACTGATATCTCGCGCGCACCTCGTCAGGCCTGGGGAGCGGAGCGGTTCATCGGCCGCGACGCGGCAGGCGATGCCGTGGAGATATCGGTGTACGGAAGGGATGCGTCCGACGCACGGATGCTCGCGAAGCTCTGGCGGTTCTGCTTCTACCGGGATTCTGGCGCGACCCTGATCCTTAACCGGATCCAGCAGGTGGAGCACGAGGCCTACCTGACGTTCATGGCCGGCCGGGCCGGCGTGCTGGTGCCCGAGGTGCTGGCGGCTGGCCAGTTCGGCCCGAGCCTGGACTCCGCGCTCGTCAGCAAGCTGCCGAGCGGCATCATGCTGGGCGATGCGGACCCGGATGCGGTGCAGGACCCGACGCTGGACGGGGTCCTGCACGCGGTGCTCAGGCTCCGCCGTGCCAGGATCGCGCATGGTGCACTCGGACCGGCGACGCTGCTGCTGACACCAGGCGGGGTCTGCATCCGGAACTTCCGCCGGGCCTCGTCGTCGTCCCCGGCCAGCCGGCTCGACGACGACCTGGCAGCAGTATTGGCGGCGCTCGCGGTCCGGTTCGGGGTCGAGCGCACGGCTGCGGCGGCGGCCAGGGCGCTCGACCAGGCGGCGGCGCGTGCGGCCCTAGTCCATCTGCAGCGATCGGCCCTCGACCCCGACACGGTCGCAGCCTTCCGCCGGAACAAGGCCATGCTCCCGCGACTGCGCACTGCGGTCGCCGAGGCAGCAGGCATCGATGTGCCGAAGCTCGCCGAGGCGAAGCGGATCAGCTGGGTCAACCTGGTTTTCGGGATCGGATCACTGATCGGCATCTGGGCGATCGTCGGGGTGCTGACCGACGTCGCCGGGTCGCTGGATGTCATCAAGGGCGCAGCCTGGGGCTGGGTGGCTGTCGCCTTCGTCTTCGGGCAGCTCCCGATCACCAGCAACGCGCTCGCGCTAGTTGGCTCCGTGACCGGTCAGCTTCCGTACGGGCGATGCCTCGCGCTGGAGACCTCCAACGAGTTCACCCAGTTTGTCGGTGGTGACGTCGCGGCGTTCGCGGTCCGGGTCCGTTTCTTCCAGCGCCAGGGCTACGACCCGGCATCCGCGCTCAGCTCGGGCGCCATCGCGTCAACCGCCAGCTGGGTAGCCAAGGGCCTGCTCTTCCTGGTCTCGGTCAGCTTCGCGGCCGGCAGCTTCGAGGCTCCCACCAGCGGCGGGCACCGCACCGCCGTCTGGATCGTGGTCGCGGTGATACTCGGCGCAGGCATCGCCACCGCGCTGATTACCGTGATCCCGCGGCTGCGGCGGCTGGCCAGCGCCAAGATCAGGCCGCGGCTCGTGCACATCTGGGCCGACGTCAAGGCGATCGCCAGCGAGCCCAGGAAGCTGGCCTACGTCATCACCGGATCAGTGCTGAGCCAGCTGTTCGTGGCCCTGGCACTCGGCGCGGCACTGCACGCCGTCGGGGAGAAGGCCAGTATCGCCACCCTGCTGGTGGTCATCACGGCGGCCGCCATCGTCGGTGGCGCCGTTCCCGTCCCCGGCGGGGCCGGCGTCATCGAAGCCGGCCTGATCGCCGGGCTCACCAGCGCCGGCATTCCGCAGGATCAGGCCGTCGCCGCGGTGTTCATCCAGCGCCTGTGTACCGCCTACCTGCCGCCGATCTGGGGATGGGTCACCCTAACCTGGATGCGGCGGCATGAATACGTGTAGCCGCACGATGTGGTTTAGCCGCTGTTCCTGATGGGACAGGTGTGATTATGGGCGAGATTAACTGGGCTGAGCGGCAGATCCGGCGCGCGGACCGGTTCCAGCAGCGACATGCCCTGGCCGGGTTTCCGTGGGCGGTCATCCAGAAGTTCGGCAATGATCAGGCCGGCAGCAAGGCAGCGCTGATGGCGTACTACGGGCTTTTCGCCCTGTTTCCGCTGCTCCTGCTGCTGACCACGGTCCTCGGCTTCCTGCTCGCCGGGGACCCCGCGCTGCACGAGCGCCTGATCAACTCGGCACTGGGCAACTTTCCCGTCATCGGCGACCAGTTGCGTTCGAGCGTGCATCCGCTCGAGGGCAATACGACCGCGCTGATCATCGGCATCGCCGGCACCGTCTACGGGAGCCTGGGCCTCGGCATGGCGTCCCAGAACGCACTGAACACGATCTGGAATATCCCGTTCGTGCACTGGCCCAGCTTCGTGAAGCGGTATGTGCGTGCGCTCGGCGTCATCGGCCTGCTCGGGATAGCCTCGCTGTCGTCCACCGCCCTGGCCGCGTTCGCCACCGCTGTGACGCACGGCGGCGGGGCCACCGCGCTGGCCATCGTCGCGTCCCTGCTGCTGAATTTCGGGCTCTTCATGCTCGCCTTCATGGTGCTCACCGCCGAGCCGCTGCGGCCCCGGGAAGTAGCGGCGGGCGCGATCTTCGCCACGGTGTTCTGGCAGGCCTTGCAGCTCATCGGCACCTGGTACGTGACCAGGGGGCTGCACCGGGCCAGCCCGACCTACGGATTCTTCGCCGTCGTCATCACGCTGCTGTCCTGGCTCTACCTTGGCGCGCAGCTCACGCTGTGGGCCGCGGAGATTAATGTCGTGCTCCGTTACCATCTCTGGCCCCGGTCGGTGACGCAGCCGCCGCTGACGAAAGCTGACCGGATGGTGTACGAGCGGCTGGTTCACTTCGAGATCCGCAGGCCCGAGGTGGCGGTGGCCACCTCGTTTACCCCGGCCGCTGACGAGGATCCGCTGCGCTGATCTGACTGCAGACCCCCCGTGGGGGGTGACGCGGCGCTGCCCGGCTGGCGGCAGGCTCGATGCTCAGAACGCTGACCAGCTCCCTCCGGGCTGAGCCGGGTCAGCCTACGGAAGGGACCGGGCATGCGGCGTCTGACTATCGGCCTGCTCTCCATCGCGGCCATCCTTCTCGTCGGGACCGTTGCCGCGTGCGGGTCGGGCGGCGCTGGCGGCGCGCTCAGCAGCCTGTCACCATCGAAACCCGGGCTGAGCCGCAGTGATCCGGCGGGCGGCGCCCAGGCGTCGTCGACACCAACGGTGGCGACGTCCCCGCCGGCCGCGTCGACCGCCCCGACGCAAGCACCCACGACACCGAGCCACACCACTCCGGCGCCAACGCGGACAACCACCACCGTGGCTCCGCCGTCGGCGCACCCGACGACGCCACGTCCCAGCGTGAGCGGCACGGCTCCGGCCAGCGGGTCCAGTTCCGCGACCGTGTGGCTGTGGGTCATCCTCGGCCTGGTCATCGTGCTCGGCGCCATCGTGTGGATCGTCGTTGCGGGCGGCCGCCGCCGCTCCGCTGCTGCTGCCGCCGCCGCGGACTCGGCGGCCTGGCAGGCCCGCGTTATAGATGCCTATGCCGCGGGCGCAGCCCTGCACGACATCATCAGCGTGGCCGAAACGCCGGGAGCACTAGCCGGCCCGGACGCGCAAGCGCGCTGGCTCGACATCCAGCGCCGCGCGGATGCCCTGGCTGAGACGCTCTACGCGATGCGGGAGTCGGCTCCGTACGAGGCTGAGCGGGCGCGGGTCGCGGATGTGCTGGCCACGCTGCACGCTGTCCGCTCCGCGATGGACGCGGAGCGCGCTCCGATGGGAGCCGGGCCGCAGCAGGCTGAGGTCGTCCGGGGCCGCCTGTTCAATTTCGAGGCGTCGCTGCGCGCCTTCCGCGGACCGGATGACCGGCCGGACGGGCCCCGCCCCCGGCCTGACTCGCCTGACCTTCGGTAAGGCCCGCTAATCACCCCTGGCGGGTGGGGCGCGGCGAGCGCAGGCTTGGTGAACTCGGACCAGATGTATCAGCAACAAGGAGAAAGAGGATGCAATGGCGGATCTGATCGCGATCGGATACCCCGATGAAGCCACGGCCGAAGCCGCTGCCGAAGAAGCACGCAAGCTGGCTCGGGACCTCATCATCGAGCCTGACGCGATCGCGGTGATCGTGCGGGACGCTGACGGCAAGTATCACGTTCACACCAGCCATCACCTGGTGAAGTCCGGGGCTACCTGGGGCATGTGGTGGGGGCTGCTGTTCGGCGTGCTGTTCTTCGTGCCGGTCTTCGGGATCGCCATCGGGGCAGGGCTGGGCGCGCTGATGGGCAAGGTCACCAAGTCGGGTGTGGACAAGCAGTTCCAGGACCAGGTCCGGGACATGGTCAAGCCGGGCACCTCGGCGCTGTTCCTGATGGTGGAGAAGGTCACCCCGGACAAGGCAGTAGAGGCGATGAGCAAGTACGGCGGCACCGTACTGAAGACCTCGCTTTCCAAGGAAGGCGAGAAGGAACTGCAGGAAGCCTTGCACGGCGGAGGCGCCGCATAGCACTCCCGGCCCGAGAGGCTGCCGGGAGGACAGGCCAGACCGGCCGCACGGACTCCGACCGCAGGGACTCCGGCGGCCGGTACGGCTTGCTCCTGCTGGTGCTGATCGCGACCTACCTCCTGTCGGCCTTCACCACGAGCAAGGTCGCGATCGACTTCCAGGTCCTGCTGTTCCTGGCCGTGCTGCTGCTGGCGCTCAGGACGGCCCTGGTGTCCCGCCGGACGGCGCGGATCGGCGGCGCCGTGGCGCTGGCCGGCTCGGCTGCCGCCGTGGTGGCGGCGCTGACCGGCACCCAGGATGGCTATGGCGCTGCGGCATTGTGGAAGGGCCTGCTGCTGCTGGTGACCGCGGTCCTCATCGTGCGCCGGGTGCTGGCCCGGCCGACGGTGGAACTGCAGAGCATCTACGGCGCCCTGAGCGCCTACATCATCATCGGCCTGATGTTCGCCGCCTTCTACACGGCGATGCAGCATCTGGGCGGCGGGGCCTTCTTTGCCAACGGGCAGCACGCTGATACCCAGACGTTCCAGTATTTCAGCTTCGCCACGCTGACTACCCTTGGCTACGGTGACTTCACCGCGCTCGGCAGCGGCGGCCGGGCCATCGCCGTGATGGAGGCGCTGACCGGCCAGGTATTCCTGGCAACCCTGGTAGCGCGCCTGGTGTCCGCCTACCGGACGCCGGTCGGGCCAGTCCGGCCCGAGGCGAGCCCGCGCCAGCGGCCGCCGGGGGCCGGCCGCGGCTCGGTCGGCTCCGCGTACAGCAGGAAGCTGGCGGCAGCGCGCCGCCGCAGCCTGTCGCGCAGGTAAGTCGCACCGCACCGGGCGAGCGGGCGGCCTGCTACAGGATGTTGACCGCGCGGGCAATCACCAGGATGGCGACGACCAGGGACACCGCGGCTTGCGTCATCATCATCAGCTTGGCCCACGGCCTGATCGCGGAGACGTCGGTCGGGCTGAACGCCGACGCGGTCGCGAACGACAGGTGCAGGTAGTCGACGAACCTGGGCTGCCAGTCGGCGCCGGCGTACTGCGGATGGGCCATCTCCGGGAAGACGAACGCAGGCGCCGGGCCGCCGCCGCGGGCGCGGGCAGCTGCTCCGCCGCGGTCCAGATCCCAGTACCACAGGGCGAACGCGATCACGTTAGAGAGCCAGATCACGGCGCCGCTGACCAGCAGGACGTCAGGGTTTTTGGTGAAGGTGGCGACCCGGACGATGCTTGCCACCAGCCGGATCGCCGCCGCGGCGTTGACCAGGGTGATTAGCCCGATGAGCGTTCCGGTCAGTACCCTCAGCCAGGTCGAGTCGCGGTCGATGCGGCCAGGGTCGCCCACCACGAGCACGGCGACCAGGATCAACTCGACCGCGAGCAGCAGCCAGCGCGCATCTCCGTTCCGCAGCTGGGCGGGCAGCAGCGCGCGCAGCGCACCGGCGACCAGCACGGCCAGCGCCATCGGCCACCTGGTCTCGCCTACCCTGGGCTGCGCGCTCATCCCGACACGAGATAGCTGATGCTCCGGCCCGCCAGCCAGAAACCCAGCAGCAGGCAGACCGCGACGATGACCTGATCGCGATGGGTGTCCAGCCAGCTGCGCAGTTGCTGGAGGCGGGCACCGGCAGCGGCAGGCGCGAACGTCGCGTACAGCTCCAGGTACAGGAAGCTGGCCGTGGCGAGTAGCACGAACAACAGCAGCGTCAGGTACCCCGCCGCACCGGACAGGCTGGCCTGGCTAATGGTCGCGGCGCCGGCGGCCACCAGTGCCCACGGCTGCAGGAAGACGGCGAGCCCGGCGGCGGACCAGAGCGAGAGCTTATCCAGGCGCGCCATCCAGGCCGGCGGCTTGGGATTGGCGGGCATGCTACGGCGCCGCCATTTGCGCACGCCATACAGCACCAGCCCGGTGCCGAGGGCCAGCTTGATGGCCACCACGGCGGTAGACGGCGCGGTATTCGAGGCAGGAGGCTGGCCGCCGGTCGCTAGCGTGACCGCGGCGATGACCACGACCAGGCATGCCAGCCAGCCGAGGATGAACGCCAGCCCTTTCCAGATGCCCTTCTCGGCGCTCAGCAGCAGGATGAACGCTGTCAGCGGGAACGGCTCGAGCGTGATCGCAAGACCCACCAGCAGTAGGTCAATCACCATCGGCGTCTCCGGCTGTCACTGCCGCGTGCGGGACTGCTCACGGCATGCGACGGATCTCACAGGCCGCGCTCGGCGATGATCCGGCCGGAGGCGACTGCCTCGACCAGTGCGTTATGGTCCCGCTCGTTCTGGTCGGCGTACGCGACCGCGAACTGGCTGACGGCCTGGTCGAACGCAGCTGATCCGCCGAGGTAGGCCGCGATGGCGATCCTGTCCCCGGAGCGCGCATGCGCTCGCGCCAGCGTCCAGCCGCAGAGCTCGCCGTACATGCGCAGTCCCGACGGGATCAGGTTCTCGATGTCGACGGAGTACTTCCAGTCCCGCAGCTGCCGGACGTAGAAGTCGCGCTGCTTGCCATCAAGCCCGGCCGCGATCCGCTGCCAGCCCAGGAAGATATCGCTCGATGCCTGCATCAGCCGCTGGCCAGCGACGACCCGCTGACCCTGGTTGGCGTACTTGCTGGCGCCGACGAAGCGACTGAGCACCGACGCCTCGGCCTCCTTGATCTGCAGGAACAGCGGGTCGGACTCGTCCCGGCCGAGCATCAGGGCTATCCAGCACCGGGTGCCGACACTGCCGACGCCCACGACCTTGCGGGCCAGGTCGGCGAACTCGAACTGCTCGAGCATGTACTTCCGGTCGGTCTCCAGCGTGCGCCGGTAGGTGCCGAGCAGGCCGCCGAACTGCTGCTGGATGGCCGCCCGCTCGGTGCCCTCGGGCACCAGCTCGTCGATCGGCACGAGCAGCGGCGGATCGGAGATGATCCTGGGCCTGCCGTCCACCAGGCGAGTCAGTTTGGCGACTTGCTCCATGCTGTCCCTGGTGCGCGCTTTTGCCAGGCCCTTGTCCACGATCTTGCGCTGCCGCGGCTGCAGTTGCGCGTCGAACTGCGCACGGAGCTGATCCATGTCCATGTGCGCGTACCAGACGGCCAGCTCAGTCATCCCGGCGAATGCCCGCATCGCCTGCCGGTACCGCGCCACCGCAGCCCTGACGATCTCGCCGCGCTGCTTGCCAGTGAATCCGTTGCCGCGGCCAGCGACCTCGAGGCTGGCGGCCAGTCGCTTGACATCCCATTCCCACGGGCCGGGCAGCGTCTCGTCGAAGTCGTTGACGTCGAACATCAGGCGTCGCTCGGCGGAGCCGAAGATGCCGAAGTTGGACAGGTGCGCGTCGCCGCAGGCCTGCACGGGCAGCCCGGACACCGGGGTAGTGGACAGATCGCTGGCCATCGGCAGCGCAGCACCACGGAAGAAGGTGAAGGGCGACACCATCATCCGCCCGTACCGGACCGGCACCAGGTCGGGAACGCGGGATGTGCCCTGGCTCTCCAGCAAGCTGATCGGGTCCGGCCGGTCTGCTGGCGGGTCGAAGACCGCATGGCTAGCCCGCGGTACCGCCGCCCGCGCCAGCTTGCCTCGCTCGACGCGCTCGGCGACGGTCAGCCGCGCGGCCCGGGCGTCTAGCTGGTATTTCGAGGCAGTCAACGGCGGAGCCGCAGCCTTCAGCTCGGTCATGGTCGGGCTCCCTCCAGCGGTCGCTTAGTCACACCATCCCAGGCAACAGCCTGGGTTGATTATCTGCCTCACCCCGCACGGGTGAGCTAACCCAGCAGCCTGCCTGGCTACGCTCAGACCGCGCGACAGGGGCAGCAGGCACCCGGCCACTGACCGGGCAGGCCTTGGGTAGACGGGATGAGCCCGCCGAGCGCACCATGACGCGTGAAAGGGCTTGCCGCGGTGGCACTGGACGGAAACGCGCCAGATCTGCCTAGGGCAGTGCCCGCGGACGGTGCCGCGGCCGGCCAGCCCGTGCTACCCGGATCCGCGCTGCCTGGACCGGTGCTGCCTCGCCGTCGGCGGCGCCTGCGACTAGGAGCGAGCCTTCGGCGAGTCGTCCGGGCCGTCCTGGACAGTGACCAGGCGGCCGTTGAGGACGCGGTCCGGCAGCTCAGCCGGTCCCGGCGCTGGCTCGCGCCGCTGGCTCTGGCAGTCAGTGCGCTGGCCATGCTGTTCTCCGGCGTCAAGCTGCTGTTCACGAACTGGCGGCTGTCACTGATCCAGGTGCTGCCGGCGATGTGGATCTGGGCGGCCATGATCGACTTGAAGGCTCATATCCTGCACGGGAAGTCCTTCCACGTGATCACCGGGCCGGTCGTGATCCCGGTAGTGCTGGCCGTGATTGCGGTCACAGCGGTCAGTTTTTTCCTGAACGCCGTCTTCGCGTACGCGATCAGCAAGCCGGGCCGGCCAGAGATCCGGCCGGCCTTTGGCGAAGCTCGCGCGCACCTCCCCGTGATCCTGGCGTGGGGGTCAGCCGTCGGCTGCTGCCTGGCCCTGTCCACCGTGATCTTCACCCGATGGGGTATGTGGTGGTTCGGGCTATCGCTGAGCATTGTCGTCGCGGTGATGATGGTGTGCTACGTGGCCGTGCCGGCCCGGCTGATCGGTGTTAAGAATGTCCACTCCCGCCGGGACAAGCTCACCGTGACGGTGGTGGGCGGCGCCATCGGCGCGGTCGTCAGCACGCCGCCCTACCTGCTGGGCCGGCTGGGCCTGATCATGCTCGGATCACACACCCTGTTCATTCCCGGCATCGTGGTGATCGCCATCGGCCTGACCTTGCAGGCGGGCGCCACGAGTGCGGTGAAGACGATCAAGATGAGCGTCAAGCTGGCTCCGGCGGGTCAGCAGCAGGCCGCTGGTGGCACGCCGTCCAGTCTTGGCCCGGCTGCCTAGCGGCCGGCTCACCCTTGCGGGGTGATGTGCGGACAGCCAGCGGGCTCGATGCTGCGATAGGGGGCCGTGGTCGAAGCGGCTCAACCGACGGCCGGTCGCCGGCAGGCGATCAGTCCAGATGACAATCGCCCGATCGCGAAAGAGGCAAGAACATGGCTATCGGTCCTGTGCAACTCCTGGTACTGGGGTTCAGCCAACCGGACTTTCACGGTGAGATCATCGCGGAGCTTGAGCGGCTCAGAGCGAGCGACACGGTGCGGGTCATCGACTCGCTCGCGGTTTACAAGGACGCCGAGGGCGAGCTGGAGGTCGAGCACCTCAGCAATCTCACCGTAGCGGAGGCTGTCGAGGTCGGCAGCATCATCGGTGCCCTCATCGGTCTCGGCATCGACGGCGAGGCCGGCGCAGAGGCTGGCGCGGCCGAAGGTGCCCAGGAGGCAGCCGACGACGGCGGCGTGAGCATCTTCACCGACGAGGAGGGCTGGGACATCCTCGCGGACATCCCGAACGACTCGGCGGCGGCGCTGGTGCTGCTCGAGCACCACTGGGCGGTGCCGCTCCGGGACGCCATCGTGCGGGCCGGCGGCTTCCGCATCAGTGACGGCTTCATCAGCCCGCTGGACCTCGTCGACATCGGGCTGGTCTCCGCGGCGGAAGCTAAGGAACTGCACGATCTGGAAACTTCCGGCGCAGCAAGCTAATGGCATCGCCGGCCATCGGCACACTATCTGGACTGGAGGGAAGGCAATGATCGGAGGACGCAGGGTAGCCAGGCGCACTGGACGACGCACCGCCAGGCGCGTTTCCCGGCGCAGGTAGCTCGTTAGCGCGAGACCTCACAAGGGTCTAGCAGGCCGACCTCGAGCAGGCGATATCCGCCAGCTCGGGGTCGTCGCTTACCTGGGTCACGGTCGGCCGGCGCCGGGTACGGAGACCGGGAGGGTCAGGATCTCTCCGGTGCGAGGCCCGTTGGTCAGCCGGTCGAGGTTGGCGACGTGGTCGTCGGTCATGCGCCATTCAGCAGTGCAGATGAACAGGGTTCGCCGATCTGGTCCGCCGAGCATCAGCGCGAACGGGGCCCGGCCTTCGGGCAGTTCGACGCGCTGCAGGGCTTCGCCGCCCTCGGCGACGCGGGCCACCGAGAACCCGGTGCTTACCCAGACCGCGCCTTCGGCGTCCAGGCAGATGCCGTCTGGGGCGACTCCTGCTGCGAAGACCCGGCGGTTGGACAAACCTCCGTCAGCGTCGATATCGAACGCGGTGAGCGTTCCCGCGAAAGACTCGGAGATGATCAGCGTCCGGTTGTCGGGCGTGATGACCATGCCATTGGGGAACTGGATGTCGTCGGCGACCTGGCGTACCTGGCCGTCAGCGCTGACGACCTTGACGTAGCCGGGCTTGGGCGGCGCCCCGGCGACGAAGTCGAAGTCCGCGCCGTCGAGGTAGATGTTGCCGCGGCCGTCCACCACGATCTCGTTCGCGCGCTGGTCGGCATGCACGACCATCGACCCGTCAGGTTCCTGGCCGCGCAGCTTGTCGCCGGTTAACAGCAGCCTGCCGTCGGGCAGCCAGTCGATGGAATAGCCCATCGCGTGGCTGCCGGGATCTCGTGTGGTCATGACCTCGGCCTTGCCGTCTAGGCCGACGGCCACGACCTGGCGCTCGATCCAGTTGCAGAACCACAGCCGGTCCTCGTGCCACCGCGGTGACTCGGGGATGCCCAGACCAGTCAGCAGGACCTTCGGCTCGTACACTGATGCCTCCTCGCTTCGCCGCCTGTAGTCGGCCGGCTCCTCTGCCTCCTATACGAACGCCCGCCCAGCCGATCGACACCGTTCTCGGCGCCTGACAACCAGCCACGCCGGGACGCAGGAGGGCCTTGCCAGCGCCTGGGCGCCGGCAAGGCCCACTCGCGTGACTCCCGTGAATCCTTACTCGCGGGCCAGCATGGCGGCGGCCTCGCGCTCCAGGTCGACGTAGGGATCGCCGCTCACGTCCACTGCGACCCGGTTGATCGTTCCTCCGGTGAACGCATGCGGATGGGGTCCCGGGTAATCGCTGGTTACCGGCTCGCCACTGTCACGGCCGACGCACAAGCCCTCGCCCGCGAGGCTGAAATTCCCCGGCTGGGTCTTGATCCGGCCTTCGCCCACTTTCTGGTCGCCGTGGTAGAGAGAAAGTATCCCGGTAGACACGCCAGGCGGATCCTCGCCGTCCTTCTCGAACGACGCGGACAGGATCAGGCTCTTTCCGACGGGCACATCCTCGGTCCCGTCCACCTTCTGCTCGAACACGCCGACGAAGTTGTAGACATAGTGCAGCCGGTTGTCCTTGACGTAGAGCGAGTGCCCGCCGAACCGGGCGCCCTGGGCGAACAGGACGCCCGCTGCGCCAGGAGCCGGAATGTCGACCAGCGCCCCAATCGTGTAGGACCGGTTCCGGATGTTCACCGCCTGCTGCTCGGGAACTTCCGAGGTGTTGGGATAGTAGACATAGCGATCGCGCGGCGAGGTTAGCTGCGGCCGCGGCGTCAGGATGATCTCCAGCGGAGACCTGTCGTCGAGCGGGAACGCCCCGTTGTCGCCGGCCTCGGCGAACCACAGGTTCACTAGCTCGCGTACTTTCTCAGGGTGCTCGGCGGCCAGGTTGTGCAGCTCGGCCCGGTCCTCCTCGACGTGGTAGAGCTCCCAGGTGTCGTCGTTGAAGTGACTCCAGCCGCTGAGCGTCGGATGGGTGGTGACCGCCTTCCAGCCGTCGTGCCAGATGCCGCGCGAGCCGAGCATGGAGTAGAACTGTGTGCTGCGAGCCGACGGGGCGGATTCCATCTCGGCGGCGTACCGCATGCTGACGCCGTCGAACCTGGACTGTACGTGCCCCTTGATGGTGGCCGGCGGGACTACGGCCAGGGTGTCGAGGATCGTCGGCACAATGTCGATGGCGTGGTGGTACTGGTGCCGGAGCTCGCCCCGGCCGGCCGTCCCGGCTACCGATGACGGGTAGGAGATGATGCACGGGTCGGACGTGCCGCCGTTGAACTCGTATCGCTTCCACATCTTGAACGGCGTGTTGAACGCCATCGCCCAGCCGTTGGGATAGTGGTTGTAGGTCTTGGTTCCGCCGAGCTCGTCGATCATCGCCAGGTTGGCGGCCATGTCGTCTGGCACGCCGTTAAAGAGCTTGTTCTCGTTCACCGACCCGTTCGGGCCGCCCTCGCCGCTGGCCCCGTTGTCGGACACCACGATGATCATGGTGTTGTCCCGCTGTTCCGTCTCCTCCAGATAGTCCAGCAGCCTGCCGATGTTGTGGTCGGCGTGCGCCAGGAAGCCGGCGTACACTTCGGCCATCCGGCAGAACAGTCGCTTCTCGTCGGAGGCAAGTGAGTCCCATGGCCTGGTGACATCCAGTGGCGGGAACGGCTGACCTTCGGGTCCCTTGCGCGTTTCCGGCGTCCCGATCGGGTTGATAGGCGGCAGCTCGGTGTTCGCCGGGACGATTCCCAGCTGCTTTTGCCGAGCCAGGGTCTGCTCGCGTATCGCCTCATAGCCCATGTCGAACTGGCCCTTGAACTTGGCGATCCATTCCTTCGGCGCCTGATGCGGCGCATGGGCAGCGCCGGGCGCGTAATACAGCAGGAACGGCTTGTCCGGCGCGATCATCTTGGAATCCTTGATGAACTCCAGCGCCTTGTCTGTCAGGTCGTCGCTGAGGTGATAACCGTCCTGCGGCGGCCTCGGCTGATCTACCGGGTGGTTGTCATACACCAGGTCCGGATACCACTGGTTAGTCTCCGCCCCCAGGAACCCGTACCAGCGCTCGAACCCTCGCCCCGACGGCCAGTTCCGCCGCGTCGAAGCCACGTTCATCTCCACTGTCGGGCACAGGTGCCATTTGCCAACCATGTAGGTGTTCCAGCCGCGCTCGCTCAGGATCTCCGGCAGCATGCCGTTCTCCGCCGGGACCGTGCCGCTGGCATTGGGGAACCCGATTGCGGCCTCGGTAATGCACGCCATCGAGTTACGAGTATGGTTCCGGCCGGTCAGCAGGCACGATCGGGTCGGCGAGCACAGTGCTGTCGTGTGCCATTGGGTATGCCGGACCCCTTCGGCTGCGATCCTGTCGATATTCGGCGTCGGGATCGGGCCTCCGTAGCACGACATCGCCGAGTAGCCGACATCGTCCAGCACGATGTAGACGACATTCGGCGCGCCGTCCGGGGCCGTTGGGGGTGCGAACGGCGCCCAGTCCGGCACCGAGTCTCTGATATCGACGTTGATCTTGCCCTTGAACGGCTCGCTCATCTCACCTTGCTCCTCGCGCCCCGATGGGCATCTGGTTGCCGGGCCTCATGGCCGGGCACCTCCGTCTCCGGGGTGCCCTCAACCGCCGCTGGCCGTGGCCCCTACCGAGGCTGGCATTGGCGGCTTGTCCGGTCATCACCCGCTGGGGGTGAGCGAGCCAGGAGTGCTGCTGACCGGCTGCTCAGCGGCGGTCCGGAGCACGTGGCGGAGCAGCAGCGCGCCGATGATCTCGAACACGCCCATGATGATGAACCAGATACCGAGCAGGACAGCAAGAACCGTAAGGGACGAGGCCGGTGCGGTCGCGACGACTATTCCCGCGATCAGGCTCACCAGGCCGAAGGCTATTGCCCAGGCCCGCCCTTCGCGCATGGTGCCGGCGATGCCACCGATCAGAGCGGCCAGCCCCTGCACGATCCAGGTGATGCCGATAATCAGGCCGACGGCGGCCCTGGTGAGGTCCAGATGCCGGATGAGGACAACGCCGACCACGATGAACATCAGGCCGGCTATGCCGGTCCAGACCCGGTGCAGCTCGTCCGGCCCGAAGACCCGGATCAGGTGGAAGATCCCCGAGAGGATCATCAGGATCCCGAGCAAGATCGCGATGGCGTTGAGCGATCCGGTCGGATGGAAGCTCACGACTATGCCGAGAATCAGGGTCAGTGCGCCAAGAACTGCAGTGGCCTGCCATGACCGCTCGAGTGTCATAGCGGATGACGGCTGCGCGCCATATTCGTCCGATTGCATCGTCGGCCTCGTTCCCTTTCGCTGTGGCCTCAGCTGAAGCCGCCATGGAGTGCGGACCCGGTCTGACTGCACTGGGCCCCTGGTCAAGCCGATTCTCGGGTCGCGCGGCGCTGTTCGTCCTCACCCGCCGTGGATGAGGCCGACCGAGGAATGGCGGCGAGAGGATGTGCTCGACAATCGCCGAGCGGGGAGCATAGATGGCCGAGCAGCCAGTAATCCAGGGTCCGCTGCGGGCCGGCAGCCCGCTGCGGACGCCGCGTGCGGCCGCCCTGGCGGGCATCATCTTCTGCGTCCTGCTGACCGCTGCCATGGTGCTGCTCAGGATCTCTGTCCCGCCTCACCCAGCAGTGCCGGGGGACTGGCTGACCGACTCGCGGCGCCGGGCAGCGGTCGCGATCGCGCTGAACCTTGTGCCGTTCGCCGGGATTGCGTTCCTGTGGTTCATCGGTGTGCTCAGGGACCGG
This sequence comes from uncultured Actinomycetota bacterium, assembly GCA_963774385.1. Lineage (GTDB taxonomy): Bacteria > Actinomycetota > Actinomycetes > Streptosporangiales > Streptosporangiaceae > JAJYUU01. Next base: position 2,784,487 of record CAVZEQ010000001.1, read on the forward strand.
ATCGGCGAGCGTGAGGACCGCTTCTTCGCCACCGTGTTCCTGGGCAGCGGCCTGCTGTTCGTGGCGCTGATCTTCGTGGCTGCTGCCGTCGGCGGCGCGCTCATCGCTGACGCGACCTCGGGGCCGCCGGCCTCGGGCAATCTGGTGCTGGGACGTAACATCTCGGCGATCCTGATGAACGTGTACGCGATGCGGATGGCTGCGGTCTTCACGCTGACAACGGTCACCATTGCCCGCCGCACCGAGATCGTGTCCAGGTGGCTCACGATCGTCGGCATGGTGGCCGCCGTTGTGCTGCTGGTGGGTGTTAGTTTCTCGCCCTGGGTGGAACTGGTCTTCCCGGCCTGGATCCTGGCCCTGAGCATCGACATCCTGGCTGCGGGCTTGCGGCCCGCCGCGGCCGCCGCGCAGTAGCTGACTATCAGCCGAGCGCTCTGCGGCGGCCGCGCGGACCGTCAGCTGCCAAGCAGCTTAGCCTTGGCAGCAGTGAATTCCTCGTCGGTCAGCACACCTGCCTGGTGCAGCGTGCTGAGCTGGGTCAGCTGGTCGAGCATCGACGAATCCGGCGCCGCGGCGGGAGCTTCGGGGCTGGGCGCCGGTGCCTGCTGCTGCTGCTGCTCGAGGTCGTCGATGCGCTGGTTCTGCTCGTCCTCCTGCTGTCCCTGCGCAGCCGACTTCTTAGCCATGTGGCTGCCAGCCGCGTAGGCAGTGCCGCCCACAACCGCGGCACGCAGCAACGGGCGTCGCCGGACAAACATCACACACCGTCCGGCAAGGTCAGGCCGAGCGCGACCATGAGCTCTGGCGCGGCGGCCACTATCTTCGGCAGGCCAACTTGGGGCGCGATGGCTCGCAGCACGCCGATGAGGTCCTGCGTCGTGGCACCGGAGTCCAGCGCGTTACCTACCTGCCACAGGTACGAGGCCGGCGGGGCATCGAGCGCGATCAGCGCGGCGATCTTGACCAGCGAGAAGGTGCGCGCGTCAAGTCCGCTCTCGTGCTGGAAGTCCGCCCGCAGTCCGAGGGCCTCGCCGAGCAGCTGCGGATCTCCGAGGGCCAGCTCAGCCAGCGCCGCCCGCATCCCTTCGTCGATGTTGGCTGCCATGTTCATGGTCAGGTCCTTTCCGTCGCTCCGGCACAGTCACTTGAGCGCGGCTGCGCCTACTTCGTCCAACATCCCGGTTCCAGCCGAACGATGCCTCACCCGCTGCGGATGAGGTTCACGGCACGCGCGCTCCTTGCCCGCGGACCCGCCGCGCCCGCACGCCGTCCGCGGCGCATCAGCCCGGCGGCTGAATCGCGTCGGCTGCGGGCTGGCGAGGCAGGCTAGCCGCATCGTCGCGGGCGAGGAACCGGATGCGGGCGGCCCGGGCATCCCATGCGTAGATCACCGCGGTGCCTGCGATGAGATCGTGCAAAGCGCGATGCTCGCGCTGCACGAGAATGCCAAGGAATCCCAGCCCGAGGAAGAGGAAGCTGAGCGGGAACGCGAGGGCGCGCACCACTGCCCGCCTGGGGTCGAGGGTGGTGCCGTCGGCCCGGACAACGCGCACCCCGAGTACTGCCATGCCGAAGGTTCGCCCGCTCATGGCCCACGAATACGCGAAGTAGAAGAACTCCCAGACCGCGTAGATCACAGCGACGACGATGTTCGTCCGGCTCCAGCTGACCGAGTGGCCGGTCACGACCTGCACGACGAGAGACGTGGCCGCAAGACCGAGGGCGAACAGGCCGCTGCTGACCGCGGCATCGATGATAAACGCCAGGAACCGGGATACCGAGCCGGCGTAGTGACCTGCCTCACTCAGCCATCCGGGCGCGTGCTTCCGGCCGGTCATGACTCTGCCTGGCCGTCGAGCACTGCGACCGGCGCGACCGGACCGGGATGCTTACGCCGCAGCAGCCGGGCTACCCACCGGTCGACGAACTGGTCAAGCCCGACGGCCTGACTGCGGGCCGCGTCCAGCGCCTCGCTCGCCGCGCCGCTGGACGATCTGGCAATAACCGCGCCGAGGTCGGTGTCCTCGATGAGCCCGTCTATGTCGATGCGCCGCACTAGCGCATTCACGTCGACCCGGCTCAGCACCGAGTCCAGGTCGACTCGTCGCATCACGTCATCCACGTTCACCCGCCCGATGAGCGCATTGACGTCGGCCCGCTCGAGCAGGGCATCGACATTGACACGGTTCAGCAGCGGGTCGACCTCCACGCGGTCGAGCAGCACGTTCACGTCGACCTTGTCCAGCAGCGCGTTCACGTTCACCCTGCCGAGGACCTCGTCGAGGTCCACCCGGCGCAGCACGGCGTTCAGGTCGACTCGCTGGACGAGGTCGTTGACATCGAGCGCGCGCACTAGTAGGTCGACGACTCGCTCGGCGACCCGCTGGGCAATGGACTCCACCGGGTCCGCCATTCGCTTGCCTACCGACCAGAACCGGTCACGGGGATCCACATGCTCAGCATTGCCCGTCACCTCACTTCGGAAATCATCCGCAAAGGGTGATCCCGAATTATGCCCGGAATTACCATCCGGGTTACTGGGGCCACGATCAGACCTGAGCCGTCGTCGCCGGCGCGGGAGGCCTGCCGATCAGCTCGATCAGTCCGAGCACGACCAGCAGCAGGACAGCGATCACGATGGCCACCGCGACGGTCGGGCGGCCCCAGAAGACGAAGATCAGCGCGGCGACCGCCACTGAGCTGATCCTGAGTGCGGACCTATGCGCATAGGTCCAGGTGCCGACCGGACCGGTTTGCAGCCCGGCGTGCTCGGTGCTCCGCCGCATCCAGCCCAGGCCCTTCCGGATTGCACCGCGAGTCTGCACGGCCGTTGCCGACGGCCCGGTGAAGAGCCCGCCGAGCGCCACGATCAGGCCGACCACCAGGATCAGCCGCAGCCCGTCCTTGATGAAGCGGACGAACGTGTCGAACATGGCGGCCGCGGCGTCGCTCGGCAGCACGCTGGCAGGCACCGTGTTCAGGTAGAGGCTGCGGAAGATTGCCAGGCCGGCGGCGAGCACGAGCATGCTCGCGGCGAGCCCGAGCCCGGCTCCGATCAGAGCGCGCCGGTGCCCGCGGGCGACGAATATGCCCAGGCCCATCAGCAGCAGCGACAGCAGCGGCAGCACGATCTTGAGATCGTTGATCAGCCGGTACGCGGTCTGTGCCTGAACGAGGTCTCGCGCGGTGAACAGGGCCAGGGTGGGATGGATCGGCGGCAGGCTGTTCACGATGGTGAAGCCGCGCTTCACCAGGTCCTGCTTCACGATCGCGATGAACGGTGCCAGGTCGATCGTGACCTGGCCGTTGCTGTTGATCTTGACGGCACCGTTATGGTTCCCCGCGAGTGCATTGACGAGCTGCTGATGAGCCACCTTGTTGACCTGGAGCCAGGCATTGGCGAACTTCGGGCTCGTCACGAGCTTGTATACCTGGCTATGGATGAAACCGTCGACGGAGCTGGCGATGGTCGGGCTGAACGTCTTCAGCAGCGCGCCGACCCTGGTCAGTCCCTTGGATGTCAGCAGGCCCGCCGCTTCATTGGTGAGCCCGGCTATGTTGAGCCGGCTGGTGATCTGGACCGTCACCTTGTCGGTCAGCGCGTTCTGGATCGCCGGTTCGTGGATCAGCGGCTCGATGTTCGCCACGTAACGGCTCGTGTCCGAGACCTGATTTGCGGACCAGACCGCTAGCACCGAAACAGGCGCCAGCACGCACCCCAGCACGATGAGCAAGGTGGCGACCGGGAGCCGCCAGCTGAGCCGATGCCGGCGCGCCGGAGCCGGCTGCTTGGCCTGCAGCCTGGCAACCTCGGCGCGCAGCCGTTCCAGCTCAGCCTGCTCAGCCTGAGTCTTCTCCGGTTCAGCCTGGCTGGCCTCAGACTGGCTGGCCTCGGCCTGCTTCGCGTCACTGGCATCCGGGTCATCGAGAGCCGGGCCCGGCTCGCTGCCGGTGTCAGACATGGTCACCTCCGCCGAGTCCGCAGCGCAGCGCCCTGGGCGTCGCACAGCGCCCAACGGTCCGCCGCGCCTTCTCGTCGGATGGGCCCGACGCCGCGTCTGCTCAGCGTGTCCAACCAGGCGGGAGAGTGCCTCACCCTGCTGGGGTGAGTTCCGGCAGGACGGCCCGAGGCACCATGAGGTTCCCCGAGGAGGTGCGCGATGTCCGAAGTGCCTGCGCGATCGGTTCGAGCAGCTGACCGTAACCGGCGCGTGGCGCTGGCTGGTGTAGTCGTCGTTGCGCTGGCACGGCTGCCGAGAGACAAGCGCTTTCAGGAGACCGTCATCACGCTCGTGATCGGGCTAGCCGCGCTGGCCGCTATCGCACGGGAAAGCCAGGCCCGGTCCATCGCCCGGCTGGCCGCCTGGGATGAGCGCCGGCACCAGCGCGATCTGCACACGGTGAAGCAGTCGTAACCAGGCGCGGCAGCAGTGCTGACGGGCAGTAGGTCACCCAGCCGGGGTGATGACCGGGCCGGACCGGCACCTCCAGGCAAACAGAGGGGAGCTAGCTGCTCGGGGAGCAGCAGCTAGCTCCCGTGCGGGACGCAGCCAAACTGGCCGGGGGAGAGCGGCGGCCGGTGTCCCGGCCGCCGCCGTAGCTACCAGTAATGCCTGCGCCCGCCGACCATGCGGCCCGCGGTTCCGAGCAGCGCGAGGACCAGCCCGATCAGCAGGAGCACGATTCCGATCGTCCACAGGATCGCGATCTTGGCCAGGAAACCGATGATGAGCAGGATGACACCAAGGATGATCATGAATAGCTCCAGTTCAGCAGGAGGGTGCAAGCCTCACTACCCTGCTGGCGAGCCGCAAACGTGATCGGGGGCTGAGGCCGGCGGCAGCCGTTCCTCCCGCGGCGGCCGCAACCTGGGAGCAGGCCGGTCAACGGCGTCCTGTCACCGCTCCGGCTCGCCCGCGACTGGCCCTTGACGAATCAGATGAACGTTCGTTTAATTCTGTCCATGGGCCGGATCGCAGGTGTCACCGCCGCAGACACCCGTGATCGGCTGCTGCGGGCCGCAGCCGACGTCTTCGCCGAGCGCGGGTACGACGGAACCCGGGTGGCCGACATCGCAGCCGCAGCCGGCGTCAGCAACGGCGCGCTGTACGCGCACTTCAGCTCGAAGGCCGAACTGCTGGTGGACGCGCTGCGGACGCACGGCCGCCGGGTTCTGGCCGACATGTTCGCCGCTGACCCCGGGCGGCCGGTCACCGAACTGCTCCTGGCCATCGGCCGCCAGCTGCCCCGTCAGCCCGACGCCCGCGGCTACCTCCTGGTGGAGGCGCTCGTCGCGGCCCGTCGGGACGAGGAAGTTGCCCGGCCGATGCGCGACTACGTCGGCGAGCGGGCCGGCTGGCTCGCCAATCTCATGCGGGTAGCCCAGGCCGGTGACGAGATCGACGACGGACTGTCACCAGGTGCGCTGGCCCATTTCTGCCTCCTGCTGGCGATGGGAAGCGCGCTCGTCACGCCGGACCTGCACACGGTCAACGACGACGAGTGGGCCGCCCTGCTCGCCCGGGTCGTCGCCGGTCTCGGCCGGAGCGACAGCACAGCACAGACAGGAGCAGTCCGGTGAAACTGCAGATCGACCCAGACCGCTGCCAGGGCCACGGCCGCTGCTATGACCTGTCGCCCGATCTGTTCGGTGACGACGACGAGGGCTTCGGACAGGTACTCGGCGACGGCACGGTGCCGCCCGGCAACGAGCGTGACGCCCGCCTCGCGGTGGCCAACTGCCCGGAACGCGCCATCGAACTGGTCGAGGAGAGCTGACATGGCCGTCGATGACCGCTTCAGCCGGAATCTCCGGGAGACCGACACTGAGGAGCCCTTCGGCACCCGGAACGAGATCATCACCGGGCCGGTGTCGGACTGGGCGACCGACTTCTCGCATCTGGAGGCTGAATGGTCGGCTGATCCCTATCCGATTCAGGACGACCTGCGGCAGCGCTGCCCGATTGCGCACACTGACCGGTTCGGCGGCGGATGGCTGCCGACCCGTTACGAGGACGTGGCAGCCGTCGCCTACGACACCGAGCACTTCTCCTCGCGAGCGATCATCATGAGCAACTTCCGGCCGCCTCGCGATCTTGCTCCGATCGGCGGTTCACCGCCGATCTCCTCGGACCCGCCGTTCCACCACGATGCACGCAAGCTGCTGCTGCCCGCATTTACCAAGACCGCAGTAGCCAGGCAGGAGCCGGCGACCAGGGCGCTGTGCCACTCGCTCATCGACGCGCTGGAAGGCCAGGACGTCGTCGATGCCGCCCGTGACTACGCGCAGCACATCCCGATGCGCGTCATCGCCGACATGCTCGGCTTCCCGCCAGCAGACGGTCCCCAGTTCCGGCAGTTCGTCGAGAACACCCTCGAAGGCGTCAACCTGCCGCCCGAAGAGCGGATCGCGCGGATGACCGCCCTGTTCGACTACCTGCTCGCGCAGGTCCATGACCACCTGGACAACCCTCGCGCGGACCTCACCACGTACCTGATCAATGCCGAGCTTTACGGGCACAAGCTCGAGGCCGCGCACGTGGTCGGCACCATGGCGCTGCTGCTGATTGCCGGAATCGACACGACGTGGAGTGCTATCGGCGCCTCACTGTGGCATCTGGCCCGGACTGCGCAGGACCGGCAGCGGCTCGTCGCCGATCCGGGGCTGCTGGCGACCGCCATGGAGGAGTTCCTCCGCGCCTACGCGCCTGTCACCATGGCGAGGCTGGTGAAGCAGGACATGCACTGGCGCGGCGCGGACATGAAGGCCGATGACTGGATCCTGCTGTCGTTCCCGGCAGCAAACCGGGATGCGGCGCAGTTCGACCGGGCCGGTGAGGTTCTCATCGACCGGGAGGTCAACCGGCATGCTGCCTTCGGCCTCGGCATCCACCGATGTGTCGGGTCGCACCTGGCCCGCATGGAGCTGCGGGTCGCGCTGGAAGTCTGGCTTGACCGAGTCCCGGAGTTCAGCCTGGCTGACCCGTCGGCAGTGGCGTGGTCGGCCGGCCAGATCCGCGGCCCGCGCGCGCTTCCGCTTCGCATCGGCTAGCACCTGACCGCTGGACTCATCCGGCAAGCCCAGGCCCGTATGCGTCGACAACTGAAACCGTCGACGGGCGGCCGTGCTGCAGGCAGCCCGGCACCAGGTTGTAGTCAGGCGGCCCGTTGAACGGCCCGCTGACTTTGCCGCCAGCAGGGAGCATTACCTGGACCGATAGCGGTCCGGTCGGGCCGCCGCACCAGTTGGCCCAGTAGATAACCAGGTCGGCCGCGTCGTGCTTGCCCGCCGGCAGCCGGGCCAGCTGCGCGCGACCGGCTTGCGACCCAGACTCACCCGACCGCTCGGCGCCGCAGCGCAGCCTGCCAGCGCTAGTGCTGCGCATAACGCGAGCAGGCCCGCCAACGGCCTGGCCAACATCCCGCTCGGCGGAGGATTCTGCACGTCATGTACTCATGACTGCCATCAGCCGCGACGGTTGCGGCGCCGACCAGAGACTTGTCGGCGGCCGGGGTGGAACGCGGCAGTGCGGGTATTCAGTGACAGCACGGTCAGGCCGAGGCCGGCCCCGAGCAGCGAGGCAGCGACGGCGTGATCACGGCGTGAGCGAGAGCCAGGACGCCCGCAGAGGCGTACCGCTAGTCATGCTTGCCGCGGCGCTGGCATTTGCCAGCGGTGCAACGGACCTGGCGTCTTTCGTCCGTCTTGGCGGGGTATTCGCCAGCGTTATGACCGGCAACCTGATCCTGATCGGCCTGGCTGTCACTCGCGCGTCCGGAGCGCTGGCAGCTCATACCGCGGCCGCCTTCGGCGGCTATATCGGCGGCGCCGCGCTCGGCAGCCGGATCGGCGCGGCATCGAGCGGCTCGGATCTGCTGTGGCCGGCCACCGTCACGGCCACCCTGGTGGCGGAGATCGTCGCCGTCGCAGGTTTCACGGCTGGCTGGGAGCTGGCTGGCAGCCACCCGGCCGACGGCTGGCAGCTGAGCTTGCTGGCCACGGCCGCTCTCGCCATGGGGCTGCAGAGCGCGGCCGTGCGCGGGATCAGGACGACGCTGTCGACCACCTACCTGACCGGGACGCTGACCGGTGCCGTCGCCGACATCGCGACAGCCGGGCGTGGCGGCAAGGGCCTCGGCCTGAGCGCGGCCGTGCTCGCCGCCGTGGCGGGCGGCGCGGCGGCGGGCGGCGGTGTCATCCTCGTCGCGCCCGCGTTGCTGCCGGTGCTGCCACTGGGTGCTCTCGCGACTGTCATCAGCCTGGCCGTCACCTGCGGCGTCCGTCCGTAACTCGCACCGGGCCGCCGCGGGGCGGCCTGGGGCCAGCTCCGGCCGTGCAACCCAGGTCCTAGGCGGCCGGTAGGGTGACCGGGTGACCAGCACCGACGTCATTGTCGAGCGGATCCTGACCGGCTACGACACCATCGCGGTGGTGGGCGCGAGCGGTGCGGCTGCCAAGGCCGCGCACTCCGTGCCGGCGCTCATGCAGCGGCATGGCTGGCGCATCATCCCGGTGAATCCGCATGCCAGCGAGATACTCGGCGAGCCGGTCTACCGGACGCTGGCCGAGATCCCGCAGCCGGTAGGCCTGGTCAACGTGTTCCGGCCATCGTGGCACGCCGAAGATATCGCGCGCCAGGCCGTCGCCGCAGGTGCCACGGCGCTATGGCTGCAACTGGGCATCGCGTCCGCGCAGGCATGCGCCATCGCAGCGGACGCGGGGCTGCTGTATGTCGAGGACCGGTGCCTGACTATCGAGCTGGTCCGCCTCGGCCTCGAGGCACCAAGCCGGGTACGTCGAACGGGCCGCCCGGATGTCAGTGCCGATGTCTAGCATGTCCTTATGCGCGTGGCACGGTCAGGGCGAGGTCTCGATGACTGACGCCGACGACGTCCGCCGGATCGCGCTGGCGCTGCCGGGGGTCGAGGAGATCGACAGCGACGGCTTTGACTTCCGGGTGGCAGGCCAGGGATTCGTCTGGTCCTATCCGGAGCGCAGGCAGAGCAAGCCACGGCTCATCCGAATCGACATCGCGGTCCTGTATGTCGGCGATGAAGGCGAGAAGCAGGCTCTCCTCCTGGGCGAGCCCGAGATCTTCTTCACCACTTCCGGCTATGACGGCTGGCCGCTGGTGATGGTCCGGCTCGCCGAGGTTGGTATCGAGCGGCTCCGGGAACTGATCACCGATGCGTGGCGGATGCGCGCCCCGGATGCCGTCGCCGGCGAGCTCGACGAGGCATGGTGTCCTTAGCAGCTAGACTCGCGCGCCGGCTGCAGCTGGCACTCTCTATCCACCCCGCCAGTCGTGGCCCGTGGCTCGCTGCCGATCGTGTCGAAGAGCACCAGCCGCCATTCGTTGTATGGGACGACAGGACACGACGGTGACCACTGACGAATCGAGGCGGGATATGTCGGATAATGCGACCACCTGGGCGCGGATCCATACGGAGCGCGAGGCGCTCGCCGGTACGATCGAGGCACTGACCCCTGAGCAGTGGGCCGCACCGTCATTGTGCGAGGGCTGGACGATCGGGTTCCTGGCCGCGCACGTGCTGGCCGGCGCGGAGCAGACCCAGGGGCACTTCCTTCGGGGCATGGCTGCCTCGGGGTTCCGGTTCAGCACGTTCATGGCAGCCGACGCACGCGACCGCGAGCAGCTCTCGGCCCGGCAGATCGCCGACCGGCTGCGGCTGCGAACGACGACGACCAACCACCCGCCTGCCCCGGTGGCCGCCATGCTCGGCGAGGTTGTCGTGCACGGCGAGGACATCCGCCGTCCGGCTGGCGTGGAGCGAGAAGTCCCGGCCGGTGCCGCGGACGAGTGCCTCGATATGTACATCAAATCCAGTTTCCCGGTGGGCGGGAAGAAGCGGATACAAGGGCTGCGCCTGGTCGCCACGGATACCGGCTGGGCGCATGGCATCGGGCCGGAAGTGTCCGGACCGGCGCTGTCGCTGCTGCTGGCCATGACCGGCCGCCCGGCCGGGCTGCGGCCTGGCTGGTGACGGTGCGCCCGTCCTGGCCGAGCGGGTGACAACTGCGGCCCGATGACCTGCCGGATGGTTGGCGAGGCGTCAGGCCTGCTGCGGCCTGTCAGTACGCCTGGCGGTATTCGTCCGCAGCCTCCAGATCAGGGTCCAGCTGGTACTGCGGTCACTGGCTGACCCAGCACGAACCAGGCTCCGCCGAGCACGGCGAGCACCGCGCCAGCCCGCGCGGACCTTGCAGACGCCGCATCAGCAGGAAGCCGCTCATTCGTCCCCGCTTCAGTCCAGCCGAACTAGTCATGGCGTCTCTCCCGTCTGGCGATAGATCCAGCCTGGCCCGCTACCCGACGGCGATGGTGATATGCACGAGTCGGCCGGCCCGCTGATCCGGCGCAGGCTCGCGGCGGGCTCATTAGGCTTGACGAGTGGACAACCCTGCCGGTCATCCGGTTCGCCTGCTGAGCCGCTCAGAGGTGCGCGGGCTACTGCGCTGGCCTGACCTGATCGAGTCCGCCGAGCGCGCGCTCGTGGCAATAGCGACCGGGAGCCACGTTGCCGCTTATGCTGGCCAGCTCCGGCTGCCGGGTGCCGCTCTGCACCTGAAAACCGGGCTGCTGGAGGCGCAGGTCCTGTCGGTGAAGGCCAACCTGCGTCCGGACGCGGGCCAGTCGGCCGGGGTCATTCTCGCCTTTGATCCGGATCACTTCACGCTGCGGGCAATCCTCGACTCGGCCGACATTACCGCCATGCGCACCGCGGCCATCGCGGCGGTGGCCGCACGCCGGCTGGCCGGTCCCGGCGTGCACAGCATCGCGGTGCTCGGGGCCGGGCCGGTGGCCCGCCAGTCGGTGGCCGCGCTCCGCACGGTCCTGTCTGTCAGTGAGGTCAGGCTGTGGAGCCGCGACCGCGTGCATGCTGACGAAGTCGCTGCCACGCTGCCCGGCGCGGTCGTGGTATGCGAATCTGCGGCCGCAGCCACGGCAGGCGCCGATCTGGTGCTTACCGCGACGCCGGCCCGCGAGCCCCTGCTGCAGGCGCGGGACGTCCGGCCGGGAGCGCTCGTACTCGCGATGGGTGCTGACACCGCAGGCAAGCGCGAACTCGGCGAGGGCATGCTGGATGGCGCGGCGGTGGTGGCTGACGTGCTCGCTGATGCGCTCATCGTGGGGGAGTGCGCCTACCTGCCGGCCGGGGCCGATCGCACCGGCTGCATCGAGCTCGGTGAGCTGCTCGCCGGCCAGCGCGACCTGCCCGGCGGAGCGAGCCGCCTCGTCTTCGATTCAGTGGGCTCGGCCGTGGTTGACGCGGCGGTCACCGCCCATGTCCTGGAGATTGCGGACCGCGAGGCGGCGGGAACCGCGGTCCGGCTGGACAGCTGACCCGGCCATCACAGGCTGTGCCGGAAAGCATCGACGCGGATGCGCTCGGTGATCTGGCCGTCGCGGACTCCGTAGACCTCGGGCTGCAGGTCACTCCAGACGCAGGCATGGACGGGCACGATCTGGACCCGGTCGCCAACGTGCAGCCCGGGCGGATCGGGGACCGACAGCACGCCATGCTCCTCGGAGAGCCTGGTGAACCGGCTGGCCGGACGGCCGAGCAGATGACCGTAGCCGTAGTCGGCGCTGGTAGTGCTCGTCAGGGTCTTGTTCCCGGCGTCTACGGTCACCCGATCGCCGGCGGCGCTGACGACGGTGCTGAGCATCGTCACGGCGAGCTCGTCCGGCGTGCACGCCCAGCAGCTGAGCGTGCGCAGGTCGTTGTAGACATAGGTGCCGGGACGGATCTCGGAGATGCCGTCCGCAGCGGTGAGGTAGCGCGCGGTCAGCGTTGAGCCCGCCGATACGACATCCACCTGATATCCGGCGCGCTCCAGGTCGGCGCGAACCTCGCCCATTACAGCGGCTTCCTCGCGGGCGACGCGCTCGATACCCAGCTGGTCGGTCGCGTCATGTGCGTGGCCGGCGTGGGTGAGGATGCCGCGAAACAGCAACACCGCCGATCTCTCGATATGCCGGGCCAGCTCCGTGACCAGTCCCGGCGTCGCCCCGACCCGGTGCATACCGGTATCCACCTCGACCAGCACGCGGACCGGACGGCCGACTCGCCTGGCCGTCGCAATGTAGCCGTCGACAACGTCCGGCGAGTCCGCGACCAGCGTGATCTCGGCGTCGCGGAGCACAGCCGCGAGCCGCTCGAGCTTGCGCGTGCCCACCACGGGATAGGCGAGGGTCAGGTCCGTGAGGCCGGCGGCGGCCAGTACCGATGCCTCGCCGACCGTCGCGACGCACAGCCCGGCCGCGCCAGCGGCCAGCTGCTTCCTGGCCATGGCGACGCTCTTGTGGGTTTTGATATGCGGGCGCAGTGCCATCCCGGTGCGCAGTGAGAAAGCGGCCATCCTGGCGATGTTGGCGTCAGCTATGTCCAGGTCGACCAGCATGGCCGGGGTGTCCAGCCGGGCGTCGCTGACAGCCACGGGAAGCTCGGCATCAGTATCGAGCGGCACCGGCAGGAGCCCGGTGCTCGCTGGCGGCAGCGATCGAGCCGGATGTGTCATGCGGCGATAACGGCGGTCTTGAGCTGACCGAATCCGCGCAGGCCTTCGGCACCCTTCTCCCTGCCGAAGCCCGACTGCCGGAATCCGCCGAACGGCAGCTCGACGCCTCCGGAGGCGCCGTAGGTGTTCACGAACACCTGGCCCGAGATGACATCTCGGATCATGCGCTGCGCGGTGCCGACGTTCGTGGTCCACACCCCCGCGATCAGGCCGTATTCCGTCCCGTTGGCCAGGGCGATCGCTTCATCGATGTCGCTGAAGCTCGTCACCGCGAGTACCGGGCCGAAGACCTCCGCCTGGAAGATCAGGCTGGCGGGGTCCGCATCATCGACGAGGGTGGGCTGGAAGAAGTAGCCATTGCCGTACCGGCCGCCGGTCAGCGGCTCTCCGCCGTAAACGACGCGGCCGCCTCGGTCGGGCGCCGTGAGGAACGAGCGGACCCGGTCGCGCTGCGGACCGGAGATCAGCGGGCCGAGCGCCGGATCCGCCAGGGCCGGCCCTATCTCCACGCCAGCGAAGATCTTGGTGATCCGGTCCACGACATCGTCGTGGATGCTGTCCTCGACAAGCAGCCGGGAGCCCGCCGAGCAGGTCTGGCCCGCGTTCTGCAAGATGGAGTTGACGATGACCGGAACGGCCCGGTCCAGGTCTGCGTCGGCGAACAGCACATTCGGCGATTTGCCGCCGAGCTCCATCGTGACCGGGATCAGGTGCTCCGCGGCGGCATGACTGATCAGGCGGCCGACCTCGACCGATCCGGTGAAGGAGATATGACCGATGCCGGGATGCGCGGTCAGGGCGGCTCCCGCCGACTCGCCGAATCCCGGTACGACGTTGACGGCACCAGCCGGAAACCCCGCCTCGCTGGCCAGCTCCGCGATTTTCAGCGCGGTGAGGGGCGCCTCCTCGGCCGGCTTCAGAACCGTGCAGTTGCCCATAGCCAGCGCAGGCGCGATCGAGCGGCCGAGAATCTGCAGCGGGTAGTTCCACGGGATCACGTGCGCGGTAACGCCGTGCGGTTCCCACCGGGTCTGTACCGAGGTGTGCGAATCCAGGGAGAAGGCCGCGCCGTAGAGCGTCTCGACGGCGCTGGCGTAGAAATCGAAGTAGCGGACGGTGATCTCGGCGTCCCTGCGACCCTGGCGCAGCGGCTTGCCGGTCTGCTGGCTCTCCAGCTGCCCGAGGCTGTCGGCGTCACGCTGGATCAGCGCGGACAGCCGCCGCAGCAGCCTGGCCCGTTCCGCCACGGCAACCAGCCGCCATGACCGGCTTGCCGCCGCTGCCGCCTGGACCGCAGCATCGATCTCTTCCGGACCGCAGTCGGCGGTGACCGCCATGACCTCTCCGGATGACGGATCCTCGACAGGTACCTCAGCCTTTGTCTGCACCGGCTGGCCGGCGATGAGGGCGGGCAGCTGCGCCATGGCAGTCAACTCCTTAGGGCGGGACTCATCAGGCTCGGGCCAGATGGGCGCTCAGCCAGCTCTCCACGAAGGAGCCGGCCACGATCAGTGCCCCGGCGACCACCGCGTGCTCGCCTAGCACGCTTCTGGCTGCTCGTACGCCTGGCGGCAGCCAGCGCGTCAGTACCGGCTCGAGCAGATCATGAGCGCGTGCGAGGCCCCCGCCGATAACGATGGCCTCCGGGTCGCACAGGTGCTGAAGGCGGGTGATGACGTCGGCGATCTCGATAGCTGCCCAGCCGAGGACGAGCTGAGCCTGCCGGTCGCCGCCGCGGGCTGCCGCTGCGAGCGTGGCACCGTCGTGCACGTCACCGCTGCCGCCCCTGGCCCGGTACTGATCGACCAGGCCGCCGGTGACCAGGCATTCGCCGAGGCTCCGTGCCTGGCCGCTCACCGGGTCGTTGACCGGCCAGCTCGCAATCCGGCCAAAGCCGCCGCGGGCTCCGGAGACCGGCTGGCCGTCGATCGTCATCCCGACGCCGATGCCACGGCCGATCTCGAGTACCAGCAGCGAAGACGCGCCGGGGAAGGTCCCGCGTGCGCTGCTCTCGGCGATCGGGGACAAGTGGTCATCCTGGGCAACGGCCACCTCGCAGCCCAGCTGCTCGCTGAGTGCCGTCCGCAGCGGCAGCCCCTGCCAGGCCCGGTGAGCCGGGGGATCGCGCAGTACGCCGTCGGCATCTACGCACGCCGCGATGCCGACCGCCGCGCCGGCCAGCCTGCTCAGCGGCAGCCCGGCCGAGCCGATCATGTCGCTGATGATGTCGGCCAGCATGGCCGGCAGGCGGCGGCCGAGCTTTGCCGACGGCAGCGACCGCGACACCAGGACCTGGCCGGACAGCGCCGCGACCGCGAGCCGGGTCGTCTCGTTGCCGGCGTCTATCCCGGCAAGCAGGCCGGCGTCATCGCGGAACCGGTACACCACCGGCGGCCGCCCCAGCCGGGCAGTGCCGCCCGAGGCGGGAGTCTCCTGCGCCACCAGGCCGCGATCGGCGAGGTCGGCCACGAGCCGGTGCGCCGTCGGCAGCGACATGCCGACCTGCCGGGCAACATCGGAGCGTGACAGCGCATCGGTGCTGCGCAGTTCCTGGACGATGCGGACCAGATTGGCCAGCCGCACATCGGCCGGGACGAGAGTTGATCTGGAAGATGCGTTCACGACCCGTTCCTATCAGCGGGCAGTGAAGCCGCCGTCGAGGACCAGGCAGCTGCCCACCGCGAACGAGCTGTCGTCGCTAGCCAGGAACAGTGCCCCGTGCGCGATCTCCATCGGGTCGGCAACTCGCAGGATGGGCGCCCAGGCGGCTTGCTCGGCCGCCGTCCTGGCAGGATCGACGCTGTTGTCGACTTCCGCCTGCAGCAGCGGCGTCCTGGTGATGCCAGGGCAGAGCGAGTTGACCCGGATGTTGTGCCGGATCAGGTCAACGGCGATCGACTTGGTGAACATGATGACGGCGCCCTTGCTGGCGTTATAGGCAGGGGACTCGGGCACTGCGACGATGCCCATCTCCGAGCCGAGCGTCACGATGCGCCCGCCGCCTTGCCGGATCATCTGCGGAACGGCGTGCTTGACCAGCGTGAACATGCCCTTGACGTTAGTCTCGAGGACGGCATCCCACTCGTCCTCGCCGAGCTGCTCGATCGGCATCACGCTGGTAATGCCGGCATTGCACACCAGCACGTCGAGCTTGCCGAACTCGTCGACCGCCGCGGCGACCATGCGCCCCGCATCGGCCATCGACCGGACATCGCCGGTGACGCCGGTCACCGGACCGCTCGCCGACAGTTCCTTAACCGCCGTGTCCAGCGCAGGCGAGTTGATGTCGCTGACGACGACGCTGGCTCCCTCGTGCAGGAAGAGCGCCGCTATTGCCTTGCCGATACCGGAGGCCCCGCCGCTGACGAGCGCACTCTGGCCGGTCAGCCTGCCCATCGGATTCCTCTCTGCCGATCCGGGCGGCGTCCGGGTGGAAGGGTCGCCCGAGTTTTTCTCACTATGACAATAAGTATGCCGCACGGCTGGGTTGATCGCGGCGAGCCGCGCGGCGTCCGGGCCGGCAGGGCCCGGACGCCGCTGCGCTACTCGGCGCTGCGATCCACCTGCCCCGGACCCGACCTGTCGAGCGGTCCGGACGGGCCGCCCGGAGTCCCGGCCACGTCAACGGCCTCGGGCGTCGCCTGCGCCTCCATGAACAGCACGCTGCCGAGTTTCTCCAGCACTGGTGACCCGCGGCGGCGCAGGAGCCAGGCCATCAGGATGGCGGCCAGGATGAACCCGAGCAGCAGCCACGGGAAGATGTTGGTGGGTGCGGACGTCGGGTAGGGATGCAGGCTCAGGTAGATGGCTACCAGGAAGATAGCGCTGGACAAGACCGGGAAGACGACGTGCACGAGCACCGAGAACTCGTTCCGGTACCGCCGGTAGATGAAGAACGGCAGCGCGATGTTCGCGCCGATGTAGACCGGCAGGATGGCGAGCGAGGACAGGTAGCCGAGATCACCGAACGAGGGGATCGGACCCCAGGGCGACGCCGGCCGCCAGGCCGATGGCGAGGGCAAAGATCGAGTAGGCGATGATCGCGACGTGCGGGGTCTTGTACTTGGCGTGGGTACGGCCGAGCGCCCTGGGCAGCGCGCCGTCTCGGCCAAGAGCGTAGATGACGCGGAAATTGGCGGTGTGAATCGCCAGCAGCACGGCGATGATCGCGGAGATCGCGGCGAGGTCGATCATGTTCCCGTACCAGCCGCCGATGTAGCGGACGGCGAGATCGTGCAGCGGCGCCGTGGCCGATGCGATGCTGGACACGTGCGCAGCGCCATAGCCCACGATGATCGAGTACATGGCGAAGGTGAACCACAATCCGGTCAGGACCACCGAGCCGATCAGCGCGATGGGCAGATTCCGCCGCGGATTGCGCGTCTCCTCGGCCACCGTGGTCGACGACTCGAAGCCGAAGAACGCCAGCACGATGAACACGAACGCCTCGCCCAGCCCGCCGAACCCGGTCGGCGAGTGGCTCGGCAGGAACGACGTCGGCACCTGTCCGTGGTCGCCGCCCTTGAAGATGATGAGGAGCAGCAGGATCCCGGCGACGGCGACCTCGGCGATCACGAACGCCAGGTCGAAGCGCATCGAGGTATGCACCGAGTACCAGGCCAGCGCGCCCACCGCGACCACGATGAAGATCATCAGGATCCACCAGGCGATGTGGACACCGAAATCAGTGCCCAGTGCCTGGCTGACGAAGCCGCCGAACAAGTTGATGTTCAGCGGGCTCTGCAACGTGTAGGCGAGCAGCAGGACCATGCCGGCGACAAAGGCAGTCGAGGTGCCGAACGACTGGCAGATGAACTTGTAGAACGTGCCGGCTGAGGTGATCCGGCGAGTGAACTGCGCCAGCGTCGAGGCCATCAGCGCGATGCCGACCGTGCCGATGATGAAGACAAACGGCGAGGAGAGACCAGCTTTACTGGCGATCAGCGATGAAATGAAGATCACGCCGATGGTGGGGGAGATGAACGCCAGCGAGATGGCCAGCGCGCTGGGCAGCCCCAGGGCGTTCCGTTTCAGCTGGTTATCGCTGGTAGCGGGGGGAGCGGCGGTGGGATTGGCAGCGGCCATGGCATGCCTCCTCAAGGGGAGATATTTGTGAAACGTAAGGAAAGAACAGGATTGCTGTCAATAGGCCGCGTGTTTTCGTTACATGCTGGAAACGGATGCGGCCGCATGCGTCGGCGGCCGCGAGGCTGCTCGTGTCTCTGGAGGCACCGTGCTGCACGTGCTCGCGCTTTCTCGGTGTGCTGTCACCATCAGGCACTGGTTCGAGGTCGACCTGGACGATGCCTCGATGGAGCACGGTGCGCGGGTCGAGATCAGGGAACTGCGCGACCATGAGCACCGCGGCAGCGAGTCAGCGTCTCAGCTGGTCACCGTGGATCGCACGCGCTGGCGAGCGGACCTGTTTGATCGCCTGGGCGACGCAGCCGGCAGCTTCGCCGTTGCCCACTACCATCCGCAGTTCGCCGGCAACGAGCCATCTGCGCGCGTCTGGGATGCTGAGCTGACCGCGGACCCATGGGGCTGGCTCGGACGCCAGATTGCGAACCTGGGCGCCGGCCCTGGCCGGGACGGCTGGCGCCTCGATCCGGCAGATGCCGCGGAGCTGTCCGGCCTCGCGGCCACCGTGGTAGCAACGGCACGGCAGTTCGGGCCGGAGGCATGCGGATCGGCTGCCGACTGCTTCCGGCTGACGCGGGATGTGGCCGGCTCGGTCCGGCTGATGATCAAGAGCCTGCGCGCACCGAGCCAGCTGGACTCGCGGTGGGTCGCGCCGTGGCTGCAGTCCTAGCCGCTAGCCCGCCGGGCCGGCTCCGGCTGAGAGCAGGTACTCCGCGAGGCCGGCTGGCTGACTGAGCGCCATGAGATGGCCGCCGGGCAGCACGTCGGGGACAAGGCCGAGCCGGTCGCACGCCACGGTCCGCTGAAACTCGACCGGGAAGAACCGGTCGTCCGCGCCGGCCACGACCCGGATGGGCACATCGGGCCAGGCGCGGAAGTCGCATGCCGACTGGAACACCGCGTCGGCTTCCGGTCGCTGGTACCTGGCGCCCGCCGCCGCCACGTCCGCCGGGACGTCGTGCAGGAAGTAGACGGCCAGGTCGAAGTCCGCGGCATAGCCGGCCCGGTCTGCCGCCGCGACCCTGGCCGCCGACCATCCGGTGTTGTCCCACCAGGCCCCGGCCGTCTCACCGGGCACCGGGATCATCGCATTCACCAGGACCAGAGCGCTCACCGGCACCTGCTCGGCTGCCAGCGGCGCGGTAAAGCCGCCAAGCGACTGCGCGACGAGCACCAGGTTGGCACGGTCACCGATCGCGTCCGTCACCAGGCTGGTGTAGGCCGGCAGGCCCGCGGCCGGATCATCACCGGGCAGGTCAACGGCAATCGCTTCGTGCCCGGCCTGCCGCAGTAGCGGCACGACCCGGTGCCAGTACCAGGCCGCTCCGCCCGCACCCGGAATCAGTACGAACGTGCTCATTGCCGATCTCCTGGGTGCGGGTCCTGTGCCTGTCCGGAACCGGCTAGAGCCGTAGCACGCTGCGGCGTGGCGTCGAGCGCGCAGTGCAGGACGGCCGGCCGTCGCGCGGCTTGCGGTCCGGGTCGCCGAGCCGGATTGCGGATGGTGACCGCGGCCAGGATGCCGCCAGCCACGCACACCCCGGCGGCGATGAGCACGGCGATGCGGAACCCGGCCGAGAACTGCGCCGGATGCATGTAGGCGGCGCCGGTCAGGCCAGCGGCGGCCGGGAGCACGGCGACGGCGATCAGCGACGCGGCGCGGGCGACATCGTTATTAACCGCCGATGCCATGCCCGCGTGCCGGGCGGAGACTGCGGCCAGCACCGTCGAGGTGAGCGGCGCAACGGTGATCGCCAGCCCCAGGCCGAATACCAGGACAGCTGGCAGCACCTGGGTCAGGTAGCTGCCGGCGGCGTCGATCCGGGTCAGCAGCGCCAGGCCGATCGCGATCACGATAGGCCCGACGCTCATCTGCAGCCGGGGACCGATCCGCGCGGCCAGCCCGCCAGAGCGCGCCGACAGCGCCAGCATGATCACGGTCACCGGCAGCAGCGAGATACCCGCCTGCAGCGCCGTATACCCGGATACCTGCTGGAGCTGGATCGGCAGCAGGAACAGCGCCCCGCCCACGGCCGCATACACCACGAACGTCACCGCGTTGGCCGCGTCAAACTGCAGGGATCGGAACAGGCTTAGCGACAGCATCGGCGCTGCAACCCGCCGTTCCCTGGCCAGGAATACAGCCAGCAGGGCAGTGCCACCCGTCAGCGCGGCGACCGGAACGGGGTTACCCCAGCCCCGAGAAGGGCCTTCGATCAGCCCGTAGGTGAGGCCGATGAGGCCAGCCGTCACCAGCGCACCACCGGCAACGTCGACCTTCCCGGTAGCGCCCGGATCGCGGGACTCGGGCACGTGCCGCCAGGCGACCACAGCCACGAGCGCGGCCAGCGGCAGGTTGATGACGAAGATCAGCCGCCAGGAATACGCCTGGATCAGCCAGCCGCCGAGGAACGGCCCGATCGCCGTCCCGATGCCCGCGAAGCCCGACCAGGCCCCGATGGCCTTGCCGCGGTCATCCGGCCGGAACGATGCCTCGATGATGGCCAGGCTGCCCGGAGTCAGCAGGGCGGCACCGATGCCCTGGAACGCCCTGGCCGCGACCAGGACCGGCGCGCTCGGCGCGAGGCCGCAGATCGCCGACGCCACCGCGAACCAGGCGACCCCGATGAGGAAAATGCGCTTGCGGCCGTACTTGTCGCCGAGCGCGCCGGCGAAGAGCAGCAAGCCGGCCAGTGTCAGCGTGTAGGCGATGAACACCCATTGCAGGGCGGCCAGGCCGGTACGGAACTCGCGGCCGATAGCGGGCAGCGCGATGCCCACGACGGTGGCGTCGACCGACGCCACCGCTGACCCCAGCACCGTTGCCAGCAGGATCCAGCGGCCGGCGCGGCTGTCATAGCTGACGCCGACGGGGTCATCGGCGGCAGCTTCCGGCCCGTTCATGACCCGTCCCGCAGCCGAAGGTAGACGGCAGTCGCGTCGTCGTGCTGCTTGTCGTCAGGCAGCGGGTTGCTGCCTTCTGCTGCCCGCAGCAACGTGACGAGGTGGCCGGGCCCTGCTGACCGCAGCAGGCCGAAGATCCCCGGCCAGCTGTAGCCGTACCTGTCCGCCATCCTGCTGGCGCCGTCGCTGAACAGGCCGGCTGCGGCCAGATCCAGGACGGGGACGATGCCGGTTATGGCATGCCTGGCTGCGTCCGGGCTGGTGCTGGCTACCCAGAAGCCACCGGCGCAATTGCGGCTCGCGCGCACCAGCGCGGCGTCGTAGGGCTGTCCGCCTGGCAGCTGCGCGATGCGGTCGTCGACGATCACCCGGCAGTCGCCGTCCCGGCCGCACAGCACCACCGGCGAGTCCGCCAGCACCAGGTACTCCAGGTCATCGCCGCGCAACCGGACCATCGACACCGTCGAGGACGGGCTGTCGGGGTTGGCCAGGTCGCAGCTGCCCGCGTGCGCCGCGCTGGCCTGCTCGATCGCCTCACCGAGCAGGTCGGCGAGCGTTGCCTCGCGATTGCCGATGAGGCGCGCGCTGAGTGCGGCAGCAAGCTGGCGGACAAGCCACGGCACGTCGTGGACGCAGCCGGTCCGGGCGCCGGCGACGGGCGTAGCGCCGTCCAGGAGCAGCGCCCAGTCGGTGCCAGCGCAGGCATAGTCCTCGTTGACCCCGCCGGGCCGGGCACGGCTGACCTGGCTGATCTGCACGTCGGCTAGGTACCCTTGCCGTCTGCCGCAACGTCGGAAGGCACCCCTGTGACCCTACTCTTGGTCCGCGGCACGGTTCGGTCAGGTGCTGCCTGGCAGCCGGCGGCTCGCCAGCGCCAGCGCCAGCGCGCCGACCCCGGCTATAGCGAACGCGACGCCCACTCCGGCCGCGAGCGGCCAGCCCCGCGCCGTCGCGGCCGACACGGCAGCGCCGCCAGCCCCGATCCCCAGTGCGGTGCCCAGGACGTCAGCGAGGCTCAGCGATGCCGACGCCCAGCCTTCCCGGCCGGACGGCGCCTCGCGCAGCATGAGCAGCGAAATCGGAGCGTATGCCAGGCCGATGCCGAAGCCGGCCACGGTCCACGCCGCCAGGCCGACGTACACAGGCGTGGCTGGCAGCAGTACCAGCGTCATGCCAGCCAGGCCGATGGCGATGATGGCCACGCCGAAGCCAACCAGACGGCGTGCCTCCCACGTCCTGTTCAGCCTGGTCTGCACCCATGCGCCAGCTGTCCACGCCAGCGTCGCGCCCGTCACCGCCACGCCAGCCAGCGCGGGCGTGTGGTGGCGCACCGTGGTGATCGTCAGGGTCACGTACGCGTCGGCGCCGAAGAACGCGAACGTCAGCAAGCCACGGCAGAGGATCACCGCGGGCAGGCCCGGCCGGGCCGCGAAGGTGCCAGCCGGCAGCAGCCGCCGCAGCGACGTGGCAAGCACCGCGAGGCCCAGCAGGGCCAGGCCTGCGCCAGCAGGCACCTGACTGGATCCGGCGGCTAGCGTGAGTCCAGTCAGGATCAGCCCGGCGCCTGCCGCGGCCGCCAGGCCATGGCTCAGCCGGTGCTCAGCGGCCGGGGACTCACCTTCGGCGGCAGGCTGCCTCCCGAGCCGCAGCAGGGCAGGCATCGCCAGCGAACCGGTGACCGCCACGAGCGGCAGCAACCCGAGGAATACCCATCTCCAGCCGAAGAAGCTCGCCACCGCCGCGCTGACCGCCGGGCCGATGAGGCCAGGCAGCACCCAGGCAGTGGACAGCACAGCCATCATCCGGGCGCGCAGAGCCGCTGGCAGGCAGCGGCCGATGGCGACATAGGCAACCGCGGGCACGGCCCCGGCGCCGATGCCCTGGAGCGCCCGGCCGCAGACAAGAACCAGCATGGTCGGGGCCAGGCCAGCCAGGGCGAGTCCGGCACTGAACAATGCCAGCCCGGCAATAAACGGCCGGGCCGGGCCGTAGCGATCTGCCAGGCGGCCAGCCTCGACGATGCCGACAACGTTACCCAGCATGAAGGCGCTGAAGACCCAGCCGTAGAGGTTCAGCCCGCCCAGCTGGCGCGCGACGACCGGCATGATCGTGACGACGGCCAGCGCTTCGGAGGCAATGAACGTGATCGTCAGCACCAGCCCCACGGTGAGCCCGCGGCGCTGGGCGGACCACAGCCCGCCCGCTCGGCCGGGCCTGGCCGGCCCGCCTGCGCCAGGGCGGGCTGTCGCTGGTCCGGTGTCGTCGCTTGCCCGGGCAGTCACCTCTTGAGGGTAGGAGGTCGGCGGCGCCAGCCGTCAACACCATTAGGCCGCCGCAGACCGCCGGGAAACCGCGGGCGGCCCGATCGGGCAGCTGCCACTCCATCAAGTACCGCTGTTCAGGACAAATACCTGTCCCAGCCGAAGACGGCCTGGCTGGCAGCTGAGTGTTCCGACGCGCCGCGCTAAGAAGTCGCGCCGCGCTAAGAAGTGAGGCCGGCCGTAGCGTCGAAGAGCACGTCCCGGAGGCACCGCACGGCAAGGTCCAGTTCGCTGAGGGCACCGCGAACCTTTGCGGCGGCGCGGTCATCCGGCATCGTGCAGAGCGCGGATTCCAGCGCCAGCGCCGCTGAGAACATCCTGTGCACGACGAGATCGTTGACACCCGCGGCGATCCGATCGCGATCCTTAGCCAGCCGCGAAGCTATGTCAGCCGGGTCAGCGACGACGGCGTCGGCGGGGACGCTGGCTGACCGCAACCTCGGTTCAGCCGGCGCTCCGGCCGGCTCCGTGACGTGCATCCGTGGCGGGGCTCGCATCGCTGCGCACCTGGTCCCTCCGGCCTGATAGGCCGAGCCGCCAAGGTCTGGAGCGACGCGGTACCCGCACCTCGAGCTGGCCAGTGCGGGTTGCTTGCGGACATTCCCACTGGCGACACTACACCGGTCGCGGCCGGCTAGATAGCGCAGGACAGGGCCCCGGCGACGCCGCACAGGAGCGATCGGGCGGTGACCGCTGCCGCACGCTGCACAGCCGCGTCGGCAGCCCCGGCACCCGGAGCAGCCGGGCGGTAGGCCGCTGTTAGCGACATACGGGTCGTATCGTCGCCCTCGGGGATGAGTGTGATGTCAGCGTCCAGAGTTGGCACGAGGCTGCCGAGCGGCTCGCGCGCCTCCCAGCGCAGCGCCAGCAGAGCGCAGCCATTCCGGGCCACCAGGTCGCGGCATTGCACCGTAGCCAGGCCAGGCCGGCGCTGCGCGGCGCCGTCAGGTACGCCCGCAACCGGCGCCGTGGCCAGGCCGTCTGAGTAGGCGCGCTGCGACAAACCGGTGAGCGAGCCGTCCTTGATCATGCGCGCGAGCCTGGCCTCGGCGGCGCGGAAGTCCAGCCCGATCACGAACTCGTCGGTGACGAACATGTACTCAGCGCAGCCGGTCACTGGTCAGCGGGTTAGGGGCGTTGGTCCTCGGGCCGGTCCCGGCGTGGCGCCTGCGGAACGGTGACGATGACCTCGGTGCCGACGCCTGGCTCGCTGTTGATGACTAGCGTGCCATTGTGCGCGCGGACGAGCTCGGACACGATGGTCAGGCCGAAGCCGCTGCCGGCCGCTAGCTCCTGCGACCGCTTGCCGCGGAAGAACCGCTCAGTGACATGCGGCAGCTCATCGGCGGGAATGCCGATGCCGCTGTCGCGCACCGTCAGCCGTGCTTCGCTGCGGCCGCGCGGACCCGCCTCGACGACCACCGTGCCACCGGCCGGGGTGTATTTCATGGCGTTGGTAAGCAGGTTTATGACGATCTCGCGCATCCGGCGCCGGTCGCACGACACATGAACCCTGGCCACGACTGTCGTCAGCTGGACGCCGGCCAGTTCGAACGGCTCGCTGACGCTGGCCGCGGCGTCGGCAGCGATGGCAGCAAGGTCAAGGCTGCCAAGGTTCAGCTGCAGGGCGGCGGCCTCCGCGGCCGCCAGCGCCTGGAGATCGTCCAGCAGCCGGCTGAGCCGCAGGACCTCGTCATGAAGGGACCGGAGATTCGCCGGGGTGAGCTCGGTGATGCCGTCGAGCATCGCCTCATGGCCCGCTTGCAGGACGGCCACTGGCGTGCGCAGTTCGTGGGCCACGTCGGCGACGAGATTGCGCCGGTCGCGGTCGCGACGGTCAAGAGCATCTGCCGTACCGTTGAAGCCCTCGAGGAGCTCACGCAGCACTCCGACGGCGCGCAAGTCCGCGATCCGGGCGTTCCGGTTGCCAGTGCCGCGCTGCCGCATCGCGGTCAGCATCCGCTCCAGCGGCGCGCTAATCCTCCTGGTGATCGCTACTGAAGCGAGCAACGCGACCAGCACCCCGATGGCGGCAGCGTAGAGGCGAGAATGCCAGCGCTCGGTCCCGAACCGGTCCGCCGCCTCGCCCAGGCCCACATCATCGAACCGCAGGGTGACCAGGCCCACCCGCTGGCCGCGCACGTCGACCGGCTCGCTGACCGCAGGCTGGGCAGGAAAGCGCGCATAGTCCGCCGACGCCCGGAGCACTGCTCCTCCTGGCTGCCTGACCGAGATCGCCGCCCCGGTGCCGTCAATGACATCGAAGACCGGCGTCAGGCGAGCGGCGTTCCAGCGGCCGTTGCCGAGGTAGGCGGTGCCAGCGGCGCTGGCCGCCGCCGTGGCCTGCATCGTTTCCTGCGCCGTAACGAACCGCCGGAGATCGGCATCCGCGGTAACGGAAGCGGAGATTGCCTCCGCCACGACGGTCGCCAGTGCTACCCCGACGAACGCCAGAATCAGCCGGCGCCCGAGCTCGCCGATGCCGAGGATGCGGCGATTCGGCCGGTCAGGCATCCGCGGTCAGGCCGAGTCGGTAGCCGCTGCCGAGCACCGTCTGAACGATCTGGGGATTCGCCGGGTCTTGCTCGATCTTGCGCCGCAGGTTCTTCACATGCGAGTCAATGGTCCGTTCATAGCCCTGAAAGTCGTAACCCCGCACCCTGTTGATGAGCTCGAAGCGCGAGTAAACACGTCCTGGCACACTCGTCAGTGCCAGCAGGATGCCCCACTCTGTTGGGGTCAGCTCTACTTCGACGTCGTGTACCCGGGCGGTGCGCCGGTTCTCGTCCAGGACCAGGGTCTCGCCGCCATACCGGCTGACCCCGGCGTCGGCGGACGGCGGGCTGAGCCGCCGAAGTATCGCCTGGACCCGCAGCACAAGCTCGCGCGGGCTGAACGGCTTGGTCAGGTAATCGTCGGCGCCCAGTTCGAGTCCGGCTATCCTGTCTTGCTCGCTACTCCGCGCGGTCAGCATGAGGATCGGGATAGCGGTAGCAGCGCGGACCTCCCGCGCGACCGTCTGGCCCGGAACGTCAGGCAGCCCGAGGTCGAGCACGATGAGGTCCGGCGCGGCCGTGGTGGCCATGGTGATCGCCTCGGCGCCGGAGTCGGTCGACAGCACGGCATGACCAGCGCTCTCCAGGTAGGAGCGCACCAGATCCCTGAGCTTGCGCTCGTCCTCGACGAGCAGCACCGTCCCCGTAACGGATCTCCCGGACGCTGGGTCGGCGTGGCGGGCAGCCTACGGTCGCCCCGCGCCTCGCTGTGCGGCAAACCGGACCACTGCCGTGCTAACCCGACAGTCATCCGGCTCTGGCAGCCCGTTGCTGCCGGGGAATTGATTCCACCGCACCGGCTTGCCGAACCGGCGGTCAGCTCACTGGCACCGTCAGCTGACCTGTTCGGGCCGCAGGCCGGCGCAATCCGGGCTGTCTGCACATAACCGGATGCGCGATGATCGCGCCCCGCGGCTGCCAGTGCACCAGGTCGAGTGAGCAGTCCGGGCAGTGCGCGATCTGAGGCTGGTCAGCCAGCCAGCCGGCCGGCATCGTGACCAGGCAGCGTGCACATTGTCCGTAGCGACCCGCGTCCATCCGGGCGATCGCGTCGGCTATTTCGGCTAGATCGTGATATGCCACCTCAAGGCGTGATTGCTGGCTGCTGATTGACCGGATCGCGACGGCTGAGCGGTTCAGGTCGGCGGCGGCGCCTGCGGCCGGACGCTCGCTGCAGGCGCGCGACAGGGCGATGACCTCGTCGAGCTTGCGTGTCCACAGCGTCTCAAGCCGTGCCCGCCAGCGAACGCAGTCCGCATTGCCGCCGCCTTCGCGCCTGGCGGCAGGGTCACCGCGATTCATGATGCCGGTCAACGCTGTCACCGCTCCCTCGATAGCCCGCTGAGTAGTTAGCTAGTCAAGGCGATGCCGGGGTGATTCGGGTGAGGACGCTGTGGAGATCTTATGTAGATCGCTACTTGCTGGTAACTTCGCGACGTCCGGCCCCATACCCACCCGGGGATCCACAGCCTGGTTAATCGCTCTGGTCACAACCTCGTGGCCCGGCTGGCAAGCATTCGCAGAGCCGGCCAGACTGCCCCCTGCGTCCGGCCGGCCCTAAGAACATCCCGGGTCCCGGCTTAACCGCAATCCCCCCCAGAATTCCGGCGGGCCGCCGCGGCCAGGTCATCGGCCGGTGCCCCCCGCACCGAACCAGCACCTCCGCGGTCATCCCAGGATCACTCCAGGAAAGTACAGCCGCTCGGCATGCAGCTACGGTGCGGAACCAGTGGAGATCCTGTGGAGACGGCAGACCATTCCTGGCCGCCGCCGATGGGCTAGCGGCTGGGCACGATGAGGTACTTTGACCCGGTGGCCTGCCGGGCGCAGGCCGCGAGAGTATCCAGCTGCAAGGCGCCCGCCAGCGACACCTGGTCGGTGTAGCTGCTCGCGAACGTCGTCGTCAGCTCGGCCGCGACCCGGTTCCGCAGCCGGACCATGCCGTCCAGGCCGATCTTCTGCAGGAACGGGGTCAGCAGCCAGCTTCCGATACCCCAGGCCATGCCGTAATCCCGCGCCAGCTCGGTCGGCCCGCGGTCGAGCGACCCGTAGATGTAGACCTGCTTATGCACGGCAGAGCCGTACCGGCTGTAGGTTGCCGCGGCCGCGCTGGCTGCTGCTTCCATGCAGGTCAGTATCTGGCTAGCGAGCTTGCCGCCACCGATCGCGTCGAACGCCAGGGTGGCGCCGGTATGGGTCAGCGCAGCCGTCAGGTCAGTCGTGAACGCTGGCGACGACGAATTGCACACCTGCGTGGCACCCGCTGAACGCAGCAGTTCTTCCTGCTCGGCCCTGCGCACGATGTTCACCAGCGGGATCTCGTCCTCGATGCAGAGGCGGTTGAGCATCTGGCCGAGATTGGAGGCGGCCGCTGTGTGCACCAGCGCGGAGTGATTCTCCAGCCGCATCGTCTCGATCATGCCGAGCGCCGTCAGCGGATTCACGAACGCCGAGGCTCCGTCCGTCGCCGCCGTACCCTCGGGCAGTTCCATGCAGAGCACCGCGTCGACGCAGCGGTACTGGGCATACATCGCACCGCCGGCCACTGCCACGGTCTTGCCGAGCAACGCCGTCGCCGCGGCCGACGAGCCGGCGGCCACGACGGTGCCGGCCCCCTCGTTACCCACCGCCATCGGGATTCCGACCCGTGCCCCCATGGCCCGCATGGCGGCGCCCGGCAGCGGCGCGGTCACCACGGGCCGGTCAGCCGGACCGTCAGACACCGCCGCAGTCACGTCCGCGCCAGCGAGCAGCAGACCGAGGTCGGACGGATTAACCGGCGCCGCCGCTACCCGCACGAGCACCTGGCCAGGGCCGGGCGCCGGCACCTCGACGGTGTCCAGGGACAGCCGCACAGTCTGATCTGCGGTGACTAGCGACCGAAGTTGCAGGGCCGTAGCCGGGATCTGTGTTGTCATAGCCGGATTCTGTCAGTGGATAAGTGCCAGCGCGTCCAGGTCGACAGCCTGCCGCGCGTGCCGGCTCGCCATCGCCGCGAACATCTGGTCGCCTCGCGCTGTCTGCTGGACGACCATGGCCGCGATGATGTCCATGACGATGCCCCCGAGCGCATGCAGGCGGTAGCCGGCCCAGCAGTCGCCCCAGCTGAGCCGCACGCCACGGGCGGTGAGCGCTGAATGGTACCGCCGCACGAGCGCTGCCTCGTGCTGGCGCCGGGCCGGCACCAGCAGGCTAGAGCCGAGGAAATACGACAGGTCGCCGGCGGCAGGCCCGTAGCTGCAGGTCTGCCAGTCCAGTACGGCCGGGCGACCCTGGCCGAACAGCAGGTTGTCCGCGCGGTAGTCGCCGTGCACGATTGTCCGCGGCTCCGCTCTGGCGGCGAGGTAGTTGCCGGCCTGCGGCAGGAATTCCTCGATGAGGGCAACGACGCCACCGTCAAGCCGCGGCGCGTACCGGTCGCGGAATCTCGGGTACAGGTCGGCGAGGACTGCTGTCATCAGCGCAGCTGCGTCCGGGCTCGACCGGTTCAGCCACGGCAGCTCGGCCAGTTCGCGGCGCTCCCAGCCGGCTGCGTGCAATGCCGCAAGCTCGTCCACGGCCGCGGCGGCCTCCGCCAGGCACAGTCCGGTCAGCTGGTCGCCAGCGCTAGCCGGCGCGAGGTCTTCCAGCAGCACGATGTACTCATCCGGGCCGGCGTCGTACGCGGTGTAATAGCAGCCGGCCAGGGCGACCGGCAGACTGGGCGCGATCTGGTCGTAGAAGCTGGCCTCTATCTCATAGGTGCGGAACGCGCGTGCGGCCGCCCGGCTCGCTGGATCAGCCGCGGGAACCTTGGCAATCATCGTGGGCGGCAGGCCTGCCGGGCCGTCGTAGGTCAGGTGCAGCCGGTAGCTGTCCGACACCTGTCCGGTGCCGACCGGCGTCGCGGCTACGGCCGTGACCGGGGGTGCTCCAGGCTGGCCGGCCAGCGCCTGGGTGAGGAACTCGGCGGTGAAGCCGGTGGCACCCGACACGGCCGGCTTCATCGGCCGCCGGCCCGCACTGTGTCGTCGTCTCCGGCTGGCCCGGCCGCGCCGGACCAGGGGTGCTCCCGCCAGCCGGGTGGCTGGTTCCACTCGGTCCAGCCGTATCCGGTCCTGCCGTCGTCTGCGATGAACCGGCACATCGCCCGCGGGAAATGCGACACCCGGCCGTCCGGCGACGTCATGGTCATCGGTGCGAAGGCCAGCGGGACCGCCAGCATCGGTGCTCCGGTCAGCTGCAGCCGCGACTGGCTGGGGAAGTCATCCGGGCCGAACGCCGTCTGCGCTGCGAACCCATCCAGGTGGCTAAGCTCGCCCGCCGGTGTCACGGCGAACGACGGCCAGGGGAACGGGAATCCGAGGTTAGCTTGCATGCCGTGGAACGCCGTGCCGTCATTCAGCCGGCCCGAAGACCAGAGCCAGGAGACCTGCCACCAGTCGCGCTCGCCCCAGCTGTGGTCGCGCTCACCCCATCCCGAGATCGACAGCTCCTCCTCGCCGAGCCGGATCGTGCCGGTGACCCGGCACGGGATCTCGTAACGCGGCAGGTCCTTATACGGGTAGACACCGCCGACTGTGGTCCAGGCCAGGTCCAGCGCAAGCCGGACCTGCTCGGCCACGGCACCGGGGTGATAGGCCGCGGCCGGGTCAGGCAGCACGACGGCAGTCGCGTCCAGCCGGATCAGGGCGGATTGCAATGGCTGCGAGATCTGCTGCGTGGCGGTGCAGGATCCGGTGCGCAGGTCGGTGCTGCCTGACCGGGGCAGCGGCGCGGAGTTGTCGGCGACCAGCACGGTCGGCTCTCCGGGCCTGACAACGCAGGCCCAGTACCAGGCACGGTTCCAGTTCGGGTACAGCCCGAGCCGCACATAGCCGCCCGCCGATCCGTCCGGTGTGGCGAAGTCAAAGTAATACGACTCGTTCCAGAGCAGTTCCGGGCCCGGCCCGTGCAGTTCCTCATCAGCACTCGCTAGCTGCCAGGTCCCGTGATCCACGATCCGCACCATCAGGGAGCGTCCAATCGAGCGATTTGCGGCCAATGCGTGGAGGATGGCACAGGCTCGCCGGGACGTCCAGGCCCAGGCCGGCGGCCAGTCTCGGCTGGCCCGGTAATCTGCGGCCATGTCGCCGAGCGGCAGCGCGCGGTACGGTCCGGCAGCGCACGCCATCCGTCTGTGCCGGGCCTCCCCGCCGGGTCGCGCCGCCGGCCCGGTGCGGCTGGTTCACCTCGGCCTGGGCAATTTCTTCCGCGCCCACCAGTGCTGGTACACCGATCATGCCCAGGACGCGGCGGACTGGGGCATCGCCGCGTTCACGGGGACCAGCAGGCGGCCGCTGGTCGGCCAGCTGACCGCGCAGGACGGCCTGTTCACGGTGGTAACGCGCGCTGCCGAGGCAGACAGTTTCGAGGTGGTGAGCAGCCTGTCGCGTGCGCACGAGGCGGCCGATTCTGATGCCTGGCTGACGTACTTCACGGCCCCGGATCTGGCTGCCGTCACCGTTACCGTGACCGAGGCCGGATACCTGCGCGGTCCGCATGGCGGCCTCGATCTCAGCCGTCCGGAGGTACGAGCCGACCTGGACCTACTGCGCCGCGACCCGGCTGGGCCGGTGCGGACCGCCCCCGCCCGGCTGGTGGCGGGCTTCGCGGCTCGCTGGCGAGCCGATGCTGGCCCGGTTGCCCTGGTCTCCTGCGACAACACCAGCGGCAACGGCCTGGTCGCTGCGCGGGTCGTCGGCGAGCTGGCGGAGCTCGTCAGCGCCGGCCTGGCCACCTGGATTGCGGACTCGGTGACCATCGTGACGACGGTGGCTGACCGGATCACCCCGGCGACGACGCCAGCCGACGTCGGGGCCGTGGCCGGCTTGGCGGGCTTCGAGGATCCCTGCCCGGTAGTCACCGAGCCATTTCGGGAGTGGGTGCTGAGCGGCCAGTTCCCGGCCGGGCGGCCGCGCTGGGAAACCGCCGGCGCGATGTTCACTACCGACGTGGCACCGTACGAACGGCGCAAGCTCTGGCTGCTGAACGGAGCGCACTCGCTGCTTGCCTACGCCGGATCCATCCTCGGACACCGCACCGTCGACGCGGCAGTAGCCGACGAGGCCTGCCGGGACTGGCTGGCCGAGTGGTGGGCAGCCGCCTCGCCGCACCTGGCCCAGCCCGCGGCGGACATCGCCGGCTACCGCGCCGCGGTGCTGCAGCGCCTGGCGAACGCCAGGATGCGCGACCGGCTGGACCGGATCGCTGCCGACGGCTCGCAGAAGATCCCCATCCGCATCCTGCCGGTGCTGCGCGCCGAGCGCGCGGCCGGCCGGGTCCCCGCAGGCGCCACCAGGGTGATCGCCGCCTGGGTCTGCCACCTGCGCGGACTGGGCGCCCCGGTCAGCGATGTACGGGCCGGCGAAGTTATCCCGCTGGCCAGCGGCCCGCTCCGGGTAGCCGTGGCCCGGCTGACGGGCTGGCTGGACGCGGCGCTCGGAGCCGATGACGACGTGCTGGCCGCAGTCAGCGATCAGGCCGCCCAGCTAGAGCATGCGCAGCACCGGCCAGGCAGCGGCAGCTGAACTGGCCGAGTGCGGTCGGCGATGCGGTCAGGCTGGTAGCCAGATGGACTGGAGCACGCGGTAGACGTTGTCGCCCAGGACGGCACGGATCGCGTCGTCGCCGTAGCCGCGACGGACCAGCCAGCCGCAGATGTTCGCGAAGTTCTCCGTCGGGTTTTCCAGTCCGTCGACGTAACTGACCGGGTCGAAGTCCGGGCCGCGCATCGCCGCGAGGCTGAGCAGGTGCGCGAACACCTGGTGCAGCTGGACGTGATCGCCGTACAGCGTGTCCGGCCCGAACGCGACGTGCTCAAGGCCGACCAGGTCCACGCAGTACTGGAAATGATCCATCACCGAGTCGATCGTGTGCCGGGGATGCGCTCCGGACAACGTGGTATGCGGTGCGGCGGACATGCCGATGACGCCGCCCGTGCGCGCAACGGCACGCAGCACCTCGTCAGGCTTCATCCGCGGTGTGTCCCAGACCGCCCGCGCCCCGGCATGGGTGATGAGCACCGGCTTGTCGCTGTGCGCGCACACATCCAGCGCCGTCCGGTCGGAGGAGTGCGACAGGTCGATGGCCAGTCCGAGCTGGTTCATCCGGGTGACCGCGCGGCGGCCGAATGCCGTCAGCCCGCCGTCGGTGATCTCGCTGAGACCGCTGCCGAGCGTGTTGGCGTCAGAGTAGGCAATGCCGATCTGCCTGATGCCCAGGCCGTAGAGCACGTCGAGACGATCGATCTCATTCTCGATCGGCGTTGCCGCCTCGAGGCCGAAGACCAGGCCGACCCGACCGGAGCGGTATGCCTCGTCGATGTCGGCGACGGTGCGGATGACCAGGAAGCCGCTGGCATGCGCCAGGTCGGCCTGGCGCATGCCCAGATCGGTGATGATGTCGTTCCAGCGCCATGGCGCGTTCCCGGTGACGCACGCGGTGCCATCCATGAGGTTGTCGAAGACGACAGTCATCCCGGACGCAGCCAGGCCGGCGTAGGCGGCATGCTGGCGCCCGGTGCGGTTGTACTCGGGTGTCTGCTCCATCCGCAGCGGGAACCGGACGGGGTGGTCGTGCAGGCTGATGACCACACTGTCGCGCAAGAGCGCCCGGGCGCGTGCTTCCTCGGCGGCGGTCAGCCCGGCCGCGTAGGGCGGGACCCGGCCGAACTCGGGCGCCAGCTCAAACCGCGGGATCTCCCCCTCGCGCAAGTAGGAGTAGGCAGCGTAGGACGATTCAGGCATAGCTATTACCTCCGGGATGCAGCCGGTGCGGCCCGGCAGCGAGCAGGCGCCACAGCATCTCCCAGGCGCGCATGCCCTCCCGCAGCCTGCCGATGCGGAAGAACTCGTCTGGCGCGTGCAGGTTCTCGTCCGCGGTGGAGAACGAGAAGAACAGGGTCTTCGCACCCAGCACCCGCTCGAACAAGCCGGTCGCCGGTACGGTGCCGCCGATGCTTGCGAGCAGAACCTGATGGCCAGGGTAAACCGCCGCAAGCGCGGCAGTGGCCGCGCGGATCGCCGGATGATCGGGCGGGATCGTGTAGGCGGGCACCCTGACCTCGCCCGGCCGCACCTGCACCCGCACGCCCCGCACGTGCTGCGCCCGGATATGCGCATCGACGGCATCGATCACGGCGTCGGGGTCCTGGCCGGGAACGAGGCGGCAGGACACGTGCGCAGTCGCGACATGCGGGATCACGGTGTACTTACCGCCGCCGGTCACCCCGTTGACCTCCAGGGTCGGGCGTTCCCAGAGCCGTTCCAGGGTGCTGAAGCCCGGTTCGCCGTGCAGATGCGTGAGGCCGAGCTCGGTCAGGTAAGCCGTTTCGTCAAAGCACACGCCGGAGATCTCAGCGCGCCGGGCAGCAGGCAGCGGGGGAATGCCGTCATAGAAGCCGGCCACGGCGACCTGGCCGTCCCGGCTGTGCAAGCTGGCCAGGATCTCGCTGAGCGCGTGCAGCGGGTTGGCGACGGTGCCGCCGTACCGCCCGGAGTGCAGGTCGGCGCTGGCGCCCGCGACCACGATGTCCATGGTGACCAGGCCCCTGCATGCGGTCGACAGTGACGGTTCCGCTGGCCGCCACATCGCACCGTCCGCGGATATGACCAGGTCGGCGGCCAGCTCGCGGGCCCGGCTGGTGACGAAGTCCGGCAGGCTGGGGCTGCCGATCTCCTCTTCGCCCTCGAACAGGAACTTCACGTTGAGCGGCAGATGCCCCTCCTGCGCCAGGAACGCCTGCGCGGTGCGGATGGCGATGTAGACCGGCCCCTTGTCGTCCGACGCGCCGCGGCCGCGCAGCACGTCACCGTCGACAACCGGCTGGAACGGCGGAGTCGTCCATTCGGCCAGGTCTCCCGTCGGCTGCACGTCGTAGTGGCCGTAGACCAGGATGGTCGGCGCGCCGGCCGCGCCGAGCCACTCGCCGAGCACAACCGGATGGCCGCCGGTGGGCACGACCCGTCCGGCCGCAAATCCGAGCTGACCGGCCAGCCAGGTAGCGGCAGCGAGCATGGTCCGATCGTCAGCGTCCCGGCTGACGCTCGGCACGGCCACGAAAGCGCTGAGCTCGCGCAGGTAATCCGCGTCGGCGGCAAAGGACAGCGCCGGCTGCGGACTGTCGCTGCGGGCAAGGTCGCCGGTGGTCGGGCCGGTCACTGGAACGCGCTTCCGCCGTCAATCGCGATGACCTGCCCGGTTATCCAGCCGGATCGCTCGGAGGCGAAGAACTGCACGCCGTTGGCGATGTCCGCGGGCAACCCGAGCCGGCCCATGGCGATGCCCGCGACAAGGCTGCGCTGACCGTCAGCCCCGTAGCCTTCCCACTGTCGCAAGGTCGTCGGATTGGACAGGATGAAGCCGGGCGCGATGCAGTTCACGGTGATGCCGAATTCGCCGAGTTCGTGAGCCATCTGCCTGGTGAAGCCGATCTGCGCGGCCTTGGCACTGGCATATGCCTGGATCCCTGTCTTGCTGACGGTCAGCCCCGCGGCCGAGGAGATGTTGATGATCCGGCCCCAGCGGCGTGTTTTCATGGCCGGCACCACCGCCCGCGTGCAGTGAAAGGCCGTCGTCAGGTTGGCATCGACGACAGCGCGCCAGTCATCGTCGCTGACGTCCTCCAGCGAACGGCCGACCTGCCCGCATACGCCGCCAGCATTGTTCACCAGGATGTCCACGCCCGCCAGCGCGCCGAAATAGGCGCGCACCGCACCCTCGCTGGTCAGGTCGGCAGTGTCCTTGTCGACGCGGTAGACCTCCGCACCGTCCCCGCCGAGCGCATCGGCGATCGCGCTGCCGATCCCGTGCGCGGCACCGGTGACCACCGCCACCTTGCCCGCCAGCCCGCTGCCCGCCAGCCCGTCGCCAGCCAGCCCGTCGCCAGCCAGTCCGTCCCCGGTCAGTTCGCTGCCCGTCAGGCTCATCAGGTCCGCTCCATCCTTGTACTCAGGGCTGATGTGGGCGGCGCCGCGACCGAGCCCCGCGACACCAGGTGCATCGGCTCGCGCACCATCACGTCGGTAGCCGGCGTGCCCTCGATCCTGGCGATCAGGGCATCCACAGCCGCGCTGCCCAGCTCAGCCAGCGGCATGCACACGCTGGTCACCGGGGTGTCGAGAAACGCCAGGCACTCGTCCTCGTCGAAGCTGACCACCGACATCTCGCCCGGCACGCCGACCTGCGCCTCGCGAAGCGCGGCCAGCACGCCGAATAGCTGGTTGATGCTGCCAACCCCGCAGGCAGTCGGCACCTGGCCAGTGCGCAGCAGCTGCCTGGTCGTTTCCCAGCCGCCTTCCTCGGTAGCCGGGGCATGCCGGATGGTTATGGACAGTCCGCAGGCGGCGGCGTGGCGCCGCGCCGCGCTGACCCGCCGGTGCACGGTGTCCACGTCCTTCGGCCCGTCGATGAGCAGCACGCTGCGATGACCAAGGCTGGTCACCAGGTCGAGGAACAGCCGAACGGCGGCCGCCTCGTCCATCACGACGTCGTTCCCGCGATCTGGTCCGCGCCGGTTCACGTACACGTGCGGCACGGCGCGCAGTGCCGCCTGCCCTGCCATCCGCAGCGCAGTCGCGAGCAGCAGGCCATCGGCCCGGCTTTCCTCCACCAGGTACCGGTAAGCCTCTGGTGGCTTGGGATCCTCGATCGGCTGCTCCAGCATCATCACGACGTAACCGCGGTCGCCAGCACGTTGCAGCGCGCCGCGCTGCAGCCGCACCCAGATCGGGTTGCGCAGCAGCGGAATCACGAACGCGAGCGCTCCGGTGCGATCCTGCTTGAGCGCCCGGGCCAGCGCGTTCGGCCGGTAGCCCTGGGTGCGCGCGGCATCCAGGATCCGTTCCAGCGTCTCGGGCCGGATGGACAGACCGGGGTCGTCGTTCAGCACCCGCGAAACCGTGGACACGTGGACGCCGACAGCGTTCGCGATGTCAATGAGGCGGGACGCCCGGCGCGACCCGGACGCGTTTCTGCCGCCCCTTCTGCTGGCAGTACCCGCGGCCTGACTGCCGTCGGCATCGGCCCGGGTGCCGTCGGCCCGGCTGCCGGCGACGGCACGGCCTATGTCGTCCTGATGGCCGGTCACCAGACCACCTCGGCTAGGGCGCGCACGTGATACTCGCTCAGGCCGTCGCGCCGCCGTCGACCATCAGCACGGCACCGTGCAGGTAGCTGCCGTCGGCCGAGGCCAGGAACGAAACGACGCCGGCCACCTCCTCGGCCGTACCCATCCGCCGTGCTGGGATCGAACCTGCCCACCGGGTCAGCGCCTCCTCGTCATGGCGGATCCAGTCAGCCATCGTCGTGTCTATCAGGCCAGGGCAGACGCAGTTCACCCGGACGCCGTCCGGGCCGTGATCAATCGCCAGGCTGCGGGTGAGCTGGACGAGCCCGCCCTTGGAGGCGCAGTACGCGGCGCGCTGCCGGCCGCCGCGCACCCCGGCGGTCGAGGCGACATTGACGATGCAGCCATCGCGCCCGCCGATCATGTCCGGCAGGAACTCCCGGCAGGTGAGGAACGGACCCTTGAGGTTGACACCGAGGATCGAGTCCCATTCAGCCTCGCTCAGCTCGGTGATCCGCTGAATGCTGAATACGCCGGCGGCATTGACAAGCAGCCATGGAGCGCCGAGTTCGGCCCGGACCCGGCTTGCGGTCTCCCGCACCTGCGCGGCATCGCTCACGTCCACCTCAGCTGCGATCGCGAGAGGCAGACCGGCGGCAAGCCTGGCGGCGTCGTCGGCGCGCGCGTCCAGGCATGCGACCGCGAATCCGTCCGCGGCGAGGCGCCGGCAGATGGCGCTGCCGACTCCGCCGGCCGCGCCGGTTACCACCGCCACCCTCGGCTCGGTCACATCATCTCCGCGACGGACCGCGTCAGCATGATGGCCGCGCAGAACGACCGGTAGGTGGCCAGCTGGTCGGGGCCGTGAATGCGCAGCTCGCGCGGGCCAGTGCGGTCCACGCCGCGTACCCAGCTGGCCGCCTCGGCGATGTCGGTCGTCCGGACCGAGATCTCCAGCACGCCGGGTTCCAGCCGCGGCGGTACCGCGCCAGCAGCCGTAGCCATCGCCGCCCGCGCACGCTCGCTGATCAGGGCGCAGGCGCGGTCGGGGTGCATGCTGTGAGCTGCCAGCCGGCTGACGTGCTCTTTGACCACGGCCTGATGTACGCCAGGCAGCAGCACCGCGGTCTCCTCGCAGGCGCACCGGTCGCCGGTGACGAGCACGATGGGCACCTGGTAGTGCGCGGCGACCAGCGCGTTGATGCCCGCCTCGCCGGTGACCGCACCATCCAGCCGGGCCTCGACCACGGCGCGGGGGTTGTAGGTGTGCGACAAGCCGGCGGGTGCGCCGACGGAGCCGTGGTAGGAAATGAACATCACCGCATCGAAGCTGCCGTCGAGCCCTTGCATCATGTACAGCGGCTTATGGCTGCCGGAGATGTAGGAGGCCTGGCCGGCCAGTTCGGCGGCGGGCAGGTTACGCATGGTCGAGTGCGAGTCGTTGACCACGATCTCCGTCGCGCCGCCAGCCAGCGCGCCGTCGATCGCCGCGTTCACCTCGTTGAGCAGCAGCCTGCGTCCGCCCGCCGCCTGCGGGCCGTCGCCGACGCACTGCTCCCAGTCGACCACTCCCGCGGTTCCCTCCATGTCCGTGGAGAGGAAGACCTTCATGATGCCGCTCCTTCGCCAACCTTGCCGGGGGCGTGCTGTGCGTCGTCATCCTGGCGTCCGGTGCGCGGCTGCGGCACGCCCACGAAGGCGAAGTGGCAGGCCACGCTGTGGTCCGCAGCCGTATCCGTGGTGAGGGCCGGGTCCTGCTGCTCGCAGATCGGCTGCGCGATGGGGCAGCGGGTGCGGAACCGGCAGCCAGCCGGGATCTGCAGCGGGCTCGGCGGATCGCCCTGCACCGCCGGTGCATCGCCTTCTTCGGCGAAGGTCATCCGCGGGATCGCGGCCAGCAGACCGCTGGTGTAAGGATGCTGTGGCGTGGCGAACAGCGTCTCGGTTGGCGCTACCTCGATGATCCGGCCCAGATACATCACCGCGACCCGGTCGCACAGGTGCCGCACGACAGCCAGGTTGTGCGAGATGAGCAGCAGGGTCAGGCCGAGCTCGGCGCGCAGGTCTTGCAGCAGGTTCAGGATGGTCGCCTGGACGCTGACGTCGAGCGCGGATACCGGCTCGTCGGCGACGAGCAGCTCGGGGCGCAACGCGAGCGCCCTGGCGATCGCCACCCGCTGGCGCTGCCCGCCGGAGAACTGCCGGGGGTAGGCATGCAAGGCATCGTCGCTGAGGCCGACCAGGCCAAGAAGCTGCTGGCAGTAAGGCTCCACCTCGGCTCGCGGCACTATGTGATGCACCCGCAGCAGCTCATGCAGCATGCTGCCAACGGTGAGGCGCGGGTTCAGCGAGGCATAAGGATCCTGGAAGACCATCTGTATCTTCCGCTGGTCGGCCTTGGACCGGCGGCTTGCCAGCAGCTTGCCGTCCAGCCGTATCTCACCCCGGTCCGGCTGCAGCAGGCCGGTCAGCGCCCGGGCCAGAGTGGATTTGCCAGATCCTGACTCGCCCACCAGGGCCAGCGCTTCGCCTCGCTCGATCCGCAGGTCGACGCCGTCGACGGCGTGCAGGACCCGGGCTTCCTTCCGGATCCTGGCCGCGACAGCGGACCCCAGCGCGAAGCTCACCGACAGGTCCCGTACATCGAGCATCGGCCCGGCTGGATTCGCTGGCGGCGGGCCGGTCGTGGCAGCGAACTGAGCGCTCATCGATCCGCTCCCTCGGTTTGCAGCTCGTCCAGGCACCGCTCGTGATGCAGGCATGCCGTTGACCGTCCGCCCGCGATCGGCAGCAGCGGCGGCATGGTCTCCACGCAGTCCTGCTCGGCGAACTTGCATCTCGGGTGGAACCGGCAGCCGGCCGGCGGATTGATCAGGCTCGGCGGCGATCCCGGGATGGCGACCAGGGATGACCGCGGGTGGTCGACGTCCGGTGCCGACCGCACCAGTCCGAGCGTGTAGGGATGCCGCGGCTGCGTCAGGACCTGTTCGACGGCACCGCGTTCGACGATCTGTCCCGCGTACATGACTGCCAGCTGGTGACAGATCTGGGCCACCACCGGCAGGTCGTGCGTCACGAAGACCAGGCTCGCCCCCGTCTCGCTGCAAAGCCTTGCCAGCAGGCGCAGTATCTGATCCTGGATGGTCACGTCCAGCGCGGTGGTGGGCTCGTCGCAGAGAATCACCGACGGCTCGCACGACAGCGCGATCGCGATCATCACCCGCTGGCGCATCCCGCCGGAGAACTCGTGCGGGTACGCCCGGAACCGCCGCTCCGGATCGGGAATGCCGACGCGCCGCATCAGCTCGACGGCCCGGTCGGCGGCCTGCGCCCGGCTCATGCCCAGGTGCACCTGTGGTCCCTCGGCGATCTGCAGGCCGACGCGCATGACCGGGTTGAGAGCGCTCATCGGCTCCTGGAAGATCATCGCGATCTTCGGCCCGCGAATGCTGTTCAGCTGCGAGTTGCTCAGCTGCACCAGGTCCGCACCGTCGAGCAGCACCTGCCCGCCGGTGATCTTGGCTTCGGGCGGCAGCACGCCCAGGATGGCCCGTAGCGTCATGCTCTTACCGGAGCCGGACTCGCCGACCAGGCCGACCGCTTCGCCTGCGGGCACCTCAAGGGACACCCCGTCGACAGCGCGCACGGTGCCGCGGCGGCTGGCAATCTGCACTTCCAGATCGGTGACCTGGAGCAGCGGCTGGGTCATGACTGACCTGGCCGCAGCAGGTCGGCCAGGCCGTCGCCGATGAGCGACAGCGCGAGGCCGGTGACCACGACAGCCAGCCCTGGCACCGTGGTGAGCTGCCAGTGCGTGGTGAGGAAGTTCTGTCCGTCGTTGATCATGGTCCCCCAGTCCGGTGTCGGCGGCTGGATGCCGAGGCCCAGGTAGCTCAGCGTGACGATGGCCAGGATGTCCTGCACGATGTCGGACATTGAGTAGACGATGGCCTGCGTGATGACGTTGGGCAGCAGATGCCGGCCCATGATCCGGAGGTTCGACAGGCCGCCGGACTGGGCCGCGAGCACGTATTCCTGCCGCTTGGCGACCAGGATCTCGCCGCGGATGATCCGGGCGTACGACACCCAGCCGACCAGGGTGATGGCGACGTAGATGCTCCGCTGGCCGGGTCCGAGGACGAAGACGAGCGTGATGACGAGCACGAAGAACGGGAACGCGACGACGATATCGACCAGCCGCATGATGAGGGTATCGACCCAGCCGCCGAAGTAGCCGGCCACGCTGCCCAGGATCGTGCCCAGGCAGAACGGGAAGAGCACGGCGATGAAGGCGATCTTCAGGTCGATGCGTCCGCCGTAGAGCAGCCTGGTGAAGGTGTCGCGCCCTTCCTGGTCGGTACCCAGCCAGTGTTGAGCGCTGATGCCCTGCAGCGTGGCGTTGAGGTTCTGCGCGTCGGGCTGGTAGGGCGTGAGCAGCGGCGCCGCTATTACCGCGAACAGGATCAGGCCGAGCAGCACGAGGCCGGCCATCAGCGCGGGCTGCCGGTACCAGCGACGACGCCGTGGCTGCGACCGCTCGGCAGTTACCGCCGATACCGGGGATTCCGGCGAGCCCGCGGTGCCGGTAATCGAGATGACGCTCACCGGTCGAACCGCACTCTCGGGTCAAGCGATGCGTAAGCCACGTCCGTGAGCAGGTTGACCAGCACCACCATGATGCCGAATACCAGGGCAACCGCCTGCACGACGGGAAAGTCGCGGTCGAAGATGGAATTGATCATCAGCTGGCCGATGCCGGGAATAGCGAAGACCTCCTCCACGATCACCGTGCCGCCGATCAGGAAGCCGATGTTGATGCCGAGCACGGTCACTGCCGGGATAACGGCGTTGCGGAGCACGTGCCGGGTGTACAGGCGCCGGCTGGGCACCCCCTTGGCCCGCGCGGTGGTGATGAAGTCAGCACCCAGCACGTTCAGCATGCTGGCCCGCAGGCTGCGGATGACGACCGGGCAGAGCGCTATCGCCACCACCAGGCTGGGCAGGAACATCGCGTGCAGGTGCCCGGTGAAGCCGGTCCCGTAGCCGGTGACCGGGAACAACCGGTACTTGACGGCGAACAGCGTCTGCAAGATCAGCGCCAGCCAGAAGGCCGGCATGCCGAGTCCGAGCAGCGGCACGACCCGCACGGCGTGGTCGCGGATCCCGTCCTTGCGGGTGGCTGCGATCATCGCCAGCGGCACGCTGATGACGACCGCGAGCACGGCCGCGTAGATGATCAGCCATAGCGTAGGCGGCAGCTTGGTGATGATAAGCGCGGCCACCGACGAGCCGTAATACAGGCTCAGGCCGAGGTTGCCGTGCGCGAGCCGATCCATGAACAGCCAGTACTGGCTCGGCGAGGGGCCGGTTCAGCCCCCATTGCTGGTGCAGGATCGCGATCTTCTGCGGTGTTGCGTGAATGCCGAGAATCGTCCGGGCCGGATCGCCCGGGATCAGGTGGATCATGAAGAACGCGATGATGGTCACGCCCACGGCGGTTGGCACCAGCAGCAGCAGCCGCCGGAAGACGAAGGTCATCCGGCCCACGGGAACCTCGCTTTACCTCGGATGGGACAGGCGTGCCGGGCGCCTGCGGTGGTCACCGGGATGGTCTCCCTGGCTAGCACCGCGGTGCCCGGCACGTCAGTCAGCGTGATTTACGTTGCCGGAGTTACTTGCTGATCCACACGTCCTGCATGTGGTAGTTGCCGAGCGGTGTGACGTAGAACCCGTGCACGTTGGAGGTAGTGACGTAGGGATACGGCGAGTAGTACAGGAACGCCATGAACGCGTCCTTCGCCGAGAGGGTCTGGACGACGTTGTAGAGCGACTGCCGCGCCGACGGCGTGGTGGTAATTTCCGCCGCGTGCACGTCCTTGACCACGGTCGGGTTGTTGTAGCTGGTGAAGAACGACTTGGCCCCGGAGTTCGGGTCAAGGCCGAACGTGGCCAGCTCGTCCGGGTCGGGGATGTCCATGGTCCACAGCGTCAGGCTCATGTCGTACTTCTGGCTCTGGAAGTTCCCGTTCGCGGTGTTGGGGTCGAGGGTCTGGACGTTGACCTTGATGCCCAGCGGCTTGAGCTCGGCCTGAACGATCGTGGAGATGGTCGCGTAGTCGGAGTTGCCGGCCGGGATCAGGATCGTGGTGGTGAAGCCGTGCGGCACGGTGGACTTCGCCATCGCCTGCTTGGCAGCGGCGAGGTTGAACTGGTAGCCGGGCGTGCTCGGGTCGTAGTAGGGCACCTGCGGCGGGAACAGCGAGTTGGCCGGCTTGCCCGTTGCCGAACAGCACCGCCTTGATGATGGCGGACCTGTTGATGGCGAGCGAGATGGCCTGGCGCACGTACGGGTCCTGGAACGGCTTGACGTTCTCGTTGAACGCCAGGTAGTTCGTCTCCGTCGATTTGAACAAGTTCATGCTCACGCCGGGAGTTGCCTTCAGCGATGCCACTGTCGACCAGGACGGGAACTGGTCGATCTGCGCCTGCCCGGCCTTGATCTGAAGCTGCCTGGTGTTGTCACTAGGGACGTCGGTCCAGGTGACGCTGTCCAGGTAGGGCTGGCCCTTCTGCCAGTAATAGGTGTTGCGCACCAGCTTCAGGGCCGAGCCCTTGTGCCAGTAGTCCCACTTGAACGGCCCGGTGCCGATTGGCGCCTGGTAGAACTGCGCGGCCGTCTTTCCGCCGAAGTTGTTGGGCACGATGCCGTTGGCAAACAGCGACAGGTCGGCCAGCAGCGGCGCCCACGGGTACTTCAGGTGGAGCACCACGGTCAGCGGGCTGGGCGCGTCCACCGACGCGATCGCCGCGTCGATATAACCCCAGCCGGCCTTGGCGGCCATGGTCTGCTCGAGCGAGAACTTCACGTCGGCAGAGGTCACCGGCTGCCCAGTTGGAGAATTTCACGCCCGGTCGCAGGGACAAGGTGTAGGTCTTCTTGTCCGCGGACATCTTGTAGCCGGTCGCCAGCCATGGCATGACGCCCTTGCCATTGCTGGTCACTGTGTACAGGGGCTGCGTGATCTGCTCGAGGATCCAGATCGAGTTGTTGTCGAAGACGGTGGACTCGTCCATCGACTGCGCGTCCTGCGGGTTGGCGAAGATCAGGTTGCCGCCATGCACCGGGCCGCCGCTGGCGGTCGCCGAGGTGGATGGGGAGCCGGACCCGCAGCCGGCCAGCACCGCGAGGGCGCTGCCGGCGATGAGTGCTTTCGCAAGGGCCGATCGGTGTATCACAAGCAGCTCCCGGTATGTCCGGGCGACGGCGCTGGCCGCCGCGTTGGCGCGGTAGGAAAGCGGCCGGGTAGCGCGCGTGTCGCTCGGTAGCTTGCTGCCCGGCCGGGGCCGGCACGCCGCTGTGCCGTAACGCAAACCT
Source organism: uncultured Actinomycetota bacterium (assembly GCA_963774385.1). GTDB lineage: Bacteria > Actinomycetota > Actinomycetes > Streptosporangiales > Streptosporangiaceae > JAJYUU01. The sequence goes on from CAVZEQ010000001.1 coordinate 2,828,414, forward strand.
TTGCCTAACCAAATGTGATGGACAGATCGCCCGGTTGTAAATAGGTGCATGGCCCTATGCGCAGGCCTTAACCGTGTTGTAACGTGCGCGCCGTGCGATACGTAGTGATCGGGTGCGGCGCCATCGGCGGCACGGTAGCGGCCGGGCTGGCCCGCGATGGCCACGATGTGCTGGTCAGCGACGCCGACCCGGCTGTGGTCACGGCAGTGAACGCAGCCGGGCTGCGGATCGAGGGTCCGGTCGAGCAGTTCACCGCGCATCCGCGCGCGGTCGCACCCGCCGACCTGCCTGACCGGATAGACGGACCTGTGCTGGTGGCCGTTAAGGCGCACCACACCGCGGCCGCCGCGGCCGTGCTGGCAAGCAGGCTGCGCGGTGACGGGTTCGTGGTGTCCTTGCAGAACGGCCTGACCTCGGATGTGCTCGCCGCGGCTGTCGGCGCAGGCAAGGTCGTCGAGGCCGTCGTCAACTTCGGCGCTGACGTGCTGGAACCCGGCCTGGTGCGGCGCGGGAACCGGGCCACGTTCATGGTCGGCGAGCTCGATGGCCGCCCGAGTGACCGGGTAGCGGCGCTCGCTGCCGACATCGCCGACGCGCAGGCTACGAACGACATCCTCGGCTACGCCTGGGCCAAGGAGGCCTACGGGGCCACGCTCTTCGCCACGGCAGTCAGCGATCTCCCCATCCATGCCGTGTTCGCCGACCCGGCCTACCGAGCGCTGCTCATCGCTGTCGCGACCGAAGTACTGGCCCAGGCGCCGGTCACCGTGCTGCCGCTGGACGGATTCGACGCGGCTGACCTGGCCGGATCGCTGGACCGGCTGGCTGATTTCAACCGGCAATCGGCGAAGACCCACTCCGGGATCTACCGCGACCTCGCCATCCACCATCGTCCGACCGAGGTACGGGCCATCCTCGGCCCGCTGCACGGCGTCCTGCTCGGCAGGATCACCGAGCTGATCACCGCCATCGAGCGCGGCGACAGGTCATGCTCGCAGGCCAATCTGGACCTGCTGGCTGCCTACGAGCGGCTGGAGCGGCTTGGCCGGCCGCTCAACGCGGTGGTGTCAGCAGCCGGCGCGCCGAGCCGCGCTGCGTCCGGGCCGCTGGCCGGCCAGCCAGTAGCGGTCAAGGACATCATCAGCGTTGCCGGGCTGCCGACCCGGTGCGGTAACCCGTCCACCAGCGCTGCGCCAGCGGCCGCCGATGCCGACCTGGTGGCCAGGCTGCGCGAGGCCGGTGCGGAGGTGTTCGCCACCTCACAGTGCCTGGAATACGCGGCCGGCTTCGCTCATCCGGAAGTCGGCGACACCCGCAATCCGCGCGATCCGTCCCGGACCTCCGGCGGCTCGTCCGGCGGGTCCGCCGCACTCGTCGCGGCAGGTGTCTGCGATCTCGCGATCGGCACCGACACCGGCGGCTCCATCCGGATTCCCGCCGCGTACTGCGGGGTGGTCGGCTTCAAGCCGAGCTATGGCCTGATCTCTTTGCAGGGCGTGTTCCCGCTGTCACCAGACTGCGACCACGCCGGCACGCTGACAGCATCGGTAGCCGGGGCGCTGGCGCTGGTGCCCGTCCTCGGCGGACTCGCTCCGGCGCTGTACCCGCCCGGCCCCGCGAGACCGACCATAGGCGTGCTGGCCGCGCAGCTCACCGATCCGTCGGTGACCGGCGAAGTCCGGCGGGCCATCGAGACCGCGCTCGGCACCCTCGCGGCGGCCGGCTGGCAGCTTGCCGAGGTCCGCGCGCCCTGGCTTGACGAGCTGCCGCGCTGGGAGCAGGTCCTCGCCACGATCGTGGCGCGCGACGCGTTCCGGGTGCACCAGTCCAGGGATGTCAGCACTTACGCCGCGGGTACCAGAGCCTTGCTGGACTTCGGCCGCTCCGTTACTTCGCGCCAGTATGCGGACACTCAGGCGGACCGCGCCGTCCTGCTGGCGGCCGTGGACGCGAGCCTGGCGGGCGTCGACGTGCTCGCTGGCCCGACCGTGGGCTACTGCGCCCCTGAACAGGACCCGCCGTTCGGTGTCGGCGACGACAACGGCGAGGGCCGATTCACCGGACCGTACAACCTGACTGGCCATCCGGCCGTGTCGATCCCGGTGCCCGCTCCCGGCCTGCCGGCCGGCCTGCAGCTAGCTGGCCGCCGGGGCGGTGACATGGCCCTGCTGCACCTGGCAGCGCAGGCCGAGCGGGTGCTCGCCGCGACGGCGGCCAGCCATGCTGATCCGTCGCCGCGGCCAGCTGCGGCTACCGAGGTTTCCTGCCAAAGGAGGACTGAATGCCGCCGACCGTAGTCCGTCGCAGGATCGAGCTGGCCGGGCTGGCCGTGCCGCTAGTCGAGCTGACCGGGCTGGCCGACGGACCGCTGCTGACTGTCGTGGCCGGCGTGCATGGCTGCGAGTACGCGTCCATGCAGGGCGTCCGCCGCTGGCTACGCGACCTTGAGACCCGCGAGTTGCGTGGCCGGGTGCGGGCCGTGCCGGTGCTCAACCTGCCCGCGTTCGCCGCCCGCAGCCCGTTTGTCGTGCCCGAGGACGGCAAGAACCTTAACCGCTGCTTCCCGGGAAAGGCGGACGGCACCCTTGCCGAGCGGCTGGCCTACGACACCTTCCAGCAGCTGATCAGCGGGTCGGACGCGTACATCGATGCGCACTGCGGCGATCTGGTGGAAGCCCTGCAGCCGTTCACGCTGTATGAGGCAGGCCCGGCCGAAGCGAGGGCACAGGCGCTGGCAACGGCTTACGGCCTGCCCTACGTGATCCGCCAGGAGGCTGGCCCGGATCAAGCGGTGAGCGGGACCAGCAGCGGCGCCGCCGCAGCGGCCGGCATTCCGGCGATCACCGCTGAGGCCGGCGGCTGCGGGCTCGTGGCCGAGCACGCGGTCCGGCTGCATGTGGCCGGCCTGGACCGCGTACTCGGCGTCCTGGGCATGATGTCCGACACCGCCGCCGAGGCCGGCCCGGCCAGCGCGGAGCCGGCCCGGCTCGGGCGGTTTATCTGGCTGCGGTGCCGCCAGGCCGGCTGGTGGGAACCCGCGGTCGGCCCTGGCGACGCGGCGGCCGAGGGGCAGGTGATCGGCACGGTCAGCAGCCTCGACGGGGCAGAAACGCTGGAGACGATCACAGCGCCGGCCGACTGCGTGGTGATCTTCCTGACCAGTTCACCAGCCGTTGCGGACGACGGCTTGCTGATCGGCCTCGGCGCTGCCTAAGGCGCTCAGCGCCCTTATGGGTGCGGAGTTGCCGGGGCTATGGGCCAGGCAACTCCGCCCCATGAGATGGCGATTGGCCCTAAGCTCCCGGGATGGACCTTTCACGCCGTCTCCGCGGAAGGTTGGCTGGCATGACGCAGGCGGCCGGGCGGCTGATCCGCACCGTGCTTGTCGCTGTCGCGGTGGTCGCGTCCGCGACCGTCGTCGGCGGCTCGACAGTGCCCGCCCGCGCCGCCGCAGTTCCCGCCCGTGCCGCCGCGGCGCCTGCCTTCTTCCGCACGCTGCCACCCGGCGCCAGGCTGCCGTCCGGCGCGCAGTGCGCCAGATGGGTGCGGGCCCGCCCGCTCCGCGAGAACAAGGGCGTGAACCGCCGGTTCAATCGAGTCACCGGGCAGCATGTCAGTCCGCAGTTCCTGAGCGGCGATCAGCCCAAGGCGGACCGGCTGCTGGTGCCGCGCATCAACGGCGATTTCACCGGCACCACCGCTGAGATCCTGCGCTGGGCTGCCTGCAAGTGGGGCATCAACCAGAACATCGTCTTCGCGCAGGCGGCAGTGGAGAGCTGGTGGCGGCAGACCACCAAGGGCGACTGGGAGACCTCCGGCTGTCCGCCCGGCCACGGTCCCGGCGCTGACGGCAAGCCGGGCCTGTGCCCGCAGAGCTGGGGGATCCTGCAGAACCGGTATCCCTATGAGACCTCAAGCTGGCCGGGCATCGCGCGGTCCACGGCCATGAACGCCGACACCGCGTACGCCATCTGGCGGGCCTGCTACGACGGCTACGAGACCTGGCTCAATACTGTGCCGCACGTCGGCAGGTATCACCCCGGCGACGCCTGGGGATGCGTCGGCCGGTGGTTCGCCGGCCGCTGGCACACCCAGCCGGCCCAGCAGTACATCGCTTTCGTCAAGCGCTACCTGCGCGAGCGCATCTGGACCCAGAAGTACTTCCAGCAGCCGTGACCGCACGGTGACGTCCCTGTGAGCGCCTCAGCGCGCGCCATGGGTGCGGCATCACCGGGGCTATATAGGCCCGGCAACTCCGCACCCATGACGAGCCGGCCGGGCGAGCGGCTCACGCCGCTAGCGCTGCCGCCTTTGCGAGCAGCTGGTCACCCTGCTTGATCAGCGCACCGGCCTGCCGGACCCGCACCGGCCGGCCGCCGAAGGCGGCACCGAGCAGCAGCCGGCGCATCCTGGTCGCGACCGAGTCCCGCTGGTCGCCAAGCCGGGCCAGCTGCCTCTCGATGCGGAGGTAGGTGTGATCGCCCGGTGACACGCTCTCCAGGGCCCTGGTCGACGCCGTCAGCGTGTCCATGCCGAAGCTGGCAACCGGCGCCTCAAGCTGCGTGTACACCTGGCCGAGTCGCAGCAGGATGCCGCGGTGCGCGAGCATCCCGGCCGGCAGCGCGGACGGCGAAATGATCTCGCCAAGCACCCGGCCGTCCGGCGCGTAGTCGTCCCGCAGCCGGAGCAGCGCCAGCATTGTCGGCTGAATACTCGTGTGGTCAGACCAGACCGAGCCGTCGACGCCGAGGTGCGCGACGCCGGGGCCGACCATGCCCAGCCAGGTGGTGTTGATCTGCGAGCCGACGGTGCCGTGATTCCACGCATCACCGCCGGAGGGCTCGGCGAAGCACGACGTCCCGCAGCTGGCAGCGCCGGACTGCAGCCAGAAGTCGGTGTTCCCGAACAGGACCGCGGTTGGCGTGCGCTTCGGGTCTGCCGTCACCAAGTGCAGGATCCGCAGCTCGACGGGGTCGGCGAGATACTTAGTCAGCTGTACGGTTTTGCCAGTAGCCAGGTCGTCGCCGGTCAGCGTGCCGGCTGCGCGCTCCAGCGCGCGCACCGGCGTGGTCCCGCGCCGAGGCTGGCCATGCACGTAGATCACTGGTGCGGAGTCGCCATTGACATCGAACGCGGTCGTGATGCCCTTGGCCGCCAGCAGGCCGGTCAGGTTCCCGGTCACCTCGCCGATACGCGCGTAGTGGCAGGCGACCGTCACGCCATTACAGCCTGCCGGGGTCGGCTGACTGCCAACGAAGTGATCGCCCTCATCCGAGGTGATCACGAACAACGTGTTCGCCTTGGTGATGCCGTCCGCGGTGAGCCGGGCAAAGAACGTGCCGAAGGCAGCGTTCTCCGCCCTGAGCTGATGCTCGTACCCGGCCTGGCCCGGCCCGAACGGGCCGCTGCCGTTCCAGTTGTCATGCAGGTCGCTGAGATAGGTGTAGGTCACCGGGACGCCGTGCAGCTGCAGGTCCAGGGTGTAAGCCAGGCCGTTGGGCCCGGTCATGCCGTCATATCCCGGGAACCCGAGCTGGCCGTAGGAGTTCCTGATGACCGCGCCGGTCAGGCTGCGGACCGGCCCAGCCGGGCTGATGACAGGCTGGATGAACTTGCTCCCGTACAGCGCGCGGTAACCGTGGTAGCCGCCGGGCTCGTCAGGCAGCACGTCGGGTACCGAGCCGTGCGACCGGGCGCACACGGCGGCACCGCGCGCACAGTGCACGGCGAGGCCCATGAAGTCCGCCTCCGCTTGTGCCTGGAATGAACCCGACTTGTTGGTCTTGCCGGCCTCCCTGGCCTCCGGGGAGTTCTTGCCGTAGACCAGCGCCACATCCGGCAGCGTGTTCTCCAGCTCGGTGTTCGCTGCCGCGACAGTGCCGAAGTTGCAGCCGGCCCGGGTGTAGGCGACCCAGGGCGCCGGCGCATTCTTCCCGGTCTGGGTGATCAGCGTGCGGGTGTGATCGCCGACCGGCGTTCCGGACAGGTTGGTGGTGTAGTCCACGATCGGGTCAGTCCAGTATGCGAAGGAGCCTGCTGGATCACTGCTGCCGTTCGGCTTGTAGTAGTTGTACTCGTTGGCGATCGGGACCCCCTGCCGATCGCCGTACAGGCCCGTCTCCGATGTCACGATGTCGTCGGCAGTATGCGCGATCAGTGGTGTGTGCTCGTGGCTGATCAGCGAGCCCTGGCCGGTGATGAACTTCAGCAGGTTCGGCATCTGCTCCAGGTCACTCGGCACATTGGGGTTGTCGCGCTGGTAGTGGGTGTTGTCAAACTGGATGTAGATGACATGCCTGACCGTCCCATCCGGTCCGAGCGCGCAGCTGGCAGTCGCCGGATGCGAGCGGCCGGCAGCCGTTCCGGCACTGCGATGGTGGGCGCCGGCTGCTGCGACTGCCACGCCGCCCAGGCTGACCGCTAGCGTGCCCGCTGCGAGCAACGTGAGCGCGCGGGCAGAGAACGTGCCGACCACGTGACTCCCTCCGATTCGTCAACCGCTTCCCGGAACCAGTCGCTGGCACTGTCAGCGTCTGAGCGCGATACGACGCAAACAATGTCCGACAATAGGGTGCAGTATGCGGGTAGCGAAACAGAACCTCGCGACAACTGGGTGAACCAGGACGGGCGGACAGCTGAATCTCGGCTCGCGCCAGGCCCGCCGGTGCCGCTCCGGGCCAGCCGGTGGCGCTCCGGGACCTAAGGCTGGCCGGACGGGACGTTCGCCTGCGGCGCCCCGGTCAGCGCAGCAGCGACCATCGGACTAGCTGACAGGGTTACGCCTGCAGTGTCGGAAGAGTGCGGGTGGGCATGCGTACCCGCCGCCCGTGCCCGGCAATGCCGGCGAACCGCAGAGGTGGTGACAGGAAGGCGGACGATGATGGGCGGGATGAACGGACGCAGAGCGCGGCACGCAGCCGCGGTAGCCGCAGGCGCAGCCGCCCTGGCTGCGGCCGCGGACATCGCCACCTATCCGCTCTGGCGAGCCAGGTGCCTGCGCTGGGGCGCGACTGAGGACGAGGCCGCGCGCGTCATGCCCGGCGACGACTTGCTGGCGACTCCGGACCTGATGTCCACCAGGGCGGTCACCGTTGCAGCCCCGGCTGGCGCTGTCTGGCCCTGGCTGGTGCAGATGGGGCCCGGTCGCGGCGGCGCTTACACCTACGACTGGATTGAGAACATCCTCGGGCTGGGCATGCACAGCGCGAAGAAGATCCTGCCTGAGTACCAGGACCTCAGGGTCGGCGACGTGCAGCGGCTCGGCACCAGCGGACCGCGGCTGCGGGTGGAAGTCCTCGATCCCGAGCGGGCTATGGTGCTGCACTCCGAGGACGGCAACTGGGTATGGGCGTTCGAGCTGGTGCCGGCGGATAGTGGCACCAGGCTGATCAGCCGGAACCGGATCCGCACCGCCGGCACAGCCCGCCTGGTGCAGGCGCTGTACACCTACATGATGGAGCCTGGCAGCCTGATCATGGAACGCAAGATGCTGCTCGGCATCAAGGCGCGCGCGGAACGACTGGCTCGTGCGGAGCAGCCGGCCGCGCCCGTGACGCCGGCCGTAACCCCGGCCGGGTGATCAGTGCCAGGGCCGTAGGGTTAGCCGGGTGACCGGCCTCAGCGTGCTCTTCATCGGCGGCAGCGGCGTGATCAGCTCGGCTTGCTCGCAGGTGGCAGTTGATCAGGGCCTGCACCTGAGCGTGCTCAACCGCGGCGCTAGCGCCGCGCATCGGCCGCTCCCTGACAGCGCCAGCGTGCTGCGCGGCGATGCGCGCGATCCAGATTCCGTCCGCCAGGCCATCGGCAGTCAGGAATTCGACGTCGTCGTCGACTGGGTTGCCTTCACGCCGGAACACGTGCGCGCCGATATCGAGATCTTCCGGGGGCGGGTGGGCCAGTACGTGTTCATCAGCTCCGCGTCTGCTTACCAGAACAAGATCGCTTGCGAGGATGAGCTGGTGTCGGCCTACCGGGCTGATGGCTTCCCGGTCACGATCGTGCGTCCATCACACACCTACGACAAGACCAGCGTTCCGTTCACCGGCGGCTGGACAGTTCTCGGGCGGATGCGGCAGGGCAAGCCCATCGTGGTGCACGGGGACGGCACGTCGCTCTGGACGCTCACCCACCACCAGGACTTCGCGCGCGGTTTCGTGCCGCTGCTCGGCCACCAGCGCGCGATCGGCGAGGCCTTCCACATCACCTCTGACGACGTCCTCACCTGGAACCAGATCGCCTTGATGCTGGCAGCGGCGGCTGGGACCTGCGCCGAGATCGTGCACGTTCCGTCGGACACCATTGCTGCCATGGATCCGGACTGGGGAGCCAGCCTGCTGGGCGATAAATCCCACTCCATGGTCTTCGACAACGCCAAGCTGCGTACCCTGGTGCCCGGGTGCCAGCCGGCCATCAGCTTCGAGCAAGGCGCACGGGAGATCGTCGGCTGGCACGACGAGGATCCCGCGCGGCAGCAGCGTGACCCGCGCATCGACGCGGCCATGGACAAGCTGATCGCCGTCGGCCGGCCACGATCGGCCGGAGCCGTGCCGCGGGCTTAAACGCCAGCCCGCTCCGGACGGACCTTCGGCCCTTGCCGCCCGTCCGCGGCGCTGCGAGGCTGCCCACCGGGACCGACCGAAGGGTGAACGCGTGCGCATGCATTCCGGCCCGAATTCGGCCAGCGATGATGCGGGGGATACCGCGGCGGGCAGCACCGAGCCCGCGGTCCAGGTTCGCGGCCTGGTCAAGAACTATGCTCAGGTCCACGCCGTGCGGGGGATCGACTTCGATATCTGGCGCGGTGAGATCTTCGCGCTGCTCGGACCCAACGGCGCGGGGAAGACGACCACAGTGGAGATCCTCGAGGGCTACCGGAGCCGCGATGGTGGCGAGGTCCGGGTACTCGGCTACGACCCGGCCCGCGAGCGCGCGCCGCTGAAGAGCCGCATCGGGATCGTGCTGCAGTCCACTGGCATCGAGCGGTACCTCACCGTGACTGAGAGCGTTGCCATGTACGCCAGCTACTACCCGGCGCCGAGGTCCGTCGACGAGGTCATTGACCTGGTGGGCCTGACGCAGAAGCGCAACACGCGGGTGATCAAGCTGTCCGGCGGCCAGCAGCGGCGGCTGGAGGTTGCCATCGCGCTGGCCGGCGATCCGGAGCTGCTGTTCCTCGATGAGCCGACTACCGGCTTCGACCCGTCGGCTCGCCATGAGGCCTGGGAAGTCGTGAAGAATCTCGCCAGGCTCGGCAAGACGGTGCTGCTGACAACGCACTACATGGACGAAGCTCAGTACCTGGCCGACAGGGTTGCGGTCATCGCCGGCGGGCGGATCGTCGCCGAGGGTCCGCCCGGTGCGCTCGGGGCCAGGGACACCGCGACCGTGTGCATCCGCTTCCCGCTGCCTGCTGCCATAGTCCCGCCGCCGGAGCTGGGCGCGCAGGTTACTGACGGCATCGCCGAGCTCCGCACCGACGACATCACTGGCGCGCTGTACAGGCTGACTGGCTGGGCCGTTGACTGCGGCGTCCGGCTGGACGGGCTGGAGGTACAGCGCCCTTCGCTTGAGGATGTCTACCTGAAGCTCACCAGCGCCGCAGCGTCATCCAGCGACCCGGCCGCAAGCGACCAGTCGTCTGGGGGTCAGGCATGAACGCGGCTGCCATGACCGCATCGCAGGTTCGCTACGTGAACAAGACGTTCTGGCGTAACCCGGCGTCGGCATTCTTCACTTTCGCGTTCCCGCTCATGTTCCTGGTCATCTTCACCGCGCTGCTCGGGCACTACACCATCCACATCGGTACAAGATCCATCAACTCGTCCACGTACTACGTCGCGGCCATGGCATCCTTCGCGGTGATCACTGCTTGCTACAACAACATCGCGATCTCCATGACGTTCCAGCGCGATGCGGGTGTCCTCAAACGGACCAATGGCACACCGCTGTCCGGCACGGCATTCATGACCGGCCGGATCATCCACTGTCTGCTGGTCTCGGTGCTACTGGTCGCGCTGACGGCCGGGTTCGGCCGTGCCTTCTACCACGCTGATGTACCTACCGGCATGACGCTGCTCCGCTTCCTGATCATGCTGGTGGTCGGCGCTGGCGCCTTCTGCGCGCTCGGGCTGGCAGTCACGGCGATCATCCCGAACGCGGACGCGGCGGCCGCGATCGTGAACGCGACGATCCTGCCGCTGCTGTTCCTGTCCGGGATCTTCATTCCGCTCGGCAACTCCACCCCGTCGTGGATCTTGTGGATCGGCCGTATCTTCCCGGTCAAGCATTTCGCCGCGGGCATGCAGGCCGGTTTCATCGGCACCGCGTTCAACTGGACTGATGTAGTGATAGTCGCCGCTTGGGGGCTTGCCGGGCTGCTGCTCGCTATCCGGTACTTCAGCTGGGAGCCCCGGACCAGCTAGCGGCCGGTTCCTGCCAGCTAGGCGCTTAGCCGGACGGCCGCGCCGACATCGTGATGAAGTCGCGCGCCCAGGACCGCTCGAAGAACGTCGCGGCGCCCTGCACGGTCCAGGGCATGAGCTTGCGGCCGTTGGACGGTGCAGCCAGCCCGAGCGCGCCACTCGGGCGGTATGCGACGAAGTCCGGCCAGAACGGGTTGATGTCCAGCTGCATGCCGCGGACAGCACCGGCGCGGACCAGCAGCATGGCCAGCTGAAGCGGATCGAGAGCCGCGCCTGCGGCATAAACCAGTGCGCCATCGGCGGTGATGCCGAGCCCGGTCCGCCACTGATGCTCCAGGCCGGGCACCGAGGCGGCGCACGAATGCGCGCCGCATGTCGATCCCCAGGCCCGCCAGTTACCGGCCGCCGCCGGGGTGGGCTGGCCGGCCGCGACGAGCGGCACCAGGTTCTGGCGCACGCTCACCACGCGGCTCGTCATGGAGACGTCGCTGCCCCAGGCGCCGATGTTGACGCTGCCGTCGGCGTAGATCACCAGCGACGCGGCGCCGGGCCGCAGCCGGTCGATCGTCCGGCCTTCGGTGTAGTAGCCGCCGTGCGCGTCCTTCATCTTGAAGCCGCCGTTGAACGCAGCGACCAGCGTGCTGGCCTGGGCTCGGCTGATCGGCGCCGTGTACCGGTACGGACCGCCACCCGGACTGATCGAGCCGGAGTACAGCCGTGCCGACAGCAGCCGGGTGTCCAGCCAGGCGAGCCCAGCCTGGTGCCGCCGCGTGCCACCAGGCGGGATAAGCCGGGTCTCGAACACGGCCGGGTAACCGCGCACAAGCCGCCCGGCGGGATGCCAAACCCCCTGGCCGGGCAAGCCGGCCTGGCCGAACGGCGCGAGCACGGCCGGCCTGGGCAGGTACGGCGTGGCCGCAGCCTTCGGCACAGCCCGCGAGACGGGCGACGAGGCTCGAACCCCGTCGGCCGCTGGAGTAGCCAGGTCGGCTCCTGCGCAGGCAGCGAGGCCGATGCTCCCGGTCGCCAGCAAAACGCACATCAGCGTCCACCCGCGCCACCGCAGCTGCATCGTCACCTAGCCACTGTAATGATGTCCCAGCTCGCCCGCGGCACTCGGCTCACCAGGGGTGCCAGTGCAACCAGCTGGCCCGCGCCGGGCTCCATGGCTCGACCAGGCCGGGCCGGCAGACCGAGACAGGCCGGGCCGGGAGACTGAGAGTAGCCCCTCCGATCAAGGTCTGGACATTACGCGCGAGACCCTATAGCGAGTTGCGGTATATCGGTTGCCGCTATAGTGTGGCTCCGTACCGAGTAGCGAGCTGACCGTACGGACCAGGGAGACCTGCCATGACCGAACGCCTGGATCGCTGGGCCGACCCGCCCCTGCTCGTGCTGGCTAGCCTGGCCGAGGAGCCCAAGCATGGCTACGCGATCATGCGAGACGTCGCGGACACGATGGGCGTGCGGCTGACCGCGGGCACCCTGTACGCGGTCATCTCGCGGCTAGAATCCCGCGGGCTGATCGAGCCGCTCGATGCCGAGGACCGCCGACGGCCATACCGGCTGACAGCGGCAGGCGCGCACGCGCTCGCCGTCGAGTCACAGCGGATGAACCAGGTGGCGGTGGTGGCGCGAGAACGACTGCGCGCCCACTACGGCTGGGTCGGGGCATGAGCCGCCCGGCGCCGGACGGCGCACAGTCGTCTTCGGGCGCGCAAACGCCAGCGGGCGCGCGGTCGCGGTCGGGCGCGCTGGCCCGTGCGGCACTTGCGCTGTACCCGGCGGCATGGCGGGCCCGTTACGGCGACGAGGTTCGTGCGTTGCTGGCAGAGTCCGGGGCCGACCTGCGCACGGCCGCGAGCCTCGCCTGGCGCGCGCCGGGAGCGTGGGTCTGGCCCGCCAGGCACCTGTATGACCCGCCAGCGCGGATGCGATCCAGCCTGGCCACGGTGCTCGCGGCGTGGACGGTGCTGACCGGGCTCGCCCTGGTGTTCACGCAGCTCACCCAGTTGCAGGGCCTCAGGCCGCCAGGCCGCCCGGTCATCCAGTGGTCCTACTGGATCGTGGACCTGACCGTGGCGGCCTCCACGCTCGTCGTCGCCGTCGGCGGCCTGCCGCTGTGGTGGCTGATGATGCGCAGGGCGCTGCGCGAGCACCGGCGTCGCTGCGCTGCCTTCCTGCTCGCACCGCTGGTGGTGCCAGTCGCGTACTTCGCCTGGCTCGTGGTGACGATCAGCCTGGTGCCGCATGCCCACGGTGTCGGACCGGGGTGGCTCCTGGCGTTCGCTGCCGCTGGCTTCGCCGCCGGCGGCCTGTTCGCCGCCGGACCGGCGCTAGCCATGCGCGAGCTCCGGCCGCGCGGGCCAGCCGTCGGCATTGCGATGCGGGCTGCCGCCGGCGCCACCGCACTGATCGCCCTAGCGGGCGCGGCCAGCGCAGTCGCAGCAGTCGGGCTTTGTTTCTGGGCCCCTGACTACGCCGGGTACCACCAGGCGTGGCCGCTTGCCGTCTACATTCCGCTGACCGGGCTGGCCGCGGCAGCCGCCGCCATCAGCGCTGCCAGGGGCCTGCGCGCGGGTCGGGCGTAGCCGTCAGGCCCACGGGCGTTGGCCGCTACAACGCGGGCGCGCGGGACCGCCGCCGCAGGCCCGTCTTACCGCTGCCATCTGATCGCGGCCAGCCGGGCCGGGGACACGTAGCCGTTGTCGGCGAACCAGTGCGCGGAGTCCTCGATCGCCAGCCTGGCGGGCCGCGACTTGTGGCCGATCTCGGACCGGGCACGATCATCATTGAAGATCATCTTGGTAGTCGACATCCGGGCTGCCTCAAGCGGCACGTGCGGCTCCCGCCGCAGTATCTTGCCCTCGATCAGGCTGGACGCGACTCCGGCCGAGACGACCAGCCCTCGCGGCACCTGGAAACGTGGCATCGGCAGCCCGGAGTACTCCGAGAGCATCTGCAGGATCGCTCGCATCGACAGGTTCTCCCCGCCGAGGATGTAGCTGCGGCCGGTGCGGCCGTGCTCCAGCGCCGCCAGGTGACCAAGGGCCAGATCGTCGACGTGGCTGACGTTCAGGGCCGTATCCACGAACGCCGGCATCTTGCCGTTGAGGAAGTCCAGCACAAGCTTGCCGGTGGGGGTTGGGGCGCGGTCGCCAGGCCCGAGCGGGAACGTCGGCATGGCCAGGCAGACGTCGAGCCCCTCCGCAGCGGCCCGCAGCACCTCGTGCTCGGCCGCGAACTTTGTCCTCTTGTAGTGGCCGAACAGGTGCCCGACGTCAGCATAGGAGGTCTCATCGGCGGGCTCGCCCTGGCTGGCCTTGCCGAGGCCGAGCACGCCAACGGTCGAGGTGAACACCAGCCGCTCGCAGCCCGCGGCTCGTACCGCGTCAAGGACGTTGATGGTGCCGCCAACATTAACCGCGGTGAAAACGCCAGGGTCGCGGGCCCAGAATCGGTAGATCGCCGCCAGGTGGAAGACGAACCGGGCACCTTCGCAGGCCGATCGGACCGCGCCGCGGTCACGGACATCCAGCACCATGGTCTCGACGTTCAGGTCGCGGAGATTGCGCATGTTCGCGCCCGACTCGACGACCGCGACGACATGCGCGCCCCGTTCCGTCAGCAATCGGGTAACCGCGGAGCCGATGAACCCTGAGGCGCCGGTCACGACCACCCGGTCACCCGGCTCAAGCTGACTGACGGCGGGCGCGTAGCCGGGCTCAGCCGCAGCGCCGGGATCGCGCTGCGGACGTCGCTGCGGCGGCTGCAAGGCGGGCGCGTCGGCGGCCGGACTGGCCGGCCGGGCCGCACGCCGGGCCGGCTTGCGGCCGAGCGCACCGCGCGCCATCGTCCGGCCGAACTCGTAGGTGAGGCCGGAACCGTGATGCGCGTCTGCCATCACGTCGTCGAAAGCCTGGAGGAAGTACTCGACCTCCTCGGGCCCGCTGATCAGCGGCGGGAGCAGCTTCACGATGTTGACGTTGTCGGCTGCGACCTGGGTCAGGATGCGGTGCCGGTGGAACAGCGGAACGACGACAAGCTGCGAGAACATGCCATGCCGCAGGCGCTCGACCGCGCGGAACCGCAAGCTCGCCGCCTTTGAGTCCGGTTCGCCGAACTCAATGCCGATCATCAGGCCGAGTCCGCGTACATCGCTGATCAGCTCATAGCGCTCAGCCATGGACTTCAGGCCGTCCGTGAGCGCTAGCCCGGCCCGCTGCGCCCTCGCGATGATGTCCTCGTCGTCGAATGCCGCCAGTGTCGCGAGGCCGGCCACCATCGCCAGCTGGTTACGGCCGAACGTGGTCGAGTGCTTGAGCGCGTCTTCCATCGACTGGTACACGCTGCTGTAGATCTTGTCGGTGGTCAGCATCGCGCCGACCGGGATGTAGCCGCCCGACAGCGCCTTGGAGACGGTGATGATGTCGGGTTCCAGGCCCCAGTGCTCGTGGCAGAAGAACCTGCCCGTCCGGCCGAGCCCGGTCTGCACCTCGTCGATGACCAGCAGCGTCCCGTAGCGCCGGCAGAGCTCCTGGACCGCCGTCCAGTACTGCGCCGGAGCGCAGTACACGCCCTTGCCCTGGATGGGCTCGACGATGAACGCGGCGGCGTCGCCGGCCCGCAGCTGATCCTCGAGCGCGTCGAGATTTCCGAAGGGAACGGGCACCGTTTCCGGCAGCAGCGTTCCGAAGCCTCGCCGGAACTCGGCGCCTCCGTTCAGCGCTAGCGCGCCCGTCGTCAGTCCGTGGAAAGCGTGCTCGGCATACAGGACCTTAGACCGCTTGGTGAACTGCCGGGCGAACTTGATGGCCGCCTCGATCGCCTCTGCGCCGGAGTTGCAGAAAAAGGCCCGGCCGATGCCGGGGTGCGCCCGGGCCACCAGCTGCTCGGCCAGCAGGCCTGGCAGCAGCGCGCAGTCCATCTGCACCATGTTGGGCAAGTCCAGGTCCAGCGCCTGATGCAGCGCTGCCTTGACGCCGGGGTGGCTCCGGCCGAGGGCGTAGACGCCGAATCCAGACAGGAAATCCAGATAGCGCTGCCCCGCAGCGTCATAGAGGTAACAGCCTTCGCCGCGGACGTACTCCCGGTCGAACCCGATGGTCTTGAGCGTCCTGGCAAGCTGCCTGTTCAGGTACCGCTCGTGCAAGGCAAAGTTCTCCCCGGACCGTGCCGCGAACGCTCCGGCTACATCGAACGGCATGGTCCTCCTCGCACGTGGGCAGACATGACGACCATCTTGGCGCACGGGCACCCCAAATGCCCCGCGTTCGCCGACAGCTAAGGCCATTCCAGCACGTCACACTGGTCGGCCGCGGACGCGGGCGGGTCGGGCACTAGCATCGGCTAGCGTTGTGGGCCAGGTGCCGGTGCTGCTTCCCTAGCGGGCGCAGCGCAATGCGGCACCAGGAGACGGCCCGCTCAGCGGTGATCTGCGGAGGCGGAGGGTGAGGCGTTGGCCATCGTGGTGCTCGTGCTTTGGCTTGCCACGGCCGCCATCGGGCTGACTATGCTGCGGGCTGGCGGCTCGGCCCGGCGGGCGACCGCCTCGGCTGCGGCCAGCTCGCCCGCAGGCACCGCGCAGCCGGCCAGCGTTACAGCAGGCAGCGTTCCCGGAAGCACGGTGCCCGCCGCCAGCCTGGCCCCGGTCGCGCGGGCGAGGGTAGCCGCGGTCCCGCTCGCCGCCGACGGCTCCCCGCCACCTGCGCCGCATACCAGGGTGGCCACCCCGCCAGGCGAGCACCCGCTGCTGGAGTTCAGCCACCCCGCGCTGGCCGTCAGCGGTCTCGCCGTGTGGTCGATGTTCGTGTTCGTTCACTACCGGCCGCTCGCCTGGATAGCCTTCGGCATCCTGCTGGTCACCATGGGCGCCGGGGTTGGCTGGCTCACGCGCGCCAGGCGGGACGCCAGCCGTAAGGTTGCAGCGGCCTGGACCTTCCCGCCGCGGCTGGTCACGAGCCACGGGCTGGCGGCTGTCTTGTCGATGGCGCTGACCATCCTGACGGCGCTGTCGGCAGCTCACGGCTGACCATCGTGACCCGCCGCGGGCAGGGTCACCCATCCGCACCACGGCGAGGAAGGACGACGTTCATGAGCTGGGGAGTGCTGATCGGCGCGGGCGTGCTGCTGGTTGCGGCCGGGATCATCTTTACCTTGCAGGGTGTGGGCATCCTCGGCGGCAGCGTCATGTCCGGCGTCACCTTCTGGGCCGTGGTCGGCCCGCTCATCGCGCTGGCCGGACTGGGCCTGGCGGCGCTCGGCGTCCGCCGCCGCTCGGCTTCGTGACCGGGCGGGCGGTCAGCAGCGGGGGACTGGCCGGCTATAGCTGGTCTTGTTGAACGTAGATACGTAGAAGTCGCTGACCCAGCGGCCGTCTCGCAGGTAGTCCCAGACTTTCGTGGTGCCAACCTTGCTGCCTGCTCGCTGGCAGGTCAGCCAGGCCAGCGCCCCGTTCGGCAGCGTGCCCTTGACCGGGTAACTAACGCCCGGGCCAGAGCGCTCGCTCGCCCCGCCGGAGGCGGTGACCTGGAAGGGATATGCGCACCGCGGTAGCGGGGCGCTATAGCCGGTCACCGACGGCGTACTGACGTAATAGTCGGTGACGTAGCTGCCGTCAGCCAGCTTGTCCCACACACTGGTGGCGCCCACCTTCTGGCCAGGAGCCTGGCAGGTGGCCGTCACCGAGGAGCCGGGCAGGTAGGACCGCACGGCCGGGTAGCTAGTTGACGGCCCGGTGCGCGCGCTCAGCGGGGTAGCGCTGGTGACCTTGTAGCTGTACCCGACGGTAGCTACCGCGAGGTCGGCCTGGTCGCTGTCGATGCTGAGCTTCACGCCGCCGAAGGTCTCGTAATGACTATTGCTGAACTGCTTGGCGCGCTGGTGCACGGCCCAGTACGCATCGGGCACGCCAGCCCAGCCGGTCAGCGACGGCTTGCCGTCGTACCTGGCAATCCACAGCGCGTCCGGCCGGGCATAGCCGGTGGAGGTGTACACCTTGGCCAGGTCCGTGGCACCAGAGGCGAGCTGCGCGTAGACCCCGGACACATAGCCGAGGCGGTGCAGTTCGGCGGTCCAGCCGGACAGGTACGTCAGCACCGCGGTCCGGCACGCCACGTTGCCAGTGGTATACGCCTCAAGGTCGTTGTACAGGGCGCTGCCTCCGGTCAGGCCGAGTGACCTGGCCGCTGCCACCGCGTCATCGGCGGCGGCGGTGCCCTGGCTGGCCGCCTGGTCCGGGTCGATCTTCTCGTCCGTCGGCTTCCCGCCGCACGGCGCCTGCAATCCCTTATAGACCGGCAGCAGCCGCCACCCCAGCTTGGACACCGCGGCAACCCAGGCCGCGTTCAGCTGCAGCTGGGGGCAGGTGCGGTTCACGCCGCCGATGTAAATGCCGATGGTCCGGTAAGGTGCCGCACGCCAGGCTGACATGGTGCTGACCGAGGGCGCCTCGCACGTGTCGAAGGCCTTCCCGGCGTACACAGTGGCCGAGGCGCCGCCCTGGTACCGGGCCGAGGTGGCCGGTCCGGCAGTTCCCTGTACCGCCAGGGCCGGCGTAGCGAGGACGCTGAGTCCAGCGAGCGAGACAACGGCGATGGCAACGGCAAGACGGTGACCAGGCATGGCGACTCCGGGCTAAGCAGCGTGCCGTCGACGCTAGCCATGCTGACGACGCGAGCCTAGGGCCTTTCGGCCCGGCCTTGGCCGGGGCTGCGAGTTGGCAGCTCAGGCCGACTCAGTGACCGGCAGGTCGACCAAGCCCCCCAGCGGGGTTAGTCGGCCGCGGGGGCGGCCGTGCGATCAGATGCCGGGTATTCCACCAGCGCGATAATCCGGCTGGCCATGAACCGTGCTGTCCGCACCGGCGTCCCGGTCCGGGTGACCTCGCTGACTTCCACCAGGCCCCGCCGGGTCGTGACTTCCAGCCGACGGCCCGCCTTGGTCGCGGCGACCTGATAGGTCCGGTTGCCGCCGCCGTCGTCTACGACGATCTCTATCCGGTCGCCTTTCATGACGCCGCCTTCAGTTAGTCGAACAGTAATTCGATTCCCCGTCAGCCGTGGTTCGAAACCACGCCGCGGCACACGGGCATAACGGACGAGCTGACCGCCGCAGCCCGTCAAGATCGTTTATGGGTGTGAGAATCCCTGGCCTATAGCCCAGGCAACTCCGCACCCATAAGATCATCTGCTGCTGCCTCTGCGCCCTGATGGCTCGGGGTCTGCTACGGCGCCGGGCGTTAGCCGGTGTTCTGCAGGCCGGCCGCCACACCGTTTACCGTCAGCAGCAGGAAACGCTCGAGCGCGTCTGAGCCGGGCGATTGCGTCCGGTCGGCCCCTGCGGGTACCTCGGCCGGTGCGCGTACCTCGGCCAGCGCGCGCAGCTGCAGATGGGAGAGCGCGTCCACGTACGGATCGCGGAGTGCCACCGCTCGCGACAGCACCGGACGGTCCGCGAGCAGCCGGTCGTGCTCGGTGACCTCAAGGACCAGCCGCCGGGTGCGGTCGTATTCCTCCAGTACCTGCCGGGCAAACGGCTCGTGCTGGCCAAGCGCCAGGTACCGCACCGCGATGTGCCGGTTGGTCTTGGCCAGGCTCATCTCGGCGTTGTCGAGCAGCACCGCCAGCAGTGGCCAGTCGCGGTATGCACGCCGAACCGCCGTCAGGCCGCCCGGACACCCGATGGCTGCCGATAGGCCGCTGCCCAGGCCATACCAGCCCGGCAGGTTGATCCGGGTCTGGGCCCAGGCGAATACCCACGGGATAGCCCGCAGGTCAGCCAGGCCGGCGGCAGCAGCCAGCCCCCGGCGTGCCGGACGCGACCCAAGGCGCATGCCGCCGATCTCGGCCAGCGGGCTGAGCCGGGCGAACCACTCGGCGAAGCCGTCGGCAGTGACCAGATCACGGTAGGCCGCCAGGGCACCGGCCTCCAGCGCCTCGGCCACCGGCGCGAACGATTCGTGGTGACCGGAAGCAGCCAGGCCGCCAGCCCGGCCGCCAGCCCGGTTGCCAGCCTGACCGGGCTTCGCCGCCGATGCGATCAGCACCGCTGAGGTCACCTGCTCCAGATGCCGCTGGCCGATCACCGGATCGCCGTATCGCGCGAAGATGACCTCGCCCTGCTCGGTGACCTTGAACCGGGCATCGACCGAGCCGGGGGCTTGTGCCAGCACGGCCCGGCCAGCCGGGCCGCCGCCGCGGCCGAGCGCACCGCCCCGGCCATGGAACAGCACGAGCTGCACATCGTGTGCCGCTGCCCAGGCCGTGAGCTGCAGCTGGGTCTCGAACAGCCGCAGCGTCGCGCTGACCATGCCGAGTTCTTTGGCCGAGTCCGAGTAGCCGAGCATGACCTCCAGGCGCCGGCCCGTAACGGCCAGGCGGCGCGCGACCGGGTCGAGCGTCACCATCTCGTCCAGGATCGGAACCGCCCTGGCAAGGTCGTCGCCGCTCTCGAGCAGTGGTACGACATCCAGTTCCGGCGGCCGGCCAGGGCTGGCGAGCTCGGCAAGCTCGTACACGGCCGCGATGTCCGACGCCGAGGTCGTGAAGCTCACCACGTACCGGCGGCAGGCGTCAGTCCCGTGGCGGAGCTGGATAGACCTGATCGCCCGGAACGTCGCCAGCACCTCCCGGGTCTGCGCTGACCCCGGCTGGCCCGCCCGTAGCTCGGCCAGGGCTGCGGCGTGCACAGCACTGTGCTGGCGCACTTCAAGGTCGGCCAGATGGAAGCCGAACGTCTCGGCCTGCCAGATCAGGTGCTGAAGCTCGCCGTAGGCCTGGCGGGCAGCGCCCGCCTCGGCCAGCGCCCGCTGGACCAGGCGCAGGTCATCGATGAACTCCGTAGCGGACCGGTAGGCCAGGCTCGAGCTTGCGGCGGCGTCGTGACCTGCAATGCCCGCAGTGCCTGGCAGGCCCGAGCGGGTCGCCCGCAACCGCTCGGCCGCATAGAGCAGGTAGGTCCGGTACGGTTCGGCCGGCGACCGCGAGCTGAGATCCCGGACGAGCTCGGGGTGAGCCCGTTCCGCCGCTGCCAGCGCCGCGGCGAGCTCAGCCCTGGCCATCCGGCCCGGCCCCGGCTCCGCCGCCGCGGCTGCGGGAGGGAGCACCTCCGCCAGGGTCAGCGACCGCCCGATCCGAGTTGCCGCGTTTTCCAGGGCAAGAACAGCGTGCTCGGCCTGGATCGCTGCCGTCTGCTCGGTGACGGCGGCGGTCACGAATGGGTTGCCATCCCGGTCTGCCCCGATCCAGCTGCCAAAGCGCAGGAACGGCGGCGCCTGCGGCGGGCGGGCGCCGGACGCCTCGCCTTGCAGAGCCCGGTCCAGGGCCCGGTACACCGCCGGCGCCAGCCGGAACAGGGTCTCGTCGAACACGGCGGTGCCGGACCGAACCTCGTCGAGCGGCTGCATTGCCTGAATGCGCAGCGCCGGCGTCCGCCAGAGCAGGTCGATCTCTTCCCGCATGCGTCGCCGCGCCTCGGCGTGCGCAGCCGCGCCGAGATGCGCGTTGTCCAGGGCACCGAGCTGCGCGCCAATCCGCCGTAGCGCCTCGGTGACCGCGCGCCGCCGCGCCTCGGTGGGATGGGCGGTCAGCACCGGGTGCACTTCCAGCCGCTCGACTAGCGCAGCCCGCGCATCGTCGCCGATCGTCTCGGCCAGGCTCGTCATCGCGTCTGCCAAGGAATCGCGGACCGGTCTGGCGCCGGTGTCACGCTCGCGCAGGGTTCGGATCCGCTGCTGCTCCTCGGCGAGGTTGGCCAGGTGGAAGTAGACCGTGAAGGCGCGGGCTACTGTCTCAGCGCGCTGCACTGACCAGCTGGCCACCAGCGCAGCGATAGCGTCGTCGGCCAGCGCGCGGGCACGGCCGTGGTGGCCAGGGGTCGGGCCGGCCGCCTGTGCGGCCGGCTCGTGCTGGCGGGCGGCGATAACCCGGCGCCGAAGGTCCTCGACATCCGCCAGCAGGTCCGGGCCATCGGATTCGCGGATCACCTCACCCAGGATCTGGCCAAGCAGCCGCACATCCCGGCGCATCGCGGCCGGCACGCGCCTGGTGTCGGCGTTCCGGTGATCGAAGTTCGTGGCCACGGCGCCAGCGTAGGGGACGGACTGACCGTCGGCCGCAGCCAGGCAGGTTGCGCCATTTCTGCCCCGGCGCGGCCCGTCCTTATCGGCCAATAACCGGGCCACTCGGTCAACGGCGGGGGTACGCGAAGGTGACAGTTGAGGCAAGGAGTATTGAATAGAAGCCATCCAAGTGACTTAACTGGATAAGCGCGGGAACCAAAACAACCCGCCACGAGCCATTAAGGGAAGGGTAAAGCATGACACAGTCGTCTAATCCGCCCACCCATCGGCGCAGGCCGGTCCGCATCGCGACGGCCGCTATCGGCGCCGCCGCACTTGCCGCAGCTTTTCTCTCCGCTGCAACCGCAGCCACGGCTGCCAGTCGGCCCGCGCCGTCCAGGTCGCACCTGGTGAAAGCGGCCGGCGGCACGGTGACGTTGCGCCGCCTCGGTACGGTTAACCTGCGCACGCTCGCACGTGCCGACGCCCGGCGTCACTTCAAGCCCGCTACGGCCCCGGCTCGGGGGCACCTGAGAATGGCTCCGCTCGGCCGTCCGGCCAACGCGAAGACAGGTGCCTCGGCGAGCCCGCGCAACGTTCCGGGCACCGCAGTCCGCACCGCGTTCGCCGGCAATGTCCGGGGCGCCCGCGGCTTCGATGGCATTACCGCGGCGATTAACGGCGCGGCGAACTCGCCTGATGCCGGTGGCGTCGGTGACGTCAGCCCGCCTGATCAAGCGCTGGCCGTCGGGCCCAGCACGGCCGGCACGGCAATCGTGGAATACGTCAATGACACGCTGAACATCTACGCCCCGAACGGCAAGACACTTCTCGGCGCCATTCCGGGCTATCAGATTTACGGCCTGCCTGCTAGCGCGTTCCTGTCCGACCCGCGGGCCTACCGTGACCCGCAGTCCGGCCACTGGTTCCTGACGCAATTCACCTTCGGTGACGGCATCTCGGCCCCGCTGAGCACGCAGTACATCGCAGTCAGCCAGACCACGAGCCCGTTCGGCCCGTACACCACCTTCGCCATTGACACCTCCGACAGCTCGAACACCGCCGGCGGCTGCCCGTGCCTTGGCGACTTCGACCAGGTCGGCCTGGACGCCAATGGTTTCTTCATTGCCACCAATGAATTCCCTGTCAACGGGCCCGGGTTCAACGGCACCGTCATCTACGCCATGTCCAAGAGCGCGCTCATTACCGCTGCGCAGGCCTTCGGCCAGCCGCCGCCGGTCGTGCAGAGGTACGTGGTGCCGACATCGGGTGACTCGTTCGGCGCCTACCATCTGTCGCCGTCGGCCGTCACCTCGGGTTCCTACGCGCCCAGCACCGAGTATTTCGTCGAATCCAACTCCAACCTCAACTACGGGACGGGCCTCAACGTCTACGCGCTGCTGAACACGTCGCTGCTGAACTCCGGCGGACGGCCGAACCTGGTCGAGACGAGCGTGGCGTCGGAGAACTACTCGTTCCCGCCGCTCGCCATCCAGCGCAGCGGACCGACCCCATTCGGCTGCTCGGTCAATTTCTGTGGGACGGCATCGCTGCAGACTGACTTCAACGCCGTGCAGGAGGTCACCTACGCAAGCGGCCAGCTCTACGCCGAGCTGTCCACTGGTTTCAACTTCGGCACTGGCCAGAACTCCGGGGTCGCGTGGTTCGTGCTCCGGCCGACGCCGCGCCTTGGCTCGGTCTCGGTCAGCTTGGTGAGCAACGGCTATGTGAAAACGCCTGAGTACCTGCTGTACCCGGTAATCGGCGTCAACAAGGCCGGCAAGGGCTACCTGAGCTTCTCGGTATCAAGCTCGACCAGGTACCCGAGCACCGCCTACGTGGCGTTCAACGGCAGCGCCGGCCCGACCGGACCGATTCACATCGCCGCTGGCGGCGTGAACCCGCTGGACGACTTCACCTGCTACCCGACGTTCTCAAGCGGGCAATGCCGGTACGGCGATTACTCCATGTCGCAGTACTACAACGGGCAGATCTACATGGCCTCTGAGTACGTCGCACCTCAACCGCGAGACACCTTCAGCAACTGGGGCACGCGAGTCTGGTACGCCCCGGTCCCGTGACCGGAATCCGGTAGCGGCGGCGTGACTTTGCGCCTTCGCCGCTGAAGACCCGGCCTGGCGGGTGTGCCCCTTGCGGCGCACCCGCCAGCTGGCCGTAGGCTCGGCCGGTGACTAGTCCAGCCGCCGTCACGGCGCACGCCGCATCCCCGCTGAAATTCGGCCTTGTCGGCACCGGCTACTGGGCGCGGATTACCCATGCCCGTGCGCTCGCGTCCACGCCGGGGGTCGAGCTCGCGGCCGTCTGGGGGCGCGACCTGGCCGCCGCGCAGGCCCTGGCCGGCCAGCACGGTGCGACCGCGTGCGCCGCCGTCGACGAGTTCCTGGCCAGCGTCGACGCGGTCGCCTTCTCGGTGCCGCCAGATGTGCAGAACGACATCGCGATCCGCGCAGCGCTGGCTGGCAAGCACCTGCTGCTGGAAAAGCCCGTCGCAACCAGCCTGGCGGCAGCCGAGGAGCTGACCGCCGCGGTGACGGAGGCGAGGGTCGCCTCGGTCGTGTTCTTCACCGCCCGGTTTCAAGCCGACGTGCGAGCCTGGCTGGCCGACGTGACCAGCAGCGGCGGCTGGGCCGGCGGGATGGCAAGCTGGCTCGGCTCGGCGATCGGGCCGGACAACCCGTTCAACACGCCATGGCGGCGGCAGAAAGGCGGCCTGTGGGACGTCGGCCCGCATTCGGTGTCACTGCTGCTGGCGAGCCTCGGTCCGGTGGCATCGGTGACCGCGGTGGCTGGCCAGGGCGACCTCACCTGCCTGGTCCTGCAGCATGCGGGGGGGCCGACGAGCACCGCCATGGTCACCCTGAACGCGCCCGACGCTGCTGCTGGCTCGGACCTGTGGCTATGGGGGGAACGGGGCCGGTCGGTGGCGCCCACCCAAGCCGACGACCCGGTGATTGCGCTACGGGTCGCGCTGACCGAGCTGACCGGCAATGTCCGGACGGGCCAGCTGGCGCACCCGTGCGATGTCCGCTTTGGCTGCGAGGTCACCCGCGTTCTCGCTCAGGCGCAGGCGCAACTGGACCGGGCCTGACTGGTCAGGCCGCCCCATTCAGGATCTGGTACAGGTGGTGGTCCTGCCATTTCCCGGCGATCTTCAGGTAGCCGGGAGCGGTGCCGATCCAGGAGAAGCCGTTGCGCTGCAGCACCCGCTGGGACGCGGTGTTGTGCAGCAGGGTCTCCGCCTGAATGCGGTGCAGGCCGAGATCGCCGAACGCGACCTTGATCATGTCGGCAACAGCCGCGGTGGCGAGTCCGCGGCCGTTGTCCGCAGCGCCCACCCAGTAGCCGACGCTGCACGACTGGAACGGGCCGCGCACGATGCCGTTCAGGGTGATGCGACCGGCGACACTCCCTGACCGATTCACGATCACCTGCGGCAGCACGGATCCGTCCCGGTACCGCGCCAGTACGTCCGCGATGACGGCCTGCTGGCCGGCGACGGTGAAGTAACTGTCGGGCCGGACGGGTTCCCAGGGCTCAAGAAATGCGCGATTAGCGCGCATCAAGATATCCAGGGCATCGGCGTCGTCAAGTGATATCAGTCGGATAGCGCCCACCGAGACAACTTACTCCTGTGTAAATGCCGCTACTTTATGCGACTGGCCATTACTCTCCGCTACGATGTCGGCGTTCACGGGCGGCGCGACGGGGGAAAAGCGCCAGTCCTTCTCGAGTACCAGAATTATGGGGGATCGTCAGCATGCATATTCGCCTACGCCACCGTGGCCCTGGCAGGTCGCGGCTCGCGATCCTGGCGGTCGCGGCCGCGACCGGTGCTGCCTTGCCAGCCACCGGCCTGATCGCCGGGCCGGCCGGCGCATCAGTCACCTGTACCGGCTTCCCGCACGTCAGCTGCGTCTTCACGGCAGTGGCCAGCAGCTACACCTGGCCAGTTCCGGCCGGGGTGACCAGCCTCACCGTCACCGCCGACGGGGGAGCGGGCGCCAACTCGGTCAGCACATTCGTCACCGGCGGCGGCTCCGGCGGTCCGGGCGGCGAGTACCAGGCGACCCTCACCAACATCCCGGCCGCCACGTCGCTGAGCATCTTCCCCGGCAGCGCCAGTTCGGGCACTGCCGGCGGCGCGAACCAGAGTGGCGCTGGCGGCACGGCGTTCTCCGACACCAACGGGAACAGCGCCGGTGGTGGCGGTGGCGCCAGCACGGTAGCTATCGCGCCGTACTCACTGTCCAACGTCCTGGTCACGGCCGGCGGCGGCGGTGGCGGGGGCGCGGAGAACCAGGCATCTAACACCCCGTCAGACGGCGGCACCGGCGGCGGCAGCACGACGCCCAGCGGCACCGACGGTCAGCTCGGCAGTCCGCGCGGGCTCGGCGGCACGCCGAGCGCAGGTGGTGCAGGCGGGGCAGCTGGCTGTGCCACCGCCCCGACGGCTGGCACTCAGCTCAACGGCGGCAATGGGCAGACCGGCTCGGGCTGCGGGTTCGCCGGGGGGGCCGGCGGCAGCGGGTACTTCGGCGGTGGCGGCGGCGGGACGGGCGGCGGTGGCGGCGGCGGCTCGGCTTACCCGGCCAGCGCCACGACTGTCGGCGGTATCACGGTCACGCCGCAGGCAGATGCGAGCACCAACTCCGGGGCTGGCTCGGTCACCATCGACTACACCGCGCCCGTGGTGCACACCCACCTGGCCCTGTGGAGCGAGCGGACCGGCAGCACCATCACGCTGTTCGCGGAGCTGACCGGAGACGGAACGCCGCTGCAGAATGAGCCGGTCAGTTTCGGCACCCTGTTCACGACGCTGTGCAGCAACCGGCTGACCAACTCCAACGGGATCGCCACCTGCGTCCTGACCCATAGCCAGGTCTGGCTGGTCAGGTTCTGGTACGGCTACATCACCGCGACGTTCTACGGCGACGGCACGATACCGCCAGCGCATGCCCAGGCGTTCGCCCACGTGGGGGGTTTCTTCTAGCCGACCCCGCCGGGCCTGACAGCAGAACTCCCAGGAGACTGCCGTCAGGCCCGGTAGCGCTGTCCCGGCCGGGCCGGCGGCGGCCTCAGCCCAGCCTGGGAATGACGTCGGCAGCTATCCGCTCCGCCTGCTGCGCCTGATCGAACAAGGGCGTGAAGAGGATCAGCTCCGCGCCAGCGGCGGCTACCCGGCCCAGCTCGCCCGCGCAGTCTGCAGCCGTCCCGGCTATCGCCGCTGCCTCGATGTCCGCCGACCTGACGCCGTACAGGCGCTCCAGCGCGGCATTGACCCGGTCCCGAGCCCGTCGCCCGTTGTCGTCGACCGCTATATAGACGCGCTTGGCGATCGGGAAGTCCGCCGCCGGCCGGCCTGCGTCCGCGAGAGCTTGCCGGACGATCTGAACCTGTTCGGCGAACCGGGCAGTCGGCGCTGAGCCAGCCCCGAAGAAGCCGTCTCCCAGCCTGGTCGCGCGACGCAGCGCGGCCGGACCGTTCGCGCCGAACCAGACCGGCGGATGCGGCTTCTGAACCGGCTTGGGCTCCATCGCAGCGCCGTCAAGCTGCCAGAACTCGCCATCGAAGGTCACCCGCGGTTCAGTCCACAGAGCTTTCATGAGCGCCAGCCCCTCGGTGAACCGCGCTACGTACCGCTCCGGACCGATCCCGAATGCCGCGAAGGGACGGTGCTTGCCGCCCGTACCGATGCCGATATCCAGCCTGCCCTTGGTCAGCTGGTCGAGCGTGCTCAGGCTCTTGGCGAGCTGCACGGGGCTATGCAGCGTGGAGACGAAGACCACGCAGCCGAGACGCAGCCGCTGAGTGCAGGCGGCCGCGTAGGTCATCGCCTCGACCGGCCCGAGCTGCGGGGCCGACCCGAGAACCTGTTCCTGCGCCCAGGCGCTGTCATAGCCGAGCTCTTCCGCCCTGCCGAAGTAGGCACGGAACGCGGCCGGGTCGAACTCGCCGTCGGCATAGAACTGCGGAATGGCGATCGCGAATCTCATACACCGCATGCTAGTCACGGCCGCCCAACTCGTGGCCGCCGGCGGATTGCGGCCGACATCGCCGGAAGTTTACTATACCGGTTAAGTAGAAAGCGCTTCCCGGACGTCTCGCGCCGCACCCGCGCGCAGCACCAGGACTGGCGCACCAGGCACGCGATCGTGAGGAGGGTCGGCATCACCATGTCGGTTACTGAGGCGGACCATGTGCAGTTCCCTGCCGGTTTCCTGCTCGGAACATCCACGGCGGCATACCAGATAGAGGGGTCGCCTCGCGCGGACGGCCGGGGCATCTCCATCTGGGACACGTTCAGCCACGCGGCCGGCAACACGCACAACGGCGACAACGGCGACATCGCCTGCGACCACTTCCACCGCTCGGAGGAGGACCTCGACCTGATGACCGAGCTGGGTGCCGGGGCGTACCGCTTCTCGGTGTCCTGGACCCGGATCCAGCCGGACGGAAAAGGACCGGCCAACACCGAGGGACTCGACTTTTACCGGCGGCTTGCCGACGGATTGCAGGCGCGCGGGATAGTGCCCGTCCTCACGCTCTATCACTGGGACCTGCCGCAGCCCATCGAGGATGCTGGCGGCTGGCCAGAGCGCGACACTGCCAGCCGCTTCGCGGAGTACGCCGCGATCGTGGCACAGGCGCTTGGTGATCGGGTCAGCAACTGGATCACAGTGAACGAGCCGTGGTGCTCGGCCTGGCTCGGCTACGGCTCGGGCCAGCACGCGCCGGGGGTGCGCGATGTCGGCCAGGCAGCTGCGGCGCATCATCATCTGCTGCTGGCGCATGGTGAGTCAGTGGCAGCCATCCGGTCGGCCGCGCCCGCCGCCAGCGTGGGCATCTCACTCAACCTGCAGCCGATCCGGCCCGCCACCGAGCATCCCGCTGACCTCGCCGCCGCCTGGCGGGTCGACGGCAACCGCAATCGGATCTACCTGGATCCCATCTTCCAGGGCCGCTATCCGCAGGACATGCTCGACCATTATCGCGGCCGGGATCCCGGCTTCTCGGTCATCCGGGACGGCGACCTGGCAGCGATCTCGCGCCCGATCGACTTCCTCGGCATCAACTACTACTCGCCAAGCACGGTGACCGACATCACCAGGACCGAGGCTGCCGCTGCGGCCGGGTACTGCGTGCCTCCCGCTGAGCCAGATCCAGTGGCCGCGGACCTGCGCGTGGTCGAGGTCAGTCGGCCGGGCCTGCCGCGCACCCAGATGGGCTGGGAAGTCGAGCCGACCGCGCTCACCGAGCTGCTCCTGCGGGCACACGAGGACGGCCAGGCGATCCCCATCATGCTGACCGAGAACGGTGCAGCATGCGGCGACTACGTGGCGCCGGATGGCACGGTCCGGGACCTGGATCGCATCCGGTATATCGACGGGCATCTGCGCGCCGTCATGCGCGCCCGCGAGGCCGGCGTTGACGTGCGCGGTTACTTCGTCTGGAGCCTGCTCGACAACTTCGAGTGGGCCCACGGGTTTTCCAAGCGGTTCGGTCTGGTCTGGGTGGACTTCCCGACCGGGCGGCGGATCCCCAAGGCAAGCTTCCGGTGGTACGGCGAGACACTGCGCGCCAACGCGCTGCTGCCACTATCGGCGGCCCTCGCCCCGCCGCAGGCATGACAACTGGCGAGGCTCTTATCGGCGGCCCTCGCCCGGCCGCGGGACCGACAGGCGGCGAGGCCCTACTCCGCGGCCACCAGATGTCCCGGCTCGCACTCGGCCAGGGCTGGCGGCTCGAGCGGGATGTCCATGGCGGGCTGCGGGCGCCGCCGCCCGGCTGGCCGAGCGGGCGGCCCGGCTGCGGCGGGCGGCTGGCCCGCCGCCAGCCCTGCCGCCGCCCGCTCCGCGCTGGTCGACCGCCACTTCTTGTGCAGCTGGGGTACTGCGTCCAGCAGCATCTTGGTGTAGGAGTGCTGCGGGTTGCCGAAGACCTTGACCGTCGGCCCGGTCTCCACGATCGCACCGCGACGCAGGATGACCGTCCGGTCGCTCAGGTAGTTGCCAAGCGACAGGTCGTGGGTGATGAACAGGATCGCTAGCCCGGCCTTCTTCAGGCTGACCAGCAGGTTGAGAACGTCCACCCGGGTAGAAGCGTCGAGCATGCTGATGATCTCGTCGGCTACCAGCAGCTTGACTTCCAGCAGCAGCGCACGGGCTATGAGCATGCGCTGCTGCTGGCCGCCGGAAAGCTGGTGCGGGTACTTGTTCAGCACGTCCGCCGGGTTCAGTGCGACGCCATGCAGCGCTGCCTCGATCTTGGCGTCCCAGTCCTGCTGCGGCATCCGCGGGAAATAGACGTCGCGAAGCAGGTCGAAAACGCGGTCTGCCTTGTAGATGGGGTTGTAGGAGCTGAACGGATCCTGGAAGACGCCCTGTGCCTTCCGGTAGTAATCGCGCAGCTCGGCCCGCCCGAAAGTGGATATGTCGACGCCGTCGAAGCGGACGCTGCCGCTGGTGGGCTGGGCGAGCCGCAGTACGATCCGGCCGAGCGTGGTCTTGCCACTGCCGCTCTCGCCGATCAGCGTGACGACCTCGCCCGCGTCGATGTCGAGGCTGACCTTGCGGAGCGCCGGGGTCGAGCTGGTGCCGAATCCGCTGCCCCGGAACGTCTTCGAGACACTGTCGATGCTGAGCGTGGTCATCGGGCGTCCTCTTCCTTCACCTTCCAGCAGGCCACGAAGTGACCCGGCCGGACCTCCTCGAATGCAGGCTCGGTGACACAGCGGTCGAATGCGAACGGGCACCGGTCGCGGAACCGGCAGCCCGCTGGCGGGTTGCGGAGCGCCGGAGGCCGGCCGGGTATGCCGGTCAGCGCGCCATCCTCATAGCGCACGCCTACCTCGGGCAGTGATGCCAGCAGCGCCTGCGTGTACGGGTGCAGCGGCGCATTGACGATGGTCTCGGCTGCCGCCTTCTCGGCGAACCGGCCGGCGTACATGATCAGGATGCTGTCGGCCACCTCCGCCAGCACGGACAGGTCGTGAGTGATCACGATCAGGCTCTTGACGAAACGGCGGTCCCGGAACTCCATCAGCAGTTCCCCGACCGCGCGCTGGCTGGAGACGTCCAGCGCTGAGGTGACCTCGTCGGCGATCAGCAGCGACGGGTCGAGCAGTGTCGACACCACCAGCGTCACCCGCTGCCGCATCCCGCCGGACAGCTCAAAGGAGTACTTGTCGAGTACGTCCTCGTCCAGGCCGACCAGGCCGATGCGGCGCCGTATCTCTGCTTCCAGCTCCCGGTACCGGACGTCGTGGGAGCCGAGCAGGTCGGCGATCAGGCGGCGGATCCTGCGCGTCGGGTTGAGGGCGCTCATCGCGTACTGCGGGACCAGCGACACCTCCTTCATCCGGTACCGGCGCATTTCCTTCGCATCGGTGATCGGGAGCCTGGCCCCGTCCAGCTCGACACCGCCGCCCAGATACCGCATCCGGCCGTCCAGGTAGATCAGGCTGGTGCCGAGCGTCGACTTACCGCAGCCCGACTCGCCTGCCAGGCCCATGATCTCGCCGTCGTCGACCGAGAAGGTCACGTCGTCGACCGGAACGACATCGCCCGCCAGGCTGCGGTAAGCGATCGTGAGATTCTCGACCTTGACGCTCATAGGTCCCTCAGCTTGGGGTTGAAGACCTCGTCGAGGCCGACGTTGGCGATCAGCAGCGCGGCCACCATTCCGGTCAGCAC
The DNA here is from genome assembly GCA_963774385.1 of uncultured Actinomycetota bacterium. Classification (GTDB taxonomy): domain Bacteria; phylum Actinomycetota; class Actinomycetes; order Streptosporangiales; family Streptosporangiaceae; genus JAJYUU01. Next base: position 2,859,607 of record CAVZEQ010000001.1, read on the forward strand.
GACGCCTGGCGCCGCGAACCACCACCAGTAGTGGTAGAGCAGCGCACTCCAGTTATTCGCCTGGTTCATCATGTTGCCGAGCGACTGGCTGTTCGTCGGGCCAAGGCCGAGGAAGTCATAGCTGGCGGCCAGCAGCATCGAGCTGCCGAACAGCAGCACCACGGCCAGGAACAGGTAGGACGCCATATTCGGCGCGATGTCCCGCAGGACAATGCTGTAGGAGCGCTTGCCGGATAGCCGGGCCAGGTCGACGAACTCGCGCGAGCGCAGGGTGAAAGTCTGGGCCCGGACCGCGCGCGCCACCCACGGCCAGGTCGTCAGCCCGATGAACACGCCCTCGAACACCGCGCCGTGGGTCTTCAGGTACGCGCCGATCACGATGAGCAGAACCAGCGACGGGATGATCACCATGATGTTGGTGACCATCTGCAGTACCTCGTCGAGCCAGCCGCCTCGGTAGCCGGCCGCGAAGCCCAGCGCCATGCCGACCAGCGAGGCACAGAGCGCGCCCAGCGCGCCCACCAGGTAGCTGTCCCGGATACCGTAGACGAGCTGGGCGAACAGGTCATGGCCGAGATTGTCGGTGCCGAGCCAGTGCTGCGCCGATGGATGCAAGTAGGGAACGAAGAAGGTGTCCGTGCCGTGCGGCGAGACCGCCGGCCCGAAGATCGCCGCGGCCACGAACAGCAGCTCCAGGCTCACGCCGAACAGGACCTTGTTGTTGCGCACGGCGTAGTGCAGGAACTCACCCCGCCGTCTGGCGGGTGCGGTAGCAGTGGTGACTCCTACCGTGGCGGCCGGGCTTGCGGTTGCGAGGGCTGCCACCACCGGCGGAACGTCCCCGGCCTCGATCGGACCGGTGATCACCGGCTCGCTCACGCCGCACCACCTCCCTGCATGCTCAGCCGCGTTCGCGGATCCACCACGATGTAGACGATGTCGATGACAAAGTTGGCGATGAGCACGCCGAGGATGATGAAGATGAAGATGCCCTGCAGCAGGAAGTAGTCCTGACGCTCGATCGCCTGGTAGATCAGGTAACCGAGGCCGGGATACCGGAAGGCATTCTCGGCGACGATGTTGCCGCCGATGACAACCCCCAGCGCCAGCGCGAGCCCGGATAGCTGCGGCAGCGACGCGTTCCGGTAGGCATACCGGCGGACCAGCCGCTCGCGCGCGCCGAGCGCTCGCATGTACCGCGAGCTGTCGTTCTCCAGCTCGTAGATCACCAGGTTGCGCATCCCGATCGCCCAGCCGCCCAGGCTTACCAGGAACACCGTGAGGAACGGCAGGAACCAGTGGCTGAGCAGGCTCCACAGGAACGTCCAGGACAGTTGCGGCAGCAGCGTCTCGGAGTAGGCACCCTGGATCGGGAAGATGTGCCACACCGCGCCGAGCAGGAACGGCAGTGCCAGGGCCAGCCACGGATAAGGCGTCGCCTGGAGCACATAGCCGACTGGCAGCACGGTGTTGTCGAGGATCTTGCGGCGGGCGGCGAGGGCGCCGAGCCGGTTGCCGAGGATGTAGGACAGCGTGATGGCCGGCACCAGCAGCGCGAGGGTATACGGGACTGCCTGCCAGATCAGCGTCGTCACCTGGGCGGGGAAGTCGTAAATGCTGACTCCCAGGGTGCCGTGCACGAGGCCGTCCCAGAAGTGCAGGTACTGGTCCCAGAGCGGCAGGTTGGTGCCGAACGCCTGCGCCATCGTCTTGTAGAGGGCCGCGTAACCGCTGGGCTGGAGATTGAAGGTGGACAGGTACAGCTGGACCGGGTCGCCCGGCATCAGGTGCGGGATACCCCAGTCGATAGTCGCGCCGACGAAGAACGTCAGCACGTAGGTAATCAGCTTCCTGCCGAGATACCGGCGCACTCGCACGCTCCTCGCGCTGCTGGTACGGACCGCCGGCCCGCTGCCGCACCGAGGCGGGCAGCGGGCCGGACGGATCCGTGGGACCGAATTATCCGATCTCGACGGCCGTATCTGTCAACCTGCCGGCTTCACCGGCTGCAGGCTGGCCAGTGCGTAGACGGTCGTCATCGCGCCGAGGTAGCCGTACCACATCACCGGCGTGTTCTGGTCGGTCGAGGTGCTGCTTGACGGGTAGCTGCTCCAGTACTGGGTGTTGCCCTGGAACCAGGCGCCGTTGTACCAGACCGGGATCTCCGGCAGCTGCTTGAGGAAGTCCGTCTCGAGCTGGCTGTAGATCGAGTCCAGCTTGGCGGTGTCGGTCACCGGCGTCGCGCCGGCCTCCTGCACCAGCTTCCAGTCCGCCGGCGAGCTGTAGCGCTCCCAGTTCAGCTGAGCTGTCTGCTGCGCCGCGATCGGCATGTTGTAGACCCGCTGGAAATAGCTCCAGGGCGTCGAGTCGGCACTGGCGTTGTTGTCGAGAGCCAGGTCGTACTTGCCGCTGGTCAGGTCTGCGGTGCGCGCCGCGTACTGCGGGTAAATCGGCGTCACCTTGATGCCGATGGCATTCAGGTCCTGCGAGATGACCTGGATGCCGGCCATCCAGTCGGTCCAGCCGTCGGGCACCTCCAGGGTGATCGTCTGGCCCTTGTAGCCCGACTTCGCCAGGTACTGCTTGGCCAGTGCCGGGTCGTACCTGAACCCGTACTTGCCGATCGCGCCCTGATTGATGTACCCGCTGAGGTTGGGCAGCAGGCCAGTGGGGTTGGCCGGCTGGGTGATACCGCCGTAGACCGCGCTCACCAGCTGCTGCTGGTTGATCCCGTACGCCAGCGCCTTGCGGAAGTTGACGTTGTTCATCGGGGCCTTGGTGGTGTTCGGCTCCAGCCACACGGTATTGGCCGAGAGCATGTACGGCGTCTTGGAGTAGTAGGTCTTGATGCCGTAACCGCCCTGGCCGCCGAGGCCGCTCACCAGCTGGTTGATGCCGGGCAGGAAGTTGTTACTCCAGTCGATCTGGCCGGCGGTGAGTGCGGAGAGCTCTACGTTGTTGGAGCCATTGACCACGTCGACCAGGTACTTGAACTTGAACGCCAGGTTGAGCTGGCTGCTCGCCCACCAGCTCGGGTTGTCCTTGTAGGCGACCTCGGTAGCGTTGTAGGTGTCCAGCACCATCGGGCCGGTCCCGACCGGGTTCTTGTTGGCGCCGGTGATCTGGTTGGCGGGGGATAGCTTGGACCAGATGTGCTCGGGCACCACCGGCGCCTTCCACAGGTAGTCCTGCCACGAGGTATAGCCGGGCGGGTTGCTGAACTTGACCGTGACCGTGCTGCCGCTCGCGGTTGCGCTGGTCACTGTTGCCACGTTCGAGCTGAACGGGTCGGACTTGTTGGTCCTGGCCAGGTTGATCGAGTACGCCACGTCGGCCGCCGTCATCGGCGTGCCGTCGTTCCACTTCACGCCGCTGCGAACGGTGATGGTGTAGGTGCTGCCGCTCCAGCTGCCGCCGGTAGCCAGCCATGGGTCGTACTTGTTGTGAACCGGGTCATAGAGGAAGAGCGGCTCGTAGACCAGGCCCTGCGTGCCGGTCGCCATGTTGCCGATGTTGAACGGGTTCCAGTTGGACGGCGGCGTGTAGGCGGTGCCGCTGGTGTAGAGCGTCTCGCTGCGCGGGAATCCGGCCAGCGTGGCGGTACTCGCTGACGACGTCGAGGAAGCGGGGCTCGACGAACTTGCCCCGCCGTTGCTGCTGCATGCGCTTGCCAGCCCCAGCACCAGGGCGGCCGCTGCAGCGGCACCGGTCCACCGGACCGCGGCACTGGCTCCCCGGCCGGCGCTCGTTACCTTCGTATTACTGCTCACTTTGGTCTTAACCTCCTCGATTGCAAGACCTGCGATAACGCTCCGAGATTGGCCTCGCTGCACACGCGCTCCAGGTCGGGAAGCGCTTTCACAAGGGCCGAAAGTCACTGTCGCCTGATGCCTTTCTTAGGTTGCGGACCACGCACCCGCGGCCGTCCTGGCGCCCGACGCACCAGACCGACCGCGCCGCCTGCAGCGTTCGGACACGAGCGCCCGGCGTGAAGCTATACCGGTTTAGTGTTAACCCATCGTGGCGCTCAGGTAAAGTGTCACGGTTGTAACGCTAGTGTCTCGATCAGATATCGCTCAGGTTACGCACCCCGGCGACGGTCTGGATTCCGTTCGTTGTCTCAGGTCAGGGCCGGTGACAGCGCTATTTCAGCCAGGCGGGCCAGTGCTGCCGCGCACCATCAGCACAGCGGGCGGCTCGGCCAGGTCGCCGACCTCCGAGCCCGCTGCCGCGGCCAGCAGTCGCCGCGCACCGGCCGCGCCGGTAGCGATGATGTCCCGGCGCAAGGCGGTGATCGACGGATGGACAAGCTCGCACAGCGTCGAGTCGTCCCAGGCGACTACCGATAGCTCGGACGGCACGTCGAGGCCCATCTGCTTCGCGACCGACAGGCCTGCCACGGCCATCAGGTCGTTGTCGTACAGGATCGCGGTCGGCGGCCGGCTGCTCCGCAGTAGCCGTGCGGTCGCGTCCGCGCCGTGCTCGCTGGTGTAGTCGCATTCCACCGACAGCGCGTCGACGTTCGCCTGCAGCGCGACCTTCTCGAACGCATCGGTACGCAGCTTGGTGTGCCAGTACCGGGGATAGCCGCCAACGCGGGCCAGCCGGCGATGACCGAGCCCGGTCAGGTAGTCCATCACGGTCCGGATGGCGGCCACGTCGTCCTGCCAGATTGCCGGCAGCTTGCCAGCTCCCCGCGGACTGCCGAACACGACCGCGGGCATGCGCAGCTCGCGCAGCACCGCAACGCGGCGGTCGCGGACCTGGAGGTCGACGAGGAAGACGCCGTCAACCCGGCCCTGCGCCCACCACGTGCGATAAAGCTCGATCTCAGCAGCCTGGTCCTCGGCGGTGGTGAATAGCAGCGGCACCTGCTCGCCAGACAGCTCGGCCTGGATCCCGGCGATGAGCTGCATGAAGAAGGGCTCGTCACCGAGGGTCCGGGCCGGCCGGTCAATGACCAGGCCGAACGCGCCCGCCCGGCCGTCGGACAAGGCACGGGCAGCGCTGCTGGGCTGGAACCCCAGCTCCGCGGCGATGGCGAGAATGCGCTGCCGGGTCGACTCTGAGACCCCTGGCTGATCATTGAGCGCGAAGGACACAGCCGCCTTCGTCACGCCGGCTTCCCGTGCGACGTCCGCAATCGTGGTGCGCTTCACCGCTGGCCTCCTGCTGCGGCTGCCACCGCGAGCCGAGCCCGTCGGCTCGCCGCGCGGGCCTCCCGCTGGTGGTCAGTGTAACCGGCGGAGCCGGCCCGGCCACGCAGCCCGCAGACCTGCCGCGGAGGATGGCGAGGGTACCGGTTGATCGTATTCCGATCTGATCACTAAACCGGTATAGTTCGGCCGGAGACTAGCGCAGAGGGAGCATCAGCTTGGACCGGACCTTCGGCAGGATCACCGCGGACGGACGGCCAGCGCTCTGGCTCGGCGCGAATTTCTGGTCCCGGACCGGCGGTCCGCTGATGTGGCGGTCCTACGATCCGGACGTCATCACCGCCGAGCTGGCCGTGCTGCGCGCGCACGGGCTCACCATGACGCGCTCGTTCTTCTACTGGCCGGACTTCATGCCGGCGCCGGACCGGATTGACGAGGACATGGCCGACCGGTTCGCCGACTTCCTCACCCGGCATACCGCGGCCGGGATGACGACGGTGCCGACCTTCATCGTCGGTCACATGTCCGGGCAGAACTGGGACCCGCCCTGGCGCGCGGGCCGGGACTTGTACGCCGACGTGTGGATGGTGGCCCGCCAGGCCTGGTTCGCCGGGGAGATGGTGCGCAGATTCGGCAGCCATCCGGCGGTAGCCGGCTGGCTGGTGTCCAACGAGATGCCGCTCTACGGCAGCGCCAGCGCTGCCAGGGAGCAGGTCGCCTCCTGGGCTCAGATCATGCGGGACGCGGTGCGCGCGGCCGGCGGGCACCAGCCCTTCGGGCTCGGCGACGGTGCCTGGGGTACGGCGGGCACCGGCCGTGAGGGCGGGTTCTCGCTGACCGACGCGGCCGCCTTGTGTGACTTCCTGGGGCCGCATGTGTACCCGGTCGGTGACGACGAGATCCGGCAGCATTACGCCGCCGCCTGGGAATGCGAGCTGGCGGGCAGCTACGGCCGTCCGGTCGTGCTCGAGGAGTTCGGTGTGAGCTCGGACTTCGCATCAGGCCCGCACGCGGCGCGTTATTACCGGCAGGTCCTGCACAACAGCCTGCTCGCCGGAGCCAGCGGCTGGATTGGCTGGTGCAATACCGACTATGACCACCTTGCTGACCAGGACCCGTACCGGCATCACGCCTTCGAACTGCACTTCGGGCTGACGGACGCGGCTGGCGCGCCCAAGCCGCAGCTCGCCGAGATGAAGGCATTCGCGGACATCCTGGCCGCTGTAGACATCGGCCGGTGCGAGCGCGCGGCTGCCGACACTGCCCTGGTCGTATCGGCCTACCTGGACACCAGTTATCCGTTCACGGCGCCGCAGAGCCCGGCGTACGTGCATCAGGCCTTGCGGCAGGCCTACGTGGCAGCACGCCTGGCCGATGTGCCGGTGGCACTGATGAGGGAGAGCGGCAGCCTGGCCGGCGACGCACGGCTCTACCTGGTGCCCTCTGTCCAGCAGTTGCTGGCAACAAGCCTGACCGAGCTGGAGCGGCACGCGCAGAACGGAGCAACCGTCTATGTCTCCTACTCGGCGGGCCCGAGCGGCTGGCATCGCGGCCCGTCGTTCGGCCGTCTCAACGCGTTCTTCGGCGTCGAGCACCAGCTCCGGGCCGGACTGGTTGACCGCGTCGAGGACGAGACCGTCACCATGACCTTCACCCGCGACTTCGGCTCGCTCGTGCGCGGTGCCCAGCTCACTTTCAGGACGGCCGGAAACGAGCACAGCCGTGCCTACCTGCCGGTGCAGCCGGCCGGAGCCGAGGTGCTGGCAACTGACGGGCACGGGCGGCCGGCCCTGCTGCTCCGGACCACCGGGCAGGGTGCCGTGGTGCTGTGCACCTATCCGGTCGAGCACATGGCCGCGGTCTCCGCTGCCGTTAATCCCGAGGCGACCAGCGGCCTCTATCAGGCCCTTGCAGTGCACGCCGGAGTGCGCAGGCTGGTCACCGTCGACGACCCGCGGGTAGCGGCCGATGTCATGGTTCGCGCCGACGGCGCCAGATTCGCGTGGCTGGTAAGCCAGGCGGACGAACGGCTGGCTGTGAAGCCGGCCCTGGCAGACGGACTGCGCCTGACGCCTGTGACCGCCGCGGCCGGCGGCGCGATGGACGGCGAGGCGGTGCTCATCGACCCGTTCGGGGTGGCAGTACTGCGGCTGGACGGCGAGGCGGCGGATTGACAGGCCGCGGACGGCTGCGCGGACGGCGCGGTGGATCATAGCTGCATGCCGACTCCTCGGTTCGTGCTCGAACTGCGCCGGCAGGTAGGTCACGAGCTGCTCTGGCTGAGCACCGCGATGGGCGCGGTGTTTGACGGCGACGGCCGGGTGCTGCTTGGCCGCCGGGCCGATAACGGTGCGTGGACGCTGCCCGGCGGCATCATCGACCCGGCCGAGCAGCCGGCCGACGCGGCCGTCCGGGAGATCTTCGAGGAGACCGGCGTTATCGCAATTCCGGACGCGCTGTCCTCGATCACGACATCCGGGCCGCTCACATATCCCAACGGCGACAAGGTCGAGTACCTCGAATTCTGCTTCCGTTGCCACGCGGTTGGCGGCGCAGCCAGGGCGAATGACTCAGAGCTGACCGAGGCCGGCTGGTATGCCGTCGATGCGCTGCCCAGCCTGTCCGGCCAGCACCTGCGACTGCTGACCATCGCGCGCGAGCGCCGCGCGGCCGCCGTGTTCGGCTTCTCCGGGCTCGACGCCGTCCTCGGCCGGCCTGGCTGACCGCTCGGATCGCCGCGCTTTCGCAGTTCACGGCTGCCTGCCGCGGCTCGCCGCGATTCCGCAGCTCACGGCTGCCTGCCGCGGCTCGCCACGACAGCGGATGGGCAACGCCGACGTGCGGACCTTTGACCCTAGCGGCCACGGTTACCCGGCTGGAGCCTGGGCACGAGGGATGATCTCAGGGAGGTGGATGATCATGAAAGCGAGCACAGGCGACGAGCTCACGGTCAAGGGACGCCACCAGGGCGACGAAGACCGGCATGGCAAGATCATCGAGGTGCACGGTGAGGATGGCGCGCCGCCATACCTGGTGCGCTGGACCGACGGCCGGGAGACGGTGTTCTTCCCGTCATCGGACACGCTGGTCGAGCACCACCCGGCCGCGAAGGCCGACCGGTGAGGGGGTCCGATGAAACTGATCACGGCCATCGTCAAGCCTGACAAGCTCGACGACGTCATCCGGGCGGCAGCAGACGCCGGGGCGCACGGATTCACCGCGACGGAGGTGATGGGCTTCGGCCAGCAATTCGGCCGGCACGCAGCCGATGCTGGCGGAGACCAGAGCGCGCTGGTACTGCCGAAGGTCCGGGTCGATGTGGTCGTCCAGGACGAGCTTGCGGGTCCGCTGACCGATGCGATCGCCAAAGCGGTGAATACCGGAGCGATCGGCGACGGCAAGATCTGGATCAGCCCAGTCGACGGAGTTATCCGGGTCCGAACCGGCGAACGAGATGACGCTGCGGTCTAGCCCGTCATCAGGTTGGGCCGGACGCAGGACGAAGGAGCACGACATGACCGCACGACCAGGCCTGGGCCAGCTCGGCCTGAGCACCGGAAAGAAAGCACGGCTGCACCGGATCTTGCACCAGCACGGCGTTGGCAACGGCACGGCGATCTTCCTGCCGTATGACCAGGGCCTCGAGCACGGGCCGCGGGATTTCCTCGCCAACCCCGCGGCGGGCGATCCGGCATACGTGATCAAGCTCGCGCTGGAGGGCGGATTCAACGGCGTTGCCGTCCAGATCGGGCTGGCGGAGAAGTTCTACTGGGAGTACGCGGGCCAGATCCCGCTCGTGCTCAAGCTGAACGGCAAGACTGACATCCCGGCCATCGACCCGCTGTCCCCGCTGAACGGCACCGTAGCGGATGCCGTCCGGCTTGGCGCCGACGCGGTCGGTTACACCTTGTACGTCGGCTCCCCGGCACAGGAGCACGATTTCGGACAGTACCTCCGGGTCCGGGAAGATGCTCAGCGTCTCGGCATGCCGCTGATCGTGTGGGCCTACCCGCGCGGGTCGGCCGTTGACGCGAAGGGCGGCAAGGACTCCTTCTACGCCGTCGACTACGCCGCCAGGACGGCGAGCGAGCTGGGCGCCGACATCGTGAAGGTCAATTTCCCCCATCCGGACAAGCAGTCCGGTGTCCCGCCTGAGTACGCCCGGGAAATCTCGCCGCAGCAGGCCATCAATGCGGTCGTCAGGTCAGCTAACCGGACGCTGCTGCTGGTGTCGGGTGGCGAGCGGGCTGGAGACGAGGTCATGCTGGAGAAGGCGCGCCAGTCGATGGAAGCGGGCGCGACCGGGCTCATCTTCGGCCGGAATATCTGGCAGCGCGAGCACGCCGAGTCGCTGCGGTTCGCCGGGCAGCTGCGGGAGATCCTCGCGAAATACCCGTCGTCCTGATCACTTCTCAGGACGGCTGTTCAATCGCCTCGCGGCGTGTCTCAGCGAGCCCGCTGCCAGGCTGGTCAGGTGAGAACGGGAGATGGTGAGCGATGGCAACGATGCAGTCAACACCTGTGCTCGTCGAATCGAGCGGATCAGTTCCGGCTGACGTGCGGGAACTCGCGGCCGCGAAGATAGCCGCGTCGCTGCGGCATACCGCCGCGCCCGTGCTGTCAGCGCGGGTCACCCTCGCGCAGGCGCCGGACCCAGCCGTCGACCGTCCCGCGACGGCAAGCGCGCATATCGACGTCAACGGTCGCCAGGTACTCGCGCATGCCACGGCCGAGACACTGCCGGCCGCTGTCGAGCTGCTGGCCGCCCGGCTGAAGGTCCGGCTCGCGAAGGCCAGTGCGCAGCAAGTTGTCCGGCGCCGGCCACCTGACGCACGTCCCGGCGGAGGCGGACTTCCGTCCCTTGAGCCGGACGCCATGCACTGAGAGCGTGCGGAGTACCTGCGAGACGATAGGAGGAGCCCGCCGGTTCATGCCCGTTCCGGGGCCTTGCCGGATTACCGCATGCGACCAGCGGCTGAGAGGCAACGAAAAGCGACTCCCAGTACCTGATCCGGGCAACGCCGGCGAAGGGAGATCGTCTCGCAGGTACTCACATTGCGGCCGGGGCAGCGCTGATGGCCGGTTCGGGCCGTTGGTCCCGGGCGCCCAGGGCGCAAAGGCCCTGCCGTCCGGAACGGCCAGGGCCGAGAGTGCCAGCTATGACATGGAGACTCCGCCGTCGGGTCAGCGACGGCGTGATAACGACCGCAATCACCACGTCGGCGAGCGACCCGCGGGATACTCGCTCCGTTCATTCCTTCGTCAGGCTGATTGACTGGCGAGCGGCCCGCAAGGCGGCACGTTCCTGCTGCTGTCCGGCCAAGCCCATCGTGATAGCGATCTTGCCGCCAGCTGGCACCCGGAAGAGTCCTGCCGACCTGCTGCTGTGCGCGCACCATTTCCGCAGATCCAGGGCCGCGCTCATGGCCGCGCTAGCGGTCGTCACCGACATCAACGGAATCCCGCTCGGCGTCGGCGACTGGCCAGAGATCTGGGTGGTCTAGTCATGTCCGCGGACGGAAGGGGCGCAGACATGAGCTGGGAGCTTCAGGCGGCCTGTGCCGGCCGGGAAGCGCTGTTCTTCGGGCCAGACGATGAGCCGCCGGCCGACCGCGCATCGCGGGAACGAGTAGCCAAGGCCGTCTGCGGCACCTGCGCGGTACGAGCCCGTTGCACGGAATTCTCGCTGACCAACCGGCAGCGGCATGGCATCTGGGGCGGCCTTAGCGAGCGAGAGCGCACCCGAGGGCGCCGTCAGGCGCTGGCGTCGCGCTAGCGCACGCCGCGGACCGCGAGGTTGCAGATGACGGCCTGGTAGGTACCCGAGGCGTCCGGCGGCAGCCTGGTGACCCAGATCAGCAGGTAACGCGCCCGGGCCGGCCGGACGACGTGCACCGTGACGGCTCCGCCACGGTCGGCTGCTCGCGCCACCGGGAGCAGGCTGGCCAGTGCGGGCGCGTTTCCGGCGCGGAGCTCGAATGCACCGCCCCGCGCCGGGCCGAAAATGATGCTGACCGACGAGATCGCGACGGGCTGCCCCATGTCCAGTAACAGGCCCGTGCCGGACTGGAGCCGACCGAAGTCCGGGGTCGTGTACCAGGCCGTGTGCCAGGCTGTGCGGTCGCTGCCGTCGATCGCCAGCGACGCGGATTGCGGATCGTCAGCGGTTGCGGTGCCACCAGGCCCGAAGGCGGCGATGCCGGCGGGCGTCAGCAGGACGGGGCGCGGCTCCGCGACGCCGGGAGTTGCCGGTCCGGAGCCGGCCGGTCCGGAGCCCGCCGGACCGGAGCCCGCGGCACCGGAGCCCGCGGCACCGGTGCCTGCCAGGCCGGCGCCTGCGGAGCCGGGCGCGGCCTGGTGCCCGCTCGCGGTGTCACGCCGCAGCCCGGCCACGCCGGACTGCGCCCTGGCGCCGCTACTCTGCCCGGACGGGCCGGCAACCAGCAGGTAGATCAGCAGTCCGATGGCGGCAAGAAGCGCCAGCGCGAGCGCTGCTATCAATCGGGGTCGCGGCTCAGCAGCGCGAGCAGCCCGGTCCCGCCAGCTAGCCCCGTCGCGGCCGCCTCGCTCGATCCGGCCAGATTGCGCGGCTATCCAGCCCCCGGCCGCATGTGCCGAGTCGGTCAGGTGTGCTGCGATGGCCCGCGTCAGCTCGGCCAGCCGCGCTCCCGCGACCCGGCCGGAGTCAGCCAGCCTGGCCCGGATGGCCGCCAGTTCGTCCCGCCGGGGCTCGGCCGCCTGCGGGATCTGCTCGGTGTCCGATTCGCCGCCGGGCTGGCCAGCCGGTCCTGGGCCAGCCCGGGCCAGCCCAGCCTGCATCCCGCCAGCGGGCATCGGGTCAGCCAGCGGGCCGGCGCCCGTACTGAGCGTGCTGTCCGATGCTGAGGTCAGGCCCGCGGCCGGGCCGGAATCCTCGTCAGGGCGCAGCGCAGCGTCGTACTCGGCAATCAGCGGCACGGGGTCGGCGCCGACGACCTTTGCGATCGCGCGGATGTGGCCGCGGGCGTAGAAGTCACCGCCGCAGGCGGCATAGTCGTCACGCTCGATATCCCGGATGATCGTCGCGCGAATGCGCGTGCGCTCACTCACCTCGGTGACACTGAGACCGGCCTCGCTGCGGGCTTCCGCCAGCGCACCGCCGATGCTCACGTCTCACCCCTTCGCGTGCCGGTAGCGTTCAGGCGGAGTCCGGTCAGCGGACTCGGCCCCGAAGGTGTCTAGTCGCCAGTATGCCGCTGACTATGCGCTGATCAGGCCAGCCGATCTTGGGGAAAGCACCCGGCTTTCGCTGCCCGCTGGGGGCTGACCTGCGCCGATAGGCTGCCCGGCGGCCGCGGAAATCGTTGCTAACAGCGCGGCAGCCCGGCCACCCGCCGCTAGCATCCTGCTGGGTATTATCGGGCGGTGACAAGAGGGCAGCCGGGTTGCCGGCGACTAGCGCCGTGACCAACGACCAGGCGCCGGTCCTGACCATCGGCGGCGCCGCCCTCCCGCTCGCGGGCCGCGCCAGGATTTACGCCTGCGGCATCACGCCTTATGACGTCACGCACCTGGGCCATGCCGCGACGTTCGTCTGGGTGGACACCCTGGCCAGGGTGCTCCGGTCGGCGGGCATCGAGGTGATCATCTGCCGGAACGTGACCGACGTCGACGATGTCCTCCAGGCCGCGGCAAAGCGGGCAGGGTCGCCGTATGACCGGTTCGCGGCTATCCAGCAGTTCTACTTCGACCGTGACATGGCGGCACTCGGGGTGTCCGAGCCCGAGCTAGAGCCGCGTGCGCACACGTTCATCGGCCAGGTCATCGCGCTCGGCCGTGGCCTGCTCGCAGGCGGGGCCGGTTACGAGCGGGATGGGAGCGTCTATTTCCGCGGAGCGGGCGCATACGGCCGGGCCGGCCTCGCCCGCGACGTCGCGCTCCGGCTGTCCGCAGAGTACGGCGACAAGCCGGACGACCCGGACCGCGACGACCCGTTCGACGTGCCCGTGTGGCGGGCTGGCGGCCGCGGCGAGCCGGACCCGGATCAGCCCGCCTGGCCGAGCCCGTGGGGACCCGGCAGGCCGGGCTGGCACGCGGAATGCGCCGCGATGGCCATCCACGCGTTCGGGCCGGCTATCGACGTGCATGCTGGCGGCGCAGACCTGCGGTTCCCGCACCACGTCTACCAGGCGATGCTGGCCGAGGCGTTCACGGGCGTGGCGCCGTTCGCCCGGGCGCACCTGAACGCGGGCGTCGTCACCGTGGCAGGCGAGAAGATGGCCAAGTCAACCGGCAACCTGGTACTCGTCAGTGACCTGCTGACCAGTTACCCGGCGGCCGCGATCCGGCTGCTGATCCTGAACAGGCACTGGGGATCGGACTGGGACTTTCACCGCACCGGGCTGGATGCGGCGGCCGCTCTGCTGGAGCGACTGCAGTCCGCGGCGGGTCGCGCAGACGGGCCGAACTCTGCGACGGCGGTGGTGGCGGTCCAGGCAGCTCTCGCCAGCGACCTGGACGTGCCGGCCGCGCTGAATATCGCCGAGCAGGAGGGCGGACAGGCGGCCCGCGTGCTCGGCTCGCTGCTCGGCCTCTGGTGACCTGCCAGCTGGACAGCCGCATCAGGGCTCGGCTGGCATCGGGCCAGCACGCGTACCGCGCCCCGGCAGGCGATCAGCCAGGAGCGGGTGTCCCCGGCCAGTGAGGAAGCACCGGCTGCGCCGTGCTGGCGAGTTCCACGCCATCGCGCTCGACCCGGATGCTGCCGGGCCGATGCCCGGCCGGCAGCGCGCCAGCGGCGAATCGCACGCCGAAGCGCTCGACTGGCGCGGAAAGTGCCAGCTCTACCTCGGTGCCACGGTCAGTAGTCGCGACCACCCGGCTGGCGTCCGGCACCGTCCGCGCCATCACGAAGTACGGCAGGTCGTCGGTACGCCCGCGCCATTCGGTCAGGATCGAGCCCGGCTGCAGCGGCGGGCCGCCGAATCCGGAGCCGGGCACGACCAGGTCATCGCCGGAGTAGACGCGCAGGAACGTGAAAAGGTCATGGCGGTCCCCGGCGGCGGCGACCAGCCACCGCAACCCGCCGTCGGCGGTCCCAGCGAGCACCGTCACCTCATCAGCGTGCATCTCTTCCATCGCGACCTCCGGTGCTGAATCTAATCACCCAGATGCCCGCGCACCAGGCGCACCACCAGCCCGCCGGCTGCCCGCGGTGTGTTCCAGGAACTGTGCGGCCAGATATGGCGAGATGGCCGCTCTCCCGTCGTATGATCCGGGTAAGTTGCGGCCGCAGCGGCAGGCAGCGTGAGTCCCACCAGGATTAGGGGAGATTTCGATGGGCATTCTCAACGAGGCCCGCCGCGAGTTCATCGCAGCGCCCGATACCGCCAAAGGCCAGATTGTCTTCAAGTGGCCGGACCAGAACATCAGGAAGTTCGCCCGCGCCATCGTCGAGCCGGACGCAGTGGCAGTCTTCATGAGCCAGGGCCAGGTAATGGGCGTCCTGGTGCCGGGCCAGCACACCCTCGATGCCCGCGAGCTGCCGTTCCTTGGCATGTTCGTGGACTGGGCATCCGGCGGCAACGCGTTCAAGGCCGAACTCTATTTCGTGGGTACCCGGGAATTCCCGAACAACCGCTTCGGCGGACGGCTGGACGAGGTACAGGATCCGGTCAGCGGGCTGATCGTGACACTGCGCACCTTCGGTGAGTACGCGCTGCGGGTGAACGACCCCACCAAGCTGATCCTGAACCTGGTCGGAACCGTCGACGTGACCAACAACCAGGCCATCACCGGCTGGGTCACCCAGCAGCTGCTGAAGGTAACGCGGACCACCGTCACTACTCAGCTCATGCACGGCACCTGGCCGATTCTCGGCCTGTCCATGCACAGCCCGGAGATCGAGACGCAGTCGCTGGACGCGGCCAACCGCGAGCTCGCTGACTACGGCATCAGCCTCACCCGGCTGGGCAACGTCGACGTCAACCTGGACGACGAGGACAACGCACGGCTCAAGAAGCTCGCCGGGGACACCGCGTACAGCCGGCTGGCTGGCGGGTTCCTGCAGGCTGCGCAGGCGGAGGCGCTGCAGGGCGCGGGCCAGGGCATGGCCCAGGGCGGTGGCGCGGTGGCGCCCATGTTCATGGGCATGGGCATGGGCATGGCGGGCAACGCGATGCAGGCCCCGGCGCAGGCGCCGTATGCTCCGCCGCCCGGGACCGGATTCGCCGGCAGCGGTCAGGGCTACGGGCAGCAGGCGGCCGCGCCGCCGCCGCCCCCGGCCGCACCACAGCCGGCCGCACCACAACCGGCCGCGCCCGTCGACACCCCGGCAGCCGCACCCACCATGGCCTGCTCCAACTGCCAGAGCCCGGTCATGGTAGGCGCGAAGTTCTGCCCCGAGTGCGGCACCGCGACGCAGAAGCACTGCAGCAACTGCAACGCCAGCCTCAGCTCCGCTGCGAAGTTCTGCGCCGAGTGCGGCACGGCGACAGCTGCGCCGTCCGCCTAACCGCATTACCAGGGCCGGACGGGCGGCTCGCCGCTACGATCACTGCCAGCAATCCCTGCTGCCCCGATATCCCCTCCTGTTTGCCGCTATCCCCGCAGTTCCCCGCTGCCCGCCGAACGCCCCCGATTAGAAAGGCCTGTCCGGATGGATAGGATCGAGTGCCAGTGGTGCAAGGCTCAGAATGAGCCAGAGCGAACGAGCTGCACGACGTGCGGCGCCCCGCTCGACAAGAAGAATCTCGTCTCTGATTCGGGCTGGGCTGAAGCCCCCCGGCTGCGGGACATGACGGAGTTCCGTTTCTCCAGCTCCACCTGCCAGATCGAGGGCGAAATCGTTCCCGTAGCCGAGCTGGCGCTCGCGCAGGGCGACTCGGTCTTTTTCGAGCACCACGTCATGCTCTGGAAAGAGCCCCAGGTGCCGCTCTCGGCGCTCAATGTGCCCGGCGGGGCGCGGCGGATGATCGGCGGCATGCCGCACATCATGAGCGTGGCGCATGGTCCGGGCCGGATCGCGTTGTCCAAGGACGCGACCGGGGAGGTCGTGGTGCTGCCGATTCACCCGTCGCACGAGATTGACGTGCGTGAGCACGCCTTCCTGGCCGGCACGCACTCGCTCAACTACTCGTTCGTGCGGATCAAGGGCCTGGCCAACGTCATGCATGGCGGCAGCGGCATGTACATGGACCGGTTCGTCACCGCTGGCGACCCCGGTCTGCTGCTGCTGCACGGCTACGGCAACGTCTTCCAGAAGACGCTTCAGCCTGGCGAGAAGATCCTGGTCGAGCCTGGCGGGTTCCTGTACAAGGACTCGTCGGTGGTGATGAACACCGTGCAGCAGAAGTTCAAGACCGGGATGCTCGGCACCCACAGCATGTACCTGGCGGAGATGACCGGGCCAGGCCGGGTCGGCGTGCAGTCTATGTACGTGCACCACGGAAGCGAGTAGGCGACCGAGATGTCGACTCCAACCGCGACCTATACCTGCCCGTACTGCCGCATCCCGAGTGACGGGTCTGGCAATACCTGCCCGCACTGCGGGGCTCCGACTGACGTCCGGGCCCGCGTCACCAAGTCCGGCTGGGCGGAGCAGCCAGCGATCCGGGACATGGCCAGGATCCGCTTTAACCGGTCGACCTGCCAGATCAGCGGCAAGTACGTGCCGGTCGCGGAGATGAAGCTGGATCAGGAAGATTCGGTCTACTTCTCCCACCACGTGCTGCTGCACACCGAGCCGAGCGTCCATCTCGAGATGATGAAGATGGCCGGCGGCTGGAACAGGATGATGGCCGGAATGCCGCTCATCATGATGACGGCGCGCGGCCCCGGCCACATCGCCATCAGCGCCGATCATCCAGGCGAGACGCTGGCAGTACCGCTGCCGGCCAACCACGCCGTGGACGTGGTCGAGCACAAGTTCCTCGTGGCCACCGGAAACGTCGGCTACCACTGGGAGAACTCCGGCGTCTGGTTCGTCACCCAGAACGGCGACGAGCGGGAGTACCACTACCCGCTTGGGCAGGCAATGGACCGGTTCACCGCGCAGGGCGGCCCGGGGCTGCTGCTGCTGCACGCACCGGGCAACACGTTCATCCGTGACCTGCGCCAGGGCGAGCGGATCCTGATCCAGCCCGGCGGTCTGATCTGGAAAGATCGCTCCGTCCGGATGTTCCTGCACTTCGAGTACCCCAGGGGCAGCTACTGGTTCAGTTCCGCACGCTGGCAGGCCAAGTCCATCTGGCTGGTGCTGCAAGGACCCGGCCGGGTGGCCATTCAGTCAGTATTCGAGCCGCCGGAGACACTCGGCGGGGTCGTCAATAGTTCTGGCGCCACAACGCAGTACTGGTAGTGGTGCCGGGGGCGCTGGCCAGCGGCAGAACTGGCTGGCGCCCCGGCAGGGCGGCGGACCAGATGGATTTCAGCGAGGACAGCGGCCACGCGCAGATCCGGGCTGCGATCCGGAGCATCTGCGCGCAGTTCCCTGATGAGTACTGGGCCGAGGCAGACTCGACCCGGACCTTCCCGTGGGCGTTCTACGACGCGATGGCCCAGGGCGGCTGGATCGGCATCGCCATCCCGGCTGAGTACGGCGGCGGCGGGGCGGGCATCACCGAGGCATCGATCGTGCTCGAGGAGGTCGCCGCGTCCGGCGCGTGCATGAACGGTGCCAGCGCCATCCATCTGTCAATCTTCGGCATGCACCCGGTGGTCCGGCACGGCAGCGAGGCGCTCAAGCAGCGGTACCTGCCGCGTGTCGCCAGCGGTGAGCTGCACGTTGCCTTCGGCGTGACCGAACCGGACGCCGGGCTGGACACGACCGCGATCACGACCCGCGCGGTCCGTGACGGCGACGGCTACCGGATCACCGGGCGCAAGGTCTGGACATCGAAGGCACTGGAGTCCGACCGGGTCCTGCTGCTCGTCCGGACCACGCCGGCCGGTGATTGTGCCAGCAGAACCGACGGGCTGACGCTGTTCGTCGCGAGGCTGAACGATCCCGCGGTGAGCATCCGGGCGATCCCCAAGGTTGGCCGCAATGCGGTCGCGTCCTGCGAGGTGACCTACGACGGGCTGTTCGCAGACCGGGCCGACCTGGTCGGTGCCGAGGGCAAGGGCTTCAGCTACCTGCTCGACGGGCTCAACGCCGAGCGCGTGCTGGTCGCCGCCGAAGCTCTCGGGATCGGCAGGGCGGCCTTGCGCAGGGCCGTGGATTACGGACGGAGCCGTGTCGTATTCGGTCGGCCGATCGGTGCCAATCAGGGGATCTCGTTCCCGCTCGCGGAGGCCCACGCCCGGCTGGCTGCCGCCGAGCTGGCGATCCGGCACGCGGCCTGGCGGATCGACCACAACCTGCCCTGCGGCGAGCAAGCGAACCTGGCCAAGTACCTGGCTGCCGACGCGGGCTTCGGCGCGGCCGACGCGGCCATGCAGACGCTTGGCGGGTTCGGCTACGCCAGCGAGTACCACGTCGAGCGGTACTGGCGCGAGTCGCGGCTACTGCGGATAGCGCCTGTCCCGCAGGAGATGGTGCTGAATTACCTGGCCGAGCACGTGCTCGGCCTGCCGCGGTCGTACTGACCGGCCCAGCAGTCGTCAGGATTCCAGCGGGTTCGGCCGCCTGCGGGCGCACCCGCCGCGCCCCGCCGCGCTGACGTGCCAGCGGCACCCGCCGCGCCCCGACGTGCTGACGTGCTGACGTCGGCGCGGCCGCGGATTGCAAGCCGGCCGGCGCGTGTCAGTTCAGCGCGGTGGCTGACTCGCCTCGCTGCGGACGATCCGCAGTTCCGGCCGCGAGCTGATCAGTGAACTAACCGGCACGCCGGCCTGCTGGCATGCCTCGTGCACTACATCTAGCAGCGTGTCGACTCGCTCCTCGACCGCGGCGAGCCGCGCGTCCTGGGCGGCCGCCCGGAGCCGCCCGCGGCGCACTAACCAGGAACGTGGCCCGGCCGGCCCGGTTGCGTCGCTCATCTGCATTCCCCCTGTCGATCTTTACTGAGCGCCGCCGGCCAGTTCCCCGAGGCCGGCGACCTGCTCATTGTCGGCCTGCGGCGGTCAGCGTGACCGCAGCTTGCCGTGACTGGTGCACCCGTGAGCGCGATTGTCCTCTATCGGCCGGCCATGGCGCCATCAATCTCGCCTTTGCCAGGCGAGGCGCGACGGCTAGTGGTGGCGCGCCGACTCCGAGCGCGGCAGCGGGCTATGCCGAGGTACAGTGCAGCGAACCCGGCTGCTGGCCGGGCTGGCAACTGGAGGCCGCGATGCCAGCCGATACAGCCGCGCTGATCGATGACCTGGCTGCCGAGACGGCCGCGCTGCGCGAGGTCATCGATCCGCTGCCGGACATGGCCTGGCAGCAGCAGACGCCTGCGTCCGGCTGGACGGTCAGCGATCAGGTCAGTCATCTCGCCTACTTCGACGAGGCCGCTATCACGGCCGCGACCGACCCGGAGTCGTTCACCGAGCTGGCCCGGCTGGCCGCAGCGAGCGGCCTCGATCCGGACGCCATCACGCGCCAGTACCGCGACCTGAGCCCCGCCGCGCTGCGCGACTGGTTCGCCGCGGCACGGGCCGGCCTGCTGTCGGCCTACGCCGGCCTGGATCCGGCACAGCGGCTGCCCTGGTACGGCCCGTCCATGAGCGTGGCCTCCTCGCTCACCGCGCGGCTGATGGAGACCTGGGCACACGGCCAGGACATCGCGGACGCGGTGGGCGTGCGGCGGAAGCCGACCGCGAGGCTCCGGCATGTCGCCCACATCGGCGTCGGCGCCCGGCCGTACAGCTTCGCGGCACACGGCCTGCCGGTGCCTGCCGAGGCGGTTCGGGTGGAGCTGACTGGCCCGGCAGGCGAGAGGTGGACATGGGGTCCGGCCGACGCCCCGGACCGGGTCACCGGACTGGCGCTGGACTTCTGCTTGCTCGTTACCCAGCGCAGGCATCGCGACGATGTGGCGGTCGAGGCCGCCGGGCCGGGCGCGGTGCAGTGGCTCGCGATCGCGCAGGCGTTCGCCGGACCGCCAGGCGCCGGCCGTGCTCCGGGGCAATTCGCGACCGGAGGCGCTGCACACGGCTGACCGAGGGTCCCGTACGGTATACGCGTTCCGGTCAACCTCAGCAGGGAGCGCCAGTGACCACCATGCGGGCCGCATACGCCACTGCCACCGATGCCGATCTTCCGCTCCGCGCCCTGACGGTCGGCACCATCGAGGAACCCGGCGCACCCGCCGACGGCTGGGTGCGCGTCGAGGTCCGGGCCAGTGCGCTGAATCATCACGACCTGTGGTCACTGCGCGGCGTCGGCCTGGCGGCGAGCCAGCTGCCGATGGTGCTCGGCTGCGATGCGGCCGGGATCGGCCCGGATGGCGCGGAGGTCATCGTGCACTCCGTCATCGGCGATCCCGCTGCTGGCCGCGACGAGACGTTCGACCCGAAGCGGACGCTGCTGTCGGAGCTGCATCCGGGCACGTTCGCCGACGCGGTCTGGGTACCCGCGCGCAATCTCGTGCCCAAGCCCGCCGCCCTGTCGTTCATCGAGGCTGCCTGCCTGCCGACTGCATGGCTGACCGCCTACAAGATGCTGGTGGACAAGGGACGCCTCACCGAAGGCAACGCGGTCCTTGTCCAGGGTGCCGGGGGAGGCGTGGCAACCGCAGCGGTGGTGCTGGCGCAGGCGCTCGGCGCCAGGGTCTATGCCACCAGCCGCACCGCCGCCAAGCGGGAACGGGTTGCCGCGCTCGGCGCGACCGCCGTCGAGCCAGGCGCCCGGCTGCCAGAGCGCGTCGACGTGGTCATCGAGACCGTCGGCAGCCCGACCATCGACCATTCGCTCAAGAGCACCGCGCCGGGCGGGCGGATCGTCACCTGCGGTGCCACTGGCGGTCACCTGGCCGAGATCGACCTCCGGCGGGTGTTCTTCCTGCAGCTCGAGCTGCTCGGCGCCACCATGGGCAACCGGGATCAGCTGGCCGAGCTGGCCGAGCTGATGGCCGGCCGTGGCATAACCCCGGTGATCGACTCGGTCTATCCGTTCGACCGGGCTGCCGAGGCATTCGGCCGGCTCGAATCCGGCGACGCCTTCGGCAAGGTCGTGCTCGATCACACCGCGACGGGCTGAGCCCGGCGATGGCGGAGCGTGGCGGCAAACACTAAGGTGCAGCTGTGAGCCGCCTGCCAGAGCTGCGCCGTGACGACCTGGATCCCGCGGGCCAGGAGGTCTGGGACAAGATCGTCGGTACCCGCGGGACCGAGCTGGTCACCGAGACCGGAGGACTTGCCGGGCCGTTCAATGCCTTCCTGCACGCACCCGACGTCGGCAGGCGCCTCACCTCGCTCGGCGCGGCGCTGCGATTCGGCACGTCGATCGATCGACGGCTGACTGAGGTGGCCATCATCACGGTGGGAAGCCAGTGGAAGGCCGAGTTCGAGTGGTGGGCACACGCCCGGATGGCACGTCAGCATGGCGTACCGGACGCTGCTGTCGATGCCATCGGCCGCGGCGAGGAGCCACGGTTCGATGCGGACGACGAGCAGGCCGTCTACGCCGTCGCCAGCGAGCTGACCAGGACCGGACAGCTTCGGCAGGCCAGCTACGACGCTGCCCGCGCGCTTCTCGGCGACGCGGGCATGGTCGAGCTGGTGTCGCTCTGCGGTTACTACACGCTCATCTCCTTCCTGCTTAATGCGTTCGACGTGTCACTTCCGCCAGGCGCCCAGCCGGCCTGGCCGGGCGCAGGTTCCTGACCAGGCGGAAATCTGATTGCGCCGGCGTGACCGGTCCTGCTGAGGTAGCCATGTGCCGGGCATCACCAGGGCTGACATCGCCGTGTTCCGCGAGCAGGGCTATGTGGTGGTGCCTGGCGCGCTCGCCGACGTGATGCTGGCACGAGGCCGTGCCATCACGGCCGCCCTGCTCGCCGCGCAGCCGCCGCCAGCCGGGCAGGCCGGCCCGTATTTCCTCTGGCCGCGGCTTGGCCGCGATGACGAGAGCGGCCTGCTGGCCTTCTACCGGCAGTCCGTCATCAGGCAGCTGGCCGCCGGCCTGGTGCGGCCAGAGCTGGCGGTCCAGGAGCCCGACTTCGCGCAGCTCGCGACGACCTTCCCGCCATGGCCGCAGCAGCCAGGGCGGCCGCACGTGGATGGCATCAGCCCGTCGGAGCCCGATGGCCGGCCGGGCACGTTCACGCTGCTGGCCGGCGCATGGCTGTCCGATCAGAGCAGCCCGGACCGCGGCAACTTGTGGGTGTGGCCGGGCACTCATCTGCGGTTCGGCGCTTACCTGGCCGAGCACGGCGCCGAGGCGCTCGCCCTGCTGCACCCCGAGCCCTACCCGGCTGTCGACCTCGGCGATCCGGTCCAGGTCACCGGGCCGGCCGGCAGCGTGGTGCTCGCTCATTACCTGCTCGGACACAACCTCGGCGGCCATGACGGCGGGGCTGGCGGTGAGCCGCGCCAGGTCCTGTACTACCGGCTGCACGCTGCGGGACACCGCGACCGCTGGCGGGCGGCAGTGACCAGCCCGCTGCTGGAGTTCCGCGGCGGGTGACTGAGCACGCGGCGCGACCCCGTTCCCTTCACAACCGGAAGCTGGTGCCCACTGAGTTGGGCACGAAGGCCGGGCCGAAGCGCGCCGCTATCGCGTGCTGAGCGCGCCAGCCCGTGCAGTGCGCCGGGACGACCCAGCCGGGGTTCATCGCCGCCAGGTCGTCCAGCACCTGCGGGATCAGTGGCTCGAACAGCTGCCCGTTCAGGTGGAATCCGCCCATCAGCGCGTAGAGGGGCGCACCGCCGGTGAGACGCTCCGCGTACCGGGTTATGTTGACGACGCCAGCGTGGCCGCAGCCCGTCAGCACCACCAGGCCCTTGCCGGCCACGCTGACGATCAGTGCCTGGTCGTCCAGTACCTGCGGATCTGGCTGCCAGCTGCCACCCAGCCAGGCCTGCTGCGGCGGGAAGCCGGGCTCGTAACCCGTCGTCCGCGGCACCTCGCCGGTGATCAGGACGGATCCGCCGAACAGGAAGCTCGGCTGCTCCTCCTCGATGATCTCGAAGCCGGCTTCGGACAGCGCGTGCTTGCTCGTGGACGGCAGCTCGATCGGATCGCGGCCCGGCAGTACCACGCGCCGACGGCGCCAGAAGTGCGGGTGAATCAGCACCGGCATATTCGGCCGGCCGATCGCGCGGATCAGGCCGTCGATCCCGGTGGTGTGGTCGAAATGGCCGTGGCTGCAGACGATGGCCTCGATGGACAGCGGATCTAGTTCCAGCCGCCGCATGTTCTCCGCCACGCCATCCGGGCTGGTCCCCGCGTCGAACAGGAACGTGTGCTCCTGTCCGGCCTTGGTGACCGTGACAAGCACCGAGAAGCCGTGCTCGGCTATTAGCGCATCCGGCACGCTGCCGCCGAGCATCACCCCCGAGGCGCAGACCGGTCCGCGGCCGACGCCCGCGCGCCGTGCCGGACCCTGATCAGGCATGAAAACGTCGGTGACGTTGTCCATCAGGGTGGTCACGACGATGCTGTCAACCGGCTCCAGCCTGATCGTGATCGCTGGTTCGGCGTCCCGCAGCATGGCGGGAACGGGGCCGGCCGTGCTCTCATCGGTGCACACAGGCTCATGGTAGTGAGCTGGAGTTACGGCGTCCGGGTTGCGGTGACGCGATCTGCCCACCGGATCAGCTCGGCGATGACCTCGCCGGAGTTCGTCTCGTTGAGGATCTCGTGGCGGCCACCGGGATAGGTCCTGACCGTCACGTCGCCGATGCCTGCCGCAGCGAGCCGCTCGGTCAGCGGGGTCAGCAATGTCAGCCCGCCATTGACGGGGTCATCTTCGCCGACCGCGATGTACACCGGAAGGCCGGACCGGATGGCCGACACCTGCACGGGATCGGCCAGCCGTCGCGCGCCCGTGAACATCCCCCTGGCCGACTGGGGATCGATGCCGAACCCGCAGAGGGGATCGGCGATGTAGGCATCCACCACGGCCTCGTCGCGGGACAGCCAGTCGAAGTCGGTGCGAGCGGGCTGGAACGGCGCGTTGAACATCGCCAGGTCAAGCGGCTGGTCCAGGTCGAGGGCAGGTTCCAGCACGTCGATGACCGCGGTCCCGGTCAGCACGACGCCATCGACGTCCGCGCTGTGGTCCAGCAGGAACTGCTGGACCGCGAAGGAGCCCATGCTGTGGCCGAGCAGGATCACGGGCAGGCCGGGCTGCTCGGCCCGGATCAGAGCAGTCAGCAGGCCGATGTCCTGAACCAGGCCCGGCCAGCCGCCGTCACCCAGGTCGCCAGGCGCTCCCGGCCGGGCGGTAGCGCCGTGACCGCGCTGATCCTGTGCGTAGACCACGTAACCGGCTTCGGTCAGCGCCGCGGCTACGTGCCCGTAGCGCAGTGCGTGCTCGCCCATCCCGTGCGTCAGCTGCACTACGGCGCGCGGACTGCCCGCGGGATCCCAGCGGTACGCGGCTATCTCTGTGCCATCCGATGAGGCGTAGCTGAACCTGCTCGGGACCATGGCAATCCTCTCAGTCGGCGACACGCTCGCGGCTGCGTCAAGTATCGCCGTCTGGACCGGTATCTGCGGACTTCAGGCGCAGGACGCTGCCGAGCGGGCGGCGGACGCTGGCCCCGGTCTGCGTGACGCTGCCCAGCCTGAGCACGAGCTGCGGGTAGTCGCCCTCGCACAGCAGGGCCCGGATCCGCTGCCGGGGTGCCGCTAGCTCGAGCGGCTGACTGTGCATCGCAGCAGCGACGCCGCAGCTCGCGCTGGTGAGCAGCAGTCGCTGCAGCGCCTGCCCGGCGGTGATCCAGTCGGCCGGGCGGTCGCGGACGGTGCTGATCAGGCAGGCGACTCCGGCCGAATGGCTCGCCGTCGCCGAGCCGAAGCGGGGCAGGCCCCAGTTGCGGCCGTGGGCAAAGTCGCGGCCAGGAAAGTCCGGCACCGTATGCTCGGGCCGCGCCGGGTAGGCAGTATGCGGCAGCCCGTCACGCCGGACGCTTCCCGGCGGCGCCACCCAGCTGGCCAGTTCCTGCACATACCTGCTGTCGGCATGCTGCCTCGCCTCGGCGGACTCGACTTCGGAGGCGAGGACCGCACGGCTGCCCGGGTCGGAAATGATCCGGAGCGCAGCGCCGTCCCGCGCGGCCGCCGCGGTAATCTCGGCCAGCAGCCGGGCGGACAGCGGCAGCGGATCGAAACCGCCGCGGTGCGTGCGCCGCCTGGTTACCTGCCGCAGCAGCTGAAGCTCATAGTCCGTGACGGGCTGGCGGGCAGCCCAGCTCAGCCGGGCGATCAGCAGCGGCTGGCCAGGGTCGGGGAGCAGCCGGGTCTGCGGCAGGTAACCGCGAGCGCGTACCGCCAGCCGTGCGTTGAACAGCGCGGCACCGCAGCTGATCAGCATCTCCCGGCCGCTCGCATCGGCGACCGCCAGCTGTCGTCCCGCGTCGGCGAACATGGTGATCCCGGCGGCGTCGGCGGTGAACAGCCACGGCTGGGTGTTGTGCACCGACGGCGCCCAGATCGCGGTCTCGACCACGAACTCCGTCATGCCGGGGCCAGGCTGCGGCGCCGTCTCATAGCTAAGCTCAGCTGCCGGGCCAGCCGCCATCCCGCCCTGCTCGTGCCCTGCCAGCGGCAGTTCGGCCATGGCCCCTCCCGCGCGGCTGCCGGTTACGTTATCCCTCCAGCAGGCGCTGCCACCGCAGCCGCAGACAGATGCGAAGGTCTGTGATCGCCGGGACGTTCGGCAGCCGCGCATGCCGCCTGACCACGGCGACCGGCTGGGATCCGTGCCGATCCCGGCTACTGACCGCTGAAAACCGGCAGCTGGACGTGCGCCGGATGCGCTGCGTCAGCGAAGATCTCGAATTCGCACGGCCGGCCCGCTGTCGCCGTGCCGAAGGGCTCGGCCGAGCCGTAACTGCGGGCGTAGCGGGGGAACGCGCCGCCGCTGACCTGCACCCGGATCCGGTGCCCGGCCAGCATCCGGTACGCCGTGGGAAACAGCCTGACCTGCACCGCCAGCACTCCGTCCGCGCCCGCCTCGATGTCTGGGGCGGCCAGCGTCTGCGGGTCCAGCCGCCGGATGCCGTCCACCACGTTGCGCGACACTCCCTTCGCGTCGACGTCGCAGACCCGGACGAACAGGTCCGCGTGCGGCAGGCTGGTGCGAACGTAGATGCGCGCCGTTACCGGCCCGATGAGGTCCAGATCGGCGCCCAGCGGCTCGCTGGTGTAGGTCAGCACGTCCGGCCTGGCCTCGACGGCCGCGTTGTTGGCTTGCTTGCCCGGCGGGCTCAGCACCGGGCCGCCTGCCGTCGGCGTCGGGTCGGCCGGGTCGTACCTGAAGGTGGCCGGCGGTGCGGATGCCGGTTCCGCGTCCATGGCCAGGCGGCCGGCCGCGCGCAGGAAGTAGCTGACAGCCGACGAGGCGGCTGGCGGCCATTGCTCGAAGCCGAGCCAGGTGCCTGCCTGCTGCAGGAAGATCCGCACCGGGGGGCCCGCGGGCGGCTCGGCCCCAGCCAGGTGATGGCTCAGCCAGGCGATGTCTTCCTGGGTGATGGCCCGGAGTTCGCCGGGCTCGGCGTGCAGCCACGGCCCGACGGTGAGCCGGGCGGAGACTCCGGCTGCCCGCAGCGCGGCGTAGTCGCGTAGCTGCTCTGGCAGGAAGAGGTCCCACCAGCCTGTCACCATGCTCACCGGCGGCATCCGGGTCAGGTCGGCGGCATCATGATCGACGCCGGCCCAGAACGAGTCGTCCGGCGCCGCGTGGCCGACGAAGTCCCGCCAGAACAGCACCGGCGCGCCCGCCACATCCACGTCCGCCGCCTGCAGTGGCGCTTTCCCCAGGCCGCGCCGGATCCTGGCCAGCTGAAGCGGGTTCGGGATGAAGTTCGGCAGCGGCCCGCGCTCCTGGTTCCCGATCTGCGCGGTCCAGTTCAGCGCGTTCCGCAGGCCCGGCGCCCCGTGCTCGTAGAACGCGGCCGTGATCTTGGCCGCGGTGATGTGCATCGAGACCGAGGCGAGCGGCGGGTCCGCATACGGCGCGATGGCCCACTGGGTATGTCCGAGGTAGCTGCCGCCGGTCATGGACACGGTGCCGTCGCACCAGGGTTGCGCGCGCAGCCACGCTACTGTCGCCAGGCCGTCGGCATGCTCGTGCAGGAACGGCCTGAACTCGCCGCCGGAGCCGAAGGTGCCGCGGGTGCTCTGAATGAACACCTGGAACCCGCGACGCGCAAGCGGGGCGGCGAACACTACGGCCGCCACCCCAGCCCGGCCGTAGGGCGATCGGATCAGCACCACCGGGCGCGGCCCGTCATCCCTGGCCGGTCGGTAGTGGTCGCCGAGAAGAACGACGCCATCAGGCATCGGCGCGCCGATGTCGCGCCGCGTGACGTACGGCTCGTCCGCCGCCGGCAGCCCGAGGACCCGGTCAACGGCCCGGCCGGCCATGCGCGACCACGGTTTCATGCGGATCCTTCCGTCGGGCGTGCTCGCCAAGCCAGTCCGGCGCAGCACGCAGCCGAGCTTAACGGTCGCGCCAGGTCGCGGCATGGGACAAGAGGTGCCCGGATGCCGCATTGCGACAGATTCTGTTCCCGCGCCGATCACCGTATCGTGGGCTTCGGGGTCGTCGGGTGTCAGCCGCGACCACTCACGTTGGCTGGTGAAGGGCGGTTCAGATGCCGGAGATCAACCTCGTCGACCCCGACGTCTACCAGCGCGCCGGACCGCCGCATGAGCAGTTCCGCTGGCTGCGTGAGCACGACCCGGTGTGCTGGCATGCAGACGGCGGCGAGCCCGGCTGGCCCGGCTTCTGGGCCGTGACCCGGCACGCGGACGTCGAGTACCTGTCCCGGCATCCGGAGATCTTCTCGTCGGCCCGCCGACTGTCGCTGTTCGGCGAGATCCCCGAAGCGCAGATCGAGTTGCAGCGGCTGATGATGCTGAACATGGATCCGCCGCAGCACACGCGGCAACGGGCCTTCGTCAACCGCGGTTTCACGCCCAGGATGATCGGCCGGCTCGAAGCGCACATCGCGCAGATCTGCCATGAACTGATGGATGAACTCCACGGGCGCGGCCAGGCTGACTTCGTCACCGACATCGCCGCGCCACTGCCACTGTGGGTGATCTGCGAGCTGGTTGGCGCTCCGGTCGAGGACCGCGGCCGCATCTTCGAGCTGTCGAACCTGCTGATCGGCTCGGCCGATCCGGAGTTCCAGATCGCGCCGCAGGCCCAGCAGAACGCGGCGGCCGAGATTTACGCCTACGGTGCCGCGCTCGCCGAGCGCCGCCGGGCTCAGCCCGCTGACGACATCATCACCCACCTGCTGCAGCCAGACGACAACGGCGAGGCACTGACCAGCGATGAGTTCGACCTGTTCTTCCTGCTGCTGACCGTAGCGGGGAACGAGACCACCCGGAACGCGGCGGCCGGCGGAATGCTCGCGCTGTTTCAGCATCCCGAGCAGTGGCAGCGGCTGCTGGACGAGCCGGCGCTCATCCCGGCTGCCGCGGAGGAGATCGTCCGCTGGGTCAGCCCGGTGAACCTGTTCCGCCGGACCGCCACGCGCGACACCGAGCTGGGCGGCCGGCGAATCGCCGCAGGCGACAAGGTGGTGGTGTTCTACGCTTCCGCCAACCGCGACGAGGATGTCTTCGCCGACCCGCAGCAGTTCGATGTCGGACGCGCGCCCAATCCCCACGTCGGCTTCGGCGGCGGCGGCCCGCACTTCTGCCTGGGCAGGCACCTGGCCGCGCTCGAGCTTCGCATCCTGCTGCAGGCCCTGACGGAGCGCATGCCCGCGATCCGGCTCGATGGCGAGGCTCGGCGGCTGCGCTCGAATTTCATTAACGGCATCAAGCACATGCCGGTGCGGTTCTGAGCCGGGGTGGCCGCGACCCGAGGCTGCATGGCGCGACCCGAGGCTGCATAGCGCGAGCCGAGGCTGGATGGCGCGCCGGAAGCTGGATGATCTGACGGCCTCGCCGTGGAGTCCGACAGACTCGTAACCGGATTCACGGCGTTTCGCGTCGCCAAATGACTACTCATGGTAACGTCCGGTTACTGAATGGCAGGGCGGGATTACTATAAGCAACTAATGGCCAGCGCAATGGCCCATTCGGTGCCGACCCAGGCTTGACCGCCCAAGCCGCCGGAATACCAACGGTCTCGGCTCCGGGAATCCGACAGGGAGGATTTACCCATGCGCAATCGTCGCGCGAGGGTGCTCACGTTCGTGGCCGCTACGGCCGTCACGACTACGATCGGCCTGACAGCCGCCGGGGTGGCAATTGCGGCACCGCGGACCGTCAAGCCCGCCGTGACGCCCGCCTGCACGTTCAACAGCTACTGCAGCGACCCGCTCTTCAACGTCGAGTTCGGCATCCAGTACTTCCAGAACAATGCGAACTCTCTCGATGTGCCGGGAAACAACATCGACCTGCAGTGGGCGAACGACTTCAAGCCGAGCCAGGACTGGCACGTCCGGTTCCAGTACCCGGTGTTCGTGCTGTACCACCTGGGCTTCATCAGCGCCGGGATGGAACTGCACTACCACTTTGAGCAGGCATATGAGGCCATGTGGACGCCCTACGGCGTCAGCAGCAACCTCTGCCGTGGCGTCGCCAGGCCCGCTTACCAGGGCGAGAAGGTCACGCTGCAGCCGTGCGGCGACTTCCCGGAGACCATCTGGGTTGTCAAGGACGACGACTTCAACGCTGGCCTGTACGGCGGCAACCCGCTCATCAACGGGTCGACCAGGAATCCGAGCGTGCCATACGTGCTGACCGCCGGCGGCAGCGTGTGGGGCGGCGACCCGGAAGCACAGCTCCAGGTCGACCAGCTGGTATCCGACGACGGCGTGCCGAACGAGGGGCAGCTGTGGTGCACCGCATCGGAGACGTGGGCACCAACCCCGTCGCCGTCCGGTACGCACCCGCCGACCGTCGGTCCGCCGACGTTCACGGCCAACAGTCCGTGCTTCCCGGACTTCGATTTCGGCCTGACTAACGTGCCGTAACCACGGCACCGCGTAACCGGCACCAGCCGAGCGCCCGCTCCCGCCAGCAGCGGGGGCGGGCGCTCAACTCGTGGCGGTCTGCGGTTAGTCCTGCGGTGGCGCCACGGCGGCTGCTTCCAGATCCCCGCCGGGTGCAACCCGGGACCCCGTATCACCGCGGCGGCGGGCGAGCAGCGCTATCGCGGCCACGCTGATCCAGCCGACGATGATCGCAAGCCAGAAGTTGATGATCCGGAAGCCGAGCGCCGCTGACACGGCCGGCACCCGTCCCGCCCCGTAGGCAGCCAGAATCACCGCGAGGCTGCCCTCCACGATCCCGATGCCGCCCGGTACAACCGGAAACGACCCGACGATCTGGGCTACCCCGTAAGCCAGCAGCACGCCGTGCCACGGGACCTTCGCATGCACGGCACCGAACGCGCAGATCAGGCACAGGAAGTCGCAGCACCAGACGGCGGTGGCGATGGCCACCACGCCGACGGTCGACGGCGTGCTGAGCGGGATCTCCTGCATGCGGGCGAAGGTCGCCTCAATACGGGCGCCGACGCTACCGCGCGGATGACCGGTCAGCCGCCGGACGCCCCGCACCGCACTGGCTGCCAGCCCGAGGACGACATCCCGGCGCACCAGCACCGCACCGGCCGCGACTACGATGACCAGGCCGGCCAGGGCGGTCCCAGCGCCGCCGGTGGAGGTGCTGCCCGCCAGCGCCACCAGGACGCCGATCAGCAGCAGCGCGGACATGCCGATGGCCTGGGCGATCAAGATCGTGAAGATGGTCCAGCCTGCGCTGGCGCCGGTTGCCCCGTGCCGTCGGTAGTACTGGTACCGGTATGCGCTGGACACCGCCGGCTCTCCGGGCACCGTGTTGGCGATCGCGTCGTTGGCTAGCGTCAGCAGGAACAGCGCGGGCATCCGGATGCGCGCGCCGCTGAGCCGCAGCACCCGGTGCTGCAGCCAGGCGAAGGCGAGCAGCGACGTCGCCTCAGCCAGTATGGCCAGCAGCACCCAGGCCGGACTAGCGTCCCGCAGCTGCCGCCAGGCGGACATCAGCTCACCGCGCTTGCCGACCAGCAGCACCAGCACGACGAGTCCCAGGATGATGCCGAGGACATACCGGATGGCGGTCTTAAGGTTGCGTCCCGGCGCCGGGACCGCGAGTTGCTCCGCCACTTGTCCAAACTACCGACTGCCGGCCACTGCGCGACTGGTGACGGCCAGGCCACGACGGCCGTAGCCGCAGTTCTCGGTCTTGCGGGTCGCAGCGCCGGGCAGCCGGGCTGGCACTATAGGCCGGGTGGACCAGCGGGCACGGAAGGACAGCGGCCGTGAGGCAGGACGAGCAGGACCAGCAAGGCGAGCAGGACCAGCGGGGCGAGCAGGACGCGCAGCACTTCGGGGGCATCATCGGCCGGGACTGGCGCGACTCCACGCCGTGGTGGCCCGCTGAGCCGGCGCCGCCAGCCGGGGCGCCCAACGTCGTCCTGGTCGTGCTCGATGACGTCGGCTTCGCCCAGCTTGGCTGCTACGGCTCCGACATCGAGACACCGGTGCTGGACGGGCTCGCCGCCGGCGGCATCAGGCTCGCCAGCTTCCACACGACCGCATTGTGCTCGCCGACCCGCGCGTGCCTGCTCACCGGCCGGAATCACCATCGCAGCGGCATGGGCAGGGTGGCCGACCTGGCGATCGGCTACCCGGGCTACTGGGGCAAGCCGCCGCGACAGCACGGCTACCTCTCCGAGATCCTGCGTGCGGCCGGTTACGCGACGTACGCGGTGGGCAAGTGGCACCTGTCGCCCGAGGACGAGACGAACATGGCCGCATCCCGTGCCACCTGGCCGCTGGCCAGGGGCTTCGACCGCTGGTACGGGTTCCATGGCGGCGAGACCCATCAGTTCGTGCCCGCGCTGTATCACGACAATCACTCGGTCCGGCCGCCAGCGTCGATCGAGGACGGGTACCACCTGACCGAGGACCTGGCCGGGAGGGCCATCGAGTTCCTCGGCGACCTGCGCGCGGTCGATGCGACGCGGCCGTTCTTCCTGTACTTCGCGACCGGCGCCTGCCATTCGCCGCACCAGCCGCCGGCGCGGTGGCGGGATTACTACCGTGGCCGCTTCGACCAGGGCTGGGACAGCTGGCGCGAGCAGGCTTTCGGCCGCCAGCTGGCCGACGGCGTCGTTCCCGCCGGAACGGTGCTGTCGCCACGGCCCGCCTGGGTGCCAGCCTGGGACTCGCTGGCCGCCCCGGACAGGCAGGTCGCCGCCCGGTTCATGGAGTGCTTCGCCGGCTTCCTGTCGCACGCTGACGAGCAGATCGGCCGGGTGCTGGATTTCCTCGACGAGCTTGGGGAGCGGGACAACACGATCGTCGTCGTGGTATCTGACAACGGCGCGAGCGCGGAAGGCGGCGCGGAAGGCTCGATCAACGACATCCGCCTGCTGAACCTCGATCCCGCGTCATCCGCGGAGATGCTCGATCGCATCGACGAGATCGGCGGACCGGGCACGCACAACAACTACCCGTGGGGCTGGACGATGGCCGGCAATACCCCGTTCCGCCGCTGGAAGCGCGAAGTACACGAGGGCGGCGTGGCCGATCCGTGCATCATCTCCTGGCCCGGCGGCGGGCTGGACTCCGGCGCGATCCGGCACCAGTTCGCGCACGCCATCGACGTCGCCCCGACCGTTCTCGAGCTGGCCAGGGTGGGGGTGCCGGAGCAGATCGACGGCATCGCGCAGAGCAGCCTGGATGGCATCAGCTTCGGCTACCTGCTGCCACCGGGCGGCCAGGCGGAGCCAGGGCGGCACGAGACCCAGTACTTCGAGATGTTCGGCTCCCGGGCCATCTACCACCGCGGCTGGAAGGCGGTCACGTTCCACCCGGTCGGCCCGCTCTACGACGACCAGAACCCGAACGCCCCGTTCGACGAGGACGCGTGGGAGCTGTACCACGCCGAGCAGGATCTGTCCGAGTCGCGTGACCTGGCTGCCCAGCAGCCTGCGCGGCTCGCCGAGATGATCGAGCTGTGGTGGCAGGAGGCCGAGCGCAACCAGGTGCTGCCGCTCGATAACCGGGTGCTGTGGGCGCTGGTCAACCCGAAGCCGGACCGGCGCGCGCCGCGCACCGTGTACCGGTACTTTCCCGGTGGCGCCCAGGTCCCCGAGTTCGTTGCGGTCAACGTGCGGAACCGGTCGCACGCGCTCATCGCGGAGGTCGTCATTCCCGACGGGGCGAGCGCCGACGGCGTGCTGCTGGCCCTCGGTTCGGTGCTGGGCGGCTGGTCGCTGCACATCCTGCATGGCAGGCTCCGCTACGTGCACAACCTCTACGGAAGGGAACGGCACGTCGTCGAGTCAGCCGAGCCTGTCGCCCCCGGCCTGCATCGTGTCGAGCTGGCCTTCACCAAGGACGATGGCCTGGGCGGTGTCGCCGTGCTGTCCTGCGACGGAGCCCAGCTCGCGACAACGCCGATACCGCGGTTCACGCCGTCCGGTTTCAACGGCGTCGGCGCGGGCCTGACCTGCGGGTACGAGTGGGGGCCAGCGGTAGGGGACGGCTATCGCGCGCCGTTCCCATTCCAGGGCGAGATCCGCTATGCCGCGGTGGAGACGAGGGGACCTGTGGTCCGCGATCCGATGGCTGAGCTTGAGGCCATCTTGTCGGAGCAGTAGACCCGCTCGTAGCTGCTCTTTACATGTCTTGCGTCGCAAGACATCATGTGAGGCATGGCAGGAGACAACGGCGGGCTGACCGAGCTGCGACGGGGTGTGCTAGGCCCGTGCGTGCTGGCTTTGCTTGAGCTCAGACCACGGTTCGGGCTGGAGCTCGTCCGTGATCTCTCGGCCGCCGACGGCCTCCTGACCAGTGACGGCACCGTGTACCCGCTGCTGAACCGGCTGCGCGACGCGGGCCTGGTCACCAGCGAGTGGCGCGACGACGAGGGCGAGCGCGCTCGCCGCTACTACTCGATCACCCCGGCCGGTCACCAGAGCCTCAGGACGTTCCGCGCCGACTGGGCTCAGTTCGCGGCGACGGTAGGAAACGTCCTCAACCCGTGCGACAGGGGAAAGCCATGAGTGGCACCGCGCTCGAACACCGGCTCGTCCGGGAGTACCTGACTCAGCTTGATGTGGCGCTGGCCGGTCTGCCCGCTGCGAAGGCACGCGAACTGAGAAGCCAGATCGCCGGGCACCTGGAGGAGGCATTGCCGGCGGATGCAGCCGACGAGGAAGTTGCGGCGGTGCTGCATCAGGTCGGCCGCCCGGCCGAGCTGGCCAGGGAGGCGCGGGCAGGGGCGGCCGCCGGGGCTGGCGCGGCGGTTGCCGCGGCCGCGCGCCGCGGCTGGATCCGGATCATCAGGTCCCGGCTGCGGACCAAGCTGATCGTGGTCCTGATAGCGCTGCTGCTTGCGACCGGGGCCACGTTCCTGACCATCTTCCTGTCCGCGCCGCTGCCGAACTATGTTGGTGAATTCGGCTGGTGGTATCCGCAGGACTACCAGCACGAGGTTGACTCCACCGCCGACGGCGCACAGCAGACAACCGTGCGGATGCGGTCGGGCCAGTGGCAGGGATTCGCCATCGGCATCTACAACACCAGCAACTTCACCGAGACCATCATCGGGCCGCCAGTCACACCAAACGCGCCATGGGACAGTCCGAACGGAGGTCCACGGCAGCCGCGCATCCAGGTCTCGGCTCCGGACCGCGAAATTGAGCATGGCGGGTTCATCCGGAACGTGGCCTTCGATTCGCTGCCTGTCTCGATCCCGCCGCACCAGTACCGGCTGCTGCGCATCACCTGGATCACCGACGTGTGCATCCTGGGCGGCACGAGGACGAACAACATGCTGAACGATGGCTACATATCCATCGACTCGATCTACCTGCGGGTGCGGGTCGGCTGGTTCACGCGCACCGACGTCATGCCGCTCGACATGGCCGTCGCCCTGGCCGGCCCCAGTCACGGCGTCTACAGCGGGCCCGGGCCCTATCACGGCACCTGTTTCTGAAAGCCTAACGGCATGGATCCGGCCACCGCGCTGCGCGCGATCGCGTTCGAGCTCGAGCGCAGCAGGGCGCCCACCTACCGGGTGCGGGCATTCCGCCGGGCGGCGCAGGTCGTGCTCGACCTGCCGCCGGCGGAGCTGACGCAGCGAATCAGCCGCGGCACCCTCCAGGACCTCGCCGGGATCGGGCCGGCCACCGCTGAGGCCATCACCCAGGCGGCAGCGGGGGAGCAGCCTGGCTACCTCACCAGGCTGCTGGATGAGGCGGTCAGGCCGGAGCGGTCAGCGATGCGCGCGGCGCTGCGCGGCGACTGCCACACGCACTCCGACTGGTCCGACGGCGGCAGCCCCCCCATGGAGATGGCCCTGGCCGCCCGCGACCTCGGTCACGAGTGGATCGCGCTCACCGACCACTCGCCGCGGCTGACCGTGGCTAACGGGTTGTCCGCGGAGCGCCTGGAGGCACAGCTGGAACTCGTCGCCCGGCTCAATGCCGAGCTGGTGCCGTTCCGCATCCTGACCGGCATCGAGGTAGACATCCTCGAGGACGGCTCCCTGGATCAGCGCGATGACCTACTGGCCCGGCTCGACGTCGTAGTCGCCAGCGTGCACTCGAAACTGCGGATGCCCGCAGCGCCGATGACCAGCCGCATGATCGCCGCCGTCGGCAATCCGCACACGGACGTACTCGGCCATTGCACTGGCCGCATGATGGCCGGGCCGCGCGGCCGTCCCGAGTCGCAGTTCGATGCCGAGGCGGTGTTCGCGGCCTGCCGCGAGCATGGCGTCGCAGTAGAGATCAACTGCCGGCCCGAGCGGCAGGATCCGCCCGACCAGCTGCTGCGGCTGGCCGCTGACCTGGGCTGCCTGTTCGCCATCGATACCGACGCGCACGCCCCCGGTCAGCTGGACTGGCTCGACAGCGGCTGCGCGCGCGCCGAGCAGGCGGGCATCGAGCCGGCCCAGGTGCTCAATGCGCGGCCTGCCGCGGACGTCGGACACTGATTCTGTCCATCATCGCCAGCGGCCGTGCCGCTAGGCCAGCCATTCGACCCACTGGCCGGACGGGTGCGCGCGAGCCAGCAGGCGGCCGTCATCCCACCGGCCGCCGAACGTTCGCGCGCCGAGCACGGCGAAGACGCCGTGCCGCTGGTAATCGCTGACCATCGCACGCGGCAGTGCCACGCCCTGGACGCTGTCGCAGCCATCGGGACCCAGCGGCACGAGCGGGTCCAGCGACAGCCAGGTCACCAGGCGGCGGCGGCCCGCCGCGGCCAGGATGCGGGTCAGCTCAGCCCGGCGCCCGGCGGACAGGAATACCGCGGTGTAGGCATCGACCACGACAACCGGAAGCCCAATCGGCATGTCCGCCAGCACCTCCGGCAGCGCCTCGATGACGTCGCCGGCCACTACCGCCGCCGGATGCCTGCTGGCCACCTCGATCGCGGCCGCCAGCCTGGTCAGCGCCGAGGCTTCCGGCGGCGCGCACGCCGTCAGCCAGGCCCGCGCGCCAGAGTTGCTCAGGTCGACCGGACTGACGTCGATCCCGGCGCGCACCGCGATCGACGGCAACTCCGCTGGCGGCGGACGGAGCCGGCCCCGCAGCTCGCAGCTGAGGCTGAGGTCCGCGGTCTCGGGTCCGGATGCGTGGCCGCCGACGACATACCGGTACCGGTCCAGCTGTAACCCAAGCCCGGCGCCGGTCCCTATGTCGACCAGGGCGAACGGGTCATCCCGCGGTGCGGCGGCTGCGGCGATGCCCAGCGCCACCTGGATGCACCGGGCCACCTCGTTCATCTGGTACCGGTGCGCGTGACATACCGCCAGCAGCTCGTCCAGCCGATCCGACACGAAGGCGCGCGCCGTAGCGTCGAAGCCACTGTCGAAGGGCGGCTGCGGGTGCCCGGCCACCGGGAAGTACCTGGCCAGCGGGGCAGCTGCGTCCCGGTGCACAAGGTAGGCAATCGCGGCGCTGCCCAGCAGGGCCGGCAGCCGGTCGGACGGCAGCTCCGCCAGCCTGGTGAGTAAGTCGTCGTGCCCGGCGATCAGCCGGAACAGCGCCGCCGTCAGCTGCCACGACTCAGGTGCATCCGACAGCGACCACCCGGCCGCCACTTCGAGCGCCTGAGCCCGGACTGCCTCAACCCCCGACATGCCGCCACCCCCCGCAGATAACGCTATCGGCCCAGCCCGCCACGCGAGACCAGCTGCTGGGCGATGACGTTGCGCTGGATCTCGTTAGTCCCCTCGCCGACGATCATCAGCGGCGCGTCGCGGAAATACCGCTCGACGTCGTACTCGGTCGAGTAGCCATAGCCGCCATGGATCCGCACCGCGTTCAGCGTGATCTCCATCGCGGCCTCCGACGCGAAGAGCTTGGCCATCCCAGCTTCCATGTCGCACCGCTCGCCCGCGTCGTAGCGCTCGGCCGCGTACCGGACGAGCTGCCGGGACGCGGTCAGCTTGGTCGCCATGTCGGCCAGGTACGCCCCCACCTGCTGATGCTTCCAGATCGGCACGCCAAAGCTCTGCCGCTCTTGCGCGTACCTGAGTGCATCGTCGAAAGCCGCCTGCGCGACACCTACCGCCCGCGACGCCACCTGGATCCGGCCGATCTCCAGGCCCTTCATCATCTGGGCGAACCCGCGGCCGGGCTCGCCTCCGAGCAGGGCAGTGGCAGGCGCCCGGTAGTCAGTGAAGGACAGCTCACAGCTCTCTACCCCTTTGTAGCCGAGCTTGGGCAGGTCACGGGATATAACCAGGCCGGCACCGTGCTCGACCAGCAGGATGCTGATGCCCCGGTGCCGGGGCACCGCCGCCGGGTCGGTCTTGCACAACAGCGCGATCAGCTGCGACTGCCGCGCGTTGGTGATCCAGGTCTTGACCCCGTTGATGCGGTAGCCGTCACCATCGCGGCGCGCGGTCGTGGTCATCGCCTGCAGGTCTGATCCGCCACCGGGCTCGGTGAGGGCCATCGCCGCGCGTATCTCACCGGTAGCCATCCGAGGCAGGTACCGCTGGCGCTGCTCGTCCGTGCCGAAAGCCAGCAGCAGTTTCGACACGACAGTATGGCCGCCCATAGCCCCGGCGAGGCTCATCCAGCCTCGGGCGAGCTCAGCGGTCACCTCGGCGTAGCACGGCGTTGACACCGGCGCGTCGCCATAGGGCTCGGGGATGGCGAGCCCGAAAATGCCGAGGGCCTTCATCTGCCCGATCAGCGTTCCGGGATACTCGTTAGCGTGCTCTAGCTCGCGTGCGACCGGCCTGACGTCACGATCGACGAACTCGGCTACCGTGCTGACGACTGCTCGCTCTTCGGCCGGAAGACCGCTCACAACGTGCTCCTAGGCGCTCGGATCAGGTGCCGTTCTCAGTTCGGTGACAAGCATTCGCCAGGCTGGCCGCTACCGGGCTAGCCAGGGCAGAAGGAGCGAGCGATGCCGACCCAGCCCATCGACGGGCCGTACTTCGACGAGCTCGCACTAGGTCAGGAGTTCGGCGGCGCGCCCGGCATCACGCTAACGTCCGGGCTGGCTGCCGTCCACCAGTCGATCACCGGTGACCGGCTCGCGCTCGCGCTGGACGAGGACTTGTGCCGGCAGGTGACCGGCGGCGCCCCGCTGGCATCGCCAGCCCTGGCCTGGGATGTCGCGATCGGCCAGTCGACGATCGTCACCCGGCAGGTCAAGGCCAACCTGTTCTACCGCGGTCTGTGCTTCCGCCGGCTGCCGCTGCTCGGGGACACGCTGCGTACCTCGACGCAGGTGGTAGCGCTGCGCCAGAACAGTGCGCGGGACGGCCGGGCGGCGACCGGGCTCGCCGTGCTGAGGATCACCACGGTGGACCAGGAGCGCCGGCCGGTACTGGACTTCTGGCGCTGTGCCATGCTGCCGCTGCGCGACCCGGCTGCGCTGACCGGGCACGCCGATGACCTGGCGGTGCCTGGCCAGCACGCCCCGGCCGCCGACCCGGAGGTGCTGGTCGGTGGCTGGCGGCTGGACGACTTCGGGCGGCGGTCCGGCGGCCCGCGGCCCGCAGACCTGAAGGCAGGCCAGAGCTGGCAGGTCAGCGGCGGTGACGTCGTGACGAGCGGGCCCGAGCTGGCCAGGCTGACACTGAATATCGCTGCCGTGCATCACGATTCGGCCGCGGCCGGCGGGCAGCGGCTTGTGTACGGCGGGCACGCGATCGGGCTCGCCCTGGCCCAGGCGGCCCGCAGTCTGCCCTCCTTGGTGACGGTCGTGGCCTGGGACAGCTGCGACCATCTCGGACCCGTGCACGAAGGCGACACGCTGCGGAGCACGATCTCCGTCGAGCAGGTCGACTACCTGCCAGGCGGCGGCGGCCTGGTTCGGCTGCGGTCTGTGGTCCGCACGGACGGCCCCGGCGCCGCCGAGGTCCTCGACTGGCGGTATGCGGCCGTCATCGCCTGAGCAGGTACCCGCCTCGCACCCCTTCGTGTCGCTAGCCGGGCCGGCGCGCGATTAGGCTGCGGATCATGACCCGGCTGACGGCGCCCGCACCGGATCGGAGCCTGGCGGGGTGACGGCGGCTCGTGTTAATCCGGCCTCGCTCGACCTGACCCGGTACATCAGGCCCGGCGATCTGGTGGCGTGGGGCCAGGCCTGTGCCGAGCCGCTGACGCTCACCGAAGTCCTGGCCGGTCAGGGCGGGGAACTGGCTGGCGTCAGGTGCTTCACCGGCATCTCCAGTTCGGCCGCGGTGCACCCGGATCATGCCGGCCAGCTGGCCTTTACCTCGTATACGGCAGCTGGCGCGAACCGGGCCGTGAGCGATGCGGGCGCGCTGAGCATCCTGCCCTGCCACTACTCGGAGCTGCCGCAGATACTCGGCTCCGGGCCGCTGCGGGCGAGCGTCGTGCTGCTGTCGGTGCCGCCCGCAGGGCCGGACGGCACCTTCGGGCTGGGTCTTGGCGCCGACTACCTGGCGGCGCTGACGGGCTCCGCCCGCGTCGTGATCGCGGAGGTCAACGACCAGGTGCCAGACATCGGCTGCGCCCGCAGGCTCAGCCCGGCCGAGATCGACGTGATAGTGCCGGTCTCGCGGCCGCCAGCCGAGTATCCCGAGGCGCCGCCGCGGGCGGCCGACGCCGCAATCGCCGGGCACGTCGCTGGCCTGGTGCCGGACGGGGCGACCATCCAGCTCGGCATCGGCAGCATGCCCTCGGCCATAGCCCGTCACCTAGGCGACCACCGCGATCTCGGCGTGCACTCCGGGATGATCAGCGACGCGGTCGGCTGGCTGATCGAGGCCGGCGTCGTCACCGGCGCGCGCAAGACCGTCGATCGCGGTCAGGTGGTAACCGGCTTCCTGATGGGCACCCGGTCGCTCATCGACCGCGCCGCAGCCGACGGGGTGGTCCAGCTGCGTGACACCCGGTACACCCACGACCCGGCCGTGCTCGCGGCGCAGCATCAGCTGGTGGCCATCAACTCCGCCACCGAGGTGGACCTGACCGGCCAGGCGAACACCGAGACCGCGGCCGGCCGTTACGTCGGCGCGGTCGGCGGTGCCGCCGACTTCGCTCGCGGCGCGGCCCGGTCGCGCGGCGGCGTCCCGGTGCTGGCGCTGCCGTCGACCGCCGGCCCGGCCAGCCGGATCGTCGCTGCGCTGACCGGACCAGCCACGCTGTCCCGCGCTGACGCCGGCGTCGTAGTGACCGAGTATGGAGTTGCCGACCTGCGCGGGCTTACCCTGGCGCAGCGGCGCCAGCGGATGATTGCGATCGCGCATCCTGACCACAGGGCAGCGCTGGAGGCTGCGGCCGCGACGGCCGCAGCCGGCCGCTGACCGGAAGGAGAACCATGACCACCCGCCGAGCCGCTATTGTCTCGCCGCTGCGCACGCCGGTAGGCACGTTCGGCGGCAGCCTGCGCGACGTTGCCGTCGAGGATCTCGCCGCCACCGTGATCAAGGCCGTGCTGGAACGGACGGCTGTCGACCCCGCGCTGATCGACGACGTCGCCTTCGCCCAGTCCTACGTCAACGGCGAGACTCCGTGCGTCGGGCGGTGGGCTGCGCTGCATGCGGGCCTGCCGGTCAGCGTGCCCGGCTTCCAGCTCGACCGGCGATGCGGTGGCGGCCTGCAGGCCATCATCACCGCGGCGATGATGGTGCAGACCGGCGCTGCCGACGTGGTCCTGGCCGGCGGCGTGGAGAGCATGAGCAGGGTCGAGCACTATACGACCTCGATGCGCTGGGGTGCCCGGTCCGGCAATCAGTTCCTCTACGACCGGATCGACCGCGGCCGCGAGCGCTCGCAGCCGGAATGGCGGTTCGGCAAGATCTCCGGGATGATCGAGACGGCGGAGAACCTCGCCGAGCAGTACGGCATCACCAGGGACGAGGCGGACGTCTACGCGGCCCGCAGCCATCAGCGGGCCGGTGCCGCCTGGAAGGCGGGCCGGTTCGACGACGAGGTTGTCCCGGTCCAGGTACCGCAGCGCCGCGGCGAGCCGGTCACGGTCAGCAGGGATGAGGGAGTGCGGCCGGACTCCACGCCCGAGTCGCTGGCGAAGCTGCGCACGATCATGCCGGGCGGCACGGTCACGGCCGGCAACGCCAGCCAGCAGAACGACGCCGCCGCCGCCTGCCTGGTCGTGGCCGAGGACCGGCTCGACGACCTCGGCCTGGAGCCGCTGGGCTACCTGGCGGGCTGGGCGGCCGCCGGATGCGAGCCGGCCACCATGGGCATCGGGCCGGTGCCTGCAGTGGCGAAGCTGTTCGCCAGGACTGGGCTGGATTTCGGCGCGATGGACCTGGTCGAGCTGAACGAGGCATTCGCCGTTCAGGTGCTCGCAGTGCTGGCCGGCTGGCAGTGGAACGACCCCGACAAGCTCAACGTCAACGGCTCCGGCATCTCGCTCGGCCACCCGATCGGCGCGACAGGTGCCCGGATGCTGGCGACCGGCCTGCGCGAGCTGCGCCGCCGGGACGGCCGGTACCTGCTGGAGACCATGTGCGTCGGCGGCGGCCAGGGCGTGGCGGCAGTCTTCGAGGCAGCGCGCTGACCAGTACCGCGCGCTGGCTGGCCGCGGCTATGGCGTGGGCGTGCTCGACGGGGTTGGCGTCGGCGGCGGCGACGGCGTGATGGTCGGCGGCGGCGACGTGTGGCTCGGCGATGGATGCGGCTTGTGGCTCGGCGGCGGCGTGAGCACGCCGGTCGGCGCTGTCGAGGTCGAGGTCGAGGTCACCGGCACAACGACCGTACCGGGCGGGGTCGGGAACGGCCCGACCGCCCGCCGCGCCTTGTGATGCTTGGCCACCGTCCGCGGGTGCCGTGCGGCGGGCGAGTGCCGGGCCGGAGCCGGCGAGGATACGGCCGGCACGGCCGAGCCAGTGCTCGTTTTCTGCGCGCCGTGCGTATCGGCACCGGACGGGGACCCGCCGAAGGACACGATGGCTGCCGCCGCGCCCCCGGCAACCACCACGAACAGCGCGGAGAAACCTAGCCGCCGCCGCGCCCTGGCAAAAGCCTCCGGCTGACCGGGCGCGTCCGCCGCGACGAACGCGGTCGCCTGGGCGAGCGCAACGTCCGCAGTCACCGGGATGCCGCGCGGGTCAGTGTCATAGTCGTCGATGAACGCCGCGGCGGTCCGGTCCCAGATCCACGACGGCGGATCTGCTGGCGGCCCGATGCCATCGTCGGCAGCGTCCAGGCCAGGCGGCGCGGCGTCGTTGTCAATCGCGGCTGGCCCGTCGCTCTCGGTCGCGCCGGTGCCGGCGTCGCCCGCAGCTAGTGCGGCAGCCCACTCCAGTCCGGCAGGGTCAGCCAGCTCGTCGATCCCGGCCGGTCCATCGGCGGCGTCAGCTCGTCGGTCCCGGCCTGCCCGTCGATCCCGGCCGGTCCATCGGCCGCGGCCGGCGCGCTAGTTTCAACGGTCGCGGCGATTTCAGCCGCCCCATCGGCACCCGCGCCTTCGGCGACTTCGGTGCCGGCGACTTCGGTGCCGGCGATTTCGGCATCCGCAGCCTCGGCGTCTGCCAGCATCACCCTTGCCTGCTCGGCCGTCACGCCGAGTACCGCCGGCAGATCTTCCGGCCTGATGCCATGCAGGTGCACCAGATCCCGGATCTCGTCGTCCTGATCCTGGTCGGCTGGCTGATACCTGGTCACAAGTTCCTGGCGGGCCAGCGCGAACAGCCAGGCCCGTAGCCGACCGGGATCGGCCAGCAGCGACTGCGCCGCGATCATGGCCGTCTCCGTCGCGCTCGCTGCATCTGACTCGTCGCCGGCCAGCCTGCGGCAGTACTCGAAGACATGCGCCTCGTGCTCGTCGAGCATCGCGGCGAACGCGCTCTGGTCGTCCGCACCGCGCGGCTCGGGACTCCGGCCGGACGGCGGTGGGGGACCACCTGGCGTTGACAACGGGTCCTCCTCGCTCCTGTCACGCATCAGACTGCCTTGACCGTGATTCGGCCATTTATAGACGGTAGCCGAAGTAACGCAACGATCCCAGGATCCAGCTGCATCTTCCTATT
Organism: uncultured Actinomycetota bacterium; assembly: GCA_963774385.1. Classification (GTDB taxonomy): domain Bacteria; phylum Actinomycetota; class Actinomycetes; order Streptosporangiales; family Streptosporangiaceae; genus JAJYUU01. The sequence goes on from CAVZEQ010000001.1 coordinate 2,903,290, forward strand.
CGAGCTGACCGTAAACGCAACCGGCAGCACTCAGCCGGAACATCGGAGATACGAGACTGATCCGTGCCGTAATTTGCGGCAGTACAGCGAACGACGACCGCGAGATCCGGAACGACCCCGTTCCACTATTATCGCACCATCGGTCACGTCTTCTTGCGGGTCGCCCGCGCGATCGCGCCGGCCGCCGGTGCCAGCACCAGCCACAGGCCGATCGTTACGACCATCGCGGTCAGGTAGCCGAACGGCCGGATGCCGACATCAGCTGCGGTGATGCCCGCGAAGAGCATCAGCAGCCAGGAACTTACGAAGAAGGCGGGCCCCGCCGCGAGGATCCCGAAGTAGTCAGTCATTGTGGTTAGCCTTTCTCGGTCCAATTCCTGCTCGCCGTCATCATCCTGGCCGCTCCGGCGGATCGCTGGCAGGGCTGATAGTCCCGGCCTGGCCTAGCAGACCGGCCTGGCAAGGTTAGGGGCATGAGAGCAGACGATTTTGCCGATGTGCTCGCCGCGGTTCGCCGGTTCGTCCGGGACGAGGTCGTCCCGCGCGAGGACGAGATCGAGGCGGGTTCCGATCCGTCCGGGCTGACCACCCGCGCCGAGCGCGACGGCGACGACTACGTCATCTCGGGTGCGAAGCGCTTCATTACCAACGCGCCGGTTGCTGATCTGTTCGTGGTCTTCGCCCGCACCGGGGAGGAGAAGCGCGGCACCCGCGGCATCTCGGTATTCCTGATCGAGGCGGATCAGGACGGCGTCCGGGTCGGGCCGAAGGACCGGAAGACCGGCCAGGCGGGTGCGTGGACCGCGGAGGTGATTCTTGACCAGGTACGGGTCCCAGCCTCGGCGCTGGTCGGCGGCCAGCCGGGCGCCGGCTTCGGTGCGGCGATGAAGTCGCTGGTCCGTGGCCGGGTGCACATCGCGGCCATGTGCGTCGGCATGGCGCAGCGGCTGCTCGCCGAGTCGGTCGCCCATGCCCGGTCCAGCAAGCAGGGCGGCCGGCCCATCGGTGATTTCCAGCTCGTCCAGGCCATGCTCGCGGACCTGCAGACTGGCCTCTACGCTGGCCGCGCCATGGTGCTGGAAGCGGCGCGGAACTACGACTCCGGCGCCGACCGGCGGATCGGCCCGTCGGCCGCCAAGCTGTTCTGCTCAGAGATGGTCGGCCGCGCCGCCGACCTGGCGGTGCAGATCCACGGCGGCCTCGGCTACATGCGCGGCGTGCCGGTGGAGCGGATTTACCGGGACGCCCGGCTGTTCCGGATCTACGAGGGCACCAGCGAGATCCAGCGGCTCATCATCGGCCGGGCCCTGGTGAAGGACGGTGCACCCGCCGTATGAGAGCGGCATGACGCGACCGCCTCGATAGCCACGCGGCTGATGTTACGGTCGGCGTGGTGACTTTGCCCCGCATCTTGTTCATTCCCGACCGGTTCAGCGACTATCGGATGTGGTCCGATATCCCGGACCGGCTCGTGGGACGCGTCGAGGCGATTCATTTCGAGCAGCACCGGCTAATACCTTGGCCTATCGGCCCCACCAGGGATTTTGCAGATACGGCCCGCGCCCTAGCAGCTGGGAGGGGACTCGACATCGTGGCAGGGGCAGGCCAGGCGGCCCGCTTCGCATTCGCCCTGGTGGAGAACGGGCTGGCCAAGGGCCTGGTGCTGTTCAATCCGTCGCTCGATTGCGTCCCCGACGATATCCACCTTGATTTCTCGGGCCTTGGCGACCTGGACCATGTGCTAGACCCGTACATGCCGGTCGTCGAGGTTCTCGATGACCCGGACCCGGCCCGGCGGCGAGAAACCTTCCTGCAAGTCATGCGCGACACCGCAGGGCCAGACGCTGCGCCGGCAGAACTTGAGCTGGCGAACGCCATGTTCAGCGACCACGCTGATGAGTTCCTCGCGAACTTGCGGGACTTGCGGGGCACCGCCACGGCGGCAGCAGGCGGGCCCGTGCAGCCGGACCCGCCGTGGCTGCTGCGGCCGTGGCTCGACCGGCTCGCCGAACTTCTTGCGCCCGTCACCGCGGTAGGCGCCGGTGCCTACGGAGAAGCGATCGCCCGGCGAGCCCGGGACGCGGAGATCGTCGAAGTACCGGGAGGCGGCGTGCTACTGGCACCTGCCGAGAGCCGGGCGCGAGCTGCCGAAGCCCTGCTGCACATGCTCGACCGCATCAGCTGAGCGGAATTCGGCAGCTTGTACAGAACGTGACGTGTACCCCGGTGGAGCGGATGTACCGGGACACCCGGCTGTTCCGGATCTACGAGGGCACCAGCGAGATCCAGCGGCTCATCATCGGCCGGGCACTGCTGAAGGACGGCGGCTGAGCCCAGCGCGCCAGTCCTGCCCGGCTCGCCGACGTCGCCGGCGACCCGGGCGCTGGTCCCGGCCAGCTGAACGCCGCGAACTGAGGGATCATTAACCGATGAGCAACAGGCTGCTGCAGGCAACGGTCTGCGTGGGCATAGCGTTGCTGGCAGCCTGCTCCGGCCAGGACGCCGCCGGTCCGCTAGGCAATGGCGGCGACGGTGGCCAGCAGTGCGCGCTCGGCGGCGAAGGCCAGCCGATAACCATCGGGATATACGCGCTGGAAAACAAGGGCACCTCGCCAGTGACGGTGAAGAGCGTTAGCTTGCCGTCTCTGCGGGGCCTGAAGATGACCAGGGCATGGGTGACTCCGATCTACCACCTGACGCTGATCGGGGCACCCGGGGCGTACCCGCCTACTACCGGCCACTTCGCGGCAGAGACCGGACCCCCCTGGGCCAAGCGTAAGCCGGCCGCAGGGGCGGTCATCCGGCCCGGTCAGTCGCTCAACCTCGTATTCGGGCTCACCAGGACCACAAGTCACGCCGGGTACTCAGCCGGGCCCGTCATCGTCTACACAGCCGACGGCACGACCTACACAATGCAGGAAAACGTGTCACTGCGGGTAACCCAAAAGTGCTTCTAAGCAACAATGCCGGTGAGTTAAGGCATCTACGCAGGTAGAAGCGCGATTCAGGCCCGGTAAGTGCGGGTCTTTGAGTGTTGCGTCACGATTTGGCGGCGGGCGGTGTGTCGCGACGCTTTCGCAGCGAAGCCCCCGGTAGGATTGCGGTCGACCAAGATCGCATTTGTCCCTCGGGGAGCTTCGTTGCTCAGATCAGTGTGTCATTCCTGCGCTGCGCTTCGCCGGGCTGATGAACCTTCAGAGAGCCCGGCCGGCCTGGGAGTGCTGGACTGCGAGATCAGCCCCGCTCTGGTGGACCACGTCGTTGAGCTTGCCGGATGCCGGGAGCAGCGGCGGCGGTTACTGCCGGCCCGGGCGGTGGTGTACTTCGTGCTCGGGTTGTGCCTGTTCAGCGGCGCTGACAGCGCTGCGCCGCCGGGCTACCGGTCGGTGATGCGCTGGCTGACCGGCGGGATCCGGCACCTGCACGGGCTGGCGCTGCCGACCAGTTCCGCGCTGACCAGGGCCCGGCAGCGGCTTGGGCCGCGGCCGCTGGAGCTGCTGTTCGATCTGCGCCGCGGCGCCGCTGGGCGGCCCGGAGGTCGCTGGAGTGTTCGCGTTCGGGCTGCGGCTGGTGGCCTGGGACGGGACCGGGCCTGGACGCGGCCGACACGCCCGCCAACGCCAGCGCATTCGGGGTGACCCAGGGCGGTAACCCGCAGCTGCGGCTGCTGGCGCTGACCGAGTGCGGCACTCACGCGCTCGTTGACGCGGTCTTCGACGGCGTCGAGCAGGGCCAGCGAGCAGAAGCTCGCCCGGAGCCTGCTGCGCTTCCCTCGGCGCCGGGGATGCTGCTGCTGGCTGACCGGAACTTCGCCGGCTACGAGCTGTGGGGGCAGGCAGCCGCGACCGGCGCTGACCTGGCCTGGCGGATCAAGAAGAACCAGGTGTTCACGCCGGTGACGGTGCTGCCGGACGGATCGTTACTGCTCGATCATGCCGACGCCCGGCCGAGAACGTCCGCCTCGGCCAGGCCCGCGCCGCCGGGCGAGCTCCTCCCGCAGCGTCCGCCCGAGGGTCATCTCGTGCGGATCATCGAGTACACGATCACGATCGGCGACTGCTGACGGCACGACCAGGACCGAGGCGTTCCGCCTGGTCACCACCCTGCCTGATCACGAGCAGGCGCCAGCCGCGCAGCTCGCCGCCGCCTACCACCAGCGCTGGGAAATCGAGAACAGCTACGGCGAGCTGAAGACCCGGCTTCGCGGCGCGGCGTTCATCCTGCGGTCCCGCTCCCCGACCTCGTCCGCCAGGAGCTGTTCGCCTTCCTCACCGTCTACCAGGCACTGTGCGCGCTGAAGACCGAAGCCGCCAGGCACGGCCGGGCATCGACCCCGACCGGATCTCCTTCACCGTCACCGTCCGGATCGCCCGCGCATACGCCGCCGCGATCTGGCCGCGTCACGCGCCAGGCTCAGGCGCGTCAGCGACGCGATCCTTGACGATCCTCGCCGACCTACGCCCAGGCGCAGGACCGGCAGTGCGAACGGGTCAAGAAGCCGCCGAAGAACACCTTCCCCAGCAAGAAACGCGACCAGCCCCGGCTCCCCGGAAAGGTCGTATACAAGATCAAGATAACCCGGAAAGCATCCCTGCCCAGCCCAAGACCTGCGCAGATGCCTTAACTCACCGGCATTGTTCTAAGCAAGCGTCATCAGGCTGGCGGACGGTAAGGAAGAGCTGCTCGTGAAGGCCATTCGGCTCGGGGCACGGCGGGTTCATCCTTACGGTCGCGGCGGCCAACGATCCCGCGCCTCATCCTGAGCGAGTTCTTACGCTCCGCATAGGGACGTCAGCGCACAAGCTCCGGTAAATGGCTTCCTGCTAGATGCCCCATGGTTACGCTGCGATGTCGCCCTAGTTCACGACAGTCCCGCACGGCCAGCGCGCGCGCTGGCCGTGCGGGGCCAGCCGACTCGCCGGTGTGTCGATCCCTGGCTTGGTTGGTCGTCTGGCCTCGATCGTCTGGACCGGTAGAAGTCGATGTAGCCGGCGAGTACCTCGGACCGGGATGGCCGGGCGATGGTCGGCGACGGAAACGGGATCGGAACGGTCACCACCCCATGCTGCCGCAGGTACCCGGCAGCCCCGGCGTGACCCCCCGAGGTCCCGGCTATCCGGGACCTATGACACGGTCGTGCTGCCGGTCAGGCACTCTACAGTCCGGTGCAGGATGGGTAACGGTGCCCAGTGATCGCGACATCGCGAGGTCGCGAGCATGGCAGGAGGCGCGATGGAGCCGCTGCACGGTACGGGGAACTGACCAGCTGATGGCGACGCGCGACCGCGACGGCTCAGGACGCCTGGGCGCACGATGGGCTGACATCGACGGGCCTGTCCATTACCTCGATTTCGGCGGCCCGGCGCGCGGGCCGGTCATCGTATGCGTGCACGGGCTGAGCGGATCGGCAGCGAACTGGTCCGCGCTCGCGCCACTGCTCACCGACCGGTACCGGGTGCTAGCGCCCGACCTGGCCGGGCACGGCCTCACCAGATCCGGCGGCCGTGGCACCGATGTGCTGGCGAACCGCGATCTGCTCGGCCGCTTCATCCGGTCGATGTCGGCCGGCCCGGTGATCCTCATGGGCAACTCCATGGGCGGCATGATCTCGTTGCTGACCGCGGCTGAGTCACCCGAGATGGTCGCCGGGCTGATCCTCGTGGACCCGGCACTGCCATTCGTGCCGGCCAGGCCAGACCTGCTCGTCGCCGCGATGTTCGCGCTCGGTGGCATGCCGGTGATCGGCCGCGCGATGCTCGGCGGCGTCCGTAACCTGCCACCAGACGCGGCGGTTGCCGGAATGCTGTCGCTGTGCTGCGCGGAGCCCTCGCGCGTACCGCCCGCGGTGCGTGCACTGCACGTCGAGGTAGCTCGCCGTCGCGCTCAGTTCACCGACGCGGACGGCGACATGGCGAATGCCACCCGGTCGGTGATCGCCACGGCTGGCCTCGGCCGGGCCGGCCTGGGATACCGGCAGGGAATCCGGCGGGTTGACTGCCCGGTGCTGCTGCTGCACGGCGAGCGCGACCGGCTCGTGCCGGTGTCGGCGGCCCGGTCCGCGGCCCGGGCCAACCCGTCCTGGTCGCTGGTCGTCCTGCCGGGCGCGGGCCACGCGCCGCAGCTAGAGGTGCCGGCCGAGTGCGCCGCGGCGATTACGGACTGGCTCAGCTCAGCGGGCCAGCCGGCCGTAGCGGCCGCGACCGGCGGCATCCGGTTAAGGCTGGCACCGATCCGGCGGCCGCGCCGGAGGCTACGAGCGAGCCGGTGAGGCGCCGGCGGCGGCCGCCGCGTGCCTTGACTGCAGCCGCAGCGCAAGCTTGGGACACAACCGCACCGCCTCCAGCGCGTCGTCTTCCAGCCATGACGGCACTGCGCCGGGCCGGATGATCGGGAACCCCCAGTCGTCCAGCACGATCAGCTCGGGCGCTACCTCGGCGCACAGGCCGCGGCCATCGCAGGTGATCGGGTTGACCCGCAGTTCCAGCTGGCCGGTCATCGCATCCTCCGGGTGGGCACAGGCAGGACATGCTCGGTGCGCGTGCCGTTGCACCAGCCGCGTGCGTGCAGGTCCAGTTCGGGAACGAAGACGTGCAGCGCGCTGCGGATCATCCGGACCGCGCCGTCGGGGTGGCGGCAGCCGCCGCGGCCGTCGACCTGCGCGAGCCAGCGGCGCAGCCGGGTGGTGTCCGCAGTGCGTCCGGCGGCCACCGCCGCCAGGTCCCCGGCAATCGCGCCGAGGCCGAAGATGCACGGGCCGCACTGGCCCGCTGACTGGTCTGCCAGGTAGCCGGCCAGCCGCGCCGTCTCCGCCAGCCCGCACGAGTCAGCAGGCAGCGCGACCAGCAGGCCGGCTCCGGGCGCCGCCTGGCCGGCCGCAAGCCCGGCCGCCGAGAACGGCAGCGCCGCCGCTTCTGGCCAGCGCACCCAGCTGCCGAAGTAACCGCCGACGAGCACCGCGCTCAGCGGGCCTGTCTGGCCGCCCGCCTGTCCGATCACGTCCGCGACCGGCGTGCCGATCTCGATTTCCCTGACACCCGGGTCGGATACCGCGCCGATGACCGTCACCAGCATCGAGCCGGGTTCCTCCGCAGTGCCGACAGCGCGGAACCAGTCCGCGCCGTACCGGACGATGAGTGCCAGGTGGGCGAGCGTCTCGGCGTTCTGCACCAGTGTTGGCCGCCCGTGCAAGCCGCTCTCAGCCAGCCGCGGCGGCGTAGGCGTCGGCACCGGCCGGCCGTTCTCGATCCAGTTCACGACCGCGCTGGCCTCGCCCGCCACGAAGCCGTCAGCCGCGGTGACCACGCGGATGTGCGGGTCATCGAGCCGGCCGTTGCTCCGTTCAGTGACGGCATCCTCGATGATCTCGCTGACCGCGGCGTGCGCCGCGAATACGATCTGCCGGGCACCGGCCATCCGGGCCGCCGCGACGGCTCCGTCGAGGACGAGGTGCGGCTGGGTGGCCATCAGCACCTTGTCCTTGGCACTGGCTGGCTCGCCCTCGGTTCCGTTCACCACCACGACAGGACGGGCCGCGCCGGCCGCGACAGCTTCGAGCTTGCGGGCAGTGGGGAAGGCCGCGCCGCCGCGGCCGGTGAGCCCGGCCCGCCCGACCTCGGCGATCAGCCGGCTCGATGCTGCCCTGTCCCGTGATCGCTGGCCGGGCAGCGGGCCATACCGGGCCAGGTGCTCGGCAAGGCTCGCCGGACCGGCTCCGTAGCTGCGCGGCAGCAGCCGCGGCAGGGCGTGAGCGGCGGCTGCGCGCTGGCTGCGGGCGCCATTCCTGGCTGCCGTGGTGACCCGGTCGGTACTCATGGCCGCCCCGCATAATGGCTGCGCGCAGGCTGCCGCACGGCTGCCAGCGGGTCCGGCCGCAGGGCCGGATCAGGCCGCCGGCGGCCGAGCAGCCGGGCCATGAGCGCCGTCGCCACGAGCGCGGCCGACCCGCACTCGATCAGCGCGACCCACCAGTAGCGCAGGTCGCCGCCCGCAGTGAGCGAGTGCACGAACGCCACCGGCCAGGCGAGGTAAGCGAGCCAGTGCACGGCCCGCCACGCTCGGTAGCCAAGCCGGGCGCGGGCCAGGCTGGTGATCAGCACCGCGCCGGCCAGGTCGACAGCGAGCGTGCCGAAGCCGATCGCCGCCGTCCGGTAATGCGAGGCGAACGGCAGCAGCGTCGCTGCCCAGCCGATAGTGACGTAGGGGTCGAGAATCGCCGTCACGACGTGCAGCACCAGCAGCGCGATCCCGAACAGGGACAGCGTCCGGTGCAGCTCGGCGGTCATGAACCGGAGCCACCGCCGCGGCGCCGAACCCAGCCGCGTCGCCACTCCCAGCACGATGACCACGCTGAACAGCACGAGCAGGACCAGGCCGCTACCGCGGGAGATGAACCACAGGTACTGGCTGCTTGGCACGCCGGCGGCCAGGGCACTCATCGGACTCCTTCGGTGTCTGATACTGGGGATCCGGCCTCGCCGGTAACCGGCGGTGCCGAGCCGGGCTGGTGGCCTAGCAACCCGTTGTCGGCCGCGGGCCAGCCGCCGGTCAGCGTCACCGATCCGTCGTGGCCGACCAGGCGTGCCGCGAGCCCGTGGCCGGCGAGCCAGCCAGGCGCGTCGGCACCGCTGATGATCGCTGCCGTCGATGCCGCGTTCGCCGTCGCGCAGGTAGCCGCGGCCACGCTTGCCGTCCGCCACGGACCGTCGGCTGGCATGCCGGTGCGCGGGTCGACGATGTGATGGAGCAGCTGCCCGGACCGCACCCAGCGCCGGCCCAGGATCGAGGAGGTGGCCAGGCCGCCGCCGGCTAGCCGGACGAGCTGGGTCGGTGATGACGGTGCTGACGACGGACCGGTCTGGCGGTGATCATCGGCGACCAGCACGGGCCAGCCGCCGGCCGGGCTCTCACCGGCCGCGGCCATGTCGCCGCCGAGGCTGACCAGCACGCCGCGAGCAGCACCTGACTGGTAGGCCACGGCAGCTGCCCAGTCAGCGCCCAGGCCTTTTGCCGTGGCGCCGAGATCGAGCAGCACGCCAGCCGGGACGTGCAGCAGCGTGCCCCGCAGTGACACCTGCTGCCAGCCAGGAACGTCCGCGCGCTGGTACGCCACGTCGTCCCGGCGGCCGGAGCCGAGCTCGGCGAAGTCGCGGTCATAGCCCAGTCCGATCACCGCGCCGCCTACCGTCGGATCCACCAGGCCGCCGGTCCATCGCGCCGCCCCGAGCGCGACGCGGACCGCCTCGGCCAGACTGGCGCTGACCTGAACCGGACCGTCGGCGCCGGCGGCCTGATGGATCCTGGATAGCTCGGAGTCGGCGCGAAACCGGCTCGCGGCCAGGTCCAGCCGGTCGAGTTCCCGGTCAACTGCGCCGATGGCGGCACGCAATGCTGGCGCGGGCCAGACGGCCACCCTGGCCGTCGTGCCGAGCGCCTGCCGTTCTGCGATGGCCACCCGCGCAGCGCCGTCCTCCCTCGCTTGCGTGGCTCCGGCAGCCAGCACGGTGCCAGCGCTGACGACCTTCCACATCGGGCGGCCGGTCCGGCTGAGCATGCTCGCGGGCATTAGTTGTCGCCGCCGCGGACGCCCGAGCCGCCAGAGGTCACGACCGGATGGCTGACGCTTGGCTGCTGGCTGTGCGCGGTTCCGCTGCCCGGCTGCGGGATAACCCGCGTTGTCCCGGTCGGCGACGCCGCCGGGGTGGCTGCTACGTGCACGAAGTAGCCGGAGGTAGCCGCCACTCCCGCGATGAGGGCGGCCGCCGTCCAGGTCGATGCGCGGCGTGCACTGCGGGCATCGACGGCACGTCCGGCCGGCCCGTACCGGACGCCGGTCTCGTAGGCACGCCAGCTGTCATCCGCCTGGTCTGGCAGCCGCCGGCGGCCGCCGGAATACTGCTGGTCCGCGGATTCCTGGTGCGGGTAATCCTCGTCCACCTCTGCTGCCCTCTCCTTCCGCCGGAGTTGTCCGGCGTTCCCACCCTGCGACAGGGACGATGAGAGGACCATGAGCAGAAGATGTCAGCCACTCACATGTTCCGCACACGATCACGACATCGGACCTGCGTAATCTCATAGCTATGCGCGTGCTGGTCGTAGAGGACGAGCCCCGGATGGGCCGGCTGCTCAAACGCGGCCTGGAGGAGGAAGGACACGCCGTCGACGTCGCCGCGGACGGGCCCGAGGGCCTGTGGATGGCCACCGAGAACAGCTACGCCGCGATCATCCTTGATGTGATGCTGCCCGGATTCGACGGATTTGAGCTGTGCCGCAAGCTCCGGGCCGCCGGGATCTGGGTGCCAGTGCTGATGCTGACGGCACGCGACGCCGTGGGCGACCGGGTCCGCGGACTCGATGCGGGCGCCGACGACTACCTGGTGAAGCCGTTCAGCCTGCTGGAACTCGCGGCCAGGCTGCGGGCCCTGGCCCGCCGCGACGACCGGGCGCGGCCGGCCGTGCTGGCCGTCGGCGAACTGCGGCTTGACCCGGCTACCAAGCAAGCCTGGCGGGACACGGCGGAGCTGCAGCTGTCGCCCAAGGAGTTCTCGCTGCTCGAGCTGTTCCTGCGCCATCCGGGCTCGGTACTGACCAGATCGCAGATTCTCGACGCCGTCTGGGACTTCGCCTATGACGGCGGTTCCAACGTCGTCGATCAGTATGTCGCCTACCTCCGGCGCAAGATCGATCTGCCGTTCGGCCGCCACGACATCGAGACCGTCCGCGGCATGGGCTACCGGCTGCGCCAGCCGCAGCAGGCCTGACCGCGCCCGCCATGTCGATCCGCCTGCGCGTCGCGGCCGTCTTCACCCTTGCCCTGGCGATCGCTTTCGCGCTTGGCAGCTGGCTGCTGGTCAGCCAGGTCAGCTCGGTAGTGCTGCGCGCCGTCGACACCAGCCTGGCCAGTCAGCTGACCCGGGCCATCCAGCAGCAGCACCAGCCCTTGCCGACGGCGCTGGCCAACTTCGGCGACGGCGAGTATGTCGCCCAGTACATCGATGCGTCCGGCCGGGTCAGGGCAGCGAGTCCCGATGCAGGCCAGGTACCGCTGCTGAGCCCGGCCAGCCAGCGAGCTGCCAGGCACGGGCCGGTCACGCTGACAACGACCTTCGACGAGGGCTCTGCCCGGGTGACGGCGGCCAGCCTGCCATCGAGGCCGGCCTGGGTCGCGGTTACCGGAGTCTCCCTGGAATCGGCGAACAGCACAGTCTCGGCTGTCGTCACCAGGCTGGCCATCGGCGGCTCGGCATTCGTGCTCATCGCGGCGGTCGGCGCCTATTTCCTGGCGCGCGCCGCGCTGGCGCCGGTGGAGCGGCTGCGCCGACAGGCCGCGGCGATATCGGCGGCCGATCCGTCCGCCCGGCTGCTGGTGCCGCGCACTCGCGACGAGATCGCGGCGCTCGCGGGCACGATGAACAGCCTGCTCGCGCGTCTGCACAGCGCGCTGGCCAGGCAGCGGTCGTTCGTCGCCGACGCTAGTCACGAGCTGCGCACCCCGTTCGCCGTATTGCGGGGCGAGCTGGAACTAGCCGCCAAGCCCGGCCGCAGCCGTGAGGAGCTGACCGAGGCCGTCGCCGCCGCGTCCGAGGAGGCAGCCCGGCTGTCGCGGATCACCGACGACCTGCTGCTGCTGGCGCGCAGCGACGAGGATCAGCTGACGGTCCGGACCGAGCCCACCGACCTCGCCGCGGTGCTGTCCCGCAGCGCGCAGCAGGCCGCCCAGCGCAGCGCGGACGCCGGCGTGAGCTGCCTGGTCAGCGTGCCAGCCGGACTGGTCGCGATAGTGGACCCTGGCCGCATCCGGCAGGCGGTCGACAATCTCGTCGACAACTCGCTGCGCTTTGCGCCGGCCGGGACCCCCATCGGGATCTCCGCGACGGCCAGCGGGACGGATCTGACGATCGCGGTCACGGACGCCGGACCCGGCTTCCCGGCCGACTACCTGCAGCACGCTTTCGAGAGGTTCAGGCGGCCGGACAGCGGCCGGGCTCGTGCCGATGGCGGGGCCGGCCTCGGGCTTGCCATCGTGCTGGCCATAGCACGGGCGCATGGCGGCACGGTCACCGTCGGCAATCGCCCGGAAGGCGGCGCGATCGTCCAGCTCGAGCTGCCCGGAGCGATCCCGTCCGGCTGACCGACTTGGCGGATCGGTCGGTATCCCACCATAGTAGGGCGCAGGCTAAGGGAGGCTCGCATGTCCGCCGTGAATGTCGCGCAGGAGGCCGCTGTGGAGGCCGCGCAGGAGGCCGCTGTGGACGCGGCGCTCGACCGTCTCGACCTGGAGACGAAGGTCCGGATCCTGTCCGGCCAGGACACCTGGTCGCTGCCGGCCGTGCCCGACATCGGCCTGGCGTCCCTGGTGATGTCCGATGGCCCGGTCGGCGTGCGCGGCACCCAGTGGACCGCCAGCGATCCGTCTGTCGCGCTGCCGAGTCCGACGGCACTGGCCGCGACCTGGGACCCGGACCTTGCCAGGACCGCGGGCCGGCTGCTCGGTCAGGAGGCGCGGCGCAAGGGCGTGCACGTGCTGCTGGCGCCGACGGTCAACCTGCACCGCAGCCCCCTGGGCGGCCGCCATTTCGAGGCTTACTCCGAAGATCCGCTGCTGACCGGCGAGATCGGGGCCGGCTACGTGGCGGGAGTCCAGGACCAGGGCGTGGGCACTACCGTCAAGCACTTCGTGGCCAACGACTACGAGACCGAGCGGTTCACGGCCAGCACCGAGGTGAGCGAGCGCGCACTGCGCGAGCTTTACCTCGCGCCCTTCGAGACGATCATCCGCAAGGCCGGCGCCTGGGGCGTGATGTCCGCCTACAACAGGGTCAACGGCGTGTCGATGACCGAGAACGCCGCGCTGCAGATCGGCGTGCTGAAGGGCGAGTGGCAGTTCGACGGTGCGATCGTGTCGGACTGGCTGGCAGCCCGTGACACCGTCGGCGCGGCGGCCGGCGGCCTCGATATCGCCATGCCGGCCCTGGGCAGTCCGTGGGGCGCCAGGCTGGTCGCGGCCGTACGCGACGGCGCCGTGCCGATGGAAGTAATCGATGAGCAGGTACGCCGCGTGCTCAGGCTGGCCGCCCGGGTTGGCGCCCTGGCCGGGGCACCCGAGTGCGTGCCCGCGGGCAGCAGGCCGGCCCCGATCGACGGTGCCGCGCTGGCACGGCAGCTCGCCACCCGCTCCTTCGTGCTGGCAGCGAACCCGGCCGGGCTACTGCCGCTTACTGCCGCCGGCCTGTCCAGCATCGCGCTCATCGGCGCGCTGGCGAAGGACGCGCGCGTGCTCGGTGGCGGCAGCGCGACCGTCTTCCCCGAGCATGTCGTCTCGCCGCTCGAGGGCCTCACGGCGGCGCTGCCACCGTCCGTGCGGCTGTCCTACGCGTTCGGCGCCGATCCGCGCACCGGCAACCTGGCGCCAGCCGCGGCACCCGAGTGGACCGGCCTGCGGGCCGCGTTCCGGGACCGGGCCGGCGCGACCGTCTACGCGACGCCACTGGCGACCGGGGCGGGCCGCTGGATGGAGCTGCCCCGCGGCGTCGACCCGGAGGCGCTCGCCACGGTGGAGATCTCCGGTCAGCTCACCGCGGACGCGGCCGGCGAGCACGCGCTGGGCATCCGCGGCATCGGCCGGTTCACGCTGACGGCCGGCGGCGCGACGCTCTTCGACGGCGACGTGCAGCCCGATTCCGACGATCTCGCCATGGTCTTCCTCGCGCCGCCGCAGCGGCACGTCACGCTGCCGCTAGCGGCCGGGGAGAGCGTGGTTGTCTCCCTCACCCAGCAGGTCAGCCTCGTCCGCGGGTTCGCGATGGTGTCGCTGGTGCTCGGCTACGGCCCGCCGATGGCACCGGCCGACGCGCTGCTCGACGAGGCCGAGGCCGTCGCGCGGGCCAGCGAGGTGGCCGTCGTCGTGGTCGGCACGACGGAAGAGGTTGAATCCGAGGGCTTCGATCGCACCACCCTCGCGCTGCCGGGCCGCCAGGACGAACTGGTCCGGCGGGTCGCGGCCGTCAACCCGCGCACCATCGTCGTGGTGAACGCAGGCTCGCCGGTCGAACTGCCGTGGGCTGAGGAGGTGGCGGCGGTGCTGCTGGTCTGGTTTCCCGGCCAGGAGGCTGGCCGGGCGCTGGCCGACGTGCTGCTCGGCGCGGCCGAGCCAGCCGGCCGGCTGCCAACCACCTGGCCGGTGGCAACCGGGGACTGCCCGGTGCTGTCGGTCACCCCGTCCGGCGGCAAGCTGCCCTACGACGAGGGCGTGTTCATCGGCTACCGAGCCTGGCAGCGTGCTGACGTCATGCCGAGATACCCGTTCGGCCACGGGGACGGCTACACCACCTGGGCGTACGAACGGCTCGAGAGCGGCGGCTGGACGGCTTATGCTCCCGCTGCCCGCAATCAGGTCACGGTCACGGTGCGGAACACCGGCACGCGACCCGGCCGTGAGGTCATCCAGCTCTATGCTCGCCCGGCCACCCCGGATGGGGACAGGCCGGAGCGCTGGCTGGCCGGATTTGCCAGCGTGACCGCCGACCCTGGCCAGACCGCCATGGCGACGATCGAGCTGCCCGACCGCGTGTTCCAGATCTGGGCCGACGGCTGGCAGACGGCGACGGGGGAGTACCTGATCGAGGCGGCACATAGCATCGCCGATATCCGCCTGACCGCTGCCATCACGGTGGCCTGACGGACACTGGCCTGACGGACACTGGCCTGACGGACGCTGGCCAGGCCGAAACTCTCCTGACCGAAGCCTCGCGACCACAGCCGACCCCAGGGACGTGCCGATGACGGAAATGGAGCTGGCCGCCGGGACCGAGCCGGTCGCGGCTGGCCGGACCGGTCTCAGGCGGCTGCTTGTCAGCCTGGGGATCACCGGCGGCGCGCTGTCTGCCATGTACGCCGGGGTCGGCTCGGTGCTGCTGCCCTCCCAGCTGGAGCGGATCGACCGGCCGCACAAGGTCGCCGCGCTCGGCCTGGTCGCCGGGGTGAGCGCGGTCTTCGCGACCGTGTTCAACCCGGTCGGCGGATCGCTGTCGGACCGGACAAGATCCCGGTTCGGCCGCCGGGCACCATGGCTGATCGGCGCGTCGGCGGCACTGCTGCCGCTGCTGGCGTTCCTCGGCCAGGCCGACACGGTGCTGCTGGTCCTGCTCGCCTGGTGCCTGGCACAGGCCGCGGCGAACATGTTCCAGGCACCGCTGACCGCGGTCATCCCGGACCGGGTAGCGCCAGCAAAACGCGGCGCGGCGTCTTCGGTAGCCGGTGTCGCCGCGATCCTGGGCGGGGTCACCGGAATCGGCATAGCCAGCCAGTTCACCAGCCGCGTGGAGGCCGGCTACCTGGTGCTCGGCGGGGTACTGATCATCGCCGCGTGGCAGTTCGTCCTGCGGACAGGCGACGCGAGCACGGCAAACCTGCCGCGGCAGCCTCGTGACACCCGGCCCGCGCGGATCCGGCTGGGCGCGTTCCTGTCGGCACTCAGCCACCGGGACTTCGCCTGCGTCTTCGCCAGCCGGGCACTGGCCATCCTCGGTTACTTCCTGGTGGTGAACTTCGAGCTTTACGTGCTGACGGACTACATCCGGCTGCCCGCGGGCATGAAGCCGGCTCAGGGCGTGACTGTGCTGGCAGCCATCAGCGCGGTCGGGGCGATCCTCGCCGCGACTATCGCGGGACCGCTCTCCGACCGGATCAACCGGCGCAAGCCGTTTGTCTTCATCTCCTCAGCCGTGGCCGGAGCGGGCTGCCTGCTGCCGGTGCTGTCGCCGCGGTTCAGCACGATCGAGATCTTCGCGGCGCTGGCGGGTATCGCGTTCGGCTGTTACCTGTCCGTGGACGCGGCGCTGGTCACCCTGGTACTGCCGCGGTCGGAGGACGCCGCCAGGGACCTGGGCGTGCTCAACATCGCCAATACCGGACCGCAGGTGATCGCGCCGCTGCTGGCCGCCCTGATCATCAGTCACCTCGGCGGTTACCGGTCGCTGTTCATCCTCGGCGGCTGCTGCGGCATCGCTGGCGCGTTCGCCGTAATGCCCGTCCGCTCCGTCCGCTAACCCGGCCAGTCACCACCCGGCAGCTTGCCACCATATATAGCCTTATGCAGGTGAGGCTCGGGGTCGTTGCTGACGTTCACGGGAACGATGTGGCCCTGCGCGCGGTGCTTCAGGACGCCGCCGGCCGGGATGTCGACCGCTGGTGGGCACTGGGCGACCTCGTCTTGTTCGGCCCGCGGCCGGCCGAGGTACTTGAGCTGCTGCAAGACCTGCCGGGCATCAGCATGCTGCGGGGGAACACCGACCGGTACGTCCTGACGGGCGAGCAGCCTGCCCCGCATGCGACGGTCGCCGATGCTGCCCGGAGTACCGACCTGGTGGCACGCTATGCGGCCATGGCAGCGGGAATCGCCTGGACCCGCGGCGTCCTGGACCAGGCCGGCCTGCTGGACATCCTCGTCGGCCTCCCGGCGCAACTGCGGCTGCTGCTCCCGAGCGGCGTTACTGTCCTGGGGGTTCATGCCTCACCCCGCGCCGACGACGGCCCGGGGATCGAACCGGGCACCGCTGATGAGCAGCTCTGGTCCCTGCTCGCCGGATCCGGCGCCGACGTCGTCATCGGCGGCCATACCCATGTCGCGACCGACCGGCTCGTCTGCGGCACCCGTGCCCTCAATCCCGGAAGCGCGGGGCTGCCCCGTTCCTGCGGCACTACGAGCTGGCTTCTCCTGGAAGACGGCGGTGACGGGCTGGCGGTGACGCATCGCCGCGTGCCGTTTGACGTTGACGCCGTTGTCAGCGATCTTCGCCGCCGACGACATCCCAATGAGGAGTTTGTCGCCGCCATCCTCACCGGCCGGCACCAGATGTGACCTGCGGACGTGACACCAGGAACCAGCCGCACGACGCCGCGCAGCAACCGGCGGCGCGCTCAACTAGGCTGGCCGGGTCATGGATGATCGTACCGAGGCGTGGCTGCGGCGCGGGGCCTCGCGCTGGCAGGACTGGCCCTCCGGCCAGCTGCTCGAGGCCAAGCAACGGCTCGGCATCACCATCAGCGTCGTCATCCCGGCCAGGAACGAGGAGCGAACCGTTGCCGGCGTGGTCGGCGCGATCTCGCGCTCGCTCGTCGATCGCGTCCCGCTGGTAGACGAGCTGGTCGTGATGGATTCCGACTCGACGGACGCGACCGCGAAGGTGGCTGCGGACGCGGGCGCGCTGGTGTACCGGACAGCCGAGGTACTGCCGTCGGCTGGCAGCTTCGCCGGCAAGGGTGAGGCGCTGTGGAAGTCGCTGCTGGTTACCAAGGGGGACCTGCTCGTCTTCGTCGACGCAGATCTCACCAGGTGGGGCCCGCATTTTGTGTCCGGCCTGCTCGGACCGCTGCTGGCAGACGAGCAGGTCCGGCTGGTCAAGGGCTACTACACCAGGATGCGCACCGAGGCCGACGGCTCGACGTCGACCGAGGGCGGCCGGGTGACCGAACTGGTCGCGCGACCGCTGATCAGCCTCTGGTGGCCAGAGCTGACGGGCATAGTGCAGCCGCTCGCCGGGGAGTGGGCGGCGCGGCGCAGCCTGATGGAATCGCTGAGCATCCCGGTCGGCTACGGCGTCGAGTTCGCCACCCTCATGGACACGGCCAGCCGTTACGGCCTGGATGCAGTCGCCCAGGTCGATCTGGGCAGCCGGGCGCACCGGCACCAGGCCAACCACGATCTGGCCCTGATGGCTGCCGAGCTACTGCTGGTGGCGGAGCGGCGGCGGCCCGCGGGTCAGCCGCCGGCCGCGACCGACCTGCGGCAGTTCGTCCGTGCTGCGGACGGCAGCGCCCGGCAGGTCGCCAGGCCGGTCCCGGTGACCGAGCGGCCGCCGGTGGCCCGGGTCCGCGAGCAGGCCGGCGCGGCCTCGTGATGCCGGACGGCCAGCCGCGCGCGCAGGGCGTGCTCAGGCTCGGCAAGCACTCGTTCCCGCCAGCTCAGCCGCTGATCATGGCCATCGTGAACAGGACTCCCGACTCGTTCTTCCGGCCAGGGCTGACCTGGGATAAGTCTGCGGCCATGGACCGGGTGCACAGGGTGGTCGCCGAGGGTGCCGACATTCTCGACGTCGGCGGCGTGCCGGCCGCCCCCGGCTCAGAAGTTGACGCTGCCGAGGAGATCCGCCGGACCGCGGACTTCATCGGCGCGGTCCGCGCCGCCTATCCTGACCTGCCGATCAGCGTCGACACCTGGCGGCACGAGGCCGGCCGGGCCGCGTGCGAGGCCGGCGCCGACCTGATCAACGACTCCTGGGGCGGCTTCGATCCGCAGCTTGCCGTCGTCGCCGCCGAGTTCGGCGCGGCCCTGGTCTGTGCCCACGCCGGACAGCAGCGACCCCGCACCAGGCCGTTCCGGGTGGCGTACGCCGACGTAGTCGCGGACGTCCTCGACACCACGCAGCGGCTGGCGCGCCGCGCTATCGAGGCCGGCGTCCAGCCAGAGCGCATCATCATCGATGCGGCGCACGACTTCGGCAAGAACACCTGGCACTCGCTGGAGGTCACGCGCCGGCTGGACGAGATGACCCGGACAGGCTGGCCGGTGCTGGTGTCACTGTCGAACAAGGACTTCATCGGCGAGACCCTCGACCTCCCAGCTGACCAGCGGCTCCCCGGCACCCTGGCGGCAACGTCCGTGTGCGCGTGGCTCGGCGCCCGCATCTTCCGGGTGCACCAGGTCACCGAGTCGCGCCAGGTGGTTGACATGGTGTCGGCGCTCAGGGGCGACCGGCCGCCGGCCCGCGCGGTCCGGGGGCTGGCCTAGCCGGTGCTCACCTCCGCTGCCCTGTGCCCGGCGCCGCCGTTGCTCGCGCGCGAGCTGACCGGCGCTGACCCGGCACTGCCCGAATTGCGCGAGGCGTGCCGCGACGCTGCCGCCGCGCTGCTGGCCGGCCGAGCCCGAGCTCGTCGCCGTGGTGGGCGTAGCGCAGCAGACGACGGCGTGGGATGAGCATGGCCGGCTTGACCTGACCGCCTACGCGCCCGGCGCCTGCCCGGTGCCGCCGGCAGACCCGGACCTGCTGCCCGGCAACGGCCGCCCGAGCCTGCCGCTGTCCGTCGGTCTCGGTGCCAGGCTGCTGGACCAGGCCGGGTACCGAGGCCGCCGGCTGCTGCACTCGGTAGCCGAGGACGAGCCTGCCAGCGCGTGCGCGGCGCTCGGCGCCCGGCTGGCTTCGGCCGCCGGCCGAGTCGCCGTGCTGGTCATGGCAGACGGCAGCGCCCGGCGCGGCCGGAAAGCGCCCGGCTACCTGGACGAGCGCAGCGTTCCCTTCGATGCGGCGGTAGCACGCGCGGTCCGGGCCGGCGATCCCGGCGCGCTGCTGGCCCTGGATGCGGGGGTCGCCCGCGAGCTGATGGCGACGGGCCGGGCATCCTTGCAGGTGCTGGCGGGCGCGCTGGACAGTCAGTCGTGGTCGGCGCAGATCCGCTACAGCGATGACCCGTTCGGCGTGGCCTACCTGGTCGCGTCGCTGACCACCGCACAGTGAGGAACTGACATGGACGAGGAACTGGCCGGCCGTCCGGTGCTGGTGTTCGGTG
This sequence comes from uncultured Actinomycetota bacterium, assembly GCA_963774385.1. Classification (GTDB taxonomy): domain Bacteria; phylum Actinomycetota; class Actinomycetes; order Streptosporangiales; family Streptosporangiaceae; genus JAJYUU01. The sequence goes on from CAVZEQ010000001.1 coordinate 2,922,850, forward strand.
CCGCGGGCGCACTCGGGAACGGCGTGGCCGCGGCATTCGCCGACGCTGGCGCCGTCGTCACCGGCGCGGACCGGGCCGAACCGCCGCCCGGCCGGCAGCTGGCCGGCGTCTCGTACGCAGCTGTTGACGGTCTCGACGACGGCGCGGTCGGCGCGATGTTCGACGCAGCACCGCCGCCGTGGGCTGTCATCAACACGGTCGGCGGCTTCGCTCCCAGGCGACCACTGGCCGAGCTCGATGTCGCCGAGCTCACCGGCCAGTTCCAGCTGAACCTGGTGACAGCCGCGCTGATCACAAAGCACGCACTGCGGGTTATGCAGGCGGCAGGGCAGGGCCGGATCGTGCACACCGCGAGCCGGGCGGGCGTGGTCACCGCTGGTTCCGGGTTCGCCTACTCGGTCAGCAAGGCAGCCGTCCTGCAGCTGGTCTCGATGGCTGCCGACGAGGTACGCGGCAGCGGCGTCACGGTGAACTGCGTCGTGCCCAGCATCATCGACACGCCCGCCAACCGGGCCGCGATGCCAACCGCCGATCACGGCTCCTGGCCGAAGGTAGCTGACATCGCCCGCAGCTACCTCTACCTGGCCAGCCCGTCCGCGAAGCTGGTGAACGGAGCAGCCATCCCCGTCTAGCGTAGGCAGCAGGGCGGGCGCATCGTTGCGCTACCGAACAGGAGCTTGACCATGGACTTCACCCGGCTGCAGGAATCCGGCGAGTACCGGCGGCAGCGAGAAGAGCTGCGGGCCGCCGAGCTAGAACTGATCGATCATGTCGAGCGGGTCGCGGCATTGCGGCGAGGGCTGCCCGCCGACACTGTCATCGACGACTACGAGCTGGTCGACGTCGCCACCGGCGCGGGCGTGCGGCTCTCCGGACTGTTCAGCGCTCCGGATCGGGCACTGGTCCTCTATCACTTCATGTACGGCAAGGCCCAGACCGAGCCGTGTCCGCTGTGCACCATGTGGATCGACGGGTACAACGCGGCGGCCCTGCACCTCACGCAGAACGCCGACTTTGTCGTGGTCGCTGCGGCCGAGCCCGCGGCTCTCCGCGCCCACGCGGCAGCGCGTGGCTGGAGCAACCTGCGCCTGCTCAGTGCCGGCGACAGCACGTTCAAGTACGACCTCGGCAGTGAGGAGGCCGATGGCACGCAGACCGAGTGGATCTCGGTGTTCACCCTGGCGGCCGATGGGACGCTGCGCCATATCTACTCCAGGGGCGCGCAGCTGGCCGACGACCGGCGCGAGCGCGGCATCGACCTGCTCAGCCCGGTGTGGCAGCTCCTGGATCTCACGCCACAAGGCCGGGGCAACTGGTACCCCGCGCTGACGTACTGACCTCTGTCGCCACTGGAGGCTGCGCCGTGCGGGCAGCCGCTCTCGGCTCGCGGCCTGGCGGTCAGCGGCTGAAGGCGTAGACCTTGCCGATGTCGGAGCCGACATAAACGGCTCCGTCGGACACCGCGGGGGAAGAGTAGACGCCGAGCCCGGTCCGGTACGACCACAGCTTCTTGCCCGTCGCGGCGTCGATGCCGTACAGGTAGCCGTCAATCGAGCCGACGTAGACGACACCGCCGGCGACCGCCGGCGAGGACTGAACCGCGCCTCCGGTGGTGTAGCTCCAGAGCTTCGTCCCGGACGAGGCCCTGATCGCGTACAGCCGGTCGTCGTCCGAGCCGACGTAGACGACGCCGCCCTCGACAGCGGGCGAGGAGTCCACTGCGCCGCCGGTAGCGTAACTCCACAGCTTCCTGCCGGTGCTGGCGTTCAGCGCGTAGAGCCAGTAACTCGAGCCTTCATAGACGACGCCGTTGACAACCGCAGGCGACGAGAACGTGCCCGCCCTGGTGCCGAAGCTCCACTTCAGCTTCCCGGTCGCGGCGCTGACCGCGTAGATCTTGTGCTTGCCGCCGCCCAGATAGACCAGCCCGTTCGCCACCGCCGGGGAGGACGTCAGGTCGCCGCCCGGCGTGAAGCTCCATTTTTCCTTGCCGCTGGCGGCGTTCAGCGCGTACAGGCTGCCACCTTCGCCGTCGATGTACACCACACCGTTCGCGACAGCGGGCGACGCGGCTACCGCCGCACCGGTGTTGAGGGACCACACCGTGTGACCCGTGCTGGCGCGCAGCGCGACGACGCCAGGGTGACGAGATCCCGAGCCGACGTAGACGATCCCGCGGGCGACAGCCGGGGACGACGACACGCCCTTGGCCGAGATGAAGTGCCGCCAGATCAGCTTGCCAGTGGTGGCCTTCAGCGCGAACAGGTAGCCCTGCCCGTTCGGTGATCCGATATAGACAACGCCGCCCTGCACTGCGGGCGACGAGTCCTCAAAGCTCAGCGTGCCGAAGCTCCACTTCTTCTTCAGGGTGTGCACGGTGCCGGCGGTCAGCCCGTTCGCGGCGGGGTTAGCGCCGCTGTGGCCGGCCGCGAAGCGGAACTGCGCCCAGTTGTAGTACACGGCCGCTGGCGCGATCCCTGCCGGGCTTGCTGACGCTGCCAGGCCGGGAACGGCGACTGCCAGCACGCTCAGCGTGAGCGCCAGTCCGCCGAGTATCAGCCGGGAACCTCGACTCGCGAAGGTCATGCACCCTCCAGCCACTGAACGGCCTGACTGCGAGCATCCCATAAGGCGACGCATCAGCAGCGAACGTTTACCGCAACGCTGCCGGTCACGCCGCGGCCGGCCGCGAACCTTTCGCCTGCCGATATCGGCGCACTCCGGAGTGGATGTGCGCACACCGGCAGCATCGGCACGCTCGGCCGCCGGACGCCGCAACTGGTGCGCCTCCGCGTCGGCATAACTGCCCAATGCGGTCAGCGCCGACAGCGAACCGGGCGAACGGCGTGCCATGCCAACTTGGCGTCACTTTCCGTTGGGCTCCTGTTACGCTCGGTGCGGAACGTTCGGGGGAACGGGTCCGCACTGGGGGAGTGCTTGTGACGAGGCGGTTAGCTCACTCGAATTCGGGGGCCAACGGGTTGCTGGCTGGCGCAGCGCGGCTCGACTCTGACCTGTCTGCCTATCGCGGCGCGGTGGCCGATGTGCTCGCTGAGCTCGCGGCCGCCGGCGGGCCGCCGAGCGTGTCAGCGGCCGAGCAGATACTCACCCGCCGGCTCGCCGAGCCCGAGTTCACCGTCATCCTCTCGGCTACGCTGCCGGGGCCGGAAGCCGCGGTGCAACGGGTGCTGCGCGAGGTCAGGACCTATCGTCACAGCGCCCGCAGCTCGGCCGGGAACCTGCTCGCGATGATCCGGATCGCGCTGCTGTCCCAGATCGACGTGCTCTGGTGGGGCCACCTGCGTGCCTACCGCGACGACGCCGATGTACTGCGGTCCGCCGAGCTGCTGGATCTGGACGCGCTACGGCGCGGCGGCATGCTGCTGTTCCGGTACCGGCGGCAGACCTCAACGTTCCTGGGCCGGGCCGTTCGGTCGGCAGAGCGGCTGGCGGTACCGGGCCGCGCGCCGCGTACCGCCGGGCTCCGGTTCGCCTGCGCCAGGCCGGAGCTGGTCGTCCTGCTCAACCAGATCGCGGCCGAATTCGCCCGGCTGGCGCCGACAGGCACGCCGCGATTGTGGGTGACCAGCCTGACGCGCAGCGTGGAGCACCAGCGGCATCTCCGTTCCCTTGGTTATGCGGCGCTGCTGCCCAGTGCGCACTGCGTCGGGTTCGCAGCCGACATCGAGATGGCGTGGTTCGGGCACTTCGGCACCGACCAGCTACTGCAGGACCTGCTGCTTGAGCATCAGCGCGCAGGCGACGTCAACGTCATTGATGAAGGCCAGGCCTGGCACCTGTGCGTGCGGCCGGGGGCCGGCCGGGCGCTGCGGCTCATCCCCGATCAGCAGCTGGGTGACTGAGCGATGTGCGGCATCGCCCTGATCGCCGGGGCCGGCGCAGACGACAGGCTCTTCCGGCAGATGCTCGACTCACTCGCACCTCGTGGCGAGATCGAGGAAACCGCCAGCGAGGACGGCCTGCTGGCCGGCACGCAGCGGCTCCGCATCGTCGACCGTGACCGGGCGGTGCAGCCGTGGCTCTCGCGGGACGGCCGCTGGCTGCTCTGCTACAACGGCGAGATCTTCAACTACCGCCAGCTGCGCGCAGAGCTCATCAGCCTTGGCCGCGAGTTCCGCAGCGAGAGCGATACCGAGGTGGTCCTGGAGGCTTTCCTGACCTGGGGGGAGCACGCGGTCGGCCGGTTCCGGGGAGAGTTCGCGTTCGCGATCGCCGACAGGCCGGGCAGCCGCGTCTATCTCGCCCGCGACCCGGTCGGAGTGAAGCCCCTGTACTGGTCGTACCGGGATGCCCGGCTGCACGTCGCATCGGAAGTGAAGGCACTCGTGCCGGTCGGATCCCCGGTGTCGGAGGTGCCGCCCGGCCACCATGGCTGGGCCGGCCCGCGTGCCGAGCCGGTCCTTCGGCCGTACGTCGACCTGCTGCGCCTGGGCGAGGACCAGCCGCTTATCGACGACCCGGCCGAAGGCATCAAGCTGCTGCGCCTGCTACTCGAGGACAGCATCCGGGCCCGGGTCGATACCGACCTGACGGTGGGCGTCATCCTGTCCGGCGGCCTGGACAGCTCGCTCGTGCTGACCCATGTCCGGGATATGCACCCGGACTGCGTAGCCCTGACCATCGGCGCGCCAGGCAGCGAGGACCTGCATTATGCACGGCGGCTGACCGCGGACCTCGGCGTGCCGCACGAGGTAATCGAGGTACGACCAGGCGATATCCGGACGGCCGATATCCGCGAGGCGATCCGGCTGTCGGAGCTCACCGAATACGGCGACATCATCAACGCGGTCGTCTCGGTTCCGCTTTTCGCCCGTGCCCGCGACCTCGGCCTTAAGGTGCTCCTGACCGGCGACGGGTCGGACGAGCTGTTCGGTGGCTACTCGATGTATGACCGGATCGGCGCGCGCGCGTCGCGCCGGCTGTTCCTGCACATGATCAGGAACCTGCACCGGACCGAGTTGCAGCGCGTCGACAGGATCAGCATGGGCCACGGGGTCGAGGCCAGGGTGCCGTACCTCGACCTGTCCCTGGTCGAGCTCGCGATGCGGCTGCCCGTCGGCCTGAAGGTGCGAGACGGTCAGGAGAAGTGGATTATCCGGCAGGCGTTCGCGGACGTGCTGCCCGACTACATCAGGCAGCGGCCCAAGAACCCGATGTCCCACTCCTCCGGCCTGCACGAGCGAGCCCGGCTGTACCGGCCGCTCTTTCCCCGGCTGCAGCGATCATTCGGATACGACCTGCTCGAGCCGGTGCGCCGGGACTTCTCGGTAGTGCTCGGACAGTGCGGTCACGATCTGGACCTCGCGCTGGCGCACAGCAAGGCCCGGCAGGACTACACGCCGGCTGAGCACGCCCGTGATCTGGCCGGCGCGCTGCGCTGGAACGCCGCCGCGGCCATCAGCGGCCGCCGTCGCTAGGTACTCTGGCCGGTCAGGATCCCGGCTCAGTCTCCGCGTCGTCGTCGAGCTCGGGTTCGACGCCGCCTTCCCGGTGCCGCTCCTGTGCCCGGATCACGTCCTTGATCAAGGCTGCTTCGTGCGCGGCATCCAGCACCTCGGACTGCTGGCCGTTCAGTGCGTTGTCGGACGTGCCTGCCCTCGGTTCCGGGTCAGCCATGACGTAGAACCTCCTCGTGCCAGATATCCGGTCTGCCCCTAGTGTCCAGCAGCGGCTGCCCGGGCGCTATGTAATACGCGGCATCCACTGGCTGCTACGGCGGCCTATGTCACATCGGCGCGACCTGCCGTGTCTCTAGGGATGTAGCGGAAAACACGGCAAGGGAGATCACCATGGATGCACGGCTGGACTTCTACGGCAGCGAGATCCTGCAGCAGTTCGCGAAGCACATCAACTCGGCAGGGGCGGTCGTATCACAGTCGGCGCTGCCGGAGTCGACCCGGAACCTGGTGCTGATCCGCGCCAGCCAGATCAACGGCTGCTCGGTCTGCACCGACATGCACACCAAGGACGCCGCACACGCCGGCGAGACCTCGGTGCGGATCAACCTGGTGGCGGCGTGGCGGGACGCGAAGGTCTTCACCGACGCCGAGCGGGCCGCGCTTGAGCTGACCGAGGAGGGCACCCGTATTGCTGACGCCGCCGGCGGCGTCAGCGACGAGGCCTGGGCGAACGCGGCCAAGCACTACGACACCGACCAGCTCGCCGCGCTGGTGTGCAGCATCACCATCATCAACGCCTACAACCGGCTGAACGTCATCTGCCAGAGCCAGGGCGGTGACTACCAGCCCGGACAGTGGGGCTGACGCCGCTACAGACCGGCAGCTCCGGCAAGATTGCGGACGCCGACCTCGTCGGCTCGAGCCAGCAGCTCGGCGGGGTCGGCGTAGACGCGGTAGGCACCGGCACGCTCGAGCTCCTCGCGACCGTAGCCGCCAGAGAGCAGTCCGATGCCGAGCGCGCCGGCCCGCCGTGCGGCGAGCAGATCCCAGACACTGTCGCCGACGACCCAGGCCTGCCGCGGGTCAACGCCGATGAGTGCGGCGGCTGCCAGGAACAGGTCCGGGTCGGGCTTGGCGCGGCGGACCATGTCGCGCGTCACCATCGGCGCGTCCTTGCCCAGCCCGAGCATCGCCAGCCCGCGCTCCGCCATCGCCTTCCGGCCGCTCGTCGCTATCGCCCACGGCACCCCCTCCGCGGTCAGCGCGGCCAGTAGCTCGGCGGCGCCCGGCAGGGCCCGGACCGAGTCCGCCTGCCCCAGGTAATTCGCGAGGTGATCCTGCTGGAGCAGCTCGATATCCCGCTCGGACAGCGAGCGGCCGGTCTCGCGCAGCAGCGCCGCCACGAACAGCCCGCCACTCATCCCGATGCGCCGGTGAATGCGCCATACCGACAAGTCGATATCGAGCCTGGTTAGGGCGTTACGCCAGGCGATGACGTTCTGGTAAACGCTGTCGATCAGCGTCCCGTCCAGATCAAACAAGAAAGCGGGCACCGGCGGCTCGTCATACTGAACCAGTCTGGTCACTCAGGCACAGTAGCGCTGCGCTGCCCGGCCGCTGCGTCGCCATCGCCGCTTGCGCGCCGCGTCCGGTCACCAGCGCAGCGGGCGCCAGTGCTGCTGCCCGGCCGTCAGAGGTGACGCGCGCGCCAGGTGTCCCGGCCGCAGTGCCTTTCGAGGGCAGCCTGGGCCCGGTCGAGGGTCCGGTACGGCCCGCGAACGCGCCGTAGCAACGGCGAGACCCGTCGGTAGTCCAGGGCGGGGTCGTCGCCACAATCCAGGCAGATTATTTCGAACTCGCCGGTGTACCGCCATTTGCCATCAGCAGTACTAATTCGCTGTGACCGGATCACTGCGGTGCTGGTGTGGCCTAACTGGCCGGGAGGGGTAGACATGGCGCCTATTCTGCCGCAGCCGGGAATCGTTTGGCCAATTGTCTCGCAGAGAAAAGCGCCTTCTTATTCCTTATTAGCCGGCGTTAGAGCTACAATAATTCTGTCTAGGCATTTATGCAGAGCTATAGCGGCTCATCAGGTGAGATTAGGGGCAGAAGTGCGCCTCTCGGCTGTGCATTAGCCTTTACCTGCCGCAGCGTCCCCAGCACAACGCAGGCCACCGCCACGCCGAGGGCGATCATCACGAAACATGCGGGCCACTGCAGCGGCTTCGGCAGGTACAGCGCGAGGAACCAGACGCGCACCCGGGCATGCGCTAGTTTCAGCACGGCCGGGACGATGCCCTGCGGGAACAGCAAGATGGCCGCCAGCGGGATGCCGAAGCCAATGATCGCGGCCTTCTTCCCGGTCACCGTGCCGGCCGCGTCGCCCTCAGCTCGCGCCTGTGTCACCGTCGCCGCAGCCGGGCCCGTGGGCCGCGGCCTGCTGCTGCGTCCGGCCCGCATCTTCAACAGCAACTCGGGCCCGCGCGCCGTCAGCCGCCGGTAGCCAAGACGTCCCAGCCACAGGTACATCAGCACGCCGGTAGCGACACCTACGGGTACGCCGGCCCGGCGCAGCGGCGCACTGTGCAGCACGGTGCCGGCCAGCAGCGCGCCAGCGGCCGGGAGGCAGGGCAGCAGCCCGGCCCAGAACGCGACGTATCCGGGGCCGGTAGCGTCGGCATTGTCCATCGGGTTATCGGGACGGCGGTGCGGATCCTGACCGGGCACCAGCGCGACGATCGAGATCCATGCCAGCAAGCCGATCTGGCCTCCGAGCAGGGCCGGGGTCAGTGCGAGCACCCACGGCCAGGTCCAGCCGGGCCCGGCTAGCGCGGTCAGCGCGGTGACCGTCACGACGGGCCCTAGCAGGAACAGGAACGCTCGCTGCCTGCCGCGCACGTCGTTCCGCTCGGCACCAGGGATCAGCAGAGTCAGCCACAGCGCGGTGCCGTCAAGGCCGTACAGGTTGACGACCGAGACGGCCGAGGCCAGGGCTATGGCGGGAGCAGCCCACGGCAGCAGCACCTGCGAGCCGACGGTCAGCGGCAGCAGGCAGGTGCCAAGAGCCCAGGCCAAGCCCACCACTGCCGACTGCACCCGCAGCGGGTCACGCCACCAGGTGCGTAGCTCCTTGACGGTCACCGCACCGACAGGACCGGCCAGCGGGCCGGTGCGCCTGATCCGGACGCGCCGGCCTCCTCGCATGGTCGCGCGCGCAGCCCGGGGTGAGCCCAGCTGCCAGCTCCACGCCAGCAGCAACAGCGCGTTGGCGGCTGCCAGGCCGGCCAGCACGCCGGCAGCGGTGAGCCAGTCGGACCGGCCAGCGGCTGCCACGGCATCCAGTCCCCAGCCGGACGGCAGCGCCCGCACCAGCGTGGCGAAGGCCGGCGTCACGCCGGTGCTCAGCAATCCGGAGGTCCGGACGGCCAGCACCAGCATCCACCCGGACTGGCTCAGGATAAGCAGGCCCGCGATCAGCACACCGATCACCGCGGCGCCCAGCCTGCTCCTGGCAACCTGGCCGAATCCGGTAACCGCCAGGCGCGACAGCACGACCACGAGCACCAGCTGCAGGACGACGGCAGGCACCGCCACCAGCGCCGGCACCACGCCGAGCCGAGCACCGAAGACCACCAGGCTGATGAACGCCAGCAGGGTCACCACCGTGGTGATTCCCGCGAGAGCGGCGCCGAGCAGGCCGACGGCCAGCCGCCGGCGCGGCACCGGGATCAGCGCGAAGTGCTCCGCGCGTACCAGCGGTCCGCCACCCCACACCGGGCCTACTATCCAGCCGGCCAGCCAGAGCGCGTAGACCACGCCGAGCAGGTCCGCGAGGACGGCCGCACTGGCGCTGTACAGCGCGCTGAGCGCGATCGTGCTCAGCGCGAGGCACGCGCCGATCACGGCCCCCGTCACCATCCACCCGCCCCGGCTGCCCGTCATCGAGCGCCGGAGCAGCGTAACCTTCAGCCTTACCAGGGTCAGGACGAGAGCCACGACAGTTCCTGCGCGTCCCTCACCTCAGCACCGGCCAGCCGCATGAACGCCTCCTCCAGGGTGCGGCCAGCTCGTACCTCGTCGAGCGGACCGGCGGCCACGACAGCCCCGAGGGCCATCATCGCGACGGTGTCGCACAGCTGCTCGACCAGGCTCATCACGTGGCTGGACAGCACTACGGATCCGCCGTCGGCGACAAACCTGACCAGGATCGCCCGGAGGGTGGCCGCCGATACCGGATCCACGGCCTCGAACGGCTCGTCGAGCACGAGCACCCGCGGTGCGTGCAGCAGAGCGGTGGCCAGCCCGATCTTCTTGCGCATGCCCGTGGAGTAGTCCACGATCAGCGTTCGGTCAGCACCGGTCAGGCCCATGACGTCCAGCAAGTCCTGACTGCGCTGCGCTATGACGCCGGGATCCAGGCCGCGCAACTGGCCGATCAGCGCGAGCAGTTCCCGCCCGGTGAGCCGCTCCGGCATCGCCAGACCGTCAGGGAGCACTCCCATCAGCCGTCTGGCCTGCATCGGGTCTGCCCACACATCGACACCGAGAACTTCGGAACCGCCGGCGTCCGGGCGGAGCAGTCCTACCGCCATCGAAAGCGCGGTGGTCTTACCTGCCCCGTTCGGGCCGACCAGGCCGAAGAACGAGCCAGCCGGCACGGTCAGGTCGACATGGTCTACCGCCACCGTCTCGCGGAAAGCCTTGTACAGGCCGGTGATCCGCAGCGCCGGCACCTGCTCCTTCAGTCCCGCCAAGTTCACACCGCCATCTTGTGGGCTAAAGGGCAGCAAAATATCGCAACAGCGATGCGATAAGCCAGTCAATACTGGTACGTCGGTTGCATAGCCAGTTCGCAGGCGGTCCCGGCGGTTGTAAGCCGCTAGCGAGTGGCCTCCGCCAGGGCTGCCCGGACCCGTGACTCCCCGGGCGGCTCGCCGGAATCACTGGTGAACGGCCCGTACGGTGCACCGTAAGCCGGTGCACCGGGCTCCTGGCGCCAGCTGTCGGCCAGCGCTCCCGCGTCGACCGCGCCGTAGCCGATGGAGTCCAGGTACTGCGTCACCGCGGCCTTGGCGGCCGGGTCGTCGCCAGCGATCGGCAGGAAGCTGCGGTCTGCGGCACCCGACGGCCGGGCCAGCGACTGCAGGTGCCTGAAGTAGATGTTGTTGAACACCTTGACTACGTGGCTTCCCCGCAGGTGCCGCTGGATCAGCTCGCTGCTGGTCGCCGACTTGCTGTCGAGGTCGGCCAGCTGACCGTCGCGCTCCGGATAGTAGTTGCAGGTGTCGATGACGACCTTGCCGGCCAGCTGGCGCGCCGGGAGGTCCTCGAACGCGCGCAGCGGAATGCTGACGACCACGATGTCCGCTGCGGCGACCGCTTCCTGGCCGGTTGCGGGCCGGGCAAGCGGCCCGAGCTCGTCGGCGAGATCCTTCAGCGTCTCAGGACCACGCGAGTTGCTGAGCACAACCTGATGCCCGGCGGCGACGCTCAGCCTCGCGACCGTGCTTCCGATATGTCCGCTTCCGATGAATCCCACAGTTCTCATGCGGGCGCCAACCGGCGGTCGCGGTCGGTGATTCCCGCGACCGCGGGTTGCGAACCGCCGCTATCCAGGATCACGCTGTCAGGGTGCATAACGGGGATCGGGACCTGGCGCGTTCAGGGAGGGCCTGACATGCGAACATTACGCCACCTAGCCATCGCCGCGGCGTGCGCCGCGTCGATCATGCTGCCGCTGGCAGGCGCTCATGCCGCGTTAGCGCGGCCGGCCGGTTCTTTCACCACGCTCAAGCTCGAGAACGGCTGGCTCAACGGCCCCCACGGAACGTCTCGCGCCCAGGTCGCCGACATCGCCGGGATCGTGACCTTCAAGGGCGCCATCTCCTCCGGCCACAGCGCAGTTGCGTTTACCTTGCCGACGGCCTTCCGGCCCGCCGCGGACGTCTACGTTCCGGTCAACTTGTGCGGCGCCGCCAACGGGCGCCTCTACATCCAGCCCAGCGGCGTCGTGACCGTCGAGGCCGAGAAGTCCTTCACGTCCGCCCAGTGCTTTACCTCACTCGACGGCGCCTCCTTCCCGAAATCGGCAGCGCACTTCACCGCGCTGACCCTGCAGAACGGGTGGGTCAACGCTCCGTTCGGTACTGCTAACGCCGCGGTGACCGACATCGCCGGCATCGTTCACTTCAAGGGGGCGATCTCCTCCGGGGGCGGTGCTTACGTGTTCACGCTGCCAGCGGCCTTCCGGCCCGCTGCCGACGTCTACGTGCCGGTGGACCTCTGCAACGCCGCCAACGGACGGCTGTTCATCGCGCCAACCGGAGTGGTGATGGTCCAGACCAGGCTGACTTTCTCGAATGCCCAGTGCTTCACCTCCCTTGACGGCGCCTCGTTCGCGAAGTCGTCGCGGTCGTTTACCTTGCTGAAGCTCAGGAACGGCTGGCGCAACGCCCCGTTCAGCACCTCGAGCGCGCGGGTGGCGAAGATAGCCGGGATCGTCCGCTTCAAGGGCGCCATTTCCTCCGGCCATAGCTCACCCTTCACCCTGCCCAGGGCGCTGCGGCCCGCCCGCGACGTGTACATCACGGTTGATCTCTGCAACAGCGCCAACGGGCGGCTGTTCATCCGGCACAACGGCGTCGTGAGCATAGAGGCGGAGGGCAACGCGTTCCACAACGCGCATTGCTTCACCTCACTCGACGGCGCGTCGTTCAAGCCCTGACGGCTCAGACCGGGCCGATCTCAGTCCGGCGCTGAGCGCGCTGGACTGCGCCGTCAGCCGATCCACGCGGCAGCGGCAAGCGCCAGGATCTCCGCCTGGTCCTCGGCCAGCACGAAGCCAGCCGCGATCGCCGCATCCAGCGAGGTCGCGAACCTGGCGAGGTATTCCGGCCGGCCGCCTGGGTAGAGCCGGCTGAGGTCAGCATCACTGAGCTCGGCAGTCGTCCCGAACAGGAACGCGAACAGCTCACCGCGCTGGCCGGTGCCGGACAGCACCGACGCGGGCACGTCGGTCCACGGCGTGCGGATTCCGCCGGTGGCAATGCCGAGCTCGTCGCGCTGCAGGTCGCGGCCATCGGCGCTGAGGTCAAGCCGCGGCGCTGACGGTGGCTTGGCCTCGCCGCGCACCCAGGCTGTCAGCTGCTCGACAGCCGCGCACTCGACATAGTGATGCTGGGGGCCGCTGTTAACCGGTGTCTCGGTCCGGGTCATCAGGATGTCGGTTGTTGGCCTGAGCAGGCCGGCCAGCTGCTCGGCCGGGAGCCTGCCGTCGTCGATGCCGCTGGCGAAGAGCAGGTAGGTGTCGGCGTGCGCAGCGCCGGCAATTTCCCAGTTGCGCAGCAGGTCGCTGTCGGGCTGCGCCACGCGCCCGCTGCCGAGCAGGGCCACGTCGGTCTCGGTCTGCAGCACGATGACCGGCACGCGCAGGTCATCGCGGATCCGCTCGGCGACGCCGCCCAGCTCCGCCGGGCTGAACCCGGAGTCCAGCGACGCGGCCACGCCCGTCCTGCCGTGCACCAGGAACCCGTCGTAGACGGCCGCCAGCCAGTCAATCGCGTTGACATAGGTGACCAGGAAGGCTCCCGACTGCGAGTGTCCGCTGGCCAGCAGCCGCAGCGGCTGACGGTCTCGCCCCTGCGCAGGCAGCCCGGCCTGCTCGCGGATCGCGCGGCCTGCCTGGCTGAAGATGTCGAAGGCCCACCGGTCGCCGGGATGAGACAGGGCTGCGTAGCGCTGCGGCTGGGTCACTTTCAGGTGCATGCCGTCGACCATGCCGCCGCCCTCGATCCCGGCGCGCTGCGCGGATACGCCAGCCCAGGCATGGCCGTGGCGGAGCAGATGGGTGTGCGCCAGCATCCAGTCCGGCGCGGCATCCATGCCGCCCGATACGTTGAGCCACTCCACCAGCACGGTTCCGCTGAAGGCAGCCGCATCGGCGGGGCGGCGCAGCAGCACTCTGGTCGTGACCGGGGCCTCCTCGTCGGCCTGCACCGACCACCGGCCGTCCGGACCGCGCGCACTGGTCAGCCGGTAGGACCGAGCCGTGCCGTCCAGCCTGAACTCCTGCTCGACGTAGCCGAGGCCAGCCAGATCGTAGGCACCAGCGGTGACCGGCACCTGCCCCGGCAGCTCGGTCAGCCGCGACTCGCTCATGCGGCCGACTTCTCCAGGATGTGCACCGCACAGGCGCTGCCCAGCCCGATGACATGGGTGAGCCCGACCCTGGCGCCCTCGATCTGCCGGTCGCCCGCCTCGCCGCGCAGATGCGTCGAGACCTCGTAGATGTTGGCGATTCCGGTCGCGCCAAGCGGGTGCCCCTTGGACAGCAGCCCGCCGGATACGTTGACCGGGATCTGGCCGTCGCGCCAGGGCCCGCGCTTATCGATCCACTCGCCCGCCCCGCCGCTCGGGGCACAGCCGGAGGTTGTCGTAATGCCGAAGCTCAGCGGTGGCGAAGCAGTCATGCAGCTCGACCAGGTCCAGGTCCTGCGGCCCGACCCCGGCCAGCTCGTAGGCCTGGTCGGCCGCCTGCCGGGTGAGCGTGTTAACGTCGAACTGAACCGAGCCGCCGTCGACGTAGGGATCGCTGGTCAGCACCGACGCAGCCACCTTTACCGCGCGCCTGCGCACCTCGGCCGGCATGCGCTGAAGCCGTTCCCCGCTGCACAGCACCGCCGCGGCGGCACCATCGCCGGTCGGGCAGCACATCAGCAGGGTGTTCGGGTAGGCGATCATCTCGGCGTTCATGACCTCGTCCAGCGAGTACGCCTTCTGGTACTGAGCGAGCGGATTAAGCGTCGAGTGCGCGTGGTTCTTCTCCGCTACCCTGGCGAACTGCTCGAAGCCGACGCCGTCATGCTGGTAGGCATATTCCATGCCGGATTGCGCGAACGTGCCCGGCATCAGGCTCGTACCGAGGATCCCCTCGACGGGGCCGACGGCGCCGTAGCGGCCAGCCGGCTCGAACGGCGTGTCCTTCTTGCCCGGCGCAGCCCCGAGCAGGCCGAGCTTGCCCATCTGCTCAACGCCGACGGCCAGCCCGATGCTGGCCTCGCCTGCCTTGATGGCCATGGCGGCAACCCGGAACGCGGTCGCGCCGGTGGCGCAGGCGTTCGTGACGTTGTAGACCGGGATGCCGGTCTGGCCGATCTGCTTCTGAATCCGCTGCCCGACGCCGTTGGTGTCGTACAGGCAGCCCGCGGCCAGGATGTCCGCATCGAAGATCGTCAGCCCGGCGTCAGCCAGCGCCGCCACGGCGGCCTCGCTGCCCAGGTCGATCAGGTCCTTGTCCTTGTAGCGCATGAACTTCGTCATCGCCACGCCAATGATCCACAGCGAGTCGGCCATGCACGCAGCCTAACTACGGGCCGGTCAGATCCGCCATAGTCAGCGATTGCGGTACTCCGGCTCCCGCCGCGAGCGGTAGGAGTCCATTGCCTCGGTCGCATCCTGGGTCGCGGACGTGAGCACCTGCTGACGGTTCTCGACTCCGACCATGGCGTCGAAGGAGGGGATCTCCAGCGCCAGCCACATGCCCTGCTTGGTCAGTGCCAGTGACAGCGGCGGCGCGCTGAGGAGCGCGCCGGCCATCGCGTCCACCCGGTCCGCCAGCTGGGCGGGCTCGACGACATCAGTGACCAGTCCGATTCGCAGCGCCTCAGCAGCGTCGAACCGGCGGCTGGTCAGCATCAGCTCGTGCGCCCGGGCCGCGCCGACCAGCCTGGGCAGCATCCACGACGTGCCGATGTCACAGCCAGTCACACCGATCCGGATGAACGAGGTCGAGAACACCGCGCCGGACGAGGCGATCCGGATGTCGCTGGCACAGACCAGCGCGAGCCCGCCGCCGGCGGCCGGGCCGTTGACGGCCGCGATCACCGGCTGCGGCATCCGCCGGATCTCCTGGACCAGTCCGGCGATAGCCCGCTGCACCTGCCAGGTCCGCTGCGTGTGCCCGAAGGACTCCGTTCCTTTGATCGTGCCGAAGCCGCCCAGGTCGAGCCCGGCGCAGAAACCCCGGCCAGACCCGGTCAGGATGACGACCCGGCAGGCTAGGTCAGCGCTGACCTCGCGCAGCTGCCGGTGCAGCTCGCTGACCAGCGGCTCGGTCATGGCATTCAGCTTGTCCGGACGCGACAAGGTCAGCTGCACGACACCGGGCCGCGGCTCGGACCGCAGCACAAGATCCTCAGCGCTCTCCGTCACAGGGCACTCCCATCTGCTCATCCTGACGGCTTGCCGCGGATGCGGAGGCCGTCTGACAGTGCCAAGCACAGCGATCGGCGGCCGATAATGCAACCCGCTGGGTCGCAGCCGCATCTATCTGGGCAGGCGCCGATCGGGCAGGTCGGCCAGAAACGGAGGAGCCGTGTCACGTGACAGCTGCGGAGGGTGAGTTCATCGCCTTCGCAGAGGCCGAAGCCGCGCGGCTGCGACGAACGGCGTTCCTGCTCTGCGGCGACTGGCATACGGCCGAGGACCTGGCCCAGACAACGCTGGCGAAGGTGTTCGTTGCCTGGCGGCGGATCAACCGGCAGGACGCTGTGCACGCCTACGCGACCAGGACGCTCGTCAATACCTACCTGGCCGAGGGCCGCCGCAAGCACCCAGCCGAGATCCTGGCCGGGTGGCTGCCTGAACGCCAGGCCGAACAGCACTCACCGGAACTGCGGATGGCCGTGCTCGACGCCCTGGCCACCCTGCCGCCGAAGAGCCGTGCCGTCGTCGTGCTGCGTTACTGGGCCGACCAGAGCATCGAGCAGGTAGCGGCCACGCTTGGCTGCTCCACCGGCAACGTCAAGAGCCAGAGCGCCCGCGCGCTGGCCAGGCTGCGCGGCCTGCTGGACGAGGCTTCGGGCGAGCCGGCCTGCCCCGGCAGCCCGATCGCGAATCTGCAACGCACAGGGGACTGCAGAAATGGATGAGACAACCCTCCGCACGATGCTCGACCGGGCCACCGCCACCGAGCCGCCGATCGGGTCGCTGGCGCGCAACGCCCTGCGGGCAGGCATCAGGCTGCGCCGCCGACGGCGCGCGACCGGTGCCGCCACGTCGGCGGCCGCCGTTGCCGTACTCGCTGCCGGCGTCCCCGCGGTGACAGGGGCAATCAAGAATACGGCGGCGTCGCACGGAGACGGCCCGCTGACAGCATGGGTTGTCACCGACGCGCAGACGATCGTGCCGATCACGCTGGCCGACGACAAGGCGGGCAAGCCGATCAGGATAACCGCGGTCGACCTCAACCCCGATTCCGTCGCCATCAGTCCCGGCGGCCGGGCTGTTTACGAGATCAGCGGGCGAGGCATAGTGACTCCGATCGACACCGCCGCCAGGAAGGCCGGCCAGCCGATCACGGTGCCAGGAGCACCCCAGGCAATCGTGATCACGCCGAACGGCAGGGCCGCCTACGTACCCAATTCCCACGGCGTCGTGCCCATCGACCTCACCGCAGGCAAAGCACTCCAGCCGATCCGCTGGCCGGACGACAACGGCGTTAACGGCATTGTCATCTCCCCGGACGGGAAGACCGCCTACGTCACCGGCTCCGAGAAACCGGTCCGGCACGGTTTCGCCGGCACTACGGTCGTTCCGATCAGCACTGCGACCAACAAAG
Source organism: uncultured Actinomycetota bacterium (assembly GCA_963774385.1). Taxonomy (GTDB): domain Bacteria; phylum Actinomycetota; class Actinomycetes; order Streptosporangiales; family Streptosporangiaceae; genus JAJYUU01. The sequence continues at coordinate 2,939,887 of CAVZEQ010000001.1, forward strand.
CGCTCAAGCCGATCACGCTCGACACGCCTGCCTGCCCCCAGCCCACATCCATCGTCTGCAGCACCTTCGATCCGGTGATCAGCCAGGACGGAAAGACCGTCTACGTTCTCTGGGGTGACCTGGTCTTCCCGATCCGCACTGCCACGAACAAGGCACTCCCGCCGATCGCGATGCCGGTGCACATGAGGAACGGATTTAATTATGGCCACCCCGAGTTCATGGCCATCACGCCCGACGGCAGGCTCGCTTATGTCGCCACGGGTAACAAGACCGTCGTCCCGGTCAGGCTCGCAACCGGCAAGGTGCTGAAGCCGATCGCACTGCCCGGCGCGCCCGAAGCCATGGCGATCACCCCGGACGGCGCGACTGTGTATGTCACCGTCCCTGGCCTGGTAGTTCCCATCAGCACAGCCACTAATGCCGCCGGCCAGCCGATCAGGGTCGGTAACCAGCCGAACATCATCGTCATCACGCCGGACGGGCACACCGCCCTGGTCAGCAATGAAGGCGTGGCCGGTCACAACTTCCTGACGCCGATCTCGACCGCCACTGACCGGGCCGGGAAGCGGATCTACCTGAACGGGGTGCCCATCGGCATGGTGATCACGCCGTGATACCCGCGTCCGGATCGCCTGCTGCCGGGGCCTGGCGATCCGGGACGGGGCACCATCGGGTCGCTGGCGCGGTTACTGCGCCAGCGGCCCGATGCGGGCGGCGCCGGGACGGAACAGGGTTTCCTGCGCGATCCCGGCGCACAGCGTGCCATCCCGGCTGAAGATCCGGCCGGCGTACATGCCCCGGCCGCCGGAGGTGGACTCCGGTTGCAGGTCCATCAGCACCCAGTCGTCGAGCTCGACCTTGCGGTAGAACCAGACGGAGTGGTCGATGCTGGTCAGCGGCCCGGCGATGGCGACGGCCGGCGCTGCGGCCAGCCCGGTGAACATGTCGGAGACGTAGGCCAGTGCGCAGGCGTGCAGCGTGTCGGTACCCAGCCTGTGGCTCGACCGGACCCACATCCGCGACGGCCACTGCTGGCCCGGCTGCGGCTGCGGCGGGATCCGGATCTCCACCCCGTGCATCCGGTGCCACCTCGGGTCGTCGGGCAGGTCGTCCGGCCCGGGCACGTCAGGCGCGGCATGCGCCTGATAATCGGCACCATCCTCGGCGACGTGGAAAGACGCCGCCATGTTGAAGATGACAACTCCGTTCTGCACGGCGATCACGCGGCGGTTGGAGTAGGCACCACCGTCGCGGTCCCTGGACACGGTCAGCAGCACCCGCCGGGACGCGTCGCCCCTGGACAGGAAGTAGCCGTGCAGCGAGTGCGGATGCCTGCCCGCCGGAACGGTCTCCGCTGCCGCGCTCAGCGCCTGGGCCGCGACCTGGCCGCCGAACAGCCCGGCCCGCTCCGGCGTGACGACGACACTGCGGAACATGTCGTCTTCGATGCGCTCCAGCGACAGCAGCTCCGCCAGGCCGGTGCTCACGCTGTCGATAACGGGGTCAGCCGGGCTCGCCATGGCCCATTGATATCACAGGACGATCATGCCGACCGGCGCTGAACTCAGCGCCCGGCTGGCCGGTATCCGAAGGCGATGGCCTCGGTTCCGGCGGAGTCGGTTCCGATCGGGAACGTGGTCAGCGTAAGCATCATGCCCAGCGTCACCTGATCGGGCCCGGGGTCGATGCCGACCACGTTGGCCTTCACCACGCCGCCGCCATCCAGGTCGACGATGCCGGAGACATAGGGCACGGTAACCCCTGGCGTCGCCCGGTGCACGATCGTGAAGGCACGCAGGACGCCGTCGCTGGCCAGGCGGCGCTCGCTGAACTCGATGCCGCCGCAGCTAGCGCACGCGTTACGGCGGTCGAAGAACAGCGCGCCGCAGGTGCTGCACGCGTTCGCCACCAGGTGCGGGTCGTCGCCCAGGCGGAGATAGCTGACGTACGGCACCTGTCCGGGCATCCGGGCCTCCTGCGGCTGGGGGTGGTAGACATATCCAAATGCCCGCCCAGCCACCACCGCAAGCCGTGCTGTTTCACGAGGAGCTGCGGCGGTAGCCCTGACCTGCCGGCGTTGCCGCTAGCTGAGCACTTTCTCGAACCAGTGATGCGCGTAGGGCTCGTCGTTAAAGGCCGGGACCTCCCGGAAGCCGGCCGACAGGTACAGGCCGATCGCCTCGGCCAGCGTGCGGTTCGTTTCCAGCCGCAGCATGCGGGTGCCGGCCGCGGCCGCCTGGGCCTCCAGGTCCGCGAGGATCCTGCGGCCGAGCCCCAGCCCGCGGACTCCCGCGCTGACCCACATCCGCTTGATCTCGGCAGGCTGGCCGCCGTGGTACCGGACCGCGCCGCAGCCGACTGGCTCCGCGTGCAAGGTGGCGAGCAGGAACAGGCCAGCCGGGGGAGTCAGCTCGTCGTCGGCAGCAGGGATGCTGAGCGCCGGGTCGAACCCCCCGTCGAACCGTGCGGCTAGCTCGCCGAAGTAGGCCCGCAGGCAGGACCGCGCAGCCGGGCTGCGCGGATCGGCCTGCTGGACGGTGACCATGGACGTGATCAGCAGCCGCTCGACGTCCGCCATCGCCGCGGTCAGGCGCGTACGCTGCCGCTCGCTCAGCGGTGCCAGCACCGACAGTGCGGCGCGGTCGGACCGCCGGTCGAGTTCGGCGACCTCGGCGGCGCCCGCGGCGGTCAGCCGGGCGACGCGGACCCGGCCGTCCGCTCCGCTGGGTGCCACGACGATCAGCCCGTCGCTCTCCAGCGACCTCAGCAGGCGGCTGAGGTAACCCGAGTCCAGGTCGAGCCTGGCCCGCAGCAACCGGACGTCGCTGCCGTCCGGGCCGATCTCCCAGAGCACGCGTGCCTGGCCGAGCGGCCGGTCGCGGGCGAGGAACTCGTCCTGCAGGGCACCGATCCGCTGCGTGACCGTCCGGTTGAAGCTCCGGACCTGGCCGATGGCTGCTGAGTCCATTCTCTGACTATAGTCAGAGAATAATCCTCGCGTGTCGCCACGGCGACGCATGACGCGCTGGACCGCGCCGCCCGGCCGGGATGTACGCCGTGGGAAGCGCAATGACACAGTTGGAGGCATGACTCACAGCGCGGTCCAGTCGGCCAGCGCGGACAGGGCCAGCGCCGCCGGCCAGTCGCCACCACAGCCAGCAGCACCGTGGTGGCGGGTGACCTGGTCGTTCCCGGCCGCACTGCGAGCCGCACGCGCCACCATCGTGATACCGGTACTGTTCGCGATCTGCCTCGAGGTCATCGGCAACGCGCAGATGACGGTCTTCGCCACCTTCGGCAGCTTCGGCGCGCTGGTCATGACATCGTTCGGCGGGACAAGGCGGGACAAGGCGATGGCCCACCTCGGGCTCGCGGTGGCCGGCAGCGTCGCTCTGACGATCGGCACGCTGGTCAGCGGATCGGCGTGGCTGGCAGCGGTCGCGACGGTTCCGGTCGCGTTCGCCATCTACCTGGCCGGCTCGGCCGGGCCGAACGCGGCCAGCGGCGTGACCGCCTGCCTGCTCGCCTACATCCTGCCGGTGGCATCAGTCGGCACCACCGGCGTGCTCGGCTGGCGGCTGGCGGGCTGGTGGCTGGCCTCGGTCGTCAGCACTGCGGCGGTACTGCTGATCTCGCCCCGGTCACCAGGAGACCGGCTGCGGGCGTCGGCCGGCAGCCTGGCCAGCGCGCTGGCGAGCCAGCTCGACGCCGCCACCGCTGGCCGAGCCACCGAATCCGACCGGGAAGCCTCCATCGCCGCCAAGCACCAGCTGATGAACGAGTTCGTGTCCACCCCGTACCGGCCGATTGGCATGGCCGCCGCCGACCAGAGCCTGGCCAGCCTGGTGCACCTGCTGGAATGGTGCACGTCCCTGGTCGGCGACGCGGCCGACGGTCACCTGGAGTTGCCGGCCGCGGCCGCCGAGGACCAGGAACTGCTGGCGCTCTCCGCGCAGGCGCTTCATCAGGTCGCGGCACTGCTGGCCGGCCGGGACGCCGAGCCCGACCTGGACCGGATCTGGCGTGCCCGGCTGGCCAGCGCGCAGCACCTCCAGCGCGCGACCGGGGAGCCAGACCTGGCCGTGCGCAGAGCCGATCACGCATTCCACGCGCAGACCATCGGGATCGCCGCCTCGGCCGCCGTCGGTGACGCGATGGTCGCATCCGGCAGAGCCAGCGCCGCCCAGGTGAGCAGGCAGCGCGAGCGCTGGCTCGCTGCGGCCCCCGATCAGCCGGGCCAGTCAGGCCAGCAGGCTCAGTCAGCCCAGTCAGGCCAGTCAGGTGCGTCACCTGATCCCGCAGGCCGGGCGGCCGGCCCGGGGCTTACGGCCGCGGCCAGTGCCTGGCCGCGGATCCCGGCCCGCGCCGCCGGCATCATCGCCACCGACGCCAGCCTTCGATCGGTCTGGTTCCGGAACGGGGCGCGTGGTGCGATCGCACTTGCGGCGGCCGTCGCGGTGGCGAAACTGACTGATGTCCAGCACGCGTTCTGGATCGTCCTCGGCACTCTGTCAGTGCTGCGGACCAGCGCTGCGGCAACAGGGAGTACCGCGCTGCGCGGGCTGGCGGGCACCGTCGCCGGATTCGTCGTCGGTGCGGCTCTGCTGCTCGCCATCGGGACCAGCCCGGTGGCGCTGTGGGTCGTGTTCCCGCTAGCCGTCCTCGTCGCGGCCTACACGCCGGGCACCGCCCCGTTCGTCGCCGGGCAGGCCGCCTTCACCGTCACGGTCGTGGTGCTGTTCAACCTGATCGCGCCGGCCGGGTGGCAGGTGGGCTTGCTGCGGGTCGAGGATGTCGCCATCGGCTGCGCCGTCAGCCTCGTGGTCGGGGTGCTGTTCTGGCCGCGAGGCGTGTCCGCCGTTGTCGGTGACAATCTCGCCGACGCTTTCCGCTGCGGCGCCAACTACCTCGGTGACGCGGTCAGCTGGGCGCTCGGCGAGCGAGACTACCGGCCGGACCGGGCCGTGGCGGCCGGAGCCGCCGGCATCCGGCTCGACGATGCGCTGCGCGGCTACCTGACCGAGCAGGGTTCCAAGCGGATGACCAAGGCCGACCTGTGGATGCTGGTGATGGCCGCCTTGCGGCTGCGCCTGACCGCGTACTCGCTCACCAGCCTGCCGGGCATCAGCCCGCACGTGCATGACGGCCAGTCGCATGCGCCACTGGAGCACCAGTCGGCCGCGCTGGCCGCGTTCTATAACGGCCTCGCTAATCTCGTCGCCAGGCCCGGCAGGGACAGCCCGCTGCCAGTGCTGGCGAGTCCGCCGCCGGCGGCCGGATTCCTGCCTGCCGCCGGCCGGGGGCGCGGCGACGGCGAGCTAGCTGGCTACCAGCCCGACGCCCTGTGGGTCGGCCATCATCTCAGTCACCTGGCGGCGCACTCGCTGGACCTGGCCGAGCCCGCGGACAGGCTGGCCAGGATCCGGCGACGGCCGTGGTGGCGCTAGGGCTTCTGATCGGCCGCTGCCTCCGCGGCACCTGCCCGTCCGGCGGCCGTGCCGTGCGCACTGGCAGCCGCCGCGCTCTGCGGCCCGCTGCCGGACGTCGCGCTCTGCGCCGCGCTGACCGCCGTCGCGCTGTGCGGCCCAATCGTCATCTCCTCCGGCCTGCGCTCCGGCACCGGCCTTCCGACGATCTTGTACACCGCGCTGCCGTCGACGGTCTCGTGCTCCAGCAGCAGCGACACCAGCTGCCCGAGTTCCTCGTGATGCGACCGGATGAGACTGACCGCGGACTGTTCCGCTTCGCGGAGCAGCCGCGCCACCTCCTCGTCGATGGTGGCCTGGGTCGCCTCCGCGAACGGCCGGCTGGAGAACCCGGATCCGCCGCCGCCGAGGAAGACCGACCCGCCCTCGGGATAGCCGACCGGGCCGAGCGCAGGTGACAGCCCGAACTCGCGGACCATCTTGGTCGCCAGGTCGGTAGCGGACGCCAGGTCATTGGCGGCTCCGGTCGAGCCCTGACCGAGCTCGACCAGCTCCGCGGCCCGGCCGCCGAGCCGGACAGCCAGCGACTCCTTCAGGTAATCCTCACCGTACAGATGACGCTCGAACAGCGGCAGCTGCTGGGTGACACCGAGTGCCTGCCCGGCCGGCAGGATGGTGATCTTCGCGACCGGGTCCGCGTGGTCGGACAGCGCGGCCACGAGCGCGTGCCCGGACTCGTGTATCGCCACCGCGTGCTTCTCCTCCGGCAGCAGCACATTCGAGCCCTCGCGGCGGCCCAGCAGGATCCGGTCTCGCGCGTTCTCGAAGTCGGCCGCCGACAGCACCTCGCGACCCTCGCGCACCGCGAAAATCGCCGCCTCGTTGGCCAGGTTGGCCAGGTCCGCGCCGGAGAATCCCGGCGTGCCGCGCGCCACCGTGTGCAGGTCCACGTCGGCCCCGAGCTTCTTGTCCCGGCAGTGCACAGCGAGGATGGCGGCCCGCTCGTCCAGTGTCGGCAGCGGGATCACGACCTGCCGGTCGAACCTGCCGGGCCGCAGCAAGGCCGGGTCCAGTACCTCGGGACGGTTCGTCGCGCCGAGTACCACGATGCCGGCCGAGATGTCGAACCCGTCCATCTCCGACAGCAGCTGGTTCAGCGTCTGCTCGCGCTCGTCGTTGGCAACGACCGCGCCGGAGCCGGCCCGGCGCTGGCCGATCGCATCGATCTCATCCACGAAGATGATGGCGGGCGCGGCCTTGCGCGCCTCCGCGAACAGGTCGCGCACCCGCGCGGCGCCGACGCCGACGAACATCTCGACGAAGCTAGAGCCAGCGACCGAGAAGAACGGCACTGATGCCTCGCCTGCCACGGCCCTGGCGATCAGGGTCTTGCCGGTCCCCGGCGGTCCGACCATCAGCACGCCCCGCGGTGCCATGGCGCCGGCCCGCCGGTACCTGTCCGGGCTGCGGAGGAAGTCGACGACCTCGGTGATCTCCGCCTTCACGCCTTCGTAGCCGGCCACGTCGGTGAACTTGGTACTGGGCTGCTCGGCGTCGAAGACCTTGGCCCGCGATCTGCCAACGCCCATCACGCCCTGCAGCGAGCTGCCGGTCGTCCGGGCCATCCGCCGGAACAGGTAGAACACCAGCCCGAACGGCAGCACGATGAAGATGAGCAGGTTCAGCAGGATGCCGCCGATGGAACTGCTGGCCGGCTGAGCGGTCACCGACACGTGGGCGTCCTGCAGGCTCGTGGTCAGCGACGGCCCCGCCAGGATCGCCGGGATCACCGTCGAGAAGGCGTGACCGTCGGTCAGGGTGCCGGTGGCGGTCACGTTGGCGCCGCTCGTAGCGGCCGACGGCAGGTCGACGGTCTTCACCTTGTGCGCGTTCACATCGCTGATGAACTGCGAGTAGGTCAGCTGAGTCGACGGCGTGCTGTGCACGAAGCTCGGCAGGATGTACAAGAGCGCGATGAACAGCGCAGCGAGCCACAGCCAGTGCCGCCAGGCAGGCGGCGGCGGAGGTGCCGTGCGCACAGGCTTGTCACCGGGTGGCGGCGCAAGCGGAGATTTACTCATGAATCATTCTTACGCGCCCCGGACACCAGCCGAGCCGTGACGGGAGCCCGTTGCGCCGCTCGTCCCGCTTCGCGGCGCCGCTGAAGGAACATACCCGCACATAGCGGCGCTCGTCTCCGCTGGCGGCGCAACTCGCCCTGCCCTGCGGCAGAATCAGGCTCGCAACTCGATCAACAGGAGGCCCCGAATGGCCAAGACGAAGTGGAGCGACCTCAGTGACCGGCAGCGCGCACTGGTCGTCGCTGCGGCGGCCGCCGAGCTATCGCTGAAGGTCGCCGCGCTCGTCGATATCAACCGGCGTCCCGCTGAGCTGATCCGCGGACCGAAGGCCTTCTGGCGGTCTGTGCTGGTGGTGAACCTGCTCGGTCCGCTGTCCTACTTCGCCATCGGCCGCAAGCGGAGCTAGAACTCAGGCCCGGCGGAACGCCCAGATGACCTGGGCCGCCTCCGGCAGCCGGACCGGCACGGTCTTGCGCAGCCGAAGTGCGCCCGGAATGGCGGCGCGCGGCAGGTCCGGCGCGAGCACGACCACCGCGCCGCCGGTCCTGGTGACCCGGCTCAGCTCGCCGAGCAGTGCGCCGGCCCAGTCCGGCCAGTCTGCGCGGAGCTGACGCCGTGGTCCGGCTGGCAGCTTCAGCACGCACGCGCCGACGCTATCGTCGGGCATCAGCAGCGCACGAGCGTCGCCAAGCCGCACGCTGGCTGCCGGCGCGACGCGGCTGGCCACCGCTACCGCCTCGGCGTCAATGTCCTCGCCGTCCGCAGCCCAGCCCGCCGCCAGCGCTTCGCCCAGGATCGTGCCAGGCCCGCAGCAGGGGTCCAGCAGGACGCCGCGTGGCTGGCCGGCCAGCCGCACCATAGCGGCAGCGACCGTCGGCGGCACGGCCTCTGGTCGCTGCGCGGCCCGGCTGCCGTGCTGCCGCGTACCGCCGCCGCTGAGCCGCAGGCCCGCGACATACTGCCCGTCCTGCCACTCGGTGATGCAGATCTCCAGCTGCGCCGGATCGGCGAGCTGCCAGCGCGGCTTGTCCCGCGCGATGATCGCCGCCATCGCCTGCCGCAGCTCGGTGCGCCGGAACGTGCGCTCGCTCCGCACCCGCACTCGCACCCGGTACGTCATCGACGCGGACAGCGGCGCGATTTCCTCGGCCCACACCGACAGCGCCCGCTGCAGGCCATCCGCGTGCCACGCCATGGCCGCCACCGTGCCAGGTCCGGCGCCGCCTGCCCGGCCCGCCCGGCCAATCTCCGCGAACACGTCCTCGGCCAGCCGCGAGCCCAGCAGCGCGGCCCGGCCCGCCCGGTCTGCCGCGACGAAAACCAGCTGCATGCTGCCGTCCGAGCTGGTGCCGGTCACCGTGGTGCCGTCGGCTGCAAGCTCCTGGCGCAGCATCCGGCCGAGCCCGGCCACGCACGTCGCGTACAGCGGCGTCTGCCGGATGCGCGGCCGGCCCGGCCCGGCCCGGCCGGTCATCGCAGCGTCAGCTCGGCCCGAGGCCACCGCGGGAACATGCCGACCGACGATACCCGGACGGCGCACCCCGGTGTCAGCCCCATGGGCTAGCGTCGGCGCAGAAGGCACATCCAGCCGGGAGGGACCGATGACACGCCCGCCGATGACACTGACCGCCGTGGTACTCGGCGCGCCCGACGCAGGCGTGCTGGCGGACTTCTACCGTCAGCTGCTCGGCTGGGAGACCCGCGCGGACGAGCCCGGCTGGGTGGCGCTTGCCGCACCCGGTGGCGGCGCGGCGCTGTCTTTCCAGACCGAGGACGGGCACGTGCCGCCGGCCTGGCCGGCCGGACCGGGAGACCAGCAGATGATGATGCATCTCGATATCGAGGTCGACGACCTCGAGGCGGCCGGGGCGCACGCGGTGAGGTGCGGCGCGACGCTGGCCGGTTGGCAGCCGCAGGACGACGTCCGGGTCTACCTCGATCCGGCGGGGCACCCGTTCTGCCTGTGGATCCCGACCTAGGATCTAGCGAGCCAGGAACGCCGCGGCGAGCTTCTTCGGGGCCCTGGCCAGCCAGCCGTCGGTGATCAGCTCGGTGAGCTCGGCAACGCCGATCCGGTCCAGCTCGAACAAGATGGCGGCGAAGCCGTCGAAGTGCGGGGTGGTGAAGTACACCGCCGGATCGTCGGCGATCAGGGCATGCTTGACGCCCTCGTCGGCAGTGCGGGCGGCGAACACCGGGCCGGCCGGCACCCGGTCACCGAGCGCGGCGATATCGCCCTTGCGCAGCGGGCGCTCCCAGACAAAGCTCTTGTCCACGACGCGCCAGTCCAGGGTGCCGCGTGACTCCCGTTCTGCGGTCGCCGGCAGCCCCAGCGCGATCCGCCGGACGTCGTCCACGGTTGCCATACGGAGACTGTAAACCATTCCTTTCGCTGCAGCTCCGGACCGGTGACATGATGGCAACATGACCGATCTGTACCGCGATAAATGGATTACCTGCACCGAGGACGCGATCGTGGTCCGGTGGTATTACCTGTGGGGCACCAGGGTCATCCCGTATTCGGCCATCAAGGCCGCGCGGCTGGTGACGCTGGCGGCAGTCCGGGGCAAGGGCCGGATCTGGGGGACAGCGAACCCGCGGTACTGGGCGAGTCTTGATCCGCACCGGATGACCAAGAACGCTGCGCTCATCGTCGACACTGGCGGCGCGGTACAGCCGTACCTGACACCGGACGACGCGGATGCCGTCGCGGCCATCGTCAAGGAGCGCGCCGGCCTGGCTGACGTGCCGATGACCGGGCCAGGCCCGTTCCTCTAGGCGGTAGCCCGCGCCGCGCTACGGCCCGCGGTCCGGCCGGAGAACAGGCAGCCGCCCAGGAATGTGCCTTCGAGTGCCCGGTAGCCGTGCATGCCGCCGCCGCCGAAGCCCGCCACCTCTCCGGCCGCGTACAGCCCGCCAGCCGGCTGGCCCGCCGTGTCCAGGACCTGCGCGTCGAGATTGGTGTGCAGGCCGCCGAGGCTCTTGCGGGTCAGGATGTGCAGCCGGACCGCGATCAGCGGGCCGGCCGCCGGATCGAGGAACCGGTGCGGCCTGGCCACCCGGATCAGCTTGTCGCCGCGGTAGCGGCGCGCCCCGTGGATCGCCGTCAGCTGCAGGTCCTTGGTGAACGGATTAGCGACCTCCCGGTCGCGGGCCTCGACGAGCCTGGTGAGGTCGGCCAGGTCGATCAGGTCCTGGCCGGTCAGCTTGTTCATGCCCGCCACCAGCGCTGCCAGGTTGTCCTCGACGATGAAGTCGGCGCCATGCCGCATGAACGCGGTGACCGGACCAGGAGCGCCTGCCTTCACCCGGTCGAGCAGCTTGGCGATGCTCTTGCCGGTGAGGTCCGGGTTCTGCTCTGAGCCGGACAGCGCGAACTCGCGCTCGATGATCTTCTGGGTCAGCACGAACCACGTGTAGTCGTATCCGGTCGTCATGATGTGCTCGAGGGTGCCGAGCGTGTCGAAGCCGGGAAACAGCGGTGCCGGCAGCTGGCGGCCGCGCGCGTCCAGCCAGACTGACGACGGGCCGGGCAGGATGCGGATGCCGTGCAGCGGCCAGATCGGATCCCAGTTGTCGATGCCCTCGGTGTAGTGCCACATCCGGTCCGGGTTGATCACGGCAGCACCGGCCGACTGGCTGATCGCCAGCATCCGGCCGTCCACATGCGCGGGCACGCCGGACAGCATGTGCTCGGGCGGCGTGCCCATCCGGGCCGGCCAGTGCCGCCGCACGAGCTCGTGGTTGCCCCCGATGCCGCCGGAGGTCACCAGCACCACCTGGCCGTGCAGCTCGAAGTCGCCGGTGACCTCGCGCGAACTGGACTGGCCGCGGGCCGCCGAGGACGGTGCCAGCACGCTGCCACGCACACCGTCTATCGTGCCGCCCGTCCTGGTCAGCTCGTCGACCCGGTGCCGGAACAGCAGCCGGACCCGGCCGGACGCGACAGCGGCGCGGACCTCCCGGACGAACGGAGCCAGTACGCCAGGCCCGGTTCCCCAGGTGACGTGGAATCTCGGCACCGAGTTGCCGTGGCCGGTCGGGCCGTAGCCGCCCCGTTCGGCCCAGCCGACCACCGGGAAGAAGCGCACGCCCTTGGCGTGCAGCCAGGCTCGTTTCTCGCCGGCCGCGAAGCCGACGTAGGCCTCTGCCCACCGGCGGGGCCACGCATCCTCGGGCCGGTCGAAGCCCGCGCTCCCCAGCCAGTCCTGCAACGCCAGATCGTAGCTATCGCGGATGCCCATCCGGCGCTGCTCGGGTGAGCCGACGAAAAACAACCCGCCGAACGACCAGAACGCCTGGCCGCCGAAGGAAGCCTCGGGCTCCTGCTCGACCACGACGACGCGACGGCCGGCCGCGGCCAGCTCGGCGGTCGCCACCAGGCCGGCCAGTCCGGCCCCGACGACGATCGCATCAGCATCCAGCGTCATGCTTGCTCATCCTCCGGATCCGGCACGTACCAGGAACCTAGCCTGCCATTGGCACGGCCAGGGCCTGCCGCCGCGTCCGCCCTGACATATGCGCGCTCCGGTGCGGACCGCCGCACATTGGCTATGCCTGACCGGGGGAGGGCACGGCGCGGCGCGGGTCGAGCAAGCCAGGTTCGGTGGCCATGAACAGGTCGAACTCGTCGAACTGCCAGCCGGCCGCGAGCAGCGGGCGCACCGCCGGATGCGGGCCGGGCAGGCAGACGTGCGCTGGGCCCGCGAACGGCAGCTGCTGCTGCGCCGCGCCCCGGCCGGCCACATCCAGGCTGGCCAGGACAGCCAGCACTGCGGCGGCGGCGAGGGCATCGTCCGCGGCCGGTGACAGCGCCACGTGCTCGATTCCGCGCTCCGGCCCGGTCGCGAGCACGGTGCCAACGGCGAAGACCTCGCTCCCCGCACTGGCGATGACGGGAACGCCGCCGGGCCGGGCGGCCCAGGCCCGATGGTCGGCGGTGCGGTCGACGCCCGTCCAGCCGAGTTCAAGCTGTGCCACGTCCCCGACCGTCGCCGGCTCTACCGTCCAGCCGTCCGGCGGCGGCAGCCGGTCCGGCGCACCGTGCAGGTACAGCAGCGGCCACCACGCGTCGAGCCCGCAGCTGGTGTACAGCGGAATCGCGTGCGAGTGCAGGCTGCTGAAGGTCATCCGCCGCCTGGAATCCGTCCAGAGGCTGGCCAGCATCGCGCGCCCGCAGCCACTGCCATGCACAGCCGGGTCGACGAACAGGTCGCAGAGCATCGTGACCGCATCCGGCCCGATGCCAAGCTGCTGCGCGGCGCCGAAGCCCGCGACCCGGCCGCCCCGTTCGGCTACCACCACCCGGCCATGTCGCATCAGGTGACCGGTGTAGGCGGGGTTGGCCGCACTCCACTCCTCCTGCTGGCCAGTCGCGACTGCGATCGCCGCGATCGCGGGCAGGTCGGCCTCGGTCGCTGTCCTCACCTGCACACCGGACAACGCCAGATCCTCCTGCAGCAGTACTGATCGGCAAGCCGAGGGACATGCTAGTGTCGCGTGAATGAAGTAGCTTAACTTCGCGGTAAGCTTGGCTATGCCGTTGAATACTTCCGTGGAGCTGCCGGATTCTGATCGCGCCGAGCTGGGTCGATGGCTGCGGGCGCCGTCGATGCCGGCGGGGCTGGCGCAGCGGGCGCGGATCGTGCTGCTGGCCGCCGACGGTGCCGGGACAAATGAGATCGTGACCCGGACGGGCGTGTCGAAGCCGACGGTGATCGCGTGGAAGAAACGGTATGCCGCCGAGGGCATCGGCGGGCTGGACGACCGGCCGAAGCCGGGCCGGCCGCCGCAGGTCGACGAGGTCGCGGTGGTGCTGGCGACGCTGGAGCCGCCGCCGGACAAGCTCGGGGTGACGCACTGGTCGAGCCGGCTGCTGGCCGCGCGGCTGGGCATCTCGAATGTGTGGGTGGCGCGGATCTGGCGCAAGTGGGGGCTGCAGCCGTGGCGGCGGGAGACGTTCAAGTTCTCCACCGACCCGCAGCTGGAGGCGAAGGTCCGCGATGTCGTCGGGCTCTACCTGAACCCGCCCGACAACGCCGTCGTGGTGTGCGTGGACGAGAAATCGCAGGTCCAGGCCCTTGACCGGACCGCGCCGATCCTGCCGCTGCGGCCCGGCCTGCCGGAGAAGGCCACCCACGACTACGTCCGGCACGGCACCACCACGCTGTTCGCCGCGCTGGAAGTGGCGACCGGCAAGGTGACCGACGCGTGCTACCCGCGGCACCGGCACCAGGAGTTCCTGCGCTTCCTCAAGACGGTCGCCGCCGGCTACCCCGGGCCAGAGCTGCACGTGGTCTGCGACAACTACGCCACGCACAAGCACCCCACCGTCAAAGCATGGCTGGCCCGCAACCCGCGGGTCACCCTGCACTTCACCCCGACATCGGGATCCTGGCTGAACATGGTCCCCGTTAACCGGCCCTCGGTGCGGGGACACGCCCGGACTGTCTGAGTTCCCGCGCCTTCGGGCTGGCGGGGAGCAGACTCGCGGCAGCTATCCGGGGGATGGGTGCCATGCTGCGTGTTGTCGCGGCCAGCGACGGTCACCGGGTCGAGGGGTGCGGCCCGGACGGTGAGCTGGTCAATATGTTCCTGGCGCATCTGGGGTCGCGGGCGTTCTCACCGGCCACGGTGCGGGCTTATGCCTACGACTTGCTGAATTTCATGCGCTTCCTGGCTGGCCGGAATGCTCGCCTGGCCGATGTCGTGGCGACGGACTTGTTCGACTACCTGGACTGGCAGCAGCATCCGCCAGGCACGGCTGGCCGGACGGTGGTCAGGCTCGGTGCCGCCCGTGGCGCGATGCCCGCCACGATGAACCGGCGGATCGCGGCCGTGCGCGGCCTGTTCGAGTTCGCGGTGATGACAGGTGCGCGTGCGGACAACCCGGTGCCGGCGGCGCGGCGGTCGAGCGGGCTGCGGGCCGCCCGCCGTGGCCTGCTCGGGCATGCCGGTCCGGGCCGTCCCCGCAGCGGGGGCCGGCTGGTGCGCCAGCCTCAGCGGCTGCCTGAGTCGCTGGAGCCTGACGACGTTACGGCGTTCCTGGCGAACCTGCGGACGTTCCGGGACCGGGCGATCACGCTGGCGATGCTGCTGGGCGGGCTGCGCGCGGGTGAGGTCAGGTCGCTGCGGCTGGCCGCGGTGGACATGGGCATGCGCCGCCTGCGGGTGACCGGGAAGGGCGGCAAGGAACGTGTCGTCCCGGTGGATGGCGCGTTCTTCGCCGAGCTGGCCGCCTACTTGCGCAAGGAACGTCCCGCCGGGTGCCGCACGCCGGAGTGCTTCGTGGTGCTGCGCGGCCCGACTGCCGGGCAGCCGCTCACTGAGGCCGGGCTGCGTCGGATCTTCCGGACCCACCGGGCGTCCTCGGGGGCGCTGCGAGTACGGCCGCACCGGCTGCGTCATACCTACGGCACCGAGCTCGCGTCCGCCGGGATTGATCTGCTGGCGTTGCGGGAGCTGATGGGGCACGCCAACCCGGAGACCACGGCGGCGTATGTGCACCTGTCGCCGGAGACGCTGGCGGCCGAGTACGCGCGGGCCAGGGCCGCAGCCCGGTGAACGCCCCGGCCGCTGTCACGCTGCGCCGGCAGGGCGCGCCGGACCTGCTGGTCGCCTATGCCGCCGTGGTCGCGGAGCTGCCGGTCAACCCCGACGCACGGCGGATCCGGCGTAATGGCGCGGCGCGCCTGCTGGCCATGCATCCGCAGCTGGCGGCCTGGATGAGCCGGCCGACGCCCGCCCGGCTGGCCGACATCAAGCGCACCGGGGCGTGGCCGTTTCTGACCTGGTGCTTCGCCGAAGGGCACCTGATGCCGGATCTGGACCTGCTGGTCGCGAAGGACCCCGGCGACCTGTATCACCGGTGGCGAGTCCGCAATCCCGGTGACGTGCAGCTGATCACCGAGGTGGCACAGCGGTTCGGCTGGAGCGCGAACTGGACCCGGGACGTATCACGCGGCGGGCTCGCGCTGATCTGCCTGACCGCGGGAAAGACCTTGCGTCAGCTCAGCGACGAGGACTTCGCCGAGTTCGCCCGCGCCCTGGCGGATGCACCCAGCGCCGGTCACCACAGCTGGGTGCACAACTCCGCCCGCGCGTTCAGCCTGCACCAGGCCTGCTATGAGCTGCGGATCTGCCAGGATCCGCCGCGGATGGCCCGGCCCGGTCAGGCGACCCTGGACCAGCGTGTCCAGGCGATCAGCCAGCCCGAGATCCGCAAGGCCGCGCTGCGCTACCTGACCACCGTCGCCGCCACGCTGCGGCTGTCAACCGTCGGCCTGCGCGCCGACAGCCTGATCGTCTTCACCGAGTACCTGGCCGCCGCCCACCCAGAGGTCGGCAGCCTCACCCAGCTCACTCGCGCGCACGTCGAGGGATTCCTGGCCCACAACCACAAGCGGCCGTGGCGCGGCCGGGTCGCCCGTGACCAGCCCGTCGCGCAGTCGGTCAGCAAGCGGACCGTCATCGACCTGCGCTGTTTCCTCGACGATCTGGCCCTGTGGGGCTGGGCTGAGCGGCCGCCCGGCCGGCTGCTGTTCCCCACCGACATCCCACGGCTGGACAAGCCGCTGCCCCGTGCCCTGCCACCCGACGCTGACCGGGACCTGATGGCCGCCATCGGCGCTCTGGCCGACCCGTTCGCCCGCATCGGGCTGACCCTGCTGCGCGGCACCGGCATCCGCCTCGGCGAACTGCTCGACCTCGAGCTGGACTGCGTCTGGGACACCGGCAGCCACGGCAGCTGGCTGAAAGTACCGCTCGGCAAGCTCGGCACTGAGCGCACCGTCCCGCTGGATGAGGCCACCCTGGCCGCCCTGGACGCATGGATCGCCCGGCGCGGGCCGCAGCGGGCCCTGCCGCATCCGCGGCTCAGCCGGCCAGCCGATTTCCTGTTCACCGACCGCGGCCGGCGCCTGTCGGCTTACCGGCTGCGGCACGGACTCGATGACGCCGCTCAGGCCGCGGGCCTGCGCGGCCGGGACGGCCAGGCCCTGCACCCGACCCCTCACCAGCTCAGGCACACCTATGCCACCAGCCTGATCAACGCGGGCATGTCGCTGCAGGCGCTGATGGCGCTACTCGGCCACGTGTCCACCGAGATGACCCTGCGTTATGCCTCGCTGGCCTCTCCCGCCATCCGCGCCGCCTACGAGGAAGCGATGAGCAAGGCCAGAGCCAGGATGATGCTGCCGATCGCCCCGGCCGGCCAGCCCATCATCCCCGGCCGGATCGGCTGGCTGCGCGCCGAGATGCTCAAGACCCGCGTCGCGCACGGGTACTGCTCCCGTCAGCTCGCCGCCGAGGCCTGCCCCTACGCCAACATCTGCGAGCAATGCGACAACTACGTCACCGCCCCGGAGTTCATCCCGCAGCTCCAGGACCAGCTCGCCGACACCACCGCGCTCCGCGACGACGCAGCCGAACGCGGCTGGCACACCGAAGTTGCCCGGCATTCACGTGTCATCGCCAGCATCCAGGGCCACCTGCGGCGACTCACCACGGACGCCGAAACAGGACACAAACCATGAATCCGCCCAGGAGAGCCGGTTAATGGAGATCTTCTTCGGCATCATCACCCGCCAGGCCATCCGCCGCGGCACCTTCACCTCCGTCAAGGACCTCATCGCCAAGATCGAGGCATTCATCGACGGCTGGAACGACCGCTGCCAGCCCTTCACCTGGACCAAGACGGCTGACGAATTACTCCCGCACTGCCAGCCAGGTAAAAGAACTTCATTCACGCGACACTAGTGCCGCTGGACCGTCGCCATCGGTCGGAGCGGCCCGCTGCGTCAGTTGCCGTAACCGGGTCCCCGGATGCTTTCATCACGCAACAGATCCTCCTGCCGCGCGACGAACTTGCGGATCCGGTCGGTTACTTCCTCGACGTAGTGCGCGATGAGCGCCACCCGCCCGTCGGCAGCGAAGACAGGCGCGTTCGCCGGGCACCAGAATCGCTGGACGAACGTGCCGGGCATGGCTGGGTCTTCCACGTCATATTTCTGCAGGGCCATGGTGTCGGCCAGGCCGGTATCCAGCACGCGCTGCAGCGAGGCACGCAGGTTCCTTGTCCCGGTGGCTCCTGGATCGGCAGGATTGTCGGGAAATGCAGCGAAGATGTTGCTGCCCAGCAGCTCTTCTCGTTTCCGGCCGGATACCTTCAGGTAGGCCTCATTCATATCCGCCAGGACGAAATCGGGCGTGAGCAGGGCAACTGGCACCGGCAGTTCGCGGAACACGGCCTGGTAATCTATCCCAAATTTCACTATTACCCCCCACGCAGGCATCGCCTCTCGGGCCGGGACAGTACCCGCCCGCAATGTTTGCGTTCCTTCGCCCATTCTCCGGCCGTCCGTAGCGGACGGTCATGCTGACCCTGCCGGGGCTCACCCGAGAAGCGGGTACGCGGTCGGCTGGCTGCCGTCGATGTCGGTGAATCCGTACTCACGCGCCAGGTTGCCGCGACCGGTGACGTACACGGTCGCGCCTTCGCCGCCAAGCACGCGGGCGATCCCGAGTCCCGCGCCGCGTGTCGCCCCCGTCACGACCGCGACCCTGTCCCGCCAGCCTCTGCATACGGCAATCTATCGGCGCGCGCCAGGTTTCCCTCCAATCCGGCTTCGGTGTGGCCGCGAATGCCGCACGTGACCCGCCTCACTGACGGGTCCAAGGATCTTGGGAGGGAAACCTATGTCTGAAAAGCGACAGGGCACCATGACCCGCGGGCGCCGGGTCGGCCTCGCCCTCACCGGGGTAATGGCCGCCGGGCTGGCCGCTGTCTCGGGGACCGCCCTGGCTTCGGCTGGCTCCGCGACTTCATCGATGTCCGGCATGCAGATGGCGTCAGGCAGTGCGCATCACGTGGGCACGACCAAGGGGTGGCTGGACGGCCGCACCGTGACGTTCTACTACTCCAAGAACTTCCGCTGCGCGACGCCGCCAGGCAGCCACGCACCGTCTAAGTGCGAAGGCGGCGCTGACTACACCCAGCACCCGGCGAAGACCTTCGACCCGCTGTACGTCGTGGTGCCGCTGGGCTTCACCCCGGCCAAGTCCACCCTTCAGTGCCCGGCCGGCCACTGCATCGACCACCCGAGCACTATCGACCTGTCAGGCATCCTCGGCGCCGGCTACAAGGACGTCACGCTGCCCGCTCACAGCCACATCGTCTCCACCGGAAACGGCGGCACGTCCGAATGGTGGAACGTGATCGTCGTCGGCGTCACCAAGCCCGCTGCCTGGAACAAGATCGTTAGCGCCCGGAGCGACAGCGAGCTGACGAAGCTCCAGCGCACCGCGAACAGCGGCGTCACCGGCAACAACGTCACGAACCTGTTCCTGTACTTCGGCGTCAGGTAGCCGCGAGCCGCCGCTGTGCCGGGCCCGGCTGTCGAAGGCGGGGAACGGCCAGGCCCGGGCAGCGGTGTAGGGGGAGTAGCTATGGCCATCACATCGTCAACGGCAGCCGGCGCGGCTGACAGCCGGGCTCCTGCGAGCCAGGGCGGCGCCGAGGTCAGCGCCAGCGGCCGGACGGCAGGGCTGCTGCGCAGCTGGCGCTTCGGCGTATCGCTGGCAGCCATCGCCGGCGGCGCCGTCGTGGTCATCGGCTGCCTGCTGCCGTGGGCCGAGGCCTTCGCCGGCCTGGTCAGGTTCAGCGGCATCAGCGGCGGTAACGGGCGCGTCCTCGCCGTGCTCGGCGGCGTCGCGCTGACCGGCGGCCTGATCCACCTGATCCGCGGAAGTTCCTGGAGCCGCTGGCTGGCGAGCCTGGCCGGGTTCGCCGCACTCGGGTTTGCCGGGCTTGCTGCTGCTGCGGCTGGCCGCGAGCCTGCGCTCGCTCGGCGGCGACTCGATGGTGATCCTGCGCGCCGGGCCGGGCCTGTGGGTCGCCGCGGCGGGCGCGCTGCTCGCATTCTCCACCGTGTTCCTGCCGTCGTCACAGCAGCGCACGCTGCGTGCCGCCGGGCATGGCACCGGCCTGCGGTCCTGGGCCGCCGACCGGCAGTCCGCAGGCTGGCGGCGGCGGCTGCAGATCGGCCTCGCGCTGGTCTGGGTACTGGACGCGGCGCTCCAGTTCCAGCCGTTCATGTTCGGCCGCGGATTCGTCACCCAGATCGTCGAGCCGGCCACCATGGGCAGCCCGGCGATCGTCGCGAACTCGGTGACCGCCACCGGCCAGCTCCTGCTGAGCCACACTGTCCTGTTCAACGCAGCGTTCGCCAGCATTCAGCTCGCGCTCGGCGCCGGGCTGATCTGGCGGCGGACTGCCCGGGCAGCGCTGGCCGGCACCATCATCTGGGCCATCGCGGTGTGGTGGTTCGGGGAGACCTTCGGCATGCTGCTGTCCGGCATGGCCAGTCCGCTGACCGGCGCGCCAGGCGCGGCGCTGCTGTACGCGCTGATCGCGGTGCTGGCGTGGCCTCGCCCGGCTGCCGGGGTGACCGCGCGCCCGTGGGCCCGGCTGATCTGGCTCGCGATCTGGGGCGGGTTCGCGGTGCTGATGTTCCAGCCGCGAGTCCGGGCTCCCGGCGCGCTGAGCGCGTCCGTCAGCGGCCTGGCCAGGGGCGAGCCCGGCTGGCTGGCCGCAGCCGACCACGCGGTGGCGGGCTTCCTCGGCGCGGCCGGCCTGATCCCTGCTGGCGCCTTCGCGCTGATGTTTGCGGTGATCGCCGTCGGCATCTTCTGGCGGGCCGCAGCCAGGCCGGTGCTCGTGCTGGCCGCCGTCGTCGTCGCCGTCATCTGGGTGGCGGGGGAGAACTTCGGCGGCATGCTGACCGGCTCGGGCACCGATCCGAATACCGGCTTGCTGCTGTTCCTGCTGATCGCCGCGTACTGGCCGGCCCGGCTAGCCGATCAAGAAATCCGCGGCCCGGAACTCACGGGTGCGGTGGCGGAACTGGAAGGTGAAGCCGGGCCACAGCGTCAGGTTGCGGCCCTCGCTGTCCAGGTACCAGCTGGAGCAGCCGGAGCCCCACACCGTCTTCGGTAGCTTGCGCTGCAGCTCGGCGTTGTAGGCGGCGGCCACCTCGGGGCGCACCTCGAAGCGGCCGCCGCCCGCCGCTGCCTTGGCGATCCCGTCGGTGATGAACGCGAGCTGGCTTTCGATCATGAGCAGCATGGAGGAGTGGCCGAGGCCAGTGTTCGCGCCGGTGAGCTGGAAGTAGTTCGGGAAGCCCGGCACCACCGTGCCGAGGTAGGTGTCGCCGAACGCGTCCGCGAGAGTACGGCCGCCGATGCCGGCGATCCTGGCGAACATCGGGTTGTCGGTGACATGGAAGCCGGTCGCCAGGATGACCGTGTCCACCGGGTGCTCGGCCCCGTCGGCCGTCACGACCGCACCAGGCCGGAACTCGATGATCTTCTCGGTGACCAGGCTGACGTTGGGGCTGGCGATCGCCGGATAGAAGTCGTTGGACGGCAGCACGCGCTTACAGCCCAGGTCGTAGGTCGGCGTCAGCTGCGCGCGGGTCTGCGGGTCGCTCACCGCGCTTTCCATGTGCTTGCGCCACACGCCCTCGGCCCGCTTGAGGATCTTCGGGTTCTTGATGAATCCGAGCGCCAGCAACTCGCGCATCCAGTACACGGCGAGCCGCGACGCCCGCTGCGCCGCGGGCATCGCCCGGTACAGCACCTTCGTCCGCGGCCGCACCGGGTGGTTGTTGTGCGGCACCACGAACGGCGCGGTGCGCTGGAAGACCGTCAGATGCTCGACCTTCGGCTGGATGGACGGCACGATCTGGATGGCGGACGCGCCCGTGCCGACGACGGCCACCCGCCGGCCGTCTGCCTGCCAGCTGGTGTCCCAGCGGGCCGAGTGCATGATCGTGCCGCCGAACGACTCGATGCCGGGGATGTCCGGCAGCGACGGCTCGACCAGCGAGCCCACGCCGGCGATCAGGTACCGGGCAGCGAAGGTTCCCTTGGTCGTGGTCACCAGCCAGCGGCACGCCTCCGCGTCCCAGCGGGCGCTGGTCACCTCATGACCGAACCGGAGGTAGCGGCGCAGGCCGTAGTCATCGGTGACCTTCTGCAGGTACCGCCACAGCTCGGGCTGGGACGGGTAGGTCTCGCTCCAGTCAGGCTTGAGCGCGAACGAGTAGGAGTACAGGTTGGACTGAACGTCGCACCGGCAGCCCGGGTAGACGTTGTCCCGCCAGGTCCCGCCGACGTCATCAGCCCGTTCGAGCACGGCCAGGTCGCAGTGCCCGGCCGCGAGCAGCTTGATGGCCGCGCCGAGGCCGGCGAACCCGGCGCCCATGATCAGGAAACTGACCTGCTCAGCGCCCGTGACTGGCGGCTCCGACGTCGTTGCGGCGGTCACTGGCAGCTCCTGGCGGCGCAAAGACAAACGGCGTTTACCGTTCCCAGCCTAGGTGCTGGCATGCCAGCCCGCTACCGGTGGGTAATACCAGGTTGCGCCGGCCGCCCGGCCGTGGTGAGGTTCGCTGGTGGATACGAAGAAGGTGCTCGCGGATTACAACGCGCAGGTCCGCCGCAGCACGAGGGCTGACCTGGCGGGCTCCTCGGTCCAGGATCTCGGCAATGTCGTTCGCTGGCTGGCTCCGCCTGGCCAGGGCCTGTCGGCCATCACCTGGTCGGACCTCGACGACAGCACTGCGGACGCGGCGATAGCCGCGCAGCGCGACTACTTCGCAGCCCGCGGCGAGGGCGTCGAGTGGAAGCTGTACAACTACGACCAGCCGGCCGATCTCGCGGACCGGCTGGCAGCGGCCGGCTTCGTGGCCGACGACGAGGAACTCATGCTGGTGGCCGAGACCGCGGCGGTCCAGTCCGCCGTGGTGCTGCCGGACGGCGTCCGGCTGGTGCCAGTCACCGACGAGGCGGGCGTGCATGCGCTGATGGCCGTGCACCGGCATGAGCCAGGCAGCGAGGAGATGTCCTGGCTGACCGAGGCGCTGCTGGAAACGCTCGGTGATCCGCGTCAGCTCACCGAGATGTTCGTGGTGATGGCCGGCGATGAGCCGGTCAGCTCGGCCAGGATCGAGTTCCTGCCAGGCACCGACTTCGCCGGATTGTGGGGCGGCAGCACCGTGCCGCAATGGCGCGGCAAGGGCATCTTCCGCGCGCTGGTGGCCCACCGGGCCGGCCGTGCGGCTGCTCGCGGCTACAAGTACCTGCAGGTGGACGCCTCGCAGATGAGCCGCCCGATCCTGAAGCGGCTGGGCTTCACGCCGGTCGCCAGCACTACCCCGTACGTATGGAAGCCAGCCGGGTCCTGACACCATGGTCGGGTGGTAGAACTCAAGACACCAGCCGAGATCGATGCGATGCGCGCCGCTGGCCGCGTGGTCGCGACAGCGCTTCAGGAAGTCCGCAAGCGCGCGGACGTCGGGGTCAGCCTTGCCGAGCTCGACGAGGTGGCCAGGTCGGTGCTGGCCGACCATGGCGCGACCTCCCCGTTCCTCGGCTACCAGCCGAGCTTCGCGCACAGCCCGTTTCCCGCGGTGATCTGCGCCTCGGTGAACGACGCCGCGCTGCACGGCATCCCCGGTCCGTACCGGCTGGCCGACAGTGACCTGGTCAGCATTGACTTCGGGGCAACATTGCACGGCTGGACCGGGGACTCGGCGATCTCGTTCATCGTGGGCACGCCGCGGCCGGCCGATGCCCGGCTGATCTCAACCGCGGAGCGAGCACTGGCGGCCGGCATCGCGGCAGCCGTGCCCGGCGGCCGGCTCGGCGACATCTCCGCGGCGATCGGCGCGGAGGCCAGGGCGGCGGGCTACGGCCTGCACACCGACTTCGGGGGGCACGGGGTGGGACGGACCATGCACGAATCACCGTCGGTTCCGAACGACGGCACGGCAGGCCGTGGCCTAAAGCTAGAGCCGGGCCTGGTCATCGCTATCGAGCCGTGGTTCATGGCCGGCGGTCACGACACCTACCGCGTCGACCCGGACGGCTGGACCCTCCGCAGCGGAGACGGCAGCCGTGCCGCGCACGTGGAGCACACCGTTGCCGTCACCGCGTCCGGCCCGCTGCTCCTGACCGCCCTGTGAACGGCCAGCCACCGCGCTACAGCCCGTGCTTGCCGGGATGACGCCAAGCGCGTGGTCCGCCTCGAACTGTCAGGCATGCACTGGCGACTTGGGATCCGATCCATACCTATTCGGCCCCCGCGTTCCCGGCAGCACGGTAAAGACCAGCAGTGTGATCGCGCCCGCGAACGGAATGAGTGCGATCAAGATCCATGCAAACGACTTGTCGGTGTCGTGCAGTCGCCGGGAGAGCACAGCGAGGCTTGGCAGCAGAACAGCGAGGAGGTATATCGACGTCAGTACGGTGAGCATGGCGGCGTGAGCTGCGAGCGCGATAGTCTCCAACGCCCAGCCGATCACGGCGTTGACCAGCGTGAACATCCAGTATTCAGTCCTGTCGGCACGGCCTGCGAAGCCAAGGTAGTTCTTGAGCACTGCTACGTACGAATTCATGAATGTCCTTAATAGGGCCGGACCAGACTAACGATCCCTATATCGAGCGATAAACTACTGGATCGGTCTATCTGCCGCAATAGGCGATCCCAGGTGGGGGCCTTGTAGCGGCCGCGCAAGTCTGCGACGCTCGCAGCGACGGCTGCAGCGGGAGGGCATCGTGCGCGAATACGGGAGCGAGTCAGGCGGAGACGCGGCGGTAGTAGTGACTGCCGGCCGGACCAGGCGCGACCTGATGAAGGCGGCGCTGGCGGCCGGCGTGGTGGCCGGCGCTGGCGGCGTGGCCGGCGGCATGACCGGTGCCGCCGCAGCGGTCCAGTCTGCGCAGCGCACGGCGCTGCGCAAGCCCGGCTCCCTGCCGTATCCCCATCTGGCCGCGGGCACTGACACCATCCCGCAGATCAAGCACATCGTGGTGCTGATGCTGGAGAACCACTCCTACGACAACCATCTCGGCATGCTGAGGCGACCCGGTGCGGACGGATTCACGCTCGGCTCGGACGGTAAGCCGACCGCGCAGAACCCGTACCCGGACGGCCGCATCCAGCATGCGTTCCGGATGCCCACCACGTGTCAGCTCTTCGGGCATCCGAGCCAGAACTGGGTGGACAGTCACACGCAGCTGAATGGCGGCAAGCTGAACGGCTTCGTGAAATCCGCCAGCGGCCCGGTGGCGATGGGCTACTGGGAGAAGGCCGATCTGCCGTTCTACTATTCGCTGGCATCGACATTCCCGCTGGCCGACCGGTACTTCAGCTCGGTCGTCGGTCCGACGTTCCCGAATCGCCGGTACCTGATGGCCGGGACCTCGCTCGGCATGGTCAACGACGGCGTGCCGAATCCGTTCGACTACCCGGCCAACGGCACCATCTTCGACCGCCTGCACAAGATCGGCGTGCCGTGGGCAGATTACTTCTCCCTGCTGGGAGACGTCCTGCCGGTGCCGACAGCCGGGCTGTTCCCGGAGCTGCTCATCAAGTACGCCGACAACATCATGAAGATCGAGCACTTCTTCGCCCACGCTAAGGCCGGCTCGCTGCCGGGCTTCTGCATCGTGGAGCCGGACTACCTCTCGAACTCCGAGGAAGACCCGGAGAACATCGCGCACGGTGAGCAGTTCGCCGCCGGTGTCATCGACGCCGTCATGACCGGACCTGGCTGGAAGAACACGCTGCTGATCTGGACCTTTGACGAGCATGGCGGTTACTACGACCACGTGGTCCCGCCACGAGCGCTGGCCCCCGACAACATCCCGCCCGACATTCAGACCGGCAGCGCTTACACCGGATTCAAGCAGTACGGCTTCCGGGTGCCCTGCGTGATCGTGTCGCCATGGGCCCGGCCGGACTATGTCTCCCACCAGGTGTTCGACCACACCAGCATCTGCGCGCTGGTGGAGGCGAAATGGAATCTGCCGGCCATGACCTACCGCGATGCCAACGCCGGCAACATGCTGGACATGCTGGATTTCCGGACGCCAGCGTTCCTGCATCCGCCCAAGCTCGCCCGGCCGCTGCTCGACGTCGATCCTGGCGCCCGGGCCTGCAGCATCACCGGGCCCGGCACCATTCCGCCGCCGGGCTCGGTGTCGCCGAAGCCGTAGGCCGGCTCGGCCGGCGGACGCCACCGGCCGCAGCCAGCCGGCCTGACGCCAGGCCCGCCCGACGGCAAGCCGGGGCTAGCCGCCGAACCAGCCAGGCACGTCGAGCCGGAACCCGCCGGACGGCACGATCGCGCGCAGGTCGGCTTCGAGCTCGCGCAGCCGGCCAGCGCCCAGCGCCGCGGCGAGCGCGCTGCGGATGCCGTCGAAGATCACGGCCGATCGCGCCAGCGAGTCGATGCCGCGCGGCGTCAGCTGCACGATCTTCCGGCGGCCGTCAGCGGGGTCGTCGACCCGCTCGGCGTAGCCAAGCTCCGCCAGCCGGTCGACGGTCTTGCCCGCTGCCTGCTTGGAGATGCCGAGCCTGCGCCCCACCTCAGTGGCGGTGGCACCGTCCTGGCCGATGGCCTGCATGGCGAAGCCGTAGGCGGGCCTGACGTCTGGATGGCCCTGCCGGGCGAGCTCGGCGTGCAGCTCGTCGATGATCCCGCGGAACGCGGCGAACAACAGCAGCGGAAGCTCAAATCCCGGCGGATCCGGCGGCGCGGCCGCTTGGCCCCCGGCCGGCCGCGGAGACGGCGATTGGCTCATGGGCAATTTCGACAACCTGATTTACGATAATGGACAACCCGGTTGTCTAGCTGACTCATGACCGGAGCCTAGCAACGAGCGCCACCGAGCGGAAGGACCCGTCAATGACCAGCCCGCAACTCGCAGACACGCAGTTCACTGACCACACCGTAGATTCGGCGCCGGCCGGGTCGCGGCGGCTGATGACGCAGACGGCGCAGCGGATGGGCTACCTGCCGGCCGCCGTCGCCCGGATGGCCGAGTCAGCTGAACTGCTGACTGGCTTCCTGACGGTCAGCGGCCTGTTCGAGCGGACCAGCCTGGACCCGGTCGCGCGCGAGGTGCTGATCCTCACGATCGCTACGCGGAATGAGTGCCATGTCTGCGTTGCCCTGCACACCGCCAGGCTCGCGCACCTGGGCTGCGATCAGGAACTCGCCGCCGGGCTGCGCGACGGCCGGGCGCTGGCGGATCCGCGGCTGGCAGCGATCCGCGCATTCACCCTGGCTGTCCTGGCGACGGCGGGGGCGGTCAGCCAGCAGCAGCTGCGGGCATTCCTGGACAGCGGCTACACCAGGCAGAACGCCCTGGAAGTCGTGCTCGGGATCGGCGCGTACACCACCTCGACGCTGGCCAACCGGATGACGGCCGCGCCGCTCGACGACGCTTTGCAGCCATTCGCCTGGACTGCCCCCCAGCACCCGGGTCGGCACATCTGACGATCGCGGCGTGCCGGCACCAATCCGGGCCGTCGATGGCCTCGAATGGTGGGTATGGCCACACCAGGTGACCCGGCGCCGGAGCGATTCGGCATGCCAGCGGGGGATGAGCCGGAGCCCGATCTGGACACGCTGCTCAGCCGCGTCGCGCGCGGCGACCAGCTGGCGTTCGAGGCGGTCTACGACCGGCTGGCCGGCCCGGCGTACGGGCTGATCCGCAAGGTGGTGCGAGATCCATCTCAGTCCGAGGAAGTCGCGCAGGAGGTGCTGCTGGAGGTCTGGCGTCAGGCTGGCCGGTTTGACCCCGCCAAGGGCAGCGCGATGACCTGGGCAATGATGATCGCACACCGGCGGGCCGTCGACCGGGTCCGGTCTGCCACTGCCGAAGCCCAGCGCGACCACAAGTCAGCGGCCGGAGCGATCATCAACGCCGACGAGGTTGCCGAGGCCGTCGAGGACACCCTGGACCGGGAGCGGGTCCGGCGCTGCCTGCAGACCCTGACTGACACCCAGCGCGAATCGGTGACGCTGGCCTATTACGGCGGCTACAGCTACCGCGAGGTGGCCGGGCTGCTCAACGTGGCGCTGGGCACCATCAAGACCCGCATCCGGGATGGGCTCATCCGGATGCGCGACTGCATGGGGGTGGTGTCATGAGGCTGCTGCCAGGAGACGACATGCACGCCCTCAGCGGTGTCTACGCACTGGACGCACTCAGCGGCGCTGAGCGCGACCGGTTCGAGCACCACCTGGCCCGCTGCCCGTCGTGCCGGACGGAGGTCCGCGGGCTGCAGGAGACCGCCACCCGCTTCGCGCTCGCAGTCAGCACGCCACCGCCCGCGCAGCTCAAGCCCCGGGTCATGGCCTCGGCCGCCCGCACCAGGCAGCTGCCGCCGCTGCCCGATGTCCGGCCGCTGCCAGTGCCAGGACCGAGCTGGCTGCGCCGGTTCGCCATTCCCGCCGTCGCGGCCTGCCTGGTGCTGGTGATAGCGCTTGGGGTGCTGCTGGGCATCTCCCGCAGCCAGCTCGGTGCGCAGCGCACCCAGCAGCGCGAGATCGCCGCCGTGCTCAACGCACCCGGAGCGCGCCTCCTGCGCGGCCGGACCGCGGCGGGCGGCGCCGCCACCGTCGTGGTCGCGCCGAGGCTGCATCAGCTGGTCTTCACCAGCACGGGCATGCGCGGCCTGCCTGGTTCCGAGGTATACCAGCTCTGGGTGATAGGCCCGCCGGGCACCAGCACGGCGACCTCAGCCGGCTTGCTGACCCGCACCGCCGACGGCACCACCGTGCCGGTACTGGCATCAGGCCTGGCGGCCGGGGACCGGATCGGCGTCACGGTGGAACCCGCAGGCGGGACCGCTCAGCCCACCACGACTCCGGTGGTGGTCATCTCGCTGCCCTCCTGACCCGGCAGCCGCCTGCGGACAGGTCCGCGCGCAGGTTGACCCGATCGGCGATGAACGACAGGATTTGCGCCGACGGACACGGTCGAGACGGCGGAGACAACCATGGTCGACAGGCTGGCAGGCAAGCGCGCGGTGATCACCGGAGCCGCGAGCGGCATCGGCGAGGCGACAGCCCGGCTGTTCATCGCCGAGGGCGCCTCGGTCGTGCTGGCCGATCTCGACCGGCAGCGCGGCGAGCGGCTCGCGCGCGAACTCGGGGAGCGCTGCCGGTTCGTCGCCGCCGACGTCGCCCGCGAGGGTGACATCGAGCAGGCCATCGGCACGTGCGTGGCGGACTTCGGCAGCCTGGACTGCCTGTTCAACAACGCGGGCAATCCTGGCTCGACGGGCGGCATCGAGGAAATGGACCTGGCGACCTTCGATCGCACCGTGGCGGTGCACCTGCGCGGTGTGTTCCTCGGCATCCGGGCCGCCGCCAGGATCATGCGGCCGCAAGGACACGGGAGCATCATCAATACCGCGAGCGTCGCCGCCAGCCGGGCGAACTTCGCCGGTCATGACTACAGCGCCTGCAAGGCAGCGATCGCCCAGCTCACTCTCACCACGGCGAACGAGCTGGGCGAGCACGGCGTCCGGGTCAACGCGGTGTGCCCGGGTGGCATCGCCACCGCGATCTTCGGCCGGGCGGCCGGCCTGGACGGCGACGACGCGCAGCGCACTGTCGAGTTCATGGCGGCGGCGCTGAGCGACGTCGCGCCGATCCGGCGCGCTGGTCAGCCTCTTGACATCGCCGAGGCCGTGCTGTGGCTGGCCAGCGACTCGTCGGGCTTCGTCACCGGGCAGGCGATCGCCGTCGATGGCGGGCTGCTGACCGGCTCGCTGCGCCGTAACCGGGTGGTGACTGGCGAGCAGATGATCGACTTGCTCCGGCAGGCGGCCGCCCAGCCCTGACCGGGCTAGCTCGCCTGACGGCCCGAGCGCTGGTCCGAGCCGGCCCGTTTGCGGTGGTCGGCGCTGATTAGGGCCCGGACCCTGGCGGCCCGGACAGCCTCGGACAGCGCATCGATGTCGTAGGCACCGTGATGCCGCCTGCCGTTGACGAAGAACGTCGGCGTGCCGGACACGCCGCTCAGGTCAGCGGAGTCGACGTCCTCGGCGACCCTGGCCTGTCCCGCCCCGTTGCGGAGGTCGCGGATGAAGCGCTCGATGTCCAGGCCGATCTCGCCGCCGTAGCGGATCAGGTCCCTGGCTGTCAGTGCCCCCTGGTGGCTGAGCAGCTGGTCGTGCAGCTCCCAGAACTTGCCCTGCAAGGCGGCAGCCTCGGATGCCTCGGCGGCCAGCTGCGCGTGCGGGTGCACATCATTCAGCGGCAGGTGCCGCCACACGTAGCGGAGATCACCGAGGTCAGCGAGGAGCTCACGGATCACCGCCTCGGCCTGACCGCAGTAGGGGCACTCGAAGTCGCCGTATTCCAGCAGCGTCACCGGCGCCTCCGCGGCGCCCCGGATATGGTCGCGGTCGGGGTCGACAGGCACCGCCAGATCGATGATGGACTCGACCGTGCCGAAGAGCGCCCGCAGCCGCCGCCGCTTCGGAAGCAGCACGGTGAGCCGGAAGACCACCCAGGTCAGTGCGGACGAGCACAAGGCCGCGGACAGCACGCCGACCTTCGCCTCGGCGAGCTGGGCGCCGTGGAAGGCCAGCGATGCGATCAGCAGCGAGACGATGAAGCCGATGCCCGCGATGGCACCCGCGCCGGTGACAGCGGCCCAGCCGATCGGCGGCCGGATCCGGCCGCGGCTGACCCTGGCGAGCAGCCACGCCGCCGCCACCGTGCCGACCGGCTTGCCGAGTACATAACCGAGCAGGATTCCGAGCGTCACCGGCGAGGTGAAGGCGCGGGCCAGGAAGCTGACGCTGACGCTGATGCCCGCGTTCGCCAGCGCGAACAGCGGCACGATCAGGTAGCTCGTCCAGGGATGGAACAGCTGCTGCAGCCGGTCGTTCGGTGACAGCGCAGCCCGCACGCTCTGGCCGGCGTCACGGGCCAGCTCGGCCGTGGGCTGCTCGCGGAACTGCCGGAACGTCTCGGACGCGAGCTCAAGGTCGCGCCGCTGCGCGGGGTAGGCGAAGGCGAGCAGGCCCATCGCGAGCCCGACCACCACCGGGTCCACGCCGGACTTGAAGAACGCGATCCAGGCAGCAACCCCGAGGAACAGGTAGTAGGCGCCGCCGCGCAGGCCGCGCAGGCTGGCCACCGCTACTACCGCCAGGACGCCAAGCCCGATTGCCAGCGCCGTCAGATCGATATGCCCGCTGTAGGCAAGCGCGATGATCACGATTCCGGCGACGTCGTCGACGATCGCGAACGTCAGCAGGTAGGTGCTCACCCGGTCCGGGAACCCCGCGCCGACCAGCGCCAGCATGCCGAGCGCGAACGCGGTATCGGTCGACATGGCCGCGCCCCAGCCGCCGGCGGACGCACGGCCGGCGTTCAACGCCAGGTAGATCCCGATCGGGACGATCATCCCGCCAAGTCCCACGATGAGCGGCAGCGCCAGCCGGCGGCGCTCCCGCAGCTCGCCCATGTCGTACTCGCGCCGCGCTTCGAGACCCGCTACCAGGAAGAAGAAGACCATCAGGCCGGAGTTCACCCACTCGTGCAGGTTCGCCGCCAGGCCGGTGCTGCCGAGCTTGATGGACAGCTCGGTGTCCCAGGCGGACGAGTATCCCGACGGGGAGATGTTGGCCCAGGCAAGAGCTGCCAGCGTCGCCGCGAGCAGCACCACGGCGCTGCCGGTCTCGGTCCGCAGGAACCGGCGAAGCGGCGTCTCCAGGTTCCTTGCCCACGCTGTGCGGAGCGCGAACTGGGGGACCGCCGTGGCCTCGGAATCTGTCACCCTGCGATTCTCCCGCGAGCTGGTCATGCACGACGCGGCGCGCTGCCATAGCACGCGCTCGATGAGCTAGATCGCGCGGTCAAAGACCAGCATGTCGTGACCGGAGCCGTTGTAGTCAGCCACCGGTCCGGTCACCGTGAAGCCCATGGCCTGGTGAAACTCCGCGGAGCGGCGGTTGACCGGAGCGGTGATCGCGGTGACCGCGGTCCTCCCGTCGGCGCGGGCAAGCCGGAAGAAGTCCTCGTACAGCTGCCGGGCCAGTCCCCGGCGCCGCTCACGCGGCGCGACCCCGACGAAGTGGATGTAGGCCCGCTCCGGGTCGGACGGCGACAGGATTCCGATCAGGAACCCGGCCAGGCCGTCGTCCCCTTCTGCCACCAGGCTGCTCCGGTGGAACAGGTCGAGGAAGAGCCGGGGTAGCGAGCCGGCCAGCGGCCTGCCCCACCAGTTGTCGACTACCGCAGCGATCGGATCGTAGTCAGCCGGCCGTGCTGTCCTGATCTGTGCCCGCATCCGGCCATTATCGGGCCGATCGCCCGCCGGCAGCAGCAAGCCGGGCCCGGCGGGGGGTCGGGCCCGGCTTGCTGGCCCGGCACGTCAGCAGCGGCTGGCGCTGAGATGCTCAGCTAGCACAGTCAGCTAGCGCAGTCAGCTGGCGTAGTCGAGCAGCGGCTGCGCGCGGCTCGGGTGCCGCAGCTTGGAGAGCGACTGCTTCTCCAGCTGACGGATGCGCTCCCTGGTCAGGCCGAGGGCCTTGCCGATCTCGTCAAGGGTGTGCGGGTTACCGTCATACAGCCCGAACCGCATCGACATGATGGTGGCCTCCCGCGGCGTCAGCGCATCGAGCGCATGCCGCAGCTGCTCGGCCATCAGCTGACGATCAACAAGCTCGCCCGCCTCGGGTGCGTCAACGTCCTCGATCAGGTCACCGATGCTGGTCTCGCCGTCCTCGCCGATCGTCGAGTCCAGGCTGATCGGCTGCCGGCTGGTACGCAGCAGTTCCTCGATCTGGTCCGGCGTCCGGTCAAGCTCGACAGCCAGCTCTTCCGGGGTCGGCTCACGGCCAAGCCGCTGGTGCATGTCCCGCTCGACCCGGCTCAGCTTGCTCAGCATCTCCAGCACATGCACCGGCAGCCGGATAGTACGGGCGGAGTCGGCGAACCCGCGCTGGATAGCCTGCCGGATCCACCACATCGCGTAGGTGGAGAACTTGTAGCCCTTGGTGTAGTCGAACTTCTCCACTGCCCTGATGAGGCCCAGGTTGCCTTCCTGCACCACGTCGAGCAGCGACAGTCCGCGGTCGCTGTACTTCTTGGCCACCGACACCACCAGCCGGAGGTTGGCCTCGAGCATGTGCGCCTTGGCCCGCCTGCCATCGTCAGCAACCGCCTCGAGGTCAGCGCGGTACTGCTTGGAGAGCCTCTTCTCGGTGTCCAGCTTGTACTCCGCGAACAGGCCGGCCTCGATGCGCTTGGCGAGGTCGACCTCTTCCTCGGCTGTCAGCAGGCTGCGGCGGCCTATCGACTTCAGGTAGGTGTGCACCGAGTCGCCCATGACCGAGGTCTGGTCATCAAGGTCAGTCTCCGGCGTGCTCGTGCTCGCTCGCGGCGCGGCGCTCGCGGCCAGCTCAGCCAGCTCGGCGTCCACGTCGGGCAGGTCAGCGTCCGCGGCCGGGGCAGCACCGGGCGCGGCCGCGGCGTCGCCGGGCAGCGCTGCTCCTGGCCCGCCGGACGGGTCGTTGCCGAGTTGCACGCCCGCCTCGGTCAGCTCACGGATGATGGAACGGGCCTCAGTCGGGGACACTCGCGCCTGGTCGAAGGCATCGCGAAGTTCGGGCAGGGACAGATATCCCTGGCCGCGGCCACGCTGGATCAGCTCGTCCACGTGGGTCGTGGTCTCCTCATCCTCGCGCGCAGACGACAGCAAAGTCGCGCTCCTCGGCATGAGACACTCCCTTCGCGGGCGCATAACGGGCATGCGCTGGGTCTCCGCGCCCTGGCCGGCGCGGGTAGTTTTCTTTAGCGGGGACCCTTGGCGGACTTGGCAGTGAGCACCGCGGGCACTATCTTGTAACGCACGAGGCGGCGAATTGTTCCCGTGCACTTGACGCGCGCCCGAATCTGGCTACCCTGCGTGCAGGCTCTTATGCCCGCCGCCAGGCTCCTCTCATTTCAGGCGTCAGGTTCCCTGCGCTCCCATGTGCCGCAAAGCGACCCTGTCCGGCTTACCGGACGGTAGTAGCGGAAATTCTCGCACAACGACGAACTTCTTGGGCACCGCGTACCCGGAAAGGGCCCTCCGGGCGTGCGCGCTGAGCTCGGCCGGAGCCGGGGGATCAGCCGGATTCACGGCGACCAGGAAGGCCGTCACTGCCTCGCCCCAGTCAGCGTCGGGAACTCCCACCACGACAACGTCCGCCACGCCAGCACAGGTTCCCAGTACCTGCTCGACCTCGCCGGGCACCACCTTGCGACCGCCCGAGTTGATCACGTCGTCGGCCCGCCCATGCACGATGACCCGGCCGTCCCCGGTCACCACGCCGAGGTCGGCAGTACGGAACCAGCCGTCAGTCACGGCGGCGTCAGTCTGGGCCGGCTGCAGGCGGTACCCGGAGAACAGCACCGGTCCGCTGATCATGATCCGGTCGTCAGCGCCGGCTCGCACCCGCACTCCGTCCAGCGGAAGGCCGTCGTAGACGCAGCCCCCGCAGGTCTCGCTCATGCCGTAGGTGGTAACGACCCGCCAGCCGGCCGAGCGTGCCTCGGCCAGCAGTCCGTCCGGTGCCGCTGCGCCGCCCAGCAGCACGGTGCGCACCGGTCCCGGCGCCGCGCCCGCGTCCAGCAGCCGCCGTAGCTGGGTCGGCACCAGCGAGACGTGCTGGCACCCTGCCCCGGCCAGTACGTCCGGGCTCAGCGACGGCGCGATGACGGGCTCCGTGCCCGCGATCAGCGACCTGACCAGTACGCCGATGCCCGCGATATAGAACGCAGGCAGGCAGCACAGCCACCGGTCGCCCGGCCCGGCGCCGATCCGGCGCAGCGACGCTGCCGCCGACGCGGTCAGCGCGGCGGCACTGAGCTCGACGCCTTTCGGCGCGCCGGTGGAGCCCGATGTCGCGATCACCACCGCCGTCTCGGCCGCGACGCCGGGCGTCCGGCCAGGTGCTGCAGCCGGGACCGGCCTCGTTCCCGCCATCGTCCTGATGGCGGCAGGCCTGAACGCGTCGAGTGCGGCGCGCAGCGCATCGGCGGGCAGCGCCGGGTCAAGCGGCAGGATCGCCGGACCGGACCCGTCGAGCGCAGCGGCCAGCGCGGCCATCATCTCCTGTCCGGCCGACGCCGGGAGCAGGACCGCGTGCAGTGGCCGGGAAGTCACGGTCGTAAGGTTAACCGGGCAGATCAGGGCAACATCGGGAGGGCCGCGGTGGTCGACTGGAAAGCGTCTGGGCCGGCGGACGGGCAGGAATACGCCGACATCCGGTACGAGACCGCGGAGGGGATCGCCAAGATCACGATCAACCGGCCCGAGGTGCGTAATGCCTTCCGGCCGACAACGCTGTTCGAGCTCTCGCACGCGTTCAACGTGGCCAGGGACGATGCCGAGATCGGCGTCATCATCCTCACCGGTGCTGGCGACAAGGCCTTCTGCTCCGGCGGCGACCAGCGGATCCGCGGCGATGCCGGCTATGTCGACCCGCACGGCGTTGCCCGGCTGAACGTGCTGGATCTGCAGGTGCAGATCCGCCGCACGCCCAAGCCGGTGATCGCCATGGTGGCCGGTTACGCGATCGGCGGCGGTCACGTCCTGCACGTGTGCTGCGACCTGACCATCGCGGCCGATAACGCGATCTTCGGCCAGACCGGACCGAAGGTGGGCTCGTTCGACGCCGGCTACGGCTCATCACTGCTGGCAGCGACGGTCGGGTTGAAGAAGGCGCGGGAGATCTGGTACCTGTGCCGCCAGTACAACGCCCAGGAGGCCCTGCAGATGGGCCTGGTCAACACCGTCGTCCCGGTGGACCGGCTCGAGGACGAGACCGTCGCGTGGGCGCAGGAGATGCTGGCCAAGTCGCCGCTGGCACTGCGGATGCTCAAGGGCGCGCTCAACGCCGTGACTGACGGTGCGGCCGGAATGCAGCAGTTCGCCGGCGACGCGACGATGCTGTACTACATGAGCGAGGAAGCGCAGGAAGGCCGGGACGCCTACGTGCACAAGCGTGCTCCGGACTTCGGCAGGTTCCCGCGCCGCCCGTGACCGGCAGCGGCCTGCGCGAGCTTGCCGCCGAGCTGCTGCCGACGCTGCGGGCCTTCGCGATCCCCATGCCGGTGCGATTCCGCGGCACCACGCTGCGCGAGGGCGCGCTGCTGCACGGCCCGGCCGGCTGGGGAGAGTTCTCCCCGTTCCCCGACTACGGCCCGCGCGAATGCGCCCGCTGGCTGCGCTGCGCGCTGGAGGCCGCGGCGGAAGGCTGGCCCGCGCCACTGCGGACCAGCGTGCCGGTGAACGTGACGGTGCCGGCTGTCGGCCCGGAGCAGGCGCACGCCATCGTCGCCGGGTCGGGCTGCCGGACCGCGAAGGTGAAGGTCGCCGAGCCGGGCCAGCCGGAATCCGCGGACATCGCGCGGGTCGAGGCCGTCCGGGACGCGATCGGCCCGGCCGGCCACGTCCGGGTCGATGCCAACGGCGGGTGGGACGTGAGCCAGGCCGAGCGGGTACTGACGGCGCTGGCCCCATTTGATCTTGAGTACGCCGAGCAGCCGTGCGCGACTCTCGGCGAGCTTGCCGCGCTGCGCCGCCGGGTGGACGTCCCGCTGGCCGCGGATGAGTCGATCCGGCGCGCCGAGGACCCGCTCGCGGTGCGCGCGGCCGGCGCCGCGGACATCGTGGTGCTGAAGGCGCAGCCGCTCGGCGGCGTGCGGGCGGCACTGCAGATAGCGCAGGCCTGCGGCCTGCCCGTGGTCGTGTCCAGCGCGGTCGAGTCGTCGGTGGGCCTGGCAGCCGGCCTGGCCCTGGCGGCAGCCCTGCCCGAGCTGCCGCACGCATGCGGGCTGGCCACCATGAGCCTGCTGGCCGGCGACGTGACCGCGGTGCCGCTGACCGAATCGCGGGGCGAGCTGCCGGTCCGGGCCGCCGCGGTCGATCCCGGCGAGCTGGCTCGCTGGGAGGTCGACCCGGCCGCCTGGCGGGCCCGCATGAAAGCGGCCGCCGAGTTCCTGCCCGACGGGCGGCTGGCCGGCGCCGCCGGGCTGACCGGCTGAGGCGGCCGTGAACCCGTCGACCGCATTCGCGACCGTGCTCGTGGACGAGCTCGTCCGCTGCGGCCTCCGGGAGGCCGTCATCGCACCCGGCTCACGCAGCGCGGCGCTGGCGATGGCCCTGCACGCGGCCGCGTCGGCGGCTGATTCACCGCTCCGGCTGCACGTCCGGATCGACGAGAGATCGGCGAGTTTCCTCGCGCTGGGACTGGCAAAGGCCAGTGGCCTGCCGGTGGCCGTGGTGTGCACATCCGGCACGGCGGCCGCGCACTTCCACGCCGCGGTCATCGAGGCCGACGAGGCCTGCGTGCCGCTGCTGGTTCTCACCGCCGACCGGCCGCCCGAGCTGCGCGGCACCGGCGCCAACCAGACGATTGACCAGGTCAAGCTGTATGGCGGCGCGGTGCGCTGGTACTGCGAAACCGGGGTTGCCGAGGACCAGCCAGGCCAGGCAGGCTACTGGCGCTCGCTGGCGTCCCGTGCCTGGTCAGTTTCGGCCGGGAACGGGGTCGCGTCGGCCGGCCCGGTTCATCTCAACCTGCAGTTCCGCGAGCCGCTGGTGCCCGCCGGGGCGGACGCCAGCTGGTCAGGGCCACTGGATGGCCGGCCGGACGGCGCGCCGTGGACACGCGCCTGGCGAGCCGGGCCGGAACCGGCAGCCGGGCCGGGACCGGCAGCCGGCCATCCGGGCGGCCTGCCGGTCGCCGACCTCGACTGGACCGAGCGCGGAGTGGTCGTGTGCGGCGACGGCACCGCTGATCCGCAGTCACTCGCCGCACTCGCGGCGGCAGCCGGCTGGCCGCTGCTGGCCGAGCCGTCGTCCGGGGCGAGGCACGGACCAGCCGCGCTGCGCTCGTACCAGTTCCTGCTTGACTCGGCCGGCTTCCTGGCGGCGCACCGGCCGGACGTCATCGTGTCGGCGGGCCGGCCTGGGCTGTCCCGCGGTCAGCTGACCCTGCTGCACGGCGCGGCCCCGGCAGCACCCGGCGGCACGGCGAGCCGGCACGTCGTGCTCGGCCGGCCCGATGGCCGGTGGGCCGACCCGGCGCGGTCGGCGACCGACGTTGCCTGCGGCGTCCGGCTGCGCGGGCTGCCAGGCGGCACGCAGGCGGACCAGGCCGGGCAGGCCGGGCAGGCCGGGGTGCGATGGGCCGGCTGGCTGGCGGACTGGCTGGCAGCGGACGCGGCCGCGAGCGCGGCCGCCGACGAGGTGCTGACCGCGGCAGGCGGCGTACTGAACGAGCCGTTGCTGGCCCGCGACCTGGGCGCTGCGCTTGCTGGCGGCGCCTTGCTGTGGGCGGCGTCCAGCATGCCCGCCCGTGACCTGGACCGGCATCTGGTGCCACGTGCGGACCTGCGGGTGCTTGCCAGCCGCGGCGCAAGCGGTATCGACGGGCTGGTCTCGTCCGCCGCTGGCGCGGCGCTCGCGCACCAGCGTGCTGGCGGCGGGGCCGCGGTGGCGCTGCTCGGCGACCTCGCGCTCTTGCATGACGCACCGGGCCTGATCATCGGCCCGCTGGAGGAACGGCCCGACCTGTGCCTGGTTGTCGTCAACAACAATGGCGGCGGGATCTTCTCGGGCCTCGAGCAAGCCGCTTTCCCCGATTCGTTCGAGCGCCTCTTCGGTACGCCGCACAACGCGAACCTCGGTCACCTCGCTGCCGCCGCAGGATTGCCGTACGCGCGGGCCACGCACGCATCGCAGCTACCGGAGGTGCTGGCCGGCCGCGGCCTCCGGCTGGTCGAGGTCACGACCGACCGCGGCGAGCAGGCCGAGCTGCGAGCCGCGGTCGGCACGGCGTGTGCTGCCGCGATTGCCCAGATCTGACCCGCGCTGCGCTACCGCAGGCCAGCGCGTCTCACCCGGAGCGGGTGATTTCACGAACTTGCGCGCAGGGAATCCTGAGTGAGCCATACGCCGTAATACCGGGGCGGCAATTCGGCCGCTCCGCGGGCGCAAGGGAGAAGAAGGTCACCGAATGATACTGGCCGCAACGGGTTCGTCCTATCCGCTGCTCAATGTCTTCTGGACAATCCTCGAGGTGTTCCTCTGGGTGCTGTGGATCTGGATCCTGATCGCTATCTTCATGGACATCTTCCGCAGTCGGGACCTGTCCGGCGGTGCCAAGGCACTGTGGTTCCTGTTCGTGCTGTTCATCCCGCTGGTCGGTGTCCTGGTGTACCTGATCGCGCGCGGCGGGTCCATGCACGAGCGGTCGGTGCGGCAGGCCCAGCAGGCCGACCAGCAGTTCCGCGAGTACGTGCAGTCCGCCGCCCAGTCCGACGGCAACACCGCCGATCAGCTGGACAAGCTTGCCAGCCTGCGCGACCGCGGCGTCATCACTGCTGCGGAATTCGACCAGCAGAAGGCCAAGATCCTGGCCTGACGCCGGTCCGCGAGGCCGGCCAGCCTGCACGGCGTGGCGAGCATCGAGCCGGGCTGCGGCACGGGTTACGTCTCAGCCTGGCTCGGCCGCCGGCTGCAGCCGGCCACGGCGAGCCCGTAGGGCGCTCCCGTCCAGCGTCACTCTGATGGCGGCCCGGCTGACGCGGCCGGTACGCTTCTGGGCTTGTGACCGATAGTGCGGGCATTGACCCGGATCCGGTGTCCTACCGGCAGCACCGGTTCGAGCCGCCGCCTGGTGCGCTGGACCTGCTGCTCGTGCGGCATGGCCAGTCCGAGGCATATCAGGATGGCACGCCGTTCGCGCTGGTCGGCGGGCACGGCGATCCGCCGTTGTCGGAGCTTGGCGCACAGCAGGCACGGCGCCTTGCGGCGCGCCTGCGCACCGCGGGCCTCGCCGCCATCTACGTCACCACCCTGCAGCGCACCGCGCAGACCGCCGAGCCACTCGCGGCAGCGACCGGCCTCGCCCCGGTAGTCGAGGCTGACCTGCGGGAAGTCAACCTGGGAGCCTGGGAAGGCGGTGCGTACCGCAAGATGGTGGCGATCGGGCACCCGGTCGCGCAGCGCATGTTCGCCGAGGAACGCTGGGACGTCATCCCCGGCGCTGAGCCGGCAGCGGAGTTTGCCGCGCGGGTGCGGGCAGCCATCGACCGGCTGGCCGCCGCTCAGGCCGGCCAGCGGGTCGCGGCGGTCACGCACGGCGGTGTCATCGGCCAGGCCATGGCGCTCGCTACCGGCTCACGGCCGTTCGCCTTCGTCGGCGCGGAGAACGCGTCGATCACCCGGATCGTCATCACCGCTGGCCGGTGGATCGTGCGCGGCTTCAACGACACCGCGCACCTGGACGGCCTCGGCTAGCGCGGCCCGGGCACATCTGGTGCCCACGGGCCGGTCACCACGTAAGCCTCGCCGTCGCCGGGCCATGGCGGCATGGTGATCGCGACGATCGCGAGCGGGCCATCGCTCCCGCACCGGAACTGGAACGACGTGCCCGCGGGAATGGACACGCAGGTTCCGGGGCGGAGGGGAACGGTCTCCTCGTGGCCGGGCTGCCGTCGCCACATCTCGCCGTGACCGCTGATGACGTACCAGATCTCGTCAACGCTGTGGTGCGCGACCGGCCGGGTCACCTGGTCGGGATCGAGCGCGAAATGCGCCATGCTGCCGCCGCCCAGCCGCAGCAGCACCCTGACGTGCGAGCCGTCCGGGGCTATCGCATCGGCGCTGCCCGGCAGCCTCATGTCGGCGAACACCTGACCTGACCCGTCCCGCCCGTCAGCGCCACCTTCGCCGTCGCCACTGTGGCCGGCCGAGGCCGTCACGGCGTGGCCGCGGAGACGCTGCCGAGCGCGGCCAGCCGGGCGAAGGCCTGACGGGTCGTCGAACCCGGCGCGGCGCAGTACACGATCAGCCGCTGGCCGGTGTCGGCCACATGCAGGATCTGGCACTCGAATTCGAGCTGCCCGGCCAGCGGATGGTCGACCCGCTTGACCAGCGGCTGGCGTGTCTCGACCACGTGCTCGGCCCACATCGAGGCGAACGCGGGGGACAGCGCGAGCAACTCGGTGACCAGGTCGCGGAACCCGCGATCGGCCGGATTGCGCGCGTAGCCGGCGCGCAGGTCGCCGACCGTAGCCCGGACGAACCGCAGCGTGGCCTCGTCTGACCACGCCAGTTCGGCGGCCGGCTGGCGGAACATCCACCGGATCATGTTCCGGTCCTGCTCCGGGATCCCGGACAGGTCGCCGATGAAGAAGGTCGCCAGCCGGTTCCAGGCCAGCACGTCGTACTTGGCGTCGACGACGTAGGCCGGGGTCTCCGGCATGTCATCGATCAGGCTGCGGATGCCAGGGCTGACGTGCCGGGACGATGCAGCCAGCTGCGGGGGGCTCTCGCCCGCCAGCCGGAAGACGTAGTCGCGCTCGTCCGCGGTCAGCATCAGGGCCCGCGACAGGGCGGCCAGGATCTGCCGCGACGGCTGCGGGCCACGGCCCTGTTCCAGCCGGATGTAGTAATCGACCGACATGCCCGCAAGCTGGGCAACCTCCTGACGGCGCAGCCCGGGCGTCCGGCGCGGACCAGTCTCGGGCAGGCCCAGGTCCGCAGGGCGAAGCCGGTGCCTGCGGGTCCGCAGGAATGTCGCCAGGTCGTCACGATTCACTAGCAGTCTCCTCCGCCCGGTCGGCACGCCAGTCCAGCTTGCCTCATCACCGCAGGCCGGCCCGGCGACGGGCCGGTCCTCCGGGAGGTACTGCTGATCCCGGGCTCGGCCGGTCTCTCCCGGCGGCGGTGCCGCGCTGGCATCGTGTGAGCATGACATCCATCGCACTGATCACCGGCGCCAACAAGGGCATCGGATACGCAACCGCGCGGATTCTCGGCAGCAACGGCTGGACCGTGCTGGCCGGGGCCAGGGACCCGGCCCTCGGCCGCCAGGCCGTCGCGGACCTCGCTGCCGGCGGAGCGGATGTCAGGTTCGTCCAGCTGGACGTCACCGACGAAGACTCCATCGCCCGCGCGGCCAGCTGGATCGATGCCGAGTTCGGGGTGCTGGACGTGCTGATCAACAACGCGGGGATCGCCCGCGGCGACGGCACCGGTAAGCCGAGCCAGACCACGGTGGCGACGCTGCGGGCCGTCTACGAGACCAACGTGTTCGGCGTGGTCGCGGTGACCAACGCGATGCTGCCGCTGCTGCTGCGGGCGGAGGCGGCCAGGATCGTCAACGTCAGCAGCGAGGTCGGGTCCATCGGCTCGATGACCGATCCGGACAGTCCGCTGTTCCCGATGGCGTCGGTGCCCTACCCGTCGTCCAAGACGGCGCTGAACATGATCACCGCGATGTACGCGAAAGAGCTGCGGGACACGCCCATCAAGGTGAACGCGGCCAATCCCGGCTACTGCGCGACCGACCTCAACGGCCGCAGCGGGTTCCGCGCGCCCGAGGAGGGCGCGGACGTCAGCGTTCAGCTTGCCACCCTGCCTGCGGACGGGCCGACCGGGAAGCTCTGGGGTCACCTGTGGACCAGCTCGGGCGACGAGGGTAACGGCTTCCTGCCCTGGTGACAGGCCACCGGGGCAGCACCGCCGATCGCGACCTGCCTGGCCCGCGCGACCTGCCTGGCCCGCGCGACCTGCCAGCCCGCGCGGGCCGTCAGGCCCGGACGGTGCCGCGGTCGTCGAAGCTCATGGCGCGCTGCAGGGCGGCGGCCCGCAGCTCCGTCTCGATCTCGACCGGCCCCCCGATCGCGGCCGCGTTGATCCCCGCCTGCGCCGCCTCCTCGACCACGCCGCCGACCAGGATCGCCAGCTCCGGAGTGCGGTGGAAGACCAGCACGCCGTGATTGGCCAGCAGCACGGCCGGCG
Organism: uncultured Actinomycetota bacterium; assembly: GCA_963774385.1. Taxonomy (GTDB): domain Bacteria; phylum Actinomycetota; class Actinomycetes; order Streptosporangiales; family Streptosporangiaceae; genus JAJYUU01. The sequence continues at coordinate 2,982,074 of CAVZEQ010000001.1, forward strand.
TGCCCGGCTGGACCGACGCCCGGATGCCGGCGATCGCCTCCGCAGACCCGCGCGGCCCGTAGCGCGCGACCGGCACGCCACCGGCGAGCCCGAACATCGCCATCGCCTCCACCCAGCAGCCGATCGGGCGGCGGGCCACGGCGAATGCTGTCGCATACGGCGAATGCGTGTGGATGACGCAGCCCACCTCGGCCGAGTCGGCGTACATGGCCGTATGCATGGCAACCACCGCCGCCTGGATGGGCGGCAGCTCGCCGTCGATCAGCGTGCCGTCCAGGCCCACCCGGACGACAGCCGACGCCGGATGGTCACGCAGCGACGGGCCCCCGGTGAAGTACATCTCCGCCGCGCCGGGTACCCGGACACTGACATTGCCGTGACCGTTCGCGGAGATGGCGCCGCTCGCGACCACCCGGCAGGCAATGTCGACGACCTGGCTGACAATGTCCCTGTCCATGTCTTCCCCTCCGCCTCGATCAGCCAACGGTATCGCCTGCACCGCCAGCAGGCCGGCTCTTACCGCGCCGCAGGCGCCGAAGGGCGTATCGCCAGCGCGGCATAACCTGGCCGCCGTCCCGGTTAGCCCCAGCCGGATGGCCAGACCCCCGGGGCGCGAAGGAGGACTGTCATGAAGGCTGTGCGGTTCGATCACTACGGCGGTGTCGAGGTGCTGCACCTGGCCGAGGTGCCGATGCCGGCGCCCGGAGCTGGCCAGGTCGTAGTGCAGGTCAAGGCCGCGGGCATTAACCCCGGTGAGGCCAAGATCCGGGACGGCCTCCTGCACGCCCGGTTCCCCGCGGTGTTTCCCTCTGGCGAGGGCAGCGACTTCGCCGGGATCGTCATGGCGGCTGGCCCCGGCGCGGGCGGCTTCGCGGCCGGCCATGAGGTGATCGGCTTTACCGATAACAGAGCCAGCCACGCGGAGTACGTGCTCGCCGAGGCGGCGAACCTCACCGCGAAACCGCCGGCCGTGCCCTGGGAGGTCGCCGGTTCGCTGTTCGTGGCAGGCGCCACCGCGTATGCCGCCGTCCGGGCAGTCAGCCTCGCCGCCCGCGATACCGTGGTGGTGTCGGGCGCGGCCGGCGGGGTCGGCTCGATCGCCGTCCAGCTGGCCAGGCTCGCCGGGGCCACCGTCATCGGGCTGGCGGGCACGGCAAACCACGACTGGCTCGCTGCGCGCGGGATTGTCCCGGTCAGCTACGGCGATGGCGCCGCCGAGCGGATCCGGCAGGCGGCCGGGCACGTCGACGCGTTCATCGACACCTTCGGCACCGGTTACGTGGAACTGGCCCTGGAACTCGGCGTCCAGCCGGGCCGGATAGACACGATCGCCGACTTCGCGGCAGTGGGGAAGTACGGCGTCAAGGCCGAGGGCAGCGCGGCCGGGGCGAGCGCTGCGACACTCGCCGAGCTTGCCGGACTCGTCGCGTCCGGCCGGCTCGAGGTGCCTGTTGCCGCGACGTTCCCGCTGGCGCAGGTGCGCGACGCTTACGAGCTGCTGGCAACGGGCCACACCCGCGGCAAGATCGTGCTGATCCCGTAGCGGCCTGACCGGACACGCGCTGCGCCAGCAGGTTGCCCGCCGCGTCGGCGGTCAGCCTTCCAGGGCGCGGCGCATCGGCCGGAACTTGGTCTCGGCCTCGGCGAGCTCCGCACTGGGCTCGGAGCCGGCCACGATGCCGCAGCCGGCGAACAGCCGGGCCCGGCGGCCGTCAATCTCGCCGCAACGAAGGGCGATGCCCCACTCGCCGTTGCCACGCGCGTCGACCCAGCCCACCGGGCCTGAGTAGCGTCCCCGGTCCATCCCCTCGAGCTCCCGGATCAGCTCCAGTGCCACCTCGGTCGGGGTGCCGCAGATCGCCGCGGTCGGGTGCAGCGATGCCGCCAGCGCGAGCGCAGACGTGTCCCGGTCAAGCACACCGGTCACCGAGGTAGCCAGGTGCTGGTAGTCAGCCATCTGCAGCAGGAACGGTCCGGGATCGACCGTGAGCTCGGCGCACAGCGGGGCAAGCAGCTCGCGGACGGACTCGACCGAGTAACGGTGCTCCTCCGCGTTCTTGGAGGAGCCGAGCAGAGCCGAGCTGAGCGCCTCGTCGTCGGCCTTGCTGCCGCCGCGTCCCATCGTGCCCGCCAGCACCAGCGAGCTGACGCGATGCCCCTCCCGCCGGATCAGCAGCTCCGGCGTCGCGCCGACCAGGCCGGCGCAGGCGAACGTGTAGCAGTCAGGGGAACGAGCGGCGAGCCTGGCCAGCAGCACCCGCACGTCGATGTCGCCCGACGCGCAGGCGTGCAGGTCACGGGCGAGCACGACCTTGCGCAGCTCGCCGGTCTTGATCCGGGTCACGGCGGCGGACACCGCCTGCTCCCACTGCGGAGCGCTCAGGCTGCCGTCACTCCAGCGGACCTCGGCCGGATTAACCGGGGGAGTAGCCGGAACCTGCGGCGCGGCGCCGTGCGCGGTGATCGTGGTCTGCCAGCCGACGCCGGACCTGCGGCCGACGACGATCGACGGCACGACCAGGACAGAACCTTCGGAGGCGGGGTCGAAAGTGAAGCTGCCGAACGCGACCGGGCCGGTGCCCGGCACGCCGACCTCGTCCCGGACCGTAGCGGCATCGAACAATTCCGCCAGCCACTTCTCGCCGGCCGCGAACCGGTCCACGCCTGCCGGGATCGTCAGCCGCGCTGCTTCACCCCAGCCCACCAGGCCATCGCCCTGGTGTATCCAGGCCGATGCGGCGGGTCCGGGCAGCCGGGCCAGCAAGTCACCCGGATCGACGGACCTGACCGTGCTGACCGTCAGGCCATCCGCGACGGGCCGTACCTGGCTGTTCTGCAGTGCTTCCACGGCAATCCACTTTACGTGCGCTGTCCGGGCGAGCTGACCGAGGGGACCGGCCGGGCCGGCGAGCCCGGAGGGCCGGCCGATCAGAGCGCGACCGCAAGCCGGTAGCCGACCCAGGCCAGCAGTACGCCGCCAGCCAGGCTGCCGACCGTATTCACCCCGGCCTCGCCGACGGCCCCGTCCTCGAGCAGCCGGAGCGTCTCATAGCTGAAGGTGGAGAACGTCGTCAGGCCGCCGCAGAATCCGGTACCGAGCAGGGCCAGCGCCGCGGGCGGCAGGCCGAGGTGGCGCTGCGCCCCGAGCAGGAACCCGAGCAGCGCGGAGCCCGCCATGTTCACGGCGAAGGTTCCCCACGGGAACACGCTGTCATGCCTGGCCTGCAGCATCCGGTCGGCCAGGTACCTGGCCGGCGCGCCGATCATGCCGCCAGCCAGCACTGCCAGCACGATCACGGCTGGCTACCGCCGCGGTAGGTGTGCACGTGCACGTCATCGACGATGATGAGGCCGCCGGTGACCAGGTCTGCCACGTCGTCCAGGAATTCCTCGGTACGCTCCGCGGTGTCCACGATGATGATCGCCATCGGCAGGTCCTCGCTGAGCGAGAGCAGCCGGCTGGTATGGATCCGGGACGCCGCACCGAACCCTTCCAGGCCGCGGAACACGCTGGCCCCGGCCAGCCCGCGCTTGTGCGCGCGACGCACGATCTCCGCGTACAACGGCCGGTGCTGGTACCGGTCCGACTCGCCGATGAAGATCGTGATCCGCCGGGCCGGCCCTTGCAGTGTCATCTGGCATCTCCGCTGCGCCGCAGGGTGGCGTGCCTCGATGGCATCCTAGCCAGCGCCCGCGCCGCTTTCATGCCGCTCCACACAGCCACGAGGGCAGCCAGCACGCTGCTGAGTGCGTAGGCGCTGGCCAGGCCGGCTTCCCGGCCCGTCAGCAGCGTCATGACGCCGGCGGCGTAGGTGGAGAAGGTGGTGTAACCGCCGATGAGCCCCACGGCCAGGAAGGGCCGCAGCAGCCGGCGCGGCGGCCATACCTCGAGCAGGTAGACGATCAGGATGCCGAGGCAGAAGCAGCCGGATACGTTGACGCCGAATACCGCCCACGGGAAGCCGTGGCCAGCCGGGAACGCTGCCGACAGCAGGTAGCGTGCGACGCTGCCGGCGCCGCCGCCGACCGCGATGGCCGCCAGGTCCGCCGCCCCTGGTCCCGAGTGCTGATGCCGACGATGTGTCGCGGACATGCTGGCGAGCGTCGGTTCGCTGCCCGGCAACAGGCCTCCCTGGCTGACTGGCGGCGCTGGCGGCCGCATCGGCTGATTTCCGGTCCAGCGTAGACGGGCGTGACCAGCGCAATGTCAGCCGGCGGGGTACCGTAGGCCGGAACTTCGACTAACTCGATTGGATTCATAGGATGGTCTCGTCAGGAAGTCGGGCGACCGCCACCGCACAGGGCGGATCAGCTGCCGCAGTCCTCACCCCCGATCGCGGCATGCCCGGCGGCCACGATCCGGGCTCGGCCCGGAGCAGGCCGCGGCGGCCGTCGCAGCCGGCGCGGTCCTGATCGACATCAGGCCGGAGGCGCAGCGGCGCGCGGAAGGCGGGATACCCGGCGCGATCATCGTGGAACGGAACGTGCTGGAGTGGCGGTTCGATCCTGCTTCGGCAGCGCGGCTGCCGATCGCCAGCTACGAGCTGCAGACGATCGTGTTCTGCTCGGAGGGATATACCTCCAGGCTGGCCGCCGCCGCGCTGCAGGACCTGGGGTTGCTGCTGGCCACCGACCTGGCGGGCGGATTCGCTGGCTGGCGCGCGGCCGGCCTGCCAGTCTCAGGTCACATCAGCGAGAGCTGCACTCCCGCCGAGGTGTCCTGATCAGGCTGGCCCGCGCGTCCCGGCTGATTCGCGGCGGGTAGCCGGCGCGCGCCGGCCGGGCTCGTCCGGCCGACACCGTACTTCCTGGCCAGCTCCGCGACCTGGACGGCAATCTCGCGCTGATAGCTAGCCGGCGCATACGCGCGGTCGCCGTAGAGCCCGCGGTATGCACCGGCGAGTTCCGGATGATGCAGTGCCAGCCAGCGCTGGAACCACTCCCTGGCACCCGGCCGCAGATGCAGCACGATCGCGGTCACGTGCGCGGCACCCGCAGCCGCGATTCGCGCTACGGCCTCATCAAGCTGCGCGGCGGAATCGGACAGGAACGGCAGCACCGGCCCCATCAGCACACCGCACGGCAGGCCGCGCCCGGCCAGCGCGGCGCAGACGCCAAGCCGGCGTTCCGGGCTCGGCGCTCCAGACTCGATAGATCGAGAAAGCGATTTATCGATAATACCGACCGATACGTTGAGCCCCACGTCGGTCACGCGAGCAGCACGTTCCAGCAGCGCGGCGTCACGCAGGATCAGCGTGCCCTTGGTGAGGATCGAGAACGGGTTCGCCGCCTCGGTCAGCGCCGCGATGATGCCCGGCATCAGCTGGTACCTGCCTTCGGCGCGCTGGTAGCAATCGACATTGGTGCCCATCGCGATGTGCTCGCTGCCCCAGCGCGGCGCTCGCAACTCGCGGCGGAGCAGCTCCGGGGCGTTGACCTTGACGACGATCTGGGTGTCGAAGTCGTGGCCTGAGTCCAGGTCCAGGTAGGTGTGCGTGTTCCGGGCGAAGCAGTAAGCGCAGGCGTGACTGCAGCCTCGGTAAGGATTGATGGTCCAGCGGAAAGGCATCCGGGACGCGGCCGGCACCTTGCTGATCAGGCTTCTGGCATGCACCTCATGAAAGGTCATGCCGCAGAAATCCCGGCGTATCGAAGGTCCGCGTGACCGCCACCCGGTCGAACAGTGCGGTCTGGCCGGACCCCGTGGCCCGGCCGGACCCCGCGGCCCGGCCTGCGCTGGCGGCCGGACCGGAACTGGCGGCGGCACTCTCGGCCGCAGCCCGCCCAGCTGGCTGCCCGGCAGGCTGGTCACTGTCGATCAGCCGCAGCGAGTCCCAGCGCATGACAGCTGAGCATAGAACGTGCGTTCGACGAAATCAAATACGTTTTCGATAGCCGGGTACTGGCCGCGGCGGCCGCGGCGGTCGTCGGAGCATCATCTCCGCCTTCCGGGCGAAAGCTGCCATTGCGTACCTGACATGTCCGCTTCCTCTTGCCGTCAGCAAAGGCCTAGTAAACAATCGTGGAATGGGGCTGGCCAGCAATGGCCGGCTGAGCCGACCAGTCCGGGCGGAGGTGGCGCTGTGGCTCTGTCGATGGATGAGCAGCGCATCCTGGAGGAGATGGAGCGGAACCTTGCCGCCGATGATCCACGGCTTGCCTCCAGGCTGAGTGCCTTCGGCCAGCAGGGCCTGCCCGGTCCGCTGCTGTCGCAGCGGGCCAGGACGATCAGCGGCGTCCTCGCCCTCGCACTCATCGCCACCGTGACACTCGTGCTCTTCGTGCTCAGCCCGTTCGCCAGGCAGCACTACCCGGTCCCGAAGGCACGTGCCTCAGCGACCTCGTCGGCTGCGAAGACCCCGAGCGCTCCGGATATCTCCGGCGGACACGGCCCGGCCGCGCACCCGAAGGCCGGCTAGTTCTCCGAGCCTCTGGTCAGGACTCCCGCGCCTCTGGTCAGGACTCCCGCCATAGCTGGAGCAGGTACTGCTCCATTCCCTCCAGCTGCTTACGGGCCTGCTGGAATTCATCGCTCAGCGGATCGGCGTACTGCTTGTAGAGCTCGTCGTAGCTCTGCAGCGCGGCCGCCCGGTTCCGGGTATAGACGCGGACGCCGTAGTCACCGACTCCGCCGCTCAGCCGCAGGCCCTGGACCGCCTGGCCAGAGTTGCCCATGTCGACGCACAGCTGACCGCGCAGGTACAGGGTGCACTTGGCTTCGTCTTCGTAGCCGTCGCTGAAGGGCGGCGGCGCGTCGTCCCATTCCTCGACGGTCAGCTGCACGCCCAGATGCTGCTGGGCGCACGAGACGATGAGCTGGTCCCGGCTGGTGCTGATGAGTGAGTCCAGCGGCGGTACCGCCGCGCCCGGCGCGTCGAGCTCCGCTACTGGGTCATGCACCCGGAACATCATCCGCTCCGGGAAGACCGGAATCTCGAGCCGAAGCAGCCTGCGACTCACTGACCCCCCTCTGGGCGGACTGTCCGCACCGCGGACGCATCTCGTTCATGCCGAATCCGGCCGCGCGTTCCCCGGCCAACAGGATTCCCTGACTTACAGGATGCTCCGTGGGCGGGACACTTGTGTACGCAATTAGCTAGAAACACTGGGTATGACGTTGACATGCCGCTCATAGCATCTCGTTAACGGGTTATTCTCGCGCCATGACCGACCCGGCGACAAGCCACCCCGAGATCACCCACCGGCACGTCCAGGCTGGCCCGCTGGGGATGCACATAGCCGAGGCGGGCCAGGGACCGCTGGTGCTGCTGCTGCATGGCTTCCCGGAGAGCTGGTATTCCTGGCGTCACCAGCTCGTCGCGCTGGCCGCGGCCGGCTACCACGCGGTGGCTCCGGATCAGCGCGGCTACTGCGAGACCGGGCCGCCCGGCGGACCCGATGACCCCGCTGACGTCAGCCAGTACACGATCCTGCACCTGGCCGGCGATGTGGTGGCGCTGATGGACGCGCTCGGCGAGGAGCAGGCCGTCGTGGCCGGGCACGACTGGGGCGCCCCGGTGGCCTGGCACACCGCGCTGTTCCGGCCGGACCGGATCCGCGGCGTCATCGGGCTGAGCGTGCCCTACCGGCCGCGGGGGAGTACGGCGCCGATAGCCACGCTCCGCCAGTTCCTCGGCGACGGCTTCTACATGGTCTATTTCCAGCAGCCCGGAGTGGCCGACGCGGAGCTGAGCCGCGATCCGGCCGCGACCTTCCGCACGGTGCTCTCGGCGCTGTCCGGCGAGGCGGCCGGCATGTCGCTGATCCCGGCGGGCGGCGGTTTCCTCGATGCCGCCAGCGAGCCGGCGGAGCTGCCCTCCTGGCTGACGGAGCAGGACATCGAGGCGTACGTGTCGCAGTACGCGCAGGCAGGATTCACCGGCCCGCTCAACTGGTACCGCAATATGGACCGGAACTGGGAGCTGACCAGTGCGTGGCAGCACGCCAAGATCACCGTTCCGGCCCTGTTCGTGGCCGGCGAGCGCGATCCGGTTATCAGCTTCATCCCGGCTGACGGCCTGGCGGAGTTCCTGCCTGGCCTGACCCGCCAGGTGATGCTGCCCGGCTGCGGGCACTGGACGCAGCAGGAGCGGCCTGCCGAGGTGAACGACGCGATGATCAGCTTCCTGGACGGCCTGGGCTGAGCTGGCAGCCGGGCAGCTCACCGGCCCGGCACGACCAGTCCGGCCCGCTGCCGCGCCTCCAGCCAGAGCTGCCCGTACTGCCGGGCGCCCGCGCTGCGCGGCGCGGACGCGGTGACCGGAGCGCGCTGGACCGACATCCGCTCGATGGCTGATAGCGCCGGGATCACCGTAGCGGCGAAGTCCGACCTCGACTCAGGCAGTTCCGCGGCGATCTTCAGGTGAAGCTGCTTGCGCCGGTCGATCATGGAAAAGAAGGCGAGCACGGCTGGCCGGTGCCCGTTCATCGCACCGACGAACTCGGTGAGCTGATCGAGCGTTCGGACCGACAAGGTTGTCGGGATCAGCGGCACCAGCAGCACGTCGGCCGCATGCAGGACACTCTCCGATAGCAGCGAGATGCTCGGCGGGCAGTCCAGGAAGATGACGTCGTATTCGGACTTGAGCGGTGCCAGCAGGCTGGCGAGCCGGCGGGCAGGCCGCTTCGCAGAATCCAGCAGCAGGTCGAGATTGCGGTAGGTGAAGTCAGCCGGCAGCAGGTCGAGGTTGGCGTAATCGGTGCCCTTGATGGCCGCATCGATCGACCTGGTGCCCTGGATAAGGCCCTTGCCGCCGCCCTTTACCCGCGGCTTGATCCGGAACAGGAAGCTTGCCGCACCCTGCGGGTCCAGGTCCCACAGCAGCACCCGGTAGCCATCCATCGCCGCGAGATAGCTCAGGTTGACGGCCGTGGCCGTCTTCCCGACGCCGCCCTTGATGTTGTAGGTCGCGAAGATCTTCATGCGGCCCTGATCCCGGCGAGCGCCGCCAGCCGCTGCTGGCTGGCCTGGCTGGCGAAGGCCGCGAACCTCGCGTCGAACTCGTTCCTCGCCTTCCGCTGCCGCCGCGCCAGGCCCGCCGCGATCTCGCCCATCGCCAGCAGCGTGGCCGCCGGCGCGGACCGGTCCGTGAGCATCTGCGCCGCGAACGCGCGGATCTCCGCCCGCTGGACCTCGGCGTCCTGGAACTCGCCCAGGCTGTCCTGCAGCGCTTTCAGCTCCCGCACGGCCTGCCAGCGCTCGGCCGGGTCGTACAGCGATCCGAACATCTCCACCAGGTAGCGAAGCTCCTTACATCTCTTCCGCAGGTCGTGCAGGCTCTGCGAGGGCGATGTCGCAGTGATCAGCGCGCCCGCGTCGAGCGCGTTGCGGTGCGCCGCGCCGATCCGCTCGGCGGCCAGCTGCGCGACCGCGGGCCGCTTGCGCGCCTGCCGGACGACGGCAAGCTCCGCGCGCCAGTCGCTGGCAAGCCTGGTGAACCGGGCCGACCGCAGTCCCCGGCACAGCCCCGCCCGGGCAGCGGCACGCGTCCTGATCAGATGATCACGGAACGGGGCCAGGTCATCATCGGTGGCCGCGATAAGGCCCGCCGCCATGTCGGGCAGGCCGAGCAGGTACACATCCAGGTCCCTGGTCGGCGTGGTCAGATCCCCGAGCCAGCGGAACGACGGCTTGAACCTGCGGGCCAGCCCGCCCGGCAGCGCCGGGCCGCAGAGCTTCAGGGCCGACCGGGTCCAGCGCACCGCGACGCGCAGGTCGTGCAGGAACTCGGTGTCGATATCGCGGATCGTGCCAGGCACGTTCGCCTCGATCGTGTCGAGCAGCGCGGTCAGGATCAGGGCCAGCGCGTCACCGGCACGCTGCTCCGGGCTGAGCAGCGTCGCTGCCGCCTTGCCTGGCGTCTCGCCCGGCCGGCTGCCCGCGGCGGCCAGCGCGGCGGCCAGCGGGGCAGCACCGTCGCCGACCCCCGGCTGTGCGCGCAGCGCCTGCTCAAGCCGGTCGGCGTGGCCCCAGTAGCCGCGCACTGGCGTCAGGGTCAGCCGCGGTGCGACCACCGCCCTGGCGGGGTAGGTGACCGCCATCTTGTCGATGGCGAGCCTGGCGATCGTCTTGGCGTCGCCGTTCAGGGCCCGCAGCTCAGTCACCCGGCTGGTGGCCCGGGCCACCGGCAGCAGCGCGCGTATCCCGGCAGCCGGCTCAAGCCGCTCCCGCAGCGGGCCGGCCGGCAAGCCGGTAAGCAGCGATGGCCACCCCACGGTGCCGTCCGGCAGGTGCTCGGCCGCGATAACCTCTCCGTCCCGCCCGGTCAGTACCAGGTCGGCACCGCCTCGCGTGGCCACCTGCTCCAGCGTCAGGCCAGCCCGGTACAGGCGCCAGTCAAAGGTGTCGAGCCAGGTGCGACGGCAGCTGCTGGCCGCGCCCGCGCGCTGCCAGTGCAGGCCGCCACCTGCCGCGCTCCCGGCCTCCGCGGCGGCCTTAGCCAGTCGCTCATCGGCCGAGGCGCCCGCGTCATCGAGAACGAAGTCGCGCGAGCCGTTACCCACAGGGTGACCTCGTTCAGTTTCGCTACAGAGAATTATCCGGCGAATCGATAAATAGACATCAGGTATTAATCCTGTATTAACCATGCTAGCAATTCGGACCCCGCCTGACCAGCGGCGCCGCAGCCCGGAGCCAGCCGCCGGACACAGCCGGCGACCGCTGGGACGGCCCGGTCCTCCGGTACTGTGGGCTCGAAATGATCAACTGGACCACCGTCTCCTCGCTGGCTACCGGCGCGGGCACCCTGGTGCTGGCGGTCGCCACATTCGCTTCGGTCCGCTCCGCGAACCGGTCCGCGCGGGTCGCCCAGCAGGCCCTGCAGGTGAATATGCGGCCGTTGCTGATGCCGTCGCGGCTCGACGACCCGCAGCAGAAGATCTTCTTCCAGGAAGGCAAGTACGTCATTCTCGCAGGTGGATGTGGCGTGGCGGAAGTCGAGAATGGCGTCGTCTACATGGCTATCTCGCTCCGGGATGTCGGCCAGGGCATCGCGGTGCTGCACGGCTGGAAGTTCGAGGTCGGCCGGCTGCTCAACCCGCAGCGGCCCGACCCGGACGCCTTCCGGCAGCAGGGACGTGACCTCCTGATCGCGCCTGCCGACATCGGGTTCTGGCAGGGCGCCTTCCGGGACGGCGCTGATCCGCAGCACGACGACGCGGCCGCCGCGATCATGGGCAATGACGTGCTCACCATTGACTTGCTCTACGGCGACAACGAGGGCGGCCAGCGGGTGATAAGCCGGATGATGCTGCAGCGCACCAGTGACGACCGGCCGTGGATCGCGTCGGTGGTCCGGCACTGGAACGTAGACCGGCCAGATCCGCGGTGATGCCGGGATCCCGGCACTGACCGGGCCGGCCCGGCCGCGCGGCGGACGTCAGGCCGCAGCTGCCCGGGATTCCAGCAGGCGTGCCCTGGTCGCCTGCAGCCGGTGCGCGGCCACCGCCATGAAGCGGCTGACGAGCGCGTAGCCGAGCGCCGGGTCCTCGTCGCACGCGGCCCGGACCGCCGCAGCGTCAAACTCAAATGCCTGCAGCGGCTGAGTGGCGACGGCTCCGTACCGGAACTGATACGGCGGCTGCAGCCAGGACAGTCCGACCACCTCGCCGCGGCCGAGTGACTCGATGACCACCCTGCCGACGCCCGGAATCACCGCGTCGAGAGCGACCTGGCCCGCGTCGATGAGCCAGAACTTCTGCGCCGTCATGCCCTCGTCGAACAGCCGGTACTGAGCCGGGAACTTCACGTGGGTGGCAGCAGAGGCGATCCGCTCGACGTATTCAGCTGGCAGTCCGCGGAAGAACCAGTGCGCCCCGATGATCGATGCATGCTCAGCCATGACGCCCCCTCTGGCCGCTGGCCTTTTACCCTCAGCTAATGCCACCGCCATCGGCGGCCGCCAGTGCCAAAGGTCGGGCAGCCTTCGGGACGTCGGTCCCCGCTCGGAGGCCGGACATCTCCTGAGCGCCCCGCTATGGCCGGACCCGGCCGTCCCGGGTGATGATGTCAGGAGCACAGCACAGACGGGACGAGAATCATGCTGCAGGTGTTCGGCTTCGACCGGATCGGCGTCGTCGTGGGCGACATCTACTTCATTGACCCGGCGCCGGCTAAGGGCCAGGAAGGTCCTGAGCGCGGAGTCCGGGTCGAGGTCCGGATGCTTCAGCCGGGCGAGCTGACCGGCTCGATCTACTCCTCGCGCCCGATCACGATCGCCGATCCGGTCTGGCGGGCCGACCTGCTGGAAAGTGCCGACGGACCGCCCGGCAGCCTGAACCGGGCGCACCACCACCCGGGCATGCGTAACTGGGAGCCGGGCAAGCGGGTATTCGACCGGGCGCTTACCAGCGACCCGGTCGGCTGGGTGGGCACCATGCTGTCCGACCTGGAGGGCTTGCTCGGTCAGGCGGGGGTCGAGGTCGACGCGGCGCTGGCCGCCGACGCACAGCGACTGCGCGGCGCGGTTCCCGACGTGCAGCGCGCGGTGCACGTCATGCTCGACCAGGTGAAGGCAGGGGAACTCGGCACCGCGCCCGCGGACGACGAGCTGACCAGCGCGCGGGTCAGCTGGCTGTAACCTGGCGCACGGCAGGCAGCCGGACTACCCGCAGCTGGCTGGCGGCGCCGGGCCGATCAGAACGGCGTGCCTGCCAGCCACCCGGTCAGCAGCGTGGCATCGCCGGTCACAGTAATTGCCGCGGCCGCCGCCGGGATCCTGCGCAGCAGCACGAGCAGGAGCTGATCGGGCGGGCCGGACACGGTCAGGTCCGGTCCCGGTGCGCCCGGCCGCGGCGCGTCCCGCCCGGCAAGCACAGCATCCCCGGCCGCGCCCTGCACCACGACACCGCCGCCGGCGTTGCTGATCAGCCACTGACCGGACCCCGTTCCCCGCTGATCCGGTGCGATGGCGCTGACGCACAGCGATGCGCTGTCCGGCAGGGCGGCCTGCCTCGCATCCGGCCGCCCGTACCGGGGTCCGGCCATGATGGTCAGCCACTCGTCGATGGCGTCGGCCGCCAGCCCGGGGTCCAGTACCACCGGGCGGCCGGCGGCCAGCTCCGCGTCGGCGCGGTGCACCATCGTCTCGTGTGCCTGCCGCCGGGCCCAGAACGCCGCGGGGGCCAGGCTGCCGAATGCCCACACCGGCTCCGGCCCGGCCGCGCGGATGGCGTCGGCCAGCCGCGCCGCTCCCGCCACCAGCCAGCCCGCCTGCCCGGCCGGGCCGGCGGGCGGGACGCCGTCCGGTACGGCCTTCATCGGGATCGCCTCGGCCGTCGGGGAGCTGACGATCTCGGCGGCCCACCGGTGGACGCGCCCGAGGTGGGTGCCGAGCTGCTGCAAGGTCCAGTCCGGGCAGGACGGCACGGCGAGTCCGGGATCACAGTCGCTGACGATCCCGGCCAGTGTCGCGGTGCTGGCCTCGACCTCGGCGAGCAACCGGTCAGTGCTGGGCGGCATGCGAACCTCCGCGCGTGGCTGGGATTCAGCCCAGCCTAGCGGCTGAGCCAGGTCCCGGTTCAGAGCCGAGCGGGCCGGGCTTCCGAACTCTGCCTCGCATCGTCAGACTGGAAGGCGTGCATGACTTCGACGTGCTGGTGATCGGATCAGGACCTGGCGGCCAGAAAGCCGCGATCGCGGCCGCAAAGCTCGATCACAGCGTGGCGATTGTCGAGCGGCCGGACATGCTCGGCGGAGTCTGCCTGAATACCGGCACCATCCCGTCCAAGACGCTGCGCGAGGCTGTTCTCTACCTGACCGGACTTGACCAGCGGGAGATGTACGGGCAGAGCTACCGGCTCAAGGACGAGATCACCATCGGTGACCTGACCGCGCGGACGCACCACGTCGTCAGCAGGGAGAACGACGTGGTACGCAGCCAGCTCAGCCGCAACAGGGTCACGATCCTGACCGGGACGGCGCGCTTCACCGGCCCGGACACGATCGAGGTCAGCGATGGTGACGGCCGCAGCCGGACCGTCACCGCGAGCCGGATCATCATCGCGACCGGTACCCGTCCGGCCCGGCCGGCCAGCGTGGCGTTCGACGAGCGCACCATCATCGACTCCGACGGGATCCTGCAGCTCGCGACGGTGCCGCGGTCCATGGTCGTGGCCGGGGCCGGGGTGATAGGGATTGAGTACGCATCGATGTTCGCGGCGCTCGGCACCAAGGTAACGGTGGTCGAGCAACGCGACCGGATGCTGGAGTTCTGCGATCTCGAGGTGGTCGAGGCGCTCAAGTACCACCTGCGCGACCTGGCCGTGACGTTCCGCTTCGGCGAGACCGTGGCCGCCGTCGAGGCCAGGCCGGAAGGCGCGATCGCGGCCCTGGCCAGCGGGAAGCGGATCCCGGCGGACACCGTCATGTACTCGGCCGGACGGCAGGGAATGACCGACGAGCTGAACCTGCCCGCGGCCGGGCTGTCGGCCGACGACCGGGGCCGGATCAGCGTGGACGAGTACTACCGGACCACGGTTCCGGCGATCTACGCAGTCGGGGACGTGATCGGCTTCCCGGCGCTGGCCGCCACGTCCATGGAGCAGGGCCGCTGCGCGGCTCATCACGCCTGCGGGGAGCCGCTGGGCGAGATCAGCAAGCTGCAGCCGATCGGGATTTACAGCCTGCCTGAGATCAGCTTCATCGGCCAGACCGAGGACCAGCTGACCCGCGACTGCGTGCCGTTCGAGGTGGGCGTGTCCCGGTACCGCGAACTAGCCCGCGGGCAGATCATCGGGGACTCCTATGGTGTGCTGAAGCTGCTGGTCTCCCCGGTCGACAGGAGCCTGCTCGGAGTGCACGTGTTCGGCACCGGCGCTACCGAGCTGGTGCACATCGGCCAGGCGGTGATGGGCTGCGGCGGGACAGTCGATTACCTGGTCGATGCGGTGTTCAACTACCCGACGCTGGCTGAGTCGTACAAGGTAGCGGCACTGGACGCGACCAACAAGATGCGCCAGGTCGAGCGGTTCTCCGGCTAGCCGCCGGCGCTCACCAGCTGCGAGTCAGCCGCAGCCGCAGGCTCCGCCGCAGCAGCCGCCACCGCCGCCAGCCTGCGGCGCCGCCTGGCCGGCCCGGCCGCCGACCGCCACGGTCGACAGCAGCTTGACGGTGTCGTCGTGGCCCTGCGGGCAGGCCGCGGGCGCCGACGACTCGCTCATCGGGCGGGTCTGCTCAAAGGTGTCTCCGCAAGCGCGGCAGCGGTACTCATATCGCGGCACGCCCTGAGTGTACCGCCTGCAGCGCGCCCGGCCGGCTCAGTCGGTGACCGACAGGCTCGCCCCGGCCGGCTGGGGCCCGGCCGGCTTATGCACTGCAGGGGCCGCCGCCATGGCGCTCTGGCCGCCGCCGCCGGCCTCGGCGGCGTAGAACTGCTTGCCCCGCAGCAGCGAGATCATCGCGCCGAGCACGGACATCGCGATCGCCGCGCTGAACACGATCACCAGCCCGTGGTGGAACGGGCCGGAGATAAGGTTCGGGAAGAAGCTGTGTCCGGTCAGCACCGCCACGTTGTGCGCTGGCAGCCTCGTCAGCAGCCCGGTCGGCTGGAGCATGCCGCGCACCGGGTTGTAGCCGAGCAGGGCGGAGAACAGCGTGCTCACCGGCGGCAGCTGGGCGATGTGCGCGGCTGCGGCGGCCGGGACACCCTGCGCCCGCAGGCCACTGGTCAGCGCGCGGGGGAGCGTGTTAGCCAGCCCGGCGATCATGAGCGAGAAGAAGAACCCGATCGACAGCGACATGCCCGAGTTCATGAAGACCGAGCGCATGCCCGACGCCGCGCCCCGATGCTCGGCCGGCACGCTGCTCATGATCGACGAGGTGTTCGGCGACGCGAACAAGCCTGAGCCGATCCCGTTGCAGAAGATGATCATCGCGAAGATCCAGTACGGGAACTGAATGGGCAGCAGCATCAGGCCGGTGAAGCCGCAGGCCGCGACCAGCAGCCCGGCCGTGGCGAACGGCCGCGACCCGTACCGGTCAGACAGGTAGCCCGATACCGGCCCGGCAATCAGGAACCCGGCCGTCAGCGGCAGCATGTAAATGCCGGCCCACAACGGGGTGACCGTGTAGTCGTAGCCGTGCAGCGGCAGCCAGATCCCGGCCAGCCAGATGACCAGCATGAACTGCAGCCCGCCGCGCGCCATCGAGCTCATCAGGCTGGCCGCGTTGCCAGCCGCGAAGGCCCTGATCTTGAACAGGCTCATCTGGAACATCGGCTCGGCGATCTTCGTCTCCACGATGCCGAAGATCAGCAGTAGCAGCGCGCCGCCGGTCAGGCCCACCAGCACCTTCGGATTACTCCACCCGGTCGCGTGCCCGCCGTAGGGCTGGATGCCGAAGGTAATCGCGGCGAGCAGGCTGCCGGCGCCGAGGGCGAACAAGACGTTGCCCACCCAGTCGATCCTGGACTTCCTCGTCGTCGCGATCTCGCGCAGGCTCCGGTAGGCCCAGACCGTGCCCCAGATACCGATCGGCACGTTGACCCAGAACACCGCCCGCCAGTCCCAGGCCGCCAGCAGCCCGCCGAGCAGCAGGCCGATGAACTGCCCGGAGATCCCCGCGATCTGGTTAATGCCCAGCGCCGTGCCGCGCTGGTTGGCCGGGAACGCGTCGGTCAGGATGGCCGCGGAGTTAGCCATCAGCATGGCCCCGCCGAACGCCTGCACGACGCGCCACAGGATGAGCCACATCGCGCCGCTGCTGCCCGTCATCGGGTCAAGGGAGAGCGCAATCGACGCGAGAGTGAAGACGACGAAGCCCAGGTTGTAGATCTTGACGCGGCCGAACATGTCGCCGAGCCTGCCGAGGGTTACCACCAGGACCGCCTGCACCAGCAGGTAGCCCATGATCATCCACAGTACGTAGATGATGTTGCCGGGCGCCAGCGGGCTCAGGTGGATGCCACGGAAGATGGCCGGCATCGCGATGATCACGATCGAGCCATCGATGGTGGCCATCGTCATGCTCAGCGTCGTGTTGGACAGCGCGATCCACTTGTACCGATCGGATTGCTGTCCGGGCACCTGCAGTTGCTCTGGCTGCCGCCTTGAGATCACGCCCACTGGACTGAGCTTACCTCCGGAAGGTTGCTTGTTCACAACTACCTACCTGACGCACCGGAGGCGAGGCTGACGGCACGGAACTCCCGCCAAAACCGACCACTCGGGGCCACCGCGATTACTCAGGAGATTCCGCGAGTCACACAGCGCCGGCATGAGCGATCTGCAACCATCGCCATGCGTCCTGAGTCTCAGGTTGCGTGCCAGGGGACGCGAACCGCTTCAGCCAGAATGGATTCTGACCGTGCAGCAAGGCCTCCACGTCATCGACACGCAGCGCGGCGCCCGCCGCCTGCCCAGGCTGGCTATCTGGACCGCTGTCGGAATCGTGCTGGTGGCAGCCGCCGGCACGGTGGTGTCGGTCATCGCCTCCATCACCGGCACTCCGCCGGCTCACGCCAGCCTCCAGTTCCGCACTCGCCAGCCGGTGGCACGGGCAACGGTGCTCGCGGGCTCGGCGGAGGACATCGCGGCGCGGACCGCGGCCATGCTCTTCGCGGCCGCGCCCTGCGCCGTCGTCGCGGACGGCTCCAAGCCCGCTGAGGTAGCCGCGGCCGCCGCCATTGCCGTCCGGGCGCACGCACCGCTGCTGCTCACTGACGGACGGCCCGGCATGGCAGCCAACACAGCACTGCGCGCGGAAATCAGGGCCCTGAACCCGGACGCCGTGCTGGCCGCCGGCATCCCGGTCCGGACGCTGTCGGCGATGCTGCCACGGGTCCGCGTGGTGTCCAGCGCCGCCGGCCTGCCGAGGACAAGCCCGCCGCCGCACCTGAAGCATCTCGTGCTGCTACTGCGCCAGGTCAGCTCCGCGCAGGGCAGCTCGGCGGCGGGCATCTCGGCTGCGGCCACGGCGGCGCAGGCAACGGCCACCGTGGCCGGAGCTAAGGTCATCATGATCAGCGGCTACGACCCGCGCACCGACCCGGCGGTCATCAGGGCACTCGCGGCTAGCCAGCCCAGCCGGGTCCTGGCAGTGGGAGCCGGCTTCGGGTCAGCCAGCCTGCTGTCCTACCGGGTGGCGGTCGCCGAGACGGGCAAGCAGCTGCCGGGTGGCGGCCAGGTGCTGTTCCCCATGCGCAAGATCGTCGCGCTGTACGGGAACCCCACGACGCCAGCCCTTGGCGCGCTTGGCCAGCAGGACCTGACGGCGAGCATCGCCCGGGCAAAGTCGGTGGCCGCGCCAGTACAACAAGCTCACCACCGTGCCGGTGATCCCGGCTTTCGAGATCATCGCCACCGTCGCGCAGGGTTCGCCGGGGCCGGCCGGCAGCTATTCCTATGAGTCGCCCGTTCGCTCGCTCCGGCCCTGGGTCAGCGCGGCGACCAAGGCCGGCCTGTACGTCATCCTCGATCTTCAGCCAGGCCGGGACAACCTGCTGGCGCAGGCGCGGCGGTACCGCTCGCTGCTGCTCAGGCCCAACGTAGGCCTGGCCCTCGATCCGGAATGGAAGCTCCAGCCCGGCCAGGTGCCGCTGCGGCAGATCGGCAGCGTCAGCATCACCGAGATCAACAGCGTGGTGAACTGGCTGGCCCGGTTCACCGCGCAGCATCACCTGCCGCAGAAGCTGCTGGAGCTGCATCAGTTCCGGCTGTCGATGATCCAGAACGAGGCGCGGCTCAGCACCCGGCACGACGACCTGGCCATCGTCATCAACATGGACGGCCAGGGCGCGCCGCAGGTTAAGGCGGACACCTGGGCCGGAATCATCGGCGCGGCCCCGCGTGGCGTCCACTTCGGCTGGAAAGACTTCTACGTCAAGGACAAGCCGATGCTCGGCCCGGTGGCGACCATCGAGCGGACCCCTAGCCCGGTGCTGATCTCCTATCAGTGATCCCGGCCAGGTCCGGCCGGCGTCTGACGGGAGGCACCGATGCGGGTCCGGCGCGCGGGCCGGGATGGCGGCGCCGTCGTCTTCCGGCGGCCCGGAACGCGCGAGCTCCGGCTGCTGGCGGACGCGCTGCGCGCCGAGACCGTGGGCGGCGCGCTGCTGCTCGGCGCGACCGTGGTCGCGATCATCCTGGCCAACACGCCGGCCCACGACTGGTACGAGCATCTCCGGCATTACGCGATCGGCCCGGCGGCACTCGATCTGCACCTGAGCCTGGAGGCCTGGGCGGCTGACGGTCTGCTGGCGATCTTCTTCTTCATGGCCGGACTCGAGCTGAAGCGCGAGCTAGTGGCGGGCGAGATGCGTCGCCTGTCCGCCGCGCTGGTTCCGATCGCGGCGGCGCTCGGCGGCATGCTGCTGCCCGCCGTCATCTACCTGGCCGTCAACGCCGGCCAGCCGACCGCACGCGGCTGGGCGATCCCGTCGGCCACCGACCTGGCCTTCGCCCTCGCCGTCCTGGCCATCACCGGCAGGTTCCTGCCGTCGGCGCTGCGCGCCTTCCTGCTGACGCTGGCGGTCGTGGATGATATCGGCGCGATCATCGTGATCGCCGTCGCCTACAGCGGCAGCATCCACCTGCTCCCGCTGGCCGGTGCCGTGGTCTTGCTGGCCGTTTTCTGGCTGCTGCAGCGCCTCCGGCTGACCTACTGGTGGCTCACCGTGCCGGTGGCAGCTGTCGTCTGGGCCCTGGTGCACGCATCCGGAGTGCACGCCACCGTCGCCGGGGTAGCGCTCGGCCTGCTCATACCGGTGACGGAGTCCGGCACCGAGCAGTCACCCGCCGAGCGGCTCGAGCACCAGGTACGACCGATCTCGGCCGGCCTGGCGGTACCGGCATTCGCGCTGCTTGCTGCCGGGCTGACGATCTCCGGCGGCACGCTCCGCGAGGTCTTCACCGGCCGGATCGGCCTCGGCATCCTGGCTGGCCTGATCGCCGGCAAGGCGCTGGGGGTGTTCAGCGGCGCCTACCTCACCGCCAGGTTCACCAGGGCGACCCTCAGCCCCGAGCTGGTCTGGGCCGACGTGTTCGCGGTGGCCGTGCTGTCAGGCATCGGCTTCACGGTGTCGCTGCTGATCAGCGATCTGGCCTTCGGCTCGTACTCCGGGCGGGCCGACGTCGCCAAGACGGCTGTGGTCATCGCGTCTGTGCTGGCGAGCGCGATCGCGTTCGCCTTGCTCGGTGCTCGCAACTCGCATTACCGCCGGCTGCGGGCGGAGGAGAACCAGACACCGCTGTAAAGCAAAAGTTGACAGATGGCGGCTGGCTCGGTCACCATAGACGACCGTGGGACCAAGCAGCGACAGTCTCGCAGCGCTGGCCGCCGAGCTCGGCGCCATGGCCGAGACACTGGCGGAAGCCAGCGTGCCACCCGCCGGGCAGCCGGCTGCCGGCGCCAGCCCGGCCGGGTCGCAGGAGAGCTCTGCGGGCGCGAGCTCATCTGACCCGGCCGGCTTGGATGCGGTCAGGCTGGCAAGCAGGATGGCAGCGACCGCCGCGGCGGCGCTGCGGCTCAGCGTGGAGCGAGCCAGGGACGCTGGCCGCACCTGGCAGGAACTCGGAGACGTCCTCGGGGTATCCAGGCAAGCGGCCTTCCAGCGGTTCGGCCACCCAGTCGACCCGCGGACAGGACAGCCGATGAGCGACGCGATGCTGCCGGGTGCCGCCGCGAAGGCAACCGAGCTGATGATCAGCTGGGTCGAGGAACGCTACGACGATGTCCTGCCGGACCTCAGCGAGCTGACGCTGGAGAGACTGACCGCACTCGGCGGCCTGCCCGCGGCGTGGGCCATGCTCGTGGGCACCGTCGGCGCCTACGCAGGCATGGGCGAGGCCATGGCCCGGCAGACCGGCGACCTGACCATCGTGGACATCCCGATGACGTTCGAGAGCGGCGAGATGAAAGGCCGCGTCGTCTTCGACAAGCAGGGCAAGGTAACCGGGCTCTTCGTGCTGCCACCTGGCGGCCTGTAAAGCCGCCAGACCGCCACTAAGTCCGCGGCCCGCCGTTAAGCCCGCGGCCCGCCTGGCAGCTCGGGCGTGATGCTGGCCACGGTGGCGCAGTCATCGGCGAAGGTGATCACTACGTCTGCCCGCTCGCCGCCGAGCACCAGCGGCAGCCAGTACTTGGCGTCATCCCACATCAGGCTGAGCGGCAGCTCGTGCTCGCCGAACCAGCGGGGGGCGACTTCGTCGGACTCCGCAGCCTCACCCTGGTACACCGAGGTGACGAAGACATCGGCGGTCTGATCCCAGGACGGCCGGACCGGAAACCGGAACTCGATGCAGGCCATGTGCTGCAGCGAGTCGGCCGGAACCAGCAGGCCCGACTCCTCCCAGACTTCCCGCACCGCGGCCGCCTCGGGTTTCTCGCCTTCCTCGATATGCCCGCCGAGGCCGACCCATTTACCCGCGCCGAACCCGGACTTCTTCAGACCGAGCAGCACCTCGGGGCCGTCGGCTCCATGCCGCCTGATCAGGCAGAGGCAGGTCTGCATCATCACCGGATCAGCCTAGCCGCCGGACCCCGCGGCCTGGTCAAGCCGCGCCGCGTGCCATCGCCATCAGCCGGTCAAGAACCGCACCGTCGCTGACCCGCAATGCGTCATGCTCGTACTCGCTGGTGACCCACGCCTGCAGCCCGCGGATAGCGTCGGCGGTCGGCAGCGACAGCTCCCGCGGCACGTACATGTCGTTGAAGTAGACCGCGGCCGCCGTCGGCACGTCGTTGCGGCTGAGCCGGTCCGCGTCGTAGAGCGCGGGCCAGCCGTCCCGCTCGGCCAGCAGCGCTGCTGCCTCGGCCAGCGGGCGCAGGGCCGGGTCCTGCTCGAACACCCACGGGTAGATCATCTCCCCGGTGAACAGCAGCGGCGCGTCGCCGTTGAGGGCAGCGCCGGGTGCAAACTCGGGAAACTCGGCCCGGACCCGTTCCGCGGCCCAGCGGGTCGCCTGTCCCTGCGCATAGCAGAGCTCGTGCACCAGCGCGTACAGCGGTCCCGACGCGAAGGACAGCAGCGCTTCGGCCCGGTACAGGAAGTCATCGTTCAGCTCCGCGCCGGCGAACGGGTCTTCCAGCAGGTAATGCAGCGTGTGGCTGCCGGTGCTCGAGCCGAGTATGTGGCCGAGCGCCTGGAACCGCTCGATCGTCAGCGCACCGCCGCTGGGCAGCACTGCGGGCGTCTCGGCAACCGCCGCCGCCACCCGCCGGGCCTGCTCTACGTCCTGCGGGTAGCGCTCGTAATGAGCCCGGTTCTTGGCGGCAACCTGGCGGTAGGTCAGCCGGTAGACCTCATCGGCCGTCGCTGTCAGCCCCGGCAGGCCGCCGGTAATGAACGCCTCGCTCACCCCAGCGGGCGCCATGGAGAGATAACTAACCGTGCAGAACCCGCCGAAGCTCTGCCCGAGCACGGCCCACGGCGCGCCGCCGGTGACCTGCGGCCGGATCAGCTCGGCGTCGGCGATGATCGCGTCGGCCCGGAAATGTGCCAGGTAGTCTGCCTGCGCCCGGGCATCGCCCAGGCTCGCGAGCGTCTGCCGGTTCGCTGGCGTGGAGCGCGCCGTGCCGCGCTGGTCAAGCAGCAGCACCCGGTAGTCGCGGAGCGCCCGGTCCAGCCAGTTCTCCCGGCCGACCGGCCGGGGCGAGCCGAACCCCGGGCCGCCTTGCAGGAACAGGAGCCACGGCAGGTCAGCCGACTTGCCATCGGCGGCGACCACCTCGCGGGCGAACACCTCGATGTGCTCGCCGTCCGGCTCAGCATGATCGAGCGGGACGGCGAAGGTGCGGTCGGTCAGCACTGTCCCGGCATGGCGAAATGAAGTCATGATCAGCACAGTAACGCCCCCGCGCTGGCGCCTGTCACTAGCATTTCGGTAGCCGCGCACGGGCGCGGCCGGCGCTGAGAGCGCCGCGACGAGCGGGGTGGCGGATGCCAGGACTGGCCGGATGTTAGGGCTGCCAGGCGAACACGAGCCGCCGCGCGGCCCGGCCGCCGCGATGTTCGCGGCCGATCAGGCGTCCAGGGGGCTCGGCATGGAGCTCCTGCAGGTCGGACACGGCACCGCCGTCATCCAGATGCGCGTCGCCCTGCAGATGCTGAACGGGCACTCGATCTGCCACGGCGGCTTCGTCTTCATGCTCGCCGACACGGCGTTCGCCTGCGCCTGCAACAGCGATGGGCCCGTCACCGTCGCTGCCGGAGCGGACATCAGCTTCATCAGCGTGGTGCGCGAGGGCGATGTCCTGGTCGCGACAGCCGCCGAGCGCACCCGGTACGGGCGCAGCGGCATCTACGACGTCACCGTCCGGCGCGGCGAGGAGATCGTGGCCGAGTTCCGCGGCCGCAGCCGCACCATCGGGTAGGCCGCGTGCGCGTTGCGGTGTTCCTCGGCAGCTCGACCGGCCGCCGGCCCGAGTACGTCGCGGCCACGGTCCAGTTCGCGCGTGCACTGGCCGGGGCGGGAGTCGGCATCGTGTACGGCGGCGCCAGCGTGGGCCTGATGGGCGTGCTGGCCGATACAGCGCTGGCGGCCGGCGGGGAGGTCATCGGCGTGATCCCGGCCGGCCTGTTCGCCGCTGAGGTGGCTCACCAGGGCCTGACGAGGCTGGAAGTCGTGAGCTCGATGCACGAGCGCAAGGCGCGCATCGCGGAGCTTGCGGACGGATTCGTCGCGCTGCCGGGCGGGCTCGGCACGCTGGACGAGCTCTTCGAGATCTGGACCTGGCATCAGCTCGGGCTGCACGCCAAGCCGATCGCGCTGCTGAATGTCGGCGGCTGCTGGGACGGCCTGACCAGCCTTGTCGACGCGCTCGGCCGGGACGGATTCATCCCCGAGGCGAGCCGCCGTTACCTCGTCCGCGTGGGCGATGCGCACGAACTGCTGCGCCTGCTGCGGGCTGGTTAGTCCGGCTGCCTGGGCTGATCGGTCACCAGGGCTTCTCCCAGACCGATACGTGGCTGGTGCTCTCGCTGGTGAACGGCTGCCGCCGCCAGTTCTGCCACCGTTCGCGCAGCCGCAGGCCGGCGATCCTGGCCATCAGGTCGAGCTCGGCGGGCCACACATACCGGAACGGCACCGACATCGTCTGCAGCCTGCCGTCGGTGACCGTGTAGTGGTGCGAGACCATCCGCTGGGTCACCACGTCGTACTCGTCGAAGCCGAGCCGCGTGGCCGACACCGTGAACGGCCGCACCGTCTCTCCGGGCGGCAGCCGCTGCAGGTCAGGAACCATGACCTCGATGACGAAGCAGCCACCGGGCTCCAGGTGCGCGGCGGCGTTGCGGAAGCAGTTCACCTGCGCGTCCTGACTGGTCAGGTTCATGATCGTGTTGAAGACCAGGTAGGCCAGCCGGTAGGTGCCCTGGACCCGCGCGGTGGCGAAGTCGCCGATCGTCACGCCGATCGCCTCGGCGCCGGGCTTGGCCCGCAGCCGGGCGACCATGGCCGCGGACAGGTCGATCCCGTCGACCCGGACGCCGCGCTCGCTCAGCGGCAGGGCGATCCGCCCGGTGCCGATGCCCAGTTCCAGGGCCGCGCCGTCGCCCGCCAGCCCGGCGAGGAAATCGGCGGCCGGATTCACCGACTCGGGCGCGAACATCCCGGTTTCGTCGTCGTCATAACTGGCCGCGACCGGCTCATCGAAGTAGTTCTGCTGCACCCGCACACTCTGCCAGCACGGGGGGAGCCGGGCCAGCCGAGGCCCGGCTACCATCCGGCCTCTTGACCTTCTGACCGGGATTGCGGAACATTCTGGTGATCGAGGAGGGCCGCATGACCACGGTCGATATCGAGACCCTGCGCCGCAAGTACGCCGAGGAACGCGCCAAGCGGCTGCGGCCCGACGGCAACGGCCAGTACCTGGAGCTGACCGGGCAGTTCGAGGATCTGCTCGATGATCCGTATACCGAGCGTGTCGAGCGTGCGCCTAAGCGCGACCACGTGACGGTGGCCTTCATCGGCGGCGGTTTCGCCGGCCTGGTCACGGGTGCCAGGCTCAAGGAAGCCGGCATCCGCGACGTGCGGATCGTCGAGAAGGGCGGCGACTTCGGCGGTACCTGGTACTGGAACCGGTACCCGGGCGCGCAGTGCGACACCGCGTCGCTGATCTACCTGCCGCTGCTCGAAGAGACCGGGCACATGCCGACGGAACGGTACGTCCACGCACCCGAGATCCTGGAGCACTGCCACCGGATCGCCAAGCAGTTCGGCCTCTATGAGAACGCCCTCTTCCACACCCGCGCCACCGAGCTGGAATGGGACGAGGCTGGCGGCGTGTGGATCGTCCGGACCGACCGGGGCGATGAGTTCACCGCCCAGTTCGTCGGATGGGGCACCGGCCCGCTGCACGTGCCGAAACTGCCCGGCATCCCTGGCATCGGGAGCTTCGAGGGCCACGCGTTCCACACCAGCCGCTGGGACTACGCCTACACCGGCGGCGATCCGGCCGGCGCGCCGATGGACCAGCTGGCCGGCAAGCGGGTCGCCATCATCGGTACCGGGGCGACGTCGGTCCAGTGCGTACCGCACCTGGCGGCGGCCTGCCGCGAGCTGTACGTCTTCCAGCGGACACCGTCGTCGGTCGACGTGCGGGACAACCGGCCCACCGACCCGCAGTGGTTCACCGGCATGGCGGCGCCCGGCTGGCAGCAGCGCTGGCTGGAGAACTTCGTCGCGAACATGACCCCCGGTGAGTGGCCCGCCGACGACCTCGTCAACGACGGATGGACCGACCTGGCCAAGCGGATGCGCGGCCGGATCCTGGAGCAGAGCGGCGGCGAGGTCACCGTCGAGCAGATCATGGCGGAGGTCGAGGCCGCGGACTTCGAGAAAATGTCGGAGATCCGCGGCCGGATCGATACCATCGTGGCCGACCGGGCCACCGCTGAGCGGCTCAAAGCGTGGTACCGCCAGCTCTGCAAGCGGCCCTGCTTCCACGATGAGTACCTGGACGCCTACAACCTGCCGGGTGTCCGCCTTGTCGATACCGACGGCAGGGGAGTAGAGCGGATCACCCCGGCCGGCGTCGTAGTGGGCGGCGTCGAGTACCCGGTGGACTGCATCATCTACGCGTCCGGATTCGAGGTCGGCACCGAGCCCGTGCGGCGGGCCGGGTTCGACGTGACCGGCCGGGACGGCATCCGGCTATCGGAGTACTGGGCCGACGGCATGCGCTCCCTGCATGGCATCCATGTGCACGGCTTCCCGAACGCTTTCGTGGTCCAGCTGTCCCAGGGGGCCAACTTCGTCGCGAACGTGCCGCATAACCTGACCGACTCGGCCACCACCGTCGCCGCGATCCTGGCGCACGCGCTCGACGGCGGCTTCGATCAGGTCGAGGTCTCCCGGGAGGCTGAGGACGCCTGGATGGAGCTGATGGTTCCCAACCCCGTCATGCGGTCCTTCCTGGCTCACTGCACCCCTGGCTACTACAACAACGAGGGCGGGGAACTCAGCGCCTATTCGCTGTTCGGCGGGTACGCCCACAGTGCCGCCGCCTACTTCCGCTACATCGACAAGTGGCGGCGGGCCGGCGACTTCGCCGGCCTGCAGTTCAGCCGCCGGCAGTACCTGGCACCAGCAAGCGGCCGTTAGCCTGGAGCGCCCCGTTCCCGCCCTGATTGCCGGTGCGGACGGCAACCTTTCGCGGTAGCCAGCGGGTCTACCGGGCAGCGGGTTCGTCGCCTGAGACGCCCCGGGCAGGAGCGGCCATGTTCGAGGAGTTCGTTGCCGGGCGCGGCCAGGCGCTGCAGCGGTTCGGCTACGCGCTGACCGGCGACTGGGCGCTTGCCGAGGACCTGCTGCAGACGGCCCTGGCCAGGGCGTACCCGCGCTGGTCGAGGATCCAGCGGGACAACCCGGAGGCGTACGTCCGGAAGATCATGATCAACACCTGGTCGTCCTGGTGGCGCCGGCGCTGGCGCGGCGAGCTCCCGTCGGCGCAGCTGCCGGACTCGGCCGGTCCCGACAGTTACGCCACCGTCGACAGCCGGCAGGCGCTGCGGGCCGCGCTAGCCAAGCTCCCGCCGCGGCAGCGCGCTGTCGTGGTGCTCCGTTACCACCAGGACCTGTCCGAAGCGCAGGTCGCCGACTTGCTCGGGATCACCGTCGGCACCGTGAAGAGCCAGGCCGCCAAGGCGCTGACCGCGCTGCGCGGGCAGGCGCTGCTCGGACCGTACCGCGACCAGCCCAGGACTAATGGCACCCTGACCGCCACCGGAGGCGAGTGACATGACCCCGATGACCGATGATCAGGTGATGCGCGCGGCGCTTGCCGACCTCACCAGCGAGCAGCCGCCCATGCCGCCGGGCCGGTTCCAGTCCGTCCGGCGCCGGGCTGCCCGGCACCGCCGGCACCAGCTGACGAGCGCCGCGGTGTCGGCACTGGCGGTAGCCGGGATTGCCGTCGGACTGGCGCGGCTGCCCGCGTCGCTGCCGCAGCCGCCGCAGGGGCGTCATGTGCCGGGCTGGGCGCTGCCGTGGCCCGATTACCGGAACGGCAGCGTTCCGCAATCAGTGCTCGACAATGCCGTCATTGCCTGGGGAGACCCGGCAAAATATGTACAAGGCTCGAAGGCCCCGTCGTCGCCACGGGAGATCGCCCGTCTCCTGGCGTCCTACCATGTGGTCTGGTACGCAGGGCAGACCGTCGCGCACGGCCAGGACGTCGCGGTCATGTTCGAGGCCACCAGCCCGGACACCGGACCGCAGCTCGTGGTCGGCGTAGCCGGCGCGTCCGAGGTCATGCAGGGCCAGCCCGCGTGGCGAGGGAGCACAAGCCCATGGGGGCTGACGGCGATAGCCGCGCCGGCCCGGTCTGGCGCTTTCGGTCCTGACATCTCCGAGTACGTGACGACGCTGTCTGCGTCGGGCCTGGGAACCGACACCTGGATCGTCGTGCTGCCGGCGCCCGGAGAGCGACTGGGACTCTGGGCTGCCGGCCGAAGCGCTGGTGCCTTCGACATCACCGGAGTTCAGTCAGCCGGGGTGTTCGTCGCTAAGGCCGGCCAGGTCCAGTCGGACGTCGTGCTGGGATTCACTGGTGCGCGAGCCGAGTCCGCCCCGGTCGGCATCGGCAGACACGCTGCGGTGGTGCCGCTCGAAGCGCCGCCAGCGACTGTGCCGCCAGCTGCATTCCATGAGATTAGCGGGCTGACCGGCCAGGGCAGCGAGCCGTCGGAGAGCGACCTCAGCGTCAGCGCAACTGGCGGGCCGTACGCGGTGCTCGGCAGCTGCTACAACGCCGCTGCGAATAGCTACGATGGGGCCCGGCCGGCGCCTGGCGGGCACGGGCGGCTGCAGATAATCGTCAACGGTCACCCGGTCGGCTCGGTTCGTTGCGACGAGCAGCAGCATCAGCTATCGATCCCGCGATCGGCGCTGCGGCCGCACGGCATCATGATCAGCGCCGCCAGCAGCGGCCTGACGTCGTGGCGGATCGCATTCGGCCGACTGCCCTGACCGAGCTGCCCGACCGTTCAGACGACGTCTTCCTCGGCAGGTACAGGGAGCCGAAGCGGCACAGCGGGAGCCGGCCGGGCAGCACGCCCGGCCGGATGGCGCTCGACCCGGAACACCGGATAACGAGACGCGATCGCCTCGAATTCAGGGATCGCAGCGTCCTTGCTGACCGGGATGTGCGGGCGGGCACCCGGTACCTGGCTGAGATATCGCTTCAGGATCGGTGCGCGCTCGCTGACCGGAACTTCGGCTAGGCGTACCGCGACCGCCCGGCCGCGCCGGATCGTCACCAGGCCGCCTGCCGCACGAGCGTTCTGGACCCAGTTGCTCTGCTCGCCCAGCATCGGCACCAGGTACCAGCACCCGTCCGCCTCGGCCATCCCGAGCGGGAACCGGGTCAGCCTGCCGGCCTTACGGCCAGGCACTTCGAGGGTGACCCAGCGCCGGGGGAACAGGCCCAGGGCGAAGACGACTGCCCAGATCCGGGCCAGGCGCCGAGCGCGATGATCTGCGCGGCCTGCCGGGTACATCCCGCGCAGATCGTCCGCCGAATAGAACGGCCACAGCTTCACCGCGTTCGTCCTCCCGCCGGCTGGCGCTCGGCCCTGGCGTCCTAGTTATGCCACGACCGGCAGCGCCCGGCACAGGGCCTGAAGTCCCGAGCGCGCCCGGACTTCGCCGGCCCACGGCACCGGTGCGCCGCTGAGCTGCCACCGCACCGTGCTGGCCAGTCGCGATCAACTCACCGACCCCGCTGGCGGCGACGTCAGTACCGGGCTGACAGCGTGTAAGTGCCGGGGCGAGGGGCGGTGAGGCTGGTCCACGGCCCTCGCTGCGCCACCGTCGCGCCGGGCGAACCCAGCAGCGGTGACCAGTGCACCCGCACGATGGTGGTGCCCGGCCTGCTCATGCGCAGCGTGATCTGCGCGGGCGTCGTGCCGGTGACTGTAGCCGGGGGACTAGCCAGCGGAACGGCGCCGGTCACCCGGTACAGCTGCCAGTAAGCGTCGTGCCAGACCGGCACGAGCCACGGCTGGCCCGCCCGGATCAGCTCGCCCTCGGCGACGCCGGCGAAGTCCGGCAGGCCCGCGGAGATCGCGACGTAACGAACCGCGTTGTACCGCAGCCACTGGTAATACGCCGCGGGCGTCAGCGTGCCGGAGTAGAACAGCGGATTGCGCACCACGTCCAGCTGCCGTTCCCAGCCGCGCGCCAGCGGGACAGCGGACGCGAGCTGGAGCGACTCCCAGTGCCCGTACTGCGGCACCGCCTCGAGCCGGGCCGTGTCGGCGTGCAGTCGTGCCAGCTCGCGGACCAGGGCCGCGGTCTGCGGCGCGTACCGCGGCGCGTTGCCCTGGCGGATATCGGCGGCCGGCTGGGCGATCTGCCAGACAGCGGCAGCCGTCAGCCCGGCCGCCAGCAGCCAGCGCGGCCGCGCCGAGCCCAGGCCGACCAGCAGCGGCCCGGCCAGCAGCTCGCCGAGCCGCCCGACATTCGACCCGATCATGGCCGGGTCACGCCAGGTGAGCAGGATGCCGAGGCCGTAGACGACCGCCCCGGCCCGGACCATCCGCCACCGGCTCGGCACCACCACCAGCACCGCCCCGGCGGCAATCAGCGGCGGCAGCCAGGTCTGCAATCCGATCGGCTGCGACCCGCCGTCGCTGAAGCGCGCCATCACCAGCAACGGCAAGGCGGCGGGAACGGCGACCACAACGCACTCAGTCCAGCGCCTGGCCAGTGCCATCGCGGCGGCCACCACGCCGAGGAACAGCGCAGCAACCGGGCTCAGCAGGCAAGTCAGCAGCGCGAGCGCGGCGGCCAGAGCCAGCCGGCCGAAGCTACGCGGGCGGGCGGTGTCAACCGCCACCACGCAGCCAGCCGCCGCCGCAACGCCCAGCGTGAACGCGGCCCGCCCGGCCGACAGCTCGGTCCACAGCGCGGCCGCCACCCACAGCCCCGCCGCCACTGGCCGTGGCACCTGATGGCGGACCATGAGCGACGTCAGCAGCATCGCCGCGATGACGGCAGCCGCCGCCATCGCCAGCCGGGTGCCGATCGCGGCAAGCAGGTACGGCGCCAGCAGCGAGTAGCCCGCCGGGTGGAAGCCGCCGTACCAGCTGAACAGGTACGCCGCCGCCGGATACGCCCGCGCCCAGCCGGCCCGGGCCAGCGCCGCGGACAGGTCCGTGCCGACGGTCGGGAACAGCACGATCCACGCCACCGCGCCGCCAGCCGTCGCCAGCCCGCTGACCAGCGCCGGATGGCCAGCGACCCAGTTCCAGCAACGGCGGCGAGCATCCCGGCCGGCGCCAGCGGCCTGCGCCGTCGCCTGCCCGGAAACTGCCGAACCTGATGCCACGCTCGCAGGCTACCGGCGCGGCGGAAGGAAGCGGCTAGCCAGCCCGGCCGGAAAATGGGTACTGATCAGACCGGCAAGCGTCCTATCCTGCACGGGATATGAGCGGGCGAGCGCGATGAAGATGCATGACGATGAGGTCGCCATCGACACCCGTCTCGTCGAGCGGCTGGTGGCCGCGCAGTTCCCCTGGCTGAGCGACCTGCCCGTCCGGGCAGTTCAGTCCACGGGCACCGTCAACGCGATCTACCGTCTTGGCGAGGACATGTGCGCCCGGCTGCCGCGCGTCCGCCGCTACGCCAGCGACCTGGCCGCGGAGTGGCGGTGGCTGCCGGTGCTCGCCCCACGGCTCTCACTCCAGGTACCCGAGCCGGTGGTGCAAGGCACTCCGGAGAGCTGGTTCCCGTTTCCCTGGGCTATCTATCGCTGGATCGACGGCCAGGCCTACACCGACGACCTGATCAGCGACGAATGCCAGGCGGCCACCGACCTCGCTCGGTTCGTTGCCGAGCTGCGCCAGGCAGAGGTTGCCGGGGCGCCGCCCGCCGGGCGCAGGCCGCTGGCTGAGCTCGACGCCGTCACGCGCCAAGCGATCCACTCGGCCCGCAACGTCATCGACCAGCGGGCAGCCAGCGCCGCCTGGGAACTCGCGCTCCAGGCGCCGGCCTGGCAGGCCCGCCGGTCTGGATTCACGCCGACCTGCTGAGGCCGAACCTGCTGGTGCACGGTGGCCGGCTGCGCGCGGTCATCGACTTCGGCTCGGCTGGCGTCGGAGATCCCGCCGCTGACGTGATCGCCGCCTGGAGCGTCTTCGGCCCCGCCGGGCGGGACGCGTTCCGGGCTGCGCTTGGCGTCGACGACGGCACCTGGAACCGTGCCCGCGGCTTCGCGCTGCATCAGGCCGCCACGATCATCCCGTACTACCGCGAGACCAATCCGGCCTTTGCCGCGATGGCGAAGCGCACCGTCGAGCAGGTGATCGAGGACGTCGGCGGCCGCGCCGGGTACCCAGCTGGCCAGGCCACGGTTACCTGACCACCACGGTCACCGTGAAGTGCCCGCGGTTCCCGACACACCGCAGCGCCTCACCGCACGAGGCACGACTTGCCGTGATCACGGCAGTGCCCGCGGCGAGCGCGGTGTACGTCGTCTGCACCGGGACGCAGCCGAGGCCGGGAAGCCTCGAGCAGGTCTTCGGCCGGGGCAGCAGCCGAGTGGGGCCATCCTGCCGCAGTACGGCGGGCGCCGGACTGCGGTGCACGGTCCAGTAGCTGCTGGCCAGGATCAGCTCGATCCGGTCACCGCTGCGCACGTGCACTGTCGTGCGATTCGCGTTGTCGCGGACAATGATCACCGCGCCGGGACGGGCCGAGCCGGCGCGTCGCGCCGCTGCCGCCTGGCCCTGCACCGTTGCTGGCGGTCGCGGCCGTGCCGCAGCCGGCTACCAGCAGGACAGCGGCTGCTGCTGTCAGCCGTGACATGGCGGCGGCGCTCACACGACAGCGGCTTGAGTTCCGGGCAGATCTCGGACTCATTGGATCCTCCAGTTGGGCTGCGGGCACCCATTGGACGCCGGCGGGCGCCAGCCAGTTCCGCACCGCGGCGCCGCGATCGCGAGCACTAGCCGGTAGATTCGCCAGGCGTGCTGAAGCTGCTGGCCTTCGTGCTTCCGCTCGGCCTGGATTCCTTCGCGGTCGCCGCCGCCATCGGAGCCGGCGCGCCGACCGGCTGGCGGACGCGACTGCGCATCTCGGCGATATTCGTCGCGTTCGAAGTCGGCATGCCGCTCATCGGTCTCGCGGCCGGCCGGGGCCTGGCGCGGGCCATCGGGCCGGTGGCTGACTACCTGGCGGCTGCCGCGGTGATCGCCGTCGGCGTCTGGATGCTGATTCACCGTGACGACGATGAAGGTGCGGCCGACCGGATCGCCGGTGTCAGCGGCCTGGCCATGATCACCCTCGGGCTCAGCATCAGCATGGACGAGTTCGCCATCGGATTCAGCCTCGGCCTGGTCCGGCTGCCGGTCGTGCCGGTCATCGCGGCGATCGCCGTGCTGGCGTTCCTGGCGAGCCAGCTCGGGCTGGCCCTCGGCTCGGTCATCAGCGAGCGCCTGCGCGAGCATGCCGAACAGGTAGCCGGCATCGCGCTGATCGCCCTTGGTGGATATCTCATCTTCGTCGCGTCATGACCGCGCAGGACAGGGCTGACTCCTGGTCGCCGGCGAACAGGAGTCAGCCGCTGACTACCCTGCCGCTCAGCCCTGGGCTGCGTAGAAGATGACGTGCTCCTTCTTGATCTTCTGGTCTTCGTCCAGCAGGTAGAGGCGGGCGCCGGGCAGCGTCGCCTTACCGGCACCGAAATCCACCTCGACGGTCAGCATCAGCAGTGCGTTGCGCTCGTCGCCCTGGCTCGCGATCAGGCGCAGGCTGCCCGGCACCACGGCCCCTGCGAACTGCTCTAGGCCGGTCATGTAGTCGTCGGCGCCGGTCAGGTCGGTGGCCGGCGGCATTGGCTGCGTCGTGACGGCGGTGACCCTGACATCCGGCGCGAGGCCGCCCCGCGCCGTGGCAAAGTCGTGGTTGCTCCACGCCTCCGCGTGCGCGCGGGCAATGGCAACGGCCGGGCTTTCTTGCATAGAACACATCGGGATTCTCCTTCGCTGTTGTGGTGGGATCCCGTACTGCTCATCTAGACGGCCGGCGCCTGTCCGGACTGGGCGGCCCGCGGCCGCCCAGTTTCCGCTGCCCCGATCGTCTGTACAGAGCCGACGGCGAGCACTCGCACCATGCGAGATGCGACAATCACGTCCGTGACAGCGGACTTGCTCGCGCAGGCGCAGGCCGGGGACGGTCATGCGTTTGGCCAGCTAGTCGAGCCGTACCGGCGCGAACTGCAAGTGCATTGCTACCGGTTCCTCGGCTCGGCCCAGGATGCCGAGGACGCGCTGCAGGACACCCTGCTATCGGCGTGGCAGGGCCTGGCTGGATACGAGGGACGTGCTTCGCTGCGGACCTGGCTGTACCGGGTCGCCACCAGCCGCTGCCTGGACGCGCTGCGGTCGGCCCGCCGGCGGCTGCCAGCCGGACCGCTACCGGCCGGGCTCCAGCCGCCGCAGCCAACCAGGCTGGGCGATGTGCTGTGGCTCGAGCCCTACCCGGACAGCATGCTCGAAGGCCTCGCCGATGACGCACCGGGGCCCGAGGCCCGATACGAGGCACTGGAGTCGGTCTCGCTGGCCTTCATCAGTGCGCTGCAGCTGCTGCCGCCGCGCCAGCGTGCCGCCCTGATCCTTCGCGATGTGCTCGGATTCCATGCCAGCGAGACCGCCCGGATCCTCGACTCCAGCGAGGAGTCGGTGACCAGCGCCCTCAAGCGCGCCCGCTCGACACTAGAGCGCCGGCAGGCATCGGCAGCGGCGCGGGAGCCTGCGCCACCACCGGACTCGGCTGCGGAGCAGCAGCTAGTCC
Source organism: uncultured Actinomycetota bacterium (assembly GCA_963774385.1). Taxonomy (GTDB): domain Bacteria; phylum Actinomycetota; class Actinomycetes; order Streptosporangiales; family Streptosporangiaceae; genus JAJYUU01. Next base: position 3,016,304 of record CAVZEQ010000001.1, read on the forward strand.
GACAGTTCACCACGGCGTTCGAGGCTGCCGACGTGGACGGCATCGTCGCGCTGCTCACCGAGGACGCCTGGCTCACGATGCCGCCGTTGCCGCTGGAATACCAGGGGCGCGAGCTAGCGGCGCAGTTCCTCCGGGCAACCGCGTTCCGGCCGGGCTGGACCGCCCGGCTGATAGCGACGCGGGCCAACGGCCAGCCCGCGTTCGGCTTCTACGCGCGCGACCCTGACGCCGGGACCTTCGTGACTGTCGGGCTGATGGTCGTTACCCTGTCCGGCGGCCATATCACTGCCATGACCCGCTTCGACGCCAGCACGCTGCCCCGGTTCGGCCTGCCGCCGGTACTGGCCTGACGGGACCGGACTGGGGCCGTCGTGAACGTCACCCGCTACGGGCGGGGCCATCTGACGCCCGGCCGGCTTACGGTGCTGTGACCATGGCGCGGAGCCGGTCCGGGCTCGCGTCATCGACGATCACCAGGGGGACCTATGCGAGTGATGGCGCGAATCAGCATTCCGGCCGCGCCGGGGAACCGCGCGATAGCCGACGGCAGCCTCGCGCACGCCATGCAGGGCGCGGCCGAAAGGTGGAAGCCCGAAGCCATGTACTTCACCACATTCGACGCCAAGCGAACCGCGTACATGGTGTTCGATCTGCCGGATGCGTCCGATATCCCGCCCTTCGCTGAGCCGTTCTTCAGCGCGCTGGACGCCGACGTGGAGATCGTCCCGGTGATGAACGGCGATGACCTGCAGAGAGGCCTGTCGCGACTAGGCTGATATGTCCGCTATACGGATTACGTCCGCGATCTGGTGATCACCCACGCTGGGTGAGGACCTGCTGCCTGGCCGCGGGGACCATAGGGGAGGAGGCCGGCGCGAGCCTGGCCAGTCGCGGCTGGCGTCCGTGCAGTCATTCGAAACCTGGCACAAGCCAGGGGAGGAGCGGTAATGCCTACTACTGCATGGCGGTTCGCGGGCACCGAAGGAGCCGACACCGCCGTCCTGAGGCTCCAGCAGCTCGATTCGCAGGACCTCATCAACGTCATGGACGTGGCCGTGCTGCGCTGGCCGGAGTACGCCACCGAACCGACTACGCACGAGCACGTGACCGAGCAAGGCGGCAAGATGGCGTCGATGGTGCGCCGGCTGCAGCACCCGGTCATCGACAGCACCATGATGGAGTCGGTCCGCAGCGACATGCGGCCGGGCACCTCGGCGATGGTGCTGCTCAGCTCGGATGCCCAGATCGACGCCGTCGTCAGCGCTTTCCAGGGCCAGCCGATGGAACTGATCCGCACCGACTTGTCGGTACCCGACCAGGATCGGCTCAGGCTCGCCGTCGACCAGGCCCGGCACCGGAACGCGACGAGCTAGCCGCCGCCCAGGAGGGCTACGTGCTCAACACGATTCTTAATGTCATCTGGCTTGTGCTCGAGGGCATCTGGATGGCTATCGCCTACGCGCTCGCGGGCATCATCTGCTTCGTTCTCATCATCACGATCCCGTTCGGGATAGCCTCGTTCCGGATCGCCGGTTACGTCCTGTGGCCATTCGGCCAGAGCATCGAGCGCAGGCCGGACGCCGGGGCAGCCTCGATGATCGGCAACGTGCTGTGGATCATCCTGTTCGGATGGTGGCTGGCCCTCGGGCACCTGATCGCCGGCGTCGCGCTGTGCATCACGATCATCGGAATCCCGCTCGGCCTGGCGAACTTCAAGATCATCCCGGTGACGCTGGTGCCGCTGGGAGTGCGCATTGTTCCCTCGGCGACCCGTTATGCCGGCCAGGGAGCAGGTTACTAGCAGCGAGCGGGCGCCAGTTGCGGGGTCAGCCCGCGGCGCCCGCTGGCCGCACGATGCAGCGGAATCCCAGGTGGCAGGCCGCCGAGTCAACAGCCTCGCCCTGCCTGGCCGCCGGCCGGTAGCGCAGGCAGTAGTTCGGCGCGCACAGGTGCGAGCCACCTTTGATGACCCGGCGCGGGATCGCTGACGCCAGGTCCCGGCCGGGCTCGGTGATGGCCGGATTGCGCGGCATGCAGCATGGCGGGGCGGCCTCCGCCGGGCCGCCGCCGGCGGTGCCGTGCCGCGGCCGGAAGTAGTCGCAGGTCCATTCCCAGACGTTGCCCGCCATGTCATACAGGCCGTAGCCGTTGGCCGGGAACGAGCCCGCCGGCGATGTGCCCTCGAACCCGTCCAGCAGCAGGTTCTGCCACGGGAACTCGCCCTGCCAGGTATTAGCCTGCTGGCGCCCGTCCGGCGCGAACTCGTCTCCCCAGGTGTACACGGCACCGTCCAGGCCGCCGCGGGCGGCGAATTCCCACTCCGCCTCCGTCGGAAGTGCCTTGCCCGCCCAGGATGCGTAGGCCTGCGCGTCCTCGTAAGCGACCTGCGTCACGGGATGGCTGTCCCGGCCGCGCAGATGACTGCCGGGGCCTTCGGGCTGGCGCCAGTTCGCGCCTGGCACGTAGGCCCACCACTGCCGGAAATCGCGGGTGTCCACCGGGCCGGTGGTGCGCCGGAACACCAGCGAACCTGGCACCAGCAGGTCGGGATCTGCGTCCGGGTAGTCGGCCGGGTTCAGCGGCCGCTCGGCGACCGTCTGGTAGCCAGTCTGCCTGACGAAACGACCGAACTCGGCGACCGTGACCGGGCGCACGTCCATCCAGAAGCCGTCGACCGCGACCTCGTGCACTGGCCGTTCCTCCGGGTAGAAGTCGGCCGATCCCATCCGGAACTCGCCGCCGCGGATCCAGGCCATGCCTGGCAACTCGGCGGTACCCGCGGCCGCGTCACGCACTGGCGGGCTCTGGCTCATCCCTGGTTCTGCAGCGTCCATGGCCTGTGCCCCCGTTAGTCTCGGTCCGACCATAACTCAGGTGCGCGAGCTGATCACCGCACGGCCAGCCGACCGCTGCCTGGTGTCATTTCGGCCCGCAAGTTCAGACCGGCTATGCGATGATCGGCCCGATAACGATGATCGGCCCGATAAAGAATGCGCAGCCGTATTAGTGCTCGCTGATATCAGGTCTGGTTGATCCGGGTGAGGTGGGCTGCATGCGCCGGTGTTCCGCCACGATGCTGACGCTGATAGCGGCAGCCATGACCCTGGTGCTGCAGGCCGGGACCGCAGGCGCCGCGACCGCGGTGCCCGGCGCCGCCAGGCTGGCCGTCTCCTGGGGTAAGGCGCTGGAAGTGCCCGGCACGGCGGCGCTCAACGTTACTGGCCAGGCTCAGGTTGCATCGATCTCCTGCCCGGCAGCGGGCGCCTGTGCGGCCGGCGGCCTCTACGACGACGCCTCGGGCCACAACCAGGCCTTTGTGGTGGCAGAGAGCCGCGGTCAGTGGGGCAGCGCGCGGGAACTGCCGGGTACCGGCACGCTCGATGTCGGCGGCCAGGCCTATGTCCAGGTCATCTCATGCGCAGCGGCCGGTTACTGCAGTGCGGCCGGCAGCTACATCGATGGCTCGGCCCGGGTCCAGACGTTCGTGGCGGGGGACAGCAAGGGCCACTGGGGAAAGGCCGTCACGGCTCCTGGCCTGGCCGCCCTGAATGCCGGCGGGCAGGCCAACCCGTCGGCGTTGTCGTGCCCGGCGCGAGGCGACTGCACTGGCGGCGGAAGCTACAAGGATGTTGCCGGTCACTTCGAGGCGTTCGTCATCTCCGAGAGCAGCGGCCGCTGGAGCAAGGCGGTCGAGGTGCGGGGGACCGCAGTACTCAATACCGGCGGCTCCGCCGCTGTCACCGCGGTGTCCTGCACCTCCGCGGGCAACTGCGCAGCAGGCGGCTACTACACCGATCCGCTGGCCCGCACCGAGCCGTTTGTCGTCACCGAGACCCACGGTCACTGGGGCACGGCGCGCGAGGTTCCCGGCGCCGGCGCCGTCAATACCGGCGGCAAGGCGAGGCTCGACTCCCTGTCCTGCTCGTCGCAGGGCAACTGCAGCGCCGGCGGCTTCTTCACCACAGCCTCGCACCACCAGGAAGCCATGATCATGCAGGAGAAGAAGGGCGTCTGGGGACGGGCCATGGAGGTGCCCGGCTCAGCCAAGCTGAACACGGGCCATCGCGCTGCGGTCGAATCGGCATCCTGCGCGAGGGCCGCGGGCTGCAGCGCTGTCGGGTATTTCCAGGACACCGTCGGCCAGCAGGCATTCGTGGTCAGTCAGCACAACGGCCGGTGGGGTACGGCCGTGAAGGTGCCCGGCCTGTCGAAGCTCAACCGGAGGGACTTCGCCGACGCCACTTCGGTTTCCTGCGCCTCGGCGGGCAACTGCAGCACCGGCGGATTCTATTTTGATGCGTCCAACCACCAGCAGGCCTTCGTCGCCACGGAGCTCAGCGGGGTCTGGCGCAACGCACTGGAGATACCGGGATCAGCGGCCCTCAACAAGGGCAACGACGAGTACGTCTACAGCATCGCGTGCGCGTCGGCCGGTAACTGCTCGGCGGGCGGTTTCTACAAGGACAGCGCTGGTCACATTCAGGCCTTCCTGGTCAACGAGACAGCGCGGCGGAGATAGCGGCCGCCGCGGCACTGTCAGCCGGACTGAGGGGCCGGATCCTGCGACTCGCCTGAGCGGCGACTCGGCATGATTGCCGCAACCGGGCCCGCGGCCTGCGATCCGCCGTTACAGACGTGCCCGAGCAGCCGCGCGGACAGTTCCGTTGCGGGCACGCTGCCGTCCTCGTGCGCGGCGAAAACCTGCCCGCATCCGGCGCAGGACAGGGCGCCGGTGATCGTCAGCCGCTCCGATCCGCCATGCCGCATCTCCAGGTACTTGCGTGCGCTGTAGAGCGCCGCCTGGAACTCCGCGTGCGCGACGGGGGATAGCTCGGCACCCGTTTCCACGCGCACGGCCCACCGATCCCAGATCCCCGCGGTCACTCGCCAGAACCCGTACGCGGGCGACCCTTCCTTGTACCGCTGCCGGACAGTGCGGGCCGCCTGCCTCAGCTCTGCGCCCGGATCAGCAGATCCAGTATCAGCCGGTACGTCCACGACTGCGCCCCCCGACCGCTGTGCCTCGGTGCGTCTTCCCGCCGATGGCCGTCGTGCTGTGCTTCTTTCATTGAAGCACTCTGCCTAAACCAGCTGGTACCGGTGACCTGACCGCACAGGTACTTAAAGGCCGGTTTGGGCAGTGAGCCGACCCGTGTTCACCGCAGCCGTGAAGGCGGCATAGTCGCGCTCGTTCTGGTCTGCGTAGCGGGCGGAGAAGTCGGCGACTGCCCGGTCGAAGGCGTCCCCGTTCCCCAGGTAGGACGCGATCGCGATGCGGTCGCCCCAGCGCGCATGCGCACGGGCGAGGGTGGCGCCGCAGATCCGCGCGTACACGGTGGCGCCTGGCACCAGCAGCCGCTCCACGTCCGCGCCGCCTTTCCAGTCGTGGAACTGGCGGACGTAGTAGTCGCGGGTCACCCCGTCCAGCCCGCTGATCCGCTGCCACCCCAGGAAGATGTCGGTGGCGGCCTGCATCAGGCGCTGGCCGGTCACCACCCGCTCACCGTGGTGGGCATACCGGCTCTTGCCCGCGAACCGCTCCAGCACCGATGCTTGTGCTTCCTTCACCTGCAGGAAAAGCGGGTCGTTATGGTCGCGGCCGAGCATCAGCAGGATGTAGCAGCGGGTCCCGACGCTGCCCACGCCGACGACCTTGCGGGCTGCGTGGACGTAACTGAACTCCTCCAGCGGGTGCCCTTGGCGGCCGAGCGTGCGCCGGTAGGAGGCCAGCAATTTCTTGATTAGCGGTGCCGGGTCCTCCCATTCCGATCCGGCGACAACGAGGTCCTCGATCGGGACGATAAGCGGCGGATCCGGGACTATCCGCAGCTCACCGCCGAACTCGCTGGCCCGCTTGGCGAACACCCGGGTGCTGTCGCGGGTATATGCCTCGGCTACGCGCCGCTCAGCCACCCGGGCCTCCTTCTTGCTGACCCGCTTGACCTGCACCTCCTGGCGGACCAGGTTGATCAGCATCCCCGCCTCCAGCTGGTCATACCAGGCGTCCAGCGCGCCCATCCCGGCCGCCTGCCGCATCCGGCTCCGGTACTCAGCTACCCCGGCTATGACAACCTCTCGCCGGTCGGCCGTTGAGAAGCCGCGGAAGCGGCCCATCACCTCGAAGCTTGCCGCCATCCGCTTGACATCCCACTCCCACGGGCCAGGCAGGGTCTCGTCAAAATCATTGATGTCGAAGAGCAGACGCCGCTCCGGCGTGCCGAACAGGCCGAAGTTGGACAGGTGAGCGTCTCCGCACAACTGCACGGTGATCCCCGACTCGGCGGTCCCAGCCAGGTCGGCCGCCATGATCAGCGCGGCCCCCCGGTAGAACGTGAACGGCGACAGCAGCATCCGCCCGTACCGGATCGGGACTAGCTCAGGTACCCGGCTCGCTGCCTGCTCCTCCAGCAGCGCGACGGGGTCCGGACGGCCCGGCGCCGGCTCCCACCGCCCGTGCAGCGCCCGCGGCGTCTGCTCGCGGGCTTCTTTCCCACGTGCGACCCGCTCCGCGACCGTCAGGTGGTCACGTCTCCACCTGGCCATGGAGGGCGACACCAGGGGACTGAGGTCATCCGCTTGCACAGACCTGGCCCGGTTGTCACTCGTCACCATTGCCGCCCCCAGCCGAGCCTCATCCAGACGGGCTGCTGCGTCTGACTCGTCGGCGACGGGTCGTCGCGTCCTCGCGTCGGGCGGAGGGCCAGGCTGGAAACTGTGATCCGACCATGGCACGCGAGCGGGCGTACCTCTTCACCCCTCACGGGTGAGCCCGGCGGGAAGTCACCTCCGTGGTGGCCAGGATGCGCTCAGGCCGAGCGCGTCGCCTGTGCAGCCTTCAGCGGGCCAGCTTGCGGCCGCTGGACCAGGGACCGTAGCCGACCGCTGCCTTCGCCCGAACCTGACAGACGTAGCTGATGCCCGGGGTAAGCGAGGTCACCTTCACCGGCGAGCGGCGGCTGCTGCCATAGCGGGTGGTGTGGTGAGCGGCCCGGCAGCGTGCCTCGTAGGAACGGACATAAGAACCGCGGGGTCGCGCCCGGCGGAAGGTCAGGTAGGCCACCCTCGCCGACGCCCGGCGGGTCTTCACGCGGGCACCGTCCCCGTCCCGACACTGGCCGAGATGCCAGCGGGGGTGAGCGTGGCGGGATCGTTGATGCCCATGTCCACCAGGACCGCGTTGGGCAGCACGCCGTACCAGAAGCCGTTGAACACCTGGCCGTTCAGCTCGTGGGAGTTGCCAAGCTGCTCGGTGATGGTGAGCGGGTTCCCGGAGATCTGCGGCGGTATCTCGCTCAGTTCGACGTTCGTCCACTGGTGGAGGCCATTGAAGTCGTTCCATTGCGCCGGATTGGCCCACTGCTGCCAGTCGCCGATCTCACCCTGGAAGGCGACGATCGTGCTGGTCTCGTTGAAGGGGCAGGACCAGGTGACCGCGTTGCAGTCGGCGTTGACGCCTTGCTCGACGGCGGTGCCGGAGACGTGCCAGTTGCCAGCCACGTTGGCCTCGGTGACACTCGCACCGTCCGCGTACTCTTCGGTGACCCGCCGCGGGTGCGCGCCGACGTTAACGGTGATGCTGAATGGCACGCCCGCGGCGCCAGGGTCGCATAGGTGCCGTGGATCAGTGCGTCGGCGATGCTCCACTGGGTGAGGAACTCACCGCCCTGCAGTGACCCGGAGGCGGACACCACATAGGTCGGATCACTCTCGGTGATAGCAACCCCGTTGCGCGATGCGGCAAGCACACAAGGCGGTGCCTGATGCGTGCACCACTCGGGAGGGGAAAATGCCCGGCACGGCGCGCGCAGCCTGCGCCGGCGGTGGCGCCGCAGCGAACGGCATAACGAGGCCCGCCAGTGTCAGCGCGGCAGCCAGTGCGGAGGCAGATTTTTTTCATTGCGCAAGCAAGCCGGCCGGTGCAGGGGGTCCGGGTGCAGGGGCACAGGGTGCAGGCCCGCAGTCGTTCTACTTAACATAATGTACATTATCGGCGCATGATAGCCAGGGCTGGCTGACCGCCCGGACTGTGGCCGGATGCTCCTAGCGGCCGCGCTGACGCTCCCGCTGATCGCGCATCGTCGCGGCTGAGATGACATCCCGGCAATGAGGCGTATCGTCGGATGCGAACCGCGCAACCAGAGCACGACCGTGGTCTGCCAGATCCCGGTCGGTTCCGTTCGGAAGGTGCGCTATGTCGAGCCCGCTGGCTGTTACCCCGCAATTTGACGCCCGTCACGGCGGCGTGACGAACCTCGATCGCTGTAACAAGTGCGGCGCGCCCCGTGCAGTGCACGGCGCCGACTGGACGTGCCCGGCGCCGCCAACCCGGCGGACCGCGATCATCATGCTGTATGCCGGCGCTCTGCTCATGGCCGCTGGGCTAGCGCTGCGCTTTGCCTCCTCGGCACCGCTGTCGACGGCGCAGCTGACTGTGTTCTTCGTTGCCTTTAACGGCGGCCTGTACCTGCTCTTCGCGGGCGTCATCACGTCGGGCCGGCGCCGGTAGAAGTCCCGGCGGGCGCGTCGCCGGACTCGTCGCGCCGATGACGATTCCGCTGCCAGAACATCGGCCAGCCAGCAGAATGGACATCGCGTCGAACTGTCAGCACGCAGGACTACGGTGACCACATGTCAGATGCGCACACCAGGATCGACAGCCTGAAAGAGGACATCCGGGAGATCGGTTATTCACTCCTGGACCTTCAGGCCATGGCGCAGGCCCATGACTCGAAGCTTGAGCAGGTCATCGCGATTCTGTCGGATCATGGCGGAAGGCTGGACTCCCACGACACCAGGTTCGACGCCGTTGACACCCGGTTCGACGCCGTTGACACCCGGTTCGACGCCGTTGACACCCGGTTCGACGCCGTTGACACCCGGTTCGACGCCGTTGACACCCGGTTCGACGCCGTGGACGCCCGGTTCGACGCCTGGACCCGGTTCGACGCCGTGGACGCGCGGTTCGACGGGCACGACACGCGCTTCGATCAGATCGACGAGCGGCTCGCGGAGATCCTGGCCCGGCTGCCTCAACGGCCCGCCTGACGCTCACCCCCGCCGCTTTGTCGTCGGTGATTGCTGAGGTTGCGCACTAGATGATCTATTCCAAAGGGTCAGTGGTCATAGGCGAGTAGTGAGCGTCTGACTGGCTGGCCGGTTCGGTCGTTGTGCCAGATGGCGGCGGTCAGGGCGAGGATGCGCTGCAGGACGCGGACGGTGACTCCGGCCGGGGTGTGCCCGCCGTGGCGCTCGAGGTCGAGCTGTCCTTTGAGGGTGCCGTTGATCGACTCGATGACCTGGCGCAGCGGCTTGAAGAACCGGGCTCCGGCCCGGTCGGCCTCGCCCTTGCGGGCCGGGCGCAGCAGCGTCAGGCCGGCGTCTGCGAGGCTGGCCTCAAATTCCCTGCCGTAGTAGTTCTTGTCCCCGATCAGGACCTGCCGGGTGCGGTCGGCGGCCAGGCCCGGGCTGGCGGCCAGGATGGACAGCAGGACCTGCCGCTCGTCGGCTTTAGCGCCGGTCAGGGCGAAGCCGACGGGCAGCCCGTGGAGGGTGCAGACCAGGTGCAGCCGCAGGCCCCGGAACCAGCGCGAGTGCGAGGCGCAGTACCCGTACTGCGCCCATCCGGCCAGCGCAGAGCGGCGGGTGGTCTCCTTCGACCGGCCGCATTCCACCGGGGTGGAATCCACCACCCAGACATCGTCGGTCCACAGGCTCGTCTCGCGGGCCAGCACGCCCGTCAGCCACCCGATCGTGCCGGCCAGCTTGCGCAGCCTCTTGTTGTAGCCGGGCTGGCCCGGCAGGTACGGGAACAGATGCCGCAGGTGCCGCCGGGAGTGCCGCAGCCAGCGGGACTCGCTGGCATAGCCCAGCAGCGCCTGCAGCACGGCCAGCGTCACCACCTCGGCATCGCTCAGCTCAGGCGCGATACCGACTGCCGGGCGCCACGGCGCGCGTTGCGGCGAAGTCTTCAGTAAGTCATCGACGCGGACGTACAGTGCAGTGGCAAGGGTGTCCAGGTCGGCGTCCACAAGGGCCTCCGGGTTCGACGTTGGGTAGCAACGCCGATCTTGGGCACCTTTCGCTGCTATCGCCACCCACCACGCCGCACAGCAGCCCTTCTAGTGGTCGGCGAGCCAGCGGGTCAGCTGGCCCGCGAGCCAGCCGGCGTGCGACAGGTGCACCTCATGTCCGGCGCCTGGCGCTTCCAGGAATTGCCCGCGCGGGATCAGCGCAGCCAGCTCCCTGGTCAGGCCGGGCGGACAGTACGGGTCGTACGTGCCTGCCACGAGCAGCGCCGGGCACGTGATCAGGTGCGCCGAGCTCCGGCTGATGTCACCGCCCGCGGCGACGATATCGCGCATCGCCTGCGCCCAGGATCTGGTCATGATCCGCGCGACGTCCGGGTCGTAGACAGTGGCGAGGTAGGCCGCCAGCGGGGCCAGGCCGTCAGTAGGCTGGTCAACCACGTTCTCGATTAATGCCAGCTCATCCGGCGTGGCGTCGACCTTCCCCGCGGCGCCCCAGGTGAACAGGGACAGAGCCAGGCCCGGCCGCAGCTCGGCCATCAGCACTGCCTCCTCGCCGCCGTCGCTGAAGCCTGCCAGGTGCGCTGCGGAAATGCCCAGGGCATCGAGCAGGCCGAGAAGCGCCCGCGCGTCGTCCGCGTAGTAGCCGGCGTCATAGCTTCGAGGCCGCGGCTCCGACCGGCCTGAGCCGGGCAGGTCGACGGCCAGCACGCGGAAGCCGGGCGAGAGCGCCACACGCAGCTGGCTGAGCTCGATGATGTTCCCGGCCCAGCCCGGCATGAGCACCACCGTGTCACCACGCCCGGTGTCTTCGTAGTAGAGGCGCTGGCCGTCTGGTCCGTGCCACGGCATGCCGCCGATGGTACGGCACCGCCGGCCAGGCGCCTGGCCGGACAACGACGCGGACATGCAAAGCAGTGGCAAGGGTGTCCATTGGCGTCCACCGCTCGACGTTCGGGGTTAGCAACGCCGATCCTGGATACCCTTTCGCCCCTACAGCCACCAACCACGCCGCATTACGACCCCTTGGAATAGATCATCTAGGCGCAGCCTGATCCTTAGGCTCGGCGTTAAGCGCTGGCTCTGCCATCTCGTCGCACGGTAAGTTCTCGGCGTGTTTACCCGGCCGGACGACCTCACAGAGGGACAGATCCGCGCGGAGCTAGCTGCGGGCTGGAATTTTGTCGCCGAGACGCTGACTTACCTGCCGGTTGGCTTCGGCAGCCATCACTGGCGCGCGGCCGATACCGCCGGCCGACAGCTGTTCCTCACCGTCCATGACCTGCCCTGCATGCTGCAAAGTCGGCTCGATACGGCGGAGGCGGCCTTCGGCCGCCTTGAGACGGCGTTTGGATGTGCGTTGTCTCTGCGCCGGGACGCGAACCTGGAGTTTGTGATTGCGCCGATGCCCACGGTCAGCGGCAAGGTCGTCTGCCGGTTGTCGCGGCGGTACTCGCTGACCGCCTGTCCGTATCTGACCGACTGCGAGGCTGGCCACGAGGACGAGTTCCCGGCAGCCGATCGGCCCCCGGTCGTGCGCCTGCTGACCGAACTGCACCGAGTCACACCGACGGTTGCGCCGCAGCGGTGGGATTTCGGACTGCAGAGCGCCGACGGGCTGCGAGCGGCAATGGGCAGCACCGCCGAGCCGTGGCGTACCGGTCGTTACGGTGAGCAGGCTCGTACCCTGCTGACCCGGCACGCAGCCGGAGTGACCGCACTTATGACCGCCTACAGCAAGCTGGCCGACGACGCCAGATCCCGGCCGGAACGATTTGTCGTCACCCACGGCGAGCCCGACCCCAGGAATGTACTGAAGACCCCGGCCGGCTTTGCCATCGTCGACTGGGACTTCGTGCAGCTGGCACCGCCCGAGCGGGACCTGTGGGCCCTGGCCGAGACCGACCCCTCGGTGCTCGCGGCCTATACCGAGGCCACCGGAACTGCTATTGACCGCGGCGTTCTCGCGCTGTTCCAGATGTGGTACGACCTGGCCGAGATCGCCAGTTACATCGAACTGTTCCGAGCCGCACATAACGACACCGAGGACACAGCGGAGTCGTGGAAAAACCTGGAGCACTTCCTGCAGCCAGCCGAACGCTGGCCGCAGCTACAGCTGCCCGCGCCTTGACAGCCTGCAGCACTGACTCGACCTCTAGCTAACTTGCGCACTAGTGTGGCCGAAGTCAGGTCACCCCCCGCCGCTCGTCAGCCGCACTCCCGGTCGGATGACACCGGTGTAAGTTCGCTCTGCCGGTCAGGCGACCTCCACCAGCGCCTGGGCGAACTGGGCCTGGTAGAGCCGCGCGTAGGCGCCGCCAGCCGCGAGCAGCTCGGCGTGCGTGCCCTGCTCCACGATGCGGCCATTTTCCATCACCAGGATCACGTCCGCGTCGCGGATGGTGGACAGCCGGTGCGCGATGACGAAACTGGTCCGGCCCTGGCGCAGGGATGCCATGGCGTGCTGGATCAGCACCTCGGTCCTGGTATCCACCGAGCTGGTCGCCTCGTCCAGGATGAGCACCGCAGGCCTGGCCAGGAACGCGCGGGCAATCGTGATCAGCTGCCGCTCCCCCATGCTCACGTTCGTCGCCTCGTCCTCCAGCACGGTGTCGTACCCGTCCGGCAGATGTCGCACGAACCGGTCCACATAGGTGGCCTTCGCCGCCTCGATCACCTGCTCGCGGGTAGCGCCGGCCGAACCGTAGGCGATGTTGTCCGCGATGGTGCCACTGAACAGCCACGCATCCTGGAGCACCATGCCGGTCAGGCCGCGCAGTTCCGCCCGCGTCATGTCCGCGATGTCGACCCCGTCCAGCAGGATCCTGCCGGAGTCCACCTCGTAGAACCGCATCAGCAGGTTCACCAGCGTGGTCTTGCCGGCCCCGGTCGGGCCGACGATGGCGACGGTCTGGCCAGGGTCCACAGCTAGTGACAGGTCCTCGATCAGGGGCTGGTCCGCCTTGTAGCGGAACGACACGTCCGCGAACTCGACCTTGCCCTGCACGCCCGCGGGCCTGGCCGGCGCAGCCAGGTCCGGCTCCTGCTCCTCGGCATCGAGCAGCGCGAACACCCGCTCCGCCGACGCGACTCCGGACTGCAGCAGGTTCGCCATGCTGGCGACCGTGGTCAGCGGCTGGCTGAACTGCCGGGAGTACTGGATGAAGGCCACCACGCTGCCGAGCGACAGCGCCCCGGCGGCCACCCGCAGACCGCCGACCACGGCAACCAGCACGTAGTTGAGGTTGCCCACGAACATCATCAGCGGCTGGATCGTGCCGGAGATGAACTGCGCCCGGTAACTGGCCTGGTACAGCGCCTCATTGTGGTCGGTGAAGGTCTGCATGGCCTTCTCCCGCTGGCCGAACGCGCTCACCAGCGCGTGCCCGGTGTACATCTCCTCGATGTGACCGTTCAGCTTGCCGGTGACCGACCACTGCCTGATGAACTGCGGCTGCGCCCGCTTGGCGATCCGGGTCACGGCGAATGCCGAGCCGGGGATCGTCACCAGCGCGATCAGCGCGAGCTGCCAGGACGTGATGAACATCATGATCAGCACGCCGACGATGGTGAGCAGCGAGGTAACCAGCTGGCTCAGCGTCTGCTGCATGGACTGGGCCAGGTTGTCGATGTCATTGGTGACCCGGCTGAGAATCTCGCCGCGCGGCTGCCGGTCGAAATAGCTCAGCGGCAGCCTGGACAGCTTGGCCTGCACGTCGCCGCGCATCGACTGCACTGCCCGCTGCACGATCCTGGCGGTCAGCCTGCCCTGCAGTGCCGCGCAGATCGCGGATCCGATGAACAGCACCACCAGGGCGGCAAGGATCTGCCCCACGTGCCCGAAGTCGACCCCGCCCGGCCGTTGCGCGAACACGCCGTAGGCGATGATGTTGATGGCGTCGCCGATCAGCCGCGGGCCGAGCACCGTCATCGCCACGCTAGCCGCGGCGAGTCCCAGGATCAGGTAGACCACCACGCGGTGCGGCGCCATCATCGCCAGCAGCCGGCGTCCCGAGCCGCGGAAGTTCAGCGCCTTCTCTGTCGACTGGCCGGCCATGAACATGCCTGGTCCCCGGCCGGCGCCGGGCCCGACTCCGGCCGCCGGGCCGGGTCCGCGCTCCGGGGTGGCCCGCTCCCCCACCTCACTGGCCCCGCTCACGCTGCCGCCTCCTGCTCTGTCAGCTGAGAAAGCACGATCTCCCGGTAGGTCTCACTGGATTGCATCAGCTCGGCGTGCGTGCCGGACGCGACCACCCGGCCGGCGTCGAGCACGACGATCCGGTCCGCCTGGCGGATGGTCGCTACCCGCTGCGCGACGATGACCACTGTCGCCCCGGCCATCTCGGTGGCGAGCGCCGCGCGCAGCCGGGCGTCGGTCGCATAGTCGAGCGCTGAGAACGAGTCGTCAAACAGGTAGATCTGCGGCTTATGCACCAGCGCCCTGGCAATCGCCAGGCGCTGCCGCTGCCCGCCGGACACGTTCGTACCGCCCTGGGCGATCTGGCTGTCCAGGCCGCCGGGCATCTTCTCGACGAAGTCGCGGGCCTGGGCGATCTCCAGCGCCCGCCACAGTTCCGCATCGGTGGCCTGCTGGTTGCCGTACCGCAGGTTGGTCGCGACGGTGCCGGAGAACAGGTACGGCTTCTGCGGCACCAGCCCGATCGCCGCCGACAGCGCCTCCGGCGCGAGCTCGCGGACGTCCACACCGCCGACCAGTACCTGGCCGCCGGTGGCGTCCATCAGCCGGGGAACCAGGCTGATCAGTGTCGTCTTGCCGGCGCCGGTGCCGCCGATCACCGCGGTAGTCTCGCCGGGCCGCGCGATCAGGTCCACGTCGCACAGCACCGGCTGCTCCGCTCCCGGATAGCTGAACTCGACGCCGCGCAGTTCCAGCTGGCCGGGGGTTGTCACCGTAGTCACCGGTTGCGACGGAGGCAGCAGCACCGCTTCGGTACCCGTTACCTCCATGATCCGCTCCGCGCTGACCTCCGCCCGCGGCACCAGCATGAACATGAAGGTGGCCATCATCACCGACATCAGGATCTGCAGCAGGTAGGTGATGTAGGCGACCAGCGAGCCCAGCTGCATGGCGCCGCTGGCGATCAGGTGGCCGCCGAACCAGACCACGGCGATGCTGGACAGGTTGGTGACCAGCATGACCGAGGGGAACATCAGCGCCATCAGCCGTCCGGCGCCGAGCGACACGTCGAATAGCTCGTCGTTCGCGGCCCCGAACCTGGCCCGCTCGGCCGGGTCGCGCACGAATGCCCGGATGACCCGGACGCCCGCGATCTGCTCGCGCAGCACCCGGTTGATGCCGTCGATCCGCTCCTGCATGAGCCGGAAGAGCGGTCGCATCCGCGAGATGATCAGCGTGACCAGCACGCCCAGCACGGGAACGGCCACCACCAGCACCAGTGACAGCTTCACGTTCTGGTTGAGCGCCAGGATGATGCCGCCGACGCACATGATCGGCGCGGATACCAGCAGCGTGAAGGTCATGATGGCGAGCATCTGGACCTGCTGCACGTCGTTCGTCGTCCGGGTGATCAGCGATGGCGTGCCGAAGTGATTGACCTCCCGGTCGGAGAACCGCTGCACCCGGCTGAACACGCCCTGCCGCACGTCCCGGCCGAGCGCCATCGCCACCCGCGCGCCGTAGTACACGGCGACGACGGCGCACAGGATCTGGCCGAGGGTGATGGCCAGCATCAGGCCGCCGGTCGTCAGGATGTAGCGCTGGTTGTCCAGGGCGATGCCGTTGTCGATGATGTTGGCGTTCAGCGTCGGCAGGTACAGCGTCGCCAGCGTCTGCGCCAGCTGGAAGATCATCACCAGCAGCAGCGGCTTGCGGTACGGCCGCAGGTACTCCCGCAGCAGTCGGATCAGCACGAAACTCTCTCCGGGGGGTTCAGGTCATCGATTCAGGAGGGGAACGGGGTCGTCGTCCGGCGGCGCGGCTAGCTGGTGTTCGCTGCCTGCGGGGCTGGCCGGGGCGGTAGCACGTCGCGCATGCCGTCGGCCAGCTGCCGCAGGCTGCGCCGGACCACTGGCGCCAGCGCGACTGGCGGCTCCGCGTGCAGCCAGTGCTCGAGCGCCGCCTGCACGGCCGAGGTGACCGAGGCGGCCAGGATCCGCGGGAACATGCTCGCGCCGGGCCGGAAGCCGAGCCGCAGCGCGATGGCCTCGGCGAGCGCGTACTGGGTCATCGCCTGCACCTTGAGGTACTCGCCGCGCAGCGCCGGGGTGCTGGTGACCAGCCGGACACCGGCCATCCAGTCCTCGTCCAGCGCCTGCTCGGCCGCTTCGTACTCGGACATCACCGCGGCCACGATGGCATCCCAGAGCGGCTCGTCGGCCGGCCTGTCGCGCAGCGTCGCGCCGATCCGCATCGCACGGTCGAAGCCGAGCGCGCAGATGGCCTCGTACTTGCTGGCGAAGTAGTTGTTGAAGGTGCGCGCCGAGACGCCGGCCGCCTCGGCGATGTCCTCGACGAGGACGTTGTCGAGGCCCCGCTCAGCGGCCAGCCGCATGGCCGCGATGCCGAGCGCCTTGCGGGTGGCGATCTTCTTCCGCTCGCGCAGCCCGGCAGGCTCGCACTCGCCGGGATGGCCGGCCATGCGCGGGAGGCCGGGCAGGTCTACGGAAGTCACGCGGACAGCATAGTCGAACTTTCGCATCACGCAACTTTGCGCGACACGAAAGGATCCGGTATCCTGAGTCGTGGCGGGCCGATCCGGCCCCGGCCGGGTGGCCACGCCGTCGGAGGCTCGAGCAGGCGCTAGCGATTTTGCGACAACATCCCCCTCAACTGGCCCGCTGCTACCTCTGTGTCGGAAATTCGCTAGTGCTGCCACCCTGACATCACCGATGCTGGGGTCATGACCGAGGATCGCATACACCTGGACCGGGACCGCTGCGTCCGCGCCGTCCAGTCCAAGGACGCGCGTTTCGACGGATGGTTCTTCACCGCCGTGCTGACGACCGGCATCTACTGCCGGCCGAGCTGTCCCGTCGTCCCGCCCAGGCCGCAGAACATGCGGTTCTTCCCCAGCGCCGCCGCCGCGCAGCAGGCCGGATTCCGGGCCTGCAAGCGGTGCCGTCCCGATGCGAGCCCCGGCTCGCCGGAATGGGACGTGCGCGCCGACCTGGTGGCCCGCGCGATGCGGCTCATCGCCGATGGCGTCATGGATGACGGCGGTGTCCCGGCCCTGGCCAGCCGGCTGGGCTATAGCGTCCGCCAGGTCGAGCGCCAGCTCCTCGCCGAGCTCGGCGCCGGCCCGCTCGCGCTGGCCCGGGCGCAGCGCGCCCAGACCGCCCGGTTGCTCGTCGAGACCACTGCGCTGCCGATGGGTGACGTCGCGTTCGCGGCCGGCTTCGCCAGCATCCGGACCTTCAACGACACGGTGCGGGAAGTCTTCGCGCTCTCCCCCACCCAGCTGCGCGAGCGCGCTGGACGCGGTCAGCAGGCCGCGGCGGCAGGCACGCTCGCGCTACGGCTGCCGTTCCGGGCGCCGCTGGAGCCAGCGAGCCTGTTCGGCCATCTCGCCGCCACGGCCGTTCCCGGTGTCGAGGAATGGCGCGACGGCGCTTACCGGCGGACGCTCCGGCTGCCGCATGGTCATGGCATCGCCGAGCTCCGGCCGTTGCCCGACCATGTCAGCTGCCTGCTGACCCTCACCGACCTGCGCGACCTGGCCAGCGCGATCAGCCGCTGCCGGCGGCTGCTCGACCTCGACGCGGACCCGGTCGCCATCGGCGACCTGCTCGGCAGCGATCCGGTGCTCGCCTCGCTGGTCCGCAAGGCGCCGGGGCGCCGGGTACCGCGGACCGTGGACGCCGCGGAGTTCGCCGTCAGGGCGGTGCTCGGCCAGCAGATCTCCACCGCGGCCGCGCGCACGCACGCCGGGCGGCTCGCGGCCATGCACGGAGATCCCGTCGACGATCAGTCCGGCGGCCTGACCAGGCTGTTCCCGTCCGTCGCCACGCTAGCGGGCCTCGACCTGGCAGCCCTGGCGATGCCCAGGTCGCGCCGCGAGACGTTCGCCGCGCTGACGGCAGGGCTAGCCGGCCACGACATCGACCTGGGGGTCGGCGGCGACTGGGTCGAGGCCCGGCTCCGGCTGACCGCGCTGCCCGGCATCGGGCCGTGGACCGTCGAGACCATCGCGATGCGCGCGCTCGGCGACCCCGACGCGTTCCCGGCTACCGACCTCGGCGTACGGACCGCAGCCAGTGCCGCGGGCCTGCCCGCCAGGCCAGCGGAGCTGATCGCCCGCGCGGCCGCCTGGCGGCCGTGGCGCGCCTACGCGGTCCAGTACCTGTGGGCCACCGTCGACCACGACATCAACCGGCTGCCCGCCGATAACTAACCGCCCGCATCTGACAACCAAGGAGCCCGTCATGATCAGCTCAGACACCGCCGCGATCAGCACCTGTACTGCACCAGCGCACATCGTGCTGGCCAGCCCGATCGGGCCGCTCACGCTGGTGACCGAGCACGGCAGCCTGACCGGCCTGTACATGGAGACGCAGGCCCACCGGCCCGCTGACGGCCGCTTCGGCCAGCCGGGCGATCCGGCCGCCGAGCCGTTCGCGGCTGCGGCCCGCCAGCTGGCCGAGTACTTCGCCGGCCACCGGACCGCCTTCGACCTGCCGCTCCGCCCGGCCGGCACGCAGTTCCAGCGCCGGGTGTGGGCGGCGCTGCAGACCATCCCCTACGGCCAGACCTGGTCCTACGGGCAGCTAGCCGATGCCATCGGCAACGCGTCGGCGAGCCGGGCGGTCGGACTGGCCAACGGCAGGAATCCCATCGCCGTCGTCATCCCGTGCCACCGGGTCATCGGGTCGGACGGCAGCCTGACCGGATACGGCGGCGGCCTGGACCGCAAGCGGTACCTGCTCGGTCTCGAAGGCGGTGCAGCCCGGTAGCCGGATCCTTGCAGCGGACCGGATTTTTATGCAGGCATCACCACTCATCCGGCGCGGCTGGGGCGAATCATCGGTTTTGCCCCGGCCGCCGGTGCACCGGGGTTACCGTGATCACACAACCCGCACGCTGCGGGCGGCTGGTATCGGCTTGCCCGCCGGGAGCGAAGAAGGTACATGCGAGACCTTGCCAGCCGACCGGAGGATGTCAGCAGCTTCATCGGGCGCAGCGCGGAGATCGGCGAGCTTCGCGAGCTGCTGCGCGCCGCGCGTGCTGTCACGCTGTGCGGGGCTGGCGGCATCGGCAAGACCAGGCTGGCGCAGCGGGTGCTCTCGGAGGTAGCCGGGGACTTCCCCGACGGGGCCTGGTTCGCGGAGCTTGGTGACCTGCGGCGGGACGCCGACGTGGTGCCGACGGTGGCCTCGGTCATCGGAGTCGACGAAGAGCCGGGCAGGCCGCTGGCCGAGACGCTGGCCGGCGCGCTCCGGGACCGGCAGGCCATCCTGGTGCTCGACAACTGCGAGCACCTCATCGAGGAGTGCGCCGCCTTGTGCCAGCGACTGCTGGCGAGTGCTCCCGGCCTGCGGATACTGGCCACCAGCCGGGAACCGCTGCGGGTCGCGGCGGAGGCGGTCTGGCAGGTGCCAACGCTGGCCGTGCCGCCCGATCGCGCTGCCGGGACCGAGGGGCTGCAGGGATACGACGCGATCCGGCTGTTCGCCGAGCGCGCCGCGGCGATCTCGCCGGGTTTCTCGGTCGGGCCGGGCAACGTGGCCAGGGTAGCGACGATCTGCCGCGCCCTGGACGGCCTGCCGCTGGCCATCGAGCTGGCGGCAGCCTGGGTGCGGGTCCTGTCACTGGACCAGATCAGCGCCCGGCTGCGCGACCGGATGGCCTTGCTGACCAGCGGCGCGCGTACCGCGCCAGCCCGGCAGCAGACCCTGCGTGCGACGTTCGACTGGAGCTGCGAACTGCTGTCGGCGCCCGAGCAGATGCTGCTGCGGCGGCTGTCGGTGCTGGCTGGCTGGTCGCTGGAGATGGCCGAGCAGGTGTGCGCCGATGACCAGCTGCCCGCCGCCGACATCGTCGACCTGCTCACAGCGCTCGCGGACAAGTCGCTGGTCGAGGTGGAGGCGGAGGTGCTCGGGCAGGCTCGCTACCGGATGCTCGAGACGGTGCGGGAGTATGCGCGCAGCATGCTCGCGGAGGCCGGCGAGGCCGACCAGGTGCTGCGGCGGCGGCGGGACTACGCGCTGCGCGAAGCCGGGCAGTCGATCGCGATCGGCATGGCCATGGTGCCCGCGCCCTGGTCCGCACGGGTTTACGTGTTCCGGCGCTTCGACCTGGAGACCGCGAACCTCCGCGAGGTGCTCGGCGCGTGCCTCGCCGACGGCGATGCCGACAGCGGCATGCGCCTGTGCGTCGCGATGCTGCCCGTCTGGATCGTGCACGGGACCTTCGCCGAGGGCGCGGCCTGGCTGGACGGGTTCCTGGCGCTGGAGAGCGCGGCGGGTACCGAGGACTCGGTACGCGGGCCAGCGCTGGCCAGCCGCGCTCAGCTCGCGCTGGCCAGCGGGTCAGCCAGCGCCGAGGAACTGGCAGTGGAAGCGCTGGAGGTCTGCTGGTCGGCCGGCGCGCAGTTCTACGCCGCCGCGGCACTCAACCTGCTGACCGAGATCGCGCTGCACTCAGGCCAGCTCGACGATGCTGCGGCGAGAGCGTCCGAGGTGCTCGCGGTGGCCAGGTCGGCCGGTGACCGGTGGAACGAGGGATACGCGCTCAGCACGATGGCCACCGTCGCGGCCAGCCGCGGCAACCTTCGCGAGGCCAGCGAGCTGGCCGAGGAGGCGCTGGCGGTGATGCGGGCGATCGAGCAGCAATGGGGCTCGGCGCGCGTCCTGATCGGCATCGGCGACCTGGCCCGGCTGCGCTCGGACTTCGGCACGGCGAAAGAGCATTACCTCGAAGCGCTTACCATCCTGCGGGAGGTGAACGCCCGGCCGGAGATCGCGCGCTGCCTGGCGGGCCTCGGCCGGATCGCGATCGAGCAGGACGACCTGGCCGAGGCACGGCGCAACCTGACCGAGAGCCTGCGGCTGAGCCACATGTCCGGCAGCCGGATCGGGATGGCGCGCGGCCTGGAGGTGCTGGCGCGGCTCGCGGTGCTGGAAGGGAACCCGGCCGCCGCGGTGCAGCTGGCCGGCGCAGTGACCACCCTGCGGGCCGAAGCGCACCTGCCGCCCGTGCCTGGCGCCCGGACGCAGCGGCTGCTGGATTCCGCGGCCGGCCTCGGCCGGCACACGGTGGCCCGGCACTGGACGGAAGGCGCCGCGATGACGCCGGCCGACGCGGTCCGCCTGGCGCTCGGCGAGGATGCCGCAGGCCCAGCAGGCGCGCGTGCCACGGCGGCACCTGCGGCGGCGGCACGGGCCCCGGATCCAGCGACCGCGGGCACGCCGTCCGGAGCCGGCCCCGTGGCCAACGGCCGCGGCGCGGCCGGGCCAGGTGCCGGGCTGACCGCGCGCGAGCGCGAGGTGGTGGCCCTGCTCGGCGCCGGCCTGAGCAACCGCGCCATCGCCGGTGAGCTGTTCATCACCCCGGCCACCGCGGCCCGGCACGTTGCCAACATCCTGGCGAAGCTGGGCTTCAGCTCGCGCAGCCAGGTCGCGGTCTGGGCCAGGTCCGCTGGCAGCGGCGGCTAGCTGACCCCGAACAGCGCGCTGACCGACTCGCCTTCGTGAATGCGGCGGATGGCCTCGGCTAGCGCCGGCGCGACTGAGATGACCTGCAGCTCCGGACCGGCCTCGCCGTCCGCGACCGCCAGCGTGTTGGTGCAGATGATTTCCTGAACCTCAGGGTGGGCGGCAATGCGCTTCAGCGCGCCGTCGCAGAACAGCCCGTGCGTGCAGGCAATGCGGACCGACCGCGCGCCGTGCTCGCGCAGCTTGGCCAGCAGTTCCAGGATCGTGGTGCCGCGGGCGATCTCGTCATCCAGGACGATCACGTCCCGGCCTGCGACGTCCCCGATGATGGAGCTGATCGTCACGTCCTCGTCGCTGTGCCGTTCCTTCGCGCCCGCCGCGACGGGCAGCTGCAGCATCCTGGCCAGCGCGGCCGCGTTCTTCGCGTTGCCCAGGTCGGGCGACACCACCACCGAGTTGCTCAGGTCGAGCCTCCCGAAGTGATCGGCGAACTCGCGCAGTGCGTGCAGGTGGTCGACGGGGATGGAGAAGAAGCCATGCACCTGCGGCGAGTGCAGCGTCATCGCCAGCACGCGGTTCGCGCCAGCGGTGACGAGCAGGTCAGCGACCAGCCGTCCGCCGATCGACACTCGCGGCATCGCCTTCTTGTCCGACCGGGCGTAGGCATAGTGCGGCATGACCGCGGTGACCCGGGCCGCTGATGCGCCGCGCGCGGCGTCGAGCATGAGCAGCAGCTCGACGAGGTTCTCCTGCACTGGCGGGCCGAGCGGCTGGATGATGAACACGTCCCGCTCACGGCAGTTGGCCTGGAGCTGAACCTCCAGGCAGTCGTTCGCGAACCGGCGCAGCCGGACCGGATGCAGCGGTACCCCGAGATCAGCGCAGATTTCGGCAGAAAGCCTGGGGTGCGCACTGCCGCCGAAAACCACTATCTCCCGCACGTGCCCAGAGTATGAGGTGCGCACTCGTCCCGCACCCTTATCCCCCGGCCCACCGTACGGTCAGGCGTGCTGGCCCCGGTATGGCGGCAGCTTCAGCGCGGTCCTGATGGCCTGCTGGACGTCGGCCTTATCCGGCCGGGCGTCGATGGTGATGACGTACTCCTTGCGGCGGAAGATGTCGAGCACCGGGTTGGTCTTGGCGTGGTACTCGCGCAGCCGGACGGCCAGCGCCTCCTCGGTGTCATCCTCGCGCTGGACAAGCTTGCCACCGCAGGCGTCGCACTGGCCGTCGACCCGCGGGCTGCTGTCGATGAGGTTGTAGTCCATACCGCAGCCCTCGCACAGCCGGCGGGCCAGCACCCGCCGCCGCACCTCGCTGTCCGGCAGTTCCAGATAGATGACGCCGTCGATGTCGTAGCTCTCCAGGAAGAACTCGGCCTGCCGCTCGTTACGCGGGAAGCCGTCGATGATGAAGCCGTAGTTCCAGTCGTGCTGCGCGAGCCTGTCTTTCACCACGCCCTCGGCCAGGTCATCGCTGACCAGTTCGCCCGACGCCATGATGCGCCGTACCTGAGCGCCGAGCTTGGTGTGGTTCTGCACATTCCACCGGAAGATGTCGCCGACCGCGATGTGCACCAGGTCCAGGTCAGCCGCGAGCATCGCGCTCTGCGTGCCCTTGCCGCTGCCCTGGACGCCCATGATGACGTACTTCCGCATGCGGTAACTGTAAGCGGCCCGGGTGAGCACCGCGCCCCGGCCCCGCGGCCCGGCACCCCGGCTGAGGGCAGCGAGTGATCAGCCGGGCGGGGCCGCCGCATCGGGCTGCTGCTGGGCGAAGTCCTTGTTGCGGATGGCGGCCAGCGACACTACCCCGGCAGCGAACGCGATGATGGCGGCTATCAGCGTGATCTCGTTGAGCCCGGAGGTAAATGCCCCCCTGGTGACACCCGCGGCTCCGCGCCGGACCGGTGCCGGCAGGCTCTCGATGACGCGGGCTATCTGCCCGGACTGCACCCCCGCGGCGATCTGCGCGCCATGGCTGGCCAGCGCCGGCACGGCGGCCACCCCGGCTTTCACTTCGGCGACCACCTTGCTGGCGAACAGTGAGCCCAGCAGCGCGATGCCCGTCGCGATGCCGACCTGGCGGAACGTGGAGTTGATACCGGAAGCCATGCCAGCTCGCTCCGGGCGGACGACACCGACCGCTGTCGAGGCCAGCGGCGGGTTCACCAGGCCGACCGCCAGGCCGCCCACGATCATCCCCGGCACCAGGTGCGTCCAGCTCGAGGTGGCCGTGAGTCCGCGCATCAGCAGCAGCCCGACCCCGACCAGGATCAGCCCGGGCCCGATGAGCAGTCGCACCGGCACCCGGGTGGACAGCCGTCCGGCGATGGTGGCCGTCACCAGGATGCCACCGGAGATCACTGTCATCCGCACGCCGGCCCCCAGCGCCGAGTACCCGAGGATGTCCTGCAGGTACAGCACCAGGTACAGGAACAGCGAGAAGATGGACGCGCTGAGCCCGAAGGCCGCCACCAGGCCGCCGGTGAAGGTCGGCAGCCGGAACAAGTTCAGGTCGAACATCGGCCGCGCGGATCGCAGCTCCACCAGCACGAACGTGCACAGCAGCACGAACGAGACGGCGAAGAAGATGAGCACCAGCTGATCGGTGAAGGACCGGCGGCTGGATTCGATCAGCGCGTAGACCAGGCTCGCCAGCGCCCCGGTGAAGAGCGCGAAACCGGCCCAGTCCGGACGGCTGGCGGTGGACTGCCTGGACTCGGCGACCCTCATCATCGTGATGACGATGGCGACCGCGCCGAGCGGCGCGTTCACGAAGAAGATCCACCGCCACGAGATCCCGGACGTGAGAACGCCGCCGAGCAGCGGCCCGATGGCCACGGCCAGTCCGGTGATGGCGCCCCAGATTCCGAACGCGACGCCCCGGTCCTTGCCGCGGAACGCGTCGGCCAGCAACGCCAGCGACACCGCGAACATGATCGCGCCGCCGACGCCCTGCAGACCGCGGGACAGCACGAGCATGAGAGTGTTGACGGCGAAACCGCACAGCACCGACGAGACCGTGAAGATCCCGAGCCCGACCAGGTACAGCCGCCGGCGACCGTAGGTATCGGCAAGGCTGCCCGCCGTCAGCAGGAACGCGGCCAGCGTCAGCGCATAGGCATCGACGATCCACTGCAGGTCGGAGAAGCTGGAGTGCAGGGCCCGCTGGATGTCCGGCAGCGCCACCGTGACGATCGTGATGTCCAGCAGCAGCATGAACGTGCCGAGGCAGACCGCCACCAGCGTCCACCACTTGTTGCCGCGCGGACCGGCTGCGCCCTGGCTGGCTGCGGCCTGCTCATCCGGGCGTCGCTGAGCCTGCCCGGACAGATCGGCGTGCGCCTCAGTCACGAACGGCTCCTGGTGGTCGGGGACGTAGTCCTGCCGCGCGCCCAGCTCCAGCTCATGCTATCGGCCGGGTCAGCCGGCGCCCGCGGCGGTCTCCCCTGCCTCGGCTGACTCGCCGAGAGCGAACCGGCGCTCGCACATTCCGCGCAGCTTGGGGTCGAGCACATCCCTGATCAGCGGCCAGTCCTGGCGGAGCAAGTGCGGATTGAGGAAGCGCGCGACGTCGTTGCGCTGGCCCTGTGTCAGAACGATCCCGTACATGCTGCGCCTGGTCTGCGCATCGGTGACGTCGCATTCCCGCATGCCCGGCCACGACAGGTGCCGGGGCAGCACGATCACGCCCCGGCTCGGCCCCCGCAGGTCCTCCAGTCGCTGCGGCAGGCGGCCGGCATGCGGGTTCCGGCCGGCCAGCAGGTCAGCTAGTGACATGCGGTCGATTATTGCCGGAGCACGCCGCGCACGGCGCGGTGACGCGCTGGTTGACTGCCGCGACGCTGCGCTATCGATCGGCCCGACCGGGCAGTCCGGCCGGGTAAATCCCATTTGCCGTTCCTGGCAGGCCGGCCCCAGGATCGGATCATGGACACGACGCCGCAAGCACCAGCGCACTGGCCCCCGCAGACCCTTCGTCGGGCCGCCGTCAGCCTTCGCCGCTGGCGCGCCGCCGACGCTGAACTGTGCTACCGCCTGGTCAGCGAGTCACTGGGGCACCTGCAGCCGTGGATGCCCTGGGCGACCGCGGGCTACACGCTGGCCGACGCACGCGAGTACGTGGACAGGTGCGAGGCCGACTGGGCCGCGGGCACCGCCTTCCAGTACCGGATCGAGGCAGCCGGCCGTCCCGCGGGCGCCGCCGGGCTGATGGCGAGGATCGGCCCCGGCGGGCTGGAGATCGGCTACTGGGTGCACCCGTCGTTCACCGGCCGCGGCGTCGCAACCTCGGCGTCGGCCGCGCTGACCGAGGCGGCCTTCGGCTTGCCGGGCATCGACAGGGTGGAGATCCAGCACGACGAGCTCAACCTGGCGAGCGGCCGGATCCCGGCCAAGCTCGGCTTTGCGGAGGCTGGCACCCGTGCGTCCAGGTTCGAGCGTGCGCCGGCCGACTCGGGCCTGAGCAAGGTGTGGCGAATCACCCGCTAACGCGGTGCCTGGCAGGCGATTACTACCCGCAGTAGCGCTAGGCTCTGGGCATGTCGAGCACCCCGCCGTCGGACCGGTGGCGCTTCCTGGCCAGCCCCCGGTGGCTGGCCTGGCACGGGTTCATGCTCGTCACCGCGGGCGGAATGCTCTGGCTCGGTGACTGGCAGCTCCACCGGGCCGAGCATGGCAACGCGCTGAGCTGGGCGTACACCTTTGAGTGGCCGATCTTCACGATCTTCGTCGTGGTCTTCTGGGCTAAGACGATCATCGACGAACGGCGCCACCCTGGCGGCCTGGCGGCGAAGCGATCACTGGCCGCGGCCGGCCAGCACGGCGAGGCCGATAGTCTCGGCCTGCCGGGCACGGCGCTGTCCGCCGCGGATACGGACGCGCAGGCCGCCGACGATCCCGAGCTGGCCGCCTACAACGCCTACCTGGCCAGCCTGAACAGGCAGACGAGCCCGAGCACGCAACGGCCCGCGCGAGCGGACGACTAGCGCATGCAGATCCGAGGAGAGGAGGTCAGCGGTGCGTGCTGACGCGCTCCGGCTGGCAGTCCGGGGCTACCGCATCATGGCCTACGTAACCGGCGTCATGCTGATGATCCTCTGCTTCGTCTGCATGCCGCTGCGGTACTTCGCAGGCATCCCGGGGCCGGCCGAGGTGGTCGGCGCGGCCCATGGCGTGCTGTACATGATCTACCTCGTGGTGGCGTTCGCCATGACCCGGCTGGTTCGCATGCGGGTGGCCAGCGCGGGCACGATCATCGTCCTGCTGGCCGGCACGGTGCCCGTGCTCACCTTCGTGGTGGAGCGCTGGGTGACCAGGACCTACATCAACCCGGCGCTCGAGCAGGCCGGCTTCAGCGGCCGTGAGCAGCCAGTACTTCGCTGAGCAGCCGGCCGCGGCGCACCGGCCGGGGACTGTGCAGGTAGTGCTGCCCGATATGCACCTGACGCTGGCTACTGACTCGGGCGTCTTTTCCCCGGCCAGGCTGGACCCCGGTACCCGGCTGCTGCTGGAATCCGCGCCGCCGCCGCCGGCCGACGGCGACCTGCTGGACCTCGGCTGCGGCTACGGCCCGCTGGCCGTCGTGCTGGCCAGGCGGGCGCCGGCCGCGCGGGTCTGGGCCGTCGACGTGAACGCCCGCGCGCTCGACCTCTGTCACCGGAACGTGGCCGCGGCAGGCCTGGCCAATGCCCGCTGCCTGGCGGCCGACGATCCTGGGCTGCCGGCCAGTTACCAGCTGATCTGGTCTAATCCGCCTATCAGGATCGGCAAGCAGGCGCTGCATGCGATGCTGACGGCCTGGCTGGGCAGGCTGGCTGCGGGCGCCACCGCCTACCTGGTGGTCCAGCGCAACCTCGGCTCAGACTCGCTGCAGCGCTGGCTGGAAGACTCCGGCTGGGCAGCCAGCCGGCTCGCCGCGCGGTCCGGATATCGCGTACTGGAGGTACGGCGGTGACAGCTGGAGTCACTGGCGGGACCGGGGCAGCCGGGCGCCGCCAGCTCGGCATGACAGACGTCAAACGGCTGAACCGCGGCTGGCGGCGCAGCACGCAGGCGCGTATCAGCCTGCTGCTGGACGGCGTTGGCCAGCCGTTCAACGTGGGCTCGATCATCCGGACCGCGGCCACCTTCGGCGCGCGGCAGATCTGGCTGTGCGCTGACACGGCTTCGCCAGATCATCCGTCCGCGCGCAAGACCGCGCTCGGCACCGACCGGCTGATCACCTTCGAGCACGCCGCATCGGCGGCGGCGGGCGCGCAGGCGGCCCGGACCGCCGGGTTCCGGGTCATCGCGATCGAGCTAGCCAGCGAGGCGGTGCCGTTGCACGAGGCGGACCTGGCCGGGGACGTGTGCCTGGCGCTCGGAAACGAGGACCACGGCTGCTCGGCAGGCCTGCTCGGCGCCGCCGACCTGGTCGCCTACATTCCGCAGGTCGGTAAGGTCGGCTCGCTCAACGTGGCGGCCGCCGCGGCGGTGGCGATCGCCGAGGCGCGACGCCGCGAGTGGGCCGGGCCAGGCTCGCACCCTCACGCTGGCGCCGCGGACCCGGGCATGCAGACTTAGGGCGTGCCCTCCGGATACCTTGATCATCCCCGGCCGCTGGCGTTCGCCCACCGGGGCGGCGCCGGCCACTACCCCGAGAACTCCTGGAAGGCGTTCGAGCACGCTGTCGGGCTTGGCTACGCCTACCTGGAGACCGACGCGCACGCCACCGCGGACGGCACCGTGGTGGCCTTTCACGACAAGACGCTGGACCGGGTCACCGATGCCTCCGGCAAGATCGCCAACCTGACAGCGGCGCAGGTGGCCGCGGCCAGGATCGGCGGCACCGAGCCCATCCCGGTGCTCGACGACCTGCTGATGGCCTGGCCCGATGTCCGCTTCAATATCGACGTCAAGGACGCGCCGGTGATCAGGCCGCTGGTGGAGGCACTGCGCAAGACCAGCGCCTGGGACCGCGTGTGCCTCACCTCGTTTTCCGGTCGCCGGCTCAATGCCGCCAGGCGGCTGCTGCCGCGCCCCGTCTGCTCGGCGACGACGCCGGCCTCGATCGGCGCCATCCAGGCAGGTCTTCCGGCCGGCCCGTTGCGCAGCAGGTTCGCCAGCCGGTCCGTGCAGTGCGCGCAGATCCCGGTGTCGATGGCCACCAGCCAGTTCATCGGCCGGGCGCACGCGGCCGGGCTGCAGGTGCACGTGTGGACCGTGAACGACACGCAGACCATGGCCAGCGTGCTCGACCGGGGCGCTGACGGCATCATGACCGATCAGACCGAGTTGCTGCGCGATCTGCTGATTGCCCGCGGCCAGTGGCAGCCAGGAACGGCCGGCTAGCCGGAATTGCCGGCTAGCAAGGCATTCTCGTGAGATCCGGCGCTGCCCGCGCGATTGGAAGTGGTCGCCACCGGGAATCTTGTCCGGGACCTCACCGTTGGTGAAGTAGTACGGCTGAGCGCCTGGGGAGGCAGTAACAACATGGCCGAGCGAGCACTTCGCGGCACGCGACTCGGAGCCACAAGCTACGAGAACGACCGTAACACTGACCTGGCGCCACGCCAGGAGGTGGCTTTCGACTGCCCAAAGGGCCACCGGTTCACGGTGCCTTTCTCGGCCGAAGCTGAGCTGCCCACGAACTGGGAATGTCGTATTTGCGGAGCTCTGGCGGTAACTGCGTCCGGTGATCTGCCCGCCGCCAAGAAGGTCAAGCCGCCGCGCAGCCACTGGGACATGCTGATGGAGCGGCGTACCATGGCCGACCTCGAGGAAGTGCTGGCCGAGCGGCTGGCCGCCATCCGGGGGCAGCGTGCCCCGGCCGATGCGCCCGAGCCCCGGCACACCAGCAGGCAGCGCAAGAGCGCCTGATATCCGGCTAGTCCTGACATCTGGCCGCTAGCCGCGGTCCGGCCGGAAGTGGCGCGTCACGCCCCACTGGGTGACCCGCAGCAGTGCCTCAGCCACGATCGCGTTGCTCATCTTGCTGTTACCCCGGGTGCGCTCGGTGAATGTGATCGGCACTTCCGCGATGACCTTGGACGCCTGAGCGGCTCGCGCGGTCAGCTCGATCTGGAAGCAGTACCCCTGTGACCTGACCGCGTGCAGGCCAAGGTCACGCAGCGCCTCGGCCCGGTAAGCGCGGTAGCCTCCGGTGGCATCGTGCACCGACAGGCCGAGCGCCAGCCGCGCGTACGCGTTGCCGCCGCGGGACAGGATCTCCCGCGACCTGGGCCAGTTGCGAACGGTGCCGCCCTTGATCCACCGCGAGCCCACGACCAGGTCGGCGGTTGCCAGCGCCGCGAGCAAGGCGGGCAGCTCGGCCGGATCGTGCGACCCGTCGGCGTCCATCTCAACCAGCGCGCCGTAACCGCGGTCCAGTGCCCAGCCGAAGCCGGCCAGGTAGGCGGCACCGAGCCCGCCTTTCTGCGTCCGGTGCAGCACCTGGACGTGCTCGTCGGCCAGCGCGAGCTTGTCGGCGAGGTCGCCGGTACCGTCCGGGCTGTTGTCGTCGACGATCAGCAGGTCCGCATCGGGCACGGCGGTCCGTACTCCGGCCACGATGCCTTCGAGGTTCTCCCGCTCGTCGTATGTCGGGATGATGACGGCGACGGGCCCGACCGGAGCCCATCGCTCGCTGGCGGCTGCCATCAGCACGCCGCCGTTCGCAGCCGGGACCGCCGATGCAGCCGCGTCAGCCATGCGGCTAGCGCACGTGTCCGCATCGGTTCCTCCGCAACCTGCCGCCTCGCTTCCTGTGCCAGGCCCGGCTCGCCTAGCACATCACAACTCGGCAGGCGCTCCCCCGCGATTGCCGAACTCCACACGGGAAGAGGGCCTGGGAAATCCCTTCGGACCGGAATGCGTCCCGTCGGTAACGGGCTTGCTCTCCGTTGTCTACTGGGTGCCCAGGCCCCTCCCGGATCCAACCCCCCGCCCAGCCAGGGCTCGGGCCGGTCGCGCAGTGCGCGGAGCCGGCCTGGTGGCCACCTCACGGCGCAGCCAACGGCCCGGCTGACCTTCCCTGACCTAGTGGCCCGGTGCTGGACTGCGCAGAAACTTACCGTCGATCGCCACGATGTCAACCTGTCCTGCCAGGACTGATACCCGTTAGCGACCTGCGGCGGGGCCAGCCTGACGGGCCTGTTCGGGGTTGTCCCGCAGCGTTACGATTGAGGTTCCCGTAACAGGTGAGGGCGCCCATGCCAGGCTTGCTGACTTCTGATAGCTGGTGCATGACCGAGCCCCTCCTTGCCCCGATGCCGCAGGGCACGCCTACATCGCGGCACATCCGGTCATCACCGAGCGTGCGGTCCACCGTCGTGCGCCACACTCAGTTCCGGCCTGGAGGACAGTAATGACAGAAAATTCGGAGATGAAAGTCTCTGAGTCCCAGATCGCGGTTCACTGGCGCGAGGAAGAGTATTACCCGCCGCCAGAGAAGTTCGTGCAGCAGGCCAACGCTAATGACCCCGCGATTCTCGACAGGTTCACCGAGGATAAGTTCCCGGACTGCTTTACCGAGTACGCGGATCTGCTGTCCTGGGACAAGCCGTGGGACACCGTGCTGGACACCAGCGAGGCGCCATTCTGGAAGTGGTTCACCGGCGGCAAGCTCAACGCCAGTTACAACTGCGTGGACCGGCACGCCGCGGTCAATCCCGATAAGACCGCGATCATCTGGGTGCCCGAGCTCGAGGACGACGCGACTGTCTACATCACCTACGGTGACCTGCTGCGCCGCGTCAACGAGTTTGCCGCGCTACTGGGCGATTTCGCCGGGCTGAAGACCGGAGACCGGGTCACGCTGCACATGCCCATGGTGCCCGAGGCCGTCATCACGATGCTGGCCTGCGCCCGCCTGGGCATCATTCACTCGCAGGTATTCGGTGGTTTCAGCGGCAACGCCTGCGGTACCCGTATCGCTGACTCCGGCAGCCGGGTGCTGATAACCATGGACGGCTATTACCGGGCGGGCTCGCTAGCCGATCACAAGGTCAAGGCGGACGAGGCGATCGCCGAGGCCGCGCGCCAGGATCAGGAAGTCGACAAGGTTCTTGTCTGGCGCCGCCACGCCGGCGAATACGCCTCGCAGACGCCGATGAGTGACGGTCGTGACTTCTTCGTCGATGAGGTCATCGGCAAATACGCCGGGCAGGAGATAGCGCCGGTCTCGCTGCCGGCCGAGGCCCCGCTGTTCCTCATGTACACCAGCGGCACGACAGGCCGGCCGAAGGGTGCACAGCACTCAACTGGCGGCTACATGGCATATGTCACCGGAACGTCCAAGTACTACCAGGACATTCATCCCGACGATGTCTACTGGTGCCTGGCCGACATCGGCTGGATCACCGGTCACTCCTACATCGTCTACGGTCCGCTGGCGCTCGGAACCACCACGGTGATCTTCGAGGGCGTGCCGAACTATCCCGATGGCGGACGTCCGTGGCGCATCGCGGAGAAGCTCGGCGTGAATATCTTCCACACCTCGCCCACCTCAATCCGGATGCTCCGCAAGGTCGGACCAGACGAGCCGGGCAAGTACGACTACCACTTCAAGCACATGACCACCGTCGGCGAGCCGATCGAGCCTGAGGTGTGGCGGTGGTACTACAACTCGGTCGGCAAGCACGAGGCCGCGATCGTCGATACCTGGTGGCAGACCGAGACCGGCGGCTTCCTCGGCAGCACGCTGCCAGCCCTGCAGCCCATGAAGCCCGGCAGCTGCGGTCCCGGCGTGCTCGGCATCTACCCGGTTATCTACGACGAGGACCGCAACGAGATCCCGGCGGGCAGCGGCAGGGCGGGCAATATCTGCATCCGCAACCCGTGGCCCGGCATCATGCAGACCGTCTGGGGGCAGCCCGAGCGGTTCCTCGACGTGTATTACCGCAAGTACAACGCCGACCCCGACAGCAAGGACTGGCGCGACTGGCCGTACTTCGCCGGCGACGGCGCGCTGCAGGCCGCCGACGGCTACATCCGCATCCTCGGCCGGGTGGACGACGTCATCAACGTCGCCGGGCACCGGCTCGGCACCAAGGAGCTGGAGTCAGCGGCACTGACGGTGCCGGAGGTCGCCGAGGCGGCGGCAGTTCCGGTCGTGGACGACATCCGCGGCCGGATCGTGGAGATGTACGTGTCGCTCAAGCCCGGTGTCGATCCGGCCGGAATGGAGGACAAGGTCGTCCACGCGATCGAGACCGAGATCGGCAAGATCGCCCGGCCGAAGAACGTGTGGATCGTGCCGGATATGCCGAAGACCCGGTCCGGCAAGATCATGCGCCGGGTCATCGCGGCGGTGTCCAACTTCGCCGACGTCGGCGATGTCACCACGCTGGCAAACCCGGAGATTGTCGACGACATCCGGCACCACGTGCAGAGCGCCAAGGTGGCGAAGGGTGAGCTGCCCCGCGAGCTCACCGAGACCGAGTACGAGGAGATCGCCAGGTTCGGCGACGAGAAGTAAGAGCGCGGTCCGGCCTGCGGCCGCCAGCCTGCTGGCTGGCGGCCGCCCGCCGCAGGGTCAGGACCAGCAGTGCCGCGCCGGCTAGCGCGTTGCGGTAGTCGGCGGAGCTGACAGTCCGGCCGGGGACCGCCATCAGTGCCACCGGATCACCATGCCAGCCGTGTGCCAGCGCAGCGAGGCCGGCCAGGCAGGCCAGCGTCAGGCAGCCGCCGAGGTAGCTGCCTGCCAGCATGGCGAGCAGCCCGGATATCCCGGCCGCCAGCAGGTAGCTCGCCGTGGCGGCGGCGACCACCGGCACGGCGGGCAGGTGCTCGCGGGCCGCTACATGCGCGCCCACCAGTCCGACGGCGATGACCGCGGCAGGCATCCACGCCAGCAGCCGGACCGCGTAAGTGCGCCAGTAACCGACCGGCGCGACGCGCAGCACCGGAGCAGGCGGATCGGTGTCGGCCGATACCAGGAACGACCCGGCCAGGCCGAGCACCAGCCCTGACACCTGCACGGCGATGCTGGCGAGGGCCGGCCCGAGTCGCGGCGCGGCCCAGGCGGTGGTAGCAGCCCAGCACGCGCTCAGCGTGACGATGAGCAGCCACGGCACCGGCCGCAGCCGGTACCGCGCCACGGTCACGGGCAGGCTCACGACCTGGCTCGGGACTGGCCGGGAAGCGCCCGCACTGGCAGCGTCCCGGCCGCGATGGCCGGCCAGAGGGCGCGCAGCCGGGCGGTCACCGCTGCCGGCGGGAGCGCTGCCATCGCCAGCCCGGCACGCAGGTCGGCCCTGGTGAAGGACAGCAGGCCGCCCTGCAGCACCCGGCCGTACTGCGGCGTGCACGGCAGCTTCGGCAGGCAGCCGATGCCATCGGGCGGGTTAGCGCTGGTGAGCGCCAGCCGGGCGGCCTGCATGGTGACCTCGTGCGCCCGGATCAGCAGCCAGATGGCAACTGCCCCTTGCATCGGGTAGTCCGCGCTGGTGTTCAGCAGCTCCGGCAGGGCGCAGCTGACCAGTTCGCCGTGCTGCCAGGCCGGGCCGAAGGCCCACGAATACGGTGTCTCCTGCAGCAGGAACTGAGCGCCGCCGTCGCAGGGCCGCCCGCCGTAGGCGTCGACGGGCACCATCCGCACCAGCTCGGTCCGGCCGGTGACGGCCCGCAGCGCCGTTGCCTCGGCGGCCAGCGCGGTCATCGTCGCCTGCGCCGGGCCGAGACCGTAGGCGGGATAGTCGCACACCCGCAGGGCCGGCCCGGCCGTGCAGGCGGTGGCCCGGTGGTCATCCGGGTAGAACGCGCCAGCCGGGGGCGGCCCGGCGAGCTTGGCGTCGTAAATCGGAATCCAGGCGGCCGGCCCGGGCCCGTTCACCTGATAACCGTCGGGCAGCGCCTGCAGCACCGCGCCGGTGGCGATGACGGTCACCAGCCCGGCGATGCAGGCCGCGGCCGCGGCGCGGCCGAGCCGTCCGGCCGGCTCGCGCCTGGCCGGGCGCCGCCCCGGCGCGCTTGATGGCCAGGCGACGATCGCGCCCCCC
This sequence comes from uncultured Actinomycetota bacterium, assembly GCA_963774385.1. GTDB lineage: Bacteria > Actinomycetota > Actinomycetes > Streptosporangiales > Streptosporangiaceae > JAJYUU01. Next base: position 3,050,942 of record CAVZEQ010000001.1, read on the forward strand.
GTCAGCAGCAGCAGGCCGGCCAGGTAGCCAAGGTGCAGCGGGAAGATGTCCGGCAGGTAGCCGAGGCCCGCCGACCAGTCCGGCAGCGGCGGCGACGGCAGCAGCCACTGCTCCGACTGCCGCAGATAGGAGATCGTCGTGTAATGGCCCAGCAGAAAGGTCGCGGCCAGGTACGCAGGCGCGGCCACCAGCGCGGTCAGTGCCGAGCCGAGGCAGCCGACTGCGTAGCCGAGCCAGCACGCCAGCACCGTGCCGGCTGCTCCGTCGATCACCAGCAGGGCGTCGATGCCCGCTGCGGGAGCACCGGTAGCGACAGCCGCGATGATCCCGGCCGCCTGCACGAGCAGGAAGGCCGCCGCGGCGGCGACAGCCAGCCCGCCCAGCCGGGCGGCACGGATCTTAGCCTGCCCGGTCGGCGCGGTGCTGACCAGCGCGGCCGTCTTGCTCGCGCGATCACGCAGGCCCAGCCGCGCACCGGCCAGCACGGCGAACGCACCCAGGATCTCGCCGTGATGGTAGGCCTGCGCCGCGTCCCACGGCATGACCGGCCAGTACCCGCGCAGTCCGTCAATCGTGGCGGCGACCGCGACTCCGGCGCCCAGCCAGAGCAGCAGCGAGCGAGCGGAGTGCCGGGCTTCTACCCGGCCCAGCGTGACGGCCGGCGCCCGCCATACGGTCTGTGTCATCACCAGGCCGCCGCGGTCGCGGCCGGAGCCGAGGTGACGACCAGGTATCCGTCTTCCAGCGTCGGCTCGGCCGGTGTCGCCGCGGCCGACGGGCACGGCCCGATGACCTTGTACACGCCGCTGTCGGTCCGCCAGCTCGCCAGGCTCCCGGCGATGGCTTCCGGTGCATGCCAGACCATCCCGTCCGCCCGGCTGCGCAGCTCCTGCGGGGTTCCGTAGAACAGCACCCGGCCCTCCCAGAGCACGACAACCTTTCCGCAGATCGCCGCGACATCCTCCACCAGGTGCGTGGACAGCAGCACCGTCCGGTGCTCACCGAGCCGGGCTATCAGCTGCCGGAACCTGATCCGCTGCTCCGGGTCGAGGCCCGTCGTCGGCTCGTCGAGCAGCAGCAGGCCGGGATCGGCGACAATGGCCTGCGCGATGCCCACCCGCCGCTTCATCCCGCCGGACAGCGTCCGGATCCGGGACCTGGCCCGGTCCTGCAGCCCGACGGCGGTGAGCGCGGCCTGCACCCGGCGATGCCGGTCTGCCGGATCGGCGATTTCCTTCAGGATCGCCATGTAGTCGACAAACTCGAACACCGTGAAGCGCGGGTACAAGCCGAGGTCCTGCGGCAGGTAGCCGAGCTGGCGGCGTACCTCAGTGCGATCCGCGGGCCGCGACGGATCCCACCGGCCCGCCCGCACCGTGCCCTGCGAAGGTTCCAGCACGGTGGCCAGGATCCGCAGCAGGGTCGTCTTACCCGCGCCGTTCGGCCCGAGCAGGCCGGTGATGCCGGGGCCGATGTCCAGGCTGACGTCGGTCAGCGCGGCCGCGCGGCCGAAGGACCGGCTGACGCTGTCAAGCACCAATTTCATGATCGTTCCTTATCGTTAGCAGGATCGCGGCTCGGTCCGGGCACGCCGCAGCGTCAGCGAGCCGCGGCCCACGGCACCGCGGGCCACGACCGGGCGCGGGCGAGGATAAGCGCGAGCAGCACTGCCGCCAGTGCGGCGTAACACAGCTGCGGGACCAGCCCGAACAGCTCAAGCGTGCTGCCGCGGCCGGTCATGGCCAGCACCACCGCGAGCCAGGTGCAGCCGCCGGCCACAGCGCCCGCTACCGGGCCGTACCGGGCGGCGGTCAGCGCGGACAGCATGGCAGTTGCCGTCATGGGGAGGAACCAGCCGAGCACCGGCCCGGCGTGGCCGGCCAGCAGGTCGCCGCCGAGCAGCAGCACCGAGTCGGTCACCAGCACGGCGGCGAGCCTGATCAGCGCCGTGGTCAGCGGCGAGACCGGGGTCACCGCCACGATCTCGCGGGCGGGATCGGTCAGCCGCCCGAATGACAAGGAGACCGCGACCGCCGACAGGAACGGAGCCAGCAGCATGACGAACGGCGCGGCCACCGACGGCAGCCGGGCGATCAGCGCCGCAGCCGCCACCAGCGCGGCGCTGGCCAGCAGCCAGGACGGCCGCAGCGCAGGCGAGGTTCTCGCGTACCTGGCCAGCCACGGGTCTACCCCGGCGATGGTGAGCGCTCGCTCGATCAGTCCTGGCGCGGGGGCATCAAGCTCGGCGGTCACCCCGGACCAGACGTAGGACAGGTCCACGGGCACCGCGGCGGCTATCGTCGCCTGGCAGTCCTCGCAGACGGCCATGTGCATCCGGGCACTGTCCGGCGGCATGGCGCCGCGCAGCAGGCCGGCGAGCTCACCGGGATGCTCCGTCATTGCTCCAGCTCCTTCCTGATCCTGGCCCTGGCGCGGAACAGCCGGCTCTTGACCGTGCCGCCGGATATGCCCAGCGCCGCAGCCGCCTGTCCCACTGAGAGGTTCTGGTAGACCACCGAGACCACGACGGCGCGCTGCTCAGCGGGCAGCCGCTCGACCGCCCGCCGGACCCGGCTCGCTTCCTCAGCAGCCAGCACGGCCTGCAACGGGTCCGCGGCTGCTGACTCCCAGAGCTGTACCGGGATGGGCCGGCCGGACCTTGCCGCGCTGGCCAGCCGCCTGCGGGCGATGCCCCACAGCCACGCGCCGACGTCACCGTCACCGGCATAGCCGCTGGCACCGCGCCAGGCGGCGACGAAGGTGTCCTGCAGCGCTTCCTCGGCGAGCTCGCGGGTCGAGGTCATCCTGCCAAGGCGCGCGGCCAGCCACGGAGCATGGCGCCGGTACAGCTCTTCCAGGGCATGCCGGTCACCGGCCGCTACGCTGGCGAGCAGGTCCGCGTCGGTGGTCATGTCCAGCCTCCACCCGCTCTGTCGCCGGCAGGCGGGCGGCGGTTCCGCTGAATCTGGACCTGAATCTAGCCGGGCCAGGTGTGTACCGGCTCGTTGGTGTGCATGTGCTCGATGTAGCGGCAGGTCATCTGCCGCAGCGCCTCGCGCCGGTCCGCTCCGCCGCGCTCGGTCAGCCTGGCGACCGTGGCGATCTGCCAGGCGGCGCCTGTGCTGCCGGTCAGGCAGCGCTGCTCGATGATCCCGAGCAGCCGGTCGGCACAGGCCCTGTCGACACCCCAGCGGCCCAGGCCGTCCCTTGCCATCGGCAGCAGTCGCCGCAGCACGAGCTCGGTGACGGGCACGTCGCCCAGGCCCGGCCAGTACAGCTGGGCTGCCATGCCGTGCCGGGCCGCCTCGTGCAGGTTCTCGGCTGCGGTCGGGAACGACATCTGGGTCCACACCGGCCGCTCAGATTCGGCAAGGACGCGGACGAGGCCGTAGTAGAACGCGGCGTTCGCCATGATGTCGGCGACCGATGGCCCGGCTGGCAGCACCCTGTTCTCGACCCGCAGATGCGGCACGCCGTCGGTGACCGCGTACACCGGCCGGTTCCAGCGGTAGACGGTCCCGTTGTGCAGCGTCATCTCGGCGAGCTCCGGGCAGTGCCCGCCGTCCAGCATGGCCTGCGGATCCTCGTCCTCGCAGATCGGCAGCAGCGCGGGGAAGAACTGGATGTTCTCCTCGAACAGGTCGAAGACCGAGGTGATCCAGCGCTCGCCGAACCAGACCCGGGGCCGCACGCCCTGCCGTTTCAGCTCGTCCGGCCGGGTGTCAGTGGCCTGCTCGAACAGCGTGATCCTGGTCTCGTGCCAGAGCTGCCGGCCGAACAGGAACGGCGAGTTGGCCGCGACCGCGACCTGCACTCCGGCGATCGACTGGGCTGCGTTCCAGTAACTCGCGAAAGCGTCGGGGCTGACCTGCACATGCAGCTGCACGCTGGTGCACGCCGCCTCGGGCGTGATGCTGTCGGCATGGGTCAGGATCTGCTCGGTGCCGTCGATCTCGATCCGCATGTCCTCGCCGCGGGCCGCGAAGATCTGCTCGTTCAGCACCCGGTACCGCTCGTTCACCGACATCGCGCTGGCCTGCACGTCGTCCTTGCGCAGCGTGGGCAGGATGCCGATCATGACCAGCTGGGTGCCGGTTTCCGCGGCCTTGCCGTTCCCCGCGTTGAGGCTGGCCCGGATCTCCTCTTCCAGGGTGCCCAGCGCGTCGCCGTCCAGCGACCGGGGCGGCACGTTGATCTCCAGGTTGAACTGACCGACCTCGGTGGCCCAGGCCGGGTCGGCGATCACATCGAGCACGTCAGTATTCCGCATGGACGGCAGCCCGTCCTGGTCCACCAGGTTCAGCTCGATTTCCTGGCCGACCAGGCAGGTGCCGGACTCGAACAGGCTCTCGCGCAGCATCCGCGCGAAGGCGTCCAGTGAGCGTGCGAGCTTCGCCCGGTACCGGCGCCGGTCCTCGCCAGTGATGGTGATGGCGTCAATGTCCCGGCCCATCAGGCTGCCTCCAGCCTTGCGCTCTCGTCGCTGACCCACATGCCCAGCAGGCCGCGCAGGTGCCCGATGAACTGGTCGTGCTCGGCGGGCGGATAGACCGATCGCACCGTCTGCGTGAGCAGCCGGTCGAAATCGGGACCCGCCACCCAGTCCAGCACGATCGCGTCAAGATCCGGCAGGGCCGTCGCGCAGAAATCCAGGTATTGCTCGGTGTCGAAGTAGCTGTCGGCCAGCTGGCGGTAGGCGGCCAGCTTCTCCGCGTAGGACAGCGCCGGGTCGTCCGCGACCTCGAAGTACTGCCTGGTGCTCAGGTCGAGCCGTGGCCTGCGGTCGGTCACCAGCGCGAAGATGCTCCACTTGACCAGCGCCTTGATGGCCCACGGGAAGTAGTAGTGCAGGCTGGTGAGCGACACGTCCGGGCAGGCGTTGGCGTAGTCGATCGGGTAGACCTCGCCGTCGGCCACCAGCGTCTCGCACGAGTTGAACTCCCACCGGAAGAACGCGTTGACGAGCCTGCCGATGGTGACGACCTCGTCGCCCAGCTGCGCGGACAGGAATGCGTGATCGACCGCGTAGCGCTCGTGCATGGGCAGCTCCGGGCGGAACCGCATCACCATGGTCTCGGCGCCGATGGACAGGGACCGGGCGAAGACGTCGTAGTCGATGGCCTTCTGCAGGTGCATGAGCATCTCGCCGCTCTGGTCGTAGGCAGCGTGCAGCTCGGCCGGCCCGCTGATCTTCGACACCCCGCGCCAGGCGCCGCCGTCGTAGGGCTTCATGTACAGCGGGTAGCCGAGCTGCCTGGCGATCTCGTCCAGATCGAACGGCTGGTTGTACTTAGCGGCCGTGTAGGCATAACGGGCGTTGTCCACCGGGTTCTTGTACGGCACCAGGACCGTGTCCGGCACCTTCAGCCCGAGGCGGAGCATCGCGCAGTAGGCGGCGTGCTTCTCCATCGACTGGAAGGTAAACGGGCTGTTCAGCAGGTAGACGTCGTCCATCAGCGCGACCTTCTTCAGCCACTCGCGTGGCACGTAGTACCAGTACGCGAGGCGGTCGATGACCAGGTCGTACCGCGGCCGGTCGCGGAGCGCGAACGGCTCGATGGTGATCCGCTCGCAGTCGAGCGAGTGCCGCGCGCCGCTCCGGTCCGGCACCGTGCCCAGCCGGCCGATGATTTCCTCGAACGCCCTCGGCCAGTCCTCCTCGGTGCCGAGCAGCAGTCCGATCAGGTGCCGTGTATTCGCCATGGGGCTCCCGTCGTCAGCAGAATCGAGGCAGGTGATGAGCGAGCTGGGCCCGCCACGACGGCCAGTCATGCGGCACGTCGTGGCCCCAGAGGTCAAGCTCGTGCCGGATGCCCTTGCTGGCCAGCAGGCCGGCCAGCTGCCTCGTGCTCGGCAGCGCGCCGGTGCTGTCCTCCCACTGGCCCTGGCCGCAAACCAGCAGCAGGCTGACCCGGCTGCGCAGCCAGTCGAGGTGAGCGCCGTGCAGGTGACCGACGTAGTCGATCGGGTTGCTGAAGTACGCGGCGGTGCCGCGCTCGCCCCAGCCGGCCCAGGAGGCGGGGTCATAGTTACCGGAGAAGCACAGCGCCAGCGGGCACAGCTCCGCGTGCCTGAGCGCGAGGTTGGCGGCATGGAACGCGCCGAGGCTGCAGCCGAGCACCGTCAGCTCCGCTGGCCCGCCGCAGTCCCGGTGAATCCACGGCAGCACGTCGCCCAGCAGCCACGACTCGTAACGCTCATGCCGGCGTGCTCGTTCTTCCAGCGGGATGTGCTGGTTCGACCAGGACGCCGCGTCGAAGCTGTCGACGCAGTACATCTTCACCCGGCCGGCCTCGAGCAGTCCGTCGATGGCAGCGATCATGCCGTTCGCCTCGAAGTCCCATGCGCCGCCCTGCTCGGCCGGGAATGCCAGCACGGGCCGGCCCCAGTGGCCGTAGCGGACCACAGTGCCGGCCGCGCCGATGTCGTCGGACCAGAGCTGGGCCACTTCCCGGCTCACCGGCACGCCACCTGCAGCAGGCCGGTCAGGCCAGGATCGAACGCATCCCGCCAGGCGGTGTAGTTGTGCAGGTCCGCGCCCTCGCGGAGGGTGACGGGATAGCCGTGCCGGGCCAGCAGCCGCGCCATCAGCCGGTTGTTCGCGGCGTTCTCCTCAGCCGCGCCGCAGGTCAGCACCGCGGGAACGGGCCGGGCACCGAGGCCACCCGGGCCGTGCTGATCAGCGCTGGCCGCCAGGCGGCTGGTGAACCTGGTAATGCGCCGGTAGTGCGGGAACCACCGTTCCTGGCCGTCCAGCCGGGCTGTGAAGAAGCTGCCGGACTGCAGGAACAGGGCATCGAAGGCGTCCGGGTACTGGCAGTGCGCGTGCAGCATCGCCAGGCCGCCGAGGCTGGTGCCCATCCCGATCCGCGCGGCAGTCGGCAGCTGACCGGTGAGTGCCGGGATCACCGTGCGCCGCAGCGCGCGCGCATACTGCGGGTTCGCCGAGTACCAGTCGTCGCGCGGGCCGGGGGCCAGCAGTGCGGCCCGCAGCCTCGGCAGCCAGCCTGCGGTGATGCCGGCTGACAGGTACAGGGTGAGGCCGGCCAGCGTGTCGTACTCGGGCCCGTCATGCACGACCAGCAGCGGCAGCCGGTCGGCCGCGCGCGTCCCGTCCGGCGACCAGATCCGCGCCGTGAGCACGCCCGCCGGGGTCGGCATGGTCAGGGTCTGGCTGGAGCCGGGCGGGGCCGCGGCCCGCAGCCACGCTGGCGGGGCATAGCCGGGGAACTCCAGCACGCTCTTGCGCCCGAACGCGCCCGGCGCCGTCTGGGGATTGCCCGGATCCGGCCCGACCTCGCGGCGCCCGTCCGGGTAGCGCAGCTCCAGCAGGTACTCCAGCCGGCTCACCGGCGGCCGCGCGACCGTCAGCAGCCAGTCGTCCCCGGCATGGCTGAACTCGGCCCGGCCGGCAGCCAGCGGCAGGTCCTGCCGCAGCGTGATCCCGGCCAGTGCGTGCTGCGGGTCCGCCACCCGGAAGTGCGCCGATTCACCGTCGGCCCAGGCGCCCACGCTGACTACAGCCGCGGCGACTGGCTCGGCAGACACATGCACCCTCCGCGGGAGATACGTCCGCTAGCCGGACATCCCGTTACCGGGACATGCTGCCTGGTTCGCGTCGTGGTGACAATGGCCCGTCCGCCCGGCGCGACCGAGTTCAGTGCGCTGTCCAGCCACCATCGACAGGCAGCACAGCACCAGTGAGGTAGCTGGCGTGCGGGTCGGTAAGCAGCAGCGCCGCGCTGGTGAGCTCGTCCGGCTCAGCCCACCGGCCCAGCGGGATCTCGGCGGTCAGGAAGTGCCGTACCTGCGGATCGCTGCCGACGCCGGCGTTGAGTGGCGTGCGGAACGGGCCAGGTGCGAGTGCATTGACCGTGATCCCGGTCCCGGCCAGCTCGACAGCAAGGCTGCGGGTGAGCTGCACGACCGCTCCCTTGCTCGCCGCGTAGCCAGCCCGGGCCGCGGCCCCGACCAGCCCGAGCGCGCTGGCGAGGGTGAGGATGCGGCCGTATCCCGCTGACCGCATCGGCCTGGCGGCCGCCCGGCACGCCAGCCAGGTACCGACGACATTGACCTCCAGGCAGGCGCGCAGCGCCTCGACGGAGAGCTCATCGAGCGCGCCGCGAGCCTGCACGCCGGCGCTGGTGACCAGCACATCGAGGCGGCCGTGGTCAGTCAGCACCCCGTCGACCAGGGCCGCCACGGCCGTTTCGTCGGTGACGTCGCAGCCGCGGCCGGTCACCCGCCGCCCGGTCTGCGCGGAAACCAGCGCAGCGGCCTGCCGGCAGCGGCCGGCAGACCGGCTGGCCAGCACCACGTCAGAGCCCGCCGCGGCCAGCGCCGTCCCGATCGCCAGCCCAAGGCCAGCCGAGCCACCGGTCACCAGCGCCACCTGACCAGCGCGCGAACTCCCTGACGACGCCGCGCTGGCAGCCGGGCGCTGGCTGGGATCGCTCTCCCCTGTCATCCGCCCATGATCCCAAATTCCGTGCCGGGATGGGGTTGTCAGCGAGGCTCAGCCGAGCACGGCGCCGCCGAAGCCGATCTCGTTGCCGTCAGGGTCGCGGTAGGTCACCTTGCGCACGCCGTTCCCGTAGGTCTCCTGCCCGGCGGGCTCGATTCCCCGGCGGCCGATGCCCTGGACCCGCTCGTCGAGGTCGTCGACGAACAGCGTGTGCATCGCGTGACCGGCGCGCTCGGGCAGCTCCTTGATATAGAGATAGCGGTGCTCGGCAAGCTCCCACACCGCCTCCGTCGCGTGCGGGGAAGAACGCAGGCCCGGCGCCCAGCAGCCGCTCGTACCAGGCGAGCGCGCGCTGGTAATCAGTCACCGGCAGGCCCGCGAACAGATCAACGGTCACGCCCTAAACCGTAGCCCGGCGGCCGCCGGGAAAGCCCGACGCCTGAGGCGGCGCAGTCATGCGCGGGAGCCCAGCCCGGATGACCGCGAACGCGCTAGCCCGCCCGAGCCAACCGCTACCGCACCGCCACGGAGTAACCCCGCTTGTGGGCGCATGCGCACCGGATGCTAGCTGGCTAGTGCCCGCTCGACCAGAGCACGGTAGTCGTCTACCAGGCCAGGCAGCGGCCGCAGGTGGACTATGGTGCCATCGCCAGCCGGGACGAGATCGATGACCTGGCAGACCGCCGCGGCATCCTCGTCTCCGGCCACGACCAGGGCTCCCGGCGTGATCCGGGCGGGTTCTCGGGCCTCGTCCAGGAACGTCCACAGGAAGCCGGTATGATCCTCGTCGTTGAGGTCAGCGGCGATGTCGACCCGGTACATTCAGCCCTCCTCTCGCCAGACATCAGTCATAGCGTACTGGGGATTGGGCTTGGCAGGCCCGAGCGCCGCTAGCAGTCTCCTTAGCTCGCGGTCATCGGCCCGCGTCAGGCGCACCGTGTAGTGGGGCGGCAGCGCGGTAGCCAGTAACTCGAACCCGTTCTTGCCCAGATCGCCTGCGGTCGGCAGGTAGATCGCTCGAAAGCTGGCGAAGCGGCGCCGCAGCAGGACTTCCAGCGGCATCCCGAGAGCCGCGAAGACGGAGATTCCCAGCAGTGGCTGTCCGTCCAGTGACCAGGCCCGCGCCGTCCGCTCGGCGTGAACGCGCAGCTTGTCCACGGTGTCGCGGCCGCCACGAACCACCAACGTCGTATCCGCGGGCGGCTGCTCAGCGCGCAGGAGCTCCCGCTGCTCAATACGACCACTTGACATGCGCCCAGATTAGCGATCGCCGCTGTCATTCCACCGCGTCCAGCGGGCTCCGCCGAGTCCCTCGCGGGCAAAGTTGTACGGCGCCGATGGCGGCAGGCCGTCTGCCAGCGGATCAGTAGCGAGTCTCGCGCGGTTACCTGAAGTGGATTATTTCCGGGTTGGCGGCCTTCCCGAGGCGTGGTGCGGTGGTTAAGGCGCTGCCGGGCTCTTCGGCCGCGGTGATCGTGTACGAGTGTGACTTGCCTTTCTCGATCCCGTGCGGGTCGGCGATCCTGCAGGCGAAGTCGCGGCCCGCGGAATCCCAGGAGCAGTACGCGCTGGTCGCCTTGATACCCGGTCCGGCGAGGGTGACCCGTACCTGCTTTGCCGTGCCGATGGCGGCGGCGACGGATGCGGGAATGGCGGTTCCGGCGGCGGTGGCGAGCCTGAAGTGCACGCTGACGTGCCTGGCGGAGACCGCGACCGTGCTGCCCGGCCTGGGCGCGCTGAACCCGGCGAGGCGGAATGCCAGCGCGCCCGCGCAGTCAGCCCCGTGGCTGCTCGCGCTGGTGCCGTCCGGGCAGGTCGCGCCCGTCCAGGTGTCGGCGCTCAGGTAGACGCCGAACAGGTCCGCACCGCTGAGATCCGCATTGGTGAAGTCCGAGGCGGTGAGGAACGATCCGGCGAGATCGGCACCCGAGAGGTTCGCGCCGGTGAAGGTGCTCCAGCTGGTCTCCGCCCCGGCCAGGTCCGTGCCGGACAGGTTGACGCCGTTGAGGTTGTCGTAATCCAGGAACACCGACGGCCCGAGCAGCCAGCCGGATCGCAGCACCCAGCCCGCCGGCAGGGAAGCCGGGCTGCCGGTGATGCCACCGCCGGACCTGACCACGTAGAGCGACGCGCCAGCCAGCAGAGTCTGCGCAAGGTCGGCCTTCGCGATTGTCGCCCCGGTCAGGTTCGCGCCGGCGAGGTCGGTGCCGGAAAGGTTAGCGCCGGTCAGGTTGCTGCTGTCCAGGAAGGCGGCGGACAGGTCCAGGCCGGACAGGTCCAGGCCGGACAGGCCGGTGCCGTAAAGCCAGGCCTGCGGGCCGAACAGGTATCCGTCCCGGAGTGTCCAGTGCGGCGGCAGCGCCGCGGGGGTCCCGGTGATCGACCAGCTGGTCAGCTTGGCGAGGTCCGCGCCGCTGAGGTTGGCGCCCGTGAGCGTCGTCAGCCCGAGACCCGCACTGGCCAGGTCCGCGCCGGCCAGGTCGGCATCGGTCAGGTTGGTGCCGGTCAGGTCGATCGACTGCAGGTCGGCTCCGGCCAGGTTCGCGCCGGTCAGGTTCGCGCTGGTGACCTGCGCGCTCGGTCCGATCAGGTAGCCATCGACCAGCTGCCAGTTCGCCGGCAGCGCTGACGGCGTGCCGGTGATCTTGCCGCTGCTCACGCCGCTCAGGTACGCATTGGCCAGATCGGCGGCGCTGAGGTTCGCGCCGGCCAGGTCGCCGTCGACCGACGCCCCGGTGAGGTTGGCGTGAGCCAGGTCGGCGTTCACGAACGTCGCGGCTTCGAAGCGGATGCCGGCCAGATCGGCGGCCGCCAGATTCGCGCCGGCCAGGTCCACGTCCGGCCCGGCAAGGTAGCCGTCGATCAGGTAAGTGGCGCCGAGTTCGGTACCAGGCATGCTGGCGGGGGTGCCGGTAATGCCACCGGACGAGACGCCGACCACCGTGTAGATGCCGGCCAGTGTCGTACCGTTCAGGTTAGTGCCGGCCAGATCGGCGTTGTCGATGGTCGAACTTGCCAGGGTGGCGCCGCTCAGGTTCGAGCCCGTCAGGCGGGCGCGCTGCAGGTTCGCCCTGGACAGGTCGGCACCGGAAAGGTCCGCGCCGGACAGGTTGGCCCCGGCGAGAGAGCAGCCGCTCCAGTCCACGCCGGGCGCCGGCGCCGGGGTAACCGTCCCGGTGCCGCGGGCGACGGTCGGGCACGTCACCGCGCCCGCCGTCGCTGCGCACAGCACCATGGTCCCCGTAGTCAGGGCTGCCGTTGCGACAATACTGAGCACCCGCCCGCGCAGTGACAACATCGATACCACTCCCCGTGAGAGCTCCCGGCTGGAACGTATCGCCAAAGAACGCAGCAATCAATGCCATACGCCGAATATGCCCGCACTGCGACCGGGCAGCTCACCCCCGCTCAGCGCCGGGCCTTGCGGCTGACTTGCCGGTTGACAGTCGATGGTGCTAGCGATGAAGCCTGGCTCAAGCCGCCAAGAAGTCGAGCCGGCTGACCCGCCACGCCACGCGCGGCATACGGCTGCCCCGTGTACCCCCGACCGCAGACCCAGCATTGCTATTCAGTTATTTATCCGGTATCTCTTGTTTTGCGACCGACGCCGTGCTGGGCAGGGCCGGGATCCAGGAGTGAGTTTTGGGAACGTTTGCAGCGCGTGTCCGTGCCTGGGGGATCCTGGCGGCAACCGTCGCGACTGCCAGTGCTGCCAGCGCCAGCGCCGCCAGCGCGGCCGGGTACGCCTTCAATGTGCACTGGCACGTGGTGCTCCAGACGTCAAAGAAGGCGAGTTCCGGCTACGTCGGCATCGCTGCGTCCGGGCCCCGCAGCGCTTGGGCGCTTGGCTTCACTCGCAGGACCTACTACGCCATGCGATGGAACGGCAAGACGTGGCACGAGATGTTGCTGCCGAAGGGCTTTCAAGGCGACGCGATCTCGGGCTCGTCGGCATCCGATGTCTGGGTCATCGGGACCGAGAGCCCCGGCCCTGGCGACTATGTGCAGGAAACGCTGCACTGGAACGGGCGGTCCTGGACTCCGAAGCTCGTTGGCATCGGCGCGAGCGCCGTCGTCGATGTCGGCAGAGCAGATGTCTGGGTGCAGGCGGCCTCCGGCCATCTGCTGCACTGGGACGGCGCTTCCTGGAGCAGATACGTTTACTCGTATGCCCGGTCCGGGGTGACCGAGACCCTGGCAGCGGTAGGCCAGCAGGTATGGCGGACAGAATCAGATGTGATCGCGGGCCGTATGCATCGGCTTGTCATCCGCCGGTCGACCGGATCGGGGTGGCAGGAGGTCCGCTCCCCGCACCCGCGCATACCCAGCCACGGCCTAGCGTTCATCACGTCTTCATGGGCCGGCAACGTCTGGATCGAGATCAGCAATCCCGGCTTCCACTCCGTGACGCTGCTGCACTGGAACGGCAAGTCCTGGACGACCACTTACGCGCCGCTGCGGGGATACTCACAGGGGTACATCGCGGCGGTCGGCCGGTCCGCGGTCTGGATAGCCAACGGCGCCGCGCTGTGGAGCCAGGGCAAATGGCATCTATCCCCCGACCTCGGCTGCGGCATACCCGTCGGGGTGCCCGGCACCAGTGCCGCGCTCTGCGCCGGGATCGGCTACGTCCACTCCGGCCTGGGCCCCACCTACGGAACCGTCTCGGAATCAGGCCGTCTTCCGTAAGCATGCATCGCTTCCGGCCGCCGAGGTGCATCCGCCGGGGCACACGAAAGCGACTGCCGGGAGCAGACGAACCTGGCGTTGCTCGCGATGTCGCTTATCACCAACAATCTGAGCTACGGCGTCGTTCGCGGCAGCCGCGATCCTACGCAACTGCCGCCGCTTGTTCCAGGACGGGGGCCGTCTACTCCTGCTCGAGGCAGTCGTGCCTTGGACTCCGATCCGAGTCCGGTCAAGCTCAATGACGCTTGCTGCGTCGCGTCACCAGCTAGGCCAGACCAACTGAAACGCGACCCGGACGAGGCGGTAGCGTGCGGCCATGGATCACACCCGACTGGGCCGGACCGGCCTGCAGGTGTCCCGGCTGTGCCTGGGCACGATGACGTTCGGCCTGCAATGCGATGAGCAGGAAGCGGCTGGCATTCTCGACCGTGCCGCGGATGGCGGCATCGACTTCCTCGACACCTCTGATGCCTATCCGCTGGGCGGCGACCTGAGCACCCGCGGGGTCACCGAGGAGATCCTCGGCCGCTGGCTGACAGGGAAGCGGGACCGGTTCATCGTCGCCACCAAGTGCTTCGCGCCGACGGGGCCGGCGCCATTCGACGGCGGGAACTCGCGCAAGCACATCATGGCCGCGGTTGATGCATCGCTGCGGCGCTTGCAGACCGACTACATCGACCTGTACCAGCTGCACGGCTATGACCCGGCGACGCCGATCGACGAGACCCTCGGCGCGCTGGACGACCTGGTCCATCAGGGCAAGGTCCGGTACACCGGGTGCTCGAACTTCCTGACCTACCAGCTGGTGCGGGCCGTCGGCCGGAGCGAGACACTACGGCTGGCCCGCTTCGACTCGGTCCAGCCGCGCTACAACCTGCTGTTCCGGCAGATCGAGCGGGAGATGCTCCCGTTCTGCGCCGAGGACGGCGTCGGCGTCATCCCCTACAACCCGATCGCCGGCGGCCTGCTGTCGGGCAAGCATTCCCGCACCGCGCCGCCACCGGAAGGGACGCGCTTCACCCTGGGCAGCGCGGCGCAGGCCTACCAGGACCGCTACTGGCATGACCGGGAGTTCGACACCGTCGACACGCTCCAGCAGCTGGCCAGGGCCGCCCAGGTCAGCCTCGTGACCCTCGCGGTGGCCTGGGTGCTTGCCAACCCCGCGATTACCGCGCCGATCATCGGCGCAAGCCGGCCAGAGCAGCTCGACGCCTCGCTGGCAGCGGTCGACTTCCGGCTCGACGCTGATCTCAAGCGCCAGCTCGACGAGCTCACCCGCGAGTACCGGATGGGCGACGCGCCCCGATAGGCAGCGTCACCCGTCCGGCAGCGGCTCCAGCACCATCCCGGCGAGGTCCTGGCTGGTGCCGTACTCGTAGGCGCCGCGGCTGGTGGTCAGGGCCACATCGCTGCCACGCTGGCGGCGCAGGGTCAGGTCCACGGCAGCCAGCGCGGCATGCCGCACCGTCCGGTGCCCGCCCGACGGGTCGGCATATCGCACCGCGACCGCGTCGTCATCGCTGCTGGTCACGGTCAGCCGCAGCTGCGCGCGGGGCGACGGGATGGCGGCGGTCAGCCTGCCCGGCTGCGCGTCGACCCGGGGCCGCCGGCCGAGCCCGCCGAGCGGGAGCCGCTCACCGCCGAGGCCGAGCCAGCCCGTCGCGGTCCACGGTGAGCGCACCGGGCCGATCATGATCCGGGCCAGCACCAGTTCCAGCCAGCAGTCCGGGACGCCGTCGAAGTCGGCTGCATGCAGCCACACCCAGGTGTCGGCGTGCTCGGATCCCCAGTTGTGCCCGACGGTCCCGCGCCAGGATGACACGCTGAGCTCCCGGCCGTCGACAGCGACGAGGCCGGTGACCAGGCCGTCCGGCACACTCGCCACCACCTTGGTGCGCGGCAGCGGCGCACGGTAGAGCAGCTGAGGTCGCAGCAGCGGCAGCGGAGCTGCCTCGCTGATGACGGCCAGGTCCCAGCGCGCCGACCGCTGGCCCAGGGCGGCGCTGCCCGTGAACCGCCGCGGTCCGGCGGCAGCGCCGGCCGGCAGTGCGCCGGTTACCTGCTTGACGGCTACGGGCCGGCCGCCGGTGTCCCGGTCCACCACGGTGCACCACAGCGCCGCCGACTCCAGGCCGCTGCGGGCACGATGACGGGTATGGCGGATCCACAGCGCCCGCCCGGCGTGCGGGTCACGCGCGCTGACGAACCACGACTCGTATCCGGCAGTGCTCACGCGCCCATCATCGTGCCTGCACCCGGCAGCGGGCCAGGGTCAGGGCACGACGACCGTGCCGGTCGCGGTTACCGCGACGACCGGATCGGCCAGCACGGCAGCGGCCGACGGGCCGCGCTCGGGCGCCGCGCGGCAGACCACCCGCGCCTCGAACGACAGCTGCCGGCTGCGGGTGCCGACGCGCGTGATCGTAGCGGTGATCTCCAGTACGTCCCCGGCGACGACGGGCGCCCGGAACTGGACGTCCGAGTAGGACGCGAACAGCCCCTCGTCGCCATCGGTCCGGATGCACGCCTCGGTCGCCACATCGCCGAACAAGCCCAGCATGTAGGCGCCGTCCACCAGGTTGCCGCCGTAATGAGCATGGCTGTAGGGCACGTACCGGCGGTGCGTCACGGTCAGTCCCAGCCGCTGGTCGCCGGTCATGCGCCGGCTCCGGCGTCATCCGCCGCGGACCCCGGAGCGCCGGCCACGGCCGGCGTCAGCGCGTGCGCCAGGTAGCTGGCTACCTCGCCGGGCGTGGTGCCCTTGCCGAAGATCTTGTCGACGCCGAGGCCGGCCGCCATCGACGGGTCGAACCGCGGGCCGCCGACGACCAGCAGGGGCCGGCCGGGCCCGGCCGCGTCGAAGGCGGCTGCCATCTCGCGGGCGTTGGAGATGTGCGCGTCCCGCTGCGTCACGACCTGACTGACCAGTACCGCGTCCGCGCCCTCCGCGCGGGACCTGGCAACCAGGTGCGGCACCTCGACCTGCGCGCCGAGGTTGACCACCCGGATCTCCCGGTAGTACTCCAGGCCCTTCTCGCCGGAGTGCCCCTTGACGTTCAGGATCGCGTCGATGCCGACGGTGTGCGCATCGGTGCCGATGCATGCCCCGACGACGACGAGCTTGCGGCCGAGTCCGGACCGGATGCGCAGGTTCACCTCGGCCGAGGACAGCAGCGGGAATTCCCGTTCGGCGACCGTCACCTCGGATAGGTCGACCAGATGGGATACCCGCCCGTAGACGATGAAGAAGGTGAAGTCCGGGCCCATGCCCTTGGCATGCACCACCATCGCCGGATCCAGCCCCATCTTGGCGGCTAGCTGCGCTGCCGCGCCCTCGGCGCGCGCCTGCTCGGTCGGTGTGCCGAACGGCACCGGCAGCGTGAAAGAGACCTGGACCCGCCCGTCACCAGTGGTGTCACCGTAGGGCCGCACGATGTTGCCGGTCATGCCTGCGCTCCGATCTGGCTCGCCGGGGCAGCGGCTGAGTCCGCAGCCGGACCCCGTTCCCCTTCGTCGAGAAGGTCGGCCGCCGGGTTGAAGTATCCATCGGCCCTGCCGATGACACCGTCCAGGCCGCGGCCGCCATCGGCCGGGCGGCGGGTAATCCCGAACGTCCCGTCGGCGATCGCGGCCAGCAGGCCCTCGTCGCTGATCCGCCGCAGCAGCGCCACCGACTCGCCGAGCACCTCGTTCGCCCGCCGCTCGATGAACCCGCCGGGCGCCGGTACGAAGCTCTCCCCCAGCCGCCCGGCCGCGTCGCGCACGTACCGCACGTTCTCCAGCGCGAGGTCACGATCGGACAGGAACGGGGTGTGGATTCCCTCCGTCATCATGCCGATGAGCAGGATGGACTGGTCGGTCATGACCCCGCAGAGGTTGAAGAACGCGTCCAGCAGGTAGCCGGCGAACACGTTGCCGGTCATGTGCTTAGTCGGCGGCATGTACTTCAGCGGGGCATCGGGGAACAGCTCGCGCACCAGCTGCGCGTGCGCGAGCTCCAGCAGGAACGAGTCCGGCACCGCCGGGTTGATCTCGAACGCGTGCCCGAGGCCGAGCTGGCTGTCGGCAAGGCCGGCCTCCTTGCCGAAGAACTCGTTCATCAGCTGGCTGACTACCACCGTGTGGGCGGCGTCCACCGCGTCGGCGGTGGTGAGGTAGTTGTCCTCGCCGGTGTTGATGATGATCCCGGCCCTGGCGTGGATCTGCCGGGAGAACCGCTGGTCGATGAAGGTGCGGCGGGGGTTGATGTCGCGGAAGATGATGCCGTACATGCAGTCGTTCAGCATCATGTCCAGCCGCTCCAGGCCGGCCAGCGAGGCGATCTCGGGCATGCACAGGCCGGACGCATAGTTGGTCAGCCGGACGTAGCGGCCAAGCTCGCGGCTCGTCTCGTCCAGCGCGGCCCGCATCAGCCGGAAATTCTCCTGGGTCGCGTAGGTCCCGGCGAAGCCCTCCCTGGTCGCGCCCTCAGGCACGTAGTCCAGCAGCGACTGGCCGGTCGACCGGATCACCGCGATGACGTCGGCGCCCTCCCGCGCGGCGGCCTGCGCCTGCGGGATGTCCTCGTAGATGTCGCCGGTCGCGACGATCAGGTAGATCCACGGCCTGGGCGGCTCGGACGTCTGCTCGATGAGCTGCTGGCGCCGGGCCCGGTTGGCGTCGATCCTGGCCATCCCGCGCGCCAGCGCGGCGGCGGCGGCCTGCCTCGCCTGGCGGCCGTCATCGGCACCGGGAATGCGGAACTGCACCTTGCCCTGCACGGCTGCCTCGGCCAGGCTGGCCAGGTCGGGAAAGCCGCCGGTCACGAGCGCGTCCCAGGCCGGCAGCGCGACGCCGTGCTCCAGGCCGGTGCTGTCCCGCACCGCATCGACCAGCCGGTTGACCCACGGCATGCCGTCCGCGTCGGCACCCTGCAGGCCTGCCAGCCGCAGCACCGCCCGCTCCACCGACACGGTGGTATGCGTCCGTGCCATCTCCACGATCGGCTGGCCGGCCTTGCGTGCTAGTTCCCTGGCCTCGCGGACAACCGCGGGATCCAGGTTCAGCCTGCGCGTCACAGGGGTTTCCATAGTTACTCCCGGTCCTGGTGGACACTGTGCTCGTCGATGCGGCGCTGGAACATGCCCCGGACGCCCGGCTCGGTGCGGATCAGGTCGATGGCCAGCTGCGCGTGACCGGGAACATACCCGTTGCCGACCAGCATGGTGACATCGGCAGCGACACCCTCGGCGCCGAGCGCGGCGGCGGTGAACGACGTCGCCATCGAGAAGAAGATGACGGTGCCGCCCTGGGCGGTGGACAAGATCGCGCCGCCCTCGCAGCCGGGCACGTCGACGCACACCACCGTGACGTCAGCGGGACCGCCAGCGGACTCGATCGCGCTGGACATCCCGACCGGATCGCGGGCGTCCGCGATGACAACCTCGTCGACCAGGCCATGCTCGCCGTCGGCCGCGACGGCGTCGCTGAGGAGTTCCGCCTCCGCGGCGTGCGGCACCACGCCGATGATGAGGCCAGCGCCGGCCTGGCGGGCTGCCGCGGCCGACAGCGAGCCGCTTTTCCCGGCCGCGCCGATGATGGCCACCACCGGCCTGATGGCGGGGACCGCGCTCACCACCCGGTGCGTCAGGGCGGGCGCTCCGCAGACATCCATGACCGACAGCGCAAGCTCGGCGCTCATGTCGCCCGGCAGCCTGGCTGCGATCGACCGGCCGAAGAGCACCGCGTGTCCCTCGCACGGCACCTGCTCCGACGTGCCGTCCCAGCGCGCGAGCCCGTCGGTGATCACCAGCGGGGTGAGGCTGAGCGAGATCAGGGTGGCGATCGTGTCGCCCGGCATGAGCCCGAGCTGTGAGTCGGGACCCGCTTCCTCGACGACGCCGGTCAGCATGCCGCCAGAGCCGGTGACCGGGTTCTGCATCTTGCCGCGCGTCGCGACGATCTCCAGCACGGCGGCTCGCATCTTGGCCGGGTCGCCGTCGCTGGCCTCCCGCAACTGGCGGAACGAGGCTGCGTCCAGGTTGAGCCGCTGCATCCGGACCCGGACCTCATCTGGCCAGATCTCCGGGCTGGCATCCAGCCGCCAGGCTGCCTGCGGCAGCACGCCAGCAGGCTCAAGCACCCGGTGCAGGCCCAGCGGTGAGCCAGGCCGTGAGGTGATCACGATCTCAGTTCCTTCCTGGTCGCGCGGAAACGGTCAGCGGCTCACCAAGGATTCGGTAGAATTTGCTGTCTGAAACTATACAGACAGTATGTTCTTGCGTAGCCTGCCGAAACCGCAGGGTATCGTCCTGAGTTGAGTCCAGTCGTGAGGGGCAGGTGCAGTAATGATCGACCAGCCGTATGTATACCGGCACCGGGAGCTGGTAGAGCCGGACTGGCAGCGCCTGCCTGGCTGGGCCGACGTGTCGCCCGAGGACTGGGCCTCGGCCCAGTGGCAGCGCTCGCACTGCATCAAGAACATCCGCCAGCTGCGCCAGATCGTCGGCGCCGGGCTGAGCGAGGCCTTCTATGCCGACCTGGAGCGGGACCAGGCCGAGCGGGCGACGATGTCCATGCTGGTGCCGCCGCAGATGATCAACACCATGGTGCCCGCGCTTGCCCCGGCCGATCCCGGCTTCACCGAGGCCTTCTATGCCGACCCGGTACGCCGGTACATGATCCCGGTGTTCTCCGACCGCCGGACGGACTGGCCGTCGCACCCGGAGGCGTCCAGGGACTCGCTGCACGAAGCGGAAATGTGGGCGGTGGAAGGCCTCACCCACCGGTACCCGACCAAGGTGCTGGCCGAGCTGCTGCCGACCTGCCCGCAGTACTGCGGCCACTGCACCCGGATGGACCTGGTCGGCAACCCGACCCCGGTGATCGATAAGCACAAGTTCGGGCTGAGCCGTGACGACCGCCTCGGCGCGATGATGGAGTACCTGCGCAGCAGTCCCGGCGTGCGTGACGTGGTGGTCTCCGGCGGTGACGTGGCGAACCTGCCGTGGCCGCGGCTCGAGTCGTTCGTGGCCAGCCTGATGGAGATCCCGAACATCCGCGACATCAGGCTCGCGACCAAGGCCCTGATGGGCCTGCCCCAGTACTGGCTCACGGACGAGGTGCGGTCGGGCATGGAACGGCTCGCCACCACGGCGCGGCAGCGCGATGTGAGCATTGCCATCCACACGCACGTGAACTCGGCGCAGTCGGTCACGCCGCTGGTCGCCCAGGCTGCCAAGGCCATGCTGGAGACCGGCATCCGGGACGTCCGCAACCAGGGCGTGCTGCTGCGCGGCACCAACGACCAGACCGAGCAGCTGCTGGACCTGTGCTTCGCCCTGCTCGACGACGCGAAGATCATGCCGTACTACTTCTACATGTGCGACATGATCCCCAACAGCGAGCACTGGCGGCTGTCCCTGGCCGAGGCGCAGCAGCTGCAGCACGACATCATGGGCTACCTGCCGGGCTTCGCCACGCCCCGGTTCATCTGCGACGTGCCGTACGTCGGCAAGCGCTGGGTGCACCAGGTCGCCCGATACGATCGCGAGCTCGGCATCTCGTACTGGACCAAGAACTACCGGACCGGCGTCGAGCTGGGTGACCCGCTGGCGCTTGACCGGCAGTACGAGTACTACGACCCGATCCACCTGCTGCCGGAAGCCGGCCAGGAATACTGGCGGTCGCGGATCGCCGAGCCGGTGGGTGCTGGCGCCTGACCCGGCGGCCGGCCTCCCCCGGCGGCGCGCGTCAGCCCGGCCTCGGGCCTGCCCCGGCCGCCATGGTGACCATGACGTTGTATTGGCAGCACGGCACGCCGGAGCCCCGGACCTTGCCAGTGGCCGGCTGGTAGCCGAACAGGCGCCCGCGGCTCTGGTATAGCAGCCAGGATCCCCGCACCGACCAGGCCGTCCGGGAGAACAGGTAGGCGCCGGAGTAGGGCACCGGGGTGACCGGCTGCGCCCCGGCCGACAGGCGCAGCAGATAGAGGCGGACGCGGCCAAGCCCCAGCGGGCGGGTCACCGCGTAGGCGGCCAGCATCGGCCTGCCGGCGGAGAACGCGGTGCCCGCGGTGAAGCCGTGCGGCACCCAGCCGGCTGTCCCGTCCGGGGCACGGAACGACAAGACGCGGCCCGTCAGCACGTTGTAAACGCGCAGCATCAGGCAGGACTCATAACCAACGTTCGAATCGACTGACGCGCTCGCGCTCACGCCCCGTTGCGCGCAGCCGGTGCCGTAGGCGACCAGCCGAGGGCCCGCCACGAACAGGTTGCCCCAGTTCGCCCGCAGCGGCAGCGGCCTTTGCTGCCCGCCGGGGCGCCACAGCTCCATCCGCCCGGACGGCCTCTGCAGCAGCAGGCCGCCATCGGTTCCGGCGATCAGCGTGGTGCTGCGCGGCAGCGCCAGCGCCGGCCCCGCCGGCCCGCCCGCGACCTGGGCCGACCGTATCGTGTTCCCGGCTGCGGCCAGGGTCACCAGCCAGACCTGACCAGGCGCCGCCGACGGGACGAAGAACGGGGTGCGGGCCAGCACTCGCGGCCTGCCGGTCAGGTTGGCGCGGATCGCGGTGGTCCCGTTGCCCACGTACACGAGGTAACCGCCGGCCAGGATCAGCTGCGGCTCGTAGTCGCCGGCGCTGATCTGCGGGCGCTGACTCTGGGCCAGCGTCCCTGCGGCCAGGTTGTCCAGGTAGGCGGGCGGCCCGCTGGTCGGGGTGAAGGCGGGGAAGCCGACCGGCCACATCAGCACCGTCGTACCGGTGCTCGCCGGAATCTGCCCGGCTGACCGCCGGAGCGGCCGGGCCGCAGGCGCAGGCTTGCGCGGGCCGGGCACGCTCCGGCCCGGTCGCGGTGAGCCCGGCGCTCGCTGGCTACCCGCCGGGCCGAGATCGGCAAGCACGAGCGCAGCCAGGCCGACCGCACCCAGCACCGCTCCGCCGGCCAGCAGGTAACGGCGGCGCTGGCGCCTGCGCGCCTCCCTGATCAGTGCTGCCGGGTCCCTGGCCGCCGCGTCTGCCGGATGCCGTGCCGCCAGATCCGGGGCGCCCGGCGCGCGCACCTGGCCGTCCGTTATCGACTTCATGTCCCCGCCTGCTCTATGATCTCGGCCAGCTCGGCTGGCCCGTAGCCGTACTGGCGCGCCAGCGTCACCAGCTCACGCGCCTTCGCCACGATCGCGCTGCGCTGCGGAGCGGCGCCGGTGACCGAGACTCCGCGCCCCCGCCGGAACTCCACCAGGCCCTCGTCCCGGAGCGTGCGCAGTCCGCGGAACACCGTGTTGGCGTTCACCCCGAGAACGGCGGCCAGGTCGCGGGCCGGCGGGAGCCTCTCCCCCGGCCGCGCCTCGCCGTCCGCAATGGCGCGCCTGATCGCGGCCGCGACCTGCTCGTACAGCGGCACCGGGCTGGCGGCGTCGATGACGATGCTGTTATTAGTGCTAGTCATAGCAGCATCATACCACCGGCCACACCTCGGTGCCCTGCGCGCCGACCCGCTCGCCAATGCGCCCGAGGACTTCCGGCACGGCCATCGCCGGTAGCTTGCGGCCGTCGCGTAGCCGGATTGAGACCTCGCCGGCGGCCGCCTCGGTGGCGCCGATCACGGCCAGGTACGGGACGAGCTTGTGCACTCGGATGCGGGCGCCCAGGGTGCCGTCAGCTGCTACCTCGGCGCGCAGGCCCTGATCGATCGCCTGGCTGACGACCTCCTGGGCTGGCGCGAGCTGGGCGTCGGTGACCGGCAGGACGACGAGCTGGACGGGCGCGAGCCAGGGCGGGAACGCACCGCCGTGGACGTCGATCAGGTGAGCGACGGCTCGCTCGGCACTGCCGATGATGCTGCGGTGCACCATCACCGGCCGGTGCCTGCCGCCGTCGGCGCCGGCGTAGTGCAGCGCGAACCGCTCGGGCTGGTAGAAGTCGACCTGGACGGTGGACAGGCTCGTCTCGCGCTCCGCACTGTCGGCGACCTGCACGTCGATCTTCGGCCCGTAGAACGCGGCCTCGCCTTCGGCAGCCTCGAACCGCACGCCAGCATCCCGGAGCACATCGGTCAGGATCGCGGCCGCCCGGTCCCACATATCCCGGCTGCCGACGTACTTCCCGGTGCCGCCCGCCAGCGAGAGCCGGTACCGGGCAGGCTCGATGCCGAGCGCGCGGTAGGCCTGCCTGATCAGCCCCAGCGCAGCCGCCGCCTCGCCGGCCACCTGGTCCAGGGTGCAGAAGATGTGCGCGTCATTGAGCTGCATGCCGCGGACCCTGGTCAGGCCGCCCAGCACGCCGGACAGCTCGGACCGGTACTGCCCGCCGAGCTCGGCCAGCCGCAGCGGCAGGTCCCGGTAGCTGCGCCCGCGCGCGGCAAAGATCAGCGCGTGGTGCGGGCACAGGCTCGGCCGCAGCACGAGCTGCTCGCCGCCCAGCTCCATCGGCGGGTACATGCCGTCCCGGTAGTGCGACCAGTGCCCGGAAATCTCGTACAGCTCGCGCTTGCCGAGGACGGGTGAATACACGTGCTGGTAACCGGACCGGCGCTCCAGCTCCCGGACATACTCTTCCAGCGCGTGCCGGATGGCGGCGCCGGCCTGCAGCCAGTACGGCAGGCCGGCGCCGATCAGCGGGTCGGCATCGAAGATGTCAAGCTTGCGGCCGAGCTTGCGGTGGTCGTACATGACGGTCTCCCCGCGATGCGGGGGCGAGTGACCGGCGGAACGCGAGAAGCCCCGGGGCACTCGCCCCGGGGCTTCTGAGCACAAGCAGGTGTCAGCGCGCCGGGACGTACTCCGGCGTCGTCGCGACTGCGCGCTGCATGGTGGCCAGGCTAGCAAGCACCGGGCCAGCCGGCCCACCGGATTACCCGCCGGCGGGTCTGGCCGGGCCTGGATCAGGCCGGGCTGCTCTTGTCCTCGATCTCCCACAGGTGATCGAGGACGTGCCAGGCCAGCCGGCGCGCCGCATACCGGGGCGGCCAGCCATCCGGCGGTACGTGCAGGCTCGCCGGAGCCCGCAGCGCCGCGGTGATCCGCGGCCGGAGCAGCGCGGTCGGATGCAGCCCGCTCGCTGCCGCCGCGGCCTCGGCGGCCTTGTCCCTGGCCAGGCCCGCCTTCCTGGCATAGGCGATCTCCGCGTCCAGGACGTGCCGGACAACCTGCTCGGTATCGCGGCCGCCACCGCGCGGGCCCTTCCGCAGCTCCGCCGGTGCCGCGGCCGCGCCCAGGTCGAAGGCCTGCCACGAGGCTTCCAGCAGCAGCGCCAGCCGGGCTCCTGCATCAGCGGCCAGCGGCTCGCGCTCGTTGGCCGCGATCTCGCCCAGCGCACCGAAATCCGCATTCTTCGCCAGCCCGGAATGCCGCTCGGTCACCGCCAGGTCGCCTGCGGGCGCCGGCAGCCCGGCCAGCCGGACGATGGCCAGGTAGCGCGGCAGATAGTCGGCCAGCGCCTGCACGGCAAGCTCCTCGGTCGTGCCGCTGCGCGCCCAGCCGGGCCAGTCCAGCGCGGAGGCGAAGGTCCGCCTGCGCCCGGACTCGATGAAGACGTCAAGCTGGCTGCTCATGCACACAGATGATGGCAGCTTCGGGGCCGGCGTGCGGCGCGGCGCCTACTGATCAGAGTTGCGGCCGGCGTGCGCGGAACTGTCGGCCGGCTGGCCGGAGTCCTGCTCGCCGTCCGCTGCCGAGCTCAGGCCGGGATCAGCGGCCTGGTCAGGTCCGGCGTCCGCCGGCGGCATGGGGCGGCGCTGGCAGCGGTAGAACCAGGCAAGCCCGGCCAGCGTCATGATCAGCGCGACGTAGAAGTTCAGCCGCAGCCCCAGGAAGTGCTCGGAGGAATCGATCCGCACCGATTCCTCGAAGATCCGGAACGCGGAGTAGCCAGCGATGTAGAGCGCGAACAAGCCCCACGGCCGGATCCGCCGGTGATGGCCGAGCCAGACCAGCGCTGCGGCCAGCGCGAGATCCCAGATCATCTCGTACAGGAACGTGGGCTGGAACGTGGCGTAGCCCAGGTACCCGGCCGGGCGGTGCGCGGCCGAGATCTCCAGCGCCCAGGGCAGGCCGCTGGGCTTGCCGAACAGTTCCTGGTTGAAGTAATTGCCGAGCCTGCCGATGGCCTGCGCGACCAGCAGCGCGGGCGCGACCGCATTAGCGAACATCCCGGCGCTGGCGCCGGCCCGCCGGACTCGCCAGATGCCCGCGGCCGCGCCCGCCGCCACCCCGCCCCAGATGCCGAGCCCGCCCGACCAGACGGCGAATATCCCCCACCAGTGATGCGGGATGTCGGCTGGGGTGGTGACGTCGAAGTAGATCCTGCCGCCGATAATGCCGGCCGGCACGGCCCAGAGGGCGACGTCGCCGACCAGGTCGGCATTGCCGCCCAGGGCCCGCCACCGGCGCCTGGTGATGATCACCGCGAGGGTGATCCCGATCACGTACATCAGGCCGTAGTAATGGATGGGCAGCGACCCGAGGCGGAGCACGTTGTCAGGCGGGCTCGGTATGAAGCTCAGCGGCATGCAACGAGAGTATGCCCACCCGCAGGGCTTTGCCGCCCGTGTCCCCGCACGCCCCCCGCAAAACCTGCGAAACGGTAGCCGATTGCCCGGCGGGCGGTCGGCCTGGTGGTCCGCTAGCATCGCCGGTATGACACGTCGCAGCGAGCTTGTCAGCGGGGATCTGCAGGAGTACCTGGTAGCGCACAGCACGCCGCCTGACCCGGTGCTCACGGAGCTGGCGGCCGAGACGGCCAGCAGGTTCCCTGCTGACGCGGGCATGCAGATCGGCCCGGAGCAGGGCATCTTCATGACGATGCTGACGCAGCTGACCGGGGCCAGCCGCGCGCTGGAAATCGGCACGTTCACCGGCTACTCGGCTATCTGCATAGCCCGCGGCCTGGCTGACGGAGGCCGGCTGACCTGCTGCGACGTCAGCGAGGAATGGACCTCGGTGGCGCGGAAGTACTGGCAGCGGGCGGGCGTGGCCGACCGGATCGACCTGCAGCTACGGCCGGCCCTGGAGACGCTGCGCGCCATGCCCGCGACCGAGATGTTCGACATCGCGTTCATCGATGCCGACAAGACCGGTTACGTGAGCTACTGGGACGAGGTTGTGCCGCGGATCCGGCCGGGCGGCGCGATTCTGGTCGACAACACGCTGTCGCACGGCCGGGTGACCGACACAGCCAGCCAGGATGCCAACGTCCGGGGCATCCAGGCCTTCAATGACCACGCGGCCGCGGACGGCAGGGTCGTGCTGGCGCTGCTGCCGATCGGCGATGGCCTGACCCTGGCCCGCAAGAGCTAGCCGCCCGGCGCCCGGCTGCCCACCCGAGCCGGACCGGGCCTCGCCCGGCAAAAAGCCCCCGGGCAGCCGCCCGGGGGCCTCTGCTTCCGGTGGACTAGCGCCTGCTGCCCGGGTCCGGCTGGCCGTTATTGCTGAAGGCCTGGTCCGGCTCGATCTCGATGCGCTCGCGCCGCACCTCGCTCGCGATCGTCTTGTCCTCCTCGACGCGCCGCGCGACGAGCCGGACTCGCTCGACCGGGACTACTTCCTTGCGGAGCACCGCGCGCTCCTCGTGCAGGATGATCTCCTGCTCGCCCTCCTGCAGGTCACCGCGGATGCGGTCGTCAGCGGTGATCGGGATGCGCTCCACGTCGTACTCCTCGTGGAAGACGTGGACCGCCTGCTGGATCGGCTCGACGTCGACGTACTTGTGCAGCCGGATCCGGCCGGTCTCGAGCGTTTCCTTGCCGACCTGGAGCCGCTCTTCCTGGCGGACGAGCCACTCGTCATCGGTGAGCTTGCGCGGCTGGGCAGGTACGTTCAGGCCGTAGTAGCGGCTGAGTTCCTCGGCCTGCGCTGCGGACATGTGCTGGCCGGCGTCGATGTTCGGGCCGCCCATGATCTTCTGGCTGTCGAACGGCACGTTCAGGCCCTCGGACGTGACCTGGCTGCTGCCCAGCGGCACGAAGCGGCCTGTCTTGCCGGACCGGACGCGCGCCCAGGCGGGTGTCCCGTCCACGTCGTCCCGGAACACCTGCTCGACGGTACCTACAACCTTGCCGTCGGCGCCCATTACCCGTGCGCCAAGAAGTTCTTCGGCCTGCGTCGTCATGGTGACATCTCCCCCCGAGTCGCTATCACCGGACACGCGCATCGGCTGCCGCAGCCGCCCATGCTCGCCTACCAAGAGTAATCTACCCACTACCGCCCGTTTGAACTTGGCTGCCTTGACCGGCCCATGGCCGGGGCCTGGAGCGGCGCTGACGGCACGATCGCAGCACGACTGCGTCAAGGTGTGAGCAGAGTGTCACCCTAGGACCGCCGTGTCGCTAGCATGTCCCGCTATGGCGGCATTGTTCAGCCGGATCATTCCGATCTTGTTCGTCGGAGATCTGCAGGCGGAGCGCGACTTCTACGTCGGCCTCGGCTTCCACGTGACCTACGAGGGACCCGAGTACCCGTACTTCCTCGCACTCGGCCACGGCAAGGTCGAATTCGGCATCGAGTGGCGGCAGGACTTCTCCCCGGCCGGCCCCGACCGGGTACTGACGTGGCAGCTCGGCGTCAGCGACCTCGAGCTGGCGAAGAAGCGGCTGGCCGAGGCGGGCGTCCGGTACCGCGAGGAGCTGATGGCGCCCAGCCCGGACTGGCAGTACCGGGTGCTGCATGCCAGGACGCCGAACGGCTACCACCTGCTCCTCGAAGAGGGCAGCGAGTAAATTCTGAACTCCGCGGACGGTACCGCCGGTAATAGAACGGCAGCGCCAGGTTCGCCAGGAAGTACACGACCAGGACCAGGATCGTGCCCATGGTGGAACCAGGCCCGGCAGCCCGACTCGCCGGAGCGGAATCGGCCGCATAACACTGCCCCGCTCCGGTGCGTCGGTGACAATGGCGACGGGTGATCGAGGCCGCCGCAGGTCTGCTGCGGCCACGGGTCGTCAGGGAGCAGCCATGGGCAGGTCAGCTGACCCGGTCTACCTCAGGGTGCTTGAGGACCTGCGGATGCGGATCCGCGAGGGCGTCCTGGAGCCGGGCGCGCGGGTGCCGTCCCGCAACGCGATCATCACCAGGTACGGCGTCGGCGAGACCGCGGCGAAGCACGCGCTGCAGGTGCTGGCCACCGAGGGCCTGATCGAGGCCAGGGCGGGCTCGGGTTCCTATGTCCGCAAGCCGCCCGCCGCCCGCGACCTCGAGCACGACCGGCTGCATTTCCCCGGCTCGCCGTTCGGGATCGAGGAATCAGCCAGCCCCGCCGATGGCCTGCTGGTCGCAGACCGGCCCGCGGCCCGCTTCGTCAGCTGGGAGCACCACACCGAGCTGATCGCGCCTCCTGCGCAGATCGCCCGGCGCCTTGGCGCAGTGGCGGCGGGACCGGCCGAAGCAGCGGCCGCGCTGGTGACGGCGACCCGTTACCTCATGTCTGTCGACGGGCAGCCGGTGCAGCTCGCCACCAGCTACGAGCCCGCCGGGCTGACTGAGGGCACCCCCGTCGCAATGCCCGAGCAGGGACCGTTCGCTGGCCGCGGCGTGATCGAGCGCATGCACGCCATCGGCATCGAGGTTGACCAGGTGGTTGAGGACATATCCGTGCGCACCTCGCTGCTGGCCGAAGCGGCTGCGCTAGCCATCCCGGCGGGGTCGGCCGTCGTCGTCATCGAGCGAGCGCACCTGTCCGGCGGCCAGCCAGTCGAGGCCGCTGACATCGTCGTCCCGGCCGACCGGTACCGGCTGCGGTACCGGTTCGCGGTGCCAGGGCCAGCCGCGTGATCCGGCGCGCCCGGCCTGCCGACGTTCCGGCCATCTACCGGCTGATCCGCGAGCTCGCCGAGTACGAGCGCGCGCTGCCGGACGTGACCGGCACGCAGCAGCAGCTGTCCCGGTCGTTGTTCGGGCCTGATCCAGCCGTGTTCGCGCACGTCGCCGAGCACGACGGGCACGTCGTCGGCTTCGCACTCTGGTTCGTCAGCTACTCCACCTGGCTGTGCCAGCACGGCATCTACCTGGAGGACCTCTACGTCAGCCCGGAGCTGCGCGGCCACGGTCACGGCCGGGCCCTGCTCGCCGAGCTGGCCGCGCTGTGCGTACAGCGCAGCTACGGCAGGCTGGAGTGGTCGGTGCTGGACTGGAACGCGCCCGCGCTGGGCTTCTACGCCGCACTCGGCGCCAGGGCCATGGACGAGTGGACCGTGCACCGGGTCACCGGGGCGGCGCTGGCTGACCTCGCCGCGACCGCGGATCCCGGCATGCGACCATGACCCCATGCGCATCGGCAGCGTTGACTCCACTGACCTTTTCGGCGGGACACCGGCGCAACCGCTGCAGATCGTCCGGGTAACCCTGGTCAACGACGGCCCCGGCATGATCACCGATCCGCTCGCGGCAGTCAGCGTCCGGGTCAGCGGCCCGCAGGTCGGCACGCCCGATCCGGTGCTGGTGACCGGCCTGACCGCAGGCGGCGCGGTCACAGCCGAGGTACCGGTTGCGGTCCCGGCGGGCAGCACGCCCGGTGCCAGGCTGCCGGTCGTCGCGAGTGCGGTGCTGGCTAACCCGGCGGCGGGCAGCGTGCGGGCGGCCGACCCGGCCGCGGAGCTGGCAGCAGAGCTGACGGTCGCCGAGCCCGGCTGGGTCATGTGGATGGTCAGCCACTTCCATTACGACCCGGTGTGGTGGAGCACGCAGGGGCAGTTCCTCGAAACCCGGCTGCTGCTCCCCGACGAGCATGGCGAGCTGCCCGAGGTGCGGACGGCATTCGAGCTGGTCCGGCTGCACCTGGATGCGGCCCGCCGCGACCCGGACTACAAGTTCGTGCTCGCCGAGCTCGACTATCTCAAGCCGCATTTCGATGCCCACCCGGAGGACCGCGCTGACCTGCTCGACTTCATCAGGGCTGGCCGGATCGAACTGGTCGGCGGCAGCTACAACGAGCCGAACACGAACCTGACCTGCGCGGAGTCCACCATCCGCAACGCCGTCTACGGCATCGCCTACCAGCGCGACGTGCTCGGCGGCAACCCGCGTACCTCCTGGATGCTGGACGCGTTCGGATTCGATCCGGGCTATCCCGGCCTGATGGCCGCGGCCGGCCTGACCGATTCCTCGTGGGCGCGCGGTCCGTTCCACCAGTGGGGCCCGAACCGGTCGGCCGGCGACAGCAGGCTGATGCAGTTCGCGTCCGAGTTCGAGTGGCTCTCCCCCGCCGGCACCGGGCTGCTCACCAGCTACATGGCCAACCACTATGGCGCTGGCTGGATTACCCAGCACGCTGCGACGCTGGCCGCTGCGGAAGCCGACGCCTATGAGCAGTTCCGGCAGCTCGCCCCGGTTGCTGCCACCCGCAACGTACTGCTGCCGGTCGGCGGCGATCACGTGGTGCCGTCGCGCTGGGCGACCGCGATCCACCGCGACTGGAATGCCAGGTACGTGTGGCCCCGGTTCGTCACCGCCGTGCCGGGTGAGTTCTTCGCCGCGGTGCGCGCCGACGCCGCCGCCCGTGACATCTGGATCACGCCGCAGACCAGGGACATGAATCCGGTCTACACCGGCAAGGACGTCACCTACATCGACACCAAGCAGGCGCAGCGCGCGGCGGAGACCGCGGTACTCGACGGTGAGCGGCTGGCCACGCTCGCCTGGCTGACCGGTGCGGGCTACCCGGCGGCCAGCCTGGACAAGGCATGGCGTCAGCTGGTGTTCGGCGCGCACCATGACGCGATCACCGGCACCGAGGGCGATCAGGTCTACCTCGATTTGCTCGGCGGCTGGCGAGAAGCATGGGAACGGGGCCAGCAGGCACGGGCGGCCGCCGTCGGGTACCTGGCCGGCCTGGCTGACACCGCGAGCCTCAGTCCGGCTGCGAGCCTCGGTTCCGCAGCGCGCCCTGGTACCCCGGCAGACATAGCGATCATGGTGGTCAACTCGCTGTCGTTCGGCCGCAGCGAGATGGCCCGGGTCAGCCTGCGCCTGCCGCCGGGCTGGCCGGAGTGGCTCGCGCTGCTGGACGAGTCCGGCGGCCAGGTCCCGTTCCTGGCCGAAGGCGTGACCCGGGCCGCTGACGGCGCGCTGACCGCAGTCACGATCACCTTCCGGGCCGGCCGCGTTCCCGGTGTCGGCTACCGCTGCTACCGGGCTGCCGGGACGGCGACCGGATCCGGCTCCGCAAGCTGGCAGGCGAGCGCCGGCGCCGCGCTGGAGAACGACGCGTTCCGGATCGAGGCCGACCCGGCGCGCGGCGGCACGCTGGCCCGGCTGCTGGACAAGAGAACCGGCACCGAGCTGCTCCGGCCGGGCGGCAACGAGCTCGTGCTGCAGCCGGAGCATCCGACCCACCCGCGCTGGGGCGAGGGACCGTGGCATCTGTGCCCGGCCGGGCCCGGCACCGGCAGCTCCGCCCGGCCCGCTGCCGTCCGGGCTGAGCGGTGCCCGGTCGGCGGCCGGCTGGTGGCCGAGTTCGAGCTTGGCGGCCTGCGGGTCACGCAGGAGACCCTGCTGTGGGACGGCGCTGACCGCATCGAGTTCCGCACCCACGTAGACGGCTCGATCGGCCAGGACCACCTGCTCCGGCTGATCTTCCCGGTCGATGTGCCGGGCGGGCTGCCGGTATACCAGACCGCGCTGTCGGTGATCGGCCGCCCGCCCGGTCCCATCGACACCGACGTGGCCGAGCATTCCTACACCCTGGACAGCCCGGCCAGCGAATGGCTGGCGGTCGGTTCCACCGCGACGGTAGCGGTCACCGACGAGCATGGCGCCCGTCATCACCAGGCGATCGGGGTGGCCGAGGTCATCGCGCCGCCAGCTCAGCGCGGTCCGGCGCGCGCGCTGATCGCCGCGCTGGCGGCGCAGGGCGTCACCGCGACCTGCTCCGCCCCCGGCGGACCGCGCTATGGCTACGCCGAGCTCGACTCGAATCTGCCCGACTTCCGCGTGTGCCTGGGCGGTCCTGCCGCCAACGCGATGACCGCGCAGGTGCTGGCGATCGCCGGACCGCAGGCGGCCGCGGCGCTTGCCCGTCAGCTGGCCGATCATGACGCCGCCCGGCTCTGGGTGCCAGCGACCCGCAGCCGGGCTGACGCGTTCGCGGCCGGCGCCGACGTGCGCGGTGCCCTCGACCTGCCAGTCCTGATCGTCGCGGCCACTGATCTGGCAGCGGAGATCACGCGCCTGACGGCCGGCCTGGCTGGCTCGGTGATCGAGGCAATCGCCGCGCCGGCCGCTGCCGGCCGCGGGCACCAGGGCGCCGGCGGCCCCTCGACCGCGCTGGCCGGTCATACGGTCGCCCTGCTCAACCGCGGCACGCCCAGCGGCCTGGTCACCCCGGACGGGCAGCTGACCAGCGCGCTGATGCGGGCATGCAGCAGCTGGCCGTGCGGCGTCTGGATCGACGGAGACAAGCAGGCCTGTCCTGACGGCAGCAGCTTCGCCTGGCAGCACTGGAGCCATACCTTCGAGTACGCGCTGGCAGCCGGCCCTGGCGACTGGCGAAGCGCCGGGTTCGCCGCCGCTGGCCAGGGCTATAACCACGAGCTGCTCACGGCCGCCACCAGCCTCCACCCCGGCCCGCTGCCGGCCACCATGCGGCTGGTCAGCGTCGAGCCGGCGAGCGCGCTGCTGTCCGCGCTCAAGCCGGCCGGCAATCCGCTCGCGCCGGCTGGCTCGCCCCGGCTCAGCGACGGAGTGACCGCGCGGTTGCGCGACATCGGCGGGGCCGGCCCGGTGGCCGCCCGGCTGAACCTGTTCACCGGCCTGGCCGCGGCGAGCGGCTCCACCCTGTGCGAGGACGGCCGCGGCGAATCCCTCACCGTGTCTGCCGCCGGGGCTCATGCCGGCATTCCCGCCGCGGGCACGGTCACGGTATCCGTCGCCCCGAGGCCGGCGAGCCTGCCCGGACCCGGCTCGCCGGAACTGTCCGTTACCTCCGGTGCGTCCGGCTCATCCGGCTCGCTGCTCGAGCCCGCTCAGCCCGTGCACGCCCGGTACTGGCTGCATGGGAAGGGACCGGCGCCCGCCGGGAACATGCCGGTGGCGGTGCACCTGTCCCCCGCCGAGGTGCGGGTCGATGACGGCGCGGCCGGTGAACTGAGGCTCACCGTCGCGTGCGGGCCGGCGGCGGCCGACGGCAGCGTCACGCTGACCGCGCCGGCCGGGATCACGCTGCTGCCCGCCGGGCCGCTGTCCTACCAGCTGCCGCCATTCGGCTACCAGGAGTGGACGGTGGCCGTGACGGCGGCCGCTGGCTGCCCGCCAGGGCGCCGCTTCGCCACCGCGCAGATCACCGATCCGGCCGGCCAGCTCGTCGAGGACAGCGTGCTGCTCAGCATCGGCGCGCCGCCGGCAGCGCAGCTTGACCTGCCGCTGGCCGAGGTGGCGAAGATGCAGGAGGCGATCGACGCCGCGCTGGCCGGCGAGGTCGCTCTCAGCCTGGCCGCGGAGGCGATCGCGCTGGCGCCGGGCGAGTCCGGCGCCATCGAGCTACGGGTTCGCAATCAGGCCGCGTCCGGGATTCACGGCGAGGCTCAGCTCATCTCGCCGTTCGGCAGCTGGCTGCAGACCCGGCCCTGGACGACCGGCTTCGCCGTCGGTCCTGACGCGGCCAGCACCGTGCGCTTCGAGGTGGACATCCCGCCGGCTGCGCGGCCGGGCGAGCACTGGTGGGCCATCGTGAAGGTCATGTACTTCGGCCGGATCCGGTATTCCAGGGCCGTCGAGGTACGGGTGATTCCGCCGCCCGGCGGATAACACTGCCCGGCTGGCACGCGCAGGGCACGCCTCAGTGAGACACTAGTCACTACCTGATGAAGACGTACCCGAAGTGACAATGACGGCAGACACAGTAACGCGCCTGGGCAATCTGCCCGCGGAGCCGAATAGCTTCGTGGGCCGTGAGCGCGACCTTGGCGACCTGGAGCTGCTGCTCAGCAACGTGCGAGCGCTGACCTTGTGCGGCCCCGGCGGAATCGGTAAGACCCGGCTGGCCATCCGCCTCGGCTGGCAGCTGGCCGGCGATTTCCCTGACGGCGTCTGGCTGGTAGAGCTTGCCGAGCTAGCCGACCCCGCGCTGGCCGCCCGCCGGGTGGCGACTATTCTTCGCATCGGGGACGAACCGGACCGGCCAGCCTCCGCCACCCTGGTCGACGCACTGCGCGAGCGCAAGCTGCTGATCATTCTCGATACCTGCGAGCACATCGTCGATGCGCTCGCTGACCTGGTGCGCGACCTGATCGCGGGCTGCCCGCTGATCCGCGTGATCGCGACCAGCAGGGAGCCGCTGCGGGTCCGGGGCGAGACTGTCTGGCGGGTTCCGCCGCTGACGCTGCCGGCCCAGCGCTCCGACCCCGCCCAGCGCTCCGAGCCGGTGCCGTCGTCGGGCGAGCATGAGGCGCTCCGGCTCTTCGTGGACCGGGCCGCCGCCGTCCGGCCGGGTTTCACGCTCACCGCGGACAACTGGGCTCCGATCGTGCAGCTGTGCCGGACGCTTGACGGAGTGCCGCTGGCCATCGAGCTGGCCGCCGCGCGCATCCGCGCGCTGTCGACCGAGCAGATAGCGGCCAGGATCGACAACCGCTTCCGGCTGCTCGCCTCCGGCGACCGCACTGCGCCGTTGCGCCAGCAGACGCTGCTGGCAACGGTCGACTGGAGCTTCGACCTGCTCACCCGGGACGAGCAGATCTTGCTGCGCCGGCTGTCGGTGTTCTCCGGGTGGAACCTGGAGATGGCCGAGGATGTCTGCGCTGACGAGCAGATCCCGGCGCACCGGATCCTCGACCTGCTCGCGGCGCTTATCGACAAGTCGCTTGTCGCGCTCGAAGACGAGGTGGCGGGCGACGCCCGCTACCGGCTGCTCGACACGATCAAGGCGTATGCGGCGGACCAGCTCGCCACGGCCGGCGAGCAGGAGCAGCTCCGCGACCGTCATGTCCGGCACCTGCTCGCGCTGGCCGAGGCAGTGGTGAGCCAGGGATTCGTCCGCGGCCCGCCGTCCTGGCCGGAGCGAGTCGTCCTCTACCAGCGGATAGACACCGAGCAGTCCAACTTCCGCGCCGCCCTCGCGTTCTGCCTGGCCACCGCCGATGCCGAGCGTGGCCTGCGGCTGTGCTCGGCGCTGCGATCGCCCTGGGTGGTACGCGGTGACGTCAGCGAGGGCATCGGCTGGTTCGAGAAGTTCCTGGCGCTGAACGTCGCAGCGCCGGCCGAGGTCCGCGTCCGGGCCCTCATGCTGTCCGCCGAGCTGGCCTTCGAGCATCAGGACTACCACGGTGCCGCGCGCCGGGCACAGGCAGCCGTCAATGCCTGCAGCACGTGCCCGGCGGCATGCCCGGCCGGTGCGCTCAGGATGCTGGCGCTGATCAGCCTGCGTGCCGGGCTGCCGGGAGCGGCGCTGGAACGCGCCGACGAGGCGGTCGCAGCGGCGCGCCAGCACGGCGACGACTGGGAGGAAGGGCTCGCCCTGGTGGCCAGGGCCGTGATCCTGGCCCGCGTCGGCGATCCAGCCGGGGCTCAGGCGTGCTACGAAAATGCGCTGGACATCCTTGCCGACAACAACGGATGGGGATTCGCGCACGCCCTGTACGGGTTCGGCACGCTGGCCAGGACCCGCAATGACAACGCCGCCGCGCTGCGGCACTTCCGCCGCGCGCTGGACTTGTTCCGGGCGATCGACGCCAGAACCGAGATCGCCAGATGCCAGGCCGGCATCGGCTGGATCGCGCTCGACGAGAACGATCCGGAGGTAGCCGCGGCGAGCTTCGCCGAGAGCCTCGAACTGTCCATGGCGACTGGTCAGCGACTGGGTATCGGCCGGGGCCTGGAGGCCATCGCCGCGCTGGCGGCCGCCCGCGGTGACGCAGCGACCGCGCTCCGGCTGGAAGGAGCCGCCACTGCCACGCGTGCGGCCCTTGGCCCGCACCGGCCCGGCTCCGCGCAGGCGCGGCTGGACCGTGCCCTGGCTCCCGCGCACCTGCAGCTTGGCGAGGAACTGGCCGCCAGCCTGGCCGCCGAGGGAGGGCATCTCAGCACGCAGGAGGCGGTGCGGTTCGCGCTCGACTCGGCGAGCGCGGGCGGCGGGCCTGTTCCGGCCGACCGCGGCCCGGAGGACCGCATCGGCGAGGCTCGCCCGGCCGGGCCAGGGCGCGGCGCAGCGACCGTCGCCGACCCGTCCAGAGCGGGACCCGTGCCGGTACTGACCGCGCGGGAGCAGGAGATCGCGCTGCTCATCGCGCGCGGCCTGTCCAACCGGGGCATCGCCGACGAGCTGGTCATCAGCCCGGCGACGGCAGCCAGGCACGTGGCCAACATCCTCGGCAAGCTCGGCCTGAACTCCCGGGCGCAGGTAGCGGCCTGGACCGTCGGCCAGGGACCCGAGTTCGGCCGTAAGAACTAGCAGCCGGTACCGGGCCTACATCATGCACGGCCTGCCTACACATGCCGCGGTCGCGCAGATGCATATCGGAATGCGCAATTCAGCCCATGTCTGCAGCGTGTCAGCTGCGTAACGTGCAGTACGGAAGCTCGTCAGACCCGGCGCGGCCGGCCACTTGAGGGGGGTGGCCGGCTGCACGGGCTGCGGGGACCGCGCTCGCCGGAGCCATTCGCCGCTCCGGCCCAGGGCCTGCCGCGCCAGGCCATCACGCCAGCTCCAGCAGTTCGCGGTGATGCGCGCAGGCGCTGCCGCTTCGGCGGGGCATGTACATCCCTGCGCCCCGTGCAGGCGCCGAATACATAACCGGCTACACATTCCTGACGATGTGCCCGCCGGTGGGCTACGCATACCGTCCATTCATCGACATCAGCCGACGGGCGGCAAGGGGCAGGCGGACTTAGGTGACGGCACTCATCTTTACTGGTGAGAACACGACGACACAGCAGCTCGTCGATGTAGCGGCGGCTTTCGGCTGCCGGCCCGCCCTGCTCGGGCGGCACTCCGAGCGACCGTTCTCTTATGCGGACCTGGCGAGCACGATCCTGCACGCCGCCGCCGGACTGGCCTGGCGCGGGCTCCGGCCGCGGGACGTCGTCGGCGTCTACGTGCCCGATGCCGCCAGCTACGTGCTGGCCTGCCACTCCATCAGCGCCGCGGGCGGTATCCCCTGCCCGGTGAGCGCGGAGCTCTCGATCGCGGAGATCGCGGGTCAGCTGGCTGACTGCGGCGCCAGGATGCTGCTCACCGCGCAGCCGCTGGCAGCAGCTGGCCTGGCTGCTGCCGATCGCTCCTGGGTGCGCCAGGTCATCTCGTTCGGGGACGCGCCGGCGGCCACGCCCTTCAGCTCGCTGCTTGGCATGGGCTCGCTGCGGCCGCCGTCCGCGCGGCCGCACGATCTGGCGCTGCTGCCCTATAGCCGGCGACCTGACGGCGGCCTTCGCCCGGCGGGGCTGACGCACCTGGACATGGCCGCGCAGCTGACGGCCCTGACCAGGTCAGCTGGCATCTGCGAGCGCGACGTCGTGCTGGCAGCACCACCGACCGGCGACGGCAGGTCCTACACGACCTTTGTCGACCACGCGCTGCTGCACGGAGCGACGGTGGTGGCCGCCAGGTCCGACGAGCTGGCCAGCGCTGCCGCCGAGCATCGCGGCACGGCGGCCATTGTCCCGCTGGGCGTGGAAATCCACGGGAACGAGCCGTTGCGCTTGTTCGCGGTCGCGTCCTGACACCCGGCCAGCGGGGCTAGCGAGCGCTCAGCAGGACGCCGACCATCACCGCAGTCTCAGCGGTGCGATTCTGCCAGTCATGCGGCACGCCCGGCTGCTGCACCACCGAGTCTCCTGGCCGCAGCGCAATCTCTGCGTCTCCCACCAGCAGGGTCACCTCGCCGCGCAGGATCGTGACGTAGTCGAGCGTGTCAGTGGCATGAGTGCCCTGGAATTCGTCGTGAGCGGCGTCGCTGACGGCGCCCGATTCGCCCCCGATCTCGACGATGCGGAAACACGCACCACCCGGTGGCGGCTCCAGTTCCCAGTCACGAGTCGAGGTATCGGTAACGCCGGGCGTGACCGGACCGCGATCCGACACCCACAGTTCGCTCGTTGTGTACCGGCCCGCATGGAGCACGGTCGGCGGCTCACCCTGCCAGATAATCGCCGGGTTGCCGCTCTCGTCGAATCCGGTCACCACTCGGTTCACGCGGGGCTCCATCGCTGCGGTCGGCCTGCCGCACTCGGACATCATGCGGTCAGCTGCCTGGATTGTAACGGCGGTGGCCGCGATGCTGGCCCGCACACCGGCCGGTACGTTGTGACGATGGCAGTCGATGACCATAGCGGTACACCGGCACCGCGGACCGGAGCCGTCGCGGCTGCCGGCCTGATCGGCGCGGCGGCTGGCGCGGCGCTCACGGCCCACCGGGGCTCGCGGGCGGCGTGCGCTGGCGCGGTCGCCGGGGCAGCCGGGCTCGCGGCCGCCGAGACCATGGCCAGGACACTGCAACGGCCAGGCCAGCTCCCGCCGCTATGGCAGCGGATCGCGACCAGCGCCGCGCTGGTTGCCCCGCTCGGGTGGGCAGCAGAGCGGCTGGCCGGCGCCGGGCCGGTCACCGTCGGGGCTGCGACCGGGACGCTGGGCGGGCTGCTGGGGGTGCGCCCGCAGAAGGTGCTGCTCGGACCGCTGTTCGGGGCTGCGGTGGGCCGGGCGCTGGCGGCTGGCCGCCGTCCTGCGCC
This sequence comes from uncultured Actinomycetota bacterium, assembly GCA_963774385.1. GTDB lineage: Bacteria > Actinomycetota > Actinomycetes > Streptosporangiales > Streptosporangiaceae > JAJYUU01. Next base: position 3,089,718 of record CAVZEQ010000001.1, read on the forward strand.
AGCGGCGGTCGTCGCGACGGCGACCATGGCGGCCTATCGCGTCGCCTCGGCGCTGGCGTTCCGGGACGCGCAGGTGAGCCTGCTCGCCGATCGCGTGCGAGCAGAGGATCTGCCGTTCGTAGTGCCACGCGAATCCCGCTCCCGGTACGTCGGCACGGGATACTTCCGCGAGCTGGCCGAGGTGCTCGGCGGCCGGTACCTGCCGGACGCGGCCGACGCCGGGATCGTCGCGACGGTCGACGAACTGGCTGGTCCGGAGTTCGACCCGGCCGCTGTCGACCCGCTGGTGCGCGAGTTCTACGAGCACACCACCAGGTTCACCCTCGACATCGTGCCGCGGTGGCGGCTGTGGGTCCGGCCCGGCTACCTGCTCTACCGCACCATCGTCGCGCGCCCGCTCGGGCAGGCAAACGTACCCATGAACCAGCGCGAAACGCACCGCGGGATCCGCAGCCGCATCGACACCATCATCACCGGTGCGACGGCGACGGGCGACGCCGCCGCCAGCGACCCTGCCACCGGCGACCCTGCCACCGGCGACCCTGCCACAGGTCAGGCAGCGGCCGGCCGCACCGGCCACGTGGCCGTGCGCGGCTGGATCCGGTCATTCGCCGATACCGACGAGCCGATCTACGTCGGCATCTACACCACCTACCGGCATCAGGACCGCGGTTACGTGAGCGTCGGCTTCCCGCTGCCGCAGGCCAGCTTCACCGCGACACTGCTACCGCGAGCCCGTCCAGGTGGCGGCCTGATCCTCACCAGTCGCAGTGACCTGGACCAGCCTGGTCACTACCTGGCCTACATTGACCCGGCCAGCAGGGATCTGACCGTGCTCGCGGTCCGCGGCTTCGCCGAGCAACTCGACGTGTACGTCGACGACGGCGGGCTGCGGGCCGAGCACGCCTTCTCCGTCTTCGGCCTGCCGTTTCTGGTTCTGTGCTACCGGATGCACCGCAAGCAGCCGGCCGCGCACTGATCCCGCCGCTGAGCCCGGCCTGTCCGCGGTCACGCCCCATTCGGCGGGAAAGGTAACCTCGCAAGAGGCTGCGTGCCCTGCTGTCCATGCGCGGCCAGAAGGAGTGATGTCGATGCGGCGCAGAGGTGACGCTCCGGCCCGGCGACTGGCCAGCGCGGCCGCCATGACAGCGCTTGCCCTGCTGGCGGTGGCGTGCTCTGCCACCGGGACCGGCAGTACCGGGCACGGCGGCGGCAGCGCCAGCCCCAATGCGGGCGGGACGCCGTCCGCAGGCGCGCCACAAGTGTCGATAACCCCGGCAAACGGGACAACGCACGCCGACCCGTCCGCGGGCATCTCGGTCACGGCGGCAAGCGGCACGCTGACGGCGGTCACGGTGCGGACCTCCAGCGGTCCGGTCGCGGGCAGTCTCAGCCCGGACCGCAAGACCTGGCATAGCACCTGGGCGCTGAGCGTCGCGCAGGCCTACACGGTGACGGCGACAGCGTCCGGAACCAGCAGCGGCACCGTCAGGTCCACCAGCAGCTTCCGCACACTCACGCCGAGCCGGACGTTCCGCACCCAGATCTTCGAGGGCTACCGCCAGGCCTACGGCGTCGGCATGCCCGTCATCCTGACCTTCAGCCAGCCGATCACCGACAAGGCCGCAGTCGAGCGCGCGCTGCAGCTGAGGACCTCGAAGCCGGTGGTCGGCGCGTGGTACTGGGACGGCAGCCAGACCCTGGACTTCCGGCCCCGGAGCTACTGGCCGGCCGGCACCACGGTGAGTTTCACCGGTCACCTCAACGGCGTGCAGGGCGCACCTGGCGTGTACGGCGACCACACCCTGACCCAGACGTTCAACATCGGCGCGTCACTAGTGGCGATCGCCAACACCGCGACGCACCGGACGCAGATCTACTACAACGGCAAGCTCCGCTACAACTGGCCGATCAGCTCCGGCAAGCCAGGGGACGCCACCCCTAATGGCAGCTATCTCACCATCGAGAAAGGCAACCCGGTACAGATGACCGGCCCCGGCTACAGCCTGTCCGTGCCCTGGTCGGTCCGGTTTACCTTCAGCGGCGACTACTACCACGACGCCTACTGGTCGGTGGGCGAGCAGGGCTTCGCGAACGTCAGCCACGGTTGCGTGAACCTGTCACCCGCAGACGCGGAAACGTATTACAAGCTGGCGGTGCCCGGTGACCCGATCACGGTCGTCAGCAGCCCCAAGGCCGGTACCTGGGACAACGGCTGGACCGAGTGGTTCCTCAGCTGGCCGCAGTACCTCAAGGGCAGCGCGCTGCACCAGGCTGTGCAAGCCGGTCCCGGCGGCAGCACGTTCGTTAGTCCCGCGTCGCTGCCAGCGTCATCGGCGATAGCGCCGCTGCAGACGGCACCTACCGGAAACTCAGCCGCCGGATAGCACGGCGGCGATTCCGCGTCCGCTGCACGGGAATGCGCGTCGCGTCCGCAGTGCTGATTTTCTAGCAGTGACTCGGTCACGGAACGGTGGCCCGAGCACACTCGCAGCGATAACGTGAGCACTGAGCGAAGCGGACTAGGGCGGGTGGACAAGGCGATCCTGCTGGCGATCATGGCCAGCTTCTGCACAGCGACCTCCTCGGTGTGCCAGCGCCTGGGCGCGAGGGACAGCCAGGCGGCCAGTTTTGACGCGCGCCTGGCCTTCCGGCTGGCCCGCCGGCCGATCTGGCTGGCCGGCATCGCGAGCATGATCCTCGGCTTCGCCTTTCAGCTGTCCGCCCTGCATTTCGGCGCACTCGCGCTCGTGCAGCCCATCCTCGCGCTGGAATTGCTGTTCGTATTCGGCTACATGGCGGTGCTCGACTCGCGGCGGCTGCAGCGGCGCGACTGGCTGGCGGCGGCCGCGATGTCAGCCGGCCTCGGCTTGTTCCTCTTCGCGGCCTCGCCGTCGGGCGGCCGCGCGTATGCCCCCGGTCAGCTCTGGTGGCTGGCCGGACTGGCGTCCCTCGGTGTCGCGGTGGCAGGGATGGCGGTGGCGTTCGGGCTCGGCCGCAGTCCGGCCGCTCCGGCCGCGCGGCGCGCGGCGATTCTCGGCGCCGTTACCGGCGTCTGCTGGGGCTTCGTTGCCGCCGTCATCAAGGAGTTCAGCTCGCACCTGGACGGCGGTGCAGCGGCGATCTTCTCGAACTGGTCGGTTTATGTCCTGATCGGCGCCGGGGCAGTCAGCCTGCTGATCGCCTCGCATGCGCTCGCCGCCGGGCCGCTGGCCGCGTCCCAGCCCGGCTTCACGATCGTCGACCCGCTGGCGGCAAGCCTGCTCGGCATGTTCCTGTTCGGCGAGCACATCGCAGCGAACCCGGCCGCGCTGGCCGCGGAAGCGCTAGCGCTAGCGCTGCTGGTCATCGGAGTGGTGGTCCTCAGCCACAGCCAGCTCGTGCAGGGCGAGACCGACCCCGCGCCCGTTGCGGCCCGGCCGCAGGCCGCCTACCTGGACGGCTGGACCAACAGCTAAGGCGCCGGACGGACGGACGAACCCGTTCCCCTAGATTCGCGGCGGGCGGTTCTCGAAGGGCGTGCTCAGCACGATGGTCGTATGGGTCGATACGTTCGCCGCGGCCCTGATCTCCTGCAGCAGATCCTCGAGTTCCCGTGGCGAGGTGACCCGCACCTTGAGGATGTAGCTGGCTTCGCCGGCCACGCTGTGGCAGGCCTCGATAGCGGACAGGTGGGCGAGCCGGTCGGGCGCGTCATCGGGAGCCGCGGGATCGAACGCCCTGATGGAGACGAACGCCGTCAGCGGCAGGCCGATCTCCTCCGCGCTGATGACCGCACCGTAGCCCTTGATCACGCCGCGCTGCTCCAGCCTGCGGACGCGCTGCTGCGCGGCAGATACCGACAGCCCGGTACGGCGGGCTAGCTCGGTGAAGCTCATCCGCCCGTCGGCAGCCAGCAGCGAGATGATAGTCCTGTTGATCTCCTCCACCCGGCCCACGTTAACGTGCCTGCGGCCCTGCCAGCGCCGCCGACACACGTAACGAAATCATCACGGGCGTTACACTCCCGTAACGTGATCTTCGGGCCGATAGCCGCGGCCGCGCCGCAAAGGTACGCTCCGGCCAGGACAGCGCAACCAGTGAGGGAGCCCGATGGCGCAGATCGTGCTTGACCAGGTGGACAAGGTCTATCCCGGCGGAGTGAAAGGCATCGACGGGCTGAACCTGAGCATCGCCGACGGCGAGTTCATGGTGCTCGTCGGGCCGTCGGGATGCGGCAAGTCCACGGCGCTGCGATCCATCGCCGGCCTTGAGGACATCACCGCGGGCACCATCACCATCGGCAGCCGGGTGGTCAACGACCTGCCGCCCAAGGACCGCGACATCGCGATGGTCTTCCAGAACTACGCGCTCTACCCGCACATGAGCGTGGAGCAGAATCTTGCCTTCGGCCTCCAGCAGCGCAAGACGCCCAAGCCGGAGATCCAGCGGCGCGTCGCCGAGGTAGCCCGCATGCTCGGCCTGGAGGACTACCTCAAGCGCAAGCCCGCGGCCCTGTCCGGCGGCCAGCGCCAGCGCGTTGCCATGGGCCGCGCCATCGTCCGGGAGCCGCAGGCGTTCCTGATGGATGAGCCGCTGTCCAACCTGGACGCCAAGCTCCGGGTCTCGATGCGGGCCTCGCTCTCGCAACTGCACGAGCGGCTCGGCGTCACCACCGTATACGTCACCCACGACCAGGTGGAGGCGATGACCCTGGGCCAGCGCGTCTGCGTGCTCAGGGACGGGAAGCTGCAGCAGGTCGACTCGCCGCAGAACCTGTACAACGCGCCTGTCAACCTGTTCGTGGCCGGGTTCATCGGCTCGCCGGCGATGAACTTCACCGCGGCTCAGCTGGTCCGTGACGACGGCGCCGCGGTGCTCTTCGCCGGGCACCGGCTCGCCGTGCCCGATCGCCTGCTGCAGGCCCGGCCGGAGCTGGACAGCTACTTCGGCCGCGAGATCATCCTCGGCATCAGGCCATCCGATTTCGAGGATGCGGAGCTGGCCGAGGCCAGCTGGCCCCGGATGGCGGTCCGGTCGAGCGTGACGGAGGAACTCGGCAGCGAGATCCATGTCATCTTCACCATCGACGCGCCGCCCGTCCAGCACGCGAGCATCGCCGAGGCGCGATCCGACGACGGAGAAGACGAGGCCATCCCGCTGGCCGAAAACAAGACGCTGTGGACAGCCCGGGTGGCCGCGCGCAGCGCCATCAAGCCAGGATCCGCGGCAAACGTCGCCGTCGATACCGGCAACCTGCAGTTCTTTGATTCCGCCAGCGGACTGTCCATCGGCCACCCGGCGAACTAGGCACCGGCCCTTGCAGGGAGCAGGACATGACACCGTGGTGGCACGGAGCCGTGCTCTATCAGCTGTACGTCCGGTCCTGGAATGACCACGACGGCGACGGATCCGGCGACCTGCCCGGCATCATCGACCGCCTCGACTACCTGTCCTGGCTGGGCGTCGACGGCATCTGGCTGTCGCCGACCATGCCGTCGCCTGACACCGACTGGGGTTACGACGTCAGCGACTACACCGGCGTGCATCCCGACCTCGGCACCATGGCCGACCTCGACCGGCTCATCGCGGCCGCTGGGGACCGCGGCATCCGGGTCTTACTTGACCTGGTGCCGAACCACACAAGCTCCGAGCATCCCTGGTTCGCGGCGGCCGCGGCGGCCCGCGATGCCCCGCTGCGCGATTACTACGTGTGGGCCGATCCCCGGCACGGCGGTCCGCCGAACAACTGGCTTGACGCCACCGGCCAGTCCGCCTGGCAGTGGCATGCACCGACCGGCCAGTACTACCTGCACAACTTCCTGCCCACCCAGCCGGACCTCAACTGGTGGCAGCCCGTCGTCCACCAGGAGTTCCGCACGATCCTCCAGTTCTGGTTCGACCGCGGCGTCGCGGGCGTGCGCATCGACGTGGCGCACGGCCTGTACAAGGACGCACTGCTGCGCGACAACCCGCCGCTCGAGGTGAACGACCCGTTGCAGGGCCGGTTCGGCCAGCGGCCGGTCTATAACGCCCACCGGCCGCAGACCCATGGCGTCTACCGCGACTGGCGGAAGATCGCTGAAACGTACGCACCGCCGCGGCTGCTGCTCGGCGAGACCTGGACCGGCGACCTGGCCGACCTGGCGCGGTATTACGGCAACGACGACGAGCTCCAGCTGAGCTTCAACTTCCCGGTGGTGTTCGCCGCCTTGCCGGACTTGCCCGACCTGGTGGACCGGACGCTGGCGGCACTTCCGCCGGGTGCCTGCCCGGCATGGACCGGCTCCAATCACGACGTCGGCCGGTTCCCCACCCGCTGGTGCGACGGCGATCAGGCCAGGATCAGGCTCGCGCTGGTGATACTGGCGACGCTGCCGGGCACCACGGTGCTCTACTACGGTGACGAGATCGGCATGACCGACGTCGCCGTGCCGCCGCAGCTGCAGCGTGACCCGATGTTGCAGCCAGGGGCGCTCCAGCGTGACCGGGCCAGGACGCCGATGCGCTGGGACGGCTCCCGCAGCGGCGGCTTTACCGACGGGCAGCCGTGGCTGCCGCTCGGCCCGGCTTGGGTTACTGTCGAAGACCAGCGCCGCGAACCCGGCTCGGTCCTCTCGCTGTGCCGCGAACTGCTCGCCCTTCGCCGCGCCGAACTCGGCGGTGGCATTGCCCCGTTCGAGCGGCTGCCCTCGGCGGACGGCATCTGGACCTACCGGACCGGACCGCTGGTCGTAGCGGCGAACCTCACCGGCGCACCGGCCGACAGGCCGGCGCATCATGGCGAAGTGCTCTTGCGCACGGGTCCAGCAGGATCGGCGCTAGCTCCGTGGGAAGCCGTGATCGCCCGGCACCCGCCCCGCGCGAGCTAGGCAGACGTCAAGGTTCCGAGAGGTACCGTAGGCACTATGACCTACCCTCGGTATCTGTCTGACGGCGGTGGCCAGGTCCCGCAGCCATATGAAGCTGATCCAGAGGTGGCCGAAGCCCGGCACGGTCCTGATGTCATGGAGCAGCTCGTCGCGGACCATCAGCAGCAAGGTGACCGCATGCATGACCCGGCCGAGCCCGGCGATCGCCACCTCGTCGGACCGTTGCGGAAGCTGGTAGCGCGGTGGCGCGGCCGGTCTGAGTGACCGTTACACCGCACCGGCTCACCGCCGAAGCCGATTACGGCGGCACACCATGCTGCTTCAGATCATGGGCTTCGGCGTGTCGCCACAGAATCTCGGCACGAGCAAATTAGCCGAGAGCGCAAAATGACCGGCCACAATCATCGACGACGGGTAGCGCTGACCGGCGCTGCCGTGCGGCAATCCTGTTCCTCGCCGTTGCGGCCTGCGGCAACCAACCAGCGCCCGAGCAAACCGGGCTCCCTCCCGCAGCCAGCGCCAGCGCAGCTAGCACCATCACGATCAACGCCACCTACGGCATGACGTTCACGCCGACCTCTGCCAGCACGCCGGCATTGACCGCCGACCAGGCCTGGGAATGGCCGCGCCGAGTACATCACCTGACGCCGACGCAGTTACCGTCCTACTGTGGCCGGCCTCTCCCCGAATGATCACTGCACTGTCGCGACCCACGCTCACGCGGCTAAGGGTGGTGCGTGGCTGTAGAAGCTCCGCTGGCTGTCGGGGCTGGGTGCCCGTCGGGAGGAGATTTAGGTCCGCTAGAAGCGCTGCTAACGAGTCCTGGATACGGATGCAAGGCACGCATGCTGAGATATACCGTGAGCTTATGAGTTACGCTCGGCTGCCTGATGGCGGCAGGCAGGTCCCGCCACCGAATCAGCGGGGACGCGATCGGCGGCGCACACCAAAGGAACGAAACACTCCCGCTGACGAGCCCTTTGCCAGCGGTGGTCAGGGTGTCGGATGGCTGCGGAGGGTGATACGCAGACTGTTCTCGTCAACAAAAATGTGACGACCTTGGCGAACATCCGACAGGGTTGCAGCCTTGTGGACGCCGCTCAGGTAGAACTCCCGATCACGGGCCCGGCCAGTCTCTAGGCGGCGATGGGTGGCGCGTGACTGTGGAACGTTCGCTGGCTGTCGGGGCTGGTGGCGGTAGTGGTGCCGTCGGGATTGAGGACCAGTCGCCAGCCCCACCGGTGGATCGCGATGAGGTGATGGAACCGGCACAGCAGCAGGCAGTTCGCCAGGCTGGTCGGGCCGCCCTCGGCGCGCGGGCTCAGGTGATGAACATGGCAGGCGGCGGGCAGCTGCTCGCAGCCGGGGAACCGGCAGTGCTGGTCCCGGCGCACCACCGCACGGCGCAGGTGCACCGGGATGGTGTCAGTGGTGGCGCCGATGTCCAGCGGCAGGCTTACCGTCGCGGCATACCGGTCGCGCCGGCTGGTCCGCAGCCAGGACGCGAGCCCGCCCGGCCCTGACAGCAGCCGGGCCGCCTGGCCGATGGCCAGCTGCCGGACCGCGGAAATCGTCAGCTCCCCGCCGCGCCCGCTGCCGCTGCCGGTCGCCGTGCCGGTACCGGTGCCGGCGAGCAGGATGGCGGCGAGCTGGTCCAGGACACCAGGGTCCACATCGCCGGTGACAAATGGCGTGATCGCCGCGTCGCAGTCCGCGCCGGGTGGCGCCTGGGCGCCGTTCGCAGCGATCCACGCCGCCGCCGCTTCGTCAGCCTCGCGCTCGCCGAGCAGCTGGCTGAGCGACATGTGCAGCTGGATCTGGGTGGGCTGCCCCGCCCGCTCTGGCAAGCACCCCGACGCGATGAGGCGCCGACAAGCTTCCTCCAGCGCATCGTGGTCACGCTGCCACTGGCTGCGAAGGTCTTCGGGCCCCGCCCGGCCACCGAGCGCGTCCAGCACGGCGCGGACCGCGGCGGCCGCCTCAGCGGTCAAGTCCCCCTCCAGCCGGGCGTTGCCCTGGAAATGCCGCGCCAGCGACACCTTGCGCTCGGCGAACCCGCGGTCATCGTCAGAATCGGCGTCGGGCCGGGCGGTGGCCGCGCGGATCCGCTCGGCCAGCACCGCCAGGTCAGCCAGGTCCGCGCCGCCGGCCGCCGCCCCCAGCAGGATCTCGTCAGCCTCATCCCGGGCGTCTGCGGGCAGCAGGTCGGTCCAGTCACACAGGTGCCGTGCCCACGACGGGGACACAGCACTGGCGGCGAGGGCGGCATGCACCCGGGGGTGGTCCCGCAGCCTGCGCATCCACGCCATCGCCGCGCCTGCTGCGGCCCGGCTGACCCGGGCCCGCCAGCGCAGCCAGGTCCGGCTCGTCGGCTGACCGTCGGCCGCATGATCGTCAGCGCGGTCGAAAGCCGACAGCACCGCCGACCGCGCGGCCAGATGCTGCGCCTCGGCCTGGCACAGCCCCCGCAGTACCTCCGCCCGCTCCGCCCCGGTCAGATCGGCCGGATCAGCCGCCGCCAGGAACCCGAGCCCGGCCCGCACATAAGCCAGCGCCTCCGCGGCGTTGACCGGCAGCGGCCCCTCCGGGCGGCTGGCCGCGCCAGGCCTAGCGTGCGTCTGCTCGACTGTGCTGCACATGACCGGATCACCTCCCGCCGCAGCCTCAGTATGTTTCGGCTCTGTGATCGATCCTACTGCGTGACACTGACAATTTATCGCTCTAGTTATCGAATGCAGCTCCAAGATCCACCAGCTGGCGAGGGTGGCAAAGGCACCAGGTCCGAGGCGAGCGAGCGCGGCCGGAGCACCCCGCGATATGACGTGATGTCAGCAAGCGAGCCTGACACGATCTCAGTGGCCGGCCAGCTGACGGCCTATCACCATCCGCTGCACCTGGTTGGTGCCCTCGACGATCTGCAGCACCTTGGCCTCGCGCATGAGGCGCTCGGCCGGGAAGTCCTCGACGTACCCGTAGCCGCCGAGCACCTGCACCGCGTCGGTGGTGACCTTCATCGCGTTGTCGGTGGCCAGCAGCTTGGCCATCGCCGCCTGCTGACCGTACGGCAGCCCGGCGTCCTTGCACCGGGCCGCTGCCAGGTACAGCGCGCGGGACGCGGCAACAGCGGTGGCCATGTCCGCCAGCATGAACTGCAGGCCCTGGAACTCGATGATCGCCCGGCCGAACTGCCTGCGCTGCTGCGCGTACTGCACCGCATAGTCCAGTGCCGCCTGTGCCACTCCCGTGGCGCAGGCAGCGATGCCCAGACGGCCGGCGTCCAGGGCGGCCAGCGCGATCCGGAAGCCGCGGCCAGGCTCGCCGACCAGCTGCGCGGCGGGGATTCTCGCCGCGTCGAACCGCATCTGCGCGGTCGCCGAGCTGCGCATGCCCATCTTGTGCTCCGCCGGGGCCGCCTGGACCCCGGCAGTAGCAGCAGGCACCTGGAAGCAGCTGATGCCCTTCGACCGGTCCGGACCCTCGGGGTCGCCGCCGGTGCGGGCGAAAAGCGTGTAGAAATCGGCGTGCCCGCCGTGCGTCGTCCAAGCCTTCACCCCGTCCACCACGAACTCGTCGCCATCGGCCACAGCCCGGGTGCGCAGCGCCCCGGCATCGGAGCCGCTGCCGGGCTCCGACAGGCAGTAGGCGCCAAGCTGGCCGCCGCCGAGCATGTCGGGCAGCCACCGATCCTGCTGTTCGCGGGTACCCGCGGTGGCAATCGGGAAGCAGGACAAGGTGTGCACGCTGACGCCGAGCCCGACTGCCAGCCAGGCGCTGGCCAGCTCCTCGACCACCTGGAGGTAGGTCTCGTACGGCTGGCCGCCGCCGCCGAGTTCTTCGGCGTAGGGCAGTCCCAGCAGGCCCGCCTCGCCGATTGTCGCGAACTCGGCGCGCGGGAACCGGCTCTGGTGTTCAGCCTCAGCCACGCCCGGCCGCAGCACGCCGTCAGCCAGGTCGCGGGCCAGGCCGAACAACGCGGCAGTCGTCTCGTCCCTGGCCTCGCGCTGAACGCCCGGCATCGACCCGCCAGGCATCAGCCCGTCACCACGACCAGGTCGCGGGTCACGTTGTTCAGCCGCCGGGCGCCTGACTCGGTGCAGACCACGATGTCCTCGATGCGCGCGCCGTGCGGTCCCGGGTAGATTCCCGGCTCGACCGAGAACGCGTGTCCTGGCTGCAGGGTCTCGGCATTGCCCGACACGATGTACGGATCCTCGTGCGTCTCCAGCCCGATGCCGTGCCCGGTCCGGTGCACGAAGTACTCTCCGTAACCGGCTGCGGCGATAGGCTCACGGGCTGCCGCGTCCACGGACTCGGCGGTGACTCCTGGCCGCACAGCCGCGCAGGCGGCTTCCTGAGCATCTTTCAGGACCTGGTAGTAGGCGGCGAAGTCGGCGGGCGGCGCACCGATCGCATAGGTCCGCGTGCAATCCGAGCAGTAGCCGGTCGGCATGGTGCCGCCGATGTCCACTACCACCGCATCACCGGGCTGAAGCACCCGGTCGGCGGCGGTGTGATGCGGGCTGGCGCCGTTCGGCCCGGACGCCACGATCGCGAAATCCACGCTCACATGCCCGGCGGCCAGGATCGCGTCGCTGATGTCAGCAGCCACCTCGCGCTCGGTGCGGCCGGGCCGCAGCCAGCCCGGCACCTGCGCGTGCACACTGTCAATGGCTTCGCCAGCGGCCAGCAGCGCGGCTACCTCGGCCGCGGACTTGCGCGCCCGCAGGTCGCGCAGCGCCGTGCTGGCAAGTTCCTGCCGGACAGCCGGCATCGCGGCCCGCATCCGCAGCACCATCAGCGCCCACATCCGGTCCGACAGCCCGACAGCGGTGACCGCGCCGAGCCGCCTGGCCACCAGCGCGTACGGATCGTCGGTCTCGTCCCACCCGACGATCTCCAGGTCAAGCTGCCCGGCGGGCGAGGCCTGCGCAGCCGGCACCTCCAGCCGAGGAACGACCAGGAACGGGTCGCCGCCGCCCGCACCAGTGCCGGCCGGGACCACCAGGCAGGTCAGCCGCTCCAGCTGGTGCGCGTCGTAGCCGGTGACATAGCGCAGGTCAGGTCCGGGCGTGAGCAGCAGCGCGTCCAGTCCGGCCGAGCCCGCCGCGGCCGCGACCTGCCTGAGCCGGGAGGCCGGAAAGAGCCCCGTTCCGTCACTATCGTGCACCATTGCACCCTCCAGCGCTCGCTGCCTGCGCGGCCCGGCCCGGCCCGCCCTGGGGAATCATCTCATTGACGCGAACACCGGTCGCATCTAGACACAGGCGCCGTCAATGCCTCACGCTTGGTACACGACAGCTGACCTCATGTACAACCTTAGGCTGACAATGGTCCGAGCTGAGACCGTGCAGGTTCCGGCGAGCCGCCCCGAGCGGGCCGCTTCCGCTGCGCGTCCCGGAGCGCAGTGGCCGGGCAGGTCCTCACTGGCCGCCGAGCTAGCCCAGCAGCGCCACATCACGCTGGAACTTCAGCGTGCGATCCTGCCGTTACACGACGAGCCGTTCGACCTGCCGGGCCTGCGCGCCATGGTCAGGTACCTGCCTGCCTCCAGCGCGAGCAGGGTGGGCGGCGACTGGTACATCACTGCCGAGCTGCCGTCCGGCCATGTGCTGCTCGCCATCGGTGACGTGGCCGGGCACGGCCTGTCGGCGGCCGCCGGGATGGCGCGGCTGCGCGGGGCGCTGGCCGGCCTGGCGATCACCGGCGCACCACCCCAGCAGCTGGTCGGCTGGCTGAACGACCTGGTCTGGCATGTCGCGCCCGAGCACACCGCGTCGGTGGTCGCCGGTTACTTCGAGCCGGTGAGCGGCATGCTCACCTGGGCGCAGGCCGGTCATCCGCCGCCGGTGCTGATCCGCGGCTGTGCGGCCCGGACGCTGCCGCAGCCTGACGGCATCCTGCTCGGCGCCGGCCGGCTGCCCTACGCGGCCGCGACCGTGCAGCTAGAGCCGGGTGACGTGCTGCTGCTCTACAGCGACGGGCTAGTCGAGCGGCATGACCGGTCGATCGACGAGGGCCAGGCCATCCTGCTCGACGCCGCGCGCGGCGGCTGCGACCCGGGCCGGGTGATCAATGCCGTGCTGCGGGCCCTTGGCAGCACCGACCCCGAAGACGACACCTGCCTGGTGGCCCTGCAGGTGACCGGGGCCGGCGACTAGCCCGGTGCGGCGGCGAGCGCGGCCAGCGCCCGGCCGAGCGACGATCCGAGATCCCAATGCTGGTCCAGTTCCGCGATCCGGCTCGGGCTGACCGGCACCGATGGCAGCTCACCGCCCGCCAGCTTGACCGGCGCATCGGTGGCCACCCTCACCACGGGCATGCACGCCTCCAGGTAGGGGCGAGCCGCGACCAGCTTGGCCCGGCTGCCCATCGGGAAACCGCCGTGGCCAGCATCCAGCGCGTCCAGCATCGCGTCGACCGTGCCGAAAACCCGCACCAGGGCGGCCGCGGTCTTCTCCCCCACGCCGGGCACGCCGGGCAGGCCGTCGCTCGGATCGCCGCGCAGCGCCGCGAATGCCGCGTAGCTCCGTCCGGGTATCTGGTATTTCGCGGTGACCGCGGCTTCGCCGATCAGCTCCAGGTTGGCGACGCCACGGGCGACGTACGCGATCTTGACGTCGCGCTCATCGTCGACAAGCTGGAACAAGTCCCTGTCACCGGTAACGACTTCCACCGGCTGACTCGCGGCCGTCGCTAGCGTGCCGATGATGTCGTCGGCCTCGTAACCTGCTGCGCCAACCATGGCGACCCCGGCCGCGGCCAGCACGTCCAGGATGATCGGGATCTGCGCTGACAACGCCGGCGGCACTACCTCGGAGCCATCCGGGTTAGCCCGGTGCGCCTTGTAGGACGGCAGCGCGGCCACCCGGAACGCCGGCCGCCAGTCAAAGTCCAGGCAGGCCACCAGCCGGGACGGATGCCTGGCCCGGAGCAGCCTCGCGATCATGTCGAGCAGTCCCTTGACCGCGTTCACCGGGGTACCGTCTGGCGCGGTCATCGTCTCCGGCACGCCGTAGAACGCGCGGAAGTACAGCGAAGCACTGTCGAGCAGCATCAGGGAGCCCATGCACGAATCCTGCCAGCCAGGCATGCCGCGGCCGGCCGCTTCCGGGATTCATATCCTCCCCCTATGGATCGATGGATCATTGGCATTGGAGCCGGGCACTGCCGTCTTCGTAGGCTGGGCAGGTCAGTCCGGCTAGCGAGGGAGGGACACGATGGCGGTTACCGAGCCTGCTCAGCCCCGATGTCCGGCCGGTCTCGCCGACGGCATCCGGTCTGCGACGCGGCAGCGCGCTGACTGGCAGCGGACCGCCGACCTGGTGGCCGGCCAGGTGCGCCGCGCCCGGCCGGCGGTCAGCATGCTGACCGCCGCCGAGCGCGGCGGGAGCCCGGACGGCTATCAGTGCCACATCCTGCACGTCGAGCCGGACGGCTCGTTCTCGGTGACCGCGATGGTGTGGCGTCCCGGTCAGATCACGCCCATCCACGACCACGTGACGTGGTGCGTCACCGCCGTCATCCAGGGCACCGAATACGAGGAGCTGTACCGGCTCAGTGCCGATGGCAGGCGGCTGACGGAAGCCGGCCGCAGGCAGAACGGGCCCGGCGAGGTCAGTGGCTTCGCGCCGCCCGGCGACATCCACCGGGTCCGCAACCACGGCGCGGACGTCGCGATCTCGCTGCACGTCTACGGCGCCGACATCACCCGGCTCGGCAGCAGCATCCGCCGCGTTTACGACCTGCCGGCGCTCGCGCCAGCGCTCGCCTGATCAAGCACCAGCGCAAGCTCCTCTTCCCAGTGGCCCGGATCCTCGGGCCGGACGAGCTGGCGACTCCCGGTCGGCTGGAAGCCGAGTTTGCGGTAGAAGGCGCGGGCCCGGTCGTTGACCTCGGTGACCCACAACGTCATCGTCCGCGCGCCCGACTGCGCGGCCAGCGCACAGGCCTCGGCCACCAGACGGCGCGCGACATCCTGACCGCGCACGTCCGGGGCGGCCCACATTCCCACCAGGTGCCAGTTCGTGCCGTCGTGGTACGGACGGCGCCCGCCGGCCGGAGCGTCGGCACCTGGCGGCAGCACGGTCACGATGCCGACGATGGTGTCACCTCGCCAGGCGGCGACTGTCCGGCCGCCGCCAGCGCGCTCGCGCCACACCTGGTCGCTGAGCGCCCTCTCCCGCTCCAGAGTCGAGGCGAACGCATACGGCGCCTCAGCGAGCGCCGCGAGCCGCGCGTCCCGCAGCGCTGCCCAGTCGGCTGCTGTCAGCCGCCGGTAAGTCACATCCATGCGACGAGGATCCCTGCCTAGCCAACCGAGGAGTATGCGACCACGCCGCGCCGCAGTGCGTCGACTGCCGCGCGTGCCGTGCTGCCGAGTTCCCCGCCAGCATCGGCCACGGCGACCTGGCCGAGCAAGTCAATAAGCTGCCGGACGGCGCGGACGAAGTCTCCTGCCGTCAGGTCGGCGGTCACCAGCTTGTCCAGCGCGGTGCCGCGCGCCCACGCGTGCGCGGTCCAGGCGAATCCCAGGTCGGGCTGGCGCAGGAAAGACAGGTGCTGACCGCTCTCCAGGTCGGCGAGCTCACCCCAGATGGTGACCATGTCGGCAAGCACCTCGCGTGCCCGGCCATGCGGCAGCCGGACCGGGTCGGCGTCGTCGGGCCGACGCGACTCGTACGTCAGCGCCGATACGCACGCGGCCAGCTCCGCCGGTCCCAGCCCGGTCCAGGTGCCGCGGCGCAGGCATTCGGCCGCCAGCAGGTCGAGCTCGGTGTACAGGGCGGCCAGCCGGCGGCCCTGCTGCGTCACCGCGTCACCCTCGATGTAGTCAAGCTCCGCCAGCACCCCGCACACCCGGCCGAATGTCCTGGCCAGCACGTGCGAGCGGCCGGATACCCGCTGATCCAGCGCGCCGGCTTCGCGTTCCAGCCTGGCCCGCCTGGCCAGGTCACGCAGGTGCAGCTGCAGGTCCGGGCAGCCGTGGCAGGAATGCCGCCGCAGCCGCCGGCGCAGCGCGTCTATCGCGGCAGCCCCGCCACCAGCACCGGGCTTGCCGTCACCGTTCGGCTGCTGGCGCGGCCGGTGCGGCGCGAGATCGCGTCCGGCCAGCCGGTTCCGCACGGTCGAGGCCAGGTCCCGGCGCGCGGCCGGTGATCTCGGGCTGAAGGACGGCGGGATCCGGATCCGCTCGATGGGGCTGACCGGCACCGGGAAGTCGGCCACCGACAGCCGCTTCACTTGCCGGCTTTCGGTGAGCACCAGCGGCAGCGGCCGCCCGTCGCCGGCCCCGCCCGGCTGCAGCACGACCACCACGCCGGCCCGCCTGCCGCCTGGCACGCTGATGATGTCTCCCGGCCGCAGCTTCTCGATGGAGGCCAGCGCCGCGGCCTGCCGGGTCGCTGACTGCTGCCGCGCGTCGTTCCGCTCCAGCTCGCTGAGCTCCCGGCGGATCTCGTCATAGCTCTCGATATCGCCCAGCTCGCAGGTCACCGCCAGCCCGTCGATCTGCTCGCGCAGCCTGGCCACCTGCCTGGTCAGGCCCACCACGCTGCGGTCGGCCTGGAACTGGGCGAAAGACGACTCCAGCAGCCGGGTGGCCCTGGACCTGCCCACCTGGCCGACGAGGTTCACCGCCATGTTGTAGGTCGGCCGGAAGCTGGAGTTCAGCGGATAGGTCCGGGTTCCGGCCAGCCCGGCGACCGCGAGCGGCTCGACATTCGGCTGCCAGAGCACCACCGCGTGTCCCTCAACGTCGATGCCGCGTCGACCTGCCCGGCCGGTGAGCTGCGTGTACTCCCCCGCTGTCAGGTCGGCGTGGTGCTCGCCATTCCACTTGTCCAGCTTCTCGATGACCACTGTCCTGGCCGGCATGTTGATGCCCAGGGCAAGCGTCTCGGTGGCGAAGACCGCGCGGATCAGCCCGGCCGCGAAGAGCTCCTCGACCACCTCCTTGAACGTCGGCAGCAGGCCCGCATGATGCGCGGCTATGCCCCGGCGCAGGCCGGCCAGCCAGCCGGAGTAGCCGAGCACCGACAGATCCGCGTCGGCGAACCCGGCCGTGCGCTCGGCAACGCGCCTGGCGATCTCCGCCGACTCCTCCGGGGTGGTCAGCCGCAACCCGGCCAGCAGGCACTGCTGCACCGCGGCATCGCAGCCGGCCCGGCTGAAGATGAAGGTGATGGCGGGCAGCAGGCCCTCGGCGTCCAGCCGCTCGATCACGTCGGGACGGCTGGGCGGCCGGTAGCGCACTGGCCGCCGACCGCCGCGGCCGGGGCGCCGGTTACCCGACCGTTCCGCCATGGAGTCGCGCACAGCCAGCCGGCGCAGCTCCGGATTGACGGCACCGTTGCTGGTGAACAGGTCGTAGAGGCGGCGGCCGGCCAGCATGTGCTGCCACAGCGGCACCGGCCTGGTCTCGTCGACGATCACGGTGGTGCCGCCGCGTACCTGCTCGAGCCAGTCGCCGAATTCCTCGGCGTTGCTGACGGTCGCCGACAGCGCGACCACCTGAACCGACTCGGGCAGCTGGATGATGACCTCTTCCCAGACCGCCCCGCGGAACTTGTCGGCCAGGTAATGCACCTCGTCAAGCACGACGTAGCCGAGACCGCCGAGTGTCAGCGAGCCCGCGTAGAGCATGTTGCGGAGCACCTCGGTGGTCATGACGACGATCGGCGCCTCGCCGTTGATGCTGTTGTCCCCGGTCAGCAGCCCGACCTTCGCCGCTGAATAGCGGCTGACCAGGTCGTTGTACTTCTGGTTCGACAGCGCCTTGATCGGGGTCGTGTAAAAGCACTTGCGCCCGGTCTCCAGCGCCAGGTGCACGGCGAACTCGCCGACCACTGTCTTGCCGGACCCGGTCGGCGCCGCGACCAGCACGCCGTGGCCGCTGTTCAGCGCCTGGCAGGCCTGCACCTGGAAGTCATCGAAGTCGAACTGGTAAAGCTGACGGAACGAACTGATCCGGGCTTCACCGGCCTGATCCGCCGGACTGGCCTGCGACGTCATAGGGCCAACATTAGGCGCACCGCCCGGTACATGATCCCGACGGCCGCTGCGCTAGTTGCTGCCAGGCGCACCGGCCGGAGCGCCGGCCTCCTCGGCGATCGGCTGGTCCAGGCCGTACTCGGTGACTTCCTCGTTGCTGAGCCCCGGGTACTCGAGGCTGCCCTGCCGGGACCGGCGCCGGTCATTGGCCCAGCAGAAGACCTCGGACGCCTCGACCAGGACCAGGCACGGAATGGCCAGCAACAGCATGCTGAGCGGATCCGGACTGGGCGTGAACACGGCAGCGAATGCGAACACCAGGAAGATGATCATCCGGCGCCACTTCCTGAACCGCTGGTGCGTCAGCACCCCGGCCAGGTTCAGCAGCACGAACACCAGCGGCAGCTCAAAGGCGATGCCGAAGATCATGAGCATCGCCGCGGCATAGCTCAGGTACGTGTTGATCATGATCAGTGCTGTTGTGTCGGCCGGCACCAGGTGCAGCAGGAACTCCAGGCCCCTGGTCATCGCGAAGTAGGCGACCGTGGCGCCGGCCGCGAACAGCGGCAGCGCAGCGCCCACGAAGTAATACGCCCAGCGGCGCTCCCGCCGGTACAGGCCCGGGGCGATGAACGCCCAGAACTGGTAGAGCCAGACCGGTGAGGAGATGATCACCCCGACCGCTATGGAGATCTGCAGCTTGAGGAACAGCGGGTCGAAGATGCCGCTGACGAAGAGCTGGCAGTGCGGGCTGAGCTTGCCCGCCGAATGCGCGAGCACCGACGCGACTGGCGACGAAATCTGCGCCTTGCAGTACGGCCTCTTGATGAAGTTCCACACCGGCGCGTAGACGAGCCAGCCGACTACCGATCCGACCGTGAGCGCGACCGCGACCTTGATGACCCGGTTGCGCAGCTCACGGATGTGCTCCATGAGCGGCATCCGGGCGTCCGGGTTAGCCCGCCGGCTGAGGCCCAGGTCAGTCCGGCTAGCCTCTGGCACTTCCTGTCCCACGGCCACCTCGGACAGGGGTTAGCGCGGCTGCGCGGTCTGGTCCTCCGAGCGCGCACCGCCACCAGCCGACTGCCGCTGCAGGTCATCCATCTGGCGCTGCAGATCGTCCAGTTGCTGCTGGGTAGCGTCGCGGGCCGGCGGCTCGGCAGGCGCAGCGGGCGGCGGTGGCAGCGCGCCGGTGTTCAGTTCGCTGCTGGTGAAGCCCTGGCTGGCATCGAGGCCGGACACGCTCTTCTTGAAGATGTGCATGGACTCACCAAGAGCCTTAGCCGCGCCGGGCAGCCGCCGGGTGCCAAACAGCAGCACCAGAACGATGACGAGCACAATGATGTGCCACGGAGCAAACACACCGTCCATGTCAATCCCCATTCGGCGGAGCAGGCGCTACAGGCAGTAAGCCAGAGTCTACACGCGAGGCCCAGCTAAGCGATCGTACTCGTCGCGCCGCCGGCTACCGAGCGACTGCCGCGTTAACGGATGATAACGGGCAAATTTACCTACGCATAGTGATCGAGTGCTGCCTTTGCGTCACTGGCTACCTGCCGGACGAGTCCGGCGGGTGCGGTCAGCCGACCATCCTCGCCCAGCCGGAGCGCCAGCCTGCGGACCCACTGGGTGTCCGGAGTGCCCAGCCGCACCCGCAGCCTGCCATCGCCGAGCTCCGCTACCTGCTCGCACGGGTAGTACTCGGCCACCCAGCGGCCAGCCGAGCCGAGCTCGAACTCGACCTGCACGTCCTCCGGGGACGGACGGAACAACCCGCCGTCGACGTCGACCGCCTCCGCGCTGGCCGGGACGTCTGCCGCCACGTCCAGCACCTGAATGGACATGATCCGGTCCAGCCGGAAGAGGCGGACCGCGTTCGCTCGCCGGCACCAGCCTTCCAGGTAGCTGCGCCCGTCCACGACCAGCAGCCGCATCGGGTCGACATCCCGCTCGGTAGCCTCGTCGCGGCCCGGCACGTAGT
Source organism: uncultured Actinomycetota bacterium (assembly GCA_963774385.1). GTDB lineage: Bacteria > Actinomycetota > Actinomycetes > Streptosporangiales > Streptosporangiaceae > JAJYUU01. Next base: position 3,109,539 of record CAVZEQ010000001.1, read on the forward strand.
AGGCCAGATGCAGGCGTCGCCCGCGCTTCAGCGCGTCGGCGACCTCGGCCGAGGCAGGCTGCTCCGTGACGTCATCCACCTGCACGGCAACCTGGCTGCTTGGCGCGGCCGCAGCGCCAGCCGCGGATTCAAGCTTGGCGATCGTCCGGCTGAGCGCCGAGCCATCGCCGACGCTGGGCAGGTCAGCCAGCATCCGCAGCGCGATCAGCAGCGCGCACGCCTCGTCCACGCCCAGGCGCAGCGGCCGGTCGAACGCCTCCGCCTCGCTCACCATGATCTCCCCGCCTTCGTACGACAGGTCGATCGGGCAGTACGGATCGGGCGACCTGAGCTCGACGCACCAGAGCATGTTCAGGTCGTCCACGAGTTCCCGCTCGGTGATGCCGAACACCTCGGCCGTCTCGGCCATGCCCACGACGTTGCGGCTGACCACGTACGGAACCAGCGCGAGCAGCCGCTGCAGCCGCTCGGTGGCCGTCGGCGCCGCCGCGTTTGCCCGTGCCTGACCTGGCCGAGCCTGACCTGGCTGAAGCGAGGCACTCGCCGTCATGCCAGCACTCCCTTCAGCCGCCCGATGACCGCGTCGCGCAGGTCGCTCGGCTCCAGCACGATGACGTCCGCCCCGAAGGAGGCGAGGTGCTCGCTCCACCAGCCAGTGTCAGTGAAGGCGAGCTCGATCTGGTCCCATCCGGGCCGATCGTGCGACGGGATCACGCTGACCGGATGACGGCGCAGCCCGTAGCCGACGCCGGCGCGCACCAGCAGCGTGCAGACCCTCGGCGGCACTGTATCGGTATCCCTGGCCAGCACAGCGCCGCGGACGTCGGTGCCTGGCGGCACGGTCACTGATCCAGGCGGCCCGGTGAAGCTGACCGCGCCGTCTACCCGGCTCAGCCGGAACACCCGCTGCTCCTGCCGGTCGGTGTCGAAGCCGACCACATACCAGCGACCACGCCTGTTGACCACGCCCCAAGGCTCCAGCCTGCGCGGCTGCGCGGCGCTGCGGCCCGCGGCCCGGTACCCGAAAGTCACCGGCCGCCGGTCCCGTACTGCCTCCCACAACGGGCCGAACGCGGCCTCGCCGGTCTGCACGCGCGGCTCGATGCCCGGCTGGATCATGTCCTCGGCATCGATGCCCGCGGCCCGCAGCTTCAGCAGCGCTCCCTCGGCTGCCCCGGCCAGCTCGGCGCGGCGCCAGACCCGCGCGGCCAGCCCGAGCACGGCGGCCTCGTCGGGCTCCAAGCGGATCTCGGGAAGCTCGTACGCTTGCCGCGAAATCCGGTAGCCAGCCTCGTCGTCGCCCGCAGAGTTCGTGCCCGTCTCCAGCGGTATGCCGAGTTCGCGCAGCTCGTCCTTGTCCCGCTCGAACATGCGCTTGAACGCCTCGAACGACTCCGGATAACCGGGAACGGCGTCCCTGATCTGCGCGGCGGTCAGGTACCTGCGCGCGGAGAGCAGGCAAACGACCAGACTCAGCAGCCGCTCGGTCTTCCGCCTGGACATCGACACCCCTTCCCGCGATCCGACGCTACCCTGCCGGAGTGATCAGGTGGCGAAGTGGCGAGGTTTCCGCGCTCGGCCGGTCCTGGGCCGGCGCGATGGAACTCGATGTGGTGGTGGCAGGCAGCATCGTCCGGGCGCTGGCCTACCCGCGGCTTACCGGCGCGCCGCAGCCCGGCGACCGGGTGCTGCTGAACACCGGCGCCCTCGATCTCGGCCTGGGGACCGGCGGGTACGCACTGGTGGTGGCGATTCCCGGCCGGCTGCCACCCGATCCGGACGAACCCGGGCACCTGATCAAGGCCCGGTACACGCCGCTGCAGGCCTGCGTGCTCGGCGCGGACGAGCAGGGCTCGGCCTTCCACGACCTGCTGCGCGACGCCGACGACCTGGCCGGCCTGCCTGTCGTCGTTGCCGACTTGCATTCCGCGCTGCCCGCCATCCTGGCTGGCTACCTTGCCGCCCGGCCAGGCGGCAGCCCGCCGCCCCGGATCGCCTACGTGATGCTCGATGGCGGCGCGCTGCCCGCCTGGTTCTCCCGGACTGCCGCTGCGCTCACCGACGCAGGGTGGCTGACCGGGACGGTCACGGTCGGCCAGGCGTTCGGTGGTGACCTGGAGGCCGTCACCCTGCACAGCGGGCTGCTGGCGGCCCGTCACGTCCTGCAGGCCGACCTGGCCGTGGTCGCGCAGGGGCCCGGCAACCTGGGCACTGGCACCATGTGGGGATTCTCCGGGGTCGCCTCGGGCGAGGCGGTCAACGCGGCCTCGGTGCTGCGCGGCACGCCGGTCGGCTCGCTTCGGATCAGCCAGGCCGACCCGCGCGAACGGCATCGGGGCATCTCGCATCACAGCCTGACGGCATACGGCCGGGTCGCCCTGGCCAGGGCCGACATCGTGGTGCCCGAGCTGGGCGGTGAGTTCGGGGCACAGCTGCTGAGCGCCGCCGCGCCGCTGGCTGCGCGGCACAACCTCGTGCGGGTCAGCGTGGCCGGACTGGCCGACGTGCTGCGGGCCTGTCCGGTGCCGCTGTCCACCATGGGCCGCGACCTCGACGGCGATCAGGCGTATTTCCTGGCCGCCGCTGCGGCAGGCCGGCACGCGGCCAGCCTCGGCGCGGGCCGGGATGCAGCTGGCGGCAGCTGGCCGGCTGCTCGCCCTGGACTATGACCTGGAGCGGTCCTGCGTGCGGGTGGTGCTCGAGGACCGCGACGGACGCATTCTGCTCTTCCGCGCACAGCTCGCCTCGCGCTCGCCGGAGCCCTGGTGGGAACTGCCCGGCGGGGGCATCGAGGTGGGCGAGAGCTACCAGCAGGCGGCCGTGCGCGAACTCCGCGAGGAAACCGGCCTGCTCATCAGCACGACGCAGGTCGGGCCGGTGCGCTGGCGCCGGTCTGCCACCTGGACCGGTCACGGCATCAGGCGTCTGCAGCACGAGGTCGTCGTGCGCATCCGCCTCGACGCCAGTCAGCCTGCGATAACCGACGGCGGCCGGACGCCCGAAGAGCAGGACGAGTACGTCGCCTCCCGGTGGTGGCCGGTGCCCGAGCTGCTGGCCAGCTCCGAGCGCCTTTACCCGGGCAGGCTACGCGAGCTACTGCCGGCTTTGCTGGCCGGCGCGGAGATCACCGAGCCATTCGAGCGCTGGAACTGAGCCGGGCACCCGCTTCGGGTCAGCTGTTCGCGGGCTGGATCCCGAGGATGTCCACCACGAAGACCAGGGTGTCGGTCTTGGAAATGCCCGCGCTCGGCTGTCCGCCGGCCGGACCGTAGCCCAGCGCAGGCGGGATGACGAGCATCACCCGGCTGCCAACCGGGATGCCGGCCAGGCCCTCGTTCCAGCCCGTTAGCACCTTGCCGCCAAGCTGGAAGCTGAACGGGTTGCCCACCGGCGACTGCGCGGACGGCCAGGAGGTGCTGAACACCTTGCCGGTCCGCCAGTTCGTCCCGACGTACTGGACGACCAGCACATCACCCTTGGCGGTCTTGGGCCCGGTGCCCTTGATGAGCGTGGTCACCGAGAGCTTGGCCGGGGGCGAGTGCTTCGGGATGGTGATCACCGGAGCCTGCCCCGGATTCGCAGTCACCGTCGGCAGTGCGCCGCCGCCATGCGACACCGCCGTCCCGCTCGCTGCCTGGCCCTGGGAGAACTGCTGGAGCAAGTCGATGACCCACACCAGGGTGTCCGATCCGGTGATGCCGAGCTGCGACTGGCCGCTGGTGCCGTAGCCGTACTTCGGCGGCAGCACGGCCACGATCCGGCTGCCCAGCTTGGCGCCCTTGAGCGCCGTCGCCAGCCCGGACAAGCCCATCTGCGAGGGGATGACCTGCGGTCCGCTGGACGGGCCAGTGCCGAAGGTCGAGTCGATCAGCGTGTTCGTCGTTCCGGTCCACTTGTAGATCTCGACATTCGCCAGCGCCGAGTTACCAGCTTTCAGCACCTGGCCAGAGCCCTTGATCGGCGTGCTGATGGCCAGGTTGGTGCTGGGGCTGGTCTTCGGGATGGTCACGCTGGGAGTCTTATTGAAGCTGCCGGAGACCTTCACGGCAGCGTTGGCGTTCGCTGAGCCGGCCGAGCTCGGTGCTCCTGACGACCCGCAGCCCGCGAGAACTGCGCAGGCGGCAAGCGGGACCAGCAAGGCTGCTGCGATGCGGCGCATGTAATTCCTCAGTGTCGGGTTCAAGACGAGTCAGCCTACCGCCCCGGGCCGGGTGAACAGGTCCATGTCGACCGGCCCTGCTAGCCCGGCGGCGTCGTCGCCAGCCGGGCGAGCAGATTCGAGTTCCACACCAGAATCGTGTAATCGGCCAGGAAGTAGACCCTCGCGGGCTGACCAAACGCACCCACGACCTCGGTCGCGGACGGCGCCAGGTTCCACGGGCCTGGCCCGGAGCTGGGCAGCACGACGAAGTTTGCCACGTGCGACAGCGGCGAGTACCAGCCTGGCTCAGCCTCCCAGAGATACGGCCGGACCACATGCCCGACCTTGATGGCCCGAACCGCGACCGCGCCTGCGCTATCCGCCGTGACCGAGTTGGCCAGCCAGTAGTCGGCCAGGCCGTAGTCCAGCCGGTGCGCGGCCAGCCAGCCAGCCAGTCCCTGGTTCTGAGCCGGTACGGCCGGCCGGGCTATCACCCCGGCCACGGCGGCCAGGTAGGCCGCCAGCACCACCGACAGCGCGGGCATCAGCCTGGCCTCGCGAAGCCGGCGTGCCAGCAGCCGCCCGGCCAGCGCGGCTCCGAGCGGCAGTACGGCGGCAAACTCCCGGCTGCTGTCTGGCTGCCCGCCGTTCGGCCCGAGCAGGTACGCGACCAGGCTCAGCAGGATCGCCACCGCCAGGATCTGCACGACCAGCGGCGACCGCGCGAATCTCCGCACGGCCGCGCAGACCGCCCAGCCGGCCAGCCCGATCCCGAGCAGGTGCAGCATCCCGACGGCGGCGCCGAAGCCAATCCGCTGACCGGGGAACTCGGCGCCGAACAGGACCAGTAGTCCTTGCGCCACCTGGGTCAGGTTGTGCGGCAGCTGCGCGAACGGGGCCAGCACGCTGCTCACTGGCCACGCCCGGAAGCCGCCGTCGGCCTGGATCATGGCGACGGCGTGCTTCGCCACCATCGCCGCGGCCACGGCCGCGGCGGCCAGGGCGCCGTCAAACCAGGCGGTGGTGCGCGCCCTGGCCCGCTGCCGGACGACGACCTGGTAGGCGCGCGCCAGCGACACCACGATCACCGGCCCGACCCCGGTGATCAGCACAATCTGATCACCGACCAGTGCCCACGCCAGCAGCAGGAACACCAGCGGCGGCACGAACCACCGACGGCCAGCCCGGTCCAGCAGCAGCAGTACCAGCAGCACCGGCACCACGCTGCCGACGTGATCGGGCTCCAGCAGCAGGACGTGCGCGCTGGACTGCGGGGGCGCGACCATGATGCCCGCGGCCACTCCGGCGCGCAGCAGCCCGAGCGTGCCACGGGCCGCGCCCTTGGCCAGCCGCGCCGCCAGCAGCACCAGGGTCGCGTAGGTCATCGCGGCACCCACGTGCACGACTTCCGGAGTCAGGCCGCGGGCGAGTTCGATCAGCATGTACTGGGGCAGCTCGGTGGTGTAGAACGACACATCGGACAGCACCCAGCCGCGCAGCAGCGGATTACCGTGCAGCATGTCCCAGGCCTGCAGCACGTTCGAGGCGCCGTCCGAGTTAACCGGCACGGTGCTCGACAGGTGCAGGTAGCAGCTGAACAGCACCAGGCCCGCCAGCAGCCAGGCTGCGGACGCGGCGATCCGTACCGGCCAGGGCGTCCGGCGTCGTTGTGGTCGCGGTTCCTGCTCGCCCTGGCCTGCCCGTGCGGCCCGCCGGTCCCGGCTGGATCGCAGCGCGCCGCGCAGGCCGCGCAGGCCGCGGCCAGGCACCGTCCGGCCCGGTACTGGCCAGCCGCGCACCGCCCGGCCGGGCAGTGCAGCCCACGGCCGCGCCCGGCCGGGTAGCTGCGGCAAGCTGCCCGGCAACCGCCGGAACTGCGCCGCCCCGCCGGCGGCCAGCTGCACCAGCCGGGCCAGCCGGGAGCCGTCGTGCGCCAGCCGCCGCAGCCGCATGAGCAGCACCCGCAGCCGGGACCGCAGGCCGGCCGGCCGCGTCTGCACCGTCGTCATGCCAGGCCTGCCGCGACCACCCCAGTGAGCTCGTCGATGACGACGGCCAGCATCTGATCCAGGCTGGTGGTCGCCTCGAACCCGAGCAGCCGCCGCGCCTTGCCGGTATCCGGGATGCGCTGCTGGACGTCATGCTCGAACGGCGGATCGTGGACGATCCGCGGCGGTGCGTCGTCTCCCCTGACCTTGGCCCAGATCAGGCCGGCCAGCTGCAGCACGGACGTCGCCTCGGTGCTGGACAGGTTGAAGTCCTCCCCGGCGGCAGCCGGATTCGCCATCGCCATGACGATGCCCCTGGCCAGATCGCCGCCATAGGTGTAATGGCGCAGCTGGCGTCCGGAGCCCAGGATGTGCAGCGGGTCCTGGCCAGTCAGCACCTTGACCACCAGGTCCGGCACCACGTGGCTAAGCGCCAGCCTGAGCTCGGCCGAGCCTGGCTCGGCGGCGCGCAGCGCCCGGCTCTCGCCCGCGCCGACGCAGTTGAACGGCCGGACGATAGTGAACGGCAGGCCGTACTGCTCGCAGGCGGCGCGCACCAGGTACTCCCCGGCGAGCTTGGAGAAGCCATAGGCAGACTTCGGCGGCGGGATCAGCTCTTGCTGACCTTCGGCCGACGGCCAGCTCGAGGCGGATTCGTACACCATGGACGAGGAGACGTAGGTCAGCTTGCGCAGCTGGCCGCGGCGGTGCGCCGCTATCGCCGCATCGCAGGCGGCGGCCATGATCCGCGTGTTGGCGGCGAGCAGGTCATAGCGGAACGCGTGGAAGTACGAGATGCCGCCGATCATCGCGGCGGCGGCGACGAACTGATCGCAGTCCGCCAGCAGGCTGGTCATCAGCCCGGTATCGGCGGCATCGGCCGCGACGAAGCTGTACGCCGGGTCGCCGTCATGCGGCGACGGGCGCGGCCCGTACTTGCTGTTGTTGTCGACGCCGATGACCTGATAGCCGCGGCGCAGCAGCTCCGCGGTGACGTAGCCGCCGATGAACCCGGCCGACCCGCTGACGAGCACCCGCTCAGCCACCGGCCGCTCCGCGGCCCGGCCGGTACCTGCGCACGGACGGCTCCGCGGCCGCGAGCTGGCCGGCCGCGAGCTGGCCGGCCGTCAGCGGGCCGCCGAAGCAGAACAGGTACCAGCGCAGGTACGCCGGCAGCCAGCGGACAAGCCGGAAACCCGACCTGCCGCCTGTGCGGTCGCGCCAGGTCGTCGGGATCTCCGCAACCGGCAGCCGCAGCCGCCGGGCCTTCGCGGTGAGCTCGATGCCGATCTCGAAGCCGTGCCGCGAGTCCACCCCGGCGCGCCGGGTGAAGTCGGCCGAGTAGGCCTTGAACGAGTTGGTCGCGTCGGTGGTCCCGGCCCGCGCAAGCAGCCGCAGCGAGGTACCAGCCAGCCGCGACAGCAGGCCCTTCAGCACCGGGCCGCCCAGCTGACGTCCGCCCGGCGCGTACCGCGACGCCGCCGCCAGCACCGCACCGCCGGCCACGAGCGCTGCCAGCTCGTCGATCTGACTCGGATCGTCGCTGCCGTCCGCCATCGTCACCACGATGACCGGTGCGCTGGCGGCGTCCATGCCGAACCTGATCGCCGCGGCAGGCCCGGTCCCGTACTCGTTCACCAGCAACCGCAGCCGGCTCTCAGCCGCCGCGTATGCCCGCACCTCGGCGGCGGTCGGATCGTCGGCTGCATCGACCACGACAAGTACTTCGCACGGACTGCGGACCGAGTCGAAGAGCAGGTCAAGCACGCCGGCAATGCGGTTGCCCTCGTGCCGGGCCGGCATGACCACCGACAGCGCGGGCTGGCCACGGCAGCCGGCAGCAAGGTCGTCGGTGGCCGCCCGGTCAGCGGCAGTCGCCCGGTCAGCCAGTTCAGCGACCGTCATGTGAGCACTCCCCTGCCGGTCACGCCCCAGATGTCGGCCACCGGCTGACTGGCCGCCAGGTTCCGGTAGCAGGGCTGCGGAGCGGCGACCACCAGCACGTCTGCACGGGCCAGCACGTCCTGCAGCGGGAGCAGGTCAGGATCTGCCGTCACGAGCGGGTCGGTGCACAGGACCGCCGCTGCGCGGTCCGCTAGCAACCGCTTCAGCCGGTACGAAAGACTCTCCCTGATGTCGTCCGAGCCGGCCTTGAAGGCCATGCCGAGGATGCCGACGCACATCTCGGCCAGCGGGTACCGCTGCTCGAGCCGTCTCACCACGTAGTCGGCAAGGCCCTCGTTGGCCGCGATGGCTGCCTGGCCGATGCTGAAGCCAGGCTGCGCGCCGGCCAGCCAGCTGGTGTCCTTGCGCAGGCATGGCCCGGCTGCGAAGCCGGCTCTCGGCAGGTCTGCCCCGCGCGGGTAACCGAGCGCCAGCCCCTGCCTGATCCGCTCGTAATCCAGGCCGCGGTCGTTGGCGATGGCGTACAGCTGGTTGGCGATACCGAAGCTGACGTAGCGCCACGCGTTGGCGAACAGCTTGGCCAGCTCCGCTTCCTCCGGCGACATCGGCACCAGCACCGGCGACAGCAGCCGGAACAGCCGGATGGCGCGCTCCAGGCCGCCACCGGTCCGGCTGGACACTATCTGCGGTAACTCGAACAGCTCCGTCATCGCGTGTCCCTCCGCGATGCGCTCCGGGCAGAACGCGACGTCAATGTCGAGCCCCAGGTCAGCAACGAGCTTCTCCAGCCGGGCCGTGACACCGGGCTGCACGGTGCTGCGAAGTACCACCAGCTGGCCGGCCCGGAGGTGGTCGGCCAGGCCGGCCAGCCGGGACTCGACGACGCCATCCACGACCACGATCACGTGCTCGGCGGCGGCGACAATGGCCGGGTCGGTGGTAGCGGTCAGCCTGCCTGCGGCGAGCACCTCGCGCAGTGCCGGCTCAGCGCCCGGCTCGGCGAACGGCACGGTGCCGGCGCTGACGGCGGCCACCGCCGGCGCGCTGATGTCGTAGCTCGTGACTAACGCGCCGCGGCTGGCCAGCGCGATGGCTAGCGGCAGGCCAACGTGGCCGCAGCCGCCGATAACGACCACATCCCGGCTGAACTCGGCGGCCCGCCACCCATCAGCCAGCGCACCACCGGCAGTCGCCGGGCCGGCCGATGCACGTCCCGGCTGCGCGCTGCCCGTTAACGCCGTCTCCACCAATGGAAAAGCCCCCCGTATCCGCAGGCTGACCCGGCCGGGCGCGGTCTGCGGCCGGTGAATGACCCGTAACGGCGCGGCGGCGAGCGCACCCAGGCCGCCCGGCCCCGTACCGCGCGCACCGAGCCTAGCAACTTTGAGTAGCCGGGTGAGCACGAAAAGTTGACCGCACGGAGTCGAATGCGGGCAACCCGTCTCGAAGCCCGGCGAGCCAGCGGATCTGCCTGGCGGGTAGACCGCGCGACGGGCGTATATGCCTTGCTAGCTATATAACTTGCTGGTAATGTTCACCGTATGGCGACGGCCTTTGACCTGGTAGCCGACCCGACACGGCGGCAGATCCTGGATCTGCTCCGCCAGCGCGAGCGTTCGGTCGGTGAGCTGGTGACCTGCCTGGGGCTCAGCCAGCCTGGCGTCTCGAAGCACCTGCGCACGCTGCGCGAAACCGGTCTCGTCCGGGTTCGCCGCGACGCCCAGCGACGCTGGTACCAGCTTCGTGCGGAGCCGCTGGCCGAGATCGACGCATGGCTCCAGCCATACCGCCAGTTCTGGGCCGGTCGCCTCGACGCCCTGGAACATCTCCTCGATCAGGAACAGGAGTGATGGACATGCCGGCCGGCATCAGCGACGAGGCAGCGGGGCAGCTCGAGATCCGCGACGACGGCACCTACGTGCTGCGCTTCGAGCGGCAGCTGGCCCATCCGCCGCAGCGGGTCTGGCGTGCCCTCACCGAGCCCGACCAGCTGCGCCAGTGGTTCCCGACCGACATCGACGGTGAGCGCAGGGCCGGTGCGAAGATCCGCTTTGCCTTCCGCGAACCCGCGCCGCGGGCCGAGGACATGCCCGGACTCCTCGCCCACGACCCGCAGGACCTCGACGGCGAGTTCACCGACTATGACCCGCCCCGGCGGCTCGCCTACACCTGGGGCGATGAGGACCTGAGCTGGGAGCTAGCGCCCGCCGGCGACGGCTGCGTGCTCGTCTTCACCCATACCTTCACCGGCCGCAGCGGGATCCCGCACCCCGCTGGTCCGCGGCCGAAGGCGGCCAGGACCGCGGCCGGCTGGGACGTCTGCCTCGCGTCGCTCACGGCACTTCTGACGGACGGCGACGGTCCGCCAGCGGACCTGTGGCCGCAGGCATATGACCGCTACATCGCGAGGTTCGGCTAGGACTCTCACGAGGTCAGCGGCCCGGCTACATGCCGGCGATGAGCTTTTCCACCCGCTCGTCGACGGAGCGGAACGGGTCCTTGCAGAGCACGGTCCGCTGTGCCTGGTCGTTCAGCTTCAGGTGCACCCAGTCGACCGTGAAGTCCCTGCGCCGCTCTTGTGCCCGGCGGATGAACTCGCCGCGCAGCCGCGCCCGGGTCGTCTGCGGCGGGATCGACTTGGCGGCAAAGATGTCCAGGTCCCGGCAGACCCGCTCGACCGCACCGCGCTTCTGCAGCAGGTAGTACAGGCCGCGGCCGCGGTGGACATCGTGATAGGCCAGGTCGAGCTGCGCCACCCGCGGCGACGCCAGCGGCAGGTCATGCTTAGCCCGGTATCGCTCGATCAGCTGCAGCTTGGTGACCCAGTCGATCTCCCGCGCCACCAGGCCCAGATCGCCGGTGTCCACCGCGCGCAGCGTGCGCTCCCAGAGCTCCAGCACCCGGCTGGTGATCGCGTCGGCGCCCTTCCTGGCGGTGAACTCCTGCGCCTTCACCAGGTATTCCTGCTGGATGTCCAGCGCACTGACCTCGCGGCCGTTAGCGAGCCGGACCCGGCGGCGCCCGGTCATGTCGTGGCTGACGTCCCGGATCGCCCGGATCGGGTTCTCCAGTGTCAGGTCCCGCATCACGATGCCCGCTTCCACCATCCGCAGCACCAGGTCGGTGGCGCCGACCTTGAGCAGCATGGTGGTCTCGCTCATGTTCGAGTCGCCCACGATCACGTGCAGCCGCCGGAACCGTTCCGCGTCGGCGTGCGGCTCGTCGCGGGTATTGATGATCGGCCGCGATCTGGTCGTGGCCGACGAGACGCCTTCCCAGATGTGCTCAGCGCGCTGGCTGACGCAGTACACCGCGCCGCGCGGCGTCTGCAGCACCTTCCCCGCGCCGCAGATGATCTGCCGCGTCACCAGGAACGGGATCAGCACATCGGCCAGCCTGCCGAATTCGCCATGCCTGCCGACCAGGTAGTTCTCATGGCAGCCGTAGGAGTTGCCAGCCGAGTCGGTGTTGTTCTTGAACAGGTAAATGTCCCCGGCGATGCCTTCCTCGCGCAGCCGGGTGTCGGCGTCGACCAGCAGTCCCTCGAGGATCCGCTCGCCTGCCTTGTCGTGGGTGACCAGGTCGATCAGGCTGTCACATTCGGGCGTTGCGTACTCCGGATGGCTGCCGACGTCCAGGTAGAGCCGCGCGCCGTTGCGCAGGAAGACATTGCTGCTGCGCCCCCAGGACACGACGCGGCGGAACAGGTAACGCGCCACCTCGTCCGGGGACAGCCGACGCTGGCCGCGGAAAGTACAGGTGACGCCGTACTCGTTCTCCAGCCCGAATATTCGCCTGTCCATCCGTCCCCAGCTACCAGTCGACGGCGATGTACTTGGTCTCGGTGTACTCAAGCAGTCCGTCATGCCCGCCCTCGCGGCCGAGGCCCGACTGCTTCACTCCGCCGAACGGGGCCGCCGGGTCCGACACGACGCCCCTGTTGATCCCGACCATGCCCGCCTCCAGCGCCTCTGCCACTTGCAGGGAGCGCCGCAGGTCAGCGCAATACAGGTAGGACACCAGGCCGTACTCGGTGCTGTTGGCCAGCGCGATCGCCTCATCCTGGTCGGTGAACCTGACGATGGGCGCGACCGGCCCGAATATCTCCTCGGACAGGATGGCGGCATCCGCGGGAACGCTGTCCAGCACGGTCGGCTCGTAGAAGAAGCCGGCCCGGTCGGGGGCCCGTCCGCCGGTGAGTACCTCGGCCCCGTCGCCGGTGGCCGAGTCGACCAGGGCGGACACTTTCGACCGGGTGTCAGCGTTGACCAGCGGGCCAAGGTCCACGCCGTCGTCGAGACCGGGTCCGACGTGCAGCGCGGCCAGCTTCGTGGCGAGCTTGGCGGCGAACGTGACTGCTACGCTCTCGTGCACGTAGAAGCGGTTGGCCGCGGTACATGCCTCGCCGCCGTTCCGCATCTTGGCGATGAACGCGCCCTCGACCGCGGCGTCGAGGTCGGCGTCCTCGAACACCAGGAACGGAGCATTGCCGCCCAGTTCCATGGAGCAGTTCAGCACGTAGTCGGCGGCCTGCTTCAGCAGCATCCGGCCGACCTCGGTGGAGCCGGTAAAAGACAGCTTGCGCACCCGCGGGTCCACGATCACTGCCTGGGTCAGCGGGCCCGGCTTGTTGGTAGGCACCACGTTCACCACGCCGTCCGGCACCCCGGCCTCGGCCAGCAGCGCGGCCACCGCCAGCGCCGTGAGCGGCGTCTCCTTCGCGGGCTTGAGCACGACTGTGCAGCCTGCGGCCAGCGCGGGGCCGATCTTCCGGGTCGCCATCGCCGCCGGGAAATTCCACGGCGTGATCATGTAGCTGACGCCGACGGGCTGCCGCAGCACCATGATGCGGTTGGTCCCGGCTGGTGAGGTCGACAGTGATCCGTCGATCCGGACGGCTTCTTCGGCGTACCAGCGGAAGAACTCCGCCGCGTACAGAATCTCGCCGCGAGCGTCCCGCAGCGCCTTGCCGTTCTCCAGCACCATAAGCCGCGCGAGTTGCTCAGACCGCTCGGTCATCAGCTGGTATGCGCGGCGCAGGACCTCAGCCCGCTCACGAGGCGCCTTGGCCGACCACTGCGGCAGTGCCGCCGCGGCGGCCCCGACCGCCTCCAGCGCGTCCTCAGGGCTGGCATCGGCCACTTCGGTCATGACGCCCTCGGTAGCCGGATTGACGACCGGCAGCGTGCCCGCACGGCCTGCCGACCACTGGCCGCCGATCAGCAGGCCGGTCGGCACGTCGATGCCGGTGATGGATGCCAGGTCGGCTGTCACGATCTTCCTCCGCGTCTCCGTGTCCGGCACGAGAGCCCTTGCCGTCAACTCGACAGTACCCAACGAACGCCATGGCCGGCAGTGCGGCCCGCACCGGTGCCTAGCTGCCCGATCCCGCACTGCTGCCGGCACTGTCGCCGTTACCGCCAGCCGGGCCGTCACCGCTAGCCGGGCCGTTGCCGCCAGCCGGGCCCTCACCGCCAGCCGGACCCTCACCGGCACCGGAGCCGTTGGCACCGCCAGAGCCGTTGCTGCCGCCGGAGCCGGTTGCCGAGCCCGCCGGCCCGCCTGGGGGCCTGGCCTGCTCCAGAAGCTCATCAAGGCGGGCGCCGCTCAGCCGCCGGAACGCCCGGTGTGTCCTGGTCCGTTCCAGCAGTGCCACTTCGAGGTGGCCGCTGGTCAGCGGCTCCGCATTGGCGCCGTCGCCCTGCCCGGCCAGCGCGGCGATAGCCAGCGACATCGCCTCGGTCAGCGACATGCCCGGCGCGTACCGTTCCTTGAGCACTGCGGCCACCTTGTCGGCCTGGCCGCCCATGACCACGAATCCGTGCTCCTCGGCTACCGAGCCGTCGAAGATGATGCGGTAGATCTGGTCCGCATCGGCAGTACTCCCGACCTCGGCGACGACGATCTCCACCTCGTACGGCTTATTGCTGTCGGTGAACAGCGTGCCGAGCAGCTGCGCATACCAGTCAGCGAGCCCGCGCGCCGTGACATCCCGCCGGTCGTACTGGAAGCCGGTCATGTCGGCGTACCGGACGCCGGCCTTGCGCAGGCTCTCGAACTCGTTGTAACGGCCGACAGCCGCAAATGCGATCCGGTCATACATCTCGCTGAACTTGCGCAGCGCCCTGGACGGGTTCGGCGCGACGAACAGGATGCCGGCCTCGCAGGCGAGTACGACACCGCTGCGGATCCGCGTGATGGCCTTGCGCGCATAATCCGCCTTGTCCTTCATCACCTGCTCAGGTGACACGTAGAACGGCATCGACACCGCGGGCGCTTCCTTACTCGAGTCGGATTGGGATGATCAGCTCGGCATGCCGGTCACGAGTCGGCGGGCGTCCGCAGCGGCGCCACCGGCCCGTCCGGAAGGTGCTGGCGCTCCGACACGACTGCCTGAGCGTACTGGCCGGCCTCGTCGTCAGTCAGGCGGCGGAACCCGTCGGCGGTAACCGCCGCGACCACCGGGTAGATCCGCCGCGACATATCCGGCCCGCCTGTCGCCGAGTCGTCGTCGGCCGCGTCGTAGAGCGACTGCATCAGCGTCAGCACGACATCATCAAGGCTCATGCTGTCCCGGTAGAGCTTCTTCAGCGCGCCGCGGGCGAACACCGAGCCCGAGCCGATGCCCGCGAACCGGTGCTCGTCATACCGGCCGCCGGCCACGTCGTAGCTGAAGATCCGGCCACGGCCGAGCTCCTCGTCGTAGCCGGCCAGCAGCGGTACCGCGACCAGGCCTTGCATCGCGCCGCCGAGATTGGACCGGACCAGGCCTGCCAGCCGGTTCGCCTTGCCTTCCAGCGACAGCGACCGGCCCTCCAGCTTCTCGTAGTGCTCAAGCTCGACCTGGAAGAGCCGGACCATGTCGATGCCGATGCCGGCGACTCCGGAGATGCCGACGATGGTGAACTCGTCGGTGCGGAACACCTTCTCGATGTCACGCTGCGAGATCATGTTCCCCGCGGTGGCCCGGCGATCCCCGGCCATCACCACGCCGTCAGCGAACTCGGCCGCCACGATGGTGGTGCCGTGCGGCAGGTCTGTCGCGCCCGCGCCGCCGGCGCTGGAATCCGGCTGCGGCAGCAGTCCCGGTGCCGTCGCCGCGAGGAAATCGGCAAACGAGGACGACCCGGCGGCGAGGAACGCCGAAGCCTGCCAACGTGCCTGGGGTTCAAAGCCGCTCACCGCTTAAGTCCTCCCGGTCTTAACGCCCGCTGATGATCCGACCCTAAGCCCTCGGGGCCTAGCGGCTCACTCGCCGCCCTTCTGCACGTACGACCGGACGAACTCCTCGGCGTTCTCCTCGAGCACCTCGTCGATCTCATCCAGGATCGCGTCGACGTCGTCGGTCAGCTTGTCCTGTCGCTCCTTGACGTCGCTGGATTCCTGGACGTCGGCGTCCTGCTCTTCCTCGGTCCGACGCGTTGTCTGCCGCTGTCCGCCAGTGTCCTTCGTCGCCATGCCCTACCTCCGTGCTCTGCGTGCCGCCCGTGCGCCCAACGCTATCCTCGCCTGCCAGCACGTGGTCCAACCCTGGCCCACTGCATCGGTATCACGATGTGACAACTCGTCGCCAGGATAGACACAGCAACACGAGTACGACGACTGCCAAAATGCGCGCTTCGTCGCGTACAGGGCGCTATGCGGCTTGCGGCTAGTCCTGGCCCGTCAGGGCGCCGACCAGCTCGGCGGCCGTCGCGCAGTTGTCCAGCAGCGCGCCCACATGCGCCTTGGTGCCCCGCAGGGGCTCCATCGTCGGCACCCGCTGCAAGGACTCGCGGCCAGGGATATCGAAGATCACAGAGTCCCAGGAGGCCGCCGCGACGGCATCCGGGTACTGCCGCAGGCACCGGCCGCGGAAATATGCCCGGGTGTCCGTAGGCGGCTCGTCCATCGCCGCCAGCACCGCAGGCTCGCTGGTGATCCTGATCAGCCGGCCACGGTCGACCAGCCGGTTGTACAGGCCGCGATCGGCTCGGACGTCGGCGTACTGCAGGTCAACAAGCTGGAGTCGCGGGTGACCCCAGGCCAGGCCGTCTCTCGCCCGGTAACCCTCCAGGATCTCCAGCTTGGCAACCCAGTCCAGCTCACGGGCGGCGAGCATCGGATCCTCGGCGAGCCGTCCCAGCACGCTCTCCCAGCGCGCAAGCACGTCGCTGGTGATCTCGTCCACGTCCGCGCCGTACCTGTCCTCGGTGTACTTCCTGGCCAGCTCGAGGTACTCAAGCTGCAGCTGCACCCCGGTCATCTTCCGGCCGTCGCGCAGGGTGACCAGGTGCCGCAGCGACGGGTCGTGCGAGATCGCCCGCAGCTCGGCGACCGGCGACTCGATCGCCAGGTCGGCGGCCAGGAACCGGTCCTCGATCATCGCCAGCACCAGCGCGGTGGTGCCGAGCTTGAGGTAGGTGGAAATCTCGCTCAGGTTCGCGTCCCCGAGGATGACGTGGAGCCGGCGGTACTTATCCGGATCGGCGTGCGGTTCGTCGCGCGTGTTGATGATCGGCCGCTTGAGCGTCGTCTCCAGGCCGACCTCGACCTCGAAGAAGTCGGCGCGCTGGCTGATCTGGAAACCCTCGTCCCGGCCGTCGGCTCCGATGCCGACCCGGCCGGCCCCGCACACGACCTGCCGGGAGACGAAGAACGGGGTCAGGTGCCTGACGATATCGGCGAACGGGGTCGCCCGGTTCATCAGGTAATTCTCGTGACACCCGTAGGACACGCCCTTGTTGTCGGTGTTGTTCTTGTACAGCTGAATCGGCTGGCCACCCGGCGTCGCCGCGGCCCGGGTGGCGGCCTCGGCCATAACCCGCTCGCCAGCCTTATCCCAGATCACCGCGTCCAGCGGGTTGGTGCACTCCGGTGCGGAGTACTCGGGATGGGCGTGGTCCACGTACAGCCGGGCTCCGTTGGTCAGGATCACGTTGGCCAGGCCAAGATCCTCATCGGTCAGCTGCGAGGAGTCGCTGGTCTCAGCCGCCAGGTCAAAGCCCCTGGCGTCGCGCAGCGGGTTCTCCTCCTCGAAGTCCCACCGGGCCCGGCGAGCCCGCGCGGCGGTCGCGGCCTGGTAGGCGTTGACCACCTGCGAGGAGCTGACCATGGCATTCACGCCCGGCTGGCCGGGCACGGAAATGCCGTACTCGGTCTCGATGCCCATGACCCGGCGCGCGCTCATAGCAAAGAGCCTAATGCCGGCCAGCGCGAAGGACGCACGCCGCGCCCCGCCGGTAGCCGCAGATCCCGGCTACAGGTACTGGCCGGTGTTGGACACCGTGTCGATGGACCGGCCGGCCTCCGTGCCGCTCTTGCCGGAGATCAGCGTGCGGATGTAGACGATCCGCTCGCCCTTCTTGCCGGAGATCCGCGCCCAGTCGTCCGGGTTGGTGGTGTTCGGCAGGTCCTCGTTCTCCTTGAACTCATCCACGCAGGCGGCCAGCAGGTGCGAGACCCGCAGGCCCTTCTGCCCGGTCTCGAGGAACTCCTTGATCGCCATCTTCTTAGCCCGGTCGACGATGTTCTGGATCATCGCGCCTGAGTTGAAGTCGCGGAAGTACAGCACTTCCTTGTCACCGTTGGCGTAGGTGACCTCAAGGAACCTGTTCTCCTCGGTCTCGGAGTACATCCGCTCGACCACGCGCTGGATCATCTCGGCCACGGTCGCGCCCGCGACGCCGCCGTGCTCGGCCAGGTCGTCAGGGTGCAGCGGCAGGCCGGTCAGCACGTACTTGGAGAAGATATCGCGGGCCGCCTCGGCGTCCGGGCGCTCGATCTTGATCTTCACGTCCAGCCGGCCCGGCCGCAGGATCGCCGGGTCGATCATGTCCTCGCGGTTGGAGGCACCGATCACGATGACGTTCTCCAGGCCCTCAACTCCGTCGATCTCGCTCAGCAGCTGCGGCACGATGGTGTTTTCCACGTCGCTGGACACGCCGGAACCGCGCGTCCGGAAGATGGAGTCCATCTCGTCGAAGAAGACGATCACCGGCATGCCCTCGCTGGCCTTCTCCCTGGCCCGCTGGAACACCAGCCGGATGTGCCGCTCGGTCTCGCCCACGTACTTGTTGAGCAGCTCCGGGCCCTTGATGTTGAGGAAGAAGCTACGGCGCTCCTTGCCTGGCGCGCCGCTGTCGGCCGGCTCGGGATTGCCAGACTCGGCCGCATCCCGCGCGGTGCGCGCAGCGACCTGCTTGGCCAGCGAGTTCGCCACCGCCTTGGCGATCAGCGTCTTGCCGCAGCCCGGCGGCCCGTACAGCAGCACGCCCTTGGGCGGCCGCAGCTGGTGCTCCCTGAACAGGTCAGCATGCAGGTACGGCAGCTCGATAGCGTCCCGGATCTGCTCGATCTGCGGGCCGAGGCCGCCGATCTCGGAGTAGGTGATATCGGGGACTTCCTCGAGGATGAGCTCCTCGACCTCAGCCTTGGGGATCCGCTCGTAGACATAACCGGACCGGGGCTCAAGCAGCAGTGAATCACCCGAGCGCAGCGTCTGCTCGAGCAGCGGCTCGGCGAGTCGCGCGACGCGCTCCTCGTCGGCATGCGAGATCACCAGCGCGCGATCGCCGCCGTCCAGGATCTCCTTGAGCATGACGACCTCGCCGATCGTCTCGAAGCCCTGGGCGATGACGACGTTCAGTGCCTCGTTCAGCACGACTTCCTGGCCAGGCCGCAAGTCGGTGAGCTCGACCGCAGGGCTGACGCTCACGCGCATCTTGCGCCCGCCGGTGAACACGTCCGCGGTGCTGTCCTCGTTCGCCTGCAGGAAGATGCCGAATCCGCTCGGTGGCTGAGCGAGCCGGTCCACTTCCTCCTTCAGGGCGATGATCTGGTCGCGTGCCTCGCGCAGCGTGCCGGCGAGCCGCTCGTTCTGGCTGTTGATGACGGCGAGATTAGATTCGGCTTCACGGAGCCGCTGCTCAAGCAGATGCGCCTGGCGCGGCGAATCCGCGAGCCGGCTCCGCAGGGCTGCAACCTCCTCTTCAAGGAAGGAGACCTGCGTGGTCAGGACCTTGACCTCGTCGTCATGCCGGCCCGAGTAAACGCTGTCGTCACGAGAGGCCATGCCCCTCACCCCCTCCCGAAGAGCTGAGTTACCTAGACCCTACCTATCCAAGGTCAATCCGTAACCTGGCGGCGGCCTTCGACTCCGCAAACTGGGTTACGATCCGGAAAACTCGCTGCCCCCGTCCCTCTGCTCACCGGTGTCTGCTGGGTCACTTATGCACCCTCAGCCTCGCTTGCACCGTCCCGCTGCGCAAGTCCCGGTTCGATGTCCGGCCGGTATATTTCCGATTCCGCGCTCTCGGCTGCCGCAGCTTCGGCGCCCTTGGAGGGCCTGCGCCGCCGCGGCGGTGCCGTGACCCCGTCGGCCAGCCGCCTCGCGGTGACCAGGAATCCGGTGTGCCCGACCATCCGGTGCTCGGGTCGCACCGCGAGCCCGTCCACGTGCCAGCCGCGCTGCAGCGTCTCCCACGCAGCCGGCTCGGCGAAGTTGCCTTGCTCACGAAGCGCGCTGACGGTCCTGGCGAGCTGCGTCGTGGTCGCAACGTAGCAGCACACCAGCCCGCCGGGCACCAGCACCCCGGCCGCGGTAGCCGCCAGCTCCCATGGCGCGAGCATGTCCAGCACGACCCTGTCGGCGCCGGCCACGCTCGCGCTGGCCAGCCCGGCAGCGTCCAGGTCGCCGACGACCAGCCGCCAGGCCGGGTGCGGGCCGCCGAAGTACCGCTCGACGTTCGCCGCGGCAATCTCGGCAAAATCCGCGCGCCGCTCGAACGACGTCAGGCTGCCGTTCTCGCCGACAGCGCGCAGCAGCCAGCAGGACAGCGCGCCCGAGCCCGCCCCCGCTTCCACCACGCGCGCGCCCGGAAAGATATCCGCCAGCCCGACGATCTGCGCCGCGTCCTTCGGGTAGACGACCGCGGCACCCCGCGCCATCGAAACCGTGTAGTCAGCGAGCAGCGGCCGGAGCGCGATGTACGGAGTGCCGCCCGCCGACGTCACCAGGCTGCCCTCCGGCTGGCCGATGAGATCGTCGTGCTGGAGCGAACCGCGATGGGTGTGGAACGACTTCCCCGGCGTCAGGACCAGCCGGTGCTGACGACCTTTCGGATCCGTCAGCTGGACCTGGTCACCGGCCGCGAACGGGCCACGAGGCTGCGTGATCACGGATAGCAGGCTAGCGCCGGGCCGGCGGCGCGGGCTCAGCCGCCTGCGAACGCGTGATCGAGATCGGCCGTCGCCAGTACCCCGTATACCTCTCCCGACGGTTCCACCAGCAGGTATTCCGAGGCGGGCGCCTTGCGCACCGCCTCGATCAGGTCCATGCCCGCCAAGTCGGCGGACAGGATCATGTCCGGGTCAAGCGTCCTGGCCAGCGAGCCGGCGTCAACCCAGGGCCTGCGCTGCTCGGGCGTAGCCATGACAGCGCCCTCATTGACGATGGCGATGGGCTTCGCGTCGTGATCGACTACCACGAGCGCTCGGGCCTGAGCCAGGTCCGCCCGCCTGATCGCCTCCGCCAGCGGCAGGCTTGACGGTATCGGGATGGCGCGGCGGGCGAGCGAGCGCGCTTGCAGAGCGGGCAGCCGTTCCCGGACCTTGGCCGAGCGAAGCGCCTGCGTGGCGCTCATCCACATGAACGCGGCGACGATGACGAGCCACAGCCCGTAGCCGCTCAGGAACTGGCCGGTGGGGTTGGCCACGGCGATCGCGACCAGCACCACCGCGAGGACGCGGCCTGCCCATGCGGCCAGCACGGTCGAGTAGCCGGCCTTGCCGGTGAGCTTCCACAGGGCCGCTCGCAGCACGCGGCCGCCGTCGAGTGGCAGGCCGGGCAGCATGTTGAAGGCACCAACTACCAGGTTGGCCAGGATGAGCCTGTCGACAAGCACCCGCGGGATGCCGTCGGTCTTGAAGAGCAGGTTGATGCCGATGCCGAGCCCGGCGAGCAAGAATGACATGGCCGGGCCGGCCACTGAGACCAGGAACTCCTTGCCCGGTGTCGGCGGCTCCTGCTCGATCTCGGAGAACCCGCCGAGCGGGTACAGCAGGATCCGGCGGACCGGGAGGCCGAACCTGAGCGCGACCACGCTGTGGCTCAGTTCGTGAATCAGCACTGACAGGTACAGCAGCACCACGAAGGCGACGGCGACCAGGTAACGCGGCACCGACCCCTGCACTGTGCCCGGCAGCGTGTTCGAGTTCGAGTAGACAGCAACCAGGACGGCGGCCACCAGGAACCAGTACGGCGAGATGTAGACCGGAATGCCGAACGGCCGCGCGATGATGATCCCGAGCCTGGGGTCACGCCGCTGGCCCGGTGCCGGGTCCTGCGCAGGCCGGCCTGCCTGCGGGCCGTCCTCCTGGATGCCTCCTGCCACGCACCCGATGCTACGCGGCAAATCGCTATCTCAGCTCACCTGCCAGCCGCGCCGCGCGGCCGACAGCGCTCCCGCTGTCGGTGGCCTGCCATAGTCTGCCAGTCATGACCGATACCCTCGCCGAAGCAGGCGGCGAGACCAGCCCCGAGGGCACCGACGTAGCGGCACCGGCCGGGCCTAGCCTCTCGCCGTCGCGGGCGGCCGATTTCATGACCTGCCCGCTGCTCTACCGGTTCCGGGTGATCGACCGGCTGCCCGAGCCGCCGAGCCCGGCGGCAGCCCGCGGCACGCTGGTGCACGCCGTCCTGGAGCGGCTGTTCGACGAGCCGGCTGGCGGCCGGACCCGGGAGGCGGCCCGCAGCCTGCTGACGCCGCAGTGGGAGCGGCTGGCCGCCGAGGAGCCGCTGCTGGCGGACCTGTTCACCGGCGAGCCGGAGCGCGACACCTGGCTGGCGGAGGCCGCCGCGATGCTGGACCGGTATTTCACCCTGGAGAACCCGAACCGGATCGAGCCCGCATTCCGCGAGATGTCGGTCCAGACGGTGCTGGATTCGGGTCTCACGCTGCGCGGCTACATCGACCGGCTGGACGTCGCGCCGACCGGCGAGCTGCGAATCGTCGACTACAAGACAGGCACCGCGCCGCGCGAGGAGTACGAGGCGCGTGCGCTGTTCCAGATGAAGTTCTACGCGCTCGTGCTATGGCGCACGCGCGGCACGATCCCGCGCCTGCTGCAGCTGATCTACCTCGGAAACGGGGAGATTGTCCGCTATGCGCCAGACGAAGCCGACCTGCTGGCGACCGAGCGCAAGATCAATGCGCTCTGGCAGGCCATCGACAGGGCCAGGACCTCCGGCGACTGGCGCCCTCGGCAGAGCAGGCTCTGCGACTGGTGCGCGTTCCAGGCGCTGTGCCCGGCATTCGGCGGCACAGCCCCGCCACTGCCCGCTCTGCCCGAGCCAGCGGCCGAGCTGATCCCGTCCCCCCGCCTGCCCGACCCGGTCTGACGAGATCGCGCCGTGCGCGCCGCCATCCGCGAGAGTCGTGCACACGAGATATTACTTGACAGCGCGGCCGAGGCTTCTTTATCGTCTCTTTGCCAGGCGGGCCGGTCTTTAGGCCCGAAGTACCGGCCCGCCCGCACGGGGACTCGCGGTGACCCCGCAGGCATCCCGAGGCTTCCGCCGCATCAGCACCCCCGAAAGGCAGCAGCATGGCCATCATCGAGGCGCAGGGACTCGCCAGGACCTTCACCAGCCGCCGTCGCAGTGTCGAGGCCGTCCGCGGGGTTGACCTGCACGTCGATGCTGGCGAGATCGTGGGCTTCCTCGGCCCCAACGGCGCCGGCAAGACCACCACGCTGCGGATGCTCACGACCTTGCTGACGCCGACCGCAGGCACCGCCATCGTCTGCGGCGCGGACTTGCGCCGCGATCCGCTCGGCGTGCGCCGCCGCATCGGCTACGTGCCGCAGGCCATCGGAGTGACCGCGGGCGGCTCAGATCCCAACTGCCTGGTGCGCGAGGAGCTGGAGATCCAGGCCCAGCTGTACCGGGTGCCGGCCAGTCAGGTGCCGGACCGGATCCAGCGGATGACCCAGCAGCTGGAGCTCACCGGCCTGGAGCGCCGGCTCTGCAAGACCCTGTCCGGCGGCCAGCGGCGCCGCCTCGACATCGCACTCGGACTGATCCACTCGCCGCAGCTTGTCTTCCTGGACGAGCCGACCACCGGCCTGGACCCGCAGAGCCGAAGCAACCTGTGGGAGCACATCCGGGCGCTGCGCACCGAGCTCAGTACCACCGTCTTCCTTACTACGCACTACCTGGAGGAAGCCGATGCGCTCTGCGACCGGGTGCTGATCATCGACAACGGGAAGATCATCGCCACTGGCACGCCCGAGGAGCTGAAGCGGCAGATCTCCGGCGATGTGGTCACGCTCAGCGTGAACGGTGATGTCGCCGTCGCGGAGCAGAAGCTGGCTGCCGAGCCAAGCGTTCGTGAGATCAGCGTTGACGGCCAGGCGCTGCGGCTGTCGGTCGAGCAGGGCGAGGAGGCGCTGCCCGGCCTGCTGCGCGCGCTCGACAGCGCCGGGCTGATCCTGACCTCGATCCAGCTGGCCAGGCCAACCCTGGACGACGTCTTCCTGACGCTCACCGGCAGGTCGCTGCGGGAGGACGCGCCGGCGGCCGGCCCGGCGCCGGCGGCCGTCGGATAGCCAGGACAGCAGCGCCGCTCGTCGAACCCGCCACGGCTTGCCGAGCACGCAGCAGGTCACCCGAGCCACCACACAGACAGACGACTTAGTGAGCACAGGAGCACAGATGTCCTTCGTCCGAGACACCCTGCTGATCTTCCGGCGGCAGCTCCGGCTGATGCTGCGCCAGCCGGCCTGGCTGATCATCGGCCTGATCCAGCCGATCCTCTACCTGGTCTTCTTCGGGCCGCTGCTGACCCGGATCGCCGGTGGCGGACTACCCGGCTTCCCGGCCGGCAATTCCTATAGCTTCTTCGTGCCCGGTCTGCTCATCCAGCTCGGATTGTTCGGCGCAGCCTTCGTCGGCTTTTCCATCATCGCCGACTGGCGGGCCGGCGTCATCGAGCGCTTCCGGGTCACCCCGGTCAGCAGGCTGGCGCTGTTGTCCGGCCGCGTGCTCAGGGACGTCCTCACGCTGCTCGTGCAGGCCATCGTCCTGGTTCTTGCCGGGCTGGCCTTCGGGCTGCGCGCGCCAGTCGCCGGCGTGCTGATCGGGCTCGGCTTCATCGCCGTGGTGGCGATCAGCCTGGCGGCCATTTCCTACACCGTGGGTCTCGTGCTGAAGAGCGAGGACGCGCTCGCGCCGTTGCTCAACATGGTCATGGTCCCGCTGATGCTGCTGTCGGGCATCATGCTGCCGATGACACTCGGGCCGGGCTGGCTGCAAGGATTCGCCCGGGCCACTCCGTTCCGGTACATCATCGACGCGATGCGCGAGGCGTTCCAGGGCCAGTACGGCGGCGCCATCATGGTCGAGGGAGTCGCCGTCGCCATCGGCATGGCCATCGTGTGCTTGTGGGTCGCGTCCCGCGCCTTCGTCCGCGAGAACGCCTAGCACAGGGTCAGCTGAACCAGCAGAGGGTCAGGTGATGCCGCGCCGCCGCAAGATCTCCCGGACGTCGCCGAGGTCATCATCGTCGGCCGGCCCGGCCGACTTGCCACCCGCGGCAGGCACTGCCACCTGCGCCTGGCCGTCCTGTGCGGATCGCTGGGTCTTGCCAGCCTTGGCGGCCGTGCGCCGCTTGCGGCCGCGCATGAGCGGCAAGCCGCCCGAGGCCAGGAACAGCAGCACAGAGAGGCCGAGCAGGGCGACGCCAAGCCAGGCCTTCGGCGAGAACACGAAGGCTCCGGCGAACTGCACGACGGCGGAAACGATGCGGCCTATCAACCCGATGGAATGCGTCAGGTATGCGGCCAGCGGTATGAGCGACCAGGCAATGCCGCGAAGCCCGCTGCCAGGCCCCTTCTTCCGCCATACCATGACGCTCAGGACGAGCCCGACGATCGTGACGGCGACGCAAACCCAGCCGCCGATGCTGAGCCAGGTGCTCACTCTCGCCTCCCCTCGTGGCCGCGAGCGGCCTAGGCGTGATCATCACCATTCTCGCACAGTTAGCCGACCCCGCCGAACCTGAAAGCGCGCCGCCAGGGCTGGCGCGGTCAGACCGACAGCCCGGTCAGCGCGCCCAGCCCGGCTAGCGTCGTGCCAGCCAGCGTCTCCAGCACCACCCGGCCAGGCCGCTCGGGGACCGGCACCACGCTCGGCACTGCCACCGTGCGGCAACCGGCGGCCTCTGCAGCCGCCACCCCGTTCGGCGAGTCCTCCAGCGCGATGGAGCGCCGCGGATCCGCGCCGAGCTTTGCCGTCGCCAGCAGGTAGCCCTCCGGATCCGGCTTCGCGTGCGCCACGTCGGCCGCGCAGACGGTGACCGGGAACTGCACGGCAAGCCGCGACAGCACGGCGTCCATCACCGCAGGCTCGGATGAGGTGACCAGCGCGTGCGGCAGCCCTGCTGCGGCGACTTCGGCAACCAGCTCCAGGACGCCCGGCAGCACCGGCAGCGGCCCGGACCTGATCAGGTCAACCATGGCCGTGATCAGCCAGCGAGCCACGGCGGCTGGCTCAGCGGTCCGCGTTCCCTTGCTCAAAAGGTACTTAACGGTGCTCGGCATCGAACCGCCGACCAGCATGTGCTGATCGGCCGGCTGCCAGCTGCCGCCCAGCCGCGCCATGACCGCGCCCTCGGCCTCGAACCACAGCGGCTCGGAGTCGACCAGCAGCCCGTCCATATCGAACATGACGGCCTGCAGCCCGGCAGCACCCTGGCCGGCTGAGCCGGTCACCAGCTCTGCTCCGGTCAGTTCAGCCTCCGGATGTGCGGAACGGGCTCCAGAACGCGGCATGATGTTTCCATCCTAGGGACCGGACCTGATTGACTCGGGGAAGGCGGCCCTTTCTGTGGACGTTGTTCGGGGAACATAGGCTTGACGTGACTTACCCGTTCCGGGTCGGCCGTGGGCACGCGGATGAAAGGAGGTGGCGGACGATCGAGCTAGACGCCATCGGCAAACTGAACTCGCCTGCCCTGATCGCTGCCTTCGAGGGCTGGAACGATGCCGGCGAAGCAGCCAGCAGCGCCATCAGCCAGCTGACCCTGGCCTGGGATGCGAAGTCCATTGGCGAGATCGACCCGGAGGACTATTACGACTTCCAGGTGACCAGGCCGGTCATGGAAGTCTCCGAGGGTCAGGCCGAGGAGCTCATCTGGCCGACCACCCGGCTGGCGCTGGCCCGGCCTCCGGACGCTGGCCGTGACCTTGTCCTGCTGCACGGCATCGAGCCGAACATGCGCTGGCGCGGCTTCACCTCGGAGCTGGTCACCTCGTTCTCCGAGCTTGGCATCGAGCTTGTCATCCTGCTCGGCGCGCTACTCGCCGACTCGCCGCACACCCGGCCGCTGCAGGTGACCGCCGCGACGTCCGGCGCCGAGCTGGCCGCGCAGCTGCACGTCGAGCCGGTCGATTACAAGGGCCCCACGGGGATAGTCGGCGTGCTCCAGCAGGCTTGCGCGCAAGCTGGCATTCAGGCGGTCTCGCTGTGGGCTGCCGTGCCGCACTATGTGGCGCAGCCGCCGAGCCCGAAGGCGACCCTCGCGCTGCTGCGCAGCGTCGAGGACATCCTGGACATCTCGCTGCCGCTCGCGGACCTGCCCGCGGAGGCGCGAGCGTGGGAACGGGGCGTCGATGAGCTGGCCGAGCAGGACAGCGACGTCGCCGAGTACGTGCGCAGCCTCGAGGAGGCCAAGGACGCGACGGACCTGCCGGAGGCAAGCGGCGACGCGATAGCCCGGGAATTCGAGCGCTACCTGCGACGGCGCGGCGACCGCGGCGAGCACGGCGGCCGCTAACGCCAGTGGAGCATCAGCGGGCAGCCGGACGGCTGCAATGCGTCGTGCTGGACTGCCCCGATGTCCTCGAACTGGCCCGGTTCTACCAGGCGCTGCTTGGCGGCACCGTCAACCAGGCCGACCCGCGGTGGGTCGTCGGCGCCGGCTTCTCGACGTTGCACACGGCGTCCGGCCTGGTGCTCGCATTCCAGCGGGTGCCGGCCTACGAACCGCCACGGTGGCCGGACAGCCGTTACCCGCAGCAGTTTCATGTTGATATCGACGTTCCGGACGTCGGCGATGCCAGCCACCTCGTGATCGGACTCGGCGGTGCCGTGCTCACCCGCGACGCGCGCGGCTGGACCGTGTGCGCGGACCCGGCCGGCCATCCGTTCTGCCTGCTGCAAGGCTGACGCCTGAGCGAGCAGTTACCTAGATGGGCGGCCAGGGCACAGCGGGCCAGTCCGCCGGGGGGAACGGGTGCACTTTGTGCTCGATCAGCAGCTCGATCCGCTTGGCGGTCGCCTCGAGTTCGGCCGCCGACAGCCAGCCGGTGAGCTCGCCAGCCAGGTCACCGTGCGCTAGCTGCTGCCGCAGCCGGCCCAGCGCGGCCATCGCTGGGGCCGGCAGCTTCTTACCGCGCCATTGCCACAGCACCGTGCGCAGCTTGTACTCCTCGCCGAAGCAGACACCGTGGTCGCAGCCGTACAAGTGCCCGCTGGCATCGGGCAGCAAGTGGCCGATCTTGCGGTCGGCATTGTTCACCACCGCGTCGAAGACCGCCATCTGGCGCAGCCGCTCGTCGTTGCTCCGGGCCAGTTCGAGCAAGTCGACGGAGGTATCGGAGTCGATCCAGAGCTGGCACATGCCAGGGCCGAACGGCCCGTCCCGGTACACCGTCGGCGGCACCACATCCCAGCCCGCCGCGCGCGAGACGATATAAGCGGCGATCTCGCGGCCGGCCAGCGTTCCCTCCGGGAAGTCCCACAGCGGTCGCTCTCCGGCCACGGGCTTGTAGACGCAGGCGGCTTCTGCGCCGTTGCCGCTGATCGTGCAGTACATCGTGGCGTTTGACGCATCGACGAGCCGGCCCTTGACTTCCAGCGTGCCGCAGGTGAGCAGATCAAGCGCCGCGGCCTCGTCGATGGCCTCGCCACTGCCGGGAACGATGTCCTCCGTCAGCTCGGCGTCGTCCGGGAACTCGCGGCCAGCTGCCGCATCAGGCATGCCCAACCCGGTGGCCATTCTGCCGCGGGCACACATGCCCGGATGGGTCCAGCGGCAGCCCGCACAGCGGGCACGGCGGCCGGCCCTGGCGTACCACCTGTGTCGCGCGCCGGGAGAACGCCCGCGCCGCCTCGGCCGTGATCCTGACTCGCAGGACTGCCGGGCCGTCGTCGGGGACGTCATCGGCGAGCGGCTCGATCGGCTCCTCGCTTTCCTCCTGCGCCTCGATGATGACCCGTTCGCCATCATGGTCCCAGGCAAGCGCGATCGCTCCCACCCGGAAATCCTCGGTCAGCGGCAAGTCCAGCGGACCTTCGTCCATCGGCTCCGCCTCATCGCTGAGCCCGAGCGCCGCGTCGGCCCCGGTCCTGCGCGCCACCTCGTCGAGAAGCTCTTCGAGTCGCTCTGCCAGCTGGCTGACCTGGCCCTTCTCCAGCGAAACGCTGGTGGTCTGGGTACCCAGAGTCGCCTGCAGGTAGAACGTGCGTTCCCCTGGCTGGCCGACGGTGCCCGCGACGAATCGCTCCGGCGGGTCGTACGAGTAGACCGGCATGACCCCTATCCTCCCGCGCCGAAGCTGTCCGCAGCGCCGGCGGACCGCAAAGCTGCTGGCTGCCACCGCGTTCTCGTGATGTTAGCGGCCGGAAACGTTCCCGACAGTCAGGCTACCGGCGAAGCTGCGATCGGTCGCAGCCGGTCAGGGCACGCTGCCCGCGCCGCCGCCTATCTGCGCGTCGGCTTCGGCAGCAGTCGTCGCCGGTCCTGGCTTGTGCGCCAGCCCGGCTGACTCCGTCCCAGTGTCATTGACGCGCAGCACGAATGGCCGCAGCGTGGTGTACCTGATGACGCTCAGCGAGCAGGGATCGACCTGGATCCGCTGTGACATGTCCAGGTGCATGCCCAGCGCGTCGGCCAGGATCGCCTTGATGACGTCGCCGTGCGAGCAGATCAGGTAGGTGGCATCCTTGCCGAGCTTGTCGTTCCAGTCCCGGACCGCTGCGACAGCGCGCTGCTGCATGGCCGTCATGGACTCGCCGTCGGCGCCCGGAAAGCGGACCGCGCTGGGGTGTGCCTGCACAACTTTCCAGAGCGGGTCGCGAGACAGTTTGCGCAGCGGCTGACCGGTCCAGTCGCCGTACCTGCACTCCCCCAGCCTGTCGTCCACCTGGACGGCAACGGGCCGGGCCGGCAGCGGCGGGGCGCTGCCATTGGCCGCAGGATCAGGCTGCATGTCGGCCTCAGCGCGCACCTGCCTGCTGGCGATGGCCGCGGCGGTTTCCAGGCACCGGTCCAGCGGACTGCTGACGATGGCGGTCAGCGGGACCTGCGCCAGCCGACTGCCCAGCGCGGCAGCCTGCGCCTGCCCGCGGTCGTCCAGCGAGATGCCAGGCATCCAGCCGGTGAGCGCCTTACCGGTTGACGATGTCAGGCCATGCCGGACCACGAGCACCAGGGTCATTTCTCGACTCTAGCTACCGGCCGCTACCCGCAGCCACCTGCACTAGCGGAGCCTGCCAGGACGCTCGGTCAGCACGAACGTGGCCGCACCGAACGAAACCAGGTCGCCAGGGCTGACGACGATGGGCGCGTTTACCCGCCATCCGTTCAGCCGCGTGCCGTTGGTCGAACCGAGGTCGGTCAGCAGCCAGCCGTCGTCCTCGCGCTTCAGGCAGGCGTGCCAGCGCGAGACGGTCCGGTCCAGCAGCGTCATGTCGCAGGCAGGCTCCCGGCCGATGGTGAACCTGATCTGCGAGCCGGCCGGCAGCGTCAGCGACGCCGGCGGCTTGCGCAGCCACCGGTCGATGGCTGCCAGCGCGCGGCGCCAGGACGCTGCCGCCGATGCGAGCACGCCAGGCCATCCCGCCTCGCGTATCCCGCCGGATGCGCCCGGAGCGTCAGGCCCAGGCACCCCGTACTGCGCGTATGGTGCGCCCGGTGTGTACGGCGCGTGCGGCTTGGCTGGCGGCGTCGGCCGGCCGGCCGGCAGCTGACCGGCATGCTGTACGAAGGAGTCCCGGGTGCCGCGCGCCTCAGCCGGGCCGGTGAGATCCTCGACTACCCGGCGCCAGTCGGCATCAGATACCCGGCCGGGGTCGCCGGGCGATCCGCCCGAGTCGCCGGGCGCTCCGCTGGGATCGTCAGGCCCGGACTCGTCCGGCCCGATGTCGTCCGGTATCGCCACGCCTCCGATTATCGGCCCGGCCCGCGGTGGCGGACAAGACCGCCAGATCAGGCGCCAGTCGCATGCACGCCGCCGTCGACATGCACGATCTCGCCCGTGGTTGCGGGGAACCAGTCCGACAGCAGCGCGACGCAGCCGCGCGCCGGCGGCTCGGCGTCACCCAGATCCCAGCCCAGCGGCGCCCGCTGGGACCAGACGCCCTCGAACTGATCGAAGCCCGGGATGCTGCGGGCGGCCATGGTCCGCACCGGGCCAGCCGACATCAGGTTGACCCGGATCCCGCGTGGCCCGAGGTCACGTGCCAGGTACCTCGCGGTCGACTCCAGGGCCGCCTTGGCCACGCCCATCCAGTCGTAGGCCGGCCAGGCCACGGTGGCGTCGAAATCCATCCCGACAATCGCACTGCCCCTGCCGAGCAGCGGCAGGGCTGCCATCGCCAGCGACTTCAGCGAGTAGGCCGACACGTGCATCGCGGCTGCCACGTCGGGCCACGGCGTGTTGAGGAAGTTGCCGCCCATCGCGCTGGCGGGCGCGTTGCCGATGCCATGGACAACTCCGTCGAGGCCGTCTACATGCTCGCTGACGCGCTCAGCCAGCGAGTCAAGCTGCCCGTCGTCAGTGACGTCGAGTTCGAGCACCGGCGGCGGTGCCGGCAGCCGCTTGGCGATCCGCTCGACAAGGCTGAGCCGGCCGAAGCCGGTCAGCACGACGGTCGCGCCTTCCTGCTGCGCGATCTTGGCCACGTGAAACGCAATTGATGCGTCTGTGAGCACGCCGGTGACCAGGATCCGCTTGCCGTCCAGGATGCCCATGGCGCCTGCCTTCCGTCTGTTTCGGGAAACGTCGTCGTCAGTGGCCGATGCCGAGGTTCGTCAGTGGCCCATGCCGAGGCCGCCGTCGACCGGCAGCACCGCGCCGGTGATGTAGGCCGCGTCCGGGCTGGCCAGGAATGCCACCGCGGCGGCGATCTCGTCAGCCGCCGCGTACCGGCCGAGAGGCACCCCGGCCAGGATGGCCTTGCGCTGATCTTCCGTCAGCGCCGTCATCATGTCCGTATCGACAAGCCCTGGTGCCACGACGTTCACCGTGATGTTCCGCGAGGCCAGCTCGCGGGCCAGCGACCGGGCGAAGCCGACCAGGCCGGCCTTGGAGGCGGCATAATTCGCCTGGCCGCCGGAGCCGAGCAGCCCGACCACCGACGAGATCAGGATGATCCGGCCGCGGCGCAGCCGGATCATGCCGCGCACCGCGCGCTTGGCCACCCGGTAGGCGCCGGTCAGATTGGTGTTGACCACGTCGGCGAAATCATCCTCGCTCATCAGCGCGAGCAGCTGATCCCTGGTGATGCCCGCGTTCGCGACCAGCACCTCGACCGGACCGTGGGCCTGCTCGGCGATCGTGAACGCGGCATCCACCTGAGCGGTGTCCCGGACGTCGCACTGAGCGACGGTCAGGTCGTCCACCGGCTCGCCGGACCTCGATGTCACCGTGACGCTGTCGCCGTCGGCCGCCAGCCGGCGTGCGATGGCCAGGCCGATCCCGCGGTTCCCGCCAGTCACTAGGACGGAACGACCCATTGTGTGCGTTACCTCCAGGCGACGGCCTCATCGTCGATGCGGACGGGTGCGAGCGTACCGGGCCGGGATCGCAACTGCGGCCCGGGATAGGTTGGCGCCTCGTGGAGCATAACCAGATCGACCCGGAATTCACCGCCCGCCCGCTGCGGAAGCTGGCCGACGCGGCGCTTGCGCAGGCCGCCCAGCTAGGCGCCACGCACGCCGACTTCAGGGCCGAACGGATCAGGGGCCAGCAGATAGGCCTGTCCGACGGCCGTCTGGAGACACAGTTCGACAGCGACGACGTCGGCCTGGCTGTGCGCGTCATTGTCGACGGCAGCTGGGGTTTCGCCGCCGCGGTCGACCTGACCCCGGAGGCTGCGGCGCGCGCGGCCGCCGAGGCTGTCGACGTCGCCCGGGTCGCCTCGCCGCTGAGTGCCGAGCGCATCGAGCTGGCCGGCGAACCTGGCTACGGGGAGGTGACGTGGGTCTCGGCCTACCAGGTCGACCCGTTCACCGTCAGCGCCGCCGACAAGATCGCCTTGCTAGCGGACTGGAGTTCCGGGCTGCTGAGCAGCACCGGAGTTGATCATGTGGACGCGTCGCTGCTCCAGGTCAAGGAATGCAAGTTCTACAGCGACGGCGCGACGACGGCACTGCAGCAGCGTGTCCGGGTCCATCCCGAGCTCACCGCCGTCGCGGTCGAGCCAGGCGGCCGGTTCGAGACCATGCGAACGCTGGCTCCGCCCGCCGGACGCGGCTATGAGTACCTCACCGGCACCGGCTGGGATTTCCCGGCCGAGCTGGCCGAGCTGCCGTCGCTGCTGGCCGCCAAGCTGGCCGCGCCGTCGGTCGAGCCTGGCCGGTATGACCTGGTCATCGACCCGTCCAACCTGTTCCTGACCATTCACGAGTCGATCGGGCACGCTACCGAGCTGGACCGTGCGCTGGGCTACGAGGCCGCCTATGCTGGCACGTCCTTCGCCACCATCGACAAGCTCGGCACGCTCCAGTACGGCTCGCCCATCATGCACGTGACCGGAGACCGGACCGCCGAGCACGGCCTGGCGACGATCGGCTACGACGATGAGGGCGTGGCGGGGCAGGCCTGGGACCTGATCGCCGGCGGGGTACTGACCGGCTACCAGCTTGACCGCAGGATGGCGAGGCTGCAGGGCTTCGGCCGGTCCAACGGATGCGCATTCGCTGACTCGCCGGGGCACATGCCCATCCAGCGGATGGCGAACGTCTCGCTGCAGCCCGCTCCCGGCGGCCCGTCCACCGAGGATCTGATCAGCGGGGTCACCGACGGCATATACATCGTCGGGGACAAGAGCTGGTCCATCGACATGCAGCGGTACAACTTCCAGTTCACCGGCCAGCGGTTCTTCCGCATCCGGAACGGCCAGCTGGCCGGCCAGCTGCGGGACGTGGCCTATCAGGCCACGACCACCGACTTCTGGAACTCGATGGAGGCCGTCGGCGGACCGCAGACCTACGTGCTGGGCGGCGCGTTCAATTGCGGCAAAGGTCAGCCGGGACAGGTCGCGCCGGTGAGCCACGGCTGCCCGTCGGTTCTCATGCGCGGCATCAGGATCCTCAACACAGTTCAGGAGGCAGGCGCATGAGCGCCCGACCAGCACAGTCACCGCAGGACGCCGTCGAGCGTGCGCTTCAGGCGGCTCGCTGTGACGACTGCATCGTCCTGGCGGACGAGACCTCGACGGCGAACCTTCGCTGGGCCGGCAACTCGCTGACCACCAACGGCGTGTCCAGGTCCCGTCAGCTGACCGTGATCGCCATCAACCGCAGCGGGAACGACGCCTGCGTTGGCGTGGTATCCCGGGCAGGCGTGGCTGACAACCAGATCAGCGACATCGTGGCTGAGGCCGAGCGGGCTGCGGCCGACGCACCGCCGGCTGAAGACGCGCAGCCGCTGGTCGGAACTGCCGCCAGCGCCGCTGACCAGGGCAGCCGCTGGGATAATCCGCCTGCTGCTACCGAGATCGGCGTGCTGAAGGACTTCGCCGAGGATCTGGGCAGCGCGTTCGCGACAGCGGCCAGTGCCGGTCGTCGCCTGTATGGGTTCGCCGAGCACCTGATGGCATCCAGCTTCCTCGGCACCTCCAGCGGGATCCGGCTCCGCCACGATCAGCCGACGGGCAGGCTCGAGCTGAACGCCAAGTCGGCCGACCTGACCAGATCAGCCTGGGCGGGCGCCGGCACCAGGGACTTCTCCGATGTCGATGTGCAGGCGCTAGACGCAGAGCTCGCGCAGCGGCTGGCCTGGTCGGCCAGAACTGTCGAGCTGCCGGCCGGGCGGTACGAGACACTGCTGCCACCCACCGCGCTCGCGGACCTGATGATCTACCTGTACTGGTCGGCCGGGGCCAAGGATGCGATGGACGGCCGCACCGTGTTCAGCAAGCCTGGTGGCGGCACCAAGGTCGGCGAGCAGCTGGCCAGGCTGCCCCTGACGCTCCGCAGCGACCCGGCGGCGGCCGGCCTGGAGTGCGCGCCCTTCGTCATCGCGCACGCCTCGAGCCGTCAGTCCTCAGTCTTCGATAACGGCCTGCCGAAGGCCGCGACGGACTGGATCTCCGCTGGCCAGCTGGCTGGGCTGGTTCAGACCAGGCACTCGGCAGGCATCACGGGACTGCCGGTGACGCCAGCGATCGACAACCTCATCGTGGATGTCGACGGTGGGGCCGGGACGATGGCGGACCTGATCGGCAGTACCCGCCGTGGCCTGCTGCTCACCTGCCTCTGGTACATCCGCGAGGTCGACCCGCAGACGTTGCTGCTGACCGGGCTGACCAGGGACGGCGTGTACCTGGTGGAGAACGGTGAAGTGACCGGCGCGGTCAACAACTTCAGGTTCAACGAGAGTCCGGTAGCCATGCTGAACCGGATCACCGAGGCGGGCGCAACGGTGCCGACCTTGCCGCGCGAGTGGAGTGACTACTTCACCAGGGCCGCGATGCCGCCGGTGCGCGTTGACGGCTTCAACATGTCGTCGGTGAGCCAGGCCAGCTAGCGCGCCGAGGGCGAGCTCAGGCGTCTTCCAGGCGGAAGCCGACCTTGAGACCGACCTGGAAGTGCGCGACGTCGCCGTCAACGATCTGGCCGCGGATCTGCGTCACCTCGAACCAGTCGAGGTGACGCAGCGTCTGGGCCGCGCGCTGCAGCGCGCCCCTGATCGCCGGCTCAATGCCGTCAGGCGAAGTGCCCACGATCTCGGTAACCCGGTATGTGCGATCGGTCATGGTGTCCTCCGGACATCTGGCATCGCACCGGCCGGTCATCCCGGCCGAGCGCTGTGCATCGTCACCTGAACTGACGGCAACTTCCCTGACTGGAGCTAATATCCTCGGGCCAATCCTGCCGCCTGCACCCGCGGTGGCGGATGGCCCGCCTCCGGCATACCGTGGAGGTGTGAGAAGTGCTCAGCGCCCTCGTCGCGAAGAACCTCAGCTGGTCACCGAGGCGCGGCGGAGCCTGTCCGAGGACATCAGCTACCGGCAGCGGCGCTATTTCATCATGATGGGTATCCGGACGGTCTGCTTCATCACGGCCGTCCTGCTGTTCGCCAACCACCTCGGCTGGATCACTGCCATCCCGCTCGTGGGCGCGATCGTCATCCCGTACTTCGCCGTCATTTTCGCCAATGGCGGACGTGAGCCAACGATCAACCGGGGTTTCCGGCCGTACGAGCCGAACCTGCCAGAGCTCTACCGGCCGCCGGAGAAGCATGGCGACGGCCCGCTCGTGCCGCCAGTGCCGCCCGCCGCGCCGCCACCCACACGCTAGCGGCAATCCCGTCAGATCCGGCGTCACCGGAGCGCCCCGGCATTTCGGTAGGTTCGTTATCGCATCTCGACGGACAAACTCCCTTTAATCGGTTTTGACTGACGCAGCAGTCAGGGATGCTGAGATTGCCTCGTAATCCGGTCTTGACGCACTAGGGGGAGGTTCGGTGTAACATGCTTACCGGTGCTCTGGTCCCCCGCTGGGGCACCAATTGCCGGCGTTCCGGGCCCCCGTCGGAACGCCGATGAACGCGACGCCGGGTGGTTTGCCCCCGTAGCCACCCGGCGTCGCTCTATGCTCGGGCCGTTCCGGCCCTCGCCAGCGGCTCGCTGTACTCACCCGGGGAGACCCCCCGGACCCCCCATGTCGCTCTATGCTCGGGCCGTTCCGGCCGGTCGGACCCCCCGTTGTGACGTTACTTTTCATCACCGCTGGGCGGGGTCTCGGCGTCGTCATCGGCGGCCAGTATCCGGTACAGCGCCTTGCGGGTCTCCGTCAGCAACTGCCTGGCCTGGCCGGCCTGCGCCTCGGTCCCTACGCTGATGACCTGGAACGCCGCCATGGCCACCTGACCGATGAGCTTGCGCATCTCGATGGCGGCACCACCGGCACCGCCCGCGACGACATCCCACGGGGCGCTCAGCTCGTCCGGGTGCGCGGCCGCATACGTGCGGCCGTCGTCCGTCAGCTTGTATGCCCTGCGACCGCCATCGCCCGCCTCAGCGGTGATCAGGCCCTCGTCCTCCAGCTGCTGCAGAGCGGGATAGATCGACCCTGGGCTGGGCCGCCAAACTCCCCCGCTGCGCTCAGCGATTTCCTGGATGATCTGGTATCCGTTCATCGGCTGCTCGGCCAGCAGTGCCAGCGAAGCGGCCCGAACGTTGCCCCGTCGTGCACGCGGGCCGCGCATGCCGCGGAACTCCCGTGGCCACGGACCGAACCCGTGCATCTCTGCGCCGGGAAAACCCGGCCCGGCAAACGGCCCCGGAAAATGCGCGTGGCCGCGCCGGCCGTGCCCGTGCCTCTCGTCGTCCTCGTGCCAGCGGCGACGCTCGCCATCCTCAGCGGGCTCCCACCGGCCAGATTCGCGCCGTGCTCGGCGCTCGTCTTCGTGTCTCATTGTGATACTCCTCGTGCTGCGGCTACCAATCTGACTAGTCTGGCCTATTCCGGACTGTCACAGTAGCTCGTCGATAGGTCAACGATATATCGCTAACTTACTTCTGGCAAGCCCCGCGCGGACGAGATTCCTCGGCGACGCCCGACGTACGTGGATCCGGTGCTGTCCCAACACCCCGGCCACATACGATGCGCCCGTGCGGCTGGTTTCGGAGATTTACGCGCTCAGCTAAGGTACAAATAGTGCATTACGGTCGGCGCCGTCGCGAGCCGTGAACTTAGCGGCGGGCTAGGCGCCGGCCCGTTCCCAGCCCTCCGCCAGCGCCAGCACCCGCGCCATCGCGTCGTCCGCCGGGAGCCCGGCTCCGATTGCCAGCCCGAGCGCAAATGCCGTCACCGGCGCGGCCGGCCGGTCTACCTGGTGCGCCACGTCCCTGGCCAGGTCAAGGATCGGCCGGGACTGCACGGCCGCCGGATCGACGCCGAGTTCGGCGCAGACGGCCGTGATCCAGTCATCCAGAGTCGTCACTGGGCTCTCCGTTCCGGTCAGTCAGCGAACTCCACACTGCCCGAGCTGCGGCGAGGTCGTCGGGAGTGTCGCAATCGAGCCACGGCGGCGGTCCGCCATCGCGGACGACCGCCCGTACCAGCAGCGGCGATAGCGGTGCCAGCAGGCCATGCAGTGAATCCCCCTGGTAATCCGCCACGGCTGCCCGTAGCGGGCCTGCTGGCCAGCAGCCTGCGAGCCATTGCGCCCGGCCGTCGTCGTCCGCCAGCACGGCGCCGCCAGCCAGCACGGCGCCGCCAGCCTCATCACCTGAGCCGCCACGGCCCGCATCCCGGCTCGCTCGCGCCAGCAGGTCCCGCAGCAGTGGTCCGGTCAGGAACGGCAGGTCAGCGGCCAGCAGTAGCAGCCAGCCAGCGGTCACCTCGGCCAGCCCGCGCCGCAACGCGGGCACCGGCCCGGCGACCGGTGGCTCTTCCTGAACCCAGCGAAGCCCGCCCGGCAGGCCCGCGGCTACTGTGGCTAGCGCATCGTGCACGCGGCCGGCCCGGTCAGGTCCCACGATGATCAGCTTCTGAGTCCCGGCGGCGACCGCAGCGCGCGCAACCGATGCCAGCATCGGCCTGCCGCCCACATCCAGGCTGGGCTTGTCGGTGCCAGCCAGCCGGGACGCCCGGCCGCCGGCCAGGATAACGGCGTCGAAGTCAGTCACGGCCGCCGTCCGCAGTCAGCGCTAGTCCGGCGCGGTAAGCGGGTCAGCCGCCGATGGCGGACATCGGCCGGGATGGCTGCAGGAAGCCCGGATCGTTGATCCCGTGACCAGGCAGTTTCATCGCGATGCAGCGCTGCCATTGTTCCGACAGCTCGTCGTCGGAGGCGCCCGCCCGCAGCGGCGTCCGCAGGTCGTTCTCGGATGTGGCGAACAGGCAGTTCCGCAGCTGGCCATCGGCGGTCAGCCGCACCCGGTCGCATGATCCGCAGAACGGCCTGGTCACCGAGCCGATCACGCCAACCGTCTGCGGGCCGCCGTCGACCAGGAACCTCTCGGCCGGGGCGGAGCCGCGCGATGCCGGGTCGTCCGGCTTGAGCACGAACTCATCGCTGAGCATGGCCAGGATCTCGTCCGCGGTCACCATGTCCTCGCGGCGCCAGCCGTGCTGCGCGTCCAGCGGCATCTGCTCGATGAACCGCAGTTCATAACCCTGCTCCAGGCAGAACCGCAGCAAGCCGGCGGCCTCGCGGTCATTGATGCCGCGCATGAGCACCGCGTTGACCTTGACCGGAGTCAGCCCGGCCACGGCAGCGGCGGACAGCCCGGCCAGCACATCGGCCAGCCGGTCGCGGCGGGCAAGCCGGATGAAGGTCTCCGCCGACAGCGTGTCCAGTGAGACATTTATCCGGTCAAGCCCCGCCTGCCGCAGCGGTGCCGCCAGCCGGTCGAGGCCGATGCCGTTGGTGGTCAGCGAGATCTCGGGCCGCGGCGCCAGCGCCGCAGCGCCCGCCACGATGCCCACCAGGCCGCGCCGCAGCAGCGGCTCACCACCGGTGAACCGGACCTCGGTGATGCCCAGCCTGGTAACGGCCAGCGTGATCAGCCGGACCAGCTCGGCGTCGGTCAGCAGCTCGGGCTTGGGCAGCCACTCCAGCCCTTCGGCCGGCATGCAATATGAGCACCTCAGATTGCATTTGTCGGTCAGTGACACCCGCAGATCGGTGGCCGTTCGCCCGTACGAGTCCGTGAGCGGCACGGCACCTCCTCGGTCAGCCTGGGCAGTGTGTGGCAATGATCCCCTCACCATACGGCGCAGCCAGTGCAATCGCATCCGCGCATGCCAGTAGTTAGTGCAGCAACAACCGGCCGCTGTTGCTTCCCGCCATGAAGATCGTGACCGCAAGCGCGACCGTCCAGGACGGGAACGGGGTTCGCTCCGCCACCTCGCCCGGCCGCCGGCGCGCGGCCGTCCGGCTGCCGGTGACCTGGTCAGTCCGGGTGCTGACGGGGCTCATTCGGCCAGGGATTGGCGGCCCCCGTGTCAGGCCGGCGGCAGGTCGCCTACGATTTCCATCGCCGCCTTCCATTCGCGACCCAGCAGGCCGACCGCATCGGCCGTTCACCCAGGATGGTCTTATGACCGTGAATGGCGCCATCTGGCGCGATCAGCTCACCAGCGAGGAGCGGTCTGTGCTGGGCCGCGCCGACGATGGCGTAGCTGGCGCGCGGCCTGATGTCCTGGTGATCGGCGGCGGCATTCTCGGCGTGAGCACCGCAGCCGCCTGTGCGGATGCGGACCTGGGCAGCGTCCTGCTGATCGAGACCGGCCGCCTGGGCGCCGGGGCGACCGGCGGCGCTACCGGGCTGCTCATCCCCGAGCCGCATCAGTGGAGCGACCCCGAGCCCTTCGTCGACCTGGAGCGAGCCGGGCTGGAGCGGTGGCGCGACCTGGAGCAGTCCATTCCGGGCGGGGTCGGGCTGGTGGACGTCGACTGGCTCGGCCTGGCACCGCATGACAGCGGGTACGCGGCCCATCAGCCGCGGGCGGTGGAGTGGCTCAACCCGGGCCAGGTCGGGGAACTGGTGCCAGGTCTGGCCAGGCCGATGGAAGGCGCCCTCATTCACCGGCAGGCCCGGGTCAACCCGCTCCGCGCGCTGGCCAGGCTGGCCGCCCGGCTGCCGGCCGTTACTAGCGGCGTCGCGGCCACATCAATCGAGATCAGCGGCGACCGGATCGTCCGGGTGGGGACATCAGCGGGCGACATCCACCCCGGCGCCGTGGTGTTCGCCACCGGAAGCCCGCCGATGCTGGACGGCCTGCCCCTGCACATCCCGTCGGACCGGGTCAAGGGTCATCTGCTGGTCACCGAACGGGCTGACGTGACGCTGCCTGGCATCGTGGCTCCGCTGGCGACGCAGATCGAGAACGGCCAGCTGCTGGCGGGCGGAACCTTCGACCTGGGTGACGAGACCCCGGCGGTGCAGCCCGAGGTCATCGACGCCATAGTCCAGGGGCTTGCCGCGGTGCTGCCCCGGCTGCGCGGTATCGGCGTTGCCTATCAGTGGTGCTGTTTCCGGCCGCGGCATCCCGACCGCAGGCCAGTCATCGACATGGTGCCGGGGCTGGCGAACGCGTGGCTGACCTCCGGCCACTTCCGCACCGGGATCCTCAACGCGCCGGTCACAGCCGCGGTGCTGTCGCGCTGGATCGCGGCCGGTGAACCGCCAGTGGAAGCCAGAACCTGGTCAGCCACCCGCTTCGCCGCGCACTAGCGCCGCGGGCCGATGCACCGGCTCGGCCGCGTCAGCGCGCGGCAGCAGCCGTCGGTCGTCAGCCAGCCGCTGGGTGATTCCGGCGGAGTCGAGCAGCTCCAGCAGCGGGATGACGGTGCGGCGGGTCGTGGCCAGCGCCTCCCGTGCCTGCGCGGCGGTGAACGGCTGATCCAGGCGAGCCAGGATCGCCGCTGCGGCGTCATCGGCGCCCGGTGCGAGCACGATCTGCTCGCTGACCCGCAGCAGCTCGCCTGCCCGGACGGCCGCGGCAAGACTGCGCGCATCGAGCCCGAGCTTCCGGAGGCGATCGGCGTCCGGGGCCAGGAACGGTGCCGCGGCAAGGTCAGCGCGCAGCACCCGGACTGCCGCCAGCACCGCTTCCGGCAGATCCGGGCCGGCCGGCTGGCCCGCCGGGCGCGCGATATGCAGCGCACCGCAGGCCACCTGGAACGGCGGCCGTGCGAGCGCCGTGACAAGGCGCCGGTCTGGCAGGTCGAGCGCCGCCCTGGCCGCTTCGATGGGCAGGCCGGCCGACAGCGGGTCGCTCGCGGCATGACTGGCGAGCAGCTCGCCGAGCCGGCCGCCGAGGGCGCGCCAGTACTCGGGATCGGCGAGCCACTCGCCGGTCACCGGGACCGGATGATCAGCGATGCCCATGGCCAGCAGCGTGCTCGCCTTCAGCAGCCCGTGCCGGGCCAGCAGTTCGGTCGCCCCCGGCTGGTCGGGCCAGCAGGTGAGCTGTCGGGACGCGGCCGCCGCTGAGCCGCGGCGGCGCAACGGCGGCGGCGCTACATCGAGCACGACGGCCCCGGCCACGGCCGGCCAGCAGCCGGGCCTGCGGCTACCTGGATCACGCAGCAGCACCCGGTCGCCGGCGTGCAGCGGCAGCGGCTCGGCCAGGCGGAGCCGGACCAGCCCCGGCCCGAGCGGCCGGACCCTGGCGACACTCCGGGCCGAGCCCACGTGCACGGTGACCGCGCGGG
Organism: uncultured Actinomycetota bacterium; assembly: GCA_963774385.1. GTDB lineage: Bacteria > Actinomycetota > Actinomycetes > Streptosporangiales > Streptosporangiaceae > JAJYUU01. Next base: position 3,151,014 of record CAVZEQ010000001.1, read on the forward strand.
GAAGCTCCCCGCCAGTTTCTGCGCCCCGGCGCCACTGGCCGCCCGCCTGATCAGGCTCGGTCACCGTCAGCACCCTGACGTCGATGACATCGGTCAGGGTCCACCGGCCAGCCTGTACCAGCGCCATCCCCCGGCGCGGCAGTTCCTTGCCCGCGCCGCGCAGGTTCAGGGCTACCCGCGCGGTTGCTGACGCCCGCTCGGCGGGCTCGCCGAGCGACCGCAGGTCGCGTACCCGCACCGGTCGCATGGCTGGTGCCAGCACAAGCTCGTCGCCCCGGTACACGGTTCCGCTGGGCAGCGTCCCGGTGACGACAGTGCCGCTGCCGGTCATGCTGAACGCCCGGTCGATCCAGATCCGGACTGGCCCCCCCGGGTCCGGCGCAGGCAGCCGGCGAGTGAGCTCGTCCAGCTCGTGGCGCAGCTCGGTCAGGCCAGCCCCGGTCACCGCGCTGACGGCGACGGCCGGGACAGCGCGCAGGCTGGTGGCGGCGAGCTGACGGGACGCCTGCTCGAGGACCGGCCCGGGGTCGGCCAGGTCACTCTTGGTGACCACGAGCAGGCCGTGGCTGATGCCGAGCGCGCTCAGCACCGCCAGGTGCTCGGCCGACTGGGGCATCCAGCCTTCATCCGCCGCGACCACGAACATGACCGCGGGAACCGGTCCGGCGCCGGCCAGCATGTTGCTGATGAACCGCTCATGACCAGGCACGTCGACGAACGCCAGCTGGTCGCCCGAGGGCAGGGTCAGCCAGCCGAAGCCAAGGTCGATGGTCATGCCGCGGCGCTGCTCCTCGGCCCAGCGGTCCGGCTCCATCCCGGTGAGCGCGCGAATCAGCGCGGACTTGCCATGGTCCACGTGTCCTGCGGTCACCACCACGTGCATGCCGGCCATCCTGCCTCAGCCCGCAGCAGCCAGGACGGCGGCGACCAGCAGCTCATCATCTGCCGGGGCGACTGCCCGCAGGTCAAGAAGCAGCCGCCCGTCCTCGATCCGGCCGACGACTGCGGGCACGGAGCCGCCGCGCACCGCGGCACCGGAGCGCAGCGGCGCCGCCAGCTCAGCCGGCAGGCTGACAGCGGCGCTAGGCAGCAGCTGGCCCGGCGCACCGCCGCCGCCCACCGCCGCGTCGGACAGCTGCACCCGGGCGTCGATGCCGTCCAGCCGGGCGGCGATCTGACCGGCCCGGCTGCCGAGTTCGGCCTGGCCGGCCATGAGCGAGTCGGCCACCGGCGGACGCGGTCCGGCGAGTGTTGCCTCCAGCGCGGCGACCGTGAGCTTATCCACCCGCAGTGCCCTGGCCAGCGGATGCCTGGCGAGCGTGGCCACCAGGTCCGCCCGACCGAGCAGCAGGCCGGCCTGCGGACCGCCGAGCAGCTTGTCGCCGCTGGCGGTGACGAGGGCGGCGCCGGCCCGCAGCCAGCTCGTGGCGTCGGGCTCGGCGGGCAGCAGCGGGTGCGGCACGAGCAGGCCAGAACCTATGTCGCCGACGACGGGCACGCTGAGCCCGGCCAGCTCGGCGACCGACGCGCTGGCGGTGAACCCCTCGATCCGGTAATTGGACGGGTGCACCTTGAGCACGAAGGCGGTCTGCGGGCCGATGGCGGCGGCGTAGTCGGCCACGGTCGTCCGGTTGGTGGTGCCGACCTCCCTGATCCGCGCGCCGGTGGACTCGATCAGGTCCGGCAGCCGGAATCCGTCACCGATCTCGATCAGCTCGCCTCTGCTCACCACGATTTCCCGGCCAGCAGCCAGCGCGGTGGCGGCCAGCACGAGAGCGGCAGCGTTGTTGTTCACCACGTGCACCGCCTCGGCCGCCGGGACCGCTGCAGCCAGCGCGCGAAGCATTCCCCGGCCCCGCCGCCCCCGCTGTCCGGTCGCCAGGTCGAACTCCAGGTCGGTGCAGCCGGCCGCGGCTGTCAGCGCCTGCTGCGCCGCGGCCGATAGCGGCGCCCGGCCGAGGTTGGTGTGCAGCACTACGCCGGTGGCGTTGAGGACCGGAGTCAGCGTCGCGGCCAGTAATGGCAGCGCCGCTGCCGCTGCGTCGGCGACCGCATCGGCCGCTATCTCGCCGGCCCGGGCACGTTCCTGTGCCTGATGGACCGCGGTGATCACGATCGCGCGGCCGAGCCGCTGCTGCGCGGCGGCCAGCCGTGGATCGGCCAGCACGGCATCAGTGCGGGGAGTCAGCCTGCGGACGTCCACGATCGCGACCATACCTGCCCGCGGCCGAGTTGCCACCTGGCCCGGCTAGCTCTTCCGGTCCGATTTACCAGCACTTTGCCGAAGGAACCCGCCACCGGGTGCAGCCCATGTGCAAGTCTTTAAACATCCGATTCCGCAGGGAGTGAGCATAGATGAACCTACCGGCCGGAATTCCGCGTAGTCGCGGCGCAGTGTGCGGGGTGCTGCTGGTCCTGCTCGGGCTGTGGGGCGGCCTCGCCCCCTTCGTCGGACCGTACGTCCACTTCGGCATCTCGCCGGACAAGGCATGGTTCTACAGCTCGGGCCGGCTCTACTACTCCGTCGTCCCGGCGGCCGCGGTGCTGCTCGGCGGCGCGCTCGTGCTTGTCACCCGGAACCGGGCCATCGGGGTGGCCGGCGGGCTGCTCGCGGTGCTCGGCGGTGCCTGGTTCGGCCTGGGCACCGGCTTCACCACGTTCGTGCTGAAGCAGACGTCGGTCAGCGCCGGCGCGCCCATCGGCACGCCAGGCCCTGGCGCCGCACTGACGGTCCGCATGTACATCGAGCAGATCTCGCTGTTCGGCGGCCTGGGCATGCTGGTGGTGCTGGTCGGCGGACTGGCAATCGGCCGGTTCTCCATGCTCGCGGCCAGGGATATCGGCGCGGACGCCGAGGACGACGCTTACGCCAGCAGTGCGCAGGTCAGCCCGCTGCCGATGCGGGTGGTAGCCACACCGGCGATCCCGTTCCCGTCCGATCAGTACGCCACCGGACCATTCACCCGGCCATCCTCGCCGCCGCCTGCACTATTCCCGGAGGCGCCACCGCCGTTCCCGGACGCACCGACCGAGTTCCCGGAGCCAACCGGGTAACGCGGGCGGGCCAGCAGCTAGCCCGCTGGCCGCTCGAAGAACGTCCAGCGCTCGACCGGGATGTAGCCAAGCTCGGCGTTGACCGCGATCATGTGCTCGTTGCTGGCCGTATTGAAGGTGCTGATCCGCCGTACCTGCGGCTCAGCTTCCAGCAGCCAGCTCAGCAGGCTCGCCTTCATCAGGTAGCCGAGGCGGTGGCCGCGGTGGGCCGCCGCCACCGCCGTCTCCAGCTGCAGGGCCAGGTCGCCGGTTGACCTGACTACGATCCTGGTCAGGCCCGCTGGCTCCGCGCTCGTGCCAGTCCGGGCCAGGATCGCGTACACCCTGTTACCCCTGGCCACATGCCACCGGTCCTCCGCTGCCACTCGCCCGGCAGTCCACTGCTCGTCCTCCTGCGAGCTACTCAGCTGCGGCGCGTCGTTCAGCACCTGGTACATCGCCGCAACGGCGTCCCGATGCTCCGGCGGCGTCGGACCCGGTAGCCGGGCAAGTGCGTAGCCGGCCGCGCTAGCCGTGGCCGCTCGCACCTGGTCCGCCATCCCGGCGTGATCGAGACCGTCCAGGTAGAGCATGTTCCGCACCTGGTCCTGCTGTGCCGTCGCTCCGATGGCCAGCGCGAATCCGCAGCCTGGTCCGTCGCGCCTGGCCGGGCCGATGGCTACCTTCCGTCCGGTTGCCCGCAGCCGGTCCAGCGCCACGGCGGCCAGCGCGGTACCGATGCCTCGCCGCCGGAGTGCGGGATGCACGACGATCTCCGCATCCGCAGTGGTCATGTTGTCGGCGACAGGCAGGCTCAGCCACGCGTATCCGGCCAGCCGGCCGTCCAGCCGGGCCTGCAGCCGCAGCAGCTGTGCACCGCAGTACCCGTGCCGCCAGTCCACCGCGCACTCCGCCAGTGTCGGCGGCGGCACGTGCGGCCGGTCAACCGGTGCGGACGCGCACGCGAGCGCGTGCAGGTCGGCTAGCACCTGCTCGTCTGCCGGGTCGATCTCGGTGATCCGCACAAGGCTGATGCTGGGCGGTAGGCGGCCGATCCGGCAACCGAATAAGCCGCCAGCCGGGCCGGCCGCGCGCCCGGCAAGAGCCCGAAGCGCGTTCGGCACCGGGATCGTCCACAAACTCGGAAATACGCGGCATCCGGATGGCACCCTGTGGCTATGAACGAGCAGCAGCCCGCTCAGGGCAGCCAGGAGTCAGCCGCCGTATCAGACGCGTCAGCCGCGGCAGCCGCGCCAAGCCAGCCGCGGCCGAGACAACCGCTCCCGCCGGACTTCAAGCTTCGGGCCTTTTGGGGTGGCCTGATGGCCGGGCTAGGCATAGCTATCGGGCTGGCAATCGTGATGCACGTCATTCAGCAGGCATCGCCCATCGGCCCGGAAATCAACCTCAACCCGAGCGTGGCCCTGGTCCTGCTAGTGGCCGGACCCATCATCGGGATCGGCCTGGGCATCGGACTGGCCGCCGCGGCCCCGGCGACTGCCAAGCCTGCGGTACCCCGCCCAGCGACGCCTACCGAGCAGCCGCCGGAACCCTCCGCCTGAGAACGGCATGCATGCATGTCAGCGGAGGCGGACGGGAATCGAACCCGCCGACGACGCGGAGCGCCGTCCACCAGTTTTGAAGACCGGGGGGGCCACCAGGCACCCTGACGCCTCCGGGATCAGACCCTAGTCGCAGCCCGGCAGGCAGCCTCAGGCCACCCGGCGCGCGCCCGGACCGGGCAGCGGCGTGACCTCGCGGGCGGACTTGAGCACGTGCCCCTCGGCGCAGGTTAGTTCCAGTTGCACGTCCGCACCGCAATCGCGGTGGGTGAGCACGACAGCCGGACCACCCGGCCAGCCGGCGTGCTTGTCGCCCCAGGCCAGCAAGGCAGCCATGACCGGGAACAAGTCGATGCCCTTCTCGGTCAGCCGGTACTCGCTCCTGGCCCGCTGGCCGTCCTCCTGATAGGGCTCCCTGCGCAGGATCCCCTCGGCCACCAGCTTGGCCAGGCGGTTGCTGAGCAGCTGGCGGGGTGCGCCAGTACGGCGCTGTATGTCATCAAACCGGCGGATGCCGTTGAACGCCTCACGGAGCACGAGGAACGTCCACTTCTCGCCGACAACCGCGAGCGCGGCGGCGATGTTGCAGTTGGACGTGTCGTAGTCGAGCGCCCAGGACTTCTTCATGTGTTCAGGCTAAGTCTACTTGACAGACTTAGCAAGGCCGGGCAGGCTGGGTTCATGAATCGAACTCCGGTCCCACCAGTCGGCCTGCTCCGCGAGGCTCGCGACTCCGACGCCAGCCGGATCCGCGAGTTCGTCTGCGGGCTGTCGCCGCGCAGCCAGAACTTCCGCTTCTTCGCGACCGTCGCGCCGCCGAGCACCGGGCTGCTGCGCGCGCTGAGCGGGGCTGGGGGCACCGCGGACATCCTGCTCGTCACCGACGGCCAGGGCTCGGTCATCGGGCACGGCATGGCGGCCGACGAGGGCAGCGCCACCGACATCGGCCTGGTTGTCGCGGACCGCTGGCAGCGACATGGCATCGGCACGCTGCTGCTCACCGTGCTGGTGGATCGCGCTGTGACTCGCGGCATCCGCAGCCTGGTGCTCGACGTGCTGCCGGCGAACGAGCAGATGCTCGGCATCATCTCCAGGCGCTGGCCGGACGCGCCGAGGGAACGCACTCCTGACGCCATTGTCATCAGACCGCAGCTCGCTGGACCCGGCCTGCGGCCCGCGGTGACAGTGCCCGCCGTGACAGTGCCCGCCGTGACTCCGCCCGCCGTGACAGTGCCCGCACTCGTCCGCCTCGCCCGCCCGCAGCAGCAGCAGCAGGGAGACCACCATGAGCCAGACCGATCTGCAGCCTGACGACTCCGCAGCCCTGGCCAGCCTGCGCAGCCGCGATTACTCCTGGACTGACCCGGCCGTCAGCGCCGAGGCAGCCCGGACCATGGACGGCATGTCGTTCCTGGCAGCTCTGGCTGACGGCAGGCTGCCAGCCGCGCCGGTGGCCCGGACGCTCGACTTCGCACCGGTTTCGGTTCAGCCGGGCACGGTGATCTTTGAGTTCGTCCCGGCCGAGTTTCACTACAACCCGATCGGGTCGGTGCACGGCGGGGTGCTCTCGACCCTGTGCGACTCGGCGTGCGGCTGCGCGGTACAGAGCATGCTGCCCGCCGGGACTCACTACACCAGCCTGGACCTCAGCGTGAAGTTCCTTCGTCCGGTAACGGCTGCCACCGGGCGGCTGGTCTGCGAGGGCACCATCACCCACCTGGGCGGCCGGTCCGCGCTGGCCCAGGCGCGGCTCACCGGGCCGGACGGCAAGCTCTACGCGCAGGCAACGAGCAGCTGCATGGTATTCCGCCCGGCCGCCGGCTGACGCCGCCCCCGATAACTCGGTGCAGCCAGCCCGGAAAGCAGCTACCGTCCCGTGGGTGACCAGCGATTTTGATTCAGTAGCCCACAACCGGACCGCCTGGGACCTGGAGGTCGACAGCGGCACCAACGAGTGGACCGTTCCGGTCGGCCCGGAGGTCGTGGCGGCAGCCAGGGCCGGCGACTGGTCGGTGGTGCTGATCGGCTACTCCCCCGCTCCGCGCGACTGGTTCCCGGCCAGCCTGACCGGCGTCGACATCCTGTGCCTGGCCAGTGGGGGCGGGCAGCAGGGCCCGGTGCTGGCCGCGGCCGGCGCGACGGTGACGGTCTTCGACAACTCTGCCGGCCAGCTGGCCCAGGACCGGATGGTGGCCGAGCGGGACGGGCTGGAACTGGCCACGGTGCTCGGCGACATGCGCGATCTCAGCGCCTTCGCCGATGCCAGCTTCGACGTCGTCGTCCACCCGGTGTCGAACCTGTTCTGCCCGGATCTCGCGCCGGTCTGGGCTGAATGCTTCCGGGTGCTGCGGCCGGGTGGAGTACTGCTGTCCGGCTTCCTGAATCCGGACGTCTACATCTTTGACGCGGACGCGAGCGACAACCGGGGCGAGCTCGTCGTGCGGCACGCGCTGCCGTACTCCGACCTGACGCACCTGACGCCAGCCGAACGAGCGGAGCTGTTCGGCTCGGATGCGCCGGTGGAGTACAGCCACACGCTGTCCGAGCAGATCGGCGGTCAGCTGACGGCAGGCTTCGTGCTCACCGGATTCACCGAGTCACCGCACCATGCCGGACCAACCGCCGCGTTCATGCCGGGCTATTTCGCCACCCGCGCGGTCAAGCCCGGCTAGCGGACTGGCTAGCTGGCGTACAGCCCGTCGATGATGTCGGCGTACTTGGCGTGCACGACACGGCGCTTGAGCTTCAGCGTCGGCGTCAGCTCCTCGCTCTCGGCGGTCCACTCGACCGGCAGCAGCTCCCAGTACTTGACCTGCTGCACCCGCGCCAGCCGGGAATTCGCCTCCGCGACCGCCTGTCCGACCGCCTCGAGCACCGCCGGGTTCGCGGCCAGCTCGGCCAGTGAGCCGGCCTCGATGCCGCGGGCCCTGGCCCAGGCTGGCGCGACACCGCCGTCGAGCGTCAATATCGCCACCAGATAGGGCCGACGGTCGCCGTACGCCAGCGCCTGACCGATCAGCGGGTGCGCGACCAGCAGGTTCTCCACGGCGGCCGGTGACACATTCTCGCCGCCCGCGGTGATGATCAGTTCTTTCTTCCGGTCCACCACGCAGACGAACCCGTCGCCGTCTATCGATCCGATGTCGCCGGTGTGCAGCCAGCCCTCGGCGTCGATGAGGTCCGCGGTCTGGTCGGGCAGGTTCAGGTAGCCGGGGGTGTTCAGCGGGCTGCGGGTCAGGATCTCGCCATCCTCGGCGATCCTCACCTCGATACCGGGGATGGGCCGGCCGACGGTGCCGAGCTTGAACGCGGCCGGGGTGTTGTTCGTGAACGCCCCGGTGGTCTCGGTCATGCCGTAGACGTCCAGGATGCGCACCCCGAGGCCGGCGAAGAACTCACCCACATCCGGCGGCAGCGGGGCGGCGGCGCTAAACGCGAGGCCGACCTCGCCCATGCCGAGCAGCTCACGGATGGGCCGCAGCACTGATTCCTCGGCGGCAGCGAACTCTCCCGCCAGCTCGGCTGAGGTCTGCTCGCCGAACTGAACACTCCGGATGTAGGCGAGGCCCGTCTGCATGGCGGCCGCCACCGCAGCCCGCTTCGCCTCATCGGGGTTCCCCGTCAGCAGCGCCGAAATGCCGGCCTGGAACTTCTCCCACACCCGCGGCACGCCGAAGAACGCGGTCGGCTTAACCTGGCCCACGGTGCCGAGCAGCTGCGTCGACGCGTCGTGGCAGAAATGGATGTGCCCCACGTTGGCGACCGCAAAGTAGACGGTGAACATCCGCTCCGCGATGTGCGCGAGCGGCAGGTAGGACACCCACCGGACGTTCTTGACCGCGATGCCCGCCTGATCGGCGGCGAACACCTCGTACAGCGCGCTGGCGTGGGTGATGATGACGCCCTTCGGATGCCCGGTCGTGCCCGAGGTGTACAGCAGCGTGGCCGGGTCCGACGGCCTGATCCGGGCGACCCGGTCGGCTACCTCACCAGGTTCCGCTGCCTGCCGCCGGGCGCCGAGTGCGAGCAGGTCGTCCCAGCTGATGAACAGCGGCTCGGCAGGGCACGCCGCGGCATCCCTGACGACGATCCTCGTGAGGCCGGGCAGCTCGCCCAGCACGGACCGCCACCGCTCCAGCTCGCCCGCACCGTCCAGCACGGCAATGCGCGCATCGCAGTTGCCGGCCATGTACGCGATCTGCTCCGGCGCCAGCGTCGCATAGAAGGTAACGGGGACGCCGCCCGCGTGCATCGTGCCGAAATCGCTGAGCACGTGCTCGGTGCGGTTCGGCAACATCATCGCGACGCGCTCGCCAGGCTGCAGGCCGAGGGCAATGAGGCCGGCCGCCACCTGCAGGGCCAGCTCCCTGGTCTCGGCCCAGGTGATGGTCTGCCACGGGCCGCCGTCCGGATCGGAGTACGCGGGATAGTCGCCGTACTGGTCAGCGGTGGCCGTCAGCATGTCGCAGAACGTCCGGCCGTCCGCCATCCGCTCGATCTCAGCTCGCTGGTCCAGGATCTGCCCGCCAGTCGAGTGTCCGTCCGCCACTTCCCACCTCCGGCCGCCCAGCTGGCAGCACTGCCGTGTTACCTGCTAGTTAATTTCCTGCCAGAAGGCATGGCACCATGCCGCGGCGCCATGCGCAAGACGCACTTCACTACAGTTTGGCCATGACGGGACACAGGAGATGAGCGGTGGCGAGCGCGTCCGGCTCACCCAGTACGCGCATGGCGGCGGTTGCGCCTGCAAGATCCCTCCGGGCGAACTCGAGGAAGCTGTCGCCAGGCTCATCCCGCCCCGGCGGCCCGCCGACGTCCTGATCGGCGTCGAGCACGGCGACGACGCGGCCGTCATCCGGATCAGCGAGACGCGCGCGGTCGTCGCTACGGCTGATTTCTTTACCCCGGTGGTCGATGACGCCTACACCTTCGGCCAGATCGCGGCCGCGAACGCCCTCTCCGATGTGTACGCGGTCGGCGGCGAGCCGCTCGTCGCCCTCAACCTGCTCGGCTGGCCGCGGGATCTGCTGAGCCCGGACCTGGCCGCGGAGGTGCTGCGGGGCGGTCTCGACATCGCCACTGCGGCTGGCTGTCATGTCGCTGGCGGCCACAGCATCGACGACCCGGAGCCGAAGTACGGCATGGCAGTCACCGGGCTGGCCGACCCGGCCGCGCTGCTGCGCATCGACGCCGGCGCGGCCGGCCTGCCGCTGTCCCTCACCAAGCCGATCGGCAGCGGCGTGCTGAACGCGCGGCACAAGGCCACCGGCGAGGTGTTCCCTGCCGCGATCGCCGTCATGACGACGCTCAACGACGTCGCCAGCCGCGAGGCCCTTGCCGCCGGCCTCCGCTGCGCCACCGACGTCACCGGTTTCGGCTTGCTCGGGCACTTGTTCAAGCTCGCCAGGGCCAGCGGCGTGACGGCGGTCGTGGATAGCGGCGCGGTGCCGCTCATCGACGGTGCCCGCGAGGCGCTCGCGGCCGGCTACGTGCCCGGCGGCAGCCGCCGGAACCTGGACTGGGTCGCGCCGCACTCCGATTACGGCGGGCTTACCGAGGATCAGCTGCTGCTGCTCGCCGACGCCCAGACCTCCGGCGGGCTGCTGGTGGCCGGCGAGATCCCCGGCGCAACCGTCATCGGCGAGCTCATTCCGCAGGCAGGCCCAGCCATCCGGCTCCGGTAGCCGGACTGGGGCGCTGCGTACCGACAACGTACTTCGGGTCGGCGGCCGATGCCTTGCCGGCCCGCAGCACACCGATCTTGGCGCACAGCCCGCCGGCCGTCAGCAGCCCGGCCGAGACCACAGCGGCGGTCCGGCTTCGCCGCGCGGCCAGCGCCGCCACGCCGCCGCCGATCGTGAGGAAACGTGCCGTCGTCAGCAGCTTGCCGCCGTCTCCGGTGCGGTAGGGCTCGGCTGCCAGCCCGTGCAGGCGCTCGAGCCCGAAGCCGCCGATGCTCTCGACTCCGGCCCCGATCAGTGCCAGCTTGCGCGCGGCGTCAAAATCACGCCGGTCGCTGCTCACTGCGCTGGCAACCAGGCCGGCGGCGCCCGCCGCGGTCATCGCTCCGCCCACGAACAGCAGCGGAAGCTCCCGGTACGCGGCGTGCCAGGCGGGCACGGCCGTGTTCGCCAGCAGCACGCCGGGATAAGCCGCCAGCATCGGTCCGGTCAGCGCAGAGCCGGCCGCAGCCAGGCTGCCGACGGCCGGCAGCAGGCCAGTCACCTCGCTCGCCGCTGCCGCCGTGACCAGGCCAGAGTGAGCCGACAGGATCCACGAGCCCATGCTCATCGGCGATGTCGGCTTGACGACCCGCAGCATGTGCAGGAAACGCTCCGGCCTGCCCAGCTCGACGGCCAGCACGCCACCGCCCGCGTAGGCGGCCCCGGCGGCCACCAGCCGCGCGACCCGCGCCAGCTCCGGTCGTTCGGTGGCATGAGCGGCCGCCGCGACCATGGCCATCGCGCCCGACATCTCGCCAAGGAACAGGTACAGCGGCAGGTGCGGTTCCTTCCACCTGGTGACCTTGAGGATCGGCCGTCCGTAGTAGGACTGGAAGTCCGCCGGAGGCACCTGCAGCTGCTCGGTCATGCCGGCCGCCGTCCGGAGAACGCCACGGCGACACCCGCGGCCAGCACTGCCGCTGCCGCTCCCGCCCAGCGCCACATCACCGGCAGGTCCCTAGTGGTCACGACCGGGTCCGGCGGCAGGCCGTATACCTCGGGCTCGTCCAGCAGCAGGAAGAACGCGCCCGCGCCGCCGATGCCGTCGGCCGGGTCCTCGCCGTAAAGCCGCGCATCGGTCTGCCCGGCCGCGTGCAGGTCGGCGAGCCGGGTCTGGGCCAGTGCCCGCAGCTCGTCCAGCGGGCCGAACTGGATGGAGTCGGTCGGGCACGCCTTCGCGCACGCTGGCTCAAGCCCGCCGCGCAGCCGGTCGTAGCACATCGTGCATTTCCACGCCCGGCCGTCGCCCTCGCGCCGGTCGATGACACCGAAAGGGCACGCGGACACGCAGTACGCGCAGCCGTTGCAGACGTCCGGCTGCACGATCACGGTGCCGAACTCCGTGCGCACCAGCGCGCCGGTCGGGCACACATCCAGGCACGCGGCGTGCGTGCAGTGCTTGCAGACATCGGATGCCATCAGCCAGCGGGTCGATCCGCCGCCATCGCCATCGACGACACTGATCAGCTCGGTGCTCACCTGCTGCTCGATGAAGGCTACGTGCCGCCAGCTGTTGGCGCCCAGCTCGCCGGTGTTGTCGTAGGACATGCCGGTGAGCTCGAGCACGTCATCGGTGTCGGGCAGCCCGTTCCATTCCTTGCAGGCAACCTCGCAGGCCTTGCAGCCGATGCACACGCTGGTGTCGGTGAAGAAGCCGACGCGCTCCGGATGGCTGGCGTAGCCCGCGTCGCCGGACACGTCCGCGAGCGGGCCGTACAGCGAGTTACTGGTCATGGTGCCACGTCCCGCCCAATGCGGCCGGACCGGCGCTCGTGTCCGGCTCGATCCGGGAATCTGACTCGGTGCCGACGGCACGCCTGCCCGGCCGCGGTTCCGCGCCGTCCAGGCCTGCATCGCGCCGGTACTGCTGCACCAGCTCCATCCGGGCCGGGCCTCTCGGACGCCGGCCCGGCCGGATGTCGCAGGTCGCCACCTTGCTCTCCTGGATGAACACGTTGGGATCGAGGACCACCGGCAGCAGGTCGTTCGCGGAGTCACCGGTCACCAGGCCCTCGCTGCCCCAGTGATACGGCAGGCCGACCTGGTGGATGACGCCCTCGCCGGGGATCCGGAGCGGTCGCAGCCGCCGGGTCACCAGCACCCGGGCCTCGATCGCGGCCCGGGCGGTGATAATCGTGGCCCAGCCGCCGTTCTCCAGCCCGCGCTCGGCAGCGAGCCCTGGCGATACCTCGCAGAACATCTCGGGCTGCAGCTCGGCCAGCCGGGACAGCGTGCGGCTCATCGCACCGGCGGTGTGGTGCTCGGTCAGCCGGTAGGTCGTCACGACATAAGGGAACGTGGCGTCGTGACCAGCTACCTGACCGCGGGTTGGCAGCCGGTCGCGGTACTCGATCGCCAGCGGGCTGGCGTCCTGGTGGTAGACGGGATTGCGCAGCGGGGATTCCGCTGCCTCGAAGTGTGCCGGCAGTGGTCCGTCCTGCAGGCCGCGTGGCACGAACAAGGCGGCCTTCCCGTCGGACTGGAGAATGAACGGGTCCGCGCCGCTCAGCGCCGCCGGGCCAGTCGCTCCCGGCTCGGGCCGGTAGCCCGGTGCCTTGTTCTTCTCGAAGTCGGGCACGTCATGACCGGTCCATTCGCCCGCTGCCTCGTCCCACCAGACGTACGCCTTGGCATCGCTCCAAGGCTTGCCAGCCGGGTCGGCCGAGGCGCGGTTGTACAGGATGCGCCGGTTGGCCGGCCAGGCCCAGCCCCATTCCGGCGCGACCCAGGACTGCTGCTGCCACGGCTTGCGGCGCGCGGTCTGGTTCTGGCCGCCGGCGAAGCAGCCGGCGTGGATCCAGCTGCCGCAGCGGGTCGAGCCGTCGTCGGCCAGCTGCGTGAACGAGGCCAGCGGCTGGCCGTCGGCCGCGTAGCCGTTCAGCTCGGCCAGCACCGCCGCCGCCGACGGATCGGCGGACTCCCCCTCCTCCGGGTAGTCCCAGGTCAGATCGAGGACCGGCTGATCCCTCGCATCGGCAGATCCGGCCAGCCTGGCCCGGATGCGCTTGCCCAGGTGGTACATGAACCACAGGTCGCTGCGCGCGTCACCGGGCGGTTCGAGCGCCTTCGCATGCCATTGCAGCAGCCGCTGGGTGTTGGTGAACGTGCCGTCTTTTTCCACGTGCGAGGCCGCAGGCAGGAAGAACACCTCGGTGCCGATCCGCTCGGTGACCAGCTCCCCGCTCTCGGTCTCCGGTGAATCGAGCCAGAAGGAGGCGCTCTCGATCATGGCGAGGTCCTTGACGACCAGCCAGTCCAGGTTCGCCAGCGCCAGCCGCTGCAGCCGCCCGGAAGCCGACCCCACCGCCGGGTTCTCGCCGAGCAGGAAGTAGCCCTTCACCTTCCCGTCGATCATGTCCAGCGTCGTTTTATAGGTGCCGTGGTCGCCGGTGATCCGCGGCAGGTACCCGAAGCAGTAGTCGTTGTCCGCCGTCGCGGCGTCGCCGAACCAGGCCTTCAGCATGCTGACCAGGAAGGTGCGCTTGAGGCCCCAGAAGCCGGTATCCGGCATCCGGCTCAGGTAGCCGTCCATGGTCTCGTCCGGTCCTGGCATCGGCATGTAGCCGCCCAGCAGATGGAAGAGGGTCGGCACGTCCGTCGCGCCCTGGATGTTCGCATGCCCGCGCAGCGCCAGGATGCCGCCGCCCGGCCGGCCCATATTGCCGAGCAGCATCTGCAGGATCGAGGCAGTCCTGATGTGCTGCACGCCGGTGCTGTGCTGGGTCCAGCCGACCGCGTACACCCAGGCCGTGGTCTTCTCCCGGCCGCTGGCGGCCACCAGCGTGTCAGCGATCCGGGCGAAGTCTGCGGGCCGGATCCCGCAGACCCGTTCCACCATGTCGGGCGTGTACCGCGCGAAATGCCGCTTCAGGACCTGGAACACGCACCGCGGATGGGTCAGCGTCGTGTCCCGCTCGCCGGTGGGCTGCCAGCTGGAATTGTCGTAGCTGCGGGTCTGCGGGTCGTAGCCGGAGAACAGGCCGCCGCCGTCCTCGGCGTCGGTGTATTCCGCCGGCAGGATGTCGGCGGCGTTGGTGTAGGCGACGACATAGTCGCGGAACTCGTGCCCGCCCGACAGCACGTGGTTGATCAGCGCGCCGAGGAAGACGATGTCACCGCCGGCCCTGGTGGGCACGTGCATGCTCGCCAGCGCGCTAGTGCGGGTGAATCGGGGGTCCACATGGATGACGGTGGCACCGCGGGCCCTGGCCTCCACCACCCACTGGAACGCGACCGGGTGACACTCGGCCATGTTCGACCCGCAGATGACTATGCAATCGGAGTTCACCAGATCGCGGGGAAAGGTGGTCGCCCCGCCGCGGCCGAAGCTAGTCCCCAGACCGGGGACGGTGGCGGAGTGTCATATCCGGGCCTGGTTCTCGATCTGGATCGCGCCGAGCGCGGTCCAGAGCTTCTTGATGAGGTAGTTCTCCTCGTTGTCCAGCGTCGCGCCGCCGAGGCTGGCGAAGCCCAGCGTTCGCCGCACCCGCTTGCCGTCGGCGGTCTCCTGCCAGCTCGCTGCCCTGGTCGCCAGCACCCGGTCGGCGATCATGTCCATGGCCTGATCGAGGCCGAGCCGCTCCCAGGTCTTGCTGTACGGCCGCCGGTACAGCACCCGCTGCTGCCGGCCGGGGTGCGTGACCAGCTGCTTGCTCGCCGAGCCCTTAGGACAGAGTCTGCCGCGGGACACCGGCGAGTCCGGGTCGCCTTCGATCTGGGTGACCGTGTCGCGGCCGTTGACCTTGCCGACAAATACTCGCTGGCCGCAGCCGACCGCGCAGTACGGGCATACCGATGCGACAACCCGTTCGGCTGCCTCGGTGCGGGGCGCGGCGTGCTCGGTGTGCGGGGACCGGACCGCGATACCCCGCCCCAGCCGGTCACGGCCGGTCAGCTGCCGGTAGGCAGGCCAGTTCGTGATCCAGCTTCGCGGGTCCGGCAGCTCTGCTCGTGCCACCTACCCATCCAAACGGAAGTAGCCTGCGGAGGGCAAGGCGGGGTACGGATCACGCTCGGAGGAATCATGACCGGACGGACTGCGCGCAGGCGGGTGACCCGGATCTCAGTCGGGCCTGCTGCCGCAGCCGCCGAGCGTGCCGATCTGCTGGCAGCCGAGGAACCGCTGGGCATCAGGATCGGCGGCCAGGCGGTCACCCTGACGATGCGCACGCCGGGCGACGACATCGACCTGGCAGCGGGCTTCCTGATCAGCGAGGGCATCATCACCTCGGCTGACGACATCGCGTCGATCAGCATCTGCGACGGGGAACGGTGCGGTCACGATCATGCGGCCGGTGAAGCGGTCGGCAACATCGCCGATGTCGTCCTGCGGCCCGGCCTGGCCGTGTCGCCGGAACTGCGGCGGAACTTCCTGACCACGAGCGCCTGCGGAGTCTGCGGCAAGGCCAGCATTGCCGACCTCCACGTTCCCGGAAATTTCAGTCTTGCTGATGACGGCACGACGGTCAGCCCGGCGGTGCTGGCCGGGCTGCCGGACGCGCTGCGCCGGGCCCAGCGGGTCTTCGACCGGACCGGCGGCCTGCATGCGGCCGGGCTGTTCACGGCCGGCGGCGAGCTGCTTGCCGTCCGCGAGGACGTAGGCCGGCACAACGCGGTGGACAAGGTCATCGGCTGGGCGCTGCAGGCGGGCCGCCTGCCACTTACCGGGTGTGTCCTGCTGGTGAGCGGCCGCGCTTCATTCGAGCTGGTGCAGAAGGCGGTGCTGGCCGGCATTCCCGTGCTCGCCGCCGTGTCCGCGCCGTCCTCGCTGGCTGCCGAGCTCGCCGAGGACGCCGGGCTGACCCTGGTCGGGTTCCTGCGCGGCACCTCGATGAACATCTACGCCGGCGGTCAGCGGATCAGCCGCTCTTGACCGTACTGCCCGCGACGGCCTGTGCCAGACTGGCCACGGACCGGTACTGGGCAGGAGGTCAGCATGGCACATGCGGTGGTGCACTTCGAGATCGGCGGCCCGGACGACGGACAGCTCGCCGAGTTCTACGCGGACCTGTTCGGCTGGAGCATGAGCCCCGTGCCGGGCTACACCGTCGTGGACACCAGGGGCGGAACCGGGATCAACGGCGGCATCACTGCCAGTCCCGAACCCCGGGTCACGTTCTACATCGAGACCGATGACCTGCAGTTTGCGCTCGACAAGATCAACCTGGTGGGCGGCAAGACTATGCTGCCCATTACTGAAATGCCGGGCATGGCGGTTTTTGCCAGGTTCGCCGATCCGGACGGCCTTGTCGTCGGCCTGGTCCTTGCCCGGACCGATCGCGAACTCGGGCCGGAGGCAGGCGACGGGATGCCGGTCGACTGGTTCGAGGTACTCGGTCCGGACGCCGCGCGCAGCCAGCAGTTCTACGCCGAGATCTTCGGCTGGCAGATGTCCGGGGACAGTTACCGGATGGTGGATACCGGCACCGCGCGCGGCATCCATGGCGGCATCGGGACTGCGGAGCACACGAACTGGGCCACCGTTTACGCGAACGTGCCGGACGTCGAGGCAGTGCTGACCCGGGCAGCAGAGCTCGGCGGCCAGCGCGTCTACGGACCGGACGCCGTGGACGACCACATGCAGACCGGTGCGCTCCGCGACCCGGCAGGCAACGTGTTCGGCGTGTACCACCACCCGCCGCACTGACGGGGGCGCCGGGTCAGGACGTCACCGCCGTGTCGAGCAGGCCACGCCGTCGCCGCACCGCCAGGTCAGCCTTCGTGAAGATGGTGTCGACCACGATGCCGATCACGAGGATCACGATGATCACTGTGCTGGCGCCGGTGAAGTCCTGGCTCTGCTGGTCCACGTTCAGCTGCTGGCCGATCGAGATCTGGCCGATGATGATGATGAACAGCTCGGCCGCCATCAGGCTGCGCCAGGCGAACGCCCAGCCCTGCTTCAGTCCGGCCACGTAGGCCGGCAGCGATGCGGGCAGGATCAGGTACCTGTACAGCGCGAACCCGCGCAGCCCCAGCGTCTTGCCCGCTCGCAGCAGCAGCGGCGGCGTGTAGTCCACCCCGGTGATCAGGCCATTGGCGATCGAGGGTGCGGCTCCCAGGATGACCACGAACAGGATGGCCGCGTTGGTCAGGCCGAACAGGATGATCGCGAACGGCGCCCAGACAACCGACGGCATCGTCTGCAGGGCGGTGATGATCGACCCGACGGCGGCCCGCAGCACCTTGATCCGCGCCACCAGGAGCCCGACGACAGAGCCGATGATCAGGGCGACGAGATAGCCGGTCAGCGCGCTGCGCATGGTCCAGCCGATGGTGGACCAGAACATGCCGTGCTGCATCTGCTGCCACAGGCTGGCGAAGACCGGGCTCGGGCCCTTCAGTACGTACTTTCGCCAGCCCGTCAGCGTGATGAGTTCCCACACGCCGAGCACGAGCACGATCGCCAGCAATTTCGGCCAGAGCGCCGCCCACGCGTTGCGCGCGACCCGGCCGGGTTCCGGCTTGCCCTGATCGGGCCGCAGCTCCAGGCTGTCTAGCCCTCGTAGTGCCTGGTCAGTGGCCATGCCGTCCCATCTCCTCGCGCAGCCGGTCAGTCAGCTTGGCAGCCACGCCCGACACTTCGGGTGAGTCGATCCGGCGGTGGCCGACCCTGGGCAGCGTGTACTCGTCGATAACGCGGCCGGGACGGCTGCTCAGCACGATCACCCGGTCGCCGAGCCGGGCTGCCTCGCGGACGTTGTGAGTGACGAACAGCACCGTCAGCGTCCGCTCAGCGCAGATCCGCTCCAGCTCGTCATGCAGCAGGTCCCTGGTCATCGCGTCCAGCGCGCCGAACGGCTCGTCCATCAGCAGCACGTCGCCGTCCTGCGCCAGCGCCCTGGCCAGTGCCACTCGCTGCCGCATCCCGCCGGACAGCTCGTGCGGGCGCTTGTCGCCGAACCCGCCGAGCCTGACAGTCGCCAGCAGCTCGGCGGTCTTGCCGCGCCGTTCGGCGCGCGGCACGCCGCGGGCCCGGAGGGCCAGCTCGACGTTGCGCTCAGCGGTCAGCCACGGGAACAGGGCAGGCTCCTGGAACATCAGCCCGACCTTGCGGTCACCAGTATCGACCGTGCCAGCGGTCGGCTGGTCCAGTCCCGCGACCAGGTTCAGCAGGGTGCTCTTGCCGCAGCCGGATGCGCCGATGAGGCAGACGAACTCGCCGTCGTGCACCGTCAGCGAGATCTTGTCCAGCGCGAGCAATTCGGTCCGGCCAGTCCGGTACGCCTTGCTGACCTCGGTAATCCGGATCGCCTCGGCCTGCGACAAGGCTGACGCCCCCGGCTGAGCCGGGGGCGTCACCTGCTGGTCGCTGACCCTCACGAGCTGACCTGCGGCTGGCCGGCCGCGGCCAGCAGCTTGTTCAGCGGCGCGAGGTCATAGATCGCGCTCAGGTTTTTCACCGGGCTGAGCAGGCCAACGGCCACAGCGTGCTGCGCATCCGTAACCAGCGACGATGCGATCGGGTCATTGGTGAAGGTGACTTCGCTGAACGCCGCGGACAAGATGTTCGGCTTGAGGCCCTTGCCGCTCAGGCTGGTCAGCTCGGCGTTGGCCGCGGCCGCGGCCGCCGACTTGCTGCTGGCGATGAAGCTGTTCGCCTCGATCTGGCCCTTCAGCAGGCCGTTGACCGCGGTCGGGTGCGCAGCCAGGAACGCCTGCGTCACCACCAGGTTCGTGGTGACGAACTTACCGCCAGGCCACAGGCTCGCCTCGTTGACCAGGACATGGCCGCCGTCGGCGACCATCTCGGCGTCGTAGGGGGCCGGCTCCCAGCCGCCGGCGATCGAGCCGGCCTTGAAGGCGAGTACCGCGTCCGAGTTTGGCGTGATCGGCGTGATCGGCACGTCACCGCCGCCGGTCTGGGTCGTGGTGAGACCGTGGCCCTTCAGCCAGAACCGCAGCGCGACGTCCTGAGTGTTGCCGAGTGACGGCGTCGCGAGCTTCTGGCCCTTGAGCTGGACCGGGGACGTGATGCTCTTCTTCACCACCAGTGACGCGCCGCCAGAGGCAGCACCGGAGATGACCTTGATCAGGCTGCCGTTCGACTCCGACCATGCCTTGATCGTGGGGTTCGGCCCCACGTAAGCGGCGTCCAGCTGACCGGCCAGTAGCGCGGTCGCCTCCTCCGTGCCCGTGCTGAACGGATACAGCTTCAGGGTGACGTTCTTGCCGAGGTTCTTGGTGAAGAAGCCCTCCTTGACCCCCACCAGCGCTGGCGCGTGCGTGATGTTCTCCAGGAAGCCCAGCCGCAGCGTCACCGGGTCGCCTGCTGAGCCCGGGCTGGACGACCCGGAGCCTGCCGACCCGCATCCTGCTGCCAGCAAGGCAACGCCTGCTGCCGCTAGTCCGGCCAGTACTTTCCTCATCGGTTCACCTTTTTCCGATCTGATTACTAGGGTTTAGCAAGTCAGAAGCCTACATTACCTAGAGGAATTAAGCATTCAGTCGCGCGCAGCCAGCCCGGGCGCGTTGCTGTCCCCCACCGGCCAGCGCCTCTATCTGCAGGTCAGCGGCTTTGAATACGGCCTGAGCGAGCACGGTCGGAGGCGATTCTTCCCCCGGGATAGCCGCGACAAGCACCGGATCGCGGGCAAGATTGTGTCCTAATTCACACGGTACGGGTGCTGCCTAGCTGCCTTCGTCGCCAGCGGTCTCCGGGTTCACGCCCGCCACCGAGCCGAACTTCTGCAGGCAGGTCTGGAGCCGCTCGAGATCGGCCGGCGAGGCGTTCGTGGTGTCGAAGCGCACGCCATACATGATGTTGATCACCGAGTGCTTCGCGGGCAGGGCCATCGGGGGGGCGTTCTGGACGTGCGAGCAGGCTGTCCGCACGTGCAGGGCGGTCGCGATGGAGGTGCTGGGGCTGAAGTCGACGACCATCCACTGCTTGGACAGCGCCGCGTCCATCTGCGAGCATCCGGCCAGGGCCGCCAGCAGCAGGCCCGCGGCCGCCGCTGCCACTGCACCCCGGCGCGCGGCGCCGCTGGTCGAATCTCGCACGCCGCCACTCTACGACCAGCCGCCACCAGTGCCCGGGCCGTGTCAGGCTTAAGGGACCGGCCGTGCCGTTCGCGACCGGGCGAGGACCAGGAGGCACCATGGCCGGTCTGATCGAGGACTACGCGCTTATCGGCGACATGCAGACGGCGGCGCTGGTCAGCCGCGACGGCTCAGTGGACTGGCTCTGCCTGCCCAGGTTCGACTCGGATGCGTGCTTTGCGGCGCTGCTCGGCGATGAGCGCAACGGCCAGTGGCGGATATGCCCGACAACGGCCGAAGGGCCCGTCGCCAGGCGCGGCGAGGTCACCCGGCATTACGAGGGCGACACGCTGATCTTGCAGACAAGCTGGCACACCTTGAGCGGAGTGGTGCGGGTCATCGATTTCATGCCGCCGCGCGACAACTCGGCTCCGGTGCTCATCCGGCTGGTCGAAGGTGTCGAGGGCGCGGTCGAGATGGAGTCGGTGCTGAGGCTGAGATTCGGCTATGGCCGGATAGTCCCCTGGGTGATGCGCAGCGAGCACTCCATCCGGGCCGTCGCCGGGCCTGACTCCGTCTGCTTCTTCAGCCCGGTCCCTAACGTCGGGCGCAACCTGGCGCACCAGGCAACCTTCACTGTCCAGCCCGGCGACCGGCTGCCGTTCCTGCTGAGCTGGCAGCCGTCGCACCTGCCGCCGGCACCCGCCGTGGACGCCGAGGAGGCGCTCGGGGCGACACGGCAGTTCTGGTCCACCTGGTCCGCCAAATGCACCTATAAGGGTCCGTACCGCGATGCGGTGCTGCGCTCACTGATCACGCTGAAGGCCCTCACCTACGCCCCGACCGGCGGCATCGTGGCAGCAGCGACAACCTCGCTGCCAGAGGACATCGGCGGCGTCCGCAACTGGGACTACCGCTACTGCTGGCTCCGGGATGCGACGATCACGCTAGAAGCGCTGCTGCGCACTGGCTACACCGACGAGGCGGCCAGCTGGCAGCGATGGCTCGCCCGGACCGTCGCGGGCGACCCCAGGGACGTTCAGATCATGTACGGCGTGGCTGGCGAGCGCCGGCTGGCCGAATGGGAAGTCAGCTGGCTGCCAGGGTATGAAAGGTCCGCGCCGGTCCGGATCGGCAACGCCGCTGTCGACCAGCGTCAGCTCGACGTTTACGGCGAGGTGATGGATGCACTGACGCTGGGCCGCCAGGCCGGCCTGGACTTCGACAAGCATTCCTGGAGCCTGCAGCGGCAGCTGCTGGACTTCCTGGAGAAGCACTGGCACGAGCCGGACGAGGGGATCTGGGAGGTCCGCGGCCCGCGACGGCACTTCGTCCATTCCAAGGTGATGGCCTGGGTCGCCTTCGACCGGGCAATTCACCTGGTCGAGCAGGGTAATGCAGGCCCGCTCGATCGCTGGCGCGCGATCCGCGACGAGATCCACGCCCAGGTCAGCGACCTCGGCTACGACAGCGCGCGCGGTGTCTTCACCCAGTACTACGGCAGCGCCGAGCTCGACGCCTCCGTGCTGCTGATCCCGGAGGTGGGATTCCTGCCACCGGACGATCCGCGGGTGATCTCCACGGTCCGGGTCATCAAGCGCGAGCTCATGCGGGACGGCCTGGTGCTGCGCTACACCCAGCCGGCCAAGGCAGTCCGCGACGGTGCGATGGCCGATGTAGACGGCCTGCCCGGAGCCGAGGGCGCGTTCCTGGCCTGCAGCTTCTGGCTGGTCAACGCGTTGCATCTGATCGGCGAGTACGACGAGGCAGTGGCCGTGTTCGAGCGACTGCTGGCGTTGCGCAGCGACCTGGGCCTGCTGAGCGAGGAATACGACCCGCGGTACGGCCGGCAAGTCGGTAACACACCGCAGGCGTTCAGTCACGTGCCGCTCATCCAGGCAGCGCTGAACCTGGCCAGCCATGAAGGCGACCACTGCCGGCGCATCGGAGGCCGCCGGCTGCGGCAGCGCTGACCTGCACCGCTCTCGGGCCTGCTACGGGCACCTGGCCGGCAGTGTCACACTGATGGGTAGCTATGCCACCCCGCCCGCACATTCTGGTCGTAAACGGCCGCAAGGTCCGTCAGCCGGTTTTCATCATCAGCGCTCCGCATTCCGGCGCGGACCTGCTCGGGCGCGCCTTCAAGCAGTCTCGCGGCTTCCACCTGACCATCGGCCAGGACGCCGTGCAGAGCGTCGTCTACGCCTTCGCCCGCAGTCCGTCCATCCAGCGCGGGCGCAGCGATGCGGCCGCTACCGTGTTCCGCGACGCCTTCGCGCAGGCCTGGCAGGTGACCGCGCATGGCTGCCTGACCTGCTCGCCGCTGTGCCGCGACGCCGGCCAGGTGACCGGGCCCTCCAGCTGCGTGGCGGAGCGGGACATCCTCCGTTACGGTGACGCCAGCCCGGACCTGATGTACTGCGCAGACAGCCTCGTCGACGCCTTCCCGGACGCGAAGCTGATCCAGATCGTGCGCGACGGCCGGGACGTGGTCGCGGCCATGCTGGCCGACAACCAGTCGCTGGCCTGGTTCAAGCCGGGCATGGCCAACGTGGAGACCGAGTTCCCCAACCCGTTCTTCGGCATCGAAAGCGAGCAGGACCTGGCCGCCTGGCCGGAGCTCACGCTGGCGGGCAAGTGCGCGATGCGCTGGCGCGGCTCGGTGCGCGCCATGGCCCGGCTGCGCACCGCCATGTCAGCCGAGCAGCTCACCACCGTGCGGTACGAGCACCTCATCCGGCACCCCGGTCCGACAGCGGCGGCCTTGTCGGACTTCGTCGGCGACCCCGTCGGCCCGGTCGGCCCGAGCACGCAGCCCAGCCCGGCACCGGGGGCCTGGCAGCGGCAGCTGACCGCGGCGCAGCTGACCGAGATCGAGACAGTCGCGGGGCCGGATCTGCGCCGGGTGGGCTACGGAGAATTAACTGAGCCGGATCCCGATCAGGCGACTTCCTGACGGGCGAACTGGGTGTGATACAGGTCGGCGTACAGGCCGCCCGCCGCGAGCAGGCTGTCATGCTCGCCCCGCTCGATGATCCGGCCGTCCTCCACCACCAGGATCTGGTCAGCTTCCCTGATGGTCGACAGCCGGTGGGCGATGACCAGCGAGGTGCGCCCGGCCAGCGCCGTCTTCAGCGCGCGCTGCACAGCCGCCTCGGACTCGGAGTCCAGGTGCGCCGTCGCCTCGTCGAGGACCACGACGGACGGGGCCTTCAGCAGCAGCCTGGCCAGCGCCACGCGCTGCTTCTCGCCGCCGGACAGCCGGTAGCCGCGGTCACCGACGACGGTGTCCAGGCCGTCCGGCAGCGCCGTCACCAGGTCCCAGATCTGCGCCGCCTGGCAGGCCAGGACCAGTTCGTGCTCGGTCGCCGACGGCCGGGCATACAGCAGGTTCTCCCGGATCGTGTCGTGGTACATGTGCGCGTCCTGAGTCACGACACCTACAGCGTCGTGCAGCGACTGCAGGGTCACCTCGCGGATGTCGGCGCCGCCGATCCGCACTGTGCCGCTGGTCGGGTCGTACAGCCTCGACACCAGATGGGTGATGGTCGTCTTGCCCGCGCCCGACGGCCCGACCAGCGCGGTGAGCTTGCCCGCTGGCGCGCGGAAGCTCACCTCGGTGAGTGCGTTCTGGACCGGCCCGGTCTTCTCCGGGACCGGCATGGCGATCGACTCCAGCGAGGCCAGCGATACCTCCGACGCCGACGGGTAGCGGAAGCTGACATGGTCGAACTCGATGTCCGGGGCGGCCCCTGATGCCGGCAGCGGCCGCGCCCCCGGGCTCTGGTCGATCAGCGGCTGCAGGTCCAGCACCTCGAAGACACGGTCGAAGCTGACCAGTGCGGTCATGACGTTGACCTGCACGTTGGACAGCGACGTGATCGGCCCGTACAGCCTGCTCAGCAGCGTCGCCAGCGCGACCATGCCACCGATCTGCAGCGACCCGTTGATGACAAGCCAGCCGCCGTAGCCGTACACGACTGAGGTCGACAGCGTGGCCAGCAGCGCCAGGCCGGTGACCAGCGCGCTGCCCCACAGCGCGGTCAGCACGCCGATGTCGCGAACCCGGCCGGCCCGCCCGGAGAAAAGGTTCGATTCATCGGCCGGACGGCCGTATAGCTTGGCAAGCATCGCGCCGGCCACGTTGAACCGCTCGGTCATGGTCGAGCCCATCTGCGCGTCCAGTTGCATGGACTCCCGGGTGAGCCGCTGAAGTTTGCGGCCGACCCGCCTGGCCGGATACAGGAAGATCGGGATCAGCACCAGCGCGATCACGGTGATCTCCCAGGAGAAGAAGACCATGGCGGCCAGCACCAGGACCAGCTGCAGCACGCTGGACACCACGGACGCGAGCGTGGACGTCAGTGCCTGCTGAGCGCCGATGACGTCGTTGTTCAGCCGGCTGACCAGTGAGCCAGTCTGCGCCCTGGTGAAGAACGCGATCGGCTGCCGCTGGACGTGCCCGAAGACCTGGGTCCGCAGATCGTAGATCAGCCCTTCGCCGACCCGCGAGGTGAAGTAGCGCTGCACGACACCGAGGAAGGCGTCGAAGATGGCCAGGCCAGCGACCGCCGCGGCGGCGGCAAAAACGACGTCGGTTCGTTTCGGGATGATGCCCTTGTCGATGACCACGGCGAGCAGCACCGGGTACAGCACGGTGACGACCGCGTCCAGCGCCGCCGCCACCAGGAAAACCGAGAGATCCAGCCGGTACGGCCGGGCATACCCCGCAATCCGCCGGACCGTACCCGGCTTCAGCCGCTGCTTGGTCACCGACGGATCGCGGGTGAAGCCCCGCATGGCGTGCCACTGGGTCTGCATGGTCATGACCAGAGAACCTAGCAGCGGCCTGAGATCATCCCGGCTCCGCTGACGGCGAACCCTTTGGTCAGCTAACGCCCGGTTGTCCGGCCCGGAGCCGGAGCAGCGCGGCCTGTGCCTGGCGCTCAGCCGCCGCCTGCTGATCCAGCGTGTTGCCCGCGGCCTGGGCCAGCAGCGCCTTGGTAGCGCGGGCAGCGTCGGCGTCGACCGCCAGCAGCGCAGCCACCAGGTCGCTCACTGCCCCGGCTAGCTCCGCGGCGGGCACGACCAGTTCGGCCAGCCGTAGCTGACGGGCCTCATCCGCGGCGACCATGCGAGCGGTCATGCAGATCTCGGTGGCCCGGGCGAGACCGACGAGATCGACCAGCGGCTTGGTGCCGGTCAGGTCAGGCACCAGCCCGAGGGCCGGCTCTTTCATGCACAGCTTGGCGTCATCGGCCAGGATCCGCAGGTCGCAGGCCAGCGCCAGCTGGAAACCGGCGCCGATAGCGTGCCCCTGCACCGCCGCGATCGAGACGTACCGGGGGTTGCGCAGCCAGCGGTAGCCGGCCTGGTACCCGGCGATGGTCTGATCGAAATCCGCCGCGTTACCGGGCGGCGGCCGTTCCTCACCCGGTACGCCGTCCGCGCTGAACAGCCGCAGGTCGATGCCAGCGCAGAAGGACGGACCCGCGCCGCGGACGACGACGACGCGAACCTCATCCGGTATGGCGTCACCGATCCGGGCCAGCCCGTGCCAGACGGCCGGAGTCATCGCGTTACGGCGCTCCGGACGGTTCAGCGTCACGGTCGCGACAGCACCGTCGATGCTCAGCTCAGGACCACCAGAACCAGTGCCACCACCAGAACTGGTCATCAGGCCTTTGACTTGGCCTTGCCCCTGGTCGCGCCGCCGCGGCCGCGCAGCGCGACACCACTCTCGCTCAGGATCCGGTGGATGAATCCGTACGACCGTCCGGTCGATGCCGCAAGCGACCTGATGCTCTCGCCGGCGCCGTACCGCTTCTTCAGGTCGGCTGCCAGCTTCGTGCGGTCGGCACCGGTGACCCTGGTGCCTTTCTTGAGAGTCTCGGTCACGCGAACCTCCCGTTGAGCTGAGTTGACCGCTGCGTTACCGTATCCCGCCATGATCACCCATTAGCTCGTGATCGGCTACCCAGACGAGCGCAAAAAAAGATCATTCTTTCCCGCGGCACACGTCGCGTGCTGGCTAGGCCAGCGCCACCAGGTCGGCGAGCTCCTCGCTCCAGGAATCCTCGATACCGTCGGGCAGCAGTACGACGCGCTCAGGCTGCAATGCCTCGACCGCGCCCTCGTCGTGGGTGACCAGGACGATGGCGCCGGCATACCGGCGCAGTGCCGACAGGATCTCGGCCCGGCTGGCCGGGTCGAGGTTGTTGGTCGGCTCGTCGAGCAGCAGCACGTTGGCGCCCGAGACCACCAGCAGCGCGAGCGCGAGCCGCGTCTTCTCACCGCCAGACAGCACCCCTACTGGTTTCGCCACGTCGTCGCCGGAGAACAGGAACGAGCCGAGAATGCTGCGGTGCTCGCTCTCGGCCAGTTCCGGCGCGGCCGACCGCATGTTCTCCAGCACCGTCCGCGCATTGTCCAGCGTCTCGTGTTCCTGTGCGTAGTAGCCGAGGCGCAGTCCGTGGCCCGGCTCGACCTGACCGGTGTCGGGTTCCTCCACCCCGGCCAGCAGCCGCAGCAGCGTGGTCTTGCCCGCGCCGTTGAGGCCGAGCACCACGACTCGCGCGCCGCGGTCGACGGCAACGTCGACGTCGGTGAACACCTCGAGCGAGCCGTATGACTTGGACAGTCGGCTGGCAGTCAGCGGAGTCTTCCCGCAGTGCGCCGGCACCGGGAAGCGCAGCCTCGCCACCCGGTCCGGGGACCTGTCCGCGCTGACCCCGGCGAGCAATCGCTCTGCCCGCTTCTGCATGTTCTGCGCGGCCTTGGCCTTGGTTGCCTTCGCCCGCATCTTGTCGGCTTGCGACTGCAGCGCGGTCGCCTGCCGCTCGGCATTCATGCGCTCCCGCCGCCGACGTCGCGCGTCGGTCTCGCGCTGGTCCAGGTAGGCCTTCCAGCCGAGGCTGTAGATATCCAGCACACTGCGGTCGGCGTCCAGGTGGAAGACCTTGTTGACGACCGCGTCGAGCAGGCCGGTGTCGTGGCTGATGACGACCAGGCCGCCGCGGAAACTGCGCAGGTGATCGCGCAGCCAGGTCACCGAGTCGGCGTCGAGGTGGTTGGTCGGCTCGTCGAGCAGCAGCGTGTCGGAGCCCCCAAACAGGATCCGGGCCAGCTCGATGCGCCGCCGCTGGCCGCCGGACAGCGTGCGCAGCGGCTGCTTCAGCACTTTCTGCGGCAGCCCCAGGCTCGCCGCCAGTGACGCTGCCTCCGATTCGGCCGCATAGCCGCCCAGAACCGTCAGCCGCTCCTCCAGGTTGCCGTACCGGCGCACGCCGGCGTCCCGGCGAGCCGGGTTGGCGTCGGCCATCTGCAGCTCAGCCTCGCGCAGTCCGACGAGCAGCGAGTCCAGGCCGCGGGCGGACAGGATCCGGTCCATCGCCAGCGCTTCGAGATCGCCGACCCTGGTGTCCTGCGGCAGGTAGCCGACCGAGCCGCCGGATTGCACCTGCCCGGCGGCAGGCTGCCCTTCCCCCGCGAGCACTCTGGCCAGCGTCGTCTTGCCGGCCCCGTTCCGGCCCACCAGGCCTATCTTGTCGCCAGCGGCAACCTGGAAAGATGCGCTTTCCAGCAGCAGGCGCGCACCAGCGCGCAGCTCGACTTCACGTGCCGAGATCATGAGAATTTCGCTCCATTACGGGTCGGACGCCGGACAGACTTCACCCCTGGACCGGGGCACGGCGTCACGACAGGAGCGGTTGCATAGCGCTAGTTTACCTGAGCGCCACCGGGCCCAGCCATGCGGTTTCAGCCGGTAATCGCATTCAGGCGGCGACTGGCGGTGCGTGGTTGCGGAGGATGCGGTCGGCGCCAGGGCTCGTGGCAGTGGTGGTGCCGTCGGGGCTGAGGGTCAGGGTCCAGCCCCAGCGGTGGATCGCAGTGAGGTGGTGGAACGCGCACAGCAGCAGGCAGTTCTGCAGGCTGGTGGGGCCGCCTTCAGATCGTGGTATCAGATGATGAACATGGCAGGCGGCCGGCGGCTGCTCGCAGCCGGGGAAGCGGCAGTGCTGGTCGCGGCGGGTGATGGCGCGGCGAAGGTGGACCGGGATGGTGTCGGTGGCGGCGCCGGTATCCAAGGGCAGGCTCACTGTGGCGGCCAGGCCGTGCAGCTGGCGGGTGCGCAGCCAGGATGCCAGGCCGCCGGGGCCGGACAGCAGCGCGACAGCCCGGCTGATGGCGAGCTGGCCGGCGGCGCGCATCGCCATGCCGCCGCTGGCACTGCTGTCGTCGGCGCTGCTGTCGTCGGCGCGGCGGTCCAGTAGGGCACCGGCGAGCTGGTCCAGGACCTCCGGGTCGATGCTGCCGGTGACGATCGGGATGATCGTGGCGTCGCAGTCCGCGCCTTCGGGCGCCGCCCCCTGGGTGGCGGTCCAGGCGCTGACCGCGTCACGGGCTCCTGGCAATCCCAGCAACTGCTCGAGCGTCATGTGCAGCTGGATATGGGTGGGCTGCCCGGCGCGATCCGGCAGCCCTCCGCTCGCGACGAGCCGACGGCAGGCTTCCTCCAGCGCATCGTGCTCGCGCTGACCGGGGGTGCGCATGTCCTCGGGCCCGATCCTGGCGTTCAGGGAGTCCAGCACCGCCCGCAGCGCCGCCGCCGCAGCGGGAGTGAGGTGCCCCTCCAGGCGGGCGTGGCCCTGGTAGTGCGGAGTCAGGCGCAAGACGCGGTCCGCGAACCCGTCATTGAGCTTGTCGGTGTCCGGCGAGGCGGACCGCCGGAACATTTCCTCGGCCAGTCCCGCCAGGTCAGCCAGGCCAGCGCCACCCGCGGCCGCACGCAGCAAGATCTGGTCGGCGGCGTCCCGGTCACCGGCCGGCAGCCGGTCCGACCAGTCGGACAGGTGCCGCGCCCAGGACGGGGAAATCTCACCGCGGGCCAGCGTCGCCGCGATCATCGAATGGGCGTCCAGCCGCCGCATCCACGCCATCGCGGCACCGGCCGCGCCGTTGGTAATCCGGGCCTGCCAGCGAAGCCATGACCGCGCGGTCGGCTGGGCGTCATCGATGCAGCCCCGGCTGGCGGTAAACGCCCTCAGCACCGACGAGGTCGCGGCGAGGTGCACTGACTCGGCAGACGCCAGGCCGCGCAGCACATCGGCTTGCTCGGCGGTCGTCAGCTCAGTCGCATCCACCGTCGCGAGGAAAGCGAGGCCGGCTCGCACCGCTGCCAGCGCCTCGGCCGCGCTCATCCCTGCGGTGCCCGACGCTGCGGTGCCCGACGCTGCGGAGCCCGGCGCTGGGGAGCCCGACACTGACGGCTGCGGAAAGCACATGACGGGCACCTCCTCGGACTAGTCGCTGACCTGGGCCGACCGCTGCTGTAGCTCCGATTGTGTCCCTGGCAGCGCCGTTGATCGAATCTATGTTCGATGATATCGGCAAGCACTGACATTTCCGTTGGCTTCAGCGAACGCAGTCAGGACCGGGACCGGTAGCGGACCCCGTTCCGGTCAAATCCAACCGACGGGCGAGCGCTCCCCTCCCGCCGCACGTCGCGTGCGCGGATCACTCCGCCGGCTCCGTCAGGCGGATCCGGATAGCGCGGAACTGGCGCGGGGTGTCTTTGAGCACGACCAGCCGCGGATCGGGCACCGTGAGGAACCTGTCGACCGCGATGTCGAAGTACGGCTGCAGCCTGGCATCCTCGCGCAGCGGCGCGATCGCGCGCTTGTCGCCGCCGAGCACCACGGCGTCGAGCCGGCCGACGTACCCGCTGAACACCCCTACGGCGCAGTCGGCGGCAGCTTCCAGTGCCTCCCTGGCCTGCTTCTCCCGGCGGCGGGCGAACCGGTGCTGCGACGTACCGCCGGCCGCGCTGCGTCCGTGCACGAGCCGGCTGCCGACCTTCGACGCGACGAGCCGGGCATCCGGTCCGGCGAAGACCCCCGCCGCATACCCGCCAAGGCGCACCAGCAGCACCGCAACGGTGCGCTCGGCCGCCGCGTGCGCCGCGAGAGCCGCCCCGGCTCCGCTCGGCTCAAGGCCAGCAGCGAGCGGCGGGAACGGCACGTGACACTCGGCCACGGCACCGTCGGCGGCGCGCACCGTGACGGTCTCGGTGCCGGCCTGCGTCGACGTCGGGCCGTGTCGGCCGGCGAACGATTCCAGCCAGTTCTGGATGCGCTCGGGGCCAACGTCAAGCCAACGCTGGGCGGCACGTCGGCCGTTTGCCATTACCCACCGCCCCGGAGCGCTTACTATCCGTCAGGTGAACTTACGCATCGCTATCGACGGCAAGACTGCCATGCCCGCACCGAAGACTGCACGCTCAGGCGCCGCGGACGACGACCAGGCAGCCGGTGCCGTCCAGCGAGCACTGGCGGCGGCCATCAGGGACGCGTCGCGCATCGGCGACCTGCTGGACGCGCTCAAGTCAGCCCGGCTCTGGCTGCCGCTGCCTGATGACGGCCGGCCAGCGATCAAGGGCAGCGCCGTTACCTTGCCGATGGTCTCCTACCTCGGTAGCGACTTCGTGCCTGCTTACTCATCGGCTGAGCTGCTGCAGAAGCTCGCCTGCCCGGATTCGCCCGCCGAGTCGGCCGCGATAGTGCCGCACGTGGTCGTGCGGGCGGCCGATCTGGCCAGGCTGCTGCCCGGGTCGATCGGCATCGCGCTGAACGCCGGCGCCAGTGAGAGCGTTCCGGTCTACCCGCAGGGCGTCGCCTACCTGGCGGCCGACGAGGACGACGAGCCCGCCGGCCGGATCAGCTTAGGGCCGCTGCCGGCCACTCCGGACAGCCTGCTCGCCGGGATCTGCTCGGGACTGCGCACCATTCCCGAGGTCAGCGACTGCGCCGCCGCCTGGCTGTCGGTCCAGTTCGCCGGCGAGGGCATGATCATCTCGGTGACCCTTGACGACCCGGCGGACGAGGCCGTCCAGGACGCGGTGGCCGCAGTGGTCGAGCAGGCCGCCGCGCTGGCCCCGCCGCAGGAGGCAGGCTTCCCGATCGATGTGACCTTCCCCGGCGAGCACGAGCCGGACTACATCGACCAGTGGTTCGCCGCGTTCACCACGCCGTTCTACCGTCGCTAGTGCCGCGGCGTTGGTTGCTTGGAGGTCTGACCTCGCGCGGTTTATTGGCAGGCGCGTGCGCGGCGCGTGAGCTAGATTCGCGGGATGTTTGCCTCCGAGCGCGTGCGCCTGCGACCCATGGTGCCGGACGACGCCACCGTGCTGTACGACATGTGGTCCGACCCCGAACACCACATGCTCACCGACGACAGCCCGATGCTGATTGAATCGCTCGCGGCACGCCGGGCCAGGCTGGAGACGTCACTGGCCGAACCGGATGCCGATACCGCCAGGTTCACCGCCGAGACGATCGCCGATGGCACCGTGATCGGAGCGTGCAATCTGTGGGGCCTCGACGCTTTCAACCAGTTCGGCCACATCGGTATCTCACTGCTCCCGGCCGCGCGCGGGCAGGGGTACGGCCAGGAAGTGATCGGGCTGCTCTGCCACTACGGCTTCCGCTTCCGCAATCTGCACCGGATCGAACTGGAGACGCTCGCGACCAACGCCGCGATGCGGAAACTAGCCGAAAGGTGCGGCTTCGTGCTCGAAGGCATCCAGCGCGAGCAGGCCTACGACGGCGACGGCTTCGCCGACATCGTGCTGTACGGGCTGCTCAGGCAGGAGTGGAGCGCTAGAACTCCGTAGCGGCAAGAGCCGCCGGGCTAGCCCGACTATGCCGCGCATTCCTAGTGCGGCGGGATGAGCACGGTCCCCGTTCCCCGCACGATGGTGTGCGCCGGGCTGGGCACAGCCATCGCCTTGCTGATGTCGCATCGTCCGCTCTTGGCGCGGGGCAGCGTCGCGGTGAACCTGGCTGTCTCGGTGCCGTAGCCGCTGATGCCGCGGTACTTCCCGGTGCCTGAGCCGATCGTGTACGTGCCGGTCTGATCCAGCACCGCGGCGCAGGTGCGGTGGTTCAGCGATCGCACGGCCACCCGGACGTCGTTGACCGGATGGGTCAGCACGAACGTGCCGTCGCGGAACTTCGCCGTCGACTGACCGGGCGCCATGGCCGCCAGCGTGCCCTTCGCCGCGAACGCGCCCGAGGCCGTCACCAGGTAGGCCGGATAGGCCACCGCCGACGTGCTGGTCAGCACGAAGGTCTCGGGGCCGCCGATCGCCTGCGTCCCGTTGCCGCCAGCGGCGCAGGCGGCAGCGGATAAGGCTAACGCGAGCAGGCCGCCCGCGGTGGTGGTCAGGCGCAGTGCATGGGGCATGGGACGTCCTCGCTGTAGCAGTAGCTGGATGACTACACAAGGTAGCCATCCAGCTACTCTGCGGCTAGGACAATCGCCAACTCCGTTAGCGCGACTGCGCCCTGGCCGCCCGGTTCAGCGCGCTGATCACGCCGCTCATCGAGGCGCGGACGATGGACGAGCTGACACCCACGCCCCACAGCACCCGGTCACCGACCTCGATCTCCAGGTAAGCCGCCGCCTCGGCGTCACGGCCTGCGGTGAGCGCATGCTCGGCGTAGTCGAGCACCCGGACGCCCACACCGCCGAGGCCCATGTCGATTCCCGACACGGCCGCGCAGAACGCCGCGATCGGCCCGTTGCCCATGCCAGCCAGGGTGTGCTCGGTCCCGTAGGCCCGGACAGTGCACTCGACCCGCTCGGTCCCGTCCTCGCTCGTGGACGAGTAGCTGACGAGCTCGAACGGCCCGGGCTCGAGATACTCGGCCGCGAAGATCCGCCACATCTGCCCGGCGTCCACCTCGCCGCCGGCCGTGTCGGTGTGCCGCTGGATCACCTGGCTGAACTCGATCTGCAGCCGGCGCGGCAGGTCGAGGTGGTGATCGGTCTTCATGATGTACGCCACGCCGCCCTTGCCGGACTGCGAGTTCACCCGGATGACCGCCTCGTACGTCCGGCCGACATCCTTCGGGTCGATCGGCAGGTACGGCATCTGCCACGGCAGCTCGCTCATCGGCCGCCGGCTGCCGCCGCCTTGCGCTCAAGGTCGTCGAAGCCCTTCTTGATCGCGTCCTGGTGCGAGCCGGAGAACGAGGTGTAGACCAGGTCGCCCGCATACGGATGCCGCTCGTGCACGCCGATGCCGTTGCAGTACTCGACGGTGCGCCGGATCTCGTCGATGTCGCTGAAGTCGATCATCGGGTCGATGCCCTGGCTGTACAGGTTCAGGCCGAGCGTGACCAGGTCAACATTGCCGGACCGCTCGCCATTGCCGAACAGGCAGCCCTCCACCCGCTGCGCCCCGGCGAGCATGGCCAGCTCGGCGTCTGCGGTCGCCGTTCCCCTGTCATTGTGGGTGTGCACCGACAGCGCGATGCGCTCGCGCCTGGACAGATTGCGGCTCATCCACTCGATCTGATCGGCGTACACGTTCGGCGTGGACCGCTCCACCGTGCAGGGCAGGTTCAGCACGATCTCCCGGTCCGGGCCCGGCTGCCAGGCATCCATGACCGCCTCGCAGATCTCCAGCGAGAAGTCCAGCTCGGTATCCATGAAGATTTCCGGCGAGTACTCGTAGCCGAAGTCGGTGCCGTCCAGGTACTCCTCCGCGTACTTCATCACCGCGCGGGTGCCGTCCACCGCGACGGCCTTGCATTCCTGCCGCCCGTCGCCGTCCCAGCCGAACACCACGCTGCGGAACAGCGGCGCCGCCGCGTTGTACATGTGCACGGTGGCCAGCCGGGCGCCCGCGAGCGACTGCACGGTCCGCTCGATGAGCTCGTCCCTGGCCTGCGTCAGCACCGAGATCCGCACGTCGTCGGGTACCGCGCCGCTCTGGATCAGGCTGCGGATGAAGTCGAAGTCAGTCTGGCTCGCTGCCGGGAAGCCGACCTCGATCTCCTTGTAGCCCATCCGGACCAGGAGGTCGAACATGGCCTGCTTGCGGGGGACGTTCATGGGATCGATCAGGGCCTGGTTGCCGTCCCGCAGGTCGGTCGACAGCCACCGCGGCGCCGCGGTGATCGCGCGGGCTGGCCACTGCCGGTCCGGCAGGTCGATAGCCGGGAACGGGCGGTACCGGTGACACGGCATGCCGGAGGGGCGCTGAAAGGAAGAATTGCTCATAACTGGTCTGCTCCAGGAGAGGATCGCGCGAACCGGATGGACATCGGTCGGCGCAGCAGAACGACCCGCGGCGAGGGGCCGACCGGGCTGGTTACCGGGCCTCGCCGCGGCCAAGAAGGAGCAGGCCGCGAGTCATGATGCACAAAGCGTAGCCGGCCGCAGGTTCCGCTGCCCCGGCAACCGCCCGAACCCGACTGTCAGCGGGCCGTGATACCACCGGTAGCGTGACGACACAGAGGATTCGCTGCGGTGCCGTGATTCCCGCCGGGACCGCCACCGAGCAGCTTGAGCTGGCAGTGCAGGCCGAGCAGGCCGGCTGGGACGGCGTCTTCGTGTGGGAGGCCGCCTACGGAGTAGACGCCTGGACGCTGCTGGCCGCCATGGCCGCCCGGACCAGCCGGGTCCGGCTCGGCACCATGCTGACGCCACTGCCCTGGCGGCGGCCGTGGAAGGTTGCCAGCCAGGTGGCGACGCTGGATCAGCTATCGGCCGGGCGGGCAATCCTGGCCGTCGGGGTGGGCGCCCTCGGGACCGACCTGCCCGACACCGGCGAGCCGACCGACCTGCGTGAGCGGGCCGCGCTGCTCGACGAGGGTATCGACCTGGTCCGCACGCTATGGCAGGGCGGCCGCAGCTATCACGGCCAGCATTACCACTTCGAGACGGGCCGGATTGACCTGACCGCGGCTGCAAAGCCGGTGCAGGAGCGCATCCCGATCTGGGTGGTCGGGGTATGGCCCGCGCTGAAGTCGATGCGCCGGGCGCTGCGCTGTGACGGCGTGATCCCGCAGTATCAGCAGGTCACCGGGGATCCCGGACCAGCCAATGCGAGCGCAGTGGCCGGCTGGCTGGCCGACCAGGGGGGGCCGGCTGGATTCGACCTCATCGCCGACGGCGAGACGCCGACCGATGACCCCGGCGCGGCGGCGCGCTCGATAGCCGGCTGGCAGCAGGCGGGCTGTACCTGGTGGCTGGAGACCCGGTGGGCTTCGCCGGACGACGGGGCTGACCCGCTGCAGGCCTTCCGTGACCGGCTCAATGCCGGGCCGCCGCGTCCTCAGTGACCGGTCGGATATCGCAGCGCTGCACACACCCCGTCCAGTGGCCGGGCGATACCGCCGCAGGCCGCCGGATTCCCTGACGCCACCAGATCCTCGGGCAGGAAATGCAAGGCTGCATCAGTCTGGACCGCCGCCCGGAGCAGGGCAGCGTCCGCCCGGTCGGCGACAGGCTCGGGCACCATCCGGTCCGTCAGCTCGTTCCGCGAGGCTGCCAGGTCGGTCCCGGCGGGGCCAATCCAGGCCGACGCGGTGGAGGACGGGACATCAGCGAGGAACAGGTCGGCGACCTGGCCGTCGCGGAAGGCTGCCATGGTCGCTTCCAGGCCCTCCACGGCCCGGCCATGGGCGAGCCGGCTGCCCCAGTCGTCGAAGCGGCTCCTGACGTCGCGGTCAGCGGACTCGGCCAGCGCCCGGTCCGCGGCCTGCGCCATTGCCTGACTGTCCGCGGCTATCTCCTGGTCGACCACGATGACCGACTCCCGCAGCGGGGTGGTCAGGTGATCGAGCAGGAGCGTCCTGGCCCGTACGTCGCCGGCCACGATGACCTGCTGGGCTCCGACCTGAGCCGCGGCCGTGGCCACCCCGGTGGCCAGCGCCTTGGCGTTCTCGTTCCAGGTTTCCTCGACGTGACGCTGCAGCCGGTCTTGCGACCAGCCCCCGACCTGGGTCTTGTGTACCGGCCACTGACGGCCGGTCACCCAGTCCTGCCAGCCTTCGCCGGTATCGCCGAGGGCGACTATTTCCCCGCCGGCCCGGGTAGCGCTCACCCGCACGTGCGGGACTGGCGGCGGATGCTGAGCCATCAGCGGCATCAGGTGCGGTAGCGCGGCCAGCCGCGCTATCTCCCGCCGTGGTGGCGCGCCCAGCACGCCGGCGAACGCGATATCGCCATTGCGCGCGAAGACAGCCCGGCCGGGTGCCGCGTCACGATCCCCGATGACCTCCGCGACAGCATCCAGCGAGGCGGGGCTCGCGCCCGCCGCAGCCAGCCGGTCCCTGGCAGCGCGCCAGCGGATCCCGACGGCCTCCGCGGCGTTCTCATGGATCCGGTCGGTATCCAGGTAAACCGAGACGTAATTGCCGATCTCGTCGTAGAGCGGCCGCAGGAAATTCACGTTCACCGGCTGTGTCGCCTCCCTACCCGCTGCATCAGGCCGGTCTACCCGGCGCCAGGCAGGGGCAACCGCCGCCGCTACGGCTGGTCGAGAGCGGCGAACAGCAGTCCGCCGATCATGGCCAGGTTCTTGTGGAACTGGATGCGCTGCATCTTCCGGGCGGCCGGGTCCTCGATCGTCCAGAACGCGTGCCCGGCCACCGTGGTGGGGATCAGCGATCCGGCCAGGGCCAGCGCGGACAGCCGCGGGGCCAGCCCCAGTGCCAGCATGGTGCCGGCCGCCACCTGCACGGCTGCGTTCCCGCGGACTACCAGCTCGTCATTTTCGGGCAGCGGAACTGCCTTCCGGACAGCGGCCAGCACCGGCGCGGCCAGATCGACGCGGCCGCCCGGCGCCTGCCAGGCGTCGAAGCCGAGCAGCGCGTAAGTAGATCCGGTCAGGACGCGGGCGGCCGGTCGCAGGGGCGCGAGCATGCGCCGGGTCGTGGTCATAACGCCTCGATTGTGTCCGGGAACCTCGGTCAGCAGGACTGTACGCGCCGGCCGCGCGCAACTGCCGATCGACACCGCAACCGGGGTGCGCGCGCTGGGGAGGCCTACCCACGGGCCTTCCGTGTGATCGGGCCGCCGGCTTACTATCTGCGCCAATGGAGACCCTGACATTCCGGCCGACCAGGCGGCAGCTGCTGAACATGACGCTGCTGACCGTCGGCATTGCCCTGGTCTCGGCTACGGCCGTGCTGAGCCATTATGCGGCCGGCGCGAACCTGCCGGCCCTGTTCGCTGCGCTGGGCATCGCGGCCACAGTGTGCGCTCCGCTGACGGGCTGGATCTTGTACAAATCCGCTCGCTCCTTCACCGTGTGCGACCAGTCGGGGATTCAGAGCCAGGGCTATGCCCGGGAGTGGCACTGCAGCTGGGCGTACGTGCGGGAGATCGCGATCCGCTATGGCAGCCGCCGCACGCGTACGGTCGTGGTCGTGACGGTCAGCGGCGACCTGCTGCAACTAGGCACCCCGGCGACCGGCGGCGTGATGGCGGACCCGGATTTCGAAGCCAAGGTTCGCCAGCTCCGGGCTTACTGGCGGACCGCTACCGGGGCGCCGGCCGATGCGGAACCGAGCGCGTCCATTCCGCTGGTGGCCCGCAGACCGCCACCGCCGGTGCCGACCCGGCTGGTCATCCGCTGGATCGTCGGGCTGATCCTGGTCGGCGCCGTCATCACGGTCCCGTTCACCGCCAGCGCGAGCGGTCCCGCCGTGTTCGCCAGGCTCGGCTACGGCCAGCCGGGCTATTACACCGCCGTCGGCTACGCCTGTGACACCAAGTGCTACTGGGTCGGCGATTTCCGCGCACTCGACAGTTCCCAGTCCCGCACTTCCGCTGTAATGGCACCGGGATCGGGGCTCGCCCGCCCTGGTCAGCGCGTTCTCGCCGTTTCGGAAGGGCACGGCAGCCCGATTTACCCGGCGGCTGGCGGTCTCGACTGGCTGCCATTTGGCCTGCCACTGATCGTCATTATCGGCTGCCTCCCCTTCGTGCTCGGCTGGATAGTTCAAGGGCGCCGGTCACGCCGAACGCTGCCGGTAGTGGAGTATGAGCCAGCTGACGCGCGGCCGCAGCCGCGTCACCGCGCCCTCTCTGACGCCCGGTTCGGCCTCGTTATCGGGGTTGAGGTGGTGGCGCTGACCCTCGGCTGCAGCTTCGCCGGGTACCGGGCCAGCCTGGTTCCGCTGTCGCCCTCGCCGACGGCACTGGCCTGCGCGGACTACCGCGCCTGGGCACTCGCGCAGCACAACGGCGGCCCGCCGAGCCGTGATCCGGCGCTGCTCGCCGAGGCGCTGCGGACGGCACCGGCCGGCCGTCTCGCCAGTGACCTGACAGCTCTCCAGTCCGACGTGGCCAGGGCAGTCGCGCCGCAAGCCACCCAGCTCGCGCTGGGCAGCGACATGATTGTGCTATCCGACATGAAGCCCCTGATCACGGACTGCACAGCCTGACGCGCGTGCACCAGGATCGTCGGCCCGTCCGGGTGCCGCGGCCGCTGCCCGGTCCGCTGACTACGACGCGGACGCGCTAGGCGAGACCGAAGGGCCCGTCGATGACGACGATCCGGTCGACGATGTGGTGGGTGACGGCGATCCGGTTGGCGAAGCGGTGGGTGACGGCGACGTGGACGGCAGCACGGGCGGCGGGCTGTAAGCGGGTGGCGGCGCCACCCCGCCCGGCCCGGTAACCACCACCGTGGCCGAGGCGCGGATGGTGCCGATCTGGACGGTGATCAGCACAACGCCGGGCGACTTGGCGACAACCGCTCCGCCGGGATCCACGGTGAGCACGCCGGGCTGCGCCGAGGTCCAGACCGCGCTGGTCAGGTCCGTCCGAGGGGCCAGCCGGCCGTTGTAGAGCCGGGCGTGCGCGACGAGCAGGCCGGCCTGCCCGACGCCGAGCCGGAGGTTGAGCGGGCTGATCCACACGGCCCGGAGCAGGCCGGGGTGCGGGACCACCTCCAGTACCTGCTGCGCGGACACCGCGGTGTACGCCCTGACCCACTGCAGCAGCCGTGACTCGCTCGTTCCGCGTGGCGGCTCCGGTACCTGGTACCTGACCACCGCGTGGCCGCCAGGCGGCAGGGCCAGGTCCCAGACCGCCAGCCGTCCGGTCGCCAGCGGCTGCACCGCGCCAGTGAAGCTCACCGCGGCCGGGTCGCTCGCCACGGCCGCCGGGATCGGCTCCTCCAGCTGCGCAGTGACCCTCTTGCTCGATGAGTTGCTGACAGTCATCGCTACCTGGAGCGAGGATCCGCTGGGTCCGGCGAGCGTCCACTGCTGGGTGATCGCCAGCCCGCCGCCATAGGACTGCCGCGCCAGCGGGTAGCGGGCAACCGGAGGCGGCGATGGGCTGCGGGACAGCAGCAGGCCGGCCGCCGCGCCGCCCAGCAGGATGACCACCGCGAGCACGCTCATCAGCACCGTGCGTGAGCGCCGCACCGGGGCCAGGGTGGTCTGCCGGCCATCCTGGCTCGCGCCCACTGTGAGCTGGGACGTCGACCGCGGGTCGGTAGCGGAACCGGCAACCTGACCGTCCGCCGGCCCCGCGACGGCGGGTCCGGCCGGAACGGCGGGCCCTCTGATCCGGAACGCGGCCCGGTCCATCGCCGCCGGATCGACGGTCGCGCCGCCGTCGTCGTCCGACGCAGGCGACCCGGCCGGACTAGCGTGCGCGTCGCTGGCATACGGATGCAGGCCCAGCGCGGCCCGCAGCGCGCTGGTGAATTCCTGGCAGGTCTCATAACGGTCGGCGGGCGATTTGGCCAGCACCCGGGCGAACACGGCGTCCACGGCCACGGGCAGCTCATCCCGCACCGACGTAGCGCCCGGTGGCGGCGCGGACAGGTGCGAGTACATGGCAGCCAGCCACTGCTTGCCGAAGAACGGCGGGTGGCCGCAGATCAGCTCGAACGCCGAGCAGCCGAGAGCGTACTGGTCGGTCCGGCCATCCACCAGCTGCCCGTGGATCTGCTCCGGCGCGGCGTAGTCCACGGTACCGATGAACTGGCCGCTGCCGGTCAGTCCGCTCGACCCGGCGGACGCCTTGCTGACGCCGAAGTCGGACAGGTACACGTGGTCAGGTCGTCCGGGCCGGACGTCCAGGAGCATGTTGGCCGGCTTGACATCGCGGTGAACCAGGCCGGAGGCGTGCGCGGCGTCGAGGGCCGAGGCGACCGCCGACAAGATCCATTCCGCGCGGGCAGGTGCCAGCGGCCCGCGCTGGGACACTATGGTGCGAAGGTCGCCGCCGCGAACCAGGCGCATGGCGATGAACAGCACGCCGTCGGCCTCGCCGGCTTCGTAGACCGGGATGATGTGCGGATCTT
Organism: uncultured Actinomycetota bacterium; assembly: GCA_963774385.1. GTDB lineage: Bacteria > Actinomycetota > Actinomycetes > Streptosporangiales > Streptosporangiaceae > JAJYUU01. The sequence continues at coordinate 3,191,432 of CAVZEQ010000001.1, forward strand.
CTACCGCCGCGGCGGCGCGTGACTCGGCGATGAAGCGCTGCCGGAACGCCCCGTCCTGCGCCAGTGCCGGAGCCAGGATCTTCAGCGCCACCTGGCGATCCAGTCGCTCGTCGTGCGCCCGGAAGACTGCGGCCATGCCGCCGCGGCCGATCTGCTGCTCCAGCCGGTAGCCGGAGATGCGCAGCCCGGCGGTGAATCCCGCCGTGTCCGGCAGGGGAGGGATAGTGCTGGCCACCGCTCCTCCACCACGATCCGTGCCGACCCGAATACGCATCTGACCTGCCCCCGGGCACGGGCGCACCGTATTATCCTGCTTCGCCCCTGCCTGGCGCAAACTTCGTGCGCTTTACGGTCAGCCGACGGCCTCAGTAGGTACCGGCCCGGCGCATCCTGGCGGGCCTGCCGTCCGGGTCGTAGAGCAGCCGGTAGGGGATCGTCGCCCAGGCTCGGGTACCGGGCGCCAGGGTGAGGTCCGGGTAATCCCGCAGCTGGCCCGGCGGTCGCGAACCGGGCTGGCCCGCCGCGTGCCAGGCGTCGAGCGCGACGGCGGACTGCCGGAAGGTCTCGAAGACGCCGGCTAGCGATGGCACCGGTGCCGTCGGCGGCAGGCCGAGGTGCTCGGCGGCCAGCGCGGCACGCAGGCTCGCCGCGAACGCGGCCCCGCCGTCGGGTCGCTCGCCCGGCTCGGCCGGGTCGTCCATGACGGCGCAGCTCAGCTCGGAGTCATGCGTCCAGGACCGGCGGTTGAAGTTGTCCGAGCCGATGATGGCCCAAGCGTCGTCGACGATGCAGACCTTGGCATGCACGTAGATCGGGATGCCAGCGGCGTTCTCGATCCCGTACACCGCGACCCGGTCGCCTCCGGCCTGTCGCAGCAGCGCGATCGCATCGGCTCGCCCGACCAGGTTCAGTGGTTCCGAGACGCGCCCGTCCTGATCCGGGTACCGCGGTATCACCGCGATCACCCGCAAGCCCGGATTCGCGCGCAGGCTGCCGGCCAGCGCGGACATCACGTCGGACGACCACAGGTACTGATCCTCGATGTAGACGAGCGAGCGCGCCAGCGGCAGCACCTTCCGGTAGCCGCGGGCTATGCTGCGCTCCCCCAGCGGGGCGAAGTCATAGCCGGGCCGCCGGAACGGGTAGGTCCGCAGCAGCTGCACCGCATGATTGCCGCACGGCGCCGGATCGGGCTGCTGCGGCGGCAGCGGCCGCGGCCGGGTCTGGTCGCGGCCAAGCAGATCACGCAGCCGGTGCACAGGGTTGCGGGTCAGCGGTGCGGGATCGTCCCACCGCTCGCGGAACACGGTCTCCGCATCGCCCACCGCCGGACCGCGGATCATCGCCTGCACGTCATGCCATGGCGGCCGCGGCCCGTAGACAGCCGCCATCCGCTGCGCCTGCGCATCACCGGTGTGTGACTGGTCATCCCGGCGACTGTGACACAGGTCGATGCCGCCGACGAAGGCCACGTCGCGCTCAGGCCGCGCCTGGTGACGCAGCACCACCATCTTCATGTGGTGCGACCCGCCGGGCCGGACCCGCATATCCAGCAGGCACTGGCCGCCAGCCGCCTCGATGTCCTCGCCCAGATGGCGGTTCTCCTCCTCGCTGTAGGCCATCCGGTCGAGATGCGACCGCCAGACCAGCCCGGCGACCCGCACGCCGCGCGCGGCTGCCGCGCAGAACGCGGCGGACACGGCCGGACCAGCCGCGCCGAGGCGCTCATCAGGGTCACCGCGCCAGTCGGTGAACAGCAGCAGGTCTCCGGCTGACAGCTCCGCCACGCGCGACGCAAGCTCGGCGAAGTAGCTGCTGCCATGGATCAGCGGCCGGACGTCGTTACCCGTCGTCCAGGCCGCACCGTCGGCATGGCGAGAGTCGAGCCGAGTCGCCGGATTGCCGCGGTCGGCGGCGCTGAGAAACCAGTCGCTGGGGTGCACCTGCGCACAGCTACCCGGGTCCGGCCGGTCAACGCATCCGCACGGGCCCGAACCCGGGCGGGTGACGCGCCCGGTCAGGACGCCTGCTTCAGGAGCGACTCGATCGCGCCGAGCCGGTCGGCCAGCCCGGCAATGTCGGTCTTCGTCGCCGCCTGCTCCCCCGCCTTCAAGGTCAGCACGAACTGCCCCGACGGCTCCAGCACCCCGTCCGCAATCTCCGAGACATCGTCGCCGTTCTGCACCCTCACGGCATGATCAAGCTGACTGCGCCGCAGGCCGAGGCGGGTCATCGCCCGGTTGTCGATGCTGCCACCGGTGATAACCGTCGTCGCGCTGCCGTCGAAGATCCGGGCGGCACGCGGGCTGACGACCGCGAGCCGGTTGATGACGGCGTTCACCGTGACCAGGGTGACCGCACCAATGACTCCCCCGGTCAGCGACGTGTCATTGCCGATGACGGCGTTCTGCACGACGTTGGACAGCAAGAACACCACGACGAAGTCGAACGTGCTCAGGCCGGCCAGGTCGCGCTTGCCGGTCACCCGGAACAGGACGGTGATCAGTGCATAAACCAGGACGGTCCGGAGTATCTTCTCCGCCACCGGAATCTGCACCGCGAACATCGCATGCCACATGCCTGCCTCCTTGGCTCGGCCGACGTACTTCCCGATCGGCGGGCAGTTAGGCAACCGGGTCAGCCGTCCCGCGCGAGCTGCCGGGTCAGCTTCGCACGGACGTTGTCCCCCCTGGGATGGAGCGGGTCGCCGCCGACCTGCTGGCCGAGCGGCTCCCGCACGCCGGCAAGCCTCGTCGCCGCCCGAAGCTGGCGTTCGCCGCGATCGGCGAGTCATCCTCCGGCCGGTCAGCGGCTGAGGCCGACGAGATGCTTGCCGACGGGTTCGGGCGCGACCAGGAGTGCTGATCGTCCACACCGGGCCGCTGGTCGCTGCAGCCGACCGCGCCGACAAGGACCATGCGGCCTGCCTGGCGCTGCTGGAAGATGACGAAGGGCCGCTGGGCGGCACTGACGCGTCGGTGATCGCCCTGGCCGAACGGCACGGCGCGACTAGGGTCGCCACCTTGGACCGGCGGCACTTCACCGTAGTCCGGCCCCGTCACGTCCAGGCGCTCGACCTGCTGCCCTGACAACCCGCCGGCGGTTCCGCAGGTCACCGCCTGAGCGAATCCGCTTGGGTCCAGTTTGTGCGCCGGGTCCGTGTGTTCCCAGGCAGGTTAGACGTTGAAGCCGAGGGCGCGCAGCTGCTCGCGGCCGTCCTCGGTGATCTTCTCCGGGCCCCACGGCGGCAGCCAGACCCAGTTGATCCGGAAGTCCTGCACGAGGCCCTCGAGGGCAGACCGGGTCTGGTCCTCGATGACGTCGGTGAGCGGACAGGCGGCGCTGGTGAGGGTCATGTCAATGGTCGCGGTGCGATCGGTTTCCAGCGTGACGCCGTAGACCAGGCCGAGGTCGACGACGTTGACCCCGAGCTCAGGGTCGACGACGTCGCGCAATGCCTCCAGCAGGTCCTCGGTCTCCGGGCTGCCGGCAGTGTCGGTATCGGCGATGTCGGTCATCTCTGGTCCCCAATCCTTGCTGCCCTGTCATCCGCGCCGCTGCCCTGGCTGAGCGCCCTGGCCGTCGCGTCCTTCCAGGCCATCCAGCCCAGCAGCGCGCACTTGATCCGTGCCGGGTACTTCGACACCCCTTCAAAGGCGACAGCGTCGCCGAGCACGTCCTCGTCCGGCTCGATCTCGCCGCGTGACTGCATCAGCCGGAGGAACTCGTCGCTGATCGCCATGGCCTCGCTCACGGTCTTACCGATGATCATGTCGGCCATCACCGACACGCTGGCCTGGCTGATGGAGCAGCCGAGCGCTTCGTACGATATGTCCGCGAGGACCGGCTCGCCATCGGCGTCCTTGATCGTCACGCGGAGCGTGACCTCGTCACCGCAGGTCGGGTTGACGTGCTGTACCTGGGCATCAAAGGGCTCCCGCAAGCCCGCATGCAGCGGGCGGCGGTAGTGCTCCAGGATGATCTCCTGGTACATCGACTCGAGCTCCATCACGCCATCCCGAAGAACTTCTGCGCCTGCCTTATTCCGTCCGCCAGGGCCTCTACCTCGTCGTGGGTGTTGTACACGTAGAACGTGGCCCGGGTGCTCGACTGCGCGTGCAGCGCACGGTGCAGCGGCCACGCGCAGTGATGCCCGGTCCGAACTGCTATGCCCAGCTCGTCCAGCACCTGGCCCGCATCGTGCGGGTGGATGCCGTCCAGCACGAACGACACCGCGCCGCCGCGGTCCGTGGTGTCCAGTGGCCCGAGCACTCGCAGCCCGTCGATCCCGGCCAGCGCCTCCAGGGCATGTGCCGTCAGCGCCTCCTCGTGCGCGGCCACGTTCGTCATGCCGAGCGCGTCCAGGTAATCGCAGGCCGCTGCCAGGCCGACTGCCTGCGCCGCGGCGGGCACGCCGGCCTCGAACCGCTCGGGTGGCGGCAGGAACGTGGAGCCTTCCATGCGGACAACCTCGATCATCGAGCCGCCGCTGATGAACGGGGGCATCGCCTCGAGCAGCTCGCGCCGGCCCCAGAGCACGCCGACGCCCGACGGTCCGAGCATCTTGTGCCCGGAGAAGACCAGGAAATCGACTCCGAGCGCGGTCACGTCGACCGGCTGATGCGGTACCGACTGGGCAGCGTCCGCGAGCACGAGCGCGCCATAGGCGTGCGCCGCGGCCGCGATCTCGGCTACAGGCGGGACGGCGCCGGTGACATTCGACTGATGGGTAACGGAAACCAGCTTGGTCCGGCCGTTGATGAGCTCGCCGATATTGCTCAGGTCCACCCGGCCATCGGGAGTGACGCCGAACCAGCGCAGCGTGGCGCCGGTGCGCTGGCACAGCTGCTGCCAGGGAACGAGGTTGGCGTGGTGCTCAAGCTCGCTGACCAGGATCTCGTCACCGGGGCCAACCGCGAACCGGCTTGCTTCCGGCCCGGCGGTGACCGCGTTACTCATCGCGTAGGCGACCAGGTTGACCGCTTCGGTCGCGCTCTTGGTGAAGACGATCTCGCCGGCGTCGGCGTGCAGGAACGCGGCAATCCGCGACCGGGCGCCCTCGTAGGCGTCGGTCGCCTCCTCGCCCAGCAGGTGCGCGCCCCGGTGCGCGGCGGCGTTGTGCGTGGTGTAGAAATCACGCTCGGCGTCCAGCACCTGGCGCGGCTTCTGCGAGGTCGCGCCGGAATCCAGGTAGATCAGCCGGTTGCCGCCGCGGACCGCACGGCCGAGGATCGGGAAGTCGGCCCGGATCGCGTCGACGTCCAGCTGCCCGGCCCGGCTGGCTGGCTGCACCGGTTGCGCCGTCGTCGTTACCTCGCCCTGGGCGGTCACGCCGATGCGCCTGCCGTCAGGAACCGCTCGTAGCCATTGGTCTCGAGCTCCTCCGCCAGCTCCGAGCCGCCTTCTTCGGCGATCCGGCCGGCCACGAAGACGTGCACGAAATCGGGTCGTACGTAGCGCAGGATCCGGGTGTAGTGAGTGATCAGCAGTACGCCGTGCTCGGGATCCTCGCGGAACCGGTTGATGCCCGCCGACACGATCCGCAGAGCGTCGATGTCGAGCCCGGAGTCGGTCTCGTCCAGGATGGCGATCTTCGGGTTCAGCAGCTCAAGCTGCAGGATCTCGTGCCGCTTCTTCTCGCCGCCGGAAAAGCCCTCGTTCAGGTTCCGGCTAGCGAACGACGGGTCCATGGACAGCTGCTCCATGGCCTCGCGCAGTTCCTTGCCGAACGTGCGGATCTTCGGCGCCTCGCCGCGGACCGCGGTGATCGCGGTGCGCAGGAAGTTGGACACCGACACGCCCGGCACTTCCACCGGGTACTGCATGGCCAGGAACAGCCCGGCCCGTGCCCTGGCGTCAACGCTCATCGCGAGCACGTCCTCGCCGTCCAGCGTGATCGAGCCCTGGGTCACCGTGTACTTGGGGTGCCCGGCGATCGCGTACGCCAGCGTGGTCTTGCCAGAGCCGTTCGGCCCCATGATCGCGTGCGTCTGCCCGGCCGTGATGGTCAGGTCGACGCCGCGCAGCACCTCAAGGCTATCCCCGGCGGCGTCCGTCACACTGGCGTGCAGGTCACGGATCTCAAGGGTGGACATGTAGCTCTCCTGGTCTGTCAGGACTGTGCAACGTCGGACAGTCCGACGAGGACATCGTCTCCGTCGATCTTCACTGGGTAGGTAGCCACCGGCTTGGTGGCCGGCGGCCCGGTCGGCTTGCCGGTCCGCAGGTCGAAGCACGAGCCGTGCAGCCAGCACTCCACCGTGTGGTCGTAAATCTCGCCTTCGGACAGCGGTACTTCCTCGTGCGAGCAGACGTCGTGCAGCGCGAATACCTCGCCGTCAGCCCGCACGACCGCTACCGGCACTCCGTCGACCTCGACGCCGAGTGCGCCCTCGGCCGGGAGCTCGGACAGCGAGCAGGCGCGGCGGAACTCGGTCATGCCAGCTCTCCCTCGATCGCCGCGGTGATCCGGTCCCGTAGCTCGGGCACTTCGATATGCCCGATCAGCTCGCCGAAGAAGCCGCGGATGACGAGCTTCCTGGCCTCCTCGAACGGGATGCCGCGGGCCATCAGGTAGAACAGGTGATGATCCTCCAGGCGGCCGCTCGCGCTGGCGTGGCCGGCCCCGGCCACCTCGCCGGTCAGGATCTCCAGGTTCGGTACCGAGTCGACCCGGGTGCCGTCGGTCAGCACCAGGTTGCGGTTGTACTCATAGGTGTCGGTGCCGGTCGCCTCGGGCCGGATGACGACGTCGCCGATCCACACCGCGTGCGCGTCCGCGCCCTGCAGCGCACCCTTGTAGCTGACCCGGCTGCGGCAGTTCCGCTCCGCGTGATCAACGAACAGCCGGTGCTCCAGGTGCTGGCCGGCATCGGCGAAGTACAGTCCGCGCAGCTCGGCGTCGCCGCCAGGCCCCGCGTACCGGACCGACGGCGCCAGCCTTACGACGCTCCCGCCAAGCGTGACTGCCGTATGCGTCAGCCGGGCGTCCCGGCCCAGCTGAGCGTGATGATGCGACAAGTGAACGGCGTCATCCGCCCAGCTCTGCAGGGTTACCACCGCGAGCGAGGCCCCGTCTCTCAGCACGAACTCGACGTTGTCCGCATAGGTAGCGCTGCCCGTGTGCTCCAGCACCACCACAGCCCGTGCATTCGACCGCACGTCAATCAGCGTATGGCCGAACGCGGCACCCTCCGTGCTCTCCCCCCGCACCGCGATCCAGGTCGGCGTCGTGCTCTCAATACCCTCCGGCACGGTGACGATGGTGGCCTCGGTGAATCCGGCAAAGGCCTTGGCGCTGACCCTGTCGGCGGGGACGTAGGCGACGCCGAGCCTGGGGTCTCCATGTTCGGCCTTCTCAATGGTGACCCCGGGTGCGGCATCGCCGACGACCCCCACCTTTCCGTCACCGACAAGAGAATCCCCGTGCAGGCCGCGAAGCCGGCGCAGCGGCGTGAACCGCCACTCCTCTTCCCGCCCGGTGGGAACGGCAAAGTCACCAGGTTCGAACGACTGCCTTTCGTGCAGCCTTGACACAGGAGCCGTCTCGACGGCCCCTTGCAGGCCAGCCATCAGCCGACTGCTCCTTCCATCTGAAGCTCGATCAGCCGGTTCAGCTCGAGCGCGTATTCCATCGGCAGCTCACGCGCGATCGGCTCGACGAAACCACGCACGATCGTGGCCATCGCCTCGTCTTCGGTCATGCCGCGGCTCATCAGGTAAAACAGCTGGTCTTCCGACACCTTCGAGACCGTCGCCTCGTGCCCCATCTCGACGTCGTCCTCGCGGACGTCGACGTACGGATAGGTGTCCGACCGGCTGATCGTGTCGATCAGCAGCGCATCGCACCGGACCGTGGACTTGGAGTGGTCCGCGCCTTCCTGCACCTGGACCAGGCCCCGGTAGGACGTGCGGCCGCCGCCACGCGCCACCGACTTAGACACGATGGTCGAGGAAGTGTTCGGCGCGCAGTGCACCATCTTGGCCCCGGCGTCCTGGTGCTGCCCGGCGCCGGCGAAGGCAACCGACAAGGTCTCGCCCCTGGCGTGCTCCCCCATCAGGTACACGGCGGGGTACTTCATCGTGACCTTGGAGCCGATGTTGCCGTCGACCCACTCCATGCTCGCGCCCGCATACGCCACGGCCCGCTTGGTGACCAGGTTGTAGACGTTGTTGGACCAGTTCTGGATCGTGGTGTAGCGGCAGTGCGCGTCCTTCTTCACGATGATCTCGACCACGGCCGAGTGCAGCGAGTCCGAGGAGTAGATCGGCGCGGTGCAGCCCTCGACGTAGTGCACGCTCGCGCCCTCGTCCACGATGATCAGGGTCCGCTCGAACTGGCCCATGTTCTCGGTATTGATCCGGAAGTAGGCCTGCAGCGGGATGTCGACCTTCACGCCCTTCGGCACGTAGATGAACGAGCCGCCGGACCAGACCGCCGTGTTCAGCGCCGCGAACTTGTTGTCGCCCACCGGGATGACCGTGGCGAAGTACTCCTGGAACAGCTCCGGGTGCTCCTTCAGCGCCGTGTCGGTGTCCAGGAAGAGGACGCCCTTCTCCTCAAGGTCCTCGCGGATCTTGTGGTAGACGACCTCACTTTCGTACTGCGCGGCAACTCCGGCGATCAGGCGCTGCTTCTCGGCCTCGGGGATGCCGAGCCTGTCGTAGGTGTTCTTGATGTCGGCGGGCAGCTCGTCCCAGCTGGCGGCCTGCTTCTCGGTCGACCGGACGAAGTACTTGATGTGGTCGAAGTCGATGCCGGACAGGTCAGAGCCCCACGTCGGCATCGGCTTACGGCCGAACAGGTTCAGGCCCTTGAGCCGCAGGTCCAGCATCCACTGCGGCTCGCCCTTCTTGGCCGAGATGTCGCGCACGACGTCCTCGTTCAGGCCGCGGCGGGCCGTAGCGCCGGCTGCATCCGAGTCGGACCAGCCAAACTTGTACCGGTCGAGTCCCTCGAGTTCCGGGTGAGCGATAGTGGTCATGCGGAGATTCCTCCGGCCTCGTTGGTTGTGCGGCTGTGCACCAGGGATGGTGCGGTCACGTGCGTGGTGCAGATCCCGTCGCCGTGCGCGATGGTGGCAAGGCGCTGCACGGGCGTGCCAAGCAGTCGGCCGAACGCCTCCGTCTCGGCCTCGCAGAGCTGCGGGTACTCGGCAGCGACATGCGCCACCGGGCAGTGATGCTGGCAGAGCTGGTCTCCCCCGCCAGCGGCCGGAGCGTGACCGGCCGACGCCGCGTAGCCATCGGCGGACAGCGCCGCAGCGAGCGCCTTGACCCTGTCGGCGGGCTCAGCGGCAGCCACGACCGGCCGGTACCGGCGCTCCAGCTCGGAAATCTGCCGCCGGGCGAAACTGGCAACCGCGCCCGGACCGGCCGTCTCGGCCAGGTAGCGCAGCGCGCTAGTGGCCAGGTCGTCGTAGGCGTGCTCGAACGCGCTCCGGCCGGCATCGGTGATCGCGAACATCCTGGCGGGCCGGCCACGCCCGCGGCTGGCATAGGACCGCGCGGTGCGCGCCTCGACCAGGCCATCGGCGATCAGGTTGTCCAGGTGCCGGCGTACGGCCGCCGGGGTAAGGCCCAGCCTGGCAGACAGCCCGGCAGCGGTCACCGGCCCGTTCTCGAGGATGAGCCGGGCAATCCGCCCGCGGGTGCCTGAGTCCGAGCCAACACCGCCCGGCATGGCGGCTAGCTGGGCCGGGGCTGCCTCAACCCGGGCAGGCTCAGCCGGGTCAGCAGCAAGCCCGGCGCCACCTGCGCGCTGAGTCTCATCCGCCTGTCCCACGTATTTCACAACATCATTGTGCCGTAAATAGTTCCGCGCCCGCAATCGGGCCGGCACATGGCCTGCATCACACGTGACGGCGGCAGCCAGTGCGCCCCGCAGCAGTGACCAAGCAGCTTCCGATTGTGCCCGTTACAGACGGAATTATGCGCTCTGAACTTTGCGCGCGCCTTAGCAGCTTGAGAGCGGGAAATAGCCACCTAGGGAGGGCTGGAGCCGCACATCCTGGTCCCAAAGCGTTATCTGCCTGCACTTCCAGAGATCAGCTCTCAGACAGTATAACTTTTCGATAAGGAGGCACCAGATGACGCACATCATGTCAAAAGCCACCACTCACCTAAGCGGGAAGCGCGGGTTGGGGAGCCTCGGGGCACTGACCGTGCTCGCCCTGGCCGCTGCCGGCTGTGGCAGCAGCCCGAGCCCGTCTAACAATTCCAGTACCACTACCGCGGCCGGCCATGCAGGCGGCACGTTCACCATTCTGGCGAACTCCGCCTTCGGCGTAGCCGACCCCGCGCAGAACTACACACTCGAAGAGTGGCAGCTGCTGATCAACACTCACGACGGCCTCGTGGGCTTCGCTCACGTTGGCGGCCTCCCCGGCACCAAGATCGTGCCCGACCTGGCCACCTCCATCCCGACGCCCACCAACGGCGGCAAGACCTACACCTTCACCATCCGCCGTGGCATCAAGTTCTCCAATGGCCAGGTGCTGAAGCCGAGCGACTTCGTCACCACCTTCGAGCGCCAGTTCACGGTGCCAGGCCCGACCTCGTTCTACAGCGACATCGTCGGCGCGAACAAGTGCAGCACCAAGGCCTGCGACCTGAGCAAGACCGGCGTGGTCGCGAACGACTCTGCCTACACGCTGACCATTAACCTGACCGCGCCCGACCCGGAGCTGATGGATCAGCTCTCGCTGCCATTTGCCTACGCGGTCCCGTCCGGCACCTCGCCGAAGCTGACCGGCAACAACGTCCCGCCGGGCACTGGCCCGTACATGTGGAAGTCGTACAACCCCAACACCGCGGCGGTGCTCGTCCGCAACCCGTACTTCAAGGTGTGGAGCGCGCAAGCCCAGCCGGCCGGCTACCCCAACGAGATCATCGAGAAGTACGGCCTCCAGGTCTCCGACGAGGTGACCGAGGTCAAGAACGGCCAGGCCAACGAGGTCTTCGACGGCGACCAGATCCCGTCCGACCAGTTGTCGACGCTCAACAGCGCCCAGTACGCAGGCCAGGTGCACGTCAACACCCTGACCGCAGACTGGTACATGGCGCTGAACACCACCAGGCCGCCGTTCAACAACGTGATGGCCCGCCAGGCCATCAACTACGCGGCCAATCGCTCGGCCTATGTGAAGATCGCCGGCGGACCGTCGCTGGCCGTCCCGGCCTGCCAGATCCTGCCGCCGAACTTCCCGTCTTATGTCGCTTACTGCCCCTATACCACCGGGTCGCAGACCACCTGGTCGGCGCCGAACGTGGCCAAGGCCAAGCAGCTGGTGAAGGCTTCGGGCACGCTCGGGGACAAGGTCGTGGTCAACGGCACCAACGACCAGGTCGGCACCGCGCTGGCCGAGCAGATGGTCGCCGACCTTAACTCGATCGGCTACAAGGCGAGCACTCAGCTGCTGACCGCCGCGGCGCAGTACCCGTTCGTGCAGAACTCGGCGAACTGGAGCAAGTGGAACGTGGCCTGGTCAGCCTGGTACCAGGACTATCCGGCCCCGTCGGACTTCCTCAATGTGCTGCTTGGCTGCAACACCATCCACAAGAACAGCGACGCCAGCCCGAACATCGCTGCTTTCTGCGACCAGGCTATCCAGAAGCTGATCAACCAGGCCGAGTCGGTCGCTGCCACCAACCCGGCGCAGGCAGCGTCGCTGTGGACGCAGGTAGACCACATGGATACCCAGCAGGCACCATGGGTCGATCTGTACAACCCCAAGCAGATCGACTTCTTGTCCAAGAATGTGCACGGCTACCAGTGGAACCCGCAGTGGTACATCCTGATCGACCAGCTCTGGCTGTCGAAGTAGGCCGCCGGAACCTGGCGGAGAGCACTTCATGGCTGCTGTAGTCGAGCAAGCCGGGGTCACGGAGTTGCGGCCGGCAGTTGCCGGCCGCAACCCGTGGGCGCTGGCCTGGCGCAGGCTCCGGGGGAACCGCGTCGCGCTGTCGGCCCTCGGGCTGTTCGTGCTGATCGTCGTGATGTGCGTGGCCGCGCCGCTCTATGCGCACTACGCCCATGACCCCAGCCCGCTGGCGCCGAATCTTAACGGCACGACGATCGTCAACGGCAAGGTCGTGCCCGTCATGCAGCAAGGCGGCGGGGTACTGAAGCTGGGCGAGACCCCCATCGGCCCGACCTGGGATCTTCAGCACTACTTCCTGGGCGCCGACGGACTCGGCCGCAACGTCGCGGTGCTGCTGCTGTACGGCGGCCGCACGTCGCTGCAGATCGGGATCTGCTCAGCCTTGTTCTGCTCTATCGCGGCCACCATCCTGGCACTTATCGCCGCCTTCTTCGGCGGGACCACCGACGCCATCCTGTCCCGGCTGATGGACGTGATCTGGGCGTTCCCGGTCTATCTGCTGGCGATCTCCATCGCGACCGAGTTGCTTACGCACTCCAACGGCTTCAAGGTCGGCATCCTCAACGTCAGCGCGAGCAGCCTGTGGACGCCGACGGTCATCATCGCCTTCATCTTCATCCCGTACGTGTACCGGCCTGTCCGCGGCCAGGTGCTGTCAGTCGTCAACAAGGAGTTCGTCGAGGCCTCGATCGCGCAGGGCGCATCGAACTTCCGGCTCATCTTCAGCGAGGTCCTGCCGAATGTGGTGTCGACGGTCATCGTGCTGATGCCGCTCATGATCGCGACCACGATCCTGACCGAATCGGCCTTGTCCTACCTATCCGTCGGCGTGCAGCCGCCGAACGTCAGCTGGGGCACCATGATCTCCAACGCCCAGGACCTGCTCTATACGCGGCCGTGGGTGTCGCTCGCTCCCGGCATCATGATCGTGCTCACCGTGCTGGCGATGAACGTGCTCGGCGACGGCGTCCGCGATGCGCTCGATCCGCGCGCAAAACTGAGAGTGCGGTAGCGATGGCCCCTGAGATGGAACTGATCGCATGCTGACCTTCATCGTGCGCCGCTCGCTCTGGGCCGTAGTCGTCATGTTCGTAATCACGGTGCTGGTTTTCATCATCTTCTTCAAGACGCCCGGCGTCGACCCGGCCCGCGCCATCGCAGGCCGGAACCCGAGCCCGCAGACACTGGCCGAGGTCCGGGCCCAGTTCGGGCTCAACCGGCCGCTGGTCGTCCAGTACGGCCTGATGATGAAGCGGATCTTTATCACCCGTGACCTGGTGTCCTACTCCGATCAGGGCCAGCTGGTCATCCCGGAGATCTTCGCGGCCGCACCTGCGACCTTGTCGCTGGTCTTCGGCGCCGCGCTGATCTGGGTTGTCATGGCCCTCGTCATGGGCGTGGCAGCGGCTACGCTCCGCGGCCGGATTTACGACCCGATCCTGATGATCATCGCGCTGATCGGCATCTCCATGCCGGTGTTCTTTCTGGGCCAGGTCGTTAACCTCATCACCCAGGGCAAGCTGCATAGCACCTTCTTGTTCAGCTGGGTGCCACCACTGGGCTACACGCCGTTCACAGTCAGTCCGGTGCTGTGGTTCGAGGGTCTGGTCTTCCCGTGGATCACCTTGTCGATCCTGTACATCGGCTTCTACGCACGCGTGCTGAGAGCAAACCTGATAGAGGTCCAGAGTGAGGACTATGTCCGGACCGCGCGCGCCAAGGGCCTGTCGGAACGACGCGTGCTCACCCGGCATACGCTCCGCACGTCGATGATCACCTTCGTCAGCCTGTTCGGCCTGGACTTCGGCGCCCTGGTCGGTGGCGGCGCCATCCTGGTCGAGGTGGTGTTCGGCATCCACGGTGTCGGGTTCCTGACCTGGCAGGCGCTCCAGAACCTCGACCTGCCGACAATCATGGCCGTTGTCATCTTCGGCGCGTTCTTCATCGTGCTCGCCAACACGCTCGTCGACATCGCCTACGCGCGGCTGGACCCGAGAGTGCGGCCCACCTGATGGCCAGTCCGCTGCTGGACATACGCGACCTCAAGGTCTCCTTCCGCACCGATGACGGCGTCGTGCGGGCCGTCGACGGGGTGTCGGCGACCCTGTACGAAGGCGAGACGCTGGGCATCGTCGGCGAGTCAGGCTCCGGCAAGAGCGTGACGATGATGTCCGTCATGCGGCTGATCACCGACCAGAACGCGCAGTTCGAGGGCCAGGTCATCTACAAGGGCATCGACCTGATGACCTTGTCGCAGGACGAGATCCGCTCGATCCGCGGGGCCGGCATCGGCATGATCTTTCAGGACCCGATGACGTCGCTGAATCCGGTCTACAAGATCGGCTGGCAGATCGAGGAGCAGATCCGCGCGCACGAGAAAGTCGGCAAGCAAGCCGCGCGTGACCGGACCATCGAACTGCTCACCTCCGTCGGCATCCCCAACGCGCGCGAGCGCATCGATGCCTATCCGCATCAGTTCTCCGGCGGGATGCGGCAGCGGGTCATGATCGCGATGGCGGTGTCCTGCAACCCCGATTTGCTCATCGCGGACGAGCCCACCACGGCCCTGGACGTGACGATCCAGGCGCAGATCCTGAACCTGATCAAGAAGCTGCGGGAGGACTTCGGCACGGCCGTCGTGCTGATCACGCACGACATGGGCGTGGTGGCCGACATGGCCGATCGGATAGCGGTCATGTACGCGGGCCGGATCGTCGAGCAGGGCACGCAGCGGGAGCTGTTCTACGACCCTCAGCACCCCTACACCTGGGGATTGCTCGGTTCGATCGCGAGGCTCGACCGGCCGCGTCCGCGACGGCTTGCTGCCATTCCCGGACTGCCGCCGTCGCTGCTGCGACTGCCATCCGGCTGCGCGTTCGCCGCGCGCTGCGGGCACCGGTTCGATCGCTGCTCGGAACGACCAGAGCTGCTCGACCGGACAGGTGACGGCCACCTGGACGCATGTCACCTGAGCGCGCGGCAGAAGCTGGACGTCCGGGACCGGACCGTCCATCCCGAGCTTGTCGAGGAGGCACCGTGACTGACGACCCGGCCGCGGTGACTGCCGAGGAAGCTGCCGACCTGCCGGTCCTCGACGAGGGCCCGGAGATCCAAGCAGGGCAAGTGCTGCTGCGGGCCGAGCACCTGAAGAAGTACTTCCCGATCCGGAACGGCGTCCTGCTCCAGCGCGAGGTGGCCCGCGTGCACGCGGTGGACGACATCAGCTTCGAGCTTCGGGCTGGCGAGACCCTCGGCCTCGTCGGTGAGTCCGGCTGCGGTAAGTCCACCCTGGCTCGTTGCATCGCCAGGCTCTACGACATCACCAGCGGCTCGCTGATTTTCGAAGGCAACGACATCTCGAAGTACTCGCGCCGCCAGCTCCGGCCGGTCCGGCGTGAGCTGCAGATGGTGTTCCAGGATCCGTACGCCTCGCTGAACCCGCGCAAGCGGGTGGGTGCGATCATCTCCGATCCGCTGCGAATCCACCGGGTCGGCAACCGGACGCAGATCAAGAAGCGCGTGCTGGAGCTGCTCGACGTTGTCGGCCTGTCTGCTGAGCACATCAACAGGTTTCCGCATGAGTTCTCCGGCGGCCAGCGGCAGCGCATCGGCGTGGCCAGGGCGCTGGCGCTGAAGCCGAAGCTCGTCATCGCCGACGAACCGGTGTCAGCGCTCGACGTGTCCATCCGGGCGCAGGTCATCAACCTGCTGGATGACCTCCAGGATGAGCTCGGGCTTACCTACATCTTCATCGCGCACGACCTGGGCGTGGTGCGGCATGTCTCGGACCGGATCGCGGTCATGTACCTCGGCAAGATCGTGGAGATATCGCCGGCCGAGGAGCTCTACCAGCGACCGGTACACCCCTACACCGAGGCGCTGCTGTCCGCGGTGCCAATTCCCGATCCTGATCTGTCTGCTAGCAGGCAGCAGATCGTGCTTGAGGGTGACGTCCCCAGCCCGATCTCACCGCCCGCCGGATGCCGCTTCCATCCCCGCTGCCGCTACGCGACCGAGATCTGCACGACGGAGGAACCGCCGCTGATCCAGCACGGCAGCCTCGGCCACCTGGCAGCCTGTCACCATCCGCTCATTGCCGGCCTTGCACAGGTGCCGGCCCAGCCAACGGCCGCCGAGCGGGCCTGGACGCCCGGTGAGGTGCCGACGACCTGAACTGCCGCTTCTGGTGCGGTTAGCATGTATCGATTTGTCCGGAAGCCTGTAATGATGGTCGCATGAGCGATGGGTTCCTCAGCGACACCGCCCTGACCGCCCGCCGGATGTGGACGCTCTTCGAGCCAGTGCACGTGATCAGTTATTTCGCCGCCGAAGCCACGGATGCCTTCGAGCTAGCTGGCCTGCGCGGGTTCTGGCGCGGCTACTTCGCCGGGCGGGCGGCGCCGCTCGGGCCCGCCAGCCCGGCGCCGGTCATCGCCGCGTTCTGCTCGTTCGCGCCGGCCATGGTGAGCCGGGCGCTGCCCGCGGTCTGGGAGCTGATCAGCCCGGCCAGCGCGCTCGCCGTGCGCGAGGCCGGCGCGGTATCCGCGCTGCGGCGGCTCCTGGACCTGCCGCCCGCCGAACCGGTACCGGCGCCCATCGCCGCGGCTGCCGGTCAGCTCGCGGCGGCGGCCGAGGACCTGGACTTCGCGGGCCGGGTGCTCGGTGCCGCGAACTCGGCGCTGCCGGTGCCGGCCGAGCCGCTGGCACGCCTCTGGCACGCCGCGACCGTGCTGCGCGAGCACCGCGGCGACGGCCATATCGCCGCGCTGGTCGCGGCCGACATCGACGGCTGCGAGTCAATCGTGCTGCGGGCCGGGGTGGACCTGGCCACCGGCGGCCGGGGTCACGTGGCGGTCAGCGCCGACCGGGACTGGATCCAGCGCGCCCGCGGCTGGACGGACCCGGAATGGACCGCCGCCACCGGCCGGCTGACCGAGCGGGGCCTGCTGAAGGATGCCGGTCAGCCGACAAGCCCGGCCACCGACGACGGGCTGGCGCTGCACCGGGGCATCGAGGCGGCGACCAACCGTGCCGCCGGGCGACCGTGGGCGCGGCTGGGCGCGGAGCGGACCGCTGAGCTCGCGGACCTGCTCGCGCCGATTAGCGCTGCGTGTGCTGCCGAGCTTCCGTTCCCCAACCCGGTCGGCGTGCCCGCCCCGGCCGCACGCTAAGTCCGAGCCCGTTCCCCTCCTTCCCTCCGGAGACCCGCCGATGACAACCTTGCAGCGGCCCGCGCTCGCCGACCTCGCCGACCCGGCAACCTTGCCGGACCCGTATCCGGTACTCGCCGGCCTGCGGGTGGCGTCGCCGTTCGCCGAGGCTGACGGTGCCCTGGTGGTAGCCGGGAAGCACGCCGACATCTCGGCAGTGATTCGTCATCCGAACGCGAGCAGCGAACGGCACCGGTCGCTGCTCGCACCGCCTGATGGCGGCCGCCGCGCCAGCCGGCCGTCATTCCTGTCCCTCGATCCGCCGGACCACACCCGGCTGCGCCGGCTGGTGTCGAAGGCCTTCACGCCGCGGATGATTGCCCGGCTCGAACCCCGGATCCGGGCGATCACCGCCGAGTTGCTGGACGCGGCCGCCTGCGCCAGCCAGCTGGAAGTGGTCAGTCAGCTCGCGTATCCGCTGCCCGTGCGCATCATCTCGGAGATGCTCGGCGTGCCGATCGCTGATCATCCCCGGTTCGCCGGCTGGTCGGCACGGCTCGCCCACTCGCTGCAGCCAGGATTCGGCCTGAGCCCGGCGGAGGCGCAAGCCCGGGAGGAATGCGCCCAGGTGGCCAGTGATGAGTTCGCCCACTACTTCCGCGGCCTCATCGCCACCCGCCGGGCGGACCCGCAGCAGGACCTGCTGTCCGAGCTGATCAAGGCCGAGGATGCAGGTCAGCGGCTGACCGAGGACGAGCTGATCGCGACCTGCATCCTGCTGCTTGTCGCCGGACATGAGACCACGGTCGGCCTCATCTCCAACGCGATCCTGGCGCTGCTCCGGCACCCGCATCAGCTCGCCCTGCTGCAGGCCAGCCCGGAGCTGGCGGGCAGCGCGGTCGAGGAGACGCTCCGCTACGACGCCCCGGTGCAGCTGACCGCCCGCGTTGCCCGCGGCGGCATGCAGGTCGGGGACATCGCCGCGCCGGACGGCGCGCTCATCCTGCTGCTGCTGGCTGCCGCGGGCCGCGATCCGGACGCGTTCGAGCATCCCGACGTCTTCGACATCACCCGCGGCGCGACCGCGCACCTCGCCTTCGCAGCCGGACCGCACTTCTGCCTGGGCGCTCCGCTAGCCCGGCTGGAGGCCACCATCGCGCTGCAGGAGTTCGCCCGCCGGGTGGTAGCGCCAGAGCTGGAGCTCCGCGGGCTGGCCTATAAGCCGAACCTGAACCTGCGCGGCCCGGAGAGCCTGGTCGTGAACTTCGCCAGCATTTCCTGATTGAGCCGGTACACGCGGGCCGCCCGGATCCCACGGCCTGGCGTGCTGCGCCGTTAGCATCGCACCCGTCGAGGGGGGACGGTGTGGCACGGCACGCGGCGCGACGGGGCGCCATCACGCTCAGGCACAGGAGCTGGCTCGCGATCTTCGGAGTCTCGCTGGCCGCGTTCACCATCCGGTTCCTGGTGCCGTCGCCGGTCGCGATGGCCGACAACGGTGACGGCCAGCGGCTCATGTGCGCCTTCGGCGTCGGGCCGGTCACCGGCGGGCACCCGCGCTACCTGGCCTACGCGTACTTCACCTATGTCAGGTCGCCGCGCTGCGCGGGGGCGACCACCTACCTGTCCTCGGAGCATCTGCTGCTCATCGCGGCCCGCTGGCTGACGCCGTTACTCGGCCTGTCCGGCGTCATCAACCTCATCGCGCTCGGCGTCGTGACCTGCGCGCTCGTCTCAGCCGCCATCGCCAGCCTGGCGCTTGCGCTGGCCGCCACGGTCCGCGGCCAGATCGCGCTGGCCGCGGCGCTCTGGCTGGTCATGGCGGACGCCACGTTCTTCGACATTTTCGCCAGCCCGTACAGCGAGGGCGCGATGCTGGCCGGCCTGCTGCTGGTCGCGGCGGGCGTGGCTCAGCTCAGCCGGACCGGACGCGGCTACGTCCTCGCACTGCTGCTGGCGGGCGCAGGCGGCTTCCTCGTCATCTGGTCCAAGCAGCAGTACGTCCCGCTGGTCCTCCCGGTCTGCGCCACGCTCGTGCTGGCCACCCGCGGCGCCGGGCGCGCAGGCCGCGCCGGGCGCGCAGGCCGCGCCGGCCGGGGCTGGCAGCGGTTCGCCAGCCGCCGGTCCGCGGCGGCCATCGCGCTGGCCGGCTGCCTGCTGGCGGGCGCCGGGCTATACGTGCACGACGAGGCCAGCACCGCGCGGGGCCGGGCGCTGGACCGTCAGTACGCGGTGGACGCGATATTCGGCCAGCTCGTCACCCGCGCCGCCGCCGTCCGGCGCGTCCGGCGCGTCCGGTGCGTCCGGGGCGTCCGGGGCGTCCGGGGCGTCCGGCGGCCAGGGGGCGCGCGCCGAGCTCAGCGCGCTCGGCTTGCCAGCGGCCTGGGCCAGCTACGCGGGCACCAACTACTGGAGCCGGCCGGCCGCTGTCGAGTACAGCCCGCTGTACCGGCGATATGCCAGCCGACTGACGGACCTGACCATCGCCCGGTTCCTGGTGACCCATCCGTGGCGGATCTTGCAGGTCGGCCAGCAGGCTGCCAACGAAGCGCTGGCCATGCGCGTGAGTTACCTGGGCAGCTATCCGCCCAGCGCCAGCCGGCCGGCGCGGTAGAGAACAGGGTCGGGGTGGTCAGCAGCATCGTGGCCGGGATTCCGTCCGGCCTGGGGTTGTTCTGGCTGCTACCGATGTGGGCCGCGATGGCGGGGACCGCCATCATCGCGCTGCGGCGGTCCGGTGCGCGGACCAGAGCTCAGTCCTGGCGACGGGACGCCGCCGTCGCGACGCTCTGCCTGACGGGCTGCGCGGTCGCCGCATTCATCCCGCCAGCCTTCTTCGCACTTGCCACCACCAAGCACATGCTCGGCTCGAACGCCGCCACCGCGCTGGCCTTCCCGCTAGCCGCCGCTCTGCTCGGCTCCGTCGTCCGGGAGGCGATCGCCGAATCCGGGCGCGCGCACTCCACCGCGCTCACCAGCCCCGACGCCGCCGGCGTGGACGCGATCGGCGTCGCGTGAGCTACATGCGGTGCATCTGGCGGATGCGGATCATGTCGTCCTTGCCGAGCACCACGAGCACGCCGGCAATGACCAGCGCGGCCGCGCAGGCCCATTTCCAGAACTTCATCGGTCCCCCTGGTACACCCGGACGAGGCGGCGCGCCCCTGCGGGCTTGCCTTCCACTTTAGCCCCGGCCGTCCGGACGGCGCCGCGTCATCGGATGGCGACCTGCCGGAGCCGGTGTCCGCCCGCCGACCGATGCTGGCACCGGCGTCGCAGCGGATCAGCGGCTAGCCGAGGAAGCCGCGGAGCAGCGCGGCGGTTCCGGCCAGGTGCTCGGCCACCGCCGTGCGCGCGGCGAGAGCATCGCCGGCCAGGATGGCCTCGACGATCGCCTCATGCTGGCGCGCGGTGTGATCGATGTTGCGCTGCAGCACGGGGATGGCATTGAGCAGGTCGTTGAGCCGCATCCGGGCATCGGCGCAGGCAGCCGCGAGCAGGCTGGACCCAGCCAGCTCGGAAATGCTGAGGTGGAACAGCGTGTCCAGCCGCCGGTAGTCGTCCGGGCCGGCCGCGTTCACCTCGGTCAGCTTGGCCGTCAGCATCGCCCGGATCCGGTCGTCTGAGGTGGCTGCGAACTGGCCGGCCAGCACGTCAGCGGCGCCGCTCTCCACCGCCAGCCGGAACGTCAGCGCGTCCGACAGCTTGCCGGCGTCCGCGAATGCCAGCCGGCGCAGCTCAGCCTTGTCCGGCGCGGGCGGGGCGCTGGTCACGAAGGTGCCGCCGAACCGCCCGCGGCGCGACGACACGTACCCGGCCTCGCTCAGCTCCCGGATGGCCTCGCGCAAGGTGATCCGGCTGATGCCGAGCTGCGCGGCTAGCTCGCGCTCAGCCGGGAACTTCTCGCCGGGAGCCACCATGCCCAGCTTGATGATCGACAGCAGCCGTTCGACAGTCTCCTCGAACGCGTTGCCCTCACGGACAGGTCGCAGCACGCCGGAAAGGTCAACCCCCGCCGCCTTGCCAGCTGCCTCGGACCCGATACTCACCTAACGCGACCCTCCTCGCGGGCAACACCGCCCTTGCAGAGAACACGACCAGACTCTAGGTCACTGCATGCCAGGCACGCGCCCCCGGCACGCGGGTCCCCCTTGCCCGCGTGCCGGTACCGATGGGGCGCGAGTGACGAATCTGGTCAAGGGTCTTGCACATTGACTCAGACCTGCCCATCATTGGTCTGATATTAGACCATTGAATTTCACCCCCGCCAGACCTGAGATCCCGGCTCAGACCCTGACCCCGTCGACGGCACTACCGCAGTCAAGGAGCCCCTCGTGTCAGTCAATGAATCAGCGACTATGAGCGATGAGGAAACCCTCCATCACCTCGGCTACGCACAAGAGCTGCGCCGGCGGATGTCGGGCTTCTCGAACTTCGCCGTCTCGTTCACGATCATCTCGATCCTGTCCGGCTGCCTGACTCTCTACGGTTATGGCATGGCCACCGGCGGCCCGGCCGTCATCGTCTGGGGGTGGCCGTTTGTCGGCATCATGACGCTGTTCGTCGGCCTGGCCATGGCCGAGGTCTGCTCTAGCTACCCCACCGCCGGCGGCCTGTACTACTGGTCAGCCAAGCTGGCCAGGACTCGCGGGCCGGCCTGGTCCTGGTTCACCGGCTGGTTCAACTTCCTCGGCCAGGTAGCGGTCACCGCGGGCATCGACTTCGGCGCCGCGCTGTTCATCAATGCGCTGCTCAGCCTGCAGTTCGGCACCCCGACCTATCACTGGGTCACGGTCCTGATCTACGGCGGCGTGCTGCTCCTGCACGGGCTGCTGAACCAGTTCGGCATCAAGCTGGTCGCGCTGCTCAACGACATCAGCGTCTGGTGGCACATACTCGGCGTGCTGATCATCGTGTCGGTGCTCATCTTCGTGCCGTCGCACCATCAGTCCGCCAGCTTCGTCTTCGGACACCTGGTCAACAACACCGGCCTGTCACTTGGCTGGTGGTACATCATCCCGATCGGCCTGCTGCTCGCCCAGTACACCTTCACCGGTTACGACGCGTCCGCGCACATGACCGAGGAGACGCACAAGGCCGCGACGGCTGGCCCGCGTGGGATCGTGATGTCCATCGTGGTGTCCCTGTTCGCCGGCTGGGTCCTGCTGATCGGGATCACCTTCGCAATCCAGAACTACACCGCGGAGGCGTCGTCTACCTCGCTCACCGGAGTGCCGCCAGCGCAGATCTTCATCGACGCCATCGGCACGACCGGCGCCAAGCTGCTGCTGCTGATAGCGATCGGCGCGCAGCTGTTCTGTGGCATGTCGTCGGTGACGGCCAACTCCAGGATGATCTACGCGTTCTCCCGCGACGGCGCGCTGCCAGGCTCGGCGATCTGGCACAAGGTGAACCACCGGACCCGGACGCCTACCAACGCCATCTGGCTGGCGGCCGGCTTCGCGTTCGTGCTCGGCCTGCCCTATCTGTGGAATACCGCCGCCTACGCCGCCGTCACCTCCATCGCCGTGATCGGCCTGTACATTGCCTATGTGATGCCGACGTACCTGCGGCTGCGCCAGGGCGAGAGCTTCCAGCGCGGCCCGTGGCACCTCGGCCGGTGGAGCTACATCGTCGGCTGGATCGCGGTGACCTGGGTGGTCATCATCACCATCCTGTTCATGCTGCCCCAGGTCGGGCCGATCCACTGGGCCACGTTCAACTACGCCGTGGTCGCCGTGGTCGTCGTGCTCGGCTTCGCTGGCATCTACTGGGCAGTGTCGGCCAAGAACTGGTTCACCGGCCCGCGCGTCCAGGGCACGGCTGAGGAACTGGCCGCCATCGAGGCGGAGCTGACGACCTGATCATGACTGACTCGCATGCTGGCGCGGCTCGTCCGGGGATGCTGTCCCTGGACGAGCTGCGCGAGCTCACCGCCACCGGCGAGATCGACACGGTAGTCCTCGCGCTCACCGACATGCAGGGACGCCTGCAGGGCAAGCGGCTGTCCGCGGAGTTCTTCCTCGCCGAGGTGGCGCAGGAATTCTCCGAGGGCTGCAACTACCTGCTGGCAGTCGATGTCGACATGAACACCGTCGAGGGCTACCAGATGTCGTCCTGGGAGCGCGGCTACGGCGACTTCGTCATGCAGCCCGATATCAGCACGCTGCGCCGCGTGCCCTGGCATCCGGGCACCGCGCTGGCGCTGGCAGACCTGAGCTGGCTGGACGGCAGTCCGGTGCTGGAGTCCCCACGGCAGATCCTGCGGCAGCAGGTCGCCAGGCTCACCGAGCGGGGCCTGACCGCGCTGGCCGGAACCGAGCTTGAGTTCATCCTGTTCGCCGACAGCTACGAGCAGGCAGCGGCGAAGAACTACCAGGACCTCGTTCCCGCAAATGGCTACAACGTCGACTATTCCATCCTGGGTACCTCGCGGGTCGAGCCGGTGCTGCGCCGCATCCGCAACGGCATGTCGGGCGCGGGCATGTACGTGGAGTCGGCCAAGGGCGAGTGCAACCTCGGCCAGCACGAGATCGCGTTCCGCTACGCCGACGTGGTCGCCACCAGCGACAACCACTCGATTTACAAGACCGGCGCGAAGGAGATCGCGGCGCAGGACGGCATGAGCATCACGTTCATGGCCAAGCCGAACAACCGCGAGGGCAATTCCTGTCACATCCATCTCAGCCTGCGCGGCGCCGACGGCTCGCCGGTACTGGCCGGTGCCGGCCAGCACGGCCTGTCGGAGCTCGGCGAGCATTTCGTGGCCGGCCAGCTGGCCGCGATGCGCGAGCTGACCCTGCTCTACGCGCCGAACATCAACTCCTACAAGCGGTACGTGCCGGGCAGCTTCGCGCCCACGTCCGTCCGCTGGGGCGTGGACAACAGAACGTGCGCGATCCGCCTGGTCGGGCACGGTCACTCGCTGCGTGCCGAGAACCGTACCCCCGGCGGCGACGTGAATCCGTACCTGGCCATCGCCGGGATGATCGCGGCCGGCCTGCACGGCATCGACAGCAAGCTGCCGCTCGAGCCGGCCTTCGAGGGAAACGCCTACACCGACACCAGCCGTCGGGTGCCCAGCACCATGCGGGACGCCCTGGAGCTCTGGCAGCACAGCGAGATCGCCAGGTCGGCCTTCGGCCCGGCCGTGATCGAGCATTACGCCAACTACGCGCGCGTCGAGCTAGCCGCCTACGACGCCGCCGTCACCGACTGGGAGCTGCGCCGCTGCTTCGAGCGGCTGTAAATGCCATGACCGCATACACCGTGATCAACCCTGCCACCGAGCAGCCGGTTACCGACGTCACCCAGATCGACGCCGACCAGGCCGACGCCGCGATCGAACGGGCGGCCAGCGCGCAGCAAGCCTGGCGGGACGTCGCGCCCAGCGACCGCGGCAGGCTGCTGCGCAGGTTCGCCGCCGCCATCGACTCCCATATCGAGGAGCTCGCCGCGCTGGAGATCGCCGGCTCGGGGCATCCGGCCGGCCAGGCGCGGTGGGAAGCCGGCCAGGTCAGGGACGTGCTGCTGTACTACTCGGCAGCGCCGGAGCGGCTGGCTGGCCGGCAGATCCCGGTGGCCGGCGGCCTGGACGTCACGTTCAAGGAGCCGGTCGGCGTCGTCGGCCTCATCGTGCCGTGGAACTTCCCGATGCCGATCCTGTCCTGGGGCATGGCTCCGGCGCTGGCAGCCGGCTGCGCGGTCGTGGCCAAGCCGGCCGAGATGACCCCGCTGACCGCTATCAGGATCGGCGAGCTCGCCCTGGAGGCCGGCCTGCCGGAAGGGGTCTTCCAGGTGCTGCCCGGCAAGGGCAGCGTGGTCGGCCAGCGCCTGGTCGACCACCCGCTGGTCCGCAAGATCGTCTTCACCGGCTCGACCGAGGTCGGCCAGCAGATCATGGCGGGCTGCGCTCGCCAGGTGAAGCGGCTGACGCTGGAGCTGGGCGGCAAGAGCGCGAACATCGTGTTCGCCGACGCCGACATCGAGAAAGCGGCGGCGACCGCGCCGTACGCGGTGTTCGATAACGCCGGCCAGGACTGCTGCGCCCGCTCCAGGATCCTCGTCCAGGCCAGCGTCATGGACGCGTTCATGGCGCGCCTGGAGCCCGCCGTGCGGGCCGTCCGGGTCGGCGACCCGGCCGCGGACGGCACCGAGATGGGCCCGCTGATCTCGGCGGCGCACCGCACGCACGTGGCCAGCTACGTGCCCGACGGCGCGCCGGTGGCGTTCCGCGGCAGCGCACCGGATGGCCCCGGCTTCTGGTATCCGCCGACGGTGCTCGCGCCGGTCAGCACCAGCAGCCCCGCGTATACCGAGGAGATCTTCGGCCCGGTCGTCACGGTGACGCCGTTCGCGGACGATGCGGAGGCGATCGCACTGGCCAACGACACGCCCTACGGACTGTCCGGCTCGATCTGGACGCGCGACGTCGGCCGCGCGATCCGGGTGGCCCGTGGCGTCGAGACCGGCAACCTGTCCGTCAACTCGCATTCGTCGGTGCGGTACTGGACGCCGTTCGGCGGCTTCAAGCAGTCCGGCCTCGGCCGTGAGCTCGGGCCGGATGCCGTGGACGCATTCACCGAGGTCAAGAACGTATTCATCGCTACCGAATAGGGAACGGGGTCGAAGCAAAGATGCAGCGACTGCAGGATCGGGTCGTGGTGGTGACCGGCGCAGGCAGCGGGATCGGGCTGGCCAGCGCCCGCCGGCTCGCCGCCGAGGGCGCCACGATCGTCGCCGTCGACATCGACGAGACTGCCGGCAAGACGGCAGCCGCCGAGACCGGCGGCACCTTCGTCGCGGCGAACGTGGCGGACGAGGATCAGGTCCGGGACCTGTTCGACGGCGTGGCCGCGCAGTTCGGCCGGATCGACGTCGCGTTCAATAACGCGGGCATCTCCCCGCCCGACGACGACTCGATCCTCACCACTGGCATCGACGCCTGGCGCCGGGTCCAGGAGATCAACCTCACGTCGGTCTACCTGTGCTGCAAGTACGTCCTGCCGCACATGCAGCGGCAGGGCAAGGGCTCCATCATCAACACCGCCTCGTTCGTGGCCGTGCTCGGCGCCGCTACCTCGCAGATCTCCTACACCGCGTCCAAGGGTGGCGTGCTGGCCATGAGCCGGGAACTTGGTGTCCAATTCGCCCGCGAGGGCATCCGGGTCAACGCACTGTGCCCCGGCCCGGTCAATACGCCATTGCTGCAGGAACTCTTCGCCGCCGATCCTGAGCGCGCCGCCCGGCGGCTCGTGCACGTGCCGATGGGCAGGTTCGCCGAGCCAGCCGAGATCGCCGCCGCGGTGGCGTTCCTGGCGAGCGACGATTCCTCGTTCATCACTGCGTCGCAGTTCCTGGTCGATGGCGGCATCTCCGGCGCATATGTGACACCGTTGTAGCCGTGACTTCTGCAGCCATGAACGCGCCTCCGGTCATCGGGATCAGCTGCTACGCCCAGCAGGCGCGCTGGGGCGCCTGGGACCTGCCCGCGATCCTGCTGCCGCGCCGGTACGCGGACATGGTGACGCTGGCAGGCGGTCTGCCGGTCTTGCTTCCGCCGGTGGAAGGCGTGGCTGGCCTGCTGCCGAGAATCGACGGCCTGGTGCTGTCGGGCGGCGGCGACGTGGATCCGGCCCTGTACGGCGCGGCTCGCGTGGAAGCGTGCGGGCCTGCTAATCCGGCTCGGGACGGAGCCGAGCTGGAATTGTGCCGGGAAGCGCTGGCCGCGGGGCTGCCGCTGCTCGGCATCTGCCGCGGGCTGCAGGTGATCAACGTCGCGCTCGGCGGCACGCTGCACCAGCACCTGCCCGACCTGGTCGGACACGACGGCCACTCACCGGAGGCCAGCGGCTACGGCACCCACAAGGTGAGCGTCGCACCCGGCGCACAGCTGGCCGCTGTGCTCGGCCGGACCGAGGCGGCCGTGCCGACCCATCACCACCAGGCGATTGACGGGCTCGGAACCGGGCTGGCTGCCACCGCCTGGGCCGATGACGGCATTGTCGAAGCCGTCGAGTTCCAGTCGGGCGGACACGGACCGGCCGGCCCGTTCATGCTGGCCGTGCAGTGGCATCCGGAAGCCGGCGACGACCTCAGCTTGTTCACTGCCCTCACCGCCGCCGCTGGTCAGCGACCGAGCCAGCCAGCGGACACGTGAGGCTTGGCCGGGCCACCAGCCGCGCCGGTGGCCGGGGAAGTTCCTGACGTGCGGTACCGCTCGGCACCTGCCGACCTGGCCCTGCACGGCGCCCGGATACTGGGATTCCCGACGGCCGCTGGGGTCGCGGCCCGCTGGGACCTGAACCCCGGCGCCGTTCAGGAACTGCTGCTGGATCATGAGGCGGCGGGCTGGGTCCGCCAGCTGAGCTTCGCCGGCAGCTCCGGCTGGTCGCTGACGGAGGCTGGCCGCAGTGAGAACGAGCGGCGGCTGGCCACCGAGCTCGAGCAAGCGAACGCGCTGCCTGTCGTCACGGCCGTGCGCCAGGCGTTCCGGCCGCTCAACCGCCGGTTCGGCGCCGCGTGCACCGACTGGCAGCTCCGGCCAGCGCGCGGTGACCCGATGGCAGTCAACGATCACACCGACTGGCGCTGGGACGACCGGGTGCTGCAGACCCTGGCGTCCGTGGCAAGCGCCTTCGGGCAGCTGTGCGGCCAGCTGACCGAGTACCTGGCGCGCTTCGACGGCTACGCCGGCCTGTACTCCGCCTCGCTGGCCAGCGCCCGGAGCGGGCAGCGCTCCTGGGTTGACGCTCCCGACCGCGACTCATGCCACCTCGTGTGGATCCAGTTTCATGAAGACCTGCTGGCCACGCTCGGGATCCCGCGAGGCTCGGACAACTGACACCCGCGGCCGGCCAGCTAGAAGCTGAAGTCCGCGGGCGCGCCTTCTCCTACTCGGCCGTCGACGGCTTCGCGGAGGATGTCCGCGTGCCCCGTGTGGCGCGCGTACTCCTCGATCATGTCCAGCAGCATGTCGCGGACGGTGGGCGTGCGCCCGTCCGGCCAGCTAAACGACGCCGGCCCGTCGAGCCCGCGCTCCGCGATGACGCCGGCGACCAGGTCGCGCGACCGCTCGACCGCGTCGCGCCAGACCGTGTAGACGTCTTCCGGAGCGTCCGTGGCGCCAGTGCGCCAGTCCCAGTCAGGATCGGCGTCGAAATCCACCGCGTCCCAGGGGGCTCCGTACCCCTGACCGGCGAGCTTGACCGCTAGCCAGTCTGCCTCGACCAGCGCCAGGTGCTTGACCAGGCCGCCCAGTGTCATCGCACTGGCAGCTGTGGTCTCCCGCAGACCCTTCTCGCCGAGATCCGCGGTCTTCCAGGCGAAAGTCCGCCGGTTGCGTTCGAGAACCGGCAGGACAGCGGCCGCCTCGCCGTGAGCAGCCGGCGGTTTAGGCCGTTGAGTCGCTTCAGTCATGAATTGAGCATAGCTATCTACCCGGATCACCATGGCAGGGAGGTGCTGGTGAAATGCGTCAGCGTGTCAATATCTGACATCTTGTAGACGTGCCGTGGCGGCGTCTCGAACGTGGCATAGGGCCGCACCCGGATCACGATGCGGTCTTCATCCTGAGCCATCTGGGCGATCTGCGGACGGCGGCTCTCGGGTATCTGCTCGCCAGCCATCAGGCCGACGACTGCGGCGAGTACGTCCGCGGCCAGGCCGGGATCCCTGTCAACAACCCCGTGGCCGTAGACCTGGAGGTAGCTCAGCGGCCAGTTCTCATCCAGGACGCACAGGCTGACCCGTGCGTCTCGGGCGACCGCCTTCGCCTTCCCGCGGGCGGCCATCGTGGAAACGAGCAGGTCATCGCCGGCGACCACGTAGTAGACAACCGTCATGGCCGGACCGTGCTCCTGGCGGGAATAGCCGAAGATGCAGGTGCGGTGGTCGTGGACGAACTGCCGTCGCTCTTCCCGGTTCATGCAGGGCTCCTCGTCTGGCCGGCCGATGTGGGAAGTGTGCCCGACAGTCATGAGCAACCACTAGCCGGCTGACTCGCCCTGGCACGGGCTACCGGTGGGAGCGGCGCGGGCGGAGCTTGATCCAGGCGAGCAGAACGACGGCCACCACCAGCAGCCAGGGCGAGAGCAGGAGGTGCAGGGCGAAGCTAACGACGGTCAGTACCACGATGGCGATGAGAGCTAGGCCAATGATCCACAGCATGTTGATCGGTCTCCGTTGACGATGGGCTGGTAGCGGTCGTGTCAGCGGCAGCAGGTGCAGCGGCCGGCAATTCCAAGACTGCCCCGCCGGGCACGCCGGGTCGATCCGGAAGAACCCCGGCTCAACCCTGGTGCGGGCGACGTCAGGCATCAGGGCCAACCCCGACTGCGCCCGCTTGCGCATGAGAGCGCGACGGCCGCCAGGGACCAATGCCCCTGTCATGGCCTGTCGACGGCGGGTAGGCCTGGTGCTCAGGAGGTGGGGACGATGTTCATGGTCGACGAGGCGCTGGAGCACACGTGCGCCGAGTTCCGCGCGCGGGCTGCACGTGGCGAGATCTCGGACGCCGAGCGTGACCTGCTGATCGACGGCGCCATCCTGCTCGCTGTCAACTTTGAGGAACTCATCCAGGATGCCCGTACCGGCCGTTCGCCGGACTGGCCCGATTTTGGCCGGCACCGCCTCACGCGCGTCCCGGCTGGCGTCCAGCGCAGCTAACCCGGCTCCGCTGGACGCTGATTACGGTTCCTCCGCTCGTCCGGACAGGTTCGCGGTCTGGGCGGCCATTGGCCGGGCTGGTGGCGGCATGTCTGCGATCTGCATGCAGAGCGCCTTCAGTGCCGCGTTGTAGATGCCGGAGAAGCTGGGGAACGGCTGGATCGTGTCGCTCAGGACCTCGATCGGGACATGCGCGCGAATGGCGAGCGTTGCCTGCTGCATCCACTCGCCGGCTTCGGGTCCGAGCGCATACGCGCCGGTCAGCCGGCGGCCGTCGCTGAGCAGTGTCAGGAAGCCGTTGGATTCGGCGTAATCGTGACTGTAAGTGCTGGCCTTCGGCTCCTCTGACAGCGGCGCCGTGGCGTTGTATGCCGCGTCGGCAGTCCCCACCGACGCGGCTTGCGGATCGGTATAGGTGACCCGGGGAACGGCCTCGTAGTTCGCCGGGCGCATGTCGCCTGCGATGTTCGCCGCGACGACGTCGCCCTCGTACTCGCCGACGTGGGTGAGCGGCCAGATGCCGTTGACGTCGCCGATGGCCCACAGCCGCTCGCCCGCGCGCAGG
Source organism: uncultured Actinomycetota bacterium (assembly GCA_963774385.1). Lineage (GTDB taxonomy): Bacteria > Actinomycetota > Actinomycetes > Streptosporangiales > Streptosporangiaceae > JAJYUU01. The sequence goes on from CAVZEQ010000001.1 coordinate 3,221,695, forward strand.
TACTCGTCAACCCGGATGCCGTGCGGGCCTGGCTCGACGCCCACCGTTTCCAGGCCGATGCCGTCGACTCGCGGGCGCCGGCCGGTCGCCACCAGCAGCCGGTCGCCCCGCACCTGCGTGCCGTCACTGAGGTGCAGGACGTAGTCGTCACCGTCACGCGCGGCGGCGGTGGCTTGCTTGCCAAGCACCAGCTCGATCCCGTCCCGACCCAGAGCCTTGCCGAGCGCCTCCCCCAGCGCCGCCGGCTCGCGGGCAAGCAGGCGACCTGCGCCCTCGATGATCACCGACTGGCCGCCGAGACGGCGCACCACCTGGGCCAGCTCGACGCCGGCGGGTCCGCCCCCCAGCACCAGCAGACGGTGCGGGACGGCCTTCATGCTCGTCGCCTCGCGGGTGCCCCAGACGCCGTCCAGCTCGCGGAGTCCGGGAATCCCCGGCACCGCCGGCGCAGCGCCGGTCGCGATGACGATGTGATCCGCGCCGTGAGCGACGCCGTCGACCTCGATCACGCCCGGGCCGGCCAGCCGGCCAGTGCCGCGCAGCAGGTCGATGCCCCGGTCGGTGAGCCAGCGCTGCTGGCCGGCGTCCGAGTAGTTTGACACCATGAAATCCCGCCAGGCCAGCGCGGCCGCCACGTCGACCTGCGCGCTCGCGGCGGCTTCGCGCGCGCCGTGCACCGCCTCCCCAGGCCGCAGCAGCGACTTCGACGGGATACAGGCCCAGTAGGAGCACTCGCCGCCGACCAGCTCGCGCTCGACGACGGCGACATGCAGGCCGCGCGCGGCCAGCGCCGCGGCGCAATGCTCGCCTGGTGCGCCGCCGCCAAACACGATCACGTCATAGGTGCTCATGCCGGCAGCTCCGTCCCGGCCTGCTCCGCCACCATGAACGCGGCGTACCAGTCAGGCCAGTCCGGGTCTGCCATGCCGGTGCGCTTCTCATGCTCGCCGTGCGCTGCCTCGGCGCGCCGCATCGCGCTCGCCAGGTCCGCTGCGGACGCGAATGCCGTCTCATCAGCGTCTACCCGGCCGGGCAACCGCGAAGTGACCTCCTGCAGCAGCCAGCCGTTACCGTCCGGATCAGTGAAAGTGGCGAAGGAGCGGTAGGTCCCGTGATCCGGCGCGGGTCCGCTGACCCGGCCGCTTGTCACGTCGGGCCGGAACTGGACACCGGGCGTCCCGGCATGAAACACCTCGCTGATCTCGGCGCCGCGGGAGGCCAGTTCGTCGCGTGCAGCCTCGATATCGGAAACGACCAGGTACGTGCCCCTGGCCGAGCCGGGTGCGGCCGAGGTTATCTTCGTGCCGAACTGAATGGAGCAATCCGAGCCTGGCGGCGTGAACTGGACGACCCGGAAGCCGTTATCGGCCGGCAAGTCGGCGTCAAGCCGCCAGCCGAGACCTCCGTAGAAGTCCTTTGCCCGCTCGACATCGGCGACGGGCAGCACCACCACTTCGAGTTTCAGATCCACGACGTCGGCTCCTCTCGCGCCTTCAGCCCAGGCACCTGATACCCCTTGGCCTGGTTCCTCAAGCTGGGCAGGGGCAGCCGTGGCGCTGCTGGCTTCCTGGCGCCTCGGACGTGTGGGCATGAGCGCCGGCGGGCACGGCTACCCGGGAGGCACACTGGGTGCTTCCTGGCACGGCCAGGTCCAGGTGCTGAGGCGAGCCCGGGCACCGTCCAGGTCGCGCCCGCGGCACCAGAGGAAAGGCGGTCATCGCGTGCGTTCCGACATCGTCCCCGGCGGCACCTTCCCCGATTACGCGCTGCCCGATCACACCGGCACCATCCGCACGCTCAGCGAGATCCAGGGCCGCGACCCGCTGATACTCACCCTCGCCCGCGGTAACTACTGCCCCAAAGAGCACCAGCAGCACCTGGACCTAGCCGGCCACTACGCGAAGATCGCGGTGGCCTACACGCAGGTGGCCACGATCGCCACCGACGACCATCACACGCTGCAGGAATTCCGCGCCTCGGTCGGCGCCCAGTGGCCGTTCCTGGCTGACCCCGGCCGGATTGTCCAGAAGGACCTGGACATCCAGGAGTACACCGACCCCGAGCACAACCCGATGATCCCGCACACCCTGGTGCTCAAGCCGGGACTGGTCATCCACAGCCTCTACAACGGCTACTGGTTCTGGGGCCGCCCGTCGTTCGGCGACCTGTGGCACGACCTGCGCGCCGCCACCGCTGAGATCCGCCCCGACTGGGACCTCAGCACGCCGGGACTGCGCCAGGCCTGGGAGGCCGACGACTACACGAACTTCCACGGCTGGGACCGGCACCGGCCGCAGGATGCACCGACCTCCTACCAGTCCTAGGACAAACCGCCCCCGCAGCTCGGCATGCCGGGCGAATCAGCTGCGCTGAGCCTCGCCGCTTAGTAGTAGCCGGTGCTGCCGTCGACGCACTCGCGGAGCAGGTCGGCGTGGCCGTTGTGGCGCGCGTACTCCTCGATCACGTGGGTGACGATCCAGCGCAGTGACCAGGGCTGGCCCGTGCGATCAGACGCCTGCTTGCTGAGCACATCCAGGCTCGGGGCTTGCGCGACCACCTGCCGCGACGCGGCGCACTCCCGGTCGAACGCGCTGAACGCCTCGGCCGGGTCCGCCTCGTCGACGTCGTTGAAGTCCGCGTCCTCATCGGCGGACCTGTCGTACAGATCAGGCACGTCCGCCCCGAGGAACACCTGCCGGAACCAGCCGCGCTCCACGTCGGCCATGTGCCGGACCAGCCCCAGCAGGGACATGCTGGACGGCGGAACTGCGCGCCGCCGGAGTTGCTCCGCAGTCAGGTCCGCGCACTTCCAGATCAGGATCCCCCGATGATGCTCCAGCCAGCCAGTCAGCATTTCGCGCTCGCCCGCGTCCTGCGCGGGTCGCGCCCGGTCCGTTGCCATCTGGCGACCCTTTCATGGCCGCCCCGGCCCGCGCTACCCGGATTTCGGGCAAGGCCCACGTCACCCTGGTTACGCGGCATACGGCGCGATCTCGACGATGAGGTCGGCATCAAGCGCGATGGAGATCCGATCGAGCAGCGGGATGGTAGGGATGACGCCTCCTTCCTCGAGTCGGGACAGCGCTGGCTGGGTCATTCCGGCTCTGGCGGCAAGTTCGACCTGGGATAGCCCAAGAGTGAGGCGGCGATCACGGACGGCGCGGCCGATCAAGTAGGCACGTCGAGCTTCGGCGTAGCCTTCGCGGTATTCAGCGCTGCCACGCCGCTAGGCGGCCAGTTCCTCGTAGGAGGTATGGTCGGCGTTCATCTCAGGATGCCTCTCGGTCGAAGGTGTCGTGGGCTGGCCCGTGCTCGGCCTCGCAGGTCTTCTGCGCTTGTAACGCACGGGCGACCTCGGCGCCGCCCAGGTGACGGGTGTACGGCTCGCCAAGGTTCTCGGCCTGCTCGGCGAGCAGACCGACGAGGAAGTCGACCCGGCCAAAGTCGCGGTAGCTCAGGCGCTCCAGCCAGGACCGGACTTCGGGTTCGATCTCCACCCAATACAGCCGGGCCATGCATCGCATGGTATATGCATCGAGTGGTATAGCATTGCCCAGGGCCCATCACGTGATGCTGCCAATCCGCCGAGATCCATACAATGGGAAGTATTACCGCCAGCGCACCCGCCGGGCAGCCGGCGAGGCGCCGGCGCATCATCCGCTCGCCGCCTGTGAGGTGCCCGACGATGTGATCGCCGCTGTCGACGCCCGCGCTCGGCGTCTGGGCCTGTCCCGCGGCGAATACCTGCGCCGCCGTCTCGCACAGGACGCGTCTGCCCCCGGATCACCGGTGTGCGCCCCGGACCTAGTCCGATTCGCCGAGGTGTTCGGCGACCTGGCCGATCCCGATGTCATGTCCGGCGCCTGGCAGTGGCGACCTAGCTCATCGACAAGTCGGCCCTAGTTCGTCTGGCCGCCAGCGCGGACGCACCGGAATGGGCCCAGAGGATAGAGCGCGGCGTCGAGGCAAATGCGGGCGTTGCCAGGCGCTCTGATCTGCATATACAAGGCGATATCCAGCTCCCTGCCCGTCCGGGCCAGGTACCTGTCGACGGCGGTACGCGGCGGAGTTATCCACGGGCCATTGCTCTCACCGCCATCGCGGTCGGCCACTTGGGCAGACCGAGCCGCCGCCCCCGCGAGCGGCCGGTATGCACTAGGGCCGACCTGGCGAATGTTGCACCAAGATCAATGCGCGGCGCCGGCCAGGTATGAAGCTTCCGGGCCGGGCGCGGGGATCAGCCCGCTAGGTCAGGGCGGCCGTGGTTGCTGAGAAGTCTCACGGGATCACGGTGCAGGATGCGCTGGCCGGGCCGGCGACCAGCCGCAGCTTGCGGGTCGTTCGGACGGGCCGCGCAACCGCGTGCAGCAGGTCGCCGATGGTCGCCGCGACAAGCCCGGCCTGGGCATCGGCGCGGCGCATCTCGGCAGTGCTCTTGGGCCGTTCGATCTGGTAGAGCTGGTAGGAGTTGTACGGAGTCATTGTCTGGTCTCCTTCGCTGGGGTAGGGCTTGGCGGCCGGTTGGCTGACGCTGCCGGGTGCCCGCTGCCGGTGCTGGGGCGGTTAGCAGGCAGGGCTGTGCGTTCTCCGGCCGCAGGCTCACTGGCTTTGCGAGCCGGGGTTCACGGGTTATGCGGGCCGCGGGTTCGCGGTCCTGCCGATGGCGATGAACTGCCACCGCGGCCGGGCCTGCGGGACGGCCCGGGTCTGCCGGGTCTGCCGGGCCAGCCGACTCGTGGCGGCCTGCCGGTGCAGGTCCCTGTTGTGTTCTGCGGCGACGGACTGCGCGGTCCACGGGTTCATTTCGTCCTCCTCGGTAGCTGAGCCTCTTGCGGCCTCTGGCGCCGGCTTCCTTGGTGGCCGGTCGCCTATGCGACGATCCGCTGGCGGCGAGATGGACAGCCAGCCGGGATTAAAACCGGCCACCGGGTCCGGCCCGCGTGCCCTGCGACGGCGTCGGCGGCAAAGAAGATGTCGGGCCCGCTGCCTGCATGTCACGATGGCAGGCATGGACCCGGTGAACGTTGATGTCATGCTGGCCCGGTTTGCTGAGCACTGGTCGCCGAAGAAGATTGCGCAGATCAATGACTACGACGTGCGGATCGTAAAGCTGCAAGGCGACTTCACCTGGCACAAGCACGACGAAACCGATGAGCTATTCCTCGTACTGAGCGGTGAGCTCGTCATCCAGATGCGTGACCGCGATGTGGTTCTCGGGCCTCGCGATCTGTTCGTCGTGCCTCGGGGTGCCGAGCACTGCCCGCGCGCCGATACTGAGACGGCTGTGCTCCTGCTGGAGCCCAGCAATGTCGTCAACACGGGCGATGCTGGCGGAGAGTTCACCGCCGACGTCGAGACGCTGTCTTGATAAGCCGGCCGTGATGAGCGCATCGAAGGCCGGCAGCGAATGCGGCGTCAGGGAGTTACCGAACGCACCAGGCTGCCGTTGGCGATAAGGACGTTGCCTGCCGGACCCAAGGTAATGCCGTCCACGGTGTCCATGCTGGCGCGGACGGCTGGCCCGCCATCACCTGAGTACTGAAACTGACCGTCGCCAGCGATGGTGTAGATGTCCCCCGCGGTCATCTTCAGCCCGTAGAACGTGCCGGACACCGCGGCCACCACTTGCACTTGATCGGGGATCAGCCGGTAGTCGTTCTGCAGCCTGTCGGCGACGAGCACGTTCCCGGCATGGTCGATCGCCACCGCACGCAGGACGTTGAGCGGGGACTTTCGGGCTGGCTTGCCGTTGCCGGACACTCCGGTCTGCCCGTCGCCAGCGATGGTATAGATGTGCCCGACAATCATCCGCTGCCCGTAGAACCGGCCCGACCGGGCCGCCACCACGCGTACCCGATCACCGTCGGCCAGCAGCGCATTCCCCGCGCGGTCGGTGACCGCGCCCGCCAGGTCCAGGGCTGCCCTCGTGGCGGGCTCGCCATCGCGGGAGTACCCGGACTGCCCGTTTGCCGGCGATTGTGTAGATGTCGCCCCTGGTCATCTTCTGGCCGAAGTACGTGCCTGACGCGGCCGCCATCAGTCGCACCAGCAATGCGTTGTCCACAATCAGCAGGTTGCCCGCGCGGCCTACCGCCAGTCCGCGCGCGCTGAACTGGGCCTTTATCGCCGGCCCGCAGTTCCCGGCGGAGGCAGTACCGTTTCCGGCCACGGTGTAGATGTCGCCTGCCCGCATTCCCGGCCGTAGAAGTGGCCGGTCCGCGCCGCCACGACCCGGACCCTCGAAGTATCGGCGAACACCACGTCGCCGAAGCTGTCCACCGTCACTGCGGTGGCCGTGACCCTGGCGCGGCTCGCTGGCCCCCCGTCGCCGGAGTAGCCGCGGGCGCCGTGTCCGGCGATCGAGTAAATGTGGCCAGCAGTCATCAGGCGCCCATAGAAGCGGCCGGTGTGCTCCGCCACCACCCGCAGGCGGCGGCAGTCGGCGACCACTACGTTCCCCGCATGATCGAGCGCCGTTCCGGCGGCGCAGCGCAGCGCGGTCTTGGTGGCGAGTCCGCCGTCACCGGCGCCGCCAAACTTCCCGTTACCGGCGATCGTATAGATTTGCCCGGCGGTCATCATCCGGCCGTACATCCGCCCGGTCCGTTCCGCGACCACGCGCACCGACGAGGCCGGCAGCGGAATGGGAGCGGGCAAGCCGAGCGTGCCGCTGTCGGGTATCACCAGATTGCCGAGACGATCCGTCCGTACTGTCCCGATACTCATGCCGAGCCACGCCCTGGTGGCCAGGCTGCGACTGCCCGGCAACGGCGCGTCCGTGCCCGCGACCGTGTAGATCTGTCCCGCGGTCACGCGCCGGCCATAGAACTTGCCGGTACGTTCTGCCAGCACCTGAACCTGTGCACCCGACGGCTCGCCGCCGCGATTCGGCGGGCTGCCCTCGTCGGCGAGGATCACGTTCCCGGCCTGGTCAAGGTCAATACCGCCGGGGCCACGGTTGAGGAGCACATAGATGTGCCCGGCGATCATCTTGCGGCCGTAGAAGCGTCCGGTGCGGTGCGCCAGCACCCTGACCGTGAGGGCATTGGCCACGAGCAGGTTCCCGGCAGAATCCACGGTCAGCGCGCACACGCGGAAGTCTCCGCTCGCGCCGATACCCTGCCGGAGCGGTGTCGTCAGCCAGCCGGTGCGCGGGTCAACTTGGCGCACCCCGCCTGCCCCGATGTACAGCGAACCGCGCGCGAACTTTACGCCGCACGGATTGAGAGCGACCTTGACGCCCGGTCCGGGCCCGCCGATTCCGCCGGCAACCGTTGAGATTATGCCGGCCGCTGCTGCCTGCGCCACCGCGTCAGGCGACGCCAGTCCTCCGGCAGCCAGCAGCGCCAAGACGGACACCGCGCCCAGCACGCCCCGGGCCTTGTAACCAGATGTCATCGAGTGCCGCGCTCCGGCGCCGCCTTGCGCCGCCGCCGCGGTCAACTCGATGATCCGCTGCGCGACAGAACCGCCATGGTCGCCGGGGCCAACCTATGGCCGCAGCCGACGCTGGCAAAGGGGAGGCCTTCCCAGCCTGGCCACCGCCGGAGGGCACGGCGCCGGAGATAGTTACGGGAAGGACGTGTGACACGATAGTCTTCTAGAACACTAGAAGACGAAGGAGCTGCCATGGTCGAAGGACTGCAGCACGCCGCTGTCGCCGCGGTGCCGGATGTCGTGCCCGCCAGCGTGCCGGACGCCGCGCTGACGGGCCAGCCGTGGGCGATGGGCGATCCAGGGCCACGCGGCCGGTTCGGATCATTCGGCGGGCGTTTCGTCCCTGAGGCGCTGGTGCCGGCGTGCGAGCAGCTCGAGGCGGCGTTCCGGGCGGCCTGGGCCGACGCGGGCTTCCGGGGCAGGCTGGCCGGCTTGCAGCGTTCCTATGCTGGCCGGCCGACTCCGGTCACTGAGGCGACCCGCCTGTCCGAGGCGCTGCGCGTGCGAGTGCTGCTCAAGCGAGAGGATCTCGCCCACACCGGCAGTCACAAGATCAACAACGCGCTGGGCCAGGGACTGCTGGCGCAGCGGATCGGCAAGTCCGCGCTGGTCGCCGAGACGGGCGCGGGCCAGCACGGGGTCGCCACCGCGACAGTAGCCGCGCACCTGGGCCTGGGCTGCACGGTGTACATGGGGGCGAAGGACATCGCGCGGCAGGAACTCAACGTATTCCGGATGGAACTGCTCGGAGCGGCCGTAGTGCCCGTCACCTCGGGAGCGCGCACGCTCAAGGACGCGACCAGCGAGGCGCTGCGGCACTGGGTAACCACGGTGGACGCCACGCATTACTGCATCGGATCGGTACTAGGCCCGCACCCGTATCCCTGGCTGGTGCGCGAGTTCCAGCGGGTCATCGGGGACGAGGCGCGGGCCCAGTGCGCGGAACTGCTCTCGGGGGCCGGGCCGGACGTCGTCGTCGCATGCGTGGGCGGCGGCTCGAATGCGGCCGGCACATTCGCCGGCTTCGTCGCCACCCCGGCCCGGCTGGTCGGCGTCGAGGCCGCGGGCGGGGCGGCGGTAACGGGCGGCCGCCTCGGCGTCCTGCACGGCTCGCTGTCGTCGTTCTTGCAGGACGATGACGGCCAGATCACCGAGGCGCACTCCGTCTCCGCCGGGCTCGACTACCCCGGCGTCGGCCCGGAGCATGCCTGCCTGGCCGAGTCCGGGCGCGCCGAGTATCACACCGCGACCGACGAAGAGGCCGTGGCCGCGGCCGAGTTGTGCGCCAGGACCGAGGGCATCCTGCCCGCGCTCGAGTCAGCCCACGCCCTGGCCTGGGTGCACCGCGCAGCGCAAACGGGAAACGTGGCCGCCGGCGCGACCGTGCTGATCACCATGTCCGGCCGCGGCGACAAGGACGCCGCCTGCTTGAAGGAGCTCGTCCGTGGCCGCCGTTGATACCGCACTGCGCCAGGCCCGCGCCGCCGGCCGGCCCAGCCTCGTCACCTACGTCACCGGCGGGATCCGCGCGGACTGGACGGACCTGCTGGCCGCCATGATCGAGGCCGGCGCCGACGCGATCGAGATCGGCCTGCCGTTCTCCGATCCCATGCTGGACGGCAGCACCATCCAGCAGGCCTCGGCCGCCGCCATCAGCCGCGGCGCGCGCATGTCCGACACCCTTCGCCAGCTCAGCGCGGCCGCGGCCGGTGACATCCCGCTCATCGCGATGACCTACGCTAACCACGCGTATGCCCGCGGTCTGCCCGCGTTCTGCCGCCAGCTCGCCGACGCTGGGCTCCGCGGGGTGATCATCCCCGACCTGCCCGCAGTCGAGGCCGGCGATTACCTCGCCGCGGCCGGACAGGCCGGCCTGGACGCCACCCTGATGGTCACTCCGGCCACCGGGCAGGAGCAGATTAAGGCCATCGCCGGGCGCACGCGCGGCTTCCTGTATGTCATGAGCGTCATGGCCACCACCGGAAACCCGGACGAGAGCGCCGACACTGCCCGCTGGGCGGTCGCCGCCCGCGCCCGCCGCCACAGCTCCCGCCCGGTGCTGATCGGCTTCGGCATCGACAGCCCCCGCCGCGCCGCGGCCGCGGCCAGGCATGCCGACGGCGTCATCGTCGCATCCGCGCTGATGCGGCGCGTACTGGACGGCGCCAGCAGCGCCTCCATCGGGCGCGACGTGGCCGCCCTGCGCACCGCGCTCGACCAGGCCCGCCCGTGAGCACGGCGCGGCGGACCGCCGACGAGCGGCAGCCCAAATACCTGCGCATCCACGGTGCCCTGCGGGACCGGATCAGCAGCGGCCGATGGCCCGCAGGCAGTCCGCTGCCCGCCCAGCGCGAGCTGGCTGGCGAGTTCCGCGTCAGCATCATGACGCTGCGGCAGGCACTGCAGCTGCTCGCCGACGACGGGCTCATCGACACCCGCCACGGCAGCGGCACCTACGTGGCCTCCCGGTACGCCTACGGCCTCGGTCACCTGCGCAGCTTCGCAGCGGACCTCGCCGCCCAGGGCGCGCAGATCACCACCCGGCTGCTCGCCGCGGACACCGTCACGGCGCCGGCGGACGTCGGCGCCCGCCTCGGCGCGGCCGGCCAGGTCCTCCGGCTGCGCCGCCTGCGGCTGGCCGACGGCCGGCCGGTCATCGTCCAGACGTCCTATCTCCCGGCGCAGCTGGCCGCGGCCCTGGATCCCGCCGACCTGTGCCGCCGGGGCCTGTACACCGTCCTGGCCGAGCATGGCCGCGCGATCGGCCGGACCAGCGAGACCATCACCCCCGCGGTCCTGAGCGCTCGCGACGCTGGTGACCTCGACCGGCCCCAGGCCAGCCCGGCACTGCTCAGCCACCAGGTCAGCTTCACCACGGCCGACATCCCTGTCGTCGATGACCACGCGCTGCTGGCCGGGGACAGCGTGGCCATCACCGCGAACCGCGCCGCCGACCGTCTCGACGTCCACTACACGCTCGCCACCCGCTGAGGCGGAGCGGGACCACCGGGCGGCAACGCCACCTGACATCAGGCGCGCGCGGTCGTCCTGATCCGGCGAGCCGGCTAGCCCGAGCTGAGCCTGGGCGCCAGCCCTCCGACCAGATGAAACGCCAGGAACAGGGCCAGGAAGGCGGCGCCCATGGCCGAGCTGGCCAGGGCCTGCAGCACCGGCTGCGGGCTGCGCCACAGCCAGCCAAGTGCGCCAAACGTTGACCCGCCGCAAACAGCCGGCAGGAGCCACAGGGTGTCCCCGAATGCGACCTCAGCCACGAAGCTGGAGTTCGCCGGGTACAGCAGGTGAGTCCCCGCGAAAAAGACAGTGAGCGTTACCAGCAGCAGGACCACTCCGGCGGCCGCGCCGCGCAGGTAGCCGCCAGATCTGGCCCCTATCGCATAGGCGCAGGCCAGCCAGATGGCAGCGGAGTTACCCAGCACATGCGCGGCGCCCGCAGTGCCGAAGTACGGCAGTAGCGACATGCCGCCGAGCAGCACCGCGCCGCCTGCGGCAACCGCCCACAGCCTGCGCGTCCGCGCCGTCGGATCGATCGTCCCCGCTGCCCGGGCTCCGCCGCCAGCCTGCACCGTGCCATTCGCCTCTCGCCCAGACCAGCCTGGGGACAATAGGGACGCGTTGCGTCCGGAAATGGTTCTACCCTGCAGCCATGACTGAAGTCGAGGCCACGGTAGGCCAGTACACGATCAAACCACTGGGTCCGGACACCTGGGCGGCCTTCGCGGAGCTTGCCGAGCGGCACAACGGCGTCTGGAACGGCTGCTGGTGCACCTGGTTCCACACGGCACACGCGGAGAAGACCTTCACCGCCGAGGGTAACTGCGCCCTGAAGAAGCGGCTGGTCAGCGAGGACAGAGCGCACGCTGCACTGGTTTTCGACGGTGCGGTGGCGGTGGCCTGGTGCCAGTACGGCACACCCGAGGAACTGCCGAACATCTACCACCGCAAGGAGTACGAGGCCGGCCTGACTCGGCTGCCCGACTACCGGCTCACCTGCTTCTTCGTGGATAAGAGGTACCGGCGCAAGGGCCTGTCAGCCGTGGCGCTTCGCGGGGCCCTGGACCTGATCGCTCAGGCGGGCGGTGGCGTCGTCGAGGCATATCCGCACGACACGCAGGGCAAGAAGACGTCGGGCTCGTTCCTTTACAACGGCACGCGCAGCCTGTTCGAGCAGGCGGGCTTCAGCTACGAGCGGTCCAAGGGCAAGAACAACTGCGTGATGAGCAGGACGGTCGCCCCAGGCTAGGCATCACGCCACCAGGCCGGGCTGCGTCCTGGGCTTGAAGCGGGCTAGCTGCCCTCGGCGATGACCCCGACGCCGACCGTGTTGTCCGTGCGGAGGTTCCTGATGGCCTGGTACTCCGGCGACTCGTACCAGGCCCTGGCCGCAGCCTTGGTGGCAAACCTCAGCACGACGGTGACCTGGCCCGCCGACCCTTCGAGCGGCTCGCAGTCGCGGTCGACGACGACAGTCTCAGCGCTGTGGGCCCGCAATAGGGGTCCGACCGCAGCCAGGTACTGCTTGTACTCGGCCTGGTTCGTGATCGTGTAATTCGCGACGAAGTACCCAGCCATGACGCCTCCGGTCCGGACCGTCTGGGGTTGCGAGCGCTGCTACTTGACCGCACCCACGTTGAGCGATCGCGCACGCGAGCAGGTTCTGAAGGGGAACGGGACCAGCTTGGCCCTGGTCTGATTCGGCGGGAAGACGCGAAGCCCGGCGGCGGTGACCGGGCGGCAGGCCGACAGCGTGAAGACGCCGGTGTCCACGATGCCGAGCACCGCGGTAGCGGTCTTGCCCCTGCCCAGCGTCACCATGTGCGGCGCCGGCGTGCGGAACGCCGCCACGCGTCCGACTTGATGCCCGGCGAGATTGACGGCGAACAGGTAGGGATAGCCGTTCAGCGTGCAGGCGTGCCCGGACAGGTTGGTGAAGTGCAGCTTGTAGAACGTGGTGCCCGCGGTTCCGGAGCCGCTGGTGTCCAGCCAGATGACAAGACCGGGAGTCTCGCACAGCCCCGGCACCGCGGTCGCGTCCGGGTGGGCCGGTGCGCCTGCACTGGCCATGGCGATAGCAGGCGCCAGCATGAGGGCGCCGACGGCGGCAGCTCCGGCGGTGATCCGGCGCGCATTCTGCGTGAAGTGCTTCATGAGTGATACCCCAAACTGGGCGGACCGGGGACGCTGGCGATCGGGCACCAGTATGTCGGGTACAAGCCGTCGCGCGTCAGTTAACTCCGCTGATGCGTCCCCCGTCGTCGTCGACGAGAGCGCATGCGCTGAAGCCTGTCGCAGCCGCTCAGCCCTGTCAGGAGCCGGGTGAGCGGTGATACTAACGGGGAGGGGTGATGGCAATGACTGAGGAACCGAAGGCGGCTGCGCTTGCCGGTGCGCTGCAAGCCCTGTCGCTGCACGATGCGCTGGCAGCGGACGTACTGGGCCGGCTCTGGGACGAATCCTTCGAGCAGGGGCGGCTGGCCGCTCTTGACGAGCTGCAGGATCGGTTCTGCGTCTGCATGAAGTAAGTCCGCGGGCAGGGCCCGATCGGCAGCTGGCCCTAGGTCCCGCGCTGGCAGACCTCTTATTGTTGGCTTGTGCTGACCGGACCGCGCTTGCGCCAGGTTGCCCTGGTTGCGCGCGACTGCGGCGAGGTGGCCGGCCAGCTACGTCAGGCCTTCGGCCTGGCCCAGCCGTTTCACGATCCAGGAGTGAGCCAGTTCGGCCTGACCAACGCGGTATTCGCGGTGGGCGACACGTTCCTGGAAGTGGTGTCACCGGCACACCCGGAGACCGCGGCCGGCCGTTACCTCGAGCGGCGCGGCGGTGACGGCGGCTATATGGCAATCTTCCAGGTCCCGGATCTGGCAGCGGCCCGCGGCAGGCTCGTGGACCTGGGCGTACGGGTGGCGTGGTCTGCCGACCTGCCCGACATAGCCGGGACGCATCTGCATCCGCGCGACGTCCCCGGCGCCATCGTGTCGCTGGACTGGGCGGCACCGCCGCAATCGTGGCGATGGGCGGGCCCGGCGTGGACGGGGCAGGCGCCCGAGCATGGTTCCGGCGGCATCACCGGCCTGACGATCGAAGTCGGGGACCCGGCAGCAGCGGCACGACGCTGGGCAGCGGTGCTCGGCATCTCCGCCGGACACCGATCGCGCACTGTGACGGTAGAGCTTCCTGACTCGGGCCAGCGGCTGCTGTTCGTGCCCACCCGGCCTGGTCGTGGCGAGGGCATCACCGAGGTAACGATCTGCGGGCTGGGTGGCGACGGCCCGCGGACTATCGGCGGGGTTCGCTTCGCCAGCGAGGCAGGACGACCATGACCATCATCGATACCGGCACCGACGATCTGCGGGCTGAGATCGACGACGGGGTCGCCATCGTCACGATGAGCCGTCCCGAGCGGCGTAACGCGCTCTCGCAGCCCATGCTGTCAGCGATGGCGACGATCCTGGCCCGCGTCGAGACCGACGACGCGGTCGGCTGCGTCGTGCTCACCGGAGCGGGCGGTGCCTTCTGCGCCGGCGGTGACGTCAAGAACATGGCCGCCCGGCCAGCGGACGCCGGCCCGGATCCCGGCGGCCCGTCGCTCGATGCCCTCATCCACCGGCAGCGACTGAGCCAGCGAGCTACCAGCGGCCGCCTGTGGAACATGCCCAAGCCGACGATAGCCGCCCTGCCCGGGCCCGCCGCCGGTGCCGGGCTGTCACTCGCGCTGGCCTGCGATCTGCGCTACGCAGTGCCGACTGCGGTGCTGACTACTGCTTTCGCCAGGGTTGCTCTCGCCGGGGACTACGGCGGCACCTGGTTCCTGACCCAGCTGGTAGGCAGCGCGCGGGCAAAGGAGCTGTACTACTTCTCGGAGCGGCTGACCGCGGCGGAGGGCCAGCGGCTCGGCCTCGTCAACGCCATCTTCCCCGCGGCAGACTTCGATCGTGAGGTGATGGCGCGGGCCCGGCGGCTGGCGCGGGGTCCGTCCGTCGCCTATCGCTATATGAAGGAGAACCTGAACCGGGCCGTGACCGGCGAGCTAGGTGAGTGCATGGACCTCGAGGTAACCCATCATGTGCACACCGCGCAGACCGAGGATCACCGCGAGGCTAGCCGCGCGTTCGTCGAGAAGCGCGAACCGCGCTTCCGCGGCCGCTAACTGACGCGGGCCGGGTACGTCAGTGGTCGGAACTACCGCAAAGCCCACTACTGTGCTGCCATGACGCAGCCAGCTAAGGATGAGCAGCCCGACGCCAGCCCCAAGGATGCGACGGCCGAGCCAGCCGACGATCTTGTTACCACCCGGCACTCGATCATGGTCGACGGCCCGGACGGTGTCCCCGCCGAACTGAGCTACTCGGTCACCACCGGGCGGATAGTGCTGCGCAAGGAGGGCCACACCGAGGACAAGTTCGACGGCCCCCAGCCCAAGGCTGAGGTCTTCATCACCGCCTACACGGCCGATCGCGGCGATCCGGCTGCACGGCCGGTCACGTTCGCTTTCAACGGCGGCCCGGGCTCGTCGAGCGTCTGGCTGCACCTGGGCGTGCTCGGCCCGCGCCGGGTGCTCATGGGTGACGCCGGCGCACTGCTGCCGCCGCCCTACGGGCTTGCCGACAATGCGCAGACCCTGCTGGCACACAGCGACCTGGTATTCATCGACCCCGTGTCGACCGGGTTCTCCCGTGCGGTCAAGGGCGAGAAGCCGGGTGATTTCCACGGGTACGGCGGTGACATCGAGTCCGTTGGCGAGGTCATCCGGCTCTGGACCACGCGCAACGGCCGATGGCTCTCCCCCAAGTACCTGTGCGGCGAGTCATACGGCACGACCAGGGCCGCCGGGCTGGCGCGTCATCTGCAAGAACGGTACGGCCTGTACCTGAACGGGCTCATGCTGATCTCCGCGATCCTGGATTTCGGCTCGGTCAAGTTCGGCGGCGGCAACGACGACCCTTACGTCCTCTACCTGCCGACCTATGCCGCGATCGCGCATTACCACGGCAAGCATGGTGACCGGCCACTGCGCGCGGTACTCGACGAGGCTGAGGAGTTCGCCCGCCGGGATTATCCATGGGCGCTCGCTCAGGGTGCCCGGCTCAGCGCCGGCGAGCGCGCCGAGGCTGGCCGCAGGCTGGCCGGGCTCACTGGCCTGTCAGCCGACTACATTGACCGGGTTGACCTGCGGCCCGAGCATGTGCGGTTCCTCACAGAGCTGCTGCGGGACCGCCGCCTGGTGGTCGGCCGGATCGACGGCAGGTTCACCGGCTGGGACACCGACTACGGCCGTGAGCTCTGGTCAGATGACCCGTCAATCAACGCCATTATCGGCCCCTACACCGCCGCGCTGAACCACTACGTGCGCGTCGAGCTTGGCTACTCCAGCGACCTGCCGTACGAGGTGCTGACCGACCGTGTCCGGCCCTGGTCGTACGCTGAGTTCGAGAACCAGCACGTCTTCGTGCTGGACAAGCTGGCCGCGGCGATGCGGGCGAACCCGCACATGCGGGTGCACGTCGCGTGCGGCTACCACGACGCGGCGACGCCGTACTTCGCCGCCGAGCACACCCTCGCGCACCTGGCCATCCCGGCAGAGCTGACCTCCAACATCGAGTTCAGCTATCACGAGGCCGGGCACATGATGTACGTCCACGAGCCCAGCCGGCTGGCCCAGTCGCAGCAGCTGGCCGCGTTCGTGGCGGCGTCAGGCAGCGAACAGCGGCCGACAGCCTAGACTCGCCAGCGTGGGCACCGTCTCGCCGGATGTCAGCACGGCGCCGGCTGTCGCGATCGATGGTCTGGTCAAGCGCTACCGCGAAGTCACCGCGGTCGCGGGCTTGTCGCTGCGCGCCGAGCGGGCGCAGGTCACGGCGATACTTGGCCCGAACGGGGCGGGCAAGACCACGACCATCGAGACCTGCGAGGGCTACCGGCGGCCCGATGCGGGGACGGTCCGCGTGCTCGGCCTGGACCCGGTCGCCGACGGGCGGGCGCTGCGGCCGAAGGTAGGCGTCATGCTGCAGGCCGGCGGCGTGCCGACGAGCGTGCGGGCCGGCGAGTACCTGCGGGTGATGGCGAGCTTCTACGCCCGGCCCCTCGATCCGGCCGCGCTGATGGCCGCGCTCGGCCTGACCGACTCGGCCCGGACCACCTACAAGCACCTGTCCGGCGGACAGCAGCAGCGGCTTTCGCTTGCCGCGGCCGTGATAGGCCGGCCCGAGCTGATCTTCCTTGACGAACCGACGGCCGGCCTCGATCCGCAGGCCAGGCACGCGACCTGGGAGCTGATCGAGGGGCTCCGGGACGCGGGCGCCGCGGTGATCCTGGCCACGCACTACATGGAGGAAGCTGAGCGGCTGGCCGACAAGGTCGTCATCGTCGATCACGGCGTGGTCGTGGCCGACGGGTCGCCGGCCGAGCTGACCGGGTCGGCCGGCCAGCTGCGGTTCCGGGCCGAGCCCGGCCTTGACACCGACGCGCTGCTCGCTGCGCTGCCGGCCGGGTCGGCGGCCAAGGAGTCGCCAGCAGGCCACTACCTGGTTGAGGCTGTCGATCGGGTGGACCCGCAGCTCATCGCCTCGGTCACGGCATGGTGTGCCGAGCACGGCGTGCTGGCGAGAGACCTGCAGATCGAGAGCCGCACGCTGGAGGACCTGTTCCTCGAGCTCACCGGCCGGGGGCTGCGATGACGGCGCTGCCGGAGCGGGCCGAGCTCCTCAGCCACGACTGGCCGCCGCCCGCCCCCGGCGCCGCGCCGCTGCGCACGATGATCGGCGCGCAGGCTGCGCTGGAATTGCGGACACTGCTGCGGAACGGGGAGCAGCTGCTGCTCACCCTGATCATCCCGGTGCTCCTGCTGATCGCGTTCGGGCACGAGGCCTTCATCAGCGTGGGCGCAGGCAGCCGCATCGACTTCGTCGTGCCGGGCATCCTGGCGCTGGCTGTCATCTCCACCGCGTTTACCAGCCAGGCCATCGGCACCGGCTTCGAGCGCCGCTACGGCGTGCTCAAGCGGCTCGGGGCATCGCCGCTGTCGCGCCAGGGGCTGATCGCCGCCAAGACCGTGACCGTGCTGATGGTGGAGCTGGGCCAGGCCGCGATCGTGCTCGCTGTCGGCGCGCTGCTCGGCTGGGCACCGGTCGCCAGCCCGGCCGCCGTCGTGTGGGTCCCGCTGCTGCTGCTGGCCGGCACGGCCGCGTTCAGCGGGCTGGCGCTGCTGCTGGCCGGCACGCTGCGAGCCGACGCGACACTGGCCGCCGCGAACCTGCTCTACCTGATCATGCTGGGCCTCGGCGGAGTTCTCGTCCCGCTGTCCAAGTTCCCGCCTGCCGTGCAGTCGGTGCTGAAGCTGCTCCCGCCTGGAGCGCTGTCGGACGGGCTCCGGTCAGTCCTGGCGCACGCAGGCGGCCTCCCGGTCCGTGACCTGCTGGTGCTCTGCGTCTGGGCGGTCGCGGCCATCGCCCTGGCCGTCCGGACATTCCGCTGGGAGTGACCAGCCGGTCACCGCTGGGCGCGATTCCGCCATCGGTACTGGTGTTCTCCGGCATCGTCTCGGTGCAGGCCGGGGCCGGCCTGGCAGGCCGGATGTTCAGCCAGCTTGGCCCTGCCGGAGTGACCGGGCTGCGACTGTGGTGGGCGGCCGTGATCATCGCGGTGCTAGCCGGACGCGGCATCGGCGGCGTTGTTCGGCAGGCGGTGGCCGACCGGGCCTGGCGAGATCTCTGTGTCGCTGTCGCGTTCGGGCTGGTGCTCGGCGTGATGAACTTCGCGATCTACCAGTCCTTCGCCCGGATCCCGCTCGGCGTCGCTGTCACCATCGAGTTCCTCGGACCGCTGACAGTCGCGGTGGCGTCGTCGCGGCGACTGGTTGACCTGGCCTGGGTGATCATGGCGGCCGGTGGCGTGCTGCTGCTCACCAGGAGCGGCACCGCGCTGGCCGGAGGCGCCACCGGGCACGCTGCTGCGGGCGTGCTCGGGCTGAGCACGCAGGCCACCGGCATCGGCTTCGCGCTCGTCGCGGCTACCTGCTGGGCCGGGTACATCCTGCTCAGCCGCGCTACCGGGCGCCGCTTCAGCGGCTCGTCCGGGCTGGTGATCGCCATGGTCGTGGCGGCCGTCGTGGTCACCGGGCCGGCCGTGGCGCAAGCGGGCAGTGCGCTCTTGCGGCCGGCCGTCACTCGCCGAGGGCATGGCCATCGGCCTGCTGTCATCGGTCATCCCCTACCGGTTCGAGCTGGAGGCACTACGCCGCATCCCGGCGGGCACCTTCGGCATCTGGATGAGCCTGGAGCCTGCGGTAGCGGCGCTGGCCGGCCTGTTCCTGCTGAGCGAGGCCCTGGTGGCGCGGCAGTGGCTGGCCATCGCCCTGGTGGTGATTGCCTGTGCAGGGGCCGCGCGCGGCAGCACGGGCCGTGATCAGCCGGCGCCGGCCGGGCCTGCGCCGCCACCGGGCGGCTGACTGCGACGGAGCTGATGCGGGCGCTGACTTCGGGACCGGTACCCCAGCTTCGCCCGTTGGCTCCTACCATGGACCCGTGCCAGCAGACCTCACCAGCCCCAGCGCGCCAGCCGCCAGCACCGAGGCGGCCGGCCTGGCCGCCGCGGCACGGGCCCGGATGCTGGCCAGCCCGCTGCTGGCGCCATCCCCCGCGGCCATGCGGCGATGGGCGCTGGCCGGCCTGATCACCTCGGCCCTCATCATCCTGACCGGCGCAGCGGTCCGGCTCAGCCAGTCCGGCCTCGGCTGCCCGGACTGGCCGGCCTGCACCGCGCACAGCGTCGCGGCCACCGGCGCGACCGGGGACTCGCTGATCCATCGCTGGGTGGAATTCGGCAACCGGCTGGTCACGGTGGCGATCTTCGTTGTCGCGATCGGGGTCAGCGTCGCGGCCTGGCAGTTCCGCCCCGACGGCACCCGCCGCCGCGACCTGGTCTGGCTGGCCGCCGCGCAGCCGGGCGCCATCGTCGCGCAGGCCGTGCTCGGCGGCCTCGTCGTCATCACGAAACTGAACCCGGCGCTGGTCTCGGTGCACTTCCTCGCGTCGGTTGCGCTGATCGCGGCTACGGTCGCGCTCTATGTGCGCTGCCAGGAGGGCACCCGTCCGGGCCGGCCGCTGGTACCCAGGCTGGTGCAGCTCAGCTGCTATGGCGTGATCGGCACTGTCGCGCTGATGATGGCTGCGGGCACGGTGGTGACCGGCACCGGACCGCTGGCCGGGGCGGCGAATGTGGCCCGCTACGATCTGCCATTCGGCGGCGTTGCGCAGTTGCACGCCGACATCGGCTGGCTGCTCGGCGGCCTGATGGCGGCACTTCTTGTCGGGCTGCGGCTAGGGTCAGCACCGCCGCGCGCAGTCCGGCTCGGCTGGCTGCTGCTCGGCCTCATCGCGCTGCAGGGTGCGGTGGGCTACGCGCAGTACTTCGGCGGAATGCCGGCCGGACTGGTGTGGCTGCACGTGAGCGGCGCCACCGCGATCTGGATCACCGCGTTGCTGATCCCCTATGAACTACGTGATCGCGGCGCCGCGACTTCTTCCGGATAAGTCGCTCGCACGGTAGCTTGTCGGCCATGCCTACTCAGGTCGTCAACGGAACCAGCATCTCCTACTCCGACACCGGTGGTGACGGCCCGGTCGTCGTGCTCAGCCACGGCTACCTCATGGACTCGTCGATGTTCGCCCCGCAGGTGGCGGCCCTCGCGCCCGCGTACCGGGTTATCACCTGGGACGAGCGCGGCTTCGGCGGCACTCCGGCAGCCGGCGAGTTCAGCTACTGGGACTCGGCCGCCGACCTGCTCGGGCTGCTCGATCAGCTCGGCGTCGGCCAGGCAGTGCTCGGCGGCATGTCCCAGGGCGGATTCCTGAGCCTGCGGGCGGCGCTCACCGCGCCGGACCGGGTCCGTGCCCTGGTGCTCATCGACACTCAGGCCGGGCTCGAGGACCCGGCCGCGGCGCCGGCCTACGAGCAGATGGAGCAGGTCTGGATGGAGCAGGGGCCAGTGCCCGTGCAGGACATCGTGGCCTCGATCATCCTCGGGCCGCCGGGCGGACCGGTGGACTACCAGCCGTGGTTCGCGAAGTGGGCCGAGGCAGACCGGGATCAGCTCAGGTTCGCGTTCCGCTGCCTGATGGACCGCGATGACATCACCGGCCGGCTGGCCGAGATCGGCTGCCCAGCGCTGATCCTGCACGGCACCGCCGACGCGGCGATCCCGATGGCGCGCGCGGAGGCATTGCGGGACGGGCTGGCCGGTGCGACGACGCTGGTAGCTGTCGATGGCGGCTCGCACGCGTCGAACCTGAGTCATCCGGAGCCGGTCAATACCGCGATCCTGGAGTTCCTGGCAGGGCTGTAACCGCAGGCACCATGCTGGCTCCCAGCACCGCCACGCACCAGAGATAGGGTCGTCCCGTAACGGCATCTGCGCCGAAAGGGGCCTGAGACAGCGGTGAGTGACAACGCGCGGGCAGCGCTTGACTGGTCGGATACGGATGCTCGGGCGGTGGACCTGGTCCGCGTCCTGGCGATGGATGCGGTGCAGCGCGCGGGCTCGGGTCATCCCGGCACGGCCATGAGTCTCGCGCCGGCGGCTTACCTGCTGTACCAGAAGGTGCTCCGGCACGACCCGGCCGATCCGCTCTGGCCAGGTCGCGACCGCTTTGTTCTGTCGTGTGGTCATTCCAGCCTGACGCTCTATATCCAGCTGTATCTGTCCGGATACGGGCTAACCCTGGATGACCTTGAGCACTACCGCGCATGGGGCAGCAAGACCCCCGGCCATCCTGAGCGCGGCCTGACCGCTGGCGTGGAAACGACGACCGGACCGCTCGGTCAGGGCATCGGGAACGCTGTCGGCATGGCGATGGCGGCCCGGCGCGAGCGCGGCCTGCTCGACCGCGACGCCGAGCCAGGGACGAGCCCGTTCGACCACCTGGTCTACTGCATCGTTTCCGACGGTGACATGGAGGAAGGCATCAGCCACGAGGCAGCTTCCCTGGCCGGCCACCAGCAGCTTGGCAACCTGATCGTGCTGTACGACGACAACAGCATCTCCATCGAGGACGACACCAACATCGCCAAGTCCGAGGACGTTGCGGCCCGGTACGAGGCATACGGCTGGCACGTGCAGCGGCTGAGCTGGCGACAGGCGGATGGCTACCACGAGAACGTCCAGGAGCTGTACGAGGCGTTCCGGACAGCACAGCAGACCACCACCGCTCCGTCGTTCATCTCGCTGCGCACGATCATCGCCTGGCCCGCGCCGAACAAGCAGAACACCGGCGCGGCACACGGTTCGGCGCTCGGTGCCGACGAGGTCGCGGCGACCAAGAAGATACTCGGCTTCGACCCGGCGGTGTCCTTCCCCGCCGAGGACGAACTCGTGGCGCACGCGCGCAAGGTGGCCGACCGGGGCAAGCAGGCGCACGCCGCGTGGGACGAGCAGTTCGCCGCATGGTCGAAGGCGCACCCGGAGCAGCGCGAGCTGTTCGACCGGCTGAGCGCGGGCCGGCTGCCGGCCGGCTGGACCAGCGTGCTGCCGGAGTTCCCGCCCGACGACAAGGGCATCGCCACCCGAAGCGCATCCGGCCAGGTACTGAACGCGCTGGCGCCGGTGCTGCCAGAGCTCTGGGGCGGGTCCGCAGACCTGGCCGGCAGCAACGACACCACGATGAAGGGCGAGCCGTCCTTCATCCCGGAGATCCACCAGACCAAGATGTTTCCTGGCAATCGGTTCGGGCGGACGCTGCATTTCGGCATCCGCGAGCATGGGATGGGGTCGATCCTCAACGGCATCGCGCTGGACGGTCTCACCCGGCCGTACGGCGGCACGTTCCTGGTCTTCAGCGATTACATGCGGCCGGCCGTCCGGCTGGCGGCGCTGATGGGCCTGCCGGTGACCTACGTCTGGACGCACGACTCCATCGGGCTCGGCGAGGACGGGCCGACGCACCAGCCTGTCGAGCACCTCTGGGCGCTGCGCGCCATCCCGGGGCTCGACGTGGTCAGGCCGGCTGACGCCAACGAGACCACGGTGGCCTGGCGGACGATCCTGGAACGGCATAGCCACCCGGCCGGCCTGTCCCTGAGCCGCCAGAACCTGCCGATCCTCGACCGCTCCGGCGGCGCGGGCCTGGCGAGCGCCGAGGGCACGGCCAGGGGCGGCTACGTGCTCGCCGACGCCCAGGGCGCGCAGCCCGACGTGATCCTGATCGGCACCGGCAGCGAGGTCCAGCTGGCGCTCGTGGCCAGCAAGCTGCTCGCCGCCGACGGCATCAAGGCCAGGGTGGTGTCGATGCCGTGTGTCGAGTGGTTCGGTGAGCAGGACAGCTCCTACCGTGACCAGGTGCTGCCGCCGCACATACGTGCCAGGGTCAGCGTGGAAGCCGGCATCGCCCTCGGCTGGCGCCAGTTCGTCGGTGACGCGGGCCGCAGCGTGAGCCTGGAACATTTCGGGGCCTCGGCGGACTACAACAAGCTGTACACGGAATTCGGCATCACGGCTGACACCGTTGCCGAGGCAGCCAGGGACAGCCTCGCCGATGTCCGGCCCGGCGACATAAATCGGTAACGCAGCCCGGCAAGACTAGGCGGCGAGCGCGCGAGGCGAGGAGCGGACTGACATGACGGCACAGCAAGACACGCTGGCCCAGCTCACCGAGCTGGGTGTATCTATCTGGCTCGACGACATAAGCCGGGACCGGCTTACCACCGGCAACCTGGCGTCGCTCGTCCGGGACATGCACGTACAGGGCGTGACGTCGAACCCCACGATCTTCGCGCACGCGCTGTCGAGCGGCAGCGCCTACGCCGACCAGGTGCACGATCTCGGTGTCCGCGGCGTCACCGTGGACGAGGCATCCCGGGCGATCACGACCTATGACATCCGGTGGGCCTGCGACGTGCTGCGGCCTGTGTATGACGCCACCGACGGAGTGGACGGCCGGGTGTCGATCGAGGTCGACCCGCGGCTCGCCCACGACACCGAGAAGACGATCGCGGAGGCGCGCGCGCTGTGGTGGACGGTGGACCGGCCGAACCTGTTCATCAAGATCCCGGCCACCGTCGAGGGGCTGGCGGCCATCACCCAGTGCCTCTCCGAGGGCATCAGCGTGAACGTGACGCTGATCTTCTCGCTGGAGCGCTACGGACACGTCATCGACGCCTTCATGGCCGGGCTGGAGTCGGCCGCGGGGCATGACGTGGCCACCATCGCCTCGGTGGCGTCCTTCTTCGTCAGCCGGGTCGACACCGAGGTGGACGGG
The DNA here is from genome assembly GCA_963774385.1 of uncultured Actinomycetota bacterium. Classification (GTDB taxonomy): domain Bacteria; phylum Actinomycetota; class Actinomycetes; order Streptosporangiales; family Streptosporangiaceae; genus JAJYUU01. Next base: position 3,245,397 of record CAVZEQ010000001.1, read on the forward strand.
CGGCTGGACAAGATCGGCACGCCGGAGGCGAAGGCGCTGCGCGGCAAGGCGGCCATCGCCAACGCCAGGCTCGCCTACGAGCTGTTCGAGCAGCGGTCCGCGACCCCGCGGTGGGCGGCGCTCGCAGCCCGCGGCGCCCGGCCGCAGCGCCCGCTCTGGGCGTCGACCAGCACGAAGGATCCCGCGTACCCGGACACCATGTACGTCACCGAGCTCGTCGCGCCGGGCACCGTCAACACGATGCCCGAGGCAACCATCCACGCGACGGCCGACCACGGCCAGCTGCACGGCGACGCGATACGTGGCACCTACGACGCATCGCGCAGTGTGTTCGCCCAGCTTGAGGCGCTCGGCGTGCCCTACGACGACGTCGTCCAGGTGCTGGAGGACGAGGGAGTGCAGAAATTCGCCACGTCCTGGGACGGGCTGCTGGACACGATCACCGCTGAGATGGCCGCGGGCGGCAGCACTACATGATCCCCAACCCGCTCCGCGATCCGCGGGACCGGCGGATCCCGCGGCTGGCCGGCCCGTGCGTGCTCGTGCTGTTCGGCGTGACCGGCGACCTGGCGACAAAGAAGCTCCTCCCGGCCATCTACGATCTGGCCAACCGCGGGCTGCTGCCGCCAGGCTTCTCGCTGGTCGGCTTCGCCCGCCGGGACTGGGCAGACGAGGACTTCGCCCAGCTCACCCACGACGCGGTGAAGGCGCATGCGCGCACGCCGTTCCGTGAGGACGTCTGGGAGCAGCTGTGCGAGGGCATCCGCTTCGTGCCCGGCGAGTTCGCCGATGATGCCGCCTTCGACCAGCTGGCGCAGACGGTGGCCCAGCTGGACGCCGAGCGCGGCACAGGCGGCAATTACGCGTTCTACCTGTCCGTGCCGCCGAAGGCGTTCCCGCAGGTAGTCCAGCAGCTCAAGCGCTCGGGTCTGTCGAGCGCACCGGAGACGGCGGGCCCGGTCCGGCCGTGGCGCCGGGTGGTCATCGAGAAGCCGTTCGGTCACGACCTGGTCAGCGCCCGCGAGCTGAACGACATGCTCGACGCGGTATTCCCGCCGTACGCCGTCTTCCGCATCGACCACTACCTCGGCAAGGAGACGGTCCAGAACCTGCTGGCGATGCGCTTCGCCAACACCCTGTTCGAGCCCATCTGGAACCGCCGCTACGTCGATCATGTCCAGATCACCATGGCGGAGGACATCGGCATCGGCGGCCGGGCCGGCTACTACGACGGCATCGGCGCGGCTCGTGACGTCATCCAGAATCACCTGCTGCAGCTGCTCGCGCTCACCGCGATGGAAGAACCGCTGTCGTTCGCGGCCGAGTCGCTGCGAGCGGAGAAGGAAAAGGTGCTGGCTGCCGTCAAGATCCCGGAGGACCTCGCGGCGGGCACGGCGCGCGGGCAGTACGCGGCCGGCTGGCAAGGTGGCATTCCCGTCGGCGGGTTCCTGGAGGAAGACGGGATACCAGCCGACTCGGCGACAGAGACCTACGCCGCGATCCGGCTGACCATCGACAACAGGCGCTGGGCCGGGGTGCCGTTCTACCTGCGCACCGGCAAGCGGCTGCCGACCAGGATGACCGAGATCGCGGTGCTGTTCCAGCGCGCGCCGCACCTGCCGTTCGACGCCACCGACACCGAGGAACTCGGCCAGAACGCGCTGGTCATCCGGGTACAGCCGGACGAGGGCGTCACGCTCAGGTTCGGCTCCAAGGTGCCGGGGTCGGCGATGGAGGTCAGGGACGTGAACATGGACTTCGACTATGGCGAGTCCTTCACCGAGACCAGCCCGGAAGCCTACGAGCGCTTGCTGCTCGACGTCCTGATCGGTGACCCGCCGCTGTTCCCGCGGCAAGAGGAAGTAGAACTGTCCTGGACCATCCTGGACCCGATCGAGGAGTTCTGGGCCAGCGCTGCTAAGCCCGAGCAGTACCCGGCCGGTACCAGCGGCCCGGCCAGTGCTGACCAGATGCTTGCCCGCGACGGGCGCGCCTGGCGGCGGATTTAGGAGCCGGCATGCTGACTGATCTGACGGACACCACCACAGCCGACATCCGGGCCGCGCTGGCCAGGATCCGGGACCAGATGGGCGGGCTTGCCACCGGCGTCGTGCTGAACCTGATCATCATGACCGACGAGGCCAGCCAGCACGACGCGATCCGGGCGGCGAGCCAGGCCGGACGTGAGCATCCCTGCCGGGTGCTGGGGGTGATCGCGCGGGATGCGCTGGCACCCTCCCGGCTTGACGCCGAGATCCGGGCCGGAGACGGCACGCCCGGCCAGACTGTCCTGCTGCGGCTCTACGGACCGACCAGCGAGCACGCCGACTCGGTGATCATGCCGCTGCTGGTGCCGGACACGCCGGTGGTCACCTGGTGGCACGGCCAGACCCCGGCGGTGCCGGCGGTGCCTGCGGCGCAGCCACTCGGCCTGCTGGCACAGCGCCGGATCACGGACGCGTCCCGGTCAAGTACGCCCGCGGAAGCCCTGGCCGCGCTGGCGGCCGGCTACCAGCCTGGTGACACCGACCTGAGCTGGACCCGAGCCACTCCGTGGCGGTCACTGCTGGCCGCGACCGTCGATCAGGAGCAAGACGAGATCACCGGCGGCCTGGTCAGCGCGGAGGAGCACAACCCGACCGCGGACCTGCTCGCGGCGTGGCTGCGGAGCCGGCTCGGCGTGCCCTTCAGCCGGGAGACGTCCGGCGGACCGGGCATCACCGAGGTCCGGCTGTACACCGCAGCCGGGGACATCACCATCAGCCGGCCGGACGGCAGGGTCGCCACGCTGGCACGACCCGGCCAGCCCGACCGTCGCGTGGCCCTGCATCGCCGGGATATTGCCGAGCTGCTGGCCGAAGAGCTCCGCAGGCTCGACCCGGACGAGATCTATGGCGAGTCGCTCGCGGCAGTGGCAGGTATCCCGATCGTCGCGAGCTGAGCTTTTGGGATGGATAGGCCCGGTCCGGGCTACTAGGCCCGGTCCGTGCCCACGGATTCAGCCCGGCCGAATTCAGCGCGCGCGAGTCCGGTGGTCACGTCATTATCTGCGGCGCGAACGCGCTGACCGCGCGGATGGCCGAGGAGATAACCCTCAGGTACGGATTAGCCGTCACCGCTATCGTTCCGTCCGCGGCCGCCGGGCACGGCGCCCGGCTGGGTGCCATGCCGGCTGTCCGGCTGCTGGAGCGAGCCGAGCTCAGCGCCGATGCGCTGCTGAAAGCCGGCCTCCGGCAAGCGCGCGGCCTGGCCATCCTGCACCAGGATGACCTGGGCAATTTCCACGCGGCGCTGCGGGCACAGGAGATCAGCCCGCAGATCCGGATGGTGATCGCGATCTCCAATGCCGGCCTTGGCGACCGCGTCCGTACCTTCTTCGCTGATTGCGCGGTGCTGTCCCAGTCGCAGATGGCAGCACCGTCGCTGGTGGCGGCCGCGCTCGGCGAGCCGGCTCCGAGCCACATCCGGATCGCTGGCCGGACGCTGTACGTGGCCAGGCGCGAGGATGTGCCCGCCGATCAGGTCATCTGCGGCCTTGCCGCGGACAGCGATGCCGATGCTCCCCAGCTGCTGCCGGCGGCTGACACCGCCGAGGGCCTGGTACTAGCGGTCGCCGACGGCACCCCGGGTAACCCGCTGTCGCGCCACCGGCAGCGGCGGCTGACCGCGCCCGTGCGCCTCGCACGCCGGCTGCTGTGGAGCAAGATCGGACTGGCGTTCACCGCCCTGGTGGCCGTCATGTGCGCGGGCTTCGCATTGCTGGCCGTCGCGGTCCGGTTCGCGCCGATGACCGCGCTGTACCTGACCCTGCTGGATGCGGCCGGAGCCGCGGTCACTGACCCGAAGCTGCGCGGCCCGGAAAAGCTCGCGCAAGTCCTGCTCACGTTCGACGGAATGGCATTCCTGCCGCTGGTGACGGCCGCCGTCGTGGGCTCGCGGCGACCGGCTCGTGGTGCTCGCCATCCGGGCCGGGCTTTCCGGCATCCTGCGCCGTAACGAAGCGCCGTCTGTCACCACTCCCGGCATATAGCTCGGTTCCCCCGAAAATGGGTCTCCCTAAAACGCGCTACCAGCGTTACGCTCAGGGCAAGATCTTCAACCTGGTTCTGGTGAGCCAGGTGTGAAGACAAGGAAGGTCAGCGAATGGCCATGCTCGTGTCGGTAAGCACCGAATGCGGGAATTGCACCGCCGGGTTTGCTCGCCCGGCGGCCTGCCATGCATGGCCCGAGCACTCGCGGCCCTCCCACCATCCATCACGCCTGCCTTGCCCCCGCAGCGTGCTCGTGGCCGGACAGGCAAGCCACTCAGGAGGAATTAGTTGAGCACCACAGACGATGCTCCCGCAGTTGTCGCGCCGGCTGTCGCCGACCCGGCACCTCTCGGGCTAGCAGCTTTCGCGCTTACCACGTTCCTGCTGTCCGCGGTCAACGCAGGCTTGGCGAAGACTTCCACCGGCTTCGACTGGTGGGGCTATGCAATCGCTTACGGCGGCCTGATCCAGCTGCTGGCCGGCATGTGGGAGTTCCGCAACAAGAACGTGTTCGGCGCAACCGCATTCTCCACCTACGGCGGGTTCTGGATCGGCGTTGGCCTGTGGCTGCACTTCATAGCCCCGACCGCGAAGAATCCGGTGTCGCTGAACCGGGATCTGGGCTGGATCCTGCTGGCCTTCTTCATCTTCAACCTCTACATGCTGATCATCAGCACGCAGGTCAACATGGCGGTGTTCCTGGTCTTCCTGACCCTGGGACTCACCGAGCTGTTCCTGGTTATCGGGAACTTCACCACCAAGGTGGCGGCATTGCCGCCAGACCCGACCAGCTCGAAGTGGATCGTGATCGGTGGTTATATCGGGATCGTGACGGCGGCCGTAGCCTGGTACACCTCGGCCGCTGGCGTGATGAACGGGCACAAGGGCAAGGCTGTCTTCCCGGTCGGGAAGCCGCTGTTCGACCTGTAGGCACCAGATGAGCGCGGAGCCCGGGGACCCGAGTCCCCGGGTTCGCGCGCGCCAGCGGCTCGGTAGCGTAGGGGCGTGGATGTCCAGGAGCGCTATCAGCTGGAGATGGCCGCGCGGGTGCAGCGGGTGAGGAAGAAAGCTGCGCCGTGGCGGTCGATCATCGCACTGGTGCTCGCCGTCGCCGGCGCGATAGCGGCCAAGGGCTGGGGAGTCCGGCCCGGCCAGGGATTCAGCGCCGCAAGCTCGACACAACAGATCATTACCCTGGCCGGCGGAGCCGCATTCCTGGTCTTCGGGCTGACGGCGGCACTCGGCCTGTCCTCCAAGGCGCGCGACAGTCTCCAGCCGGTGATCGGCGATGCCCATGCCGGCGTGGTCAGGTACGTGCTGGTGCTGGCCGGCGTGTTTACCATCCTGCTCATCACGCTGGATATCGGCCAGGTGCATATCACCCAGCTGCTGGTGGGTGGCGCGGTCGTGGGCGTGCTGCTCGGTATCGCCGCGCAGCAATCGCTGGCCAATCTCTTCGCCGGCCTGGTGCTGCTGTTCGCGCGGCCATTCCGGGTCGGCGATCACATTCGCTTCCGGGCCGGCGCGCTGTCTGGCACCATCGACGGGATCGTCGCCGACATCAGCCTGACCTACGTGCGGCTCGAAACCGATGACGGCAGGGTGCTGGTTCCCAATTCGCAGGCGCTGGCAGCGTCGGTCGTGCTGCTGCCCGACGACCGGGACGAAACGGGCGCGGCGACTACTAACTAGCAGCCGCGCCCGGCCGCCTGGCTTCCGCTAGTGATTCGCGTCGTACTTCGCGATGACGTTCGCGGGAATCCTGCCGCGGTCACTGACGTCCATGCCGCTGTGCTTCGCCCAGGCCCGGATATCGGCGCTGCGCTGACGATGCGCGGTAGTGCGCCGCTTGGGCTTGCCAACCCGGTTGGTTACCTTCCGGGCCTTGTCGGCGAACCTCTTCAGCACCTCATCGAACTTCTCGCTGTGCTTCTCGCAAAGGTCAATCTCATAATCCCGGCCATCAAGGCTGAACGACCTCGTCAGGTGCTCACCTTCGGGAATCTCTCGTGAGTCGTAGTCACATGCGAACGTGACTGAGATCTTCTGAGCCACTTGGGTGTCCCCCTTCCCCCGCGTGCGAATGTATTCCCTGCCGCTTGGGACCTGTAACGGCATCCGCGCAACCTTCTCGGCAGGGCAATTCCCGGCACGTTAGAAAACACCGTGGCGTGCGCTTTCCTGCATACTCCGACCAGGGAGGTAACGCCTCCTGGTCCGGTCACCGCTGGCTACTATGCCGCCCGGACGAATGACGTGAGCTGGCCGGCTGATCGGCTGTTAGCCCATCGTCAGGTAACCGATAGTCAGGGCCATCGGAATAACCTGCCGGGCTCCACCGTGGCTCGTCATACTGGCCAGCGTCCGATGGGCCAGCAGGCCTGGATTCGCCTGTCCGGTAGGGGTCGCCGGTGCCCTGAACATAGGGCGGCACAACGCGCTCGGAGCTGTACCCGCGCTCGTTACCATAATTCGGGGGCGCACCGTAATCCGCGGCCGCGCGGTAATCAGCAGTACCGGCGTAATCAGGGCTGCCGGAGTAATCAGGACCGCTGGCGTAACCCGGTTCCGGTCCGTACCGGCGGTCCCGGCGGTAATCCTGCCCGTAGCCGGGGCCCTCGCCGTAGCCGGGGCCCTCGCCGTGACCGGGGTCCTCGCTGTAGCCGGGGTCCTCGCTGTAACCGCGGCCCTGGCCGTACTCCCGGTCCTGGCCGTAATCCCGGACCGGGCTGGGCCGCTGCCTGCGGCCGGCCGATGCAGGGTCGGCTGGCTGCCAGTAACTGCCGGTCGGGTAATCCTGCGGAGCCGCCTCGTCGGCCGGGGCCGGCTCCCAGCCAGCCGAGCGTCCGCCGCCGGACCGGGACCTGAGATTTTCCGGGCCCCGCTGCAAGATCTCCACCATCCGGGGCAGATCGTCGATCGGCAGCCGAAAGGTGCCGGTGCATTTGCCGCCCTGCCAGATGCTGAAGACAGCGACCCCGGTGTCGGCATACCAGCTCAGCCGCATACTCCGGGAATGACCTCTGACGTCGAAGAACACCTCGCCGAGACGAGGCAGCGGTGCTGCGTCGGACGCGGACATGAAGCTATGGTGGCCTGCTCGCATGGATCTGTCCAGTTAATGATCACTTAGTGTGACGCGCACTACGGCCAAGCTCGGGACAAATTCGCGATCTCGGCTGCGCAGACGGGATCACCGGTGGCATGATTGTGCGGCGGTCCGCGCTCGTACTGGCTTCCGCCACCAAGTCGCTGCATGCATGAGCTGGCGCCGGGAACATCAGGCCGGTGCCGGGCGTTGCATCATGCGACGGGGCAAATCGCCACGCCGCGCGAGTTTCCTCCGTCTAGCGCACTCTACAGCGCGCCAGGCGGTGCGCTGACCACACCGACTGAGCTTGCACTGACCTGAACGTACCGTGGCCGCCGATGACCACGGTCTGCTGCTTGAGGAGAGCCATCCATGTCTGAGGTACGCCGTCAAGCCGCCCTGATGCCACGGCCGAACTGGGGCTGGCAGGATGAGGCTGCGTGCCGGGGTCGCGAAGTTGTCCTTTTCTTCGGACCAGACGGGGAGCGGCAGCCGGAGCGCGAGATCCGGGAGCGGAAGGCTAAGGCCGTCTGCAACTCCTGCCCGGTGCGGGCGGAGTGCCTCACCTATGCGGTCAGCCGGCCAGAGAAGTACGGCACCTGGGGCGGCCTGAACGAGGACGAGCGCTCGTCAGAGCGCCGTCGGCGGATGCGCCGGGCCAACGCGGCCTAGCGACGGCCTATGGTCTGCCAAGCATGCCGCACCCGGCACCACGAGGATTGCCCGGGCGGCACCTGGTGTGATTGCCAGCATCAGCGTCCCGCCCCGCAAGTCGAGAACCGCATGGGCTGGATCCGGCAGGGCTAGTCGCTCAGCAGAGTCGCGAATCCGGCCAGCAGATCCCGGAATAGCCAGCGCCCGCTGGTGGTTGCGCCCCACGGTGGCTGTGCGCTCGGCAGCAGCTGAAGCACCGGAATCGCGACGACAGGGATTCTTGGGACTTAAGCGACAGAGCGTGCAGTTGCCGGCGTTTGGCCCTAGTGTGGTTTGGAAGAGCTGAGCCAGCTTCCGCGTGTCTGGCGCGCGAGCCGGGTAGGCTGCCGGGACAGGTGGATCGCCGCCGCGAGGAGGAGCCCAGCGACATGGAGAGGCTAGCCGCGGAGGCGGCCGATGCACTGGCGGGGGCCCCTGCTGACGAGGTTATTGCCTGGGCAGCGACCACTTTCGGCCGCCGGATCTGCATCACCTCGTCGATGACCGACGCTGTGCTCGTCAATCTGGTCGCCAAGCACATGCCGGGCGTTGACGTCCTTTTCCTTGACACCGGCTATCACTTCCCGGAAACCATTGGCACCAGGGACGCTGTTTCCGCCGTCTACCCGGTCAACGTGATCAACGTCACACCGCCGACGACGGTGCCGGAGCAGGACGCTGAGCTAGGCCCGCGGCTTTACAGCCGGAACCCTGACCTGTGCTGCTACCTGCGCAAGGTAGTGCCGCTTGAAGAGGCGCTCGGCCCGTACGACGCCTGGTTCACCGGCGTCCGCCGCGAGGAGACCGACGCCCGCAACGACACCAGGGTCGTCCAGTGGGACGCGCGGCGAGAAATGATCAAGGTCAACCCGATCGTGGAGTGGACGCAGAAGCAGGTTGACGACTACATCGCTGCCAATGGCGTGCTGGTCAACCCGCTGGTCTACGACGGTTACCCGTCGATCGGCTGCCGCACCTGCACCTCCAAGGTCATGGACGGGGCTGACCCCCGCAGCGGCCGGTGGGCTGGCACTAACAAGACCGAGTGCGGCATTCACACCTCCTGAACTCGCCACTCGGCCGGCCCTGCAGTGCACACCACCCACGATGTCCTCAATCAGGTTCCGGTCCTAGCGGACTACGACGTCGCGGACGACCCGGCCCTGCTCGCGGCCGTGGACCGGGAGGGCGCCGGCTGGGCCGCCAGTGAGCTGCATCAGCTGGGGCAGCTGGCCGGGGCGGCCAGCACGCAGGAGCAGGCCCGGCTGGCCAACGCTAACAAGCCCGTGCTGCGCACGCACGATGCCCGCGGCCACCGGATCGACGAGGTCGATTTCCACCCGTGCTGGCATGAGCTGATGACGGTCGCGGTGAGCCACGGCCTGCACGCGGCTCCCTGGGCTGACGCCAGGCCCGGCGCGCACGTGGCACGAGCTGCCAAGTTCATGGTCTGGACGCAGGCTGAGGCCGGCCACGGCTGCCCGGTCTCGATGACCTACGCCTGCGTGCCCGCGCTGCGGAATGCCCCTGATCTCGCGGCGGCCTTCGAGCCGCTGCTGACGGCCCCTGTCTACGAGCCTGGCCTGCGGCCGCCCGCGGGCAAGGCCGGAGTGCTAGCCGGAATGGCCATGACCGAGAAGCAGGGTGGCTCGGACGTCCGGGCCAACACCACCCGCGCCACCCCGGCAGCCGACGGAAGCTACCTGCTGACCGGCCACAAATGGTTCTGCTCGGCGCCGATGTGCGACCTGTTCCTGGTGCTGGCGCAGGCGCCGCAGGGCCTGTCCTGTTTCCTGCTGCCGCGGGTGCTGCCCGACGGCAGCAGGAACGCCATGCTGATCCAGCGGCTCAAGGACAAGCTCGGGAACACGTCCAACGCCTCCAGCGAGGTCGAGTATGACCAGGCGGTCGCCTGGCTGGTAGGCGAGCCGGGCCGCGGCGTCCCGACGATCATCAACATGGTGAGCGCGACCCGGCTGGACTGCGTGCTCGGCAGCGCGGCGGCGATCCGGCAGGCGTGTGTCGTCGCCGCGCACTATGCCAGCCAGCGGCGGTCCTTCGGCGCCCGGCTCATCGACCATCCGGCTATGACCGGCGTCATCGCCGATCTCACCCTGGAGTCCGAGGCGGCGAGCACGCTGGCGATCCGGCTGGCCGGCGCGGCCGACCGGGCCGCGCGCGGTGACCAGGCCGAGACCGCACTGCTCCGGATAGCGCTGCCCGCCAGCAAGTACTGGGTCTGCAAGCGCACCCCGGTGATCACCGCCGAGGCACTGGAATGCCTGGGCGGGAACGGGTACGTGGAGGACTCCGGCATGCCCAGGCTGCTGCGGGACGCACCACTCAACTCCATCTGGGAGGGCTCGGGCAACGTGACGGCGCTGGACGTACTCCGGGCGCTGACCAGGACGCCCGACGCGGCTGACGCGCTGCTGGCCGAGATAGACCTGGCTGCGGGCAGCGATCCGCGCCTTGACGCGGCAACGACGAGCCTGCGTGCGCAGCTCAAGGACGCGATCGCGGCGGGACCGGCCGCGCAGGCGCAGGCCCGGCGGCTAGCCGGCCAGATCGCCATCACCCTGCAGGCGGCGCTGCTGACCCGGTTCGCGCCGACCGGGGTCGCCGACGTCTTCATCCGCACCCGCCTTGCCGACTCGCCAGGCGGGCCAGGCGCACCGTTCGGCACGCTCCCCGGCGACGCCGACCTGGGCGCCATCCTGCGGCGGTCAGCAGTAGTAACCAGCCGGTAAGGTCAGCGGATGCACCTGTGGCCCGGCGCCGCCTATCCGCTCGGGGCTACCTGGGATGGGTCCGGCACCAACTTCGCGCTCTTCTCCGAGGTCGCCGACCGAGTTCAGCTCTGCCTGTTCGACGCTGACGGCGCCGAGCAGCGGCTCGACCTCACCGAAGTCGACGGCTTCGTCTGGCACTGCTACCTGCCCGGTGTCGGGCCAGGCCAGCGCTACGCCTACCGGGTGCACGGCCCGTACGAGCCGCGCCGCGGCCATCGGTGCAATCCGGCGAAGCTGCTGCTCGATCCGTACGGCAAGGCCATCGACGGCAGCCTGCGCTGGAATCCGGCGGTGTTCGGCTACGAGCCCGGCCGCCCGGACACGATGAGCCAGTCGGACAGCGCGCCGTTCATGCCGCGCAATGTGGTGATCAACCCGTACTTCGACTGGACCGGCGACCGCCAGCCGCGGACCCCCTATCACCAGACCGTGATCTACGAGGCGCATGTGCGCGGCCTGACCATGCGCCACCCGCAGGTCGCTCCCGAGCTTCGCGGCAGCTACTCGGGCCTGGCCTCCCCCGCGATCATCGAGCATCTCAGCACGCTCGGGGTGACCGCGATCGAGCTGATGCCGGTGCACCAGTCCGTGCCCGAGCAGCAGCTCGACCAGCGCGGGCTGACGAACTACTGGGGATACAACACCATCGGCTTCTTCGCGCCGCAGAACAGCTACTCCTCCTCAACCGAGCCGCACGGCCAGGTCGCCGAGTTCAAGTCGATGGTCAAGGCGCTGCACGCGGCCGGCATCGAGGTCATCCTCGATGTCGTGTACAACCACACCGCTGAGTCGGGCGCGCTCGGCCCGACGCTGTCCTTCCGGGGCATCGACAACGCGGCCTATTACCGGCTCAGCGACAGTGACCCGGCTGCCTACCTGGACTACACCGGCTGCGGCAATAGCCTGAACGTGCGGCATCCGCATGCGCTTCAGCTGATCATGGACTCGCTGCGCTACTGGGTGCTGGAGATGCACGTCGACGGCTTCCGCTTCGACCTCGCCGCCGCCCTCGCCCGCGAGCTGCACGAGGTAGACCGGCTGTCAGCGTTCTTCGAGCTGGTCCAGCAGGACCCGGTCGTGTCGCAGGTGAAGCTGATCGCCGAGCCCTGGGACGTCGGCGACGGCGGCTATCAGGTCGGCAAGTTCCCGCCGCTGTGGACCGAGTGGAATGGCAAGTACCGCGACACGGTCCGCGACTTCTGGCGCGGTCAGCCCGCCACGCTGCCCGAGTTCGCCTCGCGGCTGACCGGGTCCAGCGACCTGTACGAGACAAGCGCGCGCCGGCCGGTTGCCTCGATTAACTTCGTCACCTGCCACGACGGATTCACGCTGGCCGACCTGGTCAGCTACAACGACAAGCACAATGAGGGGAACGGGGACCACAACGCCGACGGCACCAGCGACAACCGGTCCTGGAACTGCGGCACCGAAGGACCGGCCGCCGACCCGGACATCAACGCGCTGCGGGCCCGGCAGCTGCGCAACTTCCTGGTCACGCTGTTCTGCTCGCAGGGCGTGCCGATGCTGCTGGCTGGCGACGAGATCGGCCGCAGCCAGGCGGGTAACAACAACGCCTACTGCCAGGACAACGAGGTGTCCTGGGTCGACTGGGAGTCAGCCGCGGAGCACGCCGACCTGCTCGAGTTCACCTGCGCGCTCATCACGCTCCGGCGGGAGCATCCGGTCTTCCGGCGGCGGCGGTTCTTCAGCGGCCAGCAGCGGGACATCAGCTGGCTGACGCCGGCTGGCCACGAGATGACCACCGATGACTGGCGGTCCGGTTACGCCCGGTCCATCGCCGTCTTGCTGAACGGGAGCGCGATCACCGAGCCGGGACCGCGCGGCGAGGCGATCACCGACCACAGCTTCCTGCTGCTGTTCAACGCCCATGATCAGCCGGTGTCCTTTACCCTGCCCGGCCCCGACGTCGCGCCCGGCTGGCTGGTAGTCGCTGACACCGAGACCGGTACCGTCGTCACCGGGGATACCCCGGAGGCCGATCCGGCACAGTCGCTGAAGCCGGCCAGCACCCGCGAGCTGGCCGGCCGGGCCGTCGTCGTACTGCGCGCCTGCGAAGGCTCCGGCTAGTGCTGCTGCGACGCCAGCGTCGAGGCGATGAGCACGAGCGCGAAGGTCGTTAACCCGACTGCCCCGTGCACGGCGACGACCTTCGCCGGGAAATGCTGCTCGGCTCCCCTGGCATGCTTGCCGCCCCGGCCGACGAGCCACCGGGTCAGCATCACGAAGCCCAGCATGGCCGAGGCGCTCAGGGTGCCGAACCCGCACCAGGCGAACACCACATGGTGAGTGATCAGGAACACCACCCACAGGGTCAGCCCGGTCGAGGCGAGCACCGGATGCGCGAAGATCAGCGCCGCCGGGAACACCGTGATCCGCGTCGACTGCTGCCGGAGGCCGCCGTAGGACAGCCAGACGAATAAGAGGTAGAGGCCGAAGCAAGCGGTTCCGGCCCAGATAATCGTCGCGATGAGCTCGAGCTTGGTAGGCACCTGGCTCCTTCTGCTCTGCGTGCAATCTTCTCCCCGCTGTGCAATCCGACGCACATCCTACGGCCCTAGGGCGTGGCAGCCACAGGGGCCGGACGTGCATCTGATTGACTGCTGGCCGTGCGCCAGATCTATCCGGTCCAGGGCCCAGACTGGCCGGTGACGCCCACGGCCACCGCGGGCCCGGTGCCCGATGCGGTCGCCGACGTCGCCCGCCTGTACGCAGCCAGCCCGGGTTCCGCCGCCGGCCGCCCGTGGCTGCGCGCCAACATGGTGACCAGCACCGACGGGGCGGCAACGCTCGACGGCCTGTCGGGCGGGCTGTCCGGGCCTGCCGACCGGATGGTGTTCACGGTGCTCCGCAGCCTCGCGGACGTGATCCTCGTCGGCGCCGGCACCGCGCGGGCGGAACGCTACCGCCCGGTGTCAGCGGCCAGCATCTGGACCGGGCTGCGACCGGCCGGAGCCGCGCCGCCCGCCATCGCCGTGGTGACCGGCAGCCTGGACCTGACATCCTGCGCGGAGCTGCTGACGTCCGATCGCACGCTCATCGTCACCACAGCCACCGCAGCCGACCAGGCGGCCCGCGCTGGCGTGATCCCCGATCCGCAGCGGCTCATCGCCGCGGGCGAGCAGCGTGTCGACGTCAGGCAGGCGGTAACCGCGCTCGCCGCCCGCGGCTACCAGCAGATCCTGGTGGAAGGCGGTCCGAGCCTGCTCGGCCAGCTCGCGGGCGCCCGCCTGCTCGACGAGTTCTGCGTCACCATCAGTCCGGTGCTGGCCGGCGGGACAGCAGGCCGGATCATCGCATCAGGGTCCGCCGGGGACGACGCAGCGACGAGGCTGACCCTTGCGCACGTACTAGCCGACCGCGATCTGCTGTTGTGTCGCTACTTGCGCGCACAGCCGTCGCGCTAAGGCCTAAGCGCCCTTGCGCAGCCTGTCGAGTGCCTCGGCCAGGATCGCGGCGCCGTCAGTGTCGTTGCGCCGCTCCTTGACGTATGCCAGGTGCGTCTTATAGGGCTCAGCATGCGGCGGAGCAGGCGGATTGGCCTCGTCCTGGCCGGCCGGCAGGCCGCAGCGCGGGCAGTCCCAGTACTCCGGGATCGCTGCGTCGCAGGCGAAACTGGGGATCGTCTCGTGCTTGTTGCAGCACCAGAAGGAGATGCGAACCCGCGGGGCCGCCTCGCCGCGCTCAGCCTCACCCATCGGCCCAGCCCCGACCCGGCTGCCGCGAATGGCGTTGCCACTGCTCACTGCTCACTCCTTGCGTAAAGAAGTCCCGATCGCGCACCCACTGCGGCTGTAGCCCAGCTCACTCAGGTCTTGTGCAGGATTCCCAGGACAACGATGCAGATGAACCAGATGATCCCGGTGAAAACCGTGATCCGGTCCAGGTTTCGCTCAACCACGGACGATGATCCGAGCGACGAGGAGATGCCGCCGCCGAACAGGTCAGACAGGCCGCCGCCCTTGCCCTTGTGCAGCAGGACCAGGAGGATCATCAGCAAGCTCGTGATGATGAGGATCACGGAGAAGGCAACAGTCACTGCGGTTTCTCGTCTCTCCTGGCTTAAGGTTATGCGGCCGTGCTCTGATCACGATACCGGCAGATTTTCACGAACTCACCGGGATCGAGGCTAGCGCCGCCAACCAGTGCGCCGTCGATATCCTGCTCGGCCATGATCGCGGGCATGCTGCCAGATTTCACTGACCCGCCATACAGGATACGCGCATTCCGGCCGGTCGCGGGCCCGTGAACGGCGGAAATCCGGTCCCGGAGGGCCGCGCAGACCTCCTGCGCGTCCTGCGGGGTGGCCACCTCGCCAGTCCCGATAGCCCATACCGGCTCATAGGCCACGACCATGCCGCCTACCTGCTCGGCGGTCAGGCCGGCCAGCCCGCCATCCAGCTGGCGCAGCGTGTGCTCGAGATGCTGGCCAGCCTGCCGCACTTCCAGCGGTTCTCCGACACACAGCAACGGAGTCATCTCCCGCTGCAGCACCATCTTGACCTTGGCGTTGACCAGGGCGTCGTCCTCGTGGTGGTACTGCCGCCGCTCGGAGTGGCCGGCCAGCACGAACCGGCAGCCGAGCTTAGCCAGCATCCGGGCCGATACGTCGCCGGTGTAGGCGCCGTCCTCATGAGGCGAGACATCCTGGGCGCCCCACAGCAGCTGCAGCTTGTCGCCCTCGATCAGGGTCTGGACGCTGCGCAGCGAGGTAAACGGCGGCAGCACCGCGACGTCGGTCGCGGCAAAGTCCTTGACCGTCAGCGCGAACGCGAGCTTCTGGGTAAGCGCGATGGCCTCGAAATGGTTGTTGTGCATCTTCCAGTTGCCGGCGATCAGCGGCTTCCTGGTGCTCACGGCCGTCACCGCAGCGCTTCCAGGCCAGGCAGAGCCGCGCCCTCCAGGTACTCCAGGCTGGCCCCGCCGCCCGTGGAGATGTGGCTGAAGCCATCCTCGGGCAGGCCGAGCCGCCGCACCGCCGCGGCCGAGTCGCCGCCGCCGACCACGGTCAGGCCCGGCAGTGCGGCGATGGCCCGCGCCACAGCCAGGGTTCCGGCGGAGAAGGCCGGGAACTCGAACACCCCGACCGGACCGTTCCAGAACACCGTGGCGGCATCGGCCAGCTTGGCCGCAAAGAGCTCCCGTGTCGCCGGGCCCATGTCCAGGCTCTCCCGGTCGGCCGGGAACGCGGTGACCGGGAACACATCGTGGTCCGCGCCGGGCCCGAAGTCGACGGCCCCGACCAGGTCCACCGGCAGTACCAGCTCGACCCCGCGGGCCTCGGCGTCGGCCATGATCTTCCTGACGTCGTCGAGCCGGTCCGGCTCGAGCAGCGACTTGCCCACCTCGTAGCCCTGGGCCTTGAGGAACGTGTAGGACATCCCGCCGCCGATCAGGATCCGGTCGGCCTTGTCCAGCAGGTTGGCGATGACCGCGAGCTTGTCCGATGGCTTGGCGCCACCCAGTACCACCACGTACGGCCGGGCCGGATCGCGCGTGAGCTGCTCGAGCACGGCGACCTCAGCCAGGACCAGCTCCCCGGCCGCGTGCGGCAGCAGCCCCGGCAGGTCGTAGACGCTCGCGTGCTTGCGGTGCAGGGCACCGAACCCGTCGCCCACGTACAGCTCGGCCAGGGCGGCCAGCCGTCCGGCCAGCTCGGCCCTGACGGCATCGTCGTTGCTGGTCTCGGCAGGCTCGAACCGGATGTTCTCCAGCAGCGCCACGTCCCCGTCTGCCAGCCCGGCCACCACCGACCTGGCTGAGGCGCCGGCGACATCCCTGGCCAGCGGCACCGGCCGGCCTAGCAGTTCGGCCAGCCGGGCTGCTACCGGCGCGAGCGACGGACCGCCCGCGGCCCGGTCGGCGTAGCTTTCGCCCTTCGGCCGTCCGAGATGGGCGCAGATCAGCACCCTGGCGCCCCGTTCCCGCAGTGCATTGATCGTCGGCAGGCTGGCCCGGATCCGGCCGTCGTCAGTGATGACAGTGCCGTCCAGCGGCACGTTCAGGTCAGCGCGCAGCAGCACGACCCGGCCGGTGACATCGAGCGAGTCGATGCCCTTCAAAGGCTGGCCCCGACCAGCGCGGCCAGGTCGACGAGCCGGTTGGAGTAGCCCCATTCGTTGTCATACCAGCCGATCACCTTGACCTGCTCGCCGAAGGTCATCGTCAGCTGCGAGTCGAACGTGCAGGAATACGGCGTGCCGACAATGTCCGAGGAGACGATCGGGTCAGCGGTGTAGTGCAGGTACCCCTTCAGCGCGCCCTCGGCCGCGGCCCGGTAGGCCGCGTTGACTTCCTCGATCGTGACCTCGCGGTCCAGGTTGACCACCAGGTCGGTCACCGAGCCGTCCATCACCGGCACCCGCATCGACATGCCGTCGAGCTTGCCCTTGAGTTCCGGCAGCACCAGCGCCGTAGCCTTGGCCGCGCCCGTCGTCGTCGGGATGATGTTCTGCGCTGCCGCCCTGGCCCGCCGCAGGTCCTTGTGCGGGAAGTCGAGGATCACCTGGTCGTTGGTGTAGGCGTGGATCGTGGTCATCAGGCCCTTGCGGATGCCGAAGCTGTCGTTCAGCACCTTGGCCATCGGCGCCACGCAGTTGGTCGTGCAGGACGCGTTGGAGATGATGTGGTGCTGCGCCGGGTCGTACCGGTCATCATTGACGCCCATCACGATGGTGATGTCCTCGCCCTTGGCCGGCGCCGAGATGATCACCTTGCGGGCGCCGCCGGCCAGGTGCTTGCCCGCGTCCTGCGCGCTGGTGAACCGGCCGGTGGATTCCACCACGACGTCGACGCCGAGCTCGCCCCAGGGCAGCGCCGCCGGGTCTCGCTCGGCCAGCATCCTGATCGCATGGTCGCCGACCCGGATCACGTCCCCGTCGGCCGTCACGTCCTCGTCGAGCGTGCCCAGCAGCGTGTCGTACTTCAGCAGATGCGCGCAGGTGGCCAGATCGCCCAGGTCATTCGCCGCGACGATCTCGATGCCGCTGCCACCCGCGGCATGTACCGCCCGCCAGAAGTTCCGCCCGATCCGGCCGAACCCGTTGATCCCCACCCGGACTGTCACCGCAGCGCACCCCTTATTTCTCTCGTTCCGACGGTCCGAACCCTATCGTCAACCGGGCCGCCGCCATGGCACCTGTCCACCATGGCCCGTCTGCCCCTATTCTGGCAGCCAGCCAGTCACTGCGACGAAGGGGCCACGTTGCCGCCCAGGGGTTTCAGCCAGGCCGGAGTCCAGCCGGCCAGCCGCCAGAATGCGGCCATCGCCGTGGGCCTGTCTGTCGCGGTCGCGCTCGCCGGCGCGGTTCTGTGGGGCCTCGTGGCCCTCATCTTCAATCTCCAGCTATCCCTGATCGGGCTGCTGATCGGGCTGGGGGTGGGCGCGATCGTGGCCAGGTACCGGGCCGGGCACCCGCCCACGATCGTCGCGGGCGCGGTGATCGCTGTCGCCGGCTGCGCGCTCGGCACGCTACTCGCCATGATCTTCAAGCTGCTGAACGCCCAGTACAGCCTGTCCTTCATCCTGGCGCACCTGGGCGGCCCGAGCGGGTTGTTCCACTTCTACCCCAGCGAGGTCGGCCTGCTCGGCCTGCTGTTCTGGGCGGTCGCTGCCTACGCCGCGATCAGGATCCCGTTGCAGAGCCAGCGGCAGGCCGCGGTGGCGGCCGCGAGCGCGGCGATGACGCCGGTCTGGGGCCAGACCCCGGCAGCATCCACGCAGGCCGGTGATCTGCCGTCCGAGTCGGCCCGGCCGATGTTCGTGCAGCGGGCGGAGCCAGAGCCGGGTGCGGAGAGCGGGGCTAGCCCGGCGTCTTAGGGCACCAGCATGTCGGCGGTCAGCGTCGCCTCGGTATTCGGAACGCCTAGTTCCATAGCGCGGCGGTCGGCGAGCGCCAGCAGCCGCCTGATCCGGCCGGCGATCGCGTCCTTGGTCAGGGCCGGCTCGGCCAGCTGACCAAGTTCCTCCAGGCTGGCCTGGCGGTGCTTGATGCGCAGCTCGCCCGCCACGATCAGGTGATCCGGTGCCTCCGGGCCAAGGATCTCCAGCGCCCGCTCGACCCGGGCGCCGGCGGCGACGGCGGCGCGGGCACTGCGCCGGAGGTTGGCATCATCGAAGTTGGCCAGCCGGTTCGCCGTCGCCCGCACCTCGCGCCTGATCCGGCGCTCCTCCCAGGCAAGCACGCTGTCGTGCGCGCCCAGCCTGGTCAGCAGCGCGCTGATCGAATCACCGTCCCGGACCACGACCCGGTCCACGCCGCGCACATCCCGCGCCTTGGCGTGAATCTTCAGCCGCCGGGCGGCGCCGACCATCGCCAGGGCCGCTTCCGGACCCGGGCACGTCAGCTCCAGCGACATGGACCGGCCCGGCTCGGTCAGGCAGCCGTGCGCGAGGAAGGCGCCGCGCCAGGCCGCCTCGCAGTCGCACGTCGTGCCCGAGACGACCTGCCGTGGCAGCCCGCGCACCGGCCTGCCGTGATTGTCAACCAGCCCGGTCTGCCTGGCCAGGCTCTCGCCGTCGGTGTGCACGCGGACCAGGTAGCGATTCCCCTTGCGCAGTCCGCCGGGTGCCAGCACGAGCAGGTCAGACGAATGGCCGAACACCTCCGCGATGTCCTTGCGCAGCCGCCGGGCCGCCGCGCCGGTGTCCAGCTCGGCCTCGACCACGATGCGTCCGGCGGCCAGGTGCAGCCCGCCCGCGAACCGCAAGATCGTCGAGACCTCGGCTTTGCGGCAGCACGGCTTCAGCACACTGACCCGGCTGAGTTCGTCCTTGACCAGGCCGGTCAGCGCCATCGGTGTCACTCCCCCTCAAATATCTGCGCGAATGCGCCCGCCAGGCGCCGCGGATCATGGCGCGGCGACCCGTCATCCACCGCCAGATCTGCGAGCACCAGCCGGGCGCCGAGCAAGCCCGCGGCCTTCTCCAGCTCCGAAGTGGCACCCCGTGCCGCGGCACGGTCAGCAAGCACGACGTCGATCGCCAGTGCAGGTGCGTGATCCGCGAGGACCTCCAGATGCGCGTGCGGCGAGAACCCTTCGGTCTCACCAGGTTGCGGCGCCAGATTCAGCGCTACCAGCCTCCGCGCGCGAGTGCCTATCAATGCCGCGGCCAGTTCCGGCACCAGCAGGTGCGGTAGCACGCTAGTGAACCAGGAGCCAGGCCCAAGCACCACCCAGTCCGCCGACCCGATCGCCTGCACGGCCTCCGGGCACGCGGGCGGGTTAGCGGGTATCAGTGATACCGACCGTACCCGGCCTTGCGTCGTCGCGCAGGCCACCTGGCCGCGAACGATGCTGAGGTCGTCCGGCCTGTCCGGATCTGCCCCCTCAACTTCGGCAACCAGGTCCAGCGGAACCGCGGCCATCGGCAGCACCCGACCGTGCGCGCCCAGCAGACGGCCCACCCAGTCCAGTCCTTGCACGGTGTCCCCGAGCAGTTCCCAGAGCGCGACGATCAGGACATTGCCCACCGCGTGGCCGGCCAGCCCCTGCGCGCGGTCCTCATCTACCCCGGACTCAGCCACCCCGGACTCGGCCACCCCGGCGAACCGGTGCTGGATGACCCGGCTCCAGGTGGTGCCCCAGGCGTCGTCGCCGCAGAGCGCGGCCAGCGCCATGCGCAGGTCGCCTGGCGGCAGCACACCGAACTCGCGGCGCAGCCTGCCGCTGGAGCCGCCGTCGTCGGCCACCGTCACGATCGCGGTCAGTTCCCTGGTGACCCGGCGCAGGCCCGACAACGACGCATGCAGCCCGTGCCCGCCGCCGAGCGCGACGACCTTGTGGCTCGGCGGACGGCTATTCACGGCCCAGGTCCCGGTGCGTCACCTGGATGCCAGGCCAGGCTCGCGACAGCCGGGCAGCCATCTGGTCGGCCATCGCAACGCTGCGGTGCTTGCCGCCGGTGCAGCCCACGGCGACGAGCGCGAAGTGCCGGCCGGTCCGGCCGTACCCGGCCAGCGCGATCTCGACAGCGCGGACAAAGGCATCCAGGAACTCAGTAGCGCTCGGCTGGCTGAGGACGTAGTCCATGACCGGCTGGTCGAGGCCGGTCAGCGGGGCGAGCTCGGGTATCCAGTGCGGGTTGGGCAGGAACCGGCAGTCAGCCACCATGTCCGCATCCACCGGCAGGCCGTACTTGAATCCGAACGACACGATGCTCACCCGCAAGGTCGCGTCCGCCTCGGTGGCGAATGCGTCCCGCATCCGGGACCGCAGCTCGTGCACGTTCAGCCTGGTGGTGTCCAGCACGAGGTCTGCCTCGGCGCGCATGCCCTGCAGCAGCTCGCGCTCGGCCGCGATGCCGTCGACGATGCGGCCGCCTTCCTGCAGCGGATGCGGCCGGGAGACGCTGTCGAACCTGCGCACGAGCGTCTCGTCGGACGCCTCGAGGAACACCACGAACGGGCGCACGCCGCGCGCGTTCAGGTCGCTGATCGCCGACTTGATATCGGTCGAGAAGGCCCGGCTGCGGATGTCGACGACGGCCGCCAGCTTGGGTACCGCTCCCCTGGCGCGCCTGGCCAGGTCGGCCATGGTCGGCAGCATGTCGGCGGGCAGGTTGTCCGCCACGAACCAGTCCAGGTCCTCCAGGGACTTCGCCGCGGTGCTCCGCCCGGCACCGGACAGCCCGGTGATGATGACGATCTCCTGCCCGGCTGTCGCGTCCTGCGTGATGTCGCCGCTCATGCTCCGCCCCCCGTTGGCTCCGCCGGCGTGCTTGCGCCGCCGTCCGTGCCGTCAGCGTCCCCGTGCAGCGCCTGGTAGACCGCTTCGGCGGTGCGCTGCCCGAAGCCCGGCACCGCGGCGATCTGGAGCACTGTAGCCTCGCGGACCTTGCGCAACGACCCGAACTGCCGCAGCAGCGTAGCCCGCCGGGCCGGGCCGAGGCCCGGAACCGCGTCAAGCTCGCTGATCGTGAGCGCGGCCGCCCGCCGGGCCCGGTGGTAGGTGATGGCGAATCGGTGCGCCTCATCCCGGACCCGCTGCAGCAGGTACAGGCCCTCGCTACTGCGCGGCAGGATCACCGGCTCGTCCTCGCCTGGCAGCCAGACCTCCTCCAGCCGCTTGGCCAGGCCGCAGACGGCGACGTCGACGATGCCGAGTTCGTCCAGCGCGCGCACCGCCGCCGCCACCTGAGCGGGGCCGCCGTCGATCACCAGCAAGTTGGGCGGGTAGGCGAACTTGCGCCGCTGGCCAGCGTCGCCGCCAGCCAGTTCGGCTGGCCCCGGCGCTGCGGCGCGCTCCTCCAGGTAACGGCGGAAGCGCCTGGTGATGACCTCATGAATCGCGGCGACGTCGTCGGTGCCGTTCAGGCCCTTGATGGCGAACCTGCGGTACTCGGATTTCCTGGCCAGGCCGTCCTCGAACACGACCATGGACGCGACCACGTGCGTGCCCTGCAGGTTCGACACGTCGTAGCTCTCGATCCGCAGCGGTGCCTCGTCCAGGCCGAGTGACTCCTGAATCTCCGCGAGCGCCACGCTGCGGGTGGACAGGTCGCTGGCGCGGCGCGTCTTGTGCAGCGCCAGCGACTCACCCGCGTTCCTGGCGACCGTGTCGAGCAAGGCCCTCTTGTCGCCGCGCTGCGGCACCCGGAGGCTGACCCGGCTGCCCCGCCGCCCGGCCAGCCAGTCCTCGACCGTGGTGGCATCCGGCGGCAGCGCGGGCACCAGTACTTCCCGCGGGATGGCCGAACGCCGCGCGGCCCCGGCGGCCCGCGCTCCGGCCTTGCCTTCGGCGGGCCCGCGCCGGCTTGTCCGGGCGGGCTGGTCCGCCGCTACCGGATCGTCGTCATAGACCTGACCGAGGAAGTGCTCGACCAGTTCTTCGGTGGTGATGTCCTCGACCTTGTCGACGACCCAGCCGCGCTGGCCGCGGACCCGCCCGCCGCGGACGTAGAACACCTGCACGGCGGCCTCGAGCTGATCCTCCGCCAGCGCGATCACGTCGCAGTCGGTGCCGTCCGGCAGCACCACGGCCTGCTTTTCCAGTGCCCGCTGCAGCGCCTGGATGTCGTCGCGCAGCCTGGCCGCGCGCTCGTACTCCTCAGCGGCGGCGGCCTCGCGCATCTGCGCCTCCAGCCGCTTGCTGAACTTGCCGGTCTGGCCGGCCATGAAGTCGCAGAACTCCTCGGCCAGCTTGCGGTGCGCGGCGGCGTCGATCCGGCCCACGCAGGGCGCCGAGCATTTCCCGATGTACCCGAGCAGGCACGGCCTGCCGATCTGGCCCGCTCGCTTGAACACTCCCGCCGAGCATGTTCGCACCGGGAAGACCCGCAGCAGCGTGTCGACGGTGTCCCTGATCGCCCACGCATGCGAGTACGGCCCGAAGTACCGGACACCGCGGCGCTTGGCGCCGCGCATCACCTGGACCCGCGGGAATTCCTCATCCATCAGCACGGCCAGGTACGGATAGCTCTTGTCGTCGCGGTACCGGACGTTGAAGCGGGGATCGAACTCCTTGATCCAGGAGTACTCCAGCTGGAGCGCCTCGACCTCGGTGCCCACGACGGTCCAGTCGACGGCGGCGGCGGCCAGCAGCATCGACTGCGTACGCGGATGCAGTCCGACGAAGTCGGCAAAGTAGGAGTTCAGCCGGGAGCGCAGGCTCTTCGCCTTGCCGACGTAGATGACCCGGCCACGCTCATCGCGGAACCGGTAGACGCCTGGCGATTCAGGGATCGAACCGGGCGCCGGCCGGTAACTTGCCGGATCTGCCACAGCCCAACTCTATGCACTCAGCCGCCGGCATTTGCCTCCCTGAGCAGGGATAGCACCTCAGTCTCGTGATAGCGCCGGTGGCCGCCCAGCGTGCGGACTGCGGTCAGCCTGCCGTCGCGGGCCCAGCGGGTCACGGTCTTGGGGTCCACCCGGAACATGGCTGCCACTTCGGCCGGCGTCAGCAGCCTGTCTGCATCTGGGACTGTCCTGCCGCTCATCCGGACCGCCTCCCGCTGTTGTGAGGGCAGCCCATCTGACCAGGGGCCCCCGTCCCTCAGCTCCACTCTAGCCCGGAGCGACCTGACCAGCTCGGTTGTACTCGGCCGGCGCGAACAGGACCAGCAGCGACAGGTCCTCGGTGATCCCGGTGAACCGGTGCTGCTCGCCGGCCGCCACGTAGACGACCGAGCCCGGCCCGACCTCGGCCGACTCGCCGCCTGCCGCCAGCACCGCCCGGCCAGCGGTGACAACGTAGATCTCGTCCTCGGTGTGCGGCACCTGGTCGTCCGAGCCGCCAGCCGGAATCGAGTACGTGCCGACGCTCAGGTCGGTGACCCGCAGGTGCTCGATCCACGACACCTGCTCCCCGGCCGACGGCGGCGAGTAGCGGCCTGCGCCCGCGATTACCTTCATCTCGGCAGGCTACCAACGGCACGGTTCACCGCGGCGGCCCGCAGGATGACCTCAAGCGCTGGCCGCGCCCTCCGGGCCGGGCGGTAGAGTGCCGTGCCGGGCTGTCACATCTCAGCAGCGGGAGGCCGCGGTCGTCATCATCTGCGCACTGACGTCCGCTGCTGCGCTCGCCTGGGCATACCTGCTGGCGCTTCATGGCGGATACTGGCGCACCACGCACCGGCTGCCTCCGGTCGGGCCGGATTCCGGCCCAGCGCCGGGCCGGGGCAGCAGCCGCCGGCCAGCCGTGACGGCGGTGATCCCGGCCAGAAACGAGGCAGCTGTCCTCCCGGACTGCCTGCCCAGCCTGCTAGGCCAGGAGTACGACGGCCAGCTCACCGTGATCGTGGTCGATGACGACAGCACCGACGGCACCGGCCAGGTCGCCAGCTCGCTCGGAGCCGCCGGGACTGGCCGTCGCGAGGTGGTGGTGGTCAGCGCCCGGCCAACGCCGTCCGGCTGGGCTGGCAAGGTCTGGGCCATGTCGGAAGGTGTCCGGGCCGTACCCGCCGGCACCGAGTACATCCTGTTTACCGACGCCGACATTGCCTTCGCACCAGGCACGGTAGGCAGGCTGGCTCAGGCCGCGGCCGACGGTGAGTTCGCGATGGTGTCTCAGATGGCGCTGCTGCGCACCAGCAACCGGTCGGAGAAGCTGCTGATCCCGGCGTTCGTCTACTTCTTCGCGCAGCTGTACCCGTTCCCGCGGGTCAGCAAGCGGCGATCGCGAACCGCCGCCGCGGCTGGCGGCTGCATGCTGGTACGAGTCCGGGCGCTCGACACGGCCGGCGGGCTCCACAGCATCCGCGGCGCCCGCATTGACGACGTAGCCCTCGGCAAGGCGCTCAAGCGAGCCGGCGGGCGCTGCTGGCTCGGGCTCACCACGGACGTACTCAGCATGCGACCGTACGACCGGCTGGCCGATATCTGGGACATGGTGGCGCGCAGTGCCTACACCCAGCTGCGTTACTCGCTGGCGCGCACGGCCGGCGCGGTGCTCGGACTGGCCTGGCTCTACCTGCTGCCGCCGGTAGCAGGCATCACCGGGCTGATCCTGCTCGCCGCCGGAACTAGCGCCGGGCTCGCCGGGTGGCTCGCCGCCGCGGGACTGGCCGGCTGGCTGCTGATGTCCGTCAGCTACCTGCCAATACTGCGGTTGTACCGGCTTTCGCCGCTCCGGGCCGCCGGACTGCCACTCATCGCCGCCATGTACGCAGCGATGACGGCAGACTCTGCACGGCGCCATCGTCGCGGCATCGGCGGCGAATGGAAAGGCCGCGTCATCACCCCCGAGGACGTCAGCTGAGCTCTAGCCCGACTGCGACGGCGTTGCGTGCCGGGGCTGGTAGATGGGGAATTCCGAGCCGTCCGGAAGACCGATAGCCGCGAGCAGCCCCCAGCCCTGATCGGTGACATCCCGCACGACCTCGGCGCCTTTGCCGCGTAGCTCGGCGAGCGTGGCGTGTATGTCGTCGCACATCAGGTAGAGCTCGTGGCGGCTCTCGCCGTCGGAGGGATGGACGGCGAGTTCGGCGGGCGGCATGGCAAAGATGAGCCAGCCTCCGCCCGCGTCAACTGACGGCAGCTCAAGCACGTCCTTGAGGAAGGCGCGGACCTTGTCGGCTTCCGGGGAGAACACGATCGCATGCAGCCCGGTGATCATGCCGCGATCTTAACGAACGTTCCCGTGGGAACGCCGGCCTCGCCTACCCGGCGCCCGCGGGTCACCGGGTAGCTCAGCACGCACCCCACTGCCTGGCTTGCCGACGGCTCGTTGTAACGGGATATTTGATCAGGTGACTGCCTGGATAACACTCGTGGCTGGCGTCGCCGGGGCGGTCATCGCCCTGGCCGGACAGCAGTGGGGGACGCGCGCGGCCAACAGGACTCGCGCGGGTGAGCTTCTTCTCGAGCAGGTCGCCCAGTTAATCGCCCTGTCCGAGGATTTCAGGACGCGGGCCTGGGAGGCCACTGTCCTCGGGCAGCACCACCGACTAGACGGCTGGGATCTGGCGGGGCACCGTCTCGCCATGGCCCGGGTACGGGTGCTGTGCAAGGACCCGGCAGTGCTCGCCGCGCTCGAAGAGATGGAAGAATCTGGCCAGGATTACGGCAGTCACCTGCGCCGGGGCGACGCGAACGCGGACGAGCTTGCGGCCCTGCGGGAGCGGAACAAGGCCTCCATTCAAGCGCTGGCGACTGCCAGTTCCCCGGTGATACGACGCCGCCTCAGGGCTGTCTAAGTGGGCGCCACCATCGGTGACGGCAAGTACGCCAGAGTCGAGCGAGAGCGGCGCTTCCTGCTGGCCGGACCGCCATCGGCATCGACCGTCACCGTTACTCGCCGGATCACCGACCGGTATCTGCCTGGCACGCGCCTGCGCTTGCGGCGCGTTGACTACCTGGCGACCGGCACCAGCGAATTCAAGTTCACCCAGAAGGTGCCCGCTGACGAGCCTGGCTTCGTCCAGGGACTGATCACCAGCACGTACCTGTCCGCAGCCGAGTACGACCTGCTTGCGTCGCTGCCGGCCGACGTGCTGGTCAAAACGCGGCTCAGTATCCCGCCGCTGAGCATCGACGTCTTCGACCCGCCGTTGCATGGTCTGGTCATGGCCGACGTCGAGTTCAGCACCGACGCAGAAGCGCAGTCCTTCCGCCCGCCCTCAGCGGTGCTCGCCGAGGTCACCGATGACACGCGGTTCACCGGAGGCAGCCTCGTCCGGACCGCCCGCCAGGACCTGCGCGCCTGGCTCGCCGCATACGGCATCGAACTCCGGTAGCGAGCTTGGTGCCTGCGTGCAGCGTGCTGTCAGGCTTCGAACGCCTCCGGCGGCGGGCAGGCGCACATCAGGTTGCGGTCGCCGTAGGCCTGGTCGATCCGACGCACCGGCGGCCAGTACTTGGCCCGCCGGTCCCCGCCAGCCGGGTAAGCGGCGGCCTCCCGGTCGTACAGGTGCTTCCAGTCGCCGCTGATCAGCATGCTCGCGGTGTGCGGTGCATTCCGCAGCGGGTTGTCGGACTGGTCGTACTCCCCCGCCGCGACCCTGGCGATCTCCGTCCGGATCGCGATCATCGCGTCGCAGAACCGGTCCAGCTCTACCAGGTCCTCGCTCTCGGTCGGTTCCACCATCAGCGTGCCCGCAACCGGGAACGACATCGTCGGAGCGTGGAAACCGTAGTCGATCAGCCGCTTGGCCACATCCTCAGCCGTGATGCCGGTCTGCGCGGTAATCGGGCGCAGGTCCAGGATGCACTCGTGCGCGACGAGGCCGCCGCGGCCGGTGTACAGCACCGGATAATGCTCAGTCAGCCGCCTGGCCACGTAGTTCGCCGACAGGATCGCGACCTGGGTCGCCTGCCGCAGGCCCGCGGCGCCCATCATCTTGATGTAGGCCCAGGAGATCGGCAAGATGCCCGCCGACCCGTAGGGTGCGGCCGCGACCGGGCCGCCGTGCTCGGCTCCGGGCAGGAACGGCGCGAGGTGCGACCGCGCGGCCACCGGGCCGACACCGGGACCGCCGCCACCGTGCGGGATGCAGAACGTCTTGTGCAGGTTCAGATGTGACACGTCCGCGCCGAACTTGCCCGGCCGGGCCAGTCCGACCAGCGCGTTCAGGTTCGCGCCATCGACATACACCTGGCCGCCCGCCTCGTGCACGGCGGCGCAGACCGCACCGATGGTCTCCTCGAACACGCCGTTCGTCGACGGGTAGGTCACCATGATCGCCGCCACCGAGCCCTCGTGCGCAGCCAGCTTGGCACGCAGGTCGCCCAGGTCGATAGCGCCGTCGGAACCGCACTTCACCACGACTACCCGCAGGCCCGCCAGCACCGCGCTGGCCGCGTTGGTGCCATGCGCGGATTCGGGGATCAGGCAGACGGTGCGGTCCGGCTCGCCGTGCGACCGGTGATAGCCGCGGATCGCGAGCAGGCCGGCCAGCTCACCCTGCGAGCCCGCGTTGGGCTGCAGGCTGACCGCGTCGTACCCGGTGATCTCGGCCAGCGCCACGGCCAGCTCACCGATCAGCTGCTGGTATCCGGCCGCCTGCTCGGCGGGGGCGAACGGGTGCAGCCCGGCGAACTCGGGCCAGCTGATCGCTTCCATCTCCGCGGCAGCGTTGAGCTTCATCGTGCACGAGCCCAGCGGGATCATCGAGCGGTCAAGGGCGATGTCACGGTCGGCGAGCCGGCGCAGGTAGCGGAGCATCGCGGTCTCATTGCGATAGCTGGAGAAGACCGGATGGGACAGGAACGTGGTCGTCCTTACCAGCTCGGCCGGCAGCGCCTCGGCCGGCTCGGCTGGCAGCGAGACCGGCCGTCCGGCGAGTGCGCTGGCCACCGCGGCGAGCTGCTCGTCGGTCGTGGTCTCGTCGCAGGCCACCTGGACCACGTCGGGGCCTGCCTGGTAGACGTTGAATCCTGCCGCGGCCGCGCGCGCGACGGCGTCCGCTGCCTGGCCCGGCATCGACAGGCTGACGGTGTCGAAGAACGCAGCGGACTGCGTTCGGTATCCGGCAGCGCGCATCGCGACCGCGAGCGCCGCCGCCTTCCGGTGCACCCGGCGAGCGATGGCGGCCAGGCCGTCAGGCCCGTGATAGGACGCGTACATGGCCGCGATGATGGCAAGCAGCACCTGGGCGGTGCAGATGTTGCTGGTCGCCTTCTCGCGCCGGATGTGCTGCTCGCGGGCCTGCAACGCCAGCCGGTAGGCCGGCTGGCCGTCAGCATCGACCGATACCCCTACCAGCCGGCCCGGCAGCTGGCGCTTGAGCGCGTCGGCGACGCAGATGTAGCCAGCCTGCGGGCCGCCGTACCCCATCGGCACGCCGAACCGCTGCGTGCTGCCGACGGCGATGTCCGCGCCGAGCTCGCCCGGCGGGGTCAGCAGCGTGAGCCCGAGCAGGTCAGCCGCGACGACCGCGAGCGCGCCGCGAGCGCGCGCCACCTGAATCACCGGGCCGAGGTCGCGCACCTCGCCGGTTGCGCCGGGGTACTGCAGCAGCACGCCGAACAGCTCGCCCTCGGGCTGCGCGTCGATCAGCTCGGTCGTCACCCGGCCGGTCACCAGCGTGATGCCGAGTGGCTCGGCCCTGGTCGCCAGCACGGCCAGGGTCTGCGGCAGGCAGTCCGCGTCGGCCAGGAACACGCTGCCCCTCCCCGCGGCCCGCCGGGCCAGGGTCATGGCCTCGGCCGCCGCGGTTGCCTCGTCCAGCATCGACGCGCCCGCCACCGGCAGCGCGGTCAGATCCTCGATCATGGTCTGGAAGTTCAGCAGCGCTTCGAGCCGGCCCTGGGATATCTCCGGCTGGTACGGCGTGTACGC
Organism: uncultured Actinomycetota bacterium; assembly: GCA_963774385.1. Taxonomy (GTDB): domain Bacteria; phylum Actinomycetota; class Actinomycetes; order Streptosporangiales; family Streptosporangiaceae; genus JAJYUU01. The sequence continues at coordinate 3,274,742 of CAVZEQ010000001.1, forward strand.
GGTGTACCAGGCGGGGTTCTCCAGCAGGTTCCGGCGGATGACGGCCGGGGTGTGGGTGCCGTAGTAGCCGAGACCGATCATCGACGTGGCGACCGTATTGAGGCTGGCCAGGCGGCGCAGCTCGGCGAGCGCCTCGTCTTCAGAGAGCGCCTCGGGCAGGCTCAGGGTCCGGTCGGTGAGGCCGGCCGGCAGCGCAGCCTCGGTGAGGGCGTCCAGCGACGGATACCCGACGGCCTCAAGCATCCTGGCCTGAGCGGTGTCGGCGGGTCCGATATGACGCTGGGCGAATTCCACGGGAGCCTCCCCAGGGCGGCGGTGAGCGCCGCTGACGTGTGGTGACGGTCTCCCCCTCTGTCGGCCGCTGCCCGCGGCCTCCAGAGTGCGCACGCCGCCCGGTCCTGGTGCCTGAGAGGTTCCGGGGAGGTTGCCCCTTCGGCGCCCGGCGCTGGCTGCGCGAGGACTCTCCCGGCCGACGTGTATCAGCGAACTGAGCCTACCCGAGCGGGCCAGCGGCAGCCCGCACCCCGGGAAGGCGCCCGCCTTTCGCGTCATCAGCTTGTCTGGTTATGTCGGCAATGCGGTTTCCGGTGCTCGCGGTCCCAGGCGGTAATCTCGCTGGGGTGACGGATAGCAGCGCTGGCCGGCTTTCATTCGCCCGCAACCCGGCTGGAGTGCCGATCGCGGAGGTCGAGCTGGCGCCGGATGAGACCGGACTGCTGCCCGGCCTGGCCAGCGAGGCGCGGGCGGGCGGGGCGCGGCTCCTCTGCGTGTACAGCCATGCGGATCTCAGCGGCGCCGGCCTGCGCCGGCAGGAAGGTTACCGCCGGCTGACCGCCGCCGAGGCGCCAGCGGGCGACCCGCTGCCAGCACTCGATCCGGCCACGGTCCGCGAAGTCTGGCCCCGGTCGTTCGGCGGCCAGTGGGGCCATCATCTTGTCGAGCCCGCCGACTATGACGTTGTTCCAGGCGCGGTCTTTCTCGGCCTCCCGGACCGCAGTGGCACGAGCTGGCAAGGCATCTGCCGAGTCGAACCGGCCCGCCGGCACATCGACGGCCCCGGCTTCGCCGACGGGGCCGGGGGTGCCGGAGCCGCCCAGGCGCTGGTGCTGGGCGCTGGCGCCTTGCTTGGCCGCGGCCCGGTCACGCTGGAGACCTGGGGTGACCGGGCCGAGCCGTACCTGGCCCTTGGCTACCTGGTGGCCGAGGACTGCCCGGGCTGGGAACTGGGGCTCGCGGACCAGGGCTAAACGGAGTCCCAGCGGAACACCCGCATGGAGATCGCTGTGAGGATCGCGGCCAGGGCGAGCAGGATGCCGATGGCGGGCAGCGCCGACGCCGGGCCCTCGCCCCGGGCCATCACGTCCTGCATCCCGATGACCAGGTAGCGCAGCGGCAGCGCGTAGGAGACGTCCCTGATCCAGGACGGCGCGTAGTCCAGCGGGATGAAGGCACCGCCGAGGAACGCCATCGGCAAGATGATCAGGTTGGCCACGGCTGTCGCGGCTTGCTGGGTCTTCGCGAACGAGCCGACCAGCAGGCCGATCGCCATGAACGCCAGCGTGCCGCAGATCACCACCGGGATCGCCATCCACCAGTACGCGGATAGCTTCAGCCCGAAATACGGGGTGGTGGCGATGCCGATGAAGATGATCAGTTCCGCCAGCGCGACCGCGACGGCGATGCCGACCCTGGCCAGTACCACTGAGCCGACGCTGATCGGCGCCAGCCGCAGCCGCCTGAGCAGCTTGGTCTCCCGCCAGTTCACCAGCGTGATCGCAGCGCCAAAGGCGCCGCCTGAGGCGATCGCCCAGCCGAGCAAGCCGGGTGCGAGGTACTGAATCGGCTTCAGCGACTTGTCCTCTACCTGCTGGGTCGTCAGCTGGTAGGCGCCCGTGCGGCCGGCGGCCGCCGCGTCTGCCTGCTGCACGATCGAGCCGAAGATCGCCTGCACGATGCCCGCGGTGGTCTGGTCCGCGATCGAGTAGTGCACGACCAGCGTGCGGCCCTGCTGCTGCACAGCGGCTGCGTCGGTGCCCTTGCGCACCTCGCTGAGCGCCGTCTGCAGGTCCGCTGAGTGCGTGATGGTCAGCACCTTGCCCAGCTGGCCCGGTGCCGCCGCCTCGGCCTGATCGAGCAGGCTGACCCGGCCGACCTCGACCACGGTGACGTGCGGCGCGCTGGTGTTCTTGTACAGCGAGCCGAACAGCAGCAGGAATAGCACCGGGAACAAGATGGTGAAGAACAGCGCGGTCCGGTCCCGGATGAAACCCAGGAACATTGCCCGCGACAGGGTCCTGAACGAGGCCAGCCTCATGCCCGGTACTCCCGTCCGGTCAGCTGCAGGAATACATCTTCGAGCGTGGCGCCCTGGACGCGCAGCCCGGCAAGCGCCTGGCGGTCCGCCAGGCCGGCCAGCACGCCGGCCGGCTCACGGGTTGCGATGGTGAGCGATATCCCGTCGTCGGTGACGCTGGTGTCTGCCGCCGCGCCCGGCCCGGCACCGGCCAGCGAGCCGGCGTCGGCGGGCGTCAGCAGGCCGGATTCGATGCTGATCCGGACCGGACTGTCGAGTCCCCGCACCAGCGCGGCGGGCGGGCCGAGCTTGAGCACCTTACCGTGGTCCATGATCGCGACTCGGTCGCACAGAGTCTCGGCCTCGTCCATGTGATGGGTGGTCAGCACCACCGTCCGGCCGTCGGCGTTGATCTGCCGGAGCAGGTCCCACAGGTTCCGCCGGGCCTGCGGATCGAGGGCGCCGGTCGGCTCATCCAGGAACACCAGCTCTGGTCCGTGCACCAGCGAGCAGGCGATGGACAGCCGCTGCGCCTGACCGCCAGACAGCTTCTCGGTGCGCACGTCACCCTGCTCATCGAGGCCGACTACGCCGAGCATCTCGTCCGCGCGCCGGGTGGACACTCCGTACAGCGAGGCGAACGTGCGGATCTGCTCGCGCGCGGTGAGCCGCTCGAAGAAGGACGACGCCTGAAGCTGGACGCCGATCCGGGGCAGCAGCGCCGGGTTGCGTGGCCATGGTGGCAGGCCCAGCACGCTGAGCTCCCCGCCATCGGGCTCCCGGAGGCCTTCGAGTATTTCCAGCGTCGTGGTCTTGCCCGCTCCGTTCGGCCCAAGGATGCCGAAGAACTCGCCCTTCTCGACCTCGAAACTGACGCCAGCTACCGCGGCAACCGTCCCGTACGACTTCCGCAGCTCGCGGACGCTGATGATGGAAGGCATCGCATCACCGTAACACGATATAGCTTGATACGGTGCGAATTACCCGAAGAGTGACGGCCGTTCATGGCACGGTCAAGCTGCCCGCGGCTAGCCGGTCTTGCGGATGCGCCGCCTGGCCAGCTCGTCGGCGTCCGTCGCGGCCGCGTCATCGTCATCGGCCCGCTCAGACGGCAGCTCGGCCAGGCTGCCCTCGACCTCCTGCCAGACCCGGCCGAGCGCGATGCCGAAGACGCCCTGGCCGCCCTGGAGCAGGTCGACGACCTCGTCCGGGGAGGTGCACTCGTACACGCTGACGCCATCGCTCATGAGCGTGACCTGAGCGAGGTCGGCGGCACCGCGGGCACGCAGGTGGGTGACAGCGGCCCGGATCTGCTGCAGGGAGATGCCCGTGTCGAGCAGTCGCTTGACGACCTTGAGCACCAGGATGTCACGGAAGCCGTACAGCCGCTGCGTACCCGAGCCGCTGGCGGCCCGGACGCTCGGCTCGACGAGGCCTGTCCTGGCCCAGTAGTCGAGCTGCCGGTAAGTGATGCCCGCGGCCGCGCATGCCGTCGGCCCGCGGTAGCCGCAGTCCTCAGGCTGAACGACGATCTCCTCGTCGAACAGGAGCTGCTGCTCGCCAGCCTGCCGGGCAGCGGCTCCGCGCGCCTTCGGCGCCGCTCCGTCGCCCCTTGTCACCGCCACACCCACCCTCCGGCCCAGGGCGCCGGGTGCCTGGGTACTCCATTCGCACGTTAGGCCGCCGAGCGTAGCCGAGTCAACGATCTCGGCGGCGCGTCGGCACTAGGTTGACCGGCCGAAGTCCTCAGGCGTGATGGAGTCGAGAAACTCACGGAACTTCTCTACCTCATCCTCCTGCTCGTCCGGGATCGCGACCCCGGCCTCGTCGAGTATCTCGTCCCGGACGAAGATCGACGCGCCGGTGCGCAGCGCAAGCGCGATCGAGTCGGACGGACGCGCGCTCACCTCCCGGCCGTTGGAAAAGATCAGGTCTGCGAAGAAAATACCGTCTCGTAGCGCAGTGATGTTGACCGTCGTCAGCCGGATCTCCAGCGCCTCCAGCATGTCCCGCATCAGGTCATGGGTCAGCGGCCGCTGCGGCACCATGCCCTGCTGGGCGAAGGCGATGGCCGTGGCCTCGTTCGGCCCGATCCAGATCGGCAGGTAGCGCTCCCCCTCCGTCTCCTTCAGCAGGACGATGGGGTTGTTTGTAGCCATCTCTACCCGGACGCCGACAACCTCCATCTGCCTCACGGCGGCTCCGTCCCTGTCCGCGCCTGCGCGCTGCGGTCCCTGGCGGGTCTGCCTACAGGCATTCCCCTTCCGCCTGCAGGCACTCCCTTTGTCAAAGTACACCCGCAAACGTGGCCGGTGCCGTCATGGCCCTCGGCCTTCATGCGCTGGCTCCCTCGAGGCCGCGGCGGTCGGCGGTCTCACCCTGCCGGTCGGCGGCGCCGCCCCGGTGCTGCTCGCCCACACCGGGTGCGGCGGCCCCCGGATCAGCGAGACCGGCTTCGTCGAGCGCGCCGTCGACGAGGGCGCCATGCAGCCGGAGCACGAGCGCGCTCAGCTCGGCGGCGGTCCGGCCCGCCAGCTCCCTGGCGCCTGCGCCGCGCTGCCGCAGGATCGGCGCGACCAGGCTCTCGATCATGGTGGCCTCGCGCTCGGCCGCGGCGCGCACTGCCCGCAGGTGCCTGGCCTCGACGCCATAGGCCGTGAGCGCCACCGCCGTCCGCGCTACCTGCAGCGATTCGGCGCCGTAGGTCCGGCCTACCCTGCGCAGCAGGCCGAAGGTCTCCAGCTCGGTCAGCAGCGCCTCGCTCATCCCGGCCGCATCGAGTAGCTCGCGCCGGGACAGCGTCGCGCTCCCGGCCGACCCGAATGCGGCCTGCCTGGGCTCGGCCGGCCTGGAGTCGGCCTGCCTGGGCTCGGGCGGACGCTGATCGGGCGGGGACCCGGCGTGGTCCAGCCGGGCCAGCCGGTCCTTGATCACTCTGAGCGGCAGGTACTGATCGCGCTGTGCGGTCAGGATGTACCGGAGCCGCTCCACGTCGGCCGCGCAGAACCGGCGGTAGCCGGACGGCGACCTGGCCGGCGAGATCAGCCCCTCTGTTTCCAGGAACCGGATCTTGGACACGCTGATGTCGGCAAAGTCAGGGCGAAGCTGGGCGAGGACCTCGCTGATGCCGAGGTACCCGCGGGCTGGCTGAACGCTCATCGCCCCGCCCGCTAGCCTCCGCCGCCGTATTCGGCCTGCGTCCGCGGCGACATCAGGAAGGTCAGCCGGAACTTGCCGATCTGCACTTCGTCGCCCTCGTTGAGGTTGGCTTCCTCGATCCGCTCCCGGTTGACGTAGGTGCCATTCAGGCTGCCGACGTCGCGCACGGTGAACCGGCCGCCCTGCCGGTAGAACTCGGCATGCCGCCGGGACACCGTCACGTCATCGAGGAAGATGTCGCTGTCGGGGTGCCGTCCGACCAGCGTGAGGTCGCTGTCCAGGAGGAACCTGCTGCCGGCGTTCGGGCCGCGGCGGACGGCCAGCAGCGCGGTGCCGGCCGGCAGCGTCGCGACCGCGGCGTAATCGGCGGAGTACTCGTCGCCGGGCTCGCCATCGATCTCGCCACCGCCCAGCGAGATCGTCGAGGTAGTGTCGGCGACCCGGTCGCCCGGCCGCCGGATCAGCGGAGTACCGCAGTGCGAGCAGAACCGGGCACCCTCGGGATTCGCTTCACCGCATGCCGTGCAGTAGACGCTGGGCATCAGGTCGCTGAGCCTCCCATTAGTCGGATGACTGGCCGGAGTCGCGGCAGCGCCCGCAACGGCCGGTATCCGCGCGTAGTCCGCCGACGCGCCCAACGGTACCTGCGCTGGCGGCTGAGGGTCCATGCGCCACGCACGCCGGGCTCGCCAGGAACGGCGCCGGCCCGGTACGGACCGTGGCCCGGTGCCCGACCCGCCGCTGCCCGCGGTCTCCGGTCGCCCGGAGCCCCGCTGGGCATCATCGCGACGCCGTCGCCACATCCTGGACACACCTCCGTCGCGCCTACGTCACCTAAGCGATCCGGAGATTGTCTCATGGTTGGCGACCTCACCGCCGCCAGTCGCTGGTCAGCGCCCGGCCTGCTCGACGATTGCCGCCCACTCGTCCAGCAGGGCCTGCGCGCTGTCGGCGTCCTTGCCCTCGGCCCACAGGTGCGTCACGGCCTCAGAAGGGTCGGGCAGGACCAGGATCCAGCCCAGATCCGGCTCGATCACCCGGACCCCGTCGGTGGTGTCGATGGTCTTGTCCCCGGCCGCCTCCACCACGGTCCGCATCACCATGCCCTTAGCCGCCCACGGCGTCGGCATGGAGCGCTTGAGCAGGTTGGCCTCCGGGATCCTGGTCCTGATCTGGCTCAGTGTCAGCCGGGTCCGGGCGACCAGGCCCAGCAACTGGGCGAACGCGGCGATCCCGTCGATGGAGCGGGAGAATTCCGGTACCACGAAGCCACCGTTGCCATCCGCGGCGAAGACCATGCCGGGCTTGGCGGCCGCCTCGTACAAGGCGTGCAGGGATGTCGGCGTCCACTCAACCTCGACGCCGTGGTAGTGGCAGACCTCCTCGGCCACCCTGGTCGTGGTGACCGGCAGCGCGACCCGGCCGCTGCGCCGCTCGGCGGCGATCAGGTCCAGCACGACCAGCAGGGCGCGGTCGTCGCTCACCAGCGAGCCCTTGTCGTCCACCAGCGCTATCCGCTCGCCGACCTGGTCGAACCGGACCCCGAAGGCGGCCCGCGACGACGAGACGAGCTCGGCCAGCCGGTGCATGTCAGCCCGCATCGCGGCGACCGACTGGGTCGGCGACGACTCGTCCAGCCGGTTGTTGACGGTCAGCACGTCAACGCCGATCTTCCCGAGCAGGCCGGGCAGCACCAGTGAGGTAGTGCCGCCCGCGCAGTCCACCACGACCCGCAGGCCGGCGTCGTAGACGCCGGTCATGTCGATGGATCGGAGCAGGTCGTGCGTGTACGCCTCGATCACCCTGGGCGGATACGACAGCTCGGCGATCTCGCCGGGGAACGCCCGGCGGTACTCCTGCCGGGAGAAGACCCGCTCCAGCTTGCGCTGCGCGGTCGTGGACAGGTCGGCGCCGTCGGAATCCATGAAGATGATGTCCAGCGACTGCGGGTCACCCGGCGTCGTGCGCAGCGCGATCCCGCCGCTGCAATCGCTGCGCGCGGTCTCGAACCTGGCCAGCGGCATCGGCTGGGCTTCCAGGTCGATCACGTTGATCGCGCTGGCGTTGAGCGCGCCGTGCACGGCGCGCTTGAGTGCCCTGGCCGCGCGTGACGCGTCGCGGGACGTGGTGACCACAGCGCCTTTCTTCAGCGTGGTCGCGTACGCGCTCGCCAGCCGGACGCACAGCTCCGGCGTGATCTCGACGTTGACCAGCCCGGACACCCCGCGGGGGCCGAACAGGGTGCGCTGGCCGCGGGACTCCCAGATCACGCTGGTGTTGACCACGGCGCCGGCCTCGATGGTCTTGAACGGGTAGACCTTCACCCCGGCGGAGACGTAGCTGTCCGGCTCGATCACGCACTCGTCGCCGACGACCGCTCCCTCCTCCACCCGGGACTGGCTCATCACGTCGGTGTTCTTCCCGATCACGCAGCCGCGCAGCTGGGCGCCGCGGCCTACGTACACGTTGTTGTGCACGATCGCGCGGTGCAGGAACGCGCCCTCCTTGACGATGACGTTGCTGCCGACGACGGTGAACTCGCGCAGTTGCGCGCCGCCCTCGATCTTGGCGTAGTCGCCGATGCACAGCGGGCCGGTGAGCACCGCCTCCGGGTCGACTTCAGCACCCTCGGCGACCCACACGCCCGGCGAGACCTCGAAACCGTCGATCTCCACGTTGACCCGGCCGGACAGCACGTCAGCCTGAGCCTTGAGGTAGCTCTCGAGCGAGCCGACGTCTTCCCAGTAGCCGTCGGCGATCCAGCCGTACAGGGGCGCGCCGTTCTCCAGCAGCTTCGGGAAAATGTCACCCGACCAGTCGACGACCTGCCCGGCGGGCACTTCGGCCAGCACCTCGGGCTCCATCACGTAGATGCCGGTGTTGACCGTGTCGGAGAAGACCTGGCCCCAGGTCGGCTTCTCCAGGAACCGCTGGACCTTGCCGTCGTCATCGACGATGACGATGCCGAACTCCAGCGGGTCCGGGACGCGCGCCAGCGCCACCGTCACCAGTGCGCTGTTGTCCTTATGGAACGCGATCAGGTCGGACAGGTCGATGTCTGTCAGCGCGTCACCGGAAATGACCAGGAACGGCTCATCCCGCAGCGCGTCCTGCGCGTTCTTCACGCTGCCCGCGGTGCCCAGCGGCGTCTCCTCCGTCGCGTACTGGAGGCTCATGCCGAAGTCCTCGCCGTCGCCGAAGTAATTGCGCACGATCGACGCAAGGAACTGCACGGTGACCACGGTCTCGGTCAGTCCGTGCTTGCGCAGCAGCCGCAGCACGTGCTCCATGATCGGCCGGTTGACCACGGGCAGCATCGGCTTGGGCTGGTTGGCCGTCATCGGGCGCAGTCGGGTGCCTTCGCCGCCCGCCATCACCACAGCTTTCACGCCGCCACCACCGGCTCCACGGCCGCCAGTTCCCCTTCCTCAGTTCACCCCGGCGCCAGGCTAGCCGGGCCGCCGCCAGCCAGCAGGCGCCTGGCCTGCACCAGGTACAGCATGGCTGCGCACCAGTACAGGGCACTTCCCCAGATTGCGAAGCTCCAACCAGCCACCCTGGCAGTCTCGGCGTAGCTGGCAACATGCGACCCCAGGAAGAGCAGCGGAAATGCGTACAGCAGGCAAAGGGTCGCGGTCTTCCCGACGAAGCTCACCTGCAGGGCGCCCCAGCCGGCCCGCCGCAGCACGGCCAGCACCACCGCCATCAGCAGCTCCCGAAGCGCCAGCAGCGCGAACAGCCACCACGGGATGATCGACCGGACCGCCAGCGCGACCAGCGTCGCCACGATGTACAGCCGGTCGGCAGCCGGGTCCAGCAGCTGGCCGAGCCTGGTCTGCTGGTTCAGCGCCCTGGCGATCTTGCCGTCCAGCCAGTCGGAGAATCCGGCGGCCACCAGCAGGCCGACCGCCCACCAGTCGCCCGCCTGGGTCTGGACTCCGAGCACCAGCCACAGGAATACCGGCACGCCCGCCAGCCTGGCCATGCTGATCAGGTTGGGGATCGTCAGGATCCGCTCGCTGGCGGGATCGGTCATGGGCAGCTCACATCCTGGTAGCGGCACCGCCGACCCTACCCTGGCCGTCCTCGGCAGGTGCAGACTGACCTGGTGCGGATCCGACTCACGGTGCTGATCGCGCTGCTGCCCGCGCTGGCGCTCGCCGCCTGTTCCGGGCCTTCGCCCGCCACCAGCTCCGCTCCGCCAACAGGCCTGCCAGCCGGCACGCAGCACGCGAACTGGACGGAATATCACCGGAACGGGGCCAGGACCGGCGAGCAGCCGGGGCTGCCCACGGCCGGACCCCTGACGATCGCCTGGTCCGCGAACCTTGGCGCGCCGGTCTACGGTCAGCCGCTGGTCATCGGCAGCACCGTGGTCGCGGCCACCGAGTCGGACCAGGTCGTCGGGCTGAGCTGGGCCACCGGCGCGGTGCGGTGGCGCAGCCGGGTGGGCACCCCGGAGCCGGCCAGCCAGCAGCCGTGCGGCAACATCGCGTCGCTCGGCATCACCAGCACACCGCTCTACGATCCGCAGACCGGGCTGGTCTACGTGGTGGCGCAATCGGGCCGAACCGGGCACCTGCTCGCCGCGCTGCGCGTGTCGGACGGGCACGTCGCGTTCATCAGGAACGTTCCGTCACCGGACCGCCAGCCCGCCTACGACCAGCAGCGCGGCGCGCTCGCGAGCACTGACGGCCACATCTACGTGGTATTCGGCGGGCACTTCGGCGACTGCGGTCCGTACATCGGCTCGGTGGTGGCCATGCCGGCCACCGGCCGCGGCCCGGTCTGGTCTTACCGGGTGCCTACTAGCTCGCAGGGCGGGATCTGGGCCGCGGGCGGACCGGTCGTCGGCAGCTCCGGGACGGTGTACGTAGCGGTCGGCAACGGCGCCGCGACCCGTCCGCCTTACGACGGCAGCGACTCGGTGGTCGCGCTCACGCCGCAGCTGCAGCGGATCGGCTTCTTCGCACCGTCCCGGTGGCCCGCCGACAACAGCAGCGACTCCGATCTCGGCGCGATGTCACCGGCGCTGCTCGCCGACGGCCGCATCCTGCAGGTCGGCAAGAGCGGCACCGGCTACCTGCTGGCCGCGTCGCGCCTCGGCGGCATCGACGGCCAGCTTGCGCAGGCGCCGGTATGCGCGGCCTTCGGCGGCGCCGCGGTCAGCGGCACATCCGCCTACATACCGTGCGTCGGCACTGGCCTGACCGCGGTGAGCACGACAGCAACGACTCTCACGGTCCGGTGGCACGGCCCGGCCGGAGCTTCCGGCTCACCGGTGATCGGCGGCGGCGCGGTCTGGGTAGCCGACTGGAACTCCGGCACGCTCTACGAGCTATCCGCAGCCACTGGCCAGGTACTGCACCAGATCGGCATCGGCGGGCCGCTGCCGCATTTCGTGTCGCCGAGCCTGTCCGGGCCGCTGATCCTGGTCGGCACCATGACCGGCGTCACCGCGATCGCCGGCGCCTGACCCGCCGCGGCGTCAGCTGGTCTGGTCGGCCGGCAGCACGTGCAGTTCAATGTCGCGGGCCACCCTGGCCAGCTCGCGCAGCACCGGGAAGCGGCCGGCCGGGTTCGGCTGCGTGCGGGCCAGGACCAGCTCGGTCACCCCGGCCCCGGCGGCGAAGTCGGCCAGCGCCTGGGCCGCCGCCGGGCCGGTCTGCAGCACGAACTCGCCGCCGAGCTGCTCGGTCAGTGTCGCGTACCCGGCCAGCAGCTGCCCGGATTCGCCATCCGGGCCCGTCATGGCCGGCTGCGGCATGGCCGGGTGCACCACGGTCACGGTCCGGAATACCCCGTCGACCTGCGCCGCCAGTGCCGCCGACCGCCGGATCAGCGGCTCCATGCCAGCGCGCGGCGCGGCACAGGCCGCGATCGAGGGCGGCCGCTCCTGCCCGGCCAGCGGCGCGGGCTGATCCTCCCCCGCATACTCGGCCAGCCGGCGCTCGCCGTGCTCGGCTACCAGCCGGAAGGCCCGCTCCCGCTCGTCGGTCAGCCGGTCCGCGGCGAACGTCGTCGCCAGTGCCTGCTCGGCCTGATCGGCGGGCACGATCTCGCCCCGCCTGACCCGGTCCATCAGGATCGACGGCGGCACGTCGACCAGCTCGATCTCATCCGCCAGCGCCAGCAGGGCCCGTTCATCGAGCACGGCGTCGAGCCGGCCGAGCTGCACGGTGCCGACGACCGTGATGCCCGCGTCCGCCAGCCGGCGGGCCGCGGCGAACCGGCGCTCCGCCGTGGTGGTGCCGGCGGTCAGGTCGTCGATGCAGACCACCTCAGGATGGCGGGCCAGCACGGCCGCGGTGTCCAGCGGGCCGACCCCGCCATGACCGCTCGCGGCACCGATGAGCTCCAGCTGCTCCAGCTCGGCCGCGACGTCTTCCCGGTCCCTGGGGTCCACCGCGCCGACCACGACATCGGTGCCGCGGGACTGCCGCCGGACCGCCTCCTCCAGCATCGCGGTGGTAGTGCCGCAGCCCGGCGCGTAGCCCAGGTAGACCCTGATGGCGCCGCGGCGCCGCGCAGCCGGCGGTGCGGCGTCGGCTGACCCGGCCTCGTTCCCGTCGATATCCCGCTCACCGGGGCCGGCCGCAGCCTGAATATGCAGGTGCACGCCGGGCAGCTGACTGGCGAGCCGCTCCAGCAGGGTGGCGCGCCACCGCTCGAACAGCCCGGCGGCCGGCACCGTGAGCACCAGGTGCCTGGCGTTGACCTCCTGGACGGCCGAGATCAGCGCGGCGCCCGCGTCCCGGCTCTCCCTGACCAGCACGCTGGCGCCGGTGGCGGCGGCCGCTGCTTCCACCCGGCCGGTTAGGGCCGCGGACGCTGGCCCGGACAAGCTGACACCGCCGGGCGGGCTGAGCGCGAGCACGCAGCAGCGTGCGCCGCGCCGCCGGGCCAGCCGGGCGCCCTGCGGGACCAGCGTGTCCGCCTGGTCGGCGCGCCAGACGGCCACCAGCACGTCCTGCGGACCGCGCTGGCGCTCGGCGCCGGCCCCGGCACCGGGCAGGCTCTGGGACACCAGCCGCAGGCCAAGCTCGCGCATCGCGGCGAGCCGGGCCGGCTGGAACTGGGTATGCAGGGCGGCATCGATCCGGTCAGCCGGGTAGATGTTGCCGTGCCCCAGGCGCTTGCGCAGCGCCTCCGGCGAGCTGTCCACGAACTGCAGCGCATCCACCCCGGCCAGCACGGCGTCGGTGATGGTGGCCGCGGCTGGCTCGCCGGTGATCGACTCGACCTCATCGGTCACCCGCTGCACGTCGGCCACGTCAGCGGTGCTGACCACGTGAATGCCCGCCTCGCGCAGCGCCTCGATCGCCGCGGCGTGCATTCCCAGATCGTCGACCAGTGCAACGGCAGGCTTACGGGCGAGCACCGCGGTGACATCCATCTCCGGCTCTGACGGGTGGCCCACCGCCGCCGTGGTCAGCCGCGGCGGCACCTGCTCCAGGCCGCCGATCTCCTCTTCGGTGTGCTGGCGGCCGCGCGTATCGGCGTAGCCGATCACCACGTCCTCGCCTTGCGCCCGCAGTGCCTGGCCCTCCCGCAGCATCCGGAACGTCTTGCCGGAGCCGGGCGCCGCACCCAGGTACAGCGTCAGCGAGCCGCGCGCTGGTCGCTGTGGCGCGTCCGCGATCGTGGCGCCGATGCCCTGGGTTTCCCTGATGATCTGGCCGCGAGTCGCGTCGTAGTCGTACAGCTCGGCGTACCGGCCCCAGTTGACCGCGACGTCCAGCTGCCGGGCCGCGTCCTCCGCGCCGAAGCTGTTGCGCAGGATGTCGGTGAAGAAGCCGGCCGGCAGGATGTCATCCATGCTGCCGCGCAGCCCGCGGTAGATGGTCCGGACCAGCGGCGCGCGGTCGAGTGCGGCCCTGGCGAAGATCTCCTTGCTGTCCTGGATGCTGGCGCCGGCGAAGACCTGCCCGTTCGCGGTCAGCTCCAGCCGGTCATCGCGCAGGTCGGCGAAGCCGAGCAGGACGAGCGCGTCCACCAGCGGCAGCAGGTCGTCCACCTCAAGGCCGAGGCTGTCGGCCAGGTCGGCCAGGTCGGCCGAGCCGCCGTGGCGGCCGAGCAGGATCTCCGCCAGTCCGGACAGGCCGTCGACGCTGGCCTGCGGCAGCGGGGTATCGCTGACAGTGCCTGCCACCGGTCCGCCGGACGCGGCCGGCTGCCCCTGACCCGGGCCGGCCGCCGGGGCGCTGCGCTGGGTCATCATCCGGTAGATCTGGTCCACCAGCTCGTCGAAGTCCGGGGTCCGGCGGCGCCGCGGCCGCGGCAGCGGGTTGACCATGTCGGCCCGGATCTGGCCAGGATTAGTGCCGAGCACCAGGATGCGGTCGGCGAGCAGCACCGCCTCCTCGATGTTGTGCGTCACCATCACGATGGTCTTGGTGGGGAACCGGCGGCCCTCCCAGAGCTCCAGCAGCTCGCCGCGCAGGTTCTCCGAGGTCAGCACGTCCAGTGCGCTGAATGGCTCGTCCATCAGCAGCGCGGCCGGCTCGACCACCAGGGCGCGGGCAAAGCCGACGCGCTGCCGCATGCCGCCCGACAGCTCCTTGGGGTAAGCGGACTCGTAGCCGTCCAGGCCGACGATGTCGATGGCGCGCAGCGACCGCTCAGTCCGCTGCCCGGTAGGCACGCCGCGCGCCTCCAGGCCGAGCTCGACGTTCTGCTGCACGGTCAGCCAGGGCATCAGCGCGAACGTCTGGAAGACCATCGAGGTTTCGCGGTTCGTCCCGGTCAGCGGCTTGCCGCGGAACAGCACCTGGCCCACGGTCGGCGCCATCAGCCCGGCGATGCAGCGCAGCAAGGTGGACTTGCCGCTGCCGCTGCGGCCGAGCAGCGCCACGAACTCGCCCTCGCGCACATCCAGGCTGATGTCCTCGAGCACGGGCAGCGGGCGGCCAGCCGGCCCGGCGAATGACTTGCTCAGCGACCGGACGCTGATCAGCGGACCCGTGGCCGGGGATGTGGTCATGCCAGCGCGAATTTCGTCTCGGCAAGCTGGTACATCCGCCGCCAGAGCAGCGCGTTCAGCCCGGTCACGTAGACCGCCATGACCAGCAGCCCGGCGAACAGGGCCGGCAGGTGGCCGGTGTTCTCGGCGATGAAGGCGCCGAGGCCGCTGGCGGTCAGCACATGATGGTTGTAGGTGACGTACTCGGCCACGATAGTCGCGTTCCAGGCGCCGCCTGCCGCGGTGATCGCGCCGGTCACGTAGGCAGGAAAAATGCCGGGCAGGATCAGCCGCCGCCACCTGTTCCAGCCGCTCACATTGAGGTCGTCCATCGCGTCCTTCAGGTCCGACGGCACGGCGCTCGCGCCCGCGATCACGTTGAAGAGCACATACCACTGGGTGCCGAGCAGCATCAGCAGGATGCTCCCATAGTTGAGGCTGATGCCCAGGTCGATGAAGACGGCGATGGCGAACGGGAAGATGAAGTTCGCCGGGAAGCTGGCCAGCACCTGCACGACCGGCTGCATGAACTGGGCGACTCGCGGGTTGAAGCCGATCCAGACGCCCACCGGGATCCAGATCACCGATGACACCGTGACCACCACGACAACCCGCAGGAACGTCAGGAAGCCAAGCCGGAACGCCTGCCCGAAGACGGCGAGCCCCTGCGGTCCGCCCGCCACGAACTTGAGCATGCTGTACAGGCCGTAGCCGAGCGCGATGGTCACCACCGTGAGGAACGCCGCGTCACCGGCCCGGCGGCGGGCCGCATGCATGGCCAGGCTCCGGTCATCAATGCCGGTGACAAGGCCCAGGACCCGGTTCACCGGGCTGGCTGCCGTCCGCCTGACGCGGCCGAGCGCGACCGGCCAGCTCGACCTGCGCAGTGCCGTCAGCACCAGCGACCTGGGCTTCTGAGCGGACTCGGTGAGCTCGACCCGGAACTTGTCCACGTAGGCAACCAGCGGCCGCCAGAAGAAGAAGTTCACTATCAGGATCATGATGATCATCGTCAGGATGCCGAACCCGACGTGGCCGAGGTTGCCCTGCCGCTCGGCGACTCCGACGTACGATCCGACGCCGGGCAGCACGTAACTCCGGTTGCCGACGGTGATCAGCTCGGACGCGGTCAGGAAGAACCAGCTGCCGCCGAAGCTCATCATCCCGTTCCAGACCAGCCCGATGGCGCCGCCCGGCACATCGACTGTCCAGAACCGCTTCCAGCGCGATAGCCCCATGAGGCGGCTGGCCTCGTCGAAGTCACCAGGCTGGCTGACCAGGGAATGGTAGAAGGAAAAGGTGATATTCCAGGCCTGCGCGGTGAATACGGCAAAGATCGCGGCCGCTTCCAGGCCGATTTCCGAGCCGGGAAACAGCACCTGGGTGAAGAACGTCACGGTGACGGCCAGGAAGCCGAGCACCGGCACGGACTGCAGGATGTCCAGCGCCGGGATCAGCACCCGGCGGGCCCGGCGGTTGCGCGCCGCCAGGTAGCCGTAACCGAAGCTGAACGAGTAGGCGAAGAACAGCGCGATGAACATCCGCAGCAGGCTGCGGGCGGCGTAGTAGGGAAGCTGCGACGGATCGGTGCTGATGCCGGTGGTGACGCCCGGGTGGAACGGCACCTTCGCGCTCGCGGCGACCTTGACGACCGCGTAGATGAGCAGCAGTACGCCCAGGCCGATTCCGATATCCAGCGGACGGAACCTGAGCCGGTCCAGGTTCTCGTCGCTCGGAAAGGTCGGCGTCACTGCCACCAGGCAATCATGCACTGCGCTGCCTGAGCCTGCCGGGGCGGATACTCAGCGAAAACCCAGCTAAGTCCTAGGCTTTCACGGCAGACCCCCGGGGGTGGGTCCCCTAGCGTTCTGGATGCCTCCCGAAGCGGGCGGCAGGCTGACCGACCTACAGAACGCGAGGATCTGCGATGCTCCATCGCTCGAAGTCAAGGCTGTTCGTGGCGGCCGCCGCGGCCGGCACGGT
Organism: uncultured Actinomycetota bacterium; assembly: GCA_963774385.1. Taxonomy (GTDB): domain Bacteria; phylum Actinomycetota; class Actinomycetes; order Streptosporangiales; family Streptosporangiaceae; genus JAJYUU01. The sequence goes on from CAVZEQ010000001.1 coordinate 3,291,139, forward strand.
GTGTGCCCTCGGCGCGGCCGGCGCGGCCTCGGCGGCGCCGGCCCACCCCCCGTGGTCCGGAGCCGGCTCGGTGCCGGGCGCGTACACCAACGCCACCCCCGGCCTGTCCGCCATCTACCGGACCGGCCAGGGCGTCCGCGGCACGTTCGTGACCTGGAAGGGCCAGAACAGCAACAAGGTGCTGTACAAGTTCAAGATCGGAGGCAAATGGGCTGGCGGCGGCTTCGTGCCGGGCGCGCTGACCACCACGTCGCCCGCCGCGGCGTTCTACATCGACCCGCACAGCGTGGACGCCGTCGTTGTCGTGTGGAAGCGACTGCACAGCACCAACATCGTCTACTCGCAGGGCGAGCTGAACACCACGGGCGGGATCAAGTGGACCTCCCCGCAGACCATCAAGGCGGGGAAGGACACCCTGGCGGTTAGCTACAGCGCGCCGTCGGTGATCTTCCCGGTTAACACGACCCATGGCCGGGTGCTGGTCGCCTGGCGCGGGCCCGGCAACCACGTCCGCTACGAACTCGGCGCGCCGAGCGGCCGCGGCTTCAAGTTCGACCCGTCCCACTGGATCGGCCCGGGCAGCGCGACGCTCACCGACCAGGCCCCGTCCCTGGCCGAGATCTCCGGCACCGGCCCGACCGCGAACCAGAGCACCGTGTACGTGTTCTGGAAGGCACCGGGCACCACCGGCGGTATCAGCCTCGCCACCACCCCCGACAACGTCGGCCACGGCCTGACCGGCGGCAAGGCGATCCCGTGGACGCTGGGCGGTCTTGTGCCTGGCGCGCTGACCTCGGCGGGCCCGGCGGCCGCCTCGGTTAACGATCACAACACCGGCCCGCTGCTGCTGGCCTACAAGGGCCCGGGTGGCATCAGCATCCGCTACCAGACCCTGACCGCCGGCGTGTGGAGCCTGATCGGCTTCGTCAACGGCCCGCTGGCCAGTACCGCTCTCGGCCCGGCAATGCTGACCGGCGGCCTGCTGGCCAATGTCGCACCCGGTAGCGCGCGGATCTACCTGCACCACTACACCGGCTGATAAACCGGCGGAGCGAGCCCTTCACTGCCGCGGTAATGGGCACCGCGGTAATGGGCACCAGGAACGGGGCCCGGCGTCATGCCGGGCCCCGTTCCGTTTCTTGGGAGTAGCTGGCCCCGGTTCCGGGCATCCTGCGCCGGTGATGTCTTCGCAGGTCCTGGCGCTGCACCCGGCCGCAGCCAACGGTTACCGGCTGGCCTCCGCCCTGCTGCAGCGGTGCGCGGCGCGCGGCATCGCGGCCGGCGACCTGCGGCCAGACCCGCCCGGGCTGGGCTGAGGCGGTCCGGTGGCTGCCCATGGCCTGGAGAGCCTGCTCGCCGTGGTGCTCGTGGCGGCGCTGGCGCCGATCGTGGTGTCCGCCCTGCCCGGACCGAAGATCCCGCAGGTGGTGCTGCTCATCTTCGCCGGCGTGCTGATCGGCCCGCACGGCGTGGGCCTCGCCGACACCGCCAGCATCCGGCTGCTGTCCAACATCGGCCTGGGCTTCCTGTTCCTGCTGGCCGGCTACGAACTCGATCCCCGGCTGTTCCGGGAGCGATCTGGCCGGCTCGCCATGATCGGCTGGGCGGCCAGCGCCGTGCTGGCCGTCGGCGCCGTGGGGGCACTCGCGTCGTTCGGCTACGTGCACGACTTCGTGCCGATCGGGCTCGCGCTGACGACCACCGCGCTCGGCACCCTGCTGCCGATCCTGCAGGACAACGACATGCTGAGCGGCAAGCTCGGACGGCACATCCTGGCGGCCGGCGCTGTCGGGGAGCTGTTCCCGATCGTGGCCATCTCGCTCTTCCTGACCAAGCGCAACCAGTACGTCGCGATTCTCTCGCTGCTGGCCGTCGGCCTGGCCGCGCTGCTGCTCACCGCCGCCCCCAGGGTCATCGGCGACCGCAAGCTGCGGGCGCTGATCCAGCAGGGCCAGCGCGCCACCGCGCAGACCACCCTGCGCTGGTCGATCGTGCTGCTGGTGCTGCTGCTGGTAGCCGCCGAGCGGTTCGGGCTGGACGTGGTGCTCGGCGCGATGCTGGCCGGCATGGTGCTGCGCAGCTGGACCCGCCGGATGGCGGTGGATATTCACCCGCTGGAGGACAAGCTCGATGCCCTGGGGTACGGGTTCTTCATTCCGCTGTTCTTCGTCGCGTCCGGCATGACGCTCGACATCCACGCCATCGTCTCGGATCCGCTCCGGCTGCTGGTCTTCGTCGCCTTGCTGCTCGTGGTGCGCGGGCTGCCGTCGATGCTGGTCTACCTCCGGTTGCTGCCGACCGTGCAGCGGCTGGAGATGACGTTCATCACCGCCACCACGCTGCCGTTGCTGATCGCGCTGGCCGAGATCGGGCTCCGGGACGGCACCATGCTGCCCTCGAACGCGGCCGCGATCGTCGGGGCAGGCGCGCTGTCGGTGCTGATCTTCCCGATGGCCGCGGCCGGACTGCACCGCCGGGGCCGGCCCGCCGGGGTGACCGGGTCAGCCCGCCCCTACCCGGCGGACCTCAGCGGCGGGCCGCGATGAACGCGGCCAGTGTGCCGAGAGTCTGCAGGCTGTCCAGGTTCAGGTCCTCGGCGGCCACGTCCACGCCGTAACGACGCTGCACCTGCCGCAGCAGCAAGGTACCCGCCAGCGAGTCCAGGCCGACCCCGGTTCCGAACAGCGGCGTCTGGACGGGCAGGTCCAGCAGGTCGGCCCGCCCGGTCACCTCGGCCAGGATCGACCGCAGTTCGGCGGCCACGGTCTGCGCCGGGCCGGCCAGTTCCGTCACGGCCCCTCCCGCCCGCTGGCCCGCTCGGTCGCCCAGTCAGGCAGGCCGGGCAGGCTGCCCTGCAGCGACCGGGCGAACACGGCCCGGCCATCAGCCGCCACCGTGCCCGGCTCGGCCCGCAGCCCGGCCGCCGTCAGCGCCAGCCGCATCGGCACGTTGCGCTCGGTCACCAGGCACGGGATCTGCAGGTCGCTGGCACCGGCCGCGGCGGCCGTCCGGCACAGCCAGGCAAGCAGCGCGTCCAGCGCGCCCCGGCCCAGTGCGCGGCAGGACATCATGACCAACGGCACCGACCATGGTCCGGCCCCGTTCCGCGCCAGGATGGCCGCGCCCACCAGCCCGTCGTCGCCGTAGTCGTCCGCCAGCGTCACGGTGGCCACCAGGTACCCGGCAGACCCGAGCATGGCGGCCAGCTCGGCCTCGGTGAGCGGCAGGCCAGCCGAGTTCAGCTGGTGCGTGCGAGCCGACAGCTCGTGCAGCCGTGGCAGGTCCTGCTGCCGGGCCGGGCCGATGATCAGCCGGGTGCCCGCCCGGCGCAGGAACTCGTCGCGGCTGCCGCCGAAGGCGGCGGCGTCGGCCTGGCGGCGACGGCGCTGCGCGTAGAGGTCGCCGCGACGGCGCGCCTCGGCGGTGATGACAGCCGGGCTGAACTGCGGCCAGCTGGCGGCCTCCGCCGCGTCCTCCGGGGTCAGCACCAGCACGGCCGGCAGCGCGGCGGCGACCTCCGCACGCTCGGCCAGGTCGTCGTCGACGAACGCGATAGCGTCCTCGGCCAGGCCGAGCCCGGCCGCGATCCGGCTGACCGAGTCGGCTTTGCTGCCCCAGCCGCATTCGACGGCGGCGAAGGCCAGGCCAGTGAGCTCGTGCACGTAGTCGGCGGCCGCGGGCGGGTTACGGCTCGCCAGCGCGTGCAGGATGCCGCGCCCGGCCAGCTCGCGCAGCACCGCGACCAGCTGCGGGTCCGCACCCGGCTGCCGGTCCTCCAGGTAGGTGCCGTCGAGCAGGGTGTTGTCGATGTCCCAGACCACGCACTTGATCAGCGGGCTGGCCGTCACGGGGATTTCCGCTCCATGGTCAGGTGCGTCGCGGTGAAGCCGAATTTGCGGTACAGCGCGCGCATGCCCAGGTTCCCGGCGTGCACCTTGCCCGTCAGCTGAGTCATCCCGGCCGCGTCGGCCGCGTCCAGCACCGCCGCCATCAGCAGCTCGCCCACCAGGCTGCGGTCCTCGATATCGGACACCGCCAGCGACCTGAAGTTGCCGTACCGGTCGCCGGTCAGCGAGTTGGTGCGGGCCGACAGCCAGGCCCAGCCGAGCGGGTCGGCCGGCGCCTGCTGGTCGGCGGCGACAAGAGTGACCTCACCGGGCTTGCCGAGCGCGCCGGTGACCCGCTTGCGGTGCAGCGCCGGGTCGGTGATCGCCTCGTCGCCGAACGAGATCACGGCGATCTCGATCTCGTAGCCGACGATGGCCGCCACGTCAGCCTCGGTGGCCGCCCGGATCAGGTAGCTGGCCTGCGGATCCGTCATCGGCGCGGCCGTCATCGCTGCACCAGCGCCATCGGCCGGAATACCGTGCCGCCGCAGTCCGGGCAGCCTGCTGCCTGCAGGGCGGCTATCTGCGGCCAGCGGCCGCCGGGGCCGACGTTGTGCACCGCCTTGCACTGCACGCACCGGTACGGCCTGGCTGGCACCGACCGGCTGTCCGCGGTGTAGAGCGGGCCGGCGTACTCGCCGTCGATCAGCGGCGCCGCGCCCGCTGCGGTACGCAGGTGGTACAGGTTGCTGGTGCCCGCGAGCACGCCTGCGCCCAGGTACTCGTTGAAGCCTGCCGTCAGCGACCGGATGACCAGCCCCAGCTGCCCGATCGCGCGCTGCACCGCGAGCGTCTCGTCCGGCCGCCGGGCCCCGAAGGAGAAGAACACGTGCCGGCCCGGCTCGGCGGCGAGCGCGGACACGGCCCGGCTGAGGAACAGCTCCGCGCCGGCCACGGTGTACGGCGGGTCGGTCAGCACGACATCGAATCCGCCGGTCAGTCCGGCGGGCAGCGGCTGCCGCAGGTCGTGATGCACCAGTTCCACCGGGACGCCGGTGCCGGCGGCCCGCTCGCCGATCCAGCCGAGCACGTCCGGGTCGGCGTCGACCACGGCCAGCCGCCGGATGGCGCCGGGATGCCCGCGAGCCGCGGCGAACTCGGCGATCGCCAGGCTGATGAGGTCGTCGTCGCCCAGCACCAGGATCCGCTGGCCAGCGAGGGCGTGCGCATCGGCCAGCCGCAGCACGCGGCTGATCTTGGTGGCCACCGTGCAGTGGGTCTGATCGAGCTCGGCCTTGGCGCCCGGCGCACCGTCCGCGCTGCGCTGCAGCGCCGCGGCCAGGCCGGCGAGCTCTGGCGGGATGACCACACCCCGGCCGCCGCAGTCCGGGCAGACCGTGCGCAGCGGCGGACCGCCAGCTGCCGCGGCCACCGCTTCCCGGCCGTCTGCGGTCAGCCGGACCGGCCGCTGTGAGTCGACCACGCCGCGCCGGCGCAGCTCGTTGCAGGCTGCCGCGACGATCGGCACCGGGAGCTCGGCCAGTCTGGCCACCTCGCGCACGGCGGCCGGCTCGGCCGACAGGACGGCTGCCAGGATGTCGCGGATGCCGGATTCGCCCTCGGCGAGCCCTACCGCAGCGGCGACTTCGGCGACCGCAGTATCAACATCCAGCACTGGCGACATCCATCGGCTGCATACCAGTACGGTATCCTCGCACATCATGCCGGGCATGGAAGCCGCGAGCAGCTACGCCGAGCTGCGTCGGCAGGAAGCGGTCTCGCCGAAATGGCTGTACGCCGTGGACGCCCGGTACGCCGCAGGCGCCCCGGTCACTGAGGTCGCCGACCTGACCGCGCTGGCCGTCGCCGCCGTGCAGGCAGCCAGCGGCCACGTACTCGATGCCAGCCACGTGATCTTCCCGAACGGTGCCATCACGCTGGTGCTGATCCTGGCCGAGTCGCACCTGAGCATTCACACCTGGCCCGAGGAAGACCTCATCGCCATCGACCTGTTCAGCTGCGGCGCGATCGACGGCCAGCGCGTCATCGACGAGCTGGCCGCCTCGCTGCAGCTGACGGACGTATCGGTGCACCGCGTGCAGCGGGGCGTCACCCGGTAGCGCGCCGCCCGCTGGTCATCAGCGCCCAGATCATGAACACGTCGAGGGCGATCACGATGATCGACCAGATCGGCTGATACGGCAGGAACAGGAAGCTGCCGACGGCGCTGAGCACGGCCAGGATCACGCCGACCATGCGCGCCCAGAGCATGCCGAGGAACACGCACACCCCGGCCGCGAACACCACGATGCCGAGTATGAGCTGCGCCCAGCCCCAGCTGTGCACGCTCCAGTGGTACGGATAGGTCGCGCTATAGGTGAAGAACGCGCTCTTGGTGATCGCGGCCAGCCCCACCAGGAAGCTGAGCGCGCCGGAGATGATCATCAGCGTGCCGGCCAGTATCCGGCCGGTCCAGGCGCCGCCCCCGAGTTGCGTCTCGCCCTGATGCCGGGGCTGGTATTCCCGGCCGGTCCCGGCGGCCGGACTGATGCCGGTGTCCTCGCGTGCAGCGCTCACGGCCATCCCCCTTCGCGCGTCGGCCTGAGCTTTCGACGCTACGGACGCCGCGTTAGCCCCGGCATCATCCGGTCCGGGTGAACAACGGTTCGGCTGAACGACAATGGAGTCAGTAGCTAGCGGGAGGTCGGCGTGGGCGAACACGAGTTCGACATGGTGGTAGTCGGCATGGGTCCGGGCGGCGAGCACGTCGCCAACGAGCTGGCCAAGGCCGGCTTATCGGTAGCCGGAGTCGAGGACCGCCTGGTCGGCGGGGAGTGCCCGTACTGGGGCTGCGTTCCCTCCAAGATGATGATCAGGGCCGCCAGCCTGCTCGCCGACGGCCGCCGCATCCAGGGGATGGCAGGCTCGTCGGTCATCTCGCCCAGCTGGGCACCGGTCGCGAGCAGGATCAGGGAGGAGGCAACGGACTGCTGGCACGACAAGGTGGCCGCGGACCGGTTCACCAACGCCGGCGGCACCCTGTATCGCGGCCGCGGCACCATCGCCGGGCGCGGCCTGGTGAGCGTGGCCGGCCACACCCTGCGCGCCCGCCGGGGCATCGTGCTCAACACCGGCACCGAGCCAGCGATACCGCCGGTCAGCGGGCTGGCCGGCACGCCGTACTGGACCAACCGGGACATCATCGAGTCGGAGGCAGTGCCGCATTCCCTGATCGTGCTCGGCGGCGGTGCGATCGGCACCGAGCTCGCCCAGGTGTTCGCGCGGTTCGGCGCCCGGGTCACGGTCATCGAGGCGGCCGGCCAGCTGCTGCCACTCGAGGAACCCGAGGCGGGCGCCCTGCTGGCGAAGGTCTTCGGCAGCGAGGACATCGCGGTACGGACTGGCATCGCCGCACAGGCAGTGAGTCACCAGCGCGGGCGGTTCACCGTGACGCTGGCCAGCGGCGAGGAACTGACCGCCGACCGGCTGCTGGTGGCTACCGGGCGCACGACCAACCTGACCGGCCTAGGCCTGGCCGCGATCGGCCTGGACGAGACCGCCCGCACTATCGAGACCGACGCAGACCTCCGCGCCGCACCCGGAGTCTGGGCAATCGGCGACATCACCGGCAAGGGCGCGTTCACGCACATGTCCATGTACCAGGCCGGAATCGTCATCGACGACGTCCTTGGCCGGCCGCATCATCCGGCCGAGTATCACGCGGTGCCGCGGGTCACCTTCACCGACCCGGAGATCGGCTCGGTCGGCCTGACCGAGGCGCAGGCCAGGGCCCGGTACGGCGACAGCATCCGGATCGGCACCAGCCAGGTCCCGGACTCCGCCCGCGGCTGGATTCACAGGGCCGGGAACGACGGCCTCATCAAGCTGGTCGCCGACGATGCGCGCGGCGTGCTGGTGGGCGCGACGTCCGCGGGCCCGGTCGGCGGCGAGGTGCTCAGCATGCTCACGCTGGCGGTGCACGCGGCCGTGCCAGTGCAGCGGCTGGGCGAGATGATCTACGCCTACCCGACTTTCCACCGCGCGGTCTCCGATGCCCTGTCGAGGCTGCGCTGAGCTAGCTCGCCGGCTATCACGCTCGCGATCAATCACCCGTAACGGGTGACACGGACCGGGCTTGTCGTGGGCAAAACGTCACGGGAGGACCGACGAGGTGCCTCCGTCGCGTAATGCCCGGAGTCAGGTCTCCCGGCCGCCTGACAGACATCCCAGGAGCTTAAATGTCAAGCCGCAGTCTTGATCTGCTGACTGGCGTGCTGTGGCCAGGCGGTGGCCTCGTCGTAGGGGGTGCGGTCTTTGAGGCAGCCGTGCAGGATGCCGACGAGTCTGTTGGCGAGCTTGCGGAGGGCGGCGCGGTGGCCGGAGCCGGCTGCCCGGTGGGCGTCGTAGCTGGCGCGGGCGCCGGGCGAGGCGTTCAGGGCGGCGAAGGCCTGGCTGTCGAGGGCGTCGCGGAGCCGGTCGTTGTGCACGTACCGGGCCATCACGGTCTTCTTCTTCCCGGACTGGCGGGTGATCGGGCTGGTGCCCGCGTAGTTCTTGCGGGCCTTTGCGGAGGCGTAGCGATCCGGGTCGTCGCCGAACTCGGCCAGCACCCGGGCGCCGAGGACCGGTCCCAGGCCGGGCTGGGACAAGATGATCTCAGCGTCCGGGTGCGGACTGAAATGGGCGTCCACCTGGCTTTCCAGAACTTTGACCTGCTCGCTGAGGGTGGTGATCACCGCCGTCAGCGAGCGGACAACCGCGGCGCACGCGGCGGTGACCGCGGGTGGCTGGGCCAGTTGCCCGGCGCGCAGCGCGGTCTTGATCGCGGCGGTCTTCTCCGCCCGGTTACGGCGCCGGGCCCGCCGCAGCGCCGCGTCGATCTGCGCGGTGGTCAGCCTGGCCGCCGACGCCGGGTCGGGCGCCTTGGCCAGCAGCTCCAGGGTGTCGGGGGCGTCCAGGTCCTCGAACGCCGCCAGCGCTGCGGGAAAGAAGTCCAGCAGCTGATGGCGCAGCCGCTGGACGTGCCGGGTCCGCTCCCAGATCAGCGTCTTATGCGCCCGGGCGACGACCTTGACCGCCTGCGCGCCGGCGCTGTCCCCGGCCACCGGCCGCAGCTGATGCGAGTCGGTGCGCACCACATCCGCCAGGACGTGGGAGTCACCCGGGTCGCTCTTGGCCCCCGACACCGAGTGCCGGTCCCGGTACCGGGCCGCCTGCAGCGGGTTGATCCCGAACACCTGATACCCGGCCGCCACCAGCGCCTGAACCCACAGGCCCCGGTCAGTCTCGATCCCGACGGCTACCTCGGTGTCCTCGGCGTCCTCGCCGAGATGCTCGCCGATCATCGCGTGCAGCCGGGCCATCCCCGCCGCCCCCTCGGGCAGCCGCGCCCTTGCCAGCGTCCGTCCCGACGCGTCCATCAGCTCGACGTCGTGATGGTCCTCAGCCCAGTCATCTCCCACAAACAGCACGCGCTCTCCCGCCTTCGAAACCGGCAATCCACAGCAGCCCGCGGGAGAACCATCTGCGACCTAATAAACGAGTGCTCACGCCGATTCGGCGGGCACGACATCCCAGCAGCGATCTACTCTCCCGGCCACCGGCAGGGGCACGATCTGTCAGCAGGGCTTCCCGAAGGAACCCAGGAGGGACAAGTGCTCACCTGCCGGCGACTACCAGACCCGAGTCTGCCGCACGGCCGACCCGTTAACTGTTATTAGGAGGTTAGATGCGAACTGACCTCGCCCGGTGGCAGTTTGCGTTCACGTCGGTCAATCACTTCCTGTTCGTCCCGGTCACGATCGGGCTCGCGTTCCTGACGGCACTGCTGCAGACGGCGTGGTACCGCCGCCAGCAGCCGGAGTACCTCCGGCTGACAAGGTTCTTCGGCACCCTGCTGGTCATCAACGTCGCGATCGGCGTAGTCACCGGCCTCGTGCAGGAATTCCAGTTCGGCATGAACTGGTCGTCGTACTCGCGGCTCGTGGGCAACATCTTCGGCGCACCGCTGGCGATGGAAGGACTGGCCGCGTTCTTCCTGGAGTCCACGTTCCTGGGTTTGTGGCTGTTCGGCTGGGACAAGCTGTCCCGCCGCGTGCACCTGGCCGCCATCTGGCTGGTTGCGATCGGCAGCATGCTGTCGGCGTTGTTCATCATCGCGGCGAACTCGTGGATGCAGCATCCCGTCGGCTATCAGCTGGTCCACGGCAAGCCGCAGCTGAACGACATCTGGGCACTGTTCACCAACCCGGTGTTCCTGTGGGGATACACCAAGGTCATATTCGCGGCCCTGACCACCGGCGCGGCGGTGATGCTCGCGGTGTCGGCCTGGCAGCTGCGCAAAGGCGGGGACCGCTCGGTCTTCGGCCGGTCGGCATGGCTCGCGCTCGTCGTCCTGGTCCCGGCGATCCTGCTGGCCATGCTGGTCGGCGACGAACTGGGGGTGATCGAGGCCAGGTACCAGCCGATGAAGATCGCGGCCGCCGAAGCCCAGTGGACCACCTGCCAGCCATGCTCGTTCTCGCTGTTCCAGATCGGCGGCGGCAGCAACGACCAGACACCGACCGAGATCATCGCGATCCCGCACCTGCTGTCGCTGCTGGCCACCAACCACTGGAACGGCAAGGTCATCGGGCTGACCCCGTTGCAGAACCAGTACGCGGCGAAATACGGGCCGGGCAACTACGTGCCGAATGTCTTCATCCAGTACTGGTCCATGCGGGTCATGGCCTACCTCGCCCTCATTGTCACCCTGGTCGGATTGTGGGGGCTGATACTCAGCAGACGAAAAAAGCTGGCGACCTCCCGGCGTTTCCTGTGGGCCGCGCAGTGGATGGTGATCCTCCCGTTCCTGATAAACACGGCAGGCTGGCTGCTGACCGAGGTGGGCAGGCAGCCCTGGATCGTGCAGGGCATCATGCTCACCAAGAACGGGCTGTCCCCCTCCGTGAGCACCACCTACCTGGTGATCAGCCTGACCGCGTTCGTGCTGCTGTACGGCACCCTGGGCACCATCGACTTGCTGCTGATGCTGCGCTACTCGCGCAAGGAACTGCCGGCCGCACCCGCGGGTGCCGCAGCGGACCAGCCCGTACCCGCGATGGAGTACTGAGGCGACCATGGCATTCGTTCCGTTCTGGTTCATCCTCATCACGATCTTGTGGACCGGGTTCTTCGTCCTCGAGGGCTTCGACATGGGCGTCGGCATGCTGCACGGCGTCATCGGCAGGGACGAGGCCGGCGCGGGCCGTGATCAATACGATCGGGCCGCTCTGGGACGGCAACGAGGTCTGGCTGATCGTGGCGGGCGCGGCCATGTTCGCCGCGTTCCCCGGCTGGTACGCCACCATGTTCTCCGGCTTCTACCTGGCCATCGTCCTGCTGCTGGGCGCGCTGATAGTGCGCGGGGTGTCCTTTGAGTACCGCGGCAAGAGCCCGGCCGACCAATGGCGCCGGATCTGGAGCCGGCTGCTCATCACCGGCAGCCTTCTTGCGCCGCTGGTGATCGGCATCGCACTGGGTGACCTGCTGCACGGCCTGCCGATCGGCGCCGATCACGAGTACACCGGAAGCTTCTGGGACCTGTTCCAGCCATACGCGATCTTCGTCGGCATCACGCTGGTGGCGCTGTGCCTGCTGCACGGCGCCACCTTCATAGCCCTGAAGACCACTGGCAGCATCCAGGAGCGCGCCCGCACGCTCGCCCGGCGGGTTGCGCCGGCGACTGCGCTGGTAGTGGCCGCCTTCATCGGCTGGACCCACGTCACGGCAGGCAAGGGCGCGTTCCTCAGCCCGGTCGAACTTCTTGTCATCCTGGCCGTGCTGTCCGCGTGGGCACTCGTTCGAGGTCACGAAGGATGGGCCTTTACCGCCACCACCATCACTATCGGGCTGTCGATCGTCACGATCTTCACCGACCTGTATCCCCGGGTCATGGTGTCCAGCACCAATCCCGCTTACAGCCTGACCGTGCACAACAGCGCCTCGCCGCCGTACTCGCTGAAGGTAACCACCTTCATCACGCTCGTGCTGCTGCCGATCGTGCTGTGCTACCAGGCCTGGACCTACTACGTATTCCGCCGGCGGATCACCGATGAGTCGTTCCGCCCGCCGCTGGCGACAAGCCCGCGGCCTGCGGTATCAGCGACGGTGGCGATGGCCGGGCAGCCTGCCGACGCTGCCACCGCCACCGCCGGAACGCGACGCAGGCGGCGCGGCCTGCACTGGCGCCGGCACGGGTGAGCTCAGCACCGCCTGCCGGGCGCATGACGCCGTTCGACGCCCGGCTAGCGCGGCGGGCCGGCGCTGCCCGCGGTTACTTCATCTGCGCCATCGGCCTGGGCGTCGTGACGACGGCACTCGTGCTCGCCCAGGCCGGCCTGCTCGCCCGCGCACTGGCCGGCGCTGCGCAAGGCGCCGGGCTCACCACGCTGGCCGGCCCGCTGACCGCACTGCTGCTCGTGCTGCTCGGCCGGGCGGCGGCGGCAACCGGCGGCGAGGCCACTGCACTGCGCGCTGCCGCCGTCATCAAGTCGCAGCTGCGCACCGGACTCATCGCGCACGCGCTGCGGCTCGGCCCGGCGTGGCTCACCGGGCAGCAGTCCGGCGAGATCACCACGCTGGCGACCAAGGGACTCGATTCACTCGACGCGTACTTCGCCAGGTACCTGCCACAGCTCGTGCTCGGCTGCCTGGTACCGCTGGCGGTGCTCACCAGAGTCTTCGCCGCCGACTGGATCTCCGGGCTGATCATCGCGGTCACGCTGCCGCTGATCCCGGTCTTCGGCGTGCTGGTCGGCCTGCACGCGAAGGCACGCACCGATCAGCAATGGGGCTCGCTGGCACGCCTGGGCGGCCATTTCCTGGACGTCGTAGAGGGCCTGCCGACCCTCAAGGTCTTCGGCCGGGCCAAGGCGCAGGCAGCCGAAATCAGGCAGGCGACCGACGAGTACCGGACCGCGACCATGTCTGCGCTGCGAATCGCGTTCCTGTCCGCGCTGGTGCTCGAACTGGCTGCCGCGCTAGCCACTGCCCTGGTTGCGGTGGAGGTAGGCCTGCGGCTGCTGGCCGGGCACATCGGCTACGAGACCGCGCTGCTGGTGCTGCTGCTCACGCCAGAGGCATACCTGCCGCTGCGGAACGTCGGCGCTCAGTTCCACGCCAGCGCGGAAGGCACCAGCGCAGCGGGCCGGGTGCTCGAGATTCTCGACAGCCCGCTGCCCGGCACTGTGCCGGACCTGCCGACTGCACCGGATCTGCCGCCTGCACCAGACCTGTCGACTGCACCGGACCTGTCGACCGCTCAGATCACGTTCCGCGGCGTCACGCTGGCCTACCCTGGGCGGCCAGATCCGGCGCTGGATGAGGTCACCCTGACCATCGGGCCCGGCGAGCGTCTCCTGCTGTCCGGGCCGAGCGGAGCCGGCAAGAGCTCCCTGCTCGGGCTGCTGCTGCGATTCACCGCGCCGACGTCCGGGCAGCTCGAAGCCGGCGACGCCGATCTCGCGACCGTCCGGGTCGACCACTGGCGGCGTCAGATCGCCTGGGTGCCGCAGAGCCCGTACCTGTTCGCCGGCACAATCGCCGAGAACATCGCGCTCGGTGATCCGGCTGCCACCCCGGCCGCCATCAGCCGGGCAGCCAGGCTGGCCGGAGCGGAGTCGTTCATCCGGTCGCTGCCAGCCGGCTTTGCTACCAGGATCAGCGAGCGCGGGCTGACGTTGTCGGCCGGACAGCGGCAGCGGCTCGCGCTGGCCAGGGCGTTCCTGCGGGACGCCCCGCTGGTACTGCTGGACGAGCCAACCGCGCACCTGGACCCTGCGACGGCCAGCCAGATCATGGCCACCATCGAGACGCTCACGGCCGGCCGGACCGTGGTGCTGATCAGCCACAGCGAACGGCCGCCTTCGTGGGCCAGCCGAGTACTGCGGCTGGACCACGGCCGGCTGTGTGCAAGCACCGGCAGCCAGGCGGCACCAGGCGACCAGACAGCACGGGGCGACCAGACAGCACCGGCCGACGGGGCAGGACCGGCCCGCCCGGTCCTGGCGACTGCGGGCCGCCCTTCCGGCAGCGGCCCTTCCGGCAGCGGCCCTTCCGGCAGCGGCCCTTCCGGCGGGCCTGACGTGACGGTCCGGCAACCTGCCGCCCTTCGGCAGGCCGCGACCGCCGAGCGGGCCACGACGGTCGAGCGGGTCACGACGGTCGAGCAGGCCACGACGGTACGCAAGACGGCCGGCGAGCCGCTGGTGCGACTGCTGCGGCTCGCCCGGCCGCTGCGCGGACGGCTCGCGCTGGCCGTGGCGGCCGGCGCGGCGGCGACAGGCTGCGGTGTCGCCCTGCTGGCGACCTCAGGCTTTCTGCTGGCCAGGGCATCTCAGCACCCGAACATCGTGGCGATCACCGGCGCGGTCGTCGCTGTCCGCGCATTCAGCGTGGGGCGCGGAGTCTTCCGCTACGGCGAGCGCCTCGGCACGCACGACGCGGCCTTCCGGGTCCTCTCCGACCTGAGGGTGGCGATCTATCAGCGGCTCGAGCGGCTCGCACCGGCCGGGCTGCGCGACTTCCGCGCCGGTGACCTGCTTGCCAGGCTGATCAGCGACGTGGACGCCGGCCAGGAGCTGTTCATCCGCGGCATCGCACCGCCGCTCACGGCGGCTCTCGCCGGGGCCGGAGCGGTGGCAGCCTGCCTGCTGATCCTGGCACCAGCGGCCGGACTGCTGGCGGCCGGACTGCTGATCGGCGCTGTCGCGGTGCCACTAGCCGGCGCGGCGGCAGACCGGCGATCCAGGCATCGGACCGCCCCGGCCAGGGGCGAGCTAGCGGGCGCGGTGGCTAACCTGCTGGCCGGCTCGGCGGACTTGCACGCCTACGGCGCCGAGGAGGCCGGCCTGGCCCGCATCGCGACCGCGGACGCGGAGCTCACCGCGCTGGCCCGGCGAACTTCCGCGGCGGCGGGCCTCGGCACCGGACTGGCGTCGGTGACGGCCGGGCTGGCCCTGTGGGGGGTGCTGGTGCTCGGCGTGGCGGCTGTGGGGAACGGCACCCTGAGCCGGGTGCCGCTGGCGGTACTGACACTGACCGCGCTGGCCTCCTTCGAGGTCGTCAGCACGCTGCCCGCGGCGGCGCTGCAGCTAGGGCAGGCCAGGACGTCGGCCCGGCGGATCTGTGCCGTGCTCGACGCCCCCGACCCGATCGCGGCCCCCCGGACACCGCGGCCCCGGCCGGACGGGCCGGTGACGGTGACGCTGCGCGGAGCCTGCGTGCGGTACCGGCCTGGCGGCCCGCTAGCCCTCGATGGCCTGGACCTGGATCTGCCTCCGGGCCGCCGGGTGGCCCTGATAGGCCCGAACGGCGCCGGCAAGTCGACAGTTGCCGCAGTACTACTCCGGTTCTGCGAGCTGTCGGCCGGCCGCGCCACCTTGTGCGGCCACGACCTGGCCGACTACGACGCCGACGACGTACGCAGCCTGATCGGCGGATGTCCGCAGGATCCGCACATTTTCGACGACACCATCGCCGCCAACCTGCGGCTGGCCAGGCCAGCCGCTACTGACGAGGAACTGGCTGACGCCGCCGGGCGAGCCCGCCTGCTGCCCTGGATCAGCTCGCTTCCGCTCGGCTTGCAGACCCGCGTCGGCCCGCGCGGCGCGGCCATGTCCGGCGGCGAGCGGCAGCGGCTGGCGCTGGCCAGGGCCTTGCTCGCCGACCCGGCGGTGCTGATCCTGGACGAGCCAGGCGCGAGCCTGGAGCCGCCGGCCCGCCGGGCCTTGCTGGCCGACCTGCTCGCACTCACCGCCGGGCGGGCAATGCTCCTGATTACCCACGAGCCGGACTTCCTGCACGAGATGGACGAGGTCCTGGTGCTGGATCAGGGCCGGGTTATCACCCGAAGGGTATGACGCCGGGCGCCCAGTGGCGGGAAGGGTAGGGACGCCCACAACGCCAGGAAGGATGACATGAAACACGTTCCGAGTACCTCATCGAGCGGTTTCCAGCTCAACGGCACGCCGATGATCGTCGGCGCGGCCCTGATCGGCGCAGGCGCCATCATCGGCTTCACGGGTGTCCTTGTCGGCGCCAGCGCGATGGTGTCGGCCACCCGGCAGTGGCTCCGCGAGCTGGATGTGCCGCCTACCGAGGTCGTCAAGCAGAAGCTGAGCCAGACCAAGGCCGCGACCACGGCAGGTGCCAGCGCCTGGCAGCAGCACCACCACAACGGCGTCCAGCGCGCGCACGCCTGACGCGCAGCACTGACCTAGCTAGACCCGTTCACACCGTGCCGGGCGACTCCGCGGGGGGCCGCCCGGCACGCTAGGTGCGGGCGCAGGTGAAATCCCGGGCGTACAGTGAATATCGTGCAGGGACCGGCAACCGTGCAGCAGCGCATGACGCTGCTGGCTGCTGCGGTCACTCTGGTCGTGGCCGAGCTTGCCGCCTGCTGGCAGCATGCCGCCCAGTTCGTCACCGCCCAGCCGTTGACCGCGCCGTCCGGCCTGTTCACCGTCGGCGCGATCGCCCTTGCCGGGCTCGCCGTCGCGGTTCTCGCCCAGTCACGCGTGCTGGCCGGCCCACTCGACGGCGGTCCGATGCCGGGCCGGTCGGCGGCCTTCCGTCGTCAATCCTGGGCGGCCGTCTTCCAGCGTCAGCTGAATCCCGATGCGGCCGGTCACGTCCGGCCGAGAGCGCCAGCCGTCGGCCCGACGGCCGCCTGACCAGCTCCGCTGCCGGGGTGTAGCCCCGAGCATGCCCATCCGTCGCGTTCCGCGACCGGGTCATGCCGCCGTCTCCAGCTGAAACCGGATCTCCCGACCCGCTGGAGGGTACTCACCATGCTCGGATTGCTGAACGTCCCGATAGGCGTGGCTTACCACGTCGTCTGCACCATCGCCCTTGTCCTCGCACCGCTGTCCGCAGGCCTGGCCACCGCCGCTGCGATCGTCCTGTTCACCATGGCCGTGCGGCTGCTGCTGGCCCCGCTGAGCTATCACGCGTTCCGCGGTCAGGCAGCAATGTCGGCCGTCGGGATCCAGGCCCAGCAGCTGCGGTCGCGTTATGGCGGCCAGTCCGACCGGCTGCAGCGCGAGCTCGCAGCGCTGTACCGGCAGGAGGGTGCTGGCCTGCTGGCCGGCTGCCTGCCGCTGCTGATCCAGCTGCCTTTCTTCAGCATCATGTACCGGCTGTTCCTGTCGAAGACGGTGGACGGCCGCCCGAACGGGCTGCTGGCCAGGGAGTTTCTTGGCACTCCGCTTGGCAGCCACTGGCTGACCGGCGCCGGCCCGGCCAGCATGCAGGGCATCTTGTTCCTCGGCTTGTTCGCGCTGCTGGCGACCGTTGCGTTCATGACTGCCCGGGCCGCTCGCGCGGCCACCGCAGGCCAGGCTGCGATCCCGGCGAGCAGTGCCAGCCAGCCGGCCGCGCTCGCCGCAGTCAGCCGGCTGCTGCCTTACGCCACCGTGGTCATCGCCGCGTTCGTGCCGCTGGCAGCTGGCCTGTACCTGCTGACCACCACCAGCTGGACAGCGGCTGAGCGAGCTGTGCTGCGGCGCCGGCTGAAGCCGCAGCGGGCCGCCGGCCGCTGCCGGCAGGCCGACTGGCAGGCCCCGTCAGCTGCGGCTGAGGTAAGCCGCGGCGGCGGACTCCAGCGCGGCCGCGCAGGCGACATTGGCCGGATGCCCGGCGGCGCCCGCCCGGCAGGCGATGAGAGTCCGCCGCCGGACCGGCAGTGCCGTCAGCGCGACCCCCGCCGGGCAGTCGGCCAGCGCCAGCTCTGGTACCAGTGCCACCCCCTGGCCAGCGGCAACGAGGGTCAGCACGGCGGCGAAGTCGTCGGCGTAATGCCGGACCCGTGGCGTGAACCCGGCCGACTCGCACAGCCGGATCGCCATCAGGTGGCAGAGCGTGCCAGGACTGCCGACGATCCACGGGGACGCCTCCTGGTCCCGCAGCGTGCTGCCGTGCGCCGTCGAGGCCAGGAAAATCGTCTCGGTGAGCAGCGGCCGCCGGTCCAGTGCCGGATCAGGCGGGGCCGGCACATAGTCGTACTCGTGCACCAGCGCGACATCGAGCGCACCGGTCCGGAGTGCATCGGGAACGCCGGCCGGGTCAAGCTCAGTGACGTGCAGTTCCAGTCTCGGGTGCGCAGCGCCCAGGGCGACCAGCGCGACGGGCAGCAACGTGCGCACCGCGGTCTGGAAGGCGCCGATGCGCAGCTCACCAGTGAGCTCGGACCGTGCCCTCGCCAGCGCAGCCGACGCCTGCTCCAGCAGGGCGAGCACTGGCCCGGTTCGCTCCGCAAGGTCGGCCCCGGCGGCGGTCAGCTCTACCCCGCGGCCGCTGCGGCTGATCAGCGGCACGCCCGCCGCTCGCTCCAGCGCGCTCAGCTGCTGCGACACGGCGGACGGGGTGTAGCCGAGGGCGTCCGCGACAGCCACGATCGTGCCTAGCCGGCCCAGTTCCCGCAGCAATCTCATCTTCCGTACGTCGAGCATTAGGTCAGCTTAATTGTCGAGGAAGAAACATGAACTAGACCTGACGGATGCTCGGCTACCAGGATCTAGTCCATGACCAACCTCACCGGACTGTTCGTGCCGCTTGTGACCCCGTTCGGGCCCGATGGCCAGGTGGACACCGGGTCATTGCAGCGGCTGGCGTGCCGGGTCCTTGCCGACGGGGCGACCGGGCTGGTTGCCCTCGGCACCACCGCCGAGGCGCCGACCCTGACCGCGGCCGAGCGACGCCAGGTCCTGGACGTATGCGCCGCGGTCTGCCGGGACCGGGGCGCGCCGCTGATCGCCGGAGTCGGCTCGAGCGACACGCGCAGCTCGGCCGAGGCGCTGACCGCGCTGTCAGCGTGGCCCGAGATCAGTGCCGCGCTGGCGGTGGTCCCGTATTACCTCCGGCCTGGTAAGCGCGGGGTTCTCGAGCATTTCCGTACCCTCGCCGGAGCCGGCCCCGTTCCCCTGATCATTTACAACGTGCCGTGCCGCACCGGCCAGTACGTCGGCTGGGACACCATGCGACAGCTCGCCGAGCTGCCGGGAGTCGCCGGCGTCAAGCACGCGGCCGGGGTCGACCAGGACACGATGATCATGATGGCGGACCGGCCCGCCGGGTTCGCCGTGCTCGCGGGCGATGACATCTACGCCTCCGCGCTGCTGGCGCTCGGCGCGGACGGCGCGATCCTGGCCTCCGCGCATGCCTGCACCAGTGAGTTCGCCGCGCTGGTCAGTGCCTGGCATGGCGGCCAGGCCGGGCCGGCCAGGCAGCTTGGCCACCGGCTGACCCGGCTGTCGGCCGCGCTGTTCGCGGAGCCGAACCCGACGGTGATCAAGGCGGTGCTGCACCGGCTCGGGGAGATTCCGAGTGCCGCGGTGAGGCTGCCGCTGGTAGTCGCTAGAGCGGACGCCGCCCGGCACGCCATGGAAGCGACGGCGGCCGTGGCACAATCGCGAACTCAGGCGAGTAGGTTAGATCCGGTCTGACCGGAAGGAGGGCTGGCGCGTGGGTGGCGGGGTCGAGCATCTGGTCCTGTCCGGGCCGGTGCTGCTGGCGATTCCGGTGGCCGCGGCGGCCGGGGCCATTACGTTCCTGTCGCCGTGCTGCCTGCCGCTGGTGCCGGGTTACCTCTCGTACCTCACCGGCATGTCCGGTACCGGCGTGGCTGCTGACGCCGAGCCCGATCCCGGCGGCGAGGCGGCGCTGGCGACGGCTGGCAGTACCGGAGCAGTGGCGGTGGCCACGGCGCCGGCCGTGCCGGGCGCAGCCACGGCGCGAGTGCGCAGCCCCGTCATCCTGGGCACCCTGCTGTTCATTCTCGGTTTCTCGGCACTGTTCGCCGTTGAAGGGGTAGCGACTGCCGCGCTCGGTGACACGCTGCGGCTGCACTCCAAGGGCCTGACCCAGATCCTCGGCGGCCTGATCATCGTTCTCGGGCTGCTGTTCATCGGCGCCTTCGACCGGTTCACTTTCGCCGGCCGCATCGTCAAGCCGGGCGCACGGCCGCGGGCCGGGCTGGCCGGCGCGCCATTGCTCGGCGTGCTGTTCGGGCTGGGCTGGACGCCGTGCAGCGGGCCCACCCTCACCGCGGTACTGACTCTCGGCCTCACCAGCGGCACCGCGTTGCGCGGCGGCCTGCTCGCGTTCGTCTACGCCCTCGGCATCGGGATTCCGTTCCTGATCGTGGCGTTCGCCTTCCAGCGCGGCATTAACGTGTTCGGCTTCGCCCGGCGGCACGCCCGGCTCATCACCAGGATCGGCGGCCTGATGCTGATCGCCGTCGGGCTGCTGGAGGTCACCGGAGCCTGGGGCAGCGCCATCACCTGGCTGCAGGTGCACTGGCTCAATGGCTACACCACGTCTATCTGAGCAGCTTCAGCGCCTGGCCAGGGGTGGCCAGGGTGACGTCGGCCGCCTCGGCCGCATCGTACTGATGACCCCAGGCCGCCGCCGCGCTCGTGCTGCCAGCGGCCAGCGCCGCGCGCAGGTCGAGCGGCGAGTCCCCGATATAGGCGACCTCGGCCGCCGGAACGCCCAGCCGCCGCGCGGCCAGCAGCACGCCATCCGGGGCCGGCTTGGGGCGTCCCGCGTCGTCGCCGCCGACCAGCACGTCGACGCTGACGCCCGCGCTGGCTAGCAGCATGGCTGCGCCGCGGCTGCTGGCGCCGGTGAACACCGCGACGGCGTGGCCGCCGGCCCGCAGCGCGGCGAGGGTAGTCCGCACGCCCGGGTAGGCAGTGACGGTGACGCCCGCGAGTTCGCGATAATAGACCTCCGCCTCGCCCGCGGCCAGGTCGCGGCCGAGCAGGTGCGCCAGGATCGTCTCCGGCGTACCGCGCGCGTAGGTCGCCACCACCTGGTCTGCGGTCACCGGCGGCCCGCCGAGAGCCCTGATCGCAGCGACGAAAGCGGCTGGCACGACGCTGCTCGAGTCGAGCAGAGTTCCGTCCATATCCCAGACCAGCTGGCGGACAGCCACCGCGGTCAGCGCCTGTTGCCGGAGCGAAAGCGGTTAGCTGAGGTCACCCGTCGATCATAGAGTCCGCGTCACCGAGCGCTGGCCGGCGCTTATGCAACCGATTGTTGCTCACCTTAAGTAATCGCAGCGGTGTTACTGCGAAATTGCGCACTATCGGCTTGGCTGAAATGGGTTGTATGCATCAGGTGAGGATGCGAGACTCACGATGTGGCAATAGCGCTTGATGGCGGACTTCCAGATTCCGGCCAGGATGGACGCGCAGGTCAACTGGGTGCCGGCCGCTTCGCCAGCAGGTCATCGAGATTTTCTATACCGCCTTCAGTATTAAGCGGCAGTTATATCGGGCTTAGCACTTCATCAAATGAAATAGCACCGCCAGTACAGTCAGCCGGGCCAGCGCGCATCGCCGAAACCGAAAGCCGGGCGCCGCGCAGATCGACAGAAACGCCCGCCACGGCAGCCGACCTCGACCCGCGCCTGGTGAAGGAATCCTTCGCGCGGCTCATGTCGCAGGGTCCGGCCGTCATGGAGTACTGCTACGCCCGGCTGTTTGCGGCGAACCCCGAGGTCCGCTCGCTGTTCCCGATGAGCATGACGGCGCTGCGGGAACGGGTGTTCGCCGCGTTCACGCAGCTGATCTGGTCCCTGGACAGCGAGCCGCGGCTCAGCGAGCTGCTGGGCGAGCTAGCCAGGGACCACCGCCGTTTTGGCGTGACCGAGCACCACTACGACGCCTTCTTCGCCGCGCTGCGCGACACCGCACGGCATTTCCTCGGGCCGGACTGGACCACGCAGACCTCGGATGCATGGGAGGCCGCGCTCGGCTTCATGTCGTCGACCATGTGGCAGGCGGCCGAGCAGGACGCCAAGGTGGCGCCGCCGTGGTGGATTGCCGAGATCCTCGCGCATGACCTGCGCTCCCCCGGCGTCGCCGTCATCAGGCTGCGGCCGAATCAGCCGCTGCACTACCAGCCGGGCCAGTACGTGCCCGTGCAGGTCACCCGGTGGCCGCGGACCTGGCGGCCGTATTCGATCGCCAGCTCGCCGCGGCCGGACGGCCAGTTCGACCTGCACGTCCGCGCCGTGCCCGGCGGCCTGGTCAGCAACACCCTCGTCTATCACTCGCAAGAGGGCGACTGCGTAATGCTTGGTGCCGCCGCCGGCGCCATGACCCTCACCGACTCCGACCGCGACCTGCTGTTCGTGGCGGGCGGCACCGGACTGGCGCCGATCAAGGCGCTGATCGAGCAGGCGCTCGCCGCGCCGGTGACCGGGCGGCGGCGCAAGATGACCCTCTTCGCGGGCGCCCGGCAGCACTTCGACCTGTATGACCTTGAGGATCTCCAGCTGCTGGAATCAGCGTGCCCCGCACTGCGGGTGATCCCCGTGCTGTCTGACGAGCCGGGTTTCAGCGGGCTTACCGGACTGCTGCCCGATGTGGTCGGCGGGCACGGCCTGTTCGAGAACACCGACGCCTACATCTGCGGACCGCCCGCGATGGTCAGCCGGACCGCGGCCGTGCTGGCAGCGAGCATTCCGGCTGGGCAGCTCCATCACGATCCGCTGGTCTAACTATTCAGGTAGGTGCCGAAGAAGCTGAAGATCCGCTGCCAGGCATCAGCCGCGTCCTGCGGCTGGTAGCTCATCCGCGTGATCTTGGCGATCACCGCCCCGGCTCCCGACGACTGGGTCATGAACCGGTGCCCGGAGCCCGGGTAGACATTCACGTCATGCGGGACTTCAAGCACGGCCAGCGCCCGCTGCAAGCGCTCGGGATGCTTGGTCCCCATCGGGTCACGGCCGCCGTAACTCGCCACCACCGGGCACGCTCCGGCGAGCGCGGACTCGGCATCCTGGGGCACCTCGCCATAGTTGACCGCGGCCACCGCGAAGCCCGGACGGGGCGCGCAGAGCAGCGCGAACCCGCCACCGAGGCAGAAGCCGATGACGCCGGTCCGGCCGGTGCAGTCTGGCCGCCCGGCCAGGTACTCGCGGGCGTTCTCCAGGGCCGAGAAGGCCGGACCATGCCGCTCGTGCAACTGCCGTATCGCCCCGCGTATGCACCGTAGCCAGGGCTTGCCGTAATAGAGGTCAGGGGCCAGCGCGAGGTAGCCGCGCGCGGCGAACTCGTCAGCCTTCTGGCGGATGTCGTCGTTGAGGCCGAACGCCTCATGCACGACGACGACCGCGGGCCACGGTCCCGGCGACGCCGGCGGCACAGCAAGATAGGCAGCCACGTTGTCGCTTGCCGCCGGGTACCTAATGTCGGGCATGCCGCAAAGACTGCCATACCCGGGCCAGCTCAGACCCGCTAATGGCGGGCCTGAAGGGCAGCAAATCCGGCTACTCTCGGTGCGGTCCTATTTACTTCGGGTAATCTAAAGCTGTCATATGGCTGCGGGGCGCCATTGACTTTCCTGCACACGAAAAGGCCAGAGAAAGCATCCACTATGGGGGATTTAATGCCTTCGCGTCGCAAAATGCAAATAGGCCTCACGCTCCTGACGGCCGTCGCCGCCCCGGCCATGATCATCATGCCGGCAATAGCCGCGCCCGCGCACCCGGCGACCGGCACGGGCCAATTCAAGACGTGGCCGGAAGCACAGCGCGCCGCCGGCTACGCGCTGATGAAGCCCGGCACCACCTATGGCCTCCGGGCCGTCGGCCGGATCCTGGTCGACAAGTGCTTTAACCACGTGAAGAAGCGCGTCGTCACGGTCGCCTACGGCTCACTCCTGCACCGCGCTCTCGGCCTGGTCCAGGACAACGCTTCCGGCGCCTGCCAGGGCACCATCGTCGGAACCAAGCTCGGCACCTACAAGATCCACGGCATCAAGGCGCACATGTACGGCTACTGCGATCTCAACGGCGCGCCGCCGTGCACCTGGACCGACATCGAGCTCTGGCTCGTATGGAAGGACAAGACGCACTACTTCACGGCCTCATCCCACGACTTCTCCCGCTACAAGCTCTGGCTCTTCGCCAGCAAGCTGAAGAAGGCCTGATCACTAGCGTGCTGCGCCTGTCCGGTCCCGGCACAGGCGCAGCACGTTGGCAATGATCTGATGACCGGCTCCGCCGGCCGTGGTAAGGATCGACTCGGGATGGAACTGAACGCCCCACCGGCCCCGGCCAGCGTCCTCGATGGCCATCACCACTCCGTCGCCGGTCACCGCCGTGACCTCGAAACCGCCCGTCACCTGGTCCGGCCGGGCATGCAAGGAGTGGTACCTCGCGGCGGTGAACTGCGCGGGCAGGCCCGCCAGCAGCGCGCCCCCGAGCACCTGTACCTGTCCTGGCTTCCCGTGCACCGGTGTGTCCAGCAGGCTGAGTGAACCGCCGGCATGCTCCACCATGGCCTGTAGCCCCAGGCATACGCCGAACGCGGGCAGGCCGCGCTCGTCCAGGGCGCTGAGCAGCTTGTCGCAGTCGAAGTCGGCCGGGCGGCCTGGTCCCGGCGACAGCACCACCAGATCCGGCCCGAACTCGTCGAGCAGCCCGGCATCGAAGCCCGCGCGCAGGGTCGTGACCTCGGCGCCAAGCTCGCGGAAGTACCCGGCCAGCGTGTGCACGAAGGAGTCCTGATGGTCGACGAGCAGCACCCGCTGCGAATCGCCCGGCAGCCTGGCGGGCTGGCCCCGTTCCCACCCGGGAACGTCGCTGCCCTGGTCGGCCCGCGCGGCCTCAGCGAGCGTCTCCAGCAGGGCGCGCGCCTTGAGCACCGTCTCCCGCTCCTCGTCGTCCGGGTCGGAGTCGAACAGCAGCGTGGCACCGGCCCGGACCGCTGCCACGCCACCGGTGATGTGGGCAGTGCGTAGCGTCAGGCCGGTGTTCATGCCGCCGTCGAAGCCGATCATGCCGACCGCGCCGCCGTACCAGCGGCGGGGCGCCGCCTCGTGGTCCTCAATGAACTGCATCGCCCAGTTCTTCGGCGCGCCCGTCACCGTCACCGCCCACATGTGAGTAAGGAAGGCATCCAGCGCGTCGAAGCCTTGCCTAAGCGTGCCTTCTACATGATCGACGGTGTGGATCAGCCGGCTATACAGCTCGATCTGCCGGCGACCGATGACCTTGATGCTGCCGGGCACGCAGATCCGCGACTTGTCGTTGCGGTCCACGTCGGTGCACATGGTCAGCTCCGACTCCTCCTTCGGTGAGCTGAGTAGCGTGCGGATGGCCTCGGCGTCCTCCAGCGGGCTGGCACCGCGGGCGATCGTGCCGGCGATCGGGCAGGTCTCCACCCGGTCACCAGTAACCCGCACGTACATCTCCGGCGACGCGCCCACCAGGTACTCGTCGTCGCCGAGATTGAGGAAGAACTCGTAGGGCGCCGGGTTGCGCTCGCGCAGCCGCTCGAAGAACGCGGCCGGGGCCGGGCAGCGGGCGTGGAAGGTGTGGCTCGGCACCACCTCGAACAAGTCGCCGCGGGCAAACTTCTCCCTGGCCTGGGCCACCACGCGGGCATAGCTGCCGGGCACCGGATCGGCCGGCAGCCCGGTGTCCGTGACTCGGGTGCGGGCGGGAGGCCGGGAGCTGGCGGGGCTGTCCGCCGAGCGGTCGTGCCTGGGCAGCCCCATCGTCGCGGCCGTGCTGGTCTCGAACTCGAAGCTGAACCTGCTCGCCGTCTCCCGCTTGCGGTCCACGGCATACACCAGGTCGGGCAGGTGCAGCACCAGATCGCGGGCAGTCTCGTCGCGTTCGATCCGCTGCCGCACCGGCTCGAACTGGAACGCGAGGTCGTAGCCGAATGCTCCGTACAGGCCGAGGTGCGGGTTGGGGCCGGCGAAAGCGGCGATGACCTCGCGCAGGGCGGAGAAGACTGTCGGCCTGCGGCTGCGCTGCTCCTCGGTAAAGATCTCGTCGCTCGCCGGGATCAGCACCTCGACGTGCGCCGTGTCGGCACCTGAGCTGGCGCCGGCATCAGCGCTGGCAGCATCGGTGCTAGCAGAACCGGTGCTGGCGGTATCGGTGCTGGCGGTATCGGTGCTGGCGGTGTCGCCGGCCGCGGCGCGGCGCAGGGCAGCCGCGATCACCGGCAGCAGCACCGCTCCCCGCTCGTTCAGGGCGGTCGCACTGATCCGGCGTCCGCGCGCGACGATCTGCACCGGCGGGTCGAGATAGGCCAGGTGCCAGCGGCTATACCGGCCCGGATACTCCATGCCGGAACTGAGCACGCCACCGCGCCGGTCCTGCACCTGGCGGGTGATCGCGGCAAGCTCGGCCGGGTCGAAGGTCTCGGCCCGGCAGTGCACGCGCACGCCACCAGGAGTCAGGTAACTGACTGTCTCACTCATCACGGGCCTCGCGGGTGTCGTGCCCGCCAGCCTTGCGGCCGCAACGAAAAGGCGGCCGCCGGTGCTGGCGGTCGCCTTTTCCTGGTCTGCTAGCTGTCCTGCTCAGCGCGAACCTGGCACCGCCTGTTGGCGGCGCCACCAGCCTGCGGTCGGATGCGCTGTCATGCGCCGAAGCTTAGCCCGGCCCGGGCTGGCGCGCGACTCCGCAGCTTGAATCAGCGTCACCATGAGGCTTCCAGTCATTCTCGCGGTGGATTTGGCCTGGTTTGCGGCAACGAAACCTGCATGGTGCTGGCAGCGCGCTGCTCGTCCCGCCTCAGGCCGAGTAGACGACGGTGATGGACACGCTGATCTGCTGGGTTCCGGGCGAAATCGGCACTGACGACGCCTTGGGTCGCGCCGCCGACTGGGCGCCACCGTAGAACACCGGGGACACCTGCTGCTCGGGCGTGATGCTGACGACCGGGCCGAGGGGCTCACCGAGAGCCGCGGCGAACTGCCCGGCCTGCGCCCGCGCGTCGCGGACAGCCGCGGCTCGCGCGGCCGCCAGCAGCTTGCCGGTGTCTGGCAGGTTCAGCGACACGTTGTCGACGGTCACCACGTTGCCGCCCGCGTGCACGGCAGCCTCCACCTGGCCGCCGGCCTGGCCGAGGTTATTGAGGGTGGCGGTGAGCGACTCCGAGACGCCGTAGCTCACCGGGACCTGCGAGTTGCCCTGGTAGTTGGGTGAGATCGACATCCCGGACGTCTGGATGTCGCGCCCGGCGACGCCCCTTGCCCGGAGCGCTTCGGTCACCGTGCGCACTGCCTGGTTCGCCTGGCTCAGAGCCGAGCTGACAGAGGCGCCGTTGACCGACACTCCCATCGACAGCAAAAGCTGGCTGGGTGTCCCGGTAACGGTGCCTACTCCGGTAACGGTGATCCTCGCGGCCGGTGTGGATGCGGCGGCGGCCGCCGGGCTGCCATGGCTCGTGCCGATGCTGAACGCGCCGACAAGCAGCGCGGCCGCGGTGACGCCGACCGCCGCAGCGCGGTATCCGGGATGGGTGCTGATGGACATGTCGCGACTCCTGCTCCGCGGGGAAGACTCTTGCCACTGCGACGCAGCGCGCGTCCGCGCGGTTCCGTCAGAAGTTCACCCAGTTGCCGGCGCCGTTGTGGCTGGCTTTCTGGAAGACCCAGGCCGCCGCCGCGAGATCCTCCACGGCGAGCCCGAGCGACTTGAAAATCGTCACTTCCTCGTCGCCTGCCCGGCCGGTCGCGGCGCCGGTCAGCAGCTCCCCGAGCTCGGCCCGGATGTGCTCCGGCGTCACCGCTCCGTCGGCGGCCGCCAGCAGGTAATCCCCGGACTCGGCCAGCAGCGACTGCCGCCGGTCGGCGACCAGGACGCCGGCCGCGACCGTGGCCGTGTCAAGCTCGCGCGCACCGGGCAGGCATGCTCCGACAGCATTGATGTGGGTTCCCGGCGCGATCCAGTCGTGGCTGAGCACCGGCACGGCGGAGCTGGTCGCGGTCACGATGATCCCGGCCCCCGACACCGCGTCCCGGACCGTACCGCAGGCCCGCACCGGCGCCCTGGTCAGGCCACCGACATCGGCCGCGAGGTGAGCGGCATGAACCGGGTTCCGGCTGGCGACCCGGACCTCCCGCAGCATCCTGGCCTGGTCGAGCGCCAGGATATGAGCTCGTGCCTGCACCCCGGCGCCGACCACCGCGAGCACGTCGGCGTCGGGCCTGGCCAGCAGCTCGGTCGCCACTAGCGAGACGGCCGCGGTTCGTATCTCGGTCACCGCCGACGCATTGAGCACCGCGAGCGGCTCGCCAGTCCGGCCGCTGGACAGCAGCACCACGCCCTGATGGGTATCCAGCCCGGCGGCCGGGTTGGCCGGCGTGATGCAGATGGCCTTGAGCCCGTAACCCGCCTCGTCGCCGCCCTGATATGCGGGCATCAGCGCGACGAGGCCGGCCGCCCCATCCGGCTGCAGTACCGTGCGCAGCGGCTGCTGAGCCTCGCCAGCGGCCAGCGCGATGAACGCGCGGCGCATGGCCTCTGCGCACTCCCGGTAGCCGAGCAGCTCGTGCAGGCCCGCCGCCGACACCACCAGAAGCTTCATTGCTGCGACACGGCGGCCAGTATCTGGTTCACGGTCTGCTGGATCTCCTGCTGTCGGCCCGGCATGTCCTTGCTGGCGAAGTTGTTCAGAATTGCCAGCACCGCGTCCTGCTGATGCAGGATATCGATCTGCTGCTTGGCCATCTCGTGCAAGGCGATGAGCGTCTCGTGGTCGGCGATGGCGCGCTTGTCGCTCGCAGCCTGCGCCCGGTTCGCGCTCACCTGCAGCGAGATCATGATTGACAGCTGCGGCAGGTTGAGCAGGGTGAGCAGCAGTGGCCAGGGTGTCTTGTCGAAGCCCACCACGTTGCCGAGGAACAGCCAGGCCACGATCCCGATAGTGATACCGAGGAATACCCACATGGAACCGCAGATGCGGTTCACCAGGTCGGCGATTTTGTCTAGCAGGCTGCTGCCGCGGACATGCTCAGAGGTGACCAGCTTCGGCTTGTGCTCTTCCGGCGCCTGCCGGATCGCATCCGCGCGCTCGGCCACATGGTGCAGCTCGTGCCGGATGTCCCGCAGGGCCGCCGCGTCTGTGGTTGGCTTGCGGTGGTGGCCGTCGAGCGGCGCTGTGGCGCCGGTCTGCTGAGTCTGCGTCATCAGCACAACTTAGCGCGCAAATGGCCCATTACGGCCATAGTTCCGCAGCAGCGGAGCCCGTGATGCGGGATGCTAGTCCTATGCCTTCCCGAATCATCGTCAACGGACAGTCGCATGAGTTCGCCGGACGCGCCGGGCAGAGCCTGCTGGAGCTGCTGCGCGACGAAGTCGGCCTGACCGGACCGAAACTGGGCTGCGGTGAGGGCACGTGCGGCGCGTGCACCGTACTGATCGGCAGCCGGGCCGTGCAGGCGTGCCAGCTGGCGGCCGCAGAGGCAGCCGGACAGCGCATCACTACTGTCGAGGGCCTGGCCGAGGACGGCATCATGCATCCGGTGCAGCAGGCCTGGCTGGAGACCGGGGCCATGCAGTGCGGCTACTGCACGCCGGGCTGGCTGACTGCGACGGCCGGGTTGCTGGCGCGAGTCCCGCACCCGGATAACGACCGGATCGATGCCGAGCTCGACGCGCACGTCTGCAGGTGCTGCACTTATCCGCGGATCCGCCGGGCCGTGCATCGCGCCGCCGAGCTGATGGAGCACCCGGAACTGCTCGAGCCAGTACCCGATGCCGCACCGCCACCGCAGCTGGGACCGCCGTCCGAGGTCAGCCCGGCTCGGCCACGGGACCTGGACCGGGAGAATGCCAGGTGGTTCGCCGCCGCGATGCCCGAGGGCCTGATGGCGGTGGTGGCACCCCATGGCGACAAGGGTGGCGCCATGCCCGACGACGCCTGGGTGCACGTCGGAGCTGATTCTTCGATCACCGCGTTCACCGGCAAGGTCGAGGCAGGCCAGGGGACCCGGACCGCGCTGGCCATGCTGGTGGCCGAGGAACTCGCCGTGCCGCCAGCCGCAGTCACGGTGGCGATGGCGGACACTGACGCCTCACCGTTCGACCTGGGCACCTTCGGCAGCCGGTCGATGCCGTATGCGGCGCCGCCGCTGCGCGCCGCTGCCGCCGGCGCGCTCCGGTTGCTGACAGATATCGCCGCGGCCAGGTTCGGGCTGACCACCGGCGACCTGACCGCGGCGAACGGAGTGATCGCCGGGCCGGACGGGGCGCCGAGTGCGAGCTACGGCGAGCTGGTGGCCGGCCTGCGCCGGGCCGAGCTGGTGCCCGCAGACGGCCCGGTGACCCCGGCAGCCGCGTGGCGGTCGGCCGGCCGCCCCGCGCGCGCCGCGGGCGCGGCCAGCGTCGTCACCGGCGCCAAGCTGTTCCCGGCTGACCTGCGCGCCGAGGAGATGCTGCACGGCTGCGTGCTGCGGCCGCCCGCGCACGGGGCGACGCTGCGCCAGGCGGACACCTCGGCCGCCGGGGCCATGCCCGGCGTCCGGGTGATCCGGGCGGGGTCGATGATCGGTGTCGCGGCCGCCGATCAGCCGGCGGCACTGCGGGCAATCGCCGCGATCGAGGCTGACTGGACCGAGCCTGCCGGACCAGGGCTGGCCGAGCTCGATACTTACCTGCGCGAGCATCCGGTCGAGGGCGAGGCCTGGATGGCACCGTTCCGGGAGGAGCAGGGCGACCCCGATGCCGCGCTGGCCAGCGCGGCAGTGCGGCTCGACGGTGAGTACCGCGCCGCCTACATCGCGCATGTGCCGCTTGAGCCGAGGGCCGCGATCGCCCGCTGGGACGGCGACCGCCTCACCGTCTGGGCGGCCACCTCGACCCCGTTCCGGGCTCGCCGGGAACTCGCCGACAGTCTGGCCATGCGCGAGGAGGACATCCACGTCATCGTGCCGGACTTCGGCGGCGGGTTCGGCGGTAAGCACGGATCCGCGGTGGCGCTCGAGGCGGCTCTGCTGGCCCGGTCGGCGGGGCAGCCAGTGAAGGTGCAGTGGAGCCGGGCGGAGGAGTTCGCCGCCGGCTACCTGCGGCCGTACGCGCTGATCGAGGTGGCGAGCGGGGCCGATGAGTCCGGCCAGCTGACCGCGTGGACGTGCACCAACATTCACTCCGGGCATTTCGGCCTGCCGACGCCCTACCGGGTCCAGCACCAGCGGATCGCCTATCAGCCAGCCGACGGTCCGCTGGCGCGCGGTTCCTACCGGGCGCTGGCAGCCACCGCGAATAACTTTGCCCGCGAGTCGCACATGGACGAGATTGCCGCCGCGGCCGGCGCCGATCCTGTTGAGTTCCGGCTGCGGCACCTGGACGACGAGCGGCTGGCAGCGGTGCTGTCGGCGGCCGCCGACGAGATCGGCTGGCGGCGCGACGACTGTGCCAGCCAGGACTGTGCCAGCCAGGACCGTGCCAGCCAGGACCGTGCCAGCCAGGACCGTGCCAGCCAGGCCCGGCCCGGCCAGGTCGGCGGGCGCACCGGCACCGGCATCGCTCTCGGCATGGAGAAGGGCGGCCGGGTCGCGACGGCCGCGCAGGTTAGCGTCGCCGAGGACGGAACGTTTCGGCTGCTCCGGCTGGTCACCGCGGTGGACTGCGGCGCGATCGTGCATCCGGACGGACTGCTCAATCAGGTCGAGGGCGCTGTCATCATGGGTCTCGGCCCGGCGCTGTTCGAGCAGATCGAATTCGCGGCCGGCCGGATCCTGAACGGCTCCATGACCAGTTACCGGGTACCAAGGCTTGCGGATGTGCCGGCCGATACCAAGGTGGTACTGCTCGACCGGCCCGATCAGCCGTCGGCTGGCGGCGGCGAGGCGCCTATCATCGCGATCGCGCCGGCCATCGCCAACGCTATCTTCGCCGCGTGCGGGATCCGGCTGCGCTCGATGCCGCTCGTGCCGGCCGGCCGGGTGCCTGGTGTTCGTGCCGCAGCGGGTTAATCCTCGACGAGCTGCCGCAATTCCATCCGGGCGAATTTCGCCAGCGGATGCCGGGACGCGACTTCGGTGGCCTCGGCCAGGTCCGTGCACTCCAGCAGGTCGAACCCGACGATGAATTCCTTGGTCTCGGCATACGGGCCGTCGCTGACCAGGACCTCGTCCCCGCGTACCCGCACCGAGCTGGCCTCTGCGAGTGGCCGGAGCGGGTAGCCCAGCAGCCGGACGCCCCGGCCGTCCATCTCCTCGACCCACGGCTCCACCGACTCGACGACGGCATCGGCCTCGTCCGCCTCGACCTGCTCCCGTACCAGGTTCTCCATGTAGATCAGCATCATGTACTTCATGACAGTGCTCCATCCTGTTCAGCCGTACTGCTGGGCGACTACGCCGTTACGACGAACGCCCGCCGTGCCGGTGGACAGTCAGCAGGAATCCGGCGCCGGCTAGAGCATCTTGCCAGGGTTCATGATGCCCGCCGGGTCGAGGGCGTTCTTAATCGCATGATGCACGGCCATGGATTCCTCGCCGAGCTCTGCCGCCAGCCACCGGCGCTTGATCATGCCGACGCCATGCTCGCCGGTCAGGGTTCCGCCGATATCCAGGGCGGCCCGGAAAATCTCGTCGGCAGCGGACCAGACCTCCGGCGGCACCTCGGGCAGCCCGCGGGCGAACACGAACACCGGATGCAGGTTGCCGTCGCCGGCGTGCGCGACTGTCGCGATGAAGACGCCGTGCTGCTGCGCGGTCCGCTCGATCAGCGCCACCATCTCCGGCAGCTTGGTGCGCGGCACGCACACATCCTCGACGAGGGCGACGCCGAGCCGCTCCACCGCCGGGTAGGCCAGTCGGCGCAGGTCGAGAAGCTGGCGTGACTCGTCCTCGGATTCCGACACCTCAGCCAGCGTGGCGCCGTGCTCGGCGCACAGGTCTCGCATCTGCCGGGCCCGCTCATCCGCCGAGTCACTGTCATCCTGCGCTATCAGCAACGCCGTCACGCTGTCGCCGAAGCCGGTGCTCTTCCAGTCGTCGATGGCGCGCAAGGTCGCCTGGTCCATAAGCTCGAGCAGGCTCGGCCGGATCCTGGCGGCGAGGATGGCGGTCACCGCGCGGGCAGCGGCGGCGAAACTGGGGAAGCCGGCGGCGAGGGTGCTGGGGTAGCTGGCCGGCCGCAACCGCAGCCGCAGCGTGGCCGAGGTAATCACGCCAAGGGTGCCTTCCGAGCCGACGAACAGGCCGGTCAGGTCGTAACCGGTCACGCCCTTCACGGTTCGCCGGCCAGTCCGGAGCACCCGGCCGCCAGGAAGCACCACTTCCAGTCCGAGTACCGCGTCCCTGGTAACGCCGTACTTGACGCAGCGCAGGCCGCCAGCGTTGGTGGCCAGGTTGCCGCCGATCGTGGCGATCTCGTAGCTCGACGGGTCGGGCGCGTACATCAGCCCGTGCCCGGCAGCGGCCCGGTCGAGGTCCGCGTTGAAGACGCCCGCCTCAGCGACCGCGAACTCATTGGCCGGATCGAGCTCCCGGATCGTCGTCATCCCGGCAACCGACAGGACCACGCACCCGTCGCTGGCAGTCGCGCCGCCCGCCAGGCTCGTCCCGCCGCCTCGCGGCACGACTGGCACCCGGTGCCGCTGTGCCCAGGCAAGCACGCCCGCGACCTGATCCGTGCTGCTGGCGACGACGACGCAGCGCGGCTGGCCGGGCTTGACGGCCGGTGTCTGATCCCGCCGGTAGGCGTCCATCAGGTCGGGATCGGTAATCACCCGGCTGCCCGGTGCCGCCCCGCGCAGTTCATCAAGCTCATCGCTCATCTGCTGGTCCCCTCACGGCCGGGCACGATTATCGTAACCTGACGGCGATGAGCGCTGACGTGATGCCGATGGCGCCGCTGGGCGCGGGCGGCCCGCTAGTCTCCAGGATCGGCCTCGGCCTGGCCGCACTCGGGCGGCCGGCCTACATCACCAGCGGGCGGAGCGCTGACCTGCCGGACCGGAGCGTAGCCGGGCTGCGCGCGCAGGCATTCGCCGTGCTGGATGCGGCCTACGCGGCCGGGCTGCGCTATTTCGACGTGGCCAGGTCCTACGGCCGCGCCGAGGATTTCCTCGGTGACTGGCTCACTGAGCGCGCGCATCAGGATGCCGTGGCCGGATCGAAGTGGGGCTACCGCTATACCGGTGACTGGCGCCTTGACGCCCGTCAGCACGAGGTCAAAGAGCACTCGCTGGCGATGTTCAGCAGGCAGCTGGCGCAAACCCGGACCCGGCTCGGCCGGGCGCTCGCGCTCTACCAGGTGCACTCGCTCACTGAGGATTCCGGCGCGCTTGATGATCGCGACCTGCTAGCCGCGCTCGGCAGGCTGCGCGACAGTGGAGTGCGGGTCGGCCTGTCGACCAGCGGACCGCGCCAGGACCAGACGCTGCGCCGGGCGCTGGCAATGCGGGTGGACCGTGCACCGCTGTTCGCAGCCGCCCAGGTCACCTGGAACCTGCTGGAGCCGTCGGTCGGCGACGCGGCGGCCGAGGCGGCCGAGGCCGGCCTGGCCATCATCGTCAAGGAAGCGGTCGCCAACGGCAGGCTGGCTCCCGGCGGCGACGCCGCCGCTCCGTCGTCGGTGCTGTCCGCCCTCGCCGCCAGCCAGCAGGTCAGCCCGGACGCTGTCGCGCTGGCCGCGGCGCTGGCCCAGCCCTGGGCGAACGTCGTGCTCTCCGGAGCGGTGACGCCGGGCCAGCTGACCGCCAACGTGGCGGCGCTGACGGTCACCGGGGTGGCCGGCCTGGAGCTGGCCGAGCCTCCGGACGCGTACTGGTCCGCGCGGTCGGCCCGATCCTGGGCCTAGCTCAGCGGGTCAGCAGCGCCGACGCAAGCAGCCGGTCGCGGTCGAGCAGCCAGACCTGCGTGTCGCGCTGGCCTTCCCGGACGGTCAGGCGCGGCGCGCAGCCAGGCATGATCGCGCGGTGATACTCCATCTCGGCCACCGTCGGCAGCCAGTCGGCAGACGCCAGCACATCCTCGACCGCGGCCCAGTGCACCGCGTTGTTGACGTGCCCGGCCGTATCGAAGTCCGCGGCCCGCAGCGGCCAGTCCCGGCTGTGATTGCCCGTGCCGTTCCCGTCGCGATCGTGCGACAGGCGTGCCGACACGATGCGGCCGGCCGCCGCGCCACCGTAGCTGCGCAGGAACGCTTCCGACAGCGGCACTGGCCGGCCGCTGTCGCGGCTCACTGCTGCCCAGACCGCCGTGGCCTGGACCAGCGGACCATCGGCTCCGTGCAGGGTCGTGGTCCGCTCGGCCCACCTGGCGCCCGTGCCGGAGCAGAACGTCCGGATCTGCAGTCGCTCCCCCATCGCCGGCAGTGCCCTGACGGCAAGCTGGCAGCGGCGCACGAGCCAGACGACAGGCTCGGCCAGCGCGGCGTCCGCAACGTCGTCCTCGGCTACCGTCTGCAGGTAGCGGGCCAGCGCGTCTAGCCGAAGTCGGCCGGACGGGGTGACATCGGTGCTGCGGACGATGCGCCGCGCGGCGAATACCCGGCCGGAAGGCGGCTCGCCCCGGTAGCCGGGCGGCTCGGTCACGATGTCCGGAGACCACGGCATCTCAACCCCCCGGCATCTTGGCTTCCACCGGCAACCTACTCATTCCCGGCGCACGCGGTTCTACCGGGCTGGCGGTTCTACCGGGCTGGCGGTTCTACCGGGCAGGCGGTTCTACCGGGCACGCGGTTCTACCGGGCACGCGGCTTCTACCGGGCCGGCGGTTCTACCGGGCTGGCCGGCGTGACCGGCGCAGCACGGGAAGCACCTTGCGGTGGTCCAGGCCCAGATAGTTGCACAAGACCCGGGGATCCCTGCTGCGGCCGATACTCGCGTGGACCGCCGGCCCGTATTTCCGGCGAGCCTGCTTGACCGCCTCGCACTGCAGCCAGGCGATGGCCACGTCGCGGTCGAGGAACGCGGGTGGTTCCAGGTCGCTGCTCACAGCACGCCTCCCTGCCTGTCGGCATCCGGCCCGGCCGATCAGGCAGCTACGCTTCCCCGCATTCAGCGACCTAGTCAGCCTGACTGCGGGCAGCGTTACGCCTGCGGCCCGTCAGCTCGCGTCCGCTGCCGAGGTTGCCGCCTCAGCACGCCTGAACTATCCTCACTACTCAGATAGTTATTACGACTCTGGCCGATCAGTGCGGTGAATGGACAGCTATGGTCATCGATTCTTACTCGCACGCCTGCCCTGTCGAGCTGATCGAGGCCATCATGGCCGCGGCACCGAGCGCCGAGGCTGGCGCACTGACGAACAGCTACCTGTGGGACACCGATCGCCGGCTGCGCCTCATGGACCAGGTCGGCATCGACAAGCAGGTGCTGGTGCTAGTCCGGCCGCCGATGTGGCTGGGCATGGACCGGCCGACCCTGCACCGCCTCACCCGGATCGCCAACGACGGGCTCGCGGCGATGGCAGCGGCTCACCCGGACCGGTTCGTCAGCGTCGGCGTGCTACCCGCGATGGATGACGTCCTGCTCGGCGAGCTGCAGCGCATCGACGAAGAGCTGCGGCTGCCAGGAGTGCTGATCTTCTCGAACATCGAGGGCAGGGCGCTGGACGATGAGATCATGTGGCCGCTCTACGACGAGGCGGCCGGGCGCAAGCTGCCGATCTGGATTCATCCGCAGCATCCGCAGTCCTACCCGTGGCTGAAGAAGAACCTGCTGGACCGGCTGTTCGGCTGGCCCTTCGAGACCACGCTGGCGATGGCCCGCCTGGTCTACGGCGGAGTCCTGGAGAAGTACCCCGACCTGGTGTTCGTGACGCATCATCTGGGCGGCATGATCCCCTACTACGCCGAGCGCGCGGACGCGATGACGCCAGCGAGCGCCCGTCACGCCGGGGCCGTGCCGGACGATCCGCCCGTCGAGCTGACCGGCAAGCCCTCGGACTACTTCAAGAAGTTCTACAACGACACCATGGTGAGCGGCTCGCTGTCAGCGCTGCAGTGCGGACTGGACTTCTTCGGCCCCGGCCACGTGATGTACGGGACGGACTTCCCGATGGGCCCGCAAGACGGAGAGCGCTGGCCTGGCGAGATCCTCGCGTCGGTCCGTGCCCTGGACGTACCGGAAGCCGACCGCGAACTCATCCTGCACGCCAACATCAGCCGGATCCTGCGCCGCGGCTGACCGGGATGCGGCTGACCGGGATGCGGCTGACCGGGATGCGGCCGACGAGGCGGCTGTCATAACGCCGGCGCGGGATCAGCCGACTTTCTTGCGCGCCCCGGCTGGCACCTTCTCCGGCTGCTCCGGCGACACATCGGCGAGCCGCAGCAGGCCCTTGCCGTAGCGGCCCTCCAGCTCCGCCGGCAGGTCACCGTAGATCCGCTGGACGAAGATGTCGTGCCGTACGTAGCCCTTGACCACGGCAGCCTGCAGCGGATCCTCGGAGAAGACCGCTTCCCAGGAGCGCCCGTCCCTGGCGATCGCCCACAGTGATTCGCGCGAGTCGGCTACCACGGCCAGGTGATGGGCCTGGTGCGAAGGATAGAGCGCCGCATCAGTGCTCGCGTGCCGGAAGGTGCGCCCGCGCGGCGCCGGGAAGGGCAGCTTGCCGAAATGCAGCGTGGTGAATTCGACCCCGCGAGCGTCAGCGTCCGCAACCGCGGCCGCCAGCAAGCCCAGATCGGGGGCCCGCCCGGACAGGTAGACGTGCGCGCTGGCCGCGCCGATCATGGCACTGGCCCGCTCGGCGATGGCCGGCAGGCCGGTGTAACGCCAGACCACGCGCGGCTCGGCCGCCGTCTCGCTGGCGACCACTGCCGCCAGATCGTCCCGCGCCGACCGCAGCCGCTCGGCGAAGTCCTGCCCGAGCTGCTCGAGCAGCACGTCAGCGGGCACCGCGGAATAGCGCGCCGGGTGATCCGACGTCTGGATCACCGCGCCCCGCTCGGCCAGCCGTCGCAACGTCTCGTACACCTTCGGCTGCGGAACGCCGGTCTCATTCGAGACGCTGTACCCGGTGGCTGTGCCGAGCGTGAGCAGACCGACATAAGTTCGCGACTCGTAGACCGAGAACCCCAGTCTCACCAGCCGATCCACGACCGAACTGTCCGTTTTCGTCACTGCTGTCCCTGTTCTGCCGACCGGAAGCGATGCGGTACTTGCTACCCCGGCACTTATCAACTACGCCAGTAATAACCATAGCTTATTCTGCCCGGCCAGCGTGGCAGCGCGACTCGGCGTTAACGAACTGTAAATCTCAGGTGACAAGCAGCTACCGGCTTCTCAGGGTGCGCCGCAAGTCCCGGCTTGCCGCATTCGCGGCCTGCCCTGTAGGCTCCTACCTACTGGAGACGGTAGGAGCAAACATGTCCTTGGCTGCAACGCCGACCCTGACCCTGGCCGACCGCGACCGCCGCTGGTCGCGGATCCGCGAGTTCCTGGCCACCGAGAACCTGTCCGCCGTTGTCGTGGCCGGCCTGCGTGGCCGGGAGGGCTTCGAACCCTGGGTCAGCAACGAGTCCATTCAGGGCGTCGTCGTGTTCCCGGCAGAGGGTGACCCGGTGTACCTGACCTGGATCGCGTTCCGCGTCATCGGCAGGGACGATCCGCAGAACGATCGTGAGTACTGGATCAGCGACCTGCGGGCCGGCCCCTCGGGCCGGGCATCGTCTCGGTGCTGACCGAGCGAGGCCTGGCCGCCGACCGGATCGGCATCGTCGGGCTGCGCAGCCGCGGCCCGATGGAACTCGACGGTTACATCCCGTACGCCATCTGGTCCAGGGTCGTGGAAGACCTGCCAGCCGCCAGCTTCGCCGAGGTATCGGTGCCGTTCTCCTACATGATGGCGCAGAAGGGCGAGGACGAGCTGGCCCTGGCCAGGTTCACCGCGGACGTGGGCGAGCAGGCCTGCAAGCGGATGCTCGAAGTCACCCGTCCCGGCGTCAGCGAAGCCGAGATCTTCGCGGAGGTCACCAGCACGATCTACCGGGCAGGCGCGACCCTGACGCCGCCATCCTTCATCGTCAAGTCGGGCCGGGACAGCCTGTCCTGGGGCCCGCCGGAGTGGGGGGCCGGCGCCGTGCCTGCCCGCATTGTCGGCCGTGGCGAGCTGGTATCCAGCGAGATGATGCCGACCTACGGAG
This sequence comes from uncultured Actinomycetota bacterium, assembly GCA_963774385.1. Lineage (GTDB taxonomy): Bacteria > Actinomycetota > Actinomycetes > Streptosporangiales > Streptosporangiaceae > JAJYUU01. The sequence continues at coordinate 3,329,866 of CAVZEQ010000001.1, forward strand.
GCGTCGAGACGCAGCAGCAGATGATGATCGCCACCGGGCCGGTAGATCCGGAGTGGCGCCAGCTCGAGGACGTGGCACGCCGCTCCTACGATGCGGGCCTCGCGGCACTGCAGCCGGGAAAGACCTTCCGGGAGCTGTGCGACGCCATGGCCGTGCCGCTCCGGGAGGCTGGCTGCTGGCACTTGTCTCCGCTCGTCCACGGCGTGAGCCCGGCGTACCTGCTCGGAACACTGCACGGCGACGCCGAGAAGTTCTTCGCCGCCCAGTACCCATGGCTGCACACGATGCCGCCGGTGACCGACGCGGTACTCGCCGAGGGCATGCTGTTCGCGTTCGAGCCGAACGCGTGCCGCGGCCGGACGCGGGTCAACATCGGCGGAACTGTTGCGGTCGGGCGGTCCGGCGCCGAGGAACTCAACAGCTTCCCCTGCCGGATGCACGTCGTCGACTAGCCGCCGCTGCTCTCGCCCGGCACTACCTGCGCGGGAGTCCGTTCGAACCGCGGGAGTCCCGTTCTGAACCGCGGGAGTGCCGGGCTGGCCACGGTCCGGGCCTGACCACATGCTCTGCATCCAGCTCGCGCCGGCCCGGCGGGCACCGCCGAGGAAGATCTCCGCCACATCCTCGTTGGCGAGGATCTCCGGTCCCGTTCCGGCGAGCGCGATCTCGCCGCCGACCAGCACCGCCGCGTCGTCGGCAACCGTCAGCGCGGCCTCCGCCTTCTGCTCGACGAGGATGACCGCCTTCCCGATCTCCGCCAGCAGCCGCACCTGCTCCTGCAGCACCATCCTGGTGAGCTCGGCGGCGAGGCCAGCCGTCGGCTCGTCGAGCAGCAGCACCGCAGGGTCGGACATCAGCACCCGCGCGAGCGCTACCATCTTGCGCTCGCCGCCGCTGAGGGTGCCGGCATAGCGGCGGGTCAGCTTGCGAAGCGCCGGGAAGATCTCCAGCACCGCATCGATCCGCGACTGCCGCTCCGCCCGGCTCAGGATGAACCCGCCCATGTCCAGGTTCTCGGTCACCCGCAGGGTGTCGAACACGTCCTCGCCCTGCGGCACGTAGCCGATCCCGTTGCGGGCGAGTTCCTCGAGCGGCTTGTTGGTGACGTCCGTCCCGTCCAGCAGCACCCGGCCGGCCCGTACCCGGACTAGGCCGAGCAACGCCTTGAGCAGCGTGCTCTTGCCTGCCCCGTTCGGGCCTACCACGCACAGCACCCGGCCGGCCGTGGCGGTCAGGCTGATGCCCTTGACCACGGGCGCGTCCCCATAGCCCGCGACGAGGTCCTCGCAGATCAGCTGGCGGCCGACTGCCGCTGGCGCCTCATCCGACGACATAAGCCGCTTGCACCTCCCGCTGCGTCCGTAGCTCGGACATGGTTCCGATGGACAGCACCTGCCCGCGGGCCATCACGACCACCGACTGGCAGAGCCGTTCCACGATGCCGAGCTCATGCTCGATCAGCAGGAAGGTCAGGCCCTCCTGGCGAAGCCAGCCGACGGCTTCCTCGAACCGGCTGGCCCACCGGGGGCTGAGGCCAGCGAGCGGCTCGTCCAGAATCAGCATCATGGGGTCGGTCATCAGCGCGCGCATGAGCTCTAGCATCCGGCGCTCACCGCCGCTCAGGTTGCCGGCGCTCGTCGGTCTTGTCGGACATCTCGAACGTCGCCATCAGCCGCCGTGCCCGTGCGACGCTTTCCTCTTCCGCCGATCGCCAGTAAGGCAGCCCGGCGATGATCCCGGTGACGGACTCAGCCGGATGCCGCGCCGTGGCTACCAGCAGATTCTCCATCGCAGTGAGCCGACCGAACTGCCGCGGCAGCTGAAACGTCCGGACCAGGCCCGCCCTGGCCCGCCGGTGCGGCGAGTCGCGGGTGATATCCCGGCCGCTGAATACGACCCGGCCGGACTCGGGTTTGACGAACCCGCTGGCCACATTGACGAAGGTCGACTTCCCGGCGCCGTTCGGCCCGATCAGGCCGGTGACCGCGCCCGCGTCCACGGCGAAGCTCACCCTGTCGAGCGCGGCGACGCCGCCGTAGTGCACAGTCACGTCCGAGGCGGACAGCAGCACAGTGCCGGCTTCCGGAGCGGGCTCCGGCCGCTGCCTGGACCTGGCGAGGATGGCGCCGGGGCCAGGTCCGGCGGCAGCCGCGGAGCCGCTCCCGGCCGGCGCCGACGACGGCCCGAGCGGTGCCATGCTGAACCGCGACCAGCGCTTCGCTGCCGGGCCGTACAGTGGCCTGCGGTCGGGCACGATACCTCTCGGCCGCCACCAGATGAAGACGATGGTCAGCAGCGCGGTGATCATCCAGCCGATCTCGCCCGCCAGCTCCGGCCGGGACGAGAGGCCGGGTACGTACTGGGTTGCCTGCTCGAAGATGACCGGGACGAGCAGCACGCCAGCCACCACGCCAGGGTTGCTCGCGACGCCGCCGACGATGATCGCGGTCAGCAGTGACAGCGTCTCCGCGAACTGCCAGGCCGACGGCGACCAGGCGCCGATGAAGCCGGCCAGCAGCGCGCCGCTGAGCGCGGCGAACCCGCCGCCGACGACCTGCACCAGGATGCGGAGCCCGATCACGTTCTTGCCGATCGCCAGGGCGGCCTGATCGTCGTCCCTGACGGCGCGGAGCGAGCGGCCTAGCGGGCCGTCGCTGAACCGCCGCAGGACCAGGTACCCGGCCAGGCACACCGCGAAGATGATGGCGACGTACAGCCATCCGTTCGGGGTGGTCGGGCCGGTGCCGCCGACCGGATTCGGCAGCAGCGCCAGGCCGGCGTTGCCGTTGAACAGTCCGGAGTTGGCCTCGACGATAGTGAGTGCGACGATCGACACGACCAGCAGCACGATCGCCTGGTAGTCGGGACGCAGCCGTTTCATGCCGATGGTGCCGACCAGGCCGCCGAAGGCGCAGCCGATGACGACGGTCACCAGGACGGCGACAACGGGCGGCAGGTGCAGCCCGACGATGTAGCTCTGGAAGCCGCCGTTGTTCGAGCTGGGCCCCAGTGTGAGGACCGCGTAGCAGTAGGCACCGAGAGCCAGGTTGGCGATGTACCCGAAGTTCAGCACGCCGGCGACGCCGTACTGCAGGTTCAGTCCCCACGCGGCCAGCACGTCCGTGCCGAAGTAGACCAGCAGGACCACCACATAGAACTCAATGCCGGTAACTGCCCGCTCCCTTCACGTGGCCACGTTCCGTCGCCGTGCCTGCCCGCCGAGAATGCCGGTCGGCCGGACGAGCAGGACGATGATGAGCAGCACGAACGCGATCACTTCGCTGTAGGCGGGACTCCAGTAAGCGGCGGACACCTCGGTCGTTATCCCGACCAGGAACCCGCCGGCGATCGCGCCGTACGGCTCGCCGATACCGCCAACCACCGCAGCCGCGATGATCAGGATGAGGAACGTTGAGCCCAGGTTGAAGTCAAACGCCTGCGTCGTCATCGCCAGCGCAATGCCGGCGATGCCGCACAGCACGCCGGAGATCAGCCAGGCCACGCTGGTGATCCGCTCCGCCCTGATGCCGCAGCTGCGAGCCAGGGTCTTATTCACCGCGGTGGCCCGCAGTGCCTTGCCGAGCTGGGTGAACCGCAGCAGCAGCTGGAATGCGAGCATCAGGGCCAGCGCCAGGATGATGATCGCCACCTGCGTGCTCGACAGGATGAAGTCCCACAGGTGCAGCGTGCGGCCGGAGGTTATCCCGTAGCTCTTCACGTCGGTGCCGGCCACCGCGACTATCGCGTAGTCGATGAAGATCAGGGCCGCCGCCGTGGCGATGGCAATAGGCCCGAGCCCCACGGACCGGAGAATGAGGCGGCGGACAAACAGCTGGTAGTACAGCACCGACAGGACGCCCGTTACGACCGCGATGATCGCCATGGTCAGCCACGGGCCAATGCCGAGCTGGATCAGGCCGTAACCGAGGAACGCAGCCAGCGTGATGAACGCGCCGTAGCCGATGTTGAGCGTGTTGCTGAGGCCGAACTGCAGCGTGAACCCGAGGCTGGCCAGCGCGATCACGGCACCCGAGGCGATCCCGAATCCGACAGCTGCGACGAAGGTACTCACTCGGTGTTCCCGCGCCGCATGATCAAGGTGCCGCCGCGGCCACTTGGGCTGGCGGGAAGACGGTCAGCGTCTTCACGCCGCCACTGGCGGTGAAGGCGAACGAAGCGAACTCACCAGTCGAGTTGTGGAACTTGTTGAACAGGATCGGGCCGGTTACGCCGACGTAGTAGATCTGGTGCCCGGCCTTGAGCTCCTGCACGCCCTGGGCGAAGGAATGGACCTCGACTGCGCCCGCCCGCTGCATTGTCACCTTTGTCATGTATGAGTTGTACACCGTGGGCGACGTGTTGTGCGCGGCCTCCATCGCCAGCGCCATCACCATGATCCCGTCATAGATCGTTCCGATGGCCTGGGTGGCGACAATCTGCTCGGCCTCGTTCTTGCCTGCCGGGGTAGCCCGGACGGCGCTGTAGTACGTCGTGAACTCCGGCGTGCTCTGGTTCACGTAGGTTCCTACCAGCGACAGCTTGGTCGTCAGGTAGGAGATGCCAAGCAGCTTCTTCATCGAGGTGAACAGGCCTGGCGACAGGATGTCGGTCGGGATGATCAGCGGCGGTACCGAGCCGTTGTTCAGCCCGCTGTACTCCGACAGCAGCGTGTCCGTGGTCTGCTGGTCGGCCGAGATGATGAGGGCCTGCGGATGCCCGTGGATGATCCGGCTGATGGTGCTCTGGTAGGACGACGCGTCGCCGGGGATCGTCAGGTCGGCGGTCGTGGTGACGCCCTTCTTCTGCAGGGCGGACACGACTCCTGGCTTGTTGCCGGTGTCGCCGACGTCGTTCTGGAAGATCACGGCAACGCTCTTGTATCCGCCGTTGACCGCGGCCAGCCCCATGCCCACGCCTGCCAGCAGGTCAGGCGGGGTCATCCGCCAGAAGTACGTGTCCGTGGTGTTGGAGTAGAGGCTGAGCCCGTTCTGCGAAACCATCGTGATCTTGGCGGTATTCACGATCGGCACCTCGGTCGCCGCGGTGTTGCTGGTAATGCCGACCGCGCCAACGATTCCCGAGCTGGTGGCCAGTGCCTTGCTGACGTTCGCTACCGCGTCCGCCGGGTCGCCGAGGTCGTCAATCGGGTCACAGGCGAGCTTGTGGCCGAGTACCCCGCCGGCTGCGTTGATGACGTTGACGGCGCCCTGGCAGGGACCCTCGGTGAACTGGCCGAGCTGCGCCAGCGACCCGGTCAGCGGCGCGATGTCGGCGATGTTGAGGGTACTGTGCGACGAGCCCGCGGATGGCGACGAGCCCGACGAGCCGCAGGCGGCAACGACGAGTACAGCCGTGCCGATCAGCGCGGCCGCGACTGGGCGCCGGCCGGGGTGTCGCCGTGCGAGGGAACCTACGTCCATCCGGCCTTGCCTCCTCAGATGGTGGCCAGCGAGTGCCCAGCCCGAGTACGGGCGACACTACCTACCCTAGGCAGTAGTGTCAATATTTGCGTGATTCCCGGCACCTGGCGGTATGACGGGGAGGGTGAGGTGGCTGGGGTGGTCGGGGTCGTGGTAGATGGTGTCGGTGGCGCGCAGGTGGCCGAGGTAGTACTGGCCCTGCTGGTCGAGGGCGGCGATGTCGAGGCGGAGCCGGTGGCCTGTCTGGAACACCCAGCTGGTCGGCCAGATCTCGATGGCGAAGGGGTAGATGGTGCCCGGCTGCAGCGGCTCGGGACTGACATGGGAGTGGTAGGGGCTCAGCTCGGTGCTGCGGTCCGGATCCAGCGCCCGGTGCGAGGCCCGCAGCCAGCCCTCGGTGACCTGCCGGGCCGGCGCCGCGACGTCCAGCACCTTGATGGCCCGGGCGACCTCCTCGGTCAGCGGCGCCAGATCCATGATCTTGACGCAGAACTGGGTGTCGGCAGCCGACGAGGCAGCCCACAAGTTCAGCACGACCGGCCCGGTCACCTCGGTATCCTCGCCGAACGGCTCGCTGGTGAAGGTCAGTATCTTCCGGGTGGTGTGCAGCAGGCCCATCGCCGACCGCACCGAGGTGCCGGTGCCGGGGAACGTCCAGGCCCGGTCGGGGTAGGTGTAGCTGGTCGGCGCCGCGGCCGCGGCCGGCGGCTCCCAGGTCAGCTTCCCGTCGTTCAGCGACTCCGCCGCCCCTGACGGGCCCGGCGCCAGGAACAGCCTGCGCGGCTGCGCCCGCTGCAGCGGCCAGTCCGGCTCATCCCGGTAGCCCGCCCCGTTCCGGATGAAGATCCGCACCGGCGGCTCATCCATGATGCCGTTATCGATGCCCTTCAGCCAGTAGTCATACCAGCGGGCCAGCTGCTCCTCGATCTGCGGCTCCAGGAAGATCAGCTGCGGGTCACCCACATTGATCAGCAGCTTCTTCGGCCCCCGCGACTGCATGAACCCCTGGATGTTGCCCAGCAGGTGCGAGATCGTCCCGGCCCAGTTACCGATCGAGAACACCGGCACCTCGATGCTCGCCAGGTCCGCCCGCCGCGCCTGCCAGAACTCATCGAACGCCGGATGATGCGCATGATCGAGCAGGTAGTCATGCGACAGGTAATCAGCACGCCGCGGCCGCTCCGGGTAATCGAAGAACGCCCGGTTCCGCACACTGTTGCTATACCAGTGATTCTGGAACCCGGTGAAATACACCCCGCCCTTGAACGCGAACTGGCGGTACAAGTCGGCGCAGGCATCGTAGGGCGCCACGCACGTGAGGTGCGGCGGATTCTGCGCCGCCGCCACCCACTGGACCATGCCGTAGTAGGACTCGCCGATCATGCCGACCTTCCCGGTCGACCACGGCTGCGCCGCGCACCACTCGATCATGTCGTACAGGTCGGTCGCCTCGGCGGCGGAGAACATCTGGTAAATGCCGTCCGACTGACCTGAGCCGCGCGCGTCGGCGTGCACGTACACGTAACCCCGGCTGACCCAGCCGGCGATATCCCCGGTCTCCCGGTACCGGTACACGCTCATCGTCGGCAGGTACACCGAGTCCTTCAGATACGGCGACACCCCGTACAGCACCGGATACCGGCCCGGCGCCGCCGGCCGGTACACATCACACGCGATCCGCACCCCATCGCGCATCACCACCATCACATCCCGGTCCACCACCGCATCCGCACCCAGCTCCCCATCCCCCAGCCGCACCGGTGGCACTGCCTGTGTCATGACTGCCTCCATTCACTGCGGTATGACGGGGAGGGTGAGGTGGCTGGGGTGGTCGGGGTCGTGGTAGATGGTGTCGGTGGCGCGCAGGTGGCCGAGGTAGTACTGGCCCTGCTGGTCGAGGGCGGCGATGTCGAGGCGGAGCCGGTGGCCTGTCTGGAACACCCAGCTGGTCGGCCAGATCTCGATGGCGAAGGGGTAGATGGTGCCCGGCTGCAGCGGCTCGGGACTGACATGGGAGTGGTAGGGGCTCAGCTCGGTGCTGCGGTCCGGATCCAGCGCCCGGTGCGAGGCCCGCAGCCAGCCCTCGGTGACCTGCCGGGCCGGCGCCGCGACGTCCAGCACCTTGATGGCCCGGGCGACCTCCTCGGTCAGCGGCGCCAGATCCATGATCTTGACGCAGAACTGGGTGTCGGCAGCCGACGAGGCAGCCCACAAGTTCAGCACGACCGGCCCGGTCACCTCGGTATCCTCGCCGAACGGCTCGCTGGTGAAGGTCAGTATCTTCCGGGTGGTGTGCAGCAGGCCCATCGCCGACCGCACCGAGGTGCCGGTGCCGGGGAACGTCCAGGCCCGGTCGGGGTAGGTGTAGCTGGTCGGCGCCGCGGCCGCGGCCGGCGGCTCCCAGGTCAGCTTCCCGTCGTTCAGCGACTCCGCCGCCCCTGACGGGCCCGGCGCCAGGAACAGCCTGCGCGGCTGCGCCCGCTGCAGCGGCCAGTCCGGCTCATCCCGGTAGCCCGCCCCGTTCCGGATGAAGATCCGCACCGGCGGCTCATCCATGATGCCGTTATCGATGCCCTTCAGCCAGTAGTCATACCAGCGGGCCAGCTGCTCCTCGATCTGCGGCTCCAGGAAGATCAGCTGCGGGTCACCCACATTGATCAGCAGCTTCTTCGGCCCCCGCGACTGCATGAACCCCTGGATGTTGCCCAGCAGGTGCGAGATCGTCCCGGCCCAGTTACCGATCGAGAACACCGGCACCTCGATGCTCGCCAGGTCCGCCCGCCGCGCCTGCCAGAACTCATCGAACGCCGGATGATGCGCATGATCGAGCAGGTAGTCATGCGACAGGTAATCAGCACGCCGCGGCCGCTCCGGGTAATCGAAGAACGCCCGGTTCCGCACACTGTTGCTATACCAGTGATTCTGGAACCCGGTGAAATACACCCCGCCCTTGAACACAGAGTGCCGGTAGAGATCCGTCTGCGCGTCGTACGGGGCGACACAGGCCAGGTGCGGCGGGTGCTGCGCGGCGGCGAACCACTGCACGATGCCGTAGTAGGACTCGCCGATCATGCCGACCTTCCCGGTCGACCACGGCTGCGCCGCGCACCACTCGATCATGTCGTACAGGTCGTGCATTTCCTCGGCCGAGAAGCGGACGTACAGCCCATCGGACTGGCCGACGCCGCGGGCGTCGGCGTGCACGTACACGTAACCCCGGCTGACCCAGCCGGCGATATCCCCGGTCTCCCGGTACCGGTACACGCTCATCGTCGGCAGGTACACCGAGTCCTTCAGATACGGCGACACCCCGTACAGCACCGGATACCGGCCCGGCGCCGCCGGCCGGTACACATCACACGCGATCCGCACCCCATCGCGCATCACCACCATCACATCCCGGTCCACCACCGCATCCGCACCCAGCTCCCCATCCCCCAGCCGCACCGACGAACCCGATGAGCCCAGCTCAGCCATGCCCGCGCCTCCGGTACCAGGTCGAGAATTTACTCCCTACTGCAGTTAGGAGCCTATCCCGGCCCGTTCGGGCCGTGCAAGGCAGCCGCTGGGGTCCGGGCACCGCTGGACACCTCAGCCAGCACGGCGGCGAGCTCGACCGGGTGAGCGCCACCCGTCGCCAGCTGCCGCAGCTCGTCCGCGTGCCGCTGACTCAGGCCCGCGCGGCCGAACAGGCGGCCCGCCTTCTCCTCCAGCGCCGCCCAGGAGTTATCACGCTCGCCCGGCACTCCGTCCACCCGCCACGTCCGCTCCCCGTCCGGGAGAATCATCCGCACGCTGGCTCCCCACCGGGCGGGGAACGCGGCCTGCATGTCACCGTCAGCGACGACCGTGACGCAGTCCATGAGCTGCCGTGACCGGCCGTCGGCCGGCCGCGTCAGCCGCCGGACGTCGTCCAGCGAGCCCGGCGCGTCGAGCGCCAGCGCGATCGAGAACGGCAGGCTGGTGATGGCGTCCAGGCGGCTGGCAATCTGCCGCCGGTCCACCATGGCGACATGCTGGCCGGGCACGCCGACGGTGACAGCGCGGACTCGCGTGCTGAGCTCCGGCTCGGCTGCCGCGACGCCCCGCAGCAGCGCGGTGGCCGCCAGCGCCTGCCGCGCCGAGCAGAACGGCTTCACGCACGTGTCCAGCACCGCCGCGCGGCCGCGGCCGCTGGCAGGCAGCGCCGCAGCGAGCTGACCAGCGCTCGCGACCAGCGGCCAGTCCGCGAGCAGCCGGGCGGATCCGCGCACTCCCTCGGCGGCCGCGATCGCGCTGGTCACCCCGGCGAAGACGGCGAGACCGGCGGATAGCTCGCGGCCGGGTTCCGGCAGCACTCCGGTCAGCCGCGCGCCCGCCGCAAGCGCCGCGGCCGCGCGTGTTTCCGCCGCACCGAGGCCCAGCGCCGCAGCCGCCGTCAGCGCTGCGCCCACCGGCGCCACGGCCCGGGTCGGCCAGATCCCCTGCGCCAGCAGCGCCGGGCCGCCGAGTAGCTCGCCGAGGCTGACGACGGCCTCGTAGCCGGAAACGATCGCAGCCCGGACTCGCCCGGCCGGCGCGCCCAGGGTGGCGCACGCCAGCGCGGCCGGGACCACGACGGAACCCGGCGTGGTGCACGAGCGCAGGTGGATGTCGTCTACCTCGGTAGCCCGGCTGCAGGTCGCGAGCGTCATTGCCAGCGCGGCCCCTTGACCCGGCTGGCCCGCCGCGCGGCCGATGATCCGGCGCACGGCCGGCCAGTGATCGATCGTCGCGCCGAGGCTCACCGCCATCGCCAGGTCGAAAGCACGCCGGTCGGCCGCCGCTAGCTCGGCGCTGGCTGGCTCCGCCGCGGCGAGCTGGTCGATGAGCGGCTCGAGCACTAGAAGCCCGGCGTGCCGACGAAGGCCGACTGATCCAGCGGGATGAACGCGTCGTCAATGTCCGGTGCCTGCTGAATCAGTCGCTGCTCGGCGGCGTACCTGATCACCGTGCCGAGGTTCCGCCGGTTGGCATCGCCCAGGCCGTACTGCCAGGGATCTGGCCCGAGCAGCGCCGCCTGCTCCTCCCAGGTGCTCTGAAAGAAGGCAAGCGGCAGCGTTCGCGGGTTCCGGATCCGCTCGTAGGCGAGCCGCTTGGACTCCTCGAACGCCTGCGCCAGGGCGGCGGGCGCCCACGGATGCTCGTCGGCGACACGTCTCTTGATAACGACCGTGTGCATGATCGGGAAGAGCCCGGTCGTCCGGTAGTACTCGATTTCCGCGTGCTTGAAGTCCGGGAGCAGTCTGCCGATCCGCTCGTCCCCGCGCAGGAACGACCGCGGGAAGCTCGGCGCCACGACTGCTGCCAGTTCCCCGTGCAGCAGCAGCTGCTCGATCGGATCGGCGTCGCCTGCCAGCCATTCAGCTGGCACCTTCTCGGGTACCTCGCCCATGATGCCGCGGCTGTCGATCCAGCGCACGGACGAGTAGTCGACGCCGTAGCAGTCCGACAGGATGCCCCGGACCCAGACCGCGGCCGCCGGGCGCTCGCCCATGATGCCGACTCGCTGGCCGCGAAGGTCGGCCGGCGTCCGGATCTGGCCGGCTGGATTGCAGAACAGGAACCCGTGCCGGAACCGGCGGTGCGGGAAGACGGGCAGCGCGGTGATCGAGGAATCAGTCTCCCGGTCCGCCAGGTAACCGACGATGTTGAACTCGGCGAGATCACATTCGTCGCGGCGGACCGATTTGAGGATGCGAGTCCGGTCACCGGTGAGAACCTGCAGTTCGATTCCGTCGGGCTCGACCCGGCCGTCCTTGAGCGCCCGGATGATCTCGTAGTCACCGCAGGCCAGCGTGAGCCTGATCTTATGCACCGGCTGCCTCCGCGGACCGGCGGCCGCCCGTCCTGAGCGACTCCGTTCCCGTCATGTCCACGGTCCAGGTCGCCGCGTCGACTGCCACGCCGTAGCGGTCTCGCGCGGCCTCGATAGACACCAGGCCCTCGCGAACGTCCGCCAGCACGGCCTCGGCCGGGCGCTGGAACGGATCGCCCCAGCCACCGCCGCCGGCCGTCATGATCACCGCGGTCGCCCCGGCCTGGACCCAGGTGCTGCCCTGCACGACCGGGGTGAAGTCCTCGGCCGGCCCCAGCCGGAGCAGTTCGCCGCTGATCGCGCCTGGCTCGCCGCCCCACAGGCCCCACGGCGGGCATTTCTGCCGCATGCTCTGGCCGCCCAGCCGCCAGGTCCCGTCGACGAGATTGGTGACCTCGGTAACCAGCCCGAGGCCACCGCGGAAGCGGCCCGGTCCGCCGGAGTCCTGCCGCAGTTCGCGTCGCTGGACCCGCACCGGCCACTTCAGCTCCATGGCCTCGACCGGGGCGTTGCGGACGTCACCCTGGCACACCGAGACGCTCGCGGCCGGCCCGTCCTCGACCGGCCGGGCTCCCCAGCCGCCGCCTTCGATGCTCTGGGTGACGAAGCGGGCCCCGGTTTCCGGATTGGTGCCGACGAACACGATGACGCCGCCGAGCGTGCCGAAGTGCGCGGCCGGCGACCAGTCGCGCAGTGGCGTGGCCAGCGCCCGTAGCACGGTATCGACGACGGTCGGCAGCGCGACGCTCCAGGCCGCCATCGGCGCCGGGAAGGCGGCCATCATGAAGTTGCCTTCCGGTATCTGTACCGTCAGTGCCCGGAACGAGCCCTCGTTCACTGGCTCGTCCGGTGTGGTGAGCGCCTTGTAAGCGATGTAGGCGCCCGCCAGGGTGCGCGCGTTGACCGCTCCCCTGCGCTGCGGCGAGCAGCCGGACAGGTCGATGGTCATGTCGCTGCCGTCGACGACCACCCGAACCTTGATCTGGATCGGCGTATCGCGATCGACCGGGTCGCCGTCCAGGAACGACTCGGCGAAGTACTCGCCGTCCGGGATGCTCTCGACCACCCGGCGGCACCTCGCCTCACTATCGGTGAACAGCTCGGTGAGGGTGCTGGCGAACGTCTGCGCGCCGTACTTGCGTATCAGTTCGGTCAGCCGCTCCTCGGCCAGCCGGCAGGCGGCGAACTGCGCCCGCATGTCCCCGAGCGAGGACTCAGGGAACCTGATGTTGGTCCTGATCAGCGCGAGCGTCTTAGTGTCGAGCTTGCCACCCTCATAGAGCTTGATCTGATCCAGCTGCAGGCCTTCAGCCCACGGGTCGAGGGCCCCGGCACCGCCGGCCCCGAAGCCGGTGCTGAGCCCGCCGACATCGATCCAGTGGGCGCGCACCACCGCAAAGCAGATCAGCTCACCGTCTACGAATACCGGCGTGTAGGTCACCATGTTGTTCAGGTGCTGGCCGGCCACCCGCTGGTGGTTAGTGATCAGTCCGTCGCCAGGCTGGAACCCGTCCGCTCCGTAGCGCTGCACGCCGTCCTTGATCACGACCCCGAGATCGGCCACGAAATGCGAGACGCCGCCAAGGTTCTGCGACAGCAGGGCGCCATCGGGCGCGACCAGCGCACAGCAGTAGTCGCGGACCTCGTAGATCATCATGTTGTAAGAGCTGCGCTGCAATACATAGGACATCTCGTCGGCGATGGCCGGCAGCATCTTGCGGATGACGCCGCGGGTGATCGGGTCGGATGTGGCTGTACTCATCGCGGTCTCTCCGTCAGTCCTGGCCGGCCGTCTGCTGGTGCGCGGCGATGTCGATGAACAGCTCGCCTGTCGGCAGCCGGCGCAGCCGGTCGCCCGGCCAGATGAATGTCGTGGAGGCGTATTCCTCGATGACCGCCGGCCCGACAATCTCGTCGGCGGCGCGCAGCTCCGCTCGCGTGTACACGGGCACCTCGACCGGGTCGCCGCCCCTGGCAAGCAGGACCGGCCGGGTCTCGCGGCGCGGCCCGCCGCTGCCGTCCGGGACGGTCAGCGGCGGCTTCGGTCGTGCCGCCTGCACCACGACGCGGACATTGACCAGTTCCACCGCCTCGGTGGGCGCGGAGTGCCCGTATCGCTGCTGGTGCAGCTCGGCAAACCGGTGCCGCAGCGCCGTAGCGTCCGCCGCGGCGAGCAACTGCGTCGTGACCGGCGTGGTGACCGCGAACTCCTGCCCCAGGTAGCGAAGGTCGAGCCCGACCTCGACACCGATGGCGCTGTCGGGCACGCCCTCGGCTGCCAGCGTGGCCCGGCCCGCCTCTTCCAGCTCGCTGACGATCGCTAGCAGCGAGCCGAAGTCCACCCGTTCCAGTGCCTCGTAGACGGTACGCGCCAGGTCGTGCCGGTAGCTCGAGCTCACCATCCCCAGGGCAGAGAAGTGCCCTGGTAGCACCGGCACGACCACGGACGGGATGTGCAGCTCGCGGGCGATGCCGCAGGCATGCAATGGCCCGGCACCGCCGAACGCGACCAGGGTGAACTCCCTCGGGTCGTGGCCGCGCTCGACGGAGACTCCCCGCACCGCCAGCGCCATCGATGCCATCGCCAGGTCGACGATGCCGTGCGCCGCGTCCGCCAGGCTCAGTCCGAGCGGCTTGGCAACGTCACGCTCGATGGCCTGCGCGGCAGCATCGCGATCGAGCGGCATCTCGCCGCCGAGGAAGCGGTCCGGGCTCAGCCGCCCGAGTACCAGGTTGGCATCGGTGACCGTGGGCTTGCTGCCGCCCCAGCCGTAACAAACCGGGCCAGGATGGCCGCCGGCGCTGGACGGGCCGACCCGGAGCGCGCCGACGTCGTCAAGCTCGGCGATGCTGCCACCGCCGGTGCCGACCTCGATCACGTCGACGACAGGCAGCATCAGCGGCTGACCGGTGGCGTAACCGCCGATGTAGTACCCCTGCGTCACAGTCGGCTGGTAGTCGGCAACCAGGCTTGCCTTCGCCGTGGTCCCGCCCATGTCGAAGGCGATCACGTTGGGCAGGCCCAGATCCCGGCCCAGGTTCGCGGCCGCGACGATGCCGCCCACCGGTCCGGACTCCATCATCGCCACTGGCACCGCACGCGCGACCTCGGGTGACATGACCCCGCCATTGGACTGCATGAGGAACAGCTGCCCGGCGAACTGGCGGTCTGCCAGTGCGTCCTGCAGATCCGCCAGGTAGCTGACAACCCGCGGGCCTACGTAGGCGTTCAGCACGGTGCTCGAGATGCGCTCGTACTCGCGGTACTCGCGCACGATGTCGTGTGACTTGGTGACATAGACGCCGGGCAGTGCCTGCTCCAGTGCTGCGGCGACCGTTGCCTCGTGCGCAACGTTCGCATAGGAGTGCAGCAGGCAGATTGCCACCGCGCGTACTCCGCTGTGACGGACCTGGCCGACGATCTCCTCGATCGCCTCGGCTGTGCACTCCCGCAGCACCCGGCCGTCAGCCGCCAGCCGTTCGGGAAGCTCGAACGTTCGCTGCCTGGCGACCAGCGGCTGCGGGCGACGGAAGTAGACGTCGTAGGCCTCCGGCCGGTTCTGCCGGCCGATCGCGTACACGTCCCGCATTCCCTCGGTCACCACCAGCGCTGTCTGCGCTCCGCTTCGCTCCAGCACGGTGTTGATGGCGATCGTGGAGCCATGCACGAAGTCGCCGACATCGCTGATCGCCAGGTCCGCCTTGGCGAAGCACTGCAGGATGCCGTCGATCAGCCGGGCTGGCGTGCTGGCTGACTTGCCCTGGGTCAGCTGGCGCGAATCGCTGTCATAGGCAACGAGATCGGTGAAAGTGCCGCCGATGTCCAGCGCGACAGTCAGCATTACTCGCCTCCGGTTGCGAACGCGGCGGGCAGCGTGGCCCCGGCGGCCAGGAACAGACCGCCGAGCTGGTCCTCCTTCTCGCGCAGCGCCAGCACGTCTGCGTCGAGCCGCATCTGGCCCTGCACCATCACGTAGCCCCAGGTGGCTACCTCGAGCGCCATCTCGATCCGCTGCTCGATCATGAGCACCGCGTGGCCGGCGGCGCCGAGCCGGCTGACCACCTCGCGCAGCACGGTGGCCGCGACCTTCGGCGCGAGGTTGGAGGTCGGCTCGTCGAGGATGAGCACGCTGGGACCGGTCATCAGCGCGCGGCCGATACCGAGCATCTTGCGCTCGCCGCCGCTGAGCGTCGCGGCCCGGCTGCGCCGTAGTTTCTTCAGCGCCGGGAAGATCTCGAATACTTCCGCGGCCCGGGCATGTATCGCCTTGCCGTCGAGCAGGTAACCACCCATCTGCAGGTTCTCCCAGACGCTGAGCGTCGGGAACACGTCCCTGATCTGCGGCACGTAACCGACTCCCTGCCGCATCCGCAGCTGCGGTGCCACCCGGCCGAGTGGTGCTCCGTTCAGCGTGAGCTCCCCGCCCAGCAGCGGAAGCTGGCCGACGATTCCCTTGACCAGGGTGCTCTTGCCGGCCCCGTTCGGTCCGAGCAGGGCAACCGTCTCCCCCGGTCCGACCTGAATGCTGACGTTGTCCACGATCCGCAGTGGCCCGTACCCGAAGCTCACCCCGCGAGCGACCAGGCACGGATCGGGGCGGCCAGCCCGCTCGTCATCGCCGGCACTGATCGTCATCGTCGGTCTCCTTAGGCTGGATGATGGCCAGGCTCGTTGCCAGCCCGATGACCCCGCCGCGCCGGATCGTGACGCGAACGTTCACCGCGTCGCCAGGCTGGGCAGCCGAGCTGTCGTCGCGGGTGAGCAGCGGAGCCTCGGCGGGCCGCAGGCCGACCCCGGCGATCTCGACGGTGATGCCGGCGTCCGGCCCGGCCGCCGCCGCCTGGTCAGCGCGCACCTCGGCCCGCACCCTGGCACGCACCTCGGCACCGGTCGCGCCAGCTCGCAGCGCCTGCCTGAGGCGATCAAGGACCGGCCGGGCATCCGGCACCGCCTGCCCGGCCGCGATGTCCCGGCGGGTCACGGTGAAGCCCGTCTCGCCCCAGTAGCCCAGGTACTCCACGGCCAGGTAGACGGTCACCCAGCCGTCCGGCCAGGTGCTCTGGTGCGGCCCGGCAGACGGCCATGGAGCCAGCTCGCCATACCGCGCCGAGGCGAGGATGCGCACGTCATGGCAGCCCTGCATGCGTGCGCTCCGCTCGCCGGCGACCAGGCTGTCGTGCAGCGAGCGCCCGTCGTGCAGCGCCGAGGTGACGACGGACCTCGCCTGGGCGGCGATTGACGTGCAGCGCCGCAGGACGACAAGCTCGCGCGGGCTCTTGCGACGGCGGATCGAGGCAACCTCGCCGTCCAGGTGCCTGACGTCGAAGCCGTCCAGCGACCGGAGCAGCTGGTCCGATGCCTTCTCGGTCAGGCTCTCGGCGACGCCCGCCAGTCCGATGGGCCCGCCGTCCACGCCGCGCTCGGCCAGCACCGTCCGCACGCCGTCACCGAGCGCTGGAAACCAGCGCACGTCGCTGACGCACGAGACGCTCTTGATGAACGGGTGGTCGCGCCCGCCGCCGAGGCCGGCCAGCATCGTGGCCGGTGCGGACGGCACGGCGATGACCGAAGCGAGTCCGCCGCGGTAGTTCGTCAGGTAGCTGACGAGACCTGGCGTCGGCGCGTCGTCAAAGCCGATCAGCGCCCGCAGCCCGGCCGCGGCGGTGAGCTGGTCGACGGCCAGCCGACGTTCGTCAAACTCGTCGGCAGGCAGGATCCGGCGATCCCAGGTCATCCGTCCGTGCTCGATCGCGGGCCGCATCGTCAGCATCGCATCAGCCCGCCACCTGGCCCAGCTGGCCGAACGCGGAACTCAGTGGCGTTGCCCCGGCCGCCTCGATGAGGACCGGCTCCCCGCACAGCAGGTAGCCAGACGTCGGCAGGTACTGATTGGGATGCAGCACCAGGTAGTCGCCTTCGCAGAACTCCTCGGTACTCGCCCTGGTGACGTCGCCAGGCAGCGACGAGCCGAGCGCGAGGGCGTGACCGCGCGCCCGCATGTACGGCGGACGGCAGTAATCGGCGAAGCCGGCCTGGCCGAGCACCTCGTCCATGGCGGTGACCGCGGCCGCGACAGGCTCGCCAGGCCGGGCCGCGGCCATCCCGGCGCGCAGGGCCGCCATCAGCAGGTCGTAGTCGTCGCAGACCTGCGGGGTGGCGGTGCCGATGGTCACACTGCGGCAGATCTGGGTGAAGACGCCGGAGCAGGCTGGCGAGATCTCGGCCAGCAGGACGTCGCCGGCGGCGATCATCCGGTCCGTAGGAGGATGCACCGAGCGGTTCCGCCGGGAGGCAGATACCAGCACGAAGTTGTCCTCCGAGCCGAGCTCCCGGAGCAGTGCATCAAGGCTCGCCACCACCTCGAACTCGTCCAGCCCCGGCCGCAGTTCCGCCAGCAGCCGCTCGTACGCCAGCTCGGCAATCCGCACCGCCTCGCCGGCCAGCGCTAGTTCCGCCGCGTCCCGGTTCCTGGCTACCTCCAGCAGCAACCGGTCACCTGGCGTGCAGGCCGATCCGAGAGCGTGCCGCAGCTCGCGATACTGGTGCGCCGCCAGGCGCTCGCTGCCGCACACCAGCAGCCGCTCAGCCGGGATCCCGAGGCCAGACAACCACTCCCCGGCGGCCCCGAAGACGCTGCCGCCGGCCCCGGCGGCAGTCACCATGACCCCGGCATCGGCCTGATACTCGGCCCGCGGCGCGTCCCAGTCCGGGCTGACCCACAATCGCGCCGAACCGTCGGGCGCGATCCCGACGGCACACTCGCCCATCGGCTTGAAGCCTGTCGCCCACCACACGCCGTCCATGGCGAGCAGCGAATGCCGCGCGGCCGAGCACACCAGCACCGCCTCGCAGGCAGTGCTGGTGTGCTCGCGTGCCGCGGCGAGCAGCCGACTACGTCGCGGCGACAGGCTCGTCATCTCAGCCGGCAGCCTCGAGCTGGGCGGCCGGGACGACGTACTGGACGGTTTCCTTGCTGATGCTGCCGGACGGGAACCGCACGGCGACCTGGTTGCCGTAGTAGTTGTGGAAGTGATTGAACGCGATCGGTCCCTCGGCTCCGATGTACTCGATCTTCTTGCCGGCCGCCAGTGCCTGCTTGCCCTGCGCGAACGAGTACACCTTCACCTTCCCTGCACCCGGCTCGGAGACTGACGGGATGAACGAGTTGTAGACCGAGGGCAGCACGCTGTGCGCGGCGAGCATGGCGAGCGCCTGAATAGTCACGCCGTCGTAGGCAGCTTCCGCATACGGCTCGTTCTCCCACTGCGTCCACGGCTTGACGATCTGCGACTGCACGTGCTGCAGCGCGTTGTTCATGGTCGTGTTCGCCGCACTCGGCGCCAGCGACTGGATCGTCACCGCGGAGAACTGCCTGACAAAGGTGCTCTTGCCGATTGCGTTGCTGACCGCGCTGATCCACTGCGACTGAACGGTGCCCGAGTCACCGATGATCGGCGGCACCGGACCGAGCTGCTGCAGCTCGCCGAAGAAGGTGCCGCCCGTCGTGGCGTCCTCCTCGGTCATGATCACCTGCGGGTGTGCCGCGAGCAGCTTCGCCGCGTCTGACTGGTACGACGGCTGATCGGGCGTCAGGCCGAGGTTGTCGACGACCGTGAGGCCGAGCTTCTTCGCACCGTACAGGATGCCGGGCAGGTCGGTCTGCGCGGTCGCATCGGTGCCGAAGACCAGGCCGATGCGCGTGTAACCCTGCTTCTTCGCCCACAGGGCGATGGCCAGGCCGTTCGCGGCATCGGGCGGCGTCGACCGCCAGAAGTACTGGTAGGTATTGCGGTCGAATGCCGACGAGCCAGCTTGCGAGGTGATCGTGATCTTGTGGGTGTTGAATTGCGGCACAAGCTGGTTGACGGTGGCTCCGTCGGTCCCCGTCACGCCGACCAGATTTCCCTGCGAGCCGATGAAGCGCTCCACCAGCGGCAGGGCGTCTGCCGGGTCGCCTCTGGTGTCCACCGTGACGACCTTGAACTGGTGCCCGAGGACGCCGCCCGCCTGATTGATCGCGTAGACGGCGGGATACACCCCGGCCGAGTTGACGCCACCGATAAATGACTCTGCTCCGGTGAAGGCGGACACCACCGCCTCGACCACCGTGGATCCCTTGCTGACTCCTCCGCTGTTCCCTGACCCGCCCGAGCTGGAGGAGCCACAGCCGGCGGCCGCGAGCGCAGCCACCCCGACCAGCGCTACCAGCCGCAATGATCTGACTTGGCGCATCATCGCCACCATCCCTGCTTGATCTATGGCCCGCGTTGGACCGATGGCCGAGTGAAGATCACGGCCCGGTGGCCGACTCTGCCAAGACGCCGACCGTAGTAACTTCTCGCGTAGTGAACCTAACTACCAGCGTAGTGAAGTTACCACCGTGCGCAATGGCGCTGCAAGAGGTAATGGCAGCGTGCGCGCTACTTTGCTACACGTCCAATCGACATCCGTGATACGAACCATGCGTCCCAGTTGATTGACCACCCGCAGTGATCATCATTAGCCTCCTGACACCGGGAGGTAATAGTGAGCGCGAGCGAGTTCCCGATGGACCGGCTGTGGGTCGCGATGGTGACGCCGCAGGACGCGGCGGGCAGGATCGACGAGGCCGAACTCCGCCAGCTGGTCGACTATTTCCTGCAGCCCGAGTACGTGGCTGCGGGTATCGCCATCATCGCCAATCCCGAGGCCGGCGAGGTTTTCTACCTGACCCCCGAGGAGCAGGACCTGGTGCTCGCCACGACCGTGCAGGCCGTCGCGGGCCGCACGCCGGTGCTGGCCGGAGTCTGCGCGCTCACCACGGCCGGTGCTGTGGATGCAGCGCG
Organism: uncultured Actinomycetota bacterium; assembly: GCA_963774385.1. Classification (GTDB taxonomy): domain Bacteria; phylum Actinomycetota; class Actinomycetes; order Streptosporangiales; family Streptosporangiaceae; genus JAJYUU01. The sequence continues at coordinate 3,349,948 of CAVZEQ010000001.1, forward strand.
GCGGGCAGCATCGGCGGGGGCCGACGGGCTGTTCGTGCTGCCGCCGATCGGCACCCAGGACATCACCACCTGCTGGGACGCCGTTAGCTATCCGGAGATCTGGGTGGACATGGTCCGCGCCATCGCCGACGCCACGCCGGACCTGCCGATGGTGCTGCACCCGGTGGCGTCCCTGAGCATGGTCTACGGTGTCGGCCTGCCGGTGGAGGCGACCCTCGCCATGCTGGACGAGATCCCGCAGATCGCCGGCTGGAAGATGACCTACGCCTACCAGGGCTACCGGCTGATCGCCAGGACGCTGCGCAACTACCCGCGGCATGTGGGCGTGCTCGGGGCCATGGGCGTGCACTTTCACGAGTACCTCGCGAACGGTTACTTCGACGGCACGGCCAGCGGCTCCTTCAACTACGCGCTGGAGCGTCATGTCGAGCACATCGCTGCCTGGCGCGCGGGCGACATCGCGCTGGCTCAGCAGATCTGGGCCGACGGCCTGGCGGAACTCGGCGAGTACATCTACAGCGAGTTCACCCGGCTGCACATCCGCTACAAGACGGCTGCCTGGCTGCGCGGGCTCATCTCGCTTCCGTTCATGCGCGCGCCGCTGCCGCAGCCGAGGGCGGCAGAGGTAGCCCGCCTGCAGCGGCTGCTCCGCGGCGCCGGCTATGAGCTGCGACCCGACGCCGAGATCAAGCCGATCGTGGCGGGCCTGCGGCCGTAACCGCGGACTGAATCGCAGTGGCGGGTGCTCATCCGCTGCGGACGCGATAAGACGATGAGCCGTCAAACCGCACGGTGCTGAGGACTGGGCTTGGTGAGGTCAGCCAGCTCGGCGGCGACCTCGACGGCATCTGCCGCGCTGATGCGCTGCAGGATAGCCCGTGCCCGGCCCAGGTTAGCGGATGCGGCGGCGACGTCGCCCGCCGCGCGGGCGCAGCGGCCGAGGCCCGCCAGCGCGCGGCCTTCCTGCAGTGGCATGGCTATCCGCCGGGCCAGTTCCAGGGCCTGCTGAAAGCTGGCGGCCGCCCGGTCCGGGTCACCGCGAACCAGGCGGAGCGCTCCTGCCTCGTTCAGCGCCTCCGTCTGCTCGGACCGGTAGCCGAGGTCATGGCAGATGTCCAGCGCCTTGCCAAGATCGTCAGCGGCGCCCTGGTAGTCGCCGGTCAGCCGGCCCAGGCGGCCGCGCCGGATGAGGACGATGCCCTGCCCGAGCCGGCTGCCGATGGTGGCGTAGATGGCCAGTGCCGCAGCCAGCTTCGCTGCCGCAGCCGGGTAGTCGCCGGCTCGCAGCTCCACCTCACCCAGCCGGTGCAGAGCGTGCGCCTCGCCGAGCCGCTGGCCAACGTCCCGGAAGATGCCTTGTGCCTGCGTCAGGATCTCCTCCGCACCGATGAGGTCGCCGGTCTGCAGCCGGACGCCGCCAAGGACGAACAAGGTGTTGGCCTGGCCGAGCCGGTTGCCGACGGCGCGGTAGATGGCCAGTGCGCTGTCCAGGTTCGCAGTGGCGGCCGGGTAATCCCCGGTATCCAGCCGAAGGTTACCCAGCGCGAGGTGCGCGCCGGCCTGACCGTGCTGGTCGCCCTCCGCCGTGAAGATGGCTAGCGCTCCGGCCAGTGCCTCGGCCGCACCGCTGAAGTCACCGCCGCCAATCCGGGCAGCATGGATGCGCAGCAGCGCATTAGCCTCGCCGAGCCGGTCACCGAGGTCAGTGAAGATGGTCAGCGCCCGGCCAAGATCGTCATCAGCGCCCTGATAATCGTCGGTCAGCAGCCGGGCCTGCGCCAGCTGGAGGAGGACGGTGGCCTGTCCGGGCCGGTCGCCGAGATCGGTACAGGTGGTCAGCGCGCAGGCCAGTATCTCGGTCGCGGCCGCGTAGTCCGAGATCTGCAGCCGCAGCAGCCCGAGCGACTCCTGAGCGGCCGCTTGCCCGGCCCGGTCACCCAGGTGACCGGAGACCGCGATCGCCTCGGCCAGCAGCTGCGCAGCGACCGGGTAATCACCGGTGAGCTGCCGCATCCGGCCCAGATCCAGCAGCGCTTGCGCCTGACCGGGCCGGTCACCGAGGTCACGAGCAGCCTGCAGGGCCACAGCATGGCGGGTCAGCGCCTCGTCGCATGGTCCGTCCCGGCGCAGCAGTTCCGCGATCCCTGCGGTCAGCGCGACGATCCGGCGACGCTGCCTGGCCGTGGTCACCTGGTCGAGGCAGGCCAGCAGCGCCGGCCGTTCCGCTCGTACCCAGGTCAGCGCCTGGCCGGCGTCGGCAAATGGCGGCCCGGCGCGCAGCGGCACAGCAGCAGCCCGGCCGGGCACACGGCCGGCCCGGCGGGCCAGCACGTCATTCGCCCGAGCGGTCGTCTGCTGGTAGTAGTCGAACAGCCGGGCCATCGCCGCCTCGCGCGCGCCGGCCGTCATCGTGTCGGCGACCCGGTCTGAAGCGTACCGGCGGATCAGGTCATGCATGCCGTAGCGGCGGTGTCCGGTCTCGGTGAGCAGGCCCTCGGCATGGAGCTGGTCCAGCAGTCGCGCCGCGCGTGCCACCGGGACTCCGGCCAGCGACGCGGCCGAGTACGGGTCCAGGCTGGTGCCCGGGTGCAAGCCGAGGCAGTCGAAGAACTCGCGCCAGGCCGGCTCCAGGTGCTGGCAGGACACCTCGAACGCGGCCGCGATGCTGGCGTGCTCGGCGGTGAGCGTGAGCAGCGTGGCCCTGGTCTCGCCGGCGAGGTCCGCCAGCGACCACGCCGGATGCCGGGCAGAAACCCGGGCCAGCAGGCTGATCGCCAGCGGCAGGTTACCCGCCATCGCCGCAAGCTCGGCGACGGCGGCCGGATCGGTGCTGGCGCCGGGAGCCAGCCGGGCAAACATCTCCTGAGCCTGATCGGGCGGCAGCGTTTCCAGCAGTACCGGTACCACCACTGCTGGCAGGTCGGCGAGGTGCCGACGGCTGGTGACCAGCACAAGACAGCCAGCGGAAGCCGGCAGCAGCGGGGAGACCTGGGCGCTGCTCGCAGCATTATCCAGCACCAGCAGCGCCCGCTGGCCGGTCATCGTGTCCCGCCACAGCGCTGCCCGGCCCTCGACGCTGGCGGGCAGGTACTGCTGATCGATTCCGGCGGCCCCCAGCAGGTCAGCAAGCACATCGGCAGGATCGGCCGGACTGCGGCCCGGGGTGTGGCCGTGCAGATCGACGAACAGCTGCCGGTCCGGGAACCGCGCCGCCAGCAGGTGTGCCACATGGACGGCTAGTGCGGTCTTGCCCACTCCCGGCATCCCGTCGATCGCGCGGATCGCCACGACACCACCGGCAGCCGCATCGGAGCAGCCAGTATCAGCACAAGCGGCGGTTATGCGGCTCAGCTCCGCGCCTCGGCCGGTAAACGCCGCCGTGTCAGGCGGAAGCGAGGACCTGAGCGCCGGCGGTCCCTGGCGCACCGCCGCCGGCCGCCCGGCAGCCTCGCTGCTCACGGCGGGGCCGGGAGCTGGCTCAGGTGCCGCTTCGAGGCCGGCCATAAGCCGGGATGCGCGAGTCAGTTGCTCGCGGCCGGAGTCCGGTAGGTCCAGAGCGTCCGCCAGCCGCCAGAGCGACCGCCGGTGCGGCCTGGCGGTCCGGCCGCGCTCCATGTTGGCGATCGCCCGCACGCTCAGCCCGGACCGCTCGGCAAGCTCCTCCTGGCTGAGACCGGCCAGCAGGCGGTAGCGCCGCAGTAGCCCGCCGAACCCGGCGTCCGCTGGAGCCTGGTCTGAGCGCACGCGCCCTCCCGGCATCGATGCTGGCGAAGGCAGCCGGCCAGATTGACCGATGAGACCAGGATTCTACCGGAAAATGTGCCGGTCCGAATTCATGGTCGCTGGCCAGCGGCACCGGCAGGCTGGTCGCAGGCACCGGCAGCGGTCGTTGGCACGGGCCAGGCGTTCCGGGGCATGGCTGGCCCGGTCACCGACCGGCTGCGGACGCCGAAACTCCCGCCCGGCACGTGCAGCCGGACGGGAGCTTCGCACGCGGCAAGACCTGCCCGCATGGCCGCAGGGCCGAGATCTAGAAGCCCCACCACTGGGCGTAGTTCACCGGGATCGTGCTGCAGGCGCCGATGACCGCCCCGTCCGGGTTGTTGTTGGGCGCGTACATGTCCAGGCACGGTCCCGCCCCGTACAAGCTGGGATTCTCGACCGCGTACAGGTTCTGCATGATTCCGTGACCCGACGAGCCGTTGTTCAGGTTGCCTTCATACCGCCAGTGCTGGGCAATGACCGACGTACTGCAGGTAGCCATCACCACCACGTCGTTGGTGTGCAGCTCCAGGCATCGGCTCGTGCCGACCTGGTTGTACTCGACGTACTCGATCCCGCCGTGGCTCACGCCGTTCTCCGAGTGGAAATTCGACGCGCTGCCCTCGCCCGCGTAGGTCAGGCCCTGATTGACGCCGTGACCGACGATGCAAAGGTTGTCGGCGCTATTGCACCACTCCCACTGGCTGGGGATGGCCGAAGCCAGGCCGGTGCCTGCCAGCGTGATAGCAGCGAACGTGCCTGCCGCCGCGGCAACTGCGGTGAGACGGTACCTGAACTTCATCTGCACTCCTATTCAGGCTGATGATCGGACGGCCCAGTCAATCAGCCTTAATCGGCGGAGTACATGAAGTTTTACCGGCAGAATTGCGTCAACATTGGTGATGCAGAATGGCCTGATTAAGCCAGTAACGGTCAGGCCAGGTAAGCGTGCCGTACCTGCTCGGACTTGATGATCTCTGCGTAACTGCCGGTCGCGATCACCGCTCCGGACGCCATCACGATCACCCGGTCGCACAGCGCGGCGATCACCTCAAGGGCGTGCTCGACAATGAGAATTCCGGTGCCCGCTCCGGCGACTCGCCGCAGTTCCGTGAGCAGACCAGGGACCAGCGCGGGCGAGACGCCGACGCTCGGCTCGTCCAGAAGCAGCAGATCTGGCTGCCGGATGAGCGCCATTGCCAGGTCCACGAACCGCCGCTGACCGCCGCTCAGCTCGCGGCCGAAGCTGTCCGCGATGCCCTGCTGGCCGAACTGATCGAGCATCTGCCAGGCCCGCGCTGCCGCCTGACGCTCGGCTCGCGGCTCGCGCCGGCCCAGCACCATCCGGCTGAACGACGCGCCCGGACCGCCGCGCGCCGCGGTTACCAGTCCCTCGAAGACCGTGAGCCCCTCGAATACCCGCGCCGTCTGCGACGTCCTGGCCATGCCCAGCCGGGCCCGGTGAAAGGGCGCTAGCCTCGTCACGTCCTTCGCGCCGAGGTGCACTGACCCGTGCGAGGCTCGCACGTCCCCGGACACGGCATTCAGCAGCGATGACTTGCCAGCGCCGTTCGGCCCGATCAGGCCCACCACCTCACCTGGCTGCACCGTGAGGCTGACGCCGTTCACCGCGAAGACGCCGCCGTACTGAACCCGGACGTCCGCAACTTTCAGGTCGACAGGCATGGGCCTTCTCCTCTTCGCCCGGCACGGCACCGCTGTATTGCCCGGCCAGCCACCGCCCGCGTCACCCGGTGCTCCCGCCCGCGACCGGCTGCGGCTGCCGCCGCTGGCGGCGCTGGCGCTTGGGCGTGACGTCCCGGATTGCCTTGAAGCGGCCTTCTGGCAGGATCCCGGCTGGCCGCAGGTAGAACGTCGTCAGCCACAGCAGCGCGATGACCAGCCACTCCAGGTTCGCAGCGAGGCCGGGGTAGCCGAACGACGGCAGGAACGACGGCATGGTGCCGAACACGACCGGCACCAGGAAGGCGCCGATGATGGCTCCCCGGTTGTTGCCGCGACCGCCGACGTACAGGGCCACGAACACCACGAAAGTCTCGACGAAGCTCCAGGCATCCGGTGACCAGGTGCCGAGGAACTCGACCAGCAGGGCCCCGCTGAAGCCCGCGATTGCGCCGCCGATCGTGAAAACCACGATCCTGGTTACCTGCACGTTGATGCCCAGATGCGCAGCCAGCACGTCATCTTCCCGGATCGCCCGCAGCGCGCGGCCCCAGGACGAGTTGCAGGCCCACTCCAGGCCGAAGTACACCAGCACGCAGAGCACGGCTACCCAGCCGAAGTAGACCCACTGGTAGCCATCCTGCGACAGGTTGAGTGCGCTCATGAACGGCTGCGGCACATTCGACAGGCCGTTGGCGCCGTTGAAGATCGATACGTTCGTGACGATGACCTGCGACGCGATGATGGCTACCACGAGCAGTGTGATGGCCTGAAAGTCCGGCCGTATTTTCCTGGTCAGGATAAGGACGCCGAGTATCGCCGCGAGCGCGGCACCGGCCAGCGTGCCCATGATCAGCGGCAGCGGAAACGGCAGGCTCGCTCCGAAGATATAAGTCTGGTAGGACAGGCTGTTCTTCGGTCCTAGTGAGGTCACTGCCGCGATATACGCGCCTATCGACTGAAAGACTATCCAGCCGAAATTGATGATCCCGGTATAGCCATACTGCAGGTTCAGGGACCAGGTCGACAGGGTGTAAATACCCAGATACACAAGTGAGATGGAGATGAAGGCGTTCACAATCTCTCTCCTACGATGCTGGTTTGCCCGGCCGGCCGTTGACGTCTAGACGGTGATCTGCACCCGTTCTGCTACCAGCCCTCCCTGCACCAGTCGCGGCCGCGCCAGCAGCGCGATGGCCAGCGCGCCGTAGGCAACTGCGGTGTCGTAGCCGGATCCGCCAGCCACGCTGACCACCTGGGTGATGATGCCGAGCACGAGGGACGCGATGACGGCCCCCCGCACCGAGCCCGCGGTCCCCATCAGGGCCGCGACGATCACCAGTGCCAGCAGGCTGTCACCGGTGAATGCGTTGACCGTGAGGATGTTAATCACGAATACGCCGCCGGCCAGCCCGCACAGGAAGCCGCTGAAGATCCAGGCGACCGCCACTACCCGGCTGGTCGAGATCCCGCATGACCGGGCCAGGTCCGGGTCCACTGCCGTCGCCCGCAGCGCCTTGCCGAGCTTCGTAACGTGCAGGAAGAGATCAAAGATGACGTAAACGGCAAGCGCGATCAGCACCAGCGTGAGCTGGATCGAGGTGTACCGGATCGGCCCTATGGCATGGGACTTCTGCAGCGCCAGATTCAGGCTGTAGGTGTTATTCCTGGTCAGCGACGCGATGCCGTACTCGACTATCAGCGCCACCCCGAACGTGATCATCGCCATCTCGAAGAGCTGCGCGCCTTTTCGGACGTAGACGGCCAGGATGGATTTGGCCACCAGCAGCGTCAGCACGCTGCTGGTCAGGCCGCCGAGCACCAGCCCCAGCCAGATGTTGATGCCGGCCGAGTGGGCAATGTAGGCGACAAGGCCGCCGAGCGTCATGATCGCGCCGTAACCCACGTTCAGCACGTTGGTGAGACCGAACTGCAGAGTGAAGCCCATGGCACCGATCGAGATGCTCGCGGCCGCGATGATGCCGAAGCCGATCGCCTCGATATATACATCCATGTGTGAGCTCAGCTCTTCTCAGTGCAGGTCAGCAAGCATAACTACTCGGGTAGTGAGGTTACTCTAGTTGACAGTGCGCGTCCAGCCTCGGCTGCCGGGTCCGGCCCGGCCGCGGCGACGGGGCCAAGTCCGTGCGGCGGGAGTCCCTGCGGCCGGACGACGACAGCACTCACCGCGGTTCCGGCGGGCTGGCTGATAACCCAGGCGACCACGTCGGCGACAGCCGCTGCCGACAGCGCGGCGCCAGCACCGCTCCCGCCGGACCCGCCACTCCCGGACCCGCCACTGCCGGCGGGCATCCGGTCCCACCACGGCGTATCGGTGCGGCCGGGGCTGATCAGCGTGACCGTGATGCCGTCACTGGCCAGCTGCATCCTGGCGTTCTCGGCCAGCGCCGTCACCGCCCATTTGGTCACCGAGTAGAAACTGCCCGGCACATTCCGCAGCCCGAGCGCGCTGCCGATGAGCACGATCCGCCCGCGGCTGGTCCGCAGCGCCGGCACCGCTGCGCGGATCAGCAGCGCCGGGCCAAGGACATTGGTGAGGGTCATCTCGCGCCACTGCTCAGCGTCACCGTCGGCCAGGCTGTCGTTGCCGGAGGTGCCTGCGCAGGCCACGATGTTGTCCAGACGGCCGAACGTGCCGGCAGCGGCCTGCACTGCCTGGCTCACCGCGGCGTAGTCCGCGGCGTCTCCGGCCACGGTCAGCAGCGCGTTCCCGGCGTCGACGCTGGCGGCCAGGCTGGCCAGCCGGTCCGGATCGCGGCCGGTTACGGCGACCCGGTGGCCCGCCGTCAGCAGCCGCCGTGCGATGGCCGCTCCGATGCCGCTGCTCCCGCCGGTGATCAAAGTGGCGGGCCGGTCGCCGGCCTGCTCGCTCATCGCAGCGGAACGACGGCCGTGCCAGGGATGACCGTCGACTCGATGACCCCGAGCTGCTCGACTTCCAGCCGCACCACGTCGCCTGGCTGCAGCCATGGGTATGCATCCGGGCCATGCACCCTGGACAGTTCGAGAATGCAGCCGGTGCCCACAGTGCCGCTGCCGATGATGTCACCGGGCCGTAGCGCCGTACCACGCGAGGCGTAGGCCAGCAGCTCGCCGAATCGCCAGTAGATGGCGGCGAAGCTGCCACGCGAGTACGGCGTCCCGTTGACCGAAGCGGTCATCTCCAGGGCGTACGCATGGCCGGCCCGGTAGGGCTCGAGCTCATCCGGGGTGACCAGGGCTCCGCTGAAGCTGGTAGCCGTATCCTTGCCCTTGGCCGGCCCGAGGTGGCCTTTCATCTCCTGTTCCTGGATGTCCCGCGCGCTCCAGTCGCACATGACCAGATAGCCGGCGATGTGCTGGGCGGCCGACGCAGGGTCGAGGTCCGAGCCGCCGGACCCGATGACAGCGGCTATCTCCAGCTCATAGTCGAAGCAGCGCGAGCCGGGAGCGGCGGGGATCTCGTCGTCCGGCCCGTGCACCGCGGCCGGATTGCTGAAGTAGAACAGCGGCAGCTCGTACCAGACCGGGTTGACATCGTGCCCCAGCGCCTGACTGCTGGTGCGCACGTGCTCCTCGAAGGCCATGAAATCCCGGATCGACGGTGGCCTCGGCACCGGCGCCAGCCGGCGGACCGATGACTCGGACAGCACCTCTGCCGGATCGGCCCTGGCCCGGTCGCGGGCGTCAGCCATCCGCTGTCCGTCGTCACCCAGCAGTTCGATGAGCGACCCCGGCCGCGCCAGGCCGCGGATCTCACCGGCCTCCAGCAGGCCGACGTGCTCGGCCCCGTCGGCCGGCGAGATATAGGTGCACCAGCGCATATTCGTTCCTCAGGCGTGACAGGTCAGCGGCTGGCCGCCGTTGTAGGCGACCATGTCGGTCAGCGCGGCCACGATGTCGATCGGCGCGCCCCGGCCGGCGCCGTCCAGCTCGGCGTAGGCACGGTGCAGGTTGCCGACGATGCGCTCGGCGTCGAGCAGGTCGCCATACGCCCCGAGGTCAGCCTCGCGGGCGGCATCGAGCGGAGCGAGCCCGGCGTCGCGGCCCTGCCGCGCCACGTCCTGGACGAAACGCAGGTAGCCGATCATCTCGTCGATCAGCTCCGGGCCGCAGACCGGGCCGTGCCCGGGCACGATAGTGCGGGCGCCGAGAGGCCGCACGACCTGGTCGAGTACCTCGATGGCGCCACTGATGGAGCCCATCAGCAGGAACGGCGTCCCGCCGTTGAAGAGCAGGTCACCGGCGAACAGCACGGACCGGTCCGGAACGTAGATGATCGAGTCGTTCGTGGTGTGCGCGGGGGTGCCCACGTAGCTCACCTGGCAGCGCAGGTCGTCGACCCACAGGGTCACGCCAGTCTCGTAGGTGAGGAACGGAGCCGCGACGGTGAGCTCACCCCATTCGACCGCGGCGAAGATGCCGCTGTTGGCCGGCGGCCCGCTGGCCAGCACCTCGTCCCGGCAGCGTTCCTGGGCGACGATCGTCGCCGCCGGCAGCAGGCAGTTGCCGTAGGTGTGGTCACCGTGATGATGAGTGTTGATCAGGGTGCGGACCGGCTGGTCGCTGACGGCGGCGATGGCGTCCAGGTAAGCTCGCGTCCGCCGCATCGTCGAGCAGGTGTCGATGCTGACAACGCCGTGCGCGCCAACCAGGAAACCGGTGTTGTTGATGTACCAGCTTCCGTCCGGCTGGATGTAGGCGTAGATGCCCTCGCTCACCTGCACGGTCTGCGCATCGTTCATCGCTGGCTCCGTTAGTCGGGATGCTGATCAGGGCCGGTCCGGGGGCTTGCGGCGAGGCCGAGCAGCGCCGCAGCCGTGCCGCCGGCAATGGCCGCGCGCTGCCCGGCAGTGAGGTCTGGCAGACCCGACAGCCGGTCGAGCGGATCGCTGACGCCCATGTCGAACGGGTAATCGGTGCCGAGCAGCACCTGGCCTGCGCCGGCCACCTCGATGAGCTGGCGGAGCGTGTCGGCGCGGTAGACGAGCGTGTCAAAGTACAGCTGCCGCAGGTAGTCGCTGGGCGGCCGGAGCATGGCCGCGCTCTCCGGCCGCACCTGATAGGCATAGTCGGCCCGGCCGATGTACTGAGGCAGGTAGCCGCCGCCGTGCGCGCCACAGACGACCAGCTCTGGGTACCGGTCCAGCACCCCGCCGAAGATCAGGTGTGACAGCGCTAGCGTGGTCTCGGCTGGCTGGCCGATGATGTTGCCGAGATAGAAGCGGCTAAGCCGGTCCCCCAGACTGCAGCCCCACGGATGCACGAAGACGAAGGCGCCCAGTGCCTCGGCCACTGCGAAGAACGGCTCGTAGCCGGGATCGGAGAAGTCCAGGCCGGCCGCGCTGGTTGAGATCTCCACGCCACGCAGGTTCAGCACCCGCATCGCGTACGTCAGCTGCTCGGCAGCCAGCTCCGGATACTGCAGCGCCACGGTCGCCAGCCCGACTATCCGGTCCGGGCGGCTCCGTGCCAGCGCCGCCAGCTGCTCGTTCACGGTGCTCACCAGGTCGGCGGCGAGACTGCGGTCAGCCCAGTAGTGGTACTGAGTGGGCACCACGCTCACCGCCTGGACGTCCACTCCGGCCGCGTCCATGAGTCGCAGCCGCGCCTCGAGGTCGGTCAGCGGCGGCACGTACTCGCCCCCGGCGAGCTCCGCGTTCCGCCGTACCGACTCGGCGCCGAAGGTACGCAGCTGCTGGTCCTGCTCGTCGAGGAAGCCTGGCCGACCGGCCACCAGCGACAACGCGGCCGGTACCAGGGCGTGTGCATGCACGTCCACCACGACCGTCATCGGGACGGCCGGCCGCTCGTGCACACGTTACGCTGGCTGCCCAGTCCGGTGATGGCGCCTTCCATCACGTCGCCCGGCCGCAGGAACCTGCCGTAGTGGGCACCGTTGCCGGCTGGCGAGCCGGTCAGCAGCAGATCGCCGGGGAGCATTGTCGCGATCGCCGACACGTGCTCGATCAGCCGCGGGACATCGAAAATCATGTCTGCGGTGGACTCGTCCTGCATCAGCTCGCCGTTCAGGCTGAGAGATATCCGCAGCTGCATCGGATCGCCAGCGAAGGCCGCCGGCACCAGCCACGGCCCGGTCGGCAGGAAGGTCGGCGCGTTCTTGCCAGCCAGCCAGTCGGTGCCGATGGCCGGCAGGTCGGGGCGGAACACCCGGTCGCGGGTGGTGACGTCGTTGACCATCGTGTAGCCCGCCACGTAGTCGAGCGCATCCTGCCGGGCAACCTGGTACGCGGGCCTGCCGATCACCGCCGCCAGCTCCAGCTCCCAGTCGTGCTCGGCGCCGGTGACCGGCAGCACAACATCGTCGTACGGACCGCTCAGCGCGCTCGGCAGGCCGATGAAGACATAGGGCGTGTCGTTAGCTGCCCTCGCATCCATCATCGCCGCGGCCCGGTGCCGGATCTGCTCGTCGGACTCGCCCGGCTGCGCGTCGCTGCGCTGCGCCACCATCAGGTCGATGACATGCGTTCGGTAATTCGCGCCGCTCTGGAATACCTGCCGGGGCGTGACCGGGGTCAGGATCTCCAGGTCCTCCACCGGGGTGACCGCGGACAGGTCCGCAGGCGGACCGGCGGCCGGCCGCAGCTCGGGCACCTGCCGGGCGAGGGTGGCGAAGGCCGCGGGCCAGTCGGCCAGCACGTCGTTCATGCTCAGCTCGGCACCCGTCCGGCCGGAATGCGGCAGCAGGTCCGACAGCGGTACCACGTAGCCGCCTGCGACCAGGCCGGCGAACTCGGACCCGCCCGGGCGGCGGAACCGGCCGAGCACGAACGGACCAGGCGGACTGCCGGCTGTCGGCACGCACGTCACCTCCGCGGGCTGGCTGGTTTCGTCACCCTACGGCCGGGTCGCCAGGCGAGAAAGTGGCGTGTCCGTGATCGAAGATATTAACCAGATCGATGCGGCCGGCAGCCAGGTCAGATGGCAGCGGCCAGGCCGGCCACCTGATCGCGGAGCCAGCGATGGCCGGGGTCGCTGTCGAACCGCGGGTGCCAGAACATGACCTCAGTGATCGGCTTGAGCGGCAGCGGCGGTTCCAGCAGCCGCAGCTCGGCGGCCTGCTGCAGCTCGCGGGCAAGTCGCTCGTGCAGCATGGCGACCAGCCGGGTGCCGCGCAGCAGCATCGGCGCTACCACGAATGTCTGGGTGGAGATCTCGACGTTGCGCTCCACCCCGGCGGCGTCGAGCTGGGCCTCCACGTAGGAGGTCAGCACATCCGGGTTGTAGCTCAGGTACGGCAGCGCACTGAGCATCTCGAGTGACACCTCGCCGCGGACCTCCGGGTGCTGGTCCCAGACCGCGCACACGTATCGGTCGGTGAACAGCTCCCGGTGCGGAAATGACCGCAGTGCCGGGTCTACCTCTATCGGGAACAGCACCAGATCGACCTCGCCGCGGCCGAGCATGTCGCGGAACCGGGGAGTGACCGGGGAAACCGACACCCGTACGTTCGGTGCCACGGTGTCCAGCCGGGCGATCAGCGGGCGGAGCAGGACGAGCGCGACGTAGTCACTGGCGATCAGGCTGAAGGTCCGCTGGTCGCAGTCCGGATTGAAGCGCGGCCGCGCCGAGACCAGGTCATCGATGCCGACCAGGACGCTGCGCAACGGCACGACCAGGGACTGGGCCAGCGGAGTCAGCTCCATCGTCCGGCCGCGGCGGACCAGCAGCGGGTCACCGAAAAGCCTCCGCAGCCTGCGCAGGGCAGCGCTGGCAGCCGGCTGCCCGAGCGACAGCCGCTCGGCAGCGCGAGTGACGTTCCGCTCGGCGAGCAGCGCGTCGAGCGCCACCAGCAGGTTCAGGTCAACGCTCTTGAGGTTCATCGTTACCAGGCACTATTGACGACGTCGATGACAATCATCGTAAACCGGATCTTGGCCATGGGACCGGCGGTACCTACCGTTTCGAGACACAGCCGCAACATTCCGGAGACAGCCGCCGCAATCTGCGCGGCCAGCCTGATCAGGGGAGTCTGCATTGACCGCGCAATCGTCATTCGCCGGCCTGGCCCTAGATCAGGTGCTGCCGCCACCGCCTGCGGCGGACCTGCCACTGCCGCCGCCAGTCGTGCGGACCGGGCCGCCGGCCTCCGAGATCGCCGCCCAGTGCGTCATCACGCACCTGCGTTACGTCGGCCTGGCGATGCCTGACTTCGCCCGGTCGCTGGCCTTCTACGAGCAGGTCTGGGGGCTGTACCGGGTGGCCGACGATGGCAATGTCGCCTTCCTCGGCGCAGTGGGGTCACCCGAGCCGTTCATTGTCCGGCTCAGGGTCGCCGAGACCTCGCGCACCGACATCATCTCGTTCGGCGCCCGCGATCCGGCGGCGGTGGATGACCTGGCGGGCCGCCTCGCGGCCGACGGCGTCCAGCTAGTCAGCGAGCCGGGCCGGCTGCGCAGCCCCGGCGGCGGGTACGGACTGCGCTTCTTCGACCCCGAGGGCCGCATCATCGAGGTCTCCAGCGATGTGGTCGCTAAGCCGTACCGCGCGCTCGCTGAGCGTGAGTCGGTACCCAGGAAGATCAGTCATGTAGTGATCAACTCCCCGGACGTGGCCGGGCTGATGGCGTTCTACGAGCGGCATCTGTCCTTCCGGCTGTCCGACTGGCTAGCCGACCAGATGTGCTTCCTGCGCTGCTCGCCGGAGCATCACAACCTGGCCATCGCGCACCACGAGGTGCCCACGCTGAACCACGTTTCCTTCGAGATGCGCGGCATCGATGAGTACCTGCGTGCCACCGGCCGGCTTATCCGGGCCGGCCACCGGCCGCTCTGGGGACCCGGGCGGCACAGCGCCGGCGACAACACCTACTCCTACTTCGCTGACCCGGACCGGAACGTGGTCGAGTACACCACCGAGCTTGAGCGTGTCACCGACGAGGACGCGTGGGTGCCGCGAGTGTGGTCGCCCACCGAGGCTTATGCCGACCGGTGGGGTACCGGCGGTCCGGGCGCGGACCTCTTCGCCCTGTTCGCCAGCAGCGGCAAGGACAACGGCCTGTGGGTGCCGCCGCCCATCTAGGAGAGGAACAGTCGTCATGGCAGTCGTGCAGAATGTCTTGATCGTCGGCGGTGGTCCTGGCGGCCTGACCGCGGCAACCGCGCTGCGTCAGCGCGGCATCGCGGCGGAGATAGTCGAGATCAATGCGGAACTGCGGCCGCTCGGATCCGGGCTGACGATGATGGGCCCGACGCTGCGGGCGCTGCACACGGTGGACGAAGCCGCCTTGCGGAAGTGCATCAGCCTGGGGGCCGGGCACCCGGCCATCACCTTCTGCGACGCCGAGGGCAACGTGCTGCAGCGCGTGCAGCTTCCGCAGCCGGCCGGCGCCGACTTCCCCGGCGGCTTCGGCATCACCCGGCCGGTGTTCTGGGGAATTCTGGCCGAGATGGCCCAGCAGGCCGGCACGCCGATTCACCTCAGCACCACGATCTCGGCCCTGTCGCAGGATGCCGATGGCGTCGACGTGACGCTCTCCGACGGCAGCCAGCGCCGGTACGACCTGGTCATCGCCGCCGATGGGCTGCACTCACCGGTGCGGGCGATGGTGTTCCCGGACGCGCCGGAGCCGTATTTCAACGGCCAGACGGTCTGGCGGGCGGTCGTGCCGCGGCCGGCCGAGCTGTCCGACGACATGGGCATGTACTACGGCCCGCGGAACAAGGCGGGCTTCAACCCGGTGTCCGACGACCAGGCTTACGTCTTCCTGGTGGAGAACGGCGTCCGGCGGCCGCGGCCGCCGGCCGAGAAGTGGCCGGAGCTGATCCGCGAGCAGCTCAGCGAGTACGGCGGGCTGATCGGGTGGGCTCGCGAGCAGATGCGGGACCCGCGCTTCGTCGACTTCCGCCCGCTGCAGGTATTCCTGATGGCGCCGCCCTGGTACCGGGGCAGGGTGCTGCTGATCGGTGACGCCGCCCACTCGACCACGCCCCATCTGGCCATGGGCGCGGGCATCGCCATCGAGGACGGGATCGTGCTGGCCGATGCGCTGGCCGAGGAATCCTCCGTCGAGAAGGCGCTGGCCAGCTTCATGGCCCGGCGCTTCGACCGGTGCCGGCTCGTGGTGGAGAACTCGGCTCAGCTCGGGGCCTGGGAGCAGGACCCGAGCGTCCCGGCATCCGAGCATGCACGGCTCTCGGACGAGAGCTGGGCTGCGCTGGCCGCACCGATCTAGCCGGGCTCGCTGACTCCGTTTCCGCGTCAGGCTCTGGCTGTTACAGTAGCTAACTACCAAGGAAGGTAATACTGCCGGAGGACGGATGACGCGATCGTGGGTCGGCCGGTCACTACCGAGGCTCGAGGACCAGCGGCTGATCACCGGCCGCGGGCGATATGTCGCGGACCACACCGACCGCGATCCGCTGCACGTGGTGCTGGTTCGCAGTCCGGTAGCGCACGCACGGCTGGCGTCGGTCGATCTCACCGCCGTGGCAGCGATGCCCGGAGTCCGCGCCGTCTTCACGGCAGCCGATCTCGCCGGGCTGCATCCGCTGGGCGTGATGCCGGTTGACGCCGACCACGTCGTGGCCATCGGCACGCCACTGCTGGCAGCCGGCCGGGTGCGCTTCGCCGGCGAGCCGGTGGCCGCCGTGGTTGCCGAGACGCGCGCCCAGGCCGCCGACGCGGCCGACTACGCCGACGTCGACTATGAGCCGCTGCCCGTGGTCATCGATCCGCGTTCGGCCGCAGCCGCTGACCCGCTGCACGACCAGGCACCAGACAACATCCTGCTCCGGACGGTCCGCCGCGGCGGTGATATCGACGCCGCGTTCCGCGACGCCGCGCACGTCATCGAGGCGACGCTGAGCATGCCCCGGCTGGCGGCCGCCCCGATGGAACCGCGGGCGGCAATCGCCAGCTACGACGCCGCCGATGACATCGTCACCGTCCTGCTGTCCGCGCAGGACCCGCACCGGCCGCGCGCCCAGCTGGCCGCGGCACTCGGCCGGCTGCCTGACTCGGTCCGCATCGTCGTGCCGGATGTCGGCGGCGCGTTCGGCAGCAAGGGCGCCCTCCCGGCCGAAGCAGCAGTGGCGGCGTTCGCCGCGATGCGCCTGCGGGAGCCGGTGCAATGGACCGAGACCCGCTCGGAGAACTTCCTGGCGGCACCGCAAGGACGCGGTCAGTCGGCTGACGTCGCGCTGGCGGTGGACGCGGACGGCCGCTTCCTCGGGATGCGCGTCCAGCTGCTCGCCGATCTCGGGGCCTACCTGCACTTCAACACCTTCACCCCGCCATTGCTCGCGGCGGGCCTGGTCGCGGGCGTGTACAAGACCGGTGCGGTCGAGGTGACCGTTACTGGGGTAGCAACGAACAAGGTCCCGACGGGGCCGTACCGCGGCGCTGGCCGGCCGGAAGGTGCCTACATCGCCGAGCGGATGGCGGACCTCGCCGCCCGTCGGCTCGGCATCGACCCGGTCGAGATCCGGCGCCGCAATCTCATCGCCCCGGCCGATTTCCCGTATCAGACGGCGCTGGGCGACCGGATCGACTTCTGTGATTACCCGCGGCTGATGGAGCGCGTATGCGAGCTCATTGACTACGACGGCACCCGGCACCGCCACGAAGCCGAGCGGCTGGCCGGCCGCCTGCCCGGGCTCGGGATCGCGGTCTTCTCGGAGCCGACCGGCCGCGGCCTGTGGGAGAGCGCATCGGTAGAGGTGGCCAAGGACGGCACGATGCTGGCACGGATGGGGTCATCCTCGCATGGCCAGGGACATGCGACCGCGTTTGCGCAGGTGCTCGCGGATGAACTGGAGCTCGACCCCGCCCAGGTCGCGATCACCTATGGCGACTCCGCCGAGGTTCCGGCCGGCATGGGCACCTATTCCAGCCGGTCGGCGATGCTGGCCGGGTCGGCGCTGGTGCTTGCCGCCAGGGACCTGCGCGAGCGGCTGTGCCAGCGCGGCGCGGACCAGCTGGAGCTGCCGCGCGCCGCGGTGAGCTGGCAAGGTGGCCGCGTCGTCGCCGCCGATGGCCGCGAAGTCAGCAGCGCGGAGATAGCCGGCGACCTCGACGCCACCGCGCTGGCCCGGGACCTCACGGCGGCTTCCAGGTTCACCCTGGACACGCCGCTGTACGCAGCGGGCGCTTTCGCCGTCGAGCTGGAGATTGACCCGGACACCGGCAAGATCACCATTCGCCGGATTGCCGGGGTGCACGACGGCGGCCGGATCCTGAATCCGATGATCGCCGAGGGCCAGGTGACCGGCGCCGTCGTGCAAGGTCTCGGCGAGGCGCTCAGCGAGGAAGCGGTCTATGCCGACGACGGCCAGCTCATCAGCGGCAGCCTGATGACGTACGGAATGCTCGCGGCGCCAGACGTGCCCGGCATGGAGGGCGAGTTCATCGAGACAGGCCCGGCGCTGACTCCGGTCGGCGCCAAGGGCATCGGCGAGACCGGCACCACCGGGATCCCGGCCGCAACGGCGAACGCCGTGGCGGACGCGCTATGGCCGCTGGGCGTCCGGGACGTGCAGATGCCTTTCGGCCCCGAGCGCATCTGGCGATACATCCGCACCGCGTCACTGACCACGTCGCGCCACTGACGACCGCGCGCCAACGAAGGGAAGGCCATGTCCCGGCTCAGCGAACGACTCATTGCACCGGTGTCCGATCAGGAACTGCAGCGCCGCTGGCAGGCCACCCGGGCCATGATGGCGGCCGAGAACATCGCCGCGCTCGTGATCGAGAACAACAACAATTCCGTCGGCGGCTACGTCCAGTGGTTTACCGGCATCCCGGCGGTGGACGGCATGCCGCTGGCGGTGATCTTCCCGCGCGACGAGGACATGACAGTCGTCAGCCACGGCGGGCTGGACACCAGGCGCGAACTCGGTCCGCACGGCGACGGCATCTTCCGTGGCGTGAAGCTGGTAAGTTCCACCGCCTACTTCCCCGCCGTCGGCTACACCAGGTCGTATGAGGCGAGCCTGCTGGCGCAGGCCCTGCAGCCGTACCGGCGGGATCGCATCGGCCTAGTCGGGCCTTACCAGATGTTGTCAGCGACGGTCGATCAGCTGCGGACCGCGCTCGACGGCGCCACCTTCATCGATGCGTCTGACCTGGTAGACCCGATCAAGGTAGTCAAGTCGGCCGAGGAAATCGAGATGATCCGGCGGGCCGCCGCGATCCAGGACATCGCGATCGAGGCGGCCATCAAGTCGATAGAACCGGGCAAGACCGATCGCGAAGTCGCCGTCGTGGCCCAGAACGTCAGCCGCGAGCTCGGCAGTGATCAGGGCTTTGCCCTCTGCGCGTCCGCCCCGCCCGGCCAGCCTGCGGTCTTCGTCCACTCCCATCTGCAGGGCCGCGTCATCGAGCAAGGTGACATCGTCTGCCTGCTCGTGGAGAACAGTGGCCCCGGCGGGATGTGGAGCGAGGTCGGACGTGCCATCGTGGTCGGTGCCGCGCCGCAGGAAATGATCGAGGACTACGCGTTCGCGCTTGAGGCGCAGACCTACACCATGCAGCTCATGAAGCCGGGCGCCGCGGCCACCGACGTGTGGGCTGCCTACAGCGACTTCATGCGCGACAACGGCCGCCCGCCGGAGAAGCGCATCCATTGTCACGGTCAGGGATATGACCTGGTGGAACGCCCGCTGATCCGGTTCGACGAGACCCTGACGATCTCGGCCGGCACCAACGTGGCCTGTCATCCCAACTTCCTTGGCGCGCAGGCGTTCTGCTCGCTGACCGACGGCTTCCTCATCACTGCCGGCGGCAGCGAGCGACTGCACGCCACGGCGCAGCGCATCTTCGAGCTGTAGGCGGCGATCACCATGAGCAGCGTCGTGATTGAGGACGCGGAGGCCAGCGACTACATCGACGCACTGGCACCGCGGTTTCCGGGCGTGCGGTTCACCGGCATCCGGTCCGTCGACGAGATGCTGGCCAGGCTCGGCGAGCTCCGCGACGCTGACGTGCTGATGACCAAGGGCGGCTCGATGCGAGCCGAGATCGTCGGTGAGCTTCCCGAGCTCCGCTGGGTCCAGTCGCTGATCGCGGGCGTGGACCGGTTCGTCCGGGTGCTGGCGCCGCGACCAGGCATCGTGCTGACCTCGACGCGGGGCATGCACGCGTCGCAGATGGCGGAGATGGCGCTGACCCAGATGCTCGTGCTGGCCCGCGGCGTGCAGCAGACAGTGCTGAACAAGCGGCGTCGTTCCTGGGATCGCTGGAACCCGCAGATACTGCGCGGCAAGTGCGTCGCCGTCGTCGGCCTGGGCATCTCCGGACAGGAGATCGTGCGCCTCTGCACGGCACTCGGCATGCGCGTGGTCGGCGTGTCCCGGACCGCTGGCCGGCGATTCGGTCTCGACGCGGTGCATGACTACCGATCGCTGCCGCAGGTAGCCGCCGAAGCTGACTTCCTTATCCTGACGGTGCCCTACCGGCCGGGTACCGAGGGACTCATCAACGCGGCAGTGCTATCCGCGATGAAGCCAACCGCATTCCTGGTCAACATCGCCCGTGGCGGAATCGTGGACGAGGACGCGCTGGTGCACGCGCTGCGAGCAGGGCAGATCGCCGGGGCGGGGCTCGATGTGTTCCGGGTCGAGCCACTGCCGGCCGACAGTGCCCTGTGGGAGCTGCCGAACGTGTTCATCACCCCGCACATGGCCGGCATGAGCGAGCACTACGTCCAGCTCGCGCTGGAGATCATCACCCCCAACCTGGACTGCTACCTGTCCGGCGACACCGAGCAGATGGCTAATCGGGTCGACTACCTCACCGAGGCCGCCGCGCTGCGCAGCTAACTGCTGATAGAGGAGAGCCGTCATGACCGACCGCAAGGTGATCCTGACCATCGCGCCTACCGGCGGGATGGCCGACAAGTCCGTGACCCCGCACCTGCCAACTCAGCCCGAGGAAATCGCCGACGACGTGTACCGCTGCTGGCAGGCCGGAGCGAGCGTCGTCGCGGCGCACGCGCGCCGGCCCGATGACGGCGCCACCTGCGACCCGGAGGTGTACCGGCAGATCAATGACCTGATCCGGGACCGCTGCGACATCATCATCAACAACAGCACCGGCGGCGGCATCAGCGGAGACATGGTGGCCGACCTCGGCGGCGGGCGTCTCGAGATCGCCTTCGAGCAGCGCATCAAGGGAACGATGGCCGGCGCCGAGATGTGCACGTTCGACCCGCACATGCAGTGCATGCACCGGGACGATCTGGAACTGCTGCTGGACACCTCCTGGAGCCGCTGCATCGAGCTGGCCGAGGCCATGAGGCAGCGCGGCATCAAGCCGGAGTGGGAGGTGATGTCGCTGTCCGACCTCAACTGGGTCCGGGACCTGATCGCGGCCGGCTATGACGAGCCGCCGTACTACGTCAACATCGTGCTCGGCACCAACAAGCTCATGTCCGGTGCCACTCCCTACACTCCCAGGAACCTGCAGCGGTTCGTGGAGGACCTGCCTGAGAACTCGCTGTTCTGCGTCAGCGCCGTCGGGCCGGCCCAGCTGCCGGCCTCGGTGCACAGCCTGATCCTCGGCGGGCACGCCAGGGTCGGGCTGGAAGACAACGTCTATTACTCGCGCGGCCGCCTCGCGACCAACGTGGAACTTGTCGAGCGGATGGTCCGCATCCTGCACGAGCTCAACCTCGAGCCGGCCAGCCCGGCCGAGGCGCGCAGCATGCTCGGCCTGCGCCAGCCGGCCGCGGTCTGATGTCGCTGCCGATCGCGCCGCCGCGGCCCGTGCGACGGTTTCAGGTAGGCACTGACGTCGGTGGCACCTTCACCGACCTGTGGGCGATCAGCGAGGGCGGCCAGCAGGTCGTCGTCAAGGCACCGACCACGCCCGACATCATCACCGGGATCCTCGACGCGATCGGGCTGGCCGCCCGGCAGCTGGACGTGGCAGCCGCCGAGTTCTGCGCTCGCATCGACCACTTCGGGCACGGCACGACGGCGGGCCTGAACGCCCTGCTGACCGGCAGCGCCGCCGCCACGGCCGTCATCACGACCACGGGGTTCCGGGACACGCTGGAGATCGGGCGGCTGAAGAGACAGGTGGCCGGCCTGACCGGCGTGGAAGTCGGCGACTACGCCAATCGCGGCCGGCGGGCGCCGGTCGTGCCGCGCCGGCTCGTCTTCGAGGTCAGCGAGCGGGTGGACAGAACTGGCGAGGTTGTCATCCCGCTGACGGACACCGAGGTCTGCCGCGTGCTCGACCAGGTCGCGGCGTCGGGCGTGCAGGCGGTCGCCGTCTGCACGCTGTGGTCCATCGCCAACCCGGCGCATGAGCGGCGGATCGGCGAGCTTCTTGCCGAGCGGCTGCCTGCGCTGTTCGTCAGCCTGTCGCACGAGGTGGCACCGAGCGTCGGCGAGTACGCCCGGATGTCCACCACGGCGGCCAACGCCGCGCTTGGCCCGGTCATGAGTGCCTACCTGGCCGGCCTGGATGCCGCGCTGCAGCGTGCCGGACTGCAGGTACCTGTTCAGATTATGACCAGCGCGGGCGGAGTCGTCCCGGCCGCTGATGTCGCGCGTGAGCCGGTAGCGGCGATCATGTCGGGCCCGGCGGCTGGCGTGATCGCCTGCCAGCAGCTGGCACGGCGCCTCGGCATCGACCGGCTGCTGACGATAGATGTCGGCGGCACCAGCTTCGACGTCGGCGTCGTCATCGACGGCCAGCCGCTCATGCGCAGCCAGCTCACCGTGGCCGGCGCGGACATCCAGCGGCCCGCCCTCGACGTGGGCACGATCGGCGCGGGCGGCGGCAGCATCGCCAGGGTCGACCGGCAGGTGCTGCTGGTCGGGCCGCACAGCGCGGGCGCGGTACCCGGGCCGGTCTGTTATGGCCGCGGCGGCACGCAGGTGACCGCCACCGACGCGGATCTGGTGCTGGGGATCCTCGCCGAAGACGGCTTCGCCGGCGGCACGCTGCGGCTGTCGCGCGCCGCCGCACTCGCGGCCATCGCCGATCAGATCGCCCGGCCGCTCGGGCTGCCGGTGCTGGAAGCGGCGTGGGGGATTCGCCAGGTGCTCGACAGCAAGATGGCCGACCTGCTGCGCAGTGTGACCATCGAGCGCGGTCACGACCCGCGTGAGTTCGTGATGTTCGCGAGCGGCGGGCAGGGCCCGTCGCACGCCTGGTCACTGTGCAGCGAGCTGGGCATCTCCACCTTCGTCGTCACACCCGCAGCGACCGCGCAGTCCGCGCTCGGTACCGGCACCAGCGACCTGCGCCAGTCGGCCGAGCGCCCGTGCTTCGTCCGCATCCCGCCCGGCACCGCGATCGCAGCGGCGGACCTGCGCACGCTGGAGCGCGAGCTGCAGGCGGCCGTGACCGCGGCGCGCGACCGGGTGCTAGCGGGCCTGGCCGGCCCGGCCGGCGATGCGGTGACGGTCGAGCGCTCGGTGGCGCTGCGCTACCGGGGGCAGGCGCACCACCTGGACGTGGCGGTGCCGGCCGGCGACCTCAGCGCTGGTGCCTTCGAGAAGCTCGTGGACCGGTTCGAGGCACAGTACGAATCGCTGTTCGGTGCTGGCTCCGCGTTCCGCGAGGCTGGCCTGGAGCTACTGTCCGCGCGCGCCGCGGTCACCGCGCGGCTCCGCCAGTCTCCCCGGCTGGCCGCCGCCGGCGACCTCACGCCGGCCTGCCGGCGGCCAGTCGTCTTCGCCGATCCCGCCGCGCCGGTGGACTGCCCCGTCTGGGTTACCGAGTGCCCGGCGGCCGGCCTGGCGCTCAGCGGACCCGCGATCGTGCGCTACCCGGGTCAGACCCTGGTGATCCCGCCAGGCGCGACGGCGCGCGCCGATGAGCTCGGCAACTTCTTCGTGACCCTCGCCGGTGACGAGCAGGCCCGGCCCGGCGTCAGGAGGTAGGCATGTCCGAGCGGGCTATTCATCCGGTGGTCTATGAAGTCGTGCGCAACCGGCTGCTGGCGGTGACCGAGGAGATGCGGATCGCGCTGCAGAGCGTATCCGGCTCACCGACCGTCACCGAGGCGACCGACTTCTTCACCGGCATCTACCTGCCGGATGGCTCGTTCGCCACGATGGGCTTCCAGGTGACCCACGAAGCCCCCCCGGTCGGCGCGCTGATCCGGCACCTGAATGGCACCGGCGGTGCCATCAACGACGGCGACATGTTCATCGGGAACGATCCCTACGTCGGTGCCCTGCACCAGAACGACGTCCAGATGACCGGCCCGATCTTCGCCGGCGGACGGCTGGCGGCGTGGGCGGGCGTGATGGCTCACGAGACGGACATGGGCGGCATGAACTTCGCCTCCTGGTGCCCGACAGCTACCGAGATCTATCAGGAAGGCCTGCGCATTCCCGGCGTCAAGCTCGTGGACCGCGGCGAACTGCGAGCTGACGTGCTCGAGATGATCCTGGCCGCATCCCGGCTTCCGGCCGCACTCGGGCTCGACATCCGGGCGTTCATCGCCACCATCAACGTAGCTCGCGGCCGGATGGCAAGCCTGTTCGGGCGCTATGGCGCTGAGCTGGTCTGCGACGTCATGGGCCGGATGATCGACAACTCGGAGAGCGCGGTCCGCGAGCGGCTTGCCGCACTGCCCGACGGCGTGGTGCACGTCCGCGACTTCCTGGAACACGACGGTCACCAGAACCGGCTGTACGTCGTCGACCTGGTCGCGACCAAGACCGCGGACGCGCTGACGCTGGATTTCAGCGGCTCCAGCGAGCAGGCACCCGGCTTCATCAACGCCACCAGGCACGGCCTGGCCGGCGGCGTGACCGGCGCGCTCATCCCGACACTGGGGTTCGGCATCCCGTGGAACGCTGGCCTGCTCAGGCCGGTCACCATCACCGCACCGGACGGGCTCATCTGCACGGCACAGCATCCCGCTCCGGTCGGCAGCGCGACCGTGGAGACGATCTGGACCGTGACGAACGTGGTGCAGAAGGCGCTCAACCTGCTGCTGGCCTGCTCGCCGGACTTCGCCGGCCGGGCCCAGGCGGTCAGCTCAGGCACCATGGCGACCTTCAACCTCGGCGGCGTGAACCAGTTCGGCGAGCGCTTCGGGCTGCACCTGCTCGACCCGCTGGCCGGCGGGTCCGGCGCATTCGCGGGACACGACGGGGTCAATGCGGGCGGCCCGGTGGCCGTGCCGATGCCCGCGATCGCCGACGTCGAATCCAACGAGCAGGTATCGCCGCTGTTCTACGTGCACCGGCGGCTGCTGCCGGGATCGGGCGGCGCCGGCCGGCACCGCGGCGGGCACAGCGCGGAGGTTGCCCTGACCCTGCGCGGTGTCGCGGGCGCGACGGCGCTGGTCATGACGCACGGCGCTGAGGTGCCGAACTCAGCGGGCTTGTTCGGCGGCTGGCCAGGCACGACCGTCAGCCAGCGGTTCATTACCGCCGAGGACGTCGCGGCTGGCGCGGGCCCGGATCAGGCTGCGCCGCTTGGCCCCAAGCCCGGCGCGCTGCCGATGCGGCCTGGCGATATCTTCCTGGTGTCCTGGCAAGGCGGCGGCGGATACGCTGACCCGCTGCAGCGCCCGGCCGAGCAGGTGCTCGCCGACGTGCAGGCGGGCCTGCTGTCCGCGGTGCAGGCAGCGCGTCATTATGGCGTCGTGCTAGCGGCCGGGCAGGTCGATGCCGCCGCCACCGCCCGCGCCCGCCAGCAGGCCCGGGCCGAGCGCGTCGGGCACGATGTCGTCGATCCGCCGGCTGTCCCGGTCGGCGGCCGGCGCGGCCTGGGCCCGGAGCTTCAGCTTGTCGACGGCCCGGACGGGATCAGCGTACGCACCGCGGCCGGCGCCGTGCTGAGCCGCGGCAGCACGCGCTGGCGCGGCGGGGCGGTGGCCCGCCAGGTCGACGGGGCGAGCCACGGCATCGAACTGCACCACGATCTCGCGATGACCGCGTTCTACTGCCCCCTGTCCGGTGTGCAGCTTGCGGTGGACACCCACCTGCGCGGCGAGGAACCCTTTGACGACCTTGATCTCAGCTGACTCAGGCGGTCATCGGCGCGTCGCTGCCGGCGTCCGCCGGCTGGCGGACCGGCAGGCTGAGTACCCGCTCGGCATTGGCGTGGAACACCTTGTCCATGATCTCGTCGCTGAACCCGAGGTCCTGCCATTCCTGCAGCAGCCGGTCGAACGGCAGGCTGGGGTAATCCGAGCCGAACATGATCTTGTCCTGCAGCCGTCCCCTGATGTCCGTCTTCAGGCTGGCCGGCAGGTGCTTCGGTGCCCAGCCGGACAGCTCCCAGTACACGTTGCCCTTGTGCAGCGCCACGGCCGTCATCTCCTCGACCCACGGCCAGCCGGGGTGCGCGGCAATGATGGTCAGGTCGGGAAAGCTCGCCGCAAGCTTGTCGACAGCCAGCGGATGGGCGTGCTCGATCAGGGAGCCGTTCCCCCCGGCCATGCCCGCGCCCATGCCGGTCGTGCCGACGTCGATCAGCACCGGCACGCCGAGGTCGGTGATCGCCGCGAAGAGCGGCGCGTGCGCTGGATCATCGACCGCGAACCGGCCCATGATCGGATGGAAATGGAAGCCGAGCACCTGATGCTCGGCCACCGCGGCCTCGGCTGCCCGCACCGCCGCCGCGCCGCGCAGCGGGTCAACCGCGCCCCAGGCCTGGATGAAGGTGTCCGGGTAGCGATCCCGCAGGCCGGCCACGTACGCGGTCGTACAGGGCGGCGCTCCGGTGATGGACTCGTTGTCGAACGCGACCAGTACCGCCTCGACGCCGTGCGACCGGAAGTCGGCTACCACGTCCGCTTCGCTCCGCGCCGACCACTGCTTCTTCCAGTACCGGCTGAGCGGCTCGACATAGGGCCCCTGCGACGCAATCCACTCTGCTGTGCCGGGATAGGCATGCAGGTCTACACGTCTCATGGATCCCTCCGGTTCACGACGAGCATCCCTACCTTCGTAGGTAATGTTCTCCGCATACTGTATACGCCGCGGGCCGGATGCGGTACTGCCAGAGTGATCGCTCGAAGCGCACCGGGGCTGCGTCGCAGTGGCGGCGGTTGTGCATTCGCGCCACGCTGACCCACATCACCTTCGGGCAGCAACTCGGCGCCCTGTTCAGCAGCCACCGCGACACAAGCCCGGCACAGGCCGTCGGCCAGGCACTGGCCGCAGGCTGGACCAGGTACTTCGGCTGGGAGATCGTTATCACGGCCGGCTGCGCGCTGCTGCTGGCCGGCGCGCTGGCGGGCTGGGCACGCCTGCCCGCACGGCAGACGATCGTGCTGATGGCAGCGTGCCTGGCCGTTGCCGGGCTGGTCAACGTGGGCGGCATCATGGTCACCGCCTTCACGGCCCCGGCCCGGCTGCGACAGGCGGGATCGGTCGAAGCGCTGGTGGGCCGCGCGCAGCTGCCGCCAGTGCGGTCGGCGGCCGGACCGCTCCGCCCGGCGGTCCAGGCCGTGGTGATGGGCGACTCGACAGCTTCCGGGCTGGGGTACCAGCTCCTGCGGCAGCTGGCCGAGCTGGCGTTCCATCCGACCGTGCTGATCAACCTGTATTACGACCCGTTCGACCCGCAGCAGCACTGCCTGGACGGCGCCGGGCTGACGCCAGCCAAAGAGTCGTCCCTGACCGTCCTGCTGACCGCTCTCAACGAGGTGCTGGCCCGGGGCGCCAGGGCGTCCGGGCTGATCACGGTCCACCCGGACTTCAGCGGGCATGCGCTCTGCGACCCCGATCCCTACGTCCAGGGGCTCGGTGACCCGGCTCCGTTCCATCCCACTCCGGCTGGCGAACTCGCTATCGCGCTGGCAGATCTGGCCGCGCTGAAGTCCGGGTAGCGCCGGCCGGCCCACCGGATCGCGCTGGCCGGCTCCGCGCGCGCATACCATGGGTGTGGTGGAGACCCGCGAGTGCTCGCAGTGCGGCGGCTTGTTTGCGCCGCGGCGTGAGCACGCGCGTTTCTGCTCGGCGCGCTGCCGGGTGGCCTGGAACCGCCAGCTAGCCGACAGCCCTGACGCCGGCGACTACGTGCTGGACTGGTCCTTCACCGCGATGCGGGAGACCACGGAGCGGCTGCAGGAAGCCAGCTGCCGGGACCGGCCGGATGGCTACGTGGTCATCACCGAGGCGGTGTGGTGGTGCACCATGGTCGACGCGAACCTCGTGCGCTATCATCCGGACATCTACGGGGCCGCGCTGGCCGCCCGCGATCCCGCGGAACGGCACGTTATCGAGGACACCTTCGCCGGGCTGCGGTTCGTGCGCAATCAGATGGGCTATAAGGCCGATCACGATGACTTCATCGAGTCTTGCCAGACCGGCTCGGCCCCAGCGGCGGACCGGATTGCAGCCTGGACCTGGAAATCAGTCCCGCCGCCTGTGCTGACCTCGCGGCCGCGCCGTGGGCTGGCCTGGGAGATGACCCGGTACCGGGCCTACCAGGCCCAGCTCGCCGGCCAGCGCATCGGGGATACCTTCAGCCGGGCGGCCGGCTTCCTGCGGCAAACCGCGCAAGCCAGTCTGAGCCAGCCGGCTCCTTAGCCGCCCTCCTGGCACCAGCCGGACTTATCTCCGACCGGGGTCGTCAGGCAGACTGAGCGGATGGACGCCGACCTAGTCGTCATCGGCGCTGGCGCGCTTGGCCTGAGCACAGCCCTGCATGCGGCACTGCTCGGCCGGTCAGTGACGGTGGTCGAACGGCACTCCGCTGGCTCCCAGGCCTCCGGCCGGGCGGCCGGCCTCTTCAAGTCGGTCCAGGCAGACGAGTTGCGGACCGCGCTGGCGCGGCGCAGCATCGAGCGGGCCGTCAGTTTCGCGGACTGGGCGGGCGTACCGCTTGATGTCAATCGCTCGGGCAGCTTCCTGATCGCCAGGACAGGCGCGCATAGGGAATACGTGCGCCGGGAAGCGCAGCAGTCCCGCGCCTGGGGAGCTGACGTGCAGGATGCAGACGCGGCCGGCCTGGCCGGTCGGCTCTCCTACTACCGGGGCGACGGCACCGAGCTCGCCTTGTGGTGTCCGGAGGATGTGTACATCGAAGAGCCCGCCGCCCTGGTGCGGGCCTACCTGGCCGCGTGCGAGCTGCATGGGGTCCAGTTGCTCGAATCCGAAGCCGTTACCAGGATCACGCTCTCGGCGGGCAAGGTAGCCGGCGTCGAGACGGCTAACCGGACGATCGCCACTCCGGTGGCGGTCGACGCGGGCGGCGCGTGGACCCGCCAGCTGGCCGAGCTGGCAGGTGGCTGGGTAGCGGTCGCGCCGGTCCGCCACCAGCTACTGATCACCGAGCCAGCTGCGGATCTGGATCCGGCCGACCCGATCCTGCGCGTCGTGGACGCGGCCGTCTACCTGCGGCCGGCCCGTGGCGGGCTGATGTTCGGCGGCTTTGAGCACAGCCCCCTGCCGGTGGATCCGCGCGCCGAACCCGCCGCGTTCAGCACCGATGACGTCGACCTCGACCTTGAGGTGCTGGCAAAACTGGCCGCCCGGGTGGCGGCCGAGGCACCGTTGCCGGGGCAGGCGCCAGTAACGGAGCACCGTGGCGGGCTGTTCACCATGAGCCCGGACGGACGGTTTGTCGCCGGTCCGCTGCCCGACGTGCCCGGCCTGTGGGTGGTGAGCGGCTGTAACGGTTCCGGTTTCTCGTCCTCGCTCGCGCTCGGCGAGGCAGTGGCGGGATGGATCTGCGGCTCGGCTTCCAGGCTCGACATCAGCGCGCTGTCTCCTGCCAGGTTCGGACCGCTGACCGACGAAGCGCTGGTCTCCCGCGGCAGCTGGCAGTACGCCCACTACTACGACCCGGCCGGCTAGCGCTCTCGTGCCACCTACTGCTCGCTGACGGCGGCGACCTGGCACAGCTCCGGCAGCCTGCCCTCGGCCGCCTGCGCCGCAACTCGCACGCCGATCCAGGCCAGCCCGAAGCCGTACACGGCAGCGCATGGCAGCAGCAGCGACGCCCGTACTGCCGCCGGTACGGAGCTCGTCAGCGCGGCGGCGACGATCACCGGGATCGCCGCCACCGCGGCGCAGGCCACGGTGCCGAGGATGCTCCCGGCTCCGTATGCGCTGTACCCCTGCGCGGCCTGGCGCATCGGATTCCCGGTTCGCTTGGCCACCGGATACGGAAGAACGACAGCGAAGATATTGCTCATGCCGAGCGCCGCGCCCAGTCCGGCCAGCCCTATCGCCGTTGCCGCAACACCTTCTGCTGGTCTGCCTACCCCGGCCGCGAGGCCGAACGAGATCGCCGTGAGCGCCGGCGCCGCGATGACCGCGAAAACGATGTCCTGGCCGGAGAAATAGGAACGCAGCGCCCGGCGGCCGGCCAGCGCCTGCGCCTCGACGAGGAAGGGCGGCCCGGTGAGGCCGACCGGGTTGGCATGGAACGCCCCGACGAACCCGGCACCGACCACCGCACTGCCGAGAACCACGGCTGGATGCTGATGGGGGCCGATGATGGTGCTGATGGACACGACGACCATGATGACCGCGGTCATGACCCAGTAGACCAGAGACGAGGGCTCGCGGCGCTGATAGATCCAGAACCGTGCCGCCACGGTGCCGCGCAGGCCGAACCGGTCCAGCGACAGCGTCCCGCGGCGGACCCTCGAGGACTGGGTGGTGGTGTCGGCTGTGACCAGGGCGCGGCCGAGTGACCGTACCCACAGCCAGCCCAGCACGACGATGACGGCGGCGAGCAGCGCCAGCAGCGCCAGCGCGGTGCCAGGACGGCCGTGCGAGGCGTCCTGGATGGCGTGCGCGGCCAGGCCCGGCGGCAGCCAGCGCATCCACGCGTCGACACCGGCGAAGCTCGCTGCGGTGATCCCGCCCTGAGCCGCCGCCCGCGGTATCACCTGGCCTAGCAACTCGACCAGCGCGAAGAGCGGGATGACCAGGAACGCGGCGAGGTCCTTGCCGCGGCGCGACCGCAGCATCCTGGCCATGCTGGTGGTCACGAGCCGGGCCAGGGTGATGCAGAACAGCACCTGCAGGGGCACGGCGATCAGCGCGACGAGCACGCCGAGCACGCCGCTAGCCAGCCCCACGATGACCCCGAGCAGGGCGAGCAGGTTGGCCACCGGCCAGGCGCCGGCGGCCGATGCGGCCAGCAGCCCCGCGGCGAGCGGCCGGGTACGCAGCGGATACAACTGCACCGTGGCCGGGTCGAGAGTGCCGTCCAGGCCGAAGGACATGATCGGCGCGATCAGCCAGCCGAACGCGAACATGGTGAAGATGACCGTGGTCAGGTCTACCGACGCGGTCAGGCCACGGAACAGGGCCAGGACGTAGAAGCCGCCGATGGCGACCACGATGGCAAAGAACGTGCTGATGATGAACGAGGTCTGGGCAGCCGTGGACGAGCGGAGCGCGTTGAGCAGCAGCCGCAGCTTCAGCTGGACGAGGACCCTAGCCATGACAGCACCTCCTCATCGCTCGCCCGCGGTCCGACCAGGTCGATGAACGCCCGCTGCAGGGTCTTAGCGCCCCGCACCTCGTCAATGGTCCCCGTCACCACGATCTTGCCCTTGTCGAGGATGGAAACGTGATCGCATACCTGCTCGACCAGCTCCATCACATGGCTGGAGAACAGCACCGTCGAGCCAGAACCGACGAAACGCGTCAGTAGCCGGCGGATCACGTCGGCGGAGATCGGATCCACGCCCTCCAGCGGCTCGTCGAGGAACAGCACCGACGGGTTATGGATCAGCGCGCAGCCGAGCGCGGCCTTCTTGCGCATACCGGTGGAGTAGTCGGCGACCAGCCGCTTCGCGTCCGCGGTCAGGTCCAGCACGTCCAGCAACTGCCCAGCCCGCGAGCGCGCCTCCGCCACCGGCATGCCGCGCAGCCGCCCCGCGTACTCCAGCATTTCCGCGCCGCTCAGCCGTTCGAACAGCCGCGCTTCGGCCGGCACCACCCCGATGATCGCCTTAGCGGCCGCCGGGTCGGCCCATACGTCCAGGCCATTGATGACAACCTGGCCGCCATCCGGCCGCAGCAGGCCGGTCATCATGGACAGGGATGTGGTCTTCCCGGCTCCGTTCGGGCCAACAAGCCCGGCCAGCGAACCGGCCGCGATCGTCAGATCGATTCCGGCCACTGCCTCCTTCGGGCCGAAGCTCTTGCGCAGTCCGCGCACCGCAATGGCTGGCTCGCCCACGCCTGCCTCCTCGACAGCGAGGCCGCTGGCGCAGTGAACCCAGTGGCCGTCCGGTTATCTGTCTATCATTGTGATATCACTTTTCGAATTGTCAAGCCCGGCTGCCGGAATCGCGCGCAGCGTGCACTGCGAGGGGCGCCAGACTGGCGACCCGCCAGCCGAGGATGCCATCTGCCTGGGCCGTTGGCCGACCGAAATAGCCGGTCAGGTACCGGCCGAGCCAGGATCGCGGGCTGACCTCGGCGACAACGGCCGCGGGCTGCCAGTCGGCCAGCGCGGCGCTCATCACGGCGTGACTCGGCTGCCTCGCCCACGGCACGCCCGTCGTCATCTGGTGTGTCTGCAGCAGAACCTGATGCTCGACGGGGTTTGTCAGCAGGTCGCAGCCAGCAGCCCGGCCGTCCGGCCGGGGCGCGATGCAGTATCCGCCGATGATGGAAAACGGGTTCGCGGAGTTGGCTTCAAAGCTCATGGTGACAGCGTCCGACTGGGGCAGCACCAGCAGTCGCGCATTGTCGGTGAGGTGCAGCCCGGCCAGGACCTTGTCCCAGGCGGGCGGCGGCAGGGTCATCGGAGTCGTCGGCAGGCGCAGTGGTATCAGCGGAATCAGCGGGAGGAGTGCCAGCGCGGTCACCGCCGCCGCTGCAGGCACTCGCCATCGCCGCGGCCAGTCAGGAAGGAGGGCACGGGCCCGGTCAATCGCGAAGGCAAGCATGGCGGCCGCGGCTGCATCCGCCAGGATGGAGAGCCGGTTCGGCAGGGCCTGGCTGAGCATCGGCAGACCGCCGAGCCAGTGCCAGGGCAGCAACGTCACCGGCAGGTGCCGGCCGTCAAAAGTGACCTGGTGGGCGCCGAGGCTGCACAATTCAAGGCCGGCGAACGCGACGGCAGAGATCCGGATCCGTACGTCGGACCAGCCGACCACGGCCACGGCAAGCAGTACCGCCAGCAGCGGCCAGCCCAGGTAGCCGAAGTACTCGGAGTACCGCTGGTCCGAGGTGAGCAGGAACTGCAGGAACCCGGAGCCGTGGAACAGCATCCCGGTCGGCGCCGTGACGAAATCCTGCAGACTGCCACTGAAGCGCTGGACATTCCACGGGCTGCTGTGCTCGGTTAGCGGGCCGAAGAACTGCACCCAGAGCGCGTAGCCGGCCAGCAGCACCAGCACGCCAGTCGCAACGCCCAGTCCGGAGAGCGCGCCGAGCAGCCGGCCGCGGATCGACCTGGGCCTGCTCAGCACCAGCACGAGCACCACAAGCATGCTGGCTATTGCGACGGCGACCAGCATCTCCTCGGCTATGAACAACTGCGCTGCGAGCAGCAGGCCGAGCCAGATGCCGGTCAGCCACGGCCGGCCCCGGCCCGCCACGATGCGCAGCACCGCATCGATGATCAGCGGCAGCAGCACGGCGAACTGCAGATGGTAATGATCTTGCGCAGCCATGCGCAGCGCGGGGGAGAACCCGTAGACGGCGCCGCCGATCGCGGCTGCGCTGATGCTGGCGCGCCATCGGCGCAGCACCCAGAACATGCTGGCCGCCGACCCGGCGAATCCGGCCGTGACGGCGATGGTGAGGCTCACCTGCGGGCCGGCGATGAGCGTCACGGGCGCTAGCAGCACGCCGGGCAGCAGGAACGATGTGTTCCACATCACGTTAATGCCCTGTGGCGCGTTCAGCGCGGTGGTCACCAGCGCGGGCAGGTGACCATGCGCTACCGCGGTCGCCGCATAACTCATGAACCAGTCGTTGAGGAAGATGTCATTGGAGATGCCACCGGGAGACAGCGTCGGCACGCGCACAGCCGGGTCAGCCCACAGACCCAAGGTCAGCCAGAACGCGATCAGTACGTACAGGCACAGCACGAGCGCCGGACCGCTGAGCCGCGGGGCGCGCGCAGACCGGGCCTTGTCGATCGCCGCCCGGACAGGCTTACGTGCAAGCTGGACCAAGCCCCGTTACCTCGCCTCGAGCTACTGGCGCACTGCGCCGATAAGGCCGAGCACGACCTTCTTCTGCATCAACATTCCTGATAGCGCCCTGTCCAGACTGGATTCGAGCGCAATCTACCCCCTTGTACCCGCCAGCATAGAACACCGGGGGGCCGGACATGTCCGGTCTTAACGGCGCTCGATACCGGAGGCTGCGTCAGTAGGCGCACTGTGGCCGGGGACGCGCGACGGATACGCCGGCGGGCTGATCCGGGTAAGCCGGGTCCGGAGCAGGATCCAGATCGCCTCGACGCCGTCCCGCCAGGTCAGCTTCTTGCCCGCCTCGCGGCTACGGGCCTTATAGGTGATGGGGACCTCATAGATCGGCGTCTTGCGCCGCAGCAGCTTGCCGGTCACCTCCGCCTCCATGCCGAACCCGGTCTGGCGGATATCCAGGTCCCGGTACAGCTGCGCGGGGATGAGCTTGAAGCAGGTCTCAAGATCACTGATGTAACAGCCGAACAGGAGGTTCGCGAATGTCGTGACGCCCTTATTGCCCAGCACGTAAAGGTAGGAATACGAGTTATGACTGCCAAAGGTCCGCGTCCCGTACACCACCGCGGCATCGCCAGCCAGCACCGGGGCCAGCAGCGCCGGGATCTCGGCCGGCGAGTACTCCAGGTCAGCGTCGCACATGATCACGTAATCGCCGGCCGCCGCCGAGGCCGCGGTCCGGATCGCGGCGCCCTTGCCCTGGTTGCCGTCATGCAGGTGCACGCTGACCCGCGGATCGTCAGTCATGGACGGGTACAGTTCCCTCGTGCCATCCGTGCTGCCGTCATCGACGATGACAAGCTCGGTCTCGCACGGGAACTCGACGCTCAGTACCTCCTTCACCGCAGCGGCCAGCGTCGTGTACTCGTTGTACACGGGCATCAGGATCGACAGCTTCATAACAACGACCTTACCGGATAAAAAGGATAAGAGGCCTGCCATCCTCATAGGAGTACCCGCGTGCACGGCTCCAGCACCTGTACCGGCCTCATTCGCCGAGCACGACCCAGTCAGCTTCGACTACATCGAGCTCAGCGACCTCCCGGCGGCCCGAGCCGGGGATCTGACCGGGCGCATCAGGTGAAGATGATCTGGCCCCCGGCCGCCATCTCGTAGAACTCGCCGACGGTGATGATGTCCTTGACCTGGTCGATGAAGTCGTCCCTGGTCAGGCCGAACAGATCGACCGATGCCTTGCAGCCGTACAGGCCCGCGCCGGTGTCCGCGATCATCTCGATGAACTCCGGGATCGGCGGGATATCGAGCCCGCCCATCTTGTGCGCCATGTAGTGGGTCATCACTGAGGACACGCCGGGCAGACCGCCGGCCCAGGTAGCCATGTGCAGTCCGGGGTTGCCGACGGTGGCGAGCTTGATGTGCTCGTGCCGGGCCTTGTGGATGGCATCCAGCCCGAAGAAGGTGAAGAACAGGTTCGCCTCGATGCCCTCGGCGCGGGCACCGTTGGCCATGATCAGCGCCGGGTAGATGCCCTCCAGGGAGCCCTTGGAGACGATGATGGAGACTTTCTCGATCCTGCCGTTGGCGCTGGCTGGGTTGTCAGGCATGACGCACCGTCCTGTCGTGTGGTTCAGATACAGCCGCGTGGCTTGGGGATGCCGGCGATCCTGGCTGCCAGCTTGGCTGGCCCCTTCGGGAACAGCTCGTACAGCTCCTTGATGGTCACGCCGGAGGTCTTGCTCAGCGCGCGCACGCTCGGGCCGGTGCCCTTCGCCTCGTATTCGTTCCGCATGAACTTGATGACCTGCCAGTGCGGCTCGGTCAGCTGCTCGATACCCGCCTCAGCGGCAAGTTCGGGGACCATGTCCTCGCGCCACTGCTGCGGATCAGTGAAGAAGCCCTCGTCGTTGACGACTACGTCGGTGCCTGCGTAAACCTTGACGGGCATGGTCAGGCCCTTTCTCTCGTGCTGTCGAGCGGGCTAGCCGGCGGGGTGCCGGCGGACTGGCTCGGATTGAGCCGCTTGCCTGCCAGCGGCATGTCGGCGCCGACGCCGGGAATGTCCCGCCCGGCCAGCAGCAAGTGCCAGTAGATCCACTGGAATGCCAGCTTCCCGGCATGGTTTAGGCGCGACTCACGCAGCAACGGCAGGCCGATGCGACCGGGGAACCGCCCGGTGACAGGCTCGGTGTCGTAGTTGAAGTCGATCAGCAGGGCCTTGCCGAAGCCACTTTCGATGAAGCAGTTGGTGTGGCCGTCGAAACTGGCATCCAGCGGCTGCCCGGTCAGGAAGCTGACGATGTTGCTGGCCAGTACCTCGCCTTCGAAATGCGC
Organism: uncultured Actinomycetota bacterium; assembly: GCA_963774385.1. Taxonomy (GTDB): domain Bacteria; phylum Actinomycetota; class Actinomycetes; order Streptosporangiales; family Streptosporangiaceae; genus JAJYUU01. Next base: position 3,385,760 of record CAVZEQ010000001.1, read on the forward strand.
GACAGACCCGGCTTTGGAGGCCCGGACGTCCGCGGCGTCGCCGATGACGAAGATGTTCGGGCTCGCCTTGGCCTGCAGGGTCCGCTCGTCGACGGGAATGAAGCCGAGCGCGTCACCCAGTCCGGCTGACCGGCCGACATAGGCCTGGCCGCCGTGTACGGGCACCATCACCGCCAGGTCGAAGCCAACCTCGCGGCCGTCGAAGGAAACCAGCCGCCCGCCGTTCCCGTCGACCTCGCCGGTGTTGAACTCGGTGACCACCTGGATCCGCTTGTCCGTCAGCATCCCGCTCAGCTCGCGGTTGCAGACGGCCTTGGTGAACACCCCGTCCAGCGGCGTGACGAGGGTGATCTCGACCCGGTCGCGGATCCCCCGCTTGCGGAAGTAAGCATCGGCCAGGAAGCTGAACTCGATCGGCGCGACCGGGCACTTGATCGGCATGTCCACGACGTTCACCACGATCCGGCCGCCATCAAAGCGCGCCAGCGCTTCCCGCAGCGCTACCGCGCCCGGCAGGTCGTAGAAGGTGAAGGCCTTACCCTGCGCCATTGCCTCGGGCAGGCCATCGGTCTCGTCCGGCAGCAGCGCCGCCCCGCTCGCGATCACCAGCACGTCATAGGGCAGCACGACCCCGTCGGCGAGGTAGACCTGACGGGCATCGATGTCCACCCGATCGGCGTCGCGGAGGACGTAGCCGACGCCATCGTGCAGCTGCCGCACCCGCGAGCGCGTGATGCGCTCGGAGCCGAGCTGCCCGAACGGGACGAACAGCAGCCCTGGCTGGTACAGGTGGTGATCATCGCGGTCGACCACCGTGATCAGGTCATCGTCTGCCACCAGGTGCCGAAGCCTGTTCGCGATCAGCGTCCCGCCGGTACCGCCACCCAGGACCACAATTCGCTTCGCCATACCCCAATGCTGGGTAGCTCACCGTGCCACGCCCACGGCCGAAAGTCCCGGCGGCCACCGACCAAAGGCATCGCGCCCGATCCGCGCCCACGTCACTGACCTGGCGCACCCTGCAGGACTTCCCAGACTATTTCGACCGGATGACGTGCCCGGCGCCCGGTGCCGTGCCGTATCTGCTGCCGGCAGGAGACGCCGGTGGCGGCGATGATCGTGCTCTCCGGCTCGGCCCGGACGGCGGGGAACAGCCGGAGTCCGCCGATGCGCATGCTCAGGTCATAGTGCTCCCGCTCGAACCCGAAGGAGCCAGCCATGCCGCAGCACCCGGCGTCAAGCTCGACGACCTCGGCGCCCGGGATAGCGCGCAGCAGGCCGACCGTGGCCGCCGTCCCCGTCAGCGCCTTCTGGTGACAATGACCATGGAACAGGATGCGGCGCCCGCTGAAGGCAGCGAGCCGGGGCAGCGTGATCCGGCCCGCGGTAATGGCCTCCATGATCAGGTCTTCGGGCAGCCTGGTTGCGGCGGCCACGGACAGGGCGCTGGCCGCGCCCGGCAGCAGAGCCAGGTACTCATCGCGCAGCGTCAGCAGGCACGACGGTTCCGCGCCGACGATCGGCACCCCGCGCGCTGCCGCAGCACCCAGCCGCTCAGTCATCCCTGCCGCCATCCGCCGGGCCTGGTCGATCAGTCCCTTGGACAGGCTGGCCCGGCCGCAGCAGCCGGCGGCCTCCAGCCGAACCTGCCAGCCGGCCCGCTGCAGCAGCTCAATGGCCGCGCTGCCCACCGAGACATCGGTAAAAGTGGTGAACGAGTCGGCCAGGAAGATCAGCTCGCCCTGCGAAGACGGCACCTGCGGATCCGGTTGCCGCCGGTACCAGCCGCGCAGGTTCTGGCGCGCGAATCGCGGCAGCGGCCGCGCAGCGCTGACGCCCAGCAGCCGCTCGGCTGCCAGCCGGGCCGGCCGCCAGCCGGCCAGCAGGTTGGACACCGCAGGCGCGGCCGAGCCGGCCCGGTTAAGCATCCGGATCGACCCGAACAACCGTGACCGTAGCGGCGTGCCGTGCTGCTCGTAATATGCGGCCAGCGCCTCGGTCTTGAGCGCGGCCATGTCGACGCCGAGCGGGCACTCGCTCTTGCACGCCTTGCACTCCAGGCAGAGGTCCAGGATGCCGTGCACTCTGTCGTCGCCGAGCGCGGCCCGCGGATCCGGCATCGACATCGCGTGCAGCAGCGCGTTCGCCCGGCCCCGGGTGGAATGCTCCTCCTCACGCGTCGCCATATACGACGGGCACATGACGCCGGCTGATTCCTTCCGGCACAGCCCGATGTTCATGCACCGGTCGGCCGCGCCGCGCATCCCGCCCGGCTCGCTGAAGCTGAGACGGGTGGGGAACGGCAGAGCAGCACGCCCCGCGGCATCCCGCAGGTGCTCGGTCATCGGGGCTGCGTCCACGATCTTGCCGGGGTTCATCCGGTTGGCTGGATCGAACAGTCGCTTGGTCTCCTGCATGGCCGCATAGAGCGCGTCGCCGAAGAAGCGGCGGTTGAACTCGCTGCGCGCCAGCCCGTCCCCGTGCTCACTGGAGTTGACGCCGCCGTGCTCCAGGACCAGGTCCCGTACCTGCTCGGCGACGGCGCGCATCAGCTCCGGCTGACCCGGCTGGCTCAGGTCGATGAACGGGCGGATGTGCAGGCAACCCACCGAGCAGTGGCCGTAGAACCCTGCCTTCAGCCCGTGCGAATCCAGGATCTGCCGGAATGCGGCCGCGTAGCCGGCCAGCCTGGCTGGCTCGACCGCGGTGTCCTCGACGAACGCCAGCGGCCGGCGAGCTCCGGTGCTCGCCGCCATCAGCAGGCCAAGGCCCGCCTCGCGTACCGTCAGCACCGCAGCCTGCTCGGCGGCGGTCACCGCCCGCAGCGTGTGGTAGCCGTGGCCGTGTGCCTGCCAGCGCGATTCCAGCCGGTCGATCCCGGCAGCGGCCTCAGCGGCCGTGTCACCGAAGAAGGTCACGAACAGCAGCGCCTCCGGATCACCGTGCAGCATGGCGCCAAGCGCCCGGTACTGGATCTTCTGCCGGGACAGTTCGAGTATGGTCCGGTCCAGCAGCTCGACGGCGGCCGGCTCGCACGCCAGCGCGTCCTCCGTCGCCTCGATCGCGGCTTGCACCGACGTGAAGTGCCCTACCGCGATGGTGCGGTGCCGTGGTGCTGGCACCAGCCCGACGGCTGCTTCGACGACGGTGACCAGGGTACCTTCCGAGCCCACGACGAATTTCGCCAGGTCAGGAACGCTCTGGCCGGCCAGCCGGTCGAGCCGGTAGCCGCCAGACTGCCGCCAGAACTGCGGGAACCCGGCAGCAATCGCCGCCCTGTTGCGCTCGGCGATGCCGGCCAGCTCACGGCAGATCGCGCCGTCGAGGGTCGGCCTGGCAGCACGGCTAGCCAGTTCGGCAGCGGTCAGCGGGCCGAACCGGGACCTGCTGGCGTCCGAGAGCACGACATCGAGGGTGCGTACATGGTCGATCGTCATGCCGTAGCGCACCGACTGGCTGCCCGCCGAGTTGTTGCCGATCATCCCGCCGAGCGTGGCCCGGTTCTTCGTGGAGGTATCCGGGCCGAACATCAGCCCGTGCTCGGCAGCCGCCAGGTTCAGCTGCTCTTGCACCACGCCCGGCTGGACCCGCGCCACCCGCCGCTCGGGGTCGATCTCGACGATTCGGTTCAGGTGCCGGGAGAAGTCCATCACGATCGCCCGCCCGACGGTCTGGCCAGCCAGGCTGGTGCCAGCACCGCGGGCTAGTACCGGGACCTCACACGCGGCAGCCGTGGAAATGACAGCGATCACGTCGTCCGCGTCACGCGGAAACACCACCCCGATCGGCTCGATGGCGTACATGCTCGCGTCACGGGAGAATAGGTGCCTGCTGTAGGAGTCGAACCGGACCTCACCGCTGACCGCCCGGCGCAGCGCCTGCGCAATGTACCCGCTCTCCCCCAGCTGGCCCGATCCGGCCGCCGAGGACTGTTCCGTGTCTGCGTCGATGCGAGAGGACATACCCATGACGTATCAGAGCGGCAGGCACTTTCTCCAGATACCCGGGCCTACCAATGTCCCGGACCGGGTGCTGCGGGCGATGGCCGCGCCGACGATCGACCATCGCGGTCCCGAATTCGCGGCCCTGGCCAGGCAGGTGCTGGCCGGCGTCGGACGGCTCTGCGGAAGTTCCCGGCCGGTCGCGGTGTATCCCAGCTCGGGCACCGGAGCGTGGGAGGCCGCGCTGGTGAATACGCTGTCGCCGGGCGACCGGGTACTCGCCTTCGGCATCGGCCATTTCGCCGCCTTGTGGTCGCAGCTAGCCGCCAGACTCGGCCTGGACGTCAGCCTCGTTCCCGGTGACTGGCGCCGCGGCGTGCATGCCGAGCAGGTGCACGACGAGCTCTCGGCGGACGCCGGACACCAGATCAAGGCCGTGACAATCGTGCAGAACGAGACGTCGACCGGCTGCGCCAGTGCCATTCCGCTGATCCGGGAAGCGATGGACAGTGCCGGCCATCCGGCGCTGCTGATCGTCGACACCATCTCATCGCTGGGATCGATCGACTACCGTCACGACGAATGGGGCGTCGACGTCACGATCTGGTGCTCGCAGAAGGGCATGATGCTGCCGCCCGGCCTTGGCCTGAACGCGGTCAGCGCAAAAGCGCTAGCCGCGGCGCAGCAGGCCCGGCTGGCGCGCAGCTACTGGGACTGGCAGCCGTTGCTGGCCGCCGCGGACACCGGGCTGTTCCCGTATACGCCCGCCACCAACCTGCTGTTCGGGCTGCGTGAGGCCCTGGCGATGTTCGACGAGGAGGGGCTGCCCGCCGTCTTCAACCGGCATGCGCGCCACGCAGAGGCAACCCGGAGGGCCGTTCGCGGCTGGGGCCTCGACCTGGTCTGCCGGGACCCAGCGGACTACTCCAGCACGCTCACCGCGGTGCTGGTGCCCGACGGGCATGATGCGGACCAGCTGCGCAGGCTGGTGCTGGACCGCTACAACATGTCGCTCGGGGCCGGGCTCGGCCGGCTGGCCGGACGGGCGTTCCGGATCGGGCATCTTGGCGATCTGAGCGATCTGTCGCTGGCCGGCGCCCTGTGCGGTGTCGAGATGGGCCTGACCAGGGCCGGCCTGCCAATCTCCCGCGACGGGGTGGCCAGCGCGCTCGACTATCTCGGCTCGGCCGTCTGAGCTGACTGCTGGCGCACCCCGCCGGGCCGGATGATGCCGCGGACTATCCGCCGGGCTAGCAGGTCGGCCGGGGTGAGCCGGAGGCGTTCGGACACCTCAGGCACGTCAGCGGGGCTGAGCTTGAGTATCGACGCGGCCAGCTCCGGCGCGGTCACGGCGAGGTAGCCGGTCTCGGCAATCCAGAGGTCGGCGGGGGCTGCCAGCGCCAGTGCACCGCCGGAAACTCCCTCGCCGATCACCACCGAGGTTATCGGCACCTGGCTGGCAGCGATGGCCACGAACAGCTCGGCCATCGCCGTGCCTACACCGGCAGCCTCATCCGCAGGCTGACCCGCAGCGCCGGGGGTATCGATCAGCGTGAGCACCGGCACGCCGAAGCGCGCTGCCAGGCCGAGCAGGCGGGTCGCCGTCCGATAGCCTGCGGCGGTCGTCGGCGCGCCAGTCTGCGCGATATAGGCGATGGTGGCGCCGGAATGGCTGCCGAACCCGCAGCGCAGGCCGGGATCCAGGGCACCGCAGCGATCACCGCGGATCTCCAGGGTCTGGGTGAAATAGCCGGCCAGCCACTGGTCAGCCCGAGCCCGGTGCCGACTGCGCGCACCGCTGACCTGAGCCAAGGCAGTCGGCACCGTCGCACCCGGCCCGGCAGCATGCGGCCCGGCCTCGCCGGGCCAGCGCGGCACCGGGGCGCGTTCGAGGGCGCCGCGCGACCTGGGCGACAGCAACCGGATGGCCGTCGCGACCGCGGAGCGCAGCCCGTCGGCGGGCGCCAGGACGTCGACGAACCCGCGGTCCCACTTGCCGTCGGCCAGGTACTCTCGCGAATCAGGGTCGGCGCCCTGCGGCCGGGTCCGCGAACCGGAGAAGCTCACCCTGGCTCCCGGCACGCCGATGATCAGGTCCGCGCAGGCGACGAGAGACGACCAGACGCCGCCTGTGGTGGGATCGCCTGCGACGGCGATATACGGGATTCCAGCCTCCCGTGCGCTGGCAATGGCCGCGGCGTAGACCTGCATCTGCACCAGCGCGCTGGTGCCCTCCTGCATCCTGGAGCCGCCTGACGCCGCGACGCAGACGACTGGCAGGCGCTCGGCGGTCGCTAGCGAGAAGGCCTGCCTGATCCTGGCACCTTCGGCAACGCCAGCCGAGCCGCCGAGGAAGCCGAAATCGAAGCCTGCTAGCACGCAGGGTTCCCCGGCCACGGTAGCCAGGCCGGTGGTCACGGCATGCCGGGCACCGGTCGCGGCCATCGCGGCCTGCAGTTGCTCGCAGTAGCCAGGCCAGCCGCTCGGGTTGGCCGCTGCTATCTCCTCACCGAACCGGCTGAGGTGACCGTCATCGGCCAGGTCCTGATACAGCGGGCGCGGGCCAGCTCGCGCCGGGCCGGGCGGTTCAGCCGACATCGGCCGCAGGAGGCTGGCCGAGCATGGCCTCCCGGAGCTCATCGGTATGCTCGCCCAGCAACGGCGGCGGCAGGCCGGCCGACAGCGGGCTGCGGCTGTAGTGCACGGGGTTTCCGGGCAGCCTGATCCTGCCGAGGCGCGGATGGCTGACCTCCCAGACGAGGTTCTCCGCACTGACCTGAGCGCTCTGGTACACCCGGTCCAGGGATTTCAGCTCGCCTGCCGGGACGCCAGCCCGGTCCAGCTGATCCAGCCAGACAGCAACCGGGTACCGCGCGAGCGCGGCCGCGATGAGCTCTTGCAGGCTGGCGAGATTCGCCAGCCGAAGGGCGTTCGTGGCGAATCTGCCGTCAGCCGGGTCCAGGCCCGCGAGCGGGGCGAAGCGCCGCCAGATGTCGTCGTTGCCGACCGCGATGACGATCGGGCCGTCCGCGGCTTCGAACATGCCATACGGGGCAACGCTCGGATGGTGATTGCCGGACGAGCCCGGCACCTCGCCGGCGATCAGGTACCGCGTGGCCTGGAACGTGTGAATGCCGATCTGCGCTGCCAGCAGCGATGTGGTGACTCGCTGGCCCAGCCCGCTGCGCTCGCGCTCCACCAGCGCGGCGAGTACTCCGATCACTCCGAACAGTCCCGCGCTGACGTCCGCGATCGGCACGCCAACCTTCACCGGCTGGCTGGCCGCGGTTCCCGTCAGGCTCATAACGCCACCCTCTGCCTGCAGGATCTGGTCGTAGCCGACCCGGTGGCTGTCCGGGCCTGACTCGCCGAAGCCGCTGATCGCCAGCCGGATCAGTCTGGGATTCAGCTCGGCAAGCCGGTCGTCGCCGAGTCCCAGCCGCTCCATGACGCCAGGGCGGAAATTCTCGACCAGCACGTCAGCCCACCGCAGCAGCGCCTCGGTGAAGGCGCGTTCTGCCGGGTCCTTCAGGTCGATGGCCACGCTGCGCTTGCCGCGATTGATCGACAGGAAGTACGTGCTCTCGGCGCCGTCACTGGTCGGCATGAACGGCGGCCCCCAGTGCCTGGTATCGTCACCGGATCCTGGCCGCTCCACCTTGATCACGTCAGCACCCAGGTCGGCTAGCAGCATCGCCGCGTAGGGACCTGCGAGCACCCGGGCCAGGTCAAGAACATGCACGCCCGCCAGCGGGCCGGCGGCCTGCGGTTGCGACATCGCATCCTCTCCTGGTTCGTGCAGCCGCCCCTGCTGGTCCCGCCGGGCCTGCCGTGCCGCAGCGGCACGGCAGGCCCGGACTGGACCGGCTACGGTGTGGCCGCCGCGAGCGCGGACGCGGTCATCACGTAGACCTGCTGCTCGACCCCGGCGGTATTGGCCTGGAAGGCGCCGTAAGGACCGAACGTGTTGTTGTACTGGTTGTAATCGAGGTTGCCGCTCGCTCCCTGGTAATTGATCTTCTTCCCGGCTTTCAGCAGCGTGAGGCAGGTGGCGTAGGTGTAACAAGGGGTGCCGGGCGGGTTCGTCACCTTGGTCATGTCATGCGCCACGGTCGTTCCGTTGGTGGTCTTTGCGTAGTCGTCTGCCAGCGCCAGCGAGATGACAGCGTCGTAGGCGTAGTTCGCGTTCGCCAGCGGCCCTACTGACTTCTGGCTCGGGTACAGCTGGTTGAACTTGCTGAGGAACGCGGAGCTGGCTGCGCCGGTGACCGAGGTGCCGAAGACCGAGATCAGGTGCGCGTGCGCGGTCGGGATGCCGATTGCCTTCAGGTAGTCGCTGCCGCTGGTGACGTCGGTCCCCACCCACGGGATGCTCTGGCCGCCAAGCTGCTTGAACTCGCGGAAGAGCACGGCCGCGGTAGGCGGGTCCTCCTGGGTGAAGATCACCTGCGGATGCGCGGCGATTGCCTCGCGGACCTGACTCAGGTACGAGGTCTGGTCGGGGGTCACGATGATGGTCTTCAGGATTGTGCCGCCGAGCTTGGTGAAGGTCTGCGAGACAGGCTTCAGGAACGTCTGCGCGGCCGGGTCGGAGTAGAACAGCATGACGGCCTTGGTGTAGCCCTTTGTGTGCGCATACAGCGCCATGGCCACGCCAAGCTGGGAGTCGGACGGGCTATCGCGGAAGAAGTACGGATCGGTCTGGTGATCACGGGCGGTGTCACCGCCCTGGAACTCGTCGACGATGTGGTTGTTATCCAGGATCGGCTCTACCCCGTTAATCTCCTGCGTCTCCGGGCCGATGACGCCGCTGATGCTGTGGGTCAGCATCTGGTTGGTCGCGGTCACCCCGTCAGCAACGTCACAGCTGGTATCTCCGGTGACCAGCTGCACCTTGCGGCCGAGCACGCCACCGGCTGCGTTGATCTCGCTCTGGGCGACCTTGGAGCCCTGAAGCATCGCCTGGCCGAGACTCGCCAGCCGTCCGGTGAAGCAGGACAGCACGCCGTAGGTAACCGGACCAGACGAGCTGGCCACCGATCCGCTGGTGCCTGACGAGGCACAGGCGGTAAGCAGCGCGGCCGCAGCGCACGAGCCGACGGCCTTGTAGATCATGGAATGTTTCACGCTGGATCTCCTTCAACCCGTGGGAGGGTTCATTTTGATCAACTCATCCGGCCGACGTAGAGCTCCACGACGTTGTCGTCGTGCAGCAGATCCACTGCTGGACCGTCGAGCCTGTTGCGCCCGAGCACGAGGATGTAGCCCCAGTGCGCGTGGCGCAGTGTGCGCCGGGTGTTCTGCTCGACCACGCAGATCCCGACGCCAGTGGCGGCGATCTTCTCTATCTGCTCCCAGAGCACGCCCTGGAGCAATGGGGCCAGCCCGGCGCTTGGCTCGTCCAGCAGCAGTACGGCCGGCTCCAGCATGAGCGCCCTGGCAAGCGCGAGCATGCTGCGCTGGCCCCCGCTGAGCAGGCCAGCCCGGCGCCGCAGCGCCTTGCTGAGATCAGGAAACAGCTCGCACAGCTCATCGATCCGGGCAGGCACGCCGCGGCGGCGGGTGTAGGCGCCCATCTCGAGGTTCTCCCGGACGGTCAGGTCGGGGAAGACGTTAGCGACCTGGGGAACGTAGCCGAGTCCGGTTCTGACCAGCTTCTCCGGCGACAGTCCCGTTGTCTTGACGCCCCGGACGTAGACGTCGCCGCGAGTCACTCTCAGCACGCCGCTCAGCGCCTTCAGCAAGGTGGACTTCCCGGCACCGTTCGGTCCCACAATCGCGGTGATCTTCCCGGCCAGGACGGTCAGCGAGACATCCTCGACTATCGGTGGTCCGCCGTATCCCGCGGTTATCCCGTCGGCGCGCAGCACGACCTCGGCCGCCGGCTCAGCCATGGCTCAGGTCCATCCCGAGATACGCCTCGACAACCCGCGGGTTGTCCCGCAGGCCAGCGAACGGCCCCTGCGCGATGACCTCGCCGAGGTCCATCACGATCACCTGATCGCAGGTCTTCTCGATGAACGGGAGATTGTGCTCGACCACGATCACCGTGCGGTCCTCCCTGGCGAACTGCCCGACGGCCTCGCCGATCCGGGCCCCGAGCACCGGGTTCACTCCGCCCATCGGCTCATCCAGGATGATGAGGCGGGGCTCTGCTGCGGCGATGCGCGCGAATTCGAGCAGCCGTTTCTGACCGCCGCTCAGCCGGACAGCGAGCTCGTTCTTCAGCTCCGCGAGCTGGAAGCGCTCCAGGATGAGGCGGACAGCCACGCGATCTTCCGCTTCCTCGGCTCGGATGCTGCGGAGGCCCATCGCCGACCGCCAGAGCGACTCGCTGCCAAACCGCCGCCGCGCGAGCAGCACATTGTCCATGACGGTCAGGTTGCGCCACTCGCGCGGCGTCTGGAAGGTGCGGATCAGTCCGAGCCGCGAGATGACATCCGGACGTTTCCCGACGAGCTGCTCCCCGGCGAACGTGATGCGCCCGGAGTCCGGTTGCCCGAAGCCGGACACCAGGTCGACCACCGTGCTCTTGCCCGCGCCGTTCGGTCCGATCAGGCCGACAACCTGGCCTTCGGGCACCGAGAACGTGCAGTCGCGGACCGCGTGGACGCCGCCAAATGACTTGGTCAGCTTCTCGATTTCCAGCAGGCCCGCGGTCATCCAGCGCCTCTTTCGTCAGCCCCGCGCTCCGTGCCGGTACGCGAGGGCAGCGCACCAGGGTCGGCAGCTGCCGCTCCTCCGGCTGGTGACGCGGCGACAGGTGCAGCCACCGCCCGTGGCCGGAACGGGGTCAGCCGCCGGGCCGGCCGGGCCGCCTTGTCCACGCCCGGCCGCTCCCGGAACAGCCCTTCGGGCCGGAACCTGAGCATCAGAATGATCATGAGCCCGATGATCACTTGGCGCATCGCCGGGCCGAAATCCGGCCGCGAGGCCGGCGACGGCAGGAACCGGGTGAGCTCGATCAGGCCGACGTAGACAACGAAGACACCGACGATGACGCCACGCGGGTTGCCGCGGCCGCCGATCAGGATCGCGGCATAGATCACCAGCAGTTCCTGCGGTGTCCACGCCGACGGGTTGAAAGCGCTGATGAAGATCGCGAACAAGCCGCCCGCCAGTCCGGCTAGCGCCGCGCCGAACAGGTACGTGCGGTACTTCGTAAAGAACACCTTGCGCCCGTAGGCCGCAGCCGCACGCTCGTCCTCGCGTATCGAGCGCACCATCCGGCCGAATAGGCTGCGGGACAACCGCTGCACCAGCAGGTAGGCCAGGAACAGGACGACGAGGACGACGCCGAGCAGGAATATCCGGTAGCCGTTGTAGGTCAGCCGCAGTGCCGTCTGACCAGGGTTGATCAGCCCGTAGACGCCGTTGTACCCATCGAACAGCGGCGTATAGATCTCCACTAGCAGGTACAGCGCGCTGACCGCGCCGAGAGTGGTGACCGCGAAGTAGATGTCGCGGAGGTTCCGCAGCGCGATCGCCCCGATGATGGCCGCTAGGCCGACCACCACCACAACGGCCAGCAGCATCGCCAGCACCACCGGCAGGTGCCAGCCGATGATGTACTCGACCGGCGTGACCGGCTTGCCGATGGTCAGCACGAAGGTCATGTAGCTGCCGAGGGCCAGGTATCCGTAGAACGCGAGATCGAAATCGCCGCTCCAGCCCCAGACCATGTCGAGGCCGAGCGCGAGGATGGCGAAGATGCCCGCCTCGGTGAACACGCTGACCCAGTACATCAGGCCCGCACCACCATCGCGCTGCGGCGTACGAAGACGCCGTTCGGGCGGAACAGCATCAGCACGACAAGCAGCAGGAAGGCGTACACGAGTTCATAAGCCGAACTGGTGTAAGTACCGCCTATCTGCAGCACCAGGCCGACGATGAGCGCGCCGCCAAGGGTCGCGTAGGGCCTGCCGATGCCGCCGGCGACCGCCGCGGTGATCGTCAGCAGCAGGAAGCTGAAGCCCAGCGTCGGGCCGAAGGTGCCGATGGTGTCAGCGAGCACGAAACCGGCGAATCCGGAAACCGCTCCGGCCAGCCCCCAGGTCTGCATCACGATCCGGCGCGCCGGGATCCCGCTGACCTGGGACAGCGTCCGGTCCTGCGACACGGCGCGAATCGCCTTGCCGAATCGCGTCCGCTGCAGCAGCAGGTAGAGCAGGCCGGCGACGGCCAGTGCGGAGAAGATCACCTCGATGTCTGACGTCGTCCACAGGAACGGCCCGACATGGTGCAGGCCGCCCTGCGCGAAGGTGTAGGTCACGTTGGCGGCGCCGTAGATCATCACCAGGATGTTCTCGATGACGATGGCCGCCCCGAGCGTCGCGATAAAGACGGTGATCGCGCTCCGGCCGCGGAACTGCTCGATCAGCCCGCCGTTCAGCCCAAGTCCGGCCAGCATCCCGGCCAGCGCGGAGATCACGGCCGCGGCCGCGACGTTCTGGTGGAAGAACGTCTGCCCGGTATAGGCGGCGTAGGCGCCGATGGTGAGGAACTCGCCGTGCGCGAAGTTCGCGATCCGGCTCACCGCGTACTCCAGCGTGAACGCGACCGCAGACAGCGACAAGATCGCGGCCGTCGCGAGCCCGACTCCGACGCTAACCAAGAAGGTGCTCATGTCATCCCGTCGGCTGAGGGGGCACATGGGACAAACAGTAAGTGGCTGAGCCAGTAGCCCGACCATAATGTCCGCTATCCTGGGTGTCAACGGGTTCTGTGCGACCGCTGGGAACGGCGAGACACGCTAAGCCTGCTGCCAGGCTGGCCGGCAGCGGCCCGGCTGGAGCCGGCTAGAGGAGTGAGGCGACGCGACGCTATGGCAGCGAGTCAGCGAGCGGCCAGGCCGAGTACGGACGCCCTCCGAGCTCCCGACCGGCGCCGCCTCTACGAGCAGCTGGCCGCGAGGCTGCTTGACTACGTCGAGGTCACCGGCATGCGGGTTGGCGACCGGCTGCCCTCGGAACGAGATCTCGCCTCGGCGCTGCAGGTCAGCCGGGCATCCGTGCGGCAGGCCACGATCGCGCTTGAGGTGCGGGGCACGCTCGAGGTCCGGCATGGCGATGGCATTTACCTGCGGTCGCTGCCCAACGACTCAGGCCACCTGATGGAACTGCTGACCACGCGGCACCGGCTGCCAGCCATCCTTGAGGCAAGGGAGGCGCTGGAGACACAGCTAGCCGCGCTCGCCGCTGCCCGAAGGTCCGAGGCAGAGGTAGCGGAGATGGACAAGGCCCTCGACATCATGGCTGCCGATATCGGAGCGGGGGGTTTCGGCGAGGAAGGTGACCGCCTGTTTCATGAGGCCGTCACGAGCGCGGCTCGCAGCCCGCTGCTCGCTGAGTTCATGGCCGGCCTCGCCCTGCCGATCGGCGAGACCCGGCGGAGTTCTCTGGGCGAGCCCGGCCGGCCGAGCCGGTCACTGCGAGCCCACCGCCGCATCCTGGAGGCGATCCGGCGCGGTGACGCAGCCGGGGCGCGTCAGGCAATGCGCCGCCACGTCAACATGGTGGCCGACATCGGCCTGCTGCGGTGGGCCGCGGTCCAGCTGGATGCCGACGTGGCTGACCGCCCGTGAGTCGTGCCACTCGGTCCGCATCTTGATGCGTCAATGACATGGCACTAAGATGCTTGCATGCGTACCACCTTGACGTTGGACCCTGACGTCGCCCGGCTCGTCGAGGACGCCGTCCACCGCGAGCGCAGGCCGATGAAGCAGGTGATCAACGATGCGCTGCGCCGGGGCCTGGCGCCGCCACCGTCTCGGCGGGAGCGCTATCACCTTCCCGTCCACCAGGCAGCTCTCCAGCCTGGCTTCGACTTGGCGGGCTTCAACCGGCTGACAGACGAACTCGAAGACGAGGCAATCCTGACTGCAGGCAAGCGCGCGGATTCGTGATCATCCCCGATGTCAATCTGCTGCTCTACGCCGTCGTGTCCGCCTTTCCCGAGCACCAGCGCGCGCACGAGTGGTGGGAGGGGACGATAAATTCAGCAGCAGAGATCGGCCTCGCTTCACCAGCTATCTTCGGCTTCATCCGGATAGCCACGAATCCGCGAGTACTGTCGCCGCCACTGTCGGTCGAGGCCGCGACCGGTTACGTCTCCGCGTGGCTGGGCCAGCCGAACGTCAGTCATATCGTCCCCGGCGCCGAGCATATTGCGATCGCGTTCAGCCTGCTGACGGAAATCGGGACCGGCGGCAACCTCACGACCGATGTTCAGCTGGCAGCGCTCGCACTGGAATATGACGCCGACATCCACTCGAACGACACCGACTTCGCCCGATTCCCGGGCGTTCGCTGGATCAACCCGCTGGCCTGACCCAGCCCCGGCGGCACCCGCGCGTCGCCAGGGGCTGAGTCAGGCACGGGCGGCGGGATCATGCCGAGCCACCAGCCCGTCCCGGCGCTGCGACGTCAGACCGGGACTAGCTCCGACATGATGTGCTCGCGGGCCACCTCGTGCCCATGCGAGCCCAGCGCGTGCTGCTGGACAGCCGCGACGAGCTCGTCGATCTGGTCTGATCGCTCGGCGCGGAACTCGACGCCGCACGGATGGCAGGTCACCCGTCGCGCGGTGGCCGCTGGGTTCGCCGCGGGCTGCGCCGAGGCTATGTCGATGAGCACGCAGGGTTCCTCGCCCACCACCCAGGCGTCGTGGCCGGGGCTCACTACATGTGCATCGCCCGGTCCGAAGATGGCTTCGGTGCCATCGTCCATCCTGACCGCGAACTGGCCGGATAGCACGTAGCCGGTATGTGCTCCCTGGCAGGAGTCGGTGCCCGCAGCCGGCTTGACGTCCGCGGTCCAGCGGAAGCCCGGATTGAAGACGGCCCGCACGATAGTCGCGCCGGCCAGGGTGACGAGGTTCATATCTCCGTGCTCGAAGCTGCGCTTCTCATCCGGAGTGTCGAGGTTCTTGGCGGCCAGTGTCATGGCATTGCCTCCAGGGTCGGGTCGTTCTTTTCCCAGAGCCTCGCGCTAGCCGGGCACTCGCCACATCGGTGAGATCACGTAATCCCGCCAGGCGCGCCGGCTACGTACTCTCGATGCCCGCCGGCCTAGGTGCCCGGCCGCGAGCCCGCGATGACCGCCAGCTGGGTTCGGGATCTCGCGCCGGTCTTGCGCAGCAGGCTCTCGATATGCTTCTCGACCGTCCGGGGCGACAGGTAAAGCCGGGCAGCTATCTCCTTGTTGGCAAGCCCGTCGGCCACCAAACGCAGGACGTCCCCCTCCCTGGCTGTCACGCCAAACCGCATCCACGGGGCGGGATCTGTGCCCTCGAGGGCAGCCTGGCAGCGCTGCGCCAGCTTGTGGACGCCGTGGGCGGCGAAGGAATCCCGCGCCTTCGTGAGCCAGCGCCGCGGCTCACCCCAGCCGTCGGCCAGTGCGGCTTCCGCTATGTACAGCAGGCCAAGATCGCCCCAGACCGGATAGCCGGCCAGGCTCGGCTCGGCCAGTGCCGCGCAGGCTTCCGCCTCGCTGGCTTCGCCGCGCCGGCCGGCGCGGATAGCCGTCGCGCACTGAACCAGCCCGCGGGTCGAGAAGACCGCAGCGAGCACCGAGCGATGGGCGGCGGCAAGTTCCGCCGCCGCACGCTCGTCTCCGGTCGCGGCCAGCACGAGGATCCAGACTCCGCGGAAGTTCGCCGGATCCGCGTTCGGGCACTCTTGCAGGATCGCCGCGCTGCGCTCGAACGCGCGCAGCGCCGCTGCCTGCTCGTTCTGAAGCAGCGCGTACATGGCACGGCCCGCTCCCCAGGCAAAAGCCTCGATGACCGGATCGCCATTGGCTCCGGCGATGGCCTGCGCGAGGCACTGCTCCAGGCGTTCGCCGTCACCGCCGAGCCCGTAGGACTCCGCCAGGAACAGCAGTGCCTTCGTGCGGACCTCGTGCAAGCCGAGTCTCTCGCTGATGGCCAGGGACGCCGCAGCATGCTGCGCTAGCCCGGACAGCTCGAATCTCGCGTCCGCAGAGGCTGCCAGCTGGAGCTCGAGAACGGCGGCCGTGCTCATCGCGCCCAGTTCATCGGCCATCTGCCTGGCCTCGGTCAGTCTCCGCGTGCCCGCATAGTCGAACATCTCAATCGTGCCGAGTTCGTGCAGGGCGCGCAGCCGCCAGAACGGCAGCCCGGCTGAGTCAGCGATGGCGAGTGCGCTCTCGAAAGCGTCCTTGGCCTTGGGCGTGTCCCGCAATCGCTCGGTCCGCCCGACGATCTCCAGAGCGTGGCAGCGCACTTCCGCAGCGGTGCTGGTCCGGCCCAGCACGAGCCCGGCGAGCTGGCGGGCCCGGTCAGGCTGCCCGTCAGCGAACGCGATCTCAGCCTGGAGCACGAGGAGCTGCGCAGTCAGCGCTGAATCCGCCTGAGCTGATCCTCGGTCCTTGCCGGCCAGCAGCTCGGCGGCAGTCGCGACATGCACTGCGGCTACCGCCCAGCGAGTCGCCACGACGTCCGCCTGGGCGAGATGGACGTGCACCTGCGCCCGCATGTGCGTAGCGTGAGGATCCGCTGCCAGCCGCGCCAGCAGTTCCGCGCCTACCGCTTCTGCCTCGTCTGCCCGCCCGGCGAAGGCGAGTGCCTCGACCAGCTGAGCTTCGACTGCGTTGCCCGCTCCGGTGTCGTCGAGCAGTGTGGCGGCCCGGCGGAGCGTCTCCGCTGCTGTCACCAGTGCGCCGCTGCTGAGTGCCTCGCGACCGGAAGCTGCGAGCAACTCGCCAGCCCTGGCCAGCTGTCCTGACTGCTTGGCTAGGTCAGCGCCGACCTCACGCCACTGACCCGGCAGCCCTGGCCGGGCTTCCTCCAGTGCGGCTAGCGCGGCCGCTGCCAGCGTCACGCGGGCGGTCGGCAGGATGGCCGCGACGATTGCCTCCCTGGTCAGGGCGTGCCGGAACCTGAACTCATCGAAATCAAAGGACAGCAGCATCTGGTCAACGCCATGCGCGAGCGCGCCGGATACCGTCGGCGCTGGCTCGCCAGTGACGGCCGCCAGCAGCCGCCAGTCGAAATGCCGGCCAAGAACCGCTGCCGCGTGCAGGATGAGCTGCTCAGCGTCGTCCAGCCGGTCGAACCGTGCCTGCACCGTGTCCCGGAACGAAGCTGGCAGCCCGGGTGCGGCGAGCAGTTCCTCTACCAGGAACGGAACCCCGTCCGCCGCGTCCTGCACCCGTCTGACAACGTCGTCACCGGCGTCGGGCAGGCACGCCCTGACCATGGTTTCGGTCTGGATGCTATCCAGCCGCGCAACCGCGATGTAGTCGGCCGCCCGGCCAGCATGCAGGCGACGAGCAACGTCGAGCGCACTGGTAGCTGGCTCCTCCCGGAGTGTCGCCAGGCAGAGCACGGGTACCGAGGCAAGATTGTCGCTGAGGTACTCGACCACGGCCAGTGTGTCGGGATCGGCCCAGTGCAGGTCTTCCAGCACCATGACCAGTCCGGCCGGACTGGCGAGCCAGCGCAGCAAACGCAGCACCGCCTCTGCTCGCACGGGCGCTGAGGCAGCGGCTGGGTGCCTCCCGACGTCGCCGTTCCCGCTGTCATCGCCGCCGGTCGCGGCCACCGGGATGATGGCACTGAGCGCGGGCAGCCACGGCCCCAGGCCGGTGGCGTGGCCGACCGGGCGATCACGCAGCGCTCGGAGCAAGGCCTCGGTCAGCGGCCGGTAAGCGGTGCTGCCGCCCGTCGGCACCGCGCGACCCGTCACGGCGACCGCGCCGCGCTCGCCTGCCCAGTCCGTTACCTCCCTGGCGAGGCGGGACTTGCCGATGCCAGCCTCGCCGGCCAGGAACACCAGCCTGCCGGAGCCGGCCATGGCGGCAGACAGCCGCCGGCCAGCGCCGAGCACTCAGCTTGGCGCCCGACCAGCACCGGGCACAGGACATCCCCCACGCTGACATTGTGCATTCTCCGGGCAGCACAGCGTGACTCCGCATCATGCCCGCAGGACATTCCTTTCTTCCCAGCCTCAGCAGCGGCAGAGCGCTAACCGGCCATGAGGGCGGCATCGGCGGCCATCACCGGATCGCCCATGCCGACCGCGTCACGGCCGAAATTGCCGTCACCGAAGCTGCCGTGGTCAAGCCGCAGCACGCGGTCGGCCAGGCTGACCAGTCGCGCCGAGTGGGTCACGACGACGACGGTCTTGCCGCGGGCGTGGTCCAGCACGCCGGTGATCAGTGCTATCTCCGCAGCCGGATCCAGTCCCGTGGTGGGCTCGTCGAGCAGGAGGACCGGGGTGTCGGCTACCAGCGCACGGGCGATGGCGATCCTGCGCTGCTGACCACCCGAAAGCTGCCTGCCGTGCTCGCCGACCGGCGCGTCCAGTCCGGCTGGCAAGAGCCTGGCGAAGCTGGTCACGCCGGCTCGGTCCGCGCCAGCCTGGATCTGGCCCCGGCTGGCCGCCGGGCTGCCGTAGGCGATGTTGGCGGCAATGCTCCCGGTGTGCAGCCACGGGTCTTGCGGTGCCAGCGTGACCAGCCGCCGCAGGCGGTCAGCGGGCAGGCCGGCGATGTCGTCACCGTCGACCCTGATCACGCCGCAGTCCGGGTCAGCTAGCCGCACCATGAGAGCCAGCAACGTGGACTTGCCCGCACCGGATGGCCCGGTGATGCACACGAACTCCCCCGCCTCCACCCGCAGGCTCGCGGCACTCAGCACCTGCTGGTGCGGACGGTGGGCGTAGCTGACTCCCTCGATCTCCACCGGCGCGCCGATTCCGGTCCCGCCGCCCGGCGGCGCGGGCTGGCTGCGTTGCCTGGTCGCAATGGCGTGGTAGTGCCGGACCTTTACCAAGGGAACGGGATCGTGGAGTGACTCGCCCGCTGCGACCAGTCGCGGTAGCCGGAACAGCTCCGACAGCCTGTCGCGGCTCGCCGAACCGCGCGTGATCGAGGTGCTCAGCTGGGCAAGCGACCGGACCGGGCCGGTCAGGCTCGACAGGTAGGCAAGGAACACCAGCAGGCCCCCGATGGTCAGGCGCCGCGCTGATACCTCCGCGGTGCCGCCGATCAGCGCCGCGGCTAGGGCGATGCCGGGCAGGGAATCGGTGACGGGCGCGAACCGGGCACTGGCGTCCAGCGCCGTGACGGCCGCGGTGGCCGCGGTCGTGCTGGCCCGGTGATAGGCCGCGATCTCGCTGTCTGCGCGTCCGAACACGTGCACAGCCGGAATCCGGGCCAGCAGGTCCGCGGCGAACGCCGAGAGCTCCCCGGCCCGGGCGCGTGATTGGCGCTGAGCGCCGTGCAAGGAGCGGTTGCGCAACCGGGCGGCCAGTGCGTACAGGGGGACCACGCCGAGCACGATCAGCGTCAGCCGCCAGTCGAGTACGGCGGTGATGACCGTCATCCCGGCGAGCACCGCGAGGTCCGGGATCAGCGTCTCGATCGCGGCGGTGATCGTGTCGCTCACCCGGTTGGCGTCTGACCCGAGGCGGCTGGAGAGTTCGCCGAGCGGAAACCGGTTCACCGATCCCGGCGCGGCCCGCAGCAGCTGACCGACCACGTCCACGCGCAGCCGGCTGCTCATCCGCTCGCCCACGGCGCCGACGAGGAAGACGACCAGGTACCCGGCGATGCTGCTCAGGACGAGCAGCAGCAGGCCGCCGGCAGCGGCCAGCGCCGCCAGGGCCAGCGGCGGGCTGCCGTGCAGCCCGGCCAGCCATGGCGGGAATCTCTGATGGCCGAGACCATAATCGACAACGACCTTCAGCGGCCACGGCGCGGCAAGCGCCAGAACCGTATCCACGATCATCAGCCAGACGGCCAGGCTGACAGCGGGCCGGTCGGTGCGCAGCAGCCACCGCCCGATTCCCGCCCACCGCTGCAAGTTCAGCGCCGACCCGTCCGCACCGGCGTGCCGGGTATGTCCGCTGCGGCCGGAGCGAATCAGCCGGGCGCGGAGCGCGAAACCGGCGGCCAGTGACGCCACGCACACCGCCGCTCCCGCGATCATGAAAATGATCATCGTCTCCCGCTCCATGGGTGCCTGCTCGGCTGCCCGGCCGGGCGGCATGCTTTCCGCTACCAGCTCGCCCGGGTCAGGGTGTTCCTGTCGTCGATACTCGGCAGCGCACGTGAGCCGGTGCTGAGCCGCGGATGAGAAGACGCTCACCCGGCGTCGCTCGCACTGAGAGGAACCTGAGAGCTTCCGCAGAGCCTGCGCATGGGGGCGGGGTCCACGGTTATTGCTGTGGGCGGAAGCTGCGCGGGACCGGGCACCGCTGCCAGGCACGAGCACCGGGCGCGCTGGCGTCCGCTCGCCTCGGCTCGCGGCCGCATTCTGGGCTGGTCAGTCCTGCTGCTCGCCGCTGGCATCACGGCATCAACTGTCGCTACCCGAGTGCTGCTGGTGCAGGGGATGAATGCGCAGGTCCACGGCGAGCTAGCGCATGAGATCGGCGAGTTCAGGGCACTCGCGGCCCGGCGCAGCTCGGCGGCCGGCGGCGGCCAGCCCGGCCAGGTGGTGGCGCTGCTGCGAACCCGTACCCAGCAGGCAGTGCTGGAGCATGACACCGTGCTCATCGGCCTGCTGGGCACCAGGGTGGTCGCGACCAGCCGTAACTACAGCCCGGCCACCCTCGGGGTACCGGCCGGGATACGCGCGTCCTGGGCGGCACGCAGCGGGCAGACCGCCGGATCGGCTACTCTCGCGATCGGCCCCATCCGGTACACAGTGGTCCCGGTGCGCGTACCCGGCGATCCGGTGCATGGCACGTTCGTCGCGGCCGTGCTGCTCAGGCCGGGCGAGGCGAGCATCAGCCGGGTGACCCAGCTGCAGCTTGAGACCGGCGGAATCGCGCTGCTGGCAGGCACGGCGCTGGCCTGGCTGATCGCCGGCCGGGTGCTCCGGCCAGTCCGGGACACTACCGACCTGGCGCGGCAGATCACCGACACTGACATCGCCGGCCGGATACCCGTTCGCGGGCACAACGAGGTCACCGAGCTCGCGAAGACCTTCAACCGCATGCTGGACCGGCTGGAGGCGGCGCTGGCAACGCAGCGGCGTTTCCTCGCCGACGCCGGGCACGAACTGCGCACGCCGATCGCCATCGTGCAAGGCAACCTGGACACGCTGGAACTGGGCACCCAGGATGACGCCGAGACGCTGTCGATCGTCGCCGACGAACTGGCGCGGATGAGCAGGCTGGTGGACGAGCTGACGGTCCTGGCCAGCAGCGAGCAGCCAGATTTCCTGCGCTGCCAGCCTGTCGATATCGGATCCTTCACCAGCTCGGTACTAGCGAAGGCGCGGCTGCTCGATGACCGGCCGTGGCTGCTGGCAGGTGCCGCGACGGGCACAGCAGTTCTGGACCCGCAGCGCCTGACGCAGGCTCTGCTGCAACTGGCAGCCAATGCCGCCGCGCACACTCCGGCTGGCACCGCGGTGGAAATCAGCTCCAGCCTGCGCGACGGCATGGTCGAATTCACCGTCTCCGACCGCGGCCCGGGCATACCGGTCAGTGAGCGAGGCCGTATCTTCGAGCGCTTCGCGCGCCTGAGCACACCGCGAACTGCTGGCACTGGGCTCGGGCTGTCCATCGTCGCCGCCATCACCGCCGCGCACGGCGGCACGGTGCAGGTCGCCGGCGCACCCGGTGGCGGTGCGGCATTCGTGATCGTGCTGCCGATAGTAACGGCCGCTACCGCAGCAGTCCGGGACGACGCCGTTACCGCCGCGCGAACGTCAGCAGAGAGCGGAGCCGTGGCATGAGCCGGATCCTGATAGCCGAGGACGAGCCCAATATCGTCCGCTTCCTTGCCAAGGGCTTGCAGGCCGAGGGTCATGCGATCACCCCCGCGGCCGACGGCCCGACGGCGCTGTATCTGGCGCAGACCGGGGATTTCGACCTCATGCTGCTCGACCTCGGCCTGCCCGGCCGGGACGGGCTCGACGTGCTGACCGAACTGCGCCGCGAGCACGTCAGGCTGCCGATCATCGTGCTCACCGCCAGGAGCACCACCGCTGATGTGGTCGCCGGCCTGGACCACGGCGCCGATGACTACATCAGCAAGCCGTTCCGGCTGGCCGAGCTGCTGGCCAGGGTCAGGCTCCGGCTACGGCCGGAGAACTCCCGGCAGGAGTTCGTGCTGCGCAACGGCGACCTGACCCTGGATATGCGCACCCGGCAGGCCGACGTCGGCGGCCGCGTGATCGACCTGTCGGCTCGCGAGTTCGCGCTTGCCGAGATGTTCCTGCGCCATCCGGGTCAGGTGCTGAGCCGAGAGCAGTTGCTGAGTCACATCTGGGGTTACGACTACGATCCAGGCTCAAATATCGTCGAGGTCTACATTAGGTACCTGCGCAACAAGATCGGCTCAGCCCGGATCGTGACGCTCAGGGGCGCGGGCTACCGGCTTGTCCGGGAGGCCGCAACCGCAGCGTCAGGCCGGGCCGTGCCTCCCGGCTGAGGCGGGGCCACGGCGAACCTGCCGCTGGAAAATGCCTCGGCTCTGGACCCGCGACCGGGCCCAGAGCCGAGAAGCACCCGCTTAGTTGTCGTGAGGGTCCCTGGAGTCGTCCTGGCGACTGTCCCCGGCGGTGCCCTCGCGGTGCGCGTCGCGCCGGTCCCTGCGCTCCCGCTCGAACCCGCGGCTTGAAGTCTCGACCTTGGCCATGTGTGCTCACCTCCCTTCGCTGTCCTGCCGTCAGCCTCGCCAGGTGGCGTGAGCCAGGCGTGAGAACCTGATGAGAGCCATCTCATCAGCGAGCGGCGGGATCGGGTGCCGGAGAGGCACAGGTGCCGCGTGACGGCGGGCTGCTGCGGCATGGCTCGATGCGGCTCTCGGCGGGGACCGCCGCATGCCCTTGCGCGCGGGTTACCGGCGTGTATGAGAGCGCTCTCATGGTGCTCTCACGATTTCGACATCTGGCGGCGGCATCGTAGCCGGTACAGGTGCCGCTAACCGGCACCTGATACGCCGATTCCGGGAGCCACCGCATGACACTCCAGTCGCCCTCCAGCCGGGCAGCGACGCAGCCGGGAGCTAGCGCCAGACGCCGCAGGTGGCGCGTGGCAGTCGCGGTGACCGTGGTCGTCGCGGCGCTCACGGTGGCGGGCGTGGCCGGCCTCAGCCGCTACGTCTCCGGGTACTGGCTGTACCGGGGCTTCGGACCGCCCGCGACGCCGCACAGCGTGGTGGTCAAGACCGCAAGCGGTACCCGGCGGGTGGCTGTAGGCGTGCCTTCCATCCAGGTCTACTCGGTGCCGAGCCCCGCGCTTTCCGGTTACCGCGACCAGGTACAGGTGGTCCTGCCGCCGGGCTACTCCGCGCATCCGCGCCAGCGGTATCCCGTCCTCTACCTGCTGCACGGATTCCCCGGGCAGCCATCAGCATTCGTCAATATCGGCAGGGTCGCCTCGATCGAGGCAACGCTCGTCGCGCAGGGCAGGATGAAGCCGCTGATCCTGGTCATGCCCAGCGGCACCCGCGCGTTCCTGACCGACACCGAGTGGGCAAACGGCATCGGCCGGGGCAACGCCTGGGACACCTTCGTCGCACGGGACCTGGTGCACGCGATCGATTCGCGCTACCGCACCATCGCCACCGGTGCAGCGCGCGGCATCGGCGGCCTGTCCGAAGGCGGATACGGTGCGCTCAACATCGGCCTGCATCACCCCGGCGAATTCGGCCTGCTCGAAAGCTGGTCGGGCTACATGACGGCCTTTCACATCCGGTCCGTCTTCGGCGCTGGCACGTCCCTGCTCGGCTACAACAGCCCGGCGGTGTGGGTTCGCTCCGTAGTCGCCCCGGTCCGGGCGCACCACACCTATATCTGGTTCTACAGCGGGAGATCGGATCCGCTCGCCGCGCAGAACCGCGTGTTTGCCGCCGAACTCGGCTCGCTGGGCGTCGCTCACCACTTCTACACCATTCCCGGAAATCACACCTGGGGCCTGTGGCGCAGCCAGATCGAGCTCGCCCTTATCACCGCATCGGAGCACATGCACCATGCCTAATCGGATTCGCCGACGCGCCGTCGCCGCCCTGCGGCTGCTCAGCATCGTTCTCGCGACCGTGGCAGCGACAACGCTAGCCACAGGCTGGCTGTACTGGATCCGCGGCGACGTCGCCCACTGGCCAGGGCCGCTGGTCGCCGATGCGCTGCCGCTCGATGAACTGCCTGGTCAGGGTGGCATCTCGCTGATCGCCTACATCAGCGTCTTCACTGTCGCCGGAATCCTCGCCGGTCTCACCGCGAGAGCGGCGAAGATCAGCCGGGGGGCGGCCGGGCTGAGCCTGGCGGCAACGGCAGGACTGTGGCTGTTCGCCGTGGATGCGTTCTCGCTGTATGTCGTGCGGCAGGTGCCGCTCGGCGCAGCCGCTCACGCCGCGGCGGGCCTGCCTGCGGTCTACCTCACGGCGGGCCTGGCCGGAGCGGCCGGCGCTCTGCTCGGACGGGGAAGGCCGACCGGCGCCAGTACTCACCGGATGCTGACGTGGCTCACCGCAGCCAGCGGTGTGGTCGTACTCGTCGCCGCTCTGCTTCCGAGGTCGGCGCTGGCCGTCGGCCCGAGCGGGCTCTCACCGCACGTCGCATCACGCGCCGCGCACGTGCTTGTCGTCCCAGCCGGGATCCTGCTGGTCATCACCTCCCGCGGGCTGCTGCGGCGCAACCGGCGGGCCTGGCTCCTCGCGGTCATCGCCGCTGGATCATTGGCGCTGCTGCAACTTGTGGGCGGCTCCGGCTACCCGAGCACCATGCTCGCCTGCCTGCTGACTATCGCGCTCGCGGCCAACAGGGAGGCGTTCCCCTTCCGGGGTGATCCGGCCGCCAGGCCATCGGCATGGCGCCGCCTCGTCGGCATGCTGCTGGTCGCGCTGGGCTACGGCATGGCAGCATTCTGGGCCTACCGGTGGGCGGCCGGCCAGAGCTTCCGGTTCTGGCCTGCCCTGGTTGACACGCTGCGGGCGATGGGCGGCCAGTTGCCTCGCGACATCGACTTCCTGCCAGGCGAGTTCGCCGACTGGTACCCCCTGTCGGTGCTGTCGATCCTCACCGTGGGCGTGCTCTGGGCCGCTGCAGCCTGGCTGCGCCCCTGGAAGCAACGGCTGCGGCCGGATGCGGACCGGCGGCGCGAGGCCTGCCAGATCGTGCGTCAGTGGGGCACCGACACGCTGGCTCCGTTTGCGCTGCGCTCGGACAAGGAGTGGTTCATGACCGGGCAGACGCTGATCGCCTACCGGGTGGTCCGTGGCGTTGCGCTGGTCAGCGGCGACCCGGTCGGCCCGCCAGAGTCCGACGGCGCCGCGCTGGACACGTTCCTGTCTTACGCCCGGGCGCGCGGCTGGCGGACCGCCGTCCTGGGCGCCTCGGAAAGGCTGGCCGCCACGTACCGCAGCCGGGGGCTGATCCCGGTGTACCACGGCGACGAGGCCGTCATCGACACCACCGATTTCAGCCTGACCGGACGGCCGATGCGCGCGGTCCGCCAGGCTGTGCATCGCCTGCAGCGGGCCCGCTTCCACGCTGACGTCATTGCGGCCGGCGATATACCAGCACCACTGCGGGAAGAGCTCATCGCCGTCGAGCGGGCATGGCTGCGCGGCCGGCCGCGGACCGGCTTCAGCATGGAACTCGACAGCCTGTTCGGGCTCGGTGGCGAGCAGGCGCTGTTCGTCGTTGGTCGTGATCCGCAGGGCCGGGTCTTCGGGTTCCTGCACCTGGCCGAGTGCGGGGCCGGCGGGTCGCTGTCGCTGTCCACGATGCCGCGACTGGCCGAGGCGCCCAACGGTTTCACCTCCTGGCTCATCGTCGAAGCCGTCTCGTGGTCTCGCGATCACGGTCATAAGCACCTGTCGCTGAACTTCTCTCCGTTCGCCAGCCTGCTCGCCGGTGACGGCCAGCTCGCTGCCGGACAGCGGCTGCAGCGGCGGGCGCTGCTCCGGGTAAAGCAGCTTCTCGCCCTGCAGCTCGACAATCTTCTTCGGTTCAACGAGCAGTTCGGCCCGCTACGGCAGCCGCGGTTCATCGTGCTCGAAGCGCGGGCGGATCTGCCCCGAGTTGCGCTGGCCGCAATGGCGGCCGAGGGTTACCTGCCCTTCGCCGGCCTCGTCCGTGGCCGCGGCTGGATTGTCCCGGAGGCCATGCCGGATGCCCCGCGAACCCGCGGCGGCCCGCCATCCGCCGCCGGTGGCGGCCTGCCGCCAGCCGCCGCAGCGCCGGAGCTGGTGGCCGCGACAGCACAGATCGGCAGTCGGCCTGCCGCCGCCGAATCAGGCCTGGCACAGCCATGAACCTCGCTGCCGGCCTGCTTCTCGCGCTGGCCTCCACTGCCGCCCTGAGCTACGGCTTCTACCGCCAGCACACAGCATCCGGTCAGTTGCCGACCCTCACATTGCGCCATCCGCTCCGGTCGCTAGCGTCGCTGTTCAGCTGCTGGCGGTGGCTGGCCGGATTCATCATCGGCCTTGGCGGCTGGGCACTGTATGTCGTCGCGCTGCGTTTCGCGCCGCTGTCGCTGGTTCAGGCCACCTCCGCAGGCGGCGTCGGCCTGCTCGCATTGCTCGTACGCCGTGGCGGCGGCCGGGTATCGCGGCCAGACCGCGCCGGCGTGATCGTCTCGGTCGCCGGCCTTGTGCTGCTAGGCCTGTCGCTGCCGCTGTCCATGCCCGGCGCGGGCCGCGCCGGGCCGGCCGGCTGGGCGCAACCGCTAACCTGGGCGCTGATCTCCATCTGCCTGGCAGGCGCGGCCGCTGGGCCGCTGGCCCGTCGCTTGCGTCCAGGCGCGGCCCTCGGCGCCGCGGCCGGTCTGCTGTACTCCGGCGGCGACGTCGCCACCAAGGCCTTTGCGAGCGGAACGCATCCGATCGCCCTGTTCTTCGGCCTGCTGCTGATCTCCCACGGCCTGGCATTCGTCGCGCTGCAGCTGGCATTCCAGCGCGGCTCGGCGCTGGCCACCGCCGGGCTGTCCACCCTGCTCACCAACGCCCTGCCCATAGCGGCCGGACTAGCCGTGTTCGGCGAGGTCATGCCCGGTGGCCTGGCCGGCGCACTGCGCGGCCTCGGCTTCGCGGCCACGGTGGTAGGCGCCGCGTTGCTCGCAGTCGGCGCCAGCCACGGCGACGTCGCCCGCGCGGCCGACAGCAACGTCAGCCTGCCGTCAGTGGGCACCGACACGCTGCCAACCAAGGATGCTGTCCGTGCTGCCGAGTCGTGCTCCCAAGCCCGCGCGAGCTAAGCCGCCGGCTCGCCGGGCCGGGCTGTCAGATCGATTGCCGACTTGCGAATGCCCATCGGGCACCTGTCTTCCTGGACATTACGGCATTGGTTACGGCGCTAGCGCGCCGCGAGCTGGCCCGCCGCGAGGCCGGCGTCAATCGCGGTGATCATGCCTGCCCGTGCCGGCTGATTATGTGACGACGATGACCTTGACGCCGACGGCGTCATAGGTGCCCTGTGCTCGCGAATCCCTGGTCGCGAGGGCCACCTCGTGCTCTTTGGCAGCAAGGGCCACGAGCGCGTCATAGACGGCACCGCCTGCAATGCCGAGGCGGCTCAGGGTGTCCGGCAGCTCCCGGGCACCGCGCTTGCTCAGCAGTAGCGCGGCAGAGAACCGCGCCTTCAGCAGTCGCGCCGCGTCGGCAGGCGCCAGTCGTGCGTCGCCGGGCAGCCTGGTGAGAACAGAATAGGTTTCCGCGAGAGCGTGGCCGCTCAACGCGACCTCCTGCCCGTTCCACCAGCGAACCACGGCCGCATGGGCATGATGTGAACGGACAACCAGCGGTATAGCGACGCTGGCATCCACGGCGATGGTCACTTGCGGCCGGCGTCGATGAGGGCGAAGAGGACATCATCATCGACGGGAGTGTCTCCGGCGGAGACGAGAGCGCCGTCCTCCTCCACCAGCCGTGCCGTCCTTCCCGCCGGCAGCACTTGCGCGCCGGCGCCATACGGTGAGATGTCAACCTTGGTGCCGGGCAGCAAGCCCAGCGCGTCACGGATGGGCTTGGGCAATACGATCCGGCCCGCTTGGTCAATGACAGCTTCCATGGGAAAACACTACCATCGAAATCCCAATCGACCGGCCCCGTGCGGAAACCACACCGTTGACGGGGCAGCTATCAATATGATATCACATTAGAAAGCAACCGGATGACCAGCACCGCAGCCGGTCGGAGGCACCCCGATGAACGCATCCCGTGACACCGCTCCGCTAGGTCTGCACAGCTTGCGGACCTCTCCCCCGCGACCCGGCGTGCACCGCCTGATCCCGCACGGCATCAGCGTTGCGGCCGCGCTTGTGACGGTCAGTTTGGTGACGGCGGCATGCAGCAGCACGCCGGTCACCGTCACCAACACGGCTGCCCCGAAGCCGCTGGCGTCTGGGTCCTGGCCGTATTCCAACGACGATCTGTCGAACACCCGCGACGCTGCGGGCTCGACGATCACGTCGGCGAACGTGTCCCGGCTCAAGCAGGCCTGGACGTTCCATATCACGGGACCCGCAGCGGCAGGCGTCAGCTCCGACGGTGCCCTGGCGGCGAATCCGATCGTGGTGAACGGCGTGGTCTATATCCAGGATCTCGACGCGAACGTATACGCGCTGGCCCTTGCCACCGGCAAGCTGAAGTGGGAGTACCAGGTCAATACGCCGATGAAGACCGGACCGGGACCGGACGGCGTCGCGGTCGTCGGCGGAACAGTCTACGGAGTCACGCCGACAACGGTCTTCGCGCTGGATGCGGCCACCGGCCGCAAGATCTGGGTCAACAGCCAGCTGCTCAGCAAGGGCCAGGGGACCTTCGAAATCCAGCCCCAGGTGGCAGACGGGCGGGTGTACCTGGCCAGCGCGTACGGCTCGGGGCCGGGCGGCGGGGTGCTCTCTCGCACTCAACGCGGCGAGCGGCGGACTGCTGTGGAGATTCAATACTGTTCGTGGCCCTGACTCTGGCGTTGCGGCTGTTGGCCTCGGCTCGGGCGGCGCCTGGGAGACGCCGCTGGTCAGCAACGACGGATCGGTGACGTTCGGCATCGGCAATCCCTATCAGTCGGTCGCTTCCGCGATCGCCCATCCCTCCGCGCAGCTGTACACCGACAGCGACGTGAACCTCGACGCGACGACCGGGAAACTGCGCTGGTACTACCAGGGCGTGCCCAACGACTTCAAGGACTACGACATGCAGGCCTCGCCGATCTCGGCGAGCGTCAACGGGGTATCGGTCGTCCTCGGCGGCGGCAAGATGGGCTACGTCTACGAGATGAACGCCCAGACCGGCAAGCTGATCTGGAAGACGCCGGTCGGCGAGCACAACGGCCACGACAACGACTCGCTCCTGGCGCTAGAACATAAGATCACGCTCAAGGTGCCCTTCACGATTCTTCCCGGCTCGGTGGGCGGCATCCTGACCGACATGGCCATCGCGGGCTCCAGCATCTACGTGGTCACCATCGACCTGCCGCTCACCTACACAAGCTTGAAGCTGCCCGTCGCGATTAAGGCCGCTGGCGCTGCCGCTGGCGAGGTGGAGGCACTCAGCCTCGCCACCGGCAAGGTCGAATGGGACACGAAGGTGCCGGACTTGCCAGTCGGTGCCGCCACGGTCTCGAATGATCTTGTCTTCACGACGCTCTACCACGGTGTCCTGATCGCCCTCAACCGCAGTACCGGCGCGATCGTGTTCCGCCGCCAGCTGCCCACCTCAGCCAATGCGCCGATCGCCATCGCCGGCAACACGGTGATCGTCCCCGCGGGCGGCCCGGCGACCGGCAAGTCGGGCGGCGGCGCCAATCCGCAGGTGGTGGCCTACACCGTGCCCGTCAAATGACCCTGGCGCCGCCCAGGCCTGGCCACTCCCCCCGCGGTCCTACTCCGAAGATTCCGGGGCCGCGCGGGACCCGGCCGCGAGGAAGGCGGTTCCGAAGAACAGCTCGGTCCAGGAGAGATCGGCCAGCGCTTCGTGCATGGCCGCGCGAATCTCCTCCCACGGACGGCGCCTGATCCACTCATCGATGGCGGCGAACGGCCGCACAATTGCGGTTCCGAGCTGCGCTAGCCGGTCAGGGGTGTTGTCGGGAACCTTGAGATCCAGCACGACCCAGCGCCCGCCTCGGGAAAGGGCCGCAGCGCCGTGGGCGATGACCTGTGCGCACCCGGGCACCTGCGACAGGGCGTACGTGGACAGGATCGCGTCGACCCGGGCTGGGAAGTCGAAGTCGGCCGCGTCGGCTTGGACGAGGCTGACATTGCGCCAGCCGTTCGTCTCGATCCGATCCTGGGCCCGGGCGAGCATCGCGTCGGTCAGATCGACGCCGACGATCTGGCCGCCGGGACCGATCACCTCCTCAATCAGCGGGAAGTTCAGGCCGGTGCCGCATGCGATGTCGATGACGCTGTCACCCGCGCGAAGGCCGAGCGCTTGCACGGCCCGGAGGCGCTGGGCCCGCTGCGGGTAGCCAGGCACGGGGTAGAGCCGGGAGGTGATGTCGTAGTGCTTCGCCTTCTTGCGGTATGTCTCGATCAGGTGCTCTCGCGTGTCGTCAACCTGCCTCACGGTGCGCTCCTCGATCTCGGTAGCGACGCAGCAGAACCCGCGGGCCGCCCCACCTAAGACTCCGCGCCTGTCCGCGTAGCGGCTTCGACCGCAGCCTTGATCGCCGCCATCTCCTGATCGCTCACGCGCTGAACTCTGCCTTTGAGAGTGCGGGGGACCGCGCGCATGATGCCCGCGAGGTCGACCTCAATCCACATCATGGCGTCGGTCCGCCTATCGTCCACCGGCTCGAGTTCCATTGCCCAGCGCGCCGCGGACGTACCCATCGGCCCCGCGAACGCCACGTAGCGGGGCTCCTCGACGGCAGTCACCTGCTGGCTCCGGCCGCGAGTCAGCCAGAGTATCCCCTTCGCCCGCTGGTCCACCCGCGAGCCGGGCTGAAGCGGAGCCGCGCCGCGAACCCGGCATTCGAGCACCGTTGGCGCCCACTCCGGCCAGCGTCCGACGTTACACACATACGCCCACACCGCACCGATGCTGCTGGCAATCGTTATGCGGCTCTCGGTCCTGAATGTCATCGAGCGCACTTTGTGCTGATCACCTTCCGGTTGCATAAAATCTCCCGCGACGTTACATCCTGACGCAGACGCCTGCTAGTACGCTCCGATGCCGGCGCGATCGGGCAGATCTCGCCGCCAAGCTGTGCAGGCCGGAGGGAACGTGAGCCTGACCTTGCGACGGCCGCGTTTGGTGTCACGGGCCGAGACGGCGAGCGGTTCAAGTCCGATCGCCGGTCTTCCCGGGGTTGCTGGCCAATCCGAGCGGCACGGGCTTACTGCGGCTGTCGGCGGTCAGTGCGTTCGCTATCTCTTGCGTGGTTTGGTCCCAGCCGCGCAGGTTCGATCGCCGCTCTCGGGCGGCGGCTCGTAGCCGGTGCCGATGGCGCTCGTCGCCGAGCCAGTCCCTGATCGCGGCAGCGAGGGCAGCCGGATCGCCGGCCGGGATCAGCTGGCCGGGGCGAGTGCCATCGGTGCTGGCGCCGAGCGCTTCGGGCAGCCCGCCCACTGCGGCGGCGATGACGGGCAGGCCGTGGGCGAGCGCTTCGGTGACAGCCATGCCGTAGGTCTCCGAGCGGGACGGCGCGACGAGCAGGTCGGCGGTGCTGTATGCGCGGCTGAGCACCGCGCCGGTCAGGACGCCGGTGAGCCGAATGCGGTGGGCGTAGCCGAGGCGAGTGATACGGGTGCGCAACTGGTCGACGAAGTCTGGGTCGCGGTCGAGCGGCCCGGCCAGCACGCAATGCCAGTCCAGGCCACCCAGCTCGGCGAGTGCCTCGACGAGGAGGTCCTGCCCTTTGTGGCGACCGAGGGCTCCGATGCAGATCAGATGACCGCGGACCGGTCGGGCGGGGGCATCGACCCGATCGGCGCCCGGCCGGGCGACGTGCACCCGGCGGGCCGGGATCTCATATCGGGTCCGGATCTGCTGGCGGGTCCATTCGCTGGTAACGACCACGCCGGTGGCCGCACGAAGCACGGCTCTCTCGGAGCGCTGCGCGCTGGCGTCAAGGCGTGTGTCGAGCGCGGTGGCCAGCGGCATGTGCAGCAGCACTGTCATTCGTATCCGGCCCGCGTGTGGCAGCAGCTGCGCTGCGGTCGGCGAGGCGATCAGCCCATCGATCAGGGCGATCTCATCGTCGGGGATGGCGGCAATGATGCGGGCCAGATCGGCACGGGCGACCGAGTCGGGTACCGGCCACGCCGCGGCGACCGTCGCTACCAGCACCTCCCAGCCGGCCTCGGCCAGTCCCGCGCAGACCCGCCGGTCGTAGATGTTGCCGCCGGTAGGCTGGCCGGGATTGTCGAAACCCTCGGGGGCTACTACGTGGACCCGCACGATATTCCCGCCGTCCAGAGCGCCTGCCACACTAAGCCAGCCTCCAGCCTCCGGCCGATCTGAACGACACCCGCCGGCGATCCGTCATATCTGACACACGATGGAACGGAGAAGCGGTGGACACAGTTCGACCCGGGGCGACGGCGCTGGAGCGGGCCCGGGCAGCCGCCTTCCCGGCGGGCGAGTACGTGGGCCAGGAGAGCTTCATGCGAGCGGGCGAGGTCCGTGCGCTGGCGCACCGGGCCGGGGTCGGCCGCGGTGTCTCCGTGCTCGACTTGTGCTGCGGAGTGGCCGGTCCCGGCCGGCTGATCACGGCCGAGTCGGGCTGCCGCTACCTGGGCGTCGATCAATCCGCCAGCGCACTGGCCATCGCCCGGAAGCTGGCCTCGAATCTCCCCTGCCGCTTCGAGCAGGCTCACCTCCCGCCGCTGCCCCAGGGCCGCTTTGAGGTGGTGCTGCTGCTGGAGACGATGCTGGCGTTTCCCGACAAGGATGCCTTGGCGGGCGAGGTGGCGCGCGTGCTGGAGCCGGGCGGGCGCTTCGCCTTCACAGTCGAGGAAGGCCGGTTGCTCACCGAGCAGGAGCGAGCCCTGATGCCCGGCGCTGATACGGTCTGGCCCATTGAGCTGGCGACATTGACAGGTGTGCTGCGCGAAGCGGGGCTGACCGTGACATGGCGGCTTGAGTACAGCTCCTCCCATCAGGCAACAGCCGCGGCGCTGCTGCGCTGTTATCGAGCTGATTCACCCCAGATCGCCGCCCAGATCGGGACGCAGGCCACCGCCGACCTGATCACTTCGCATCGGCTGTGGAGTGACTGGCTCGGCAGCGGGCGGGTGCGAAAGTTCGCGATGGTAGCCGAGAAGCAATGACCTGCTTCGATGAAGCGTCGGCGACCTCCGGCTATGCCCGCTACCTGGTCGCGAAAACGACCGTGGATGACCGGGCGCTCAACCGGCAGGTGCTGGCCGAGCTGCGCCGCCTGATGCCCGCGGGGGCGCCGCGGGTGCTCGAGGTCGGCGCCGGCCTGGGGACAATGGCGGCCCGTCTGCTGGACTGGGGCGTTGCCGGTGCCGGCGAGTACGTCCTGCTGGATGCGGATCGGCAGCTGCTAGATCGCTCGCGTCGGTGGCTGCGCGACTGGGCCGCAAGCCGGGGTCTGCGCAGCAACCCGCTGCCGGATGGCCTGCAGGTAGGTGATCTGCGGGTGCGCCTGGTGCACGCCGAGCTCGGCGGTTACCTGGCGGCCGGTCACGTGGAGCTGGCCGATGTGCTGATCGCCAACGCCGTCCTGGACCTGGTGGACGTGCCAGCCGTGCTGCCCGGATTGCTGCGGCTGCTTATCCCCGGCGGCGTCTACTGGTTCACCATCAACTACGACGGCGAGAGCATCTTCGCGCCCGGCCACGCCCACGACGACCAGGTCATGCGGGCCTACCACCGCGACATGGACGAGCGCATCCGCTACGGCCAGCCTGCCGGCGAAAGCCGCACGGGCCGAGGCCTGTTTCACCACCTGCGCGATGCAGGCGCACCCGCGCTGGCGGCGGGTTCGTCGGACTGGGTCGTGTACCCGTCCCCGGACGGGACCTACCCGGCCGACGAGGCTTACTTCCTGCGCAGCATCCTTCACACGATCCGGGACGCATTGCGGAATCGCCAGGACTGGGTAGACCCGGCGGACCTGGCCGACTGGCTGGCGGTGCGCTGTCGGCAGCTCGCGGCAGGCGAGCTGGTCTACATCGCTCACCAGCTTGACTACGCGGGCCGCTCGCCCGGCTAGCGCTGCGGCCAGCGCACGGCGACGAGAGCCGGTCTGGGATGTTAGCGAGGCAAGTCAGGATCTAGTCTCAGCGATGAGATGCACGCCGCGGGCTCTCCGCTCAGGCTGCGCACCAGCACAGCGCTGCCCCCGCCGGTCATCCGAATGTCAATGCCGCGCCGGCCTGCTGGCAGCGCGACGTCGCTGACGGCTCTGCCGAGCTCAAGCTGCACCATGGTTGCGGGGCCGGAGTACGAGAGCCGGATGATCCAGGCGTAGCGGAAGACGGGACCGCTGAGCGGAATCCTCGTCGCCGCCGACCGGATCGGCCAGCATGTCCCTGAGCGGCCAGGCCGGATGCTGGACGCGCCGACGTCGAGCGCCGGCCGCAATCTCCCCCGACTATCGAACATCATCAGGTTCGTCACGGCGCCCCCGGCAACCGTCACGAAACGGATCCCGGCACGTTCCGGCGCGAGCGGCCCGAGGACGTTCGACGTCTGCGTTACCGGTCCCCGGAACCCGGCATACATCACGTACCACGGAGCGGGCGCCGACAGGATCACGGTGCCAGGCTTCGCGCTAACCAGCGCGGACCGGGCAGTGTCGATGTAGGAGCGCGTCCTGGCGCTGGAGGTGTGGCTGAGATAGGTGACCCCGGACCAGATCGAGCCCGCCAGGAACGCTACGGTCAGGGCGAACGTGCTGACCGCCAGCGGCACCGACCGCGGCCGTCTGGCGCGGTAGGGATCCTGCTCGCCGATGACGGGCCAGAACGCAAGCCCGACACAGGCAGCCAGGACGGGTGCGGAGTCGGCCAGGTAATACGTCTCGGCACCCAGCAGGCTGGCGGGCAGCTCCGTCAGCCGCGAGATCGCAACCGGTCCGAAGTCGGCCAGCAGCAGCCATCCGGCCAGGATCAGCCAGGACCGCAGCGCATGCCGCCGGTACCACAGGCTCGCGCCGACGATGAGTGCAGCCAGCACCCAGGTGACCTGGGTTAGTACGGGAGTCTCGGCCGCGAAGCCGTAGTCGCCGCCAGGCACGAACCAGCGCCACGATCCGCCCACTGCGGCCGGAACGAAGCCGACCCGGAGCATGGTCGCAGCCAGCGACAGCACGCTCGAGACGTGTCTCGGGTTGATCGGCTGCTGGGATGATGCCTGCAGCTTGATCAGGAAGAGGACGACGTACGCGGCGGTCAGCACTCCGTAGATCGTCCAGGCTCGCCGGAAACCCCGGAAGGTCCGCCTGGCCGCGGCCGGCCAGCGGCCAGGCACAAGATATGCCGACGTGAGGGCGAAGAGAAGAAGCGGCACCAGGGCGCCCTGCACGTCGAAGAGCAGGCCTGCGCCGAGCCACCCGGCTGCGGCGACGACATGGCCGACGCGACCAGAGCGAACGTACCTGATGTGGGAACAGGTCGCCGCCAGCATGGTCAGCTGCAACGGCAGCCAGTCCGTCACGGTGGTCCAGAACGACAGCCCGGCCAGCGTCAGCGGCGTGAACAGGAAGATGATCAGCGGGATCAGGATCGCCGGGCGGCTGCCGAACAGGATGAGAAGCAGCCGCAGCATCAGGATGCCTGCCGCCGCCAGCGCCGCGATGGTCGCGATGGCGGCGAGCTGCCAGTCATACGGCGACAGCCGGGTCATCAGCCAGAACACGACCAGGCCGCCAGGCCTCAGATGGCCGCCACTGAAACTGAACAGGTAATTCAGGCTCAGCCCGCGCGACAGCGCGCGATCCAGCAGCAGGAAGTCGTCCTGCCGGAAGTAGAAGCGCGAGAGCAGGTACGCCTTCCAGCCCAACTGCGTCATGATCAGCACGACGGCCGCGACGATGACAGGATTCGCGCGGCCGAGGCCGGTCACCGGGCCTGGCCGGTCAGTCACGAGCGACATCCAGCGGCCGCGGCGCCGGAGCGGGTCGTCTCGACTCACCCGGTTGTCCCTGGTCGCGACGGCGGCGAACGGCGTCTCTCAGCAGCAGGCCAGCGCCCGGCGCGACCGCGGCCAGCATGAGTGCCGCATAGAGAGTGGCGATCGTCACGCCGGTGGCTGCGCCGAGCCCGGCTGCGGCGAAGGCCCAGGCGGCGGCTCCTTCCCGCAGCCCCCACCCGCCGATGCTCAGGGGGATCACCGTTGCAGTCTGGACGACCAGCAGCAGGGCGACCAGTTCACCCAGGGGCGCGGTGGACCCGGCAACCCGGGCAGCGATGACGAACGTCGCCGTGTGCCCGGCCACGACCAGCACCGAGGCCAGCATGAGCTGGGGCCACACATCTGCTGCCAGCAGTCCGCCGCGCAGGTCTGCGGCGACGGCACGGGCTGCGCGTGCCAGCCGCGACCGGCCGCGCCGAGCTGCGCCGCGCACCACCAGTGCAGCGCACCCGGCTACGCCCGCGAGACCTGCCAGGACATATGGCAGCGCGGGCCGGACCGGCGAGGGCAGCGTCAGCAGTACCACGGCGGTCGCCACGGCCTGGATGATCTGACCGCACAGCCGTTCCCACGCCACCGAGCGCAGCCCCACCGCCAGGTCCCCAGCGCGCCGACCGTGCGTGACCGCCCGGTGCACGTCGCCGAGAACCCCGCCGACGAGCACGGAGTTGAGGAACAGGGAACGGTAGCAGGCGCCGATCGCGGCTGGCACGTCAATGTCAATGCCGAGCGCCCGGGCGGCGACCCGCCACCGCCAGGCCGAGCAGGCCGTGGTCAGCACAGTGAGCGCGATGGCGGCCACGACCGCCGGCCAGGTGATCGCGCGCAGCCCGTCCTCGAACGGCGCCGCGCCCACCAGCCGGACGAGGAACCACAGCACGGAGACGCCGGCCGCCAGGCGCAGAAACGACACTCCGAAGCGGCGGACGGCCCCGCCGATCCCGCCCGGAACTGAGTGCACGAACGCCACACCGGATTACACGGACCGGCCGGTCACATAGTTCAACCGTCCGGCTGTGGCAGCCTGTGGGGATCGGTCGCGGTGAACCAGCGTGGCTGCTGCCCCGTTCTCCCTGTCGGATGCGGCGGCGGACGGTTGAGTGCAGACGGAGGCGCGGTGCGTGCGATTGGCGCGATGCACGGACAGGCCGCGCCGGAGAGCCCGCTGGACGACGGCGCGCTGGCTACGATTCGGCTCGCGACGATCCTCGGGATGCCCGCCACAGCCGCGGTGCTCGGCGTCGTCGCTGTCACCGCTGGTCTCGGCGTCGCGGGCTGGATAGCAGGGCTGGCGACCGGCGCCGCGGCGACGGCGTTGATTGCCATCGCCCGCATCCGCAGCGACCACCCGGCGATGCACCCGGCCGACTGGGTCACGCTGACACGAGCGCTGCTGTGCGCCGGGGTCGCGGGCCTCGTTGCCGACTCGCTCGGCCGGCCGGCGTCGGTCACGGCCCTGGTCACCCTGGCCGCGGTCGCGCTGGCCCTGGACGCGGTGGACGGTCAGGTGGCCCGACGCACCGGTACCGCCACCCCGCTGGGCGGCCGCCTCGACGGCGAGGTCGACGCCTTCCTCATCCTGCT
The DNA here is from genome assembly GCA_963774385.1 of uncultured Actinomycetota bacterium. Classification (GTDB taxonomy): domain Bacteria; phylum Actinomycetota; class Actinomycetes; order Streptosporangiales; family Streptosporangiaceae; genus JAJYUU01. The sequence continues at coordinate 3,423,321 of CAVZEQ010000001.1, forward strand.
GCTGAGCATCGCCGTGTCGCGGGACTACGGCAGCTGGGTGCTGATCATCGGCGCCGCCCGCTACGTGCTGCTGCTGGCGGGCTGGCTGATACCGTGGCTGGCCGCGCCGCTGCCATCCCGGTACTGGCGCAAGGTCGTAGCCGCCGTCCAGGGCATCGTGCTCACCGTCGCCGTATCCGGAGTGCTCGACCGCCTCGCCGGGATTATCGCGGTCGCCGTCGCGCTGCTACTGCTGGCCGAGTCATTCGGCCGCGACGTGGTCTGGCTGTACCGCGCCGGCGCCGGCCCGCGCACCCGCCAGGCGCTGCGGCTGGCCATTGCTCTCCTCGCCGTCCTTCTCGTGTGGGCGGACCTCCTCGTACCAGACCGTGCCTGGCAGTTCAGTCCTGCCGCCTTTATCCGCATCCCCGTGGAGGGGCTGGTCCTGGTTGCTGTCGCGGTGGTGCTGCCGGCCTGGCCGCGACGGATCGTGGCCGCCGTCATCGGAATCCTGCTCGGCGTGCTCACTCTCGCCAAGATCCTCAATTTCGCGTTTTTCGAGTTCGTCGACCGGGCGTTCAACCCGGTGCACGACTGGGGCGAGATCCCGCCGGCGGTGGGCGTGGTGCGCGACGCGATAGGGCGCACCCGCACCAATCTTCTGCTCGCCGCGCTCGCGGTCGGCCTCCTCCTGCTCGTTGCCGCGATCACCGCGGCAGCGATTCACATCACCAGCGTCGCCGCCCGGCATCGCCGCGGCGCGGTTCGCGGCCTCGCTGCCGGCGCCGCGGTCTGGGGGCTATGCGCAGGCCTGTCCCTGCAGCTCATGCCGGGCGTCCCGGTAGCCTCGACCAGCGCTATCGCGCTGGCCGTCGCGCAGGTGCGTGCCACCCAGGCTGCGCTCAGCGACCAGCGTCATTTCGCGCGGCTCGTCGACAGCCGCGACCCCGAGGCCGGCGTCCCCGCGTCGGACCTGCTCACCGGGTTGCGCGGCAAGGACGTCATCATCGCCTTTGTCGAAAGCTACGGGCAGAGCGCCATCCGGGGCACCAGCTCCGCTCCGGGCGTCGACGCCTTCCTGCGCCGCAGCACCGCGTCGCTGGCCCGGGCCGGCTGGTCCAGCCAGAGCGCCTGGCTCACGGCCCCGGGCTTCGGCGGGATCAGCGAAATCGCGCACTCCACCCTTCAGTCGGGGCTGTGGGTCAACAGCCCAGAGCGGTATGCCCAGCTCGTCAGCAGCAGCCGGTTCACCCTCAGCGACGCCTTCGACAAGGCCGGCTGGCGCACCGTGAGCGACAGCCCCGCTGACGACCGCACCTGGCCGGCCGGCACGCAGTTTTACCATTACGACAAGCTTTACGACCGGCGCAACGTCGGCTACCAGGGCCCGGCCTTCAGCTACGCCCCGATGCCCGACCAGTACACCCTTTCCGAGTTCCAGCGGCTCGAGCTTGCCCCAGGTCATAAACCGGTGATGGCCGAGATCGACCTGGTCTCCTCGCACTCGCCGTGGGCCCCGTTCCCGACCATGGTTCCCTGGAGCAAGGTCGGCAACGGCTCGATCTTTGACCCGATGCCCGCGCGCGGGGAGACGGCGCTCTCCGTCGTGGCCAGCGCCAGCAAGGAGCGCCAGGCCTTCGGGAAGTCGATCCAGTACTCGATGCAGGCCCTCACCTCATGGGTCACCGAGCTCCACGATCCCAACCTCGTGCTCATCCTGCTCGGCGACGAGCAGCCTGCAAGCCCTATCACCGGCCCCGGTGCCAGCCACGCTGTGCCGATCTCGATCGTGGCCCGTGACCCGGCCGTATTCAGGCAGATTGCGTCCTGGCACTGGCAGAAGGGGCTGCTGCCCGGCCGCTTCGCTCCGCTTGAGCTCATGAGCGCGTTCCGCAACCAGTTCCTCAGCGCCTTCAGCACGGTCACGTCCCAGACGGCGTCCGCCCCTTGACCCGCAGCACCCGAACTGCCACGGTGAGCGCTGAACCGTTGTGCTGATGCGTTCGTATTGCCGTTAAAGGGACCGGTCGACACCACTAACCCTCACAGTCGCGGGATAGCCATATGACACTGGGCTGGGATAACCCCACACCAGATCCGACCACCACCGTCCTGCTGCGGCACGGCGATACCGAACTGTCACCCGAACACCGCTTCAGCGGGCTGCGCGATCTCCCGCTGAGCGCTAACGGAACCCGGCAGGCGAAGGCGGCCGCTTGCCGCCTGGCCGCCGGTGCTCCGATCGATGCCGTGATCAGCTCGCCGTTGCAGCGTGCTGTCGCCACCGCCGCCATCGCAGCCGGTGAACTGGGCCTGACCGCAGTCATCGATGATGATCTTCGTGAAACCGACTTCGGTGACTGGGATGGCTTCACCCTGGCAGAAATCCAGCAGCGCTGGCCGGGAGCCGCGGCAGCCTGGCGCCGCGACCCCGGACAGGCCCCGCCGAGCGGGGAGAGCTTCGCCGACACTGCCGACCGGGTAGACCGGGCATGTGACCGGCTGCTGCGGGACCACGCCGGGCAGCACGTCCTGGTGGTAAGTCACATCACCCCGATCAAGATCCTGCTCTGCCGCGCTCTCGGCGTCCCGCTCGGCACCCTTTACCGGCTATATCTCGGCTCCGCCTGCATTAACGAGATCCAATGGCACGGCCGCGGATTCGGCGCCGTCCACCGCGTTAACGACACCAGCCACCTCCCCTGACTCACCGGGCCGCCCCGTCTCCGCCTGCCGCCAGGACGAACGGCCAGGTCGCCCGGGCCTAGTCAGGCAGCGCGCCAGCATCGCGCGTGATATCCGCCGAACGCGACGGGAGTTTCCCACACCCGCACCGCCAAAGCCTCGCCGCCTGCGGCAGCGACAGTGGGCGAGAGGCTGTCATGCACCCAGCGGGCGAACACCTCGACGGTGACGGCCTCGGTCCCGGCTGGGCGTATCTCCTCCAGGTTGCGGCCTTCGACCTGACTGGTGAGCTCGGTCAGCGCCGCTTCCAGTACATCCAGATCGCAGACCATGCCCCGGCCGTCGAGTTGCTCGCGGTCCACCACGATCTCGATTCGGTAGTCATGATCATGCAGCTGGCCCTCCGGCCCGGGTACTCCCGGCATGATATGGAAAGCACGGACACTTCGGCTCAGCCCGACTTCACAGGTCACCGGCAGCACTCCTGTCGTAATCAAGAACGGCATGCATCAACCCGGGTATCCCCTCGTCCACGGCTCGGAACGCCTCGGCTGCGTGGCTGAATGCGAAGACGTGAGTGCACAGCTGTGCCAGCGGTAGTTCGGCGAGCAGCGCCACGGTCTCCCGGCGGCGCCGCGACCGCGTCCAGGTCGCGGACAGCCGGGCCGGCACGGTGGAAACCTGCGTGCTGCGGATGATCAGGCGCCGCCGGTGGAACGCACCGCCGAGCGGCAGCACCACTTGTGCAGTGCCGAACCACGACGCGATCAGCAGGGCTCCCTCATGGGCCAGCAGGTTCAGCGCCATCGCTGGCGCAGCCGGGTTGCCGCTAGCGTCGATGACCAGCGGAACCGTCTCGTCCGCCAGTTCCTCCGGTGCCACGGCGGGCGCGCCGAGGCTGCCGGCCAGGGCCCGGCGCCACGCCTGCGGCTCGGCAAGCAGCGGGCGCCACCCGGAACGCTGCAACAGCAAGCTGGTCAGCAGCCCGAGCACGCCGGCGCCGAGCACGATGACCCGGTCGCGATATCCGGTCCCGGCATCGAGCGTCACCTGCAGCGCCGTCTCGACCAGCGGGAACAAGGTTGCAGCGGCGGGATCGATGGCAGGCAGCGGGATCAGGTCATCGGCCCGCGCCGTGAATACGTCCTGGTGCGGATGGAACGCGAAAACGGCCTGGCCGGAATCCGCTACCTCGCCGACGCAGGCATATCCATAGGCGAAGGGATAGGAGAATGTGCCGCCGAGCGCGTCGATCGTTTCGTCCAGCGCCAGGTCGGCAGGGACCTCGCCGCGGTATACCAGCCGTTCGGTGCCACCGCTGATGCCAGAGCACACGGTCCGGACAAGGACGTCACCGGCCGCAGGCTGCGGCAGGGGCACTTCCCTGATATCCACGCAGCGCGGCGCGGTATGAAACAGTGCGCGGGCAGAGGTTACGTTCGTATGAATGGGTCAACCGCCGCCCGGCTTGCGGCCCCAGGTGAGGAAGAGCAGGCCGTAAATCACTACCGTGTCCGGGTCATCGAGGTGGGCGCGGGCTGCGTTGTCTAGCTCGTCAAGTTCGGCAGCGGTGGCTAGCCCCATCTCCAGTACCTGCGGGCGCATGCTCAGCCCTCGCGTGGCGGCGAACTCGGCGGCCATGGCGCTGCCCAGCGCATAGGCGACGCTGGCGTTGTGGTCCTTGGCGCCCGTGGCCGGACGGCTCGATTCGGCCATGCCGTACCCCCTCCCATCCAGGACGCCAGGCTCATTCCCACCTGAAGAAGCGCTTGGCGAGGAATCCGAACACTAGCGCGTATCCCGCGAGGACCAGCAGCGGCTGCGCGGGAGGGAACTGGCCCACCCACGACTCACCGATCGCCGGCACGGCCGCGCCGAGCGGGGTGTAGTTGCTGATGTCCTGGATGACGGTCGGCATCAGCTGCACCGGGTAGTACAGCCCGGAGAAGAACATCATCGGGTAGAGCGCCGCCGCCATGAGGCCCCGGGCAGCGCCCGAGGTCCGGGCCAGGGCCGCGATCGACAGCCCGATCGCGAACAGCGCGGCCATGCAGAGCGCGATCGACAGCACCATCGCGGCTAGGTTCTTCGGGGCGCTGATCCCGAAGAACACGATGCTCACGGTGACCAGCAGTGCCAGCGTGACCGCCATCAGGCAGGCCTGCACGACAATCTGCGCGGCCAGCACCCAGTACGCGGGCACCGGCGTGGTCGACAGACGGCGCAGGATGCCGAGCTCACGGTAGGAAACCAGCGGCCCGGGAAGATAGGTGAAGGCGATAATCGCGATCGAGAACGCCATGAGGATCGGGATGTAGATGTCGAACGCCGAATAGCCGCCCAGATTGGCTGACGGCTGCCTGAACACGGGAATCTCGCCGAAGATGACCAGAAGCAGCAGGGCGATCCCGGTGCCGGCGATTATCCCGGCCGGCTGCCGCCAGGCTAGCCTGGCCTCGTTGAGCACCATGGTGCCGAACGCGGCCCGCGGCGCTCGCTGCCTGGTCAGCGTGACTGCGGTCATGACTGTGCCCCTGCTTCTGCTTGTGCTTCTGCTTCTGCTGCTGCTTCGTGCAGGTGCCTGCCGGTGAGCCGCACGAAGGCGTCCTCCAGAGTCGATGCGTCGATCCGCACGTCTTGCGCCTCGACGCCCGCCGCGTGCATGGCGACGATCACGGCCGTGGCGAGCTCGCCGCTGCCAGTGACGACAACGTGGTGGCCGTCGTGGTCGATCGCGGTCACCTCCGGCAGATCAGTCAGCAGGCTCTCGTCGAACGGCGCCGACGGCAGGAACCGGACGGTCTTCGCGCCCGTGGCGCGGTCGGTCAGGCCCGCCGGAGTGTCCAGCGCGACGATGCGCCCGGAGTCGATGAGCGCTACCCGGTCGCACAGCCGCTCGGCTTCCTCCATGAAATGCGTGACCAGCAGGACCGTCGTTCCGCGGTCACGAACACGCTCGATGAGTTCCCAGGCGTCCCGGCGGGCCTGCGGGTCCAGTCCGGTTGTCATTTCGTCCAGGACGGCGATTTTGGGCGCGCCGATGAGCGCCAGCACCACGGACAAGCGCTGCTGCTGGCCACCGGACAGGGATCGGTAGTAAGACTTGCGCTTATCGGCCAGCCCGAGCGCCCCGGCCAGCTCGCCGTCGTCGGCGGGATGGGGATAGAAGGACCGGTACATGTCGATGATCTCGCCGACCCTGAGCTTGGCCGGAAAGGCGCCCGACTGCAGTTGTACTCCGGTGATCGCGTGGATCTGAGCCTTGTCGGCCTGCGGATCGAGGCCCATCAGCCGGATCGTCCCCGAGTCCGGGGACCGAAGGCCGATGGCGCACTCAACTGTGGTCGTCTTCCCGGCTCCGTTCGGGCCGAGGATGCCGAAGATCTCGCCCTCGGTGACTGAGAACGAGACGTCGTCGACCGCGACCAGCGGACCGTAAGTCTTACGCAGATGCGAGATCTCCACGGCCGACCCGTTCGGCGCTTGTGCCTTGGGGCCAGGAGCAATCGAAGCTCCCGGTTCGCTCGCCAGAGCATCGGGGGTTTGCATGAGGTCTCCAGTCCACCGCGGCACCAGCCTGACTGGCGGGTACTCCGTAAACTAATGTCAGAATGCCGTCAAATATCAGGCATATCAATGCACTTCAATGTCGCAGGGCCTGTCCCGCAGGCGGCAGGTGCTCAGGTCCGGGCATGATCAGCGGAGCCGCTCAGTCCCGTGCCGTCGGCCGGCGCGGTCGATCATCGCCGCACCGGCGGCCGCGGCCACTGCGCCGATGGCGGTGGCCGCGATGAATGCCAGGTGAGTGCCGGTTGCCCAGATCCCGTCGGGCAGTCCGAGGAGCACGGCCAGGCCGCACGCCCACACGCCGGTTATCGTGGCCGGAAGCCACCGCCCGGTGAGCAGTGCGATACAAGGCCCGACGATGAGCAGCCCGATCAGTACCACCCGGTGGCCGGTGGCGGCGTCGATGGCTGCGACCGCGGAAGCCGCGATCATGCTGGCGGCCCACAACCGCCGGGCGGTCCAGCCTGGCAGCAGCGATGCGCGGCCGGGAGGTGCATCAGCGGTTGCGCCGTCGGCCGGCTTCTGCCCGTTCAGGGCAGGAGGCACCGGCGAATGCCCAGCGCGATGGCCGCGTCTCGCGGCTGACGCTATGGCCGCCGCGAGCGCCACTGCCGATAGGACACTAAGCCCGGTTATCAGGGCGATGCCGCCTGGCGCGGCGTAGCCGCTGACGATGAGGCTGGCCGTGAACGCGGCGTACGCGGCGATGATGGCAGTGCCCTGACGGCGGCTGAGTCCCCGGTGGACCCAGGCGAGCGCGAGCACCGCCAGCGTGAGGCCGCCGTACCAGGCGGCGACGAGTAGTGCCTGCCCGGATGACGCTCCGAGGCCGAGCAGCGCGCCGGGCAGTAGCAGCCCGGCGATGACGTTCAGGGTGTTGCTGTTCAGCGCGGTGCTGAGTGTCGCGGCGCCACGGCCCCGGCTGGCCAGGTACACGGCTGCGACGGCGTTGGGCAGGCTGGTCACCGCAGCCAGCACCAGCCCGCCGGTGACGATCTCCGGGACGCCCAGGGACCTGCCGAGACTGACGGCAGCCCGTTCCATCGCGATACTCGCGACGACGACCACGATCAGCGCCCCCGCGGCCGTGGCCGCGTCGGTCCACCGTCCGCGACCGGGCCGGATGGCGTCCTCCAGCTCGAGTTCCTCCTCGGCGACCGCCGACCGTAGCCACGCCCGCCACGGCGCGGGCAGGCGCAAGCCCCGTCCGCCCGTCCCCAGCACAACCACGTACAGTGCGACCACCACCGTCGCGAGCACCAGGCCGGCCAGCGTCGGCAGGGCGCCGACGACGACCAGCACGCAGACCAGCGCAACCCACAGTGCGACCGTCCCGCTCAAGGCCACGACCCGGCGGTGCAGGCCGATGCGCCCCGCCACCACCGCCCCGAGGCCCAGCAAGGCTGCGAGGTTGAAGACATTCGAGCCGAGCACCACGCCCGCGCCGATCCGCTGCTGGTGGCTCGACATCGCGGCGATCGCGGCAGTTATCTCCGGGGCGTCAGCCGCCAGCGCTGCGACGATTCCCAGCAGTGCCTCCGACAGGCCCAGCCGCTCGCCGATCCGCTCCAGCCGGGACACCAGCAGCCAGCTCGTGACCAGGCTCACCGCTGCCCCGGCCGCGAAGACGACAGCGAGCACTAGCCTCTCCTCCTGTTCGGTGGCACCCGCCACGTCGCCGCCGGTCCGCAGGCAAGCTGGTCCCCGAAGGCCGGGAGCCTGGCCGAGTTGCCGGGCCGGACGGTCAGCGGGCACTCCCGGAAGCGCGGGCAGCGCTGTAGGCGTGCCCGACCTGCTCAGCCAGCGCCACGGCGACCATCCGCGCCTGCTGCGCCGGCCTGCGCGGCGGATGGCTGCGCAGCGAGCCGTACTCAAACCGACAGTCCTGCAGCCAGCGGCCCGGCAAGCGCGACTGCCAGCGCCCACAGGTCGCGCGGCGGATAGCGCCGCAACAGCTCTGGCCCTGTGATGACCAGCACACGCGATGGCCGCAGCCGCCAGCGAGTTCCTGCGCGGGACCGCCGTGGCGCGCTCCGTCGCCGGAGGGTGCGCCTATTGTCATGGCCGGTACTCCTGCCGCGGAGCCCGCAGGTTCCGCCCATCGGGGGACGTTACGCCGACCAGGCTTCCCGGCTCACCTCGTCCCATTCTAGAGACCCGTAACCCGGTCGCGCCATCGCATGCGACCCGGCATGCTGTTACCGGCGCGGCGGCCTGCGCTGGTCTGCCAGGGTCGCGGCGACGGTCACCGCGTGGTGGGCGTCGGCCTCCCGCGCGGCCGGCCAGGGCCCTCCCCGCGTGTCGTGTCGCCGACGATGGCGTCCGCCCCTCAGCTGTCACGAGCCGGGTTCCGGCCTGCCCGGGCTTGCCTGCCGATTCCTTCCAGCAGGTATTGCAGGCCTTCCATGAACTGCCCGGCGGTGGTGTAGGCGGCAAGCTGGTGCGCGAGGCTGCTGATGTCCCCGTCACCAGCCGACCCGGCACGGGATGCCTCGAGCGCAGCGAAGCCGATGGTGTAGGTGTGCAGGGCCCCGTACGCGCTGCGGGCGGCTGCCTCGTCAAGCCCGGCCCGCCGCAGGACGCCCATCATGGCGTCCATGCGCTCGACGGCGGCCGGCGACACGACCGGATGCCGGAGATAGACGTGCAGCGCCGCCGGCTGGGTCACCAGGAACTGCCGCAGCCTGGCGGCTGCTTCGATGACCCAGGCCAGCCAGCCGTCCGCTCCGGCAGCCGGGCGCCAGGCCTGCGCGAGGAGCCGGTCGACAACCTCGTCCAGCAGGTCGTCCTTGTCGCGGATATGCCGGTAGAGCGACATCGGCGCGACACCCAGATCCGCCGCCAGGCTGCGGATCGACATCTCCTCATATCCGCCGGCCTCAACGATCCTGACCGCCGCGCCGACGATGTCCTCGCGGGAGATTGACCCCCACCGGGCGCGAGCGGCCGGGGTATCGTCCTGCTGCTGCCCGGGGGGCCTGGTGACCGGGGCTGGTTCAGCCATGCCCGCTACCCTACCCAAGGTTGCGTACGCGTACGCGTATAATCAGGCTCGTGTACGCGTACGCATCTCTGAGCTGCCCATTCCCGCCCTGGGCTCGCACGTGCCTGAAGACAGGCCAGCAGCCTCGCGTCGGCAACCGCGCTTCGCCGCGCGTTCTAACTGCCGGGCAGCAGCCAGCGGTGGCTGCCGCCCTGCGCGCGTTCGCGGCGACCGGGAAAATCCCGGACAGCCCGCGACCGGCCGGCCGCTCGGCCGATCCGGGACCGGACAAGCCTGCTGGGAACGGCGCGGACGCCGGCCCCGAGGCCGGGGCCGGCGTACGGGAGCGTGGATGAGAGCCGAAGCGGCGAGGGCCGAGCGGAGCGCCGCGGTAGTGGCGGACCGAGCGGCCGGATGGCTGCGCGAATCCAGGGCCGGGCTGTTCGTGATCGCGCTGGTGGTCGGCGCCGGGGCCGGCCTTGGCGCGGTCGTGTTCCGGTACCTGATCTACTTCTTCACCTGGCTGGCCACCGGCCGTGCTCAGTTCGGCCAGGCCGGGTATGTCGGCAGCTCCCATCTGCCCTGGCTGGGGCTGGCGTTCTTCGTCGTCATCCCCGTCATCGGCGGTCTGGTCTACGGGCCGCTGATCTACCGGTACGCGCGGGAGGCCCGCGGCCACGGGGTGCCCGAGGTGATGGTCGCCGTCGCCGAGAACGGCGGCCGGATCCGGCCCCAGGTCAGCGTCGTCAAGGCGCTCGCCTCCGCCATCTGCATCGGCACCGGCGGGTCCGTCGGCCGCGAAGGGCCGATCGTGCAGATCGGATCCGCGCTCGCCTCCGGCTTCGGCCAGCTGGTGAAGATGCCCGAGAACCGGATGCGGATCCTCGTCGCGTGCGGCGCAGGCGGCGCCATCGCCGCTACCTTCAACGCCCCCATCACCGGCGTATTCTTCGGCGTCGAGATCATCCTGCGCGAGTTCTCCATCGACGCGATGTTCACCGTCATGCTGTCAGCGATGATCGCCGACGCGGTCGCCATCCCGATCCTCGGCGACAAGCCATTCCTGCAGGGATTCCCGGCCGGGATCACGCTCGTCCACCCCGCCGACTACCTCCTGGTGGCGGTGCTGGCCGTACTCGCCGGCCTGATCGGCCTGCTGTTCAAGGCGGTCGTCTACAAGATGGAAGACCTGTGGGACGCCGCCTGGAAGAACCGGCCGGAATGGGCCCGGCCCGCTATCGGCGGAATCGCGCTAGGCCTGATCCTGCTGGGCCTGCCGCAGATGTACGGGGTCGGGTACCCGGTCATGTACAAGGCGGTCGGAGGCCACTACGTCCTGTGGTTCTTGCTGGTGCTCGCCGCGGGCAAGATCATCGCCTGCAGTACTACCCTCGGCATCGGCGGCTCCGGCGGCGTGTTCGCGCCGTCGCTGTTCGTCGGCGCGACCTCGGGCATGGCGTTCGGCGAGATCGCAGGCCACCTCTTCGGCCCAGCTGCGGGCCAGCCCGCGCTCTACGCGGTCGTCGCGATGGGCGCGGTCTTCACCTCTGCTGCCCGCGCGCCGCTGACGTCGGTGGCTAGCGTGGTGGAGATGACCGGCGACTTCACCCTCACGCTGCCGGTGATGCTCGCCGTCGCCATCGCCACCGCGACCTCCCGGGCGCTCAGCTACGGCACCATCTACACCACGAAGCTGCTGCGCCGCAGCCAAGACATCGACCGCGCCGCCCCATGGCGCGCCTTCGCCGACCTCAGGGCCGCCGACGCCATGCGGCCGTTCCCGTTCCCGCTGGCCGTCCCCGACGGCCATGATCACGACGCCGATGGCGTTCCTGCCAGCGTGGGGCCGCTGCCCGGACGGCTCATCTATGAGGGTGACCCGCAGGCGGTGTACGCCGGCGAGTCCCTGGCCCAGACACTGCGCCAGCTCAAGGCCTACGGCCGCGACGGCCTGCCGGTGCTGTCCGGGGACGGGCGGCAGGTGCGGGGATGGATCACCAACCACAGTGTCCTGCAAACCCTGGCCGACCGGATCGGCAGTTCTCCGCCCCGGCAGAGCACGGCCAGCGACTCGGCGGCCGGGCGGCAGCCACGTCCGGCGGAGCCACCGGCGCCGTTGCACGGCTACCGGGTCCTCGAGATCTCTGTCGGACCAGGATCGCCGGACGTTGGCCGGCCGCTGCGAAGCATCCGCTGGCCGCCTGCCAGCGTGCCGGTCGCCATCTTGCGTCAGCGCAGCCTGCGAGAACCCGACCCGGATCTCACCCTGGCCGAGGACGACCGCGTCAGCCTGCTCGTACCACTGGCGGCCGGGTCACCTTCGGCGCCACCGCGGGGCGAGGAGGACGGAGGATGTCGCGCCGGACCGGCGCGGTCGCAGCTATGGACGCACGGAAGTTCAGGTCAGTAGTCGTGCGCTCATGGCAAGATTTTGCGCGACCGGTGCGGGATCTCCACGCTAGTGCGGAACGGAGCGTCTACGATGTCCAGACTGGCGGCACGCGCGCTGTCCTGGCTGACGGCAGCGGCAGGGGTCATCGTGCTGCTCGCGGTTGTGCCGCCCGTCAGTGGCTACGCGCGACAGTACGCGTTCGTGCAGGCGCTGCAATTCGTGATCTTCGCGGTCGTCGGGCCGGCGCTGCTGATGCTGGGCATCGACTCGCTGCTCGGCGGCCGCGAGCGCACTGCCGCGCCGGCTGCCCGGATCACCGACGGTTACCAGGCCGATGCTGGCGGCGCCGGCCGCGCTGCCGCGGCGAAAGTGCTGTTCTTCGTCGCGCTCGTGGTCACCTGGCGGCTGCCCGCGGTGCTGAATGCGCTGGCGAGGTACCCGGCCCTGGCTGTGGTCGAGGCTGTGACACTGGTCTGCGCCGGCTCGGCGGTCTGGGCAGACCTCGTGGCCGTGGCGCAGCGGCGGCAGTCACTGCCGCGGCCGCTGCGCGCGGCCATGGCGGCAGTCGCCATGTGGAGCATCTGGATAGCCGCTTACATCACCGGCATGTCCGGTGCGGCATCGGTGAATGCCGCGCCAGCCGCGGATGCCCTGAACACTGCCACCGACCGCCAGCTCGGAGTCGCCGTGATGTGGGCAGTGCCGGCCATCTGCTTCGTTCCGGTGGTGTACGCCATGGTGATCCGGTGGCTCGGCGAGCGCGACGACCCGGACGCCGAACTTCGCGCAGCAGCGATCTCCGGTACCGGCCTCACCGATCTCAGCGACCGGCCGCGGCCGCCGCGTGGCTGGCGCTTGCCGCCTGGCTGACGTTCCTGTCGTCGATATTCGCCGCCTGGCACGAGACGGACGCGCGGATTTCGAAGAGTTTCTGGCGACGCTGTCACCGCAGCGCTGGCAGCTGCCGAACTCGGCGAGCCAGAGCGCAGACCTTGATGGAGGGATGATCCGCGGAGGGCTGCCGATGATCGTGCCGTAGTTCAACGGCCCGCGTTGACGAGTTCTGAGATTGGTCAGTTTGTCTGCTGCCGAATGCGTGCGGGTAGCTAGGCCGCGCCGGGGCTCAAGGCCTCGATGCGGGCTGTCCGGGACGCGGCATGCAGGTCAGTGTCGTAGACCACCATCGTGCCAGGCTCACGCCGAGGTTTGAGCCCGCGACCGTGATCCGGGCCTCGCTAGGCGCGTTCCAGGTATACCTAGAAAGAGCTCGGGCTTTAGACTCCCTGAGTGAGCGATGTCTCGCATACACCGGCTCCGTCACGCGCACGCGGCCCGGCCAGGGTTTCCCGCCCGAGGGTTAATGCGCTGCTGTCGGTCGCCCATCACCGCCGGGCGACGCTCGTCGTCGCCGGCGCCGGTTACGGGAAGACGACAGCCCTGGCGGACGCCGCGGCCACCGGCATGTCCCGCTGGGTGCGGCTGAGGCCAGCGGATGCCGGTGCCGAATCTCTGTCAGCTCGCATCGCCGCAGCGCTCGGCGAGCAGCCGTCACTGGGCAGCTCCGCCATTGCGGCCGCGACCGGCTCCGACGATCGCAAAGTGCTGGCGGAAGGGCGCGCCGCCATGCTGTGCGAGCTCGCCGCGGCGCAGCCGAGCGACCTGCTGCTGATCCTGGACGGCCTCGAGTGCGTAGGCGACGACGAGGCGGCGAGTCACTTGCTGCGGGTGCTGACCCTCCAGGCGCCGCCCCAGCTGCACCTGGTGCTGTGCGGGCGGAGCCTGCCCGAGCTTGGCCTCGGAGGCGCGCAAGGACACTGTGAGCTGCTCGAGGTGACCGCTCCCGATCTCAGCTTCACCGTCGGCGAAACGGCCGCGCTGGTCCAGCTGCGACTAGGCGGGCCGGCGCCGACCCTCGCACAGGAGTGCTGGTCGCTCACCGGCGGCTGGCCGGCCGCGCTCCAGTTGCTGCTGGACCGGCTCGAACGGCTAGACACCGCTGAGCATGACCGTGAGCTGGCGCGCTTGCGTCACAAACGCGGCCACCTGTGGCGCGCCTTTGCCCGCGATATCGTGGCGGATGAGCACCCGACAGACCGCCGCGTCCTCTCGGTGGCGGCGCTGGCACCTCGTATCGATATCCGCCTGCTCCGCGGCGTCGGGGTGGCTGCCACCAGTGCTGATCTCGACGGCTTGCAGGAACGGGGGCTGCTGGTCGAAGCCGGAGCGCCCGGCTATTACCGTCTCTCGCCGGTGCTGGCAGGCGCTGTAGCCGCGCTCGACGGTATCGCCGATGCCGAACCAGGCCGCGAGCGGGTGGCGCGCTGGCTCGAAGACAATTCTCGCCTCGAGCAGGCGCTGGAATGCCACGCGGAGGGCGGTCGGGACGGAGCCTGGTCCTTCCTTCGCCGGCACGGGCCAACCCTGGTTAGGACCGGCGCGGCTGCGCGCCTGATCGAGGTACTGCGCCGCCACGGCACCGGCGAGGATCCCGCGCTCCTCGCGGTGCTGGCCGAGGCCTTGCAGGCGGTAGGAGAGTGGGACGCGGCCATCGACCTGTTCTCACGGGTGCAGCACTCAGGCGGATCAGTCGCGCTCCCGGCGGGCGTGGCGTGGCGGTACGGAGTGCTGCTGTACCTGCGGGGCCAGTCGCCGGCCGCCGCCGCCACTCTCGCGGCATCCCATGACCCGGGCCGAGTCGGTGCCGACGACGCCATGGTCTCCGCGTGGCTGAGTACCACGTTGTGGAGCCAGGGGCAGGTCGACGCTGCCGATGACCTCGCCACGACCGCGCTGCGCCAGGCTGGCGAGAGCGGCGACCCGTGCGCGCTGGCTGCGGCCCACGTCTCGGTCGCGCTGGTCGCCGCGAGCCGCGGTGAGCGTGAGCGCAATGAGCAGGCGTACCGCCTGGCACTCGCTGCGGCGAGCGACGGCGGCGACCGGGTGCAGCTGGCCAGAATCCATGCCAACCTGAGCTCGCGTTCGCTCGAGAACGGCGCGTATGAGCAGGCCATCACCGAGGCGGAGCTGGCCCTGGGGACCGGGGCTGGCCATCGTTTCTTCGCCGCTCTCGCGCTCACTAACAAGGCGGAGGCGCACCTGCGCCTCGGCCAGCTCGATGACGCCCTCGCGGCTGCTCGAGACGCTGCGGACATTTACGTGGCCCTCGGGTCGCTGCACGCGTCCGTTCCGCATGTGCTCTACGGCGAGCTGTACCGCCAGCGGGGAGACATGGTACGGGCGCGCGGCTCGTTCGAGCAGGCTCGGGCGCTCGCCGAAGAGTCAGATGACGCCCATACCGTGGTATTTGCGCTATCCGGGTTAGCCAGGGTCCTCGCCGACGAGGACCTGGTGACAGCCCGTAGCATGGCCGCCGCGGCGGTAGCCAGGGCGAGCGGCCTCGAGCGGGCCGCCGCGATGTGCGCTGCAGCCGAGGTCGAGCTGCGCGGCCATGACCCGGCGACCGCCGACGCGCTCGCTCGCCAGGCCGAGAGCCAGGCGCGCGCCACTGGCGACCGTGCCGCCCTGGCCGAGTCGCTTGAGCTGCAAGCCGCCGCACGGGAACCCGGCGACCAAGCGCGGCTTCGCTCGGCGATCAGCCTGTGGGAAGACATCGGCAACAAGGTTGGCTCTGCGCGGGCCCGGCTCGCGCTGGCCATTCTCGCCGGCGATCAGCAGACCGCTGACCACGCGCAGCGAGAGCTGGCAGCCCTGGGCGCGGCGCCAGCCATCGGGGTACCAGCACTACTCGCGTCGAAACTCGGCAGCGGTCGCGAAGTGGCAATCGTGACTCTCGGGCGCTTCGCCGTACTGCAGTCCGGCGAGCCGGTCCCACTGACCGCCTGGCAGTCGCGCAAGGCACGCGAATTGCTCAAAGTGCTGGTTGCCCGGCGCCAACGGCCGGTCACCCGAGACGCTGCAGCCGAGGCGCTATGGCCCGGCGAAGACCCAGCGCCGCTACCCAACCGGCTATCGGTCGCCCTCAGCACGATCCGCAAGGTCATGGATCCGGAGCGACGGCATGCGGCCGATTACTACGTCGCTGCTGACTCGCGGACCATCGCGCTGCGCCTCGACCACGTGGAAATCGACCTGATCGAGTTCCTCGCCGTCGCGGACCAGGCAATCGACCTGATGGCGAAGGGAGACCCTGTTGCGGCGGCGACCCCGCTGCGGCGGGCCCGGCAGATCTACGCTGGCGATTTCCTGGAGGAGGACCTCTACGAGGACTGGGCAGTCGAGGCGCGCGAGGAAGCCAGGTCCCGGATTCTGACGGTGTTGCGGCTGCTCGCGCGCCTTGCCGCCGACCGCGGCGACGATGAGTCGGCCAGCCTGTACCTGGGGCAGCTGCTCGAGCGTGAGCACTACGACGAGGACGCGTGGCTGGCGCTCATCGCCGGCCAGCTCAGGCTCCGCCGCCACGGCGAAGCGCGACGTCGCTATGCGGCGTACGCACGTCGCATGGGCGAACTCGACGTCGTTCCCGTCGCACTCGCGGACGCCGCGGGCTGGCGGCCTTAAGACCACCTTCAGCCAAGGCGAAGACCGCGCGTAGATAGTCGCCGCGTGAGGACTTTTATCGTCCGGCTCCAGGAAGACGGCGGTGGCAGCGACCGGGCAGACGCTGCCGCCGCGCGGCTGCGGGGGGTTGTGGACGAAGTGGCCACTGGGCTGCGGGCGACCTTCCGCGATCAGCAGGAGCTGGTCACTGCGCTCATGACCGCGGTAGCCGCTGACCGGCCAGGTCTGTCCCACGACCGAGCACGTGAGCGTCCATCGGACGACGCGCACGACCTATCCGGGGAGGACTAGCAATGACACGAGTCAGATACGCGATTCTTGCCGCACCGGCCGCCGCCTTGATCGCCGCGTGCGGCTCATCGCCAGCGGCGACAACGCCGCCGCCGTCGTCGGCTCCCGCCATCGCGTCAGCCGCGGCTACCTCCGCTACCAGCACGCCGGCGGCAATCACCTCGTCGGCAGCTGCCGCCGGACTGTCCGGAACGTGGCAGGGCCAGTACAGCGGCGCCTACTCGGGCACCTTTACCCTTCACTGGCAGCAGAACAGCTCCAGACTGAGCGGCACCATCCAGCTTTCGAACCCAGCAGGCGGCACGCTCCCGATTCACGGCACAGTGCAGGGCAGCTCAATACATTTCGGCACTGTCGGCTCGACGGCCATTACCTACTCGGGCTCGGTGTCGGGGAGCTCCATGTCCGGCAGTTACCAGATCCATCTCGCCAGCGGCACGACGGGCGGCAACTGGTCCGCGTCAAGATCCTGACCTGCTCCACCCCCGGTCCTGGTCCTGGTCGGCCGGTGCGGCCGTCAGGCCTGCCCTGACGGCGGCGGACTGATGCAGGCAGCGCGGCGGGCAATGCTCTCCTCCTGGATGGATGCTCGCAGGACCGCATCGGCCGCTGCGAGCTGGTCAGGCGCGACCCGGGCGGCCACAGCCTGGTTGAGCCTGGCGATGACCTCGGTGATCGCGTCGGCGTAGCCGCGGCCCGCGGATGTCAGGACTACGTTCAGCTTGCGCGTGTCGTCGGCATCGGCCTGCGTGCTTCCGTAACCGCGTTCCTCCAGCCCGCGCACGACCTTGCGCGCGGCCTGCCGGGTCACGGCCAGGTGCACGCCCAGCTCACCTACCGAGGCAGGACCGCGGCGCAGCCGGCGGAGCGTCGCAGCATCGCTGATCCGGTAATCGCCGAACCCGCGATCCTCCAGCTCAGCCGCGATCCGGCGGATCCAGCTCTGGCGGGCGAGCGCCAGCAGGTCGCCGAAGCGATAGGGGTTTACGTCCGTGGTCACTGACCCGTACGCTACCAGATATGCAACCAGGTTGCGTATCGACGCGAGCGCACGGCCGGCTGAGCGTCGCAACCCTGGCAGCGCTGCTTCCGGCCGCCGTGATCGCAGGCTGCGGCAACGGAGCAGGAGCGGTAGCCAATGCGCGCACGCTGCGCACAGCGTCGGGAACCTCCGCTTGCGGGCATCACGAGGCCAGCGGGTCGTTGCAGTACACCCTCCCGGTGAGCGGCCACCGGCGCACGGTCATCGTGCACATCCCGGCCAGCTACACCGGCACGGGCAAGATCGCCCTGGTTCTCAACCTGCACGGCAGCGAAAGCACGGCCAGTGCGCAGGAGAAGTTCAGCGGCATGGACGCGACGTCCGACGCGGACCACTTCATCGTCGCTTACCCGCAGGCGCTGATCGGGGACGGGACCGGCTACGACCGGAACATCCCCGGTGAGCCGATGGTCAACGGAAAGTTCCCGCCGGCCGACGCACCGAGTGACGTGACGTTCCTGACAACCCTGGTCCGCTACCTGGCGGGCCGGTACTGCGTCGACCTGAGCCGGGTCTACGCGGCGGGCGTCTCTGGTGGCGGCCGGATGGCCAGCCAGCTCGCCTGCGATGCGAGCAGCGTGTTCGCCGCGGTAGCCCCGGTGGCGGGTCTGCGCTATCCGAGCCCGCGCCCAGGCAGCAGATCGCCGTCTCGTCGCCCTGACGACTGATGGCAACGCCGTCGAACCGGCCACCCACCGGCTGCCTTGCGGCGCCGCTACGTCGGCAGGCAAGCGGCCAACGTGGCGTTATGGCTTTACGTCGCCGGTTTGATCACGCTCATCTACGGCGGCTGGCTGGTGGCTAGCAGCGCCCGCGCGCTGCGCCATCAGCAGCTGTCTCTCGGAATCACGCGGCGCTGTCGCGGGCTGCCCCGGCGGCCGGCTACGTGTGCTAGGGAGTCCGGCAGGCCGGACTGGCTGGCCGCACCGGCCGAAAGCACTGTTGACAGCACTGTTGACAGCACTGTTGACAGCGCTGTACGTCTGTTTATTATTGTGAACGTGAGTTCAGATCCGGCTGACCTTTCAGCCACCGCGGCGATCCGCATCGCAGCGATGGGGCTGTTCGCCGAGCGGGACTACGCCAGCGTGACGGTCCGGCAGGTCGCCGCCGCGGCCGGGGTCTCGCCCGCGCTGGTGATCCACCACTACGGTTCGAAGGAGCAGCTACGGGCGGTGATCGACGAACGGGTGGCCACCTTCGTGGAGACGCTGCTCGCCGACCTGGAACGGGCGCCCGCCGACGGCGGCGCGTCAGTCGCGCAGTTGTTTGCCGACCGGCTGGAGCGCGAGCCTGCCATGGCGGGCTACATGCGCCGGCTGCTCAGCGACGGCAGCCAGGCCGGGTTGGCCATGTTCGGCAGGCTGTACCAGGCGACCCGGGCCGGCATGCACCAGTTGGAGCAGGCGGGGCTGGTCCGGGCCGCCCGCGACGATGCGGTCCGCGACGCGTTCCTGCTGTGTAACGACCTGGCGGTGGTGCTCCTGCGCCCGCACATCACGCACGCCACCGGCATCGATCCGCTCTCCCGCGACGGGCTTGCCCGCTGGTCGGCCGAGGTGTTCGACGTCTACTCGGACGGTGTCTTCGTGCGCTCCGCCTCGTCCGGGCAGGACTTGCCAGCCGCCGGCGCCGAAGGAGACACCAAGCGATGACCGCCGCCATCCAAACATCCGGGCTGACCAAGCGCTACGGCAGCATCACCGCAGTCGCCGACCTCAGCCTGCAGGTTGAACCCGGCCAGGTATTCGGCTTCCTCGGCCCCAACGGCGCCGGCAAGTCCACGACCATCCGCATGCTGCTGTCCCTGCAGCGGGCGACCCTGGGCCGCGCCATGGTGCTGGGCCTCGATGCCACCCGCGACAGCACCGAGATCCATCGGCGCACCGGCTACCTGCCCGGCGATCTCGAGCTCTTCCCCCGGCTCACCGGCCGCCAGCACATCGCCTGGTTCGCGCGTGCCCGCGGCATGCGGGACGACACCCCCGCGCGGCAGCTCACGGAACGGTTCGAGGTGGTGGCCGACCGGCCGGTGCGGGAGCTGTCCAAGGGCAGCCGGCAGAAAATCGGCCTGGTCCTGGCGTTCATGCACCGGCCCGAGCTGCTGATCCTCGACGAGCCCACGTCCGGGCTCGACCCGCTGATGCAGCACGAGTTCGAGAACCTGCTGCGCGAGACCACAGCCGACGGCCGCACGGTGTTCCTGTCCTCCCACGACCTCGACGAGGTCCAGCGCATCACCGACCGCATCGCCATCATCAAGGACGGCCGACTCGTGGCCGAGGACACCGTGGACGGGCTAAGGCGAACCGCGCCCAGGAAAGTCGAGGTCCGCTTCCGCCGCCCGGTCGACCCTGGCCACCTGAGCGCCGTCGCGGGCGTCACCGTCACCGCCGCCGACGGCCCGTGCGTGTCGCTCGACGTCACCGGTGACATCGGCCCGGTGCTCAAGCTCATCGCCAGCTGGGATCCGGTCGACCTGACCGCCCGGCCGGCCGGCCTGGACGAGCTGTTCCTGGCCTTCTACCGGCACCCCGCGCACGCGGAGGTGACCCGTGCGCGCTGACATCACCCGGCTCGACCTGCGGCTCCGCCGCCGCAGCGCGATCGGCTATGCGGCCGCGATGGCCCTGTACACGCTCATCGTCGTGGCACTGTACCCGTCGTTCAGGAACTCAACATCGCTTAACAGCCTCAGCGGATCGACGGCCGCCGCGCTGTTCGGCGTCACTGGGAAGCTGACCTCTCCGGGCGGCTGGCTCAACGGCAACATCTACGGCAACTTCTTCCCGCTCATCTTGCTGCTGCTGACCATCGGCTACGGCGCCGCCTGCCTGGCCGGGCAGGACGAGGACGGCACGCTCGCGCACGTGGCAGCGCTGCCGGTCCGGCGGCGCGCGATCGTGCTCCAGAAAGTGCTCGCGATGGCACTGCAGACTCTGCTGCTCTCCGCCGTGGTCACCACCTGCGTCGTCATCGGCCGCGGCTTCCAGCTCACCGTCGCCGCCGGCCACGCGGTCAGCATCGCCGTCGCGCTCACGCTCATGGGACTGGACTTCGGACTGGTCACCATGGCCGTCGGCGCCGCCACCAGGCGGCGCGGCACCGCCCTCGGCGCCGGCGCCGGCCTGGCCGCCGCGTCCTACCTCCTCAGCTCGCTCGCCACCACGATCCCCGCGGTCCGGCCCGGGCGGTATCTGTCGCTGTTCTACTGGTCGGCCGACAACGACCAGATCAGCAACGGCGTCAGCATTGCCGGCTTCGCAGTGCTGATCTCGGTCGGCCTTTGCGCGCTGGCCGCCGCGCTCGTCACATTCCGCCGAGCCGACCTCAACTAGCGATCATCAACCGGCACTCCAGATGGATGTCGCGCATGCTGGCGGCTCGTGCGCCACCGCCGGCTCGTCATGAATTGCACGCCGGAATAGAAGGAAGCGCGGGCGATTTATGCTCATTCCATGACAAGGGATCGAGATCCGCGTTGACAACCAGAGCACACGACATATCTTGTTGTTGTGGAGTAGGCCCGGGCCTTGACGTCCTCGGGCGAGCGAGGTGAGCGTGATGACCGGTTGGCAAGCGGAGCGGACGCCGGGCAGGTCGGCCAAGTTCCTGATCGCCGCGACGCTGCTCGCAGTGCTGCTACTGACAGCAGTGCCGGTAGCCCTGCTGGCCGCACTGATCATGATGATACTGGGCCACGTCGTCGGTGGGCTCGCGATATTCGGCGGCTCCGTGCTCGCCGCCGCCATGGCTGTCGCGATCGCGGGCATGACCGGGAGGCAGCACTTGCGCAAGCTGCTCGCCAGGGCCAGTTTCAACGTCGTGCAGCCAGGCCAATACACCGACGACGTCGCAGGGCCGGAAGGCAGCGACTACACCGACGTCGTGCAGCTGGACCGCAGCGAGTACACCGAAGTTCGCTTACCGGACCTTCCCCCTCGTCCAGGAAGCAGGTAGTCATCGGGCCGGCCGAGCGCACAAGGTTCCCGGTCAGCGCGATGCTGGCGGTGTACTGCGCGGCGGCGGCGCTGGCGGGCTGCGCGGCTGGCAGCGGCCCGGATGTACTGGCTGCACCCATACGCGTGATCCGTACCTCCGTCGGGACCGTTGCTTACCGCGAGCTGGGAAGCGGGCCCGCGCTGCTGCTCATCACGGGAGCGGGTGCATCATGGACGAGTGGCCGCCGCGCCGCCGGCCGGCTGGTGGCACATATTCGCTGTCGTCGTTATGCGGGTCGGAGTTCGAATAGCGGGTGGCGCCGAGCTTCGGCGAGGTAATCCTGCGTGGTGTCGTCGATGCGTATGCGGTATCGGCGCAGAACGGCGACGGGAGGCCTTACGTGCGAGCCGAGCAACCTGCGCACGAAGCCCAGCTGGCGGTATGACTCGAGCACGCGCCGGAGAATCGCCGCCGCTTCATCGGATGGAACCTCGATGGCGTGAACCGGGCAGCTGCGGCCGCCAGGATAGATGATGATCGCCTCGCCGGCCGCCCGGAGGTTACGGGCCCAGCCCGTCGCTCCGTAGGTCGCCTGGACATACGAGTGTCCGTCGAAGTCCAGCATCGCGACCGGTGTTGTGCGCTCGATACCCGACTGGCGCCCGCGGACGATCAGGAGGACGTTCGGTGCACCCGTCGGCACTCCGGCGGGGATCATCCGGCGGGCGAGCGGGTTGACTAGTCCGAAGAACCGCCGGGCAATCCGCTCGCGCAGGTCCGGCCGGGCACTCGATGGACCATCACCGGTCATCGGCTGCCACTCCCCTCCGCGCTAGCAGCGCCTCACGGTAGCTAGTGCTCAGCCTATGCCGGGTGGCTCGATCGAGCGGCCACCGATGGACGCCAGGCGATGACGTGGCGTTCGGGCACTGCTTCGGCCGGCTCCACGGCACGCTGATGAACGGGACGGCGACCAAGGGCTCGAACCCTGACTGTTCTGAGCAGCGCGATCTGCGGCCCGAACGCCTGGTATACGGTGAGCCCGACGCGGACCCTGGCTGGAGATGGAGACGAGTCATGCCCGCGCTTTCCGGCGGAGCCGGGGGCGAGCCCGGTCGCCGGGGCTGGGGCTCCCGCCTGGAAGGAGGCATCATCCGCGGAGGGCGCCGATCAGCTGCAGGTCGGCCGCTTATTGAGGCACCGTTCAGCACCTGACTGTCGGCCGTCCACGAAGGTGCCGTGCACCGTCGCGGTCATGAGCATCCAGATGCCGTCGCCCGCCCTTGCCCTAGTTACCCGCTGTAACCACGATCGGTTAGTTAGCGGCGACCGGACCGGCCCCAGGGGGTCAGCACGGATCCAGCACGGCGTTGGGAACCGGCCCGAGTCAACGGGGAATAACGGGCAGACAACCAGCCATCCCCCGCTCGGCCCGCCCGGCAGGCCCCGCATTAGCGCCATGACCAGCGGTTATTAGCGCACGTTCAGGCCGGTGACCGCCCTGCCGATGATCATGCGCTGGATCTCCGACGTGCCCTCGAAAATGGCAAAGTTCGTGGGTGTGCGGGCAGTTTCCGCAGGTAGATGAGCTGTCGGTGGGTCGCTTGTCAGCACAACCCAGCACGCATTGCGACGTGGCTAGACGCTCGCTGCGAACAGAGCAGCCTCGGGGACAGCCCTGAGCTCACGGGCCGAGGGTCCTTGCGAACATCAGCTTCCTCGGTACCGCGGCGATCTTCAACCAGCCCGCCGTCGCATCCGCCGTGTTCCAGGGATCCCAGATGCCCGTCCAGCTGCTCTTCATGCCGCTCCTGGCCCGCAGATTGATCTGTGGGCCGACATCGCCATCTCCGCCCCGCACCTGGACCTCACACCCTGAAGATCCGCGACGGCCGATTCTCGAGCCGGGAGCTCTCGTTTCAGGTGACCGATGGCCAGGTCGTCAGCTTCAGGACTACGCCGATCTTCCCCGCGTCCTTCGTCGTTCCCAGCCTGGGGCTCAAGCTCACTCGGGCATAGCTAGCGGCTGCCGCCCAGTTCGGGACTCGCTGCTTATGGAGTCGTCTCGGATCTCGAATCGTCCTCAGCCAAGTCCGAGGCGTCAACAGCCGGGGATTGCCACCGTTCCATTGCAGCGACATCCTTGGCAGTGGCGGGCCGGATAGAGGGCCACGCCCACCCGTTCAGCAAGCAGACGAACTGCTTCTTTCGTTTCTGGGACTACGCTCCCGCCGGGCCCAACGTCCCCATCCGGATGGCGGAATCGGCGCCAGGCGCCGGCGACTACAAGAACGCGGTGTTCCTGTCACCGCATAAGTTCCCGGGCGGCCCGCAGACCCCCGGCGTCCTGATCGTGCGTCGCGAGCTTGTCCGCAACCAGGTGCCGACCGTGCCCGGCGGCGGCACGGTCGCGTTCGTCGACCCGGTCGGCCATCGCTATCTCGACGACCCGGTCGCCCGCGAGGAAGGAGGCACGCCGGACTTCACCGAGTCCATCCGCGCCGGGCTGGTCTTCGCTCTCAAGGAATCGGTCGGCACCGACCTGATCACAGCCCGGGAGGAACAGCTCTGGCGGCGCGTGCTGCGTCGCTGGGCGGACACTCCCGCCATTGAGGTGCTGGGCAATCACCGGTCCCGGCGGCTGTCCATCGTCTCGTTCCGCATCCGGCATGGCTCTCAGTTCTTGCATCACAACTTCGTCGTCGCGGTGCTCAACGACCTGTTCGGGATCCAGGCCCGCGGCGGCTGCTCGTGCGCCGGGCCTTACGGCCAACGGCTGGCCATCGGCGCTGCCCGCTCCCACGCCTGCGCGAGGAAATCGGCCATGGCTGCGACAGCGTGAAGCCTGGCTGGACCCGGGTCAACCTCAACTACTTCATCTCCCCCGCTCAGGCCGACTACATCGCCGCCGCGGTCGAGCTCATCGCCGCCGACGGCCGCGGCTCCTTCCCCAGTACCGGTTCGATCCGCACGCCGGCCTGTGGCGGCACGTCGACGGCCCGCCCAGGCCGCAGATCAAGCTCACCGAGGTGCGATATGGCCCCGACGGTGAGCTAACTTACCCGCGGTGCCGCTCCCGGGCCGGCGAGGAAGCGTTCCCCGGCTACCTGCGTCACGCCCGCGTGCTGCTCCCCGGCCAGCTTGACGACGGGCCGACTGGCCTCAGCCCCGAGTTCGAGGCCCTGCGCTGGTTCCCGCTGCCGCCGGGCTGCCTCACGCCCGGTAGCTTGCCGCCCGCGCAAGAGGCGGCGCCTGCTGGTTAGTGCTCTGGTGGCAGCGTGTCCAGTGCAGCCCTGAGCCGGGCGGCCGCGTCCTCCGCTATGTCCTTCAGCAGCGGCTGGCCTGAAATGTCGGCAATGGCCCGCGGGTCGAGCGCCTCGACGATGGTGCAATCCCCGGCGGCGCGGACCACGACATTGCACGGCAGCAGCAGGCCGACGGTGCGGTCAGCCGACAGCGCCCGGTGCGCAAGCGGCGGGTTGCAGGCGCCGAGGATGACGTACTGCTCCATCTCCTCGCCGAGCTTCTCGCGCAACGTGGACTGCACGTCGATCTCGGTCAGCACCCCGAAGCCCTGAGCCTTGAGCGCGTCCCGGATGAGCGCCTCCGCCTCGGCGAATGATGCCGCGGTGCGCGCGGTGATCGCGTAATCCACTGGCATGCCTTCCTCTCGATATAGTCGCGGCAGCGCGTCGGCCACTGCATCCGGAGCGGCTGTTTACGCCAGAGTCAGGAACAGCTTCTCCATCTGCTCCTGCGTCATCTCGGCTTCCGTCCCGGCGGCCAGGCACTGGCGCATCCCGCTCGCCACGATCTTGAAACCGGCCCGGTCTAGCGCATGGGACACTGCCGCCAGCTGTACCACTACGTCCTGGCAGTCGCGCCCGGACTCGAGCATTGCGATAACCCCCGCCAGCTGACCCTGGGCGCGGCGAAGCCGGTTCAGCACCGGGCCGGTAGCTTCTTCGTCAATCTGCATCGGCTAGCCCTTCTCACGGCATCAACTATACCCCCCGGTGTATAGTTGAGCGGAACCTGCCGACCGCGGAAGGACTAACATGTGCCATCGCGTCACCTGCCGGACCTGCAATAAGGCCACCTACCAGGGCTGCGGAATGCACGTCAGCCAGGTACTCGCGGGAGTGCCCGAGTCGCAGCGTTGCACCTGCGACCGCCTGCAGAAGAGCCAGCCTTCCGGTCTGCTCGGGCGGCTGCGGCGGCGCTAGGCGCCATGTGAATAGCTTTGCTGGCCGAGCACAGTGCCAGGCAGGGCCTACGCTATCGCTGTGGAGCAGCAGGACCAGTCCGGCTGACGCGATGTGGCGCTACCGGGAGGATGTCTGGCGGCTGGCCTGCCGCATGCTGCGGCGACGCAAGGTGCCCGCGTCACTGGACGAACTGCTGGAGGTAGTGGCAACGGCCCCGGGCGAGCAGTTCCAGGTAGCGGCGGCCAGGCCAGGTCCGGAAGATTGGAGAACGCCTGAACCAGGCCCAGGTGGCCGGTCCCGGAAACGGAACCGGCCTTCCCAGAGGCGATCCGGCCCGCGAGCCTTGGCGTCTGCGGTCACATTGCCGCGGTCATGAGGACCGCGGCTGCTGCGAATATACCGCGGGAACAGCCGCCAGCGCCGCAGCGACCGGGAACCTGCTGTCTGGCGTCCGCGGGTAGCCGGCAGGCACGGAGAACTCCGCGAGCAGTGAGAACCGGTCGCCCCGGATCAGGGTATGGCGCCACTCGACCGGCCGCCCGGCCGCATAGCCGAGCCGGCTGATCGCCAGGACGCCCGTTGAGGGGCCGATTCCGAGCAGGCGCTGCTGGGCCCTAGTCGGCACCACCGCGCGGATGTGCTCGCGCCCGCCGTCTAGCCTGATGCCAGCCCGGGCAGCCAGCTCATCATAGAGGGCGGTATGCGTGAAGTCGGCGCCCAGCAGCGGCGCGCCGATATCGGCGGGCAGCCACACGGTGTCGAGCGCGAGCGGCTCCTCGCCGGCAAGGCGCAGCCGCTCCAGCCGGAACAACGGCGTGGACGCCTCTAGCCCCAGCCGTTCGGCGATGACACCGTCGGCAAGTATGCCCCGCGCGCGGATGACACTGGCCTGCCGCAGGCCTGCTGACTCCACGGACGCGAACAGCGAGTACAGGGCCCCGACCGACTGCGTGATCGCCGTCCGGCCGGCCAGCCGCGGACGGCGGCCCCGCTCGGCCAGCACGACCCCGTCCGCGCGCAGCTCACGCAGCGCCGAGCGCACAGTGTGCCGGCTGACGCCATAGCCGGCGACGAGCTCCATCTCGCCGGGGAACGCCATGTCGAACTCTCCGGCCTCGAGCCGCCGCAGCAGGTCAGCACGTAGCTGCGCCCACAGCGGCATCGGGCTGCTGCGATCGAGCGGCCCCTGGGCCGCCGGGTCGCCCGCTGTAGCATCTGCCGCCATGAGCCCGCGCTCCCTGCGCACTACCAGCCGTTTGTCCGGACATCAGCGACGGTACCAGCGACAGCCACGGCGGCTGCTCAGCGCGATCACCGGCATGCAGGACGCGTGGTGTTGCCCGGCAAGTGATTGCAACACTGTCCGAATGATCGTACATTTAACAGATCTGGATGGCCAGGCCGGGCCTGGAAGGACGCCGATCATGGTCGAGGTGCTGCCGATCGAGACGCCGACGCTTGGCGATCGCAGTTACCTGGCGCACGACGGCAGCGTGGCTGTCGTCATCGACCCACAGCGGGATACCGGCCGGATCGCTGCGCTCGCCGAGCGCACGGGGGTGCGCATCACCCATGTCGCCGAGACGCACATCCACAACGACTACGTCAGCGGCGGCCTGGCGCTGTCGCGCGCGGCGGGGGCGGCCTACCTGGTGAATGCCGCCGATCCGGTGAGCTTCGCGCGGGAGCCGGTGAGCGACGGCGACGCCGTCGATGTCGGCTCCAGGATGCGGCTGAGGGTGCTTGCCACGCCCGGCCATACCTTTACGCACCTGTCCTATGTGCTGGAAGCAGGCGGGCAGGTGGCCGGGGTGTTTACCGGGGGCTCGCTGTTGTTCGGCTCGACGGGCCGGCCAGACCTGCTCGGCCCGGCCAACACCGCAGCGCTGGCCCGTGCGCAGCACGGCTCCGCGGAGCGCCTGGCTAGCGAGCTGCCTGACGTGGCGGAGATCTACCCGACGCACGGATTCGGCAGCTTCTGCGCGGCCACTCAGGCCCGGGCGGCATGGTCAACGATAGGCCGGGAGAAGCAGCTCAACCCGGCCCTGACTCTGACCGAGCCGGCCTACGTCGAGGCGCTGCTGGCGGGGCTGGACGCCTATCCGGCCTACTACGCTCACATGGGCACAGCCAACCTGGCCGGTCCTGGCAGCCCTGACTTGTCGCCGCCGCGGCCCGCCGACGCGGCTGACATTCGCCGCCGGATCGAGGTCGGCGAATGGGTCGTGGACCTGCGTGACCGGGTCGCGTTCGCGGCCGGGTTCGTGCCCGGCTCGTTCAGCTTCCCGCTGGACGGCAGCTTCGCCAGCTATCTCGGCTGGATCCTGCCCTGGGGGACGCCGCTCACCCTGCTCGGCGAGACCAGCGAGCAGGTGGCGCAGGCCCAGCTGGAGCTGGTGCGCATCGGGATCGAACGCCCGGCCGCGGCGGCGACCGGGCGGCCGGAGCAGTGGAATGCTGACCAGCCGCTCGCCTCCTTCCGGCTGGCCAAGTTCGGCGACCTGGCCGCCGCGGCCGGCGAGGACGACAGCCTGGTCGTGCTGGACGTGCGGCGCCAGCTGGAATGGGACGACGGCCACGTCGCGAACGCGATCCACCTCCCGTTCAGCCAGCTGCCTGGCCGGCTCGCCGAGATCCCGGCCGGCGACGTCTGGATCTACTGCCACAGCGGCTACCGGGCGATGGTGGCCGCCTCCGTCCTGGCGGCCGCCGGCCGCCAGGTGATCAGCATCGACGACGGATTCGAACGCGCCGAAGACGCCGGCCTGGCCATCGCCCGGAATCCCAGCACCCAGCCGAAGGAGCCACGCGAATGAGCACATCCTCATCTGGCACCGAGCATCACAAGGTCCTGATCGTCGGCGGCGGGACTGCGGGCATCACCACGGCGGCCCGGCTGCTCCGCGCCGGCGAGGACGACATCGCCGTGGTTGAGCCGTCCAGCCAGCACTATTACCAGCCGCTGTTCACGCTGGTCGGCGGCGGGCGGGCACCGCAGTCGGCGACGGTCCGGCCGGAGGCCAGCGTCATGCCGAAGGGCGTGCGGTGGGTGCGGGAGGCGGCTGTGGCCGCCGACCCGCGCGAGCAGGTCGTCACGACTGAGCAGGGACGCGTCCTGGGCTACGACTACCTGATCGTGGCGCCGGGGATCCAGCTCGACTATGGCAAGGTCCCCGGCCTGACCGAGGCACTCGGCCAGGGTGGCGTGTCCAGCAACTACCGCTTCGACCTAACCCCGCGCACCTGGGAGTTCATCCGCGACCTGCGCGGGGGCACCGCGGTGTTCACCATGCCCGCCGGGCCTATCAAGTGCGCCGGCGCGCCGCAGAAGATCGCCTACCTGGCCGCCGACTGGTGGCGCGGCCAGGGGGTGCTGGACAAGACGCGAGTCATCCTCGTGCTGCCCACAGCGGTGATGTTCAGCCAGCCCGACTGGGCCAGGGTACTGGAGGGCATCGCGGCTGGCTACGGCATCGAGGTGCGCAGGGAATCCCAGCTCACCGAGGTCGACGGCGAGGCCGGGAGAGCGGTCATCCTGGACACCAAGGCCGGTACCAAGGAAGCGATCGACTACGACCTCCTGCACGCCACGCCGCCGCAAAGCGCCCCGGACTGGATCAAGGCGACGCCGCTGGCCGACCCGGCCAGCCCGTTCGGGTACGTGAACGTGGATAAGCACACCCTGCAGAGCCCCGACTGGCCCAACGTGTTCTCTCTCGGCGACGCATCCAGCCTGCCCACCTCCAAGACCGGCGCCGCCGTCCGCAAGCAGGCCCCGGTCCTGGTAGCCAACCTGCTCGCTGCCATGCGCGGCCGGCAACCCGCCGCCCGCTACGACGGCTACACCTCGTGCCCGCTGGTCACCTCTCGGAACAGGATGCTGCTCGCCGAGTTCGACTATGACCTCAAGCGCAAGCCGAGCTTCCCGCTGATCAACACCATGAAGCCCCGCTACGATATGTGGCTGCTCAAACGCTACGGGCTGCCTGCCATGTACTGGCACTTCATGCTGCAAGGCCGCGTCTCTTAGTCACGGCTTCGTTGCTCCAGGTGCTGCACTGCTCCCGGCCCGGCCCATGCCCTCCCGGCTTCGCCTGGGATACAAACAATGTTTGTGAGAGCTACAAGCACGACCTGGCTGTCGGGCCGGTGGCAGCGGGCCGTACCGTCGGTGCATGGCGGAGAGCGAAGTGCCCGCGCCGCGCTGGGCGAAGCTGCTTGACCAGAGCCGTTGCATCGGGTGCCACGCCTGCACCACCGCGTGCAAGAGCGAGAACGAGGTTCCGGTCGGGGTGACCAGGACCTACGTCAAGTCGGTGGACGTGGGAGTGTTCCCGCAGGCCCGCCGCGCCTTCCAGGTGACCAGGTGCAATCAGTGCGAGGACGCGCCGTGCGTGACGGCGTGCCCGACCGAGGCGATGTTCCGGCGCGAGGACGGGATTGTCGACTTTGACAAGTCCGTCTGCATCGGCTGCAAGGCGTGCATGGCTGCCTGCCCCTATGACGCGATCTTCATCAACCCCGAGGATCACTCGGCGGAGAAATGCAACATGTGCGCGCACCGGCTGGACATCGGCCTCGAGCCCGCCTGCGTCACAGTCTGCCCGACCGAGGCCATCCTCGTCGGCGACCTGAACGATCCGGCCTCCGAGGTGGCCCGTGTCGTCGCGCGCGAGCCCGTGCAGGTGCGGCGCCCGGAGAAGGAGACCCGTCCGGGCGTCTTCTACAAGGGCGCGCACCAGGCCACCCTGGACCCGCTGGCCGCGCGCCGTCCGGACGGCGGCCTGTTCGCCTGGGCTACTCAGGACAGCCCGGGCCCGCAGGCGGTCGTCTCGGGGCATCCTGGCCGGCCGGACTCGTCGGCTGCGGCGCTACTGTCCTACGACGTGCCGCATCAGGCGCCATGGGGCTGGCGGGTCAGCGTGTACACCTGGACCAAGAGTATCGCGGCTGGCGGCTTCGCCGTGCCGGCCGTGCTCGCCATGGCCGGCTTCCTGGGCTGGGATAACCCTGCGGTCCGCTGGGCGGCGCCGGCCCTGGCGCTGGCGCTCCTGGCCGTCACCGGAGTGCTGCTGATCGCCGATCTGAAGCACCCGGCCCGGTTCTACCTGATCTTCACCCGGCATCACTGGCGGAGCTGGCTAGTCCGCGGCGCGTTCATCATCGGCGGCTACGGCGGCGTGGTGGCCCTCTACCTGCTCGCGGCCCTCGATGGCCAGACCGCCGCGCGGCAGGTTCTCGCCGGGATTGCGGTGCCGCTCGCAGTCGCGACCGCCTGTTACACCGCCTACCTGTTCGCGCAGGCAAAAGCACGCGACCTGTGGCAGAGCCCGCTGCTGGCCCCGCACCTGGCGGTGCAGGCCGCGCTTGCCGGAGCCGCCGCGATGCTGCCGGTACTGGCCTGGCTTGCACCCGGCAGGGCGCTGACGGCGGCGGAGGCCGTGCTGGCAGCCGCGGCCGGCGCGCACGTCCTGCTCGTCGCCGGCGAGGTGACGCTGCCACACGTCACGGCGCATGCTCACCTGGCCACCTGGGAGATGACCCGAGGGCGGTACGCGCGGTTCTTCTGGCCGGGGCTCGCCGCGGTGGCAGTAGCCGTCGGGGCGCCGTGGATCGGCCTGATCGCCACGCCGTTCGCGCTGGCGGGCCTGCTTGCGCACGAGCACGCGTATGTCCAGGCCGGCCAGTCGGTTCCGCTGGCCTAGCGGGAGCCAGCCATGCCACGTCACAGCAAAGGCCCCGGCCAGTCGGCCAGGCTAGACGCCCTGGGCGACCGCGTGTCCGCGGCGCGGGCCGCCGCCGAGGCCAGGGGCGAGACGTTCTACCAGGGAGCGAGCCGGGTGCACTTGGCCGCGTTCCCGCCGAAGGAACGGTGGGATGACTGGGTCGAGCTGTCCTCGCGCGCCTGGCCGTCCCGCGACGAGCGGCACTACATGCTGGTGCCGACGACCTGCTTCAACTGCGAGTCGGCCTGCGGGCTGCTCGCTTACGTCGACCGGGAGACCGGCCGGGTCCGCAAGTTCGAGGGCAACCCCGAGCATCCGGGCTCCCGCGGCCGCAACTGCGCCAAGGGCCCGGCCACCCTCAACCAGGTCACCGACCCCGACCGGGTCCTGTACCCGCTGCGCCGGGCCGGCGCGCGCGGCGAGGGGAAATGGGAACGGATCAGCTGGGACGAGGCGCTCGACGCGCTGGCCGCCCGGATCCGGGCGGCCCTGACCGAGGGCCGCCAGAACGAGATCATGGTGCACCTCGGGCGGCCCGGCGAGGACGGGTACACCGAGCGGGTCCTGGCCAGCTGGGGCGTGGACGGCCACAACTCGCACACCAACGTCTGCTCCAGCGGCGGCCGGACCGGATTCCAGTTCTGGATGGGCATCGACCGGCCCAGCCCGGATCACGCGAACGCCAAGGTCATCTACCTGATCAGCGCGCACCTGGAATCCGGGCACTACTTCAACCCGCACGCGCAGCGGATCACGCAGGCCCGGGCGAACGGGGCGAAGGTCATCGTCCTGGACACCAGGCTGTCCAACACCGCCACCCACGCGGACTACTGGCTGTCCCCGCAGCCTGGCAGCGAGGCGGCGATCAACCTCGCCATCGCTAACTACCTGATCCAGGCACGCCGCTACGACCGGGAGTTCATCCGCCGGTGGTGGAACTGGGCGGACTACCTGGCCGCCCGCCACCCCGGGCGGCCGCAGACCTTCGAGTACTTCGAGGAAGCCCTCGCCGGCCTGTACGCCGGGTTCACGTTTGAGTACGCGGCCGCCGAGTCCGGGATCGACGCCGCCCAGCTCGCCGAAGTCGCCGAGGTTGTCGCCGGGGCCGGGACCCGGTTCGCCTGCCATTCCTGGCGGTCGGCGGCCGCCGGGAACCTGGGCGGCTGGCAGGTGTCCCGCACCCTTTTCCTCATCTCCGCGCTGCTCGGCGCGGTCGCCACCGAGGGCGGCACGTTCCCGAACGCGTGGAACAAGTTCGTCCCCCGGCCGATCCACCTGCCCCCCCACCCGGGCGTGTGGCAGGACCTGTCCTGGCCGCCGGACTACCCGCTGGCGCAGAACGAGATGAGCTTCCTGCTGCCGCACTTCCTCGCCGAGGGACGCGGCCGGCTGGATACCTATTTCATCCGGGTCTACAACCCGGTCTGGACCAACCCCGACGGCCTGTCCTGGATGGAGGTCCTGACCGACGAGACCAAGGTGGGCTGCTACGTGGCCCTCACCCCGACGTGGAGCGAGTCGGCGTACTTCGCCGATTACGTGCTGCCGATGGGCCACGGGCCGGAGCGGCACGACACGCATTCTTACGAGCAGTACGACGGGCAGTGGATCGGCTTCCGCCAGCCGGTGCTGCGGGCCGCGCGGGAGCGGCTCGGCGAGCACGTCACCGACTCCCGGCAGGTGAACCCGGGCGAGGTGTGGGAGGAGAACGAGTTCTGGACCGAGCTGTCCTGGCGGATCGACCCGGACGGCTCGCTCGGCATCCGCCAGTACCACGAGTCCAGGGCCCGGCCCGGCGAGAAGCTCACCGTCGATGAGTACTACGGCTGGATGTTCGAGCACTCCGTTCCGGGCCTGCCCGAGCGCGCCGCCGCGGACGGCCTGACCCCGCTGCAGTGGATGCGCCGCTACGGCGCTTTCGAGATCTCACGGGGGAACGGCGCCGTACACGAGCAGCCAGTACCCGACAGCGAACTCGCCGACGTCGCGGTCACGGACACCGGACGGGTCTACAGCGCAGCCGCCAGCGCAGCCAGCCCCAACATCGTGCCGCTCGGCACGCCAGAACCGGACCAGGACGGGCGGCGCGCGGCCGGAGTGCAAGTCGACGGGGAGATCCTGCGCGGCTTTCCCACGCCGTCCGGCCGGCTGGAATTCTGGTCCTCCACACTGGCCAAATGGGGCTGGCCCGAGCAGGCGCTGCCCGGCTACATCAAAAGCCATGTGCACCCCGAGTGCCTCGCGCCAGGCGAAGTGGTGCTGCTGTCGACGTTCCGGCTGCCCACCCAGATCCACACCCGGTCGGCGAACTCCAAGTGGCTGGACGAGCTCGCGCACACCAACCCGGTGTGGATACACCCGTCCGACGCTGCCAAGTTCGGCATCGTCAGGACCGGGGACCTGGTCCGCGTGCAGACCGAGATCGGCTATTTCGTCGCCAAAGCGTGGATCACCGAGGGGATCAGGCCAGGCGTGGTGGCCTGCAGCCACCACATGGGCCGGTGGCGGCTCGACGGCGACCCGCGCGGCGCCGGCGCCATGACGGCGACGGTCGGCCTGCGCCGCGACGCCGACGGCTGGAGGGTGGAACCGCGCGCGCCGGTCCGGCCCTACGCCTCGGCAGATCCCGACACCCGCCGGATCTGGTGGAGCGACACCGGCGTCCACCAGAACCTGACATTCGGTGTTCACCCGGACCCCATCTCCGGGATGCACTGCTGGCATCAGGCCGTCCGGGTGCGCCCGGCCGGCCCCGGGGACCGGCATGGCGACATCGCCGTGGACACCGCCAAGGCCCGCGATGTCTACCGGCGATGGCTCGCCCTCGCCCGCCCGGCCGGCCAGGTATCACCAGACGGCACCCGGCGGCCCCGCTGGCTCATGCGCCCGCTCAAGCCGGCCGCCGCCGCGTTCAGCCTCCCCCGTGCCGCCCAGGACACGGAGCCGGCTCCGTGACGCCCGGCCGCTGTGAGCTGCTGCGGGCGCTCGGCGCCATCGCCGACAACCCGGCCGACGCGCGCGCCGCCGGCCGGGCGCTCGGCGTGCCCGAGCTCGACAGCCACCAGCACACCGAGATGTTCGTGCTCAACTGCCCCCCGTACGCCTCGGTCTACCTCGGCCCTGATGGCGCTCTCGGCGGCGAGGGCGCCGACCGGGTGGCCGGCTTCTGGCGCGTCATCGGCATCAGCCCGCCCGCCGAGCCCGACCACCTGTCTGCCCTGTTCAGCCTCTACGCTAGCCTCGGCCAGGCTGCGGCCGACGCCAGCCGGACAGCGACCGCCGCCGCCCTGGCCCGGTCCCAGGCGGCGCTGTTCTGGGAGCACCTGTGGCCGTGGCTACCCGGCTACCTCGACGCCACGGCCGACCTCGCGGACCCGGCCGTCACCGCGTGGGCCAGCCTCACCAGAACGGTCATCGGCGCCGAGATCAGCGCGCACCCGGTCCCGCCGCTGCTGCCGCTCGCGCTCCGCGCGGCCCCGGCCGCGCCCGCCGCCGACGGCAGCCCCGGCGACCTGGCCGGCGCGCTGCTGACCCCGGTCCGCAGCGGTATCATCCTGACCCGCCGCCGCCTCGCTGACGCTGCTGGCCAGACCGGCACCGGCTGCCGGATCGGCGAGCGCCGGTTCACCCTGCGGGCCATGCTCGAGCAGGACCCGGCCGCCACCCTGAACTGGCTGGCAGCCGAATGCGGGCACTGGGCCCGCCAGCACGCGAGCCTGCCGGCCGACGGCGGGGTCAGCCGGTGGTGGGCCATCCGCGCGGCCTGCACCGCCAGGGCGCTCCGGGAACTGGCAGCCGGCGCCGCCACGGCCGGGCGGCCCGGGGGAGTCAGTGTTCCATGACCAGCCCAGGCGGCCGGGCCCGGCGCCCCGGCCTGCCGCGCTGGCTCTGCGCCTCGCGCGGCCGGCGGCCAGCCAGGGTCAGCCAGCGAGCGCGGGAACCGCGGCCGCTGGTCCGGCAGCGCTTGCCGTCCGGTCGAGGCGCAATGGAGCAGCCGAACATCACCAGCCACGGCGCTGGCGTGCTCACGGCGCGGTTCTGGGTGCTGGTGGTGCTGACCGGGATTGCCGCCGGGCTGATCGGCGCACTGATGATGCTGATCCTCTTCAACGTGCAGTACGCGGCGTTCGGCTACCACTCCGGAACCCTGCAGCACGGGGTCGAGCAGGCCTCCGACCTCCGCCGGGTGAGCTCGCTGGTCATCGCCGGCGTGTTCGGCGGCGTCGCCTGGTACCTGCTGCGCCGGTACACCAGTGGCGAGCCGTCGGAGATCGACGACGCGGTCTGGCACGGCGACGGGCGGCTTTCGTTCCGCCGCTGCGCAGGGACCGCCGTCATCTCCGAGGTCGTCATCGGCATGGGCGCATCCATCGGCCGGGAGGCAGCCCCCAAGCTGCTGGGCGGCGCATCGGCCAGCGTACTGGCCGGCTGGGCCGGACTGTCGGCACAGCAACGGCGCCTGCTGGTTGCCTGCGGCGGCGGCGCGGGACTCGCTGCGGTCTACAACGTCCCGCTCGCCGGGGCCCTGTTCACCGCCGAGATCCTCATCGGCAGCATCTCCCTTCCGGTCATGCTGCCGGCCCTGGCCTGCTCCTGGATCGCCACCGCCACCGCGTGGATATACCTGCCCGATCGCGCCACCTACGCCGGCATCCCCGACTACCGCTTCAGCGCGTCGCTGATGACCTGGGCGCTGCTGGCCGGGCCAGTCATCGGGCTGATCTCGGCCGGGTACATCCGCCTCATCGGCTGGGTCTCACATCACCGGGCGCGCGGGCTGCGTGCACTGTTCGCACCAGTGGTCGCGTTCGGCATCCTCGGTGTCATCGGCATCTGGTACCCGCAGCTATTCGGCAACGGCCTGGACATGGCCCGAGACGCCTTCCTCGGCATCGGCAGCGTCAGCCTGCTGCTGGCACTGTTCGCCCTCAAGCCATTGGTCACCGCGATGTGCCTGGGCAGCGGCGCTTCGGGAGGCTTGTTCACCCCGACGCTGGCGACCGGCGCGGTACTCGGCGGCGCGCTGGGGATCCTATGGAGCCTGGCCTGGCCCGGATCGCCATCCGGGGCCTTCGCGATGATCGGCGCCGCGGCCATGATCGGCGCGGCGATGCAAGCTCCCCTTGCCGGCCTGGCGCTCGTGCTCGAGCTCACTCACAGCGGATTCGGCCTGATGGTCCCCATGATGGCAGCAACCGTGATCGCCACGACCGTGGCCTTCTACCTCGACGGATACTCCATCTACTCCGCCCGCCTGCCCGCCTACCCGGACGGCGCGCTAGCGGACAGCCCGGCCTAGCGTGCGCGCCGCCGGCGGCCCGGTCAGCCAGCCCGGTCCGCGGTACGGACCACGGCAATAGGAGCTACAAGCCAGTCTTGTAGCTGCGAGCTAGAGTCACAGCATGCCGCTGAGCGCCAGGATGCCTGACCTGCAAGCCCTGGAGGCGCTGGTAGCCGTGGCTCATGCGGGCAGCCTGAACGCGGCCTCGCGCCAGCTCGGCATCACCCAGCAGGCCATGTCGGCGCGGATCATCTCGGCGGAAGCCCGGGCCGGAGTCGCGCTGGTGGCCCGGACACCGCGCGGATCCACCCTGACGCCAGAGGGCATCGTGATAGCGGAATGGGCCGCCCGCCTGCTCACAGTCGCCGGCGAACTCGACGCCGGGCTGGCCGCATTCCGCCGTGACAAGCAGACACGGCTGCGAGTCAGCGCCAGCCTGACCATTGCCGAGCAGCTCCTGCCAGGCTGGCTGGTCTCATTCCGAGCCTGCGCGAACCGCGGGCAGTGCCCGGAGGAGGTGGTGCTCACCGCCGCCAACAGCGAAGTCGTCGCCGAGCAGGTCCGGTGCGGTGCCGCCGACATCGGTTTCGTCGAGGGCCCTGCCAGCCCGAAAGGCTTCAGGAGCCGCGTCATCGGCCATGACCAGCTTGTCGTCGTCGTCCGTCCCGACCACCCGTGGGCACGACGCCGCCAGCCCCTCAGCCCCGGCGAACTCGCGGCGACCTGGCTGGTCAGCAGGGAGGAAGGCTCGGGCACCCGCAGCGTCCTCACCACCGCCATCTCGGCAGCCCTGCACTCGAAGGTATCGATGCCGGTCTCACTCGCGCTGTCGTCCACGACGGCGGTCCGCGCTGCCGTGCTCGCCGGGGCCGGCCCCGCCGTGCTCAGCGAACTCGCCGTAGCCGACGACCTCACCGCGCACCGGCTCACAGCCGTTCCGATCGCCGGCATCAACCTGCACCGCTCGCTGCGCGCCATCTGGACCGGCGGCCGCCTCCCCCCCGCCGGAGCGGCCCGCGACTTGCTCGCCCACGTCACTCGCGCGAGCGCAGACCGGCGCTGAGCCGCTCGGCCCGCCCGCGGCTCAGGACCCAGACCAGCACGCCGGCCACTTGCGGATACGGGCGTGATCAGAGCATGCGCAGCTTCGCGACACGAAACCGGCTCCGGCCACCTTGCCGTCCGCGGCAGGCACCGCACACGACCATCACCGGGCAGGTGGCGGACAAATAGGACGCCGCCCCAGGTGGATGCCCGGCAGTTCGCCCTGTCAGCGTCCGCCAGCCAGCCTCCAAGCGGGATGCCCAGCTCGACCGCGCCCATCATGACCTCGGCCGGCCACGCCGCGAGGTTCGCCTCTCCCCGCTCAAGCTCGGGAGCTCAGCATGCCTGGCTTCTCCGGTGATGGTGGTTCGGGCCTGTCGGTTTCTTTCTGACAGTCCCCTGGTCCGGATGCCCCGGGCAGTACGCGTCGTCGCGGCGACAAAAGTCCCGCAAGGGGAGCGGGCGGCTGCAAGCGTTCCAGGCGCTTGTCCCGAAGGCCGGCGCCAGTACGCTAGCCCGGACCGGGCACCCTGACGGCTCGCACGGAGCGTGCTGGCGGGTTTCGGGCCGCCATTGACAGGCAGGTCTGAGCGAGCGAGGACGGGCCGATGCGAGACGAGTCGTCAGTCTGGACGGCAGGGCCGTCGGCGGGTGCGGGGCCGGTGGAAGGGCTGAGATGACGCACCTGGCCTGGTGGCCGTTCATCGTCTTGGCCGGCGCCGGCGTCGGGCTGTGCACTGGCTTGTTCGGCGTCGGCGGCTCATCGGTGGCCACCCCGGTGCTCGCACTGCTCGGCGCCCGGCCTCATCGCCGTCGCATCCCCGCTCCCCGCGACTATCCCCTCAGCCGCGGTCGGCGTCGTTCCCTACCTGCGGTCCCGCGAGGCCCGGCCACACGCAGCCGCCTGGTCGCTGCTGGGCGGCGTCCCCGGCGCCATCGCGGGAGCGCTGCTGTCCCGCCTGGCCGGCGGCCAGGCCCTGCTGATCACCTCCGGCACTGTCTTGGTCGTCGTCGGCCTGCTCGTGGTCAGGCCGATCGATGAGGCAGCAGCCAGCAAGGGCGCCGAGCGGCGGCGCCACCGCGTGGTGCTGGTCGCCGTCATGTTCGCGACCGGCGTGTTCACCGGTTTGCTCGCCAATGGCGGCGGGTTCCTCATCGTCCCGGTCTACCTGCTGCTGTTCGGCCTTTCCATGCGGCAGGC
Source organism: uncultured Actinomycetota bacterium (assembly GCA_963774385.1). Classification (GTDB taxonomy): domain Bacteria; phylum Actinomycetota; class Actinomycetes; order Streptosporangiales; family Streptosporangiaceae; genus JAJYUU01. The sequence goes on from CAVZEQ010000001.1 coordinate 3,462,180, forward strand.
GGTCGGCACCAGCCTGCTGGTCATCACCGTCCTGGCCGTCCCCACGCTGATCACGCACTGGGCGCTCGGGCACATCGACTGGGTGCTGGCCGCCCAGTTCGCTGCCGGCCAGGTACCCGGCAGCGCGGTCGGCGGGCTATTGGCCCACCACGTGAAAGGCACGGTCACCAAGAAGGCATTCGGCTGGTTCCTCGCCGCCTTCGGCTTGTTCTTCACCATCGACCGCATCGTGGGCCTGCACGGCTGACCCATCGCTGCCGCCGCCGGCTACCGACAACATCAGGCGGGCGGAGTCCCTGCGCGGCAGCGGCCCGGGCCTTTTCTGGCATCGCAGCCAGCCCTGCGCTCGCCAGGCGACCAGAGATTGCGGGCGTCCTACGGAAACTCCGCCGCCAGCGCCACGCCGATGGCATGACGGGAGCGACCAGTGTTACGGGTGCCTGCTACTCGCAGCCGATCCCTGCCGGGAATGAAGCGTGGAACTTGCTCGTTATCGCACGCAAGGCTATACCCCGAGGGGTATTCAACGGAGGTGTGTGATGAAGATCGTGCGGATGATGAACTCAACTGCGGGGCGAAGCGCCCGCGTCCTTGCAGGCGTGGCGCTGATCGCCGCGGGAGCAGCGGTCGGCGGAGGCACGGGGCTAGTCCTTGCGCTCGTCGGACTCGTGCCGCTAGTGGCCGGAGCAGCGGGCGCGTGCCTGGCCGCGCCGTTGCTGCACGCGCCGCTGCGCGCCCGCTAAAGGGGCAGCGATGCTGACCAGCCCGCGGGCACGCGAGAATCCGGGCCCGGGCTGCGGCCCGGCCCGGCGTCTTTGCGGTGGTCGCTCACCCCGACGACGAGACGTTCGGGCTCGGCGGGATCATCGCCCGGATGACCGGCGCCGGGGTCGGCGTGCACATCTTGTGCTTCACCCACAGCGCGCGTACGCGCTTCACGAGACCGGGGCGGACCTGCACGCCACCCGCGAAGCCGAGCTGCTTCAAGCCAGTCGCGAGCTCGGGGCAGCCAGCGTGACCCTGTTCGGCTACCCCGACGACCAGCTCGCCCGATAGGGCACCGACCTCGCAGCACACGTCCGCGATCTGATCGCCGAGCACAGCCCGCACGGCCTGCTCGTCTTCGACGAGACCGGGATCACCGGCCACCCCGACCACCAGGCCGCAACCCGGGCCGCAGTGAGCGCCGCCAAGGGGATCGCCGACGGCCAGGCCTGGCTGACCGTTCCCCTCAAACCCGGGCTGGCCGCCGAACCCTTCGCCGGCGACGCCGAACATGCTCGCTGGCAGGTCACCGTGACGGTCCGCGGCAGCGCCGCCGACGGCTACGACTTCACCGGCCCGTCCGTCGCCGGCGACCGGAGCGACCGGCACCTCGGCCTGGTCTGGGGAGACGTGCCCGGCGACGGCACGCTGCAACTGTTCCGCGGCGCCAAGCTCCGCCTCGTGGACGTGCCGGCCGGCCTCATCACCGATGCCATGCGCCCCGGCCACCGGCTGGTCGCGCGGGTCCGCCTGACCGACCACAGCGGCAACCCCGTCTGCGCCCGACTGCGGCCCTCGCACCTCACCTGGTCCGCCGAGCCGGCCTGACTGCCGCGCCCGCGCCCGCGCCCACCGAGCTTCCGCTGCATGCCATCGGGAACTGGCGGGAACCAACCACGAATAACGGGCAACCGGCCAGCCTCCTTGGGTTCCCCATTAACCCCTCCCGTTCAGGCCTGGCATCAGTTCTGTGACCTGCAGTTATCAGCGCACGTCCAGCCTTGAGACGGCCCTTGCGATGATCACGGGCTGGCCGGTGGCCGACAGCTCCTGGACGTCTGCAGAGGCATGCTGGGGAACTCGTCTCGTTTCTGCCCGGCCCTGATGTGGCCGGTCCCTGAGGTGCGGTGCGGGTCGCCCTCGGCGTGAACCGCGTCAGGCTCGCAGGTAGTGGAGCACGGCTAGCACCCGCCGGTTGTCGGCTTCGGACGATGGCAGCCCAAGTTTGCTGAAGATCGACGCGACATGTTTCTCCACGGCTCCGGATGAGATCACCATTGCCTCGCCTATCGCTGCGTTGGAGCGCCCCTCGGCCATGAGCTCGAGAACCTCTCGCTCGCGCGGAGTAAGACCGCCGAGCCCCCCGATCTGCCGGCTTGCCCGCATCAGTTTGGTGACCACCTCAGGGTCGAGCGCGGTCCCGCCGGCGGCGACCCGCTCGAGTGCGCCGGCGAACTCAGCCGCGTCAGCGACCCGGTCTTTCAGCAGGTAGCCGACGCCTCCGGCGTTCCCGGCGAGCAGCGCGGTCGCATAGGTGGTCTCGATGTACTGGGAAAGCACGAGCACCCCGATCTCCGGGTGGTGCTTGCGCAGCTCCGCCGCGGCTCGCAGACCCTCGTCGGTGTGCGTGGGCGGCATCCGGATGTCGGTCACCACCACATCCGGACTGTGCTCAGTGACCGCAGCGAGCAACGAGCTGGCGTCGGGGACTGCCGCGGCCACCTCGTACCCTCGGTCCTCAAGCAGCCGCACGAGGCCTTCCCGCAGCAGCGCAGAGTCTTCCGCGATTACCACCTTCACGCAGGCCATAGTCCCACGGCCGACGACTGCCGGGGCGTCGCAGGGCGAGCGGTGCAGGGTCGGGGCAGGATATGGGCAGCCGCCGCGGCCAGGTCGCTTCAGGGGTGCAGAGGAAGCTCCACGCTGACGGTGGTGGGCCCTCCGGGGGGGCTGGTTACGGTCAGGGTGCCGTCAACGGCGCGCGCCCGGTGGCGCAGGCCGGAAAGCCCCGAGCCGTCAGCCTCGTCGGCGCCGCCCCGGCCGTCGTCGCTGACTGTCAGCACGAACGGCCCGCCCGGCGGTGAGGTAGCGGCGACCTCGATCACGTTGGCGCTGCTGTGCTTGACGGCATTCGCCAGGAGCTCGGCAGCGCTGAAGTAAGCGATCGTCTCGATCGCCGGCGAGGGCCGCTCCGGCAGGTGGGAAGTGACCCGGACCGGGATCGCACTGCAGACGGCGAGGTTCTCCAGGGCCTGCCCGAGGCCGTTGTCGAGGACAGGCGGATGAAGGCCACTGGAGAGATCCCGCAACTCCACGAGCGCCTCCTTCGCCCCGGCGTGCGCCGCATCCACGAGGTCCCGCGCCGCCGCTATCTCATCCGGACCTCCCGCCGCGAGCTTGTCCCGCGCCATCCCCAAATGCAGTGCGAGGGTCGCCAGCCGGGTCTGAGCGCCGTCGTGCAGGTTCCGTTCTATCTGCCGCACCAACGCCGCGGCCTCGTTGACCACCTCCGAGCGGGACCGCTCGAGCGCGGCGACCCGCGCCGCCATTTCGCCAGGCCCAAGAATCCGGCGCAGCAGCCGCAGTTCCGCCACAACAATTCCGTGCACCAGCCACGGCGCCACCAGCAGTATCGCGGCTCCTAGCACGGCTGCCAGCCAGGTCCCGGGCCAGGTGTCGACTGCAAGGCCGCCGAAACCGATCGGGCTCAGGTGGGTTCCGGCCGGATGGTTGCGGAACATCAGCCACCACACGGGCGAGGTGACGCTAAACACCCCGTATGCCCACCACAGGACCGCGATGTAATTGGCGACCGCGATCGGCATGCCCAGGATAGCGGCGGCTACCGCCCGCCATCCTGGGCCGTCCCGCAGCCGGGCATCGACACGACCGAGCACGCCCTGGGCCGGCCGGTGCGGCGGGAGCTGTGGCAGCCGCTCGGCTAGCAAGCGCCCGGCCAGCGCTCGCTGGGCCGCGCTCACGAAGCGCGCGACGCGCAGCCCGATGACGAGCAGCAGGAGGCCGAGGACGGTACCGACAAGGGAGATCGTCAGCACGGTCGCTGGCCCGAGAAACCCAAGGGTGAGCGCGAACCCCGCAACGCCCAGCGGCACCCCGGCCACCGCGTACAGCAATTCCCGCCAGGCCCGCCGCGTGAACGGGGCGCCGAGCAAGGTGCGCACCGCACCGCTGAGCTGCCGCAGCCCGCCTCCGCCGGATGACCGAGAAGGGCCAGCCGCCCTGTCCCCCTGTCCCACTTTGCTGCTCATGACGCCAGTGTCCCTGCTAGGCGTCGCGCCGCGCGAGCAGCACTGCGCCGGCTGCCACCGCCGCCGCCGCATATAGCGAGAGCATCCCCAGGCCCGCCCAGGGCCCCAGCGCGGGGTAGCCCGCCGCATGCCCCGGCATGGTCGCAGACAGCGAGTCCGCGACGATGGCGATCGGCGCGTAAGCGCCGAGCGAATGGGTCAGCGCCCCGAGCACCTGCGCGCCGACGAACACCGCGCCGATGACAACCCCCGTGGCCGCGGCCCCGTGTCGCACGATTACGCCGATGCCCAGGCCGAGCAACCCGACGAGCGGGTAGGCCGCCCCGACCATCAGCACCGCCCGCAGCACCGTCGGGTCGCTAACCGACGGCGCGTGGAACGCGGGCGGCAGGGCCGCAGTCCCGGCGAAGAACGCGCCGAACGAGGCGAGCTCACCAACCGCAAGGGCAATGCCCCCGAACACCACAGTCTTCGCCGCGAGCACAGTTCCGCGGTGGGGCACGGCGGCGAGCGTCGCCTTGATCAGGCCCGAGGAATACTCATTCGTCATCATGAGCACACCAAGCACCCCGAATGCGAGCAGGCCGGGTGCAACGCCCGCAAGAACGTTGCTGGTGATGTCCCCGTGAGTGTCTTTGGAGTTGAGGCCTACCGCGGTCGCCAGACCGACTACGCCGGCGACCGTGATGAGGAGCGTCACCCATGGCGAGCGCAGAGTTCGGAGCTTGATGCGCTCCATTCGCGCGGCCTGGCGGAATCCCACAGCGGACCTGTGCGCGGCCGGGCGCGTGGTTGTGTCAGAGATGGTGGTCATGCTGCACTTCCCGAAGTCAGAGTGAGGAATGCATCCTCGAGGGATCCCGAGCGGGCCGAAAGGTCGTCGACTGTCGTGTCGGCGAGCAGGCGGCCGCCTCCGATGACGATCAGATGGTCGGCCACCAGCGCGATCTCGCTGATCAGGTGGCTGGACACCAGCACGGTTCTGCCCTGCGCGACCAGGCCGCGCAGCAAGGTGCGGAGCCAGCGGACGCCCTGGGGGTCCAGGCCGTTCACAGGCTCATCCAGAATCAGCACCCCCGGGTCGCCCAGCAGCGCCGAGGCCATGCCCAGTCGCTGGGACATGCCGAGTGAGAACTTGCCCGCACGGCGGCGTGCCGCATCGGACAGCCCGACCATGCCGAGGACCTCGTCCACCCGGGAGTCCGGGATATTCCCCGCTGCGGCGAGCATCCGAAGGTGCGAACGCGCCGATCGGGCCGGATGAAACGCCCTGGCCTCGAGTTGCGCGCCCACCTCCCGTAGCGGCCAGGCCAGGTCGTGATAGGCCCGCCCGCCGATCGTGGCTCGGCCGGCATCCGGCCGGTCCAGGCCCAGGATCATCCGCATCGTCGTGGACTTGCCCGAGCCGTTCGGACCGAGGAACCCGGTCACCGCGCCCGGCTGCACGGTAAAGCTAAGGTTGTCGACGGCCCGCACTGGGCCGTACCTCTTGCTGAGGCCGCTGACCTCGATCATGAAGCCTCCCTGGCCGGGCACGCCGGTCGCGTGCCTGTGTCACCAACGCTAGAAGGCCCGTCGGCTAAGGAACATGTGGCCGGCTGGCGTCCTGGCCCTCCGGATGGCCCGCGGTCTGTGCGGGGGATAACCCCCGCAAGTGCCCAAGCCAGTGATCCCTGCTCGCGACCGATCTGCCCGGCGCAGCAGCGCCGGGCCGCGGTTAGCGGCCGGTGGATGAGGCCGAGCAGCCTGAGGCGTTCCACGGCGAGCGCGCTGGACTGGCTCGTGTCAGCGCCGGCGGCCCACTCACGCCAGCCGGGTCAGCGGTCCCTGTCGTAATCCTCGTGGTCGAACTCCGACGTCATCGAGTGTCATGGCGCGGACCAGCCGCATCCGGTCCTGGTCACCGACTCCCGGCCAGAGCAGGTAGTCGATCGTCCAGGTCAGCTGCGGGCGTACCGCCGCGAGCGCAGCTGAACAGATGCGCGTGAAAGACGACCCCGTCGCCTGGCTGGGTCTCGGACCACGACGTGCGGCCATTCCGGCCAGTCCCGCTGCGCGAAGCCAGGCGCGGCCGGCGCGCCGCGGCAATAGGCCTACAGCCGCCGCTCGTAATCGGGAATGTGCGATCCGGGGATCAGGCGCAGCGCCCCGGTCCCGGCGGCGCCGGGCTCAAGGTCCACCCAGAGAGTAAGGCCGGAAACTGCCGGGCCCAGCCGGGTGTGCCATGCGGAGTCGCCGGTGAAGCACGTGGCGATGCCCGCCGACGGCACGACCGGGCCGCCGAGCAACTCGGCCGGGGCGCGGAGGGTTCGCCCGTCGTCGGCGATGAGCGACTAGCTGAAGGGCGACCGGTCGACCGCGAGCGGCAGGTTCGTCCAGCTGCGGGAACCGGCCGTGCACTGGCAAGTTTCACCTACTTCGGTGATCCTGAGCGTGCCCCGCCGATGCGCGCGGCGAGCGTGGTCTGGCCGGGGCCGGACAGCTCGCTTATCACGACGGCCCGGCCGGCGATGGTCATCAGGATCGCCTCGGCCGGGCCCTCGGCCGGCGGGCCGATTCCGGCGGAGAAATGCAGGTCAGTAGCAACCAGCCGGACGCCGCGCAGGGGCCAGAGCTGAGCGATGTCGGGCGCGATCAGCGCGGTGCGCAGCGCGGGCCGCAGCCGCTCGGCCGGGATGACGCGGGGCAGGCGCAGCGCGCGCCGGATGTCCTGGTGGTGGATGAGCGTCTCGACCAGGCCGGCTCTGCCGCCCAGCGCAGCGGGCTGCCCGCGAGGCTGCAGATTGCCGGCGAGCAGCGCTAGCAGCTGCTCGGGAGTGTGCCGGTCGTATCGGGCGAGCGCAGTGTCGTTGATCCGGCCGGGCCGGAACCGGGCCCGGGCGGCGACGCCGAGAAGCCCGCGGGCGCCGAGGTTGTCATAGCTGATGACGTGGGCTACCACGTCGCGTACCCGCCACCGCGTGCACAGCGTCGGCGCCTGCCACTGCCGCGGCGTCAGGGTGGCAAGGAACTCGGCCAGATCTGCGCGCTCGTCTGCCGCCAGGCGCCGAACATCCATACCGTGCACCGTAGCGCCCGGTCGCGACGGCGCCGCCGCGTCGCGCGATCAGATCGGCGATGGGGGCACTCACCGCTGCCTGCCGTAGAGCCAGGCGGTGACAGGGGCGAATACCGCCACCAGCGCTGCGGAGGCGATCAGCACCCAGGCCAGCTGGCTGCCCGCGGGCTGGCCGGCCAGCAGGGCTCGCTCGGCGGTGACCAGGTGGGTGACCGGGTTGACGCGCACGAACGCCTGCAGCCAGCCGGGCATGGTGTGCGGGGTAACGAAGACGTTGCTGGCCAGGGTCAGCGGGAATAGCACGACGGTGCCGGTGCTCATCACCGCCTGCGGGGTGCGCAGCAGCAGGCCGAGAGCGGTCCAGACCCACGACAGCGCGAGCGCGAAGGCCAGTAGCAAGCCAGCGCCTGCCAGCACGCCGGGTGCGCCGCCTGACGGGCGGAAGCCGATCGCGACGCCAAGGACCAGCACGATGCTGCTGGCGAGGATGTAGCGGATGAGGTCGCCGAGCAGCCCGCCGGTGATAGGCGCTAGCCGCCAGATGGGCAGAGCGCGAAACCGGTCGGAGACTCCGCGGGCGCGGTCGGTGGCCAGGCCGGTGCCGGCGTACATGGTGACGAGCAGGACGGCCATGACGAGCGTGCCGGGGAGGATGAACTGCAGGTAGCGGTGGGGTGAGCCGGCGAGGGCGCCGCCGAACAGGTAGGTGAACATCAGCGTGAACACCACCGGGATCGCGATGACATCGAGCAGCATCTCCGGCACGTGCCTGATCTTGAGCAGGGCCCGCGAGCCGAAGGCTGAGGATGCGGCCCAGGCGCCGGGTGGGTCTGGCCGGGAGGTGGGCGCAATGGCGGGGAGGGCTGCCGCGACGGAGGAGGTGGCGGGAGCTGCGGTGGGCATCATGACGATCCTCTCTTGGCAGCCGGGGAGCTGGCAGCCATGACCTGGGCGCCGGCGGGTCGGGTCCCAGCCCCGGCTGCCGCGGACGTACAGGTGGCTCGCTGACCTGTCAGGGTCATGAACACCTCATCGAGGCTGGGCTGCCCGAAGGCGAACTCGCCGATCATGATGCCCGTGCGGCCGAGCTCGGCGACCGCGGCGGCTGCCTGGTCACTGGACGGCCGACCCGAGCTTGCGGGCGGGACCATGGCAGTCAGCAGCGCCGGGTCGGGTTCGTCCTGCACCGGCATGCGGAGCAGCCCGGCAAGGGCTTGGCTGGCCTGCGGCCGTTGTGCAGGGTCGGCCAGCCTGATGCGCAGGGTTCCCGCGCCGGTTGCGGTCTTGAGCTCGCCGGGTGTGCCTTCGGCGATTACCGCTCCGTGGTCTATCACCGCGATCCGGGCAGCGAGCTGGTCCGCCTCGTCGAGGTACTGGGTGGTGAGCAGCACAGTTGCGCCGGCCGCAGCGAGCGCGCGGACGAGCTGGTGCACCTGGGCGCGACTGGCCGGGTCCAGCCCGGTGGTCGGTTCGTCCAGGAAGTACACCTCGGCCCGCGTGATCAGGCTTGCGGCCAGGTCGAGGCGCCGCCGCATGCCCCCAGAGTAGGTCCTGGTCTGCCGGGACGCCGCGTCCTCCAGCCCGAACGCGGCCAGCAGGTCGGCCGCCCGGCTCTTGGCGGCGACGCGGCGCAGGCCGGCAAGCCGTCCGAGGAACACCAGGTTCTCCCGCCCGGTCAGGTCCTCGTCCACGGTGGCGGACTGGCCGGCCAGAGCGATCGCCCGCCGCACGAGGTGCGGCTCGGCGGCCACGTCATGGCCAGCCACCCACGCCCGGCCGCCGTCGGGCGCCAGCAAGGTGGCCAGTATCCGCACCGTGGTCGTCTTGCCTGCGCCGTTCGGCCCCAGCAGCCCGTACACCGTTCCAGCGGCGACCTGCAGATCCACCCCGGCGAGTGCGCGCTGGCCGCCGAATCTCTGCTCCAGCCCCACAGCGTCAATGGCCAGCCCGCCGCGCGGACAAGGCCTGGACTGCGCGATGCTCATGACGGTTCCCTCCTCATCGTTTTTCTCATACACTGATGTAAAAGCTAAGTTAGCTCTGACGGACTTGTCAAACCTAAGGGGAGGAAGCTGCGGACCGCTCAGATCAGCCGCAGGCAAGGCGCAGACGGCAGCGATCCGACGCCCGCCAGAGCATCGCCGCGATCCTGCAGGCCGCCACCAAGACCCTGAACGCCGACCCCGGTGCCAGCGTCGAGGACATCGCGCGCGCCGCCGGCGTCACACGGCAGACCATCTACGCCCACTTCCCCACCCGGGAAGCGCTGCTCGACGCCATCATCGAGCGAGCCGCCGCGGAGGTGACCGCGGCCTTCGACGCCGCCGGACTCGATGACCTGCCGCCTGCCGCCGCGCTCGTCCGGCTGCTGGAGACCGGATGGCAGGCAGCCGCCCGCTACCCGCTCGCCTGGCACCTGCCGACTGTCACCTCGCAGGAGGACGCGAGCCGCCACGCGCCCGTCATCAGCCGTCTGCTCGACCTGATCGAGCGCGGGCAGGAACTCGGTGACCTCGACGCCACACTGCCGCCCAGCTGGCTGCTGACAGCCTGCCTGGCTCTCGGCAGGGCCGCCGAGGACGAAGTCAAAGCGCGCCGGATGACCATCGACGAAGCTACCCGGGCCGTGCACAGCAGCTTCCTGCGCCTGCTCGGCCTGCCGGATGCCCGGCAATCGTGAGCAGCGGGAAGCGCATGGCTGGTTCCGCAGGCCGGTAAGGCAAGCAAGCCCTTCACCGCGTACGCATCCTGCCTTGTCCTGGCCGCAGTCCGTTAACTCGCGGCTCGCGGCTCGCCGGCTCGTCTGCGCGGCCGCGGTGTCGCATGCCGTTGCGGGGCAGCGTGGGCGGGAGGACCTGTCACGTGGCTGAAGACGACAGCCAGCCCGCGCTGGCTCGGCGCGTGCCCGTAGCCAGCGCTCGCGGAAAGGGCAGTGCCCTCTTCAGGCCGGGATTGCCCGAGACAGCCTGCGGCGAGTGCGGGCCGCCGCGGAAGCCGAGCGTGGCCTGACGCCGATGTCCTCACGGCCGACCTGCGCACCGCGGAGGAGCACAGGACCGTTACCTGCTGTCCGGCCTGGCGAGTGCCGCCGAGCGGCAGGGCCTTGCCCCGTCCGCACACAGGTGCTCGGGTTCAAGATCCCGCCGGTCCCCGGCGGCGCGATCACGCTGGAGAACATCGAGGTCATCGATTTCGTGGTCTGTGTCAATCTCGCCGGTCAGCTGCACAGGCAGGTCAAGGACCCGCCACCGGGAACTCCGATCTCCGGCGGCACCATCACGCCCGAACGGCGCAATACTTGACGGCGCGGCCGCCCGCCGTTCGGCGGCAGAACAACTATCGCGGGCACCCCACTGCCGAGGTAGTGCGAGCGCCTTCGCGACAGCCGGGACGATCTGGTCCGGCAGACTATCTCCAGGTGTGCGCGCTCAAGAGGAGATGGGTGGCTATGGCCGCGACGGACTTCATCGTTGGCCGCCGCAGGGAGATGGGCCTGCTGGACCGGTTCCTGCGCAGCGGGTTCGAAGCCGAGGCGCACGTCTGTCTCCTGGTAGGGCCCGTACGAAGCCGGCCGCCACGTGAACATGAGCCGGTGCGGCGGCTGCCACACCCGGATCCGCCCGATCTCGATGACCTCGCCAGTTGCGCAGCTCAGCCGCGTGGCGTGCCGGTGCCGGTGGACGGCGGCGTGTAGTCGTCCCCGTCCTGCCCGGGAAGGCCAATGGGGCGGTTGCGCTAGCCTCGCCTGCCGCTACCAAACAGTGCCGGGCCGCCAGTCGCAAGTCAGCTCGCCGGTCACGTCGACTGAAATGAACACCGGCAGCACGTACAGGGCGCCGTCTTTTGTCGGGCGTACGGCGGATCCCGGCAGGCGACAGTACCGACGACGGCCCCGCGCCAGAGTTGCCAGCCTCGGGAGGTGTAGAGACGGACGCCGTCCGGGCTGGCGCCGAGCGCACCTAGCTGGTAACCGGACCTGACGATTCGCTCCAGCACGTGAAGCGATCGTTGGGGCGGCTGGAACGCGCCGTGCTCAGGCCTACATGTCCCTGCCAGTGGCCGGCTGGGCGCAGGACGCGTAGCAGGCGCCCTTCCCGTTATGCCGCCTCCAGGGCGACCTGCCCCGCCAATCTGCGCGGTCCTGCGGACAGTCACCTGCGGTTCTCAGCTGTCCGCGCGGCCTCGGCCAGGAAGGCCGTGACGGCCTCGATCGCCTGGGTGACATACGGCTCGCCGAACAGGTCGATTTGCAACTTGGCGTCCGGCCAGACAATGCGTCTCGGTTCGCCAATCTGCTCGTTGGCCGGCGTTGTTACGGGCGCCTGGGTAGCACCTGGGGAGTGAGCTGTTCGATGTCGTGGCGGGCGCGCAGCTGGGCGATCGCCGCGTCAAGCGGCCCTGTAGTGCTGGCGACGAGCTCTGCGAGCTCATTCTGGTAGTGCTCGTGGCCGGCGGGGGAGACTAGGAAGATCATGCGGGCTGGGCCCGGACCTGGGTTGGCGAAGGCGTGCGGGCAGCCGCGCGGGACATACATCATGCTTCCCGGCCCGCCGCGGCCGACCCTGGCGCCAGTGTGCGACTCCCAGTCCTGCCAGTTGGCTGGCGTTCTGATACGAGGTTCGAAGGCGAGCAGATCGAGCTGGCCGTCGAGGACGTAGAACAGCTCCTCGGCGTTGTGGTGCAGGTGTGCGCCGACGTCAAATCCCGGCCCGATGTCAACAACCTCGAACATCGACCAGACCTTGGACTGCGCGTTGCCCACCTTCAGCGTCATGGCCGGTGAAACCCGTTCGCCCTCGCCAGGTCCCCGTACGAAGCCATCTGTCATGAGCCCGATGATCGCACCACCCCGGCTGCTACGGCAATTCGGCAGCCAGGCGGACCGGCCGCAAGGCTCCGCCGGACCGGGTCGTGTTTGCCGGGGCTGGGCGCAGGGGCACCCGGAGCAGACGAACTTCCAGCCGGTACGGCACCGAACACGCGCCAGCCGCTCGGCCGCCGGGCGCCCACGCGCCTGCAGCTTCCAGCAAGCACTCCGGCGTGGTATCCACCAGATGAGGATCTACTCTAGGGTGCGCTACGGCGTGATTCGCAGGGCGACCCGGCGGTTCCCGCCGTTGTGCTGGACCAGGGCGAACCACAAGGGCAGCAGGGCATCGACCGTCCCGCAGGCGTCGGCGTCACCGGCGAACACGGGCTCGAGCCCTACCGCGGTGATCAGTTCCTCGGCCAGGGCGCGCGCGCCTGGATCGGCGGCAAAGAACAAGGCGGCTCCTGCCGTCGGGTCGGCGAGGTTCTCCCAGCCCAAGGTGCTGAACGCGCGCACATACCCGGCGCCGGGTGCTGCCGCCGGCCCGCACAGTGACGCCCCGAATCCGCACGCCGCCAGTCGCGGTTAGGAACGGGCCACTGCCTACCGCCCCCCACTCTGTCAGAGTGTTCGGGTCCTTACTCGGCCAGACCGCTGGTCAGGTCGGGTCGGCCCGACCTGACCACGACCCTGCTACCCCGCCCTTCCGGATTGGTCCGTTCACGCGACATGCGGCCGGTCGGCTAAATATCAGATCCTCGGAAGCTCGTCAGCTAAGGGCTGGGACGCGTGGAGCCGCGGCAGCATCAGCCGCGGGCGCTGTCGGGCCGCCTGTTGGTGGGACGTTCGCCAGCGCCCGCATGGAACCAGTTCTGCGGAGAGTTCGGTCAGGTCAGCCGGTGACGAGCAGGTCAGCCGGTGACGAGCAGGTCATCGCGGACGTTCCTGACGCCGGTCCCCCGCCGTGCGCCATGCTCGCCAAGCATGACGGGCGTGGCCGAGTCTTCGGTCACGCAACGGCGTGAGTGCCCTTTCTTGGGATAGCGGTTTGGCATGCTCGCGCTAGATCAACTGAACGCACTTACCTCGGCCGTTGCCGTAGCCGGAGCCAGCACTACCGGCTGCGGATTGCCGGCACCTTTGAGGCCTCTCGTTCGACTGGCGCCGTCACCCTAACCGTTAGGAGGTCAGCACCAACTCAGCACGCTATCGGGAACTGACGGGTACCAACCAGGAATAACGGGCAAACGGCCGACCGTTAGAAACCGGAGTTCACGGGGCCCTTCAAAGATCCGCACCAGCGCCATGGCCTGCGGTTATTACCGCACGTCAAGCTCGGTGACGGCCCTACCGATGATCATGCGCTGGATCTCGCTCGTACCCTCGAAAATGGTGAAGCTCGTGGAGGTCCGTGCAGTTTCCGCAGGTAGACGGCCTGATAAATGCCGTATGTCAGCACCAACCCGTCACCACACGTGTGCAGGGTCCGCACAGTTAGACCAAGCCGCCCGGGTCGCTTAATCGCTGTAGTGGTACCGAGCCTTCAAGATCTTCAGTACCTTGTCGTCCGCGCGGTAGACCAAGCGGTGTTCGTCGTCGATCCGACGCGACCAATAACCAGACAGGTCGCCTTTCAGTGGCTCAGGCTTCCCTATGCCTGAGAATGGGTCACGCTGGATCTCGCCGATCAGGCGCGCGATCCTCGTCGCCATCTTCCGATCCGCGCCCAGCCAGTACACGAAGTCTTCCCAGCCATCGGGGTCGAAGTGGATACTTCGCACTACTCCCCCGCCAGACCCTCGAGTTCCTCCATGGTCTTGGCGACGCCGCCCCGGCCAGACTTGTCTCGGGCGACGGCCTCCATGAGGCGCCGGGCGTTGGCAGGCGACCGCAGCAGGTAGATTGTCTCCTGCCAGGAGTCGAAGTCGTCGGCAGACATGAGCACGGCGTCCCCGCTCCGGGATTTGATCCTGACCGGCTCATGGTCGTCGTTGACCTGTTGGATGAGTGGGAACAGGCGGGAGCGGGCTTCACTGGCAGTGATGGCCACGTTCAAACCTCCAATGCTTTCGTACCAGATAACGGTACTACACTGGTGCAAAATCCCAGTACTGAATCTCGCGTCTGTACCTGCTCGCCCATCCACGCTCAACTGACCGGGCGCAAGGTCGTAGTCACCAGAGTGCAGGTCGCCGAACGCTTCGTCAGGGCAACCAGCGAGGAAGACGCTGCCTCGAAGGTGCAGGCCGAATTCGACCGGCCGTAAGGCTACTTCGGATCATGGAAGACAACCAGTTCCGAGGTCGACGTGATCGAGGCCGACGACGGTCATCGGGCCGGTGCATCTGACGAACGAGGGGCCGTACCTGCTGAGCATCAAGGATGCCGGCAAGGCGCTCGGCATCAGCTACAGCACGCTGTATCAGATGACGGCCCAGGGCGACATTGAGTGGGTCATGATTGGGTCGCGGAAGTACATCTCGCGGGAGTCCCTTATGGACTTCATCAAGACGAACACGCACAAGGGCTACTACGTGGCACGGCGAGCTGAGCGCACCGCAGCTCGGGGCAAGCTCAGCCCCTCTCTCTGGTGGCAGTTGTTGGCCGACGGTCACTGGCGTTCTCGGCGTCTCCTGGTCGGCACCGGCAGCGGTGACCGGGTTTCGACCAGCAGGTATCCGCTGGTCAGCGCGGTTTCCGTAGTTGTGGGTGCCCCGCTCAGTGGGTGCCCCGCTCAGGACTCGAACCTGCGCACGGGAATCAAAGAAGGGGTGCGGCGCGGCGGAACCTCGAAGATGAAGCTGTGTGATCACGGACGTCGATATCCGCATCCAGGTGCACAGCCGGTCTATAACCGGGACATGAAAGGTCCATCCGAGGTCGATGGCAGGCTCATCCGGCGCGGTTACTGCGTTCCCCCTCGGCCGTTGCCGTAATCGGGTGCCAGTACTACCGGCCGTGGATGTCTCCTCAGCCCTCTCCAGGCTTCTGGCTGACCGGGTCACAACCCCTAACCGTTAGGTGGTCAGCACCAACTCAGCATGCTATCGGGAACTGACGGGAACCAACCAGGAATAACGGGCAAACGGTCGACCGCCAGAAACCGGAGTTCACGGGCCCTTTTAAGATCCGCACCAGCGCCATGACCTGCGGTTATTACCGCACGTCAAGCCCGGTGACGGCCCTACCGATGATCATGCGCTGGATCTCCGACGTGCCCTCGAAAATCGTGAAGATCTTGGCGTCCCGGTGCCAGCGCTCGACCGGGAACTCGCGGGTGTAGCCGTTACCGCCAAGAATCTGGATGGCCTGCTCGGTCACTTTCACCGCGGTCTCCCCCGCGTACAGCTTGGAGATGGAGCCCTCGGCGTGGTCGAACGGCAGCCCGTTGCGCGCCATCCACGCTGCCCGCCAGGTCAGCAGCCGGGCCGCGTCCACCGAGGCCTGCATGTCGGCCAGCATGAACGCGACGCCCTGGTTCTGCCCGATGGGCCTGCCGAACTGCACGCGCTGCGTGGAGTACTCGGCGGCGAACTCCAGCGCCGCCCTGGCCACGCCGACCGCCATCGCGGCCACGGTCGGCCGGGATCGCTCGAACGTCTTCATGGCGGCCTGCTCACCGCTCGCGCCGCCATCAGCGATCCTGGCCAGCCGCGAGTCCAGCCGTTCCTTCCCGCCGACCAGGCACCTGCCGGGCACCCGGACGTTGTCCAGGATCACCTCGGCGGTGTGCGATGCGCGGATGCCGTGCTTGCGGAACTTCTGCCCCTGCGACAACCCCGGCGTGCTCGGCGGCACGATGAAACTGGCCTGCCCGCGGCTGCCAAGCGACGGCTCGACGGACGCCACCACTACGTGAACGTCCGCGATGCCGCCGTTGGTCGCCCAGGTCTTCGTGCCGTTCAGCACCCACTCGTCGGTGGCCTGGTCATATACGGCCCGGGTGCGGATGGCGCCGACGTCGCTGCCCGCGTCGGGCTCGGACGAGCAGAACGCGCCCAGTTTCACGTCTCCCGGCGTCCCGAACATCTGCGGCAGCCACTCGCCGATCTGCTCGTTGGTCCCGTTGCTTGCCACCGCGATGGCGGCCAGGCCGGACCCGACGATCGACAGGCCGATGCCGGCGTCGCCCCAGAACAACTCCTCGAACGCCACCACGGTGCCAAGTCCGCTCGGGTCCAGCCACTGGGTGCCGAAGAAGTCCAGGGAGTAGAGGCCGATCTTGGCCGCTTCCTCGATGACGGGCCAGGGCGTCTCCTCGCGCTCGTCCCACTCGGCTGCGGCCGGCCTGATCACGTCCCTGGCGAACTCATGCACCCAGTCCCTGGTGTGCCTGACGTCATCGGACAGCGCAAGGGAGAACCCGCTGGCGTTCTCTTCCGGACGGCTCATCGTGCTGCTCGCTTTCAGTCACGCGCTCGGCCCGGCTGCGGGCCGGTCGACCGAGGTTACCGGTCGCGCGGCACCGGCAAGTTACCGCGCAGTAATACCCAGGTTAATCCGCCCGGGCCTGCAGCGCCACCGCGGGCGTCACCACCATGGCCAGCTCGACCAGGACCGGAGCGTGCCGGAGATGTGCTCCTCCTCATAGTCCAGGTGCGCCAGCAAGTCGGTGCTCAGCACGTCGAGCGCGTCAACCAGGCGCTGTCGTACCGCCGTGTCCTCCCGGGCCGCTAGTTCCCGAGCGGCCGAGGACACGTCATCCAGCAGCCCGGACACCCGAACATGGTCGGATTCGAGCTTGTCGACTACCGGTCCGAGCGCCGGGCTGGCGAGCCGCAGCTGCGGGAACAGCATCGCGGACTCGGCATGGTGGTGTGAGTGCACGAACCGGCAGTACCGCAGGCAGTTGACCTTGAGCTGCCAGAGCGGGCCGCCGACCTCGAGTGTCTCGATCGCGCGGGCGGCATCCGGGCCTGCCAGCCCGTCGGCCAGCTGGTAAGCCAGCTGCCGAACCGTTCGCAGATCACGCCGGATCAGGTTGTGCACCCACCGCAGTTCCGCGACCAGGGCCTCGCCTCGGGCCGGGTCCTCGTCCTGCTGCCCGACTTGCTGCATGTGCATGCCTGCAGGCTAGCCGGGGCCGCACGGGTGCGCGTCAGGCCTGCGATCATGACGGCATCGGCGGGGCGAGATCGCTGCTCCGCGCAACGAGAGGACGCCCAGCCCCATGGATATCGCCAGCTACCAGCACCTCACGCTCGAGCGGCAGGCCGACGGCGTGCTGCTCGTCACCCTCAACCGGCCGGATGTGCTGAACGCCGCGGACGAGCGCATGCACCGCGAGCTGGCCAGTGTCTGGGCCGACGTCAGCCGGGACCCGGAAACCCGGGTCGCGGTCGTTACCGGCGCTGGCCGGGCGTTCTCGGCCGGCGGCGACCTGGCCATGGTCGAGCGGCAGATCGGCGACTACGGGCTGGTCACCAGCATGCTCAGCGAGATGAGCGACCTGGTCTATAACATGGTGAACTGCGAGAAGCCGATCATCTCGGCCATCAACGGCGTCGCGGTCGGCGCCGGGCTGGTCGTAGCGCTGCTCGCCGACATCAGCATCTGCGCCAGCGACGCCCGGCTCGGCGACGGCCACGTGCGCCTTGGTGTTGCCGCCGGCGATCACGCCGCCATCATCTGGCCGCTGCTCTGCGGCCTGGCCAGGTCGAAGTACTACCTCATGACCGGCGAGATGATCACCGGGGAGGAAGCCGAGCGCATCGGCCTGGTCTCCCGGGCGCTGCCCCGCGACGAGGTGCTGGCGGAGGCCATGCGGGTGGCCAGCCGCCTCGCCACCGGCCCGCAGCTCGCCATCCGGCTGACCAAGCGGGCGCTGAACAGCTGGATCCGCAACGCCGGGCCCATCTTCGACCAGTCCGCCGCCTACGAGATGCTCACCTTCATGGGCGAGGACGTGAAGGAAGGGCTGGCGTCGCTACGCGAGAAGCGCGCTCCCCAGTTCGGCTAGCCCCGCGAGTTCGGCACGCACCGCACTGGTTCGCCCGGCGCACCTGTAGGCGCATAAGGCGTTCGGCCCGATGGCGGTGGCTGCTGATTAAGGGAACGACTGCCTGATCCGCCACCACCGCCGCCGCCTGCCGTTACCAGCCCTTCCTGCCGTCGATCCGCTGCCGGATGAGGTCGGCCTGCCCGTTGTGCGCCGCGTACTCGGCGATCATGTGCGTCAGCGCCCAGCGCAACGACATCTGGCCCCATATCTCGTTGACGAAGATGGCATCCATCGGGAGGTCCGCGACCGCATGGCGGGCAAGTTGCTGCTCCGCTACCAGCCGGTCCAGGTCTCGCTGTGCGAAGGCAGGGTCCACATCGTCGAAGGCGCCGTCGGGACGGTCCGGCGAATAGCAGGCGGCAATTTCCTCGCCGCCCCAGCGCCTGCGAAAGCAAGTCCGCTCCACGTCGGTCAGGTGACGGACAATACCGAGCAGGGACAGGTCCGATGGCGGGACCGGCCGACGCGCGAGCTGCTCGCCGGTCAGCCCCGAGCATCGCATCAACAGGCCAGCCCGGTGCCAGTCGAGGAATCCGTCCAGCATCGGCCGCTCGGCTCCGGCAAACGGCTCGTCAGCCCGGCCGTACTCGGGCGCTGTCCAGGTCATGGTCACATTTTGCCGACGTCCGCGAGCCGCGACCAGCCAGTCAACTGGCCGCGTGCCGGTCCAGGAACTCGTAGACATCAGCCTCGTCCACGCCGGGGAAACTGCCTGACGGCAGCGCGAGCAGGATGTGCGAATGCGCCCTGGCAGACGGCCAGGCCATCCCGTGCCACCGCGCCGCGAGCGCGGTGGGCGGGCGCTGGCAGCACTCCGGGTCCGGGCAGGTCGAGGTCATCCTGATGCGGGATTCCCGGCCGCGGAACCAGCGGGAGTCCTCATACGGCACACCGAAAGTGACAGCGGAGCCGCGTTCCCGTCCTGAGTCGATCAGCGCAGTGCACCAGTACG
Source organism: uncultured Actinomycetota bacterium (assembly GCA_963774385.1). Classification (GTDB taxonomy): domain Bacteria; phylum Actinomycetota; class Actinomycetes; order Streptosporangiales; family Streptosporangiaceae; genus JAJYUU01. The sequence continues at coordinate 3,481,035 of CAVZEQ010000001.1, forward strand.
TGCCGGATGGCGTGTCGGAGTACTGGTAATAGGGGCTGAACCGGTCCGGCGCGGTGAACACCTGACGACCTGACCAGAGCCGGCACATCCGCTGGCCTTCGATCGCGCCGGCCGCGTCAGCCGGGAACACCACACCGTCGTTCTCATATGCCTTGGAGATGATGCCGCCCTCGTCGTTCTTGACGAAGTGACAGGGGATGTCCAGGTGGTGGGTGGCCAGGTTGGTCAGCCGGTGCGCGGCCATCTCATAGGACACCGAGAAGACATCGCGCAGGTCCTCGATCGCGATGTCACGCGCGTCCTTGGCCTCGCGCAGGAATCTCGCCGCCGCCTGCTCAGGTACCAGCACCGCCGCCGCGAAGTAATTCGCCTCGACCCGCTGGCGCAGGAACTCGCCGAAGTCGGCCGGTGCCTGATGGCCGAGCACGAAGTGGCCGAGCGTCTGCAGCAGCACCGCACGCGGCGTATGCATGCCGAGCGGCTCTTGCTTCAGGTAGATCCGCCGGTTACGCAGGTCGGTCACGGAACGAGCGGACCGCGGCAGGTCCTGCACGTAGCGGACGGTGAAGCCATGGTGACTCACCACCGACAGCAACATGCCCTGCGAGAGCGCGCCGCCGGTATAGCCCACCGGAGCGAGCGCCGCCGCGGCCGCCGACTCGATCGCGGCGAAGTAGTTGCCCCGGTCGCGCATCATCGCCCGCAGGTCCGCATTCGCCGCCCTGGCCTCCTCGGGCGTGGCCGGTCGTGCTTCGCCCGCTGCCTGCGCAACTCCCGGTGCAGGGCCAGCACGTGCTCCAGCACGTCGTTCGGCACCTTCACGCCGACGCGCAACGGTGGCAGCCCCAGCTCAGCCAGTGCCGGGTCACGCTGCGCATCGGCGAGTGCGATCTCCAGCTGTGCTCGCCGGTTCGGCGGCTGCTTGCGCAGCAGTTCGTCGGCTGGCACTGCCAGCGCGGCGGCGAGCGCCTCGATCAGCGACAGCTTCGGCTCGCGCCGGCCGTTCTCCAGCAGCGACAGCGCGGACGGCGCGCGGCCGACCCGCTCTCCGAGCTCGGCTAGGGTCAGCCCGCGTGCGCGCCTGATATGTCGGAGTCGCTGACCGAACATGCCGAGGTCGATGCCCGTTTCTGGCAAAGATCGCGATTCTTCTTCCGTGAAAATCTTCACTTCTTCACTATAACAAAAGACTAGCGAAATCTTCAGGACCTGGAGCCCTAGTCACCGGCGACCGCGGCGGGAAGCCTGAAAGACATCACCCGGGGACGACAGACCAGGAGGGTTCACGTGAACGACAGTCGCCTCGAGGGCACACCTAACGGCGCAGGCAACGGCCATGCCAACGGCCATGCAGTGCCGAAGCAGCAGGGCCCGAGCAAGTTTGATAGCCAGGCAGCCGCGTTGCACCAGCAGTGGGCGACAGATCCGCGCTGGGCTGGCATCGAGCGCACTTACAGCGCCAAAGACGTGGTAAAGCTGCGCGGCTCAGTCCAGGAGGAGCACACGCTGGCCCGCCTCGGAGCCGAGCGGCTGTGGTCGCTGCTGCAGCTCCGGCGGTTACGTGAACGCCCTCGGCGCGCTCACCGGTAATCAGGCCGTTCAGCAGGTCAAGGCAGGCCTGCAAGCCATCTACCTGTCCGGCTGGCAAGTCGCGGCCGACGCCAACCTGGCCGGCCAGACCTACCCGGACCAGAGCCTGTACCCGGCCAACTCAGTGCCTGCCGTGGTGCGGCGGATCAACAACGCGCTGATGCGAGCCGACCAGATCACCTGGGCCGAGTCGCAGAACGAGGGCGCACCGTACTGGCTGGCGCCGATCGTCGCCGACGCCGAAGCTGGCTTCGGCGGCGCGCTGAACGCGTTCGAGCTGATGAAGTCGATGATCGCGGCTGGTGCTGCCGGCGGTGCACTGGGAGGACCAGCTCGCGTCCGAGAAGAAGTGCGGCCACCTGGGCGGCAAGGTGCTGATCCCGACCGGGCAGCACATCAAGACGCTGAACGCGGCGCGGCTGGCCGCCGACATCAGCGGCGTGCCGAGCCTCATCGTCGCCCGCACCGACGCGCAGGCGGCGACGCTGATCACCAGCGACATCGACGAGCGGGACCAGCGATTCGTCACCGGCGAGCGCACCGCCGAGGGCTTCTACCGGGTCCGCAACGGGATCGAGTCCTGCATCGCGCGCGGCCTGGCGTACGCGCCCCACTCCGAACTGCTCTGGATGGAGACGTCGACCCCCGACCTCACGGTCGCCCGCCAGTTCGCCGAGGCGATCAAGGACATCTACCCGGACCAGATGCTGGCCTACAACTGCTCGCCGTCGTTCAACTGGCGCGCGCACCTGGACGAGCCGACACCATCGCCAGGTTCCAGCGCGAGCTCGGCGCGATGGGATACACCTTCCAGTTCATCACCCTGGCCGGCTTCCACGCGCTGAACCAGTCGATGTTCAGCTGGCCTCCGGGTACGCCGAGCGCGGCATGTCCGCCTACGTGGAGCTGCAGGACGCCGAGTTCGCCGCCGAGGCCGCGGGCTACACCGCTACCCGCCATCAGCGCGAGGTCGGCACCGGCTACTTCGACCAGGTCACCTCGGCGATCAGCCCGGACTCGTCGACCACGGCGCTGGCCGGCTCGACCGAGGCCGAGCAGTTCGCCGCGGCGCACTAACGCGGCCCTAGCACAGCACCAGCAGCACCGCGGATGGCGACCACGCCACCCGCGGTGCTGTGCTGTTCAGCCGCGAGCCTGAAAAAGGGCTTCCGGCGACCAATCCGCGCGCGCCGTTGCCCCGAAGACCGATCGTGCAGATACCCGTGCCGACGCGGTTACACCCGCCAGTCAGTCTCCCCCGAGGCCGCACTGCGGTCCGAGTGGGCCCGGCTCAGCGAAGCGGCGGCACCCCTCCGCCAGGGCCGCCGAGATTTTGCCTTCCGGCCTCTGTCGCTTTCAGTTATCGGCGTACTACGCCTAGTAATCTTCTCGCGCGCCCAAGAGCCGGCGCCATCGTGGAAAGGATCGCCATGCCACCACCAGAAGACGCCGTGACGCCTGCCATCCCGTTGCCCGGTGACAGTCGCCCCGGACCACTGTCGCGGCGCTCCATGCTGCGCGGCGCCGCCGGCGCCGGCGCCGCGGGACTGGCCATGACCGCGCTCGCCGCCAGCCCGGTCCTTGCCGCGAGCCAGCACCCGAGGGCCGGCCAGCCGGATGAGGCCGAGGATCTGCCCGACCACGTCGCCGACGGCGAAGCCGTCGTCGTGCATGTGCGCAACGTCCGCAGTGGCGAGATGGACGTCTACCACGGCACCAGTCACGTCCGCGTGCACGACCGTGCGCTGGCCGCCCGGCTAGCCAGAGCCAGCCAGTAGCGAGGGAGAGCACCTGATGTCATCGCATCGCGAGGCCCCGGAAATCTCCAAGGATCCGGTAGCCGACAGCACCGATGTGTACGCGTTCGTGAGCCCGGACAAGCCGAGCACCGTCACGCTCATTGCCAACTACGTCCCGCTCCAGCTGCCATCCGGCGGCCCGAACTTCTATGAGTTCGGCGAGGACGTCCTGTACGAGATCCACATCGACACCAACGGGAACGCCGAGCCGGACATCACTTACCAGTTCCGGTTCACCACAGAGGTCGGCGACCCGAACACGTTCCTGTACAACACCGGCGCCGATCACGTCGCTGTCCAGCTCCGCCTGGAACCGCAAGCAGTTCTACTCGGTCACCCGCATCGACAGCACCGGCGAGCACCAGCTCGGCTCCCATCTGTCCTGCCCGCCGTGCAACATCGGACCGCTGTCGACGCCGCATTACGCCACGGTGCTGGGGCCTGCCGCCGTGCACACGCTCTCGGATGGCAGCTCGGTCTTCGCCGGCCAGCGCGCCGAGGGCTTCTACGTCGACCTCGGCTCGATCTTCGATCTCGGCAACCTGCGACCAATCCAGGAGCTGAACGTTTACGCGAAGGCGCTCGGGCTGACCTCTGCGCTCGGGGTTAACTCGACCAAGTTCCTGAACGTGGACTCGATCGCGCTGCAGGTGGATATCTCGAAGATCACCGCACCGAACCGGCCGGTTATCGGCGTCTGGACAAGCGCGAGCAGGCAGCGCGTCGGCATCCGGGACGGTGGCGGCGGCGAGTGGACCTGGAGCGGCCCGCACACTCAGGTGTCGCGCCTCGGCAACCCGCTGATCAACGAGGTCATCATCCCGATGGGCAAGAAGGACTACTGGAACACCCAGGAGCCCGAGCATGACAAGCAGTTCGCGCAGTTCGTCGCGCACCCGGAGCTGGCCGGGCTGATCGCTGCCCTGTATGCGCCCAACTTCCCGAACCTGCAGGCCGTGGTCACCGCTGGCACGGTCCGCGCCGATCTGGAAGCCATCCTGCTGACCGGCATTCCGGCCGGTGTCATCCCGACGGCCCCGGCGTTCACGAACTTCACCGGGCCGGTGCTGGCCGACATGCTCCGGCTCAACACATCCATCAGTCCGGCATCGAGCCCCAACCAGCTCGGCGTTGTCGCCGGTGACCTGGCCGGCTTCCCGAACGGCCGGCGCGTGTTCGACGACGTCGTCACCGTCGAGCTGCGCGCGATAGCCGGCGCCCTGCTGCACCTTGTCGACCCTGGCTTCACTCCCGACGCAGCGGTGAACGCGATCACCGATGGCCTCGACGACACCTCGCCGGGCGGTCCGTACCTGACCACGTTCCCCTACCTTGGCGTGCCGTACGACGGCTACGACAACCCGTCCTGATGCACACGCCCGCTGAGCCCGTCGCCGGGCCGTCCGGTGCTGGCACCGTGGTGATGGAGCTAGGGCCCGGCGCGGGCGCGCTGGTGCTGCACGTTCCCGCGGAGCTGGACGGCACCGAGATCGACATCAGCCTGGCTGGCCGGCCCGGCCACCGGACGCACTCGATGGTGCGCCCCCGGCAGGTTCGCACCGGGACGCGGTACGCGGCCGTCTACCCGGGCTTGCCGCCAGGCGAGTACACGATCTGGCAGGACCGGGATAAGCCGGTCGCCAGCGTGACCGTCGGCGATGCCGTCGTGACCGTTGCCAGCTGGCCGACGGCCAGTTAGCGCGCCTCGCTCGGAGCAGTCTCGCCGGGTGACGCGATCGGCAGCTCACCGGGCTCGTCCAGGGTCAGCTTGGACGGCCACCAGTTCCATCTGCCGAGCAGCACGACGGTAGACGGAACCAGCAGCGTGCGCACCAGGAAGGTGTCCATCAGGATGCCAAGCGCGAGGCCGAGTCCGATGTCACGAACCTGGCTCGCGCCGGAGCCGCTGCCGGCGGCGACCGTGAGCACGATGAACGAGCCTGCCAGCACCAGGCCGGCCGAGGTGACCGTGGTACCGGTCACCTCGATCGCCTTCGCCACGGCCTGCCGCAGCGGCAGCCGGTGCGCTTCCTCCCTGATCCGGGTCATGACCAGGATGTTGTAGTCCTCCCCAAGCGCCAGCAGGAAGATGAACATGAGGAACGGCATGAAGAACACCAGGCCGCCGCTCCCGCCGAGCTTGATGAAGATCAGCACCGACAGCCCGAGCGCGGCCAGGTAGGAGATGCCGACGGAGGCAATGAGGTACAGCGGCGCGATCAGGCTGCGCAGCACCAGCGCCAGCAGGAGGCCGATTGCGATGATCGCGATCGGGATGATGTGCTTCAGGTCGGTGGTCGAGATGTGACTGATGTCATACAGGACAGGTGCCTGGCCGTTCACGCCCGACGCGACCGCCCCGGCTGACGCGCCGACGCTCGTCGTAGCCGCCCGGATGGCCGGAACCTTGTTGAGCGCGGCGGTACTGCCGGGGTCGAGCGTCGCGTTGCTGCCAGGGCTCGTCCGCAGACCAGTGAGGAACTGCACGGTGTGGCCATCCGAGCCGACGTAGTTAGAGGTAGCCCGGTACAGCTCGTACGCCTGCGCCGGGATCCGGCCGCCAGCGATCTTGGCTGGCGGAGCCGGCGACAGCAGATTGGCGGGTCCGAGTGCGCCGCATAGCCCGGCAAACTGCGCCGGGGTCAGCGTGATACCGCCGACCGGGTTGAGCGGACCGGTGATGTGGCTGAACAGGTCGTTGCCGCGAAGTTCGCTGGTGATCTTCGCCAGCGGCGCGGGGTCGGAGCAGACCGGCGCGGCGAACTTGAATACCAGGCTGGTCGGATTGGCCGAGGACTGCGGGAAGTGCTTGGCGAGCAGGACAGCTCCAGCGGCCGAGTCACTGCCCGCTGGCGGGCTGGTGGTGCCGCCGAAACCCGCTGAGGTGTACCCGATCACGCCGAAGGCCAGCCCGCCGAAGAACACCAGTCCGGCCATCAGCGTCGGGCCCGGGTGCTGCACGATCCGCCCGGCTACCCGGCCCCAGACGCCGGCCTTGCCGGAGCCCTGGATGCTCCACGGGATCAGCTTCGGCTTGCCGAACATCGCCTTGAACCAGGTTCGCTTGACGGCGAGCAGCGAGAGCCTGATGGAGAGCAGGGCGGGCAGCAGGGTGAGCCCGGCAATCAGGATCACGACCACCGCGATGGCGAACGGCCAGGCCAGGTCCGAGTAGAAGGAGAAGCTGGCCAGCAGCAGCGTCAGCACCGCGGCGATCACGGTCGCGGCGGACGCGCTGATCGACTCGCCGACTCTGGTCACGGCGGTCACGATGGCGTCGCGCGCGGCCGGCCGCGGATGCGCCAGATCAGCAAGGACGCTGCGGCCAGCGCCCGAAGTGCCGGGGAACGACTCGCCGCCAGTATCGTGCCGCCGGGCGCGCAATTCCTCTCGCACCCGGAACACCAGGAACAGCCCGTAGTCCGTGCCGGCGCCGATCACCAGCACGATCAGCAGCAACTGGGCAATCGGCGATACCTGCAGGCCATGCTTGGCCGCCTCGGCGACCAGCGGGCCCGCGATCGTTACCGAGAACACCGGCGGCAGCACGGTCACGATCGCCAGCGAGAGAGAGCGGAGGATGAGCACCAGCAGCACGATCACGAACAAGACCGAAAGCTGCTGCACCTTGTTGCCGGTATTGCCGGAAGCCTTCTGCTGGTCCACCTGGACGGCAAGACTGCCCGTCACGTGCGCGCTCAGGCCTGGCGGCAGCTTCGCCGCGGTTATCTTGGCGCGCAGGGCGTTGACCAGGTTCGTTGCATACTGCGGGTTGCCGCTGCCAGCCGCGCTTGCCAGCGCGACGAACTCTGCCGCCTGGCCGTCCACCGACTGGCCGGCATCGAGGACCTTGGTGATGTTCGGCACGGTAGCCAGTTGCGTCCGGAGGGTAGCCAGCGCGGCGATGTCGGCAGCCGTTAGCCGTCCGCTCGTGGTCGCTGCCACCACCGGTATAGGCAGCTTGCCGGCGTTGCCAAGGGGTGCAGCGAGCGTTGCGGCCTGCGAGCTGGCTGCGCTGGCCGGCAGGAACTTCTGGTTGTTACCCTGGGTGACGCTGGACAGCGAGGGCAGCTGCGTGGCCGCGGCTATGGCTGCGGCTATCCAGACCAGCAGGACAAGCCACCGGAAGCGGACGCCGAATCGGCCAATCGCCCCGTAGATCGCATCGACTCGCATGTCTGCGAATCCTACGGGACTACGCGTTGTAGCCGTGGCCGGGGCTACGTGCCGAAACCCGGCTAACCACCGTCTGGAACGGTGTCCGCGAGTTCATCCACGGCGACGGTCAGCGCGCGCAACGCCGGTATCGACGACTCCACGCGACGCCGGCCCGCCGTGGTCAGCGAGGTCAGCGCGGCCGCCAGGATGCGCGCGTTTACCTCCTGCCAGTCAGCAACGACAGCGCGGCCGGAGGTGGTCAGGTCGAGCAGCGCGGTACGGCGGTCCTCGGTGCCGCCGGATCGGACCACCAGGCCCGCTCTGACCATGCCGTTGACCAGCGTCGCCACCGAGCTCGGGGCCAGCCTGAGCAACCGGGCGAGCTGGCCGGGCCGGGCGGCCGGATTCTCGGCGAGGCAGGACAGGAACTCCAGCTGGGCCACCGACAGGCCACCAGGGAGCGCCCCGGCCGGGCCGTACGCGCGAGCCGCCCGGCGCATCGCGCGGCGCAGCCGGGACACGGCGTCGGCCAGCGCGAGGCCCGCCGGGTCGGTCGTAGGGCGCGGGGACTCGGCTGCAGGCCCGTGATCGGCAGCCGGCCCGTGATCGGCAGCCGGCCCGGGCTCAGCAGCAGGCAGGGGCTCAGCGGACGACACGGCGGCATCCAATCGGGCGGTTCCGGGTCAGGCGGCTCGATCATGATGGCAGATCCCGCTGCACAGCGCAGTGCGCTGGCCAGCGATCCGACTGCGCCGCCGCCCGGCCCGCCGTAGGCTGAATAACCTGCGGCACAACGCCATCGCTAGCCCTGATAGTCAGGGACATGCCGGGTTTGGTACTGGCCTGTCAGCTGTTATGCCGGCAGACTCGTCTAGGGCACGTCCGTGTTCCGCCTCTGCGCGGCCCCGGGCAGCCGCAGGAGGGACACGCATGCAGGAGCTGCGCCTCGTCGCAGTCAGCGAAGACGGCAGTTATGCCATCCTCGCGGTGCCGGGGCGAAGCGGCCGGTTCCTGCTGCCTATTGACGAACGGCTGAGGACGGTCGCCAAGGGTCAGTTCTCGCGGCTCGCGCAGTACGAGATCGAAGTGGAGAATCCGTTGCGTCCCAAGGAGATCCAGGACCGCATCCGGGCAGGCGAGACGGCGGACGAGATCGCCGACGCGGCAGGCATCCCGCCCGACCGGGTTCGCAGATTTGAGGGTCCGGTGCTCGCGGAGCGGCAGTACCGGGCGCAGGAGGCGCAGCGGGCCACCATCCGCGGCACCGGCGACGGCGGGCCAGGTCCGCGCCTCGGCGACATCGTGGCCGAGCGGCTGGCGAGCGTGGGAGCCAGCGCCGACAGCACCGAGTGGGACTCGCGCAAGCGGTCCGACGGGAACTGGCAGGTTCAGCTTCAGTTCGCCATCGGCGGGCGGGCAGGCTTCGCCGAGTGGATCTACGACCCGCGCCGCAGGCACGTCATTCCCGATGATGACCAGGCTGTCCGGCTCTGCCTGCCGCAGGCAGAGTGGGCCGTTACCACGTTCGCCGACCGGAACGCTGCCACGGCAACGGTGACACCGATCGGATCCCGTCAGCTGGCGCAGCAAGCCGAGCTGGCGCGCGGACAGGAGCGCCGGGTGGCCATGGCTGCGCGGCCGCGCGATAGCGGCATCGTAGCGACGTCGGTGCCGGAGACAGGCGGGCCTGCCGAGCCGGCCTCCGGCCGCGCCGCTGCAGAGCCCGTCCAGGAGACCGGCGAGGCGGCCGCGGATGCCGCAGTCGCCGCGCCCGCGGCGAAGAAAGCGGTCGGCGGACGGTCGCGACGGGCCTCGGTCCCGTCCTGGGACGAGATCATGTTCGGCACCTCCAGACAGCCCGACTAAGATGCCTCCGTCGGCAGCGGCCGGATAGCTGAGGTCTCGACCAGGGTGGGGTGGCGTGCGCCGGGGTGATCACAGCGGTCGCAGCCAGCCAGCAGGGCTGCTCGGCCTGCTAGTCACGGGGAGCACCCTGCTGACCGGATGCGGCCTGCTGGCCAGCACCAAGCCGCTCAGCCCGGCAGCTCCGCTCAGCCTGACGGTTAACAGCCCGGTCTTCTCCCATCACATAATCCCGGCCAGGTTCACGTGCTATGGCCAGCACGAGAGCCCGCCTATCTTCTGGTCCGGAGCGCCGAACTCCATCACCAAGTCGATCGCTATCGTCGTCGACGATTCAGCGACGCCGATCACCCCGCGTGCCTACTGGATCGTCTTTGACATCAGCCCGAGCACGACCGATCTCCAGGTCGATGCGCTCCCGCCACACGCCAGGCAAGCGCAGAACAGCGCAGGCAAGGCCGGCTACACCGCGCCGTGCCCGGTGGGCTCGCCGCATAGCTACCGGTTCACCGTGTACGCGCTGAACGCGAAGCTCGGCAAGACTTTGCCCGACCAGGCACCGATCCTGCAGGCCTGGACTACCATCGCAAAGCACGTCATTGCGCGGGGAACCATGACGGCCACGGCGTGCCCGAACGCCCTCCCGGCCAGTAACGGACAGTGCGCACCGTAATTCGGTCTCGTTGTGTAACCGTCCGTATACAAGTGGTCGACACACCTGGGTAAAGTTCCCGAATTGCGTGACAAGGCGTATAGCGTCCGACACAATCACTGTTCAGGCAGTTCTGCCTACGTAATGAATTAGGGCGCTTGCACCTCGGGGGAGGTTCGCGTTGTTGGCCGCGCGAATCTGGCCAGTGCCACCCCAAGGCCACGTCGGTGGGATGGTGCGATGATCAAAGAGATCTTGATCGCCCTAGTGGCTGTGGTCGTGGTGATCTTGATAATCGCGTTCGCTGCCCTGCGGTTCCTACGGGCCGACGACTCAGACACCTTCGACGACATGCCCGACGAGCCGCGCAAGCAAGGGCGCGGGCTTGCCGACTCCCAGCCGATGCCGGCGCCCGTTCAGCGCCACCGGCCGATGCGGGCCGAGCCCGCGCGCGACCAGCCTCGGGCACAGCCGAGGACGGCGGAACGGACCGCGGACGAGCGCCAGCCAGCCGGCTACCGGGACCAGCGGCCAGCCGGCGCCGAGCGCCGCGGTGCGGGTGCCGGCCAGCGCGTGCCAGTGGCTGCCGCAGGCAGCACCCGCCCAGCCCGCCAGCCGGATCCCGACTCGCAGGCGACGGCGAAGTGGGATGCCATGTCGGACGTCGACTACTGGACCGAGCTCGCCGCTGAGAAGCCGATGACAGCTACGTCGCCGACGGCGGCTCCGGCCACGGCCAGCAGGCGCGGCCCGGACCGCAAGCCCGCGGACAGCAGGCCCGCGCAGCGCAACGATCAGCTGCCGGTCCGGCAGCGGTCGCAGCCGAGGACCCCCGAGCCGGCCACCCAGAGCATTGCCGCACTCGCCCGGCTCGCCGCGCAGCCGCCGCGCACCGGCCAGCCGCCGGCCACCGGCCCGCGCCCGGCAATGCGGCCGGACCAGCCACGACCCGAGCAGCCGCGCACCGCGTCCAGGCCCGCCGCACGCGGTCACCAGGCGCCGGACCCTGTCTCCTACCCCGGCGCACAGGGCAGGCTGCCGCTGCCGCTGGACGAGGATCCACTGACGAGTCCGTCGTTCCCCGCCATCAACGCCTCCGACAGCAGGTCGTACCGGACCCGCCAGCCAAGATCGCCGCAGCCGGACAGCGGACGGGACCACAACTCGGCCGGGTACAGCCAGCAGCCTCAGGCCAGCCAGCCGCCACAGGCCAGCCAGCCGGCCCAGCAATTCAATGCTCCAGCGATGCCGGACCGGTCAGCGAGCGCGCCGAACGGCTACCCGGTCCAGCCGGCCCCGGCGCTTCCAGCCGCTAACCCCTACGGCAGTTTCGTGGCCGCGCCGCAGGCCGGATACGGCGATGCGTCCACCGGTCACCTCGACAGCTCGGCCTACGGCACCGGTTACACCGGCCCGAGCCAGCCACCGGTACCGGCGCCGGCGCCCGACGCAGGCTGGTATCCCAACGGCAACGGCAACGGCAACGCGAACGGCAGCGGCTATTACGACGCTAGCTACTATGACGCGGGCTACTACGGCACGAGCCCGGGCGGCGCCGGTGCCGGTGACCCCGGCTATGCGAGCAGCAGCGGCTACGCGGCCGGCGACCAGTACGGCGGCAGCTACGGCGATAGCACATACCAGGGGTATCCGGCGGCCAGCTTCCCGCCCGTCGGATACAGCGGCGCGGCTTTCCAGAACGGCCAGGCTGACCCGGCCAGTTACCAGCCGCACGGCCAGTTCGCCGGCCACTACGATCAGCGCGGTATCGGCGCGCCTGACCTTGCCTACGGCCACGACGGCTATCAGGGTTACCCGGGCTACGGGGGCAACGGCAGGTAGCCAGCCACAGCCCGGCGGTAGCAATGGTGCCGACCCGGGCTTGACAACACCCTGGCGTCGGCCCCCACAATGTGCCGACCCCTAAAGCAGGTGACATGCAGGACGGTGCCCGAGATCACGCGCGTAGTTACCACCTGCACAAGCTGGCTACCGCACTGGACACCGAGGGCTTCCACGCCACCGTCAAGACGTCGTATCCCGCTGCCCTGCACGTCTTCATACCCGGCGCGTCGATGCTCGCCGAGAGCATTGACTGCGTGGCAAGCACTGATGCGGACGGACGGCTCCACTGGTTCTACCGGTGGTCCTGGGGTGAGCTCCTGCACGATGCCAGTGACCCGCCGGGCGCCGCGGCTAAGATTGCCGACGTGCTGTCTGCGCTCTGACGGCGACTTGCAATTGCAGCCCGCGAGCCTGCGCGTGCAGGCACGCGATAATCTGCCTGGGGAAACCAGCAGAGCGGAGGGAAGCCAGTGCAGGTTGTGCAGGCCAGCAGGCTGAGCAACGTCAGGTATGACATCCGCGGACCCGTGCTGCACCGGGCCCGCGAGCTGGAGTCAGCCGGGCACGAGATCATCAAGCTCAACCTGGGCAACCCCGCTCCCTTCGGCCTTGACGCGCCGGCCGACGTTGTCAGCGACGTGGTCAAGCACATTGGCGATGCGCAGGGATACAGCGACGCGCGCGGCATCTACCCGGCCCGGCTCGCGGTTTCGCAGTCCTTCGAGCGCCGCGGGGTCATCGGCGTGACCCCGGACGACGTGTTCCTCGGTAACGGCGTGTCCGAGCTCATCGTCATGTCGCTGCAGGCGCTGCTGAATGCCGGCGACGAGGTGCTGGTGCCGAGCCCGGACTACCCCCTGTGGACCGGCGCCGTCAGCCTCTGCGGTGGCAGGGCCGTGCACTACTGGTGTGCCGAGCAGCACGACTGGGCTCCCGACCTCGACCATGTGGCGAGCCAGATCACCGCCAGGACCAGGGCGCTGGTGATCATCAATCCGAACAACCCGACTGGCGCCGTCTACTCGCGCGAGACCCTGCTCGGCCTGCTGGAGCTGGCCAGGAAGCACGGCTTGCTGGTGCTGACCGACGAGATCTACGACCAGATCCTCTACGAGGGCGCCGTGCATCACTCGGCTGCCGCGCTCGCGCCGGACCTGCTGGTGCTGACCCTCGGCGGGCTGTCCAAGACGTACCGGCTGGCTGGCTTCCGGTCCGGCTGGCTCGTCGTCTCCGGTCCGCGCGACCACGCCACTGATTACCTTGACGGCCTGGAACTGCTGGCCAACATGCGGCTGTGCCCGAACGTGCCCGCCCAGCACGCCATCGAGCCCGCGCTCGGCGGCCGCGTCGACATCACCCACCTGCTCGAGCCGGGTGGCAGGCTCCGCGACCAGCGCGACCACGCGTGGGAAAAGCTGACCGCGATCCCCGGCATCAGCTGCGTGCGCCCGGCTGGTGCTCTGTACCTGTTCCCCCGGCTCGACCCCGAGGTCTACCCGATCTCCGACGATGAGCGCATGATGATCGACTTCCTGGAGCAGCAGCACGTACTGCTCTCCCATGGCAGCGGCTTCAACCTGCCGACCACCGACCACCTGCGGCTGGTCTTCCTGGCCGGCGTGCCGGTGCTCGACGAGGCCATCGGCAGGCTCGCCACCTTCCTGGCCAGCTACCAGCAGTAAATGCCAGCTGGATTTGCTTGTCAGGCGCACGATTAATCTCGTAGGAACTAGGCAATAGCCCCGGTCAGCCTGCTGAGCTGTCCGGAGGCCGGCACTCGGCCAGTGCGCTAGTGGCGCGTCAGCTTACGGTCGCTTACACTGATCATGCACTGCTAGCAGGTAGGCCCGTTCCACTAGGAGCGGGAAGTGAGCCCCGGGCGGCACCGGATGGTGACCGGTCGGGGTTCGCGCGTTCCAGGGATCAGACGTCCCGCCGCTCAGCGGCGACTCCGAGCCGGCCTGGCCAGAGGCCGCCTTTCGCGTAGCACCAGGCCACGGCATCAGCTATGAGGATCAGCGGCTCGCTTTGCTCGGGCAGGTGCCCGTAGCTGACCCGCCCGTCACAATCGCGCGCCCGGAGTGCGTGATAGAGGGCTTGGCGGTCAGCGGCTGCTGTATCCGTGCTGTCGAGCACCAGGCGAACGTCGTCCTTCTTGCGCGCAACGTCGTCGGCCAGCGCCCATAGGCAACGGTCCCGCTTCGCCCGCTGCCGTCTCCTGCCAGCTGAGGTCCGGTCACCGCCCGCGTCGTAGACGATCGAGTGCTGGGCTGCGCTGGTAATCAGGGTGACGATCTGGATCTTGCGTGCTTCGCTCTGCCTGCTCATGTGCCGCCAGCCCGGCAGGTTGGCGGTGAGGGCCACGACCGAGCGCCACACATTGGCGACGTCGCCATTCCAGACGAACGTCCCAGCAAGGAGATACCGCCTGTCAATGCTCTCATCGACCGCAACTGTCCAGCCCACGCGCACAATCTAGCCACAGCTGCCGACGGACTGGTCCCGCGACACAGCGGGCGGAGCCCAGCTCGCGCACTCCGCGCACTGGCAGTCAGCGGAACCGTCGGCCGCCCGCGGTCGGCCATCGCACCCGCAGATGCCTCCACTCGCAACAGATCCACCCCAGCTAACGCAAGTTGTGCCCGCGTTGTACCCAGGTTTGGTTCGGACTCACCAGCGCTTCGCGGCTCCGGGACCCCCAAGTCCGTCATCGTGAGCTACTCCCGCGGTAACCTTCCGCCGGGACAGCACCGCACCGGCAACTGTGAGGCACAGACCCACGCCGAGCCACGGCCATGGGCTCCACTCCTGCGTGCAGGACCCGCCCGTGGCCGTGGTGGTGCAGATTGTGCCTGGCCCGCCGCGGTTCAGGTAGGCGATGTAACACGGCAGAATTCCCAGCCCGGTCAGGACGCCGGGGCCTGCCAGCCGCAGTTGCCGTCGCCAGACCAGTATGGCGGCCAGCGCGATTGTGGCCGGCAGCACGAAAATGCCGATAGTCAGCGCTGTCAGCAGGCCGAGCACTCCGCCAGCGCCGACGACAGCCCAGAGCGCACACTGCAGGCCTGCCCGCCAGCCGGTCATGGCCGGGCGATTCGGGAGTCGCGGCGGAAATGAAGGTCTAGCTCGTTGGCGTAGCTGCGGCCGAGCTGGTCGCCGTGGTCGCGAACCCAGTCGGTGAACCGCACCTGCCCGGTGGCGGGGGCGGCCGAGTCGGCCCGCCCGGCCGCCATCGACGCGTACTCATCGGCGGTCAGCAAGGTATCTCGCAGCGCCAGGTTCAGCACCGCTGCCAGTGCCGGGATCAGCGCACCCGGTACCGGAACGATGACCGACCTGCTCCCCACGGCGTCCCGGATCTCCTCGACCAGCTGCCGGAATGTCAGCGACTGCGGCCCGACGGCGTCGACGATGGCGTTGCCAGCCTGCACACCGAGATCCACACAGAGGCTGGCCAGGTCGGACACGTGAATCGGGCGCAGCCGGTAGTCGCCACGGCCGCCGATGGCGAACACCGGCAGCCGCCGGAGCAGCCAGGCGATGTTGTTGACCAGGACCCCGTTCCCCCCGAACAGAACCGCAGGGCGAGCGATCGCGTACGGCACTCCGCACTCCGCCAGTGCCTGCTCCACCTGGGCCTTGCCGCGGAAGTAGGAGTCAGGCGAGGCCGGATCCGGGTTGGTGATCGAGACGTGCACGATGCGCTGCACGCCCGCCGCGGCCGCAGCGGTGAACAGGACCCTGCTGTTAGCGACGGCCGTGTCATGGTCGACCGCACCGTGCTGGAACCTCACCCAGTAGGTGTTGTAGAGGGTGTGCCCGCCGGCCAGCGACCGGCCCAGAGCGCCCGGGTCGGAAAAGTCAAGCGGGCGGACATCGATGCTCGCCTCGCCCGCGGATCGCTCCGGATGACCCGTGAGCGTCCTGACCTGGTGACCGCGTCCGATCAGCTCGCGGGCGATGGCCGCTCCGGAGTAACTGAACGCACCTGTGACGACATCGAGCTGAGTCATCGTTCGCTCCTTCCGCCGGCCGGGAGCCTGATCCCGGCCAGCACATCCAGCAGCCTGGCCACTGCCTGGGCCCGGTCGATCACCGCGAGCGCCGCCGCCCGGTCCCCGTCCAGCGTCGCCAGCAGTTCCAGTCCGAGGAATCCGGCCACCAGCGCGTGCGCAGCCTCGGCCGGCGGCAGCAGCCGGGCGGCCGCAGACCGGCCGAACACCCGCCGGACCGCTTCGCTGGCAAGATCACGCCAGGGCAGCAGGCGCTGCGCCACCTGCTCGCCAAGGCCCGGCACAGCCTGCGCACCGTTGATCAGCTCGACCAGCACCCGGACGTAGCCCGCCTCCAGATCCTCGATGAAGATCGCCCTGGCCGACTCCAGCAGCGCGGTCGTCGACCTGGCCTGCTCCAGCAGGCCGCGGTAGGCACTCATCCGGCGGTCGCTCACCTCGTCGAGGGCCGCGAGCAGCAGGTCATTAACCGAGCCGAAATGGTAGAAGACCAGCGCCTGGCTGCAGCCGGCCCGGGCAGCGATCTCCCGCGCGCTGGCGCCGGCGAACCCCGTCTCCCGCAGCGCCTCGATGGCCGCGCCGACCAGGGCAGCGCGGACCTCGGCCGACCGGGCATGCCGGGTGGCAGGGCTGCCGCCTGCTGCTCGCGGTCCCGCCTTGGCCATCGCCTGCCTCCGATGCTGAGCTATTGCTTTGAGCAACTGCTCAGACTATAGCGCGACGATGCTCCGCGCGCTACTGCCGACTGCGTACTGCCGACTGCGCTACTGCCGGGTGCGCCCGTGGCGGTCAGCCTTGATGAATCCGACCGAGCCTAGGGCGTGCCGCGCGTTACCTGACTGGCCGCCGCGGCGACAGTCCCGCTGACCTCAGCACGAGCCGCGTCGGCAAAGGCTGAGATGGCCGATTGCAATCGCCGTTCGGCCGCTTCGATATGTACTTCGTCGTAACCGTCGGGAGTGTCAAGGCTCCACGTGTCGTCATGAGCCGAAAGCCGGAAGGTGGTGAAGACCTGCGCGGCGTCGGCCAGCTCGATTTCCGCCGCGCGGACATGATCGGAACCCAGCAGATCTACCGACGCGGCGGCCTGGCTTACCTGATCGCTGCGGCTGTCCATTCTCTTGTTGAGCGCCGCGACTGTCGGATCATGCATGTCGCTGCTATAGAACACTCGCATCTGCTGCAGGTTCGCGTGCAGCTCGCGGGCGCTGACAAGCAGGCTCGCGTACGACTCGCGCCGGCGGTCGTCGCTTGCTGCCGCGGTACGCTGCTGCGCCTGAAACCGGCGATCCTGGGAGTCGTACCGAGCCTTGAGCCCGACCCCTCCTAGCGCTCCGCCCAGCGTTCCGGCAACGGTAATCAACGTCGTCCAGGGGAACGCGGCCATGAGCCATTATCGGCCTGGCGCCGCTATTCAGATCAGCAAACGGCCGTTGTCGCATCGCATGGCGGTGGCACCCGCACCTACCCGGCCGTCTGTCCGGTGCGGCGCTGCCGGACGGCGAGTACTGCCAGCGCGAGCGGAATGAAGATCCAGGCCTGCAGCCGGGAATAGCGGCGCAGGTCAGCTCCGAGATCGGCGCCAGCGAGCTCGGCCGCCAGCGCACCAGGCCGGGACAGGCTCGCGGCGTGCCAGGCCAGCGCGATGTAATTCACGCCGACGCCGGCAACCCACGCGCCGAACAACCGCCACCAGAAGGTGGCCCCTGCGGCAGCGACCCACGCGCCCAGGCCGATCCCGCCGACTGCGCCAAGCACGAACTCGGCGCGGATCAGCCACCTGCGCCGCAGCGTCCCGGCCGCACCGTGCATATCGACCGCCGCCATCCGGCGCACATCCAGCGAGTCCATGGCTTCAATGATGGACCAGCCGCGACGTTCCCGGGCTCCGTGCGGGCCGCAGATCGCTAACTCGCGGCTGACGGCGGGGCCGCCATCGCGCCGTGGATGTGATGGCGAGTCAGCGCATCGGCGACAAAGCCGCTGACCTTCATCTCCTCGACGAACGCGGCCAGTACCGCCTGCGCCTTGCTGCCCCGGCTGGCCGGCACGCCCATGGCCTGCTGGATCACCATGAAGCACCCCGGCAGCATGCGCACTCCGGGCTGCCGCAGTGCCTCGGCCTCCAGGACCTGGCGGATGCCTGCCGCCACGTCGGCCTCGCCGGCGCGAACGGCGGCCAACGCCGGCCCCGCGCCGGCGAACCGGACGATCTCGGCCTGGCTGGTCTCCCGCGTCAGGAACAGGTCGTAGGCGCTGCCCGCGCCGACCGCTATGCGGTGGCCGGTGCGGTCGACCTCTGCGTTCCCGGTCAGCGCCGACGATTCAGGGACCAGGTAACTGCCTTCGATCAGCACATATGGCGCGCTGAAGAGCAACCCTGCACTGCGCGCCGGGTCGATGGCGAAGAAGCCGACATCGGCCAGGCCGGCCCGAACCGCCTCGACCGACGCGGCCGCCTTCTCGAACACCACCAGTTCGACCGGCACCCCGAGCCGGCCCGCGAGCTCGCGGGCGAGATCGACCGACACGCCGACCGGCTCGCCGCTAGCGGCATCCCGGCCGGCCAGGATCGGGTTGCCGAGATTGATCGAGGCTCGCAGCGGGCCGGCCGGCGCGAACGCTGACACGAGCGCGGGCTCGGCCGGCAACGACTCCGCCGTCCTTGGCTCGTCCGTCCTTGGCTCGTCCGTCCTTGGCTCGTCCGTCCTTGGCTCGTCCGGCAACGACTCGGCCGGCAAAGTCAGGCGCCGCGCAGGGCGCGGATGGACTCGCGTAGTGACGAGGTCGTCGCCAGCACTGCCGACGGCTCGTAGCCGCAGTGCGCCATGCAGTTGGCGCAGCGCGGGTCCTTGCCGCGGCCGTAGGCGTCCCAGTCGGTGGTCTCGACCAGCTCCTTGTAGGTCTTCGCATATCCGTCGGCCATCAGGTAGCAGGGACGCTGCCAGCCGAGGAGCGAGTACGACGGGATACCCCAGGCGGTGCAGCTGTACTCGGCCTTGCCTTCGAGGAAGTCGAGGAACAGCGGCGTGTGGTTCAGCCGCCACCGGCGCCGGTTCCCGTCGGCGAAGGCCTTGCGGAACAGTTCCCTCGTCTCGGTCACCCCGAGGAAGTGGTCCTGGTCTGGCGCCTTCTCGTAGGCGTACGCGGGCGAGATCTGCATGTCGTCGACCTTCAGGTCATCGTTCAGGTAGTTGAGCACGTCGATGACCGTGTGCGGGGTGTCGGTGTTGAAGAACGTGGTGTTGGTGTTCACCCGGAAGCCGCGCCGCTGGCACTCCCTGATGGCGGCGACGGCCTCGTCGAAGACGCCTTCCTTGCAGACCGACTCGTCGTGACGCTCGCGCAGGCCGTCAATGTGAACGACCCAGGAGAAGTACGGCGACGGCTTGAACTTGTCCAGCTTCTTGGGAATCAGCAGCGCGTTCGTACACAGGAAGACGAACTTCTTCCGCTTGATCAGCTCCTCGACGAGCACGTCGATCTGCGGGTGCATGAGCGGCTCACCGCCCGCGATGGACACCATCGGGGCGCCGCACTCCTCGATTGCGGCGAGCGCCTGCTCGACCGGCATCCGCTGCTTAAGCAGGCTGGCCGGCTGCTGGATCTTGCCGCATCCCGCGCACTTCAGGTTGCAGGCGAACAGCGGCTCCAGCTCGACAAGCAGCGGGAACTTCTCCCGCCGCGCCAGTTTCTGGCGCATCAGGTAGGTCCCGACCCGCAGGCTCTGCCGTAGCGGCATGCTCATATATGTCTCAGCTCCTTGGGAAGGCCGAATTGCACAGTCTCAGTGGTGACGACCACGTCCTTGGTCTCCACTGCACCCAGGCCGGCCAGCGCCGCCAGGATCTGGCTGACAATGGCCGGCGGCGCGGACGCGCCCGCGGTGAGTCCGATCGTGGCGGCACCGGTCAGCCAGCCGAGTTCGATCTCGTCTGCGCTGTCCACCAGGTACGCGGTGGTGCCTGCCCGCTCGGCTGTCTCCACCAGCCGGCGGGAATTGGACGAGTTCGCCGACCCGGCAACCAGCACCAGGTCCGACTCGCGCGCGATGGCCTGCACCGAGCGCTGCCGGTTCGTGGTCGCGTAACAGATGTCGTCGCTGCCTGGTCCGGTGGCGGCCGGGAAGCGCTCCGTGATCGCGCCGGCGAGCTGGCTGGCCTCGTCCGCGGCCAGCGTGGTCTGCATCAGGTAGGCCACCTTGCCGGGATCCGCGGGGCGCAGCCTGGCGACATCGTCGGCGGTCTGAACCAGCGTCATGGACGCTGGCGCCTCGCCCATGGTGCCCTCGACTTCCTCGTGCCCGGCATGCCCGATCAGCGCGACGAGGTAGCCGTCAGCGGCGAACCTGCGCGCCTCCGCGTGCACCTTGGCCACCAGCGGACAGGTCGCGTCGACCGCATGGAGCCCGCGCCGGGCTGCCTCCCGGCGCACTTCGGGAGACACGCCGTGCGCCGAGAACACCACGTTCGCGCCGTCCGGCACCTCGTCCAGCTCGTCCACGAAGACGGCGCCGCGCCGTTCCAGGTCGCTGACGACGGTGAGGTTGTGCACGATCTGCTTGCGCACGTATACCGGCGGCTCGTATCGCTGCAGCGCCAGCTCGACGATCTCGATGGCCCGCTCCACCCCTGCGCAGAATGACCGCGGGCTCGCCAGCAGCACCTGCCGCGGACCGGTAGCCGCGGCCCAGCGGGTGAGCGCTGGCGCCGCGTTGCGGAGGGAACGGAGCGCCGCGATGCCCCCGGTCACGATCGACGGACTGGCCAGCCGGTGCGCTGGGGTGTCCGATATCGCCCGGACGACGACCGCAGGCAGGCGGCCGGCCCCGGCGACCAGCGGCGCCGACTCCATGTCCACCGCGATCGCACCGGCCGCGGCGAGCGCCGCGTGGTTATTCCGGACCAGCCGGTCCACGGTCACGACGGGTCCGGTCACGACGCGCAGCCCAGCCCGGCGCAGCTCGCCGGCCAGCAGCGGCGCCGACGGGCAGCTCACCGTCGTGGTGCCGTCGCTGACCTCCGAGGCGACCACCAGGTCACCGGTTCGCAACTCGGCGGTCAGGCCGCCGCCGACGCCGCAGACCGCCAGCGCATCGGTCCCGGACCGGTCGATCCCAGCCGCCCAGGCGGCCGCACGCTCCGGCCCGTAACCGGTCCTGACCACCTGCACCTGGTCGGAGTCGCGAAGGCCGCGGCGAACCGCGCGGGCCTCGATGCGCAGCGGCGTGCAGACCGTCAGGCCGCTCATGGCCGGCTCCGCACGTACCGGCCGAGCGCGCTGACCGGGAACACCAGCCGGTACAGGTGATAGTTGATGTAGAAATCGCCAGGGAAGCCGGTGCCGGTGAACTGCGGCTCGTCCCAGGTTCCGTCCGGACGCTGCGCGGCGGCCAGCCAGGCGGCGCCGCGGTCAGCACTGCCCAGCGCGTCGTCACTGCCGGCCGCGAGCAGCGCGAGCAGCGCCCACGCCGTCTGCGACGCCGTCGACTCACCCCGGCCGGCCAGGCCAGGATCGTCGTAGGAGCGCAGGTCCTCGCCCCAGCCGCCGTCCGGGTTCTGGTGGCTGATCAGCCACGCCACCGCGCGCCTGATGCACGGCTTGCCGGGCAGTACGCCCGCGGCGATCAGCGCGGGCACGACGGCGCCAGTCCCGTACACATAGTTCGCGCCCCAGCGGCCGAACCAGGAACCGTCTTGTTCCTGATTGCGCAGCAGCCAGGCGACGCCCCGGCGCACGGCGCGGGATCCGGCCAGGCCGGCGTCGGCGAGCGCCTCGATGGTGTGCGCGGTGACGTCGGCCGAAGGCGGGTCAATCACCTCGCCGAAGTCGCAGAACGGCAGCTTGGTCACCAGCCGGGAGGTGTTGTCAGCGTCGAACGCGGCCCACCCGCCGTCCCGTGACTGCATACCGGTCAGCCAGTCCAGCGCGCGCTGCGCCGTAGCGCTGGCTTGCTCCGCCTGCTGGCCAGGCAGCGCGACGCGGCCGAGTGCGAGCACCGCCTCCGCGGTGTCGTCCACGTCCGGGTAGCCGTCGTTGTCGAATTCGAATGCCCAGCCCGACGGCACGAGTCCGGGCCTGCGGACCTGCCAGTCGCCCGGCCCGCGGATCTCCTCGGTCAGCACCCAGCGGGCCGCCGACTGCAGCCGCGGGTCGTCGGCCGGGAGTCCGGCATCGGCCAGCGCGACCATCGCCAGCACGGTGTCCCAGACCGGCGACTGGCACGCCTCGATGCGGCGGATCGCGCCATCAGGACCGTCTTCGGTCACCGTGAACCGGTCCAGGCCGGCCAGGCCACG
Organism: uncultured Actinomycetota bacterium; assembly: GCA_963774385.1. Classification (GTDB taxonomy): domain Bacteria; phylum Actinomycetota; class Actinomycetes; order Streptosporangiales; family Streptosporangiaceae; genus JAJYUU01. The sequence goes on from CAVZEQ010000001.1 coordinate 3,503,254, forward strand.
CTGGATGACCGGATGCGCGTTGTCATAACCGAGCAGGTGCAGGGCCATCAGCGAGTACACCCACGGCGGCTGGATACCGCCCCAGCAGCCGTCGCGCTCCTGCCGGGCAATGATCCACTCGGCGCAGCGGCGCATCGCGGCCGTGCGCAGCGCGCTAGCCGCGCCGACGTTACCGAGCTGCCGCTCGTAGCGATGCAGTACCCGGTCGAGGCCACGGAAAGCCATGGTCCAGGCATCGCGCCCGGCTGGCCTGGCGGCGCCTGCGGCCTGCGCCGGAACCCGGCCGGCCTGCCCGTCAAGCTCGGTCAGGGTGAACGGCAGCGGCCGGACCGGGCGCAGCGAGCAGACCACCGTGAGCGGCACGATCGTCTGCCGCGCCCAGCACGCCCAGTCGTAGACGTTCAGCGGGAACCACCGGGGCAGGTAGATCAGCTCCGGCGGCATGACCGGCAGCTCGTCCCACGGCCACTCCCCGAACAGGGCCAGCCAGATGCGGGTGAACACGCGGGTCGCAGCGATGCCACCGTGGCCGCGGATCCAGTCCGCCGCGCTGAGCATGTGACTGGCAGCTGGCTCGTCGCCCGCTAGCCGCAGGGCCACGTACGCCTCAACCGTGGTGGACAGGTCGGCGTCACCGTCGTGCCAGTTCGCCCAGGTCCCGTCCGCTCGCTGCCGAGACCTGATCCAGCGCGCTGCCGAAGCCGTCTGGCCGGCTGTCCGAACGCCCAGGAACTCTCGCAGCAGCAGATCCTCGGCGTCCATGGTGACATTGGTTTCGAGCTCGCCCTGCCACCAGCCAGCCGGGTCCTGCAATCCGGCCAGGTGCAGGATCGCCCGGTCCAGCGCCTGCTGCGCGCCGGTCCGGGCTGGTTCCCCGGCAGCTAGCGCGGCAGCCCGGCCGGGCGCCAGGTCAGCCTGGAGGTCCCGTGTCACCATTGCCGCGCCGAGATGAACGCGGCGATCCCGGCGAACTCCGCCCGCACGTCGTCGGGCATGTCCGCGGCTGCCAGGCATGCCGCCGCAGCGGCCAGCTCGGCATCGGCCATCGCCTCGGCCTGCTTCCGGCCGCCCGCTGCCTCGACCAGCCGGGTCGCGCGGGCCACGTCGTCCTCGGTCAGCGGGCCTGGCTGCGCCAGCAGCCCGGCCAGCTCGGCAGCTTCCTCGGTCTCGCTGGCCAGCGCCGCCACCACGGGCAGCGACTTCTTCCGCGCGCGCAGGTCAGACCCGACCGGCTTGCCTGTCGTCGCCGGCGTTCCCCAGATGCCCAGCAAGTCATCGGTGAGCTGGAACGCCAGGCCCGCGTGCGAGCCGAACGCCGCCAGGCCCATGGCCAGGCTCGGCGGCGCACCCACGTAGATGGCGCCGATGCTGCACGCGCACGCCATCAGCGCTGCGGTCTTGTCGCCCGCCATGTCCAGGCACTCGGCAACCTGAACGTCATCGCGGCTCTCGAAATCGAGATCGGCTCCCTGGCCGGTGATCAGCCGCTGCACGGCAGCCGACAGGCAGCGCGCTGCCCAGACGCCGTTCGGCTGGTCCTCCAGCAGCAGGTCCTGGGCCAGCACCAGCAGCGCGTCGCCAGCCAGGATGGCCGCGCCAACCCCGTACACCGTCCAGGCCGTCGGCCGGTGCCGCCGCTCGGTGTCGCCGTCCATGATGTCGTCATGCAGCAGCGAGAAGTTGTGCACGAGCTCGACCGCGGCGGCAGGCGGAACGGCGCGTTCCGGTGCCACCCCGGCGGCCCGGGCGGACAGCAGCGCCAGGGCCGGGCGCAGCGCCTTGCCGGCCGCGGCCGGCCGGGAGCCGACCGGATGACCCTCGGCATCGCAGATACCCAGGTGGTAGGCGGCAACCAGGCCTATCTGCGGGCTGAGCCGGGCGACCGCCTCGGTGATCGCCGGTCCGACGAGATCGCGCGCGGTCTCGACTCCTGCGGGCATCGTCATGGTCATGACACACCCGCCCCGGCCGGGTCGAGCTCCCCCGGCCCTGGCGCCGATGACCCCCGTGCCGCTGGCCGCGAGGTGAGCTCGCCGGTCAGCGCATGCGCGGCAAGATGCCCGCTTCGCACCGCACCCTCCATGGTGTCCGGCCAGCCGGTGTCGGTCCACGCACCGGCTAGCGTCAGTCCCGGCACCGCAGTCCCGGCGCCGGGTCGCAGGGCACCAGAACCTGGCTCCTGCCGGAACGTCGCGTGACGTTCCCTGGTGACGAAGAAGTCAGTGATGCCGGCCCCGCTGGCAGCCGGGAACAGCTGCTCAAGCGCAGGCACGAAGAGGTCCCGGAGCGCGGCGGCGGGCATGTCGACGAACGTCGTCCGCTGCCGACAGCGATACCGCCAGGTACTGCCCGCTGCGCAGGCCAGCCGGCCGGGTCTTGTCAAAGACCCACTGGACCGGCGAATCCACCGCCGCGGCGAATGGCAACCCCGTTACCCTCCGGTCGTAGATCACGTGCACGTTGACGATCGGCGAGTAGGCGAGATCAGCCCAGGCCGGAGCCTGCGGCAAGACGGCCAGCCGGGCCGCCTGCCCGGGCGGGACGGCCAGCACGACGCCGTCGGCGAGCACGTCCGCCGTCTCCGCCAGCTGGCCGTGTGCCAGGCCGACCCGGAACGTGCCGCCAGCGAGCCGGTCGACTGCGGCGACCCTGGCCCCGAGCCGGACGCGCACGCCGATCCGGTCGAGCAGGCTGGCGGCCGCGGTGCCGTGGATGTCGCCGAGCGGCACCGTCGCCATGCCGATGTCGGCGGCGCCCTTCGCGCCGAGGAGCGCGGTCTTGATCACGGTCGCCGCCACCTGCACGCTGGCGTCGTCGCCCGCCACGTTCAGCGCCGACACGACGAACAGGTCCCAGAGCCGCCGCCTGGCCCGCTCACCCTGGCCGCGCGCAGCCAGCCAGTCCCCCAGCCGCTGCTGATCCAGTGCCGCACTGGCCGGGTTGGCGAACCGGAACGCCAGTGCGGCCCTGGCCACCATGGCCCGCTCGCGCACCGACAGCAGCCGGTAGCCGGCCAGTGCCCCGGCCAGGTGCAGCGGGCTCGGCAGCGCGGTCCGGCGCAGCCTGGCCGGACCGGCCTGCGACAGCACCGTCACGTCGAAGCGGTCCTGGATCGCGACCGAGCCGGTCATGCCCAGCCGGCCCAGCAGCTCCTGGTAGGCGGTGCAGCAGCGCAGGAACACGTGCTGGCCGTTGTCGATGATCATCGAGCCGCGAGCGTAGGACGACGCGGCGCCGCCGAGCCGGGGACGGGATTCCAGCAGGGTGACACCCAGGCCCGCGTCACGCAGCGCCACAGCGGCGGTGATCCCGGCCAGGCCGCCGCCGACGACAACTACCTCGCGCGCCGTCATGGCAGGTCACCAGCGGTGACGGTGGAATCGGGCACCGGCGAATCGGGCACAGCCGAGTCATGGGCAGCCGAGCCGTGCGGGGCCGAGCCGTGGGTGGCCGTGCCGTGGGTGGCCGAACCGTGGGTGGCCGTGCCGTGGGTGGCCGAACCGGACGGGGCTGACCTGGGCCGGTTCGACGCGGGCACGGCTGAGCCGGAGCCCGCGTGGCGCCGGCCACCTCGGGCCGGCCGTCCCATCCCGGCCAGGGCGGCGATCGCGATCATCAGCTTTTCCCTGGTCGGAAGCGACATCCGGTGTTCGAGCGAATACTGCGGACGGGCGGCGATGTGCTCGAGCAACCGCCGGTAGATGCCAGCCATCGCCCCTGCCGACGCCGCGCTGCGCCGGTCGAGCAGCGGCATGAGCTGCATTCCGACGGCGTACCAGTCCCTGGCCCGGCCAGCCTCAAACCGGATCAGGTCGGCCATCGGGCCCGTGAGCGTGCCGCCTGCCTCGCCTGGCAGCAGCGTGCAGCCGAACCGCGTCAGGTCCGCCGCCGGCAGATAGACGCGACCGTTCCCCAGGTCCTCGCGGATGTCTCGCAGGATGTTGGTGAGCTGCAGCGCGACGCCGAGCGAGTCGGCCAGGGGGCTGGCTGAGGCAAGGTCGGGGCTGCCGAACACCCCGAGCGAGAGCCTGCCAATCGATCCGGCCACGCACCTGCAGTAATGCTCCAGTTCGCCGAACGTCGCGTAACTGGTGCCGCGAACGTCCGCTTCGCAGCCGTCGATGAGCTCGCCGAAGGCGCTCAGCGGGATCGGGAAGCGGCGCGCTGCGTCTTGCAGGGCCCGCAGGACCAGGTCGTCGCCGTCAACGCTGGCAGCCAGCGAGCTGACGGCAGCGCGCGCTTGGGCGAGTTCAGATATTTTGTCGGGAACGGGGAGGTCGCCATCGCCGATGTCGTCGATCCGCCGGGCGAACGCGTAGACAGCCGACAGCGCCCGCCGCTTCTCCGCGGGCAGCAGCGCGATGCCGTACGCGAAATTCTTCGCCTGCTGACGCGTCACCGTCTCGCAGTGCTGGTACGCGGCATCGACCTCCGCCGCCTCGGGTGCGCTGAGGGCCATGGTCACCGGCCCCGCACGAAGGCAGCCGCAAGTTCGCGTGTCATCCGGCTTTTATTTGACCGCGGCGTGGCTGCCAAAACCTCATGATCGGCAGCAGCTATTGCGGCCAGCGCGGCCCGGCCGCCCGCCACGTAACCGGCGATGGCGGCCCGCGGGGCGCCGCGCAGGGTGCCGATCAGCAGCGCGCCACCGTCAATCAGCCGCCGTGCGCGGGCAGCCTCGAACGCGATCAGGGCGCGGAGCTGCGGCGGCGCGTGCCCGCCAGCCAGGTCCTGCTCGGTGCAGTCGAACCGGCGCATGTCCGCCGCGGGCAGGTACACCCGGCCCGCCCGCAGGTCCTCCGCCACGTCCTGGAGGTGCTCAGCCAGCTGCAGGCCGGTGCAGATGGCATCGGACATTGGCACCCGCTGCGGTGTGTAGCAGCCGAAGACCCGCAGCACGATCCGGCCGACCGGATTCGCGGACAGCTGGCAGTATTGCACCAATTCCCCGAATGTCTCATATCGGGTAATTACCTGATCCTGCTGGTTCGCCTTGATGAGGTCGAGAAAGGGCTGCATCGGGATCCCGCAGGCGCCAACCGTGCCGGACAGCCCGGTCACGGCAGGCAGCCGCGGCACACCGCCCGCGTACAGCCGCACCAGATCCTCCTCAAGCTCGGCGAGCAGGCGCGTCCGATCACCGGGCGCCGCCAGGTCGCCCGCGTCATCCACCGTCCTGGCGTACACGTAGACCGCCATCAGGTGCCGCCGGTACCGCTCTGGCAGCAGCCGCAGCGCCACCGGGAAGTTCTCGTCTGCCGCCTTTGCCGCGATCACTCCGGTTTGGGCATCGTGGGAATGACCGGCGGCGGCCGGCCGGGCCTCGGCGGCCAACGGTGATTCGAGGCCCTGCCGCCTGCTGGCCGGCGCGCGCGCAAGCGTCACGTCAGCCCCTGGCTGGTCGCGAATCATGATCTCTATTTCCGCACGGCTGGCTATTTGAATGCAAACAATGACGTGCGCGTCACCTGATATGAGCGTCAGTTCCGACCTGCGGAATCACCGCGGGAGAGGCGTTATCGATCTTGATTTCGCGCATTCCGCTTTCACCACCAAACGGACGGTTGCCGGCCGCCTCGTGGCTGCGCCCGGCCCCGCTATCACGGCGCTCGTCCGCAGGTCAGCAGAACCCCGCCGGTGGCACCCGGACCGATCGGGGGCTACTCTCCACATCATGAACCGGGAACCCAGCCTGGGGCGGCCGGGGCGATCCCCCGTGGCCACGGGCAGCCAGCAACTCGGTCGGCACCGCAGCGGCGACGGCAGCGCGCAGCGCGCCCCTTTACTCGCCACGGAGAGTGGTAATACGGCACAGACCGCGACCAGGGATGGCGGACCGGCCGAAGACGGGTCCGCTGCGGCCGGCCGGACCGGGCCGAACCGGACCGCGGCCGGCCGGACAACAACTAGCCGGCCAGCGACTGGCCGGACTGCAGCCGGCCAGGCCGCGCCGCTCCCCCAGCGGCCGTCGCTCGGCGGCGGACTTCCCGCGCGCCAGCGCGAACTGGGCGCACATGGCCGGCAGACCGTGCGCAGGCTGCTCGAGGCCGGGCTCGCCGAGTTCGACGAGTCCGGGTTTCAGAGTGCTCGGGTTGAAGACATTGTCCGGCGCGCAAAGACGTCGCACGGCACGTTTTACCTGTATTTCGCGAACAAGGACGACCTGTTCCGGACGCTGCTCCAAGACGCGCTGCACGACATGGCGAATATCACCGACGAATTCCCCATCGTCACCAGTAACGAGGCCGGACGTGCCGCGTTGCGGCGCTGGGTGCAGAGCTTCTGCGACACCTACGCCGCGCACGCAACCGTCATCCGGATCCTCAGCCAGGCGGAGATCGTCGGCGAGAACGTGTTCGGTGACGGCCTGCAGCAGCTATTCCGGTTGTCGGAGGCCATGACGCAGGGCATGACGGCCGCCGTTGACAAGGGTCCTGACGGAAATAAGGCACCGCCGGAGCACGCCGAGCTCACCGCGGTCGCCTGCCTGATGATGCTCGAGCGGATCAATTACCTGCTCAGTGCCGTCGAGGTCAAGCTGCCGCGGGACGAGATGATCGACCGCGTGACCGCCATCATCTACGCGGCCTTCCGGTCCTGAGCCAGCCGTTGCTGAGCCGGCCGGTCCTTGAGCCAGCCGTTGCTGAGCCGGCCGGCGCTGCGAGCGGCTTCCCGCTGCTGCCCATTGCCAGTCTGGTAAGTAGGGTTGGCCGGTGGCGTTCGGAACCTACCGGGACCTTTTCACGGCAATCACGGCCGCCGGCGGCGCGCTGACAGGCCTGTTGTTCGTTGCCCTGTCGGTAGCGCCGAGCCGTGGCCGGACGGACGAGCATCACGTGGTTCAGCAGATCCGCGTCTCCGCGGCCCTGCTGGCCTTCGTCAACGCGCTGGCCGTCTCGCTCTACAGCCTGGTACCCGGCACAAGAGCCGGGTATCCGGCAGCGGTGATGGGCGTTATCGGCATCCTGTTCACCGCCGCGGCCACCCGATCCATCCTGACCAGCCAGGTCTCACCCCAGCTCAAGCGCCAGCAGGTCGGCCTCATTATCCTGCTGGTGGTGATCTTCGGCGCCGAACTGGGCGGCGGCATCGCGCTGCTCGCGCTCCCCGCCAGCAGCACGCCACTGGAAGTGATCAGCTACGCCCTGGTGACATCGCTGATCGTCGGCATCGCGAGGTCCTGGGAACTGGTCGGCGACCGGGACACCGGCATCATGGCGTCGCTTGCGGTGCTGACGGGGCGTCAGTCCGGCAGGGCCAGACCACCTCGTCCCGGTGATCAAGCAGCGAGCGGCCAGCCGGACACCGCGGGTGACGCGCGCGAGGGTAGTTAGGGACCGGTGGCTCCGGCGCGGCACGGCAGGCTGACAGGATCACCGGGAGGGCACGAACATGCCGGAGCGACCGGGTACCACCGCTGACGACCCGTTCGGTGGCCGGCCCCCAACAAGTCACGAACGACTGACAGGGCAGCCCTGGGATGCGTCCTATTACGACGGCCCTGCGCCGTGGGACACTGGCCACCCGCAGCCAGCAATCGCGCGGCTAGCAATCGAAGGCGGGTTCGCCGGCCTGGTGCTGGACGCGGGCTGCGGGACCGGCGAGAACGCACTTCACCTCGCCGGGCTGGGACTGCCGGTGCTGGGCGTTGACGTGGCTGAGACGGCGCTGGCGATCGCCCGGGCGAAGGCTGGCGACCGCGGGATTGAGGCCGAGTTCGCCGTGGCTGACGCGCTCCGGCTGGACCGTCTGCGGCGCAGAGCCTAGGGGACCTGCTTGTGCCTCCAGGCAACCGGCTAGAAAAGCTATCGGGCAACCGAAGCGGGCAGCACAGCATTCGAATCAACCGGCAATGGAGCATCTGCTTCCGCTGGACCGATGCAGGACCAGATGACGTCGAGATCGTTTGATTACCACTAGGAGCGGGCAGTGACAGCAGAAACGATCATGGAGCCGGTGCACCCGGGCGAGAATCTGATGGAGGAGTTCCTTAAGCCTCTGGAGCTGAGCCAGTACCAGCTAGCCAAGGAACTGAGCGTTCCGGCACGGCGGATCAACGAGATCGTTCATGGCGAGCGCCGTATCACAGCAGACACCGCTCTGCGACTGGCCCGTTTCTTCAGGACCTCAGAGGGGTTCTGGATGAACTTGCAGTCTCGCTACGACCTGGAGAGCGAAAGGGACCGGCTCGGCGCCACGCTCGACGGCATCCGGCCGATGGAGACCGCCAGTTGATACCGCAACTGACCTGCTGGCTTGGTCAGCCGGAACTCTAGGCGGAGATGCGCAGACGCATGACCCAGCGCCACTTGGCGATGCGACGGTCGCGGACGAATCCGAACTCTTCGAACAGGCTTTCTGGCCCGGTATGCAAGTAGGCGCCACGTTGTGGGTCACGTCCAGTCACCTGCTCGGGGTAGGCCTCGACCAAGCCTCCGCCGGCTTGGGCTATCGCCGCCAGCGCCGCGGCAACCCCGGCCCGCGCCACGCCGTTGCGGCGGGACCCGGAGCCGGTGAACAAGCAGCCGATCCGCCAGTCGGGCAACTCGGCTAGACCCTTGTCATAGGCCCTGGGGTTCTTGATGCTCGCCACCTCGGCCGGTGGCCCGTACTGACACCAGCCCACGCAGCGACCGTCACCATAGACGAGCATCTGGTGGATGGTGCCGTTGTTCACGTGAGTGAGCTTGGCCTCGCGGTTGCTTGCCGCGGTGCTGTCCTTGCTGATTCCCTCGGGATGAAAGCCGATGCACCAGCAGCCACCCCAGACACCGTTGTTCGCCTCAACCAGTGCGGCGAAGTCATCCCAGGTGTCGGGCGTGAGCAGACGCGTCGTGTACTGGGTCACCGTCGATGTCACCGTCCTGCTCTCCTGTCTTAGGCTACGGCCTGAGGATCGTTTGTCTGGCAGCGGCCGAACGTCACCCGATGGGCGACCGCGCTGCGCGATGTCGGCGCTGACGTCGTGATAACCGAGCGCTTCGGATCCCAGGCGGCCTGCGCCCTGTAGCCACTTGCAGGAACAGAGGAAGGTCGACCCGATGGGCACCATGATGGCGCTGCGTGCGCATGCTCGTGGCGGGCCCGAGCAGCTGGTTTACGAGCAGGCGCCGGCGCCGTCCGCCGCACCGGGCGAGGCGCTCATCGCCGTGCACGCCGCGGCGATCACCTTCGCGGAGCTGACCTGGGATCTGGAGTGGACCAGCCGGGAGGGTAAGGACCGGACGCCGGTCATACCGTCCCATGAGATGTCGGGCACGGTGGCCGGCCTCGGGGACGGCATCGCCGGCCTTGCCGTGGGCGATGAGGTGATGGGCCTAGTCGACTTCGACCGCGATGGCGCGGCCGCCGAGTACGTAGCCATGCCCGCCGCCAGCCTTGCCGCCAAGCCGCCTTCGGTCTCCCACGTGCAGGCCGCGACGCTGCCGCTCGCGGCGCTGACCGCCTGGCAGGCGCTGGCGGACCACGCAGCCCTGCGCCGCGGCGAACAGGTGCTGGTCCAGGGGGGCGCCGGCGGCGTCGGCATGTTCGCCGTCCAGCTCGCGGCTATCCTCGGCGGCCAGGTCACCGCCACCGGCCGCAGCACCGACGCCGGCTTCGTGCGGGACCTCGGCGCGGAACGCTTCATCAGCGCCGGAGCCGGACAGCCCGGCCCGGCCGCGGGCGGGTTCGACGTCGTGATCGACACGGTCGGCGGTGCCGTGCTCGACGGCTCGTACGCCCTGCTGCGCGAAGGCGGCCGGCTGGTCACCCTGGGCGCGCCCCCGGACCAGGAGCTGGCGGGCAGGTACAAGGTCCGCGCTATGTTCTTCGTCGTCGAGCCGGACGCCACCGAGCTGGCCAGGCTGGCGGAGCTGGCCGGCACGGGAAGGCTGCGAACGCAGATCAGCCAGACCTTCCCGCTGGCTCAAGGGCGGCAGGCCTTCGAAAGTGGCGCAGCGCGCCGCCGGCCGGGCAAGACGGTCCTGGTCGTCCGCTGATCTGGCCAGCGGGTCTGCCAAGTCGGCGTCGTCGGCACCTCTCTTGTCATGGGTGTACCTGTGCCAGGTGCCAGGCAACTCCGCACCCATGAGCCGGGCGGCGTCAAGGATCAGGCGGCGGGCGAGTCAGCCTGTAGGCCGGGTTCTGTGCACCCGCTTGCGCGGGCCGGCGACCATCCATCTAGGACTGCCGTTGCCGGCAGCCTCATGCGGTCTACCCGCGAGCATCGGGCGGGCCGCCCTCCATCGCTCGCGCAGGTACTGGCAATCCTGCCCAGTTCCCTCTTGACCTTGCTCCGGGTGGGGTTTACCTAGCCGCTCAGGTCACCCTGAGCGCTGGTGGTCTCTTACACCACCGTTTCACCCTTACTCCCGGACGAATCCGGGGGCGGTTTGTTTTCTGTGGCACTATCCCGCGGGTCACCCCGGGTCGGCGTTACCGACCACCCTGCCCTGCGGAGCCCGGACCTTCCTCGGCACGCCAGGCTGGCGCGCCGCGGCCGCCCGGCTGACTCGCCCGCCGCTGCACCAAGCCTAGGGCACGAGGTCAGCCATCGCGCAGCCCGAAGCGGGCGGCCTGGCGTCGTCCGCCAGCAACCGCCCGCCCCGTAGCGAGCTACGCGCTCAGTGACTCAGCGCGTTTTCAGTGAACCAGGCTGCCCAGCAGGCTGTCGTACTCGCCGTTGCTACGCGACGGCGCTGACAGCGAGAGCGTGGAAGCCGGCCGCATCGACGATGCGGACGGCCTGCTCGCTGACGGCCTGCTCGTCGTCCGGCGAACTGCCGGGCGCGACTTCGGCGCGGTAGTCCTCGGGCGCGACATGGTCGACTTCGGCTTGGCCGTAGTCGCCTTCGGCTTGGCTGTCGTCTTGGCCTTCGCCGTCGTGCTGGACTTCGCCTTGGTGCTGGACTTCGCCCTGGTGCTGGACTTCGCCCTCGACGCGGCTGGCTTGGCGGCCATGCTCGCTGCCGTCATGGACGACCCAGCGGTCCGCGGCTTAGCGGCCGTCCTGGGACGTGCCGACGATGCCTTCGGCTTGGCCGACGGCCTGGCCGTCCGCTTCGCCGTTGCCCGCGGCTTGGCTGCGGTCCGCGACTTGGCTGCGGTTCGCGGCTTGGCTACGGTCCGCGACCTGGTGGTGCTCACCGCTGCTGGCTTGGCCGCCGACATCGACTTGGCCGCTGCCGTCAGCGCCTTGGCTGCCGTCGACATCGCCTTGGTGGCCGTGTTCATCGACTTCATGGCGGACGACATCGTCTTCGCCGACGCATTCGCCTTGGTGGCAGCAGCGGTCATTTTGCTAGCCGCCGAGGTCACCTTGGTGGCTGCTGATGACACGGTCTTAGCTGCGGCCGCTGGCGTCGCTGAGCTGCGGCTCGCAGCGGTGCTGCGCGTCGACCGCGATGCGGTAGAGCGCGCTGCGGTGGAACGGGTCCCGGTTGAACGGGATCCGGCAGAACGAGATGCGGTAGAACGCGATGCGGCCGATCGTGACGCTGAGCTGCGGGTCGACCGGGTAGCGGTGCTCCGGGTGGCCGTCTTGGCCGCCGTGCTCCGGGTCGACTTCGCAGCAGTGCTGCGGCTCGCCTTCGGCTTGGCGCTAGAGGTCCTGGAACTGGATGTGGTCTTTGGCCGGCTCGCAGTGCCCCTTGACGCACTGCGGCTCACCGACCTGCTCCGGGCGGTACTCGCCGAACTTCGGCGGCTGGCCGCACGGGTCGTGGACTGAACAGGCACTGATCTCCCCCCGTCTTGATCAATTACGAGGAGTGCTATTCCACACACGGAGAGTATTTACACACACGATGAGTTGTTCGCTCAGAACAATGAACGCATCGGGACCGAAATCATCCTGTACTCGCGCCAGATTCAGGCTCCAGCACCGATAAAATCCGCAAGTGCGCGGTGTCGTTAAGCGACCGTAGCAAGGCCGGTCCGTCCTCGAACCAGTCGGCCTCCGAAATCGAGGCCACATCCAGATGCATGCGGAACAGCGCCGCCGGCGGGGCGAGCAACGCACGGCACACGATCGTCTTGATCGGCGTGACGTGACTGACGAGGACCAGCGTCTTGCCCTGGTGCGCGGCGAGCAGCCGGTCGAGCGCCGCGTTCACCCTGGCAGCCACCACCGCGAAGCTTTCCCCGCCCGGTGGCGCGACGTCCGCGTCAGCCAGCCATGCCGCCAGCTCAGCCGGCCACTGCGCGCGAGCCTCGGCGAAGCTCAGTCCCTCCCACGCACCGAAGTCGGTCTCCGCCAGACCGCCGTCCACCACAAGCCCCGCGCCAGTGCGCTCGGCAACGGCCTCAGCGGTCCGCCGTGCGCGGTCAAGTGGCGAAGTGACGATCACGTCGACGCCGCCGCGCTCAGCTAGCGCGCTCGCGGCGGCCGCCGCTTGCTGACGGCCTGTATCTGTGAGCGGAATGTCCCCGCGACCAGCGAACCGCCGATGCACTGACAGTTCGGTCTGCCCGTGCCGCAGCAGCAGCGTGGTCGTTGCCTTGCTCGTTCCGGCCCGCCACCCGGCAGCCGCCTCAGAGGCCTGACTCATCCGTCCTGACCAGGATCCGGCGGCATTCCTCGCAGCGCACTATCTCGTCAGCAGCCGCCGCGCGGATCGCATTGAGATCCACGGTGTTGAGGGACAGATGGCAGCCCTGGCACTGGCCCCGGCGCAGCGCCGCTGCGCCAACTCCGCCATGCTGCGCGCGGAGCTTCTCGTACAGGTCGATCAGGTCCGCTGGCTGCTCCGCGACCACGACTACGCGGCGGTCAGCTGCCTTGCCCGACAACTCGGCCAGCTCCGCCAGCGCGATGTCACGGCGGCCCGTCACCGCCTGCAGGTCTGCAGCGGTGCTTGCCCGCTCCGCTGCTGCCTCCTTGAGCCTGGCCTGCGCCGCCTCCAGCCGCTCCATGACCTCAAGCTCGGCGTCTTCCAGGTCCGACTGGCGGCGCAGCAGCGACTCGATCTCCGATTGCAGGTTCTCAAGCTCCCGTGGCGACGAAACCTGCCCTGCGTCCAGTCGCGTCCGGTCCCTGGTTATGCGGGAACGAACCTGCTCGACATCAGCGTCCGCCTTGCTCTGCTCGCGCCTGAGGTCCCCTTCCCGTGCTTCGAGCGCGGCGATCTCGTCACGCAATTCGCCGTCTCGCTGCTCCAGCCGCGTCAGCTCGGCGTGCTCGGGCAACCCCCGCCTGCGGTGCTCCAGACGGCCCAGCTCGGCATCCAGGTCAGCAAGCTCAAGCAGCCGCAGCTGCGCTTCAGGGGAAGCTTTCACGGTGGCCACGTTAGCCTGCCGCCGGTGCATATGTCGCCCCGGCCGGTCCGGTCAGTCGCCTAGCCCGACCATGACCACCGGCCGTGCGGTAGGCCGCCTGGATCCGGCGGCCGGCTCAACGGTCAGGCCCAGCCGGTCCCCGCTGGCCAGCCGCCCGACCACCATCGGGCCGGTCATTCCGTGCCGGGCAGGCGGCAGCATTCCGGCAGGACGATCACCCGCAGGTCCCATCAGCCAGAGCTCGTACGCCTTCGAAGCAGGCAGCCTCGGCAGCCCGGTCGCCATGAACACCAGCATGCGGGCCCGGTGCGACATCACCACGGTCGCAGTGCCGCCGCTGCTGACGTGCGCGGTAAGGCTGGTCGCGTCCCGCGCGCCGAGGACCGAGGCGATCGCGGTGTCCCGCTGCTGCGCGGCAGTCAGGGTGTGCTGCATCGTCGCCGTGCTGACGCCAAGGACGACGGCCGCGACCGTCAGAGCGGCTATCGCCATGACCGCAACACGCATCGGCCAGGACCTCGGGCCGAGCCTGGCCAGCCCCCTCCGCGCCGTCAGCGGCCGGGTGAGCCGCCTGCTGCGCCGCGCAGGCTCTGGCACCAGCGGCGGCAGCTGGCGCGTCCTGGTGGCCGCCTGAAGGGTCAGGCCGCGCAATTCCGGTCGCGGCGTGATGGCAGCGGCCTCGGCGAGCCGCGCGGTCGCCTCATGCAGGCTCCGGACCTCCTCGCGGCACGGCTCGCAGGTATCCAGGTGACGCTCGAACTCGGCCCGGTCGCTGTCCGTCACCGCATCCATCACGTAAGCGCCCACCAGGGTGTGCAGCCCGGCTCCCCGGTTTCGCATCAGTCCACCCCCAGGCAGTCTCGGAGCCGGATCAGGCCGTCTCGCATGCGCGTCTTGACGGTGCCGACGGCGACACCGAGCAGCTGGGCGACCTCGCGGTAGCTGTGACCGCCGTAATAGGCCAGCAGCACCGACTCCCGCTGCAGTTCGGTGAGGCCAGCCAGGCAGCGCCGCACCCGCTCCTGTTCCAGGCTCGCCTCCACGGCGTCGCTGACCTCGTCGTAGGCAATCACCGCGGTGGCAGCGCGGAACTCGCGCTCGGTGGCCCGCTGCTCGGACCTGACCCGGTCCACGGCGCGCCGGTGCGCGAGCGTCATGATCCACGCCGACGCCGAGCCCGCGGCCGGGTCGAAGCGCGCCGCTGTGCGCCAGACCTCCAGCAGTACCTCCTGCATAACCTCCTCGGCCTGCGCCGGGTCCCTGACCACCCGCAGCACGCTGCCGAGCACCGCCGGTCCGGCCTGGTCGTAAATGACCGTGAAGGCAGCGTGGTCGCCCCGGGCGACCGCGCCGAGGACAGCGGCGAGCCCGGCCCGGCCAGCGCCGGGCACCGGCTCGGAGTCCGGCTCGCCCTGCCCGGCACCGGGTGCGCCACCTATCACGTCCACGTTCCTATATTCGTCACCAGCCACGGTTCCGGCTTGGCCGGTGCAGAAGATCAATCATTCGGGGCCGCGGCGGGCAATCCGCGCGGGCCGCTGATACGAATTAACTCTGTGACCCCACAGCCACCTGTCCCTCCCCCGGCCAGGCGTACCGGCCCGCGGATGCGCGCAGCGCTGGTCGCTCGCGGCGGCCTGGCCGGCGTCGTCACGGCACTGGTTGCACTCGCCGTTGCCCAGCTGACAGCGGCGTTCATCCGCTCGTCGCTGGGCGCCCCCGTCGACGCCGTCGGCGAACTGTCCATCAACCACACGCCGCCATCGGTCAAGAACTTCGCCATCAGGGAATTCGGGTCGCATGACAAGACCGTCCTGGTCTGGGGGATCCGCGCCGTCCTGATCATCTTCGCCATCATCATCGGCGTGCTCGCGGTGCGAAAGCTCTGGCAGGGCATGATCGGCCTCGGCATATTCGCGGCCATTGGCGTCTACGCCGCACTGAGCCAGCCAGCGGCCAGGGCCAGCGATGCGTGGCCCACGCTGCTCGGCGCCGCGGCCGCCGCCTACGTGCTGCAATATCTCACCACGCTCGCGCGCGGGCCGGCCCGCCAGCCCAGCGCGCGCGCGGACCGCGAAGCGGTGCCAGCGGACCTGCCCGACCGGCGGAAATTCCTGCTGGTGAGCGCGGCTGCGGCCGGCGTCTCGCTGGTCACCTACGCAGGCGGGTCGTGGCTGGCCAACACCAGGAACGTCAGCGCGATCCAGGCAGCGCTCAAGCTGCCGGCCCCGGCCAGGACGGCGCCGCCGATCCCGGCTGGCGCTGACCTCAAGATCCCCGGCCTGAGCACCTTCATCACGCCGAACAGCAACTTCTACCGGGTCGACACCGCGATCGTCATACCGGAGATCCTCCCCGCGCACTGGCAGCTCCGGATTCATGGCATGGTCCAGCGCGAGCTCGTGCTGTCCTTCAGCGACCTGATCAAAAGGCCGCTGATCGAGGACTACATCACCCTGTGCTGCGTGTCGAATCCGGTCGGCGGCCCCTACGTCGGCAATGCCAAGTGGCTGGGCGCGAGCTTGCGCAGCCTGCTGCAGCAGGCCGGCATCAAGGCCGGGGCCGACCAGCTGCTGTGCACCTCCTCCGACGGCTTCACCTCCGGCACCCCGGTGCAGACGGCCATGGACGGCCGGGACGCGCTGCTCGCGGTTGCGATGAACGGCAAGGCCCTGCCGGTGGCCCATGGCTTCCCGGTCCGGCTGGTCGTGCCCGGCCTGTACGGATACGTCTCCGCCTGCAAGTGGATTGTCGACATCGAGGTCACCACGTACGCGGCGAGCACCGCCTACTGGGCGCTGCGCGGCTGGTCGCCGCAGGGACCGGTGAAGACCGAGTCGCGTATCGACGTGCCGGGCGCTAATGCCGTCAAGGCCGGGAAGCCGACCGCCATCGCGGGTGTCGCCTGGGCACAGCACAAGGGCATCGACGCGGTCGAGGTCCGGGTAGCAGGCGGCCCGTGGCAGCAGGCGCGGCTGGCGACCGTGCCGGGCATCGACTGCTGGCGGCAGTGGGTCTACGACTGGAACGTCAGCGTCAAGCCGGGAAACTACCTGATCGAGGCGCGCGCAACTGACAAGACCGGGTACACCCAGACGCCGCAGCAGGCGCCGCCCGAGCCGAACGGAGCGTCCGGCTACCCGTCGGCCCTGGTGCAGGTCGTCAGCTGAGCGACGGCGGCTGCCGGTCACCGCAGCTGATCGCGGCCAAGGCCGCACGGGTATTCGCCAGGCCAGCGCCGCGGCTGCCGGTCACAGCAGCTTATCGCGCCCCTGGCCGTACATGTAGGCGCCGAGCCAGCGCCCCAGCTCGTCGAAGTACGCCGCCCCGCCCGGCACGTCAGGCGTGCCGCCTGAGCCACCGTCGGTCCCGCCGCCAGCGGGGAGCTGAAGCCAGGTGACATGGCCGCCGAGGCGGACCGCGGCGGTCTGCGGCCGCCGCTGCCGCGGCCGGCGCTGCTGCGGCCGGGCGCCGGATGAGACGCCCGGTGGATCGGTCAGCACCAGGACCGGGCAGCCGATACTGAGGCTGATTGCGGACCGGGCCGGGAACTCCGGGGAGTGCAGGATGAGCGCGTCCGCTGGCTGCTGGCGCGCATCGCTCCACAGCGCAACGGCCGCCGCGCTCCGGCCGCCGGCCATGACTATCACCGTGTCGATGCCGTCAGCCGCGCGCAGGTGCGCGCAGGCCCCGTCGAGATCGGCGAAGGCGGCGCTCAGCCGCCGGGCGGGATTGCGGACGCTGAGCGGCGCCGGACCAGGCAGCCGCAGCCCGGCCAGGTAGAAGTGAAAGGCTCGCTCGGTGTACCAGCTGACCAGACCCGGGGCTACCGCCGGCTCGCCGGAGGCCTGCACGTGCAGCAGCGCACGCCGGGTCGGCTGCACCGACCGGCGCCGGAACATGGCCGTCTCGCCCCGGACGCGTATGACCTGGCCCGGCACGTGCACCGGCTCATAGCCGTCGAGCGCGCCGCTGTGGCTGGTGCTGATGGTCATCCTGTCCCCCGTTAAACCAGCGCGCGCTGTCGCGCGGCTGGCGCCTTGCACTCCCCCGAGTCCGCATGCCACGCTCCCGTCCGGCAGCCGTCCCCGCCGGCCTCCGGATCGCGGAGCGGTAGAAATCAGTCTCGCACTGTAGTCAGTCGCGCACGCGCCGAACACGCCATGCGGCCAGCACGACCGCGCCGGGATCGCGGCGGTACGCAGATTTTGCTGTCATTTATTATGAGCAGCGGGTTTGGGCGAAGACCCGGCCAGGTTTGCCGGCCGGCGATCACGGGAACCACGCCTGCAAAGAGCGTGCCGACCGACCGGCGCGCCAATGCGACGAGGCCCCTCCATGTATGAGATGGAGGGGCCTCGCCTTGCTTCGAGGCCCTGGTTGACCCGATTGCTCAGGAGCCGAACACCTCGCAGCTACCACCAGCACCAGGCTCTCGCTGTCAGCACCGGTCGCCCGGCCCTTCCTGCGTCGCCCCCGGTCTCCCGGGGGCCGAGCCCGCCTTCGGCGGTGAGGAATTTCTACTGCCTACCGGACCCGCTGCACAAGGCCTTTCCGCCATCTCTTCAAGATTCTTTTGTCGTCCACAGGACATCTGCCGTTTATCCCCTGTGCACAGTTCCTTTCCACTGGACTGTGCACAGGTCCATCCACAGTTTCTGTGGATTACCGGCTAGCAGCCTCGGCGGCTGCCTCGCTGGCGGCCGGCGGCGTCGGCCCGCCGTGCCACGACTGCCAGAGCGCCGCGTACGCGCCGCCCGACGCGACCAGCTCGCGGTGCGAGCCCATCTCTCGGATCTGGCCGTCCTCCATGACGATGACCCGGTCCGCATCGTGGCCGGTATGCAGCCGGTGCGCGATCGCGACCACGGTCCGGCCCGCCAGCACGGCCGCCATCGACCGTTCAAGCCGACGGGCCGACCGCGGGTCGAGCAGCGAGGTTGCCTCATCCAGGATCAGCGTGTGCGGGTCGGCCAGGATCAGCCGGGCTAGGGCTACCTGCTGCGCTTGCGCCGGGCTGAGCCGCTCGCCGCCCGATCCGACCGCGCAGTCAAGGCCGCCCGGCAGCGCGGTCGCCCAGGACGCTGCCTCCACCGCGGTGAGCGCCGCGTGCACCTGGTCGTCGGTTGCGCCTTGCAGTCCCAGCGTCAGGTTCTCTCGCAGCGTGCCGCGGAAGATGTGGTGTTCCTGGGTGACGAGCGCGACCTGGCCGCGCAACTGGTCGAGCGGCAAGGCAGTCAGCGCGGCCCCGCCGACGGTCACCTGACCGGCCGACGGGCTCATGATCCCGGCCAGCAGCTTCCCGAGGGTCGACTTGCCCGCGCCGCTGGGGCCGACGATGGCGATCCGCTCGCCCGGCCGTACCTGCAGCGAGACATCCCTGAGCACCGGCCGGCCGGGCAGGTAGGAATGGGAAACCCCAGCCGCCGATAGCCCGCGGCCGGCCGGAACTACCGCGCCGGGCTGCCGGTCGGCCGGGACCTCGGCGATCCCGATGAGCCTCGCCAGCGACGCAGCGCCGATCTGCAGCTGGTCGAGCCAGGAGATCAGCTGGTCCAGCGGTGACACCAGCGCGCGGGCATACAGCGCGGCGGCGGTGACCTGGCCTATCGACACCCACCCGCGCAGGTAGGCGTAGCCGCCCAGGACCAGGGTCCCGGCCAGCGGTAGTACGTATGAGGCCTCGGCGACCGGGAAGAACGCCGACCGGAGCCGCAGGGTGTAGCGCTCGGCCCGGTAGCTGCGGGACATGTCCGCGTCCGCGCGGTGGCGCCTGGCCGGAGCGAGCCGGAGTGCCTCGACTGTCCGCGCGCCGTCGGTGGTCTCGGCCAGGCTCTCGATCAGCTCGGCCCAGGCAGCGTTCTCCCGCAGGTACCCGGCGGTGGCGCGACGCAGGTACCAGCGCGACCCGAGCCAGACCGGGGGCACCACGACCAGGCATGGCAGCAGCAGCACCGGCGCATCGAGGCCGATCGCGGCCAGCGTCAGCAGCACGGACAGCGCTGCGGTCAGGGTTGCCGACAGCGCGAACCGGGCGCTCTGGCTCAATGCCGAGACATCACGCGACGAGCGGGTCAGCAGGTCTCCACCGCCGGCGCGTTCGACCACGGACAGCGGCAGGCCGAGGGCGCACTCGATGAAGTCCTCCCGCAGCCGGGCCAGCAGGGACTCGCCGAACCTGGCCGCAGCCAGCGCGCCGAACCTGATCAGGCCTGCCTGCAGCAGCAGGGACGCCGCGATCACGGCGGCAAGGGCGTCGATCCGGCCGGCCGTCGTGCCGGCTGTGACGTCGTTCACGATGTCGCCGAGCATCCGCGGCGCCACCAGCCCCGCTGCGGTGGCCGCCCCGTACAGCAGCACCACGACCGCGAGCTCGCGCCGGTGCCCGGCCACCACCTGGCGCACGTAGCTGCGCACCTGCCGTCCGTCTGCGACGGGCAGGATCTCGCTGCCCTCCGTGCCGGTCACTGATCCTCCCCTCGGGTGACCGCGTCCGCATAGGCAGCGTCCACGGTGAGCAGCTCATGGTGGATGCCCTCGGCGGCGACCCGGCCGTCCCGCACGAACGCCACCCGGTCCGCCGCGTCAAGCAGCAGCGGGCTGGTGGTCAGCACGATGGTGGTCCGGCCGGCCCGGTGCGCCCGCAGGCTGCGGGCGATCCTCGCCTCAGTGTGCGCGTCGACGGCGCTGGTCGGCTCGACCAGCACGAGCACCTCCGGGTCGGCCAGCAGTGCCCTGGCCAGCCGGAGTCGCTGTGCCTGCCCACCGGACAGAGTGCTGCCGCGGCCGGCCAGGCGGCCGCGCAGGCCACCGGGGACCGCATCCAGCACGTCAGCGGCGGAGGCTGTCTGCAGCGCCGCCAGCAGGCTGGCCTCATCGGCTCCGCGGCCGGCGCTCAGCGCCTCGCTCACCGGCCCGCTGAACATGTGCGCGTCGGTCGGCGCGACCAGGATCCGCGACCGGACGACGCTTACCGGCAGGTCGTTGAGCGGTATCCCGGCGAGCTCGGCGCTGCGGCCTGGCTGCATGCCGTAGCGGCCGAGCCGGTCGGCCAGTGCCACCGCCTCGTCCGTGCTGTCCGCCGCGACGCCGAGCAGTTCACCGGGCTGGGCCGTGAGGCCCGACTCCGGATCATGCAGTCGCCCGCCGGCGGGCGGCTCGGGCCGGGGGTGGCGCGGGTCGGCCACGTCGGGCTGCAGGGCCAGCAGCCTGGTGACCCGGCCAGCCGCGACGTGGCCGCGCACGATCTTGTCGGCCGCTTCGGTCAGCGTCGCCAGCGGCAGCGCCAGGAACGCCGCGAACAGGTAGAACGTCACCAGCTGGCCGGGCTTGATGGAATCTTGCAGCGCATAGTGCGCCGCCAGCCAGGTGGCCGCCGTGACGAACATGCCAGGGAGCAGGATCTCGGCCGCGAACAGGTACGACTCGGTCCTGGCCACCTGCACGCCGAGCCCCCGCAACTGCTGCGACTCGGCCTGATAGCGGCCGCTGAACTGGTCCTCACCGCCGATACCGCGCAGCACCCGCAGGCCGGAGACGATGTCGGCAGCCCTGGCGGCCAGCTCGCCCTGCTGGTTCCGGTAACTGCGCTGACGCTGGTGCAGCGGCCGGAGCAGCAGGCCCACCAGCGCCGTCATCACCGGAGCGCCGATCAGCACGATGAGGCCGAGCACGACCGACTTGGACAGCATGATGATCGTGGTCACGATCAGCGCGGCGATCGCGCCGCTGCCGCGCCCGCTGATATCGATGACAGTGCCGATGTCAGCCACGTCACCGGCGGCGACGCTGACGATCTCACCGGTGCTGACCATCCTGACCATCGTCTCGCCCAGCCGCGACACCTGATCGGTCACCAGCTGGATGGTGCGGTAGGCCGCATCGAGAAAGTTGCCCACGACACAGCGATGGCGCAGCACGCCGCTGGCTGCGGTGATCACTCCGAGGCCGAGCACGATCGCGCAGTCCGCACCAAAGCGCTCGGCCTGACGCGCGATCAGGGCGTCGACTGCCGCGCCGATGACGGCAGGCACGATCGACTGCGCCACCATCCAGGCGCAGCCCCACAAGATCCCGAGCGCGATGCCTGCCTTCTGCCGGGAGACGAGCCAGCCAAGGTAGTGCCAGGGTGTGTCGATTGCGGGCGTGCCGGGATCAGCAGAGGGCAGCGCGCGCATGAGATGCGAGCGTACCTGCTGGTCAGGGCTATAAGCACCAGGTTTTCCGGCGGCTGGAACTCTGCGGCTACCGACAGCCTGCTCAGCAGGTCCGCAGAGGAAGCCAGGCGAAGCTAACGGCATCAGCAACGTGGAAAGGCAGACGATGACGCCTGATGGACAGCCAGCTCGCACCCCGGCCGACCGGACGGACCGGGCAGACCGGGCCGTGGCTCGCGACCGCGGCCGGGCCCGGATCCGCTCGGTGACCGCAGCTGCCGGGCTGGCCAGCGTGCTCGCGGCCGGCGCTGTGGCCTACAGCCTGCCCGGCTCGACGCATGCCGCCGCGGCATCCGCGCAGCGGGCGACGTCCGGCTCCGGCTCGGGCTCATCCGCCGGCTCGGGCTCATCCGCCAGCTCGGGAGCAGGCTCAGCGTCGTCCGGCTCCGGCAGCGGCCTGAAGAGCACGTCCGCGCCAGCGGCCAGCTCTGGCTCTGGCACGGTGACCTCAGGCGGCTCCTGACCGGGCCGGCCCGTTAGCCCTACGATGTCGGAAGGCGGAACTGCGCGGCGGCCGGGAGAGCTTCATGACAGATCTTGACACTTCGGCCGCGGCCGCCCCGGAGCTGGCGATCGAGCTGTCCGCCGATCATGTCGCCACGCTGGAGATCAACCGGCCGCCCAGCAACTACTTCAGCGTCGCGCTGATCGGCCAGCTCGCTGATGCCTGCGAGGAACTGGCCGCTGGCGGGCAATGCCGTGCGATCGTGCTGTGCAGCGCGGGCCGGGTTTTCTGTGCGGGTGCCGATTTCAGCGACGCCGGCGCCATTGCCAGTCCTGGCGGCCCGCACCTGTACGACCACGCGATCCGGCTGTTCGAGCAGCCGCTGCCGATAGTGGCCGCGATTCAGGGTGCGGCCATCGGCGGCGGTCTTGGGCTGGCGCTGGCCGCCGACTTCCGGGTGGCCTCTCCGGCGGCCCGGTTCGCGGCCAATTTTGCCCTGCTCGGCATCCATCAGGGCTTCGCGATCAGCGTCACCCTGCCAGCCATCGTCGGCCAGCAGGCTGCCCTGGAGCTGCTCTATACCGGCCGACGGGTCGGCGGCGAGGAGGCCCGCGCCCTCGGCCTGGCCGACCGGCTGGCCGGGGCGGGCGACCTGCGCGCAGCGGCGCACGGCCTGGCCGCCCAGGTCGCAGCGTCCGCGCCGCTTGCCGTCCGGTCCATTCGCGCCACGATGCGAGGGCAGCTTGCCGAGCAGGCCGGGGCGGCGATGGCGCGCGAGCGCGCCGAGCAGGAACGGCTCATGCAGACGGCCGACTGGCGGGAAGGTCTCGCCGCAGTCAGCCAGCGCCGGGCCGCGCAGTTCTCCGGCCGTTAGCCGCGCCTGACTCCGGCGCAGGAAGGCAGGACGCAGCGTGCCAGTGCTACCCCGGCCCGGCGGCAGCATCCACTACCAGGCCGCCGGCAGCGGACAGCCGGCGCTGCTGCTGACGCACGGCTTCGCGGCCACGTCGGCCATGTTCGCATCGAACGTGCCCGCGCTGGCGCCGCGCAACCTGGTGCTGACCTGGGATCTGCGCGGCCATGGCAGCAGCGAGTACCCGGCCAGCCCGGACTGCTACAGCGCCGGGGCGGCGCTGGCGGACATGGCCGCCCTGCTGGACGCGGCCGACCTGGACCGGGCCGTCGTCGGCGGCCACTCGCTGGGCGGCTACCTGTCGCTTGACTTCGCACTGACCTGTCCGCAGCGGGTCGCGGGGCTTGTCCTCATCGACACCGGTCCCGGCTTCCGCAACGACGCCGCCCGCGACGACTGGAACCGCAGGGCTGAGGTCACCGCGACGCGCCTGACCGAGCACGGGCTGGCGGGTCTGCGCGGCAGCGCTGAGCTGCATGGCGATGAGCACCGGGACGCGACCGGACTGGCGCTGGCCGCTCGCGGCACGCTGACGCAGCGCGACTCGCACGTCATCGACGGCCTGCCCGCCATTGCCGTGCCGACGCTCATCGTCGTCGGCGCGCAGGACACGCCGTTCCTCGGCGCGGCCGACTACATGGCAGGCAAGATCCCGGACCGGCGGATAGTGATCATCCCGGACGCCGGGCACGCGCCGAATCTCGACAAGCCACGCCTGTTCAACGCCGAGGTCCGGGCGTTCCTCGACCACGTCGGTGCTACGGAGGGAGCACGATGACCTCCCCAGACCTGATCCGGGCCGAGCTCGCCGACTGGGTGGCCAGCCACTGGGATCCCGGCCTGGCGCTGCGGGACTGGCGCGGCCTGCTGCTGGAATCAGGCTGGGCGGTGCCCAGCTGGCCGCCGCGCTGGCATGGCCGCGGCCTTCCGGCCTGGGCCGACGAGCTGGTCGCCAGCGAGCTGACCCGGCTCGGCGCGGTCGGCCTGCCGGTGGGCAGCGGAACCTGGCTGGCCGCCCCGACGATCCTCGCGCACGGAAGTGATGAATTGCGGGAGCGGCTGCTAGCGCCGATCCTGACCGGCGAGCAGACCTGGTGCCAGCTGTTCAGCGAGCCAGGTGCCGGCTCCGACCTGGCCGGCCTGTCCACCACTGCGGTGCTGGACGGCGACAGCTGGGTGATCAACGGGCAGAAGGTCTGGAATACCAGCGCGCACCACGCCGACATGGGCATGCTGCTCGCCCGCACCGATTCCGACGTGCCGAAGCACAATGGCATCAGCTACTTCGCTCTGCCGATGCGGCAGCCGGGCGTGGAGGTCAGGCCGCTGCGCCAGATGAACTTCCACGCGTCGTTCAACGAGGTCTTCCTGACCGGCGCCCGGGTGCCGCGAGACAACCTCATCGGCGCGGTCGGGCCAGGGCTGGCAGATAGCGCTCACCACGCTGGCCTACGAACGCCGGTTCTGCCACGCTGCGGCGGCCGGACTACAGCCCGGCGCCGGGCCGGGCGCTGGCCGAAGCCAGGGCTGAGGCCGAGGCGCATTTCGCCACCTATTCCTGGTACCCGCAGCGCGCAGGACGGCCTGACCTGGTCATGGACCACGCGCGAGCGGCCGGGGTGAGCGATGACCCGGTGATCCGGCAGGCCATCGCCCGGCTGCTGACCCTGCAACGGGTCAGTTCCTGGACCGCCGAGCGGGCCAGGGTGGCCCGCGCGCTGGGCGCCCGGCCCGGTGCCGAGGGCTCGATCGGCAAGCTTGCCGCGAGCACTCTCGCCCGCGAGTCCGCGCGGGTGCACGCGATGATCGCAGGCGCCGCAGGGATGCTGGCCGGACCGGATTCGCCGCTGGGCGGCGTGATCACCGAGGTGCTGCTGTCCGTTCCGGCGGTGTCGATCGCCGGCGGGACCGACGAGATCCAGAAGAACATCCTCGCCGAGAAGGTACTCGGCCTGCCCGCCGAGGTCCGGCCGGACAAAGGCGTCCCGTTCCGGCAGATCCAGCACCGTGGCTGATCTCAGGTCCCGCAGCAGCGGCTGCGGCCTACTTCATGATGTACAGCGCCGCGCCATCCGCCGGGACTCGCAGTCGCAGGCTGTGCGCAGTAATGGTCACGCCGGTCCAGGCATCCGTGCGGGTGACTGATCTCCGCGAGCCGAAGCCCAGCCTGCGCAGCGAGACTGTCACGTACGGACTTGTGGTCGATCCGGCGTTGTAGACCAGCACTGCCTGGCCGCCGTCGTACGGCTTGGAGACGATGCTGACCGAGCCGATCGTGGCTACCAGCCGTCCCTGACGACCACTCTGGTCGATCCCGACGACGACCGGGTTGCCGAGGTCCGAGACAACCGAAGCTCGCCACGGCGGCGCGGCACTGAACATGAACGGAGACGACAATTCCGCCCAGATGCTCTGCTGCGTCCGGGTCAGCGCTGCAGGCCATCCGAAGGCTCCGTTCCCCGCCATCAGGTAGTCAAGATCGTTCCAGCCGCCTCCGCGGCTGTCGCGGGCGCTGGCGTACTGCCATAGCGGCAGGTCGGCGCTGAGGGCGGTGGACAGTATCGTGGCCGGGTCCTGGTTCGGTTGCTCGTCCGCGGTGATGCGCCACATGTTCGCCGTCCGCGCGCTGTCGGCCACGAACGGCACGTAGACCGGGCCCGGCGGGTGCGACGCGGTACCACGAGGTGGCAGCGGCAATTCCTGGCTGTAGATGATCCGGTGCCCGGCAGCCGTCGCCGCGGTCAGCGCGGCGGAGAACTGATTGAAGAGCGTCTGCCGGGTCAGCGGGTCCTGGTGGGCCGGGATCGGCGACTGGACCTGACAGGAATCCATCTTGACGAAGTCCACGCCCCAGTGCGCGAAGGTGCGAGCATCCTGCGCGTAATGGCCCCACGAGCCGGGCCGCAGTGAGCACGTCCGCACGCCGATGGACTCGTAGATGCCGAATTTCAGGCCCATCGCGTGGATCTGCCGCGCCAGCCAGGGAATGCCCGCAGGGAACGTGGCGTGTTCCCAGATCAGGCTTCCGTTCGCCAGGCGGTGCCGGCCCATCCAGCAGTCGTCGACCACCACGTAGTCGTAGCCACGCGCGGCCAGGCCGGTCGACACCAGTGCGCGCCCGGCCGCCAGCACATCCTGCTGTGTCACCGCGCACCGGTCGGCATACCAGCTGTCCCAGCCCATCGGCGGCCGGGGAGCCTGGCTCGGGTCGCTGGCCATCACTGCCGAGGACCCCCACCATGCGCTCGCGATCACCACGCACGCGACCAGCCCGCAGGCTGCCGTTCTCACCCGGCTCACTGACCCCTACTTCCCGGCACCCGACCCAGCAGCTTTTGTACCGCATCGGCGGCTCTCAGAGCGAGTGCAGAGACGGTTTAGATCCCCGGCACTGGCTGGCCGCGCATCCTGCTTACGGACGCAGCGGCGGGTTGCCGTCGCGCAGACACGCCGGGAGGCATTCGGTGGGCATAACGGGAAGCACGGCACTCTGGTACGCCAGCAGGGCGACCGGAGTGGTGGCGCTGGTGCTGCTGACAGCCGTCGTGCTGCTCGGCATCCTGGTCAACCGCCGGGGACGGCTGCCGGGCCTGCCGAGATTCGCCACCACCGGCCTGCATCGCAGCCTGTCCCTCCTGGCGGTGACGTTCGTCGCCGTGCACGTGGTGACCGCGATCCTGGACCCGTACGTGACGATCGGCATCGCCGCCGCTGTCATCCCGTTCAGCTCGCCCTACAAGCCGTTCTGGCTCGGCCTTGGCGCCGTCTCGCTCGACATCCTCGCGGCGCTGATCGTCACCAGCCTTGCCCGGGCCAGGGTCGGCCGCAGAACCTGGCGGGCCGTGCACTGGCTGGCGTACGCGTGCTGGCCGATCGCGCTGGCGCACGGCATCGGATCCGGGACCGATATGCGGAACGGCGGACTGCTCGCACTCGCGGCCGGCTGCACGGTCGCGGTGGCCGCGGCCACCTGGTGGCGGTTTGCCAGCTCAGCGAGGGCTCCGCAGCCAGCCGACCGGGCCGCGCTGGCGCTGGCCGACGCTGACCGCCGGTCCGGCAGGCACCCAGCTCACGGCAGCGCTCACGGCAGCGCCGCTCACGACAGCGCTGGCCACCAGCTGACCGGGGCTGGTGCGCGATGAGGCCGGCCAGTGCGCTCGCCGCTCCCCGGCCCGCCCCGCCCGGACTGGTGGCCTGGTCCGCCGCGCCCGGTCCGCCGGCCGGCGGACCCTCAGCCGGGCCTGCCACGGCTGCTCCCGGACAGTCCGGCCGGTCTCGACCTGGCCGCCCATGCCCGCGCGCTCGGCCCGGCGAGCTTCCGCGGCAGGGCGCTCATCGACCAGGCCGGCACGGCGGGACTGACCGGCCGCGGCGGCGCCGCGTTCCCGGTGGCGCGCAAGCTCGCGGCGGTCGCGGCCGCCGGCGGCGACGCGGTGGCGGTCGCTAACGGCGCCGAAGGTGAGGCGGCCAGCAGCAAGGACGCCGCGCTGCTGTGGTACTCCCCGCATCTGGTGCTGGACGGGCTCCAGCTTGCCGCCGAGGCGGCCGGTGCCAGCACCGCAGTCCTGTATGCGCACGCAGGCCGGTCAGCCGGCCCGGATCTGATCGCGCGGCTGCGGTCCGCACTGGACCAGCGCGCGGCGGCCGGCATCGACCGGATAGCGGTCGGGCTGGCCGAGGCGCCGCCGCGGTTCCTGGCCGGCGAGGAGTCCGCGCTGGTGGCCCGGCTCAACGGCGGTGCCGCCCGGCCCGGCTTCAAGCAGCCCAGGGTGTTCGAGCGCGGCGTCGGCGGCAGGCCCACCCTCGTGCAGAACGTCGAGACGCTTGCCCACCTGGCCCTGATCGCCAGACACGGCGCGGCGTGGTTCCGCGGCATCGGCACGCCCGCCGAGCCCGGCTCGATGCTCTGCACGATTCGCGACCCCGATGGCGGCATCAGGATCGTGGAGGCGGCGATCGGCACGCCGCTGCGCCACCTCGTCTGGCTAGGCGACGACGTGCAGGCCGTGCTGGCCGGCGGCTACCACGGCGGCTGGCTCAGCGCGGCACGCGCACGCCAGCTGACGCTGTCCAACGCCGATCTGCGGCCGGCCGGCGCCATCGCCGGAGCAGGCATCCTGATTGCCCTGCCCGCCGCGCGCTGCGGCCTGGCCGAGACAGCCGCGGTAACCCGTTACCTTGCGCTGGAGTCGGCAGGCCAGTGCGGCCCGTGCTTCAACGGACTGCCGGCCATGGCGGCCGCGCTGTCCGCGGTTGCCCGGCCGCGGCCAGCCGAGCGGGAACTGGCGAGCCTGCGGCGCTGGGCCGGCCTGGTGACCGGGCGCGGCGCCTGCCATCACCCGGACGGCACCGTGCGGCTGGTCGCGAGCGCCGTTGGCGTGTTCGCTGCCGAGATCGCCGAGCACAGCCGCGGCCGGTGCACGGGCACCCTGGCCGGGCAGTTCCTGCCGGCCCCGGCCAGCGTGCTGACCGAAGCTGACTGGAGCTGATCATGCCTGAGCCTGCCGCCGCCGCCCGGCTGCGCGTCAACCCGATCGCGTGCAGCGGCCATGGACTGTGCGCCGAGCTGCTGCCCGAACTCATCTCGCTGGACGAGTGGGGCTATCCGGTGGTCGCCGACGGGGCTGTCCCGCCTCGGCTCGCCCGCGTGGCGCGGCGCGCAGTCACCGACTGCCCGGCGCTCGCGCTCATGCTGTCCAGCAGGGATTAACCGGCCGCTGATCCGAGTCGCAGAGGATATTCAGAAGAAGCTGAGATGGTTGCCTGAGCGGCAGCGGGGATGCTGGGGAGATGATGACAGCCATGGATCCCACTGCCAGCACGGCCAGGGCGGCCGACGACAGCATCCAGCATGCTGACGGCACCCCCGTGCGCGTGCTCGTCGTCGACGACGAGCCAAGCCTGGCCGAGCTGCTGGCCAGCGTGCTGCGGTACGAGGGCTGGGAGATCAAGACCGCCGCCGATGGCAGCAGCGCGGTGCGGACAGCGCGCGAGTTCCAGCCCGACGCCATCGTCCTGGACATCATGCTGCCCGATTTCGACGGCCTCGAGGTGCTGCGCCGGGTGCGGGCCATCCTGCCGCACGTCTGCGTGCTGTTCCTGACCGCCAGGGATTCCGTCCAGGACCGGGTCAGCGGCATCACCGCGGGCGGCGATGACTACGTGACCAAGCCATTCAGCCTGGAAGAAGTGCTGGCCAGGCTGCGCGGCCTGCTCCGCCGGGCCGGAATGGCGCGGGCCAGCAACGGCACCGAGCTCATCGTCGGCGACCTGGCCATGGACGAGGACGCCAGGGAGGTGCGCCGCGGCGGCGACCTGATCGAGCTGACCGCCACCGAGTTCGAGCTGCTGCGCTTCATGATGCGCAACCCGCGCCGCGTCCTGTCCAAAGCGCAGATCCTCGACCGGGTGTGGAATTACGACTTCGGCGGCCAGGCCCACGTGGTCGAGCTGTACATCAGCTACCTGCGCAAGAAGATCGACACTGGCCGTGAGCCGCTGATCCATACCGTCCGCGGCGTCGGGTACGTGCTGAAGCCGCCGGCCTGATCATGGCGCTCCCGCAGCACCCGGCCAGGACCGTGCGGGTCCGACAGTGGCTGGCAGCTCGTACCCTGCGCGGCAGGCTGGTGGCCGGCCTGCTCGCGCTGCTCGCGGTCGCCTGCGCCACGGTCGGCGTTGTCACCTACACGCACCTGCACTCCGTCCTGATCAGTCAGCTCAACACCGAGCTGACGTCGGCCAGTCTCCGCTACACCAGCTGCGTGAACCCGCAGGCCCCGCCGCCGCGGCCAGATGGCGGCGGCGGACTGGGCGGCGGGCGCGGCGCCGGGCCACCCGAGGAAGCGCATCCGCCCGCGTACTGCGCGCAGCGCCAGGCGTCGGCCGCGTTCACGGCCGTTATCAGGCATGACGGCCAGGTCAGCAATCCGTACCTGGCCAGCAACTCGGGGGCCTCGGTGTGCCACCTCACCGCGGCCGATACCGCCAAGATCGCCAGCGTTCCGGTCGAGCGGATCGTCACCGTGGACCTGACTGGGTATGGCACCTATCAGATGACAGCCGCCCGGTCCGGCGACGGCGGCGTGTTCGTCAGCGGCCTGCCGCTGAGCAACGTCACGACCACCCTGCACCAGGTCGCCGTGGCCGAGCTCGCTGTCTTCCTCGCTGCCCTGCTGATCACCGGCGTGATCGGCACGACCTGGGTGCGGGCCTCGCTCCGGCCGCTGCGCCGGGTCGCGGCGACCGCGACCAGGGTGACCCAGCTGCCGCTCAGCAGCGGCGAGGTGAGCATGCCCGAGCGAGTGCCGGACGCTAACCCCGGTACCGAGGTAGGCCAGGTGGGCGCTGCCTTCAACCGGATGCTGGGGCACGTGGAGTCCGCGCTCGCCCGGCGCGAGGCCAGCGAGAACAGGCTGCGCAGCTTTGCTGCCGACGCCAGTCATGAGCTCCGCACGCCGCTGGCGGCCATCCGCGGCTATGCCGAGCTTGCCCGGCGGCACCCGGGGCCGCTGCCCGTCGAGGTGGCGCACGCCCTGGACCGGGTCGAGTCCGAGTCCGCGCGGATGACCGTGCTGGTCGACGAACTGCTGCTGCTGGCCCGGCTCGACGCGGGCCGGCCGCTGGCCACCGAGCCGGTGGACCTGACCCGGCTGGCCATCGACGTGACCAGCGACGCGCGGGTGGCCGCGCCGAACCACCGCTGGCAGCTTGAGCTGCCTGACGAGCCCGTCATCGTCCGCGGTGACGACCTGCGGCTGCACCAGGTGCTCGCGAACCTGCTGAGCAACGCGGCCAGGCACACGCCAGCCGGGACTGTCGTCACGGTCGCGCTGCGGCCAGGCGACGGCGCCACCACTGTCGTCAGCGTCACCGACAACGGGCCAGGGATACCGCCGGAGCTACTGCCGGACATCTTCGAGCGGTTCGTTCGCGGGGATAGCTCCCGGTCCCGGGCGGCCGGCAGCAGCGGCCTCGGGCTGGCGATCGTGCACGCCGTCGCGGTGGCCCACGGCGGCCGGGCCGCGGTCGAGAGCCAGCCGGGCCAGACCAGCTTCACGATTACGCTGCCGCTCGCTGACAGCACCGCGCCACCAGGCGGCGTTCGCGGTAATGCCGGCTAGTTTGCGTTCGGCCGCGGCCACGGGCATGGTGTTCAGGTGAATCACGAGCACGCGGCCGGCCCGCCAGAGCCGGTCACCGACATGGCCATGTTCAGCCAGGCAGCCTGGGACGAGCGGTACAGCTCAGCCGACAGGATCTGGAGCGGGCAGCCGAACCCGCGCCTGGTCGCTGCGGTCGCCGGGCTGGCGCCCGCTGCTGCTCTCGATGTCGGCTGCGGCGAGGGAGCCGACGCCATCTGGCTGTCGTCCCGCGGCTGGCACGTCACCGGGGTCGACGTATCGCCGGTTGCCCTGGCCCGCGCCGCCAGCCAGGCCGCCGCCGCTGGCGAGCAGATCGCCAGCCGGATCAGCTGGCAGCAAGCCGACGTGCTGACCTGGATTCCGCCCGCGCGCCAGTTCGACCTGGTATCCGCTCAGTTCATGCAGCTGCCGCGGCCAGAGCGGGAGTCGCTGCACCGCCGGCTGGCCGAGGCGGTCCGACCCGGTGGCATGCTCCTGATCGTCGGGCATGACCCGTCGGACCTGGAAACCTCGATCCACCGCCCGCATCATCCCGGCCTGATGTTCACCGCGGAGCAAGTCGCGGCCACGCTCGATCCGGCCGGGTGGACCGTTACCGCTGCCGCGCCGGAACGACAGGCGGTGAACCCGGAGGGCGAATCCGTCACCGTCCGGGACGCCGTGCTGCAGGCAATCCGCCTGCACTGACGCCTGGCGCCGCGAGGTAGTTCAAGCCGGCGGCCCGAGCTAGCCCCGCCGCGGACAGTCGCTGGCAACAGATTCCGCGGCCGGACTTCGGCCGCCGTCGGATAGGTTCGCTGGGGTGGAGCGCTATATCGTCACGCTGCGCTGTCCAGACCGCCCTGGCATCGTTCGCACGCTGGCCGGCGGGATCGTCGAAGCCGACGGGAATATCCTGGAAAGCGCGCAGTTTTCCGACCCTGCCACTGGCGTCTTCTGCATGCGCACCTGCTTCGAAAGCGGCAGCGACGACGAAGCAGCGGTCCGCGACCTGATCGCCGGCGCGGTCCAGCCATTTCGCCGGCCCTGACCCTGCGCCCGGTGTCGCGCCGCCGCAGGCTCCTGGTGATGGCCTCCGGCCTCGACCATTGCCTCGCTGACCTGCTCTACCGGTGGCGCATCGGCGAGCTGCCCGCCGACATACCGCTGGTGGTCTCCAACCACGACAGCTGCAGGCGGCTGGTCGAAGATCACGGCCTGCCGTTCGCGCATATACCGGTCACGTCTTCGACCAAGCCCGCGGCCGAGCGCGAGCTACTGCGACTGGTCGGCGAGCATCACATCGATGGCGTCGTGCTGGCGCGATACATGCAGGTGCTGTCCGATGGACTGTGCCGCGCCCTGGCGGGCCGGGTGATCAACATCCACCACTCCTTCCTGCCGGGCTTCAAGGGCGCCAAGGCCTACCATCAGGCCTATGAGCGCGGCGTCAAGCTCATCGGCGCGACCGCGCACTTCGTCACCGAGGACCTCGACGAGGGGCCGATTATCGAGCAGCAGACGGTCCGGGTCGGCCACGCTCACGGCCCCGAGCAGCTCGCGGCCATCGGCCGTGACATCGAGCGGATGGTGCTGGCGCGGGCCGTGCGGCTGTATGCCGAGGACCGGGTCATCGTGACCGGCGTTCGTACCGTGGTCTTCGACTGACCGGGGTAGCCGGGCCTGGCTACCGGCCGTGTGCCGCTAGCCAGGCCGATGCCCGCGCCGTCGAAGCCCGGCTCAGCCAGGCGTCCTGCACGACTTCGGTCAGTTCCCGGACGCTGAGCTCACCGATCCGGCTGGCGCGCACCAGCACGGACGGGTGACCGTCGAAATGAGGCGTGCTGAAGAACGGCGAGCCAGGATCCTGGACGAGCGCCTGCTTGTCGGAGTCCGATGGCACCCAGAACATGATCACGTCGGTGTAGCGCTCGCCGGTCTGCGGATCCGCGGCGTCCGGACGAGGATTGCGGAAGAACACGAACGACTTGCCGCCGACCTGGTACACCGGATTACCGCGCGGGCCCTGGCTGACCTGCACATGCGGCATCGCCCTGACCAGGTCGTGGACATCCTCAACCCGCGCGCGGCGCGATCGTGGCGGCATGGTGACCAGCCTACGAGCGAGCGACCCACCTCACCTACCAGGTGATCAGGGACTAAGCGACGTGACCGGTCACCCACGCCGCGATCAGGTCAGCGGCCCGCTCCCGTGAGCCATCCGGCTCCTGCAGATAGTGATCCGCCTCGATGAACTCCAGCCGCTTGTCGGTCGCCGCGATCGCATCGTGCAGAGCCCGAGCGTCGCTGGCGTAAACGCACGCATCCGCGGTCGCGTGCACGACCAGCGACGGCAGCGTTATCCGCGCCAGGTGCGGCGCCGCGATGCACTGCGACGTGCGCAGGCTCCACATCGACAACCAGCTGCGCAGCGTGCTGACCGTGCCGACACCGAAGACCCCGTAGTTGGCCCGCATCGGATCGCCGAGGTAGCACCAGTTCGGCCGCCGGTCGGACGGCTCGATCGTCGGGTCGATCATCCGCAGGTCGGCCCAGCTCCGCGGGACCACGAACAGCTGATCGCGGCCGCGCTGTCCGGCCAGCGCGGCCAGCCGAGCCAGCACCCAGTCGGTGATCCGCTCGTTCCGCGCGCGCTGCGCTGCCCGGTAGCGTCGCTGGAACTCCGCGCTGAACGGCGGCCCGTGAGCCGGGTTGTACGGGTCCAGCTCGGGGTCGGCGCTGAGCGGGTCGCGTTCGTCGGTCACCGATGGATCGAGCCAGTTCGTGAGCACTTCCGGGCGGCCGGAGTGGGCCGCCAGCGCAACAAACAGGTCGGCTGGCAGCAACGTCTCGATGGCTGGCACCGGGCGCGTCCCGGTTACCGGCACGACGTTCGGCTCGACCGCCTGGGACTGGTAGGCAGCCATCAGCGAGCCGCCGCCGGAGTTGCCTAGCAGCACGATCCGCTCGGCCCCGGCCTGTTCGCGCAGCCAGCGGACCCCGACACCGATCTCGGCCAGCGCGTGATCTAGCAGGAAATGCGCCTCGTTGCCGCGGAACCGGGTGTTCCAGCCCAGGAACCCGAAGCCGCGCTCGGCCAGCAGGCTGGCCAGGTAATGCTCGGAGAAGTCGACGTTGTAGTGCGTCGCGATGAATGCCGTGGCCGGGCGGTGCCCGGCCCGGCGATGGTACAGGCCCTGACACGGATGGCCACCCGCGGCGGCCCGGCCGATGACCGGGGACGGCAGCCCGACGAACTCCCTCACGATCTCGGTCAACCGGTCCTCCGATCGGCGCCGCCCTGGCGCGGAAGTGCAACTGACTTTAGGTTTAGGTTTGTCCCCGCGCCAGACCGCGGGCAGCACCAGAGGAGGTCGTCATGGACTGGCGGAACGAGGAGTTCGATCTCGGCGGCGTCAACCATCTCGCCCTGGTGTGCTCGGACATGAAGCGCACGGTGGAGTTTTATACCCAGGTCCTGGGCATGCGGCTGATCAAGACACTCGACCTGCCGGCCGGCTCCGGCCAGCACTTCTTCTTCGACATGGGCGGCGGGAACGCGCTGGCGTTCTTCTGGTTCCCGGACGCGCCCGACCCAGTTCCGGGTGTCTCTGCCCCGGTCACGGTGCCCGGCCTCGGCGAGTGGACCAGCGCGGTCGGCTCGATGAACCACGTCGCGTTCAACGTGCCGGAGGAACGGTTCCTTGAGTACCGGGCCAAGCTCAAGGCCAAGGGCGTGCGGGTGAGCCCGATCCTCGATCATGACGACAGCGAGTTCGGCGTGGCCAGGGAACTGCATCCCGGCGTCTTCGTACGCTCCTTCTACTTCCAGGACCCCGACGGGATCCTGCTGGAGTTCGCCTGCTGGCGGCGGGTCATGGGGCAGCCAGGGGACGTCCGGCACGAGCCGAAGACCGCAGCCGACCGCACTGGCATCCGGGTCTAGCCATCCGGGCCGTTGCGTTGCGCGCCATCAGGCCCGCATCGCTGCGCTAGCCGGATCAGAGCATCGATGAGCGCTGCGTCGGCGACCTCCATCGCCTCCGCAAGGCTGAACCAGCGCACCTGCTGGCTCTCCCCGGTCGCCGGTGACGGATCGACATCATCGCTGAACAGCAGGTAACGCAGGTCCAGGTGCACGTGCTGGCCCGCCGGATGCGCGTCCAGATGGATAAGCTCCGGGCCTGCTTGCGGATGGCGCACTGGCAGCCCGGTCTCCTCGGTTGTCTCGCGCAGGGCTGCCTCGCACGGTGTCTCGCCGGGTTCGACGTGCCCGCCGGGCTGGAGCCAGATACCCGCGCGCTTGTGCAGGTGCAGCACGGTGCCGCGGGGTCCGGCAACGATCGCCGATCCGGTCACATGCACCGGGTCGGCGTCCCGGTCAAACGGATCAGTGAGGCGATCAAGCTCGGCCAGGAACCGCTCGCGCGAGGCGATCTCGCGCTCGGTGATCGCGTCGAAGCCGCTGACCGCGCGGCGCAGCGACGCGACCGGCGAGCAGGATGGCGTGTCGTCGTTACCCACGGCGCCTATCTTGCCGGTTTCGCGCGCGCCACTCCTGCCGCCGGTCGCGGCGCCTCTCGTCACCGGGCTAGCAGGCGTCCGAGCACGGCAGGATCGCCGCCGTCGATGTCCACGATCTTCGTCCGGCTTGCCGCCCCGGCCACCAGCGTGACCGCGCCGGACCGGACACCAAAGGCGTCCGCCACGGCGGC
Source organism: uncultured Actinomycetota bacterium (assembly GCA_963774385.1). Lineage (GTDB taxonomy): Bacteria > Actinomycetota > Actinomycetes > Streptosporangiales > Streptosporangiaceae > JAJYUU01. The sequence continues at coordinate 3,538,923 of CAVZEQ010000001.1, forward strand.
TAGCGCGGCCGCCGTCGCCGCACCGTCGACGGCGCGCGCGCTGACCCGGACCACCAGCGCGCCGTCGTGCTCGCCGCCCACACCCGGACGGCTAGAGCCGGGCCGCACCCGCACCGTGACGCGCATCCCTCCAGTCTGCTGGTGCCGGGCGCCTGGCGCTACGCCCGGCCAGCCTGGCGGCGACGGCCGAAAAGTGCGCTTACTCGGCGCTTGAGGTCGCCCAGAGATTGATTCCCGCCTCCACTGCCTGCTGATCGATCGCGGCAACCTCATCGTCGCTGAACGACGAGCGCCCGGCGGCAGCGAGATTCTCCTCCAGCTGGCCAACGCTGCTGGCGCCGATCAGCGCCGACGTCACCCGCTGATCTCGCAGCACCCAGGACAGCGCAAGCTGTGCCAGCGACTGGCCGCGCGATCTGGCGATCTCATTCAGCGCCCGCACGTGCGCCAGGTTCTCGTCGCTGACCTGGTCCGCGGACAGCGACCCGTTCTTGCTGGCCCGCGACCCGGCCGGGATGCCGTCGAGGTACTTCATCGTCAGCAGGCCCTGGGCCAGCGGCGAGAACGCGATGCAGCCGATTCCCTCGTTCTCGAGCACATCGAGCAGGCCACCCTCGATCCACCGGTTGAGCATCGAGTACGAGGGCTGGTGAATCAGCAGTGGCGTCCCCATTGCTCGCATGATCGCGGCCGCCTCGGCAGTCCGTTCCGCAGAGTAGGACGAGATGCCCGCGTACAGCGCCTTGCCCGAGCGGACGGCGGTATCGAGCGCCCCCATGGTCTCTTCCAGCGGCGTGTCCGGATCGAACCGGTGACTGTAGAAGATGTCCACGTAGTCAAGGCCCATCCGGGCCAGCGACTGGTCCAGGCTGGCGAGCAGGTACTTGCGGGAGCCCCACTCGCCATACGGTCCCGGCCACATGTCGTAACCCGCCTTGGTGGAGATGATCAGCTCGTCACGGTACGGGCGCAGATCCGACGCGAGGATCAGGCCGAAGTTGGACTCGGCTGCCCCGTACCGGGGTCCGGACGTAAGTCTGCCTAGCGGGTCGTCAGAGCTGTCAAGGGTGTACCCGCCGTAGTTATTCGCGAGGTCGAAGTGGGTTACGCCGAGGTCGAACGCGCGCAGGATGATCGCGCGCTGGGTGTCCAGCGGTGTGTCCGTGCCGAAGTTCTGCCAGAGCCCGAGTGAGATCTCCGGAAGCTTGATCCCGCTGCGTCCGCAACGGCGATAGGGCATCTTGTCGTCATACCGGTCAGGGGCGGCTAGGTAGGTCATGGCCCAAGTCTGCCAGCGCGCCGAGCGCGGATTCGCGCGGAGCTGATTCGCGCGCAGCTGATTGGCGGAGCCCGGGCGGCTGCGGTCACTAATGTGGCCAGCATGGAGCTCGTCGCCATCGGACCGGAGCTGTTCCTGCTGCGCTTCCCGGTCGGGAACGCCTACCTGTGGATAGGCAACGAGGCTCTGACGCTGATCGACTGCGGCTTGCCGGGCTCCGGAGCCGACATCGCCAACGCCATCCGCCAGCTCGGCCATCACCCGGCGGACGTCAGCCAGCTGATACTGACTCACTTCCATGTCGATCACGCGGGTGCGGCGCACGAGGTGACGAGCTGGGGCAAGGCGCGGGTACTCGCGCACCGGGCCGACGCTCCGTTCGTCACCGGACGGCACACCGGCCCGCCGCCCGAGCTGGCCGACTGGGAGCGGCCGCTGTTCGAGCAGGTGAGCCGCCAGGTCCCGGCCGGAGCCAGGCCCGTGCCCGTGGACATCGAGCTAACTGACGGCGCCGACGTCGACCTGGGCGGGTCGATAGGTCGCGTGGTCGCGGTGCCAGGCCATACGCCGGGCAGCATCGCGCTGCACATTCCCGCGCGCGGCGTGCTGCTGGCCGGCGACACCATCGCCCGCGGGCCCGACGGGCGCGTCATGCGAGGCGTCTTCAACACCGATCCGGCTGCGACCGCAGTGTCCGTCCGGCGCCTCGCCCTGCTCGACGTCGAAATTGCGGGCTTCGGTCACGGTGAGCCGCTGACCACTGACGCCGGGGCACGGCTGCGCGCGGCATGCCAGTAGTGAGCTCCGGCTGACGCGGCAACTCAGAACCGGCTAGCGACCAGGTCTGGCTAGCGGTCAGGTCTGGCTAGCGGCCGACCTGCGAGCGACCGCGCTGGATGACGGCTTCCCGGCGGCGGGCGACCTGCTCGCCGTCGATGCCGGCGGCACGCCAGTCCGCGTGCGCGCGGGCTTCGACCTTCCGCGCCTCGGCACCGGTCACCAGCGAACCCTCGCGGTAGGTCGCGAAGATCGCCCGCACGGCCGCGGGGTCGCTCGACGCCGCATCCGCGGCCAGCTGCCAGGCGAACTGGAGCAGTTCGTCATGCGGCACGACGTGATTGACCAGACCCCACTCCAGCGCTGTGCGAGCGCCGACGAAGTTCCCGGTGGCGCTCATCTCGCGGGCCCGGCGCAAGCCGACCGCGGCAGGCAGCTCGTAGGTCAGTCCCCAGCCCGGCTGGATCCCGACCCGCGCATGCGTATCGGCGAATCTGGCGCGCTCGGAGGCCACCAGGAAATCGCACGCCAGCGCCAGCTCTAGCCCGCCGGTGATCGCCGCGCCGTTGACCGCCCCGATCAGCGGCGTGCGCAGCGGCGGAACGACCGGTCCGGTGACCGCCGCCGACAGCGGACCGCTGCGCTGTCCGAGCTCGGTCAGGTCCAGTCCCGCGCAGAACGCGGGGTCGGCGCCGGTTAGCACAATGGCCCCGACCTCGTCCAGGGCGTCGACTTCCGCCAGCTTCGCCTGCATCGCGGTCAGCAGACTGCCCGACAGCGCGTTGCGACGATCCGGCCGGTTCAGCACCACGGTCGCCACTGCGCCGGTGATCTCGCAGAGAACGTCGGACATCGTGCCTCCCTGGTTCGGTTGCCTCATTATGCAAGGGAACGCGGCCCGCCAGCCCACGCAGCCGCTGCCGCCTCGCCGTGGCTGGCGAAATCCTCTATAACCTCACCGAACCGGACGGCTGATCCCCGGCCGTCGGAGAACCGCGCCAAAATCTGAGCCGGGATGTCTATCTGACAGCCTCCCGATCGACGCATGAGTAGCGGTCCAGCCGGGCACCGGCCCGGTTGGTCCGGACTGCCGAACCGATCAACGAGGAGGACACCCGATGGGCACAGCAACCGTGGCGGCCACCAGGCCGGAGGCCCGCGGACCTGACTCCCAGACCGCAGGTCACGCCGTCTTCGCAGCAGGACTAGTCCGCCACTTCAACGGGGTACGAGCTGTCGACGGGGTGGACCTTCGCATCCCCGCAGGCGAGATCTACGGATTCCTCGGACCCAATGGCGCTGGGAAGTCGACAACTGTGCGCATGCTGTGCACGCTGCTGGCGCCAACCGGTGGCCGGGCGCTGGTCGCCGGGTACGACGTGGCAAGCCAGGCTGGCCAGGTGCGACTGCGCATCGGAGTTGCGCTGCAGGACGCAGCCCTGGACCCCAGGCAGACCGGGACCGAACTGCTGCGCCTGCAGGGCCGCCTGTACGGCATGTCCAGCCGGGCGCTGCGACAGCGGATGACCGAACTGGGCGATCTCATCGAGCTCGGTGACGCCCTCGGCCGGCCGATCGGGACGTACTCAGGCGGGATGAAGCGGCGGCTCGATCTTGCCGTCGCGCTCGTCCACGACCCGGAAGTCCTGTTCCTGGATGAGCCGACCACCGGGCTCGACCCGGCCAGCCGTGCCCGGGTGTGGTCGGAGATCCGCCGGCTCAACCAGCAGCTGGGCATGACCATCTTGCTGACGACGCAGTACCTGGAGGAGGCCGACGAGCTGGCTCACCGGGTCGGCATCATCGATCATGGCCGCATCGTGGCCGAGGGTACGCCAGCCGAGCTGAAGCGCTCGGTCGGCTCCGACGTCATCGTCGCCCGGCTGGACGGCGACGCCGCCCGGGTGCGCGCGGTGGTAGCCACCGTGCCAGGCATCAGTGGCGTCGAGGCGCATCGGCACGAACTCGTCATCGCGACCAGCGACGGGGCAGCGGTCATCAGCCCGGTGGCGGTAGCGCTCGCCAGCTGCGGAGTCACGGTTCGCGAACTGACCCTGCGCACGCCGACGCTCGACGACGTGTTCCTCGAGCTGACCGGCACCCACATGGAAACCGAGGAGGACCCATCATGACCACCATCAGCATTGCTCCCCCGGCGGCGGCCGACCTGGCCGTACCACGCCCGGCGGGCTTCCTGCACGACCTGATCTCCATCGCCGGGCGGGCACTGCGGGCCGTGCCGCGCGACCCGGCCGCGGTGATCCCGCCGGTGTTCATCGCGCTGTTCTTCTTCATCGTCAACATCGCGACGCTGAAGAAGCTGACCGGCAGCCATCCCGGATTCAGCTATACGGCGTTCGAGATGGCCACGGCGATACTTCTTGGCGTGACCGGGGTATCGAGGGCACCCGCGCTCGTCCTGGACGTGCAGACGCACTACCTCGACCGGCTGCTGCTGACCCCGGTTCGGCGCACGGCCATCCTGGTCGGCCACATGGCCGCGGACGTAGCCGTGGCTGCCGCGCTGACCGTGCCTATCATCATCCTTGGCGCAATCCTCGGCGTGCGGTTCGCCGGCGGAGCGCTGGGCATCGCCGCGTTCGTGCTGCTCGCCGCGCTATGGAGCCTGGCCTTCTCCGGTTTCGGCTATGCCATCGCACTGAAGACCGGCAACCCGGCGGCGGTCAATTCGACCTTCCTGCTGTTCTTTCCGTTCCTGTTCCTCACCTCGTCGTACGTTCCGCGCAGCCAGCTGTCGGGCTGGCTGAGCACGGTCGCCGGCGTCAACCCCGTCACTTACCTGCTCGGCGGGCTGCGGTCGCTCGTGCTCGGCACGAGCTGGCAGTGGACGGAACTCGGCCAGGCGCTGGCCGCGATCGCCGTCGTCGGCGCAATCAGCATGACGATGTGCTTTGCGGCCTTGCGCGGACGGGTCAAGCGCGGCTCGCAGTGATGGCACGCCGGGGCCGGGCTGCCATCAGCCGGCCCCGGCGGACGCCGGAGCGAACGCGACTGGACAACATGGCCGAAACACCCGGTCACTGTCGGTGAATGGGGCAATAATGGCCAGGTACCTGCGGAAAGGAAGGTGAGACCCATGTCGCTAGCCGCCGAAGGTATCGCCGGATTATGGGCGTTCCTCGCGCTGCTACTGGCGGGGTTCGTCATCTCGATAATCCGCGCACCGTCGTGGAGCGGGACAGCGCCAGCCGACAGCGCGACGCTCGCCGACCTTGAGTTCGACGCTCCGGCGCCGGAGCAGGTGCGGCACGATCACGCCCCGCGGCATGCGCCCGGTCATGCGCCGGCGCACGCGCAGGACGTCGTCGTTCCGCTGCCAGGCCCGGCCCGCCGCGCCTACACGCCGCGGCACATCCCAGTTCAGCCCAGCAGCCAGGATGCGACCCGACCGCGGGTCTCCGGCTCGCCGCCGTGGGGACCCGCGCCGAGGCCGCCGGATTACCTGGCGCCGGGCGGCTGACCCAGGCTGCCACGTAGGCTGGGCTGGTGGAGTTCGAGCACATCCTGGTCGAGCGGTCTGGCGAGTTCGCCACCGTGACGATGAACCGGCCGCAGCGGCGCAACGCTCTGTCGCTCGCGCACATGCATGAGCTGATCACCGCGTTCCGCGGGCTTGGCGACAGCGATGCGCTGGGCATCGTGCTGGCCGGCAACGGCCCTGTCTTCAGTGCTGGTCACGATTTCGCCGACGTCGCGGATGCTGACCTGGCCACGGTGCGGTCGCTGCTGATGTCCTGCACCGAGCTGATGACGCTCATGCAGCAGGTCCCGCAGCCTGTCGTCGCACGGGTACACGGGCTGGCGACCGCGGCAGGCTGCCAGCTAGTCGCCACCGCCGACCTCGCGGTGGCCAGCGAGAACGCCGGCTTTGCCGCTCCGGGCGGCAAGGGCGGCTGGTTCTGTCACACCCCGATGGTGGCGATCGCCAGGAATGTCGGCCGCAAGCGGGCCGCGGAGCTGGCCCTGTCCGGCGACATCATCGATGCCCGGACCGCGCTCGACTGGGGGCTGGTTAACCAGGTGGTCCCGGCCGATCAGCTGGACGCTGCTGTGCATGCCCTGCTCGAGCGGGTGACCCTGGGGTCCGCACAGAGCAAGGGCATCGGCAAGCAGGCGCTCTACGCACAGATCGACCTCGACCAGCCCAAGGCGTATGCGTACGCGATCGAGGTGATGGCCGCCACGAGCCAGCTGCCCGATGCCCGCGAGGGGATGCGGGCGTTCCTGGACAAGCGCAAGCCCGCCTGGGAACGCGGCCGGCCCTAACCCGCTGCGTCCGCCTCGTCCGCCTCGTCCGCTGCGGCGAGCGGCAGCCGTACCCGGAAGCGCGTGTCCCCCGGCACTGATTCCACCCGCAGGTCGCCGTGGTGCTTGTTCACGATGATCCGCCAGGAGATGTCCAGCCCCAGGCCAGTGCCCTGGCCGACCGGCTTGGTGGTGAAGAACGGCTCGAAGATCCGGTCCTGGATGTCTGCCGGTATGCCCGGGCCGGTGTCCGCGAACTCGATGAGCAGCTGATCACGGTCCAGCGAGGTGCGGATCGTCAGCCTCCCGGTCCCGTCCATGGCGGTCACGGCGTTGTCGATGAGGTTGGTCCAGACCTGGTTCAGCTCAGCCGGATAGGCCGGAATCCGCGGCAGGTTGTCGCCGAACTCCTTCGCCACCGTGATGCCCGGACCGATCTTGGCGCCGAGCATCACCAGCGTGCTTTCCAGTAGCTCGTGCACGTCCACTACCTGGAACGGCGCACGGTCCAGCTGCGAGTACTGCTTCGCGGCCCCGACCAGAGTCGATATCCGGGTCACGGAGTCCCCGATCTCATTCATCAGGACCTCGGTCTCGACCGTGTAGCCAAGCCAGTGCAGCGCACTGGGGAGCACCGCCGCATCCAGTGAGTCCTCGGCGACCGTCGCCGCGACCTGGTCGAGCCACGCCGTGTCCAGTCCCGCCTGCGCGAACACGCCCGCCAGCTGCCAGCCGTCGGAGATGCCGTGCTCATCGAGCCAGTCCGCGACCGCGTCCTCGCGGTCGGACGCTTCCAGCGGGGTCAGCGCGGGCGCCTTGGCGACCCGGGCGGCGGCCTCGTCCTGCAGCCCGACCAGGCTCATGAGCGTCGCCCGGTCCCGCGGGCCCGCGGCGATGAGGGCGAGCTTGCGGCGCATGCCGGCCACCTGCTCGCGCAGCGCCGCCGTCGCGCTGACAGCAGCCGACGCCGGGTTGTTCAGCTCATGGGTGAGCCCCGCCGACAGTGAGCCGAGCGCGAGCAGGCGCTCTCGCTGGCCGATGGCCTCCTGGGTGTTGCGGATGCCGAAGAACAGGCCCTCCAGCAGGTGCACGGCCATCGGGAACCAGTCAGCCATCAGCTCAGCGAACTTTGCCGCATCGAGCACGAAGAACCGGCTTGGCTCGGTGACGCGCATCGAGTTGTTGTAGACCTGCGGGACCCGGTCGCCCAGGTAGGCAAAGAATGCGCCCCCATACGCTCCGGGACTGGCGGTGCGGGTGACCTCGACATCGTCGCCGGCCACCTGGCGGGACAGCACCACCGTGCCTGCCAGCAGCACGTACAGGCTGGTGGCCGGGTCGCCTTCGGCGTACACCACGCCGGGGTCGGTGACCAGCACCTGTCCTTCCCGGCACAGCCAGGCCAGCTGATCGTCGGTCAGCTTCTCGAACAGGAACAGCCGCCGCAGCTCGTCTGCATCGCAGGCAGGAGACACGGTCCGGCTCGCCAGATCGTCGGTACTCATAGCTTCTCCAGGTAGCGATGCACCAGCATCACGGCCATCGCGCCCTCCCCCACCGCGGATGCGACCCGCTTGGCGGACTCGGCGCGCACGTCACCGGCGACGAACACGCCGGGCACGCTCGTCTCCAGGTGGTACGGCGGCCGGTCCAGCGGCCAGCCCGCAGGCTGCTGCCCGTCGGTCATCAGGTCCGGCCCGGTCAGCACGAACCCGCGGCTGTCCCGCAGCACCACGCCGTCGAGCCAGTCGGTGAGCGGCGCTGCGCCGATGAAGACGAACAGCCACGGCGCGTCGACTGACTGGGTGGCACCAGAACTGCTATCGCGCAGGGTCAGCTGCTCCAGGTGATCGGTACCCGCGGCACCGGCGATCTCGGTGCAGGTGCGGACGGTGATCGCGGGCGTGGCGGCTATCTGCTGGATCAGGTAATACGACATGGACTTCTGCAGCGACGGGCCGCGCACCAGCAGTGTCACCGAACGGGCCGACTTCGCCAGGTAGATAGCAGCCTGGCCGGCCGAGTTGGCGCCGCCGACGATGTACACGTCCTGGTCAGCACAGCCCGTCGTGCCGGTCAGGGCAGACCCGTAGAAGACGCCGCGGCCGGTGAACTCGGCCACGCCGGGCGCGTCTAGCTGGCGATAGGCGACGCCAGTTGCCAGCACCACGGTATGAGCGTCGATCGCCGTGCCATCGGAGAACCGGACCGTGCGCGCGGACCCGTTGGCCTCCAGCCCGACGACGTCACGCGTGGTCAGGACCTCTGCCCCGAACTTCGCGGCCTGCCGCCGCGCCCGGTCGGTCAGCTGCGCGCCGGACACGCCATCCGGGAAGCCCAGGTAGTTCTCGATCCGCGAGCTCTGACCCGCCTGGCCACCCGTTGCGGTGCGCTCGACCAGCACGGTCCGCAGCCCCTCGGACGCCCCGTACACGGCGGCGCCCAGACCAGCCGGGCCGCCGCCGATGACGACGAGGTCGTAGAAGCCGGCCGACGGCGTGGTCGCCAGCCCGACGCGGCTCGCCAGGTCCGGGTCGGATGGCTCGATGAGCGTCTCGCCATCCGGCGTGATTACCACCGGCAGGGTCAGGCCGTCCGCCCCCGCGGCCGCCAGCAAGCGCTGCCCTTCCGGCTCGTCGGACGGGTACCACCGGTACGGCACCTGGTTGCGGGCCAGGAACTCGCGCACTTCAGACGACCGTGCTGACCACCGGTGCCCGACGACCTTCGTTTCCGGGACCGGCCGGTGGTCCGAGGACAGCCACGTGTCCAGCAGAGCGTCCACGACGGGATAGAGCTTTTCCTCCGCCGGGTCCCATGGTTTTAGCAGGTAATAGTCCAGATCGACCACATTTATAGCGTCAATGGCGGCACCGGTGTCGGCGTAGGCGGTCAGCAGCGCGCGTCGTGCGCCCGGATACACGTCCATCGCGCGCTCCAGGAACTCGATCCCGTTCATCTGCGGCATCCGGTAATCCGCGAGGATCACCGCGACCAGGTCACCACGCAGTTTCAGCTCACGCAGCGCGTCCAGGGCAGCCTCGCCCGATTCCGCGCGGACGATCCGGTGCTGGTCGCCGTAGCGCCGGCGCAGGTCCCTGGCCACCGCTCGGGATACACCCGGGTCGTCGTCGACCGTCACGATCGCCGTGCGCCCGGCCGCCCCGCTGGCCGCTGTCACCGACACAGCCGCCACACCCAGTCCGCTCCCTCTGTCCGCTGCATCCACCTATCGTAAGCTCGCTCCGGCCGAGCCTGGCTCTTGACATCGCCAGTCGGGAAGGGGACGCTTTGGCAGGGTTAGTGGGTACCTGTCCGGCGACTGGTTCCGAGGCTGGCCGCACTGTCGCAAGGAGGCCGGAATGGCAACGTCGGCACGCGCTCGCAGCCGGACCATCGCGAGTCTGGCGGCCTTATCGACGGCCGCAGCCACTGTCGTGCTGGCAGCGACGGGCGCGCAGGCGGTCACCGCGTCCGCTGCCGCGATAGCACCCGGCGGACCTGGCACGATGTCGTACTTCGACCTCGCCCGCAAGGACTGCGTGGGCACGTCGGCCGGGACCCGGTCGAAGGTCTGGTTCACCGTCGCCGACGGGGTGCTCTCCGACACCTACGAACCGACGATCGACAACACGAACGTGAGCACCCTGCAGTACATCGTCACCGACGGCGCCACGTTTACTGACTTGCAGACCAGGGACATGACCTATGCGGTCAGCGCCGATCCGACCGGCATGGCCTGCACGGTGACCGCGACCGATGCCCAGCATGGTTACCGGCTGACGACCACCTACATCACCGACACCGCCCGCGACACCGTGCTGATGCGGACCCGGCTGACGGCGATCCCCGGCACCGGAACGCGTGTCTCCGGGCTGCATCTGTACGCGCGACTGGATGCGCACGTCAACGGGAACGGCGGCGGCGGTGCGCAGAACGCTGGCGCCAACAGCGGCACCGTGGCAACGTACGGCGGCTCGGCCGTGCCCGTCGTCTCCAGCACGAACACCGTCACCAACGCCACGAACCGAACCTATGCGGTGCCGACCTACCTGGCGCTGGTCAGCAGCAACCCGTCGCCGGCCGCGAGCGTCGGCTACGCAGGCACCGCCAGCGATGGCCTGAGCCAGCTCGACACTGCCCGCGCACTGACGCCCTACTATTCCGCTCCGGACGGCCACATCGTGGCCACCCAGCAGCTTGCCCCCGGCACGGACGGCGCGATCACGCTGGCGCTCGGCTTCGGGCGCACCCAGGCGAGTGCGGTGAGCACGGCGCAGAGTTCCCTGAGCACCCCGTTCAGCCTGCAGGAGCTGCGGTACATCGGCGGCTGGGCCGGTTATGATGCCGGCCTGAACCGTCCGCCGGCGCGCTATCCCGGCGAGCCGCCAGCGGCGGCGGCGCAACTCGATGAGCACTATTACCTGTCGGCCAACGTGATCAAGGCGAGCGAGGACAAGACGTTCCCCGGCGCGATTGTGGCGTCACTGGCCAGCCCGTGGGGGCAGGCGGTGCCCGCGGGCACCGATGCGAACGGGGAGCCTGCCTACTTCGGTTCCTACCGCGAGGTGTTCTCCCGAGACCTGTACGAGGCGTTCACCGGCCTGCTCGCCGACGGCGATCTTGCGACCGCGCGGGACACGGTCCGGTTCCTGTTCGACCGCCAGCAGCTGCCGGACGGTGCCATGCCGCGCAACTCGCTGCTGAACGGCCAGGCGGCTCCCGACACCGGCGGCCTGCAACTCGATGAGGTCGCCTACCCGATCCTGATGGACCTGCAGGCCGGTCTCGGCGGGGATGCCGCCCTGTGGGCCAGCCACGTGCGGCCGGCCGCCGATTTCCTGGTCGCGCACGGACCGTCAGACGGCAACGAGCGATGGGAAGAACAGTCCGGCTACTCGCCCTCCACCATCGCCGCCGAGATCGCCGGGCTCACCGCCGCGTCGGCCATCGCCGCGCAGCAGCACGATCAGCAGCGGTCGCGGCTGTACCAGGCGACGGCCGACTACTTCCAGCGCAGCATCAAGTCCTGGACCGTCACCACGTCCGGGCCGGACGCGGCGCGCTATTTCATCCGGCTGTCCAAGACGGGCGACCCGAACGCCGCGATCAGTTACAACCTGGGCAACGGCGGCCCCATGGTGGACCAGCGCAGCGTCATCGACGGCGGCTTCCAGGAGCTGGTCCGGCTCGGCGAGCTGCCGGTCAGCGACCCGGACGTACAGGCATCTCTCGGCGTGCTGGACAATCAGATCTCCGTCAGCACGCCGAGCGGGACGGGCTATTACCGGTACGGCACCAGCGCCGCCAGCGGCAGCGCGGATGGCTACGGCGACTGCTACCAGCCGAGCCAGACATCCTGCACGACCACCGGCGCGCCGTGGCCACCGACCGATGTCGGTACCGGGCACTTGTGGCCCGTGCTCTCCGGCGAGCGGGCCGAGAGCGACGTCTCCGCCGGGCAGGGTCCCGCGGCCGCCACGCTGCTGAACGCGATGCTGAGCTTCTCCTCGGGCGTCGGGCTCGTGCCCGAGCAAGCCTGGGAGGACCCGAACCTGGCCGCGTCGCCTTACGGCAGCGACCCGGCCACCGCATCGATCGGCTTCACCGACGGCAAGGCGGCGGGATCGGCTTCCCCGCTGACCTGGGCGCAGGCGCAGGAACTGCGGCTCATCATGGGACTCGGGGCCGGGCGCACCGTCGAGACACCGGCCGTCACGGTAGCCCGCTACATCACCAGTGGTCCGCCGGGCGCCCTGACGGTCGGGCTGACCGCGCCTGTCGCTGGCAGCACGCTCGGATCCTCGACCACGACGGTCACCGGGACCACCTCGCCGGGCGCGTCGGTGGACATCGCGTCGGCTGACACCACAACCGGCGCGCTGCCGGCGGTCAGCAGCACCGTCGCGGCCGCGGACGGGTCATTCTCCGCCACCGTGCCGGTCGGCTTCGGCGACGATGTCATCACCGCGACCGCCACCTCGGCGGACGGGCGGAGCACCGGATATGCCCAGGTGACGGTCGTCGGCAACGTGACCGGCGGGACCACGGTGCTGAACGTCAGCGACCCGACCGGCGACGACAACGGTCCTGGCACCTACCAGTACCCGACCGCCGCCGACTTCCATCCGGGCGCGTTCGACCTGACCGATTTCCAGGTGATCAGCGACGGCACCACCGTGTACCTGCGCGCGACGCTGGCCAACCTGGATCCGACGTTCGGCTCGAACTTCGGCGCCCAGCTGCTCGATGTCTACGTGCACGCGCCGGGCGCGGCCCAGACCTCGACGCAGGCCGCCTTCTCATCGCGCAACTACACCATCGCGGCCGCGGGCGCCTGGAGCGAGCGGGTCGAGGTACAGGGCTTCGCCTCGCCCGTCTGGAAGGATGCCAGCGGGAATCCGGTGGGCACGGCGTTCATGCTCACCGATGTCCCCAGTCGCACCGTCACGATCGCGCTGCCGCAAGCCCAGTTCGGCACGCCAGGTTCCGGCTGGGCCTTTACCGTGGTGCTGACCGGGCAGGACGGGTTCTCCAATGACCTGGCCCGCGGGTTCACCCAGCCGGCCGGCGCGTACTCATTCGGCGTCTGTCCCGTCGGCGACTCGAGCCCAATCTGCAGCATGGATCCGAACACGGTGCCCAAGGCCATGGACGTGATCACCCCGGCCGGCGTCACCCAGGCCACCGAGCTGGACCCGACCCTGGGACCGGTGGTGATCCAGCCGGTCACTGTCCCCTAGCGTCTGGCCAGTACGCCAGGTATCACTCGATGATGTCTGGTCGGCGCCGCGGATGCGGCCGGCCTAACTACCTGCCAGTTCCAGCAGCTCGTCGAAGACCGCGCCAAACGGCAGGTTCATGTGGCCGACGCCGGGCACGAAGTGGCTGCGCGCAGCCGGCAGGGCCGATGCTAGCCACTGACCATGGCCGCAAGGCACCATCAGGTCCTGGTCGCCCTGCCAGACCGCGACCGGCGTCGCGTTGCTCGCGGCCGCGAGCGGGAATCCCCAGTCGCGGGTGAACGCGAGGTCGTCATCGCGCCAGCCCGCAAGGCCAGTGTGCAGGCCGGACCGGAACATCGCCGCGACCCATTCCGACAGCTCGCCCTGCAACGCTTCCTTGTCGGCGGCCGAGGCCAGGTCACCGATGCCCGCCGCCAGCAGGTCACCGGTGATGTCCCGCAGCAGCGGCGCCGCCTGCGTCAGCATGGCGGTCAGTTCCCGCTCCCCGGCCAGCGCGGCGCCAAACTCCTGGACGTTGTCCTGCGCCATGCCCGCGAGCCAGTCCAGCCCGTCCGCGGAGTATGGCGCGACGCCGGCCAGCGTTGCCGCTGCGAGGCAGCGCCCGGCCAGCTGCCGGGCGCACGCAAGCGCATGCGGTCCGCCGCCAGACCAGCCGACGGTGACGAACTGGTCCGCCCCGATCTCGTTCAGGATCACGGCCACGTCGGCGGCCGCGTCGCCGACACTCCGGCCTGGCTGCTCAGTCGAGCCGCCGTAACCGGGCCGGCCATACAACACGACGCGCAGGCCTCGCTCGGCTGCCGCCGCGATCATCGGCTGGTAGACCGCGACGCCACCGGGTGTGCCGTGATGGAACACCACGGGCAGGCCGTCCGGCTGTCCGGTCACCAGGACCTCCAGGGTGCGGCCGTCGCTGCCCGGCGCGCTCACGGTCCTGCGCTCTTGCATCACGACTGATCACCTTCCCGTGCGCCGATGCGGGCTGTCTCACAGCAGTCCCGGTGGCCTCGTTGACACGCACATATCAGCCAGTTAACTTCCGGATACCCGCATGAACCGATTTACCGGCTCAGCTTTTCGGCATTGAATTGACTGAGCCGATCGTAGGCGCCAGCGACGGCCGACCGCGGAGGTGTTGTGCTTTGTCATCAGAACGGATCGCAACGAAGCGGTTGATCGCAACTGGCGCAGTCGCACTAGTGGCGGCTTTCACCGCCGCCGGGCCGGCCGCAGGTTCAGCCCGGGACGCGGCGCAGCGTAGCAGCGGGAGCACCACGTCCGAGCACGTCGGCCGCGGTGCTGACGCAGTCACCATCGCGCGGGACTCCTATGGCGTACCGAGCATCTACGCCAAGACGGCCGAGGGGATGTGGTTCGGCGATGGCTGGGCGCAGGCTCAGGACAGGCTGGTCCAGCTGGAGCTGACCCGCAGGGCCGTGGAAGGAACGCTGTCTGCCGTGTTCGGCCCGGCGGAGCTGGCCCAGGACGAGACGGTACGGACGCTGTTCTACACGCCCGCCGAGCTTGCAGCGCAGTTCCATGCCATCCCGGCGGCCACCCGGCGCGGCGATCGTGAGCTTCACCGCGGGCATCAACGCGTTCGAGCGGCATGCCTATCAGGACCCTGCCACCCGCGTGCCATTCGAGTTCTTCGCGCTCGGGCAAGCCCTCGGCCTCAGCCCGGGCACGCCGTACCAGCCCGCCCCGTGGACGCCGGAAGACACCGTGGCCGTCGGGAATTACCTGGCCCGGGAGTTCGGCGGTGGCGGCGGCAGTGAGCTGCAGAACCTGAGCTTCGTTGACTATCTCCAGGCGGAGCTGAGCTCGAAGGGTGACCCGGTAGCAGCCGCGGACGCCGCCGCGATCTTCAACGACGCCCGCTGGCTCAACGACCCGACCGCCCCGACCACCGTGCCGAGCGGCGGCAACCACGACGGGGCTGCGGCCGTGGCCGCGGCAGCCCGCACTGCGGCCAGCGCCAGCCACGTCCGCAGCGTCGCCACCGCTGCCACCATCGCCAGCCTGCGCGGCATCAGCCACCCCGCGCTGGCAGCCGCCCGGCACCGGCTCGCTGCGGATCGCGCGTCGATCCTCAAGACCGGCATCTCGCTCCGCGTGCTAGCGCACGGCGGGTCGAATGCCATCGCGGTCGCGCCATGGCGGTCCGCCAGCCACCACGCCCTCCTGTGGGGCGCTCCGCAGGAAGGATTCGGCACGCCGAGCGTCGACTGGGAGGTGTACCTGCACCGACCTGGTTACGACGCGGGCGGGATGGCCATCACCGGCGAGCCGTTCGTGCTGATCGGCCGCAATGGTGCCATTGCCTGGACCACGACCAGCGAAGAGAACGTGGACCAGCGCGTCTACGTCGAGGATGTCAACTTCGCGGCGACCCCGCCGACGTATGTATGGGACGGCAAGCAGGTCCCGATGCAGGCCATCAACGAGCAGATCCCGGTCGCCGGGCAGGCACCGCAGCCGTTCACGGTCTACCGCACGAAGGACGGCCCGGTGTTCAGCACCGATCCGGGCGGGCACCTCGCGTTCTCCATCAGGTTCGCGTCCTGGAATCGCGAGAACGGCACGCTGACCGGATTCTCTCAGCTCGGCGGCGACAAGAACCTGACCCAGTTCCGGCACTCGATGAGTCTGGTCACCACGCTGCATAACTTCCTGTATGCCGACCGCAACGGCACTATCGCCTATTTCGGCGACGGCCTGATACCGATCCAGCCGAGCTTCGCCAAGGTCGACCCCAGACTGCCCGCGCTCGGCAACGGCACCGAGCAGTGGCAGGGCTACGTTCCCTTCAGCGACATGCCGCACAGCGTGAACCCGAAACAGGGCTTCCTGGACAACTGGAACACCAAGCCGTCCCAGGCCGACTACTACCAGCAGAACGGGGGCGACGAATACTGGGGAACGATCTTCCGGTCCTCGCTGATTAGCCAGCAGGTGCGGTCAAGCAGGCACGTCACGATCGCGTACCTGGAGCAGATCGAGCACGCGATCGGGACCATCGACAACGGCGACAACACCCGCCCGGCCGCGCCGTACTTCATCCCGTTCCTGCTGCGCGCCTACGACCGGCTGCGGGACCACCACAGCCGGCTGGCTGATCCGGCCACGCATCCCGACCTCCAGCGGGCGATCCGCGTGCTGCGACGCTGGAACGGGGTCACCACGCTGGGCAGCCCGGCGATGTCGATCTTCATGAATTTCCTCGAGGCACTTGAGCGTAACGTGTTCGAGGGCGGGCTCTCGGCCGCAGATTCCTACACCGGCGCCGTCAACTTCAGTGATGCAGCGCTGCCGGGTAACCTCGGCACGTTCGGCGGGCTCGGCGGGATGGGCACCTACAACCTGCTGTACCACATCCTCGCGCATACCACGGGGATCGACCCGTGCTGGACGCTGTGCTACCAGGGCTATTTCGCCGGTCACCGGGACCAGTTGCTGGTGGAGAGCCTGAACGACGCGGTCACGATCCTGTCCGGCACCGGCCCGCAGCTCGGCCAGAACGTCAGCGGATTCGGTACCACCGACATCGCGGCCTGGGGCTATGCGCCCGCCAGGGACCAGGACTGGGGCAGCCTGGACGCCATCGCGCAGGCAGCGGGCCTGTCGTTCCCGGCTTGCGGCACCAGCGCCAGCCAGAACCGCAGTACGTTCATGATGGCCGTGGACGTCGGGCCTGGCCGGGTCGTCGGCCGGGACGTGCTGCCGCCCGGTGAGAGCGGCTTCATTTCCGCGGCCGGCCTGCCGAGCCCGCAGCTGTGTGACCAGGTCGGCCTGTTCGACACCTTCACCTACAAGGCGATGCCGCCAGCCTGAGCCAACGCGCGGTTGCGCACCTGGTGCTGTCGTGGCGTACGGTGAGCGAGAGCCCTTGAGGAGACGCCGTGCAGGTACCCGTGCTCCACGACGACCGCAACAGCTTTGCCAGGCAGTTGTTCGCTCCGCTGCCGGCGAGGTACGACCGGCTTGCGGAGATCCTCTCCTTCGGCCAGAACGGCCGCTGGCGGCGTGCCATGGTCGGGCACCTGCTCGACGGCCGGCCAGCGGCCGGCCGGGTAATACTCGACGTCGCGGCCGGAACCGCGGGCGTGTCGCTGCAGATCGCCAGCCGTACCGGCGCGAAGGTCATCGGCGTGGACCTCACCGAGCAGATGCTGCGGCAAGGCGCGCGGAACGTGGCGGCGGCCGGCGCTACCGCACGCATCAGCCTGGTCAACGGCAGGGCCGAGCAGCTGCCGCTGGCCGACGCGTCGGTGGACGCCCTGACCTTCACCTACCTGCTGCGCTATGTGAGCGATCCGCAGGCCACGCTGAGCGAGCTGGCCAGGGTGGTGCGTCCTGGCGGCACCATTGCCAGCCTGGAGTTCGCGGTCCCGCGGTCGGCGTTCTGGCGATTCTGGTGGCGCGGCTACACCTGGCTCGTGCTGCCACTCGGCGGCTGGCTCACCGGCGGGCGCGAGTGGTACGAGGTCGGCCGTTTCCTCGGCCCCAGCATCGCCGGCCACTACCGCAGGTACCCGATCGCGTGGACGGTTGACGCGTGGCGCAAGGCAGGCATCCAGGACATCGGATTCAAGCAGATGAGCCTGGGCGGCGGCCTGGTCATGTGGGGAACCCGGGCTGGTGAGTGACCCGGCAGCGGGGTCCGACCGGCCGACGGCAGGGGCTGCCGCGCAGGCCGCTGCCCCGCCAGCGGTCCCAGCCCGGCCTGCCTACTACGCCGCCGGCCCGGGCCGCTGGCGCGACTGGTGGACCCTGCTGCATCCGCCGTACACGGCCTGGCATCTGGCCTATGTCGTCATCGGGGCGTCGCTGGCGCCGCACATCCGGCTGAGCACCTTGCTCGCGACGCTGCTCGCGTTCTTCCTCGCGGTCGGCCTGGCCGCGCACGCCCTCGACGAATATCATGGCCGGCCCCTGCGGACCCAGATCCCGGACGCTGTGCTGGTCATCGTGGCGATCGCGGCACTGGCCGGCGCGGTCGGCCTCGGCGTCATCGGGGTCAGCCGGGTCGGCTGGGTGCTCATCCCGTTCCTGCTGGCCGGGCCGCTGCTCGTGATTGCCTATAACGCCG
Source organism: uncultured Actinomycetota bacterium (assembly GCA_963774385.1). Taxonomy (GTDB): domain Bacteria; phylum Actinomycetota; class Actinomycetes; order Streptosporangiales; family Streptosporangiaceae; genus JAJYUU01. The sequence goes on from CAVZEQ010000001.1 coordinate 3,557,083, forward strand.
AGTTGTTCGGCGGCATCGTGCACACCGACGCCGGTTTCGCTGCCGCCTGGGGTGCCTTCCCGCTGCTGACCTCGTACGTCGCTCAGGCCGGCGCGGTCTCGATCGGCTCGCTGCTGGCCGCGGCTGGCGCATTCGCGTTCTCCGCCGCGCAGCGCAGCCTGAGCACCCCGGCGCGGCTCATCCGGCGCCGCGCGACCAGCGTCACCGGCGAGATCGGCCTGATGGACGGAAGTGCGCTGCCGGTCAACCCCGGCCGGATCCTGGCGCCGCTGGAGCGAGCGCTGCGCGCCATGGTCTGGAGCATCGTGCTGCTGGCCGCGGCGCTAGCCGTTACCCGACTCGGCTGACGCGGCCATTCTGCGCTATCCCTTTATTTGGCAGCCGCATTTATTAGAGTGATCCCTGGATGGCATAGGAGAATTGCCCAGGACCAGTAAAGGCTGAAATCAATGACGAATTCCGGGTATACACCCCGGCATTCCGGGCACGCGGTAAGAACGGCGCTGCGCGCGGGCCGCCAGCCGACTAACGGTGAGCGGCTCGCGGCGCTGCGGACAGGCGGCAAGCGGTTCCAGGTCGCGGTGATATCGGCACTCGCTCTCGCATTGCTCGCGATCGTCATCGTACTGGCCGCAGTTCACGGACCGGCGCAGGTCAGGACGACGTGCGCGAACGGCTCGGCGGCTGCGGACTGCAGCGCGGCCAGCGCCCGCGGCGCGCATTCGCCGGACATCGCTGGTCTCACCGGGCCGCCAGCCGTCACCATCCTGGCCGCCGCCCGCTACCACTTCGACCGGCCAACCGCCCTGGCCGTCGGCGGCCGCACCGTCTGGGTCACCAGCCCCTACGGCCAGTCGGTGACCGAACTCGCCGCGCGGTCCGGTAAGTACGTTGCTTACTTTGGCGCTAGTCAATTCACCCTGTCCGGGCCGAATGTGATCGCTATCGGTCAAGGTCACGCGTGGGTGGTAAACACACCGGGCAGTTACATTACCGAGCTGGCTATTAAAACCGGTGTCCAGGAACGCGTTATCCCTACCGGTTATAACTCGCACCCCGATGCCATCGCGCTGGCAGGCGGCCACCTCTGGGTGGCGAACGCCGCGACCAACTCGGTCGCCGAGATCGATACCGTCAGCGGGAAGAGGATCGCCACCTTCCGCGGCGGTCGCTACGCCTTCAGTAACCCCGATGCGCTGGCCGCGGGCGCCGGGATGCTGTGGGTTGCCAGCTCCGGGCGCGCGTCGGTGACCGAGCTGAACGCCACGACCGGAGCCTGGAAGGCGACCTTGCGAGCCGGATACCACCTCGACGGGCCCGTAGCGCTGGCCGTCCAGGACGGATCGGTCTGGGTCGACAATCAGAGCGGCGACTCCATCACTGAGCTCAGCGCACTGACCGGCACGCTGATCAAGGTACTGCCGGGCCGCGAGTACGGCCTGAGCAACCCGTCGGCTCTCGCCGCATCCGGTGGCGTGCTCTGGGTCGCTAATGCACTGAACGACTCCGTCACCGAGATTTCCGCACGGACCGGCTCGGTCATCCGGGTGCTGTCCGGCCGGCGTTACGGATTCCAGGATCCGGATGCGGTCGCCGCGGCCGGGCGGACAGTGTGGGTTGCGAACCCGAGCGCTAACTCCGTGACCCGGCTGGGGCTGCGCTGACCAGTCAGAGCGCGTCCTTGCGCTGCAGGTAGCTCATCGCTACCCAGCCGATCGGGATCGGCAGCCAGAAGGTGAGCAGCCGGAACAGCAGCACGGCGCTGGTGGCATAGGCCAGCGGGACGTGCGCGATCGTGCTCAGCCCGCCGGACAGCGCCAGCTCGACGGCGCCGATGCCACCGGGTGTCGGCACCAGCGAGCCGAGGGCGCTGCCGGTGAGGTAGACCACCGCGAGCGGGAAGAACTGGGCGTGCGAGCCGACGGCGCGTACCGACGCGTCCAGGCAGAGTATGTAGGCGAAGGTCAGCAGCAGTGCTCCGCCGATGCCCTCGGCCAGCTTGCCTGGTCGCTGAGCGACGTCCAGCAGCCGCGGGATGACCTGGCCCAGTGCTGGCGCGACCCGGGACCGGACCAGCCGCAGGCCGGCCGGGAACGCGAGCACCACCAGGATCGCGGCGCCCAGCACGCCGAGGGCGATGTAGGCCCAGCCCGGCGGATGAAACGAGGTGCGGCTGGTGGATGCGCCAGTAATGGTGGCAAAGATGATCAGCAGCGTGATGTGCAGCGCGAACGCGAACACCTGGGAGACGCCGACGCTCGCCGCGGCGTCGGCCGCCGCCACTTTCGCCTTGTTCAGGTAGCGGAGGTTCAGCGCCACGCCCCCGACGGCGGCCGGCGTGACCAGCGTCACGAACGTGCCGGCCAGCTGCGCCAGGAACGTGCGGATGAAGCTCAGCCGCTCCAGCACGAACCCGGACAGCGACCAGGTCGCCCCGACGTAGGTCACCACCGACAGCGCGACCCCGATCAGCACCCAGTTCCAGTCGGACTCCTGCAGGACCCGGCCGAAGCTGACCCGGTTGAGCTGGCCGATGACGATATACGCCGCGAAGATGCTCGCGACCAGCGTGACGACGCTGCGCAGCCGGACGCGTTCCAGCTGCTCGGGAGCCGCCGCCGGCGCCGCCCCCATGAACCGCTTGCGCAGGGCCGGCAGCACTTCCTTGCGGCGCCGCAGCGCAGCCCTGGTGGAGCGGTGCAGCACGACAGGCTGCAGCAGCGGCACCAGCCTGGCCACCTCGGCCTGACCCAGCTTGCGGACCGCCAGCCGGGCCGAGCGCTCCGGCCCGACCAGCAGCGCGACCGTCGCGGTGAGCTGAGCCAGGTCCAGCCGCAGCTGGAGGTCGCTGGCCGCGACATCGCCGTCACCGGGGTCAAGCAGCATCACCTCGCCGTGGCCCTCCCCGGTCAGCAGCACGTGGTCGGCGGTCAGCGCACGGTGGGTAACCCGGCGCGCGTGCAGCTTGAGTACCGCGTCCCAGACCCGGCCGAGCTGATCGTCGCCCGGCTCGCCCGGCAGCTGGGCGAGCGTCATGCCGTCGTGATGGCTCGTCGCGATGACCGCTGCCTCCGGTCCGACCCGCACCGCCGCCTGCAGGCGCGGCGTCGGCACCCCGGCGTCCTCGACCGCGTACGCCATCAGCGTCCGGCGTTCCACCGCCCGGTTCACCGTCAGCGGCGCGCTCCGGGAAACCTGACTGGTCACCCGCAGCCGCCGGTAGATCCGGTACAGCGCGTCCGCGGCCTGCTGGTCCCGGTCGAAGACGGTCACGTCCAGGAGCCGGCCATCTTTGCGCTGCGCGGCGTACCGGCGGTTCTCGGTGCGCGTGTCGACGATGCGGCGGATCGCGACGACGGGCGCCAGCGTGACACTCAGGGCGGCGGCTATCTCCGCGGCGGTGGGCCGCTCGGAATTAGTGCCGGTCAGGTAGCGCAGGCCGGAACCGATGGCGGCGCCGATCAGCAGGGTGACGAGCAGCGACAGCAGCGTGGCCGTGCCTGGCAGCGCCAGGGTGGTCACGCAGTAAAAGCCGATCGCCAGCCAGAACCAGGTCCGCCAGCGCGGCCGCCCGGACAGCCCGATCACGGTTAGGTATGCGGCGAGCCCGGTCAGCAGCGGGTCCAGCGACGCGGCTCCGGCCGGAGACCCCTGGGCCAGCGCGTGGTACAGCGGTGCCAGCGAGCTGAACCGCAGGATCACGTCCAGGGCTGCCGCCACTCCCCCGGCGATCAGCCCGATGACGACGGCCTCGGCGAGCCGCCGGAACTGGCTGATGAGCACGAGCCTGACGGCCAGCGCCACCGGCAGCACCAGCAGGGCAACCAGCGCGATCGAATGCAGCGGGGAGATCAGCGGCTTGGCCAGCGTCCGGCTCGCCAGCACGACGTCTTCCTGCACCGCGTTGGCCGTCGCCCGGGCGATCAGGCCAAGGATCGTCAGCAAGGCGATCTCGATGCACGCGGTCAGGCACCGCAGCAGGTCGGCCGGCAGCCGGATGCGGGGCTCCAGCTGATCTTCGACAGTGACGGTAGCGGCCAGCCCGGCCGCTGCCTGCAGGGTCCCGGCCGGCGCGTCACCCTGACCAGGCGACAGCCCGCCGGGTGCCGGCGCCGCGCTAGAGTGACCATCCGGCGACTCAGCGTGCCCGGGGGGAGGCACGCTCGGTGCGTCCTCGGGTGGCCGCCGCCGTGCCAGTCTCATCTGGAGATAGTTTCATCCGCGCGTCTGGCAGCCAGAACCACCCTGCTTGCGGTGTGTCGTATGGTGCAGTCCATGGCGTCCGTGACTATAGCTGCCGTCCGGGCTGAAGCGGCGGTATTGGCCGATGTGGCCGCCGGGCTGACCGACACCGACCTGGCCTTGCCGACTGGCTGCCCGCCGTGGCGTGTCGCCGACCTGCTCGGTCATGTGATCATCGCGGTGCGCCGGATCGGCCAGGCGATAGCCGAACCGGAGAACGTTCCCGGCCAGGACGCGCTGGTGACCGCGGCCGGTTATTACCGTCCGGACCACCGGTTCTCCGCTGTGGTCAATGCCGACAGGATCGCGTCGGCCCAGCTACTGGCCGCCCGGCTGGGCAGCGCCGCCGCCATCGCCGCCGAGATCGACCGTAGCTCGGCCCACGGCTGCGAGCTACTCGAGCAGGCGCCAGCGGGCCGGGTGATCCGCACGCGCCATGGCGACCCGATGCTGCTAACCGAGTTCGCCAGGACCAGGGTGGTCGAACTCGGAGTGCACGGCCTGGACGTGGCGGCCGGGCTGGGCCGCGAACCCTGGCTGACGCCGCAGGCAACGGAGGTCCTGACCGAGCTGATGCTGCCGGCCGGAACTGCCGGGCAGCTGTCGGCACGCCTCGGCGTCGGCCGTGCCGGCCTGATCGCCCGCCTGACCGGTCGCGCGCCGCTGACGGCCGCCGAGCGTGAGCTATTGCGCGGAGTAGACCGGCTTCCGCTGGGCTGACCAGTCGGCAGGGATAGTCAGGTGGCCGCCTGCGGGCCTAACATTCGCTGGTGGCCATGGCGTTCCAGACGGTCAAGCGGTTGCTCGTCGGCCGGCCCATGCACAACGAGCGGCTCGGGCACACGCTCCTCCCGAAGAAGATAGCGCTGCCCGTCTTCGCCAGTGACGCGTTGTCGTCGGTCGCCTACGCCACGCAGGAGATCCTGCTTGTGCTCGCTGCTGGCGGGCTCGCCTTCATCGCTTACACGCCGTGGATAGCGCTGGCTGTCGGCCTGCTCATGCTGGTCGTGGTTGCTTCCTACCGGCAGAACGTGCACGCGTACCCCTCGGGCGGCGGCGACTACGAGGTCACGACCACGAACTTCGGCTCCCGCGTCGGCATGATGGTCGCCAGTGCCCTGATGGTGGACTACACGCTCACGGTGGCCGTGTCGGTCTCGTCCGGCGTCGCTAACCTTGCCTCCGCGTTCCCGGCCCTGAACTCGAATGTCACGCTGATCGCGGCGCTGACCGTGGCCATCATCGCGGTCCTGAACCTGCGCGGGGTACGCGAGTCTGGCACCGGGTTCGCGATCCCCACCTACCTATTCATCGGCGTCGTCATGCTGATGATCATCTGGGGCGGCATCAGGATCGCGCTGGGCCAGCACCTGCACGCCGAGACAGCCGGCTACGCCATCAAGTCGACGGGCAGCTTCGCCGGCCTCGCGCTGCTGTTCCTGGTGCTGAAGGCCTTCTCCTCCGGCTGCACCGCGCTGACCGGCGTCGAGGCGATCAGCAACGGCGTGCCCGCCTTCAGGCCACCGAAGAGCAAGAACGCGGCCACCACGCTGGCGTTGCTCGGCGGCATCGCGGTCGTCATGTTCGGCGGCGTCACGGCCCTGGCGCTGGCCAGTCACGTGCACGCCGGGACGTTGCAAGGCACGCCTGCGCGCTACGTTCAGCCGACCGTCATCGCCCAGGTGGGCCGCGCTGTGTTCGGCTACTCCTCGCCGCTGTTCTACCTGCTTCAGCTCTTCACCGCGCTCATCCTGGTGCTGGCGGCGAACACGGCATTCAACGGCTTCCCGGTGCTGGCCTCGATCCTGGCCGGGGACGGATTCCTGCCCCGCCAGCTGCACACCCGCGGTGACCGGCTCGCCTTCAGCAATGGCATCTTGCTGCTCTCGGGATTCGCCATCCTGCTCATCGTCGCGTTCCACGCCTCGCCGAGCCGGCTGATCCAGCTCTACATCGTCGGCGTCTTCGTGTCGTTCACCTGCAGCCAGACTGGCATGATCCGGCACTGGAACCGGTTGCTGCGCACCACCACCGACACCTCCCGGCGATTGCGGATGATCAGGTCACGCACGATCAACACAGTCGGCGCCTGCGTCACCGGCGCCGTGCTGGTCATCGTCGTGGTCAGCAAGTTCGCGGACGGCGCCTGGATTGCCGTCGCGGCCATGGTGGTGATCTGGTTCACCATGCGCGGCATCCACCGGCACTACGCCGCGGTTGCGCTGGAGCTGACCCCGGATGAGGAAGCGTCCATCACGCTGCCGGCCAGCAACATCGCCATCGTGCTTGTCTCCAAGCTGCACCGGCCGACGCTCCGCGCCCTCGCCTATGCCATGGCCGCCCGGCCGGCCCGGCTGGAGGCGGTCACCGTTGACGTCGACGAAGCCGAGACGGCGCGGCTCGCCGACGAGTGGGATCGCAGCTCGATGCCGGTTCCGCTGAAGGTCATCTCCTCTCCGTACCGGGAGATCACCCGGCCGGTGATCGAGTACGTGCGGCGGCTGCGCCGCGAAAGCCCCCGCGATATCGTCACCGTCTACGTTCCCGAATACGTTCTCGGCCACTGGTACGAGCAGGCGCTGCACAACCAGAGCGCGCTCCGGCTGAAGACGCGGCTGCTGCTGGAACGGGGCGTGGTGGTGGCCAGCGTGCCTTATCAGCTCGCGTCGGCCAACCGGACGCAGGCCGATCCGCTAGCCGGGCCGCGCTTGCTGGCCAGCCGGGAGGCGCTGCAGTCGGCCGAGATCCAGCGGCAGCTCAGCGAACTGCCCCGGCCGCGCAGCAAGACCGTCCCGATCGCTGACAGCCGCGACCGGGAGATCGTCGACGTAGCGGGCACGCTGCGCGCGGTCACGCTGCGACCGCGCAGCGCCAGCCTGACGATGGAGGCCGAGCTCTGGGACGGTACCGGGTGCCTGCAGCTGGTGTGGCTGGGCCGGCGTGACATCCCCGGCATCCAGCCGGGCCGGAAGATCGTGGTACGCGGCAGGCTCACCATGGTCAAGGGCGAGCGGACCATCTTCAACCCCGCGTATGAACTGCAGCCGACAGCCGGCCAGCAGGACGCGCAGGTCCAGATCGATCCCGCTTAGGGCCTGAACCGGTAGCCCATGCCCGGCTCGGTCAGCAGGTACCGCGGTGCGGACGGATCTGGCTCGAGCTTCCTGCGCAGGTTGGCCATGTAGACGCGCAGGTAGTTCGCCTCGTTCTGATAGCCGGGTCCCCACACTTCGGCGAGCAGCTGGCGCTGCGTCACCAGCCGGTCGGCGTTCCTGACCAGCACCTCGAGCAGCTGCCACTCGGTCGGCGTGAGCCGGACATCTGCGCCGGCCCGGCTGACTACCTTGCGGGCCAGGTCGACGGTGAACTCGACGTGTGGACACCACCGGCTCGTCCGGAGCCGGAGACGCCCGGCGTACCGCCGCCCGAAGCCGGGCCAGCAGCTCGTCCATCCCGAACGGCTTGGTGACGTAGTCGTCGGCGCCAGCATCGAGCGCCGCTACCTTCTGGCTCTCCTGGCCCCAGGCCGACAGCACGATGATCGGCGTCGACGCCCAGCCCCGCACTCCTCTGATCACCTCGGTGCCGTCCATGTCCGGCAGGCCAAGGTCGAGTATGAGGACATCCGGGCGCTCGCGCGCCATCGCCGCGAGCCCGGATGCTCCGTCAGCCGCAGTGGTCACCTCGTACTGCCGGGCGGTCAGGTTGATCTTCAGGGCACGCAGGATCGGTGCTTCATCGTCAATAACCAGGACCCGCGTCATGGCTCCGCTGTCACGCTCACCGAGGTAGCCACCAGCGGCAGCGTGACCTGCATGGTCAGCCCGCCGCCGGGGGTATCGGTCGCGTGCACCGAACCGCCCATGGTGTCCAGGAAACCCTTGACCACGGCCAGCCCGAGGCCGACGCCAGCACTGCCGGACGGCTCGCTGCCCCGGCTGTCCAGCCGCTGGAACGGCTCGAACATGGCGGACTTGAGTTCGTCCGGCACGCCAGGACCGTGGTCGACGATCTCCAGCAATACGCCGTCAGCGTGGCAGCCAGCGCGCAGCGCCGGCCGCCGGCCGGCCGGGGAATAGGCCAGGGCGTTGGCGAACAGGTTCGCCAGCACCCGCTCCAGCAGGCCGGGATCGGTCAGCACCAGCGGCAGTCCGTCAGGGACCGACAGATCTAGCTCGCTGCCGCCATCGAGGCCGCGCAGCGCCACCGGCGCCACCTCGTCGATCGCGGTAGGCCGGAGGAACGGCTGCAGCGAGCCGGTCGTCAGCCTGCTCATGTCCAGCAGGTTGCCGATCAGCGCATCCAGCCGGTCAGCCGAGGTCTCTATGGTGGCCAGCAGCGCGGCCTCGTCGGCCTCGGTCCACTCCACGTCCGTCTGCCGAAGCGTGCTGACGCTGGCCTTGATCGAGGCCAGTGGCGTGCGCAGATCATGACTCACGGCAGCCAGCAACGCCGTGCGCATCCGGTTGCCCTCCGCCAGCGCCTCGGCCTGCGCTGCCTGGGTCCGCAGCCGGTCGCGGTCCAGGGCCGCCGCGACCTGCGCGGTCAGGCCGTCAAGGAGCCGCGGCGACAGCGGCCTGGGCTGACCCGACACTTCCAGGATGAGGTCAGGCCTGGCCGCTGTCCGGCGCGTTTCGGTAGCGCCGCCGGCCTGGCCGCTGCTGGCCACTCGCACCCACTGATCGCCGGACAGTTCCAGCAGTTCCGCGCTGCCGCCGCGGCTGCGAGTGAGGTGCTCGAGCACGGCCGCCGGGGTGTCCTGGCCGCCGAGCACCGTCTGGGCGAGCGCCAGCAGGTCCGCTGCCTCTTCGGCGCTGCGGGCCGCCTGCCGGGCGCGAAGCGCGGCCAGGTGCACCACGCTGCTCACCGTGACGGCCACGGTAACGAACAGCAGCAGCGCCAGCAGGCTCTTCCCGTCGGCGATCGTGAGGGTATGCACCGGCGGGGTGAAGTACCAGTTGACCAGGAGGCTCGCGGTCACCGCCGCCAGCACGGCCGGCCAGAATCCGCCGACGACCGCGACCGCGACCACCGCGACCAGGTAGAGCAGCAGGTCATCGCCGAGGTCCAGGTGCCGCCCCGAGAGCGCCAGCGTGAGCAATGGCAGACCGGCCACCAGCAGGACGCCGGCCAGCACCCGCTGGCCGCCGATGCCGCCCGTCAGGTCCGCGAGCCGGCCGGGCGCGCGCCGGCGCAGGCCGCCCCTGGTCCTCTGCTCATCGGATGCGTCCACAATCCATAGTGTGAACGATGACAGCACTCGCCGCACCGTGGCGCCGGCCACGATTCCAGCCAGGCAGCAGCCGGCCACGATGATGGCCGCGCGCCCGGCTGACCAGTCGGCGAGCTGAAGCCGCGCATAGGGAGCACGGGAGAAGCCGCACACGGTCAGCCAGCCGATCACGCCCAGCACCGCGGCGGCGGCAAGCTCGGCGACCGCGGCGCCGACGGCGACGATGACCGAGGCGAGCACCAGTACCCAGCCACCGGAGGCATGGCTGGCCGCCGCCGCCGCGCCCACCACGAGCAGGGCGCCGAAGCCTGCTGGCAGCGCTAGCGGCGCGGCCAGGCCGCGCCGGCGCCTGGGCTCAGTGCTCATTCTGACCAGTTCACCCTGGCCAGCGCGGTAGACCGATGATCTTCACAGCTTCTTAACGGCGCGGCGTCCGGTCTTGACGTCCCGCTAACGCGGATTGCCGCGCAGGCCCCTGCCGAGGCTGTTCCGAGCCGGATGTCATCGCGAGGGCCAGTCCCGCGATAATGGCGCGATGACCGACCCAGTCAGCCCGTTCGGCGCGATCGTCGCTGACCTGCTCGCGAGATGATGGCCCTGTGATCGACTTGATCCTCCGCAACGCGCGGATTGCCGGGCACGACAGCCTCAGCGACATCGGCATCGACGACGGCGTGATCGTCGCCGTTGACCACGAGTCCGCCGCCGCTGACATCATCGACGTGGGCGGCCGTCTGGTCACGCCGCCGCTGGTGGAGCCGCACATTCACCTGGACGCCGTGCTCACCGTGGGGCAGCCCCGGCCGAACGAGTCCGGTTCGCTGTTCGAGGGCATCGCGGTCTGGGCCGAGCGCGTCGCGGACCTGAGCTACGAGGATGTGCAGAGCCGCGTCCGGCAGGTACTGCGGTGGCAGCTGGCCTGCGGCGTGCAGCACATCCGCAGCCACGTCGATGTCTGCGATCCGGAGCTGCGGGCCTTGCGGGCCCTGGTCGACCTGCGCGAGGAGGTGCGCGGGCTGATCGATCTTCAGCTCGTCGCGTTCCCGCAGCAGGGCATCCTGGGCTTCGACGGCGGCCGGGAGCTCATGCGCAAGGCCGTCGAGCTTGGTGCCGACGTGGTGGGCGGCATCCCGCACTACGAGCTGACCCGCGAGGACGGCGTCGAGTCGGTCCGGTTCGCGATGGCGCTGGCCGACGAGCACGGGCTGCGCGTCGACATTCACTGCGACGAGACCGATGACGACCACTCCCGGTTCGTCGAGGTAATGGCGGCCGAGACGATCCGCCGGGGCATGTCCGGCCGGGTCACCGCGAGCCACACGACCGCGATGCACTCCTACAACAGCGCCTACGCCTACCGGCTGATCGCCAACATTGCCAGGGCTGGCCTGCACATGGTCACCAACCCGCTCGACAATTCAGTCCTGCAGGGCCGGTTCGACACCGGGCCGATCCGGCGCGGCCACACCCGGGTCAAGCAGCTCCAGGAGGCCGGCGTCAACGTCTGCATCGGCCACGACTCGGTGATGGACCCGTGGTACCCGCTCGGCTACGGTGACCCGCTGCAGGCCGCGTTCGTGCTGGTGCACCTCGGCCAGATGTCCGGCGACAGCGAACTGCGGCGGCTCATCGAGATGATCACGGTCAACCCGGCCGCGGCGCTGGGTGTGCCGGATTACGGCCTCCGTGACGGCGGCCCGGCCGACCTGGTCGTCTTCGACGCGCCGTCGGAAGCGGACGCGCTGCGCCTGGTGGCGCCGCGCACCCTGGTGCTGCGGGCCGGCCAGGTAGTCGCCCGCGCCACTCCGGCCCAGCACACGGTGATCTGGGCGGGCGTGGAGGAGCCCGTTACCTTCCTGAGAGGGTAACGGGCTCCTCGCTCAGGCAGCCGTCGCCGACTCCGACTCGCCCGGGATGACCAGCTCCTCCTGCACCTTGCTCTCACCCTGGAGCCGGAAGAACAGCCAGTACAGCAGCGCCGCCAGCACGAAGCCGACCTCGAAGGTGAGGTCGCCGAAGGCCGGATGATGCTTGGGCACCAGGCCTACGTAGCCGGGCTGCCCGGTCTGGTTGGCGAAGAAGTAGATCGACCCGGCCGTCGCGATGGCCATCGCCAGGAAGCCAGCCCACGGGTTGTGGCGGCGGTCGAACAACAGACCAGCGACGTGGTTGCCGCGCCGCAGGAACTGGTCGGCGAAGAATACGCCCAGCCACGGCCCGATCCAGTACGCGATGACCAGCAGGAAGTTGTTGTACTTGACACCGGCGTCACTCAGCCCGGACCACGCGACGAAGAAGCCGGCGATGCCGAAGACAAGCGCCACAATGGCCCTGCGCAGCGTCAGCGGCAGCTTGAAACCGAGCGCGAGGAACGACATCGAGCCGGAGTACACGTTGAGGGCGTTGGCGCAGATCGCGCCCAGCGCGATGGCCAGCAGCGTCAGGTCGCCGATCCAGGTAGGCAGGTGGCTGACGAAGCCGGCCGTCGGGTTGTTGGAGTACTTGCCGATGCTGGTGATCGTCGCCGCGGCAGCGCCGACGACCTCCAGGGCCACGCATGAGATGAGCACGCCCAGGCCCGCCCACAGGCCGGTGGCTCGCCGGTTGGTGCTCTTCGGCAGGTAACGCGTGTAATCGCTGGCGTAGGGGTTCCAGCCGGCCGCGTACCCGAACGCGGCTCCGAAGGTAATCAGCCAGCCGCCCAGCCGCCCGCCGACCGGCGCGGCGATAGGCGTGCCCGGGTGGGACTTGCTGAGGATCACCACCGAGGCGATGAGGAAGACCACCACGAGCACCGGGAACGCCCAGCGCTCGAACGCGTGCACCAGGTTATGGCCGAAGAACGCGACGGCCAGCTGCACAATGACGATGATCGCCAGGCAGAGCTTGGTGTTCCAGTGCAGCAGCGCGTTCAGGGCGAAGGCGCCGCTGACGCTGTTGACGGCGAACCAGCCGACGCCGGCTACCAGCGCGTTGATGCCCGCCGGGAAAATGTTGCCGCGCCAGCCGAAGCCCATCCGGGACAGCACCATCTGCGGCACGCCAAAGAGCGGCCCGCGAGCTGCGAGCACGCCCATCGACAGCGAGCCGAGCGCGGTTCCCAGCACGATGGCCAGCGTGGCCAGCCAGAACGACTGCCCGAAGAACCAGACGCCGATGAAGCCGACGAAGATCGTCGCGAACTCCATGTTGGGCGACACCCAGGTCCAGAACTGCTGATGCGGCTTGCCGTGCCGCTCGCTGAGCGGGATGTACTCGGCTCCACCGGGCTCAATCGCGGCTACTTTGGCGCCATATGTTCCTTCACGAACATCGGCCTCGATCAGCGCGGTGCCGCTCGCGCCTTTGGTGTCGGTCACTGGGCGTTTACCCCTTTAGTTGCAGTCAGACGGGTGATAGTCACTTGCCGTGTGGCGCAATGTGGCCGAAACCAAGGATGACGCTCATATGTTTCGATCAGGTATCGGCTGGCCGGGTGCGGGTTCACTGTGATTAACGCCGCCGCTGTGGGCAAAACTTCCGCGACGCCCGGTCCTGTCAGCTGCGGCAATCGGCGCCCGAGGACGGTCCTGGCCGCGGGGACGCTCGAGCAGGTCAACCGGGCGCAGTTGAGCTCGGGTTGGGTACAAAGGGTGGCGAAGCGGTCGCACACACCACCCTGGCGGCCGCGCCGCCACGGACCGTGACGCTGCACGATGGTCGGCTCGGCTGGTAGGCCGTCAGGATCAAGCCGACGAAAATCAGCCAGCCGACCAGCGTGAGCAGGAAGATGGTCCTCAGCACGAAGCTATTGCGGATGACGTAACCAAGCACCTTGTACCGGCGCCGGCTGGCCGGCCGGCAGCCAATGGGCTCGATGTCCTTCGAAGTCAGGAACCCGATAAGCGCCTCCCTCAGGTATAGCCGCGCGGTGTCGGAGGAGTACGGCAGCGGAATCGCCGCGGCCCGGCCACCGGTGTCGCTACGGAAGGAGGTCTCGAGCGCGCCGAGCGCGGCGCCGCCGGCGAGCACCAGCTCGGTATTGCGGATCTCCAGCGCCGCGAAGAGCAGCGTGCCGACACACCCCACCACGCCGAAAATCGACAGCGTGACGCCTCCTGCGGTGCCGTATTGCAACGCAACGACGGCAAGGAGCGCGGTCTGCAAAGCGACGAAGAAGTTGAACGATTGCAGCCGCTGACCAGCGTGGTAGGTGAACCACGACGAGGCGTACGTTAAGAGCGCGTTCGCGCTATCGCTGCCGCTGCCTGACGTCCTGCCCTCAGCGTTGCCACCGGGCAATTCGGTAGCGTCGCTTGCCGGCGGCTGGCTCAACTGGCCAGATCTCTCTGGGCGAGGATCTTCGGACCGGACGACGTGCCTATCCGGCTAGCCCCGGCGCTGATCATCTCGATGGCCTGCCGGTAACTTCTGATGCCGCCGGACGCCTTCACCCGGGCTGACCGGCCGACGGCCGACGCCATCACCGCGACGTCTGCCGCCACCGCGCCGAGCGGTCTCGCCAGCTCGGCCGAGGTGTCATAGGCGAAGCCGGTCGACGTCTTCACGTATGCGGCCCCGGCTAGCGACGCGAGGCAGCTCGCGAGAGCGCGCTCGTAGGCGTCGCGCAGCAGGCCCGACTCGATGATGACCTTCACCGGCACGTTCGGTGCCGTGGAGACAACTGCCTCGACATCGCTGGCATAGCCGACCAGATCTCCGGACCGCAAGCTGCCGAGGCTCGCAACCATGTCGAGTTCCGTCGCGCCGTCATCGACTGCGGCCAGGGCCTCGGCCTGCTTGTCTCGGGTCGGCGTAGCACCCAGCGGGAAGGCAATCACCGCGATGACTGCAGCGGCAGTGCACGAGAGCCGCCGGGCAGCTGTGGCGACCCACAGCGGGTTCACGCAGATGCCGAAGAATGCGTATTCGTCGACCTCATCGCAGGCTCGCAGAATGTCGTCACGCTGCGCGCTGGGCCGCAGAATCGTGTGATCAATCATCGCCGCGAGGCCGACCGGATCGGCCGCACCGGCGATCGGGACGTCATGGCGCGGCGCCCAGTCTGCGCGCTGGCCTAGCACGTGTGCCGCCTCTGCCTGGGCAGCGCCGATCGCAAGCTGATCAGCTTCGCCGAGGATCGCAAGCGTATCCGTCCGCATAACTGACAGCGTACTAACCGGGACTGACACTAGCCCAGAGCGCGCGACGCCCACGCTTGCTCCGGTCTATGGTGGTATCGACAGCTGCGGTTAGCTGGCCGGCACCGTGCAGACGGCTCCGAGGTCGGCGCCGGACACCAGCGCCGCGTACTTGGCCAGCGCCCCGGTGGTGTAGTTCGGCTCGGGACGCTTCCAGCCAGACCGGCGCCGTCCCAGTTCGGCGTCGTCGACCAGGACCTCGAGCCGCCGCTCGACGACGTCGAGGACGATCGTGTCGCCGTCGGCGACAAGCGCGATCGGACCGCCGTCCCAGGCCTCTGGTGCGACATGCCCGACGCAGGCGCCGAACGTGGCACCGGAGAACCGGCCGTCAGTCAGCAGCACGACGTCCTTGCCGAGGCCCGCGCCCTTGATGGCCGCGGTGACCGCGAGCATCTCCCGCATGCCGGGACCGCCCTTGGGGCCCTCGTGCCGGATCACCAGCACGTCACCCTTGTGCACCTGCCCGGCGGTGACGGCCTCGAAGCAGTCCTCCTCGCGCTCGAACACCCGGGCAGTGCCCTCGAATCGCAGCGTCTCGATGCCGGGGGTCTTGACGACGGCGCCGTTCGGGGCGAGTGAGCCGCGCAGGATGGCCAGGCCGCCGTCCGGCTTGAACGGGTCCTTGACCGGGCGGACCACCTGGCCGTCGGGCTCGAAGGCATCGGCCACGTTCTCGCCGAGCGTGCGCCCGTTGACGGTGAGCGCGTCGCCGTCGATGAGGCCAGCAGACAGCAGTTCCTTCAGGATCACCGGAACGCCGCCGACCTTGTCCAGCTCGCTCATGTTGTACAGGCCGGACGGGCGCAGCGACGCGATGACCGGAGTGCGGCGGCTGATCTCGTCGAAGTCGTCAATGCTGAGCTCGACCCCGGCCTCGCGGGCAATGGCGATCAGGTGCAGCACGGCGTTGGTGGAGCCGGCCGTGGCCATCACGACCGTCGCCGCGTTCAGGAACGCGGTCCTGGTCATGATCTGCCGCGGCCGCAGCCCGGCCGCCAGCGCCTGCACGACCGCGGCCCCGGTGCGCCTGGCGAGGTCAGTGCGCTCGGCCGACACGGCGGGCGGCGACGCCTCACCGGGCAGCGTCATGCCGAGCGCCTCGGCGCAGGTGGACATGGTGTTCGCGGTGTACATCCCGGCGCAGGATCCGGCGCCAGGGCAGGCGGACCGCTCGACCGCGAGCAGTTCGGCATCGGAGATCGAGCCGGCCGCGTGCTCGCCAACCGCCTCGAAGACGTCCTGGATGGTCAGTGACTTCCCGTGGGCCCAGCCGGGCAGGATCGTGCCGCCGTACAGGAACGCCGCCGGAACGTCCAGCCGGGCGCACGCCATCAGCATGCCCGGCAGGGACTTGTCACAGCCGGCGATCGCGACCAGCGCGTCGAACTGCTCGGCGTTGACCATCAGCTCGACCGAGTCGGCGATGATCTCCCGGCTGACCAGCGAGGACTTCATGCCCTCGGTACCCATGGAGATGCCATCGGAGACCGCGATGGTGCCGAACTCGAACGGCACCGCGCCAGCCTGGCGGACACCCTCCTTCGCCGCGGCGGCCAGCCCGTTCAGGTGCACGTTGCAAGGGGTCACCTCGTTCCAGGACGAGGCGACAGCGACTTGCGGCCGCTTCAGGTCGTCCTCGGACAGTCCGACCGCCCGCAGCATGGCGCGGGCCGGCGCCCGGGACGGACCGGTAGTAAGCGGGCCAGAACGCGGCCGCGGCAACTCGCTCATACAGCCTCCTTATTCACGGGCTCAACCTCTGCTAGCGGCTCCGCACCCGCGCGGAGCAGGCCGAAGGCGATGCCATCGGTCAGCGCTTCCCACGACGCGGTGACGACGTCATCCGACACCCCGACCGTCGTCCACTCGCCGTCGGCGTCGGCCGACGTCAGCATCACCCTGGTGACCGCGCTGGTCGCGGCGCGGCCGTCCAGGATGCGGACCTTGTAATCGACCAGGTGGATGCCGGCCAGTGCCGGGTAGACCTCGACAAGGCCACGGCGGAGCGCCTGGTCGAGCGCGTGCACGGGCCCGACGCCCTCGCCCACCGCGACGACCCGGTCGGCACCGAGACGCAGGCGCACGATCGCCTCGCTGCGATCTGCGTCACCCGCGCGCTCGATAACCACACGGTAGCCCTCAAGCGTCGAACCAGGCGGGCAGAACGCCCGCGCTCTGCCGGACCAGCAGCTCGAATGAGGCATCCGCTGCCTCGAACGCATAGCCGCGGTGCTCGGCCGCCTTAACCTGATCGAGCACCTGCCCGGCTCGGTCGGGGCTGAGGTCGAGCCCGAGCTCGGCTGCCTTGGCCAGCACGTTGCTGCGCCCGGCAAGCTCACTGACCAGCACCTGCGCCTCGTTCCCCACCGTGCCAGGGTCCACGTGCGAGTACGCATCGGGCCGCCGGGCGATCGCCGATGCATGCAACCCGGCCTTGGTGGCGAACGCCGACGAGCCGACGTACGGCTGGCGGGCCTCGAACGGCAGGTTCGCCACCTCGGCGATCGTCCGCGCCGTGGACGCGAGCGCGGCCAGTCCGCCGTCGGGCAGCAGCGCGTGCCCGCGCTTCAGTTCCAGGCTGGCGATCACCGAGAACAGGTCCGCGTTGCCGCACCGCTCGCCGTAACCGTTCGCCGCGCCCTGGACTTGCAGGCTGCCGGCTGCCACCGCGACGACCGAGTTGGCCACCGCGCAGGCTGCGTCGTTGTGGAAGTGCACGCCGATCGCTGTCGTCGACCGGTCGGCTATCTCGGCGACCACCCGGGCGACGTCGTCCGGCAGCGTACCGCCGTTGGTGTCGCAGAGCACCAGCGTGTCCGCACCTGCCTCGGCGGCCGCGGCGAGCACCTCCAGCGCGTAGCCGCGGTCGGCGGCAGTACCCGTCGAAGAAGTGCTCGGCGTCGAACACCACGCGCCGGCCGGCCGCCGCCATGAAGGCGACCGAGTCGGCCACCATGGCCAGGTTCTCCGCCCTGGTCGTCCGCAGTGCCTCGTCCACATGCAGCGTCCAGGCCTTGCCGACCAGTGTCACGATCGGCGTCTGCGCAGCGAGCAGTGCGCGCAGGTTCGCGTCATCGTCGACCGGCCGGCCGCGGCAGCCTGGTCGCGCCGAACGCGGCCAGCGTCGCGTGCTTGAAGTTCAGTTCCTTAGCCCGCTCGAAGAACTCCGCGTCCTTCGGGTTCGAGCCCGGCCAGCCGCCCTCGATCACGTCCACGCCGAGTCCGTCGAGTGCGGCGGCCACCCGCAGCTTGTCGGCAACCGTGAGGTCGAGGCCGACCTGCTGCGAGCCGTCCCGCAGCGTGGTGTCGTAGATCTCTACCTTGCGCATCATGCCCCCCCGAGCCGGGTCAGCAGGGCCTTCTCCCACTCCCCGGTACTGCGCCGGCGCCCCTGCTGCCAGCACGCGCATTGACTGCTGAGTCGAGGTCCGCGGCGGCCGCCTGCTCGCCCAGGTGGTCGAGCATCAGCCCGGCCGACAGCACCGCGCCGGCTGGGTTGGCCAGGCCCCGGCCGGCGATGTCCGGCGCCGAGCCGTGCACCGGCTCGAACACCGATGGTCCGGTCCGGTCCGGGTTCAGGTTGCCGCTCGGCGCCAGCCCCAGCCCGCCGGTCAGGGCCGCGCCCAGGTCCGACAGGATGTCGCCGAACAGGTTGTCGGTGACGATCACGTCGAACCTGGCCGGGTCGTCCACCATCCACAGGCAGGCCGCGTCGACGTGCGCGTAGCTGAGCTCGACGCCTGTCTCCTCGGCCACCTCGGTCGCGATCCGCTGCCACAGGTCACCAGCGTGGGTGAGCACGTTGGTCTTGTGCACCAGCGTCAGCCGCCCGCTCCGCGCGGCGGCGAGCTGAGCGGCGTAGCGCACGCAGCGCCGCACCCCGACCCAGGTGTTCAGCGACTCCTCCGTCGCGGTCTCGAACTCGGTGCCGCGGTGCACGGTGCCGCCGGCGCCGGCATACAGGCCCTCGGTGTTCTCCCGGACGATGACCAGGTCGAGATCCTCCAGCTGGTGCGAGCCGACCGCGCCGCCGACGCCGGCCCGCAGCTTCGACGGCCGCAGGTTGATGTAGAGGTCGAGCTCGAAGCGCAGCCGCAGCAGCAGGCCGCGCTCGAGCACGCCCGGCGGCACCTCCGGCGTGCCGACCGCGCCCAGCAGGATCGCGTCGGACTTGCGCAGCTCGTCCAGTACGGCGTCGGGCAGCACCTCGCCGGTCCGCAGGTAGTGCTGCCCGCCGAGCTGGCAGGTGCGCCAGTCGACGGCGAAGCCGTGCCGTGCAGCCACCGCGTCCACGCAGGACCGCGCCACCGCAGTGACTTCCGGGCCGACCCCGTCACCCGGAAGGTGGGTGATGACGTGGGTTTTCCCCTCCGCGGATACCTCGCCTACCTCGCCGCCCATCACTCGTCCATCTCGTTAGCGGCCGAGTTCAGCCAGTTCATCATCTTGCGCAGCGGCTTGCCCACCTGCTCGATCTGCGCGGTCTTGGCCGCCGCCTGCAGCTTCGCGAAGTTCGGCCGCCCGGCGTCGTCCTCGGCCACCCACTCGCGGGCGAACTCACCCGACTGGATGTCGGCCAGCAGCTTCTTCATGGCCGCGCGGGTTGGCTCGCCGATGACCCTGGGCCCGCGGGTAAGGTCGCCGTACTCGGCGGTGTCGCTGACCGAGTACCGCATCCAGCTCTCGCCGCCCTCGTACATGAGGTCGACGATCAGCTTGAGCTCGTGCAGGCACTCGAAGTAGGCGACCTCCGGCTGGTAGCCGGCGTTCGACCAGGGTCTCGAAGCCGGCGTTGACCAGCGCGGTCACGCCGCCGCAGAGCACGGCCTGCTCACCGAACAGGTCGCTCTCGGTCTCCTCCTGGAACGTGGTCACCAGCGCGCCCGCCTTGGTCCCGCCGATGGCGGCTGCGTACGAGCGGGCCAGGTCCCAGGCCTTGCCGGTGGCGTCCTGGGCGACCGCGACCAGCACCGGCGTGCCGTGGCCCTCCTCGTACTGCCGCCGCACCAGGTGGCCGGGCGCCTTCGGCGCGACCATGGCCACATCGACGGTGTCCGGCGGGGTGATGTAGCCGAAGTGGATGTTGAAGCCGTGCGCGAAGAACAGCGCGTCACCCGGCTGCAGGTGGGGCTCGATCGCCTCCGCGTACAGCTTGCGCTGGGTGGTATCGGGGGTGAGCACCATGATCACGTCGGCCCAGGCGGAAGCCTGCTCGGGCGTGGTGACCGTGAGCCCGGCCGCCTCGGCTCGCTTACGCGACCGGGAGCCCTCGGGCAGTCCGACACGCACCTCGCAGCCCGAGTCGCGCAGGCTCAGCGCATGCGCGTGGCCCTGCGAGCCGTAGCCGAGTACGGCAATCTTCCGGGCCTGAATCAGGCTGAGATCTGCGTCGGAGTCGTAGTAGACGGTGGCCATGTCGGGATGTCCTCTCGTGACGATCGTTAGGTGGGTAACGGAGTTGTCAGGCGGCTGACTGTGCGGAGCCGGGAACTGGCGTCAGGGGCGACAGGGCCGGCGCCTCGTCGGTGATCACGCCGGCGCCGCGAGCCAGCGCGATCCGGCCGGTCCGGACCAGCTCGCAGGTGCCGTAGCTGTCCAGCATGGCGAGCAGCGAGTCCAGCTTGGCCGGGCTGCTCACGGCCTCGAGTACCAGCGTGGTCGGGCTCATGTCGACCACGCTGGCGCCGAACACTGCCGCCACCTCCAGTAGCTGACCGCGCAGTGCCGGGTCGGCCCGCACCTTGATCAGCGCAAGCTCACGCTCGACCGCGGAGCCATCGGTCAGCTCGACGACCTTCAGCACCCGGACTAGCTTGTCGAGCTGGCTCTTAACCTGCTCGACCGGCGTAGATGCACCGTCGACGACGATCGTGATGCGGCTGACCCGCTCGTCGGCGGTCGGCCCGACCGCAAGCGAGGCGATGTTGAATGCCCGCCGCGAGAACAGGCCGGCCACGTGCGAGAGCACGCCCGGCTTGTTCTCCACCAGCACGGACAGGGTATGCGTGCTCATCTAGCCCTTCACTTCCCTGCGCGCGGCAGCGCGCTGCTCGTCCTGCGTGAACTCAGGTCCCAGCACGATGTCGTCGTTCGGCTTGCCGGCCGGGACCATCGGGAAGACGCCTTCCCGATCGTGCGTGCGGAAGTCGACCACGACCGGCACATCGCTGGGTGCGAGCGCCTTGTCCAGCACGGCATCCACATCGTCGGCGCTCTCGCAGCGCAGTCCGACGCAGCCGTAGGCCTCGGCAAGCTTGACGTAGTCCGGGATGGCGGTGCCGAGCTCGACCGAGGAGTACCGCTCGTCGTAGAACAGCTCCTGCCACTGCCTGACCATGCCGAGGAAGCCGTTATTGAAGATCAGCACCTTGATCGGGATCTTCTCGATAGCGCAGGTGGCCAGTTCCTGCGCGGTCATCTGGAAACAGCCGTCGCCGTCAATCGCGACCACCAGTTCGCCGGGCCTGCCGACCTGCGCACCCATCGCGGCCGGGACGGCGAATCCCATGGTCCCGGCCCCGCCGGAGTTGATCCAGGACCGCGGCCGGGTGAACGAGTAGTGCTGCGAGGCGTGCATCTGGTGCTGGCCGACGCCGGCCACCACGATCGCGTTGCCGCCGGTCAGCGCGGACAGCCGCTCGGTCACGTACTGGGGCTTGAGCGGGCCGTCCGGCTCCTGGGTGTAGCGCAGCGGGAACTGGAACTTCCAGCCGTCCAGGGTGGCCAGCCAGGCGCTGGTGTCGGGCCGGCTGCCGCGGGCCAGCTCGGCCGCCACCGCGTCCGCGAGCCTGCTCATGGTCAGCCGCAGGTCGCCGCTGATCGCGATGTCCGGCCTGCGGTTCTTGCCGATCTCGGCCGGGTCGATGTCGGCGTGCACGATCTGAGCGCGCGGCGCGAACGCGTCGAGCTTGCCGGTGACCCGGTCGTCGAACCGGGCCCCGAGCGCGACCACGAGGTCTGCCTCCTGCAGCGCCGCGACCGCGGGGTAGGTGCCATGCATGCCCGGCATGCCGAGCGCCAGCGGGTGCGAGTCCGGGAACGCGCCGCGCGCCATCAGCGTCGTGGTGACCGGCGCCTGCGCCAGCTCGGCCAGCCGGAACAGCTCAGCATGCGAATCGGACTTGACCACGCCGCCGCCGACGTAGAGGACCGGCCGGCGCGCGCTGCAGCAGCATCGCTGGCCGCCGCCTCGATGGCGGCCTGGTCCGGCGGACCCGGCAGCCGGTAGCCCGGCAGCTCCATGGCCGGCGGCCAGCTAGCCACCCGCCACGGCCCGGTCGCCTGCTGGATGTCCTTGGGCACGTCGATGAGCACCGGGCCGGGGCGGCCGGTGGTGGCGATGTGGAATGCCTCGGCGACCGCCGCCGGGATCCGCTCCACTGACGGTCACCAGCTCGTTGTGCTTGGTGATCGGGAGCGTTATGCCGGTGATGTCGGCTTCCTGAAACGCGTCGGTACCGATGAGGCTGGTGCCGACCTGGCCGGTGATCGCGACCATCGGCACCGAGTCCATGTACGCATCGGACAGCGCGGTCACCAGGTTGGTCGCGCCCGGCCCGCTGGTGGCCATGCACACGCCCGGCCGTCCGGTGGCCCACGCGTACCCCTCCGCCGCGTGGCCGGCGCCCTGCTCGTGCCGCACCAGTACGTGCCGCAGTGACGAGGAAAGAAGCGGGTCGTAGGTCGGCAGGATCGTGCCGCCGGGGAGCCCGAAGACTACCTCGACGCCCTGCAGCTCGAGGCTTCGGACGAGTGCCTGGGCTCCGGTGAGCTCTTGCACGACGGGCTCCTTCTTGATCTTGGGCGGTTTGCTGTGGTTAACCCAACAAAAAACCTCCCTGCCGACTGGCAAAGAGGTTGTAGCGCGAGCCCGTGCGGGCTTCGCGCTACGTGATAATAAGTACGAGGTGTCTGCGAGGACTCACAGTTGGTTCCTGCCCGGATGTCGATTAGTCATTACCCGCTGTACACGATACAGCATTATCTGCATCCCGCAGGCAGATGGTCGCAATCCGCCGGATCGAAGCTGCGCGGTGGTCGTCAGAACACGCCAGGCAACAGGGCCGCGGTCCGGCTCCGGTAGCTTCCGTAGGCCGGCAGGGCGCGGAGCAGGACCTGCTCCTCCCGCAGTGCCCGGTATACCTGCAGGCCGCAGAGCAGTAGCCAGGCGGCTACCGCAGCAAGACTGTTCATGGCGAGGGCGACGCCGAGGGCAGACACGATCTCGCCCGCGTAGAGCGGGTGCCGCACCCACCGGTACGGCCCTTGTTCCACCACGTCCCGGGCCTGCGCGAGGACTGAGACATTGCGGCCGAGGAATCGCAGCGACCACACCGACCACGCTGTGCCAAGCACCAGCAGCACGTCAGAGACAACCTGGCGGCCCGGTCCCGGCTGCGTTGCGTGCAATAGCAGGATCGCGAAGGGCAGCCAGGTCGCGATTATCGCTGCCACGTGGGCAGTGACTGACCGGCTGGTGGCAACCGCTGGGCCACGCCGAAGGTAGCACCAGATAGCGACCGCATAGAAGGCCACTACGAGCGCGGCGCTGACCAGCCGGAGGGCCCCCTCTGCGCCCGTAGCACCGCGCAGCCGAACGCCGGACAGGTCCACAAGCAGGATTACTGCGGCCACCGGAACCATGATCAGCTTGCCGACGTCGCGCCGACGGCCGGATGCCGTTGTCATCGTGCCTTTACCTCCCGAACAGCGATTGCGCAATCTCGATGACTCCGGGTCCGATGACGATCACCAGCAGCGCAGGGAACAGGCAGAGGATGAGCGGGAAAGTGATCTTCACTGGAATCTTCTGCGCCTGCCCCTCCGCCCGCTGACGGCGCCGCACCCGCATCTCCTTGGCCTGCTCGCGCAGCACATGGGCCACCGGAATGCCCAGTTCGGCGGACTGGATCATGGCGGACACGAAAGCCCGCAGTTCGGGCACGGTAGTACGCTCAGCCATCGCCCGCATCGCCTCACCGCGCGATTTGCCGATCTGCATCTCCTGGAGCACGCGGGCGAACTCGCCAGCTAGCGGACCCGGCGTGTTGCGCGCGACCTGTGCAAGCGCGGCGTCAAACCCGAGACCTGCCTCCACGCAGATGGTCAGCATATCGAGCGCGTCGGGCAGGGCACGCGGAATCTGCTGCTGCCGCTTCAGTCCGGTATTGTGCAGCAGCAGGTCGGGCAGGAAGAAGCCCACCACCGCGCCAAGCCCGCCGCCGACGACCAGTAGTGCCGGGTTGCGCAGTCCGTACAGCGCCCCGACGACGCCAAGCGCGACTAGGCCGAGGCCCTTGACCGCAAGCATGCGGTCGGTGGTCCAGCCCACCGGGTTGCCCGCGACATCGAGCCTGCGCTGCATGATGCTGGCAACGCCGGCAGGCGATAGCCGCACGGCGAGACGCTCGAGCCAGTCAGGCAGTTTGAACGGCTGTTTCTTGCCGGAGCCAGCCGGCGAGTCGCTTGAGTACCGCTCCTCGATCGTATTCAGCGCACGGGAAACACTCGGCTGCTGTGGCCGCTTTGGCATGAACGCCACTACCACGGCGATGATCGCCAACGCTATCGCTCCGAGCCCGCCGGCCAGAAGCACAGAACCGGACACTCTTACACCTCTACCTTGATCGTTCTGCGCATCCACAGGCCGCCTATGACGAGCAGTACCACGGTCGCCACCAGCATGAGCTCACCCGGAGTTGTCGTATACAACAGACGCATGTACTGCGGGCTGCTAATGAAAAGCCAGGCTGCGACGAGCACCGGCAGGATGACGAGAATGTAGGCCGATAGCCGGCCTTCGGCGCTGAGCGCACTCACTTGGCGGCGCAGGAAAGCGCGCTCGCGGATCGTGCCCGCGATTGTGAGCAGCACCTCGGCCAGGTTGCCGCCAACGCCTTGCTGGATACGGATGGCCAGCACCGTCCACCGCAGGTCGTCGGAATCCATCCGGTTAGCTACCGCTTCGAGCGCATCCTCAAGACCACCGCCGAGCCGGGCTTCGGCTAGGGCGCGGGAGAACTCTCCAGCTGCAGGCTGCGCATCCTCGCGTACGACCGCATCAAAGGCTTGTGGCAGCGAAAAGCCGGATCGCAGCGCGCTGGCGATCAGTTGCAGCAGGTCGGGAAGTTGCTCACTGAACGACGCCCGTCGGCGCAAGATCCGCAAGCTCAGTGATAGCCGCATGGTCAGCCACCCGATCAGCGCTCCGCCCAGGACACCGATTACGACATAGCTGGTGACGAGGCTCAGGGTGGCTGCTATGACGACGGCCAGGCAGCCGCCCAGCAGTGCCCATTCGGCCGGCTGGCGCGTGACGCCGGCAAGATCGAGGCGCCTGCCGAGGCGCTCCTGAGTTCCAGGACGCATGATCCGCGTCACCGCGCCAACTGCGGCCCCGCCAACCTTCCCCTGGGTATTCTCTGCGGCTGCCACTGGCGAACGCCGCGGGCCATACTTTTCGATCCGCTCGGTGAGACTGCGCTGCCGGCCAGCGCGGCTGAACGCACCCAGTAGCAGCAGGGCAAGCGCGAACACCGCCAGGAAGACCGCCGCCAGGCCGATGATGAGCGCCCATGGCCGACGCGTTGCCGCGATAGCGGCGCCATACGGGCTCGATCCCGGCTGCTTTAGCACGAACGACTTCATGTGGAAGTTCTCGTACCTGCCGTTAGTGGAGCGGATCTGCCAGCCGAACTCTACGTCCAGGTCTTCCGCGTTCTGCGAGATCCAGCCGCTACCCCGGAGCCAGGCGAAGATGGCGGCTATGTGCGTGATACCTCTGGCGCTATTCGTGAACGCCAGGGTGTACGTCACGCTGCCCTGGTCCTTTCCTCCGGTCGAGTAGAGGGTGAACGCCTTCCCATAAATCTTTCCCTGTGCTGCCTTGGTGCCAGCTGGGGTCTGACCATGGTTATCTACCCACACCTGGATGTCGGTCGCGTCCTTCCAGCCCAGGGGCGGGTTGTCCTGGACCCATATGTTGTACGCCGCCACGAATTCGCCTGCCGGTGGCTGGGAGAGGTCGTACCACCCTTGCACGACCGGCTCGGCGGAAACGGGGTTGTATTCCAGCACCTGAACGTCGGGGTACGAGACAGCCGGGTTGCTGCCGTTAGGCTGCTCGGCGTAGATGCCCCAGTCGCTCGGCGAGTAGGCCCAGATCTCCTGCTGGCCGTCGCATGGGCAGGTCACGTTATTGCGGATCTGGCTGGTCCCGTAGTACTCCCTGCCGCCAGGCGCTGAGCTGTGCCAGCGGCCTGCGGGCGGGGTGGTGAGCGAAGTCGCTGCCGCGCTCGCCGCGGTCACTATCAAGAACGCTCCCGCGCAGGACAGCACGGCTGCAGCTCGTATCGCTCTCATCGCAGTGGCGCTCCTGCAGTGAAGATTCCTTGCGGGACCTGAACTCCCCGGTCAGCGAGGCGATTGAGGAACATCGGGCGCAGGCCGGTGCTTTGCAGCCTGCCGCGATGGCGGCCGTGCTCGTCGGTGCCCGCGTGAAAGTCGAAGAGAAATATGTCCTGCAGGATTACGACTTCGCTCTCCGTACCCTGTACCTCAGTCAGATGCGTGATCTTCCGCGAGCCGTCCTTGAGCCGTGTCTGGTGCACGATGAGGTCTATGGCCGAGGCCATCTGGTCGCGGATCGCGCGCTGAGTGAGCTCTACATTGGCCATCATCACCATCGTCTCCAGCCGGGACAGCGTGTCGCGCGGCGAGTTGGAGTGAACGGTGGTGATGGAGCCGTCGTGCCCGGTATTCATTGCCTGCAGCATGTCCAGCGTTGCCGCGTCGCGCACCTCGCCGATGATGATCCGGTCTGGACGCATGCGCAAGGCGTTGCGGACAAGGTCACGGACTGTGATCTCACCTCGCCTCTCGAGGTTGGCCGGTCGCGATTCAAGCCGCAGCACGTGCTCCTGGCGGAGTTGCAGCTCGGCAGCGTCCTCGATCGTGACGATCCGCTCGTCTTCCGGCACGAAGGCAGACAGCACGTTTAGCGTGGTCGTCTTGCCCGAGCCGGTGCCACCGCCGATAACGATGTTGAGGCGACCCTCCACGCAGACCCGCAGCAGGTCGGCTACCTGGGGAGTAAGAGTCCCGTAGTGAATGAGATGGCCAACGGTGAGCGGTTCCACTGCAAACTTGCGGATCGTCAGCAGCGACCCATCGAGTGCGACAGGCGGTACGACCGCGTTGATTCTGCTACCGTCGGCCAGCCGCGCGTCCACCATCGGGCTGGACTCGTCGACTCGCCGTCCAACCCGGGCCACGATCTTGTCGATGGTGCGGCGCAGGTGGCTCTCGTCAGTAAAGGCCGCATCCACCGGGTACAGCAGGCCGTCGCGCTCAACGTAAATCTGGTCGTGGCCGTTGACCATGATCTCCGACACGTCCGGATCGCGCAGGTACGGCTCCAGCGGCCCGTGGCCGAGGATGTCATCGGCGACTTCCTGGGCGACGCGAACCCGGTCGGCCGTTGTCATCGGGGTCTCTTCGCGCTGCAGCACCGCCTGCAGCGTGTGCGTGACCTGCTGTTCCAGTTCTCGCTGGTCAATGTGCGCGTCGTAGAGCGTCGGGCCAAGCGTCTCCAGCAGCGACTCGTGGACGCTGCGCTTGAGCTGGCCGAATGGGTCTGAGTGGCGCGCGGCGCGCCGCGGCGCGCCGCGCCGTTCGAGCTGGGGCGCGCCAGCCACCCGCAGTTGGGAGAGCCTGTCGGACAAGCTCATGCGGCCCGCCTCTTGCCGCGTGACCGGCCCGTCGGCCGGCGGGCCGGCGCGCCGAGCAGGCGCTGTTGCGCGAACCTCGTGACCGCCTGGCTGACTGGATGGGAGGGGCTGTCGAGGGTGATAGGCACGCCCTTGTTGACTGAAACGGGCACGGCGCGGCTGGACGGGATATGCATGGCGATTGGCGATCGGACGACCCGCTCCACGTGCTCGAGGCTGAGCCCGACCTTGGAATCCGAGCGGTTGAGCACTATCGATCGGATCTGGCGCGGGTACGACAGCAGGTCCAGCATGTCGAGCGTGACGCGAAGGTTCTTCAGCGCTGGCACGTCTGGCGTGGTGAGCAATACAAGCTGCGACGAGACGTCCATGGCCGTCAGCACGTGCTCGCTGAACTGGGCCGGGGTATCGACGACCACGAAGTCATACATGGTACGCAGAACGGCGAGTATCTCGCCGACCAGCCTGGGCGGCACCTTCTCCCCGTCGCCGGGAGTGACTGGCGCGAGCAGCATGTCGAGCCGTGGCTGGTAGGGGGTCAGCAGCGAGGCAGCTCCGGACATATCCAGGTGACCTGCCATCGGCAGCGCGTCCACGACGGTCCTCAGCGGATCGAGCTGCACACTGATCGCAACGTCGCCGAACGCGAGATCGAGATCGACAACACAGACGTGGCCGCTGGCCTGCCTGGCCAGCGCCACGCCCAGATTGATGGCCAGGGTGGTCTTGCCGCAGCCCCCTTTGGCCGCAAACACAGTGATGATCTGGCCTGGGGCGGATTCCGTGTCCACTGGGGGTGCGAGCATTCGTCGCGACACCTCGTAGGAGCGGCGGCAGGCGGCTGCCAGCGCGGCGTGATCTCCGGCCGGTACGACCTCGCGCACACCGGATTGCAGTGCCTGAGTCAGCAATGTGACGTCGACCTCCCGGCGGGCCAGGATCACGCCCACCGCGGGCCGCACCAGCCGCAGCGCGGCACTGAACGCCAGCGCGTCGCCGGTTCCGGTCCGCGGGCCGATCACCACCAAGGTCTCATTGGGGTCGCCGTCTAGCAGTTTGGCCGCGTGCCCGAGGTTGTCCGCCTTGCGCACTTCCCCGTCGATGCCGGAGATCAGCTCTCCGGCGCTGGAGCCCGGCTCGCAGAGTATTGGCAAGGTTCTCTCCTGGATTCAGCGGTTTAGGGAAACAGTTGCAGCGGTTTGGAGTCCAGCCCCGTCTTCGAGGCGCTCGACAGCAGCGCCAGGTAGGGCATGCCCACTTGGTCGATCTGGATGACCCGCTCGGCATCGGCCTGGCTTACCGCCAGCGTGACTAGCTCCGGGCTGTTCGCTTGCGAGCCGTTCTGCGCGTTCGCGACGATTCCTGTCGAGGTGCCTTGAGCGCCGGTCGACGCTTGTCCCACGGCCAGGACCTGGGAGCGTGTCAGCACAATCCGGGTATTGATACCCGAGGCCTGGGCCGAATGCGATACATCACAAGTCTGCTGGACGTTCAGCGAACCTTGCCTTGCTCCAGTACCGGTCGCGTAGGTATCGAACACGGCGACGTACGAGCCGACGGTGACATAGCCCGCTACCGCCTGCGACAGGCAGACCTGGATGGTGACTGCCACCTTCCCCGCCGGGATGACTATGCCACCGTTGGAAACGACGCTAGCGGCGGTGACCAGCATCGGCTGCAGCAGCAACTGGCCCTGGCCGACGGTGGCGCTCAGTACCAGGTCCCGGTTTCCGGCGGTGACGGTGCGCACCGGATCCGCAGACAACGAGCCCTGCGGGACTTTCACGGTGGTGAGCCAGTTCTGCCTCTGCGCCTGGGCTAGCGAGGTGCCCGCGGGGATCTCCGTCTTGGCCTCAAGCACGGCCTCGGCCTTCAGGCCGGCCACAGCGCGGTCGTTGGCCTGCCGGACGTAGGCCAGCACGGCGACTGCCCCGAGCACAGCCAGCAGGGCGGCCAGCCCGATGGTCACTACGCGACGTTTCAACGTTCCTCTTCTCTGCGGTGCGGGCCTGTTCTCAGCCAGTCAGGTCGATGATGGAGACGCCGAGGTTGGTCCCGGTGAGGCCGCCAGTTGCGGGAATGACTCCCTGGACGAAGTAGCCGTTGAGGCAGTACTGGGTGCCATGGCAGTTGTTCGCCGGGTCAAGCCAGTCCAAGTCGCTGAAGCCAGGCATGTTGTATCCGGTGACCACGAAGTGCGCGAAGCCCCGCAGGGTGTAGGTGAGATTGCCACCGGCGTTGGTCACCGATACGTAGATAGGGACCAGGATCGGGACGTCGTTATCCTGTGAGTAGTCGAGGACGGATTCGCAGGATTGACTCACTGAGGTTGTGATCTGACCGGGGTAAGTCGGCCCGTTCACTGACAGCGCGCAGTTGCCAGTTTGGTCCGCCGCCCAGCCGAACGTAAGCGGTCCGTCCGCGCCGGCCGGTTCGGTAGCGCATCCAGTGCCATTGGTCGGGTTCAGCGTCAGTACCTGATCGAACGACTGTGCAGGCAGGCCCTGCTGGTAGGGCGGCGCAGGCGCGAATACGGTTCCCTGCTGCGTGGCCTGGTCCCATTCGCAAGCCGAGATCGTGACGGCAACGGTCGTTGCGGCCGAAGGCGCGCCCCATTCGGCCTGCGCACAGGCGAGCACGGTGGTCCCGTGATAACCGGCGCCAAGGAGCGTGCCGGCGAAAACCGGCGGAAGCAGCGTAGAGCCGCTGGCCGTCTTGGTTGAGGTATGCACGTCGACGTAGTTGACGCCGGCCGGCGGCGCAGCCGGGCAGTCGGTTCCCGTCCCGGTGCTGGGCGGGCAAGCTCCGAGAGCGCCGGAACCGCAGACCAGGCTTATTCCCTCCGCGCGGCCCGTGAGGTTGGACGCGTTGCCGTTGGCGTATTGCTGAGCGACTGTCGGATCACAGGTGCCGAGAGCACAGCTCTTGGCCACCCCGATCGCGGCGGCGTCTGCGCCGTTTTGCAGTTCGGCGCGTTCCTGGTAGAGCTGAGCTACATCTACCACCAACGCGGCCATTCCGGTCAGCACGCCGCACCCGATCAGCAGCGCGACCAGTACCGCGACCGCGCCCTGCTCGTCGCGTCTCAGGCGCCCGTGGATCCGCCGGGCCAGCGAGGCCATCATGTCTCGCACGGCATGACTCCCTGAGCCGTCAGCGTGAGCGGAGAGGGGCCGGCCCCGCCGAGTAGCCCGGCGATGGCGCCGATCGGGGTCACGAACTTGAAGTCATAGCTGACACTGACCGTCGCGGACGTCGTCGGCCCGGCGCCAGGCGGGCAACCGGTCACGGTCACGCTTACCGTACCCAGCCCGATTGCGGCCGCCTGCGTGTCACTCACCACGGTGGCGTCCGGTTGCCCCAAGGCCGCGAGTCTTGCTCCTTCGCGGGCCGCCTGGGTAAGCGTGATCTGCGCGTTCAGGGCGCGGCCAGCGTCGATGATTCCGAAGATGAGGAACAGCAAGAGCGGGAGCACCAAGGCGAACTCCACCGCCGCGGCGCCGCGGTCCAGCGCTGTGTCGCCGCGGCTGCAGTTTCCTCGCCGTTCCACCGTCGTTAGCCTTTCTCCACGGCCCGCGGCGGGACGGCCAGATGTATCCGTCCCGCCCGGCGGCCAGCGCACACTGAGGATGCTGGTGATCAACACACGGAGCCCGATGCCTGCCAGCAACGGACGTCGTCGCGGCGCAACTATGCCAGGGCAGTTCTGCATAGATTCGCGCCGACGGCGCAGCGGGACATCGCGCCGCTAGGCACTCCGGTCCCGGTCTGTGCACAGACGACAGCTGAGCCCTGCCGCGGGTACCAGGTGCTGTATCACATAGCGCCAGAGACGTTGTTGAACCAGGTCCTGATAGTTGTGCCCATTGTGGTGATCGCGAGGATGCACACACCGGCGATGAGGGCCACAATCAAGCCATATTCCACCGCGGTCGCGCCGCGGTCCCCGCCGAACCGGTCAGCGAGGAAGTTCTGCGTGACAGAGAACAACTTGAGCATCGGATTGCCTCCCAGTTCGGCGAGCTGACGAACCAACTCGCCTCGGGCCAGACGACCCCACGTCGTCCGGTTTAGTGGACACCCTGGGACAGCAAAGCCCATCGGCACCATCGGGCATACGGCCAGAGCTATCCGCCTGAACGGCTGACGTATCGGCTGACCAGCCGGCATGACGTGCCGACAGGCGGACAGGAAGCACCGGCCGGCGGACATCATATGTCGCCCGCGGGGTGATACACCGGCTCGTGACGTCCTGGTTCTCGGCCGAAAGCGCCCGATTCCCAGATTGCGGACCTACTGTGAACCGGTATGAACCTGATGTGGATGGCCGCAGGGGCTGTCACGGGTCTGCTGGCTGGTGCCGCATTGAGGGGTACTGTCTTCAGGATGTCAGTGGCCAACGGTGACCCACTGCGGATCGAATGCCCTCGGTGCGACGCCGCGGCGAAGCACTGGCTAGCGATCCGGTGCGGGAACTGCCGCGGTAGCTTCGGCACCCCGCTCATGCTGGAGTTTGCCACTGCGGTGGTGCTGGCCTTGCTGCTCGGCAGATTCGGTGGCCAGCCCGACGTGGTGGCTTTTGGCTTCCTCGGCGTGCTCGGCGTGGCGCTAGCTGCCATCGACATCTCTGTGCAACGCCTGCCAGACAAGCTGACGCTGCCCGCCTATCCCATCTTGATCACCTTGCTGGCCTGCGCCGCCGTTGCCGGCCACGATGTCGCGTCGCTGGTGCGCGCGCTTCTCGGCGGTCTCGCGCTAGCCGCCGGCTTTCTGTTGCTGGCGCTGCTGCGGCCGGGGCAGCTCGGCGGAGGGGACATCAAACTGGCCGGCATCGCCGGCCTCGCGCTGGGCTGGCTCGGCTGGCCTACCTTGATCACCGGAGCAGCGCTTGGCTTCCTGCTGTCCGCAGTCGTGAGCCTGGCATTGCTTGCCGCCCGCCGGGTGACGCTGCACAGCGCAATCTGCTTCGGCCCGTTCCTGCTCGGCGGCGCCTTGCTGGCAGCGCTCGCGTCGGGGCGCTAGCCGAGGCCGACATCGCATTACATTTCAATAACGATCATGGGAAACTGGTCATCTTCGTAATCACCAGGAGTCGACTGTGGGACCTGTGCATCATCGACCTGTCTGATGCACTTTTGGCCAAGGTGCTCCAGTGGTGCTAGTTACTGCTGGTGTGGTCAGCGGTGTCGGCTGATTTGCGGAGGGAGAAGGCCTAAGCCGGAGTATTTATACATCTTGTTGTGTGATGTCGGTTATGACATAGTTCTTTACCCTTGAAAGTGTCTATTTGCGTACCTAGTTAAAAGCGTCGGCATACGTCCCTTGGGGGGGAATCCGCGATGCCAATTCGTCTCGCCATAGCTGACGGGCAGACCCTCGTCCGGTATGGCCTGCGTGAGCTCACCGCGCAGCATCCTGATATTGAGATTGTGGCCGAGTGCGAGTCTGCCGCTGAGGTGCCCAGCATGGTCGCCGCAGTTCAGCCCGACGTGGTCACCATCGACGTCACCCTGCCAGGTGGCGACGGACTCCGGCTGGCTCGTGAGCTCCGGGACCGTTACACGAATCTCGGCATCGTCATCCTCACGTCAGTGCACGAGGACGACGCTCTTTTCCGAGCACTGGAAACCGGGGTTTCTGCTTTTGTGGCTAAGACGGCGCCGCTGGAGGAGGTGCTCGGCGCGATCCGCCACGCAGCCGTCGCCGCCTCGTCCTTTACCGCATCGGGTCTGGCAATGGCGCTCGCACGGCGGCGCACGATGGAAGACCGGCTCGCGCTAAGTCCGCGCGAGATGGAGGTGCTGCGCCGTCTGCACGACGGACTGTCCGTGCCGGCTATTGCGCTGGAGATGTTCATCAGCCTCTCGACAGCCAAGACGTACGTGGCGCGACTGTACGAAAAACTCGGCGCGGCGAACCGGGCACAGGCGCTGATGACAGCCCTGCACCACGGATTGATCCAATACCAGCACGACCCGGCCGCCCAGGCGGCGCTGCCGAGGTTTGACCGGCGGACTGCTGCATGCCAGCGCATCGCCGCATCTCCATCACCTGATCTGCTTGGACCGGTCAGTGAGACGCGGGCCGGCCAGGCGGCATCGGCCCAGTGACGGCTGTTATCACTCCAGATCATGACATTCGCCATTTCGATTGTCAGGAACGCCGTCGTGTGCTGCTCTGTTGTGTGGGGATGCGTAGCCCGCAGGCGCATCCCTAAGGGGGGCTTAGCCGCATGTCAGGAGACAGCCGCAACCCTCCGCTGTCACGGCGCGTGCCGGGCGCGACGAACAGGCCGGCCCCCGAAATGCTGATCTCGGCTCCAACGCTGCCGAGCGACCTCGTGGCGCGATTGCGCGCAGAGCTGGGTGACGCTCAGGAGCGAACGGAATCAGACAGGCAGCCGGCGGCTGAGCGTCCCGAGCGATCCGCATCGGCACCGGTGACAGATGACGAGTCCACCCGATCGGGGCGGGCTAAACGCCGGTTCCGCCGCGACATCAAGGCGAGCGGCACTACCAAGTTGACAGAGGCCACCGATTCGGCCCCGGTTCATGCGGAAGCTGCCGTCGAGATTCTGGCCGCCGACGTCGTCGATGCCTGCTCAGACCTGGCCACCGCCGTGGATCCCCGGCCCGTCACGGCTCACGCGTCGGCGGAGTCCGGCAAGTGGCCGGATACTCTGCCCAGGCGGGTGCGGGCAACCTCTGACATAGCGAAGTTGTCGATGTCACCCGGGCTGGCTAAGGTCGCAGCCGCCCTGATAAAACCAGCCCCGGCTATCGAGGACATCACGCAGCCGATCCCGGCCATCACCGCCACTACAGGACCCGACGTCGTGATTCTGCCCGCCCAGACCGCAAGAACGCAGGCAACCATCGCCGTCACCCCCGCGGTTCCCCAGCACACCGCGGCTCTCCCACCACCGACTCGCCCCCGGCGGCCGAAATCCCCAGCCGGGCAAGTGCCGCCTCCAGTCGATGTACCGAGTTTGCCGACACCAGCGGAGCTGGCGAAGGTAGCAGCCGCACTGGTAACGCGCGTCCCGTCTCAGGACATCACGCAGCCGATCCCGGCCATCACCGAAGCATCGGAAACCGAGGTCCTGGGTCCGGCCGCTGAGGCACCTGGCAAGGAGACAGACCTTGCCAGCGGCGGCGGCGTGCCCCCGACCCGTGCTCGGGAGAAGCCGGCAAATCGACGAGGGAGCAAAGCTGCGCAAGGCGCGGCAGAGCACCGGCGCCGGCACACGGTGCGAAAGCCCGCGGCGGCGGCCCCGCTAATGAAGCCCGACCAGATGTTGCGACCGCTATTCGCCGCCGAGTCCCGCACTGTTGAGGAAGTGGTCGCGAGTTGGCGTTCACAGCGCGAAGAGCGCAGGGGCCCCAGTAGCCGGTTCTACCGCGTAGCCGGAGTGATGGTCTCTGTCCTTGTCATAACCGTCGTGATGCTCCTTGTCGTGATCAGATAATCACTTCTGATCAGGTCATGATCGCTGGACAATCATCTCCATGCTCTCTGGACGTACCGGCTGGATTACCAAGGCACGGCGACCGTAAGGTCGGTGACAATCTTCTCGCTCCCTGGTCATGGACCGCGGGCATGGAACAGGCTTCCCGATCGTCGGCAGACATCACGATCCTCGGGCGGCGCGCTGGCTTATCGCTGACCATGCCACTCAATCGGGTCACGAACGACGTCCGCGCTTCGAGCGCCGACGCGCCCACCGGACGAACCTGACGATGCCGACGACAGCGAGAACCTCGCTGCCGAAGCCGCCTGCAACGCCGACAACGTTCCAGTAGCCGACCGGAGCGTGGGTCCGGATGACCACGATCACGGCAACCCAGAGAACTACGGCAGAGCTCACCAGGATGGCGCCGTCGGGCAAGGCAGGCCTGCCAAGTGGATTCCGCCGCGACCTGCTCGCCCAGCCGCCACCCGCAACGCGGGCAGGAGGACCGGCCAGGCCGGATGTACGTGCCGCCAGCCGGCGACTGCCCCGGTACGTACCGGCGGCATAGCGGATCAGCCGCATCGTCCGCACCGGTCCGCTGCGGACGTCCGGGTCACCGCGAATGGCCGGGAGCTCGGCAAGCCATTCCCGGTAGCGCTCACGGCCGGCCTCGGCCGGCAGGCGGCGGCATGCGCGGCCGATAATGCGCTCGGCCAGCCACTGCGCGCCCGAGCCGGTCACCGTGCGCTCGGGCGGCCCGGCCGCGCCGGGACGCTCACTGTGCGCTCCGGTGTGCCGGCCGCGCCGCCCCATCTGCGGCCCGCCGGGCCGAGGCGGAGGCCTGCGCGAGCTCAAGCCGCGCGACGCGGGCTCCGTCGGCCGTGAGCTGGTAGTACTTGCGCGGCGGCCGTCCCCCGGCGTCGTCTCGCGGGGCTTCCCACTGCGAGGTGACCAGGCCCTGATCCTGCAGCCGGGCCAACATCGGGTACAGCGTGCCGCTGGGCAGCCTGGCGGCCTTCATCAAGTCGTAGCCGCAGTGCTGAGCCGACACGTCAGAGAGGAACGCGCGCAAGACTCGCTCCAGCGGCCCAGTCAGCTTCACAGCAGCAGTGTACAGTCACCGCCGACATATGTAGGCTACATATGTCGGCGGGTGGCCGACTGGCCAGATCGGAGACGTCGATGAACCCGGCCCTTGGGCTCATGCTGCCCTGCGCGTTCGTGGCGGCATGCCTCATCGACATCGCACGGGCCGAGCAAGTGCGCCGCCTGCCGCGCTGGGCCTGGGCGGTCATCAGCCTGAATGCCCTCGGCGGTGTCATCTACCTGCTGGTCGGCAGGGTACCCGCCAGGCGGGAGTACCGCCGCGGTTACCGGGCTGCCGTGTCGACGGCGGCTGCGGCAGGCGCCGTCGTTTTGCCAGCCCTGGGTGATACGTCGAGCAGCGAGTTCGACCTGTGCGGATGGGCA
The DNA here is from genome assembly GCA_963774385.1 of uncultured Actinomycetota bacterium. Taxonomy (GTDB): domain Bacteria; phylum Actinomycetota; class Actinomycetes; order Streptosporangiales; family Streptosporangiaceae; genus JAJYUU01. The sequence continues at coordinate 3,593,392 of CAVZEQ010000001.1, forward strand.
GCCATGCGGAAAACCGCGTTGCGCGACGCCGCAGCCGGGCCGCGGCCATTCCGGCTGCCGGCCTGGTTCGGCCCGCTAGCCGATGACCTCGGCAGCATGCTCGATCCGATCGGCTATGACCGGTGGTCTTTCACCCCGACCGAGCCTTTCGCGCGCGGATACCAGGCGGGCCTTCGCGACGCGCAGAACCAGGCCGCGCCCCTAGCCGACCCGGCGGGATCCGGCCGAGCCTGAACGGCTAACCAGCAGCAATCGCTGGCAGCCAGGGGCGGCGGCCGACCTCGTAGGCGCCGATCGCATCCTCATGGCGCAGCGTCAGCGCGATGTCATCGAGACCCTCCAGCAGCCGCCACTGGGCGAAGTCGGCCAGCGCGAAGGGCTCCTGCACGCCCGCCGCCGGGATCGACACCGTGCGCGCGGCCACGTCCAGCAGGACCTCAGCAGCCGGATCCGCGGCCAGCGCGGCGAACAGCCGGGCCGACCCCTGCTGGCTCACTTGCGCAGGGACCAGGCCAGAGCTGACGGCGTTATTGCGGAAGATGTCAGCGAAACTCGGTGCCACTACGGCCTGGAAACCATAGTCCTGCAGTGCCCACACGGCGTGCTCACGAGACGAGCCGCAGCCGAAGTTGGCACCGGCAACCAGGACCCGGGCCTGGTCGGCGCCGGGCTGATTGAGCACGAACGACGGGTCGCCGCGCCAGGCCTCGAACAGCCCGGCCGCGAACCCGGTGCGCTCGACCCGCTTCAGCCAGGCGGCCGGGATGATCTGGTCAGTGTCCACGTCGCTGCGGTCGAGCGCGACTGCGCGCCCGGTTACCTGCTGAAGGCCGGCCATTACAGATCTCCTGGCAAGGTGAAGTGACCCGCCACCGCGGTAGCGGCGGCGACGGCCGGCGAGACCAGGTGGGTACGCCCGCCTGGCCCCTGCCTGCCCTCGAAATTCCGGTTACTGGTGGAAGCCGACCGCTCCCCCGGCGCGAGGATGTCGCCGTTCATGCCCAGGCACATCGAGCAGCCGGCCGAGCGCCACTCGAAGCCTGCCGCGATGAAGTGCTTGTCCAGGCCTTCGGCCTCGGCGTCCGCCTTGACCCTGGCGGAGCCGGGCACCACCAGCGCTCGCACGCCCGGGTGCACCTGGCGTCCGCGGACCACATCCGCGGCCGCGCGCAGGTCCTCCAGCCGCCCGTTCGTGCACGAGCCGATGAAGACCGCATCGACCGAGATATCCCGGATGGGCGTGCCAGGCTGCAGGTTCATGTACGTCAGCGCGCGCTCGGCAGCCGCACGTGCGGCGGGTGTGCCCCAGGAGCCGGGGTCGGGAACGACATCGTCGATGGATACCGACTGTGCCGGGTTGGTTCCCCAGGTCACGGCGGGCCGGAGGGCCGACGCGTCGACGCGGAGCTCGTGATCGAATTCCGCGCCCTCCTCGGTCACCAGCGACCGCCAGTCGTCGAGCGCCTGCTCCCAGAGCGCACCACGCGGGCTGTAGGTGCGGCCCTCCAGGTATGCGAACGTGGTGTCGTCCGGTGCGATCAGGCCGGCCCGCGCGCCGCCCTCGATGGACATGTTGCAGACCGTCATCCGGCCTTCCATCGATAGCGCCCGGATCGCGGCACCGCGGTACTCGATCACTGAGCCAACGCCGCCACCGGTGCCGAGCGCCCTGATGATGCCGAGCACGAGGTCCTTCGCAGTGCAGCCGGCCGGCAGCTCACCGTCCACGTTGACCGCCATGGCGGCCGGCTTGACCTGGCGCATCGTCTGGGTAGCCAGGACATGCTCGACCTCGGTGGTACCGATACCGAATGCCAGTGCGCCGAACGCGCCGTGGGTCGAGGTGTGACTGTCGCCGCAGACAACCGTCATGCCCGGCTGGGTCAGCCCGAGTTGCGGCCCGATCACATGCACGACGCCCTGGTCGATGCTGCCGAGCGCGTGCAGCGTGATGCCGTGCTTGGCGCAGTTCTCCCGCAGCCGGGCGATCTGCTCGGCCGCCAGCGGGTCCTTGATCGGCCCGGCCCCGGTCACCGGGTCCAGCCCGATAGTGGGAACGTCATGGTCCATGGTGGCGATCGTCAGGTCGGGGCGCCGTACCTTGCGGCCGGTCAGGTCGAGGCCCTCGAATGCCTGCGGCGACGTGACCTCGTGCACGAGGTGCAGGTCGATGTAGAGCAGCGGCGGCTCGCCGTCCGGGCTCGCCACCACGTGACGATCCCAGACCTTGTCAAATAGACGTGCAGTCATGTCGGCACCGATTCATCTGATCGAACTTACCTGAATCTCAACTTAGCTTGTCTCAAATAATGAGATAGTATGTTCAAGATATGGACAGCATACCGGAACTCGCAGCCGCCGACAGCCGAATCACCGGAGTCGGCGTGCTCGACCGCTGCGTTGCCCTGCTGGAGCTGCTGGCAGGCAAACCGCAGTCGCTGCGCGCACTGGCTCAGGCCAGCGGACTCCCCCGGCCGACCGCACACCGGCTGCTCGTCGCGCTGGAGGCACATCGCCTCGTCGCCAGGGATGCGGCGGGCATGTTCCAGCTCGGCCCGAGGCTCATCGAGCTCGCCGCGGTCGCCGGCCCCGAACTCGACCTGGCCAGTGCGGCCGGGCCGGTACTGGCCAGGCTGCACGAGGCGACGGGCGAGAGTGCCCAGCTCTATGTCCGCTCCGGCAGCCATCGGCTGTGCATCGCGGCGCGGGATGCAGGCGCGGGCACTGGCTTGCGCGACAGCGTGGCTGTCGGCGCGCTGCTGCCGCTGTCGGCCGGATCGGGCGGCAAGGTCCTGCTGGCCTGGTCGGCCGGAGCAGCTGAGCTGCCCGCCAGCCAGCAAGCCGAGCTGGCCGCCGTGCGCAGCCGCGGCTGGGCAGCCAGCGTGGCCGAGCGGGAGCCCGGCGTTGCCAGCGTCAGCGCCCCGGTGCTGCGCGACGGCGTGCTGCTTGGCGCCGTGTGCGTATCGGGGCCAGTCAGCCGGCTCGGCCAGGCTCCGGGCCGCAAGCTCAGCGCTCAGGTCATCGCAGCGGCTGCCGAGCTAGCGGCCGGCTTAGCTGCCGAGTAGCGCGGGCGGTCGCTCGGCGTGCCTGTCTGTACACTACGTACAAGATGTACACTGGAGCATGGCAGTGAGGGGACACCCGGCATGAGCGCGGTCGAATACGCAACATCCAGCGAGGCTCGGCAGAACTTCAAGGAGATGCTAGACGCTGCCGCTGCAGGACGGCTTGTCATTGTGCACCGGGACGACGCCACCACCGCTGTCCAGGACGCCACGAGGTTGCAGCATTTCCTTGCGGCTGTCATCCCATCTCGAGCGGTGATCGTGGCTGAAAACGACGGGTACTCCGTCTTCCTCGATGGGCTGCCGATCGGGGCCGACGGCACGACCCTGGACGAAGCCATCACGGAGATGATCGGCGCATTGCGCACGTACGCCGTTGCCTGGCACGAGGTTCTCGGTAGCACTCCGAACCACCGGGGTAACTGGGGTCTTGTCCAGCTGATCGCGCTGAGCACAGATAGCCAGTTGCGCAGCTGGCTGACCGGCGAGAGCTGATGTCAGACTGGCCGGCACCGACGAGGCGCGATCACCAGAGATTCTGTGAGATCGAAGGCTGGGAGCATGAGCCGGGCGACCATGAGTACTACTATCTGGCGCTGCATGACGGCAGGGTCCTGTACACGAAGTTCTCGCGTCCTGCAGGGCGCCAGGGCTATGGCCACGACACGTGGCACCGTCAGATTCTCGGCCAGCAATTGCAGGTAACGGAACCGGAGTTCTGGGCCTGTGTCCAGGATGGCGTCCGTCCTGACAGGGGCGCCCCGTCGACGCCGCCAGCGGCGCTGCCAGTGGACCTGGTCTGGCAGCTGCGTTCCAAGGTCGGGGTGAGTGACGTCGAGGTCTTCGCCATGACAAAGGCTGAGGCCGTTGAGCGCATGCGGCAGTACTGGATGGACGACTAGTTAGCTGGCCGCCGCGCGTCCACGGCGGCCAGCTCAGGTCGGCTAGGTTACCTTCACGGTCACTCTGGCGGCCGTGTAGCCGGGCTTGACCGCGACCGCCACGTGCTTGCCGGACTTCGTTCCCTTCTTCACGGTGAAGTGGACCGTGCCGCTCGCGTCAGTGACCCCGGTCTTGCCGAGGAACACCACCGCCGCACCCTTCACCGGGGTACCCGCGTCCAGGACGGTGAAGGTAACGGAGCCCGAGACGCTCACCTTCGACGTGGACGCGTGCAGCGTGAGGGCCGGCAGGATCTGCGCGTCGAAGTACGCGGGCGACGAGCCAGCACCGGTCTGGGTCTCCAGCGCCACGATGTCCAGCGGTCCTGCGCTGCCTTCGGCTTCCAGCGCCTGGAAATCGAAGAAGTGCGATGGCGGAGCAAACGTCCGCACCTGGCCGAATGCCGTGCCCTTCGCGTTCGTCCGGACTACCTGGATCACATTGCGCTGGAAGTCAAACCACAGCACCCACAGGTGACCGCCGGGCGCCGCCGCGAGTGCGACCTTGCTGTCGTGCGTCCCGCCGGAGCCCGGCACGATGAGGGCCTTCTTGGCGCCGACCCGCCAGAGCGCGATACGAGCGCAGGTGATGACCTTGGTCGGCTCGCAGTACGCCAGGTACTCGCCGCCGCCGACCCGCACCGCAAGCGCGACCGGCTGCAGCGGCTGGCTGTTGTTGAGGTTCTTGCCGCCGGAGCCCGGCGCCTTCAGCATGCCTGCCTTGCCGGTGAAGATCGGATCGGCCCAGTAGCCCATGGTGGACGTGAAGGACGAGTTGAACCAGGCGCCCCAGACGGTGCCGCCAGCATTGGTGACCAGTGTCGGGTCGATGACGCCACCGGACGGGCCGACCGGGATCTGCGTGTCAGGCGCCTTGGCCGGCACGCTCGGATCGACTCCCAGGTGATAGCTGAGGGACGATATCGACGTCCAGGCCGTGACTGGCTGTCCGTTCGGCTCGGCCGCCGCCGCACTGTCAGTGAGCGGCGGGAATGTCGTGTGCGACAGCGAACCAGGCAGCAGCGTCCAGCTGATGCCAGCCGCAGCGGCTGTCGCCGAATAGAAGGTGCCGGCGTTGTACGGGCTGCCGCTCTTGCCGTTCGCGCCGTCGAAGATCACCCGCAGACCGGACTGCCCGAGGCCGTGCGGTGCGGGCACCAGTCTGGGGAACTGGTCGATCGCAGCCCAGTGGCTGACAATCGTCCCTGTCGCCAGCAGCTTGGCCTTCCCGCCGACGGTGGAGTAATGCAGCGAGTAGACACCTTTGCTGTCGGCTGGCCAGACCACATGGAGCCGTCCGTCGGCAGTGCGCAGCAGTCCGGCCGAGGTGAAGCCAAGGCCCGTATCGGGCGAGATCTTGGTCCAGTGCAGGGACGTGCTGGCCGGCTGATCCGGCGCTGGCGTGCTTGCCGCCGCCGCGATGCCGGAGCCGGTCAGGGCGGCTACCGACGCGGCGGCGGCGGCGAGACGAGCGAACTTGCGCATGAGGCACCTTCCGGTCATGGTCACCGGCCAGTCCGCAGGCAGGTGACAGACGATCGCGTTGCTCGGAACGCTAGGCCGGGGCGCGTCGCGGCCGCATCGGGGAAACCCCTACAACTAACGAGCGCTTCGGGAGCAGGCTGGCCGACCGGCCAGCTCTACCTGCTGCTGGTCACAGCCTCGATCGCGACGCTGACGACGTGCGGGCGGGTGACGATGTCGAGGTGCGCGCCCATCCGGCGCACAACCGGCCAGCCGCGTGACTCGGCCTCGTCCGCGTCCGCCGTGTAGGCGTCACTCAGCAGCACGTAGCCGCACGGGATATCGTCCCATCCGTCCGGCACCGGAACGGGGTCCTCGAAATAGGCGACCGGAAGCGCTGGCAGCTCGGCGCAGACCATCGCCCGCTGACCCTCATCCGGCACCAGGTCCGGCATCACGCCGGGCCCGAACCAGTCCGACCACGGCGGTAGTACTCCGTCGGTAGCCAGCTGCCGCAACTCAGCCCGCAGTCCGTCCGGCATCAGCGCGACGGCACCGGCCGCTGGCGGGACAGCCGCGTCCACGAACACCATGCCTCTGGGCGGCCGCGCGCAGCGGCCGGCGATCTGCGGCAGCAGCGGGCCTGCTCCGCTGTGACCGACTAGCACGTCGCCGGCCGCTGCCTGCTCGGCCACCGCATCGGCGAATGCCGCCCATCCGTGCGTAGTCACCGCAGCCGGGACTGCTGGCACCTCAACCCGGTGGCCGGCCGACTCCAGCTCCTGCGCAACCCAGCGCCAGGTGCTCGGGCCGACCAGCGGGCTGTGCACCAGCACGTACACCGTCATGGTGACATCCTGACCGACAGAACTGCGGCACCGCCCGCCAGACCGTCAGGCGCTGGTCGGGCAGGCCGAAAGCGTCACCGAGTGCGTCAGCCGAGCGGATGCATCCAGCCGTAACGGTCCGGGCGAGTGCCGTTCTGGATGCCGACAAGCTCTTCCCGCAGCCGCATCGTCACCGGGCCGGCGGTGCCGTCACCGACGGTCCACTGGGCGCTCGGCCCGAGGACACTGCCCACCGGGGTGATCACGGCGGCGGTGCCGCACGCGAAGACCTCGGTGATCTCGCCGGACGCGCAGCCGCGCTGCCAGTCCGGCACCGACACCCGGTCTTCCGCAGCCGGGATCCCGAGATCTGGGCCGAGCTTGAGCAGCGAGTCCCTGGTCATTCCGTGCAGCAGCGTGCCAGTCGTGGCCGGGGTGACGATCCGCGCGTCCGCGCCGGAGCCGTAGACGAAGAACAGGTTCATCCCGCCCATTTCCTCGACCCAGGTACGTTCCGCGGCATCCAGCCACACCACCTGATCGCAGCCGTGATCGAGGGCCTGCTGCTGGCCAGCGAAGGCGGCCGCGTAGTTACCGCCGCACTTGGCCTCGCCGGTGCCGCCAGGCGCTGCCCGCGAGTAGTCCTCCGAGAGCCAGACCCGGACGGGCCGGACCTCGCCGCCGAAGTAGCCGGAGACCGGCGACGCGATTACCGCGTACAGGTAGCTCGACGACGGCCTGTTGACCCCGAGGCCGACCTGAGTGGCGATCATGAACGGCCGCAGGTAAAGGCTGTGGCCGTCAGCACTGGGAACCCACTGGCGGTCCTGCGCGACAAGCAGTTCCAGCGAGCGGACGAACAGCGACTCGGGCAGCTCCGGCATCGCGAGCCTGGCAGCCGAGCGGTTGAACCTGGCAGAGTTCGACTGCGGCCGGAACGCTGCGACGGTGCCGTCGGGTTGTGCGTAGGCCTTCAGTCCCTCGAAGATCTCCTGGCCGTAATGAAAGACCTGGGCTGCCGGGTCCAGCGTGATCGGGCCGTACGGCTCAATCCGCGCATCGTGCCAGCCGCGGTCTTCGGTCCACCGGATGGTCGCCATGTGATCGGTGAATACGCCGCCGAATCCGGGAGCCGCCAGCAACTGCGCCCGCTCGGCCGCCGGGACGGCAGCGTTGCTGGCGCTGATCTCAAAGTTAAGCTCCTGGCTCAGGCTGACGGTCATTGCTGGTGTTCCTCCGGATTCCGGTTCGCCGGCCATGCAGGATCGCTGCACGGCCGCTGTCTAGTTATCTGTTGCGGTCGCGGCGTCGCCGCCGTTGTCGCGGCGGTCAAGTGCTTCTTGCACGGCCTCCAGAGCGCGTCGCTGGGCGCGCTGCTGGACCTGGGTTTCGCTGCCTTGCTGGCTTTGCTTGGACATTGCGGCTCTCCTCGCGAGTCTGGACTCGGCTTGCAGGCGGGCCAGCTAAGGCGGACCGTGAGCCTTCAGCGCGACGAGGGCGAGCGACGCGGGTCCTCGGCTACAGTCCGGGTGGCTGCGCTGAGGATCGAGCGACCTGAAGGCAATACGGCCAGCACCACACCGCCGTAGCGGGTCGCCGGCCTGCCCTGATCAGGTCCCGCTACGGCTGCTAAGGATGAGTACGAAGCGCCGCATGATAAACGCATCGTAGCCGACGCTAGCGGCGCGTGTCAGGCCGCCAGGTCAATTTTGTTTGACGACCTACGATTCTGGCGCAAGCGATACATCGCGAGGTATCCTGCCACTAGTGGCAGCGCACCGCCTGCCCGCTTCCGAGCTGCTGTCCGGCCCGCGCCGGCTGTGGCAACGAGGACAAGGGTCTTCGACTCGCGGGGTCTTACACCGTCACGGTCATTCGCCTTGGCGAGCAGACGCGGGCAGACTCGCCGGGAAGCAGATGATCATGACTCGCGATAAGGCCTTCAAGCAAGCAGTACGTCAGCGCATGGCGGAGACCGGCGAGCCGTTCACCCTCGCCAGGCGCGCGACCGCCGACGGCGGCGAGACCACGCCGGCCCCGTTCCCTGCTGATGACGAAGCGGCGCAGCTGACCTCCCCGTCCGGCGGGACCTGAGCCATCCGCCGGACCTGTCGCATCCGGCGGACCTGAGCCATCCGGCGGACCTGCCGCATCCGGCGGACCTGAGCCATCCGGCGGACCTGCCGCATCCGGCGGAACCTGAGCCATCCGGCGTGCCGGTTCCGCCGTGGGTCCCGCCGATTACGCCACTCGGATCGGCCTCAGTGGCCGGGCAGATGCCCGGCGGCCAGCAGCTGCCGCCCGCGCGCCCGGCCCGGCCCTCGCGCCCGGCTCGGCCCGCGCGGCCGATGCCGCCCGGCCCGCCAATGCCAGGCAGCCGGTCTGGGCCGGGTTCCGCCGCGCAGGCCGACTCGGAGTCGGTCGCGCAGGCACAGGAAGCAGCCGACAGGGCACACGAACAGGTCGGCCAGGCGCGGGAGGCGGCACGTCAGGCCGAGCGGCAGGCGGCACGAGCCCAGCGTGAGGCCGACCGGGTACAAGCGGCGGCCGAGCGCGCGGAGGAACGGGCCGACATGGCGGAGGAGGCCGCCAACCAGGCGCACGAGTGGGCCAGCCGCGAAGAACAGCAGAAGGTCCAGCAACTGGCCGACGAGGCGCGCGAGCGCGCCGAGCAGGCACAGGACGAGGCCGAGCAAGCGCAGGAGCGGGCCGATAGCGCCCAGGAGTACGCCGAGCACGCCGAGGAGCTTGCCGACGAACTGCAGGACCGCGCCGACGAACTTCAGGACCTGGCTGACGAGGCCCAGGACCAGGCCGACGAGGCTGCGGATCGCGGCTACGAGGCAGACGACTTCCGCCGCGAAGCCCGGCACTACCACCGCGAAACTCGCGGCCACTACCGGGAGGAGCACTGGCATCCGGATCGGGCCGCCGGCCGGTCCGGTCCGGATCTGCAGTTCCGGGTTGACCGCATGCAGCAGCGGCTCACCGGGCTGGTCGAGCGGCTGCAATGGGCCCGCGACCTCGTCGAGACCGCCTTCACCGCAGGTGCGGCGCCGCCCGACGACAAGACGCCGAGCACCGAACACAAGGCCGACGAACTCTGAGTCCGTCCAGCCTTCGACTGGCTACGCCTGGCGGCGCAACTGCGTCAGTCGAGCGTTCCCGCCGGATGGACGGCTGTGGCCGTCCTCCGGCGGGGACTGCTCCTCGACTGTGAGGCCGTCGGCCAGATGATGAGCACGCTCAGCCGCATCGATCATCTCGCCGAGCAGCAGGGGTCACGCAGCATAGCGTGGCCGTGCCTCGGCCAGTACGGCGGACTTGAGCCTCGGGTGCAGCGCGCGCAGCGATACCAAGTCGACGTTCTGTCCGAACAGGCCGGTCAGCTCGTCCGCAAGTTGTTCTATCTCCCAGCCGAGCTTACGCCCGGGGCGCAGCGAGTAGAGAGCGTCGATGTCGCTGCCGGGCCGGGCCGTGCCCTGCGCCCGGGACCCGAACACCATTAGTTCTGCGATCCCGTACTTGTCGCAGACAGCGGCCAGCGCGGCGTCATCGACCTCTATGCCCTGAGCAATCCGCATGGTATAAGGCTATCGCCAGCGTCGCCAGCCGTCGCGCCGGAGCACCGGCGACGTTGCAGCCCCCGAGGTCGCCGGCTATCGGCTCCTGGGTTGAGTACACGCCGACCGGCGCGCTCGATATCTGACGTGACCATGCGGCCGGTGATCGTAGCAGCCGACTGACCAGGCCCGGCGGGCTCGACCGGGGTACCGCGACAGGCCGCTAGCTCCCCGGCGTCGGCGACGGCACCGGCTGCGGGCCGGTCGGTGGCGACGGCGGTGTTACCGGCCCCCGGCGCGTCGGTGACGGCACCGGCTGCGGGCGGGTCGGCGGTGACGGCGGCGTCACGGGCCCCCCGCGCGTCGGCGACGGCACGGGGCCTGGTGACGTGTGAGCGGGCGCCGGTGACTCGGCCGCCGCCTGGCTGGCCGCCGGTGAGTGCGCTGCGGCCGGGCGCGACGGAGTTCCGGCCGCCAGCGCGAAACCAATGCCACTGCCCGCGAGTACTACAACTGCGGGCAGTCCGACGACCAACGCCCGCGTGCGGGTCACCCTCATAGGTCACCTCCGGTTCGGGCCGGCGGTGCGCCGGCCAGCTGACATACCGGTGGCACGGGCGCGCGGTTGCATCGGGGCGAGAGCTGACATGACGTCCGGCCAGCCGGTCCGCACTTCGCTACGGTGGGCAGCACAAACGGCGCGAACTGCCGGAGAGGAAGGCAACAGTCAGCCCCGAAGAGTTCACCGACTTCTACGCGGCATCGTTCGGCCGGCTTGTTGGCCAGCTGTACGCGATGACCGGCGACCGGGCCGAGTCGGAGGAAGCGGTTCAGGAGGCGTTCGTACGGGCCTGGTCGCACCGCGGCCGGCTCGACTCGGCCGGTTCGCCAGAGGGCTGGGTGCGCGCGACGGCGTGGCACATCGCCGTGTCGCGGTGGCAGCGGGCCCGGCTAGGCCGCCTGCTGATGCGGTCGCAGCCATCACCGGAGGTGACCGACGGGCCGGGGCCGGACCGGGTAGTGCTCATAGACGCGCTGCGCAAAGTGCCCGCGGAGCAGCGCCGTGCGCTCGTGCTGTACCACCTGTGCGAGCTGACCGTAGCGCAGATCGCCAACGAGACAGGCGTGCCGGCCGGGACGGTGAAGGCCAGGCTGGCCCGCGGGCGGCGGGCCCTGGCACCCTATCTGTCCGACTCCGTCGCGACCAGGGCGAGGCGGTGACACATGGCTGACCTCGACGAAGAGCTGCAGAGGCTGGCCGCGACGGCAGCCGGGGACGCGCGGCCGCTGCCGCCGGCCGAAGTGCTGCGGCGCGGCGATCTGCGCCGCAGACGCCGGACGCTGCGCAACTGCGCTGCCGCCATCGTCACCATCCTCGCCGTCGGCGGCGGACTGCTGGCAGCCACGTCCGCGGCCCGGCCCGTGGCACCGAGGCCGCCGGCAGCCCATCCCGCCCCCATCCCGACGCCATCGCCGACGCCCCGGACACCGCCGCGGCCGCCGATTCCGTCCCCGACACGACCGCCCGGCCCGACGCCAGTTCGGTCCCCGGCGACGCCGCCGCGGGCCCCCCGCCCGGCGCCGTCACGGTCCGGCCCGGTGCTGGCGCCAGTACCATCGCCGACGCCGTAACCTCCGCTGGTCAGGGCGGGCGCGACGGTCAGCTACGGTGTGCTGGTCGGCGCGAAGGCGGGGTCCTCGCCTGCTTCGCCTTGTGAGAGCAGCATGGAGATCATGAGTAACGAGCAGCCCCCGGCTGGCTACGACCCGGCGATCCTGGACGAGATCCAGCAGCGGGTGCTCTGGCTGGCTACCCGCATCGTGGACGCAGCCAATCACGACCGCGATACCGGCGACGGCGTCAAGGTCGGCGGCCACCAGGCGTCGAGCGCCAGCCTGGTCACCGTGATGACCGCGCTGTATTTCGCGCACCTGGACGCGCCCGACCGGGTCAGCGTGAAGCCGCACGCGTCGCCCGTCTTCCATGCCATCCAGTACCTGCTGGGCAACCTGGACCGGGCCTACCTGCCGACGCTCCGGGCATTCGGCGGCCTGCAGTCCTACCCCAGCCGGACCAAGGACCCCGACCCGGTCGATTTCTCCACCGGATCGGTTGGCCTGGGCGCCGCCGCCCCGCTGTTCGCTGCGGCGGTCCGGCGCTATGTCGACGCTCATTTCGGCCCGCGGCCGCGTAGCCGGTTCGTGGCCCTGATCGGCGATGCCGAACTGGACGAGGGCAACATCTGGGAAGCCGTCGCTGACCCGGCCACCGACGGCCTCGGCAACGTGCTGTGGATCGTCGACGTGAACAGGCAATCGCTGGACCGGGTCGTGCCCGGCGTCCGGATCGCCCAGTGGGAGCAGCAGTTCAGCGCGGCAGGCTGGCATGTGGTCGAGGCGAAGTACGGCCAGGCGCTGCAGGCCGCGTTCGCCCAGCCGGGTGGCGACGCCCTGCGGGACTGGATCGACGCTATGCCGAACGAGCACTACCAGTCGCTGTTCGGGCTGGCGGCCGCCGCGGTCCGCGAGCGATTCCTGGACGGCGCACCGGCCGAGGTCGAGCGGTTTTGCGCCGGGCTCAGCGACGGTGAGCTGGCCAGCCTGGTCGCCGACCTGGCCGGGCACGACCTTGGCTCGCTGCTGGCCGCGTTCGCCGAGTGCGACGCCGAGAAGGACCGGCCCAGCGTGCTGTTCGCCTACACGATCAAGGGCTGGGGGCTGCCCATCGCCGGCAACCCGCGCAACCACTCCGCGCTGCTCACCACCGGCCAGGTCGACCAGATGCGCGAGCGGCTCGGCCTGACCATGGCGACCGAGTGGGACCGGCTGGACCCGATGACGCCTGCCGGGCAGTGGGCCGCGGCCAGGCGGGAGCACCTCGCCCGGGCGCCGAGCACCGCAGACGCGACAGCGGTCGCAGTGCCGGACTCGACCGGGCTGCGTGCCAATCGTCCGGTCTCCACTCAGGAGGCGTTCGGCCGGATCCTGGTCGATCTGTCCCGCGCCGAGGCCGTCGCTCCTTACCTGGTGACGACGGCCCCGGACGTCGCGACATCCACGAACCTCGCCGGGTTCATCAACAGGACCGGGGTGTTCAGCCCGGTGCCACGGCGAGCCTGGAGCGAGGACCCGGTGCTGAAATGGGCCGAAGGCCCGGACGGCCAGCACATCGAGCTCGGCATCAGCGAGATGAACCTGTTCCTGCTGCTCGGCCAGCTCGGTCTCGCCTGGGACCTGTCTGACCAGCCGCTGCTGCCGGTGGGCACGGTGTATGACCCGTTCGTGCTGCGCGGCCTGGACGCGTTCATCTACTCGGTCTACTCCGGCGCGCGGTTCATCGTGGCTGGCACGCCCTCGGGAGTGACACTGGCGCCGGAGGGCGGCGCGCACCAGTCGACGATCACTCCCTCCGTCGGCATCGAACTGCCGAACGTCACCTTCATTGAGCCCGCGTACGCGGTGGCGCTCGACTGGCTGCTCTGCGGCGCGCTCCAGTCGGTCGGCGCGGCCGGTGCCCGGCTGCCGGGCAGTGAGGCAGCCGAGACTGGCTCGTACTACTTCCGGCTGACCACCCGTGGCATCGATCAGCAGCCCTTCCAGTCCGCCAGGGAACGGCTAGGCGACGCGATACTCCGCCGTCAGGTGCTCGCAGGCGGCTACCGGCTCATCGACGCATCGGAAGCCGCCGCCGGCGGCGCCCCGCCGGTCTACCTTGTTGGCTGCGGTGCGGTGATGCCTGAAGTGCTGATCGCCGCCGCCGAGCTGGCGGACGAGGGAATCGCCGCCACCGTGGTCGATGTCACCTCCGCTGACCGGCTGTACCGGGCCTGGCAGCGCACGTTGCGCCAGGGCGTGCGCACCGCGACGGCACCGTCTATCGCCGGGGCATTGCGCAGCGCCTTCCCGGACCGGGCGCCGGTGGTCACCGTGCACGACGCCGCCTCGCATACGATGAGCTGGCTCGGCTCCGCGCTCGGCGTCCCCGCGGTCAGCCTCGGCGTCGACGGGTTCGGTCAGTCCGGCGCCGTCGCCGACCTGTACCGGGCGCATGATCTGGATCCTGGCTCGATCGTCAACGCCGCGCTTGCTGCGCTCTCCCTGAGGTAACTGCGCCCGCCACCACCCGGACCCAGGTCAGCGCCCGGCCGACGGGCCCAGCAGCGCGGCGACCGGCTTCATGCCGATTGCGCGCCGCGTCGCGGATGTGCGATCCTTCCCGTGATCGTGATCCATCGGCAGGAGGTGAGACTCATGTGCGCAGCATCCGTCATGGGTGCTCCCCTGCAAGGCACGATCGCGCGACTGAGCTAGTCGCCAGCCGGGAGCGCCCGCCAGGCCATCCGCGAAAGGCGACTCCCATGAACACAGCACCTTCTTCGACTCCGCGCATCAGCTCGACGACCGCTTCCGATGGCGTCACGGTGACGCGGACGCCACGGCACGGGAACTTGCCGGTGCCCGACCAGCAGGTCGACGCCGCGACGCAAGCGGACAACGCGGGCAAGCGAGCCTTGGTCCTCGCCGGCGGCGGAGCGGCAGGCAATGCGTGGGAGCTCGGTCTCATCGCCGGCCTGTCCGATGCTGGGGTTGACGTCACCGGGGCCGATCTCATCATCGGGACGTCGGCAGGATCGACGGTGGCTGCCCAGATCACCAGCGGGACACGGCCGGCCGAACTGTATGCGGCCATCCTCGCCGAGGTGCCCAAGCCACCGGCTGCCGACGCCGGATCGGACCGGGGCCGGGCTCCGTCTTTCTCCGGGCCGACCTACATGGAATGGTCGAACGGGATCATCGGCTCGGCTGAGGATGCGTCCGACATGCGCCGCAAGATGGGCGCAGCGGCGCTCGACATGGATGCTTCCGACGGCTCTAGCCAGACGCGCTGGCGCGACATCGTCGCGGCTCGGCTTCCCAGCCGGCACTGGCCGCAGCAGCCCGTGCTGATCGCGGCTGTCGATGCGCGCACCGGGGAACCAGTCGTGTTCGACCGCCACAGCGGAATCGATCTGGTGGATGCCGTCGCCGCCAGCACCAGCAACGGCTTCGGTCCCTTCCCTCCCTACCGCATCGGCGAGAACCGGTACATCAACGGCGGCTACCGGCGCAGTGAGAACGCCGACCTGGCTGCGGGATACGGGCGGGTGCTGGTGCTGTCACCGTTCAGCGGCAGATCGCGGATGCCGGTGGAATGGGGTATGGATCTCGCAACCCAGGTCGACGAACTGCGTGCCGGGCGCAGCTGGGTGCAGACCGTCTTCCCGGATGGCGGTGCGGGTGAGGTGTTCGACGCCAATGCGCTGGATCCGTCAACGCGTCTGCGGGCCGCGCGAGGAGGCTACGACCAAGGCCGAGCCCTCGCGGAGCTGCTCGCCGAAACCTGGCAGTGACGCCCGAACCAGTGTCACCCGCCGCTAGAGCCGCGCGTAGTTCTCGATGTCGTGCTCGAACTGCGCGGTCATTTCCTCGGTCAATGTGCGCCTGGTCTGGGCGATGCCCAGCAGTACGTCCGCGGTCGTGGTGACGTCGTTCCCTTCTTCGATCAGGACCCGCTCGAACACCAGCTGGGCGGCCCTGCGCGCGGCGAACTCGATGTCGGCAGGCGTGAACAGCCTGGATCGCTGCACGATCTGCTCCATGTCAACGCCGTCATGCGGAACCGCGGACAGGTACCGGTCCCAGATGGCGTGCCTGGCTTCTTCGTCTGGCGGGCCGACGGGAATCACGTAGTCGAACCGGCCGTGCCGCAGGAACGCGGTATCCAGGTCGCGGACCGAGTTCGTGGCGCAGATCAGCAGTCGCTGATCTCGCTCCCGGAACGGGGGGATCAGCTTGAGCATCTCGTTGGTGACGCCCTGGGCCGCAGAAGAAGTCCGCGGCTGCCGTACGCCAGCGATCTCCTCGACTTCGTCAATGAAGACCACGGCCTTGTCCAGCTCGGCGATCAGGCCGAAGGCCTCGCGCAGCGCGGCGGCCAGTCCGGCTGCTGATTCCCCCGCCAGCCTGGACGGGAAGAGCTCGACGAACGGCCAGCTCAGCCTGCCTGCGACACCCTTGGCGAAAGTAGTCTTGCCGGTACCCGGCGGCCCGAACAAGATGATGGCGTGCGGCGGAGCCAGGCCCAGCCGGCCAGCCAGCTCGGGATTGGCCAGCGGCAGGGTGACCCGCCGCTCGATCAGCTCCTTTTCCCTGGCCATCCCCCCCAGGCCCGACCAGGTATCCGGGCGGATCATGCGGCCGCCGAGCTGCCCGAGTATGCCGACGTCGGCAGGCCCGACCGGTTCCAGCTTCTCGTACAGGCTGATGCCGTGACGCACGGCGTACCCGCAGCGCTCCAGGGCCGCCGCGCCGACCTCGTTGCCGTCGGACAGCTGGCAGCCGATCCGGTGCACGCCCGCCTCGACAAGCCGGCGCTCGAGTTCGGTGAGCATCGCGCTGCCGATGCCGCGCTGCCGCCAGCCGGGCGCCAGGCTGATGCGGAGCACCGATGCGCGCGCGCCGCTGACGGTAGCCACTACCGCCCCGACCACTTCGATTCCGACCACCGCCACGACAGCCGGAGCTTCGTCGCGCACGGCCGTGATCAGGTCGGATACCCCGAATACCGGCAAGGCTCCCCCGGCTGCGGGGTCATCCCACAGCCGGATAACAGCGTCGAGATCGTCCTCGTGAAAGTCCCGGATGCGCCATGGCGTCATTCGGTTAGTGTGCCCTAACCCGCCCCGGCGACGCCGGTCAGACCACCATCGTGATCAGGTCCGCGGCAATCTCGCCAGGGTCGGTCACCGAGTCGAACGACACGACCTTGACGTGGCTCTTGCCGAACTTGTCCTGGGCCTGGTTCTTCTCCGCAGCCTGCTGATAGGCGCGGAGCGTGGCGTCGTGCTTGGCGCCATGGCCGACGATCGCCACCACGAAGACGCGCTTGGCGGTGGCCTTCTCCAGCACTGCCTCGAAGTCCATCCAGTCGTCAGCTTCGCCATCGGTAACGACCACGACCTCCATGACCGGCTGCTCATCCGGGTCGCGGTCGCCGAACTCCTCGTCGTAGTCGGCGAGAGCGGCCTTCCAGGCCGGCATGATGTAGGTGCGGCCGCCCCACTGGATGGAGTTGAGCCTGCGCTCCAGGTTCGAGGTGTTGAGGTCGCCGATTTCGACGTGTGCGTTGGCGAAGCCGTGCGTCATCAGGCCGCCGAGCTCGTCGCTGCCGCTGGCCTGCTCTGCGGCCGCCTCGGTGTCCTCGTCCTCGAGCGCGCGGACCAGGCCGGAGAGGGCGCCGATGACCACGGCGCGGCGGCTGCCCTGGTCCGGCCAGTCCGGGCCGGCGTCGTCGGACGCGCTCCAGTCCATGCTCGTCGACAAGTCGAGCAGGAGCACTGGCTCCTTCTTGCGGTTCGCCGAGACCGCAGGGCCGATCTCGCTGCGCGGGGTCCTGTTCGGACCACCGGTCTCCTGTCGCTCAGCGGCCGGCGCCTCAGCGCCGACTTCCTGCGGAAAGAACTGCTCGCTCATGTTTCCTCCAAGCCGTCACGACTCGCGTCGTCCGCCCGATGCAGCCGGGAAATATCGCTGAAAACGATATCAAGAAGGCTTAACTCCGCAAGACAGCGGGCAAACCAGTCTCAGAATTCTAGCAGTCAGCCGTGTGGCAGAACCTGGCCGTAACCGCCAGGTCGCGCAGAATCGCGCCCTGACAGCGGCAGTTCCGGCTCAGTTAGCAGCAACGGTAACCGGCGACTAGCGCAGTTATTACGCCGCGTAACCTGTCGCCTTCTCAACGTCCATCCGGATGACCACCCTGACCGCGCCGGGCCGATCCGGATCGGGATCCCTGCCGTCGTACTTCCAGGACAGCTCGGTGTCGACGCGACGGCCGACATCTGGCGTCATCGACACCCGGCCGCGGAGCTCGACGTAATTCTCCGGGTCCGACGAATCGATCACCGTCACGCTGACCCGAGGGTCTTGCAGCATGTTCCGGTGCTTGACACGCCCTTCGACCGTCGAGAAGACCAGGTCGTCACCATCGCGGCCGACCCAGACGACCGAGGTCTGCGGGCTGCCGTCCGGATTTACCGTGGCGATGACCGCGTAGTTCTTCCCGTCGAGCAGCCTGCGCGTCTGCTGGCTGAACGCTATTGCCATGGGCGGCACGGTAGCAGTGACCGGCCGTCGCGCGGCCGGCCGCCTGACGGGCAGCGTCCCTCAGCGGGCCGCGTTCCGCGTCAGGCGTCCCAGCTGACCGGCAGCTCGCGCAGGGTATGGAGCGCCATTCCCGGCTTGAACTCCAGGTCGCTGGCCGGCACGGCCAGCCGCAAGCCGGGTAGCCGGCCGAGCAGGCCCCGGAACGCCTCCTGCAGCTCCAGCCTCGCGAGCTGCGCGCCGAGACAGTGATGCGTCCCGGCACCGAAGGCCAGGTGGTTCGCCGGCGCCCGGCTGACGTCGAATCTGTCCGGGTCGCTGAACACGGCCGGATCGCGGTTGGCGGTGGCGAACAACGGCAGCACGGCCTCGCCGGCCGGGATCGTGACACCCCCGATCTGTACATCCTCCGTCGTCACCCTGGCAGGCGGGAGCGCGCCGCCGCCGAGCCGGACGTAACGCATGAACTCCTCTACCGCGCCGGGAATCATGGCCGGGTCCGCCCGCAGCTTGCGCAGTTCGGCCGGGTGATCAAGCAAGACAAGCAGCGACATGTTGATCTGATTCGCGGTCGTCTCGTGGCCGCCGATCAGCAGTGAGCAGCCCAGGACCGTGAGTTCTTCTTCCGACAACCGGTCAGCCTGGTCGCGCGCGGCGATGAGCGCTGTCATGAGGTCGTCCGCAGGCGCCGCTCGCTTCGCCGCGATCAGCCGTTCGAAGTACCCGTACAAGGCGGCCAGCGCGGTCATGATCTGGTCAGAGTCGCGCTGCCAGTCCCCCAGGATGGTGTCCGACCAGGCGTGAAACTGCTCTACGTCACCAGCCGGCACGCCGAGCATCTCGCAGATCACCTGAACCGGCAGCGGCAGCGAGAGCCCGGCGATCAGGTCGGCCGGCTGCGGCTGGCGGCGGAACGCATCGATCAGCTCGGCCACGATGGCGGCCACCCGAGGGCGCATAGCCTCCACCCGCCGGGCGGTGAACGCACTGGCCACGAGCTTGCGGATCCTGGTATGAGCCGGCGGGTCCAGCCCGTTCATGGAACTCGCCGCGGCCATTTCAGTGCCTCGCAGCGCCCGGCCGGGCGCGACCGCCAGCGCACGCGAGAAGCGCTGATCGATGAGTACCTGGCGGACTTCCTCGTAGCCGCCTGTCAGCCAGGCAGCGCTGCCGTCGGGTAGCTCTACCTGCAGGACGGGGCGGTCTCGCAGGAGCGCGCGGAAATCTGCCACTGGCTGACCGGGCCACTGCGGCGCAGCTGGCGGGAACCTTAGCGGGCGGTCTTCGAGGGTCACCGGGGCACCATCCTTCGCGCGGGCAATCGCTGGCCGCCCGGTACCAGGCACGTTCTTCCTGACAATCACACCGTGTACGGCGGCTGTCAACGGCCGACCGCTATAGGTGTTGACTCGCCGGAAAACCCGATATAGACCGGTACAGGCGCGCTATTCATTCTCAAGCGTGCATAACCCGTACCAGCCAGACCAGGAGGGCAGCCATCATGCGAGCAGCCAGCAAGCCTGGATTCGCCCGAGCCCGGCCCCGGAGTGCGAGGCTGTTCGCGGGAGTCACCGGGCGCTCGCGGCGCCGGATGGCGGTCATAGCCGCGTTAGCACTGACCGTCGGCGGGTTAGCGGTGACATCGGCAGGTGCAGCCGGTGCAGCTACCTCGCTCTGCCCCGACGCGAACGTCGCGGCATTCGGCCCGAACGTGTGCGTCTTCAACGACACGATGAGCCAGGCCGCGATCCAGGCCGACCTCGATAGCATCTCGACCCAGCAGGTTCCAGTCGCGAGCCAGTTCGACAGCCAGCGGTACGCCATCTTGTTCCAGCCCGGCACCTACGGGTCGGCGAGTGACCCGCTGGTGTTCCAGGTCGGTTATTACACCGAGGTCGCAGGCCTCGGCTCCATGCCGCAGGACACCGTCATCAACGGCGCGATCGAGGTGTTCAACAACCTGTGCGCGCCGGCGCCCTCGACTGACTGTAACTCTGACGACAACTTCTGGCGCTCGCTGTCCAACCTGACCCTCAACGTGGACCTGCCGAGTTCGCCGCCGGCCTATGCGCCCCCGGTCGTGGACTCGTTCACCAAGTACTGCGCGAACTCGGCGGAGATGTGGTCGGCCTCCCAGGCGGCCCCGATCCGGCGGGCGATCATCAACGGCAGCGTCGTGTTCCAGGACTACTGCGCGACCCACAACTTCGCCAGCGGCGGCTTCATCGCCGACAGCCAGATCAGCGGTGACGCGAATTTCTACGGTAACCAGCAGTACCTGGTCCGCAACAGCGAGATTGGCGGGTCCAACGGCTGCGCGCCCGACAACGGTGGCCTGTGGAACATGGTCTACTCAGGCGTTCAGGGCGCACCGTCGCCAGCATTCGGCGGCCAGTGTGACCAGAACACCTTGCTGCCGGCGAGCCCGGTGACAGCGGAGGAGCCGTTCCTCTATACCGACTCGGGCGGGAGCTACGACGTCTTCGTTCCCGCAGTACAGCGCAACTCCGCCGGACCGTCGTGGGCCGGCGGCGCCGAGGCCGGTCACTCCGTCCCGCTGTCGAAGTTCTTCGTGGCGAGCCCCGGCACGCCGGTCTGGGCCATCAACTCCGCGCTCGCTCGCGGCAAGGACCTGATGCTGACGCCCGGCGTCTACGACCTGAGCCAGCCCATCGTGGTCAGCCATCCCGACACCGTCGTGCTTGGTCAGGGATTCGCGACGCTGGTGCCCCAGAACGGCAGCCCGGCCATGATCGCCGTGGCGAACGACGGAGTGCGGCTGTCCGGCCTGCTGTTCGATGCCGGCCCGGTTAGCTCCGCGGTCCTGTTGTCGGTCGGGCATCCGGGGCCTGCCAGCGCCAGCGACCCGGACACCATTCAGGACGTGTTCTTCCGCATCGGCGGGGCCGAGACCACGAGCGTCGGAGCCACCGTCAGCCTCCTCGACAATGCCAGCAACTCGATCATCGACAACGTGTGGGCGTGGCGGGCCGATCACGGGAACGCCGTTGGCTGGACCCAGAACACCGCTGCCACCGGCGTGGTCGTCACCGGCGACGACGTGACTTCATACGGACTGTTTGTCGAGCACTATCAGAAATACGAGGTGATCTGGACCGGCCAGGGCGGCACCAACATCTTCTTCCAGAACGAGCTGCCGTACGACCCGCCCAGCCAGTCGGCCTGGATGGCATCGCCAGGCCAGGACGGGTACCCGGCCTTCCTGGTGACCCGGAACGTCCGGACCTTCCAGGGCTACGGGATGGGCAGCTACGTCGTGTTCATCAGCACGCCCGCCACGCTGTATGACACCGCGGCCTTCCAGGCGCCTGATACGCCTGGCGTGCAGTTCCATAACGTGTTCGCGTTGTGGATCTCCGGCTCCGGCGGCGATAACTCCGTCATCAACGGGGTCGGCGGGCCGGCCACGTCTACCAATCCGGGGACGCAGGCGCCGCAGGACGTCGCAAGCTACCCGTGACAGGCGCGAGCTGCCCATGACAGCCGGCTGCTAGCGCGACTGACCCGGCCGTAACAAGTAGCCAGGTCCCCGCATAGACGCGGGGGCCTGGCTACTGCACTATGAGTGAGTCGGATGGCAGCGGGAGGGGCTGGAATGGCTGACGTGCAATTCTCATGGGATGGCCTGGCGCAGTTCAAGGCCGAGGGGCGCTTCTTAGACGGTTATCCCGACGACCAGCGGACGTTCTTCGCGCCGCGGGACAACGTGCATGGCCTGCTTGTCGATCTGCTCGGCAGCGCACAGCATTCCATCGTGGTGAACATGTTCGGCTATGACGACGATGAGCTCAATAAGATCATCCAGGCCAAGCTGGCTGACGCCAACGTCTACGTGCAGATGAGCCTGGACCGCAGTCAGGCTACCGGCGCGCACGAGAAGCAGATCCTGTCCAGCTGGAACAACAACGCTTTCGGCAACAGCATCGCGATCGGCACGAGTTCAGTCCACAACGCGATCTCGCACCTGAAGATCGTGATCATCGACGGCGTCTACACAGTGAAGGGATCCACGAACTGGTCGCTGTCCGGTGAGCAGGAGCAGGACAACGAGCTCAGCCTGAGTCGCAACGCCGTCATCGCCGCCGAGACGCGCGCGGTCCTGGACCTCAATCACGACTTCATGCTCAAGCAGATGGCCGGGACAAAGCTTGACGTCACGAGTCTGCTCGCGCCGACGGGCACCGGCCAGACTCCGCCGCTGCCGCCTGCGCCGCCATCAGCCCTCGCGTCCGTGCCGGCCATACCGCCGCAGTCAGCCGCCCCGGCGCCCGTAGCCGGCAGTTAGCCGCACCGCTCGCGCGGGATTACCGGCAGCAGCAGATACGACGGGCTCGCACCGCCGGAGATCAGGGTGGTGGCACCGCCGAAGACCTCCGGCGGCCGGTCCGCGGGATCGTCGTGCACGAAGATCCCGTTGCCGCGCATGGTGACGCCGAATGCCGTCGGCCATGGCCCGTCGCCCGGCAGCTCGAAGTCGTGTCCCTGCACCATGACCCCGAGTCGGTAGCCGGCCGGGATGACCACTGACGTCGGCCAGATCTCTACGTCGAGGCTGACCGGCTCCGCCGGTGTCAGCGGCTGCCGCTCGTCATGGGTGTGCCAGGGCCGGTGCGGCAGGCTGCGGTCAGGGTCGGTCTTCCGATGCGAGGCCCGCAGCCAGCCGAAGCCGACGCAGCCGTGCGGATCCTGCCCGCTCACGAACGTGACGTCGCGCCCGTCAGGGTCGCTCACCCGGAGAGTCAGGAAGATGTCGGCATCACCGGTCGACGACGCGATCACCAGCCTGGCCGCCGCCGGGCCGGTCAGCTCCAGATCCTGGTCGAGCGGCGGAGTCCAGAACTGCAGGCCGTCACCAAGGGCATCGAAGGTCACGCTGTGCTCGGTCGCGCCTGGCTGCTCGCCAAGTTGCCCGCGGCCGATGTCAAGGTAATAGCGCGTCCACTGGGTGCGCGCGATCGGCCACTCGTGCTCCGCGCGCTCGGTGAAGCTGCCATCCACGTTGCGCACCTGGAGCAGCACGGGCGGCTGGCTATCCCAGCCAGTGTCCTCGCCCTTGAGGAAGTGGCCGAAGAAGCGCTTCTGCAGCCGGACCCCGTAGTCGGTGTAAAACTCGGCCCAGTGCTGCAAGCCGTGCGCCTCGAGCCACTTCTGCGTGCTGCCAGCGCGAGCGTAGCCCTCGAAGTTGCCCCTGGTGTGCAGGTGATGCGCCCAGTTCGCGGCGGATAGCACCGGGACAGTGATGTTCTCCAGCTCCGGACTGCGCTCGCGGTAATAGTCGTCGACCAGCTGATGCGCCAGCACCGCGGCGGGCGTGTCGGCGCGGCTGGCTTTCAGTTCCGCGTCGGTGAGCGTTTCCGGCCCGGCGGCCAGGCCGCCGGTAGCGCGATGCCGGGGGCCGCGCTCGCCGACGCCGTGCTGCACTCCGGCCACCTGCGGCGGGTACCACTGGCGGACGAAGACGTTGAGGATGCCGCCATGGCGGGTGAAGTCCCGGTAGAAGTCACTGCCACCCTCCCACGGGCAGATCGCGGTCAGGTGCGGTGGCTGCAGCGCAGCTACCTGCCACTGGTTGATCGCGTAGTAGGAAACACCGAGCAGCCCGACCTTTCCCGTGCTCCAGGGCTGCGCGGCGGCCCACTCGATGCACTGGTAGTAGTCCGTCGTTTCCTGTGACGAGAAGATGTCCAGGTAGCCGGGCGACCTCCCGGCACCGCGCGAGTCGACCCGGATCACTACATAGCCGTCGGGTACCCACTTCTCCGGGTCGACGGTTTCCCAGTTCTGGTGCTGGCTGGACGAGCCAGCGAGCGCGTCCGGGTGCTCGGACTCCAGGTTCGCCCACTGCCGCGGGAAGCCATCCTGGAAAGCGAGCCACTTCGCGTACGGACCGTGCGTCATGATCACCGGGAACCGGCCCTCTGCGTCCGGGCGGAACACGTCGCCGCGCAGCACGACACCGTCGTCCATCGCGATGGGGACGTCCCAGTCAATGCGCATGCCGCCTATTCTTCCGGCCGCTGGTGCCGCTGCGGTCAGCTATCGCCGCGATTCCAGACGTTCGCCGCGCCGTCCCGAGTTGCGTTCTTGATCTCGCCACGATGACTGGCACCATGGTTCCTGCCGGAGTACCGGCGAAGGAGAGGACGTCATGAACGGAAGCGAGTACCCCATTAGCTTCTCGGTCGACTATCCCGACCGCCCGCTAGACCGTGTTACCAGCTTCTTCCGGATTTTCACGGTTATCCCCATCGCCATCGTGCTCGGCGCGGTGGATGGCGGTGCCTGGCAGTGGAGTAACGGACACGGCACGACCGAGGTGGCCGCTGGCGCGGGAGGACTGCTGTTCTTCGGCCCGCTGCTGATGATCTTGTTCCGGCAGAAGTACCCGCGCTGGTGGTTCGACTGGAACCTTGAGCTGCAGCGGCTCACCAACCGCGTCGTTATCTACCTAGCGCTGATGGCCGATCAGTATCCGTCCACCGACGAGCACCAGTCGGTGCACCTGGACTACCCGTACCCGGACGCCGCCGGTGACCTGAACCGGTGGCTGCCACTGATCAAGTGGCTGCTGGCCATCCCGCACTACATCGTGCTGTTCGTCCTGGACATCGTGGCGTTCTTCGTCCTGATCGTGGTCTGGTTCGCCATCTTGTTCACCGGCCGCTATCCGCGCGGGATGTTTGACTTCATCGAGGGACTGGCGCGCTGGCACAACAGGGTCATCGGCTACGCGGTAACCCTGGTCACCGATCAGTATCCGCCGTTCCGGCTCGCGCCATAAGCACCGGTTGCCTGCCCGGCCCTGACGGCATCACACCGCAGCTGTGCCGATCAGGCCGTTGGCGCTGACCAGGCCGGTGAGCTCGTCCTCGGTGAGATCCGCCGTGTGAGCTGGCCGCATCGGCAGCACCAGGTAACGGGTTTCGGCGCTGGCATCCCAGACCACGATCTCGGTGTCAGCTGGCAGTGCGAGGCCGAACTCGGCGAGCACGGTGCGCGGCTCGCGCACCGCACGGGATCGGTAAGCGAGGCTCTTGTACCAGCTTGGTGACGGCCCGAGCAGGGAGACCGGATAGCACGAGCAGAGCGTGCAGACGATCATGTTGTGCTGCGCCGGGGTGTTCGCCACGACCCGCAGCCGGTACCCACCGGCGCCGCCGGCGCCGAATCCGAGTTCGGCGGCGGCCGCGCTGCCATCAGCGAGCAGGCGCGCCTTGAATGCGCTGTCCGTCCATGCCCGGGCCACGATTCTCGCGCCGTTGACCGGGGCAGCATTCTCGAACAGGGCCGACAAGATCGCATCCAGCTCATCGTCGTCAGCTAGCCCTGCGGCGATGACCCGGTCTTCCAGAGCCCGGACGCGCGCCGCGATGGGCAGGTGGACGTGGCCGTCATGATCGCTCACGGCGCTGCCTCCAGATAGGACTCCCACATGTCTACCGTCACCATGTGCGCGCCGTGTCCCCAGAGATCGCCGGCCGGGAACCGGACGGCGTACACCGTCTCGACTCTCGGCTGCGGCGCACCCTGAGCTACGTCGTCGGGGAGCGGCCACTGCCCTTCGGCCTCGACTATCTCCCCCACGTGGCCGGCCACATAGCGCGGCAGCCTGGTGTGATGATCAGGGTCAGTCAGGCGGACACGGACCTGGGTGCCGACCGCGAACTTCACGCCGCGCCCTTGGCGGCCAGCAGCGTTTCGATCGCCAGCAGCCAGCGCTCGAAGTACGACGCGGCCAGGTACTCCTGTGGCGGGATCCGCTCGATGGCGTCGCGGAATTCGTCGGTTGTGTAGACGTTGCGGCGTCTGAGGACGGCGTTCAGCGCCCACACCCGTGCTTCCCAGTCGGCGGCGAACTGGGTCGTGCCTTCCGCCACCGGAACCGGCCCGAAGCCGGTCTGGCCGCCGACGTCATGAACTCTGCTCACGCTCTCATCCTACGGACCGAGCCGGGTACGACTCGTCGCCGACGCACACCGCGCCTCGTACCGCCAGACTGGCCCGGTGGGCGGATCTATGCCAGTCGGGCGGCCGCGAACGTGGCCTGCGGCACTGACCCTGTTCTTGCTGGCACCGCTGATCCCGGAGTCGGTGGTCACTTATAACTCGTCTCCGCTGCTGCTGCTGACCAGGCCGCAGGTCTGGCTGTTCATCAGCGCGTTCTACGGATCGGTTGCGCTGCTCGTCCGCGAGTTCACCCGGTGCCGTGCCGCCCGGTGGGCCAGCGTCCTGCTGCTAGGCGCAGCTGCTGGCGCCATCAACGAGGGAGTTATCGCCGGTACCTGGTACCGGGCGCAGTACAAGGGGTACGCCCTTATCGGCGGCGTCGATCCGGCTGTCGCCGCGGGGCTTACGGTCTTCCACGCGCTGTACAGCACGGTGCTGCCGATCCTGCTGGTCAACCTGATGTTCCGGCGGATCGCTGGCCGCCGGTGGCTGCGCCGCGGCGGCGTGACGGCATGCTCGGTCATGCTGGTCCTGGTGACGGCGGCCGGGCTCTCGCGACCGGCTCACCGCGGCTCGCGGGCTGTCGTGCTGCTGGCCGTGATGGTCCTGGTGGCCGCGGCGCTGGCACTGCCGGCCGCGCCGGCCCGGCGGATCTCGGCGAAGCAACCGCCAGGCATCCAGAGACTTCGGCTCGCCGGAGCGGCCGGCACGGTCCTGTTCTATGCCGCGTTCGCCGTCGTTCCGGGGCTGGTCGGAGCGGCAGTCCCGGCTGACATGCTCGCTGCCTGGCAGGTCGCGCTAGTCGGGGTGATGTGCGCTGTCTTCAGCCTGGTCGTAGCGACCGCGCGGAACTGGACCGCGCGCCCCGGATGGGGAGATCCGCACACGCTCGCGGTCATCAGCGGTGCGCTACTGCCGACAATAATCTTGTCGCTGGTGCTTCCGGCGGCGCTGCGCGGTCTCGAGCCACTAGTTACCGTGCCCATGCTCGGATTGCTGGCCTGGCTTGCTCGACGCGCCCGGACTTCAGCTGACGCGGACGGCTTCGCCGCGACCCTGGCCTGACCACGCCAGATCCCGCCCGTCCGCGGCGCGCGGACGTCACCCTGGCAGGCTCGCCACGGTGCCTGCGCCGATAGCGCGGACCAGGTCGGCGTGGTCCCGCGCGTTCTGATCGGCGTACTCATGGGCGAATCGGGCAATCGCATCGGTGAAGTTTGAGCCCCTGCCGATGTAACTATCGATAGCTGCCGGATCGCCGGTGCGGGCATGCGCCCGGGCGAGAGCCTCACCGCAAGCCGTGGCGAACTCGGAGAGCCTGGGTGTGATCAGCTCTGTAGTCGGAATGATCTTCATGTCACGGAACTGCCGGACGTAGTAATCCCTGCCGTGGAACGAGCCCCAGCCCACGAAGATGTCGGTGGCGGTCTGGACCAGCCGCTTGCCGTTGATCACCCGCGCGCCGTGATTGTCATGCAGGCTGGGCCGGGTGTGGGCCTCGTACACTGACGGCCCGGCCTGCTTGACCTGGAGGAACAGCGGATCGGCACCACTGCGCCCCTCGAGCAGAACAAGATAGACCCGCATGCCCACGCTGCCCACCCCGACGACCTGGCGGACTGTGTCGACCTCGGTGAACCGGTCGAACAGAATCTGCCGGTCCTCCTGCAAGGTCAGCCGGTACTCAGGCAGGAAGTGATCTACCAGGTCAGCCTGCTCGTCATCACTGATAGTGACGCGGATCGGTGGCTCCGCGGTTATCCTGGGCCGCCCGTGCGTCATCGTGGTCAGCTTGGCGAACGCTCCTAGGCTGGTGCGGCGCTGCCGCTTCCTGTCAATGTGAATCGTGACCCGCCCCCGGTCGGCCGGCTCGAAGTAGCTCATCAACCGGTCGACGCACATTCCGTCGTACCAGATGTCCAGCTCGGGCATCTGCGTGTACTGGCGCATGCGCCTGCGGTAGGACTCCACGCCGGCCAGGACAGCATCGGTAGCCCTAGCGGACTTGATCCGGTTCTCGCGGGCGGCCACTACGAGGCTGGCCGCGAATCGCTTGACATCCCACTCGAACGGGCCGGGCAGAGTCTCGTCGAAGTCGCGCAAGTCAAAGTACAAGTTCCGCTCTGGCGTCGCCCACAGGCCGAAGTTCAGCACGTGAGCGTCTCCGCACAGTTGCACCTCCAGCCCGCTATCAGGCTTCGACGCAAGGTCGGCAGCCATGACCGCGGCAGCACCCCGGTAATAGTTCCACGCCGAGGCCGCCATGCGGTGATGGCGGATCGGCGCCAGCTCGGGCACCCGGATCCGGTTCTGCGCCAAGATCGTCTCTACGGCGTCGTGCGTGCGGTCTTTCGCTGCCCAGTCCCCCAGCGTGCTTCGCCGGGCCCGCTTCCTCGCGGCCTTCCCCGATGCTCGTCGCTCGTCGCTGGTTGCCCGCAGATCATGCGGCGGAGCAGGCGAGGGCTGCGGTCTTGGTGAGTTGGGCGCCGTCATAGTGCTCTTTCGTCGATAGCAGCAGGTTGGAGCCGCCTGGAACATCTACGGAGCCGACTTTACGTAACGACCCGCGGCCAGCCGGAGAGGGCCGGCCGGGGCCGGTCACGCCGCCGGCCGACGTTCGGGGATCTGCTGCCGTCCCGGCAGCACCCCAGCCACATACGTCCCCGGACCCCGACCGGAATCGCGATCACCAGCACCGGTTATCTCCCGCTATATAACGCTTCCGGCTGCCCCTCGGCGCACGGCCCGGCCTCGTGCCAGCAGGGATAGCCCGGCATGTCCGGATAACCGGGCAGCAAAGTTACCCGCAAGTAGTGACCTCGGTTACACAGCGAAACCAGCCCGCCACCCCCCGCGTCGAACCTGCCATTACCCGCCGCCACCCCGGCCGGCGGCACCGACAGGAAGGACGCCCGATGCCCCGCACCGCCCGACTGACCGACGCCCTGCGCGGCCGCCGCAGCGCCCTGGCAGCCCTGGGCGCCGCCGCAGCCCTGGCCAGCGCCGGCACCGCCAGCGCCGCCACCCTCACCACCACCACCGCCGGCCACCACGCCCCCGCCGCGCACCACGCCCCCGCCACCCGGCACGCCGCTGCCCACGCCGCCCCCGCGGCCCGGCACGCCGACGCCCCGGCCCGGCACGCCGACGCCCGCCAGACCGCCCGCCGCGCCGCCGCGCACGCCCCCGCCCGCCCCTACCAGATCTACGACTCCGTCACCCCCGCCGCCATCCCCGCCCACCACGAAATCGCCACCTACGCCACCGGCGGCTACGCCGTCACCCCCGCCGCCGTCACCGGCCGCCACGTCCTGTGGATCGACACCAACGGCTCCGACCCCCGCGCCTCCGTCCTGGACATCGAACCCGGCGACGCCACCCCCGCCGGCGCCGCCGCCTGGGCCCGCGCCAAGCTCACCACCCAGCCCACCGCCCTGGCCCGCCTCTACACCATGCGATCAGAATGGCCCGCCGTCCAGGCCGCCGTCCACACCCTCCCCCACCACATGCAAACCCGCATCCGCTGGTGGATCGCCGACCCCACCGGCACCCCCCACATCGTCCCCGGCGCCCAGGCCACCCAGTGGTACTGGGGAACCCACTACGACATCACCACCGCCACCCCCGCCTTCTAACCACCCCCGCCCCCGGCACCCCCCGCCGGCCACCCCCACCCCGGCACCACCCCCGCCGGGAACCCCGCAGCGTCCCGCCCCCACCACCCCCGGGGGGCGGGACACTGCCACGCCAACAGCCCCTGAGCGCCCCGGCACTCACGAAGCATCCGGTCCTGGCCGATGGAGGCGATCGCCGCGCTCGCCGCGCTCGCCGCGTGGCGGGCGATCGGAGGCCTGGCTGCGAGCACCGCCTGGCGACAATCCCCGACTGATCTCACGACCTGCGTAACCTACGGCCGCCCCGCAGCGTCCAACCGCCACGGTTGATTCACCCCAGGAGGCGGCGATGACCGGACGCATGCGGCGATACATCGGACCGGCGGCCGTCACTGCCGTCGCGGCGGTGGTCCTGGCATCCTGCAGCGGCTATGCGCGCGCAGCCGGCCGGGCCGGGGCAGCCCGCTCCGGCAGCGCACCTCGGGGCTGAGCCGACGAAACCGTTCCGGCTGTACACCCACTGCGGCGTCGACGAGGCGCGCATCGGTAACCGGTACTTCGAAGCCGTGCACCCACTCAGCGATGGCGCAGGCAACCCGCCGGCCGGCTGGGCGAACCCGTACCAGCCAGGCACGATGACCGTGCTGTCACCAACCACCGCGGTCTTCCGCGACCAGGCTGGCCACCGCGTGCTGTTCCGGCTGCGTCCCGGCGCCACTGCCTTCAAGCACATCTGCTCGTGACGACGCGGTGCCGCCATCGGGCCAGCAGCAGCCGGGCTAGCAGCGCAGCATCACAGGCGACAGCCCAGCACGGGCTGCCCAGGGCCCGGCTCGCTGCGGCTCGGCTACCTCAAGGAGGGAGACCGGCTGCCGACCGTCAAGGAAGCCGTCGAGTCGCTGGCGATCAATCCGAACACGGTGCTGAAGGCCTATCGCGAACTGGAGCACCGCGGCCTGGCGGAAGGCAGGCCGGGCCAGGGCACGTTCATCGCTGGCACACTGCGCCGGGTCGGGCTCGCCGAACAGGCCGCGCTACGCACCAGCCTGCTCGACTGGCTACGGTCAGCCCGCGACGCCGGCCTGGATGGCGAAGGCATCGCGGCCGTGTTCACCACCTCGCTGCGGGATTTTCTTGACAGCCGCGACGAGCGTGGCCAGCGCCGCGGCGCTGACCGGCGAAGCGCTCGCCCGCGGTCCGGGGGCCGCCGGCATCCGGGGGAAGTCGCGTGAACGTGATCGAGTGCCGCGGGCTGTCGATGCGTTACCGACGCTCCTGGGCACTGCGTGACTGCAGCCTTGGCATCCCGGCCGGCCATGTGGTCGCCCTCGCCGGGCCGAACGGCGCAGGCAAGACGACGCTGCTCAACATCGCAGCCGGACTGCTCCGACCGAGCGCAGGCGATATCGCCGTGCTCGGCCATCGACCGGGATCAGCCGACGCCAGGATCGGCATCGGTTTCGTCGCTCAGGACGCGCCGCTGTATGGCCATCTGCCAGCAGGCGGCATGCTCAGCCTGGCCGCGAACCTCAACGTCAGCTGGGACAACGACCGGGCTCTCGCTCGCGTCGCCGAGCTGCGCATCCCGCTCGACCGGAAAGTGCGCGCGCTGTCCGGCGGTCAGCGCGCGCAGCTCGCCCTGACGATTGCGCTGGCTAAGCGCCCTAGGCTGCTCATCCTGGATGAGCCGCTGGCCAGCCTTGATCCGGTGGCCAGGCATGACTTCCTGGGATCGCTGATGGCTGAGGTAGCAGCCGGGGGCATGTCGGTGGTGTTCTCCTCCCACGTCGTCGGCGAGCTGGAGCGGATCGCCCGATTACCTGGTCGTGCTCAACGAAGGGCGACTCCAGCTGTCCGGCGAGGTCGAGGAGCTGCTAGCCGCGCACCGGGTGCTGACCGGGCCGGCCAGCCAGCTGTCCTGTGACGCACCGAGGCTCGCAGTCGTTCATGCCCGTCAGGCCGGCGCGCAGGTGCACGTTCTGGTCAGGATGTCGGCGCCCGTGGCCCAGACTCCGGCTGGCTGGCAGTCCGACCCGGCGACGCTGGAGGACCTGGTGCTCGGTTACCTGCGCGACCCGGCCGTCCGCATGCTGCCGGGCCTAGTGATGGCACCGTCGGCCGACGGATCAGCGGTGACGCCATGACCGCCGCCGCTCCGCCGGTCAGCGAAAATCCCGGGCCAGTCCAAGTCGCCGTGGCGCCGCTGCCCCGTCTTGTCCGGGTCACTGCGCGACAGCACCGGACCGCGCTGCTCTCGGTCTTGGTGGCGGTCGTGATCATGGCCGTCGCGCTTTTGGTGACAGGCGTGCCGATGCACGAGTTCGCCGCCCGGCACGGAGCCGACTGGCAGGACACGAGCCAGGCCGGCCACGACTACTCGCTCGAAATGCAGGCGTTCGCTGTGGTCTGCCAGCTGCTCGCGGTGCTCGCAGGAGTGTTCCTCGGAGCGCCGACTGTGGCCCGCGAGATCGAGAATGGCACTGCCAGGTTCGCCTGGACCCAGGCCGCGAGCCGCAGCCGGTGGCTCCTTGTCCAGGTCCTGCCGGTCGCGTGCCTGCTGTCTGCCGCCGCGCTCGGCCTCGGCGCCGAGTTCGGCTGGTGGCTGGCGCCCTTCCCGAGGACCGCTTCAGTGCATGCCGGTCCGTGGTCGCCGCTGCTGTTCAACCTGAGCGTCCTCGTCCTGATGGGGTGGGTGCTGTTCGCTCTCACCCTGGGCGTCGTCCTCGGCGCCGCCATCCGGCGGACGATACCGGCGATGGCCGCGACGTTCGCTTGCTACGGCGCCCTCTGGTATGCGGTATCAGCGTCCTGGCGGATGCACTACCTCGCGCCGGTGCACCGATCGCTGCATGTCCAGTTCCAGGGCGCCGGAAGCTACTATGGCTACTACTGGGCCGGTCACCCGCTCATCATGAGCGAGACTCTGGGCTGGCCGGACGGCCGCCTGCTCAGCAACGCCGACCAGCTGCGGCCGGCCTCCTGGCTCACCCTGCATCACATCGTGCTGTGGGCCACCTACCAGCCTGCTAGCCGGTACCACGTGTTCCAGCTCATCGAGGTCGGCTGGCTCATCGCAGCTTCGGCGCTGCTGCTCGCTGCCGCCGTCGCGCTTACCCGGCGCAGTCCTGCCTGACCGGCCCGCCTGACCGGCCCGCCTGACCGCGCGGCCTGACCTCGGCCCTGCCGAGGCCTGCCTGGCCTGACCGGCTCGCCTCGGCTCTGGTCTATGGCGTAATGTATTAGCACTGTTGTAACACTGTCACGTTGGCCGGGAGCAGGAACCGATGGGCGCCCGTTACCCCGAAGTCGAGCCGTACGACCACGGCATGCTGGACGTCGGCGATGGCAACGCCGTGTACTGGGAGACCTGCGGTAACCCGCACGGCAGGTCGGCCCTGGTGCTGCACGGCGGCCCAGGCTCGGGCTGCACAGCCGGAATGCGCCGTTATTTCGATCCGGCCGCGTACCGGATTGTGCTGTTCGACCAGCGCGGCTGCGGACGGAGCAGGCCGCACGCCGGCGACCCGGCGGTGAGCCTGACAGCGAACACGACTCAGCACCTGCTGGCCGACATCGAGCGGCTCCGCCAGTACCTGGGTATCGGCAGCTGGCTCGTCCGCGGCGCCTCCTGGGGCTCAGTGCTGGCGCTCGCCTACGCCGAGGAGCATCCCGGCCGCGTCACCGGCATGGTGCTGAGCGCCGTCGGCACCGGCCGCCGCACCGAGGTCGAGCTGCTGACCCGCGGTCTCGGCGGGCTCTTCCCGGCGGACTGGGCGCGCTTCCGCGACGGCGTTCCCGACAACGAGCGGGACGGCAGCCTTGCCGCCGCCTACAGCCGCCTGCTGAATGACGGGAACGGCGACGTCCGGGACAAGGCGGCCAGGCACTGGTGCGACTGGGAGGAGGCCATGGTCCCGACCTCTCCGCGGCCCGACCCCCGCTACGCCGACCCCCGATTCAGGCTGGCGTTCGCCCGGCTGGTAACCCACTACTGGAGCAACGATCATTTCCTCAGCGACGGTGTGCTGCTTCGGCGGGCAGCCGAACTGGCAGCCGTTCCCGGCATTGTCGTCCAGGGCAGCCTTGACCTGATCAACCTGATTGGCACGCCGTGGCAGCTGGCGGCCGCCTGGCCCGGCTGCGAGCTCGTGCTGGTCGATGCGGCCGGGCATGGCGGCAGCACCGCGATGGACGCGGCGATCGTGGCGGCCACCGACAGGTTCGCGGCCGGTCATGGCGAAGCTGGTCATGGCTGAGCCCGCCGAGCCCGGCCGGTCCGGATCCCTCACCGGGCTCGGCACCCTGCTCCGGCATGTCCTGGACGAGATGGACGGCGACATCGCGACGGTGCTGGCCGATCTGGGCGTGACAGGCTACCGGCCGCGTTTCAGCCCGGTCGTCCGCGCCCTAGTCGCGCTCGGGCCGGTGCCGATCCGGGACCTGGCCAGCGCGATCTCGGTAACGCACTCGGCCGCCAGCCAGACGGTGGCGCAGATGAGAGCACGCGGGCTCGTCGTGCTCGAGCCTGGCGAGGATGCGCGGCAGCGGGTCGTGCACCTGACGGCCAGGGCTCGTGCCCTGCTGCCGGCCATCGAGGCGGAATGGGCGGCCACCGCCTCAGCTGCCGCCGAGCTCGACGCCGAGCTGCCGTTCCCCCTAGGCGAGCTGGTCCCGGCGATAGCCCTCGCGCTCCGGCAGCGCTCGTTCCGCCAGCGGATGACCGACTCGCAATGGGCCCGCGCCCACCCAGAGTTTGCCGCGGCGCTGCTGACTGCACGAAGGCCGGGCTAGCAGGTGGCCGGGCTCCTCACTGACATCACCCCGCTGCGAGAGTCCGCGCAGTTCCGCCGGCTGTTCCTGGGCAGCCTGTTGTCCTCCATCGGCGGCGCGCTGACCGGCTTCGCCGTCCCGCTGCAGGTCTACGACATCACCAGGTCACCGTTCGCGGTCGGCGCCATCGGCCTGGCCGCCGTGGGGCCGTTGCTCGCGGTCGGCTTGCTTGGCGGGCCGCTCATCGACGCCATGGACCGGCGCAAGCTCGTCCTCATCACCAGCCTGTGCCTCGCTGCCGTGTCCGCTGCTCTCGCCGCGCAGGCGTTCGCCGGACTGTCGGTGCTCTGGCTGCTCTACGCGCTGATCGCGGTGCAGTCGGCCATTGGCGCGCTGAATATGCCTGCCAGGCGGACGCTGATCCCGAGCCTCCTCCCGCCGGACCGGCTGGCCGCCGGACTGGCACTGAACCGGATCAGCTTCCAGGCCACCCTCATCGTCGGCCCGGCGCTGGGCGGGCTCATCACCGCGGCGGCCGGGCTCAAGGCCTGCTACCTGATCGACGCAGTCAGTTTCGGCGGTGCGCTGTACGGCGTGGCCCGGCTGCCTGCCATGCCGCCGCAGCCGGGCACAGCCAGGCCGGGTCCGCGTGCGGTGGCCGAAGGCCTTCGGTTCATCCGGCGCAGCCAGGTGCTGGCCGGCGCGTTCCTCGCCGACCTTAACGCCACGGTCTTCGGCCTGCCGGTCGCCCTTTTCCCCGCCATCAACGCAGCGCGGTTCGGCGGCAATCCGGCGACGCTGGGGCTGTTCACCACGGCGATCGGCGTCGGCGGCCTGATCAGCTCGGCGTGCACCGGGCCGTTGCGACGGCTTTCCAGGCAGGGCGCAGCGATGCTGTGCATGGTCGCCATCTGGGGCGCGGCGTTCGCCGGCTTCGCGCTGGCTCGCAGCCTGTGGCTGACCCTCAGCTTGCTCGCGATCGCCGGCGCTGCGGACACCTTCACCGTGGTGATCCGGGGCACGATCGTGCAGGCCGTCACCACTGACGCGCTGCGCGGCCGGCTCACCTCCGCGGAGTACGTGATCGGCGCTGGCGGCGAATCGCTCGGCAGGCTGGAGTCTGGCATCGTCGGCTCGCTCGCCTCCCCCGTGATCAGCGCGCTGTCCGGCGGCCTGATCACGGTCGCATTGTCGGGCGTGCTGGCACTCGCGCTGCCCGGCTTCGCCCGCTATCGCGCTGGCTACACCGGAAAATCGGACCGCAGTCACGACGCCGGCGGGCTCACCGAAGCGGCTCACACCTGATCCGACAGACCTGGCACCGGACTGCCTGGATGGGACGTGCATCGCCTGCGCCCATAGTGCTGGGAACGGCGATCGCCCGGCTGTCGCGGCCATGAACCGGCAGCAAGTTCGCGACGTGATCGGCGGGCAGGCGGCAATCCGGTTGGATCGCGGACCGGCGATCAGGTAGGCATGAGACATGGCGGCCGAGGTTGCGCGGTACTGGCAGCACGCGGCGGTCGAGGGAGTCGACCTGCTGCGGGCCAGGTTTGTCACGCACCGGTACGGCCGGCACGCGCATGAGACCTACACCTTCGGGCTGATCGAAGCCGGCGTCGAGGAGTTCGACTACGGCGGAACGCTGCACCGGGCCGGTCCGGGCGCGGTAGCGCTACTCGATCCGGAGGTCGTGCACACCGGTCATGCGGCGACACCCTCCGGCTGGACCTACCGGGT
The DNA here is from genome assembly GCA_963774385.1 of uncultured Actinomycetota bacterium. Classification (GTDB taxonomy): domain Bacteria; phylum Actinomycetota; class Actinomycetes; order Streptosporangiales; family Streptosporangiaceae; genus JAJYUU01. The sequence goes on from CAVZEQ010000001.1 coordinate 3,629,486, forward strand.
GCTCTACCCCGAGGTCAGCGTCGTGACAGAAGTGGCCGGGCAGCTCGGCTGGGGACGTGGCACGCCGCGCTTCCCGCAGACGGTGCTGTACGACGGTCGCAGCGCGGCCCTGCTGCGCAGCGCGCATTGTGCGGCGGAACACGGTGACCAGCTTGCCTCCTCAAGCCTGCTCACCTCGGCACTGGCCGGCCTGCTGCGCGCGCACGCGGCGACCGGGCCCGCGGTCGCACGGGAGACGACCAGAGTCACCGGGCCGGGCCTGGCGCCGTCGGCAGTCCGTGCCGTCTGCGAGCTGCTGCGTGAACGGCTTGCGGAGCCGCCCGCGCTCGCCGAACTGGCGGCCATCACCGGACTGAGCCAGTTCGCGCTGCTGCGCGCGTTCCGCGCCCAGACGGGCTTGCCGCCGCACGCTTACCTCAACCACTTGCGGGTGCGCCGGGCGCGCTCGCTGCTCGACGACGGGCTGCCCCCAGCCGACGTGGCCGCCCTGACCGGCTTCGCCGATCAGGCGCATCTGACCAGGCACTTCAAGCGCGTTGTCGGCGTTCCGCCGGGTGCCTACCAGCGAGAGCGAAGCCAGGCCGTCATGAGCTGACAAGGCCCGCGACCGGACGTTGCATCGATTGTGGTTGCTCCTCGGGGAGATTTTGCTCCGATGTGAGGAATCGATGAAAGGTCGCCGCGTGGGCAGTCTGCGTCAGACTGAGTCCGGCTGCGTCCACTTCCGGCGGCAAGAACGTACAAGACCGGGCGCTTCAGATTGCCTACGTTGACGGTATGCCAGCCGGGACCGTCGCAGATCCGTCGATCCAGCGGCCAGCCCGGCCGGTCCGGGACGGGGTTGCCCTCGGTGCGGCCGTCGGCGTCTCCGGCATTGCCTTCGGCGCGGCCGCAGTCAGCTCGGGCCTGACGGTCTGGCAAGCGTGCGCGCTGAGCATGCTGGCATTCACCGGGGCGTCCCAGTTCGCGCTGGCCGGGGTGATAGCCAGCGGAGGCAGCCTGCTGGCGGGCACCGCCGGGGCGATCCTGCTCGGCAGCAGGAACGCCCTCTACGGCCTCCGCCTTGCCGACATGCTGCGGCCGCGCGGGCCCGCCCGGCTGCTGGCCGCGCTCGGTGTCATCGACGAGACGACCGCCGTGGCGCTGGCCCAGCCCGATCCGGACGCCGCCCGGACCGGCTTTACCGCGACGTTCGCCTGCTTGTACCTGACCTGGAATCTCAGCACGCTCGCAGGCGCTGTCGGGGCAGGCCGCGTCGGCTCACCGCAGGCGTTCGGCCTCGACGTGGTCGGTCCGGCCGCTTTCCTCGCGCTGATCTGGCCCCGCCTCAAGGCTGGCCGGACCGAGCGCGCTGTGGCGCTGGGCGGCGCGGCGATCGCGCTGGCGACCACCCCCGTTCTGCCGGTCGGCGTGCCAGTCATCCTGGCCGCTACTGCGGCTCTCGCCGGAGCGCTGGCCAGCCCGGCCGAGGCCGCGCCGTGACCGCGGTGTGGATCGCCGTGCTGGTCACCGCCGCCGGATGTTACGCATTCAAGCTGGCCGGCCTGACCGTGCCGCAGCGGGTCCTGGCCAGGCCGGTGGTCCGCCGGTTCGCCGAACTTGTCCCGGTAGCGCTGCTGGCCGCGCTGTCAGCGGTGCAGACCGCGACGAACGGGCACGCGCTGATTTTCGCTCCGGCGCGCCTGGCCGGGCTGGCTGCCGCGGTGATCGCGCTGCTGCTGCGGGCGCCGTTCCTCGTCGTCATCGTGGCAGCGGCCGGCACCGCGGCCGCGCTGCACGCAGCCGGACTGAGCTAACCGAGCTACTGCCGCCCCGGATGTCAGCCACGCGGTAAAGTGCGCCGGGTGACAATCGGCATCGAGGTAATCGACAAGGTGACCGACGAGGTGGTCGATGCTTTCGGCAGGCTGCTGCCGCAGCTGTCGAGCACGGCCAAGCCGCTGGACGCGGACGCCATCGCAAACGTGATCGCCTCGCCGGCCGTGACGGTCCTGCTGGCACGGGGCGAGGCCGGCCGCATCATCGGCACCCTGACGCTGGCGATGTTCCCGATCCCGACCGGCCTGCGAGCCTGGATCGAGGATGTCGTCGTCGACGCGGCGGCCGGGCGGCAAGGCGCCGGGATGGCCTTGGTGCGCGAGGCACTCCGGCTCGCTGAGGCGGCCGGAGCCAGGACGGTCGACCTGACGAGCGCCGGCCAGGGAAGCAGCCGGAGGGCTGTACGTGAAGGCAGGCTTCGCGCAGCGCGAGACGCGCCTGTACCGCTATACGTTCAGCTAGCCCAGCGCGGAGCCGGGCGCATGGCAGCGGCGGCCCGGTTCGCGAGCCGCCGCCGGAAGCGAGATTACTCGCTAGACCTTGAGCATCCGCTTAAGTGAGTCGAGACCCTTAGAGAACGGGTCTTGCGCAGGCATCTGGCCCTGCGGCGTCGCCTGGTTGACCATCTCCGGCAGCGCCTGCGCCACCTGGGCGCTGGTCTCCTCCGGTGTCATGCCTGCCTGCTGGGCCATCGCGTTCAGCTCGTTCGGGTCGATGGCCTGCTGGACCTGAGCTCCGGAGACCGGCTGGTTCTCGCCGGTGCCGACCCACGACTGAACCTGCTGGCCCAGGCCGCTCTGAGTCAGCTTCGAGGTCAGCCCCTGCAGGCCGCCGCTGGAGCTGAACATCTTCTGGATCGAGGCAAGGCCGCCTTCCTGGCCTTGCTGGCCGCCAAGCTTGGCCATGGCATCATCGAGGAATCCCATAACACTCCCCCGTTTAGTGACATATGGCTACCGACCGGTGACATCGGGTCACTCTAGGGAAGGTCTTCCCCGCTCCGCATCCGGTTTACCCGTCGAGCTCTGCAATCCCACCGAGCAGGCGTTCCACCTCGGCGCTGTCGTTGTAGTGCACCAGGCCGGCCCGGACCGCGCTGCCGCTGTCCCGGATGCCTAGCACCCCGGTCAGTTCCCAGGCGTAGTTATGCCCGTGCCAGACATTGATCTTGCGGTCGGCCAGGTGCTCCGCGACCTGCCGGGGAGTGCGGCCGGCCACGGTGAAATAGGCGGTGGCAGTCCGGCTGGCCGCTCGGCCATAGGTCCGGACGTGCGGCATGCTCTCCAGGCCGGCCAGCAGTACCCCGAACAGCTCCTGCTCATGTTGCTGCACCGCGGCCATCGAGCTGAGCACGCGCTCGCGCAGAGTACCGGCCGGAGGGCCGCCTGCCTCGGCCAGCCCGGCCAGGTGGCTGACCGCCGCGGTGACCCCGGCGAGGCTGGCGAACGACGGCGTGCCAAGCTCGAAGCGTTCCGGGACCGCGTCGGGAGACGGGACCAGCTTGTCCGGCCGGAGCGTCTCCAGCAGTGCGGGATCGGCGACGACCGCGCCGATGTGCGGGCCTGACCACTTGTAAGCGCTGGTCACGTAGAAGTCGGCGCCCAGCGCGCGCACGTCCACCGGGACGTGCGGGGTGGCATGCACGCCGTCGACGTAGCTGAGCGCGCCGGCTGCATGCGCCATTGCCGTGATGGCCGCGACATCGGGCCTGGTGCCGATGACGTTGCTGGCCGCGGTGACGGCTACCAGCCTGGTGCGGTCGGTGATCAGCTCGCGGTACTGCGCGGCGGGCAGTTCGCCGGTGTCCGGGTCGATCTCAGCCCAGCGCACGGTGGCCCCGGCCCGCTGAGCTGCCTGCACCCAGGGTCTGATGTTGGCGTCGTGATCGAGCCGGGACACGATCACCTCGTCGCCCGCGGCCCAGCTACTCGCGAGTGTTCCGGCCAGCCGGTAGGTCAGCGTGGTCATGTTGGGTCCGAGCACGACGCCGTCAGGATGACCGCCGGTGAGAGCTGCCACTGCCGCCCGGCAGTCCGCAGTGATGGAATCCGCCCGGTGGCTGGCTGGGAAGACGCCGCCGCCGTTACCGAGGCCGGCCGCCTGTGCCGCGGCGGTCGCTTCGATCACGACTGCCGGCACCTGCGTCCCGGCAGCACCATCGAGGTACGCATAGCCATCGGCAAGCGCCGGGTAACCTGCCCGGACCGCCTCCACGTTGAGCTTCACTACCGGTCATCCCTTCCGCCACAGGCGCACTTCATGGTTTCGCCGCAGGCGCTGCCGCACCCAGCCGGCCATCCGTGGCGCCGACTGGCTGCCCGGCGCGCGCCGGCCTGACACCGCCAGCACAGCATGCCAGGGATCGGGATGGCGTGCGCTCCAGCCCGGGTGGCTGCGGGCGGTCGGCAGTATCGGCCGGTGCGGCATTCCGGCCAGCCAGCCAGCCAGCACCGCGGCAGGATCGGCCGGCCGGTAATCACTGCCGAGCGCCACCGCCAGGTCCCAGGCATGCAGGTGCCACTCGGCGCTGGCGGCGCCTGCCATGCCGCCGACGGTCACCACGGTGTCCCGGTACTGATGATGCGGGAGATCCCAGACCGCGCCGAGGCGGGCGGCGTAGCGCTGGGCTGACTCGGCGAACGCGGCGATGTGATCGGACGGCGGCGCGTCGGCCAGCGCCGCAAGCTCCGCAGCATTCTGCCTGGCCAGCTTCCGGGTGAGGGTATCCGGATGTGCGCCAGTGGCCATCAGCCGGGCATAGCGGCTCACCGGAGCCTCGTCCAGGTATTCGTGAAAATCGTCTGCGACGCAGCGCAGGTGCCCGGCCAGGTCGAAGGCGCGCCATTCCGGGCACGGCGTTTGCGCACCCCAGCTCGCCTCATCGAACTGACCGGCAAGCTGGCAGATCGCTGCGATCCCCGCGTGGTAGACAGCTAAAACCGGAACGGGCTCTCGTAGCGGCGCAGGCACGTCCCAGGAATGGGTGCGCTCCACGGGGCCCCCTCCAAGCCGACTCCGGCAACAGCACGCCGTCGTCTGGCCAGCGTGCCAGAGTTACCCGCTCTTCGCCACCCTGCGGCCCATTCATCCGGAGACGGCACGCCCGCCGCCGGTTGCGCCGCAGTCGTGACGGGACGGCATACTGACGCCGAACAGCGGCAGGCTCGTCGGCAGCTGACTGCCCGCCAGCTAGCCGGGCATGGCGGCGCGCCCGCGCCAAAAATTCTGGTGACAGCACTACCGATCGCCGGTTAACCTGCGGATAATGCCCCCCATCTCAGCTAGTTCGCCGCCGCATGCCCCGGCACGGGCCGAACCGCAGACTCCCGCGCAGGCCCTCTGGCGCATGCGCGAGTACCTTCGGCCTTACTACCTGGGCTTGTTCCTCATGATCATGGCCGCGATCGTCGCCGTGACGCTTGAGATCGCGATCCCGTTCATTACCAAGTCCGTCATCGACAGCGTCGTGGTCAAGGGGATCAGATCCGAGCTAGTGCCGCTGAGCATCGCCGCCATGACGCTCGGCTCGATCCAGGCCGGCCTGAATTTCTTCCGCCGGTGGGCGCTGTCAGCCGCCGTTGCCGGGATGGAAAAGACGATCCGCGACGACCTCTACCACCATCTGCAGCGGCTCGAACCCGCCTTCCATGACGCCTGGCAGTCCGGGCAGCTACTGTCGCGCGCGACCAACGACCTGTCGACGATCCGGCGGTTCGCCGGCTTCGGCGTCGTGTTCTTCATCACCAACACCTGGACCTTCCTGCTCATCGTGGCGCTGCTGATCCGGATGAACTGGTGGCTCGGCCTGCTGACCGGCTGCCTGTTCCTGCCGGTGTCCGTGCTGTGCCTGCGATTCGAGAAGCGCTACCGGGTGCTGTCCAGGCTGTCCCAGGACCAGCAGGGTGACCTGGCCACCTACGTCGAGGAGGCGGCGGCTGGCATCCGGGTGCTCAAGTCGCTGGGTCGCCGGGACGAGGCCGCCGCCCGGCACCTGGCGCAGTCCCGGCTCGTCTTCCGCACCCAGGTGGACAAAGCCCGGCTGCGCGGCACCTTCTGGGCGGCGCTGGACATGGTGCCGAACGCAGTCATCGGCCTGCTGCTGCTCCTCGGCGCCTTCGCGGTAGGCAGCCATGCGCTGACCCTTGGCGGACTGGTCGCGTTCGTGACGCTGACGCTGCTGCTTGTCTGGCCGATCGAGGCCATGGGCTTCATCATCGCGACCGGCCAGGAAGCGGCCACCGCGGCGCAGCGGATCTACGAGATCTTCGACACCGCGCCCACCATCGCCGACCCGGCCGACCACGGCGTCCTAGACCGGCCAGGGCTGACGGCGGGACGATGGCTGAGCGGCCGCGAGGCGGCCGCGGCGAAAGCGGCCCGGGCTACGGCAGCACCGGCCCTGGTGCCGTCGTCGCGCGGCCGGGACGGCAACGAGCGAGCCGGCCGCCTTGTCTTCGACCGGGTCGGCTTCCGCTACCCGCAGGCGCAGTCCTCGCTGCTGCGCGGCGTCAGGCTGGAGCTCGAGCCGGGTGAGACGGTGGCACTCGTCGGCGCGACCGGATCAGGCAAGACCACCTTGCTCTATCTGGTGCCAAGGCTGGCCGACGTGACAGCCGGCCGGATCACCCTGGACGGCATCGACGTCCGAGACCTGCCCTTGCCCGAGCTTCGCAGCCGGGTTTCCTGCGCGTTTGAGGACCCGATCCTGTTCTCCGCCAGCGTGCGGGAGAACGTCAGCTTCGGCGTGCACGACGCGAGCGAGGCGGATATCTCGATGGCGCTGGAAGCTGCCCAGGCCGAGTTCGTCGCGGACCTGCCCTGGGGACTGGACACCCGGATCGGCGAGCAGGGCATGGCCCTGTCTGGCGGCCAGCGGCAGCGAGTGGCACTCGCCCGCGCCATCCTGGCCCGGCCGCAGGTGCTGCTGCTGGACGATCCGTTGTCGGCCCTGGACGTGCACACCGAGGCCAAGGTGACGGCCGCGCTAGCGGAGGTCCTGACCGAGTCGACCGCCCTGGTCGTCGCCCACCGGCCATCGACCGTGCTCCTCGCCGACCGGGTCGCCCTGCTTCAGGGCGGGGTGATTGCTGCGCTCGGAACCCACCACGAGCTGCTCGCCACCGAGCCGCGATACCGGGAGCTGATGAGCTCAGATCATCTTGCCCGCAACGGTGACGATGGCCAGGCCACGCCGGGCCTTACGGCGGGAGCCCGCAGATGAGCACGGCACCGGTGCAGGCATGGCGCGGCATTGCAGCCGAGCAGGAAGAGGAGATCAGCGGCAAGCTCGGCACGCTCTTGCGCAGGCGCTCCCGGCGGCTGCTGGCCGACCTGCTCGCCCCGTACCGCCGCCTGGTGCTGACAATCTTTGCGCTGATCGTGGCCGCCCAGGTAGCGGCGCTGGCCGGTCCGTGGCTCGTCGGGGTTGGCATCGACGACATCCCGCAGCTGGAGAAGACCCACAACGCCGGATCGCTGGCGCTGATCATCATGGCGTTCGCCGTGGCGGTGGTGCTGCAGGCTGGCGCCACCCGCGCCTACATCGCCAGCATCGGGCAGCTCGGCGGCCGCGTGGTGCTGGAGCTGCGGCGCCGCCTGTTCGCCCACTTCCAGCGGCTGCCGATCTCATTCCACGAGCAGTACACCTCGGGCCGGGTGATCTCCCGCCAGGTGTCCGACATCGACTCGATCTCCGACCTGTTCGACGAGGGGCTGGCGTCGCTGGTGTCCTCGCTGCTCTCGCTGCTGCTTGTCGGCGGCGGGATGCTGCTGCTGGACTGGCAGCTGGCCCTCGTGGTCATGGCCGGCATCCCGCCGCTGGTCTGGCTGTCTGCGTGGTTCCGGCGCGAGTCCGCCATCGCCTACCGGCGGACCAGGGAAACGATCGCCCAGGTCATCGTCCAGTTCGTGGAGACATTCGGCGGCATCAGGGCGGTCGAGGCGTTCCGGCGGGAGAGCCGTAACGAGGACATCTTCGGCGACCTGAACCAGAAGAACGCCGAGGCCAACCTGCGCTCCTCCCGGCTGCTGGCCATCTTCTTCCCCGGTGTCACGCTGGTCGGCAACCTGGCCATCGGCGCCGTCCTGCTATATGGAGGGCTGCGCGTCCTCGATCACCAGATGCAGATCGGCGTCCTCGTTACCTTCCTGCTCTACCTGCAGCGGTTTTTCGATCCGCTGATCGACCTGTCCCAGTTCTACAGCTCGTTCCAGTCCGCTGGCGCCGCACTGGAGAAGATCTCCGGGGTTCTCGACGAGCCGCCGAAGGTCGCCGAGCCTAAGGATCCGGTGGCGCTACCCGGCGGCGGGCCGGACAACCGCGGCCGCCGCGTCCAGTTCGAGGGGGTCCGGTTCGGCTACCGCAGCTCGACGGTGCTGCCGGACCTGACGCTGACGATCCCGGCCGGGCAGACGGTCGCGCTGGTGGGCTCCACCGGGGCAGGCAAGACGACGATTGCGCGTCTGCTCGCCCGCATGTACGACCCGCTGGAAGGCAGCGTGCTGCTCGACGGGGTCGATGTGCGTCAGCTGGCCGACCGGTCGCTGCGGCACGAGGTGATCCTGATCACCCAGGAGAATTTCCTGTTCACCGGGTCGATTGCGGACAACATCGAGCTCGGCAAGCCGGGCGCGAGCAGGGCAGAGATCGTCGAGGCGGCCCGCGCGATCGGTGCGCACTCGTTTATCGACGAGCTGCCGGACGGCTACGACGAGCAGGTCGGCAAGAGCGGCGGCAGGCTGTCGGCCGGCCAGCGCCAGCTGATCTCGTTCGCCAGGGCCTTCCTGGCGGCTCCGGCCGTCCTGGTCCTGGACGAGGCAACGTCGCTGCTGGACATTCCCAGCGAGCGGCTGGTGCAGGACGCGCTGCAGACGATCCTGGCCGGCCGGACCGCGGTGATCATCGCGCACCGGCTGTCCACCGTCGCGATCGCCGACCGCGTGCTCGTGCTCGAGCACGGCCGGATCATCGAGGACGGCCGTCCCGAGGACCTGGTCACCACCGACGGTGAGTACTCGGCACTGCATGCGAGCTGGCAGGAGAGCCTGGCCTGAACCAGCTCCCCGGGCCCGCTGAGGTCGCCGGAACGCCGCTGTCGCCGGGACGCGGTTCCGGCCCTGACGTGCCGTCTGGATTCCGGACGGCTGGCAGCAGGCTGATTGCCGGCCGCCTGACTGCCGGCGGGCTAGTCCGACGGCTCGTGCTGGCCGCAGGGCTGGCCAGCTACGCCTGGGTTGCCGCTAGCGCCGCGCCGTTCAGCACTCGCGCCCTGCTCGGCGTGCTGCTGCCGGGTGCCGTCCTGGGCGTGATCGCCTGCTGGCGGCCGCCGGCCCGCATTCCGCCGCCAGCCGCCGTGAACGTGACTGGCCTGTCCTACTGGCTGATCTGCATCGCGTTGCTGTTCGAGTGGGAAGCCTCGGCATTCAAGGACGGCGGCGGCTCACTGCGCTGGCATCCGTCGCTGACCGAGCTGATCAACCCGCTGCTGGCCCCGCATCCGGTCAAGACCGCAGCAATCGTCGTCTGGCTCCTTGCGGGCTGGGCGCTGGTACGGCGGTTAACAGCCCATGAGCACACGCGCTATCACCGTCGTCGGTTTCGTGGCCGTCATTTCCGCCCTGGTCGTGCTGGAGGTACTTGGGCGGCGGAAGGATAACCGGATTCCCGCTCTTGGCGAGTGGCTCGGCTATGTAATGCGACCGAAGGCTGGCCGGGCGCTAATCCTGCTCGGCTGGCTGTGGCTGGGCTGGCACTATTTCGCCAGGTGAGTTTGGCCAGGAAACGTCCCGGCAGTCAGTAAGCCGTCCGCTTTCGCTAAGCTATGGCCGTGAAAAAGGGTCGCCCGAAGATCAGCGCTTCCGCTGAAGCTGACTATCTAGCCGACGTCGCGCTGGCCGCGAATTTCGACGAGCTCCTGCGGCACGCCGAGGCCACCGAACAGGCCTACCGCCGGGCGCAGGCACTAGCCGCTCCGGTCAGCGAGCAGTACCCGCTGGCCCGTGAGCTCGACATCGCCCTCACCGACGTGACCCGGGCCGCCTACGCCGCCCAGCGTGCGGAGATCGGCCCGCTCGGCTATGAGGACCGGATTTACCGGCGGAAAGCCATGGCCACGTCTGCCGTGCACGCCTGGACCGACGAGGCCGACCGGCTGCTGACGTTGCGCGAGACGCACCGGCTGACCGGCTTCCCGCCCCGCCCGCTGACCCGCGTGATAGGCGCCCAGATCGCGCGGCTGCCTGACTCCAGCCACGCCAGCCACGCCTGACTCAGGCCGTTCCGCTAGCCGTTTCACCGCGGCCAGCTGTTGGCTAGCGGTCGCATTGATGGTGGGCTAGGTCACGCTACGTAAAGCGGACTACATGAAACCTACAAAGCGCGGTTCGGAAAACAGTCACATCGGGCCATGCCGTGCCTGGCCACTCTGCTGGCACAGTAGGGTGTGATCAACAACACAAGCGAGTGATCACAGGAGGCACAAGAATGTGCCCGCATACGCCACGGTGTCCGGACCCTAGCGGGCCCGACCGCGAGGCGGCCCGGACTGTCATCAGTCATCCCGAGCAGGGCTGGAGCCTGCTCTGTAATGGCATCGTCATTTTCGAGGACACCGGCGAACTCCTGCCCGGTGGTGCGTGCATCGCGCCGCACCGGCCGACGGACATCTGCGCGTTCGCCCTGGACACCGAAGTACCGGCAGCTCCGTCTACGACGTCCGCTGCCTGAGCACGCAGGGTAACCCCGCAGCCCTGCCGTGCAGCCTGTTGCCAGCGGCTAGCCGCGCACCAGGTCCTCAAGCCACGACCCGACAGCCGCGCCGACCGCGGCAGGCTTCCTGGTCAGTGCGTGAGTCTCTCCCGGTAGCACCACCAGCCGGGTGACGTCTGCCTGGTCCGGGATGCCGAACGGGTCGCTCGCGCCGCTGACTACCAGCACGTCGGTTCCGGCCGCGCGCAGCTCGGCAGCCCTGCTCAGCTCAGGCCGCCCTGGCGGATGCAGCGGGAAGGCCAGCGCGACGACCGCCCGGGCGTCGGCCGCGGCAGCGGTCCGGCAGGCCACCCTGGCGCCGTTGCTGCGGCCACCCTGGACGAGCGTGATGCCGGGATACTCATGGCGCAGCGCCCCGATGATCTCCAGCCAGGCGCTGTCCTGGCGATCCGGCGAGCCAGGCGCGCGAGCACCTCGGACCCGGTACGGCTGCAGCACCCGCGCCACCACGCCGCCGAGGCCAACTGCGGCGTCCCGCACCGCCAGCAGGTCCTTGGTGTCGACGCCGCCGGCCGCGCCATGGGTCATGACGAGCAGGAATGCGGGCTTGGCCGGCGCGTCGATCGTCACCCGGGCCGGCCCGGCCGCGGTAGTGATGTTCACGCAGGCAGCGTAGCCGCCCCGCTAGAGCGGGCCGGCAAGATCGACGGCTTCAGCAACAAGGACCGCGGTCAGCACCGCCAGCACCGCGTACCGCCAGCACCGCGTGCCGCCACCAGCGCCAGGCCGCCGCGCGCCTGATGGCGCGTCGGAACTCCTACGGGAAGGTCACGACGGCGGCGCGGTCCTGCGAGACCTTGTGCGTCGCGCTGCCCCAGCTGACGATGACGGGCTGCCGGCCGGCCTCCGGCCCGGTCGTGATGACCGGTCTGGTGGAGATGCCGAAGGTGTCCCCTGGCCACACCGCCTTGTTGCCGTACTGCCGCGACACCCGGATGATCGGCGTGAGCCAGCCCTTGCGGATGGAGAACTCCCGCAGGTATAGCGCATAGCCATGCCGGGAGTTGTCGGCCAGCCAGCCAATGTAGGCGATGCCGCGGCGGCCGCCGGCCACCTGGACGATGTGCGTCGCGTTGTCGGTGTCGGGCGTGACCCTGACCGTTCTCCAGGTCCGGCCATGGTTAGTGGAGTAGGCCAGCCAGCCGATGTCGCGCCCGTGCACCTGGCTGTCCCAGGTCGCGTACAGGTTGCCCGCGGAGTCGGAGCTCATAGCTCCGTCGATCCACCACTCCGACTTGTTCATCGACAGCCCGGCCGGCCCGATCCGGACCGGCTTCGACCAGGTCCGCCCGCCGTTCGCGGACGAGGTGAGGAAGCTGTGCGCGACAGTCATGGTGAGCTTGGTGCGGCTCGTCATGTGGTAGCCCTGGTAGTCCACGTAGATCTTGCCGTCCGGCGCGACCAGTAGCGGTGCGCTGTCTGCGCCACTGGCCGGGAATCCAGGACTGATATGCACGATCCGGCCCCAGGTCTTGCCGCCGTCGGTCGACTTCTGCATCACGACATTGAGGTCGCCGGTCGCGAAGGAACAACTGCCGCCCTTGCTGCAGATGAACGTGACTTCCTTGGCACTGGGCCCGTAATCCCAGGTCACGTAGACCGCTCCGGTCGGGCTCACCGCGATGAAGTCTCGATCACCCCAGTTGCCGACCTTCGCGGGGATCAGCCGACTGATCCGCGCCACTACGGTGCCGTGAGCGGCCAGCGTTTCGACCACGGGGAACGTGTGGTGCGAGTTAGCGCTCATGAACGCTGCATAGACGTCGCCGTTCGCCGCGATAGCGAGCGCCGGATCCCAGGCACCGCCGGAACCGGGAAGCACGATCGGCTTGCTGAAGTGCCGCCCGTCGGTTGATGTAGCGAAGCCGATGTTGTCGAAGTGCGGACCGCAGCCCATCCACTCCTCGTAGACGTAGCCGTGTACCGGATCGACCGCCTGCTCGATCTCGGCGTTCTGGCCGGGACAGGCACTGAAGGTCGTAATCGGGCTCACCACCGGCCCAGGTACCGATGACGTCGCCTGGCTGGCGCCTGCCGTGCCCGGTACCAGCAGTGCCAGCGCGCACGCCGCAGCAGGAACCGTCCACCGTCGTGTCACTGCCCGCCATCCTGCCAACGTCATGCCTCCTGGTCTCCTCGCCGACAGGCGCACCGGTACACCTGTCGGATAAGTCCGTACTGCATACGTTAGTACGGCCGACCCAGCCGCAAGGTAACGATCGCGGCGCGGTCCGGCCAGACCCATTCATCGCGGCGCACCGGCCGACCACGGCTTCACCCAAGCGCCCGCGGCCCGGCTGCCCGGCGCCCGTTCGTCCGCTAGACGTCCAGGAGCTTCTTCAGGAACTGGCCGGTGTAGCTCTCTTCCACCCTCGCCACGTCCTCGGGCGTGCCGGTCGCGACCACCGTGCCGCCACGGGATCCGCCATCGGGACCGAGGTCGATCACCCAGTCGGCCGTCTTGATGACATCGAGGTTGTGCTCGATCACGATGACCGTGTTGCCGGCCTCGACCAGGCGCCCGAGCACGCCCAGCAGCTTGCGGATGTCGTCGAAGTGCAGGCCGGTCGTCGGCTCATCCAGGACGTAGATCGTCCGGCCGGTGGAGCGGCGCTGCAGCTCGGAGGCGAGCTTGACCCGCTGGGCTTCGCCACCGGACAGGGTGGGCGCCGGCTGGCCAAGCCGGACATAGCCGAGCCCGACGTCGACGAGCGTCTTCAGGTGCCGGTGGATCGCCGGAACCGGCTCGAAGAACTCGGCCGCCTCCTCGATCGGCATCTGCAGCACGTCCGCGATGGTCTTGCCCTTGTAGTGCACCTGCAGGGTGTCGGTGTTGTACCGGGCGCCGTGGCATACCTCGCACGGCACGTACACGTCGGGCAGGAACTGCATCTCGATCTTGATGGTGCCGTCGCCGGAGCACGCCTCGCAGCGGCCGCCCTTGACGTTGAAGGAGAACCTGCCCGGCTGGTAGCCGCGCACCTTGGCCTCGGTGGTCTGGGCGAACAGCTTCCTGACGCTGTCGAACACCCCGGTGTAGGTGGCCGGGTTCGACCGTGGCGTCCGCCCGATCGGTCCCTGGTCCACGTGCACCACCTTGTCCAGGTGCTGCATCCCGGTGATCTTCGCGTGCTTGCCCGGCACGATCCGCGTCCCGTGCAGCTCCTTCGCCAGCGCGCTGTACAGGATGTCATTGACCAGGGTGGACTTGCCCGAGCCGGACACTCCGGTGACGGCGATGAAGCAGCCAAGCGGGAAGGTGACGTCCACGTTCCGCAGGTTGTGCGCAGCCGCGCCCTTGACTACGACGTCCCGGCCCCTGGTCCGCTTCCGCCGCTTCGCGGGCACCGCGATGGACTCACGGCCGGTGAGGTAGGCGCCGGTGATCGACTCCTTGCTCGACAGCAGTTCCTCCAGCGGCCCGGAGACCACGACATGACCGCCGTGCTCACCGGCCCGCGGGCCGATGTCGACAACCCAGTCCGCTGCCCGGATCGTGTCCTCGTCATGCTCGACCACGATCAGGGTGTTGCCGAGGTCGCGCAGCCGTAGCAGCGTCTCCAGCAGCCGGTGGTTGTCCCGCTGGTGCAGCCCGATCGAGGGTTCGTCGAGCACGTACAGCACGCCGACGAGTCCCGAGCCGATCTGGGTGGCTAGCCTGATCCGCTGTGCTTCCCCGCCGGCCAGCGTGGCCGACGCCCGGTCTAGCGTCAGGTAGTCGAGCCCCACGTCCAGCAGGAAGCCGAGGCGGGCGTTCACTTCCTTGAGGATCCGGCCGGCGATCTGCATGTCGCGGTCGGACAGCTGCAGCGACAGGAGCAGCTTGGCCAGCTCGCCGATCGGCAGGTTGCAGTAGTCCGCGATCGACCGGTCGTCTACCTTGACCGCGAGCGAGACGGGCTTGAGCCGCGCGCCACCACAGGACGGGCACGGCACCTCGCGCATGAACTCGGCGAACCGCTCCCGGCTGTAATCGCTGTCGGACTCGGCGTGCCGCCGCTCGATGTACGGGATCGCGCCCTCGAAGTTGGTGTAGTACGAGCGCTCCCGGCCATACCGGTTCTTGTACCGGACGTGCACCTGCTTGTCGTAGCCGTACAGCAGCGCGTGCTGGGCCGCGGCCGATAGCCTCGACCACTGCGAGGTGATCTTGAACCCGAGGGCGTCGCCCAGCGCATCGATCAGCCGGACGAAGTAGTCGCTGACGTTTCCGCCGCTCCAGACCGCGATCGCGCCGTCGGCCAGCGTCCGGGACGGGTCAGAAACGACTAGCTCCGGGTCGACTTCCATCTTGGTGCCGAGACCGGTGCAGTCCGGGCAGGCGCCCCACGGGGAGTTGAAGGAGAACGACCGCGGCTCGAGCTCGTCGAAGGACAGGTCGTCGTACAGGCAGGCGAGGTGCTCGGAGTACATCCGCTCCCGGTGCGGGTCGTCCTCGGGCAGGTCGACGAAGTCGAGCACGACGACGCCGTTGGCCAGCAACAGGGCCGTCTCCACCGAGTCGGTCAGCCGGCGCCGGGCCGACTCCTTCACGTCCAGCCGGTCCACCACGACCTCGATCGTGTGCTTCTCGTACTTCTTCAGCGCGGGCAGCTCGCCGGAGACGGCCGTGTCCAGCCTGATGATCGTCCCGTCGACCCGCGCCCGGGAGAACCCCTTGACCTGGAGCTCCCTGAGCATCTCGGTGTACTCCCCCTTGCGCCCGCGAATCACCGGCGCGAGCACCTGGAACCTGGTCCCCTCGTCGAGCTCGAGCACCCGGTCCACGATCTGCTGCGGGGTCTGCCGGGCAATTGGCCGGCCGCATACCGGGCAGTGCGGCTTGCCCACCCGGGCGAACAGCAGCCGCAGGTAGTCGTAGACCTCGGTAATCGTGCCGACGGTCGAGCGAGGATTGCGCCCGGCTGCCTTCTGGTCGATCGACACGGCCGGCGAGAGCCCGTCGATGAAGTCGACATCGGGCTTGTCCATCTGCCCGAGGAACTGCCGCGCATAAGCCGACAGCGACTCGACGTACCGGCGCTGGCCCTCGGCGAAGATAGTGTCGAAGGCGAGGCTCGACTTACCCGAGCCGGACAGCCCGGTGAACACGATCATCGCGTCGCGCGGCAAGTCGAGCGAGACATCCTTCAGGTTGTGCTCGCGAGCACCGCGGACGACAAGGCGATCTGCCACTATGTACCTAGTTCTCCTGGTATGCATGGCCAGCTGAGGGGGCCGCAGCCCGCGCTGCCATGGTATCCGGGGGGTCTGACAAAACGGGGGGTCTTCGGTAGCCGTGCAGCCCGGTCACGGGGCAAGCCGACCGCCAGCTACCCAGAGGTTCGTCGTTACTGTGTTCTAGGAAGGAAAACTGGTGACGCCTTATTCCGGGCAGGATTCCGGGCACGCCGATCCGGCCGCCCTGGCAGCAGACCTGATGGCGCGCGTTGCCGAGGCGACCGCCCGGCTGCGGCGAACGGCAGCCGGACTGTCTGACGACCAGGCCCGCGAGCCATCGCAACTGCCAGGCTGGAGTCGCGGCCACCTACTGACGCATATCGCCCGCAATGCCGACAGCCTGCGCAACCTGCTGATCTGGGCTCGCACGGGCGTTGAGACGCCGCAGTACCCCAGTGCCGAAGCACGGAACGAGGGCATCGACGCCGGCGCCGGCCGCTCCGCCAGCGAACTGCTGGCCGACCTTGACATGTCCGCGCAGCGGCTTGCCGCTGAAGCTGCCAGTCTTACCGGGACGAACTGGGCGGCCGACGTGCGCGGCCTGTTTGGCGCACCGCATCCCGGCTGGTACACGCTATGGCGGCGGCTGACCGAGGTGGAGATCCATCACGTGGATCTCGGCGCCGGCTACAAGGCCGCCGACTGGCCCGGCGCATTCGCGGCCGACTGCCTCGCGCAGGTGGCCCACGGCTTCGCCGGCGACGACGCCCCGGCCGCCACGCTGGTCAGCGCAAGCGGTAGCGCACACCGGATCGGGCCACCCGGCGCTGCGGCCGACCTGACCATCACCGGACCGGACTGGCTGCTGCTGGCCTGGCTGACCGGCCGCAGCAAGGGCGATGGCCTGACGGTCGAGCCGGCCGGCCCGCTGCCGCCGCTGCCCGCATGGTAGGTATCAGGAAGCGGACTGCCACGCGCAGGCCGTCTCAGGTTCCGGCACGAGATGAGGGAACGATGTCCTACACGGGAAAAGTCAGCGTCGGCGGTCCGGCGGACACCAGGGAACTGCCTGGCCTCACGATCACGAAGGTCTCGGTCGGGCCGATGGACAACAACGCCTACCTGCTGCGCTGCACTCATACCGGCGAACTGGCCCTGATCGACGCGGCCAACGACGCTGACACCCTGCTCGGGCTGATCGGCGACACCCCGCTAGCCACGATCATCACCACCCACCAGCACTGGGACCACCACGCTGCGCTGCAGCCGGTCCAGCAGGCCACTGGCGCGGCGACCGCGGCCCATCCGGACGACGCACCAGCCTTGCCGATCCCCGTTACCCGGCTGGTGCAGCACGGCGACAAGATCGCCGTCGGCAACGCTGAGCTGTCGGTGATCCATCTGCGTGGTCACACACCCGGCAGCATCGCGCTCTGTTACGACGGGAACGGGGAACTGGCTGGCGAGCCGCACCTGTTCACCGGCGACTCGCTGTTCCCCGGCGGCCCCGGCAACACCCAGCAGGACGCGGCGCGTTTCAACAGCCTCATGACCGACCTGGAGCAGCGCGTGTTCGCCGAGCTACCCGATGCGACCTGGGTGTATCCAGGCCATGGCGGGGACACCACGCTCGGCACCGAGCGGCCGCACCTGCCGGAATGGCGCGCCCGCGGCTGGTAGTGACAGCAAGATCATCCATGGGTGGGGAGTTGCCTGGGGTGGCCCAGGGGTCAGGTGATTCCGCACCCATGACCGTCGTGGCCAGCTAGAGGCTGTCGTAGCACGCGTCGATGAGGGCGCGGTTGCGCGGATTGCGCCAGCGCGGGCCCATCTGATTGGTGACATAGCCAACTGCGAGCCCGGCGTCCGGATCGCAGAAGCCAACCGAGCCGCCCGCGCCGAAATGGCCGAAGCTGCGGGGGCCGCGGCCTAGCTCGCGCTCGGAGTGCGTGAGCTGGAAGCCGAGGCCGAACCGGGATGGCCGGCGGAGCACGAGGTCATCGCCATATACCTGCTCCTCGGTCGCGGCGGCGAGCGCGCCGGGATCGACAATCTCGTTGCCGTCGATCGAGCCGCCGGCGGCGAGCGCCGAGTACAGCCGGGCCACGCCTGCGGCGGAGGCATGCGCGTTGGCCGACGGGATCTCGGCGGTGCGCCAGGAGACGGTGTTCACCACGCCGCGGCCGGAAAAGTCGGGCGGGTTGAAGTAGGCGTTCAGCGTCATCAGCCCGTTCGCGCCGACCGCACCCGGCGCAGCACCGCCGACCGCGCTCAGCACGGCGTCGCCGCCGACAGTCGACGTTCCGTCCGCAGGCAGCGTTCTGTCCGCGGGCAGCGTCCCGGCGGCAGGCAGCGTCCCGGCAGTCGGCAGCGCTCCGTCAGCGGGACCGTCTGGCCAGTGGAAGTCGGCGACGCGATGCAGGTCAGCGGGCGCGAGCCCGATATGCACGTCAGCTCCGAGCGGTCCGGCCAGTTCCCGGCGCAGGTACTCACCCGGCGTCAGCCCGGATACCAGGCGGATCAGCTCGCCGGCCAGGAAGCCGAAGGTGTTGACGTGGTAGCCGTGGCCGCTGCCGGGCTGCCACCACGGCTCCTCCGCCGCCAGTAGCCGGCTCATCAGCGACCAGTCGAGCATGCTGCCTGCCCGCAGCGGTGCGTGCAGCGCCGGCAACCCGGCCTGGTGACTGAGCAGCTGCCGGACTGTGACATCCTGCTTCCCGGCCGCGCCGAACTGCGGCCAGTAGCGGGTCACCGGCGCATCGGGATCGAGTAGCCGCTGGCCGGCCAGCCGGGCTGCGCACGCCGCGATCAGGCCCTTGCCCACCGAGAACACGTTGACCAGCGTGCCGGCCGACCACGCCTGCCCGGAACCGGCCCAGCCGCCCTGCAAGTCCGCCACGACCCGGCCGTCCACGGTGACGCACACCGCGGCCCCGAGCTCGCCGCGGTCGGTGAAGTTGGCCGAGAATGCCGCTCGCAGCGCGCCGAAGGCCGGATCGCAGCTGCCGGTGATGCTGGCCTGCTGACCCATGGGCGCCCGCCTTCCGCACCGGCGCCGCGAGCGCCCTGCACTGACCTGACCGGAGTAGTCTGCCCGGACATGAGCCAGCTGCGCGACGTGGCAATCGTAGGGGCAGGCCTGCTCGGACTGGCCGCCGGTCGCGCACTCACCGCTCGGGGCCTCGATGTGGTGCTGCTGGAGCAGGCCGAGATCGGCCACCAGGGCGGCGGCTCGAAGGGCAGCTGCCGCATCTTCCGCCTTGGTTATCCGGACCCGGTCTACGTCGCCGCAGCCCGCCAGGCGGGCGAGCTATGGCGACAGCTTGAGGACGAGTCCGGGCGAACGCTGCTGCTGCCCGCGCCGCATCTCACCTTCGGCACCGGGCTGCGCGCGGTGCAGGATGCGATGAACCAGGCTGGTGCGCCGTGCGAGCTGTTGTCAGCAGCGGCGGCCGCCGAGCGGTTCCCGGCCATCAGGACCGACGGGCCGGCACTGCTCGAGCCCGAGTCCTGCGTGACCGCAGCCGACCAGGCGCTGGCCGCGCTGGCAGCCCGCGTCGCAGAGATCAGGACCGGCGTCCAGGTCGCGAGCCTGGCCGACGACGGGCGGCAAGTGACGCTGCACACCAGCGGCGGCCCGCTGACCGCGCGAGTGGCTATCGTCGCGGCCGGGCCCTGGTCCGGCCTGCTGCTGGCAGCGCTGGCCTGCACCTGCCATCCCGGCCGACGCTCGAGCAGGTCGGCTACCTCAGTCCGGCCGACCCCGGCGGCCCGCCGGCGCCCATCTTCCTCTGCCACCGCGCGCAGGCCCCGTACGGGCTGCCGGTACCGGGATCTCCCCTGTACAAGGTCGGGATCCATCCCAGCGGTCCGGTTGCCGATCCGGACGCCGGCGAGCAGGCCGCCGATGCCGAGCTTGTCGCGCGGCTGTCTGATGTCGCCCGCCGTATCCTGCCCGGCTACGACCCGGTACCTGCCGCGACCGAGCGCTGCATCTACGACAGCACCCCGGATGAGGGCTTCGTCCTGGACCGGATCGGCAACGTGGTGATCGGCTCCGGCACATCCGGACATGGCTTCAAGTTCGGCCCGCTGTTCGGCGAATGGCTCGCGACGCTCGCCACCGGTCAGCCGGGCCCGGCGCCCGATGAGCGCTTCGCCTTGAGCAGGTTTGCCGCTCGCGGCCGATCCTAGATCGGCGTCGGCGCGAGCACCTCGATCTTCAGCATCGTTGCGCCGCCGGCCAGCCGGGTCACGATCAGCTTCGCGCGGTACTGCCCGCGCTCGCCGCCGAGCAGCTTCCGGATGGCGGTCAGCTCGCCGCGCTGGCTGGACCGCACCGTGCTTCGCTCACCGCCGAACCCGCCGAACCCGCCGATTTCGGCCATCCGCAACGGAGCAGCGCGGCCTGCCTGCGGACCGGAGTCACCGAACCGGGCTACGTGCACCGGGTAGCGCACGGCAACCGCACGCAGCAATGCGATCAGCCGCGGGTCGACCCGGCCCGAGGTCAGCGCCTGCCGGGCCGCGCCATGCACGAAAATCTGCCGGTTCAGGATGAGGCGGTGGCCGGCCTTCCGGCGCGCCACCAGCGCACTGCCCGCCGCGTGCTGGTAAGCGGCCGCGCCGCCGGGCACGAACTCCCGCACCTGCACGGCGGCCTGGCCGGAGCCGAAGCTTGCCACCACGACCGGCGCAGTGGCAGCGACCTGCCCGCCGTACGCCGCGCGCAGGGCAGGCGTCATCACCAGGAGCGTCACGCTGCCGGGCAAGCCGGCCGACTGGTCGATCGCCTGCTGGCTGAGCGCGGCCTGGCTCGGTAGCGTCGCGTCGGTGCGGAATCCCGCTGCCGCAAGATCCGCGCAGGTGGCCGCGTCGCAGCCCACCGCCGTCTGCGCGCCCACCTGAGCCGCGATCCAGGCCGCGGCATCCTGCGCGTTCGCTGCGGCCTCGGCCTGCACCGGTGACGGTGGCGGCGGCGTGATCACGTGCCGGGCAGGGCGCGCCCCAGGATGCCTGGCCGCCGCACTAGGCGGGCTGCCAAGCACCAGGACGGCGCCGCCCGCAACGGCGCCGGCGAGGAGGATTGCCAGCCACCCGGCCGCCAGTCTCCCCCGGCTCACCCTGCCGTGATCGGGCACGCGCAGCACCCGGCGGCGCAGCCACAGCCGCAGCGTGGTGGCCAGCACCTTGCTCCACGGCGGATCAGCCTCCAGCCGGATCCCGGACGGCGGCGAGGCGTCGCTGGACACTGATACCCCCAAAGCCGCATGCGGCCGACAGCGCGTGATTCCCGATAGTTCACCACATCGAGGTCTGGTCATTCAGCCGGATTCGGCTGAATGTCGCGCGCCTTCGCTAGGGGCGGGCTGCCAGCCGCCGGTACAGCGCTAGCACCGCTGTGATCGCATCGGCTTCGGTCGGGAACGTGGCGCTGCGGGCGAGCGCGGCCTGTCGCAGCCGGGCGGCTAGCTCAGGGTCATCCAGCACCGCCGAGACCGCGGCCGCCAGTGCCTCCGGGTCGCCAGCCGGGACCAGCACAGCGGCGTCTTCGCCGGTGAGCTCCGGGATACCGCCGGTCCGGGTCGCCACAACGGGCCGGCCAGCGCGCATCGCCTCCTGCACGATCAGGGCCCGCGCCTCCCACCGGCTCGGCACGACGACGACGTCGGCGACGGCCAGCAGGGCCTGCACATCCGCTCGCGGCCCGAGCAACTGCACGTCCGCTCCGGTCCGCTCGGCCTGCGCGCGCAAGTCCCCCGCCAGCGGGCCATCGCCGGCGATAACCGTCATAGGGCTGGGCTGCCGGTGCTGCCAGTGCACGGCGGCATCGATGAGCACGTCCAGGCTCTTCTGCGGAGCCAGCCGGCCAGCTGCCAGCACGACCGGCCGGCCAGCCGCGCCCAGGTCCGCCCGCGCCTGCGCCACCTCGGCTTCGGTCGGCGGCTGGGCCGGCGGCGACGGCACGTCGAACTGCTCGGCATCGCCCGCGCCGCGGCTCCGCATCCGGGCGACCAGATCTGCCGAGGCCCCGAGCACCAGATCGGCGCGCCGGGCGCAGATCCGCTCCAGCAACTCATAGACGAGCTGGGCGGACCGGGCGGCGGGCGGCGAGTTGTGCACGGTGACGGCCAGCGCAGGGCGGTTCGGCCGCCGCATCCCGGTCAGGGCCAGCGCGGCAAACGCGCCAGCCCGCACGCCGTGCGCGTGCACCACATCCGGGCCCCAGGCCCGCACCGCCCTCCGCAGCTTTGCGATGGCCATCGCGTCGGCGACCGGCCGCGGCCGGTCGGAGATCTCGACGCGGGTAACGGGAACGTCAGCGCCGGCCAGGCCCGCTACCTGGCCGGGGCCGAAAACGCGAACGGGGAGGCCTGCTGCGCGGCAGCCCGCCGCCAGCGCGGCAACATGGGCGGCGGTGCCGCCAGCCGCCGAGCCGAGCACCAGCGCTATGCGCGGGCGGCCGCCGCCAGTCGAGCCCGTCATCACACCACCACCGTCCCGGTCCGGTACTGATGTCATCGCGCCACCACCCGGCGCAGCCGGGCGGCCGCCGCCCGCAGTTCGCCGCCGTCCAGCACGAACGCCACCACCGCAAACGCGAGCACCGCAGCCAGCGCAGCAAGCACCGCGATCAGCGCTGCCGCGATCGTGCCAGCGGCCGGGAACGCCGCCGCAACGGCAGCTCCCGCGCCTGCCCCCGCCGTCGCCGCAGCCAGACCCGCGATCGCGGCACGGCCAGCGCCGGCCAGCGCGGCCGGCCCGCGCGTCCGGCGAACCGCGACAACCAGGGCCAGCCCTGCCGCCGTCAGGCCAATGGTGTTCCCGAGCGCGAGCATGGCAACCGCCCATGGCCCTGGCGCGAACATGACCAGCACGATGTCGGCCGCGGTCACCAGCAGCCAGCCACCGCCGACGCACACCGCGGCCACCCTGGTCCGTCCGTCGGCCAGCAGCACCCGGGACAGACTGGCGACCAGCCCATAGCCGGCCAGCCCCGGAGCGAACAGCGCGAGGCCAGCCGCTAGCTGCGCGACCTGACCGGGCTGCACGAGGAACCGGGCGGCCGGAACCGCGACGGCGAGCAGCAGCGCGGTCCCGAGGAACGACATCAGCAGCACCGCCCGGACGGAGCCCGCCGCAGTCCGGTCGAACTCCGCGCCCTCGCGCACCGACAGCGCCGGGAACGCGCTCACCGCAATCGAGATAGCCAGCACCGCGTAGGCGGCCTCGAACACCTGCCAGCCGTACTGGTAGAGCACGACGGCCGCCTTCGATCCATGCCCGTTCGCCAGCACGATCACCACCAGCAAGGATGCGTCCTGCGCCAGCAGAGCGGTGATCCCGTAGACCGCAAGCCCGCCGCCGCGCCGGCCGACACCGGCAGGGAAACGCAGTGTTGGCCGCAGCCGGATCCGCTGGCGCAGCACCGGCACGAGCGCGGTGAGCACCAGGGCCGCGACTCCGACCGTGGTTCCCACGGACAGGATCAGCTCGGCCGACGCCGGCAGCCCGGCAAGGTTGTCCAGGCTGCGATAGCTCTCGCCGAACGGAACGAAGATCAGGTACGCGGCGATGACGACGAGGCTCGAGATCACCGGCGCCAGGGCTGGCGCGGCGAACCGCCGGTGCGCCTGCAAGATGCCGTACAAGACCACGGCCAGCCCGTACAGCACGATCTGCGGTGCGAACACCGCCAGCATGTGCCCGGTCACCGTGACCAGCGAGGCCTGGGCGCAGTGGGCCCGCGCGTTAGCCGGGCTGAGAAGACCGGCCAGCGGCCCGGCTGTCAGCGCGATCACCAGGCTGACCGGGAGCAGGATCAGCACCGTCCAGGTCAGCAGCGCCGACGATGTCTGCGCTACCTCGGCCGCGGCCGCCGGGTCGGTTGCGGACCGATGCGCGGGCCTGGCCAGCAGCGGGACCATGATGCTGGTCAGCGCACCGCCGAGAACGATGTCATAGATGATGTTCGGCAGCGTGTTTGCCGTCACGTACGCGGTGCCCAGGCAGTAGGCGCCAACGGTCTTGGCGAACACCGCCGTCCGGATCAGGCCGAGCAGCCTCGCCAGCACGGTGAGACCGGCAATCAGCGCCGCGGCGCGGCCGATGCCGCCCCCGCCCGGCTGCTGCGCTTCGGGGTCCTGGCCGTCCTGCGTGAACGGAACGGCCTGGCCAGTCACCTCGGGCGGGCCGAGCGGACCCGCCCGCTGTTCCGGTGCACGGCTGCTCCGGCAGACCGGTCAGACCCTCCAGTCCCGACAGGACCGGACCAGGCCGCTTCAGATCCCGCCGCTGCAGCGGGGGTGGTCTGGGCGGATCCGGCCATCCCATCCGGCCCGGCACCCTCAGCCACGCCCGACGGGGCAGACCCGGCCGCCGCCGCCACCGGCCTGCGACCGAGCATGTCCAGCCACCGCAGCGGTCCGGTGCGCTCGATGACCCGGCTGAAGCTGACGACCTCGCTCGCCGCCGTCAGTCCCGCGACGACGGCGAGCGTCGCGATCCTGGCCGGCGCTGCAGCGAGCTCGCTGCCGCCGTTCCGAGCATGGCACCGAGCGCGTTCGCGCCCCCGTCGCCGAGCATCGACCGCTCCCCAAGGTCCTCAGGCAACAGCACGGCGGCGGCTGCTAGCGGCGCCACCGCCGCTGGGCCGACGGCGCCGGCGCTAGCCAGCAGCCCGCCCGCGACGCCAGCCACCTTGATGGCGCGGCCGGGCCGCAAGTCGAACAGGTTCAGCAGGTTGGCACCGCCTGCGATCAGCCCGGCATTAACGAGGACGTCGACGGCAGCGAGTGCCCCCGTGTGAGCCGTCTGCCGGTCTGCGCCGTCAGCTGCTCTGGCCGCGATGATCGCCGCGGCCAGACCGGTGACGCCGATGCCAGCAATCTTGACTGCCCCGGTCGTAAGTTCGCCGTTGCGCAGCGCGCCGAGGTGACCGCGGAAGCCCCGGCGGTCCCCGTTCCCGGCCAGATCGTCGTAACTGCCGAAGCTGGCCGCGCCGACGCCGGCCACGACCGACGCAAGGGCAGTCCGGTCAGCCGGGCTGCCGGCCAGGACACCGGCGACAGCGCCCACGGCAACCGCCGGGCCCTCCAGCAGCGTGATCGGATCGCCGCGGTGGTTCGTGCGCGTCCAGGTCGTACTACCGCCCGGCGGTCTGGCTCGCAGCAGCGCATAGGAGAGCCGGGTGGTGGCCGCGGCCACCACAACCGACCTGACTCCGTTCACTTGTGACCTCCGGTCGACGCGCTCGGTGTCGGCTTCGAGTTAGCCGACGACCTCGCGGTGGACGGCGTCGGACTCGGCGTCGGCGCGGGGCTTGGCGCCGTGCCCGGCCCGGCTCCATACTGCGCCGGCGCCTTGCCGGTCAGCAGGAAGTTGAGTGCCTGCGCCACCATGATCGCGCCGCTCTCCGTATCCGCGTTGTCGACCGTCGATACCTGGCCCGCGGAGTCTTCCACGCTGATCGCGCTGTTGCTGGCGATGGCGCTGATCGGCCCGGCCATCACGGTGCCACTGCCCGCCGCCTTAAGCTCCTGCGCCACCGCGGGCAGGACCTGGGCAGCGGCGAGGCTCGTGCTGCCGGCCACCGGTGGCCCAGCCGGCACGATGAGCACAGCCAGCGCGGCTGGCGCCACGCTGGTGCTGCCATGCGGGCCGCTGACCGAGAGGAACCCGTCCTGGGCAAAGCCGCTGAAGATCGAGCTGGCGGCGCCTGCAGGCAGCGTGCTGATGGAATTGTCCTTAGCAAGAATCGCGGCCGACAGCACTGCGGCGGCGGCCTGCTGTCCCGCCGCGGGCGAACTGGCAGGCGGGAGAGTCACGTTCGCGGTCGTCTTCAGTCCCTGCGCCAGCTGACTCAGCACGCTTTCGTTCCGGCCGGTGGTGTCCAGGAAGCTCTGGCTAAGGTCAACCTGGCCGGTGACCGTCGCGCCCGCCTGGCCAAGTGCGGTGGTGACGCCATTGGTAACGGTGCTGTCAGCCCCTGGAGCCACCACCAGCACGACCTTCTGGCCGGCCAGGATCCCGCCCAGCAACCGCTGCGCTCCAGCCTGGGCGAACGCCTGATCGGCGCTGACCTGCTGAGTGAGCGCCTGCTTGTCCTTGGTCAGCGTGGTATTCGTCCGGGCGAGCTCTGTCTGGGCGCGCTTGAGCACAGTCTCGGTCAGGCCGCTCAGCGCCGTCGACCCGACCACCAGGCCGACGGCCAGGGCGAGGAAAACCGCGATGATGGAGACCAGGTGATACCTGAAGTCGATCACTAGAGCAGTCCAGTTAGCCAGTACCACAACTGGCGCCAGGCCAGGCTGAGGTATCCCAGGTACAGCTTGCCGACGGGCGTCCACGCCAGCGCGATCATCGGAACCATAGCGGCGACGGCCAGCAAGATGAGCGACTTCGTCGAGATCCGGCTCTGATACAGCCGGCTCACGCCCTTCGCATCGACGATCTTGTCACCCACCCGGATCCGGGTGAGAACTGCGCTGGCCATACCCGACCGGCCTTTGTCCAGGAACTCCACCAGCCCGAACCGCATGCCGACGGTGACGATCAGGCTCGCTCCGGCCTCGTCGGCAAGCAGCACGGCAACGTCCTCGCTGGTGCCGTCCGCGGGACAGGTAACGGACTCCAGGCCAAGATCCTGGACCCGCGGCAGGCCTGGCGCGTGGCCATTGCGATAAGCGTGCACGACGATCTCGGCACCGCACTTCAGCGCCTTGTCGGACACCGAGTCCATGTCGCCCACGATCATGTGCGGCCAGTACCCGGCCTCGATGAGGGCGTTGGCCCCGCCGTCCACGCCAATGATGACCGGCTTGAACTCCCTGATATACGCGCGCAGTGCCTGCAGGTCCTCGTGATAGCGGTACCCGCGGGCCACCACGAGCGCGTGCCGACCGGTCAGGCTGGTCTTCAGCTGGGGGAGCCGGATGCCCTCCACGAGAAGCTCGGAATCCCGGTTGATGTACTCGAAGGTATTTGTGACAAATGCCCTGAGTTGTTCTGCCAGCCCTTCCTTGGCGGCAGCCAGGTCGGCGGCGACCGAGTCGGCGGTCTGCCGGGTGCCTTTCGCCACGACAACGTCGGCCAGGTACAGAGTCTCGCCATCGAGCCTGACCTGCTGGCCCTCGCTGACCTGGTCGAATACGTCCGAGCCGACATCGTCGACCAGCGGGATGCCGGCCTCGATGAGCAGCTGGGGACCCAGGTTGGGGTAGCGGCCGCTGATGCTCGGCACCGCGTTCACCACCGCCGCGACCTGGCACCTGATCAGGGCGTCGGCGCTGACCCGGTCCAGGTCTGCGTGGTCGATGATGGCGATGTCGCCTGGCTTCAGCCGCTTAGTCAGGTTCTTGGTGCGCCGGTCCAGCCGAACGGTCGCCGCTACCCCGCCCAGGTCCCTGGACCTGGCACGGTGCGCTGCGGAGAACCCCCGGTTCGGCGCTTTCATTGAGTAGCCATTTTGCCAGATCTGCGCAGCGCAGCTGCCAGCCCGGAGCGCTAACGGGCCTGGCTGGCCAGCGCGGCGCGCTCGGCAGCAGCGGCGTCCAGCAGTTCGCCAGCATGCGCACGGCCGAACTCCGAGTCCTCCAGGCCCGCCAGCATCCGGGATAGCTCCCGGACCCTGCCCTCCTCAGTCAGCCGGGTGATGCCGCTATGCACGACCGATCCATCGCTGGCCTTCTCCACGACCAGGTGGGTATCCGCGAACGCGGCCACCTGCGGCAAGTGCGTGACCACGATGACCTGTGCCAGCCGGGCCAGCCGGGCCAGCCGCCGCCCGATCTCTACCGCGGCCTTGCCGCCTACGCCCGCATCCACCTCGTCGAACACGAAGGTCGGGACGGGGTCGGCGCCGGCGAACACCACCTCGATCGCGAGCATGATCCTGGATAGCTCACCACCGGAGGCGCCCTTGTGCAGCGCTAGCGCTGGTGCTCCGGGGTGCGCCGACAGCTTGATCTCCACCTCGTCGGCGCCGTGCGGGCCAAAGGCCTGGGCCGGCGTGACGGCCACCGTAATCCTCGCGTGCGGCATGGCCAGCGCGGTGAGCTCGCCAGTGACCTGCTCCGCGAACCGGCTGGCCGTCTCGGTCCGGGCCGTTGTCAGCTGGCCGGCCAGATCGGCGACGGTCGCGGCCAGCTCGGCCTCCTGCTGGGCGAGCGCGCCGATCTTGTCCTCATCACTGTCGAGTTCGGCGAGCCGGGCGCTGGCGGCTTTCGCCCAGGCTATGACCGCGGCCACATCGCCGCTGACGGCGCCGTAAGCCCGGACGAGCCTGGTCAGCTCGGCCCGGCGGTCCTGTACTACGCCGAGCCGGACCGGGTCGGCCTCCACTGACTGCACATAGGAGGCGAGCTCGGCCGCGACGTCGGAGAGCAGGTAGGCGGCCTCGGTGACCCGGCCGGCCAGCGCTGCCAGCTGACTGTCGTGCTGCGCCGCGCCGTCTAGTGCCGACCTGGCGGCCGCCAGCAGGCTGGTGACGTCCGCGGCCTCGAAAGTGCCGCTGGACGGATCGCCGACCAGCGCCTCGTGCGCGGTCGTCGCGGCGGCATGCAGCGCATCGGCATTGGCCAGCCGTTCCTCTTCGGCGACTAGCTCGATGTCCTCACCCTCAGCCGGCTCGACCCGCTCGATCTCCGCCACTCCGTGCCTGAGTTCCTCGGCCTCACGAGCTCGTTCCCTGGCCATCGCGGTGAGCTCGGCAAGCTCCGCAGCGACCTGCTGATGCCGCTGGTAAGCCCGCTGATAGCTGCCAAGAAGGTCAGCGAAGCCAGGTCCGCTGAAGCGGTCCAGTGCCTGCCGCTGACGGCCGGGCCGCAGCAGCTGCTGCTGATCGGCCTGGCCGTGCACGGCCACGAGGTCGTCAGCGAGGTAGGTCAGCAGCGACACCGGCACGGACCGACCGCCAGCTGTCGCGCGTGACCTGCCTTCGGAGCTCACCGACCGGACCAGGATCAGGGTGCTGCCGTCGTCGTCGAGATCCCCGCCGGACTCGTTGACCTGCCGGGCGACCGGGCCATCAGGCTCCACCCGCAGCCTGCCCTCGACCACCGCCCGGTCGGCTCCGGGCCGCACTCTGGACGGGTCGGCACGGCCGCCGAACAGCAGGCCGAGGCCGGACACCACCATGGTCTTGCCGGCGCCAGTCTCACCAGTGACCACGTTGAAACCCGCGGAGAGCTCCAGCACCGCCTCGTCGATGACCCCGAGACCAGTTATCCGCACTTCCTCAAGCATGGCTGCGTGGCTCCTCATCTACCGGGGGTGCGCCAACCTCAGGTGTCGCAGTCCCCGGCGCCTCGGGTAGGTCAGCCGAGCGCGCCGCACTCGTGCCGATGTCCGCCCGGCCGCCGCTCCGGCCACGCCAGCCGGTCACCGGCAGGCCGAACTTGACCACCAGGCGGTCGGTGAACGGCGCGCCGATCCTCTCGCGGGCTCCCGTCGCGGCCGGCAGCCGGGCTAGCAGGACCGGCTTCGTGCCGCGCCTCACCTCGACTCGCGACCCCGGCGGGAGCTCGACCATACGACGCCCATCGCACCACAGAACGGCACCTGCCGTCTCAGATTGCCCGCCGGCCACGCCGATGACCTCTGCCGCCAGCATCGAGCGTGGTGAGACCACCATCGGCCTGGCGAACAACGCGTGCGCCGAGATCGGCACGAGTAGTAGCGCCTCGACCTCCGGCCAGACCACCGGGCCGCCGGCCGAGAACGCATAGGCCGTCGAGCCCGTGGGCGTGGCGAAGACCACGCCGTCACACCCCCAGCGCGATAGCGGACGGCCGTCGACCTCGATGACCAGGTCCAGCATGCGCTCCCTGGCGGCCTTCTCGACCGTCGCCTCATTCAGCGCCCAGGTCGCTGTCCGCTCGCCGTTGGTCCGCACGGTC
This sequence comes from uncultured Actinomycetota bacterium, assembly GCA_963774385.1. Lineage (GTDB taxonomy): Bacteria > Actinomycetota > Actinomycetes > Streptosporangiales > Streptosporangiaceae > JAJYUU01. The sequence goes on from CAVZEQ010000001.1 coordinate 3,659,129, forward strand.
ACGTCGATCGTCATGCGCTGCTCGACCACGTACCTGCGGGCGACGACGTTGTCCACCGCCGCCGCGAGGTCTTCAGGCTCAGCTTCGGCCAGGAAGCCGACACGTCCCAGGTTGATGCCCAGCAGCGGAGTGCCAGCCGGCCGGGCAAGCTCGGCCGCGCGCAGCAGCGTTCCGTCGCCGCCGACGACGATGACCATCTCGACGCCTACGGCCGCCGCCTCCGACGCCGGCACCACCGTGGCACGGCTCAGGCCCAGCTCTGCAGCCTCAGACTCCAGAACCCGGACACCGATGCCAGCTGCGGCCAGCCGGGTAACCAGAGCACTGGCTATTCGCAGCGCAGCGGGCCGGCCGGTATGGGCGATAAGCAGCATGACCCGGTCGCCGCCTGACGGCTGTCCGGCGGTCATTGCGGACCTATCGCGATCGCCTGCCGGAGCACGCCCTCGTCGAGTTCTGGCGAGCCACGGCGCAGCCAGAGGAAGTACTCGACATTGCCTGACGGTCCCGGCAGCGGGCTCGCGGTCACCCCGGCTACGCCGAGGCCGAGACCAGCAGCTGCGGCGGCGACAGCCGCCACCGCAGCGAAGCGAAGCTCGGGATCCCGGACGACGCCGCTGCCTACCAGGTCACGGCCTACCTCGAACTGCGGCTTGACCATGACCGCGAAATCGGCCTCAGGTGCGGCGCAGGCCGCCAGCGCTGGCAGCACGAGCGTCAGCGAGATGAACGACAGATCAGCCACCACGAGCTCGGGCGGCGGGGCTACCTGGGCCGGGGTAAGGGTACGGATATTCACCCGGTCCAGGACGGTCACCCGCGGATCTGTCTGCAGCGACCACGCCAGCTGCCCGTACCCGACGTCAGCGGCGATCACGTGCGCGGCCCCGGCGCGCAGCAGGACATCGGTGAACCCGCCGGTCGAGGCTCCCGCGTCCAGGCAGCGCTTACCGGCCACCTCGAGGCCGGAGAAGGCCGCGAGCGCGCCGGCAAGCTTGTGACCGCCGCGGGATACGTAGTCGGGCTGGCCAGTCGGCCGACCCACCGTGATGGCGGCGTCCATGGACACCTGCGACGCCGGCTTGACCGCAGTCTGTCCGCCGACGGCTACCCGGCCCGCCGCTATCAGGTCCGCCGCCTGCTCGCGGGAACGGGCGAGCCCGCGCCGGACCAGTTCCGCATCAAGCCGAAGCCTCCTGCTCATCGGGCTATGACCGGCCAGTTACCGGCCGGAGTCCAGTTCGCCGAGCACGTCGCTCAGCTGCGCGTGCACCTGCTCGAAAAGCTGGGAGTGCTCGCTGACAGGCAGGCCCGGCAGCCGATCGAGCAGGCGCAGGGCCGCGTCGACGCGCTCGTTGCCGGTGTCAGGCTCCGTCGCGCTCGCCTCGGTCCCGGCTGACTGGGCCGCGCCTGCCACCGAGCCGGCTGACTCGGTCCTGTCGGCCTCGTCCCAGCTGGCGGCGGCGTCCTTGGAACCGACCCCGTTCCCGCCGTTGTCCTCGTCGCTCAGCTGAGCCGGCGACCCGGTCCAGCCGGACCCAGTCTCGTGCTCCATCTAGCTACGCTCCTCCGCGCGGCCAGCCGGCCGCGCTACGGCTGCATTTCCCTCGCATGAACGCTACCGCCCGCTACCGTCAGGCCGGGGCACCTCCGTCAGGCCCGACGGCTCCGAACGTACAGGCGCGCCCCGGCCGTCACAGGTCTGCAGGGTGGCAGAGAATGATCGGGAAAGCGAGGGGACGGATGGCAACAGCCGAGGAGTGCCGTGCGGCACTAGACGGCCTCATTGGCCGGATTGCCGACATGGACGCCAAGCAGCGGGCCGCGCACCTGGTGGACCGGAGCTTGAGCTGCCGCGTTCCCGACCTGGGCCTGACCTTCGCGACGCGGCTCGGTCCTCATGGCGCAGATCCCATCAAAGAGGTGCCTAACGGCGCCATACAGGCGCAGGTCAGATTCACTGCCGACAGCGATGTCGTAGTCGCGATAGCCGGTGATCCGGGCACCTTCATGCGCGCCTGGCTGTCCGGCAAGCTCAAGGTCCAGGGCAGCGTGTTCGATCTGCTCCTCCTCCGCAAAATCATGTAGCGAAGACCGACGGCTGTCCCCTGGGGCGGCGCGGGTCGCCTGGCGCGCTCGGGTGGCGTCCCGCGGGAGCTTTGTGAATCGCGCTCCGGCGGCGGGTCAAGGACCCGATGGCATAGTGGGGCCATGCCGGAAGGCGATGTGGTCTGGCGCGCGGCGCGGCGGTTGCATAACGCCCTGGCCGGCCAGGTGCTGGTACGCAGCGACTTCCGGGTGCCGCGGTTTGCGACTACCGATCTCACCGGCCGCACCGTAGTCGAAGCGCTGTCTCGCGGTAAGCACCTGCTCGTCCGGGTGGACGGCGACATCACCGTGCACACCCACCTGCGGATGGACGGATCCTGGCGGGTTGGCCCGGCGTCCGGTTACCCGCTGCGCGACCACCGCATCAGGCTGGTCCTCGCCAACAAGGAGTGGGAGGCGGTCGGCCGCCTGCTCGGCGTCGTCGAGGTAATCCGGACCAGCCGGGAGTCGGCCGCGGTCGGCTACCTCGGGCCAGACCTGCTTGGCCCGGACTGGGATGCCACTGAGGCGGTGCGCAGGCTGACCAGCGATCCGGCCAGGGCGATCGGCGATGCCGTCCTTGATCAGCGAAACCTGGCCGGCATCGGCAACATCTACAAAACCGAGACACTGTTCCTGCGCCGAGTCAGCCCATGGCGTCCGGTCGGCCAGGTCGAAGACCTCACTGAGCTGGTGGAACTGGCCAGGCAGTTGCTTGAGGCGAATAAGGACCGGATCGGCCAGGTCACCACCGGCGATGCCCGGCCGGGCCGGCAGAACTGGGTCTACGGCCGGGCTGGCCGGCCGTGCCGCAACTGCGGCACCGTCATCCGCCAGGCGAATCAGGGTCCCGACCTGCAAGAGCGAGTCACGTGCTGGTGCCCGCGCTGTCAGCCGGACTAAGAACCCAGGCAAGCACCGAGAAGCCGGGCAAGCACCGAGAAGCCGGCCGGGCCCCTTGACTGGCCCGGCCGGCTCCATTGTTCCCCCGACAGCAACCGGCTGCCCCACAGGCGGCCGCTGCGCCCCGCTGGCCTGCCACCGCAGGCCAGAGGTCCTACGCGTTCCGCTTACGGAACAGGGTCAGGCCCGCGGCAATGGCGACCGCGGCGTAAGCGCAGAACACTGCGAACCCGGTCCACGGCGAGAACATGTGCCCGGCAGACACCCGCTCCCAGATCGCCCCGCCAGCGTTGAACGGAATCCACCTGTCGACGTGATAGGCCCAGTTACCCGGCAGGAAGCCGCTCAGGATGTACACCACGAACATCAGCCCGATCGAGGCGGTGATGGCGCCGGCGGTGTGCCGGAGTACCGCCCCGATCCCGTAGGACAGCAGCCCGCAGACGGCCAGGAACAGTCCGCCGCCGACGACCGCTCGCAGCACGCCCGGCTGCCCGAGCGAGGCGTTGACGTGCTGAGAGGACAGGATTGCCTGCCCGACGAGGAAGGACGCGAAGCTGGTGATCAGACCGACGACCAGGGCGACCATGGTGAACACGATCGCTTTGGCGGCGAAGAACATATTCCGCTTTGGCAGCACGGAGAGCGATGTCCTGATCATCCCGGTGGAGTACTCCGAAGTGATGGTCAGCGCTCCGAGCACCACGATCACCAGCTGGCCGATCAGCAGCCCGAACAGGCTGATCGATACGGCGTTGTGCCGCGCGTCGGCGAGTGCGGAGCCGTAACCTGGCGTGCCTTGCATCTGATGCAGGTTCTGCACGTGACCGAAGCTGAACAGTGCTCCGATGCCCACGCTGAGCACGATGAGCGCCGCCAGCGTCCAGTACGTCGAGCGCAGCGACCGGATCTTGGTGAACTCCGAGCGCAGCGCGCCCGCGAAGCTAGTCCGGCCCGCCGACTCGGGCAGCGCGCCGAGGCCCATCACGGACGCTTTCGTGTCCAGTGTCACAGCCATCTCAGGCCACCTCTCCCGCCAGCACCGGCTGCGGCACGCCGGCGTGGAACTCCACGCTGGAGGCCGTCAGTTCCATGAACGCCTGCTCCAGGGACGCCTGCACCGGCGCGAGCTCATGCAGGCGCACCGAGCTCTCGTAGGCCAGATCGCCCACCTGGCCGGCATCGAGCCCGGACACCACCATCGCGCCGTTGCCGTCGTCGCGCACTGTCGCACCCGCGGCAGTCAGCAGCTTGGCAAGCAGCTCCTGCTGCGGGGTGCGCACCCGGACCCGCTGCTGCGAATTCGCCGCAATGAACTCATCAACCGTGCAGTCGGCGATCAGCTTGCCGCGCCCGATGACGAGCAGATGATCGGCGGTGTTCTCCATCTCTGACATCAGGTGGCTGGACACGAAAACGGTCCTGCCCTCTGCCGCCAGCGCCTTCATCAGGTTCCTGATCCACAAGATGCCTTCCGGGTCCAGCCCGTTGACCGGCTCGTCGAACATCAGGATCTGCGGGTCGCCCAGCAGCGCGGCAGCGATCCCCAGCCGCTGCCCCATGCCGAGCGAAAAGCCGCGGGCCCGCTTCCTGGCCACTTCAGAGAGGCCGACCAGTGCCAGCACCTCGCCGACGCGACTGGTGGGCAGGTTGTTCGACTGAGCCAGGCAGAGCAAGTGGTTGTAAGCGCTCCGGCCCCCGTGCAGAGCCTTCGCATCCAGCAGTGCTCCGACTTCCCGCATCGGCCGGGCCAGCCGTGCGAAGGGCTTCCCGTTAACCGTGACCTGGCCGGCCGTCGGCTGGTCCAGGCCGAGGATCATCCTCATAGTCGTGGTCTTCCCGGCGCCGTTCGGACCGAGGAATCCGGTGATCTTGCCGGGTGCCACGCTAAACGTCAGGCTGTCGACGGCGAGGGTGTCGCCGTATCGTTTGGTGAGGCCTTCTGCCTCAATCATGTCCCTGTCCCTTCCGGCCGCGAGCAGGCTTGGCTCCCGGACCTGGATGCCAGTCTCCCCGGCAAACGCGATAGTTCGCGTCGGTCGCGGGTCTGATCCGGATCAGACCGGAGGGGGATGTCAGTCGGCGCGCCCGGCAGCCAGAAGGCGTATGTCAGGAGCGAGGTCCGATGCCCGGAGGAGTATGCCGGGAGCAGGGTCCGACGCCCGGAGGAGTGTGCCAGGAGGAGGTCCGATGGCCCGGAGGCGAATGTCAGCCGGGCAGCCCGATGACGCCGAGGACAGCTCCGGCGGCCCGCCGCCGCGCCGCTGCGGCCTTCCGAGCCTCCTGACCAGCGCCCTGACCTTCGGCCGGGCCAGCGTCCTGACCGGCGGCCAGGCCAGCATCCTGACCGGCGGCCAGGCCAGCTCCCTGACCAGCAGCCGCGCGGTCGGCTTCGTCCAGGTCGCCAGTCGACCACGCGGCAGCGCACAGCGCTCGCAGTCCGTCGATCGGGTCCCCGGTGCCGGAGACGGCCAGCCAGTCGTCGTTGCCAGTCACCGATGCCGTCCAGCCGCCGCAGCGGAACTCGCCGTCGTCCCTCGACACGGCCGGATGGCTGACGTTCAGGCCGGCCAGGTCCGCGGCCACGTAGACGGGCCGGTGCCTGGACGGCGCGAGCAGCAAGTCGGCAGGCTGGCTGACGCCGGTCAGCACCAGCAGGCTGTCAGCACCGCCGCGCACCGCTCCCTCGATATCGGTATCCAGCCGGTCTCCGACGACCAGCGGCCGGTGCGCGCCGACTCGCTGCACCGATTCGGCGTGCAGCGGCGGCTCCGGCTTGCCGGCCACCACGGGCTGGCACCCGGTCGCGGTCACCAGCAGCTGCACCAGTGAGCCGTTGCCCGGCTGCAGGCCGCGCGGAGTCGGCAACGTCGGGTCGGCGTTGGACGCGACATAGAAGGCGCCAGCCCGGAGGGCCAGCGCCGCCTCGGCGAACAGCCCGTAGCTGAGATCGTGCGCGTAGCCCTGGACGACCGCGACCGGTCGCTCGGCTGCCGTGGTCACCGGCCGCAGACCGCGCGCCCGCACCGCGAGCCGCAGGCCCATGCCGCCGACGACCAGCACGGGCGAGCCGGCCGGGAACCGGTCGGCCAGTACGTGCGCCGCTGCCTGCGCCGAGGTCACGATGTCGGTTGCCGTGGCGGGAACACCCATGCCCGACAGCTGAGCGGCAATCGCGCTCGGCGTCCTGGACGCATTGTTGGTCACGTATGCCAGCCGCATGCCGCGCTTGGCCGCCACCGCCAGCGCGTCCGCTGCGCCAGGGATGGCGGCGCCGCCGAGATAGACGACGCCGTCGAGGTCGAGCAAGGCGGCGTCGTAATACTGGCTCAGCGGGCTGGCACAGCCGCCCGGAGCGACCATCTCGTTAACCTTCAACCCGCGGCGCCGTTCTGCGCGTCGCCGTGCGCCTGCATGGCGCTGCGCGCTCGCAGCGTGGCGCGCACGCTGCGCAGCGCGTCGGTGTAGTGGCGGACGTTGGGGCGCATCGCGACGGCCAGGGCGAGGTGCTCGGCCGCGGCACCCGGATCGCCGGTGCGGGCCAGCGCGAGCCCGAGGCCGAACTGGGCGTAGTCGTCGGTCGGGCTGGCTTCGACGATGCGGCGGAAGTTGTCCGCGGCTGCGCCATACTGGCCAGCGTCGAACTGTGCCCTGGCCAGGGCCTCAAGCACGCTCCGCGACCGCGGTTCGGCAGCAGCGGCCCGCTCCAGCAGCTGCGCGGCTGCCGCCGGGCTGCCTCGTCCGAGCAACTCAAGGCCGCGTTTGTAAAGCTGATGCGTATCCGCGCCGTTCACCGCCACCGAATCAGGAGCATCTTGTGACGAAACCGGATCCTCCGGGCGGGAATCATGACCGCGTGCAGGTCCTTCAGACATATATGCCGATCCTTCCGTCCGGCCAGGTGCCCGCGCAAGTAAGCGCGCCTGACCTGGTCCTCGCCCCGTTCCGCGGTGTCCGATATGCCGAGGACCGGGTGAGCGGGCTCGCCGACGTCACCTCTCCACCGTACGACGTCATAGCGGCCGATAAAGAGAACCAGCTCATGGCCGCCGATCCGCATAACGTCGTGCGCCTGATCCTGCCGCGCCACGCGCCGGGGCAGCCCGGCAGCCCGTACGACGACGCGGCCCGCGACCTGCGGGACTGGCGTGCGGACGGGATCCTGATGACCGATGGCGCAGCCGCGCTGTACGTATACGAGCAGGCCGTCACCGACGGTAACGGAGAGTCGGCGGCCAGTGCGCGCCCGCTCCAGCGCGGGCTTATCGGCGCGCTCGGGCTGGTGCCGTACGCGGCCGGCGTCATCCAGCCGCACGAGGACGTGGCTCCCGGCCCGGTAACTGGACGGCGCCAGCTGATGGAAGCCACGCAGGCCAACCTCGAGCCGATCTTCCTGCTCTATGAGGGCGGGAACGGGGCCGCAACGAGGCTGGTCGACGACGTCGCGGACGGTCGTCCTCCACTCAGTCAGGCATTCACCACGGACGGGCTGCGGCACCGGCTGTGGGCCATCACCGAACCGGATGACCTCGCCTCGGTCGCGGCGGACCTGGCCCCGCGCACCGCGCTGATCGCGGACGGTCACCACCGGTACGCGGCTTACCTGCAGGTGCAGCAGCGGCGGCGGCAGACCGGGGCTGGCCCCGGACCCTGGGACTTCGGGCTCGCCCTGCTGGTCGACTCCGCGGCCTATCCACCCCAGCTTGGGGCTATCCACCGGGTCATCGTCGGGCTGGTGCCGGAGTCCGCGGCGAAGCTCGCCGAGACTGCGTTCAGCGTCCGGGAACTGCCGGGCGGCAGCGCGGATGTCGCCGGCGCCCTCGTTGCGCTCACTGAGGCCTGCCAGCGCGGCGTGGCATTCCTGCTGACCGGCAATGGCCGGGCGTACCTGCTCACCGATCCGGACCCCGGCCTGCTGCGATCGGCGGTACCTGATCAGCCCGCCGAGTTGTGGCAGCAGTTGCCGGCCGCCGTGCTCGAAGGCCTGCTCTTCGCCCGGATCTGGGGTATCGAGGACGACGCGCGCAGCGTGCAGGCCATCCATGACGCGGCGGCAGCGATCCGCACCGCTGATGACGAGCCCGGCGGAACCGCCGTGATCTGCTGCCCCATGTCGGCCGCTCAGGTGTACCAGGTAGCCGGGCTGGGCCGGCGGGTGCCGCGGAAGTCCACGTCGTTCGGCCCGAAGCCGCGTACTGGCCTGGTCATGCGGCTGTTCGCTCAGAGCTGAACTAAGTCTGGCAGTCGCAGCGCTCAGCTGGCATTCGCAGCGCTCAGCTGGCAGTCATGAGGAGATCTCGAGGGGCGGGCCCGAAACTTGCCGGGCGACGACGGGAAGCTCCGCGAGCCGCAACCCCTGGGACAGCCTCAGCTGGCCACGCCCGCCGGTGACTGGCAGCGGCCACCATGTTGTGATGGCAAGCCGATCCGGAGCGCAGGGCCGCGTGCGGCCCGAGCACGGGAAGCGGCGCGGCAGCGCCTCGCGGTGGGACGCATCTGCGCACTACTTGTGGCCAGTCAGGAGATGGCGATCGAGCGCGCATCCTCGTACGTGCGGTAACCCATGCTTTCGTACAGCCGGATCGCGACGTCGTTGTGCCCGAACACGTTCAGCGCCAGGTGCGTGTCGCCTCCGTCCAGCGCCGACTGCTCACCGATGATCATGGCGGCCCGTCCGTATCCCCGGCCACGCTGGTCCGGCCTTACCTCGACCCGGTAGACCCAGCTGGTGCCGGGGCCATCATGATGGCAAATCCAGTTCGTGGCGACCACCTCGCCTGCCGCGCACAAGCAGAGCAGGGACTGACTGGCGGTGCGGAAACCGTCGGGCAGCAGCTGATCGGTCTGTGCTGCGGCCTGAGCGGCAGCTTGCGCATCCGGCAGGGTGCCCGAGCTGGCCAGATTGGCCGCATAGCCGAGGATAAGCGCGGCGCGCCAGCTGGTGTACTCGGCTTCTGACATCGGCCTGCCAGCCAGCCCGTCGGCCAGCGCGCCCGGCTCGGTGAGTTTCTTGATCATCTGATGCGCGCGGACCGGGTAACGGCGGAACAGGCCGGCATGCGCCGGGTCGCGCGGGTCGGTGGTAGCCCACAGCGAGCTGGCGTCAGCGGTCTGCGCCCAGTGCTCGGCCCAGGTGACGGCCTCGGCCCCGTGTCCCTTGCGGCGATGCTGCTCGGCGATCCAGATGTCGCGGATCAGCGCCGGGCGGGTGCCACCCTCGTCGGTAGCCGAGAGAGCCATGGTGCCGATGACGGCACCGTCGACAGTGAGCGCAAACGTCCCGGCGCTTGCGGCAGCCTCATAGTTGGCCATCCGGCCCTCGACCTGGTGGCGTGCCCAGTCGGCTGGGACGTCGGCGGCCTCATGCCAGGTCTGGAGCCGGTCACGCCAGTTATCTAGCCAGGCTAATGTCTCCGGCGCCGTGGCTTCGCGTACTCCGATCACCATGCAGACCTTATGACCGGACGCCGTATTAGGCCATCATGTCCGCATGGAAGACGCCGGACGCAGCTTCGCCAGTTCAGAAGTCATCACCGATCTCGGGCACGAGGTATTCCAGATAGACACTCGGATGGCCGGGTACGACGGAATCACCGCCAGCTACCTGATCCGCAGTGAGCGCCCGTGTCTGGTGGAAACGGGCACCGCTCCATCGACTCCGGTAGTCCGGGATGCTCTGGCCGCGCTGGGCGTCGAGTCCGGCGATCTGGCCACGGTCGTCGTTACCCATATTCATCTCGACCATGCGGGCGGTACCGGGGACATCGCGGCCATGTTCCCGTCTGCTGAAGTTGTCGTGCACGAGCTTGGCGCCCGTCATCTGGCCGATCCGTCCCGGCTGATGGCGAGCGCGCGCATGGTCTACGGCGACGAGCTGGACAGCTTGTTTGGCACGCTGGCGCCGACGCCTGCGGACCGCATCCGGACAGTGGAGCGGACTGGTGTCGTAGACCTGGGTGGCGGCCGCCAGCTGGAGAGCCACTACGCGCCGGGACATGCGCGGCACCACGTTGGTCTCATCGACTCCGCCAGCGGCGACCTGTACGTGGGTGATGCAGCCGGCATTTATGTTCAGGAGACCGGGGATATGAGGCCCGCCACGCCGCCGCCGGATTTCGATCTCGGCATCGCGCTGGAGTCGCTGCGGATGTTCGGCGCGTTGCAGCCGGCCCGGTTGCTCTTCAGCCATTTCGGCCCCGTGACGGCCGTTGATGAGGCGCTGGCCCGCTCGGCCGCCGAGATCAGCCTCTGGGTCGAGGAGACCAGGCGAGCACGCAAGGCAGGGCTGGACCTCGACCACGCTGCCGCGATGGTGGCCGAGCGGACCAGGAAGCGCTACCTCGTCCTGGCCGAGGGCGCTGACCCCGAGATCGCCGCGAAGTACGAGCGGATCAGTGCCACCCAGGCCAATGTCGCGGGCATCATGCGCTGGCTCGACAAGACCGAAGGGATCAGCTAGCTACCGGAGTTCACCGCGATGGTCAGCTTCGCGATGTCGCAGGCGATGCCGTCCGGCCACGTATCGAGCCAGCCCTGCAGCCCAGCCGGGTCGAGCACGGCCTGCGGACGACGGCTATTCCGAAGCGAGCAGGTCATCGATAGCAGCGACTGCCACGACGTCTCGCGCTGCGGCCGCCAGGCTTGGGTCCACAGTGGCCAGGGCGTCAGCCTGCAATCGGGTGACCGCAAGGTACTCGGCGTCCCTGAGCGTGTCCCAGCCGTGCTGACGTGCGACCTGCCATGCGGTGCGGCGCGACACCCGATCACCGAGCAGCCGCATCTTTATCTCGGTCATCCGCTCATGTGCTTCCAGGGCTTCTGCCTCGGTGCGCTTACCTGCACGGACGTCGCGCAGCAGCAGCTCCAGCGCCTCCGAGCGAATCGAGTTCGGTGCGACCAGCTGGTGGCCCGGATCGACGTGCAGCCGGGCGTCCACGAGGTGGACCAAGGTCGGTGCGTCGATCACATAACGAGCCATGGACTCAGGTTAGTAGGCTCGATCGGTGCGCAGTTTCCGGCTACTGAAACGTAAATCCCCTGGTCAGCGCCCTGTTGCCTGCCGGAGTGCCCGAACGTGACCCAAGTCGGGTGTCAGTCGCTGTCGATTCCGCGGCCGTCGTCGGTCCCGCGGTCGTCGTCCATCTCGGCGTCGGTTCCGCCGTCGTCGTCCAGCTTGGCGTCGGTCCCGCGATGGCCCTCGTCGGTTGCGCGATCGTCATCCGGCTCCTCACCCTCGTCAAGGTCATCGAAGCTGAACTCGTCGAATTCCTCGAAGCGCTCGGCAGCGTCAGTCTCGCCGTCAACGTCAGCGCTCGCCGCGCGCCCGAACCAGTGATGGGCTTCGTCCTCCCGGCCAGCTTGGAGCAGCGCGTCGGCGTAGGCGTAATACAGCCGGGCGTATTCCGGCCGCATTCGCTCCCCGGCAAGTTCCGGGCCCTGGAGGGCAACTACTGCAGCCTCGAACAGGCCCTGATCGCGCCGGATGCCTGACTCGACGATGCGCAGTTCGATCCGCGTCTGTTGGTCCGCACCACGCGCGTCCGGCCCGGTGACCAGATCGAGCGCGCGGTCCACCCTGCCGAGCGCTCGCTCGCAGTCGGCCATCAACGGCAGGTAGCTACTTCGGCCCGTTAGCCGCCGGGCAGCGCGGAACTCTGCCAGCGCCGCATTCCAGTCCCCGGCCTGGTAAGCCGCGATCGCACAGGTCTCCCGGACTACGCCGACCCGCGCCGCCAGCCCCCTGGCCTTCTTGGCGAACCGGTAGGCCTCGTCCGGGTCCTCGGTCACGCTGGTCGCGACCAGGAGTCGAGCGATCACGCTGGCCAGATCACCCGGCAGCGTCCGCAGCTCGGCGGTCGCCTCGGCGTCTAGCTGGTCTGCGGTGATGCTGTCCGGCAGGTGAAGCTGGCTGACGTCGAAACTTGCCTGCCCATCGGCTGATGCCCGGTCACCGCTGGGACGGCGGTCTCCGTGGTCCCTGCCGCGGTACGTACTGCCGCCAGGCCGATCGTCGCCAGCGCGGCCCCGGTAACCGCCGGCGCGGTCGGAGCCACCAGGCGGCCTGCTATAGCCGCCGCGGTCACTGCGCGGACCCGAGGACCCGCGGTCACCGCCATACGTCCGGCCACCAGACGACCCACGATCACTACGCGGACCCGACGACCCGCGGTCACCACCATACGTCCGCGCACCCGACGAGCCGCGGTCACCGCGCGGACCCGACGACCCACGGTCACCGCCATACGTCCGGCCACCCGACGAGCCGCGGTCACTACGCGGACCCGACGACCCGCGGTCACCACCATACGTCCGCGCACCCGACGAGCCGCGGTCACCGCGCGGACCCGACGACCCGCGGTCACCGCCATACGTCCGGCCACCCGACGAGCCGCGGTCACCGCGCGGACCCGACGACCCGCGGTCACCGCCATACGTCCGGCCACCCGACGAGCCGCGGTCACCGCCATAGGCGGGAGCGCCGGACGAGCCGCGGTCAGCGTCATAGGGGCGACTTCCCGCCGAGCTCTGGCCGCTCCTGGACCGCGAATCGCGGTCGCGGTCACTCCAACCGCCGGCTGCGCCACCAGTTCGGGGAGCACCCGTTCGAGGACCATCCGTTCGCGGACCGCCAGATCGGGACGGTCGGCCGCCGCGTCGCGCGTCGCCCGCTGGCCAACCATTGCCGGACCGGGTCGAGCCGCTATCAGGACGCCGACTGTAGCCCGACTGGGTGCGGTCAGACCCCGGGCCATTGTCTACCCACCCGCTGGTGCGCGCTTCCCGCCCGTCACCGGATTGGACTTCGCGATCCGACCAAGCCGATCCTCCGCCATTAGACCGCGGTGGCCGGTTATATCCCGTCCCGTCCCGCTGCGGCCGACCTGCCGAGGTCGGCGCGCCCGGCCGACTTGACCGTCGGGGCGCTGCACCATGCCCGGCGCGGCTCGACCAACCTGGGTTGCTGTCACCAGCCGCGCTGCGCCTGGCGGGACCACCGGCACGGCTACCCGTCCACCCACCTGCGCCGGAATCGCCGGTCCTGGCACCACCAGTAGCTGGCCGCGGTGCACTTGTTCGCGTGCCGTAGCCTGCACGTCCACCGCCCGATCCGTAACCGGAGCCGCCCGATGCCGAGGGGCCAGACCGGCTACCGCCCGAGCCGTAACCGGCAGTGCCAGACCGGCCGCTCGAACCCGAGGCGCCGGACCGGCCGCTAGCCGAGCCATAACGGGTTCTTCCCGAGGCCGGGCCGCCCGACCGGCTACCGCCTGAGCTGTAACCGCCAGCACCAGACCGACTCCCATCCGAGCCCTGACCGTCAGAACGCCTGCCGCCTGCCGGACTGTAACCTCCGGACCCCGACCGACCGCCGCCCGAACCAGACCCGGAGCTTCGACCTGCCGACCGGTTGCCACCTGCGCTGTAGCTGCCTGCCGCGGATCGACTGCCCGATCGTTCGCCGCTGCCCGCGCCGAACCCACCCGCGGACCGTCCACTAGCGCCGCGTCCGCCCGCCGACCGTCCGCCAGCACCGCCGCGTCCGCCGGCCGCGCCGCCGCGACCGCCGGCATTAGATGCACTGCCACCTGTGTTGGCGCCGCGACCGCCGGACGAACTGCCGGCGCCCGAACGGCCCGCTCCGCCAGAGCGAGCACCACCCGAACCGCCAGCGCCGCGTCCGGAGTTGCGGCCGGACCCGCCCGTGGGCCGACCACTAGCCGACTCGCGCGAGTTCCCCGCCATCTGTCCATCCTCCAACACCGGCCAGCCAGGCCGTTACTGCGGCCGGGCCTACGCGCAGCCCGCCGCCACCGAATCTCGGGCAGCACAAAAATGCGCTGGGGGCCACTACCTAAAAAGGTAACGGCCCCCAGCGGGAAGATGTCCGGCGGCGTCCTACTCTCCCACCCAGTCCCCCGGGCAGTACCATCGGCGCTGAAGGGCTTAACTTCCGGGTTCGGAATGGAGCCGGGTGTTTCCCCTTCGCCATGGCCACCGAAACACTATGGAGATGTCAGGAGCGCGCTCAGCTCCGGACCAGGCCGGAACCAGGCGCCCGACCGCATCTCGGGAACCGCACAGTGGACGCGAAACAAGATCTATAAGTAGAAGCCAAGCCACTCGGCCTATTAGTACCGGTCAGCTGCACACCTTGCGGTGCTTCCACCTCCGGCCTATCAACCCAGTCGTCTACTGGGGGCCTTACCAGGTTAACCCTGAGGGAGTCCTTATCTTGAGGCGAGCTTCCCGCTTAGATGCTTTCAGCGGTTATCCCTTCCAAACGTAGCCAACCAGCCGTGCTCCTGGCGGAACAACTGGCACACCAGAGGTTTGTCCGTCCCGGTCCTCTCGTACTAGGGACAGCCCCTCTCAAGACTCCTACGCGCGCAGCGGATAGGGACCGAACTGTCTCACGACGTTCTAAACCCAGCTCGCGTACCGCTTTAATGGGCGAACAGCCCAACCCTTGGGACCTGCTCCGGCCCCAGGATGCGACGAGCCGACATCGAGGTGCCAAACCATCCCGTCGATATGGACTCTTGGGGAAGATCAGCCTGTTATCCCCGGGGTACCTTTTAGCCGTTTAGCGACGGCGCTTCCACATGCCACCGCCGGATCACTAGTCCCAGCTTTCGCTCCTGTTCGACATGTCTGTCTCACAGTCAAGCACCCTTGTGCACTTACACTCGACACCTGATTGCCAACCAGGCTGAGGGTACCTTTGGGCGCCTCCGTTACCTTTTAGGAGGCAACCGCCCCAGTTAAACTACCCACCAGACACTGTCCCTGATCCGGATCACGGACCAAGGTTAGACATTCAGAACGACCAGAGTGGTATTTCACCGTTGACTCCACAAGAACTAGCGTCCTTGCTTCATAGTCTCCCACCTATCCTACACAAGACGTCCCAAACGCCAATGTCAAGCTGCAGTAAAGGTCCCGGGGTCTTTCCGTCCTGCTGCGCGTAACGAGCATCTTTACTCGTAGTGCAATTTCGCCGGGTCCGTGGTTGAGACAGTGGGAAAGTCGTTACGCCATTCGTGCAGGTCGGAACTTACCCGACAAGGAATTTCGCTACCTTAGGATGGTTATAGTTACCACCGCCGTTTACTGGCGCTTAAGTTCAGAGCTTCGCAGCCGAAGCCACTAACCCCTCCCCTTAACGTTCCAGCACCGGGCAGGCGTCAGTCCGTATACGTCGTCTTGCGACTTAGCACGGACCTGTGTTTTTAGTAAACAGTCGCTTTCCCCTGGTATCTGCGACCGTATCCAGCTCGGAGAGCAAGTCTCCTCACCAGACGCGGCTCCCCTTCTCCCAAAGTTACGGGGATAATTTGCCTAGTTCCTTAACCACGGTTCACCCGATCGCCTTGGTATTCTCTACCTGACCACCTGAGTCGGTTTAGGGTACGGGCCGCATAAAAGCTCGCCGCGAGGCTTTTCTTGGCAGCATGGGATCACTCACTTCGCCTAACTCGGCTCGGCATCAGGTCTCAGGCTATGTGACGTGCGGATTTGCCTACACGTCGCCCTACACCCTTACCCCGGGATATCCATCACCCGGGCTGAGCTACCCTCCTGCGTCACCCCTTCGGCTTGCCTACTACCAGTCTGGGTCGCAATCTCCGCCGGCTCTTCCCGAAGGATCGGCCAGCATTGATGGCTTAGCATCGCCAGATTCAGCATGGGCGCTTTTAAGCGGGTACGGGAATATCAACCCGTTGTCCATCGACTACGCCTGTCGGCCTCGCCTTAGGTCCCGACTTACCCTGGGCGGATTAGCCTGCCCCAGGAACCCTTGGTCATTCGGCGGAGGGGTTTCTCACCCCTCTTTCGCTACTCATGCCTGCATTCTCACTCGAGTGGCGTCCACAGCTGGATCACTCCGCTGCTTCGCTCGCCACCCGACGCTCCCCTACCCATCCGCATACCTGGACCCTAAAGGCGCCAGCGGCCGCTATCAGGACAGAAGTGGCCGAAACCACTACGGTCAGGACAGCCATCCACCTTAGCCACAAAGGGCCGGGCTATCACGCGAATGTCACAGCTTCGGCGGTGTGCTTGAGCCCCGCTAAATTGTCGGCGCAGAATCACTTGACCAGTGAGCTATTACGCACTCTTTTAAGGGTGGCTGCTTCTAAGCCAACCTCCTGGTTGTCTCTGCAACTCCACATCCTTTCCCACTTAGCACACGCTTAGGGGCCTTAGCTGGTGATCTGGGCTGTTTCCCTCTCGACTACGGAGCTTATCCCTCGCAGTCTCACTGCCGCGCTCTGGCTTACCGGCATTCGGAGTTTGGCTGACTTCAGTAAGCTTGTCGGCCCCCTAGGCCATCCAGTAGCTCTACCTCCGGTAAGAAACACGCGACGCTGCACCTAGATGCATTTCGGGGAGAACCAGCTATCACGGAGTTTGATTGGCCTTTCACCCCTACCCACAGGTCATCCCCCAGGTTTTCAACCCTGGTGGGTTCGGTCCTCCACGCGGTCTTACCCGCGCTTCAACCTGCCCATGGGTAGATCACTCCGCTTCGGGTCTATAGCATGCGACTCAGACGCCCTATTCAGACTCGCTTTCGCTACGGCTACCCCACACGGGTTAACCTTGCCACATACCATAACTCGCAGGCTCATTCTTCAAAAGGCACGCGGTCACTTCACTTCAGCCCGAAGGCTGACACGCTCCCACGGCTTGTAGGCACACGGTTTCAGGTACTATTTCACGACCCCTCACCGGGGCACTTTTCACCTTTCCCTCACGGTACTTGTTCGCTATCGGTCACCAGGGAGTATTTAGGCTTAGGAGGTGGTCCTCCCGGATTCACACGGGATTTCTCGGGCCCCGTGCTACTTGGGATACTGTCCGGAAGTCGCGCAGATTTCGCCTACGGGGGTATCACCCTCTATGCCGACGATTTCCAACGTCTTTGGCTATCAACGCGATTTCTTACTTCCTGCCGGGTCAGCAGCTCCGGCTGGACAGTCCCGCTACCCCGATCACGCAACGCCTGCTGGCTTTAACACGTGACCGGTTTGGCCTCTTCCCCTTTCGCTCACCACTACTCAGGGAATCGCGGTTGCTTTCTCTTCCTGTGGGTACTGAGATGTTTCACTTCCCCACGTTACCTCCACCTGCCCTATGTGTTCAGGCAGGGGCGATGGGCCATTACGCCCAATCAGGTTTCCCCATTCGGAAATCCCCGGGTCAATGTCTGGTTGCCGACTAACCGGGGCTTATCGCAGGCTCCTACGTCCTTCTTCGGCTCCTGGTGCCAAGGCATTCACCGTGTGCCCTTATCAACTTGGCAACTACAGATGATGCTCGCGTCCACTGTGCAGTTCTCAAGATACGGGCGGTCCCGGCCCCGCGGCGCACGTGGCGACGAAGGAACCGGTCCTGGCCGAGGTATGGCCCCACAGACTTCATGACGGCCGTTCCCTCAGGACCCAACAGCGTGCTCGGCCCGCTCGCCCCCCGAGCCCCGCGTTCCGTGCCAACCGTGTCTCGCAACACGGTGCGGCCGTACTAGCAGGACCGGCAATGACGCTCGGACCGAATAACCAGTGCTCCACTAATGAGCTGGCCACCTCGGAACATTCGCCCGAGATGTGGCTCTGGACGCGACAGCGAGACTAGGTCCCGCGGGCGCGCCAGTTGCTCCTTAGAAAGGAGGTGATCCAGCCGCACCTTCCGGTACGGCTACCTTGTTACGACTTCGTCCCAATCGCTGGCCCCACCTTCGACGGCTCCCTCCCTTACGGGTTAGGCCACCGGCTTCGGGTGTTGCCGACTTTCGTGACGTGACGGGCGGTGTGTACAAGGCCCGGGAACGTATTCACCGCGACGTTGCTGATTCGCGATTACTAGCGACTCCGACTTCATGGGGTCGAGTTGCAGACCCCAATCCGAACTGAGACCGGCTTTTTGAGATTCGCTCCACCTTGCGGTCTCGCAGCCCTCTGTACCGGCCATTGTAGCATGTTTGCAGCCCAAGACATAAGGGGCATGATGACTTGACCTCATCCCCACCTTCCTCCGAGTTGACCCCGGCAGTCTCCTATGAGTCCCCGGCATTACCCGCTGGCAACATAGGACGAGGGTTGCGCTCGTTGCGGGACTTAACCCAACATCTCACGACACGAGCTGACGACAGCCATGCACCACCTGTGCAGGACCCTTACGGACACCGTATCTCTACGGCTTTTCCCTGCATGTCAAACCTTGGTAAGGTTCTTCGCGTTGCTTCGAATTAAGCAACATGCTCCGCCGCTTGTGCGGGCCCCCGTCAATTCCTTTGAGTTTTAGCCTTGCGGCCGTACTCCCCAGGCGGGGCGCTTAATGCGTTAGCTGCGGCACGGAATCCGTGGAAGGACCCCACACCTAGCGCCCAACGTTTACGGCGTGGACTACCAGGGTATCTAATCCTGTTCGCTCCCCACGCTTTCGCTCCTCAGTGTCAGGTAAGGCCCAGAGAACCGCCTTCGCCACCGGTGTTCCTCCCGATATCTGCGCATTTCACCGCTACACCGGGAATTCCATTCTCCCCTACCTACCTCTAGTTCGCCCGTATCCACTGCAAGTCCAGGGTTAAGCCCTGGATTTTCACAGCGGACGCGGCGGACCACCTACGAGCTCTTTACGCCCAATAATTCCGGACAACGCTTGCGCCCTACGTGTTACCGCGGCTGCTGGCACGTAGTTCAGCCGGCGCTTCTTCTGCAGGTACCGTCACTTTCGCTTCGTCCCTGCTGAAAGCGGTTTACAACCCGAAGGCCTTCATCCCGCACGCGGCGTCGCTGCGTCAGGCTTTCGCCCATTGCGCAATATTCCCCACTGCTGCCTCCCGTAGGAGTCTGGGCCGTGTCTCAGTCCCAGTGTGGCCGGTCGCCCTCTCAGGCCGGCTACCCGTCGTCGCCTTGGTGAGCCGTTACCTCACCAACAAGCTGATAGGCCGCGAGCTCATCCCTAGCCGAAAAACTTTCCACCACAGCCGATGTCGGCCGAAGTAATATTCGGTATTAATTCCGGTTTCCCGGAGCTATCCCGAAGCTAGGGGCAGATTGCTCACGTGTTACTCACCCGTTCGCCGCTCGAGTACCCCGAAGGGCCTTTCCGCTCGACTTGCATGTGTTAAGCACGCCGCCAGCGTTCGTCCTGAGCCAGGATCAAACTCTCCGTTGAATGTCTATATGCAAGACCGCAGGGTATGTCCGAGGACACAATGCGGATTGCAGACCTAGAAGAGATGCCTCTGAACGGCCACGAATGGCTGCCAGAGGCGATCTGGCAAAATTTCCGTCAGGGTTGGCGCCGAAGCACCAGCCCCTGTTGACGGGGTTGTGCATATGCACTGGCTTTTAGCACGCTGTTGAGTTCTCAAGGAGCGGACGCTCACCGTCGGAGGTCTTACAACCTCTTCCGGGGCAACCCTGCTAACTTACCGGATCAGGCAAAGCCTGTCAAGCTGGTTAGCCGGACCGGACGTACATGGTTACTTTCGGTTCACACAGCATACCCCTAGCAGAGTGATCCGAAGCCGGATCACCCGAGCTGGGGGGTGGTTGCTGGCCCCTGTAGCAGTGCGCCCTGCCGGGCGTCCCGCTCTCTCGGGGCAGGACGAAACACTAGGCAGCAAAGGCGCTGAAGTCAAATCGGGAGACCGGCCGCCGCGGGGCCGGCCGCTGGTCCACGGCCCGCACCGCCGGCACCCGCCGCTGCGACCTGCGACGATGCGATTTGTCGCGATAGGGAGCCAGCCGAGTCAACCGGACCGCGGCCGGCCGGATCCGGACGATACGGGTCGCTGGTCGCGAACCATGAAAGAGTGATCAATGCCACTCTTTTTCCGCCGAAGTTGCCGTCATCCATTCGGCGTCCCATTCCCCGATCGCTAGGTTCGCGAGACCCGCACCGCGCCGACGGTGCGCTTCCCGCGGCGCAGCACCAGGAACTCGTCCTGGAGCAGGTCACCGGCCGACGGCACCGCATCCTCGGTTGTTACCTTTTCGTTGTTCAGGTACGCGCCGCCCTCGGCGATGGCGCGGCGGGCCGCCGATTTGCTCGCCACGATGCCGACCGCTGCCATCAGGTCGGCAACCGTCGGCAGGGCAGCATCGCCAGCTGGCACAGGCACCACGGCACTCGGTACCTCCGCGACCGCGGCCGCGAGAGTCGCTGCGTCCAGCGCTCGCAGGTCGCCCTGGCCGAACAGCGCTTGACTGGCCGCCTGCACCCTGGCCAGCTCGGCCGCGCCGTGCACCAGGGCCGTCAGCTCCTCCGCGAGCAGCCGCTGCGCCTGCCGGGCCGCTGGCCGGTCGGCAATCTCCTGCTCCAGAGCCTCGATCTCCGCCCTGGACCGGAACGAGAAGACTCGCAGCAGGCCGGGTATCTCCGCGTCGGTCCGGTTCAGCCAGAACTGGTAGAACGCGTACGGACTCATCAGCTCGGGACTGAGCCAGACCGCTTCACCCTCGGTCTTGCCGTACTTGGTGCCATCTGGCTTGGTGATCAGCGGCGTGGCCAGTGCGTGCACGCTGTCGCCGGTAACCCGGCGGATGAGGTCCACTCCGGATACCAGGTTGCCCCACTGGTCGCTGCCGCCCAGCTGGAGTGCGCAGCCGTACCGGTTGTGCAGCTCGAGGTAGTCGTTGGCCTGGAGGATCTGGTAACTGAACTCGGTGTAGCTGATCCCGCCTGCTTCCAGCCGGGCGCGGACCACCTCACGGGACAGCATCTGGTTCACCGGGAAGTGCTTGCCGATATCGCGCAGGAACTCCAGCGCCGTCAGCTGCCCGGTCCAGTCCAGGTTGCTCACCACGATCGCCCCGGCCGAGCCGGGGGTGAAGTCCAGGTACTGGCTGACCTCGGCCCGAATCCGCTCCACCCAGCCGGCCACGACCTCGCCGGGGTTGAGCACCCGCTCTGCCGACTTGCCGCTCGGGTCGCCGATCAGCCCGGTGGCCCCGCCGACCAGGCCGATCGGCCGGTGCCCGGCCTGCTGGAACCTGCGCATGGTCAGCAGCAGCACCAGGTTGCCGATGTGGAGGCCGGGCGCGGTCGGGTCGAATCCGCCGTAGAAAGTGACCACCCCGGTGTCGAGCGCCTTGCGCAGATCGTCCAGGTCGGTACTCACGGCAATAAGGCCGCGCCAGCTCAGGTCCTCGATGATGTCGCTCACCGGTGCATCGTCCCATCTCCGGCGTCGCGGCCCGCAACCGGTTTCTGCCTTCGCGACCGCGGCTTCGACGGACGATAGAGGGAAACGTGGCCATCTCCGGCCACCCAGTACCGCCATGGCCGGTCCGCAGCCTGGCTCACTCCCACGCGCGGGCCGGTGCTGATCTGCCCCGCGGCCGCCCCGGGCGCGGGCGGCCCGATGCCCAGCGGGGAATCCGCCGCGCATACATCGGCGCCGTCGAAGGCGCGATCGATGCCGAGTGCCTCGCACAGCCGGGCCGGCCCGCGTGCCAGGTCCCGCTCCCGTACCGAACGCCCTCGGTCCGCACCGCGGCGGCTCGCGGCCAGTTCTGCTCCGTCGAGCACCTGGCCGGCCCGCAGCAGTGCCGCCTGGGGCTGGCCAGCGGGCAGGCAGACGAGATTCGCGCAGAAATGCATGCCATAGGTGAAGTAGACGTACAGGTGGCCGGGCGGTCCGAACATCACTGTGTTGCGCGGCGTCTGGCCACGGAACGCGTGCGACGCCGGGTCGGCACCGCCCTGGTATGCCTCGATCTCCACGAGCCGGACGGCGACCCGGCCCGCCGGGCTGTCGTGCCACAGGACGCAGCCGAGCAGGTCCGGCGCCACCTCAGTCGAGGGCCGGTCGAAGAACTCACGCGGCAGCCGCTCCATCGCGCCGGCCGGCATCTGGCTAGCGCCCGGCCCAGGCGGCCTGGTCGTGCACGTCCTGCCGCAGCCGTGCCAGCTGTTCCGCCACCCGGACCGGCGCCGTCCCGCCGCGGCTGGCCCTGGCGGCGATCGCGCCTGGCACGGTGAGCACCTCGCGCACGTCCGGCGTCAGCAGCGGTGACACCTTCGCCAGGTCATCGTCGTTGACGTCGGCAAGCTCACAGTCGTGCACCTGGCACCAGACCACCAGGTGACCCACCACTTCGTGCGCCTCCCGGAAGGGCGTCCCCCGCCGGACCAGCAGCTCGGCCAGATCAGTAGCGAGGGCATGCCCGGCCGCTGCCGTCAGCGCGAGCCGCTCGGCGTGGAACCTGAGCGTGCCGATCAGCCCGGCCATGGCCGGCAGCACTGTCAGCAGCGTGTCCACGGCGTCGAAGACCGGCTCCTTGTCCTCCTGCAGGTCCCTGTTGTAGGTCAGCGGCAGTCCCTTGAGCGTCGTCAGCAGCCCGGTGAGGCCGCCGATCAGCCGGCCAGCCTTGCCGCGCGCCAGCTCGGCCACGTCCGGGTTCTTCTTCTGCGGCATGATCGACGAGCCAGTCGCGTAGGCATCGTCGATCTCCGCCCAGCCGAACTCGTGCGTGGACCACAGCACGACCTCCTCCCCCAGCCGGGACAGGTGCACGCCGAGCAGCGCCGCGATGAAGCAGAACTCCGCTGCGAAATCCCGGTCGCTGACCGCGTCCATGGAGTTGTCGGCGGCGCTGGCGAAGCCGAGCTCGGCCGCGACCGCATCAGGGTCGAGCGGCAGCGATGACCCCGCCAGCGCGCCCGCGCCGAGCGGGCTGACCGACGTCCGGGCATCCCAGTCACGCAGCCGGCTCGCGTCTCTGGCGAACGCCTGCACATGCGCAAGCAGCTGATGCGCCAGCAGGACGGGCTGTGCGTGCTGCATATGCGTCATGCCGGGCGCGGGCGTGGCGGCGTGCCGGTCCGCCTGGCCGATGAGCGCCAGCTCCAGCTCGGTCAGCCTGGCGGTGATGATCCGCACGTGATCGCGCAGGTAGAGCCGCAGGTCGGTGGCTACCTGGTCATTGCGGCTGCGGCCGGCCCGCAGCTTGCCGCCAAGCGAGCCGAGCCGTTCCAGCAGGCCCCGCTCGAGCGCGGTGTGCACGTCCTCGTCGGCCACCGACGGCCGGAACTCGCCCGCCCGGCAGGCCCGGCCCAGGTCGTCCAGCGCACCGAGCATCCGGCCCAGCTCGGCGTCGGTGAGCAGCCCGGCTTTGTGCAGGACCCGCGCATGCGCGGCCGACGCCAGCAGGTCGTACGGCGCCAGCCGCCAGTCGAACTGGACGCTGACCGACAGCCTGGCCAGCGCCTCGGCCGGGCCGGACTCGAACCGGCCGCCCCACAGCCGCAGTGGCGTCGCGCCTGGTGGCTCAGGTGTCACGTTCGGTCTCCCGGGTATCAGCTCCGCCGGACAATCCAAGCCACCCTAAAGGGAACGGGGTCCTCGCTGGGCCAGTCGCCTGCGTCGCGGCGCGGCCGTTTCATCGCGGAGCGCCGGCCCGCCCCACTCGATGGCCGGCTCGCGATCGCAGCGTCATGGTTTGGCCGCCAGCTTGCGGTCACGGTCCGCGGCGATCTTGCTCGGCAGCCCGTACAGCTCAATGAAGCCCTTCGCCAGCTGCTGATCGAAGGTATCCCCGGTGTCGTAGGTAGCCAGGGAGTAGTCGTACAGCGCGGCCGGGCTGCGCCGTCCGGTGACGACCGCACGGCCGCCCTGCAGCGTCAGCCGCACGTCGCCGGTCACCGGCCGGGACGCCTCGGTCATGAACGCGTCGAGCGCCGTCTTCAGCGGCGAGAACCAGAGCCCGTCGTATACCAGCTCGGTCCAGCGCTGCTCGGCCTGCCGCTTGAACCTGGCGAGGTCGCGCTCCACGCAGACACTCTCCAGTTCCGAGTGCGCGGCGATCAGCACCATCGCGCCCGGTGCCTCGTAGATCTCCCGGCTCTTGATGCCGACGAGGCGATCCTCGACCATGTCGATCCGCCCGATACCGTGCGCCCCGGCAACCGCGTTCAGCTCGGTGATCAGCTCCAGCGGCGTGCGGGGCTCGCCGTTCAGCGCGACTGGCAGCCCGCCGCTGAACGTCAGCACGATCTCCTCGGCCGGCCGTCCCGCACCGGGATCGCTGGTGTAGCCGTACACGTCGGGCTGCGGCGCGTTCCAGATGTCTTCCAGGTGGCCGGTCTCGCAGCTGCGGCCCCACACGTTCTGGTCGATCGAGTACGGCGAGCGCGAGGTGACGTCGATCGGCAGGCCCTTCTCGGCCGCGAAGGCGATCGACTTGTCCCGGGTCATGCCAGAGTCCCGGACCGGCGCGAAGACGCGCACATCTGGCGCCAGCGCGGCCAGGCCCGCCTCGAAGCGCACCTGGTCATTGCCCTTGCCGGTGCAGCCGTGCGCCACCAGGCTGGCGCCGGTCTCCAGCGCGACCCTGGCCAGGTGGCCGACGATGAGCGGCCGGGACAGCGCCGACACCAGCGGGTACCGGTCCATGTAGAGTGCGTTCGCGAGCAGCGCGGGCATGCAGTAATCGGTGGCGAACTCCTCGCGCGCGTCGACGACCTCGGCCGACGCGGCTCCGCAGGCCAGCGCCCTGGCCCTGATGGTGTCCATGTCCTCGCCGCCCTGGCCGACATCGACGGCGAGGGCGATGACCTCGGCCCCGGTCTGCTCGGCGATCCAGCCGATAGCCACCGACGTGTCCAGTCCGCCGGAGTACGCGAGCACGACTTTCGCTGTCACCGGGGCACCTCCTTGCCTTGTGTTTCCATCAGGGGTTCCTGCGCGCCGGCGCTCATCGGCGGCCCGCCATGTGGCTATGGCGCTCGGCCAGCCGCAGCAGCGCCTGCGCAAGCTCCTCGCCGCCAGCCGGATCACGCGAGATGACCAGCACGGTGTCGTCACCGCCGACGGTGCCGAGCACCGCCGGCCAGCCGGCGTGGTCGATGGCCGAGGCGAGCAGCTGCGCTGCCCCGGCCGGGGTGCGCAGCACCACCAGGTTGGCGCTGGCCTCGGCGGTGACGAGCAGCTCGGCCGCGACCCTGGTCAGCCGGACTGCCGGGTCCGCGGCTGACGGCGCGAACGGCCCGCCGGCCAGCGCGGCGCCAAGGCCGCTGCCCAGTCCGCCCGGACCGGGCTCGCCGGGCAGCGCGTACACCAGCGCGCCGTCGGTGCCGCGCAGCCGGACCGCGCCGAGTTCTTCCAGGTCACGAGACAGCGTCGCCTGGGTGACCCGGACACCGCGTTCGCCGAGCCGCTCGGCGAGCTCTTCCTGAGACCGGACCGGTGCCGATGACTGACCGAGGATGGCCGCGATCTGGGCGTGCCTGGCAGCTTTGGTCATCGGGCTGGTGTTCATGGCAACCTCCCCAGCAGAAAGCACAACAGCGCCTTCTGCGCGTGCAGCCGGTTCTCGGCCTGGTCCCAGACCAGGCTGGCCGGGCCGTCGATCACCTCGGCCGCGATCTCCTGGCCGCGATGAGCCGGCAGGCAGTGCAGCACCCGGCAGTCCGGGCTGGCCAGTGCCAGCTTCGCCGCGTCGAGGCCGTAACCGGTCATCGCGGCGATCCGGTGGCTCTCCTGGCCCTCGGTGCCCATGGAGGTCCAGACGTCGGTCGCCAGCACGTCGGCGCCTTGGCAGGCGTCCAGCGGGTCAGCGCTGACCGTGACGGAGCCGCCGGTGCGGCCCGCGATCGCGGCCGCGTCGGCGAGCACCCCGGCGGCTGGCCGGAAGCCCTCCGGGGCACAGATCCGCACGTGCAGTCCCGCGGTGGCACCGCCGAGCAGGTAGGAATGCGCCATGTTGCAGGAACCGTCGCCGAGGAAGGTGAGCGTCAGCCCGCTGAGCCTGCCGAAGGCGGCGTGCACGGTCTGCAGGTCGGCGAGTACCTGGCAGGGATGGAACTCGTCGGTGAGGGCGTTGATGACCGGCACCGTGCTGACGGCAGCTAGCTGCGCGACGCGGTCCTGGCCGAACGTTCGCCAGACGATCGCGACCACCTGGCTGGCCAGCACCCGCGCCATGTCCGCGACCGGCTCGCCGCGGCTCGCATGGGTGGAATGCGCGTCGATGATCAGCGGGTACCCGCCGAGCTCGGCGATACCGGTCGCGAACGACACCCTGGTGCGCAGCGACGGCTTGTCGAACAGCACGGCCACCGTGCGCGGGCCCGCGAGTGGCTGGTATCCGAGCCGCTCCGACTTGAGCCTGGCAGCAAGCGTGAGCACTTCGGCCTGCTCGGCCGGAGAAAGATCGTCGTCACGCAGGAAATGCCGGACCGCGCTCACGACTCCCCCCGTCCGGCCACCCCGACACCTGCCGCGTCGAGGATCCCGGCCGCGCTCACGACTCCCCCTGTCCGGCCAGCACGACGCTGGCCGCGTCGAGAATCGCGGGCAGCGCGGCGATGAACGAGTCGGCTTCCTGCTCCGTCAGGATGAGCGGCGGCGCCAGCCGGACCGCGTCCGGCTGCACCGCGTTCACCAGGAAGCCAGCCCGCTGCGCGGTGGCGGCGACCGCGGTGCCGGCCGCGCCGTTCAGCGCGATCGCCAGCCACAGGCCGGTGCCGCGCACACCTGCGACCAGCGGATGCTTGAGTCCCTCGATGCCGGCCGCCAGATGCTCGCCGACGGCGCTGACGTGCTCGAGCAGTCCGTCCCGCTCGATCGTCGACAACACGGCGAGCGCGGCTGCGCAGGCGACCGGGTTACCGCCGAAGGTGCTGCCGTGGTCGCCTTTCCCGAGCACCGAGCCGCACCGGCCGATGCCGATGCAGGCGCCGATCGGCAGCCCGCCGCCCAGGCCCTTAGCGAGCGTCAGCACGTCGGGCACCACCCCGTCACGCTGGAACGCGAACCAGTCACCGGTCCGGCCGATGCCGCTCTGGATCTCGTCCAGCACGAGCAGCGCACCGCTCGCATCGCAGGCATCCCTGGCCGCCTTCAGGTACCCGGCCGGGGCCGGCACCACGCCACCCTCACCGAGGCATGGCTCCAGGAAGACCGCCGCGGTGTCGGAACCGATGGCCGCCGCCAGCGCCGAGGTGTCGCCGTAGGGCACGAACCGAACGTCCACCCCGAAGGGCTGGAACGGAACCCGGATGGACTCCTTGCCGGTCAGGCTGAGCGCACCCATGGTGCGCCCGTGAAAGCTGTTCTCCGCTGCCACGACCACCGGCAGGCTGGCGCCCTGGCTGCGGCGGACCAGCTTGAGCGCTGCCTCGTTCGCCTCGGCGCCCGAGTTCGCCAGGAATACCCGGCCGTCAGTACCCAGCAGGCCGATCAGCCGCTCGGCCAGCTCCACCTGCCGCTCGTGCAGGAACAGGTTGGAGGTATGCGCGAGTGTGCTGACCTGCCTGGTGACAGCCTCGATCAGGGCTGGATGCGCATGGCCCAGCGCGCTGACAGCAATACCGCCGATCAGGTCCAGGTAGGCGTTCCCGTCAACGTCCCAGACCATGCAGCCCGCGCCGCGGGCCAGGGCTACCGGAGGCATTCCGTAGGTCAGCATCATGCTCGCGCCATAACGGTCCTGCAGCAGCTCAGTCGCTGACATCGCGGCCTCTCGGGGTGAGATTCGGGGCATCGCCGGGGGGTGGCCCCCCGGCCGCCGGGACAACCATGGTGCCGATGCCGGAGTCGGTGAAGATCTCCAGCAGGATCGCGTGCGGCAGCCTGCCGTCGAGAATGTGCGCCTGCGGCACGCCGGCGCGCACGGCCGCGAGGCAGCCGGCCATCTTGGGGATCATCCCGCCGGACAGGCCGGGCATCAGCGCGGCCAGATCGTCCGCGGTGAGCTGGCTGATCGGCCGTGCCTGCAGCGC
The DNA here is from genome assembly GCA_963774385.1 of uncultured Actinomycetota bacterium. GTDB lineage: Bacteria > Actinomycetota > Actinomycetes > Streptosporangiales > Streptosporangiaceae > JAJYUU01. The sequence continues at coordinate 3,686,858 of CAVZEQ010000001.1, forward strand.
GCTGGCCGCATCCTCGCCGGTCCAGCGCGGGTACAGGCCGGCCACGTCGGTCAGGAAGACCAGCTTGGCCGCGCCGAGCTCGACGGCGATGGCCGCCGCCGCGGTGTCGGCGTTGACGTTGAGCACGCCGCCGTCCTCGCTGCGAGCGACGGTCGAGATGACGGGGATCCGCCCGTCGGCAAGCAATGCGTTAATCGCGCCGGGGTTCACCGCCTCGATCTCGCCCACGCGGCCGATATCGACAAGCTCGCCGTCCACTTCGGCGTGCGTCTTGCGCGCCGTGAGCAGGTGCGCGTCCTCCCCGGACAGACCGACCGCGAACGGGCCGTGCGCGTTGATCAGGCCGATGATCTCCCGGTTGACCTGGCCGGTCAGCACCATCCGGACCACGTCCATGGTTTCCGGCGTGGTGACGCGCAGGCCAGCCTTGAAGGTCGACTGCAGTCCGAGCCGGTCGAGCTGAGCGTTGATCTGCGGCCCGCCGCCGTGCACCACGACCGGGCGCAGCCCCGCATACCGCAGGAAGACCACGTCCTGCGCGAACGCACGCCGCAGTTCGTCGTCGAGCATCGCGTTGCCGCCGTACTTCAGCACGACGATCTCGCCATGGAATCGCTCAAGCCAGGGCAGCGCCTCGATGAGCGTGGCAGCCTTGGCCAGGGCCCCGTTCCGGGTATCCAGGTCAGCGGTCACGTCGAGTACGCCGAATTCTCGTGCACGTACGCGGCGGTGAGATCAGTCGTGAGGATGCTCGCGGTGCGCGGGCCGGCGCCCAGGCTGACGGTGATCGAGACCTCCCGCGGTCGCAGGTCGACCGCCGACCTGTCCTCGCCGGGCGCGCCGTCCTTGCACACCCAGATGCCGTTGATCGCCACGCTCAGCTGGTCGGGCTCGAACGCGGCCCGGGTGGTGCCGACGGCCGCGAGCACGCGTCCCCAGTTCGGGTCCTCGCCGTGGATCGCGCACTTGAGCAGGTTGCAGCGGGCGATGGCGCGGCCGACCTCGACGGCGTCTGAATCCGTCGCCGCACCCGTGACCTCGATGGTGATCGACTTGCTGGCGCCCTCGGCGTCGGCCTGCAGCTGCGCGCACAGGTCCGCGCAGGCGGCCGTCACCAGGTCGGTGAACTCGGCCAGGTCCGGGGTCGTGCCAGCCGCGCCGCTGGCGAGCAGCAGCACGGTGTCGTTCGTCGACATGCAGCCGTCAGTGTCAAGACGGTCGAAAGTAGTGCGCACGGCCGCGCGCAGTGCCTCGTCAAGTGCCGCAGACGGCAGGTCTGCGTCGGTGGTCAGCACCACGAGCATGGTCGCCAGCGCGGGGGCCAGCATGGCCGCGCCCTTGGCCATGCCGCCGATCTGGTATCCGCTGCCCGCGACGGCGCAGGTCTTCGGGACCGTGTCGGTAGTCCTGATCGCCTCTGCGGCTGCCAGCCCGCCCTGACCGGACGCCTGGGTTGTCGCCGTCGTGACGCCGGCTAGCAGCCGGTCCATCGGCAGCCGCTCGCCGATCAGCCCGGTCGAGCAGATCGCGATCTCGCCAGCGCCGACGCCAAGCATCCCGGCCAGGTGCTCCGCGGTCCGGTGCGTGTCCTGGAATCCGGCCGGACCGGTGCAGGCGTTCGCCCCGCCAGAGTTCAGCGCGACGGCGCGCACCACACCGCCGCGCAGTACCTGCTGGCTCCACAGCACCGGCGCGGCCTTCACCCGGTTGGAGGTGAATACGCCCGCCGCCGCGGCAGACGGACCGTCGTTGATGACGACGGCCACATCCGGATCACCCGATGCCTTGATCCCGGCGGCGATTCCGGCGGCGCGGAATCCGGACGGACTGGTGACTGTCATGGGGCGACTCCGAGTGCGCTGAGTCCGGCCGTCTCCGGCAGGCCAAGCATGAGATTGCCGTTCTGGATGGCCTGGCCCGCCGCGCCCTTGCCGAGGTTGTCGATGGCGGCCACGATGACGGCGCGGCCGGACCTGCTGTCTGCCGCCGCCTGCAGGTGCACCGCGTTCGAGCCGGCTACCGACGCGGTGGCCGGCCAGCTGCCGTCAGGGAGCAGGGTGATGAACGGCTCGCCCTCGTAGGCGGCCGCGATGGCGGCCCGCAGCTCGCCGGTCGTGACCTGCGGGCTGGCCAGCCTGGCCGTGCAGGTAGCCAGGATGCCGCGCGGCATCGGGGCGAGTACCGGCGTGAAGCTGACGGCGACAGCGGCCCGGTCGTGGCCGGGCGCCGCCTCGGCGAGCGCCTGCTCGACCTCGGGCGTGTGCCGGTGCACGCCGGCTACCTGGTAGGCCGACACCGAGCCCATGACCTCGCTGGCGAGCAGATCGGTACGCAGTGACCGGCCTGCGCCGGTCGTACCGGACGCGGCCACGACGACGACGTCAGCGGGCTCCGCCAGCCCGGCCGCGACTACCGGGACCAGCGCGAGCATCGCAGCGGTCGCGTAGCAGCCAGGCGCGGCCACCTGGTGCGCCGCCTGGATGGCCAGCCTTGCGCCGGGAAGCTCCGGCAGGCCGGTAACCCAGCGGCCGGGATGCGGGCCCGGGTAGTGCCGTGCCCAGGCCGCCGGGTCGGCGAGCCGGAAGTCCGGCCCGAGATCCACGACCTTGACCGCGTCCGGCAGCGACGCGGCGAAGGGCGCCGACTTCCCTGCTGGCAGCGCGAGGAACACCAGATCGCAGCCGGCCAGCGCCGCCGCGTCATGAGGCTGCAGCGTCAGCTCCGCCAGGGCGGCTGCCCCGGCCAGCTGCGGATGCAGCTGACCGACCGTCTTCCCCGCGCTTGAGTCGGCCGTCACCGCCGCGATCTCAACATCCGGATGCCGGGCCAGCAGTCGTAGCAGCTCGCCGCCCGCGTACCCGCTTGCGCCGGCCACCGCCACCCGCGCGCCCATCAGCCCTCCACTGCCCGGTACTCATTGCGCCCCGCCAGGGCGCGCATGACCCTTGTGTGAATGATTATGCAGATGTCTGACTGATTATGCAAACGAGTCTAGGGGCGCGTTCGCCGGATCCGCTGGGCGCCTGACCGTCGTGAGTACGGGTTCCGGTCGGTAACCGGCAACTGTCATATCTGCGATCTGGGTTGGGCCGATACCAGCCGAGACGGCATGATGGGCGCGGAAGGGAGACGGTGCGCATGCAGGTCCGGGGGACGCGCGGCACGGGCTACCGGCCGTCGGCAGTCAGCTGCCTGGCGGTTGTCGTGATCGCGGGCACGCTGACGCTGGCGGGCTGCGGTCAGTCAGCGCCCAAGGCAGGCGCCACCGACTGCGGGACAAGCCATACTGCCGCGAACGTGCCAGTAGAAGTCGCAGTGGCGCAGGGCCAGGTCTCCTGCACGACCGCGCTCGCAGTCGAGAGCGACTACGCCAAGGCAATCGTCCAGGGCAAGGCACCAGGCAACGGCGGTGGGGGTCCGGTCACCGTGAACGGCTGGACGTGCGAGGGCTTTCCGACACCCGAGCTGCTGAAGACCGGCAAGACGTCCAAGTGCGTGAAGGCCGGCATCGAGATCCTCGCCACCCTGAAGACGCCGACCTGATCCGACGGGCGATTAACGCTTCGCCGGCCCAGCCTGCGGGCCGCTCCTAACAGCGCCGAGCTCGCCCAGTCGAATCTCTGGCTTCGGCCGTGACGCCTGGGTCGCTTTCCTAGCGCGGCGTGGGGCCGTCGATCGCGATGAGGCCGTCCTCGGACTTGCCAGCCTTGACCGCGCCGACGCCCCAGACCGAACCGGTGCCCGGCACCGCGGCTAGTTGCTCCAGGATCCACAGATGCTTGCCGAAGGACGGCTTGTCCGCAGACCAGGTTGCACCAGCCAGATGCCAGAGCCGCTCCGGCTGGCCCTTGACATTGCTGGCGAACGACACACCCCAGGCGCCGCCGCGTCCGTCGGGTGCCATCTCGCTCATGCCCCACTTGCCCGCAGACGCTCCGCCCAGCCGGGCCACCTTCCACGCCGGTGCGCCGGTGCTCCAGGTCGCGGCGAAAGCCGTTGTACCGCTGGCGCTGTTCTTTAGCGAGCCGCCGATCCAGACGGCACCGCCTGGCAGAGCGACGACGCTCGTCAGGCTGGCCCCGGCCGGAAGCGACGGCTGGACGGCCGCCTGCCGCCAGCCGCTCGCTGGTGTCCAGTGCAGGACAAGTGGCGTGGTCGCACCCTGCGCCGAACCGGGATCGGTGGCCCAGTACGGGCCGATGACCGCCCAGATGCTGCGCGGCGAGACCACGCTGACCGCGGCGACCGCGCCCTTGCCCGGCACCACCTGCCGGCTCCAGCTGCGGCCGTTGAAGTGCGCGGCGTACGGCACGGTCTTCGACGTCGAACTGCCGAGGTTGACCTTCGCCCCGAAGGCCCACGCGTTATCCGTGCCGAAATCTTTCGCCGCCGCTATCACAAGAGGGTTGCCGAGTGACGCACCGGCGCCGGGCAATCTGCCGGTGCTCCACCGGGTGCCACTCAGGTGCAAGTAGCCGCCACGCTGGGTGCCGCTGAGGAACCAGACATCGCGCGCGGAGGACGCCGCGACCTGGGTGAAGATGGGAGCGCCGCCGTTCCACTTCCTGGCCAGCCTGGCGGGCAGCGTCACCGAATGCCAGCTAGTACCCGTCCAGTGCCGCAGCAGGGCCTGGAAGGTGAACTTCTTGTCGTTCCCGCTGATCCCGGTCGCCCACGCGTCGCGCGCGCTCACCGCGTCGACGCCAAGGATGACATTGACGTGGCCGCGCGTTGCGAACTCGGCGCTGACCCGCCAGCCGGCCGTGCTTGCCTGAGCCGGCAGCATCGCGGCGGTCAGCGCGATCGCGCTACCAGACAGCACGACCGCGTGCACGCCGCGACGACGACTTGATCATGAATCCCCCAGCTTTCTTGTGGCGTTGGACTGCTGACAACTATCAGCTGGCGCACGGCCGGCGAGCCGACTGCGGGTCCTGCAGGTTATCGCGGCGTCGGGCCGTCGATCGCGATCAAGCCGTCCAGGGCCTTGCCGGCTGCCAGCACCCCGACGCCCCAGACCGAACCAGTGCCCGGCACCGCGGCCAGCTGCTCCAGGATCCACAGATGCTTGCTGAACGATGGCCTGACCGCGGTCCAGGTAGCGCCGGCCAGATGCCAGAGCCGCTCCGGCTGGCCCTTGACGTTGCTGGCGAACGACACACCCCAGGCGCCGCCGCGCCCATCGGGTGCCAGCTCGCTCAGGCCCCACTTGCCGGATGACGCTCCGCCCAGCCGGGCTAGCGTCCAGGTCGGCGCGCCCGTGCGCCAGGACGCGGCGAAAGCCGTTCTGCCCTTGGCACTGTTCTTCAGCGATCCCCCGATCCAGACGGTGCCGCCCGGCTGAGCGACGACGCTCGTCAGGCTGGCCCCAGCCGGAAGCGCCGGCTGAACGGCCGCCTGCTGCCAGCCGCTCGCAGGCGTCCAGTGCAGCACCAGCGGCTTGCTCGGACCCAGGCCAAAATCAGGGCTCGTGGCCGAATACGGCACGCCGACGACCGCCCACATGCTGCGCGGCGAGACCACGCTGACCGCGGCGACTGCACCCTTGCCCGGCAGCGCCTGCGCTGTCCACTTCCTGCCGTTGAAGTGCGCGGCATACGGGACCATCGTCGGCGCCGAGCTGCCGATGTTCACCTTCGTCCCGAAGGCCCAGGCATTGCGTGACCCGAGGTCGCGTGCCGCCATAATCTCCACGATGCCACCGCGCCCGGTGGCGCCGGGCAGGCTGCCCGTGCTCCAGCGGGTGCCGTCCAGACGAAGGTAATTTCCGCCCAGGAGGCCGTTGAAGATCCAGACATCGCGCGTCGATGACGCCGATACCTGACAGTCGATCAGCAGGTTGCGGTTCCAGCGCTTGGCCACCTTGGCCGGCAGCGGGACAGCGAGCCACCGTTTGCCCGCCCAGTGCCGCAGCGCAAACTTCGGGCTTGCATTCGTGTTACTGCTGGCAGTGAAGCCTGACGCCCACGCGTCGCGCGCGCCCACTGCGTCGACGCTGGTCATGAAGGTCACACCAGCGCGGACAGCGAACTCGGAGTTGATCCGCCAGCTGCTGCTCGCGGCCTGGGCCGGCAACATGGCGGCGGTCAGCGCGATCGCGCTACCGGACAGCACGACCGCGGCACGCCGCGACGACGACTTGATCATGAATCCCCCGACGAAAACTGCGGTCAGCACAGCGCGGTCAGGTTCACCATAGCGTAATTGCCAACATTCAGACTATGAGTTACTTAACCGACCATCTCTGGGCACAGACTGTTATTTCCAGCAGCTTCTCGTCATCCCGATGGCACGCTTCCCCGGCGGCTTCGATCGCCTAGCGGCGGGGTTTCGAGTGCTTTGGCTTCGAGGTCTTGGCCGGCTTGTGATGGGCCGGCTTCTTCGGGCGATGGACCGGCACGACGCTCGCCGTCGGGCCGTCGAGCGCAACCATGGCGTCAACCGTAGCGCCGTACCTGATCGCTCCGGCCGCCCACATGGAGTGCGTGCCGGGAATAGCGGCCAGCTGGCCAATCTGCCACACGTGCCAGCCGAACCCTGGCGAGGCCTTCGACCACTTCGTGCCCATCAGGTGCCAGAGCTGGTGGCCATCCGCGTTCTGAGCCGCAATCACCGCCCAGAGACCGTCGCCGTTCGCCGCCAGCTCGGCGATGCCCCACCGCGCCGAGGACGCCGCTATGGGCAGCTCGGTGACCGTCCAGGCCGAGCCGGTCCAGGTCGCCGCGAGCGGGGTCGTGCCGTGCAGACTGTTCTCGGCCTCGCCGCCCACCCAGACCGCGCCGCCGCGCGCGGCCATGACGCTGCTCAGCTGGGCACCGCGCGGCAGCTTCGGCTGTACCGGTGCTCGGCGCCAGCCAGACTGCGCAGCCCATTGCAGCACCGCGGGCATCGCGCCAGGCGCAATCCGCTGCGTCGTAACCGACCCGACCACCGCCCACATGTCGCTGGCAGAGACGGCGCTGACCGAGGTGATCGCGCCCTGGCCGGGCACCGGCAGGGTAGCCCAGCTCTTGCCGTCGAAGTGTGCGGCATAGGGAGACGTCGTGCCCTGGGACCCGAAGCTCTCAGTCATGCCGAACGCCCAGACATTACTGGGGCTGAAGACCTTGGCTGCCGTGATCAGCACCGCTGGCCCGTCTTCGCCGCCACCGCCCGGCAGCGTACCGGCGGTCCAGTGCGTTCCGTTCAGCCGCAAGTACCGCGCCGGGCCGTTCATGATGCCGTTGAACACCCACACGTTCGAAGCCGAGGACGCGCCGATCTGAGCCAGGATCGGCGCCGCGTTGTTCCAGGTACGGGCCAGTCCGGCAGGCAGTCGAATGTCTTGCCAGGCCTTCCCGGTCCAGTGCCTGATCATAGCGGCGACGCCGAGCCCGGCCGGCTGCACGGTGAAGCCGGTTGCCCACGCATCCAGCGCGCTCGGCGCGCTGATGCTGGTCAGGGCGGCCTGACCGTGCAGCGCCCCGAACGTGCCGGCGATCCGCCACCAGGTCGGCGCGGGACTCGCCGGATGGGACGAGGCGGGCGAACTCGCCGGATGCGGCGAGGCGAACGTGCTTACCGGATGCGGCGGGCTTGCCTGGAACGCCGCGCCGTACAGGGCGAGCGCACCGCCAGCCGCGACGACTGCAGCCTGGCGCAGGGGCCAACCGAACATGGAACCCTCGTCTGAAGATGGGCAGGACCACACCAGGTCAAACTGGGCCTCCCATCATATGTCAGCCGAGCACAGCACGACTCTGGGCCGGCCGGGCAAGGAAGAACGGCCCGGCAAGCCGCGCCGAAGCTAGCCGCCGCGCAGCACAGCTCCGGTTTGCCTGGCTGCCTCCGCCACCGCGGCGTCCCTCGCGGCACTGGCTTCCTCGGCAGTCAGCGTCCGGTCGGGGGCCCGGAACCGCAGCGTATAGGCGAGCGACTTGCGGCCCTGGCCTGCCTGGTCCCCGGTGTACACGTCGAACAGCCGCACATCCTCGAGCTGCACGTCGCCTGCGCTGGCCGCGCCCGCGGTCAGTGCCCGCTCCACATCGGCGGCAGGCACGCTCTGCGCCACGACGAGCGCCACGTCCTGGACCGCTGGCGGATAGCTCGACAGCTGCGGTGCCTGCACCGGGCCGATCGCGTCGGCTGCCGCCTCGATCACGGACATATCCAGTTCCATCGCCACCGTCCTGGCCGGCAAGCCGAACGCGCCGATCACCCGCGGATGCAACTCGCCCGCGTGGCCGGCCAGCCACTCGTGGCCGTCCTGGTTCCGGACGAAGATGGCGGCGCACCGGCCGGGGTGCCACGGCTCGTACTGAGCGGCCTGGATCTCGAACGGCACCCGGCTCGCCCGCAGCACGATCCGGGCCGACTCGATGGCGTCCTGCCACCCGGCCGGCCTGGCGCCCCAGTAGCCCGCGGGCTCCGCGTTGCCGGCCTGCACCACGGCGACGCGCAGCGGCTGATCCGGCAGCGCTGCCTCGAGCTCGGCAACCTCGTGCACGGCCGGGCCGCGGTCTACCCGCAGTATCGGCGCGACTGGCGCGGCGTTCGGCCGGGGCCGGAAGACCAGCCCGAACTCGTACAGCGGCACATCGCTGAAGCCGCGGCCGAGGTTGCGGGCCAGCGTCCGCAGCAAGCCCGGCAGCAACGTGGTCCGCATCAGCGGCTCGTCCTCGTTCAGCGGGTTGGACAGCCGGACAGCGACCCGCCGCGGGTCCTCGGCAGGCAGCTGCAGCTTGTCGAAGTCGGCCACCGACGCGAACGGCTGGCTCAGCACCTCGACGAGGCCATGGTAGGCAAGCGCGCGCCCGGTGGCACGGCGCAGCCGCTGCCGGTCGGTGAGGCCGCGGCCGCCGGCCGCGCGCACTGCGCGCACCGGAATGTTCTGGTAGCCCTCGAGCCTGATGACCTCTTCGGCCAGGTCGGCTGGGTCACGCAGATCGGGCCGCCAGGACGGCGGCGTCACCAGCAGCATCACGCCCGACCTGTCATGCCGGCCGTGATCGTTCCTGGCGTGCCTGCTCGGCTGCGGGACGGGAACGCCGGCCTGCTCGGCTGGCGCCAGCGAGGCAGCTGCGGGTGTCTGGTCGGCTGCCTGCACGATGGCGCAGCCCACCTCGCGCAGCCTGGCGAGCACGGTGTCCAGCCCGTACACCAGGCCGGCTACCTGATCGGGATAGTCGGCCGCCATCGCGATCGTCACGGGCTCGATCTCTGCCCGGGCGAACGAGCAGCCCGGCAGCTCGGTGCCACCGCCGAGCGTGGCCAGCATCGAAGCGGCCCTGGCCGACGCCCGCAGCTGAAGCTCCGGATCGACGCCGCGCTCGAACCGGGCTGACGCCTCCGACCCGAGCTTGTGCCGCCTGCTCATCCTGGCGACACCGCGGGCGGAGAAATGCGCGGCCTCGATGACGACGTCTCGTGAGCTGGCGGAGACCTCCGTCTCGACGCCACCCATCGTGCCTGCCAGCCCGATCGGCCCGGACGAGTCGCTGATCACGATGTCCTCAGGATCGAGCGTGCGGACCACGTGGTCGATGGTTTCCAGCTTCTCGCCGGGCCGGGCGCGCCGCACGACGATCGGCCCGGTCAGCCGCGACCGGTCGAACGCGTGCAGCGGCTGGCCGAGTTCCAGCATGAGGTAGTTGGTCACATCGACCGCGAGCGACACCGACCGCTGACCGGCCCTGGCGAGCCGGATCCGCATCGGCAGCGGCGTCGGGCTGGCCGGGTCCATGCCGCGCACCTCGCGCAGCACGAACCGGTCGCACCCGGTGGGGTCCTCGATGCTGGCCGGATAGACATCTGCCGAGACTGCGGCGACATCAGCAGGCAGCCCGACATCCGCCGGGTCAGCGAACGGCACCTGGTAGGCAATGGCCAGTTCCCTGGCCACGCCGCGCACGGACAGCGCGAATCCCTTGTCCGGGGTCACGTTGATGTCGAACACCACATCCCGCAGGCCGGCATAACTGACGAAGTCAGTGCCGAGCGGGGCGTCGGCGGGCAGCACCATGATGCCGGTGTGGTCGTCGCCGATCGCCAGCTCGGACGCCGAGCAGATCATCCCTTCCGACACCCGGCCGTACGTCTTGCGCGCACCGATCTCGAACCCGCCAGGCAGCACCGCGCCGGGGGTGGCCAGCGCCACCCGGTCTCCGACGGCAAAGTTGGCGGCACCGCAGATGACGTGACGCTCCTGACCATCACCGGTCGACACCTGGCAGTACCTGATCGGCTTGTTGAAGCCGGTCAGCTCCTCGATGCTGAGCACCTCGGCGACGACCACGCCGCTGATGTCGTGCCCGGCCGGCTCGACCGACTCGACCTCGAGGCCGCAGCCCGTCAGCCGGCGAGACATCTCCAGCACACCCGCGTCGTCGTCCGGGGTCAGGCTGATGGCCGCGTACTCCAGCAGCCAGGACAGCGGTAGCCGCATCACGCCTCCATTCCGAAGGCACGGCTGAACCGCAGGTCACCTTCCAGGTTGTCCCTGATGTCCGCCAGTCCGTGCCTGATCATCACCGACCGGTCGATGCCCAGGCCGAAGGCGAAGCCGCTGTAGCGGTCCGGGTCGATGCCGCAGGCCACCAGCACCCGCGGGTTCACCATCCCGCAGCCGGCGATCTCGATCCAGCCCTGCGACCGGCAGACCCGGCATGGCTCGCCGCCCGGCCCGGCGGACTCGCCGCGGCAGACGTAGCACTGCATGGACACATCAGCGGATGGCTCGGTGAACGGGAAGAAGTCAGGCCGCAGCCTGGTCTGCAGGCCCTCGCCGAACATGGCGTCCACGAACGCGGTGATCGCGCCGCGCAGATCCGCCATGGTGAGGCCCTCATCGACAGCCAGGCACTCGATCTGGTGGAAGACCGGACTATGGGTGGCATCCGTTGCGTCGCTGCGGTAGCACCTGCCCGGGCTCACCACATACAGCGGCAGCGGCCGGGTCAGCATCGCCCGGATCTGCACCGGCGAGGTGTGGGTTCGCAGCACGACACCGGACCGTTCCGCCGGCTCGGATCCAGCGACGAAGATGGTGTCCTGCATCTCCCTGGCCGGGTGGTCCGGCGGGAAGTTCAGCGCGTCGAAGTTGTACCACTCGGCTTCGACCTCGGGGCCCTCGACCACTTCGTAGCCCATGTTGACGAACACGTCCACCAGGCGCTCGCCAACGGTAGTCACCGGGTGCCGCGCACCTGTGGTCTGGCGATCCCACGGCAAGGTAACGTCGACCGCCTCGTCGACCAGCACACGCTGGTCGCGGTCTGCCTCGAGCTCGGCCTGACGGCGGCCGAGTGCTTCGCGGATCGCCGCGCGAGCGGCGCCGACGCGCTTGCCTGCCTCGGCTCTCGCGGCCGGCGGCAGCGCGCCGATCTCGGCATTGGCCAGCGTGATCGGCGCCCGGTCGCCGGCATGGGCCAGCCGGGCGGCCTTGAGCTGATCCAGGTCAGCGGCGGCAGCAACGGCAGCCAGCGCTTCAGCCTGCATCCGCTGTATCTCGTCGGGAGACAGCATCGCCACCTCCACCGGGTCATAAGTCTTATTCGGAGCGGACATCGTTCCCTGATCTCCTGCGCTCAATGGCATCAATAACGTCTGGGTGCTGCGGCCGGAGCCGCTTCGTGAGGGCTGCGCCGCTGGTCCCGCGCGGCTTTGGCTAGCCCGCAGCGGAAGAGCAGCCGCCATGCAGCCCGCGACCGGGCGCCGTAGCGGCGCGCCGGACATGCGGCACTACCCGAAGGCCCGCCGGCTAGCCGAACTCAGGCGTCCCGGCGGGCATGGTAAATCGGAACTCGGCCCCGCCGCCCGGCGCCTGCTGCACGATGATCTCCCCGCCGTGTGCCTCTACCAGGCCCTTGACGATGAACAGGCCGAGCCCGGCGCCGCCGCGGCGCTTGGCTCGCCAGAACCGGCCGAAGACACGGGGCGCAACCTCGGGCGCGATGCCAGGACCCTGGTCGCGGACCGCTACGGCCACGCCAGGAACCCCGCCCACCACCGTTGGTTCCACCACAGTGGTAACGGTACCAGCACCGTGCCTGACGGCGTTCTCGATCAGGTTCGCCAGGATCTGGTCGACCTTGTCGACGTCCAGCCACATCTCCGGCAGGCCATCGTGCACCTCGACCTGGTACCGGTCGGCGGTGTCGCCGGCGGCTACCCGGCCGGTGATGATCTTCCTGGCCCTGGCTCCGACGTCCACGAGCTCCCGGTGCACCTCGATCCGGCCCGCCTCGATCCGGGAGACGTCCAGCAGTTCGGTGATCAGCCTGGTGACCCGGTCGGCGTCCGCGTTGACCGTTTCCAGCATGACTTTCTTCTGGTCATCGGTGAATTTCGGCCACTTGGCTAGCAGGGTGGCAGTGAAGCCCTTGACGCTGGTAAGCGGCGACCGCAGCTCGTGCGCCACGGTCGAGACCAGGTCGGCCCGGCCGCGCTCCAGCCGGTTCCGCTGCTGCGCGCTGCGCAGGGTGATAGCGATCCGCTGCACGGAGCCGGGTTCGCGGGACCAGCCCTCACGGGGGCCGCGGCCGCGCGGGGCGCGCACGTAGCCGACGCTGATCAGCAGCTCGGTGCCGTCTGGCAGGTAGAGGGTCCGCTCCGGGTGCCGGGTCCTGGTGGCCAGGCCGTCGTACGGCCGGGTCATCGTCCACCAGCAGCGATCATCGCCGTCCCGGAGCGGCAGGACCTGCCGAACGTCGCGGCCGAGTGCCTGGGCCGGGCTGATCCCGGTGAGCCGCATCGCAGCCCGGTTGAAGACCGCGATCTTGCCGGTCCGGTCTGCAACGATGAGGCCGTCCGGCAGATCGTCGGCGAGCACCAGCCCGCTCGCAAAGTCATCAGCCTGCGGGGCGCCAGCAGGCGAGGAAGTGCCAGCGGCAGGAGCGGTGCCCGGGCCGGGAGCAGCGGGCACGCCGACGACCCTTGCCGCTGCCTGACCTGTCACGATCCGCTCCACGTGCGCGCCGCCTCCGGGAGGCTCCCGACTCTGGCCCCCGGCAGTACCGCGCGCAGCGCTGCAGCTTCGGGCCGCAGCCTGTGCAGGCACGGCGCATCACCGCAGCCACGTCAGCGGACTCGGGGGAAACCCGCTGTCGTAGCGCCGCTGCGTCAACGGCCACCTGACCCGTAGCGGGTCACCTCATGACGCAACGTGATCAGACTCTAGCGGATTCGCATTGATTGCCGGCACTCCCAGAAGCCTCAGATGTCCTCCGGTTGCCGGATCTTGCCCACCAGGGGAGAAAATTTCCCGCCCGTTAACAATCGGGTTCAGACCGGGCACCCGGTTATCAGCAGTGCGCCGCCCGGAGCGCGCGAGCCGAGGCGTACAGGCAGACCGCGGCGGCCGCGGCCAGGTTCAGGCTCTCGGCCTTACCGTAGATCGGCACCGCGACAACCTCATCGGCCAGCGCCAGCAGGCTGTCCGGCAGCCCCCACGCCTCGTTCCCGAACAGCCATGCGGTGGGGCGGCCCAGGTCCGGACCGCTATCCCCGGCGTCGACGAACTGGCTGGCGCTGCCGTCGGCGGCCAGCACCTGCAAGCCAGCCGCGCGCAGCGCCATGATCGTGTCCTCCAGCGGCGCACCCGCCACCACCGGCAGGTGGAACAGGCTGCCTGCCGAGGAGCGGACGCACTTGCTGTTGTAGGGATCGACGGACGCGGCCGCGAAGATCACGCCATCGGCCCCGGCGGCATCGGCTGACCGCAGCACGGTGCCGGCGTTGCCGGGATCGCGGACGTTCGCCAGCAGGGTGACCAGCTGGGGCCGGCCCGCTAGCAGCGAGTCCAGCGGCACGTCGACGAAGGCGCAGACGCCAAGCACGCCCTGCGGCGTGATGGTCTGCGCCAGCTCGGTCATCACCTCGCCACTGACCTCGTGCACGGCGATGCCCTCGCGCTCGGCCTGGTCGGCCAGCTCGGGATGGCGGCTGCGACCTGGCCCGGTGACGAACAGCTCAGTCAGGACGCCCGGCAGGGCCAGCGCTTCGCGGACCGCCTGCGGGCCTTCCGCGAGGAAAGCGCGACCCCGTTCCCTGAATGCGCGCTTGGAGAGCTGGCGGGCAGCCTTAACCCGCGGCGACCGGATGCTCATCGCTCCGATCGCCGGCGGGAAAGGCTTAGCCTGCCTGGTCAACGGCGGCGCAGTAGCGCCGTCACCGGCCCGGCTCAGGCCGCCGGCGCGTTGACGTCGGCAGGCAGTGCTGCCTTCGCGACCTCGACGAGCGCGACGAAGGCCTTCGGGTCGGAGACGGCCAGGTCGGCCAGCATCTTCCGGTCGACCTCGACCTCAGCCAGCCGCAGGCCCTGGATGAACCTGTTGTAGGTCAGGCCCTCAGCCCGGACGGCAGCGTTGATGCGCTGGATCCAGAGCCGCCGGAACGCGCCCTTCCGGTCCTTGCGGTCCCGGTAGGCGTAGGTCATCGAGTGGAGCTGCTGCTCCTTGGCCTTGCGGTAGAGCCGGGACCGCTGGCCCCGGTAACCGCTAGCGCGCTCGAGAACTACCCGGCGCTTCTTGTGGGCATTGACCGCCCGCTTCACGCGTGCCATGTCGAAACACTCTCCCTCGTGGCGGGCCGGGTCACTTCCCCAGCAACTTCTTTATCTTCTTGGCGTCGCCGGGCGCTAGCTCCACGTAGCCAGCCAGGCGGCGCATCTTGGTGCTCGGCTTCCACTCGGCGTAATGAGCACGGTTGGCACGGCGGCGGATGATCTTGCCGGTGCCCGTCAGCCGGAACCGCTTGCCGGCACCGCTGTGCGTCTTCATCTTCGGCATGTCGCCGTCTCTCCGTTTCCTGTCGTGCCCGTTCCTGTCGTCCCAAGGCACGTCAATCTGGCGTGCCGTCGGGCACGATTTCCTCGCCGGGCAGCATTGCCTGGCGGCACGTGACCGCCAGGCTCGCTGCTCGGGCCGCGGGTGGCGGCCCTGTGATGGTTAGCTCTTCGCCTCGCCTGACTCCTTCGGCGCTGCCGCGGGCCCGGCCTTCTCGGCCGAGACCGCCTTGTCTGCGGCAACGGGACGGGGTGCCGGAACCGGTCCGTCAGCAGCCCTTCTGGCTGGCCCCGGCTTCGGAGCCGAGCCGCCAGGCGCGGACGTTCCCGGCCTGGCCGCGGCCGTGGTGCCGCGGGGAGCGGTCGGCTTCGGGGCCGAGCCTCCTGCCGGTCCGGGCCTGCCCGCCGAAGCCGGAGTCGTCCGGGGCGCGGTCGGCTTGGGCGCCGCGGCCGGCCGAGGGGCCGGCCGTGGTGCTGCTGCCGGTGGCGTCTGCGCTGCCGGTGCCGTCTGTGCTGCCGGTGCCGCCTGTGCTGGCCTGGCGGCCGCTCGGTCAGCTGCCGGAGCGTCGGGTTCGGCCGCCGCGCCACGTGCCGGCGCTGCACTGGCCCGCTTCGCTGGCTCCGCTGCAACGGACTGCGCGGCGGGCGCTTGGTCCGCGGCCACCTGCTGGCTCGCGGACTGCTCGCCGGCGGCTGGGGCGGTCGCCTCGGCCGTCTCGGGCGCTTCGGCTGCAGCCTGATCCCTGGCGGACTCGACCGCGGCACGCTGCACGGCCTTGGCCCGTGACTCCGTCGGCGGCGCCTCGAACTCAGCAGAGTCGTCTGAGACAGAGTCGCGCGCATGAGCGCGGCTCGCGCGGTCGGCCTTGGCTGCCGCCATGGCGTCAGCCTTACGCTTGTGCGGCCCGATCACCATGATCATGTTCCGGCCGTCCTGCTTCGGCGAGGACTCGACAAAGCCGAGTTCCTCGATGTCGCCGGCCAGGCGCTGGAGCAGCTTGAACCCGAGTTCGGGCCGGGACTGCTCGCGTCCCCTGAACATGATCGTTACCTTGACCTTGTCGCCTTGCTTCAGGAAGCGCTCGACGTGGCCCTTCTTGGTGCCGTAGTCATGCGGGTCGATCTTCGGCCGCAGCTTGATCTCCTTGATGACCGTCTGGGCCTGGTTCTTCCGCGACTCCCTGGCCTTCAGGGCGGATTCGTACTTGAACTTCCCGTAGTCCATGAGCTTGCAGACAGGCGGCCTGGCCATGGGCGCGACCTCGACCAGGTCGAGATCTGCCTCCTGCGCCAGCCGGAGCGCATCGTTGATGGCAACTATCCCGACCTGCTCGCCGGCTGGGCCGACAAGCCGAACTTCGGGAACCCGGATGCGCTCGTTGATACGAGGTTCGGTGCTGATGTGACCTCCTTGTGCCACGGTGCTCATGCGCTGGGACCATCCCTGCGCAGAACAAGCGGGGAAAGCTGGCAATGACGCTGACCGCCAGGGTGGCGGCCGCCGGATCTACCGGCTGCCAACGCAAAAAGCCCCGCATATCGTGCCTGCGGGGCCACCAATGCGGGACCGCCCGCCTCAGGACGTGCCTGGACGCGGGTATACCCGCGACGCCGCTTACCGATCCGAATCCGGCCCGGCAGCAGGCGTCCGGCCTGGCCAGCCAGCCCGCACCGGGCTAACCGACCTCCAGCTGGCCTGTTACGGCTAGCCGGCTAGATACCCGCCGGCGCTGCGCGGATAAGCATCTCGCTTACCTGCGCCATGCTGGCTAGGTGGGAGGCGGCCGAGGTGGTCCTCCGCTTGCACGCCCGGCAACTTCTGCCGAGCATTGTCGTCACGCAAGCGTAACTCATTCCGGCGGTACTGTATTCCGCGCAGTCGATCATGCGCGGCCTGATTCCGCCCGATCCGAGCAGCTTGCCCTCACAGGGTATCTCGCGGCCCGAGTCACTAGCGCGCGCCCTGTGTGCGCGGACCCACCGGCCGCGAAAACCGTCGAACCCCCGCCCTAGTGCGCACAGTTCAAGATCAATTCTGCGGACGTTAGTGGCATAGGTGTCGCTCCTGCGACACCTATCGCCCGAAGGTTGCGGGGATTGAGTTCTCCAGCCAATGGCCAGCCTGCCTGATACCCCGAATGTCACGGTCAGCCCGCATTGTCCCGGCGGCAGGAAGCGTACCCGCCGGCCTAGTGCCGATCCGCGCGGCCAGTCCGCGCGCCTCGCCTGACGATCGGTGGTCAGCTGGTGCGCCGCCGGCCGATTTCAGCCAGGCCGGCCGCGCTCATGGCCGCCAGCGGCGCGGGGCGGCCGGTCATGAGCTCAAATTGCCCCGCAGCCTGGTGCAGAAGCAGCTCGAAACCGGATATTACTGTCGCGCCGGCCGCGGCTGCAGCGGCAGCGAGCGGTGTTGGCCAGGGGTCATACACAACATCGAAGACGGCCCCGGCCGCCAGGTCACCGGCAGCGATCTGGCCGGCCACGCCGTCGGCGGCACTAGCCGGAACGGTAGAGATCAGCAGCTGCCACCCTGCCCCGCCGCCCGCGCTTCCCCCGGCCGCGCTTCCCCCGGCCGCGCTTCCCCCGGACGCACTGCTCCCGCCCGCGCTTCCCCCGGACGCGCTTCCCCCGCCCGCGCTTCCCCCGGCCGATCCCTCAGCGCCCGATCCCTCGGCACTCGCTCCCAGCGTGGTCGCGTCGCTCGCGCTCGGTTCCCCGGCCAACGCGGGCCGGATGCCGGCAGCGGTCAGCACGGCAAGGCGGACTCGCATGCCGAGAACCCCGGCCACCTCGTGCACAGGCCCGGCCCTGGCAGCGTCACGGACCGCGACGGTGACGTCGGTCAGGCCCTCTCGGCGCAGCGCGGCGAGCGCGGAGCACGCCGTCGCCCCGCCACCGAGGATCAGGACATCCCCGGTAACCTCGGCGCCCGCTTCGCGGAGGGCCGCGACCATGCCGGGCACGTCGGTGTTGTAGCCAGCGCGCCGGCCCGCCCGCAACAGGACCGTATTGGCTGCGCCGACATCGGCCACTAGCTGCTCAGCCTGGTCAAGCAGCGGCAGCACCGCCCGCTTCAGCGGCATGGTCAGCGACAGTCCGGCCCATTCCGGCCCGAGCGAGTCCAGCAGCCCGGCCAGGCCCGCCGCGTCGCACTCGATCGCGTCATAGGACCACCCGCTCAGGCCTAGCTCGCGGTAGGCGGCCGCGTGCAGCACGGGCGAGAGCGAGTGCCCTATCGGCGAGCCGAGCACGGCCGCCCGGATGGCAGCCGTGACTCAGACCCCGTTGGCCCGCGCCAGGTTCGACCAGGCCTGGAACTGGGCGTAGCTGTTCGTGAACTTCGTCAGGCCGTGCTTGTTCACTGTGACGAAGTACAGGTAGCCGCCATGTGCTGGGTGCAGGACCGCGTTGATTGCTGCCGCACCGGGCGAATCGATCGGTCCCGGCGGCAAGCCCGGGTACTTCGTCGTGTTGTACGGCGAGGTCGAGTTGAGTTCGCTCTGGGTGAGGTTGTAGACGTACTTGTTGAAGATGTACGCGACCGTGCTGTCGAGCCCGAGCGTCATTCCGGCGTTCAGCCGGTTGTCGATCACCTTGGCGACCTGAGCGTAATACTGCGGGCCGACCTCGGCTTCCAGCAGGCTCGCGGCGATGATCACGTGATACTCGGAGAACCCTGCCGTCCTGGCCTTGGCAGCCAGGTTCATGCTGGCCGCCTCGGTCTTGAACTGAGTCACCATCGTCTTGAGCATGCCCGCAGCCGTGGTGCCCGGCGGGAAGTTGTAGGTGGCCGGCCAGAGGAAACCCTCAGGATTGCCGTGCGCCCAGGACGGCAGCCCAAGGGCGGCAGGGTCCCTCAGCGCCGCCTGGAACTGGCTCAGCGGCTTGTGCGTCTGCGCCGCGATGAGTGCAATGATCTTGCTGGCCCGGTACCCATCCGGCACGGTGACGCCGCTCTGCACCCTGGCCTTGGGATCGTTGAGCATGGCCCACGCCTGGGCTAGTCCCATGTGCATGTGCAGTTTGAACACACCAGGCTGCAGGGAGTTGGGCTTGGTGGCCACGTACGCGGCCCACGGGTCAACGGCCTCGATCACGCCTTTGCGCACGAGCTGAGCGGAGATTGAGTCCCCGGTACCGCCAGGCGGCACCGTCACCAGCACGGTGCCGGTACCCGGGCCGGGCGGATAGCTAGCGTGCTTTGCCTGATACGAGCTGTAGAAGTGGTAGCCGACGCCGGCGATGCCGAGGATCACCACCACGAAGATGATGAGGGCTATCATCCCGGCGCCTATCCCGCGACCGCGCTTGGGCCGCTTGGGCGGCTTGCGCCGTCGCCCGAAGTCCTCATCGCCGCCACCGCCGCCGCCGAAGCCGCTGAAGAAGTTGTTGTGCCGAGCGTCGTCGGCATCCATCTCGTCTTCTGGCTCGCGCCCGCGGCGCGCTACGCCGGTGTCGTCCACCGGCGCCTGCCATCCGTAGCGGTCATCCCGGCCAGCCCCCCGGCCGTAGGCATCGGGCTGGTACTCCGGAATCGGCCCGGAGACTGCCCCCGCGCCGTAGTCATGCTCGTCATATCCCCCGCCGTCATCGAACCCGGGCTGACCGTAACCAGGCTGCCCGACGTAGCCAGGCTGGCCGCCGTACCCAGGCTGGCCGCCGTACCCAGGCTGGCCGCCGTAGTCGGGCTGGCCAGCGTAGCCGCCATCGCGGCCGTACGCGTCCGGCCCGTTGTAAGGATCCCCCGCCTGCTCACCATAGTGATCCGGGCCGCTGTACGCGGCAGGCCCGCCATAGTTGCCGCTGCTGCCATAGCCGTTGCGGCCATATCCCTGGTCACGAACGTACGGCTCTAGTTCCGCCTGCGGACTGGTTCGCCCGTAAGGATCGGTTCGCCCGCCGGGGTCAGTCCGCCCGCCCGGGTCCGTCCGCCCGTAGGGGTCCTGGTCCGGGTAGCCAGGCTGGTCATAGCCGGCGCGCCCGTCGTATCCGCCCTGTGGCTCGTAGCCGCCCCGGCCGTAGCCGTCCTGGTCGTGGCCAGGCTGACCGTAGCCGCCGCGACCATGATCGTCCGCCTGGCCGTAGCCCGCCGGGCTGTAGCCACCCGGCGCGGCGTAGCCGGGATACCCGTTATCGGCATAGCCGTCATCGCGGTACTGGCCGCGGTAGCCGTTTTGGTTGGGAACGCGGTCGTCGTCCAGGCCGCGCGAGTCTGGCACCCACGGTTGCTCCGGCTGAACCGGCCGCGGCGCCCGGCGGCGGCCGTCAGGGTCATACCGGTCGGACTCACCGCGCTGATCGTCGTCCCAGCGCCCGTACCCGTCGCGGCTCATCTGGTCGTGCCTCCTGCGACGGCTACCAGTGCACCGGCTGGATCGCCTGTCGCTCGCTCGGAATCTAGGGCGCCCTGGAGCAGCAGCGCGGCCGCAGCCTTGTCGACCGTCTGGCGGCGCTGCCGCGAACCGTGGCCGCCCTGCTGGAGCGCGGCATGTGCCAGGACGGTGGTGAACCGCTCATCGACCATCCGGACGGGCACCGGCGCGACCTTGGCGGCAAGCGCCGTCGCGAACGCCCGGCCGTCGGCCGCGGCCTTCCCCTCGTTACCGCGCAACCCGATCGGCAATCCCACGATGATCTCCATGGCCTCGTGCGCGGCCGCAAGCCTGGCCAGTTCGGCCAGGTCCCCGGTGCCGCGCCCGACAGTGTCGAGCGGAGAGGCTAGCAGCCCGCCAGGGTCGCTGCGGGCTACGCCGATACGGACCGAACCGACGTCAATGCCAAGCCGGACGCCGGTCCTCACTTCGCCACTCGGCCTGCGACCATCGCCGGGGCGGCGGCGGCAGGTCTCATCTTGGACACGAGCGGGCGTCGGCACGGAATCACCCTACGGCACCAGCGCCCATTATGTCGCTAATAAGTGCACGAACAGACCCAAACGCCCCGTTGACGGCGTCATTGGCGCCGTCGCCAAGCGGAGCCCCGCCGCCCTGGGCAACATCGTCCTTGCCGCCGCCCCGGCCGCCCAGCGCTCCGGCCGCGGCGAGGACCAGCGCTCCGGCACGCAGTCCCCGGGCCCGGCCCGCGTCGTTGACCGCGACCACGACCGTCGGCCGCCCATCGGACACTCCGATGGCCGCGACGACCCCAGGCCGCTCCGCGGACATCCGGCCGCGGACATCCAGCGCCACTTTCCTGATCCCGTCGGCGCCGACGCCGTCGGGCACCCGGTGCGCGACGAAGCTAGCGCCGCGGACGTCCTCGGCTGTTCCGGCCAGGTCGGCAGCGCCGCCGAGCAGCTGCGCCGACCGCATCCGGTCCAGATCCCGCTCGGCCTCGCGGAGCCGGGCGATGACACCGGCGATGCGCTCCGGCAGCTCTTCCCTGCGCGCCTTGAGCTGCTCGGTCAGCTGGCTCACCAGGATGCTCTCCCGGGCCAGGAAGTTGAACGCGTCGATACCGACGAGCGCCTCCACCCGGCGGACACCAGATCCGATCGATGACTCACCGAGGATCTTGACCAGGCCGAGGTTGCCGGACCTGGCGACGTGCGTGCCGCCGCACAGCTCGCGGGAATAGTCGCCGACCTCGACGACCCGGACCTGGTCGCCGTACTTCTCCCCGAATAGCGCCAGCGCGCCCATCGCCCGGGCCTCATCGATCGAGGTGTGGAAGGCGTGCACCTCCAGGTCGTTGATCAGGACCTGGTTGACCTCCTCCTCGGCCGCAGCCAGCACCGACACCGGCACGGCCCCCATCGCGGTGAAGTCGAACCGGAACCGGCCGGGCGCGTTCTCCGACCCGGCCTGCGCGGCCGACTCACCAAGCGCGCCCCGGAACGCGCGGTGCACCAGGTGCGTGGCAGTATGCGACCGCGAGATCGCCCGCCTGCGCTCCACATCGATCTCGGCGTATACCGGCGCGCCGACCACGATCTCGCCGGCGGTGACGGTGCCGCGGTGCACGATGAGGCCCGGCACCGGCGACTGCACATCGGTGACCTGGATCCTGGCTGCCGCACCGGGACCGCTCCCGGACGCGGTGATCACGCCGTTGTCGGCCAGCTGACCGCCGCCCTCGGCGTAGAAGGGCGTCCGGTCCAGGATCACTTCAACCTCGGCGCCCGCGCCTGCCGCAGCCACGCCCGCGCCACCGGAAATCAGGCCGATGACGTTCGCGTTGCCCGTTACCTCGTCGTATCCGGTGAACGTCACGCCACCGGATTCCTCGAGTACACGGGCGAACACCGAGATGTCCGCGTTGCCGGTCTTCTTGCCGGCCGCGTCCGCCTTCGCCCGCTGGCGCTGCTCGGTCATCAGCCGGCGGAATCCGCTCTCGTCGACCTCCAGCCCCTGCTCGGCAGCCATCTCCAGCGTCAGGTCGATCGGGAAGCCGTAGGTATCGTGCAGCTGGAACGCCTGCTCGCCGCGGATCGTCTCGCTGCCACGGCGCCTGGTTTCCTCGACCGCCGCGTCGAAGATGGCCGAGCCGGTGCGCAGCGTGGCAGAGAACGCGCCCTCCTCGGCGTCTATCACGGTCTGGATGTGCGGGGCGTCCCTGATCAGCTCGGGGTACTGCTGGCCGAGCGCGCCGATCGCCACTGACGTCAGGTCGTGCAGGAATCGCTCCTCGAGCCCGCCGCGCGACCCGCCCGAGCCGCCGGAGCCGCCGCGCTGCGCGCCGGACAGCAGGCGGAGCTTCTGCACGCTGCGGCGCAGGATGCGGCGCAGCACGTAGCCCCGGCCCTCGTTGGACGGGATGACGCCATCGGCAACCAGCATGACCGCGGTCCGGACATGGTCGGTGACCACGCGCAGCGCGACGTCGGTCCGCTCCTCAGCGCCGTAACGCTGCTCGGTCAGCTCGGCCGCGCGCTCGAGCACCTTCCACATCGTGTCGATCTCGTAGATGTTGTCCACGCCCTGCAGCAGAGCGGCCATCCGCTCCATGCCCATGCCGGTGTCGATATTGCGCGACGGCAAGTCACCCTGCACATCGAAGTCCACCTTGGTCCGGACGGCGCCGAGCTGGTACTGCATGAAGACCAGGTTCCAGACCTCGAGGAAACGGTCCTCATCGGCCTCCGGGCCGCCATCCCGGCCGTACTCGGGGCCGCGGTCGTAATAGATCTCCGAGCACGGCCCGCCCGGCCCCGGCACGCCCATGTGCCAGTAGTTATCGGCCAGTCCGCGGCGCTGAATCCGGCTCTCCGGTACACCGACTACGTCATGCCAGAGCTTGGCGGCCTCGTCGTCGTCGTGCAGGACGGTGACCCACATCCGGCTCTCCGGGAAGCCGAACCCGCCGTCGGACTCCGGCCTGGTCAGCAGTTCCCAGGCAAACGGGATCGCCAGGTCCTTGAAGTAGTCGCCGAAGGAGAAGTTGCCGAGCATCTGGAAGAACGTGCCGTGCCGGGTCGTCTTGCCGACTTCCTCGATGTCCGGTGTCCGCACGCACTTCTGACAGCTCGTTGCGCGCCGGAACGGCGGCGTCTGCTGACCGAGGAAGTACGGCTTGAACGGCTGCATGCCGGCGTTGACAAGCAGCAGCGTGGGATCATCGGCTACCAGGCTGGCGGACGGGACCACCGTGTGACCCCGCTGCTCGAAGTAGCTAAGGAAACGGCGGACGATCTCTGCCGACTCCATGACGGCCATCCTTCACCTAGATTTGACCCCGGCTGGGCGGGGCCGGGAAGTTCGGACGGATCAGGGCTCGCGGCGGCCCTGGTCGCTTGCGCCGGAGGACGTCCGGTGCTGACTTCCGAGGGTACGGTCTGTTTCCCCGCGATGCAGATCCCGGTACTCTGCCATGCCCTGCTGCACGTCACGGACGAACCCGGCGGCGGATGCGATCCGATCAGCCGGAGGTACATCGGCCTTCGCGGCCCGGCCGGCGGCCGGGAGCCTGGCGGCGCCCGGAGACCCCGCAGCGCGACCGGGGGTGCGCATGGTCAGCGCCAGCGGTGACCGCCACCGGAGCTGGACAGGGCTAGGCTGCCGCGGCCGGATCGGCACCCCGTTGTGGTCATCAGCGTTGCCGGTCAGGACTCGCGCCAGCCGGGTCGCCCGGCGGTACCCGGAGATGCCCAGTACCGCACCTGCTGCCAGCCAGAATCCGCGCCGCATCATGGCCGGATCACCGCCCCGGCCGGCTGGTGATAGCGGCACGGACTGGCGCTCGCTCCGGCAGCGACGCCATGGCGTGCTCCGGTTCGGTGTGCGCCACTGCCGCGACCTGAAGCGACCGGCGCACCAGGATCGCGCGCCGCAGCCCGTAGCCGACCGCCGCCAGTCCGGTCAGCGGCGCCGTGGCTGCCGACGACAGGCCCCTGGCGAGCCCGGCCAGTGCGGACACGTGCCCGGACAACTCGGCCATATTGGTCGTGACCTGATCCATGCTGGCCGTGATGGCATCCGTCCTGGCAAGCTGCGCGTTCGTGCGGTCGACCGCGGCCTGCGCCTGCTCGATGAGCAGGTCAGCGCGATCGCGGTACTCGGTGACCAGGCCGGTGACGGCCGACATCAGCCGGGCCATCCGCAGCAGCACGAATACCCCGACGCAGCACAGCACGGCAAAGAATGCGGCGGCGATCAGCGCTGCCACCTGTCCGGCGGTCACCCGGGCCCGGCCTTCATGTTCGCTCGCTCCTCATCCGCGTGCGTCCTGGCTGCCTGCCGCCGACCCTATCGCGAACGCGCCGCGCTCACCCGCCGAGCGGGCCATGCTCAGCTGCCCTGGCCGGCCCCGTTCCCTTCATCGTCAGCATCCGCAGTGCCGTCCAGGATCGACCGGATCCGATCCAGCCGCTCGGTGACCCGCGCCTCGGCGCCATGCGTCGTCGGCAGGTAATAGCGCTTGCCGACCAGTCCGTCCGGTGCGTACTGCTGCCGGACCACGCCGGCCGGGTCGTCGTGCGCGTACAGGTATCCCTTGCCGTGCCCGAGCCTGACGGCGCCCGCGTAGCTCGCGTCCCGCAGGTGCTTGGGCACCGGTCCGGCCAGGCCCTGCTGGACATCGGTGCCGGCGGTCCAGATGGCCTGGGCTACCGCGTTCGACTTGGGTGCGAGCGCGATATGGATGACCGCCTGGGCCAGGTTCAGCCGTGCCTCGGGCAGCCCGACGAACTCGACCGCCTGGGCAGCGGCGATCGCCACCTGCAGTGCGGTCGGATCGGCCATCCCGACATCCTCGCTGGCGTGCACGATCAGCCGCCGCGCGATGTAGCGCGGGTCCTCACCTGCCTCGATCATCCTGGCCAGGTAATGCACCGCGGCGTCGGCGTCGCTGCCGCGCATGCTCTTGATGAACGCGCTGATCACGTCGTAATGCTGGTCGCCCGCGCGGTCGTAGCGGACCATGGCCCGGTCAACCGCTTGCTCCAGTCCCTCGACGGTGATCTCGCCGCCAGCCGGCAGCCCGAGCGCTGCTGCTTCCAGGTAGGTCAGCACGCGCCTGGCGTCGCCGCCGGCCAGCCTGATCAGCTGCGCCTCGACGCCGTCGGCCAGCGTCACCCGGCCGTCCAGGCCGCGCTCGTCGGTCAGCGCCCGGCTGATCACGACGGCTATGTCCGCGTCGCTCAGCGGGCGCAGTGTCAGCAGCAGCGACCGGGACAGCAGCGGTCCTACCACGGAGAACGACGGATTCTCGGTGGTGGCCCCGATGAAGGAGACCCAGCGATTCTCCACCGCAGGCAGCAGCGCATCCTGCTGCGCCTTGTTGAACCGGTGCACCTCGTCGATGAACAGCACGGTCTGCTCGCCAGTCAGGCCGAGCTGCCCGCGCGCCGACTCGATCGCGGCCCGCACGTCCTTGACCCCGGCGGACACCGCGGACAGCTCGACGAAGCGGCGTTTGGTGACCCTGCTGACCACATACGCGAGGGTGGTCTTGCCGGTCCCTGGCGGTCCCCACAGCAGCACCGACATCGGCGCGTCATTGTCGGCCAGCTTGCGCAGCGGGGACCCGTCCCTGGTCAGGTGAGCCTGGCCGACGACTTCATCAAGGGAACGGGGCCGCATCCGGACAGCCAGCGGCGCGGCAGCCTGCTCCGCCTCAGCGGCTGAGGCGTCGAACAGGCTCCGGGCCGAGCCGTCATCTACGCGGGGCACGATGCGACATTACCCGGCCGGTACGACGGTCTCCGTCCGGTCAGCACACAGCCGGCCGGGCTGACCAGCTCCGGACGGCGCCCGTGCGTCCGGGCTGGTCAGCGAGAGCGGCGCTGCCCGCCTGCAGAGGCCAGGCTAGCAGAAGTGTCACATGTGACAACTTGTGAGAAGATGGTTACATGGCAGCACCCAGTGGCCGTCGCGAGGCGAACAAGCAGGCGACCAGGGCCGCACTGCGCACGGCGGCCAAGCAGCTGTTCGCCAGCCGCGGGTACGAGCAGACGACGATCCGGGACATCGCGCAGCTGGCAAACGTTACCGAGCGAACCTTCTACCGGTATTTCGACGGCAAGGAAGACCTGGTCGCCGACGAGTTCCGGGCCTGGCTCGCCATGCTCAAGGATGCGATCCTCGGCAGGCCGGCGGACGAACCGCCCCTTACCGCGGTGCGGCGGGCATTGCTGTCCGTCGCCCAGCAGGCCACGGCGCATACCGCACCAGGGTCACTATGGCTGGTGACCTCTCCCCCGCTGGCCACCAGGCTGTGGCGGTCCACGGCCCGGCCGCTGGTAAGGCTGGAGGAGACGATCGCCTCGGCGCTGCTGGCCAGGCCGCCGTCCGGCGCCGACGGCAGCGCCGAGACGGGCGCCGGCGCGGACAGCGAGGACGCCGGCCCGGATCGCGACTTCACCGCGCACGTGATCGCCCGGCTCTGCGTCGCTGCCATGCGCAGCGCGATCATCGAGCTCAGGGGCAGGCTAGCGGCCAGCGACGGCGCCCTGCTGACGGCAAGCGCCGCCGAGCCTGCGGCAACCGAGACCGCGGGCGCGGCCGACACGGCCACCCGAGCGAGCGACTTCGAGCAGCTGCTGACCCGCGCATTCGCGATCATCGGCGCGGCCAGCCGTACCTGATCGAGCAGTTCACCGATTCGGGTTGGTGGGCCGCCCTGTTAGCCCGCATCCGCCGGGCCGCGCGCTGCACCCCGGTCCGGCACCGCGTCTATCCCCGCTTCCTTCCGCTGCCGCGAGGAAATCGGGGTGGGCGCTCCGGTCAGCGGGTCGTGCCCGGATGCGGCCTTCGGGAACGCGATGACGTCGCGGATCGAGTCGCGTCCGGTCACCAGCATCAGCAGCCGGTCCCAGCCAAACGCGATGCCGCCATGCGGCGGCGGACCGTATCGCAGCGCATCCAGCAGGAAGCCGAACTGCGACGTCGCCTCTTCCCGGGACAGGCCGATCACGTCGAAGACCTGCTGCTGCATGTCCGGCCGGTGGATCCGGATGGAACCACCGCCGATCTCGGTGCCGTTGCAGACGATGTCATAGGCGTCGGCGAGCGCGCCGCCGGGCTCATCGGCGAACTTGGCCGCCCACTCTGGCAGCGGCGAGGTGAACGGGTGATGCACTGCGGTCCAGCCGCCTTCGCCATCTTCCTCGAACATCGGCGCGTCGACCACCCAGGTGAATGCCCACGCGGCCGGGTCGATCAGCCCGCACCGGTGGCCGATCTCCAGTCGTGCCGCGCCCAGCAGCGAGCGGGCGTCGTTGGGCGGGCCGGCCGCGAAGAAGACCGCGTCGCCGGCAGTAGCCCCGGTGGCACCGGGCAGCCCGGACCGCTCGGCCTCCGACAGGTGCTTGGCCACCGGGCCGGCGTCGGCCACCGCCCCGTCGGCGCCGATCAGCACGTAGGCCAGTCCGCGCGCGCCGCGGGACTTCGCCCAGTCCTGCCAGCCGTCGAGTTCCTTCCGGGTCTGCGCGGCGCCGCCAGGCATCACTACCGCGCCCACGTGCGGGGCCTGGAACACGCGGAACTCCGACTGCCCGAAGTACCCGGTCAGGTCGACGAGCTCGTTGCCGAACCGCAGGTCCGGCTTGTCCGAGCCGTACTTCGCCATCGCATCCGCGTAGGTCATGTGCGGGATCGGCCGCGGCACCTGGTAGCCGGTTATCTCTGACCACAGCCGCTCGACGATGTCCTCCGCGACGGCAACGATGTCCTGCCTGGTCACGAAGGACATCTCGATGTCGATCTGGGTGAACTCGGGCTGCCGGTCGGCCCGGAAATCCTCGTCCCGGAAGCACCGGACAAGCTGGAAGTAGCGCTCCAGGCCAGAGATCATCAGCAGCTGCTTGAACAGCTGCGGCGACTGCGGCAGCGCATACCAGTGGCCCGGCCGCAACCGGACTGGCACCAGGAAGTCGCGCGCGCCCTCGGGAGTTGACCGGGTCAGGAACGGGGTCTCCACGTTCACGAACCCGCCCGCGTTCATGACCTCGTTCAGCACGTACGCGGCTTTCGACCTGGCCCGCAGCGCGGCGGCCATGTCGGCCCGCCGGATGTCGAGGTACCGGTACTTCAGCCGGACCTCCTCGTTCAGCTCGCCGCCACCCTCGATCGGGAACGGCAGCGGCTCTGCCTGCGACAGCACCTCGATGCCGGACGCGGCGACCTCGATCTCGCCCGTCGCCAGCTCAGGGTTCTCGTTCCCGGCCGGGCGCAGCTGCACGGTCCCGGTCACCAGCACGCAGAACTCGGCCCGCAGGTCGTGCGCCAGGTCTTCCTCGCGCAGTACGACCTGCACGATCCCGCTGCCGTCACGCAGGTCGATGAACACGACTCCGCCGTGGTCACGCCGCCGCGCGACCCAGCCGGCCAGCCGCACCTGCTCGCCCGCCGCGGATGCCCGGAGGCTGCCCGCCTCGTGGCTGCGGATCATCGCTTGCCCAGCCTCTCTGTCGTCGCAAATCCAAGATCAAAACCATAAGGAAGGGAACGGGGCCACCTCGGCGTCACCCCGTCCGCTAGCCGGGTCAGGCCTCGGCAATCGTGCCATCAGCCCGGGCACAGACCGCCTGCCCGGCACCGGAGCCGATCGCGGAGAGGCCAGCCCCGCGCCCGGTCACACCCCAGTGACCGGGCCGCGAGCCGGCGCCAGCCCGGCCAGGAACGGGTTCCCGGCCCGCTCCGCCCCGATCGTGGTGTCCGGTCCGTGTCCGGCCAGGACCACGGTCTCATCCGGGAGCGGCAGGCACACGCGGGCCAGGCTCTCCAGGATCGTCTGATAGTCGCCACCCGGCAGGTCGGTCCGGCCGATCGACCCGGCGAACAGCAGGTCACCAGTGAAGAGCGTGCCAGGATCCTCGGCGGCCGGCAGCCGGAAGGTCACTGAGCCGGGCGTGTGACCCGGTGCGTGCTCGACGACAAGCTCGATCCCGGCCAGTTCCAGCGTCAGGCCGTCCGCCAGCTCGATCACATCATCTGGCTCGGTGAACTCAAGTCCGCCGAAGAGCTGCTGACTGGCCCCGAGGCCCAGCCCGCGGCCGGGGTCGGTCAGCAGCGCGCGGTCGTCGGGGTGAATGTAGGCAGCGATGCCCCGCGCACCGCAGACCGGCGCTACCGACCAGATGTGATCGATGTGGCCATGGGTCAGCAGGACCGCGGCAGGTCGGAGCCGGTATCGCTCGATAATTTCCTCAATGCCCTGCTCAGCGTCCTGCCCAGGGTCGATAATCAGGCACTCCTGGCCTGGTCCGGACGCCAGCAGGTAGCAGTTAGCAGCGAACGAGCCAGCGGGGAATCCGGCTATCAGCACCTCGACCTCCCGGTTACGCGCGTGCGTCGCGCGTGCAACCAGGCTACCGAGAACTGCTTATGAGGCTGGTCCGGGTCCGCCAGGACACGGCTTGGGCGCAGTTGGGACTCGAAAGGTAACGGCGGCGTTACCACGGCCGTCACAACGGTACGATTCGCGAAGTTTCGTAACGCACCCTGACCAGGGACAACCTCGGTCTCTGCAGGCAGCGGCGTTGCCAGACAAGGCAGACCGCAGGACACTGCGGATGAGCAGGAGGACCGCACAGGTGGCCGGGAAGAAGGAACGGCAGCGCAAACTCGCCAGGGACGCTCACCAGCGCCGCATGGAGCGCCAGGCTGAGCGTGCGAGGCGCGCCAAGCAGATCTCCGTGGCTGTGATCGTGGCTGTGATCGTGGCCGGGGTCGGCGTCACGGCCGCGATCATTGCGAACGGAAGCTCTGGGAAGGCCAAAGCCTCGGCGAACGGCGCGGCCAGCGCGTCAGCGACGCCATCGGTCACGCCGTCCACCACCCCCTCGCCGACACAGACGGCGGCCATGGTGAACGGCAAGTGCGTCTACATCAAGACCGGCTCGGCTGCTCGCAAAGTGAACCTGCCGCCGGCTAAGCCAGACACGAAGGCCACGTACGTAGCGACGGTGAAGACCAACCGCGGCACCGTCGTGATCGATCTGCTGAACAGCAAGGCGCCATGCACGGTCGGGTCGTTCGTCTCGCTCGCCGACCAGAAGTACTACAACAACACACCTTGCCACCGGCTAACCACAGCGGGCATCTACGTGCTTCAGTGCGGCGACCCGACCGGGACCGGTGCTGGCGTGCCCGGCTACGAATACGGCACCGAAAACTTGACCGGCGCCACGTATCCGGCGAACACGGTAGCGATGGCCAGGACCCAGGCGCCGAACACTGACGGCAGCCAGTTCTTCCTGGTGTACAAAAACACTCCGCTGCCACCCAACTACACGCCGTTTGGCACCATCGTCAGCGGCCTCAATATCATCCAGAATGTGGCAAAGGCGGGCAGTGACAACTCCAACGGCGCTGGGGACGGGCACCCTAAAGAGAAGGTCCAGATCGAGAGCGTGACGGTCAAGAAGACCTGATGAGCGTAGTCGCTGGTCAGGTACCGAGCAGGAGGTACGCGGTGAGCACCGCAAGCGATCCGTGGGGCCGGGTGGCCGACGACGGTACGGTGTATGTCCGGACCGCCGACGGCGAGCGCGAGATTGGCTCGTGGCAAGCCGGCAGCCCCGACGAGGCACTGGCCTTCTTCAAGCGAAAGTTCGCATCGCTGGAGACCGAGGTCAGCCTGCTCGAGCAGCGGATAACCAGCACCGACCTGTCGGCTGGCCAGGCAAAGTCCACCATCGCCAGGCTGACCACGGCGGTCACGGACGCGCACGCGATCGGCGACCTGGATGGCCTGGTCAAGCGGCTCGAGGCGCTGGGCGGGACGATCGAGCACCGCCGTGAGGAGCACAAGGCGGCACGCGAGCAGGCTCGCGTCGAGGCTCACGAGGTCCGGGAGCGGATCGTCGCCGAGGCGGAGCGGATCGCCGCCGAGGCCACCCACTGGAAGGCCAGCGGCGAGCGGATGCGCCAGCTGCTGGAGGAGTGGAAGGCCGCCCCCCGCGGCGACCGGGCAGCCGAGGCCGCGCTCTGGAAGCGACTGTCCGCGGCCAGGAACGCCTTCGCCAAGCGCCGCAAGGCGTACTTCGCCACCCTGGAGGAAGAGCGCGAAGGCATCCGGGCTCGCAAGGAGGAACTGGTCGTCAGGGCCGAGGAACTGTCCTCCTCGACCGACTGGGGCGCGACGGCGACCGCCTACCGCGAGCTGATGCGGTCCTGGAAGCAGGCAGGCCGGGCCGACAGGACCGCCGAAGACGACCTGTGGAACCGGTTCAAGGCTGCCCAGGACGCGTTCTTCAAGGCACGTTCCGAAGTCCTGGACGCCAAGGACCGTGAGCTGCGTGAGCACGTCGTGGTCAAGGAGCAGCTGCTCGCCGAGGCCGAGAAGCTGGTGCCAGCGACCGACGCCCGGGCTGCCAGGGCGTCCCTGCGCGGCATCCTGGAGCGCTGGGAGCGTGCCGGAGCGGTGCCGCGGGAGTCGCAGGACCGGCTCGAAGGCGGACTGCGGAAGGTCGAGGAAACCCTCCGCAAGGCGGAGGACTCGCACTGGCGCCGGACGAACCCCGAGGCGCTGACGCGCGCCAAGGGCACGGTCGAGCAGATCCGCACCGCGATCACCCAGCTAGAGCGCCAGCTTGCCAAGGCGGAAGCCAGCGGCGACGAGAAGGCACAGCACCAGGCCAAGGAAGCGATCGAGGCACGCCGGTCCTGGCTGGCCGAAGCCGAGCGCACGCTCGCTGAGCTAGCGGGCTAAACCCGCTGCGCATCCCGCGGGCGCCCGGCCGCTCCGCGGTTCGAAGTGCTCGCTGGGCAGTGCAGGGTAGGCGTCACGGCCGTCAGCAGTCGAACACTGACCAGCAGATCTCGTTTCGCAGCCGCTGATCGTCCAGGACGAGTTCGCGGATCCCGTCCGGGAGCTGCTCGCGCTGCCAGCGGCACTCGCGCCTGCCCGCGCTGTCACAGTCCCGCGCGACGGCCGCCGCACGTGCGGCCTTGATCGCGTAGGCCGCAGCACCGAGCTCGTGTGCGGCGACGTGCGCCACCACTGCCGCCTGGCCGGCCGCATAGGCGGCGTGCCGGGCGGCTCCGCTCAGCTCTCGTGCCGCAGCCATGGCGTGGCCACCCGCCGCCCTGGACTGAGACATCCTGATCTCGCCGCGCGTCCAGGCCCGAATCTGCTCGATGGCCTCGCGCGGCCGCTGGTCGGCGGGCTGCACCGACTCGAAGAGAGGCAGAACGTGCTCCGCGCACGCGGCGGCCCACAAGCCCAGCAGCCGATGGTCGGAGTCCGTCAGCGTCCCGCCGCGGCGGATGGTGATCAGGCGGGGGTCGCGATCTTTGGGCAGGATCATGGTGCTGGCGTCGAGTGGCCCGGCTGGCGTTCTGCCCGGCCGGCTGAGTTCGTCACGCGGTAGACGTCGTAGACGCCGTCGATGGACCGCACCGCGCGCAGTACCGCACCGAGATGCTTGGGGTCGCCCATCTCGAAGGTGAACTTGCTGAAGGCGACTCGGTCCCTGGTAGTGCTGACGGTGGCGGACAGGATGTTCACGTGCTGGTCGGAGAGCGTCCTGGTGACGTCGGACAGCAGCCCGGTGCGGTCGAGCGCCTCCACCTGGATGGCGACCAGGAACAGCGAGCCTTCCCTGGGCGACCAGCGCACGCCGACCAGCCGCTCCGGCTCCGACTCCAGCAGGTGCTCCAGGTTCACGCAGTCCTTGCGGTGCACCGAGACGCCGTTGCCCCTGGTCACAAAGCCCATGATCTGGTCGCCGGGGACGGGCGTGCAGCACTTGGACAGCCGGGCCCAGACGTCGTTGGACCCTTCGACCACGACGCCGGAGTCCCCGGCCGGCGGGTGCGGCCGCGGTGCCCTGGTGACCAGGGTTGCCTCGGCCAGGTCTTCCTGGGCGCCGGCCATGCCGCCGGCGGACTTGATCAGCTTCTGGACGACGGACTGGGCGCTGACGTGGCCCTCGCCGACGGCCGCGTACAGGGCCGACAGGTCGGCGTAGCGCAGTTCACCGGCGATGGCGTTGAGCGCATCGGCGGTGGCGAGCCGCTGCAGGGGCAGGCCCTGCTTGCGCATCATCCTGGCGATCGCGGTCTTGCCGTTCTCGGCGGCCGCTTCCCGGCGTTCCTTGGAGAACCAGTGCCGGATCTTGTTCCGGGCCCGCGCGCTCTGCACGAAGCCGAGCCAGTCCCGGCTTGGCCCGGAGTCCTGCACCTTGGAGGTGAAGATCTCGACGGTGTCGCCGTTGTTCAGCGTGCTCTCCAGCGCCACCAGCCGGCCATTGACCCTGGCGCCGATGGTCCGGTGCCCGACCTCGGTGTGGATGGCGTAGGCGAAGTCGACCGGCGTCGCGTTCTGCGGCAGCGCGATGACCTCGCCCTTCGGCGTGAAGACGTACACCTCGCCGGCGCCGAGGTCGAACCGGAGCGAGTCGAGGAACTCGGCCGGGTCCTCGGTCTCCCGCTGCCAGTCGACCAGCTGCCGCAGCCAGGCCATGTCGGCGGTGCCGCCGCCGACCATCTCTTCCTTGTACTTCCAGTGCGCGGCCACGCCGTACTCGGCCCGGCGGTGCATGCCCCAGGTCCGGATCTGCAGCTCGACCGGCTTGCCCTCCGGGCCGATCACCGTGGTGTGCAGCGACTGGTACATGTTGAACTTCGGCATCGCGATGTAGTCCTTGAACCGGCCGGGAACCGGGTTCCAGCGCGCATGCACGGTGCCGAGCACCGCGTAGCAGTCGCGCAGGGAGTCGACTAGGACCCGGATGCCGACCAGGTCGTAAATGTCATCGAAGCTGACATTACGGGCGATCATCTTCTGATAGACCGAGTAGTAATGCTTCGGGCGGCCGGTGACCACCGCCTTGATCTTGGCGTCCTTCAGGTCCTCCTGGACGTCCTCGATCACTTCCTGCAGGAACATCTCGCGGCGCGGCGCGCGCTCCGACACCAGCCGGGCGATCTCGTCGTAGCGCTTGGGGTACAGCGTGGCGAACGCCAGGTCCTCAAGCTCCCACTTGACCGTGTTCATGCCCAGCCGGTGCGCGAGCGGAGCGAAGATCTCCAGCACCTCGCGGGATTTCTTCTCCTGCTTGGGCCGCGGCAGGTAACGCAGCGTCCGCATGTTGTGCAGCCGGTCCGCCAGCTTGATGACCAGCACCCTGATGTCGCGGGACATCGCGACGACCATCTTGCGCACGGTCTCGGCCTGGGCGGCGTCGCCGTACTTGACCTTGTCCAGCTTGGTAACCCCGTCGACCAGGGCCGCGATGTCCTCGCCGAATTCCTCGCGGAGCTGGCCGATGGTGTACTGGGTGTCCTCGACCGTGTCGTGCAGCAGGGCCGCGCAGATGGTGTCGTGGTTCATGCCGAGCTCGGCCAGGATCGTCGCCACGGCCAGCGGGTGGGTGATGTACGGATCGCCGCTATTACGGGACTGCCCTGCATGCAGCCTCGCGGCTACCTCGTAGGCCCGCTCGATCAGCCGGATGTCGGCCTTGGGATGGGTCGTGCGGACGGTCTTGACGAGCGGCTCCAGCACCGGGTTGACGCTGCCCACGCGGGCCGGGCCGAGCCTGGCAAGCCGCCGCCGCACCGCTGCGGCCCCGGTCGCCCCGTCCGCCTGAGCTTGGCTGAAGCTTGCGTTGTCGGCCGGCTGCGCCGCCTTGCGGGCCGCCCGGGCCGACCCGGAACGCCCCTGCGACTTCCTGCCGCTACCGCCGGCCCGGCCCTGGCCGCCTTGATGCTCAGGCCGGGCTGGCATCGCCGCCTCGGCCAGGGACTCGCCTTCGGCCAGGGACTCGCTTTCGGCCAGTGACTCGTCCTCCGTCAGTGAGTCGTCTTCTGGTGCCACGGGCATGCCAGCGACCGGTGTCACCCCGTCATCCGCCGCGGGCAGGTCCTGGGTGACATCGGTTTCGGCCGCTCCGGCCGTCACCACGTCACCGGCCACATACGCTCCTCACGTCCGCCGTGTCATCAAGTCTATCGGCGGATGATTCAGGACGTGCCGGGCTCCGTACGTTGCGTCACACCGCGAGCAAAGAGCGCACTTCCAGCCCCGGCAGCTTCGCCCGGCCAGCCAGGAAGCCGAGTTCGAGCAGCACCACGATGCTGGTCAGGTCCGCGCCGGCTCGCCTGACCAGCTCCGCGGTGGCCGCGGCGGTCCCGCCGGTGGCGAGTACGTCGTCCACGACCAGGACCCGGTCACCGGGCGCAAAAGCATCGGTATGCACCTCAAGCGTGGCACTGCCGTACTCAAGGTCATAGGACTCCGCAAAGGTCTGCGCCGGCAGCTTGCCGAGCTTGCGGACCGGGACGAAGCCGGCGCCCAGCGCGGCAGCCACCGGAGCGGCCAGGATGAAGCCGCGCGCCTCGATGCCCACTACCTTGGTCACGCGGTCGTGTCCGGCCGCGAGCGCCGCTATCACGGCGGCGAAGGCAGGTCCGTCACCGAGCAGCGGGGTGATGTCCTTGAAGATGATGCCCGGCTGCGGATAGTCGGGAACGTCGCGAATCTTCGCCTGCAGCAGCTCGATGATCTCCGCGGCTGTAGCCGCCGGTACCAGCCCGTCACCGGCCACCTGCAGGCTACCGCCGCTTCTTCTTGCCGCTGGGCCGCCGCTTTGCCGTCGGCCTGCGGGGCGGCTGCTGCCGCTGCCCTGGCGGCCGCGCGCTCGCCGCGCGCGCCTGACCGCCTGGCGTGGCCTGCGAAGCAGGCACCGGCTCGCCGGACAGCTTCTCGTCCGTCAGCCCTTCGTCATCCGCCTCGCCATCGTCGCGGCCCGCCACCTCGGTCACGGCGACGGCGCTCGCGCCGCCGGCCGTGGCGGTGCCGTTCCCCGCTGTCGCACCGGCCTTCGCTGCCTTGCGGGCCGCACTGCGGCCGCCCGCGGCCCGCTGCGCGACCTGCTTGGCCAGCTGCTTGTACTGGGGCTCGCGCTCCTTGAGGTCAGCCAGCACCGGCGTGGCGATGCAGATCGAGGAGTACGTGCCGGACAGCATGCCGATGAACAGCACCAGCGACAGGTCCTTCAGCTCACCGTTGCCGAGCAGGAGCGTGCCGACGACCAGGATCGCCGCGACCGGCAGCAGCGCGGTCAGCGAGGTGTTGATGGACCGGACCAGGGTCTGGTTCAGCGCCAGGTTGGCTGCCTCGCTGTAGGTGCTCTTGCGAGTGCCGAGCAGCGACGCGGTATTTTCCCTGACCTTGTCGAACACCACCACCGTGTCGTACAGCGAGTAGCCCAGGATGGTGAGCAAGCCGATCACCGTCGCCGGGCTGACCTGGAACCCGGTCAGTGCGTACACGCCGATCGTGATCACGATGTCGTGCGCGAGCGCCACGAAGGCAGCGGCCGCCATTCGCCACTCGAACGCGATCGACAGGTAGATGACGATCACGATGAGGAACGCGATAAGCGCTTCGAGGGCCTTCTGCGAGATCTGCGAGCCCCAGCTGGCGCCGACCGTGGTGACCGAGACAGCGCTCTGCTTCAGGTTGTAATGAGCGGCTATCTCATTGCCGATTTTCAGCGCGGTGGTCGTCGGCAGCTGGCCCGACTGCACCTGCCAGAAGGCGGGGTGGCCGTCGAACGGATGAACCTCGGTGGCGGACGCGCTTATCCCGCCGCCGTTGGTGACGATCCGCTCGAGCGTCCCGGTCTGGTTCGAGGTGGCCACCGGCACGGTCCACAGCGAGCCGCCCTTGAACTCGACGCTGAAGTCGAGCCCGCGGATGCCCAGCGCCAGGATGCTGACCAGCAGGATGACGCCGGAGATC
Organism: uncultured Actinomycetota bacterium; assembly: GCA_963774385.1. Classification (GTDB taxonomy): domain Bacteria; phylum Actinomycetota; class Actinomycetes; order Streptosporangiales; family Streptosporangiaceae; genus JAJYUU01. The sequence continues at coordinate 3,723,750 of CAVZEQ010000001.1, forward strand.
GAGTACCAGAGCTTCTGGCGGCCGACGAAGTCGACGGAGACCTCGCCGCGGTACAGCCGCCCCGGAATGGTGCGGAGGTTGGTCAGCCGCGACATCACGCCTCCCTGGTGCTGGTCGAGGGGCGCGTGGTCGACGGGCGCGTGGTCGCGGTGGCGCCGGTCGCTCTGGGCGCCGGCCGCCTGGTCGCCCGGAACGGCGCTCTAGCGCCGAGCCTGGCCGGATCGAGCCCGGACAGCGGATGACCCTGCCCGTAGAACTTGGTCCTGGCCAGCAGGGTAATCATCGGCTTGGTGAACAGGAACACCACGACGACGTCGATCAGCGTGGTCAGGCCGAGGGTGAAGGCGAAGCCGCGGACATCTCCAATGGACAGGATGTACAGCAGCAGCGCCGCCAGGAACGACACAGTGTCGGACACCAGGATCGTCCGCCGGGCCCTGGTCCAGCCGCGCTCGACAGCGGATCGCAGCGATCTGCCCTCGCGAACTTCGTCACGCAGTCGCTCGAAGTACACGATGAACGAGTCGGCGGTGATGCCGATCGCGACGATAAGGCCGGCCACGCCCGCGAGCGACAGCGTGAAGCCCTCGTACTTGCTGAGCAGGATCACCGACAGGTAGGTGAGAGCGGCCGCGATGATGAGGCTCGAGACCGACACCACGCCAAGGCCGCGGTAGTACAGGAACGAGTACAGCACCACCAGCAGCAGGCCGATCGCGGCGGCGATCAGGCCAGCCGACAGCTGAGCCGAGCCGAGCTGCGGCGACACCGATGCCGTGTTCAGGTTCACGAACGACAGCGGCAGGCTGCCGAATTTCAGCACGTCGGCCAGCTGGGTGGCCTGCGTCTGGCTGAACCCGCCGGAGCCGCCGTTGATCTGACCCTGCGTCGAGATGATGCCGGTCACCTGCGGCGGCGAGCCCTGCAGCGTCCCGTCCAGCACCACGGCCAGCTGGTTGAGCGTGTAGTCGTTGATGCTGAACGTGCTCGAGGTCTGACTCGTGTGCGGGTAGTAATTCGTGACCATCGTGGTCGTCAGCTTGCCGAGCGCGGCAGCTGCCGGGCCGTTGACGTTGAAGTTGACGACCCAGCCCTGCGCGGTGTCCTGAGCCGCTACGTTGCTCAGGTCCTTGCCCTGCACCACAGCCGGCGCGAACGCGTACTTAACGCCGCCATAGCAGCCCACGGTCTGCGCTTTCGGGTTGTCGTAGAGGTTGGCGTTGGAGTTGTAGATCGCCAGCTTCCAGGTCTTGTCGGCGCAGTTCAGCTTGTCGAACAGCTTGACAGTCTGCGGCGTAAGCGCGGCGACGGCACCGCTGGTCTGCGAGCTGGTGGTGGTCGACAGCACTGGCTTGCCCGAGGACGATGCTGCCGGGCTCGCACTGGCGGCCGGCGAAGCCGAGCTGCTCGGGGAGGCCGACGCCGTGGGCGAGGCCGACGCCTTGGGCGAGGCCGCCGCGTTCCCGATCTGGCTTGCGCCGACGGCCTGGCCGGAACCCGCGGCCGCCTTGGAACTAGGCGACGCGGACGTGGTCGGGGTCGCCGACGCGGACGGGCTGGCGGACGATCCCGGCGCGCCGCTAACGTTGCCGGACGGCGTGGCCGACGGCGTCGGAGTTGGCACTGTCGGCGTTTGGTAATTGGGCGCCATGACCAGTACCTGGCGAAGCCGGAGCAGCGCCGTGGTGCCGACCAGCGTCGCGACCTTCGAGGCGCCAGCGCCCGGTACTGAGACCACGATCTGGTCGGGACCCTGCCGCACGACCGTCGAGCCGGTGAGGCCGGTGTTCTCCACCCGGTCGGTAATGATCTGGACGGCCTTGTTCATCGCTGCCGCGCTCGGCGCCGGCGGCTTCTGGCCCTTCTTCACCTGCGCCGGGACCGCCTGTAGCGTCACCTGGGTGCCGCTGGACAGGTCGAGCCCGAGGCCGACCTTGAAGCTCTTATGCCACGCCGACGGGTTGCCCAGGTTGGAGCCGAGTACACCGAGCAGCATGACGACAAGCAGCGCAGCCAGGGCGGCGAGGTAACGCCCTGGGTGGGACTGTGGGTTGCTGGGAGGAGCCACGGGGGTGTGCCCTGTCTTTCGTGATGGCGGGGCTAGATGCTCAGGTCGGTGCGCTCGTCCTGGCTGGCGGGCTTCTCGTCGGCCTCAGCCGCGGTGTCCGGCATCATGTCGTAGCTGCCGTCAGGCTCCTCGTCCGGGACGACCATCGCGATCGCCTGACGCAGTAGCTTGACCTGCACACCCGGCGCGATCTCGACCATCACGGTCCGGTCGTCGCCGGACACGACGGTGCCGAACAGGCCGAACGAGGTACGGATCTTCGAGCCGTCGCTGACCTGCCGCTGAGTGTCCTGGGCCAGGCGCTGGCGCCGCCGCTGCGACCGGAACAGGAAGATCATCATGACGCCGAAGATCAGGATGATGATCAGGAAGCTCGAACTGCTGCCGCCCGTGGTCGTGCCTGCTGCGAGAATCTGCTGTGTCCCCATTGCGGGACGTCCTTCCGGGTAGATGTGCCACTACCGCCGCCGGAGGCTGACTGGCGCGCGGCCGGGGATGCCGGCTGCGGTGCCGAAGTGGCGTGTCTTTGGACCAACTGCCGCAGTGTAGCGGCGCGCACGCAGCGCACCAACAGGCTACGGCTTCTGGCGAGTGATCGTGACCAGGCTGCGACCATCAGTGACATTCCGTCGCAGGTCACCGCCGTCGCCGTGATCTTCCGGCGGGCCGGGAATCCGCTCCCGGATGAGTTGCCTGGCACAGGGCCCTGGTGATTCCGCACCCATGACGTGGACGCGACGCCCAGATCAGTCGAAAAGAGTCACATCTCCGGCTGGGCCGCCCGGCTCCGAGTCGTCGAGCTGCCCCGTCCAGGCCAGCTGCCGGGGCACTGGCAGGCCCAGGTGCCGCCAGGCGGCGGGTGTGGCTACCCGGCCTCGTGGCGTCCGCGCTATCAGTCCGGCCCGCACCAGGAACGGCTCGGCGACGACTTCCACGGTCTCGGCCTCCTCGCCGACGGCGACCGCCAGCGTGGACAATCCGACCGGGCCGCCACCGAACCTGCTGACCAGCGCCCTGAGCACGGCCCGGTCCAGCCGGTCCAGGCCGCTCTCGTCGACCTCGTACAGCTCCAGGGCTGCCCTGGCGCAATCCTTGCTGACGACGCCGTCACCGCGGACCTCGGCGAAATCCCGGACCCGGCGCAGCAGTCTGTTGGCGATGCGGGGCGTGCCACGAGACCGCCCGGCGATCTCATCGGCGCCGTCATCGCGCAGCGCCACCCCCAGCAAGCCTGCAGACCTGCGTACGATCACGCCGAGCTCGGCAGGCTCGTAAAAGTCCAGGTGCGCGGTGAAGCCGAACCTGTCGCGCAAGGCGGCCGGCAGCAGGCCCGCCCTGGTCGTGGCGCCCACCAGCGTGAATGGCGCGATGTCCAGCGGGATCGCGGTCGCGCCGGGGCCCTTGCCGATCACGACGTCTACCCGGAAATCCTCCATGGCCAGGTAGAGCATCTCCTCGGCCGGCCGCGCGACTCGGTGAATCTCGTCGATGAAGACGACTTCGCCCTCGGTCAGGGTGGACAAGATCGCGGCGAGGTCGCCAGCCCGCTCGATCGCGGGTCCGCTGGTGATCCGCAGCGGCGCGCCGAGCTCGGCGGCGACGATCATCGCCAGGGTGGTCTTGCCGAGACCGGGCGGACCGGACAGCAGGACATGGTCGGGCACCCGGCCCCGGCCCAGCGCGCCCTCCAGGATGAGCGAGAGCTGCTCTCGCACCCGGTTCTGGCCGACCAGCTCGCTGAGCCGCTTGGGCCGCAGCGCTCCTTCAACCACTCGTTCGTCGGCGTCAGCCAGGGCCGACACGACACGATCAGCGTCGCCAGCCCGACCCGAAACGTCGCGGTCGGCTTGGCCGGGATGGCCCGAGTCCACCCGATCGGCTCCGCCGGGATGCATGGTCAACGGCCGTCCTTCGCAGCACGGAGCCCGGTCACGGCCGCCCCAGCACGCGCAACGCTGCCCGCAGTGCGACGGCGACGTCGACCGTTTCGGCACCGGCGGCCGCCTTGCCAGCACGATCCTGATCGCCGTTCTGGTCAGCATCGTCCTGGCCGGTCAGTTCCGGCTCCACAGCGGCGATCGCCTGATCGGCTTCCCGCGGCTGCCAGCCGAGGCTGACCAGCCCGGCCCGCACCTGATCCCGCCATTGGGCGCCGGGCACGGTCTGGCCCGCGCTGGGGTACCTAACGCCATCCCCTGGCGGGCCTAGCCGGCCCGCCAGCTCAAGCACGATCCGCTGTGCGCCCTTGCGCCCGATGCCGGGCACCGAGGTCAGCGTCGCCAGGTCCTCGGCGGCCACGGCCCGGCGCAGCGCATCGGGCGTCAGCACGGCGAGCATCGCCTGGGCCAGCCGTGGCCCGACACCGCTGGCGGTCTGCAGCAGCTCGAAGGTGTTCCGCTCGTCTTCGCTGGCGAACCCGTACAGGGTGAGCGAATCCTCGCGGACGACCAGCGAGGTCGCGACCCGTGCGTGCTCGCCTGGCCGCAGCCGGGCTAGCGTGCCCGGCGTGCACTGCACCAGCAGCCCGACACCGCCCACCTCGATGACGGCGCCCTCCGGGGACACCGCGGCGACTGAACCTGCCAGGTGCGCGATCATCTGTTGCCTCCGGTAGCAGCTCGCTGGGCCGCGGCCAGCCGCTGCTGAGCGGTTCCGCGCCAGAGATGGCAGATGGCCAGTGCTAGCGCGTCCGCGCAGTCAGCTGGCCTGGGCGCGTCAGCGAGCCGCAGCAGTCTGGTGACCATCTCGGTGACTTGCGCCTTCCCGGCTCGGCCGCTGCCGGTCACCGCAGCCTTCACCTCGCTCGGGGTGTGCAGGGCCACCGGCACGCCGCGGCGGGCGGCGCACACGATCGCCACTGCTCCGGCCTGCGCCGTTCCCATGACGGTGCGCACATTGTGCTGGCTGAAGACCCGTTCCACGGCCACCGCGTCTGGCTGATGCTCCGCCAGCCACCGGTCAAGCTCGACTTCCAGCGCCAGCAGCCGCGCGCCGATGTCGTCGTGCGCCGGGGTCCGGATTACCTCAGTGCCGATCAGCCGCAGCGCCCGGCCTGGCTCACCTTCGATCACGCCGACGCCGCAGCGGGTCAGGCCGGGATCCACGCCGAGCACGCGCATCCGTCACCGTCCCGCTAGCTGCGAACACCTGTTCGGTGGTCACCCTACCGGCCCTGCCCGGGGCAGGGGCAGCGGCGCGCCGGGCTGTCCCGGTGGCTGTCCTGGCGGCCGCCCTCGCCGAGCTGACCTCGTCGGGCTGACGCAGGCCGAGGCTAGTCTCGCCGGGCTGACCGGGCCGGGGCTGGCCTCGCCGGGTTGACCGGGGCCGGGCTGACCGGGTGGGCTGGTCTCGTCGGGCGCAAGCAGCCAGCGGCTGGCGGGCGGGTTCGGGTGCTAGAAGTAATCCAGCATGAAAGCGTGGCCGGCGAACGCGCTGTCGAGTGCCGCGTCATCGGCCGGATCGCCGCCCTCCGCCAGCCCGGCCTGACGCAGCGTGGCCATCGGCAGGCCGGCGTACATCGCGGCGAACCCGCGCGGCCCGAGCCTGAGCACCGGGTCAGCCTCACTGGCGACGCCGTTCCCGTCCTGAAGACTGGCCGCATCCAGCCGGGCCAGCGTGCCAGTCCCGCCGGTTACCGCCAGCGCCCAGCGGCCCGCATTGGCAGGCAGCGCTGGATCGGCAACGTCCAGCACGACCGAGAGGCTCACGCTGGCCGGGTATCCCCTGGCGGCGATCGCGGCGGGGGCATCGACCAGCCGGAGCATCCAGCGTTCGCCCCGCTGCAGGGCCGCCGACGGCTCCCTGATCAGCCAGCTGACCGGGTCGTCGGGGCCCAGGCAGGCGCGGACGCGCTCGGCCACGGTGGCGTGCGAGGCGATGATCTGCCAGAACGCGCGAGCGGTCGGCGCCGATCCGGCGACCAGTTCGTCGACCTCGATCTCGCCGTCGTCGGCCCAGTGGTAGCCCAGGAACCCGTCCTCGGCGAGGTAAGCGAAATGATCTTCGCTATCGAGCCACCGCCGCAGTGAGGGCGGCTGGGCGGTATTCGGCCCGCATTGCCGCAGCTCAGCGTGCACCCTGCCCTTGACCTCGATGATGGTCTCGGCATCTGCCGCCGTAGCACGGCGCAGCTTCGGTGCCGCCGCGGTCAGCACGATGTCGTCCGCCGGCACCAGCGAGGACAGCGACCGGGCGGGCAGCACCGTCTCGTATTTAGCACCGGCGAATTCCCAGCCAGCCGACCGGTACACCTGGGCTGTCGTCGGGTAGAGCGTCGAGACCAGGTAGCCGCGCGCGGCGATCTCCCGGAGCAGGCCGGTCATCATCGCCTTGCCGACGCCGCGGCCGCGCTCTTCTGGCGCCACCTTGACCCCGGCGACGCCGGCCATCGTCATCGAGCGGCCATGCCACCACTGCCGCATGGTGTGATAGCGCGCGCTGGCAACCAGCCGCCCGCCATCGAAGACGCCGACCATCTGCCCCGCGTCGACGCACGCCTGCAGCAGCGCCAGCCAGCGCGGCCGCGCCCCGGAACTGATCGGACCGAACGCCCTGCGCCGCAGGTCCAGCTCGGCCTCGATGTCATCATCGTGGCCGAACAGGCGGAATTCCAGGCCGCCGAGGCTCACAGGGTCCCCGACGGTCATCCCAGCTTTTCCATGATGTCGTCGGACACCGAGTAGTTGGCGTAGACGTCCTGCACGTCGTCGGAGTCCTCGAGGGCCTCGAGCAGCCGGAACACTTTCCTGGCGTGGTCCTCGTCGATTTCCACCTCGACCGACGGCAGGAACGGGCGCTCGGCTGACTCGTAGTCGAGCCCGGCCGCCTGCAGCGCGGTGCGGACCGCGACCAGGTCAGTGGGATCGCTGATGACCTCGAAGGACTCGCCCAGGTCGTTGACTTCTTCGGCACCGGCGTCCAGCACGGCGGTGAGCACGTCATCCTCGGTCACGCCGGGCGCCTTGGTGACGATGACCACGCCGCGGCGGCTGAACAGGTACGAGACCGAGCCAGGATCGGCCAGCGAACCGCCATTGCGGGTGAAGGCCACCCGGACGTCCGACGCGGCCCTGTTCCGGTTGTCGGTCAGGGCCTCGACCAGTACTGCCACTCCGCCGGGCGCGTAGCCCTCGTAGGTGATCGACTCGTATGCGGCCCCGCCTGCCTCGAGCCCGCCGCCGCGCCTGATGGCCCGGTCGATGTTCTCGTTCGGCACCGAGCTCTTCTTGGCCTTCTGCACGGCGTCGTAGAGGGTCGGGTTGCCGGCCGGGTCGGGACCGCCGCTGCGCGCCGCCACCTCAACGTTCTTGATCAGCTTCGCGAATAGCTTTCCGCGCCGGGCGTCGACCACTGCCTTCTTGTGCTTTGTGGTTGCCCACTTTGAGTGGCCGCTCATGACCGTTCCCTCACCATGTCGACGAACATCTTGTGGATGCGCCAGTCCGGGGTGAGCTCGGGATGGAAGGACGTCGCAAGCGCCGGACCCTGGCGGACCGCGACGATCCTACCGGCGTGCGACTCCGTCGCGAGAACCTCAACTCCGGCGCCGACGTCCTCGACCCAGGGCGCCCGGATGAACACGGCCCGGTAGGGCGGGCCGTCGATGCCCTCGATCGCCAGATCGGTCTCGAACGAATCAACCTGCCGCCCGAACGCGTTGCGTCGCACGGTCATGTCGATGCCGCCAAGAGTCTCCTGGCCAGAGGCAGGATCGGGGAGCCGGTCCGCGAGCATGATCATCCCCGCACACGAGCCGAACACAGGCATGCCGTCGGCGATGCGCTTGCGCAGCGGCTCCGCCAGTTCAAAGATGTCGATCAGCTTCCAGATCGTGGTCGACTCACCGCCGGGGATGACCAGCCCGTCGACGCGGTCCAGCTCCTCTGCCCGCCGCACCGGCACGGGGTCGGCGCCCGCCTCGCGCAGCGCGCGCAGGTGCTCGGCTACGTCGCCCTGGAGCGCAAGTACTCCCACTGGCGGCCTGTTGCGCCCAGCCGTTCTAGCCGGGTCCGCGTAGCTGACCGCGGACTCAGGCTGGCTGCACGCCTCCGCCATCGGGTCGCCCGCCTCTGTCACCACCCGCGGCCGGCGTAACGCTGCTCCGGCGCGAGCTCGTCCATGTTGATGCCGACCATGGGCTCGCCGAGCCCGCGGGAGACCTTGGCGATGACGTCAGGGTCGTCATGGAACGTGGTCGCCTTCACGATCGCAGCCGCCCTGGCGGCCGGGTCACCGGACTTGAAGATGCCAGATCCGACGAACACGCCGTCGGCGCCCAGCTGCATCATCATGGCCGCGTCGGCAGGCGTCGCCAGGCCGCCCGCGGTGAACAGCACGACCGGCAAGTTGCCCGCTGCCGCCACCTCGGCCACTAGCTCGTACGGTGCCTGCAGTTCCTTGGCCGCGCTGTACAGCTCTTCGGCCGACAGGGTGGACAGCCTGCGGATCTCAGCCCGGATCGCGCGCATGTGCCGGGTCGCCTCGACCACGTTGCCGGTGCCGGCCTCACCCTTGGACCTGATCATGGCCGCGCCCTCGGTGATCCGGCGCAGGGCCTCACCCAGGTTGGTCGCACCGCACACGAAGGGGACGGTGAACTCCCACTTGTCCACGTGATTCGCCTCGTCAGCTGGCGTCAGCACCTCGGACTCGTCGATGTAGTCGACCCCGATGGCCTGGAGCACCTGGGCCTCGACGAAGTGACCGATCCGGCACTTGGCCATGACGGGGATGGAGACGGCCGCGATGATCCCGTCGATCATGTCCGGGTCACTCATCCTGGCCACGCCACCCTGGACCCTGATGTCGGCCGGGACGCGCTCCAGCGCCATCACCGCGACAGCGCCAGCGTCTTCGGCGATCTTGGCCTGGTCCGGAGTGACCACGTCCATGATCACGCCGCCCTTGAGCATGTCGGCCATGCCGCGCTTGACCCTGCTGGTGCCCTTCTGCGCTGCGGCGCCAGGCGCTCCGCCAGAACCAGGTCCGCTGATGCGCTCGCCGCGCTCGGGGGTCTCGGGCGAATTAAGGACTGACACGACAAACCTCGCTTGGTAGCTACGTAACCGGTGCTTCCATCGTAGGCGGTCAGCAACCCACCGGTCCGCTCCGTGGTCGCTAGCTGGTCGCCAGCGGCCGCGATCTGCCCGCCGGGCCGCCCGAGGTCACCTGTGCCGCCGGACATTTCATCGGATTCTGGTTGTTCGGCTAACCTATTATGTCCATAATTGTGGAACCAGAATCCAGAATCGATGAAAGCCACGGCGGCTGAGCATCGCGGGCCAGCGTGCTACCGCCAGGACAGGCTCTCCCGGCGGAAACCCAGTCGGCACCGGCACGCCAGCTGGATAGGCTCGGGCCGTGCCACAGCTGCAGCGGCTGAATCCCGGCCATGCCCCGGCGGTACTGGCCTTCGAGCTGGCAAACCGCTCCTACTTCGCCGGCTTCATCTCCGACCGCGGCGATGAGTTCTTCGACCAGTTCACCGAGCAGCATCGCGCCCTGCTGGCTCAGCAGGAGGCCGGGGCCGGCGCCTACTACGTGCTCGTCGCCGAGGACGGTTCGGTCGTGGGCCGGTTCAACCTGATCCTCGCGGGCGACGGCACTGCCGAACTCGGCTACCGGGTGGCGCAGCACGTCGCCGGCAGCGGGGTGGCAACCGCGACCGTCCGGGAACTGTGCGGGCTGGCGGCGGCCAGGCACGGGCTGCACACGCTCAGGGCTGCCACCTCCCGCGAGAACGTCGCGTCCCAGAAGGTGCTGACCAAGGCCGGATTCGTCCCGGCCGGCCCGGCCGATCCGGCCCACATCGGCGGTAAGCAAGGCACCTGGTACCAGCGCGATCTGATCGCCGGCGGCGCCACGCAGCATCGTGCCGCGGCAACGGGCCAGGATGGCACCTGACTCGCCGCAACCGACTGCCGCAACCGACCGGCCACCACCAGCGGCTGACGGCCGAAACACGGCACGTAACCGATCTACGGCTGGAGCACCAACCGGGCCGTCACGCCGCCAGGCCTGCGTCCCGAACCCAGGCCGTCACGCAACCGAGGCCGTACGCGATGCCAGGCGGTCACGAACCCAGGCCGTCACGCCGCCACGCAGCTAGGTGGTGTCAGGTGGTCAGGTGCGGGATGTCGGCGGGCGGGCCGGCGTCCCCGGCTGGCGCCAGCGAGTCGTCGATCTCGAAGAACTCCGGCGCCGGCGCGCGCCCGGCCAGGTGCAGCATCCTGGCCAGCCAGCGATGCCGGGCTGCCTGGGTGGCCGCGACGGCGTCGTTGTAGAACTTGCGGGCCAGGAATACCTGGTGCGAGGCACTTTCCAGCTCGCTGAGCAGTTCCTCGGCGCCTTCACGACCGGCTAGCAGGGCGCGGAAGTCGGGCTGGCTGAAGACCGCCCGCAGTGCCCTGGTGAGGTCGCTCTCCGGCATCTCCCGGTTTGCCTGGGCCGACCGGGCGTCGTGCGCCGCGCCCGCCAGCAGCACGCTGGTTGCCGGATCGAGGAGGCCGGATGACGCGAGCTCGAGGGCGACTGAGCTGCGCCGGACCAGCGCCGCGTCTAGGGCGAACCGGGCCGCCTCCAGCCGCGCGTGCAGCCGGTCCAGGCGGCCCGCCCGCCAGGAGATGTAGACCCCGAAGATGGCCAGGACGACGATGACGATGATGCTGGTCATCGTCGTCACAACGCGACGGCTACGCGGCCGGCCGCCGGGGCGACCGCCTGGTAAACCCGGACGACGTCGCGCGCCACCACCGACCAGTCGAACTCGCGCACCGCCACCAGGGCGGTCGAGGCCAGCGAGGCGCGGTGCGCCGGATCGTCGAGCAGCCTGGCCGCTGCGGCCGCCAGCCCTGCCGCGCTCCCGGTGCTGAACAATTCCCCGGCGGCGCCGTTGCGCAGCACCTGGCGGAACGCGTCCAGGTCGCTGGCCACGATCGGGGCGCCCGACGCCATCGCCTCGACCAGCACGTAGCCGAAGCTCTCGCCGCCGGTGTTGGGTGCGCAGAAGACGTCGACGGAATGCAGCATCCGGATCCGGTCGGCGTCACTGACCTGCCCGAGGAGCACGACCCGGGACCGGAATTCAGCGGGGACCTGGTCCAGCACCTCGTCCGGGTCACCGCGCCCGGCGATAAGCAGCCGCAGTCCGGGCCGGTCGGGCGCCAGCAGCGTGAACGCGGCCAGCAGGATGTCCAGTCCCTTGCGTGGCTCGTCCATCCGGCCAAGGAAGCCCAGCGTGCCGCCGGTGCCGGGGAAGCCGGGCAGCGGCTCGGCCTTCTCGTACCGGGCGACGTGCACGCCGTTCGGGATCAGCACGGCGTCGCCGCCGAGGTGCTCGACCAGGGTCGCCCTGGCCGGCTCGGCGACAGCGATCCGGCCGCTGATCTTCTCCAGCGCCGAGGCGAGGATCGGCTGCGCCACGTGCAGCGCACGTGACCGGGGCATGGCCGCGTGCATGGTCGCCACGATCGGGCCGTCTGCCACCCAGCAGGCCAGCAGCGACAGGCTCGGCGCGGCAGGCTCGTGCACGTGCAGCACGTCAAAGTCGCCGTCCTTCAGCCACCGCCGCACCCGGCTGGCGGACAGGAACCCGAAGGCGAGCCGGGCGACCGATCCGTTGTAAGGAACGGGAACGGCACGGCCGGCGGGCACGACGTAGTCGGGCAGGTCGGCGTCGTCGTCGGCAGGCGCGATCACCGACACCTCGTGGCCCATCTCGATGAGGGCCTCGGCCAGGCCGCTGACGTGCTCGCGAACCCCGCCGGGGACTTCCCAGGTGTACGGGCAGACAATGCCGATTCTCATGGCACTTCCTGCCCGGTCAGTTCCTCCCCGCTGACCTGGCCGTTCTGGTGGGCTCGCGCGTCAGCCGCGGCCTGCCGCGCCGGGTCGAGGTCCGCGACGAAGACCCGCTGGAGCATCAGCCAGTCGTGCGGATGCTCGCGAATGCCGGCTTCGAAGAAGGTGGCCAGGCCCTGCGTCATCGCGGCGATCTTCTGCGTCCTGGTACCGCTGGCCGGCGGCGGGATCTCCGGGCCGATGTGGACGCCCCAGCCGTCGTCCTCGAACCACAGGGTGGCAGGCATGAGCGCAGCGCCGGTCAGCACGGCCAGCGCCGCGGGACCGGCCATCATCTTGGCCTTCTCGCCAAAGAATTCCACCTCAATGCCGTTACCGGTCACATCGCGATCGCAGGGCAGTATGACGATTTTTCCAGCACGCAGGCGCTGGGCCAGTATTCCGAACGGCCTCGTCCCGCCGCTAGCAGGTAGCACCTCCATGCCGAGGCCTTCGCGGAACGACACGAAACGCTCGTACACGGCCTCCGGCTTCAGCCGCTCCATGACCGTGGTGAAGGAGCCTGCCCCGCTGGCGATGATCCAAGCGCCGGCCTGGTCCCAGTTCCCCATGTGCGGCAGGCCGATGACAACGCCGCGGCCGGCCGCCACGTTCTCGAAGATAGCGTGATGGCCCACTTCGTGCATGCCATCGACCAACCTGTCCACCGGAAGCACGGGCAGCCGGAAGATCTCCAGCCAGTACCGGGCATAACGGCGCATGACCTCCCGCGATGCCGCCCGCAGCGCGGCGCCGTCGGCATCCGGCCCGAGGATGCGGGCCAGGTTGCCCTCCAGCACCTGCACCCGGCGGCCCTGCCGTCGCCAGGCGATGTCGGCCACGAACCGGAAGGCGTGCGCGGACCAGGACTCCGGCAGCCGGCAGACCAGGCTCCAGCCCGCGCCGTACCCCGCGTCGATGATCTTGTCCTTCAGGCCCGGCATGTACCTATCCTTCCGGCGCGGACTCCCGTCGCTCGCGCGCGGGTCCGCCTGACGCCCCATCAACGACCGTCTGGTCCGCGACCGGGCCGCCTGCCGTGGTCTCGGCCGCCGCGGCCTCGGCCCCCGCCGCCCCGGCCGCGATCTCGGCAGCGGAACGGCGCGCGGCCAGCACGCGCTGCCCGAACGTGAACAAGCTGGCGGCCGCCAGCAACCAGAGCCCAACAGAAAGGACATACGGTACGCCAAGGCCGGATAGCCCGGCGGCAACTAGCCCGATTAGCAGCCGCTCGGTTCGCTCGGCGAAGCCGACGTTGCAGCTCAGGCCGAGGCTCTCGGCTCGTGCCTTGGCGTAGGACACCAGCGATCCGGCTACCAGGCAGAACAGCGAAACTCCCGCCAGCAGCCTGGAGTGGCCGCCGAGCACGAACCAGATGGCCAGGCCAGCGAACACCGCGGCGTCAGCGACCCGGTCCATGGTCGAGTCGAGGAACGCGCCGAACTTCCCCGTGGTCCCCTTGATCCGGGCCAGCTGCCCGTCCAGCATGTCGGTGAAGACGAAGCAGGTGCAGACCACGACGCCAGCGAACAGGTGGCCGGTCGGGAACAGGACCAGGGCGCCCGCGGACATGCCGATCGTGCCGATGACCGTCAGGGCGTTCGGCGTCACCGGCGTGCGGGCCAGGCCGTGGACAATCGGTGCCAGCAGACGCGCAAAGGCTGGCCGGAGGACCTTGCTGGCCGGGCCGACGCGCGGAGCTGGGTTCTTGAGCATGGCGGCTTGATCTTACTGGCGACAGCGCCCGGCCTGGCAGTCGCGGCGGGCTCGGCGGAGCCCGCCTGGGTAGGTATTCCGGTCAGGGACTTGTGATCGCCGACCGTCAGGTAAAGGCTGGGCGTGCAGCAGCAGAATGCCCGGCGACGAGCATCATGCGGCAGCGACCACGCGGTAGCAAAACGAACACGTGTGGCAGCGGAACACTCGGAAACGAGGGCGGTTAGTAACTCAGCGCTTCAGGAGGCGATGCGGATGGCGGACAAGTCTCACGCAACGGGAGCCGCCGGCCGGACATCAGCGGCCGGCCAGCCCGAGAGCGTACGCAACGTGGTGCTGGTCGGCCACTCAGGGGCAGGAAAGACAACGCTGGCCGAGGCCCTCCTGGCCACGACCGGCACGATCCAGCGCGAAGGGCGGGTCGAGGAAGGCACGACCGCCAGCGACTTCGACGAGGTCGAGATCCGGCAGCAACGCTCGGTCAACCTGACGCTGGTGCCATTCGTGCACGACGGCGTCAAGGTCAACCTGCTCGACACGCCCGGCTACGCCGACTTCACCGGTGACCTGCGGGCCGGCCTGCGGGCCGCGGACGCCGCCCTGTTCACCGTCTCGGCCGCCGACGGCATCGACGGCCTGACCCAGATGCTCTGGGACGAATGCGCCGCCGTCGGCACCCCGCGCGCGGTCGTGATCACCAAGATCGACCACCAGCGGGGTGACTTCGAGGAGGCGCTCGCCGCCTGCCGGGCCGCCTTCGGCGACTCGGTCGCGCCGCTGTACCTGCCGGTCTCTGATGGCCAGGGCGGCGTCAGCGGCCTGATCGGCCTGCTGTCGCAGCGGTTCTACGACTATTCCGGCGGCAGCCGCGCCGATACCGACGTGCCGGCCGACCACGCTGACCGGCTTGCCGAGGCTCGCGGCTCGCTGATCGAGGCGATCATCCAGGAGAGTGAAGACGAGAGCCTGATGGACTCCTACCTGTCCGGTGAGGAGATCGACGTCAAGGGCCTGATCGAGGATCTGGAGAAGGCGGTCGCGCGGGGCAGCTTCTACCCGGTGCTCGCCACCTCGGCGCCGCACCACATCGGCATGGCCGAGTTGGTCGAGGTCATGACGCAGGCGTTCCCGGCTCCGGCCGAGCACCCGATGCCGTCGGTCACCACCGTGGACGGCAAGCCCGTCAGCGGCCTCAGCTCGGACCCCGACGGTCCGCTGCTGGCCGAGGTGATCAAGACGGTCTCCGACCCGTATGTCGGCCGGGTCAGCCTGGTCCGGGTCTTCTCTGGCACGCTCCGGCCGGACGCCACCGTGCACGTGTCCGGGCATGGCCGCGCTGCCAGCGGGCACGCCGATCACGACGAGGACGAGCGGGTCGGCGCGCTGACCTCGCCACTGGGCAAGCAGCAGCGCCCGATCCCGGCCTGCCTGGCCGGCGACATCTGCGCGGTGGCCAAGCTCGGCACCGCGGAGACCGGCGACACCCTGTCCGACAAGGAGAAGCCGCTGCTGATGGAGTCCTGGGCGATGCCCGAGCCGCTGCTGCCCATCGCCATCCAGGCCAAGTCCAAGGCCGACGAGGACAAGATGTCGCAGGCGCTGGGCCGGCTGGTAGCCGAGGACCCGACGGTGCGGCTGGAAAACAACGCCGAGACCCGGCAGCTGGTGCTGTGGTGCATGGGCGAAGCCCACTCCGACCTGCTGCTCGACCGGCTCTCCAGCCGGTACGGCGTGGCGGTGGAGACCGTCGCGCTGCGGGTACCGCTGCGCGAGACGGTGGCCGGCAAGGCGCAGGGCCTCGGCCGCAACGTGAAGCAGTCCGGCGGCCACGGCGAGTTCGGCATCTGCCACATCGAGGTCGAGCCGCTCGGCTCCGGCGGCGGCCTGGAGTTCGTCGACAAGATCGTCGGCGGCGTCGTACCGCGCCAGTTCATCCCCTCGGTCGAGAAAGGCATCCGCTCCCAGATGGAGCAGGGCGTGCTGGCGGGCTACCCCATGGTCGACATCAGGGTCACCCTGTACGACGGCAAGGCGCACTCGGTGGACTCCTCGGACATGGCCTTCCAGAAGGCAGGCCGCGCCGCGCTCCGGGATGCTGCCGCCAAAGCACAGGTCCTGCTGCTGGAACCGGTGGACGAGGTCTCCGTCCTGGTCGCGGACGACTACGTCGGCGCGGTCATGTCCGACCTGTCCTCTCGGCGCGGCCGCGTCCTCGGCACCGAACCCGTGGCCGGCGGCCGCACCCTGGTCAAGGCGGAGATCCCCGAGCTCGAGGTCACCCGCTACGCCATCGACCTGCGCTCGATGTCCCACGGCACCGGCTCGTTCACCAGGAGCTACCTGAGGTACGAACCGCTCCCGTCGCATCTCGCAGAGAAAGTTGCAGCTGCGGACAAGGCCTGATCTTTAGTAAGGGCACGTGGCCACGTGGACCGGCGCCGGATGGATATGAGGCGGCCTTTTCTCTGCTCTGGCCGCCTGATGTCCGTCTGGCAGCGGCCCTGGCAGGTGTCGTTACCTCAGGGGTGCTGGGTTTGATCTTGAGCGGGCCAGGCCGCGGCGAGCACGGTGCGGGTGTCGGCCAGCAGCTGCGGCAGCACCTTGGTGTGGCCGATGACGGGCATGTAGTTGCTGTCGCCGCCCCAGCGCGGGACGACGTGCTGGTGCAGGTGCGCGGCGATGCCCGCGCCGGCCACGCCGCCCATGTTCATGCCGATGTTGAAGCCCTGCGCCTGGGCGCTGGCCCGCAGCGCGACCATCGAGCGCTTGGTGAACTCGGCGAGCTCGGCCGTCTCGCCGACGTCGAGGTCGGTGTAGTCGGCGACGTGCCGGTACGGGACGACCATCAGGTGCCCGCTGTTGTACGGGTACAGGTTCAGGACCGCGTAGACAAGGCCGCCGCGGGCGACGATCAGGCCGTCGGCGTCGGTCATCCTGGGGATCTGGCAGAACGGGCAATCGCCCGTCCCCGCGTCGGCCGGCTTGCCCTCGCCCTTGATGTAGGCCATCCGGTGCGGCATCCAGAGCCGCATGAGGCCGTCCGGAGCTATCTCTTCCGGCACCTCGACCGCGCCATCGCCGCGCGCTGGCGGTCCGCTGGCCTGGTCAGCGCCAGGCGCGGCAGCACGGGCCGCGGGCACCGCGGTCAGACCTGGACCCGGCTGGCCACGGCGCTGGCGATCTCGTCGATGGCATCCGCGACGAGCACCCCGTTTTTCTGCTCGCCATTGCGGTAGCGGAACGACACCGCCCCGGCCGCCACGTCGTCATCGCCGGCCAGCAGCATGAACGGCACCTTCTGCCGCTGCGCGGTCCTGATCTTCTTCTGCATCCGGTCGTCGCTCGAATCGACCTCCACCCGGATGCCGTGCTCGCGCAGCCGGACCGCGACTTCCTGGAGATAGTCCACGTGCGCGTCCGAGATCGGGATACCGACCACCTGCACCGGCGCCAGCCAGGGCGGGAACGCGCCCGCGTAGTGCTCGGTCAGGATGCCGAAGAAGCGCTCGATGGAGCCGAACAGCGCCCGGTGGATCATGTACGGCCGCTGCCTGCTGCCGTCGGCGGCCTGGTACTCGATGCCGAACCGGCCCGGCTCCTGGAAGTCGACCTGCAGCGTGGACAGCTGCCAGCGGCGGCCGATGGCGTCCTTCACGTGCACATCGATCTTGGGCGCGTAGAAGGCGCCCTCGCCCTCGGCGATCACGTACGACAGGCCGGACTTGTCCAGCGCGTACTTCAGCGCGGCCTCGGCGGCGTCCCATTCGGCGATCTCGCCGACGAACTTCTCCGGCCGGGTGGACAGCTCCGCTTCGAACTCGGTCAGGCCGTAGTCGCGGAGCAGGCCGACGACGAAGTCCAGCAGGCTGGCCAGCTCGCCCTCGAGCTGCTCCGGCGTGCAGAAGATGTGCGAGTCGTCCTGGGTGAAGCCGCGGGCCCGGGTCAGGCCGTGCACCACGCCGGACTTCTCGTACCGGTACACGGTGCCGAACTCGAAGAGGCGCAGGGGCAGCTCACGGTAGGACCGGCCGCGCGCTGCGTAGATCAGGATGTGCATCGGGCAGTTCATCGGCTTCGGGTAGTACTTCGCGCCCTCCATCTCCATGGGCGGGTACATGCCCTCGGCGTACCACTCCAGGTGGCCGGAGGTCTCGAACAGGTTCGACTTGGTCAGGTGCGGCGTGTAGACGAACTCGTAGCCGGCCTGCTCATGCCGCTTGCGCGAGTAGTCCTCCAGCGCCTTGCGGATAATGCCGCCCTTGGGGTGGAAGACCGGCAGCCCGCTGCCTATCTCGGTCGGGAACGAGAACAGGTCAAGCTCGGCGCCGAGCTTGCGATGGTCCCGCTTCTCGGCCTCTTCCAGCAGCGTGAGGTAAGCGTCCTGGGCATCACGCGACGGCCACGCGGTGCCGTAGATCCGCTGCAGCTGGGGATTCTTCTCGCTGCCGCGCCAGTACGCGCCGCCGGTCCGCATCAGCTTGAAGGCCGGGATGTTCCGGGTGGTCGGCAGGTGCGGGCCGCGGCACAGGTCCTTCCAGCACAGCTCGCCGGTGCCAGCGTCGAGGTTGTCGTAGATGGTCAGCTCCGCGCCGCCAACCTCGACCGACTCACCGGAATCGCCGGCCTCGGCTTCGCCCGGCTGACCGGTGATGCTGCCCTTGAGGCCGATCAGTTCCAGCTTGTACGGCTCGGCGGCCAGTTCCAGCCTGGCCCCGTCGTCGCTGACGACCCGGCGGCTGAACAGCTGGCCCTGCTTGACGATCTGGCGCATTTTCTGCTCGATCGACTTCAGCTCAGCGGGTCCGAACGGCTCGGGCACGTCGAAGTCGTAGTAGAAGCCGTTCTCGATCGGCGGCCCGATGCCCAGCTTGGCCTGGGGGAACAGGTCCTGCACTGCCTGCGCCATGACATGGGCGGTGGAATGCCGCAAGATCGCCAGCCCGTCGGGCTCGTCGATGGCCACCGGCTCGACCCGGTCGCCGTCGGCGAGACGCCAGGCCAGATCGCGCAGTTCGCCGTTGACCCTGGCCGCGATCGTGGTGCCGGCCGCTGGCTGGCTGTCGGTGTGGTCAGCCTGGGCGCGGTCGGCCAGCGCCTGGCCGGCCGTCGTGCCGTCTTCCACCACGTGCTCGCTTCCGGCGAGGGTGATGTGAAGCTTGTCGGCAGGCACGGCGGGCTCCTTTAGCGCGTAGGGCAGGGGCGGCTTGGCTTCTGACGCGGTGCTGTGCCCCTGCCCGATGCTATCGGCGCCGGGCTTCGCGCGTGGGACCGTGGTCCCGCGTGCTAGTTCGCGACCGGGCTCGAACTCGGCGTCAGCGCGCCGCGGGCAACGGTCACCAGGCTGCCGTAGGTGAGGTAGGGCCAGGCCCGGGCGGCGTCATTCAGGTTCAGCTCGACGCAGCCGAGGCTCTGCGGGAAGCCGTACGATCCGCGCGGGAAGTAGTGCACCGCCTCGCCGCCCCGGAAGTACGCCACGAACTGCACCGGGTCGGCGTACTTCGACCCGTCGGGGTTGGTGCCCTTCATGATCTGGTTCCGGTACCGCAGGTAGACCGGGTCGGTGCCGAGGGTGGTCGGCGCGACCGGGATGCCTGTGTTGGCCAGGACGTGCAGCACCTTCCGGCCGTTGTGCCAGATCGTCAGCGTCTCCGGATTCGCCTCGCGGGCGATGGCGTAGGTGTAGCCGTTAGCGTTGCGCTTATTGGCTGCCACCGCCTTGAGCAGGGATTTCCAGACCTGCGGCCCGGCGACACCGTCCATCGGGATGCCGTGGTCGAACTCGAACGCCATCACCGCGCCCTTGATGATCATGCTGGAGGCGGCACCGCCCTGCCAGAACGCCCGAAGCTGGGACGGGTAACCGGGCTGCCAGGTGTACGAGCCCTGCGGCGGCGCGAACGCGGCGCTGAGCTGCGCGAATGAATCTGTGGCCGCGGGCGCGGTCGTTCCGGGTGCCGCGGTCCAGGTCAGCGGCAGGTAGCCGAGCTGGGCGAGCAGCTGGCCCAGCCGCGCCGGCCGGAAACCGCCGGTCTTGAAGCGGATCACCTTGGTCCGGACCAGCAATCCGCCGGACGCCGACCTGACGCCCAGCGGACCGCCGGGGATACTCACCGTGACGTGGGTGTACTGCCGGAACGCGGCGGTCGGCACGTACACCAGGGAGCTGGTGCCGGCGCCCTGCCAGCTGCCCGGAAGGCTGGGCTTGATCGTCGGCAGCGGTGACCCGGCTGCCAGCGGCGCGGAGAACTGGACCTTGATGTCGGCGGCCCCGTTGACGCCGGTGGCCTGACTCGACGGCGTTACCGAGACCAGCCGCAGCGGACCGAGCGGGGCTTGCGTTGACGGGCTTGTGCTCGCCGTCGGCTGAGCGCCGTGCCCAGCGGTGGCCTTCGTGCCTTCTTCCGCCGATGCGTGGGTCAGGGCAAACCACACGCCCGCCACCAGCAGGAGCACGATAACGCCGCCGAGGGCGGTGATCCGCCCACGCAGGTGCGTCAGTGAAGACAACGCGTTCCCTCGCTCACTCGCGTCAGTTGCCCGGCCGGCGGGTGGCGGGGCGGTCAGTGTTGCGCGGACCAGTTCGGCAGGCCCGTCACCGAGATCACGTGTGTACCGGGTCAGCCTGTCTGCGACTTTAGTTGGCCTGAGCGGCATCTGGCGAAAGGACGAGGTAAAGAAATGGATACGGGTCGTTCATCCGGAAGGGCCGGATTGTCGGCGGTGATTCGCGCCAGTTGGTCCGCAGCGCACGACCTGGAGGGGCTGAGGAGACGGCGCAGTCCGGGCGGCGGCGCGGTATGGGGCGGAGGCAGGGAATGTGGGGCGGAGGCAGCGCGGACCGGGGCGAGACGGCATGGCACCGCCCGGCACCGCTTCGTTGCGATGCCGGGCGGTCGTTTTGGGCCGCCGTCGGCGGCGACTGCTGGCAGCCGCGGTCGGGCCGCGGCGGGCCTGGCGGCCGGGCTGGCGGTTAGCCGGTGACCGAGACCAGGCTGCCGTAGGTGAGGAACGGGTAGGCCCGCTCGGCTGAGCTATAGGGCAGCTCGACGCAGCCCAGGCTCTGCTGGGATCCGTACGACCCGCGCGGGAAGTAATGCACCGCGTCGCCGCCGTTGAAGTACGACACGAAGGACACCGGGTCGGCGTAGTGGCTCCCGTCCGGGTTCGTGCCGCTCATGATCTGGAAACGGAGCCGCAGGTAGACCGGGAACGTGCCGTCGACCGTGGGTGACACCGGGATGCCGGTGTTGGCCAGGCTGTGGAACACCTCGCGGCCGTTGTGCCAGATCGTGAGGGTCTCGGGCAGCCGCTTGCTGGCGATTGCGTAGGTGTAGCCGTTCTGGTTCCGCTGGCCGGTTGCCTCGGCCTCGAACAGCGCCTTCCAGAGCCGCGGCGTCACCGCGCCGTTGATCGTCATGCCGTGCTCGGACTGGAATGCCATGACTGCGCCGCGGACGATGACGTTCGGCTGGGTGGCCGACCACATGCCGCGCAGCGTCGTCGGGTAACCGGCTTTCCACTGGAACGTGCCAGCGGGCGGGCTGAAGGCCTCGGCCTGCGGCGTGTTGCCGCCGCCGGTCCCGTTCGACGACGCCGCCCGGACGGCGCCGTTGTCCACCGCGGACCAGGTCATCGGCAGGTAACCCAGATCGGCCAGCACCTGCGCCAGCCTGGCCTGCGAGTAGCGGCCGACGGTGAAGTGCTCGGTGACCGAGGCCGTGAGCAGCGCCCCGCTGGTCGAGTGGACGCCAGCCGGGCCGCCGGGGATCTGCAGCAGCACCCGGGTCGACTGCGCGTACGCAGTCGCCGGGGTGAAGACCATGGCGTTGCCCTCCGTGCTCCAGGAGCCCGGCGTGCTGGGCTTCAGCTGCGGGTGCGGCGAGTCTGCGGCGACCGGCCCGGAGAACGTGACGACGATCGGAGCGGCGCCGTTGACGCCGGTGGCGCCGCGGGCCGGCGTCACCGCAGCTACGTGGATCGGACCGCTGACGACCTCGTTGCGCGGCGCGGCCGCGGCGCGGGCGGCCGTGCTGCCGGTGTGCTGAGTGATCGCGTACACCGCGCCGCCAGCTACCACGGCGATGGCTGCGGCCCCGATGCCGATGACCCGGACGGTGCGCATGACGCCCCAGGGCCTCGCGGCTGCGCCGTTAGCCGGGCTCGCGCTCGCGCTGCTCGCCGGGCTCGGGCTGGCCGGGCTTCCCGCGTCGGCCTTGGCCTCTCCGCTGGCCGGGCTCGGTCCCCGGTCTGCCGCCTCGCCGCCCTCGGGCCCTTCGCCACCAGGCTTGTCACCGGGTCGTCCCACTCCGAACACGCCGCTCCCCCGTCCCGTGGCACGATCGGTCTGGCATTGCAATGCCTTGCCTGCCGTGAGCACCGCGCGCCTGAACGATCGCGCAGCCGGGCTGCGCTCAGGGGCTGGTCTCTACACTCCGCGTGCCATCTTAGTTACTCAGCGTCACGTGCGTACCCGACACGAACCGTAGAGAACCCATCGACTGCGTAAACGATCAGTAAGGAGAACGCCTCCACAGCAGCGGTTTCCGGCACTCTGCGTGAGCGACGCGCTCCGGCTCGCGGCGGAGAGCCGCTGCTCGAGCTGGCCGGGATCGAAAACGGCCAGTTCCTGATCGGAACCGGCCGCTGTCCTGGTGGGCGATACTGGGATCGAACCAGTGACCTCCTCGGTGTGAACGAGGCGCTCTCCCGCTGAGCCAATCGCCCTTCGCCTGCCGCCGCATCCCCGCGCCGCAAGGCGATCTCAGATTAGCGCATGCTCAGCCCGCCGCGCGCTGTGCTGACTCGCTCCCGTCCGGACCTCTGTCCTGCTGACTCACCCTGCGCTGGCTCGCTGCGGCGCTGAGGCGGTGCCGGGTTCGCCGGACTTATCATCTTATTCAGCCTTACCTTAATTAAGTCAGGCTATATGCAATTAGACATGCGGGCCGCGCGCTGGCGCATTTCAAGAGAAAACCTTGTAAATGCCGACTGCGAGTTACCAGAGTGGCTCAGGTGGCGCCGCTTACCAGGCTTTCCCGGGACCTGCTGAGACGAAGGTCACATTGCTGCCTTGTTACCCGCGGGGAACACTGCGCGTCTAAACCGGTGTTTTTAAACGAGAAGCGTTTGACCAGTTCGTAGTCGGTTTGTTGATCAGTGACCGAGGTTACGAGCGCCCCCTATCGCGGAATCAACCATCCGCGAAAACAATTCCGCGGAACCAGCGCGCCAAATGTGCTGGCAACTGCGCACCAATATGTGAAGCCCGGCAATCCGGGACACGACAAGGCAAAGGTCTGACCCGATGATGAACAGCAGTGTGACCGTGTCCGCAGAACTCGGCCTGAGCTTGGTCGTGCCCGACCACGGGTCCGTCCCCCTGGTGGCCAGCCTCTACTACAGTGCCGAGGACCCGTACGCGATCCGCATGGCGTTCCATGTCGGCACCGACGAGCCGGTCGAGTGGATCTTTGCCAGGGACCTGCTGGCTGTGGGCCTGGAAGGCCCGGCTGGCGAGGGCGACGTTCAGGTCTGGCCGGCTGATGAGCACGGGCACGAACTGCTGAACATCGCGCTGTCGTCGCCGTTCGGCGAGGCGCACTTCGAGGCGCCGCGCAGCTCCACCGCAGCGTTCCTGAGCCGGACATACGAGGTCATCGCGCCCGGTCACGAGAGCGAGTACATCGACGTCGACGACGAGCTGGCCGAGCTTCTCTGGCGCGCATAACGGCAGTCTTCCGTGAATATGGCAATGCCGGCAGGCAGCGGACGCCATTTCACGGATCGGGCGACTCCGCCGCCCGCATCGCAAATACTTCGGCAGCCTTTCTGGTGATTGGACCAGGGACGGCAGCCAGCTTGGATCCATTGACGTTCCGAACTGGTTGCACGTCCCTGGTTGTCCCGGTTAGGAATGCTTCCTCAGCATTTGCCAAGGCGGAGATGGGCAGGTTATCCTCCACCGCCCCCACCCACTCGATGACCAGGGCCCTGGTAACACCTGCCAGGCAGCCGGCCGCCAGCGGCGGCGTTATCAGCCGCCCGCCGGACACCACGAAGATATTGGTGCCGGTGCCCTCACAGAGCTGGCCCGCGGTATTCGCGAAGATCGCCTCGTTACCGCCCTGGTCGGCCGCAAAAGCAAGCGCCCGGACGTTCTCCGCGTAGGAGGTCGTCTTCAGGCCCGCCAGGGCGCCATGCTCGTTCCGCCGCCACGGCACTACCACCACGTCCACCGCGGCTGCGGCTGGCTGCTGGGCGGCGAGCGCGACGATGACCGTGAGCTCTGAGGTACCCCGTTCCGATCCCAACGGTGCGATTCCCGCAGTAGCGGTGATGCGCATCCGGGCTAGCGGCAGCTGCGCAGTGCTTTCGATCACCGCCAGCGCACCGGCCCGGATGGCGTCCACGTCGGGCGCGGGCAGGCCCAGGCCGGCCGCCGAGCGGCTCAGCCGGGTGAGGTGGCGAGTGAGCGCGAACGGCTGGCCGGCCACGACCTTGACCGTTTCGAAGACGCCGTCGCCGACCACCAGGCCATGGTCGAAGATCGAGATCCGAGCTTCGTCGTCGGGGAGCAGTTCCCCGTTTATCCAGACCGTCACGTCTTCCGACGCTAGCGCAGCGGGGCGCGAGCACAAGGCCAACTGGGCCTGGAACCTGTGCGTGGCGCCGTTTCCGGTCCCTGGCGGGGCGGGTTCTAGTCCTCGGTGGGGCGGCCTGATGGGCTCTGCGAGTTTGCCGCGCGGGCAGGATCGGCTACAGTTCTGAACGCACACCGGTTCCCCGGAGCCTGCGGGTTCCGGACCGCCGGGGCATGCGGACGTAGCGCAGCTGGTAGCGCATCACCTTGCCAAGGTGAGGGTCGCGGGTTCGAATCCCGTCGTCCGCTCGAAGGTGCCGGAAGCCGTCTCGCGTGCCGACGGTGCGCTCGGCTCTTCGTACCCGGCCCGGCTTCCACCAGGGTCGGCCAGTGGCGGAATGGCCGAGTGGCTTAGGCAAGGGCCTGCAAAGCCCTGTACGCGGGTTCGATTCCCGCTTCCGCCTCTCATTCCGTGCTTGGGGTCGGCGTCAGCCTCGGGGTGGCGTCCGCCGAGGTGGCGGGTCAGCCGAGCTCGAAGGATTCCTCGGGCAGTTCTCCGCCGGCAGCGACAGCGAGTGCGATCCACGACCCGGCCGCGCCGGTGAGCATTTCCCAGAAGTGATCCCACTTGCCCGCGACGCCGAATGCGATAGCCAGGCCGGTGAGCAGCAGCGCCCACAGGGTCAGCATCCAGAGCACATGCTTCCACCATCGCGATTTCAGGACCGTCTCCGGTACCTTCCCGCCAGGCTTCATCTTCGCGCCGGTCGTAATGCCGCTGCCGGCCAGCAGGACGCAGGCGCCGGCCCCGAACACCAGCCCGATCGCTATCAGGATGGCAGCCGGCCCCCAGGACCCGCCGACGGCGGAGTCGATGCCGAACGCGACGAGCAGCAGGCAGATAAACGAGAACGGGAACATCAGCAGCCAGCAGCCCACGAGCCGCAGCAGCCCGAGCCACAACGGACGCGGCTTCGGTGCGGGCTTCGGGCCATAACCGGGCAGCGGCCAGGCCAGGGCTACGGACGCGATGATCCCGGAGAACACGAGAATGCCGCAGATTACGGCGCCGCCATACCCCGCGCGCGCCAGAATCGCGGCGCCAGCTCGCGAGGACCCGTCGCGGAGGGCTGCCGGAATCGAGATGTAGCCGATGTAGGAGCCCAGTGCGGCCAGGGCGAGGGTCGAGAGGATCGCGACGAGGACCGCTTTGCGCCGGAACACCGGGCCATCCCGGTAGTCCCAAGGCGTCTCGACGTCGGCGGAGTCCTCTCCTTCGTCCTCGCCGTCGCTGTGGCCTTCGAGTTTGCTGCCGCTTTTGGCCTCGTCGGGAGAGATCCCGGCGTGGGGTGGCGTCCCGGTGTCGGGCGAAGCTGCGGTGTGAGGTGAGGCTCCGGCCTCGACTGGCTCTAACTTCCCGGCTGGGGAGGCCGGGCCGGATGCAGCCGATATCCCGTCCGCCGCTGGGCCTGTCGCTTCCGGAAGCGCGCCTTCAGCCGGGCCGGACGCGGCCGACATCGCGGCTGCAGCCGAAGCTTCCTGCTCGCTGTGGGCAGTCATACACGCAGTATGGCGCGTGACCAAGAGATCAAGAAGTAGTAGTTGGCTGCTGGCATGCGGAATTTCGAACGACTATCCAATAGGGCGCGAACGCGTCCTCGGGCACGGCCTGCGGCAGGTCGTGATAAATCCGGCATGGCGATGCACGCCTTGACCTGGCCATCGCTGATGGCCGCAGCACTGACTCGGATTCGCGCGCCAGCGTGGCGATCCGCTACGATCTGCGAGTCCGCTGGCTCACTTTTTCAGCGTCGTGATCTTGAGATTGTGTCCGGTCGAACACCGATAGGTGCCTCTGCGCAGGCACTGCGGGCGGTTAGCTCAGCGGGAGAGCGCTTCCCTGACACGGAAGAGGTCACTGGTTCAATCCCAGTACCGCCCACCAGATCTACCAGGCAGAACGCCGGACGGCCGGTCCTCCCTGAAGCGGTTGGGGGACTATCAGGGGGACTATCGGTCACGTTATTGGCTCTGGCGATTGGCTCTGCGCGCCTGCTGCGCATGACTTTGTCATGAGAGACAGGTGGTGTTGTTGATGCTGCGGACATTGCCCGTCGTGGCCATGGCCTGTGATCCCGACGCAGATGTCTTCGGCAGGACACGCTAGCTCGCTCGGCGATCCGGTTCCGACCAGTCACTGTCCAGCCACTCAAGCAAGTGGTGCCTGGCGATGACCCGGCGAGCGCCAGCCTGCTTCGACCTGAGTCGCCCGGTGCGGATCTCGTCATAGAGCAGATCCCTGCCCAGGCCGAGAAGTTCCCCGGCCTCCTCGACTGTGTATGCCAACCGTTCCGCAGCCGCGCGTTGCGCTGAGTGCTCAGCAGGTGGCGCTGACCTCGACTGAGGTTCAGCCCTGGCGGAACGGCTCGCTGGCTGCCCTAAAGGCATGGGACGCGCGGATGCCGAATTTCGGCGGCAGGTGCGATGATGTCGGTTAATGGCCTGCGGGCCGTGCGTTTCCCGAGATGGGGTTGACAGCTCGCGGCAGAGCCGCCTTCTGGAAAAGGTTGCGGAGTAGCGTTGAACGATCGGCAAGCCGCGCGAGCGGTGGAGGTCGTGGCAGACGACGTCGAAGATCTTGAGGCGTTGTATGCAGAGCTTTCTGGAGCGGCGGGGATCATCGTGGACGCCGCGTATGCCTCGCTGCAACCGGGAGACCAGGGCGGTGCACTCGACTTTCTGACCGTGGCCTGTTCTGGCGGCGCCATCACGGTGCTGTTGCAGATCATCAAGACACTAGTCGAGTCGCGGAGTCCGCGATTTGTGCTCAAGATCAGCCGCGGCCGGGACAGTGTCCAGATTAGTGCCGCGAACGTCGACGAGGCATTGGACGCGATACGGGAGCTGGTCGGTGGATCGTGACTTGTCGAGGTCGCGGGCAATCCTGATCGGGAACGCTACCTACCGCGACCAGGGGCTGCCGGATCTCCCAGGTGCGTTACTGAGCGCCAAGGCCATGGCTAACCTGCTCGCCGGAGACCTGTGCGGCTGGCCGGCCGACCGCATTCAGGTACTGCCGGATGTTGCCAGCCCGTCCGAGCTGGCGCGCCTGATCATCCTCGCGACCAGAGACGTCGACAGCACGGGCGTCTTGTTGCTCTACTACGTCGGTCACGGGCAGCGCACCACGGATGGCCAGCTGGCGCTGGCGCTTGGCGACACGGACTCGGACGCGCAGGCGCTCCCGCACACCGCGATTCTCTACGACGCCGTCGCCAAGATTCTTCGTGGCTGCCAAGCGGCGACCAAGCTCGTGATACTCGACTGCTGTCACGCCGAACTGGGAACCAAGGCTAACTACCAGTTCATGTCGGCCGACCTGGCCGAGGCGTATCCGGTCGATGGGCTGTACTTCATCGGCGCCAGCCGAGTCCACCAGAAGGCCAAGGCGTCGCTCGGCGCAGACCTGACGTATTTCACCCGTTCCTTCGTCGAGGTCGTGCAGGCCGGCATTCCCGGAATGCCGGCCGTTCTCCGGCTCGATCAGATCTTTCTCGAATTGCGGGGACGTATGCTGCGCGCCTCCCTTCCCGAGCCAGTTGAGAGCGGCGTCAGAGGAGCCCACCAGGTTGCGTTCGCCAGGAACGCCGCGCCGCCCCAGGTCCACCTAGACCTCGAAGGGGAGTTGCGGCGGCTGCGCGCACAACTGGCCGAGGCCGAGCATGCGAGGGGCATCTCCAGCCTTACGCTGACGGCTGCTGGCGAGACTCAGTCTGGGCTGCTCGATGGTCGCTACGAACTCAAGACGACGTTCGGAAGCCGGCCGGTCGACGCAGGTTTACGAGGCCCGCGACACCCGTCTTCCCCGCACCGTCGCAGTCAAGACACTCCGCACCAGTCTGGCGCGCGATCAAACAGCGCTCGCCATGTTCCGCCGCGAGGCGCAGTCGTTGGCCTCCCTCAACCACCCGTCTATCGTCGCTGTGCATGACACCGGCGAGTACCTGCTAGCTGGCGAGCGAGTGCCCTATATCGTGATGGAATTCGTCGACGGCAGGACGCTGGGCGAGCTGCTCCAGGGCGATCGCAGGCTGCTGCCCGAGCGGGCGCTTGAAATCACCGATGGAGTACTGCGTGCCCTGGACTACAGTCACCGCCATGGCATCGTGCACCGCGATATCAAGCCCGGCAGCATAATGCTTACCAGGACGGGCGACGTCAAGGTGACGGATTTCGGCATTGCCAGGGCCGTTCTCAGCAGCCTCGAAATAACCGAGACCGGCCAGATCCCTGGCACCGCCCAGTACATGTCGCCGGAGCAACTGCGAGGCGAGCGGGTCGACGGGCGCAGCGACCTGTACTCGACCGGCTGCCTGCTGTACGAACTGCTGACCGGCAGGCCCCCGTTCACGGGTGAGACGGCGCTCCACATCGCTGATCAGCATGTCCACAACGATCCGGTGCCGCCGTCCCTGGTTGACGGGGCGGTGCCGGCATGGGCTGACGCGATCGTGCTCAAGGCCATGCAGAAGAATCCGGCCGACCGCTACCAGTCGGCCGGCGAGATGCGCAACGACATCCAGCGCACGCTCGCCGGCCCTGCCGCTGAAACTGAAAGGGGCGGGTTCTATCGGCAGGTGGATGGCGACGTGCGGCCCGGCTCCTCGCGCAGGCGCCCTGGGCGGCACCGGTCGGCGAACTAACCGCTCGCGTTCGGAGCGCAGCACGGTCTTTCGTGGCGCCTAAGAGACAACAATGAGCCCGGCCCGTGGGCTGCCACCGGGAGGCATACACTCAACCCAGTGAGCAAGCCACCGGGGAGGAACGGCATGGCCGACCAGCCGCGAACGGTGCACGTGCCGTACACGCTGCAGCGGGACGAGGACGGCGTCTGGTGCGCGCACGCCTGGCTGGGATCCAGCGGCGGCGCCAACGGCAACGGCGCCACCCCCGACCAAGCCATCGCCGACCTGCGCGACGCCGTGCAGATGGTGCTCGACGAGGACGGAGTCCCCGAGCAGCTCCAGCGCACCCTGGACCTCGAGGTTGCCTGATCAGCCTGCCCTTCCCGCCGTGCCTGGCGGCCGCCTTATCAGCGCGCTCCAGGCCGCCGGATTCGATTTAACCCGGGTCAGCGGCAGCCACCACCGGCTCAAGCATCCCGACGGCCGGGCGACCACCGTTCCCGTCCATGGCAACAAGGACGTGCCCAAAGGCACACTCCGGGCGATCTTGCGCGACTGCGGCCTCACCGCCGCCCAGCTTCGCGACCTGCTCTGACCCAGCAACTACCGCGCGGCGACGCTGCCCCAGGGCCGGCATCGCGATGCGGTCGCAACCGCCAGGCACCTAAGAGAATTGCGGGAAAGCAAAAGGCTAATGGCTGGCGCACGCGGCGACCGCGGATCCACGTAGGCGATGCCTCGCCTAAGCCCAGGTCGTAAAACCGGCTGTCACCGTCGCCGGACCCTGGATAGCAGAGCCAAACCCAGAGCCAACGCAGGCAGTTCTTCCGCAACGCCTGGCGACGTCACGCCAGGAAGTCCCAGGTCAGCGCCGCGTTGCGCGACATCCAGCCCAAGCAAGCTACTGTCCAGGCTTCCCTGACACGGAAAGAGGTCACTGGTTCAATCCCAGTACCGCCCACCAGTTCAGCCCCAGTTTCTCGAGTATCTGATCGATAGGCCCGCAGCCACTCGGGAGACTACCGGCCACCCAGTACCTGGTCCAGAGGGCAGGTCCCGTGTCGACCGGGGTCGAGTGACCGCTGGCGGTACTCCTATAGTGCATTGGATCATCCCGGACTATGCGTCAAGACCTGCGGGAATCTGCTGAGTACGGTGCGGTCGCCGAGTATGTCCGGCGGCTGCATGAGCCGGCTTTCGGCAAGCCGCACCATGTCACCGACCTCGCCATGACGGCTGACGCCAGCCGTATCGTCGTGACCGGATCGGTCTATGACGAACTCGACGGGTTGCCGCGAACGGCGCTGTACGAAGTGCGGGACGGCGCGCTGGATGCGCTAACTTCGGGTGGCGGGTCAGCCAGGGCTGCGCGGTTTGCGCCGGACGGGTCAGCGCTGGCGTTCCTGTCCGACCGGGCGAAGGCTGAGGTGTTCCAGCTCTATCTGCTGACCGGCGGGCGGCTCGGCGAGGCTAGGCCGGCGCCAGCTGTCCCCGGCACGGTCGAGTATGTCGCGTGGTCACCGGACAGTACCCGGGTCCTGCTGGGCGTCGCGGGTCTCGGCGCCGAGATGGCTGACGCACAGGGGTCGGGATCGGCCGGCTCGGGCGAGTCCGGCCTGCCGGCCTGGTACCCGGACGTCGAATCCGGCGCCCCAGCGGATGCCTGGCGCAGCCTGTGGCTCTATACCCCGGCCTCCGGCGAGCTCACCAAGGTGACGCCCGACGGGCTGAATGTCTGGGAGGCAGCCTGGTCCGGTCCCGGACATGTGCTGGCCATCACCAGCGAGCAGCCCGGCGAGGATGACTGGTACTCAGCGGTGCTCAGCAGGCTCGACCTCGCGACGGGCGAGGTGGCCGAATTGCTCCGCAGCGACGTCCAGCTCGGGCTGCCGGCCGGCACGCCCGATGGCAGGAGGGCCGCGGTCGTACAGGCCGTGTGCAGCGACCGGTGGATCGTGGCGGGTGACCTGATCCTGCTCGACCTGGCAGCGGGCTCCAGCTGCGCGGTAGACACCGGCGGGACAGATGTCACCGCGGTCCAGTGGATTGACCCGACGCGGCTCGGCTACGTGGGCCAGCGCCATCTGGACAGCGTGGCCGGCATCGCCGACGCTGGGGACGGACCCCTGCCGGAGTCAGTCACCGGCAGGGAACTGGTCGCATCCGCGCAGTCGTGGGCTAGCTGGTTCTACCCGGCCGGCGCCTTCACGCCCGATGGCCGGGTCGTCGTGATCCGCGACGACTACGACCTACCGCAGGAGATCGCGATCGTCGGCGATGGCGCCGACCGGGTGCTGGCTTCGCTGGCCCATGCCGGCACTGATTACATCCGATCGGTCGCTGGCGCCGCGACGAACGTCAGCTGGAGCGCACCCGACGGGACACCGATCGAAGGAATCCTGTGCGCGCCGCCCGGAGCCGGGCCATTCCCGCTGGTCCTGCACGTCCACGGCGGCCCCATCGGGGCCTTCCAGCGGAGCTGGAGGATGCGAGACTATGCAGTACCGCTGCTGGTCTCCCGCGGATATGCGGTGCTGCTCCCGAATCCGCGCGGTAGCTCCGGACGCGGTCAGGAGTTCGCGGCGGCGGTCGTCGGCGACATGGGCGGCGCGGACACCCACGATTACCTGTCGGGAATCGACGCGATGATTGAGCGCGGAGTCGCCGACCCGGCCCGGATCGGCACGATGGGCGTCAGTTACGGCGGGTTCATGTCAGCGTGGCTGGTGACGCAGGACCAGAGATTCAAGGCAGCCGTCGCAGGCTCACCGGTCACTGAGTGGTACAGCTTCACATTCACGACCAACATCCCCCGGTGGGGACTGTGGTTCCTGGACGACGCCAACCCAGCGGAGAGCGGCAACCAGCTACACGCGCGCAGCCCGGTTTTCCAGGCGAGCAAGGCCAGCACGCCGACCCTGCTCACTGCGGGCGCAAAGGACCGGTGCACGCCTCCCGGCCAGGCCAGGGAGTTCTACCAGGCCCTCACGAGTCACGGCGTCGACTCCGAACTGGTGATCTACCCAGAAGAAGGACACGGCGTCAGCCGGTTCCCGGCCGTCACCGATTACCTGACCCGGCTCGTGACCTGGTTCGAGAAGTACATGCCCGCATGATCTCGAGCAGCGGTGCGCGCCGGACGCCCAATCCGCGCACGGCCCGGACGCCGACCCCAGACAACTGCCCGCGACGGCGGCCGGAGTGCGCGCTCCTGCCGCTGATCTGAGCCAGGTTCAGCCAGCAGTCGGCTCCAGTTTGTTCTTCTTCGAAGTCACATCGTCTAGTGTCGCGATCATCACGGCACCTCTCCCGCCCGGCCATCAGGCCAGCGCGATCGGGCCGGAACACCGTTAGATCTACAGTCCGGTAGATCCACAGTCCGGCGAGGAGGGCGGATGGCTTCGGATCAGGTTGGGGTTGGACTGGTTGGGGCCGGGTTTATCGGCCAGGTGCATGCGGAGGCGTTCTCGCGGTCGGCGCTGGCGTCGGTGCGCGCTGTCGCATCCGCCTCGCCCGACCGTGCGGCGGCCTTCGCTGCGAGGTGGGGCATCCCGGCGTCGGGTGCCGACTACCGGGAGCTGGTCGCCCGTCCTGACGTCGATCTGGTGTCCGTCGCCGCGCCGAACTGGCTGCATCGCGACATCGTGGTAGCTGCGGCAGCCGCCGGCAAGCACGTCGTGTGCGAGAAACCGCTGGCCCGCACGCTGCAAGAGGCCGATGAGATGATCGCCGCATGCGCCGCCGCAGGAGTCAAGCTGATGTACGCCGAGGACATCTGCTTCGCGCCCAAGTATGTCCGGGCCAAGGAACTCGCCGACGAGGGCGCGCTGGGCGAGGTTTACCTAGTGCGCCAGTCGGAGCAGCATTTCGGGCCCCACTCGGACTGGTTCTGGGATCCGGAGCTGGCCGGCGGCGGCGTGCTGATGGACATGGGCTGTCACGGCATCGAATACGCCCGCTGGGTGCACGGCAAGCCGGCGGCCCGGTCGGTCACCGCGGAGGCCGGCACCTTCGTCCACCACCAGCGCACGAGGGCCGACGATCACGCCATTGTCACCGTCCGGTTCGACGGCGATCGGCTGGGCCTGATCGAGGCCAGCTGGGCTCGGCCGGGCGGCGTGGACGACAGGGCCGAGATCACCGGCTCGCGCGGGGTGGTCTATGCCGACTTGGTGCGCGGCTCGTCGCTGACGACATTCAGCGACGTGGGCTACGGCTATGCGGTCGAGAAGGCCCCGGACACTCGCGGCTGGACGTTCACCATGTTCGACGAGCTTTGGCACAGCGGCTACCCGCAGGAGATGGATCATTTCGCGCGCTGCGTAGCCGAGGACGCTCAACCGCGGGAGACGGGCCAGGACGGCCGTGCGGTCCTTGAGATCATCTACGCCGCGTACCGCGCGGCGCGGCAGGGCCGCGTGCAACTACCGCTGCATCTGACTGACGACGAAGCGGCGCGGCCGCCGTTCGCGCAGCTTCACCCGGCAGCGAGCGGCTAGCCGACGGCATGCCCGGACCGGAAAAGCTCGGCTACCTTTACTCGTGGCAGCGCCGTTGGGCCTGCCCCCTGTCCCGGCGGGGTCCCGGTCAGCGCGGAGACGTTCCGGAGCACGAGGTTCTTGGCCTGCGCCCTCGTGATAGCCCGCGTCAGGGACAGGTGCGCCATCGCCACCGGGCGCGGCAAGGGAACAGATCGAGCGCGAGTTCGACTGCGGTCCTCGTGACGCTAAGGCGCAGAGCAGGCAGGCCGGCGCGCCGTGGCACGGCCCGAAGCTGCGCGAGGTGCGCGAGGTGCGCGAGCCAGTCATCGTCGGCCGGCGCCTCCCTGCGAAGATCGTGGCCGGAGCCCGATGCTACTCGTGCAGGCCATCGGACAGCAGCGCTCGCCCAGGTCCGCAAGCAGCTCAGCCTCGCCCAGCCAGAGATCGCCGCCGCGATAGGCGCGAGCATCGCCAGGTTCTCCCAGATCGGGCACGGCGAGGTCACCTCGTGCGAGATCATCGCCCGCTACGTCGAAGCACTCGGCGCGAATGCGAGCGCTAGAGCCACCCGGTGCCGCCAGGCACACGACCGAACGGGTCGCCGGTGACTGAGCGTAGGCTTTGGCGGAGCGTTGCTCGGATTCGGTCACATGCGACACGACTCGTCCTCAGCGGCCCTGCCGGCACAGGTCGCGAGTCATGCCCAGGCAGTCCCGGATGGGTAGGAGAACTCAGCGATCGACGCGGGTCTGATCTCCGTGGAAGCGCCAGCGGTGGCCGGCGCGACGTACCGGCCATCCCGCACCCGGGCCGGACTGGCGAAATGCTCATGCAGGTGATCGATCCACTCGATCATGCGCCCGTCCATGCTCCCGGACACCGCCACATAGTCGAACATCGACAGGTGCTGCACCATCTCGCACAGGCCGACGCCGCCAGCGTGAGGACACACCGGTATGCCGAATTTAGCCGCGAGCAGGAGGTTAGCGATGTTCTCGTTGACTCCTGCGACTCGGCAGGCGTCGATCTGCATGATGTCGATCGCGCTGGCCTGCAGCAGCTGCTTGAACATCACCCGGCTGGCCACGTGCTCCCCGGCGGCCACCGGGATCGGGCTGACTGCCCGGCGGATGGCGGCAGTGCCGAGGATGTCATGCGGGTTTGTCGGCTCCTCAACCCAGGCGGGCCGTACCGGTGCGAGGCTGCGTATCCAGGAAATGGCCGTGGGCACGTCCCACACCTGGTTCGCGTCCACGGCGATGGCAATGGCCTCACCCACAGTCTCACGCGCGATCCGGCAGCGCCGCAGATCGTCCTCAATGCTGCCGCCGACTTTAAGCTTGACCAGCGGGAACCCCTGCCGGACCGACTCCGCACACAGCTCGGCCAGCCGGGCATCGCTGTAGCCGAGCCAGCCCGGCGACGTCGCATAAGCCGGATACCCGTCGCGTTCGAGGATCTCGATGCGCTCCTGCCTGCCCCCCGCGCCGCGCTCGAGGATCTCCAACGCCTCCTGGCGGGTCAGCACGTCAGCGAGATAACGGAAGTCAACAAGGTCCGCGATCTGCTCCGGTGCCATGCTGGCCAGCAGCCGCCAGAACGGCATGCCCGCCCGCCGCGCGGCTAGATCCCAGCACGCATTCACCACCGCCCCGATGGCCATGTGCATCATCCCGCATTCCGGCCCGAGCCAGCGCAGCGCGCTGTCGCCCACGAGCCGACGCGACAACGCGCCCAGGTCGCCGAGCGTCTCTTCCAGATCCAGCCCGGCAAGGAACGGCTCCAGCGCCCGCACGGCGGCGAGCTGGACGTCGTTTCCCCGGCCGATCGTGAAGACATGGGCGTGGCCAGCAAGCCCGTCCGGGGAGTCCGTTTGCACTGTCAGGTAAGCAGCGGAGTAATCCGGAGCCGAGTTCATGGCATCGGATCCGTCCAGGTTCCGCGAGGTCGGGAACCGGAGATCATGCGTCTCAAACCCCAGGATCCTGGTCACTGACGGCTGCCCCTCGCCGCCGTCCGGCTTCCGGGTGCTAGGGCCGTCCCGGGCACGGTGGGCGCGACGTCCGGCCCGGCCCCTTGCGCCGCAGCGGTGATCTCGTGGCGATTGCTTGCGGCCAGCCAGGCGAAGCGATCTCGCCCTATCAGAACTCGATTCGTCAGGACTCCGACCTCGTCGATTGTCACGGTGACAAGGTCGCCGTCATGCAAAGTGAAGCTCATCTCCGGCACGATGCCGGTGCCAGTAGTCACGATGACCCCCTCCGGAAAATCCATCTCCCGGAACAGATAGTCCACCAGTTCGCGAGGTGTGCGGCGCATCTGCGAGGTGCTGGTGTCGCCGCACCAGACGACCCGGGAATCGCGTTGGATGGTCAGTGTGATGGTCAGGCTGTCAGCCGACTGGACTTCCCAGGCCGGTCTGATCCCTGCGCTCAATGCGCAGGCGCCCGCATAAATCTTCGCCTGCGGCAGGTAGAGCGGGTTCTCACCTTCGATGCTGCGAGAGGACACGTCATTGCAGACGGCGTAGCCAACGATCTCCGCCGCAGCGTTGACCACCACGGCAAGCTCGGCCTCGGGGACGTTCAACGCTGAGTCGCGCCGCAGGCCAATCGGCTCACCGGTGGTGACCGTGCGCCAGGCCACGCTCTTAAAGAACAACTCCGGCCGGTCCGCTTCATAGACAAGGTCGTAGACATGTGCCGATGCGCTCTCCTCCATCCGCGCTTCCCGGGACCTGCGATAGGTAACCCCGGCGGCCCACACCTCCATCCGCCCATCTGCCGGCGGCAACAGCATCGGATCCGCGGCTGCTGAGGTTCCCCTGGCGGCGGCCCCAGCCAGGTCGCTGATCTCGCTTTGGCGAAGTGCCAGGAGCGCGCCGACGCTAGGAATCGGCAGCGGCTGAATGACCTCGCCGGATTGCACGCCGACGCAGGGTGACGTCCCGCCGGTACTCAGATAACGAACCAGGTGCATGCCCGGCAACCTCCTCTAACGATCGGCGTCCAGGCCCAGAACGTAAGACAACGTCCATTCGGCGCGGTTCCGCCTGCTGAGAACCTCACGACCTGGAGGCCAGCAAGGCCGAGTGAGTTGGGAAGGGGCTCGTCGGTCACAGGATGCAGGAATGGGAATCCGCTCTCCGCTTGCTGCCTTGCCGTCGGCGATACGTTCAAAGCTCTATCGATGATTCAGCCAGAACGCCAGCCCTCTGAATCTACGCCACCGGGAATAGGCGCGGAATCGTCATACGGCTCGCGCGTATAGACGAGCGCGCCAACACTGAGGTGACTGAGGGTGCCATCCGGCCGAGTCACGACATGAAGCGCCTCGCCCGCGTGGTAGCCGTTGCTGCCGGTCCACGTTCCCTCCGCCGTCGGCCGGAAACGGGCTGGCACCTCGTCACTCGCAAGCGAGGTCAGGGACAGTTCATTGTTGGCGTGTACTCGGAGTATCTGCGGGGTGGGTCCCCAGTACCAGGTTCCGGCCAGGGAGAGCGCCGCCGGATCAACGTCCGATAGCGCCCGCCACTCGGGTGGAATGGCGGGCTCGTGTTCACAGACGATTGCTATCAGATCAGCGGCGACTGCGCCGACCGCGTACTCGGACGTCGCGTTCGCGAGGGCAACTGCGCCGACGCCGTCATCGCTCACCCAGAACCCTGAGATGAACCCCGGCACCGAGCCGCAATGTCCGTAGAGCACGTGGTCTCCAGACCACATGATCTGGAAACCGAGCCCGTAGCCGACCGCCCGTTCGCTGCAGACGCCTGGCGCGGCCGGTTCGCGCATCTCCTCAAGACTCTCGCCCGACAGAACCTCGCTCGCCCCGTTGCCGAGGAAGGCTGCGAACCGGCAAAGATCTTCGGTGGTCGACCAGAACTGCCCAGCCGGAGCCATGAATCCTGCATCAAAAACGGGCTCCCGCAGCAGCACATCGGCCCAAGGATGCACGGCCCATCCAGTGGCGTAAGGGGGCTGCGGAGCCACCGAGGTACGGGACATCCCCAGCGGGTTGAGGATCTCGTCTCGTACAACGTCGTTCCATGGCTGGCCACGCACCTTGCCGACAAGGGCGCCGAGCATTGCGAATCCGACGTTCGAGTAGTGGAAACGTCGCCCGGGCGGGTGGCGAAGGGCGTTATGGCCAAGTACATCTGAGGGTCCAGGACGCAGGTCCCCTGGGGAGCGCTCCCACCATGGACCGGCAGAGTCCGACGCAAGGCCGCTGGTGTGTGCCAGTAGTTCGCCGATGCGCAGCTCTCCTATGCTGGCCGCCGGCATGTGGCGACCGAGCGGATCACTCAAGCGCAGATGCCCCTCATCGCGAAGCCGCATCACGGCGAGTGCCACGAACATCTTCGTCATCGAGCCGATGCGGTACTGCGTATCGGCGGTAGGCGCTGCCCCGTCGACTGTCCCTCGTGCGGCGAACCACGCTTGTGCTCCGTCGCGCATGACCCCGGCAGCCAGCGACGGTAGCCGGCCGTCTGCCTGCCCCGTCGCTATCCTGTGCAGCATTGCTCGCTGGGTTGCCGGGAGAAGCCCCGAGTGTGAGTCAGTGAACCCGGATCTGCGCAAGTCCGGCTCCTTGGCGTTGTGCGTCATGACCTGCCCTTCACTGTCGCCGGCGGCTTCGTTTCGGCATGTCGGTTCTGTGCAGGGCAGTGGCCCTAGGGGTAGAACTGGCGCGCACATTGAGCGTCGTGTGCAGAACGATGGTCTCGCACGAGCCGTCGGGTGAGGCACGACGATTCGTCAGCAACTGCCCGGCTGTCTTGCCCATCTCGTAGGTCGGCTGAGCCACGGTCGACAGGGAGGGGCGGACTAGATCGGCCCAGGGGATCTCGTCGAAGCCCACTATGCCGACCTCGCGGGGTACCCCGACTCCGTGCTGGATCAGGCACTCCAGGGCGCCGATGGTCATCAGGTTGTTGGCCACGAACACGGCGTCCGGAGCGACGTCCGCGAGCAACGACGCCATCGCCTCATAACCGCCGCGCTCACGGAAATCGGCATGCCTGACGAGAGGCGGCTGCAGGTCTTGCCCCCGGTGCTGCAGGGCGCGCTGATAGCCCGCGAGCCGTTCACGGGCCGTCATAGCCTGACGCGGACCCGTAATGCACGCGATCCGGCGGTATCCCATGTCGACCAGATGATCCGTGGCCTCCTCGGCAGCCCGCTCGTTGTCGACCAGCACCGTGTCGACTGCCGCGCCGCCCAAGCGCCGATCGACAGCGACCACCGGTATTCCCAGGTCAAGCAGGGGGGTCACGTCGGTGTCGGGCGTAGACGCGGGGGAAATGACTACGCCAGCCATCCGCTCGGCCGCCGCGGCGGCAATGTAGCCGGCCTCCTTGGCCGGGTTTTCGTCGCTGTTGCACAGCACGACGGAGTAGCCGCTTCCCTGTGCGGCGTCTTCGACGCCCCGGACCATGGAGGTGAAGAACGGGTTGCCGATATCGGAGACGATCACGGCCCATAGCGATGACTCGCTGCGGCGCAGGTTGCGGGCGACGCTGTTCGGCTTGTACGAGAGAGCCTCGACTGCGCTGCGGACACGGCGCACGAGGTCCGGGTGCACGTTGCCGTTGCTGTTGAGTACGCGCGACACCGTCGCAGCCGAGACCTGCGCTTGCTGCGCCACTTGCTGGATGGTCGCCATCGCCTCCGTCGCTCCTGCCCGCCATCTGGCACCTGCGGGCGGCGCCTCAGGCCCACCGTCATGATCAGGATCCGGCCGGGCCGCGCTCGTCAGGCCGTTGACCTGCAGCGCTGGGCAACGCTACCCATGTGTAATCGATTTCTTCAACCTTAATGCAGCAATCTGCGAGCCCGCTAGGGTTGCCGGAATCATCGCCGCAGGCGGGCCCGGCCGCTCCTGCCTGGCATCAGCACCCCGGTGGCCGCACGGTCCGGGGGGAGGATCTGGCAGCCCACGGTCGCAGCATCCCGCGGCAGGTGCCTGCCGCCCGCATGCTGCGGGCGCCTGCAGTTCCCAGCCGTTGACCGCCTGGTCAGTGCATGCTAGCTTGCCGAGTAATCGATTTCACGACGCGCGCGTCGTCAGTCGATCGATGCTGGTGACGTCCGGAGAGAAGGACCGACATGGCAGAAGAAGCGGTCGTTGTCGCGCAGCCGAAACCTACCGGTGACCTGGGTCTGCACACCAATGTGCTGAGCGGCCTCCAGGTGCTGGGCCAATCCGTCGCCGGGATAGGCCCTACCATCGGGGCCGTATCGCTCATCGCCCTGGTCTTCGCCGATGCGGGCCACGGGACCTGGCTGACCGTGCTGATCGCCAGCGTCGGCGTGCTGGCCGTGGCCATCTGCATAGCGCACGTCGCCGGAAGACATTTCTCGTCGGGCGCCCTGTACAACCTCGTACCGAAAGGGCTGGGAACAACAGTCGGCTTCGTGACGGGCTGGATCACATTGCTGATGATGGTATGTTCAGGACCCTTCCTGTTTACCGGCTTCGCTCAGTACCTCATGCAGTTTCTTTCATCGACCGGCATAGCTCATATCACATCATCATCCGCGCAATTCAGTCTCGAGATCGCATGTCTTATAGTAGTTACCGCAATCGCGCTGCTAGACATTCGAGTCAGCACCAGGCTCTTCCTCATCATCGAGGGAGCCTCCATGGCTGCCATTCTCGTACTGCTGGTCATAATTCTCGCCAAGGCTCCCAGCATCATCGATCACAAGCAGTTTGCGCTGCACGGACTGAGCGGACACGGGATTGTCCTGGGGATTGTATTCATGATCCTGGCATTTGGCGGATTCGAAGGATCGACGGTACTGGGCCTCGAAGCAAAGAACCCCAGGCGGGCTCTCCGGCTGGCAGTCGTAGGAAGCGTCGCCGCTGTTGCCGTATTCCTCCTCCTCAATGCGTACGTACAGGTTCTCGGATTCGAGAACCTGTCAGCGAACCTCGGCAGCCAGTCAGCTCCGCTGTCAACGCTCGCTAACCACGATCATGTCTCCTGGCTGGGCGACCTCATACTGCTCGGTGTGACTATCAGCTTCTTCGCGGCTGCAAACGCCACCATCAACTATGGGCCGCGGGTGCTCTTCACGATGGCCCACGATGGGCTGCTGACGCCTCGCGTTACTAACACGAACAGGCGCGGAGCCCCGTACCGGGCCATCTGGTGCTACGCGATCGTGTGGCTAGCCGTGCTCACATATGTGCTCGCGTCCGGCGTCGCCCAGGGAACGGCGTTCGGGAACCTTGGCAGCCTCGCCGGATACTGCGGAACGCTGATTTACATGTTCGCTTCGATCGCGGCTCCGGTGTGGGCATATCGCCGCGGAGCCGGGAGCCTGTTCATCGCCGCAGCCGGACTGGTGGGCACAGGCGTGATGGCGCTTGTGTTCTATTACACCCTTGTCCCGCTGCCGACAGGCAGCGCGCGGGCGTTTGCCTACCTGTTCTTTGGCGCAGTGGCCGTACTGTTCGTAATCGGCATTGGCGCGCACCTGTTCCGTCCTCAATACCTCCGGCGGGTTGGGGCGACGGAGGCGACACCGAACGACGCCTAGCCATTCACCCCGGCCTCAAGGAGGTGGAGACGAGCAGCGAACGGCTCAACGGAGCCAGGCGGCTCAGCTGAAGCCGTGGTGCATCCTCGGAGTTGTCGGCATCGAAAGTGGCCGGAGGGCGGTGGCGGCAAGGCTGGCGGCGCCGAACCGACCTGCCGACCACGCCGCACCGGGGACGATCGGCGCAACAACCGCAGTACATTCCGCCTGGTCACCGCGACGTTGCGGCGCGCGAAGGCATCGACGACCCAGCCTGGCCGAATTCGCCGGCCGACCATGGCCTCATCCGCCCCGGCACCGCTGGCTCACCGGCTGCCGGTACGACGGCACTCCAGATCCTCGGTGAGCGCGGACCGGCATGGCACCCGCTGTGCTCCTTCGCCTCAGCGTTCCGCGCACCGTCCGGCGCTCCAGCGGGACCCGCCCGATACAGACCCACAAGCCAGAATCCGAGGAGCTCAAGATGGCAACTATAGCGGTGATGACGGTGTCAGACGGGCGGCCGTACGTCCATCGAGAAATCGAGTCCTTCGGACTCGACGTCCAGGGCCGCATCGTCGGGGCGCTGAAGGGCCTCGGTCACCGGGTGGTAACCGCGGCAGGCGACATTCACTCGAATGCCAGCGCAGTGGCTGTAGCGCGCGAGCTGGCCGACGTGCGCCCCGACCTGACGATAGTGAACGTTCCCGTATGGGCCTTCCCGCATTTCACGATGCTCGCGGTCAGGGAGACTCCGGGCTCGGTCCTGCTGTTCTCCAATGTCGACCCGCAGTACCCGGGCATGGTCGGCATGCTGGCCGCTGGCGGCGGCCTGGACCAGATCGGTCGGTTTCACGAAAGAGCCTGGGGCGACGTCGAGGACCAGGCGGTCCTGCGCCGGCTTG
This sequence comes from uncultured Actinomycetota bacterium, assembly GCA_963774385.1. Taxonomy (GTDB): domain Bacteria; phylum Actinomycetota; class Actinomycetes; order Streptosporangiales; family Streptosporangiaceae; genus JAJYUU01. Next base: position 3,765,550 of record CAVZEQ010000001.1, read on the forward strand.
ACTCGCTCGCCCGCGCCGGGGCAGCAGCCAACAGCCTGCGGGGCTCGACGTTCGGCCGGATCGGCGGCCGCCCTATGGGCATGTACACGGCAGTCTCCGCCACCGACGTATGGCTGCAGAAGTTCGGCGTGGACGTCGAAGAAATTGATCAGTATGAGCTAGTACGCAGGTCGTCATCGGTCCCGGATGCCCAGGTTCGCGCGGCGCGCGACTGGCTCGAGCGGCATGCCGCCAAGGTCCATTACGACGGGTCGCGTCTGACCCCCGAGCTGCTCGAACGGCAGATCCGTGTCTATTACACGATGCGGGAGCTGATCGACGAATGGAAGCTGGACTTCGCCGGCATCAAGGGCCAGCCGGAAATGACCAGCAGCTGGTGCACGATGGACGTCGCCGAGGCGTTCCTCAACGACCCGTACGACTGGGACGGACCGAAGGATCCGTTCGTCTGCTCTACCGAGGCTGACATGGACGGGGCACTGACCATGCAGATCCTCAAGCACCTATCCGGCACGCCCGTCCTGTTCGCGGACGTACGGCACTACCACGAGGATCTGCAGATCTGGGACCTGTGCAATTCCGGCCAGCACGCGACATGGTTTGCCGCGCGATCCGACGACCCGGCCGAGAACATGGCCCGCGTCAACCTGTACCCGGAGGTCTTCTATTTCCCGGCCGGCGGCGCATCGGTGCAGCATGTTGCCGCGCCCGGGAAGGCTACCTTCGCCCGGCTGCAGCCGGCTCGCCGGCCGCTACCGCATGCAGGTCCTGTCCGGCGGCTTCCGGGAATTCGACGCCGCCACCACCGAGCGCCTGTGCCGAGCCTCGACGTTTGAGTGGCCGCACGCTTTCGCGCAGTTCGACGCATCAGCGGCCGAGTTCCTGGCACGCTTCGGCGCGAACCACATCCACGCCGTACCCGGAGACCGCGTGGACGAATTGCGCGCCCTGTGCCGGCTTCTCGACGTGGACTTCGACGGGTTCGGCGCACTGGCGTGACTGAGGTCGCAATCGGACTCGACATAGGCACCTCGAGCACCAAGGCGGTCGCTGTGGACCGGCACGGCTCGGTCGTCGCCGCAGTCAGAGGCGAGCACACCATCACCCGGCCCCGCCCAGGCTGGTTCGAACAGGACGCGCAGGCAGTGTGGTGGGAGCAATCATGCTCGCTGCTGCAGGAGCTCATGGCCTGCCCGCCTGTCGCCGAGGCCCCCGTCACCGCCACAGCCATCAGCGGGATGGGACCGTGCCTGCTGCCCGCCGACGGGTCCGGGGCGCCGCTTCGTCCGGCGATCCTGTACGGGATCGACACGCGGGCGACAGCCGAGACCGAGGACCTCACAGCGCAGCTGGGCGCCGACCGCATCCTCGACCGTTCAGGCTCTGCGCTGTCCTCGCAGGCCTTAGGCCCTAAGCTGCTGTGGCTACAACGTCACGAGCCTGAGCTATGGGCGCGCACCGCGCGCTGGTTCAGCACCAGCTCGTTCCTGGTAGGAAAGCTCACCGGCCGGTACGTGCTCGACCACCACACCGCCAGCCAATGCGATCCCATGTATGACCTGCACGCGCAGACCTGGGTACCCGGCTTGGCCGAAGCGCTGAGCCTCGGCGTCCCGCTACCCGAGCTGGTCTGGTCCGACGAAATCGTGGGCCACGTGACCGCCGAGGCGGCGGCTGCGACCGGCCTGCCAGCCGGGACGCCGGTGCTCGCAGGGACCGTCGACGCGTGGGCAGAGGCGCACAGCGTAGGCGTCCGGCACGACGGCGATCTCATGGTCATGTACGGGTCGACGCTATTCCTGGTCGGCGTCGATGCGCACGCCAGCGCCCACCCGGGCCTGTGGCGCACAGCGGGTCTGGCACCGGGGACCGGCACAGTTTCCGCGGGCATGGCGACCTCAGGCCTGCTCGCAAGCTGGGTGGCCGAGACGACGGGACGTACCGTAGCCGAACTTGCCGCTGCGGCCGGGCGCGTACCGCCCGGCGCCGATGGCCTGGTAGTGCTGCCATACTTCGCCGGAGAGCGAAGCCCGCTATTCGACCCCGGGGCCCGAGGAGTTGCCCTCGGCCTAACGCTCGGCCACACCCCCGCGCACCTGATGCGCGCGGCGTACGAGGCCGTCGCAATGGGAGTGCGTCACAACCTCGAAGCCTTCGACTGCGCCCGGCGGCAAGCCGCCGGCTGGAGAGCTGTGGCCGTTGGCGGCGGCGCGGTCGGCAAGCTGTGGCCGCAGCTGGTCTCCGATGTCACCGGCCGTGCCCAGGACGTACCCCAGCAGAATGTCGGCGCGTGCTACGGCGATGCACTGCTAGCCGCGACTGCAGCGGGGATGGTGCCTGATGGTACCGACTGGACGAAACTCACCCGCGTAATCAATCCCCGGCCGGAACTCGCCGACCTATACGACAGGCGGTACGCCCTCTACCGAGAGCTCTACACAGTGACCCGGCCGCTGATCGACCAGCTATGACCCAGCGGCTCGTCGTTGCGCGGCACGCAGTCGCCTCACTGCCAGCATGCCTGACCGGCGCTGCGGTGCGTGCTTCGCCAGCGTTGCGCAGAACTGCTCAGAACCGGGTTATCGCCGAAGCCCGGGCGCTGCTCGCCCTGGCCCCCGGGTATCAGCTCGCCCAGGTCCGCAAGCAGCTCAGCCTCGCCCAGCGCGACATCGCGGCCACCATGGGCGTCAGCATCGCCCGCATCTCGCAGATCGAACACGGCGAAGTCACCTCGTTCTAGGGCATCGCCGCTACGTCGAAGCACTCAGCGGCCGCCTCGGCCTCATCGCCAACTTCGCCGACCGGACAGTCCGCGGCCCGCTGAGTGACCAGGAGCACGACGAAATAATCAGCGGTTAGCCTGGCCTGGATCGCCGGGCCGAAGAGTTCGCCAGGTGCCTTGCTGCGGATCAAATTCCTTCCGCTCGAACAGCAGCATGTCGTCGCCCAGGAGAATAAGCGAGTAGGGGCTGGCACCGGTGCCGGCTACGTGACCGTGGTTGTGGATGTCCCCCGGCGGGACGAGGGTTGCAACATCGCCGCGATGCAGGGCGCGGTCGTCCGCCAGACGCATGTCGGCACGGCCGTCCTCATGACATACCGCCTCCCAGCGCTGATGGGTCTCTACGCCGCGGACCGGAGCGATGGCCACCCAGCAATGGTGCGAGTGAGTGCTCGCCATCACCGCCTCCGGGCGGTGGAAGAGGAGCAGGCGGGGCCCTCGTTCCGGCCTGACCAGCCACGTCCCTCCGGATGCGCCAGCGGGGATCGCCGCGATCAGCGGCCCGAGGTAATCCTCGTCGGCCGCCAGTTCGACCAGGAGCCGGCCGACTCTGTCCATATCGCGTAGTTCGGCGGTACAAATGTCGTCCAGCTCAGACAGGAACTGCCGGAGGGGGCCGGGGAATTCGGTGCTGCGCACGGCACCAATCTACCCCGGTCATCCCTGGTTGTGTACCCCTGCTGCACACTGAGACGGAAGTAGCCCAGAAGAGCGCCAACGTCAATTGCCAGTGAACGCGGGCAGGCTTATCGTTAGCACCGAGACCCACCGGTACTTAACACGTCAACGGGATGGTTCGATGCAAGTTTGCTTGATGGTGGAAGGCCAGGAGGGCGAGACCTGGCAAGATTGGGTCGCGATAGCGGCAGCGGTCGAGAAGAACGGCCTCGACGGCTTGTTCCGCTCCGACCACTACCTGTCGATGAATGGCCCGGGAGCCGTGGCCATGGACGCCTGGGCGATCATGGCTGGCCTGGCTAGCCGCACCGAGCGTATCCGGCTCGGCACGCTGGTATCCCCCGCGACCTTCCGGCATCCATCCGTGCTGGCCAACATGGTCAGCACGGTGGACCACATCTCTGCAGGGCGGATTGAGCTTGGCCTCGGCGCGGGCTGGTACGAGGCTGAGCACCGGGCTTTTGGGTTCACGTTCCCGCCTGCCGCCACTCGATTTGATGTCCTCGCGGAGCAAGCGGAAATCATCCATCGCCAGTGGACCGAAGATGAGGTCAGCTTCTCCGGGCGGCACTTCACGCTCGACCATTGCACTGCCCGGCCTAAGCCCCTGCAGCAGCCGCCCCCCATGATCATCGGCGGATCCGGCAGGCCCCGGACGGTTGGCGTCGCCGTTCGCTTCGGAGCCGAGTACAACGCGAGCGTCTTCAGCACCCAGCAATGCGGTGAACTCCGTTCCGTACTCGACCGCGAGTGCGAGCGCCAGGGCCGCGATCCCCGAACCCTCCGTTTCTCGGCGATGGCTCAGAACACAGTGATCGGCACGAGCAACGCGGACGTCGCAGCGAAGACCGCGCTGGTCCAGGATCGTATGGGCAAGGGGAACGGGGGCCTGCTGGCCGAGCCCGTGAGCAGGTGGTTCACGGCCACCACCACAGAGGCGGTCGAGCGGCTGTCGGAGTGGGCCGCCGCGGGTGCGCACCGGGTAATGCTCCAGCATCAGTTGTGGAGCGACCTTGAGACGATTGCTCTCATCGGCAAGGAGATAGTTCCCCGCGTGCGCGATCTGTAAGCGATCGATCGATGAAATGACCACCCGGAGCTGAGCAGTCAATCCGGGATCGCGACAGGATCGACGGCAGCCTCGACAGACCTCGGTCGACCCTTTGCCACCAGGGCGATCGCGATCACAGCCGCTGAACCGCAGGCAATCTGGAAGGGCGACAGCGCTTGTCCCAGGATTACCAGCGCGGCAGCCGCCGCGACCGGCGCGTTCAGGATCGCGATGACCGATGAGACCGAGGCATCCACGAAGCGGTGCGCCCAGTTCATCATCACGTGCCCGGTGCCGGGCACGATCGCCAGGGCAACGATCCACGGCCAACTGCTAGCGGGGATGGCCGTGAAGGACTCGCCTGAAGCCAGCGCTATCGGTGTCAGGGCTATCGCAGCGCTTATCCAGACGCCGGTCATGAACTCCAGCGTCGGGATCTGGCGCCTCGCGCTCTTGGCGAAGAGCCAGTAGCCAGCGAATGCGAGGGTGCCGACAACGGCGAACAGGTCACCTTTGCCATGAGATCCGATCGAGACTCTCGTACCGACGACGACTCCGGCGACTCCGACGATCGCGATCGCGGTCAGGACAACCTCCCGGACGCCTGCTGCCTCGCCGAAGATCACGGCCGCCAGGATAAGGACCAGTGCCGGCTGCAGTGCTCCTATCACGGATGCGTCGGCGATCGTGGTGAGCCTGAATGCGAACACGTAGCAGGCCAGGTTCGTACCGAGAAGCACTCCAGACGGTGCCGCCCGGACGAGTACCTGCCATGAGAGCCTGTGGTGGCCGAGCAGGAGAACCGCGATCATGATCGCTACCGAGATCCATAGCCGGTAGAAGGTCAAGACGAAGGGTCCCGCCTTGCAGTAGGTCACGATGATGCCAGTGAAGCCCCACATTGCCGCGGCGAGACCGTCGGCAGCCAGGCCCAGCGCCCGCTGCCGACTGCTTACAGGAGCACGCACCGCCACGCTACATCTGCGTACTGCGCGAAACAGCCGTCCATGGGTCGACCAGCGTCTTGACCCGGACCGACTCACCTGCGGCCAGCGGCCGGATCCCGTCATCGACCATATCGTCGAGCGCCAGGGCCGTCGGCGCCACGTCGGACCAGGAGCGCGAACGGCGGCCGAGAAGCTGAAGCGCCTGTGGCAGGTCGACCGCCGCGACGAGGGAATTGCTGCCAACCAGCTCGCACTCATTGATGCGGAGCCTGCGCAAGTCCACCTCGGCTGACGCTTCTTGCAGGCCAATAAGGACGACACGGACCCCACGCCCGAGCGAGGCAAGCCCAAGCGCGAGGCCGGCCGGATTCCCGGTGACCTCGTAGACAAGCTCGGCAGGCTGGCCTCCATCCAGCGCGGCTCTTAGCGCCTCGGGCTCCAGGGCCGAGAACGCAGCGGTGGCGCCAAGCGATATCGCAAGTTCGCGGCGCGAGGCATCGGCCTCGATGACAGTCACCACGGCGCCCAGTTGGGCCAGCGCGAAGACCAGGAAGGCGCCGATTCCACCGGCGCCCACGACGAGCACGTGCATCCCGCGGGCAGGCTCACCACGAGATGCCGCGTGGACAGCGATGGCCATCGGCTGTGCGAGGGCCGCCGCGTCTGCGGTCAGGATTTTCCTATCGGCCACTGCGCAGCTCCTCGCGGGCACGACACATAGCTGAGCCAGGCCACCGTGCCGCTGAAGTCCGACCGTCTCGTAAGAGAGGCACAGATTGGTCCGCCCTCGCCGGCACCAGCCGCATTGGCCGCACGCCACGCCGCTGCCGGACGCCACCAGATCCCCCTCGCTGAACCCGGTGACGTGCTTGCCAATGCCGACTACCGTGCCGGAAAACTCATGACCTGGGATCAGGCCGCCGGCGGGCCCCCAAGACGACCGCGACGGCACCGAGAACTGGAATGGACCGCTGGCGTACTCGTGACCGTCGGTGCCACAGATGCCCGCGGTCGCGACCTGCAAGAGAAGCTCATCGTCGGCCGGGACCGGCTCAGCGACATTTTCGATGCTGATATCTCCCGGGCCGCGGTATACAGCTGCTCTCACGGCGCGCAGTCCTTCTGACTCCTCGAATCGGTTTCACTCTGCCCGGGCAGTGAGCCGTTCAACGTCGCGCCGAGGACGGCAGCAGCCTCACGGCCCGTCACGTTCACGCACCTGACGAAAGACGTGCTTGCCACAGGCCAAACTGTACAGTAATACTGATCAGGGTGTAAATGCCGGGTGGTGACGAAGGACGGAGATTATGGCTGAGCACAGTTACAAGGTGAACGTTGGCGAGTTCGCGGCCGATCCAACCCTGGCCTCAAGCGACGGCTGGGTGAACATGGCGGTTCAGTTCCTCGTAGATCATGCCCATGGTGGCGCACGCAATGTCGTGTTCGGCCGTACTGTGTTCGCGCCCGGCGAGTCGGTGCACGAGCTGCACCGGCATCCTGGCGCCGAGGAGGTGGTCTACCTGGTACGAGGCTCCGGGGTCGCCACTAACGGCGACGAGGAGATCATGCTCGGGGTCGGCGATATAGCCTTCCACCCGCAGGGCGAGTGGCACGGATTCCATAACACCTCGGCCACCGAAGAGGCGGAGATGATCTGGGTCTGGGCCGGCGCCAGCACCAAGCAAGATGCCGGATACGAGGTAAAGGGCTGAGCTGCGGTTGTCCGCCAAGATGCGCACGGCTAACCGCCCCACGGGCACCCTCCGGCAGTGGCATCAGCGCGGGCACGACGGCCGCCGAGTTGAGTGTGTACTAACTCTTGACCTGTCGTGCAGTGCGACTTACCATACTGAACACTGCAGTTGGCGTAGATTGCCGCGCGAGACGGCGTAAATGGTCAAGCGTCTGCGGCGCGCTTGCCTACCGTCTGCAACGTGTCAGGCGGATGAAGTCTTTACATTCTGAACAGCCCCGGGCAGAGAGAAGGGGAAATGTAATGGCTGCAACAGAACCTGACGTCGAGGGTGCGGGTACGCACACGCTGGTGACCGGGAAGCACGCGCTCACCACGATCGAGGCCTCGGGCCTGAGCCTGGCCGGCCTGGCGCCGGTGATGGCCATGGCCCTCGGTACGGCCTTCGCCGCCTCCGAGGCAGGTGGCGCCGCTCCGCTGAGCTACCTGCTCGGATTCGTGGGCTCGCTGTGCCTCGGGTTCGTGGTAGTGAAGTTCACGCGCAGGTACGTCGCGGCCGGCGTCGGCTTCACCTACGTCAAAGCGGCATTCGGGATACCGGCAGGATTCACGGCAGGATGGGTCTACGCCGGCGCGTGGATGTTCGGGGTGGCGGTCAACTCCGCCATCGCCTCGAACGCACTCGTCGCGGTGTTCGCGTTGCACGGCGAGAATGTATCCTGGCTAGTCTTTTTCGTACCGATGATCGTCATCTGCGCCGCGATTAACTACGTCGGGATCAAGCCTTCGGTGCGCGCCCAGGTCACGCTTGAGCTGGCGTCGATGGTGACGTTGTCGATCATCTTGGCCTTCGTGCTCGCGAAGGGCGGCGCACACGGCCTGAACCTCTCGCCATTCAACCCGCACAACTCCACCAAGGGCTGGGGCGGTATCGGGTACGGCATGATCTTCGGCTTCTCCGGGTTCGCAGGTTTTGAAGCCGCTGCTGCGCTGGGCAGGGAAACCCGCCACCCGACCAAGTCCATCCCGAAGGCGATCCTCTTCTCCCTGATCGGGGCCGGCCTGTTCTTCGTGTACATCACCTATGCGCTCTCCATCGGCTACGGCGTGAAGAACGGTGCGACCTGGGCAGCCGACCCCACCCCGCTCAGCACCATTGCCAACAAGTACGCGGGCTCGACCTGGGCTCAGACGATTGACGTTCTCGTCGCGATAAGCGGGTTCTCAGGCGCGATGGGAATCGTCACTCTGTCCAGCCGCATCTTCTACGACATGGGCCGTGGTGGCATCGGCGTGCCCTGGCTAGTGCACATCCACGAGAGGTTCAGGACGCCGACGCGGCTGGTCCTCCTGATCTGCAGCGTAGCGCTTGTGACGGGTGTTCTGGTGGGCGAGACGACGACGCCGGCGACGGTCGTGGGCTTCATCGGGAGCGCCACGACCCTGGGCCTCATCCTGGTGTACTTCGCCATCGCGCTGGCCGGCCTGCGCAACTTCAACACCCGAGAATCGAGGGCGGGCCACAACGCGCTCGTGCAAGTGTCGTACATTGTGCTGCCCGTCCTTGCCATGGGGCTGCTCGGCTATGCCTTCTATTCTTCCGTCATTCCCGTGCCAGCTTTCCCGTACCTCCTTGCGCCGTACATCGTGGTGGTCTTCGCACTAATAGGACTCGCCATCTACTGGCGCGCACACGAGCGCGGCGTCGTGGACCCATTGGCCGGCGACGACCAGCTGATAGCCAACCGCGAGTTGAGGCCGGAGTATGACGCCCCCGTTTAGCAGCTGGAGAAGGGAGGACGCCCGCCATTCCCAGCCTTGATGGACCTGGGAGCCGGGACGATGCCGAGCGGGTTCTCCCGCCGGGCAGAAGGGAAGACGGCGTGCCGCATCAGAAGACAGACGAGATATCCCTGCGCCTACGAGCTCACGTTCCGGCTGCACTCTTCGGCGAAACCCGCGGCTGGAAGTTCTTCGACGGCCCTAGCGGGACCCAGATGGTCGATGGCTGCATCGATTCCATGCGCGACTACATGCACGCCGGGGTCGCGAACAGGAACGAGGTCGCTCCGACCGGCGACCAGACTGAGGAGATAATCGCCCGGGCCCGCCGCGAGTTTCGGCGCTTCGTCAACGGCGGAGGTTACCGGGTCGTCTTCGGGCAGAACATGACCAGCCTCGCGTTCGCGTTCGCGCACGCGGTCGCCAGGCAGAGAGCCCACGAGGGATCGGCGATCCTCATATCCGAGCTGGAGCACTTCGGCAACGTCGACCCGTGGGTGCAGAACTTCGCAGACCACGGAGTCGAGGCGGTCTTCATCCCCGTCGACCCGGAGTCTTGCCGGCTTGAGAACGACGCGTTTGCGCGGGAGCTCGCGGCGAGAAACGTGAATCTCGTGGCGGTGACGCTCGCTGCCAACGCGATAGGGACGGTTCCCGACGTCGCCAAGATCGTGTCACAAGCTCACGAAGCGGGGGCGCTCGCCGCAGTCGACGGCGTGCACGCGGTCCCACACCACCAGGTCGACCTCGAGGCCCTGCGGCCGGACATATTCTTCTGCTCCGCCTACAAGTTCTACGGGCCGCACCTGGGCATCGCGCTCGTGAAAGAGGATCTGGCCGAGGAGCTCCGGCCATACAAAGTCACCCCGGCCACCAACACCGGCCCGGATAAGTTCGAGACCGGAAGCCAGAACCATGAGGCAATCGCAGGTCTGGTCGGGACGCTTGATTCCCTCGCCGGCCTCGTCGGGGGTTCGGGTGGCGAGGGAGCACGCGAGGCGATCGGCGAGCTGTCCCGGTCGCAGGCCAAGATCGCCGAGTGGGTCGAGGATCAGCTCAGAAGTATGCCGAGGGTGCGCCTCTACCGGGCCAAGCGGTCCGAGGGCGCGCTGGCGCCGACGATAGCTTTCCGCGTCGAGGGCCGGACGCCAGCCGAGTGCGCGGCCCGCTTGCGAGAACGCGGCCTGTTCATCACGCACGGGGATCTGTACGTGGTCGCGCTGGCTCGCCGGCTCGGCGTCGCCCATGACGGCGGCTGGGCGCGGCTCGGCATCGCCGGATACAACCGGATGGACGAGGCCGAGGAGCTCGTAGCCGCTATCGGGGCGCTATGAGCGGGTCGGCCCAGGGAGGCCTGCTCGATGGCAGGGTGTGCATCGTCACCGGCGCCGGAAGCGGCATCGGGCGCGCCACGGCGTCAGCGATGACCGACGAAGGCGCCATCGTGCTGGGCTGCGACCTCGCGCCCGAGGCGGGGACCAGCTACCGGTGCCGGAAGCTGGATGTGCGGGACGGGCCGGGCTGGTCGACCTGGATCTCGGAGATTGAGGCCGAGCACGGTCGCGTCGACGTGCTCGTGAACAATGCCGGCCTGGTGGGGAGCTATCTACCCCTGCACGAGATAGCCCCAGCCGACTGGGACTGGGTCTGCGACGTGAACCAGCGCGCCGTATATCTCGCCATGCGGGCGGTAATCCCCTTGATGCTCCGCCAGCACGCAGGTTCCATCGTGAACGTGTCCTCCATCTGGGGCATCGTCGGCGCCTCGGGTGTCTCGGCCTACCAGGCGAGCAAAGGAGCGGTGCGGCTGATGAGCCGCAATGCCGCGATCACCTACGCTCGCCACGGAATCCGGGTGAACTCTGTTCATCCTGGCCTGATTCGCACCGAGATGATCGAGCGGCAAGACCCGGCCATCACGTCCCAGCTGGTCGACGCCACGCCGCTCGGGCGAGCAGCACGACCACAGGAGGTCGCCGACGTGATTACGTTCCTGGCGAGTGAACGGGCGAGCTTCGTGACCGGTGCGGAGATCTGTGTCGACGGGGGCTTCACTGCCCAATAGCTGAGGTGAGCCGGAGCAAACAGACGCGGCGGGAATGCATGAAAGGAGGACGGCTTGGATCTGACAGGGACACCTAACCGGCCGACGAATCTCGGTGTCTGGTATGACTTCCGCAATCCACTCCCCTGGCGGATCCCGTGGCAGCAGCTCTACAACGAGACCTTCGACCAGGCCAGCTGGGCCGAGGAGCTGGGCTTCAACAGCGTCTGGCTGTCCGAGCACCACTTCACCGACGACGGCTACATGCCGTCGATCCCGACCGCGCTGGCCGCCATCGCCGCGCGCACGAAGCGGATACGGCTCGGCACTGCCGTGCTTCTCGCGCCGCTGCACCATCCGCTCCGCCTTGCCGAGGACCTGGCGGTCGTCGACCTGATATCGAACGGGCGCCTGGACGTCGGGCTCGCATCGGGGTATCGGAGCAAGGAGTTCGAGGTCATGGCGGTCCCGCGGAACCAGCGGGGCCAGCGAACGGAGGAGACAGTCGAGCTGCTCCGGCTGGCGTGGACGGGAGAGAAGTTCTCCTTCAGCGGCAGGAGCTACCAGTTCGGCGACGTGACCGTGACGCCACGGCCCGCGCAGCAAGGCGGACCTCCGATCTTCCTCGGTGGCAGCAGCGTCGCGCCAGCCCAGCGAGCCGGACGACTCGGTTGCGGCTTCGCCGCCGACTCAGGAGGCTCACTGGATCTGTACCAGGTCTATGCCGACGCCTTCGTTACCGTGGAAGGAGGCCTGGCCGTCCCCGAGATTAAGGCAAACCGGCTGGTTTACGTTACCGATGATCCCGAGCGAGCCTGGCACCTGCTCGGCCCGCACCTTCTGTACCAGAACAACGTGTACGCGCAGTGGGCACGTGAGGCCGGCGAGCCGAACGCGCGGCCAGGGGACCTTACAGATCCGCGTCAGCTTCCGAATGATGGCTTCCTCATCGGTACTCCTCAGCAGGTTCTGGCTGAGCTCAAGGCCGTGTTCGGACAAGGGCCGGTCACCGAGGTGATCTTCTGGGCCCGGCCGCCCGGACTGACACTCGACGACAGCTCTGCCTCCTTGCAGCTCATCGCCGATCAGGTTCTGCCCGCGCTGGCGCCCAAGGCGAGCAGCTATCAGTAAAGGAAGGCCAGCAGTGGAGAGCGTGACCGAAGGGGGCGCCGTCGAAAGCCAGAGCGCCGACGTAATGCAGCGCACCTCCTGGGGCCGCTGGGGTCCAGACGATGAGCTGGGAGCGCTCAACCTGGTATCCGCGTCCGAGGTTATCGAGGCGGCTCGTCTCGTCCGCACCGGCAAGACCTTTACCCTCGGCCTGCGCGTCTTCGACGAGCGCGGCGATCCGCTCTCCGCTGAACGGCACCAAGCCATGCACGTCCCATACCGTGACTGGTCCCATTACGCATCGGGCAAGGCCGAGGTAAATCCCCGGCATCCGTGCTCCGCCGATGACGGCATCTTTATCTCCTGCCATGGAACGACGCACATGGACGCCCTCGGCCACATCTGGGTCGACGATCAGCTCTATAACGGGTATCCAGCCAACACGACGGCCGGCTCGCTCGAGCGCTGCAGCATCGCGCCGATGTCACAGCGGGGCATTGTCACCCGCGGCGTGCTGCTCGACGTGGCGGCCAGCAGAGGCGTCCCTTATCTGCCGCCGAGATCGGAGATCTCCCACCGGGAACTGCTGGCCCTGGCTGCCGATGCGGGCATCGAGGTGCAGAAAGGCGATGTCGTCCTCATTCGCACCGGGAGCCTGCCGCGCTTCTACGAGGTAGGGCCCGAGGAATACTTTGCCGACTACTCTGAGCCAGGGCTGAGCGACGATCCCGAGTTGATCGAGTGGATAGACCGCCAGCAGGTGGCCGGCATCGGGACCGACACCCTGGCGAATGAGCTCCCCTATTCAGTGCGGTCGGATCAGTTCTATCCCCTCCACCGCCTCCTCCTGCGTAATCGCGGGATTACCTTCCACGAGGCACTGTGGCTTGAGGAGCTCGCAGCAGACTCGCACGCCGACGGCTGTTACGCGGGCCTTTACGTGGCCTTGCCGCTGAAACTGGTGGGCGCCACGGCGTCGCCAATGAATCCTGTCTTCATCAAATAGGAGTCCGCATGCCAGAAGCCATAGGACACGTGCATCATGTTGGCCTCACCGTGAAAGACCTGGACAAGTCGCTGGCCTGGTACCGGCAGATGTTCGGCGTGGAGCCGGTATTCGTGACCTATGCCGAAGGAGAGCAGCTCTCGGCCGCGGTCGGCGTTCCCGGCGCGAAGCTCAGTTTCGCCTTCTTGCGGTTCGGCGAGACGGACGTGGAACTACTCAGCTACAACAACGACCGCGACGAGAACTTCAGCCGGCGCAATTGCGACGTCGGCTCCCCGCATCTGTGCATCCTCGTGGACGACATCGACGCGAGCTACCGGGACCTGAAGGCTAAGGGGGTGGAGTTCTTCGCCGAGCCTCTGCACATCGAAGGCGGCCCGCTCGACGGCTGTTCGTTCGTCTACTTCCGTGATCCCGACGGGATCACGCTCGAACTGTTCGAGGAAGCCAAATCCTGATCGGAGGAGAGATGGACGTACGGCGTGCGGCCGAAGTACCGGTTACCGTCGAGCATGAGGGAACGTGCCACTCCTACTTCATGTTCGGCAAGGAATCGATGCGGGAAGAGACGCTTGGCACATACCTGGAGTTCGTGTGCGAGTTCGAGCTGGCCCGCGGCCAGGCCCTCGCACCACACGACCACAATTCCCATGAATTCTATTACCTGATCCGCGGCTCAGGCGTGATGACCATCGACGGCGAGGATCGTACGGTGAACGCTGGCGACCTCATCCATATCCCTCCGAATGCCGTTCACTCGATTGCCGACACCTCCGCCGGCGAGGGCATGCGCGCCGTCGCCTTCGCGGTGATGAGACCTTAGCCGGATCGGCGCCGGCAGATGCGCCTCGACCTTGAGGGACGGAACGTTCTCATTACCGGAGCGGCGAGCGGGATAGGCCGCGCGGCAGCAGCGCTGTTCGCCGATGAGGGCTCAAACCTTGCCCTGGTCGACATAGCCGAGGACAAACTCAACGACGTCGCCAGGGAACTCGGAGACCGCGTCGTGGCGACCGGGATCGGTGACCTCGCCACGCAGAGCGGTGTCGAGCAAGGCATCGGGGACGCGCTTGCGGCCTTGGACGGTCATATCGACGTGCTAGTGAACAACGCCGGATCGGGGGTCTCGCGTACGTTCGACCAGATCACCGACGATGACTGGATCGCGACGCTCAACATCAACCTGATGTGCTGCATCCGCGTCACGCGCCTAGTCCTGCCGCTGATGCGGTCGGCAGGCCGCGGCGCGATCGTCAACAACGCGTCCGATCTGGCTCGGCAACCCGAGGCCAACCCCATGGACTACGCGGTAGCCAAGGCTGGGATGCTCGCCTTCACCAAGGCCCTGGCCAGGTCTGAGGGCCCGGCGATCCGTGTCAACGCGGTCGCACCAGGCCCGGTCTGGACTCCGTTCTGGACAAAGGAGGGCGGCTTCGCCGACAGCCTGGCCGAGCTTCACCAGATGCCCCCGGACGAGGCAGTCCGCCACGAGATCAGCCTGCGGCACATGCCGCTGGGACGACTGGGAACGGCCGACGAAGTCGCTTCTGTCATCGCTTTCCTCGCCTCAGAGCGCGCGAGCTTTGTGACTGCAAGCGTGTACGGCGTGGACGGCGGGACCGTCCGTTCTATTACCTAGTAACCACAACTACCAGCGTTGGCCGCGAACTGGCAGAAGGAAGGGCGTCATGCACATCGTGTCACGACGGACGGTCTCTGAGGATCCCGACATACCCACCCGGCCTGGCTGGGAGGGAATGCATCTGTGGTGGCTCGTGGGCCGGCAGAGCGTTGGCTCCGGGGCCGGAGTCGTGTGCTCGACCGACTTCCCGCCGCAGAAAGCGCACTCGCTGCACGTCCACCCAAACGCTGACGAGATCTTTGTTGTCACTAAAGGCGGCGGTGCGCACCTGACAGCGGACGGAGCCGTCCCCGTCGAGGAAGGCGACGTCGTGTTCATCCCCGCCGGCGAGCTCCATGGCTTCCACAACGACCGTGACCAGACCTGCAGCGCCCTTGCCTTCTACGGCGGCGTC
The DNA here is from genome assembly GCA_963774385.1 of uncultured Actinomycetota bacterium. Taxonomy (GTDB): domain Bacteria; phylum Actinomycetota; class Actinomycetes; order Streptosporangiales; family Streptosporangiaceae; genus JAJYUU01. Next base: position 3,780,679 of record CAVZEQ010000001.1, read on the forward strand.
GGTGAGTACGACGAGGCCGGTTATATCGAGCCGTAGGGAGGATGAGTCCGTGGCAATCGACCCCGAAGTTCGCGAGCTGGCGCAGGGAAAGAATTTCGCTGCATTCACCAGCCTGCTGCCGGGCGGCGCGCCGGTGACCAACATGATGTGGGTCGACTGCGACGAGACCCACATTCTCGTCAACACCGAGGTGCATCGCGGCAAGTACAAGAACGTTCTCGCCGATCCGCGCGTGGCTGTGATGATCATGGATTCGAACGATGACCAGCGCTACGCAGATGTGACGGGACGAGTGGTAGAGAGAATCACCGGGCCCGAGGCTCGCGAGCACATCGAGAAGCTAGCCCACCGCTACATGGGGCAGCCCTTCATCGCCAGTCTGATCCGAAGCGAGCGGGTGATCCTGCGCATCGAGCCGGACCGCCAGCGAGTGCGGCACACCCCGTCCTGAGCCCGATCTGCGCCAGGGCCGCTGTCTGTGTACGGTTGGCGGCGGTAGACGGGGTCTCGACGATCAGTTCTGCACCTTCTCCAGGAGTCCGGCGTCTACTGGAAGGACGACCCCGGTAAGGTACCGCGCTGCGTCCGAGGCTAGCCATACGACGGCAGCCGTCACGTCCTCTGCCTCGACCCAGGGCACCTCCAGGAGGTGCATACTCGCTGCGACATCGATGATGTCTTCGCGTCCGGGATCCTCGAGGTCAGGGCGGAAAGTCCGGTAGTTCGCCGGGTTCTGGATCATGGGCGTGTTCACGTTCGTCGGGCACACGGCGTTCACCCTGATCCGGTGGGGCGCGAGCTCGTTCGCGAGTGCTCGCATCAGTCCGATCACGCCATGCTTGCTCGCGACGTAGTGCGGGCAATGCAGGAGCCCCTGCACCCCTCCGATGGAACTCGTCATGACGATGCTTCCGCCGCGGCCGCTCTGCACCATCGCCGGCAGGCACGCCTGTACCGTGTTCCAGACTCCGGTCAGATTTACGTCCAGCACGTCCCGCCACGTTTCAGGCGAGAGAGTCATCGGGTCTGCGACGCTGAAGACTCCGGCGTTCGTGATGACAACGTCAATGCGGCCGAGCGACTCAAGCACCTCGGCGACCACAGCGCCCACCGCTGCCGGGTCTCGCACGTCGGCAACCCTGAGAACCGCCTGCCTGCCGAGCGACTCAATGCCCTGCGCGCTCTGCTTGAGGTCCGACGCACTGGCCAGCGCGTACGGAACCGTCGGGATCGGCCCGCACAGATCAAGCCCGCCGATGTCGGCGCCAAGCCGAGCGAATTCAAGAGCATGGGAGCGGCCCTGACCACGGGCGACACCAGTGATGAACGCGACTTTCCCAGACCACTCGGTCCGCTCCATCGTCAGCCCCTCCGCCCGCCCTCGTTGTCAAGTAGCAAGATACGCGCTTGTGTCGTCCTACACACTTCTGCCAAGCATAACGGGCAGACGACGCGATCCCAATACTCGAAGCGCCTCGAGTGTAAAGCGGTGATGAACGAGTGAGTCCGACTACGCGGCAGCCGGCTCCGGCCAGTCTTCAGCGCCCGAGTAGCTCACTCAGCTCTGAACTCGGCAACCCGCAGGCTCGTGCTACCGCAGCGTTATACAGCCGTCCGTCGTGCGCATTAAGGCCGGCGGCCAGCGACCGATCTCGGCGCATCGCGTCACGCCATCCGTAACTGGCCAACGCCAGCACGCGCGGAAGCGTCGCGGCGGCCAGCGCACGCGTCGACGTTTCCGGAACGGACCCGGGCATGTTGGGAACGCAGTAGAAAACACAATCATGGATCCGGAAAGTCGGATTTGCGTGCGACGTCGGGCGCGAGTCCTCGAAGCACCCGCCTTGATCGACGCTGATGTCCACAAGCACGCTGCCCGGACGCATTCGCGACGCAAGATCACTAGTCACTAGCACCGGGGCCCTAGCGCCAGGAATCAGCGCAGCGCCAATCACAAAGTCGGCGCTAGCAACCTGGCGCTCGACCTCATACGAGCTTGACGCGACGGTCCTCACTCTCCCGCGGAAGGCCCAGTTTGCCGCCCGCAGCCTTTGAGGCCTGCGATCGAGCAGAGTTACCCGTGCCCCCATGCCGAGTGCGACCAGCGCAGCATTGGTTCCGGCAACGCCAGCACCGAGGACGACCACGTGAGCCGGTCGCGTCCCGGGCACTCCGCCGAGCAGGATCCCACGACCTCCGCGAGAACTCATCAGCTCATAAGCCCCGATCTGCGGCGCCAGCCGGCCGGCTACCTCACTCATGGGCGCGAGCAATGGAAAGGTCTCCTTGTCAGACCCAACGGTCTCGTACGCGATGGCGGTCGCGCGGGATGCCAGCAGCGCGTGAGTGCAGGACGGGTTAGCAGCAAGGTGCAGGTATGCGAATATCACCTGGCCGCTGCGAAGGAGCGGGTATTCGCTCTCGATCGGTTCCTTGACCTTGAGGACGAGATCCGCGGCCCAGACGTCCGACGGGCTGTCGAGGATCACGGCCCCGGCGCCGCGGAAGTCGACATCGGCAATCATCGCGCCAGCGCCGGCGTCGCGCTCGACGTAAACCTCGTGACCACGAAGCGTCAGCTCGCGCACGCCCATGGGGGTCAGAGCCACGCGATTCTCGCAGTCCTTGATCTCGCGCGGGACGCCGATTTTCATTCAGCCTCCTTCGGCACTCCCGTCTTGCCGGGCGACCGTGCTCAGGTCCACCAGGCTTCGGCCGGCGGCTCGGTGAGCACGCATTGCCGCAGGAATTCCACCGCATGCCGGACACCCTCATTTCGGCCGGCCAGCGGGTCTTCATGCTCGATGCTCAGCACATCGTCGTAACCAGACTCCCTGAGCGCGCTGACGAAGGATTTCCAGAACAGAGCGTCATGACCAAACCCGACGGTCCTGAACGTCCATGCCCGTTCCCGGACCAGCTCCAGGGGCGCTGTGTCGAGCACTCCCTTCCACCGAGCGACGGCATCGTTCAGTGCCGTGTCTTTGGCGTGCACGTGATAGATCACATCCGCGCCCAGCCGTCGCACGACCTCAATCACGTCGATTCCCTGCCACATGAGATGACTGGGATCCAGGTTCGCTCCGACGACCGGGCCGATCGCCTGGCGCAAGCGCAGCAGCGACGGGGGGTTGTAGACCACGCAGCCCGGATGCATCTCGAAGCAGAGCTTCGTGACACCGTGGCTCATCGCGAACTCGGCACAGTCACGCCAGTATGGAATGACCTTTTCCTGCCACTGCCACTCAAGTACAGCGGGGAAGTCCTGGGGCCATCCGCAGGTCACCCAGTTTGGCGCCACCGAGCTTTCCGAGTCACCGGGGCAGCCGGAGAGCAGGGTGATGCGCTCGACTCCGAGTCTTTCCGCGAGCAGAACGGTTGCGCGAAACACCGCGTCGTGAGGGACGGCAACGGCAGGGTCAGGGTGCAGCGGGTTGCCGTGGCATCCCAGCGCGGTCACTGTGACACCGCTGTTGGCCACGAGGTCAGCAAAGCGCCGTAATGCAGTCTCGTCCGCGAGCAGCGGGCCGGGCGAGCAATGGTGATCTCCGTTGTAATTCCCGGTTCCCAGCTCTACTGCCCGAACACCGAGACTGATGACCTGCTCCAGGGCCTCGGCGAGGGAAAGGTTGCCGAACGCTTTGGTAATTATGCCCAGGTACATGTCGTCATCCGACCCGTCGGCCGGCCAGAGCCGCAGCCCAGGATCGGTGACCAAGCGAACCCTGGATCCCCGAAGCCATCAGCGCTCACCTGCGCTCATCCAGCGCAGCGCGTGCCCCACCGAGGCCAGTTCGTCCTCGCCGTAGCCCAGGGCCTCGGCCGCCGCCAGGATCGGGACGGCCGCGGCCGCGCTCCACAACGGAAGGCTTGCGCGCTCGGCCATATCTTGCATAATTCGCAAGTCCTTAAGCGCTAGCGCCACCGTGAACCATGGCACCTCCGGCGGATTGAGGAGAAACCGGCCCCGGTATGCGAGCATCGGCGACGCCACGGCGCTGCCGAGCAGGATGTCCACGGCCTGTTCGGGCTCCACGCCGTACCGCTCGGCCAGCAGAACGCCTTCGCTAAAGGCAATGACCTGCGTTGCGATGCTAAGGTTCACCGCCATCTTCATGGCCGCGGCTTGCTGCACAGTGCCTACGCGCATGATTCCTGACCCGATGTCTAGCAGCAGCGGGCGGACCTGCTCGAGTGCCTCGGCCTGGCCGCCGACCATGAAGACAAGCCGACCTTCCTGGATGGTCGACACGCTGCCCGAAACCGGCGCGGCAAGGAACCGGGAGCCGCGGCGCTCTGTTGCCGCTCGCGCCGCCTCGCTGGCAACTGGGCCGACGGTGCTCAGATCTACATAGATGCTGCCGTCGCTCAAGCCGGCCAGAATCCCGTCGTCGCCTTCGCAAACCTGAGCGAGGGCGTCGCCGTCACTCACCATGCTGAAGACGACGCTGGCGCCCTGCGCAGCGGCTCGCGGCGTCGCGGCAACCGTCATCCCAAGTTCCACCAGGCCCGCCGCCTTAGCGGGCGTGCGGTTATAGCCCTGCACAGCGTGACCCGCATCGAGGAGCCGGCGGGTGATGGCACCACCCATCACGCCCAGGCCAACGAAGCCTACGGTGACCACATGGCCCTCCTGTCGAAGCAGCCAACGGGCAGTCGCGCCACCAGCTCGCGGTACCGACTCTATTTCTCGCCTCGATATCTCGTCAAGTGACACTTCACACACAGGAAGCGATGCCGTGCCAGGCTCGTCCAGTGTGGTCATACAGAACATGCACTTCGCTCTATACTGATGCTGTGCCAGAAACGTCAGTTGCGGAGACCCCGCCAGAGCCGACCGTCAGCGATCGCCATGTCCTGGGGATGCGTCTGAGAGAAGCGCGCCAGCGCCGGGGAATCGGCGTGCGTGAACTCAGCCGGCAAACAAAGTGCTCGGCGAGCCTAATCTCCCAGATCGAGCTCGGTAAGATTGCGCCGTCTGTGAGTACGCTCTACGCCCTCACCAGTCTGCTTGGCGTATCGATGGATAGCCTCTTCGTTACCGAGGAGGAACGAAAGACGAACCTGGCAGTCCAGCTCGAACCGTCGCCAGCGCCAATCTCGCTGCCTGCGACGATAGCTGCGGAGAAAGGCGTGGTTCAGCGCCGTGCCACCCGGCCGCACATATCCCTCGAGCACGGGGTCCGCTGGGAGCGGCTCAACCCCTCGCCAGAGGCTGGCGCCGAGTTTCTCGAGATCCTCTATGACGTCGGCGGCGGGTCGGTCTCCGGCGATAAGGCAATTAGGCACAACGGTCGTGAGTACGGTCTTGTACTCGAAGGCGTGCTCTCAGTTCAGATCGGCTTTGAGACATATGTTCTTGAGGCCGGGGATTCTGTCGCCTTCGACTCCACCGATCCCCATCGGTTCTGGAATGGCGGCGACGTGCCAGTTCGCGCCGTCTGGTTCGAGCTAAAGGCAGACTGGCCGGCCGAGGGATCCGCCGGCTCCGGGCAGGGCCATACTTCGGCATATCCGCTGCATTAGGGCACCGGCTTTCCAGAGGCTTAGATCTGGCGGCCTTCGCAGATGCCAGGCTGGCTGGCTGCGCGCACCACACCCAAGGGCAGGCGCGCGATCGACGGCCGCGCCTAGCGACCGTGTCCGTGTACCGCGCTACGCTACACGACCTCTTCCGGCCGCGGCCCGAGGGATGAAATCACCGGCATCTCAGCGCTCTTGACAGCCCACCATCCAGTATTACTTACTGGATCTCATCTGGGCGTTATCCGGACTGAACACCGGAGATCTGCCGTCTCATGCGCTAGGAGGTCCGACGCGCCTGCTGGGCATTCCTGCTGACAGATGAGGTGATGTGAGGGTGGCGATTCACACTTACGGCATGAACGCGGTGGACTGGGAGCAGCGAGTGGATCTGGGCCGGCTGCGTGATGAGCGGCTGGCCAGGCTGAAAGCGAAGCTCGACGCGTCGTCGCTCGGCGCGGTGCTGAGCTTCGATTTCGGCAACATCCGGTACATGACGGCGACTCATATCGGCACCTGGGGGATGGACAAGCTGATCAGGTTCGCGCTGCTGCCGCGCGGCGGCGAGCCGGTGGTGTGGGATTTCGGGTCAGCGGCCCGCCATCATCAGATTTACAACCCGTGGCTGGATCATACCGGCGGGCCGCCGACGCCGGAGGGTGCGCGGCAGACCGGCGCGCGGGCGGGGATCTCGACCCTGCGCGGCGCGTTCCACCCGGATGCGGGCATCGCGCAGGAGGTGGCCGCGCAGGTGGCGGGGGTGCTGAGCGAGTACGGGCTGGCTGGCGAGCCGGTCGGGGTGGATGTCGCGGAGATGCCGGTGCTGGCGGCGCTGCGCGACGCTGGTATCGAGACCGTCGACGGCCAGCAGCTGTTCCTGGAGGCCAGGCGGACCAAGACCCGGGACGAGATCTGCCTGCTCGCCCAGGCATGCTCGATGGTGGACGCGGCGTATCAGCAGCTGTATGAGTTCCTCCGGCCGGGGGTGCGGGAGAACGAGTGCGTCGGCCTGGTCGCGAAGGTGCTGTACGACCTGGGCAGCGAGTTCGTCGAGGGCGTCAACGCCATCTCCGGGGAGCGCTGCTCGCCGCATCCGCATGTGTACTCTGACCGGCTCATCCGGCCGGGCGATCCGGCGTTCTTCGACATCCTGCACAGTCATCTGGGTTACCGGACCTGCTATTACCGGACTTTCGCGGTGGGCAGCGCGTCCCGGGCGCAGCGCGATGCGTATGTCCGCTGCCGCGAGTACATGGATCAGGCGATCGCGATGGTCAGGCCGGGGGTGACGACCGGGGACATCGTGTCGCTGTGGCCGCGGGCGGCCGAGTTCGGCTTCCCGGATGAGACGGCGGCGTTCGCGCTGCAGTACGGGCATGGTGTGGGGCTGTCGATCTGGGAGAAGCCGATCTTCAGCCGGCTGGTGTCGCTGGATCATCCTGAGCCGCTGGAGGAGGGCATGGTGTTCGCGCTGGAGACTTACTGGCCCGGTGCTGACGGCTGGTCGGCGGCGCGGATCGAGGAGGAGGTGGTGGTGACGGCCGGTGGCTGCGAGGTGATCACCAAGTTCCCGGCCGAGGAGCTGCTGGTGGCCGGCCGGAAGTACTGGACCGCCGGCGGTGCGCTGGACACGCTGCGGGAGAGCCAGTCGAACCTGAACACCGCGGCCGGCCGGGGCGAGCTGACGCCGGGCCCGCGACCAGGAGGTGAGGTGTGACAGCCGGGATCGCGGACGCGGCGGGCATCGGCGCCGGGCGGCTGCTCGAGCTGTATGAGCAGATGGCCGTCATCCGCGGCACCGAGCAGGCGGCACACGACCTGTTCCTGGCCGGGCTGGTGAAGGGCACCACGCACCTGGCGGCCGGGCATGAGGCGGTGGCGGTCGGCGCGAGCGCCGCGCTGGAGCCCGGCGACTACGTGTTCGCCACCTACCGGGGCCATCATCATGCGATGGCGCGCGGGGTGACGCCCGCCGAGTGCCTGGCCGAGCTGATGAGCAAGGCCACCGGGGTGTGCAAGGCCAAGGGCGGCTCGATGCACCTGACCAAGGCATCGGCGGGGATGCTCGGCTCGTATGCGATCGTCGGCGCGCACCTGCCGGTCGCCGCCGGCGCCGCGTGGTCGGCGCAGCTGCGGGGCACCAGCCAGGTCGCGGTCGCGTTCTTCGGCGACGGCGCCACCAACATCGGCGCGTTCCACGAGGCGCTCAACCTGGCGTCGGTGTGGGCGCTGCCGGTCTTGTTCGTGTGCGAGAACAACCTGTACATGGAGTACACGCCGATCGGCTCGGTCACCGCGGCGGAGCATCCGGCGGCCGACCGGGCGGCCGGCTACCGGCTGCCCGCGGAAATCATCGACGGGAACGACGTCGTGGTGGTGGCCGGTGCCGTCGGCCGGGCCGCCGCCCGGGCCCGGTCGGGTGGCGGGCCGACCGTGCTGGAGGCGCAGACCTACCGGCACTTCGGCCACAGCCGCACCGACCCGGCCAGCTACCGGCCCGACGGCGAGCTGGCGCACTGGCTGGAACGCGACCCGCTGACAGTGGCCCGGCACCGGCTCGCCGGGCTCGGCGTCGGGGAAGACGAGGTAGCGGCGGTGACCGCCCGGGCCGGGCAGGCCGTGGCGGCCGCGGTAGCCGAGGCGAAGGCCGCGGCGCCGGCCGACCCGGCGCAGGCACTGACCGATGTGTGGGCGGACGGAGGGTACCAGTGGCGGACCTGATCACCTACCGCGACGCGGTCGCGGACGGCCTGGCCAGGGAGATGCGCCGGGACCCGTCGGTGGTATGCCTGGGCGAGGACATCGGCGCGGCAGGCGGCGTCTTCAAGACCACAGCCGGGCTGCTGGCCGAGTTCGGCCCGGACCGGGTCCGGGACACGCCGATCTCCGAGCAGGCCATCGCCGGCATGGCGATGGGCGCCGCGATGACCGGGATGCGGCCGGTGGCGGAGATCATGTTCTCCGACTTCCTCGCCTGCTGCTGGGACTACCTGGCCAACGAGATCCCCAAGATGCGGTACATGACCGGCGGCCAGGTGACCATCCCGCTGGTAGTGCGGACCGCCAACGGCGGCGGCCTCGGCTTCGGCGCGCAGCACTCGCAGTCCGTGGAGAACTGGGCGCTGGCCGTGCCCGGCCTGAAGGTGGTCGCCCCGTCTAACCCGGCCGACGTCGTAGGCCTGCTGGCCGCCGCGATCCGCAGCGACGACCCGGTTGTCTTCTTCGAGCACAAGGGCCTGTTCGCCAGCCGCGGCGAGCCAGCGCCGGACGGGCACCTGGTGCCGCTCGGCCAGGCTGCGGTAGCCCGGCCAGGCTCGGACGTCACCGTCGTCGCGCTCGCCGCCACGGTGCCGATCGCGCTGGCCGCCGCGGACGACCTGGCAGGCTCCGGCGTGCGGGTCGAGGTCATCGACCTGCGCTGCCTGGTACCGCTGGACATGGCCACCGTGCTGGCCTCGGTCGCCCGTACCTCCCGGCTGCTCATCGTCGAGGAGAACCCCTACCAGGGCGGCTGGGGCGGCACCGTCGCCTCCATCGTCGCCGACGAAGGCTTCGAACTGCTCGACGCGCCGATCCGGCGCGTCGCGGCCGAATGCGTACCGCTGCCATTCGCCGACGCCCTCGAAGACCAGGTCATCCCCACCACCGCCAAAGTGACAGCCGCGCTGCGGAAACTGCTGGATTACTAGACAGGTCTACCCCCAGCATGAGGTGCCCGAGATCACAGCACCGCATTTGACAGCTCGGGGACCTGGTTTGTCGTTGTAACACTCTTGTGCGGGACCATGTATGGCATGGCTACGCGTTTGAATGAGCCGACCGAGCGCCGGACCCCGCTGCCGTTGACCGCGCGCGACCAGGCGGACCTGGCGAAACTCAGGGAACCTGGGCCCGAGAGGGACGCATTGAGCTCTCTGGCCGCTCTGCCCGAGGGTGACGTCAGTGAGGCCCTCTTGGTGCACGCGGTGTTCGCAGCAGGCCTGCGTGCGGTGCGCGAGGCCGCTGAGTCAGCCTCTTATGAAGCTGATGCCGCCGACCGGTACGCCCGCGCTGATGCGGTCCGCGCAACGGCGCGACGCAGACGGCCGACCTGGGCCGGCGAGGTCTAGCCGAGCGGCCACGCTGTCTGCGACGACATCGTAGAGCTATCCCGACGAAGTGATCCGCGACCTGGGCGTGCTAACGCCCAGCGCAATGACTCGGGTCGAGTATGGCCTTCGCGCTGCACTTGGCTTCTCCGAGCAAAGCTGCCCGGTGCGGAACTTACAGGGCAGGGCGGCGCTCGGGCTGGTCAAGCCACGGGAAGAGCCGTTCGTGGGCTGCGGCGACCCGGAAGGCGGCCACGTCGTCGTAGGTCTTGGCCACGATGGACAGCCCAGTCGGCACGCCGTCGCGCGACAGCCCGGACGGCATGCTCAGCACCGGGCAGCGGCTCGCGATGTTGAACGGCAGCGTCATCATGACGTCGAGCCAGTGCGCGGACGGCTGGCCGTTGACCGACAGCGGATCGCCGACGTCGTACTCGGCCGGCAGCGCAGGCAGCGCGAACGTCGGGCAGATCAGCGCGTCGTACTGGCCGAGCAGCGCGCCGAGCGGCGCATAGATCCGGCCCTCCAATTCGAGCCCGGTCACCATGTCGTCCTTGGAGATCTCGGCGGCATCGGCCACGAAGTGCCGCGCATATGAGGTGAGGTCGTCGGCGTGCTGCTCGTAGATCTCCCGCATCGACGGGCCGAAGATCATGCCGAAGTGGATCCGTGCGGCGCGCTCGATCATCTCCAGCTCCCATGGCAGCGACACTTCCTCCACCGTCGCGCCAGCCTCCCGCAGCCGGTCGGCCGCGGCGCGTGCGTTCGCGGCCACCTCCGCATCGACGTGGTAGCAGCCGAGGTCAGGGCTGAAGGCGATCCGCAGCCCGTCAACGGTGCCCAGGTCAGCGGGGATCTCCAGCTTGGGCCGGATCGACGCGACGTCGCCAGGGTCCGGCCCGGCGATGACGTTCTCCAGTAGCGCGCAGTCCGCCACGGTGCGGGCCATCGGTCCCTCGTGGCAGTAGTGGTCGAGGTTGAACACCTCTACTTCAGGGACGCGGCCATACGGCGGCTTGAAACCGACGACACCGCAGAATGAGGCCGGGATGCGGATGGAGCCGCCGATGTCGGAGCCGGTCGCCAGCGTCGCTGTGCCGGCCGCCAGCGACGCTCCCGACCCGCCGCTCGAACCGCCGGGCGAGAACGCGGTATTCCACGGGTTGCGGGTCACGCCCCACAGCTTGCTCCAGGTGACCGGGGAGCAGGAGAACTCGGGCGTGGTCGTCCGGGCGTGGATGATCCCGCCGGCGTCGATGATGCGCTGCACGAAGACCGCGGTCTGGCTGGCGACCACGTCGCGCAGCGGCAGCGAGCCGAGGGTGTTGAGCTGGCCGGCGATCGGCGCTTCTTCCTTGACCGCGACCAGCAGGCCCTCCAGCGGCCGCGGCGGCTCGCCCCGGCCTGCGTACCGGGCCTCCGCCGCGCGGGCCTGGCCGAGCGCGCTGCTCGTAGAACGTCGCCGCGAACGCGTTGATGACCGGCTCGACCGCCTCCGCCCGGGCGATCACCGCCTCGGCCAGCTCTACCGGCGACAGCTCCCGTGACCGGAACAGCCGCAGCGCGGTGGTAGCCGGCAGATAGCACAGCTCCGTCATCGGACCTCGCTTTCGGAGTCGGCAGGCACCAGCTGGCGCCTGCTCGGTTTCCAGCCCGGCCGCGGCACGCTGGCGAGCAGCCGCCGGGTGTAGGGGTGCTGCGGGTCGTCGATGATCTGCGCGGTCGGCCCGCGCTCCACCAGCTGCCCGCGGTGCATGACGATCGCGTCGTCGGTGAGCTGCCGCACCACGGCGAGGTCATGGCTGATCAGGATGTAGGAGACAGCGGTCTCGTCGCGGATGTCGGCGAGCAGGTTCAGCACCTGCGCCTGGATGGACACGTCGAGAGCGGCCACGGACTCGTCCAGGATGAGGACTCGCGGCTGCGCCGCCAGCGCCCTGGCGATCGCGACCCGCTGCCGCTGACCGCCGGACAACCTCTTCGGCAGTGCTCTGGCCTGCCGTGAGTCCAGCCCGACGAGCTCGGTCAGCTCCTCGATCCGCGCCCGGCGCCGGTCCGCGGGCCAGCCATGATGCAGCCGCAGGATCTCGTCAACGGCTCCCTCGGCCGTCTGCCGCGGATCCAGGCTGGTGTAGGGATCCTGGAAGACGATCTGGATCTCGCTGCCGCGCCGCCGGCGATCCCGCGCCGACCGGGCCGGCCTGGACCGGTCGCTGCCGCACGCGGTGATCGTCCCGCTGGTCGGGCGCTCCAGGCCGACGATCATCCGCGCGATCGTCGTCTTGCCGGACCCGGATTCGCCGACGATCGCCAGCGACCGGCCTGCCGGGATCGCGAACGAGACGTCGTCGACGGCGACCAGGCTGCCGAACTCCTTGCGCAGCCCGGTCACCTCCACAACGGATGCGGTTCCGCCCGCGGCGTCGCGCTCAGACATGAGCCGCCCCCAGCTGCCCGCGCAGCTCGGCGGACCGGCCGCAGCGCGACAGGCCGCCGTCGAGTTCGGTCAGCTCCGGAACCGCCGTCAGGCAGGACGGCTGGGCGTACGCGCACCGGGGCGCGAACGCGCACTCACCGGCTGGCGCCTCGAACGCCGACAGCGGCCGGCCGGTGATGGCGCGCAGCCGGCTCGCCTTCTGCGCGATCTCCGGCCGGGCCGCCGCCAGCGCCGCGGTGTAGGGATGCAGCGGATCGCTGTGCAGCAGCTCTGACCGGCGGACCTCGGCGACCTGCCCCGCGTACATGACGACGGTCCGGTCGCAGATCGCGGCGGCCAGGTCCAGGTCATGGGTAATGAACAGCATCGCCAGGCCATGGGAGCGGCGCAGTTCGTCGAGGATCGCCATGACCTCGGCCTGGGTCGTGACGTCCAGCGCGGTGGTCGGCTCGTCCGCCAGCAGCAGGGCCGGCTCGGTCAGCAGCGCGGCGGCGATCATGACGCGCTGGAGCATTCCGCCGGACAGCTCATGCGGGTACTGGCGCAGCCGGCGTTCGGGGTACTCGATGCCGACCTGGGTCAGCATGTCGACGGCCTGCCGGCGCGCGTCGGCGACCGGCACGCCGAGGTTGGTGCGCAGCGCCTCGGTCATGAAGTCGCCGATGCGGCGCACCGGGTTCACGTGGGCGCGAGGGTCCTGGAAGATCATCGCGACCTTGTTCCGGTAGCCGCGCAGCTGGCTGCCCGACAGCGCGCCGACGTCGGCACCGTCGAAGTGGATCTGGCCTTGTACCTGCGCGCCCCCGGGCAGCAGCCGGTCGATCGCGCGGGCGGTCATCGACTTGCCTGAGCCCGACTCGCCGACCAGGCCGACCGCCTCGCCGGAGCGGATCTGCAGGCTCACGTCTCGCAGCACCGCCCGCTGCTGCCCTTCCACCGGCAGTAGCACCGTCAGGCCGTCGACCGACAACAGCGGCTGCCGGCTGGCCGGGCCAGCGCCTGGGCCAGCGGCCGGGTCCTTGCCGGTCACCGGTGTCCCGCCTGGGCCCGCTCGAAGAGCCGCTCGCCCAGCACGTTGAACGCGATGACCACGCCGACGATGCACAGGCCGGCCGCCAGCGCGGGCATCGGGTAGCCCTGCAGGATGCCGGGCTGGTTCTCCGAGATCATCACTCCCCAGTTCGGGGCCGGCGGCTGCACGCCCAGCCCGAGGAAGGAGATGGCCGCCAGGTCCACCATGGCCCAGCCGAACAGGATCGTTGCCTGGGCCACGATCAGCGGCAGCATGTTCGGCACGATGTGGCGCAGGCAGATGGAGGCGCCCGACGCACCCTGCACTTCCAGGGCGGCCACATAAGGCTGGCCACGTTCCCTCAGTGCGGCGCCGCGGAGCACGCGCGCGATGTACGGCATGTAGGCGATCGCCAGCGCCGTCGCGGCGGCCGTCAGGCCGGCGCCGAAGACCGCGGCGGCCAGCACCGCGAGCAGGATGCCGGGGAAGGCGAACAGGATGTCCAGGCCGGAGGACGCGACGGTGTCAGTCAGGCCCTGCCGCCAGGCCGCGACCACGGCGATCAGGGTGCCCAGCACCATGGCGCCGGCCACCACCGCCATCGGCCCTACCATCGACGACTGCGCGCCGGCCAGCAGCCGGGACAGCACGTCCCGGCCCTCGAAGTCGTAGCCGAGCAGGTGCCCGCGCGGACGGCCCTACCCAGGCCAGGCCGAGGTTCGGCAGGTCCGGGTTATACGGGGCGAGCAGCGGCCCGAAGACCGCCAGCACGGTGGCGACCGCGATGACGACGGCCGACGCCATTCCGGCGGCGCCGGTGGAGCGCAGCAGGCCCAGCGCTTCGCTGCGGGCGCGCGGCCGGGCCGGCCGGGTGCTGACGCCGATCGCCGCGCTCACTGTGCCCTCCTCACTGTGCCCGCCTCACTGGGCCCGGCTTCCGAGCGCCACCCGCGGATCCAGCGCCGCGTAGAGCACGTCGACCAGGGCGTTGATCAGGACGAACGCCGCGACCAGGACCAGCGAGATGCCCTGCACGACGGCCAGGTCCTTCGACTCGGCTGACTGCACCAGGTAAGCGCCGAGGCCGTTCATGCTGAACGCCGTCTCCACGACTGCGGCGACCGCGATCAGCGAGGCGATCGTGACGCCGGACACCGTCGCGATCGGGATGGCCGCGTTGCGCAGTACGTGGCGGCGGATCAGCTGGCGCGGCGGGATGCCCCGGCTGATCGCCGTCTGCACGTGCTCACGGTCGGCTTCCTCACGCACTGCGGCCCTGGTCACCCGGGCCACGATCGCGAGCGAGGAGACGGCCAGCGCGATGGCGGGCAGGGTGAAGTGCTGCACGTTGGACAGCAGGTCCGTGCCGTTGCCCAGCGCGGGAAACCAGCCGAGCTTCACCGAGAACAGCAAGATGAGCACGATCGCGGCCACGAACGACGGGACGGCCGCGGTGATCGCGGTCGTGACCAGCACGCTGGTATCGGCCAGGCCGGGCCGCAGCCCGGCGATCAGCCCGCTGCCGATCCCGACCACCAGGATGATCAGCGCCGCGTACAGCACCAGGCCGCCAGTCGTCCACATCCGGGCGGCGATCACCGAGGAGACGTTCTGCTGCAGCGTGATCGAGATCCCGAGGTTGCCGTGCAGCGCGTTCTCCAGCCAGTACCAGTACTGGGCAAGAAACGGCTGGTTGAGGTGGTAACGCAGCTCCAGCACGTGCAGGCTGGCCGGCGGCAGCGCCCGGCCGCCGGACAGGGCCGTGATCGGGTTCCCCGGCGCCAGGTACAGCGCGCCGAAGATCACGAAGCTCGCGATCAGCAGGCTGGCCACCAGCATGGCCAGCCTGCGGACCAGGAATCGCCACCGCACCGGCTAGCTCTTCCCGCCCAGGGCGTCGGCCCAGGGCGCGAACATATAGGAGAACGACGCGGTCGCGCCGGTGAGGTTGCTGCTGAGTATCAGCACGTTGGTCGGCTGCACATCCGGGATCCACGGCAGCAGCCTGGCGGCCAGTTCCTCCGCCTTGGCCACGAGCTGAGCGCGCTGATCCGGGTTAGCGGTGCTGCGGGCCTGGTTGAGCAGGGAGGTCATCTGCGGGCTGCTGAACTTGTCGTAGTTCTGGTTGCTGCCGGGCAGCGCGACCGTTGCCAGCAGTGCGGCCGGGTCGGCGTAGTCGCCGTAGTTCACGGTGAGGAAGCCGTCGACGCCCTGGCGCGCCTGCGCGCTGGTGAAGAAGTTGATGAAGTCGGCGGCCGAGACGGACTTGAGTACGACCTTCAGCCCGATCGCCTCGGCGGCCTGCTGGTAGGCGCCGGTCTCGGCGGAGATACTGGCGATCTCGCTGGACGTGCCGATAGTGATCGTCTGACCAGTGGCGCCTGCCTCCCTGGCCAGCTTCTTCGCCGCGGTCAGGTCCTGGTTGAGCACCGGCGAGCTGTTGTATGCCGCGTCGAAGACCGACTTGCCATAGCCGAAGGTGCCGGGGTTGGCCAGCCAGCGCGGCATCAGCGCGGCACCGTCGTAGACGTTGCTGATGATCGCCTGCCGGTCCAGCGCCAGCGACAGCGCCTGCCGCACCTTGACGTTGGCAAGCGGCCCGCTCGTCGCGGACACGATGAACGCGTCGGTCATCTCGCCCGGGCCCTGATACACCCTGACGCCGCTGCTGCTTTCCAGCTGCTTCAGGTTGGGCAGCCCGAAGTAGTACGAGCCCTGGATCGCGCCGGTCAGCATGCCGGAGGTGAACGAGGCCGCGCTGGGCACGCCCTTGATGACGATCTGCTTGACCAGCGGCTTGATCGAGGTATTCCAGTAATGCGGGTTCACCACGGCGGTGACGCCGGCGCCCGCGGTCCAGGACTTGAACTCGTACGGTCCGGTGCACATGATGCCGCCGCCCGGCGTGCCGTAGTTCTTGCCCTGCTTCTGCGCGTAGCTCTTCTCCACGATGATGCCGGGCAGCGAGGACAGCTCACCCTCCAGCCAGTAGTCAGGCTGCTTGAGCGAGATGGTGACCTGATCGGTGCCGGTCGCGGTGATCGATTTCACCCGGTCGAACACCTGACCGTAGAAGCCGCCGTACGCCGGGTTCAGCTGCCGCTGCAGGCTGTAGATCACGTCGGCCGGGGTGACCGCGTGGCCATCCCAGAACGTGACGCCGTGACGCAGCGTGAAGACCATCCTGGTCGGCGTGGGGGTGGCGACGGTGGCCAGACCCGGCTGGATCGACCCGTCCGGCTTCTGCAGCAGCAGCGACTCGCACATCAGCGAGATCGCCGTGTTCTCCGGGTAGTCGAAGGCGAAGATCGGGTCCAGCGAGTTGACCGGCCGGTATACCGCCCAGGTCACTGACGGCACGGCCGTCGTGCCAGCCGCGGTCGTCGTCACCAGGCCTTTGGTCGGCGAGATCTGGCCGGCGCTGGTGCCGGCGCTGCCGGCTGACCGGCCGCAGCCAGCCGCGAGGAGCGTGCAGGCGGCCAGCACGGCCGCCGTCGCTGATGTCCGCCAACTCGGGCTCATTGCTGTCCTCCTGAGAAGCTGTGCTCGCCCGGCGCTGTGGCCGGCGTCGCGGGTCGGGTCAGGCAGGCTGTCACTTCTGCCAGGCCAGCTCGCCGCGGATCCACGTCTGCTGGACGGCGGCCTGGCCGATCTCATGGCTGTCGATGCGGGCGAGGTCGGCATCGACCACGGCGAAGTCGGCGTCCAGGCCGGCGCGTACCGCGCCGGCCGTGGACTCCAGACCATTGATCCGGGCACTGCCGGAGGTGTAAGCGGACAGGAACGTGGCCAGCTCGAGTCGCTGCTCAGGCAGGAACGGGTCGTCACTGCCGCGCCCGTGACCGTCCGGGACGATGCGGTTGACCGCCACGTGCGCGGCCCACAGCGGGTCCGGGCTGCTGACCGGCCAGTCGCTGCCGCCGCAGAGCGCCGCGCCCGCGTCGTGCAGCGAGCGGAACGGGTACTGCCAGGCGGACCGGCGCTCACCCAGGAACGGGATGGTCAGCTCGTCCATCTGCGGCTCGTGCGCGGCCCACAGGGCCTGGATGTTGGCGGTCGCGCCGAGCTGAGCGAACCGGCCGACGTCGTCGGGATGCACGACCTGCAGGTGGGCGAGGTGGTGCCGCTGGCCGTCGCCGTTGGCCGCGCGGGCGGCGGCAACGGCGTCGAGGGCGTTGCGCACCGCGCGGTCACCGAGTGCGTGGAAATGCACCTGGAAACCCTCGCGGTCCAGGGCGGTGACGAAGCGCGGCAGCTCGGCCGGGTCGATGAAGTCCAGACCGCTGACGTCGGTGTCGCAGCCGTGCCCGTCCTGGTAGGGCTCGAGCATGGCGGCGGTGTGGTTCTCCGCGACGCCGTCCAGCATCATCTTCACGCTGGTCGCGCGGAACCGGCCGGCCGGCGCGAGGTCACGCTGCTCGATCAGCTCGGCGAGCTGGTCCATGCCGCGGTGCCGGTCCCACCAGAGCGCGCCGACAACGCTGGCGCGCAGCGTGCCGCGCTCGGCCGCGCGCATGTACGCGGGGACCGGATCGCCCGACTTGTGTGACCGGCCGACGATCGCGTCCTGCCAGCCGGTGATGCCGAGCGAGAGCAGGTAATCCTGCGCGAGGTGCAGTGCGATGTCCCGGTCGTCCTCGGTCAGCTCGGGGAGCAGCCGGGAGACGAGATTCGCCGCGCCCTCCTGCAGCATCCCGACCGGGTTGCCGTCAGCGTCGCGCTCGATCCGGCCGTCGGCCGGGTCCAGGGTGTCGCGGGTGATGCCGGCCAGCTGCAGCGCGCGGGAGTTGACCCAGGCGCCGTGGCCGTCGCGGTTCGGCAGGTACACGGGCCGGTCCGGGGCGATCTCGTCCAGCGGACCGGCTGTCGGCACGCCGCCGGGGAACGCCTCCATCGACCAGCCGCCGCCGGTGATCCAGCCGTCGCCGGGGCGTGCGGGCGACGTAGTCGCGGATGATGGCGAGGTAGGCGGTCAGCGTCACGGCGCCGGACAGGTCGCACCGGCGCAGCTGGTCGCCGGCGAACACCGGGTGCATGTGCGCGTCGATGAAGCCCGGCAGCAGCGTGCCGCCGGCCAGGTCCACGACGGTCGCGGAGCCGGCCTTGGCCCCCGGTCCCTCGACGCCGACGATGCGGCCGGACCGGACGCGGACGGCACTGCCGGACGGCAGGAACCGGTGGCCCCCGAAGACCGTGCCATGAC
Source organism: uncultured Actinomycetota bacterium (assembly GCA_963774385.1). Lineage (GTDB taxonomy): Bacteria > Actinomycetota > Actinomycetes > Streptosporangiales > Streptosporangiaceae > JAJYUU01. Next base: position 3,798,942 of record CAVZEQ010000001.1, read on the forward strand.
AGAAAAGGAGCTCTGCATCGGCTTGCACCCGGGCCTCCCTTCTGTCGTGAGTTGCCCGGTACTCAAGCAGTTGACAAAGCCGATGTCAATGCCTTTGACTAACTCCGTCGATGTGAGGCTGCCGCTGACTGGCGGAAGGCCTTGTCAGTGGCCGGCCAGAGGGAGGCAGGAGTGACCGCTGCGCCGGCAGTGGGCGCCGAGGAGCAGCCACCGAAGCGGGGCCTGCGGCGTGGCAGCCTCACCAGGGAGCTGATCGTCAGCGAGAGCCTGCGGTTGCTGGACGAGGGCGGCGTCGACGGGTTCAGCCTGCCGAAACTCGGGCGTGCACTCGGCGCCGACCAGACCGCGGTGTACCGGCACTTCGCGAGCAAAGACGATCTCGTGCTCGCGATCGCCGACCGGCTGATCGACGAGGGAATGGTCGGGCTCGAGCCGCGGGATTGCTGGGTCGACACGCTGACCGAGATGGCCAGGCGACTGCGGCTTACCTACCTGGCGCATCCGGCCGCGGCCGCGATGTCCGGCTACCGCACGACGCAGGGCCCGGCTGAGGTCCGCGCCGTCAACATCATCATCGACGCGATTCTCAAAGCCGGATTCGAGGGCTCGCAGGCAGCGCTGATGTACCGGGCTGTCGGCGATTTCTCGCTGTACTGGGCCGGCAGCGAGGCGGCGTTCCTGGCGCTGGACCCGCGCCAGCAGCGCCGGGACCGGGCCGCGTGGACGCAGGTCTACCTGTCGGTCAGCCGTGACCAGTACCCCAGCATCTGGCAGGTCAGAACTTTTCTGCCCGAGATTCAGGATGACGACATCTTCGAGACCATCCTGGCGACCATGGTGGCCGGGCTCAGGCAGCAGGCACCCCGGCCGTGCGACTGCCACGCTCCGGCCCGGCGTGACTGAAGCCTCCGGCTCCGCGAGCATCGCGCAGGCACCGCGTCCGAGGGCAGGGCCCGAAGCCGAACACGGATAGCGCGCCGGTCCCCCAGACTGCTGTCCCGGACATGCTCCGTGCCACTGCTTAAGGATCACCCGGAACGCGAGCCAACGACCAGCGGCAAAGAACCCTGCCGGCGGTTCAGCCGCGGTTCATTTGTCCCCGCCGCCTTCGCGACCTGGCGGGTCATGCTGCCGGGCCCATTCCTGGTAGGCCGCCACGGCGGTGGGCAGGGTCGGGAAGAGCAAGTCTGCGCCAATCTTGTCGGCCAGGCCGAAGGACCGCAGCCTGGCCAGGAGGTCCTGCTTGACGCGGGCGAGGGCGAAGACGCCGCCCACGCTGGTGATCTCCTCGCGCACCGCGTCGACTGCTTCCAGAGCGCTGAAGTCGACTTCGACGTTGGCCTCGACGTTCAGCACGAACCAGCGGACCGGGCTGGCGGGCTGGTCGGCGGCGGCTAGCGCCCGGCGCTTGAAATCCTCGGCGTTGGCGAAGAACAAGGGCGCGTCGTAGCGGTACACCACCAGGCCCGGCACGGTCTGCGCTTCGGGGTAGTCGTCCACGTCGTGCATGCCGGCCAGGCCGGGGACCAGGCCCTGGATCGCGTCATGCGGTCGGGCCACCCGCAACAGCAGGTCGGCCACCGACAGGCCGATCGCGACCAGGACGCCATACAAGATGTTGAAGGCGAGCACCCCGCCGCAGGCCGCCAGGGCAATCAGCACCTCGGCCCGCCGGAATCTGGCTAGTCGCCGGAACGCCGTGATGTCGATCAGGCGGATGGCGGCGTAGATGACGATCGCGCCGAGCGCCGCAGTCGGGAAACGCGACAGCACGGGCCCGGCGAATAGCAGGACAGCTATCACGGAAGCTGCCGTGGCCAGCGAGTAGACCTGGGTGCGGCTGCCCGTCGTGACGGCGATGGCCGTCCTGGTCGCGCTGCTGCTGACCGGGAACCCGCGCAGCAGGCTCGAGCCTGCGTTGGCGACGCCGAGCGCCAGCAGTTCCCGGTTGCCGATGATCTGCTCGCCGCGCCGCGCGAACGACCGGGCGGTCAGCACGTCGTCGCTGAAGCCCACGATCAGCACGGTGAACGCGGGCAGCAGCAGCCCGCGCAGCACGTGCGGGTTCAGGCCGGGCAGCCGCGGCACCGGCAGGCCCGCCGGCACCGGGCCGACCACGCTGATGCCGTGGCTGCTCAGTCCGAATGCGGCCACGGCAGCGGTCGCCAGCAGCACGGCCAGCAGCGGGCCAGGCGCGCCCGGCCACCGCCATCGCAGCAGCAGCAGGAAAGCCAGGACCGCCGCCGCGACCGCGACCGTGGCCGGCCGGATGTCGCTGATCCCGCGGCCGAACGAGACCACCTGCGCGAAGAACGCCTGCCCGGTGACCGGCGCGCCAGTCACCCGCCTGAGCTGGCCGACGATCATGATCAGCGCCAGGCCCGCCATGTAGCCGACCAGGACCGGCCGCGACAGCAGGTCCGCCGCGAACCCCAGCCGCAGCAGCCACGCGGCCAGCGCCATCGCTCCGACCAGCAGGGCAAGCGTGGTGGCTAGCGCCGCGTACCGTGCGGGATTGCCCGCGGCCAGCGGCCCGATGGCGACGGCGGTCATCAGCGCGGTCGTCGCTTCCGGCCCCATCGACAGTGACGATGAAGATCCGAGCAGCGCATAGATCACCAGGGCCGGCAGCGCCGCCCACAGGCCGGTGACCGGGCGCAGGCCCGCCACCACCGCGTACGCCATGACCTGCGGGACCAGGTAAGCCGCGACGGTGACACCGGCGAGCAGGTCACCGCGCAGCCAGGAACGCCGGTAGCCGCGCAGCATCGCCAATCCCGGGATCACACCGCATTCCTACCCAGAACGAGGGCCGGGCGCTAGAGGCCCCGCACGCAGTCAGCCGCCGCAGGCCTGGTACCTGAAGCCGCCGCAGCCGCGATGCCGTGTGCGCTGGTGCCAGGAATTCCGTGACCAGGGCTCAGGATGATGCCAAACAGCACCTTCGGCGACCGGCTCCGTCGGCCGAGACCTGCTAGCAGAACTGCCGGAACACCGTTAGTCATAAACCCCATTCGCTTCGCTTCATCATATTCGCGCTTGTGGCAGGGCGAGAAGCTGCCAATGTGATGCGCGTATCCGGTGGGCTGCGGGAAGAGAGGTCATCATGGCGCGACCCAAGTGGCTGTGGGATTGGATGTGGAGGCACGGGTGGCGGCGTCGCTTCGCTGTTGCGGGCGGGACTGCCCTGCTGCTGGGAACGCTCATCGGGTTGCTGGTCAGGCGGGCTGGGCTGTACATCGCCGAGGCAGGCTGGGTCCTCATCGGGGTGGCGTTTATCTGGTACCTAGTGACCAGTGTCAGGGACGGTGTCAGGAAGGCAATGTACGCGGCGAGGCCGGTAGCTCGTCTCGTAGCGAGTGTTACGGCGCTGGCCTTCATAGCGGGCTTCCCGCTGCTAGTGGTCGTGTTAGCGACGCCATCCGGCGGCAACGGCAGCGCCATCGCAGCGCTCATCAGGAACCAGGGAAGCAGCAGCATTGCCGGTGAGGTGGGCGCAGTTTTCGTGCTCGCCGTCCCGGCGCTCGTGGTTGCTGTCCCCGAGATCCTTCGCAGGCGGCTGCCCTGGGATGGCACCGCGGACCGGGCCGGGGAACTTGTGTCAGCGTGGCTCGCAGTCGGTGCTGCGATAGCGACGTGGGCATATTTGTTCCTGCTCCGCTTCGGCGGACAGGCGCTGTCAGGCCAACGATCCTTGAACACCCTGGCGGTAGCTGCAGTTGCGATTGGTGTTGCAGTCTTGCTGGCGCCGCTTTACAGGATCGTCGCGCGGTCATGCTGGAAACACGGGATAGCAGTGATATTCGACCCTGGCCCAGACGGATTGTGCCGCAAAACAGTGCGCGAAATTAGGTGTGCCTTCGTGTCGCGCGCTGCGATTCAAGCGGCATACCGGTCGGCTACAGACGCCGCTGCAGATGCCGAGCCGCAGGACTGCTCTCCACCACCTGCCGCCTGAGTCGCCGCATGCTCGGCAGGGCCAGCGCATGCAACGGCCCTGTCCAGCGATGGACAGGTCACAGCCATCCCTGTTCGACCCCCGGCGCGCCAGCCATAGTGCCTCCATCCCCCAGGCATCTCCACCCCCACCGGTCTTACCAGGTGGTGGGGGTCGCCAGGCCGTGCCGATAGGCGTACCGGACGGCTTGGGCGCGGTCGCGGGCTCCTGTCTTGGCGAAAATCCGGTTGATGTGGGTCTTCACCGTCGCGTTGCTGAGGTAGAGGCGCTGGGCGATCTCGGTGTTGCTCAGGCCAGAGGCGAGGAGGGTGAGCACTTCGGCTTCACGGGCAGTGAGCCCGTCCGGCGGGTTCTGGCCAAGACCGGACGGACCTGCGGCCGCCGCCGGATCGATGACGGCCGCCACGAGGAACTCCTGGACGGCAGGGTCGAGATGAGTCTGGCCGGCGTGGACCGCGCGGATGGCGGCTTCGATCTGCTCAGCGCTGGCGTCCTTGGTCAGGTAGCCCCGCGCTCCCGCTTGCAGCGCGGGGAGAATCGCGTCCTGGTCGGCGTAGGTGGTTAGCACCAGCACGCGGCTGGCAGGCAGCCGCCGGCGCAGGTCGGCGGTCGCAACGACGCCGTCGGTGCCGGGCATGCGCAGGTCCATCATGATCACGTCGGGGTGGTACGCCTCGGCGAGCCGCACCGCTTCGGCTCCGTCGCAGGCCGCGCCGACGACCTCGACCCCGTCGATGAGCGAGATCAGCATGCTCAGCCCCTCCCGCACGACCCGCTGGTCGTCGGCGATCAGCACCCGGATCGTGCCTGGCCCGGGCGCGGCCGTCATGCTGGCACCTCCAGCTCGACAAGCCACCCGTCGGCGGTCGGCCCGGCCCGGACGGTACCGCCGGCACGCTGGGCGCGCTCGCGCATCGCTGACAGGCCGTGACCGCCTCCCGCATCGGCGAGTACGGCGGGCTGAGCGGCCGGGCTGGTGCCGGCCTCGGCGCGGCACGCGTGGTCTTCGACCCTCAGAAGAGTACGGCCCGCCCGGTAGCACACGGTGACGGTGATGGCCGCGCCGGGTGCGTAGCGCGCGATATTGGTCAGCGCTTCTTGTGCGCCGCGGAACAGGGCCAGGCTCGCCTCGGCGGGCAGCGCCCGGCGCGTGCCGTCAATCCGGAGCGTGGCTCCCGCCCCGGTGTCCCGGCCGAAGTTCTCGACGAGGGCGCCCAGCTGGTCCAGGGTAGGCAGCCGGTCGCCGCGGAGGGCGCCGACGGCCTGGCGCGCGTCAGCGAGTCCTGCCTGGGTCAGCTCGGCTGACCGCTCGATCGCGGCGCGCAGGCCGGCGCTGACCGGCTCACGCTCGGCGAGCTTGCGCGCGCCCTGAAGCTGGATTGCCAGTCCGGACAACGAGTGGGCGAGCACGTCATGCAGCTCGCCTGCGATGCGGCTGCGCTCGGCGAGAGCCGCCGCGGCTGCCTCGGCGTCACGGGCGTCCTGGAGCTGGGCCAGGAGAAGCTCGGTACGGTCCTGGCTTTCCCGGCCGCGGCGGATGAACTGGCCGGTCACCGCGAGCAGCAGGCAGACGAGCGTTACCGTGATGGCCGACTGGGCTGCCGGGTGCTCAGTCAGGCCGACAGCCAGCGCGAGCGCAGCAGTGATCGCTCCTGCGGTGGCGGCGGCCGGGGCGGGCGGCAGCCGGACCGCGGCGATCCAGACTGCCACGGGCGCCGCCAGCTCAGCCGGCCCGTGCGGCTGCAAGACGGCCAGCGCCACTCCGCAGCCGCCGATCAGCCCGATCACGACGGCCTGCGCGGCCAGGCCTCGCCGCGCCCAGCGCACGGTTACCGCGGTGGCGACAGCTGCCGTGTAGGCCGCCAGGGCGAGCGTTACCTCCAGGCCACTACCCTGCACACCGGGCGCGGGATGGGTTTGCGCGCTCGCCGTCGCGACGATCGCGATGAACCCCCAGCCCAGCGGCCGCAGCGCCTGCCGCTGCCGGTCAACGCGCTCGCGGGCGCGAGACCGGGCTTCCGCTACGCGGGCCGAAGCGGGCTCACCGCCCCCAGCCGTAGGAGGGGGCGGATAGGACCGCCCGGTGCCATGAAATAGGCCCGCCGCTACCAGCCGTGCCTTCATGGACACAGTCTGGCCCGCGGCGGGCGGGGACGGAAGGTCAGCCACTGCTGCCGGCCGGGATGTGCGCCGGGTTGGAGGCCGCGCCAGCGGCCAGCCGGCGGCCACGGAAGTAGACCACGACCAGCCTGGTCAGCACGTCGGCTAGCGCCATCATGACCAGCGCCGCCACCCAGGCATCGGATCCGGTGATGTGGTGGGCGATGCTGAAGCGTGCGATCGCCGGGCCCGCGCCGTGGGCGGCGGCGAATGCGAAGGCCATCCGGGCACCGACGCCGGTGACCCACATGCTGGCCGCCAGCCAGCCCGCGCGGCCCAGCGGCCGACCTTCTGCATCGCGGCGCAGGCGGGTTGCCAGGCCACCCACCGCGCCCATGGCAGCCCCAGCCGACACGCAGAGCAGCTCCAGCGCCATGTCGTTGCCGCCGCCCGGCACCGAATGCAGGAAGAAGACAGCTGCGCAGCCCACTGCCAGCACCGGGACGGCCAGGGCCCGCAGGTCAAGCTGGTGCTCGCGGATCTGGCGGACGACCATCAGGACGAGGATTGCGTTGATCACGTACATGTTTATGTTCATGCCGTCACAGTGCACCGCAGCACCCATCGGGAGCGTCGGCCCACGGGTGGGAGTCCGGGTTGATACCGAACTCCACCCCCAGGTTGACCAAGGCCTATTCACAACATCATGGCCGCACACGCGGATCTGCGAGCCTGCCCGTTTTCCGCACGGGCTGATCAAGGTGTCTGGAGAAGCGCGGTCACCACGGCCGCTTCACCTGGAACGGCAGTGACCTGCTGCCGGTCGATGCGGCTTGCCCAGTGCCCCACCGCGGAGTGCCACAAAGTGATGCCCATCCGCTGATCCAGTTCCTGGATGTGCCTAGCGGTCGGCGCGCCAGCGGCTGCCGCTGCTCGGTGATGCAGAGTGACTGGCAAGCTCGTGCTCGGGGCGGTGGCCTACGAAACCAAGGTCATCACGATCTGGGACGGTTCCGCGGGTGGCTGCGCGTTCAGAACGCCGGGAAGTTCTGGGCCTGGCGGGAGGGCCGGAAATGCTCACCGCCACTGGTCGGCGGGACGAGCGCGCGTTTCCCGCGGACACGTCCTGGCGGCTCCGTTACTGCGTTTTGTCGCCTTCTTCGTCATTCGGCAGGGATGCGGCTATGGATTGGATAGCACACTCGAGTTCTGGCAAGTCGTTGTCGACGGTGGCCTGCAGTATGGCGTGGGCTGTGTCGAAGTAGCGGTGGGCTAGGTGATCACGCATCCTGGCGATCTGGCTCCAGGGGATCGTGGGCTGGGTGTCGAGCAGGTCGGCGGGCAGCGCCTTGACGGCCTCGCCGATCTCGAGCAACCGGATCCGGACAGCATCGAACACCAGGCCGTCGGCGAGAGTGCCTCGCTGCAGGTGCGAGCGGATCGCGTCGATGGCGGCCTGGATGTCGGATAGTCGTTGCCGGTCCCGGTAGCTCACTGGTGCACCATTCTTGTGTCGGTAGCCGCGAGGCTGCTGATGCACCCGAGGTGCCGCCAGGCCACCGCCCCGCTCGCTTGACACAGGTGATGTCCACTATGAGTTCTGCGGGGCCTGTCGGTTACCCGGGACGCGCCGACCGTCGACAGGGCTGAGCGCCATCGAGCGCCGATCAGTGAGCGAACCGGCAGCCGCGTCCTGGCACCGCAAGAGGGTGCCTCCCCACTGGGTCTAGCAGCGAGGAGGCAGGCTTGAAGTCTGCCATGAATACCCAGGCCGAAGAACCGCCCGGCGGCGTGACATGCGGGATCGACTGGGCGCGTGATGATCACGCAGTGTCGGTGGTCAACGCCACGGGCCGCGAGATTCACCGGTCCTCCGTCGAGCACAGCAGCGCCGGCCTGCGGGAACTGGTTGCCGTGCTCGCCCGCCTCGGAGCCCGGGAAGCCGCGATCGAGCGGCCCGACGGGCCCGTGGTCGATGCCCTGCCCGGCGCGGGGATCACCGTGGTCGTGATCAGCCCGAACCAGGTCAAGAACCTGCGCGGCCGGTACGGCTCGGCCGGCAACAAGGACGACCGCTTCGACGCCTACGTCCTGGCGGACACCCTGCGCACCGACCGGGCCAGGCTGTCTCCCCTGATCCCTGACAGCCCGGCCACCGTGACCCTGCGCTGCGCCTGCCGGGCCCGCAAGGACCTGGTCTCCCACCGCGTCGCGACGGCCAACCAGCTGCGCGCTCACCTGCGTAACGCCTTCCCGGGCGCGGTCGGGCTGTTCGCTGACATCGACTCGCCGATCAGCCTGAAATTCCTGGCCCGCTTCGACACCCAGGACCGCGCCAGCTGGCTGTCGACCGCTCGCCTGGCTGCCTGGCTGGCCAGCGCCGGCTACAGCGGCCGCACCAGCCCGGCCGTCCTGCACGCCCGCCTGGCCGCCGCGCCCCGCGGCGCGACTGGTGACAACGGCGCCGCACAAGCCCACGTCACCCGCGCCCTGCACGCAGTCCTGACCACCCTGGCCGAGCAGATCAGGGCACTGTCCGAGCAGATCGGCGAGCAGCTTGCCTTGCACGCCGACGCGCACGTCTTCACCTCGCTGCCCCGCTCCGGAACTGTCCGGGCCGCACGCCTGCTCGCCGAGATCGGCGACTGCCGCGCCCGCTTCCCCAGCCCCCAGGCCCTCGCATGCCTGGCTGGCGCAGCGCCCTCCACCCGCCAATCCGGCAAAATGCGAGCCGTCACCTTCCGCTGGTCCTGCGACAAACAGCTCCGCGACGCCGTCACCGACTTCGCCGGCGACTCCCGCCAGGCCAGCCCCTGGGCCGCCGACATCTACAACCGGGTCCGCGCCCGCGGCCACGACCACCCCCACGCCGTCCGCATCCTCGCCCGCGCCTGGCTCTTCGTGATCTGGCACTGCTGGCAAGACGGCGTCGCCTACGACCCCGCCCGCCACAGAGGGCTCCAGACCCTGCTCCAGCAAGATCAACAAGCTGCAGCTTGACACAGGGCTACTCACAGGTAGACCAGGTCACGGCCAGCACGCTTGCGAACCTCAGGCTTGAGATCGGCGGCCGGCACCAGGTCCACGCGGGTGCCGACGATGACTTCCAGTTCGGCCTGCAGGCGTGCCAGGCCGAAGAGGCTCATCCCGGCAGGCAGTTCGGCGAGCAGGTCCACGTCGCTGTCGGGGCGATCTTCTCCGCGGGCTACGCTCCCAAAAACCCGCAGCCCGGAAACTCCATGAGCGGCCGCTGCCGCAACCAGGTCGTGCCGCCGCCGGCGTACCCGCTGGCCCACTGGTCCCGACAGCATCTTCAGGCGCCGCGGCTGCCGTCGCAGGGCTGTCGCGAGCTCAAAGCCAGTTGCCTCGATCAGCGCGGCCAGCGTCGGCACGGACGGCTGCCGGTGCCCGGACTCATAAGCGCTAATGACGCTCTGGGTGACGCCAGCCCGGGCGGCCAGCTCCACCTGCGACATGCCCGCGCGCTGACGGGCCTGGCGCAAGAGGCCAGCGGCAGTCAGATCCTCGGAAGCCACCCTGCTACTATAGCGCATTGTCGATATCCAACCCGTCCCAATATCCAACCGCACATCGGCCAATAGGTGACTTGCGCCAGGACCGGTGCCTGGCCGGGCTCGGTCCAGGCGCCCGGTTCGTCGCTCTCACATTGGCTGCCCGCGCTTGTGGTGTGGCTCTCATTTGCCTGCGCGGACCGGGTGCCGCCAACATGAGGCCTCCAGCATCGCCCCGTACCGCTCTACTGACATCAGCACCGCCTCCGCCCGGCGATGGGAGCCGCGGCACCAACGTCACCACCGACCTGCTGGTCATCAGCGGCTACGCGACCGCTGGACTGGCCGTCACCTACCTGGTGTTGTTCCGGATCGGCCGCCGTTACACACCAAGCACTGCCTCAACGATCGACTCAACTGCGTCGAAGGGCGCCCGCAGGGCACCCTCGTGTGGAGCCACTCGGCCATGAATCCCGGTGAGTTGTAACTCACCGATATTGGTCCGTTCCCGTCCTCCCAGATCAGGACCTTGAGCGGAAGATCCAGCGCCGCGAGCGGTGCCGCGAGCATCACCGCCGCCCCCTTAGCCGGGTTCCCGATCGTCTGGCTGGCCAACTCCAGGATGGCTGGCGTCCGACGAAGGGAGCCTCACGGTCGCCGCCATCGCCCTCGCGCTCGGTGACGTACTGCTTGATCGGCGGATGATCGTTCACCTGGACAGGTATCCGGACGTGCAGGTCGTTCGCTGCGCGGCATGGGGACGATTTCGTGCCAGAGCCTGGACCCGGCCTGAGCCTGATGCGCGACCGCCGCTGCGGACCGTTGCGCCGACCGCTTGGGTTGTCAGTGGCCGGGTAGCAGCGGGCGCATGAATGTCCGTTCGTAACGCAATACGCAGTTGCTCTCGTCCCGGATGCGGTCGGCGTCGATGAAGTCGGGATCGGTGCCGAACAGGGCACGGTACTGCTCGTAGGCAGCGAGGCTGGGGAAGCTGAACAGGGCGAGCGCCTTGTCGCTTGCACCCTCGGCCGGCAGGAAGTAGCCGTGATGCGTGCCGCCATGCGAATCGACCAGCTGGATCCACCGGCGGCCGAAGCGCTCGAAGGCCTCGATCTTCGCAGGATCGATCACGTACTCAACGACGCAAGTGATCACACCTCAGCCTAGCGACCAAGGTTCGCCAGTCCGCTCGCTCATCGGCGACGAGCGGGCGGCCGGTCAAGGTTGCGTGCCGTGAGGCGGCTAGCGGGCGGCGGATTCGGACCGTTCCAGGACGCTGGCGTGAATGCGCCCGGCCGACATTTCGAAGGCGATCGTCTGCCGGTTCCCGAGAAGGCGCGGTATGAGACTTAGATCGCCATCCCGGCCGAAGCGCGCCTCACATCCAAAAAGTGCTCTGCGGGCCCGATGGCGCGGAGAATCTCGGGCGTTACGCGGCGGTCCTCATCTGGCGACCCGTGGTCTGCCTGAGCCAAGCCTGCGCAGCGGATGGTCTCTCAGCGAGCGTCACGGTTGTAATAATACAGAATATGGCCTATCTTCCATAACGAGTACTCCTGGAATCGCTAATCACCGGGCATTTCGGAAACGATATAGGCGATTTGACCGGTCAGGACTGCAGGTAGCGCAGGACGGCAAGCACCCGGCGGTGGTCGGCGTCCGAGGGTGCCAGGCCAAGTTTGCTGAAAATGTTCCCGACGTGCTTCTCCACGGCTCGCTCGGAGACCACGAGTATCCGGGCGATCGCGCCGTTGGAGCGGCCTTCAGCCATCAAGGCCAGCACGTCGTGTTCCCTGGCGGTGAGCGTGCCGAGCCCGTCGGTGCGGCGGCTGGCGCCCAGCAGTTGCGTGACGACTTCCGGGTCCAGGGCGGTGCCGCCGGCGGCTACCCGGCTCAGCGCCTCGACGAACTCCTCGACGTCGGCGACCCGGTCCTTGAGCAGGTACCCGACACCCGCGGCACCGCCGCCGGACGCCGCGCCGAGCAGGTCGGCCGTGTAGCGGGTCTCGATGTACTGGGAGAACACCAGCACCCCGGTCTTGGGGTTGGCCCGGCGGAGGGCGATCGCAGCGCGCAGGCCCTCGTCGGTGTAGCCGGGCGGCATCCGCACGTCCACCACGGCGGCGTCTGGGTGATGCTCGTCGACCGCAGCTAGCAGGTCGTCGGCGTTGCCTACGGCAGCGACCACCTCATGGCCGCTGTCGGTCAGGATTTCGGCCAGGCCGGCTCGCATTACGGCCGAATCTTCGGCGATCACAATCCGCATCGAGGGCTCCGGTTGGGTCAGGCGTGCGACGGCAGCTCAACGGTGACCACGGTGGGCCCTCCGGGCGGGCTGGTGAGCTGCAACCTGCCATCGACGGTCCTGACTCGGTCGGCGAGCCCGGCAAGGCCGCCGCCGGCCTCGACGCGGGCGCCGCCGGTGCCGTCGTCGCTGACCTGTATCCGCAGCAGGCCGGGCACGTGGACTGCCTCCAGCGTTGCATGCCGGGCCTCGCTGTGCTTGGTCACGTTGGCGAGCAGCTCGGCGGCGCAGAAATAGGCGATGGTCTCGATCGCGGCCGACGGGCGCTCAGGCAGGTCCATGACCAGCTCGACCGGCGGGTCGCTGCGTGCGGCGAGGGTGGTGAGCGCGATGCCCAGGCCATGGTCGAGCACTGGGGGGTGGATGCCGCGAGCCAGGTCACGCAGCTCGGTGACGGCGTCCTTGGCCCCGCGGTGGGCGGCGGCGACCAGCTCCAGGACCCGGTCCAGGTCGGCCTGCCCGGTCCCGTCGGTCATGCCGCTGAGCTTCTTCATGGCCAGCCCCAGCTTCATGGTTACCGCGACCATCTGCGCCTGCGCGCCGTCGTGCAGGTCCCGCTCAATCCGGCGCAGCCTCGCGGCCGAGTCGTCCACCAAGTGGGCCCGGGACTGCTCCAGCTCTCGCACCCGGTGGACACTGTCCTGCTGCAGGCGGTAGGCGGTCCAGAAGATCAGCACCGCTCCCGCCAGCGGCACCACCCCCAGCAAGGCCACAGGCCCCAGCCAGTGGAAGGAAGCGAGCAGAAGGACGCCAAGAAAGAGATTCCAGACACCAGCGGTAAAGCGGAAGACCACCCAGGGACGGGGGTGGCGGTATTCCCGTGACCTGACCAGAAACCTCATCAGGGCCGGCTGCGCGGAAGGGACCTCGTCAGTCTGTGCGCGCATCGGGGTGCCTCCAGTGACCTGCGCTGTGGTGGCCACTCCGGTCACCGACATCGCAATGCTCGCCAGACCTGCAAAGCCTGGGAAAGACCGGCGTCAAGCGTGACTATGCCCAGCGCCGGCACCAGAAGGGTGGACTGCTGGCCAGTCACCGGCATGGCGCTCTTACTGTTCATCGCGCTCAACGGTAACCACATCCGAAAGCGGCAGCATCCCCCGAGCGGGACGAGGGCTGACCGATCCCGCTACCGACCGGGAGATGCTGCCAGGCTAGCTCCGGACACTGTCCTGCTGCAGGCGGTAGGCGGTCCAGAAGATCAGCACCGCTCCCGCCAGCGGCACCACCCCCAGCAAGGCCACAGGCCCCAGCCAGTGGAAGGAAGCGAGCAGAAGGACGCCAAGAAAGAGATTCCAGACACCAGCGGTAAAGCGGAAGACCACCCAGGGACGGGGGTGGCGGTATTCCCGTGACCTGACCAGAAGCCTCATCAGGGCGGGCTGCGCGGAAGGGACGTTGTCAGTCGGTGCATTCATTTGGAACACCTCCGGTGAGCTACGGTGCCCGGCCACTCCGGTCACCTATATCTCAATGCTCGGCGCGCGCGAACAAGACATCCACCGTGCGGACACCCGAACCTGAGGTAGGGCTAGCACGGTCCCGGAGGCAGCACGCAGACGACGCCAGCAGTTCGCATCCACAGGACCAACCGAATCGCGAGGAAGGTGATCGGGCACGCCGCCGCGCGAGCCGTGTCGCCCGAACCACCATTTCGCCGCCCTCTCCGTTCCCGTCCCCGCAGACCAGGACCTTGAGCGGAAGATCCAGCGCCACGAGCGGTGCCGCGAGTAGGAGCGCCGCAGCGCCAAGCAGCGCACGGGGA
>CAVZEQ010000002.1:0-1261694 GCA_963774385.1 uncultured Actinomycetota bacterium
AAGCGAGAAGGAGCGGGCTGCGGCGAGGTTCACCTGACCTGGGTAAAACTGCGGGGTGTAACTCCCCTTGTTCCCGCAGCCGCCGCCGAAGCCGACCTCGTACCCGCTGCCCGGGCTGAGGCGCTGAATCGAGTACGACCCGTCGGGGCCGGTCGTGGCACTAGGGCTGTTGCTGTTCTCGTACACGCAGATGCCCTTGAGCGGGGTCGCGCCGGGCCCCGTCACAACCCCGCTGATCTCCGCACCAGGGAGCAGGGATGCGTTGACATTCCCGGTCCGCTTCCCCGCCGTAACGCGGACAGTGCCGCGCCGCGATAGGCCGAGGTAGTTTCCGGCGTTGCCGCAGTCCGGCTGGAACTGAAGCCGATATCTGCCGGGGGCCATGTTGTCGAGTGAGTAAGTGCCGTCCGGCTTGGTCGGCACCTGGAACTGGTAGATCTCCTGCGGATCGGTGGACGCCACGAAGACGCAGACGCCACCGAGGCGCTTCCCGGTGGCGGCCGCCCGCACCGTTCCCGACAGTGTGCCGCCAGGGCCGAGCGACGCATTGACGCCGGTAGCGTTCTGGCCCGCCTTGAGCTTCAGGACCGTTGCCTTGCCCTGCGTCGCCGAGTTCTTCCACCACTGCGGCGCGTAGTTCCCGCCCCGGCAGCCGTTCGTGAACTGAACGACGTAGCTTCCCGCTGTGAGGACCACCTGATAGGCGCCGTTCCGGGACGTGGTGACCCCGGTACCGGCGAAATAGTTACCGGGCGGGTAGGCGAAGACGTCAATACATCCGAGGCGCCCGCCTGATCTGCTGCGCACTGTGCCGGAGATCGTCACCAGGTTGCTACTACTAGGTTGCCGCAGCGGGTGCTGGCGCAGCGCCGACGCGGCAATGAGTGCGCTGGGACTGGTTGGCCGCAACGTCACCGGCAGCAGTGAGGTCTGGTGGCCGAATCGGACAATGACCGGCACGGCACTGCCAGCCAGGTCAGTGCCGCCCGACCATTGTTCGAAGTAACGCGGCTCCTCGCCGCAATCGCGGTAGCTGACCTGGTAGCTGCCCGCCGGCAGTCCGGTCAGCAGATACCGGCCGTTCAGGCCGGTCGTTGCCGAGACCGCGCCAGCCGATCCGGAGGCGGTCACGCATATACCGCGAAGCGGCATCCCGGCAGGCCCTCGCACCACACCGGTGAGCCTGCCTCCGAAGCGGGCGCCCGCTCGCGGTTGATCCATTGCCTGAGCAGTCAGCTGCTGGACCGCACTGGCTGCGGCGATCCGCACGGGATGGGTCCGCTGCACCGGATGGGTGACATGCGCACCACCTGCTGGCGCAGCCGTGGCGGGACCGATCGCGCTCAGGCTCGCCACGAGCGCTCCGCACGCGCCAACCGCCAGTAGAGCCGGGATCTTCACTTTTACCCCATATGATCGGCCACCGGGCGCGGTCATCTTCGCAGACTGCGCCTATCACCGCAATAGTGGTCGTCGCCGGTATATAGCCCGTGCTTCGCGATCATTCCGCCGGTGTCCGCGCCGTCGCCCGGTTACTCCCGGGCAGATGTCAGCGGCAGCCGCGGATCGACGGCTTGCGAATGCCAGGAATCGCGCACCCAGGCGTGGGCCGGGTCATCGCAGAACGCCATTGATCGCTGCGCGGCCGGGCCGGCCAGGACGTTCAGGTAGTACATGTGATGTCCGGGCGCTGCCATGGACGGGCCGTGGTAACCGTGCGGGACCAGCACGGTGTCGCCGCTGCGCACCTCAGCCAGCACGTCGATCTGCCGGTCCGGCGCGGACGAGTAGACCCGCTGATAACCGAGCCCGTTCCTGCGGTCCGTCTCGGCCAGCTCGAAGTAGTAGATCTCCTCCAGCACTGCTTCGCCAGGTCCGGGCTTGTCGTGCTTGTGCGGCGGATAGGACGACCAGTTGCCCGCGGGCGTCAGCACCTCCACCGCGACCAGCTTGTCGCAGTCAAACGCGTCGGGCGCGCAGAAGTTGTTCACCTGGCGACTCGACTGGCCGGCTCCGCGCAGTTCGACAGGCACGTTGGCGGCGGCCCCGTAGCGGACCGGCAGCCGGCGGGACGCGGCAGCGGCTGGCAGCGCGAACCTGCCGCCGGCGGCACTGGTGACAGTGACCGACGCATCCCTTGGCACGTAGGCGAAGTCCGTTACCCGGCTGAAGACGCTCCGCCGACCCTCCAGCTCCAGCACCAGCCCGTCAGCGCTGACCACGCAGCTACCGGCCAGCGGCAGCACCAGCATCTCGTCAGCCCCTGTCGCCACAGTGACTGTCCCGCCCGGCGCAATACGGAGAATGCGCAGCGATGCGTACGTCCAGCCTGCAGCGGCCGGGGTTACCTCAAGCTCGAAACCGCCAGCCTGCGTGCTGCCAGCCGGCAGGTGATAACGAATTGCCATAACAACCCCTACCGTATCGGCCGCGACCGTGATGCATGCGGTGGCTAGGGTCGGAGCGTGACCACAACAGAAGCGGACATACTGGTGATCGGGGCCGGCGTGATCGGCCTGTCGACCGCGATCTACCTGGCCGAGGCAGGTGCCAGCGTCGCCGTCGCGGCCGCCGAGCTGCCGCCGCAGACCACGTCGGTCGCGGCCGGAGCGGTCTGGGGCCCGCATCTGGTCGGCATGGACGGCCGGATCGCGCGCTGGGCCGGGGTGACCCTGGCCCGGCTGACCGAGTTCAGCGAAAACGACCTCGCCGGCGTCGTCCGCGTCGCCAGCGGCATGACCGCTAGCCGCAGCGAGACAATCGAGCCGCCGGAGCTCGCGGCAGGCGGTGCGGTGACGAAATGCGGGCCGGCCGAGATTCCGGCCGGGTACCGGTCGGCCTGGCGGCTGACCGCGCCGGTCGTGTCGATGCCCGGTTACCTTGACTACCTGCAGCAGCAACTCGGCCGGGCGGGCAGCGCGGCCCCGTTCCGTGCCATGTTCGCCTCGCTTCAGGATGCGGCTCGTCAGCAACCGTCCGCGCGCGTCATCGTGAACTGCGCCGGCTGCGGCGCGCGCGACCTGGTCCCCGATCCGGACGTGACGCCAGTGCGCGGGCAGGTCGTGGTGACCAGCAATCCGGGCCTGACCGAGTTCTTCGTCGGCACCGGCACGACGCCCGATGACCTGACCTACCTGTTCCCGCACGGCGACATCGTCGTGCTCGGCGGGACGCAGGAGGCTGGCAACTGGAACCGCGAGCCTGACCCGGTCACCGCGGACCGGATCCTGGCGGCCTGCGCCGCAGTCCGGCCAGAGCTGGCTGGCGCGACCGTGCTCGCGCACCGGGTCGGGCTGCGGCCGGTCCGCTCCAAGGTGCGGCTGGAAGCCGAGCGGGCCGACGGCGTCACGATCGTGCACAACTACGGGCACGGCGGCGCCGGGGTCACGCTCTCGTGGGGGTGCGCGCAAGACGCCGCCGACCTCGCACTGGCAGCGCTAGCCTGAGGCCTTGCCCAAGATCATCGCGCCAGACGTATGTGGCCTGACTGCCGTAATCACGGCACCCAGGCCACTAACGTTGGCCGCGCTGTCAGAAGCCAGGGAAGATAGCGCGTAGTTTGTCCAGTGTGTCCGGGTCGGCGGACACCGCTTCCGGCGTGTGCTCCGGGTCGAGGCGCCCGTACGCCAGCCGCAGCAATGCCTCGGCCGGCATGGTCACCACCGGAGTGGTCGCGCCGTCCGGGATGTCGCCCGTCCAGCCGGTCATGCTGACCGCCTCACCGGAAGTCAGCAGGAAGTCCCGATCCGGCCCGGTGGTCGTGATGCGAACGGCGAAGGGCTCGGGCAGCGGCTTGCCGAGCCGGGGCGCCAGGAACTGCGGCACGTTGTCGATCAGCAGGTCTACTGCGTCTGCCTGCACGGTCGCCGCCGGGTCCTGGATGACCGCCACATCCCAGGTGTGCATAACGTGCTCGCCGAGCCGCAGCCTGATCACCCCGACCGCGTCCAGCGCCATGCCGATGAAATCCATGCCGCATCGCAGCCAGGTGCTCGTCGGTGAGCTGCTCCAGCGTCGCCACGTGCTTCTCGTCCATCTCCAGCCCGTCGGCGGCCTGCTCGTCCGGACCCTTGGCGTTCCACTCGTCCCACACCGGGCCGAACGCGTCCCGGCTCACCGGCTCACCCTCACCGAGCGCGCCCGGCAGCATCATCAGCGCGATCTCGGCACCGCTGCCCAGATGGGACAGCACCTGCGCCACCGACCAGTCCCGGCAGTACGACTGCGCGCGAACCTGCTCTGGCGTCATCGGCTGCACGAGCGAGGCCAGCCTGTCGTGCGATTCCCGCAGCGTCGCGATCCAGGTGCGCGGATCAGATTCCACCACTACTGCCTCCAGATTTCGTTACGGAACGTGCTCGTTCAGGACGCTCGGCCGCCGGCCGGGCCCGGCCGTTACAGTGTGCAGAATGGACATCGGATTCGGCGCCCCGGTCTCGGGCGCGTGGGCCACACCGCAGAATCTAGCCTCCTTCGCCACCGCCGCCGAACGCGCCCGGTATCACACGCTCTGGAGCTTCCAGCGGCTGCTGATCCCGGTCGGCTCGGACATGGAGCCGGTCTACCACAGCGTGCTCGACCCGATGGCGGCCCTGTCGTTCGCGGCGGCGGTCACCAGCCGGATCCGGCTCGGCGTCGCGATCATCAACCTGCCTTTTGTCCCGCCTGGTTACCTGGCCAAGCAGGCGGCTTCGGTGGACGTGCTATCCGGCGGCCGGCACGATCTGGGGCTCGGCATCGGCTGGATGCCCGAGGAGTTCGCCCTGACCGGCGCGGACATGGCGCGCAGGGGTGCACGGGCGGCCGAGTACGTGCACGTATTGAAGACGCTGTGGGCTGGCGGCGCAGCCGAGTTCAGCGGCGAGTTCTACCAGGTACCGGCGGGAAAGCAGGCACCGTTGCCGGTGCAGCCCGGCGGCCCGCCGGTCCTGCTCGGCGGCATGGCCAAGCCGGCGCTGGAGCGGATCGGCCGGATCGCCGACGGCTGGATTACCTCAAGCCGGACCGACCTGTCCCGCGTCGGCGACCTGGTCTCGGTCGTCAAGGACTCGGCTGCGGCGGCCGGCCGCGACGCCGACGCGATGCGGTTCATCTGCCGCGGCGTTGTTCGCGCGGGCGCGCCGGTACTGGGTGCCGACGGCCGGCGCGTGCTGCTGTCGGGGGATTATGACCAGATCAGGGCCGACACGGCGTGGCTGGGCGAGGTCGGTATCACCGAGGTCTTCTACGACCTCAACTGGGATCCGCGGATCGGGTCCCCGGATGCGGAGCCGCTGGCCGCGGTCGCCCGCGCCGTCGAGATCATGGAAGCACTCGCCCCGGCCGGGTAACCGCCGCTCCGGGCCGCGTGCTCAGCGCAGCGTGGCTATGACGCCGCTTATCCGGCACGGCCGGGACACGCCACAGTACGACCCGAAGATCCAGACCCGGGCCGAGTGCGGGAC
This sequence comes from uncultured Actinomycetota bacterium, assembly GCA_963774385.1. Lineage (GTDB taxonomy): Bacteria > Actinomycetota > Actinomycetes > Streptosporangiales > Streptosporangiaceae > JAJYUU01. Next base: position 5,445 of record CAVZEQ010000002.1, read on the forward strand.
GGCAGCGAGGGTGAACCCGTCAGTGTTCCAGCCGGTCCTGGCAGGCTGATACGCCGGCGTCGTCGCGACCCGGCCACTCGTCCAGTGCGCCCAGGCAAAACCTGGCACTTGAAGCTGGGCGTTGAACCAGAGGCCGCGGCGATAGTCCGAGGTGGCCCAGTGGCACGGGCCAGCCGAACCCGTCAGGTAGAAGGGCGTCCACCGGCTGCCGTTCCAGCGCATGGCGCAGGCGCTCCGGTGCGCCCTGGTTGACGCCGCCACGAAGACGTCGCGGGGCGAGAACGCGACGATCGACGGCGACCAGTAGCTTCGGGGCAGTGTCAGCCCGGTTCGATTCCAGGCCGACCCGGTCCAGCGGAACACGAACGGCACGAACGACGGAGTGTCGCGGAGGCCGCGCGTGAAGCTGTCGCCTACCGCCCAGACGTCCGAGCCAGAGCTGGCCGCGAAACTGACCCCCTGGAACGCGCGCAGCGGGTAGCTCGTCCAGCTGCTGCCGTTCCAGTGTGAGGTGACAGTGCACCCCGGGTGTCGGCAGGCCCGTCATAGCAGTGCGGCAGCGTGCCGCCAGCAGCCCAGATATCGCGGTCGCTGATCACGTAGATGTTCTGCGAGTCCACCGGCAGCGACATAGTGCTCCAGCGCCCCTGACTCCAGTGCAGCAGCTCGCCGTTACCGGTCCCGTACACGGCAAACCAGGCGTCGGCCGCGGTCAGCGCGTAAACCGCGGAGATCAGGTGGGCACGCTGGTCCGGGTAGGAGACAAGCCGCCAGCGACTGCCGTCCCAGTGCAGCAGCCGCCCGCGAGGTACCCCCTTGGCGTCCCAGAAGTTGCCGGCAGCCCAGGCGCTGTCGGGTCCGCTCGCGGAAACGGCGGTGATGTCGGTGCCCGGCAGTCGGTACATCACCTGCCAGGCTGGCTGGGCGGCGCCGACGGCAGCAGCCGCTCCGGCCCCCGCTGACCCGGTCGCGGCCGTGCTGGCACCGGCCGAACCGGCGGCCGTGCAGCTCAGCGCCAGTGCCGCGCTGGTCAGTACGACGGCAAGGCTGGCCAGCTTCGAAGTCACACGCACCAAGGTTCGTTCCCCCGTATGGAATACGACGATCTGCAAGCAATGATGGTAGATATCCCGCGTATCACATGCAAGGTGATTCACCACGAGTTGCGGCCTGGCCGGGCCGACTGAATTGCCGGGCTTGGCGTGACTCGCTGATAGCATCGCGGGCCGTGAACGAGATGCCCGCTGCCGCTGCCGTCCTGGTCGTACCGCCCGATCCGCGATGGCCGGACCGGGCTGCCGCCGAGCTTGCCGCGATACGTGCCGCGCTCGGCCCGCTGGTCGCGTACGCCGATCACATCGGCAGCACCTCGATTCCGGAGATGCCCGCCAAGGATGTGCTCGACCTCCAGCTATCAGTCCGCGATCTCGCTGGCGCCGCGGCGGCTTTGGACGAACCGCTGGCACTGCGCGGCTACCGGCGGCTGCCGTACGAGCACGACCACGTTCCCGCCGGAGATGCCAGCGATCCGCAGCTGTGGACCAAGCGACTCTGGTCACGCCGCGGCCATCCCGACGGTGACGTCAACCTGCACGTACGCCTGGCCGGGTCGCCGAACGAGCGGCTGGCGCTGCTGTTCCGCGACTGGCTGCGCGCCCATCCAGACGCCGTGGCCGCGTACGGCCGGTTCAAGCTCGCGCTCGCCACAGAGGTACCGGACCTGGATAGCTATACCGACATCAAGGATCCGGTCGTAGATCTCGTGGTGGCAGCAGCCGCCCAGTGGTCGCGCGACACCGGCTGGCAGCCGCACTGACGCCCCGGCCAGCTCCAGCGGCGCGGTGGTCAGCCCTGCGGCGCGGTGGTCAGCTCCGGCGGCGGAGCGAGGCATCGGCCAGTGCGGGCGGGTCGTAACCGCGATCACCCGGGTTGAGGTTCACGCCTGGCGGCACGATCTCGTCGATCCGGTCCAGTAGTTCTGCGGGCAGTCCGTCGGCTGGCGCAGCCAGCTGGCTCTCCAGATGCTCCATGGTGCGCGGACCGATGATGGCGGAGGTGACACCCGGATGGCTCAGCACGAAGCCCAGCGCCAGGTGAATCAGTGACATGCCGGCTTCGGCCGCCAGCCCGGCGAGGCGGTCGGCGGCGTCCAGCTTCAGCCTGTTCCCGGGCAGACTCATGTCGAAGCGGTGCGGCAGGCGCTGCGCCCGGCGGCTGACCGGAAGCTCGGCGTCCTTGCGGTAAGCGCCCGACAGCCAGCCGCTGCCGAGCGGACCCCAGCTGATCACGCCCATGCCGTAGCGCTGACAGGCGGGCAGCACGTCCGCCTCGATGCCGCGGACCAGGACCGAATACGGCGGCTGCTCGCAGACGAACCGCTCTCGGCCGCGCCGCTGCGCTGTCCACTGCGCTTCGACAATCTGGGCGGCCGGGAAGGTGGAACTGCCCGCGTAGCAGATCTTTCCCGCCCGGATCAGGTCGGACAACGCGCCCAGCGTCTCGTCGATGTCGGTGGCCGGATCCGGCCGGTGGATCTGATACAGGTCGATGTAATCGGTGCCAAGCCGCTTCAGGCTGGCCTCGCATTCCCTGATGATCCAGCGGCGCGAGTTGCCCCGCTGGTTCACGTCTGCGCCCATGTTGCCGTGCACCTTGGTGGCGAGCACCACGTTCGCCCGGCGGCCGCCGGTCAGCGCCTTACCAACAATCTGCTCGGATTCACCGGCCGAGTACACGTCGGCCGTGTCGATGAAGTTGATGCCGGAATCCAGTGCCGCGTGAATGATGCGGATCGATTCGTCGTGATCGGGATTGCCCCAGCCGCCGAACATCATCGCACCGAGACACAGCGGAGTGACCTGGACGCCAGTGGAACCGAGCGGGCGAGTGTTCATACGCGCAACCTTAAGGCGACCGCTGCGCCGCCGCACCCGCCAGCAGCCACTTACGCGGAGCGCGACGAGGGCGGCGTCGCCACGCCGGACGCACCGGGAAGGTGTTACGGAGACGCGCCAGCCGTTCATGGTCTTGGGCCGGATATGCGCGTGCGCGGCCTGCCGCCGAGCGCTATCCTGGCCGCCATGACCAGCGAAACACCCGGCATCCCGGCCAAGCCGTCCATCGACGGGCTTGAGGACAAGTGGACGCAGCGCTGGGCCAAGGAGCGTGTAGTACAAGTTTGACCGCTCCAAGGGCCGCGATGACGTCTACGCCATCGACACTCCCCCGCTGACGGCCAGCGGATCCCTGCACCTCGGGCACGCATTCTCCTATACCCACACCGACGTCATCGCGCGCTTTCACCGCATGCGCGGCAAGGCCGTCTTCTACCCGGTCGGCTGGGACGACAACGGCCTGGCCACCGAGCGGCGCGTGCAGAACTACTACGGCGTGCGCTGCGACCCGGCCGTCGCCGTATCAGCCTGGCCTGACCCCGCCCGCGCGGGGCAACTCCAGCGGCCTGAGCCCGGCCGACCAGCTCCCGGTGTCCCGGCGCAACTTCGTGGAACTCTGCCGGCAGCTCACCGAGATTGACGAGAACGCCTACGCCGCGGCCTGGCGACGGCTCGGCCTGTCGATGGACTGGGAGGCCAGCTACCGGACCATCGACGACAAGGTGCAGGCGATCTCCCAGCTTGGCTTCCTGCGGAACCTGGAGCGAGGCGAGGCCTATCAGGCCGAGGCACCGGCACTCTGGGATGTGACGTTCGGCACCGCGGTGGCGCAGGCCGAGATCGAGGATCGGGAGGTGCCCGGCACCTTCCTGCGGGTGGCCTTCGGCCTGGACGGAGACCGGCGAGGCCGTGGTCGCCACGACCAGGCCGGAACTGCTGCCGGCCTGCGTGGCCCTGGTCGCCCACCCGGACGATGCGCGGTACGCGGGCCTCATCGGCTCGTCGGCGACGACGCCGCTGTTCGGCGTGCGGGTGCCGATCCTGGCGCACCACCTGGCCGATCCGGGCAAGGGCACTGGCCTGGTCATGGTGTGCACCTTCGGTGACATGACCGACGTGATCTGGTGGCGCGAACTGCAGCTGGAAACGCGGCCGGTGATCGGCAAGGACGGTCGGCTGCTGCCCGCACCACCGCCGGGGATCGTCACCAGGCGAGGGAACGGCGACCTACCACCAACTCGCCGGCTTGCCGGCAAAGGCCGCCAGGCAGCGAGCCAGCGATCTGCTGGCCGAGGCCGGCCTGCTGCGCGGCGCGCCCGAGCCGATCCGGCACGCCGTGAAGTTCTACGAATACGGCCAGGCTCCGCTGGAGATCATCACGACCCGCCAGTGGTACATCCGCAATGGCAGCCGGTCCGAGAAGCTGGCGGACACGCTGCTGGCTCGCGGCCGCGAGCTGCACTGGCATCCCGAGCACATGCGGGTCAGGTACGAGCACTGGGTGGAAGGGCTGACCGGCGACTGGCTGATCAGCCGCCAGCGCTACAACGGCGTGCCAATCCCGCTGTGGTACCGGCTGGATGACGAGGGCCTGCCCGACAAGGACAAGCCGATCCTGCCCGGCGGAAGCCGACCTGCCAGTGGATCCGGCCGCCGATGTTCCGGCCGGATACACCGCCGCGCAGCGCGGCACGCCGGGCGGCTTCGCCGCGGACCCGGACGTGATGGACACCTGGGCTACCTCGTCGCTCACGCCGCTGATCGCAGGCGGCTGGCCGGCCGACGTCGATCTGATGGCACGGGTCTTCCCGATGGACTTGCGGCCGCAGGCCCACGAGATCATCCGGACCTGGCTGTTCTACTCGGTGCTGCGCGCGGAGGCTGAACTCGGGGTACTGCCGTGGCAGCACGCGGCGATCTCCGGCTGGATCCTCGACCCGGACCGCAAGAAGATGTCCAAGTCCAAGGGCAACGCCGTGACGCCCATGGACTTGCTGCGTGAGCATGGAGCCGATGCGGTCAGGTACTGGTCGGCCAGCGCGCGGCTAGGCGTGGACACCGCGTTCGACCTGGCTCAGATCAAGGTCGGGCGGCGGCTGGCTATCAAGATCCTGAACGCCGGACGGTTCGTGCTCAGCATCGGTCCCGACGGCTCCCCCGGCGTCCCGGCTGCCGGCACCGGCCGGCCGGCGGGACTGCGCCAGAGCTGACCGAGCCGATCGACCGCGCGCTGCTGCGCCGGCTGGCCGCCGTGACCGAGCAGTGCACTCAGGCGCTGGAGTCTTACGACCACGCGGCCGCGCTCGAGCATGCCGAGCGGTTCTTCTGGTTCTTCTGCGACGACTACCTGGAACTGGTGAAGCCGCGGGCTTACGGCGAGCACGGCGCTCAGGCGGCCGCGTCGGCGCAGGCCGCGCTGCGGCTGGGACTGTCCGCCGTGCTGCGGCTGCTCGCGCCGTATCTGCCGTTCGTGACCGAGGAGGTCTGGTCGTGGTGGCAGGACGGCACGATCCACCGGGCGCCATGGCCGACAGCCGCCGAACTGCGCGAGCAGGCCGGATCCGGCGATGAGGCCGTGCTGGCGGCCGCATCGGCGGCCATCGCCGCGATCAGGAAGGCAAAGTCACAAGCCCGGCTGCCGATGAAGAACCCCGTTCCGCTCCTGATCGTCACGGCCGCGAAGGCTGACCTGGATGCGCTGGCGGCAGCCGGCCAGGACGTGCGGGCGGCTGGCCACGTCGACGGGATCGAGTTTCGGGCGGCGGGTGTCGGCGGGCCGGTCTACGACGTGACCCTCTAGCGGGCCGGTCTCCGCTGGAGGCCGCCGCCATCGGCGAGTAGGTTGCGACTATGGCGGCTGTTATCAAGTCGGTGAGCTTCGACTGCGCTGATGCACTGGTACTGGCGCGGTTCTGGGCCGCCGCTCTCGGTACCGACGTGGACGAGGACGCCACGGCCGACCGGGCGTATGTCGAGGCGGCCGGCTGGGGCGGGCCGAATATGTGGTTCTGCCGGGTGCCAGAGCCAGCGACGGCCAAGAACCGGATGCACTTCGACCTGCGTGCGCCTGGCGCGCTGGCGGACGAGGTCCACCGGCTCCGGGAGCTCGGCGCGACCATTGTCGAGCCATTCGATGGACATACCATCATGAATGACCCGGAAGGCAATGTGTTCTGCGTCGAACAGGGTCCTGCGGGATAACGGCCGCCCGCCGGGTAGTCTCACGCTCATGGACAAGGTGCAGCTGTCAGAAGACGAATGGCGGGACCGGCTGTCCCCCGAGGAGTACCACGTGCTGCGGGAGGCGGGCACTGAGGCCCCGTTCACCGGCGAGTACACCGACACCGAGACCACCGGCGTTTACAAGTGCCGAGCCTGCGGCGCGGAGCTGTTCCGCTCGAACGCCAAGTTCCACTCGGGCTGCGGCTGGCCGAGCTTCTATCAGCCGACCGAGGACGACGCGGTGGTGCTGCTGGAGGACCGGGCCCTGGGCCGGATCACGGACCGAGGTCCGGTGCGCGGCCTGCGGCTCGCACCTGGGCCATGTCTTCGAGGGTGAGGGCTACGACGTGCCCACCGACCAGCGCTGGTGCATCAACTCGGTGTCGCTGACACTCGACGAGGAGTGACCGCCGACGGGCCGGCCGAATCTGCCCGGCTGCAGCTGATCAGGGCCGGAGAGCTGTCCGCCGCGACCGCACAGACTAGCGGGATGACCAGGACTGCCGCGATATCCGGCGAGCTGACCGGCGCGCAGTCACTGTGGATGGGCCGCACCGAGTTGCCGCCCGGCGTGAACTCAGGCAACCACCATCACGGCGAGTCTGAGACGGGGATCTATGTCGTCGCCGGCTGCCCGGTCTTCGTGTTCCGCGATCCAGGCACGGGCGCCGAGGTGCGGCTGGAGACCCGGCCAGGCGACTACGTCTGGGTGCCGCCACATGTGCCGCACCGGGAGGAGAATCCGTCTCCCGATCAGGCCGCCACCGTCGTGATCGCGCGATCAACTCAGGAAGCCATCGTAATAAACACTGACAATCTTTAGTATTACCTTCCATGGGGGCAAGTTGTCGGCGGGCGACTCATGCTGCCGGGAAGGTGTCGCGGCCGAGAGTTGGCGTCGCCGTCGCGGCCGTCCTGGCGTTCGCGGCGTTCTCGGTGCCTGCCAGCTCCGCCGCGGTGCCCCCTAGGTCTGCGCAGCCACTGGCCCCTGCAGCGCAGGCCGAACTGGTCCAGAACCAGCCGGCCCAGGCCCAGACCGTGCCAGCGTCGGCGTCCGGCCAGGCTGCGCTGGTTGACCCGATCATCGGTACGGCGGGCACCGGCAACGTCTTCCCCGGCGCCGACACTCCCTTCGGGATGCTGCAGTGGAGCCCCGATACGACCAGGCCGTCCGAAGGCGGCGGCTATTCCGCCGGATCCAGGGACATCACCGGGTTCAGCCTGACCCACATGTCCGGTCCAGGCTGCCAGGCGGCCGGGGACGTGCCGGTGCTGCCCACCCTGGGCCGGGTTGTGCCCACCGCAGTGGACGCGTTCAGTCACCGCAGGCAGCATGCCGACGCCGGCTACTACGCCGTCTCACTGGCGAACGGCGTTGGAGTTCAGCTGACGGCCACGACCCGGACCGGCCTGGCCGCGTTCAGCATCCCGGCCGGCCGCCAGGCGAACCTGATCTTCAAGCTGAACGGCAGCCAGCGCGGCGACAGTGCCGTGAGCTTCCAGCAGGACAGCCCGACGGTGGTACACGGCTCCGTTACCTCGCCGAATTTCTGCGGCGCCAGCAAGCCCTACACCCTCTATTTCCAGATGCAGTTCAGCAGCCCTGATACCGGTCACGGCACCTTCACTAGCGGCGGACCTGACGGTCTGCACCCGCAGGCGACGAGGCTCTCGGTGACCGATACCGGGCCGCTGCGCCTGCCGCCGACGGTGCCGTCGGCGGCCGCGAGCGCCAGTGATCTGCCGCCGACCGCCTACTACGGCGGGCTGCCACGAGGCAGCGGAACGGCGGCGGCCCTGACCGGCGCCGTCGGCGGCTACGTCAGCTTCGCTGCGGGCCGGAGCCGGACCGTGCTCGCCAAGGTCGGCATCTCGTACGTGTCAGCCGCCAACGCTGCGGCCAACCTGGCCGCCGAGGACGCTGGCTGGAACTTCGGCGGGGTCAGGAACGCTGCCCAGCGGCAGTGGAACGCGCTGCTCGGCAAGATCATCGTGACCGGCGGCAGCCGAGCGGAGCGGACCGTCTTCTACACCGCGCTCTATCATTCGCTACTGGCGCCGAGCGTGTTCAGCGATGACAACAACCAGTACATCGGCGCCGATGGCGCGGTGCACACGGTGGATCCGGGCCAGGCCGCGGCGTATACGAACGTCTCCGGCTGGGACATTTACCGAACGCAGGCGCAGCTGGTGGCACTGCTCGATCCCGCGGTGGCGAGCGGGGCGGCACAGTCGCTGCTCGACAGCTACCAGCAGAGCGGCATGCTGCCCAGGTGGCCGGCCTACGGCACCGACTCCTACATCATGGTGGGCGATCCGGCCGACGCGGTCATCGCTGATTACTACGCGTTCGGCGCCAGGGCGTTCGACGCCCCCGCCGCGCTGGCGGCAATGATCGCCCAGGCCAGCAAGCCCTCGGACGAGCGGCCCGGCCTCGACTACCTGGACAAGGTCGGATACCTGCCAGACGACGGTCATTACGGCTGCTGCAACTTCCACGGCTCGGTATCGACGACGCTGGAATATGACGCCGCCGATTTCGCCATCTCGGCGCTGGCCGGTGACCTGGGCGATCCGGCCGACCAGGCCACGTTCCGCAACAGGGCGCGGGACTGGGTCAACCTGCTGAACCCGGCCACCGGATTCCTGCAGCCGCGACTGGCGAGCGGCCGGTGGCGGCCTGGCTTCCGGCCGCGGGCCGGGCAGGGCTTCGTGGAGGGCGATTCCTGGCAGTACACCGGCATGGTGCCGTTCGACGTCGCTGGCCTGGCCGCGGCTAAGGGCGGGCGCACGGCGATGCGCCGGTACCTGGACAGCGTGCTGTCCGGCCTCACCGGGGCCAGCGACGGGCGCACCGCGAATATGGGCAACGAGCCGAGCATCGAACTGCCATGGGAGTACGACTACGTCGGCGAACCGTATGCGACGCAGCGGTCTGTCCGCAGTGCGCAGGTGCGGCTCTGGACCGATACGCCCGGCGGCATCCCGGGGAACGACGACCTGGGCACGATGAGCGCCTGGTACGTCTGGTCCGCTCTAGGCCTGTACCCGATGACGCCGGGAACGGCGACGCTGGCGCTGGGCTCGCCGCTGTTCCGCAGCGCCGTCATCGCGCTGTCGTCGGGCCGCGCCCTGCGCATTGTCGGCACCGGGGCCGCCGCGGCCGCGCCCTACGTGCGCTCGGCGACCTGGAACGGGACAGCCTGGAATCGCGCCTTCGCCCCCGCGCAGGCCATCACCCAGGGCGGCACCCTCGACTTCCGGCTAGCTAGGGCACCCGATCGCGGCTGGGCAGCGGGGCGCGGTGACGCGCCGCCTTCCTTCGGACCGCAAGGAAAGCCGGATCCGATCGCGGCGGGCTAACAGATCACCAGGGGAACGGGGCCTGGTAGCCGCCGCAGCCGTCGTCACCAGCCGTCTTTGCGGGCCCGTGCCTCGTAGAGCAGGACCGAGGCAGAGACCGAGACGTTCAGCGAGTCGGCCGAGCCGAGCATCGGAATCCCGATCCGCTGGAAACCCGCGTCGTACCAGGGCGGCGAGATGCCATATCGCTCACTGCCGACGACGATGGCGGTCCGGCCGCCGTAGTCCGCCTGCCGGTAACCGATGCTGTCATCGGTGTCGGCCAGGTAGACGGTGAACTCGTGCCGGCCGAGCCAGCCGATGGCGTCGCTGATCTCGGCGAACTCGACCGACGGTACCTTCATGCTCATGCCCTGGCTGCTGCGCAGCACCTTCGGGTGAGTCAGCCTGGTGCGCTTGCTCGTCAGCACCAGGCAGTCGGCCGCGCAGGCGTCCAGCGTCCTGATCAGGGTGCCGAGGTTGCCAGGTATCTCCATCGCGTCCGCGACGAGGACCAGCGCATCAGGCCCGAGGTCAAGCTCCTCAGGCTGCCAGTCCGGCAGCTGGGCGACGCAGAGCAGGCCGTCCGGGTTGGGCCGTTCGGCCAGCCGTTCCAGGGTCTTGGCCGAGATCTGGTAGGCCCGTCGAGCCCGGCTGGCGAGCTGCTCGGCGCGCTTGGCGGACTCGTCGGAGTAGGCCGCCTCGGGGCACCACAGCACAGCGTCGACGGTCACGCCGGTGGCCAGCACCATGTTGATCTCGTACAGGCCTTCCGCCACGAATGTCCGGCGCGGGATGCCGGTCCGGTTGGCCTGGATGTCCCTGACCAGGTCGGCTACTGGGTGCCTCAGGCCGATCTGCTGGAGGTCCACGGTGCTATCTCCCGGTTTGCTGGCTGGCGGCCCGCGGGCCTACCGCCGCCGCTGCAGGCAATCGGGACCAAGCTCACTCAGCCGGGAGAGCCCGGCCAGCCGCATGGTCAGCTCGAACTCGTTGCGCAGCGCCCGGAGCACATGCCGGACGCCCGCCTCACCGCCGAGTGCCAGGCCGTAGGCATACGGACGGCCGAGCAGCACTGCCTGGGCGCCGAGCGCCAGTGCCTTCATCATGTCGGCACCACCGCGGACGCCGCTGTCGAACAGCACGGTCAGCCGGGATCCGACGGCCTCGGCGATGGCCGGCAGCGCGTCAAGCGCGCCGATGGCGCCGTCTACCTGGCGGCCACCGTGATTGGACACGATGACGCCGTCGATCCCGGCCGCCGCGGCCCGGAGTGCGTCCGCGGCTGTCAGGATGCCCTTGAGCACGATCGGCCCGTGCCAGTGCTGCCGCAGGAATGGCAGGTCGTCCCAGGTCAGTGACGTGTCACCGAAGATCTGGGTCCAGCGCAGGATGGCCGCGTCCGGGTCTTCCTCGACCGGGCGGGCCAGCCCCGCCTGGAAGGCAGGGTCGGACAGGAAATTCTGTACTCCGATGCCCTGCAGGAACGGCAGGTAGCCGTGGCCGAGATCGCGCGGCCGCCAGCCCAGCGTCCTGGTATCGAGGGTCACGACCAGCACGCTGTAACCGGCCGCCTGCGCGCGGCCCATGAAGCTCGCGCCAACCGCCCGGTCCTTAGGCCAGTACAGCTGATACCAGCGCTGGCCATCGCCGTTCGCCGCGGCCACGTCTTCGATGGCGGTGGATGCGGCAGTGCTGAGGATCATCGGCACCCCGGCGGCGGCCGCGGCGCTGGCAACGGCACGCTCCCCGTCGGGGTGCACGATGCCGAGCACCCCGATCGGCGCCAGCAGGAACGGCACCGTCAGGTCAGTGCCGAGCACTGTGCTGCCGAAGGCGGGCGTGCTGACGTCGGTCAGCATCCGCGGCACGATGCGCCACCGGCGGAACGCTGCCAGGTTCTCCCTGGCGGTGTCCCCGGAGCCGGCCGCGCCGGCTACGTAGTCGTAGGCGGACGGTGTCATGACCGCGCGCGCCGCTTCCTCCAGCGCGCCGAGATCAGCCGGGAACTCCGGTACCGCGCCCGTCAGTCCGGTCAGGTAGATCTCGTCCTGGTAACTCTCCAGCGGCTGGCTCACTAACGCTCTGCCCTCTCCTGCCTGTCGGGACAGGTGGCCGGCTGGCCGGGTGCCAGCGACTCCGGCCGCCCGGCCGGGTCACCACATGCTGTCACGCCGAAGCGGCCGGCCCGCTCGTGGCCTCAGGCCAGGACAGGTGTCCGCGGTTGGCCGACTGCCAGCGTTGACGCCTGCGCCGGGCGGATAATGGACCGTGACCGCTGCACGCGCACAACCTGGCGATGGCTGGCGGAACCTGGGCGAGGAGCCGGTTGTCGGTACGCCCTGGTTTCAGCTGAACCTGGCCCGGGTGGCGCTGCCTGACGGCCGAACGATTGACCATTACCTGCTGCGCCTTCCGCCGCTCGTGCTGACCGCCGTCCTCGATGACCGGGACCGGGTGCTGCTGCTCTGGCGGCACCGCTTCATTCCTGACTCCTGGGGCTGGGAACTGCCATCCGGCATCGCGACAGATCCGGCCGAGGAACTCGCTGACGCCGCCGTCCGGCAGGCGCTCGCCGAGTCGGGCTGGGCCCCGCTCGACCCCCGGCCGCTGCTAGTCGTTGAGCCCTACGGCGGACTATCCGACTCGATCTGTCACGTCTTCTGGACCGACCGGGCAGACTTCCGCGGCGAGCCGGCGGCTGCATTCGAGGCCGAGCGGATCGACTGGGTCCCGCTGAGCGAAGTTCCGGCGCTCGTTGCGGCGGGCCAGATCAGGGCCGCGAGCACGGCAACTGCGCTGCTCTATCTCTGCTGCACCCGAGCGGCCCGCGGCTGAGGCGCGGGCGGGCAGAATGCTGCCATGCCGCAGCCCAATGACGTCGCCGCCGCTCTGCTGGACGAGTATGCGGACCTGACAGTCATGTCGGGCGGCGACCCGTTCCGTGCTCGCGTCTACAGCAAGGCCGCGCGTGCCGTCGCCGGGCATTCGCAGGACGTTTCCCAGCTGACCGCGGCTGCGCTGCTGCGGATTCCGGGCGTCGGCAAATCCATCGCTGCCAAGATCGCCGAGATCACCGCGACCGGGACCTTCGCCGAGCTTGAGGACCTGCGGTCTGGCATTCCCGATGGCGTGCGACTGCTGACCAGGATTCCGGCACTCGGGCCGAGGCGGGCGCTGCAGCTGTACCGCGAACTCGGCATCAGCTCGGCGGACCAGCTCCGGGAGGCCATCGCGGCAGGCCAGCTGACCAACGTCAAGGGCTTCGGTCCCAGGAGCGCCGACAAGCTGCTCCGCGGACTGGAACTGCTGGACAGCGCCCAGGGCAGGGTGCTGCTGAACGTGGCCGCGGACACCGCGGCGGCCGTGATTGACGCTGTTGGCAGTGCGCCAGGCTGCCTGCGGATCACGCCAGCGGGCTCGCTGCGCCGGGCCGCGGAATCTATCGGCGATGTAGACGTGCTGGCTGCGGCCGTCGACGCAGCGCCGCTGATGACCGCGCTGACCTCGATGCCGCAGGCGGCTGAGGTCATCGCGTCCGGCCCCACCAAGACGTCGATCAGGACCGGGACGGGACTCCAGGTCGACTTGCGAGTAGTGCCGCCGGACGCCTGGGGCGCTGCCCTCCAGTACTTCACCGGTTCTCAGCAGCACAACGTCAGGATCCGCGAGCTTGCCGTCCGGATGAAGCTCAAGCTGTCCGAATACGGCCTGTTCGACGTCCAGTCAGGCGAACTCATCGTGTCCCGGACCGAGGAGGAGGTCTACGAGCGGCTCGGGCTCGCCTGGATCCCGCCGGAGCTACGAGAGGACCGCGGTGAGGTGGCGGCCGCGCGCAACGGCGAGCTGCCAGCGCTGATCTCGGCGGACGATGTCCTCGGCGACCTGCACAGCCACACCAGCCTGACCGACGGCACGGCCACGCTGACCGAGATGGTGACCGCCGCGCAGGCTCGCGGCTACGACTATTACGCGATCACCGACCACGCGCCGGACCTGGTCATGCAGCGGATGACGGACGAGAAGATGCTGGCGCAGCGGGCGCAGGTGCGGGCCCTAGCCGGGGAGATCGCCACCGGAACCGACGGCGCGATGGCGTTGCTGCACGGTACCGAGCTCAACATCGGACCGGACGGCAGCGTCGACTGGCCCGCGGACTTCCTGGCCGGATTCGACATCTGCGTAGCCTCGGTGCACTCCCACTTCGACCTGTCGCGGCCAGAGATGACCAGGCGATTCATCGCGGCCTGCGAGAACCCGTACGTCAACATCATCGGGCATCCGCTGACGCGCAAGATCGGGCGCCGGCCGCCGGTTGATGTCGACCTGCCCGAGCTGTTCCGGGTCTGCGCTCGGACCGGGACGGCCCTGGAGATCAACGCGCATCCGGCCAGGCTCGACCTGCCTTCGGCGCACATCAAGGCGGCCCGTGACGCCGGGGTGAAGTTCGCCATCGACAGTGATGCGCACTCGCTGCGCGATCTGGACTACCTCACGTACGGGGTCGCTACTGCGCGCCGCGGCTGGCTAGCAGCTGACGACGTGATCACCACCTGGCCGCTGGCAAGGCTGACCGAGTTCCTGCGCAAGGACCGGTAACCGCCCGGCCGGGCAGGCCGCAGGCCAGCGCTCAGGACTCTAGCTCGCGCCGGGCGCGCTGGTGAGCGGGAACGCCTCCCCGGTCCAGGGTGCCGCACCCGATCGCAGCTGCGCGTCGTGCTCCGCGCAGAGCACCGCACGGCGCGATCCGCCGGTCGAGCTGAATTCCCAGGCCAGGATGCCGGGCTTCGTGCATGGCGTATGCCAGCTGGTTATGGTCATCATGTCCGCGGAGACGATCCTCCGGCCGGCCCCGCACATGCCGGTGAAGTCCTGGCACATATCGCAGAATCCCAGCCGCGCCGCGACCGGATCCCGGATTCGCATGCCGCAGTCGGGGCAGGCCGGACGGCCTGACCGTAACAAGGTGCGCGGTCCATCCTGACGCCGACGGCGCAGGCCAATACCGCCTGACCCTAAGAATCGCCGGGAACGGCCGCCGTCTGAAGACGCGGGACCGGTACCGCCATTCGCGTTACTGGACACTCTGGTCCTGCCTCTCCTTGAGACCATTCCCCCAGGCAGGTGGACAACACGTTAGCGCAGCAGAGCAACGCGTGACGGGGAAACTTCTGGCCGCTATATATTCCGGTCATGACCGACGGATATAGCCCAGCCGAGCACGCCGCTCAGATTGCCGCGGCCCGCGATCGGCTGATGGCCTTTGCGGCAATTTGCACTGACGAGGACTGGCATGCTGCGCCGCTCAGCGATCAGGGCGACCCAAGGCCCGTGGGCGTGGTCGTCGACCATGTCGCGGATGCCTATGACTACCTGGGCACCTGGATCGCCGAGATCGTCGCTGGTGCGGACCCGCAGGTGAGCCCGCAGCTCGTTGACGAGCTCAACGCGGCGCATGCGACCACGGCAGGGACGCTGACTCAGGCGGGCGCTATCGAGCACCTGAGCACCAGCGGAGACACCCTCATCGGGATGATCGCTGAGCTCGACGGCAGCGATCTGGACCGGGCCGACGGCCGGGTAAGGCGACTGGCCGACATCGCGGCGCGGCATGCAGACGACCACCGCTCCGCGATCGAGGAAGCACTGAACCGCTAGCCAGGTCACCGTGCAGCGACCGGGCCGTCAACGGGAGGACCGCCAGCGGCCGGCCGTCACGGCAGGGCGGCGACTAGCTCATCGACGGGCTTGCGACGGCCGGTGTAAAACGGGATCTCCACCCTGGTGTGCCGCCGCGCTCTGGCCGCCCGCAGATGCCGCATCAGATCCACGATCCGGTGCAGTTCGTCGGCCTCGAAGGCGAGCATCCACTCGTAGTCGTTCAGCGAGAAGCAGGCGACGGTATTAGCCCTGACGTCGGGATACTCGCGTGCCATCTGGCCATGCTCGGCGAGCAGCTCGCGGCGCTCGGCGTCGTCGAGGAGGTACCACTCATACGATCGGACGAACGGGTAGACGCTGACGTAGTTCTTAGCGTCTTCCCCGGCCAGGAACGCCGGGATATGGCTCTTGTTGAACTCCGCCGGCCGGTGCAGCGCCATCGCCGACCAGACCGGCTCGCTGGCCCGGCCGAGCCCGGTCCGGCGGAAGTTGGCATACATCTCCTGCAGGTCGTCGGTGGTTGGCGCGACCCACCAGAACATGTAATCCGCGTCTGCTCGCATGCCCTGGATGTCGTAGCACCCGCGAGTGACCACGCCCTTGCCGGCCGCCTGCTGGCACAGCTCGGTTACTTCAGCGGCCAGGCCGAGCCTGCCGCTGGCGCCAGCTGCACTGGCGGCAGCGTCGATCGCGGCCGGGCCGCTGACCCGAAAGACCGACCACATGACGTAGCGGATGAGCTCATTGAGGTCGCGGGCCCTCGGGCGGCCGGGGGCCTGCCCGGACTCTTCGTTCCCAGCCATACTGATATGTCTACCAGAGCCGCTGGTGAGCCAGCCGACCTGAGCACCCATCGACCCGCCCGGCTATGGCGGCGACGCGAAAACTGATATCATGGTGCTAGTCGCGTGGTATCAGACGCGTCAACTGGAGGTGGTTTCGATGGCATCGCAAGTTCCCGTCGCCGTACACACGGAGCGCGACGCCAGGCAGCTAGATGCCCAGCAGATAACTGAGCGCCCGGCTGGGCATCTTCCCGGCATCCGGATGCTCGTGCTGGGACTCGGATTGCTGATAGCCGGGATCGTGCTGCTGCAAAGGTCTGGCGATCAGAGTCCCGGCGTGGCCCTGGCGCTGCGATGGGCCGGTGCGATTGTCGTGGCCAGCGCAGCGCTGGTGCTGGCCGGCCTGACGCCCATAGTGCCGGGGAAGGCGCGCGTGGTTCAGCTCTTCGGCCGGTATCGCGGCACCATCCGCGACTCCGGCTTGCAATGGGTGAATCCGTTCACCCGGCGGATAGCCGTCTCCACCCGGATCCGCAATCAGGAATCTGCCCAGGCGAAGGTCAACGATGCGGACGGCAATCCGATCGAGATTGCCGCCGTGGTCGTCTGGCAGGTCCAGGACACCGCAAGCGCCTCCTATGCGGTCGACAACTTTACTCAATTCGTCACCATTCAGACCGAGACGGCCGTCCGGCACATTGCGTCGAGTTATCCGTACGACAACCGCGGCAGCGGCGCGCTGTCGCTGCGTGACAACGCCGAGGAAATCACCCAGAAGCTGTCGGCCGAGCTCAGGAACCGCGTCAGGCCGGCCGGGGTGGCGATCATCGAGTCGCGGCTTACCCGGCTTTCTTATGCCCCGGAGATCGCCCAGGCCATGCTGCGCCAGCAGCAGGCAAGCGCGGTGGTTGGCGCGCGGGCGCGCATCGTCGAGGGTGCGGTCGGCATGGTGAAGCTCGCGCTTGAGCGACTCCAGGAAGAAGGCGTGGTCGAGCTGGACGAGGAACGGAAGGCCGCGATGGTGTCCAACCTGCTCGTGGTCCTGTGCAGCGAGCAGGCAACCCAGCAGGTGGTCAACACGGGATCCCTCTACCAGTGACCGCGGGCACGGTATCGCCACAGGCGGTATCGCGATGAGCGAGCGAAAGGGCATCCTGCTTCGGCTCGACCCGGCCGTTCATGATGCGCTGGCCAGGTGGGCGGCGGACGAGCTGCGCAGCACGAACGCCCAGATCGAGTTCCTGCTCCGGCGCGCGCTGGCCGATGCCGGGCGACTGCCTAGCCACGCCAGGCAGATGCGCCGGCCGGGACGACCGGCTGGCGGCCGGGCGGAGGGCTGAGCCGGACGTCAGCTGGAGCCGCCAGCCAGTGCGATGGCCTCGATCTCGACGAGCTGATCGGTGTAACCCAGACTGCGACCCCGGTCAGCGTTTGCAAAGGGTCATGCTTTCTCGCGCGGGCCCGGGTTCTAGCGTCGCGCGACGTGACCGCTGCACGGTCTGGGTCCCGGTGGCCGAGATGCCGCGTAGGAGCCGCGCGCGTAACCGCCGTTCAGGGCGTCATTGGATGAGGTGCTGGTCACCGTCGATGCCGCACCGAACTGCGTGATCTGCGCGCGGCACCGATCATCCCGTTCGCCGCACGACTCTGCCGAATTGGAGTGCGCGCGCAGCCGCGCTCGTCGCGGCGGCCAGGTTGCGGTCATGCGCTGGTCGCCTGTAGCTGGCCGGCGCCTGGTTCTGCCGGACTGCGCGTGGTCTGCGTGGGGAGGCGGTGCGCCGGCCTTCGTCACCTAAACGCGCTGGGGCCGGGCGCTGGCCCGTTGTCGAGGGCAATTCTTGCGATGTGTGCCATCGCTTCCACTCTCTGTCCGTCGTCGGTGATCGACCGGGCCAGGTGTTCGGCGCGGTCGAGGTCGGTGACAGCAAGTGCCCGCGCAACCGCGGACAGCGCCAATGCTGCCATCCCCTCCGGACGCAGCGCCCGGGCGAGGTCTTCGGCGCGGCCGGGATCGGAGGCAGCCAGCACCCTAGCGACCCTGGCGAGCGCGGACGTTTTGTGCCACTCGTCGGTGAGGGAACGGGCCAGGAGTTCGCCGCGGCCGGGGTCGGCAGCGGCCAGCCGCGCCGCGACTTTCTCCAGCGCCCTTTCGCTCAGCGACGTGTCGGGGATGGAACGGGCGAGGCGTTCAGCACGGCCCAGGTCGATGTCAGCCAGCGCCTCCGTGACTTGCACCAGGGCTTCAGACCTGGATCTGCTGTTGGCCTTCTTCCGGTTGCCGGTGATCGACTGGGCGAGTACCTCGGCCTCGGCGATCAGGCGGGTGGCCCGGCCGGGGTCCTGGGCGCCCACGATCGAGGCGACGCCGGCAAGCGCCGATATCCTCGTCTTCGCGTCACTGATCGACCGGGCGAGGAGGTCGGCCTCGGCGATGAGCCGCAAGGCCCGTTCGCTGTCCGAGGCGGCCGGCCCCACCGCGATCCCGGCGAGCGCATACGCCCTCGACCCCTCGTCGGGGATCGACGCGACGATGCGCTCGGCGCGGTCAGGATCGGACGCGGCCACCACCTCGGCGACCCGGCCGAGCGCCCGCCCGGAGTTGGCGCCGGTGATCGACTGGGCGAGGACCTCGGCACGGCCGGGGTCCAAGGCGGCGAGCGCCGCCGCGATCCTCTCCAAATTGAAAGCTTTGCGTATCGAGTCGACGCTCGACCTGACCTTGATCGTCTGGGCCGCGTGCTCAACGCCGGCAAGCATCGCGGCGGCGCGGTCTGGTTCCACGGCGGTCAGCGCCTCTGCCACCGTGGTCAGCGCCAGCACCCTGGCCCAAGAGCCAGCGATCGACTGGGCAACGCGTTCGGCATCGCCCAGCAGAGCAATCGCCCTCCGCCGGTCAGGCCCAACAGGCACGGAGCAACCCCACGATCTCGTCTTCGCCGTCCATGTCCCAGCTCCCTGCACTGCCGACCAGGCAAGCCTGCGCGCACGCCACCCACCAAGTCAACGCGCCATCAAATGCCCAAACCTCACCTCGGCTTCAGCCGCTCTCCGTGCGCTGAAGGGGATGTTCTGTGCTCGCTACGCCCGAAGTGAGACTGGCACCAGGTCCACGCCCGAATCGATCTGGCTGAGACCGTGGCCGCCGTCAGATCGCTGCTTTCGTAATGCCGCCGATCACGTAGCGTTGAGCCGCCGATCACGGCGAGGCCGAGGAGGGCTTGCAAGATGTATGCCCGCAAAGACCGTGACCGGGTTACAGCGTGACTCAATGTCGCTAAGTCTCAGGGGCCGACGCGCGGGCTGCCGGGGCCTCCCGGCCAGCGAGCGCGACGGCCTCGATCTCGACCAGCTGATCGGTGTAGCCAAGCGTTGTGACGCCTAGCAGCGTGCTCGGCGCGTCGTGCGCCCCGAACGCCTCATGGACCACCTGCCAGACCTGGACGAGATCGGCCTGATGCGCGGATGCCACGTAGACAGTGCTCTTCAGCACGTCGCTCAGCGTGGCACCAGCCGCCGCCAGCGCGGTCACCAGATTCGCCACAGCGTGCCTGGCCTGCCCGGCGTAATCACCGACCGCCGTGACGTCACCGTGCTCATCGATCGGGCAGGCACCCGCGGTGAAGACCAGGCTGCCCGGCGGCGCGATCGACGCATAGGCGTACGGCGCACCGGCGTACAGCTGGCTGGAGCGGATCAGTTGAGGAGCCATATGCGGGATGGTCTCAGCCCGGCATTGCGGCCGGCAACCAGAATTAGGCGCCGGTGACCGGACGGGCGGAGGTGCTCCGCTGACCGCTGCGGGCCGAGCCGGCGGACCTCCGCCACCCTGTCAGGTCCAGATCGCGCAGTCGACTCCATCACTGAACCGTTCCGGCTCGGCCGGTCGCCGGCGCGCCTGCCCGCCTGCCGCCCGGGCCGCTGTCCATGCCGCCGCGGCCGCGTCGAGCACGTCATCCGCGCCGGCCTGCAGGCCGGCCGCACCAATGTCGTCCGGCAGCGCGAGGCCGGCCTCGGCAAGCAGCTGGCGCCGGATTGCCAGGCCGGCCCAGCTTGACTTGCGAGCAGCCAGCGGGGCGCCGGCTAGCTGCGCGAAACTGAGTTCCGGATGAACCTCGATGACCCGACATGGTGCACTCGGCAGCCAGTTGTCGACCTGCCTGATCTTTCCCAGCAGGTTAAACGCCTGGGTGGAGATGCCGTGCCCGGTCCGCTCCTTGTTCAGCGCACAGGCGGCGCGGTAACCGGACGACGCCATCGTGTCCCGCACGGGCGTCACGAACACCGACGCCCAGCGAGGTCCGGCAGCCGCCCGCGCCTCAATATCCGCGCGGCGGATGCTGGCGTCAGGCAGCCCGATAGGAATGTCGATGCCGATGACGTGCAGCGGGCCGTCCGCGCCGGCTTGCCGGACCAGCGCCTCGATCTCCGCATGAACGTAGCCGCGGATCTGACTGCCGGACAGCCCGATGCCTACCCAGTCCGCTCGGCACGCATCCACGCCGAGCACCCGCACGCCAGCCACGTGGCCATGATCTCAGCCGGCCAGCCGGGCCGGCCACTGACAGAGTCTCAGCTGGCCGCGAGCCCCAGCCCGGCGTCGATCGCACCACCATGGTTGCGCTCGGTGACGCGCTTGCCCGCCAGTTCATGCGTGCGCTGCAGATCCTGGCTGGCAGCCGTTCTGGCTAGCCGAGCAGAGTCCTGATCGTCTCGCCGTAGAGCAGTCGCTTGTGCTCGGCCACTGTCCGCCGATCCTTGCCCGCCAGCTCCGTCGCGAGCCGCACGGCCGTCGGCACGACGTCATCCGCGGCCGCTACCTGCTGCACGATGTCGTCCGCCAGCGCTTCCGGGCCGCCGTAGCGATGGCCGGTCAGTACGGCCCGTTGCACCGTCCGGGCTGGCAGCTTCGCGGTGAGCACGCTGAGGTACTGCGGCGTCAGCGCGAGCCCCAGGTCAGCTTCTGGCATGCACCAGTAACCGCGGTCTTCGCGCATCACGGCAAAGTCGTGCGCGGCAGCGAGCAATGCGCCGCCGCCGAAGGCATGCCCGTTGACCGCGGCCACGGTGATCGCCGGGAAGCCCATCATCCGGCCCAGGACCCGGTAGATGGCCGCGAGGTACTCAGCCGCCCTGGTCGGCTCCGTCGCCAGCCAGTCCAGGTCCATGCCGTTGCTGTAGAACTTGCCGTCCCCGGTCGTGACCAGCGCACACGGTTCGTCAGCCGCCTCGATCGCGTCGAGCGCGGAATTGACGGCACCGAGCCAGTCCAGGGAGAACCGGTTCTCGCCGCCTTGCATGCGCAGTACCCAGACAGGCCCGTCGCGGTCCAGCTTTATCAATGCGTGTCTCCCGCTTGCTGGGCCGCACGCCCGGCACCGCCGAGGTAGGCCGCAATCTGATCCGCCGCTTGCCGTGCGGTCGCAATGCAGGCCGGAATGCCGACGCCGTCATAGGCGGCGCCGCAGCCGGCCAGCCCCGGCTGCGCTGCCAGGCCGGACCGGATGCGCGCGACCCGATCGAGATGGCCGACGCTGTACTGCGGCAAGCCGCCTCCCCAGCGGGTGACCCTTGCCCCGGCGGGCTGACCGCGCACGCCGGTGGCGTCGGCCAGGTCGGCTGCCGCCAGGCCGGCCAGCTCCGCGTCGTCCCGCTGCAGGATCGCGTCCTCCCCCAGACGGCCCACCGAGCACCTGACGATGTGCAGGTTGTGCCCGGCGCGCAAGTGCGGCCACTTGACGGTACTGAAGGTGACCGCCTTCACCGCCCGTCCGTCCACCGGCGGCACCAGGAATCCGCTGCCGGTCACCGGGGAGGGGAACGCGGCCACGGGATAGGCCAGTGTGATGACCGCCATGCTCGCGTACCGGATCTCGCCGAGCGCAGCTGCGGCCCGGGCCGCCGCACCGGCCAGCAACCGACTGGCCGGCAAGGCCGGAGCCGCGACGATCACCGCGTCCGCCGCCAGGTATTCGGGGGCATGCGCCGAGCCGACGGTCAGCCGCCATCCGGCCGCAGTTCTGGTGAGCTCGCGAACCATCGCGCTCGTCCGGACGGTAGCGCCAGATGCCGAGGCGAGGACGGCCGGCAGCGTGCCGAGCCCGCCCGTCAAGGTGGTGAAGACCGGCGGCGCGGGTTTCGGCGGCTGGGCTTGCGCAGGCGCTGCTGGCAGAAGCTCGGCCGCCGCCGCCGCGAGGGAACTATGCTTGCGCGCCGCCTGGGCGAGGCCGGGCAGCGTCGCTGCAAAAGACAAGTCGTCGCAACGGCCGGCATAAACGCCACCCAGCAGCGGCTCGACGAGCCGGTCTACTAGCTCCGCACCGAACCGCGCACCCACCGTGACGGCGACCGATTCGTCAGCGTCGGCGCCGGATGCGGGCAGGGTCAGATCCTGCTGCGCCCTGGCCAGGCCGTGCTCGGACAAGATTCCGGACTCGGCGAGCTCGCCCATGTCCGCTGGTACGCCCATGAACTGACGCCGCGGCAGCGGCCGGACGCTCCCCCGGGTCCAGATTCCGGCCGAGGTCGTGCCCGGTACCTGTAGCTGCCCGGACAATCCGAGCTCGGCGATCAGGCCGGTGCCTTCCGGCCGCCGGGCGAGCAGCGCCTCAGCGCCGGAATCGACGCAGACGCCGGCGACGTCGGACACGGCAAGCTTGCCTCCTAGCCGCGGCGAGCCTTCCAGCACCGTGACTGTCAGGCCGCTGTCGCGCAGAAAGTAAGCCGCCGCCAGGCCGGCGATGCCGCCCCCGATGATCGCGACGGAGCGCGCCCGCCGATCGCCGGGCGCGGATCCGGCGGCCTGCGGCGCGCGCGCACCAGGCGCCGGGTGCTCATGCTGCTCGGTCCTCGGAGATGTCACGGCTCCGATTATCGCCGGTCCGGCTCGGCACCGTGCCGGGCGGGACGGCTCCCGCTGACGCTGGTCAGTTGGCGCCGGAACGATTCCAGGTTTGGCGGAACCGCGCTCGGCGCTCGGACGTCCGAAGGGCATGACAAGTCGAGTTCGACCTCGGCGCATCGCGATCGGCGGCGCCGTCTTGCTCTCAGGCTGCCTGCTGCTCGCGGCGTGCAGCGCCGGTAGCGGCGTCAGTTCTGCCAGTGGGACCGGATCCGGGCTCCGGGCCGAAGCCGGGCCGCAAGCTGTGCCCAACGCAGCCGCCGGTGCGCCAGGCGGCCAGGCCGGTCACACCGCGGTTGACACCGCTGGCCTGACTCCGGCGAACCAGAGCATCGTCTACACAGCCAGTCTCACGGTTCGGTCAGCCGACGTTGCGGCGGCCGCGAAGCGGGCTATCGCCATCGTAGTGTCGGCCGGCGGCTACACCGCGGACGAGCAGGTGTCCGGCAAGTCACCTGGCAAGTCCGAGCCGGGAAACGATCAGCCTGACCTTGAAGATCCCCGTTCCCTCCTATCAAGCGGCGCTAGGCCAGCTCTCCTCGCCGGCAATCGGCACCCAGCTCGCCATGCAGCAGCACGCGACCGATGTCACGCAGCAGGTCGCGGATGTGAACAGCCTCGTGACCTCCGAGCAGGATGCCATCGCGGCCCTCCGGGCGCTGCTCAAGCGAGCCGCGTCGGTGTCCGGACTCCTCCAGGTGCAGCAGCAGATCAGCCAGGATCAGTCGTACCTGAACTCGCTGCTGTCCCAGCAGCGGGCACTGAACCAGGCGACCAGCTACGGCACCGTGACGATGACCCTGCTCAGCGCCAAGCTTGCGGGCCATCACCACGTCGGGTCGAAGCACGGCTTCCTGGCCGGGCTGGCGGCTGGCTGGCGCGCCCTCCGGCATGCGACTGCGTTGCTGCTGACGGCCCTTGGCGCCGCGCTGCCGTTCCTGATCGTCGTGCTGGTGCTCGGCGCGATTGGCTTGCTGGGCTGGCGCCGGTTCGGCGGCCGCCGCGCTGGGCCGGCCCAACCCAAGGACAGCACCGGATAACACGCTCGGCCAGGCCGAGCCGGGGCCGGCCTGGTCGAGCGGAGGGCCTGGCCCAGCGGAGGGCCTGGCCCAGCGGAGGCCCTGGCCGGCCAGGCCAGGCCGCCAGGAAGCCGGCCGATCAGCGGTGCCGGGCGGAGGCCGTGTGCACGAGCTCGGTGAGCCTGGTGAGCACGTCCGGGTCGGTTTGCGGCAGCACGCCATGGCCGAGATTGAAGACATGCCCCTCCGCGGTCCGGCCGCGCTCAAGCACCTGCAGGGCGCGCTGCTCGATGACCGGCCAGGGGGCCAGCAAGACCGCTGGGTCCAGGTTTCCTTGCAGGGCCTTGCCTGGCTCGACCCGGCTTACTGCCTCGTCCAGCGGCACCCGCCAGTCCACTCCCACCACATCAGCGCCAGCCTCACCCATCAGGCCAAGCAGCTCGCCGGTGCCGACGCCAAAATGGATCCGTGGCACACCGCTGTCGGCGAGCGCCGCGAAAATCCGCTTACTGTGCGGCAGCACGCAGCTGCGGTAGTCGTCCGGGCTGAGCGCGCCGGCCCACGAGTCGAATAGCTGGACGGCGCCGGCGCCCGCGGCTACCTGTACCTTCAGGAAGCCGATAGTGATATCAGCCAGCCTGCCCATCAGGTCCGCCCACAACTGCGGCTGGCCGTACATGATCGACTTGGTGACCTCGAAGTTCTTCGACGGCCCGCCGTCGACGAGATAACTCGCCAGCGTGAACGGGCCGCCAGCGAAGCCGATCAGCGGCTTGCCATCGAGTTCCTTGACCAGGCTGGCCACCGCTTCGGTGATGTAAGGAACATCGTCGGGTTCCAGCGGCCGCAGTTGCGCGATGTCCGCTGCGGACCTGATGGGACGATCAACCACAGGCCCGACGCCCGGCTTGATGTCGATGCCCACGCCGATGGCGCGCAGCGGGACCACGATGTCACTGAAGAAGATCGCCGCGTCTACGCCGTAGCGGCGAACGGGCTGCAGCGTGATCTCGGTGATCAGGTCAGGCGTCGCACACGCCTCCAGCATCGCCGTCCTGGTGCGCAGCGCCCGGTACTCCGGCAGCGAACGTCCCGCCTGGCGCATGTACCACACTGGCGTATGCGGCACCTGTTGCCGTCGGCAGGCGAGCAGGAACGGGGATTCTTCAGCGATTGGCGTCACCAGCCGATGATTTCACAGCCCCGCACCGGTCATGGCCCGGCCTCAGCGAGCGTCACTCTGGACGTTTCATCGATCCTGGCTTCACAAATCAGGCTAAATCAGCCCGCCGCAACCGCCACAGCGCGCCAGGTCCGTGCCGGCTGGCGAAGTGAACCGCGGCCGCCTGCAGGCTCGGGATCTCGGCTGTACGGCGGTCGTTCCGCGCAAAAGCGCATGACACGCCGCCGCAGGTCCGGGGCTTGCGACCGGTCTCGTGCCAGCATCGATCCTGAGCCGAGAGGTAAGGAGGCCTGATGGCTGAGATCATCCGGCACTGTCCTGACTGCGGCCTGGATCGTTCCATCATGCAGCACCACGGCCTGGCGGGCCGGTGCCCGGATAGTCCTGACCTATGCTGCCCTGAGTGGTATTGCGTCACCTGCGGTGCGGCACTGCTGATAGGAGACGTCCCGGTAGTCCTCAAGCCGGCCTGCACGGCCGGCCTCCGCGATCGCGTGGCATGACGGTCACTGGCCCGTGCCCGACGCGCAGACCCTGAGGCCGGCTGGGCAGCCAGTGACCATACCTTCCGGCGCCGATGAGTTCCAGCGGGCCGTGGCGGAGATGGAAACCGGGATCGCCGACCAGTTGCGCCTGCGGCCGGAACTGGCCTCGGAGCAGGAGCCGCCGCCCCGTCGGCTGGCGCCATTCGCGTCCGCTGTAGCCATGGCGGTGACCGACAGCCTGGCCCCCGCTGACACCGATGCCGAAATCGGCTCGGGCAAGTTCGTGCTGCTATTTGACCCGGCGGGTCAGCCAGGCTGGGATGGGAAGTATCGAATTATCGGCTACGTCCGAGCCGAGCTTGAGCCAGAGATGGCTGCCGATCCGCTGATCAACGAGGTCGGCTGGAGCTGGCTTATCGAGGCTCTCGACGCGCGCAGCGCGGGATACAGGAAGATCAGCGGGACCGTGACCACAGTCGTAACGCAGGGCTTCGGCAGCAAGCAGGATGAGCCCACCTCCACCAGCTTCGAGCTGCGGGCGTCGTGGTCACCTGCGATCGCTGATGGCACCTCCGCGGAACTCGCCGGCCATGTGGCGGCCTGGTCCGAGGTGATCTGCACCGCAGCGGGACTTCCGCCGGTGGCGCCGGGAGTCGCGCCGCTGCGGCCGCAGCGCCGCAGGCCGCGACTATGAGCGGCCAGGCCGAGAGCGCAGGGACTGAGCCGACGGACCCCCCGACGTCGCAGTCCGCTTCGAAAGGTCCCGGCGCCGCCGAGCCGACCGCAGCACCCAACCCAGCCGCCGCAGACCTCGCCGGCGTATACCCCACCGCCGACGAACCCGGCGCAGCCGAACCGGCCGCTGCAGGAGCTGATACAGCGGTGCCGGCCGCTGACGAGTTCGCTGAGGCTGAGCGGACGGTCGTGCCCTTGCTGGAGCCGAGAGACGGGCTGCCGCCGCTGGTCGAGACCGCCGAAGCCCTCCGTAACGCCGTCGACGCGCTGGCAAGCGGGGCTGGACCGGTCGCGGTCGATGCCGAGCGAGCCAGCGGATTCCGGTACGGTCACCGAGCCTTCCTGGTTCAGTTCCGTCGCCAGGGCGCCGGAACCGTCCTGATCGATCCTGTCGCATGCCCGGATCTGTCGGAATTGGACGCGGCGCTCGCCGGCACCGAGGCCGTGCTGCACGCCGCTTCCCAGGATCTGCCGTGCCTGGCCGAACTCGGCTACCGGCCCCGTCAGCTCTTCGACACCGAGATTGCTGGCCGCCTGCTCGGCTGCCCGCGGGTTGGTCTCGCGACCATGGTCGAGTCGATGCTGGGGCTGGGCCTGGAGAAGAGCCACTCTGCGGCCGACTGGTCTACCAGACCACTGCCGGAAGAATGGCTCCGGTATGCGGCTCTCGATGTCGAGGTGCTTGTCGAGCTCCGGGACCTGCTCGCCGAACGGCTGGCTGAACAGGGGAAGCTCGGCTGGGCACAGCAAGAGTTCGCCGCGGTGCTGGCCGCGCCGCCGGCGCCGCCGCGCACTGATCCCTGGCGACGGACCTCCGGCATCCACCGCGTCCGCAACCGCCGGGGGCTTGCCGTCGTACGGGAGCTCTGGCAGGAACGTGACAAGATCGCGCGGCGCCGGGATCTGTCGCCGACCAAGGTCTTGCCGGATTCGGCCATCGTGGAGGCCGCCCGCCTGATGCCAACCGGACCGGGTGAACTTAGCGCCGTGACCGGTTTCTCAGGCCGCGGCGCGCGGCGCCATATGCCGGAGTGGCAGCGAGCTATCGGCCGCGCCCGTGCTCAGCCCGACCGCGCACTGCCGGCCGCGTCCGCGCCACCCGGCGATGGCCCGCCGCCAGCGCATCGCTGGCAGGATCGCGACCCGGAGGCGGCCAGACGGCTGACAGCGGCCCGCGCCGTTGTTGCCGCGCTTGCCGACGAGCACACGATGCCTGCCGAGAACCTGCTCCCGCCCGACGCGGTGCGGCGGCTGGCCTGGCAGCCGCCGCCAGAACTTAGCGCGCCGACGGTCGCCACGGACCTGGCCGGCTATGGCGCGCGGCCGTGGCAAGTCGAGCTGGCGGCAGTGCCGATCGCCCGGGCTCTGCTGCGCATTCTGGAGAAAGGCGCCGATTAGCCACCGCCGCCGGCGTAGCCCGGCAAGGTCATGCCGTGCGCCGCAGCACCCGCAGATTGCACGGAACCGCGGAGCCCGCCTGCGGCTGTCCCGCGCAGGGCAGCAGCCGCTCACCCCCTGGGTAATGCGGGAACACGTTGAGCATTACCTCGCAGTCACAGCAGCCGCCGAGCTCGGCTAGCTTGCCGACAAGGGCCGTGGCCTGCGGCGCGCGCAGGTCGCGCCAGTGGATCGCCCACCGGTGCGTGCCATCGCAGCCGAAGTCGTTGAGCATCCTGAGCAGGAAGCACCGCAGGCACTCCTGCTCCAGTGGTTCGGTTAACAAGCCCGACAGCGCGACGAGCTCGGCCTCGACGGCATCGGCAATGTTGTCGGTCATCGCGTGACTCCCTCCAGTGTCCTGCCTCTACTTCTATCGCCGGCTTCTGACACTTCGGCGGCGGCGCAATGGCGCGGCGGCATGCTGCGCACCGGCCGCTGGCACGCGGCCACCGAGCGGGCTTGCCGGTGGCGTGGCTTGCGGGCAACCGGCAGAATGATCAGATGGCGGCGCTTTCCTGGGCACGGCTCTCGACGCCGGTTGGCGAGGTAAGCGCTGGCTGCGGCCCACGCGGCGTGGCGCGCGTGCGCTTCGGTCCGGCACCAGCGGGCACCGAGGACCACCGCGAGCTCGCCGATGCAGTGTGCGGGCAGCTCGTCGAGTACTTCCGCGGTCATCGGACGGCATTCGACGTGCCGGTTGACTGGTCAGTCACGGCGGGCCAGCAGCGCCAGGTACTCCAGACGCTTGCCGCGGCGGTCAGTTACGGGCAGACCACGAGCTACGGTGAGCTTGCCCGGAGCAGTGGCTTGAAGGCGGCGGACGGCGTCCTGCCAGCCAGGGCCGTCGGGAAGATCATGGGATCCAACCCGATTCCGGTGATCGTCCCGTGCCATCGGGTGCTGGCCAGCGATGGCCTCGGCGGCTATAGCGGCGGCGCCGGTATAGAAGTCAAGCGCTGGCTACTGATCCTGGAGGGCGCGTTGCCGCCAACCTTGGACTGGCAGCCAGCAACGGCCGCGGGGTAGCGTCCGAGCCACCGCAGCGGTCCGCCACATCAGCTCGCCAACCGGACCGAGGGCTTCGTCCCGCGCTCCGGGCACGCAGTCAGCCGACGTCCGCGCAGTGATGCCGTTCGATGCCGGCGAGCTTGCCGGCGTCGCGGTGGAGCACGATGAATTCACCCTTGCGCAGCGGCCGGTCATCCGGACCGGCCGCGCCGAGCTGAGCGCAGGCAGCCGCCAGCAGCGCGGGCAGGTTCTCCCGGTGCGCACAGATGACGACCGGCCGCTCATCGGCCGCGAGCTGCGCCGCCGTCTTCGCGGCCACCCCGCCCGGTCCCGCATCGATGCCATCGGCCACGTCGAGAGCCGCCTCGATCTCCACGCTGATCCCGATGAACTCCGCGTACGGCCGGACCGTCGCCACGCAGCGCTCCGCTGGCGAACTCAGCACCCGGCAGTCGCCGAAGCATTTCAGCAGCGGGGCCAGCAGCTTGGCATCCTTCTTCCCAGCCGGGTCCAGCGGCCTGGACACGTCGTCGGCGTGCCAGGCGGACTTGCTGCCCGCCGAGGCGTGCCGGACCAGGATCATGGGCGATGTCCGGCGCGGCCCGGTCCGGAACTCGCCGAGGGTCTGCACGTCTCGCGGGTAGCTGAGGCGAGCGCCGGCTGTGGACGCGGCCAGCCAGACCAGCTGGTCAATCTCGCTGTTGGCGGCAAAGGTCGTGGCAGCGTCCGTCGGCCTGGCCACCCAGTAATCGACAACCTTGTCTGTCCCGGCCGAGCAATAGCGCACTTCGGGCAGCCTTCGGCCGAGAGTTACCCGGAGCCCGGTCTCCTCGGCAATTTCGCGAACCGCGGCGAGCAGGACATGCTCGCCCGGCTCGAGCTTGCCCTTGGCGAAGCTCCAGTCGTCAAACTTCGGCCGGTGCACGACGGCGACCTGCGCGCCGCCGCCGGCCGGCCGCCACACCACGGCCCCGGCGGCTCTGACTTCGTCGGCCGGGCGATTGTCACCCATCGGATCCACGGACCCGCCGTGACCTGATGAGCAGGTCCTGAATGTCGGTCAGCGGCGCCCCGGACGCATCCAGGTGATGCCGGGTCCAGGTACCGTCCGGCCCCAGCCACCACGAGGAGATGCGCGGGTCCATTGCCAGGTCAATCAGCTGCCGCAATTCGGCCTGCTGCGCCTCGTCAGCGACCCTGATGAGCAGCTCGACGCGCCGGTCCAGGTTCCTGTGCATCAGGTCTGCGCTGCCCATCCACACTTCGCCCGGTGACTCGTCGGCGCCGGTCCCGAATGCGTAGATCCGCGAATGCTCGAGGAACCGCCCGACGACGCTGCGCACCCGGATGGTTTCCGACAGCCCCGCCATGCCTGGCCTGATCGAGCAGATCCCGCGGATCCACAAGTCGATCGGGACGCCGGCGATGGAAGCCCGGTAGAGCGCATCGATCGTTTCCTCGTCGATCAGCGCGTTGCACTTCATCTGGATCCGCGCGGGCTTGCCGTCCCGCTGCAGTTGCGCCTGCGCCTCGATGCGCTCGATGAGCCCGGTCCGCATTCTGGCGGGCGCCACAAGCAGCCGCCGGTAGTCGGTCCGGCGGCTGAACCCGGTCAGGTGGTTGAACAAGTCGGTGATGTCCTCGCCGACCGTCCGGTCCGCGGTGAGCAGCCCGAAGTCCTCATACAGCCGTGCCGTCTTCGGGTGGTAGTTGCCGGTTCCGATGTGACAGAACCGGCGCAACGACCCGTCCGGCTCCTCGCGCACGACCAGTGCCATCTTGCAGTGCGTCTTCAGGCCGAGGAAGCCGAACACCACGTGACAGCCTGCCTGCTCGAGCTTGCGCGCCCAGGCGATGTTGGCCCGCTCGTCACCGCGCGCCTTGAGCTCGACGACGACCACGACCTGCTTGCCAGCCTCGGCTGCGTCGATGAGCGCGTCCACGATCTCCGAGTCACCGCTGGTCCGGTACAGCGTCTGCTTGATGGCGAGCACCCGCGGATCCGCGGCCGCGGCCACCACCAGTCGCTGCACGCTTGCCGTGAACGAGTCGTAAGGATGGTGAACAAGGACGTCCTGCTCGGCCATCACGTTGAAGACGCTCCCGCCGCTGGCCGCCAGGGCCGCCTCGGACGGGACGAACCTCGGATACTTCAGGTGCCGGATGTCGAGGTCCGCGATCGATGACAACCCGGACAAGTCCAGTGGGCCAGGTACCCGGTAGACCGCCCTGGTGTCCACGTCCAGCTCGGTGACCAGCTTGTCCAGCACGTCGTCGGAGATGGACTCCTCTACCTCGAGCCGGACCGCGGGCTCGAACCGGCGGCGCATCAGCTCGCGCTCCAGCGACTGCATCAGGTTCTCGGTCACGTCCTCGTCGATCTCGAGGTCGCTGATCCGGGTTACCCGGAATACGTGGTGCTCCAGGATGTCCAGACCGACGAACAGGTCGCCGAGATGAGCGGCGATGACGTCTTCCAGGGGCACGAACCTGTTCGGCGCGACGGTGAGCAGCCTCGGCAGCAGCGGCGGCACCTTCACCCTGGCGAACATGGTGTGGCCGGTGTCAGGGTCTGCGAGGGTCATGGCCAGGCTGAGGGTCAGGCCAGAGATGAACGGGAACGGGTGAGCCGGATCCACCACGAGCGGCGTCAGCACCGGGTAGATGCGCTCCCGGAACAGCGTCGAGAGCCGGGACTGCTCGTCCGGCACTAGCTCCTTCCAGCGCAGGATCTCGATTCCCTCGTTGGCCAGGGCAGGCTGCAGCAGCTCATGGAAGGAGCGGGCATGGCGGGCGGACAACTCGCCGGCGAACCGCAGCGCGTTCTCCAGGATCTGCTCCGCCGACGCGCCGGATGCGTTCTCGACCGGCAGCCCGGTGGCCATCCGGCGGATCCGGCCCGCGATCCGGACGCCAAAGAACTCGTCGAGGGCGCTTGCGAAGATCGCGGCGAACCGGACCCGTTCCAGCAGCGGGACGTTGGGATCCTCGGCTAGCTCAAGCACCCGCTGGGCGAACCTGAGCCAGCTATCCTCCCGGTCCAGATAGCGGTCTGACGGCAGCTGGACCGCGGCACGCTGCTGGCTTGCCCGCTCGGCAGCCTCGCGCTCTCGTTCCGCCGCCCTGGCCCTGGCCCTGGCCGCGGCCTGCTGGTGCTGCCTGGCCCGGTCGGTCGCTGCCCGGCGCTCCCGTTCCGCCGCCGCGCCTACGTCGGCTCGGCTGGCTCGGTCGGCGCGTTTTGGTGCGGCGGATTCCATGTCCCTATTGTCCCCCGGCAGACCAGCGGCAAAAGGAGACGAGGCCCTGGTTTTCCTAGTAACGGTTAGCCGAATGCTATGCAATAAGCGGCCGAAGTTGTCAGTTGTGTCCATCCACCGCCGGTTATACGCCTTTAGTGCCGATAAGGCGGCCGGCTGCAGCAGGCTTGCGTCTGGTGGACCTTGCCGCCAGGATCGGACCGATGCCCCTGCGATCATCAGGGGAACGGTGTCCAGCCAGAGCGGACGGAGATTGTTATGCGGATCGGCACTTCGGTAGCTGAACCCGATGGGCCCGACGCACTGGCCAAGGTCGCTGATCAGCTGCGCATGGCGGTCGACGAAGGGTTCGCCTCGGCCTGGATGTCTAACATCTTCGGCCTGGAGGCGCTGACCGCACTGGCCGTCGCAGGCAGCCAGGTGCCGGGGATCGAGCTCGGCACCGCGGTCGTGCCGACATACCCGCGACACCCGGCGGTCCTCGCCCAGCAGGCGCTGACAGCCGACCTGGCGCTGGGCGGCAGGCTCGCCCTCGGCATCGGGTTGTCGCACCAGATCGTCATCGAGGACATGTACGGCTACAGCTTCGACAAGCCCGCCCGGCACATGCGCGAGTACCTCGCCGTGCTGGTGCCGCTGCTGGCTGGTGATCCGGTGTCCTTCGACGGTGAAACCGTGCATGCGCACATCGGCCTGTCGACGCCACGTTCCGGTCGTAAATTGCCGTTGCTGCTGGCCGCGCTGGCCCCGCAGATGCTGAGCCTGGCGGGCCGCCACGCGGACGGCACCGTGCTGTGGATGACCGGTCCCGCCACTGTGCGCGATTACATCGTCCCGACCATCACGGCTGCGGCCACCGAGGCTGGGCGGCCGAGCCCGCGCGTCGTATGCATCCTGCCGGTGTGCGTCACCGATGATCCAGCACAGGCACGCGCGGATGCGGGCAAGGCATTCGCGATCTACGGGCAGCTGCCGTCTTACCGGGCGATGCTCGACAAGGAGGGCGCGGCCGGCCCAGGCGACGTCGCCATCGTCGGCGACGAGGATTCGGTCGCCGGGCAGATCATGGCACTGGCCGACGCCGGGGTGACCGACTTCGTAGCCGGCGAATACGCACGCGGCGACGCGGCGACGCGGACCAGGGCGCTGCTCCGCACGCTCATCGGCACCCGCCTCGGTTAGCGTGAAAGTGGCAACGCCGCCAGAAGAGTAGCGGCGCCGTCACAGCCACGCTAAAAGACCGGTAACCGCGGCTCGGCACGCGCCGCTAGCTCAGCGAGCAATCCAGGCAGCACCCGCTCCTCGTGGACGGCCCGGCCGGTCATCCGCATCAGCTCGGAGAGCCGGGGGTCCCACGGACTCGGCTCGGTCTGGCCCCTGAGCGGATCAGCTCCGCCTGCGAGCGCGTCCTGATAATCCCCGGCCGTCATCCGCCATGGCTCGGCGCGCAGGCGACGGAGCGCTGTCGCCGTTCCGCGCAGCCCTGGCCAGCTGAAGTCGGCGTGCCAGCGCACCGTCGATCCGCTGCTCGCGGCCGACTCGAGCAACCGGGTGCAGGCCACCGATGGCTCGCCCTCGGTGCACACCAGCGGTGGGCAGGCCGCGCCAAGCTGATCTGCGGCGGCCGCCATCAGGGCCGTGCTCGTGCAGACGTAGATCTCCAGCGCCCACGGCAGCGCCGGGGCGGCCGCGATCTGCCGCAGCGTCAGCCGGAACGGCTGGCCCGCGTCGGCGGCCTCGGTCAGCCAGCGGCCGACCGGTTCGCCGCCAGATCGCAGGTTGAGCACCAGGATCTGGCTGGCCAGGTCGTCGGTGACGACACCCGCCGCACCCCACAAGGCCAGCTCGGCAGCGCGGGTCACTGGCATGGCGACGCCTTCGCGAGCGGCCAGGGCACGGAGCACCAGCGGGGCTAGCGGCCCCGTCGAGAGAGCTCGATCGTCACCGGTCGCTTCGGCAGCAAGTACGGCCAGCACGGCCGCGCCCTGTTCCGGGCCGTCCGGCAGGTGCTCGAGTACAGTCACGGCCTGCGTGATCACGTTCGCGTGGCCTTGCCTGATCAGCTTGGTGACGGTGCCATCCCGGCTGATGCCGTCCAGCCAGTCCCGGTACCAGTCGTGCTTCGACAGCAGGCTGGCGCGGACTTCAGTCAGCGCATCACCCCAGCGCTGCAGATCGGCGGCGCGCTCGGCGGCCAGGTTGCGCACCGGCCCGCGCAGCGCCTCCACTGCGGAAACCAGGTCAGGTGCGGCCGCGGCTCGCCAGAGCTCGGACGCGACCGCCGGCAGCGGCACGCTCAGCGAGGAGCCGCGGCCAGCGTTCCGGCCGATCAGGCGCGCGGCCGCCCGCCGTTGGGCCGGGGTAGCGCCGATGAGGGTCACGGTGCCGTCGAGCGGCTCGCCGCGCTCCAGCCTGCTGCGGATCCTGTCCACCAGCCAGGCCAGCTCCGGCGACCCCAGCATGCGCTGCAATTTGCCGTGATCTACGGCGATCTGACGCGCTGGTCCCGACATGCCCACCGGCGCATCGTAGCCAGCGCACGCGGCAACGCGAAAGCCCTGGACGGTCGTCAGCCACCGAACCCGGTACCTACCGCACATCGGCGCGGGCGCGCTGTCAGCTTCAAGCATCGGGCCGGATAATGATCGCCCGGACGGCACTCGCCGATAATCGCTAACCGACAGAACAGTTCAGCCGGTAAGAGCGGGAGTACAGTCATGTGCGCCCCGGTCTCCGCGCAGATGATTCGTATCGTCGGAGGTACTTAATGGCTTTACCAGACGCGATAGAAAACTACGTGGGAAATCTCCGGCTGCTACTCCGCGAGTCGGACTCGGTTGTCGTTCGCGGACGCCTCATGCGCGAGTTCTCCCCGCAGAGCGCAGCCGAGCGGCCTGAGGAAGCTCTGATCAGGGGCGGGTTCTCGGTAGCGGAGGCACAGCAGCCGTTCAGCCGCCTCGCTGTCGCCGCCGAGGATTATCTTGAGGTAGCTGACGCCCTCCAGCGAGAACTTGAGCGGGCGGCCATCGAGAGTAGCGGGGCTGACCGAGAAACCATCGGGACCAGCGCCGATGAGCGCCTCGCGGCGCTGATGAGCGGGCACTGGCTGGCCGCCACGGGACTGACCCTGGCCGCGGAATCCAGCCTGGAGACGACGCGCCCGCCGGGCATCGATTCGCTACGCCGAGTCCTGGCCATCCAGTTGCCGGAATCTGGCGACCTATCAGGGGCCATCGGCGGGAGCGAGTATCCCGCAGCTGAAGTCGTCCTGTCGTACGCCCAGGGCCAGGAACTCGCGGAGGTCGAAGCTGGGCTCCGCGGCCTGCCTCCGGTGCGCGGAGCCGCCGTCGACCCAGCCGACTCGGCGTCGGCCCGCATCATGCGGGGTCTGGTGCTGTCCGCCAATAGCATCGCGGCAAACGTGGCGGCGAGCAGCGTGCTTGGGCCACTGTTGAACAGCGCGGTCAGTAGCTTCGTCCGCGGCGGGTCTGGGTATTTCGCGAGCGGCACGCAATTGGGCATCGGGCGAATCCGGAAGGCAGCACTGAAAGTCATCCAGCGAGCAACGGAAATTGCCCGCAAGTTTCTCGGCAATGAGCCCGTCGACCAGATTGAGGACTGGATCCGTACGAACGTCATGGAGCTGGTCGTGCAGACGGAGCTGAAATTCGTCCGGAAGGTACTGAAAGCTGACGAGCTGGAGAAGGCGAGCCAGCAGGCGCTGGCCGCCTTGACGCCAGCGGGCACGAAAGATCGGATCGCCAAGCTCGACCTGGTGGCGACGGATTACCAGCGCTGGAGCAAGTGGGCGACATCTGGGTCGCGGCTCCTCGCCATGGTGCCCACGGTCGCGCTTGGTCCCGCTGGTCCCCCGGTTGTCGCGGCGGCTGCGGTGGCGCTGCTGGCTTACCAGGTCTGGACCACCTGGGATCACCTCGACTGGCCACGCTGGCCGTTGCCGAGCCGGGCGCTCGGAATCGCCGCCGTCCTCGGAGTGCGCGCGCCCTAGCCGCCCGCCCGGCCGCGCTTCATTGCCGCCGACGGGCTCAGCTCGGATGCTAGAGGTCGCGCTCGGCCTTGATGCGTCCGGTCTCGGACGCGGTGACGAGAGCCGCGTAGTCCCGCTCGGTGAGGTCAGCGTAAGCGGCCGCGAAGTCAGCGATCGCGTGGTCGAAAGCGGTGGACGAGCCCAGGTAGGACGCGATCGCGACCCGGTCCCCGGTCTTCGCGTGCGCACGCGCCAGCGTCCAGCCGCACAGGGCGCCATAGCGGCGCATCCCGGCCGGCACCATGGTGCCGATCTCGATCGAGAACTTCCAGTCCCGCAGCTGGCGCACGTAGTAGTCGTGCGACCGGCCGTCGGCGCCGTGCCGGATCCGCATCCAGCCGAGGAAGATGTCGCTGGCTGCCTGGGTGAAACGCTGGCCAACGACAACCCGCTCACCCTGATTGGCGTACCCGCCAGGTCCGGCGAAGCCGCTGAGTACCGACTTCTCGGCCTCCTTGACCTGAAGGAACAGCGGATCGGTGTCGCCGCCGCCGAGCATGAGCGCGATCCAGCAGCGGGTACCGACGCTGCCGACGCCGACGACCTTCATGGCCACGTCCGCGAGCTCGTAGCGGCCGAGCAAGACAGCGCTGTCCTCTCGAAGGGTGACGCGGTAGGCCTTGAGCAGCTCCGGGATCTGCCCTTCCATGTCCGCCATGCCGGGCTGTGCCAGCAAGTCGGCGACGGGAACGATGAGTGGCGGATCGGCCATGATCTTGGGCTGGCCGTCCACCATGGTGGTCAGCTTGGCAAGGGCCTGCATGCTGTCCTTGGTCCGCGCCTTGGTCAGTCCCTGGTCGACAGCCTTGCGCATGCGCGCGGTCAGGCTGGACTTGAATTCGATCCTGAGCCGTTCCAGGTCCGCGTGCGAGTACCACACATCCAGGTTCGACATGCCCGCGAAACTGCGCATGGCCTGCCGGTACTGGCCGACCGCGGCGAGCAGGATGTTCCGGCGCTGCTTGCGGCTGTAGGCGTTCTCCCGCGCGGCCACTTCGATGCTCGCGGCCAGCCGCTTGACATCCCACTCCCACGGACCTGGCAGCGTCTCATCGAAGTCGTTGATGTCGAACGCCATCCGCCGCTCCGGCGTGCCGAACACGCCAAAGTTCGAGAGATGCGCGTCACCGCAGGCCTGCACGATGAACCCGGTCACCGGGGTGTAGCCCAGGTCGGTCGCCATCGGCAGCGCCGCACCGCGGAAGTAGGAGAACGGCGATGCCAGCATCCGGCCGTACCGGACTGGCACCAGCTCGGGTACCCGCGACTTCGCCTGACTTTCCAGCTGGTCAACCGGGTCTGGCCGGTCAGCCGGCAAGTCGAGCGCCGCGTGTTCTTCTCGCGACACGACCGTCCTGGCGGCCTTGCCGGCGGTGGCGCGCTCAGCCGGTGTCAGCAAACTACCCGGCGACGGCCATTCTTGCTTCGTAACAGGCCTTTTGACCTGGGTTCTTACCGCGGGCATCGGCACCTCCCGAAGCGGATGCCGGGTGCCCTACCCCCGGTAGCACTGGCCAGATCACCCAGACCGGGTGATCCTCAACAGTCAGCTGGTTACCGGCGGTAAAGTCACGTCACTCATGGCGGTGAATTGCATGCGGACGTTAAAGAGATCTCGTTCGCAAGCTAAAGAGCAGAGCGGCTGCTATTAGCTCCGTCTCAGGAGTAGCAAATCGACGTACCGCTCCTGCTAGCCTGACGCGCATGCCGGGGCCGGACGGATGCGCGAGAAGCCTGCCAGGACAATCACGAGGGAACCTTGAGCCTCGACACAGGATT
Organism: uncultured Actinomycetota bacterium; assembly: GCA_963774385.1. GTDB lineage: Bacteria > Actinomycetota > Actinomycetes > Streptosporangiales > Streptosporangiaceae > JAJYUU01. The sequence continues at coordinate 43,201 of CAVZEQ010000002.1, forward strand.
CGCTGAGCGGACGCCCAATATGCTCGATAGGGTCCTGCGAATAGTTGACGCAGGACCCGCACCGTTCTTTGCTGCGGCAATGATCTCGCTGGCCGTGACGAGCGTCATCGGCATCGCCGTTGCGCTGACGATCCGGCCAGCTGGCGCACTGCCCGCGCCGCAGCGGGACATCATCGAGGCATCGGTGGTAGTGCTGTGCGCGATCGTCATCGTTGTCCTCACCGCGCTGATCAGGCCGATCAGAACGGCGATCGTCGGGATACTGGACCGCCTGGTGCCCGCGACCGAGCGTGCGGCCATCTGGCTCGCCCTCACAGCGTGGTTCCCGACGCTGCTGATCATCGCCTACTTCCGAGCGAAGGCAACGTTGCCGCCTGCGGTGGTGTGGATTGCCTTCGGGTTTCTCGACAAGCGCTGGGAGACCAGTGCCTGCCTGCTCGGAGCGCTTGCGCCCATGCTGCTGCTGGTCGCAGCGGCCCGGCTGCTCGCGACCGGCCGTCGGCACCCGCAAGCCTGGCGCTCATGGCTTGCTGACATTACGAGCTGGCGTACCGCAACGCCGGACACCCCGCCTGCCGCCGACACCGGCAGAGCAGGGGCTGGCCGGATCGTCAGGATCGGCGGCGGGATCTTCACGGCCCTCGGCCTGGCCTATTACTTCTACGGCCCGCCGTGGTACCTCAACCGGCCGCTTGGCCCTATCGGCTATCAGGAGGACGTCTTCCTGCAGGGTATGCAGGCCATGTTCCGCGGGCACCTCGCCTACATAGGTCCCGCCGCGATCCAGTATGGACCGGGCACCCAGCTTTTCTCGTACCTCTTCATGCGCCACCTCGCTACTTTCTCTGTGGTTGGCTTTCGCGAATCCTGGGCGATGTATCAGTGGATTGGCTCGTCGGTATTTTTCCTGGCCCTATTCCTGGCTTTCGGGTATGGCCGCGGCCTGGTGGCGGCACTGATGACCACGCTGATTTATCCGGCGCAAATGCTGATCGGATTCGGGCCAGGCGGCGGCTACACCGGTTACTTCGGCTGGGCCAACCCGCTGCGCTATGCAGGTGCCATCTCGCTCATCGTGCTGCTGCCGGCTGTCATCAGGCGGTGTCCTGCCGTGCGCGGCCTGGCCGGTGCAGCCGTGCTTGGCATGTTGTGGGGAGGACTGTCGTATCTGGCGCAGGAGAACCTGATCGCTGGCGCGGTCGGCGCACTGGCCATCGGAATGCTGCTGCTGCTCAGTGGGACTACATCCGGCCGGTCGGTGACCACAGCGCTCCTTGGCGTGCTGGCCGGCTTCGTGCTCGTGTGGGTGCCAGTGCTGGCCGTCTATGCGACCAAGGGTGCGCTGACCCGCTTTCTGCACCTGTATTTCTTCATCCCGCAGGCGGTCGCGAGCGGTTATAGCAACACTCCATTCGGGGGCACCACGCACTCGGCTGCGAGCTACGTCACCTCACGGCCGTGGGTACATCTCTTCGAGATCCTGCCCATAGTGCTGGCTGTGCTGGCGCTGGTATCCGTCGTCGAGTTCCGCCCGTTCCGGGTAGCCGAGCGATGGTCGCGTCAGCGCATCATGCTCGCTGCCGTAGTTCTCGCCACGATCCTGCTGTATCAGGGCGCCCTGCTGCGGTCCGACCTGGCGCACCTGACGGGAACGATGCTGATCTTCCCGGCCCTGGTCATCGTCGCCGCGACCACCGTGCCGCGGCTGGTATGGCCGCGGCGAGCATCTCCGCAGCCAGCATCGTCCTGGCTAAGGCGAAGCTGGCAGCAGGTGGCGCTGGTACTGACCGGCGCTGCGCTCTTCGCGGTGGCGCTGTTGCTGCTGCCAGCTGGGCTGCTGACGCCGTCGCGGATCCGGAGTCAGTTCGAGGTGCCCCATCGAGACCGGCAGCATCTCTCGGCCGAACCTAATCCCAGTTCCCCGGCCACCATCGCCGGTCAGCGCGTCGGCCCGGGGCTGGCAGACGCGCCGACGTGCTGCCAGTTCGGGACTGGCTCAATGGCCCAGTTCATCACGCTGATGGACCACATTCATGCCATTGTCGGCAGCCGCACGACATATGTCGTCGGGTTCCGTAACGGGTACCCGGGACTGATCTACTTCGTGGCCGATCTGAATCCGGCCCCTATCCCGGCCGACCCGTACACACTGGTATTCACGCAGCAGCAGCTGACCGAATACCTGCAGACCTTCCAGAGCAGTGTGCTCCCCCGCACCCAAGCTCTTATTACACCGAACCTGCACCGGCCGGAGGCGGTTGATTTCATGCACCGGTATCCGCACGCTCGCCGGATTACCTTGCGTTATCAGGGCGGTCCGTACTTTGTGCTGCTGAGCAGCTAACGGCGGTCACCCTGAACTGGTCGTGGCGAGCCAGCTGAGTTATGCCAGCGGGCCGGCGTCTTCCCTGACGCGCGCGACGGCCACGACAGACTGCCCGAACGGAGGCCTGCCGACTATTCGCTCGACGAACCGCACGACAGGCACGACCACGCGGTCGTACAAGCTGATTGTCCCGCCTGTGGCCGGCTGCCGGCGCAACAGGCTGGTGAATGCGTAGTAGCAGATGAGCCCGAGCGAATTCGCGTACCGGACATCGACTACCTCAAGGCCCGCATCGACCAGCGCCTGCCGCATGGAACGCTTCGTGTACCTGCGCACATGGCCGGTGGCGACGTCAACGGGGCTCATGGCGAACGGGAACGCCGGACAGACCAGGACGATATAACCATCATCTCGAACCAGCCTGGCCATGCTCCGCAGCGCGCCGACATGGTCATCGATGTGCTCCAGGACATTGTAGGAGACCAGGCACGAATGATCCGCGTGCTCCTCGGTCGGCAGCATCAGCTCGCGGACCGTCACGTTCGGGTGCGCGGCCATCTCCTGCTCCAGCTGGGCGAGCAGCACCGGATCGGCTTCGGTCGCAGTGAATTTCTGTACCGACGGCAGCCACTCCCGCGCGTAGTCACCGAAGCCGCTGCCGATCTCGATGGGGTGCTCACCGAGATACGGGGCCGCGAACCTTGCGAACCATCGCCGGTGGTTGCGACAGTTCGCCAGCGCCACCAGTACGTCGTGCTGGGTTTGCCGGTCGCCGCGGAGCTCAGCTACCTCGAGGCCAGCCGTATCCTGATAACTGGGTACTTTCACGCAAGTTGCCCCTCACGCGATGTGTCTGGGCAGACTGGACACCAATAACGCGCAACTGCTCAGCGGGATTACCGCGTCATCATGGCGTCGTTGCCGGAGCTTGCACCTGCATGACGCTACCTCCGGCCAAGGCGGACTTCGCGGGTGATGGGAGTAATATCTGTCAAGATTTACCCCACTATTACCAATCCGATTCTGCGCGGCGGTTATCTGGAAATGGCAGGCTAGTGCCCGGTTCGCACTCGCCGACGGCACCTCACCCTGCTGTGGTACCCGCCGTCGCTGCAGCGAAGCCGCCGACCGCAAGGCACGGCGAGCGGAGCGACGCTAGCCCAGGCCGCAGGCCTTGCGGATGTCGTCGCGGCTGGCCAGCTTAACTCGCGCGCCGCGACCGAGCCTGACCGCAAGCTCCTTCTCGGCCTCCTCGATCTTCAGCCAGTCGGCATAGCTCACATGCCTCCGGGCGCGTCTGGCCAGCACCTCATGGAGCGGCGACCCTGCTGCTTCGCCGCTGCCGGCCGCAGCCGGCATCCGCAGCAGGCCGGCCCGCGGTAGCTGAACGTCGTCAGGGCCGGGACCGCCGGCAAGATCGGCCAGCAGCGATCTGACGGTTTCGGCGGCATCCGACTTATTCGTCCCGATCACGCCGGTTGGACCGCGCTTCAGCCAGCCAGCCACGTACTCGCCCGGCAGCGGCTGGCCGTCCGGTCCCAGTACCCGTCCAGCCTCGTTCGGCACCGTGGATGATCGCTCGTCGAACGGCACGCTGGCGAGCGGCACGCTCTGGTACCCCACCGAACGCAGCACCATCTGCACGTCCAGCGTCTCCCGTTCGCCGGTGCCTTGCAGCTTCCCGGACTCGTCGAGTCTGGTTCGTTCGACAGCCAGCGCCTCGACCCCGTTCCCGCCCTGGATTTCCTCGGGCCGCAACCAGAACCGGACGGTCAGCCTTCGCCCGCCGCCGGCCGGCGCCCGGCTGGCCCATTCGGAGATCACCGTGTAATTGCCGCGAACGTGCCGGTCAGTCTCGGCCAGCCGGGCACTTTCACCGCTGGCGTCGAACGCGTGCAGGTCCGCCTCGCCGTCACCCACTACGACGTCGACGCCAGCCAGCTCGCCCAGCTCGCGCAGCTCCTTGGTGGTGAACTTGGCCTGGGCCGGGCCGCGGCGGCCGATCATGTGCACTTCGCGGACCTTGCTGGCCATGAGCGCCTCGAGAACTGGCTGCGAGACGTCGGTCTCGCGCAGTTCCTCGGGATTGCGAACCAGGATCCTGGCGACGTCGACGGCCACGTTCCCCACGCCGATGACGGCGACTGACTCGGCGTCCAGCGTAAAAGCGGCGGGGTCGACGTCCGGGTGCCCGCAGTACCAGTTCACGAAGTCGGTCGCCGCGATGCTGCCCGGCAGGTTCTCGCCCGCGATGCCAAGCTGCCGGTCGCGCATTGCCCCCGTCGCGTATACCACCGCGTCGTAGCCAGCAAGCAGGTCATCGCGGGTAACGTCATCGCCCAGGTGCACTCCGCCGATGAAGTTGACGCCCTCATGCTCCAGCACATTGCGCAGGTACTCGGCGATCGACTTGATCGACTTGTGGTCGGGCGCGACGCCGTAGCGGACCAGGCCGTACGGCGTAGGCAGCCGGTCCAGCACGTCGACGCGGATCGACCTGGGCGGGTCTAGCGCGGCGGCCTGCTTGATAAGCGCCTCGGCGGTATAGAGGCCGGCCGGGCCGGAGCCGACCACGGCCACCTGAAGAGTCTGCATGCATGCGATTCTGCCTTGTCGCGGCACCTGACGCGGCCACGGCGGCGGAGTTGGCGGCATACCGGCGGTCGAGACATAACACTATTAATCCGTTTAGTGCGGCATCGACTGCTCAGGAGCGGACCGCGGTCCTGCGCCCGCACCGGCACCTTGGCGACATCGGGAGAATTGTCGCCTGCTCAATTCTGCTGGCCGTTTCTTTTACCGTCCCTTAGGCCGCGGCACTCATTGCCTTTAGCCCGAGCCGGGTATCGCTTCCATCTCATCAATTGCAGGTCAGCAAGTAACAGCCACGCGGCGCCAGACCTGCATGCGCGGACGCGGGCAGCATGACCAGCAAGGATGCAGAGTGAATTCTCGAGGCACGAACCGAAAGAAAATCACGGTCATACGCGCCCTGGCGGGCGTCGCAGCGTTTTCCGTGGTCGCCGGAATACTGGTAAGCGCCGTCGGATTGCCGGTAGCCGGAGTCATCGGAATCGCAGCACGTGACGCGGCTCAGACCTTTAACAACCTGTCAGTGCCGAACCTGGCGCAGATCCCGTCGCGCTCGGAGATCGTCGACTCCCGTGGCAACCTGATCGCCTACTACTACCCGAATCACATCTACCGGGTGCCAGTCACCTACAGCCAGATTTCCCCGGTCATGCGAAACGCGATCGTGGCCATCGAGGACTCCCGGTACTACCAGCACGGCGCGATCGACATACGCGGCACGCTACGCGCCATCGGCATGGACCTGATCGGCGGCACGGTTCAGGGCGGCTCGACGCTCGCCCAGCAGTATGTGAAGAACGCCCTGGTGCTGACCGCCGGGAACGCCGCGCAGCAACGCGCTGCAGTGACTGACAGCGTGGCACGCAAGATCCGCGAACTGCGGATCGCGGTGACAGTCGAGCACGAGCTGACCCAGAACCAGTTGCTGGCCGCGTACCTGAACGTGGCGTATTTCGAGAACGAAGCGTACGGAATCCAGGTCGCCGCTCAGCGTTACTTCGGCACGACAGCGGCCCGGCTGACCCTTACCCAGGCGGCCATGCTGGCCGGGCTGGTCCAGAATCCGGCGCAGTACGACCCGCTGGCCAACCCGGCCGCCGCCAAGGCCAGGCGGAATGTCGTGATCGCGCGGATGGTGCAGCTCGGCTACGTGAGCCGGGCGGACGCCGCGACCGCCGAGCGGGCGCCGCTCGGCCTGCACTACTCGCCGCAGTCGCTGCTGGAAGGCTGCAATAGCCCGTCGGCCAGGAACTCGGCATGGTTCTGCGATTACGTGCTGGCGGAGCTGCGCGCCAATCCCGCTTACCGGCAGGCCTACCAGCTGCTCAACAGCACTGGCGGACTCACGATCCGGACCACCATGAATCCCCAAGACCAGCGGGCGGCACAAAACGCGGTGAGCTTCATGCTGCCGCCGCCCCCGTCAGGCTTCAATCCCGGCCGGAACGCGGCGGCCGAAGTCCTCATCCAGCCTGGCACCGGGCATATCGAGGCCGTCGCGGTGGACCGGCGCTACGGCGCTGGCGCAGGCCAGGACAGCATCGACTACGCAGCGGACGCAGCCGAGAACGGCGGCGCCGGCGTCCAGACCGGATCATCGTCCAAGCTGTTCACCTTGATCACGGCGCTGAAGGAAGGCACTCCGTTCGGGTTCAGCATGCATGTGGTCTCACCATCGGACCTGGGTGGCTACTACAACTGCCACGGCCAGCCCACCGGGCCGTTCCAGGTGTCCAACGCTGAGGGGCCTGGCAAGGGGACATACTCGCTGTACACCGGCACCACGCAGTCCATCAACGTGTTCTTCGCCCAGCTTGAGCGGCGTGTCGGCCTCTGCAACGTGGTGCGGACGGCGGTGAGCATGGGAGTGCACCGCGCCGACGGAAGCTCACTGCTCAGCGGGGTGGGCAAGCCGGGCTCTGCGGCCTACCAGCCGCCAGCCGACGACCTGCCCTCGTTCACTCTCGGCGCGGTCGATGTGTCGCCGATGACCATGGCGGGCGCATACGCGACGGTCGCAGCCGGCGGCATCTACTGCACCCCGGTAGCGATCAGCAGTATCGACACGATGATCAACCACGGCACGCTGCCGGTAGCGCACGGCGACTGCCATCGCGTCATGTCCGCCAGCGTCGCGGCGGCCGCGACGTACATCCTTTCCGGCGTGCTGACCAGCGGGACCGCGCGGGGGGACGGAGTCACCAGGGGCGGCGTCTACGTCCCGCAAGCGGGCAAGACGGGAACGGCGAACAGCTTCGATTTCGCCGCGTTCGGCGGGTACACCCCGCATCTGGCGGGATACGTGTCGATGTTCAACCCGGTCGGGCCGGTCACGCACCCGATGACGGGCTACGCGTCGTGCTACCGGTCGGCCTACGGCGCCGCCGACTGCCCGGGCTCGGTCTTCGGCGCGAATGCCGGCCAGATCTGGCAGCTGACGTTCGAGAACGCCTTCCTCGGCCGATCGTTCGGCTACTTCCCCGGCGTGCCGGGCGGCAGTCAGTTCCTCAGCCAGGGCACCGGCATGAACACGGGCACAGGCCGGAAGCACAAGTAGCCGGACTGCCAGGCTAAGCGCGCTGCTCCTGGCCGAGCTGGGGCGCGCGGCTGGCGACCTGCTCGGTGATGACCCTGGCCAGCTGCTGAGGAGTCAGCCCGCAGTCCTCCAGCAGCGCGTTGCGCTCGCCGTGCTCGAGGAACTCCTGGGCCAGCCCGAACGTCCGGACCGGGGTATCGATGTCGTGGTCGCGCAGCAGCCTGGCCACGGCGTCGCCGAAGCCGCCGACTCGTCCGTTGTCCTCGACCGTCGCCACCAGGGCATGCTGCCGCGCGGCATCCAGCAGCGCCAGATCGAGCGGCTTGACCCACCGCGGGTCGACGACGGTGACGCCGATCCCCTGGTCGGCCAGCCGGTCTGCGGCCTCGGCGCAGACACCCGCCATCGGGCCCGCGCCGAGCAGCAGGACGTCGGACCGGGTCGGGTCGGCGGGCAGCCGCAGCACGTCCATCGACCCAAGGCGCGCAACCGCTGGCAGGTCAGCAGGCGCCAGCCTGCCGGGGAAACGCAGCGCCGTCGGCCCGTCGTCAATCGCTACCGCCTCGCGCAGCAGCTCGGCGAGCCTGGTGCCATCGCGTGGCACGGCTATCCGCAGGCCCGGCACCAGCTGGAGGATCGAGCCGTCCCACATGCCGTGGTGACTGGCCCCGTCCGGCCCGGTGACACCCGCGCGGTCGAGCGCGAAGGTGACGGGCAGCCGGTGCAGCGCCACATCCATCAGCACCTGGTCGAACGCCCGGTTCAGGAACGTTGCGTAGATCGCGCAGACCGGGTGCATGCCGCCCATCGCCAGGCCTGCTGCGCTGGTGACCGCGTGCTGCTCGGCGATCCCGACGTCAAAAACCCGGTCGGGGAACGCCGCGGCGAACTTGGCCAGCCCGGTCGGATGCAGCATTGCGGCAGTGATCGCGACCACGTCCGGCCGGCTGGCGCCGATGGCCGCCAGCTCATCGCTGAAAACCTGGGTCAGCGGGCGGCCGGCGAGCCCGGTGACCGGCGCGGGGCCGGTGAGCCCGGTGACCGGCGGCGTAGCCGGAAGCAGCGCGCCCGGCGTGCCGGGCCTGGCAGCGGATCCGGCCGCCGATCCGCCGGCCGCCGATCCGCCGGCCGGACGGGCTGCCGGGGACACCTGATGCAGGCAGTCCTCGACATTCTCCTCCGCCAGCGGGTACCCGAACCCCTTGCGCGTGATCACGTGCACGAGCACCGGCCCGCCGAAATCCCGCGCGCGGCGCAGGGCGTGCTCGACGGCATGCTCGTCGTGCCCGTCCACCGGGCCGAGGTACTTCAGGCCCAGATCCTCGAACAGCACTTGCGGCTGGAGGACGTCCTTGAGGCCCTTCTTGATCCCGTGCAAGGTCTCGAACAGCGGCGGCCCGACTAGCGGCGCGTGCGACAGCGAGCTCTTGATGTAGTCGAGCACCTGCTCATAGCGCTGCGACACGCGGATCGAAGCCAGGTGGTCCGCCAGGCCGCCGATCGTTGCCTGGTAGGAGCGCCCGTTGTCGTTCACGACGACGACGACGCGCCGGTCCTTAGACCCGGCGATATTGTTCAGCGCTTCCCAGGCCATCCCGCCCGTGAGCGCGCCATCGCCGATCACCGCGACGACGCTGCGGTGCGTCTCGCCGCGCAGCTGGTAGGCCTTGGCCAGGCCGTCGGCGTAGGACAGGCTGGTCGAGGCGTGCGAGTTCTCAATGACGTCATGGGCTGATTCAGCGCGGTTCGGGTAGCCCGATACCCCGCCACGCTGGCGCAGGCCGTCGAAGTCGGCGGCCCGGCCAGTGAGCAGCTTGTGCACGTAGGACTGGTGTCCGGTGTCGAACACGATCCGGTCGACCGGCGAGTCGAAGACCCGGTGCAGCGCGAGCGTGAGCTCCACCACGCCGAGGTTCGGCCCCAGGTGGCCGCCGTTCCTGCTGACGATCCGGATCAGGTAATCACGGATCTCCGCCGCCAGCCTGGCCAGGTCCTCCGCGCCGAGGTCCTTGAGATCGCGAGGCCCCGAGATCGACTCCAGCAGTGTCACCGGGCTGTCCTCCTCGTGGTCGGCACCTGGCGGCGCAGGCGGTGCAGCGTAACGGAATCTGCCCAGCCTGAACGCAACGAGTCTAATTCGGCCGGCGCGGACCCGCGCCCCGGCTCACCCGTGAGGCTGACGGCCGCGTCACGTTGCCCGTCCGGGGTACCAGTGCCGCTGTCGGCGAAATAACCGGGTTAGCGGGCACAAGCTGATGAAGATAGCGATCTAGGCTAGTTGATATCCATATCTGATCTCCGGGGTCGCCCCTCTGATTCCGGGCACCACCGCCCTCTGGGGTGCTGGCGGGATGGTGACAAAGGCCGGACTGCGGGCTGTCGTCTACGCCCGCGGGCGAATTGGCTAACGCCGCGATATCGATTCCGCACACCTAGCTGCGTTGCCATTCCGCCAGGCTTCAGCCAGCACCTACAGTATGTCCCATGACTGGCGAAGTATCCCCGGCTGACCGTCCGGCAGCCACCGGGGCCCAGGCCGAGCTCAGGGCCTCGCACGAGGACCGGGACAGGGTCGTCGAGGTGCTCCGGGTCGCCGCCGGCGACGGCAGGCTGACAGCGGAGGAACTGGACCAGCGGCTGGAGGCAGCGCTCACCGCGCGGACCTATAACGAGCTCGCCGTCCTCACCACCGACCTGCCAGCAGCCGGAGGTTACCGGGCCAGCGTTGCCGCCCCGGAAGCTAAGGACCTGGTCAGGATCGACTGCGGGTCGGGCGCCGCCCGGCGGGATGGCGCCTGGGTCGTGCCGCAGCGCATGGAGGTCCGGGTGACCAGCGGCAGCGTCCGGCTCGACCTCACCAAGGCCGTGATCACCAGTGCCACGCTGAAGGTCGATGCCGAGGTCAGGTCTGGCTCGCTTACCCTTGTCACCCGGCCGGGGATTGTCGTGGACACCGACGACGTGGCCGTGCGGAGTGGCAGCGTCGGGGTCAAGACCCGCGGCATCGCTGACGCCCCGGTGATCCTCCGGGTCCAGATATCCGGCAAGGTCACCAGCGGCAGCATCAGCGCGAGGCCACCACGGCGGACGTTCCTGCAGTGGCTGCTGCGGCGGCCTTACGATTTCAGCTAGCCAGCCAGACAACCCGGTCGCAGGCCGACGCCCGCAGGCCCGACGGCGCTAGCCCGGCGCCGGCAGCTCGGCTGAGGCGAGCGATCCGCCGGCCGCGGGCACCGTCCTGGCTCGGCCTGCCAGCCAGCCGGTGATCAGCTGCAGTGCAGTAATGGCCAGCAGCACCAGCCCTGGCACCGTCCAGCCGCCGGTGGCATCGTGCAGGAAGCCGATAGTCAGCGGACCGGCGCTGGCGATGAGGTAGCCGACACCCTGCGCGAAAGCCGACAGTGATGCGGCGCTCACCGGATCGGGCGCGCGCGCCATGGTGAAGAAGATGCCGAGGCCGAGGGTAGCGCCCTGGCCAAGGCCGAGCAGGAACATGAAGGCGGCGGCCAGACCCGCAGGCCCGAACACCGCCCCGGCCAGGCCGGCCGCCGTGGCTGCCATGGACACTGCGACCAGCCGTCTCTGGTCGGCTGCGCGATGGGCCAGCATCGGCACGATCAGCGCAGTCACGGCATTGCCGAGGTTCATCAGGGCCAGCAGCAGCCCGGCATGAGCCGCGCTCACGCCGCGGTCCCTGAACATCGTCGGGAACCAGGACAGCGTCGCGTAATACGACAGGCTCTGCAGGCCCATGAACAAGGTGACCTGCCAGGCAAGCGCGCTCCGGCCCATCGCCAGCGCGCCAGCTCGGCGGCCAGCACCACCCCGCCAGCCGGTGCCCTCGGGCTGGGTACGGAATCGCAGTTGCGGTATCCAGATCAGGGCCGCGACCAGAGCCGGACCTGCCCATAGTGCGAGGGTGACGCGGACAGCCGCGCTGCCGCCAGCTACCGCGCGGCCGCCGGCTGATCCGGCCGCGGCGTTGAAGACCGGCACCGCGAGAAGCGAAGCCACAATGGCCCCGGCGGCCAGCATCAGCAGGTACAGCCCGATCAGCAGCCCCGCCCGGTCCGGCATCCGGCGCTTCGCCAGACTGGGCAGCAGCACATTCATCAGCGCGATGGCTGCACCGGCCACGATCGTGCCGGGGAACAGCAGTGCGTGCGGGCTGATCCCGCGCAGTAGCAGGCCCGCGGCCAGCAGGAGCAGCGCGGCGCAGAGCACTCGTTCCTCGCCGAATCTGCGACTCAGCGGCGCGGCCGAGCCGGAGAACACGCCGAAGCACAGCACCGGAACGGCCGCAAGCAGCGCCAGGCTGGCCGCCGAGATATGCAGGGCCGACTGGAGTTCGGGGAACACCGGCGGCAGGCTGGTGATGGCCGCGCGCAGGTTGAAGGCGAGCGCCAGGACGGCGATGACCAGCAAGGCCCCGCCACGGGCGGGTGTCAGCAGCCTGCGCCGGGCGGCCGCTTCCCTGATCTTCACCGCAGGCCTCCAGGTCATCGCCAGCGCCCAGGCTAGCGGGGCGGGGGAACCACCCGTGCAGGTGACAGCCAGCGGCGGTGGCGGAGCTGCTGGTTCTGCCGGAGCTGCAGGTTCTGCCCGGCGGGCGCAACTGTCGGCCGCGCCTGGTACGAAGGAGGGCATGACCGAAACCATGGCGCTGCCGGATTCCCTCCGCGAGGAAGCAGAGGCATGCCTGCGCGCGCTGGCAGGACCCGCCGCCCGGCTCCGGGATGACCAGTGGACAGCGATCCGCGCGCTGGTCGAGGATCGGGTGCGGGCGCTGGTCGTCCAGCGGACCGGCTGGGGAAAGTCGGCTGTGTACTTCACCGCGACCGCACTGCTGCGGGCGCGCGGCGCCGGGCCATCGGTCATCGTCTCGCCGCTGCTCGCCCTGATGCGCAACCAGATCGAGGCGGCAGGCCGGGCCGGCATCCGGGCCCGCACTGTCAACTCGGCGAACACCCAGGACTGGGACGAGGTCTATGCCGAGGTGGCCGCCGGCCGCGTCGACGTCCTGCTGGTGAGCCCGGAGCGGCTGAATAACCCCGGGTTCCGCGACCAGGTGCTGCCCAAGCTGATCGCCTCGGCCGGCCTGCTGGTGGTCGATGAGGCGCACTGCATCTCCGACTGGGGCCACGATTTCCGGCCCGACTACCGCAGGCTGCGTACCCTGCTCGCCGAGCTGCCGCCCGGCGTGCCGGTCCTGGCCACCACGGCGACCGCGAACGCCCGGGTCACCCGCGATGTGGCCGAGCAACTGGGCGCCGGCTACGACGGAGAGACCCTGGTCCTGCGCGGCCACCTGGACCGGGACAGCCTGCATCTGGCCGTAGTGAGGCTGCCGGCCGCGCCGCAGCGGCTGGCCTGGCTGGCCGAGTACCTGGGCGAGCTGCCGGGCTCGGGCATCATCTACACCCTGACCGTGGCCGCCGCGCACGAGACCGCGGCGTTCCTGCGCGAGCGTGGCCATAACGTCCGCCCGTACACCGGCAAGGATGACCCCGCTGATCGCCAGGCAGCCGAGGACGCGCTGCTGGCCAGCGAGCTCAAGGCGCTGGTCGCGACCAGTGCGCTGGGCATGGGATTCGACAAGCCGGACCTCGGATTCGTCGTGCACCTCGGCGCGCCGCAGTCACCGATCGCCTATTACCAGCAGATCGGCCGGGCCGGCCGCGGTGTCGAGCATGCGGACGTCATCTTGCTGCCCGGCCGCGAGGATGCCGACATCTGGGCCTACTTCGGGTCGCTGGCGTTCCCGCCGGAGCAGGTCGTCCGCCGCACGCTGGCGGCGCTGGACGAGGCGACCCGGCCGCTGTCGACTGCAGCGCTCGAGGCGCGGGTCGACCTGTCCCGCGGCAGGCTCGAGATGATGCTGAAGGTTCTCGATGTCGACGGGGTAGTCCGCCGGGTGACGGGCGGCTGGACGACGACCGGTCAGGACTGGGCTTATGACGCCGACCGGTACGCACGTGTCAGCGCCGAGCGGGCCCGCGAGCAGCAGGCGATGCTCGGCTACATCGCGACGCAGGCCTGCCGGATGGAGTACCTCAGACGCGAGCTGGATGACCCGGCTGCCGCTCCGTGCGGTCGCTGTGACAACTGCACAAACCAGGCATGGCCGGTGACAGTCGCCGACGCCGCGGATTCGGCGGCCCGCGACCACCTGCTCCGGGCCGGCGTCGAGCTCGAGCCGCGCAAGATGTGGCCCACGGGCATGGCAGAGCTCGGCATCGACGTCACCGGGAAGATCGACCCTGCGCTGGCGGCGGAGCCCGGCCGCGCCCTCGGCAGGCTGACCGACCTGGGCTGGGGACCGCGCCTGCAGGAGCTGCTCGCTAGCGGGGAAGCCAGCCTGACGGCCCCCGACGATGTGGTCGGCGCCCTGGTCAAGGTCCTGGCGGCCTGGGACTGGGCGCAGCGACCGGCGGCAGTCATCGCGATGCCAAGCCGTTCCCGTGCGCAGCTCATCGACAACCTCGCGCGCCGCATCGCCGACATCGGCCGGATGCCCTTCCTCGGCGCACTCGGTTACGCCGACGATCACAGCGTGAGCGGCAGCGGCCAGGACCACCAGCACAATAGCGCCCAGCGGCTGGCCGCCGTCTGGGGCACCATTTCGGTGCCGGACGCGGTCCGCGACGGTTTGGCCGGAGTCGACGGCCCGGTCCTGCTCGTCGATGACCAGCTTGACTCTGGCTGGACCGTGACGGTCGCCGCGGCGCAGCTGCGCACGGCCGGCGCGAGAGCTGTCCTGCCACTGGTGCTGGCGACAGCGGCCACCTGACGGCGGCTATGGCGCTACCCTAGGTGCATGACCCGATCAGGAAGCCTGCTTCTGCACTGGCCGCGCTGACGCGTTACGTCAGCGCGGCCGCCCCTCATGCGTGAGGGGCTTTTTGTTTTCCGGAACGTTTCCAGCTAGCTCAGCGAAAGGCGACGTGCCATGAGCGATCACTCGATTCACGACCAGGACGCGACAATCGCCGGCGCAGGTAACCCGGATGCCGGCCGGCTGCCGCCGTTCCGGTACGGCGCCGCGATGGCCGCTGAGATCGAGCTGACGTGGCAGGATCGCTGGGCCGCTGCGGGCACCTTCGAGTCGCCCAACCCGACGGGGCCGCTGTCGGCCGGATTCGGCCGGGTCGCCGGGCGGCCGAAGGTCTATGTGCTGGACATGTTCCCCTATGCCAGCGGCACCGGGATCCACGTCGGCCACCCGATCGGATACATCGCCACCGACGTATACGCCCGTTACCTGCGGATGACCGGACACCACGTGCTGCACGCGATGGGCTATGACGCTTTCGGGCTGCCGGCGGAGCAGTTCGCCCTGGGCACTGGCCAGCACCCGCAGGTCACGACCCGGCAGAACATTGACAACATGCGCCGTCAGCTGCGGCGGATCGGCATGGGTTACGACCCTCGGCGCAGCGTCGAGACCACCGATCCTGGCTTCTACCGCTGGACCCAGTGGATCTTCCTGCAGATCTTCAACAGCTGGGTAGACGAGCGGACGGGCAAAGTCAGGCCGATCGCCGAGCTGATTGCCGAGTACTCCTCGGGTCAGCGGATGACGCCAGCGGGCCGATCCTGGGATGCGCTGACTGAGCTGGAACGACGTCAGGTCGTCGATGACCGGCGGCTGGCCTACATCGCCGAGGAGCCGGTGAACTGGTGTCCCGGCCTTGGCACCGTGCTGGCCAACGAGGAAGTGACGGCCGACGGCCGCAGCGACATCGGTAACCACCCGGTGTACCGGCGGCCGCTACGGCAGTGGATGATGCGGATCACCGCGCTAGCGCAGCGGCTAGCCGACGACCTGGACGACCTGGCCTGGCCCGAGAACATCAAGCAGCAGCAGCGCAACTGGATCGGGTCCAGTGACGGCGCAACGATCTGGCTGCCGCTGGCCGGGCCGGCTGGCGGCCGCGTCGAGGTGTTCACCACCCGGCCAGACACGCTGGCTGGCGCGACCTACGTGGTGCTGGCACCGGAACATCCGCTAGTGGCCGCGCTGGTGGCCGCGCGCTGGCCGGATGGCACTCCGCAGGCCTGGCGCAACCCGCAGGGCGCGACCGCGTCCGGACAGTGGCGTCCAGCCGACGCGGTGGCCGCGTACCAGCAATCGGCAGCCCGGCTGAGCGACCGGCAGCGGTCCGCTGGCGGTGCCATGTCCGGCGTGTTCACCGGCGGCTACGTCATCAATCCGGTCACCTCAGCGGCCATGCCGGTATTCGTGGCTGACTACGTGCTGATGGGTTACGGCACCGGCGCCATCATGGCCGTGCCCGCACACGACCAGCGCGACCTGCAGTTCGCGCGCACGTTCGGCCTGCCGGTCCGGCCGGTGCTCACGCCGACGGCGGACTGGTTCGCCGGCCAGGGCATCAGCGCCGGTACTACGCCAGCAGACTGGCCGGCGGCCTTTACCGGCGAGGGCGACTACCTCGCCGCGCCGGGACCGCAACTGGCCGGCCTGACCGTTCCGGCGGCGATAGCCGCGTCGATCGGCTGGCTGGAGCGCAGCGGATACGGCGAGGCGTCGCGACGCTACCGGCTCCGCGACTGGCTGTTTTCCAGGCAGCGCTACTGGGGTGAGCCCTTCCCGATCGTGTACGACGAGACTGGCCTGCCGGTGGCGCTGCCCGAGTCGGCGCTTCCGGTGCTGCTGCCCGACCTGGCTCAGTCACAGCCGCAGCCGGACCAGGACGAGTCGAGCGAGCCAGCGCCGCCGCTAGCGCGCGCGGCAGGCTGGACCACCGTCGACCTGGACCTCGGTGATGGCCTGCGCAGCTACCGGCGTGAGCTGAACACCATGCCGCAGTGGGCGGGCTCGTGCTGGTATTACCTGCGGTACCTGGATCCGGGGAACGAGACCGCGTTCGTCGACCCGGAAGTCGAGCGGTACTGGATGGCCGGGGCCGCTGGCGCCCCGGCTGCGAGCGCCGGCGGCAGCGAGCCTGACGGCGCCGGCGGTGTCGACTTGTACGTGGGCGGCGCCGAGCATGCGGTGCTGCACCTGCTGTACGCGCGGTTCTGGCACAAGGTGCTGTATGACCTTGGCCTGGTATCGACCCGGGAGCCATTCGTCCGGCTGCTGAACCAGGGCATGGTCCAGGCGGATGCCTTCCTGGACGCACGCGGCATCTACGTGCCCGCCGCAGACGTGGTGACTGCGGCTGACGGCTCAGCCAGCTATCAGGGCAGGCCAGTCAGCAGGCGGACGGGAAAGATGGGCAAGAGCCTGAAGAACGGCATCAGCCCGGACGACATGTACCGCCAGTACGGCGCGGACACGCTGCGGCTGTACGAGATGGCCATGGGCCCGCTGGAGGTGGAGAAACCCTGGCGGACAGACGATGTGATCGGAGTGCACAGGTTCCTGCAGCGGCTGTGGCGGTGCCTGGTCGACGAGCAGACGGGCCAGCTCACGGTCAGCGACAGCGTCCTCGATGACGAGACCCGCAGGGCGCTGCACACGTCAATTGCCGTGGTCAGCCGGGATTTCGGGCAGTTGCGGTTCAATACCGCGATCGCCCGGCTGATGGAGCTGACGACCGTGGCGGCCCGGCTGGCGACAACAGAGGGCTCGATCCCGCGGGCGCTGGCCGAGCCGCTCGTGCTGATGATCGCGCCGCTGGCACCGCACATTGCCGAGGAACTCTGGCTGCGGCTCGGCCACGCCGAATCGCTCGCCTACGCCGGCTTCCCGCAGGCCGACGAGGCACTCGTGCGCGCCCGGACGGTGGCCATGCCGGTTCAGGTCAACGGCCGGACCCGGTTCCGGATCCAGGTACCTGCCGACGCGCAGGCTGCCGAGATCGAGCAGGTCGTCATCAGCCACCCTGGCTATGCGCAGCACGCCACGCAGGGGAACGTCGCCCGGATGATCGTGGTGCCCGGCCGCATCGTCAACATCGTCACGGCGTGAGCCCGATTCGGCTGGCCGGGGGGGTTCGCCAGTCAGCCGGGGCGAGCTGTGGTCAGTTCTCGCCGGGACGCACCAGGCCGGCTTCGTAGGCCATCACCACGGCCTGCACCCGGTCGCGGCAACCGAGCTTCATCAGGATGCTGCCCACATGGGTCTTGACGGTGGCTTCGCCGAGGAAGAGCTGCCCGGCGATCTCCCGGTTGGATTCGCCCCTGGCCAGATGAGTCAGTACCTGCGCTTCGCGCGGTGACAGGTCCGGAAGCCGCGGCGGCCTGGCAGCAGGCGGGCGAGCCACGAACTCGGCGATCAGCCGCCTGGTCACAGATGGCGCGAGCAGGGCATCACCCCGGGCGACCGTCGTGATCCCGGCGAGCAGCGCATCGGGCGGCGAGTCCTTCAGCAGGAACCCGCTCGCGCCGGCGCGCAGCGCATCGAAGACGTACTCGTCGAGGTCATACGTGGTCAGGATGAGGACCTGCGTATCCGTCTCGCGGGCAATCAGCCTGGTCGCGTCCAGGCCGTTGAGGTTCGGCATCCGGATGTCCATCAGCACCACCTGTGGCCTGATCCTCCGGACCACGCTGACGGCCTCGACGCCATCAGCCGCCTCACCCACGACGCTGAAGCCGGGCTCGGCATCGAGCAGCTTGCGGAATCCGGCGCGGAGCAGGGCCTGATCGTCAGCGATGACCACGGTAACGCTCATGGCACCTGCAACTCCGCTGCCTCGAACGGCAGCACCGCGTGTACCCGGTATCCGCCACTGTCCACGCGGCCGGCCTGCACGCGGCCGCCGTACACCGCCACTCGTTCCCGCATCCCGATCAGGCCGAATCCGTCGCCGCCGGCGGCCCCGGCTCCGTTGCCATCATCGACCACGTCGATCTCCAGTGCCTGCGGGCGGCAGTGGACCTGGACGTCGGCGCGACTCGCCTGCGCGTGCTTCATCACGTTCGTGAGACTCTCCTGGATGATCCGGTAGACCGACAGGTCAAGCCCGGCCGGCAGCCGGCTCAGGTCACCCTGGGTTGACACCTGAACGGCCACGCCAGCCTCGGCAAGCTCGGCGACGAGATCCGGCAGCCTGCTGAGGCCGGGCTGCGGAGTCAGCGAGGGAGCGATGTCGTCCCTGCGGAGCACGCCGAGCAGCCGCCGCAGCTCGGTCATTGCCTGCCGCCCCGCGTGCTCGATCGCCGCCAGCACCGTGTCGGTCGATTCCTGGCCGGCGGGCAGCACCCGCCGCTCAGCTGCCGCCTGCACGACGATCATGCTGAGCGCGTGCGCGACCACGTCGTGGAGCTCCCTGGCAATGCGGGACCGCTCAAGTTCCGCGGCCCGCCGGGCCCGCTCCTCCTGCTCCTGCTCCAGCCGCTCAGCCCGGTGCTGCTGGCCGGCTGCCGTGGCCCGATGCTGGTGCACGATCCTGCCCATCACCCAGGACAGCGTGAAGAGCAGGATCGCCGGAAACACGTTGCCGACACCCTGGCCAGCGACGCCGCCGGCGATTTCGCCCGCGAGCATGACCGAGCCCGCCACGACCGTGCCCGCCACGAGCTGCCAGCCGTCGGCGATGCTTGCCAGCGCGAACAAGGCAACGATGACAGCGAGGCCGGGCTCGAACGGCAGCTGCTCGGACGGCTCGAACATAGCCGTGATCCAGGCGAATGTCCCGGCTGTCACCACCAGCACCACCGGCAACGGCCGGCTACGGCGCCAGTACAGCGGCACGGTGACGAGCAGCAGGAACGCCACATGCACGGACACAGGCCCGCGGAAGAAGGCCCTGCCGCCCTCCGACGACAGGCTGCCGTTCTGGACGATGTCGATCACGCCCAGCACGACGATGGCCAGTGGCACCAGCCACGCGGAGACCGCTGACCAAAGGCGACGGGCGTGGCTCATGCCCGGAGAATAACCCCGCCGCCCGCGACGGTACCTCCCCCTGAAGACGGAGCCCGGCGATTGCCAGGGGTCCGCCATCTGACGGAGCTAGCGGACGCTGATTTCAGCCATCCGCCGGAGCGCACTCCGCCTCCGGGCGGGAGGCACCCGGCCGCGGAATTCCTACGTTGGCAACCGCGGACAGTTGCCGCCAGGCAGCGCGCGATCGGACAAGGAGCCGACCATGAGGAAAGCATTCATCGGCGTGCTGGCGATGGGGCTAGCCGGAGGCACTGGCCTCGGGCTGGCGGCAACCGCGACAGCTGCGACTGGCGCGACTGGCGCGCACGCCGGCTCGACCATCGCGTTCGTCTCGCAGCCCACGAGTGACAAGATCTTTCACTTCGGCAAGACGACCGCTTTCGGCGTCGGCTTCGTCGAGCTGGTTGCGGGTAACGATATGCAGGGCCGGACGAAAATCGGCCACGACGACGCGGTCCAGACCGTGACCAGGGCCTCCGGCGGAACCGCCGATGAAGTAGTCACCATCACCTTCGCGCTGGCCGGCGGTCAGATCAGCACGATGGGCGTGGTGACGTCCACCCGGACCGGGCCAGGACCGTTCGAGCTGGCGATCGTCGGCGGAACCGGCAAGTACGCTGCGGCGCGCGGCTACGCAGCGGTGGTCCCGGCCAACGCCCCGAAGATTACTCTCCACGTGACCAGGTGACATGGAACTGACCCGGTCCCGGCCGCTACCGGCCGGGGCTGGCGTCAGCCGGGCTGGTGCCGGCCGGACTGATGCGGGCCGGACTGACGCCAGGGCCGGCCGCGTGACCCGCTGGCGTGCTGGCCGGCCGGCTATGAAAAGATCCTGATTTATGGCATTCATGTCGCCGTTGAGGCACGCCGAGCTGCCGACGATCGCATCCGAGCGGGACGCGCTCCGCAGCTGGCTCGACTACCACCGGGTGGAACTTCTCAGCAAGCTCGAGGGCCTCGATGAGGAGCAAGCCAGCCGGCGCGTCGTCGGCTCACTAACGACGCTGCAGGGCCTGGTCCGGCACATGTCGAAGGTCGAGCACGTCTGGTTCGTCACGGTACTGAGCCGCAGTGACGAGCCGGCCCCGTTCGGCTGGCCGGAGATCCGGGACGGCGACTTCCGGCTGGACGACAGTCAGGGCCTGGCCGCCGACGTGACGAGCTACGTAACCGCATGCGAGCGGAGCCGGGCCATATTCGAGGGCCTGTCGCTGGACGATGTCCGGCAGCACCGCCGCTTCGGCGACGTTGACGTGCGCTGGGTCATGCTTCACATGATCGAGGAATACGCGCAGCACAACGGCCATGCCGACATCATCCGAGAGCTGATCGACGGGACGACTCAGAGCTGACGCGGCTGGAGCAGACGCGGCAAGTGCCGGGCGGCGGGTGCCGACGCGGCAGTGACTGACACCGCGGGCACTGACACAGCCGGTGATGACGCAGCGGGTGATGACGCAGCGGGTGATGAGCTGGTAGCCGCCGGTGGCGCGATGACCGTCAGGATGCCGGTGATGGTCAGCACGACGGCCAGCGCCGCGAGTTCCAGCCTGGTCGCCAGCGCCGGGCCGTCGGCGTACCGGGGCTGACGGCGCAGCCAGGAGCGACCGGCTATGGCGCAGCCCGCGGCGAAGCAGACCACCGCGGCCTTCGCGATCAGGAAAAGGCCGTAGGACGTCGACAGCAGCGAGCCGATCGGCACCAGCACCAGCGCCGAGATGACACCGGTCCCCACCACGATGCCGAACAGCCAGGCGGCCGCGGTGGCATACAACCGCAGGATGCCATGAGCAGCGGCGGGATCGCCGCGCCAGGCCATCGTGGCGCGCATCGCGTAGAGGAGCATGCCCGCCCACAGCACCGCCGGCAGCAGATGGCAGTACGTGAGCAGCGCGCCCGCCACCGGGACGACACCCTCGGGGTGCGCGCGGATGCCCTCGGCTAGCACGACGCCGCAGAGCAGCAGTGCTCCCCAGCCCGGCTGCCGGAACCGGAACAGCAGCGCCGCCAGCGCGAAGAGGACGAGTTCGATCGCGGCGATCTCGGCCGTGCCGCCGTCCGGCAGGCCGGGATCAGGCGGTCTGGCCAGAGTGGCGGCGATGCCCGGCCCCGCCACCGCCGTGAGCACCAGCGCGGCGCTGGCAGCGGCGCCCAGCAGCGAACCACGCAGTGCCCACGGTCCCGGCAGCGGTCCGGGCCGCACCCCCTTGTAGTGCCGCGACAAGCCGCGGCCAGCCAGCCCGCCGAGCGCCACGGCCAGGCCGGCCAGCATCAGGGCGCGCTCGATGCCCGTCAGCCAGAGAGCTGGGGCGGTCAGCTGCGCTGATGCCGCAGCAACGACACTCACGCCCGGTCCGCGAAGCAGCACGCGGCGGGGCCTGAACACTTGCTAGATAGCAAGAGTCTCGTCACCGGCATGACAATACCGTCATTCCGGCCGGGATCTCCGCGGTCGACGATTATCGATCTTGATGATCGCGGCGGGGTCAGGATTTCCCGAGCAGGGAGCGCAGCACGTACTGCATGATGCCGCCGTGCCGGTAGTACTCGGCCTCACCGGGAGTGTCGATCCGCAGGACCACAGTGAACTCCTTGTCGCCGGCGCGCACGGTCACCTCGCGCGGAGTGTCACCGGAGTTCATCGCCTCGACGCCGACCACGTCGAATACCTCGTGCCCGGTCAGCTCGAGCGAGGCGGCGCTGTCACCGGGCTTGAACTGCAACGGCAGCACGCCCATGCCGATCAGGTTCGAGCGGTGGATCCGCTCGAACGACTCGACCAGCACGGCCCGCACACCGAGCAGCGCGGTGCCCTTGGCAGCCCAGTCCCGCGAGGACCCCGATCCGTACTCCTTGCCACCCAGCACCACCAGCGGCGTGCCTTCGGCGATGTACTGCCGGGAGGCGTCGTAGATCGACATCTGCTGGCCGCTCGGGCAGCTTGGTCGTCACTCCGCCCTCGGTGCCGGGCGCGAGCTGGTTGCGCAGCCGGATGTTGGCGAACGTGCCGCGGATCATCACCTCGTGATTACCGCGCCTGGAGCCGTAGCTGTTGAAGTCCGCCCGCTGCACGCCGTGGTCGGTCAGGTACTTGCCCGCCGGGCTGTCGGTCTTGATCGCGCCGGCCGGCGAGATGTGGTCGGTGGTGACGGAGTCGCCGAGCACCGCCAGCACCCGCGCGCCGTGAATGTCGGTGACCGGGCTCGGGGCGCGCCCCATGCCCTCGAAATACGGCGGGTGCCGCACGTAGGTGGACTCCGGGTCCCAGGAGAACGTGTCCCCCGGCGGCACATCCAGCTCCTGCCAGCGCTCGTCGCCGGCGAAGACGTCGGCATAGTCCCTGGTGAACATCTCCGCGGCCACTGCCGACTCGACGATCGACTCGATCTCGGCCGGCGATGGCCACAGATCACGCAGGTAGACATCCTGTCCGGCGGACCCCGTTCCTATCGGCTCGCTGGTCAGGTCGATGTCCATCGTGCCAGCCAGCGCATAGGCAACCACCAGCGGCGGGGACGCCAGGTAGTTCATCTTGACGTCGGGGTTGATCCGGCCCTCGAAGTTGCGGTTGCCGGACAGCACCGACACGACGGCAAGGTCGTTCTCGGCGACGGCCGCGCTGATCGCCTCCGGCAGCGGGCCGGAGTTGCCGATGCAGGTCGTGCAGCCGTAGCCGACCAGGCTGAAGCCGAGCTTCTCCAGGTACGGCGTGAGGCCGGCCCGCTCGTAGTAGTCCATGACGACCTTGGAGCCTGGTGCGAGCGTGGTCTTCACCCACGGCTTGCGCTCCAGGCCCAGTTCGACCGCCTTCTTTGCCACCAGCGCTGCGCCGATCATGACCGACGGATTGGAGGTGTTGGTACAGGACGTGATCGCCGCGATGACGACCGATCCATGATCGACGGTTGTGCTGGTGCCGTCGTCGAGGGTCACCTCGGCGGCCGCGGTCGGCCGGCGACCGGGCTGGTGCGCTGCCGGGTCGGCCGTCTGGTAGACACCGCCGCCGTTTTCCCGGTCGGCTGAGAACGGATCGGACGCCGGAAACGTCTCGGCGATCTCGTCATCGAGCCTGTCCAGCTGGACGTAGGTTCCCAGCGCCGTGCGGAACGAGGTCTTCGCGTCGGTCAGCGCGACCCGGTCTTGCGGCCGCTTCGGCCCGGCCAGCGAGGGCACCACGGTGGACAGGTCGAGCTCGACGTTCTCGGAGTACCGGACGCTGCCATGCGGGTCGTGCCACAGGCCCTGCTCCTTGGCGTACGCCTCGACCAGCGCCACCTGCTCGGCCGGGCGGCCGGTCAGCTTGAGATAGGTGAGCGTCTCGCCGTCGATCGGGAAAATCGCGCAGGTCGAGCCGAATTCAGGACTCATGTTGCCGATGGTGGCCCGGTTCGCCACTGGCACGGCGCTGATGCCGTCGCCGTGGAATTCGACGAACTTGCCGACGACCCCGTGCTTGCGCAGCAGTTCGGTGATGGTCAGCACCAGGTCGGTGGCGGTGGTGCCGGCCGGCAGCTCGCCGGTCAGCCTGAACCCGACAACCCGCGGGATCAGCATCGAGACCGGCTGGCCGAGCATCGCCGCCTCGGCCTCGATGCCGCCGACGCCCCAGCCCAGGATGCCGAGGCCGTTCTGCATCGTGGTGTGCGAGTCAGTGCCGACGCAGGTGTCGGGGTAGGCCGCCAGGCCGCCGCCAGCGGCCTGGCCGGTCATGACGACCCTGGCCAGGTACTCGATATTCACCTGGTGCACGATGCCGGTCCCCGGCGGCACCACCTTGAACTGGCGCAGTGCCTCCTGGCCCCAGCGCAGGAAGGCGAACCGCTCGTGATTGCGCTCGAATTCGAAGGCCACGTTCCGGTCGAAGGCATCCGGCCGCCCGAAAATGTCGGCTACCACCGAGTGGTCGATGACCAGCTCGGCCGGCACCAGCGGGTTGATCTTGCCGGCGTCCCCGCCTAGCGTCTGCATCGCCTCGCGCATGGCCGCGAGATCTACCACGGCCGGCACGCCGGTCAGGTCCTGCATGAGCACCCGCGCCGGGCTGAACTGGATCTCCGTGTCGGGCTCGGCGGCCGGGTCCCATCCGGCCAGGGCAGTGACATGCTCGGGCGTGACGTTCAGCCCGTCTTCGGTTCGCAGCAGGTTCTCCAGCAGCACCTTCAGGCTGTACGGCAGGTCACTGGCGCCGTCGACGGCGTCCAGCCGGTGGATCTGGTAGCTGGTCCCGCCCACGGCAATGTCGGCGCGGCTGCCGAAGCTGTTCCCGGTCATTGGTGTCCTGCCTCCTGGAAAGTGCAGCCCGGCCAGAACCGGCCCTGCTGCCCTGCGGTACGCCTTGCATGCATCTTGCCGTGAGCCGCCCCGCGAGCGGCCGCTGGCCCGGCAGATACAGGTTCGCGGCCAGCCCTGCCGAGGCCGCCGACCCGATATCTCGATGTCAAGCTATCTGCCGACAGCCTAGTCACCAACTTATCTCGACGTCAAGCTAACTGAGCCCGCTCCGCCCTAGCCGGGGCGGGAACCAGGTCAGCTCCGGACCGCATCCGGCCGGACCGCGTCCGGCCAGGCCGCTGCCTCCGTCAGCTGCGCAGCCGCCAGCTAGCCACGGGCCAGCTGATGGTCTATCATTTTGATATCACATTGATAGCTGCCCGGCCGGGATCACGCCCGAGCAGGACATGCAGCGAGAGGCACCACCATGAACCAGCCAGACGGATCCGTCGCTCCCACCATCCAGAAGGCGTCGTGCACTCCCGCTCGCGACGACGCTGTCGCAGCAGCTGCCCTGACGCCGCAGCCCCGGGTGTCACTCTCCGATCGCGTGCCGGCGCTGGCGTGGGTGATCGGCGCCGTCTTCGTGGCGCTCGAACTCGCGGTTAGCGGCCGCTACGGCTTCCAGCAAGACGAGCTGTACTTCATCGCGGCCGGACATCATCTCGCCTTCGGCTATGTCGATCAGCCGCCTCTTGCCCCGCTGCTCACCCGGATCACCGGCCTACTCGGCGTCAGTCCGACGGCGGTGCGGGTAGTCCCGGCGCTGGCGGGCGGGGCGATCGTGGTCGCGGCGGCCAGGTTCGCCGCGCTGTTCGGCGCCGGCCGGTTCGGCCGCGTGCTCGCGGCCCTGATGACCGCGTGCGCTCCGGTCTTTCTCGGTGCCGTGCACCTCGGCAACACCACTCCGCTGGACCTGCTCGCGTGGACGGCTGTCCTGCTCTGCGTGTGCACGGCGCTGCTGCGGCACCGGCCGCGCTGGTGGCTGGGCGCGGGGGCCGCCGCCGGCATCGGGCTCGAGAACGACAACCTCGTGGTCATGCTGGTCATCGGCATCGCGCTGGGCATCCTCGTGACCGAGCACCGCCCCGTGCTCCGCACCAGGTGGCCATGGCTGGGCGCCGGCATTGCCGCCGTTCTCTGGTCGCCCAACGTCATCTGGCAGGCCACGCATGGCTGGCCACAGCTAGCCATGGCGTCCGCCCTGCACCATGAGAACAGCTCGCTGGCCGATTACGCAGGCGGGCTGCCGGCCCAGCTGGTCGGATTCGGGCTCCTGGCAGCTCCGCTGCTCGTGGCCGGCTTCATCGTGCTCTGGCGATCCGCTGAGCTGCGCTTCATCGCCGTCGCGGGGACGCTTGCTGTCGTCTACGTGCTGGCCTGGGTGCCAGGCAAGGCGTACTACACAGCCGGAATGGCTCCGGCGGTGCTGGCGGCTGGCGCGCTGGCGGCCGAGCGGTGGATCGCGCCCGCGCGGACGCGAGTGCGCCGTTGCCTCGTGGTCGCGGCGCCGCTGGCCGGCCTTGCCATTATCCTGCCGGGCCTGCTGCCCATCCTGCCAGCGGCCGCCGTGCACCACTTGCCGGCGTCCGCGCAGCACAGCTCTGTGCTCGGCGACACGATCGGCTGGCCGCAGCTGACCCGCGCGGTCGCGGCGCAGGACGCAATGCTGGCTCGGGCCGGCCAGCCGCCTACCTCGGTGTTCACCGGGTATTACGCAGAGGCTGGCGCGCTCGACGTGCTCGGCAGCCGGGATCACCTGCCGCCGGTGCTGTCCGGCCAGAACGCCTACTGGACCTGGGGACCCGGTCGGGCCTCCGATCGCCGGGTGCTGGTCGTCGATGCGCTCACGACGCTGCGTCCGTACTTCTCCAGCTGCCGGCTGCTGGCCACCTATTACGCCCCGTACCGTGTGCAGAACAACTGGACCGGTATCCAGATCGGCCTGTGCACCGGCCCGGCAGCAGGCTGGCGCCAGCTCTGGCCGCACCTGAAGTACTACGGCTGAGCCACCGCGACCCGAGCTCGCTGATCGCGGCCGAGTTGGGCCGGGCGCAGCACCTCAGGACAGGATCCGCAGTCGATGCGGATCGTAGAGCGGGCCAAACTGCAGCCGGACCGGTTCGTCCTTGCCCATGCCGGTCCGGACGGTGAAGCCACCGCTGGCGAGCCAGCCGGCAGTCACCCCGTCAGGGCACGCCACCTGTGCAAGCCCGACCGCGCCCCCTACCGTGTGACCGTAGGCAGCGGCCCGCACATAGCCGACCCACTCGCCGTCCCGTAGCACTGGCTCGTTGCCAAACAGGTCGACGGACGGGTCCGTGGCCAGCAGGGCCACCACCCGGTTTTTCGGCGGGCCTTCCGCGCGCGACTTCAGCAAGGCGTCCCGGCCCACGAACCCGCCCGGCTTGTCCCAGGCGACCGTGAATCCGAGTCCCGCCTCCAGCGGATTGTCGGTGTTGTCTATGTCGACGCCGAAGTCGCGGTATCCCTTCTCCAGCCGCAGGCTGGACATGGCCGACAGCCCTACCGGCCGCGCGCCGAGGTCCGCGCCAACGGCCATCAGATCGTCATACACCCCGGTGCCGTATTCGGCCGGCACATGCAGCTCATAGCCGAGCTCGCCAACATAGGTCACGCGCACCGCGAGCGCGGGAGCGTAGCCGACATGAAGCTGCCGGGCGCTCAGGTACGGGAACGAGGCGTCAGAGAGGTCGCAGTCGGTCAGCCGGCCAATCAGCTCTCGCGATCTTGGACCCTGCACGGACAGCAGCGTCGTGCCGGAAGTGATGTCGGTAACGGTAACGAACTCACCGTGCCTGGCTTGCCGCCGGATCAGCGGCTCGATCCTGCGGTGGATCACATCGCTGGCAATGACCAGGAACTTCTCCGGTTCTAGCCAGGTGACGGTCAGGTCGGCGACGATGCCGCCCGCGTCATTCAGCCACTGGGTGTAGACGATGCGGCCAAGGCCGGCGGCGACGTCGTTGGCAGACAGGCGGCTGAGCACCGCGGCCGCGTCCGGACCCTGCACCAGGAACTTGGCCATCAGGCTCATGTCCAGCACGCCGACCGCTTCGCGTACCGCCTCGTGTTCAGCCGCCACGATGGCATGCGAGTCCTGGCGGCTGAAGTCGAGCCTGGCAGGCCGGTGCTCGCCGGGCGCCGCGAACCACTCGGCGAACTCCCAGCCCGCTGACTGGCCGAAGTGGGCTCCCGCCGCAGCAAGCCGGTCGTGCAGCACAGACCGCCGGATGTTCCGGCCGGACGACGGCTGCCATGACGGCCATACGGCGTCACCGAACAGCACGCCGAGCTGCTCCACCGTACGCTCGGCCCGGAACCGGCGCGAGGTCTCATAGGCCGCTGTCCGGTCGACCGCGATGTGAGCCGTGTCGACCGGCGGCACGCCATCCACGATCCACTGAGCGACGACGCTGCCGACACCGCCGCCAGACAGGATGCCGAGCGAGTTGAGGCCGGCGGCGACGAAGTAGCCATCGACTTCGGGTGCGGGCCCGATCAGCGGCCTCACGTCAGCAGTGAACGACTCGGGGCCGCAGAAGAACGTTCGCACGCCCGTCTCGGACAGGCACGGGATCCGGGCCAGGGCCGGGCCGAGAAATTGCTCCATCCGGTCCCAGTCCGGCGGGAGCTTGCCGAAGGAGAAGTCCCTGGCGACCCCGTCCAGTGACCACGGCTTGCCGACAGGCTCGAACAGGCCGACCAGCATGCCGTCGCCCTCGGGCCGGTAGTACCCGTAGTTGTCAGGGTCCTCGATGACCGGCAGGTCCTGATCCATCCCCGGCACGGTGTCAGTGAGCAGGTAGTAATGCTCGGCCGCCTGCAGCGGGATCGACACGCCAGCCAGCGCGCCGAACTGCCGCGCCCACATGCCGGCCGCGTTGACGACCACCTCGGTCTCGATCCGGCCGGCCTCGGTGCGCACCGCGGTCACCCGGCGGCCGCGCATCTCCACTCCCGTCGCCGCGACTCCCTCCACTATCGTCACGCCGAGCTTGCGGGCGCCTTTGGCCAGCGAGGTGGCGACGCCTACCGGGTCGGCGCGGCCCTCGTCGGCAACGAAGAAGCCCGACAGCACATCGTCGGTGCGGGCCAGCGGCCACATTCCGGCGATCTCACTGGCCGAGATCTCGGTGTCCTCCACTCCGAACCCGTGCATCCAGGCAGCCTCGCGGCGCAGAGCTTCCTGCCGCTGCGGTGTCGTCGCCAGCGAGATATGACCGACGGCGCGAAACCCGGTCGAGTGCCCGGTCTCTGCCTCCAGCCGGGAGTAGAGGTCGCGGGAGTAGCGGCTGAAGAACAGGGCGGTCTCGTCCGTCATGCCAGCCGACGTGATCAGGCCGGCGGCATGCCAGGTCGTCCCGGCCGTCAGCGCGTGCTGCTCTAGCAGGACGACATCGGTCGTGCCGAGATGGGCTAGGTGGTAGGCGATCGAGCAGCCGATGACCCCGCCGCCGACGATCACGACCTGTGCCCGGTCCGGAACTATCCTGTCTGATCGTTCAGTCATGACCCGATCCTAGACAGACAGGGCCCAGGTTCCAGCAAAGTCGGGGCAGCCGCCCCAGCGAACCTGCGCGCGGCGCCCGCGGTTGGACGCAGGACCGCGGTTCTGTAACTCTGTCGGCATGCCTAGCCCAGCACTTCCGCCCGAGGGCGGGGCGACCGCGCCGGACCCGGCGGCGGGCGCCGGGGCTGCCTGCCGCGTTCTGTTCCGCGGGCTGTTCGACGACGCGTCGCTGTTTCCGCCCGCGAGCCTGGCCATGGCCGCAGCCGTCGCTGGCCACGAGAGGCGTCGGACCGCCTGGTATCAGGATATGTCCGGCCCGTTCGTCTGTCCGGACGCCAAGATCACCGGGCTGAGCGCGGCACTCACCGCTTCGGCAGTTGCCGAGCTGGACCTGGCGCTGACGCTCCCGGACGGCGTAGCAAGCCTGGACGGTGCCGTGGACGCGGTGTTCGCAGACCCGCGGCTCAGACTGCGCGCGGTTGAGGTGCCGATCGGACCGGCCGGCGGGGCGGATGCCGTGACCGAGCTGGTGGCGGCGCTGGACCGGACTCCGCTCGCCGGAGCCAGCGGGTTCGTGGAGATCCCGGCCAGCCAGCTGACCGGTGGTTCCCTTCAGGTCCTGGCCGACCATGGCTACCTGGCGAAGGTGCGGACCGGCGGCGGATCAGCAGCGGCATTCCCCGGCGAACAGGCGCTGGCCAGATGCCTGACCGAACTTACGGCGCAGCGGCTGCCGTTCAAGTGCACCGCCGGGCTGCACCATGCGGTCCGGCACCGGGCGGCCGACACTGGCTTCGAGCATCATGGCTTCCTGAACGTCTTGCTGGCTATCGCGGCCGCGCTGGACGACGCCACCACCGACCAGGTTGCCGGCCTGCTGGCGACTGCCGACCCGCACCAGGTTGCCGTGGCCGTGGCAGGCCTGGACGCGGACACCGCCATGGCTGTCCGCGAGCTCTTCACCTCGTTCGGCACCTGCAGCACCGACGAGCCGATCACCGACCTCGTTACGCTGGGCCTGATCGCCGGGAACTGATCATCGGCCGGCCAGCCCGGACGGCCGGCACCGGCCTAGCAGGCGGAGGCACCCATGGCGCAGGCGGCAGACTGGCTCGAGCTGACACCCGATCACCCATTCGGGCTGGCCGCGCTCCCCTACGGGTCTTACACCGCCGCACATCACGCCGAGGTCTACCGGATTGGCGTTGCGGTCGGGGACCGCGTCCTCGACCTGACCACCGCGACCGAGAGGCTGCTGCCCGGCCGGGCGCACCTGCTGACCACCGGCAGCCTGGACCCGCTGCTCGCGGCCGGGCACCTGGCCTGGGCTCAGCTGCGCACCGACCTGATCCAGTGGCTCTCGATGGACAAGTACCGGCCTGCCATCGAGGATCTGCTCTGGCCGGCCGAGGCCGTGGAGCTCCGCCTGCCCTTTACGGTGGCTGACTATGCCGACTTCTACAGTTCGGAATACCACGCCAGCAACATCGGCAAGATCTTCAGGCCGGATGCCGAGCCGCTGACGCCGAACTGGAAACACCTGCCGATCGGCTATCACGGCAGGGCCGGGACCGTCGTGGTATCCGGCACCCCGGTCCGGCGACCGTGCGGCCAGTCCCGGCAGCCCGGAGCCGACGGCCCGGTATTCGGCCCGAGTGCGCGGCTTGACTTCGAGGCCGAACTCGGATTCGTGGTGGGCTCGTCCAGCAGTCTCGGCGATCCGGTCCCGGTCGGCCGCTTCGCCGAGCACGTGTTCGGCGCGTGCCTGGTCAACGACTGGTCTGCCCGTGACATCCAGGCCTGGGAGTACGTCCCGCTCGGGCCGTTTCTCGGCAAGTCATTCGCCACCACGGTGTCCCCCTGGGTGCTGCCGCTTGCCGCGCTCGAGCACGCCCGGATACGTCCGCCGTCGCGCGAAGCGACGCTGCTCGGCTACCTCACGGAGTCGGTCGACTGGGGACTGGACATTGACTTCGAGGTACGCCTCAACGGCCACCTGGTCTCGACGCCGCCGTACGCCACGATGTACTGGAGCCCGGCCCAGATGCTCGCCCACATGACGGTCAACGGTGCTCGGCTGCGCACCGGCGACCTGTTCGCGTCCGGCACCGTCAGCGGGCCCGAGTACATGCAGCGGGGATCCCTCATCGAACTGAGCTGGAACGGCAGGGACCCCGTTACCCTTCCGGACGGATCATCGCGCACCTGGCTGCAGGACGGTGATGAGCTCACCCTTTCCGCGACGGCGAAGGGCCCTGGCGGCGTCCGGATCGGCCTCGGGTCGGCGACGGGCGCGGTGATCCCCGCCATGCCAGACGCCGAGACGTGGGCCGGCTGAGCGCGGCTCACGCGGGTAGCCACTGGCAGCTAGTCACCGGGTGCCTGGCCACGACCGCGGCAGCATGGGCGGGCGAGACCGGTACGTATGACAGCTGCCAGCCGTCGGCCTGCACGCCGTCAACCCAGATCGCCGGGCGCGAGCCACAGCAGACCTCCAGGCGTCTCAGTCCGGCCAGGCCGCAGCCGATTGCCTTCAGGTAGGCCTCTCTGGCGGTCCAGTGCCGGTAGAAGCCGCGAAGCGCACCGTCGCCCGGTCCGGCCGGGAGCGCGCAGCCTGCCGCCAGGCAGGCGGCCTCGCGCGGCGGGAACCGGGTGGCGACAAGATCGGCCAGGCCGTGCCGCGGCCTGATCCGCTCGACATCTGCCCCGACTGCGGTGGCGGACACCGCTATCAGCGCCAGGTCCGCGGTCCGCGACAAGCTGAACTCAAACCCCGGCACGCGCTGACAGCCGTCTCCGGCCGCGTGCGGCCGGGCCAGGGCGTGCACGGCCACCGCGGGCTTGCCAGCCGGGCCAGCAGCGAAGCACAAGCGAGCCGGATCCGCGCCGAGGTAGCCGGCCGCGATCCGGCGCAGCCCGGCGCGGCTGGCAGCGAACCTCGCCCCGTCGGCGGGCCGCCGGTAGCCGGCAGCGCGCGCCAGCTCAGCATCGTCCAGGAACGGGCGAGCCACGTCGGCAGGAACGTCGAGCGGCAGCACCCACAGCCGGACCTCATCGTCGCCCAGTGACCCGGCGGACCTGGCCGACCAGGGCCTGGCAGCGGCTAGTGTCGGTGATCCCATCCCGGTTCCTGGTCATCTGCACGGTGCTGGCACTCCGACCCTAGCGAAGCGGCGCGGCTGGTCGCCGGCGACGGCAGCGCCTGCGGCCAGGGGCGGCGCAGGGGTGCCAACTGACATTACGATGAGCGAATCGCCAGAAGGCTGGAGAAAGCGCTATGCCAGGGCCGACGCATCCGTGGGACCACGAGGACCCGCGCGAGAGCACCGTCGACCTGCCGCGCGTTGGATCCTCCGGACCGGCCGCGGCCCCGTCCGGGCCAGTCGGCGGCCTCTCGCCAGGGCGGCAGCCCCGGCCAGCCGCACACGCCCCCGCACCGACTCCGGCCGTCGCGGCAGCACAGCAGGAAGCAGTCGCCGCGCCGGCGCCGCCGGCACCACTGACCCCATCGGCTGTAGCCCCGAGCCGCGCCGATCCGGCCAGCCTGCCGCAGGCCGACCGGACCAGGCCGGAGCTCGGAGCTGCGCCGACCGGACGGCAGTCCGCGGGGTCGCTAGCCGATCTCCGGTCGCGGCTGGCCAGGCTGCCTGCCGGGCACCCGTCCTCCCCCTACGACGATGGCGGAACGGCGCGCCCGCTGCCTATCCGGCTCAACCAGCTTGAACTCGGTCTGCCCGCCCCCGAGCGCGAACATCCGAGTCCGGAACTCCCGGCGAACCTCCCTTCCCGCGGGCCCGGTCCGGTCCAGGCCCAGGCCGGAATGCCGGAACTGGCGGCGGATCCCTCCCCCAGCGTGACCAGTCGGGCCCAGGCCGGAATGCCGGAACTGGCGGCGGATCCCTCACCCAGCGTGACCAGTCGTCGCCAGGCCGGACCGGCTAGCCCACACCCGGCGGCTGGGGGCGCTGACGCAGCGGATTCAGCCGATGCGCGCGACGGACGGCCGGGGGCGGACCCGCGCACGTCTGTACGACCTGGGTCGCCGCCGGCGGACCTCAGCCGGGCAGCGCCGCGGGCGAATGGCAATGGCCACTCCGACACTGGACGGCGAGCACGGCCGCAGTGGCAGGACCCCTATGCAACGCCATCGCCGAGCAACGGCCACTCCCGCCATGACCGGCCCGGCGGCCATGCGGATCTCACTCTTGGGCCGTGGACGCCGGGTCCGGTGTCCGCGGCCGGCAGTAACGGCGGTTCGCACCCACCGGAACTGAATGGGCGAACCGAGTCTCCGGGCCGGCCTGGCGTCAGTGCCCGGCCCGAGCCTCCGCCACTGCCAGAGCTGGCACCACTCCCGGATCTGCCTGCGCTGCCGGATCCCGCAGCATCGCGCGACCTGCCCGCCCCGCGCGACCTGGCCGCCCCGCGCGACCTGCCGGACCTGCCCGACAGTCAGGTCACGGCCGGCGCCGTGCGAGCAGGCGACTCGGACGCCGACCGCGGGACGTTCGCCGGAGCAGGCGCCAGCCATCAGCGCGATGAGATTCGCGATCTCACCGAGCATGTGATGGCCGCACATAAGGCCGCCGAAGGCCGCGGTTTGCACGGCGGCTACGGCAGCAGCGGCCTCACACCGGCGATCCGGCGTATCGCGGCCCAGCTGCCCTATGGCGGCCTGGCTTCCGGCAGTGAGGCAACCAGCCTCAAGTCGGGCGACCGGTTCGCGGCCAAGCTGGCCAGACTCATTGCCCGCAATCCCGGCCGCCCCGCGGAGGACCTGGCCTGGTCCATTTACGACGCGATCAGGTACGCGTTCGAGTTCGAGCCCGCGGACTACACCGATGGCACCTGGCTGGTTCATCGCAAGCTCAAGACGCAGGGGTTCGAACTGGAAGCCAGGCGGAACCGCTGGGAGAGCCCCGAGTACAAGGGCATCTGGACCCGGTGGCGTGATCCGGCCCACGGCCTGGCCTTCGAGGTGCAGTTCCACACGACAGACAGCTGGGCGGTCATACAGCGCACGCATGAGGCATACGTGCGAATCACCGACCCGGCGACTCCCGCCGGTGACAGGGCCCGGCTTCGCGCGCGCCAGGTATCTGCGGCCGTCGACGCGAAGATGCCGCCACGCTGCCTGGAGATCGATGACTTCCGCGCCGACGCGCGGTGAGGAGAGTTCATGGCGACTAGCCCGGTGCAGTACTACGTCATCGTCGCCAGTCAGGGTAACCGCACGGCATCGGGCCTGGCCCGCAGGACATTCTCCGAAGCGGGCCCGGTCGACGAGACGCTGCGCCGTCATCTGACCTGGGGTCCGGACTCGGCGATCGCTGAGTGGGAATACGCGGACCTTGGCGCTGAACTGGTCAAGATCGACGAGCACGAGGCGGAGAACCTGACGCACGCGTTCCGGGCTCGATGGGGCAGGCAGCCCTGAACGTTGTCGTCAGGCGGATAGGGCCGGCCGATTTCGGTGATGTGGCCGGCATATTCGGCTGGTACGCGGAGAACTCGGTCGCCACGTTCGAGGAGTCGCCACGGAGCGAGGCGGTCTGGGCGGGCCTGCATGACGAGCTCACCAGCCTCGGGCTGCCGTTCCTGGTGGCAGAGGCTGACGGCGAGGTCGCCGGCTACGCCTACGCAGGGCCGTGGCGGCGTAAGCCGGCCTACCGTGCCACCGTCGAGGACTCGATCTTCGTCGCGCACGGCAAGGCTGGCCGTGGCATCGGCAGGCGGCTGCTGACTGAGCTCATCGCGGCATGCTCAGAGGCGCGCGCCAGGCAGATGATCGCGGTCATCGCCGACTTCGGCGCTGCGGCGTCCGTTGGATTGCATAGGTCCTGCGGCTTCACCGAAGCGGGGCACCTGGCTGACGTTGGTTACAAACACAACAGGTGGGTTGGAACGCTGCTGATGCAGCGGGCCCTCGGCTGACCTAGCCGGCGGGGTTCGATCGCTCGAAGAACTCCCTGATCAGTTCGCGCTGACGCTGGCTGACCTGGTCGAAATGCTTATCCAGGCGCTCCTCGCCGATCGCTTCGGCAGCGAAATACAGATCCTTCAGCTGGTCGAGCTTGGCCGCCGCGGCCTCGGGCACCGCATGGGCGGGCTCGGGCACCGCATGGGGCGGCTCGGGCAGCCCACGGAGCGGCGGTTCGGGCAGGTCACGGAGCGGCGGCTCGGGCACACGCGATGCCGACCGGGCGGGGGGCGCCGACAGCAGGCCTGGCTGCGGGAGCGGCGGCAACGGCGTCAGCGCGGCAGTCGGCCTGGTCACGGCGTTGGCGGCGGGCGGCGGCTCGACCGAGCCGGTCACCGAAGTAGGGCGGCCCGGCCGGGCCGCCTCGAACGGTCCCCGTGGCGCCGCGACAGGCTCTGGCCTCGGCACCGAAGTTGCGCCGGGCAGTATCACCGGCAACGGGCTGGTCCGCTCCTCGTCCTCGTCGCGTCGGCTCTCGACGGAAGCAGGCTTGATTACCCGGTCGATCACCGCAGGAAGGGGATCGTTTGCGCCCTGCCCCGCGGCTCGGGTGCCCGCTGGCAGTTCAAGGGGGGCACCGGGCACTCTCGGCGCCTCCGCGCGGGCGGTGCCAGGAGCGCCTGCCGAGTACTGACCGCCGCGGTCCGCGCGATCGACGGCAGGACCACGGTCACGTACCCGGTCGCCGTCATCAATGAGACTGGCCCCGAAGCGGACACTGGCTGACGGCGGAGGGCCAGCAGGGCGGCGCATGCCGGGTGACCCGAAGCCGTCTGCGCCCTCCCGGCCTGGACCATCGTCCATGCTTTCGCTAGTCCGACGGCCGTCGCGGTCTCGACGCTCAGTCTCCGGGTCGTGCCGGTAACTGGAGCCGCGGCGCTCAGGCAAGTCGGTGACGACGTAAACGTCCCGCTCATGCGGCCGGCTGGCCGGGATCGCGGTGTCGGCATAGCTCTCCGGCCGCCAGCTTGCGCCAGCCGACCAGGTCCTGTCGTCAGGCTGGCGGCCGTCATGCCGCCTGCCATCGGGTTGATAGCCATCGCGCCGCGACCCCGCGTTCGGGTAGCGCCTGTCCCGGCCGTCACCAGTCTCGGCCCAGGTCGCGTTATCGGAGCGGCGCCGATCCGGACCGTGATAGCCGTCAGCTTCCCGGTAGCCGGAGCGGAGCGGGTAGTCGGTGGCGCCGCGATAACCGTCACGGCCGAAGCGGTCCGAGCCCTGGTAACCGTCGTCCAGGTAGCCGTCACGATCGCGAGGACCGACAGGGCCCCGGTATCCCTCATGGCGCCGGTAATCGTCCGGACGGTCTGCGTCGTCGCGGGGATAACCATCCGTGCTGCGGCGGCCGTCCGGACTGCGGCGGCCGTCCTGATCGCGGTAGTCATCCGGCCGCCGGTATCTGCCATCGCTCGGGTAACCGCCAGGGCGGCGGTGTCTGTCATCGCTGGGGTAACCGTCCGGCCTGGGGTAACCCTCAACGCTGGGGTAACCGTCCGGCCTGGGGTAACCCTCAACGCTGGGGTAACCGTCCGGGCCGCGCAAATCGTCCTGGCCGCGGCGCCCGCCCCTCACGCGATAATCGTCCGCACCGCGATACCCGTCGCGATCGCGGTAAGCCTCGCGGCCGCGGCCGCCCGACCGATCGCGGTATCCATCCGGGCCACGCCCATCATCCGCGCGCACCCCATCCGGGCCACGCACGCCGTCCGCGCCGCGGTAATCGCGGTAACCGTCGGCCCCGGGCACATCGTCACGGCCGCGGCGGCCCGACCGATCGCGGTAATCATCCGGGCCACGCCCACCATCCGCGCGCACCCCATCCGGGCCACGCACGCCGTCCGCGCCGCGGTAATCGCGGCCGTGTGCGGAGTCCTCGCGATGACGCAGCAACTGGCCAGTTTCGATGTCATCAAGGCTTGGCCTGGACATAGCTGGTTCACCCAGAGCGGGTTCGCGTTGCGCCCGCAGGGTCTCGCTGAGGCCAGCCCGGCCAGACTGACCTGCCGCCGACCGGTCGTCCCCTTCCTGGACTCGGTCGCGAGCGCGCTCGCCCGCCAAACTTGAGTCGACCCGGTACTCGCGCGATTCCCCGCCAAGGCGCCACGGTTCGGCTTCCCGTTGCCGGCGCCTCAGTCGGTCGTCCCTGCCAACTCGGTAGTCCCGGCCCAGCCCGAAGGCTCGGCCTGAACCGACGTCCTGGCCAGGCCCGGCCGCGCCAGCAGCGGAATCGTGGTCGGCAGGCTCACGGCCGTCGTAACCGCTGGGGCGCTGACTAGCGCTTTGGTCGGCAGCCCGGTCGGATGGCAGGTCCCAGTCGGCGGCCGAGTGCTGGACCTCATGGTCCTGGCGGCCTCCGCGCCATGATCGCGTCCCGTCGTGGTCTGTTAGCGCGTCCTCACGCTCCGCCGGAACAGCGGTCGGCGGACCGCCCCTGCGCGGCAAACCGACGGGCCCGTAGGCACGGGATGGCGCGGCAGCATCGGACTGCTGCGGGCTGGGGGGCCGGGCCGCAGCGTCCCGGTCGGCGGAGGTAAACGCATCTGGCCGCACTGGGCGGAACTGGCTCAGCCATTCATCGGCGGGGATATCGGCGTGATCATCGGTCCGGCGCTCCTCACGCTTCCGCCGCACTGCCACCTCCACGCCGATACTTCTACCGGCCAACGATTGCATGCAGGCGGGGGGCTCGCAACCTGTCTGCGAACCACGCTCACGGTACGGGCCGCCGCCCCCACCACGGCGATGACATCAGCGGTAGCTCAGCTGGCGAGGTGAATTTACCCAGTTAAGGGCTTTGATTGCTATCCGCGATGCTTCCTGGATCGGCGCCCCGTCGGCTAGCGTTGCGCCTGGTATTGCGTTTCCGTGCTGGCCAGCTGACCACGAACCGGAGGCTCCTATGGACCGTCAGGTTAAGTACCTTTTGCCGGAATCAGAAATGCCGCAGCACTGGTACAACGTCGTCGCTGACTTGCCGAGCCCGCCGCCCCCGCCGCTGCACCCGGGCACCGGGCAGCCGGTCGGCCCCGACGACCTCGCCCCGCTGTTCCCGGCTGCGCTGATAGCCCAGGAAGTGTCGGCGGAGCGGCACATCGCCATTCCGGACGACGTGTTCGACGTGTACCGGCTGTGGCGGCCGACTCCGCTATTTCGTGCCCGGCGGCTGGAGCGCGATCTAGGCACTCCGGCCCGGATCTATTACAAATACGAGGGCGGCAGCCCGGCCGGCTCCCACAAGCCAAACACAGCCGTCCCGCAGGCTTACTACAACGCGGCCGAAGGCGTGAAGAAGCTCACGACTGAGACTGGCGCCGGGCAGTGGGGCAGCGCACTGGCGTTCGCCTCCGCCCTGTTCGGGCTCCAGCTAGAGGTTTGGATGGTGCGAGCCTCGTTCGACCAGAAGCCCTACCGCAAGATGCTGATGGAGACCTACGGTGCGATCGTGCACCCGAGCCCGTCCGACCTGACGAACTCGGGGCGGGCAGTCCTCGCCGCCAGCCCGCACTCGACCGGCAGTCTCGGGATCGCGATCAGTGAAGCCGTCGAGATGGCCGGTGCTGATCCGGACACCCGGTACGCACTCGGCAGTGTGCTGAACCACGTCCTGCTGCACCAGACGATCATCGGTGAGGAAGCACTGAAGCAGCTGGCCATGGCTGGCGATACCCCGGACGTGATCGTCGGGTGTACCGGCGGCGGGTCCAACTTCGGCGGCCTGGCCTTCCCGTTCCTGCGCGAGAAGCTGGCCGGCCGGATGAATCCGGTCATCCGCGCGGTCGAGCCGGCCGCCTGCCCCTCGTTCACCAAGGGCGTCTATGCCTATGACTTTGGCGACACGGCGGGGCTCACGCCGCTACTGAAGATGCACACGCTGGGACATGAGTTCATCCCCGATCCGATCCATGCAGGCGGGCTGCGGTACCACGGAATGTCGCCGCTGCTCTCGCACATCTACGAGCTCGGCCTGATCGAAGCGGTCGCCAAGCCCCAGTCGGAGTGCTTCGCGGCCGGCCTGCGCTTCGCCAGAACTGAGGGCATCGTGCCAGCCCCGGAGCCGACCCATGCGGTCGCAGCCTGCATCGAGGAAGCCCTTCGGTGCAAGGAAACCGGCGAGGAGAAGGTCATTCTGACTGCCCTGTGCGGCCACGGCTTGCTGGACCTTGCCGCCTACGGCGACTACCTGAGCGGAGCGCTCCAAGACCTCGAGCTCAACGACCAGGCCATCGAGGAAGCACTGGCAGGACTGCCGACACCAGCCTGACTGAGTCAGGCCGGAAGGCGTCCATTTGCGGGACTGTCTTGCGGCCGGCGCGGTGAAGCAGGATGCGCGGCCAGACCCGGGCCGGGAGGAGGGGGATTCGGCCCGGGTCCTATGGCACGCATCCGCGGCCGTCACTGCGGACGCGCCCTCACGCTGTATCGGCATAAACAAGCGTTCATACAGCGCTCTAGTCGTACGCTGACCAGCCGCACGTTGTCAAGAGCTGCTGACAACCGGGACGGCCCAGCAAGCGTCAAAGACATACTTAAGTCCGTCCTATGCCGGGATAGCCGATTCTCATGACTGCCCAGACCGACGCGGAGCCTGACGACCTGCTGCCGATTGGCGGTTCGGCGCTACAGCGCAGGATCGCCGAGGCCGCCATCGCCCTGTTCTCCAGCCAGGGCGCCCCGGCGACGAGTGTGCGGGAAATCACAGCCGCCTGCGGCCTGACGCCGGGCGCCCTCTACAACCATTTCGCGTCCAAGGACCAGCTGCTCTACGTGCTGGTCAGGGATATCCACGTGCAGTTCGATGCCAGGATGGCGGCTACGCTGGCCGACGCGGGCCCGGATCCGACCACGCAACTCGCTGCTACCGTCCGGTTCCTCGTCTCGCACACAGCCGGGAGCAAGAAGAGATCCCGGGTCGCTAACCGCGAGTTCACCGCGCTTGCCGGGCCCTACCGGCAGGAGATCACCGCACTGCGGCGGCGGATCCGCGACCGGCTGACCGGGATCCTGGTGGCAGGATGCCGCGCTGGCACATTCCATCTGGCCGGCGGGGATGACATCAGCGCGGCGACGCTCACCTCAGCCACGATCACCGCCATGTGCGCCCATATCAGCGAGTGGACGCTGGATAACTATCCGCTCAGCCTTGATCAGCTGCAGGACCGGTACGCGGAGATGGCGCTGCGTATCGCCGGGGCGGCCGGCTGAACGAGCGGTCGGTCACGACCCGGCGAGCGCGGCGAAATCGGCCGGCGCGATGTTCCCGCCGGAGAGCACCACCGCGGTAGGCCCGGCCGGCTTGACGGCGCCGGTGAGCAGCGCGGCCAGCGCCACCGCACCGCTGGGCTCGACGACAATCTTGAGCCGGGCGAAGCAGAACCGCATGGCGTCGATGATCGCGGCCTCGGAAACGGTCACGACATCGTCGAGCAGCCGGGCATTGACCTCAAACGTCAGCTCACCAGGCTGGCGCGCGCGCAGGCCGTCGGCGATACTGTCCGGCTCGGGGATTGCTATCCGGTGGCCAGCCCGCATCGACTGGCTGGTGTCACTGGCACTGGCTGGCTCGACCCCGACCACGGACGCGCCGGCGAGCTGGCCCCTGATCGCAGTGGACACGCCGGCGGCCAGACCGCCGCCGCCGACCGGGACCAGCACCAGCTCGAGGCCAGGGACTTGCTCGGCCAGCTCAAGCCCGGCGGTACCCTGCCCGGCCATCACGTCATAGTCGTCGAACGGCCGGATCAGGGTCATGCCACGATCCGCCGCGATCCTGGCGGCCACGTCCTCGCGGCTCTCCCGGTCGGGATCGTAGCGGCGAAGCTCCGCGCCGTAACCCGCGATCGCGGCGAGTTTGACCGCCGAGCCGTTGGCAGGGACGACGACCACCGCGCTGATTCCGAGCAGCTTGGCGGCGAGGGCGACAGCAGCGCCGTGGTTACCGGAGGAAAATGCCACCACGCCCGCGGTCCTCGCTACCGGGTCCAGCAAGCTGAGCCTGTTGTAGGCGCCGCGGAACTTGAACGACCCGCTCCGCTGGAACGGTTCCGCCTTCAGCAGCACCTGACCGCCGCACCGCTCGTCCAGGGCGGTCGAGGTCAGCACCGGGGTCCGGTGCACGACTCCGGCCAGCCGCGCGGCCGCGGACTGGACGCGCTCCAGGGTCAGACCGCCATCGGGCATCGGTTCTCCTCATCTCGCGGCAATCGGGGCATTCAGCTTGTCTAGCACGCCGCCCGGACGCTGAGGTGGGAGGCTGGCAGCCAATCGGGTCAGGATGCGAGAGGTGCGGTCATGCACATACCCAGGCCAACGGATGCGGACAAGGACTATTTCAGGTCGCTGCTGCCTGACGCTCCTGCTGTCGAGGTCAAGCCGATGTTCGGGAATCTCGGCGCGTTCGTGCACGGGAACATGTTCGCCGGGCTATTCGGCGAGGCGGTCGGCGTGCGGCTGAGCGATGCCGACCGGGAGGAACTCGCGGCGATCGACGGTGCCGGTTCATTCGGGCCCGCTGAGCGGCCGATGGGCGGCTACATTAGCCTGCCGCCGGCTTTCCGTCAGCAGCCAGAGCTAGCGGCGGACTGGGTCGGCAGGGCGCTCAGTCACGTCGCCGAGCTGCCGCCGAAAAAGGCGAAGCCACGAGCCACCGGCCCGAAGGCCGCCAGGCCAGTGACCCCGAAGCTGAAATAACCCGGCGCCCGCTATGCTGTACGGTCATTCAACAGCTGGGAGCCGTCATGCCCGACCGCACCGCCGAGCCCGTCAGCCGCGCTCGCCTCGCTGAGCTGATCGCCCGCGAGCGCGCCAGCTACCGGGCCCAGCACCCCCGGTCAGCCGACGCCTTCGCGGCTGCCGCCGCGAATCTGCTCGGCGGCGTGCCGATGACCTGGATGCGGATGTGGCCGGGCGGCTTCCCGCTGTACCTGTCCGGCGCTACCGGCGCCCGGCTGACCGATGTCGACGGCAACGAGCTCATCGACTTCTGCCTCGGCGACACCGGCGCGATGGCCGGGCACTCCCCCGCCGCGGTGCAGCAGGCGATAGCCCGGCGCTACACCGAGCTGGGCGGCGCGACCACCATGCTGCCGACCGAGGACGCCAGCTGGGTCGCGGCCGAGCTCACGCGCAGGTTCGGCCCGTCACACTGGAGCTTCACGCTCACCGCCACTGACGCCAACCGGTGGGCGACGCGACTGGCCAGGCAGCTCACCGGACGCCGCAAGATCCTCGTCTACAGCTACTGCTACCACGGCAGCGTGGACGAGGCGTTCATCATTGCCACGCCCGACGGTCCGGTCTCCAGGGAAGGTAACGTCGGCGCCCCGGTCGACCCGGTGACGACGACCCGGGTGGTCGAGTTCAACGATGCCGAGGCGCTCGACCGGGAACTCGGCTTCGGCGACGTGGCGGCGGTACTGATGGAGCCGGCGCTTACCAACATCGGCATCGTGCTACCCGAGCCCGGTTACCTGAAGGCGGTGCGGGAGCTAACCCGCCAGCACGGCAGCCTCCTGATCAACGACGAGACGCACACCTTCAGCGCGGGGCCCGGCGGGTGCACGCGCGCCTGGAACCTCGAGCCCGACATCGTCACGATCGGCAAGTCCATTGCCGGGGGCATCCCGGCTGGCGCCTACGGCCTGTCCGCGGAACTGGCGGACCGGATTCTGTCCGATCCGACGGCCGACATCGAGGACACCGGCGGCGTTGGCGGCACGCTGGCAGGCAACGCGCTCTCGGTGGCGGCTATGCGGGCGACCCTGGAACAAGTGCTGACGGACACCGCATTCGACGCCATGATCGCGGTAGCCGACAGGTACACCGCGGGCGTGCGCGATGTGCTCGCGACCCGAAGCCTGCCGTGGACCATCACCCAGCTGGGCGCGCGCGCGGAATACCGGTTCTACCCGGATCCGCCCCGCAACGGCGGCGAGTCCGCGGCCGCCGC
Organism: uncultured Actinomycetota bacterium; assembly: GCA_963774385.1. GTDB lineage: Bacteria > Actinomycetota > Actinomycetes > Streptosporangiales > Streptosporangiaceae > JAJYUU01. Next base: position 86,245 of record CAVZEQ010000002.1, read on the forward strand.
GGACACCGATCTCGACGAGTACCTGCATCTCTTCCTGGTCAACCGGGGCGTCCTGCTGACCCCGTTCCACAACATGGCGCTGATGAGTCCGCAAACCTCAGCCGCCGACGCCGATACCCACAGCGCGCTCTTCGCCCAGGCTGCCGACGAGCTGCTGGGCTAGCCGAAGGTGGTGCGCTATGGGGAAACTGGCGGCTGGCAAAGCACGATATTCCTCCGCCCGTTGGGGCAGGACTAAGTCCGCGGTCTGCCGGAAGGTACGCACGCCCCCGTCGAAGGAGGGCCTTTGAAGATCGCCGGATCCGTTGCGCTAGTCAGCGGCGCAGACCGCGGGCTTGGCCAGGTATTCGCTCGGGAGCTTGTCAGCCGAGGAGCCTCGAAGGTCTATGGCGCCGCACGTAATGCTGACGCCGTTACCGAGCCAAGGGTCACTCCGGTCGCGCTAGACATCACCGATCCGGACCGCGTGGCGCAGGTCGCGACAGAATGCGCGGATGTCAGCTTGCTGGTCAACAACGCAGGGGTGATGAAGGCCAGTTCGTTCATCGGCACGCCCACGACGGACCCGGCACGGCTGGAGATGGAGACCAACTACTTCGGCACGCTGAGTATGTGCCGCGCATTCGCGCCGGTGCTCGCGGCCAACGGCGGCGGCGCGATCGTCAACATGCTGTCCGTTACCAGCTTCTACAACAATCCGCTCGATGCCTCGTACGGTGCTTCGAAGGCTGCCGCATGGTCCCTGACCAATGGCATCCGCATTGAGTTGCACCACCAAGGCACCCTGGTCGTCGCAGTTCATGCAAGCTTCATCGACACCGACATGGCCGCCGGGGTCGACGCGCCCAAAATCAGCCCCGAATCGGTTGCCAGCCAGGCTTTCGACGCGGTCGCAGCTGGCGATGTCGAGGTGCTCGCAGACGAGCGGTCCCGGTTCGTCAAGGCATCGCTGCCGCGCGATCACCAGCTCCTCTACCCGCAGGTGCAGGACTTCTGGGACCAGCTCCTCGGCTAGATTGCCGTGATCGTCTGGACCGCACCGCGGTTATCGTGGCAGACATGCCCGACCGCAAGGAGACCATCGAGGTCGCAGGCCGCTCGGTGACGGTCTCCAATCCGGACAAGATCTACTTCCCCCGGACCGGCCATACGAAGATGGACCTGGTCCGCTACTACCTCAGCGTGGCCGACGGCGCGCTGCGCGGGGTGGCCGGCCGCCCGATGGTGCTCAAGCGATTTGTCAACGGCGCCGAGGGCGAGGCCTTCTTCCAGAAGCGCGCTCCGACGTCGCGGCCGGACTGGCTGGACAGCGTCGTGCTCAGCTTCCCGTCCGGGCGGACTGCCGAGGAGATCGTCATCTCCGATGCCGCGGGCCTGGCCTGGGTCACCAACCTCGGCTGCATCGACCTGAATCCGCATCCGATCCGCGCGGACGACCTCGAGCATCCCGACGAACTGCGCGTCGATCTGGACCCCGTTCCCGGCATCGGCTGGCCTCAGATCGTCAGCGTGGCGCTCGTCGCGCGCGAGGTCCTCGCCGACGTCGGGCTAACCGGCTGGCCGAAGACCTCGGGTTCTCGTGGCATGCACGTCTACGCCCGGATCGAGCAGCGCTGGACATTCACCGAGGTCAGACGCGCCGCGGTGGCCCTCGCCCGGGAGATCGAGCGGCGCGCGCCGGACGAGGCCACATCGCGGTGGTGGAAGGAGGAACGGCACGGCGTCTTCGTCGACTACAACCAGAATGCCAAGGACCGGACTGTCGCGTCCGCTTACTCGGTCCGCCCGACGCCCGATGCCAGGGTGTCCGCTCCGCTGCGGTGGGACGAGGTGCCCGGCTGCGACCCGGCGGCGTTCACGATCGACACCGTGCCGCAGCGGTATGCGGCAATCGGCGACCCCGGAGCGGGCATCGACAGCGCGGCCGGCTCGCTAGATGAGCTGCTGGCACTGGCGGACGCGGACGAGGCCGCAGGGCTGGCGGACGCGCCGTGGCCGCCGCACTTCGAGAAGCAGGCAGGCGAAGCCCCGCGGGTGCAGCCGTCCAAGCGCCGGCCAGCAGTGCCGCCGCCGGCACCCGGCAAGTCCGTCGGGCCAACCGGCCGCCGCCGGACCGCGATGCCGCTGATCGAGATCGCCAGGGCAGCGAGCAAAGCCGCGGCGATGGCTGGCCTGGACCGGTGGAAAGAGCGTCACCCGGAGGTTGCCGCGCTGCTCGAGCCCGCCGACATCCTGGTCGACTCGATGCGCGGCCGGTCATCGACCTGGACCAGGATCCGGCTGAATCTGCAGCACGTGCCTGAACCGCAGCGGCCGCCGCAGGAGCCGCTGGAGGTCGACTACGACCCCTGGCGCGCAGCAGGCCGCTAGACCTCATGGGTGCGGAACCGCCAGGGCTATGGGCCAGGCAACTCCGCTCCCATGAACCTGACGCATGGTCAGGCCGGCTATGCCACCGCCGGAATGAGCTCCGCCAGCAGTTCCAGGTGAGCCAGGTCGTCGAGGTCGAGCACCTGCAGGTACATGCGCGTTGCGCCGATCGCGGCGTAGTCGGCGATCCTGGCCGCGATTTCATCCGGAGTTCCGGCCAGGCCGTTCGCGCGCAGCTCGTCGGTCTTCCTGCCGATCGCAGCCGCCCGCTTCTCAAGTTCACCGTCCGTGTGCGCGCCGCACACGACCTGCGCCGCCGAGTAAGTCATCGAATCCGCACTCCGGCCGGCGGCCGCGCAGGCATCCCTGACCCGCCCGAACGCGGCCGCGGTGTCCTCGACGCTGCTGAAGGGCACGTTGTACTCGTCGGCATACCGGGCGGCCAGCCTGGGCGTGCGCTGCTGGCCCGCGCCGCCGATCAGCACCGGCGGCCGCGGCGACTGGGCGGGCTTGGGTAGCGCCGGAGAGTTGGTCACCGTGTAGTACTCGCCAGCGAAGTCGAACGTCTCCCCCACCGGCGTCGCCCAGAGACCGGTGATGATCGCAAGCTGCTCTGCGTACCTGTCAAACCGCTCGCGCAACGGGGGGAACGGGATCGCGTAGGCCGCGTGCTCGTCATCGAACCACCCGGCCCCGAAGCCGAACTCAACCCGTCCGCCGCTCATCTGGTCTACCTGTGCCACCGAGATCGCCAGCGGGCCAGGGAAGCGGAACGTAGCCGGGCTCATGAGAGTACCGAGCCTGATCCGCGACGTTTCGCGGGCGAGGCCGGCCAGGGTGACCCACGCATCCGTCGGGCCGGGGAGTCCGCTCACGTTCCCCATCTTCAGGTAGTGGTCGGAGCGGAAGAACGCGTCAAAGCCAAGGTCCTCGGTTGCCCTGGCTACCCGCAGCAGCGTGTCGTAGCTTGCGCCCTGCTGCGGTTCGGTGAAGATTCGCAGTTGCATAGGCCCATCTTCGCGGGTCCAGCCGGATCAGCGAAATCCCGGCCGCTCGAACCGAGCGGAGCTCACCGCGACCGCTAGACCTCCGGTTGCGCCTGGCGCCGGGCACGCGAAGGATGGAAGCACGGCCCGTTCCTGGGCCTGCCGTTATCCGTGCTACCTGACTGCGAGGGAGAGATCATGTCGGCAGATGCTGCTGAAGCACCTGGTTACGTAGCCGGGACCTGGGATATCGACCCTGTGCACTCTCATGTCGGCTTCGTCGCCAGGCACCTGATGGTGAGCAAGGTCCGGGGCAATTTCACCAAGTTCGAGGGCCAGATCATTACCTCGCCGGACCCGCTGGAGTCCTCGGCGGTCGCCACCATCGACATGACGTCGCTGGACACGAGCAACGCTCAGCGTGACGGCGATGTCAAAGGGGAGAACTTCCTTGATGTAGCGAATTATCCCACCATGACCTATCGGAGCACGGCGGTCCGCCGTGACGGCGATGATTACGTCGTGACGGGTGACCTGACCATCAAGGGGATCACCCACCCGGTGGAGCTGAAGGTCGAAGTGAATGGCTTCGGGCCGGATCCCTACGGTGGCACTCGCGCCGGATTCTCTGCCTTAGGCGAGATCAACCGCACCGACTATGGCATCACCGCGAATATGGTGCTGCCTACTGGCGGCGTGATGGTGAGCGAGAAGATCCAGCTCACCGTGGAGATCGAGGCGCTGCTCAAGACCGGCTGACGCGGCCCGTCCGGACCGCACCGGCCCGAGCCGCGACCCTGGTTCCGGGCCGTCTTAATCCGCCGCGGACCGCTAGCGGACCAGCGTGGCCAGGCACTCGACATGGTGGGTCATCGGGAAAGCGTCGAACCCCCGCACCCCGGTCAGCTGCCAGCCGCCGTCCATGAGCAGCCGCAAGTCCCTGGCCAGGGTTGCCGGGTCGCAAGACACGTACGCCAGCCTGCGCAGCCCGGCCGGGCGGCCCGGGTCGCCGGGCTGGTCACCAGCTGGGTGCCGACCGCACAGGGCGTCGATGACCGGCCGGGCCGCGCCGGTCCGGGGCGGGTCGAGCACCGCGATGGATGCCGCCCCGGATCCGGTCCGGCTCAGCATCACCGCGACGTCGCCGCGGTGCACTCGTGCCCACGGCCAGTCGCGGAGGTTGTGCCGCGCGTCCCGGACCGCCGCAGCGTCCTGCTCGATGCCGATGACTGCGCCCGCCGGGCCCACCGCCTCGGCCAGTACCCCGGCGAACAGCCCGGCCCCGCAGTACAGGTCGAGCGCCTGGTCTCCGGGCTGCGGGTGCAACGCCGTAAGGACGGCAGTGGCCAGTGCGTCAGCGGCGCCGGGATGCACCTGCCAGAACCCGCCCAGGCTGACCCGCCAGTCCCGGCCCGCCGCTCGCTGGATCAGGTAGCCCCGGCCCCGGACCGGCGTCCTGCTGCCATGACGCCGAGCCAGCTGGAGCGACTCCGCGTCGATGGCGGACCAGTCCGCCGCGGAGCCCGGCCGGGCACCCGAAACCAGCACGCCGCGTTCTGCGGTACCAGGCGCGACGCAGACCTGCACCGAAGAAGCGGGCGGCCATCGCTGCTCAGTCACCCCGACGCTGGTGACCAGCGGATGAGCGATCAGGCAGCGGTCAATCCCGACAACATCGTGAGAGCGATGCCGGCGCAGCCCGGCCTGGCCGTGCCCGTCCACCGCAAACGACACGACGGTCCGCCAGCCCAGGCCTGCCTCGTCCCCGTCCAGGGGCTCGACCGCAACCGTGAGATCCAGGCCAGCCAGCCGGCTGAGCTGCTGACTGATAACGGCAGATTTCAGCTCGCGCTGCGCCGCCAGGCTTGCGTGCTGCCAGTCGCAGCCGCCGCAGCCGCCGGGCGCAGCGTACTGGCACGGCGCCTCGACCCGGTCCGGCGACGCCTGGACAACCTGGATCGCATCTGCCCGGGCGAATCTGGCGGTGCTCTGGGTTACCACTGCCCGGACGTGCTCACCGGGCAGGGCATGACGCACAAAGATGACCCATCCCGTATCATTCTGTCGCGAAACGCACCAGCCGCCGTGCACGGCCTCGCCGACAACAATGTCCAGGATGTCCCCAGCCCGGGGCGCGGGCGCCTGCTCAGTAACCACGGGCTCCATGGTGCCCTGACATCGCGGGCGAACCTCGCCTGGGTACCGTCTGGCTAGTGGTGCCGCACCAGGGAATACTTTGGACTGGACCGACTCTGGCTGGAAGGAAGCACGTGCACATCGTGATCATGGGATGCGGCCGGGTCGGGTCCACTGTGGCGCACATCCTCGAGGACCAGGATCACTCGGTCTCGATCATCGACCAGGATCCCGAGGCCTTCAGGAAGCTCCGCTCGGGATTCAAAGGCACCAAGGTGACCGGCATCGGCTTTGACCGCGATGTGCTGACCGAGGCCGGTATCGGGCGCGCGGGCGCGTTCGCGGCTGTCAGCAGCGGCGATAACTCCAACGTCATCGCCGCACGAGTGGCGCGAGAGTCTTTCGGCGTGCAGCGGGTGGTGGCGCGCATCTACGACCCGCGGCGCGCCGAGGTCTACCAGCGGCTGGGCATTCCCACGGTGGCCACAGTGGCCTGGACCGCCGACCAGATGCTGCGCAGGCTGCTGCCCGAAGGCGCGGAGTCATTGTGGCGGGACCCGACCGGAGCGGTCGTGCTGGCCGACGTCGCTTACTCCGACGGCTGGCTCGGGCAACGGGTATGCGACCTTGAGCTGGCGGCCCGTACTCGCGTCGCCTACATCTCCCGGCTGGGTGAGGCCCTCATCCCCAGCGCGAGCCTGGTGCTGCAGGAGGGCGACGTGGTGCACGTCATCGCCGAAGACCACCGCCTCGATGAGATCGTCACCGTGCTCAGTAACGAGCCGGGCAAGGGAGGCCACTGATGCGCGTCGCGATAGCCGGGGCTGGCGCCGTTGGCCGCTCGATTGCCAAGGAACTCCTGGATAACGGGCACGAGATCCTGCTCATCGACAAGGATCCGAGCTCGATCAAGGTACACAGCGTGCCCAAGGCCGAGTGGCTACTCGCCGATGCATGCGAGATCAGCGCGCTGGACGACGCTGCCCTCGAGCGCTGCAACGTCGTCATCGCGGCTACCGGCGACGACAAGGCAAACCTGGTGGTCTCGCTGCTGGCCAAGACCGAGTACGGGGTGCCGCGCGTAGTGGCCCGGATCAATCACCCCAACAACGAGTGGCTGTTCAACGAGTCGTGGGGCATCGACGTGGCCGTGTCCACGCCACGGCTGCTGTCGGCACTAGTCGAGGAAGCCGTGAGCGTAGGCGACCTTGTCCGGCTGATGACATTCCGGCAAAGCGAGGCCAGCCTGGTGGAGCTGACCATGCCGGCTGACGCGCCGCTGGCCGGCCAGCGGGTCGGAGAGATCGAGTGGCCTGCCGACACGGCGCTGGTCGCGATCCTGCGCGACGGCCGTGTCATCGTGCCCAGCGGCGACGACCCGCTCGAGGGTGGCGATGAACTGCTGTTTGTTACCAGCCAGAACGTCGAGCACGAGCTTGCCCGGCTGCTGGCAGCGGACCACGAGCCCCGCATCACCGACCTCAGCGACGGATCGTAGCCGCGGCTACCTCGTCTCGGTGATCTCCGGACCGCGCTCGAACGGGTTAAGCGGGTCGGGCTCCTGCTGGTCAAGCTGATCCTCAAGGACCTGGCGAGCCTCCTCGGGCAGCCTGATGTCCAGTGGTTTGCGAGGCGGCTCAGCGTGCTCGCCGCGCTGCACCACCACGTCCGCGAAGATCTCCTCAAAGGGCCGCGCCAGCTGCCGGTCGGTCGCGGCCGGGCCGCTCAGCAGGCCGCGCAGGAACCACCGGGGACCGTCAACGCCCAGGAACCTGAGCGGCTGCGGCGGCACCCGGACGTCCGCGCCCTGCGGGGTCACCGTGGCCAGCAGCTCAGGCCCGAACGGCCCCTCCTGCTCGCTGCTCTGGCCGCCGGCTTTGGCCACCTCATCGGCGATCTCCGGCAGTACCTCGCTCCACAGCCCGGCGCTTCTCGGCGCAGCGAATGGCTGCAGCTGGAGGCCGCTCTCGCCATGCACCACTGCGATCGAGATGCCTTCCTCCTCGGACACGAAGACCTGAACGTCATAACCCTCGCGGACCGGCACTAGCAGGCTGCCGAAGTCGATGCGCTCGGCGTCCGGATAACCGCCCTCGCTGTCCCATGGTCCCGCGGAGCGCTCCATCACCGAGCCGGATACTGAGGAATCGCGCAGCCGGGTCCAGGTCGCCGGGTCCCCCAGGTCGGCGCGCGGCGATCCGCGCTTGCCAGCTGCGGCCGCCGGCTCGCCAGTCTCGTCCTCAGCTGGCTCCTCGTCCTCATCCAGCTCGTCGTCGCCGAACTCTTCTTCGTCGCCGAACTCCTCGTCGTCGGCCAGGCTGGCGTCGAATTCGTCGTCATCGGAGTACTCGAGGTCGTCATCGGCAAGCTCGCCGTCGCCGGCCAGGTCCTGCTCGTCCTGCCCTGCCGGGTCGGACGCGCCGGCCGACCCGTCAGCCGCGTCCTGGCCAGCACGACTACGTCGTCGGAACACCCCGCACGCTCCTAACCTCCTGACCGGGCTATGGCCCCGTCAGGACCTCGTTTCCCTCCGAAGGATCGCCTGTCATCGTGTGACCGCCGGTGGAGCCATGACCTCCGGCGCCGCGGTGCGATCCAGGCAGGGTCTCGACTTCCTGAAAAAACGGGCGTTCTACTCGCTGAATAACAAGCTGTGCTATCCGGTCACCCCGCCGGAAACTCACCGGATGCTCAGCATCGGTGTTCAGCAGGATTACCTTGATCTCGCCACGGTACCCCGCGTCCACGGTGCCTGGCGCGTTCACGACCGTCACGCCGTGCCGTGCGGCCAGGCCAGACCGAGGATGCACGAAGGCGGCGTACCCATCCGGGAGCGCGATGCACACGCCAGTGCCGACGATGGCGCGCTGGCCAGGAGCAAGGTCGACGTCGGAGGCCGTGCACAGATCGCTGCCCGCGTCGCCGGGATGCGCCCGCTGCGGCAGCGGCAAGCCAGGATCCAGGCGCCGGATCAGTACCGGGACTGACCCCGGCTCGGTGCAGGCGCAGGTCATCGGTAGCACCTCCGGGTGCGGCTCATGGGCTGGCCGTACCCGCGAAGGCTAGTCGCCTGGACGCGGACCCCGCAGGGCGGGCCAGGCATAGGTAATCACCGCCGCGAACGGCACCGCAACTATGGCACCAGGGATCCCGGCGATGATGCCGCCGACAGCGAGCACCAGGATGATCGCCAGCGGGTGCAGCCTGATGATGCGGCCGACGACCAGCGGCTGCAGCAGGTGGCTCTCGATCTGATTCTCGAGCACGAAAACCGCCAGCAGGATCACCGCCGCGACCCAGCCCTTGGTGGCCAGCGTCACGAGGATCGCCAGCGCGCCCACCACCAGGATGCCGATGATGGGCACGAAGGCGGCCAGGAAGATCAGCACGATAAAGGGAACGAGCAGCGGCACGCCCAGCAGCCACAGCGCCAGGCCGATGAACAGGGCGTGAATCGCAGCTACCAGCGTGGTTCCGCGCAGGTAGTTGACCAGTGCGCGCCAGGCCGAGTCACCGGCGGTGGAGGCGCGCCGGTGCGCCTCGCCGCGCAGCCCGCTGATGACCCAGCCGAAGATCTGAGCACCGTCCTTGAGCAGGAAGAACGTGATGAAGAGCGTCAGCACGGCGCCGGCCAGGAACTCGATGGCGTACTTGCCGGTCGTGACCACGGTGCCGGCCACCTCGGACTTGTGCTGGGAGATGAACTTGACGAGGTCGTTGCTGTACTGCGTGATACGGGCCGAGCTGAGATGGAACGGCGGACCCGAGAGCGAGTGTTCTACCTGCGTCGCGGTCCGCTGCACCTCGGCGAACAGCGCCGGGTAGTCGGCGCTTACCCGGTTGGCGAACAGCGCGACCGCCCCGCCGATCACCAGCACGGCTCCCAGGAATGTGCACCAGGTCGCCGCCAGGCCCGGTACGCCGCGGCGACGCATCCAGGCAGTAGTCGGCTGCAGCAGCGCGGTGAGCAGCAGCGCCGCGATCAGCGGCAGCACCACGAGGCGGAGTACCTCAAGCAGCCGGAAGGTCAGGTAGATAGTGGCGGCCGTCAGCAGCAGGCACCAGGCCCAGGCCGCGGTCTGCCGCAGTAGCCGGGGAACCTGGGCCTCCGGCGAGATCAGTTCCGGCTGCCCGGCCGCCTCGCCCAGCCCGGCCGCCTCGCCCAGCCCGGCCGCACCCGCCGTCGCCGGCAGCTGGCTGGCCGGGCTGGCCTGGCCACGGCCCAGCAGCCAGCGAATGGCCGATCGCAGCCCGATTGGCTGCTCGGCTGATGCTGTGCTGCCTGCGGCGCCGCTGGCCGAGCCGGCAGCGCCACCGGGGCTATCACCCGGCCGCTCGCTGGCATCCTGACTCTGTCGGCCTGTCATGCAGTACATGTAACCAACTACCGTGGTGCCATGCACTTCTACCGCGAGCGCCTGCGCGCGCCGTTTAGCTGGTGGCTGGCTGGCGGGGTCACCATGTTCATGTTCGGGGCTATCGTCTGGACCGGGTTCAACCTGGCGATCACGATCGCGGTCTTTGCGGCCCTGTTCGGCGTGCTCGCCGCATTCCTGCTCAACTGGGGCCGCGCCACCATCGTGGTGGCCGACGGAATGCTCACGGCTGACAAGGCGACGCTGCCGCTCGCCGCCACCGGCCAGGTCCGGCCCCTAGACGAGGCGCAGGCCAGGGCGCTGCGCGGACCGCGGGCAGATCCGCGGGCACACATGCTCATCCGGCCGTACCTGCACCGGGCGGTGTTCATCGAGGTGACAGCGGGCGATGGCGGCGCACCGTACTGGCTTGTCGCGACCCGGCACCCGGCTGAACTGGCGGCCGCAATCGAGAGTTCGCGACCCGTGGTCAGCCATGGCGGCCTGTCCATGGCATGATCACAGCCGTAGGGCTGGCCTGAAACCAGGCACTGGGTAACCCACAGCCGAGGAGGACGGCAGATGGCAGGCAACAAGGGCGGCAGCGGCCGCGCAGTCAGCGCGCTGGCCGGAGCAGCTGCCGCCTTCGGGGCGCGAAAGATCATCACCTTCGGCTGGAAGAAGCTGACCGGCAAGGAGCCACCCGACCATCCCGAGGACCCGCAAGTCTCCCTGCGTGACGCGCTGATCTGGGGGATCGTCCTGGGCGCTACGGTCAGCACGGCCCGGATGCTGGCGATGCGAGCAACCACGCGTCGCTCCAAGGACGCCGACGGGCCGCCGGTTTAATAGGTTATTAGACCGATCCGAGCCCGGCGCCACGAGAGCCGGTCACGGATACTTTTCGCCGCGTTCACCGACCACACTGGTAACCACGACCGCTGCCGGGCAGGCTGGTCCTGGAGGTGGGCATGTGACGACTGACAAGGTGCTCGGAATGGTGCTGGCCGGCGGCGCCGGCAAGCGGCTGGCTCCGCTGACCGCGGACCGCGCGAAGCCAGCGGTGCCGTTCGGCGGGCTCTACCGGCTCGTCGATTTCGCGCTCTCCAATCTGGTCAATTCCGGCATGCGCCGGATCTGCGTACTCACCCAGTACAAGAGCCATAGCCTGGACCGCCACATCACCACCACGTGGCGGCTGAGCAGCCTGCTTGGCAATTACGTGACTCCGGTCCCCGCGCAGCAGCGGCTGGGGCCGCACTGGTACACCGGGTCTGCCGATGCCATTTACCAGTCGCTGAACCTCATCTTCGACGACCAGCCGGACATCGTCGCCGTCTTCGGTGCTGACCACGTCTTCCGGATGGATCCGCAGCAGATGATCGATCAGCACATCGCATATGGCGCCGGCGTGACGGTGGCGGCGATCCCGGTACCCAGGGCGGAAGCGACGGCATTCGGCGTGATCAGGGCGGCGGCCGACGGCCGGACGATTGAGGCGTTCCTGGAGAAGCCAGCAGATCCGCCCGGCATGCCGGGCCGGCCGGAGATGGCGTTCGCATCCATGGGCATTTACGTGTTCACGGCCGACGTCCTGGTGGACGCCCTGCGCCAGGACGCCGCGGACGATGGCAGCCGGCACGATATGGGTGGCGACATCGTTCCCCTGCTGGTCCGCCAGCGCATGGCGCAGGTGTACGACTTCCTGGACAACCAGGTGCCAGGGTCCGAACCGCGGGACGCTGGGTACTGGCGCGACGTCGGGACGCTCGACTCCTACTTCGACGCGCAGATGGACTTGTGCGCGGTGCACCCGGTCTTCAACCTCTACAACGACAGGTGGCCGATCCTCACCCAGGTACCCTCGCAACCGCCGGCCAAGTTCGTGCATGACGATGGTGACCGGGTGGGCCGCGCGATCAACAGCGTGGTAAGCAACGGCGTGATCGTGTCCGGTGGGCTCGTGCGCGATGCTGTGCTGTCGCCCGGGGTCCGGGTAAACAGCTGGGCCCGGGTCGAGCGCGCGGTCGTGCTGCACAACACCAGGATCGGCCGGCACGCTGTGGTCGAGAACGCGATCATCGACAAGAACGTGGACGTCCCGGAGGGCGCCGTCGTCGGCGTCGACAAGGAACACGACCGGGACAGGGGGTTCGTGGTCTCCGAGGGCGGCGTCACGGTGGTAGGGAAAGGCCAGAAGGTAGCCCCGTGAACCAGCCGCAGGGCGCCGGCGAGCTGCGCGTGGCGATGCTGACCCGCGAGTTCCCGCCTGACGTGTACGGCGGCGCTGGCGTGCATGTCGAGTACCTGGCCAGCGCGCTGGCCGGGCTGGTGGACCTGACCGTGCACTGTCAGGGCGAGGACCGCTCTGGTGCGATGGCCCACCGGCCATGGGAGCACCTGGCTGGCTCGAGTTCGGCGCTGCAGGTGATCTCCACCGACCTCTCGATGACCGCGGCTATGGCCGGGGCGGACCTGGTTCACTCGCACACCTGGTACGCCAACCTGGCTGGCCATCTCGCCAGCCTTCTGCACGGAGTGCCGCACGTCATGACAGCGCACTCGCTGGAGCCGTTGCGGCCATGGAAGGCCGAGCAGCTTGGCGGCGGATACGCGATCTCCAGCTGGTGTGAGCGCACCGCAATCGAGTCGGCCGATGCGGTCATCGCCGTGTCGGAGGGCATGGCAGCTGACATCCGGGTGACCTATCCGGCTGTCCCGGCCGACCGCGTGCACGTCATCTACAACGGCATCGACGCCCGGCAGTACAGCCCCGATCATGGGCGCGACGTGCTCGATTCGCTCGGCATCGACCCGGCCCGGCCCGCCGTGGTTTTCGTCGGGCGGGTCACCAGGCAGAAGGGCCTGCCGGTGCTGCTGCGCGCCGCCCAGCACATCGATTCGTCCGCGCAGCTCGTGCTGTGTGCCGGCCAGGCCGACACGCCCGAGCTGGAGGCCGAGGTGACCGGCCTGGTTAATCATCTCCGCGCTACCCGGTCCGGCGTGATCTGGATCCCCGGCATGCTCGCCAAGCGGGAGGTGATCCAGATCCTCAGTCATGCCACCGTGTTCGCCTGCCCATCCCTCTACGAGCCGCTCGGCATCGTCAACCTGGAGGCCATGGCGTGCGGGGCGGCCGTCGTCGCTTCTGCGGTGGGAGGGATCCCGGAGGTTGTCGCGGACGGGGAAACCGGGCTGCTCGTGCCTCCCGATGACGAGGCGGCGCTTGCCAGCGCCCTCAGCAGGCTGCTCACCGACCCGGTACGGACTGCGGCCATGGGCGCCCGCGGCCGGGTCAGGGCGGAACTGGACTTCAGCTGGGACCGCGTCGCCGGCCAGACCGCGGAGCTGTACCGCCACCTTGCTCGTTCGGGGACGTAGCTCACCTGGCGCCGCTCCGGCTCCCGCCTCATGCCGCGTCACTGCGACGCTAACCAGGCGGGCGATGCATCGACTCGCCCGGCCCTGGTCGGGTACGCTTCTTGCGATACATCTTGACTTTGCGGAAGGAGCGGACTCATGCAGCCGTCCGGCCAGTCGGAAGATCTCGCCCGCCACGAGGCAGCGGCGCGAGGGGACGCACTTGCGGCTCCGATCAGCCAGCCGGCCCAGCCAGATGTCCGGGTCGGCGACCGCGACCGGGATGCCGCGGCGCATCGATTGCAGGAGGCTTTCGCCGAGGGCAGGCTGGACGATGAGGAATTCGACCAGCGGATGCGCGCGGCGCTGACCGCCAGGGTCGGCGCTGATCTGGCGGTTCTCACCCGCGACCTGCCGGACAGCAGCGGCGTGACCACCCGGCTAGCCACGCAGACAGCGACCGGCCGCAAGCCGGGCAGGTTCGCGATCGCCTACAAGAGCCCGATCCGGCGTGGCGGCCGATGGCGCGTGCCGGCGCGGTTCTCCGCCATGGTCTACAAAGGCAGCGGCCACATTGATCTTCGCGCCGCTGAGCTGATGGCGCCGGTCACCACGCTCGTTGCCGTTGCCTACAAGTCGCGGATCGACGTGCTCGTGCCGCTGGGCGTGCGGGTCGATCTGGAGGGATTCGGGGTGACCAAGGCCTGGACCGCCGAGGAAGAACTGGAGAGCCGGCTGCCGGCCGACGCTCCGGTCCTGCATGTTCGCGGGGTCGGCTACAAGGGCAGCGTTCAGGTGAGCACTAAGCCGCAGGACGCCATCGCGGCTGAGCACTGGTCGCTGCCAGGCTAGCGCGCAGTCCGGCGCGGGCCGCCGGGTATTTGGTCAGGTCACCGAGCCAGCCGCGGCGCCGGTAACCCGGTCACCCCAGCGAGACAGCTCGCCCTCCAGGTCCAGCGGCCCGATCATGGCGCCGCTGGCCATCTCCTGCTCCCAGTCCTCGGCGGGCACGCGCCACATCACCTCGAACTCGATCCCGCTGGGATCCTTGGCGTACAGCGACTTCGATACCCGGTGATCGCTCGCGCCGACGAGGGCGTCGCGCTCGGCCAGCCGATCCCGCACCTCTGCTAGCTCGGCCAGCGTGCCAACCTCCCAGGCCAGGTGGTACAGGCCCAGATACGACCCGGCCGGCGCCTGGCCGTCAGGCACGGAGAAGAGACCGAGGTCATGGTCATTGGCCGAACCCGGGGCGCGCAGGAACGCGGCCCGGCCCGGAATCTGCAGCCGTACCTCGAAGCCGAGTGCCCCGGTGTAGAAATCAACGGTTGCGGCAAGGTCGCGCACATAGAGCACGGCATGATTCAGACGGCGTACCGGCATGAGCTTCTCCTGTTCAGGCAGTTCTGCTGGCGATAATGCCCAGTCCGCACGTCTGATTCCCGGCGAAGGCCTAGCCGGTCACGGTACGGAGGCTGGTTGCCAGCACCGAGCTGAAGTCGTCGTTGATCGCCACCACCTGACGACCGGCCGCTGCCAGCAGCGACGCGGCTACTGCTGCCCGGTAGCCGGCCTGACAGTGAACCCAGATCTCGCCGCCGGGGATCTCGCCTATCCGGGCCGACAGCTCGTGCAGCGGGATGTGCACGGCACCGGGGATGTGCCCGGCCTGCCACTCGGAGGAACGCCGCACGTCGAGGAGCACCGGCGAGCCGGGGTCGGCTCGATCAGCGACATCGGACCGGGCAGCGAGGGCAGCCAGGGCAGCGAAATCGGCGACCGGGAAACCCCTCAGTTCTTCACCCTCGGCCCAGGCCGCCGGCGAGCCATAACCCGCGGCCTCGATCCGGTCGATGCCGATCCGGCACAGCTCGCGCTGCGCGTCAGCCACCTCCTGCGCACTGTCGGCTATCAGGGTCAGCGAGATGCCCCAGGGGATCAGCCAGCCAAGATAGGTGGCCAGGTTCACGCCATTCTCGAAGTTGACTGCACCACGCAGGTGACCAGCCGCGAACGCGGTACGCGACCGCAGGTCAACGACCCACTCGCCGGCGTCGATACGGCGGCGGAGTTCGGCAGCCTGCGCGCGGCGCGGGGGTGCCAGGTCGGGCGCGGCCGGGCCGGTCAGGTTTGCCTTGCCCATGTGTGCGTAGTACGCGGGATACACGTCCAGTCCCGCGATGAGCTCATCGACGTAACTGGCCTCGTCCTTAGTCAGAGCCGGGTTAACCCGCTTCTCGTCGCCGATCGTGGATGACCCGCCGCCTCCTGGGGTAGCCGAGCAGAAGCTCCCGAAGCCGTGCGTCGGGCAGACCGACACCGCGTCCGGCAGTTCGCTGGCAAGCCGGCGCACCGACCCGAACTGAGCCCTGGCCAGTGCCACCTTGTGCGCGTCGCCGAGCAGATCGGTTCGCCCGGTGGTGCCGTTGAGCAGCGAGCCGCCGGTGAATGCGGCCAGTACCTGGTCACCGTCAGCGAGCAGGTAGGAGAGGTGGGTGAAGGTATGCCCGGGCGTAGCAACCACCCGAATCCGCATATCACCGACCTTGACCTGCTCACCGTCGGTGACCGGGGTCCGGCGGAACGACACCGGGTCGTCGGCGTTCACCAGGTACTGCGCGCCCACCGTCGCGGCCAGCGCAAGTCCGCCAGTGACGTAGTCGTTGTGCATATGCGTCTCGAGCACGTGCGTGATGGTGACCCCGCGGTCCTCGGCGACGGCCAGCACCCGGTCGAAGTCACGCTGGGCGTCGACGACCAGCGCGACGGTGCCGTCCGTCGCGAGGTACCCGCGATCGCCCAGCGACGGCGTGTCGATGGCCACTATCTCGATCATCTGTGCCTGCCACCTGCCCATCTGCCGCCAGACGCACACCCCGTCGTGCCGTCAGGTCGCTGACTGGCCAGTGTAGACACCACGCGGGCGGATAGGGATGTTGCGCTCGTACTCCTCAAGCGCGTGCGCCAGCCACCCGGCCGACCGGCCGGTGGCGAAGATCGCCTCGCCTGCGCCGCGCACCATGCCAGCGACCCGTGCCAGCACCGCCAGGGCGAACTCGATATTGGGCTCGGGCAGGGCACGCCGCCGAGCCTCGTCGGTGACGGCCACGGCGATGGCGAGCTGTGCCGAGCCGGGCGCGTAATCTCCCACGAGCTGCAGCAGCAAGTTCGCGCGCGGGTCACCGTTGGTGTACACGAAATGCCCGAAACCAGGCAGTCGCTCGCCGCGCCGCAGCAGATCGCCCACCACTCGCGGCGCGTCCGCGGCGGAACTGGCCGCACCCAGCATGAGCTCGGCCCCGAGCGCGGCACCACCGTGCAGCGCGCCGCCCATCGCGCCGAGCCCGGTGGCCACGACGGCATAAGGATCGGCCCGCATCGACGCGGCTACCCGGACGGCCAGCGTCGACGCGGCCAGTTCGTGATCAGCCACCAGGACCAGGGCCGCGGTCAGGACGCGGATCAGCCCGGCGGGCGCTGGCCCCGTGCACAGCGCGGCGGCGAGCCGCGCCGCCACCGGCCCGGCAGGCGCTGACCTCCCGCCTGCCGCCGGCAGCGCGCCAGTCATGCCTGCGATCAGTGCCTGGCCGGCTGCGACCACGGCGGGCCGGTCCAGGTGCAGGCGGAACGGGTCGGTAGCGGCCAGCGCCGGCACGATTACCTGCAGACGTTCCAGCGGGAGCGTGCCGGCCGGCAAAGCCGCCTGCGCTGCCCTGCCAACAGCGATGGCCTCCGGTGTCGCCTGCCAGTCCGGGCTAGCCGCAGGACCCGGGCTAAGTAGCGGGCCTGCCACCGGACCCGCGGCTGGCAGCTCCCCGGTCCACAGCAACGTCGCGACGTCCTCGAAACTGCGGCTCACCGCAAGGTCAGTCGCGTCGTGACCGCGGTAGCGGAGAGTACTGTCCCTGATCTCGGTAACGGCTGTCTCGATCACCAGCTCGGCCGGCCCGCCGGATCGCCGTGGCCGGCCCCTCCGCGCCAGTTCCTCGACCTCGTCGGAGTCGAACATGCTGGCCCGGCCGTCGGCTTCGCGGCGGCGGCTTAGCACCCCGCGGCTGACGTAGGCATACAGGCTCGCCTGCTTGATGCCGAGGCGTTCGGCGGCCTCGGCGGCGCCGATCCACTCGGTCACTCGCCCTCCGCTCCGGTTACCGCCAAGGCGGCCGAGAATGGCGCCGACCGCGCCGCGTAGCCGGCCGCGTTACCGGAAAAACTTCGTGTGACGCCTGCGGCGGGGCCGTCGGCGCACCGGTCACGAAGTTGATTATAATCAACGTTGACACTTCTATGCAGTAGCGATCAATAATAGAGCAAGGTTGCCGCTGCCTGCCGAAGGAGACATCTCAATGAAGTTGTCAAGCGGCGATGGCTGCTGGTGGTGAGTGGTGGTAGCACTGGCCGTCGCGGATCATTGCCCAGATGACGTTGGCTCGGCGTCTGGACAGGGCGAGCAGGGCCTGGGTGTGGGTTTTTCCGGCGGCGCGTTTGCGGTCGTAGTAGGTGCGCGAGGCCGGGCAGGTTCTGAGGCTGGCCATGGAGGACAGGTAGAAGACGCGCAGCAGGCCGCGGTGGTAGTGGCGGGGTCGGTGCAGGTTGCCGTCGATGCGGCCGGAGTCGCGGGGCGCGGGTGCCAGGCCGGCGAAGGCGGCCAGGCGGTCGGCAGTGCCGAAGGCGGTCATGTCGCCGCCGGTGGCGGCGATGAACTCGGCGCCGAGGACCGGGCCGATGCCGGGCAGGCTGATGATCACCCCGGCGAGCGGATGGTCGCGAAACCGGGCCTCGATGAGTGCGTTGATCTGGGCGATCTGCTCGTCGAGGCGTATCACCTCCCCGGCCAGCATGGCCACCACCGCGGCGCCCTGCCTTTCCCCGGGGACGGCTGTGTGCTGGGCCAGGGCTGCCTCGGCGGCGGTCCGGGCCAGCACGGCGGCGTTGCGGGCCTTGCGTTCGCGCAGCCAGGCCTGGATGCCAGGCGCGCCCGCGCTGCGGATCGCGGCCGGGGTCTGGTACCCGGTCAGCAAGGTCAGCGCGGCCTTGCTCGCGCTGTAGTCGAAGGCACGTTCCAGCGCGGGGAAGATCTCCAGCAGCTGCGCGCGGAGCCGGTTGATCTGCCGGGTCCGGTCGGCGACCAGGTCGCTGCGGCGGGCGGTCAGTATCCGCAGGTCAACGGCGATCTCGTCGCCGGGCCGCAGCAGTCCCGGGTCCCGGCGCATGCGGGCCTGGTCAGCGATGACGAACGCGTCACGGGCGTCGGTTTTTCCCTCGCCCCGGTAGGTACCCGACGCCCGGCGGACGGCCAGGCCGGTCAGGTACGCCACCGGCTGTCCCTGCCCGGCCAGCAGCGCGATGAGCAGCGACGCACCGCCGTGATTGATATCGACAGCCCACAAGACCTCCGGCGAGATCGCCAGCACGTCACTAACCAGTTCCAGCAGCGCCGCCTCATCGTTCAGGACCCGGCGCGACAGCAGCCGCCTGCCCTCAGTGTCGATCACCACGCAGTGATGATGCTCTTTCCCGATATCGAAACCAGCCCAGATCCGGGCCACCCGCCACCTCCATCAGCTCGTCCTGGAAACAGCCCGCAGACGACCTCGCCGGCATCGTCCTACACAGCGATCGCATCGCATCTCTCAATCGGCGGTCGAGTCGTCGCGGGCTCCGGGCGGCCATGTCCCCTCGGCCATGCCAGCGGCCACCTCATGAAAGCCATACCCGGAACCCTCGGGCCAGCCGATCTTACGAATGATCAGCCCAAGCCCGACAAGCTAAGAAAGTAGGACTCATGAGCGCCACTGCCGACGTAGCCGTCCCTGAGCCCTTCGAGGCTGCTCCCGGCCTGGCGGGCGTCTCAGTCGCCCGCACCAGGGTGTCCGATGTACTCGGCCGCAAGGGCTTCTACCACTACCGCGGTTATAACGCCGTGGACATCGCCCGGCGTGGCCGGGTCGAGGATGCCTGGTACCTGCTGCTGCGGGGCGAGCTGCCGACCGATACCCAGCGCGCCGAGTTTGCCCGGCAGACGGCAGCCTTGCGGCAGTTGCCCGCAGGCGTCACGGAACTGCTCCCCGCGATTGCCCGGCTCGGCCGGCCCGGTTCGCTGGACTCGCTGCGCTCCGCGGTCTCGGTGACCGCGCAGGCCATGGGCTGCAAGCCGTGGACAGACCAGACGCCGGCGCAGACGGACGAGCAGGCGGCCCGGTTCGCCGCGGTCATGCCGACGCTTGCCGCGCAGCTGTTCCGGCTGGCTAGCGGCCGGCAGCCAGTCGAGCCACGGGCTGACCTCGGCTATAGCGACAACTACCTGTACATGATCACCGGCGCGGAGCCGGACGACCGAAGCCGGTACGCGGTCGAGCGGTACCTGATGCTGACTATCGACCACGGCTTCAACAACTCGACCTTCACCTCACGGGTGATCGCATCGTCGGGTGCCGACCTGGGCGCCGTGGTCACCGGGGCGCTCGGCGCCCTGTCTGGCCCGTTCCACGGCGGTGCGCCGGCCCGGGTATTCGACATGCTGGACGCCATCGGCTCGCCGGACAATGCCGAGTCGTGGCTGCGGCAGGCCATCATCAATGGCGACAAGCTGATGGGATTCGGTCACCGCATCTACAAGACGATCGACCCTCGCTCCGAACTGCTGCACGAGGTAGCCAGGGAGCTGCACAGCGACCGGGTTCAGTTCGCCGAAACCGTCGAGAAGACTGCGGTAGAACTGCTGGCCGAGCTCAAGCCAGGCCGCGAGCTCTACGCCAACGTCGAGTTCTACGCGGGCGTGGTGCTAGAGGCGGCTGGCCTGCCACGGGAGATGTTCAGCGCGACGTTCGCCTGCAGCCGGGTAATCGGCTGGATGGCTAACGTGCTCGAGCAGATCCAGGACAACCGGATCTTCCGGCCACTGGCCCGTTATGACGGACCGGACGCGCCGCGGGACTTCCCTGGCTTCTGGCAGCCCGGCCAGCCCTGATTTGGTCCTCGGGTCGGTCAGGGGCACAGGCTTCCAACTGGCTTTTCGCAACGGCCTCGGGCTTGCTCCCGGTCAGGCTGCCAGTCGCCGTTGAGATCGGATGAGTGCATCTCTCGGTGAAGGTTTCGAAAGGTACTAGCGGCCTGCCATGCCGCTAGCACAGGCCGGCTCAGCCCGCTTGCCCGCTCTCTCGCGCGCTGGATCAGCCAGGCAAGGTCGGCTGCCAGCTTGCCTGCCTGCTCGTCTGCCTCGCGCCGCTCGGCGGCCGTCATTGTCTCCGCGGCTAGCATTCGCTGGATCTGATACGACAGGTACACCGCTCGCTCCTCGACCGATTTTCGAAAGCTTTTCGCTCCCTGGTCATCATGCGACGGCGCCATGCCGCCGGTCAAGTGAATTTCAGGGAGTAGGCTGTTTTCGAAAAGCTCTCGGCGAAGGGCCGGCCCCGAGCGAACGAGAGAGACCATGGCAGCCAAGCCTGCGACGGCACGCAAGCCAGCCGCGCCAGCGCTCATCCCCGCTACGGTCCGCGCAGGCACGCTGACCCGCATCGCCGCTGACGCCGGGGTGTCAGTGTCAACGGTGTCCAAGGTGCTCAACGGCCGGACCGACGTCGCGCCCGGCACTCGGGAGCGAATCGGACGGCTCCTTCGGCAGCACGGATACCAGCCAGACTCCAGACTCGGCTTCGGCGTGGTCGACCTGCTGATCGGAATCGGGGATTGCCCGCCGCCCACGCGTCACAACCCATGGGCCGAGGAGCTGATCCACGGCACGGTCGAGGCCGCCGCGCAAGCCGAGCACAGTGTCGTGGTCACCACCGTGGGTTCTCCGGGTGAGTTTGATAACTGGCTCGAGCTGGCAACCACCCGGGGCACCATCGGCGTGCTCAGCATTCTCCATCTGCCTCATGGCGAAGAACTCCAGCAGCTCGCGGCGGCGGGGATCCCGGTGGTCGTCATCGATCCGGTGGAAGAGCCGGGCGCGGGCGTAAAGTCGGTCGGCACCACGAACTGGCACGGCGGCCTCAGTGCCACCCGGCATCTCATCGAGCTCGGCCACCGCCGCATCGCGGCCATCGGTGGCCCTTCGGGCCCGTGGTCGAGCCGCGCCCGGCTGGACGGCTATCGCGCCGCAATGCAGGACGCGGGCCTCGCGGTCGACGAGACCCTGATCCGCCGCGGCCCGTTCTCGGTCGCTACCGGCCGCGAGCAGGGCCTGCACCTGCTCCGCCGGGTGGACCGGCCTACTGCGATCGTGGCCGGCAGCGACGCGCAGGCATTCGGCGTCCTGCAGGCGCTCGGCGCGTGCAGGCTGCGGGCGCCCGATGATGTCAGCGTCGTCGGCTTCGACGATGTGCCGGTGGCGGCCTGGGCCACGCCGCCGCTCACCACCGTCCGGCAGCCGCTCGCGGCCATGGCGGCAACTGCGTTCCGGATGCTCAGGGCGGGCGGAACCAGCTACGAGGCACAGCCGGATCATGTCGAGCTAGCCACCACGCTGGTCGTGCGGGAGAGCACCGGGCCGCCACGCCGCCCGTAGCACCGGCGCCACCCTGCCTGTCACACCGCGCCGCCGGTGCCGCCGCCCACGGCCTGGGCAGAGAAGTACGGTAATATGGTTGGCGATGTATGGTTACCCATATGAAGACTACTGTCGAACTTCCGGATGAGCTGCTGCGGGAAGCACAGAACATCGCTCGGGCCGAGGGCACGACGCTGAAGTCGGTGCTCGAGGAAGGACTCCGCGCGGTTATTGCCCGCTACCACAGCGCGCAGCAATTCCAGTTGCGCGATGCAAGTGTCGCCGGGCGAGGTGTGCAACCTGAGTTCGCTGCCGCCGACTGGGCCACGATCAGGGCGGCAAGCTACGGCGACCGGCTGTGATCGCTGTCGATACCAACGTCCTGGTGCACGCGCACCGGCGGGATTCGCAGTTCCACCAGCCCGCCGCGCGCGTGCTGCGCGAGCTTGCCGAGAACCCGGCGCAGTGGGCGCTGCCCTGGCCGTGCCTGCACGAGTTCTACTCGGTCGTGACTCATCCGCGCATCTACGACCCACCGACCAGCCCAGCGCAGGCGGCCGAGCAGATCAGCGCATGGCTGGAATCTCCGTCAGTCGTCCCGATCAGCGAGGGCGAGACCTACTGGCCGACGCTGCGCTCGCTGCTCAGCAGCGGAAGAGTAGCCGGGCCGTTAGTGCACGATGCGAAGATCGCGGCGCTCTGCCTTAGTCATGGGATCCGCGAGCTCTGGACAGCCGATCGCGACTTCAGCCGCTTCTCGCGGCTGAAGGTGACTAATCCCCTGGTCTGAGCGCTAGCCGCCGATCTGCTTGCGGCCCCGGACCCGGCGCAACCGGGCCCGCTGCGACGGCGAGAGCGTCCGGTACGCGACGACGGGGATGGCGACCGCGACCGCGATCACGGCGATGGCCAGCCACGGGTTCACGATGAACAGGATGAGCCCGATGATGACACCGGCGATCCCCCACTTCATGTGCGGCGTCATTGGCTTTACTCCTCCTCGGGAACCCTCGTTCCCCTTATGTCTAACTATGCCGCCCGGCCTGGAGTTCCCGGCATCGCGACGGCTGGATATGCCGATGAGTTTCTTCCCACCTGGCCCGATGGTAGATGATGACTGCCATGACGCTATCGCTGCCGGTCGAAGCCGGGGCCAACGAGCTGCTGTCCCGTAATCCGCTGGCACTGCTGATCGGGATGCTGCTCGATCAGCAGGTGCCGCTGGAGAAGGCGTTCAGCTCGCCTTATCAGCTCGTCCAGCGCCTCGGCCACGAGCCCACAGCGGCTGAACTGGCCGAATTCAGTCCCGATAAGCTTGCGGCTGTCTTCGCTGAGCGACCCGCGCTGCACCGCTTTCCGAAGGCGATGGCGGCCCGGACCCAGGAGCTGGCCAGGGTGATCGTGGACCGGTACGACGGCGATGCCGCTCAGGTCTGGAACGGGGTTGAGTCGGGGCCGCAGCTCGTCGCCAGGCTCGCCGAGCTGCCGGGCTTCGGCGGGTACAAGGCGCAGATCTTTGCCGCGCTGCTGGGCAAGCAGCTGGGTGTCCGGCCGGCGGGCTGGCGGGAAGCCGCTGGCCACTTCGGCGAGGAAGGCTCCCACTACTCAGTGGCCGACATCACCGACGACGCCTCGCTCGGCGCGGTCCGGGCGTACAAGAAGGAGATGAAGGCGGCCGCGAAGTCCGCCAGCGCGCGCTAGCCGGGCGGACGCGGTCCCAGCCGCGGCGAATGCTGCCAGCCCGGCCGATACGCACCGCCTTCTAGGCAGGTAAGGTCTGCGGTCATGCACGACACAGACTTCCAGCCGACCGGCTCGGCCACAGTGCACGTCCTGCTCGCCGGGTATGCGCGCGAGGACGACGACGGCGAGCACGTCGGCAGCACCATCACGCTGATCCAGGACGGCGCGTCGGTCATCGTCGTTGACCCGGGCCTGGTCCCGTCCCGTAACGCGCTGCTCGCCGCGCTCGCCGCGCGCGGTGTCGGTCCCGATGAGGTCACCGACGTGGTATTCAGCCACCACCACCCCGACCACACCGTCAACGCCGCGCTCTTCCCGGCAGCGCGAATCCACGATCACTGGGCCATCTACGACGGGGACCTGTGGATCAGCAGGCGAGGCCGACGGTCATGCGATCAGCCCGTCAGTACGGCTGATGGCCACGCCAGGTCACACCCCGGAGGACATCACCACGCTCGCCGCGACGCCTAGCGGAGTGCACGCGTGCACGCACGCATGGTGGGCGGCCGACGGGCCGGCTGAGGACCCGTTCGCACCAGACCCGGCGGTGCTCGCGGCCAGCAGGGCCCGGATCCTCGCCGTGGCCAGCGTGATCATCCCCGGCCACGGACCGGCCTTCGAACCCGACGACACCACTGTGCGTTAGCGCGGTCAGGCCACGTCACCCTTGAGCGAGAACGCGGACAGGCGGTTAACGGCGAGCACGAGGGCAGCGACTGTCACCACCAGGCCCATGCCGACGCCAGTACCGGCCGTCAGGTTCGCGTGCAGGTCGCCGTTGTGCGCGATCGAGTTCGCGACGGCCAGGCTGTAGTGCTCAGCTGACAGCAGTCCGACGCCTGGTACCAGGCTGGCCAGCAGCCCTTCCCAGAGCAACACGTAGAGCAGGCCGAAGGCGAGCGCCCGGCTCGGGCTGAAAACCGCCGTTGCCATCACGAACAGCGCGTTGTAGATGACCGACCCCGCTAGCGCGCCGACGAACAGCCCGATGGCCAGCTTGCTGCCAGCGCCAGTTGCGATAGCTCCGGCCAGGTACTCGGGCACCGCCGCGAACGCGATGGTCAGCGCCACCGCTACGACGTACTTGCTGAGCACGACCGTACGCCTGCTGACCGGCGTGGCCAGCAAGTGCACGATGCTGCCGTCCTCTATCTCAGCGCCGAGCACGCTGCCGCCGACGATCAGCGCCGTCAGCGCGAGCACCAGGTAGCCAACGGTGCCAAGGACTTCCGGTGGCCATACCTGGCTTTGCGCCGTCGCCTTGAGCAGCGCGGAGATGCCGATCAGGATGATGGCAGGTACGGCGAACAGCAGCGCCCGCTTGCGGCTCATGGCGGCGCGCAGCGTCAGCCTGATGATGACGCCGTTGAACAGGCCGGACATCGGCTGCCCCGTTCTCTCGTTCTGCTGATTCATGGGTCAGGACGCCAGCAGGTAGGTGAAGACGCTTTCCAGCGACTCATCGGCCGGCAGCACCTGGGTCAGCCGGATACCGCTGTCCCGGCTGAGGCCGGCCAGTTCGCGGGTGAAGGTGCCGTAGTCGGAGGCACGCACCTGCAGCCCGTGCCCGGTCAGCTCCACCCCGCTGATTGCCGGCCGTCCGATGAGCGCCGAGCCAAGCGCCCGGTCATCAGAGGACCGGACCAGGAATACATGCGGCCTGTTGGTCATCAGTCGCCTGATCGCCCGGAAGTCGCCGGACGCAGCCAGGCGGCCGCCGACGATGACCTGGATGAGCCCCGACAGCCGTTCTACTTCTTCGAGAATGTGCGAGCTGAATACGATGACCCGGCCCTGATCGCCCTGAGCATGCAGCAGGTCCATCATGTGCAGCCGCTGCCGCGGGTCCATCCCGTTGAACGGCTCGTCCAGCAGCACGATCTCCGGGTCGTGAACGAGCGCCGCGGCTACCTTGATCCGCTGCCGCATGCCCTTGGAGTAGGTAGAGATCTTCCGGTCCTGCGCCTCAGTCATCTCCAGCATCTCGATAGCGCGGCGCGCGGCGCCGTCGGGATCTGCCAGGCCGTGCAGCTTGGCGGTGGCAGCAACGAACTCGGCGCCGGTGAGGAACGCATACACCGAGTCGCGCTCAGGCACCAGGGCAACCTTGCGGAACATGGCCGGATTGCGCCAGCTGCTCTGACCCGCCACGGTGATCTCGCCTCGTGACGGCGCCAGGAACCCCGCCATCATGTGCATGATCGTGGTCTTGCCCGCCCCGTTGGGCCCGAGCAGGCCGGTAACGCCCGGCCCGATCGTCATCGTGATGTCGTTCACCGCAACGACGTTGCCGTACCAGCGCGAGACAGCGCGGAATTCGATGGTCGTCATGCCACACCCACCTTCCGGTACCGGGCGATCAGGCCGACGATGGCCGCCACCGTCAGGACCACGAAAACCACGAAATAGACAGCGCCGTAGTTTCCGATGGTTACTTGCTGGAAGGGGTGCGGCTGGAAGCGCAGCGTCGTGCCCCGGAACCAGTGCAGCATGCCGCCGAGCAAGGTGAACGGGCTGAGCAATCCGGCCAGGCTGGCCAGCGCCGACGGCTGACCGAATGCTCCCGGACCGAAGGCTTGCTCCCCGACGTGGCCCAGCACCGTGGCCAGGATGAAGCTGAAGAACAGCGGGATGCCGGTCGCGCAGATGGCGAAAACTCGCTTGCCGGTCATGGATGCGAGCAGCAGCGAGATGCTGGCCAGCAGGACAGCCCAGGCCGCACCGTACAACAGGCCTGGTCCGAGGGCGCGGGTCTGTGCCCAGACCTGGCTCGGGCCGTGCTGCTGGGACACGATGCCGACATACAGCAGCAGCAGCGGGATCTCGATCAGCGCCAGGCAGGCGAGCACGAAGGCCACGAGCTTGGCGACCGGGTAGTCGATCCGGTGAATGGGCCGGGCGAAGTACAGCGGCAGCGTGTGGCTGCGCAAGTCGCTGGAGACCAGGTTCGGCGCTTGCAGCGCCACGAAGATCAGTACCGTGATGGTCCGCAACGGCGGGACGTAGTTGTCATAGCCGACGATCGGTGCGCTGCCGGGGTTGGTGGCCAGCGCGACCGCGGTGACGGCGGCCGGGAGGCACAGCAAGGCGAACAGCAGCACCGGGAAGATCTTCGCCTTGGCGCCTCGGCCGATGCCGAAGGCGGCCCGGAAACTGTGCCAGATCAGCGCCCGGACGATCTGTGCCCGGCCGAGCCGGGCGGCTTCGTACTGCCGGTAGCCGATGTTGTGAATGACCCCGCCGCCATCGGCGGCCGGCGCGAACTGCCCGCTGGCAGCCTCCGTGTTAGCTGACACTGGCAGCTCCTGTCGTCAAGCCCGGCATACCCGGCGCCGAGTCGGCTGCCGACGGCCCGGCTACCGCCGGATCGGCGCGGAACAGTTCCTCGATTCGGTGCCTGCGCTGTTCCAGCCTGCTCAGCGGCAGGCCGAGGTCAGCCACTGCATCGCGGACCACGTCGAAAGTCTCGTCGCCGGCCAGCTGGACCAGCAGTCCGCGCTGGTAAGCCACGGGACTCAGGCCGCGTGCACTGAGTGCCGCGTGCAGCTGCTCGATGCCCTCGTCAACCTCGATGAGCAAGGCCGCGCTGGCCTGGGTCACCGAGCTCATCGAATCGGCCCGCAGCAGCCGGCCGCCGTCAATCGCGACCAAGCCGTCGCAGATCTGCTCGATCTCGCCGAGCAGGTGGCTGGCGACCAGGATCGAGATGCCGAACTCCGCCCCGATCCTCGCGATCAGCTCGAGCATGCTCGTCCGGCCCGCCGGATCAAGGCCGTTCGTCGGCTCGTCGAGCAGCAGCAGCTGGGGGTCACCGACCAGCGCCTGGGCCAGCTTCACTCGTTGCTTCATGCCGGTCGAGTAGGTGCCGATCTGGCGATACCGCTCCTCGTACAGACCGACGTGACGAAGCGAGTCCGCCGCTCGTTCCCGGGCGGCGGTGGCCGGCAGCCCCGACATCCGGCCCATATGCGTGACGAACTCGGTGGCCGTCACATCAGAAGGAAGGCAGTCGTGCTCCGGCATGTAACCGGTGTGAGTCCTGATCTCGAAGCCATCGGTCACGCAGTCGTGGCCGAGTACGGCAGCCTTGCCGCTGGTCGGATCGAGCAACCCGAGCAGGATCTTGATCAGTGTCGACTTGCCAGCGCCGTTGGCGCCGATGAGACCGGTGATGCCGGGCTCTACGGTCACCGTCAGCTCGTCAAGCGCGGTCACCGTGTTTCCGTAACGCTTTGTAAGGCCCTGTGCATGAATGACCGCACCCAGCGCAGGCTGCCTGGCCTGCTCTCCGGTGAGCGGCGTAGATTGCCCGATCAATGTCCCTCCGGCTTCCCCGATTTGCGACACCACCATCTCAGCTTCGCCCGGCTGCCGCATCAGACCTCAGGCTGATCCAGGCTGGCCGCAATAGTGAGACGTGTCCGCTGCAGTGCGGGCGGCTCCGTGGTGCGGTGCGCACTGCGACGTCTCAGGTCTACACCGGCGAGGGCTACGGAGGGTAGGGTTTTCGGTAAGAAGCCTAAAACGGGGCAAGAACGGCTTTAAGTTAAGGACTCAGCGGTGGTCGACCGGGACATGCGGCACCCCGCTGACGGCCGTCAGCAGCCGGCGTCCCGCTACCTCCGGCCCGCAGTGGCCGGGCTGCTCTTGCTGGCGGCGATCAGCGGCATCAGTGCCGCCACCCCTGGCTTCGGCGCGGGAGGACCCTGGCGCGGCCACCCGGCGGCAATCGGCATCGCGCTGGAGGTGACTCTCGCGCTGGTTCTGCTGGCACTGACCGTGCTGGCCAGGCGCTCCCCCCGGCCCGGCCCGCTGCGCGCGGAACTGCGGTATCTGATCCGCTGGGCGACCATCACCCTGATGATCATCATCGTGGCCGTCGGCATCGGCAACTACGCGGGCAGCCGGCACGGCTCCACCCTGCTGAAGCTGCTGCAGCGCAACGGCAAGAGCAAGCCGCAACCCAGGCCGGTGCACATGCTGCACGACGGGCACAGCCTGAACCTGATCTACCTGTGGTATGCACTGATAGCTGCCGTGCTCGCGGCGGCTATCGGGGCTTGCTGGCTGGCCATCGCCAGCCACCGGCCGGCCCGTCCGGCCTTTGCCGAGGTCCTGGACGACGACCGGGATGACGCCACCCTGCGCCGGGCTGTCGAGTCCGGCCGGGTCGCGCTGCAGGCGGTGGACGAAGCACGGGCCGCGATCATCGCGTGTTACCTGGCCATGGAGGGCAGCCTGGCCACAGCGGGAACGGCGCGGGCTGCCGCGGAGACGCCCGACGAACTGCTCGCCAGGGCCATCACGTCCGGCCCGCTGCGCGGACCCGCGGCGGCGGAGCTCACCGCCCTGTTTTACGAGGCCAGGTTCTCGACGCACTCGCTCTCCGATAACGCCAGGGCCGCAGCGGTTGCCGCGCTGGACGGCATCGCGGCGGAGCTGCGCGACCCCGCGGTCACCGGGCGCGCGACCACCGCAGCCGCTGGCAGCGGTCAGGGCACAGAGGCGCTGCGATGATCACGCCCTGGCAGGCAGGCGGTAACGCGCCCGCGTCGCCCGGTAGCCGCGGCTGGCGGACAGCCGAAGGCTCGACTACACCGGACGGTTCGACCACAGCGGACGGCTGGCGAGCGGCTGCGCCGGAACTCGTCATCGTCGCGATACTCGTGTCGGCCAGCGGTGTTGCCGTCTATGTGTATGCGGGCCTGGCGGCCGCGCTCGCCTCGATGACGATCTGGTCCGTCCTGGTTCTCGCGGCACTGCGCCGGATCGTGCCGCCGGCCGCACGGCCACTCGCGGAGCAGACTCAGTGGCGCGCGCTCGGCCGTACCAGCTTCACTGGCTACTGGCGCAAACGGGCCATGCTCGCCGACGCCTCGGCATCCATGGTCAGCTACGATGCCGAACTTCGCCCGACGCTGCAGCATCTGCTCGCCGCCAGGCTGGCCGAGCGGCATGGCCTCAGCCTGTATCAGGATCCCGCCGCGGCCAGGCGGCTGCTGCTGCCCCGAGCTGGTGAGGATGCGCTCTGGTACTGGCTGGACCCGGGACGGCCAGCTGAGGGCAATCAGCAGCTGCGCGGCATCCCGCCCCGCACCCTTGCCGCCATCATCGACCGACTGGAGCGACTGTGACCGACCCGATCTGGACGCCCGCCCGGACCGCGGACCGCTGCGGCGCCGTGCTCGACGAGATCGAGCAGGCAGTGGTCGGCCGGCGCCGCAGCCTGGAGCTGGTGCTGATGGGCATCCTGGCCGGCGGTCATGTGCTGCTGGAGGACCTGCCGGGGCTCGGCAAGACGCTCATAGCCCGGTCGTTCGCGACCGCGCTGGGGCTGGACTTCGCCCGGATCCAGTTCACCCCGGACCTGCTGCCTTCCGACGTCGTCGGCGCGCCGTTGTATGACCAGCGGACCGGCGAGATGGTCTTCCGGCCAGGCCCGGTGTTCACCCAGCTGCTGCTGGCCGACGAGATCAACCGGACGCCGCCCAAGACCCAGGCCGCGCTGCTCGAGGCGATGGGCGAAGGCCAGGTCAGCATGGACGGCATCACCAGGCCGCTGCCGCAGCCCTTCATCGTGCTGGCGACCGACAACCCGATCGAGTACGAAGGCACCTACGAGCTGCCCGAAGCCCAGCTCGACCGGTTCCTGATGCGGCTCAGCCTGGGTTACCTGCCCGCCGGCGACGAAGCGGCCATGCTCCAGCGCCGGCTCGACCGCCAGCACGAGACCGCCACCCTCCGGCCGGTCACCAGCGCCGCCGAGCTGATCGCCATGCGCCAGTCGCTGGAGCAGGTGGAGGTCGCGCCCGACCTGCTCGCCTACATCGTGGCCCTCACCGGCGCGACCCGCGGCCATCCCCAGATCCAGGTCGGGGCCAGCCCGCGCGGCGGCCTGGCCCTGGTCCAGCTGGCCCGCGCGCACGCCCTGCTCGCCAACCGCGACTACGCCATCCCCGACGACGTCAAGAACGTTGCCGTGCCCGCGCTAGCCCACCGCATCACCCTGCGCCCCGAACTATGGGTCCGCCAGGTGAAATCCGACGACGTTATCGCCAGCCTGCTCACCACTGTGCCGGTCCCCCAGATAGATCCGGCAGCCATCGGTGGCTGACGGGCCAGGCCGGCCGAACGGGCTCAGTCCGCCACCGGACAGCGGCATGCGCCAGGTGGCAGTGCGCTGGGACGTGTCCAGGCACGCCCGCAGGCTGCTGACGCTAGCGCTGGCGGGGCTGGTCACCGCCATGGTCACCGGCCGGCCAGAGTTCGCCGGCCTGACTGCGCCAGCTGTGCTGCTGCTCGCGACCTGGCGCAGTGAGCGCCCGGCCAGTGTCGGCTTGCGGGTCACCGTGACCGATCCGAGCATCGTCGAAGGATTGCAGTCCGCCATCCGGACGGAGATTGGCGGCGTCGGCGAGTTCGACACTGAGCTCTGCATTGATGCCGCGGACGACGTGCGCACCGGAGCACCGGTCGTCGTCGCGGCGAACGGCCGGGCCGCCCTGCCGTTCGCGCCACTTCGCTGGGGCAACCGCCCGATTGGCATGCTGAGGGGCACTCTTCAGGACCGGCACCGGCTCGCCGAGGGCAATTTCCTCGTCTCGCTGCCGAGCGTCACCTGCCTGCCGGACCCGGCCATGCTCACGAGCTCGGTGGTGCTGCAGCCGGCTGCCCAGCCGTCTCGGCGAGCACCCGGCCAGGGCGACAGGCGAAGGCGGCGAGTTCTCCGGAGTCCGTGAATTCGTGCCAGGCGACCGCCAGCGTCGGATCAACTGGCCGGCCACCAGCCGGCATGGCACCCTCCACCTCAGCACGTTCGCGGCGGAGCGGACGCAGCACATCGTGGTCATAGCTGACGAGACTGCCGACGTCGGCGCGCCCGGTGCCAGCTCACTTGACCTGGTGATCCGCGGCTCTGCCGGGATCATCGAGCACTACCTGGCCAGCCGCGACCGGGTCGGGCTGATCATTTACGCCAGCCGGCTGAGCTGGATCGGGCCGGGCCAGGGCAGACGCCATTTCCACCGGCTGCTCGACCTGCTGCTGTCCAATCCCGGTGGCTGGGACCCGGCGGCACGCCTGTCAAGGCTGCCACGTGCGGCTTTGCCGCCCGGAGCGCTGATCGTGGTATTCAGCCCGCTGCTCGACCCCCGGCTCGTCGAGACGCTGCGTGATCTGCGCGAGCGCGGATTCACCGTGCTCGTCGTCGACGTCCTCAACGCCGCGCCGGACTTCCCCGGCAACAGGATGTCGCAGCTCACCACCAGGATCTGGCGGCTCGAGCAGCAATCGATCAGGTTCTCGCTGACCCAGATCGGCGTGCCGGTGGTGCACTGGGACGGCATCAGCAGCCTGGACGAGCCGCTAGCTCCCTACAGCCGGCGTGTCATGGTGGTACACCGATGACGACGCAGAATGCCGCCGTCCCGGCCATGACCGGCGCCCCCGCGCGCGGCTGGCAGCGCACCGGCCGCGCGCCAGGGTCGGGCCAGCAGCCGGACGGCGCCCCGTTCCCCTGGCGTTACCTTGCTGCCGCAGCATTGCTCGCTGGCGGCCAGATCTGGTGGTCGGCCACGCCGACGTCGCAGGGCGGCGCAGCGGCCAGGATCGCGCTGGTGCTCGGC
The DNA here is from genome assembly GCA_963774385.1 of uncultured Actinomycetota bacterium. Taxonomy (GTDB): domain Bacteria; phylum Actinomycetota; class Actinomycetes; order Streptosporangiales; family Streptosporangiaceae; genus JAJYUU01. The sequence continues at coordinate 118,313 of CAVZEQ010000002.1, forward strand.
ATCGTTGCCGCCGCGGGCAGCCTCGGCCAGCTAGCGGTCGCGGCATCGCCCGAGCCGGGTGAGCACTTCCTGGCGGACCGGATCGCCGCCCGCCTGCTCGGCCTGGTCCGAATGCTGGCGTGGCCAGAATTCATGACCGTGGCAGTCATCGCGCTTGAGGCTCTGCATCGGTCGCGCCCCTGGCATACGGCCGTGCTCGGCGCGGCAGTTATCGGCTTCCTGCTTGCCGTCCATCTGGCCGAGAGCCGGGCCGGCATCAGCGTGCTGCGCAGGCAGCTGCCGCTGGTCGGCATCGGCCTTGGCCTGTCCGCACTGGCGGCTGGCGCCGCCGCGCTGCCGAGCCTGCCACCCGGCGGAGCCGCGGCAGTGGTCCGCATCATCGCCGCCACGGCAGGGGTCGCCGCGGCAGGTCTCGCCGTGCCGGTCTGGCTCAGCCGGAGCCGGTAGCTAGCGACCCGCGGCATAGCCCTGCATGCCGCGCGGGTTCGCGGCCGCATGGAGGAAGCCGTCGGCTCGGGAAACCGCACTGAGCCGGCCCAGCGACCACGGCTGCCTGACGTCCACCAGGTGGCCCCTGCTGCGCAGCGCCGCTATGACCTCGGCGCCGGCTCTCGACTCGATGGCCAGCGAGCCGGGCTGCGAGGCTCGCGGGTAGAACGAGGAGGGGAAGTGGTCGGTATGAAATGCCGGGGCGTCGATGGCCTCCTGCAGGTTCATGCCGTAGAGCACATGATTCAGGAAGAACGCTAGCGACCACTGATCCTGCTGGTCGCCGCCCGGAGTGCCGAACGCCAGGTACGGCTCGCCGTCTCGCAGCGCCAGGCTCGGCGACAGCGTGGTCCGTGGCCGGCGGCCGGGCGCGATCGTGCTGGCCAGGCCCGGCGTGAGGGTGAACATCTGCGCCCTGGTGCCCAGGCAGAAGCCCAGACCGGGGATGACCGGGGAGCTTTGCAGCCAGCCGCCGCTCGGCGTGGCTGCCACCATGTTGCCAAACCGGTCGGTCACATCCAGATGACAGGTGTCGCCAGGACCTAGTTCCGGCACCGCCAGTTGGGCCCCGGCCGCTGACAGGTCTGCTGCGCCCATCGGCCCGGCCGGCGGCGCCGCCGCCGGCGGCGCCGTTGTCGGCTCGCCGGTGCCGACCCGGCCGCCGGGCGACATGCCCCCGCGCGCCGCGAATTCCGGCAGCGCGAACTCGGGCAGCCGCGGCTCGGCGCCGCCTGGCGATCCGGGTCGCAGCTCGGCAGACGCGCGCTCACCGATGAGCGCGCGCCGGGCGCCGGCATACCCGGCCGACAGCAGCTCAGCCAGCGGAACCGCCGACTGGCGCGGGTCGCCGTACCAGGCTTCACGGTCTGCGAACGCGAGCTTGGCGGCCTCCGTGACGAGATGAATGAACTCGGCGCTGCCCGGCTCGACCTGCTCGATTCCCAGTCCGTCCAGCAGCGCGAGTTGCTGGAGGAACACCGGCCCTTGGCCCCACGGACCGGTCTTGCACACTGTCAGCCCGTGGAAGTCCATGCTGACCGGCGGCTCGGCCGAAGCCCGCCAGCTGGCCAGATCGGCGCCATCGAGCAAGCCCAGCTGCGGCCGGCCGGTCACGTCCATGACCTCGGCGCGGTCCAGGTACCCGGCGATCGCTTCGGCTACGAAGCCCTCGTAGAACGCGCGCCTGGCCGCCTCGATCTGCTCTTCGCGTCCTGCCGCCGCCTGCTCGGCCTCGGCCAGCACCCGGCTGTAGACGGCCGCCAGCGGCTTGTTGGTGAACCTGCCGCCAGCCGCCGGCACGCCGTCGGCCAGGTAAATCTCGGCCGACCCTGGCCAGTACCGGAGGAAGGTGTCCGCGACTGACGCAATCGCGCCACTCGCCGCGGCGAGCATCGGATAACCATGCTCGGCGTAGCCGATCGCATACTTCATCACCTCGCGCAGTCGCATCGTTCCGTATCGCGCGAGCAGGAGCATCCAGGCGCCGAAGGCGCCGGGCACGCATGCAGCCAGCAGACCGGTTCCCGGCACCAGATCAAGACCCAGGCTGGCAAAGGTCGCTACCGTCGCCGCCGCTGGCGCCGGACCCTGTCCGTCCAGCACGAACACCTGACCGCCGGACGCGTCAAAGCCGATCACCGGAACCTCGCCGCCGGGACCATTCAGGTGCGGCTCCACGACCTGAAGGACCAGGCCAGTGGCGACGGCCGCGTCGAACGCATTGCCGCCGCTCTCCAGCACAGCCATGCCGGACGCAGAAGCGAGCCAGTGCGTCGACGCCACCATGCCGAAGGTCCCGGCCAGCTCGGGCCTGGTGGTGAACTCCTGGCTAGCCGCCACGCATGCCTCCCGCCGCTGCCAACATAACCGGCCGACATCGCTCCTTCCGAGCAGGTTATCGCGGCTCAGAAAGCCAGCGGGCGGAGCGCCACCGTGGTGACGCCCCGCCGCGATTGCTTGCCTGCCCGTGCTGCTGCACGGGCCGTCTACTGCGCCAGTGGCTCCGAAGCGGACGCTGGTGCCGGCGCGCCCACCGGAGTCTGCAGCGGGAAGTGGCAGGCCGCGAGATGACCTTCGCCAGTGAATGGCGTCATCGGCGGCTCGACATCCGCGCAGATCGCCTGCGCCCGCGGGCAGCGAGTTCGGAACCGGCAGCCCGAAGGCGGATGGATGGCGCTGGGCAGTTCGCCCTTGACGCCCTCTGTGACCTTCTTCTTCTCCGCCTCCGGATCCGCTACCGGCGCCGAGTCCAGCAGGCCCCTGGTATACGGATGCGCCGGCCGCAGGTAGACCTCTTCCGCCGGGCCGACCTCGACCAGCTTGCCCAGGTACATGACGCCGATCTTGTCGGACAGGTACCGCACCACGCCGAGGTCGTGCGAGATGAACAGATAGGTCAGCCCGAGGTCGTGCTGGAGCTCCTTCATCATGTTCAGCACCTGCGCCTGGATCGAAACATCCAGCGCCGACACTGGCTCGTCGGCGACGATGAGGTGCGGATTCAGCATCAGCGCGCGGGCGAACCCGAGCCGCTGACGCTGCCCGCCGGAGAACTCGTGCGGGTACCGCTCGGCCGCGCTGCGCGGCAGTCCGACCTTGTCCAGCAAGTCGTCGACCCGCTTGAGCTGCTCGGCCTTGTTGCCGATGCCCTGGATCACCAGCGGCTCGCGCAGCAGCGTGCCGGCCCGCATCCGCGGGTCGAGCGAGGCGTAGGAGTCCTGGAACATCAGCTGGATATTCCGCCGCTCGCGGCGGTACTCACGGCCGGTGCTCTTCGCCAGGTCCTTGCCCTGGAAGTTAATCGAGCCACCAGTCGGCGTTTCGAGGCCGACCACCAGCTTGCCGATGGTGCTCTTGCCACAGCCTGACTCACCCACCAGGCCGAACGTTTCGCCGCTGCGGATGGTGAAGTTGACGTCCGCGACTGCGCTGAGCCAGCCGACCCGGCGCTGCAGCACCGCGCCCTTGGTGACCGGATAGTCCTTCACCAGGTGGTCCACTTCCAGCAGCACGTCACCGATGCCCGGTCCGGGCACTGGCTCCTTGGTCTCCGACTGGTTATAGCCAGTCAGCCTGCCGGTGCCGCTGCGCTCCGACGGCCCGACCGGGTAGAAGCACCGGAACTCGTGCCCGGCGACCTCACCGGTCAGTCTCGGCTCCTCCGCACGGCACCGGTCGGTTACGTACCGGCAGCGCGCGGCGAACCGGCAGCCGGCCGGAGGATTGACCAGGTCCGGCGGGATGCCGGGGATGGAGTACAGCCGCTCGCCGGCATCGGCAGCCTTGTCCGGCAGCGCCTGGAACAGCGCCTCGGAGTACGGATGCCGGGGCCGGGCGAACAGCGTCTCGGTGTCGGAGATCTCGGCGATCTTGCCCGCGTACATCACCGCAACCCGGTCCGCGCGGCCCGCGATCACGCCGAGGTCGTGCGTCACCAGGATGACGGCCATGCCGAGCCTGCGCCGCAGGTCGTCGATCAGCTCCAGGATCTGCTTCTGGATCGTCACGTCCAGTGCGGTGGTCGGCTCGTCCGCGATCAGCAGCTTCGGCTCGCAGGCCAGCGCCATCGCGATCATCACGCGCTGGCGCATACCGCCGGAGAACTGATGCGGATACTCCTTGATCCGCTCTCGCACCCGCGGTATGCCGACCAGGTCCAGCACCTCAACGGCCCGGTCCATGGCCTGCTCCTTGGACACCTCGCGGTGCAGGCTGACGTTCTCGGCGATCTGGCGGCCGATCGTCATGGTGGGGTTCAGCGAGGTCAGCGGGTCCTGGAAGATCATCCCGATATCGTTGCCGCGGATCTTCCGCATGGCGTCCTCGGAGAGCGTGCTGATCTCCTGGCCAGCGAGCTTGATGCTGCCGCCCGCGATGCTGCCGCCGGTGGGGAGCAGGTTCATGATCGACAGGGCGGTCATGGTCTTGCCACAGCCGGACTCCCCCACGATGCCCAGGGTCTCGCCCGCCTCCACCTGGAGGGTCACGCCATCGACTGCGTGCACGACGCCCTCGCGCAGCCGGATCTCGGTGCGGAGGTCGCTGATATCAAGTAGCGGCGCCACTAGCCCACCCTCCTACCGGCGCTGCAGCCGGGTCTCGAAGGCGTCGCGAAGTGCGTCGCCGATATAGTTGAAAGCCACCACAACCAGGATGATAGTGAGGCCAGCCGGGTAGATGAGCCACCAGTAATTCTGGTTGTTCTGGATGTAGGTCAGGCCGTCCGACAGCATCGAGCCCCAGTCGGTCGCAGGCGGCGCAAGGCCGAATCCCAGGAAGCCAAGGCCAGCCAGGATCAGGATGGAGTCGGCCACCGCGAACGTGCCCTGCACGATGATGGTGCCGATGGCGTTGGGCATCACGTGCCGCAGCACCGAGCGGGAACTGCGGCCGCCCGCCACCTTCACGGCCTGGACGTACTCGCGGGTTCGCAAGGACAGTGTCTCGCCGCGCACCAGCCGGGCCGGGCCGGGCCAGTAGGTCAGCGCGATGAAACCGATCATGGTCAGCGTGCTGGGGTGGAGCAGCACGGCCAGGATGATCAGCACGAAGATGAACGGGATCGACAGCATCGCGTCGACGATCCGCATCATGATCGCATCGACAGCACCGCCAGCGAAGCCCGACATAGCGCCGTAGACCGATCCGAACAGGCAGGCGATGAAGGCAGCGGCCACGCCGACTTCCAGCGAGTTCTGCCCGCCAACCATGAGCCTGCCCAGAATGTCGTAGCCAAGCTTGTCGCACCCGAGCAGGTGCTGTGAGCTGGGCGGACACAGGGAGTTGTTCAGGGTGACGAAGACCTGCTGGGTCTTGTAGATGTGCGGTCCGACGAAGCAGAACAAGAACATGAAGACCAGGAAGCCGATGCTGACCAGGGCCATCTTGTTCTCGGCGAACACCTCCCAGCCACGGCGGAACATGCCGCGTGGCTTGGTCTGGATCTGGCCGCCCGCCGGTGAACCAGGCGGTGCTTCGGTGATCAGCGTCCCGCCGGGCAGGCCTGGCTCGAGATGCGGCGTCATTGCCATCAGCTGTACCTCACCCTCGGGTCGAGCATGGCATACCCAACGTCGGCAAGCAGGTTGCCGAGAATGGTGATCAGCGTGGTCAGCACGGTGATCGCAAGCATGAGCGTGATGTCGGTGGCGAGGGCCGCGTTGAAGAACCCGAGGCCCATGCCCGGATAGTTGAACACGACCTCGATGAAGATGGCCCCGCCGATGATCACCGGCAGCTGCAGGCCGAGCAGGGTCACGATGGAGATCAGCGAGTTGCGGAACACGTGGCCCCACAGCACCCGGCGCTCGCTGGCGCCCTTGGCGCGGGCGGTCCGCACGTAGTCCTGCACGATGTTGTCCAGCACCGAGGACCGCATGAACCGGCTCCACAGGGCGAAAGCGACGAACGCGTAGGTGGCGACGGGCAGGACCAGGTTGGCCGGCTGGCCCAGGATCCCGAGGATGGTGGGCGAGGTAGGCGCGAACGGCGGGAACCAGTGCAGGTCGTTCGCGAAGATCTGGATCAGCACCAGGCCGACGAAGAAGGTGGGGGCACCGTAACCGACGAAGCCGATTCCGGTGATCACGTGGTCGGTGACCGAGTAGCGCCGGACTGCCTGGTAGATGCCGAGCGGGATACCGATCAGCAAGCCGACGGCGGTACCGATGACGGCGAGCACGATGGTGCGCGGCAGCCATAGTGCGAGAAGTGTCGAGACCGGCGTGTTCTGCTGCAGGTCGAAGCCGAAGTTGCCGTGCAGTAGCTGCCAGAGCCACTTGCCGTACTGGACGTACAGCGGCTGGTCGAAGCCCCATTCCTTGGACTTCTCAGCGATGAGCGCGGGTGTGGCCCGGACGCCAAGCAGCGCTTTGACCTCACCGCCCGGAACGAGATGAAGCAGGAGGAATGTGATTATCGTCACGATCAGCGTAACGATGATCGTCTGGATCAGCCGCCTGATCAGGTAGCCGGTCACTGTGGATACCCCCGTCCGCTTTGCCATCCGGCCAGCCAGGCATGGGTAGCGACCATCACCAGGCTCCTTCCATAGTGCGCCGAGCGCTGCTTACCTACAACACCCCGGGTTTCGGTCCGGCCGCCGTGCTGGCATCTCTGCCAGCACGGCGGCCGGTTCCGGTCTTACGGCTGTTACCTCAGGACTGTCAGTGGCAGGTCTTGTTGCTGCACGTCCAGTACTGCGGGAACCAGGTGAGCAGCGGGTTCTGCGTCACGTTATGCAGGTTGTTGCTCACTGCCTGCACGCCCGTCGCCCAGGGCAGCCACAGCGCCGGGACCTGCTCGGCGTTGTAGGTGGCGTATGCCTGGAATGCCGACAGGCTGTTGCTGGTGTGGGTGGCAGCAATGAGCTGGTCCATCTTCGGGTCGCAGTAGCTTCCCGAGTTGTTCGGCACGCCGCACTGGTAGAGCGGCTCACCGGTCGGCTCGAAGCCGGGACCGTTGAACAGCCAGCCGCCCAGGTACAGGAACGTCCACTTGCACGTCGCCTGGGTGGACTTGCAGGGCACCGTGTCGCCCAGCAGCGTGTTGAACGTCTCGGGCTGGGCCGCGAGCTGGATGCCCGCGAGCGCGAAGCCGGACTTCAGGACGGCAACCTGGCCCGCCTGGCTGGTGATGCCGGAGGTGTACAGGATGGAGAACTTGGCCGCCGTGCCCTTGGCGATGCCGGCGCCGCAGTTCGACGCGCCACTGCCAGCGCTCTCGCAGGTCAGCGTGCCGCCGACCTTCTTCCAGCCGTGCGCGGCCAGCAGCGCCTCGCCCTTCGACGGGTTGTACGGGTACGGGCCCTGGGCGTTGTTCTCCGTCATGGTCGGCGTGACCCACTGGCTCGGCGGCTGGTTCGGGATGCCCGCCGTGGTCGGGTAGCCGTAACCGCTGTTAACCGTCTTGGCCATGCCTGCCTGGTTGTTCAGGTACATCATGGCCTGCCGGAAGTACAGCTGCTTGAACACCGGGCCGAGCGTCGGGTTGTGGAAGTTCATGTACGCGAACCCGATGCCGAACTGGAACGCAGGCTGCAGCGAGTACCCGGATGCTGCCAGCGGGTTGGACGGCGGCAGGAAGCCCTTGCCCGGCCGGCGGCAGGTCAGAGGCGGGAACTCCGCCGTTCGGGCCGCCGGTGCTGAGCAGCCCGGTCTTGAGCGCCGTGTAGATGGCCGTGTCACTGGTGTAGGTGACGAACTTCAGCTGCGAGATCGACGGCTTGGGGCTGCCGGAGTACTTCGTGTTCGGCACCATCGTGTAGTTGCCGCTCACGTTGTACGACGTCAGCCGGAACGGGCCGTCGACGACCTGCCACAGCGGGTTGGTGGCGTAGGTCGAGGTGCCCTTGGCCTGCGCGATCAGGTAGGCGTAGACCGCCTTGCACTTGGCCCAGCCATCGGCCGCGCTGTCGGTGGTGCAGCCACCGCTGCCCGCAGCGGCGCCGGCCTTGGTCACGTCATAGGCCATCGGGAACGGGTAGAGGATGGCCAGCTGGTTGTAGGTGAAGAAGTTCGCGCCGTAAGCCTGCTTGAGCTGCAGGGTCACCTGGTTCGCGCCGGTGGCCGAGTAGGAGGCCATGTTGTCCGGCAGCAGGCCGGGCGTGTAGCCGGCGTAGTTGGCCTTCTCGGACTCGAGCAGGTTCAGGAAGAAGATGAGGTCCTTGGCGTTGACGGTCTCGCCGTTGGACCACTTCCAGCCCTTGAGGTTGATCACGACGGTCTTGCCGCCGTTGCTGTAAACCGGCTGGCTGGCCGGCGACAGCGAGTAGTTCACGGTGATGTCGGTGCTGTTGCCGCCGAACATGTACAGCGGCAGCACCATCTGGTACATGAAGTCTTCATAGTTCGTCACGCTGTAGTACTGCGTGGTCTGGAACGGGAAGATCATGTTGGCGCCGGCGCCGTTGAGGTTGGCCACCGTCGCCACAGCGTTCTTGACAGCCGTGGTGCCAGTGTTGGTGGAGCCATTGGAGCTGGAACCGCAGCCTGCGGCCAGCAGTGCGGTCGCGGCTACTGCCGCAACTCCCGCGACGCGTATTTTGCGTCTGCGTTCGAACATGTGTACTCCTTCGTTGCGGCGCGAATGCACGCCCGAGCCGGTTCAAGTTGTCCGAGCACCGAAATGAGCCAGAGTGCGCAGAATCCGACCGCACCCGCCAAGAGTACTAAAAGTACCTGACTAGTCAGATACTCCCGCTTAGCGTGGTTACGGCCGGTTCCCGGCCTTCGCCTCATGGCGACTGCCCGGAACCGGGGCGAGGCGCGAATCCAGGCCGAGGTAACCCTCAGTCAGGCCAGCCGCCTTCCCGGCTACGGTTCGTTGCGAGCGTAGTTGCAGGCCGGTGTCGATGCGATGCACGATATGTCACAAGTTCCTATCGATGTCGTGGCCAGCTCGCCCGGGCGCCGCGTGTGGACGGCAACCGTGCTGGCGGCCAAAACCTGACATCGACCGCTCACCCCGCCCTAAACCAACCAGGCGGGGCGGCCTCATCGCCTGATATGTCGGCCAGCCCTCGCCCGGCTGCCCGCGACGGACGCCGATCGGCCCCCAGCGTGCTCGCCAGCCTGCGGGCAGCCCCCGAACAACCACGCTGGCCGTTCCGGCGTCGTATAAGGCAGGAGGCGGCCCGGTCCCAGGCCCGAGCCCGAGGGCGGGGGGCGCCCCGGAAAGTGGCACCACATGAGGACGCCGAGTCGCAGCGCCTGCCGCGCCGTGTTACTGGCCTGGGGCCTGCTAGTCCTGGGCTCAGTCGCGTCAGGGTGCGCGCACGCGCCGACTGGGCATCCCCGCGCACTCGCCAGCTCAGCCGGGAAACTGCCCGGAGCCGGGCCAAGCCCGAGCCATATCCGCCAGTACCTGCCGCATAGCTCGCCGCCGGTAGTCCCGGCCACTCCGACACCAGCCCCCACGGCGGCGCCGCCGGGTCAGCCCGTGGTCCCCGGTCAGCCGGTGGCCTCCGGTCAGCCGGTGGCCTCCGGGCCGGGACCGTGCCTGGCTAGCGACCTGCACGTCTCCATCGGGCGGCCCAGCGATGCCGCCGGGAGCAGCTATTACCCGATCGACTTCGCCAACCTCGGCACCGTTGCCTGCACCATGTACGGCTACCCGGGAGTGTCATTCGTGACCGGGCCGGACGGAGCCGTTATCGGGGGCGCGGCTGTCCGGGACCCGGCATTCCCCAAGGAACTGGTCACGCTCGGCCCCGGCGTGACGGCGCACGCCTCCCTGCAGGTGGTCGTGGCACAGAACTACCCGGTGCCCACCTGCAAGCCAGCCACGGCCCACTGGCTTGCGATCTACCCGCCAGCTTCGTATGCACCGCTCTACCTGGCATTCACCGCCACGACCTGCACGGGCGACATCCCGGCTGGCAGCACGCTGGGGATCTACGTGGTGAGGCCGGGAGCAACCGGGCCGTAATCGCGCGGTGCAGCGCGGTCCGGGTGCCGTCCGAACAACCCTGGCCTGCGCGGATGCGTCGTACAAGACAGAGCCGTACACGACAAGACCGGCCGCGCCCGAGCCGTGCCAGACATGGCTGAGTCGTCGCGTGCGAGCAGTTCGAGGCACTAATGCCGCAACGTTGCCAGGAGGCAGGCCCAGCAATGCGAACCCCGCGCATGACCGCCCCGACAACCCGCGCCGTCGCGTTAGCAGCGCTCGCCAGCGCCGCGTTAGCCGGCTGCGGCTCGGTCGCGGCCCCGGGTAGTCCAGGTGCGTCGGCGGCCGGCCGGACGCCGCGATCCGCGGCGGCCGGTGGCAGCGCCAGCGCCAGCGCCGCGGGACCGACCGCGACATCCGCCAGCAGCGGTGGCAGCGCTAGTCCGGCTCCTTCGGGCAGCCGGGCGGCCACGGCGAGCCGCACGTGCGCGGCATCGGCCGTGACCGTCGTGCTGGACGCCAGTGCCGCCGGAGCTGCGGCGGGCAGTTCGTTCGTGCCGCTGCAATTCAAGAACGTGTCGGCAGGTTCCTGCACGCTGCCAGGCTTCCCGGCAGTGTCATTCGCCGCCGCCGCGGCCGGGCCGCAGATCGGGTCGGCTGCCGTCCAGCAGCAGAGCGGAACGGCGACGGCGCTCATCCTGGCGCCCGGTCAGTACGCGCATGCCTGGCTGCAGATCCTTGATGCAGCCAATTTCACGGCCAGCCGGTGCAAGCCCGTGGTCGCGCATGGCCTCCGGGTCGCCTTCACCAGTGCTGCGACCGCGGCGTTCGTGCCGACGTCGATTCCAACCTGCTCGCTGACCCAGCGCGGCAGCAACATCCTGGCCGTGTTCCCCGTCCAGGCCGGTGTCGCCACTCGCGGCACAGCGCCGTGACGGGCTGGCGGCTAGCGGTCTGGCGGCTGCATCTGCCCAGAGCGCTGCCGTGGCACAGCATGACGGTGCGCCGACGACAAGGCGTTCACCTACGCCGGAGACCGACATTGTCGAAAGGACACTCGCAGTGCGCCTGACCCTTCACGTGAGCCGGCCGGCCAGCACCCGCACGGCGCAGACGGCCACCAGGCGGGGAGCGCCGACTCTGGCTGCCGCCCCGATCGCCGTCGCCTTCGCAGTGGCTGGCCTCGCCGTCGCGGCGGTCGTGGCGGCCAGGCCGGCTGCGGCCGAGCTGACCAGCCAGGTCGTCGCCCGGTGCGGCGGGGCGAGCACGGAGGTGTGGGTCGGGCTGGGCAACCGCGGTGGCTACTCGGCCGGCGTGCGCGTCCCGCTCGAATTCAGCAACCTGGGCAGGCGCGCCTGCTCGCTGGAGGGCTATCCGCGGGTCGCCGCCGTCGCGGGGACCGGCCGTCAGCTCGGCCCGGCTGCGTCCCGGCAGCCCGGCACGCATCCGCAGCTGGTGATACTGCGGCCCGGTCAGACGGCGCACTCGGTGGTGCAGATCGTGGCGGCCGGCAACGCCTGCACCAGACCAGTCTCCGCCAGCGGCCTGCGGATCAGCCCGCCCGGCCAGCGCAGGCAGACGATCCGGCTGATCGTGGCGGTGTGCGCGCACCGGCGCACACTGTCGGTGACGCCCATCGAACCCGGCACAGGCGTGCCGTAGCCGGAAACGCAGGGAGGTAAGGTCAGACATCATGTTCCGACCGCGCCTCGCGATCCCCCGCGCACACCGCCGCGGGCGAACCGCGACGCGCGGGGCGGAGTTCGCGGCGGCGGGGGCCTGGTCCGCATCGGCACTGGCGCGGGCCGGAGCATGCGCCAGCGTCGCGACCGCGGTCCTGCTGGTCGCCGGCTGCGGGACGGCCCCTCGGACCGGACCGGTCATCCAGCTCAGCTCGGCCCAGGTGACAGAGCCCAGCGCGAGCGGAGTCACCGAGGCCTACGTAGACGTGCAGAACAACGGGCCCGCCGACAAGATCATTTCAGCCACGCTCAGCGTTGGCGGACAGGTCATGCTTCGCTCACCCGCGCGGCCGGGCGTCGTGGTGATGCGAACGGTGCCGTCGATCGTGGTCCCGGCGAAGTCCGCCGTCGGCCTGGATCCGAATGGTTCCCATCTGCTCATCATCGGCGCTGGCCGGATGAAGGCTGGTACCGAGATCACGCTGACGCTGGTCTTTGCCCACGCCGGCGCTGTGTCGGTGCCGGCCCTCGTCACCAATCCCGAGACTGGCGGCAGCAGCTACTTCCTGAATTAGCCGGCACCCCGGTCAGCCGGCTCGGGCAACCAGGCCTCGCGTAGTCGCGCACCGGGACCATCGCTTCGCCACCCCCGGCTTGCGACCGTGAGCTTCGCGATATATCGTTTCATCATCTACCGGCGCCTGCGGCACGGAGGACACATGGCGACGCAACCCAGCTTGCGCATTGGCGACAGGGAGCGCGACGCGGTCGCCGCGGAACTTCAGGAACACTACGCTCACGGCCGGCTGACGCTGGAGGAGTTCAACGAGCGGATCGATGCCGTATTCACCGCCAGGACCCAGAGTGACCTGAGCCGGCTGCACCTCCGACCTGCCGCACGTGCGTTCGGGCGGAGCGCCGCTGCCGGTCTCGTGGTCGAGCCCGCCGCCGCCGATGGCCATCGGCCCGGCCGGCAACTGGAGCGGCCGGGACCGGAGCCGGGGCAGCCGGATGCGAAGCAGCATCGCGCTCTTCAGCGCGCTGATCGCGGCGCTCGCCAGCTGGCTGATCGTGGCTGACTTCCTGCCCGGCCTGCGTTTCTTCCCCAGCCGGATCGGGATCCTGCTGGCGATCTTCGCCGTCATCCGGGGACTAATGCGGCGCGTCTTCGGCGGCGGTCGCGGCAGCTGCGGTCGCAGGCGCTGGTAGCTGATCAGCCCCCGGCTGGCGCCCGGAGCGGGACCACCAGGTAACGGAACGGGGCTGCCGCTCTAACTGGTCCCTGCGCGGGCTCGGGCTCAGCTGCCTGCGCAGCGACCGCGAGGTGCTCGACGACCCCGTTCCCCGCAGAATCCGCTGTCGCGGCAACTGGATCGGCGACGTCACCCGTCGCATCGCCATCGATCCAGGTAATCAGCGCTGGCTTGGCCGGACTGGTGAAATCAAGCCGGATTCGCCCGGCGCCCGGCAGCTGCTGACCGGCCTCGCCGCCCGATTCCTGCCCGCAGATCGCCGCCGCGGTCAGCCCGTCGAGCAGGTAATGCGGGTTGAAGGAGATCACCTGGTCGGTGCCGGTGAAACGCACCGGCACCGTCTCCACACCGCGAGCCCGGCCATCGGACTGCGCCTCGATCACCACCACGTCCCGGCGGAACGCCAGCTGCACCGGGGTCGCGCGGTCGGCGACAAGCGACACCCGGCGGACAGCCTCAGTGAACGGCCCGGCGGCCAGTTCGGCCCGCGCCTCGAAGCTGGCCGGGAACCGTGACTCGTACCTGATGAAGTCGGTGCCGATCAGCCGGGCAGTCAGCCGCCGGCCGCCGCCTTCGAAGCTAATGATCCCGTCGGCGGGCCGGGCGCCATCGGCCGCAGGCTGCCCGAACGCGATCGTCACCGGCTTGCCGGGCCCCATCGTCCTGGCGACATCGGCCAGGGTCCGGGCCGGTACCAGGGCCGACGCGCGGAACTGCGGATCGGCTGGCGCCCACGGCACGCTGCGGACCGCGAGCCGGTACCTGTCGGTCGCGGCCAGCGTCAGCGCATGACCGTCGAAGTCCAGATTGACCCCGGTCAGCATCGGCAATGTGTCGTCGCGGCTTGACGACGGCACAACCTGAGACGCCGCCGAGGCCAGCGCACCGCCGTCCACGGTGCCCGCGACTGCGGGCAGCTCGGGCAGCTTCGGGTACTCCTCCAGCGGCAGCGAGACCAGCGCGAACTCTGCGCTGCCGCAGGTGAGAATCACCAGTCCGGGTACTGAGGTGACCTCGACGGCGGCCGACGGCAGACTGCGGGTGATCTCGGCGAGCAGCCTGCCGGGGACCAGCGCACTGCCCGCCTCGCCTACGTCGGCGGGCAGCTCCGCCCTGGCCGACACCTCGTAGTCGAAGCAGGACAGCGTCAGCCCGTTGCCGCCGGCCTGCACGCGCAGCCCGGACAGCACCGGGACTACCGGTCTTGTCGGCAGCTCGCGCGCCACCCACGACACGGCTTCGCCTAGCACGTCACGATCGACCCTGAATTTCACTGCAACATCCTCCCGCCCGACCCGCGGTATCTCTCCGATCGTGGCATGCCCTGCCGACAGCGCAAACCCGGCGCGGGAAGCGACTCAGCACCGCAGGCCGGTCCGGCAGGCCGGGACGGGCTGCGGCGAGCGACGCCGCTCGGCTGCGGTCCGGAAATCGGCTGCGGTCAGGAGACCAGCGCGGCTGGCACTGCCGCCAGCGCCGCCCCGATCGCCGCTGCCAGCGCACGCGCTGATTCCGCGGTGAGTTCTACCGCTACCCTGGCAGCCGGGCCCTGCGCCGGGTTGAGGAAGTCGATATTGAGCGTGTGCTCGGCCATCGCGTGCACCGGGTGGTCGAAGTAGACGGTGGCGTCAGTCAGCGAGAACCAGCCCCCAGCGCCCTTGCCGCTGCCGGTCACCTGGATCTTCTCGGTGTTGTAGGTGCACATGCGAGCTCCTCAGCTTCGGTCGTCTGTCAGCTTGCCAGGTAGCGGCCGTAGAAATCCCAGATCTTCAGCCAGCCGTCGTTAGCCGCCTCGGGCCGGTAGGCGGGGCGGTTCACCGAGAAGAACGCGTGCCCGGCGCCTTCGTAGGTGTGGAACTCGTGCGCCTTGCCCGCCTCATCCAGCGCCTTGGACAGCGCCGCTGTCTCGTCCGGGGCCGGGTACTGGTCGTCCGCGCCGAAGAGTCCGAGCAGCGGGCAGGACAGCTCGCTGACCAGGCCGACAAGCGGAGTCGCCTTGAGCGGCATGCCCTCGGGCGGCAGGTTCACGACGAACGCGCCGTAGCAGTCGACCGCCGCGTCGAGCGGCAGGCTGCACGCCGCCAGGAAGGATTGCCGGCCGCCAGAGCAGTATCCGATCACGCCGACCTTGCCGTTGGCGCCGTCCAGGCTGCGAAGGTGGCCGGCCGCTCCCCCGACGTCTCCGATAAGGCGCTCGTCTGGCACGCCGCCCTTCGCCCGCGCGGCCGCGGCTGCGTCATCAGGGCTGGCGCCCGGCGCATCGCGGTAGTAAAGGTTCGGCATCAGCGCGGCGTAGCCGTTGGCAGCGAACCGCCTGACGATCTCCTTCGTCGGGGAGTCGTAGCCCGGCATGTGGTGGATCACGATCACGCTGCCGTGCGAGCCCGGGCCGTCGTCAGGCACGGCCAGGTAAGCCTCGATCTCATCGCCGCCGTGTCCGACGATGCTGATGGTCTTGGCGGTCAGCGCCTCGCTCATCCTGGTGCCCTCTTTCGCGAATGGCCGAGCATGGTCGTTTTGGGTAGGCAGTTCGGCATGCCGGACCCATCCTGCCAGCGGCAGCTACCGGCGTTTCCGCTGGAGTCGGCATCGCTGATGGGAGATCATTACTGCAGGCAGTCACCCGCTTGGAGATGAGACTGACGCATGAGTCAGGCAGCGATCGGGGTGGTGGTCGTCTTCCTAGCCGTGGGCCTTGTGCTTGGCTGGTACAGCCAGAAGACAACAGCGGCGCATGGCGATGTCAAGGTGGCGAAGACCAGGCTGGCCGGCGGCCGGCGGACCCGGTGGAGAAGCGGCGTCGTCGTCCTGCTACTCGGTCTGATCACGCTGCTCGCCGTCAAGGACGTGCTGCGCCCGCGCTAAGTTCGGTCCACGTGCCGGCGACGCCGGACCAGATCGCGGCGCTGCCTGGCTGACCGCATTCCGGGGGCGCTGGCCCACGGCTGATCGGAGGCAACGGCTGATGTCCAGTGCAGGCTTGCTCGTCGATGGCTTCGATCGCATCCGCGAGGTGGTCCACGAGGTGCTCGACGGTCTCGACGACGCGGATCTCCAGTACCGGCCAGACAGCCAGGCGAATTCGATCTGCTGGCTGATCTGGCACTTGACCAGGGTTCAGGATGACCACATTGCCGGCGTCAGCGATCTCGGCCAGGTGTGGTTCTCGGGCTGGGAAGAGCAGTTCGGCCTGCCGCTCGACCCCGGCGACATCGGCTACGGGCACGATTCCGACCAGGTCGGCGTCGTCCGGGCGTCGCGTGAACAGCTGGCCGGCTATCACGACCAGACCTGTGACCAGACGATCGCGTTCGTGGTCGGGCTGACCGGCGCGGACCTGGCCAGGGTCGTGGACGCGCGCTGGGATCCGCCGGTCACCATGGCTGTGCGGCTGGTCAGCGTGCTATCCGACGACCTTCAGCACGCCGGCCAGGCCGCCTACCTCAAGGGCCTGATAGAGCGACGCTAGCCGCCCACGACGCGCCCCGGCATGGGCAGATCAGTTGAGTTGCTAAAAGATTGACAACGTCAATTGACGGCAGTAACGTTTGAGGTGCTCAACTATTTAGCAGCTCAAGCCACGAAGAAGGTCGACCAGCCGTGACCGATCAGTCCAGCCCGACGCAGCAAGACTGGGACCTTGCCAACGGCTGCTTCGAGCTGATCGGGAATATCGTCGGACAGGCTGAGCGGCTAGCTCAGCGCCTGGGCGTGCCGGTGCCGTTCGTCAAAGCACTGCACACGCTCGACTGCCCGATGGCGATGAAGGAACTGGGCAAGCGCATGCACTGCGATCCGTCCTTCGTCACGCTGGTGGCCGACATGCTGGAGAAGCGGGGCCTGGCCCGCCGCGAGCCGCATGCTGCGGACCGCCGGGTCAAGAACCTCGTGCTCACCGAAGACGGCCTGGCGCTCAAGCGCAAGGTCGAAGAGGAACTCAGTTCCCGGATGCCCTGGAACCGGGCGCTCGACGAGGACGAGCGGGCGCGACTGCTTGCCCTGATCCGCAAGATGCTCAGTTGTCGTGACACCGGGGCGGATGACGCCGGCCCGGGTGATGGCGAGAACTGGGCAGCAGGCAACGAAGGAGCAGCAGGCTCCGGACCGGGCGCCACCGGGGTGACCGGCCTTAGCGACGTCGCAAGCCTCTTGCTTGCCGCCAGCCTGCAGGAACAGTCGCCAGACTCCACCAGCCAGCCCCCGGCATCGGCGGGGGAGGTGAATAGCGTCGTGAGCAAGCGCGCAGCGGCCAGCTGACCAGCAAGCCGCCAGCTTGGCCGCAGCTCACGGAACCATTCGCCAGAGCGCAGCACCCGCCTCGTGCAGGAATCATCTTCGCGCCTGGATTTGCGCGGCTCGTAACAGGCCGCTAACCCCACAGCAATGCCGTACTGATCACCTATGGTCAACTGCGCCCGTGCCAGCCACGGACTGTAACGAAGGAGTCACTCGCAGATGTCTGCCAAGTCACCGGGACTGGCACAGCAGCCTGGTAGCGCCGCCGTCCTGAACGGCTCGCCAGCTGGTGCCTCTGCCCCGGCTCAACGCCACCTCGGCCTGGCGCTCGTGGTCATCGCCGCGGCCCAGCTGATGGTCGTGCTGGATGCCACCATCGTCAACGTCGCACTGCCGCACATTCAGGCCGCGCTGGGCTTCTCCGGCTCTGGCCTGGAGTGGGTCGTCAACGCCTACGCCCTGACCTTCGGCGGCTTGCTGCTGCTGGGCGGCAGGGCCGGTGACATCCTGGGCCGGCGCCGCGTCTTCATCGCCGGCATCGCCTTGTTCGCGCTCGCGTCCCTAGCGGGCGGATTCGCCACCAGTCAGGTATGGCTGCTAGGGGCCCGCGCTATCCAGGGCGTCGGCGCCGCGATCGTCGCACCGACCGCGCTCTCCCTGATCACGACCACGTTCCCGGAGGGCCAGCGACGCAACCGGGCGATGGGCGTCTACGCCGCCATGAGCATCGGCGGCGCTGCCATCGGCCTGCTGCTCGGCGGGGTGCTGACCTCGTATGTCTCGTGGCGCTGGGTCTTCTTCGTGAACGTGCCGATCGCGGCCGCGGTCCTGCTGATGGCGCCGAGGGTCCTGACCGAGTCGCAGCGGCACACCGGCAGGTTCGACCTGCCTGGCGCCATCACCGGCACCCTGGGCCTGGCCTCCCTGGTCTACGGGCTGTCCAGCGCGGCAACGACCGCGAACGGCGTCTCCCACTGGGGCGACACCAAGGTCCTCGGCTCGCTCGGAGCCGCGGTGGTGCTGCTGGTCTCGTTCGTCTTCATCGAGTCGCGCAGCAAGCACGCGCTGCTGCCACTGCGGATCTTCAGGGACCGCGACCGATCCGGCGCGAACCTGATCCTGCTGTGCGTCGGGACCGCGTTGTTCGGGATGTTCTTCTTCCTCACGATCTTCGTGCAGACCGTGTGGGGTTACAGCCCGGTCAAGACCGGCGTGGCCTACCTGCCGATGGTCGGCACGATCATGCTGATGGCCGGCGTCAGCTCCCAGCTGGTCGGCCGGATCGGCGCCAGGCCACTGCTGATAGCTGGCTCGTCGTTCGCGGCCGGCGGCATGTTCTGGCTGTCGCGGATCACCGAGCACAGCACCTATGCCGGCGGCCTGCTCGGTCCCATGATCGTGACAGCGGCAGGGCTCGGCATGCTGTTCATGCCGCTTACCCTGGTCGCCCTGAACAAGGTTCAGGAGCGCGATGCTGGCGTCGCGTCCAGTCTGGTGAACACCGGCCAGCAGGTCGGCGGCTCGATCGGCCTCGCCATCCTTGGCACCGTGGCCTGGACCGTGGTGTCCAACACGGCGCGCAACTCGGCGATGGCGGCGCACGCGGCCGCGGCCAGGGCAGCAGCAGCAGGCCACGCGGTCAAGCCGACCGCAACCCAGCTGGCGGTCGCCAAGAAGGCCATCCTCGACCACTCGCTGGCCGTCGGATTCTCCCGCGGCTTCGAGGTGTCGGCCTTGGTCGCGCTGATCGCGCTCATCATCACCCTGGCGATGATCCGCGTCACGCGCAAGGATCTGGAAGGCGCCACGCCCCCGATGATGGGCTAGGAACGGAACGGGGCCGCCATCCACCGGCGGCACTCCGCTGGCACGCAGTGGCCTGGCCGGGCGTTTGCTTCCGGCCAGGCCACTTGCCGTGGTGCCGGGACCGATGCGATGGCCAGCAGACCGTAGCCGCGCCACAGGTGCGGAAAGCCCGCAAGAGGGCATGAGCTACCCGGCGCGGTTCAGCGCCTTGCCGATCTCAGTCGCGCCCGGATCGGTCAGCCGGGCACAGGCCGGCATCTGGCGACGATCTAGCGGTCCCCCGGCTGTCTGTTAGGTCGTTCGCAGAGTGGCGACGGACCTTACCAAACTGTCCCTCGCCAGTTCGTCCAGCACATCGTCGACCGTTACCGGCCGCATGGTCCGGGAATCTACGATCTGCTGGACACATGCCCAAACAGCTTGGGCGTCGATGCCGATCGCGTCGCTAACCCAGTCATCTGGAGACTTCGCCGTGATGCCCACGCTGCTAGTTTGCCTTGGAGAAATGGCGCAAATTTCGGGTCACGATGAGCTGTGCATTGACGTTGGCGTCGTACACCACGATGAAGGAGGCCACGGTCAGTAAAGGCCAAGTTCCTCGCTGAGCCGGGCCAGGTCGTCGGCCGCGGCACGGCGATTCAGGTCATCGTGGCGCTTGTAATCCATGAGTCTGTTGAAGGTGATCCGCCGGTGTCTGCCGACCTTCCGGTACGGGATCTGCCCAGACTCCAGCAGCCTGATCAGGTACGGGCGGGACACATTCAGCAGGTCAGCAGCCTGCTGGGTCGTTAGTTCGGTGTCTTTCGGGATGATCTGCACGCCTCGGCCCTCGGCCAGGGCAGCGAGAATCTGCGCGAATAGGATCGCGGTTGGCCGCGGGATCAGCAGAGCGTCGTCATCGCCGACTTCACCCCGGACCTCGATCAGGTCATCCTTTGGATTGCCCTCCAGGTAGTCCCTGATACGCCGCGCGGCACGCTCTGCGACCTCCGCGTCGACATCTCCGGCGTCAATCGAGCCGATAGTCCTGCCAGCCATCTGTACCACCCCCGCTCAGTCGCATTATCCGCAACAACCGCAGCATCCGCAACCATTCCCCGTCAGGAGCCCGGTGTATCCCCTGGGCGCGAACAGCGCGACCGCGACCGCCGCATGAGCGACCGGGACCGCCGCGTGGTCGAGCAGAACTTGACCATCGCATCCACGGATCCGGCGGCAGCATGGCCTCCAGTGCGCACCGTCGAACTCGGCACCGTCGTACGGCTGCGGCGCCCAGATCGGCTCGCACGGCGTATCCCGTTCCCGCGCTAAAGGGCGGGTGAGCGCGTAGTTTCCTGCCTCCGCGGCAGGTGTTGTTTTTCGATCTCGCACATCTGTTACTAGATGCCGCTACGGCGCCGCGTCTGGCCGGTTCCCGGGCACTGGTGCGTTTCCGCTGGCCAGATGGCTCCCGCGATAGGACTCGAACCTATAACCTGCCGGTTAACAGCCGGACGCTCTGCCGATTGAGCTACGCGGGACCGTACGGCGCCTGCTCCCTGACGGTACCGGCTCAGGGGATCAGCGCCGCGGGCATAAGGCTAGCGTACCGGCACAGTGCACGGAGCAGCCCAGGCCAACCCGCCGCATAACCGGCCGCGACGGCCGCGAATATCCGTCGGCCCGGTGGGCATGACCGGAAGGTCGGCGCTGCTGGCATAACGGGGAAAGCACGGGGAAGCTGCCAAGAGCGCCATATGACTTCTCGGGAGAGGTCCAGATGCATCTGTATCGAGTTAGCTTTGTCACCGGTCTGGCTATCGGCTTTGTAGCCGGCACCCGGGCAGGCCGCGAGCGGTACGACCAGATGGTGAAGTTCGCCCGCACGACAGCGGAGAACCCCACGGTCCAGCAGGCCGCCGGGGCAATCCAGGCACAGGCAGCGGGGATTTTCGGCTCAGCCGCCAAGAAGGTCGGCGGCGGACTGCACGACCACGTCCCCCATCTAGCCCACTCGGCGGCTCACTCTGTCGGCGACCGCATCCCCGGCATGAAGCACCGTAACGGTCACGGGAGCGGCCACGGCAAGTCCGCCTCGGACGGTGGCTCGGGGACCGCCGGAAAGAGCAGCACTTTCGAGGCGACTAGCAACAGCCACCCAGGCAAGCAGTAATCGCCAGCGAGCGTCGGCTCAGGCGAGGTACTCGCGCAGCATCTGGGCGCGACTGGGATGGCGCAGCTTGGCCAGCGTCTTGGATTCGATCTGGCGGATCCGCTCCCTGGTCACCCCGAACTCCCTGCCGACCTCTTCCAGCGTGCGCGGATGCCCGTCGGTCAGGCCGAACCGTAGCTGGATGATGCGCCGCTCACGGATGCTGAGATTGTCGAGGACCTGATCGAGCTGGTCCTGAAGCATGATGAAGGCGGCCGCCTCCATCGGCACGACGGCGTCTGCGTCTTCGATGAAGTCGCCGAGATCGGAGTCCTCCTCGCCGATCGGCGACTGCAGTGACACGGGCTCCTGGGCGATCCGCTGGATCTCGGCGACCCTGTCGGGATGCATGCCCATCTCGGCTGCGATCTCATCCGGCGTGGCCTCGCGGCCAAGGTCCTGATGGAGCTGCCGCTGAATGCGCGCCATCTTGTTGATGGTCTCCACCATGTGCACCGGAATCCGGATGGTCCTGGCCTGATCCGCTATCGCCCGGGTGATGGCCTGCCGGATCCACCAGGTCGCATAGGTGGAGAACTTGTAGCCCTTGGTGTAGTCGAACTTCTCCACCGCGCGGATCAATCCGAGGTTGCCCTCCTGAATCAGGTCCAGGAAGACCAGGCCACGACCGATATACCGCTTGGCGATGGAGACGACCAGCCGGAGGTTGGCCTCGATGAGCCGCTGTTTTGCCGCGATCCCGTCCGCGGCCACCATCATGAGCTCCGCCATCAGCGCGCCCGCCCCCGGCACGTGCGCTTCGGCCTGCATCTTTTCCTCGGCGAACAGCCCGGCCTCAATGGCCTTGGCGAGCTGAACCTCGTCGTGCGCAGTCAGCAGCGGCACCCGGCCGATCTCGCGAAGGTAGATCCTGACGAGGTCTCCGGTCACCGCCCGTCGTGCGTCCGCCTGAACCTGGCGGGGCGCGAACTCCTCGGGCTCCTGGGGCGCCTCGATGACGTCGATACCTTCGTCAGCAAGGACTTTCAGGACGCTGTCGACGGCGTCTGCCGAGAGATCGCAGCGCTCAAAGGCGGTGGTCAGCTCCGTCATGGAGACCGATCCACGCTCTCGCGCCTGTGCGATGAGGTCGGCTACCTGATCTACCGGGGGTGCAGCCGTAAGGCTCATGCAGACCAGTGTGCATCCGGTTTCCGCAGATCAGCGGACTCAATATTGTCACCAAAGCGTTAGTAGCGCAGAACCGCGATCTTGTGCTTACAGCGCTCCGGCGGCACGGTCGGCGAGCACCTTGCGTCGCTGCTCGAGCGCCACCAGGTCGCCGAACATCCGGTTGTACTCGGTCTGCTCGGTGACGGGGCTGAGCCGCTGGAGACGCGACTTCACCGTGGCGATGTCCCGGCTTACCGCGAGCTCCTCGACCCGGGCAAGAACCGCCTCGGCGAACTTCGCGTCAGGCTCGCCGGAAGCGCCAGGAACCTCAAGCGCCTCCACCGCCAGCCTGGTTACGAAGCCCCTGGCGTTGTCATTCGGCGCGGCGGCGCGCAGCCGTTCAGCCCACTCCCGTGCCGACCGCGCGCTCGCGACGCCGCCTTCCTTGCCGATCAGCTCGCAGACGGCGGCGTGCGCGGGCACCGTGAACACCGCTGGAGCCAGCTCATCGAATGCGGGTCCGCACAAGGCCGGCCGCTGGATGGCCAGCTTCAGCGCCTGGCGTTCAACATTGACCACCGGGTCGTTCTGGTCGTAGGGGCTCCGCTGCGGGTCCTGCCTCGACCCGCCGGCCGAGCCGTTACGACTGACGCCGTTCCTGGCGACATCGTGGCCGGCTGGCCCGCTGGCAGCCGGGCCGCTGCTGACGGCGCCATTGCGCGCCGATCCGGTCGCGGTGGGTGCGCTGGCCGTATTCTCGTGCACCGAGTTGCCCTGAGCCGGGATACGGCCCGTCGGGACCCCGTTACCCGCAGGTCCCTGATCTCGTGCGCGACCACGATCGGGACCGCGTGCTGCCCGGCCGCCAGCCACGGCCGGGCCAGCGTGCGTGAGCACCCGGTCCAGCACGAATCCCTCATCCATCATGCCGAGCCAGCGATCCAGGCTCACCGCGTACAGCTGCCGCAGCCCGCGATCCTTGATCTTGGCGACGATCGGAGCCGCGGCATCAAGCGCAGCTAGCGGCCCTCCGCCGTCTCCAGGTTGTGCTCCTCGATTGCGCTGCGGATGGCAAACTCAAACAGCGGCACGCGCTGCGCTATCAGGTCGCGGACGGCGGCGTCACCCTGCGCCAGCCGGAGATCACACGGATCGAGCCCGTCGCCTTGCACCGCCACGAATGTCTGGGTAACGAACTTCTCTTCCATGCTGAATGCCCGCAGTGCGGCGCGCTGCCCGGCGGCGTCACCATCAAAAGTGAAGATGACCTCCCCGCGGAACTGGCTGTCGTCCATCAGCAGCCGCCGCAGGATGGTGATGTGGCCATCGCCGAATGAGGTACCGCTGGTCGCCACCGCGGTCGTGACGCCTGCCAGATGGCAGGCCATCACGTCGGTATAGCCCTCCACGAGCACCGCTTGCCGACGCTGCGCGATGTCACGCTTGGCCCGGTCCGCGCCGTACAGGACGGAGCTCTTCTTGAACAGAATCGTCTCCGGCGTGTTCAGGTACTTGGGCCCGTCATCATCTGCGGCCAGCTTGCGCGCGCCAAAGGCGATCACGTCGCCGGTGAGATCGGCGATGGGCCACATCAGCCGGCCGCGGAACTTGTCGATCAGCCCGCGACGCCCCTGACTCGCCAGTCCGCCGGCCAGCAACTCGGCCTCGGTGAATCCCCGCCCGCGCAGGTGCCTGGTCAGCGACTCCCACTCGGCTGGCGCGAAGCCAACCCCGAAGCGCTGCCCGTCGGCGAGCTGGAATCCGCGTGCCGCCAGGAAGTCACGGCCGGCTTGCGCACCCGGAGTCTCAAGCTGCTCGGCGTAATACTCGGCGGCCACCCGGTGCGCCTCAATCAGCCTGCGGCGCTGCGACTGCTCCTGGCCGGGAATGTGGCCGCCCTGCTCGTACCGCAGCTCGATGCCGGCGCGATTCGCCAGCCGTTCGACCGCCTCGGTGAAGCCGAGGTTGTCGATCTTCTGGACGAACTTGATCACGTCGCCGCCCTCGGAGCACGAGAAGCAGTACCACAGCCCGCGGGCCGGCGTGACGTTGAAAGACGGGGTCTTCTCCTCGTGGAACGGGCACAGGCCCTTGACTGAGCCGCCACCTGCGTTCCGGAGCTGCAGGTACTCCCCCACGACCTCGTCGATGGCAGAACGCTCTCGCACCAGGGCAACGTCCTCGTCGCGGATCCGGCCCGCCATCTCCGCCCCTCCGCCACTTGCGATCATGCTGGTTATCGGCCGCGTGCGCACCGCCGCTCACTCAGCCTAGCTCTGGCGCACCTCCCGCCGACGGAGCAAACCACCTCGTCCTGGTAGCTTCGCGGCGTGCGGCCACTACTTGTGCTCTGGGACGTCGACCAAACGCTGATAGTCGCGCCCGGCGGCCCGGAGCTCTATCGGCTGGCCCTGGCTGAACTCTACGGCCTGCAGCTGCCCACCGGGCTGCAATCCATGGCCGGGCGCACGGACAGCGCGATCGCGCTCGAGGTGCTGTCGCTGGCGAGAGTGCCCGACCCAGAGACCGAGGTGCCGAGGTTCCAGGCAGTGCTCGCGCGCCTGGCGCCGCATGCGCAGGACATCGTGCGGGAGCGAGGCCGGGTGCTGCCGGGCGCCGCGTCTGCTATCGCCGCCCTCGCCGATCACGCCGGTCGGCCGATCGCCGCGCCTGTAGCAGCCGCCGAGCGCGCGATGGCAGCTGCTACGACGACGCCGGACGGGACGGCGACGGATCCGGCAGCGGCATCCGGCGGCATCATCCAGTCGCTGCTGACCGGGAACATCCCTGCGATGGCTCAGGTGAAGCTCAGCGCGCTGGGCCTCACCGCCCACCTTGACCTGGACATCGGCGCTTACGGTGACATCAGTCGCGTCCGGGCTGACCTGGTTCCCGTCGCCAGACGGAACGCGGCTGCTCGTTACGGCGGCGACTTCGACGGCCGCGCGACGGTGCTGGTCGGGGACACCCCGAGCGACGTCGAGGCGGCCGCTGCGCACGGCGCCCGGTCGGTCGGCGTGGCCACCGGCAGGTTCACCAAGGGCCAGCTAGCCGACGCTGGCGCGGACGCGGTCCTGGCTGACCTGACGGACACCGCCGACGTCGTGCGCGCGATCGTCACTGGCCGACCGTAACCGCGCCGGTTCACCGGCGATGAGCCGGTAATGACAACCTGGCGCGGATCAGAGCGTCACGAGCGTCCTGGCGAGGTCGTCATACCCGAGTTCGGGACGGCTCGGCCACAGTTCCCAGTGCATCGCGCCGATTTCGAGCGGATCACGCCCGTACTCGTAGTCGGAAAGGTCGTCGACGCGCCGCAGCCGAACCCGATCGAGGCTGATGCCGCACGCGTGCACGATCACGTAGACACCCGGGTAGCCGAGACTGAAGCCAGACTGCCAGCTGGCCAGCCCGGTCGTGCGGGCCGGTTCCATGCCCCAGCGTGTATCCGGCCAGTCGCGGTAGCGGTTCGCCTGCTGGCTGGCGTATCTGACTAACGACTCGATGAGGCCGTCGGGTCGCGCACCCGGCGCCCTGATCTGATGCAGCGCCAGGTTGATCTGCGCGTAGGTCGTCTCGAACGCGATCTCGCGGACGGGCTCGGCGCCCGCTGCGCCAATCTCGGCGTCGAACCGATCGCGCGGCAGGGTGCAGGTCAGGACCATTGCCGAATTGCTCGCATGGCCAAGCCTGACTCCCTTCGCAAGATCATCGCGGCGGCCGGGGATCGGCTCAATCCAGCGCCGGTCCGGCCAGTCCGCATCCAGCCCCCAGGGAACGAAGTCGATGGCGGAAGTTTCCATGCGTGACACCTTCTCACGCTCGGTAGCCGCAAGAGCCCAGGTGCGCGAAGGTTTCGCGGCCCGGTCTCACAACCCCCGCGCACATGTCGCTGATGCCGGATACAACCGTCACAGCGCCGGGCTCGCGGTTGCCAGGATCGACCGGCGGCCGTGACTGACATCCACCGACGGCACCGGCAAGTCCGTAATGCCGGTCACGATCCATCCAGCCCGCTCGACCATCGCGAGGTGCTCGGCGGCTGGCCGGATCGTCCGCCAGGGTTCGGCGTCGCCATTCCGGCGACGAGAGTTCGCGGTCGCCACCACGTCGGCGGAATCCAGGCCGTCGGCGTGCGTCGCCAGGCTCACCACGAGGACGCTCCCGCTTGCGGCGCGGGCAGCAAGACCGGCCAGCAGACGGTCGCACGTCGCTTCAGTCAGATAGACAAGCAGGCCCTCGCAGACAAACAGACTCGGCAGATCGCGATTGTGCCTGCACCGCTCGAGTACGGCGCCGACGTCGTCAGTGCGGAAGTCAGCCGCGGCCAGCGTCACGCCCAGTCGGGCCAGCGCATCCGGCCCGTCCAGCCCTCCCCGCCCGTCCGGCCCTCCCCGCCCGTCCCGCCCGCCCGGCACGTCCCGCCCGCCCGGCACGTCCGGTCCGGCCGCGGCGCTCAGCCCGCGGCTGGCGATAGCCACCAGGCGCTGCATCTTGTCGGCCTGGGTAGCGGGATGATCGAGTTCGAAGAACCGGGTCCCTTCAGACCGGAACCGTAGCGCCCTGTCGTCATATCCCGCACCACAGATGACGACCTGCCGGGTCCCTCCGGCGATCGCCACTTGCACCTGCTGATCGACGAACCTGGTCCGCGCTTCGATGCCGGGCCGCATCCACGATGGCGGGCTGACCGTCATCCCGGTGCACAGGGCCCGCTGCGCGTCCGGATCGCCCGCCGGGCTGTACGGTCGGTCTAGCCCGGCCCTGGTGAGCGCGACCGCCTGGCTAGTTCTCGAGACATTCATACGTTTTAGCTTACTATAATTTCGCTTACATGCACTTCGGTCGTCTATCTAATACGTGATAACGTACTAGATATGCAGCACGAACAGAGGCAGGAGGAGGGCCTGACCGGCTATGCCGCACCGCCATCTGCAGCCGAGGCACGGGCCGCAGCGGTAGCGGTCAGGCGAGGAGTCACCAGTCTTGGCCGCACGCTCCGGACCCCGCGGACACAAGGCGGCCTCACGCCGCTGGAGGTGTACGTGCTCGGCCAGCTGAACAGGCGCGGGCCGCTCACTCCCGGCGACTTGGCCGCGGCCGACCGGATCCAGCCGCAATCGCTGACCAGAACCCTGGCCAGCCTCGAATCCGGCAGCCTGCTGACCAGGCAGCCGGACCCCGGCGATGGCCGGAGGTCGTTGCTCGGGATCACCGCGGCGGGCGTCGGCGCGCTCCGAAGCGAGATGTCGCAGCGAGACGACTGGCTGGCCACGGTAATCGCCGAGCGCCTGACGAACACCGAAGCTCAGCTGCTGCGCCTGACCGGTGAGCTCCTGGAACGGCTGGCCGACCCCGGCTGAACCATGGCGCCGACCGGGCGAGGTCGCGCAGACCGCGGTCGAATCCGGTCGCAGGAGGGCTCAGGTACCCTCAGCGGACAGCCGCCGATGCCAGGCCAGCGCCGAGGTATCGGTCAGCGACGCTATCTGGTCGATAACCGCGCGAAGCCGTCCGCTGTCGTCTGCTGCGTGCTCGAACTCCGGCCGGAACATGGGGTCCAGCGTGACCGGAGCTGCGGCCATGACGGCCTCCGCCAGGCCGGTGATCACATCACGCTCGCGCGCCTGAGCAGCCACCACGCCGGACCGGCTCATGACGTAATGGGCAGTCACGCCCTTCAGCAGTGCGCACTCCAGCCGCTGCTGGCGTGGCACGGACAGGCTCGCACCGTAACGTCGCAGTGGCGGATGGCCGTCCGGCCGGGTCGCATGCTGCGCGGCCCGGCACAGGCGGCCGATCAGCTCGCTCGTCAGGTTCTTGACAGCGGCCGCAGATGCCGGGCTGCCATCGAAATCGGCTGGCCAGCATTCCAGCTTGACCAGCCCGGCGAAGGTCTCGCTAAGCTCCGCCAGGCTGGTGCTGCCCGGAGCACAGTAGGCCGCGAGCGTCAGCTCCGCGACGGCCTGCTGTTCGACGGGATCGCGGAGCTGCCGCAGCGTGACCAGCCCCGCATGCAGGCCGTCCTCCAGGTCGTGCACCGAATAAGCAACGTCGTCAGCCCAGTCCATGACCTGCGCCTCCAGGCACGGCTGCCTGTCCGGGGCACCTTGCCTGATCCAGGCGAAGGCCTCAGCGTCACTCGCATAAGCGCCGAACTTGCCGACCACGCCGGCCGGCTCGCGGTCGCCCGTGGCTGGTCCAAGCCACGGGTACTTCAGCGTCGCGTCCAGCGTTGCCCTGGTCAGGTTCAGGCCAGCCCCCGGTACCTTCGCCTCCAGGCGAGTGAGCAGCCGGAGGCTTTGCGCGTTCCCCTCGAATCCTCCGCAGCCGACGGCGAGCGCGGCAAGCGCGGCTTCACCGTTGTGGCCAAACGGGGGATGGCCCAGATCGTGGGCCAGGCAGGCGGCATCGACCAGGTCAGGGTCGCAGCCCAGAGCGGCGCCCAGCTCACGGCCGATCTGTGCGCATTCCAGGGAGTGAGTGAGCCTCGTGCGCGGGAAATCACCCGAACCGACCGCCACGACCTGAGTCTTGGCGGCCAGCCGCCGGAGCGCGGCGCTGTGGAGCACCCGGGCGCGATCCCTGGTGAAAGGATCGCGCCCGTTGCCGCCGCTCGCGCCGCCCGCCGTCTTCGGCTGCTCGACGGCCCGCCGGACCGTGGCCAGGCGGTCGTACCCGCTGGTCACCTGCTGTCGCTGCCCCCTGCGATCTCCATCGCCGCGGCACGCCCGGCTTCCAGCCGGGCTACCGGTACCCGGAACGGCGAGCAGGACACATAGTCAAGCCCGGCCGCGTGGAAGAAGTGCACGGACTCTGGATCGCCGCCGTGCTCGCCGCAGACGCCGATCTTCAGATTCGGCCTGGTTGCCCGGCCTTCTTCCACGGCGATCTGCACCAGCCGGCCGATGCCCTCGGCGTCCAGAGTCTCGAATGGCGACACGCCGAAGACGCCCAGGTCGATGTACCGGCCGAAGAACGAGCCCTCGACGTCGTCGCGGGAGAATCCCCAGCCCATCTGGGTCAGGTCGTTCGTGCCGAAGGAGAAGAACTCGGCGGCCTGCGCGATCTGCCCGGCCGTCAGCGCGGCCCGTGGCACTTCGATCATCGTGCCGATCAGGGTGTGCACCTGGGTCCCGCTTTCGGCCGCGACCTGTGCCAGTACCTTCTCTGTCTCCTCGCGGGCGATCTCGAGCTCCTGCACCGCGCCGACGAGCGGGATCATGATCTCCGGCAGCGGATTGCCACCTGCCTTGACCCGGTCTGCCGCCGCGTGCGCTATCGCTCGCACCTGCATCGCATACAGGCCGGGGATGACCAGGCCAAGCCGGACGCCGCGCAGACCCAGCATGGGGTTCTGCTCGTGCAGCCGTTGCACCGCCTCGAGCAGCTTGTGATCCTGGGCGGTGGCGTTGTCCCCGGCCAGCGCCACCTTCACCGACAGCTCGGTGAGGTCCGGCAGGAACTCGTGCAGCGGCGGGTCAAGCAGCCGGATCGTGACCGGCAGCCCGTCCATGGCTTCCAGGATCTCCACGAAGTCGCCTCGCTGCAGCGGCTCGAGCGCGTCCAGGGCGGCCTTGCGGGTGGCTTCGTCGTCGGCCAGGATGAGCCGCTCCACCAGCTGGCGCCGCTCGCCGAGGAACATGTGCTCAGTCCTGGTCAGCCCGATGCCCTGGGCGCCGAATCTGACGGCGCGCGCGGAGTCCGGGCCGTTGTCGGAGTTGGCCCGCACGCCCAGCCGGCGCCGCTCGTCCGCATGCGTCATCAGCCGGTGCACCGCGGCGACAAGCTCGTCAGACTGCGGGTCCAGGTTGCCCTCGAAGTACTCGACCACCGGGGAGGGCACGACCGCGACCTCGCCGAGGTAGACGACGCCTGAGGTGCCGTCGATCGAGATCACGTCGCCCTCGCGGACTGTCTCGCCGCCAGCGGTAATGAAATGCTTCGCCTGCACGTCTACTTCAAGCTCGTCCGCGCCGCAGACGCAGGTCTTGCCCATACCGCGGGCCACCACCGCCGCGTGGCTGGTCTTACCGCCGCGGCTGGTCAGGATGCCCTGGGCAGCGATCATGCCGTGCAGATCGTCGGGGTTGGTCTCGCGCCGGACCAGGATGACGTAGTCGCCGGCCGCCGCCCGCTCGACCGCCGTGGCCGAGTCGAATACGGCCTTGCCGACCGCGGCACCGGGCGAAGCGCTAATGCCCTTGGCGATCTTCTTGACGTCTGACCCCGCGTCGAAACGCGGGAACATCAGCTGAGCGAGCTGGCTGCCGGTGACCCTGGTCAGGGCCTCGTCGAGGTCGATCAGACCCTGGTCGACCAGCTGCGTGGCGATCCGGAAGGCCGCACCCGCGGTGCGCTTGCCGACCCGGGTCTGCAGCATCCACAGCTTGCTGCGCTCGATCGTGAACTCGATGTCACACAGGTCCTTGTAGTGGGTCTCCAGCGTTTCCATGATCTTCATGAGCTCGGCATAGGACTTGGCGTCGATCTGCTCCAGGTCCTGCAGCGGCACGGTGTTCCGGATGCCGGCCACCACGTCCTCGCCCTGAGCGTTCTGCAGGTAATCGCCGTACACGCCCTGCTGGCCGCTACCCGGATCACGGGTGAAGGCGACGCCGGTGCCGGAGTCCATGCCGAGATTGCCGAACACCATGGCGACGATGTTCACCGCGGTGCCAAGGTCGGTCGGGATCCGCTCCTGCCGCCGGTACAGGATGGCCCGGTCGGCGTTCCAGGAGTTGAAGACTGCCTGGACGGCCAGGTCCAGTTGCTCACGCGGGTCCTGCGGGAAGTCACGCCTGGTCTTGTTCCTGACGATGGCCTTGAAACTCTCCACCAGTCCCTGCAAGTCCTCGGCGGTCAGGTCGAGGTCGTTCCTGGTGCCCTTGGCCTGCTTGGCTGCGTCGATGGCCTGCTCGAACTCGTGCCCCTCGATATCCAGCACTGTCTTGCCGAACATCTGGATCAGCCGCCGGTAGGAGTCCCAGGCGAATCGCTCGCTGCCAGCCTGCTTGGCAAGGCCATGCACGGACTCGTCAGACAAGCCGATGTTGAGCACCGTCTCCATCATGCCCGGCATCGAGAACTTGGCACCGGACCTGACGCTGACCAGCAGCGGATCGGCGTGATCGCCCAGCCGGCGGCCCATCTTCTCTTCAAGCTGGCTGAGATGCGCGGTCACTTCGGCCGCCAGACCGTCCGGCACAGTGCCATGCTCGAGGTAGAAGCGGCAGGCATCGGTGGTGATGATGAATCCCGGAGGAACGGGGAGACCTAGGTTGGTCATCTCCGCCAGGTTGGCTCCCTTGCCGCCCAGCAGGTCCTTCAGGTCCCTGTTGCCCTCGGTGAAGTCGTAGACAAGCTTCGGCACTGCTCTGCACTCCTCGGATGCCGTCCGGGCGCCTCGAGCCAGGCGCCGGGCAGCTCAGCGATCTCGCGGCCAGTTGGCCCTCATACCGAGCCTATCGACCATTCGCCCGAGCCGGGACGACGGTCATGGCACGGGAGGTGAACAAACCTCGGCGTTTCCGCGGGGCTGCGTCCGGCAGGCCGCCGAGATAACCTGCACCGCCAGGCAACTGGGCGCCCGTCCCAGCGTCTCTGGTACGTGGAGATTGACGTAGAGAAGCCGCCCAACGCCCTGGCCGCCGGGTCCGGGGCCACCACCGAGCGCGCTGTCGGCGCTTTGTACGAAGGCCATGCAGTCGGCCTGATCCGCCTCGCGGTCGCCATCCTTGGCAGCCTGGCCAGCCGCGGAAGACGTCGTACAGGAGGCCTTCATCGGCCTGTACCGGCGCTGGGACAAGCTGACCCAGACCGACAAGGCGCTGCAATACGTCCGCTCCAGCGTGCTGAACGGATGCCGGTCAGAGCTTCGCGCCCTGGCCAGGAGCCGGCGGCGGCCGGTACCCGCGCTGCCTGGCAGCGCCGCGTCAGCCGAGCAGGACGTGCTGCTCAGCGAGGAGCACCGCGAGGTGCTCGATGCTCTGCGCCAGCTGCCGGACCGGCAGCGCGAGGCACTGGTGCTGCGGTACTTCCTCGACCTGCCCGAGCCGGAGATCGCCCGGTCCATGGGCATCAGCCAGGGCACGGTCAAGTCCACTACGTCGCGGGCGCTAGCCGCGCTCGCCCGTCTGCTCGGGGAGAACCGATGAAGCCGACCGAAGACCGGATAAGAGGCGCCGCGGACGCTGTCGCCCGCAGCGTGCCCGATGGCACTGCACCGCCATTGACGCTCGCCACCGGGCGGGAGCGCGCTGCCGACGGACGGCGTCGGCGGCTGGCCCGCGGCAGGATCGGCACCGCGCCGCGCCGCTGGCTGACGCCGCTGGCGGCAGCGGCAGCCACGGTCGCCGTGGTTGCCGTCATAGCAGTCTCAGCCTCAGTGCTTTCCAGCGGATCGCCCCGGCCAGGCTCGCACGGGCTCAAGCGCGCCGCTAGCTCAGCCACGACACGCAAAGCTTCAGCCCGGCGGGCCTGGCTGGCAAAGCTGGACCGCGGCGCGATCGGCGAGATCATGTCGGCTACGGGCGCCCAGTACACGGCCGGCGCCCTCTTCTACGGCGAGATCCAGTCGCTGGAAAGCCACTCGGTCGCGAAGTGCATGGCCCGGTTTGGGTACCACGTCGCTCCTATCACGGCCGCACAGGCCGCGCTTGGTGACTACGACCTCACCCAGTTCCCCGACCTATCCCAAATCGCCCGAGCCGGCGCGTTCCCATCCGGTGCGGCCGGCTTCGTCCCGCCGTCTGGCTCCAAGGCCTTCACCGCCAAGCTGAACTCCTGTCAGACGGCAGCGCAGCTGCCATTCGCGCCAATTCGGGCAGCGGGCAGTCGACTTGCCAACCCGTTCCTGAAGGTCGAGCTGTCCGGCGTGGCTCCAGCCGCAGTGCGCGCGACGCTGCCAGGGCTCCGCGCCTGCGCCGCGCGCTTCGGCTGGCCGCACCAGCCGTACGGGTCGCCCAACTCGGTCATCAACTCGTTCCCCGACTTTGTCGACTGGATAGCCGGGCACATCGACGGGGCGGTTAGCCGTGGGGCGTCTAATGGCGCGATCCGCAGTCTGGATCGGCACTGGGCGCGCGTATTCCTGGCGTGCGCAGGGCCCCCGGTGAGAGCTCAGTTCCGGATCTGGACAGCCGAGCAGCGCGCCTACCTGCGGACCCACCGCGTGCAGGTCAGCGCCTTCCTCGCACTGGTGAACAGGATCATGACGACCGCCCAGCGCGACACAGCCAGTACGGCAAGCCGGTAGCAAGCGGCGAAGCCTCGCCTGCCGCCCGCGCTGAGCTGGCAGGCGGGGCTTCCGCTCGTCGGCGCGCGGACTTCGGCAACAATGACTGCATGTCGAGTAACCCAGTCGTCGGCCTGCTGCACCCGGGCGGGATGGGCGCCGCTGTCGGGCAGTGCCTGACCGGTACCGGCCACCAGGTCCTATGGGCCTCAGAAGGCCGGAGCCAGCAGACCGCCGCGCGGGCCACAGCCGCCGGACTGACCGACGTCGGCACTGCGCGCCAACTGGCAGCCGAGGCGAGCGTGATCCTCTCGGTCTGTCCTCCGCACGCGGCTCTCGACGTCGCCTGGGCCGTGCACGGATTCGCCGGCCTCTATCTGGACGCCAACGCCATCTCGCCCGGTACCGCTCGTGAGGTGGCACAGCTCATCACCGGGAACGGCGGCAGCTACGTGGACGGCGGCATCATCGGACAGCCCCCCGTTCCCGGCACAATGGCGAGGTTGTACCTGTCCGGGGCACCGGCCCGGGTGATGGCTGACCTGTTCGCCGGGACCCCGCTGGACGCCCGGATCATCGACGGTCCGGCGTTTGGCGCTTCCGCGGTCAAGATGGCGTACGCGGCCTGGACTAAGGGCTCGGCAGCGCTCCTGCTGGCCGCTCGCGCGCTGGCCGAGGCCGAAGGCGTCGACGAGGCGCTGCTCTCGGAGTGGGCGACCTCGTTGCCGGACCTGGCCGGGCAGTCGGAACGATCGGCCGCGTCGGGCGTCAGCAAGGGCTGGCGCTGGGTCGGCGAGATGGAAGAGATCGCGCATTGCATGGCCAGCGCGGGACTACCGGACGGCTTCCACCAGGCGGCCGCCGAGATCTTCCGGCGCTGCCCGCGGCTACCGGAGTCGCTGCCCGGCGAGACGACGGTCAGCGCGGTCATGAAGGCGCTCAATGACGGAGCCTCGCCACTGACCCGCTGACCCGCGGAGCCAGAAACCGATCTAGGCCAGTGCATCGTCATCACCATGGTCAACCGCAACTTCGTGCGTTCCTTATAGCGTCAACTCGTGAGCTTTGATGTCAGCGCCGATGCCTACGGGCGCTTCATGGGCCGCTACTCCACACCGCTAGCAGGCAAGTTCGCGGATCTGGCCGATCCTCGCCCCGGCGATCGTGCGCTCGATGTGGGCTGCGGGCCTGGCGCACTCACTGCCGAGCTTGTCAGCCGTCTTGGTGCTGACGCCGTATCCGCGGTCGATCCGTCGGAGTCATTCCTAGCGTCGGTTCGAGAGCGATTCCCGGACGCCGAGACGAGACTGGCCACTGCCGAGCGCTTGCCATTCCCCGACTACCGCTTCGACGCGACGCTGGCACAGCTAGTCGTTCATTTCATGCACGACCCGGTGGCCGGACTCCGCGAGATGGGCCGCGTCACTCGCCCGGGGGGAATAGTCGCAGCCTGCGTGTGGGACCACGGAGGTGGCCAGGCGCCGTTGTCGTTGTTCTGGCGCGCAGTCCTCGATGTCGACGCTGCCGCCACGGATGAGTCAGAACTGCCGGGCGCCCGGAGCGGTGACCTGGTCCGGTTGTTCGGCCTGGCCGGGCTGGCTGACACGGAGGAGGCCATACTGACCGTCCGGGTGACACACGCCACCTTCGAGGACTGGTGGGAACCCTTCACGCTAGGCGTTGGTCCGGCCGGAGACTATGTGGCATCCCTGTCCCCGCAGGGCCGGGCGGAGTTGCGCGAGCACTGCCGGGAGCTGCTGCCTGCTGGCCCGTTTGAGGTGGCGGCTTCGGCCTGGGCGGTGCGCTGCCAGATCTGGCCGATTCTTGCCCGCGGCGAACGCACGGGCTAGCAGCCGGTTAGGCGCTCCGAGAGGTAGCTGACCAGACCGTCAATCCCGATCCGCTCCTGCTTCATGGAATCGCGCTCGCGCACGGTGACGGCCTGGTCCTCCAGCGACTCGAAGTCGATGGTCACGCAGTACGGGGTACCGATCTCATCCTGGCGGCGGTACCGTCGGCCGATCGCGCTCGCGTCGTCAAACTCGGTGTTCCAGCGCTGGCGCAGCGTGGCGGCGATATCCCTGGCCTTCGGCGACAGGTCCGCGTTCCGGGACAATGGCAGGACGGCGACCTTGACGGGTGCGAGCCGGTGGTCGAGCCGCAGCACCGTGCGCTTCTCCATGTTGCCCTTGGAGTCAGGTGCCTCGTCCTCGGTGTATGCCTCTAGCAGGAACACCAGCATGGACCTGTCTACCCCGAGTGCGGGTTCGATCACGTAGGGGATGAAGCGCTCGTTCGTCTCCGTGTCCAGGTAGGCCAGATCCTGACCTGACGCCTTCGCGTGCGTGGACAGGTCGAAATCAGTGCGGTTGGCGATGCCCTCGAGTTCCCCCCACTCGCTGCCGGGGAACTCGAAGTGATACTCCAGGTCGACGGTCCGCTTGGAATAGTGCGACAGCTTGTCCTTCGGGTGCTCGTACAGGCGCAGGTTGTCCTTGCTCACGCCGAGGTCGAGGAACCAGGCCAGGCGCGTGTCGATCCAGTACTGATGCCACTCCTCGTCGGTGCCTGGCTTGACGAAGAACTCCATCTCCATCTGCTCGAACTCGCGGGTGCGGAAGATGAAATTGCCAGGAGTGATTTCGTTCCGGAACGACTTGCCGATCTGGCCGATGCCGAACGGGAGCTTCTTCCGCGAGGTCTGGAGCACGTTCTTGTAGTTGATGAAGATGCCCTGGGCGGTCTCGGGCCGCAGGTAGGCAAGCCCGGACTCGTCCTCGGTCGCGCCGAGATAAGTCCGCAGCAGGCCATTGAACATGCGGGGCTCGGTGAACGCGCCCTTGGTGCCGCAGTGCGGGCAGGCGAGGTCGGCCAGCCCGTTCTCCGGCGGGTTGCCGTCGTGCTTATCCGCATATGCCTCAATGAGGTGATCAGCCCGGAACCGGTAGTGGCAGGACTGGCACTCGGTCAGCGGGTCCACGAACTGCGTGAGGTGCCCGCTGGCCTGCCACACCTCGGGGGCCAGGATGACGCTGGAGTCCAGCCCGACGATGTCGTCACGCAGCGTGACCATCCTCCGCCACCACTGCTGCTTGATGTTGTTCTTGATCTCGACACCTAGCGGACCGTAGTCCCAGGCTGCGCGCAAGCCGCCGTAGATCTCGCTAGACGGGAAGACGATCCCCCGCCGCTTCGAGAGGCTGACGATGGTTTCCATGCGATCACTGCGGCGTGCCATTGATCTCTCCATCCGGCTGGCGGTCGGCGGTCAGGCCTGTGACGTGTGCCAAGCCCCCATTTGACGTGCGCGAAACCACTGAGAGGGCGGCGGTGGTGCCAGCTTAGCGGCAGCCCTGCCACTACGTCGCATGACTTTGAGTGACCGCTGCGGGACAAGCCGCCGCCAACCGGCGGTAACCTGGGCGGCGACCGACGAGCGAGCCGACCAGCAACGCTGGCTGAAGGGACACAGGGGTGAGCACCAACCGGCCATCCAGGCAGCGGGTCAGGCCGCTGCCCAAGGGCGACACGCTGTTTACCCCGGACGCTTCAGCTGCCCGTCAGGCCACCGAGCGGCGCAGCGCCAGGCCGTTGCTGTACCTCTACCAGCTTCCCGCCTGGGTGGCCCCGCTGCTGATGGTCGCGCTGCTGATCGCCGGGCTGGCCGTGCGCGGCCCGGCCGGAGCCGCCGCCCTGTGCGGCGTCGCCGCGGTTCTCGGCTGGCTGGCGGCGCTGTCCTGGCCGCGGCTGTCACCGGCAGGCCGGCTTGGCCGGCTACTGGCCGTCGCGGTCGTGCTCGGCGTTGCCGCGTTCCAGGCGACCCGCTAGCCCAGCGGCAGCCAGTCCCGCACTCAAGACAACCCCCCGCCTCGGCGGCCCCGACGCACTGCCCGCTTGAGGCACTCCCCGCCCGAGGCACTCCGCGCGCCGTTCAGTCCCCGCCCTTCTCGAACAGGCTGACCGCGATCAGGCCGGCCACGAAGACGGCCACCATCCCGATGAGCAAAGCCAGTTCCGCGGTGGTTGCATTGACGTGGCTGCCTGGCGTGAGGACGAACAGGATGCGCCGGATCACGGCGATCAGGCCGACCACGATGAACGGCTGCGCCACCAGCCGGTGCGAGCGCAGCGACAGCACGACCGTGTGGACGATCTCGACCAGGATCAGGACCAGCAGCACACGATCGAGCAGGTCCGTCCCGGCCGCCGCGACCGAGCTGTACTTCCCGTCGACGAAGTCGGCAATGCCGGAGATCAGCAGTACCGCCGCGAGCGCGACCAGGATGATGCCGACCGTGACGGTGACGACATCCTGCATGTTCTCCAGGAACCAGATCGAGCCCCTGACCGAAGGCGTGCCCGGCCAGCGCGCCGGGCCGCGCGCCAGCCAGCCGCCTCTGGCCGCAGTCGGTGCTGCGGCTGGCTGCTCTTCTTCCTCTGCTGCCGACATGCCGGACATTGTGCCATCGAAGCCCGGCGCGGCGATGTCAGACAGGCTCGCGGCCGACCTGGCCGCCGGCTTGCCCCTGCGGCTGATACGAGCACGCCGGATCCTCCGCCAGCGGGTCGCCGCTGGCAGCGAACGCACGAGCCCGCGATCCCCCGCATAGGTCTGCATGCTCGCAGCGCCCGCACCGGCCAGTGAATTCGGCGGCCCGGATCGAGCGCAGCAGCGGGTTGTCCCGGTAGATCGTGCGCAGCGGCTGGTCGCGCACATTGCCAAGACCGATCGGCAGGAATCCGGCCGGGTAGACGTCCCCGTCGTGCGCCACGAACAGGATGCCCTTCCCATCGCGCGTCGGCGCGGTGTGCGCGCTCGGCCGGGAGACCGGTCCGCCGAGCAGCTCAGTCAGCCGTCCGGCCAGCTCGCCGTACATCGCCCCGGCTGGCGGCGCGTCCCCGGCCCGGCGCCGGGCCGCGATCCGCCGGAAGAACGGAGCTTCCACGGTGCGGACCACGACGCCGTAGTGCGCGGCGTCGTACAGGAAGTGGCAGATTTCCTCGTACTCCGGCGGCGTTACATCACCTTCGGCCATCCCCCGGCCGACCTGCACCAGGAAAAATACCTCCCAGATGCGCGCACCGCTGCTGACCGTCAGGGCCGCGATGTCGGCAAGCTCACTGGCGTTCGCCGCCATGACCGTCGTGTTGACCTGAACCGTCACACCGGCCGCGGCGAACGCCCGGATAGCGGCGACGGTCGCGTCGAAGTGCCCGGCGATCCCGCGAACGCCTTCATGCGTCTCAGGTCGCGCGCCGTCCAGGCTGATCGACACGGCTCTGATGCCGCTGCCGGCGATCCGGGCAATCAGATCCGTGGTGAGCAGCGGAGTCACCGACGGCGACAGGCATACCGGAATACCTAGTCCGCTCGCATGACCGGCCAGCTCGAACACGTCTGGCCGGATCAGGCAGTCGCCGCCGGTCAGCACCAGGATCGGATACGGCCGGCCGAATCCGGCGACCTGATCGATGAGGCGGTAGCCCTCAGCCGTGGTCAGCTCACCGGGCAGGGACTGGGCGGTGGCAGATGCCCGGCAGTGCC
The DNA here is from genome assembly GCA_963774385.1 of uncultured Actinomycetota bacterium. Lineage (GTDB taxonomy): Bacteria > Actinomycetota > Actinomycetes > Streptosporangiales > Streptosporangiaceae > JAJYUU01. The sequence continues at coordinate 157,251 of CAVZEQ010000002.1, forward strand.
TGCAGGCCAGCAGGCAGGCGCGGGTCGTTTCCCAGAAGACGAGCATCGGTCGCTCGCCGTAGTCAGGTCCGGTGCGGGCCGCGGCGGCGTTGCTGCGCATCGGAATGGCGGCAGTCAGGGCGGGAACGGACAACTGAAGGGAGTCCGCGGTCATGCCGGCCACTGCCGGCGTCCTGGCACGCCAACGTTCATGGCATAGCTGTCGCTCCAGCAGCACCCGGTCCACATACGTTCAGGGCGTCCGTAGCGGAGGGCAGACCGGCCGCCGCTGATAGCTCGCAAATCGGGCGCGAGCCCAGGCTCATCGTCGCCGCACCACGGCATTTCGCCACCACGCTCCAGGACTCGGCAGTTGCTGTCGGCCAGTCGATTACAGCGGGCTGCCGCCCTGCCGGGTAAGGGCCGATGGTCCCGCCGGCGCCTGCCCAACGGCCCGCGGCTGCCTGGCGATTACGGCCTGGCTGACAGATGCTGGCCGGCTGGCAGCGGATTGGGCTGCGCGCCGCCGTAGCGGCGGTCCCGGCTGGCATAGATCTCGCAGGCGTGCCACAGGTGCCGCCGGTCGAAATCGGGGAACAGCGTGTCCAGGAACACCATCTCCGCATATGCGGACTGCCAGAGCAGGAAATTGGACGTCCGCTGCTCCCCGGACGACCGCACGAACAGGTCCACGTCCGGGATCTGCGGCTCGTCCAGGTAACGGCCGATGGTTCGCTCGTCGATCTTGTCTGCCCGAAGCCGTCCGGCCGCGACATCCATCGCGATGGCCTTAGCGGCATCGGCGATCTCAGCCCGGCCGCCGTAATTCACGCAGAACTGAAGCGTCAGCACCGAGTTGTGCTCCGTCATCCGCTCGGCGTCCTCCAGCTCCGAGATAACGCTCCGCCACAGCCGCTGGCGGCGGCCCGCCCACCGGATCCGGACGCCCATCTCGTTCAGCTGATCCCTGCGGCGCCGGATCACGTCGCGGTTGAAGCCCATCAGGAACCGGACCTCATCGGGCGAACGCCGCCAGTTCTCGGTGGAGAACGCGTACGCCGACAGGTAGGGGATGCCCAGCTCGATGGCGCCCATGATGACGTCAAACAGGGCGCCCTCACCGGCCTTGTGACCCTCGGTCCTGGGCAGCCCGCGCTCCTTAGCCCACCGGCCGTTCCCGTCCATCACCAGCGCCACGTGCCGCGGTACCAGCTCGCCGGGGATCTTGGGTGGCTGCGCGCCCTCCGGGTGCCGGTACGGCGGCGTGACGTGCTGGCTCATCGGCATCGGTCCCCGGTGATCATGCGTGCTCCACGTGCTTCAGCGACCGGATGGAATGCTCCAGGTGCCATTGCAGGTAGGCGGCGGTCAAACCGCTGCACTCTACCTGGTGCCTGCGCTCGCTCGCGTCGGCGAGCGCCCAGTCGCCGCGCAGCAGCGCGCCCATCAGCGCCAGGGTCGCCGCGGACGGCGTGGCTGATCCCGGTGCGCTCGCAGGACTGGCAGGTCAGCCCGCCCGAAGCCAGCCCGAACGTGCGCAGGCCGCCAGACCCCTGCGCCTCCCGCGCCGTCGTTCCGCACACCGCGCACTCCTCCAGTGCCGGGGCATACCCGGCCACGGCAAGCGAGCGCAGCAGGAACGCGTCGAGCACCAGGCGCGGGTCATGCTCGGTCTCGCCGAGCGTGCGCAGCGCCCCGACCAGCAGCAGGAACTGCCGTAGCGATGGCTCCTTCTCCACCGGAGTGAGCTTCTCGGCCGTCTCCAGCATGGCGGTGCCGGTGGTGTAGCGGGGATAGTCGGCGACGAGCTGCTCACCGTAGGGCCGGAGCGTCTCCGCTTGCGTGATCACATCCAGCGATCGCCCCGTGTACAGCAGCAGGTCCACATGGGTGAAGGGCTCTAGCCTGGCCCCGAATCTCGACTTGGTCCGCCGTACGCCCTTGGCGACCGCCCGGATCCGGCCGGACCGGCGGCCCAGGACCGTGATGATCCGGTCGGCTTCGCCCAGCTTGTGGGTGCGCAGCACGATGCCGTCATCACGATAGATGGCCACGGTCCCATTCTCGCCTACCTCGGGCGCACGGCAGGACGCCCCGCTGAGTGGTGCCGGATCAGCCTGCGGCAGCGTTCTCCTCGGTCAGCCAGATCACGTCGTGTGCCTGCGCCGTCGTCAGGCCGAGGCAGGCGGCGACCTGGCGGGCAGCGTCCCGTTCTTCCTCCGACAGCGCGCCGTCGGCCAGGCCAACCCGGACCGCATCGGCAAGGAACCACTCCGGGGCCGGCATCGTAAGCTGCTCGGCCAGCCTGCTCAACGGCACGGAAAGGTCGCGGTCGGGGTCGGCGGCCAGGTCCGCGTCGAGCGCCGCGTCGTCATATCCGGGCCGCCCCGCTGCCCGGACCAGCTCGATAGCGCGACTGCGGGCCGGGCCGCTGGACTGATCGCCCGCCCGCAGCATCATCGTGACGGCTGCCAGTGCGCCGGCCGGGAGTGCTTCCTGCATCTGGGCTGACGTCGGCAGGGTCAGCACCTCGATCCGGTACCGGGTACGGCACGTCCCGCACTGAAGGTGCTCGGCGATTCGATCGAGCGGGATAACCGGGATAAACAGAACGTGAATCCACCGGCGTGCAGTGCAGCTTTGATACCGACGGTCGCCACCGCACCGGTGGCAGTGCATCATGCCGCTGCCCGTAATGCGGAACCGGAAGCGAGGTCCCAGAAAACTCAACGACGACTCCCCCCGCAGGCTTGGTCACCAGCGTCCTGCTGGAACATCGTCCCAGGTGAGCAGATCATCACATGCCCCGGCGCGGCGGTCACCTGAATCCGGTAAAAGCACGACGGCTAGCGCTCTCGTGCGTCATCTGCATATCAACACTCCGGCGGCAAGAAATTGTCGTCTCAATGCTGGTAAACGCTGGAATTGATGCCTCCGGCGCCCTGGACCAGCAGGATGGAAACGGGGTCGGGTCACCCTCCCGGCCAGAAATCGACTTGCCGCCGCACGCGCCGCGCGGCTTAGCTGGCGGCCATGCGCATCGAGCAGTTCGACCCGTCGACTGATCAGCAGCAGTTGCAGAGCTGCTTCGAGATCACGGCGGCCGCCGCGTCGCGCGATGATCCGAACCTGCCATCTCACTCGTTCGCAGGCTTCACCGCCTGGTGGGCGCACGGCAGCGGCAATCCGCGGCAAGCCTGGCTCGCACGCGACGGCGCCGGCGAGCCCATCGGCTGTTACCTGCTGATGCTGCCGGAGCGGGAGAACCCGACGATGGCCTGGTGCACGCTGACAGTTGCGCCGACCCGCCGCCGATCCGGGTTCGGTACCGAGTTGCTCGCGCACTGCGCCCAGCGGGCTCAGCTGGCCGGCCGGTCACGGCTGACCGCCGACGTCCCGGATGGCTCGGCGGGGGCCGCATTCGCAGCAGCCGTCGGCGCGACCAGCGGCATAGCCGAGGTTTACCGGGTACTCAGTGTCGAGGCCGGCCTGCGGTCCAGGCTGCCCAGCCTGCGCACGGACGCTCAGTCGCAGGCCGGCGGGTACACGCTGGTGTCCTGGCTAGGGCCAACCTCGGAAGATCAGCTGGTCGAAATGGTACGGCTCAGTCAGGCCATGGCCGACGCACCGAGAGACGCGGGCGTGGATCCGGAGGTGTGGGATGCCGACCGGATCAGGTCCGCCGAGCAGGTGGGTCAGGCCAGCGGATGGCGGCATTACACGGTCGGCGCCCGGCATAGCGCGACCGGCGTGCTGGCCGCAGTCACCCAGCTTGGCACCGATCCGGGCGTCCCTGGCTGGGCATTCCAGTCGCTGACGGCCGTGCTGCCCGGACATCGCGGCCACCGGCTCGGGCTGCTGACCAAGGTCGCGATGCTCGACCTGCTGCTGGACCATGACTCCTCCGTTCACAGCATCGTGACGAGCAACGCCGGCCTGAACGAGCACATGATCGCCATCAACGTCAGGCTCGGTTTCGAGACCTGCTCGGTGCGCCGGTCCTGGGAACTGGACCTGACCAGCGACCGCGTGGCCGGCTAGCCGGCTCGGCGCTGCCAGCGGTCCGGCCCTGGGTGGCTGCCGCCGCGTCTGGCTGGCCAGGCTACGGCGCGCCGCTACGGTAAAACCCGTTGCCGCGTCGCTAGCCCCGATGTTGGGATGCGGGAGTGCAGATCGAACGATTCGACCCCGGCAAGGACGCCGAGTCGCTGCGTGCCTGCTTCGCGATGACCGACGCCGCCTGGGCCATCGATCATCCCAACGTGCCGCCCTGGGGGTTGCGTTCCTTCACCGGGAAGTGGACACACGGCTTCGACTCCAGCCCGCAGCAGGCCTGGCTCGGCCATGACGATTCCGGCGAGCCGGTCGGCGGCTACCTGCTGCGGCTACCGGACAAGGAGAACCTCCACCGCGCGACCTGCGCCATCATCGTGGCACTGGCCTGGCGGCGAAGCGGTGTCGGAGCCGCCCTGCTAACGCATTGCCGCGAACAGGCACGGCAGGCAGGCCGGAGCCGCCTTGACAGCCAGGTCCGGGACGGCTCGGCTGGCGCCGCGTTCGCCGCTACCGCCGGCGCCAGCCCGGGCATTGCCGAGGTCAACAGGGTGCTCGGTATCGACGCTGACCTGCCCGCACGACTCGTGAGCCTGCGGTCTGCCGCGGAACCGCTCACGGCCGGGTACTCGCTGCTGTCCTGGCTGGGCGCGACGCCGGACGACCGTCTCGACCAGGTCGTGCGGATGCACAACGCGATGGCTGACGCGCCACGCGACGCTGAGGTGGAAGCCCTGAGCTGGGATGCCGAGCGGCTCAGGCAGAGCGAGCGAGCGCTGGCCGAGCACGGCGTGCTGAAGCGGACCGTCGTCGCCTGTCACGACGAGACGGGGGAACTGGCCGCACTCACCGAGATCTGCGAGGAGCCGGCCGCTCCCGGCTGGGCCTTGCAGATGGCAACCGTCGTCCTGCCGGCGCATCGCGGGCACCGGCTCGGCTTGCTGGCTAAGGTCGCCATGCTCGAGCTGCTCGGCGACCAGGCACCCGACGTGCGTCGCATCTTCACCGGCAACGCCGGGTCTAACCAGCACATGATCGCCATCAACGACCAGCTCGGCTTCCAGGTATCAGACACTTACCGGTCCTGGGAGCTCACCCTCTGACGGGCTGATCGGCGCAGGCCCCGGCGCTGACCGCAGCGCGGGCCTAGCGCGGCGGGCTGGGGCCGGTCAGTCGTAGAAACCGAGGCGCCGCAGCTGCCGCGGATCGCGCTGCCAGTCCTTGGCCACCTTGATGCGAAGGTCCAGATACACGCGACGGCCGAGCAGTGCCTCGATCTGCCGCCTGGCCGAGGTGCCGACATCCTTGAGCCGGGCACCCTTGGTGCCCAGCACGATGGCCTTCTGGCTGGGCCGTTCCACGTACATGATCGCGTGCACGTCGATGAGGTCGTCACGCCCTTCGCGCGGGCCCATCTCCTCAACGACAACGGCTATCGAGTGCGGGAGCTCGTCCCTGACGCCCTCCAGGATTGCTTCCCTGATCAGTTCCGCGACAAGCTGCTGCTCCGGCTCGTCGGTCAGGTCGCCGTCCGGGTAGAGCGGCCGGCCGGGCGGCAGGTGCGTGACGAGCACGTCGGCAAGCACATCCAGCTGGAATCCGGTCGCCGCCGAGACCGGCACGACGTCCGCCCAGTCGCCCAGCTCGCCGACAGCCGCGAGCTGCGCGGCCACCTGCTCCCGAGAGGCCTGATCGGTCTTGGTCACGATCGCGACCACCGGCGTCTTGCCCAGGCCCGCCAGCTCCGCGGCTAGGTACTTGTCGCCAGGCCCGATCCGCTCCGCGGCCGGAATGCACAGCCCGATCACGTCTACCTCGGTGAGAGTGGAGCGGGCCAGGCTGTCGAGCCGCTCGCCCAGCAGCGTTCGCGGCCGGTGCAGGCCGGGCGTGTCGATGATGACCAGCTGTGCGTCCGGCCGGTGCACGATGCCGCGGATCGCCCGCCTGGTGGTCTGCGGCCGGCTGCTGGTAATCGCCACCTTGGTGCCGACCAGAGCGTTCATCAGCGTGGACTTGCCCACATTGGGCCGGCCGGCAAAGCAGGCGAAGCCGGATCGGAACCCGGTCGGAGCCGGAGTCGCTGAGGTGCTGGACGGGGTTGCCACGTTGGTGATTCTCCCCTACTCGGACGCTGCGCCCCTAACCGGCGGACTTGCGGGCTGGCCGGCACCGACCAGGGTCCCGAGCGCGAAGCCGACCAGGACCAGGCCGACCACCGCCATTCCGGTGAGCCGCTCGGCCAGCACGATGAGTCCGAGAATCGCCGCTACCACCGGCTCGGCCAGCCCCAGGGTCACCGCGACCGGGGCGGGCACGGTCCGCAGTCCGCGGCCGTAGCTGAGGTAGGCCAGGACGGTCGTGACGACGCCCAGGTAGGCGGTGACGGCAAGGCCCCGCCCGGTGAGCACCCAGCCCGGCGAACTCGCCGCCAGCAGCGGCGCGAGGAGCACTGCCGCAGCGCCGAAGAGCAGCCCCATCACCGCGATTTCGGGTGTTCCGGTCGAGATCAGCCTGGCCGCCGCGACCGCGTAGACCGCGTAGCAGAAGCCGGCCGCCAGGGCCAGTCCTACCCCGGCTGGGCTGACAGCCGGTGGACCGCCCGCCGGGTGACCGCTGGTAATCAGCACGGCGCAGCCGGCCACCGCCGACGCGGTGGCGATTACCCAGCGGCGGCCCGGACGGGAACCGCCGGAGAGCCGGCTGAGCACGCCCGTGAAGACTGGCGCGCTGCCGATGGCGACCACAGTGCCGATCGCGACGCCGGTTTCCCGGACCGAGGTGAAGAAGCAAACCTGGTAACCGGCGACCGCCGCCGCCGCGATGACCAGGACCATGCGCGACGCCCGGCCGTTCGAGACCAGGCCGGCCACGGCCCGGCGGTTCGGCCCGGTGGCGAGCGCTAGCACGAGCAGCAGCGCACCGCCCAGCGCGATCCGCGCGGCACCGATGGACGCCGGGCTGGCGGCGGCAGGCGCGAAATGCGCCGCCGTACCCGTGCTCCCCCACGCCGCCGCGGCCAGCAGCACGGCCACCGCGCCACGGGCTGGCCGCCGCCGTCCCACCCGCTGGCCAGCATCGCCAGTTGCGACCGCGCCCGACGAGGCCGGCCCCCACTTGGCGGGCTCGCGCAGCCGGTCATCAGGCACTGCGCCAGTGTCGCACCCGAGCTGGCGACATCACCGGCCGCACGTGGCAGCTGCGCTGGCTGACCATCGGGGCCGGCCACCATGGCCGCCCGGCAGCGTGCGGCTAGGGGCGCAGGATGGCGACGACGCTGCCGTCCGGCGCCGCGTGGAACACGATCGCGTCCGGCCCGAGTTCCCGGACGGCGGCTATGTCGCCAGGATCGGCCGCTCCGCCGTCACTGACCAGCGCCGCCGCCTCCAGATTCGAGGCCCCGCTGGAGACGGCCATGGCTACCGCCAGCTGCAGGGCCGACAGCCGCAGGGACGGCAAGGCGATCGCGGCCGCCGCATAGGTCCGGCCGGTTTCATCCCGAACGGCGGCGCCTTCGGCAGCAGCGACCCTGGCGCGTGCTGCCCGGGCAAGGGTGATGATCTTGACGTCCTCCGGCCCGGGTGCTGCCAGGCCAGCGTCCTCGGGGCCGGGTTCTTCCGGCCCATGCTCGGTCACGCTGCCGATCTTAGACCGGCGGCGGCTTGGCCGGGGCGACCCCGTTCCCTTGGCTGCTGGCCGGGCCGCTCCGCGCTCCGGTCGCAACCCCGCTGGTCGGGCCAGGCTCAACCGCCGAGGCTCCGGCTCTCGAGGGCGCCGCTGGCGGCGGCTGTGTCGCGGCGGCCACGTCGTCGGCGACCCCGATGCGCTGCACGGTAACCGTGCCGATCCGGTTGCGCCGTCCGGTCAGGTTCTCGGCGGTCAGCCGCAGCCCTGCCACTGTCGCCACTGAACCGGCGATCGGTACCTTGCCGAGTCGATGCGCCAGCAGGCCGCCAACGGTCTCCACGTCCTCGGCGTCGATGCTGACGTCGAACAGCTCTTCAAGTTCCTCTACCGAGAGCCGGGCGCTGACCCGCGCCTCGTCTGGCCCTAGCCACTCCACCGGCGGCCGTTCCCGGTCGTACTCGTCAGCGATCTCGCCGACGATCTCCTCGAGGATGTCCTCGATCGTCACCAGGCCAGCGGTGCCGCCGTACTCGTCGATCACGATGGCCATGTGCACGTGCCTGGCCTGCATATCCCTGAGCAAGTCGTCCACCGGCTTGCTCTCCGGCGCGAAGGTCGCCGGCCGCATGATCGACCCCACCGTCTCGACTGACTCGCCCTCGGGATGCTCGTGGATGCGGGTCATGATGTCCTTCAGATAGGCGATCCCGACCACGTCGTCGAGGTTCTCGCCGATCACCGGGATCCGGGAGAAGCCGCTGCGCAGCGCCAGCGACAGGCCCTGCCGGAGTGTCTTGCCCTGTTCCATGAAGACCATGTCGGTGCGCGGGACCATGACTTCGCGCACGATGGTGTCACCGAGCTCGAACACCGAGTGGATCATCGCGCGCTCGCCCGGCTCGATGATCTGCCGCTGTTCCAGCAGGTCGACCAGGCCCCGCAGGTCTTCCTCGGAGCCTGACTGGCCTTCCCGCCGGGCCGGGCCGGGGGTCAGCGCGGCGCCAGCCGCGGCCAGCAGCCTGGGTAGCGGCCCGAGCAGCCTGATCACCGGGCGCAGCACCGCCGCCGCGGCGCTGGCCACCTTGACCGGGTAATGCCGGGCGATGCTGCGCGGGATCAGTCCGGCTAGCACGTAGCTGGCCACCGTCATGGTCACAGCAGTGATTACGAAGGCTTTCCAGCTCACTCCGAACCAGTGCACCAGGACGGCCGTCACCAGCACCGCCGAGCTGATTTCGGCGGCAACCCTGGCCAGGAGCACGATAGAGAGGTAACGGGGCGCGTCCGCTAGCACCGCCTGCAGCGGCTCCCCGGCCTCGCCGGCGGACCTGCCGAGCTCCTTGGCTCCCGCTCTGGAGACGCGCAGCAGCGCGGACTCAGCGCTCGTGCACCAGCCAGCCAGGAGCATCAGCGCGAGCGCGGCCACCAGCAGCCAGCCCATGACCGGTCACCCTGGCCCTTCGGGGTCAGCCCGGCCGGCCGCCTGGCGGCCCGGTGCGCCGTCGCGCGGGGCACCGGCGGCATCGGCGCTCCCCGCATCGGCGCTCCCGGCATCGGGGCGCCCGGCGCGCCAGGCCGAGAGCAGCCGGTCCTGCAGGCCGAACATCGTCGCGTGCTCCTCCGGCTCGGCATGGTCGTAGCCGAGCAGGTGCAGGATTCCGTGCGTGCACAGCAGGTCGATCTCGTCCTGCACGTCGTGGCCGGCCTCGGCGGCCTGCGCCTCGGCTACCTGCGGGCAGATCACCACGTCACCGAGCAGCGCCTGCCCTGCCTCCGGGTCCGGCGCGCCGTGATCGCCATGGGCGGCGCTGCCTGGCTGCGGCAGCCTGAGCTCGTCCATCGGGAACGCCAGCACGTCGGTAGGCCCGTCCTCGCCCATCCAGCGGACGTGCAGTTCCGTCATGGCCGGCTCGTCGACCAGCAGGACCGACAGTTCCGCTAGCGGGTGCACCCGCATGTCGTCGAGCACATGCCGGGCCAGGGCGGCCAGCAGCGACTCGTCGACATCGACGCCTGACTCGTTGGCGATCTCAATGCTCATCTGGCCCCCGTCTGGCCGCGGTCACCGGGTTATGCACCGTCACCTGGCGCGGTAATCATCCCGCCGCTGTCGCCCGGCCTGCAGCCGGCCAGGCTCGGTCGCCAGCTTGGCGTCGTACCGCTCATAGGCGTCGACGATGTCGGCCACGAGCTTGTGCCTGACCACATCATGGCTGGTCAGCCGAGAGAAATAGACATCCTCGACGCCATCGAGTATGCCCTGCACCTGACGCAGGCCACTGGCCGTGCCGGCTGGCAGGTCAACCTGGGTTACGTCGCCGGTGACCACGATCCTGGAGCCGAACCCGAGCCGGGTGAGGAACATCTTCATCTGCTCAGCCGAGGTGTTCTGCGCCTCGTCCAGGATGATGAAGGAATCATTCAGGGTCCTTCCGCGCATGTATGCCAGCGGGGCTATCTCGATGGTGCCTGCAGCGGTCAGCCGCGGGATCGAGTCGGGATCGACCATGTCATGCAGGGCGTCGTACAACGGCCGCAGGTACGGGTCGATCTTCTCGTAGAGCGTGCCGGGCAGGAACCCCAGGCGCTCGCCCGCCTCTACCGCGGGCCGGGTCAGGATGATCCGGTTGACCTCCTTGGCCTGCAGGGCCTTGACTGCCTTGGCCATGGCCAGATAGGTCTTGCCGGTACCAGCCGGGCCAATCGCGAACACGATCGTGTGGGTGTCGATCGCATCGACGTAGCGCTTCTGGTTAAGGGTCTTCGGGCGGATGGTGCGCCCGCGGCTGGACAGGATGTCGAGGTTGAGCACCTCTGCGGGCCGCGCGCCGGTCTTGCGCCTCAGCATGGAGACGCTGTGCTCGATGGAATCGGCGGTTAGTTCCGCGCCGGCGCCGACCAGCTGGAGCAGCTCGTCGAACAGCCGGGCTGCCACCGCAGTCTCCTGAGCTGGCCCGGTGACGGTGATTTCATTGCCGCGGACGTGGAAATCGGCGCTGATGGCATGCTCGATCACGCTGAGGAGCTCGTCGCCTGACCCGAGCAGGCTGACCATCGACTGGTCGTCCGGGATCACTATCCTGACCTGCGAGCTACCGTTGGCGGACTGGCCGCCCTTGCGCGTATCGGTCGGATTGTCAGTCAATGGCCCTTCCCTGCCGCGGCCGCGGCCCCCCGGCCGGCCCGTAACCATGATATCGGGCTGCGCTCCCCGCCTAGCCTGGTGGCCAGGCCATCGGCCGGCCGCCCAGTACATGGGCATGCACGTGGCTGACGGTCTGGCCTGCGTGCGCGCCGGTGTTGAAGACCACCCGGTAGCCGCCTTCCGCGATGCCCTCCGCAACGGCGACGTCATGCGCAAGCGCGATGACCTCGGCGAGCAGGCCGTCTCCGGCCGCCGCCAGCTCGCGCACGGTGGCATGGTGGGCGCGCGGGATAACGAGAACGTGTACAGGCGCTTGCGGATTGATGTCACGGAACGCCATTGTCCGCGGGTTGCTGGACACTATCGTCGCGGGAACATCGGCTGTCGCGATGCGGCAGAACAGGCAGTCGGACACGGTGAAGATCTTAACGTGTGCCGGGTCCGCGACGCCTCCGACATATATGGTTGCACTACTGCGAACCCACGATGCACCACCCCTCTGGTGCACGGCCTCGCCAGATTCTGGCTTTCCGTCGCCCAGGGTGAGTTATGCGCGGGTGCTGCTGCGAGGCATGAGATGGGCGTGGGGGGAAGTGCAGGAAGCCAGGCAGGCGAGTCCGACAACGGCAACTCGCGAAGACCCGTGATGACAGCGAGTGAACCTTCGGACGTGGCTGCGCGTCCAATTCACGTGACCGAAACCCTAGTGGCCGATGTTGCCCTGGGTTCAGTTCCGGCAGACCTGGATGCTGACCAGGCAGTGACTGAGCTCTACAGCGCGCACTACCGCTCGCTTGTCCGGCTCGCTGCACTCCTGGTGCGTGATATCGGAACCGCGGAGGAAGTGGTGCAGGACTCGTTCGTCGCGATGCATGGCGGCTGGCGTCGCCTGCGGGACAGCGAGAAGGCTTTGTCCTACCTTCGGCAGTCGGTAGTGAACCGATCACGCTCCGTGCTCCGGCACCGGGTCGTGGTGGACCGGAATTCCCCTAAGCCGCCGCCTGACATGCCCAGTGCCGAGCATGGCGCGATTGCGCTGTTCGAGCGTTCCGCGGTGATCGCGGCCCTCCGGACCTTGCCCTCGCGGCAGCGTGAGGCGCTCGTGCTCCGGTTCTACGGGGATATGTCGGAGGCGCAGATCGCGGACGCGATGCAGATCAGCCGCGGCGCGGTGAAGAGTCACACGGCTCGGGCCATGCAGGCGCTGCGCACTGTGCTGGAGCGTGAGGTATGAGTACTCACGAGCACGAGATGCTGCTGCGCCACGCACTCCGATCCGCCGCCGACTCGATCGAGCCGCGCGCGGACGGGCTGGAGAAGATCCGCACCAGGCTGCGCCGGCGGCCCTTCCCGCTGCCGGTGGCGTGGGCCGAAGCTCTCTGGATTCGCCTGTCCATGTGGCTGCCCGAAGGCGTTTATGCAGCTGGCCGCCAGTTCGCTGGCCAGCTTCGCGCGGTTGCAGGGCGGCTGCTGCCCGAGCCGGCGGGGGCCGCGTCGCGCAGTGGCCAGTCCGGGCCGTTGAGCTTGCTCCGCCCGCTCACCGCGTTCGGCATCGCGGTATTCATCGTCGCTGTTGGCGCGTACGTGGCCATCGAAGTTCCGGCCGCCATCTCCCCGACGAACGCCCAGAGCGCCCAGCGGGGAACTGGCGGCGGCGGCTCGCGGCCGGGCGGCAGCGGCGTGGCCGGCGGCTCCAGCTCGGCCTTCCCCAGCACCGGGACAGGCCACCGCGCAGCGCCGTCAGGCCAGGCGAGCGTTAGCTTGCCGTGCCTGACGCCACCGCCCGTGCCGTCCGGGTCGAGTCCGTCAAGCTCGCCGTCGACGTCACCGAGCCAGACGTCATCCCCGACGCCGAGTGGCTCAGGGTCACCATCGCCAACCGGCTCGCCGTCACCAACGCCGTCCGGCACCGGCAGCACCACTCCGACTCCCAGCGGCAGCCCGTCAGCGGCTGCCGGAGTCGGCCAGCCTTCGGCTGGCGCGGCTGCAGCCACCGGCAAGGTAACAACGGACGCGGCGATCCTGCAGGCGACCGCGGCGGCGCCGAGCATCACGACTGCGACGTCACCATGCGGCGGTCTGCCGACCCCGCACAAGACCAAGCGGACTGCCAAGAAGCGGCCCGGCGCGACCGCCAGCCCCGGTGTCGCCGACGTGGTGACGCCCGCTAAGCCGACAAAGCCCAGCGCCAGCCGCACCGCCTGACAGTTGCCGCCGCCAACGGTGGCTGGCCGGCAATTCCGGCGCGAACCGTCGGCCACGAAAGCCTAGGCTGAGCAGGAGTTTTGCGCCACAGCGGGCCAGCGGTGGCTGATCATTGGTCCTCGCGCGTTAGGCGCTGCTGCCCGGAACAGCCCAGCGGGCGGTCCTGCTGAGCAGCAGCCCCGCCGCCACGGCCCCCGCCGACGAGGTTCGCAGCACCGTCGGACCCAGCGCAGCCCGCACCGCCCCGGCGGCCAGCAGGGCAGCTTCTTCGGCCGGAGATATGCCGCCCTCGGGGCCGACAGCTAGCACGATCTCGCCGGTGAGCGGCAGCTCAAGGTGCGCCACGGACGTTCCGGCGGCGGGATCAAGCACGATGGCCAGCGAGGCTTGCTGAACGCGCCGCGTCGCCGAGGCAAGGTCTGCCTGGACGGTCACGTCCGGCACCCAGAGCCGCCGGGATTGTTTCGCTGCCTGCACAGCAGCCGAAATCCAGCGTGCCTGCGATTTCGCGCCCCGCTCGCCACGCCAGATCGCCACGCATCGCTCGGCCGCCCAGGGCACGATCGTGTCCGCTCCCACCTCGGTGAGCAACTCGACAGCGAGCTCGCCCCGTTCGCCCTTCGGTATTGCCTGCAGCACCGTCAGCTGCGGTTCTGGCCGGGACTCGGTTCGCCGCGCCAGCACGGTGAGTTCCAGCTCGCCTGGGCGTGCCGCCACGACCAGGCACTCGGCCAGGTGGCCGGCTCCGTCGGTGATATCCGCGCGTTCGCCCGTGGCCAGGCGTCGCACCGTGCTGGCGTGCCGGCCTTCCTGACCGCCCAGCACGATACGGTCCGCACTCAGGTCGGCCGTCGCGGCGATGAATACGGGCGGTCTCACGCTCACGCCAGTGCCCAGCGGGCAACCGCGATGCACGCCGCCCCGGCGGCGCTCAGGTCAGCGGCCGTTGAAGGCATCGCGGAGGCGGGCGAACAAACCCTGCTGGCCCGGCGCGAACTTGCCTGGCGGGGCTTCCTCGCCACGCAGCTTGGCCAGCTGGCGGAGCAGTTCCTCTTGCTCTGGCTCGAGCTTGCTGGGCGTCTCGACGGTCACGTGAATGATCAAGTCGCCGCGGCCCGAGCCGTTGAGCCGCTCCGTTCCCTGTCCATACAGGGGGATTGCCTGGCCCGACTGGGTGCCGGGCCTGATGTCGAGCTGGGCCGGCCCGTCCAGGGTTTCGACTTCCAGCGTCGCGCCAAGCGCGGCGGCGACCATCGGGATGGTCACAGTGCAGTGCAGATCGTCGCCCTGGCGCTCGAAGATGTCGTGCGGCCGCTGCACGATCTCAAGGAACAGGTCGCCGGGCGGCCCGCCGCCTGGACCGGTCTCGCCCTCGCCAGCCAGCTGGATGTGCGTGCCGTCTTCGACGCCCGCCGGGATCCGCACCTTGATGGTGCGCCTGGTCCGGACCCGGCCGTCCCCGTCGCATTCCGGGCACGGCTTGCGGATCACGGTCCCGAAGCCGCCGCAGCCAGGGCACGGCCGCGAGGTCATCATCTGGCCGATGAAGGATCTAGTGACCTGGCTGACTTCGCCGCGTCCGTTGCAGATGTCGCAGGTGACCGGGTGCGTCCCTGGCGCCGTGCCTTCGCCGGAACACGTCGGGCACACCACGGCGGTGTCCACGACGAGATCCCTGGTGGTGCCGAATGCGCATTCCGACAAGTCCAGGTCGACCCGGATGGTGGCATTCCGGCCCCGCCTGGCCCGGCTGCGCGGGCCCCGCGACTGCGCGCCGCCACCGAAGAATGCGTCCATGAGGTCGGTGAACGGGAACCCGGCCGCGCCGAATCCGCCGGGTCCGGCACTCCGCTGCGCGTAGGGATCCGCGCCGAGGTCGTACATCTGCCGCTTCTCGGGGTCGGACAGCACCTCGTAGGCCTGGGTCACTTCCTTGAAGCGCTCCTGCAGGTGCGGGTCCGGATTGACGTCCGGGTGCAGCTCGCGGGCCAGCCGCCGGTACGCCTTCTTGATCTCGTCCGGTCCGGCATCCCGGCGCACGCCAAGGATGCCGTAGTAGTCGTTTGCCACCGGCATCCTAGGACTCCGCCAGGATCTGGCCCACGTATCGTGCCACCGCGCGTACTGCTCCCATCGCTGTCGGGTAGTCCATCCGGGTCGGGCCAAGCACTCCCAGCCTGGCCAGAGCGTGCTCGCCGGCGCCGTAGCCGGTGGTCACTAGTGACGTACTACGCAGTCCCTGGACCTCATTCTCCGATCCGATGCGGACCATGACCGCCGGATGGTCGCCAGACTCGCCGAGCAGGCGCATGAGGACTACCTGTTCTTCCAACGCTTCGAGCACCTCGTGCAATCCCCGGGAGAAGTCGGCCTGGGTGAGATTTGCCGCTCCTGCTACGACAACCCGCTCTTCGTGCCGCTCGACCAGCGTCTCGACTATGACCGAGAACACTGCCGCGGCGTTCTGCCGTTCCACCGGGCCGACCCGCTCGGGCAGGTCGGCGATGACGGTCGCGACGTCAGCCAGCTTGCGGCCGTCCAGGGACGCGTTCAGCACCGCGCGCAGGTGGGTGATCGAGTCCTCGAGTATCGCGGCCGGCAAATCGACCATGCGCTGTTCTACCCGGCCGGTATCCGTGATCAGGACGACCAGCAGGCGCCTGTCGGTCATCGGCACCAGTTCGATGTGACGCACCGTGGACCGGGTCAGTGACGGGTACTGGACGACCGCAACCTGCCTGGTCAGCTGGGCCAGCAGGCGGACGGTGCGCATCACGACGTCGTCGAGATCGTAAGCGCCCGTCAGGAACGTCTCGATGGCCCTGCGCTCGGCCGCCGATAGCGGCTTGACTCCGGACAAGCGGTCAACGAACAGCCGGTAACCCTGGTCGGTAGGTATCCGGCCGGCGCTAGTGTGCGGCTGGACGATGTAACCCTGCTCTTCCAGCACCGCCATGTCGTTGCGGATGGTGGCCGGGGAGACATCGAGGTTGTGCCGGTCGACCAGGGTCTTCGAACCGACCGGCTCGTTGGTGGAAACAAAGTCCTCCACGATGGCGCGCAGGACTGCCAGCTTCCTGTCGTCGAGCACGCCGCCACCTCCCTGGCACTCCGGGGTCTTGAGTGCCAAGTGTATGGCTGAACCAGGGCCAAGGCACAGACATGACCTGAGCGGCCGGTCAGGCTGCGCGCACCGGCGAGCGAGTTTTAGCTGGTCAGGTCCCGGATGACGGCATCGGCAAGCAGCCGCCCGCGCAGGGTCAGCCGAATCGTCCCGGCTTCCCTGGCATCGCGGCAGGCCAGGCCATCGGCCACTGCCTGGTCCGCGGCCACCCGCCCGGCCGGCGAGAGGTCGGACAGCGGGCAGCCAGCTGCCAGCCGGGTTGCGAGCATCACCCGCTCGGTGGCCCGCTCGTCGTCAGTCAGGATCTCCCTGGCCTGCCCCGGGCTGCTGCCCGCGGTAATCCGCTGCGCGTAGGCGGCCGGATGCCGCACGTTCCACCAGCGGGTGCCGCCAGCATGACTATGGGCGCCAGGGCCGACCCCCCACCAGTCGCCGTCGGTCCAGTACAGCAGGTTGTGGCGGCACCGCGAGTCCTGGTCAGCCGCCCAGTTCGAGACCTCGTACCAGGTCAGCCCGGCCTTGCCGAGCATCTCGTCGGCGATGAGATAACGGTCGGCGAGCACGTCGTCGTCGGGCATCGGCAACTCGCCGCGCCTGATCCTCGCGGCCAGCCTGGTGCCCTCCTCCACGATCAGCGAATAAGCCGATATATGGTCCGGGCCGGCCGCCAGGGCGCTGCCTAGCGACTCCTGCCAGTCAGCGTCGCTCTCCCCCGGCGTGCCGTAGATCAGGTCGAGGCTGACCTGCCTGAATCCTGCCGCTCTGGCCCAGCGCACGCATTGCTCGGGGCGACCGGGCCGGTGCACCCGATCCAGCACGGCCAGAACGTGCGGCACCGCGCTTTGCATGCCCAGCGATATCCGGCTGAATCCGCTGTCGCGCAGCTGCTCCAGCGCTCGCTGGTCAACTGTTTCGGGGTTCGCCTCGGCCGTGACCTCGACGCCAGCTGCCAGCCCCAGCTCGTCGTCGATCGCGCGCAGGATCGCGGCCAGGTCAGCGGGAGGCAGCAAGGTTGGCGTGCCACCGCCGAAGAACACGGTCTGGACCGGCCCGGCCCGGCCCGTCAGCGCTCGCGCCGCCAGCCGGATCTCCCCGATCGCGAGCCCTGCGTACGACTCGCGCGAGGCACCGGATCCGAGCTCGCTGGCCGTGTAGGTGTTGAAGTCGCAGTATCCGCACCTGGTCTGGCAGAAGGGCACATGCACATATACGCCGAAGGGAGCGCTGCCCAGCCTGCTAACTGCGGCTTCGGGCAGGCTGCCATCGGCGGGCACCGGCTCACCGGCTGGCGGCTGACCAGCCATCTCAGCCCGGACCGCGGCGCAGGGTCACGCCCTGGCCAGCACGTCCGCGCCGATGTCGTCCCACTTCGAGCCTCGCCCTTCTACTGATAGCAGCCTGCGCATGATCTCTCGATCACCATAGAAGGCCCGCATCGACTCCGAGACGGTCACGGCCTGGTCCGGGCGGCCAAGCACGGTCAGGCCGTCGCCTTCCCGAACGGCGCCCTCGGTAAGCACCCGCAAGTATGCGCCGGGGCGGCCGGCCGCCGCGAAACGCTTGACCCACTGCGGCTCGTCAAGCCAGGACTTGAAGGTAACGCACGGGATCCGCGGTGCCGTGACCTGCAAGACTGCGGAACCGATCTGCCAGGTCTCGCCGATCAGCGCCATGCTGATGTCGATTCCGGCCGTAGTGAGGTTCTCGCCGAAGATCCCGTTGCGCAGTTCGCGGCCCAACTGCTCGGTCCACCAGTCCAGGTCTTCCCTGGCGTAGGCATAGACGGCCTGCTCGGTCCCGCCGTGATTCTCCTTGTCGGCGTATTCATCGCCGGCCAGGCCGAGCTTCCGCACCGCAACCGGACCGGAGGCCGGCCGCTTGTCGATAGCGGTGCGGCCAGGCGTCCCGCCAATGACCAGGTCCGCTTCCGGACCGCGATTTACCGAGACCACTCGGGCAGCTGGCATGTATGCGACGCTAACCGACGCCGCGGGCCCAGTCGACTTCAATTTCCGCCGGCAGGCGCGTGGTGACCTGCGCGGCATGGTTCACGATAGAACGGGATAACGTCCCCGGCAGGGCATCGCTAGCGGATACTTGGCGCAGCGCGCACCGGCGTGAACTCGCCCAGGGGGCAGCTATGAGCTCAGATGGGTTTGATGATCAAGCCGGCTCGGCTGGCCAGCAAGGTCCCTCGGACCCCGGCCAGCCCGGCCCGTTTGACCAGCGTCAGTCCGGCCCGAGCGAGCCGAACAACCCCGGCCAGTACGGGCAGCCCGGCTGGCCGGGCTCTAGAGGCCCGCAATATCCCTATGCCACTCCCGGTCCCTATGCCACTCCCGGTCCATATGCCACTCCCGGTCCCTATGGCTCGCCCGGTCCCTATGGCTCGCCGGGCGGCAACTGGATGCCGCCGCCGCGACGGACAAATTCGCTGGCGATTGCCGCGCTGTGCTGTGGCATCGCCCAGGTGATTGCCGGGCCGTTCGCGGGGATCCCGGCCATAATTCTTGGCGCGATATCGCTCAGGCAGATACGGCAGACCGGCGAGGACGGCCGCGGCCTCGCAATGACCGGCCTGGTGCTCGGCATCGTCGGAACACTGCTCGTCCTCATCGGAATCGTCGCCATCGTCGCGGTGTCGCAGAACTTCTCTACGCAAAACGGTTATTAGCGGGCAAGGGCTGCGAATGGAAGACTCGATGGGATCAGCTGGCTCGAGCGACGTCCCGGCTGACGGAACCGCCGCCTGGAACACGACTCCGCAGCCGTGGCCGCAACCTGATCTGGGCACGAGCCAGCGCGGCCAGGTCTCCGGCGCATCCGGCCAGCCCGGCCCGTACCCGGACACATTCCGCGAGCCCGGCCCGTACCCCGGTTTTCAGCCGCAGCCGTTCGGGTCCGCAGCCGGACGCACCAATCCGCTGGCAGTTGCCGCGCTCGCCTGCGGCATCGGCCAGTTCCTGCTCGGCCTGCTGATCGTGGGCAACATCCTGCTGGCCATTCCCGCCGTCGCGCTCGGCGTGATCGGTGTCCGCCAGATTCGCAGCCGGGGCGAGCGAGGCAGAGGCATGGCGATCGCCGGCATCGTGCTCGGCGTCCTCGGCATCTTCTACTTCGCTCTGATCCTCATCATCGTGATGCTCGTCGGGCTCAGTCCAAACACCTGACGAGCGGCCAGGCTAGCCAGCCGACCTGTCATAGGCCAGGGCAGCGGCGAGCACTGGGTCGGCGCCGGTCAGCCAGTCGCGGAGGGTCGGCGCGATCGTGATGTTCGGAATGCCATATCTCGCCTGGCGAGGATTCACGACTTTTGTCGTGTACTGAATGACGATCCCGTAGTGGGGCAACCGCAGCGAGTTGTTGTCGTTCCCGAACTTATCGATCGGGTCAGCTACCGTCTGCCCGATCAGCACCCCGCTCGTCTGGTGATTCAGGGCATTCGCGTCAAGGCTTGCCGAGGAGGCTGTGAGGCCGTTCACCAGGCCGAAGATACGGCCGGGCTGGTTGATACGGGAATCATCGACGATGCCGTCAATCAGAGCTTGAAACGGTCTGCTGTCCCCGCCGCCGTTGTCGCGCAGGTCGATGATGAGCCGGTAAACCGGATGATCTCGCAGTAGCCGTAGTGCCCGAAGAGCGAGGCGCTGGAAACCCTGGCCGGACAGGCAGCGGTTGTACTTCAGGTAGACAGCGTTCCGGGATCTCAGTGTCTCCATCCAGTAGGGCAGATCGAGATGCTGCTGATAGAGCGGCGTCGGCAGGGAGACGATGTGCGGAAGGGGCTGCCCGCCGGGACCGATGGCATCCAGCCGGAGTGTCCGCGGCCGACCCGCCGCTCGCAGGCTGAACCGGGCCGATGAAGACGACCGCGTGAGGCCAAGCCAGTACAGCAGGTCCGCGTCATTCAGATATCCCGGCATCTGCGGACCTATCTGGTCCCACCCGATCTCTTGCGCACGGGCGACGCCAGCATCCTGATAGTCGATCACTGTCCGGAGGCGAGCGAGCAGGTGCGCGATCGGATGCCGGTCCACCGCGACTAGGCGCGCGCCGAGCATGGCCCGGTCCGAAGCGGGCAGCGCTATGAAGTACAGGCCGCCGCCGATCCATTGCAGATTGACTGGATAGACCGCAGACGGCGGGAGCACCAGCGAGGTTTCGTCGTCGTGCAGCAAGGCCACCAGACGGGCCATCCCGACGATCACCTGACCGTCGGAGAGGCGCGGTACCTGCGCTTCCAGACGCGCCGCTGCCGCCGTCCAGGGGGGCCGGCCCACCTGCGTCAGGCCGTCAACGTGGACTAGCGGAAGTTCGCGGGACAGGTAGGCGACATCCTGCTGCCACTGTCTGTCCCGGACCGACAGCGCCGTTCCCTGGCCGGCCAGAACTGCGGCCGATATGCCGGCGGTGGCCAGCAGGCCAGCGCTCACAGCCAGCCCTAGCCTGCGACTCCGGAACGCAGGCGGCAGCGCATGGCCGCGTCGGCCGTCATCGGTCTTGCGGGATCTGTGGCGCTGCGCGCCCCGAAGCGGCCGAGGACCTGGAGCGTCCCCGTTCCCCTCCGCTAATGGGCTCATACCTGGATAATGATCCACCTAGCGGGCCATGGCCACCTAGCGCCGCAGGTGCCGCTGCTCAGCGCTTCTTGTCCGGCGTCTGCTCGGTGGACAGCGCAGCGACGAAGGCCTCCTGCGGAACCTCGACCCGCCCGATCACCTTCATGCGCCGCTTGCCTTCTTTCTGCTTCTCCAGCAGCTTGCGCTTGCGGGTAATGTCACCGCCGTAGCACTTGGCCAGCACGTCCTTGCGGATTGCGCGGATGTTCTCCCGAGCGATGATCCGGGCGCCGATCGCCGCCTGAATCGGCACTTCGAACTGCTGCCGCGGGATCAGTTCCCTGAGCCTGGCCGTCATGCCCAGGCCGTAGTCGCGGGCCTTGTCAGCGTGCACGATCTGGCTGAAGGCGTCCACGGGCACACCCTGCAGCAGGATGTCCACCTTGACCAGGTCGGCCTCCTGCTCGCCGGCGGGCTCGTAGTCGAGCGAGGCATAGCCGCGGGTCCGCGACTTGAGCTGGTCGAAGAAGTCGAAGATGATCTCGCCGAGCGGCATGGTGTACCGGATCTCGACCCGGTCGGCGGACAGGTACTCCATGCCCAGCAGCATGCCGCGGCGGCTCTGGCACAGCTCCATGATCGCGCCCACGTAGTCGGTGGGCGCCAGCACCGTTGCCCTGACCACGGGCTCGAAGATCTGGCCGATCTTGCCTTCGGGAAACTCGCTGGGGTTGGTGACGATGATCTCCGTGCCGGACTCGGTCACCACCCGGTACACCACGTTCGGCGCGGTCGAGATCAGCGACAGATCGAACTCGCGCTCTAGCCGCTCCCTGATGATCTCCATGTGCAGCAGGCCGAGGAAGCCGCAGCGGAACCCGAAGCCCAGCGCGGTCGAGGTTTCCGGCTCATAGACAAGTGAGGCGTCGTTCAGCCGGAGCTTGTCCAGCGCGTCCCGGAGCTCTGGGTAGTCGTCCCCGTCGAGCGGATACAGGCCCGAGAACACCATCGGCTTGGGGTCTGCGTACCCGGCCAGCGCTTCGGTCGCCGGGTTGGCGACCGTGGTCAGCGTGTCGCCGACGCGGGCCTGCCGGACGTCCTTGACGCCGGTAATCAGGTACCCCACTTCGCCCGCCGCCAGCCCATCTGACGGCACCGGCTCGGGCGAGATGACCCCGATCTCCAGCGTCTCGTGCACGGCTTTGGTGTTCAGCATGAGCGTTCGCTCGCGCTTGCCGAGCCGACCATCGATCACCCGCACATAGGTAACGACCCCCCGGTAGGTGTCGTAGACCGAATCGAAGATCAGCGCCCTGGCGGGTGCCTCGAGATTGCCGGCTGGCGGCGGCACCTGCGCGACTACCGCGTTGAGCAGGTCCTCCACGCCCTCGCCGGTCTTGGCCGACACTCTGAGGATGTCGGCGGGGTCACAACCGATAATGTTGGCCAGCTCGGCCGCGTACTTGTCCGGCTGAGCCGCTGGCAGGTCAATCTTGTTGAGCACCGGGATCAGCTGAAGGTCGGCGTCGAGCGCCAGGTAGAGGTTCGCCAGGGTCTGCGCCTCGATCCCCTGGGCCGCGTCCACCAGCAGGATCGCGCCTTCGCACGCGGCGAGCGACCTGGAGACTTCGTAGGTGAAGTCGACGTGACCGGGGGTGTCGATCAGGTTCAGCACATACTGGTTGCCATCGACGCCCCGCCAGGGCAACCGGACTGCCTGGCTCTTGATCGTGATGCCGCGCTCACGCTCAATGTCCATCCGGTCGAGGTACTGGGCGCGCATCTGCCTGGCGTCCACTACGCCTGTGAGCTGCAGCATCCTGTCGGCCAGGGTGGACTTCCCGTGGTCGATATGGGCAATAATGCAGAAATTGCGGATGATCGACTGCGGAGTCCGGGCTGGCTCGGGCGCGGGCAGCTGCTTCATAGGCTGCTGCGGCGTTACTGACACAGGGCATCCGCCAGGTAGTTAGTCGGCTCGGCTAGGTCGGTGGATCTGCGGCACAGCCGGTCCCGGAACTCTCGGCCCGCCCGGCGCCGCGGCAGGCGCGCGCCCGGCGCGCCAGGCGTCACCGGCAGATCTTTTCTCGCACTATCGTTGCATGCCGGGCCCGGTGCGCTCGCCATCAGCTACCTGAGCACTGCGCGCAGCCTGCCCGTCTGCCCCGGCTGACGACCCGGTCTGAACGGTCTAGGCGGCGCTGTCAGGCCGGGTGCCAGGGACGGCCCGTCAGGGTGCCGGATGGCCTGGCCGGGTGCCGGGACGGCTTGGCCCGGGCTGCCGGGGACGGGTCAGCCGGATGCCAGGGATGGTCCGGCCGGGGCAGTCTGGTGGGCCACCTCAGCCGGCCGGGCCGCCTGAGTTTGAGCGGCCAGCCAGATCTCGGCTATCCTTGCCTACTGGCTGCCTGCATGCCCGCGTTTGCCGTGCTGTGCTTCGTGCACAGTATCTCTCGCTTGGGGTGCGAAGCCGCGGACCGCCGTCGGCTCGCGCAGGGCACCACAGAGCACCTGGACCAGACCTTAACGAGGCATTCGCGTGGCAAACATTAAGTCCCAGATCAAGCGCAACAAGCAGAACGAGAAGGCTCGGCTCCGCAATAAGGCGGTCAAGTCCGAGCTGAAGACGTCCGTGCGCAAGTTCCGCGAGGCCGCCGAGGCTGGCAACGCAGAAGCTGCCGACGCGGCCATGCGGGCCGCGTCCGTCAAGCTGGACAAGGCCGCGAGCAAGGGCGTCATCCACAAGAACCAGGCTGCCAACCGCAAGTCGGCTATCGCCAAGCGGGCAGAGCAGCTCAAGAGCGCCTAGGCTCCGCAGGAATCTGGGCGGCGGGCTCGCCGGTTCGGGCTTGAGCCGCCGCCTCCCGCGTCACCCTGGGCACAGCGCACGGCCGGGCCAGACAGCCGGCCGTGAACGGGAGCCGTCAATGTCCAGGCTGGCCGCTACTAAAGTCAGCGTTTCCTTCGGCAGTCTGGTGGTGCTCGACAGCGTCAGCCTGAGCATCGGCGCCGGGGATCGCACCGGAATCGTCGCCCCGAACGGGGTCGGCAAATCTACGCTGCTCAAGGTCATGTCCGGCGAGATCGAGCCGGATAGCGGCACTGTGACCAGATCGCCGTCCACAGCCACCGTGCTTCGGCTGGCCCAGGAGCCGGACATCCGGCCGGGCGAAACGCTGGCAGCGCACCTGGCCCGGCGCACCCAGGTAGCGGCCGCGCAGGCTGCCCTGGACGCATCCGCTGAAGCGCTGGCAGGCGGCGGCCGCGGCGCCGACGATGCCTACGACCTGGCGCTGCAGCGGTGGCTCGCGCTCGGTGGCGCAGACTTGCCCGAGCGGACCGCTCAGGTCACCGATGAGCTGGGGCTGGCTGCCGGCCTGCTGTCCGGGAAGGTCGCCGAGTTGTCCGGCGGCCAGAAGGCACGAGTCGGGCTAGCGGCGGTGCTCCTCGCCCAGCCCGACATCCTGCTGCTCGATGAACCCACCAACGACCTGGACGATGCGGGCCTGACCCTGCTGGAGTCCCGGCTGCTCCGGAGTAAGGCCGGGCTCGCGCTGGTCAGCCACGACCGGGCCATGCTCGCGGCTGTCGTTAGCCAGGTCTTCGAACTGGACGAGTTCACCCGGCACGGGTCGGTGTACTCCGGCGGCTGGGACGCTTACGAGACCGAGCGCGAGCGGACGAGGCGGCACGCGATCGAGGCCTACTCGGCGTATGAGGCGGAACGCGACAAGCTGACCGAAGCGGCCCGGCAGCAACGGCAGTGGGCTCGTTCGGGCGCGCAGCGAGCCGCTAACCCTCGCTACCAGACCGACCCAGACAAGAACATCCGCGCTCACCGCATCGCAAGCGCCCAGAACACCGGCGCCAAGGCGGCGCGGACGAGCCAGGCCGCGGCCCGGCTGGAGAAGGATGCGCCGGAGGAGGTACGCGAGCCCTGGCGACTGCGACTCGACATCGCCGAGGCTAAGCGGGCCGGAGACGTAGCCGTCGCCCTCACCAACGCCGTCATCAGCCGCGGCGAGGTGACGCTCGGACCAGTCAGCCTTACTGTCGGGCCGGCCGACCGGATCCGGATCATCGGCCCCAACGGCTCAGGCAAGACAACGCTGGTCGATGCTCTGCTCGGCCGACTGGAGCTGACTAGCGGCCAGCGTTACGCCGGCCCGAGCGTGGAGTTCGGCGAACTGGACCAGACCAGGCGGGAGTTCGCCACTGACAAGCCGGTGACGGACGTCGTCCGCGCTGCCACGGACCTGACCGAGGAAGACGCCCGGACACTGCTGGCAAAGTTCAGGTTGCGCGGCGATGCCGCGTTGCGTCCGTCGAGCGCCCTGTCACCGGGCGAGCGGACCAGGGCCGGTCTGGCCCTGCTACAGGCTCGCGGGGTGAATTTCCTGGTGCTCGACGAGCCTACGAACCACCTCGACCTAGAGGCGATCGAGCAGCTGGAGCAGGCGCTGATGGCCTACACGCGCACGCTGATCCTGGTCACCCACGACAGGCGGCTCGCCAGCGCTGTCCCGGTAACGCAGACCATCGACGTGACGACGCTGCACGCGCGGCACGGAGGGGTCGGCTGAGCGCCGCGCCGGGCACCGGCTGGCCAGGGTCTGACCGGGCCTGGCAGGCGCGATCAGCGGCCAGCTCGGCAGGCGACTATGGTGCTGATCGCCCTTTCCAAGGCATATCCGGCGCTGGCACCTTCACCCTTGACCTGAACGTCGGCCTCAGCGACCGCCGCATGCGCCGCGGCCAGGCCTTCCGAGGTCCAGCCGTGGAGCTGCTGGCGCGCCTTGTCTATTCGCCACGGCGGCATGCCTAGCTCGGCCGCGAGCGCGTTCGGGCTAAGGCCGCGGCCGGCCGCGCCAACGAGACCTAGTGTTCGCAGGCCCTGAGCCAGCGCACTGGTTATCAGCACCGGAGAAGTTCCGGTCGCCAGTGCCCAGCGCAGCTGCTCCAGGGCGTCGGCTAGCTTGCCCTCGCACGTCCGGTCAGCGACCGAGAACCCCGTCGCTTCCGCTCGGCCCCGGTAATACTGAGCGACTGCAGCCTGATGGATCACGCCCGTTGTATCGGCCGCGAGCTGACTGCACGCCGACGCCAGCTCGGCGAGGTCGTTACCGACCGCTTCCAGCAGTGCCCGCAGCCCGGCGTCGTCAGCTTTGCGCCCGGCCTGGCGGAACTCGCCGCGGAGGAAATCCATCCGATCGCTGAAGCGCTTGATACTCGGGCAGTCGATCCTTCTGGCGCCGGTGTCGAGCAGCGCGGCCAGCAGGGCCTTGTTCTTGGCGCCGCCAGCGTGCGTGATGACCAGGAAGACATCCGGCGGAGGCGCTTGCGCGAGCCGAGTTACCTCCGCGGCCAGGTCCTTGCCGGCATCGTGAGCGCCCCTGAGTACCACGACGCAACCCCCGCCGAAAAGCGACGGAGCCGTGAGCGCAGACAGTTCGCCTGCAGGCAGGCCAGCAGCAGTCGCGACGTGTACATCGACGTCGCCGCCGTCGCCCCCGTCTTGGGCCGGCTGGCTGGCCGTGGTGGCGGCCATCGCAGCGGCCCGGACAGCACGGTCGACCAGCAGCTCCTCCTCGCCCACGATCACCGTGACCTGGACTGGCGCGGCTGACTCGGAGTTGCGCGCTGCACCGGAAGGCATGCTGGCAGCATGCCATGAATCGCGGATCGGCGGAAAAGGCGCTAGCTGGTGACCGGCTCGCCGCCACGCCAGACGCGGCTCGGCTTCATGCCGTAAGACCAGGCGAACGCGCCTTCGTGGTCGGCGTCCCAGGCAACGATGTCGGCCATCCGGCCGCGGGCCATCGCACCCCGGTCCGGCGCCCTGAGTGCCTGCGCTCCCCCGACTGTCGCGGCCCGCAGCGCCTCGGTGACGCTCATCCCGAATGCCGCAACGGCCAGGCTGATCACCAGCGGCATGGACGTGATGCCGTTATTGCCGGGCGAGTGGTCAGAGCCCAGGGCGACCGGTACGCCCTTGTCCAGCAGCGCACGGACGGGCGGCGGCCGCCGGGACTCCGATGCCGTGGCGGGGCATACCACGGCCACCACGCCCGCTCGCGCAATCGCCGCAACGTCGTCGTCGCCCGCGCCAGACAACAGGTCGGCTGATGCGCATCCGAGCTCAGCCGCGAGCAGCGCCGCGCCCGTGCGAACGTCACCGCCGGCATGCAGCCTTGGTAGCAGCCCGGCGGCGCGGCCCGCATTCAGGATCCAGCTAGCCTCGTGCGCGGTGAACCCGCCCTCGCCGCAGTAGGCGTCAATGCTGTCCGCTCCTGCCGCCGCCGCGTCAGCGCACCAGCTGCCGACCGCGTCCACATAGTCGTTGCGCCTGCCGAAGAACTCTGGCGGCACTGCGTTCGCCGCCATGAACGTGACGTGCACGCGAGGCATGCCCGGTTCGTTCTCCAGCGAGCGCAGCAGCCGGACGTCGGCCAGTTCGCCGTCCCTGGTCAGGTGGTAGCCAGTCTTCGCCTCGACTGTGGTGGTGCCGTTGAGCAGCCAGGCGCGCAGCCGTTCGCGGACGCCATTGCACAGGGTCCACGGGTCAGTGCCCCTGGTAATCGTGACCGTCGACGAAATCCCGCCGCCCGCGGCGGCAATCTCGCTGCCGGACGATCCGCCCGAGCGCATGGCCAGCTCGGCCCATCTGTTCCCGGCGTAGACGGGATGCGTGTGCGAGTCGATCAGGCCAGGGGTGACCAGCGCGCCGCCCAGATTCTCCACGTGGTCGACATCGACGATGTCGTGGATCACGCCGGGAATGCTGGCCGGCAGCTCGGCGGCAGGCCCCACCCAGGCGATCCGGTCGTCCTGCGCGAGGATGGCCGCATTGCTCCAGACTTCCGATCCCGTCCAGAGCCGGCCGATGTTCGTGAGCAAGCGCACAGTCATGCGGCACCGCCGAGCCGTGGCAGGCAACGAACCCGCGGGCCGCTGCAGCCGAACGACGGCAGGCAAACGCCCGGAGCACTGCAGCCCAGCTGGGGACTGCGACGGCGCACGGTGCCCCGAGCGACCATGCGGCCTCCTACCGAGCGTCGGACAATGGCGTGAACCCGGCGGAACGCCGGGCCAAACAACTTCCACCGCGACAGCACATTTGGCCTGGCGTGGTTAGCGCACACCAACATATCGGTTGAGTCACGGTATTGCACAAGCGGAAGCCTGTAAAGGGCGTATAAGCATCTGCCGAAGTGGCGACATGCCAGCTTAACTGCCGCCCGCCAATACTCCTGGGATGACGCGCCGCCGGCAACGCGACGACGCCGACGGCAGCGCGACGGCAGCACCGGCAGCGTGGTAGCAAACGCTGGCAACGCGGCTGACTCGGTCGTGGAATCCAGCAGGCTTCCCGCGGCCGCCCGACCAGGCAATGCCGGGCCCGACCACCAGGCCATGACAGGCCGGACTGGCAGCCATCCGCGAGCCAGGCCACAACGTCAGCCAGTCCGGGCCGGGCCAGCAGCCGGCCCCAGCCAGCAGGCTCAGGCTCGTTCCAATAGCGGATTAAATTGCGTCCGAGAAGCCGATTATCGTGCGCGAGCGGCGTGCAGATGAACGTGCATCTGCGTTACGCAATTGCATGGGCATTCCGCGATATATAGCACCGCGCTCCCGGCAGACCTAATGAATCGTATTAGCCTGGGCGAAACCGGCCAGTTCAGCTGCCAGCCCGAGCGGCACCCGCGCGGACAGCTCGGTGCCATCACTGCCGTGATCGACGCTCAGCACTTCTCCCTCATCGTGGACGCGCGACAGCAGGTCTCCGCGCCCGTACGGGATCATGACGCTGACCTCGCGGAACTGCCGCGGCAGCAGCCGCTCTATGTCGGCGAGCAACTGATCGATGCCTTCGCCGGTGCTGGCAGAGACCACCACGGACTGCCTCTCGGCGAGCTGCAGGCCCTCCAGCTCGATCCGGTCCGCGCTGTCCGCCTTGTTGATCACAACCAGCTCCGGCACGCCGGCGGCACCCACCTCGGCCAGCACTTCCCGGACGGCGGCGAGCTGCGACCGCGGATCGGCATCCGAGCCATCGACGACATGCAGGATCAAGTCGGCGTCAGCGACCTCCTCCAGCGTCGACCGGAACGCGTCAACGAGCTGGTGCGGCAGGTGCCGGACGAATCCAACCGTGTCGGTCAGCGTGTACGGCCAGCCGGACGGAGTCTTGGCTTTGCGGACTGCCGGGTCCAGAGTCGCGAACAGCGAGTCGTCCACCAGTACCTGCGCGCCTGTCAGCCGGTTCAGCAAGCTGGACTTGCCTGCGTTGGTGTAGCCGGCGATCGCCACCGACGGCACTGAGCGGCGCCGGCGCTGGCCGCGCTGTACCTCACGGCCAACCGACATCTCGGCGATCTCGCGCCGCAGCTTGGAGATCCGCGACCTGATCCGGCGACGGTCGGTCTCGATCTTGGTCTCGCCCGGACCGCGGCTGCCGATGCCGCCGTTACTGCCTGCCCGGCCGCCGGCCTGCCTGGACAGCGACTCGCCCCAGCCGCGCAATCGAGGCAGCATGTACTGCAGCTGCGCTAGCTCGACCTGCGCCTTGCCTTCCTTGCTGCGCGCGTGCTGGGCGAAGATATCCAGGATCAGCGCGGTACGGTCGACCACCTTGACCTTGACCGCGCTTTCCAGGCTCCGCAGCTGACCTGGTGTGAGCTCGCCGTCACAGATGACCGTATCCGCGCCGTGCGCGGCGACGATCTCGGCAAGTTCCCGCGCTTTGCCTGCTCCGACGTAGGTGGAGGCATCCGGCCGGCCGCGACGCTGGATGAGGGCGTCGAGAACTTCCGACCCGGCTGTCTCGGCCAGCCGGGACAGCTCGCGCAGCGAATTCTCCGCCATCACGAACGTGCCTTCGGTCCAAACCCCCATCAGCACGACTCGCTCCAGCCGCAGCGCCCGGTACTCGACCTCGCTGACGTCCTCAAGCTCAGTCGACAGCCCGGCTACCCGCCGAAGCGCATGCCGCTCTTCAAGGTCAAGCTCGCCATCCCGCGGCTCGGCCGACTTATCCGGGAACTGGCTGGGTTCCGGGTCCTGGTTCGATAGGACGCTCATGCCACCTCTACTGGACCTGCCAGTGGCCCGTAAAACACTAGGTAAGTCATATGTGGCATCACGGTGGAAAACCCCCGTAATACCTCGCCCGCTGGCGGCAGGCCTGACGCTGATAGTGCCACGGAGTGCATCCGGGCACATCTGGTTAACTCCTGGCTCGCTCCAGATGTGCCCGCGGCCTGGAATGCTGCGCGGATGACGACGCGATGCGAGGAATGTGCCATGCCAGCCTTCCGATGTGCGCGCCGATGGCATGGGCTACCGTCTGGTGCAGCGGCCGGCCCCGAGGACAGCCGCCATCGGCCGGATAGCAGCGGCCGCACGAGCCGGCTGGCGGCGGCCGGAGCGGCCAGACGGTAAGGAGCAGCGTGCAATGACCAGCGGCGTTGAGATTGCCGGTCCGTCGGGCAGTCGGTACGACGAGATCCTCACCCCCGAAGCGCTCAGCCTCATAGCCACCTTGCACCGCGAGCTAGGCCAGCGCCGTCGCGACTTGCTCGCGGCCAGGGCGGCCCGGCAGCTGGAGCTGTCGGCCGGAGCCAGCCTGGACTTCCTGACCAGCACCGAGGCCATCCGGGCGGACACGTCCTGGCGCGTCGCGCCCGCGGCTCCCGGCCTGATCGACCGCCGGGTGGAGATCACCGGACCGACCGACAAGAAGATGACGATCAACGCGCTGAACTCCGGCGCGAAGGTGTGGCTGGCTGACTTCGAGGACGCCAACACGCCGCTGTGGGACAACATGATCACCGGTCAGCTGAATCTGAAGGACGCGCTGGACCGCACCATCGACTTCACCAGCGACGAGGGAAAGTCCTATCAGCTGCGGCCGGACGACGAACTTGCCACCATCGTGGTCAGGCCGCGCGGCTGGCACCTGGACGAGAAGCACCTGCTGATCGATGGTCAGCGCGCGGCCGGGAGCCTGGTCGACTTCGCGCTGTACTTCACCCATGCCGCGCACCGCCAGCTTGCCAAGGGCAAGGGCCCCTACTTCTACCTGGCCAAGATGGAGAGTCATCTTGAGGCGCGGCTCTGGAACGACGCCTTCATGCTGGCCCAGGATGGCCTCGGAATTCCGCAGGGCACGATCCGGGCAACGGTACTGATCGAGACCATCCCGGCCGCGTTCGAGATGGACGAGATCCTCTACGAACTGCGCGAGCACAGCGCAGGCCTGAACGCAGGCCGCTGGGACTATCAGTTCAGCATCATCAAGAAGTTCCGCACGAGGGGCCGCGAGTTCCTGCTACCGGACCGGAACGCGGTCACCATGACCGCCCCGTTCATGCGGGCCTACACCGAGCTGCTGGTCAAGACCTGTCATGCCCGTGGAGCTCATGCGATGGGCGGCATGGCCGCGTTCATTCCCAACCGGCGTGATCCCGAGGTCACCGCCACCGCACTAGCCAAGGTGCGCGACGACAAGACCCGCGAGTCAAACGACGGCTTCGATGGCTCCTGGGTTGCCCACCCGGACCTGGTGCCACTGTGCCGCGAGGTGTTCGACGGCGTGCTCGGTGACAAGCCGAACCAGCTGACCAAGCTGCGTGATGACGTGCACGTGACCGCCGCTGAACTGCTGGCGATCAACGAGACGCCCGGCCAGGTCACCGAGGCGGGCCTGCGCAACGACATCAGCGTTGGCCTGCAGTACCTTGCCAGCTGGCTCGCGGGCAACGGCGCGGTGGCCATCTACAACCTGATGGAGGACGCCGCGACAGCGGAGATCTCCCGATCCCAGATCTGGCAGTGGCTGCACAACGACATTGAGCTGGCCGAGGGACCCAAGGTCACCAGGGAGCTTGTCGAGAAGATCATCGGCGAGGAACTGGCCAGCATCAGGGCGCAACTCGGCGACGCCTTCGACGCCAGCCGGTACGAGCAGGCGACCTCATTGTTCACCGAGGTCGCGCTGGCTGATGACTACGTGGAGTTCCTCACGCTCCCTGCCTACGAGCGGATGCCGTAGGCCGGCCGGTCGCGCCGTTCGGCGTCGTCGCCCGTTCTGCCGAGACGGGCACCAAGGCGGCCGCGACCAGCGGGAAGACACCGACGACGGCGAACGAGGCGCCGAAGCCGGCCGAGGCGATGGCCAGCGCGAGCACTGGCGGCGTCGCTGCCGCCAGCGCGTTCTGCCCGGTGTTCTGGATGCCGAGCGCCCGGCCGGCCCAGGACGACCCGGCGTACTCGGCGACCGCCGTGAAGGCAAGTCCGTTGGTGCTCACCGCCACCACGCTGCATGCCAGCAGAAGGGGAACGGCTGCCTCGGATCCGGCGGCGGCAGCCGCCGCCAGTGCGAGCATGCCCACGGCGGTGCCGACCGCGAGGATCCGCATCGGCTGCATCCGGCTGCCGACCCGGTCCGACCAGTAACCCGCTGCCAGCCGGGACAGTGCGCCGCAGGCCTGCGCGACGGCGAGCAGGCGGCCGGCCGAGATAGCCTGCCAGCCAGCCGCGTCGATCAGGTAAATCAGCGCGAACGTGGCGACCGTGAACTGAGGCACCACCAGGAGCGCGCTCGCCGCGTGGATCCGCCACAGCACGGGCTGCCGATAGGGCGAGCCGTGCCGGGCCGCATTTCCGGCATCGGCCGCCGACCCGGCCTGCGCCTGGTCCGCGCGGCGCACCGGATCACGAACGAACAGCACCACCAGTGCGGCGGCAACGAGGCAGAACCCGCCGAGCGCGGTCAGCGGAACTGTCATCCCGCCCGCGCCCAGGGCTGGCAGCGTCGCAGCCGCCAGCGCCACCCCAAGCGGCTGCGCACTCTGCCGGATCCCCATCGCAAGCCCGCGCTCGTGCCTGGCGAACCAGCCAAGAATGAGGCGGCCGCTGGCGGCGAAAACCGAGCCGCCTGCGGCACCGGCAAGGCCGAGGCAGGCCGCTAGAGCGACGTACCCGTGCACCGATCTGGCACCGATGAGCACGACTCCGGCCGCCCCGAGGCCGGTGGCCAGCACCAGTCGCTCGCCTCGCCGGTCGGCGACAGCACCCCAGCCGATCAGGGTCAGCAGCAGGCCGATGGTCGGGCAGGCCACCAGGAAGCCGGCCTGGACCAGCGAGAACCCCTCATGCCGGAGCGACGGGATCAGGTAGGCAATGCCGTACTGAAACGTGCAGCCGGCCGTCATCGCGATCAGGCCGATGAACAGGATGCCCCAGCGCCGCCGCGGACCTGCCGCCGGCGAGCCATTACCTCTGTTCACATATCGATATTAGCTGTCCATATATTGAGACGTCGTTGACGTCAGCTCAGGAGGCTCGTGTTAGCCGAATCCGCCAGCCCGTGGAACAGTAGGAGTGGACGGCGGGCAGCGGAGCGAGGCAGACGTGACCCAGGACGAGCCGAGCACACGAGCGGCGGCGCGGCAGGCCGCGGGCCAGCTTGCCAGTCGGCCCATGCGGGACCTTGCCGCGGCGGCGGCCCGGATCTGCGCGGCGGACGATGTCATCTCCGACCCGCAGCAACTGCGCACCTACGAGTGCGATGGGCTGACCGCGCACCGCTGCAGCCCGGGCCTGGTCGTGCTGCCCCAGACGGCGGCGCAGGTGGCCGCCATCGTCCGCGAGTGCGTGGCGCGGCAGATCCCGTTCGTGGCCCGAGGGAGCGGAACCGGGCTGTCCGGCGGCGCGCTCCCCCGCGCCGATGGAGTCCTGATCGTGATGTCGAAGATGCGCAGCATCATCGACATCGACGCCGTCAGCCGCCGGGCGATCGTGGAGCCCGGCGTGACGAATCTGGCAGTGAGCAAGGCTGCCGAGCCGTACGGCCTGTTCTATGCCCCGGACCCGTCCAGCCAGGTGGTGTGCTCCGTTGGCGGGAACGTGGCCGAGAACTCCGGCGGCGCGCACTGCCTGAAGCACGGGTTCACCGTCCATCACGTGACCGGGCTGCAGATCGTGACTCCGGATGGCGAGCTGACCTGGCTGGGCGACGGCACTGGCGCAGCCCCTGGCTATGACCTGGTCGGCGCGTTCACCGGGTCTGAGGGCACGCTCGGCATCGTTACCAAGATCGTGGTCAAGCTGACGCCGATTCCGGAAGCGGTCACGACATTGCTGGCCGCGTTTACCACGATGGGATCCGGTGGCGCCGCGGTGTCGGCGATCATCGGCTCTGGCATCCTGCCCGGTGCGATCGAGATGATGGACGCGCTGGCGATTGAGGCAGCCGAGGCGGCAGTGAGCTGCCGGTACCCCGAAGGTGCGGGCGCCGTCCTCATCGTCGAACTCGATGGCCCGGCAGCCGACGTAGCGGCGCAGACTGCCGCGGTCCGGGAGATCTGCACCGCACAGGGCGCCTACGAGATCAGGGCGGCGCAGAACGCCGCCGAGCGCGCCGCGATCTGGACTGGCCGTAAGTCAGCGTTCGCAGCGGTCGGCCGGATCAGCCCGGCCTACATCGTCCAGGACGGGGTCGTGCCCCGGACTGCGTTGCCGCTGGTGCTTGACCGGATCAGTGAGCTGTCGGCTGAACACGGTATCCGGGTGGCCAACGTCTTTCACGCAGGCGACGGGAACCTGCACCCGCTCGTGCTGTTCGACGATGCGGTGCCAGGCGAGCAGGAGGCAGCCGAGAAATTGTCCGGGCAGATCCTGGACCTGTGCATCGAGCACGGCGGCTCCATCACGGGCGAGCACGGTGTCGGCGTTGACAAGTCCCGCTATATGCCCAAGATGTTCGGGGCTGACGATCTGGACACGATGCAGTTGCTGCGGTGCGCCTTCGACCCGCGCGGGCTGTGCAACCCGGGCAAGATCTTCCCCACGCCCAGGCTGTGCGGGGAGGTGCCGGGCGTGCGCCGCGCACCGCATCCGCTCGTCGCCTCCGGCCTGATCGATCAATTCTGACGGAACGGGGTGGTGATGACGGGCTCAGCCACGACGGCGGACCGCGTTCCGGGCGAACTCGCAAAGGCCTGCGCCGAGGTGACCCTCGCCGGGCCGGCTGATGTCGTGGCCGGGCGTCCGGCCCGCTACCTGGCCGCCCCCGCCTCTACTAGCGAGGCCGCGGCGGTGGTACGCGCTGCCGCCAGCCTCGGTCTGACCGTGGTGCCGCGCGGCACCGGCACCAAGCTCGACTGGGGTGCGATGCCCGCCGCGTGCGACCTGATCATCGAGACCCGGCGACTGGACCGGGTCCTTGAGCACGCGGCCGGGGACCTCGTCGTGAGCGTCCAGGCCGGCCTGCCGCTCGCCGACCTGACCAACGTCGTGTCACGAGCCGGCCAGCGGCTGGCACTCGACCCGCCGGCCGGCGGCACCATCGGTGGCATACTCGCGACCCAGGCCGCCGGACCGCTCCGGCTTCGCTATGGCGCCCCGCGCGATCTGCTTATCGGCATCACGGTAGTCCGCGCCGACGGCACCATCGCCCGCTCCGGCGGCAA
Organism: uncultured Actinomycetota bacterium; assembly: GCA_963774385.1. Lineage (GTDB taxonomy): Bacteria > Actinomycetota > Actinomycetes > Streptosporangiales > Streptosporangiaceae > JAJYUU01. The sequence goes on from CAVZEQ010000002.1 coordinate 192,414, forward strand.
GGTTGTCAAGAACGTGGCCGGATACGACCTCGGCAAGCTCTTCGCGGGATCATTCGGCACCCTTGGCCTGATCACCGAGGCCACCTTCCGGCTGCACCCGGCGCCAGCCGCCTCGGCGGTCATCGCTCTGGACTGCCCGGACCCACGAGCGGCCAGCGCCGCTGTCGAAGCCATGGCCGCGTCTGCGCTGGTGCCTTCGGCCATCGAGATTGACTGGCCGTCCGCAGCACAGCCGATCACCGTCAGCGTGCTGCTCGAAGGCGACGAAGCCAGCGTTGACGGGCGGGCCGAGCGGATGCTCCGCCTCCTGGCGGAGCGCGACCAGCCCGGCACAACAGCCAGCGTCAGCAAGACCGCGATGGCGGCTACAGCCGAGGCGAGCAGCGGCGCCACCGTCATCCAGGTCGGGTTCTGGGCGAGCCAGCTCGCCGCGGTGCTGGCAGCGATCAGGACGGCGGCGCTCGCCGAGGAGCTGGATCCGGCGATCGGCGGGGCAGCAGCGGCCGGTGTGCTGTCCGTGCGGGTCGGCGACGAAGCACCGGCGGCGGCCGTCGCGCGATTCGTCGAGACCCTGCGGGCTGGCATGGCTCGCCCGGGTCCGGCCGACGTTCCGGCAATGACGGGTAGCGCGGTTGTGCTGCGCGCGCCTGCGGCCGTGCGGGAGATGGTCAGCGTGTGGGGGACAGTGCCATCGCTCGGGCTCATGCGGGCGGTCAAGGAGCAGTTCGACCCGGAGCGCCGGATGGCGCCCGGCCGGTTCGCTGGCGGGATCTGATGGCCGGCGCTGACCCTGGGCCCGCAGGTGACGGCACGGCTGGGGGTGACGGCAGCATGCTGGATCCGGACGGGGACCTGCGCCGGCTCGCCAGCGACTGCGTGCACTGCGGATTCTGCCTGCCAGCCTGCCCCACGTATCAGCTGTGGGGCGAGGAAATGGACTCTCCCCGCGGGCGCATTCATCTGATCAGCCAGATCCTTGACAGCGGAGAGGGCAGCGCGGCGGCAGCCGAGCATTTCGACCGGTGCCTGGGCTGCATGGCCTGCATGACGGCGTGCCCGTCGGGCGTGCAGTACGACCAGCTGATCGAGGCGGCCAGGACCTGGGCTGAGCCGGCGCCTGCGGCCGCTGGCGGAGATGCCGCGAGTCAGCTCGATGGCACGACCGGCCGCTCCGGACCGGCCCCGCTGCCGCCACGATCCCGCCGCGACCAGGCGGTCAGGGCGGCCATATTCGCTACGTTCCCCTATCCGAACCGGCTGCGCGCGGCCCTCGGCCCGCTGCGGGTCGCGCAGCTGACTGGGCTGGACCGGCTCGCGTTGCGCAGCAAGCTCCTCAGCCGCATCGTGCCGGAGGCGATGGCCGCGCTCGCGGTCGCGCCGACCCGACCGCGAGCGAATCGAACGCCCGAGGGACAAATGCCCGAGGGGCCAACGCCAGCGGGGCCAACGCCAGCGGGGCCAACGCCAGCGGGGCGAACGCGAGTGGGGCGCCCGCGGGTGCGTCAGCGTCGGCGGCTGTCGCCCGACCATCGGCTGCCTGCCCGCATCCCGGCCAGGGGCGAACGACGGGCCGTCGTCGGCATGCTGACCGGCTGCGTTCAGCAGGTGCTCTTCCCGCAGGTAAATGCGGCCACAGCGCGCGTGCTTGCAGCCGAGGGCTGTGACGTCATCGTTCCCCGCCCGCAGGGTTGCTGTGGCGCGCTGTCGCTGCATGGCGGACGGCGGGCGGAGGCCGCAGCCTTCGCCCGGCAGGTCATCGCCACGTTCGAGCAGGCTGGCGTCGACGTGGTGATCGTCAACGCAGCCGGCTGCGGCTCGGCTATGAAGGAATACGGGCAGTTGCTCGCCGCCGATACCATCTGGGCCGATCGGGCCGCTGCATTCAGCAGCCGCGTTCGCGACCTCAGCGAATACCTGGCCGAACTCGGGCCGGTGGCGCCACGAGCGGAGCTGGATGTGGCGATCGCCTACCACGATGCGTGCCACCTCGGCCACGCCCAGCGAATCACGGCTCAGCCGCGCAGCCTGCTGGCCGCGATTCCCGGCGTGACGCTGATCGAGATTGCCGACGGGGGCACCTGCTGCGGCTCGGCTGGCATCTACAACCTGGTGCAGCCCGAAGCCGCCGCTGAGCTAGGCACCCGCAAGGCGAGCGCCGTGCTGGCGACCGGCGCGGATCTGCTGGTCTCGGCGAATCCCGGCTGCTCTCTGCAGATCGCGAAGGCCACGGCCGCGGCCGGACGCCCGCTGCCGGTCGCGCACGTTGCCGAGGTCCTGGACGCCTCGATCCGAGGGCTGGCGGCCCACACCCTGACGTCAACGGATCCGCGCTGATCCGCTGACGTCGCCCTGGACCCGGATTGAGTCGCGGCCGCCGCGCAAGGCCAACGTATGTGGCGTAGGTGCCGCTCCAGCAGCAGCACGTCCACATACGTTCCGGTGCAGGCGGTGTTGGCAGATCGTGGTGGCGCCCACGAGCTCGGTGGCGGCTACTGGACCGTCCTCGAGCGGCCTCAGCAGGACTTCGTGACGTCAGGTCGGCGGCATGTGCGTCGGCGCTGACGTCAGGACGGCGATGTGTGCGTCGTCACTGACGTCAGATCTGGAGTTGACAGACGTCGTGAATGACGTCATGATGACGTCATGGATCTCAGCTCGTATGCAGAATCGCTCCGCCGGGAGCTCACGGCCATCACCCGGTTCGCCGGGGAGGACATTTCCAGGGCGGCCGAGATGCTGGCGGAAACGCTGGACTCGTCGGTGCGCCTCGCGCTGCTGGACGTCCTGTCGGCCGCGGCCGACGAGATCACCGCCAGCATCGACGGCGCGACTATCGACGTCAGGCTGTCCGGCAGCGAGCCGGAGTTCGTCGTCAACGTTGACCACGTCCCGGACGATTCTGGCCAGGAGGTGCCTGAAGCCGCTGACGAGGCTGGCACCGCTCGCGTTACCTTGCGTCTGCCGGAAGGGATGAAGGCCCGGGTTGAGGCGGTCGCCGGAGCGACCGGCCTGTCGGTGAACGCCTGGCTCGTCCGGGCGATCAGCCGCGGCCTTGACGATCAGGCCGGCCGGGGAGCAGGTCCGCGGTCGCCGTTCCCGCCGGGCAGACCCGGCAGGCCGACCATCGGCAAGCGTGTCACCGGTTTCGCACGCAGCTAGCCGACCGCGGCGGATCCAGCCGCTCAGCTAGCACCGCTGCACGGCCAGCACCGACCACGAATAACACCGCCGTTCCGCTCACCAGCCGCACAGGAGGGCACCACCGATGACCAACTGGGATTTTCCATGCTCTGATCCGGTCGACATCAGCGTCGACTCGTGGCCGGCCGGCAGCATCGTCGTCGCCGGCCAGCCGACCACCGAGCTAACTGTCGAAGTGCTGCCAAGCCGCCGGAACGCCGGCATCGCCGAACTCATCGAGCAGGTGCAGGTCAGCTTCGAGGATGGGCAGCTGTACGTACACGGGCCGCGGTTTAGCTCGTTCCGCCGGAATAAAGGCCTCGACCTGATCATCAAGGCGCCCGCGGGATCTAGTTGCGCGGCCAAGACCGCATCGGCCGACCTGGCATGCGTAGGCGAGCTCAGCGCCCTGGCGATGCAGACTGCCAGCGGCGATCTCACGGCCGACTTGATCACAGGGGATGTCACGGTGCAGAGCGCGAGCGGCGACGTACTGCTGAACAAGGCTGGCGGCAACCTGACGATCAGGACCGCCTCCGGCGACATCAGGGCCAGGGAGGTCGAGGGTGACGTCGGCTTCAACACTTCCAGCGGCGACGTTACCGTCGGCTACTGCGCCGGCTCCGTGGCTGCCCAGACTACCAGCGGCGATATCGAGATCGGCAGCGTAGCCACCGGACGGCTGGAACTGGCCAGCACATCCGGCGACATCGAAGTCGCCGTCGTGCCCGGGCTCGGTGTCTACCTGGACCTTGTCAGTACCAGCGGCGACATTCGCAGCGACCTGGAGCCGACCCCCGACGAGGACGGCGACTCGCCCGCCTCGGTCGAGATCCGGTGCCGATCACTGAGCGGCGACATCAGGATCCGGAAGGCCAAGCCGCGGCAGCGGCCGAGCTCCGAGGTCGCCCTGCCGGAGTCAGCGCCGGCTGCCGAGGACGCCCGACCCGAGGTACCGCGCAGCGAATGACCCCCTGCAGCACTGCGCACCGAAACGACCCGCCGCATCGCGCACTGAAACCACCGGCGGCATCGCCGCAGCGAAACGACCGGCGGCATCGCCGCAGCGAAACGGCTTGCACTACCCATACGCAACCACGAAGGGACCTGGTCACGATGAATCAGCACCTGCTTGAGGGACTGGCGAGTCAGCGAACGGCCGAACTTCGCGCCGCGGCTAGCAGCCTTGACGTACGGCCCAGCGCGCCACTCAGCACGCTCCGGGTGCGGACCGGCTGGACGCTCGTGCATGTCGGACTCCGGCTGGCCGTTCCGCAGGCACGGCAGCCGCGGGTCACGCCCCGCCCAGCCGGCTCCTAGCCAAAGCTCACGATGTGGCGAGCCCGAGGGGCGAGATGTCAGCGAGCCAGCCGGCCGACAGCTCGCCAGCCGCGACGATCTCCGCGGGACCGGTGAGCTGGCTGGCGGTGCTGCTCGGCAGCACCGTCAGTCTGCCGCCGGGCACCCACACGGTCCATGGCACGCCCGGGCCGTCGGGCCACTCCCCGGCCGCCGCGGCGGCCGCGACGGTCGCAGCCACCGCCCCAGTCCCGCACGACAGCGTCAGGCCCGACCCGCGCTCACTCACCCGCATCTCGATCTCGCGCGGCGCGACCGCCCGGACGATCTCAATGTTCGCGCCGCTAGTCAGTCCGGCCGGTGTTAGCACCCTGGGGTGACCCAGCTCGATCTCGGACACCGGCCGGTCGACAATGCACGCCAGATGCGGATTGCCCACCGAGATCGCCAGTCCGGTATACGTGGTGTCCCCCGCCTCGACCGAGCCGTCACCGAGCACCGCCGCCGGACCCATGTCGGTAGTGAACTGGCCGTCATCCTCGACCCGCACCGCCCGGGTACCCGCCCTGGTAGCGACCGGAAACCCGGGTCCGGGCGGGCCGCTCACCAGCCCCTCCTCTATCAGGTACCTGGCGAATACGCGCAGGCCGTTCCCGCACATCTCCGCAATGGTCCCGTCAGCGTTGCGGTAGTCCATGAACCACTCAGCCGCCTGACCAGCAGCGTCCCGGCCGGCGACCGCGGTCCGCACAACCCGCAGCACGCCATCAGCCCCGATCCCGAAGTGCCGGTCGCACAGCCGCGCCACCAGCGCAGGACTCAGTTCCATCTCCCCATCAGGATCCGGCAAGATCACAAAGTCATTCCCCGTGCCCTGCCCCTTGGCGAACCGCATGATCCCGATGCTAGCGGGGGACGCTGGCCACCCTGGCGCCGTCATCCCTCAGGCAGCAGGGTCGTCATGCTGCCCGCCAGCGCGGCAAGCGCCCGATCTGCCGAACCTGGCCCGCCACTGATCCAGCTGGTCCGAGGGTCGCGGCGAAACCAGGACTCCTGACGGCGGACGAACCTGCGCGTCGCCGTGATCGTGTGGGCTACCGCATCGTCCAGGCCTGACTCGCCGGCCAGGAACCGCAGCACCTCGGCGTAGCCGAGCGCGCGGCTTGCCGTCTTGCCCTCCCGCAGTCCGGCCTGCTCAAGCTGCCGCACTTCATCTACCAGTCCGAGCTCCAGCATGTGGTGCACCCGGTCGGCGATCCGCTGATCCAGTTCCGGCCGCGGCACCTGAACACCGAGCTGGATTGCCGGGTAGACAGCTTCATACTCGGGAAGGGTCGCGCTGAACGGCCGGCCCGACAACTCGATCACCTCCAGCGCCCGGACGATCCGGCGGCCGTTGCCGGGCAGGATCGCAGCAGCGGCCGGCGGGTCGAGGGCAGCAAGCCGGGCATGCAGCGCCGCCGGGCCTAGCTGGCTTAGCTCCTCTTCCAGCCGGCCGCGCAGGTCGGCGTCCGTGCCAGGGAACTGCAGGTTGTCGATCGCGGCCCGGATGTAAAGGCCGGAACCGCCGGTCATAATCGGGGTGCGGCCGCGGCGGCGGATGTCGTCGATCGCATGCCTGGCGAGCACCTGGTACTCGGACACGCTGGCGGGCTGCGTTACCGGCCAGACGTCCAGCAGATGATGCGGCACGCCCTGCTGCTCAGATGGCCTGAGCTTGGCGGTTCCGATGTCCATGCCGGCATAGAGCTGCATCGAGTCGGCGTTCACGACCTCGCCACCGAGGGCATGGGCCAGGGCCAGGGAGAGCTCCGATTTGCCCGCCGCGGTCGGACCCACGACGACGATCACCGGCCGTGGCATCAGCGTCAGCCTGACAGCGCCAGCACGGCGGGGCACGAGGACCGGCGGGGCACGCGCACTGTCTAGGTGAGGGCTCGAAGCGACGGCATGCCCAGCAGCACGGCGCCCGCTGGCTGGCTGGCGGAGCCTTCCCCCGCACCGACCGCGGCTCCCGGCTGGCCGGCAGTCACGCCCGGCTGGCTGACCGCGGCTCCCGGCTGGCTGAGGCCGGCGGCTTGCCGCATCGCCCAGTTATCGCCGCCGCTAGTGCGCCGGACTACGGCGGCGCCGCTGTCGGCCAGCAGGTAATGCGGAGATGCGCTGGTCACAACAGTGGTAACGACATCTCCCGGCCGCGGCGCGGGGTCGGGCGGAGCGAAGTGCACCAGCCGGTTGTCCCTGGCCCGGCCCGACATCCGGTGCGTCGCGCTGTCCTTGCGGCCCTCGCCCTCGGCCACGAGCACCTCGACCTCGGTGCCGACCAGCCTGAGGTTTTCCTGCCACGACACCTCGGCGACCAGTGCGGCCAGTCGCTCGTAGCGCTCCGCGACGACTTCCGCCGGAACCTGGTCTGGCATCTCCGCGGCCGGGGTGCCGGGCCGGATCGAGTACTGGAAGGTGAACGCCCCCGCGAACCGCGCCTCACGGACGAGGTCCAGGGTGCCGGCGAAGTCCTGCTCGGTCTCGCCGGGAAAGCCCACGATGATGTCGGTGGTGATCGCGGCTGCCGGCATCGCTGCCCGAACCCGGTCGAGGATCGCCAGGTACTTGTCTCTCCGGTAAGCCCTGCGCATGGCCTTCAGGACCGCGTCGGAGCCGGACTGCAGTGGCATGTGCAGCTGGGGCATCACGTTCGGTGTCTGCGCCATCGCGTCGATCACGTCGTCGGTGAAGTCACGCGGGTGCGGCGAGGTGAACCGGACCCGCTCCAGGCCGGCCACGTTCCCGCAGGCACGCAGTAGCTTGCCGAACGCGAGCCGGTCGCCGAACCCCACGCCGTAGGAGTTGACGTTCTGGCCGAGCAGTGTGATCTCCAGCACACCGTCGGCCGCCAGTGCCTCGATCTCGGCCAGCACATCTCCTGGCCGGCGGTCTTCCTCCCGGCCGCGCAGGCTCGGCACGATGCAGAAGGTGCAGGTGTTGTTGCAGCCGACGGAGATGGCGACCCAGGCCGAGTACGCCGACTCGCGGCTGGCCGGCAGGACCGACGGGAAGCGCTCCAGCGATTCCAGGATCTCCACCTGAGCCTGCTGCTGAATCCTGGCCCTTTCCAGCAAGACGGCCAGCGATCCGATGTTGTGGGTGCCGAATACCACGTCCACCCATGGCGCCCGCCGGGTGATCGCGGCCTGGTCCTTCTGCGCCAGGCAGCCGCCCACCGCGATCTGCATGCCGGGCCGCGCGTTCTTCACCGGAAGCAGGTGGCCAAGGTTCCCGTATAGCCGGTTGTCAGCGTTCTCCCGGACGGCACAGGTATTGAAGACGACCACGTCCGGGTCGGCCCCGTCGGCGGCCCGCCGGTAACCCGCCGCCTCGAGCAGGCCAGCCAGTCGCTCGGAGTCGTGCATGTTCATCTGGCACCCGTAGGTGCGGATCTCGAAGCTTCGCTGCGTGACGGCGGCCATGCCCTCTAGGTTAGAGGGCCGACAGCCCGCCGGCGGCCACCCTGCACGCCCGCCCGCGGCAGGCTGCACGACAGGCGCGAATTTCGCAAGTAGGAAGAATTACACGAGTGTCCGGATTCGCCGCTTCTCAAACCAGCCCCGTAGGGCACCATATGCGTATGACAGAGAGCGGGAACGAGGTCGTCACCGACCAGGCAGTGACTGACGGCATGGCAGCCGACGAGCAGCCCAATGCAGAGGTCACCGCTCCCGCAGTTCCGTTCGGCGAGTGGCCGTCACCCATTACCGCAGCCGAGATTGCCAGTGCTCCGGTGACCGGATCTTTTCCGACGATCCTCGGCAGCGACGCCTGGTGGCAGCAAGGCCTGCCCGAGGAGGGCGGCAGGACCACCGTGGTGCATAGCTCCGGCGGCAAGCAGACGGCCCTCCTGCCCGCCCCGTGGAACGCCCGGACCCGGGTACACGAGTACGGCGGCCTCGCCTATCTGCCCATCCCGAGGTCGGCGCTGGGCAGCAAGCAGGCCAAGGGCTATCAGATCCTTTTTGCGAACTTTGCCGATCAGCGGCTGTACTTGGCCGCGGCGGCCACGGCCGCCGGCGACGCCAAGGACGCCCCGGCGCCGCTGACCCCGGATCCCGCTGCGGTGCCGGCCGCGTCGGGCGGCGGCTCGCTCGGTGCCGCCGCGCTGCGGTACGCCGACTTCGTCCTGTCGCCGGACCGTCGCGAGGTGTGGTGCGTGCGGGAGCAGCACGAGGGCGGCAAGGTCAGCCGGGCCATCGTGGCCGTGCCGCTGGACGGATCTGCAGCCGACAACCCCGACGCGATCCGGATCCTGGTCACTGGCTCGGACTTCTTTGCCTACCCGACGCCATCGCCAGACGGCAAGTGGCTGGCCTGGATCTGCTGGAACCACCCGCACATGCCGTGGGACGGCACCGAGTTGCGGGTCGCCCCGATGCAGAACGGGTTGCCCGGCAAGGGCCGCCTGCTGACGGGCAACCAGCGCGAATCGGTGCTGGCGCCGCTGTGGCGGGATAACTCCAGCCTGTACGTGGCCACCGACTGGCCAGGCTGGTGGAACATCTACCAGCTCAGCCTGACCGGCGAGCCGCCGATGGCCCTCTTCCCAGCCGATGAGGAATTTGCCGGGCCGCTCTGGCAGCTCGGTGCCAGACCCTTTGCCCTGCTCGGCGACGGCCGGCTCGCTGTGACGCACGGCGCGGGGGCCGCGCGGCTGGCCATCCTCGATCCAGAGTCCTGCGAGCTCAAGGACCTCGATACCCCGTTCGCCGAGTTCGGCATGGCATTGTCGGCCGACGGTGCGACGATCGGTGCAGTCGCTGGCGGGCCTGCTACTCAGGCAGCGGTGATCAGGGTCGACGCCGCCACCGGCAAAACCGATGTGCTCCAGCGCGACGCTGGCACGCTCCCGGACGAAAAGTACCTGCCGGTCCCACAGCACGTGGACTTCGAGGGCCCGTACGGCCAGGTCGTGCACGCCCTGTTGTATCCGCCGACCAACCCGGACGCCAGCGGTCCGGCCGGCGAGCTAGCGCCCTACGTGGTGTGGGTCCACGGCGGCCCGACGGCGCGGGTGTCGGCGAACCTGGACCTGGCGAAGGCCTACTTCACCAGCCGCGGCATCGGCATCATCGACGTCAACTACGGCGGTTCCAGCGGATACGGCCGTCAGTACCGGGAGCGGCTGCGCCGGCAATGGGGCGTGGTCGACGTCCAGGACGCCATCGCCGCAGCCCGCTGGGTCGCCGGGCAGGCCGGCGCGGACCCGGCCAGGATCGCGATCCGCGGCGGGTCGGCCGGCGGCTGGACCACGCTCGCGGCGGTAACTACCGGGACCAAGCGCGGTGTGGCATTCAGCGCCGCCGTTTCCTACTTCGGCGTGTCCGACCTGCGCGGCTTCGTGGCGCAGACGCATGACTTCGAGTCCCGTTACCTGGACGGGCTGATCGGGCCGATGCCGGGCTCCGAGGTCGTCTATGAAGAACGGGCCCCGGTCGGCCATGTGAACGACGCGACCTGCCCGATCTTGCTGCTGCAGGGACTTGACGACCCCATCGTGCCACCTGCCCAGTCCGAGAGCATCGCCGCGGACCTGGCCGCGCACGGCATCCGCCATGCCTACATCGCGTTCGAGGGCGAGTCGCATGGCTTCCGGAAGGCAGAGACACTGATTGCGGCGCTGGAGGCGGAACTGTCGTTCTACGGGCAGATCCTCGGCTTCAGCCCGCCGGGCGTCCCGCAGATCGCGATAGCCGCCGGGTAGCGCCGGCGGCGGAGTTCCCGGTCGGCCCCGTTCCCCGCGTCGTTGCCATAGTTGCCAGGCGAACTCTGTTACCGGGCGAACTCGATGGCGCGCGACTCCCTGATCACCGTGACCCGGATCTGGCCTGGGTAGGTCAGCTCGTCCTCGACCTGCTTGGCGACATCCCGCGCGATGACCTGGGCCTGGATGTCGTCCACGTCGCCGGGCTTGACCATCACCCTGATCTCGCGGCCGGCCTGCATGGCGAACACCTTCTCGACGCCCTCCTGAGCCATCGCGATGTGCTCAAGCCGCTCCAGCCGCTTCACGTAGGCCTCAAGGGACTCCCGCCTGGCGCCGGGCCTGCTGCCGCTGATCGCGTCGGCCGCCTGGGTCAGCACCGCCTCGACAGTGCGAACCTCTACCTCGTTGTGGTGCGCCTCGATGGCGTGCACCACGTCGTCCGGTTCGCCGTACTTCCGCGCGATCTCGGCGCCGATCAGCGCGTGGCTGCCCTGCACTTCGTGGGTGAGTGCCTTGCCGATGTCGTGTAGCAGCGTGCACCGCTTCATCAGCACCGGGTCGAGGCCGATCTCGCTGCCCATCATGCCCGCGATGTGGGCGGACTCGATGAGGTGCTTCAGCACGTTCTGGCCGTACGAGGTCCGGTAACGCAACCTGCCCAGCAGATTCGTCAGCTCCGGGTGCATGTCGGTGATACCGACGTCCACGAGCGCGTCCTCGCCGGCCCGGACGCAGAGTGCCTCGATCTCGGCCTTGCTGCGCTCGTAAGCCTCCTCGATCCGCTGCGGGTGAATTCGGCCGTCCAGCACCAGCCTCTCCAGCGTGAGCCTGCCGACCTCGCGCCGGACCGGATCGAAGCACGACAGCAGCACCGCTTCCGGAGTGTCGTCAATGATCAGGTTGACCCCGGTGACGGACTCGAAGGCACGGATATTGCGGCCCTCGCGGCCGATGATCCTGCCCTTCATCTCGTCACCCGGCAAGTGCAATACGGAGACCACCGATTCGCTGGTCTGCTCGCTAGCCACCCGCTGGATCGCGAGGGTAATGATCTTCCGCGCGCGCTTGCCGCCCTCGCGCCGGGCCTCGGCCTCGATGTCCCGGACTATGAGCGCCGCTTCGCGCTTGGCCTGGTTCTCGATGCCCGTCACCAGCTCTGCTTTCGCCTGGTCGGCGGTCAGGCCGGCGACCCGCTCCAGTTCAGTGCGCCGCTCTGCCTCGAACCGGTCGAGCTCGGCACGACGAGCGTCGAGTCCTGCAGCCTGCTCGTCGGCTTTGCGAGCCAGCTCGTCAATGCGCTGCTCACGTTCGCCGAGCCGATCCTCGCGGCGCTCAAGGTCAGCCCGCAGTCGGCGGGCCTCGTCCTTGGCTGCCGTGGCCTCAGCCTCAGCCGTGCGGCTGGCGATCTCTGCGTCGCGGCGGGCCGTCTCCGCGTCGCGGCTGGCCGTCTCCGCGTCGCGATGAGCAGCGGTTGCCGTCTCTGCTGCCGCTGCCGCCGCCTTGCTGACGATCGCGGCCGCCTCCTGCTCAGCCTTGGCCTTGAGTTCGGCTACATAGCCAGCGGCATCGGCCTGCAGACGGGCAGTATCCGCTTCGAGGAGCTCCGCATCGGCCGCCGGTCGGCCAGCCGGAGCACCGAGCGCACCGCCGCGCCGAAGAACCACGACCAGCACGGTCATGGTGCTGATTGCAGCCAGGCATCCGATGATCACCAGTGCGAGCACAACGCCGCTGTTCACAGACCACCCCTCTCCCACCTGGCCCGCGCACATCGCTAGCCATCAGCAAGCACGTATGCCTGCAGCGAGGGATTACCGCCCGAGCAGCGGCTGCCCGGTATCTGCGCTGGCTGCGGAAACGCGGCCACAGCGCGGTCTCAGTCGGCCTGATGCTGTCGCCTCAGTCTGGCGCCGGTTAACGAAGCCAGATTCGCGAGCCGAGACGGCGAGACCCGGATGCCACCGCACGGCATCACCACGCCACCTAAGGGCACGCTCGGTCCGCAGCGGCTACCGCCGCCGTGGCAAGCAACAGATCAGCGCCACGCTCTCCTTCCGTCAGGCCATCGGCCTAGCCGACTGCGGCCAGACGCAGCCGGGCCTAGCTTCGCCCGCTCACTCGCTCGCTTACCGTCAGGGCCCGACAGTGACCGGACCGAACAGCCCTGCCATCGTCGTTCCGCTTCTATCTTCAGTGTCTGCACACGCCGGACTAGGTTGCACGGAGCAGAAAACCTCGCTGCCGTAAAGCTAAGCGCTTATAACAGAACGGTCAACTCTGTCCCGTACCAGGGAGAACGTGGTCCCGGCTGGCCTCTATCCCGTGCGTTATGCCTCAGAGCCGGGCACAGAACCGCCCGGCTCCTAGCTGTGGGCCGGGCGGTGCCGAGCGGGAGGGTGCCGTCCTTGCGTTTCGAGGCGGGGCCAGTCCGGCTGAAACGTCAGCGGGCTGGTCAGGCAAGGGTGGAGCGTTGCCGCTGACGCTTTCTCATCAGGTGGACTGGCGGCAGCAGGTGAGCGGCGAGACCGGCGACGGCCAGGAGTATGGCGACTCCGAGCGGGAGGGTGATCCCTTTGGTCGTGCAGCCAGCCGCGGCGTGGCCGGGGCAGGCAGCTGCGCCGCCGAGTGCAGCCACCAGGCCGAAGAACAGAGCCACCAGGCCGACGAGCGGCACGATGGTGGCGATCAGCTTGTCGCGCCGGCTCCATGTCGGGGAGGGCCACAGGATCAGCATCCCGGCGATCCAGCCCAGCCCGCTCGCGAGTGGCCCGAAGATGATCAGCCACGGCGCCCACGCGTCCCAGCGGCCGCCGCCCGGCGGCGGCGCGCCTGCCTCGGCGGCGATGGCAGCGGGCTCGCCGACCTTGTCGAGGAGGGTCCGGACACTTGCCGTGTCGCCGGCATCGAGCCCGGTCCGCTGCTCTTCGATGTGCTCGTGCACGTCGGCGAGGATCTCCCGCCTCCGGGACGACTCGACGCCGTGCAGCGCTGCGTCCAGCTGCGTCAGATAGCGCCGGACGAGCTTGTCGGCCTCGCCGACCGGTTGCCGGGCAGTCATTCCTGGGTCCCTTCGTTGAGGATTTCATCGACGGCGTCGCGAAAACCCCGCCACTGTTTCTTGAAGCTGGCCAGGGCCAGTTCTCCGTCGCTGGTGAGGTGGTAGTAACGGCGCGGCGGGCCGGCGTTGGACTCCTGCCACGACGTCTCGACCAGGCCGTTGCGCCGCAGGCGGGCAAGCAGCGGGTAGAGCGTCCCTTCGCCGCCGATGATCCGCCCCCGCGCCGTGAGCTCGCGCGCCAACTCGACTCCGTACTTTTCGCCCGTGGTGAGCAGGGCCAGGACGCACTGCTCGGCCACGCCCTTACGAACCTGGCCGAGCCAGTTAACATCATTGCCAGGTTCCATGTATTGCATGGTACCAGGCATAGAATGCAAGGTCGAGAGCGGCACAGGACCTGACGAGGTTCGCGAGCGAGATCGCCCGGCCTTGCCTGCGCGTTGCAAGCTCGATGGTCACGACCAACCCTGGCTGGCCGGCGCGGTGAGACGGGACCTCGCCAGGGTTCGGTCCATGACTATGGCAGGTGTCTGGGCTGCAGCCCGCCCTTCCGGATGGTTCGTACCTATGCTCGAATAGGGCTATGGACGAGGGAGCTTGGCCGGAGTGGTGGTGATATCCGCGATGGTGCCGACACGGGCATGTGTCGCGGCCCGGCGCCGTTTCGGTGTCATGGGTTGTATGTGTTTTAACGATTTGAGCAAGCACGTGCGGATGAGATTTCTTTGGTGAAGCTTCGCTGGGCCGCTACAGCTCAGCCGCATCGTCCTCGGCATCCGGCTCTGGCAACGCATCAAGATCAAGGAACGGAACGGAGCCGGTTCCGGGCTGCTGCTCAAGCGCCTCGCGGACCACTCGGTAGGCAAGGCCCGCCGGGTAGCCCTTGCGTGCCAGCATCCCGGCCAGCCGACGGACCCGAGCTGGCGCGGGCATGTTCGCGGTCGCCGGCAGCCGCCGGGCCACCAGCTCGCGGGCAGTAGCGAGCTCCTGGTCCGGCCCCAGGTCCTCCAGCGCCGCCTGGATGTCCTGCTGGGCGACGCCGCGCTGCCGTAGCTCCGCCCCCAGCGCCCGGCCGGCCAGGCCGCGACCGAGGTGACGCGACTCGACCCATGCCCGGGCAAACATGGCATCGTCGATCAGCTTCACCTCGGCGAACCGGGCAAGCACAGCCTTGGCCGCCGCATCCGGCACCCTGCGCCGACGCAGCGCCGCGGCTAGCTGCGCCTGAGTGCGCGGCGCAGCCGTCAGCATCCGCAGGCAGATCTGCCGGGCCACTGCCTCCGGATCCGCGTCGGGCCCGAGCTCCGGATCAGCTTCGGCCCGGCCGCGGGCTCGCTCCTCCCGCACCCGCGGGCCTACTCGGCCCGGAGGCTCGTCACCGTCGCAATGCCTGGCGGCACGGCCAAGCCGCCGGGCAGCTCCGCCTCCGCGTCAAGTTTCGCGCCGACGCCGAGCTTCTCCTTGATCTTCTTCTCGATCCCGTTCGCCAGGTCCGGGTTGTCGCGCAGGAAGTTCCTGGCGTTCTCCTTGCCCTGACCGAGCTGGTCGCCGTCGTATGTGTACCAGGCGCCGGACTTGCGCACGATGCCCTGCTCGACGCCGAGATCGATGAGGCTGCCCTCACGGCTAATCCCGTGACCGTAAAGAATGTCGAACTCGGCGACTTTGAACGGGCTGGCGCACTTGTTCTTTACGACCTTTACCCGCGTCCTGTTACCGACCGCGTCCGTTCCGTCTTTCAGCGTCTCGATGCGCCGGATGTCGAGGCGAATTGAGGCATAGAACTTCAGCGCCTTACCGCCAGTAGTCGTCTCGGGACTGTTATGGACCATGACGCCGTCGACAAAGTAATTATGATTGCCTTCTACCTCGATATCGAACCTGTTCATGGAACGCGTTGGCGGCTTGATGCAGATATCGAGGATCTGCGCGGGCTGGAGTCTCAGTTCGGCCGGGCTGAACTCGGGCTGCACGGTGCACTTGCCCCGGAATCGCGGCAGGAGCTTGTACTCCATCGAGGGATGCACGAATGGGGCGACCAGCTTCTGAAACTTCTCGGATGCGGCCGTGCTGAAGACCAGGACCGCCTTCTTCGCCGCGCCAGCCGCTCTGAGCCTTATGTTCAGTCCGTGAGTGTCCTGCAAGTACTGAACCAGACGCTCGCGTGATCCGGGGCTCATTGCCTCGACGCAGATCTCAATCCGGCCCGATCCGCCCTGCGTGCGCTCCTGCAGTCCCTTGGAGCGAAGCGTGAAGCTGCCGTCGTCCAAGTACCAGATCGCCAGCGCTAGAGGCGTCAGCGCCTTCAGGTAGTCCCAGGTTAGATGCTTCTTTCCATCGCCGAAGTAGACGGCATCATGCAGCTCCGCCAGTTCGGGCAGCGGCCGGAAGTCAGCGAAGACTGCGCCCTTGCCATTGACAGTCCGCGAGCACTCGATGTTGCCGAGCAGCGAGACCTTCCAGTCCAGATAAGCGGCCTGTTGGGCACCATGGCCGAGACGGAATCGCGTTCCTGCCCTGCCGCTACGGTTCGGCGACAGGTTGCCGTCGCCCATGAGCGAACCCAGAACCACTTGCATCTGCTGGCCGCTCAGACGGTGTGGTTCGGTAACCAAGAGCCGGTCTCCCGCGATCAGTTCGCCGGCCGGGCGCCAGCCACCAGGTGTCCGGACCAGGTGATTCTCCGTGGCCGCGAATTGCGCCCTACCGTTCCCACCCGACTTGGCGACGGTGAACTGCAGGAACCGGTCGGCCGGTCCGTTGTTGAACCAGTTGACGATCTTGCGTGGCACGATCTGGCAGGTGTCGGGATCGTAGGAGAGGACTTCTACATTCATGCGCTGATTGACAATTTTGCCAATCTTTTCCTGGCTGCCATCGGCAAGAGTGATTCGAGTGTTATATGACATACATCCGAACATCACTCCGATTTTTTCCCTCAGCTGATTAATGAAAATCGCTGTGGTCTTTGTCTGGTTAAGCGCGCCGGCGATTTTCCTGAGGGCCTGCGACATGAGCCTGGCCTGCAGGCCGACGTGACTGTCGCCCATCTCGCCCTCGATCTCGGCGCGCGGTACCAGGGCCGCTACCGAGTCGATGACGATGATGTCAATGGCGCCAGAACGGATCAGCATGTCCGCGATCTCCAGCGCCTGCTCGCCGGTATCTGGCTGGGATACCAGCAGGGCGTCGGTATCGACACCGAGCTTCTTTGCGTAGTCCGGATCCAGGGCATGCTCAGCGTCGATGATGGCCGCTATGCCCCCGCCCTTCTGGGCGTTCGCGATGGCATGCAGGGCCAGGCTCGTCTTACCGCTGCTCTCTGGTCCGTAGATCTCGACAATCCGGCCCTTGGGGAATCCGCCTATGCCGAGCGCGACATCTAGCGAGATCGAGCCGGTCGGGATCACTTCAACCGGCGCGCGGGTGTCGTCGCCGAGTCGCATGATGGCGCCCCGGCCGAACTGCCGTTCGATCTGCGCGAGCGCGGTCTCCAGGGACTTGTCCCTGTCGCCGCCAATGCCCTTGCCACTACCCGCTTTGTCGTTCGGTGCCATCTGAGCTCCTGTTGGGGTGGGACCGAGGGCTACGCCGAGCCGCTCGCGTGCGCATGCCTAACCTGCCTGCCGGACTAGCTGTACCGGCTGAGCAGCCTGGTCGCCTGCTGGTGGAGACGTTACGCAGACCCTCTGACAATCGGCCTGCGGCAGCGCCGCCCTCACGCCAGCAGCCGCCGCCTTGTGCGCGGTTTGCTGCCAGCGACCTCACTCTAGCGAACAATTGTTCGATCATGAAGCGGACACGCCGACCTGCCGAAAACACCTCGCTACCATGCGAAACAGGTAGCACCCCGTAGTCAGCCGGGCACTTCTGGGCCGCTGACCGCCAGCATGACGCCGAGCACACGAGGCTTTCGGGTGGCCGACGACCGGTTTTGCTGACCGTCCCACCGCCAGCCCGCAAGATGGTTGGCTCAGGGCATGCTCCTGCGCAGTTCGCGGTATTTCGCGGCCTCCCCTCGGCACATGATCACGCGTCAGCGGCCGCGGATCCGGACCGGAAACGTGCCGAAGTGAGCGCTGCCGCCACCGCGGCCGCGCTGCTGGGAGTCGGAGTCGTCGCCGGCATCGTCAGCACAGTGGCCAGCCTCGCCTCCGTGGTGTCCTATCCGGCACTGCTGGCACTGGGCCTGCCACCGGTGAGCGCGAACGTGACCAACACTGTCGCGCTGATGTTCACCGCCGTCGGCGCAGCAGCGGGCTCCCGCCCGGAGCTGGTCGGCCAGCGGCCGCGAGTGGTCAGGCTCGGCGTCCTGACTGCCGCTGGCGGCGGGGCGGGTGCAGCCTTGTTGCTGCTGACGCCGGCTCGTGGGTTCGAGTACGTGGCGCCGGCGCTCATCGCAGCCGGGTCGCTGGTCGTCCTGCGACGTCCGGTCCCGCTGGGGATAGCTGCTAGCCATCGCAGTGGCCAGGACGCTGGCCGAGACCCTGGCCCGGACGCTGGCCGAGATCCTGGCCGGGACAATGGCTCGGACGCTGGCCCGGACGCTGGCCGGGGCGCTGGGCGCGACCGCGGCTGGCTGCCGCGGGCCACCGTCTTCGCTGTTGCCGTCTACATCGGCTACTTCGGTGCCGCGGGCGGCATCCTCATGCTCGCAGTGCTCATGCGCATGTTCCGGCAGTCGCTGGCCAGGAGTAACGCCCTGAAGAACGTGATATCGGGGATGGCCAACGCCGTCGCCGGGATCGGTTTCGCGATCTTCGGCCCGGTGCGCTGGACCGCGGCACTGCCGCTGGCCGCGGGCTTCCTCGTCGGCGGCTGGATCGGCCCATCGCTGGTCCGCCGGCTGCCGGCCAGCGGGCTGCGCGTCTTCATCGGTATCTGCGGCCTGGCGGTAGCTATCCGGCTCGGCGCCAGCACGTACTAGCCACCAGCCGCCCAGCCGGCCTGCCGGCGCATGAGAGACACCTGCCTGAGTTCGATCGCTGGGGAGCCGCGACGAGACCGCTGGGAGCCGCCACGAGATCGCTGGGGAGCCGCCACGAGATCCCTGGGGAGCCATGAAATCGCTGGTGAGCCGCCATGAGTCTGTGCAGGAGCCGCGCCTGCGTCCGCTTCATCGCGCAGCGCGACCCGCTGACGGGCACAGTGCTTGTCAGCCGCTTAGCGCACCCGGTCGGGGAAATGGAAGGCGTCACACACGGCACGCCACACGACCTTCGCGTCCTCGCCGTCAGCGAGGGCCTGGTTGACGGTCCGGCTACCAAGCCCGGCGATGACATAGTCCTTGGCGACGCTCTCCGCGTAGCTCGCCCCGAACTGCGCCCGCATCAGATCCCAGAACGCAGTTAGCCTCACCGGCGCCAGGGTAGCCGGACGCGGTCGCCCGGACAACCGCGGCGGGCGTGGCCAGGACCGGCCCGGCCTGCCGCCTGCCGCCTGCCGCGTGCGACCCGCGGATTACCGTCCGGCGACGGCGCCCGCCCGCTGTCCCTGGTTCCTGTGCTGCCGGTCGGCACGGGGCCGGACCAGGGTGAACGACTCGAACTCGGTGTAGGTCGACGACGGCGCGCCTTTCGCTCCTGTCGTGGGGTTGACCGGGTCCGCGCCAAGCGCATGGAAATATCGCACGGTGATGCTGGTCTGGCCATCCCGGTCGTTGCCGGGATCAACGTCGAAGACCGCGATCCCGTAGCCGCTCTGGGTGTCCCGCTGCGCCGACCAGACAGCGTCCTCGCGCGCGTCAGCAGCGGCGCGCGCGTACACGCCGGGGGTCCCGGTGAGGGCCGGCCTGTTCGGCACCGTGAATACCTTTGCCTGTGTCAGCCCGTCGGAGCTGTCTACGCCGTATTTGTCCAGGTTGGCGCTGGTTCCGCCAGAACCAAGCACGAGGTGCACGGTCCCCAGGCTGGTGTCGAAGACCCCCGAATCCGTGGTCGTAACCGGATGCGGCCGCAGCGTTTGCACCGGAGCGCCGGTGGCGGCCTCGGTGCCGGCCATGCTGTCGAAGCCGCGGCACGGGAACGACCGCTCGTAATCGTGATCATGGCCGGTCAGCACCAGGTCCACCTGGTACCTATCGAACAGCGGCAGCCACTCCTGCCGGATGCCGAGGTCCGAGCCGTTGCCATTGGCCGCCGAGGAGCAGGCGATCTGGTGCATCTGCGCGACGATCCAGTCGATGGACGGGTCCGACCGTGCCTCGCGCAGGGTCCGCTCCAGCCACCTGGTCTGCTCCCCGCCCGAGTAGCCCCGGACGTAGAAGGAGGTGCCCGGCACCCAGGAGGTGTTCGGCGTCGCCAGGTCACCGAAACTGGTGAACCGGAACGGCTCCCGTCCGGCCGGCGCGGTCCGGAACGTCCCGGTGAATGGCTCAGCCGCGCCGTCGTTGTCCGCCGTGACCGTGTAGGTATAGCTCTCGTTAGGGTCAAGCCGTCGCATCTCGACGTGGTAGGTCCAGACGGTCTCCCCGTTGATCCCGTCGGTGTAGGTCCGCTCCACCGCGGGCAGCTGGACAACTGAGCCGCGTGGTCCGCTCAGCAGCACCCGCGGGCGGCTGGCCTGGCCGGGTGACGCCCAGGACGCGACCATGCTCCTGGCCGGATCGCCACCCCAGGTCAGGTGAATCTGCTCGGGCGTCCCGTCAGGCCCGGCGGCAGCGGCAAGACGGGCGGATGTCTTCTTCGGCCGACCCTGAATCACGGGCGCCGCCGCAAGCAGCCCTACGCCACTGGCGCCGGCGAGCACCTGGCGACGGGACGGCCCGGCGTCAGTAATACCCGCATCAGAATGGCCATTGCTGGACACTGACTGCTCTTCGTTAGGGAAAGTCATGCGGCCAGCGTTCCGGGCGGCCGTGAACTCGGAATTACGCGCTAATGACCAGCCGGGCTTATCGCTATGAAACCCCAGCAACACCGCTGGTCCGGACTGCTGAGACCGCCGCGCCCGGGTGGTGCCCGGCTCCGGTCGGGGCGACCCGAGGCGGGCCGAGCCTGCCAGCTACCCGCCCGCTGCCCATACCTCGTGTCGCGGATGCCAGTCCCCAGGTCCGGATGTGCTGGTCAGCAGGCACCGGCCAAGGCGCAATTCGAAGAACTCGCCGTCCGAGAAGCCGTCGGGCTCGTCAGCGAGTCCGCGCTCGGACAGGAACTGCGCGGTCGCAGCGGCTACGAGTTCCGTGCTGCTGACCGGCTCGGCCAGCCCGGTGCAGTAGAAGGCGTCCTCGTTGCCGTCAGCCGGGAAGGAGTGCAGCGCATACCGTGCGTCGCGGCGCAGGTCGGCACGTTTGGGGGACGGAATGATGTGTGCGGTTAGTCGTCCGCTAGCGATCACCGGGCAGATCGGATGCAGTCGCGGCCCGCCGTCCGGCCGAATTGTCGACAGGAACGCCAGGCCCACGCCGAACTGGTACAGCAGCGCCCTGCCTGCCGCCGCGAGATCGGGCTTGGCTAATTCAAACTGATGCCAGCTGAGGTCTGTCACGGCCAGATAGTGTCACGAGCCGCCGACAGTTCACGCTCGGAAACCCGTTCAGACCGGGCCGGAACGGGTAGCTTGGCTGATCCCGCGACTCTCATGCAGCCGGCGGCCAGACATGCGACCGAAGCGCCATCGCTACGGAGGACCCAGTGAACGCCGCCCCAGGCCCGGAGCACGTGGCCCGCAAGCCAGCCGATCCGGTCAACACCGAGGGCGCCGGTCTGGCCGGCAAGGCCGAGGAAGTCGTCGACAGGCTCGACGACCTGGTGGAGCCAGCGCCCGAGCCGGAGAACGCTGTGCTCGTCGACGAGGCACAGGTGGTGCGCTGGGCGGGACCGCTGTTCGCGCTGTTCTCGCTCATCTTGCTGCCGTGGACGATCTACCTGGGCGCGTCGCTGCCATCCCGGCAGCTGTCGCCGAACTACGACATTGCCTGGGCCGGCTTCGACGCGATCTTGATGGTGGCACTGGCATCCACCGCCTACTTCGCCCTCCGCAGGTCGCGCTACCTGTCCACGGCGGCCACGGCCACGGCGACGCTGCTGCTCGTCGACGCCTGGTTCGACGTGCTGACCACGCCAGCTGATCAGCAGGCCCAGTCGATCTTGCTCGCCGTTGTGATCGAGCTGCCGCTCGCGGCGGTCTGCATCTGGCTCAGCCTGCACACCCAGCAGCTCACCGAACGCCGGATCACGCTGCTGATGCGCCGCCGAGGCGGGCGCACGCGCCGGAAGGCGGCCGGTCGCTGACCCGGCGGGCGCCGAGCGGAAGCCCGCAGCCACGCCAGCGACAGGTCGCAGCTACTCCTTCCTCGAGCTGCTGGCTGCTCAGCAGGCGGCAAGCGCCCGCACCAGCCCGGACGACGCCCGCTACTACTGCCGCTCGGCGGGCAGCCGCAGCAGCAGCCGGCCGGGCTGTGCGGCGATGACAAGCCGGCTGGTGCTGCCCATGGTCTCGCCATCGAGCTCCCAGGGCTGCGGACTGCCGGTGGTCACGATCATCTCCTGGAAAACGAACCTGGTCACCCGGCTGGATTCGCCCCGGCGCAGCAGGACGTGGACAGCGATAGCCAGCCAGCTGGCCCAGCCGCCAGCTCGCAGGGCGACCGCATCCAGCATTCCGTCGTCCGGCCGGGCATCCGGCAGCAACGGAACACCGCCGCGCAGCCAGCCGACGTTGCCGACGATCACGGCTGTTGGCCGCAGCCGGACCGGGCGGCCACCGTCCACGGTCAGCGTGACCCGCATCGGCCGGTCGCGCAGGTGCTTGATCACCGTGACGGCGTAAGCAGCCCAGCCCAGCCGCTTCTTCAGCGGCTCGCTGGTGTCGCTGATCATCCTGGCGTCAAGGCCGAGCCCGGCCATGACCACGAACGGCGTGCCGTTGGCGGTCCCGGCATCGATAGGCGTGTCCGCTCCGGTCAGCGCCACGGCCAGCGCCTCGCCGAGGTCGACCGGCACGCCGAGATTGCGGGCCAGCAGGTTCCCGGTGCCTATCGGCACGATGGCCAGAGGCACTCCGGTGGCTGCCACACCTTCCGCGCAGGCCGTGACCGTGCCATCGCCGCCGCAGGCGAGTACAAGCCTGACACCGGCGACCGCTGCCTCATGCGCCTGCCGCTGGCCGGGATCGTCAGCCGTCGTTTCCAGCCAGCGCGGCGGCTGCCAGCCGTGCTCGCGCATGGCTTCGGAAACGGTCGCCCTGAACTTCTCCGCGTCGTCAACCTTGGCCGGGTTGAGGACGACGGCGGCCTGCCTGGCCGCCGCTGACGGCGCGGGCCTGATCTCCACGGGCGAACCTCTCTGCCAGGAGCACGAGGCTCGGTGTGGCTGCCAGCTACCCGCTGGCGAGCCGGCTAAGCGAACCGGCTGAGCGAGCCATGGCCGGGCCCGGCAATGCGTGGGTGACAGAAACATTTATGTTGCGTTGCAGCCGGCTCGGGATGTTACCGTCATAGTGCAGTCTGCGCAGCGCGGCGCGGTCAGCTTGCCGGAGCCGAGCCGCATCAGCGTCCTAGCGCGCGTGCCACATTCACTGGAGGCCGTTGTGAACCGCCCGACCGCGAGCCGCGGCCTGCGGCTGGTTCGCCGGCGTCACGCCGACCCGGGGCTGGCCGGCCGCGGTCACGCCGACTTGCGACTGGTCTGCCGTCGTCATATCGATCTGCTGCGCGTCTCCAGCGCCATCTGTCGTCCTTCCTGCTGACCCAGGTACTCAGCGCGACCAGCTCGCCCGGCCGGCTCAGGCCCGGAGCTGACCGTTACCGCTGGGTGCCCGGTACCGCCAGCGTTCCCGGCACCGCCAGCGCCGCGGTGCCCGCCCGCTACCGCAGCCACGCCAGCAGAAGGACCACGAAATGCCATCGCAGCCGCTTCGCGGCCAGGGCCAGTGGGCTCTGGGCCACCACGAGCCGCTTAATCCCGCCGAGAGATTCAAGAAGGATGACGACGGGCTGCATGTCCGCGAGCGCATCCTGAACCGCTACTCGCAGCTCGGCTTCGACTCGATCGATCCGACCGACCTTCGCGGCCGGTTCCGCTGGTGGGGCCTGTACACGCAGCGCAAGCCCGGCATCGGCGGCGGCCGTACGGGCGCGCTCGAGGACGCCGAGATCGAGGATCCGTACTTCATGATGCGGGTCCGCATACCGGGCGGGCAGCTGACAGCTGACCAGCTGCGCGCGGTGGCCGGCGTCGCCAAGGAATACGGCCGCGACCTCGCCGACATCACCGACCGGCAGAACGTCCAGTTTCACTGGATCAGGATCGAGGACATCCCGGCCATCTGGGCACGCCTCGAGGAAGCGGGCCTGTCCAGCTTGCAGGCCTGCGGCGACGTCCCGCGGAACATCCTGGGCTGCCCGGTGGCCGGCCTGGACGCGGCCGAGGTGCTGGACGCCAGTGCCGTGCTGCGGGCCACCGAGGAGGTCGCGACCAGCAGCCCTGACCTCACCAACCTGCCGCGCAAGTTCAAGACCGCGATCTCCGGCTGCGCGAACCAGTGCACCGCGCACGAGGTCAACGACGTCTCCTTCGTCGGGGTGCGCGGGCCGGACGGCCGTGCTGGCTTCGACCTGTGGGTCGGCGGCGGCCTGTCGACTAACCCGATGCTGGCTCAGCGGCTTGGCGTGTTCGTGCCGGCCGAGCGGGTGCCGGAAGTCTGGGCCGGGCGTCGCCGGCCTGTTCCGCGACTACGGCTACCGACGGCTCCGCAGCCGGGCGAGGCTGAAGTTCCTGGTCGCCGACTGGGGTACCGAGCGGTTCCGCGAAGTCCTGGAGCGCGAGTACCTGGGCGGGAACGGGCTCGCCGATGGCCCGCCGCCACCGGCCCCTGCGCCTGGGTCACGGGACCACATCGGCGTGCACCGCCAGCGCGACGGCTTGTATTACGTCGGCGTTGCCCCGCACACCGGCCGCACGTCCGGTACGCAGCTCTGGCAGGTGGCCGATCTGGCTGAGGCCTATGGTTCTGGCGGGATCCGCACCACCATCGAGCAGAAGCTGCTCCTCCTGGATGTTCCCGAGCGGGCTGTGCACGAACTCGTGGCCGAGCTGGAGTCGGTCGACCTGACGGCCAGCCCGAGCGTGTTCCGCCGGGGGACGATGGCCTGCACCGGCATCGAGTTCTGCAAGCTGGCGATCGTCGAGACCAAGGGCCGTGCCCGCGACTTGTACACCGAGCTTGACCGGCGGCTGCCCGGATTCGACACGCCGATCACCATCAACGTCAATGGCTGCCCGAACTCCTGCGCGCGCTTCCAGCTCGCTGACATCGGGCTGAAGGGATCGATCGTCGACGGGCAGGAAGGCTTCCAGGTGCACCTGGGCGGGTCACTCGGCACCGATCCTGGCTTCGGGCGCAAACTGCGCGGCCTCAAGGTAACGGCCGACGGCCTGCCCGACTACGTGACGCGGCTGCTGCGCAACTACCAGGCAGACCGTGCCTCGGGCGAGCAGTTCGCCAGCTGGGTCCGGCGCGCCGACGCGGAGCTGCTGACATGAGCGGCGAACGGCAGGTGCCGTTCTACTGCCCGTACTGCGGCGAGGAGAACCTGCGGCCGTCCGGGGCTGATGCCGGTCAGTGGGAGTGCCTCGCCTGCGCACGAGCGTTCAGCCTGAAATTCGTGGCGGTGATCCGGTCGCGGCCGCAGCGGCCGGTCACCGGGAGGGCGTCGTGAGCAGCTCCCAGCGCGGCGCGGCTGCGCAGGACCGGCAGCCGACACCGAACCCCGTTCCCTCCTATCCGGTGACGCTGTCGATGGCCGGGCGGCGCGCGGTCGTGGTCGGCGGGGGGCAGGTCGCGCTGCGGCGCACCGTCAGCCTGCTGGCGGCCGGGGCAGCCGTGGTTGTCATCGCCCCCGAGGTATGCCCGGCCGTGCAGGCGCTGCCGGTCAGCGTGCTGCGCCGCGGGTACCGGGACGGCGACCTTTCCACTGCCTGGCTCGTGCATGCGGCGGCCGATGATCCTGCGGTCAACGAGCAGGTAGCTGCTGACGCGGAACGGGCCCGGATCTGGTGCGTGCGCGCCGACGACGGCGCGGCGTCGGCAGCCTGGACCCCGGCGGTGGCCAGGAACGGCGACATCACCGTCGCGGTCACAGCGGGCCGGGACCCGCGCCGCGCTCAGCGGCTGCGGGCCGCCATCGCGCTGGCGCTCGCCACCGGCAGCCTGCCCGTCCGGCGGCAGCGCCGCACCGGGACCGGCCAGGTCACGCTGATCGGCGGCGGCCCTGGTGACCCTGGGCTGATCACGGTGCTTGGCCGCCGGCTGCTGGCGGAAGCCGACGTGGTGGTCACCGACAAGCTGGCGCCGCGCGGGTTGCTGGCCGAGCTCGACCCTGAGGTGGAAATCATCGACGCTGGCAAGCAGCCGCACGCGCATAACCTCAGCCAGTCGCAGATCAACGAGCTGATCGTGGCCAGGGCGCTGGCAGGACAGCGGGTGGTCCGGCTCAAGGGCGGTGATCCGTTCGTCTTCGGGCGCGGCGGCGAGGAGGCGGTTGCCTGCGTCCGGGCCGGGGTACCGTTCACGATCGTGCCAGGGGTGACAAGCGCTGTCGCAGTACCCGCATATGCGGGTATTCCGGTCACCCATCGGGGTATAACCCAGGACTTTGCGGTCGTGTCAGCCCACCTGGATCCGTCCCATCCCGGCGCCACCGTGGACTGGGAGTCGCTGGCCCGCGGGCCAGGAACGCTGGTGCTGCTGATGGCGGTCGCGCACCTGGACCAGGTCGCGGCCGAGCTGATCAAGCACGGCCGGGACGAGGCCACCCCGGTTGCGGTCATCAGCGACGGCACGACGCCCGCGCAGCAGGTACTGACCACGACGCTGCGCGAGGTAGCCGCTGCTGCGAAGGCAGCCGCGGTCCGCCCGCCCGCCGTGGTGGTCGTGGGCGAAGTGGTCCGGTTGCGCGAGTTGCTGGCGCCCGGCGGCCTGGCGAGCGCTGACCTTCCGGCGACGGCATGAGCCAGCCAGCCTTGCTCGCCGTCGCTCACGGCAGCCGCAATCCCGCCGCCGCCGATGTCGTCCGGGCGCTGGCCCGGCAGGTCCGCCGGCTCGCGCCGGTGCTGGACGTCAGGGTGGCTTTCCTCGGCCATACGGCGCCGTCGCTGCCTGAGGAACTCGGCGCGGCCGGCGCGGGCGCGATCATCGTGCCGCTCCTGCTGTCGACCGGGTATCACCTGAAAGCGGATATTGCCGGCGCCGCGGATTCTGCTGGGGCGCGCGTCGCCGATCCGCTCGGTCCCGATGAACTGCTGCTGACAGCGCTCACCGCCCGGCTCGC
Source organism: uncultured Actinomycetota bacterium (assembly GCA_963774385.1). Classification (GTDB taxonomy): domain Bacteria; phylum Actinomycetota; class Actinomycetes; order Streptosporangiales; family Streptosporangiaceae; genus JAJYUU01. The sequence continues at coordinate 218,976 of CAVZEQ010000002.1, forward strand.
TGAGGCTGGCGTCCCCGCCGGGATCCCGGTGGTGCTGGCCGCGGCGGGATCGGCTGATCCGGCCGCTGCCAGTGACGTCGACCAGCAAGCCGAACTGCTCGCCGGTCTGCGTGGCGCACCCGTTCTGGCCGCGTTCGCCACCGCGGCGCGGCCGACCGTGGCCGAGGCAGTGGCCGAGCTACGTGAGCGCACCGGGCTGCCGGTGGCGGTCGCCAGTTACCTGCTCGCGCCGGGAAGTTTTCAGGATCAGCTGGCCGGCAGCGGCGCTGACTGGGTTACCGAGCCGCTCGGGGAGCATCCGGCTCTCGCCGGGCTGGTCATCGACCGGTACCGGACAGCGCGGGTGCGCTAGCGGCCGCCGTGGGTGTGAAGTTGCCTGGCCTATGGCACCGGTAACTTCACACCCATGAGCGCTCGGCAGTCAGGCCGGGAGTGCGCGATGGTACTGGACTGTCGGCAGCACCAGGCAAGATGGAGGCATGCCTGGTGCTGCCGAGGGTTCCCCGCTCGCTGAATTCAGCGCTGCCACCAGGGCCTGGTTCACCGCGGCCTTCGCCGAGCCCACGGCCGCTCAGGCCGAGGCCTGGACCTCGATTGGCCAGGGGAAGCACACGCTGGTGATCGCGCCCACCGGATCGGGCAAGACCCTGGCCGCGTTCCTGTGGGCCATCGACAAACTGGCCAGCGAGCCGGGACCGGACGATCCGAAGCACCGCTGCCGGGTGCTGTACATCTCGCCGCTGAAGGCACTGGCCGTCGACGTCGAGCGCAACCTGCGCTCGCCGCTGACCGGGGTGACCCATGAGGCCCGCCGTCTCGGCCTGCCGGAGCCGGATATCAGGGTGGGCGTCAGGACCGGCGACACTGCCGCGGACGAGCGCCGCAAGCTGGCGGGCAAGCCGCCGGACATCCTGATCACCACGCCAGAGTCGCTGTTCCTGATGCTGACATCGCAGGCGCGGGAGAGCCTGCGCGGCGTGCAGACCGTCATCATCGACGAGGTCCACGCGCTCGCGGGCGGTAAGCGCGGCGCGCACCTGGCACTGTCGCTGGAACGCCTGGACGCGCTGCGCGCGGGCAAGGGCCCGGCGCAGCGCATCGGGCTGTCGGCGACGGTGCGACCGCCCGAAGAAGTGGCTACCTTCCTCGGCGGAGCGCTGCCGGTGACCATCGTGGCGCCGCCGAGTCAGAAGCGCCTCGACCTCAGGATCGTCGTCCCGGTCGAGGACATGGCGGACCTGCCAGGATCCGACGACGCTGGCCTGGCCGCGGTGCCGCCCGGACCCGACGGACGGCCGCTGCCCGGCGGCGACCCGGCCCGGCAGCACTCGATCTGGCCGCACGTCGAGGAGCGGGTGCTGGAGCTCATCCAGAGCCACCGGTCGACGATCGTGTTCGCTAACTCCCGGCGGCTCGCCGAACGGCTGTGCGCGCGGCTCAACGACCTGGCCGCCGAGCGCGCGGCCGCCGCGGACCCCGACGATGGCTACCCGGATACTGCCGGGTCCGCGGGGCCGCCGGCGCAGCTGATGGGCCAGGCCGGAGCCGGTTCCGGCGCGCCCGGCCTCGTGGCCAGGGCGCATCACGGCTCGGTATCACGACAGGAACGCAGCCAGATCGAGGAAGCGCTCAAGGCCGGCACGCTGCCGGCCGTGGTGGCGACATCCAGCCTCGAACTCGGTATCGACATGGGTGCGGTGGACCTGGTCATCCAGGTTGAGTCGCCGCCATCGGTGGCCAGCGGGCTGCAGCGCACCGGCCGCGCGGGGCACAACGTCGGCGATGAGTCGCGCGGCATCTTCTTCCCCAAGTACCAGGGCGATCTGGTTCAGTCCGCGGTGGTGACCCAGCGGATGCGGGCGGGCCAGATCGAGCAGCTGCGGATGCCGCGCAACCCGCTCGACGTGCTTGCCCAGCAGATCGTCTCGATGACGGCGATGGACGACTGGGACATCGCCGAGCTGGAGCAGACGGTCCGCCGCGCGGCCCCGTTCAGCGCGCTCACCAGGCCGGTCCTGGAAGCCGTGCTGGACATGCTGGCTGGCCGGTACCCGAGCGAGGATTTCGCCGGCCTGCGGCCGAGGCTGGTCTGGGACCGGATTACCGGGAAGCTCAGTGGCCGGCCGGGCAGCCAGCGGCTGGCCGTCAGCAACGGCGGCACGATCCCCGACCGTGGCCTGTTCGGCGTATTCCTGGCTGGCGGCCAGTCTGACCGCTCGGGCAGGCACTCGCGCCGGGTGGGCGAGCTGGACGAGGAGATGGTCTACGAGTCCAGAGTCGGCGACGTGTTCGTACTCGGCGCTACCTCATGGCGGATCGAGGACATCACCGCTGACCAGGTTCTGGTGTCGCCGGCCGGCGGCCAGCCCGGCAGGCTGCCGTTCTGGAAGGGTGACGCGCCGGGCCGGCCCGCCGAGCTCGGGGCGGCGCTGGGCGCCTTCTGCCGCGAGCTCGGTGCCACCTCAGCCGGAGCAGGCCACCGCCAGGCTGCGGGCCGACGGCCTGGACGAGCTGGCCGCGGCGAACCTCGTCTCCTACCTCAGCCAGCAGCGGGAAGCAACCGGATACCTGCCCGACGACCGTACCCTGGTGCTGGAGCGCTTCCGCGACGAGCTCGGCGACTGGCGCCTGGTACTGCACAGCCCGTACGGCTCGCAGCTGCACGCGCCATGGGCACTGGCGATCGCCGCCCGGCTTCGGGAGCGGTACGGCGGCATGGACGTGCAGGCGCTGCACACCGACGACGGCATCGTGATCAGGGTCCCGGACGCTGACGACCCGCCGCCGGCCGGGATCGCCATGCTCGACCCGGACGAGGTCGAGCAGCTGGTGACCGCCGAGCTGGGCGCCTCAGCCCTGTTCGCATCCCGGTTCCGGGAGTGCGCCGCGCGGGCACTGCTGCTGCCGCGGCGACAGCCAGGCCGCCGGACGCCGCTGTGGCAGCAGCGGCAGCGATCAGCCCAGCTGCTCGCGGTCGCCAGCCAGTACGGCACCTTCCCGATCGTGCTGGAGACCATGCGGGAGTGCCTGCAGGACGTGTTCGACGTGCCGGGGCTGACGGCGCTGATGCGCGACATCGCGGCCCGCCAGATCCGGCTCGTTGAAGTCGAGACTCCGACTGCCTCGCCGTTCAGCAAGTCGCTGCTGTTCCGCTACATCGGCGCCTTCATGTACGAAGGTGACGCGCCGCTGGCCGAACGCCGGGCACAAGCGCTGGCGCTGGACTCGGCGCTGCTTGCCGAGCTGCTCGGTCAGGCCGAACTGCGCGAGCTGCTTGACCCGCTCGTCGTGGACGAGGCCGAGCGCGAGCTGCAGCGGCTGGCGCCAGGCCGTGCCTGTCGTGACGCCGAGGCTGTCGCCGACATGCTGCGCATGCTTGGCCCGCTGACGACCGAGGAGGTCATCCTGCGCTCGGCCGACCCGGCGCAGGCACCGTCGTGGCTGGCCGGACTGGCCGCCCAGCGCCGGGTGCTCACCCTGCGCATCGCCGGGCAGGAACGCTGGAGCGCCATCGAGGACTCGGGCCGGCTACGTGATGCGCTCGGTGTCGCACTGCCGCCCGGAGTGCCGGAGGCCTTCACCGAGCCGGTGCCCGATCCGCTCCGGGATCTGGTGCTGCGCTATGCGCGCACGCACGGCCCGTTCAGCGCCGCTGCCGTCGCCGCGCGTTATGGCCTGGGCGTCGCCGTGGTGACCGGTGCACTGCGCCGGCTCGCCGCCGATGGCGTGCTCGCCGAAGGAGACTTCCATCCGGCCGGTGGCACCCAGTGGTGCGAAGCCGGAGTGCTGCGCATGCTGCGCCGCCGCTGCCTGGCCAAGCTGCGCAAGGAAGTCGAGCCCGCCCCGCCGGCCGCGTTCGCCGCGTTCCTGCCCGCCTGGCAGCGCGCAGACCGTACCTGGCAGCCAAAGCCGCCGCCGGCGGGCCCGCACCAGCGCGGGACCGGGGACCGTTACCAGGGCCAGGGCCGGGCGGCCAGGCCGGCCCGCGCTGACGCGGTCTATGACATCGTCGAGCAGCTCGCGGGCGCGTCTGTCGCTGCCTCCGCGCTGGAGACCCTGGTACTGCCGGGCCGGCTGGCTGGTTACTCCCCGGCCTTGCTGGACGAGCTGACCGCGGCCGGCGAAGTGGTGTGGGCCGGCGCTGGCGCGCTGCCGGGCAGCGATGGCTGGCTGGTGCTCGCCCCGGCCGCCTCGGCGCCGCTGCTGCTGCCCGAGCCCGGTGAGATCACCATGACCCCGGTGCATGACGCGGTGCTCACCGCGCTGGCAGGCGGTGGCGCGCTGTTCTTCCGGGCAATCGCCGACCGGGTCGCGGCCGGGCTGGCCGACCAGAGCTCCAAGGCGCTAGCGGCCACGGATCGCGATGTCGCCAGCGCCATCTGGGACCTGGTCTGGGCCGGGCGGCTCACCAACGACACGCTGGCCCCGCTGCGGACAGTGCTCGGAGCCGGCCGGCCGCAGGCAGCGGACGGGGCCGGCACGGGCCGCGGGCCGGGCAGGCCAGGACTGGCCGTCTCCCGGCGCCCCGGCTACGGACGGGCGGCGCTGCCGACCCGGACCGGACCGCCGACCGTCAGCGGCCGATGGTCGGCGCTGCCCGCACCGGAAACCGATCCGACCCGGCGCCGCCACGCGCAGGCGCTGGCCCTGCTGGAGCGACACGGCATCCTGATCCGCGGCGCCGCCGCGGCCGAGCACGTCGCTGGCGGCTTCGGGGCGCTGTATCCGGTGCTCCGGGCGCTGGAGGAGGCCGGCCAGTGCCGGCGCGGCTACTTCGTCGAGGGACTTGGCGCGGCCCAGTTCGCCTTGCCCGGCGCGGTGGACCGGATGCGCGCGATGGCCGACACGGCCCGGCAGCGTGCCTCGGCGGACCCGTGGGACACCGGACGCGGCTCGGGCGAGCGGACCGGACCGGCGGATCGTGGTGCTGGCAGCCGCCGATCCGGCCAACGCCTATGGCGCCGCGCTCCCCTGGCCGGACCGGCCAGACCGGCCGGACGAGAACGCCGCAGGCCACCGGCCCGGACGCAAGGCAGGGGCGCTGGTGGTGCTCGCCGACGGTGAGCTGGTGCTCTACGTCGAGCGCGGCGGCAAGACGCTGCTGTCGTGGACTAGTGATCCGGACCTGCTGGAGCCGGCCGCGGCCGCGCTGGCGGCGGCCGTGCGCGCGGGCGCGCTCGGCAAGCTCACCGTCGAGCGCGCCGATGGCGGCGGCGTCTACGACTCTCCGCTGGCCCGGGCGCTGGAATCGGCTGGGTTCCGGCCGACTCCGCGCGGCCTGCGCCTGCGCGGCTAGCGTGGGCGCGTCAGGTGGTTACCAGCCACGCAGGTCCACTGGCCAGATGTCGACAACCTCGTCACCCGAGTAGACATACAGCCGCTCGTGATAGGCCATCGTCGGGTCGACGTGCCCTGGTACGAGCATGACCCGGTCCCCCACCGCAGTCGGCGGGGAGAAGGTGACGTGCTCGTCCGAGCAGAACCAGACCGTCGCCCCGTCGATGACCGGGTTGCCGTGGTCCATGCCCATGGTCTTCAGCCCGGCATCGGCAACCGACCAGTCGCTGCTGCTGGACACGACCGTGGCCAGCACGTAGAGCGCCTGCTCGAAGGGCAGGCCGAGGCGGCCGTAGGCCACGTCCATCAGCGCGTAGGAGCCCGCCTGGATCTCCGAGGCCCAGGTATTCAGCGCATAGGTGCCGGTCCCGCCCGCTGACACGAGGTCCCCGCCGACGTCGGCATGCGCGGCCAGCAGCAGCGCCATGGACTCCCGGCACTGCCGCTCGCGCTCCGCAGCGTCTTCCAGGCCAACGACATGGCCCTCATAGCCCATCACGCCGCGGACCTCCAGGCCGCTGGCCCTGGCCCGATCAGCGAGCCGGCCGGCGTCCTGCGGTGCGCACCCGCACCGCGGCAGGCCCACGTTCACGTCGATGATGACCTCGCGCACTCCCCCGGCCGCGGCCGCTTCGATCGTCTGCTGCGAGTCCACGGCGACCGTCACCCGGGCGCCGCCGTTGATGAGGTCGCCGATGCGCCGGGCGTCGAGTACCTCGTTCGCCAGCATCAGGTCGGTGCCGAGGCCAGCGGCGGCCATGCCCTCGCATTCGCGGATGGTGGCGCAGGTGAAGCCGGCGTGACCGGCCGCCGCCTGGCGCCGGGCCAGGCTGGTGCACTTATGCGCTTTGACGTGCGGGCGCAGCCGCGTACCGGGCAGCGCGCCGGCCATGGTGGCGATGTTGCGGTCCAGGGCATCGCCGTCGACGACGAGGGCAGGGGTGGGGATCTGTTCGAGGCGCACGGACAGTCAGCTTAGAGGAAGTTCCGTGGCAGCCAGCAGGGCTAACCGCGGGTGAGCACCTCCAGATCGGCCCGGGTCGGCAGCGCGGCGCGGGCTCCCGGTCCGGTGCAGGCGGCCGCCCCGGCCGCCACCGCCAGGCGCACGCCCGACCGCAGCGTGGCACCGTCGGACAGGGCGACGGCCAGCGCACCGTTGAAGGCGTCGCCTGCTCCCACCGTGTCCACCACGGCAACCCGCGGCGCGGGCTGCTGGGAGTCCGGCTGGCCTGGCTGATAAATCGACGCCCCGGCGGCACCGCGGGTGACGACGACAGCACGTGCGCCGGCCGCCAGCACGGCCGCGATGGCCTCGGCCTCCGTGCCGGCGCCCGGTGCTAGCAGCCGGATCTCGCCCTCGTTCGGCGTCAGCACGGCTCCGTCCAGCAGCTCAGCCGGAAGCGGCCTGCCCGGCGCCGGATTGACGATCATGATCGCGCCAGCGGCGCGTGCCGCGCTGGCCGCGGACGCGACCGCATCGAGCGGTATCTCCAGGCTGGTCAGTACGACACTGCGAGCATCGAGGCGGGCGCCGGTCAGCGCTGCGGTTACCGCCCCGGCCGTCAGCTGGCGATTGGCGCCCGGCGCTACCGCGATCATGTTCTCGCCGGCGTCGTCGACGAGAATCATCGCGACGCCAGTTGGCTCGTCACGCCGCAGTAGCCCGCTGGTGTCCACGGCCGCGAGGCGCAGCGCGGCCAGCTCGTCGTCGCCTGCCGCATCAGCGCCGACCGCCGCGATCAGCGCGACTGAGGCGCCAAGCCTGGCAGCCGCGTGGGCCTGATTGGCTCCCTTGCCGCCCGGACGGATCCTGAGCTCGCCGTCCGCGACGGTCTCGCCCGGCTGCGGGAGATGACCGATCCGCACGACGTAGTCGGTATTGACCGAGCCGACGACGACTACGTGTCCCACGGCGCGGCCTCCTTCGACGCCGCGATTGCAGGCAGCAGGTCCTGCGCGATGGCAAGATCTCGGTCCAGCGGCCGATCGGCCATCGAGTCCGGCAGCGCCGCGGCTGCGAGGTCAAGCGCAGCCGAGAGAGCGTTCCCGGCTGGCCGGATCCCGAGTTGCCGCAGGCCTCGCACGGCGGCGACAAGCTCGCAGGCCAGCGCCACCCGGTAGGCGTGCACCACGCCGGTGGTCGCCCGTGCGGCCTGGGTGCCGAAGCCGGCGTGCTCCTCGGCGCCCAGGGATACCACCGCACCACCTAGGGCCGCCGGCGCGGCCAGCAGGCGGATCTCGGCGAGCGCTGACTGCGCCACGTACTCAGCAATCATCAGCCCGGAACTCGGCACCGGATCAGCGGCGAGGAACCCGGCCAGCCCGGTGATGGCCGGGTCCATCAGCGCGCCCAGCCGCGCCGCGGACAGTGCCGCGGCCTGGAACACAGCGGCACGCGCGGCATCGAGCGCCAGTGCCAGGTAGGCGGTGTGGAAGTTCCCGTTGTGCCAGAACCGCCGGCCGGCGGTGTCGACGAGCGGATTCTCCGCCGCCGCGTTCAGCTCGCGGGTGACTACCTGCGCCGCGGCCGCCAGTGCGTCCACCGCCGCGCCGTGCACCTGCGGCAGCGCTCGAAATCCGTAGGGGTGCTGGTTGCGGCCGGTCCTGGCCGGCTCATCAGCCAGCAGGCCGCGCAGCGCCGCCGCCACTCGCTGCTGGCCAGGATGCGGGCGGGCCAGTTGGACAGCTTCGGCGTACGGTTCAGCCGACGCTCCGGCCGCGAGGTGACTGAGCGCCGCGATTACCTGGCCGGCCGTCAGCAGGACGTGCAAGTCGTGGCATGCGATGGCGGCCTCGGCGAGGGTGGCCGCGTTGCTCGACATGAACGCCAGGGCGTCGGCCGCGGGCAGCGCGAACCGCGGCTGGCCGACCACCGGCGGGTGCCATCCGGCGTCGGCGGGTTCAGCCGGATGGGCTGGTTCGGCCGGATGAGCCGCCGAATGGGCCGCCGGATCGGCGGGGTCAGCCGGATCCGCGGGGTCAGCCGGGTCGGACAGCCAGTCCCGTTCGCCCAGCAGGCACAGCGCCGTCACCGCGAGCGCAGCCAGGTCACCGGTGCCGATGGCGCCATAGACCCTGGCCGGCGGCCGCAGCCCGCGGTTCACGCAGTCAGCGAGTACATCCAGGACGCCGTCGTCGATGCCGGAACCGCCAGCCGCGATCTGGTTAGCGCGAACGGCAAGCAAGGCCAGGCCCAGTTCGGGCGCAACAAGCGGACCGGCGTCACCCGCGTGGCTCCGCAGCAGGCGAAGGCCGTGCGCAGCAGCATCCGCATCCTCGACCCGCAGCGCGCGGTTCGCACCGACCCCGCTGCTTCGGCCATAGATATCGCGGCCCGCGGCGGCGTGCCCGGAGACCCGAGCGGCGAGGCTGGCCCGCTGACGGCCGCTCTCCCCGATCTCGACCCTGGCCGCGCGCCTGCCGATGGCGGCCACATCGGCGCAGGTCAGGGACGTTCCGTCCAGCACGATCATCGGCCCGCCCCAGCACAAGTCGTCGGCACTGCGCTCCAGCCTGCTCAGGCTGGGGCTGCCACCGAGGCTAGTAGCTCGGCCCTGGCCTGCTCGACGGCGGCCAGGATTGCCCCGCGCAGTACCGGGCCGCCGGTGACCGCGGTCGGCACCACGTCGGGCCTGGCCGGGCAGATCCGGCCCACCTCAGCGGCAACCCGCCGGGACAGCTCTGGCCCGCCCGCCAGCCCGACATCGCCACCGAGCACGACCAGGCCGGGGTCGAGCACGACCGAGATCGCGGCCACGCCAGTCGCGACCCGGCTGGCCAGCTCGGTGAGGAAGTCGCTGCCTCGAACGCTGCCAGCAGCCGATGCACTGACGGCGGCGGCTACCGCCTCGGCCGCTGTCGCCGCGGTGAATCCGAACTGCGCGGCCAGCGGCAGCAGCGCCTGCGCGCCAACGAGCCGCTGGAACGCACCGGTGGCCGGGTGCGTGACATCTTCCGGCAGCGGCACGCCGGGCACCGGCAGGTAGCCGATCTCGCCAGCGGCCCCGCCCACGCCGCGGTGCAGCCGGCCGCCGAGGACCGTGGCGAGGCCGAGGCCGACGCCGAGCCAGACCAGCACGAAATCATCGACGCCGGCCGCGGCGCCGACCGCCCGCTCGGCCATCGCGGCGAGGTTCACGTCGTTCTCGATGGTCACCGGCCTGCCTAGGTCGCTGCGGAGCGCGTCGAGCACCCCTTCGTGCCAGGCGGGCAGGTTTACCGCCAGCCGCGGATCGCCAGTCCGCGGGTCGAGCACGCCTGGTGTGCCGATCACGAACGCTCGCAGCGCGTCTGGCGGTACGCCGGCCGAGGCGCAGGCGGCCAGAACGGCACCGCGGACGAGCGCCACCGGGTCGGCGGCGCCATTGGGGTCGACGGAGATGCGGGTGACCACGTTCCCGGTGACATCCGCCACGCCGGCGCTCACCTCATCACGCTCAACGTGCAGGCCGGCCACGTACGCGCTCGACGGGACCACGCCGTACAGGGCCGCGTTCGGGCCGCGGCCGCCGGCTTGCGCACCAGCGACGGCCACCAGGCCGCGTTCCTCCAGCCTGGCCAGTAGCTGCGACGCGGTGACCTTGGACAGGCCAGTGTGCTCGCCTAGCTGAGCCCTGGTCATCGGGCCGCCGGTGAGCAGCAGCTCGAGCGCCGACCTGTCGTTAAGTTCCCGCAACAGGCTCGGTGTCCCCGGCCTTCGCTGCATGCCCACCCCTTGCCCTGCGAGCTGGCCTCGCCGGCCAGCCGCGTCCCGTCCCTGCGTACATCCTGCCGTGACCTGCGCGAACGCGCTCCGTATCTCAATATGGCAACGGACTCTATCTTATAGGAAAGTTTCCTGTTAGTTTCTCGGCAGACAAACGTCAGGGTTATGCCCTGGCAGGCATCAATCGCTACGAGACGGGCTGAACCACTCAAGTCCGCCATCTAGCGTAGGTGCCGGCCGCCAGGCGCAGGCCCGGCCGGAGACGTCCGCCCGGCGGACGTCGCTTCCGCTGAAATGCCGGGAAGGGAGATCGGTCAGTGACTTTCACCAGATCGGCGGCCGCGTTGGGCGCGGCCGTCGCGCTCGCGGGAGCAGCCGCGGGCATCGCGGGCTGCGGATCCAGTGGCAGCAGCGCACCATCGGGCTCGGGCTCGTCGGCCCCCGCAAAACTGGTCGTCTGGCGGATGGGCGCATCTGTCCCGTCCCAGGTGACCTGGATGAACGGCGTGGTGTCGCAGTTCCACACGCAGTTCCCCCAGTACAAGACCACCAAGGTCGTGGTGAACTGGATCCCGTGGAGCAACCGCACCACCGACTGGACGAACGCGCTCACCAGCGGCAAGGGCGGCCCGGACATCACCGAGCTGGGCAACACCGACACCCCGGGCGTAGCCACCCAGGGCGCACTGGCGAACATCACCAGCCAGGTGAAGTCCTGGTCCAACGGCTCGGACATCATCGCCGGCAACCTCGCCAACGACACGGTCAGCAGCAACATCTACGCCGTGCCGTGGTTCGGCGGCGTCCGCGGCATCTGGTACAACAAGGACCAGTTCGCCAAGGCCCACATCTCCGCGGCTCCCACCACCTGGGCGCAGCTGGTCAGCGACGCCAAGGCGCTGATGAAGGCCTATCCCAACACCTACGGCCTGGGCGCGCCGAGCAACTTCACCAACGCGATCGTCAGCTTTATCTGGGGCGCTGGCGGCCAGGTTGCCGTGCAGTCCGGCGGGAAGTGGACGGCGGAGCTCAACTCGCCCAAGTCCGAGGCCGGCCTCAAGTTCTACGCCGACCTGCTGCTGACCCAGAAGGTGTCACCGTCCAAGTACATCGGTCAGACCGAGCTTGGCGCGCCAGGCGCGACCTCCGGCGGCAGCGACGAGGACTTCGCCAAGGGCACCCTCGACATGTACATCGACGGCCCGTGGGCAGAGTCCTCGCTCAAGGCAGTGAGCACCAAGAACGAGTCGCAGTGGGCCTCGTTCCCGATCCCGAGCGAGAACGGCCCGAACCCGGCGCCGGCCTTCGCTGGCGGCTCTGACCTCGGCGTCTGGGCGAAGAGCCCGAACCAGACCGCGGCCTGGGACCTGGTCTCGGTGATGGACAGCCCGTCGAACGCGACCACGTTCGCCAACTCGCAGGGCTTCTTCCCCGACTTCACCTCGCAGCTGTCGAGCGGCACGTACACCAGCAGCCCGATCCTGTCGGGCTTCGCCAAGGCGGCCGGCTACACCCAGATCTCTCCGCTCAACTCGAAGAACTGGGCCACCGCCGACGCTACCGACCAGATCATCCCCAACCTGATGAAGGCACTGATGCAGGGCGCCCCGTTCGCGGCGACCGTGAACAAGGCCAACACCGAACTGCAGAACGTGCTGAATACAGGCAGCGAAACCTGAGTTAACCGGTAAGCCTCCCGGCCGGCCTGTCATGGGCCCAGGCCGGCCGGGACGCCAGACTTCTCGCGGAACCAGCTGGCCGGAAGGAGCTGATCAGGCAGATGGCCGAGACTATCGAGCAGCACGCCAGCGCGCTTCCCGCTGGCCGGCCAGGCCGGCTTCCCGGCACGCTGGGACCGCTGCGGGCCCGGCTCGGCGGCTTCATCCGCCGGCACAAGCTCGTTCCCTACCTGCTGCTGACCCCGGCACTGGTCGGCATCGGCCTGGTGCTGCTCTGGCCGCTCGCGCAGGTCGGCCTGTTCTCGTTCCAGAACTACAGCCTTATGCAGGTCACCGGGGTGGCGCCGATCCAGTGGGTGGGCCTGGCGAACTTCACCAGCACGTTCTCCGACCCCCAGTTCTGGGTGTCGCTGCGGACCACGGTGCTGCTGGCCGTGGTCGTCGTGCCCGCCACGCTGATCACCGGAACCATCGTCGGGCTGACGCTGAACCGGCTTGGCAAGAAGATGGCGGCATTCGTGAGCACCGCCGCGCTGATGGCCTGGGCGACGCCGCCGATCTCGGCCGCCGTGCTGTTCTACTGGCTGGCCAACCCCGATGGCGGCGTCCTGGACTGGGCGCTGTCACGGCTGCCGCACTGGCTGGGCGGCGGCGCGCACTGGGCCGGCTACAACTGGACCACCAACGGCGCACTCCAGGCGTACCTCGTCATCGCCGTGCTGGTCGTGTGGCAGTCGTTCCCCTTCGTAGCCGTGACGGTGCTTGCCGGGCTGAAAACGATCCCGGACGAACTGCTGGAGGCCGCCCGGGTCGATGGCGCCAGTCCGTGGCGCGGGTTCTGGAAGATCACCTACCCGCTGCTGAAGCCGATCTTCATGGTGCTGTTGCTGCTCTCGGTCATCTGGGACTTCAACGTGTTCGCGCAGAGCTTCATCATCACCGGATTCCCCGGCAACCAGAACGAGTACAACCTGTCGCTGTACCTGTATGACAAGGGCTTCGAGAGCTTCAGCCCGAGCTACGGCCTGGCGGGCGCGATAGCGCTGATCTTCGCGCTGATCCTGCTGGTGGTGACGGTGGGCTATGTGCGCACCTCGGTCCGCCAGGGGGCACTGACATGACCGCGCGGACCGAGGAACTGCCGGCGCCGGCCGGCCAGCCGCCCCGCGCCGCAGAGCGCCCGGCCAGGTCCCGGGCCCGCAGCGCGCGCCAGGCCCGCCGGGCCGGTCTCAATGCCTTCGGCCTGGTGATCGCGCTGGCGACGCTGTTCCCGCTGTTCTGGATGGTGTCAACGGCCTTCAAGCCATCGCAGGAGATCTACTCGCTGACTCCGCACCTGCTGCCGTCGCATCCCACCCTCGGCAACTTCACCGAGGTCATCAGCGGACAGGTGTCCGGGATCGGCCCGGTCTGGCTGTTCTTCCGTAACAGCCTGCTGGTCACGCTGTCCACGGTCGTGCTGTCGTCCCTGGTCTCGCTGCTGGCCGCGGTCGCGGTCGCACGGTTCCGGTTCCGGTTGCGGGCGAGCTTCCTGGTGATGCTGCTGATCGTGCAGATGATCCCGGCTCAGGCGCTGATCATCGCGCTGTTCCTCGACTTCCGGCGGCTGAACCTGCTGCAGAACCTGATCGGCCTGATCATCGTGTACACGGCCCAGGCGCTGCCGGTGTCGATCTGGATGCTGCGCAACTTCGTCGCGACGATCCCGCGTGAGCTTGAGGAAGCCGCGGCTATCGACGGCGCCAGCGGCTTCCGCATCTTCTGGCGGATCCTGTTCCCGCTGGTCGCGCCGGGGCTGGTGGCAACGAGCATCTTCGCGTTCATCACCGCCTATAACGAGTTCATCGTGGCGCTGACGTTTCTCGGCCAGGCGCAGAGCGACTACACGCTGCCGATCTATGTCACCTATTTCTTCGGCAAGGGCGGCGCGCAGTGGGGCCCGATCATGGCCGCCTCGACCATGTACACGATCCCGGTGATCATCTTCTTCATGATCGTTCGGCGGCGGCTCGTCGGCGGCCTGGTCGCGGGGGCCGTGAAGGGATGATCCGAGAGACTGATGCCGACCCAAGCCTGGGCCGGCTAGCCGACGCAATCCTCATACCGCCTTTTCCGGGCGGAATAGAGCCGGACTGGATTCGCGGCGCGCTCGCCGATGGCCTGGCGGGCGTGACGCTCTACGGCCTCAACGTGCAGGACCGCGAGCAGCTCACCAGCCTGTCCGGCAGGCTGCGGGCGGCCGCCACCGAGCCGATCATCGCCATGGACGAAGAGGGCGGTGACGTCACCCGGATTTCGCACAGCACCGGCAGTGACTACCCCGGCAACGCGGCGCTCGGCGCGATCGACGATGTCGCGCTGACCAGATCGGTGTACGCGGCGCTCGGCGCCGACCTGGCCGCACTCGGCATCAACCTGGACATGGCGCCGGCCATCGACGTGAACACCGCGGCGGACAACCCCGTCATCGGCACCAGGTCGTTCGGCTCGGATCCCGGCCTGGTTGCCCGGCATGGCGCCGCAGCGGTCGCCGGCCTCCAGTCGGCCGGCATCGCCGCCTGCGCGAAGCACTTCCCTGGCCACGGCAGCACCCAGCTCGACTCTCATCTGGTCCTGGCGACCGTCGACGCACCGCTCAGCGTGCTGCGGGAACGGGACCTGCCGCCCTTCGCCGCCGCCATCGCCGCTGGCGTGCAGGCGATCATGCCGAGCCATCTGCGGGTGCCGGAGCTCACCGGAGACCTGCCTGCCTCGCTGTCAGCCAGGGCCCAGACTGGCTTGCTGCGCGGCGAGCTCGGCTTCACCGGCCTGATCGTCTCGGACGGCCTGGAGATGCGCGCGGTCAGCGAGCCGTACGGCATCCCCGAGGCCGCCGTGCTCGCCGTCATCGCCGGGACCGACCTGCTGTGCCTGGGCCGGGATACCGACGAGCTGACGTACCTCGCCGTGCGGACAGCGATAGTCGAGGCGGTGAGAGCTGGACGGCTGCCCGGCTCCCGGCTGGAGGACGCAGCCGCTCGCGTGGCCCGGCTGCGCGCCTGGACCGCGGTGGCCGCGCCCGGCTCGGCCACCGGACCGGCTGGCTCCGCCAACGGAACGGCTGGCTCGATCGGCCTGGTAGCCGCGCGCCAGGCGATCCGCGTGACCGGCACACCGGCAGTGCATCGCGACCCGCTGATCGTCCAGCTCGTGCCACCGTCGAACCTGGCCGTCGGGATCGTGCCCTGGGGACTTGCTCCGTTCGTCCCCGCCGGCAGCTACCGCGAGGTCAGTACCGCGACCCCGGCCGGCGACGTGGCAGACGTGGTGAGCACGCTGCTGGCCGAGGCGACCGGGCGGTCGCTGATCATCGTCGTGCGAGATGCACACCGCCACCCCGTCGCGGCCCAGGTCGCGGGCTTGTTGCTGGCAGCACGACCGGACGCGGCGCTGCTGGAGATGGGCATTCCGGCCTGGCGGCCCCAGGCGGGCGTGTACGTGGCCAGCTTTGGCGCGGCCCGCAGCAACTCCAGGGCAGCCGCCGAGGTGCTCGGCCTGATAGGCCGGTAAGGACCAGAATTATCGCTGCGGATGCCAGCAAGACACGGCCATCCCGGCTGGTCTGGCCGCCGGTAAGCGGTGCGGCATGCACCAGGCGGCCGCCGTAAGCTGCATAATGCTGCATATGCGTCTGTCAGCGCGGTCCGATTATGCCCTGCGCGCCGTCATCGAGCTTGCCGCCTCGGACGGCGGGCACGTCACGGCTGACCAGCTAGCGCGGACGCAGGCGATTCCGGGCAAGTTCCTGGAGGCCATCCTGACCCAGCTGCGCCGGGCCGGCCTGGTGCGCAGCCAGCGCGGGCCGGACGGCGGATTCTGGCTCGCCCGCCCGGCCAGCCAGATCTCGCTGGCCGACATCATCAGGTCGATCGACGGTCCGCTGCTCGGAGTCAGGGGCGAGCGGCCGGAGAACCTGGGTTACGTCGGCGCAGCCGAGCCCCTGCAGGCCGTCTGGATCGCGCTGCGCGCCAATGAGCGGGCCATCCTCGAAGAAGTCACGCTCGAGCACATCGTCGCCGGCAACCTGCCCGCCAGCGTGCGCAAGCTGGCCGACAATCCGGCCGCCTGGACGTCATCGTCCACGGGCTGACCGCACGCCCTGCGGCCTCAGCAGACCCGGCCCGCAGCGACAGTTGCTGGCCACCCGCCGCCGCGAGGACTAGTACGACACGCTGCCCGACCTGGCGCCATGCCAGATCAGCGCGATCTGGCCCGCCGAGATGCCGGGTCAGCGCGATTGGCTTGGCGCGATGCCGGGTTAGCGCGATCTCTGGCTAGACCGGCACCATGTTCGTGATGTCGCGGGCCAGCTTGTCGAACTTCTGCTCGTCGGCCGGCAGCGATACCTGCTCGATCAGCGGCTCACCCTGCGACACCAGCCGCTGACTGGTGCGCACCGTGAGCTTACGCTGCGGCATGACCAGCCGCTGGCTAGCAGCCTGCGGCAGCTTCACGCCCGGCCGGTGGGCGGCTGCCGGACCAGCTGGCACCGGCTCGGCGCCATTAGCAGGCTGACCCGAGCGGGCAAGCGCAGGCTCGAGCGGCACCCCGAAGACGGGCTCGTTCTGGAGCTCCGCCAAGGCAAAGCTATCGGACACTTCTCGCAAGACCTGCGATAGTGGTGCACCAAGGGCATCGCAGATCGATGCGAGCAGTTCCGAGGACGCTTCCTTCTGACCGCGCTCTACTTCGGACAGGTAGCCAAGAGATACCCTGGCGGTCGCGGAGACCTCACGTAGGGTGCGACCCTGGCGAAGACGCAGTCGCCTTAGCGCGTCACCGAGCAAGTGACGAAGCAGGACCATCGTCGCTCTCCCTCCCTGAGGTCGATCTGCTGACTCCTCTACCGTACCTGTCCTTACTGACCGTGCGGGAGAGGGCATAGCTGCGTGTTCACACGCTCGTAACACTGTAATCACTCCTGATCTTCCCGCAACGTCCTGACCAGCAACGACAGGACCTCGCGAACGGTCGCACCGCGAACCTGCGAGCGGTCTCCCGGCAGGTTCAGCTGACAGCCGACAAGCCCCGACGGCGCCAGCGCGGCGATGAACACCGTTCCGGCAGGCATTCCGTCGGCTGGGCCAGGTCCTGCTACCCCGGTGGTCGCCAGGCCGCAGGACGCGTCCAGACGCCGCCGGACCCCGGCCGCCATGGCCGCCGCCACGTCGGCATGCACCGGACCATGCTCGGCCAGCAAGTCGGCTGACACGCCTAGCAAGGCGGTCTTGAGGTCCGGCGCATAGGCGACGACGCCACCCCGGACAACCTCCGAGGATCCCGGCACGCTCGTAAGCGCCGCGGCTACCAGGCCGCCGGTGAGGGACTCTGCCACCGCGACCGTCAGGCGGGCGGCGATCAGCAGCCCGATCGCCTCGCGGGCTAGCTCGTCGGTCGAGTCAGCGGCACCGCTCACCATCACTGGACGGCCCGCCGCAGCCTGACCGCCCGCACCGTGTAATCAGCGCCGGTCACCACGGTGACGACCACCGCCGCCGCCATGATGATCTCTTGCAGCAGGGCAACGTGCCACGGCAGCACATACAGGCTGATGGCGATCACCTGCAGCAGCGTCTTGAGCTTGCCGCCCCGGCTGGCGGCGATGACGCCGTGCCGGATCACCCAGAAGCGCAGTCCCGTCACGGCCAGTTCCCTGAAGACGATGACGCCGGTCACCCACCAAGGCAGCTCGCCAAGATAGGAGAGCGTAATGAGCGCTGAGCCAGTCAGTGCCTTATCCGCGATCGGATCAGCGATCTTGCCGAAGTCTGTGATCAGGCTCCGGCGCCGGGCTAGCTCCCCGTCCAGCAGGTCGGTGACGGAGGCAACCGCGAAGGCCACGAACGCGATGATGCGCGCGCCGGTCCCGCCGTCCAGCAGGAACCAGACGAACACCGGGACCAGCACCAGACGCAGCACCGTGAGCGCGTTCGCGATGTTCACCAGGCCGGGCGTTGCCGCAGCGACGGGGTCGCTGGCCGTCCCAGCCGAACCCGTGCCCACAGCCGGTGCCGCATCGGCAGCCCCGGCCGGGCCGTGCGGGCCAGCCGGGCTGTCAGCTGGCCGGCGCAACGCGAGTCCGCCGCCCAGGGAATCGCGCCACCGTCAGCATCAGCCGTCAGGTCGACTCCGTCGCTCTCCACGAACACGGCGCTGACCAGGTCACCCGGCGATAGCGGCCGCTCGCTGCGAACCTCGGTAGCGCCGTCGACTTCCGGCGCCTGATGTGCCGCCCGGCCCAGGTACCGGCCCTCGCCGAGGACTTCGTCGATCAGGATCTCGGCGCGCTCACCGATTCGCTCGGCCGCGCGCTCGGCCATCAGCTCGTCGGCAAGGCCCGCCAGGTCCTCAAGTCGGCTGCTGATCTCCTCCGCAGGCAGTTGCCCGGCCAGGCCAGCCGCCTCCGTCCCGTCCTCGTCGGAGTAGCCGAATACGCCGATCGCGTCCAGCCGGGCATCAGCCAGGAAATTCTGGAGCTCCGCCACGTCGTCTTCAGTTTCGCCCGGGAAGCCGACGATGAAGTTGGAGCGGATTCCTGCCTGCGGCGCAAGCTTCCTGATCTGCTCGATCAGCGCGCCGAACCGGTCACGGTCACCGAACCGGCGCATGGCCCGCAGCACCGGACCGCTGGCATGCTGGAACGACAGGTCGAAGTACGGTGCGACGCCAGCTGTGCCGGCCAGCACCTCGACCAGGCCAGGCCGCACCTCGGCGGGCTGCAGATAGCTCACCCGGACCCGGCAGATGCCGGGAACGGCGGCGAGCTGCGGCAGCAGCGACTCCAGCAGACGGAGATCTCCCAGGTCCTTGCCGTACGACGTGGAGTTCTCGCTGACCAGCAGCAGCTCGCGGGCGCCGTGATCTGCGAGCCAGCTCGCCTCGGCCACGAGCTCCGCCGGGCGGCGGGACACGAACGCGCCGCGGAAGGCGGGAATGGCGCAGAAAGTGCAGCGCCGGTCGCAGCCAGAGGCGATCTTGAGCGGAGCCACCACGCCGCCGCCCAGCCGCTTGCGCAGCACCCTCGGCCCGGACGCTGGCGCGACGCCAGCCGGCAGGTCGGCGATGCCGTCGCCGTGGCCGGGCGGATGCACCGACGTGCTACCGGGCCGGGCGGCCGGTGACAACGGAAGCAGCCTGCGCCGGTCCCGTGGCTCGTGCGCAGACCAGCGCTGCCCGGCGACGACGGAGTCGAGCCTGGCGGCAATGTCCGCGTAATCGTCGAAGCTCAGGATCTGCGCCTCGGGCATGGCTTCGGCTAGTCCCGAGCCGTAGCGCTCTGCCAGGCACCCTGCGGCGACGACCTTCGCCCCGCCGGCCGCGGCATCCAGCAGCTCGTCGATGGACTCCTGCTTCGCTGCCTGGATGAAGCCGCAGGTATTCACCAGGACGACGTCGGCCTCACCCGCATCGCCGGCCAGCTGCCAGCCGCCGTCCTCGAGACGCGCGGCGAGCTCCTCCGAATCCACCTCATTCCGGGCGCAGCCCAGCGTGACCATACGGACGATTCGCCTGGTGGCACCGGGATTTTGCGCGCTAGATGACACACCGGCAGACTACGGTAACCCGGCGGGTGCACAGGCACCAGCCAGTCAGCCGGGACGCCCGATCACCCGATATGGCAGCCGCGGATGGTGCATGTCCATCTCAGCACGGACGTGCCTAGGTGATTATGGGCGCGGCCGTTCACGGTCACCGTCAGCGCCGCCGGATTGCCCATCACCACCAGGACCATCTGCTTCTCGGTCCACGTCCGGGGAGTGTTCGGGTAGACGTACCCCTGGAAGATCAGCTGCCCGGTCGGCTTGCTGACCTGTACCCAGCTGTACTGACCGGGAGTCGCGGTCATCTTCAGCACGAGGCGGTCGACGGGCGCCGCCGTGTGCGTCACCTTCGGCTCGGACTTATGCCGCGGCGGGGCGGCCGCGTGCGGCGGGCTCGAATGGTGCGAGGACCTGAAGTACCGGAAGCCGGCGATGCCGAGCACAGCCACCAGGCCGACAAGCAAGAAGACCGTCCAGTTCGGCCGCCGCCCGCGCTCCTTGAGCCGGACCGGAGTGAACGGCTGGAAGACATCGGCCGCGGTTATCGGCTGCGCCGGCGCTTGCGTCGCGTCGTACTCCCTGATCAGCTCATCCGGATCGAGGCCGACCGCGCGCGCGATACTGCGGATGTGGCCGCGCGCATAGAAATCGCCGCCGCAGGCCGAGTAGTCCCCCCGCTCGATGCCCCGAACGATCGTCTCCCTGATGCAAGTCCGCTGACTGACCTGCGTGGTGGTGAGACCGGCCTGGCGGCGCGCCGCCGCCAAGGCGTCACCGATGCTCACGCGGTGCCTCCACTAGTCATGCTGCATCCGCTAGTCATGCTGCATCCGCCCCGAGCCCGTGCGGGCCCTCATACCGATGTATGGATTCCCCCGGATCCCCGCAGGGACCGGTCACCCAGTGTAGACATCCGGTTACCGCCCGGCGAGAACCGCACGGCATTCGGAGTGGCTACAAAGTCTCTCGCTGTCGGCCCGGCGCTGCCAGCCAACCTGGCCAATCCGACCAGCCCGGCTATTCGTCGCCGCGCAGCGACGCCAGCAACCCCGCCAGATCGTCGGGCCTGATCAGCACGTCCCTTGCCTTCGAGCCCTCGCTCGGGCCTACCACGCCGCGGCTTTCCAGCAGGTCCATCAGCCGCCCTGCCTTCGCGAATCCAACCCGCAGCTTGCGCTGCAGCATCGATGTCGAGCCGAACTGGGTGCTGACGATCAGCTCCGCAGCCTGCACCAGCAACTCAAGGTCGTCACCGATGTCAGCGTCAATCTCCCGCTGCTTACCCGCGGGTGCGACCACGTCGTCACGGTAGGCGGGCTCCGCCTGCTTCTTGCAGTGCGCGACGACTTCCCGGATTTCCTTCTCGGTCACAAAGGCGTTCTGCAGCCGGATGGGCTTGCTCGTGCCCATCGGCAAGAACAGCGCGTCGCCCTGTCCGACGAGCTTCTCGGCGCCAGGCTGGTCCAGGATGACGCGGCTGTCGGTGAGGCTGGAGGTGGCGAACGCAAGCCTGGAGGGAACGTTGGCCTTGATCAGCCCGGTCACGACGTCGACGCTCGGCCGCTGGGTGGCCAGCACGAGGTGGATGCCTGCTGCCCTCGCCAGCTGGGTGATCCGGACCACGGCGTCTTCCACGTCCCTGGGCGCCACCATCATCAGATCAGCGAGCTCGTCCACGATAACGAGCAGGTACGGGTACGGCGTGTACACCCGCTCCGAGCCCGGCGGCGCCGACACCCGGCCGGCCCGGACGGCTTTGTTGAAATCGTCCATGTGCCGGAACCCGGACGCGGCGAGGTCGTCGTAGCGCCGGTCCATCTCGCCCACCACCCACTGCAAGGCGTCTGAGGCCTTCTTCGGGTTGGTGATGATCTGGGTGATGAGGTGCGGAACCCCGGAGTAAGCGGCCAGCTCGACCCGCTTAGGGTCGATCAGCACCATGCGCACCTCGTCCGGCGTCGACCGCAGCAAGATCGAGGTAATCAGCCCGTTGATGCACGTCGAGTTGTGAGTGGGAATGCAAGCCCGGCTAGCCAGGTAGAGGCGGCTGGGACTATTCACCTGAATGCAACGGACAGGCACGGACTCAACTGGGCGTACATCGACGACGTAACGCCGTCTGCTCGTACTCGTCGCGCTCACGGCGCGCTGCCGGGCCAGCTTGCGGCCTACTCGGAAGACTGGGTGCTCCGGCCGGAAGCTGACCGTGTAAGCAGTGGACGTGCTCTCGTTGCGACCGTGACACGGCTTTGAGCGCAGCGTGGCCTTGAAGCCCAGACCGATTACGAGGTCGAGCACATCTTGAGCGAGCCGCTCGTTGGTGGCAGCGAATTCGACAGCGCCGCGCTCGGCGCAGTACCCATCGGTATCCAGGAGGCCTGCCAGCAGGGACCGGCGCTGCTCAATCGATGACCGCAGATAACGTTCCGGAATGTGCTTGTTGCCAAGGACATTCAGCGCCCGAAGGTGCGCGGTGAGTCCGGTCCTTGCCGAATGCCCATCACCGAGCCAGGCGCCGAGCGTGTACGGGGCTACTGGAAGATCCTTCTCGGGGTAATCCAGCGGCCCGCAGACCGCGATGGAGTGGTTCGTCCTGCCCCACTCCCGTACCGAGGCAGCCATATCAGCAGTTGTGATTGGCACGCTGGCGTACGTGCGCCGGTGGCTGTCGCCGGCCGGAGTGGCGATACGCTCCGCTAGCGACTTGTAGATCAACTGCCGCGAGTAGGTCTGCGCCCAGAAAGTGACGGCTCGCCCGTTACGCTGATAGACCTGCCGGGCATTCCTGCCATCCTTCGGCAGCCGACCAGCGATCGCGTACAGCACATTCTTGAACTGAGAGCCCACGTCGGCGAGCACCTCAGCGGTCGTCACCGGCCGGTCAGGCTCTGCAAGGACCGCTGCTGTCCGGTCGAGCGCGCTGCTGACCTGGTCTGCAGGCCAATAGGGTGCTCCGCGCGGAACCTTGCCGCGCCTGGCGCGTTCCGCCGCTGTCTCGGTCCGCCAGAGATGCTCCGCGTCAGCGACGATGACCGTACCGTCCGAGAACTCGACTTCGTAACAGGGCCGATCATGCATGACAGGCGTGGCTGCGACCACTAGGCATGGCTGACCATGCTCGTCGAAGATTTCATCGCCGGGCTGAATATCGCCCATCGTCGTCCAGCCTTGCAGCGTCGGAATCGGCGTATCGAGCGCCAGAGCCTTGCCAGCGCCCGTTGCCCCGGCTATCAGCATGTGCGGCATCTTCGCGAGATTGGCAATGACGGTGCGGCCTTCGACGTCCTTGCCGAGCCCGACGACCATCGGATGCTGGTCGGAGGTGGCGACCGGAGACCTCAGCACGTCGCCGAGGCTGACCACGTCTCTGTCGCTGTTCGGTATCTCGACGCCGATGGCCGACTTGCCGGGGATCGGGGAGAGAATCCGGACGTCGGCGCTCTTCACCGCGTAGGCGATGTTCTTGGATAGCTGGGTGACGCGCTCGACTTTCACGGCTGGCGCGAGCTCGATCTCGTACCTGGTCACCGTCGGCCCCCGGGTGAATCCGGTGACCTGGGCGTCCACCTCGAACTGGTCAAGCACGGCGGACAGGGCCTCGACCATGGTGTCGTTCGCCCTGGTCCGCGGCCTGGCCACGGAGCCCGGCTTCAGTATCGCGACCGGCGGAAGCGTGTAGCTGCCGTCGGTCACCGCGGCCAGCGTGAGCTGTTCGGGCTTGGCTGCGTGCCCGCCAGCGGACGCGGCACCCGCTGCGGCGGCTGAACCCGGCGCAGCCGCATCGGCTCCGCCGCCCGGCGCCCACGGATCGTGCCAGCCGGCCTCGCCGGCGCCGTGACCGTCCGGCCCGGCTGCCGAGAATGCCAGCGCATCGGACGCCGCGGCAGCGGCGGCCGCGCTCGTGCCGGCACCGTCGTCGTGGTGCGCGACGTCCTTCGTGCTGCCTGCCTGGCCGCGCCCGAGGATGCCGCCAACCAGCGGCGTGTCGTAGGCACGATCGCGGGCGCCAACCTCGAGGGCGTCGAGCCGGCGCTTGCCGAGCCGGGCCAGCTGCCGCGGCTGTCCGGCGGCATCGTCCTGGCCGCTGCCTTCGGCGTCGGCATTGGCGGCTCCGCGACGCCCGAATCCGTGCAGCTCGGCCAGCCGGTCTGGCACGCGGTGCAGTGGCGTGCCGGTGATGACCAGCAAGCCGAAACCGGCCACCAGCGCGAGTACCGGTACCGCCGCCCACTTGGTGATGACATGGACGAGCGGAGCCGACAGGGCGTAGCCGAGCAGGCCACCAGCCGACCTGACCGGGCCAAGTCCGCCCGACAAGCCGGGCGTACCGGATGCCACGTGCACCAGGCCGAGTGCTCCGACGAGCAGCGCGGTCCAGCCGATCACCATCCGCGCGGTATCCGCGTTCCGGTCCGGGTGCCGCAGGTATCGCCAGCCGAGCAGCGCCAGCAAGATCGGCACGGTCCAGGCACCAGATCCGAGCAAGGTGGTGGACGCGGTCGACAGCGGCTTGATCGGGCCGGCCGCATGCCACCAGGTCGCTACCGCCGCCACGATCGCGGCGATCAGCGCGGCCAGCCCGACACCGTCGCGTCGGTGCAGGGGATCGAGATCCCTGGCGCTGCGGCCGAGCGCCCGGCAGACCGCGCCGACGGTATGCGCAAGCGCCATCCACGCTGCCGAGATGGCGCTGACAAGCCAGCCGGCCAGGATGACGAACGGATTGGCCGAGGGCGCCTGCCTCGCGTAGCGGCGACCCCTGGACCTGCCGCGACCGGTCCGCCGCGGCCGGGTCGTGCGGTAGCCGCGGCGGTTGCGTGCCGTCGAACCGGACCGGCTGCGGGCTGTAGTCCCCGTCTGCCGCGTCCGGCTGGTCGTGCCGCCACGAGGGCGCGCTGCGCCTTTGGGCGCACGAGTCGCCATGATGCTCACTGTAGCGAGCATGCCGCCGCCAGCCGCGGACCTGAATCGGCGTGTCGCCATCGTTCGGCCCCGCTGCTCGCCCTGGCATCTCCCCGATCAGCCCGCCGCAGCGACGATAATCCGCTTGACGCCAGCAAGCTAGCCTCCTATTGTGCTAGTCAGCTAGATAAATGGAGGCCTGGTGATCGAGTTTCATCTGGACACCCGATCGGGGGTGGCGCCGTACTTGCAGCTGATCCAGCAGGTGCGGCAGGCGCTCAGGCTGGGCCTGCTCCGGGAGGGTGACCGGCTGCCCACAGTGAAAGATGTCTCGGGAAATCTGGCCATCAACCCGAACACCGTGCTCAAGGCCTACCGCGAGCTGGAGTACGAGGGCCTGACGGCCGCCAGGCCCGGGGTTGGCACGTTCGTCACCGCAACGCTCAGCGACCAGTCAATCGCCGCGCACCAGGAGCTGACGCAGGAGCTCATGCCCTGGCTGGCCAGTGCACGGCAGGCAGGCCTCGATGACGAGAGCATCGATGCCCTATTCCAGCGGGCCCTCCGGTCCGCCGTTCAGGAGGAAGAAGTATGACCGCCGCAGTTGAAGCCCGTGGGCTTGGCAAGCAGTTCGGCCGGCGATGGGCACTCGCGGAGTGCACCCTGAGCATTCCGGCCGGGCACGTGGCTGGCCTGGTCGGCCCCAACGGGGCTGGCAAGACGACGCTCCTTAACCTCGCGACGGGCATGATGACGCCCACAACCGGCAGCATCGAGGTGCTGGGGGGCGAGCCTGGCGGCGGCCCGGACCAGCTGGCCAGGGTTGGCTACGTCGCGCAGGACACCCCGACCTTTGCCAGCCTCAGCGTCGAGGACCATCTCAGGTTCGGCGCGCACATGAACCCCGGCTGGGATGCCGACCTTGCCCGCAAGCGCATAGCGCAGCTTGGCCTCGACCCCCGGCAGAAGGCCGGCAAGCTGTCCGGCGGCCAGCGGGCGCAGCTCGCCCTGACGGTCGCGATCGCCAAGCGACCCGAGCTGCTGATCCTGGACGAGCCGATTGCCAGTCTTGACCCGCTGGCCCGGCGGGAGTTCCTGCAGATCCTGATGGAGGCGACGGCCGAGCACGAGCTGAGCGTGATCATGTCCTCGCATCTGATGGCGGACCTGGAGCGGGTGTGCGACTACCTGATCGTGCTGGTCGCATCGCGAGTGCAGGTGGCCGGCGAGGTTGACGACCTGCTCTCGTCGCATCAGCTGCTGACCGGACCGCGGCTCGAGTCCGGCTCGCCCGCTCTCGGCCAGGTGATCACCGAGCGCCACACCGGCCGCCAGAGCACTCTGCTGGTCCGCAGCGCGGCGCCGATCCGCGATCCGAACTGGTCGGCCGCCGCGCTGGACCTGGAAGACCTCGTACTTGCCTACATGGGCAGCGCGCAAACGGCGCCGACGATGACTGAAGGAGTAGCACGATGATCTGGCTCACCTACAGGCAGTTCCGCAGCCAGGCGATCGCGGCGTCCGCCGCGCTGCTCGCCCTGGCGATCCTGCTGGCTGCTAGCGGGGCGCACCTGGTCTCCCTCTATGACGCCGCGGGGCTGAACACCTGCCGAGCGAATTGCGGAGTGCTGGCCAGCGACTTCGTCGGCAGCCTGAAGGCAGGCGGAAGCTACGTCGTGCTCTTCGACGCTGGCATCGCGGTGTTGTACCTGGCGCCGGCCGTGATCGGCATCTTCTGGGGAGCGCCGCTGATCGCCAGGGAACTCGAGACCGGTACCTTCCGGCTGGCCTGGAACCAGAGCGTCAGCCGAGCCCGCTGGACAGTTGTCAAGATCGGACTCGTCGGCTTCGCCGCAGTGGCGGCCGCGGGACTGCTCAGTCTCATGATCGGCTGGTGGGCGGCTCCGATCGACAAGGCGATCAGCGACGCCGGGCCAAACTCGGCGATGACCTTCACGCGGCTGAGCCCGCTGATGTTCGGCGCCCGCGGCATCGCGCCCATCGGGTACGCGGCGTTCGCCTTCGCGCTCGGGGTGACCACTGGCCTGCTGATCCGCCGCACCCTGGCCGCGATGGCGATCACTCTCGTCGTCTTCGCCGCGGTGCAGTTCATCATGCCGACCGTGGTCAGGCCCCATCTCATCGCGCCAGTACACGTGACAGCGGCCTTCAATGCCAACAACGCCATGCAGGTCATGACGACCTCGGCCAAGGGCTCCGACGTGTCCAGCATGGCGGTGACGGGCAACTTCGCCCGGCCCGGCGCCTGGATCCTGTCGAATCAGACCATCACTCCGGCTGGCAAGGTGTTCACCGGGCCGGCCGGGCCAGCCTGCACCGGGCGCGGCTCCGCTCAGCAATGCAACAACTGGCTGGACAGCCTGCATCTGCGGCAGCAGGTGAGCTATCAGCCAGCCAGCAGGTTCTGGCCGCTGCAGCTTATCGAGACTGCGATCTACCTGATCCTTGCCGCCGGACTCGGCGGGGTCTGCGTCTGGCAGGTCCGGAGCAGGCGGACCTGAGCTGGGTCGGCCGGCCTGAGCTGGGTCGGCCGGCGTGACTGGCGGATCTGTCGGATCAGCGGCGGATCCGCCAGGCTAGCTGAGCAGCGGCCGCTGGTCTTGTCATCGGGCTCTGTTGACGGTCGTCGCGCCGCCGGCCTAGCCTCGGCCTCTAGCGGACCAGCCTGCGGGGGGGGTGGCGTTATGCGCATCGCGGTTGCCGGCGGCGGGCCAGGCGGGCTGTACTTCGCCGCGCTCGCGCGCCAGCTGCTGCCCGGTGCCGAGATCACCGTGTGGGAGCGCAACGCCGCCGATGACACCTTCGGCTTCGGCGTGGTCTTCTCCGACGAGACGCTGGGCGGCATCGAGAACGCTGACCCGGTGATCTACCAGCAGATGGAACGCGAGTTCGCGCGCTGGGACGACATCGACGTGCATTACCGCGGCCAGGTGATCACCAGCGGCGGACACGCCTTCGCCGCCATGGGCAGGCGCCGACTGCTCGAGATCCTGCAGCAGCGGTGCAGCGCGCTGGGCGTGACGATCCGCTTCCGCACCGAGGCGCCGCCAGCGACCGAACTCGCCGCCGGCTATGACCTGGTCGTCGCCGCAGACGGCGCGCGCTCGTCGATCCGCAGCACCCACCAGGCCACGTTCCGTCCCGAATGTGATCTTCGCGACTGCAAGTACATGTGGCTGGGCACCGACCTGGTCTTCGACGCCTTCAAGTTCTACATCGAGCAGACCCCGCACGGCGTGATGCAGGTACACGGCTACCCGTACGACACCACTGGCAGCACCTTCATCGTCGAGATGACCGAGGCTGTCTGGCGTGCGGCCGGCTTCCACGTGCTGGCCGCGGCAGCCGGTGACCTGGCGCCCGGCGAGTCCGACCAGCGTTCCATCGAGCGGATCGCCGGGCTGCTGGCCGGCGTGCTGGACGGCCATGCCCTGCGGGCTAACAACTCCCGCTGGCTCAGCTTCGGCACGCTCCGCTGCGGCAGCTGGCGGGCCGGCAACATCGTGCTGCTCGGCGACGCGGCCCACACCGCGCACTTCTCCATCGGCTCGGGCACCAAGCTCGCCATGGAGGATGCGCTAGCGCTGGCGGCCTGCCTGCACGAGAACGAGTCGGTCCCGGCCGCGCTTGCCGCCTACGAGACCGAGCGGCGGCCGGTCGTCGCGTCCACCCAGCGGGCGGCGCAAGCCAGCCTGGAATGGTTCGAGAACCTCGGTCAGTACACCAGGCAGGAACCCGAGCAGTTCGCTTTCAACATCATGACGCGCAGCCGCCGGGTGACCCACGCCAACCTGCGGCTGCGCGACCCGGAATTCACCGCCGCGATGGACAGCTGGTTCGCCGGCTACACCAGGCGCCGCGGGATGGGCACCGGCGCGGTGGTACCGCCCATGTTCCAGCCGTTCCGGCTGCGTGAGCTGGAGCTGGCCAACCGGGTCGTCGTCTCGGCCATGGACATGTACTCCGCAGCCGACGGCATGCCGTCCGACTTCCACCTGGTGCACCTGGGCGGGAAGGCGCTCGGCGGAGCCGGCCTGGTGATGACCGAAATGGTGTGCATCAGCCCTGACGGCCGGATCACGCCGGGCTGCGCCGGCCTGTATACGACCGGGCACGAAGACGCCTGGCGGCGCATTACCGCGTTCGTGCACGAGCAGTCCGGCGCGAAGATCGGGCTTCAGCTTGGCCATTCCGGGCGCAAGGGCTCCACCAGGCTGATGTGGGAAGGCATGGACCAGCCCCTTGCGGAGGGAACGTGGTCTGTTTGCGGCCCCTCGCCGCTGGCCTACCTGCCGGGCATTAGCCAGGTGCCGCGCGAGCTGACCGTCGCGGACCTGCGGCAGCTCACCGGGCAGTTCGCGGCAGCCGCGCTGGCCGCCGACCGGGCCGGGTTCGACTTGCTTGAACTGCACTGCGCGCACGGCTACCTGCTGTCGTCGTTCATCTCGCCGGTGACTAACCAGCGAGCCGACGAGTACGGCGGCTCGCTGGCCGGGCGGCTGCGCTATCCGCTGGAGGTGTTCGCCGCCATCCGGGCCGTCTGGCCGGCGGTCAAGCCGATGACGGTGCGGATCTCCGCCTGCGACTGGGTGCCCGGCGGCACCACCGGAGCCGACTCGGTCGAGATAGCCAGGGCCTTCGCAGCTGCCGGCGCCGACGCGATCGACGTGTCCACCGGGCAGGTGTCGCCAGCGGAGCAGCCGGCCTTCGGCCGGTCGTATCAGACGCCGTTCGCCGACGCCATCAGGAACCAGGTCGAGATCGCCACCATCGCTGTCGGGGCGATCTCGTCCTACGACGACGTCAACTCGCTGATCCTGGCTGGCCGCGCGGACCTGTGCGCGCTCGGCCGGGCGCACCTCTATGACCCCAACTGGACCCTGCACGCGGCCGCGGAGCAAGGGTATGCCGGGCCCGGCGCGCGCTGGCCGGTGCAGTGGCAGCCCGGCAGCCGGGCGCCGACAGACCGGGCGGACCGACGGACCCGGCCGCGCTAGCTCTATGGGTGTGAAGTCACCTGGGCTATATGGCACCGGTAACTTCACACCATGAGATGGCGAGCGCCTATGGCGGGCGATGGAGGCTGACGGATGGGTGTCGAGCGAGTCAATCCGCCTGAGCTGGCGCCGCCGTCAGGCTTCGCGCACGCGGCGATCGCGACTGGCAGCCGGCTGGTCTTCCTGGCCGGGCAGACTGCCCTGGACCGCAGTGGCCTGGTGGTCGGCACAACAGTCACCGAGCAGTTCGAGGTCGCCCTCGGCAACTTGCTGACCGCGCTGGCAGCCGCCGGGGGCCAGCCGACGGACCTGGCCAGCCTCACCGTCTACGCGGTCGACCTGGCGGACTACCGGTCGCAGGGACGGGAGATCGGCGCGGTCTGGCGGCGAATGGCCGGGCGCGATTACCCGGCCATGGCCGCCATCGGCGTGTCCCGGCTCTGGGACCCGGCCGCCCTGGTGGAGATCCAGGGCTTCGCCGTCATCTAGGTGACGTCCGGCCTGGCGCCGCGGGCATCCGACGGCGCGAGGCTCGGCCGTCTCGCGTCACCGTGGCTGCGACTGAGAACTGAAATAGTTCGACGATTCGCGCTGGTACAGCAGCACGATGGCGCCGACGCCGACGAGCCAGTCGAGCAGGCCGAACAGCCGGGTACCGGTCGCGCTCGGCCGGGCGATCGAGGTGAGCGTAGACAGGGTGCTGAGGCCGAACAGCACTGTAGCCACCACTCGCGCCCAGCTCTTGCCGGCGCCGTTCATTCTGGCCATCCACAGCCAGAGGCCGATGCCGATCAGGCCGATGAGGATGATGAACGCCACGCCCGCGATCTCGGCAGTATGCAGCTGGGATGCGGTCAGTGGCTTGTGCGCGTTGATCGCGGCTTGCCGCAAGGCGTTCTTCAGGCTGCCGATAGAGGTCAGCCCGACGATCAGCCCGACCACGCTCAGCGCCGCACCGACATACATGAGCTTGACCGCGTTGAGCACGGACTTCGGCGCCTGAGGCGGCTGCGGCGAGTACTCGCTGCCGGTTGTTGGATACGACTGGTAAGCCATACTGGCTCCTCGTTGCTTTCTTCTCCTGCCCGCGCCGGCGTACTCCGCTGGCGCTGGGCGGATCCCCGTTACCTTCGGACAACCGGCGACCGGCTGATACTGATCACCTGGGACCGTAGCGCATCCCGGCCCAACCGTACATGCTCGAAGAGCGGCAAATCGCCCGCTAACAAACCCTTAACACGAACGCCACCGGTCAGCATCCCGCCCGCCCGGCGGGCAGGTCAGGGGTTCGGCCGCCGCTCGATTGACTAACGTCGCCCGAACCGGATACTGGGGACCGTCTCGATGGCGCTGGAGGAAGGTCCGGACATGCAGCTATCGCCGTCCGCTCATGACGACACCTTCTGCCGGGACAGCCTGCCCCCGGCCGACCAATGGCCGGACCTGGACTTCAGCCTGGCCGGGCTCAGCTACCCCGACCGGCTCAACGCTGCTGATGAGCTGCTCATCCCGACCATCGAAGCCGGCGGTGCCGGACGGCCGTGCCTGCTGTCACCCGAGGAGACCTGGACCTACGCCGACGTCGCCGGGCGCGCCAGTCAGGTGGCCAGAGTGCTGACCGAGGATCTCGGCCTGGTACCAGGCAACCGGGTGCTGCTGCGTGGCCCGAACAACCCGTGGCAGGCCGCTTGCTGGCTCGGCGTACTGAAGGCTGGCGGGGTTGCGGTGGCCACCATGCCCATGCTGCGGGCCGGGGAACTGGCCTCCATCTGCAGCGTCGCCCGGGTGACCCTGGCGCTCTGCGACTACCGGTTCACCGGCGAGCTGGCAGCCGCCTCCGTTCCCGGCCTGCGGATCATGACGGTCGGCGCTGCGGAACCGGCGGACCTGACCGCGCTGGCCGCGGCCAAGCCCGCCCAGTTCGCCTCGGTCCAGACCGCAGCCGACGACGTCGCGATGATCGCCTTCACCTCGGGCACGACCGGTCGCCCGAAGGCTTCCATGCACTTCCACCGGGATCTGCTCGCGGTCACTGACACCTTCTCCGCGCGGGTGCTGAAGCCGGTGCCCAGTGACCTGTTCGCCGGCACGCCACCGCTTGCCTTCGCCTTCGGCCTGGGCGCACTGCTGCTGTTCCCGCTGCGGGTGGGCGCCGCGACCTTGCTGCTGGAGAAGGCCACGCCGGCCGAGCTGGCCGACTACGTCGCGGCGCACGGCGTCACGGTGCTGTCCACCGCGCCGACCGCATACCGGGCCATGCTGGCCGCGGGCAAGTCCGATCAGCTGCGCGGACTGCGGCGGGCGGTGTCGGCTGGCGAGCACCTGCCGGCCCCGACCTGGCAGGGGTTCTACGAGGCGACCGGCGTCAAGATCATCGACGGCATCGGCAGCACCGAGCTGCTGCACATCTTCATCGCGGCCACTGACGACGAGATCAAGCCTGGATCGACAGGCAAGGTGGTGCCCGGCTACCAGGCAGCAGTCGTGGACGACGACGGTAAGCCGGTGCCGGACGGCGAGCCCGGCAGGCTCGCGGTGAAGGGCCCGACCGGGTGCCGGTACCTCTCTGACGAACGGCAGCGAAGCTACGTCCGCGACGGCTGGAACCTGACCGGCGACACCTATACCAAGGACGCTGACGGCTACTTCTGGTACCAGGCCAGGTCGGACGACATGATCATTTCGGGCGGCTACAACATCGCCGGCCCGGAGATCGAGGAAGTGCTGCTCGGCCATCCGGACGTGGCCGAATGCGGCGTCGTCGGCGTCCCTGACGAGGCACGCGGCCAGATCGTCAAGGCCTTCGTGATTCTGCGCGCCGGCGCGGAACCCGGCGAGGCCAAGGCCCGCGAGCTGCAGGATCTGGTGAAGCAGCGGATCGCGCCGTACAAGTACCCGCGCGCCATAGAGTTCGTCGAGTCACTCCCCCGTACCAACACCGGCAAGCTGCAGCGGTTCAGGCTCCGCGAGCAGGCCGCCGGCACGCCGTGACTGCACCTGGCTGGGCGTCAGGTCTCGACGACCACCGGGATGATCATCGGCCGCCGTCGGTAGTTATCGCTGACCCATTTGCCGGTGGTCCGGCGCACGATCTGGCGAAGCTGGTGCACCTCGTCGATGCCTTCCTTGGCCGCGTCCGCGAGAGCCTGCTCGATCAGCGGCCGGACCTCGGCTAGCCCGGAATCGTCGATGCCGGAGCCGCGGGCGTGTATCTCGGGCCCGGCGACCAGCTTGCCGCTCGTCGAGTCGACCACGACCACGACGGAGATGAAGCCCTCGTCGCCGAGGATGAGCCGGTCCTTCAGCGAGGACTCGGTGACCTCGCCAACCGACAGGCCGTCCACGTAGACGTACCCGCACGGCACCTTGCCGGTCACCGAGATCTGACCGCCGACCAGGTCCACCACGACGCCGTCTTCGGCGATCACGATGTTCTTGTCCGGCACGCCGGTCTGCGCGGCCAGGTCGGCATGCGCCTTCAGGTGCCGCCATTCACCGTGCACCGGAATGAAGTTGCTGGGCTTGACCAGGTTCAGCACATAGAGCAGCTCTCCTGCCGCGGCGTGCCCCGACACGTGCACGAGCGCGTTGCCCTTGTGCACGACCCGGGCACCTAGCCGGGTCAGGTCGTTGATGATCCGGGACACCGCCGTCTCGTTGCCCGGCACCAGCGACGAGGCGAGGATGACCGTGTCACCCTCGGCAATCCGGATCGGATGGTCGCGGCCGGCCATCCTGGACAGCGCGGACATCGGCTCGCCCTGCGAACCGGTGGAGACCAGTACGATCTGGTCCGGCGGCATCTCCTCTGCCTCTTTGAGGTCGACCAGCAGCCCGCCGTGCACAGACGGCACTTGCAGGTAACCCAGATCGCGGGCGACCCCCATGTTCCGCACCATCGACCGGCCGACGAGCGCGACCTTGCGGCCGTGCTCGGCAGCGGCGTCCATCACCTGCTGGACCCGGTGCACGTGACTGGCGAAGCACGACACGATGATCCGCTGTTCGGCGGCGGCAAACACGTCCGACAGCACTGGCCCGATGAGCCGCTCGGAGGTCACGATGCCAGGAACCTCGGCGTTGGTGGAGTCGGCCAGCAGCAGGTCCACGCCGTCGGAACCAAGCCGGGCAAAGCCGCCCAGGTCGGTCAGCCGGCCATCGAGTGGCAGCTGATCCATCTTGAAGTCGCCGGTATGCAGCACGAGTCCGGCGGACGTCCGGATGGCCACGGCCAGCGCGTCCGGGATGGAGTGGTTCACCGACAGGAACTCAAGCTGGTACGGGCCGTATGTCTGGCTGCCGCCTGCTTCGACCTCAACCGTCTGCGGGGTGATCCGGTGCTCGGTGAGCTTGCTGGCGACCAGCGCCAGAGTCAGCCTGGAACCGACGATCGGGATGTCAGCCCGCTGCCGGAGCAGGTAGGGCACGCCGCCGATATGGTCCTCGTGCGCGTGCGTCAGCACCAGCGCCTCGACTTCGTCGAGCCGCCCCGCCAGTGCGGAGAAGTCCGGCAGGATCAGGTCGACGCCGGGCTGGTCCTGCTCGGGGAACAGCACGCCGCAGTCCACGATGAGCAGCCGCCCACCATGCTCGAACACGGTCATGTTGCGGCCGATCTCGCCCAGTCCGCCGAGTGCGACGAGGCGCAGCCCGTCGGCCGGCAGCGGTGGCGGCGCGGCTAGCTCCGGATGCGGATGACTCAAAGTTTCACACCGCCTGCTGTCAGGTCCTCCACTAGTTTCTCCGTCTCAGCGGCGGTAGCGTCTGGCAGCGGCAGGCGGACGGACCCGCCAGGCAGTCCGAGCAGGTTGAGCGCTGCCTTCGTGAGGATCACTCCCTGGGTGCGGAACAGCCCGGTATACACGGGCAGCAGTTCCCGGTGGATGCGCAGCGCGTCAGCCACCTGCCCGGTGCGGTAGGCCTCGATCATCTCGTGCAGCCGGCCGCCCACCACGTGGCCCGCGACGCTGACGAACCCGGCCGCGCCGAGCGCCAGCCACGGCAGGTTGACCATGTCGTCGCCGCTGTAGAAAACCAGCGAGGTCCGCGCCATCACCCACGACGCTGCGCCGAAGTCGGCCTTGGCGTCCTTGACGGCCACGATCCTGGCATGCTCGGCAAGCGCCACCAGCGTCTCGGCGGCTATGGGCGTGCCGGTGCGGCCGGGAATGTCGTAGAGCATCACCGGCAGGCCGGTCGCGTCGGCTACGGCGGCGAAATGCGCCGCCAGCCCGCTCTGCGGTGGCTTGTTGTAGTACGGCGTCACGACCAGCAGCCCGTGCGCCCCGGCCCGCTCGGCCGCGCTGGCGAGCTCGCAGCTGTGCGCGGTGTCATTGGTACCGACCCCGGCCAGCACGGCCGCCCGATCGCCCACCGCTTCCAGGACGACGGCCAGCAACCGGGCCTTTTCCTCATCCGAGGTGGTCGGCGACTCGCCGGTGGTGCCGCTGATCACCAGGCCGTCGTTGCGCATCTCGGTAACCAGGTACTCGGCTAGCCGGGCGGCGCCGGCATAATCTATGGCTCCGTTCCGGTCCATCGGAGTGACCATCGCCGTCAGCATGCGCCCGAACGGTGCGGACGCCAGTCGCCCGGGCTGGTTCGCAGTATCGGTCATATACCGAACGCTACCGGGCGGGGACGCGCTGGCGCACGGCGGCGCGGCCGGCCAGCCAGGGTGGTGGTCCGCCGGGCCCGTGAGCCGGGGCTGCGTGGCTAACCCGGCCGGTCCGCCTGCGCGGAAGATCAGCCGGCCGGGCGCCCGATGCAGACGCGGCGACGTGAGCTCGGGGGTACCCACGCCGCCAGCGTCTAGCTGGATATCGGCACACGCTGCACAACGCGTTACTCACTAAATGCAAAACGTGAAGGGCAATTCCGCGGCTGCGCGGCGATTTCGCGCCACTTAGCGGCGTGTCGCTGCAGGCCGATGGGGCGCCAAGCCTGGACAATGATCGCCAAGGCCCCTCCAGGTATGAGATGGAGGGGCCTTTATTGCGTGCTCGGCGGCCGGAGCGCAGCGCCACACCTGGTGGTGAAGGCTAGTCGCACCCGGTGACCCGGCCGCTGCGATAAGCTTCGGCCGTCCCGGGCAGCAACTGGCCGGGAGGGCGCTGTGCCCAGCGAAGCCGGTGAGATCCCGGCGCTGTCCCGCAACGGTGATGCCTCACACGAGGACGAGCCCGGACGCCTGGCCTACGCCGACGACCTGTCCTCGGAGGAAGGGCGGCTCGTTCCGATGCCCTGGCGTCGCAGCGGACGCACTTCGTCCTCCAGCATCGATGGAGGATGATCACATGCGGGCTCTGATCCGCAATCTGGCGGCTGTCGCGGCCGCAGCCCTCGCCGTCATGTGTGCGGCGTGCGGCAGTTCGGCAGCCGGCCCTGGCAGCGCCGGGCCGGTGAGCACCAGTTCAGCCGCTGGCCCGGCTGGCACCGGAACAGCAGGTACCGGGCCGGCCGGAACACTGGCCAGCACCGGGTTCCCGGTGACTGTGCGCACAGCGGCCGGCCAGCTGCGAATCCGGGCCAGGCCTGCTGCCATCGTCTCGCTATCGCCAACCGCTACCGAGATGCTCTACGCGATCGGCGCCGGCAGCCAGGTCAAGGCGGTCGACAGCCTCTCTGACTACCCTGCCAGCGCGCCGGTCACCAAGCTGTCGGCCTACCAGCCGAACGCCGAGGCCATTGCCGCCTACAAGCCCGACCTCGTGATCATTTCCGACGACGTCGGCGGCATCGCGGCGAAACTGACGGCGCTGTCGATCCCCGTGCTCGACCTGCCAGCCGCCGCAAACCTGTCCGGCGTGTACGCAGAGTTCACCCAGCTGGGCGATGCGACGGGGCACGTAGCGCAGGCGCGCAGCGAGGACGGCGCGCTGCGGCGGGCGATCAGCAAAATCGTCGCGGCAGAACCTAAGCACACCAGGCCGTTGACCTACTACTACGAGGTCGCGACCAACCCCTATTACTCGGTGACGTCGTCGACCTTTATCGGCGGCCTGCTCTCCTTGCTGGGCATGAAGAGCATTGCCGACACCGCCAAGGGCGCCGCAGCGGCCGGTGGTTACCCGACGCTGTCGGCCGAGTTCATCCTCAAGGCCAATCCGGATTACATCATCCTGGCCGATACCGGCCCGACGGGCGGCGGCCAGGACACCGCAACGGTCTCCGCCCGGCCAGGCTGGTCCGTGCTGTCGGCGGTGCAGCACCGGCACTTCATCCTGCTCAGCCCCGACATTGCGTCCCGCTGGGGACCACGGGTGGTGCAGTTGCTGCAGACGGTTGCGGCGAGCGTTACGGCCGGTTCCCATTGACAGCGACCAGCGCGCAGGATCCCGCCGGAACGATGCAAGCCACAACGGTGCCCGCCGGAACGGTGCCTGCCGCAACGGTGCCTGCCGATGCGGGCCCGCCTTCCCCGGCGGCCGGCCGTGCCACGCCAGCGGCCGGTGCCACGCCAGCGGACCGGCTGGCCGGCCTGAACGCTCCGGCGCTCGGGCTGCAGGCCAGCCGGCACCGACCTGGCCGTGCCGTCATCCTGGCGAGCCTCGCGCTGGTGATCGCAATTGTCGTCGGCGTCGCTGTCGGGCCGGCCGGCCTTTCGCTCCAGCAGGTCGCCGCCGCGATCGTGGTGAAGATGCCATGGCATCCGCACCTTGCCGTGCCCGCGCTCAACTCGGCAATTGTCTGGCAGATCCGCTTGCCGAGAGTCATTCTCGGCGTCCTGGTCGGCTCGATGCTGGCCGGCGGCGGCGCCGCCTATCAGGGCATCTTCCGCAACCCGCTGGCCGACCCTTACCTGCTCGGCGTGGCTGCGGGGGCCGGCCTCGGCGCGACCCTCGTGGTGGTGTCAGGTGCCAGCCTGGCTTTGGAGCCGCCAGCCGCGTTCGCGGGCGCCGCGCTGGCAGTCTTCCTGACCTACCTGCTCGGCGCGGACGCCCGGCGCGGCGACGTCGTGGCGGCGGGCCGCGGCACTGGCTCGATCCTGCTGGCCGGTATCGCCGTGGCCGCGCTGCTGACCGCGTTCCAGACCTACCTCCAGCAAGAGCACACCCAGACGCTGGCGACCGTGTACGCCTGGATTCTCGGCGGCTTGTCGGCGGCAAGCTGGTCGGATGTATGGATGATCGCGCCCTACGTTGCGATCTCCGCCGCGGCGCTGCTGATACATCGCCGTCTGCTCGACGTGCTGCGCGTGGGCGAGGCCGAAGCCGCGAGCCTCGGCGTCAACGTGGCGAGGCTGCGGCTGACGGTGGTGATCGCGGCCACCCTCGGGGTCGCAGCGGCCGTGTCGGTCAGCGGCCTCATCGGTTTCGTCGGCATCATCGTGCCGCATGCGGTGCGGCTGACCGCCGGGCCGAGCTACCGGGTCCTGGTGCCGGTGTCGATGATCGGCGGTGCCGCGTTCCTGGTGCTGGCAGATGTAGCGGCGCGGACAGTCCAGGCACCCGCCGAGGTCCCCATCGGCGTGATCACCGCACTGGCGGGCGCCCCCTTCTTCCTGTTCGTGCTCAGGTCCCGGCGGGCGAGGCAGGACCTTTCATGATCACCTTCAACACCTTGACCGTCCGTTACGGTGACGCCATCGCACTCGACGGCGTGTCCGGCGCTGTCGCCGACGGCGAATGGCTAGGCGTGATCGGCCCCAACGGCGCCGGCAAGACAACGCTGCTCAACGCGATAGCGCGGCTCATTCGCTACTCCGGCGCCATTGCGGTCTGCGGCCGGGAGACTGGCGCCCTTGGCAGGCGTCACCTGGCCAGGCTGGTCGCCAGCGTGCCGCAGCGGCCAGTGCTGCCGCCGGACATGACCGTGGCCGAGTACGTGCTGCTGGGCCGGACGGCACACATCGGCTACCTGCAGTCCGAGACCGCGGCCGACCGGAGCATCTGCGGTGCGGTCATCGACCGCCTGGACCTCGGGCAGATGTCCGGCCGGTCGCTCCGGGCGATGTCTGGCGGCGAGCTGCAGCGCGTGGTGCTGGCCAGGGCGCTCGCGCAGGAGGCGCCCGTGCTACTGCTCGACGAGCCGACCAGCGCGCTGGACCTCGGCCGCCGGATGGACGCGCTCGAACTCATCGACGAGGTGCGGCGGGAGCGCGGGCTGACCGTGTTGTCCGCTATCCACGACCTCACGCTGGCTGGCCAGTTCGCCGACAGGCTGCTCCTGCTCGACCACGGCAGGATCACGGCCTCGGGCCCGGCCTGCGAGGTGCTGCGCGATGAGGTGCTGCGCGATCATTTCGGCGGCGGCGTCCGCGTCATGCTGACCAATGACGGCGAGATCGCGGTCATCTCCCGGCGCAGGTCGCGCACTGCCATGACGTCGGCCGCGCGCGGTGCTGACAAGGCGCAACCTGCTGCCAGCCCCGCGGGGCCAGCTCCACACCGTGCAGATGTGAGCAACGGCAGCGGTTGATTTGACCTGGTTTGTGTTGACGCTAGGCGGCGCTTGGCTCCAGGTAAGCGACCCATTGCGGATCGCCGTCATCGGCGGCGCCAATGAGCCGCCAGTGCGGCCCCCGGGGCGCGGCTGGCAGCTTCGGCAGCGTCCAGCCGAGCTCGTCGATCAGCCTGTCCGCCTTGCGGTGATTACACCGGTTACACGAGGCGACGCAGTTCTCCCAGGCGTGCGGGCCGCCGCGGCTGCGGGGGACGACGTGATCGATAGTGTCTGCCTTCGTGCCGCAGTAGGCACACAGGTAGTTGTCACGGCGCATCAGCGCGGCTCTCGTCAGCGGGACGCGACTGCGATGCGGGACCCGGACATAGCGCCGCAGCCTGATCACCGAGGGGGCCGGCAGCCGGGTCGATGCCGAGTGGAGTTGCATTCCGCCGGCATCGGCATGCACCACGTCAGCCTTCTCCCCCAGCACGAGGCAGACCGCACGGTGCAAGCCGACCGTGGTCAGCGGCTCATACGTGATGTTGAGCAGCAACACCCGGCGCACCTGCACCTCCCGTCGTCACGGGTAAGACCATCGCCGGCGCATGTGCCGCCGGGGCACCCGTGACCAGTGTGACGGCAGGCCGCCCAGTTCGCCAACATCTAATCGGTGAACGACACGCGATCTGGTGGCCGCCTGGATATTAGGGTGCCTGACATGACCGGACTTTCCTATCCGCCCGCCGCCCGGCTGAACCTCACCGAGACCCTCCACGGGCGAGACGTATCCGATCCCTACCGCTGGCTTGAAGACCCCGGCAGCCCGCAGACGCGGGAATGGCTGCACGCCCAGGATGAGCTGTACGCCGGTTATCTGGCCGGCCTGAGCGGCCGGGAGAGATTCGCAGCACGACTCGCCGAACTGCTGGCCGCCGGCGCAGTCGGCACACCGGTGTGGCGCGGCCAGCGGCAGTTCTACACCAGGCGCGAAGCCGACCAGGAGCACGCGGTCCTCTATACCGCGACCGCGACCGGGCCTGCCCACGGCGAGCCGGCAAACTACCGCGAGGGCGAGCGGGCACTGGTCGACCCGATGACGGCAGATCCGTCCGGCGCTACCACGCTGGACAGCTGGCAGCCCGATCATGAGGGCCGACTGCTGGCCTACCAGTTGTCAGAAGGCGGCCGGGAAGAGTCCGTGCTGCGAATCCTGGACGTCGCCACCGGCGCCGAGGTGGACGGCCCCATCGACCGCTGCCGGTACACGCCGGTGGCCTGGCTGCCCGGCGGGCAGGCGTTTTACTACAGCCGTCGGCTCGCCCCAGCCGCCGTCCCTGCCGGCGAAGAGCAGTATCACCGGCGGATCTACCTGCATCGGCTTGGCACGCCAGCAGACGACGACGTCCTGATCTTTGGCGCTGGCCTGGACAAGACCAACTACTACGGCGTCTCGGTCAGCCGGGACGGTCGCTGGCTCGTCATCACGGCCTCGGCAGGGACGGCGCCGCGGGACGACGTCTGGGTGGCCGACCTGACCCGGACCGATCCGGCCGCACCCGGGCTGATGGTGCTCCAGCAGGGAACCGATGCCAGGACCTGGCCGATGGCCGGGCGCGATGGCCGGCTGTACCTGCTGACAGACGACGGGGCGCCGCGACGCCGGATCGCCGTGGCCGACCCGGCGCACCCGGCATTCCCCGCGCATGACAGCTGGCAGGATCTGCTCGCCGAGGACAGCGAGGCAGTACTCGATGATTTCGCCATCCTGGACGGCCCGGCGCTAGACCAGCCGCTGCTGCTCGCCGCCCGCTGCCGGCATGCGATCAGCGAGCTCAGCGTGCACGAGCTGGCATCCGGCAGGCAGCTGGCCAAGGTCGAGCTGCCCGGCCTCGGCAGCGTCGGCGGACTGAGCGAGCGACCCGAAGGCGGTCACGAGGCCTGGTTCGGCTACACCGACTACGCGACGCCTGGCCTCGTGCTCCGCTTCGACGCGATCGCGGGCAGCGCACAGGTGTGGCAGCGCGCACCCGGCCCTGTCGACATCCCGGCTGTTGTCGCCGAGCAGGTGCCCTTCGCCTCAGCCGACGGGACGACGGTCCGGATGGTGGTCATATCAGCGCCAGACGGCAGTGGCGCGCAGGTAGCCGCAGCGGCGGCCGGGACCGGACCAGGCCCCGTTCCCGCCCTGGCACGGCCAGCGATCCTTTACGGGTACGGCGGCTT
Source organism: uncultured Actinomycetota bacterium (assembly GCA_963774385.1). GTDB lineage: Bacteria > Actinomycetota > Actinomycetes > Streptosporangiales > Streptosporangiaceae > JAJYUU01. The sequence goes on from CAVZEQ010000002.1 coordinate 259,807, forward strand.
TGACGTCAGCCTCACCCCGGCCTTCTCGGCGTCGATCCTGGCCTGGGTCGAGGCGGGCGGCGTCTATGCCGTGGCGGGCTTGCGCGGCGGCAGCGAGGAAGGCGAGGACTGGCACCGGGCAGGCATGCGGGAGCACAAGCAGAACGTGTTCGACGACTTCCATGCCGCCGCCGAGAAGCTGATCGCCGACGGACGGACGACCAGCGATCAGCTGACCGTATGGGGCGGGTCCAATGGCGGCCTGCTGGTTGGCGCCTCGGTGACCCAGCGCCCCGACCTGTCCGCTGCCGCGGTGTGCTCGGCGCCGCTGCTCGACATGGTCCGGTACGAGCTGTTCGGGCTCGGCGAATCCTGGAACGATGAGTTCGGCACGGCCGCCAACCCGGACGAGCTCGGCTGGCTGCTCGGCTACTCGCCCTACCACCGGGTGCAGGCGGGCCAGCGGTACCCGGCGATCCTGTTCACTGTTTTCGACGGCGACACCCGGGTCGATCCGCTTCATGCCCGCAAGATGTGCGCGGCGCTGCAGCATGCCACCGCCGCATCGGTCGCCGCACGGCCGGTGCTGCTGCGCCGGGAAGGTAACGTCGGGCACGGTGCCAGGGCGGTGAGCCGGTCGATCGGGTTGTCCGCCGAGACACTGGCGTTCGCGGCGGCACAGACCGGCCTGGTCATCGGCTGAGCTCCGGCCAGCCGCCGGGTGGCGACTTAGCTGAGCACCGCGTCGCGATACCCGGCCAGGCCAGGTAGCTGCGGGTAACGCGCCGCGGCCTCCTGGCCGACCGACCTGGCCACCTGGGCAACGACCTCGGTCTTGTGCTCGGGCGGCAGCGCGATCATCGTGTCGCCGCCGAGCAGCAATGCCTGCTCGGGCTCGCCGGACACCAGCAGGCAGCGGGCTTGCCCCAGCATGATCAGCGCACAGTCAAGCATCTCGGCGGCGGGATACAGCACCGCCGCCTGGCCGAACGCTAGTCCAGCCCCCTGCCAGTCACCCAGGCTCACCAGCGCATCGCCCATGTGGAAGTACAGCTGACGCTCGGTATAGCCGAACGTGGCATCGCCGCGTTGCTCGGGTGACAGGTCCGAGAGCCTGTCCAGCGCCCGGTCCAGGACAGCCTTTGCCCGGCAGAGGGCCGGCCGCCGGCCATGATGACCCAGCGACGCCATCCTGGCCTGTGCCCTGGCCTCGATGACCGGCGCCATGACGGCGGCCACGCACAGCCTCCGGCCGGCCAGGTCGGCGGCCGCGCTGGCCAGGCCCGCGGCATCGCCGGGATCGCCGTAATAGAGCGGAACCATCGCCTCGCGCACCGCGACCCAGGCCCGCAGCTGACGGTCGCCGGTCTCGTCGGCCGCGGTGCGAGCCGTCTGGAAGAACGCTCGGGCCAGCCGGTGGTCCCCGAGGTCGAGCATGGCGATGCCGGCCAGGCCAGCCAGTTGCGCGGCCAGGCGGCAGAGGCGTTCAGCGAACTCAAGCGGCTGACGTTCCTCGCACATCCGCCTCACGTCGGCGAAGTCGAGCAGCACGTCGCAGAGCAGGCGCAGCGGCGGCACCGTCATGTACCGGCGGCCATACCCGGCAGTGGCGTGTTCCCAGCGGTCGATCATCGGGGCCGACACGCTTCCGGTCAGGAAAGCGTCATCCATCCGGCGGCGGATCCGGTCCACCGCACCGAGGAAGCGGCTGTCGACCCGGCTGGCGGGGTCGGCCATCTGCCGGATCAGCATGTCCCGCAGCGCGTTGTCGTCGTCCTCGACATCGATCCTGGCCATCGGCTGCGTTATCTCGGGCCGGTCCGCGCCGTCCGCATCGGGACAGCTGAGCGGGCGGGGCGCACCGCTGCCGCCGTCCCGGGAGCCAGCGGGCTGTGACGGCACCGCCGCGACTGGCGGCCGGTGAGAGTGACCGCACAGGCAGCGGCTGCCGAGGCCGAGGTCCGCCGGATCAGCCTGGTAGACGGCACACAGGTAGTGCAGGTACTCGTGGCCTGGCCGCTTCTGACCGCTTTCGTAGGCCGACAGCAGGGTCTCACTGAACCTGGGCACTCGACGGCCGTCCGCTTCGAACCTGGCCCGCACCTGGGCAACCACATCGGCTAGCGCGATGCCAAGGGCCAGCCGGTACGCCCTGATCATGCTGCTGCCGCATTCGCTCGCGATCGCGGCCGCGATAGCACCTGGCCGCGCGCCGCCAACCAGGGCGCGCGCTCGTAGCTGGCGGGCAACCGCAACCTCGTGGCGGGTACCGCCCAGCAGGATGAGGTCCTGCTGCGGGCGCTGGACTTCAGCGGTAGCAATCGCAGCTGCCCGGCTCCGCTCTGCTGACACCGGCCTGGTCCCCCTTATCGCTGGTTTCGCTGCAATGCCCCGAGCCACCCTGAGCGGATCCCATCTGCTAACGCATTGTAACTTGATGATCGCGTCTTGTTGGTCCTTTTCGCCCGCCTTTCCTCATTGGTCCCACGAGTAACACGGTATTCGTTACGAAATTGTGCCGAGGCTCTCAATAGGATCAAGCTGTGGCACAGGCAACGCTGGCAATCAGCCTTTTCCCGGCCGGGACCGCGCCGGTCGCGCCTGCTGGCCCGCCCACTTTGGTGCTGGCCTGCGGGCGGGAGCCCAGCATCGTCTGCCGGACTGTCTGGGATCTGACGCACAACGGTCACGCGGCCGACTTCTCGACCGCGTACCTGGCCGGACCGCTCCAGCTTGGCCTCCGGATCGCGTTCGTGCTCCTGCTCGCCGTCCTGCTCCGGCTGGCCGCATGGCGGCTGATCAGGCGGCTCACCATGCGAGCCGCGGCAGCCCACGACCGCGACGACGCGGCGGCCGGCGAGGCTGGCCATCGCCGCGTCTTCGGCGAGCGGCGCAGCCAGCGCGCTACCGCGCTTGCCTCCGTGCTCGGCAATGCCGCCTCGGTCACCATCTTCAGCATCGCGGCCGTGATCATCCTCGGCGACATGGGCCTGAACCTGGCCCCAGTGCTAGCCAGCGCCGGAGTGCTCGGCGTCGCCTTCGGTTTCGGCGCGCAGAACCTGGTCAGGGATTTCCTGGCCGGCATATTCATCCTGCTGGAGGACCAGTACGGCGTGGGCGATGTCGTCGACCTCGGAGTTGTCGGAACGGTCGAGGCAGTTACGCTCCGCATCACCCGGCTGCGCGATGTCAATGGCGTTGTCTGGCATATCCGCAATGGCACGATCAAGGCGGCGGGGAACGAGACACACGGCTGGGCGAGGGCAATCGTCGATTTCCCGGTGCCCTACCGGCTGCCGGTCGCTGCGGCGCGCGGGACGCTGGAGCAGGCGGCTGTCAACCTCTGGCAGGAACCTGCCTGGCACGCCGTCATCCTGGACCGTCCGCAGGTGTGGGGCGTGGAAAACGTCTCCGCCGACACCGTGCTGATCCGCGTCGCCGCCCGGACAGCTCCGCAGTCGAAGGTCAACGTGGCCAGGGAACTGCGCGAGCGACTGAAGGCGGCGCTGGACGCGGAAACAGCCGCGCTTTCCGGGGCAGCGGCCACACCGGCCACACCGGCGATACCGGCCAACCGGCCACACAGCCGTCCGCCACCGCGCCGCCCGCCGCGACCGCGGTGCCGCGTCAGCTCGACCCTCCGGCGCCGTGATCTTCCAGGTCGGGCAACCGGATACGCTGGGACCGTTATGAGCGAGACTCAGGCCCCGACCCTGTACGAGGCAATCGGCGGCGAGCCGGTCTTCCGGCGCCTCGTCCACCGCTTCTACGCCGAGGTCGCCGCCGATCCGGAGCTGCGCCCGGTCTACCCCAGCCGTGATCTCGGCCCGGCCGAGGAGCATCTGCGGCTGTTCCTCATCCAGTACTGGGGCGGTCCGGCCGATTACGCGGAACGGCGCGGGCATCCCAGGCTGCGCATGCGGCACGCCCATTTCCGCATCGGCGCGGCGGAGCGCGATGCCTGGCTACGGCACATGCGCACGGCGATGGACGATCTGGAACTCGATCCCGGGCACGACGCACAGCTGTGGGATTACCTCGTCATGGCCGCGCACAGCCTGGTCAACGAGCCAGGCGAGCCTGGCAGGCCAGATCTCGGCCTCAGCCCCGCCTGACCATCGCTGACCGCCGCCCGCAACTTCTGCGCGCAGACGGCGCCCTGGCCCGGTCGAGATCAGGTTCCGGCTGAGCTACATATCGGTCTCAGCCCGTAGTTGCCATTTGCGGCGAACGGGCCGCGCCCAGGATACTAGGATGACCCCATTTCACCTGGGACGAATCGTGGCACTGCCAACGCTTGGTCCAGGTCGCCAAGCAGCCCCGGGGGCGGGAGGCTAGCAGTGACGCAGGACGTCCGAGCCGGGCAGGGTGATCTGGCACCAGGCGAGCGCATCGCCGGATACGAGATCCAGGAGCCAATCGGCCGGGGCGGCATGGCCGTGGTGTACCGGGCCCTTGACCTGCGGCTCGGCCGGCTGGTCGCGCTCAAGGTGCTGGCGCCGCACCTGGGCGAGGACGAGGCCTTCCGGCAGCGGTTCATGAGGGAGTCACGCGCAGCCGCCGGCGTTGACCACCCGCACATCATCCCGGTGTTCGAGGCGGGCGAATCAGGCGACGTGCTGTTCATTGCGATGCGCTACGTCAGCCATGGCGACGTCCGGTCGCTGCTCGACAGCCATGGCCGGCTGAGCTCGGCCCGCACGCTCGAAATCGCTGGCCAGGTCGCGTCGGCCCTGGACGCCGCGCACGCGCACGGACTGGTCCATCGCGACGTCAAGCCGGGGAACGTGCTGCTTGGCCGGGCCAGCGATGGTGACGCCGAGCATGTCTACCTGTCCGACTTCGGACTCAGCAAGCACTCGCTCAGCCCCTCGACGCTGACATCGACAGGGCAGTTCCTCGGCACGCTCGACTATGTCTCGCCTGAGCAGATCCAGGGCCAGCCGGTGGACGGGCGGGCAGATCAGTACGCGCTGGCCTGCACGGTCTCCGAGATGCTCACCGGCATGCCGCCGTTCCGCCGGGACGACACCATGGCGCTGATGTGGGCGCAGCTGGAGGCGGAGCCGCCACGGCTCACCGACCGGCGCCCGGACCTGCCGCCAGCTGTCGACCAGGTGATCGCGACGGCGATGGCCAAGGCACCCGCCAGCCGGTACCCGACGTGCCGCGATTTCGTCACTGCGCTCAGCGCGGCGCTCGCGGGCAGTCATGGTCCGAGGCAGGTGACCGCGGGGACCGGCGCCGCCCGGCCAGCCCCGCAGGGCTTTCCGGCCGCGCTGCCGGCTGCGGAGCCGGTGGCCAGGGGTGACTGGCCCGACAGTGCCGCCGCACGGTCAGCCGGCCACGTTCCCTCGCATCATGCCGCGGCCGACAACGCAGCCAGGGACCAGCCGCGCCAGCCACCGCGCGAGGCACAGCACCATGCGACGGCGCACGCGGGATTCGGTCGCGCGCCGCAGACCAGACCGGATCATGTACGTCAGGGAACGGGGCCGGCCCCGGCCGGCCCAGCACCGGTGGCGCGCGGCCGGAGCAGTCAGCGCAAGGGCCGGACCAAGGTGCTGGCCAGCGTCGTCGTGGTCGCGGGCCTCGCTGGACTCTGCGGAATCGGCTATTCGCTGCTGCACCGCGCCCAGCCGCCGGCCACGCCGACCGTCGCCAACACCAGCAAGGTGCACGTGCCCGGACCGGCCGCGACGGTGCGCCGGTACTTCACCGCAATCAACCGCCACAACTATCACGAGGCGTGGGTTCTTGCCGGGCGGACCGGGTCGTTCGCGAACTTCGCCGCCGGGTATGCCGGCACGGCCCACGACGTGCTGACGAATTTCGCGGTCAACGGGAACGTGGTGAGCCTGACGCTGCACGCCATCCAGACCGACGGCTCGGTCAAGATCTACCAGGGTTCCTATACGGTCATCAACGGCGTGATCATCAAGGCCAACGTGCAGCCGGTCAGCTAGAGCCTGTCCGGTCGATCATGTGTCGGTAGCGTTCCGGTGTGGCCAGGACCGATGTGCAGGAGCCCCGGAGTGTTCCCTGGATGTCTGATTGATCATGGGATGGCGGGGAGCGCGAGGACGCTGATCGGGTCGAGGTGGGCTCGGCGACCGGCTTCGTCACTCCAGGCCGCCAGTCACAACAGCCTCAAACCCGGTCAAGCACGGAACAGTCTGGGGTCCTGGGGCCAGAGTGACGCGGCGCAGACAGCCGCGAATGTCATACCGCGCTATTAGGCTCCCCGCCATGCGAGCGCTCATTGACGCCCTGGTCCGGTCCGCCGAACGAGAGGGCATGGAACTCTACGGAGTGCACATCTACCGCCGCGGTGCCGAGCCGGTCGAACGCAGGCTCCGCTCGGACGACCGAGTCGACGTGCGGTCGGTCTCGAAGACCTTTACGTCCGTAGCGCTTGGCATCGCCGAAGCCGAAGGCCGCCTCGCCCTAGACGACCCCGCCCTGAAGTACTACCCCGAGCTAGCCGGCTCTGCCGCGCCCCGCCTGGACCAGGTCACGCTCCGGCACTTGCTCATGATGACGTCCGGCAGCCCGTACTCCTGGTCTGCCTACGACCCCGTCGTAGTCCCGGACGTAGCCGCTGACTTCTTCGCGACCCCGCTGGCGCACGAGCCCGGCACGTATTTCAGGTACACCGGCATCGGCCCGTACGTAGCGGCCCGCGCCCTGCGCGCCGCGACCGGCGCCAACGTCCGCGACTACCTGCTGCCCCGCCTCTTCACCCCGCTGGCCATCCACAACCCCCAGTGGCACACCTGCCCCCTCGGTCATCCGGCAGCGGAGAGCGCCCTCTACCTGAGGACGTCCGAACTGGCCCGCTTCGGCCGCCTCCTGCTAGACGAGGGCCGCCACGAAGGCCGCCAGCTGGTCCCCGCCGAATACTGCGCACGAATCGCGACTGAAACCGTCCCGACCGTGAAGGACCCAACAGACGAAGGCTTCCGCCTCTCGGACAGTTACGGCCTCGGCGTCTGGTGCACCCCCCGGGAAAATACATACAAAATGGCCGGCCTCTACGGCCAGCTCTGCATAATCTCCCCGGATAAGGAAGCGGTGGTAACCGTAACCGCCCACGTGGAAGGGGGCAGCTCCCAGCGAACCTCGATAACAGCCCTAATAGACGAAGAGATCGTAGCCCGCCTATAAAGGCAAGCGTTCCTCGGATGAAAAAGAATGGCGGCTCGCAGCCCATGGAGCGGCAGGGCCCTGGAGTGCTCCGTGCTTGACCTGGTTTGAGGCTGTCGTGACTGGCGGCCTGGAGTGACGAAGCCGGTCGCCGAGCCCACCTCGACCCGATCAGCGTCCTCGCGCTCCCCGGCATCCCATGATCAATCAGACATCCAGGGAGCAGTCCGCTCGTTGGCCTTCAGTGATGAGCAGCGAGAGCGGTCGGCGGCATCCGTCCGCGCTCAGGTGGATCCTGGCGGTGAACCCGCCGGGTGAGCGGCCGAGCCCTTCGGCGCCTGCACCACCTCCGCCAGGCGGTCGCACAAGCTCAGCCGGGCTGCTTCGCCCGTCAGTTCGCTGCCTGCGTCCCCTTTTGGAACCAGTGCGGTCGGATCGACCGGACAGGCTCTAGGCGCGCTACGCCTTGATGCGCTTGTTCGCGGGGTCGTAGAACGGCCGAAGTGAGACGCGGGCCGAGCAGAGCCGGTCGCCGAGCTGGACGGTCCAGTCGCCGGAGTCAAGATACGCCTGGTCGATCGGCTTGCCGCCGGAGGAGATCATGGCGAGCCCGACGGCCCCGCCCAGCGTCCAGCCGTACGACGCGGCCCGGATATAGCCGACTTCGATGCCGTCCCGCCGCACGAGCTCGGCGTGGAACATCAGCGGGTCGGGGTCGGTGAGCAGCACCTGGACCAGCCGCCTGCCGAGCGGGCCGGTCACTTTCTGCGCCAGCACCGCGTCCCGGCCGATGAAGCCGCCTGGCTTGTCCAGCGCGACCGCGAAACCAAGCCCCGCCTCGAGCACAGTGTCGGTGTTGTCGATGTCGTGCCCGTAATCCCGGTAGGCCTTCTCCATCCGCAGGCTGCTGAGCGCCTTAAGGCCGGCATGCCGCAGCCCGAACCCGCGTCCGGCCGCGACCAGCCGGTCATAGACATGCACCGCCTGCTCGGCCGGGATATGCAGTTCATAACCCAGTTCGCCGAGATAGGTGATCCGGATGCATAGCACGCGGGCGAAGCCGATGTCGATGTGCCTTGCCACGCGGAAACCGAATGCCTCGTCGCTCATATCGGCGCTGGTAACCGACGCCAGCAACGCGCGCGAGCGCGGCCCCTGGATATTGATCTGGGCATAGGCCGAGGTCACGTCGGTGGCGAAAGCCCGGGCGTCATCAGCGGCGAACTGGCGCCGCATCCAGGTCAGCGCGTGCCGGTGCGCAGTATCCGACGCGACGACGTAGAAGTCGTCGTCGTCGAGCTTGGTGACCGTGAGGTCCGCCTCGAGCTTCCCGTTGTCGTTGAGCCACTGGGTATAAGTGATCATGCCGGGGTCCTGGTTCACGCTGTTGGCCGAGATCCGGTCAAGCTCACGACCGGCATCGCGGCCCTGAACGGCGAACTTGGCCATGAAGGACATGTCCATCAGGATCACGCCGTCACGGCAGGCGTGATGCTCGGCTTCCCAGTTGGGGTACCAGTGCTGGCGGCCCCAGGACAACTCGCCCGCGGCCGGCGCTTCGCCGTCGGGAACGCTGCCCGCAGGCGCGTACCAGTCGGCTCCCTCCCAGCCGCTCACGTCGCGGAAGAAGGCGCGCTCAGCGGCCAGCCGGTGGTGGATCGGCGACAGCTTCGCGCCGCGCGCCGTCCGCATTGACCGGCCCGGGTAATGCGTTGCGTAGACCATGCCGAGCGACTCGACGGTCCGGGTAGCCCGGTACTCCGGGTTGGCCTGGTAGGGGTGCAGCCTGTCGATGTTCATTCCGGTGACGTCAGCGTCCGGGCGGCCGTCGACGATCCAGTGCGCCATCAGCCGGCCGATGCCACCGCCAGTCAGGATGCCGATCGAGTTCAGCCCCGCCGCGACGAAGTAGTTCCGCAGCTCTGGCGCCTCACCGATCACCGGCGCCAGGTCCGGGGTGAAGCTCTCCGGGCCGCAGAAGAACTTGCGGATGCCGACCTGGCTGGAGATCGGGATCCTGGACATCGTCTGCTCCAGGAACGGGCCCATCCGGTCCCAGTCCGGCGGCAGCTCGCCGAACGAGAAGTCCGGCGGGATGCCGTCCACCTTCCACGGGGCGCAGACCGGCTCGAACATGCCGAGCATCAGGCCGCCGCCCTCCTCGCGGAAGTAGCCGTAGTTCGCCGGGTCCTCGAGCACCGGCCAGTCCCGGCTTACCTCCGCGATCGGCTCGGTCAGCAGGTAGTAGTGCTCAGCGGCTTGCAGCGGAATGCTGACTCCGGCCAGCTCGCCCAGCTGGCGAGCCCACATGCCCGCGCAGTTCACCACGAACTCGGCTTCGATGTCGCCCTGCGCTGTCCGCACCCCGGTGACCGCGCCGTTCGCGCGGCGGAATCCGGTGACAGGCACACCCTCGATGATCTTTACGCCCTGCTGCCGGGCGCCCTTGGCCAGCGACATGGTGACATCGACGGGGTTGACCCGGCCGTCGGCCGGGATGTAGAAGCCGGCCAGCACGTCGTCGGTCCGCGCGAGGGGCCACAGGTCCGCGACTTCCCTGGCGGAGATCTCGTGCACCTCGACACCGCAGTGCCGGTTGAAGCTGGCGACCCGGCGGTACTCCTCCAGCCTGCCCGGCTCGATGGCCAGCTCGATCAGCCCGACCTGACGCATGCCGGTGGCCAGGCCGGTCTCGGATTCCAGCCGCAGGTACAGATCACGGGTGTACTTGCGCAGCTCGGTGGACGTCTCCGACGTGGAGCCGAACGTGGCCATCAGCCCGGCCGCATGCCAGGTGGTGCCGGAGGTCAGCCGGTCGCGCTCCAGCAGGACGACGTCCCGGACACCCAGGTGCGCCAGGTGGTAGGCAATCGACGTGCCGATGATGCCACCCCCGACGACCACGACGCGGGCGCGATCGGGCAGGCCGCGGGTGGTCCCGGCATGCTCGCCGGTGATCGCGGCTGGCCCGCTGCGGGCCACGGGAGTCTCGCCGGTGGTCATGATCGGGCTTCTCCGAATCAGGCTAGATGCTGGTTGCCGGCGAGCATATGCGGTCAAATACTCCGCCCGCCCGCGCGGGCGATCGGCGAACTCGTCGCAGCGCTAGCCGGGCCCCGCCGCCGCGACCTGGACGCCGCCCGGTAGAGGTCCTAGTCCCTGGTCAGCTTGCGGTAGGTGACCCGGTGCGGTCTGGCCGCCTCGGCGCCTAGCCGCTCGATCTTGTTCTTCTCGTAGGACTCGAAGTTGCCCTCGAACCAGAACCAGTTGGCGCCGCCCTCCCAGGCCAGAATGTGGGTGGCGGTGCGATCAAGAAACCAGCGGTCGTGGCTGGTGATGACGGCACAGCCGGGAAACTCCAGCAGGGCGTTCTCCAGCGACGACAGCGTCTCGACGTCCAGGTCGTTGGTCGGCTCGTCCAGGAGCAGCAGGTTGCCGCCCTGCTTGAGGGTGAGCGCCAGGTTGACCCGGTTCCGCTCGCCGCCTGACAGGACGCCGGCTGGCTTCTGCTGGTCGCTGCCCTTGAACCCGAACGCGGCAACATACGCCCGGCTGGGAATCTCGGTCTTGCCGGCCGTGATGAAGCTCTCTCCGTCGGATATGACTTCCCACACGTTCTTGTCCGGGGCGATCCGGCCGCGTGACTGATCGACGTAAGCGATCTGCACCGTCTCGCCGATCTTGATCGACCCCGCGTCGGGTTGCTCCTCCCCTATGATCATCTTGAACAAGGTCGTCTTGCCGACACCGTTCGGCCCGATGACACCCACGATGCCGCCTTGGGGCAGGCTGAAGCTGAGGTTCTCGATCAGGGTCCGGTCATCGAAGCCCTTGCTGAGATCGTTGACCTCGACAACCAGCGTGCCAAGGCGCGGCCCGGGCGGAATCTGGATCTCCTCGAAATCCAGCTTCCGGTCCCGGTCAGCCTCGGCAGCCATTTCCTCGTAGCGCTGCAGCCTGGAGCGGCTCTTCGCCTGGCGAGCGCGCGGGCTTGAGCGGACCCACTCCAGCTCGTCCTCCAGGCGCTTGCGCTTCTTCGCGTCCTTCTGGCCCTCGATCTTCAGCCGGGCTGCCTTGGTCTCCAGGTAGGTGGAGTAGTTGCCTTCGTAGGGGAAGGCACGGCCACGGTCCAGCTCCAGGATCCAGCCGGCCACGTTGTCCAGGAAGTACCGGTCGTGGGTGACCGCCACTACGGTGCCCGGATACTTCTCCAGGTGCTGCTCTAGCCACTGGACGCTCTCGGCGTCCAGATGGTTGGTTGGCTCGTCGAGCAGCAGCAGGTCCGGCTGCGATAGCAGCAGCTTGCACAGCGCGACCCGGCGGCGCTCGCCACCCGACAGCACGGTCACATCGGCGTCTGGCGGGGGGCACCGCAGTGCGTCCATCGCCTGATCCAGCTGGCTCTCCAGGTCCCAGGCGTTCTTGTGGTCAAGCTGCTCCTGCAGCCTGCCCATCTCCGCAAGCAGGTCATCGGTGTAGTCGGTGGCCATCTGCTCTGCGATCTGGTTGTACCGGTCCAGGAGCGCCTTGGTCTCTGCCACGCCCTCCTCGACGTTGCCAAGGACGGTCTTGGAGTCGTCCAGCGCGGGCTCCTGGTCCAGGATGCCGACAGTGAAGCCAGGCATGAGGCGCGCGTCGCCGTTCGACGGGTGTTCCACTCCCGCCATCATCCGCAGCAGCGTCGACTTGCCCGTCCCGTTCGGGCCGACAACGCCGATCTTCGCTCCGGGCAGGAAAGCGAGCGTGACGTCATCGAGGATCACCTTGTCGCCGTGCGCCTTGCGGACACGGCTCATCTGATAGATGAACTCCGGCATGCCACCAGGGTAGGGGCTATCAGCCTGGGCTACGAACCGGCCGGCGCCGTGGCCTGGCCTGCGCTATCCGGGCTGGCCAGCACAAAGGCCTGTGAGGTGCGGCCTAGCCAGGCCGGGCCAGGCAGACCAGGCCAGGCCGCGGGCGGACCAGGCAGACCAGGCCGGCCAGACCACACCAGGCGGGCCAGGCCAGGCGGGCCAGGCCAGGCGGGCCAGGCGGCCCTCAGACCGCCGGCCTGGCCCGACCGGTACTTCGCTGTACAGATCGGGTAGGCCTGGATCAAGCGCCAGCCTGGCAGCCGGTCCGCCGCCGATCGCTCAAGTCGGGGCACTTACTGGTTCCACCCCCTCCAGCACCTCGATCGCCTCGTCTTCGTCGAACAAGTCGTCGTCGGCCGAGATGAGTTCTGCTGGTCCCTGGTTGGCTGGATCTGAGCCAACCTGGTCCAGCTCCGCCCGGTCCAGCTCCGCCCGGTCCAGCTCCGCCCGGTCCAGACCGGCCGGGTCCAGATCCGCCTGCTCAGGGTCGTGCGGCGCGCCCGGATCGCCATTGGCCTGGTCTTCGTCGGCCGTCCCGGCCGATTCAGGATCACCATCTGGCCGCGGCGGCTCCAGTCCGTGCTCCTGCCGGTATTGCTCCAGAGCGGTCTGCGAAAGCTGGGTGCGCGATCGGGTGAACATGGAGATGCCACGGGACAGGTCGTGTCCGATGGAGTCGGCAAGTACGTCGACGGACACTCGCTTGCCGCCCGACGCGTCCTCGAACTCTCTGGTCCGCAGCGTTCCCTTGACGATGATCGGGTCGCCCTTGCGCAGGCAAGCAGCCGCGTTCTCGGCCACCTTGCGATAACACATCACGGTGGCGAACGAGCTTGGCTCGTCGGCCCAGTCACCAGTCCGCTGATCACGCCTGCGCGGCGTCCAGCCGATCCGCAGGGAGAGCGTCGGAACCTGGTTGCGGGTGAAACCTAACCTTGGCTGCGTCGCGACATAGCCAGTCACACTGAAGTACGCCTCGTTCACCATTACCGGCTCCTCGCCTGTGGGGCGCGGCGATTAAGTGCTGCCCTGTCCGCAGCACCACCGCCTGATCGCCTTCGCGGCGGCCTGCTGCCGCCGTCTGCACCTCCACGATGCGCGGCCTGCTGCCGTCGCGGCACAAGGCATCGCGCGCATGTGCACAACTGCCACGCCGTCGCCGGACCCGTGGACGGTCCGATGCGCGCCGCCCCAGATTGTGGGACGCTATTCGGCCGCGTCAACTATGAGGATCTTGACGACTCTGATCTGCGACTGCGCGTGCCGGCCCACGGACACTGCGCGCGAGGACCGCCGCCGACGTGCGGGCAAACCCTGATTTTCTCCGGCCCCGCATCAGGTTCAGCTGGTGGGTCTTCCCGATAGCCTGCCCGGCCTTGCGGGCGGCACGCTGAAGCGGTGGAAAGCAGCGAGCCCGACCTCACAGCACAGTGCGGACTAGCGGCGCAGGACGGCGTGCCTAACGCGGTGCCGATAACTGGCACGCCGTGGTCGGTCCGGCAGGCGCGCGGCGCCCGCGAGCGGCCGGCCCTGGAGATATACGAAGCTGGCGACCTGGTCGCCGTAATGGTCGCCACGGCGGCTGCACCTCAGCTGGCGCGCGGAGCGCGCCGCGCGTCACGTTCCGGATGCTTCTTCGGACTGGCATGGGGGCGGCTGCCCGCTGACGGGTCCGCTATCACGGTCACCTTCACTGCGAGCTGGCTGCGACGGCTGGCCTGGCGGCGCCCCGTTCCCGTACCTGTGCAGGCACGGGTGATGGATGTCGACGGGTCGTGCTGGCTGGCGGTAGCAACCGGACGCTTCGATGCCGTCGTGGTCGCCCACCGCGAATCTGGCGAGAGGCTCAGGCTGCGGGCCGGAGTCCGCCAGTGACCACTGCCATGGCCGCGAAACCGGACGCTGCGGATGCCGAGAACGACAAGTTCAGCTACCTGGCGACGAGGCGGCGGCCGGTGGGCATCGCGCTCATCGGGCCGGCCTGGCGATGATGCCCTGGCTGGTGGTGCTTGCTGCAACTGTCCCGTCAAGTGCACGCGCGATGCACTGGTCGACCGCCTGGGTAGGCCTGGATGCCGCCGAAGGGTGCTCGCTGGTTGTCACTGGCGCGCTTGTGATGAGGCGGGATGAGCGGTGCGCCCTGACAGCCGTGGTGACCGCCACGCTAGTGCTCACGGACGCGTGGTTTGACGTACTGACGTCTGCACCCGGCAGCGCGCAGTTCACTGCCCTCGTGCTCGCCGTCGGCGTCGAGGCGCCGACAGCCGTGCTCTGCACGACGCTCGCCGTCCGCAGCTTTCCGCGCCGCGAACAGAGTCCGCGTGCTATCGCACGCGGCGGCGGGTAGCGCCGCTGATCAGATCCCGGCGCTGGCGAAGGTCGGCGCTATCCGCTGCCGGCCAACTAACCGATCACCGATCGATAAGGAGCGACCGAACGATGCCTCACGTCGAGCCACGCTCAGCGGCGCCTGACAGCGCGTCCAGCGGGCCGCATCCGCGTTTCAGCGTGGTGATACCCGCATTCAACGAAGAAGAGCTACTCGGCAGCTGCCTTGACTCGCTTCTCGGCCAGGACTTCGCCGGACCGTATGAAGTCATCGTGGTCGACAACAACAGCACTGACGGCACGGCCAGCCTCGCCAGAGCCCGCGGGGCGACGGTCGTGCAGGAGAGCCGGCCCGGAGTCTGCTGGGCCCGGCAGTGCGGGACGGCGCAGTCCAGCGGAGAGATCGTCATCTCCACCGACGCCGACACCGTCTTCCGGAGCGACTGGCTAACCCGGATTGACCGGGCGTTCCGGGTAGCACCTGAGCGCGTCGCCGTGGCCGGACCTTGCCACTTCGTGGACGCTCCATGGTGGGGCCGGATCTACGCGTGGGTGCTCTTCCGCCTGGTTGCCCTCATAGCGCGGCTGACGGGACGGGTTACTTACATCACAGCTACCAACATCGCGTTCCGCAAAGACGCGTGGCCAGGCTACGACACCAGGGTGACGCAAGGCGGCGACGAGCTCGACCTCCTGCGCCGGCTCCGACCACTCGGCCCGGTGGCCTTTGATCTGGACAACCCGGTCTTCACCTCGGCGCGCCGGATGCACCGCGGCTTTGCCTACAACGTCGTGGTCACGTTCTTCTTCTATTACCTGCTCGGCTACGGCCTCAATCGGCTGACGGCCCGCACGGTTGTCGGCATGGCACCGGCAGTCAGGGACTCCGCCCGCGGGGCAGGCGTCGGCAGGGTCGGCCCCGGCCGAGGCGGCCGCGGCCGCGTAATGCCACGGCTGGTCAGCGCCGCGGCCTTGGTTGCGGTTGCGGCACTACTCGGCGACCTCACTGTGCACCTCGCGGGCAGGCTGTGATGATGCGGACCGCCGGGAGTCAGGCGACCGTGCCGGTGACCGCTACCGCGGCAGTGACCGCTACCGCGGCGGTGGCGGTCGGCGCCGGCTACTGGCTGACCATGTCCCCGTATTCTCAGGCGCTCGCGCGATTCCCTTATCGCGGCGCGGGGCACCGCAAGGTTGTCGCCCTGACCTTCGACGACGGGCCCAACGAGCCGTACACGTCCCAGATTGCGGACTTCCTCGCCGACCGCGCCATCAGGGCGACGTTTTTCCAGGTCGGCCGGGCCGTGCTGAAGTGTCCCGACGTGACGAGGCGGCTCGTCGGACAAGGCCACATCATCGGCAACCACGGGTTCACGCACGAGTTCACCAATTACCTGAGCCGACGCACCCTGTCGCAGGACGTGCGCCAGGGCCAGGCGGCGCTAGCGACGGCCGGCGTTCGGCCCGCGCTGTACCGGCCGCCATGGCTGCTGCGCATCCCGGCGCTGGCGTCCATCCTGGCAGAGCAAGGGCTGCGCCCAGTCTCGGGCGAGTTCTGCCACCCGCTCGAGGTGTGCCAGCCACGCCCCCGGCTGATCGCCGAGCGCGTGCTGGCAAGGGTCAGGCCGGGCTCGATCGTCATCTTCCACGACGGCTTCGACGGCCACAGCGGCAACCGCGCCAGCACCGTGGCAGCCGCGAAGATCGTCGTAGACCGACTCATGCGCGCGGGGGCTGGCTTTGTCACCGTCGACGAACTGCTCGGAATCCCCGCTTACCAGTAACGCCAGCGTCCGCCACTGCGTACACGACCGCATCGGAGGCCGTTGCAGCTATCGCGGCAAGTCCTCCGCGGCGCCCGCTCGCAGCTCGGCGCGGAACCGGCTGAACTCAGCAAGCTCCAGCTCCGCCGGGACCACCACGAGGTCATATGCGACGCCGGTGAGTCGCCGGCCGACATCCTGCAGCAGCGTTTCGGTATCCCGCTCCGACGCATCCCGCACTGACCTCGTGCAGATTCGCGCCGTCAGCCAGCCGCCGACGAGGCCGGCCGCCGCGAGCAGCGCCACCCATGGCAGCAGCCAGACGTTCGTGAACAGTCCCGGAATGCCGGAACCGACCCGGCCAGCGCCGAAAATAAGCAGCGCGATGAACCAGCCGAGACCGACGAGCGCGCAGCCGAGCAGCAGGCCCTGGACGACGCCGATGATCCGCCACCAGCGGTCGACGGCGGCATGCGCTGGCAGCGCCTCGCCGATCTCTGCGCCGATCGCTGCCGGAATGTCGTGGGCGCGGGATCGCACGGCCACCCGCACCGTCCGAGACCACGGCCTGGGCAGCTGCAAGACGGCCTCGTCGGCAACCCAGGTGAGCGCTGTGTCGATCTCGGCCTGCTGTGCTCCGGTCGGGCCGGCGGAGACGCCGCGCATCTGCTCCCAGAGCCGGCCGAGGCGGATCTTCCGGGCCGGGTCGCGGCGGGAGATCCGCTCGGCCAGCCAGCTGATCGGCCAGCCCACGTAGTCCAGGGCCCGCAGCTCCCGCGCACTGCGCAGAGCGTCGCCGATCGCGCTGACACCTGCAGCGCCGGCAAAAGACTCGGCCAGCTGCGTTTCGGTGCCCGCGGGCACATGCACGTCGACCGCGTCCGGCGTATCGACCGCGTCCACCGCAGTCTCCAGCGCGCCGTACGGGCCGAACCTGGCCACGATCTTGTCGAGGTCAGCGGAGATCCGCGCGGCGGCCGCCTTCCGCGCCGACACAGCGTCGATCAGCAGCTTCCGCAGCTCCTCGATCCCAGCCCCGGTGGTGGCAGAGGTGACGAGGATCTGCACGTCGGGCAGGTTCTCCTCGTCGAGCAGCCGACGCAGGTCGCTCACGCAGTCTTCGACTTGTCCCGCCGTGAGCAGGTCAGCCTGATTCAGCACCACGGCAACGACCTCGGAGTGACCGGCCAGCGGGACCAGGAACCGCCGATGTACCGCGGCATCCGCGTACTTCTGCGGGTCAAGGACCCACACGAGCAGGTCGGACACGCCCACCAGCTTGTCCACCAGCCCGGTCGCATGAGTCATCACCGAGTCGTGGTCGGGCAGATCGAGCAGGACCAGCCCGTTCATGGCCTGCTCACCGCTGCCAAGCGCGCTCGCCCTGGCGTAGCGGTAACGCCGCGGCACCCCGAGCCACTCAAGCAGCGGGCCGGATCCGGCGACCCCCCATACGCAGGCGTGTGCCTCGTTGGTGACCGGCCGGGTCACGCCGACGGCGGAGAAATCTGCCCCCGCCAGCTGATTGAACAGCGACGATTTGCCGCTGCCGGTGCCGCCCGCCAGGGACACGACGGTGTGGTCGGCCGACAGCAGCAGCCGCTGGTCCGCGCGCGTGAGCAGGTTGGCGGCCTCGGTCAGCAGTTCCTCGCTGAAGCCATCAGACCCGCACCGCGCATCGCCGATCTCGATCAGCGCCTCGAGCGCGGCAAGCCGGCCGGACAGCCCGGCACGCTCAGCGCTGCCAGGCAACTGAGCTGCCAGGGTGGCACTCACCGCGCACCCTCGAGCTCGTAGCTGGCCTGCAGGAGCTCGGTGGCAGCTGTTTCCTCGGGTACGCCGGCCGCGTCAAGGATCGCGAAATACCGCCGGGACTCCTCCTCGAACAGCAATCCGACGCGGTCACGCAGATCCTGGCGTACCCGAGCTCCCAGGTCCCGCAGCAGGCCTGCGCCGAACAGCGAGGTGAGTAGTTGCTGTGGCACCGCACCCGGGGCGTCAGCTGCGCCTGGCGCGGCATAGCCGAGTACCCCGATCGTGAGCACCAGGGCCAGCGACTCCTCGTCAAAGGACACGACCCGGGCAATCGAGCGCTTGGTGACATTCTCGGCTCGCACCAGTTGCAGCACCTGCTCCTGCCAGCTGCCGATAGTACGAGCGGCCAGCTGTGCCAGCCCTGGCGTAGCCCTGCCGAGCGCGGACGGATCCAGCGCAGCGCTGGACACATCGGCCGCTGACACGACCCCGAGATCGGCAAGCGCGGCCGCCACGAAGTCAGCCTCGCTCGACTCGGCCGACCGGGCGGCGCCGTTGGCGCCGGCCGCATTTCCGCCGCGAGCTGCGGCCAGCCCGGCCAGCAGGGCCTCCCCGGCCGGGACTAGCGACCAGCTGGCAACGGTGCCTTCGGCTGCCTTGTCCGCCATCGCCAGGACAAGCGCCTCGAGACTGGACTGCAGCGAGGCCTTGAGCGCTGCGGCCCTGACCGGCATTCGCTGCCTCCTCGATTTGCCGGTTGCACCGCGGCCGCGCCGAGCCTGCAACGTCCGCTGCAGATCACCAGTCCCGGCAAAGTCCTGCCAGCGAGCCAGCACCTCGCCGCTCAGCAGGGAGCCGTTCCCCGTCGCCTGATCGAAATCGGCCAGACTCTGCTCGTATTCGGCGTCAACGGCATCACGCAGCTGACGGCGCAAGGCGAGCTGCTCGGTCGCCTGATCTGCCAGCTCGGGCACCCGGTTGCGGAAGGTGTCGAGCACTCCGGACATCGTCTGAGTCAGAACCGCGACCCGGCGGTCCTCGCGCTTGGCGGTGTCAGCGAGCCAGGTCCGGACTGGCTCGGCTACCTCGGCAGGCAGCTGAGCGTCGGTGATCACGGTCTCGGGGATGACGAAGCGTCCCACGTCGTGTAGGCCATTCGCGTCGAGCATGGCCGCAAAGTGGGCGGACAGCTGTGGTGCGGCCGCCGGCGGCACCCTGGACATCGCAATGGCCAGCGCGGCACCGCGGTCACGAGCGTCCTTCAGCATCTCCCAGACGGCGGCATCCGCGTAGCGGCGGGCCGTGGTGACGAACAGCCACAGGTCAGAGGCATCAAGGAACTGGTTCGCGAAATCGCGATGGGCCTGAACGACCGAGTCGATGTCCGGGGTGTCCAGCAGGGCAACTCCCTGCGGGAGTCCCTCACTGGCCGCAAGCACTAGCAGACCGTCCCGGCCCGGCATGGCCAGGCCCTTCTGCCGGACCCGCGGCAGCGTCGGCAGGAAGACGTTCTCAGCGAACCAGCGCATGTCGTCGGGGTGGCAGGCCAGCACCGGGCTGTTCGTGGTCGGCCTGCGGATGCCGGTGGCACTCACCTGCTTGCCCGCCAGGCTGTTCAGCAGCGTGGACTTGCCCGCTCCGGTCGACCCGACCAGCGCCACCAGGATGGGCGCACCTGACTGCCGGAGCCGTGGCAGCAGGTAGTCGTCGATCTGGCTGAGCAGCTTCAGGCGCTCGGCCCTGGCCGCAGCCACGCCGGGCGCTTCGAGCATGAGCGGTACCGTCACGATCGGATGCCGCAACCCGAGCAGCGCCGCCTCCAGCTTGCGGGCGTCGACCCGGGCGAACGGCTCGTCGGCATCATCCGCGGCGGCGCTGCTGCCAGCGGCGGTGCCTGGCAGGCCGGACGGCTGAGAACTCGCTGGCTGACCGTGCCGCGAGTGATAGCTGGGCGGGGTCCAGATGCTGTCAGGATCGTGGGGAACGGTGCCCTCGCTGTCGCCGCCGCCCTGAGCCTGGCCAGTGCCGCCCGCGGAAGCGTCGTGACGTCCTGCGAACGGAGGCTCCGCGTCTGGGTCGCCGGTGCTGGCTGTCGTGGCGGCACGAAGCTGCCCGGAGTCGACCGGCGCGGGGACGGGGTCGGCTGCCGCCGGGCCGGGCGAACGCGACGCCGGGCCGGGAGAACGCGACGCCGGGCCGGGAGCGCCGCTAGCCGCGCCGCCCGCCTCATCGTCCATTGCGGTGTCGGCCGGGCTCATGCCGGGCCAGACTGGTGTGGCGCGCGGAAACCCGCCAGCGCCAGCAGGGGCTCCGACGTCGGGTTCGGCGACCCTGGCGCTGGAGCGGGAACGATCAGCCGTTGTACCCATGGCAGCGGGAACTACCCGGCCGGCACCGTCCCATGGCACCGGCGCGGAGGCCGCGTCATGTCCCTCGGTCATACTTTCCGGGTCTCCTGCCCCAGCCGATCGCTCATCGTAAGTCAGTCCTGTTAAGTCACTACCCCCGAGCCGCGCTCGCGTTACGCCGCGACTCCGCTGGCCGGGCCGGTTCGGTCCACGCGTACCCTCCCGCCACCGGCCTGTACACCGAGGCCCCGCTGGTCACGCTTCATCACCATGACTCTCGAACGCTGCCGTCCCGTAGTCCAGCCCTGCGGGCGACAGTATCCGGCCTTGAGGTAATTGTGCGCCGCTAGGGCAGATTACCGGCAGCAATGAGGAAACGCGCACGGAGCGTTAGCGCAGCTGTCCTTGCGAGTTCACATTAACGGCAATTCAGACCTGCACGAACACCGACCGCAGCGAGGGCGCTACGCCTTCTCGGTGACTCCGGCGGAGTCGAAAGTGGCAACATCGCGCAAGGCCCGGACGGCGCTCTGCAGAATCGGCAGCGCCAGCAGCGCGCCGGTGCCCTCGCCCAGCCGCAGGTCAAGGTCCACCAGGGGCCTGAGACCCAGCTGAGCGAGTGTCACGGTGTGGCCGGGCTCTACCGAGCGATGCCCGGCAACCAGGCAGGCCGCGGCGCCGGGGGCCAGTGCGCACGCGGCCAGAGCGGCAGCACCCGCGATGACCCCGTCCAAGATCACCGGCACCCGCAGCGCGGCTGCCGCGAGTACGTATCCCGCCAGGGCAGCGTGCTCGAAGCCGCCTAGGGCCGCGAGCACCCCGACCGGGTCCGCCGGATCGGGATGGTGCAGCGCCAGACCCCGCCGGACCACGTCGATCTTCCTGGTCAGCGTTTCGGTATCGACGCCGGTCCCCCGGCCAGTCACCTCGGCCGGGTCCTTGCCGGTGAAAGCGCAGATCAGCGCTGCTGATGCCGTCGTGTTGGCGATGCCCATGTCGCCCGTCAGCAGGCAGCGATTCCCGGCAGCTACCAGATCCCTGGCCACCTCGATGCCCACGCCGAGCGCGGTGACGGCTTCCTCCCTGCTCATGGCCGGGCCCGTAGTGAAGTCGCTCGTTCCCCTCCCGATCTTGCGCGGCAGCAAGCCGGGCACCTGCCCGAGGTCGGAAGCAACTCCGACGTCCACGACGACGACCTCGGCGCCAGCCTGCGCGGCGAACGCGTTGACTACGGCACCGCCTGCGAGGAAGTTCGCCACCATCTGGCCGGTCACCTCCTGCGGCCAGGGCGTGACGCCTTGCGCGTGGACCCCGTGGTCCCCGGCAAAGACTGCCACCGCCGCAGGCTCAGGCATCGCGGGCGGGCAGCTGCCTGCCAGGCCGGCCAGCTGCACGGATATGTCCTCAAGGACACCGAGGGAACCGGCCGGCTTGGTCATCTGCGCCTGCCGCTGCCTGGCCGCGGTCACGGCTTCGGGGTCGAGCGGCCTGATCGCCGCGATGACCTCGTCGAGCAGGCTGACGGCCTCCCGGCCGGGCAGTTCGCGACGTCCGAACTCCTCGGCGTGCACAGCCCAGCCCAGCGGCCGTCGGCGGGCCCAGCCAGCGAGTTCAAGCTCAGGCTCGGGCGTGAAGCTTGATACGTAACCGATGCACAGATACGCGACCACTTCCAGGTGCGACGGCAGCCCGAGTTCGGCGGCCAGCTCACGCTCGCTGAAAAAGCTCACCCAGCCGACGCCGAGGCCCTCGGCCCTGGCCGCCAGCCACAGGTTGGCCACCGCGAGCACGCTGGAGTAGACGGCGGTCTGCGGCTGCGCGTGCCTACCGAGAGTGTGCCGGCCGCCTCGGGTCGGGTCGCAGGTGACGACGACGTTGACCGGCGTCTGCAGGATCGCTTCGGTCTTGAGCCGGTCGAATGCGCGTGCTCGCGCGGCTGGCAGACCGCTGGCGAAATCGTCCCTGGACCGCTCCGCGAGTGCCTTGATCCTGGCGCGCCGGGCCGGATCGCTGATCAGGATGAAGTCCCATGGCTGGGAGAAGCCGACCGACGGGGCCCGGTGCGCCGCGGCAAGCACCCGCTCTAGCACGTCAGCCGGGATCGGGTCGGCGAGGAATCCCCGGCGGACATCACGGCGCTCATCGATGACCCGGTAGACCGCCGCACGCTGATCAGAAGGGAACGAGTTCTGGCTCCGACCGGCGCCCGCAAGCAACTCTTCAGCCCCCGCCGGATCCGCACCCCACGACTCAGTGTGCCTGCCCTGAGCCATGGCGGCCCTCCGTCCCAGCGCTACCAGGTCGCGCCATCGTCGTCTACGTTCGCGGCCTGCGCGTCTGGACCCCAGCCTGCCCGCGATCCCGGAACCGTCAGCGCATGCCGCAGCAATGCGTTGAGTGCCGCCACGGCGACAGCAGGCCCGCCCTTCTCTGACACGTTACTCACTGCGGCGACCCCGCTGGCCCGCAGCGCATCCTTGGCCTCGGCCGCCCCGACGAAGCCGACAGGCATGCCGATGACGAAGGCGGGCTCCACCTTGCGGTTGAGGATCTCCGCCAGCGCGGTGGCACCGCCGCCGACCACCCAGACAGCGCCGGGGCCGGCCTCGCCGAAAGCCAGCCGGACCGCCGCGGCGGCTCTGGTGATCGACGCCGTCCTGGCCAGCCGGTGGGTCAGCGGCTCGCCGACCTTGCAGAGCACGGGGCAGCCGGTGATGCCGGCAGCCACCATGGTCGAGTCCGCGATCACCGGCGCGCCTGCGGCCAGCGCCGCGACTGCCTCGGCCAGTGATTCCTCGTCGCAGACCAGGTCGGTGAAGTAGTCGAAGTCCGCGCTGGCATGAATGACACGCTCGGTGACATCACGGCTCAGCTTCGGCAGCCTGGAGAGGTCAAGCCGCGATCGCAGGATGCGGTAGGACTCCTCGATGACCGGATTCATTGCCGCAGGCGTCCCGTTCGGCCAGGCCACGACGCCCCCACCTCCTAGGACCCCGACTTCCGAGCTGGCGCGGCGATGTTCCCCCAGGAGCGGCGCCGTCAGCGTTCCAGCATGGCACAGCAGGCAGCCTCAGACTCCCGCATCGCGAGGGGAGGGGTTAGCCGGCCGCGGCGGCCGGGCAACCTGGTCCGGGCCGGTTGGCGAGCCGGGGCCGAGCGTGCGGCCGGGGCCGAGCCGTGGCGAGCCGGGGCCGAGCCCGTGGCGAACGGGCGTCAGGCCCGGTGGCGAACCTGCGGCTGAGCCTGCGAGTCGCCGGTGAGCAGCGCGATGGGGCCGGTGTCCTGGCCGTGCGCAGTCGCTTCCGCAGGGGCCAGCTCGACCGGAGGACCGGCATGCTTTGCGGCCCTCCTGGACGCGAACAGCACGTAGTTGAAAAGCAGGAACCGGAGGACGAACGTCACGCAGTTCATGCCGAAGAATGCGCCCTGCACGACAATGTGCTTGGCCAGATGCGTGTAGCCCATGGAGTGCGCCCAGACGTTCGCGTAATGCGACGTCTCGCCGAGGATGAGCCACACAGCGACGGAGGTCGCCCAGAATGGCAGAGTTTCCCGTAGCAAGTCCGGCTTGCCCTTGCGCTCCCAGACGCGTCGGCTGAGCACGTAGCTGACCAGGGCCGCCGTCATCGAAGCGAGCACGCCAGACAGCCCGGCGGTCAGGTTGATCGGTCCCGTCAGCAGCCCCAGCATGACCTGGCTGGTGATGACCGCGACAATGGCTACCCCTGCGAACCCGGTCAGCCGCTTGCCCGCTTCGGTACGCATCTTGCGTTCGACGGACGCCGGAACCAGGCGCCAGGCAGCTTTGGTGATCTTGTCCGGTACAGCAGGCATGAGATTCCTAGCGTGACGGCGGCTGGAGCTGGGGCAGACAGGTACAGATTACGGGAACGTGAAGAAGGCTTCGCGCGAAACCCTCTGCTCCATAATCCCCCGCCGGCAGCGGCCCACGCCGGGTGGGGACACACCGCCCGAGCGAAGGATGGCAATTTTAGGATACCCATCCGTTAACCAAGGGCGGGACCGGAAAGCGGCAGCCGGCACCCGTGAGCCAGCCGGGAACCAGGCCGCTCCGGCCAGCCGAACCTCGCCAATCCCGCCGAGCAGGCGCTAGCCAATCCGCCCTCGCAAGCGCTCGGCAGCCGGTCTGGCAGGCGCTGGCCAGCCGGTCTAGCCGACGCGGCCGCCGAGGTCGATGGGCCGTTCCCAGCGGCCTGACTTTGTTAGTCCGGCGGCCAGCAGGTGGCCGTCAGCGCCGATCCAGAACACCTCAAGCGGCGCGGCGCTAGCGCCCACCGCTGCGAACGGCTGCGAGCGAAGCGACCCAACTGGGCTCGCCACGGCCGGCTGCGCCCAGCGACCGCGCGCCGTGCGCGATAGATCCCACAGCCTGCCGTCGCGGCCGCGATACAGAACCCATTCGGTGCCTGCCGCTAGCACCGGCCACGGCTGACCGCTGATGACACCGCCCTGGCGCGAGGGCCCCTGCAGCTGACGACCACGCAGCACGGCAGCCCAGATCGCGGAGGGCTTGGTCTTGCCTTGCCAGAACACGTCGATCTCGCCGCTCGGCAGCGCTACGGCGTGTGGTGCCCCGCCCAGCGGACCCATGCCGAGATCGGCTGGATGGGTGAAGGCCAGGCCAAGGCTCCTGGCGACATGCCAGAGGTCCCCGTCGGTGCCCTTCCAGAACACCTGGACCTGCCCCGTTCGCGTCTCGGCCGGATATGGCCAGCTGGCCAGGCTGCCATGCAGATTCTGCGGACCTGTCCAGCCCTCGCCCGGACTGTACTGGCCATGCCAGAGATGAGGATCGTTCGAGCCCTTCCAGAACACGTCGATCACGCCGTTGGGCTGGGCGACCGCGCGCGGGCCACCGCCGAGCGAGCCCATCATGGCCAGCCTGCGAGCCCGCTGCCATCCGCTCGCTGTCTGCCGCCGCTGCCAGAGGTAACCGCCGCCGCCGCGATAGAAGACGTCGAGTTCGGCCGCGTTAACCTGCACCACGGTCGGGTCGGAGGTCAGGTAGCCGCCCAGGTCGGTGCGCCGCCAGCCGCCGTTGCCGGTCCTGGCATCCTCCCAGAGCCGGTGATCGGCGCCCTGGTAGAAGACGGCGACCTTGCCGTGCGCGAGAGCCGCGCCGGGCGCCGCCTGCACGGTTCCGCCGGGCGTTGCCAGGGTCACGTCGAGATAGTCCTGGTCAATGTTCATGGTGTCGCCACCGAAGGTCTGGAAGACGTTCCCGCTGTACTGGTGCAGGCGCCTGCCCCCGGCCCATTCACCTCGCCGGTAAGCGGAGTCAGAGGTGTTGCGCAACCCGTTCCACAGGGCGTCATAGACCACGTCCGGCGCCGCGAACCGGGCCGCGCGCGCGTACCGGGCGAGATCCACGATGCCGGAATCCGAGCTGCTGTAGACGCCTGACTTGTAGCCGAGCCGGTGCAACTCGCTCGTCCAGGCGGCCAGGAAACGCAGCGCCAGCGCGGATTCGGCTGACGAGTAGGCCTCCATGTCGTAGTACAGCGGCGTGCGCGGGCCGAAGCCGAGCCGCTCAGCCTGTACTGCCGCGTCCCGGGCTGCGGCCGTGCCTTGCCTGCCCGGCGACTTGAGCTGACCGAATGACGCCTGCGGGCCCGCGTACATCGGAAAGAACCGCCAGCCGGTGGCGGCCTCATGGCGGACCCAGCCCGGCGTGAGGTTGGCCTGATCGCAGGCCCGATCAGAGCCGCCGATATAAATCCCGACGGCCCGGTAGGGCGAATATCGGCGCCAGGCGCTCATAACGGACGCACTCGGCGCAGCACACGAGTCGAACCCAAGCCCCCTGTCGTTGCCGACCAGCGCAGGCAGCGCGGGCCTGGACACGCCGAACGCGCCTGCTGGCGTCGCGCGGCCCGCGTTGACCGCCTGCGCGCCCGAGCGGCCGCTCGCAGCCGCCGGGGCCAGCCTGGCCGGGTTTGGCATTTCGATGACCGGAGCCGGCAGCCCGGCGCTCGCCAGCGCGCGGTAGATAACGGTCGGGTCGGTAGCGAAAGTCGCGAGCACCTTGATCCGGGGCGCGGCGACGGTGATCTGGTGCGACACGGGGTTCTCGATGGCGGCCCGCCGCACGTGGCGGGCCCCGGGCTGGATTACCAGGGCCTCGGTAGATCCGAGCAGCCAGCTCGGGCAGCTCTCGTTCGCGCCAGGTGTGCCGAGGTAGATCGCGTGCAGGTCGAACCGGACGCACGTGCCCGGACGCCTTGTCAGGCTGATGACCGGCCAGGACGCAGGCACCCTGAAGGTATAGCCGCGATAGCTGACCGGCTTGAGCCGGGCCGCTGAGATCGCGGCAGCCCGGGCATTGCCAGCCGGCAGCGCGACGCCCGCCAGCGCGACACCTGGCAGCGCGACACCCGGCAGCGCGACGCCCGCCAGGGTGACACCGGCCGAGGCGATCCCGGCAACGATTCTCGGAGCGATCCGCGCGGACAGCGGCAGCCATGGACGGAGCATGACCAGCACCGGCTTTCTTTTCCCCCGTAGCACCGGCCGCAGCTAGTCGCTCGCCGCCAAAAAGGGCTCGGCGGTCTTCTTCCTTGCTGGCCTGGTTAACGAGCAGCTGCCGTGCCGATCCCGGCCTGCTGATGCGCGCGCACGGCCATGTCCACCTGGCATGAAAGCAACCTCCCCGTATTGCGCCTTGCCCCCCGACAAGGCGCTAAGCCTCAGCTCCGCTGCGCAGAATGCCCCGGCTATCTCGCTACCGGCAGTCCGTCACGATCGGCTACCAAAAAGGCCGACTGCCAAACCGTGTCCTGCATTGATGGCGCAGCAGCTTCAATAGCGGTAACGCTGAGTGCTCAGGCAGATTAGGTTAGTTGCCGATGATGTGATCGCGCACGCGACTCGCCGCGCGTCCCGGCGACCTCCGCAACTAGCTCCGGGATAACGTCCACCGATCGGTGGCAATGTCACAACACAGCTCGAAAATGCTCGCCGGCACGGCACGCTCGGGCGTTGCTTCGACCAGCCAGCATTCGCGGCCAACGGACGACGCGTCATGGCTGGGCGGCTGCGGCGCAGCGGGGACGGTTCGCTTGTCGCGGACGAACAGCACCGTGTAGATACGGCCCCGCCAGACGAACCTAGCGGGCTTCCCGTGCCGCTGCCATACCTCGACTGGCTCGCCGCGGATGGGCCGCATCCTGCTGCTCCCCTAGACCAGGACACCCTTAAGTGTCTCCTCGCCGCCCAGGGGAAGACAGGCAGCCCTCACGATTCGAACATACATTCGCTGCGGGGATTCGGCAAGCTCAGCGGCAGCAATGGGCCAGCCCGGCGCTAAGCGGAAGCCCAGCCCGGCATCGGGAATGACGTCATCAGGCTCCGGACCTCGGCCGCGATCTTGTCGATCGCATCCTCGTCATCCTTAGACGCGGCGATGATGGCCTCGTCCATCCAGCCGGCAATCTGGGCCATGTGCGACTCAGTGAGACCCCGGGTAGTGATGGCAGGCGTGCCGATCCTGATACCGGACGGGTCGAACGGCTTGCGCGGATCGAACGGGACGGTGTTGTAGTTGACCTCAATGCCAGCCCGATCCAATGCCTTGGCCGCGGGCTTGCCGCCGATGCCTTGCGCCGTGAGGTCAGCCAGGATCAGGTGATTGTCCGTGCCACCGGAGACGAGGGTGTAGCCGCGGCCGGCCAGTGCCTCCGCAAGTGCTTTCGCATTGGCCACGACCTGATGCGCGTAACCCCGGAAGGACGGCTGGGCTGCCTCGCGCAATGCGATGGCGATAGCCGCGGTGGTGTGGTTGTGCGGGCCGCCCTGCAGGCCGGGGAAGACGGCCTTGTCGACAGCAGAGGCATGCTCAGCTGTCGACATGATCATCGCGCCGCGCGGACCGCGCAGCGTCTTGTGCGTGGTGGTCGTGATCACGTCGGCATAGCCGACGGGCGACGGGTGTGCGCCGCCGGCGATCAGGCCGGCGATGTGCGCAATGTCGGCGACCAGGACAGCGCCGACCTCCCTGGCGATCTCGGCGAAGGCAGGGAAATCGATGGTGCGCGGGATCGCGGTGCCCCCGCAGAAGATCACCTTGGGCCGCTCCTGCCTGGCCAGGTCCCGCACCTGGTCCAGGTCGAGGCGGCCGGTGTCGGCCCGGACGCCGTATTGCACGGAGTGAAACCACCGGCCGGTG
This sequence comes from uncultured Actinomycetota bacterium, assembly GCA_963774385.1. Classification (GTDB taxonomy): domain Bacteria; phylum Actinomycetota; class Actinomycetes; order Streptosporangiales; family Streptosporangiaceae; genus JAJYUU01. The sequence goes on from CAVZEQ010000002.1 coordinate 288,167, forward strand.
GCCGAGACCGACCAGCCATGGGTCAGGTGACCGCCCATCGGCAGCGCCATCCCCATGACCGTGTCGCCTGGCTTTAGGAAGGCCAGGTAGACGGCGAGGTTGGCAGGCGAGCCCGAATACGGCTGGACGTTGGCGTGGTCGACGCCGAAGAGCGCCTCCGCTCGCTCGCAGGCGATGCGCTCAAGCGGGTCGATGAACTGCTGGCCCTCGTAATAGCGCCGCCCTGGGTAGCCCTCCGAGTACTTGTTGGTGAGGACGGTCCCGCAGGCTTCGAGCACCGCGACGGAAACGTAGTTCTCCGATGGGATAAGCCTGATCTTCTCCCGCTGCCGGCGCGCCTCGGCCTGGATCAGCTCGGCTATGTCCGGGTCGCTGCCAGCGATGTGCGGGATAGGCGGCTGGTGCATGGCGTGCTCCTTAGCTGCGGGACTAACTGTCACCCGCTGGCCGCTGAGGCCTGCGGGCTTGCCCTTCATCATGCCGAACCAGGCAAGCCGCGTATACCTCGGACCACGCCCGGCGGACCTGAAGGGAACCGCCGGCCACTGCGCCGACCGAGAGCTACCGCGCCGGGCCGTCGTGAACTGGATCTGGGCTGGGCCGGGCGGCCTTAACCGGGAGCTGACCCGGGCAGCGCCCTGTCGCGGGCGGCCGCCCGGCCTCAGCTCAGCCTGATACTGCCTCGAGCAGCTTCTTGCGCTGCTGCTCGCCCAGTCCGCCGACCCGACGGTTGTCGTCGATGCCAGCTTCTTCCATCACCGCTGCGGCCTTGGCCGGGCCGTAGCCGGGCATCGCCTTGATGACCTGGGCAACCTTCGTCTTCTTGGTGATGTCGTCGGTCTTGGCCAGCACCTGGGCGATGCTCACCTTCCCGGCCTTCACAGAAGCCAGCAGCTCGCTGCGCTTCTTACGGGCAGCCTGCGCCTTCGCGAGCGCATCAGCGCGCTGCTCCGGTGTCAGTGTTGGCAGAGCCATGTCACTCCTTCGGTTGAGTCGATCAACTGTCCCACATACCCACTGCAAGGTGCGGTAACAAGGGTCGTGTCGGCTCGCGCCGCAGCAGCGCAGCCGCAGCGCAGCGGCCTGGCCGAGCCGGCCGGCGGTTGAAATGTCAGCTAGAACCTGTTCTACTTTCGGCGGGCCAGATAAGCAGCTCCGGAGGGATATAGCGGCTATGCCGGACGAAACGATCACGGCGCGGGACCTGGCGCGCAAGTCCCAGGCGGCCGTGAAGGCGAAGGACCGGGCTGGCTGGCTGAGCCTCTTCGCCGCGGACGCCGTCGTTCAGGACCCGATCGGGCCATCTTCCTTCGACCCGGATGGGGCCGGTCACCACGGACCAGCGGCGATTGCGGCGTTCTATGACACGGTCATAGCGCCGAATGACCTGATTACCTTCGAAATCGAGAACTCTTACCTGTGCGGGGACGAGGTCGCCGACGTCGGCATCATCCGCACGGTGCTGCCCGGCGGTAAGCATGTCGCCGTCGTGCGCGGGGTCTATACCTATCGCCGCAATAAGGCCGGCCAGCTCGCGGCGCTGCGAGCCTTCTGGGAGTTCGACAAGGCCGAGCTCATCGAAGCCTGAGCTCATCGCCGCCGGGTCCGCGATCGCCCGGCCCGGGGGGATTGCGCAGTTGCCGCCATGTGAGCTAATCGTTGCGGACTGGCAAGTAACCTGCCTACGCGACCGTTGAGCCGGGCGGCTGTCATTGCCTGGCCGTTCACCCCTATCTCGGAGTTGGCAGTGCGCATCGGGTACCTCGCGATCGACATCGCCCCGTTGCGCGAGAGCCGGGACTACCGGCGTCTGTTCACCGGCAGGTTCGTCGCCATGGCCGGGACCGCTGTCGCCACCACGGCGGCCAACTGGCAGGTCTACGGCCTCACCCACAACTCGCTCGCGGTCGGCCTGCTCACGCTCGCGGCCAGCGGCGGAATGCTGGCCGGCCTGCTCGCCGGGGGCATGCTCGCCGACAGGCACGACCGGCGCACCCTGATCATGGTGGTCAGGCTCCCGCAGGCGCTGCTTGCTGCCTTGCTCATGGTCAACAGCCTGCAAAGCCACCCTGCGCTCTGGCCGCTCTACGCGATCACGTTCGGCATCGGCACGCTGTCCGGTCTCAGCGCCCCGGCGTCGACCGCGGCTACCCCGGCTCTGGTCGGCGTCGACAAGCTGCCGGCTGCCGCGGCGCTGAACGCCACCGCCAACCAGCTAGGCAGCCTGGGCGGCCCGGCGCTTGCCGGGTTGCTGATCGCCGGGCCGGGCCTCGCTGCGTGTTATGCCATCAACGCCGCCTGCTTCGCGGTATTCGGCCTGGCGATGATCGGGATGCGGCCGCTGCCGCCGACCACCAGGGCACAGCGGCCCGGGCTCCGGTCGCTGGCCGAGGGCTTCCGGTACGTCCGGCACAACGGCGTAGTGGCCGGCATGCTGCTCGTCGATACCAACGCGATGATCTTCGGCATGCCATCGGCGCTCTTCCCGGCCATGGCGCGAACCCACTTTCATGGCGGCTCCGCCACCTTCGGCCTGCTCGTCGCGGCGCCCGGCCTGGGCGCCCTGGTCGGCGCCGCGACCAGCGGCTGGACCGGCCGGCTCAAGCGGCCAGGTGTGGTTGTCATCGCTGCCGGGATCGTGTGGGGGCTGGCGATTGCCTTGTTCGGCCTCGTCCGCAGCCTGCCGCTTGCACTGTTCTTCCTCGCGCTGGCCGGACTGGGCGACATGATCTCGGAGATTCTGCGGAACGCGCTGCTCCAGCGCTACACCCCCGACCAGCTTCGTGGCCGGGTGTCGAGCCTGTACCTGGCCCAGGTCAACAGCGCTCCAGCGATAGGGAACGTGGAAGCCGGAGCCGTCGCGCGGCTTGTCTCGCCGGGGTTCTCCGTGGTTACTGGCGGACTTGCCTGTGTCGCCGGAGCCCTGGTGCTCGGCGCCGTCTTCCCGGCGCTGCGCGGAGCGAGCTTCAGCGGAACTGCCGGTGAACCGACTGCCCCGGCCCCGCAGGAATCAGCCGAGTCCGCTGCCTAGCTGGCAGTCGTTTCCATGATCCCGTAAGCGTCGACATCGGCGGCGAGTCTTTATTCGCCTGATCAGGTAAATCAGCCGGTCATTGGACTGGCGGGCGGCAGCGCCGGCAAGCCAGCAGGCGGCCCACCCTCGATGAGGCGCCAGACCGCGCCGACATCCAGGTTGTCGGCGACCAGGTCGCCGAGCAAGTCAAGCCCTGCCTGGCGGAGCGCCGCGAAATCGGTGTCCGGGGCCGGCTTGAAATTGCGTCCGGCAAAAGCCGCGACCTCGGTCAGGAAGGCACGGCGGAACTGGTCGTTCTCCAGCGCGCCGTGCCAGCTAGTGCCCCAGACCGCGCCGCTGCGGCAGCCGTCAAGGAAAGGCTCGGCGGTGATGCCACTGACTGTGACAACGCCGTGGTGCATCTCGTACCCGGCGACGGACACGCCGAAGGCGCGGCCATGCGGGCGGCCGAGCACCTTGACCTCAGCGAATGCCACAGTGGCCGGCAGCAATCCGAGGCCTGACACAGTGCCAGCGCCTGACTCGAAGTCGTCGGCTATCTCCTGCGCGAGCATCTGGAATCCGCCGCAGATCCCGAGCACCGGGCGCCCGGAGCGCGCGCGGGCGGCAATGACCTCGGCAAGGCCCCGTTCCCTGACAAACCCAAGATCAGCAACCGTCGCCCGCGAGCCCGGCAAGATCACTAGGTCGGCATCGGCTAGCTCTTCGGGGCTGGTAGCCATCCGGACGAGCACGCCTGGCTCCGCCGCCAGCGCATCGATGTCGGTGAAATTGCTGATCCGCGGCAGCCTGACGACGCTGACGCGGAGCACGTCGTCGCCGAGCGGCAGGCCGGCGGCCAGCGGCTGGCGCCGGGTATCGAGGCTGAGGGAATCCTCGGAGTCAAGCCACAGGCCGGGCGTCCATGGCAGCACGCCGAGGACAGGGCGGCCAGTCAGGTCGCGCAGCATGCCGAGCCCCGGCTCGAGCAGCTGGCGGTCGCCGCGGAACTTGTTGATGATGAAGCCGGCGATGAGCGCCTGATCCTCGGGCTCGAGCAGCGCGACCGTGCCGTAGAGCGCGGCGAACGCGCCACCACGGTCGATGTCGCTGACCAGCACCACAGGCAGCTCGGCGGCACGGGCCAGGCCCATGTTGGCGATATCGGTCCGCCGCAGGTTGATCTCTGCCGGGCTGCCTGCTCCCTCGCAGATGACGACATCGAACTCGGCCCGCAGCTGGCTGAGGCTATCGAGCGCGACGTCGAGGAGTCGGCTGGCGTGATCGGCATATTCGGTGGAGTCGACCTCACCGATTGCCTGGCCAAGCACAATGACCTGGCTGCTGCTGGCGCCGGGCTTGAGCAGGACCGGATTCATCCGGGCATCGGGTTCCAGGCCAGCGGCGGCGGCCTGCATGGCCTGGGCACGGCTGATCTCCGCGCCGTCGGCGGTGATGAAAGAGTTCAGCGACATATTCTGCGCCTTGAACGGCGCGACGCTGACACCCTCGCGGCGCAGCCAGCGGCAGAGCCCGGCCGCGATAACGGTCTTGCCCGCGTCCGAGGTTGTGCCCGCGACCAGTACTGCTCCCCTCACCGCAGGCCCTGGGGCAGCTGGTGGTCCGGCACCTGTGAGGTCCGGGCGTGTCGCGGCATGCCAGGTCGGCCTGGTGACCGCGGTGCATCAGGGGGCTGGGTCGGACGGCAGGGCATAGGACCCGACGATAGGCCGTTCCAGGCTGAGAAAGCAGGCACCACGCGGACAACGTGTGTCCGGCAGGTGATCTGCATCAGGCACAATGTCCGCGTAGGCGCCTGTAGCTCAGCCGGATAGAGCAGCTGCCTTCTAAGCAGCCGGTCGCAGGTTCGAGTCCTGCCAGGCGCGCCAGCGGAAACGTGAGACTTCAAGATCGCCAAGAGATCGGATGTAGCTATTTCTGTAGCAATCGGCCTCGTCATTACCGCTGTCTAGCAGGTCGTGGAGACGCGTCAGCGCCTCTCGGCCGGCCGCCTAGTCGGTGTCGGTGTAGATCTCCAGTGTGGTGCTGATCCGGGTGTGGCCCAGGATTGTCTGGGCATCACGGGCTGGCACCTTCAGATCCTTGAGCAGCGACCCGACCGTGTGCCGCAGGTGGTGGACCTTGATGACCCGGATGTCATTGCTCTCGCAGATACGCCGGAACGCCATGTCCGCGACAGGGGCTTGGGTCCGCCGCACTATCCGGTGTCAGATCAGGTGTGACCGTCTGTGCCAACCCCAGTTGGCTCTAGTGACCGCAATCACTTGTCCTGCATATCTACTCCAAGTGTCAGGAGTGATGGCGGGGATGGCACTCAGCGTCGGCTCTGCCCGACCTCGATGAGGTGACCGTCGGGGTCACGCAGGTAGCAGCGGATCTCCGGGCCACGATCGATCGGTTCGGTGAGGAACTGCGCGCCCTTGGCCGACCAGTCGGCGTATACGGCGGCGATGTCGGCAACACGGATATTCAGGAACGCGCTGACCCGGTCCAGATCGTGCGGGGCCTCGAGCGTGATCGAGGGTTTGTCGTCCGTGGGGCCGCCGCCGGTGTTGATGATGATCCAGCTGTTGGCCAGCGCCACGATCGTCGGCTCGCCATCCATCAGCGCCTCGCCACCGAGCACCTCGGTGTAGAAGGCCCGCGAGCGGGCGACATCGTCGGAGACGAGGAAATGGGTGAGCACGATGCCCTCGGCTGGGGCGGGAAAGTCTGCCACGACGCAACTCCTATAGGTGATGTGGGCGGGGCGAGTGCCGCCCCGTCACGGACTGGGCCCCGGGTGTGAGCGGCAGCTCCGGCGATGGCGTCGGCGCACTTGGCGACGGGCCTAGGAACGCCCCACCGACCCCAGGCGCGAGGATCACGTAGTGCCCGCACCGCTTGCGTGAGCTCTTTGTCGGCGGGTCTCATCGGTAGGTGACCGCCGGCTCAGGGGTGGGCGCGCAATTCCCGTTCGGTCTGGGCGTAGATGCGTTCCTGGCCTTCGGCGTCCTGGGACTTCTTCGAGGACTTCTTCAACTTCGCGGAGCTGTAGTAGCCCCCGGTCGCGGTCGCGAGCTCCGGATCGGCCATCAGCCGCACACAGCCGCGTGACCCCTTCTCCGGAGGCCCGACGAACGGATTGGTCAACGCCTCAATCGTCTTGAACGGCCCGCCGGCCTTGCTGCCGAGACTGGTTTTGACCGCGCCCGGGCTGACTGCGTTGAACGTCAGGCCTTCGCCCTCATGGCGGCGAGCCTGGGCGTAGGTGTACATCAGGGCCAGCAGTTTGGCATCGGCGTAGGCCTGGATCTGCTTGTACTTACCCGGGTAGCTCCAGTCGGTGATCGGCTTGCCCCGCGACTCGATCAGGGCGGTCATGTTTACCACCCGCGAGGGCGCCGCGAAATCATCAGCGCCCTTCCGGAGCAGGTCGAGCAGCCCGTCGGTCAGTGCCGCCAGCGCGACGTGATTGATGGCGATGGTCCGCTCGTACCCGTCGGGTGACAGCGCCTTGCTGGAGAACGCGGCGCCCGCGTTGTTGACCAGTCCGTTGAGTCCCTTCGGCGCGGCCTCGTGCACAGCGTCGACCAGTTCCCGAACACCGGCCAAAGATCCGAGGTCTCCGGCTACAGCCAGGTACTGGCCGTTGCCGTTGCCGTTGGTGACCAGCAGGTCGACAGCGCGTCTGGCCTGGTCGGCACCGCGGGCGTGCACCAGCACAGTCGCCCCACAGTTCCCAATGCCTTGGGCTGTCTCATGGCCGATACCGCCCTTGGCGCCGGTGACTAGCACGGTCTGTCCGTCCAGCCGACCGGCGAACTGGGCGTCGAACTTGCTCATTCGCTTCTCCCATCGGACAGGTTCTCGCCCGTTACGAGGGCAGTTCGGGAATCTAGATCTGATGGCATCTGAGTGCCACCCATGAAGCCACCTCGATCAGCTAGGGAGGCCGTCGAGCAAGCTAAAGCGGGCATCCATCGCGACACTTCGGACATCGATCAGCTGCTGATAGTCAGGCGAGTTGTACCACTTGATGGCCGTCTCATGGTCGGGAAACCGCATGAGTGCCCCTGAAGTGAGCGAGGCATCGCCGTGCAGGATCTCCCAGTTACTGTTGGCGAGAACCTCGCCTCCGTACTCTTTGGCTGTCCGCCCGGCGTTGGGGCCGTATTTCTCACGATAAACATCCGGGTCCTTGACGGTGAATTCGACAATTACGTATGCGCTCATTTGGATACTCCTCAGCTGTTAAGTGCGATCTGTGTTCTAGGTCTTTTCACCTAAACTTCAGGTACGACAGGCGTTACGTCGCTACCCGGCCTCCATCGACCGCAAGAGTGACGCCGTGGACGAAGCTGGCATCCTCACTTGCGAGGAAGACGATCGCCGCGGCAAGTTCCTCGGGCTGAGCTACGCGACCTGCTGGTGCTAGTGCTGCGAGCTGATTCACCATCTCCTCGGGGACTGCTTCCATCATGCGGGTGCGCGTCGGGCCGGGGGCAACGGCGTTGACCCGGACACCACTCGGGCCGTATTCGGCGGCCCAGGCCTTCGTCAGCAGTTCGAGAGCCGCTCGGCTGGCGCCGTACAGAGCCATGCCGGCCTGTCCGAAGCTGGCGACCATCGTGGAGAGGTTGACGATCGAGCCCCATCCGCGTTCGGCCATGGCTGGCGCCAGTGACGCGACGAGGAAGAACGGTACCTTGACGTTCAGTGCAAAGCTCTCGTCGAACTCTGCTTCGGTGGCTGCGCTGCTTGGTCCGAGCAAGGCGACGCCAGCGTTGTTGATGAGGATGTCGACGTGACCGTCGCCTGCCTCAGTGGCCCACTCGACCAGGTCCCGAGCCGATTCGAGGTCGCTCAACGTGGTGAGCCGGAACGTTGCGCTGCCTCCGTTGCCTTCGATCTCGGCGACCACGTCTTTGGCTCGTTGTTCGTTGCGTCCCACTACCAGTACGTGAGCGCCGCGGGCGGCCAGGGCGATGGCCGTAGCCTTGCCGATCCCGCTCGTCGAGCCCGTTACCAGTGCTGTCTTGCCCTTTAGGTCAGTCACGTGACGTCGTCCCCTCACTCCAGAATGAGTTGTGCAACTCACTCTGACAGTATGGGAATGGGTTGTCAAACTCAGAATCCTGCTAATATGGGTGCATGATCAGCGAGACGAGTGACCGGCCAAGGCTCACCGCCAAGGGAGCGCGCACCCGGGCACGAATAGTGGAGGAGGCCGCCGCCCTGATCCATGAGCGCGGGGTGGCGGGCACTACCTTGGACGACGTCAAGGTGGCGGCGGAAGTCAGCGGCTCTCAGATGTACCACTACTTCCCCGACAAGAACGACCTCGTGCAGGCGGTTATCGACTACCAAGCCGACACCATCGTCAGTCACCAGGGGCACGCGCTCCGCGGCGCGAACGGGGTCGAAGCCTGGCGGAGCTTGGTGATCACCGCAGCGAAGCGCACCGAAGCAAAGGGGGGCTGCCCGCTTGGCTCGCTCGTCGGTCAGCTCGCCGAGAGTGACCCCGAGGCCCGAGCGCTCATCGCGGCAGGGTTCGATCGGTGGGCGGCCGCCATCGGCGATGCACTCAGATCCCTTCATGCCGACGGGAAACTCCCGTCCGGCATCGACCCGGACGACCTCGCCACTACCGTGCTCGCCACGCTCCAGGGAGGACTTCTACTCTCCCAGGTACTTCGGGATCCGCGTCCATTCGAAACTGCGGTCGATACCCTCCTCGCCCTTGCCATCGGCAGATGAGCCCAAACCGGGTTCGTTCACAACCATCGCCGAGGACGGCTCTTGGATGATGCACGTGCATCCACACGATGCGCTCGCGGACCCGTTGCCGTTCGTGATGCAGGACGCCTCGCCGCGCCCGGTGGGTTTGCTCAGCTGCGGCTGCCACTGCGTACCCGGCCCATGCCCCATTGGAAACCAGGCTGACGCCGACGCCACCGCCCTCGCCGCTAACTGTTCCTCGAACTGCAACTACTTGCAGACGAAATGCAGGATGGATACTATGAGGGCATGACGGCTCGGACGCTTGGCTTCGCCGTCCAGCAGGAGGATAGGGCCGCGCTGGACGAGCTGGTGGAGTATTTCGGTGCCGGGAACAGGTCTGCTTACCTGCGGGCGACGCTGAAGGTCATGAAGTCGATCATGATTGCTGACAGGCTTCGCGAGTCGCAGGCCTACGGCCAGCAGCGCATCGCCGAGCTTGGCATCGAGCATGCCGAAGTCCCGGCGCGCGTCCAGGAATTCCTGAAGGGGTCCGCCAAGGACCGTCAGTGAGCCACCTCGCGGCAGTCCCTGCTGCCGTGGTGTACGACGTCAATCTCCTAGTAACTGCCGCAGCGGGTGGCAACAGTCCTTTCAGGTCCTGGCCGTCACCGCTGCCAGTATCGGGCAACCCATCGGCCGACTGCGTCGGCATAATCGTCGATGCCGCCGAGTTCTCGCTGTGGCTGTCGCCGCATATCGCTGCCAATATCGAGCGGGTACTCATAGACCTTCTCAAGTGGGAACCGCTTGAGGCCGACGCCTACCTCGTCGCGCTGCTGTCAGCAGCGGAACACAGCGGGGGCGGCATGGTGACCGACGTTCGGAGGACAGTGCACGACTGCCCGGACCACGAAGACAACCTTATTCTCGACCTCGCCGCTGAGGTAGGCGCGCTAATCGTGGTCTCCAACGACACCGACCTGCTGTCTATGTCACCCTGGCGCGGAACGCCAATCATCGAGCCACAAACGTTTGCCGCGAAGGTCAACGCCATGCGGCGGCATGCCCGTCGGCCGCGTCGCTAAGCTCCCGCGATCCGCCCTCCCGGAGCGAGGAACACGAAATTGCCGGGGCATGTCTCCGCTCCGCGGCCTAGGGACTCATTAATGCCGGAATTCGTACTCGATCACACTCAACAGTGGCTTGATCACTTCAACAGCCAGGGTCATGACGCCAAGCCGCTCGCAGCGGGAGTCGAAGGCGCCATCTACGACCTAGGTGACGGCCTGATCGCCAAGGTGTGGCGTGATCGCCGGGTGACCGAGCTGGAGCGCATGCAGGCCTTCTACGCGGACGTCGCCGAGGCGCGCCTGCCATTTGGCACGCCTGAGATCCTCCGCGTCGAGCAAGTCGACGGCACGCCAGTAACGTACGAGCGGAAGCTACCTGGCGAACCACTCCAGCTGCGGCTCGGCGACGAGGACCGCGAGATCAGCCAGTCTGCTATCGGTTGCGTCCTGGACGTACTCCGCGCCCTGTCCACTGTTCCTGCTAGCTCCAGCATGCGACGGCTCGCCGTCCTGGACGAGGACCGGCCGTTCTGGGCAGACAAGGACACCTTCAAATCGGCCCTGCTCGAGCCTGCTCAGCCGCCGCGTTGCCCGGTTCGGGCCGGTGATCCGCGAGCGCCTGCCGGACTTCGACCGCCGCTGCATGGCCTTGCAGGAGCGTCTCACCTTGCTCGGCACCTGCCCCGACACCGTCATCCACGGCGACCTGTTCGGCGCCAACATTCTGGTAGACGACCAGAGCCGCCCGCTGGCTGTGCTTGACTTCGGCTTCCTGACCACGGCAGGCGACCCTCGCCTCGATGCAGCGATTACCGCGAGCGTCATGAACATGTACGGCCCGCACGCGCGGTCCATCACCCAGGAACTCACCGCAAGATTCGCCAGCGAACTCGGCTACTCCGCCGAGGCACTCCTGACCTATCAGGCTGCCTACGCTGTGGCAACAAGTAATGCCTTCACGCCCGACGGCAGTGACGGACACTTCGCCTGGTGCATCGCCCAGCTCCGACGCGCCGACATCAGCCAAGCTCTCGGCCTCTAACTACGGCAGCCACTGATGCACCGCCGGCGCACGAGTCTCATGGAGCCGCATCCGCGCAGGCCATTACCGACTTAACTGCCGTGCCGAGCCTGGCCTGCCTCGACGCGGCGACGCAGATACTCCCAGAGAGCGTCGATATTCGCCCTGGTGAAATGCTGCGCTCGTTTGCCGACGGCCACGGCATCGGGCGAGTACAGGAGGTCCGTACCGGCTGCCGCTGCCAGCAACTGATGTCGCACCGCGCGATCCAGCATGACAGCGGTGAAGACGGCCTCCGGGAGATCGGAGCCCACAGCGACGAGGCCGTGATTGACCAGCAGTATCGCCGGGCGGCCGCCAAGCGAGTCGCAGAGCGCGCTTGCCTGCTCGTCCGTCGTGATGAGTTCCCCGGAGCCGTAACGGGACACGCCATCCGGCATGAACACAGTGCCATCGTGGGAGATCGGTCGCAGCGGCATGCCGGTGGCGCCAAATGCGACTACGTGCGGCCAGTGGGTGTGCACCACGGCGCCGACGTCCGGACGCGCCCGCATGACGCGAGTGTGCATGGGAAACTCGATATGCCGCTGACCTGAGCCGGCCAGCGTCGCACCCGCCTCATCGACCAGTACCAAGCGTTCTCGTGTCATCTCCTCGAACCCGTAGCCCGAGGATTTCATCCACACGCCCCTGCCGTCGGGATCGCGCGCCGAGACGTGACCCCAGATGAGGTCGCTGGCCCCGTACCAGCCAAGGATCCGGCAAGCAGTCAGCAGATCGTCGTGCAGATCACGCATGTGACCTCACGGTTGGCGAGGCCCAGCAGCTCTTGTCAGCTCCGCCAGGGCGTCGGCCGTGAGGACGTCAGCGTACTTGGCATTCATCTCGTACAGATTCACGCCGTGGCTCAGGCGGGAGCGATCGAAGCAGGCATCCTCCACGACGAAGACCGCAAAGCCGTGGGAGTGCGCGTCAACCACGGTGGCGCGCACGCACCCGGACGTGGTCGCTCCGGTGACTATCAGCGAGTCGACTCTGTGCCGTAGCAGGTAGGCCGGGAGCGACGTGCAGAAGAAAGCGCTGGCCTTCGGCTTGGACATCACCAGAGACCCCTCAGGCGGGGCGATCTCGAGCGGGATGTCCTGCGCACCAGGCCCGTCCATCAGCGACCCGAGGATGCCGCCATCGCCCTTCACCGTGCCGCCATAGCGGTCCGCTGCGCCGATTTCGGCGACTGTGTAGACCAGCGGCCATCCGTTGCTGGCTGCGAGGTCGATGACGCGCTTCACCTGCGGGATCGCAGTCCACGCGGTCGGACCGCAACTCGCGGGGAAGTCGGCCGTAGCCTCGCCCAGGGTCTGCCCTTTCGTGCCGGTGAAGGCGCGGACCACGTCTATGACGAGGACGGCGGGGTTGCGGCCAAGCGGACGGCGGGCCGCGCCGCTCGTGCCGAGGTAGGCACTGGCTTCCTCGCCCTCGAACAGCCTGGCCCACCAGGGCGCCTGACGTGGCTGTGTCATGACTTTCGCCGGGCCGCCGACACGTCCGGCCGTCACGGCGGCTCCAGGGCAGACCTGCTAACGCTCATGCGCGCAGCGCGATCGTTCCGAGGTGAGTGAACTCGGCAAGGACGCTGGATCCTGACGGAATCGGCGCGGCGTCGGTCATGCCTCCGGTGAGCACGATCCAGCCCTCCTCGAGCGCGATGCCGCGCTCGGCCAGCGTATTAGCCGCCAGCGCCAGTGCCTCCGCCGGATGACCCTGGACGGCTGCGCCGGTTGCCGAGTCGATCACCTCGCCATTGACGCTGAACAGGCAGGCCTCGAGGCTGAGGTCGAGATCACCCGGCGGCACCGAGACCGGACCGAGCGCCAGGCGCGCTGCGGACGCGTTGTCGGCGACGACATCCGGGAGCTGGAAACGGAAACTGGCAAAGCGACTATCAATGACCTCGATCCCCGCGCAGACCGACCCTACGGCTGCCAGCGCCTTCGCCGCGGTCACGCCAGGACCCGCCAGCCGGTGGGCAAGAACGAACACGATCTCCGGTTCCGCACGCGGATGTATCAGGCCGGCGCCGATGTCCTCGCCTGCCGGGAGCACCATCGCATCAGTGAGCCAGGCAAAAATGGGCCGGTCGATTCCCATGGTTCGCTGCTTGGCCAGCGAGGTGAGCCCGAGCTTCAGGCCGACAACATGCTCTCCACGGCTCAGCCGCTGACGCAACGTCTCTGCCTGCACTTCGTAGGCGGTCGCAAGGTCCAGTACCGGCCAGCGATCCGTCAGCGGCGCGATCTCGGCGGCGCTCGATTCTGCTCCGAGCAGGATGCCCGCGGCTTCGGCCACGTTCATCGCCGATGAGCCAGGGTTCATGCCGCTCGCTCCTGCGTGAAGGCAGCACTCACAGGCCCGAAACCGGCGAAGTCCGCGCGCACGCTGTCACCGCCGGATACCGGAATCGCGGGAGTGCATGATCCTGGCAGCACTACCTCACCGGCCTCCAGGGTCACTCCCATCGACCCCATAGTGTTGGCAAGCCATACCAGCGCTGCGATGGGGTCGCCAAGCACTGCCCCTCCGGCACCGGTCGCGACGAGCGATCCGTTGCGGTAAAGATTGCACCCGGCGAGCCGGAGGTCGACCTGGTGCAGCCGGACCGGCCGCGATCCGAGGACAACCGCACCGGACGATGCGTTGTCCGCGATGGTGTCCGGGAGAGTGATCTGCCAGTCGCGGATGCGCGAATCGATGAGCTCGAGCGCGGCCACCGCGAAATCGACCGACCGCAGGGCGTCGGCGATCGTCACCCCGGGACCCTGCAGATCGCGGCCGAGAACGAAGGCTATCTCCGGCTCAACCCGGACCTGCAGGAACCGCGACACTTCGATCCGCTCACCTGGCGGGAGGAACATCACATCGAGCAGATGACCGTAGTCCGGCTTGTCTACGCCCAACATGCGCTGCATCGCGCGCGAGGTGAGACCGACCTTATGGCCACGCACGCGGGCGCCAGCCGCTACCCGGTTCTCGATCTGCAGCGTCTGCACAGCATAGGCGTCGGCGACACTGAGCTCGACGGACTGGCTCGGGGGCTCGATCGGCACGCGCGTCTCGTAGGCGCGGGCGAGATCGTCGGCGAGTCGCGCTTGCTCCTCAGGCGTCACGTCATCCCTCGTTATTCGCCACGAAGGCGACGGCATCGATCTCGATCGACGCTCCCGGCGCGATGAGGCCCGCGACTTTGACCGCTGTGCTGGCCGGCAGGCTGGGAGCGAAAATCTCTCGCCGCGCATCGTTGTACCGGGCGTACTCATCTAGCGAAGAGACGTAGGCGGTGATCTTAACAACGTCAGCGGCCGTACCGCCGGCCTCGCGCACGGCCTGCAGCACATGCTCAAGCGCGGCTTTGGATTCTGCCGCGATGCCGCCGCCGACAATTGCGCCTGTCTCGGCCGTGCCGAACTGTCCGGAGACGTAGACCCAGGTGCCGGCTGAATCCCGGACCCGTACCGAGTTGCTGAAGCTCAGGCCTTCCGGGCCTGCCTGGCGTTCGACTGCCACCGCGCTACCTCCTGTTGACGTCTGAGTGGGGGGTGTCTTTCATTCGCTGCCGCGGCCGACGGCCTCAGCGGCCTCAGCGGCCAGCAAGGAACTCAGTGCGAGTTTGTCCATCCCCCCGGCAAACGCCACCCGCTCGGCGTCGAACGGTGCCCGGGCGAGGCCAGCACGCCAGTATTGCGGGAGCGCAGCCTCGAGCTGCTCGTAGCCGCGCTCCAGCTCCTCTGGGAGATCGTGGTCGCCCCAGACCCGGTAGTCGCCGTAGCCGTGGTCGTAGTTCCAGTCCGGGACATGAAAGAGCCGGCCAGTGACGGGCGGGCGGGCAACGCCCTGACCGCTCAGGAACATGACGATCGGCAGCATGTGCTCGGAAACCAGGGGCCTCATGAAATAGACCGATTGCTCTCTGTCCACGAAGTCGCGCGCCGTCGCATCGAACCATGAGGCGCGGGTGTGCCCCGGCATGACCGAATTCACGGCAACTCCCGTGGAGAGCAGCTCCTGGCTGAGGTAGAACGAGGCGGTGGTCAGTGCGGACTTGGTCGCCTGGTAGGGCATCTCGACCGTCCACGGCCGCGCACCGAAGTAGGCACCGCCCGTGGAGGTCATCAGGACGCCGCTGCTGACGACGTTGATGACGCTGCCCTGCCCGGCCTCGACCATCGGGGGCACGAACCGCCGGATCACCTTGATCGTGCCGAAGACGTTGACCCTGAACATCGCCTCCCAGTCGCCGTCGCTGGTATCCAGTAGCTCGACGTGGCCGCGGGGCGCGAACAATGTTTCAGACACCAGGCCGGCGTTGTTGATAAGGGCATCAACGCGCCCGAACCTGCCAAGCACTTCGGCCGCCGCCCGGTCGAGCGCGGCGTCGTCTGTGACGTCCGCGTCGAGCGCCATCGCTGTGTCGCTGGAAGCAAGCGCCTGCCGGAACTGTTCGGCTCCCGCCCAGCTCCGGTCGATGCTCACCACCGACGCGCCAGCCTGCAGCAGGCCCTCCACCAGGCAGCGGCCAAGCCCGCGAGCGCCTCCGGTGACTATGACGACGCGCCCGTCGAGGGCGCCGCGGTACTGCTCGGTCGCGGCGAGCACGAAGGCCTGCTGTGCCCGGCGCACCCTCTCGGTTGCTTCGCTCACCCGTACTTCTCCTTGCCTCGACATGACCTACCGGTCCCTTGCTCGCGGTCGTGCTGGCGGCTAGAAGAAGATCGACACTCCCCGCGGCAGGACCGTGGCGTCGAGGTATATACATCGGCGGGCGATCAGCCATCGATCATCGACCCGCCGGACCTGGTCGTGCCGCCGCCCGACCCACCAGGCTTCGTCACGTAGCTTTCTCGCCTGCCGGACCATGAAGCTGCTCTTCACCTTGGCCTGGCCGTCAGGCTCCTCGTCGATGAGGATGTTGCTGATCATGTGACAAGTCATCGATGTCGGGGTCTCGACATGCGACCAGCCAGTTTCGTCTTTCGCTACGCGGGCCAGCAGCGTGTTCTTGTCGTCCTTGATGATCGGGTGCCCGGCTGGAGCGACCTTGCCCTGCACGTGCTCCGTGAGCGGCATCAGGTACTCGATGTCGTCGGTCAGCAGGTCCAGCCACTCTCGGAATCGCCGCTCGTCCAGCAGGTGCGCCTCCCGGTAGAGCAGCTGCTCGATCTCGTGGCGGTCGTCGCTAGTCAACATCAGGCTTGGCTCCTTGCTCGCTGGCGTCCGGTCCCATGAGCTGGAGCCAGAAGCGGTAGAACTCGCGCTGGTTTACCTCGCTGGGCTCGGCGCCGATGTTGCCGGGCAGGTGCGGTACCTGGTCCTGGTCGTGGCCGAGGTGGATGTCGTAGTTCATCGGGGTGCTCCAGGTCCCCGGCGAGTGCGAGGCCTCGACGATCCGCTCGAAGTTCTCCACATCATCGGGCGCGATCACGCCGGCCATGGCCTGGCCCTGGTAGACGCGCTGCACCGCCAGTTCCTTGACCACCTCGGGGGCCTCGCGCTCGACCATGGTCCACTGCCAGATCTCGTGCCTGGCCGGTCCGCGCGGATGGAACTGGAGGAAATGCTTGCCCATCATCGGCGACATGTAGCCCATCAGGCCGAGGTTCGGGAACAGCAGCCCGTTGACGAAACTGTCGGGCCGCGGCTCGTACTCGGCCAGCGCCTTGGACATCCGGTCATCGCGTTCCCGCACCCACTCGACCGCCGCCGGGCCGAGGGTGCGCGCCTCCTCGAGATCACGCTCGTAAATAGCCTCGGTGTGCATCCGGAGGGCGCCGAGCCCGAGCGGAGCACCCGAACGGTAGCCAGCCGTGACCTCGTAGGTCTCCGGCCACACCGGGGAGAAGGTGGTCATAGGAATGCGGACCCCCTTCTCGATGAGGTCCTGCCGGACCCGGAGCCATGAGGTGTGGGTGTGCGCGAAGTGGTAGTTGTCCCCGATGAAGTTCTCCGCGATGAGCTTCCAGTTCGCCGGGGACTCATACCGATGCCAGCCCGGCAGCGCCTCCAGCCCGCCGACCGGCTCGGCCAGCACGAGATACCGCAGCCACCACCGCACATCCTCACCCAGCCAGTCCTCGAACGCAGCACCCTGCCGGCTCAGCCGGGCGAAGATCAGGCCATGGAAATTGACCACGACGGCCTCCTCCAGCCCCCACTTCTCCTTCTCCAGCGCGCCGTGATACAGCTCCTTCTCCCCCGGCACGCTCAGCAGCCGCCCATCGATCCCGTAACCCCACCCGTGATACGAGCAGGTGAACCCGCGCACATTCCCCCGGTCAAACAGGCACACCTGATTACCCCGATGCCGGCACTTGTTCACCAGCACCCGCACGCTCCCGCCCCGGTCACGCACCACGATCACCGGCACCTCGCCCAGGTAGGTCGTCACGTAATCACCCGGGTTACGGACCATGTCCTCATGACCCACCGGCACCCAGCTCTCCTCGAAGATCCGGGCAAGCTCCCGCCGGTACACCTCATCGTCGAAGTAAATCGCCGGCGAGATCCGGCCCCGCTCCCAGCCGACAAGACTCCCCAGCTCACCCAGAACCGACATCCGAACCGACCTTCCGCCCCACGGGCTTCCGAACTGACCTGTTCTCGAGAGCTCTGCTACCGGCCAAGCGGCAAGCCCGGCCGCCCATCGGGTCCGATCCTGCGATGACCCCAGGTGCTCATCAGCCCCGTGCCGCCCTGCTCCCCGCGGCTCCATCGCTCGGGAGCGACTTTGCGGCCACCGAAGCCGTACTCGATGTCAAACCCGGCCGGCGTCTTCAGGTAGAACGAGATCATCTGGTCGTTCCAGTGCCTGCCCAGCGAGACCGTCATCGGGGCGAGGCCGTCGAGACACCGGTCCATCGCCCGCCCGACGGCGTCGAGCTCGCTCACCTCGATGAGTACATGACCTAGCCTGCTCGGCTCGTCTGTTGCCAGCAGCGCCAGGCTGTGCTCGCGCTGATTCGGGCTGAGGAACGCCGCTCGCAGCGTCCCGTCGTCGGCTGACTTCCCCTCGCGAACCTGATAGCCGAGTGCGCGGGAGTAGAAGTCGAGCGATTTCGCAGGCGCATTGGCGAAGACCAGCACATGTCCCATGCCCTGGTCCCCGGTGACGAATCCGACTCCCCTCGGCGACACAAACTGCGTAGCCGGGTCGCGCTTGCCGCCGTAGAAGAACTCGCACCGGAAGCCGCTTGGATCGATGCACGCGAACCAGTCCCGGCACCACGCGGTGGGTCCGTCACCGTCCTCGGTGTGGACACCGGCGTCATCGATCGCCCGCCGCGCGCTCGCCCATGCCTCTTCGCTCACGCACTCCCAGCCGATCGCGACCGTTGGCACGACCGGTCCCGGCCGGTCAGCAAAGCCGGCCCGGCCGCTCTCGACGATGAACCGGCCCACCCAGTCGTCCATGCGGATGAGCAGGCGGCTGTCGCCGTCACGCTCGCCCATCATGCCGAGAACGCCCTCGGCGAACTGCTGCCATTGCACCAGGTCCGCCTCCCAGACCCGGATATAGCCGAGGCCGAAGATGGGTGACTCTTGCATGCGGTAGCTCCTCTCGTTCGGATTCAGGGGGTCGCCCTGGCCTGACCTGGCCTAAGGTGACTTCTCCGCGGCAGACCGGTCGACAAAGGCGCCGAAGACATCGGCGAACGCCGCCGCCTGATTCTGCGCTGCCGAGAAGGCCGTCCCCGGCGCGATCCACAGCGACGAGGACGGCCGCGCCGCATGCCACTCGATCGCGTGCGAGAGCGGATGGACGTCGTCGTCGATGTCGCCTCGGGTGATCAGGGTTGGGTGAGTAATCGAGGCCAGGTGCGGCCGCAGCGTCAGGTGTTCCTGCAGCGCTGGATCGTTCCTCGCCCGGAAGAAGAACGACACGGCGTCCCGCCAGTCCTCGCCGTGGAAGTTCCGCCAGCGGACCCGGTCGGCTGGCGCCGGGTTGTCGAGGTTACTGAAGCGGGTATTCAGCCGGGAGTTCGCGGCCGTTGCCACCGCCACCAGCGGCGCGTCTACGGTGAGGGTCTCGAATCGTTCTGGATAGTCGAGCACCAGCCGGCCGGCGATTCGCGCGCCAAGCGAGCAGCCGAGCACGTGTGCTTTCTCGATCTCGAGCCGGTCCAGCAATGCCATCGTGTCGTCGCACCAGGCAGTCGGCGAGACGGCGTCGACCCGGTCGCTGCGACCGAGCCCGCGCAGGTCCAGCGTGATGCAGCGGAACCGGGCCACCAGGCGCGAGGTGAGGCCGTCGTAGACCTTGCTCGAGGTGGCAGCGCCGTGGAGCAGAACCACCGGCGGTCCCGAGCCAATGTCGTCGTACCAGATCTGAACGTCCTGCGACACCGTCAGATACATCTGTTCTCCCTGCTTTAGCCTGGCTTTGTAGTGGTATCGCCGAGGAAGAGACGCCCGATGTCGGCCCGCCCGAGGAGCGCGTTCGGCGGCCCGGAGACCTCCACGCGCCCGCCGCTCAGGATGCACGCGTGGTGTGCGATCTGCAGGGCCTCTTTAGCCCGCTGCTCAACCAGCAGGACGCCCGTCCCGCCCGCAGCCACCTGGGTCACGTACTCCGTCAGCACCGAGCGCGCATTGGCGGGCGACAGGTTGGCTGTCGGCTCGTCAAGGAGGAGTACTTCCGGGGAGGGCATGAGCGCCCTCCCGATGGCAACCAGACGCCGCTCCCCGCCCGACAGCTGGCTCACCTTCCTGCGGATGAGCGGCTTCAGCGGCGGAAACTGGTCGAGAATCGCCGCGATCTTCTCCCCGACGCGCCGACGTGGTGCCAGGAAGGCGCCCATTTCCAGGTTCTCGAGCACGCTGAGGGAGGGAAAGACGTTGTCATTCTGGGGAACGTAGCCGACGCCCATCTTGGTGAGTCGCTCCGGTGCGGAGCCGGTGACGTCCTCACCCCGGAGAAAGACCGAGCCCGAGAATATCCTCGCCTCGCCGACGAGGGCCTTCAGGACCGTGGACTTGCCCGCGCCATTAGGCCCGAGGAGAGCGACTATCTGCGCTTTACTCACCGTCAGGGAAATCTCCGCGGTGACGGGTACATCGTTGTAGCCCGCCGTCAGAGACCGGAATTCGAGAAGGTCCACTACAGTGTTCCGCCTATCCCGTCAGATAGGCGTCGAGGACGGCAGCCTGCTCGCGTAGCGCGCTCATCGTTCCTTCACCTATCACCGTTCCCTGGGCGAGCACATAGACGTGCCCGCAGACGTGCTCAACGAACTGCAGTTCGTGTTCGACCAGGACAATGGAAATGCCAGTGGCGGCAATCTGCAGCAGGTGCTCGCCGATGAGCCGGCGCATCGTCGGGTTTACGCCAGCCATGGGCTCGTCCAGCAGCAGCAGCCGCGGCTCTGTCATGAGCGCCCGCGCTAGTTCCATCAGCCGGCGCTGGCCGCCGCTCAGTTCCGCGGCATACGCGTTCTCATGACTCAGGATCCCGAATTGCTCAAGGAGTTCCCGCGCCTGGTCGACGAGCTGCGATTGCTGCCGCCGCCACGTCCGCCTGACCGAGTAGATGCTCGTGATCTTCTCGCCTAGCTGCCCGGGAGCGGCAACGAGCAGGTTCTCCAGGACCGTGAGCCGGTCGAATTCACCCCGCATCTGGAACGTGCGGATCATCCCGAGCCTGGCCCGCCGGTAGCTGGGCAGCTTGGTAATGTCACGGCCGCCGAACTCGACGGTTCCGGTTGTCGGGCTGATGGCGCCGGCAACCATGCCGAGTGTCGTGGATTTCCCGGCACCGTTAGGCCCGATCAAGCCGGTGATCTGCCCCGCGGAGGCTGAGAAGCTCACGTCAGTAACAGCGCGGACACCGCCGAAGCTGACCGATAGCCCGCGAACAGACAGCAGCGGCCCATCCGCCGTCCCGGCCGGCTGACTCGCGCTCACCGGCTCTGGCCTAGCTCTGTGTCGATGCTCTCCGCCAGCGGACGCCGCCATCGCTGCGGCGACAGCGGCCGCGACGGATCCTGCGCCGGGAAGATCCGTTTAGGCTCGGGCACCATGCCGCGAGGCCAGAACCAGAGGAAGACGAGCAGGATCACTCCGATCACGATCCACTCGAGCGACGGCACGAGGGTCGGAGTCCCGAACTGCGGAATGTAGCGGCTCCCCTCAGCGAGCGCCACCGGAACGAGCACCGCACCCAGAGCAGGGCCGATATTGCTGCCGGCGCCCCCGACGATGATCGCGGTGAAGATCACGAACGTCTCGGTGTACAGCCAGGAGTCAGGCGACCACGCCTGCGTGAACGACGCTAGCAGCGAGCCGCTGATCCCGGCTACGGCCCCGCCGATACCGAAGACCAGCAGCCGCAGCCCGGTGACGTTCTTGCCGAGGGCTGCCGCAGCGCTCTCATTCTCGCGTACCGCCCGAAGACTCCGGCCGAGCGGAGACTCATTTATCATGCGCAGTCCGAGCCATATGAGCACGCAGATGACGCCCGCGACGGCAGCGTAAAGCCAGTCGTAGACGACCGAATTGCTGGTGAGGCTCGAGAACGGCTGCGGAATAAGCGAGAGGCCGGCGGCTCCGTTGAAGAGGCCCTGGTAGTTGGTGACCAGGTCGGTGGCGATCAGCGAGATCACCAGCATGACGATCGCAAGATAGTCGGCGCGAAGCCGGCGCACGGTGAGGGCACCGAGGCCGACGCCGAGGAGCCCCGCTACCAGTGCGCTCGCGATAAGGGGGACAGGAAAGGCGAGATGGAGCCCCAGAATGTAGTGCTGAAAGCCACCGAATGAGTGCGGCGAACCCAGCGACAGCACGGCCGTTGTGTACGCACCGGCGGCCTGGAAGATGATGAAGGCGAAGTTATAGACGCCGGTCAGGCCGAACTGCAGGTTCAGCCCGGTAGCCGCGATGATGTAGACGAAGGCGTAGATGATCAGCGTCGCGGCGTAGAACTGCCAGGCTGCACTCACCGGGCCATCTCCTTGGCTGAGGCAATCGAACTGATGACGCCCGTCGGCCGCGCCAGCAAGACGGCCGCCAAGATGATGAACGCCGCGATGTCCTTGAACTCCGGGTTCATAAAGCCCGCCGCGACCTCCGCCACGACGCCGATGATCAGGGCGCCTATCATCGCGCCGTAGGCCGAGCCAATGCCGCCCAGGACTGTCGCCGCGACGATGAGGATGAGGAATTGGTCGCCGCTGCCGCTGTTGAGCACCTGGACGTCCATGACCAGGACGACGCCCGCGACTCCGCAGAGTGCCCCGGAGATCAGCCAGGTAGCGTCGATCACCAGCCGCACCGGGATGCCGCAGTTCCGCGCGAGCCGCTCGTTCACGGCGACCGCACGCATCGCCTTCCCGATCCGGGTGTAGCGCAGCAGGAGGTGCACCGCAAGCGCGGCCACGGCCGCGATTCCGATGACAATCAGCTGGGTCGATGTAAACAGCATGCCGACGACATGCACAGACCGCCCGGTCGTCATATTGAAGGCGCGGTCACCCGCTCCCCATATTGCCTCGATGCCGTACTGGATGATGATGCCGACGCCCAGCGTCACCATGATCATCATGAACATATTCTGGGCGCGGCGCTTGAACGGGGCGTAGATGAACCGGCTCAGCGCCAGCGAGAGCACTGCGCCAACCAGGCCGCCGCAGATGAGCGAGAACCAGATATTCAGTCCGGCGGCGTTACAGGCGTAGGCGATGAACGCGCCCGCCGTCATTGTCGCCCCGAATGCGAGGTTGAACAGATTGCTGATGCCGAACTGCAAAGTGAAGCCGACGGCCCCAATACACAGAATCGACGCAGTGACGAGGCCGAAGCCGACGTAGAGGACTAGTGACTGCATCGCCGCCTCCAGCCGCTGGCGCCTGGCCGAGGACCTGCCAGGCAGGTCCTCGGCCAGCGCTGCCAGCGACTGTCTGGCACCGTGTGCTTCACCCGGCCTCAGCCACCTTGCGCGGTGGCCAGCTGCGCGGCCGAGATGGTTCCGACAAGGTTCAGGTGGCCGTTCACATACTGGTACACGCCGTACTCGCCGGAGGCATTGTGGTAGCGGTTGAAGATAGTGGGTCCGCCGGCTCCGACGTACTGGATCTGCTTGCCAGCCTTGAGGGCCGCAACTCCGGCGCTGTAGGAGTAGACAACGGTCTTGCCAGGGCCGGGAGCGGTCACGCTCAGGATGTCCTTGTTGAATACGACCGGGTTAGTAGAGTGCGCCTCGGTCATGGCGAGAGCGCTGATGATCAGCCCGTCGAACGGCGCCGTCGCGTACTGCTGGCCGAGCCATTGCTTGGGATCGGGCACCTGCTTGGCATCGGCCAGGAGCGCGGTATTGAAGTAGTGCGTGCCCGGGAAGTTCGGCGCGTACGGCTCGACGCCGCGGTAGTACTTCGCCATGTCCGCGCTCCCGAGGGCCTTGCTGACCGCGTTCAGCCAGTCCGGTATCACCGTGGCGTTGGTGCCGAAGATCGGTATCTTTGCACCGAACTGCTTGAGGTCGCCGAATGCCGTCGCGTCGGTCTGCGGATCTGACTCGGTGAAGATGACCTGGGGCGCGGCCTGGATAATCCGATGGATTTCTGACCCGTACGATGTGTCGTCCGCGGGGACCGAGAGGTTGACGGCGATCTTGCCGCCCAGCCTGGTGAACGTGCTCACCAGGCGCGGCACGCTGCCCTGAGAGGCGATCGAGTTGTCGAAGAACATGGCCGCAGTCTTGTAGCCGACGTGATGGGCCCAGTAGGCGAGCGCCACCCCGCCAACATCATCAGCCGGATAGTTCCGCCAGAAGTACGGATCGGTGTTGTGGTCGAACAGTGCCACCCCGTTCTGGCTGATCATCGGGATGTGAGCCTTCGTCAGGATCGGCACGAGCGCGGCCGCCGTGTTCGACTCCGGCCCCGAGACACCGACCAGGTTGCTCGTCGTGGCCAGCAGCTTTTCCACGGCCGGGATGGCGTCCGTGGGGTCGCCCCGGGTGTCGACCGGGACGCACTGGATCTTGTCGCCGAGCACTCCGCCCGCCTGATTGACCACCTGAGCCGCGGGGTAGCAGCCAGCCGCCGCTGCGATTCCGTCAATAGAGTTCGACCCGGTGAACGCCTCGACCATCGCCACGGTGAGCGTCTTTCCGCCTGCTGAACCTCCTCCGCTCGCTGACCCGCACGCAGCTACCGCCAGCAACAACGCAATCCCCATCGCCGCGCTGGCCTGCCGGCGCAGGTGGCTGGGTGTCGCAAGTGCGGAGCCGCGGTGACGCCTGAGCCCGACCGCCGTCCTACAGTTACCCGCCATACGGCACTCCCTATGTCTGGGCCTACAAGAATGTGCGTCCCGTTGCCTGCGGAAATGTCGAATCTCCGCTCTCGGTTAGCGCGTGACAACTCCTAGTCACCCGGACTGGAGTGCTAGCTCCCTGCGGACGTCGTAGGACAGTAGGGTCGCTAGCTCGCACCGCGCAAGCGCCTCGGTCCAATGGGCGAAACGAGCTCCTCTTTGAACAATCCCGGACCTACTCCCCTGCTGGCTTGCGCCGCAGAAAACATAACGTTGCTCTTCGATACCGAAGTCGTGGCTGCTGCAGCGATGAGGCGCGACGGCATGCCGGAGCCGGATCGAGCAGCCGGGCGGTTCGTTCACTGAAACAGCGTTCTTGCCGCGCTGATGGCGCCGGCACATACTGAACCGCAGTCGCAGCGGGCACGGCCGAGCCGGGCCTGGCTGCGAGCGCGGCGCCAGGGAAGCGCCACGGCGAACTAGGCCTGCCACGCAAGCCAGTCGCCTGGTCGCTTCAATGCCAACGCTTCGAGTCGAGGAAGAGTCGGATGTCGGTTCTGGGTGAGCTGGGGAGTCTTGTCGGCTGGGAGCGGGGCCGGATCTCGCCGGCGATTTACTTTGACGATGAGGTGTACCGGCGGGAGCTTGCCCGGATCTTCGAGGAGAGCTGGGTGCCGGTGGGTCATGAGGACATGGTCCGTAACCCGGGTGATTACGTGACGACCTACCTGGGCGAGGTGCCGGTGATCGTGGTGCGTGACCGGGGCGGGAGCGTGCGGGTGCTGGTGAACAAGTGCCGGCATCGGGGTAATCAGGTGTGCCTGTTTGACCGGGGGAATGTGCGCGGGTTCACCTGCTCGTATCACGGGTGGGGTTACGGGATCGATGGGCGGCTGCTGAGCGTGCCGGGGGAGAAGGAGCTGTATCACGGCGCGCTGGAGAAGGAGAAGTGGGGGCTGGAGGAGGCCGTCGTGGTCAATTTCCATGGCCTGATCTTCGCCCGGCTGAGCCGGCAGGGTGCTGCGTTCGAGGACTGGCTGGGTGAGGATGTGCGGTGGTGGCTGCGGTATCTCGTGCTGGCCGAGCCGGTCGGCGGGCTGGAGGCGCTGCCGGGCTGGCATCGGTATGAGTCCCCGGCGAACTGGAAGCTCATCGCGGAGAACTTCATCGGGGACAACTACCACTTCGCGCACACCCACACCTCATGGCTCCGGGTGGCACACGCTTTCCGGGAGCAAGGGATCCTCACGCCGATGACAACGGCTCCGCACTCGGCCCTGGCCAACAGCTCAAAGTACTCAGTGACCGCGGGTTACCGCGCAGGTGCTCCCCTCGGGATCGGCGCGATGCTTACCCACAGTGACGCCCTGTACCAGCGAGATCTGGACCATGCCCGTCCGCTCGGCAAAGCGGCCGTCGAGTGGGTCCGGGACCGCGATGACCGGATGTCCAAGGCGCTGGCCGAGTACGAGCCGCGGCCTGGCGCCTTCGGGCACGGGCTGCTGTTCCCGAATCTCGGCCTGATGGGCTACGTGTCGCCGATGGTGGGCAAGCATTTCCTCCAGTTCCATCCGCGCGGACCGGCCAGGCACGAGATCTGGCAGTGGACCATGGTCGAGCGCGAGGCCCCCGAGGTGGTCAAGGAACTGGCGGTGCAGCGCGTCTACCAGGGCCAGGCCATGGCCGGCGTGATCGCGCCCGACGACGTGGAGAACTTCGAGCGGATCGTCGAGGCCTCGCACTCACCGGGAACCTGGAGCACCCCGATGAACTACGACATCCACCTCGGCCACGACCAGGACCAGGTACCGCACCTGCCCGGCAACATCGGCGCCGAGCCGAGCGAGGTAAACCAGCGCGAGTTCTACCGCTTCTGGCTCCAGGTGATGACCGGTTCCGAGGTACAGGAACCCGCCTTGGCGTCGAGCTGACCAGCCGACGTGGCCCTGAGGCAGCAGGAAAGTGAGCTCGATGCCAGCGCATCCCGTGATCGATGTCCACATCCACTACCTCCCGCCAGCGTTGCTCGGCACCTTCATGAGGCGCACGAAACCGCCGCGAGCGGCCCGGCAGGAAGGGCGACTCGTGCTCGACTTCGGCGACGGCTACACCGAGCGAATCGACGCTCGCCTAGCCGATCCGGCGCTCCTGCTCGAGAACCTGCACCGGGCCGGGGTCGACAGGGCGGTCGTCAGCATCAACCAGCCGGGCGTCCTGAAGCTGCCCGCAGCCGAGGCGAGGGCCGTGGCCCGCGAGGCCAACGACGAGCTCGCTGAGCTGGTGGGCACGGGCGGCGGCGCACTCGACGGTCTCGCCACCCTGCCGTGGCAGGATGCTGACGCTGCAGTCGATGAGCTCGGGCGGGCTGCCTCGCTCGGACTGAAGGGTGCAATGGTCTGCTCCAACGTGGCGGGTCGGCCGCTCGACAGTCCCGATTTCGACGCCGTCTTCGGGGCAGCGGAGTCTGGCTCGATGCCTCTCCTCCTGCATCCGACGGTCCCGGCCCAGGTCGCCGCCGTGAGCGACCACGGCCTGATCTGCGCGGTGGGCTTCCTCTTCGACACGACGACCGCGATCCTGCGGATGATCTTCGCAGGCACGTTCGACCGGCACCCGGGGCTGAAGGTCATCCTCGCTCATGCTGGCAGCCTGCTGCCGTTGCTGACGGGCCGCATCGACCGCGAGTACGAGCGCGGCGCGCTGCCGTGCACGCTTCCCGCCGGGCGACGCCCGAGTGACTACGTCCGCGCGCTCTACACCGACACAATCGCTGGCTCGCCTGGCGCGCTCGAGCTCGCGATCGAGCTGCTGGGCGCCGATCGGGTCTGCTTCGGTTCTGACTACCCCTTCGGCAGCCAGCGGGACGCGCTTGACCTGGTGACGGCGACCTCACTGGCGCCGGAGACGGTCGCCGCAATCTGCGGCGAGAACGCAGTCGGGCTGTTCGGCCTCGGGCCAGCTGGAGCGATCGGCGCTCGCAGCCAGGACGCGGCAGCAGACCTGCTATGACCGAGGCTGCGCGGGCGCGAGGCAGTCGGCGGCTGCTCGCCCGGCGCCGACCTCGGCCCCTAAAGCTGCCCCTTCCCAGCCGCCCTGATCATTAAGCACTCTGGTAAGCCCTAGCGCCGCAGTCCGCACGGCAGCAGCCGTCCGCTCGGGACGAAAACGCGCGGTGGGTCCGGTGACGGATATCGCTGCCCAGGCTCGGCCAGCGCGGTTCAGCAAAGGACTGGCGACGCAGGTAATCCCAAGCTCATACTCCTCCCGATCGTAGGAGACCCCGCTTTCGGCGGCGCGCTTTAGTTCAAGGTGCAGCCGACGCGGATCCGTTAGCGTGTAAGGAGTGATACGCACAAGTCCGTTTTGGATGACAGCTTCCAGCAGCTGAGCGCTGGAGTATGCCAGAATCGCCTTGCCAAGCCCGGTACAGTAAAGCGGCTTCCGAACGCCAAGAGTGGTCGACACGCTGCATTTCCGACGGCCGGCGATCTTTTCGGCGTAGAGAACTTCGAGGCCGGCGAGCACGCCGAGGTGAATAGTCTCATGGGTGGCTTCGTACAGATCTTCCATGAACGGCAGTGCGGCTTCGCGTAGCCGCCGGTGCCGTGTTACCGAGTTCCCGAGCTCAAACATTTTCAGCCCGAGCTGGTATTCCTGTCCAACTCGTTCCAGCACATGCAGATCAATCAGCTGATTGGCCAGCCGGTAGGCGGTCGCCTTGGGCAGTCCTGCGCGTCTAGCCAGCTCAGCTAGCCCGACGCTCGTCTCGTCTGAACCGATCACGTCGAGCAGGGAAAAGGCGCGCTCCAAAACCGAGGAACCGTTTCGCCCAGTGGACCGCATGCCTTGCATTCTGGCCCCGATAGACCATGCTGTCAATCGCCATGTTTCGAGTGAAACCGTCGTCAGGCAGCTGCCGTGCTACCCGCGTCGCGGTCCGCCAGGGGTACTGTCATGTCACTCGGTGAGACTTGCCCGCGCTGTGCGGCTGCGCCATGACGAGGAGCAGAATGATGGATCAGAACCTTGTCAAAGTCGCCGAGATTGACGACGTACGAGAAGGTCAGCTCCTTGGCGTATCGGTTAAGGGCGAAGAGATCCTGCTTGCCCGGCTAGGCGAGAACCTCTACGCCACCGCGAATATGTGCACGCACGCGGAAGGCTGGCTGGACATGGGTCAGCTTCACCCCGGCACCGCCGAGATTGAGTGTCCGTTCCATGGGGGCAAATTTGACTTGCTCACCGGGAACCCGACCGCCGAGCCATGTGTCGAGCCAATCAGGTGCTACCGCGTTGTTATCCAGGGCTCGGACGTTCTGATTGATCTCGATGCGTGACGTTGCGATTGCGTGGTCCGCGAGCCGTGCGGTAGGTCGAGAAAGCACCTGAAGGCTCCGGCCCGGAGCGGGCGTCCCCGCTGGCGTCCTGCGGCATCTGGGCCGCAGTCGAATTCCACTGACCGACACAGTCCGCTTCCCGCGTACTCCCGGCTCAATTATGTTGGCGCGGACCACCCTTCCAGACCAGGGGACATCGACCATGACCGATCGCGGCGCGCCCGCCGGGCTCCCGGCAGGCGCAGATGGCGGCGGAGCGGCAGTGCCGTCGCCGACAGGAAGGCCAGCCTTGGCAGAGATCAGCGCCGCGATCGTCGGGTCGGGGAACATCGGCACGGATCTGATGGTGAAGCTGCTGCGCGCCGAAGGTCTGATCCAGCCGCGTTACATGGTGGGCATCGATCCGGGTTCTGACGGGCTGGCCAAGGCGCACGAGTACGGGCTAGAGGTCAGCGCGGGCGGCGTGGACTGGCTGCTGGCCCTGGACCGGCTGCCAGACCTCGTATTCGAGGCAACCAGTGCCAAGGCGCACGCGGCGCACGCCGCGCGGTATGCCGAGGCCGGGGTGCGGGCGGTCGACCTGACCCCGGCGGCGGTCGGCCCGTATGTGTGCCCGCCGGTCAACCTGGCGGTGAACCTGGACGCGCCGAACCTGAACATGATCACCTGCGGCGGCCAGGCGACGATTCCGATCGTGGCCGCGGTGAGCCGGGTGGTGGATGTCGCTTACGCCGAGATCGTCGCGTCGATCGCCTCCAGGTCGGCCGGGCCGGGCACCCGGGCGAACATCGACGAGTTCACCGAGACGACGGCTGCGGCGCTGCGCGAGGTCGGCGGCGCAGCGGCAGGCAAGGCGATCATCCTGCTCAACCCGGTGGAGCCGCCGATGATCATGCGTAACACGATATTCTGCGCCATCCCGGCCGAGGCTGCCGAGCCTGGCCCGGTCCGCGATGCGATAACCGCGAGCATCGAGGCGATGGCCGAAGCCGTACGCGGCTACGTTCCCGGCTACGTGCTGCGTGCCGAACCCCAGTACGACCCGCCGGATCCGCGCTGGCGCGGCATGGCTCGGGTTGGCGTATTCCTCGAGATCCGCGGCCGCGGTGACTACCTGCCCGACTATGCCGGCAACCTCGACATCATCACAGCGGCAGCCGCGCGCGTGGGCGAACTGCTCGCCGCCCACCTGTGCAGCACTCAGCCGGAGGTGACCGCGTGAGTGGGCGGCCAGCCGACATGGCGGGGCCGACCGTGGCGGGACAGGCCGGCGGCGACGGGCATGTGCGGCTCACTGACTCGACCCTGCGCGACGGCTCCCATGCGCTGGCGCACCAGTTCACCGAGGAGCAGGTGCGGAGCGTCGTGCACGCGCTGGATGCCGCCGGAGTCGAAGTCATCGAGGTGTCACATGGGGACGGGCTCGGCGGTTCGTCGTTCAACTACGGGTTCTCACTGCGTGATGAGTTCGACCTGATCGCCGCCGCCGTGGCCGAGGCGGGGCAGGCGAAGATTGCCGTGCTGTTGCTGCCCGGCGTCGGCACCATCGACGACCTGCGGCACGCCAGGGACACCGGCGCGTCGGTGGCGCGGATAGCCACGCATTGCACCGAGGCGGACGTGTCGCTGCAGCATTTCGGCGCCGCCAGGGACATGGGCATGGAGACCGTCGGCTTCCTGATGCTGGCGCACCGGATCGGCCCGGCGCCGCTGGCCGCCCAGGCTCGCATCATGGTCGACGCCGGTGCCCAGTGCGTGTATGTGGTCGACTCGGCCGGCGCGCTCATCCTCGCCGACGCCCAGGACCGCGTGCGGGCACTGGTCGCCGAGATCGGCGCGGACGCCCAGGTCGGCTTCCACGGCCACCAGAACCTGTCCCTCGGCGTCGCCAACAGCGTTCTGGCTGTCCACGGCGGCGCCCGGCAGGTCGACGGCGCCCTGTGCGCCCTCGGCGCCAGCGCCGGCAACGCGCCGACCGAGGTCCTGGTCGCCACGTTCGACCGGCTGGGCATCCCCACCGGCGTCAACGTCGACGCCGCCCTCGCCGCTGCGCAGGACGTCTTGCGGCCGACGCTCGGGCGGCTGCCCAGCGCAGACCGGTCAGCGATCGTCCAGGGCTACGCGGGCGTGTACGGCAGCTTCCTGCTGCATGCCGAGCGCGCCGCCGAGCGGTACGGCGTCCCTGCCCACCACATCCTGCAGAAAGTCGGCGAAGCCGGCTACGTCGGCGGCCAGGAAGACATGATCATCGACATCGCCATCCAGCTCGCCGAAACGAGCCACCCACCGGCATGACTCGCATATTCACGACGCTAGACCTCTTCGCGGATCAGTCCGGTCAGATCATCGGGGACGAAGCCGCCCAGAGCTAGCCGCCTGGGGCAGCCCGCGTCCTGGTGGCTGCTACGGGACGACCGGCGGCCCTGAGTCAGGCTCGGTCAGGCCGAGCAACGGCTCGTCAGCGGAACGGATGTCGGCCGTCGGCAGCCCGCCGGGATAGAGCCGCCTGGCCTCATCGGCGACGGAGATAGCAATCTCGACGTGCTGACGGCGGCTAGCTACGTAGAAGTCCTGCGCGTCCGCGCTCAGCTTGGGGCGTGCGTGCAGCGGCTTATCGCTCACCGCCAGCAGCGTCGCGGTGGGTATCCGGTAGCGGAACCCGTTCGCCGCCACTGTGGCCGACTCCATGTCGACAGCGAGCGCGCGGGACAGCCGGAGCCGGTCGGACACCGAACTGACCTGGAATTCCCAGTTCCGGTTGGCGGTGGTGAAGACGATTCCCATCCGGCAGCGCAACCGGCGGGCCGTCACTTCGTCAAGCAACAGCGTGTTCAGTGTGTGATTCGAGACGACCGGCACGCTCAGCGGCAGGACGTCGTCGAGTACACCGTCGTCTCGCAGGTAGGCGGTCGCCAGGACCAGGTCCCCGATCTCCTGATGATTGCGCAGGCCACCGCAGTGCCCGATCATCAGCACCAGATCCGGTCGGAGCACGGCGAGATGATCGGTGATCGTCTTGGCGTTGGACGGCCCAACGCCGATATTGATCATGGTCAGCCCGGCTCGGCCCGGCATCGCGTGATGCCAGGCCGGCATCTGGCGCCCGTCCGAGTCAGGACCCGTGCAGCCTGGCAGCGCAGCCCTGAACTCGGCCACATGCCAGGAGTAGTTGGTGAGCAGGACGTACCGCTGAAAGTCCTCGGCCGGCGTACCGGTGTAATGCTGCAGACGGTCGATGGATAGCGCCATGCGCTCCGGACCGAACAGGAACAGCTTCTTGCGCCGCAAGTCCCAGCGGGTCTCGTCGACGGCCGGGCCGATCCCAGGATCGTGCAGGCTGAGAGCCTGCCGACCACGGCTGACCGAGATCCGGGCACCCGCGCCAGCAAGGCGGCCGAGTTCGCGCTCCAGGTACCAGCGGATCGCCCTTGGTGCGGCGAACTCGCCCTCGAGCACCGGATTGTGCACCGACCATGGCCGTTCGACGGTCAGCCGGGGGTAATAGCCGGCCTTATCTGTCTCCTCCATGGCATCACATAGCTGCGCTACTGCCGCCGCGCGCGCTGTCTCCGGGACGGCCGAGAAGTCCACGGACTTGGTCATCCGGTCATCATGCCAGCGGCGGCCACGAAGTCACGGCCCAGCCGGGCGGTCACGCCGGTAGAGCAGATGATCTACGACCCAGGGAACGGCTGCCAACAGCAGCCAGCAGTACTTCGCCAGGCTGGTACTCGTCCAGGCCACGGCGGCCGACACGCAGATGATCAGCACCGCGCCGGCGGATTCCGCCCGCGTCATCCGCAGGCTGCGGGGGTCGGGGCGATGGGTGACCAGGCCCCGACGACGGCCGTATGCCGTGGTGGCTTGCGTGGCGAGGCTGGCCAGCAGCAGGTTGGCAGCAAAGATGTCGACGGCCAGCGGGTTCTGCGCGTACCTGCCCAGCAGGCTGCTGGTGAACGGCATGACCGTGATGGTGAACAGGAACGCGAAGTTCCACCAGGCCAGGCCCTCACGCTGACCGCCGATGCGGCCGAACACCCGATGGTGAATAAGCCAGAACTGGGCGATGACATAGAACGAGATCAGGTAGCTGATGTACCGGTCAGATTCCTGCGCGAGACTGGACGCAAGGGCGGACGCGGAGTTCGCGTCGGCCGGCCGCAATGACGGCACCGCCAACTGCAGGACCAGCAGCGTGATGGCGATGGCCACCACGCCGTCGGACAAGGTCAGCAGCCGGTCCACACCGGGTACGTCGTCAGCGCTGGTCCGGCCGCTCGCGTCGGTAGACATCGGGGCTAGCTTCGCAGACCAGAGGGCCGCCGGTTCGCTGACGGCGGCAGGACGCGCCGGAAGATCACGGCCGCCGGCTGTCCATCGAGAACCTTGCCGTTCGTTGTGCTAGTGAGACGGCGTCAGGTCGCGAACTGTCAGCAGCCCGGCGTAACATCCGTTGAGTCCCTGGCCTGGCTGCCCCGGAGAGGAGCACCGAATGTCTGGCGTTCGAGTACTAGTAGGCACGCGGAAGGGCGCGTTCGTGCTGACCGCGGACGGCAAGCGCGACAACTGGGACGTTAGCGGTCCCTTCTTCGGCGGCTGGGAGATCTACCACGTCAAGGGCTCGCCGGCCAACCCGGACCGGCTCTACGCCTCGCAGTCCAGCGGCTGGTCCGGCCAGGTGATCCAGCGCTCTGACGATGGCGGCCGGACCTGGGACGCGGTCGGCAATCAGTTCAGCTACGACGGCACTCCCGGCACGCACCAGTGGTACGACGGCACGCCGCATCCGTGGGAATTCGCGCGCGTCTGGCACCTGGAGCCGTCGCTGGACGACCCCGATACCGTCTACGCAGGCGTGGAAGACGCCGGCCTGTTCCGGTCCACAGACGGCGGGGAGCAATGGCAGGAGCTGCCCGGCTTGCGCGGGCACGGTACCGGCTCGTCTTGGCAGCCGGGCGCCGGCGGGATGTGCCTGCACACGATCATCCTCGACCCGGTCCAGCCCAAGCGCATGTTTGCTGCCATTTCCGCCGCGGGAGCGTTCCGGTCCGATGATGCCGGGGAAACCTGGCGGGCGGTTAACCAGGGACTGCGCTCAGAAGGAATTCCGGACCCGCACGCCGAGGTCGGCCACTGCGTCCACCGGATCGCGTTGCACCCGTCGCGGCCAGAGACGCTCTTCATGCAGAAGCACTGGGACGTCATGCGCAGCGACGACGCCGGCGAGTCGTGGCGCGAGATCAGCGGCAACCTGCCGAGCGACTTCGGGTTCCCGATCGACGTGCACGCGCACGAGCCGGAGACCGTCTACGTGGTGCCGATCAAGAGCGACGCGGAGCACTTCCCGCCTGACGGCAAGTTGCGTGTGTACCGGAGCCGGGTCGGCGGGGACGACTGGGAGGCGCTCACCAACGGCCTGCCGCAGGAGAACTGTTACGTCAATGTGCTGCGTGACGCGATGGCCGTCGACAGCCTGGACACCTGCGGCATCTACTTCGGCACCACCGGCGGTCAGGTCTACGGATCAGCTGACGCAGGAGACACCTGGGCGCCGATTGTCAGGGACCTCCCGGCGGTGCTGTCCGTCGAGGTCCAGACGCTGGCATGATCCGGGTCGTGCTGCCCGCGCACTTGCGGACGCTCGCGCGCATTGACGGCGAAATCGAGCTCGCCGTGCCCGGCCAGGTCACCCAGCGGTCGGTGCTCGACGCGCTGGAGGCCAGGTATCCGGTCTTGCGCGGCACCATCCGCGATCACGACACCAGGCGCAGACGGGCATTTATCCGGTTCTTCGCCTGCCAGGAGGACCTGTCTCATGAAGAACCCGACAGCCCGCTCCCCGAGCAAGTCGTGACCGGCCGCGAACCGTACCTGATCGTGGCCGCAATGGCCGGTGGCTAGGCCGCCATGGCCGTGGCTAGGCCGCCATGGCCGGTGGCGTTGCTTGGGCCCTACCGGCTTGGATGGTCAGCCAGGTAGCGGTCCTCGGCCGCATAGTCGAACATTGACGTGAAGAATCCGTCCTGCAGCCATGGCAGCGCCGCGTCATCCTGAGCGTCGGCTGCGGCAGCGACCAGCCAGTCCACCTCTGCGGCGACAGTATGCGCATAGTCGCCAGCCGGGAGGTAGCCGAGACTCTCCGCCGCCGTCATGTCGAGCACGATCGGATACTCCGCGTCCCACGGATGCAGCCCGAGCCCTGGGTCGGAGTCAGCGTCCAGCAGCACCTCTTCCCACCCGTGGCCGAGTTGCGCGGCGATGATCCTGGCGATCTCCAGTGCGCTCGACGCATCGGGGTCGGCGCTGTTCAGCACCCTTCGGCCGGGCTGCGCCGCGACGGTTTCGATCAGTGCGGCGACGTTGGCAGCCGCGGTCGTATGGTCGACTCCAGCTCCGCGGCTGGCCAGGAACACCGCCGGCCTGCGGTCGAGGACACGCTTGACGAACACCCATTCGCGCGGCCTGGGGGCGCCCGGACCGTGCACCTTGGACGGGCGCAGGACGGTAACTGGCACCCCACTATCGAGCAGCACCTGCTCGGCCGCGACCTTGCTGGCCCCGTAACCCGCTCTGCTCTGGTAGTCGACATCGGCCGGCGCCATGGTCGGCTGGTCTTCGGTGACCGGGCCATCGAACCGCGGTGCTGTATCGGAGTTGACGTGGTTACCCGCCGCGTCCACATACACGGCCTTGCTCGAGATCATGACCGTGCAGTCCGCGTGCCGCGCGATGGGCAGCAGCCTGTCCGCGTCCGCCGCGGTGTAGCAGACGCAATCGACGATCAGGTCAGCGCCGTCCCCGGCGGCGGCCGCTAGTGCCTTGTCGTCGGCGCGATCCGCCGGCACGAATCTGGCTCCGGCCACCGCTAGCTCGGTTGGCAGGTTCCGCGCGTCCCGGCCGACAACGTCCACCTGCCAGCCCGCGGTCAGCAGCCGGGCCGCGGCGGCGCGGCCGATCATGCCGGTGCCGCCGAGGATCAAAGCACGACGCATTCGCGGCTCACCTGGTCCAGACGCTGCGCGCGGGCAGCGACGATAAGCCGCTGCACGGCCAGGCTGACCGCGAGATACAGCAGGATCGTCGCGGAACCGACATTCCCGATGTCCTTGTGCTGGCCGATCAGGTAGTCGTAGCCCAGATGAGCCGCGAGCGCTACCGCCCACAACGCGGCGGTGACCAGGCTGCCCTGTGACCACGCCTGGCCGCCCTGCATCCAGACCCGGACGGTAGCCGCCCGGACCGCGCCGAAGACTCCCGCCAGCACGAGGCTGCCCGCCAGCGCCGCGATCGCAATCGATCCGGCCGGCAGCTTCTGGAAGTACTGCTCCGCCTCGATCAGGCCGACCACGACCAGGATCAGTATGAGCCGGTCCGCCCCGCGGACCGGCCGCGCGCGCAGCTGCCGGTACATCAGCAGCCCAAGGACGGCAATGCCGATCACTAGATCCAGCACGATCCGGGTACTCATAATCCACCTGCCTGTTGCGAGGGCTGCCGGGGCGTGACCCGGCGTCCCATGCTGACGTCTCGTCTCTCCTGAGGCTAATGGCCGGTGCTCCGGACGGCCCATGGTTGCCGTCCGGACCCGGGCATGACAGATGTCACCTATGCACATCAGCCCGGTAACAGGTTGATCACGAACGGCCTGTTAAGTTGAGCCACGGGGGAATTCGAGTGGCCAGATCGGAGGTATTCGATGGGCCTGCCTGCACGTCAACGCAGGGTGCTTCAGCGCATCGAGAGCACGTTGCGGGGGTCAGACCCAAGACTTGCAGCTCTTTATGCGATCTTTTCCCGATTGACGCGAGATGAGGAGATGCCGCGAATCGAGCAGGTGCGCCACGGCGCAAGGCGCGTCGCAGCCAGGATAGGCCGGATTCCGGCTGGCATCACTGCCAGGACGCACATAAGGCTGGTGCCGAGGCAACCTTCTCTGCTGCTCTTCCCGCTCGCGCTAGCGCTAGCGGCGGTGACGATCCTGCTCGCAGCCCAGTCGGGCCCTGGCTGCACACCGACCCGTCAGGTCGCCGCCCCGACTGCCCATAGCATCCCGAGGACTAGTCTCTGCAGACCCGCGACCACGCTCAACACTCTGTACGGTCATTGACGGACGCTCACGCCAGCACCGCTACCAGTTCTGGCTTCACGCACACTGCCGTCGAGGAGCCGGCCGCGGCGGCGCCTGTCTGCGCACAGGTCGCAAGCAAGACCACGTTGCTGGCCGGGCTGTCGCTGCCACCCAGACCGGACAAATCCACGAAGAAATGCGGCCATGGCAGCGCCTTCGATGTCCACACGACCTTCTTCTTGACCGGGCTATAGCCCCAGGCCTCGCCGAGTGCGCCTTCATCGAGGCCGAGTGCAACCCCTCCGTTGACCGAGTACAGGCTGGCTAGCACCGAGTCAGCGGCGACGGTGAGGACCGTGCCGGTGTCCGGGTCCACGGCGGCCAGAGTGCCGCGAATCGCCAGGTACACCGTGCCAGTCCTGGCGTCGGTAAGTTCCAGCGCCGCCGGGGCGAGGTGCCAGAGCGGCTCGGCGTCGTCGCCGCTGAATGCCCAGACCTCGCCCGCGCCACTGAAAAGCACGACGTTAGTGCCTGGCCTGCCGGAACTGGACGGAGAGACAACCGCGCCGCTCAGCGCCCCGGCCGGAAAGGCAGCGCCTCTCGGCCGCAAGATCTTTTCTGCGCCCGTTCGCAGGCTGATCCGTAGCAGCCCGGTGACCGGTGCCGCGCCAAGGTACCCGTGACTCGTCCGGGTGACGTAGACGTACTGCCCCGCCACCCGCCACGCCTCGGCAGGCCGGCCAGTCGACCGAGCCCACAGGACGCGGCCACTGGCGTTGACATACGCGGTGATTGTGTGCGCGCCGACGATCACGCTGCGGTAGGTATCGGCCGCGATCGCGCCGCCGTAGACGGCGGCCGGATAGCTGCGGATCTGCCGACCCGTTGCCGCGGACAAGATGACCTCGTCGCGACCCGCGGACCGGCTGCCGGCCGGGCGAATGCCTACCGCCACGACTCCGGAGAAGACTCGCACGCCAACGACCTGCGCACCGACGGGCAGGCCGGCCAGCGGTTCCTGCCACAACGGCGACCCCGTGGCGGCCTGGAACGCCGATATGCGCGTCCCGGCAGCTAGCACGGCGATGTGGCCATCGGTTGCTGCATACGCCGAGCCCTGGGCCGGCACCGTGCCCGCGACTCCCGGCTGGGCCAGCCAGGACCCTGGCAGGTGGCGCTGCCACAAGATCGATCCGGGGATCGTGCAGCGGATGCCATGGCAGGCGTGGCCCGGCTGGCTACTTGCCCGCCCAGGGATGACGGCAGCGCCGATCAGCACGACGGCCAGCAGTGCCCGTCTGGCCCAGGCGACCGGCCTGCGCGCGACCCTCACGCCCTGCTCGACCCCTCTCATCAGCTTCTCGCGGCCAGGGCGCGTGCGCCTCACCGCGTCCCCTCAGATGATCACCGCCACCCAACGGTAGTAGCTGCTGGCCGTCGGCGTGACAGGAGCCGGCTACTGGGCAATCCAGCCGATAACCGCCAGCGACGATCTTCCGGCCAGGTTCGGCCGATGCCTGCGCTCGGCGGGGTGAGCTTTCAGTAGCGTGGGCATGCCAGGCCGACTCAACTCATGACCCGGAGGACCTGATGACGGATCGACCCCCGCTGCCCCATGACTTCCTGCCGCCGGTTCCCTCGTTCACCGTGGAAAGCGATGACGTCGCCGACGGCCAGCAGATGACTGATGCTCAGGTCTATAACAGCTTCGGGATGAGCGGCCAGAACATCTCACCGTCGCTGCGCTGGCATGGATTCCCGGCGGAGACAAAGGGCTTCGCTGTGACCTGTTACGACCCGGATGCGCCGACGGGCTCCGGATTCTGGCACTGGCTCGTGCTAGACATACCGGCTTCGGTCACCGAACTGCGAGCTGGTGCAGGCAGCGGCGGCCCGGGCGCGTTGCCGGCGGGTGCCTTCTCGGTCCGCAATGACTACGGCACGAAGGACTTCGGCGGCGCAGCCCCGCCGCCGGGGGCACCGCACCGCTACGTCTTCACCGTGCACGCCCTGAATACCGACCACCTCGGCGTGGACTCTGATATCTCGGCTGCAGTGGCCGGATTCAACCTCACCTTTGCCACCATCGCGAGGGCGACAATCGTTCCCGTCTTCGGCCACTCCGGCTAGGCCGCGTGCCTGGCGGCGCAGGGGCCGCCCCCGGACCGGCAGCGGCGACCGCCCGGTGCCGGGTCAGCGGCGCAACTGCGCTAGTACCTCCTGCTCGCGGCCGGGATCCAGGCCAAGCTCGCCGCGCCCGGCCGGAGCAGGGGGGTCACCCTCCGTTTGCAGCCATGCCCAGGTGTCAGCAACGGTGTCGCGCACCGGGCGGCAGGTTAGCCCAGCCGCATAGGCGGCCGAAACGTCACCGGAGTGCAGCCCGGCCAGGTCGCTGCCTGGTGGCACCCAGACGGGCAGTTCCGTCCAGGGCGAGATGCCAGCCGCCTCGATCAGCTCGGGCGAGGTCCAGACCAGCTCCGCGGTCGAGCCAGTGACCTCGACCGCGGCCTCGAGCAAGCCCGCCATCGTCGCGTGCCCAGGGCGGCTCACCGTGTTGAAAGCGCCGGTGATCCCCTCGTCGGCCGCATGCAGCAGCCAGCGCGCCAGGTCGCGGCAGTCGATGTACTGCAAGGCCAGGTCCGCAGGCCCGGGCGCCAGCACGGCGCCTCCTCGCTCGATGCGACGCAGCCACCAGGGCATCCGGCCGACCCGCTCATATGGCCCGAGAATCAGCCCGGCCCTGGCGAGCACGGTGTCTTCACCGAAACCCTGCAGCGCCGCCAGTTCCCCGCCGCGCTTGGCGGCCGCGTAATCCTCGTCGTCTTCGCTCGCCGGGTCGCCGCTGACGACCGGTCCTGACTCGTCTAGGCCGATGGCGATAGGCCACGAGTAGACCGATCGGCTGGAAACGTAGCCGTAGTGCCCGGCCCGGCCGGATAGCAGCGTCGCCGCCGTCAGCACCACCAGCGGCGCACCGCTCCACGTGTCGACGATGGCATCCCAGGTCGCGTCGCCGAGCACCGCGCTCAGCGCCGCCGGGTCGGTCCGGTCAGCGTGCAGAGCCAGCGCGCCGGGGGCCGATGGTCCGCTTACACCGCGGGTCAGGGTGGTGACCTGATCGCCCCGTGCCAGCGCCTCCTCCACCACCGCGCGGCCGACGTGGTGGGTACCGCCCAGCACCAGGACTCTCATGCCAGTTATCGTGCCCGCACTCCGGCCGTGCAGCCGGGGTGTTCATCATCGGCGTAGCCGAGCCGGCCACTATGGCGTCCATGTCCCTCTCGGTCTTCGACGAAGCGGCCGGCCACTACGACGCCGCCAGGCCCTCCTACCCGCCCGCCCTGTTCGACGAGCTGGAAGCCAGCACCGGAACGCTGGCGGGCCAGCTCGTGCTGGACTGGGGCGCTGGTACCGGGATCGCCAGCCGCCAGCTCGCCGGCCGGGGCGCCACGGTGGTCTCGCTCGACATCGGCGAGCAGATGCTGCGCCGGGCGCAGGCCCGCAGTCCTCAGTCGGTCTGCGTGCTGGCCGACGGTAACCACATGCCTGTCCGCTCGGAGAGCGTCGTTCTGACTACGTTCGCGCAGTCCTGGCACTGGTTCGACCAGGCGGTCGCCACCGCTGAGGTAGCCAGGGTGCTCAGGCCGGGCGGTTACTGGGCGGCCTGGTGGAACAGGGCACACGCCGACGGCCAGGCGTGGTTCGCGGAGTACCAGGATCTGGTGTCCTCGTCCTGCCCGGGTTACCACTGGCAGCATCTCAGCGACGAGCAGATGGCACCGGACTGGGCAACCGGCGCCGTCCGGGCCAGCGGCCCGGTCGAGCCGGCAGGCGTGACCGTCGTGCCATGGGTACGGCAGGTGACGGCCGAGCGCTGGCTCACCGACGAGCGGAGCAAGTCCTACTTCATTGAGCTCGAGCCCTCGTTCCGGGAATCGGTCCTCAGCCGGGTCGCGGCCATCCTTGCCGCCCAGTTCCCTGACGGCCAGCTTGCAGTGCCGTATGTCACCACCCTGCTGCTGGCCAGGAAAGCCGCTAGAGCTGGTGGCCGCGGCTGAGCGTGGCCGGGCCGGGCGGCCTAGCCGGGCGGCAGGCTAGCGACCCGTTCGCCGAGCCGGGACAGCGCATAACCGGGCAGGCTCGCCAGCTGATCCAGCAACCACGGCGATGACAGCGCCCGGAGCAGCCCCTGCACCTCGCGCGAGCCAGTGTGCGTCGCTGGCACTACCAGGTCGAATCGCTCCTCCGCGAGGGGAACGAAGGCCAGTCCGTACGCCAGCGCAGCTGGCTCGCTGGCGACTCCGGCGTCGGCCAGTCCGGCGGCGATCGCCGCCGCTACCTCCAGGTGACCGGCGGCCGTGGTCGCGTAGCCCGGCAGGTCAGCGGTGCTGATTCCGTGGCTGGCCAGCTCCCGGTCCAGCACCCGGCGGGCCTCGGCGCCCGGTTCGCGGTTCACCAGCCGAAGGCCAGCAGCGGCCACGTCGGGCAGCGTGGCGATCCGGCCCGCGAGGTCTGGCCGCAGCACCAGGCCCTCGCGCCAGGAGCAGAACCCGATCACCTCCGCACCATCGCGGAGCAGCTCACTGGCCGGCCCGGTGTTGTAGCCGCCGGACTGGCCGCGCAGATGCGCCCCGGCCACGTGCACCAGCCCGTCCGCCGCCAGCCTGAGTGCCTCGTGACTCGCGCACGGCCACCAGATGAAGGACACCGGCGGATCGAGCAGGCTCAACGGCAGCTCCAGCAACGGGAGCGCCGGATCGCAGCCCGCGACCACCAGCGTCGGCCGCTGCGGACCGAGCGGCGTCACCTCCGCGGACCCGTGTACCCGCCCGCCAGCAGGGACGAAACCGGCCCTGGCCACGCTCGCACCCGACAGCGGCAGTGCGACCAGTGCGTCGCCTACTGCCGCGAGAGACACCCGGCTACCTTCGGGACCGAGCGGCGCGAGCGGCCGGACCTGCATGGCCGGCTCCGGCATGGCCGGGCCGAACAGCTCCTCGGCGGTCAGCCCGAGCGCACGGCACAGCGCCAGTGCCACTCGCAGCGACGGGTCCGACAAGCCGGACTCCACCGCGGAGACCGCTTGCCTGGATACCCCGGCCATTCTCGCCAGCTGCTGCTGCGAATAGCCGCGTGTCTGCCGGGCGAGCCGGAGCCGGGCACCGGTCCTGCTGCTGCCCGCGTGCGGCTGATCGGCCGCCGGAGGCCTGGCCGTCATGACTCGTCCGTTCCGAAGACAGGCGGATCGAGGCAGGTGACAACCTGCTCGGTGCCCGGATCACCGGGCCGGTCAGCCAGCCTGACGGTAACGGCCGCACCCGATAGCTGCAGGTCCGACTCCCAGCCAGCGCCAGACGGCCGGCTCGCTAGCACCGTGCCAGTAAGAACCAGCCCGCGGTCAGCTGCTGCGCCGGGTATGACCCGGTCCGGGTGGACGCCAGCCACCTTGCCGGGGCGGCCGGGCAGCGGCACAAACCCCAGGTAGCCAACGAGCTCGG
The DNA here is from genome assembly GCA_963774385.1 of uncultured Actinomycetota bacterium. Lineage (GTDB taxonomy): Bacteria > Actinomycetota > Actinomycetes > Streptosporangiales > Streptosporangiaceae > JAJYUU01. The sequence goes on from CAVZEQ010000002.1 coordinate 330,197, forward strand.
CGACCCGCCGTGAGGCCGGGCGCAGCACGATCTGGTCGGGATCTGCCATCTCCAGCACGGCGCCGCGGTCGATCACCGCCATCGTGGTAGCGAAGGCCTGCGCGTCGGCCAGCTCATGTGCCACGAGCACGGCCGGCACGCCGCGCTCGGTCACCATGCGAACCACCAGCCCGGTGAGCGTGCGCCGCAACGCCGCATCGAGCCCGGAGTAGGGCTCGTCCAGCAGCAGCGCGTCGCAGTGCGCGAGCAGCAGGCGAGCCAGCGCGGCCCGGTGCTGCTGGCCACCGGACAACCGGGCCGGCATGGCGGCCAGGAGATCACTGAGTCCGAGGGCATCGGCCAGGGTGGTGAGCTCGGGTCCGTGGCTGTCCGCGGTTCTGGCGTAGCAAAGGTTGTCGCGAACCGACAAGTGCGGGAAAAGGCCCGGGTCCTGCCGCAGCAGGCCGATCCGCCGCTGCCATGGCGGCACGTCCACTCGGGGCCGGCCGGTGCTGGTCAGCACCCGGCCGGCCAGCGACACGGTGCCTGCGCGCGGCCGCACGAGGCCCGCGATTGTCTCCAGCAGCGTCGTCTTCCCGGCGCCGGACGGGCCGAAGAGTGCTACCCGCTCCCCCGCTCTGACGGCGATGGTTGCGCGCACGGTGAAGTCCCGGCGGTCAACCTCGACGTCGGCCTCGAGCATGTGCGCTCCAGATATAGGCGGCCAGCGGCAACGGCAGGGCAACCACCAGCAGGACCAGAGCATACGGAAGCGCGGATGGCAGGCCGGTCTCCTGCAGCGTAGTGAAGATCTGCAGCGGCAGCCCGTACGGATGATAGGCGATGATGAGGACGGCCCCGAAAGCTCCCATCGCCCTCGCCCAGGCGATCGCCAGCGCCATCGCCAGGCCGGGCGCGGCCAGCGGCAGCGTAATCCGGCGGAATACCCGGCCCGGCCGGTCACCGAGCAGCGCCGCCTGCTGCTCGAGGCGCGGATCCACCGAACTGAAAGCGGCCTGCGCGCCAAGCACGTAATACGGTGCCGCCTCGTAGACCTGCGCGATGACCAGCGCCAGGAACGTATTCGTGGCGGACAGGTTGAAGTGGCCGATCAGGTTGCCGAACGTGGTGTACGGGCCAACCATGAAGACCAGTAGCAGCCCGATCACCAGCGGGGGCAGCAGCAGGCTGCAGAGCAGGCCCGCCTCCCAGATCCGCGGGAACGGCAGGGTGCCCTTGGCCAGCATCCGGGCCAGCGGGGTGCAGACAAGGAACAGGACTGCCAGCGTGACGGCGCCCGATTCCAGCGAGACGACCAGCGGATCCAGCGCGCCGGGATAGCTGAGCGCATGTACCACGGCGCTGCCGGACAGGTGCGTGAGCAGCGTGATCACCGGGCCGAGCAGGGCAATCCAGATCAGGGCCGCGCCGGCAACAGAAATTATCCCGGACAGCGAGGCAAGGTTCCGCGGCGGCGTCAGCGGCGGCCGGGGCCGGCCGGGCCAGCCGGGGGACGGCGCGTCCCCGCGGATAGCCCCGCCGGCCACCGCCGCCGGCTTAGCCGCCCAGCTCACTTGCGATCTGTGCCGGGATCGCGCTCTGCGAGCCCGTCACCGTGGGCGTCAGCAGGGTGAAGCCGCCTTGCTTGTACTGCTGTAGTCCCGCCTGGGACAGCGTGTACTTTACGAACGCGATGGCGGCGGGCGTGGGCGTGCCGATGATCGTGATGTCGATCACCTGCGGAGAGCCGCTCTTCGTGGTCGGCTGACCGCCTGGCGGGGTGACGGTGATCGTCGCCTTCGCGTAGTCCGCGGCGAGCGTTTCGTCGCCCAGGTTGATGGCCGGCGGCAGCTTGATGTAGTCCAGGTGCAGCTCGATGGCCTGGGTAATGAAGGCGCTGGTAGCGTCGAGCTGGCCCGAGGTGAGCGTGGAGTCCAGCGATGACTCGGCGTAGATCTGCGAGGAGGTGGACGAGCCGGGCGGACCGCCGAGGATCTTCGTCACGGTGTCCGAGGGCAGGTGGTAATGCATCTGCGCCAGTTCGAGCATGTACACGAAGTCCCGGCCCTGGGGGTCGATGTTCGGATCAGTCCGGCCGAGCTTGAAGCCAGGCTTCTGCATCAGGGTGAACAGGTCCTGCAGCGGTTCCTTGCCTGCCGCGATGGCCTTGAACTGGCTGGCGTACTTGCTCTTGGGGTTATAAGCCACCACCATCTGGGTGCCGGCGTACTGGACGTACCACTTGGTGAATTTCGGTTCCAGCGGCGTGATGTTGTCGCCGCCCACGCTCTCGAACACATTCGGGTGAATCGCGCCAGCGGCGATCTCCGAGGACAGGGTGCCAGAGGCAGCGCCCTGGCCGGAGTACTTGTAGCCGGAAGCCGTGGCAAATGCTGGCCCGGCCACCTTCTCGTTGAGGAACGTGAGCGAGGCCGCATAAGCAACGTTCGCGGTGCCGCTGACTGCCGGGCTGGAGGCCGACGCCGAGGCCGAGCCCGGCGACGACGTGGACGGGGAACTGCCGCAGCCAGCGGCAGCAACGCAGATGCAGGAAAAGGCGAGAACCGCGGCCGCACGCGCGCCGCGCCGAGTTGCGATAGCCACCATCCACCGAACGATAGCCACCATAGGTTGCGCATGGCAAGAAAGATGGACACCTGTGCGGCCCGCGCCCGCTCAGCACTGACAGAGCTAGCATTCAGCCAGCTTTCAGCGGCCATAGCTTGGATAAGAGCGGCGGCTACACCGCCCGGCGCGCCTTAGCATTGGTGCGGCGCTTGATCGCCAGCGGGCGCGCCGACGGCGCGCGGTCCGCGGCGGGCCAGGTGCAGCCGAATGTGGCGATGCCAGGCGTGACGAACCCCACGAGCAAGGCGAGGCAGGATGGGCAAGGCTGAGCGGACCCGGCGAATGAGCGCCGCGGAGAAGGTCGCGGCACAGCAGGCCGCCGCGCGCCGGGCCGGAGCCCGCCGGCGGATGCTGCTGGCCGGCGGCAGCGTCGTCGCAGTCCTCGCCATCGTGGCTGTGATAATCCTCGTCAAGAATCTCGGCTCCTCAGCTCCGGCGGCGGCCGGCACGAGCACCGCCGGCACCCAGGCGGCATCGGTTACCGCGCAGATCACTGCCGTGCCCGCGAGCACGCTAAATGCTGTAGGCGCCGGTACGGCATCGAAGCTGACCGCCACTAGCAGGCAGCCAGAGCTAACCTCCGGCGGCAAGCCCGAGGTGCTGTATATGGGCGCCACTTACTGCCCGTACTGCGCCGCTGAGCGCTGGGCGATGGTCGTGGCCCTCAGCCGATTCGGCAGCTTCTCGAACCTGAGCTACATCCACTCGTCCAGCTCGGACATTTACCCGAACACGCCGACGCTGAGTTTCTACAAATCGAGCTACACCAGCAAGTACCTGACCTTCACCCCGGTAGAGATGTTCAGCGACCAGAAGCTGTCGAACGGCTCCTACGCCACGCTGCAGAAGCCGACCGCCACTGAGACAGCGCTGATGGCCAGGTACGACGCGCCGCCCTACGTCCCCGCCAGCAGCGCAGGGGCCTTCCCGTTCGTGAATATCGGCAACCAGTACCTGGTGATCGGCGCGCAGTACCTGCCCAGTGACCTGGCCGGACTGACCTGGGCGCAGGTCGCCGCCGACATCAGGAACCCCAGCACCACGGTCGCCAAGGACGTGAACGGCGCCGCGAACTCGATGACAGCGGCGATATGCAAGATCACCAAGAACCCGCCCGCCGCGGTGTGCAGTTCGGCGGGCGTCAAGGCAGCGGCGGGGTCACTCTGATGGCCGGCCAGAAGCCGGCCGGCCAGGGCGCAGCACGTCCCGGTCAGGGCACCTCCGCGGCGAGGAGCCAGCCGAAGCGCGGCGCCGCTCAGCCAGGCCCCGCCGCGGCGGACCGGAAGCCCGGCACCGCTAAGAATCAGCCCGCCGCCAGGTCAGGCCGGGCCGCCGCCGACCAGAAGCCCGGTCGACCACAGACCGGGTCTACCGGTGCCCGCGGCCTCGGCTCTATCGGCAAGCTGCCGCTGGCCACCTGGATCTTGTCGCTGTACGGGCTCGGCGCCTCTATCTACCTGACGATCGCGCACTTCGACACGCACGTCACCCTCGCCTGCTCCGACAAGGGGATCGTGAACTGCCAGGCGGTCACGACCAGCCCCGAGTCGATGGTGTTCGGCATCTTCCCGGTGGCGCTGCTCGGGCTGCTGTTCTACATCTTCATGGCGGCGATCAACTCGCCCTGGGCCTGGCGCCGCACCGACCCCGCTGTCCGGTGGGCGCGGCTCGGCTCGGCGATCGCAGGGATGGGCTTTGTGCTCTACCTCATCTATGCCGAGGTCGTCCAGATCGGCGCGATCTGCCTGTGGTGCACGAGCGTCCATATCGTGACATTCTTCATATTTGTCCTGATGATCTTCCACTACTCCTACTCGTGGGGCACGCCGGCTGGCAGCAGCCGGTCCTGACTCGTGCCCGGCACCGGTCGGGCCGCCGGCCATTCCATGGCATCATGGAGCGTCGAGGCGCGATCATCGAAATCCGCTCATTTGCGGCGAGCTGCAGTACCGCTGGCGCTCAGGTTCATCACTGGCTGGGCCGGCAGCGCTGACCGGGAAAACTCGCCCCGTTCAAGGGACCGAACCTAGGCATGGGCAAGGCTGAGCGCAACAGGAACCAGTCCGCGCGGGAGCGGATCGCCGCGCAGCAGCGGCAGGCACGAGAGGCCGAGAAACGGCGCCGGATGATCGCGATCGGCGGCGTCGCGGTCGTGGTCGTGGCCGTGGTGGCCATCCTGCTGGTCTCCCAGCTGAACAAGAAGTCCCAGTCCGGCGGCTCGAACGGAGCGCTGCCCGCATCGGTGCAGTCGAACCTGTCCGTGCCGGCCAGCACCCTCGCCGCGGTGGGTCTCGGCAGCTCGTCTACCCAGGCGCTGAAGCCCGTCACCGGTCCGGCACTGACCTCGGGCGGCAAGCCGGAGATGCTCTATATCGGCGCGGAGTGGTGTCCGTACTGCGCCGCGGAACGCTGGGCGATGGCGGTTGCGCTCAGCCGGTTCGGTACCTTCACCCCGCTCAAGGGCGTGCATTCGTCCGCGACCGACGTGTACCCGAACACCGCCACGCTGACCTTCTACAACTCGACCTACACCAGCAAGTACCTGGTCTTCACCCCGGTCGAGAACCAGGACGTGAGTAAGAACCTGCTGGTGAAGCCGACCGCGGCGCAGCAGGCGCTGTGGACCAAGTACGCACCGCCAGGCAACAGCTACCCGTTCATCGACATCGGCAACAGGTTCGTCGCCGCGGTCACCTACAACCCGCAGGTGCTGCAGGGGCTGTCCTGGCAGCAGATCTCCGCTGACCTGCACACGCCTTCGACCGCGCCCGCACAGGGTGCGGACGGCTCCGCGAACCTGCTGACCGCCGCCATCTGCAAGATGACGAACAACCAGCCGGCCAGCGTCTGTGCCGCGCCGCCGATCAGCTCGCTGGAAGGCCAGATCTGACGGCGGCCGGATACCGTCGCGCGCGGGCGTACTGACGGGACCGGCGAAACAAGCCTGGCGGCCGGCGTCAGCGTGGACAGCCGGGGACGCTGCTGGCCTGGTTGCGCAGGATGCGGGGTTCGGAGTGACTTCCGGCCGGGTATCCACCAAATGTGACCACACCTGCCAGGATGCGCGGAGTCTCGGACTTAAGGGAGTTCTTCCGAACCAACCTGCGGCCGATCTACTTCGTCTCGCCCACCGCTTTTAACCTGCTCGGCATCGACCGCTGGGTTCGCAACTTCCGGTACGTCTGCTACTACGACTCGTTCGACGGCGGCCACCCAAGCGTCTTCGTGCCAGCCGACCGGCGGGCGCCGGAATTCGAGTCGATCGAGGACATCTGCAACTACCTGCTGCGCCACTCCGAGGTCCGCAGCCTGGTGCGCTCGCAGGGCCTGGGCGGCCTCGTCACCTTCGTGATGTTCGATGAGCAGACCGAGGCGCTGGCCGCCGAGGCGGGGCTGCGGGTCGCCCATCCGCCGGCCGCGCTGCGGCGCAGGCTCGACTCCAAGATCGTCACCACTCAGCTGGGCAACGCGGCGGGGGTTCCGAGTGTGCCCAACGCGCTCGGCCGGGCCGCGAACTATGCCGAGCTGATCACGCTGGCAGCGTCCGCCGGGCTGGGGACCGACCTCGTCGTCCAGCTCCCCTACGGCGACTCGGGAAAGACGACGTTCTTCATCTCCACCGCGGACGCCTGGTCGGCAGCCGCCGCCAAAGAGCCGCTGGCCAGCGAGGAACTCAAGGTGATGCGCCGCATCGAGCACCGCGCGATCGCCGTAGAGGCGGTGCTCACCAGGCACGGCACTCTGGTCGGGCCGCTGATGAACGACATCACCGGGCATCCGGAACTCACGCCGTACCGCGGTGGCTGGGCCGGTAACGACTACCCCGCGACGCTCACCGCCGGGCAGAAGCACCGCGCCCGGCAGCTGACCCGCAAGCTCGGTGACCAGCTGGCAAGCGAGGGCTACCTGGGCTTCTTCGAGGTTGACTATCTCGTCGACACCGGCTCAGGGGAGCTGTATCTCGGCGAGCTGAACCCGCGGATCAGCGGCATCAGCCCGATGACGAATGTCACCGCGGGCGCCTATGCCGACATGCCGCTGTTCCTGTTCCATCTGCTGGAGTACCTGGACCTCAGCTATGACATCGACATCGAGGAGATCAACGAGCGATGGTCGCGCGAGGCCGCCGTCGATGTCTGGAGCCAGCTGATCATCAAGGAGACGGCAGCCGATGTAAACCTGCTGACCCGCGCGCCGCGCACCGGCGTCTACACCATCGCGCCGGACGGCACCGCGGACTTCCGCCGCCACGCCACCGACTGGCACGGCATCCTCGACGAGTCCGAGGCCTTCTTCCTCCGGATCCTCGCCGCCGGCGAGTTCCGCTACAAGGGAGCCGACCTTGGCGCGCTGGTCACCCGCGGGCGGCTGCAGGGTGACGACAACAGCCTGGAGCGGCGCTGCCGGCAGTGGATCACCGGCATCCGCGGCCAGTTCGGCGGCACGCCGGTCGTGCCGCTGCAGGCGCAGCCACCGGTCCGGGAATCGTTCAAGCTGGCCTAGTAGCTGGCCGACCGCCCAACGTGGCCAGCCTGCCCGCTACTCAGGCGCGTGGCAGACCGCTTCGACGTTGTTGCCATCCGGATCGCGAACAAAGGCCCCGTAATAGGTCGCGTGGTATTCGGGCCAGACCCGCGGCTCATGCAGCACGTCCGCTCCGGTCGCGACCGCGGCAGCGAAGAAGGCCCGCACGGCCGCCCGATCCTGCGCGGTGAAGGCAACATGCGACTCGCGGAAGCCCGTCCCGGTAGTTTGCTGGCCGATCCAGAAGTCCGGATTCGGCGCTATCCCGTAGCCGATCACCTCACCGAAGTCCAGCAGCCGGGCGCCGCCCAGCGGCGCCAGCACCGCATCGTAAAAGGCGGCGCTGGCGGTGACGTCGGCGCACTGCAGGGACAGGTGGTCAAGCATTCCGGACTCCTTGCCTCAGCCCTGCCGGCACCATGATCTAGCGCGTCAGGTACTTGATGATCGCGGCCGTGAACGCGGTCGCCAGCGTGCGCTGGAACGCAGGACGCGTCAGCAGCGCAGCGTCGGTCGCATTCGGCATGTTGCCACACTCGATGAGGATCTTGGGGTCCGTCGTGAGGTTGAGACCGGCCAGGTCAGCGCGATGGATGAGGCCGCCGTTGCCGTAATAGTCGCTGGCCGGCATGGTCGTGTCCGCCAGCAGCGCCGCCTTGACGTCGGCGCCGAACCTGGCCGAGGCCGCGATCACCTTGTCATTGACGCCGACCGCGACGGGCTCGAGCACCGTGAAGCCGCGTCCCCAGGACGGCCCGCCGTCCGCATGGATGTCGATGGCCACGCTGGCGTGCGCGTTGTTGATAATCTGCGCCCGCCTGGTCACGCATGGCCCGACGCCGCTATTGCTGCTCCTGGTCATGACAACCCTCGCGCCCAGCCTGACCAGGTCGCGGCGCAGGTCGGTGGCGACGTTGAAGTTGAACTGCGCTTCGGTGTAGCCCGCCGCCGTCTGCGTGCCGGTGGTGTCGCAAGTCTCGTAGCCGACGCCGTTCCAGACCAGCTGGTTGATAAAGGCCGGGTCGTTGAAGTTGCCGCCGTCGTGGCCTGGGTCGATACCGATGACCTGGCCCGCCAGCGGCCTGGCCGCCGGCTTGCTGGCGGACGGCAGCGCGGCCGTCGCGTTCACCGCCGGAGTCGTGCCGGCGGCCCCGCTGACGACCGGTTCGGGCCGCAGCCCGCCACGTCCGGAGGGCGCGGCGCTGGCCGACCGGGAGGCACTCCCGCCGGCCGGGCCGCTGGCCGGGCCCAGGCCGGCTCCGGCAGGCTGACCGCTTCCCGCGGATGGCACCGATCCGGCGGATGGCGCCGGGCCGACGCCGGCGCAGCCACAGCACCCGAGTAGCACCGCGGTCAGCGCTGCCCGCCATGGCGTTCGCCGCGTTGCCCGCATTGTGCGACTTTAAACCGCAACCCACCCGGCGCGCTGGCAGAGCCAGAATCCTCGGCCGCCGGCCGGAAACCTCAGCCGCCGGCCAAGCTGGAAACCTCAGCCGCCTGCGAAGCTGGAAACCTCAGCCCTCGGTCCAGGCCTCGCTCTGTGCCCACAACCGCGCGCCGAGTTCCGGAGTTGCGACCTGGCTAGGCTCGCGCACCTGACAGCTGTCGTAGTACCGGCCGCTATCCCCGGCCACCTCGGCTGACGTAGCGCAGTACAGCGAGGTCCGAGCGCCCTGCTCCACGGTGAGCATCCGCCGGGTAATCAGCGGCCGCACCGGCCACGGCACGCGCCGCCAGATATCGGATGCCACCACGCCCGGATGCAAGGCATAGGCGGTGACGCCGGTCCCGGCGAGGCGCCGCGCGAGTTCCTGGGTGAACAGCACGTTGCACAGCTTGGACACCGCGTACTCGGGCATGCCGGTTATCGTCCTGGTCCGCTGCCGGAGCAATCCGAAGTCGATGCCTTTGGCCTGGTAGTGGGCATCGCTCGCGACGTTGACGATGCGCGCCTTGCTGGCCGTGAGGCAGTCGAGCAGCGCCATGGTGAACGCGAAATGGCCCAGGTGGTTCACTCCGAACATCAGCTCGAAGCCGTCCTTGGTCACGCCCCGCTGGCCACCGATCCCGGCGTTGTTGATCAGGACGTCCAGCTGCTCGCCGGTCGCCAGGAAGGCCTGCGCGCTTGCCCGGACCGAAACCAGGTCGGCCAGGTCGAGCGGCAGGAAGCCGACCTCCCTATTGCCGGTGGCCGCGACGATGCTAGCGACGGCGGCCCGGCCCTTCTCCGCCGACCGGCAGGCGACATGCACCCGAGCGCGGCGCCCGGCCAGCGACTGCGCGGTGGCCAGGCCGATGCCGGTGTTAGCGCCAGTCACCAGGAATGTCCGCCCGGCAAGCTCCTCCAGATCAGTCATTACCGCATCATCTCAGGCGGGCAGCAATGGCTACCAGCGAAGCGAGCCTGAGGTCACAGTGGACTGGCTGAAATGCGCGATGGCGGACGTGCACCGGCCATGCTTGCGCGCCAGCTGGCCGACGATCTTGGTTACGTAGGTCCCGAAGCCCCTGGCGCTGGCGTAACGCCTGGCGCCGCCGCGAATCTGATAGGTACCGCTGTAGGTCTCAGTGAACACGCAGGCCGCGGTCGGCTGGGTCACGCTCATCGCGGTCAGCGTGGTGATCAGGCGGATTGCACCGTGCCGGACAACCAGCCAGTTCCGGGTGCGGCCCGCGATGATGCGGCCCGAGTCGGCATGGCCGCGCGCATCAAGGACACCGACGGCGCGCAGCCGCTGGCGGGTCGACGTGGCGGAGTGGGTTGTCAGGCGGAACTGCTCGTGCCCGTGCAGTTCGGCCGCCGAGGCAGGGGTTGCCGCTGGCTGCGCGACGACTGCGGTCGCACCACCTGGCTGACCGGCGACGGCCGCGGCCGGAGCCGCCACCGCCCCGCCCGCGAGGACAATCATCACCGATAGCACGGCGCTGCTGCCTGCAACATGCTTTCGCATCACGGCTTCCCTTCTGCGTTGGACCGATCCTGCACTGAACCAGCTAGCCGAACCGGATGCCGCAGCCCACGGCTGCCGTTCCGGCGACCATGAGCAGCGCGAAGCCATCGAGCATGCGCCACCGCACCAAGGTCAGCAGCAGCTCGAACGGATCGGATGCCCGAACTCGCGCATCCCGGAGCAGTGCGAGTGCCCGGCCAGACCCATGGGCCACGCCAGCGGCGCCCGCGACTATCAGCCCGGTCACCGGGTGGCCGGCGCAGCCGACGAGGATGACAATCATGCCGAACCCGGCATACGGATTGCGAGTGAGGAAGCCCGGCCCGAGCGCGGCGCCCCAGATCAGCACTCGTCGCCTGGCCCCGGCGCCGATCAGCACGTGCTGCGGGACCTGCCAGTTGCTGCCAGGCGCACGCGGCCGCGCCCGGCCTGCCGCCTCGATCACGCCGTAGCCAAGCCCGTACGCCGCGGCGGCGACCAGCGCACCAGCGGCGACTGGCAGCGCACCGAGTAGCAGTCCGAGAACAGCCCAGATCGCGGCTGCCGGGACGGCATACGCTGTCAGCACAAGGCTGACCCTGGCGGCTCTCCCGACCGGGAGAGCAGCGGCCAGCGAGGCCGCCGAGTTCGTCCCTCAGGGCGAGTACGCCTTCCCGTATCCGGTACCCGCCGCGAGGAGTACGGCCATCGCGGCCAGTGCCCCGAAGCTCCCTGCCGACAGCCAGCCGACGGCCAGCCCGGTCAGCAGCGCGGCCGTGCCGAGCAGCAGCCGCGTGGACGGAGCATCCGTCGCGCTGCGGCCGATGGCCAGCCGCGATGTCATGACGATCCGGCCGGCCGGATCTCATGCAACTCGATCGTCTGCTGCTGGATCTTCTGCTGCTCGGTCTTCACGTCCCTGGCCGTGAGGCACTCGCAGCAGATGCACTTGCTCAGGCAGGTGCACCAGCCGGCGCAGTTCGACCCTTCGATGCAGTCGTAGCAGACCTTATAGCCGTAGCCCTTGCCCATGCCCATGCAGGCAATCCAGGTGCCCTGCGGCCACTCGCACCGGTAACCCTGATTGTTAAAGCAGCTGCCGGTGAACGAGCCCTTGCACAGGTGGTAGCCGTCCGGGCAGCCGACGGCCGGGCAGCCGGTGCAGTGCCGGGTCGGGCCGCACACGCAAGCTTGCGCCATGGCCGGCTGCTCGCCGATAGCGAGCGCCGCGAGCCCGGCCGTGCCGCCGAGCAGCACCCCGCGTAGCGCGTCGCGCCTGCTGGCCCGCCGCACGACGCGCTCGGCCAGGGCGCCGACGCGAGTGTCGAGTTGCTCGCCTGCCCGCTTCCAGCTCACCGGATCGCCTCACTTTCGATGGATGTGATCGCCGCACCCGCCACGCTCGCCGCACCCGCCACGCTCGCCGCACCCGCCGCGCTCGCCACACCTGCGGCTGCGGCCGCGGCCGCGGCCGCGAAGGACCGTATCTCCTGCTCCTGCCGCGCTACCCCGGCAGCCCGGACCACGCCGCCGGCATCGACAGCTACCAGCAGCGGGGTGCCCGTTGCCCGGTATCCCGTCACCTCGGCCGCGCTCAGCGGCCTGCCGATCTCCAGCGTCGTGGACCGGAACGCTGCCGAGATACCCAGGTAGCTGGGGGGATCGGAGATAAGCAGCAGAATGCGCGCGCCTGCCAGCGCACCGTCGGCCACCAGCGCGCTGAGGTTCGTCACCAGCTGCTCACAGGCCGGACAGGTCGGATCCACGAAGGCAACGAGCGACTGCTGTCCGCCACCAGGCCGGAACTGCGCGGGCGTGCCATCCGGCAGCCGCTGATAGCGGAACGGGGTCGCCATCGTGCCTACCGCCGGGCCGAGTTCGGCCGTCGTGGTGGACTTGCTCAGCAGCCTGCCCAGCTGCCGGTACAGCAGGACGACCAGCAAGCCGAGCGCGAACAGCAGCGCCCACTGGGCTACCTCCAGGTACACCGGCACGCGCATCAGGCCGCCATTTCCGGCTGGGCGGCGGCTGCTGACAGCGCCCGGGCCGCGGTGAAGGCCGCCAGCACCAGCAGGCTGGCGGCGCCGATGAGAAGCAGGCGGGCAGCGAGCCCCAGGTCGACCTGGCCGGGCGTCACGGGCCGAAGCGCCAGCCCGGCCAGTGCCGCGATCAGCACTGCCTGCGCTGTCGCGCGGACGCCATAGGAGCGGCGGGTGATCGCGCCGAAGCAACGGCACGGCCGGCCCCGATGGCGCGCGAAGCCGGCCACGGCGACCGCCACGAACCCGCAGGCCAGCGCGAGCACTAGCCAGTTCAGCCAGCGTGCCGCCGGCCAGCACAGGCTGGCGGCACCGGTGAGCAGTTCGGCCAGCGCCAGCCCGGCACTGGCGGCAGGCAGGCCGGCCAGTATGCGTGGTGACGCGGCGGCCGGGACGAAGAGCCGGACCGCGGCCGTGAAGCTGGCCAGGTCAGCGAGCTTGGCAGCGCCCGCGACCAGCAGCAGCACGGCGATCGCGGCCTTGGCGCCGAGCCCGAGAACAACCATCCGTCAGGCCACCGGGACCGGCAGGCCGGCGATCTGCCGCAGCTTCGCCACCTGCCAGGAGTAGTTCGCCAGGCTGGATGCGCGCACCAGTCCGGCGGAGTCCACGAAGATAAGGAACGGCCCGACCCTGACGTTGTAGCGCCCGTACAGCGCCGGCGATCCGGTCAGCACCGCGACGCGGCCAAGCCCCAGCTCCCGCAGCAACGGCCCGGCGATGGGATTCGGCCGCCTGAGCAGCAGCACGACCTCCAGTGCCGGGTCGCCAGCGAGCAGTTCACGCAAGCCCTCGACCACCGACGGGAACGACTTCAGCGAGTGGTCGGCGAACACGATGAGCTGCAGTGCAGCTGGCGGGGAGTGGTGGAGTCGGCCGGCCTCGTCCGGCAGGGACCACGCGGGCGCGGGCATCCCGGCCGCCAGCCCGTCGCGCTCGATGCTCTCCGATCCCGACAGCCGCACGTGCGCGATGCCGAGCAAGCCGAGGACAGCCGCGATGCACACCAGCGCCGCACCAGCGGTGAACGCGACAGCCCACGTCACCGCGGATGCTCCCCAGCCCCGCCGTCGATCATGGGTAGAACCAACCAGGTCCGCGATGCCGGGTCAAGGTTTGACACAGTGGCACTTTCGGCGCAGTGCCACTTTCGGCTCATAAGCACTGTTCCGCACCGCGCCGCAAGCAGGCGAACCGGGCCCCGGCAGGTCGTAGCGGAGCCCGGCCGCGGTGCTTATCAACCGCGCATCGCTGACACGGCCGTAACTGCACTCTCGCGCACCACCAGCACATGCATCAGAATGCTCGCAAGGAGGACTCATGGCCAAGGAACTCCGATTCGGCGCGGAAGCCCGCAGGCTGCTGCTGGCCGGCCACGCGGCGCTGATGACCGAGTTCGGGCCGCTAGACGAAGGGCTGCACCAGCCGTCACCCGATTCCAGCACGCCGCAGTCGCTCGGCCTCGGCCCGTCCATCGGCTGAGCCGCTAGCGATCGAGAACCCAGGACACGTCGCTGACTACCGAGAGCGAGGTCACCGGCCGGACGGCAGCCGTCGACTTCCGGCTGCTGCGCTCGCGCGGCCGGCTGCGGGGGCTGGTCGCGCTGCTCGGCCCGGCCTTCGTTGCGGCGATCGCCTACGTAGACCCCGGCAACTTCGCGACTAACTTCTCGGCCGGGGCGTCGTTCGGCTACTCGCTCGCCTGGGTCATCCTGGCCGCCAACCTGATCGCGATGCTCGTCCAGTACCTGTCCGCCAAGGTCGGCGTCGCGACCGGCAAGGACCTGCCGGAGCTGTGCCGCGACCAGCTGCCCCGCGCGGTGTCCCGCAGTCTGTGGGTGCAGGCCGAGCTTGTCGCGATGGCCACCGACGTAGCCGAGTTCGTCGGCGCCGCCATCGGACTCAACCTGCTGTTCCGGACGCCGCTGCTAGTCGCGGGGCTGATGACCGCGGCGGTGGCGTTCGGCATCCTCGCGCTCGAGCAGCGTGGCTACCGGCGGTTCGAGCTGGCCATCATCGGCCTGCTCGGGATCGTGCTGCTCGGCTTCGGCTACGACCTGGCCGTCGTCCATCCGAGCGCGGTGGCGATGGCAGGCGGCCTGGTGCCGCGGCTCGGCTCGTCCGCGAGCCTGCTGCTGGCCGTCGGCATCGTCGGCGCGACGGTCATGCCGCACGTCGTGTACCTCCACTCGGCGCTGACCAAGTCCAGAGTGGCCTGCCGCGATGACGGCGAGCGGCGCGAGCTGCTGCGATTCCAGCGCGTCGATGTGCTAATCGCGCTGGGGGCGGCAGGCCTGGTGAACCTGGCCATGCTGTTCGTCGCGGCCGCGCTGTTCGGCCGCTCGCGGGCGCCCGGTGCGGCTATCAGCGCGGCCGGCGGGTCCATCGAGGCCGCACACGCCGACCTGGGCCGGCTGGTCGGCGGCGGCGCCGCCGTTGCGTTCGCCGTTGCCCTGCTGGCATCGGGGCTGTCGTCATCGAGTGTGGGCACCTACGCCGGCCAGGTCGTCATGCGCGGCTTCATCAACCGCAGTGTGCCGGTGTTCGTGCGGCGGGCCGTCACGATGCTGCCTGCCTTCGTGGTGCTGGCCGTCGGCCTGCCGCCGACGGGCAGCCTGGTTATCTCGCAGGTCGTGCTGTCGTTCGGAATCCCGTTCGCGCTCGTTCCGCTGGTCGCGCTGACCCGCCGGGCCGACATCATGGGCCCGCTGGTGAACCGGCCGCTGACCACCCTCGCGGCCGGGGGCACGGCGGCAGTCATCATCGTCATGAACGCCTACCTGCTGTACGCCACGTTCGCCAGCTGACCGGCGCGGCGACAGCCGGGCAGCGGGCCAGCCGGCTAGTTGACCGCCCAGATCTCGCCCGGCAGCCCGTAGCAGTCCTGCTGCACCAGCGGCTGGCTAGGGCCAGGATCGTCCAGGCACTTGCCGGAGCTCCCGTTGATCAGCTCGCCGCCCGGCCCTGTCAGCCACTGCTGGCTGTAGGCCTGCGCCGATCCGCTGCAGCCGCCGGGGATGACGGCCGCGTTGTCCAGCAGGCTGTGCACGTCGAAGCAGGAGCTGCCGAGACCCGTGATCGTGTCGCCGGCCAGCCCGAGCGCCTGGTCGGCAGCGCCGGAGCAGGTCGCGGCGCGAGCCTTCTGGCCGGGCGTGCCGCCGTAGGAGGCGCACTGGCCGGGCACGCCGGACCGCACCGACTGGTCAGCGAGCACCCAGTTCTCGAAGCCTGCTGCGCTGCAGGCCGCGGCCACCACCCGGGTTCCCTGCAGGTACGACCGGCCGTTCAGGCACCGGCCGGAGGCGGGGTTGATCAGATACCCCGTCGGGACTCCGTTCGGGTTGTAGGTCAGCTGGTAATCCCAGGCCTGGCCGGCCGCGCCACTGCACGTTTGCAGCTGCGCGCTCGTGCCGCTGAGTCCCAGGCAGATGCCGCTGCCGATGGTCATCCTGCCGGCCTGGCCAGGCCGGGCGGAGGCCACGTACGCCCAGTTGGCTGCCGCCGACGTGTCGCAGGGACCGATCTGGGCCGGGGTGCCCGCCGCGGCGGTTTCGCCCAGGCTGGACAGGCACGAGCCGGCGACGTCGTTCTGGAACACGTTGCCGGCGGACGGCGCGGACGCCGCCATCGAAGGGACCACATAGAGGCTGAAGCGCGTCGAACCGGAGCGGCCGGTCCGCCGGTCCGTCCCGGTGACGGTGATGTGATAGCGACCTGCGGTGGCCGGCAGCGTCCCGGAGATGGTCCCGGCCAGCGAATGCGCCGCCGAGATGATCTTCAGCCCGGCCGGCAGGCCGGTGGCGCGGAACGACAGCGACCTAGCCGTCCGCGCGCTGTCGACCGCCCGCACCGTCAGCCTGAAGCCGGCTGAGACGCCCGCATCCTGCGTACCGGGGTCGAGCACTGTCACCGGCGTCACGCCGCGACTGGAGAATCCGGCAGTGCCCTTCGGCGTGCCGAGGCCGGTCGGTCCGTCGTAGCCCCGCCTGGCGCTGCACAGGTACTGCCTGTTGCGCTCGCAGCTGCCGTTGGCACCAGCGGTGACGTCGTTGAACGCCGTGACGTGCCGGTACAGGTAGGAAGCCGGATAGGTGCCGCGGGCGGGCTTCCCGGCCAGCGCGTACACAGCCGTAATGATCGGCGTGGCAGCGCTGGTGCCGCCCACCTCGCCCCAGGAGCCGCCGGTCTGGAAGGTGTCGTAGACGGTGACCCCGGTCGCCGGGTTAGCGACCGCGGCGATGTCGTTCTCGGTCCGGTTCAGGCAGCCGGCCGGAGATACATTGTCGTGTCGCTGCCACGACGGCTTGGCCTCCAGCGACGAGCAGCCAGAGCCGGTGCCGGCGCTCGAGTGACTGCCTCCCCAGACCGATTCCGTCCAGGCCCTTCGCCCAGACCGCTGGTGCCGCAGCGTGGTGCCGCCGACCGCGGTGACGTACTGCGTGTCGGTAGGGTACAGGGCGCCGTACCCGCCGTCACCGGACGCGAAGACGATCGCGTCGCCCGGGTGGTTGAAGAAGTGGTCGTAGGCGTCCTGCCCGAAGAACTCGCCCCCGCTCCAGCTATTGGACACAAACCGGGCGCCCTTGGCCAGCGCCGTGTCCTCCGCAGCCCCGAGGTCGGCGACGCCCGGTGACCGCGCCTCCACCAGCACGATGTGGCACCGCGGGCAGATGGCCGACACCATGTCCAGATCGAGCGACTCCTCGATCCCCCAGTTGGCATCCGCTCTCGGCAGCGGCCCGGCGTGGCCTGCCTGGTTGACGATCCGCAGGCAGCCGTTCCGCAGTGTGCAGGCCGGCAGGCCGAAATGGCTGCGGTAGGCAGCCAGGTTCCGGGCCAGGTCGGGATTGCTGTAGGCGTCGACGATGGCGACGGTCTCGCCGCCGCCCCGGCTAGCCGCCCCGGTCAGTCCGTACGCGCTATGCAGGCTGGACGGCCCGTAACCGGGCACCGAGAAGCCCGGCGAGGCGAAGGCGCGCGCCGACCGGCTCGGATTCCGGCCAGCCAGCAGCAGCACCGACTGGCACTGCATCTGGCCAGGCCCGGACGGCCGCGGGCAGACCGCGCGCTCGTTCGCGGGCAAGGCTGGCGCGCGGGTCGCGGCCAGCGGCCGGGACTGGGCGGACAATGGCAGCGGCGCCGATGATGACCGGGTCGCCGAACGTGACTGGGCCGCCGAACGTGGCTGAGCCGCCGAACGTGGCTGGGCCGCGGGCGCTGGCCGGACGGACGAGGATGCGGACGCTGCCGGCGCGCCGGACAGGGCCAGGCCGATGCTGCCCGCCAGCACCGAGACCGCCGACGCCAGCGCCATCCGCCGCCCGAACCTGGTCCAGCTCACCGTGACCTCCGTTGCCGCCGCCGGATGCCAGGCCGCCGTGTCCGGGCCCGGAACTCGATTTTGCGCGGATCCGCGCCGCGACAGCGCTAGATCGACCGCTTCAGAGGTATATCACCTTGGCAAGATCGAAATAGCAGCATTGCGGAGCGGGCGGCGCCGGGGCACGGCGGGATACTTATAATTCGCCTAATGCCATTCGCAACGCAGCCTCCCGCCGAGCAGATGACCAGGCATGACAAGCGCCGGGTCGCGATCTACGGCGTCGCCGTGCTGCTGCTACTGGCCGCCGTCGCGGTCTGGGCGGCAAACCGGCCGGGCAGCTACGGCAGTTCCAGGAACGGCTGCATCACGGTGACCATGCCCAGCACCACGGGTGGTGCGCTGATCCATCAGTGCGGTGCCAGTGCCAGGACGACGTGCAAGCACGCGTACGCCGGCACCGACAAGGTGGCCCAGCTGACCCGGCCGCAATGCCGGCTGGCCGGCCTTACTCCGGCGCGGCTGGCAGCCGCGACCGGCTAACTCAGCCAGCGCTGAGCAGCACGCCCGCGTCGAAGCAGGTCCGGTCCCCGGTGTGGCAGGCACCATCGGTCTGATCCACCTTCACCAGCACCGCGTCGCCGTCGCAGTCGAGCGCGACCGAGACCACCCGCTGTACGTGCCCCGAGGCCTCGCCTTTGACCCAGTACTCCCGGCGGCTTCGCGACCAGTAGGTGCACCGGCCGCTTGTCAGCGTCCGGTGCAGCGCCTCGTCGTCCATCCAGCCCAGCATCAGCACCTCGCCGGTGTCGTGCTGCTGGGCGATGGCCGCGACAAGCCCGTCCTCGTTCCGCTTCAGCCGGGCGGCGATCTCCGGGGCGAGCCCCGACTCCTGCGCCGCTATCCGCATCAGGAAACCTCCTTCGCCGTGACAGGCCGCACCCGGTACCCGGCCGCTGCCAGCGCCGCCTTGACCGCGCCGATGCTGAGCTCGCCGAAATGAAACAGGCTGGCCGCCAGCACGGCGTCGGCGCCTGCGTCGATAGCCGGCCCGAAATGGCTCAGCGCACCCGCGCCGCCGCTGGCGATGACGGGAACGCGGACCGCCTGGCGCACTGCCTTTATCAGCGGAAGGTCGAACCCGGTCCTGGTGCCGTCGGCGTCCACCGAGTTCAGCAGGATCTCGCCGGCGCCGAGCCCGGCCGCCTGAGCGGCCCAGGCCACCGCGTCGATACCGGTGCCGTGGCGGCCGCCATGGGTGGTGACCTCGAAGCCGGACTCGGTCTGCGGGCAGCGGCGGGCGTCGACCGACAGCACCACGCACTGCGCGCCGAACTGAAGCGCCGCCTCGCGCAGCAGCTCCGGCCTGGCCACCGCGGCGGTATTCAGAGCGACCTTGTCCGCGCCAGCCCGCAGCAGCCGGTCGACATCCTCGGTACTGCGCACCCCGCCGCCGACCGTCAGCGGGATGAATACCTGGTCAGCGGTTCGCCGGACCACGTCATACATGGTCTCGCGCTGGTCGCTGGACGCGGTGATGTCCAGAAAGGTCAGCTCGTCGGCGCCCTCGCGGTCGTAGGCGGCGGCAAGCTCCACCGGGTCGCCCGCATCGCGCAGGTTGACGAACCGGACGCCCTTGACCACCCGGCCGGCATCGACATCCAGGCACGGGATCACCCGCACGGCGACGGTCACTGCATCTCCGCTGGCGCCGCGCCGCCGCTGGCCGGCGGGGTGCTCGGCCCGCCGATGCCCGGCTTGTAGGCGATGGCCTCCACCTCGACCAGCATCTGCGGATCGACGAGCCCGCTGATCTCAATCATCGAGGTCGCGGGCATTACCCCGGCGAAAGCCTCGCCATGAGCCCGGCCGTATTCCTGCCAGCGGGAGATATCGGTGACGTACATCCGGGTGCGGACCACGTCGGTCAGCCCGGCACCGAGATGTTCCAGCGCGGCCCGCACATTCGCGATGGCCTGCTTGGTCTGCGCGTAGGCGTCCCCTGGGTGCACGAAATCAGCACCGGCGATCGAGGTGCAGCCGGAGACGAACACGTAGTCGCCCGCCGCCACCGCACGGCTATATCCGACTACCGGTTCCCACTGCGCACCGCTGCTGACCCGGCGTATCCCAGTGGTCCGGTCTGCCTGGTGGGCTTCCCGGATGGCGTCTTCGTCTGTCTTGGGCATAGGCCCAGCGTAAGGCGTGACCCCCGGCGGAGTGCCGGGCGAGATCCTGGTGGGTGGCATACTGCTTGGGCCGTGAGCCAGGCATGGTGGTGATCAATGGTTGATGTGCGGCGGTCGCAAGCTGATGCAGAGGGCGCGGTGTTCGGCTACCTGGGAGTCAGGATCAGTGGGAACCGGGTCTGGCTTATCGGGCACGGAGCCGCGAGTCGCTGTCTGGGTCAACTGGCGGGTGCCCGCGCTGGCGTCGTCGAGCCCCGGCGGTCTTGGATAGCGACTTTTCATCTCGCGTGTGCTACTCGGCGACGTGCCGCCCAAGAATGCGACGCTATGCGTGGCCTTCGCCGATGGCAGCCGGTACGACCGGCTGGTGTTGCCGTGGGTACGCGCTCTCGATTGGCCGAAGATAGGTGGCGAGATCGGCCGATTCAATGCGGCCGCACAGCTCACCCCACCATCGTCTGAGTAGGGAGCGCGTGGGGCGGTCGAGTTTAGACCCGGTGATCGACGTGCAGCCGGAGACGAACACGTAGTCGCCCGCCGCCACCGCACGGCTATAGCCGACGACCGGTTCCTACTGCGCACCGCTGGACACTCGCCGCGTCACTGCGCAGCCGCCGTCACTTGGTCAGCCGTCATCATCGGGCCACCGTCGCCAGCGCCTCCGGCAGCGTAAACGCTCCCGCGTACAGCGCCTTGCCGACGATGGCACCTTCCACGCCGAGCGGCGCGAGTCCGGCGATCGCGCGCAGGTCGGCCAGGCTGGACACGCCGCCGCTGGCCACTACCGGCTTGTCGGTCTGCGCGCACACCGTC
The DNA here is from genome assembly GCA_963774385.1 of uncultured Actinomycetota bacterium. GTDB lineage: Bacteria > Actinomycetota > Actinomycetes > Streptosporangiales > Streptosporangiaceae > JAJYUU01. The sequence goes on from CAVZEQ010000002.1 coordinate 350,619, forward strand.
CGCAGCAGGTCCAGGTTGGGTCCGGTCAGCATGCCGTCCTTCGTCACGTCAGTCACCACGTACCGGGCACAGCCCGCGTCCTCAAGCCGGCCAAGCACGTCCATCAGCTCGCCGCCGTCGGCAGTCCAGCCGCGAGCCGCCAGCCTGGTCCCCCGGACATCCAGCCCGACCGCGATCCGGTCGCCGTAGTCAGCCACTACCTCGCGGACCCAGTCCGGATTCTCCAGCGCCGCTGTACCGATCACCACCCGGGCACAGCCGGTAGCCAGCGCAGCGGCAAGCGCCGCGTCATCCCTGATCCCGCCGGACAACTCCACCTGAACGTCCAGACGGCCGATCAGGTGCGCCAGCTGCGGGCCATTGGTGCCGCGGCCGAAGGCAGCGTCCAGGTCGACTAGGTGAATCCACTCCGCGCCCGCCGCCTGCCAGGCCAGCGCGGCGTCGACCGGGTCGCCATAACTCGTCTCCGTGCCGACCGCGCCCTGCACCAGCCGGACGGCCTGGCCGCTTGCTACGTCGACGGCCGGCAGCAGCGTCAGGCCAGGCTGCGGCCAGCCCAGCTCGGAAGCGGTCATCGCAGCGTCTCCAGCCAGTTGGCCAGCAGCACGGCGCCGGCGTCGGACGACTTCTCGGGATGGAACTGGGTCGCCATCAGCGGGCCGTCTTCCACCAGCGCGATGAAATCCTCGCCATGCCTGGTCCAGCCAGTGCCGGGCGGCTCCGCGTTGTCGCCGCGGTCAAGCGGCTGCGTTGCGGCGTAGGAATGCACGAAGTAGAACATCGCGTCCTCGTCGATGCCTGCGAGCAGCCGGGACCCGGCCGGGCGCCTCGCGACCACGTTCCAGCCCATATGTGGCAGCACCGGAGCGGCGATCTTGTGCACGACCCCCGGCCACCAGCCGCATCCTTGCGTCCGCTGTCCGTGCTCCTCGCCTGCCTCGAAGAGCACCTGCATCCCGACGCAGATGCCGAGCACCGGGCGTCCGCTGGCCAGCCGCTTCGCGATGACCTGGTCACCGGCTGCTGCCCGCAGGCCCGCCATGCAGGCCGCGAAGGCGCCGACGCCCGGCACTACCAGCCCGTCTGCCCGCAGCGCGACCTCAGGATCCGTGGTCACCTCGGTGTCGGCGCCTGCCCGCTGCAGCGCGCGCTGGGCGGACCGCAGATTGCCTGAGCCGTAGTCGAGCACCGCGACGCTCGGCTTCCGGCTGATCACGACAGCTCCCGTCCCTAATGGTCCTGCGCTGGTGCTCGTCGCAGCGGTTACCAGATGCGGGCGCGGGTGGGCGACACCCTGATCACGTGCGGGTAATCGGCGGCAAAGCTCTCCGGCGTCCACCCGAACGAGTCGATGAACGCGCGGTACTTCGCGATGTACTCCGGCACCGCGTCGGCTTTCGGGCCAGTCAGGTCGATACGGGCAGTGCCTTCGAAGATCACGTTCGCACCGCCCCTGCCATTGCCTTCCAGGTGCAGGCAGACCCGGGGATTTGATTCGATGCTGCCGATCTTCGGCCCGTTAGCAGCGCCGTAGATCAGGAATGACTCGGCCTCCCACAGGAACCAGACAGGCGTCGATTGCGGCTGGCCGGCCGGACTCACGGTCGTCAGCCAGATAATCGGCTCGGCCTGCAAGCGCGCGGCCGCAGCGGCGTGTGACGGCTGCTCGGTGTTCAGGACGGTCATTCCGCTCCAAGAGTGCACGATGCCAGCGCTTTTGGCTGGCTGCCAAGATCCATCGTACGGGCCGCTCATCGCGGTCTCGGCAGCCCCGGGCACCGCGGGCGCCAGCGTGGCAGGGTCGTTCGCCGCGAGCCCGGCGGTCGCGCCAGTGCCACCACGCGCTGGTGCCCTTGCACGGCGCCGCCGCCGGACCACGGTTCGGATGATCAGCGCGGCGACGGCCGCCGCGAGCGCGATCAGCACGTACAGCGAGTACCGGGTGATGGCGTCATAGATGGGCGTGATGTGGCTGCCGGCCAGGTAGCCGATCGACGTCCAGACACCGACCCACAGCGCGGCGCCCAGCGCGTTGAAGGCCAGAAAGCGTGGCCACGCCATCCGCGTGGTCCCCGCGACGATCCCGTTAGCCTGCCGCAGTCCCTCGACGAAACGGGCGCCAGCGACGACGACGCCCCCGTACCGGCGGAAGAAATCCTCGGCTTTGTCCAGCCGCTCGCTGGTGATCATCACGTACTTGCCGTACTTGAGCACCAGCGCGCGGCCGCCGAAGAAGCCGATCGCATAACCGATGTTGTCGCCGACCACCGCGGCCGCGAAGGCGACCAGGGCCACCGCGAAGATACTGAGCTTGCCCGCTCCTGCGTAGACGGCGGCGGCGATCAGGATCGTCTCGCCCGGCACCGGAATGCCGAAGTCCTCCAGCGTGATGAAGCCGCCCACGGCCAGGTAGCCGTAATGGTCGAGCACAGGCGCCAGGTGCGCCAGGAGTCCCGGCAGCGGTTGCGCGGACATCGATCAAGGGTCGCACAGCGACGGTGGCGCGGGTTGACGGGCGTCCGACGGCGCGAGGTTCGGCAGGGTTCAGGGTTCTACCGGTCCAGGGCTGCCAGAAAGCTGCGCACCTGATCAGGGCGCCGTGTCGGTGCCACCCATTCCAGCGCTAGATCAGCCGTCAGAAGCGTTGAGAACCTCGGCTCGGCGATGTAGTTGGCGAAGAACCTCGCCGGACGAAGCTCGGGACTTACCACTCCCGCTTCCTCATGCCCGACACCGATAACCAGGGCCGCCTCCATGAATGGCGCCGTCAGGACGCCGGCCATGCACCTGGTCATCGCCCGCGGCTTGCCCCACCGGTTGCTCAGGGTCCAGTACTGAGGCGACTTCTTGATCTCGCGGATCCGCTCCGGATCCGTCACCACCATCACATACCTGACGCTCGGCCACGGGCAGGAGTACAGCCCCCAGTTCTGGTGTGTCACTGTCGGCCGCCGGTCCGTAGCACGGCTGGACCTGACCGCGCCGATCGACACACCGGCCTCATCGATGCGAATCCCCGTCGGCCAGTTCCGGTACAGCAGGCCACAGCCGATCAGCGCCATCACGATCCCCCCGCCCATTAGCGTGGAGAGGACGGACGCCGCCACGGCATGCGCGCCGCCGAACATAATGAGCCAGCCAAGCGCTACAGCCAGCATCGCAGGCAGGCCAAGTCCCCACGTCACCAGCGGCCACCGGAGGGCGCACCGCCGCTCGACATAGAGCACCTCATGCGTTCGGCCGACGGCCCGTCGACGAGCGACGCGCGCGGGCCAGACCTGTGCTCTCGCGTTCACCTAACCTCCTGGTCGCACCTGCGCGGGTTCATGGGCGTGGAGTCACCTGGCCCCTGCGCCAGGCAACTCCACATTCATGGATGATCTTGGGGCACCGCGTGGCGACGATCTGACCCCAGCCTAGTCAGGGTCAGCCATCCATGATGTCCACTCATAGTTCTCTTGCCTTTCCGTCATTGGACGCATGGTTTCGGAGAAGGGAGACTAACAGGCAGAAGAAAAGCAGCCAGTGAGGACGGTCAGAATGGATAAGAACACACCCGAGCGAGGTCCGGTGCTGGCAGAGATCTGGGACGGCTTCCGCGCCCGTGCACTCCGCTCCCCGACAGCCGCCGCCGAACGTGACCGACGCCGCGCGGTCCGCATCGCCCGGCATGCGGAGCGGACAGCCCACCGAAACCTCGAGCACGAGCTTGCAAGCTTCATCTCGGCCGCCGACTTCAACGACCTGGACGCGATCGTGAAGCGTTACGGCGAAGAAGAAACAGAGGACATCCGGAGCATCCTCGCCGCGCGGCGCGCCGCCTGACGGCGGAGCGCAGTCCGTAGCGCCGGGCGCGCGTGTGCCGGCTCGGCGCACACCCGCCGCTCGTCCGGTACGGACCGCGTACCGTTGACGGGTGCCGAGCATCCTGCCAGGAGGTTCTGACCATGCCAGCTCCGCTGACCGATCCGGGCCGGGCATGAGCGCCGAACCTGACAATGGCGGATCGGTAACAGTCATCGGCGAGGCACTCGTCGATCTGGTACCTGATCAGGCGCCCTGGTCCTTCGCTGCACATCCAGGCGGCAGCCCTTACAACGTCGCCATCGGCCTGGCGCGGCTGAAGCAGCGCACCACTCTGATGGCGCGTATTGCCGACAACGCGTTCGGCCGGCTGCTGCGCGAGCGTGCCGTGGCCGAGGGCTGCTGTCTTGATGCGGCGCCGGTTGCCAGCGAGCCGACCACTCTGGCGGTCGTCTCGCTCGATGCCAGCGCGCAGGCGACCTACGACTTCTACCGTGACGGAACGGCAGACTGGCAATGGACCGCCGAAGAGATCGACAGGGTGCCGCAGGCAACCGCCGTGCTGCATTTCGGCTCGCTGGCGTCCTGGACCCGGCCTGGCGACAAGCTGATCTACCGGCTCGCGAGCCGCATGCACGGCCAGGGCGACGTACTGGTGAGCTACGACCCCAATATCCGGCCACAGCTGCTGCCCGATCATGACGACGCGGTGCGCATGGTCGAGCGCAGCATCCGGGTCGCGCACCTGATCAAGGCCAGCAGCGAGGACGCCTGCTGGCTCTACCCGGACAGCCCGATGGACGACATCGTGCGGCGCTGGCTGCGGCTGGGCGCGACCTGCGTCGTGATCACCGAAGCGGCGGGTGGCGCCCGCGCTTTCACCGCGAGCCGGCCGCCGATCCGTCGTCCTGCGCTCCCGGTGACCGTGGTCGACACGGTGGGCGCGGGCGACGCGTTCACTGCCGGGCTGCTCAGCTCCCTCCGGCGGCGTGGCCAGCACTCCCCGGCCCGGCTGGCCGGGATGCTGCCAGCAGAGCTCGCGGCTGCGCTGGACGACGCCATGCTGGTGGCCGGGCTCACCTGCCAGCGGCCGGGCGCCGATCCGCCACTGCTCGCCGAGCTCGAATCAGAGCAGCGGCGCCGGTCAGGTGACGGATAACTCGCGGTCGCTCCCAGACAGTCAGGTACCGGCCGAGGGTGCTGAGGCGCGTCGGGCAAACCATGCTCTGGACGACTGCGATATCTGCCAGCCATGAGCTAGCGTCATGACAATGGACACGGACACGCTCCGGTGGTTTCAGCAGGTCGCCGACGGCACGACAGTGACCGAGGTCAGCGAGGCTGAAGCGGTCACCCAGTCCGGCGTCTCCCGCGCCCTGCAGCGCCTGGAGGCAGAGCTGGGCACGCCACTGCTGCGCCGGTCCGGCCGCGTGCTGCGGGTGACTCACGCAGGCTCGGTATTCAAGCGGCACGTGGACGCCCTGCTGCATCAGCTCGATGACGGGATCGCCGCGGTCGCGCAGCTCGTCGAGCCCGACACCGGCACCGTGTCGCTGGCTTTCCAGCACTCGCTAGGCACCTGGCTGGTGCCGGACCTGGTCCGCAGCTTCCTGGCCGCGCACCCTGATGTCCGTTTCCAGCTAACCCAGGTCCGTGACGAACTGCACGCAGCCCCGCTCGACGGCGGCGAGGCCGACCTCGAGATCGGCAGCCGCCGCGCGCGCAACCCGGGCATCCGGACCAGGCGGATCGCGATCGAACCGTTGCGGCTGGCGCTGCCCCGCGATCACCCGCTGGCGGAACTGCCACCCATCCGGCTGGCCGAGGTAGCCGATGAGCCGTTTGTCAGCCTGCGGCCAGCCGCTGCGCTGCGGAAGCTCACCGATGACCTCTGCGAGCAGGCGGGATTCCGGCCCGTGGTGGTCTTCGAAGGTGACGACCTGTCGACTGTTCGCGGCTTCGTGGCCGCCGGGCTGGGCATCGCCGTACTGCCCGCAACGCGCGCGGGTGCACCAGAGTCGGCAACGGGGCCAGTCGTTTACCGGGAGATCCGGGATAGCGGTGCCCTGCGGGAGATCTGCCTGATGTGGTCGGCCGAGCGGCGTCTGCTGCCGGCCGCCGAGCTCTTCCGTCAGCACGTCATCAGCAGCGCGGCTCAAGGAAACGTGCCCGCTCTGTCAGAGTAAGTGACTGAAAAGTCGAGAGCGTCTCGCCGGGCGCAGGCACCGTCCACCCGGACGACGTCAGGGTGAAGACGTTCGTCTAGCGGGGGTGCGGGACGATCACTACGGGGCAGACCGAATGCTGGACAACCTCGCTGCTCACCGAGCCCGTCACCAGCCGGGAGAAGCCACCGCTGCGCGCGCCAAGGACAAGCAGGTCGGCGTCTTTTGACGCGTCAACCAGCTCCTTGACCACAAATCCGCTGAGCGCCCGGACGGTCGCCACCACTGGCCGGGCATCGCCCAGCTGGCTGGCTATCCGCTGCGTCATCTCTTCCGCGGCGTGCTGCAAGGTTGCCAGCACTTGCTCGTCCGCCGCACCGATCACCGGTATGCCGCCCCAGTAGCTCTTGGGAACCTCGTGCACCGCCAGGACCGTGAGCGGAACTTGCAGTGCCGCCGCGTGTCTCATTGCCCAGTCAAGTGCGCGCTCGGCATTAGCTGAGCCGTCCACGCCGACAACGATCCCAGGCATTGCCCACCCCTTTCCGGTGACATCGCGCCCAAGGCTAACAGCCGGGCTGTCGTCGCCGGAGCGCGGTTTGGCTTCCGCTGGCTTGACCCTCACGCACCGTCAGGCTGCACAGTAGGTCCGGTAAGGCAACGTTTCGGGAAGGCGGGGTTGCGGTGACCGATCACCCGGCCGGCCAGTACACCGTGGGTGAGGCGGCCGCACTGGCCCACGTGTCGGTGCGCACGCTGCATCACTACGACGAGCTTGGCCTGCTGACGCCGAGCGGACGCAGCGCGGCGGGTTATCGCCTCTACTCCGGCGCCGATCTGGGCCGGCTGCAGCAGATCCTCTTCTACCGGGAGCTGGACTTCCGGCTGGACGAGATCGCCGGGATCCTGGCCGACCCGGACGCCGGAACCGACGATCACCTGCGCCGTCAGCACGCACTGCTGCGCGGCCGATTCGACCGGGTAGCCGCGCTGATCGGCGCGATCGAGAAAGAAATGGAAGCGCGAAAGATGGGCATCTCCCTCACGCCGGAGGAGCAGTTCGAGATCTTCGGCACCGACAAGATGAACGAGCACGCTGCCGAGGCCGAGCAGCGCTGGGGCAACACCGACGCCTGGCAGCAGTCCCGGCGCAAGACCGCCGCGTACACCAAAGCGGACTGGATTGCGATCAAGGCTGAGGCCGATGCCAGCATCGCGAGCTTCGCCGAAGCACTGCGAGCCGGCCAGCCGCCGTCCGGGGCGGTCGCGATGGATCTCGCCGAAGCGCACCGCCGGCACCTCAGTCGCTGGTTCTATGACTGCGACTACGACATGCACCGCAACCTGGCCGCGCTCTACACCTCTGATGCGCGCTTTACCGCGCCTTACGACGAGATCGAGCCCGGAATGTCCCAGTACGTGCATGACGCGATCCAGGCGAACGCCGACCGCCATGCCCAGTAGGTTGCGTTCGGCATGATCACGTAAACAAAGCTGCGCCGGCGGTGCCATTGCTTACGTGCTCCTGAACCAGACTGGTCTAGAGGACGCCCTTGGTGCTCGGCACCTCGCCGCCTGCGCGCGGGTCTGGCGCGGCCGCCGTCCGCAGAGCCCGCGCAAAGGCCTTGAACTGGGCCTCCACGATGTGGTGCGGATTGCGGCCGCGCAGTACGTCCAGGTGGACGCAGATTCCGGCGGCCTGGGCGAACGACTCAAAGAAGTGCCTGGTCAACGTTGTGTCATAGGTTCCGATCAACGGCGACATGCCGTCCGGCTCGGTGTGCACGACGTACGGGCGCCCGGACAGGTCCACGGCGGCGCGCACCAGCGTTTCGTCTAGCGGGACGAGCGCGTCGCCGAACCGGGTGATCCCGGCCTTGTCCCCGAGCGCCTCGCGCAGCGCCTGGCCGAGTGCGATCGCCGTATCTTCCACCGTGTGGTGCGCATCTATCTCGATGTCACCGCGCGCCTGCACCGTCAGGTCGATGGCAGCATGCTTGCTGAGCTGCAGCAGCATGTGATCGAAGAACGGCACCCCGGTCTCGGCACGGCCGATCCCGGCACCGTCCACGCTGAGCTCTATCAGCACCTGGGTCTCAGAGGTAACCCGGCCGATGCGGGCCGACCTGGTCATCGCAGCACCAGTTCCTGACGGCTGCTGAGCACGCGGGCGAGTTCGGACCGGAACGTGGCCGTCTCCGGCCCGGTGCCGATACTCACCCGCAGCCAGCCGGGCGGGCCGGTTTCCCTGATCAGCACGCCGCCGTCGAGCAGTGCCTGCCACACCGCGTGGGCGTCGGCGAACCTGCCGAACAGCACGAAGTTGGCGTCGGAATCCGAGGCTGTCAGGCCGAGGCTGCGCAGCGCCGCGACGAGCTGGTCACGCTCGGCGCGGATCAGGGCAACCGAGGAGAGCAGCTCGGCTGAGTGCCGCAGCGCCGCGAGCGCGACCGCCTGGGTCATCGCGGACAGGTGATACGGCAGCCGGACAAGCAGCAGGGCGTCCACCACGGCCGGATCCGCCGCCAGGTAGCCGACCCGGGCCCCGGCGAGCGCAAAGGCCTTCGACATGGTCCTGACCACCACCAGGCGCGGGTACCGGGACAGCAAGGTGAGCGCCGTAGCGGACTGATCCCTGGCGAACTCTGCGTATGCCTCATCGACGACCACCATGCCGGGCGCCGCTGCGCACACCGCCTCGATGACGGCCAGCGGCGTCGCCGAGCCGGTCGGGTTGTTGGGTGAGGTGAGGAACACCACGTCGGGCCGCCGGACCCGGACCACTTCAGCGGCCCGGCCTGCATCCAGGCTGAAATCGCCAGTCCGCTCTGCCGGGATCCACTCGGTCACGGTCGTCTGCGCGATCAGCGGGTGCATCGAGTAGGACGGCTCGAAGCCGAGAGCGCAGCGGCCCGGGCCGCCGAATGCCTGCAGTAGCTGCTGGATGATCTCGTTCGAGCCGTTGGCGGCCCAGGTGCTGGCCACGGTCAGTCCGTGCCCCAGGTAGCTGGCCAGCGCGGCCCTTAGCGCGACGGCGTCCCTGTCCGGATACCTGTTCAGGCTGGCCGCGACCGCGGCGGTGGCGGCCGCTATGTCGGCGGCCAGCGCGGCCGACGGCGGGTACGGGTTCTCGTTAGTGTTCAGCCGGACCGGCACGTCGAGCTGCGGGGCGCCATATGGGTGCCGCCCGGCAAGGTCGCCGCGAATCGGCAGCGGTGGCCGGACCTGATCTGCCGCGGTCACCGCAGGGTCCCTGGTCATCGCTGACCGCCGGCAGCGGGCACCCTGATGCGGACCGCCTGTACGTGCGCGTCCAGATCCTCGGCTTCGCCAAGCGCGTCTATGTACGGCGCGGCGGCTGCAAGCCCCTGCTGGCTGCACTCGACGACGTGCACGCACCGCAGGAACGTGCCCGTCGACAGCCCGCCGCTGTACCTGGCCGTTCCCCCGGTCGGCAGCACGTGGTTGGACCCGGCCAGGTAGTCCCCGAGCGATACCGGCGCCCAGGCGCCGACGAAGATGGCGCCCGCATTGCGCACCCGGCGGGCCAGGATCGAAGCGTCAGCCGCCTGAATTTCAAGGTGCTCGGGTCCCCACGCGTCAGCCACCGCCAGCGCCCCGTCCGCGTCGTCGACGATGATGCACGCCGACTGGCCCGCCAGCGCGGCGGCGACCCGATCGGCATGCCGCGCCTGCGGCACTGCCTTCGCAAGCTCGGTGTCCACCCGGTCGGCCAGTGCTGCGCTCGTGGTGATCAGCAGGCAGGCGGCCAGTTCGTCGTGCTCGGCCTGGGCAATGAGGTCGGCCGCGATAAACCTGGCGTCGGCGCCGTCGTCGGCGACGATGGCAATCTCGGTGGGCCCGGCTTCGGCGTCGATGGCCACCCTGTCCCGAAGCAGCCGTTTTGCCGCGGCCACGTACACGTTGCCGGGACCGGTGATGACGTCGGCCGGGGCGCAGTCCGCGGTGCCGTAGCCGAGCATGGCAACGGCTTGCGCGCCGCCAGCCGCGTGCACCTCGGTGATGCCGAGGAGCGCGCACGCCGCCAGGATCGCCGGGTGCGGCAAGCCATCATTCGCGGCCTGCGGCGGCGAGGCGACCGCGATCTCATGTACTCCGGCCACCTGAGCCGGGATGACGTTCATCAGCACGGAGGACGGATAGGCGACCAGCCCGCCCGGCACGTACACGCCTGCCCGGCGCACCGGCAGGTACCGCTCGGTCACGGTGGACCCGGCAGCGACAGCGGTCCAGGACTCGGTCGGCAGCTGGGCCTGGTGCACGAGCCTCGCCCGCCGCGCGGCTTCGGTAAGTGCAGCCCGCACGCCGGGATCGAGCGCGTCCAGCGCGGCGGACAGCGCGCTCGGCGGCACCGCGGTACCGGGCAGGTCCACGCCGTCGAACCTGGCGGTGTACTCCCGCACCGCCGCAGCGCCGCGCAGCCGGACATCCTCGCAGATCGGCCGTACCTGCTCGATGACTGCGCTGACGTCCAGCGCGGCCCTGGGCAGCATGGCCGACAGCTCAGCAGCGGGCGTCCGGCCTGGCGCCTTGCCCCGAAGATCGATCCGAACTAGCACGCGTCTACCCTAACCGGGCCGTTGGCGCAGGCCACGGCCGCGCATGCTGCTATTCGACGATCTTGCTGATCGGAACCTCGAGAATGTCTCGCCCGCCCGCTGCCTTCAGCGCCGGAATGAGGGTGTTGACACCGCGCTTGGGCACCACGGCCTCGACCGCGTGCATGTCGCCGCGAGCCAGCGACGTGATCGTCGGGGACGACATCCCCGGCAGCAAGCTGGTCACCGTCAGCAGATCGGCGGCGCTCACGTTGAGCTTGAGCAGCACGTTTCCGCGCGCCCTGATGGCGCCGCGCAGCAGCAGCGCGACGTCCTCCATCGCGTCCCGCTTGGCGGCGTCCGCGTAGGCCTCGTGGTTGGCCACCAGTTCGGTGTAGCTGGTGAGCAGGGTGTCGAGGATGCGCAGGCCGTTGCGGCGCAGCGAGGCCCCGGTCTCGGTGAGATCCACGATCGCATCGACGATGTCCGGGACCTTAGCCTCGGTGGCCCCGTATGACGGGATCACGACCGCCTTGACGCCGTGCTCCTCCAGGTACCTGCGGGTGAGCGCCGGGAACTCGGTCGAGATCCGCACACCGTCTGGCAGGTCGGCGCCGGTCTGCCAGGGCACCGAGGCCGGTACTGCCAGCACGACGCGGACCGGATCTGTCGTCGCCTTGGAATACTGCAGCTCGCCTAGTGAGGCGACGTCCGCGCCGGTCTCGGCGATCCAGTCCCGGCCGGTGATGCCGAAGTCGAACAGGCCCTGCTCGACGTACGAGGGGATTTCCTGCGGCCGCAGAAACCGGACTCGCTCGATCCGCGGGTCATCGATAGTGGCGTGATAATCACGGTCCGACGAGCGCCGCACCGTGAGGTCGGCAGCATCGAACAGGTCGAGGGTGGCGCGCTCGAGCGAGCCTTTCGGTAGCACCAGCGAAAGCATGGTCGGGCTGCCCTTCGTGCGGCCTTGTGGGTCGGCATGCACGATTTTACCGTGATCAGCTCCCGCTGATCAGCGGCCGGTGCTGCCATCGATGAGCTTTCAGAGAATGTCGGCATGTCCGGCCGGCGAAGCGGACCTGGTGCCACCAGACCTCGGCGGCTGTCAGGTGCTGAACCAGCCACAGCACCGTCGTGCCACTGGCCACCGCCGTCGTGCGCGAGCGTCTCGTCGACTCCGGTCACCTTCCTGACCAGCGATTCCCGCTGGTAACGGAGCAGGCTGAGCGGCGTCTGTTTTTCGTCACCGCAGAGACGCGGTGGTTTCAAATCAGCCATGGCGCGGCGTTTCTGCCTTTCCCTGCCAGTCCGTTCGGTTCCCTGTACGATCCGGCCATGAACCCTCTATCGGGCGTGATTGGCGATGCCTGGAAGGTGTACCGGGCGAATGCCGGCCATCTCCTGGCAGTCGCGTTTGTCATCTATCTGGCCGCTGCGATCGTGTCAGCCCTGCTTGCCTGGGCACTCGGTGCCTTCGGCGTCGTGCTCGGCATCCTGGTGCTGCTGTTCGCCAGCTTCTTGCTGCAGGCATCGCTGGTCAAGGCCGTGCAAGACGTCGTACAGGACGGCCGGGCTGACCTGTCGATAGGCCAGACCATGCGGTCGGTACTGCCCAACCTCGGCGCCGTCGCGGTGGCGTCGATCCTGGCCGGAATCGCGATCTGGGTCGGTCTGCTGCTGATCATCGTGCCCGGCCTGTACCTGATCACGATCTGGGCGGTGATCATGCCGGTGCTGGTCATCGAGCAGACCGGGGCTATGGCGGCGTTCGGCCGCAGTCAGCAGCTCGTCCGGGGTAACGGCTGGAACGTCTTCGGCACGCTGGTGGTCGTATTCCTGATCCTCATCGCAGCCTCCATCGTGATCGGCCTGGTACTCGTTGCCCTGCCGGTTGGCTGGCGCAACGGCATCAGCAACGTGGTCTCGGGAACCTTGGTCGCGCCCTTCATCGCGGTCGTCGTGACCCTGATGTACTACCGGCTCACCGGGGCGGCTGGCAGCCCGCAGGGAACTGCCGCGGGCGGCTCGTCGAGCGCGGGCGGATACGGCGCAGCCTGACCTGAGCTCGCCAGCGCGACTGTTGCGGGTGCCCGGCTGCGGCCGGGCACCCGCGTTGTTGTGCGTCGCCCGGCCCACCTCGATCACTACTGATCAGGTCAGCTTCCACTTGTCGGGCGCGGTTGACGGGAGCTCAGCGGAGTCGGCCAGCCGCAGCTTGCGGCGGGCTCGTTCGTAGAAGGTGGTGCGACCGAGCCGGACGACGTGCGCAGCACCGGCGCGCGGCCGCAAGTCAACGTAGTCGCCCGGAGCGACATGCGCGGCCACCTGACCGTCGACCTCGACGGCGAGCCGGCCGCTGGACGGCAGCAGTTCCAGGCCCAGGCTGTCGTGGATCGACAGCACCAGCCCGCGGTTATACGCCGAGTGCGGCGCCGCCGGCGTGACGAGCAGCGCCTCGACCGCAGGGCTGACAATGGGGCCACCTGCGGAGAAGCTGTAGGCGGTAGACCCCGTGGGCGTCGCGACCACGACGGCATCGGCGGCGTAACTGACGAACGGATGGCCAGCCGCGCGAACGAGGATCGCGGCAACCGGCTCGCCGGGAAAGCGCACGAGCGCGACGTCGTTGAAGGCCGTCTGCACCTGGCCGTTGATGACCGCATCGACCGCGAGCCGCGGCTCCACCGTGTACTCGTGATCATCGATAGCGGTCAGCGCGCCGGCCAGGTCCGGCACGTCGACCTCGGCGAGGAAACCCAGCTTGCCAAGGTTCACCCCGAGCACCAGCGCGGCCTGCTGGTCGGCCAGCCTCATGGCTCGCAGCATCGTGCCGTCACCACCGAGGCTGACCAGCAGGTCAGCCCGCTGGGCAAGGTCCTCTGCCGGGACGGGGACGGCGGCGCAATTCAGCCTGCTGATCTCCGATTCAATGCCGAGGACCTGAATGCGCCTGCGGGCCGCCCAGTCGAGGACCGCCGTCACGGCCTCGCTGGAGTCACGCTCGGGGTGCAGCACCACGCCTACCGTGCGCATCTGGCGTCCTCCTGTTCTGCCAGTCTCGTGCTGCGCCCTCGTGCTGGCAGGGCAGGCACAGCTGCGGGCGGAGCACTACAGTGGCGCTGCGATGAGCTATGCCACTGATCCGAGAGTAGACGCCTATATAGCGGCGCTACCGGAGTGGCAGCAGGACATCTGCCGCCAGGTCCGCGACCTGGTACATGCGGCTGACCCGGAGGTCGCGGAGACCATCAAGCGGACGAAGCAGCCATATTTCGTCCTCGATGGCAATATCTGCGCACTGCTCGCGGCCCGCGATCATGTGAATGTGTTCCTGTACGACGGCGCCATCGTGCCGGACCCGCACCGAATCATTACCGGCGGCCACGACAACAAGACCGCCAGGACGGTCGCTGTCCGGGCGGGCGAGGTCATCAACGGGCCGGCGCTGACGGAGATGTTCCGCCAGATCATCGCCAACAACCGGGCTGGCGGCTGGCGGGCCGTCAAGAGCCACGGCTAGCCACGGCTCCGGCGACCGCTGCGGCTGCCCGGCGGGCAAGCGCGAAGCTGGCCCCTGGCAGGAACCGTCGGAGCGGCCATCCTAAGCTGCTTGGACGACTCAGGGCTGGAGCTCGGAGGTCACGGGGCCCGGTGCCCGTACGCGCCAAGCGGAAGGTGATGGACATGGCCGAAGCTGCTGACGTCCTGGTGGTGGGAGCCGGTCTGGCCGGCCTGATCGCCGCGCGCGACCTGGCGGCGGCCGGACGCTCCGTGCTCGTGCTCGAGGCCAGGGAGCGCGTCGGCGGCCGGGTGGTTAACCAGGACATCGGCAACGGCAAGATCGTCGAGATGGGCGGCCAGTGGGCCGGGCCGACCCAGGACAAGCTGCTCGCCCTCGCGGATGAGCTCGGCGTGGCCACGTTCCCGACGTACGACACAGGTAAGAAGGTGCTGCACTTCAACGGCAAGCGCGGCACCTACAGCGGCACCATCCCGCGCATCAACCCGCTGGTCCTGGCTGACATCGGCCAGGCACAGGCCCGGCTCGAAGCCATGGCCAAGAAGGTGCCGACCGACGCGCCGTGGACCGCAGCCAACGCAGCGAAGCTGGACAGCCAGACCTTCGAGACCTGGGCCCGGCGCAACACGGCGAGCAAGAGCGCGCGAACCTTGCTGGCCCTCGGCGCCGAGGCGGTATTCGCCGCGGAGCCGGGTGACCTGTCCATGCTGCACGTCCTGTTCTACTCGCACTCAGGCGGCTCGTTCCAGCGGCTGATCGACACGACCGGCGGCGCTCAGCAGGACCGGTTCGTCGGCGGCTCCGCCGTGCTGCCCGAGCGGCTGGCCGCACAGCTGGGTGACGCCGTCAGGCTCGAGTCACCGGTGATCCGCATCGAGGTCAGTGGCGACAAGGTCACTGCGAGGACCGCGGCCGCCCAGTACGACGGGCGGCAGATCATCGTGACCACGCCGCCGTTGCTGGCCGGCCGGATCGAGTACGAGCCCGCGCTGCCGCACTGGCGCGAGCAGCTCACCCAGCGCACGCCGATGGGGTCGGTGATCAAATGCCAGGTCATCTATGACGAGCCGTTCTGGCGCAAGGAAGGCCTGTGCGGTCAGGCCACCGGTGACGGCGAAGGCTCGCGTGTCGTCTTCGACAACTCCCCGCCGGACGGATCGCCCGGCATCCTGCTTGCTTTCCTGGAAGGTGACGAGGCTCGCCGCCTTGGCCGTCAGCCGGAGGAGGTCCGGCGCCGCGCCGTGATCGATTCGCTGGTCCGGTATTTCGGCCCGCGAGCCGGGAAGCCGACTGACTACCTGGAGCGCGACTGGCAGCAAGAGCGGTTCAGCGGCGGCTGCTACGGCACGCTGTTCGGTCCCAACGTGTGGACGCGGTACGGGCACGCGCTGCGCACCCCGATCGGCCCTATCCACTGGGCCGGTACCGAGACAGCCTCAGTGTGGGCGGGTTACATGGATGGCGCGGTACGGTCCGGCCAGCGGGCGGCCGCGGACGTGCTGGAGCGTCTCGGCTAGCCGCTGGCCGCAAGGCCGGCGCCTGAGCCGGCCGACGGCGCAACAAGAATGCGGACGCGGCAGCAGCTAGCCCGGCCGCAGTGATGACGTACCAGGCATGCCGGAACGCGATCAGCTCAGCAGCTGGCCCGTGCGGGCTCCCGAGCACCGCCACGAGCATCGCCACCCCGACTGCGAATCCGACCTGGCGCAGCATGTTGACCACTCCCGAGCCGGTGGCGAACGACGATGGCGGCAGCGAGCCGGCCGCGGTCGACATCAGCGCCGGCAGCGTCAGGCCTACGCCGATGCCGGTGATGATCATGCCCGGCAGAATCTCCAGGTAGTTGGGCTGCAGCTGGACGATCGCCGCCCACCAGCCGATCCCCGCCGCGAATACTGTCGCGCCGGCCCCGATCACCACAGCCGGCCCGTACCTGGTCAGCAGGCGCCCGGTCACCAGGAAGCTGAAGATCGGCACCATGATCGGACCCGGCGCTACGCCCAGGCCGGTGCGCAGCGCTGACCAGCCCCACACCTCCTGCATCCAGAGCACGATAGACAGCAGCATGGCCCCGAACGAGACGGAGAACAGCAGCATCGCCACGGACGCGCCGGAAAACGTGCGCACCCGGAACAGGCTCGGTTCGATCAGCGGGTTGTGATGACGCAGGCATCGCCACGCGAAGAGGCCGAGTACCAGCACCGAGGCCGCCAGCACGACGACAGTGCGGGCGGAGGTCCAGCCCCAGTCACCGCCGCGCACCAGGCCGAGGGTGAGCCCGCCAACCCCGGCGGTGACCAGGAGCGCCGACAGCGCATCGGGCCGCGGGCCGTCATGGCCGGGCACGTCAGGCAGCCGCCGCCAGCCGATGGCCAGTGCAGCCAGGCCGATAGGGACGTTGACGAAGAACACCCAGCGCCAGCTCGCCGCGACCAGCAGACCGCCAGCTACCGGGCCGAGTGCCGCGGCCATGCCGCCGGCCGCTGTCCAGGCGCGCACCGCGCCGCCGCGACGCTCAGCCGGGTAGCTGGCTAGCACCAGGCCCAGTGAAGTCGGCGTCAGCAGGGCTGCGCCAGCGGCCTGCACCAGCCGGAACGAGATCAGCATCGGAACGCTGACCGCCACTCCGCACGCCGCCGATCCTGCCGTGAAGATGGCGACGCCGAGCAGGAATCCGCTCTTGCGGTTGTGCTGATCGGCCAGCCGCCCGAACAGTACAAGCAGCGCGGCATAGCTGATCGCGTAGCCGTTCAGCACCCAGGACAGCGTGCCAAGGCTGGGCTCGTGCAGGTCCACCGCGATCTGCGGCAGTGCCACGTTGACGATGAACAGGTCCAGACTGGCCATCACCACGCCCGCGCACACGATGACCAGGATCTGGCGTGGCCGGACAGTCCGGGATGTGCCCGCGCCCGGCTGGCCGGCCACCTGACTGGATTGCTGGCTTAGTGAACCCATAGCCAGAAGATACGCTGCTGGCTAAGCCTTGCACAAGTCAGATAAGGTAGCGGTATGGAAAAGGCCGTAGCCGCGAGTTCGCCGTCCGTCGCCGCTGCACCGATGGCGCTGCCGCCGCCCGCCGATCACACGGTGCGGCTGTCCGGGGCGCTGTCGCCGCGCGGCAGCTGGCGGGCCACCAACTGCTCGATGGCCCGCGCCCTCGACGTGATCAGCAGCCGGTCGGCACTGCTGATCCTGCGCGAGGCGTTCTACGGCGCTACCAAGTTCGACGAGTTCGCCGAGCGGGTCGGCATCAGCGAGCCGGTTGCCGCGGCAAGGCTGCGTGAGCTGGTGGCGGATGGACTACTGGAGCGCGAGCCGTACCAGCAGCCGGGCCAGCGAACCCGGCTGGGGTACCGGCTCACTGCCAAGGGTGCCGAGCTGCTGCCCGTTCTCGTCGGGCTGATGCAATGGGGCGACCGGTGGCTGGCCCCGAACGGGGCGCCGGTGGTCATGCAGCACTCCGGTTGCGGCGAGCCGGTTCGTGCCGAGCTACGGTGCGCCGCCGGACATCCAGCGGGTTCCGGCGAGCTAGACCTGGTAGTCGGGCCTGGCCGCCAGCGGCACTGACCGGTCGTCCGGCCTCACGGGCAGCAGCGCCGGTTCGTCGGACCTGACCGGCAGCAGCACTGACCGGTCGTCCGACCTGACGAGCAGCAGCACTCTCCCGATGTCGGGCCTGACCGCAGCCGGCTTGTCAGTCCGTAATGCGTCGCGTCAGCAGGCGCCGGACGTTGCCGGATAGTCGCGCCCAGCCGGGGTACGACACCGGCATCATGAATGCGGACGACGAGCACGATGCAGCCGGCAGCACCGGCCGGCCAGCCGACCGCGGGTCGCCGCTGAGCCGGCCCGCGCAACTACTGCACGCGACCGACAGGTTCCAGCAGGAGCGCCAGCCCCTCGCCATCGCGGTGGCGACCTGGAAGAAATTCAGCGACGATCAGGCTGGCAACCTGGCCGCGCTGATCGCCTACTACGCGTTCGCCTCCATCTTCCCGCTGCTGCTGGTGTTCGTGACCATCCTCGACCTGGTCATCAGGAACAACGAGAAACTGCGCACGCAACTGCTGGACTCAGCGTTCGGTCAGTACCCGGTCATCGGCCAGCAGCTGAAGGCGAACGTGCATGGTCTCAGCGGCACCGGTCCCGCCCTGATCATCGGTCTGGTGCTGACGCTGTACGGCGCCCGCGGCATCGCCGTGGCGATCCAGAACGCGTTCAACACGGTCTGGGGCGTGCCGCAGTTCCGGCGGCCGCGCTTCCCCAAGTCGCTGCTGCGCAGTCTCGGGCTGATCACGGTGATAGGACCGGGCGAGATCATCACGATCACGCTGTCCAGCGTCGCGGGCGGCACCGGGAACCTGAGCGGCATCTGGTCCCGGCTCGCGGTAATCGCCGTCTCGCTGCTGCTCAACATCGGGCTGTTCTGGCTTGGCTTCCGGATCGCCACGTCCGCTGAGGTGGCCACCCGCGACTTGCGGCTGAGCGCGATCCTGGCCGCCATCGGCTGGCAGGTACTGCAGCTGATCGGCGGCTACCTGGTCGGGCACCAGCTCAAGACGCACTCCGTCTACGGCGTGTTCGGAGTCGTGCTGGGCCTGCTCGCCTGGTTCTACCTGCAAGCGCAGCTCACGCTGTACGCAGCTGAGCTCAACGTGGTCCGGGTGCGGAAGCTGTGGCCGCGCAGCTTTGCGCCGCCGCCGCTGATCCGGGCCGACCTGGACGCCTACCAGCTGCAGGCGACGGCCATCCTGCGCAGACCGGAGCTGGAGATCGAGGTGCGCGAGACGACACCGGCTGCTTCGCGGGCTGGCCCGCCCGCACCGCAGTAGGCTGCCGGTGGCCGGTTCCCGCGACGCCTGAGGAGGCGCACCATGCCGCTGTTTTCCAGCCAGCAGAATCCGGCAGCGACCTGGGAGCCGCAGGCCGCCGACGGCAGGCTAGCGCAGACTGCGGGCGCCAGTCCGACCGGCGTGTTCACGTCGGATCTGTCGGTCTCCGAATATGTCCTGCTCGGCGAGGCCGGCTTCGAGCCGCTCGGATTCGTGGTGGGCTCCTCGATCTACCATGTGGGGCTTCAGGTAGGCCGCTGGAGCCAGAATCAGGAACTTCAGGTCCTCACCCAGGCCATGTACAACGCCAGGGAGCTGGCCATGGCGCGGATGCGGTCTGAAGCAGACCACCTGGCCGCCGACGGCATCGTGGGCGTGCAGTTGCGGATGCAGATGTACGCATGGGGCCAGGGCTGCCTGGAGTTCGTGGCGACAGGCACTGCCGTCCGCCACCTGACCGGCCAGGGCGCCCATCGCGCGCCCGACGGCCGCGCCTTCACTTCGGACCTGTCGGCGCAGGATTTCTTCCGGCTGCTCGCGGCCGGCGCCGTGCCGGTCGCGTTCGTCCTGGGCACCTGCGTCTACCACATCGCTCATCAGGGCGTGATGCAGTCCCTGCGCCAGACTGGCCAGAACCAGGAAATGGTGCAGTTCACTCAGGGCGTCTACGAAGCCCGCGAACTGGCGCTCGCGCGCATGCAGGCCGAGGCCGAGCAATGCGGTTCATCCGGCATCGTCGGCGTCACCGTCGAGGTGAAGAATCACGTCTGGGGAGAGCACGCCACCGAGTTCCTGGCCACCGGCACGGCGGTGCGAAGGCTCGCGGACGAGCACCGGCTGCCCGAGACCTCGCCGAAGCCCACCTTCACCCTCGGCCTGGACAACTAGTCCTGCACCGGCACGTAGCCGTCAGCCGCGGGTCTGCCGGGGCGACCGCGACCCCGGCGACAGCTCACGCGACGGGGACGGCTCGAGCGGCGGCGCTCCGACAGCGCAGCACGTCGTGGCCTCCGGTGCCGAGACTGCCCGGCCGGCGGGCCGCAGTACGTCATTGTCGACCAGGACCGCGGCTAGCACTGCGGCGATCAGCAGCACTCCGGCGCACCCAGCTGTGGCCAGATCGAACCCGCTAGAGAACTCGGCGGGCTGGTGGTAGCTCGCGGCTCCGAGGCCGACGGCGGCGGGCAACGCGGCCACGGCCACCAGGCCGGCGGCGCGCGCGACCGCGTTGTTCACGCCGCTCGCCACTCCGGCATGCCGGACGTCTGCGCTCGCCAGCACTGTCGCCGTCAGCGGCGCGACTGTCATCGACAGGCCGAGGCCAAAGATGCCGACGGCCGGGAGCACATCGGTCAGGTAGCTCGCCTGCAGTCCGATCCGGGACATGAGCGCCATGCCAACGGCGCATCCGGTGATCCCTGCGGTCAGCAGCCAGCGCGGCCCGATCCGCTGAGCCAGGCTGCCGGCCCGCGCTGACAGGCTCAGCATCAGCAGTGTCACTGGCAGCAACGCCGCGCCCGCTTCCAGCGGCGAGTAGCCGGACACGACCTGAAGCTGGAGTACCAGCAGGAAGAGCAGGCCGCCGAACGCGCCGTAGACGAGGAAGGTGATCAGGTTGATCGCACTGAACTGCCGGGAGGCGAAGACGTCCAGCGGCAGCATCGGCGGCACCCGCTCTGGCGAACCTGTCCGCCGCCGCTCGAGCAGGATGAACGCGACCCCGGCGGCGACTCCGGCCACGGCAGCGGCTAGGACTGCCACGCTGCCGGCCCGCTCGGGAGCCTCGATCAGTGCATAGGTGATGCCGCCCAGCGCTGTCGCAGCAAGCGTCGCGCCGGCCACGTCGAATCTGCCGCGCGCCGACGGGTCTCTGGTCTCCGGCACATGTTTCGTGGCCACCACCACAACCGCAGCGGCCACGGGCAAGTTCAGCAGGAACACCCAGCGCCAGCCCGCCGTCTGCACCAGCCACCCGCCCAGCACCGGACCGACTGCGGCGGCGACACCGCCCAGGCCGGACCAGGCCCCCACCGCCCGCGGCCGGTCGTCTGGCGCGAACGAGGCCTGGATGATGGCAAGCGAGCCAGGCGTGAGCAGCGCGCCGCCCACGCCCTGAAGCACCCGGGCGCCGATCAGGACGCCGATGCTCGGCGCGAGCCCGCAGAGCGCCGATGCCAGCGCGAACCAGATGACGCCGATCAGGAAGACCCGGCGCCGACCGGCCCGGTCACCGAGTGAGCCACCGAGCAGTATCAGCCCGGCCAGCGTCAGCGTGTAGGCGGTAACGGTCCACTGCAGCCCGGCGAGAGAAGCGCTGAGGCTGCGGCCGATGGTCGGCAGCGCGACGTTGACCGCCGTCGAGTCGAGCATGACCATGCTCGATCCGAGCACCGTCGCGAGCAGCACCCAGCGCCCTGACGTGCTGCGCAGGCGCAGATGAGCAGACTGCACCGGCGCATCGACGTCGCTCACCTGGCGATCGTCTCACTGGCGGCCAGCCGGGCCAAGCCCGGCGCCCAGTGGCTGGCGCGGCCGGGTCACGACCTGCCGCCGGACTGGCCAGCCGCCGGGTCAGGTTGCGGGCGGAGGTTCTCCTGGTCCGGGTGGCTGTGCCGCATCGGCCGGATCAGCCCGGGCCGTGACCGGGCCGGAATCTGCGGCTGGCATCGTCACCGCAGCGGCGCCGCCCTGCCCGGATGGCCGCAGCTGCTCATCGGCTGCCGAGTGCGTGACGACAGGCTCGCCGCGCATCCTGGCGATCAGCGGGCTCGGTCCGGCACCTGCCGGGACCTGATGGAACAGCAGGTAAATCCCGGCTGCGAGCAAGGCGCCCACGAGCGGCGCCAGCAGGAACAACCAGACCTGGCTCAGCGCGATCCCGCCGGTGATCAGCGCCGGCCCGAAGCTGCGCGCCGGGTTGATGGACGCACCGTCGATCGGGACCGCCGTGAGGTTGGCCAGGCCAAGGGTCAGGCCGATGACAATGCCAGAGACCGCGGCGCTGGCCTCCTTGCGAGTCGCGCTCAGCGCGACGAGCACGAAGATGGCAGTGAGGATGACCTCGGTAAGGAAGGCGCCGCCACCCGACATATGCAGCAGCGACTGGCTGCCGTACCCGTTGGCACCGAGGCCGTTCCTGCCTTTGGAGTACAGCGGCGAGCTGTGCAGGACCCACAGCAGCAGCAGCGCGCCGATAATGCCGCCGACCAGCTGTGCGATCACGTAGCCGACTGCATCGAGCGCGTGGATGCTCTTTGTCAGGTATGCCCCGAGAGTGACAGCGGGGTTGACGTGACAGCCCGATATCGGGCCGATCATCGCGACCAGGCCGATGACAACGAGCCCGAACGCGAGGGCAACCGCCACGGCACCTGCCGCCACGCTGGTACCGGAACCGCGGAATCCTGTCGGCCCGCCGAACATCACTGTCGCCACGCCGGCACCGACGAACACCAGGATCATCGTGCCGAGGAACTCAGCCGTGCATTTCCGGGCTAGCTGCGCATCTACCCCGATAGTGCGACCTGCCCGCGGATTTGCCTGCTCAGCCGTGGATCTGACCGCCATCGCCCACCCCCCCAAGGTGTGACGTTCCGGAACTGCGCTGTCCCCGTCCTCCCTTGCGCTGCGGATTCAGAGCATTGCTACTGGTGATGATAGCGAGCCGCCGGGCCGGCCCCCGGTAGCGCGGGTCAGCCGCGCCCGCGTCGCCCGGCAGGGGCTCGGGTGCGTCCTAGAGATCCGGCCAGCAGTGCGCAGGCTGGTTCGTCGCGCTCCGCTCGATGTAGCCCTGAGTCATCCGGCGAAGTGCGCGGCGGCGGTCGGCATGCCCGCACTCGAGCTTGCGGACCGTATCCACCTGCCACGTCGCACCCGTCCGGCCGGTCAGGCAGCGCCGCTCGATGATGCCAAGCATCCGGTCAGCATCGGCGGCGTTGACACCCCACTGCCGCAGTCCCTCCCAGGCCTGCGGCAGCAGCCGTCGCAGCGTCAGCTCAGTCACTGGCGCCTCGCCGACCCCTGGCCAGTAAACCCGTGCGTCAATGCCGTGCCTGGCACCCTCGACCAGGTTGTCTGCGGCAGCAGCGAACGACATCTGCGTCCAGACCGGGCGCTCGGTCTCCGCAAGCGCCCGCACGATGCCGTAGTAGAACGCCGCATTCGCGATCACGTCCGCCACCGTCGGGCCAGCCGGCAGTACCCGGTTCTCGACCCGCAGGTGCGGCCGGCCGTCTACCACCGCGTAAACCGGACGGTTCCATCGGTAAACCGTGCCGTTGTGCAGCGTCAGCTCGGCCAGCTGGGGAGCCTCGCCGCTGTCGAGCGCTGCCGCCGGATCCTCGTCCTCGCGGAGCGGGAGCAGCGCCGGGAAATACCGCAGGTTCTCCTCGAACAGATCGAAGACCGAGGTGATCCACCGCTCGCCGAACCAGACCCGCGGACGCACGCCCTGCTGCTTGAGTTCCTCCGGTCTGGTATCGGTGACCTGCTCGAAGAGCGGGATCCTGGTCTCGCGCCAGAGCTCACGTCCGAACAGGAACGGGGAGTTGGCCCCGAGCGCCACCTGAATGCCGGCGACGGCCTGAGCGGCATTCCAGTAGCTGCCGAACGCCTCCGGACTTACCTGGAGGTGGAATTGCGCGCTCGTGCAGGCTGCCTCCGGCACGATCGTGTCCACATGCGTGAGCAGCCGCTCCGGGCCGTCAATGCAGATCCGCATGTCCTCGCCGCGTGCCGCGATCATCTGATCGTTCAGCAGCCGGTATCGCGGGTTCGCAGACATGGCCTCGGCGGTCACGTCGGCCTGCCGCAACGTGGGCAGGATGCCGATCATCACCAGCCGGGTCCCGCTGCCGAGCGCCCGGCTCGATGCATGCGCGAGCTTGGCCCGCACACCCTCTTCTAGCGCGCCGAGCGCATCGCCGGTCAGCTGCCGCGGCGGTACATTAACCTCCAGATTGAACCGGCCTAGCTCGCTCGCCCAGCTCGGATCGCCGATGGCATCGAGCACCGCGGTGTTGGTCATGGCTGGCATCCCGGCCGAATCCACCAGGTTCAGCTCTATCTCCAGGCCCACCTGGCGCGGCTCAGTGTCGAATCTCGACTCCCTCAGCATCCGGGCGAATACGTCGAGGCACTGCCGCACCTTCTCCCGGTAGGCGCGCCGGTCCTGCTGACTGACGGTCATGGCTGGGACATCCCGGCCCATGTGACTCCTCCAACACCAGCAGCTGGGCGTGGGACTCGGTTCCACATTCGCACGGAACGAAGCGCCTGACCAGGTCAGAACCGGTCGGTATCGTCAGACCGTCCCGCTGGGCCAACCACCAGCCTCAGCACTCACCCCCGTCCCGCACGCTCGCGACGGTCCCGGCCTAGCCCCAGGCCGCTGCGGTGTAGCCGCTCGTCAGCTTGCTGGGCGTGCTGCCGTCGTGCGATACGTACAAGTCACGACCGGCCAGGTACAGCAGCCACTGACCGTCTGCGCTGACGTCGAGACTGGTGTGGTCAAGGTTGGGATACCCGATCGCGACCTGATGCACCAGGGTGCCCGCGGCATCGACCTCCCACATCAGCCGCGAGGTGTTGTGAACCGGGATGCCGGCACAGCATGCGCGGCTGACAAACAGGTCCCCGTTGGGCAGGTATACCGCCTCGCGCAGGTAGCTCCGGCCCGGAGTCGGTGCGCCGGTGGCCGGCAGCGAACTGGTACCGGGTCCGGTCAGGTAGTAGCGGGCTTGTGAAGTGTCCAGGATCACCACGTTCCAGCCCTCGTTGTCCTGAATCGCGGCAATAGACACCGCAAGGTGGACGCCATCGGCTGACCAGGACAGATGCGAGATCGGAGCAGGCAGCCCGGTGTTCTGGCTGGCCGGCTCCATCGGGTAGGTGACAGCGGTGCCGGTGCTCAGCGTCCTGATCTCAAGGTGGTACAACCCGACCAGGTCGGCAGTGCTCGGCACGCAACCGGGAGATAGATTCGGTTCGCTGGCATAGGCCAGCTTCGTGCCGTCCCGGCTGACCGCGGGCAGGCTGCCCTGGGCAAATTGTGCGACCGCACCGCCGGACACCGGTACGCCCTCCACCTCGCTCGAGCAGCCTTGCTGGACCGCGAAGTACACCATCCCGGTCGAGGACACCGAGACCTGATCACCGAGTACGTGCCGGGCTACCAGCGTCCTACTCACCGCGCCCGTCGCCGGGTTCAGCGTCACCAGCGCACCCGCCGTGGTCACCGCCACCATGGCCGGCGGGACGGCGGCGGCCGCACTGGCCGCTGGCGACGACGGGGCGGTCGCGGTCTGGGTCACCGTTACTGTCGGGCCTGGCGATCCATTGCCGCACGCCGCTACCAAGAGGGCAGGAAGGGCGACACCGAGCACCAGCCGGGCACGGCGCGCAAGTCCGGGAGACGGCATCTTTCTCTCCGTAACTGGTCACCAGCAGCCGCAATGAGCCGCGGATGACGATGGTGGCAGTGCTGCGCCGTGCCGGGCAAGAGCCAACAGCAATTGTTGGCAAGCTGTAAGCCGCGCGGGCCTAGCCAGCCATGGCGGCGGCCATCCGGTCCACCGCGTCGGTAATCAACTCGGGCGAGGTGCCGATGTTCAGCCGCGCGAAGCCCCGGCCCTGACTGCCGAAGTCGGGTCCTGGCGAGAGCGCGACCTTGCCGCGGTCCAGGAACGTCGCGGCGGGATCGTCACCGGCGCCAAGCTCCCGGCAGTCAAGCCAGGCCAGGAAGCTGGCCTGCGGCGGCCGGTAGCCGACCGCCGGCAGGCGATCAGCCAGCAGCGTGCTCAGCAGCCGGGTGTTGGCATCGATCTGCGCGACCACGGCGTCCAGCCACGGCCGGGCGTGCCGCAGCGCCACCACGGTCGCGTGGACGCCGAGGTGAGAGGCGAGCAGCGCCTCCCATCGCTCCTGCAGGATGGCCGCCGCCGCCGCGCCGCCGGCCACCGCGATGCCGCACTTCAGGCCGGGGATATTCCAGCCCTTGGAGGCGGAGGAGAAGACAACAGCCTGCCGCGCCGACGGGTGGTCGAGGGTGTGGAACGGTACGTGCAGCGCCCCCGGCAGCACCAGCGGCGCATGGATCTCGTCCACCAGCAGCGGCACGCCGCGCCGCTCGCAGAGATCGGCGACCGTGGTCAGATCATCGCGGGACCAGACACGGCCGAGCGGGTTATGCGGATTGCAGAGCAGGTATGCCCCGGTGCCCGGCTGAGTCAGGGCGCGATCGATGGCCTCGGCGTCGAGGTGATAGCCGCCGTGCTCGTCGCGCCGCAGCGGAGCCTCGACGATCCGCCTGCCCGTTAGCTCGAGGCGGAAGAAGAAGGGCGCGTACACCGGCGGGTTGATCACGACGCCAGCACCGGGCTCAGTGATCGCCTGAATAACCTCGGCAACGCCGGTCATCACATCCGGCACCGGAAAGATCAGGTCAGGATCGGGTGCCCAGCCGAGCCGGTCCGCCGCGAACTCGGCAAACGCCTCCCCGAGGTCGCCCCGGTGCGGGTAACCGAGATCACCGGCATCGAGCAGAGCCCGGATCACGTCCTTGATCTCCGCCGCCGGATCGAAGTCCATCTCCGCGACGAAGGCCGGCAGCACGTCCGCAGGATAGGTCCGCCATTTGAAGCTCGTTCGCTTGCGCAGGCTGGCGAGCGAGCAATCGCCAAGAATCGCGTCCATCATGCGGATGTTAGCGCGCATTTGCCGGCTGCGGCGGTGCGGAGCGGCATCGCGCGTGCTCCGATATTACGATCTGGTATTATCTGATCTCGTGATAACTAACGACGACGGCGTGGTCAGGGCGTTGCACCAGGCGACGCACGTGACCTTGCAGGTGCTTGCGGCCAGCCTCGCGCAGCTCGGCCTGACCGGGTCCGAGCAGAACGTGCTGCTCGTGCTCGCAGACCGGCAGCCGCGCGCGGTCGGCCAGCTGGCCGCGGCGACGGGCACCAGACCGACGACACTGACCAGCGTGCTTGACCGGCTCGAGCACAAGGGCCTGCTCGTACGCGAGCTGGACCGAGCTGACCGCAGGTCGTTCCGGATCGAACTGACCGCGACCGGACGCCGCGCCGCGACCGCGGTTCAGTCGGCTGTCCGCGAGCTGGAGCAGGCCGCGCTGGCGTCGGTCAGCGCGGGCCAGATAGCCGGATTCCGCGCCGTCGCCCGTGCCCTGACGGAGGTGCATCCATGAACGACAGCGCGGCCGCGCACCACCCTGGCCAGGCCAGCGAGATCCCCGGCGATCTCGCCCGGATGCTGAGCCAGATCGTGCCGCCGGCCGGCGGCTTCGGTCACCGCCAGCACGTTCACCTGGCGTTCCTCGCCGTGCGCGAGCACGGCACCGCCGCGGCGGTCGCGAAGATCAGCGGGTGGATCCGGTACCTCGCGGCGCAGGAGAAGGTCCCGCAGAAATACCACGCAACCATGACGCGCGCCTGGACCGAGCTCGTCGGGTATCACGTCGACGCCGACCAGGCAGCCGGGCGGGCAGGCGATTTCGCAGACTTTGCCGGCCGGCATCCGGCGCTGCTGGACAAGCGGCTGCTCAGCCGCCACTACAGCGCCGCAGTCCTAGCCCGCGCGGCCGCGCGGGCCGGCTGGATTGAGCCGGACCTGGCCCCGTTCCCCTGGTCATAGGCGACAACCTCAGCCCGTCCCCGCCAGCACGCTCAGGTCGCCGGTCAGGTAGCGATCGATGGTCGGCCCGATGGCCGTGGCGAGCTGATCGGCGCTGGCCGAAGCGACCGGGCCGAACTGCAGCACGTAGCGCGCCATGGCAAGCCCCAGCATCTGGGAGCCGATGAGCGAAGCGCGGAACGGGGCCGACGCGGGGTCAGTGCCGCTCACCGCGCTGGCCACCGGCTGGAGGATCGCCTCGGTGACGAACTCGCGGAGCATGGCAGCGGCCCGGTCGCTCGTCAGCGCCGACCGGAGTATCGCCTGGAACGAGCCGCGTGCCTCGGTGCTCTCCCACAAGGCAAGTGCGGACCTGACCAGATGCGTGCCGAGCGATTCGCCCGGCCTGGCCGCTAGCGCAGCGGTGATGACCTCGCTCGGTACGAACGGCAACTGCATGGCCGCCGCGAATAGCCGCTCTTTAGTGCCGTAATAGTGATGCACGAGTGCCGGGTCGACGCCTGCGGCGGCGGCGATCGCACGGATGGTCGCGCCGTCGTAGCCGTTCTCGGCGAACTGGCTGCGCGCTGCGTCGAGGATCGCCTCGCGGGTGCCGCTGTCACCGGCGCGCCGGCCAGTCCGGGTAGATCGGGTCACGCCGGCACCACTCGCCGCGACGTGCCATCCCCGGCCGGGTGCAGGGCAAGTTCGAAAAATCTCTCTTCCAGCGACGCTGGTGCTGCATAGATGCGCCAGTCAGATCCGCCCGGGCCGCCGCGAGCGATCGCCTCGGTAACCTCGGCCGGGCTGGCGCCCGGCACGCGCAGCACCCGCCCGGCGAGCGAGACCGGCAAGCCCGACTGCTCGAGCCTGCCGAACGCCGCGGCCCAGTTACCTGCCTCCACCACTGTGACCTGGGAGGTGCCGACGATCTCGTCAGCGGTGCCGACCGCGACCACCGCACCGTCCGCCATGATGACGAGCCTGTCGCACTCCCCTGCCTCTTCCATGTAGTGCGTTGACACCAGCACGCCCGTGCCCTGGCGAGCAGCGTCGCCGATGGTCTGCCAGAGCCGCGCCCGGCCGAGCGGGTCGACTCCGGATGTCGGCTCGTCCAGGATGAGCAAGTCCGGCCGGTGCGACAGCGCCTGGGCGAACGCCGCCCGGCGCTGCAAGCCGAGTGGCAGCCTGCCGACGGGGATCCTGGAGCGGCTCGCGAGGTCGGCGGGCAGGGCGGCCGCCGGGCTGCCGAAGACCGCCCCGGCGAACGCCATGTTCTCCGCCGCCGTCAGGTCCTCGTACAAGCCGAGACCTTGGGGAACGTAGCCGATTCGCTGGCGAGTCCGGCGGCTGGGCCGCTCACCGAAGAGCCGGACCTGTCCTTCGGACGCCGGTATCAGGCCGAGCAGCATCCGGATCACCGTCGTCTTGCCTGCCCCGTTCGCGCCCAGCAGCCCGACGATCTCACCGGGCCGGACCGCGATGCTGACGGCGCGGACCGCGGTGAATCCGCCGAACCGGCGCGTCACGGCGGCGCACTCGGCCAGCGGTCCGCTGGCACGGACCGCTGCACCGGGCGCCGGGCGGGCCGGTTCCTGGTCTGCCTCGGACGGCTCGGCGGTCGCGGACGGTTCGGCGGTCGCGGCCGGTTCAGCGGTCGCGGCCGGTTCAGCGGCCGTGGACTGGGCCAGCTCGCGAGCGAGCGCGGCGATAGTCACCGCATCCTGCAAGTCCGCCGGCACGAGCTGGCCGGCCGGCTCGGTGCCAGGCGGGCACCACATCCGCCAGCTTGCGCCGCGCCGCCAGGCCCGGTCGCCGGCCACCCCGGCGGGACGGTCAGGGAATCTGACGACCGCACCGGGCAGCGCCGCGATTATCTGCTCCGGTGTTCCGGCGGCGAGCTGGCGCCCCGAGTCGAGCACAAGCACCGCGCTGGCCCGCTGGGCATCGTCGATATAGGTGGTCGAGAGGATCACCGCGGCACCGTCGGCGGCGGCCGACGCGATCAGCCACCACAGGCCTGACCTGCTCACCGGATCGACGCCGGTGCTCGGCTCGTCCAGGATCAGCAGCTCCGGGCGGTGCAGCAGCGCAGCTATCACGCCGAGCTTCTGCCGCATCCCGCCGGAAAGCTGACCAGCCAGCCGGTCGGTGGCTGCTGTCAGGCCGGCTCGGTCGACCAGTTCCGCGATGCGCTGGTCACCGGCGGGACCGGATAGTCCGTATGCGGTGGCACGGAATGCCAGGTTCTCCGCCAGCGTCAGGTCCGGATAGGTACCGGAACTCGCCGGAAGGTAGCCGATGTGGCGAGCATCCGGCGTGCGAAGCTGCCCGCTGCCCGGCTTGAGCGCACCTGCGAGGCAGCGCAGCAATGTGGTCTTGCCAGCCCCGTCGCCGCCTACGACCGCGGTGACCTGACCCGGCAGAATGTCGACGGACACCGAATCCAGGGCCAGCGTCTCGCCGTAGCGGAGGCTCAGCCCGGTCGCGCCGAAGCCGGACAGGGCCTCGGTGCCGCCGCCACCAGACACTACCGGGCTGGTCATGCATGCCGCCCTCGGTCCGAGGGCTGACCGAGGCCAGGGGCCGCGGCGAGACTCCCGGCCGCCAGCTCCGGGGCGACCACGTTCCCCGCCGTCGTGCCGGTCTGGCCGTGCCCGCGCCGGTGCAGCCGCCCGCCGCTCGCGGCCGGCGCGAGGTAGCTGCGGAAGCGCAAGATGGCCAGCGTGACCACCGCCACGCCGAGCAGGGCCAGGAACGTGAACGGCTGCCAGAGCGGGCCGATCGGCTCGGCTCGCAGCATCACACCGCGGGAGATCTCGTTGAAGTAGGTGAGCGGCAGCAGGTAGGAGATCCACCGGACGCCGGACACGATCGAGGACAACGGGAAGATCAGGCCTGACAGCAGGATCTGCGGCAGCATCAGCATGAAGGCGAGCTGAATCGCCTGGCCCTGATTCTGCGACACGGTACTGATCAGCACGCCAGTGCCGAGGGTGACGAACAGGAACAGCAGCGCACCCAGCCCGAACACGGCCGGCGACCCGCGGAATGGCACCCCGAAGACGACAATTCCGGCAGCGAGCACGAGTCCCAGATCGACCGCGGCGACGGCGAAGTACGGCACGATCTTGCCGAGGAATACATCCCGCGGTTTCAGCGGCATCACCGCGAGCTGTTCGAGCGTGCCGGACTGCCGCTCCCTGACCACGCCGAGGCTGGTGATGATCGTGCCGATGAACACCAGCACCACCCCCGCCAGGCCGGGGATCATCACGTCGGACGTGGTGAGCTTCGGGTTGTACAGGATCGTGACCTGCGGCTTGATCGCCGTGCCACCGCGAACGGCCAGGTGCAGCTTGGACAGCGCCGTGAGCGTCGCCTGCGCGGTGAAGAGCTGACTGCCGTCGATCAGGACCTCGGGCCGCGCGCCACCGCTGAGGGCGGACGCGCCGCCGCCCGTGACGATCGCGACGGCGGCATGGCCGTCCCGGAGCTGATCCTGCGCCCACGTCCTTGCCTGTGCGGGCGTCTGCCCCGCTGGCGCACTCGTGCTGACGACGTCGAACGGCGCGGGCAGCACCCTGGCCACCAGGGCTGCCTCGGGACCCGCTACCGCGACCGGGATCGAGGTGACGTCGAAGCTGGCGGCATAGCCGAGTACCACGAGCAAGATGACCGGCATCGCGATCATCATGACCAGCGTCCGGCGGTCCCGCCGAAGCTGCCGGAACTCCTTGACGATCATGGCCCACATGTGCGGTCCTCCGCGCGCTGGACTATTTCAACACCGGTTGAATTCTACGGTTGTTGAATTCGCCGGGTCAAGCGACGACCTGCACCGAGTGAGGGCGCTGACGCAGCGGCGGCGCTGCGGCGGCGGCACTGCGGCGGCGGCACTGACTGGAGGCGGCGGGCAGTCGCTGGGGGCGGGCCGGTCGTCGCCTTCGGGCCGGTCGTCTGATCAGATGGACGCCATGGTCACGACTCGGCATGCCGGGCGCTGGACGTTAGCGGACCGGTTCAGCTCAGCCTGGCATTACCTGCCGTTCGAGGTCCCGGCCGGTGCCTGCGCAGTTCGCGTCGAGCTTGAGTACGAACGGTCCGGCGCCATCATGGACCTCGGCTGTATCGGCGCAGCCGGGTTCCGCGGCTGGTCCGGCGGCTCACGCCGGCTGTTCGTCATCACTCCGGACCAGGCAACGCCGGGATACGTGCCGGGCGAGCCTGAGCCAGGCGCCTGGGCAGTGATGATCGGCCTGTACCGGGTGCCGCCGGCCGGAGCCGAGTACCGGGTAACGATTGACGTGTCCAGTACGCCAGGTGAGGTGATGCCCGCGGATCCACCCGAGCCGATGCCGCCGCTCACCGACCGGCCGCCGGCACGGGTGCTGCCCGCCACGCCCGGCCGCCGCTGGCTCGCTGGCGACCTGCATATGCATACGGTTCATTCCGACGGCGTGATGACCGTGCCCGAGCTGGCGAGGTTCGCGGCCGGCCGGGGGCTGGATTACGTCGCCGTCACCGATCACAACACGATCAGCCATCACGCGGAGTTGCCGGAAGCCGCAGCGGCGCACGGGATCGTGCTGATACCCGGTCAGGAGGTGACCGTGGAAGCCGGGCACGCGAACGCGTTCGGCGACGTGGGCTGGATCGACTTCCGCGAACCCGCCGACGACTGGCTCGCCGCTTGCGAGCAGCGTGGTGGCCTGCTGTCGATCAACCACCCGTACGGCGGGCAGCTGGCCTGGACCGCGCCGATGAAGCGGCGGCCGCCGCTGCTCGAGGTCTGGCACTGGAGCTGGCTGGACACCCGATGGACCGCGCCGCTCGGTTGGTGGCAGGCCTGGGATCCGGCCGCCGTTCCCGTCGGCGGCAGCGACTGGCACAAGCCAGGCTCAGATGCTCCGCCAGGGGCACCGACCACCTGGGTCGAAGCCGACGTCGACGACCCGGCCGCGGTGCTGGCCGCGCTCGCGGCCGGACGCACCGCGATCTCGGCTGGTCGGGACGGACCGGTGCTGCTGCGAGTAGGCGATGAGCTGGTCGCCAGCGAGGCTGACGGCGCGATCCTGGTCGGCCCGGATGGCCCGAAGGCATGGGTGCGCGGACCACTTGCCAAGTTCCCGGCCGCCGAGGGCGCGCACCGGCTTGTTAATCCAGACGGCGCTACCCTCGCGCTGACCGGCTGAAGCAGCGCGTCGGGCAGCGGGCCTGGGGCAGGGAAGATCAACTCACCGAACATTCCTGGATTGAGTGCTGCCGGAGCGGCACTAAATCCACAAAGGTTCGGCTTCGGGGTGTCGGCGCGCTAGCAGTGCCGCGTTATGGCAGCTCTGGCATCAGAACTTCACCTTGTGCCAGCTGCCGCCCGCGTCCCGGCTCAGGTACAGGTGGCTGCCGAGGAACGGCGTGCCCTCGATCGCGACGCCCTGAGTGGCGGTGGTGAAGCCGAAGTCGTTCCAGCCCAGGCCGCCGTCGTCGAGCATCAGGTTCTGATGCCAGTGCCGCCCGCCATCGTTGCTGACGTACAGCCAGGTCGCGCCGGATGAGGTCGCCACGAACAAGTGGCTGGCCGTCGGCTCCGCCAGCAGGCCGCCGTCGCCACCCTGCGGCGGGGCGCCGACCTTAGCGAAGTGCGTTCCGCCGTCAGCCGACTCGTACACCTTCTTGAGGGTCGAGCCGAGCGCCGGTTCCCCGGAGCACAGCGCGGTAATCCGCCGCGCGCTGAACGCGGCCACGCTGGACAGACCCCAGCCATGCTGGCACCGGAAGGTATCCCGCACCCAGCCCGATCCGGTCCGGGTCGAGTAGAGCCTGTTGGCAAGGATGATCCAGGCAGCCCGGCCGTGCAGGGTGATCGTGCCGAGGCCGCCTGTCCCAGCAGTGCGCGGCAACGCGGTGACGCGGTGCCAGAAGTCCCGGTTCGCCGGGCTGGAGTAGACCGCCAGATGGCCGGCGGTGACGGTGGTCGCGTAGACAATCCCGGCCGACGCTTCTAGGTCGGTGACGTAACCGGGAACCTGCCGCACGCGGTGCCAGCGTGCGCCGCCGTCGTGCGTGACCCACAGCTGCGACCCGTATGCGAAGCCGTCGGATGCGTCAGCGAACCGCATTCTCAGCAGTCCGCTCGTGACATCGGTCTTGGCGAGCGGATACTTCGGCGCCGGGATGCCAACCCATGACCTGCCGCCATTGGCCGTCCTGAGCACCGAGGTGCATGGCTTGTGCGCGCACGGCGCGGTGCCGAGTACCCAGCCCTCACTGGCGGATACGAACGTCACCGACGCGGGCTTGAAACCGGCGGGTACCGGGCCGCCCGGCGGCGCCGCCGCTGCTGGACCGCTCGCCCGGTTGACTGCCACCGCCGGCCCGGCCACCGCCGGTCCGGCCACCGCCGGTCCGGCCGAAGCCGCGAGCAACCCTGCCGTCGTCAGCGCCGCCGCCGCAGCAGCCGCAGCCGTCATCCGCTTCATCGCCAGTCTCCTGCCGTAGGTGTCGGAGCGGTAATTTCCCCCGCAGCTAAGACACCCGAGACAGCCTTCCGGTTGGCCGGTCCCCCGGCACGATCCGGGATGCCGGAGGTGCCACCAGGGCGATCCGCTCGCACCGGTGGCACCTTCGCGATCTTCGCGACCTGGCTAGAGTTCCGCCGCGATGGCGCCCGCCGCCACTGCAGGCTCTCGGCGCCGCCAGCCCGGCAGCCGGCGTGCTCCGGCGGAGACGCCGATCGCCACCACCACCTGCACCGCCAGCACGATGATGAACGCGGTGCTGATGCTCGTGCCGTCAGCGGCCAACGCGAGGAACAGGCTGCCCAGCGTGGCCACGCCCAGGGCCAGCGCCGTCTGCTGCGTGGTGGTGAGCACGCCGCTTCCTGCTCCGGCGACAGCAGCGGGGACGTCGGACAGCACGACGCCGAACAGCGGGCTCATGACCAGGCCCTGGCCGAGCCCCGCGACCGCCAGGCCAGGCCCCAGTGCCAGCACCGACAGCCCTGGCCAGCCCAGGTACACCGTTACTGCCAGGATGATGAGCCCGGCTGCCTGCAGCAGGCCGCCAGCGGCGAGTACCTTGGCGCCGTACCGCGCGAGCAGCCTGGACGTGGACAGCGATGCGATGAGGAACGTGGCCGCCATGGGCACGAGGCCGAGGCCTGCTGTCAGCGCACTGGCATGCAGCCCGTCCTGCACCAGC
Source organism: uncultured Actinomycetota bacterium (assembly GCA_963774385.1). Lineage (GTDB taxonomy): Bacteria > Actinomycetota > Actinomycetes > Streptosporangiales > Streptosporangiaceae > JAJYUU01. The sequence continues at coordinate 385,336 of CAVZEQ010000002.1, forward strand.
AGCGCGTAGCAGAACATGAAGGCGCCGAAGCCGGCGAAGAACGGCAGGGCAAGCGCCAGCCCGCGGCGCATGCTCCGGTGCTGCAGCAGGGACGGCGGCACGAGCGGAGTGCGACCAGCCCGCTCGGCCCGGCGCTCGACGCGCACGAAAGCCGCGGCCGCCAGCGGTGCGACCACGAGCAGCGCGATGGTCCAGGCCGGCCAGCGCAGCGAACGACCCTCGGTCAGCGGTATCAGCAGCGCCAGCACGGTCAGGCCGAGCAGCATCGTGCCCGGCCCGTCGATCCTGGCCGGTGCGCCGTGCCTGGTGTCGGGCACGTACCGCCTGGCGAGGAGCAGGCCAGCGAGCCCGATGGGGACGTTCACCAGGAAGATCGGCCGCCAGCCGAGGCCATCAATGTTGGCCGACACCAGCAGCCCGCCCAGCACCTGGCCGAGCACGGCCGCGAGGCCGCCGGCGGCGCCATACCGGCCGAGTGCCCGGCTGCGACGCTCCCCGCTGGTCGCCGCCTGGATCGTGGCGAGCACCTGCGGGACCATCACGGCCGCCGAAGCGCCCTGCGCGACGCGGCCGATCACCAGGAACGTCGCGGTCGGGGCCAGCCCGCAGGCCAGCGAGGTCAGCGTGAACGCGGCCATGCCCAGCAGGAACAGCCGCTTGCGGCCGATGCTGTCACCCAGCCGGCCGCCGAGCACCAGCAGCAGCGCATACGCCGTCGCGTAGCCCGACACGACGAGTTCGAGCAGTGGCTGGCTGGCCTTAAGGTCGCTGTCGATGGTCGGCAGCGCGACGTTCACGATGAAGAAGTCGATCATGGGAAGCAGGACGCCGACGAGGATGACCGTCAGGCCAGCCGAGGTCAGCGCGTTAGGCCCGTGACCCGGTGCCGGCCCCGCAGCAGACCGTGACGGCGACGACGACGGTGCTGACCGGGACGGTGCGGATCCGGGCGAGTGCAGTGTGGATGCCATGCAACTAGCTTGCCCGAGAAAAACAGCCAGGTACTAGAGTCTGCTTATACTAGTACTGAGACTACCTGGCAACATCACTGGGAATAAGGCAAGATGGTAGCCATGACCGAGCAGACCCTGCTGACCAGCGCCACCCCGACCAGCGCCGCCCCGGCCAGTCCGGCCGATCGCAGCCTGATGAGCGGCCCGTCGCTGGCGCCCGTTCAGACCGCCGCCCTGCGCCGTCAGGAACTGGCCGGCTTCCTGCGCAGCCGGCGCGAACGGATCGCGCCTGAGCAGGTCGGGCTGCCCCCAGCCGCCCGCCGCCGCACTCCGGGGCTGCGGCGCGAGGAGGTAGCGACGCTGGCCGGCGTCGGCGTCACCTGGTACACCTGGCTCGAACAAGGCCGGGACATCAATGCTTCCCCGCAGGTACTCGACGCCGTGGCGCGCACCCTGCTGCTCGACCCGCACGAGCGCGATCACCTGTTCCGGCTGGCGGACACCCCGGATGGCAGCGGGCAAGCCGAGTGCGCGACGCTGCCGCCGACCGCCCAGCTGCTGCTGGCTCAGCTGGAGCCGTTCCCGGCATGCATCCGCAACGCGCGGTATGACCTGCTGGCTTTCAACCAGGCCTACGAAGACCTGCTGGGCCCGCTGCGAGACCTGCCATTCGACGAGCGCAACACGCTGTGGCGGATGTTCACCAGCCCGCGGTGCCGTGCCGCGATGCTCGACTGGGAAGAAGGCACCCGCCGGATGGTGGCTGAGTACCGTGCCGCGATGGCCGACCACGTGGCCGAGCCGGCCTGGAAGTGCCTGGTGTCGAGGCTGCTGAAGGTGTCGCCCGAATTCGCCGAGCTGTGGGATCGGCACGAGGTCGCCATCCCGGAGAACCTGACCAAGCGGTACCTGCACCCGGACGTCGGCCTGGTCAAGCTCAACTACACCCACCTGTGGCTCGGCCAGCGCCTCGGCACCCGGATGACGACTTACACCCCGGCTGACGAGCAGAGCGCGGACCGGCTCCGGGAGCTGCACGACCGTAGCGCCCGCGCGGCAGGGCCGGCCGCGACCCGTTAACTGACAGCACCCGGCAGGCAGGCCGATGTCACCGCGACCGGCTGCTGACCGCCGGGCAGCAGGCCCAACGCGACGGGCAGGCTTAGCGGGCCGGGCAAACCCTGGCATACTCGCAGCCACGTGAGCGCGCCGCGAAGGGATGTCCATGAGATCACTATCTCGCTGGGGTCTGACATTGCCGCTGACCGGGATGGCGCTGGCCGAGCAGCGCGAACTGGTCGCCAGCCTGCCTGATCTCGGCTACACCGACGCGTGGTCGGCGGAGCTCAATGGCATAGACGCTTTTACCCCGCTGGTCCTCGCGTCGCAATGGGCCCCGCAGCTACGGCTCGGCACCGCGATCGTGGGCATCTACACGCGCGCGCCGGTCGCGCTCGCGGTGTCGGCTGGGTCGCTGGCAAGCCTCGCGCCCGGCAGGTTCGTGATGGGCATCGGCACCTCCTCCAAGGTCGCCGTGGAGCAGTGGAACGGCATCCCGTTCGAGAAGCCGTATCAGCGATCTCGGGACATGCTCCGGTTCCTGCGCGAAGCACTCGCCGGCGGGAAGGTCACGCAGGCCTACGAGACCTTCTCGGTAGACGGCTTCCGCCTCGATCCGGCGCCCGCTACCCCGCCAGCGCTTGCCCTGGCAGCGCTCCGGCCCGGCATGGTGCGGCTTGCCGCGGCCGAGGCAGGCATCGCGATCACGAACTGGCTATCGCCGTCAGATGTGCCAAAGGTGCGCGGCGTGGCCGGTGACGAGTGCGAGCTAGTCGCCCGCATCTTCGTCTGCCCGACGACCGATGTCGGTACCGCCCGGTACATCGGCCGCCGGGTGGTCGCGGCCTACCTGACGGTGCCGGTCTACGCGGCGTTCCACCAATGGCTCGGCCGCGGCGAGCTGATCGCGCCGATGCTGGCGGCCTGGAATTCCGGTGACCGGAAGGGCGCCCTGGACGCGATCCCTGACGAGCTGGTCGATGAGCTGGTCATTCACGGCCCGCTGGAGCACTGCCGGGACCGGGTCGCTGAGTATCACGGCACCGGTCTGGATACTCCGGTCATCGCGATCCTGCCGACGCCGGGCGTCGACGTGGCGGAGGCCGTTGCCAAGCTCGCGCCCGCCTGACCGGGCCAGCCTGGATGCTGCTGGCAGGCTCGTCGAAGCCCGTGGCTGCCCCGCGCAGCTGTGCGTCATAGCGGGCGGCGAGGTGGCGGCCGACCGCGCCGTCGGCTGTCAGCCTGACTCGCTGTTCTTCCTGTTCTCGGCCAGCAAGCCGATGGTGGCACTGCTCGTGCACATGCTGGCCGAGCGTGGCGAGCTCGGCCTTGACGATCCGGTGGCACGCTACTGGCCCGCCTTCGGTCAGCGCGGCAAGCAGGACATCACCGTCCGTCAGGTCTTGCAGCATCGCAGCGGGCTGCCGGTGGCCAGGGGCTTTGCGCGCGACGCGGCCGCTATGACCGACTGGGCCGCGTCGGTCCGCGCGATCGAGCGGGCGCGCCTGTCGTATCCGCCCGCCGCAGTGCCCGCATATCACGTGCTCAGCTACGGCTTCATTCTCGGCGAGCTGGTACAGCGTGTCGCTGGCGTTCCCGTCACTGAGTTCCTGCGCGCTGAACTGCTGCACCCGCTCGGCTTGCACGATACCTACCTCGGCCTGCCCGCGGAGCACTGGCACCGGCACGTGCCTGTCTCCGGTCACGGAGCAGCCGAGCTGGCCACCCAGCTGGTGATCAACCGCCGCGCGACCCGGCAGGCGGTCATCCCGGCAGCCAGCGTGTCAGCCACCGCGAGAGATCTGGCCAGGTTCTACCAGGCGCTGCTGAACGGCGGCTCGCTTGATGGCACCCGCGTGCTGGCACCGGAGACGATTGCCGGGGCTACGCAGCCGTCCTGGGCTGGCCAGACCGACCGCTACCTGAAACTGCCGGTCCGGTGGTCGGAGGGTTTCCAGCTGGGCGGCGCGCGGCCCGGCGGCACTCGGGTCGGCGGCGGTCACAGCCCGATGGGCCAGCTTGCCAGCGCTACCGCGTTCGGCCACAACGGCAGCTACGTCTGCATCGGCTGGGCCGACCCGGAGCGGAACGTCGCCGTCGGCTATGTCACCGCCAGGCTGGTGTCCCGCTCGGCAGGGGCCCGCCACATGGCTGCCGTCAGCGACGCAATCCTCGCCGCCTGCAGCTGACAGCCCGTGCTGCGGTCAAGACTGACCAGAGCGGCGCTTGCCGACGCTGTACGCGCCGCGGGGGCAGCCGCCCGTGCTGCCCCCGGCAACGACCGGAAGCAACCAGGCTCACCGGCCGGGGGCGACCAGGCCCGATTCGTAGGCCACCACGACGGCCTGAGCCCGGTCGCGAAGATCGAGTTTCGCCAGGATGCGACCGATGTGGCTCTTGGTTGTCTGCTCGGCGATGACCAGCGTGTCACTGATCTCCGCGTTGGAAAGTCCGCGCGCGATGAGCCGCAGCACCTCGGTCTCGCGCTGGGTGAGCGATGCGAGGGAGACCGGAGCCGGTGCATCAGCCCTCGGCCGGCTGGCGAAGTCGGCGATCAGCCGCCGGGTTACCGACGGGGCCAGCAGCGCGTCCCCGGCCGCCACCACCCGAACCGCGCGCACTAGCTCGGCAGCGGTTGCATCCTTGAGCAGGAAGCCACTCGCCCCGGCGCGCAGCGCCTCATACACGTAGTCGTCGAGGTCGAAAGTCGTGAGCATGAGAACCCTGGGCTGATGCGGACCGGACGGCGAGGCGAGAATCTGCCGGGTGGCCTGCAGACCATCCAGCAGCGGCATCCGCACGTCCATGAGAATGACGTCTGGTGCCAGCAACTTTGCCTGGGCGACTGCGTCGGCACCATCGGTTGCCTGCCCGACGACAAGCAGACCAGGCTGGGCCGCGAGTACCGCGGCGAAGCCCTCCCGGACCATCGCCTGATCGTCGGCGATCAGGCAGCGCGTGACCACGCCGCCGGCCACGGCACCGCCCGCGGTGTCGCCGCGCCTGGTCGCGCCGGCGGTCATGCCCGCCGGCGTCTCGCCGCCGCCCGACCTCATGCCGCGTCGCCGATCGGGAGCACAGCCGACACGACGAAGCCGCCATCAGGTGCCGGACCGGCCGACAGCGCGCCGCCGAGCAGCTCGACCCGCTCGCGCATCCCGATCAGCCCGTGCCCGCGTCCGTGCCCGTTGCCGGGCACGCCGGGCGGCCCGCCCGGCCCGTTCGCCACCCGCAGCAGTACGGCGCGGTCAGCGTGATCGACTGACACCGTGACGGCCGCTCCCGGCGCATGCTGGCTCGCGTTCGAGAGCGATTCCTGCACTATCCGGTAGGCGCAGACACCGACGCCGGCAGGCACCTGGTCAAGCTCGGCTGGCACTGTCAGTTCGACTGCTACCCCCGCCAGCCTGGCGGCACCGATGAGCGCTGACAGGTCCGACAGCTGGGGCTGGGGCGCACGGCCAGCAGGCTCGTCGTTGCGCAGCACGCCGAGCAGCCGCCGCATGTCCGTCATCGCCTCGCGCGCCGCCTCGCTGAGCGCCCGGAATTCCTCGCTGACCGGCTCGGGCAGGTCGCTGAGGCGGTAGGGGGCCGTCTCGGCCCGCACCGCGATCAGCGACATGTGATGCGCGACGACGTCATGCATCTCCCTGGCGATCCTGGCCCGTTCCTCCAAGACAGTGCGCCGCGCCTGCTCGCGCTCGGTTCGCTCGGTCTGGGCGCTGAGGTGCTCCTGCACGCGCCGACGGGAACTCACGCTGTCCACCGCGATCGTCATGGCGGTGAACATCACAGTCGCAGCTATCGGGCCTTTCACGTTGGCCACGTGCGTCGCGAGCCACAGCCACCATGGAATGAGGCTCAGCCCCCACATCCACCACAGCACCGCCCGCGGCTGGCAAAGACCCGCCGCGCAGAACGCCGCGAGCAGCACGAGCACCTGCACCGGGCCCCATGGCCAGCCGCCCCACCAGGAGACATTTGCCAGCGGCGCGAGCAGCAGCGCAATCCATCCGACGCGCCAGCCGAGCAGCGGAAACCGGGCCGCCAGCGGGAGCGGCGCCACGACCGCCACGGCGAGGAGCACTAGGCCGGCGCTGAGCGGCGGATGAGTCACGCCGCCGGAGGACACGGCCAGCCCGCGCACGCTGGCCACGCTGACAATGATCAGCGCCAGGCTCGCCAGGGCCAGGCCCGCGTCAGCCGCCCGGCGCTGCTGCGGTGACCGCAACCGCCACGGCGGCGCCCGGTCGGCGCCAGCGAGCACCTGGAGCAGGCCGCGCCAGGTCGCATGTGCCGCTGCCGGCAGGCGGCTGGCGGCAGACCCGACCGCACTGGCTGCATTCACGACCTCAGCCTAGGCGTCCTGAGCTGCGGAGTCGTCACACCGGCGGGTGCATACCCAGGTATGACTTCGGCCGCCAGCCGGACCTCACTGCCACCCTGGTCGACCGGTGATTGCGCTCTGTGGCGTGACGACGTGCCGGGGCGGTGCCGGGCAGCCTTGACGCAGGCCGGTCACGCCTGCCAGGCGATCCGGATAATGGGAGGACGACATGAACGTCGAGATCACCGATCTGACCCGGCGGTTCGGCCGGACCCAGGCGGTGGCAGGTGTGAGCCTGTCCACCGGGCCCGGCGTATTCGGGCTCCTGGGGCCCAACGGTGCCGGGAAGTCTTCACTGCTGCGGATGATGGCGACCGTGATCCCGCAGTCGTCGGGATCGCTGCGGCTGCTCGGCCGGGATCCTGGCGGCTACGGTCCGCGGCGAGAGATCCGGCGCAAGCTCGGGTACCTGCCGCAGAGCATGGGTTATTACCCGGGTTTCACGGTGGCGGAATTCGTCGAGTACTTCGCCCTGCTGAAGGAGGTACCGCCGGGCCGGGTGCGGGCCGCAGTGGACAGTGCCGTCAGCCTGGTTGACCTGGGCGGCCAGGCGAAGGCGAAGCTGCGGACCCTGTCTGGCGGGATGCTGCGCCGGGCCGGGATCGCGCAGGCGATCGTGAACGAGCCGCAGTTGCTGCTGCTGGACGAGCCGACGGCAGGGCTGGACCCCGAGCAGCGGGTGGCGTTCCGGGCGCTGCTGCGGGATCTTGGCCGGACCGCCACGGTCGTGGTCAGTACGCACCTGGTGGAGGACATCGGCGCGGCATGCTCCGCGGTGGCCCTGATGGACCGGGGGAAGATCGTGTTTCACGGCACACCGGATGAGCTGACGGCGCTGGGCGAGGGGTACGGCGTGGGCGATGCACCGCTGGAGCGCGGTTACAGCGCGGTGCTTGCGGCGGTGCGGCCATGACCGCCACCAATGCTCCGGCCATCTCCGCGAGCAAGCCGGCGGCTGCCAAGCGGGGGCTGGCAGCAGGCCGGCTGCTGCGGCTGGAGCTGCGGCGGAACACCATGCTGTGGATGGTGCCGGTAGCCGTGGTGCTCTTCTGGTATCACGGCTACCGCAGCAGCATGCAGCTCCCTGCACTGTGGAACATCCGCGCCATGACCTTGCAGCACGGTGTGCTGCTGGACTTCGTGCCGCCGGTCACCGGTGCCGCGGCATGGATGGGCTGGCGCGATACCCGCCGGAAGATGACCGATCTGGTCTGCGTGACCGCCCGGCCGCGCCTGTCGGCACAGCTTGTCACCTGGTTCGCAACCACCTTCTGGGCAATGGTGGCTTACGTCGGCTGCATGGGCGTGACCTACGCCATGATCGCCCGCCAGGTCCCCTGGGGCGGCCCGTTGTGGTGGCCAGCCGCAGTCGGCGCCGTCGGAATCCCGGCGGTTACGGCAATCGGCTTCGCGGCCGGCAGCCTTTTCCCCAGCCGTTTCATCACGCCGCTGGTCACTGTCGGCACGTGGTTCGCCATCGGGCTCAGCTCCGAGCGAGCCAGCGCAGATAACTCCGTCTGGCTGCTCTCACCGGTGCTGAGCGGCTCCGCAAACATCGGGCCGGACGCGGGCGTCGGCACCTTCTACCACTACCTGCCTGACCTCTCGATCGTCCAGGTGATCTTCCTGGCCGGAGTCACTCTCGTGGCTCTTGGTGCGCTCGGCTGGCCTGCCCAGGCGGGCGGACGAAGGCTGCGCCAGGCGGCCGCCGCGCTCGCGGCGGTGGGGCTGGCAGCCGCGATAGCTGCCGTTGCGCTGGTCAGTACCGGCCGGGCCGACGAGCACGGCATGGTGATCATCCCGGCCCTGCACGACGCGGCCAACGACAGGCCTATCGACTACCGGCCGGTCTGCAGCCACACTCAGATCCCCGTCTGCCTGAATCCTGCCTACGGGGCCTACCTGCCTGTCGTCGTCGCCGCGGTCCGCCCGGCCCTCGCCGAGGTGGCCGGCCTGCCCGGTGCGCCAGCCCGGCTCAGCCAGGGTGCGCCCGTCTTCGTGTCGCAGCCGGGCAACGGGCTCATGATCAGCGTAGCCAGTCAGCTGGCCATGCCGGATCAGCTACCAGGACAGCAGGGCATGACGTCGGCCCAGTTCGTGGCCACGGTGCGCGCCAATACCGCGGCCGATGTCGTGGCCAGGGTGCTGGGTGATCTGTCCGGCAACCCGGCACAGCGGGCAGTGGCGGCCGCCATGCTGCAAATCGCCGGCGCCCAGCGACTGCCGGCCAGCGTCAGCCAGCAGGCCGCTAACTCCCGGCGAGCTGGTAACCTGGCCATCGGTCCGCTGACGCCGCCGCTCAATGCGCAGGAGCTCGCCGCCGCCAGGCGGTTCGCCGGGCTGCCTGCCGCCGCACGGCACGCCTGGCTCGCAGCGAACCTGCCCGCGTTGCGCGCAGGCCAGATCACCCTGGCGCGGCTGCCATGACCGCCGCTCCGGCCCGGACGCGGCACGGCGCGTCCGCCGGCATCCCGGCCCTGCCCGCGCGAGCAGGCGTGCGGCTGATCCGCTTGCACCTGGTCTGCCGCAGGGTCCCGGCGGCGGTAGCCGTGATAGCAGTCAGCGCTATCGGACTGAGGGTCGCGCTGATAGGGCACTGGGATAGCTACGGCGCGCTGCAACTGCCGCTGATATTCGAGGCGATGGCCGCCGCGATCGTGGCCATCACCACCGCGAGTCCGCTCGGCGAACCGGAACGCGTGACCGGCGGGCGATTGCCATTCCTGCGGCTCGGCACGACGCTGACGCTGACGATCATCGCCATCGCCGCGCTGATTGCCGCCGGGACCGGCGGGCACCTGGCCGGCGGTGCACTGGACGTGCTGCGTAACGTAGCCGGGCTGACAGGCATCGGGCTGCTGTGCGCGGCAGCGCTCGGCGGCGCACTCGCCTGGGCCGGCCCGCTGGCCTACATGGTGGCCGGCATGTACGGGCTGTATTCCGACTGGCACGGCCCGGCCCTGACCACGCCGTGGCTCTGGCCCGCCCGAGCACCGCACGATTCGGGTGCGGCTCTGTGCGCCGGCACCGTCTTTGCCATCGGGCTGGCCATCGTCAGCGCGCGCGGCGCCCGCGATCCGGCCGGCGAGTAGGTGCCTACCCGGCCGCCGGCGTGCGGCGGCTCAATGCCTGCCTGCGGCCGCGTCGCGGCCGGGTGCGGCACCTCACCAGGCGCCTGGCAGGTCCGCTCCGTACCAGGACTCGATGATGCGATGCGCGATGGAGATCGGCGGCGGCAGCAGCAGCTCGCCATTGGCTACCGCCGCGCGCAGGTCAGCCCGGCTGTACCAGCGGGCCTCGGCGATCTCGTTCGCGTCGACCTGAATATCGACGCCGGTGGCCTCGGCGCGGAAGCCCAGCATCAGGCTCTGCGGCATCGGCCATGGCTGGCTACCGAGATAACGGACGGCGCTGACCACCACCCCCGTCTCCTCGTGCACTTCGCGCGCGACCGACTGCTCCGCCGACTCGCCGGCCTCGACGAACCCGGCCAGGATGGACACCCGGCGTTCAGGCCATAGCGCGTTGCGGGCCAGCAGGCAGCGATCAGCGGGATCGGTTACCAGCACGATCATCGCCGGGTCCACCCGCGGGAAATGCTCGCTGCCATCCACCGGGCACCTGCGCGCGTGCCCCGACGAGATCGGATCGGTGACCGAGCCACATCGCGGGCAGTGGGTGAAGGTCTCGTGCCAGTTGGCCAGCGCGACCGCATGCGTCATCAGGCCAGCGTCCCGGTCTGACAGCAGCGGCCCGGCCTCCCGTAGCGGGACAGGCCTGATACCGTCCTGATCCGGCTCGCGCAACTCTGGCAGCGGGCCCGCCACGCCGAAGTACGCGACCCCAGGCTGATCGAGGCCAAGCAGGAAGCGCACTCCGTCGGGCGCGTCCGCAGGCGGCACGAACCACAGCCGGGCCAGCCGGTCATCGATGGCACAGAGCGCACGGCCGTGCTCGACCACGAGCACGCGGGTGCCCGCATCGGCCCAGGCCGCGTCGAGCCAGCCGGCATCGGCGCGCAGGTGAGCGGACCGGTCGACGTCGGCCCGGGCGAGCGCCAGCCCGGTCAGGGCCGGCCCTGTCGGCGCCAGCCATGGCCGCGCCGGTCCTGGCAGCACCAGTCCGGCAGCCGGGCTCGTGCTGTCCCCCTGGCTGCTCGCCGGACCGCTCACCGGCCCGCCGTCAGCTGGTCGCCGATGGCGGCTAGCTCGTCCCACAGATAGGCCGAGGCCTCCGCCCCTTTCAGCAGCAGCCCCATATCGACACGTTCGTTCGGCGCATGAATCCTGTCTGCATCCAGCCCGACGGCGACGAAGACCAGCGGCGCGGCGAGGATATCGGCCAGGTCCGCCTCCGGCCCGCTGCCGCCTTCCCTGGTGAACAGGATCTCCGTACCGAAAGCTCGCTCCATCGCCCGGCGCCCGGCCAGGACCGCCGGCGAATCCATCGCGGCGAAGCACGGACGGACCCCGTTCCCAGTCGAGATCACCGTGGCCTCGATACCAGCAGGGGTGCGGTCGCGTATGTACTGTCGCAGCCCGGCGATAACGTCCGCGGGGTCCTGGTTGGCGACCAGCCGGAACGACAGCTTGGCGTGCGCCTGGGCTGGCACGATCGTCTTGCCGCCAGGTCCGGTGTGACCGCCCCACATCCCGTTAACTTCCGCGGTCGGTCTCGTCCAGACCCGCTCAAGCGTGCCGTAGCCTGACTCACCCGCCGCCGCGCCGCTATTGCCAGCGTCGGCGAGCCACGCTTTCTCGTCGAACGGCAGGCGCGCGATCAGGTCGCGCTCGTCCCGCGACAGCGGCAACACGCTGTCGTAGAAGCCGGGGACTGTCACCCGGCCTTCGCTGTCGTGCAGCCCGGCGACCAGGTCCGCGAGAACGTGCAGCGGATTGGGCACGGCTCCCCCGAACGACCCGGAATGCAGGTCGCGATCCGGTCCACGCAGGCTGATCTCCGCGTCTACCACGCCGCGCATCCCCACGCACATGGAGGGAACGTCAGCCGCCCACATGGTGGTGTCGGAGATGACGACGACGTCACAGCGCAAGCGGTCGCGCTGCGCGCGCACCAGGTCGGCGAAATGCGGCGAGCCCGATTCCTCTTCGCCCTCGATGAGCAGCTTCAGGGTGACCGGGGGTGTCGTCGTGCCGGCCGCCGCCAGCCCGGCGCTGATGCCGAGGGCGTGGAAGAGCACCTGGCCCTTGTCGTCAGAGGCACCCCGGCCGAGCAGCAGTCCGTCCCGCTGCACCGGCTCGAACGGCGGACTGTCCCATCCCGAGAGCGGTTCAACGGGCTGCACGTCGTGGTGACCGTAGACCAGCACCACCGGGGCCGCCGGGTCGCTGGCCGGCCACTCGGCATACACCGCGGGGAGTCCGGGTGAGCCGGGCTCGCCCGTGGTCCACACCTCGGTTACCGGGAAGCCGGTGAGCTTCAGGTGCTCAGCTAGCCAGCGCGCGGACCGGGCTACATCGTCGCGGTGCGCGGGGTCCGCGGAGATGGACGGGATGGCCAGCCACTGGCTGAGCGAGCCGAAAAACTCCGCCGCGTGCTCGTCGATGTACAGGCGAACGTCCATGGTGCTCCTTCGCAGCCGAGATCCGGCTAACTAGCGCGCGCTCGGGCTTCCAGTATTCTCCGCGACCCCGTCAGCTAACATGACCAGCCCGGATCACGACGGAGGATCAGATGATCGTTGCTTTCTCGGTAACGCCGCTAGGCGTCGGGCCCGATGTGGCCGAACATGTGGCCGACGCGGTCCGGGTGGTGCGCGCCAGCGGGCTGCCGAACAAGACAGATGCCATGTTCACCTCGATCGAGGGAGACTGGGACGAAGTCATGGCAGTAGTGAAAGCCGCGGTCGACGCGGTGGGTGCCCGCGCACCACGGGTCAGTATGACGCTGAAGGCGGACATCCGGCCCGGCGTGACCGACGGGCTGACCGCGAAAATGGCATCGCTGGAAAGGCACCTGTCCGGCGGCGCGGTCTAGCTCTGGCGCCCTGGGCTAGATCGGGTTCTCCGGGTGGTGGAAGTCCCACTCCTGAAGCGCAGCGACGGCCAGCCAGTCCAGTCCGGTGCCTACCTCCGCCTCGATGCCGTGCGCTAGGGCAGCCATCGCTGCTGCGGCGGCGTAGCCGTCGACTGCGTCCGCTTCCTCACTTTTGCCCTCAAATACCCGGACGATCATGTCCTTAGCGGTGCTCGCCCTGGCCGGGCTGCGGGCATAGGAGTTCGCGAGGTGCGAGACGGCCCGCCTCACCACGCGCTCAGCGATGCCATCGCTCATGGCCACTCGACGTTCAGTCACCCGCATGCCTCCGTCCGGTCCGACCCGCGCATCTTACCCAGTCCGGGACGGCAACCCGCGCGCAGCGTTACGCGATCAGTGACAATGGACGCTAACCGGTGGCGCCGCGACGGGTGCGGCGCTACTGCCTAGGAGATACATGCCGAGACAACCGGGAAGCCACCCGATCTTTGCCCGGGTCTACGCCCGCCTCAGCGCCAGCATGGAACCCGTTGTCGGCCAGCACCGGCAGCGCTTGCTCGCCGGGCTTACCGGTTCGGTACTCGAAGTCGGCGCCGGGAACGGGCTTAACTTCGGCCACTACCCGGTGTCGGTCGCAAGCGTGCTCGCGGTCGAGCCGGAGCCGCACCTTCGCGAGATGGCTGAGCGTGCTGCACTGCGAGCGCCGGTCCCGATCAACGTCACCGCAGGTACCGCCGACAGCCTGCCGGCCGGCAATGGCGAGTTCGACGCCGTCGTCGCGTCGCTGATGCTCTGCTCGGTGCCTGATCAGGCGGTCGCGCTAGCCGAAATGCTCCGCGTCCTGCGGCCCGGCGGCGAGTTGCGGTTCCTTGAGCATGTGCGGTCGGAGTCGCCGGCGCAGCGCCGGATCCAGCGGTTCGTCGATGCGACCTTCTGGCCAGCCTGCTTCGGTGGCTGCCACGCGAGCCGCGACACCGTTGCGGCGATCAGCGCGGCCGGGTTCCAGGTCACCGAGCAGACCCGGTACCTGCTGCCCGAATCCCGGCTGCCGTGGCCGACGACACCGCACGCGCGCGGCACCGCGGTACGGTCGGGAACCGCCGTCGCGCCGGGAACCGCCGTCCTGCCAGGATGAGCAGCGCAGCGGGCTAGCCGGCCGGCACAGGCGCAACCTCCAGGTCGTCGATGAGCGCAGCGAGGCCAGCAGCATCCAGCAGGTCAGACGGCCGCACGGTGACGTCGTCGCGGACGTAGTAAAACGCGGCGCGAACCTCGGTGACCGGCACCGCAGCCAGCGCCGCCCACGCGAGCCGGTAGGCGGCAAGCTGGACGGCGACCGCCCGCTTCGCCGCGGCCGAAGCCGGCTGGCGGCCCGTCTTCCAGTCGATCACGTCGTAGCCGCCATCCGGCGCATCGGCGAACACGGCGTCGATGCGCCCGCGTACGAGCCGGTCCCCGATGAGCATGTCGAACGCGACCTCGACTTCGGCTGGCCACCGGTCCGCCCACTCCCCGGCCTCGAATGCCGCCTTCAGCACGGCCAGCTCCGGGTCGTCGGCCGACCGGCCGTCAGCGACAGCTGCCAGGTCGTCGGCGTCTATCAGCTGCGCCTGGCCGTACCGCTGCTCCAGCCACTGATGGAAGGTAGTGCCACGCGCTGCCAGCGGGGCCGGTGGCCGGGGCATCGGCCTGCGCACGCTCTGAGCCAGCTCGGCAGGATCTCTGGCCATCGTCACCAGCGAGGAAACGGGCAGCCGCAACGGCAGGTCAACGATAACGTCCTGACTGGCCCGCCGCCGGGCTCGCTCGGCCAGCAGCAGGTCGGTATCGCGAATCCAGTCCGAGATCAGGTCGTGGCCCGGGCTAGCGTCATCTGCGCTAACGTCATCCGCGCTGGCGTCATCCGCGCCCTCGGTAGACGCACTGGGGTCGTCCGGGCCAGCCTGCCGCCGGCGCAGTGCGGCCTGCACCAGGTCACCGGCCTGGCGCACAGCCTGGTACCGCGCCCCCGCCGCGACGGCCGCCGGCCATTGCGCCGTCGCAGGCTCTGCCAGCACCGGGTTGACGGCATCGGCATCCGGCTCCGGCTGCCATGTGTCGACATCCCCGGCGCCGGCTTCGCACGCGGCCCGCACCTCCGCGAGGAACTGTGACGGCCCGGCCCTGGCGACGCCGTCGCCCCACCAGTAACCGGAGCATCCGAGCCAGTAGGCCGCCCGGGTCGCGGCCACGTAGCACAGGCGGCGTTCTTCGGCCAGGTCGCGCGCCGTGCAGGCAGCGCCGAACTCGGCTAGCTCCGCTGGCAGCAGCCCGGCCAGCTGAGGCAGGTCGGCGCAGTCCCCGCGCAAGGTGAACGGGAGAAGGCGCGGGTTCTCCGTCCATCGCGTGGTGACCCGCGGCCGGGCCGGGAATACATGCTTCTGCGCGCCGTCGGCCATGCCGGGAACCAGCACCGCGGGCCATTGCAGGCCCTTGGCCGCATGGATGGTGGCCAGCTTCACCGAGTCGGTGTCGCCAACCTGCCCCGCTTCGAGACCGAACTCCTCCGACTCGGCGGCGGCAAGATAGGCGAGGAACGCGCCGAGCGTCGGTTCGTGCGCATCGCCGGCGAACGCAGCCGCGGCGTCGGCAAAGGCATCAAGGTCGGCGCGGGCCGCGGCCGGGTCGGCACCCGGCCTGGCCGCCACTTCGATGTCCAGCCCGAGCATCCGCTCGACCTCGGTCACCAGTTCGGCGAGCGGCCTGGCCGCGTGGCCCCGCAGCGCCCGGAGCTCGGCAGCGAGCGCGGCCAGCCTGCCGTGCCCGGCGAACGAGTAAGCGGCCGGGCTGCCCAGGTCATCGAGCGCCTCGACCAGGCTGCCAGGATCACTGGTCAGATCAGTGATAGCTGCGGCTATGTGGTCGCCGTCAGGATCGCGTGATCCGGCTTCCGCCGCCCAGGAACTGGTCAGCTGCCTCGCCCGCCTGCCCAGCGCGACCAGGTCGGCCGGGCCGATCCGCCACCGCGGTGAGGTCAGCAGCCGCGCGAGCGCACCCGACGCTGCTGGATCATGCATGACCTGCAGGGTCGCGACGATGTCCGCGACCTCGGGCACGGTCAGCAGGCCGCCCAGACCGACGGTCTCCACGGGCACTCCGCACGCCTCCAGCGCGGCTCGCAGCGCCGGGAACTGGGCTCTCTTGCGGCACAGCACCGCGACGTCCCTGGGCTGAACGCCAGCCGCGCGGCCGTCTGGCCAGGGCAGTCCGTCGGGCGCCGTCCCGGCGGGCAGCGCAAGCAGCGTTGTCACCTGTCCGGCCACCCACGCGGCTTCGGCCTGCGCAGATTCCAGCAGTGCGCAGCGGACCAGCCCGCGATCGGCCCGGCCCGGCGGCGCTACCAGCAGCGGCACGTCCGGAGCGGTCGCCCGCAGCTCGGCCTGAACAGCACCGGCCGCGGCGAGCACGCGGCCGGTGTTGCGAAAGCTCGTCGATAGCACCCGCACTGGCGCTGGCTGGCCGGCGGCGATCGGGAAGTCAGTGCTGAACCGGCGCAGGTTGCCGGCGCTCGCGCCACGCCAGCCGTAGATCGACTGGCACGGATCGCCTACCGCAGTGACCGGATGCCCGCCGCCAAACAGCGACCGGAGCAGCACCAGCTGCGCATGCGAGGTGTCCTGGTACTCGTCCAGCAGGATCACCTGGTAACGGGCTCGTTCGGCGAGGCTGACGGCCGGATGGCGAGCGGCAATCCGGGCGGCGATGGCCATCTGATCGCCGTAGTCAATGACTTCCCGGCTGGCCTTTGCGGCGGTGTAACCGGCGACCAGCGGCAACAGCTGCTCCCGAACCCGCTGACTGCGCAGCACGTCACGGACAAGCTTGGGCACCCGGCCAGCAAGAGCCGAGTGGCAGCGGTCCAGCCACTCGCCGACCTCGAGCACATCTGCCGGGCCGCGCAGGTGCTCGGCTAGCTCGCCGGCCAGTGTCAGCACGGCATACGTGACGGTGGCCGGCGTCCATTCTGTCGAGTCCATCGGGCCGTCATAGGCGGCGATGACGCCAGCGCCCAGCTGCCAGCTAACAGCGGGCGTGATCAGCCGCAGAGATGGTTCGAGGCCCTCGCGGAGCGCATGGTCAGCCACCAGCCGCCCGGCGTAGGAGTGGTAGGTGGCGATTACCGGGTCGCCGGCCTGCTCGCCGTCCTGTCCCGCACACGGCAGATCCAGGCCAGCGCGGCGAAGGCCGGCCAGCCGGTCCCTGACCCGGTCTGCCAGCTCGGCCGCGGCCTTCCTGGTGAACGTCAGGCCAAGCACGCGGTCCGGGCTGACCAGCTGGTTCGCAACGAGCCACACCAGGCGGGCTGCCATCGTCTCGCTCTTACCTGACCCGGCGCCGGCGATCACCGCCATCGGGCGGAGCGATGCGCCGATGACCGCCGCCTGCTCAGCAGTTGGCTCCTGCGCCCCGACCATCCTGGCGAGCTGAGCCGGATTGTAGCGGGGCATGGTCTGCCTGGGTGCTTCGGTCACGGTGCCACCTGGCCACCGCGCTCGTCGACGGGACAGCTTGTGGCGACCGGGCACATCCGGCAGCCGGGATTGGCGGTCGCCGTGAACACCGGTCCGGCCATTCCGGTGGCGACCGTCTCCACCAGGTGCTGAGCCCACAGCGGATCGGGATCGCTGCCGAGCGGCCGCTGAGGCTGCACCCGGACGGTCGCCGACAGCGCCGCCTTGCCGACCTGAACCAGCTCGGCGCCGCCCGGCTCGGTCAGCCCTAGCTGCTCGAATGCACCCAGCAGCACGGCCAGCTGGTAGACGCCAAGCTGCGGGTGCCGGTCCAGCTCGGCTTCGAGCGGCCGACCCGAGCCCGTCTTCACGTCAACCACGACGGCGGCCCCGTCGGCGTCTCGCTCCAGCCTGTCCACCCGGCCGGTGATGGTGACGTCGCCCATGCGGACACTGAGCTTCTGCTCGACCCCGACAAGCTGCCGCGGGTTACTGCGGTGCCAGCTGAGGAACTTCGCCACCATGGCTTCAGCATTGGCCCGCTGCTTGGAGTTGTACCACGGGCTGCCGAAGTCCAGGTGCTGCCAGAGTTCGTCGACCCGCTTGCCGACCTCGTCGTCATCCGCGCCATCGGCGGCCAGCGCGGCGGCGGCATGAATGACGATGCCGAACGCCTGCGCCGCTCCCGGCGCCTGCACGCCCACGGCAGCTTCCAGCAGCCATCGCAGCCCGCACTTGGTGAACTTCTCCACCTGCGATGGCGAGATGCGCACTGCGCTAGTCAGGGCCTCCCCCGCCGAGGTGAGCTCGGTCAGCGCGTACCACTGCCGCGGGCTAGCGCCGCGCACTCCCGCTTCGGCCAGCCTGGCCAGCTGACCAGCGGCCGCGCCGCGAACCGGAGCTGGCAGTCCAGCATCAGCAGCCGCCCGCCGCAGATCGGCCGTCAGTGCCGCCAGCGAGAGCCAGCGCCGGCCAGTGCCAGCGACCTGCTCGATGTCGATCTGATCACCGGCCAGCTCAGCCAGGAACCTCGACGGCCGCTCCTCGCTGTCAGCAGCTCCGACGGCAGTCACGACAAGCTGGCTGCGGGCCCTTGTCACCGCGACGTAGAACAGGCGCCGTTCCTCGGCAAGCAGCCTGGCACTGGCTTGCACCGCGGCTAGCTCCGCGGCTAGCCGGCCAGTGTCCGCGTCGCGGCCGGCGACCACGTCCACGAGCTCGTCCATGCCCAGCAGAGAGCCGCGCTGGCGTACGTCTGGCCAGCTGCCTTCCTGTACGCCGGCCACGACGACCAGCTCCCATTCCAGTCCCTTAGACCGGTGCGCGGTCAGCACCGTGACCGTGTCGCCGCGCGGAGCCTGAGCAGCGAGGGTGTCCCCGGCGATCTCCTGGCCCGAGACGCTGTCCAGGAACAACTGGATGGACCCATCCGGCAGTCGCTCGCTGAACCTGGCCGCGGCATCGAACAGCGCGACCATGGCGTCCAGGTCGGCATCCGCGATGGCGCCGCGGGTCCCGCCTGCCGCGCTGGCCGACTGCCAGTCGCCCGCCAGGCCGGAGGCAGCCCAGACCGCCCAGAGGACCTCGTGCGGAGACCCGCCGAGCGCTGCCTGCCTGGCCACCTCCAGTAGCGCGGCGATCTTGCGGGCAGCCGCGATGGCCGGGCTGACGGTCCGGTCGTCAATCCGGGACGATGGCCAGCCTGCCAGGGTCAGCTCGCGGGGATCGCTGATAGCGGCGGCAAGCGGCTCGTCCGTGGCCGGCTGGCCGGCGGCGCGCGCGGCCGCCTGCAGCACCCGCCGCAGCCGGCGCAGGCCGAGAGCATCGGTCCCGCCGAGCGGCCCGGTCAGCAGCTCCGCCGCCGCCTGCTCGTCCAGCAGGTCGGGTCGCACCGCGCAGGTGATCAGCCGGAGCAGCGGCCGGGTGCCCGGCTCCGCGGTCAGCGGGAGTTCGTCGCCCGCGACGGTCGCCGGCACTCCGGCCCCGGTGAGTGCCCGCTGCAGGACCGGGCCCTGCCGCACTGCCGATCGGACGAGAACCGCCATATCGTGCCATGCGATGCCGTCCATCAGATGAGCGCGCCGCAGGATGTCGGCAATCAGGGATGCTTCCTGCGTGGCGCTGGCGGCGGTAACGATGCGGACCGAACCTGGCGACTCTGAGCTGCCGGGGATCAGCTGCCGGTGCTCCCTGCGAGCCTCAGCCGGCTGATGGCCGAGTGCAGCGGGCAGCCTGGCCGCGACGCGGCGTGAGGCGGCAAGCAGCGCAGGACCGCTCCGCCGGCACGTGTGCAGCGCCACCACCTCGGCCGGCCGGCCATCTGGTGCGCGGAAGCGGTCAGGGAACCGCCGGATCGCATCGACGTCCGCGCCACGGAAGGCATAGATGGACTGATCCGGGTCGCCCACCGCGATGAGCTCGCGGCCGTCACCGGCCAGCTGCACCAGCAGCTCTTCCTGCGCGGGATCGGTGTCCTGGTACTCGTCGACGAGCACGACGTCGTACGCCTCGCGCTCCCTGGACCGGACCGCTCCCCGGCGCAGCAAGGCACTGGCGATCCTGACGATCTCGGCGTAGTCGTAAGCGGGCACGGGCGCCAGGTCGAACCTGGCCGCATAGGAATCGAGGAAGCGCCCGGCAGCGACCCAGTCGTCGCGGTCATGCGACCGGCCTAGCGCCGCGAGGGCGGTCCCGTCCAGCCCTCGCTCGGCAGCACGCAGCAGGAAATCGCGTAGCTCGGCCGCGAACCCGCGAGTGCCGACAGCGGCCCGCAGCCGCTCGGGCCAGCCGACCGCGCCGTCAGCCGCCTCGCCGCGAAGCAGCCGGCGAACCTCCAGCAGCTGCTCTGGCCCCGGCAGCAGGATCGGTGCCT
Organism: uncultured Actinomycetota bacterium; assembly: GCA_963774385.1. Lineage (GTDB taxonomy): Bacteria > Actinomycetota > Actinomycetes > Streptosporangiales > Streptosporangiaceae > JAJYUU01. Next base: position 405,094 of record CAVZEQ010000002.1, read on the forward strand.
GCTCACCCGCGAGCACGTACTCCCGGCGCACTAGCGCGTAGGCATAGCTGTGGAAGGTCAGTGCCAGCGGCTGACGCAGCGTGCGGCCGAGCCTCAGCATGATGCGCTCGCGCAGTTCCTCCGCCGCCTTGCGGCTGAATGTCAGCACCAGCATCCGGCTCGGGTCAACGCCCCGGCGGGTCACCCGGTCGACGACGGTCTCCACGATCGTGCTGGTCTTGCCCGTACCGGGGCCGGCCAGCACGAGCAACGGCCCGCCCGGATGCTCGACGACTCGCCGCTGGCTGGCGTCGGGCAGCAGCAACTGCCCGGCCGTTGCTGGCTGCCGGACGAGGCGGTAAGTGGGCGGCTGAGTTTCCATCGTGTTCGCATTCCAGCAGACGCTGCCGACAATCGCGGGCTGATATCCAAGCCCGCAGGCTAGTTTGGGCGCCTGGCCCGTTTCATGTCGAGGCGCGGCGGCCCGCCGCCAGCAGGCTGCCGCAACGGGGTTGCCTCGGCCGTGTACCTGGCCAGCGCCGCCCGTTCATGGCCAGGGAGCAGCACACCATCTGCACGGACAACTCGCCACCAGGCGACGCCTCCGCCCCACAGCGCCATCACCCGGCCAACCTGGCGCGGACCGCCAGTGCCAACGAACTCGGCCACATCGCCATAGGACATGACGGTTCCGGGTTTGATCGCGTCCACCACGTCCAGTACCCGAGCGGCGTAATCATCGATCACCGGGCTGCCACCCGCCGGGCTGGCCGCAGGCCGCTCCGGGCCGGCCGCTCGCCGCTCCTGACCGGCTCGCGTCATCGCGGCTGCTCCCCGCCAGTCCCCGCCCTGTCCTGATCTCGCTCGACGGGCGCAAGCGCGGCGACCCGCCGATCGCGGTAGCTGAACATCCTGCTGGTCGAGAGCGCGACGACGGCCAGGCTCAGCACGCCAAGCAAGCAGAACAGGATGAGCATGCCGGGTCCCCGCGGCGATACTGGCGGCGCAGGCACCGCCGCGAGGCCGCCGCCGAAATGCGCCGCCGGCTCGAGACCTCCAGTCGGCGCGGCACCGCCGGCCAGCCGTCCAGCCTTCGCCAGCGCCGCCGTCGCGTCGACCACACCGAAGCCGATCTGGTCGTTATAACCGCCCGGCGGCCGGGTGCTGGGGCTGGTGGTGCTGGTGATCGCGGAGATGACCTGTGAGTCGGACAGCTCCGGATACTTGGACTTGATCAGCGCGACCACGCCGGCGGTGAGGGCGCAGGCCGGGCTGGTGCCGCTGACGTACCAGTACTGACCGTCTCGGCCCTGTGCCGGAACCCGGCTGCCCGGTGCCGCGACCTGAACCGAGAAGTTCTCGCTGGAGAAGCTGGCGACCTGACCGGCCCCGTTCACGGCGCCGACCGCGAGCACGCCTGGATAGTTCGCCGGGAACGAGTAAGGCGCGTGCCCGGTGCCGTCAGCTGCCGCGGTAGTGCCGGAGTTGCCCGCTGAAGCCACGACGACGACGTTCCTGTCGTAGGCGTACTGCAGTGCCGCGCGCACCGACCTGCTTTCCAGCGTGTAGCCGAGCGACATGCTGATGACGCTGGCCCCGTGCCGGACGGCATATCTGATCGCGGTGGCCAGTTCCGCCTGCCCGCGGGACGCGGGCTGCCGTTCGTAGGCAGCGTAGCCAGGGTCGTTCGGGTCGGTAATCACCCTGATCGACAGCACGGTCGACAGTGGTGCGACCCCGATGATGCCGCTTCCGCCGCCCGCGTGACCATGGCCCGCGATCAGCGACGCCATCCAGGTCCCGTGCACGCCCCAGGCCGGATTGGAGGGCAGCGTGGGTACTCCGGTGAGATTCGGGCCGGTGCGGACCGAGCCGGCCAGGTCCGACACATCAGACTTGACGCCGCTGTCAATGACGGCGACGACCACGCCCTGCCCCTGCGAGATATCCCAGGCAGGCTGCACGTTGAGCTCGTTCAGGACCCATAGCTCGCTGGTGCGCACCGTGTCGGCGGCGGCGGGCGGCGCCAGCACGATCGAGCCCGCCGAACAGACGGCAACGGCCGCTAGCCCTGCGGCCAGCATGCGCACCCGGCTGCCCGCCGTAGCTAGCACCGGCCTGGTCAGCATCCGGGCGTCCCAGGACACGCGGGCATCGCCGGGGGCCGGCCCAGGACCGCGTCCGCCGACCCGGACAGCCCCCGCGCCAGGCTGAGCATTTCCTGCTCAACGTACTGGTCGGCGACGACCCGCACCTTGTGTCTGGCGTCAGCGAAGCCGACCGTCGACATGATGACGTACGGTCCGCCGAAGGAGGCGCGGGAGAGCTGACGCTGGGCATTGCCGAAGCCGCCCGCCGCCGTCCGGGCGATCCGGAGCGCGCGGACGAGCGCCGGGTACCTGCCCGGAGCCCCGGTGAGCTGGCCAGTTGCCCTGCGTGCCGCCGCCGTGTCCGGCAGGACCGCGATGGCCACGGTCGCAACGAGGCTGCCGGAGGAGTCGACGTAGGTGGCACGCAGGACTGCCGAGCAGCCGTCCGCGACAAGGATCCGCGCGGCTCTGGCCGTCACGCCCGTGGCGCACCTGGTCCTGCTGCCGATGCCGAGCCTGTGCGCGTCCAGTACCAGGCCCTGGCCCGCGTCCAGGGCGTAACCGGGCAGCTCGTACCGGACAGTCTGCGGGAAGATCTGCCCGGCGGACACGGCCCGCCAGCGTCGCGTCATCTGCCAGGTCATGATCTGCCGCTGCTGAGCGACGGTGAACTGCCGCGGCAGCAGCTGGTGCGCGACACCGAAGGCCGACACGGCCAGACCGCATAGCCCGGCGGCCAGCAGCAGGCCGAACAGGGCGGCCCGGCCACGGCGCGGCGGACTCGGCTGTTCATGCCCATGCGGCTGCGCCGGGCCGTCATCGCGGTCCGGTTCAGCTGGCCAGGCGCCGTCGTCCTCTGGCTGCCACGTCACAGCCGGATTTTACGGGGCCGGCGTCAATACGTTGGCAGGCTTGGGTCCACCTGACTGACCCAGGCAAGCACACCGCCGCCCACATGCACGGCGTCGGAATAGCCCGCGCCCTTCACAACCGCCAGGCATTCCGCACTGCGAGCGCCGCTCTTGCAGTGCAGAACGATCTTCTTGTCCTGCGGCAGCCGCTCCAGGGCCGACCCGGTGAGGAACTGGTCCTTGGGAATCAGCACGGAGCCCGGAATGGACACGATCTCGTACTCGTTCGGCTCGCGCACGTCCACCAGGAAGATGTCGTCGCCGCGGTCGAGCATGCCCTTGAGGTCGGTCGCGGTGATCGTCGACCCGGACGCCGCATGCTGGGCGTCCGCGGATATCACGCCGCAGAAGGCGTCGTAGTCGATGAGCTCGGTGATGGTCGGGTTCTTGCCGCAGATGGCGCACTCCGGATCCTTGCGGACCCGCACCGTCCGGTAGCTCATCTCCAGGGCGTCATAGATCATCAGCCGCCCGGCCAGCGGCTCGCCGATGCCGGTGATCACCTTGATCGCCTCGTTGACCTGGATGGACCCGATCGACGCACACAGCACACCGAGCACGCCGCCCTCGGCGCACGACGGCACCATGCCGGGCGGCGGTGGCTCGGGGTACAGGCAGCGATAGCACGGGCCGTGCTCGGCCCAGAACACGCTGGCCTGGCCATCGAACCGGTAAATCGAACCCCACACATACGGCTTGCCAAGCAGCACGCACGCGTCATTGACGAGGTAACGGGTCGCGAAGTTGTCGGTGCCGTCGACGATCAGGTCGTAGCCCGAGAAGATCTCCATGACGTTGTCCGTGGTGAGCTGCTCTTCGTGGAGCACAACATTCACATAAGGGTTGATCTCATTGATACTGTCCCGAGCGGACTGAGCCTTGGACCGGCCAATATCGGACTGGCCGTGAATGATCTGCCGCTGCAGATTCGACTCGTCCACAACGTCGTAGTCCACGACGCCGAGGATGCCCACCCCAGCCGCGGCCAGGTAAAGCAACGCAGGTGAGCCCAGGCCGCCAGCGCCCACGCACAGCACCTTGGCGTTCTTCAGCCGCTTCTGGCCGGTCATGCCGACCTCAGGGATGATCAGGTGGCGCGAATAGCGCTTAACCTCGTCGACGCTGAGATCGGCGGCTGGCTCGACCAGCGGTGGCAATGACACGTCAGCTCCTTGGTTGCTCGTTACCTAGGGCATGAACCACCGGGCGGCCTGCCGCATTCCGGTCCCGGAAATGTCAGCGGTACCGAGTAGAACTCCTGCCATGCAGCAACTTCCGCCTCCGCAGGTACCCTGGCACCGCTCCGAGCTTCCGGCCGGGCCAGCGGTTGTCCCCATGACGCCCGTCCGGCTCCGGCAGCCTGGCAGGCATGCGCCGCAGCCGGACGAGGTCGCAGTACGGAGGCTGCCCGTCCCCGATGCCGCGCCGCCATACGACGACGAGCGGCCCGGCACCGATGAGCAGCCGCGCGGCTTAGAAAGCCGCCTTGACGAGCCGCCGCCGCCCGTCGCGCCGCCGCCGGCCGGCGAACTGCCGGCCGCAGAACCCGCGACTGGCGAGGTCAGCCAGACTCGGCAGTCCGGGCCCGACCAGGCCAGCTGGCCCAGCCAGTTTGCCCAGGTACTGGCGGAGACACTGGCGGGATCGCGGCCCGCCCGCCAGCTCACGCCCTGGACGACCGAGCAAGCCCGGCAGCGGATCCGGCAGCTTAGCCCGATGCTGGTGAGCGACCAGCGGCCGCGGGTCCGCAGGGTCGTGACATCCGCGCCCGCTCAGAACGTGCTCGAGCTCACCGCCGTCGTCGGCTTTGGCCCGCGAGTGCGCGCGCTTGCGCTGCGGCTGGAGCGCGGCCAGGGCAGTGCCGTGCACACCAGTGATGGGCGCTGGTGCTGCACCGTCATTGAATCGGCATGATCGTTATGACGGCAGCCCCAGCCAGCCAGCCAGCAGCTCGTCGTGGCACGACACCCGCGGCAGCGGTCGTCAGGGCGCGGCGACGCGACTCTAGGCCGTGAGCCGGGCAGGACCGCGTTCCCGGCACCTAGCGCGATCTACTGCCGGGCGCGCGGATCACCGTGGCATTGCTTGAACTTGCGGCCGGACCCGCACGGGCAGGGCGCGTTCCGGCCAACGCCCGCGTAGGCCGTGCCGTCAGCTGCCGCGCTCGTGTGCTGTGCCCGGCCTGATCCGTCCTCACTCGGCGCGCTGTAACTCAGGTCACCCGAGCGCTGCGGTCGGGCCAGGCCCCTGGCGAGTCCGGCCGGCAGCTCACCCTCGCCCTGGACGGCCGCCGGCTGCCGCTGACCTTGGCTGCGACGCTGCGCCTGCTGGCGAGGCTGGGCTGGCTGCCTCGGCTGGGCTTCCTGCCGTGGCTGGACCGCCGCGGCGCCGCCGGGCTGAGCAGTAACGGCAGGCTGAGCAGTGCCGCCAGGCTGAGCAGTGCCGCCAAGCTGGGCCACCGTCGCGCCACCCGCGAGACTAGCGTCCAGGTCGTCAGCCATGATCGGGTCAGCCTGGACCTGGATCTGCAGGTTGAACAGGTTGAGGACGGACTCTTCCTTGATTCCGTCCATCATCGCGGTGAACATGTCGTAACCCTCGCGCTGGTACTCGATCAGCGGGTCCCGCTGGCCGTAGCCGCGCAGGCTGACGCCTTCACGCAGGTAATCCATCTCGTACAAGTGCTCGCGCCACTTACGGTCGAGCACCGAGAGCACCACTCGCCGCTCCACGTCGCGCATCACCTCGGGGGTGAGCTCCTCGGTCCGGCGGTCGTAGGCTGCGTGCGCGTCGGCCTTGACGGTCTCCGCGATGAACTCGCGGGTCAGGTGCGATCGGTCACCGCCTGCCTGCTCGACCAGCTCATCGACGGTGATGCTGATCGGGTACAGCTGCCGGAGCGCGCGCCAGAGCTTGTCCAGGTCCCATTCCTCACCGAACCCGGTCGCCGTCTCGCCAGTCACGTATCCGTCGACAACGTCGTCGATCATGCCGCTGATCTGCTCTTGCATGTCGGCGCCTTCCAGCACGGCGCGCCGCTCGGAGTACACGACCTTGCGCTGCCGGTTCATGACGTCGTCGTACTTGAGCACGTCCTTGCGGATCTCGAAGTTGAGCTGCTCGACGTTATTCTGCGCGGACCGGATGGCCCGGCTCACGTTCTTCGACTCCAGCGGCATGTCCTCCGGGGTCTTGAGCATCTGCATCAGGTGCGCGATCTTGTCGCCGTTGAACCGGACCATCAGGTCGTCCGCGAGCGATAGGTAGAACCTGGACTCGCCGGGGTCGCCCTGACGACCGGAGCGGCCGCGCAGCTGGTTGTCGATGCGGCGGGACTCATGCCGTTCGGTGCCGAGCACGTAAAGGCCGCCTGCCGAGACCACCTCTTCATGCTCGTCGGCGACCGCCTTGCGGCTCTTCTCGACCGCGGCAGCCCAGGCGGCCTCGTAGTCCTCCGGCGTGTCCACCGGGGACAGACCGCGCTGGTGCAGCTCGATGTCGGCCAGGAACTCCGGATTACCGCCGAGCATGATGTCGGTGCCGCGGCCGGCCATGTTGGTGGCGACGGTGACCGCGCCCTTGTGGCCAGCCTGGGCCACGATCGCTGCCTCCCGCTCGTGGTACTTGGCATTCAGCACCTCGTGCGGCACGCCGCGGCGCTTGAGCTGCCTGGACACCAGCTCGGACTTTTCCACGCTGGTGGTGCCCACGAGCACCGGCTGGCCATTCTGGTGCCGCTCCACGATGTCGTCGACCACGGCCTCCCACTTGGCTTCCTCGGACTGGAAGACGAGGTCGGGCTTGTCGGCCCTGATCATCGGCATGTTCGTCGGGATGGGCACCACGCCCAGCTGGTAGGTCTGGTGGAACTCGTTGGCCTCGGTCAGCGCGGTTCCGGTCATGCCGGAGAGCTTTTCGTAGAGGCGGAAGTAGTTCTGCAAGGTGATCGTGGCGAGCGTCTGGTTCTCGTCCTTGATCTCCACGCCCTCTTTGGCCTCGACCGCCTGGTGCATGCCCTCGCTCCAGCGGCGGCCGTGCAGCATCCGGCCGGTGAACTCGTCCACGATAAGGACCTCGCCGTTCATGACGACATAGTCCTTGTCCTTGGTGTACAGCTCCTTGGCCTTGATCGCGTTGTTCAGGAAGCTGATCAGCGGAGTGTTGACGTGCTCATACAGGTTGTCGATACCGAGCCAGTCCTCGACCTTCTCGACACCTGTTTCCAGGATGCCGATGGTCCGCTTCTTCTCGTCGACCTCGTAATCGCCCTCGCCGTCCTCGCCCCGGCGCAGTCTCGGTGCGATCTTGGCGAACTCCTGATACCAGATGCTGTTCTGATCGACCGGGCCGCTGATGATCAGTGGCGTCCGCGCCTCGTCGATCAGGATCGAGTCCACTTCGTCCACAATGGCGAAGTAATGTCCGCGCTGGACGCACTCCTCGAGCCCCCAGGCCATGTTGTCCCTGAGGTAATCGAAGCCGAACTCGTTGTTGGTGCCGTAGGTCACGTCGGCCGCGTACTGCTTGCGGCGCTCATCGGGCTCCATATTCGCCAGGATGACGCCGACCTCGAGACCCAGGAACCGGTGGATCCGGCCCATCCACTCGGCGTGATACTTCGCCAGGTAGTCATTCACCGTGACCACGTGCACTCCGCGGCCGGTCAGCGCGTTGAGGTAGGAGGGCAGCACAGCAGTCAGCGTCTTGCCCTCGCCGGTCTTCATCTCGGCGATGTTGCCCAGGTGCAGTGCCGCGCCGCCCATCAGCTGAACGTCGAAGTGGCGCTGCCCGAGCACTCGGGTGGCCGCCTCCCGGACCGTGGCGAATGCCTCCGGCAGCAGGTCATCGAGGGTCTGGCCACCCTCATACCGCTGCCTGAGCTCGTCGGTGGTGGCCCGGAGCTCAGCGTCTGTGAGTGATCTGAAGTCATCCTCAATAGAGTTGACCTGGCTGACAACCGCCTTGAGCTTGCGCAGCGTCTTACCCTCGCCCGCGCGAAGGATGCTGTCAATGATGACTGGCACTTGTTGTCCCGCTCCCTGCAGATCGTCCGGCTAGGTACTCGGTCGCCCGTCTGGACTAACCCTGGTCGCACCTGAGGGGTCGAGTACGCCCCATGATGAGTCCCTGACCACAATGATAGGTACATAGACGAGGCGTCAGGAGAGGAGCAGCGTGCATGGCTAAGCAGGTGGAGCCAGCCACTGCCGGGGGCGTCGCGGCCAGCGGCGCAGAATACGGGGCCAGCGTGACCGCTGGTGCAGGTAGAGGCCGCGGGCACGAGGTCATCCCGTTCGTGTCACAAGTGCCGGGGACGCCGGTATCTTTTCCGTCATTCCACGGCCGCGCGGTCTCCTGGATCGCCGTCTCGGTCATCATGGTCGGCTTCCTGATAGGCGGCCTGGCCCTGGTATTCGGGCCCACCTGGTGGCTCTTCTGGGTCGGCCTCGGCATCGCAGCGGTCGGCGGCCTGCTGGCGCTATCCACCGGGATCTTCGACGACTGGTATTAGAAATTCCTCGCCACCTGGCTGACGCAGGGTCGGCAGGGCGTAAAGGCTGATGGTTTTATGATAGTTTGACCGGTTATCCTGTCCGCACGTCCATGCTGCCCCACTGTCACTGCCTCCCGGTAACCTGCGATCGTGGCCAGCCCTCGCCTTCGTAACGGATTCCCCGACCCCGTAGCGACACTCAGCCAGGACGACGCGCGCCATCTCATGCTCCGGGCCCAGGGTCTGCTGGGCGCCGAGGGACGCCGTGGTGGCGTGCCCGGCATGCTGCGGCGGGTCGGCGCGGTCCAGCTGGACACGATCAGCGTGCTCGCCAGGTCGCACGAGCTTGTTGCCTACGCGCGGCTCGGCGCCATCAGCCGGACCAGGATTGAGCAGGCCTACTGGCATTCGCGCAGGCCGGCTGCTTTTGAGTACTGGTCGCATGCCGCCTGCGTGCTGCCGATCGAGGAGTGGCCGTATTACGAGTTCCGGCGCCGCGCCTTCGCCGCGCGAGGGCTGCGCTGGCATCAGAGCCATCCGGAGGTATGCGAACGCGTCCTGGACCGGATCCGGGCTGAGGGCCCGCTGACGGCCACCGAACTTGGCGGCGCCAAGAACGGCGGAGCGTGGTGGGACTGGTCCGACACAAAGATCGCGGTGGAGTGGCTTCTCGATACCGGCAGGGTCATCTGCGCCCGGCGGACCGGCTGGCGGCGCGTCTACGACCTGCCCGAGCGCGTGCTACCGGACGCCCTGATAGCGCCCCGGCTCAGCACCGCCGAGTGCCTTGCCCACCTGGCCGCAACGGCGGCCCGGGCCCTCGGCGTGGTCACTCAGGCCGACCTGTCGGACTATCAGCGGGTCCGCTACGGCAGTTCGTCGGTGCGGGTCGAAGGCGCGCCCGCCGCCTCGGCAGCGCTCGCGGCCGCCGAGGCGGCGGGCCTGGTCCCGGTGGAGATCTCGGCAGGCAAGCTCGGGCCGGCGGTCAGGGCCTGGGCCGATCCGGCTGCGCTCGATCCTGATGCTGCCGCAAGCGCGACTGCCAGCCGCGGCCGAGCCGGGCTGGCCCCGGCAGATCGGGTTACCGGCTCTGCGGGCCCGCTGACCAGACGCGGGCGGCACCGGACAACGCTGCTCTCGCCCTTCGACTCGCTGGTCTGGGACCGCAAGCGGACGAAGCGGGTCTTTGGCTTCGAGCACAGCCTGGAGGCGTACGTACCGCAAGCCAGGCGCGTGCACGGGTACTTCACCATGCCGCTGCTGGCAGGCGGGCAACTAGTCGGCCGGGTGGATCCGGCGCGCAGTGGCAGCACCCTGATCGCGCGCAAGCTGACGATGGACAAGCCCGGCGCGGCCGAGCCGATGGCGCTGGCGCTCGTCGAGGCCGCCTCCTGGGTCGGCTGCGACAACGTCAAGCTGCAGCAGGTCGAGCCCGCCCACCTGGAGCAGCGGCTACGTTCCGCGCTCGCCGGCCGCGGCGCCTGACCCGGCCGCCGGTCAGCCGAACTCGATCAGCTTCTCCCGGACCGCCACCATCACAGCTTCCATCCTGGAGTGGATCTGGAGCTTCTCCAGGATGTTCCGGACGTGATTCTTGACGGTGTTCTCGGAGATGAACAGCTCCTTGGCAATGTCCCGGTTATTCATCCCGCGGGCAACCAGGCGCAGCACCTGGATCTCCCGGTCGGTCAGCCGCGGCGCCGGGACCTGCTGCGGTGGTTCTTCCTCGTCCCTCCTGGCCAGGGCGGCGAATTCGGTCAGCAGCTTGCCGGCCATGGACGGGTTGATCAGCGACTGGCCACCGTGCACAGCCCGGACGGTGTCGGCCACCTCGTCCAGCGGGATGTCCTTCAGCAGGTATCCGCTAGCGCCAGCCCTGATCGCCTCGAAGAGGTCCTCTTCCTCGTCGCTGATCGTCAGTATCACGATCTTTGCGCTGGGCGCGACGTCCTTCAGCGCCCGGCATGCCTCGATGCCGCTGATCCGCGGCATCCTGATGTCCATCAGGACGACGTCAGGCAGTGACTCCCCGGCTTTGCTGACGGCTTCTTCGCCATCGCTTGCCTCGCCGACCAGCTCGATGTCGGCCTCCGACTCGAGGACCATTTCCAGGCCGCGCCGGAACAGCGCATGATCATCGACAATCAGCGTCCGGATGGGCTCAGCTGACGTCGCCTCCTGCCGCGCCGCGCCGACTTCCGCGTCGGCTGCCGCGGCGGGCTGACCGTCGGGCGCCCGCGGGCTGACCCCGGCATTGCGGCCCATGTTTTTTCCTCCTTCAGCGGCCCGGCCATCTGCTCCCCTATCCGGCCCGCCAGAACCTGACCCCGCGCTGCCCGTGCCTGAACTCTTTCTGACCCTGGCTCCGGTTGCAAGCCCTGCGTCGGGCCGGCGCGTCGGCCCGACGGCCGGGCGGTCACCCGCTGCGATGGCATTGCCCAGCGCGCGGCGGGCTGCCCGCGCCGCCCCTAGTCGCGGACGCCGCGATGTGCGGCGCTGGCCGCCCGGTCAGGTGCGCCGGCCGCCTGGCCCGGCGCGCCCGCCACCCGCTCGGCCGCGCCGGACGGCTTCCTGACCTGGCCGTTAAGCCGACCGCGCGGTGCCTCACTCACTGGCTCGCGCACGCCCGGCCCGCTCGTGCCCGCAGCGAGCGGAGCATGCTCTTCGACCAGCCGGATCACGCCGTACTGGTAACCGCGCCGCCGGTACACCACACTGGGCAGACCGCACCCGGCATCGGTAAACAGGAAGAAATCATGGCCGACTAGTTCCATCTCGAAGAGGGCCTGGTCGATGTTCATGGGGATAGCTGCGTGGAATTTCTCTCGCACTACCAGCGGGCCTTCGCCCTGCATCTCGATCGGGATGAGATCCTCGGGCTCGGCACCGGACTCCGCGGCCAGGCCAGCAGCCTCGGCCGCATCTGCCTCGTCGGCGGCGGCAGCCATAGCAGCCATGGCAGCCGCGCCATTGCCGGCCAGCAGCCCGCCACCGGCGCCCAGCCTGATCGCCGGCAGTTCGGCGTCGGAGGCCAGGTCGGCCTCGGGCAGGTCGCCTAGGCGGACTGCCGCGTGGGCCCCGTGCCGCGCCTTACGCCGGTCGCAGGATCGCCTGAGCCGCGATTCCAGCTTTGCCAGCGCCATGTCCAGCGCTACGAATCGGTCCTCGGCGGCGGCTTCCGCGCGGATCGCGGGTCCCCTGGAGGTAACGGTGAGTTCGACACGTTCCTTGCGATCGGACTGACGGGGGTTGCGCTCGGTGGAGATCTCTACGTCGACCCTGATCGCCCGGCTGTCCAGCTTCTCAATTCTGGTGAGCTTGGCCGTCGCGTGGCTCCGGAACTTCTCCAGCACGTCGGTGTGCCGGGCTTTGAAGATGATGTCCACGTAGGAACTCCCTTCGTGTCCGGTCGAAAGCGGCACCCGCCCGGCCGACCTGGTCTTCTACCCCACATCCGCCTGCTGAGAGGCTCGCGGCTGCTTGTGCCACTACTACCCTTCTCCCTACCCGGGGGACATCGGATCCCCCGGCGGGGCAGGACTTACTTCTAAGCCGCACCGTGATCGGTCGACGAGAAGTCGCCTTACGTGGGCCGCTTAGCCTGCGGCTGGCATCGGCTAGCCTGGCCGGCTGCCCTGCGTGCAGAGCGGCTGGCCTGGCGCAACCACGGACCCGGACGGGTGCCATGACATGACGCTAGTCGCACACCGGCCGAATGTCAGGTGGAGACCTGGCCATCATCGCGCTAGTGGCTCGCATAACAGGGCAAATCATCGAGTGCCGCGAACACCCGGCGACCGGCGTTGCGCAGGCCGCCTCGGGTTAGCCGGGATAGGCCGGCCGACTGCCCGTCGCCAGTTTGGCCCAGCCGCTGTCGGAATTGGCGGCGCTCACCACCTCGCCGTCGACGGTGATAACCAGGGCAGTTCCGTTCGTCGCGACCGACTGCGCGCCGTCAGGGGCCGCGTCCAGTGGCCGCTGCTGTCCGGCTCCACCCGTCAGCGGGACCTCGTACACCACCGAGCGAGCCAGCACGACCAGGTTGTACGGGTCATACCAGCTGATCGACCTCGGATTCGGCATGCCAGTTCCCACGCTCACAGCGGGGCCGAAGGAGGTCACGCCACCGCTCGTGCGTACCGCCGCCAGCAGCAGGCGATTCACCGGCGCCGCGGCTTTCCCGGCTGTCCCGGCCTTGCCGGAGCCCGCAGCCTTGCCGGGAACCGCAGCCTTGCCGGTCGCCTTGCCGGTGCGAGCCGGTGCGGTGCCCACCAGGAATGCAGCCCTGATCCCGTCCGGCGCTATCCGCAGCGCTAGCAGTTGCAGGCCCTGCTGGCCGACCGAGAGCCCGGCTGGCAGGCTGACCTGCGCAGGTACCCCGTGCTTGATAACCCAGACGCGCTGCCCGGCCGTCGCCCAGACGTAGCCGTTGATGTCCCAGCTCAGCGACGTGCATGCGCCACCCGTACTGGACAGCGAGTACCTGCGATACCGGCCGGAGCCACGGCTGACCCCGATATACACGGCGCAACCACGGCCGGACCTCGTCGCGATCGCCAGCTTCCGCGGACTGCTGGCGATAGATGCTGCGACGGCGGTTACGGCGGACCGGCCGATCTGCGCTGGTCCCGCTACCGGCACCGCCTTCTGGGATCCGGTCTGCAGCTCGCTGACGCTGAATGGACCGCTCTGGAAGTACACCGGCTCCGGCGCCTGCCTGCCCGCCACCGGAGCGATGAGGTTCGTATGCTGACCGGTATAGACAGTTTTGCCGCCTATTTCCAGCTTAACGACATGCGCCACCGGCGCGGAGTAGGCGCCGGTCGTCAGCGTGTACTGCAACTGCGCGGCCATCTCGCCTATCTGCGTGCCCTGCGCTGCCAGCGCCTTGCCGCCAAGGTTCACGATCGCCGTCTGGCCGCTGATCCGGACCTGATGGCCGATCAGAGTGGTGCCAGGCTGGAACGCCGACCTGGTCGCACCGCCGGAGAGCCAGCTGCCCGGCCCTCGTAGCAGGCCTTTGACCAGGCCAGTCGCGAGCGTCGCGTTGGAGGCGGACGTCGTGCGCGTGAAACCCTGAATCGGAGCGTAAACAGGGTCGGGCACCAGCAGATCCGGCAGCGGCACTGACGCCGACACCGGGGCGAAAAAGTACAAATTGCTCGGCTGGTAGACGTCCGCGAAGTCGGCCTGCGTCAGTAGCAGCACCCCCTTGGGCACGGCGTCGATCAGCCAGATTCCGTTGATCCGCACCAGCGAGAAGCTGTAGACCGAATTACCCGGTTCGTAGAGGTACTGACCGGACGCTGTCAGCGTGGCGAGTCGCTGCCCGGTGAAGCTGACCGTGGCGATCTGCGTGACGCCCGGCCCGGTGGCCGGCTGCGGGACGCTCACAGCCAGCTTGCCCTGCGACGCTACGACGGTGACCGCTCCCTTCTTTGGCGTCCAGGACTGCCGCAGCGGCTGCGCCAGGTATTGTCGCGCCGCCGCCCAGTTCCCCGCGAAACTGGCGCTGGCGTGCAGGAACCCGAGCACCACGTCATCTTCGGTCCAGGTGTTCCGCGGCGCGGGCGGCGGCATTGGCACTGGGTAAGCCTGCGGCTGCCCGCCACCGCCGGTCACCTTCTGCGGCGTGCCGCCGGTCGGCACGGTCGCACAGCCGGCCACCGAAGCGGCCAGCATGGCCGCCAGTAGCACGCCGAGCGTGCGGCTGGATGCGAGCCTGCCCGGACCTCGGCTGGCAACGGGACCGAGGCTAGCCACGAGCCGGCACTTCGCTAATGGCACCCTCGGCAGCGTTGCCACGATCAGCCGGCGGCATCAGGTCACTCACGGCGCTGTCCGCGGTAGCGCTCAGGCCAGCCGTGCTCACCGGTGCATGCAGGTCCGAGGCGCCGGCCGGCGGGTTGAGGTCGTGACTCAGGTCAGGACCGAGCGACAGCGGCGACCCGTGCAACTCGCCCCCGACCACGCGCGGCAGCGTCAGCCGGAACACCGATCCGCGGCCGGGCGCACCCCACGCCTCTAGCCAGCCTCCGTGCAGCCGGGCGTCTTCCAGCGCGATAGCCAGCCCTAGGCCGGTGCCGCCGGAGGTCCGTGCCCGGGCCGGATCGGCGCGCCAGAACCGGTCGAACACCAGCTCAACCTCACCGGGCCGGAGCCCGACGCCAAAGTCGCGTACCGAAATCGCCACTGCGCCGGAATCCATCGCCGCGGTAACGATCGTGTCCTTGTTCTCGCCGTGCTCGACTGCGTTCAGCAGCAGGTTGCGCAGGATTCGCTCGACGCGGCGGCGGTCCACCTCGGCGACGCACGGCTCGGCGGGCAGCCGGAACTCGATCTTGGTGCCGCGGCGTTCGGCCAGCTGCTGAGCCACATCAGCCGACTGCCGGACGATCGTGCACACGTCCACCGGCTCGGCATCCAGCGTCGCGGCGTTGGCGTCGTACCTGCTGATCTCCAGCAGGTCGGTGAGCAGCGACTCGAACCGCTCCAGCTGGCTCTGCAGCAGCTCCGCAGAGCGGCCGGCCGCGTACTCCATCTCGTCCTTCGCGCCGAACAGCACGTCTGAGGCGATCCGGATCGTGGTCAGCGGTGTCCGCAACTCGTGCGAGACGTCAGAGACGAACTGCCGCTGTACCTGCGACAGGTCCTCCAGCTCACCGAGCTTCTCCTGCAAGCTAGCGGCCATCTCGTTGAACGAGGTAGCCAGCGCGGCCAGCTCGTCGGTGCCGCGGACGTCCATGCGCTCGTTCAGCTTGCCGGCCGACAATCGCCAGGCGCCCTGCGCGGCGAGCCGGACCGGAACCACCACCCACCTGGTCACCAGCCAGGCGATCGCGGCAAGCAGGAACACGACGGCCAGGCCGACCAGCAGCAGGGTTCGCTGCATGCTGGCGATGCTCTGCTGCTCCGCTGTCAACGGGAAGAAGTAATAGAGCTGGTAGGCCCTGCCGAGCGGGGCACCGAGGATCACGCCGGGCTGCGGGGTGAAGCTCGGCGGGACGGACATGCTGGCCCACGCCCGCAGCAGCGGGGCGGGACTGCCCGCAAGTGCGGCGCGCTGCTCGGCCAGCACCCGGCCGACCAGGCTAGCCGGCAACACCGGCTCGGAACTAGCGAAGCCATCGGTCGAGCCTGCGCTGAAGACGGGCCCGTCCTGATACTTGCTGGCTATGGTCACGGCGACGGCATACGGCGTGCCGGCGGTCGGCGCGAGCTGCTGGGCTAGGTAGAACATGGCCTGGCGGGCGCTGCCGGAGGGCGCGCTACGGCTGGTGAACACAGGGTTGTCGCGGGCAACCGACAGACCCTGGCCAGCGATGTTCTCTGCGGACCGCACCTCGTTGCTATAGAGGTTCGCCACCAGCTGCTGCATCAGGAAGTAGCCGAGCACCGAGACCACGATCGCGCACAGCACCAGCGTCGCGGTCGTCACGCGCAGCTGCAGTGACCGGCGCCAGTGGTCGGTCAGGCGCCGGAGCTGGGCCCGGGCCCCGGAAAGCAGCGCAGGGCGGCGCGGCCTGGCTAGCCAGTCCCGGTAGCCGGCCTGGATGCTGTCGGCTGCTCCCTTCACTGCCCTTCCCCGCTGGACGATCGGACTCGGCGCCGCTCCGGCCGCGGGCGCGAAGCCCGGGTCTGCCAGGACGCGGTCAGCGCGGAGCCAGTCAGCCTGGTCCCGCCTTATAACCAACGCCCCGGACCGTCACGACGATTTCCGGACGCTCTGGATCCCGCTCGATCTTCGCCCGCAGGCGCTGCACATGCACGTTCACCAGCCTGGTGTCGGCAGCGTGCCGGTAGCCCCAGACTTGCTCGAGCAGGACCTCCCTGGTGAATACCTGACGTGGCTTGCGGGCCAGGGCGACCAGCAGGTCGAACTCGAGCGGTGTGAGGTTGAGCGGCTCACCAGCGCGCTGGACCGCGTGACCGGCCACGTCAATCGTGACTTCGCCGATGGTCAGGGTCTCTGGCGCCGGATCGTCCGTCCGGCGCAGCCGCGCCCTGACCCTGGCGATCAGGACCTTGGACTGGAAGGGCTTGACGATGTAGTCGTCGGCCCCTGACTCGAGCCCCAGCACGACGTCCACGGTGTCGCTTTTGGCGGTCAGCATGACGATCGGCACCCCGGATTCGGCCCGGATCTGGCGGCAGACGTCGATGCCGTCCATGCCTGGCAGCATCAGATCGAGCAGCACCAGGTCCGGCTTGGTGTCGCGGAAAGCCTCGATAGCGCGGTCGCCATCAGCGACGAAGGTTGGCTCGAAACCCTCGCCACGCAATACGATGCCGAGCATCTCGGCCAGAGCGGCGTCGTCGTCGACGACCAGCACACGACCCTTCATGTTCCCCATCGTTCCACGTAGAAGGTGGCTTGGGGACCCGCTAAAGCGTCGGCACCAAGCCCAGGACTCGCAGATTACCTGCAGTGACCGGCTGAATCACCCCCTGTTCGGTGACGATCGCGGTGATCAGCGATGCCGGGGTGACGTCAAAGGCCGGGTTATAGGCCCGCGTGCCAGCCGGGGCAACCGGCTGGCCGGCCAGGTCAGTGACTTCCGCGGCAGCCCGGAACTCGATCTTGATAGCGCCGCCATCGGGCGTGTCGAAGTCGACCGTTGACCTCGGCGCGACCACGACAAACGGCACGTCATGCTGCCTGGCCAGGACCGCCAGGCCATAGGTGCCGATCTTGTTGGCCACGCTCCCGTCAGCCGCGATCCGGTCAGCGCCGGTCAGCACCAGGTCAACCTGACCGGAGGCGAGCAGCGAGGCTGCCGCGCTATCCGCGAGCACGGCGTGCGGGATGCCAGCCCGCCGCGCTTCCCATGCGGTCAGCCGTGCCCCCTGGAGAAGTGGCCTGGTCTCGTCCACCCACAGCCAGGCTAGCCGCCCGGCCCGGTGCGCGGCCAGGACCACGGCAAACGCGGTGCCCGCTCCGGCTGAGACGAGGCACCCGGTGTTGCAGTGGGTGAGGATCCGCGCTCGGTCCGGGACCAGGCCCAGCCCGTGCCCGGCCATCGCGGCGCTGGCCGCTGCGTCCTCGGCGGCAATGTGCCGTGCCTGCTGCAGGGCCGCTGCGGCACCCCGATGATGACCGGGAACGGGGCCACCGCTGGCAACTGCCGCCTGGTAGGCGCGCAGTGCCCGGTGCGCTCCCCAGGCCAGGTTCACCGCAGTCGGCCTGGCGGTCGCGATCGTCTGGGCTGCCGCCTCGACATCGTCGCCGCGAGCGGCCGCGAGTGCCACTCCGAACCCTCCGGCCACCCCGAGCAGCGGGGCGCCGCGAACTGCCAGCCTGCCGATCGCAGCCACCAGGTCCGGGACCTCGGTGCAGGTCAGGAATACCTCTTCGGCGGGCAGCCTGGTCTGGTCAAGAATTCTGATGGCCGGCCCGTCAGGTGGCTCTAGCCAGCTGAACGCGGGAGTGTTCATGCTGGTGAGTCTGCATGCTGACAACCGCAAGGGCGACTTTTGCCGGACTGGTGTACGGCCTCGTTACCGGTTCGTCATGAATATGCGATTTCGTAACTATATTCGTCGCTGATTTGCCGCACGCTCGTGGGAACATGGGCGCCAACGGGGGGCGGTTGTCGGCTCCTGTAGCCGCGAGCCAGGACGCGAAGGCCGCCGAGGAGCGAAATGACGGAGCACAACGGGCCGGACGAGCCAGGAGCAGGTCGGCCGGGCGCGGGCCAGCCCGGCGGTTACGGCCAGCCCGGCGGTTACGGCCAGCCCGGCGGTTACGGCCAGCCCGGCGGTTACGGCCAGCCCGGCGGTTACGGCCAGCCCGGCGGTTACGGCCAGCCCGGCGGTTACGGCCAGCCCGGCGGTTACGGCAAGCCAGGCTACGGCCAGCCCGGCCCTGGCGGGTGGAACTCGGCGCCCGCGCCGGCACCGGGCGGTATCCCGCTCCGGCCGCTTGCGCTCGGCGACATCCTCAACGGCGCAGTCGCCTCGGCCCGCCGGAATCCGGTCGCCACATTCGGGCTGACCGCCATCCTGGTGACCATAGCCGGTGTGATAACCACCGCTCTCACGCTGAGTGTGCGCTCGATCGCAGGCAACGCCGTGATTATCCAGTCCGGCCAGGCCGTCACGTCCGCGCAAATAGGCCATTTCTTCGCCACCTTCATACCGGTGTTCTTCGTCACGCTCGCGCTGTCGTTCCTCATCGAGAACGTGCTGACCGGCATGCTGACAGCGGTGATCGGCCGAGGCGTGCTCGGCCGGAAGATCAGCATCGGCGAGGCCTGGCGGGCCGGGCGGATCGGGCCAGTCCTGGCCGCGGCACTGCTGGTTGTCGCGATCGCTGTTGGTGTGGCAATACCCCCGGTCGCGATCGTGATCGGGCTGGCGATCGCTAACCTCGGCCCGGCTGCCGCGCTCGTTGGCGTGCTGGGCGGCCTGGCGCTGTTCGTGGCGGAGATCCTGCTCGCCGTCAGGCTGTCGCTGACAGTGCCCTCCGTCGTGCTGGAGAAACTAGGGCCATGGACCGCAGTGAAGCGGTCGTGGCGGCTGACCACCCACAGTTTCTGGCGCATGTTCGGCATACTGCTGCTGACCGCCCTGATTGTCTTCATCGCCGCGTTCGTCGTGCAGATTCCGTTCGGCTTCATCGCCGGACTAGCGGGCCGGAACGCCGGCACGTTCGGAACCGCGGCCGCGTCGACAGGTGTCGCCGCGGTCATCATCAGTGCCATCGGCAGCATTGTGGGCAGCACCATTACCAGGCCCATCAGTGCCGGGGTTACCGTCCTGCTGTACGTCGACCTGAGGATGCGGAGGGAAGGACTTGATCTCGTGCTGCGGAACGCCGCGCAGACCCAGCAGCTGACTGGCGACGAGTTCGCCGGCGTGTGGCAGCCACCCGCACCAGGCCCGCAACCGCCGCCGTCCACGGCCTGGTGATCGCAGCCGGCCCGCCGGGCATAGGCCGCCACGCGGCGCAGCAACTAGCCCGCAGGGAACTGTCGAAGTCCATCTACCAGCCATCGGTTTGGCAGCGGGTACTGGACTGGCTCGAGCGGCATCTCGACAGACTGTTTGCCGCGATCAACTCCAGCTTGCCCGGCGGCTGGTGGGCGCTAGTGTCACTACTCGTCCTCGCGGTGCTCGTGGTGTCAGTCGTCCTCGTCCAGGTCCGGCCCCGCGCGCTACGGCGCAGCGCCCGCAGGCAGCCGCTCGCGGGCCGGTCCATGAGCGCCAGCGACTACCGTGCGCGGGCCGACAGCTATGCAGCCGCAGGCGACTATTCGGCCGCCATCGTCGAGCGGGTGCGCGCGATAGCCGAGGAACTTCAGCAGCGCGGGGTACTGCCAGTCCGGCCCGGCCGGACCGCCGATGAATTCGCCGCCGAAGCCAGCCTGCCGCTGCCGGCGCTGGCCGCCAAGCTCGCCGACGCCGCCCGGCTATTCGACGATGTCAGGTACGGCGGCCGGACCGGCGCCGACGCCGGGTACCACGGCGTTCGCGAGCTCGATGACGCCATCAGGACCGCAAGAGTGCCGATCGCGGTGACTGTCGCCATGCCGGCCGGATCTCTTGCCGCCGGAGCGATTGGTGCCGGGCCCAGGGCCGGCAGAGCCGAGTCTGCCAATGCCGGGGCCACCAGCACCGCGACCACCACTAACGGGGCCAGCAGTGACAAGTCCGAGGGCGCACCGTCGTGATCGCAACCATCGCGCCGGGCGAAGCCAGCTCCCAGCGAATCGGATCATCCGACCTCCGCACATCGGCGGGCTGGCGCAACTGGCGGCTGCCGGCCGCGATCATCGGGCTGATAGTCGCCGGAGCGACCGTGATCGCGCTCCTGCAGCCCGTCGGTCCAACCAACAGCTACCTCGATCCCGCGAGCACCGGACCGGCCGGAGCGCATGCCCTTGCCGACCTGCTCACAGAGCGCGGACAGCGGGTTATCCCGGCGGTCACACCGTCGGCAGCCATCAGGGCGGCCAGTGGCGGCGCAACTCTCGTTGTCACCAGTCCCCAGTTCCTGACCAGGCACCAGCTCAGCGCGATGGCGAAGTTGCCCGGCAACCTCGTGCTCGTCGAGCCGGATGAGCTGGCGCTGGCCGTACTCGCACCCGCTGTGGCGAATGCTGGCCAGACCCAGATCGGCCCGACCGCGCCGCATTGCTCGCTACCCGCAGCGCGACTGGCCGGCCGCGCCGTCCTCGGCGGCATCGGCTTGACGCTGCGGCATCGGTCGGCGGGAGCGCAATTGTGCTACCCGTCCGGCCGACTGGCCGGGCTCCTGCAGTACGCCGAGGGCCGCAAGGTCATTACCGTGCTCGGCTCAGGGCAGTTCCTGTCCAACCAGGATCTGGCGACGCTTGGCAACGCAGCGCTCGGGCTGAACCTGCTGAGCTCCAGCCAGCGCGTGGTCTGGCTGGTGCCAGCGCTCGCCCTTCAGTCCGGTGCCGGACCCGCCACTGGCTCGCGCTCGCTGACCAGCCTCATCCCGCTCGCTGCCTGGCTGGTAGCGCTGCAGCTCGGCGTCGCCTTGCTGCTGACAGCGCTGTGGCGGGCCAGGAGGCTGGGGCCGGTCGTGGCCGAGCGGCTGCCGGTTGCGGTCCGCGCTGCGGAGACTGTAGAGGGCCATGGACGCCTTTACCAGTCGCGGCGGGCTCGCGGCCGAGCTGCGACAGCATTGCGTGCCGCGCTGGTCGACCGGGTTGCCCCGCTGGCCGGCCTGCCGCGCGACGCGAGCGCCGACACTGTGGCGACGGCACTCGCGGCCCGATCTGGCAGCGTGCCCGAGCAGGTCAGCAGGATGCTGTACGGGCCAGTTCCGAGCACCGACGCGGCACTTGTCGCGCTGGCCAGCGAGCTTGACGATCTCGAGAGAAAGGTACGCGCGCAATGACCGGCGATGACCTGGGCGTGCTGGGAACGCATGCCGAGTCTGGTAGCGATCCGCGGGCCGCGCTGGCGGCAGTCCGGGCCGAGGTCGGCAAGGCCGTCGTGGGCCAGGACTCCGTCGTCACCGGGCTGCTCATCGCGCTGATTTGCCAGGGACATGTGCTGCTGGAAGGCGTTCCCGGCGTAGCCAAGACCTTGCTGGTGCGGGCTGTCGCGGCGACGCTGTCACTGGACAGCAAACGCGTGCAGTTCACTCCGGACCTGATGCCGGGGGATGTCACCGGGTCTCTCATCTACGACGCCAGGACCTCGCAGTTCGAATTCCGGCAAGGGCCAGTCTTCACCAACCTGCTGCTGGCCGACGAAATCAACCGGACGCCTCCGAAGACCCAGGCGGCGCTGCTCGAGGCAATGGAGGAACGGCAGGTCTCGGTCGACGGCACACCCCGGCCGCTGCCTGTGCCGTTCCTGGTCGCCGCGACGCAGAACCCTGTTGAGTACGAAGGCACCTATCAGCTGCCCGAGGCTCAGCTGGACAGATTCCTGCTGAAGCTGACGGTCGCGCTGCCTGAGCGCGCGGACGAGGTCACCATCCTGAATCGCCATGCCGACGGCTTCGACCCCCGTGACCTGTCAGCGGCCGGCCTGTGCCCGGCGGCGACCGCCGCGGATCTGGCCGCCGCCGCACGGGCAACCAGGACCGTACTGGTCTCTGCCGAGGTCACTGGATACATCGTGGATATCTGCCGGGCCACCAGGATGTCAGCATCGCTGCAGCTGGGGGTGTCGCCCCGCGGTGCCACCGCGCTGCTCGCCAGCAGCCGGGCCTGGGCCTGGCTGTCTGGCCGGGACTACGTCACTCCGGATGACGTCAAGGCGCTGGCCCGGCCGGCCCTGCGGCACCGAATCCAGCTCCGGCCCGAGGCCGAGCTGGAGGGCGTGACCGCAGACGGAGTGCTGGCCGGAGTGCTGGCATCGGTCCAGGTGCCGCGGTGACTTCATGGCACTGACCGGCCGGGCCGCGCTGGCTGCGCTGGGCGGCTTGCTGATAGTGGTGGCGTTCCGTACCGTCGCCGCGGTTGTCGTGGTCGACCTGGTAGTGGTCGCGGCGATTGGCGCCGACGTCCTGCTGGCAGCGAGCATTCGTGACCTGCGGCTCAGCCGCGCCGGTGATACGAGGATCTCGCTGGGCCAGCACGGCACAGTGACTCTCCGCATCGAGAACACCGGCCACCGGCCACTGCGCGCCGTCGTGCGGGACGCCTGGCGGCCGACCGCTGCTGCGCAGCCGGGCAGATCCACCGTCAGCATTCCGGCCGGCGGGCGGATCGAGCTGTCAACCGTGCTGACGCCCACCCGCCGGGGCGACACCTCGCCAGCTCAGGTCACCATCCGAGCCACCGGGCCACTCGGACTGGCCGGCCGGCAGGGCCAGCTCGCGCCGCCGTGGACTATCCGTGTGCTGCCGCCATTTCTGAGCCGCAACCACCTGCCGGAGAAGCTGGCCATGCTGCGCGAGCTGGAAGGCCGGCACCGCTCGCTGCTTCGCGGTGAGGGCAGCGAGTTCGACTCGCTGCGTCAGTACGTCCTCGGTGATGATGTCCGGTCGATCGACTGGCGATCATCGGCTAGGCGGACAGAGGTCGTGGTGCGCACCTGGCGCCCCGAGCGCGACCGGCGCATCGTGATTGTCCTCGATACCGGTCGCACCGCGGCAGGCCGTGTCGCTGGAGTGCCGCGCCTCGACACCTTCATGGACGCGGCGCTGCTGCTCTCGGCGATAGCTACCAGAGCGGGCGACAGGATCGACCTGCTCGCCGCTGACCGCCGGGTCCGCACCAGGGTGGCCGGAATCAGCCGGCCCGGCGGCTTGTCCGCACTGACTGACGCGATGGCCAACCTGGAAGCTGAGCTGATCGAGCCGGACGCCCGGCTCATCGCGGCCGCGGTCATGGCCATGGCACGACAGCGATGCCTGGTCGTCTACCTGACCGACCTGAACCCGTCGGCACTGGAACAGGGGTTGCTGCCAGGTCTGCAGACGCTGGCCTCCCGGCACCGGCTGCTGGTCGGCGCGGTCGCGGATCCAAGACTGACCGAACTCGCGGCCGGCCGCGGCACCACCGCGGCCGTCTATACCGCGGCGGCGGCCGAGCGAGCCAGGTCGGAGCGTGCCCGCGCATCCGCGCTGCTACAGCGCCGAGGGGTCCAGGTCATTGACGCCGAGCCCGGCGCGCTGCCGGCTGCGCTCGCCGATGCCTACCTGAGCCTGAAGGCGGCCGGGCAGCTATGACCTGGGCTGACCCGCCTGCCTGCTAGCCGCTCACCGGCAGCAGATCGGGGGCCTCCTCGATGTCCGCGGACAAGCCCGCCGCGGCAGCCCGGCGTCCGAGTACGAGCACGTAGCCGACGAAGGCGGCCCAGATACACCCGCCGATGAGGATCCGCGCCCACGCAGGGAGCGCCGAGGGTGTAACGAACGCCTCGATCGAGCCCGATACCAGCAGCACCAGGATCAGGCCGAGCGCGACCGCGATGGCCGCGCGGCCCTGCTCGGCCAGCGCCTGAGCGCGCGGTAGCGGACCGGGATCGATGATGGTCCAGCCAAGCCGCAGACCGACGGCCGCGGCCAGGAAGAACGCGGACAGCTCAAGCATGCCGTGCGGCAGGATGAGCGTGAAGAACTCCCCGGCACGTCCATGCGCAACCAGGACGCCGCCAGCCACCCCGATCTCGGCCGCGTTACCCCAGAGGAAGAGCAGCGTGGGGATGCCCAGGAACATGCCGCTGACCAGCGCCTCCGCGGCCAGAGTCGCGTTGTGCGTCCATACCTCCGACCCGAACGACTGACCGTTGTACTGCGAGTAATAGCTGCGGAACTGGTGCAGGTAGCTGAGCTGCTGCGGGCGCGACGCCAGGCTGTCCAGCACCTGCGGCGACCTGGCCAGCCACCAGCCGACCAGGAATCCGACCAGAAGCGAGCCTGCCGCCGTGCCGAGCCACCACCATCGGACCCGGTAGGCCATCAAGGGGAACGTTACGACGAAGAAGCGGCCGATCGAACGCCAGCCTGACGCATGGGCTCCCCCCACTGCCGTGGCCCGAGCTCTCGCCACCCGGGCCGACAGGCGGGCCACGAGGGCCGGATCGCCGCCAGCACTGCGCAGCACGGACAGCTGAGTGGCCGCGCGCTGGTAGCCGGCTACCAGCTCGTCGACCTCGTCACCGGTAAGCCGACGACGACGGCGCACCAGCTCGTCGAGCCTGGCCCAGTCCGCCTGATGCGCGGCCGCGAAGACGTCGGTATCCACAGCTGGAGACTACTGCCCCGTGGCTCGGTAACCTTGGCCTGATATCTCCCTATGCTGCTGACCAGGAGGACGCGCCGTGGCCGAGGTCGTTACCGGCGAAGCGGTCGTTCTCGACGTCCCGATCGCCGCGTTCCCCAGCCGGATGGTGGCTGTCCTGCTCGACATGCTGCTGCAGTACACAGCACTGGTGATCATGAGCATCGTGATCGTGAACATCCAGGTCAACGGCGCGGCGCTGGCGGCCATCGCCAGCGTGGTCGTCGTTTCCATCTTCATCGGCTACCCCACGATCTTCGAGACGGTCAGCCGGGGCAAGACGCTGGGGAAGATGGCGATGGGCCTGCGCGTGGTCAGCGACGACGGCGGACCGGAGCGGTTTCGCCAGGCGCTGATCCGGGCCCTCACCGGACTCTTCGAGTTCACCGTGCTCGCGCCAGTGGCGCTGTTCACGTCGCTGCTGTCCGCCCGGGGCAAGCGGCTCGGTGACATGTTCGCGGGCACCTACGTGATCCAGGAACGGGTACCCCGGCCAGGCAACCTGACGCCGGAGTTCATGGCCGTCCCGCCACCGCTGGCAGACTGGGCGCGGGTGGCTGACATCTCCGCACTGTCCGACGGGAACGCGGAGGCCGCGAGCAGCTACCTTCGCCGCTATTACGACCTGCAGCAGGCCGCCAGGGCCGACCTCGGCGCGCGGCTTGCGGCGACGGTCGCGTCGCAGGTCAGCCCGCAGCCGCCGGCCGGCACCCCGGCTCCGGCCTACTTGTCCGCAGTGCTGGCAATCCGCCGTGAGCGCGACCGTGCAAGGTTCGCGGCAGCGCACCAGGCCGGCGCGGCGAGCCCACCCGGCAAAATGAGCCAGGCCGACATTGCGAGCGCGCCCGGCATTGCGAGCCCGCCGGGCATTGCGAGCCAGCCTGCCGCGGCGAGCCAGTCCGGGGCTTCCCCGCCAGCCGGGTTCTCTCCGCCAGCCGGGTTCTCTCCGCCGGACTGATAGCTAGGATCCGCGGCGCCAGGTTTCCAGGTAGCCCCGTTGCCCATCGGTCAGCGTGTCGATCTTCGTCCCGAGCGACGCCAGCGTCAGCCCGGCGACCTCCGCGTCAATCGCGGCAGGCACGTCAAGGACCCTGCCACTGTGCAGGCTGGGCTCGCCGCCCGCCAGCCACGCCAGTGCCAGCGCCTGCACGGCAAAAGACGTGTCCATGGCCGCGGCCGGATTGCCCTCAGCGGCCACCAGGTTCACGACGCGACCCTCGGCGAGCAGGATAAGCCGTCGACCGTCGGCGAGCACGTACTCGTCAGCGTGGGGGCGGATCCCAGGGTTGGTCTCCGCGGCGAGCCCGGCCAGCGCCTGGATGTCGATCTCGACATCGAAATGGCCGGCGTTTGCCAGCATGGCGCCGTCGGGCAGCACGGCAAGCTCGGCCGCGCCAATGACATCCCGCGACCCGGTGGCAGTAATCACGAGTTCAGCCTGCTGAGCGGCGGCGAGCATCGGCATGACACGGAATCCCTGCATGATGGCGCCCAGCGCACGCACCGGATCGACTTCGGTGACGATGACCTGGGCACCGAGGCCGCGGGCGCGCTCGGCGATGCCCGAGCCGCACGGACCGAATCCGGCGACAGCAATGGTCTTCCCGGCCAGCATCGTATTTGTCGCGCGCAGGATGCCGTCCAGGACGGACTGCCCCGTTCCGTACTTATTGTCGATCATCCGGCGAGTTGACGAGGCATCCGCGGCGACGACGGGGAAGCCGAGCGACCCCGCAGCGGCCATCAGCCGCAGCCTGGCCGCGCCGGTTGACGTCGCCTCGCAGCCCCCGCGGACGCCGACAATCAGCTCGGCCCTGGCCTCGTGAAGGGTGTTGACCAGGTCGCCACCATCGTCCATGACCAGATCCGGACCACTATCTAGGGCGCGGTGAATGTGCTCGTAATAGGTCTCGCGGTCCACGCCTGACCGGGCGTGGACCGTGACGCCGGGCTCCGCTGCCAGCGCCGCCGCTATGTCGTCCTGCGTCGACAGCGGATTCGACGCAGCAAGCTGGACCAGGGCACCGCCAGCGGCGAGGGTCCGGACCAGGACCGCGGTTTCGGCGGTGACGTGCAGGCAGGCAGCGATCTTCAGCCCGGCGAACGGCTTTGCCGCAGCGAAAGTTGCCCGGAGCATGCCGAGGACCGGCATCGCTCGCTCGGCCCAGGCGATGCCGGGCTCGCCGACCAGCGCCAGCCCGGCATCAGCGACGTCGGAGGACACGGCGCCGGTCAGGTCCGGTGCCTGTCCGGCCGGCGCGTCCGCCCGGTCAGTACCGATACTGGTCGGACTTGAACGGGCCATCGACCGGGACGCCGATGTAGGCAGCCTGCTCCTTGGTCAGCACGGTGAGCCTCACCCCGAGCGCGTCGAGGTGCAGGCGGGCTACCTTCTCGTCCAGGTGCTTGGGCAGTACATGCACACCGAGCGGGTACTGGTCGGTCTTGGTGAACAGCTCGACCTGCGCGATCACCTGGTTGGTGAAGCTGTTGGACATCACGAAGCTCGGATGGCCGGTGGCGTTACCGAGGTTCAGCAGCCGGCCCTCGGACAGGATGATCACCGAGTGCCCGTCCGCGAACGTCCACTCGTCAACCTGCGGCTTGATGGTCGTGCGCTTGACGCCGGGCAGTCGGGTCAGTCCGGCCATGTCGATCTCATTGTCGAAATGGCCGATGTTGCCGACGATCGCCTGGTGCTTCATCTGGGTCATGTGCTCAGCGGTGATGATGTGGAAGTTGCCGGTCGCGCTGACGAAGATGTCGGCGATGCCGACCACGTCCTCCAGCCGCGCCACCTGATAACCATCCATCGCGGCCTGCAGCGCGCAGATCGGGTCGATCTCGGTCACGATCACCCGGGCACCCTGTCCGCGCAGCGATTCGGCGCAGCCCTTGCCCACGTCGCCATAGCCGCAGACCACCGCCACCTTGCCGCCGATGAGCACGTCGGTAGCGCGGTTGATGCCATCGACCAGGGAGTGCCGGCAGCCGTACTTGTTGTCGAACTTCGACTTCGTTACCGAGTCATTGACGTTGATAGCCGGGAACCGTAGCGAGCCGTCTCGGGCCATCTCGTACAGCCGGTGCACGCCGGTGGTTGTTTCCTCGGTGACGCCCTTGATCCCGGTCGCCATCGCCGTCCACTTGCCCGGTGACTCGGCGAGCGTGCGAGTCAGCACGGACAAGATGACGTGCCACTCCTCCGGGTCATCGTCGCGCGCCGCGGGTGTCGCGCCGGCTGACTCGAATTCCGCGCCCTTGTGCACCAGCAGCGTGGCGTCGCCGCCGTCGTCGAGCAGCATGTTCGGCCCGGTCTGGCCTGGCCAGGTCAATGCCTGCTGGGTGCACCACCAGTATTCCTCGAGCGTCTCGCCCTTCCAGGCGAACACAGGGATGCCCTTGGGGTTCTCCGGGGTGCCGTCCGGGCCGACCGCCACGGCAGCGGCCGCGTGGTCCTGAGTCGAGAAGATGTTGCAGGACGCCCAGCGCACCTCTGCGCCGATAGCAGCCAGGGTCTCGATCAGCACGGCGGTCTGTACCGTCATATGCAGCGAACCCGTGATCCGCGCGCCGGCCAGCGGCTGCGAATCCGCCCACTCGGCACGCACAGCCATCAGGCCTGGCATCTCGTGCTCGGCTAGCCGGATCTCCCGGCGGCCGAAGTCCGCCAGCGACAGATCAGCAACCTTGAACGGAACGTTCTCAGCGGGCATTCGGGCTCCTCCGAAGTTCGCGGCGTGCGGCCCCCGTCCGGAGCCACAGCACGACGTTAGGCCAGTCGGGCGGCCAGATGCACATCGAAGACCCTGTTCTTAACAAGAAGTTGTAAGATTTGGCCATGCGGATCACGGAAGCCGCCAGCCGGCTCGGCCTCACCCCCCGGATGCTGCGGTACCGGGAGTCGCTTGGCTTGCTGCCCGCCGTGCGGCACGGCGCTCGCCGTCGGCCCACGCGCCGCTTGGACGCACGTGCCAATGCGCCGGTGTCATCACCGTCCTCGGCCGGACCGGACCGGCGTCGCCCGGCGGGCGGCCACCGCCATTACAGCGAGGCCGACCTGGCCGCCGTTGCACTTGGGTTGTCCATCGAACGCCGCTACGACGTCAGCCCTGTCGCGCTGGCGTTCGCGATTCGCGTGCTGGCGGAGCAGCGCGTCCGGGCCGAGGTGGCCGAGCTAGGCAGACGGATCGGCAAGATCCAGCCACCGCCGGCCCGTGCGCTCGACTTCGAGCAGGAGCGAGCGCTGCGCCTGCTCCGGCTCGACCGGCGGGCACCGAACAGGAGCCGTTAGACCCGCCCGCGCCTGGGGTTGGCGCATCGCACGTCACCAATCATCCGCATCCGATGCCCGGCTCAGTCGCCGATCAGGCGTGCGGAACAATCTCTGTCAAAATGGGTAACATGCCGAAGATGATGCCTGCACGCCTCGCGCTGCCGCCGCTTCCCACCCTGCGCGGCAACAGTGTTCTCCTACGCGGGCGACGCGAGTCCGACATTGACGACCGGGTGCGCGAGCCGATCGATCCGGAGGAAGAGGACGCCTACGGCTCAACGTGGCGACGAGAGTGGGACGGTCGCAACCACCATGCCCGCGACGACGTGGCCGAGCGCTTCCTGGCTGACGAGCCAGCGGCCTATACCTGGGCTGTCGAGTACGAGGGCCGCTGCATCGGCGGTGCAGGGCTGCGGGTGAATCGCGACCAGCATCGGGCCTCCTTCTGGATAGGCCTGTTCGTGGTCGGACTGCGCGGGAGGGGCCTGGGCCGACAGGTAACGCGGCTGATCCTGGACTGGGCGTTTAGCGATCTGGGCCTGCACCGCGTGGAACTTGAGGTACTGGCCACCAACCACCGCGCCATTCACTGCTATCTGGCCTGCGGCTTCCGCCAGGAGGGTGTCCGCCGCGAAGCTGAGCTGTACCCGGACGGCTGGCAGGACTTCGTCGAGATGGCCGTGCTGACTTCGGAGTACGCGCCCGCGACAGGCACCTGAAAGATCACCGGACCCCAGCGCCATCTACGTCTGCACGAATGCGGGGCAAACACCTCTTATCAGGCTAAATCTTCGTATCGGACGTGATCACCCACAACCTTCGTTTAGCGGCTCTGCCACACCGCCGACATAAGAACAACGTCGTTGTGGAGGAGCCGCTAAACCAGGACGTCCCCGGCCCCGGCACGCAAGGATCAGCCCGAGCCAGTGCCGGGCTGTCTATGGAAGAACATGGCCGGGGTGATCCCGGTTTCCCGGCGGAATGCCTGGACGAAGGCGCTATCGGACTCGTAACCCACATGTCGTGCCACGTTTGCAACGGGCTGGCCAGCCGCTAGCTCCGACAAGGCTGCCTGCAGCCTGAGTCGCGTCCGCCATCGGCCGAAGCTGATTCCGGTGCCTGCCAGGAAGGCTCGCGCCAGCGTTCGTTCGCTTGCGCCTACCTCGCGCCCCCACTCAGCCAGCGTCCGGCTATCGGCCGGATCGGCCGACAGCTGGTCAGCCACGAGCCTGGCGGGGTCGTCGGCCGGCTGGCGCACCTCGATCGTGGTCATCGCGACCGGCTGGAGCAGGTCCACCAGTACCGCCTCAGCCCTGGCCCGCCGATCTGGTTCAAGATCAGGTGCCTCGAGGTAGCCGATGAGCTCGGCCAGCAACGGGCCGGCCATGACCGGCGTCGGCTCTGTCCAGGTGACGGCGCACAGTGCCGGCCGCAGGTAAGCGGACCGCATCGTCGCCGCCCCGTCGGACAGCGTCTCGTGCTGCAGGCCGGCCGGGATCCACAGCGCTCTGGTCGGCGGCAGCACCCACGCGGCCTGCCGGGTCCGCACCGTGAGCACGCCGCTGGCCGCCCAGGCCAGCTGGTGATCGGGATGCGTATGCCAGTCGAAGACCAGGCCCGCTGGCATCGGGAAAGTCGCGACCACGATGGCGGCATCCGAAGACCACTCATCCGCGGCGCAGTAATCGTCCTGCTCTCCCGGCGAGGGATCCCCCGGCGACGGGAGTGCAGGCAACTGTCCTTCCCGCGACACAGCTTGGCAGCCTACGCCCTTGGCCAGCAATGGCCACCCTCCTAGCGTCATGGACATGAATGAAAACCATGCGCGGGTATGCGGGAGCGCCGACTGGGCGCAGTACATGCAGACCGAGGTGCTGCCAGTCCTGACCAGGGACTGTGACCTCGGCAAGGAGATGCTCGAGCTCGGGCCAGGCCCGGGCGCGGCGACGGAGTGGCTGCGGCACAAGGTGAGCCGGCTGACGGCAGTCGAGGTAGACGCCGTAGCCGCGGCACACCTGGCCACCCGGTACGAGGGCACGAACGTGCAGATCGTGACCGGGAGCGCCACCGAGCTGGCCTATCCGGACGAGACGTTCGACTCGGTCGGATCGTTCACCATGCTGCACCATGTGCCGACGCTGGCCGCGCAGAACGCGATTCTGGCCGAGGCATTCCGGGTGCTCCGGCCCGGCGGCGTGCTGATCGGCTCGGACAGCCTGCCGAGCAACGATCTGCATCACTTTCATGCTGACGACACGTACAACCCGGTGGACCCTGCTTCGATGCTCTGCCGACTACAGACGCTGGGCTTTGCCAGCATCACGGTGATCGCGGATCACGTCCTGAAGTTCATCGCAGCCAAACCAGAGCCACAGCGAGATCACGACTGGTCACCCGCGGACGAAGCGGGGGAATCGGCATGACCGACATCAAGCAGTTGCGCGCCGCAATCACCGGCCTGATCGGCCTGGCCGCTGCCGAGGAGCAGGCCCTGCTCGCGAGCGCGCCGCTGGCGGAGGCGGGGCAGCCCAGCAGGTGGGCAGCGGTCCCGCTCATCGCCCACAACACCGTGTTCAGAGGGCAGCAGCTAGTGCGGCTGAGAGCTATCGCTGACGCCGAGACACCACCGGAGTTCGGTGACATCGATCATGCGTCGGCCGACCTGTATCGCGAACTGGCCGCCACGCCTGCCGGCGTCGTTGCCCGCGAAAGCTGGCAGGTAGCCGGCGACTTGATCGCCGCCGTGCGAGCTGCCGGTGAGGACGATCTGCTGGACCCGTCGCGCCACCCATGGCTGCGTGGCCGGCAGTTGTGGCTGCAGATCATCGTCCGTGGCTTCTGGCACCCCACGGGTCACCTCGCCGAGTACTACCTCAGCCACGGCCAGCCAGGCCGGGCAGTAGCACTCGCCGAGAGTTGCGTGGCGGTTGCTGGCTACCTCGGCGCACCAGCGCCGGCCCGCGGCATGGCTAGCTACAACCTGGCCTGCGCACGAGCCGGAGCCGGCCAGCTGGACGAGGCCGCGGCGGCTGTTACCGAGGCCGTCGCGCTCAATCCGGACGTGCGCGCAAATGCGGGCCGGGACCGGGATCTGGCAGTGGTTCGCGACAGCGGCCGGCTGGCCGCTATCCTCGGCGGCTAGCGTCGGCAGACCGGCCCGCCCGCGAGGGCGCAGAACCGGCAGCAGGCCTACCCACGAGGGCGCAGAACCGGCAGCAGGCCCCCCGCGAGCGAAGCGTCCCGCCAATAGGGAGCGGTTATGTACGAGACAGCCGAGGACATCGCGTGGCTGCAGCAGTTGCTTGACCGATCACGATCGAGTGCGAGCGAGCATCTGCGATCTATCATCGGGCCGGACCGAAGCGTCGGTGCTGCGGACCTGGTCCGCTACCTGGACGGGATGCGCGTTCTGGCCCTCAGCACCGTCAGCGCTGGTGGTCGGCCGCGGATCAGCGGTGTCGACGGTCACCTGCTCCGCGGCCGGTGGATCTTTACCAGCAGCGGCACCTCGGTGAAGGCTGCGGACCTGCGCAGCCGGCCGCAGGTCAGCGCCGCCTACATGGAGGGAGACTCGTGCGGCGTGTTCACGCACGGCGATGCGGAGTTCCTCGACCCCGGCCACCCCGACCTCAGCTGGGTCGACGATCACCTGACCCGCCATTACGGCGCCTCGCCGTCGACCTGGGGGCCCGACATCGTGTACGCCCGCATCATGCCGCACTGGATGGTCGGATACTCCAGCCGAACCCCTGGCTGACGGGTCTGGCGTCAGCTACCTGATGGTCCTGCGTCGCCGCGACGGGCCGGCACGCCGGGCAGCTTTGACGGCCGGATCGGCTAGGTCAGCCCGGTCCGCCTGGTAAATGTCGGGTTCCAGGAAGATCAGCTCGGCTATCGGCACGGCCGCGCGGATTCGCCGCTCGGCCGCGTCGATGCCTGCAGCGACACTGGCTGCGGTGTCGTCGTGGACGATGCCGACCTTCGCCGCGACCAGCAGCGTATCCGGCCCTATATGCAGCGTTCGCAGGTGGATGACCCGCTCGATCTCGGGTCCCGCCTCGATGGCAGCGACGATGGCGGCTTCCACGTCAAAGCTCGCCGACTCGCCGATGAGCAGGCTTTTCATCTCGATGGCCAGCACAACGGCGACGCAGCCGAGCAGGATCCCGATGGCCAGCGATCCGGCGCCGTCCCACCGGTCATCGTGGGTAATCGTGGCGAGACCCACGGCTACCAGAGCCAGGCCAAGTCCGCAGAGTGCAGCGACGTCTTCGAGCAGCACGGCCGGCAACTCGGGAGCCTTCGCGCGCCGGATGAAGCTACGCCAGCCGACGGAGCCGCGGCTGCGGTTGGACTCCGCGACCGCGGTTCGCAGCGAGAATCCTTCCAGCACGATCGCGATGCCAAGCACCGCGAAGGCCACCGCCGGCGACGTCAGCTCGCCCGGATGACGAATGCGCTGGATGCCTTCGTAGGCGGAAAACACCGCACCGACAGTGAAGAGCACGAGCGCGACTATGAATGCGTAGAAGTAGCGCTCAGCACCGAAACCGAACTGGTGCTCCTCAGTTTCCGGCTGCCGCGACCGGCTGCGCCCCAGCAGCAGCAGCACCTGGTTGCCCGAATCTGCAACCGAGTGCACCGCCTCGGCCAGCAGCGACGCCGACCCGGTGATCAGGAACGCGACGAACTTGCTAAGCGCGATGCCGAGGTTGGCAGCCAGCGCGGCGAGCACGGCGCGCTTGCCGCCGTGGCTGCCGCGGCCCGCCTGTCGCGCGCCGCCGACAGGGTCATCCTGGCTACCGGCGGGAACGGCGTCGCTACCGCTGTCCCGGCCGTTACTGCCCACGCCGCCGTCGGGCGGCTCCACGGCTTCCGGGCCCGGCACTCGGCGAGTACCGATAAAAGCTCACTCCCGCCCTTGGCCTGCTGCCGGGTCGCGGGCCTCGTCGATGAGCAGCACCGGAATGTCATCCCGAACGGGATAGGCCAGCCCGCAGTCCTCGCTTGTGCAGACAAGCTCGTTGGCGGCCTCGTCGGCGCGAAGCGGTGCATGACATTTCGGGCAGGCCAGAATCTCGAGCAGCCAGTCATCGATCTTCATAACGTCTCCAGTCGCTCGGGTCAGCTTGCCGGTGCTCGTTCCGGGCAACTCCGCTGCCGGTGGCAGGCAGCCTAGCCGAGCCAGGGTGCCCTAGCGGACCCGGCCGCCGTCTGACGGCGCTGACTTCAGCACCCTCAGGTGACCCCTGCGGCCCACCTCGACGCCCTGACCGGTGGGCTCAGCCGGCGTCTGCGGGGTCGTTGCCTCGCGCACCGCATTGGCGAGAGCCTCCAGGTCGTCGACCTGAACCAGCTCTTCCTCGGGCTCGCTGGCCGGCAGCCGTACGACGTCCCAGCCGCGCGGCGCCGTCATCCGGTCGGCGTGGCGTGCGCACAGGTCGTAACAGTGTGGCTCGACAAAGGCCGCCAGCGGACCGAGGACCGCAGTCGAGTCCCGGTACACGTAGGTGAGCGTGTACAGGGCAACCTGCTTGCAGGCCGGCCGGGAGCACTGGCGAACGGTCAACGGACCGCCAGCGGCTGACACGGGCACCCGGCTGGCCGCAGCTCCAGCCGCCGGGGGATGGCGGGGTCGCGATCGTCGCTCACAACGGCTGACGGTATCGACCGGCAGTCGGTAACGCCACCACCTGGGGCACACTGCGCGATCGTGTCTCCGGGCGGCACAATGTAGCCACTCCGCGGGCTGGAAGCAGCTGGGATACGCTCGGTTACTGTGCATGACGGGAATAAGAACCGCCCGGCGCAGACAGCCCGGCTTCACCGACGGGACCGGCACGGCCGCGGGCTGCGCGGATCGCTCGTTCCGCCGGATGTCCCGTTGCACCGCACCCGCGCTGAGCGTTTCGATGACCTGGTACTTCTCGCCGTATCTCAGCTCGAGCCGCGCTGGGAAGCCGAGCTCTCCGGCATCGAGTTTGCGGTAGAGGAAATCCCGCCTGCCGGTCCCGACCTCGACGATCCCGATCCCGATCCGGTGCCGCTGGCCAGGCTCGAGCTGCCGGGCTCGGCTCCGGCGGCCGCAGCGGCCTCGCCGACGGCGCCCTCATTCGAGCTGCCGGACCCGCTGGCGCCGGCGCCCCCAGACTCGCCGGCCGCTGAGCCGCTCCCGGCCAGGATCGTGCTGTACCGGCGGCCGTTGATGGCCAGGGCCGACGGCGAGGAGGAGCTTGCGGAGCTGGTTCTCGATGTCGTCGTCGAGCAATTCGCCCACTGGCTCGGCGTGGACCCGCAGATAGTGGACCCCGGTTATCCCGGCGACGAGTAATGCGCCTTCTCAACCGCCTGCGCAACCGGCCTGTGCAACCGGGGATCAGTGCAGGAAATCGGACAGCGACTCCTGTACCGGCGGCAAGACGACGGAGACAGGTGCGCTGGCAACCGGCAGTACCGACCGGACAACGCGGCCGGTGGTGCTGATCGTGCTGGCGTAAACCGGGCCAGAGCCGGTGAGCGGCGTCACGACAACGGTGAATGCGGACACCTTCGCGCCGGCCGGAGGGCCGACCGCGATCACGACTGACGACCCGGCCTTGATCTGGACAACGGTGCCGGGCTGGCTCGCGGCAGCGGTCGCCGTCGCCTCGGTGACGCGCACCGAGGCGCCCTTTCCGGGCGCCGACAGGATGAGCTGAGTCTGCCCAGCGGGCTTAGCCGGGCTGTCGGCAACCACGCCTTGCTGCACGATAGGGCTGGCGCTGGCAGCGAGCGCCCCTGGCGAGCCGGCGGGGCCGCCGGGAAGCAGCAGGGCCGCTGTTACCGGGACGTTGGCCGTCAGCCTGATAGCGCCGGACACACTGCTCAGGGACGAGAGCGGAATCGCCACCGCCGAGCCGCCCAGCAGGGCGATCCCGGTTCCTCCCGTCGGCTGGTACGAGCCGCGCGTGGTTACGGCGGTGACTTTGACCTGTGCGGTCGCCGTACCCGGCACAGCGATGAACAGCTCACGCGCGCCGGACTCGCGCGGCAGGCCGGGTATCACCAGAGTCCGGGCGGGCGCGCCGGTCGGCGCTAGCCAGCTGCCGTCATCCTTGCCAGACTTGCTCTCGCGCACCGCCGCGACCACGCGGCCCACGCTCGTGCTGACGTTGAGCGCGATCACCTTAGAGGACTTCAGCAGGGCGCTCAGCGATTGCTGGACGACGCTGTGCGGCGGCACGGTGATGCCGTTGTCCGCATTGCCGAGCAGCGGAGCGCCCTTGTTGACGTCGGTCAGCAGGGAGACCTGGACATCGGCGGGCTGGCTGTCGGTGTTCATCAGGTACAGCTCGATACTGGCCGCCGTGCTCTGGCCCGGCCCGACGAACCAGAAGCTCGTGCCCGGCGCACCGCACTGCGCGGTGACCAGGCCACCTGGCCCGGTCTGCGCTACGTCCAGCCCCTGGGCCATCGCGCCAGTGGCGCTGATCAGCACGCCACCACGGGCAGTCTGGGTAGTCACGTTCGGGCTTGAGCCGGCATCGCCGACGAGCTGCGCCTTGGTCAGCGCAACCGCCGTCTTGACAGCCGTAACGTGCAGCAGACCAGGTTTGGTGGTCGTCGCCACGACCTGGCCGGTTGCCGTGCTTCCGCCGGGAACCAGCCTGC
Source organism: uncultured Actinomycetota bacterium (assembly GCA_963774385.1). Lineage (GTDB taxonomy): Bacteria > Actinomycetota > Actinomycetes > Streptosporangiales > Streptosporangiaceae > JAJYUU01. The sequence continues at coordinate 441,705 of CAVZEQ010000002.1, forward strand.
TGATCGTGGCCTGACCGGACGTGGCGGAGCCCGGCACGGCCGCCAGCGCCACCGATGCAGCCGTCACACCAGCAGAACCTGGCGCCGGGCAAACCCGGAGTGCTGTCGCGACAGGCACGCTGCTGGCCCTGGCCCTGGCGGTCACGGGAGTGGCGGCAGCGTTATGACTCGAGCCTGCTGCGGCGTAGAGCCCGCCGAGCGCGAGTACCACGACCGCGGCGAACAGCAGCCTGGCGTAGCGCAGGCGACTCACCACGTCTCCCCCTCAGCCTCGGCGCCAGGAGCCGGCCAGCCTCGGCCAGCCCGGTCGCCGCGTTCGGGCCAGTCGTGATGCACTTCGCCCGTGGATGGCAGCGCCTCCAGCTCCGCTGCTTCGTCGGCCCAGGGCTGCTGCTCCGGCACGGGCCACCCGGAGCCCTGGCCAGCGGGCGGGCCGGCGGCCGGGTAGTCCTGCGGCCACGCCTCGGGTGACCATTGACGCGGATCTGGCTCTGGCCATCCGGACGGCTGGCCAGTCTGCTGCCAGGAGGTGGCCCGTTCCTGCGACCAGCCGACTGCTCGCTGCGGCTGGCCGGGTTCCTGACCTGCGGTTCCGCGGCCAGGCGGGGTCGCGTGCCAGCCTGAGTCCTGCCAGTCTGCAGCCGTTGACTGGGGATTGCGGATGGCTGGGTTCCGGCCCGGCTGGTAGCCGGATTCGTCTGCGTAATCAGATCCGTCTCGGTAACCGGCATCAGGCCGGTAGCCAGCCTCCCGGCTGTGCTGTGCGTCCGCGCCGTGCTGTGCGTCCGCACCGTAACTCGGGCCCGCACCGTAACTCGGGCCCGCACCGTAACTCGGGCCCGCACCGTAACTCGGGCCCGCACCGTAAATCGGGCCCGCAGGGTAACTCGGTCCCGCACCGTAACTCGCGTCATTGCCGTTGAGCGCGTCCGAGTCGTAGCTCGCGGCAGCACCGTAGCCTGCGGCGTCAGGCGCGTAGCCGCCGCCATCGCGGTAACCCCCGCGTCCCCGGTAGCCAGGCGGCGGGTAACCATCTCCGCCATCGGGCTCATCCTGGTAGCCCGTGCCCGATGGCGAGCGCGCGCCATAGCCGGAAGCTGGCGGCGGCGAAGGCCCGCGGCGCGGCGGCCCGTCGTATGGTGTGCCGGACGGCGACCTTGGCCCGGCTTCGCCGGTCGCGCCGCGCGGCTCGTATCCCCGACCATCGCCAGGCTGATTGGGCTGCGTACCGGAGCCTTCCTGTCCGTACGGCACGGCCGGCATCCGGCAGGCCGGCGGCTCGGCCATGAACCTGCTGGCCGGCTGGCCCGCTGGCCAGGCGCCGCGGGCACCCTGCGGCGGACCGGCAACGGTGCCGCCGGCCGACCGGGCTGCGGCGGGCATCGCAGTCCCGGGTACAGCTGTCCCTGGTACAGCTGTCCCGGGCACCGCAGTCCCGGGCACCGCAGTCCCGGGCACCGCAGTCCCGGCCGCTGCCGTCGCTCGCGACGCCGGGTCAGACATCGTTCGGCCAGCCGCCGCGGCGCTGGCAGCCGCAGCCGTCCTACCCGAGGCCGAACCCGCCGCCGCCGTCCCGGCGGCCAGGCCGGCACCTGCGGCAGCGCCGGCCGCCGCAGCCGCGGCTCGCCCGGCCGCGCGGCTATCGCGGGACGACCTGGCGAGCCTGCCGCCACGGCGCTTATCCTTGCGGCCGATCTTGTCCCGGCCACCGCCCTTGTCCCGGCCGTCGATCTGGTCCCTGCCGTCCATTCCGAGGCCGTTGTCCTGGCCGTGGCTCGCGTCGCGGCTGCGGCCAGCATCCCGGCCACGGCCAGCATCTCCGGCACGGGCAGCGTCAGCGCTGCGGCCAGCGTCCGCGCTACGACCAGCGTCGTTCCCGCGGCCAGTCTCGCCGTGGGCACTGCCGAGCCGCCGTCTCCGGCCGCGGCCAGTTTCCTTGCCAGCCCTGGCAACCACCCGGGTGGCGGCATCTGAACCCGGCTGCTCGCCGCCGGCAACTGCCCCGGCGTATTCGCTGGCCCCGTGCCGCCCAACGCCCGGAGCGCTTCCTCGGCCTGCCGTGCTGGCCGCGCCCACCACGGCCGGAGCGCCGACTGCCGCGGCCTCACGCTCGGATTCGACCTGGTCCTGAGCCTGCTCGCCCAGCTCGTCGGGCGCGCTCGCGGCAGCCTCTAGTTCCGCTGCCGTCCTGACTCCGGGCAGCGCCAGCGCGGCAACGACCAGGAAGGCGAGTATCTCCAGCAAGGTCAGCAGGTCGTGCGCGAGTCCGTTCCGGGTGATGGTCAGGGTCCCGCCGCCTGGTGGCAGCGTGAATGCCTCGGCCCAGCTGCCGGCGGGCGAAGCCACCGGGGTGAGCGCGTGCCCGTTAACCGCCGCCGACCAGTTGCCGGCCGGCTCTGCCAGCTCGAGGGTGCCACCCGCCGTCGGCACAGCTGCGGACGCGCCCACCGGACCGGAGGGAACGGCGACGATCGTGCCGTTCGATTCCACCACGACCACTCTGGAGGGCAGGTCGGTCAGCCGCCACAAGTCAAAAGAGGGCGTCATGCTCACCGCGGTCAGCCCAGCCACGCCGTCGAGCACGCTGGCGAGCTGCCGGCTGGCCGGTGCGCGCATCAGCACGAAACCGATGTCGAAGCGTGCGAGCAGCTGAGCCTGATCCGCCGCCCCGCCGCCACCGGGCGCAACCAGGGCGGCAACTGCGCTGTTGAGCGCCGTCTGCGCAGCCGGCACCGGACTCAGTCCGGGATCGCTGAGCTGCGGGCTCCCCTGCCGCAACAGCAGGTAAGAGACATGGCCACCGGAGGTGGTCAGCACCAGCGTGCGCAGCTGCCGGCCAGCGCCGCCGGTCTGCGACACCAGCGACGGCACGATCTCGCCCGTCGCCGGAGCCAGCGGGCCGCTGACGCCCTGTATCAGCCAGTAACCAGCTGCCAGCAGCGGCGCCGAGAACGCAGCCAGCGCCAGCACTGCCACCGGGAACGTTCGCAGCCCGCCCAGCCGCCGCCGCCCCTTCCGGCTGCTGGTCTTGAGGAGCCCGCCGGCGTCACTTGCCGCGGCAGCGGCCGCTAGCAGCAGCCCGGCCGCGGCCACGGCGAGCGGCACGCCCGGCCACGGCGTCATCGGCTGGCCGCCGGGCGGTGTCACGGTGACCCGGCTTACGGCCAGGCCGGCGGCCATCCCGAGCAGTGCCACGCTCCAGCCGGATACGACGAGCCGGCGGCGCTTGGTGGCCAGCAAGGCTGCCAGGCCCGCTAGCACCAGGGCCGCGCTGACCCAGTACGGCGGCAGGCCCGGCCCGCCCGGGCTCAGCAGCAGCAGCGACCTGGCCGGAAGATGCGCGATCGCCAGATCCGGCCGTTGCACACCGGCTTCAAGCAGCAGCAGCGACGGATGCTCGAGCAGCGGCAGAATCCACGGCATCAGCAGGACGGGCGGCGTGAGCGTGGCTATCGCGAGGTTGCCGAGCACACCACGGCCGATCCCGTACAGCGTGACCGCTGCGAGTGCCGCAGCCGCGAGGGCCAGCAGCCACAGCACCGGCGCGAAGGCCGCGCCGACGGTGACGGCCAGACCGGTAGCCCAGGCCGCTCGCCGGGCTAGCTTCGGCGGCTGGCTGAACATCCGGCCGGCCAGCAGGCCGATCAGCGGGATAAGCACAAAAGCGACGGCGCTGCCGAGCCGCCCAGCCGAGATAGCACCGAAGGCGACCGGCAGCAGCGCGTAGGAAGCAGCGGCCCACACCCGCACCGGAACGGACTTTGTTACCTTCCGCAGCGCCAGGATCGCGGTGATGCCTGCCAGCGGCACGCTGCCCAGCAGCAGCAGGTCGATGGCGAGCCATGGCTTCCCGCCGAGCACGGTGGAAAGAGCGGCAAGGAAACCGACAAACGGCAGGCCGCTGCTCGCCGAGCCGATGCCGGCCGGGTGGAACGCCTGCAGGAACTGGGACCACAACCCGGAGGCGCCTTCCCAGGCCGGAAGCAGCGCGCCGCCGCCCAGCGTGCCTGCCGCGACGACCGATCGCTCGGCCGCAATCGCCACGGCGATCAGCCCGAGCACCAGCAGCACTCCTGGCCTGGTCAGTACCCGTTGCACGAAACCGGTGTCGGTCAGCAGCCATTCGTCGTCGGTCGGATCATCGGTGGCGTGCCTGGTGCCGGCGACGTCGTCCTGAGACGAGCGCGACATCATGATCGTCGCGAATTCAGCTGCCCGCCTGATCGACCGGCCCGGCTGCAGGTCGCCGCGGAGCCGCCCGTAGGCCTGCCGGCGTCCGCTGGCCCGGCGGTGGCGGATCTTGGCCAGCCGGATCGGGTGGCCGATCACGCCGAGCACGGCCGCGGACTCGTCAAGCGCCGCCGATGGTCGCTTGGCAACGAGGTAGAAGACGGTCCGCAAGAACGACAGGATCAGGTTGCCGCCCAGCGAGACAAGCATCTGACCAAACGGCAGGTTCCCCATCAGGGTGACCAGCCCGTTGCGACGGTCGAGCAGCCTGGCCCGGCGGCCGACGGAGATGGCCCGGCGGCCCCTGGTGGCAGCCCGCGCGTGGTAGACGACCGCGTCGGTGATCACCCGGACGCGGTAGCCGGCCGCGTGCACCCGCCAGCAGAAGTCGATGTCCTCGCCGAACAGGGTCATGCCGGGGTCGAAGCCGCCAACCTGATCCCAGACGTCCCGGCGAACCAGCATCCCCGCGCTGCTGACGGCCAGGGCATCACGGTCGCCGTCGTGCTGGCCCTGATCCACCTCACCGGGCTCGACGCCGGTGATGCGGCGGCCGACCGAGTCAAGCGTCAGGCCCGCCTCGGTGATCACATCCCGGTCGGTCCAGTCCATCAGCTTCGGGCCGAGCACCGCGGCGGACTGGGTCTCGGCCACCCCCCGGAGCAGCTGCTCGAGTGCGTCCGGCGCAGGCTCGCAGTCGTCATGCAGCAGCCAGAGCCACTCGATCTGGTCGCCGGGCCGGCCGCGACCCGGCCCGGCCGGCGCCGGGGTGCTCGCCGCCTTATGCTGTACGGCTCGCCGGACGGCGGCGGCGTAACCGGCGGACCTGTCCATGCCGAAGACGGCACCCTGACCCAGCTTGGCGGCCAGCACCGAACCGCTCCGGTCCCGGCTACCGGTGTCGACCGCGACGACTCGCTGGACCGGCTTGGTCTGACCGCTGAGCGCATCGAGCCCATGCGAGAGCCACCCGGCGCCGTCGTGCGCGACGATCACCGCAGTGACAACGTGCTGGGGGTAGGAGTCGTTTTGCGACAAGAAGATTCGCTTGCTGTCCGGGTTCGCTAGCTGGGCAGACGACACGACTGTGCCGTCTTCGCCCGATGGGGGCTCCCGTGAACAATACGCGAATCTGACCCGGCTGGATGGCCAGTCCGGGGCAGCCAGGGGCTCGGCCAGCGCCGCGACCGAGCAGGCTAGCCGGGCTGCCCCGCTAGACCGCCTGACGCTTCAGCCTGCGCCGTTCCCGCTCGGACAGACCGCCCCAGATGCCGAATCGCTCATCGTGGCCGAGCGCGTACTCAAGGCACTCTGCCCGCACCTCGCAACTGCGGCAGACCCGTTTGGCTTCGCGAGTCGAGCCGCCTTTCTCCGGGAAGAACGCCTCCGGATCGGTCTGCGCGCACAGCGCGCGATCCTGCCAGCTCTGCTCCCCGGCATCATCTGCACCGATGCCTAGCGCGTCGTGCACCAGCGAGACGATGACGTCTGCCACTGCACACCTCCTGCCGTTCGGTCCCCGTGATCCCGCCCCTCACCTGCTCCGGCGCGAGAATTACATGAGTGGAATTACACGCGCGTGTCTTGCACCTCGTCAAGGGAGATACGTGATAATGGCCACCCGGTTGCCCCGTGTTGAGGGGAAAGTCCACGCAGATTTTCCTGGGAACGGGGCCGCGAACGGGCTATCTCACGGCTTTTAGCCAGGGGCCGCGAGCGCGGACCCGCCGCCGGTTGCAAGACTTCCGGCATGCGCATCACAACTCTGGCCGGCGGCGTGGGCGGTGCCCGGTTCCTGCGTGGCCTGCGCGCGGCGGTCCCGGACGCCGACATTACGGTCGTCGGCAACACCGGGGACGACTTCACTCCGTTCGGCCTGCATGTCTCGCCGGATCTGGACACCGTCATGTACACCCTGGGCGGCGGCATCAACGAGGAACAAGGCTGGGGCCGGGCTCAGGAGAGCTTCACCGTGCTCGGCGAGCTGGCGGCCTATGGCGCCGGCCCTGGCTGGTTCGGGCTGGGCGACCAGGACATCGCCACCCATGTGCTGCGCAGTCAGCTGCTGGCCGAGGGACGCACGCTGTCCGAGATAACCGCAATCCTCTGCGCACGGTGGCAGCCCGGTGTCACGCTGCTGCCGATGTCCGACGACCCGGTGCGCACGCACGTCACGATCGAGCAGGATGGCGCGGAGCGGGAGGTGCACTTCCAGGAGTGGTGGGTCCGGCTGCACGCGGCTGTCCCGGCGTTGCGGATCACCGCAGCCGGGGCGGACCAGGCAGCGCCGGCGCCGGGGGTGCTGGAAGCGATCTCGGCTGCGGACTTCGTGCTGCTGCCTCCGTCGAATCCGGTCGTTAGCGTCGGCACCATCCTGGCGGTGCCGGGGATCGAGGACGCCGTGCGGCGGCAGACAGTTGTCGGCGTTTCCCCGATCATCGGCGGCGCTCCGGTGCGCGGGATGGCGGACGCCTGCCTGACTGCGATCGGAGTGCAGACCTCGGCCACCGCGGTCGGCGCGCACTACGGGCCCGGTCTGCTGGACGGCTGGCTGGTCGACGACGCAGACAAGGACTCGGTAGATGCGCCAGAACTTGCGGGCATCGTGGTCCGGGCCAGGCCGCTGTACATGACCGACCTCGCGGCGTCCGCCGACATCGCCAGGGCCGCTGTCGATCTCGCGATCGAGGTTGGCCGGTGAGTGTTCCAGCCGCGTTCACGGTGCTGCCCGTCGATGGCCTGGCCGAGATCAGGCCCGGCGATGACCTGGCCATGATGATCGCCGATGCCGCACTTGCCGGACCCGGCCTGGTCGACGGCGACATCCTGGTGATCACCTCGAAGATTGTCAGCAAGGCAGAGGACAGGGTGGTGGCCGCGGACCGGGAGGCTGCCATCGACGCCGAGACTGTGCGGGTGGTCGCGCGCCGGGGCCCGACCAGGATCAGCCAGACTCGTCACGGCCTGGTACTGGCCGCGGCCGGGGTGGACGCGTCAAATACAGCGCCGGGCACCGTGGTCCTGCTGCCGGTCGATCCTGACAACTCGGCGCGGCGGCTGCGCAAGGCCATCGGTGAGCGCAGCGGCGCGACGGTGGGTGTGCTGATCACCGACACGATGGGCCGGCCATGGCGGGCCGGGCAGACCGATACCGCTATCGGTGCCGCCGGCGTCGTGCCCCTGCGCGATCTGCGCGGCCAGGCTGACACATTCGGGAACCTGATGGAGGTTACGGTCGCTGCCGTCGCCGACGAGATTGCGGCCGCCGCCGACCTGGTGAAGCAGAAGACGAGCGGGATTCCGGTCGCCGTCGTGCGGGGACTGAGCAGCCTGGTCACCAGCGAGGCTGGTCCCGGTGCGGCAGCGCTGATCAGGCCGGCTGAGGAAGACATGTTCCGCCTCGGCGCTGCCGATGTGCTGACAGCTCGCCGGACAGTGCGGGAGTTCACTGCCGAGCCGGTGGCGTTCCCGGCTGTCAGGCGGGCCATCGCGGCCGCCATCACCGCACCTGCCCCGCACCACAGCCAGCCGTGGCGGTTCGTGGTGCTGGAGTCCGAGCAGGCCAGGATCCGGCTGCTGGACGGCATGCTGGCCGCATGGCGCACGGACCTGATGGCGGACGGCTTCACGCCCGAGCAGATCGCCAGGCGGGTCCGGCGCGGCGAGCCGCTGCGGAAGGCACCGCTGATCATCGTGCCGTGCCTGCTGGCAGATGCGGCGCACACGTATCCCGACGCGCGCCGCAACGCGTCGGAGCGGACCATGTTCGTGGTCGCGATGGGTGCGGCGGTGGAGAACCTGCTCGTCGCGCTGGCCGTTGAGGGCCTCGGCTCGTGCTGGGTATCCAGCACGCTGTTCTGCCGGGACGTGGCAGCCGACGCGCTCGGGCTGCCGGCGGACTGGGAGCCGATGGGCGCGATCGGAGTGGGACATCCGGCTGCACCGGCCGCCGACCGGCCGCCTCGCGACCCGGACGGGTTCACCAGGCGGCTGTAGCGGTCAGGCTGCCTGCGCTACGGCTTGCGCGCGACGCCGCCCCACAGGGCAGCCGGGCTGTTTGCTTCCTCTTCGCTGGCCGGCCGCCAATCCGGGACATTGGTCATCCCCGGCTCGACTAGCTCCAGCCCGGTGAACAGCTTCGCCACTTCGGCCTGACCACGGAACGTAACCTTCTCGGCCATCATCTGGTTGAGCGTCTTCGCCATCTCGGCCATCTCGGCCGCATGAATGTCGTTGGCCGGATGCGATAGCACCAGGAAGCTGCCGACCGGAACTGCCGCCATCAGCCGCCCCACCACAGCGTACGGATCATCGGCGTCGCTGAGCTGCTGGAGGATCGCCATCAGCATGATGGCCACTGGCCTGGAGAAGTCCAGGGTCGCGGCCGCCGCGGCCAGGATCTGATCGGTCCGCCGCAGGTCGGCGTCGATGTAATCGGTGGCACCCGCGGACGTGCTGGTCAGCAGCGCCCTGGCGTGCGCGAGCACGACCGGGTCATTGTCGACGTACACGATCCGCGCGTCGGGCGCGACCGACTGCGCCACCTCGTGGGTGTTGTTCGCGCTGGGAATCCCGGTGCCGATGTCGAGGAACTGCCGGATGCCGACGTCGCCGGCCAGATAGGTCACTGTCCTGCGCAGAAAGGCCCGGTTAGCCCGCGCGGACAGCACGATGCCGGGGAACGCCGTCATGGCCTGCTCGGCAGCCGCACGGTCAGCGGCAAAGTTGTCCTTGCCGCCCAGCCAGTAGTTGTAGACCCTCGCGACGTGCGCCACGCTCGTGTCGAACGCCGGCGCCCCGTCCGATTCCGGCGCCGTTTCGCTACCGCGCAGCGCGCCTTCACTGGCCATTACAGCGACCCTTCCTCGTTACCATCTAGCCGATATTACGGTACTTAACACCAGAATATTACGGAGGTCTAGCCATGCCGAGTCGGCCGACTATATCGCCCTGATGATCTTCATGAGCCCTTGCTTGCTCTCGTCCGGAGTATCCGCCTCGGCGCTCAGGCTGTTCATTACCTCGCGGTACCGGTCGACTTCCTCGGCCTTGTCGAGGTACAGCGCGCCGGTGAGCTGCTCGATGTAGACGATGTCGGGCAGGTCAGGCTCGGCGAACCGGAGAATCGAGAACGAGCCCCCGGCGGCTGAGTGGCCGCCGCGGCTGAATGGCATCAGCTGCAGCGTCACGTGCGGCATCTCGGCCAGCTCGATGAGGTGACGCAGTTGCTCGCGCATGCTGTCGCGGCCGCCGAGCGGCCGTCGCAGGGCGGACTCGTCGATCACGGCCCATACCCGCGGCGGGTCATTCACGGTCAGGATCTGCTGCCGCTTGAGCCGCAGGCTGACCCGCCGCTCGATCTCCTCAGCCGGGGCGGCCCGGTGACCGAGGACGGTGACGGCCCTGGCGTATTGCTCGGTCTGGAACAGGCCCGGCACGAATTGCAGCTCGTAGGTTCTGAGCAGTGAGGTGGCCTGTTCGAGGCCGACGTAGGTGGCAAACCAGTCGGGCATCACATCGTCGTAGCGCGCCCACCAGCCCCGGCTGTTGGCATGCTGAGCGAGCGTCAGCAGGTGCTCGCGCTCGCGCTCGTCGGTGACGCCGTACAAGGTCAGCAGGTCGGCCACATCCCGCTCCTTGAAGCTGACCCGGCCGTGCTCCACCCTGCTGATCTTGGAACGAGAGGCCCTGATCTCGTAACCTGCCTCATCGGGGCTGATGCCCGCTGCTTCACGCAGGCGGCGCAGCTGGGTTCCGAGCAGGATCCGGAGCACAGTGGGGCCGCTGATCGTCTCCGGCGGAGCCGGCTCGGCGGCAGCCGGACCAGGGTCGGCCCCGGCCGGAGCGACGAGCCCGGCCACATCGCGGCCGTCAGGCTGCCGAGCCACGCTCACAATCGCTCCCGCGCCACGTGCCAGGACGCCTATCCGCGCCCTGCCAGACCAACGTCCCTGCATCTGCTCGGCCGGCTTGCCGCCATAACCCGGCAGCGCTACCAGGAGCGGCAGAACTGCCACGAAACGGCGCCGCTAATCGCCGGGCAGCCCCACCCATGCGCGCAATCGGCTGATTGCCTGGCATCCAGCGTAGTTCGACCGCAGCGTCACATTACTCCTGTGCGGGCGCCAGATGCCAGGACAGCCGTGATCAGCGGGCAAGGTCGTCAAACTCGCCATTCCGCGCCCCGGCCAGGAAGGCGGCGATCTCGGCACTGGTGTAGACCAGGGCCGGTCCGGCCGGGTGCCGCGAGTTGCGCATCGCAACCTCGCCGCCAGGCAGCGCAGCTACCTCGACGCAATTGCCGCTGGGGTTGCTGGCGCTGCTCTTGCGCCAGCGCACCGCGCCCAGCTCGCCGGCCGGAACGCCATTTGTGACCTGCATTGATATCTCCTGACTCGGCCAATCATCGACTGAGGTTGCAAATGCACGTGCAGATGCACGAAACGGGGGTAGCTTAGCTTGCATGAGGCGGGATAACAACGCAAATGCACGTGCAGATGACGCTTGCGACTGGCGTGTGCATAGGGCAGTATGTGACCATTCCCGACTTGCTCCCCTGACCTTGGCCCAGCTGAACACCTTGGGACTCAGATGACGGCCCGCGCAGCCCCGTTAGCGCCAGCCGCCGCCGGCGCGGACTGGCCATGGCTTCAGTCCGCTATCGAGATGGCGTCGTTCCCGGTGGGCCGATGGCCAGCCGAGCCAAGCCTGGCTGGTGCCAGGTGGCGAGCGCTGCCGAGAGTGGCCACGCGCACGCCAGCGCCAGATCCGCATTCGGTCACCACTGCCCGCGCGTTCGCGCTCCGGACCATGCTGCGGTGGGGCGTTGCCGACCGCAGCCATGACGTGGCCAGCGTGGTGTCAGAGCTGCTGACCAACGCTCTCCGGCACGCGCTTCCGGCAGAGCTCGCGGCACCACCGGACGGCACGGCCAGCTGGCCGGCGAATCCTGGCCGGATCCGGCTTGGCCTGCTCTGCGCAGGCCATGGCGTGCTGTGCGCTGTCGCCGACCCGAGCACTGCGGCTCCGGTACTCCGCCAGCCGGACTGGCTGGACGAGTCCGGCCGCGGCCTCCAGCTGGTTGCGTCGATCAGCGACAGCTGGGGCTACTGCGCGACGCCAGGCCAGGAAGGCAAGGTGGTGTGGGCGACGTTCACGGCTACCCGGCGGCCACAGCCGGAGCTGGAGATCGCCCCGTAGGACCGCGGCCTGCTGCCAGCAGGCGCACCCGATGTCCGCACGGCATCGGCTGAGCCACTACTCCGCACGCACGCCGACGGCCGGCCGCCGCTAAGCCTGGACCAGCGGCAATGGCGCCCGCGGGCCACGGACCGACGCACAGACGCCGTCGCTGGCCGCAGCCGCGGCTACCCGCTCCGCGGCCGGCATCCCGTACAGCGTGGTCCGCTGCCGCAGCGGCCGACCGGTCGGCGCGACCAGCTCGGCTAGCTGGCTGATGGTCTTGTAGGACCCGTTCTCCGAGCCAGCCATCCGGCTGATGGTCTCCTCCATCAGCGTGCCGCCGAGGTCGTTGACCCCACCGCGCAGCACGTCCTGGCAGGCGTCGGCGCCCAGTTTGACCCACGAGCACTGGATATTGGGGATCGCGTCGTGCAGCATCAGCCTGGACAAGGCGTGCACAGCCCGGTTCTCCCGCCGGGTGGGGCCAGGCCGCGCCATCCCGGCCAGGTAGATCGGCGAACTCGCGTGCACGAACGGGAGCAGCACGAACTCGGTGAAGCCGCCCGTGCGCTCCTGGATTCCCCGGACGACCCGCAGGTGACCGACCCAGTGCGCGGGCGTGTCCACGTGCCCGTACATCATCGTGGCGGTCGTCCTGATGCCCAGCTCATGAGCTGTCGTCATGACCTCGATCCAGGCCGCGGCCGGCAGCTTGCCCTTGGTCAGCACCCAGCGAACGTCGTCGTCGAGGATCTCGGCGGCAGTACCGGGGAGCGAGTCCACCCCGGCTGCGCGGGCCTGGATCAGCCACTCCCGTACCGGTAGCCCGGTTCGCGACGCCCCGTTCATCACCTCCATCGGCGAGAACGCGTGCACGTGCATGTCCGGGCAGCGCCGCTTGACCTCAGCCGCGATGTCGAAATATGCCGTGCCGGGCAGGTCCGGGTGAATGCCGCCTTGCATGCACACCTCGGTCGCGCCTGCCTGCCAGGCCTCGGCGGCCCGGTCGCCGATCTGCTCCAGCGACAGGGTGTACGCGTCCGCGTCCGTACGCCGCTGCGCGAACGCGCAGAACCGGCAGCCTGTGTAGCAGACGTTGGTGAAGTTGATATTGCGGGTAACGACGTAGCTGACGTCGTCTCCGGCTGCGCGCTGGCGCAGGTCGTCGGCCAGCGCTGCCAGCGCGTCGAGTTCCGGGCCGTCGGCGTCGAGCAGCGCCAGCGCCTCAGCGTCGCTGATCCCGGCGGGGGCACGCTCGGCGCTGCGCAATGCAGCCAGCACTTCGGCGGGCGCACGGCGCACCGCAGCGGCCGGCCGTGCTGCCTGATCGATCCGGGCCGCCGGGTCGATCCGGGCGCCGACCTCAGCCCAGTCTCCGTAGACCTCGGCGAAATCCTCACGACGATCGCTGGTGCGCCCGACGCTGTCGATGGAGGTGTGCAAGTCGATCCGCCCGCTCGACTCTCCCCAGCCGCCGTCTGGCTCCTGCCACGGCAGCCCGCGCGGTACTGCCGCGGCCCTGGCCAGCCCGGTAGCCGGCTCGGCAAGCGCGGACACGTGCGCTGCCAGCCGCGGGTCCAGCCACGGCTCGCGAATGTAGGCCGGGTAGATCGTGAGCCGCTCGGCGAGTTCGAACCCGCCTGCCGCCGTCTGCTCGGCCAGGTCGTCGATCTGCGGCCACGGCCGCTCCGGGTTGACGTGATCAGGCGTCAGCGGCGAGACCCCGCCCCAGTCATCGATGCCGGCCGACAGGATCAGCTGGTACTCATCGCCGATCAGGTTGGGCGGCGCCTGGATCCGCGCCGACGGACCGAGGACCAGCCTGGCTACCGCGATCGTGGCGGCCAGGTCGGACAACCCGGCATCGGGCACCGCGCGCATCCTGGTGTCCGGCTTAGCCCGGAAGTTCTGCACGATGACTTCCTGGATGCCGCCGAACTCGCGGGCGACCTGCCGGATCGCGAAGATCGACTCCGCCCGCTCGGCCAGCGTCTCGCCGATGCCGATCAGGATCCCGGTGGTGAACGGAACGCTGCTGCGCCCGGCGTCCTGCAGGACCCGGAGCCGGACGGCCGGATCCTTATCCGGGCTGCCGAAGTGCGGGCCACCCCGGTCGGTGAACAGCCGGCTGGCGGTGGTTTCCAGCATCATGCCCATGGACGGCGCCACCGGCTTCAGCCGCTGGAAATCCTGCCAGCTGAGCACGCCAGGGTTCAGGTGCGGCAGCAGCCCTGTCTCCTCAAGCACCCGGATCGCCATGGCACGGACGTAGGACAGCGTGTCGTCGTATCCGTGCGCGTCCAGCCACTCGCGTGCCTGCGTCCAGCGTGCTTCCGGCCGGTCCCCGAGCGTGAAAAGCGCTTCCTTGCAGCCGAGCGCGGCGCCATCGCTCGCGATCTTGAGAACCTCGTCAGGAGACAGGAACGGGGCCGGCAGCCTGCCCGGTACGGTCACGAACGTGCAGTACGCGCACCGGTCCCGGCATAGCCGGGTCAGCGGGATGAAGACCTTGCGCGAGTAGGTGATCACCCCAGCCCGATGAGCCGCCGCGAGGCCCGCGTCACGCATCCTGGCGGCGTGCCCGAGCAGCACGGTGAGATCGTCACCGCGTGCGTGCAGCAGCACGGTGGCCTCGGCCGGGTCGAGCGACTTGCCGTCCCTGGCCCTGGCCAGCGCCCGGCGGATGGCGCTGGCCGGCGGAGCGGCAGGTCCGTGCTGCGCGTTGCCGTGCATGACCTCGTCGGAGCTGATGGCGCTACCTCTTTCGTCACCGGGCATTCGGCGCTCGTCCCACCCTAAAACGGAGCCTTCTGGCGCTGCCGGGCGAGGCGGACTGCAGCGATAACGAGGTAATCCGCGTTGTACTTCCCCGCGGGCCGATTATCAGACCGCGGCGATGCTGGCAGCCGGGATACCGGATGCCCGGTACTGCCAGCCAGCAGCCCGCCAGCGGGCCGGATCCAGGACGTACCGCCCGTCGATGATGCTGCGTGCCGCCGTCACCGACGCGAGCTGGTCCGGGTCGATGGCGGCGAACTCTGGCCAGTCGGTGAGCAGCAGGACGATATCCGCTCCGGTGGCTGCCTCCAGCACTGATGGCGCGTAGCTCAGTTCAGGCCAGGCTTTGCGCGCGTTTTCCACCGCGGCCGGGTCGTACACCGTGACCTCTGCGCCGAGACCGTGCAGGATCTGGGCCACATCCAGCGCCGGGGAGTCGCGCACGTCGTCCGAGCCGGGTTTGAACGCCGCGCCGAGCACGCATACTGCCTTGCCGGCGGCTGAGCCACCGAGCGCCTCGCAGGCCAGGTTGACCATGCCGGTCCGGCGGCCTAGGTTGATCGCGTCCACCTCACGCAGGAACTTCAGCGCCTCGTCTGCGCCGAGCTCTGCGGCCCTGGCCAGAAAGGCCCGCACGTCCTTGGGCAGGCAGCCGCCGCCAAAGCCAAGACCCGGCCGCAGGCACGCGCTGCCGATCCGCGGGTCCGCGCCGAGGATGTCGGCCAGCATCGCGACATTCGCGCCAGCGACGTCGCATACTTCCGCGACGGCGTTGATGAACGAGATCTTGGTGGCCAGGAACGCGTTGGCGGCGACCTTGGCCAGCTCCGCGGTGGCCAGGTCGGTCACGAAGAACTCGATGCCAGCCGCTAGCTGCGGAGCGTAAACCTCGCGCAGCGCGGCCTCGGCTCGTGCCGAGGTAACCCCGACCACGATCCGGTCAGGGCTGAGCGTGTCGTGCACGCCGTGGCCCTCACGCAGGAACTCCGGGTTCCATGCCAGCTCGACCGACTCCCCCGCCGGTGCGAGCCTGGCCAGCCGGGCCGCGAGCCGGGCCGCGGTGCCGACCGGCACAGTCGACTTGCCCACGATCAGGCAGGGCCGCGTCAGGCCCGGCGCGAGCCCGTCCAGGCAGGTCTCCACCTGGGACAGGTCAGCCCCGTGGCCGTCGCGCCGCTGCGGTGTCCCGACGCACAGGAAATGCACATCGCCGAACTCGGCAGCCTGCTGGTACGAGCTGGTGAAGGTGAGCCGCCCCGAGCTCAGCCCCTCGGCCAGCATCTCCTGCAGGCCAGGCTCGAAGATCGGCACGTCCCCGGCATTCAGCCGGGCTACCTTGTCGGCGTCGATGTCGAACCCGAGTACCTCGAAGCCTTCCGACGCCATGCACGTCGCGTGGGTGATACCCAGGTAGCCGGTCCCCAGCACGGTCAAGCGCGGGCGGTCAGCCATCGGCTCTTATCTCCCTGTCAGTCCAGCCTCTAATGGTCCGGCGGGCCATCTTGCTACCGATGTACACCTGGTACCCCGGCGGGCACCGGGTACCCGCAGGCGGCGTCACATCCGGTCCGCCGCGGTGTCCCGCTGACGCTGCGACCCTACCCGGCGCGACGCGCAACCGGCACCCCCAGCTCAGCTCCATGGTCATGACCTCGAAGTGCCGCCCGACGGTGCGCCGCCATGACAGCGTGCAAGATCGCCCAGCTGAAAGGTAACTTTACCGGTATTTGTTCCCCAAAGCTGCGGTAGGTCGCCTGGCCATGCTGGCCGGCCCGGCCGCACTGGCACCTCGCCTAAAGCGAGCGGTAGTCCCGGACCGCCATCCGCGGCCCGCGCCGGGGCGGCGCCGCGCCGCCTAGCTCGATCAGCCGGCTGGCCCGGTACCGCTGTCCCGCGTACGGCGCCAGCATCGCCAGCATGGCCGTGTCGTCGGCAGCAGGCGCACCAGCCAGCGTCCAGCCCACCACAGCCGGCAAGTGATAGTCGCCGACGCTGATGGCGTCCGGGTCCCCGCAGGCTCGCTGCCTGATCTCGGCGGACGTCCAGGGACCGATTCCGGGCAGCGAGCGAAGGCGGCGGTCGGCGTCGTCGGCGGGCAGCCACCGCGCCTCCTCAAGCCGCCCGGCGACCCTGGCCGCACCGGCGATCGTCCTGGCCCGGACCGGCTCGACGCCGGCCCGGTGCCACTCCCATGACGGGATGGCTGCCCAGACCGCGGGCGGCGGAAATACCCGCATGCCCGCGGGCACCGGTCCAGGAGCCGGGGCGCCGAACCGCTGCAGCAGCCGGCGCCAGGCCCGGTGCGCCTCGATGCTGACAACTTTCTGCTCGAGCACGGCCGGGACCAGGGCCTCCAGAACCCGTTCGGAGCGGCCAAGCCGCAGCGCGGGAAACTGCCTGACCAGCTCCCGGAGCCGGGCATGGACGGGCCGGAAGCGGGCCGGATCGTCCGCGGCGCCAAGCTGACCGGGCAGCGAGGCCAGCAGCCAGCCCGCGCCCGGGCCCCAGGCTGTCGCGGAGACGACGGCACCGCTACGGCTGACGCGCAGCGTGCCCGGGCCGTCCGGGGTGAGCGAGGTCCGCCAGATCGCGCCGGCCGGGCCGATGCGGAAGGCAGGATCACCCGGACCGCGACGGTGCACGATGAGCGCCTGACGGACGTCTACCGGGAACGGGGCGCACCAGTCGCGGCTGAGTCCCGCCTCGGGGTCCACGTTCCCTCCATGCTGACCGCGTGCCTGGCCGGGTTGCGGCTGCCATCGACCGGCCAGGCTATGCCATGGCTCCGGCACTCGGCACGGCGCGGCGTCGGGCATAGTTACAGGATGCTTTACTCCACGATTCTGGCAGGCGGCAGCGGAACCAGGCTGTGGCCGCTCTCGCGCGCCGGCGCGCCTAAGTTCCTGCACCCGCTTACCGGCACCGACCGGTCGCTGCTGCAGGCCACGGTCGACCGGATCGGCCCGCTGTCGGCGGCCGCGGACACCTACGTCGTGACCGGGACGGCGCACGCCGCGGCTATCGCGCGCCAGCTGCCGCAAGTGCCCGACGCGAACATCCTGGTCGAGCCGTCGCCGAAGGACTCGTGCGCGGCCGTGAGCCTGGCCTGCGCGGTGCTCGCGGACCGCGACCCGGACGCGATCATGGCCGCGTTCTCGGCCGATCATCTTGTCGCTGACGAGCAGCGGTTCGCCGAGATCATCACCGCGGCAGCAGCCACGGCGCGGGCCGGGTACCTGACCACGGTCGGCATCCGGCCTGTTCATCCGGACGTCCGGTTCGGCTACCTGAAGCTCGGTCCGGCCCTGCCGGGGGACAGCCGGGTGGTCGCGGAATTCAAGGAGAAGCCGTCGGCCTCGCTCGCGGCCAGTTACCTGGAATCCGGCCAGTACCTGTGGAACGCCGGGATCTTCGTGTTCGCGGTGCGGGAATTTCTCAGTGAGCTAGGCCGCCAGCGGCCGCAGCTGGCCGCCGGGATCGCCCGGATCGCAGCCGCCTGGCACAGCCCGGACCGCGACACCGTACTGGCCGAGGTCTGGCCAGGCCTGGAGAAGATCTCGGTCGACTACGGCGTGCTCGAAGGCGCGGCAGCGGCCGGCAAGGTCGCCACCGTGCCCGCCGATCTGGCCTGGAGCGACGTCGGCGACTTCGACTCGCTCGGCGAGTCGCTGCCGGCCGATCACGCCGGGAACCTGATCATTGCCAGCAAGGCCGAGGTGATTGTCCGCGACGTGAAGGATTCGGTGATCGTGTCGACCACGGACCGGGTGCTCGCCGTCGTCGGCCTCGATGACGTCGTCGTGGTGGACACCGGGGATGCGACCCTGGTCTGCGCGCGATCCCGGGCCCAGGAGGTCAAGCAGGTAGTCGAGGAGCTGCGCGCCCGCGGCGGGTCCGACCGACTGTGACGAGCCGCCGGGCCTAGCCCGCAGACTGCGCGGCGGCGCGCTCGTAGCTGATCATGTGCGCCTCCGCCGAGGCAGCCCAGCTGAACTCCATCGCCCGCGCGTAACCGGCATCGCCGAGCGCTGTCCGGCGGTCCGGGTCGGCCAGCAGCGCCCGCAGCGCCGTCTTGATGCTCTCGGCGTCAGGCTCGGTGTAGGCGACGGCGTCACCGCCCACCTCGGGCAGCGCGGTCCGGTGCGTCGTGAGCACCGGGGCGCCGCAGGCCATGGCCTCCAGGGCGGGCAACCCGAAGCCCTCGCCGGTGCTGGGGAACGCCACCACCATCGCACCGCCGAAGAAGCCAGGCAGATCGTTGAAATGCAGGTAACCGGGCCGGACGAGGTGCAAGTTTGCCGGGACCGCGGCGACAGCGCGGTCCACTTCCTCGCTCCAGCCGCTGCCCCCGGCCAGCACCAGGGCCGGCGGGTCGTCGAGGTCCGCTGCGGCCGCGGCCCAGCCGGCGATCAGCGCGGGCACGTTCTTGCGCGGCTCAAGCGTGCCGAGGTAGGCGACGTATGCCTTGCCGTGCAAGCCGAGTCGGTCCGACACCTGCCGCCGCTGGGTCTCGTCAGGGCGGTGAAACAGGTCGTGATCAACGCCGTGGTAGGCCACGTCGATCCGCGTCGGATCGGCCGCGAGTACCCGGACCAGTTCGTCCCTGGTCGCCTTCGACGGCACGATGAGCCTGGTCGCCCGGCGCGCCGAGGTACGGATGGCTGCCTTGTAGAAGGTTGCCGTGACGGGGCTATGCGCATCGGGCTCAGTGAAGAACGTCAGGTCGTGCACGGTGACCACGACCGGCTTGTTCGGCCGCAGCGGCATCGAGTAGTGCGGGGAATGGATGACGTCCGCGTCGACTTGCTGAGCCACCATCGGCAGCCCGCTCTGCTCCCAGGCTAGCCTGGCCGGCCGGTGCGCGATGGCAGGCGGCGCGGCCACTACCCGGGCGTGCGGCACGAGCCGCCCGTAGCGCTCCTCATCTGCCCGCTGACAGGCCACCGCGAGGTCGGCGCCAGCCGCGTCTAGCGCGCTGACCAGGCCGTCCACATAGCGGCCGAGCGCACCGCGGTCGGCAGGCACCGCAGTCGCGTCAACCAGCACACGAGGTGCCACGACCAGTACCGCTCCCTTCGTTCCGCTATGCCAGGACGTGCGGGGAAGCCCTTGTGTGCCCGTATAACCGAAGGCCCCGCCCCGGATGTCCCGTCAGATCCGAGCGTACGCCCTCGGCGGGCGCGGTGTGCCGCGGTGGCGGCCCGCCGGGCCGCGAACCGGCGGCGATTCAGCAGGATTATGCCGGGAGTTCAACCCAGCGCCGCCGGCCAGTGCGGCTGGGACCGTCAGCACGACGGGACCGGGCGGCCGGCCTTGACGGCGGCCAGTTCCCTGATCGCTCCCGCCAGCGTGCTGACCTTGACCAGCCGCAGCCCCGACGGCACCGCGCCGGCCGTGTCCGGGCAGTTGGCTGCCGGGGCCAGGAAGATGGTCGCGCCGGCCGACCGGGCACCCGCCATCTTCTGCTGGATCCCGCCGATCGGCTGGATCGCCCCGGTCGGTGAGATCTCCCCCGTCCCGGCGATGAAACGACCGCCAGTCAGGTTGTCCGGAGTCAGCTTGTCGACGATTCCGAGGGCGAACATGAGGCCGGCGCTCGGGCCGCCGATATTCGGCAAGTTGATCTTTACGGTGAACGGGAAGACATAGCCCGGCGACGCCAGCATTATGCCGACAACTGGCTGGCCGGAGACGTCCTTGGTGGTCAGCCGTATCGTCTTCGTCGCCCCGCCGCGGTCGATGGTCAAGGTGACCGGGGCGCCGGGCTTGCGGTTCCTGATCATCGTCACGACGTTGTGATGGCAATCGACCGGCGTACCGTCAACTGCCGTTATCACGTCACCGGGCTGCAGGACGCCGTGCGCAGGGGTGCCCTTGGCGGTCGACGCGACCTTGTCGACGACCTTGAACTTGATATTCAGGTAGCACAGCGCGGCCGCGGTAGCGTCCTGCTGCGATCCGACCATCTCCTGGGTGTCCTGCTGCACGACCTGCTGCTGCGTCTGCCCCGGCGAGTAGATCTCGCTGGCCGGCACGACGGCGTCGTCCGGCGTGAGCCAGGCCCGCAGGGCGCTGAAGATATTGAAGTCGGTGTTCGGCCCGCCGGTGTAGGACACGGTGACGAGGTTGAGGTTGCCGGCGGTCGGATAGGTTCGCCGGCCGGCCACCTGGATCAGTTCCTTGCCGGACAGCTTGCCGAGCGTGTTGATGGTGGGACCGGGCGTCAGCGCGACGTACGGCACTGCGGTCACAGCCGCCACGACCAGGCCGGCGAGCACGCAGGCACCAGCTATCAGCAGGGTAGCTAGCCGGTGAGATACGGGCGCGCGCCGGTCGGGCATAGGCGGAAGCCTACGCACTATTCACCCACTCGCTGTCACCGCCGGCAAAGAACTGGTTCTTCCAGATCGGCACCGTAGCCTTGAGGTCATCGACCAGCTGCTCGCAGGCAGCGAAGGCGACGTCGCGATGCTCGGCTGCGACGGCCGCGACGACGGCGAGATCGCCTATCTGCAGGTCGCCGGTGCGGTGCGCGACGGCGAGGGCGAGGATCGGGTGGCTCGCGGCGACCTTTTCCGCGACCTTGCCGAGTTCAGCTGCCGCCGACGGGTGCGCACTGTAGGACAGCGCCGTGACGCCGCGGCCATGATCATGATCACGAACCGCCCCGAGGAAGATGGCGATGCCCCCGGCGGCGGGGTCCGCCACCGCGGCACGGATCTCGTCGACCGATAGGGGCTCGGCGCGCAGCTCTGTCATCCGGATTACGGTCACGATGCCAAGTTACAACGACCAGGCCGGTGGCGAATCCGATCAGGTCCCGCGCCGTCGCTTGCGGACCTGGCGGACGATCGCCGCGGTGCCGATGACCGCGACAGTCGCGCCGGCCGCCGTGATGGTCGCATCCTTCTTGTCCAGCCTTCGCCCTGCCACTGCGTGATGGCCAGCCCGCTGGTCAAGCAGCACCTGGAGCGCCTCGGTGTTGTCGTACATCGGCTGCCAGCCCGCCTCCCGGAGCGAGTGGCAGTCCACCACCCACGGGTAGACGACATAACGCAGGTCGGTGACTGGTGCCGGAGTGATACCCGCGCGGTGCAGCCGCTGCGCGGTGGCGAAGGTCAGCCCGGCCGGGAGCTCAATCCGGCGCAGTCCGGAGATTTCCTCCAGCTGCTCCTGTTCCAGCCACCCTTCGCAGCCCACCGCGAATACCCCGGTTACCTTGCCGACCGCGGCCAGCTCGAGTGCGCTGACCAGGTCGTCGAGATGGCAGAACTGCCAGCGGGCCGCGAACCCTTTGACCGCGAGCAGCCGCGGTGCCTCGAAATGCCGGGTTATCAGCGTGTCCACCCCGGCACCCACCAGGGCGGCCGGGCGGGCGACGGCGATCTCAAGTCCCAGGTGAGCGCGGGGCGAGCGCTCGGCCAGATGCTCGATCTCCAGCAGATCGCCCACGACGCTGTCGTCGGAATCGGCGCTGAGCGGCGCGGTCTCGGGCAGCGGGACGGGATTCTCCGGGCGTGCGCCGTAGACCATGGCGCTGGTCACCAGGACGACCCGGCCGACACCGCCCGCCGCGGCGGCGGTCAGCACCGTCTGGGCGCCGCGCACGTTGAATGCGCGCCGGGCCCGCGCGTCCGACTCCGGCGACAGATCCAGGTCGGTGTGCACCACGACGTCCACGCCGGACAGCCGGCCGGCCAGCGCGGGGTCCCTGATGTCCACGATTCGCCAGGTCACGCCGCTGACATCACCACGGTGGTCATCAATGGCAACGACCCGTCCGGCCAGCGGCGAGGTGGCCAGCCGTGCAGTCAGGGCGAGCCCGAGCCCGCTCGCGGCGCCGGTAACTGCGATGACCGGGCCGGCCAGCTCGGCACGCTGACTGTGCCGGCCGGCCGTGGCCGGCCGGGCCGAGGCGGCCGCGGCGGCCGCGGCTGCACCCTGGGCTGCGGTGCCTGCATCAGTCGCGGCGGCTGCGTCAGCGGACTCGGCTGCCTGATCGCTGGTTCGGGGTGGCCTGCGGCGGCCGGGCTGAGTCCCCGATCCACTGCCAGGGCTGCGCTCATGGCGAACCTGGGCTACTCGGTTACTCACCGCGGACCATCCCTGGGATAACTTGGCCAGTGTGGACCCTTACATCCTGCCTGACAGGCCGGGCAGATGACTGAGCCTCCCTTTGGCTTCGGCCCGGCACGTAATTCCGGCGACGGCCCGGGCGAACCCGGCGGCCCTGGCGGCTCCGGCGGCGCTGGCGGCTCCGGGCCTGGCGGCTCCGGGCCTGGCGGCGGCCCGCCCGACCCGTTCGGCGCCATGGGCCCGCTTGGCCCGCTGGGCGACCCGCAGCAGTTCGCCGACGCCCTGCGCCAGTTCGCAGACCTCATGTCGTGGCAAGGCGGACCGGTGAACTGGGACCTGGCCAAGAACATCGCCCGGCAGACTGTCGCCCAGCAGGGCGACGCCAGCGTGCTGGAAAACGATCGCGCCAAGGTCGCCGAGGCCCTCCGGCTCGCGGACCTCTGGCTTGAGGACACGACCGAGTTCCCGAGCGGGATCAGGACTGCGCAGGCCTGGAGCCGGGCGGAGTGGGTCGAGGCCACGCTGCCGGTCTGGTCGAAGCTGTGCGATCCCATCGCGGCGCGGGCAGTAGAGGCGATGACCGGGCTGCTCGGCGATGACCCCGCCGAGATGGCAGCGGACCTGCCTGCGGAAATGCAGGCGATGGTCGGCGGTCTCGGCGGGCTTGGTGGGCTCGGCGAGATGATGAAGCGAATCGGCGGCATGATGGTCGGCGGCCAGACAGGCGCGGCCGTTGGCGCGCTGGCCGCCGAGGTCGTCAGCTCCACCGACGTCGGGCTGCCGCTCGGACCGCAGGGTACCGCTGCGCTGCTGCCCGCTGGCGTCGCGGCATTCGGCGCCGGGCTGTCGGTGGACGCGGACGAGGTTCGGCTGTTCCTCGCGCTGCGTGAGGCTGCGCACCACCGGCTATTCGGTCACGTGCCCTGGCTCAGGTCACGGCTCTTCGGCGCGGTTGAGGACTATGCGCGCGGGATCACCGTTGATACCACCGCCTTGCGTGAGGCGATGCCTCAGATCGACCCCAGTAACCCGGAGGCGCTGAACGAGGCGCTGTCAGGTGCGGCCCTGTTCCAGCCAGAGGACACGCCGCAGCAGAAGGCAGCACTAGCCCGGCTGGAGACCGTCCTGGCGCTGGTTGAGGGCTGGGTGTCGACTGTGGTCGAGGCTGCTGCCAAGGACCGGCTGCCGCAGGCTGACGCTCTCGCGGAGGCCATCAGGAGGCGCCGCGCTACCGGCGGGCCGGCTGAGCGGACCTTCGCCACCCTTGTCGGCCTGGAACTCCGTCCGCGTCGGCTCCGCGAGGCAGCGGCGATCTGGGCCGGCCTGACGACGGCGCGAGGCGTTGAAGGGCGCGATGGCGTCTGGGCGCACCCGGACCTGCTGCCGACGGCCGAGGACTTCGACGATCCCGACGGCTTCGTCCGCGGCAAGCCGGACTTCGACATCTCCAGCCTGAGCGGCGACGAGCCCGGCGAAGGCCCGGCGGACTCGCCAGGCGAAGCCGGGCACGACGACGCGGACGGCGAGCCCGCATAGCCAGCAGCCAGCCTGGGTTATCCACACGCACGTGCGCGGCTATCCACAGGAACGCGCCGTCTCGTCCCCACTCTCTGCACATCGTTGTGCACAGGTGAGCTTGACCGGGCCCGGCTGCCAGGGCTAGCTTCGCCGGCCAGGAGAACCCGGCTCCGCCAGCCCGTCGCCTCAGGGGAAGGGGGCGAACAGGTCCCGGAGCCGGGTCTCCTGGGACCGCCAACGGTGGCCTGCAGTGCCCTGGATTGTCGGCCCCCCGTGCCACGCTCGGCCCATGAGACCCGCGCTGAGACCTGGACTGCTGCCGCTCTGGCGGGACCGGGACACCGTGCAGATCGGCATTGACTGGCGCCGCGCCGTGGCCCTCACCGGCATCGGCAGCGCAGCCGCGGTATTCCGGCTGCTCGACGGCAGCCGGGACCGCTGGCAGCTGGTGCGGGAGGCGGAACTGCAGGGCGTCCCCGTCCCCGTTACCGAGCGGATTCTTGCCGTGCTGGCCGCGGCGGGCGCGCTCGTCGATTTGTCCGCGAGCGGTCTCCAGTCCGGCCCGGCGGGGCTAAGCGACGAACTGGCAGCCGAACTCGCCAGCGCGTCCATCGCCCGCCAGGACAGCGACGGCGGAGCGCAGGTGCTTGCCCGCCGCGCGGCCGCCACGGTGCACGTACTCGGCGCTGGCCGGGTTGCCAGCATGATCGCGGACTTGCTGACTAGCGCCGGACTGGCAGCGCTGGCCGGCCTGCCGGGCCAGGACGCACCCGTACCGGACCTCGCGGTACTCGTCGGCCGGCCCGAGCCGGACCTGCCCGACGCACTGCGCCGCGGCGGGGTACCGCACCTGGCCGTTTCGGCTAGCGAAGCCATCGGAATCGTGGGTCCGCTCGTACGTCCCGGTGCCACCGCGTGCCTGCGCTGCCTCGACCTGACCAGGGCAGAGCGCGACCCGGCCTGGCCGCTGATTCTGGCCCAGCTGCCGGGGCGCACGGCAGCGCCACCGGCCTGTGATGCCGCGCTGGCTGCCGCTGTAGCGGCGCAGGCAGCCGCCCAGGCAGCCGCGTTCGTCGACCGGGCGCCGCTTGCCAGGGCGACGGCCAACGGCACACTAGAGCTCGTCTTGCCTGGCTGGCAGTGGCGCCGCCGGACCTGGCTGCCCCATCGGGCCTGCAGCTGCGGCGCGAGCGGCTAGCATGACGCGCGTAGCCGGGACACCGAGCCATAGCTGACAATGGAGATCATGAGCGACCTGCCGAA
The DNA here is from genome assembly GCA_963774385.1 of uncultured Actinomycetota bacterium. Lineage (GTDB taxonomy): Bacteria > Actinomycetota > Actinomycetes > Streptosporangiales > Streptosporangiaceae > JAJYUU01. The sequence continues at coordinate 466,752 of CAVZEQ010000002.1, forward strand.
CCGCGCCGTTACCAGGACGGTCAAGCTCGCCTCGCTGCCCGTCGGCATAGCCGGCCGGGCCGCGCTCGGGTTTGGCAAGCGGCTGGGCGGCAGGCCCGCCGAGCTGGTTGCGCAGGAGATACAGCAGCGGACAGCGGAGCAGATCTTCCGGGTACTAGGGGAGCTGAAGGGCGGCGCGCTCAAGCTAGGGCAGGCTCTGTCGATATTCGAGGCGGCGCTCCCGCCGGAGATCGCCGGCCCCTATCGCGCGACGCTGACGCGGCTGCAAGAGTCAGCACCCCCGCTGCCAGCGGCGACCGTGCACAAGGTGCTGGCCGTTGACCTGGGTCCCGACTGGCGGGCGAACTTCGCCGAATTCGACGACACTCCGGCGGCTGCGGCGTCCATCGGTCAGGTACACCGGGCCGTGTGGCTGGACGGCCGGCCGGTTGCCGTGAAGATCCAGTATCCCGGCGCCGGAAAGGCGCTGGCCAGCGATTTCACGCAGCTCAGCCGCGTCGGGCGGCTGTTCGGTCTGCTCATGCCCGGACTTGACGTGAAGCCCATGCTGGAGGAGCTGCGCTCCAGGGTCGTCGAGGAACTCGACTACCGCCTGGAGGCGGTGTCGCAGCAGGCATTCGCTGACGCCTACGCGGGCGATCCTGACATCGCCGTCCCGCCGGTACTGACGGCCACCGACCACGTGCTCGTCACCGAATGGATGGACGGCACCCCGCTCGCTGAGATCATCACGTCGGGCACCCGAGAACAGCGCGATCGTGCGGGCCTGCTGCTGGTCAGGTTCCTGTTTTCCGGGCCGGCCAGGGCCGGCCTGCTGCATGCCGACCCGCATCCCGGCAACTTCCGCCTGCTGGCGGACGGACGGCTAGGGGTGCTCGACTTCGGGGCGGTCGACCGGCTGCCGGACGGGCTGCCGCCGATCTTCGGCCGGCTGCTCTGGCTGATGCATCACGACGGCGACATCGAGCTGGTCGAGCGAGACCTGCGCGAGCACGGCTTCCTGCGGCCCGGCGTGAGCATTGACCTGGACGAGCTGCATGCCTTCCTGGCTCCGCTCGCCGAGCCGTCAAAGGTCGACCAATTCGCGTTCAGCCGGGACTGGCTGCGCGGCGAAGCCGTCCGGGTCACCGACCTGAGGCCAGCCAACGTGGCCAGGCGCCTCAACCTGCCTCCGTCGTATGTGCTCATTCACCGGGTCTCGACGGCCGGGATCGGCGTGCTGTGCCAGCTTGAGTCGGCGGGCCCGTTCCGCGCGGAAGTGCTCAAGTGGATACCGGGCTATGGTCCTGGCGGCAGCCTGGCGACCGAGCCTGCTCCGGACGGCATCGGCACTCCGCTCGACCTCGGGCCTGTCGGCGCGAACGACCCGGCAAGCGGGAGCGCCGCCGGGCCCGGGAACCTTGTGAGTGTCCCGGGCCCGCCTGGCGCTGACAGCTAGCTGCCCGACTCGATCTCGGCGAGCCTGGCCCTGAGCCGGTCAGCCTCGTCGGCCAGCCGGAAGGCCTGGTCGGCGTGACTGTGGTGCTTGCGCTCGGCCCGCTCAGCTTGCCGGGCGATCCGGCCGTGCACCCAAGCCCGCTGGCCGTCGCGCTGAGCGGCGGCGGCCGCGAGCAATGTTCGCTGTCGGTCTCGTACTAGTTCCTGTTCTACGTGCGTCATTGCACTTCCCCTTGTCAGTAATCGGTCGGCTGCGGCGGCAGCTTGGTCAGGCTGCGACCGCGTCCTTGCGCGGGCGTCCTCGCGGCCGCTTGCGCGGCACGATCTCGCCCCGTATGAAAAGCTCGCCGCCCCAGACACCCCACGGCTCGGCGCGCTCCATAGCCCCGGCAAGGCAGACCAGCCTTGCCGCGCAGCTTCCGCACAGCGACTTTGCGAGCTCCACATCATCTGGAGACTCCGCAAAGAACAGTTCCGGGTCGTCCTTGCACGGCAGTTCGGTACTGGCGAATGCCCTACCGCCGAGCTCAGTACCGCTCAGGTCAGTGCCACCAAGATCGGTGCCACCAAGTCCGGTGCCACTGAGATCAGTGCCGCTGTGAACGCCAGCCAGTCCTTCCAGCACGGCTGATGTGCCGGGCCACTGCATCGGTGCCATCCCCTCTCTACTACTCGTCGAGCTTCTCTTATGCCTCTGACAATTTCGGCCCTAGACATACGAAGGCCGCGGACCCGATTTCGGGTCCGCGGCCTGGAGGGGATCTGGCCGGTCTGTCCTAGACCGGTTCCGGTTCCCTCGCCGGATGCGGACCCACTCCACCTGGGACGACCGGGCGGACACGGGTCATGTGCTCGAACTGCTGTGCCGTGAACTGCTCTGCCTTGGCCAGAATGCTGACCTGGTAGCCAGCGCCGCTGGTGCCTGCTGGCGCCTGGCTCTCGCTGATGAGGACAACGGTCCGCTTCACGCGCGGCAGGGCCAGCGCCGCGGCCGTCTCGACACCCTTCGCAGCGCCCGCTGCCGGGACTGCTGCGCCGAGCGAGGCACCGACCTGGACGCCATCGCAGCGGTAGGCACCCAAGCTGAAGCCAGCGAGCGGTCGCTGAGCGGCCTTAGCCGACGTGATCATGTTCAGCATCTGGGTACCTCCTCTCGGGCGCGGTGGGTCGACCTTCTTCGACACCGAGAAGCCTACGTACCGGCGGCGGACCCAGGCAACTCTTTTTCTAGCTGCGGTTTCTTTCGTAGCCAGGCTGCGGCTGGCTCGTTACAAACGAGGCTGCCGACGCCGGACCAAGCCTTCCTGGACAACCGACACCACCAGTTCCCCGTCCGCGGTGTAGACCTCGCCCCTGGCCAGGCCACGGGCGCCGCCCGCCGACGGCGAGTCCTGGGCATACAGCAGCCAGCGGTCCGCTCGGAACGGCCGGTGAAACCACATCGCATGATCAAGGCTGGCACCGGCTATGGTGCCGTCCGCCCAGGACACCCCGTGCGCTAGCAGCACGGTATCCAGCAGTGTCATGTCCGAGGCGTACGTCATCAGGCAGACATGCAGCAGCGGGTCGTCGGGCAGCTCGCCATCCGCCTTGAGCCAGACAACGTTGCGGGTCGTCGCCAGGGACGGGTCACGTTCGGCTTCCACCGTCAGCGGCCCGACATGCCTGATTTCGATTGGGTTGTCGCTGAGGAAGTCATCCACCGCCGGGCCGAAGAGGCGGCGCAGCCGCTCCGCGGTCGGCTCAATGCCTTCCGGACCCGGCACCGCTGGCATGGCGTCGGCGTGCTCGAAGCCAGGCTCGGAGCGGTGAAAGGACGCCGACAGCGTGAAGATCGTCTTGCCGTGCTGGACGACCGTGACCCGGCGAGTGGTGAAAGACCTGCCGTCACGGACCCGTTCCACCAGGTAAATCAGTGGCACGGTCGGGTCGCCGGGCCGGATGAAGTAAGCGTGCAGGGAATGCACCGGCCGCTCGGCGGGAACGGTGCGGCCCGCCGCCACCAACGCCTGGCCCGCCACCTGGCCGCCGAACACGCGCTGGCGTCGTTCGCCCGCCGGACTCCGGCCACGGAAGATGTCGACCTCGATCTGCTCGAGGTCCAGCAGGGCAACGACGTCGTCGAGGGCCTTGGTCATGGGCGCACGCCGATCATCGGCGCGCCTGCGGCCCGTCAGGCTGCGCGCACAGTTCCAGCACGGCGGCACCGTACCTGTCCAGCTTGACGGCCCCGACACCGGGGACGCCGGCCAGTTCGCCGCGGCTGGCGGGCCGGGTCGCTGCGATGGCCTGGAGTGTGGCGTCCGAGAACACCACATAGGCAGGCACGCCCTGCTCTCTGGCTGTTGCGAGGCGCCATTCGCGCAGCCGGCCGAAGAGCGGATCATCCGCGGCCAGGCCCGCCGCGGCCTGGGCGGCGCGACGGCCCGCGGCGGACTTCGCACCCGCTGCACGGCCGCCCGAGGTACTCGGCTGACCGCGCAGTTCCGCGAGGAACCGGGACGGCTTCCTGGTGCGGCGGCCGCCCGCCGCTCGTGCCAGCGCCCAGGACAGGTACAGCCGCTCGCGCGCTCGGGTGACTCCGACGTAGAGCAGCCGCCGCTCCTCCTCGATGGCCTCGTCGGTCTGGGCGTAGATGATCGGCAGCGTGCCGTCGGTCAGGCCAGGCAGGAACACGGCATCCCACTCCAGCCCTTTGGCCGCGTGCAGCGTCGCAAGCGTTACCCCGGCCATCGCGGGCACGTGCCCGATCGCGGTCCGCACGGCAAGCTCGGCTGCCAGCCCTGGCAGGCCGCCGTCCGGGCTGGCAGCAAAGTAATCACCGGCCAGCTGTGCGAGCGCTTCCAGCGACTCCCAGCGCTCGCGGGCAGTGCCGCGGCCCGCTGGTGGCTGCGCGGTCAGGCCGATACTTGCCAGCACTGGCCTGACCTGCGCCGCCGGGTCGTCGGCGGCGGACGCGGACCGCGCAGCGGCCCTGAGCAGGCCGACTGCCTGGCGGACCTCGGTCCGGTCGAAGAACCTCTCCGCGCCCCTGAGCTGGAATGGCACCCCGGCCTGGCCAAGGGCCTGCTCGACAGCCTGCGTCTGGGCATTGATGCGGACCAGGATGGCAATCTCGCCCGCTGGTACGCCAGCCTTGATCAGCGACTGAACCTGACGGGCTATCGCCCCGGCCTCGGCTGACTCGTCCGGGTACTCGGTCAGGACCGGGGCCGGCCCAGCCGGACGCTGGGCCACCAGCGGCGCTTCCTGAGCAGCTCGCGCCGCGCCCGTCGAGCCGCCTGCCGGCCCGGTGGCGAGCAGCGTGTTCGCCAGCGTCACCACCTGCGGTGTCGACCTATAGTTGCGCACCAGCCGGATCACGGGCGCAGCAGGGAACTCGGCCGGGAAAGCCGTCAGGTAGGCCGGCGTCGCACCGGTGAACGAGTAGATCGTCTGGCGCGGGTCGCCTACTACGCAGATCTCATCCCGGCCGCCGAGCCACCCGTCCAGCAGCATCTTCTGGAGCGGGTTCACGTCCTGGAACTCGTCCACGACGAAGGTCGCGTAGCGGCCCCGGACAGCGCGAGCGGCGGCCGGGTACTCGGCCAGCATCGCCGAGGTCAGTTCCAGCACGGACTCGAAGTCCACCAGGTGCCGGTCGGTCCGCAGGGATTCGTATCCGGCATAGACCCGAGCCAGCGCGGCCCGGTCCAGTGGCGGGGTGCGGCCGGCTTTCTGACTCGCCGCCGGGTAGTCGTCTGGCCGGACCTGAGTGACCTTAGCCCACTCGATCTCAGCGGCGACGTCTCGCAGCTCGGGCACTCCGGCCGAGATCCGAAGCCGCCGGGCCACCTCGGCGACCAGACTGATCTTGGACTCCAGGACCTGTGGCGGCGGGCCGCCGATCGTCGATGGCCAGAAATGGGTGAGCTGCCGTAGTGCGGCAGCGTGGAAAGTCCGGGCCTGAACCTTGTCCACTCCGGCGCCGGGCACAAGCTCGCCAAGCTGGCGAAGCCGGGCCCGCAGCTCGCCAGCGGCCCGGGTGGTGAAGGTGACCGCCAGTGCCCGCGCTGGATCAGCCTGTCCGGTCGCGGCGAGGTAGGCCAGCCGGTGCGCGACGGCTCGCGTCTTCCCGGTCCCGGCCCCGGCCAGCACGCATACCGGCCCGCGCGCGGCCAGCGCCACCTCACGCTGCTCCGGGTCGAGGCTCGCCAGCACGACATCCGGCCCCTCCGCCACACCCACACGCTCTCCCATCTGCCGGTCATGCACTGGCCAGGCTCGGGCGCAGGTACCGGCGGCGCTGACATAGCGGCCAGCTGCGCTGTCGTGGCCCGCCCCCGTCATACTTCCGCATCCCGCTGACGACTGCTGGCCAGCATCGCCGGGAAGTGCACAAGGGTCGCCGACGTTAGTAAAGTGCAGTAGATACGCCGTGCGGATAGGGAGTACGAGGGTGGCGCAGCCGCTGACCATGTTCACGACGACTTGGTGTGCCTTCTGCCGACGGCTTAAGAGCCAGCTCGCGGCCGAGGGAATCGAGATCGCCGAGGTGAATATCGAGGAAGTTCCTGCCGCTGCGGATTACGTGATGTCCGTCAACGGTGGCTGCCAGACGGTGCCGACCGTCGTCTTTCCCGACGGAAGCGCGCTGACCAACCCCTCAATGTCCGAGGTCAAGCAGCGCCTCGGCGAGCTCGCGGGCACGCGATGACGGGTAAGCGGCGTCGCACCGGCGCAGCAAAGGCGGCAGCTCCAGCGCAGCTGGGCTCGACCACCGAGACTGCCGGACCAGCCCCGGCCGGGGCCGAGCCTGCGACCGCTGGCGCAGCAAGCGGGGCAGTCGTTACCGGCAGCGTGGTCGAAGGTACGTCAGCTGACGGCAGCACGGTCGCCACCTTCGTGCCTGATGATGCTGTGGTCCGGCGGACCAAGGACGGCTGGCGGGTGGGCAGCGAAGACTTGCCGGACCTGACCTGCGCAATGATCCTTGCCGACCTGCTGGCCGCGGAGAACGGCATCCCGGCAGCAGCACCAGCCAAGCCAGGAGAGCCGTCGCAGACCGGCGAGACCGGGCGGCTACGGGCCACGGTCGGCCAGCTTGAGCACGCGCTCGCCACCCGGATCCGGGTCGAGCAGGCCATCGGCGTGCTCGCGGAACGGCACCGCATCAAGCCGCGCCAGGCCTTTGAGCAGCTGAGGGAAGCGGCCAGGAGCAGGGGACGCAAGGTCATCGATATCGCCGGTGACGTCGTCGCCAGCGCTACGAACCCGCTGCTTCAGCTGCCGGACGAGCTTTCCAGGCCGCGCTCCGGTACCCGGCGCGGGGTACGTCCGCAGGCCAGCGCCCACTGACACCTGGCCAAACTTCGCCGCGCATTAGATAGGCCTTATCCGTTATGCGCTATCTGCGCAAGCGTTACTGAGCCTTGGGGTTGGCCAGAAATCGTCGCGGGTAGCTAGCCGTCGTGGACCGCGCCTGGTCCCGGACGAGGCGGAGGACGTGGACGGCGGGGGATCTCCAGGTCGGCTCCTTATCATCGGCGGTGCCGAGGACCGCTGCTGCGGCACTGGCCTGCTTGACCGATTCGTCGGGCTCTGCGGCGGCGATCAGGCCCGGATCGTGCTGATAACTACCGCGACCGGCATGCCCGCGGAAGTGCACGCTGATTACGAGCGGGTCTTCCGCAAGCTGGGCGTGCAGCGGACCAGCGAACTGCGCCTGCACGGCCGAGCCGACGCCGATGGCGACGAGGCTGCCGCGCTGCTGGCCGACGCGACGGGCGTGTTCTTCAGCGGTGGCGATCAGGCCAGGCTCCGCACTCTGGTCGGCTCGCGCATCAACGACGCGATAAGGGAACGGCTCGCCGACGGCCTGGTGGTCGCTGGCACGAGCGCCGGCGCCACGGCTATGGGCCGCACCATGATCCTCGGTGGCACCGGCCCGGATGTGTCGGCCGCTGCGGTCAGAACCGGACCGGGCCTCGGACTCGTGCCGACGGCGCTCATCGACATGCACTTCGGCGAACGCGGCCGGCTGCCCCGGCTCCTCAGCGCCGTCGCCCTCGCCCCTGAGCACCTCGGCATCGGTCTCGACGAGAACACCGGCGTGCTCATTGAGGGCCTCCGGTTCGAGGTGATCGGCACCGGTGTCGCCACCGTGGTTGACGCCGAGGACGCCACCGTGGTGCACCCGGCCGGTGACTGCGACCCGATCACCCTCTTCGGCGTCCGGCTGCACCTGCTGCCGGCCGGCTGCATCTTCGATTTCGGCACGCGGGTGCCCTCGATCGGGCCCGCGCACAACAGATACTGACCGTCAGCGAAGGAGCCGACGTGCGGTTGATCGATATCCGCCACCTCAACGGGCCGAACGTCTTCACCGCGAGCCCGGTCAGCGTGGCCAGGCTTGAGCTCGACGAGCTGACCGGCCGGGAGACTACCGAATTCGGCGGGTTCGCGGACCGGCTCACGACCTTGCTGCCGGGCCTCGCCGGTCATCACTGCGCCGCGGGCCGGCCGGGCGGGTTCCTGGCCGCGATGGCCCGTGGCACCTACTTCGGGCACGTCACCGAGCACGTCGCCCTGGAGCTGTCGGGCCTGGCCGGCCGGGAGGTGCATCTGGGCCGGACGATGTGGGCGGGCGCCGACGGCAGCTACGACGTCATGATGGAGTGCCCGGCAGACGAGCCGGCTGATTCCCAGGTTCCCCGCGAGCTGCTGAGCGTCGCGGTCCAGATCGTGCACGATGTCATCAGCGGCGTGACCCCGCACTTTGCGGCCGCCGTCGAGCGCCTGGCCGGCACCGTCGAGCGGGAGCAGCTAGGCGTCAGCAGTGCAGCACTCGCCGCGGCGGCCAGGGCACGCGGCATCCCGGTACGCAGGGTCGCTGGGCTCAGTCTGCTCAGGCTCGGCTACGGCCGTCACCGCCGACTCGTCTGCGCCGCGCTGACCAGCCAGACCTCCGCCGTGGGCGTGGACATCGCGGCCGACAAGCAGCTGTCCAAGCAACTGCTCGCCGCCGCCGGAATCCCGGTCGCGGCAGGCGTGGTCGCCAGGTCGGAGCAGCAGGCGGCGGATGGACTAGCCGAGCTTGGCGCACCGGTCGTGATCAAGCCGCTCGGCGGTCGTCAGGGCGCGAACCTCACCATCGGTGTGCGGACAGCCGCCGAAGCGGCCGCTGCCTATGCGAAGGCAGCTGTCGCTGGCGACGCCGTGCTGGTCGAGGCGCTCGTGCCTGGCACCGATTACCGTGTGCTGGTCATCGACGGCCAGATAGTAGCCGCGGCGCAGTTGCGGCCCGCAGCGGTTACCGGGGACGGGGCGCACACGATAGGACAGCTCGTGGAGCTGGCTAACGCCGATCCGCGCCGCGGCGCCGGCCACTCGCGCGAGCTGACCAGGATCACGCTGGACGCGGACGCGCTCAGGCACCTGGATTCGCTCGGCCTGGACGACCACTCGGTGCCGGCCGCCGGCCAGCTGGTTCCGCTGCGCCGCAACGCCAACCTGTCGACCGGCGGGACGAGCAAGGACGTCACCGACGCTGTGCATGCCGAGGTAGCCGGCATGTGCCGCCGCGCCGCCGCTACGACCGGCCTGGATATCTGCGGCATCGACGTACGGCTTGCCGATATCTCGGCCCCGCTCATAGACCCGGCCGGCCACGGGGCCGCCCGGCCCGGCGCGGTGCTGGAAGTCAACGCGTGTCCGGGCCTGCGGATGCACCTCTGCCCTGCGGAGGGGCAGCCGCGTGATGTGGCCGGCGCCATCATCGACAGCCTTTACCCGCCCGGCCAGGACGCCAGGATCCCGGTCATCGCGGTGACCGGAACCAACGGCAAGACAACGACAGTCCGGATGATTGCCCAGGTGCTGCGCCAAGCCGGCCTGCGGGCGGGCATGGCCTGCACTGACGGCGTGTACGTGGGCGGCGAGCTGGTGTACGACGCCGATGCTTCCGGGCCGAGGTCCGCCGAAATGCTGCTCGATGACCCGACCGTCGAGGCAGCGGTGCTGGAAACGGCCCGCGGCGGCATCGTGCGGCGCGGGCTCGGGTACGACCGCGCGGATGTTGCTGTCGTCACGAATATCTCCGCCGATCACCTCGGCGCCGATGGCATTGATGACCTGGACGAGCTCATTCACGTGAAGGCGCTCGTCGCCGAGGAGATCCGTGCTGGCGGCTCGGTCGTGCTCAATGCTGATGACCCGGCCGCTGTGCAGCTGGCCGACAGGGCCGCGGTTCGGGCGCACAGCCCGGTCATCAGGCTTTTCAGCGTGATGCAAGGCAACCCGGCTGTCGAGCGGCACCGGGCATCGGGCGGGTTGTGCTACGAGGTGATAGACGGCCAGCTGACCGAGTCCGAGGGTGAGTCGCGCCGGAGCCTGCTGGCGGTGGCCGAACTGCCAGGCTCGTTCGGCGGCCGCGCCCGGCACGTGGTTGCCAACGCGCTCGCGGCAGCCGCGGCCTGCCGGGCCGCCGGCGTGACAGCCAAGGACATCAGACGCGGCCTGGCGACCTTCACCCCGATGGGGTCCAACCCCGGCCGGGGCAATGTCTTCCGGGTCGGCTCGGGCCCGGTCATCGTGGACTACGGCCATAATGCCGCGGCGCTTGCCACCGCCGGCCGGTTCGTTGCCGAGGTCTGGGACTCCGAGCCGGTGGCTGCCGTCACGCTGCCCGGCGACCGCCGCGACGACCTGGTAGCGCAGGCTGCCGAGGCGATCGCGGCCTGGTTCGGCACGGTGGTGCTGTACGAGGACAGTGATAAGCGCGGCCGCGCCACGGGAGAGATGCTGTCGCTGGTGAGCGCGGCACTCCGGCGCGCCAGGCCTGGCATTCGGTGCGAGCTGGCCGAGAATCCGGCGGACGCACTACGCACCGCGGTCGGACTGGCGGCCGGCGCGCCGGTGCTGTTCGTGTACGAGAAACTCGGGCTGGCCCGCGACGCACTTGCCGCCGTCGGGGCCGAGCCGTGGCCCGAAGCAGATGTGCCGCTGCTAGGTGCGGCGCATCCCGCGGACTCAGCTGAGGCAGCAGTCGTTGATGCGGCCGCCGCCGTGGTGGCGGACGCCGCTGTCGCCGTGTGGTGGCCGACGCGGCGGCCGGCGTGGTAGCCGACGCGGCGGTCGGCGTGGTAGCCGACGCGGCGGCCGGCGTGGTGGCCGACGCGGCCGCCGCGGACTCGGACCGGTCCGCTGCCGACGGCTCAGCCGACTACGCGCGCTGACCACGTCCAGCCATGGATGTGCGCCGCTTGACACATGCCTATATAGGCATATGATTGCGTCATGGCCAGGGCAGCGACTACGACCGACGCGTTCAACGCGGTGGCCGAGCCACGGCGACGCGAGCTAGTCGACGCGATCGCCGGTGGCGAGCGCTCGGTCAGTGACATGGTCGCCAGCCTCGGCTGGTCGCAGCCGCTGGTCTCCAAGCACCTGCGGGTGCTCCGCGAGGTCGGCGTGGTCACAGTCCGCGATGACGGGCGGCAGCGGCTGTACCGGCTCAACGGCTCCGCGCTCAAGCCCATCTTTGACTGGGTGCAGGGCTACGAGCAGCTGTGGTCGGAACGGTTCGAGCGGATGGACGTGGTGCTCACCGAGCTCATGGACGCCCGCCAGCGCGAGGAATTCTCGACTAACAGATCGGAGGACGAACAATGATGGCAGTGACGAACAGCGGCCCGGCGGTAGTGACGCTACCCACCGACACGCAGATCCAGATCACCCGCGAGTTCGCTGCGCCCAGGGACCTGGTGTACCGGACCTGGACCACGCCCGAGCTGATCAAGCGCTGGTGGGCCGGCGATCGTGGCGAGGTGACGAGCGCGGACGTTGACCTACGTCCGGGCGGGGCATGGCGTTACGTGATGATCGCGCATGGCTCCTTCGAGGTCGCGTTCCACGGTGAGTATCAGGAGATCATTCCGGCCGAGCGGATCGTGACGACCGAGGTGTTCGAAGGCGCGCCGGACGCAGCCGCGCTGAGCACTGTCACCTTCACCGAGCACGGCGGGCGCACCACGCTGACGATTCTCGTGCAGCACGCCAGCAAGGAGCATCGCGACATGCATCTCAACTCGGGGATGGAAGCCGGGATGCAGGAGTCGCTGCGTCATCTAGAGCAGGTCGCGCAGTCCCTCGCCTGACGATTGCGCGGCGCCGGACTCGCGCCGCGCGACCCGGGCGATCAGGCCGGAGTCGCGCGGCCGGGTCAGATCCGGTGCGTCTCGCTCTGGCAGTACGGGCACTCAATCCGGCTGACGCCGACCGGGAAAGACAGCGATGCGCCGCAGGTCTGGCACGGCGTCTCACCGCCCGCCACGTCCAGCTTGCGGCCGCACGACTCGCACACGACCGCCTGCGCGCCGGGCAGCATCTTGAACTCAGCCCCGCATCCGCCGCATTTCCTGGTCTGCGCATCGGTCACGCTCACCCGGGCGTACTCACTGGTGAGGCCGAACAACGCCAGTAGCCGGCCGGCGTCGGCCGGCACCAGGTGCGGTATCCAGCCCTGGCAGAACGTGGAGTACTCCATCCGCAGTTGCACACCGAGCGGGGCTTCATCCGGGTCCAGCGCCGACACCCCGGTGTCGTCGAGCAGCCGGTAGGTGCCTCCATCTGCTCCTTGAAGATCGCCGCGACCTGCCAGATGGCATCGTTGACCAGCCACGGCCGAGACGGCATGGGCCTGCGTTGCAACGTTCCCAGCGCCACCTTGAAGTGCGCGTCACGCATGGCCAGCCCAGGGTCGAAGTCCTTGACCAGCGCGCACTCGGTCATGTACGTGGCCATCCGGTCCCGGAAATCCTCGTCGGAGGAGGCCCGAGGCGACGCGGCCTGCGGGCACTGGCGCAGCCACTCGGCGTAGACGCCCTTGGTGAGGCCGCGGTAGCGATCCCTGTCCCCCACCGCCCTGGCCCGGTCAATGTCTGCCTGCACTGGCGCGACGACCTGGCGGTAGACCGTGTTGGTGTAGCCGGCGTTGGTGCCCAGGTTCGCGAGCCGGAAGTCGTAGTCCACCAGCGACCCGCAATGATCGCAGTAGAGATAGGCGGTCTTGGACGGCAGCCGCTTCGGTGCTCCGCAGCGCGCGCACTCGACTTGCTTGACGAACTCGGTGTGCGCGTACAGCGACGCTTGTCCGGAGGTCGTGATGAGCTGCTGAGGTGACTCAGCAGCAGTCGGCGGCGCCGTGGTCTGATCCGCCGCGCGTTTCCTGAGCAAGCCCATGGCCGGATGCTAGCCGGGCTTGGCCGCCCACATGCCCGTTACCTCCCGCATCGCAACCTGGCACGGCGGTCCGTCGGCGACGCACAGCGCGGGCAGCCCGTAGCGGGGAACGACGACCGTCAGAGCCGACCGGGTCCCGTAGTCGGCGGTGTGCACGCATGGAGCCGAGATTTCCGGCGGCCAGACCCGGCCGGACTCATCAGTCCGCGGCTGCGGCACGGCCGGCTGATGCAGGCGCAGCACCTGGCCGAGCGCGGCAACGGTGCTGTCGGCCCCGTCATCGGGTTGCGCCGTCCTTTCCTGCGTCACCACCCGCCGGACGAACGCGGCCTTGGCTGACTCCTCGCGCAGCGGCGCGTTCTCCAGCACATGAAGTCCATGGCCAAGCTGCTCGACGTCGGGACGGCCGGCCCCACTCAGGCCGATCGACCACAGGGTCTCGCGGTCGCCGACGAGCAGCCAGCACGGGTTATAGTCGGCCGGTTCGAGCGTCGCGCACACCGTGGCTACAGCTTCCGCCGCACTGGCGTGGCGGGCGAATGCCACCGGGATTTCGCCGCGTGACCGCTTGCCCGGATCCCGGCCAGCTGGCGACGGCTGGTTAGTGAGGCCAGCGATCAACCCGGCGTCGTTGACCGCGAGCCAGGTACCGCCAGCCAGCGCGTCGCGCCCGCCGAGGATTCTGGGACTCCCGGCCCGCAGGACCGCCATCGCTACCGCCGGCCGGTCGTACCGCTCGTCCCTGTTAGCCGCGACGACAAGCGGTGCGCCAGGCACTGTCTGGAACAGCGCAACGAGAAGACACACGCCCCGACGCTAGCTCACCAGGCCCGGCTGCCGCCGGCGCGGCCGGTCAGCGCCGGGCGGACACGGTGGCTTGCGGCCATCCGATGTTCGGCGGACCCGGAGGGCGGCGATCGCTAGTCGCTCCAGAACGGACCCGGGCGGCGGACCAGTCAGGCTCGTGATGCCGCCCAGAGCCGCCATATCCAGCGACCCGCCGGTATCGCAATGGCCAGGATGGTCGCCGTCATCATTGCCACGAATCCGGCGGCGATCCACTGAACGGCATTCAGCGCGAGACCCGTATTGGACGTGTCGGTGGCACGGTCGTGGATGAGGCCGGCGAGCACCGCGGCGGCCACATAGGAGAGTGCCGGAACGGGAAAGATCATATAAACGGAGCGCAGTCTGACAATCAGGGCAGCGACCACCGTGCCGAGGACGACGAACACACCGAGAGTCAGGCCCGGATCGCGGCCCGAGATGGTGGTGACCGCGGCACCCAGCAGCGCAGCCGCGATGATCGTGAAGACTCCCAGCCGTCCCGGCCGCGAGCCCCACCGGCGCGGCCGGGACGACCGGCGACCCGTTTCGGAGCCGACTGACTTCGCTCGCCCGGCAGCGCCCGCCGAGGCAGCACCCAGGCCGGACGTCTCATCTGCCGGACCATCGTCCGGAATGCGCGCCTGGGTGTCGTTACCTGCTGGGTCGAGCATCTTCCCCCAATGAACCGGTGCTAGCCCGGCGGCGGGCGGCACAGTGCCCGCTCGCTGGGTTGCTTGCCCGCTGGCGGCCGCGGTTACTCGTAATCGTGCCAGAAGGTCGCGGCTACGGGGGTGACGGCACGGCGTGCGGGTAATCTTCGGAAGTGTGCTGGCCAGCAGTAGTGCTCGACGGGGCGGGAGGCAGGCCGAAAGGTGACCGATGATCACAGTCAGGCCGGCCCGCAACAGCCCGGATCTTCGCGGCCTGGCACGTCGCCAGCAAGCGGGCCTGCTGGGAACGGGCCTGCTGGGAACGAACCCGCCGGGAGCGAGCCGGCTGGGGGCAGGGCCGCGGGGCGCGGTCCTTCGGGGCGCGGACCTTCGGGGCGCGGACCTTCGGGGCGCGGTCCTTCGGGGCGCAGGCCGGCGCCCGCGTTCACGCCGGGCCGAGTGGGCAAGGACATCCTGTACGCGGCGGCTTGCCTGGCGGCGGTGATTGCACTAGTCGGCAGCGGATTGTCCTATCTCACCGTAAATGCGGTCCGCAGCATCGGGAGCTCGCACGCGATCAAGAGCGGACCGTCGATCGGCGCGCAGAACATCCTGCTGATGGGCCTGGAAAGCCGGCGGTACTGGAACGGCACCATCCTGCCCGCGCACATCTTGCGCAGACTGCACGCTGGGAACGCGCAGCAGGTGGCCGCCGGTACCGGCGGTAATACCACGAACACCCTGATACTGATCCACATATTCGCAGGTGGCCGGAAAGCTGTTGGCTTCTCCATTCCCCGCGACGACTGGGTTCAGTTCGCCGGGACTCTCGGACCGCAGCAGGCCGGCAAGATCGATCAGGCGTACGGCGTCAGCCTGTTCTTCAGGGAGCAGGCACTGACCGCCAAGAATCCGCGTATCAGTAAGGACCGGCTGGCGTTCCTCGGTAACGAGGCTGGGCAGGCGGCCGCAGTAGCGACGGTCGAGAAGCTCACCGGCGTCCATATCGATCATTTCGCGGCGGTCAATCTCTACGGTTTCTACGAACTAGCCAGGGTTCTGGGCGGCGTGGAGGTCTGCCTTAACCACCCAGTGCACGACCAGAAGTCGGGCGCCAACTTCCACGCCGGCTTCCAGCATCTGGACGCCTCGCAGGCACTGGCCTTCGTCCGTCAGCGCGACGGGCTGACCAACGGCGATCTCGACCGCACCCATCGCCAGCAGGCGTTCGTCGACTCAGTGATGCACCAGCTGAGGACCGAGGGAGTGCTCAGCAACCTGACCAAGATCCAGGCGCTGCTGACGGTGGCGAAGCAGTACGTCATTGCCGATGCCGGCTGGAACCTGTTCGACTTCGCCGCCCAGGCACGCGGCCTGACCAGCGGCAACCTCGTTTTCCACACGCTGCCGATCAAGGGCTACCAGACGATCGACGGCCAGGACGCTAACGTCGTCGATCCTGCCTACATCAAGGAAATCGTGCATGCCGCCTTCACTGCCGAGCCAGGCGCACGGCGTCATAGGCACGTGTCGTCAGCCGCTCGCGACGAGCCCACTGTCGACGTTCTCAACGGCAGCAACGTGAACTTGCTGGCCCATCGCGTGTCGGCAGCGCTCGTCCGCGCGGGTTACAAGGCCGGCAAGGTGATGAGCACTAGCTACCTGGCCACTACCCAGGTGCGGTTCGGAGCGGGCGCCTCGGCCGCCGCGCGGAGGATCGCCGCGTTGTTCGGCGTGACGGCCGTCGCCAGCGCGTCAGTACCGGCCGGTCATGTCGAGGTACTGCTGGGCGCAGGTGCGACGGTCCCGGTCATCAGCGGCGGCACCACGAGTCCGAAGCCGACGTCGACCCCGGTAACCGTGCCCACCACTGGTCCGCAGGGCGGCGCGGTAACCGCGCGCAACGGCATTCCCTGTGTCAACTGATGCGCTGCTGGGCCGATCTGACCCGGGCAGGGTGGACATCCCGGCGTGGCGGCGAAGTGCTACCTCCGCTGACCGGCCGGCGGCCTGGGTCATGGCATAGGTACGGGCGGCCCGGAGTACCGGGCCGCCCGCACGTGTCAGGCGTTGCCAGCCAGGCCCAGCGTCGGGCCTAGCTAGCTATGGATCGTCCAGCTGAAGCTGGCCGTTCCCTGGGCGCCAGTGCTGTCGGTGACCGTCACCGTGACAGCCCTGGTCTGGAGCCTGGTCGGCGAGCCGCTGATCAGGCCGGTGGAGGCGCTGATCGAAAGGCCGCGTGGCAGGTTCGTCGCCGCGTAGGTGAGGGTCTGACCGGACTGCGAGTCGGTCGCGTGAATCTGCAGGCTAACCGCAGTGTTGCGCTTCGTTGACTGAGTGCCAGGGTTGGTGACCGTGACGGTGTTCCCCTGACCGTTGCCATTGGTAACGATGGGGTGGCTGAACTCGCAGGTGCCGCCGCCGTCGTTGGCCCAGGTCGGCTGCATGGCGAACGAGCCGGTCGCGAGGGACAGGTCGGCCGCGTGCGCGCCGGGACCAAGGTTCCAGGCGCACAGGTCACCAGTCTCCGAGCCGCCGGAGTTGGTCCAGCCGCCCGCCGGATTCTGGTCCGTGATTGTCTCGGCGTACTCGTGACCCTCGACGATCGAAACGCCGTCGAGCGTGCCGGCGCTACCCGAGTTCACGAAGTTCTGACCGCAGCTGGTGCCGAGGTCAGTGACATAGGGGAAGTTGGTGAACGCGATGTCGCCATAAGGAGAGCTAACCGGTCCGCCACTTAGTGTCGAGTCGCCGTTGTAGTCGTGCCACGCGCAGAAGCCTTGCTGCTTCCACTGGTCCGGGTCGGTGCCGGTCGGGGAGATGATGACGTACTGAGCATCCCGGTTTGATGCTGCCGTCGTGTTGCCGAAATGAGCGGCCGCGTTAACAGCCTCGACACCAAGCTGATGCCCGGTGGCTTGGGCCGGCGAGGCCGTCGATTCGTCGACCCACACGCCGGCCAGCGCGCCGCCAGTCGGGTAAGCGACATGGAACTGGTTGCTGCCCGGGCACGAAGTCGCACCGACGGATGCGCCGTCGCAGTACTGGGTCATGACGCCGGACCAGAGTTCGCCGTTGGTGCCGAGGCCCTTCATCAGCTGCTGCAGGTACGGTGCCTCGCCGTTGGGGTCACCGGACAAGGTGGTGTTGCCGTTGCCGTCCATGCTGATGGTGCCCCACTGGGATCCGTAGAACACCAGGTAGACCTTCTCAGCGCCGGTCGTAACGCCGATACCGTCAATGCCGCCGCCGTAGGCGAGGTCACTCGACGGCGCGCCATGGACAGCGCCAGCCGTAGGGTGCGCTGCCGACCAGGACGCCATTCTGGCGGCCTGGCCGCGAGTCGGGATCACGCCATGCCGATACGAGTGGTTGTAAGCCGGCGAGTAGGGGTTGGCTGTGGCCGGTGCGGTCCGGCTCGCGGCTAGTGCTGAGGTGGAGAACTGCAGGCCAGTGGCCAATGTGACCACGGCGACCGTGGCCAGTCCAGCTCGGGCGGCCCATCTGCGGCCGGATACGGGCAGGCTCATACTTCTCCTTTTCTGCGGCGCTCACCATTGAGCTGGCCAGCGCGAGCCGGGGCGCCCGCGCAGGCCGGGCATCTTGTTATGAGATGCTTGCGCAGAACTTAACGAGGGCGATAACGTCCGTCAATACTCATTTAATGCGATTTTATTGCGACACAGTACCCATGGCTTTTCTCTTCCCAGACCGAGCGCTTGCCGAGGTGCGCTCCCGCGACGGCACCACTATCGGGTACCAGCGGGTCGGAGCCGGTCCAGCTGTTGTCCTCCTGCATGGAGCGGGCCAGTCATCGGGGAATCTCACCCGGCTTGCCGACGCCCTCTCCGTTGAGTTCACGGTTTACGTGCCTGACCGGCGTGGTCGTGGCAGGAGCGGACCGTATGGTGAGTTTCACGGGCTGAGCACTGAGATCGAAGACCTGTCCGCCCTCCTCGATGCCTCCGGCGCCAATCGGCTGTTCGGACTCAGCTCAGGAGCGGTCATCGCGATTGAAACGGCACTGGTACGGCCGGATATCACCAAGCTCGCGCTCTACGAGCCTCCGCTTAGCTTCGACGGGGTCGTTCACGGTGAATGGGCTGACCAATACGAACGACAGCTCGATGCCGGCAGGCCGGGGGCCGCACTCGTCACGGTGCTCAAGGCCACCGCAGACCGGACCTCCGTGATTCGCTGGATCCCGCGGCGCCCCCTGGCTGCCGCTCTGGACTTCGCCATCAGGCGAACGGCCAGCCGCCGGCACCCGCCGGCGTCATGTCCCCGCGCGACCTGGTCCCGACCCTGCACTACGAAGCTCAGACGGTCAGCGCTGCGGCCGGAGCGCTGGAGCGATTTCGGGCGCTGTCCTGTGCCGTCCTCTTGCTCGGCGGTTCCAGGAGCGCCCGCAACCTCACTGCCTCGCTCGACGGCTTGAGCCGTGTTCTCCCTGGCGCGAGCCGAGTGGCGATACCCGGTACGGGTCACACCGCCCCAGACAACAGTCGCCAGCCGGATCGAGTAGCGGCAGTACTGCGTGACTTCTTCGGCTAGGACAAGGTTCGCTGAGCGGCGACGGCGACGGCGTGTGCCCAGGGTCGGGTAAAGCCGACCGGGTGCCTATCCCCGTACGGCGCGACCCGGATCGGGTAACCAGTCCCGTACGCCTCGATCATCAGGCCACCTCCGATCACCAGCCCGACGTGACCTGGCGACTTGACCGTCCCATCCGACCCGGCGAAGAACACCAGATCACCGGGCTGTACTAGGTGGGGGCTGAGTCGCGGACCGCGCGCCCACTGCAGCTCGGAGGTACGTGGCAGGTCGATCCCGGCGGCTCGGTACGCCATCATGACCAGTCCCGAGCAGTCGAAGGAGTCCGGGCCGGTGCCACCCCAGAGATAGGGCTTGCCCAGTTGCTGCTCGGCGTAGGCAATGGCCGTCGCAGCCGCGTCATTGGGAGCCTGGCCTACTCCGGGCAGGCAGTCCGGCGCACTGACGGTGCTGACCTGACTGACGGTATAGCCACCGCGGGCGTACAGGGCCGCCCAGTAGAGCACGGCCTGGACGTAGGAGTCCAGGTGGTTGTAGGCAAAGATGGCTTGCGAGGCGTTGCTCAGCACGCCGTGCGCAAGCAGGTACTTCGCAGCGCCGGCGATAGCGTCAGCGGGATCGTAGACACTCGCGACGCCGTCGTTGTTGGCGTCTGTCGCGACGCCACTGACCACCTCTGTCGCCGGATGGGCGGGCGCCCCGCCCCACTGGTTCCCGGCAGCGCCGCCGATGCCGATCTGCATCGGGCCCGCCGCTCCGAAGGCGTTGGCGCCGCTATGCACGCCGGGCAGGGTGGACTGGCCGTCGTTGCTCTCGACCTTCGCGATTCCGGCCAGGATGACCCACGGCACTTTGTACCTCGCGCCGATCGACTGGAACAGCGCAAGGTAGCCAGCCGGAATCGAGTTCCGCGCGGACTGACTCGCCACGGGCTGGGCACCGGTCCCGCTGCTTCGTGAGGTGCACGAAGCACCCGATTCTGCCATCAGCCCGCCGCTGGCGAAAATAACCGCGGGGGCAAGTATGAGCGTGGTCAGTACCGCGCCCCCCGCGAGCACAAGTCCGGCGATTACCCCCCGGCGCGGTCGCGGGCTTGCCGGGCCGCCGATCACGAGTTACCCGTTGTCGACAGCTCGATCGCGCTGACCTGCCAGCCGGTGCCGCTACTGATGAGCGTCACCGCGTAGGCCGTGCTGTGCTGGCTATGCCCGGTGACGTCCGTCAGTCGCTCCGAGATCTGCACGACGAAGGTGATGCTGTCCGGCCCGAAACCGCGGATCGACTCGATCGTCGCCACGCCGCTGCTGACCTGCTTGCGGGTAGCGCGCAGCGAGGAGACGCCCGGCGCTGAATACGCGGCGCTGAGCTGCCCGGCTAGGGACGCCGACAGGAGGGACTGCATCGGGCGGACGTAAGCGGCGGCATTCTCGGTGTAGGAGAAGGTTCCGTATGCATCACCAAAACGCACCACCGTGTCCGCTGCCGCGGTCAGGTCCTGCTGAGTGAACGGCAGCCACTGGTAGACATCGGCCTGGCCGGATGAGACCGGCTCGCTCGACGGTGACGGGCGGTCAACAGCCGGCCCGCTCGCCGCCGCGGCCGACGACGGGCGGTAACCGGGTCGGCTAGCCGGCCCGCTCGGCCCGTGCGCCGCTGGCCGCAGTAGGTAGGCGCCCAGCGCTACCAGCGCAAAGACGATCAGCGCGAACGCGATCCGGCGCCGAGCTGGGCTGGCCTCCACCGCGCTGTTACTTCCGCCGGAGCGGGCGAAGCCAGAACGGCACTGCACGCTCGCCGGGCTGACTCTGCTCTGGTCCAGCGAGCGGACCGGTCCTGGGCTGCCCCTGCCACGGCGATCTCTGGCCCGGGGCCGGTCCGCCTGCTGGCGATCGGCTACCCGTCGATGCGCCACTCACCGGTCCGCCGTTCGAGGCCGGACGACGGGGCGGCGGAGTCGGGTAACCGGCCTGCTGACTACCCGGCTGGCGCTGCGGCGGCGGCCCCTCAGCTCGCCGGATTCGAACCCGCCCGGAT
Organism: uncultured Actinomycetota bacterium; assembly: GCA_963774385.1. Classification (GTDB taxonomy): domain Bacteria; phylum Actinomycetota; class Actinomycetes; order Streptosporangiales; family Streptosporangiaceae; genus JAJYUU01. Next base: position 487,475 of record CAVZEQ010000002.1, read on the forward strand.
TGTCCTGACGGCGGCTGGATCGAGCCTTGCTGGCGGACCCGAGCCTGCCGTTGCCCGGACCCCGAGGCCGCGGACCGCGGCACTGCCTGGCGCGGGACTGGCGCCGCGGGCGCGGCCGGACGCGGGGCGGCCGGCCGAGCCGATGATGAGGCTGGCGACGCTGACGGTGGCGATGCTGACCGCGGCGATGACGCCGCCCGCGGCGGCGCTGCGGGTGCGCCTGCGCCTGCCCCGTGCAGCGGTGCGCTCGCACCTGCCCCGTGCAGTGGTCCGGCTGCACCCGACCGTTGTGCAGACGCGGCATTACCACCCTGCGGCGCGGCCGCGCCGGCCTGGGGTGTCCGTCCGGTCGGCCACACTGGCCGGGCACCATGCGTCCCGGAAACGGATCCGGACGTACTGCCGTCGCGCGGCGGCAGGTTCAGCGGCGGCGGATCGGCAGCAGACGGCGCCTGCGTGGCCCAGGCACGCGCCCGGGCCGCGAGTGCAACGCGGCCATCCGCCGCCACGGTTCCCGCACCGCCAGCTGCCGCCGCGCCCGCGCCCTGGCCCGCCGCGCCGCCCTTGGCGGCAACCATGTCCGGGGCGACGGCCGCATCCGCGGTGGCCGCAGCCTCGCCAGCCTGCAGGCCAGCCGCCACCGCCGCAGGGCCGCCGCCAGCAGCGGCGACGGCCAGGCTCGCCGCCTGGCCAGGATTGCGCTTGGCCCAGCGGCCCGCTCGATATGCGGCAAACGTTGGCACGGCGAGCGTGGCCGCCGTTCTGGTGCTGGCTCGGGCAGCCGCCCCCGCCCTGGCCAGATCGGCATCGGCCCGGTCAGCCGACCCGATCATGCCGTAGCCGACCGCCGAGAACAGGTGCTGGAACGGCTTGCGATAGATGAACGCCGCGACCGTGACCAGGGCGATCATCAGGATCTTCAGCGCCCACGGCAGCGCCGCATCACTAGTGCCCATGATCAGCGCGTAGCAGTACAGCAGCACGCTCAGTACCAGTGCGACGGCGGCCTGCTTCAGCAGCACTCCGACCAGCATCTCGACCCAGCGCATGGCGACGACCCGGCCGAAGCCAGGATGCGCGCCGATCAGCAGGAAGAACGGACCGACGATGAGCAGGAGCAGGAAGCTGAGCTTGAGCAGGATGAGCGTCACCGAGATCAGCAGCACCAGCATGCCCGCCACGACCGCTGCGAACAGCGCGGCGAGGCCGACCTCGAGCCTGGTCGTCCACTCCTTGCCCTGGAACAGCGGATAGGTGGCGGGATCACTGGACTGCATGCTGCTCGCGATGCCAGCGAAGGTGGCCTGCTTGGCCTGAATCAGGGACGGCGTCGGCTTCTCGTCGACCGCTATCGCCTGCGCCCACAGCAGCGACCGCGCGTACTGGTTCACCACGTTCGGCTTGCTGCCCGGCAGCGCGTACTGCGACGTGCCGAACTCCCCGACCAGCCAGGGCTTGCAGACCAGGACGGTCCACAATTCGTCGGCGTTCTGGTCGACGACCGTGCTGCCCGAGGCGTAGCTGTAGCTGGCCGGTTGTGCTACCGGGTCGCCCTTCTGTACCGGAACGCACGAGCTCGGGCCAGGACTCGGCAGCTTGGCGAACGCCGCATTAAGCGCCTGGGATACACCGTCAGACACACCCCGGCCCAGGCCGGTAACGTCGGCGGGCTTGCCGATGAGGAAGATCGCGGCAGCGCACGCGGCCACCATCCAGATCGTCCCCTCGATGGTCCTGGTGGCGCGCTTACGGATCAGCCCCTGCCAGGCGAGCCAGATGGCGGCAAGAATGACCACCACCGCGAGGTACGGGAAATAGATGGCCTTGCCGAGGCTCGTGATCAGCGTGTCGGTAACTCGCTGAAGCCAGGACAGGATTCCCTCGCCGGCGGCGGACTGATAGACGCTGATTGTCACGCGATCAATCGATTTCGCGACGTCGAATACCATCCCGGCAACGTTGTTGCCGATCAGTGATGTCATATCCGAGCACTGCAGGTTCGTGGCCGCCCAGTAGTCGCCGGCAACGCCGTACTCGGCATACAACGTGGCCGGCTGCTTCCCGGCCTGCGGGGGCGCGACCATGGAGTCAATGCCGGAGCTAGCCGGCTCCGGGTTCGGCAGCGACGGCTGGCAGATGTTATTGAGCTGGCCGGTCAGGCCCGAGCTGCCGAGCGAGCACAAGCCGAGCAGGCCGCCAATGTCACCGATCCCCGGCACTGAGCACAGGCCACCGGCCGGCGTTACGTCCGCTACGGTGACCGCGTTCATGACCGCCTTGTCCCCCAAGGCCGGCCCCGACTGAGCCGCTGACACGTGCCCGGCTGGCTTCGGGTGCTGGTGACCGGCTCGCGGTAGCACGAGAACGAGCGCGAGCGCGGCCAGCACAACGGCCGTCTTGCGTGGCACGCGCACTCTGCGCATCCGGGAGGCTCCTGGGTGATTTCGCTGCGTGCAGGCCGCGGTCAGCCGGCTTCCGGCGTGGCTCGATGGTCAGCTGGCTGGCCGGGCGAAGCCTGGCCAGTACGAACGCGGGTTGGGTTGGTGTCCAGGCACTTCTGCAAATCACCGGAGATCAGGTCGACTGCGATCCGGCCAGCCCTGCCGTCCAGGTCACGGAAAATGCACTCGCCGTTGCCGAGCCCCCGCAGCGCCGCCTTGTGCTCTTCCGACTGCTCGAGGCCGAGCAGCGCCAGCACGCTGGCAACCTCCGTCTGCTCAGATGAGCGGAATGCGAAAACGCTCGAAATGCAATTGGTGACCTGCTCGTTCAGCAAGTCGCTGGCGTTCTGCGACACCATGATCAGCGCGGTGTTTCGCGAACGCCCCATCCTCGACACTTCCGGGATGAGCTTCGCGCCCTGCGGCGTCGAGGTGATGGCCCATGCCTCGTCCAGGAAGATGGCTTTCGGAAGCCGCCTGTCCATGCCGTTCAGCAGCCTGCGCGCGAACTGGGACACCAGATACAGCAGCGCGACCGAGAGCCGCTGCTCATAGGAGTAGTCGTCACGCCGGACGGCGGTGTCCGGCAGGGTGAGCCCGGCCAGCGTGAACACGGTGGTCCAGCCCGCCGCGTCAATCCGCTCGCCGCCCGACGGCGCGAAGCACAGTCTGGCCAGCCGCATCTCCGACATCGAGCGCAGTACCGCGCCGAGGTTGGCTGACGCCGGGTCGGCGGACTGCTCCAGGTGGCTGACAACCTTGCCCAGGCTGGGCTGGTCGGCTGCCGCGACCGCGCCGACTGCCTGGATCATGGCGCTCTCGCGTTCTTCGCTCATCCGCGGCAGCAGCAGCCGCAGCGTCTCGGTCGCCATCGTCCGCCGCTCGGCCAGGTCGTCGCCGAACGAGAACGGGTCGAGCAGGCCAGGCGCGGCGCTTCCCAGCGGCACTATCCTGGCCTGGCGGCCGCGGTCGGCGAGCCAGCCGACCAGCGCTCCGGCGTCACCCTTGGGATCGATCACCGCGACGGTTGCGCCGCGGAGGGCCAGCTGAAGCATCAGCAGCAGGGCCAGCGTGGTCTTGCCGCCACCGGGCTCGCCGGTGACAGCTACCGCGGTTGGCCGGTTCCGCGCCGCCGCCAGCAGCGGGTCGAAATGTACAACCGCCCGGGCCCGGCCGAGCGTTTCCCCGATATACGGCCCGATCCAGCCAGCATCGGCCGCGATCCGGTCGCCGAGATCGACGGTTGCCGTTGGCATCCCGCCTGCCACCGTGTACAGCGGCTGGCGCTGGAGGTACGAGCTGAGCCGCATCTTGTCGCCGGGCAACGACTCGCACAGCAGCGAGAACTGGTCGCCGGTGGAATTCACCACGTCGATGCCGGCGTCGCGGTAGTGCTCGACCACGGCATCGGCGCGGCGCAGGCAGATTTCTCGCGTGGGCGCGGTCACCATCAGCCGGTGCCAGCCGTAGACAAACGGCAGCCGCTCCTTGGTGATGCCGTGCTCCAGCAGCCTGGCCGCTTCGATCTGCTCGGCCAGCGCGATGGGCAGGTCCGCCCCGGCCTCCCTGATGTGGGCGTCCATGTCCCGTGCGTGCGCGAGCCGCCTGCTCACATCCTTGCTGGCGCGGGCCGGCGCGATCAGCCTCATGCGCAGGCTTGCCTCGACCGGGAACGGCATGGCGTCCGCATAATGCAGCCATGGCTCCCCCTCGGGGAAGTACATGACATCCGGGAACCGTGCGAAGGACAGGAACGACGCCCACGACTCCCCGGCCGGATGTTCCAGGCGCAGCACCGTCCGGCCGTTGTGAACCTGGCCTTCCAGCAGCGACTCGATCTCGCCAGCTCCCCAGGTCCGCCTGCGGGCTGCGGACGCAGGCGGCTCGGCGACGGTTCCGGCTAGCGCGTGCCGGAACAGCCACGCGATTTCGTCAGAGCTGGCGTGCGAAGCAGCCAGCGCGCCGGACCCTAGCGCTCGGCCAAGCCGCTCGGCCTGCTCTGTCCACCGCGCTATCTCGGCGGCAGGGACCGCCTCGTCGATCAGCCCGAGCGCCTGCTCGGCGGTCCGGTAAGAGCTGGCCACCTGAGCCAGCAGGCCGCCGGATAGCTGGGCGCGCACACCGCGCTGGCCGAGCCGGACACCGAGATATACCTCCTTGGTCCAGAAGTCCTTGGCCCAGACGTGCCGGTACATCTCCTCCAGGTAGGCAATCCAGCCAGGGCCGCCATCGGAGGTCTGGTCGAGTTTGGTTGCCCAGTCGGCGGCCGGGTACGGACGCTGCGCGATCCGCAGGTGCACCTCAGCATCGGCCATCCGGATCGCGGCCAGGCCGACAGTGATGTTGGAGGCAAGTGCCTCGCGCTCGGCGGGCGTGGTGAACTCATAAGACACGGTGGGGATCCGGTAGTAAGCCCAGGCGTGGCTCTCGGTCAGCAGGATCCGGTCGTCGAAATACCGGACGGCGAGCCGGGTCCGCCCGGCAGTTCGCGCGCTCACCTGCTGCCTCGCTGCGCGTCGGGCTCCGCCCGCCGCGCACCGTCCGACGCCAGACCCGCTCGCTGCATGACGGGATCGGCCAGGCCGGCCACGACGAGCCCGCCAAGCGCGGTATATGCGTGCACCGCGGCGGTCCCGATCGGGCCGTGGCCGTCCAGCTGGTCGTCCCATGGCACCCGAACGATCGCGCGACAGCGCCCGGTCGCCACCGCAGCCGCACCGTCCACGTACCCGGCCGTCCTGGGGCTAACTCCGTTCAGCACCACGACGGCGCCACTGGCCAGGTCGCGGTGATTGTGCGCGTCCAGCCATTCCAACGTCATCGCGAGCGCGTTCGCGGCGTCCGCGCTCGCGGGTGCAACCAGGACCAGCTGATCCGCCACGTGCAGCGCCCGTGGCACCTGCCCGGCAGCCGGGTCGGCCAGCGTCAGCGGGTAACGAGCGACGACCGCATCAATCAGCCAGGCCGCGTCTGCCGCCTGGTCATCCTGACTGTCCGCGGTCACCACCTGCAGGCCACGTTCCCGAGAAAGACCGTGGCTGGATGTGCGGCCGGCCCGCTCGACGGCCGCCGTCGCGGGCAGGCCCGGCAGTAGTCGGGGGATTGACGTGGCCAGCTCCGTCAGCGACCCGGAGCCAGGTCGCAGGTCCAGCACGGCGACGGGCTCGCCGCGCAAGCTCGCCAGCACCTGGCCGGCCAGCAGCGTGGTCACCGTCTGACCGGCGCCGGCCGTACAGCCGAGTACGACGATCCGGGCCGGGCCGTGCAACGACAGCCGCGCCCTGGCCTGGTCGCGCTGGACCGGATCGGGCTTGCCTGGCCGGTGGCCGCCGGGGACTATGACGACCGGCTCGCGTCGTGGGCCGGCCGGGCCGCCTGGCGAGGCACGAAGCGCGCGCTCGACCACGTGCAGTGGCCGGCTGGCTGGGCTGCCGGTTCTGACCGTGACGACGGGCCGGGCCGTACCGGCTGTCGCAGCCGACGCCGAGGTAGCGCCAGCGCGTGCTCTGACTCGTTCGCGCACAGGCTCAGCTGCCTCGGCTAGCGCTGGCTCCTCGGCTGTCACGGCGGCCTCGCCAGCCACACTCGCGGCTGCCGCAGCCACCGCCACGCCGTCCGCTGCCGGGGTAGCCGCCGGTACCCAGGCCGCCGGGTCCAGCGCGCCAGCACCCTCCGGTTGAGCTTCCGCGACCGGCACGGCCAGCTCGCCAGCCACGGCCAGAAGATCAGCGTGGCCGACCGCGGCCTGAACCATGGCAGCATCCGCCGCCGCAGCTGCTGTCGCGGCCGGAGCCTCGACGGCCGGACGTAGCTGGGCCGGCGCGCGCCAGACCCTGGCCATGACAATGATCTCGTCGACCTCTGTCAGCGGGGCCATCCGGCACCAGGTCTTCGGCTCACTCAGGTAGCGCAACTGGGACAGCACGAGCTCGGGCAGCCGCTTGCCTTCCAGCACCGGCCGGGTGACCAGCCACGCAAGCAGCGCAGGCGGCAGCACGTACAGCCACACCCAGGTGTGACTGAACGGCATGCCGATCATCGTCAGGAGCAGCGTGTACGGGATGGCGATGGCCAGGAAGGCCGCCATCTGCCCGACTGGCAGGGGCATGGGCAGGCGGAAGTCGTACAGCTTGTAGAGCCGTTTCTCGATTTTCCAGATGTTGGTGTAGGTCGGTAGTTCCACGCGCTGCCTCCTTCCGACCGCTAGTGCGGCACTGACCGCGAGCCAGCAGCTCGCTCAATGCACGCCAAGCGCGTTCGCGATGCCCGACGCGATGGTCTGAACGATGCTCGGCGTGTAGAAGACGACGGCAATGGCGATCGCCAGCACGATGAACTGCACGAATCGGATGATCTCGCGCGTGAACAAGAAGAAGATCGCGACGATGCCGACGATGCCCAGGAATAGCGGGCCGAAAAGGCTCTGCAGATAGGACACCAGGCCAGTTGTGCTAAGCGCAAGCGGATGTGCTGCCGAGAGAAGTTGAGCCGACATCGTGTCTCCGGGGGTGAGTGAGCGCGGCCAGCGGGGGCAGGGGCGGGGGCTGAAGGCATCAAGGCGGCCCCAGAGATTCTGTAGACGCGCCGATCGAGCGGACGTCCCAGCTAGCGGCTTGCCGGACCACGGTCAGGTCGTAGGTCATCTGCAGTTTCGGCGGCGCTGATGAGATCCCTGCTCCCGTCTGGCCAGCCGACGCGGCCGGCAGGTCCCAGGTGACGGTGACAGAAATCCGGCGGTCATTGCCGCCGGTCGGCGCGAAGACGCTGTCGATGGCGCCGAACGTGACGGCGCCACCCAGGCCGGCAATGTGGGCACCTGGCGCAGCGAACCTCGCCAGCGTGGTGCGATCGCCGCTCGCATACGCCTGAAAGAACGCGGGGAGCTGGCTCTGCAGCACAGTCTCGGTAGCCTGATCCGAAGCCAGCTGTCCCGAGGCTGGTGCGGCCTTGCCCGGTGCCGGCAGCAACGCTGGCCGGGCAGGCACCGTCATGCCACCGCGAGCTGCGTACACGGGCACGGCGAGCTCGATCATGCGACCGCCGCCGAGTCGGGCAAGCAGCGTCACGATTGCCGTGTGAGGTCCTGTCACCGTGATGCCGGCCACCTGCTCAGATTCCAGGTGCTGAATTCCGGCCCCGTTCCAGCCAAATTGCGAATCGGCTCCCGGCGGCAGGAAACGAGCCAGTTCCTGACTTCGCTGCGCAGCGGTTGCCGGGCTGAGATTGAGGTACACCGTGCCGAACTGCTCGGCATAAGCCTCGGCGAGAGCGACCGGGAATTGCGTACCGCTAGCGCTCGGAGCCTGACCAGCCTGGGTGCCAGTGCCCTGACCCTGGATGATCGCAAGCACGCCGCGGTAGCCAATGAGGATCAGCACTGCCCAGGCAATGGCACGCGCGACCCAGACGAGCCACCTACCGCCAGCGCCACGCCAGTGTGCTCTGGCCTGCACGGGCCGCGCGGCGGGAACCTGGCTAATGGGCAGGGCCTCATCGTCGGCAGCTAGCTCGTCGCCACGATCGAGGATTGCCCTGCGAACCATCACACCTCCGTTCGTTTTCCCGCGCACGCGCCATAATGCGGTGCGGTCCGACCTTGCACTTGTCGGGCACCATTCTGCGGCAAAACGCCCAGCCAACCCCGGCATTGACACGGCCGGCGCGCCGTTAGTCTGCCGATTCGCAGCACCGATCGGGCTGACTAGCCAGTCAAGACCTGGCAGAACGCCCGGCGCCGCTGTTTTCCCGGGTGCAATCCGCACTGATTCCGGCGGCCAGTTCAGCCGCGTATCCGTGTCGTCATGGCTGGCGAGTGGCCTAGGCACCGACTCAGTTGCCGATAACGGCCAGCCCGGCGCAGGGAAGGCGGGAAAGCAAACCCCGGATGCGGTCGGTGGCTGCTGTTGCTCGCCCTGGTAGTCCAGCATCGTGGCTCCTTTCCGGCTCGCCGGGACGGCCGGAATCCGGGTTGCTGCCGGACGGCACTCGGGACCGCCCGGCGTTTCTTCGGCAGCAGGAAACCCGATGGACTGTGACACCGCTGTGACAAGTCGGTGACCAGCAGCTGGCGAGCCACTGCCTGGCCGGCCGCTGGCTGCACGGCGCTACGAGGCCGCTGGCGCGCCAGCCAGTAGCAACCGGCCCCAGTGCGATGTCCGCACGCCTCCTGGTGGCACCCTTGATCGTGTGCTTGACCTGCTGATACGCAATGCCAGAATCCGAACAGCCGACCCAGCACGGCCGGCAGCCGCAGCCATCGGCATCTGGGCCGGAAAGATCGTCGGGCTCGACGAGGAGGTGCTGGGGTTGCCCGCCCGGCAGGTGGTCTCGGCCGACGGCGCCGTGGTGGTGCCCGGCTTCCACGATGCGCACTGCCACACCACCAGCTACGGTCTCGGGCTGGTCTATCTCGATCTCACCGATGTCCGCGGGGCGGCGGCCATCCTGGACGCGGTCGCCGCCTATGCCGGCGGCCTGGCTGACGACGACTGGGTGATCGGCACCGGTTACGGCGCCAGCCTGCCACTCGGCGAGCACCTCACCCGCGATGAGCTGGACCGCGCTGCGGGCGGGCGCGCGGTCTGGCTGACGCATTTCTCCGGCCACCAGTGCGTGGTCTCCAGCGCTGTGCTCTCCGCCGTGGGCATCACCGCCGCGAGCATTCCGGACCGGGGCCGGATTGGCACCGACGCATCCGGCCGCCCGGATGGCCTCCTTGAAGAGGCGGCAATGGACCTGGTCAAGAATCACGTCGGCCCGTCCTCCGTACAGCAGCTCGCGCGCGCCATTGACGCGGCCACCCGCCAGTACGCCAGCGAGGGCATCACCAGCTTCACCGACGCGGGCATCGGCTGCCCCGGCCTGGACCACAGCCCGGTGGAGGTCGCGGCCTATCAGCTTGCTCGCCGGTCGGGAGGGCTACGCGCCCGCGCCCAGCTGATGGTGCACAACGAGATCATGCATGAGCTCTCCGCGCACCCGGAGGATGCCATCGAGCGCGGACTTGACCTCGGCACGCATACCGGATTCGGCGACGGCTGGCTCCGCCTCGGCGCCATGAAGATCTGGGTTGATGGTCTCGGCGTTGAAGGAGCCGACGGGACACCCGATTTCGACAACGATCCGGGCTTGCTACGGCGCGACATCATCGCCGCGCACCGGGCGGGCTGGCAGGTAGCCGCGCACGCGATGGGCGATCACGCCATCGACCTGGTGCTCGACGCGCTGGCCGAGGCACGCGCCAGCGACCCGAGCCCGGCCCAGGCCAGCGAGCCCCGGCACCGCATCGAGCACGGCGCGCTGATCCGGCCTGATCAGCTTGCCCGCCTGGCGGCTGCCCGCATCACCGTCGTCACTCAGCCCATCGTCGTCACCGAGTTTGGCGACGTGATCCGCGAAGTGGTCGCTGCCGACCGGCTGACGGAGGTATTTCGCGTGCGTAGCCTGCTGGCGGCCGGCATCGCTGTCGCTGGCAGCTCGGACCGGCCGGTCGCGCCGGGCTCGCCGCTGCGCGGGATCCAGTCGATGGTGCAGCGGCGGTCTGCGACCGGGATGGTGCACGGCCCGCAGGAAGTTGTCAGTCCGGCCGATGCGCTTGTTGCCTACACTTCTGCCGCCGCGCGGGCCGCCCAGGCGGAAAACTACCTGGGCGCGCTCGTTCCCCGCTATGCCGCCGACCTTGCGCTGCTCGCGGACGATCCGGTCACGGCACCAGACGACCAGATCGGCTCGATCGAAGTGCTCGGCACTGTCACCGGCGGGCAGGCGAGTTTCGACAGAACAGGCCTGCTGGCAGGCCTCCCGCTGGCGGGCGGGCCGGACTTGTTGTGACGGCGAACGGCGACCCGATGCGGCCGAGCATCTGGGGCTTTCCGATCATCGACTTCCACTGCCATTTCCCGGTTCCCGACGCGGCACCGCCGACAGCCGACGACGCTTACCGCTGGCAGCACGGTGACCGCAAGCTGGCCGAGTTGAAGCGGAACTGGCGCTGGTATCAGGAGCAGTGGTGGGACGCGTACTCGTTTCCCTACCCCGAGGACACCGAGCCGGCCGCGGACATCCAGGCCGCTCGCTGGTCGGCGGAGATCGAGCACGCCCAGCTGGAGGCCGCGGTCTTCATGACTGGCGGTGGCAACGAGGCACTCGCGGCTGCCATCGACGGATACCCGCGCATGCACGGGTTCGCGCACCATGACCCCTTCTCTCCTGGCGCTGCAGCTGAACTGCGCCGGGCAGTTGCGGAAGACGGGCTGCGCGGCTACAAGATAATCGCGCCTGCGCTGCCGGGGCCGATCGACGACGAGACGCTACTGCCCGTCTGGCAGGCGGCGGAGGACCTGGGCATTCCGGTGCTCGTGCATTTCGGCCCGCTGGACGGCGGCGGCGGCACGGCCGCGCACGTCAACATCAGCCCGCTGAAGCTGCACGACGTGGCCAAGGCATTCCCGTTCACCACGTTCGTGATCCCGCACTTCGGCTGCGGCTATCCAGGCGAGCTTCTTCAGCTCGCCTGGGCCTGCCGGAACGTCAGTGTCGACAGTTCGGGCAACAACGAGTGGATCCGCTGGATGCCGTATCCGCTGACGCTGGCCGGCCTGTTCCGCAAGTTCCTGGAGACGATAGGGCCAGAGCGGGTGCTGTTCGGGTCGGACTCGGCGCACTTCCCGCGCGGCCTGGTCAGGGCTTACTACGACGAGCAGACCAGGGTCGTCAGTCAGCTCGGGCTGTCGGCCGGCGACCGGCAGCTCATCTTCAGCGGCAACGCGGCGCGGCTACTCGGCCTGAGCTGACTGACAGCTGTCTGGGCTGATCCCGCTCGGCGGCGAGAAGCAACGTTCCTGGCTCAGACCCGGGGCCGGCTGCTCAGCCGCGGCCGGCCGCGGCGACGATCCAGGCCAGCACGAAGGCCTCCTCGCGCCAGGCGTCGTAGCGGCCGCTGCGACCGCCGTGCCCCGCCGTCATCTCGGTCTTGAGCAGGAACGGGCCGCCCCTCGCGGACGCCTGCAGCCTGGCGATCCACTTGGCTGGCTCGTGGTAGAGGACCCTGGTGTCGTTCAGGCTCGTCACCGCGAGGATCGGTGGGTAGACCCGGTCGGCGGCCACGTTCTCGTACGGGGTGTAGGACTTCATGTACCGGTAGACCTCGGGATCATGCAGCGGGTCGCCCCACTCCTCCCACTCCGGGATTGTCAGCGGCAGCGTCGGATCCAGGATGGACGTCAGCGCGTCCACGAACGGCACTTGCGCGACGATACCGCCGAAGGCGTCCGGCGCCATATTCGCCACGGCGCCCATCAGCAGGCCGCCGGCCGAGCCGCCGCGCACGACGAGCCGCTCCGGCGTCGTCCAGCCTTCTTTGACCACGCCCCGCGCGCAGGCGATGAAGTCGGTGAAGGTGTTGACCTTCCGGAGCATCTTGCCGTCGTCGTACCAGCGCCGGCCCATCTCGCCGCCGCCGCGGATATGTGCTATCGCGAAGACGAAACCGCGGTCGAGCAGCGAGATCCGGCTTATCGAGAAGCTTGGGTCAGCAGAGTGCTCGTAGCTTCCGTAGCCGTAGAGCAGGAACGGGGCGCTGGCGTCTCGCCCGGTGCCCCGCCGGCATACCAGGGAGACCGGGATCTGGGTGCCATCCTCGGCGGTTGCCCAGAGCCTGTGCTGCTCGTAGTCGGCTGAGTCATACGGTTTGCCGTCCGGACCAGGCAGCACCGGGCTCCGCTTCAGCAGGGTGAGCTGACCGGTCGCGACCTCGTAGTCGTAGACAGAGTTCGGCGTCACCATGGAGACATAGCCGAGGCGGAACGTGCCGCTGTCATATTCGGGGTTAGCGCCGGGCCCGACCGAGTAAATGGGCTCGGGGAACGCGATCTCGTGCTCACCGCCGTCGCCGCCGATGACCCGGAGGCCAGTCAGGCCAGCCCGGCGCAGGTAAACCACGAGGTGCCCGGCGAATGCGTCCACATGCAGCAGCCTGGTGTCGTCGCGGTGCGGGATGACCGGAGTCCACCGCGTAGGGTCATCGGCCGGAGCTTCGGCCAGCTCGAAGTTCAGCGCGCCGTCGTTGTGCAGGATCAGCAGCCGGTCGGTGCCATCGCGGCGGACCTGGTGCTCGACGCTGTACTCCACGCCCGGCCTGCGCGGTGCGACGACTCTGAACTCGCCCGTGGGATTCGCCGCATCCAGCAGCCTTACCTCGCTGGTGAGCTTGCTCGAGCTGCCGATCATCAGGTACCGCTGGCTGCGGGTCAGGCCGACGCCCACATTGAACTTCTCGTCCCGCTCCTCGAAAACGATCACGTCGTCGCTGGCTGGCGTTCCGATCAGGTGGCGCCAGACCCGGTACGGCCGCCACGCGTCATCGACCGTGACGTAGAAGAGCGCGGATGCGTCCGCTGACCAGGCGCTGCCGTAGAAGGTGTCAGGGATCTCGTCAGGAGCCGTCTCGCCGGATTCAAGGTTCTTGAACCGCATGGTGAAGCGCTCGTCACCGGAAAGGTCGGTGGAGTAGGCCAGCAGGCGGCCGTCGGGGCTCACGTCGAACGCGCCCATCGAGAAGAACGGGCTGTCGCCCGCCAGCTCGTTGGCGTCCAGCAGCACCTGCTCGCCATCGAGCGGGCCGCCATCCTCGGTCATCGGTGGCCCTGCATCGGCTGGCCGGACGGCCCGGCGGCAGTTGACCGCGTACTGCTTGCCCTCGATGGTCCTGCCGTAGTACCACCAGCCGCCCCGGCGGACCGGGACCGAGAGATCGGTCTCCTTGGTCCTGGACCTGATCTCGGTGAAGATCGTCTCGCGGAGCTGCTCCTGCCCCGCGGTCATTGCCTCGGTATAGGCATTCTCAGCTTCCAGGTAGGCGATCGTCTCCGGATCGCCTTTCCTGGCCAGCCAGGCGAACTCATCGACGAAGGTGTCTCCGTGATGGGTTCGCTCGGTAACCAGGCGCCTGGCAACGGGCGGCTGCGGGCTCGCTTCCTGCTCAGATTGCGCGTTGCTCAGCTGGTCGCTCATGAGGTCCGAGCCTACTTGGGCGCCGCGCAGGCCCGGCACTGGCCGAGGCTGTCGGAGAAGTCGCTGGTAGTGCAACAATCGCTGTCGACCTACATCGTGCATCCAGGAGGACAAGTGCTGGCAGTGATCTTGCTTGTCGTGGCGCTCGCGCTGGTGGCAGCGGCTGCCCTAGTCACCTGGATCAGGCGGGCGAAATCCTGCGCCCGGATCATCGGCGCCCCTGGCGGCGAACCGGAGAGATACTTCCTCGGCGGAATCATGTCCAAGCACCTCATCACGAGCGGGACGCTGGCCAAGGTGGAGCTCTTCGACTGGGGCGTCCGGGTGCGCGGGATCGTGCTCAGCCGCTGGCTCGTGCCGACCTGGGAAGCTCGCTACGAGGATCTGGCCATCGCCGAGCTGGTGTCGATGCCCCATAGCAGGATCGCGGTCTGGTTCCGGCTACGCGGCGGATCGGACGGGATGGCATTCCTGTCGGAGCGCAGCGAGGAGATCCTGCGCGTGCTCGCGGGGCACGAGGTGCCCGTCAATCGGTCCGTGGCGCACATCAAGAACGTCGCTGAGCTGTACCAGGCGCCAGGCTAAGGGCGGGGAGCGCTACGGCCGGCGGACCGCGTACGCTCCCCGCGCTGTGCCGGTCAGCTGGCCAGGCGTTCGGCGAAGGCCTTCAGGCCCTTGCCCCAGCCGTCGGCGCCAGCTACTCCGTCTCGCATGCCTTGCCAGCCGTCGCCGTGCCGATCGATGTTGCGATGCTCGAGCTCGACGAGCGTCCGGCCCGGGGATTCCTCGCTGAAGCGGACCTCGACCTCGCTCGTCCGGTCCGGATCTGTCTCGATCTGCCACTGAAGACTGATGTCCCAGCTGAAGACGACCCGGTGGGGAGGCTCGTAGGCCAGGACGCGAGCCCAGCGGGACTCGCTGCCGTCGGTGCCGCGGTCGTAGATGTGCCCGCCGACCCGCGGTTCAAAGACCATCTCGGCTAGCTCCGCCTGCAGGATGTGATGATCAGGCGGCCACCAGCTGCCCATGTCGGTAGTAAAAACGGAGAAGGCTCGGTCGATGGGGGCCTCCACGACGACTGACGTGCGGACGGCGGTGTCTGTTGCCTGCATGGTTGCTGTCTCCTAGTCGTGCCGTTCAACTGCTGATTGGAAGGCTGTCAGCGCCTGATCCCAGAACCGGTCAAGGTAGGTACGCAAAGCGCCGACGCCGTCCAGATTCACCTGGTAAATACGGCGGTTGCCGGCTGGCCTGTCGATGACTAGTCCCGCGTCCTTCAGCACCTTCAGGTGCTGGGAGACGGCGGGCCGGCTGACGGGCAGGTCACGGGCGAGCTCGCTGACCGCCTGCGGACGTCCCGCCAGGCGCTCAAAGATCAAGCGCCGGGTCGGGTCACCGAGAGCATCCAGGACCTGTTGGTAAGTCATGACTTACCGTAAGCTACAACTTACCAAGGTTTCCCGTCAAGCCGGCAGATGGCGAGGGCGCCCCGGCCGCGGGACCGGGCCGGTGCGGATCTGGCCATGCCTCAGGTCGTCGGCGGCCTGGCCCAGTAGTCCCCGGCTGCCTTGGAGACAGCCAGCGTCTCGGCGGTGCCGAAGCCGGGCGCCATCGAGGCATCGGTGCCTGGGAGTACCTCGTGATGCTCGATGTCGAGCAGCCGCAGCCAGCTTTGCTGACCCATGGTCAGCGCGATGAAGCAGCCAAGCTCGACCAGCTCGGGCTCGGAGAAATGCCGGTGCAATCGCTCCCAGAGTTCGTCGCTAGAGTCAAGCCGCCAGGTAACTGCCTCGGCATAGGCCAGCGCCGCCTTCTCCCGCTCGCTGTAGCGTGCCGACTTCTCGAAATTGAGCAGGTCGTCGTACTGGGCTTCGGCCAGTCCCTGCGCCCTGGCCTGCTCGGATCGCTGATTCCCGCAGTATTCGCACTTCACTGACCGCGATACGTAGACGCGGCAGAGCTCCTTGATGGCGTGGTCGCAGACTCCTTCGCGGAAGATCGACCGCCACGAGTCGGCGAAAGCCCAGAAGCAGGCCGGCACGTGAGCGCGCACAGCTGAACTCTCCGGTCGCGGCGTGCCCTCCTGCTGGCAGCGCTCGAGCTCAGCGCGCATCGGCGCATCCATTGCCTCAGGTCGTACGTAGCTGATTCGCTGCTTCCTGCTCATCGAACTCTCCCGCCAGTCATCAGCACACCGCATCCACGCGCTCGGCTGCACTGTGAATGTGGTGATCGTCAGGTAATCACAAGCATCCGCGCGATACCAGGTCATGCCGCTCGATTAGTGACGCGTGCCCGCGCCGGTGGCCGGCACCTCGAGCCCGGCATCGCGCTGGTGCGGGGACACGACAACGTTCGCCGCCGAGAGCAGCCGCAGCACCCGGCTCTCCCGCCCGTAAGACAGCGGATAGAACAGCAGCTGATCGAGCGGGAACCAGAGCCCGATCCAGACCAGCACCCAGCCCAGGGTGTCGGTGATCACGTGCGGTATCCCTGACGAGGGCTGCACCTTGCTCGCCGCCACGGTGAGGGCGAGGCCGATCGCGCAGATGGGCAGGCCGATCCGCAGGGCGCTGATTCCGCTGAACCGCTGAGCACGAGACTCCCGGCGGTTGTAACGAATCCGGTGCTCGCAGTACCGGCGCAAGGTCCGGGACAGCCGGTCAGCGACACCGTCGTCGATCTCAGCCGCTGGCAGCTGAACCTCCAGCCGGAGCGGCCGGAACGACCGCCGGCCGCGCAATTCGCTGAGGCAGAAATCGACGCCGGTAAGAAAATTACGGTATTCCGAGAAAAGATCGGTTTGCGGCAACTCAAACATTTCATGAGCCCGCATCAACCGCAGATTGATGACCTGCTCTGTGCGGTGAGCCCGCATGCGTCCCGGCGTCGCCTTCATGGCCAGTCAGCCTACGACCGGGCCATCGAGCCAGCCTGCACGCACCCTGCAGCCGGCCGGGCCGACCCGGCCGGTGCCCGGATCCTGACCTGGCACGAGACCTGCCCAGCTCAGCGGCAAGCAGGCCCGTCAGCGGTGATAGGGGTCAGGTATGTCGACAGTCAGCGTTTGCTGTGCGAGGCCGGCTGGCTCGACCAGCACGGGCTGCGGGATAGTGCCGGACTCGAGCTCCAGCGCTACTATTCCGCATCGCTTTGCGCCCAGCACGGGCTGCGCCTGGTCCGGCAGGACGGCCCAGGTCGTTGGCGCCCAGAGGTGATGACTGCCGTCAATATCGACCTGCCGGTACTGGTGCACGTGGCCGCTCATGACCAGGGCGACGGGAGCACCGTCCAGGCGGCCGAGACGATCGCGGGCCGACTGCGGCCAGAATCGGTAGCCAGGTGAGGCGGCGAGTTCTGCCGCGGCGGCAGTCACTGGCTTGTGCGCGATGAGCGCGACATTGTGGTCCCGATCGCGCTCCGCTAGCTGCTGCTCCAGCCAGGACCACTGCCTGCCCTCGGCCGCCAGCCCCGAACCAAGGAGTTGCGCGTTGATCGCCAGCATGGTCCACCCGCTGACCGCCAGCGACCAGTGGTCAGCACCGACGGCGTCCAGCCACCGCTGACGCCGGACATCGTCGATCACGATGTCGGCCGGTGCGCCCGGCCACGGATTATCACCGACGTCATGATTGCCGGGAACTGCGTACCAGGCGCACGACAGGCGGTCGAGCTGATGTCGGCCGTGATCCAGATCGGCCGGCCTGTGTGCCCCGTCCAGGGTGAGATCACCGAGATGGACGACGACGTCAGGCGCGACGGAATCGACGTAGCGGAGCACGGCATCCCAGTTCGCCGTCGCCTCCGGCGCGCCCTGCGACAGGTGCGTGTCGGACACCAGGATCACTCGCAGAGCGGCCACGGCTCAACGCTATAACTGACCCGCGCGGCAGCGTCCTGACCGGCCGCGGATGCCTGGAATGTTCACCGCTAGCTTGGCATCTGTACGCAGAAGGGGCCCCGGCACCAGTGCCGTACCGCCTCTGGTGGCGGCCAGCGCAGACGTCCGCTGCCTTATTTTTCTGGCAGGTGTCGATTCAGGCGGCTTGCCTTCGTGAACGGGATGAGGCCGGCCCCATGCCGCGCCCGACAACTGATCACAGAACGGGAGAACGACATGAAGCAGTATCTGCTCGCGGTGCACATGGTGGAGGGAGCGCCAGTCCCGTCCGAGGCGCAGGCGCAGGAGGCCTATAAGGCAGTCGACGCCTACAATGCCGAGGTTCAGGCTGCAGGCGCCTGGGTGTTCGCCGGCGGTCTGTACCCGCCAGCCACTGCCACGGTTGTGCGCGCGCAGGGCGGCCAGGTCGTCACCACCGACGGGCCGTTCGCGGAAACGAAGGAGCAGCTAGGCGGGTTCTGGATCATTCAGGTGCCCGATCTGGATGCGGCGCTCGACTGGGCGGCCAAGGGCTCGGCAGCGTGCGGCGCCCCGGTCGAGGTCCGGCCGTTCCAGGACATGCCGGAGGACTAGCTGGTGGCAGCGACGAACGCGGACGCCATCGAGCGGGCCTACCGGGAGAGCTCGGGACGCGCGGTAGCCACCCTGATCCGCCTCTTCGGCGATATCGACCTCGCCGAAGAGGCGGTCCAGGAGGCATTCGCCGTGGCCACCGCGCGCTGGCCAGCGGACGGGGTGCCGCCGAATCCCGGCGGCTGGATCGTCACGACTGCCCGCAACAAGGCGCTGGACCGGCTGCGGCGGGAGTCGAGCCGCTACGGCCGCGAGACACAGGCGGCTTTGCTGCACTACGAAGCCGCGCCAGTGGAGGTGGGTCCGGTGCACGATGACCGCCTGCGGCTGATCTTCACCTGCTGTCACCCCGCGCTAGCCGCCGAGGCTCAGCTTGCCCTGACGCTGCGGCTCATCGCGGGGCTGCAGACCCCCGAGATCGCCCGCGCCTTCCTGATCCCGGAAGCGACAGTTGCCCAGCGCCTGGTCCGGGCGAAGCGCAAGATCCGCGACGCGGGAATCCCGTACCGGGTGCCGCGTGAGGCGGAGTTGCCGGACCGGCTCCCGCTCGCGCTGGCGGTGGTCTATCTCGTCTTCAACGAGGGCTACACGGCCTCCGCCGGCGCAGACCTCGCTCGCATCGACTTGTGTACCGAGGCTCTCCGGCTGGCCAGGTTGCTGGCCGAGCTCATGCCCGACGAATCCGAGGTGACCGGGCTGCTGGCGCTGCTCCTGCTGACGCAAGCGCGCCAGCCCGCCCGTGTCGGTCCCGGCGGCGCTCTGGTCCTGCTAGCCGAGCAGGACCGCAGCCGCTGGGATCGGGCCATGATCAGTGAAGGCCAGTACCTGGTGCGAAGCTGCCTGCGGCGCAACCGCCCAGGGCCGTACCAGATACAGGCCGCGATCAACGCCGTGCACAGCGATGCCGCCGACGCTGCCGATACCGACTGGGGCCAGATCCTCGCGCTCTACGACCAGCTGATGGCCATCGCGCCAACCCCGGTGGTGGCGCTGAACAGATCCGTTGCCGTTGCCGAGGTTCACGATCCCGCCACCGCGCTGAGCCTCGTCGACCAGCTCAGCCTCGGCGGGTATCACCTGTTTCACGCGACCAAGGCTGACCTGCTGCGCAGGCTCGGCAGGCGAGCCGAGGCGGCTGCCGCCTACGACGCCGCTATCGCTCGTACCGGCAATCAGGCTGAGCGGTCCTTCCTGCAACTTCGCCGGGACAGCCTCTGAGGCCCTGCGGCAGCCTCGATACGGCTAGTCCCGCGGCGCGTGACCTCCGGACGACGGATCTATTTCGGCTGGCAGCCCGCAGCGCGCGGCAAGGTTCGGATCACGGTAAGACACCAGCGCGCTGACCAGCGGCTCGCCATTCACTTCGGTGAGCTGCAGGATCTGCAGACCGGTCAGCACCAGGCGACCCGACTCCCCAGGCTGGTAACTACCGAACGCAGGCTGACCATTGCACGAGCCTGCTCGCAGCGTCACCCCGGCCGGCCGGGCGGGCGCGAAAATCATCTCATTGACGAACTGGGCGACCGCCTGTCTGCCATCGAACCAGGCGCTGAGCGGTGGCATCGAGAAGCGGATGTCCGCCGCGATCAGCTGCACGAACGCGTCGATGTCCGCCAGTTGCCAAGCGCGCACGTACGACTCGAGCAACAACCTGACCCGAGGGCTGGACAGCTCAGGAACGGGGCCGCTGCCTGCTTCCCTGGCCGTCTGGCGTGCCCGGCCGAGCAGGCTGTTAACCGCTGACGTGCTGACAGCGAGCACCTCCGCGGTCTCTGGCTGGCTGAACCCGAGCACGTCGTGCAGCAGCAAGGCCGCCCGCTGCCGCGGAGCCAGACGCTGTAGTGCCGCGACGAAAGCCAGGCTGATCTCCTCGCGGCGGACCACTGCCGCCTGCGGGTCCGCAGACCCGTTGAGCTCCGCATCGCTGACGGGCTCGACCCAGACTGCCTCCGGGTCTGGCGGCGCCAGTGCTGCGCCAGCCGCTACTGGCGGTCCGTATCCCGCCGGGCTCAGCCGTGTCCGCCGGCTACGGAGCGCATCGAGGCAGATGTTGGTCGCGACGCGATGCAGCCAGCCGCCAAAGGATCCGGAGCCGTCGTAGCTTGCTAGCTTGCGCCAGGCCCGTTCCAAGGTGTCCTGGACAGCGTCCTCGGCATCCGGCCCCGATCCCAGCATCCGGTAGCAATGCCGGAACACCGGGCGCTCATGAGGCCGCACGAGGGTGGCGAACGCCGCGTCGTCCCCAGCCACCGCACGCGCGAGCAGGCCATCCGGGTCAGCTGACGTCATGGCAGACCTCCCGTACTCGGATGCCCTGCTCGCGATCGGCCTCCCGGTCAGGAGTCAGCGCTGGCCAGGCCGACTACCTGGCCGTTCGGATCGGCTAGCAATCCGAAGGTCACGCCGGGGACCGACGTCGCTGGCTGTACGACGCGCCCGCCGTTAGCGACAGCGGCCTCCAGCGTAGCGGCGACGTCTGGCACCCCCACGAAGAAGGTCACGAGCGGCTCGCCGCCTTGCAGCGGGCTGATGCCGCCCGGCACGGCGCCCTCGACCCCGGAATCCACATAGGTGTAGCCCGGCATGCCGCCGTCTGGATAAGTCCAGCCAAACAGCTTGCCGTAGAACGCGCGGGTGGAATCCGGATCAGCCGACCGGATCTCGAAGTGAACCACTGGACTTGCCATCGATGCTCCTCCTGCTATCGGTAGGGCTTACGGCAGGTATGACGAGAGCAAGTGGCCCGATCTCTCGGCCTGGCCGGGATCGCCGTCAAGCAATCCCGGGCCGATTCCATCGGGAACGGGGCGGTTCCGGCCGCGGCTCGCATGCCGTGGCCCGTGCGTTCTCCGCTAGCGTGCGTCCGGCGGTGCGGTTTCGGCATGGTACGTCGTCGCAAAAGGCGCGAACGGTGCATCCGGCCGGGACCGGTCGAGCTGCCCGCCGACGTCTGGGGATCTGCTGCCGTCCCGCCAGCAGCGCTGCCACATACGTCCGCGGACCCGGCCGGAGGCGCGATTACCAGCACCGGTTATCTGCCGCTATACGGCTTTCGGCTGCCCATCGCCAGGCCCGCCCGCCAGCCACCGGCACGGCCCGGCGCCCGCCGCCTGCCCGGCATGTCCGGATAACCGGGCAGCAAAGTTACCCGCAAGTAGTGACCTCGGTTACACAGCGAAACCAGCCCGCCACCCCCCGCGTCGAACCTGCCATTACCCGCCGCCACCCCGGCCGGCGGCACCGACAGGAAGGACGCCCGATGCCCCGCACCGCCCGACTGACCGACGCCCTGCGCGGCCGCCGCAGCGCCCTGGCAGCCCTGGGCGCCGCCGCAGCCCTGGCCAGCGCCGGCACCGCCAGCGCCGCCACCCTCACCACCACCACCACCGCCGGCCACCACGCCCCCGCCGCGCACCACGCCCCCGCCACCCGGCACGCCGCTGCCCACGCCGCCCCCGCGGCCCACGCCCCCGCGGCCCGGCACGCCGACGCCCCGGCCCGGCACGCCGACGCCCGCCAGACCGCCCGCCGCGCCGCCGCGCACGCCCCCGCCCGCCCCTACCAGATCTACGACTCCGTCACCCCCGCCGCCATCCCCGCCCACCACGAAATCGCCACCTACGCCACCGGCGGCTACGCCGTCACCCCCGCCGCCGTCACCGGCCGCCACGTCCTGTGGATCGACACCAACGGCTCCGACCCCCGCGCCTCCGTCCTGGACATCGAACCCGGCGACGCCACCCCCGCCGGCGCCGCCGCCTGGGCCCGCGCCAAGCTCACCACCCAGCCCACCGCCCTGGCCCGCCTCTACACCATGCGATCAGAATGGCCCGCCGTCCAGGCCGCCGTCCACACCCTCCCCCACCACATGCAAACCCGCATCCGCTGGTGGATCGCCGACCCCACCGGCACCCCCCACATCGTCCCCGGCGCCCAGGCCACCCAGTGGTACTGGGGAACCCACTACGACATCACCACCGCCACCCCCGCCTTCTAACCACCCCCGCCCCCGGCACACCCCCGCCGGCCACCCCCACCCCGGCACCACCCCCGCCGGGAACCCCCGCAGCGTCCCGCCCCCACCACCCCCGGGGGCGGGACACTGCCACGCCAACAGCCCCTGAGCTCCCCGGCAGTCCGACATTTGTGGCTGACCGGGATCGTGCCGGCCGTGCGCGCGGCACACAATGGCCTCATGTGCATCTCGCTCGTATCTCCCGCAGGCAACCCGGCCCGGCTCGGATGACTGCCCCCGGCGTCTTTGCGGACCTGGCAGCCCAGCGAGATTGCTGGCATCCTGTCGCGTTCTCGACAGAGCTTGGCGCGCAGCCCATGCATGCCGACTTGCTTGGCGAACCGCTGGTGCTGTGGCGGGGACGCAACGGACTGCCGCGAGTCATGGCCGATCTGTGCGTGCACCGGGGCACAGCGCTGTCCCTCGGCAGCGTTAATGGTGATGAGATCGTGTGCGCCTATCACGGCTGGCGCTATGACGCCGGCGGACGATGCGTCGCGATCCCACAGCTAGCGGACCCGTCCCGGGTGCCGGCGAAGGCGCGGGTGACAGCGTTTCGCGCACTCGAGCGCTACGGACTGGTCTGGGTTGCGCTAGCCGAGCCACGCTGGCCGCTGCCGGAGGTGCCCGAGCTAGAGAACGACCGCTGGGCCGTGGTCACCGCAGGTCCGTACCGCTGGCGGTGCGACGCGGCGCGGCAAGTCGAGAATTTCACCGACTTCGGCCACTTCCCCTGGGTGCACCCAGGACTCCTCGGGGATCCCGACCGCCCCGTTGTGCCCCGCCATGAGGTGCACACCGATGGGCACGTGCTCCACTACACGATTGTCCGGCCCGAGGCGCCCAACACCGATGACTTCCCTGTCTTCGGCAATGAGCAGGCCGGGCAGCCCGAGCGCCGCAGCCGGTACGAGCTGCACCTGCCGTACACCATTGCCCTGCGGCTTGGCTGGGGCGGCGAACGCGGCATGGTCTATTTCTTCGCGTCACAGCCGATAGCCGCCGACCGGTGCGCCGGATACGTGATCATCGGGCGCAACTACAACCTTGACCAGAACGATCAGGTAATCCGGGACTTCGAAGACACGATTTTCGGCCAGGACCAGCTGGTGGTCGAGTCACAGCGGCCAGAGCGCGTGCCGTTCGACCTGGCAGCCGAACTGCATCTGAAGTTCGACGCCGTTGCCGTTGCCTACCGCAAGGCCATGCGGGCCAACAGCCTGGCTGCGGATCTCCCGATCGGCATCGAAGCGAGCACAGCAAGCTGACCATCGCCAGCATTTCCTGTGCCGCCACTCAGCGATCGTCCCTGCGGCGCCCATGAGATTCACAGAGAGATCACAGCGACTCCTGCTGGACTCATGCTGAGTCGCGGCCTGCCGCGGCGGGGTTAGTCCCGGACGTTCAGCTTCCCCGAGAACTGGAGAGTGCGATGAGGCTTCGCCTGTTGTTAGCAGCGTGCGCCGCCGCGGCCATGGCCGCCACGGTAGCCCTCAGCGTTGGCGCGGGCGCGTCGGCGCATGAGACATCTTTCCGGCTTACATCGAGCCTGCAGGGCATCCACAAGATCAAGCATGTCGTCGTGATCCTGCAGGAGAACCGGTCCTTCGACTCCTACTTTGGCACCTACCCCGGCGCTGACGGCATCCCTGCGACGGTCTGCGTTCCGGACCCGGCACACGGCGGATGCGTGAAGCCCTATGTCGACCATGCCAACAGCAACAAGGGCGGTCCGCACCAGAACTCCAACAGCATTGCCGATGTAGACGCCGGGAAGATGGACGGGTTCGTCGGCCAGGCGGAGCTGAACTGCGGCACGAGCTCCTGTCCCACCGACGTGATGGGTCATCACGTCGCCTCAGACATCCCGAACTACTGGACATACGCCAACAATTTCGTGCTGGACGACCACTTCTTCGAGTCCGACCACTCCTGGAGCCTGCCAGCGCATATGTTCCTGGTGTCCGCCTGGTCGGCAAACTGCAGCAACCCGGCCAACCCGATGAGCTGCGTTGGCAACGACCAGCCGCACAACCGCACGGCAGCTCAGCCACGGCCATTCGCCTGGACTGACCTAACGTGGCTTCTGCATGCCTACCACGTGAGCTGGGGCTATTACCTGGATCACGGCGCGCAGTCGGTGACGAACCCGCATGGCGTGCCGTCGATCTGGAATCCGCTTCCCGGGTTCACCGACGTCAAGCAGGACCATCAGGAGGCCAACGTCCAGCCGCTGACCAGATTCATGAGCCAGGCCAAGAATGGCACGCTGCCGGCGCTGTCCTGGATCGTGCCGAACGCGGCTGACAGCGAGCACCCGCCGGCCTTGGTCAGCACCGGCCAGGCCTACGTGACCAGGATCATCAATGCGGTCATGCGGAGCAAGGACTGGAACTCCACCGCGATCTTCCTGTCCTGGGATGACTGGGGCGGCTTCTACGACAACGTGGTGCCGCCTGCCGTCGACGCCCTTGGTTACGGCATCCGCGTGCCGACGATAGTGATCAGTCCGTATGCCCGGCGCGGCTTCATCGATCATCAGAACCTGTCATCGGATTCCTGGCTGAAGTTCATTGAGAACGACTTCCTGTTCGGGGCCCGCATCAACCCGGCAACTGATGGCCGGCCGGATCCGCGGCCCGGCGTCCGGGAGAACCTGGCGGGGAGCATCCTGCGCGATTTCAATTTCAATCAGAAGCCGCGGCCGCCACTGATCCTCAAGCCGTGTCCGGCGACCACTCTGGTCCCCGCGCCGGCTCCCGGCTGCACCAACTCCGTGGCGCTGAACGTCAGTAGCTGGGGAGATAGCTAACCGGTCAGCGGGCCGGGTCACCCGCGCTTGCGGGTGACCCGGCTCGAGTCCCAGAGGCCGCGCCACCGTTGCCGCGCCGAACCGGTCCCGGTGGCTCAGGCCGAGACCATAGCGATCTGTATCTTGCCCGTCCGGTGGTGATCGTCGACGGTGACTAGCCAGGCCGCCGGCGAGCTCGACACGCATGGAATCGTCTGGCTATCGCGTACGCGGGTGCGCCATCCTTGACCCGATGCAACCGGACGAGACGAGCAGGTAACTGCGTCATGGCACAGACGTCACGGCCCGCGACGACCTACCAGGAGACGTCGGGCCGCTACCGCGCGACCGATGATGCCCGCAAGCGATTCGAAGAGCTGGCCGTCCGTGATCTCGACGCGCGGGCCTTCATGGCCCTAGTGGCGCGCGGGGATTACGACCCGCGCATCCACGCCAACATCGGCGGGTCCGAGCCACTAACCGTGACCGAGCACCTGGAGTTGCTGGCGGCGGGCGAACTGCTAGCCCGGTACTACGGACATCCCGCGCATGCGCATCGGGCGTTGCAGGCGGGGGCGACCTGGGCAGAGGTGGCGGCGGCGACCGGCCGCGACGAAGCTCAAGCGCGGCGGGACTACCGGGAGTGGGCAGCGGACGAGCATCGCCTGTGGGCAGACTACAACGGCGAGTTCGGCATAGACGCCGTTGAATATGACGCCGCGATCGCGCGAGCTACCTGGCCGGGGGAGTAAATGACCAGCCCTGCCCGAAGAACTGCGGCACGTCGTTCGTCAGCGCGGGCCATCGCCCAGGGCGGCGTCGCGTCCGCTGCGGGCAGGAGTCGCAGGAATCAGCCACTTCCTTGGCTAATGGGCATGCGGTCAGGGTCTCTCCTCGGACGCTAGTCGCTGGATGCGCTCGATGATCGCTGTCACCTTGCGAAGCTCGGCCTCGCCGATCTGCGCGCCGAGCTTGTCTGCCCATGCCTTCTGCGCGGTGGTGATCGTGACGAGGGCCTGCCTGCCCGCCTCGGTCGGCCTCAGCAGCTTGGCGCGCCGATGGTCGGGGTTGTCGTCGTAGACGGCAAGCTGGTCGCGAACCAGCAGGTCCGCTACTCGCTGCACGCTCTGCCTGGCCATGCCGAAACGCCTGGCGATCTGCGCCACGCTGGCCGGTCCGTCCTCAGCCGCGTCAAGGACGACCCAGCGTGCGAGCGTCTGATCGCCAAGCGCGGCTAGCTTCTCGCCGTCGGCCGAGAACTCCCCGCCAAGCCTGGCGACCTGGAACACGAAAGAGGTGAACGCGTCACCCGCCGCGGTCCGCGCGGGCCGGATTCCCCCTTTGACAGCATGCTGTCGTTCTGTTAGTCTTCTCGACATGACAGCATTCTGTCATAAGTTGACTCGCAAGACGGGCTGAACCAGCCCGACGAGAGGAGCACGATGTCCGCCGCAGCCGTCCGCCACGCTAGTTCGCCCGCCGATAGCGCACGAGCCGACCATGCATCCGCCGACGTCACGGTGACCCCGTTCCGCATCAATGTCCCGCAGGTCGCTCTCGATGACTTGCAGGACCGGCTAGCGAGGACCCGGTGGCCAGATGAGCTGCCCGGAGCGGGCTGGGACTACGGCGTTCCGGTGAACTATCTGCGCGAGCTGGCCGAGTACTGGCGCACGATCTACGACTGGCGGGAGCACGAGGCGAGGCTCAACGCCTATCCGCAGTTCACCACGACGATCGACGGCCAGAACATCCACTTTCTGCACGTCCGGTCCGCTGAGCCGGGCGCGCTGCCGCTCATCCTGACGCACGGCTGGCCAGGCTCGGTCGCCGAGTTCCTCGACATCATCGGCCCGCTGACTGATCCGGCGTCCCACCAGGCCGATCCGCGCGACGCGTTCCACCTCGTGATCCCATCAATGCCCGGATTCGGGTTCTCCGGTCCAACCCACGAGCGCGACTGGACCACGGTACGGACGGCGCGCGCGTGGGCCGTGCTCATGCACCGCCTCGGTTATGACCGGTACGGCGCGCAAGGCGGCGACTTCGGCGCCCTCGTCTCCCCGGAGCTAGGCCGCGTCGATGGCGAGCATGTCATTGGCGTCCACGTCAACGCCGCCACCGCCGGCTTCATCCCGTGGGGTGAGGTTGACCCGGCAGAGTCGGCCACCTTCACCGACACCGAGAAGGGGCGGCTTGAGCGGCTGCGCCAGTTCATGGCCGGTGGCAACGCGTACTTCCAGATCCAGGCAACCCGTCCGCAGACATTGGCGTACAGCCTGGCCGACTCGCCGGCCGGCCAGCTCGCCTGGATTGTCGACAAGTTCAGTGCCTGGACGCACACCAAGTCCGGCATCCCCGAGGACGCAGTCGACCGCGACGACATGCTCACCAATGTCATGCTCTACTGGCTGACCGGTACGGCGGGTTCGGCGGCACGGCTGTACTACGAGAACATGCACATGGCGCCAAGCTGGGGACAGCCGCCGGCCACGACGCCGGTAGGAGTCGCGGCCTTCGCCGAGGATGTCGCTATCCGGCGGTACGGCGAGCAGAGCAACAACATCGTGCACTGGTCGGACTTCGACCACGGCGGCCATTTCGCCGCGATGGAAACGCCCGAACTGCTCGTCGACGATGTCCGGGCCTTCTTCCGCGATCTCAGGTAGCACTCTTCCTCGATCTCAGGTAGCACTCCGTGAGGGCGGCACCGTCAGCCGACGGTGCCGCCCTCAGCCCGGTCACCGCGCGGGCACACCGGCTGCCCACCGTGGCCCCACCCCGGCCCGCCAGCCAAGCTTGGCGGCTCACGTCGCGTCGTCGAACCGCTCCGGATTGACGGGCTCAGCGCCCGCTGTAACGACCGGCTCTCGGTCCAGCCGCCCGCGGCGGCCACCGGTGATCGCCGGCTGGTCTGGCCGGCCAGCCAGCAGGTCCTGGATACGGATCTTGGCGTGGATTACCGGCTGGCGCAGCCGCTGCTCGCGGCGCGCGGCCCTGGCGAGCTTTCCGGGCCGCCGCTGGTAACGCCAGCGAGCCCAGGGCGAGTCTGGCCGACCGAGGCGGATGGCGCCAACGATGAGTATTACCGGGACGAACAGGCCGATCAGCCCGGTCCAGATCTTGCCTTTCAGCAACGTGACCCCGGCTAGCACGAACATCGCGGATAGCAGCAGGACGAGGGTCAGGACCGCGCTGGGGCTGCCCGGCAGATGGTGATAATTGGCCACGCTGTTGACGCCGACCGGGCTCGCTCCGATCAGCAGCAGAGCGGTCACTCCGGAGGCAACGAAGACCGCGTCGATCGACAGGCGCCCCTCGTGCGACCAGTACACGTCGCGAAGGTGCAGGATGAGCGCGAACTCATCGAGAACCAGGGCGGTGCCGAGCCCGAAAAGCACGGCCGGCCCAGCACGCCACGGCAGCGAGGTCACCGGCGCGGCCAGCCCGGCCACCCCGCCGACGGCCATCAGCACCACGCCGAACACCATGTGATGGATGTGCACCGAGCCGGCCCGCAGGTTGCCTGGCCACCACCGGACCTGCGCGCGGATCAGCCGCGCAGACACCCGGATGCAGCCGAAGCCGGCCACGAAGGCCACAAAGAAGCAGAACAACGGCAGCCGCCCGGTATCAACGACCTGGGCTTCGAACCAGCCGGACACGGCTCTCCCAACCTGGCGGGCCTTACGCGTTCCGGCGCGCAAGCAAGGTCGGCCCGCTGTCACCATCACCTCTGTCACCCTCAACACAACGCTAGGCCCGGCCGAACCCGACTGCCGCACTGACACCTGACATTCACCCCGGCAGGACGGCAGCAGCGGCTAGGACGGCTCCCTGATCCGCCAGGATCGGGCTACCCCCGCGCACCAGCCTGGCGAGCGTTACCTGGGCAGTAGCCGGCGCTGACCAGTTGGCCGCGGCGCTGGCACAGCTGGCCCGCTGACAGGCAACCACTGGCAAACCTGTCGGTCCGGCCGGCGACGGAGCCCTAAGCTGACGCGGTGAAAACAAGTGTTACAGCCGCTTCGGCACGGTCATGATCGTCGGCAACAGCGGCGGGTACCGGCAGCGGCCGGCGCCGCAGGAACCGTTGCGGCCGGAACTGGCCGACGTCGGCCTGCTCGCCCGCCGACTGGTCACGCGGACGGTCGCGGCGGCACGGGCGGACGAGGCCGAGTCGGTCGCCAGCGTGGTGGCCGATCATCTCGGTCCGGACAGCGGTGGCTTGCCGGTTGCCAAGGCGAGCTGGCCGGCCTACGACCGGGTCAACGTCCAGGTCGGCCTGGAGGCGTGGCTCGCGCAGCCCGGCCGCCAGCACCGGCTGCTCGGCCTGACCGATTACCGGCATAGCGACTTCGGTTTCGCTGACCTGTTCAGCGGACAGCTGTGGGGCCACCACGTGAGCCTGGGCAGCGTCGAGACCGAGGCCCTGCCCGCAGCTCCCGGCGGCGTCACCCGGCCGTGCGTCCAGTGCGGCGTCTACCTGACGGCCGATAGTACGGGCAGCTCGGCCATCCTGCTGCGCGGGCCTGAATCGCACGGCATGCGCGCGGGAGTCACGATCGAGGTGGTCAGCCCGGCACCGGACCGGGCAACCGGGATCACCGAGGAGATCCGGAAGCTCGCCCTGCAGCACAACGTGTTCCGCGGGCACGTCATCTCCTTCGGCGGCGAGGTGTTCGGCGACGAAGGCAGCGGGCTGCTGAGCTTCGTGGACCGGCCGCAGGTCGGCCGCGAGCAGGTGATCTTGCCGGACGACGTCCTCGACGGGATAGAGCGGCAGGTGCTCGGCGTCGCCCGCCACACCGCGCGGCTGCGGGCCAGCGGCCAGCACCTGCGCCGGGGAGTCCTGCTCTACGGGGTGCCGGGAACCGGCAAGACCCACACGATGCGATACCTGCTCGGGAGGCTGCCCGGCGTCACCTGCGTCATCCTGTCCGGCAGCGCACTCGGCATGATCGGTGCGGCCTGCTCGGTGGCCCGGGTACTCGAGCCCTCGGTGATCGTTGTCGAGGACGTTGACCTGATCGCCGAGGACCGTGATTACGGCGGCGAGAACACCCGGCTGTTCGAGCTGCTCAACGAGATGGACGGCCTTGGCGCTGACGCCGACGTCACATTCCTGCTCACGACCAACCGGGCCGACCTGCTGGAGGCCGCCTTGGCCGCGCGGCCTGGCCGGGTCGATCACGCGGTCGAGATGCGAGTCCCCGACGCTGAGGCGCGGCTACGGCTGCTGCGCCTCTATCGGGGCGGGCTGGACCTGAAGCTGAGCGACGCGACGCCGGTCATCGAGCGGACCGAGGGCGTCACCGCATCCTTCATCAAGGAGCTACTGCGGCGGGCCGCTGTCGTCGCGGCCGAGGCTGACGCAGCGGCCGGCCACACCGATGACGCGGCGCCGATCCGGGTCACCGATGAGCACCTGGCCGCCGCGCTCGATCAGCTGCTGGATGTCCGCAACGCCCTGACGCATGCGCTGCTCGGCGGCAGGCCGGACAAGAGACGCCAGGAGGCGAGATCAGCAGCTGCCAGCAGCGCTGACCCGGACCTCCCGGATGACGACCCGTCCTAGTGAGGGGCCGGACATTCTCGTCACCCGCCTCCATGACGAAATTCGACGACGTCGCCGTCGCGCATCACGTAGTCCTTGCCCTCAATCCTCGCCTTGCCTGCGGCCCTTGCCGCGGCGATGGAGCCGGCGGACATCAGGTCATCGAAAGACACGACCTCAGCCTTGATGAATTTCCGCTGGAAGTCGGAGTGAATGACGCCAGCCGCCTCCGGCGCGGTGGCCCCGGCCGGGATCGTCCAGGCTCTGGCTTCCTTCGGCCCGGCGGTAAGGAATGTGGACAGCCTCAGCGCCGCGAACCCGGCCCTCGCCAGCTGCGCCAGCCCCGGCTCGCCGAGACCCAGCCCGGCGAGCATTTCCGCGGCATCCTCCGGCGACAGCTCGGCAAGCTCGGCCTCGGTCTTGGCATCGAGGAAGACCGACTCGGCCGGCGCGACCAGCGTGGCCAGCCGCTTCCTGAGCTCCTCATCGTGTAGTTCGGAATCGTCCTCATTGAATACATAGAGGAACGGCTTAGCCGTGAGCAGCTGCAGTTCACGCAGGTCGTTCAGGTCCAGGCCGGCGGCCTCAGCCCCGGCGAACAGGGTCGTGCCGCCGTCTAGCATCTGCTGCGCCCGCTCGGCCGCGTCGGCTAGCCGGGTCCGCTCCGGGTCCTTCGCTGACTTGGCCTCCTTGGCCAGCCGCGGCACTGCCTTGTCGAGCGTTTGCAGGTCGGCCAGCATCAGCTCGGTCGCGATGGTCTCAATGTCCCGCTCGGGTGACACGTCGCCGTCCACATGGCTGACGTCAGGATCGTCAAAGACCCGTACGACCTGACAGATCGCGTCGGTCTCCCGGATGTGCGACAGGAACTGGTTACCGAGCCCCTGGCCGGCGGACGCGCCGCGAACCAGTCCGGCGATGTCGACGAACCGCACGGTCGCCGGCACGATCCTGGCCGAGTCATAGAGCCCGGAGAGCGCTTCAAGCCGCGAATCGGGGATTCCGACAATACCAACATTCGGCTCAATTGTTGCGAACGGGTAGTTGGAGGCCAGAGCGTTGGCTCGGGTCAGGGCGTTAAACAGGGTGGATTTGCCGACGTTGGGCAAACCGACGATGCCGATAGACAGGCTCACCTGGGAAGTCTAGTGGGCGTGTCGGACCGGAGAACTGTCGTCCCCGGCTGCAAGCATGCTGATATGAACGCGACTTCGCTGCTCATTGGCCTCTTGCTCGGAGCCGCCCTTGGCGGCGCCATCGGCTATCTGCTGGCCCGAGGCAGGATGGCAAGCGTTGCCGCGGACCTCACCGGGCAGGCTCGGGCCGCGGACGAACGAGCCCGCGCTGCGCAGGATCGGGCTGCACTGACGGAGCGCGCGGCACGCGAGCGGGCCGACCTCATCGACGGCCAGCTCGCGGACCGATTCCGGGCCATGTCGGCCCAGGCGCTGGATCAGAGCGCCAGGACGTTCCTCGAGATCGCCGAGGGCAAGCTCGGTGCCGCCAGCGCGAAGGCTACCGGCGAGCTTGATACCCGTAAGGCGGCTGTCGAGCAGCTCGTCCAACCGCTACGTGACACCCTGGCCAGGGTAGAGGGCCAGCTCAGGGAAGCCGAGGCAGCCAGACGATCGTCGCATGCGGCACTATCCGAGCAGGTCGCCATCGCGCGGCAGTCCTCCGATCAGCTGCGCGCTCAGACTCAGTCACTGGTCACCGCGCTGCGCCGGCCGGAGGCGCGTGGTCGCTGGGGCGAGATGCAACTTCGCCGGGTGGTCGAGCTGGCCGGCATGAGCGATAAATGCGACTTTGACGAGCAAGTAACGGTTACGACGGCCGATGGCGCGGTGCGCCCGGACATGGTGATCCGGCTGGCCGGCGGGAAGAACATTGTCGTCGACTCGAAGGTCTCGCTTGCCGCGTACCTGGAGGCTGCCGAGGCCACCGCGGACGATGTGCGCGAGGCTCGCATCGGCGCGCACGCGCGGCACCTTCGCGACCACGTCGACAGGCTCGCCGCCAAGGCGTACTGGGCGGCACTCAGCCCCTCGCCGGAGTTCGTCATCCTGTTCATACCCGGTGAGGCATTCCTAGCGCCAGCGCTCGAGCACGACTCCGCACTCCTGGAGTATGCGATGGCGCACAAGGTGCACATCGCGACGCCGACGACGCTGGTGACCATGCTGCGGACCGCCCAGTACGCGTGGCAGCAGGAGGCGCTCTCCGAAAACGCCCGCGCAGTTTTTGATCTTGGTCGCGAATTGTACGAGCGCATCGCCGGGCTCGGCAGGCATGTCGACGGCCTCGGGAAGGCGCTGACGGCCGCAGTGTGCACGTATAACAGGGCCGTGGGCTCGCTGGAGAACCGCGTCCTGGTCAGTGCCCGGAAACTGAACGACCTCGGCCTGGTGGACAGCGAGCTGGTGCAGCCACGACCCGTTGAGGAAACGGTGCGCGCGCTGTCTGCGCCCGACCTGTTCGCCGACACTGGCCCGGAGCTGCTAGCGAGGCCTGCGGCGGCGCGGGAGCCGGCAGCTCCGCCGCATCTCATCGGTGGCGGCCGGGCAATCAGCGCTTGATCCGCTACATGGTCCTGATCTGCTACGGAGTCCTGGGCCAACAATGCAAGGGGGCGGCATGCAAACGCGGCCATCGGAGCGGCTGAGGCAGGTCACGCGCCGGCCTGCACCGCCCAGCCGGATCGACCGCACTGGACTGATCAGCGACCGCGGCTGGAGCGGCAGCCTGCGCCAGCAGCTACGCAAGGCTGCGCGGCCGATCACGTCCCGGGCGGCCGCCCGACCACAGCTAGGCACCGGACCACAGCCAGGCACCGGGCCGCGATCGGCCAGCGGACCACAGCCAGCCGCCGGGCCACAATGGGCCAGCGGACCAGCCGCCGGGCCACAGCCAGGCAGCGGACTAGCCGCCGGCCCACAGCCAGGCAGCGGAACGCAGCCAGCGGCTCGGTCTGTCGCGGTCCGCAGCTACGTGACTGCCCGCGGCGCGGTTGTCGCCCTGTTCACGCTGTGCCTGGTCGGCTGCCTCATTGCCGCATGGCGACAATCGGACATCATCGCGGGCCTGGCCTATTGCGCAGGCTGCCTGGCCGCTCCCGTCGCGGTCCGGCGGGAAGCGCAGCTACAGGTCGTGATTGCGCCGCCAGTGGTCTTCCTGGTCGCGGTACTTGTCGCGCAGGCGCTGACCGCACAGGGCAGTTCAACGCACGGATCTCTGCTGTCAGTGATCGAGGGAACATTCCTTATGCTGGCTGCTACTGCGCCGTGGCTCATCCTCGGCGCCGCCGGGTGCATTGCCGTCGCCATGTCCCGTGGACTGCCCGGTTGTGTCCGCGAGTTCCGGGCGGGCTTCCGCGGCGAGCGCAGCGCCGGCAGCTGGCACCGGCTACGTACTTAGACGTCTGGTTTCGGAGCCGGCTTACGCAGTTCATGCGGCAGCGCGAACTGCATCCGCTCGTGCACCGCTTCGATCTCCTCGACGTCGGTAAAACCGCTCTCAGCGAGCCTGGCCAGCACTCCATCGACGAGGTCCTCCGGCACCGAAGCACCGCTGGTGACGCCGACCGTGCCGACATTGTCCAGCCAGGACGGATCGATGGCGGACGCGTCGTCTACCAGGTAGGCCGCGCTGGCTCCTGCGTCCCGCGCGACCTCGACCAGCCGGACCGAGTTCGACGAGTTGGTCGACCCAACAACGATCACCACATCCGACTGCCCGGCGATCTGCTTGACCGCGGCCTGCCGGTTCTGGGTCGCATAGCAGATGTCGTCGCTCGGCGGGTCCAGCAGCAAGGGGAAGCGCTTGCGCAGCGCCGAGACCGTCTCGAGGGTCTCATCGACCGACAGCGTCGTCTGGGACAGCCACGCGACCTTCGCGGTGTCGCGCACTTCCACTGACCCGCTGCCTGCTGGCCCGTCCACGAGGTGGATGTTGGCCGGGGCCTCGCCAGTGGTGCCGACGACTTCCTCATGACCCTCGTGGCCGATCAGCAGAATGTCGTAGTCCTGCGCGGCGAACCTGCGCGCCTCGTTATGCACCTTGGTGACCAGCGGGCACGTCGCGTCGATGGTCCGCAGCCCGCGATCCTTAGCCTCTTCGCGCACCTCGGGAGAGACGCCATGCGCCGAGAAGACGACCACCGCGCCCTCGGGGACGGCTTCTGTCTCCTCAACGAAGATCGCCCCGCGCTCCTCCAGAGTGCGGACAACATGGGTGTTATGCACGATTTGCTTGCGTACATACACCGGAGCCCCGAAGCGCTCCAGCGCCTTCTCCACCGTCTGTACAGCCCGGTCAACTCCAGCGCAGTAGCCACGGGGCTTGGCGAGCAGCACTCGGCGTGAGGGATCAGGCATGCGCTCATTTTAGGTGATCAGCGGTCACCTCTGACCGGGCGGCTGGCCCGACCTGAGCTATTTATGGCATCCGCGGTTTGCGCGGCACCTCCGGCCAGCGAGAATGTCCCCAGGGTGACATGCCGCATGGCGGCCGGCCAGCCTGAGGCCAGCCCCCGCCGGGCACCCGGTAGCAGTCAGAGGGAGAACGATCAATCATGGGCATTCCGCAGATCCCTGATCAGATTAGGCGGGCTCCGGCCGAGGTCCTCCGGGCCGTCTTCGCAGGGATCGGCCGGGTATTGCTGGCCGCCGACCGCCCCGGCCCGACGCCGACCCGGATGCAGCCCCAGCCCGGGACGGCTTCGTCGGCCGCGCACGGAGCGCGGCAGCAGCGTGACGAGGTAGCCAGGCCGGCGGCCGAATCCCGGTGGCGCTCGCTCGACCAGACCGGCAACGTGCGGTTGCTGACCGCCGACGAGCTCTATGACGACCTGGGCGGGACGGCCGCGGCACCGGCCGTCTCGGACGACAACCACACCGCAGCCGACGGCCCGGACGACAACCACACCGCAGCCCCGGCCGACCACGATGCCGTCGCCTCATCCGGCTCCCCCGCACTGCCCCTTGCCGATTACGACAGCCTGTCACTCGCGTCGATCCGAGCCCGGCTGCGCACGCTGAACGCCGACCAGCTGCGAGTGCTTGCCAGCTACGAGCGGAAGAACGCCGAGCGGACCGATGTGCTCGGCATGCTCGAGCGGCGCATCGAGAAGCTGGAGCGCGGCGGATGACCGCCGGGTGGCCAGGACCGTCGCGGGCCTGGCTAGCCAAGGGGCAGCATGCCGCTTGAAACCTCTGAGCAGTCACCCGTTCCGGTCCGGACGGTGCTGCGGCTCATCGGCGACTGGATCGGGCGCCTCGGCAGGGTGTGGGTCGAGGGCCAGATCGCGGAGCTGACCCGACGGGGTGGCACAGTCTTCCTGACGCTGCGGGATCCAGTTGCCGCGGTATCCGTACGTGTCATCTGCACGACGGCAGTGCTGGACGCTGCCGAGCCCGCTCCGGCTGAAGGTGCGCGCGTTGTCATCTGGGCCAAACCCGAGTTCAACTCGGCCAAGGGATCGTTCGCGCTGACCGCCACCCAGATCAAGGCTGTCGGCGTCGGCGAGTTGCTGGCCAGGCTCGAACGACGCCGCGTGGCCCTCGCCGCCGAGGGTCTGTTTTCCGCCGCGCGCAAGAGAACTCTGCCGTTCCTGCCGGCCAGCATAGGGCTGATCTGCGGCCGGGATTCCGCTGCCGAGCGCGATGTGCTGCGCAATGCTTCGCGGCGATGGCCGGCGGTCCGGTTCCGGGTCGAGCAAGTCGCCGTGCAAGGTCCGCACGCCACTGAGGAGATCATCGACGCGCTGCACCGGCTAGACGCGGACCGGTCGGTCGAGGTGATCATCATCGCCCGCGGCGGCGGGTCGATCGAGGACCTGCTGCCGTTCTCGGATGAGGACCTCATCCGAGCGGTAGCGGCCTGCCTCACGCCAGTCATCAGCGCAATCGGCCACGAGCAGGACGTGCCGCTGCTGGATCTTGTCGCGGACGTTCGCGCCTCGACGCCGACGGACGCGGCACGCCGGGCGGTCCCCGACGTGGCCGAGCAGCTCGCGCTGGTAGCCGAGCTGCGAACGCGGGCGCGCCGGGCGCTGGCCGGCCGTCTGGACCGGGAAAGTTCATGGCTCAGCGCCATCCGGTCACGGCCCGCCATCGCCAGCCCGACGCGCGAGGTAGACCGGCAGCTCGAGCAGATTCTCGGTCTGGCCGAGCGGGCCAGGCTGACTATCGGGGCCGGGCTGGACCGGGCGGACGACGACATCGCACATATCAGGGCCAGGCTGGTCGCCCTGTCGCCGGCCGCCACGCTGCGTCGCGGCTATGCGATCGCGCAGCACGCTGACGCGAGCGTCGTGCTGACGGCCGCCGAAGTAGCCGATGGCGAAGTGCTCAGCCTCCGGTTCGCCGACGACCACATCCAGGTCATCGCAGGCGGCGCAACAGTCTCGTGACCGAGTCTCGTCACCTAGTCCGATGACCGCCCCGGCTGTCGTGCCTACCGGTGCGGGCCGCCGAGCCGCCAGCTGACCGGCGACCACGGGAACTTGCGATACCAGCAGCTGCCCAGGTCGGCCAGGTAGCCGGGCCTGGTGCGCGGGATCCGGCAGCGCCGGCCGGCCGCACACGGCGCGCTCGGCGCCGCCGAGTTCAGCCAGGCCAGTTCCCGCCGCTGCAGCCAGGTGGTAGGCCGGGCATTGCACACTGTGCTCTTGGACAGGGCGCACGAGCGCCGGGCACCACGATGCTCGGGGCTGCTCATAACCGTCCCTTCGGCTAGCCGGATGCCGCCGCCCGGCACTCACACGTTCATCGGACAAGCACCGGGCCTGCGTTACCACCGCATCCCATTAGGCTGAGGACCGTGACGACGCCGAGCGACGGAAGCGGGAAGTCCGCGAAGGGCAGCCAGCGTGCGGCTGGCCGGGCGGTCGCGGCCGCCGGGAGTAATCCGGAGCGTCCGGCTTATGAGCAGGCAAGAGACGAGCTGACCGAGCTGGTGAAGCGGCTGGAGACTGGCGGCCTGACGCTCGAGCAGTCGCTGCAGCTCTGGGAGCGGGGCGAGGAACTAGCGGCAATCTGCGAGGAATGGCTGGAGGGCGCGCGGGCAAGACTCGCTACCGCGCTGGCCCGGCAGCAGCAGGATCCGGCGCCCGGCGCGCCCTTCTGAGCTATCCGGCCGGGTCGTCCGGCGGCACGTCCGTCCTGATCGCGCGGGCAATCCGGCTGGCTGGCCGGTCAGCTGACTCGCACATGCAGCCGGGACAGCACCTGCAGCACGCCGTCGGCGAGTTCGCGGGCCCGCTCGCCATCGGCCGCCTGTGACACTTCGGCGCTGGCAAGAAGCATCGCCCCCGTCATGACGACGGCAACGGCCTCATCAAGCGGCTCACCACTGCGGGCGAAGAACTCGCTGTTCTTCGCCACCCACGCAACCAGCCTGCGCCGCCAGAGCAGGTCGAATCCAGGCGGACCGTCGCCGCGCGCGAACATGGCCACCAGCTCACGCTGCTCGATGCAGACATCAAGGTAGCCGTGCGCGCCAGCGATGAAGAGCTGCATCGGGTCGACTTCCCCGGCCGCCCGGCTGGCCCGCACCGAGCTGCGGGTCCTGGCGTCAAGCTCGTCATTGAGCTCGCTGAACAGCGCCAGGTACAGCTCCGCCTTGCCGGCGAAATGGTGATAGAGACTGCCGACGCTCGCGCCGGCCAGCGCCACGATGTCGGTCACTCCGGCCTGTGCGTAGCCCGCCATGATGAAGACCTGGCGGGCCGCCGACAGCAGCACGCTGCGGGTCGACGCACCCCGATCAGCAACGCGGGCGGCAGGCACCTGCTTGTCCTCGGCAGGGCTGCGGCCGGCCGTGCCGTGCTCGGTGGTCACAGGCTGGGCATCCGATTCCGGCGTAGTCTTTGCGGACCCCGTTACCAGGGCGGTCGGCTGGCTGGCCGACGTGCTACATAGGATTCCACCATCGCCAGCCAACAGGGAAGGTGCATCGGTCATGGGTGAGGATCAGGCAGCTGCCGCGGGCTCACCGGTGGAGGCCGGGATCGCCGTTCCTGCCCCTGGCCGCCACGCGCCCGACCGCAACCTAGCGCTCGAGCTCGCCAGGGTAACGGAGGCCGGGGCAATGGCGTCGGCCCGCTGGGTGGGGCGCGGTGACAAGAACGGTGCCGACGGCGCCGCGGTGAACGCTATGCGCCAGCTCATCAACACCGTCTCGATGAATGGCATCGTGGTCATCGGCGAGGGTGAGAAAGACCAGGCGCCGATGCTGTACAACGGCGAGCAAGTCGGCGACGGCAGTGGCGCGCTGTGCGACGTCGCGGTCGACCCGATAGACGGGACGAGGCTCACCGCCAATGGGATGCCCAACGCGATCTCCGTGATCGCCGTCAGCGCGCGCGGATCGATGTACGACCCGTCTGCCGTCTATTACATGTCGAAGCTGGTCACCGGTCCGGAAGCGGCCGCCGTCGTAGACCTTGACGCCCCGCCGGCCGCGAACATCGCGGCGGTCGCCAGGGCCAAGAGCTGCTCGCCGTCGGACGTGACCGTCGTGATCCTGGACCGGCCGCGGCATGGCGACCTGATCCGCGAGGTCCGCGAGGCGGGCGCCCGGATCAAGCTGCTCACCGACGGCGACGTGGCGGGCGCGATCATGGCGGCGCGCGCGGGCACCGGTATCGACCTGCTGCTGGGCATCGGCGGCACGCCCGAGGGCATCATCGCAGCGTGCGCCGTGAAGTGCCTGGGCGGCGTGATCCTGGGCAAGCTGGCGCCCCGCGACGATGCTGAGCGGTCCAAGGCCATCGAGGCCGGCCACGACCTGAGCCGGGTGCTGAGTACCGACGACCTGGTGACGTCCGACGACGCGTTCTTCGCGGCAACGGGGATCACCGATGGCGACCTGCTCGCCGGCGTCCGGTACAAGTCCGGCGGCGCTATCACCGACTCGCTAGTGATGCGGGCCAGGTCGGGCACGGTCCGCAACATCCACAGCGAGCACCAGCTATGGAAGCTCAGCGCCTACAGCGCCGTCGATTTCCAGGCAGCCAGCCAGTCCGGCCGGCCGGGCGCAGGCTAGCGCGGGTAGCTGCCGCCCGGAAGCGTGCCCCGCCGCAGGCCGCCGAGCCTGCGTGGCTTCTTCGGCGAGGTGACCCTGATCGTGCCGCCGACGGTCATCATCCGTACCTCGATCACGGTCCGCCCGCTGTCTGCCGGGTCGGTGCCAGCAACAGCCGCACCGTATCCCGGCATGCGCACTGTACGGTTGATCTTGCGCGTGAGCACCGCGGTGCCGTTCATCTCCACGGACACGCCATCGGGAACGATCAAGTGCAGCGTGCCGGCGATGACGGTCGCGTAGATGATGGTCCGGCCGCTCTGCAGGAGCGCATCCCGCAGGTCGAGCTCGACCTCGCCGAAGAGCGCCACGACGGGCAGGCTGGCCGGCACCACCCAGCGGCCGTTCCGGGCGTCCTTGCCGAAGACGCCGGTAACGCCCTTGCGCCCGTCTAGCCGGATCGGCTGCGCGGCTGGCTCAGCTAGGTCAGCGGTCAGCGTGACGAGATCGCCCAGAGTGCGCGCCTGGTGGGCCCGGCCGACCCGGTCCAGATGCTCCTCAGCCGTCAGCCTGCCATCAGCGGCAGCCTCACTGAGGAGCGTGATCACCCGGTCGCGATCGAAGTCGGAGGCGCGCAGATCGCGCGGCGGCGGGCGGTAGGTCACTCTTCGAAGATACTCCAGCCGCTGTCACCGG
This sequence comes from uncultured Actinomycetota bacterium, assembly GCA_963774385.1. GTDB lineage: Bacteria > Actinomycetota > Actinomycetes > Streptosporangiales > Streptosporangiaceae > JAJYUU01. Next base: position 527,483 of record CAVZEQ010000002.1, read on the forward strand.
CCGGTGCGCCAGATCACGCCCAGGTCTTGCCGTAATCTCTGGTCACCAGCTGGATGACTTCCTCTGCACTGTTGATGTAGTACAGCCAGCCGCGACCGTTGGTGTCGACTGTCACCGTAGGCACTCCTTGCGCCGTCGTCGGGCTGACCCGCTGCCAGTCGCCCCAGTGGCCGTCAAACCGTTTCCCGTGAATGTAGTGATCCGTGCCGAGTCCCGCGACGATGCACCTGCCGTCAGTCCAGCGCCCCACCGTGAGGCCAGAGACGAGCTTCCCGCCGAGGTTAGTCAAGTCCGGCTCCTTCGATGGTTTGCCGAGTGCCGCGATCATGTCCGGCAAGGTTGCGTAATTTGCGGTATCTCGGTCGATATTTCCGCTTATGTCGTATTGATGAATGGACCAGGTGTGCCACGGCGGTGGTACCTGGGGGTGACCAGCCGGACTGGACGGGTCGGCGATCCAGAGCGGATAGGAGCCCAGGCCAGCCGTGTTGCCCTCGATCGCGAAATCGCGGAAGGTGTAGAACAGCGGCATCCGGCCAAGCTTGCTGTGCAGCTGCGACTGCACGTCACGTGCCCACGCCGAGACATTGGCGGCGCTCTCGCCATCGGTCACCTCAAGGTCGAGCGCCACGCCGTCGCTGTCTTCCAGCCCGACGGCCTTGATCTCGGTGATGAAGAAATCAACGGTTTGCGTGGCGCTGGTCGAAGGGTGGCCGAATAGGTAACCGATACGACCCTTCCGGTTGGCCTTGAGCCATTGCCAGTCGGCAGCGGCATCCGGATTGACGTACCTGGTGCCGTCAGGCTGTAGCTCGGTTAACTTGACGGCCGCCCATTCGATGTGCCCAGCAGCCGCGTGCCAATCGCCTGGCGGGCCCTGGAAGCTCGATACATCGACCCCAGCCAGCATCGTCTGCTCCGAAGTTCAGGTACTAATCGGGCGTACTCCCAGTCATCAAACCGTATCGCGCTTGAGTGTGCGCGTCATGGACTTGCTATCGGACCGCAGCCTGAAGTCGGCCCCGTTCCCTGCCAAAGAGCGGGCCAGCAGCTACCCGCGAGGTGCCGGTGATCCGCGCCGCCTGTTAGTTTCGTAATAGCAAGTAACCAACGGACATGTGGGTGCGAATGCGCCGAGGCGGAGGACGCGAACGTGGGTGAGCCTGCGGACACCGGACTGACCGGGGCACAGCGGTCAGGCAAGCCGGCCGGCAGCGGCGACCGATACAAATGGGTAGCGCTGTCCAACACGACACTCGGCATGCTGGCGGCGACGGTCAACGCGTCAATCGTGATCATCGCGCTGCCCGCTATCTTCCGCGGCATCCACCTCAACCCGCTTGAGCCCGGCAATATCAGCTACCTGCTCTGGATGCTGATGGGCTACCTAGTCGTGTCCGCAGTGCTGGTGGTCACGCTCGGCCGTCTGGGTGACATCTATGGCCGGGTCAGGATGTACAACGCCGGCTTCGCAATCTTCGGCCTGGGCGCGCTGGCACTGCCGTTCGACCCGTTTACCGGCGGCAAGGGCGCGCTCTGGCTCATCGGATTCCGGGTGATCCAGGCTGTCGGCGGAGCCATGCTCATGGCCAACTCGCCGGCCATCCTTACCGATGCGTTCCCGGCCAACCAGCGCGGCACTGCCATGGGCATCAACCAGGTTGCCGGTATTTCCGGTCAGTTCATCGGCCTCATCCTGGGCGGACTGCTGGCCGCCGTTGACTGGCGACTGGTCTTCATCGTGTCCGTGCCGATCGGCCTCGGCGGCACGATCTGGTCCTACCTGAGCCTGAAGGAGGTCGGCCTGCGGACGCCGGCCAAGATCGACTGGCTGGGCAACGTGACCTTCGGCGTGGGCCTGATCTTGCTGCTCACCGGCATTACCTATGGCATCCAGCCCTACGGGGGCCATTCGATGGGCTGGACCAGTCCGCTTGTGCTGACCGGGCTGATCGGCGGGGTCGGCCTGCTGGTGCTGTTCTGCTTTATCGAGACCAAGGTCAAATCGCCCATGTTCGACCTGCACCTGATGCGGATCCGCGCGTTCGCGGCGGGCGTCAGCGCCACGCTGCTGGCCTCGATCGCCCGCGGCGGGCTGCAGTTCATGCTGATCATCTGGCTGCAGGGCATCTGGCTGGTGCTGCACGGCTACAACTACGCGGATACACCGCTCTGGTCGGGCATCTACCTGCTGGCGCTCACGTTCGGTTTTGTGGTCTCGGGTCCCGTATCAGGCTGGCTGTCCGACAAGCACGGAGCGCGGGCCTTCGCCTCGGGTGGCTTGCTGGTGTCGGCCGTGGCGTTCGGCGGGCTGCTGCTGATCCCGGTCAACTTCGGTTACCCGGAGTTCGCCGCGCTGATCTTCGTGGCGGGCGCAGGCATGGGCTTGTTCTCCGCGCCCAACGCCGCGGCGATCATGAACAGTGTCCCCGCCAAGCAGCGCGGCGCTGCCTCGGGCATGCTCGCCACGTTCCAGAACTCCGGTTTCGTGCTGTCCATCGGGGTGTTCTTCTCGCTCATGATCGCTGGCCTGGCGGCCACCTTGCCCAAGACGCTGACGAGCGGACTGACGGCACAGGGCGTGCCGGCCGGCGTCGCGCACCAGATCGGCTCACTGCCGCCTGTCGGCAGCTTGTTCGCCGCATTCCTCGGCTATAACCCGGTGCACACCCTGCTCGCCCCCACGGGCGTGCTCAATCACCTGCCCGCGCACAACGTCGCCGTGCTCACCGGCCGCACCTTCTTCCCGGAGCTGATCTCACAGCCCTTCCATCACGGCCTGGTGATCGTCTTCTCCATGGCGATCGCTGTCCTGGTGATCGCCGCCGTGGCGTCGGCGCTGCGCGGTGGCAGGTACGTGCATGAGGATGCGGTCGAGGCAGCCACGATCGCGGCCTCCACCGCCACCGAAGCGGCCGGCACGGACGTGATCGCTGACGACCTCGCCGCGGATGGCGCGGCGGGCAATGGCCTGGTTGGCCGGGAAACTGTACGAACGGCGGATAGCCGTGCTACGCCTGACGCATGAATTCCGGCAGCAGCGGCATGGCAGCCAGGGACGCCCTGGCAAAAGCGGCGTCCAGCGATCTTGAGCTGATCCGCTTCCTGTACGCCGACCACGGCGGGATCATCCGCGGCAAGGCCGCCACCGCAGAGTTCCTGCCGGAACGAATCGAGAGCGGCATCGGCCACACGGTCGCGATGATGGCGATGAGCATGCTGGACACACTCCAGCCGGTAGCCGGCATGGGCCCGGTCGGCGAGGTCCGGATCAAGCCCGACCCGGCCACGCTGGTCGCCCTGCCGTACGCGCCCGGGGCCGGGGCCATGCTCGCTGACCTCGTCCGGCCCGACGGTGAGCCGTGGGAGGCGTGCGCCCGTACGTTCCTCAAGCAGGCGATCGGAGCACTGGCGGCCGAGGGTTACGAGATGACCGCGGCATTCGAGCCGGAGTTCACCCTCGGCAGGCGAGAGCCAGACCCAGACGGCGGCCCGGACCGGCTGGTGCCGGTCGATGACAGCCTGTGCTATTCGGTCACCGGCTTCCACCAGTCGCACGAGGTCGTCCTGGAGCTCGTGCGGGCGCTGAACGCGCAGGGGCTGCACGTCGAGCATTACTACCCCGAGCTTGGCCATGGTCAGCACGAGGTCGTCATCCGCTATGCCGCGGCACTGCGGGCGGCCGACAATCACGTGCTGTACCGGGAAACCGTGCGCGGGGTCGCCTTCCGTCACGGCCTGTGGGCAAGCCTCGCGCCCAAGCCCATCCCCGATCAGGCGGGGAACGGCGCCCACTTGCATGCCTCGCTGACCAGCCTGGCCGATGGCGGTTCCGCTGGCGGCAGGGCAGTCTTCGCCGACGCCGACGACCGCTATGGCCTGTCCAGGGTGGGCTACCACTTCATCGGCGGCTTGCTGGCGCACCTCCCCGCCCTGGTGGCGCTGACGTGCGGCAGCGTGAATAGCTATCGCCGCTTGCAGCCGCGCTTCTGGAGCAGCGCGTTCACCTGCTACGGGATGGACAACCGGGAGGCCGCCGTCCGGATCTGCTCGGCCCTTGGCGACGACTCGGGCAGCTCGGTGAACCTGGAGCTCAAGCCGTCGGACTCGAGCGCCAACCCTTACCTGGCGCTGGGCGGCCTGATCCATGCCGGGCTGGACGGCATCCGCCGGCAGCTGGACCCCGGTCCCGCCGTTAATGTTGACCCGGCGACGTTGTCCGAGGCCGAGCGCGAGGCGGCCGGCGCGCGGCGGCTGCCCCGCAGCCTGACCGAAGCCCTCGACGCGCTCGCCTGCGATGACCTGCTGATGACGGCGCTCGGGCCGCTCCGGTCGGCCGCATACCTGGCGGTCAAGCGAGCAGAGGCAGCTGCATTTGCCGAGCATGACACCGCGTTCGAGTGCTTCCAGCACTTCCTTCGGTTCTGACCACTCCGTCGCCGCGTCTACCGTTGGGCAGCAGTTCAGACAGCGGGCAGCTCGGACGAGACGGGGCAGTGCCACTATGAATATCGGGAAACGGCAGCGCAGGCGCCTGACTATCAGCCGGACGGCGGCCGCCATCGTCGGCCTCGTCGCAGCGTCTGCAGCGGTCCTGGCCTCGGCTGGCGGCCTGGCGGCAGCGGCCACCGGCCGGGCAGCCGATTCACCAGCCGGTTTCTGGTACGGGACGGACAGTAACTACATCCCTATCGCGGGGCCCGCGCCCTACCGAATGCCGGCGATCGGCGGCAGCTACGGCGGCTACATCGGCATGATCGGGAACTGGGCCGCCTGGCAACACTGTGGTGGCAAGGTCGTCTGGTCAAAGACCAATGCCAGCGATGCCCGGACCAACCTGGTGAGCCATCACCTCGGCATCGGCACTGGCGCTTACTGGTTCATGGCGGGCCCCGGCGTGGATCCGCACTTCAACGGGACCAGCAGGGAAGCAGTGGCATGGGGCCAGGCACAGGCGGCGGCCGCGCTGCGGGCCCTGAACGCGCTGCGCCCCAGGGTGAACTACCCGGTGCTCTTCCTTGACGTGGAGCTGCCTGGTCACGCGCCGAGCTACACGCCTGCCGCCGACAACGGCTGGAATGCCGTCTACACCTCGCCATGCAGCGGCAGGGTGCGGCACAACTCGATCGCGGCGCAGGTGGACAGAGCCGACTTCAATGGCTTCGCCGACTACCTGACAAGCCACTCCAGCTACAAGGCAGGGGTGTACTCGGCGGCGCCGATCTGGGCAGCGATCTTCGGCACCGGCCGGTACTCCACCATCTCGAACACCTACGAGTGGACCTACCTGGGCGACACCAGCAGCCTGGCCCATCTGCCTGCTGGCTGGTGCCTGGCCGGAACCAGCACGTGCGCGCGGTTCTTCGGCGGCTTGACCAGCGCAAGCAAGTACGCCCTGATGTGGCAGTGGTCCGGCGGCGGAGGGACCTACAACGGCTACGGTGACTTCGACCAGATCGATAGCAACCGGACTCCCTGACCCGCGCTGTGATGGCTAGCTGCGGGTTCACCGACACCCGGCCGGTCCTGGCGGAGGTCGCGCTGCGCCAGACTGGAAGCGGTAAGGAGCAGCCGGCGGCGGAGATAGCCTGTCTGCTGCGGAACCGGCACCGCGGACGATCGGTGGCATCATGACACGGCTTTCGGCCTGGATACCCAGCATGCTGCTGCCATGGACGCGGGGGAAGACGATCGCCGCCGCCGCCGCGGCCGTGGCGACCACAGCCGCCGTGGCGGCAGGCCTGGTGCTGCTACCGGGCAGCCAGGCTCCTCCTCCGCACCATGCAGCCAAGCCAGCTGCCCGGCCGGTGGTGATCAGGAAGCCGCACAAGCAGCGGCTGGTGTCACCGTTCACCGGCGAGCCGGTGAAAGCGCTAGGACGGGTACTCGCCGTCAAGATCGATAACATCGTGTACGCCCGGCCGCAGACCGGCATGACTGCCGCTGACATCGTGTACGTGCTGCCCGTGGAAGGCGGCCTCACCCGCTTCCTGGTGATCTTCTCGTCGCACTTCCCGCCGGTCATCGGCCCGGTGCGCAGCACTAGAAGAGACGACCTGCAGCTACTGGGCCAGTTCGGCCGCCCGGCATTCGCGTTCTCCGGAGCCCAGGGGCAGCTGCTCCCGGTCGTGGAGCACTCCCGGATCGTTGACCTGTACGCCGGGATTGCCAACGGGTACTACCGGGACTACCAGCGGATCGCGCCCTATAACCTCTTCGCCACGACGCGCGTGCTGCTCGCCCAGTCCCGGCGCGCCAGCAAGGCGCACAGCATCGGTTTCGCGTTTGGTAACGCGCCGGCCAGCGGCCGGCCGACGCGGTCGGATTCGGTGTCCTACCCCTCCGCGAGGTACACGTTCACCTGGTCGGCCAAGAAGCATCGCTGGCTGGTATCGATTGACGGGGCGCCCGCGATGACGACGGGCGGCCGCCGGATGTCGCCCGCCACCGTGATAATCCAGCACACCATCGTGCGCAAGTCCGGGTACCTGGAGTACGGCTATCCACCGCCGTATGCGGAGACCATCGGCCACGGCACTGCGGTCGTGCTGCGGAACGGGAAAGCCTACAAGGTCCGCTGGTCGCGGCCGACCTGGAACGGCGGCACCACCTTCACCACGGCCTCCGGCCACCGGATGACCTTTGCGCCCGGCCAGGTGTGGATTCTGCTGGTCGGAAACCGCAAGGTCGAGGCCGGCTAGCCAGCGGAGCTGATGACACCGTGAGCGCGACGGTCCGGGACGTGATGACGACGCGAGTGGTATCCGTCCGCAAGGATGCCTCGTTCCGCGACATGGCCGCCATGCTCCGCGGCACCAGGATCAGCGCGTTCCCCGTGATTGACGACGTCGGCCGCGTCATCGGCGTCGTCTCGGAGGCGGATCTGCTGGTCAAGGAAGCCGTCCAGGCGGACGGCGCGAGCTTGGTCGCCGCGCTGCGGCATCTCAGGGAGGACACCAAGGCGACAGGGGTCAGCGCCGGCGACCTGATGACCTCACCCGCGATCACGATCGGCCCGGACGCTCCGGTGCAGGAAGCAGCACGGCTCATGTACGACCGGCGGATCAAGAGGCTGCCGGTGGTTAACCCAGCCGGCCGGCTGCTCGGCATCATCAGCCGCGTGGACGTTCTCGCTGTCTTCAGTCGCACCGATGACGAGATCGAGGCTGAGGTCGTGCACCGCGTGGTTCCCGATGTCCTGCCCGTGATGCCGCGGGATCTCACCGTGACCGTCGCTGACGGGATCGTCACGATCTGGGGCCAGCCCGAGAGCGATCAGGATCGTCGCGCCATCCTTGACGCGGTGCGGCACGTCCAGGGCGTGGTCGCCGTCCGTGACCGGCTTACCTGAGCGCGACGGTCCGGCCGGGGCTTGCCAGCCTCAGCCCGGCTCCCTGCTGCAGGCAGCCGACCGGGTGACGAAGTGCTCTGCTGGCCCGGGACCGAGCGAGAAGCCCTCAGGGCCGCCTGCTGCAACGTCCAGAATCAGGCCCGGCTCGTTCCAGGCGGCGTACAGCGCGGCATCCATATAGAACGGACAGCCTTCGACGTCGCCGAGGAGCAGGTCGCGGGCGCCAGTCAGGAACTCCCCGGCCGGGTAGCACATCGGCACGCTGCCTGCGCAGCAGCCCGCCGACTGGACGAACATCACCGGGCTGCCCCGGCTGGCGCACAGGCGCAGTACCGCCTCGCGCGCCGCCGGGGTCGCCGAGACCCGCAGGGTCTGCCGCGGGCCAGTGCCTGCCACTAGAAGAGGCCGAGCGGCTTGCTGCTGTAGCTCACCAGCAGGTTCTTGGTCTGCGAATAGTGGTCCAGCATCATCTTGTGGGTCTCCCTGCCGACGCCGGAGATCTTGTATCCGCCGAATGCCGCGCCAGCTGGGTACTGGTGATAGCAGTTCGTCCAGACCCGGCCGGCCTTGATGGCGCGGCCCATCCGGTAAGCGCGGGAACCATCGCGGGTCCACACTCCGGCCCCGAGCCCGTACAGGGTGTCGTTGGCGATCGCCAGCGCTTCGGCCTCGGTTCGGAAGGTGGTCACGGCCAGCACCGGCCCGAAGATCTCCTCCTGGAAGACGCGCATCTTGTTGTGCCCTTTCAGCACGGTCGGCTCGAAGAAGTAGCCATCGGCAAACTCCCCGGCGGCCTTCGCGCGGTGACCGCCGATCAGAACCTCGGCGCCTTCCTGCTTGCCGATCTCGACGTAGGAACCGACCTTCTCCAGTTGCTGCGCGGAGACCTGGGGTCCCATCATCGTCTCGGTGTCCAGCGGGTTGCCCTGCCTGATCTGACCGATCCGGTCAAGGCAGAGCGCCATGAACTCGTCGTAGATGCTCTCCTGGATCAGCGCCCGAGATGGACAGGTGCACACCTCGCCCTTGTTGAACGCGTACAGGACCAGACCTTCCACGGCCTTGTCCACGAAGTCATCCCTTTCGGTCATAACGTCGCTGAAGAAGATGTTCGGCGACTTGCCGCCGAGTTCCAGCGTGACCGGGATGATGTTCTGCGCCGCGTACTGCATGATCAGGCGACCGGTGACGGTCTCGCCGGTGAACGCGACCTTGGCGATCCGCGGATTGGTCGCCAGCGCCTTGCCGATTTCCGCGCCCGGTCCTGTCACGACGTTGATCACGCCTGGCGGCAGGACATCCTCGATCACTTCCATGAGCTTGAGGATCGACCATGGCGTCGGTGATGCCGGCTTGAGCACCGAGCAGTTGCCGGCGGCAATCGCCGGGGCCAGCTTCCACGCGGCCATCAGCAGCGGGAAGTTGAACGGGATGATCTGGCCGACTACGCCCAGTGGCTCCTTGAAGTGGTAGGCGACGAGATCCTTGTCGATCTCGGATATCTCGCTCTCCTCGGCGCGGATGGCCGCGGCGAAGTAGCGGAAGTGGTCCGCGGCCAGGGGGATGTCGGCCGCGAGAGTCTCCCGGACCGGCTTGCCGTTCTCCCAGCTCTCCGCGACAGCGAGCATCTCGCTGTGCTCTTCGATCGCATCAGCGATCTTGTTGAGCACGGCCGCGCGCTGCGCACCGGATTTGTCGGCCCACTCGTCCTTGGCGGCGTGCGCCGCATCGAGGGCAAGTTCCACGTCTTCCGGCGTGGAATCCGCAACTTCACAGATCGGCCTGGCCGTCGCCGGACTCAGGTTGACCCGGTACCTGCCGGTCACCGGAGGCAGCCACTTCCCGCCGATAAAGTTGTCATACCGGTCCTGCACGCTGACGATGCTGCCCGGCACTCCTGGTGGTACGTACTTCATGTCTGGCTCCCCTCTCGGGTTAGCGGCAGAGAGAACGGTCGTTGTGACAGCTCCTGGCCGCCTGATTCGAATAAACGCCCGCCATCCTGACGACCCACAGGGCCGAACGTCCTGCCAGGCAGGGTGGTAAGGCATGTCCTCGATGGGTTACCGTCAGCCATGGGTTTGCCTGAAGCCGTCGAAGAAATTCGGCTGGTAGATCACCACGTGCACTCGGTCTTGCCAGGGCCGGTGAGCCGGCCCGACTTCGAGGGCTTCCTGACCGAGTCGGACCGGCCCGGCCCACCCGGCACATCGCGATTCGACTCTCAGCTTGGCTTCGCCGTCCGTCGCTGGTGCGGGCCGGCTCTCGGGCTCGCGTCATCGGTGGCGGCCGAGGTGTATCTCGGCTACCGGAACTCGCTGGCAGGCAGCAAGCCTGCCGAGGTGCTGCTGCTGGCGGCCGGCTGCTCACATCTGCTGGTCGACACGGGATTCACCGCGCCCGGCTCGGTCAGCCTCGCTGATCTCGGTGAGCTCTCCGAGGCCGTGGTGCGCGAGGTGGTCCGGCTCGAAGCCGTGGCCGAGGAACTAGCCAGGTCCGGGTGCGCGGCGGCGGAGTTCGGTGACCGCTACGGCGAGCTGCTCTGGCAGCGGTCGGCGCAGGCTGCCGCAGTGAAAAGCATCGTGGCCTACCGGCTCGGCCTGGATTTCGACCCGTCCCGGCCGGGACCTGAGGAAGTGCGGTCGGCGGCCGGCGACTGGCTGCGTGCCGTCGAGCTGACGGGTCAGGCCAGAGTTGCGGACCCGGTGCTGCTCCGGCACCTGCTGTGGTGCGCGGTCGACCGAGGGCTGCCGATCCAGTTGCACACCGGGTTCGGCGATCCCGACCTCGACCTTCGGCGCGCTGATCCGGCGCTGGCTCGCGATTTCCTGGCCGGCTGCGGCGTCCCGGTGGTGCTCTTGCATTGCTATCCGTTCCATCGCAACGCCGCGTTCCTGGCGCAGGCCTATCCGAACGTCTACCTCGACGTGGGCATGACCCTGAACTACGTTGGCGCTCGCGCCGCGGCAGTGCTCGCCGAAGCGCTGGAACTGGCCCCGTTCGGCAAGATGCTGTACTCCTCTGATGCCTACGGGCTACCTGAGCTCGTCTACCTCGGCGCCCGGATATGGCGGCAGGCGATCACGGCGGTGCTCGGCGGCTGGGTCGATGCCGGGCACTGGACTGAGCCGGACGCGATCAGGGTGGCGCAGCTCATCGGTGCGGATAACGCGGCCAGGCTGTACGACCTCACCGACGCGTAGCGCGCCGAATGCGGGTGGCAGACGCCCTGGCCGCGAACGACGGGGTGGCAGACGACCGGCCGCGGACCGTTTAGGGCTAGCCGGCATCCGACGAGTAGAGCGCCACCCGCAGGATGTTCTCGGCTGCGTCGACAGCAGCACGAGCCGTGATGACGCTGGTGTGCGCCCGGTCGAGCTCACCGAGGCCGATGCAACTGGACGCCACAGCGACGTCGTGCGCAGCGAGTTCCAGTTGCCGCCCTGCCTCATCGATGTCGACCGCCGCGCGCGGCCGTCCGGCGCTGAACTGCTCGGGGCTGATGCCTTGCTCGGGGATGCTGGTCACGTTAATCGTCCTTACCTCGGCTGATCCGGTTGCCCGCCACATCGGCAACAGCGCAGCCGGAGGGCCGGCGATCCGGCACCTCGTTGCTACCCGCGGCAGCGCGGCACATGCGCGTACCGCGACGTCATTCGGCCTTAGCGCTGCTGGCTCCGCCAGCCAGCAGGCCAGCAACGAGCAATCCGAGCAGGCGGTCGGCCTGGCCGGGATCGGACGGCGCTGCGTCAGTCGCCAGGATCAGGCCGTGGCTCAGCCGCAGCACATCGGCTGACCGGACGTCCTCGCGGACGAGGCCCGCCTCCTTGGCGCGATCAAGCAGCATGTCGGTACTGCTCCGGAGAGTGGCGCTGCAGGTCGACAGGAACTCGGAATCCTTGCCGATGGTGGCGACAAGGGCGGCGCTGAGGCTTCGCTTCGTCCGGCCGAACGCGACGAAGGCGCGCATCCACTCGGCCAGTGCGTCAGCTGGTGACTCCGCGGTGGCAAGCTTGGCAGCCAGCACCTCGAGCGCGTCGACCTGATCTTTGTAGACCGCTTCGAGTAGTGCCTGCCGGGCCGGAAAGTGCCGGTAGAGCGTGCCGATGCCGACCCCGGCCCGCCGCGCAATTTCCTCCAGCGACACGTCATCAGCGCCGTGCTCGGCGAACGCCGCGGTGGCTGCGGCCAGCAGCCGGTCGTAATTACGGCGCGCGTCTGCCCGCATCGGCGGCCCGGCCTGGCTGGCCGGCCCGGTAGCGCCCATCACAGACTCCTGATTATTCGAGTTGCAAACCGGAGGGATCCTCCGTATAGTTACCGGAGGGAGCCTCCGAATTGAGGATAGCTCACCCGGGCCGTAAAGGCGAGCGCTCACCGCGCGGCCCGGATCCCCGTTCAGCGGTGCTGCCGTGCGCGGCACCTGACCGAACCCGCTACACCGAGCGCGCTACCGCGAATGCGCTGCAGCGGCGGCACTTCAGTTAGCGGCACTCCTGCTAACAGCGCCACCGCGCGGCTCCCGATGAGTTCCGCAGTCTCGGCTTCGCATGCCGAACAACAAACGTTCCTGGAAGGAACCATGCCGTCTTCTGCTCGTACCTCACTAGAAACGCCAGCCGCGCCTGCCGGTCAGGCTCTCGCGGCCCCGGCGCGCCGACCAGAATCCCGCCACTCCCGCGACCGGCGGAACATCACTCTCGCCGTGGTCCTGTGCGCCCAGCTGATGATCGTGCTGGACATGACCGTGGTAAACGTCGCACTGCCGTCCATGGCGACCGGCCTGCACCTGTCGGCCACCAGCTTGTCCTGGGTTCTCAATGCCTACGCCCTGACCTTCGGCGGCCTGCTGCTGCTCGGCGGCAGGGCCAGCGACATCCTGGGCCGGCGGCAGACCTTCATGGCGGGCCTGGCAATCTTCACCATTGCATCCCTCGCCGGCGGCCTTGCGACCTCGTCGGCCCTGTTGCTGACCGCACGAGCGGTCCAGGGCGTTGGCGGCGCCATCGCGTCGCCGGCGGTCCTGGCCACGATCGTGGCCAGCTTCCCCGAAGGCCGTGAACGTGTCCGCGCACTCAGCATCTTTACCGCCGTCACCATGGGTGGCTCGTCGCTGGGCCTGGTGCTCGGCGGCATGATCACTCAATGGGCCTCGTGGCGCTGGGTCTTCTTCGTGAACGTGCCGATCGGCATCGCCGTGGTCGCTGCCGCGCCGCGGTTGCTGGCTAACTCCGCGCGCCAGCGAGGCCGGTTCGACGCCCTCGGCGCCATCACCTCGACCGCCGGCATGTCGGCTCTCGTCTACGCCTTCATCAACGCCGCGTCGGCGGGCTGGTCGAACATGCGCACAGTCGGCTCCTTCGCGGCAGCTGCGGTGCTGCTCAGCCTGTTCATCCTGACCGAAACCAGGACCAGTCAGCCGATCACGCCGCTATGGCTGCTGCGTGACCGCAGCCGTTCGGCGTCATACCTGGCGCGGTTGCTGCTGGTCGGCGGGATGTTCGGCTCGTTCTTCTTCCTCACTCAGTTCGTCCAGGAGGTGCTCGGGTTCAGCCCGCTGCGCGCCGGGGCGTCGTTCATCCCGATGACGGGCGCTCTGTTCGCGACGTCACGGCTGGCGCCGAAGCTAGCGACCAGGGTCGGCCCCAAGCCGCTGATGATCGCCGGCCTGCTGCCAGTGGTGGCTGGCATGGCCTGGCTCGGCCAGCTCAGCACGACCACCAGCTACTTCCCCGGCGTGCTGATCCCGATGCTGCTGCTCGGTGCTGGCATGGGCGTCGCGTTCGTGCCGCTCACGATGACGTCGCTGGCCGGAGTTCCGCCGAAGGACTCCGGCGCGGCCGCGAGCATGGTGAACGTCATGCAGCAGGTTGGCGGCGCGCTCGGACTCGCGATCCTGGTCACGATCTACGGCACGGCGAGCCGGGCGGCCGGACACCACCTGGTACCGGGCTCGACCGTGGCGCAGCAGGTGCTGCAGGGCCGGGTACATGGCATGGCCGCCTCGTTTAGCGCAGCCGCCATCTTTGACGCGGTAGCGCTGGTGATCATCGCCGTCGCCATCCGGGTCCGGCAGCCTGCCGCTAGCCGGGCAGCCAGCAACAGTTCCGCGACTGCCAGCCAGCTAGCCGAGTAACCGGCGAGCACCTTCCGGGCTGATGCCAGCAAGCGGGGGCTCGCTGCCGTGAACACCGGCAGCGAGCCTCCGCTCACGGTTGCGCCGACTCGCCCAAGCTCCGTTCGGCCGAACGGTTCAAGGCTGCCCGCCGACCGGTAACAGGTCTACCATTAGCCCGATATCACCCCACTCGGGAGGCGCGATGGCGACCGGAACAGCTGACTACGAGTACCCGGCGCCACCAGCCCCGGCGGCTACGCTGCGGCGCTGGGACCGTGGCGACGCGATCATCGGAACCGCCCTGGTTGTGCTGATCATCTCGCTGTTCCTGCCCTGGTTTACCGCGACGGTCAGCCTCGGGAGCAGGGTGCTGGTCGCCAGCAGCGCCGGAAACGGCCTTCGCACCCATGGCTACCTCTGGGTCGTGCTGGTGCTGGCGATCACCGCGCTCGCGGTCCTGGTGGCTCGGGACGCCATCGGCCGGATCCCTGGCAATCTGCCGAGCCCTGGCCAGTTGCTCGTTGGTACTACTGGCCTGGCCCTGATCCTGACCGTGCTCGGGCTGGCGTTCAGGCCGGCCGGAGTCAGCTTTAAGGGCCCGTTCGGATGGACAGGTTACGCACAGATCTCGCACCTCGTCGCAGCCGCGAGCTGGAGTTACGGCGGGTTCGTGGCCGTGGCAGCAGCGCTCATCGCGTTCGTTGCGGCATTCGTGCTGTCCGGCCCGCTCCAGGAAGCGAACAGGGCCGGGCGGACTCCGCCCGGCCCGGAGGACGCCGCGGCCAGCAGTTAAGCCCGGCACAGGACCTGGGCCAGCCGCGAAATACGATAAGAGGATCAACAGGCGGCCACGAGGAAGTGCCAGCGCGATGCCCGAGTTCTGCTATTCCGATCTGCTGCCGACAGGCGCGGACGACACCGAGTACCGGCTGCTCACCGCCGACGGGATCACTGCGCAGCGAGCGCTCGGGCGTGACTTCCTCCAGGTTGAGCCGGAGATCCTGACGCAGCTCACGGCGACGGCCATGCACGACATCGCGCACCTGCTCAGGCCCGCGCACCTCCGCCAGCTCAGAGCCATCCTGGACGACCCGGAAGCGTCGGGAAACGACAAGTTCGTAGCCCGCGACCTGCTGATGAACGCATGCATCGCGGCAGGCGGGGTGCTGCCCATGTGTCAGGACACCGGCACCGCCATCGTGATGGGCAAACGCGGCCAGCAGGTCCTCACCGACGGCCGCGACGAAGAGCACATTGCCCGCGGCGTCTACGACGCCTACACGACGCTGAACCTGCGCTATTCGCAGCTCGCGCCGCTGACCATGTGGGACGAGCGGAACACTGGCAGTAACCTCCCGGCCCAGATCGAGCTCTATGCCACCAGCGGCGACGAGTACAAGTTCCTCTTCATGGCCAAGGGCGGCGGGTCGGCCAACAAGTCGTACCTCTACCAGGAGACCAAGGCGGTGCTCAACCCCGCCCGGATGGCCGCGTTCCTGGACGAGAAGATCAGGGCGCTCGGGACGGCCGCGTGCCCGCCCTACCACCTGGCCATCGTCGTGGGCGGCACGAGCGCGGAGTACGCGCTCAAGACTGCCAAGTACGCCTCGGCCAAGTACCTGGACGCGCTACCGACGGCCGGATCGATGGACGCGCACGGCTTCCGCGATCTTGAGCTTGAGCAGCAGGTGCTGGAGATCACCCGCAAGGCCGGCATCGGCGCACAGTTCGGCGGCAAGTACTTCTGTCACGACGTCAGGGTGATACGGCTGCCCCGGCACGGCGCATCGTGTCCTGTCGCGATCGCGGTGTCCTGCTCCGCGGACAGGCAGGCAAGAGCCAAGATCTCCGGGAACGGGGTCTTCCTTGAGCAACTCGAGACTGACCCCGCGCAGTACCTTCCGGACGCGGCCGAGTCTGAACTCGACGGCAGTGCCGTCAGGATCGATCTGTCGCGGCCGATGACCGAGATCCGGGCCGAGCTGTCCCGGTACCCGATCAAGACCAGGCTGGCGCTGACCGGGCCGATGGTGGTGGCCCGCGACATCGCCCACGCCAAGATCAGCGAGCTGCTCGACTCGGGCCAGCCGATGCCGAGCTACCTGCGCGATCACGCCGTTTACTACGCAGGGCCAGCCAAGACCCCGGAGGGCTACGCGTCCGGCTCGTTCGGCCCGACAACCGCGGGCCGGATGGACTCCTACGTGGACAGGTTCCAGGCCGCTGGCGGCTCACTGGTCATGCTGGCTAAGGGCAACCGGTCGGCCGCGGTTACCACTGCCTGCAAGACCCACGGCGGCTTCTACCTTGGCTCGATCGGCGGCGCCGCGGCCCGGCTCGCTCAGGACTGCATTGCCAAGGTCGACGTGCTTGAGTATCCCGAGCTCGGCATGGAGGCTGTCTGGCGGATCGAAGTGCGTGACTTCCCCGCCTTCATCGTGGTCGATGACAAGGGCAACGACTTCTTCGCCGACGTCACCGCACCGAAGGCCCCGGTGCTGACGATCGGGTCCGGACCGGGCTGAGGTCACCATGACCGACGGCTCGCCGGGCGGGACGCCAGTAGGCGATGCCCCATCGACCGAGCGCATCGAGCACGACTCGATGGGCCAGGTCGCCGTTCCCGCTGATGCCATGTGGGGAGCGCAGACGCAGCGCGCGGTGCAGAACTTCCAGATTTCCGGCGAGCGCCTGCCCCCCGAGCTCGTCAGCGCCCTGGCGTTGATCAAGGCTGCCGCCGCGATTGTGAACGGCGAGCTCGGCGTGCTGCCGCCGGACCTGGCAGCTGCCATTCATGACGCAGCCGTGGAGGTCGCGGCCGGGCGGCATGACGACCAGTTCCCGGTCGATGTATTCCAGACCGGCTCCGGCACATCGTCCAACATGAACGCCAACGAGGTCATCGCGAGGCTGGCCGCCGGCCGGCTCGGGCGGCCCGTCCACCCCAACGACCACGTCAACGCATCGCAGTCGTCCAACGACGTGTTCCCGTCCGCGATCCACCTTGCCGCCGCGCGGCTGATCGTCAGGTCGCTGCTGCCCGCGCTGGACCACCTGGCGTCCGCGCTGGAAGCGAAGGCCTTTGAGTTCGCCGAGGTGGTCAAGAGCGGGCGGACGCACCTGATGGACGCGACCCCTGTCACTCTCGGCCAGGAGTTCGGCGGCTACGCGGCCGCGGTCAGGCACAGCGCCGACCGGGCCACGGCTGTGGTGACCGATGTCGGCGAACTGCCCCTCGGCGGGACGGCGGTCGGGACCGGCCTGAACGCTCCGCTCAGCTTCGCCGAAGCCGTAATCAGCCAGCTGGCCGAGGACCTGGGGCTGCCGCTGACCGAGGCCCGTGATCACTTCGAGGCGGCGGGCGGGCGAGACGGGCTGGTCGCGGCCAGCGGCGTGACCAGGAGCATCGCGGTAAGCCTCTACAAGATCTGCAATGACCTGCGGCTGATGGCATCAGGACCGCGGACCGGACTGGCCGAGATCAGGCTTCCTGACCTGCAGCCAGGTTCATCGATCATGCCCGGCAAGGTAAACCCGGTGATCTGCGAGGCGGTCTGCCAGGTCTGCGCTCAGGTCATCGGCAATGACGCGGCGGTGGCCTTCGGCGGGTCGGCAGGCAATTTCGAGCTCAACGTGATGATGCCAGTCATCGCGACGAACCTGCTGTCCTCGCTGTCGCTGCTGACCTCGGCTGCTCGCGCGCTGGCGGATAAGTGCGTGGCTGGGATTACCGCAGACGCGCAGCGGCTGCGACGCAACGCCGAGTCCTCGCCGGCGATCGTCACGGCCCTGAACCGGTACATCGGATACGAGGCGGCAGCGGCCGTCTCGCACGAGTCCATGGTGACCGGCAAGACGATCAAGGACGTGGTGATATCTCGCGGTCACGTGGCCAGCGGCCAGATCACCGCTGAGCAGCTAGACCAGGCGCTCGATGTCCTGGAGATGACGAGGCGGCAACAGTAACAAAATCGGGACGTTCGGACGCTACGCTGTCGTCGGTCAAAACTCACATCTTCCTCACAGGACTCTGAGTGGCTGCTCTCGATAAGGTCCCGCCATGCACCAGGTAATGGGCACCGGCCGGCTGATTGCCGGCCGCTACCGCCTTCAGGGTCCGATCGGCCGCGGCGCCATGGGAATCGTCTGGCGCGGCCGCGATGAGCTGCTCGCGCGGGACGTCGCGGTTAAGGAAGTCCAGATCAGCGCGCTGGCCGCACCGGCCGACGCCGAGGCCATCTACCAGCGCACGCTGCGCGAGGCCAGGACGGCCGCCCGGCTCAGTCATCCCAGCGTGGTGACAGTCTTCGACGTCGTCGAGGAGAACGGCAGTCCGTGGATCGTGATGGAGCTGGTCGAGGCGCGGTCGCTCGACCGGGTGATCACCGAGGACGGCCCGCTGCCCCCGCTCGAAGCCGCCGAGCTCGGTAGCAGCCTGGTCAGCGCGCTGACTACCGCGCACGCTGCCGGCGTGCTGCACCGCGATGTCAAGCCCGGCAATGTGCTGGTGACCAGTGAAGGGCGGGCGGTGCTGACCGACTTCGGCATCGCGACGTTCGCCGAGGATCCGGCGCTGACGCAAGCGGGCATGGTGGTCGGCACTCCGGGCTTCACCGCGCCCGAGCGCATCCGGGGCGACATCGCGACCCCGGCGTCCGACCTGTGGTCGCTCGGCGCGACGCTGTACGCGGCCGTCGAGGGCCGCGGGCCGTTTGACCGGGTCGGCGGTTCATCGGTGATCATCGCCGGTGTGGCCAGCGAAGATGCACCGCGGGCACCATCCGCAGGCCCGCTTGGCCCGGTCATCGATGCGCTGCTGAGCCGCGATCCCGTTGCCCGGCCAGACGCGACCACGGCGACGCGGCTGCTGGCCGATGCCGCGACGGCCGCCAGGAAGGGGGCCAGGCCGCTCGGTGACGGCTGGCTGGCCGCCACCGCGGTCAAGCCGGACGACGCTACGGAGTCGCCCGGCATCGCGGCTGGTAGTGCCGGCCAGACTGCCCAGACCGGAACCGCGCAGCCCGAGCCGGCCAGCGGCCGCACCGAGCCCGGCCAGCCGGCTCCGGCGGCTGCGTCGTTCCTGGATCCGCCGGTCTTCGGCGAGCTATCCATGCCGACCGGGGCAGGCCTGGCCAGCGCGCCAGCCGAGGCAGCGAAATCCGCTGGCGAGCCGGTAGCGGCGGGCAGTCAAGGCGGCACCGGGCCCGATGGCGGGCCGGTCCTGTGGCAGCCGGTCGGATCGGCTGCAGCCGCGGGCAAGGCAGTGGACCCCGCCGCCAGCCCCGCCGGGCCAGGTGGCGGCAACGGCGGTCCGGGTACTGGTGGCTCGGGCGGCGGCGGACAGCCCGCCAGCCCCGCCAAGCGCACCTCGGGCCGGTGGCGGCTGATGGTCGCCGCCATCGGGATCGCCGCGATCGTGGTCGCGGCGTTTATAGGCTGGGACGCCTATACGCACACGACGAGCGCTCAGGCGCTGCAGAGCGCGAGCCCGCAGGACACTTTCTCGGTCGGCGGCTCGATCTCGCCGGCGACCGGACAGTCGGGCCACAACGGTCAGCACACTCCGGCCGCCGGCCACGCGCCAGCCGCCGGGGCCACCGGCAGGACAACGGCAGGGCACGGCGGCAAGAGCCCCGCCGGCGGCGGCAAACCCGGCAGCAGCCGGTCTACTACGTCAACCGCCAGCCCGACCGGATCCGCGAGCCCCACCGGCAGCCCGAGCGGCTCGCCGTCACCGACCTCCTCGCCGACACCGTCGCCCACGCCCTCGCCGACCCCGAGCACCGGCCCGACTCCGCCGGTACTGCCAGCCGGCTACCTGTGGCATCACTTTCTGGCCACGACCATGGGTTCGACAGCCGGCTTCAAGATCGCGATGCCGTCCGCCTGGAAGCAGACGATCACCTACCTGGTGGCTCATCTCAACCAGCCGGCCCGCAACTTCCATCTGGCGGTCGGCCTGGGCGCCTGGACCTATGCCAGGCCGTTGCCGCAGGCACAGTACCTGTATGGCCTGGACGCCGTCGACTACCACAGCTTCAGGCTGATGTCGCTGGGCACCATCGGGTTCAAGTCGGTAGGCGGGTTCAAGGCCGCGCCTGCCGCGGAGCTGAGGTTCGGGTGGCACAAGGCGTCTGGTGCCAGCTTCACCGAGCAGGTCATCCTGGTCACGCTGACCACCAGATACGGCTCCCAGCCCTACACCTTCACGCTGTGGGCGCCCGCCGCGACCTTCCCGGCCGCTAACGGGATTTTCCATACCGCGATGAAGACCTTCAGGTCGACCGCCTAGGACCGGCCCGCTGCAGGCAGCGGACGGCCACGCGCCGCACCGGCGCGTGGCCGCCCGGCTGATGCTGTCTAGTACCAGCCGTAGCCCTGCTCGTGGCCCCAGGCATCGCACGGGGAGCCGTAGGTCGCCTGGATGTAGCCAAGCCCCCACCGGATCTGGGTCGCCGGGTTGGTCTGCCAGTCGGCACCCGCCGAGGCCATCTTGCTGCCTGGCAGCGCCTGCGGGATGCCGTAGGCGCCCGATCCAGCGTTGCTCGCGTACGGGTTCCAGCCGCTCTCCCTGGTCCACAACGCATCCAGGCAGGAGAACTGGCTGCTGGACCAGCCGAACGAACTGAGCATGGCTACCGCTATCTGCTGCGGTGAACCGGTGGCCGCGGTCGCGACCGGCGCCTGAACCGGTGGTGTCGTGGCGGTCGGCCCGGTGCTGGCGTGTGCTGCCGCGGCGGCCGCGGCCGCGCGGCGGCGAGCCGCTGCTTTCCGGGCGGCCGACCGGTGCGCGGCCAGCAACCTTGCCTGCCTGGCCTGCGCGACAGCGATCCGAACCCCGTCCTGCCGAGCGGCGGTCTCGAATCTGGCTGCCATCTGCGCCGATGTCGTGCTCGTGGCTGCAGGTGCTGTCGTGCGCGCCGGGCTGGCAGCTCCGCCCGGCTGCGCGCTCGCCACAGCCGGCCAGATGGCCGCTGCGCTGGCTGCCGCCAGGGTCGATCCTGCGACGGCGAGAGTGAGCCGTGCTGGCTTGCTGTTCCGGGTCAGGGCCTGGCGCCGCTGCGCGGCGTCTGGCCAGTGGGGCTTGGGCAGGTGGCTGAGGACAGCCAGGATCGTCGTTGGCTTGTGATGCCGGGACAAGATGTGCCTTTGATCAAGCGCGTTCTGCGCGCACCGCCACCCAGGGCGACTCCGGTGATGTGGCGACCAGGAGCGGCGTGCGGGCGGGCCGCGAGATCAAGGCGACGGGGTAGGAAAGCCGCCGCGCACGCTGGGTGCTGTCAGCCCTCCAGCTTGCCGTCCGTTAGCCGGGCCATAGACCAGAAAGGCTGGCAATGGCGTATGAGGAATGTCACAGCCCGTTGCGGAGTGCCGCCGATCCCGAGAAATTGAACGTTTCCGTTATCGCACGACTACGCATTGTTGTCTTACTGCCGGCGGATCTTAGTGGCCGGCCGGCTCAGTGGGTCAGTACCAGCCGTACGCGACCTCGTGGTTCCACGCACCGCACGGCGTGACGTACATCGACTTGATGTAGCCGAGGCCCCACGTGATCTGAGTCGCCGGGTTGGTCGCCCAGTCCGCTCCCGCCGAGGCCATCTTGCTGCCCGGCAGCGCCTGCGGGATGCCGTACGCGCCGCTGGCGTTCTCGGCGTTATAACGCCAGCCGCTTTCCTGCGTCCACAGGTTGTTCAGGCAGCCGAACTGCGACGTGCTGAAACCGAACGAGGCCAGCATCCGGTACGCGATGCCCTGGGCGCTCGACGGGTTCGGCGGCGGCCCGGACGGGATCGTCGCGGCCGTATTGGTGCCTACCTGGGCCGGCGCCGGGGCTGGCGAGGTCGAGATCTTGGGAGCGCTGGTGACGCTGAATGCCTGCGTGGCCGCGTCCTGCAGGATCACTTTCTGGCGCTCCTGCTGCAGCACGATGCCAGGCCTGCCGCTGGAGACCTGAGCGACGGCCGCGCCAAGCGGATCTGTAGCGGACCCGGGGCGGCCAATGATGAACAGAATGGCCACTGCCGTCACGGAGATGGCCGCCGCCGCGGCGGTCACCATGAAGACGCCCACCCGCCTGCGCCGGGGACGCGAGGGCTGGGGCCGTCTCCTGTGCTGTGACAATGCGGTCCTTCCGTCGGCCATGCGCTACCGGGCGAAAGCGCCCGGCGCGCGGACCGCTGCGGTACAGGGCAGCGAGTCGCATGACGGTACGGCCGAAATTCTGCGGTTCCCTTGCGGTGAAGCGCGAGCCACGCTTTTTGGCCCAGCACCGTCGCGGGACTACGTTGCCAGAACTGACGGCTCCGACCAAGCGTTTCCGCCGAAAAAGCTGTGCTGGAAACCCGTAATTAGTGTCGCGCAGATCACAGTTTGGCAATACGTACTGTAACAATTACCGGGCGTAATGACTGGGCTGCTGTGATCACAGCTCAGCGGGCGAGCCGCGCGCGACACGCCGCGCCATCGGCGTGTCGCCGGTACGTTTCACCGGTTTGCCCTATCAGTCGCGCCGGCCCCGGCCGCTTCGCCCTTCCCTGCCGGGCCGACTGCGGCTACGTTCCATGCATGGCACGACTGCGCTTACCTTCGGTGCATGGCCGGCCCGCGGCAGATGGCCGGCGGATGACGCTTCGACGGCGGTGGGGGATCAGAGGATCAGATGAGCAACGTTCGGCGCCTTGGCTGGAGCATGGGGGCCGAAGATGCGCAGTCCCTGCTCGACGAGGCGCGTAAGGCGCTGTTCGTCATGGTCGGATTCCTGGCGCTGCTGTGGATCATCCAGCTGTTCAATGCGGCCGATCACTATCAGCTCACCCAGGACTACGGGATCAGGCCGCGCGATCTTGGCAGCCTGCCGTACCTGCTGACGGCCCCGTTCCTTCATGTGAGCTGGACTCATATCGAGAGCAACTCGGGGCCGCTGTTCATCTTCGGATTCCTGGCCGCCTACCGTGGCGTCGCCAGGTTCCTCGGGCTGACCGCCCTGGTCATCCTGGTCAGCGGTCTGGCTGACTGGTTCACCGGCGCGCCGAACACGGTCGGCGTTGGCGCCAGCGGCGTCGTGTTCGGCTACCTCGGCTACATCCTGGTCCGCGGCTTCTTCGACCGCCGTGCGATCGACATCATGATCGGCGCCGTCATGGCGCTGTGCTTCGCCTATCAGTTCACCGTGCTGCTCCCGCACGCGAACATCGGCTGGCAGGCGCACATCGGCGGACTAGCGGCCGGCGTCGTCGGCGGCTGGGTGTTCCGGGATCGGCGCGCGGTCGCTGCCAGGCGGGCCGCGACCGCCGCCAAGGCAAGCACCGGCATAACTTCTCCGGAGCCTGGCAGTGCCGCCGTCGGCACCGCGTCGTCCGGTCCGGAGAAGCCCGGTCAGTATCTCGGCCCTCGAGCCGAGTTGCACAAGCAACTCGGCGACCTCGGGCTCTAGCCCGGCGCCGCTGTGTCCGGACCCGGCTGAGGCGGCGGGTCGGCAATGCCGAGATGTTTCTCGATGGCCGCGAGCCTGCGCTGGATGTCTGCCAGCACAGGCATGACATCGGCTTCCCAGCTGCCAGATCGGGCACCGCGCCAGCCAGAGCCGCGCCCGCGCACCATGGGGGCGCCACCGCTGAGTCCTGAGCCAGCCCCGCCCAGCCTGGTTTCTGATTCGGGCGCAGCTGGCCGCCCCTCGTACTGGGCTATCACCCGGATCACCTGATGGCGCACCCGGTTCAGGTCCGCGCCAAGCTGGACAAGAGCCATTGCGGCAACGCCGTCGCCTTCCCGCAGCAGCCCGAGCAGGATGTGCTCCGCGCCGATGAAATTGCTGCCGAGCTGGAGCGCTTCGCGCAAGGAGAGCTCGAGGACCTTCTTGGCGCGCGGGGTGAATGGGATATGCCCGGACGGAGGCATAGCCCCCCTGCCGATGATCTGCTCCACCTGCCGGCGGATGGCAGCCAGTCGCAGGTCCAGGGCATCCAGCGCCTCGACTGCGATCCCCTCGTCGTCGCGGGCGATGCCCAGCAGGATGTGCTCGGTGCCAATGTAATTGTGGTTCAGCAGCCTCGCTTCTTCCTGTGCGTGCACGACGACCCGGCGTGCCCCGTCGTTGAACCGCTGAAACATGGCACCGCTCCGATCCGGGCCGGCCCGCTCGCCCGCACTAACAACGAACGGCGCAACACGATCGATCCAGACCGGGCGGGCAGACTCGCCGGCTTACAGTCCCTTCGTGGCAGCGGTTCAGCAGGCCGGCCTGGCCGACGATCATCGACTCGCATCAGCACTTCTGGGATCCAGCGGTGCGCGCACAACCGTGGCTCGAGTCTGACGAGGCACTCGCTCCGCTGCGTCGCCGGTTCGCGCTCGCTGACCTGGCACCTCAGGCAGCAACCGCCGGCGTCACAGCGACTGTCGTGGTGCAGACGGTGACCGAGCCGGCCGAGACGCCCGAACTGCTCGCGCTCGCGACCGCCGAGCCGCTGATCGGCGCAGTCGTCGGCTGGACCGACCTGACCCGGCCGACCGCGGCAGACCAGCTCGACAGCCTCCGCGCCCTGCCGGGTGGCCGGTTCCTGACGGGGATCCGGCATCCGCTGCTGACCGAGTCGCGTCCGGACTGGCTCGCGCAGCCAGCCGTCCGGCGCGGCCTGTCTGCCGTCGCGGCCGCTGGCATGTGCTTCGACCTCGTCCTGCTGCCGCACCAGTTGCCCGCGGTAACAGCCGTGGCGGCAGGCCTGCCCCAGCTGACCTTCGTGCTCGACCATCTGGGCAACCCTGACGTCGAAGCACCCGTCGATGCCGGCTGGGCTGCCGCCTTTACCGCACTGGCTGCGCTGCCGAACACAGTGTGCAAGCTATCGGGCATCCTGGGCATGGCTGGCCGCGGTGATATTCGCCGCCACGTCGATCTCGCGCTTGAGAGCTTCGGGCCAGACCGGCTGATGTTCGGCTCCGACTGGCCGGTCTGCACGCTGACCGCCAGTTACGGCAGCGTGGTGGCAGTCGCAGCCGAGCTGACTGCCAGCCTGTCCGAGCCCGAGGCGCAGGCGATCCTCGCGGACACGGCGAGCCGGGTTTACCGGATGGCGGCCACCGGCTAGCTGCGCCAGCCGGGTCCACCCGATAGCCACCACTGCTGACCGGCGCCACGAGCCGGGCAGTCGCAACTGGTCGGGTGAGCCGCGTCAGCGCAGCAGGCGCTTCAGCCGGGCAAGCGATTCGCGCAGGTTAGGCTGCGGCGTGGCCCGGGTCGCATCATCCACCGTGAGCCATCGCAACGGCGCGTCCGCGGACTCTGCGCGGGCGGCGTCGGGCGTCCCGGTCGACAGCACGAATCGCAGGTCCGCATGCTCGTGCGCAGGCTCGCCACGTCCGGCGGGCACCGGGACGACGGCTAGGTGCAGCAGCGATTCATCCGGCCAGAGCGACAGGTCGGTCAGGCCGGTCTCTTCCGCGGCCTCGCGCAGCGCGACGCCGCGGGGGTCATCCTCGCCAGCATCCGCATGGCCGCCAACCTGGAACCAGCCCTGTAGCCGCTGATGCCAGCGCAACAGCACCAGACAGCTCGCCGGCGCCACGATGAGCGCCGACGCCGTCAGGTGCAGCGGCGATGACCGCTGCCATGGAGCTGGCTCCGACCGCACCAGCGCCAGCATCCGCTGGTGATCACGAGCCTCCAGCACACCGTGCGGCCGGTAGCCATTAAGTAGCTCGAGGACGGGCGTGGTCACGCTTGCTCCCTGCGGTTCGATGGCCGGGCCAGACGGCCGTCGCCAGCACCATGAGCCCGGCCAGCACGTAGACCTGACTGATGACCAGCCAGAACGGGCTCAGCTCCGGGCCAGCGGAGGGAACGCGCCTGGCCAGTCCGGTCCACCCGATGACGGCGAGCAGCGCAATCCCGGTAAGCCATAGCGCCGTTCTCGCCGGATACTCCTGGTGCCGACGCCAGATCGCCACCCCGCCTAGCAGCAGCGCTGGCAGAGCGATGACCCAGTGGTGCGTCCACGAGATCGGCGACGCGAGCAGCCCGGCCACCGCGCAGAGGCCGAATCCAGCCGCGTCGTTGCCCCGGCGGCCCGCCGCCGCCGCCGCGGCCAGGCCCGCAAGGCCCACCAGCGCGACAAGCGCCAGCCACGGAGCGCCCGGCTGACCCTCGATGTCCCGGGCTACGGCGCCGAGCAGGCTCTGGTTCAGGACATCCTGGACATGGCCGATCCGGTCCGGGCGCAGGAAGTTCAGGTCCCAGTAGAAGTACCGCGAGCCAGCGGGAATCACGGCGTAGCCGATCCCGACTGTCCCGGCGAACGCCAGTCCGGCCAGCGCGGCAGCCCGGTACCGGCGGGTGAGAAGCAAGTAGACAGCGAAGATGCCGGGCGTCAGCTTGAGCCCGGCCGCGACACCGATGGCCACGCCTTTGCCGCGGGCCGCGTCCGGGAGTGCCAGGTCGGCCAGCACAACGACCGCCAGCACAAGATCAACTTGGCCGAAACTGAGCACGCTGCGCACCGGCTCAAACCAGATGGCCAGCACGGCCGCCGCGACCGCGAGCCGGGCCGCGTCGGTCGTGCATAGCCACCCGGACACCGGGCGAAGCCGAAGCGCCAGGTAGAACATGATCGGCAGGGCCGCCACGCTCAGCGCGGTGAGCAGCGCCGCGGCGGCCTGCCAGGGCAATGGCGCGAACGCGGCAAATGCCACCGCCGCGAACGGCGGGTAGGTGAACGGCAGCAAGCCACGCCAGCGCACCTGGTAGAGCGAGCCCTGGTGCAGGACTGCGTCCGCGCCCATCCGGTACACGTGCAGGTCGACGAAACCGGCTCGGGCGGTAGCCGCTAGCGCGCAGCACGCGGCCGCCGACACCAGGTAGACCGCGATCAGTGCCCGCAGCCCAGCCCGGTCGGCTAGCCCGGCCAGCCGAGGTCTGTTGACCACCCGGCCAAGCGTAGTCGCGCTGACCGCAGCGGAGCCGGCATTCGACGTCCGCCAGACAGCGCCGCTGGCCGGCCAGCCCAGGCTGCCTTCACTGGACCCCGTTCCCCGCTGGCAGGGATCGTTTCTTCAGCAGGTGCCTGGCCATCACAACCCGCGGCAACCGGGACCGGGTCCGTAGGCCGTCCCCGGATTCCTAATGCCCGCTGCTTACCGACCTTCGGCTCTGTCCGCGTCGGCCGGGCAGTGGCAACCATGATGGTATGACGGCTACAGCGAACAGTGATGAGCTGCCGCTCAAGGTAGGCAACGGGGGAGACGTCCGGTTCACCTGGCCGCTGCGGCTGCTGGCGCCGGTTCTCGCCCAGGTGGGCGCACGGCAGGAACGGGCGACGTGGGCAGGGCTCAAGCGGTACCTGGAGTCCTCCCGGCAGGCGGCGGGTTCCGGCGCCGTGGAGCAGGCCGGCCCGGTACCCGCTGCGGCTGCGGACGGGGACGGCAGCCAGCCGCCGGGCCAGGGCCGGGCGGGCATGGCGCTGCTGGCCGCGAGCGTGGCCGGGGTGGCGCTGGCCCCGCTTGCATTGCGGCGGCTCGGCCGCGGCGGCAGCCTGCTGGTGGCAGCCGGCTCTGGGGCGCTATTCACCCGGGATGCCCAGATGACGCTGGCCGGCGCGCCCGCCCGGCTCCGCCCGCTGCCCCGGCTCCTGCTCCGCACCGAGGTGCCGGTGTCCGGCACCGCCGCCGGGGCGGCACTGCTGGCCTGCTGGCAGCAGCGGCCGGGCGTGACCCGGGTGGCCGCGGCAGCCGCCGCGGCCACGTTCGCCGTCCACGCCGTTCGCGAGGCCATCTACCTCAGTCCGGGTCACGGCAACGAGGAGCCGGCGGCCCAGTAGAGGTCGGCCGCATGGGACGGCTGCACGGCAGCGACGGTAGCGGGCGCTGGCCGGCCGCCCGGGTTCGTGCGGCGTTCGCCAGCGCCCGCATGGAACTAATGCGGCGGAGAGTCCTTCAGGTCAGCCGGTGACGAGCAGGTCATCGCGGACGTTCCTGACCCCGGTGCCCCTCCAGGCGGCGTCGATCACCGCGTCATGCTCGCCCCAGGTTTCGATGTGGCCGGTGACGGTGATCGTGCCATCGGTCGCGCCTACCCGGACATCGGTGTCACCCGGCAGCAGCCCATAACGGATCAGGGCTTCTTGCACCAGGTCGATCACGTCGGCGGCCTCGATGTCGCTGTAGATCTCGATGTCGTCGGCGATGCCGCGCACGCCGGTCAGCCCGCCGACGGCCTGCTCGGCCGCATCCCGCTGGAACCTGTTCCCCACCATGCCCGTCAGCCAGACATTGCCTTCGCTGGCGCTGGCCTCCACGCTGCCCGGCGGCACGCTGACGTTCATCGCCAGCGCGTTGTTGGCGTCGGTGGTCAGCAACACATCGTCCCGGTAGCTGGCGTACGGCACGTCCACCATCAGGTGGTTATGCACCCTGGTGACCCCTTGCACCCGCTTGGCCGCCGCGGCCGCCTGCAGGTACTGCGGGTAGGCGGGCACGGTGCCGTTCAGCGCCACATCCCCGCTCATGTTCTTCACGCTGATATCCGAGGCGTCGACCAGAGGATCAAACTCCAGCTCCTTCTGCACCGCCTCACGGATGTCCTTGGCTTTCTGAGCCGCTTGACGCGGACTTTTCGCTGCCACGGCCAGGTCCCCCTCCCTGCTATCAGGCTGCTGTTCTCCTGTTCTCTTCGTGTCCTTCGGATGTACCCAGGGCGACCAGCGGCCAGTCGTCACAACCGCAGCCGTCCTGCGCCTGACGCGGTGGTTCCGGCAGCCGGTCTCCGGGAGCGGGCCCAGGTACCGGTCAGGCAGTTGGCCTGGACCTGGACTCGCGGCCTTGGTTTAGCCTTGAGCCGGCCGCGGAAGCCGGCGCAGGCCCTGGCCCCCTCCCAGAAGCCGCGCGGACGGCGACGCGCCCGGGTGGCGGCGGGAGATCCGGACGCGCAGCGAGCCGGGCCGGATGGCGAACCGCAGCGGCCCGCTCAGATCGGCTGCTTCGCCGTCGATCCCGGCGTGTACCGTCGCCGGCGCGGCCACCTCCAGGCGGGCCGCGGTCCAGGCTCGCGCCGGAGGACGCGGCCGGTCGCCCGGTGCGTCAAGGACCATGACCCCCAGCTGGCCGGTGTCGAGCGCCGGGCGGGTGCCGCGAGCTACCGGCTGATCCAGCGCGTAGGGGTTGTTCGAGACGAGCAGCACAGCCGGCCCCCGGTGCTCGCGCCCGGCATCATCGGTGAGAAGCATCGCGGCCTCCGGTGCGCTTGGGCCCAGTACGAGCTGAGCCGTTTCCAGCAGGGTGCGGACCTTGGCATCGCGGTAGGACGGCCGCTGGACCGCGTCGCCGTAAACCCCGAGCGAGACATTGTTGAGGAACATCCGGCCGTTTACCTCCGCCACGTCGATCCGCCGCTCGACCCCGTCGCTGAACGCATCCAGCGCGCCGGGCAGGTCCTGCCGGTCCACCCCCACGTCGAGCGCGAAGTGGTTGCGCGTCCCGGCGGGAACGCATACGAACGGGAGGCCGTGCGCTGCTGCGACCGCGGCCACGACCGCCAGCGACCCATCGCCGCCGGCCATGCCGAGGGCATCCGCGCCGCTGGCTGCCGCTGCCTCAGCGAGTGCTGCCAGGCTCTGGCCGGGGCCCAGGACGACAACCTCGATACCCTGCTCGCGGGCCTGCTCAACGAGTCCGCAGCGCTCGGCCGCACCCCCGCCGGACCTGGGATTCACAAACAGCACCGGCTGTCGCAGGCGGCCGGCGGCGTGCCAGCCGCAACGCAACAGGTGTTGCCCGGTCCCTTCTCGCGGTGACGCGGGCTGCTCAGATGACCGGATCGGGCTGTCACCCCCTGCGTGCCAGAACAGCGAACGTTGCCGACGGGTAGATCGTTTCATGGCAGCCGCGGGCAGGTGACCAGCGGCCTGCGCCAGGCAACGTGCCTCGCGCCGCCGAATCGCCTTCAGATCCGCCGCGGCCTGCTCGGGCTGCTGCGGCTCTGCCAGGACCACCCCGAGCGGCTGAACGAGAGGGTCGTCGACCAGCTCGCCTGCCCGCACGCCCGGCCGCGGCGGACCGGGTCACCCGCCAGCGGCCTGGGATAGCCGCCCGTGTCCCTCGCTCAGCGCCAGCGCAGGTCCCGCCGGGCGCCCCGTGACGAAGCCGGCGCGCTACTTCAGGAGCTGGCGGGCCATGACCATGCGCTGGATCTGGTTCGTGCCCTCGTAGATCTGGGTGACCGTGGACCGTGGGGCAGTTTCCGCAGGTAGATGGCGTGCAGCGGGGTCTGGTGTCAGCACACATTCAGCACCATGACTAGCTTCGGGAGAAGTAGTCAGCCGTGCAGGAATCGCACACGGCGGCGCCGCCGGTCTCGCGATGGGTGAGGATCCAGCACCGGGCACAGTGGTCCAGGTCCTCGTCGGCGCAAAGGTACCCGCATGCGAACCACGCCCAGATGTTTAGGTCCTCGGCCGCATGGACCTCCTCGGCGCCACGGACGAACGCCTCGCTACCGCACTCCAGGCAGTGCTCGATGGGCCAGACGCCACCGTCCTTGACCGTCTCGTAGTGGGACTGCCGGAGCACGAAGGTCACGTAGGCGTCGGCCGCCTCTTCTCCGCCCGGGCTCGCCATCCCCTAGCACATATGGGGCAGCGTCCACGCGCCGCAAGACAGCACTGGCTGGGTGGTCTCTCGCTCAGCACCTCGCAGCGTCTTCATGCGTTCGCGGATCAGGGTCTCGATCTTGCCGAGTCGCTCCCGGATCCGCTCAAGCATGTCATCCACGAGTTCCGGCTCTTCCATGCTGGCATTGGGGAGGAATTCGCGGTCGATGATGTGCAGGAGTACGTCCAGCCCGCGGGCGACGACCACCTCGGTCCGCCGGGGATTCTCCCTGTGGAGGGCGAAGTGGGCCACGCGGTTGCGCAGGCTCTCGACCGCTATGATCCGTGCGCCTTCCTCATCTGTAACCGACGACCGGCTACGGCGCGCAGGCGCTGAAGAGGGTTCCCTGTCCGCTATATGTCAGTGGGCCGGATGCTCAGGTGGATCTGGCCCCTGGGATCGCCCGGCCTAAGCCCGGGCCACGAACCCGGACTCGTAGGCGACGACGATGAGCTGCGCGCGGTCCCGCGCGTCCAGCTTGGTCAGCAGTCGGCTCACGTGGGTCTTGACCGTTGCCAGCGATATGAACAGCGCGGTCGCGATCTCGGCATTCGACAACCCTCGCGCCACCATCGCCAGCACGTCCTGCTCCCGGTCGGTGAGTACGTCGAGGGGCGCCCGGGGGGATGCAGGTGGCTGCCGGGCGAACTCGCGGATCAGCTTGCGGGTGACGCTCGGGGCCAGCAGGGCGTCCCCGGCCGCGACGATCCGAATGGCGGCGAGTAGCTCGGCGGGCGGGGTGTCTTTGAGCAGGAAGCCGCTGGCCCCGGCGCGCAGCGCAGCGTATACGTACTCGTCGAGGTCGAATGTGGTCAGGATCAGAACCCGGGCCAGCTCGCGGCCGTCTGGTGGCGGGTGATCTGCCTGGTCGCGGCCACTCCGTCGGTCCCTGGCATCCGGATGTCCATGAGGATCACGTCAGGCTCTGCCGTCCGGGCAAGCTCGATGGCATCGGCTCCGTCGGCGGCCTCTCCGACGACCTCAAGCCCAGGCTCCGCCTCGATCAGCGCCCGGAAGCCCGCGCGCACCAGCGCGTGATCGTCCGCGATCGCGACCCGGATGCTCACCGTGCGCGGGCGTCGGCTGGCAGGCGCGCCACCACCTGGTAGCCTCCCCTTGCCCGCGGGCCCGCGGACAGCTCACCACCGAGCAGCGAGACTCGTTCCCGCATTCCCGCCAGGCCATGGCCGCAGCCGTCACCACGTTTGCTCCCGGTGCCGCGCCCGTCGTCGGTTATCTCCATTACCACGCCGCCGTTGTCCTCATAACGGACTACGACCGTCGCTGTAACTGGCGGCGCCGCATGCCTGACCACATTGGTCAGCGCTTCCTGGACAACCCGGTAGACCGATAGCTGGAGGCTCTGCGGCAGCGCGCGCGGCCGGCCTTCCACGTGCAGCGTCACTGGCTGCCCGGCATCGGCTACCCGCTGCACGAGCGCATGCAGGTCGTCCAGCCCTGGGACCGGAGACCATCTGGGCAGATCGTGGCCCTCATCACGCATCACGCTGAGCAGGGACCGCGTTTCCGACAGCGCGGACCGCGCGGTGGCCTCGATCGCGCGCAGGGACTTGGCTGCCTCATCCGGCCGAGTGGCGATCAGGTGGCTGCCCACCCCTGCCTGCACGGCGACGACGCTCATCGCGTGCGCCACGATGTCGTGCATTTCCCGCGCGATCTGCAGACGCTGCTCGGACAGCGCCTCGTGAAGCGAGCGCGCGCGCAGGCTGGCGGAGTAGGCACGGCGGCGCCGTATGCCGTCACCGGCGATCCAGACGGTCAGCTGCACCAGCGCGGTGAACGCGTCGTTCACCGCGCCGCCCTTGCTCGTGGTGAGTGCGACGTTCATTGCAACCCCGGCCTCAGCTGCTGCCAGCGCCAGCAGCGACCATCTGCGATCGGCTTGCACGGCCACCGTGTAGAGCCCGTAGGTAGCGCCGGTCACCGTGGAGACTTTCGAGCCAAGGATCGCGTAGGCCACCGACGCGACCAGCACTACGAAGAAAACCGGAACCGGCCAGCGGCGGCGCACCGCCAGCGGCAGCGAGGCGGCCGGCGCCAGCAGCAACAACGCGAGCGTATGGGCTCCACGCGAATGGTGGGGATGACCCCAGGCGGCGACTCCCGCGAGCACCGCGAGCATCGCTACCGAAACCGCCACATCGATCGCCATCCACTGCCTGGGACCAAGGCGTGTACTCAGCGGCGCACCGGAAACCACGCCGTGATCCTAACTGGCCCGGCATACCCGCCACATCGGTCGCGAGACGGATTCCGGGTATCGGTCGCGCGCCCGACGACAGGCCCAGGCCACGGCGCGCACTGTTGGCGGTGGACAGAAAGGACACGTCAGTGAACGACAGCTACCTGGGTGCCACCGAAGGAGAGCTGCTCGGCGCGCCGCTGGCCCGCCGCCTTGCGGCGTACAGTGACCAGCGGCGGCTGTTCTCGCACCAGGGAACCCTGCAGCTAACGCCGCATACCCTGGTCCTCAGCGGCTGGCGCACGATCCGCAGGGAAACGGTAGTCAGCGTGCGGCTGACTTTCACCGACGCCTACCGGCGCAGCCAGGCCGCCGGCATCCGCGGCAACAACGCGAGCTTCGGTCTATTCGGGAGCCTGGGCAAGCCGCTCGTGCTCAGCCTCCACGATGACGAGCCTGTCTACCTGCTGATCGGATTCCGCTGGTTTACCGGCATCAACCATGCTTACCGATGGGCGCCGCTGCTGCGCACCTGGTCGTGTGCGGAGGTGCCCGCATCATGAGACGTAGACTTATCATCGCACTCTTCTTGGCGGCACTGATCATGCTCTGCGTCTCCGGCTGCCACTTCCGCGTTACCGTGCACGCCAGCCCCGCGATGCACAGCCTGCGGGCGGGAAGATGACGATGCACGACAGGACGCCGGTCACGCGCCCGACAACGCCAGGGCCCGGCCCCGGCCGGCGCGTGCACATGAGCCAGCAGCTCACCAGCCGACGCGGCCCACTGCACGCAAACGTGTGGATGGCCGACTCAGTCCTGGTCGATGACTCTGCATGGCTGTACCTGCCGGGCACACCGTGGTCGATGCGCCTGGCCCGTGGTTCCGGCGGCCGCCCCGCGCTTGAGGTCCACGCCGCAGGGTCGCTCATCGACGTGATGGTGGCCTCCACACAAGGCAGCCAGCTCCTGCGCGGGGCGTGCAGAGCGGTCGTCGCCAGGCAAGCCAGCGCCATCGCCTGGGGTTACCTGCCCACGGTGCGGGGCGAGCTTCCCTCCGTTGAGTTCAACCGCGGCCGTATCCGCCAGCGGGCGCAGCTAGAAGACGCGGAGAGTGTCGCCGGCTGGTTCTGGTTCGCGGACACGGACGGGAGGTTCAGCCAGGTCGTGGTCACCAGCCACGGGGAGCGTGAATCATGCCGGATACGAACGGCGGATGCATGCTGACTGCACCGGAAGCCCAGCTTGCCGACACGCCCGCGGTGAGCCCAGCAGATCGGATGTGCACCACAGCCATCCTGCCGCCCCGGCGCCCTGAATGGCCGCGGAAAATGACGCCGCGTCCGGCAAAAAGCTGGCTCGGGCGCGGGGTGCTTATAGCCGGTCTCGGCATGATCCCATGGGTTTTCATCCTGGCCCGTACGCTTCCGTCAGCCATGAGGGCCGCGCATTGGTCCACAGCATGGGCCGGGCTCGACGGGCTTGAGGCCGTCGGACTGATGACAACAGGCGTGGCGCTGATCCGCCGCTACAGCTGGCTATGCCTGCCCGCCGCCGTTACCTCGACATTGCTCGTGATCGACGCCTGGTTCGACGTCACCACATCCGCTCCCGGCTCTGCTGCCACGGCAGCTATCGCCATGGCGGCTTTCCTCGAGCTCCCGATGGCAGGCATGTGCGCGATACTCGCCGTTCGTAACGCACCAGGCCGGACTCTCTGTCACCGATACCAATCAGCCCGTGAGCAACTAACCTGACTTTTATCAGGGTTGCGGGGTCTCGGGTGCGGCGGTGCTGTGACCTGCTGGTTCGTGGTTCCGGGAAGCTGATTTTGCGCACTAACTGCTCGTCGTAGAGTGGCCGCGTGCCTTATGTCCGGACGGTGAAGACGGCGTCGGGCGCGATCGCGGTGCAGATCGTGTACTCCTTCCATCGCGGGTCGCGGCAGATCGAGCATATCGGCTCGGCGCATGAGCGAGGCGGAAGTGGAGCTGCTGAAGGCGGCGGCGCGGCAGAGGCTGGCGGCTGGCCAGGCTGAGCTGGATCTGGGCCTGGACACGGCCGCGCCGGGCGGGCCGCTGCCGATCACCGCGTCGCGGATGGGCTGGCTGCTGGATGCGCTGGAGCATGCCTATCAGGTGCTGGGCCTGGATGAGGCGGCTGGCCGGGATGAGGTGTTCTTCCAGCTAATGGCGGCGCGGATCATCGAGCCGGTCAGCAAGCTGGACAGCCTGCGGGTGCTGGAGGAGGCCGGGGTGGCGGCGGCGTCGTATCCGACGGTGAACCGGCGGCTGCCGGTGTATGCGAAAGACAGGTTCCGGCAGGCAATGTCGGCGGCGTGCGCGGCGCATGCCCGGCTGGGCCGCGGCGACGCTGGTGCTTTATGACGTGACGACCTTGTATTTCGAGACCGATGAGGGTGACGGGTTCCGCGAAAGCGGGTTCTCCAAGGAGCGGCGGCTCGAGCCGCAGATCACCATCGGGCTGCTGACCGGGGCGGACGGTTTCCCGCTCATGGTCAGCGCGTTCGAGGGGAACAAGGCCGAGACCAGGACGATGCTGCCGGTCATCGAGGCGTTCATGACCGCCCACCACCTGCCCGACGTCACCGTCGTCGCTGACGCCGGGATGGTGTCGGAGAGAAACCAGCAGCAGATCGAGGCGGCGGGCCTGTCGTTCATCCTCGGTGCCCGCATCCCCGGCGTCCCGTATCCGGTGGCGCAGTGGCGCCGCGAGCACCCCGGCGAGCAGATCAGCGACGGGCAGGTATTCACTTAGCCGTGGCCGGCGCTGGAGGGCGGCGGCCGCCGGGACCAGATCATCTACTACCAGTACAAGGCTGACCGGGCCCGCCGCACGCTGCACGGGATCGAGCGAGCAGGTGAAGAAAGCCGAGCAGGCCGTCGCCGGGAAGACCCCGGTGAAACGGAACCGGTTCGTCCAGCTGTCCGGCGGCACCAGGAAGGTCAACCGGGAACTGGAGGACAAAGCCCGGGCGCTGGCCGGGCTGAAGGGCTACGTCACCAACCTGGCCGCCTGCCCCGACGGAACCCCGGTCACGCCAGAGTTCGTCATCGGCGCCTACCACCAGCTATTCCAGGTCGAAAAGTCGTTCCGGATGGCCAAAAGCGACCTGCAAGCCAGGCCGGTCTACCACCGCAAGCGCGACTCGATCGAAGCCCACCTGACCATCGTCTTCGCCGCGCTCGCGGTCAGCCGGTGGATCGAGAACACCACCGGCTGGTCCATCCGCAGATTCGTCAAGACAGCCCGCCGCTACCGCACCATCCAGATCCAGGCCGGCGACCAGGTCATCACCGCCGCCGACCCGCTACCCGACGACCTCCGCGACGCCCTCCACGCCATCACCAGCGCCCGCGGCACCACGCACTAAATTGATAAAACTCGGGGATGGCAGGCATGTGCGCGATACTCGCCGTTCGTAACGCACCAGGCCGGACTCTCTGTCACCGATACCAATCAGCCCGTGAGCAACTAACCCAATCAAAAGGTAGCTATTCAGCCTGAGTCACGCCGGTGCAGCGTGAGGCGGGCCGGGCAGAGTTGCCCTTCGCTTAGGTCCCCAGGGGGGCCGTCACCTCAGAGCCGATTGACAGTCCTTCCTAGCGGGCGTTGTGGTCCAGGGTGCCATCGAGGACGGTGACCGCCTGGCCGGTGAGGTGGACGCGGTCGGCGTGGATGGCGGTATGAACCAGGCCGGTGCGGTCGGAGGCCTGGCCGCCCGAGGGTCACCAGCCTGCCGGCACGCGCGGCTTCGAGATCGGCGACTTCCGGCCGCACCCAAGTTCCGGCGTCCTGGACCGGGAAGTCGACCTGATGACCCGCCTTCACCCTGAGGAGAGACCCTCGAAAGGCCAGGTCGCCCGAGACCTGGCGGCATGGCAGGAACTGGCGGCCGTACCCACGGTGTTCGACGTTTCCGAAGCCCGCGCAAGGCTGCGCGACAAACTCCAGGCCGAGATCGCCGAGCACGACACGGAGGAGCAGCACAAGGATCTCGCTCACGGCACCGTGCGCCGGCTCCAGGAGATGACCGCGCCCTTGAACGCCGGGCTGAGCAGCCTGCACCCCCGGACGAAGGTCGACCTGATGACCGACCAACTGACCCAGAACACCGTGCGGAGCCTGCGACACGACCGGGCCGGACTGATCGTCTTCCGCTGGCAGCGCTGTACCTTCGTAGCGCCATCCGACCGCGCCATGTCTACGGCGCTCAGAATGAGCCGGTCCCTGGAACTGCGCGACGACGGGCTCATCCTGCTTCATCTGCTGGTCCTAGTCGCTCCTCAGAAGGTTATGGGCAGCTACTTTGTGTGGGAGTCGGGCGAGCGGTCCGCGCCGGTCGGAAGCGTGGAGGCAGAGAAGATGCTTGAGGACGCGGTAAACGAGCTGTCGGACGCGCTAAGAGAAGGCGTAGACGTGTTCGTCGAGCACGTGCCCGCTGCCGGAGCCGGCAGCTAGATGAGTGAGTCCTATTGATCTTCGGGTGCGTGTCGGTGCCCGGAAAGTAAGGCGGAGGGCGCCGAAGATCGTTTTGTGACGAACAACCTCGAGGCCCTCCTGACCGCACTCTACGTGGAACTCGATGATCGCGTGCTGCCCTTGCTGGGCTGGTCGCGTGATCACCGGCCCGGCCGCAAGCCCGCCCTGGACGATGCTGAGTTACTGTGCCTCGCCGTCGCACAGCAGCTGCTGGGCATCGCCAGCGAGCGGCGCTGGATCCGCTACGCCCGCAGCCACCTGGCCGGGCTGTTCCCGCGGCTGCCCGGCCAGTCCGGGTACGGCAAGCGGCTGCGCGCCAGCGGCGGGCTGCTGTCGGCGGTGATCACCGAGCTGGCCCGCGACACCGCCTCCTGGCATGACCTGCTGCGCCTGGTCGACTCCACCCCGCTGCCCTGCGCGGCCAGCCGGGAGACCGTGCGCCGCTCCGACCTGGCCGGGCACGCCGGGTACGGGTACTGCGCCAGCCACTCCCGCTGGTTCTGGGGCCTGCGCCTGTACCTGATCACCACCGCCGACGGTATGCCCGTCATCTGGGGCCTGGCCCATCCCGGCACCGGCGAGCGCGAGGTCACCCGCGCCCTGCTCGAACGCGACGGCGAGCTCATCCGCGCCGGGCAGGTCATCCTCGGCGACAAGGGCTTCGCCGGCCGTGACTTCGAGGCCTTCATCACCGGCCAGCTGGGCGCGCACCTGATCCGCCCCGACCGCAAGGACGAGACTCCCCGGTTCGGGAACCTCGCCCGCCAGCGCCAGTGGATCGAGGCGATCTTTGACACCCTCAAGGGCCAGCTCACCCTCGAAAACCACGGCGGCCGGACCCTCGCCGGCGTCTATGCCCGCGTCGCCGCCCGGCTCCTCGCTCTCGCCGCCGCCATCTGGCACAACTGCCGCATCGCCGCGCCCGTCAAGCGATCGCTCACTGCCTACGACCACTGAAGATCAATAGGACTCACTCATCTAGGGCATCGGCGTACCGCAGATCAGGCAGCGCAGCGCCCTGCGCCAGTCCCCCTGGACCTTCAAGGGCTCGGATGAATGGCACGGGAAGTCGACCCGGGTCATGTCATCCACCTCAGTCAGCGGATCCAGCTTCTCGGGCCCCCGGTAAGTGCCCAGCTTGCTGACCATAGGGCCGATAACCTCCCTCGCAATGATGTTCTCCGCCAGTGAGCGCTGCGCTTCAGTGAGCCACGCATCGGCGGGCGCCTGCACGCCGCAATAGGGGCAAAAGTAGCCGCCATCACGGGCCGACTCCCCGTCCCCCCGCAGGCCCGCCGACCGATCCGCGCGGCCGACCCGCCACCAAGGAGATACCCGCTGACCAGCGCAAACGTCGGCCAGCCAGCTACTTCAGGAGCTGCCGCGCCATCACCATGCGCTGGATCTGGTTCGTGCCCTCGTAGATCTGCGTGATCTTCGCGTCTCGCATCA
Organism: uncultured Actinomycetota bacterium; assembly: GCA_963774385.1. Lineage (GTDB taxonomy): Bacteria > Actinomycetota > Actinomycetes > Streptosporangiales > Streptosporangiaceae > JAJYUU01. Next base: position 565,748 of record CAVZEQ010000002.1, read on the forward strand.
TCCGCTCGACCGGATAGTCGCTGACGTAGCCGTAGCCACCGAGTAGCTGAACGGCGTCGGTGGTCACCTCCATGGCGACGTCTGAGGCGAAGCACTTGCAGGCAGACGAGATGAACGTGAGGTCGGCGGCGCGGTCGCCGTGCATCGCCCGCTCGGACCGGCCGGCGGCGGCGTAGGTCAGCTGCCGGGCTGCCTCGACCTTCATGGCCATGTCCGCCAGCATGAACTGGATGCCCTGGAACTCGGCGATGGCCTTGCCGAACTGCTTGCGCTCCTGCACGTAACCGGCCGCGTAGTCCAGCGCGCCCTGCGCGATGCCAAGGGCCTGGGCCGCGATCGTGATCCGGGTGTGGTCGAGGGTGGCGAGAGCGGTCCGGAATCCGCTGCCCTCGGCGCCGATCAGCCGGTCCGCCGGGATCCGGCAGTTGTCGAAATAGAGTTCGCGCGTCGGCGAGCCCTTGATGCCGAGCTTGTGCTCAGGAGCGCCGAACGAGAATCCCTCGTCGTCCTTGTCAACGACGAAGGCAGAAATTCCGGACGCTCCGGCGGACGGATCGGTGACCGCCATGACCGTGTAGAACCGCGACACCCCCGCGTTGGTGATCCAGCGCTTGGTGCCGTTGAGGACGTAGCTGTCGCCATCCTTGACGGCCCGCGTCTTCATGGCGGCCGCGTCCGAGCCTGCTTCCGGCTCCGAGAGCGCGTAGGAGAACATCGCCGTCCCGGCCGCCACCGGCGGCAGGAACTGCTGCTTGACCTCCTCCGAGCCCGCCAGCAGCAGCGGCACGGTGCCCAGCTTGTTAACCGCAGGGATCAGGGAGGATGACGCGCAGACCCTTGCCACCTCCTCGATCACGATGACGGTGGCGATCGCGTCCGCGCCGGCGCCGCCGTACTCCTCCGGGATGTGGACCGCATGCAGGTCAGCCTTGACCAGGGCGTCGTGAGCTTCCTGCGGGAACTGAGCCGCCTCGTCGACCTTGGCCGCGTACGGCGCGATCTTGTCATCGGCCAGCGCCCGGACCGACTCACGGAGCGCCTCGTGCTCGTCTGACAGGGCGAAGGCAGGAAAGTCATAGCTCATGCCCTCGATCGTAGGACGTCCTAATGCCTAGACCAACGCTGGCTGGCCGTGGGGTTCCGGTGCAGGCCGCTCAGGGTTCCGGCGCGGGCCGACCCGGTCTCGGCGGCCGGGCACGCGATGATGAGCTATGAGCGAGCCCCTGGCCGCGCTGCTCACGACGGATGGCGAGGAGCTACTGGCGCTACTCGCCGGCTACGACGTGACGCCGGAAGTGTCGATGAGACTGGGCGCGGAACTACGCGGCCGTTACCCGGCAGGACTGGTCGCGGCGGCGCTGACGCAGCAGTCCCTGCGGATGGCGGCGCGGGAGAAGTTCGGCCGGGCCGAGCAGATGCTGTTCACCAGGGCAGGCCTCGAGCAGGCATCATCGGATCTGACCGCCGCGCACAGCGCGCGGCGATTTGGTGGCCGGTCGGTCGTCGCCGACCTGTGCTGCGGGATCGGGGGTAACCTCGCCGCCCTCGCCGGAGCCGCCGAGCACGTCGTGGCGTTCGACGCTGATCTGACCGCGCTACGGTTCGCGCGCCGGAACGCAGCCGCGCTCGCTCCCGCCGCGACTGTGCGGACGGTCTGCGCCGACGTGCGAACGCTGGCCTTCGCTGCCAGCGGGTCGGCCGGCCACGGCGCGAGCCGGAGCGGCGCGGCCGGCGTGCAGGCCATCTATGTCGACCCAGCCCGCCGGACTCCGGGCCGCCGGCTGCAAGCGGGCGATTCCGAGCCGGCGCTCGATTACTGCCTCAGCCTGGCTGACCAGGTGCCAGCGGTCGGCATCAAGGCCGCGCCCGGAATCCCGCACGAGCTAGTCCCGGAAGGGTGGGAGATCGAGTTTGTCGCGGCCGGGTACAGCCTCAAGGAGGCCCTGCTCTGGTCCCCGGCGCTGTCAACAGCACGCCGGCGGGCCACCATCCTGCCCGCTGGCGCCACCATGGTGGACGGCCAAGGGGATCACGTGCCAGTGGACCGGCCTGGCGAGTACCTGCTTGACCCGAACCCTGCCGTTACCCGGGCCGGACTGGTACAGGAACTCGCCCGCGAGCTGGGCGCCTGGCAGATCGACCCCATGATCGCGTTCCTGTCGCTAGACCGCCGGGTCGGCACGCCGTTCGCCAGGACGCTGCGGGTGCTCGAATCAATGCCGTGGCATGAGCGGCAGGTGTCGCGGAAGCTGCGCGAGCTTGACATCGGCTCGGCCGACATCCGCCGGCGCGGCCTGGCCGGAGACGTGGAGCAGATCCGCCGACGGCTCCGCTTGCAAGGTGACCGGAACGCGACCATCGTGCTGACTCGCCGGGAGGACCAGCCGTGGTGCCTGATCTGCCAGCGCATTGGCCAGGAGCCGGACCCGCCAACCTGACAACCCCCGGCGCGCCGCGCTCAGGCTGGGTGGTGCGCCGGACCGGGATCGTCGCCTTGCTGACCCTGGAGTCTGCCGCGCAGCGCCGCGCCCTTGGCCTGCGCGGTCGTCCGCAGGCCGGCCTGGAACTGCGCCATCTGCTGGCCCAGCAGCGGATCGCTCACGGCCAGGATCCGGACGGCCAGCAGCCCCGCGTTACGGGCTCCGCCAACGGCAACGGTCGCGACCGGGATCCCGGCCGGCATCTGCACGATCGACAGCAGCGAGTCGAGCCCGTCCAGGTACTTGAGCGGAACGGGCACCCCGATAACGGGCAGCGTCGTTACCGATGCGAGCATGCCGGGCAGGTGGGCGGCGCCCCCTGCCCCCGCGATAATTACCTTCAGGCCACGGCCCGCTGCCTGCTGGCCATAACTGATCATGTCAGCGGGCATCCGGTGCGCGGATACGACATCGGCCTCGTACGGCACGCCGAACTCCGCCAGCACGTCCGCGGCCGCTTGCATCACCGGCCAGTCCGAGTCACTGCCCATCACCACGCCGACGGCCGCTCTGCTCATCGGCATCTCTGCGGCTGTCACGACTCCTCGCTTCCGGTAGCCAGGTAGCTCGCCGCCCGCCTGGCCCGATCCCGCACCTCGGCCGGATCCCGGCCGAGCGCGGTGACATGGCCTACCTTGCGGCCAGGCCGGACCGGCTTGCCGTACAGCTGGACCTTCACGGCCGGGTCTGCGGCCATCACGTGATTGAGCTTCGATCGCAGGTCGGGGTCGGAGCCGCCCAGCACATTGGCCATCGCCACCGCTGGCGCGGCGAGCTGCGGCGATCCGAGCGGCAGGTTCAGCACCGCGCGCAAGTGCTGTTCGAACTGGGAGGTCCGGGCTCCTTCGATCGTCCAGTGGCCGCTGTTATGCGGTCGCATCGCGAGTTCGTTGACGAGCAGCCCGGCGCTGGTCTGGAATAGCTCGACGGCGAGGACGCCGATTACGTCCAGGTCGCGGGCAAGCGCGAGCCCGAGCCGTTCGGCTTCCACGGCAAGGTCCGGATCCAGACCGGGCGCAGGCGCCAGCACCTCTCGGCAGATCCCGTCCTGCTGCACGGTCTGGACTACCGGATAGGCCGCGCCGTGCCCGCTGGGCGACCGGGCGATGAGCACTGCCAGCTCGCGCTCGAACGGCACGTACTCCTCGGCGAGCAAGCTGACATCGTGTGACAGCACCGTCGCGGCAGCCGCGATGCTGCCGCAGACCCAGACGCCGCGCCCGTCGTAGCCGCCCGACACCGCCTTGAGCACAACCGGCCACCCGGCCTGCGCGGCGAAGTCGGCCACCTCGGCGGAGGTTGCCACCGGCCGGTACCGCGGGCAGGCCACTGCGAGCTTCGTCAGCCGCTCTCGCATGGCCAGCTTGTCCTGGGTGAACGCGAGCGCTGCGGCGCTGGGCAACACGGTGTGACCGGCATTTTCAAGCGCCACTAGCTGCGCCTGCGGCACGTGCTCGTGATCGAAAGTCACGACGTCGCAGCCGGCCGCGAAGGCAGCCAGGTCGGGATAGGAGGTGTAGTCGCCAACGAAGGCACCAGCGGTTACCTGCGCCGCGCTCTCGTCAGCCGCGGCCGCCAGCACCCGGAACCGGATCCCGAGGCCGGCCGCGGCCGCCGCGGTCATTCTCGCCAGCTGGCCAGCCCCGACCATGCCCACGACCGGCTGCCGGTCCGCATCGGCACCCGTTCCCACCCGGCCTCCTCAGCTACCCATGATCAGCTACTGGCCGTAGCCTACGGGCCGACTCACGCAGGTCCGACAACGGCGGGCTTCTCCACGTCAGCGGTGGCGTGCGGGAGGAACAAGGCGAATACCGCCGGACGCGGCCGGACGAGCACGACCTGCCCGCCATCGGAGGCGGCGATGGTGCGGGCGAGCGCCAGGCCGAGGCCGGTTCCATTCGGCGACCCGCTCACGCTTCGCTCGAAAATGCGCGGTGCCAGCTCTGGCGGGACGCCGCTGCCCTCATCCCGCACCTCGACCACGACCGAGCGCCTGGTCCGCGACGTCCTGATTGTCACCGTGCCGGCGCCGTGCACCAGGGCGTTGTCCAGCAGCGTCGCGATTACCTGGGACGCGCCTCCGGGCGTGGCATAGGCGAGCAGGCCCTTCTCCCCGGACAGCGCCAGCCGCCTGCCGACGCGGCGGAAGGCCGGCTCCCACTCCACCACCTGCTGGCCGACGATCTCGTCCACGCTGGCGACCGTGGGGGCGCCAGTCGCAGTCCGGCGAGCCCGGCCCAGTAGCTGGCCGACCACGTCGGCGAGCCGCTCCGTCTGCGCCAGCGCGGCCGCGCCTTCCTCGCGGACCACGTCCGGATAGTCAGCCGCCGCCACCATCTCTTCGAGGCGCATCGACAACGCGGTCAGCGGCGTCCGGAGCTGGTGCGACGCATCCACGGCGAAATCCCGTTCCGCCGAGAGCAGGTCGTTGATCCGCTGCGCCGAGCTGTCCAGGCCTTCAGCGACGCGGTCCAGTTCCTGAATGCCGTACCTGCGGCCGAGCGGGCTCGAGTCACCAGAACCTAGCCGGTCTGCCGCGCCGGCCAGTTCCTCCAGCGGCCGCACGATCCTCCTGGCGTACAGCAGGCCCAGCACGACCGCGATGCCGACCGCGACAAGCGCGACGCCGACGATCAGCACCAGTTCGCCGGTCAGGTCGCCGGACAGGTAGGAATCGCTGGCCTCGACGGTCACCGTGAACGGCGCCCGGACCACCGTCGCCGCGCGGAACGAATGCGGCGACGGCCGCAGCCCGCCCCGGTAGATGACGGTCCCGTTCTCCTTGATCACGACGTACCGGTCGGACAGCACCCGCGCGGCCTGCTCGGCGTCGATCGGCGGCGAGGAAGTAAGCCGCTCGTACAGCGTCGTCGCCAGTCCCTGGGCATCCCGGTGCAGCGACTGGCTGACCTCGTCCAGCTGGAGCCGGTGCAGCACGAACGCCAGCGGCGTACCGAGCGCTAGCACGGCCGCGACCGCAACCGCGATCATGGAGATCAGCAGCCGGCGTCTCATCGCTCTCGCTCGCGGGCGCTCCAGACCAGGACCATAACCTCAGGGTATGGTCAGTCGCCGCGCTCGAACCTGAAGCCGACGCCACGCACGGTCGTAATGTACTGCGGGCTGTGAGCGTCATCGCCGAGCTTGCGGCGCAGCCAGGAGACGTGCATGTCCAGGGTCTTGGTTGAGCCCCACCATTTGCTGTCCCAGACCTGGCGCATGATCTGCTCGCGGGTCACCACCTTGCCCGCCTCGGCGACCATCAGCGCCAGCAGGTCGAACTCCTTCGAGGTCAGCTCGATCTCGGTGTCACCAAGCCAGGCCCGCCGCGCATCGGTGTCTACCCGGACGCCCTGGACGACCTTGGACTCCGTTGCGCCCCTGCGCAGCAGCGCCCGGACCCGGGCCAGCAGCTCAGCCAGCCGGAACGGCTTGGTGACATAGTCGTCAGCGCCAGCATCCAGGCCGATGACGGTATCGACCTCGTCAGCGCGAGCGGTGAGGATCAGCACCGGCACCGACTGCCCGGACGACCGGATACGCCGGCAGACCTCCAGGCCGTCGATCCTGGGCAGCCCGATATCGAGCACGATCAGATCGAAGCCGTTCTTAGCGGCCTCCAGGGTGCCGGGCCCATCGGCGGCAACGTCGACGTCGTAGCCTTCCCGCCGCAGCGCACGGGCAAGCGGTTCGGAGATTGCCGGGTCATCCTCGGCTAGCAGCACGCTCGTCATGCACTGATGGTATGGCGCGATCGGCGATTCACGGCCAGCCAAAACGCGGCGGCGGCCAATGTCTTGCCGCTACCTTGACCTTGACCTGCGCAAATATTCGGGTTCGCGGGGGATTCGGCAACCCGCTACGGGGCGGGAACGGGGCCTGGATCAGTTCACGGCTCCACTGCGGGTGAGCGATCCGGCTGCCGGCGGCGGTCGGATCGCGGCCGCGACTCACACCGGGGTGACGCCATGGCGACGGTGCGAGAACGACCTGTCCTTGCAGCGCGCGGCGGCGAACCGCCGGATTAGCTGGCTGCGCAGATCCTCGGGCTCCACGACGTCGTCCACGACCAGCTCGCCTGCCAGCCTGAGCACGTCGATATCCGCCTCATACTCGGCGCGCAGCCGCTGGGTCTCGGCCTCCCGCTCGGCAGTGTCGCTGATGGCCGCGAGCCGGTTGTAGTAGACAGCGTTGACAGCCGCTTCGGCACCCATGACGGCGATCTTCGCTGTCGGCAGCGCCAGCGTCGCGTCTGGCTCGAATCCTGGTCCGGCCATGGCGTACAGGCCCGCACCGTAGGCCTTCCGGACGACGACGCAGATCTTCGGCACCGTCGCCTCCGACACCGCGCTGATCATCTTTGCGCCGTGCCGGATGATGCCCTGCCGCTCGACCGCGGTACCGACCATGAAGCCCGGCACATCGGCCAGGAACAGCAGCGGCAGGCTGAACGCGTCACACAGCTGGATGAACCTGGTGGCCTTGTCCGCCGAGTCCACGAACAGCACGCCGCCCTTGAACATCGGGTTATTGGCGACCACGCCGATCGGCTGGCCATCCAGGCGGGCGAAACCAACGACGAGTTCTCGCGCCCACTGGGCATGGATCTCGAAGAGCGAGTCGGCATCGACCAGGCCCCGGATGTACCGGCGCATGTCGAAGGCCTGCCGTTCGCTGACCGGGACCATGCCGCGCAGATCGGCCGCCTTCGGCTCGCGCGCCTCGCGCACCGGGAGTGGTTGCTGCCAGTTCCCTGGCAGGTACGACAGGTAATCGCGGACCGCGGTGATCGCGTCAGCTTCGGACCCGGCCAGGAAGTGACCGCATCCCGAAACCGAGCAGTGCATGCGCGCACCCCCCATCTCTTCGAGCGTGGTCTGCTCGCTGACCACCATCTCGACCATCCGCGGGCTGCCCAGGTACATCGAGGCGTTGCCGTCGACCATCGCGACGAAGTCGCAGAACGCGGGAATATAGGCGCCGCCCGCAGCTGACGGCCCGAACAGCGCGCAGACCTGCGGAATCGATCCTGACGCCCGGACCTGAGTATGAAAGATCTTGCCGGCGCCGCGACGGCCGGGGAACATCTGGACCTGATCGGTGATCCGCGCGCCCGCGGAATCGACGAGGTAGATCATGGGCAGGCCGGCCGCGTAGGCCCGTTCGATGACGCGGATGATCTTCTCAACTGTCCGCGCGCCCCAGGACCCGGCCTTCACTGTCGAGTCGTTGGCCATGAGCGCGACTGGCCTGCCGTCGATCGTCGCCGTGCCGGTGACGACGCCGTCGGCCGGCAGCTCGCTAGCCAGGACATTGGCAAACGCCCCGTCCTCGGTGAAGCTGCCGGCGTCGACCAGCATGGCGATCCGTTCCCTGGCGAACAACTTGCCGCTGGCGGCCGCCTGCGCGTGGTAGCGCTCGGCACCGCCGCGGCTGATCCTGGCCCGGATGTCGCCAAGGTCCGGGTGACCCGCTGCTGACGTCTGCTCCTGTGGATTGCTCACGGTCGTGAGCGTACGACAGGCGCCGGTCAGTGAATATGGAAGCTGATGCCGAGCAGCACAAGCGGCCACAAGAGGACCGCCAGCAGCGCTGACAAGATCAGCTTCAGCAGCGCGAGCGTGATGTAGTGGTGTTCCCAGGCGACGACGATGCCGATCAGCACCCAGATGATGAATAGCCAGCTGTACCTGCTGCGGCGGCTGAAGATAGCCATGTTTTGACTCCTAGCGGCAACCAGTGTGTTAGCGCCGCCAAGGTCCCCGGATAAGTCCGCATCAAACATGCCGGTGCCGGGCAAGAGGGCCGGAATGCCGCGCGTTCCCCGCGCACCGGTCGCAACCCGGTTGAAGTAAAGCCCAGTTGCCCGGCTGGCTTGGCAGGCCCGCAGCTGGGCGGGCCAGGCATGTCCAGCTAAAGACTTCCGATCAGGGCCTTCGCTGGATTTCCTCAGGTAGAACTTAATATTCAGCTTTCCCAAGTCTTTCGTCAGGCTTCGCAATGGTATAGACCAAGACTCGGCGGAGCCGGATGTGCGGGGATGGGACCTGTCCAGTCCGGCACGAGCACTTCGACGGGAGAAGAAAGCCTGTGTCCAGACAGCGATGGCTGGCCGGCCTCGGCGCGACAGCGACCTTGGCGGGCCTCACGATTGTCAGCTTCACCGGGACGGCCGGGGCGTCGCCGTCTCCGCAGTCGGTCCGTCTGGCCGGCAGTGTTGCGCCGTTCGCCACCAGCAGCCGGGCTATTGGCCCGGTCAGCGGCGCCACGCGCCTGTCGGTTCAGATATGGCTGACGCCGGACCTGGCGGCTGCCGCCCGGTATGCGACCGCGGTCAGCACCCCCGGCAGCAAGCTGTTCCATCGCTATCTGAGCCCGGCGGCGTTCACCACCAGGTTCGGGGCCTCGGCGGCCGCAGTGGCCAAGATCGAGGCCTGGCTGCGCGGGCGGGGATTCGCCGGCATCCACCCCGACTCGCAGCGCAACTACGTCCGCGCCACTGCCTCCGTCACCTCGATCAATGCGGCCTTCAAGGTCCAGATGACCAACTACCGGCCATCGAACGGGATATCCGGCGGGCGCTACACGCTGCGGTCCAACGACCGGCCGGTCACTGTCCCGGCCGCGCTGGCCAGCAGCGTTCTCGGCGTGACCGGGCTCAGCAATGCCGCCGTACAGATGCCGCTTGAGCTGCCGACGGCACGGCCGCACAGCCCGAACGTCGCCAGCGCAGTGGCCCAGGCATCCAAGGCCAGACGCCCGGCACTCTGCTCGCGCTGGTACGGCCAGCACTACGCCACCCACCTGCCCATGCACTTCGGCACGACCAAGTTCCCGACCCAGGTCTGCGGCTACGGCGCGGTCCAGCTGCGCGCGGCCTACGGCATGAACTTCAAGGCCACCGGGAAGGGCGTAACTGTCGCGCTGGTCGAGCTTGGCCTCGCACCCGACATGTTCGCGACCCTGAAGGACTATGCGGCGCGCATGCACGTGCCCGCCCCGGCCAGCAACCACTATGCCGAGCTGTCGCTTGGCCGCAACACCTGCGGCGACCCCTTCTTCGTCGAGGAACAGCTCGACGTGGAAGCCTCCTACGCCATGGCTCCCGGCGCGAACCAGCTGGTCGTCGGCGGCGACAGCTGCAACAACGGTGACTCGGGCCTGCAGGGCCTGTTCAACGCCGACCTCGCCGTGCTGAACGGCACCGGCCACCACCCGCTTGCCACGGTGGTGTCCAACTCCTGGGAGGGCGCGGACGAGGAGCAGCCGCCGGCCAACACCCGGATCGAGACGTCCTTCCTGCTGCGTGCTGCCGCCGAGGGCGTCGGCATGTACTTCTCTGCTGGCGATGGCTCCGGCGTGCTGTCGCCGTCCGACAGCCCGTACGCCATCTCGGTCGGCGGCACCACCCTGGGCATCGGCCACCGCCTCAACCGGCTGTTCGAGACAGGCTGGTCGACCGGCGAGTCCATCCTGACCGTGCACCGCGGCTGGGTGTTCGTCGGCGAGCAGGGCGCCACCGGCGGCGGCCCGAGCATGCTGTGGGCCCAGCCTGGCTACCAGAAGGGCGTTGTCCCGGCCCAGCTGGCCAGGGCACCGGGCAACCGCGGCGGCGCGGTCCGCTCCGCGCCGGACATCAGTGCGGATGCCGACCCGTTCACCGGCATGGCAGTGGGGCTTCTCGTCCCGCAGCAGAACCCGAACCAGCCGCCGGTCTACCTCCAGATCGACGTCGGCGGCACCAGTGAGGCCTCACCGCTGGTAGCAGGCATCGTTGCTGCTGCTCAGCAACGCCAGCGGCACTCGTTCGGGTTCATCGACCCGGCGCTGTACCGGCTGGCCGGCTCCTATGCACTGCACGACGCGCTGCCGGTCACCAGCCACACCAAGGCTGAGTTCCGCGGCGTCGCGTGTAACCCGTTCACCTGTGGCATCCAGGTCCTCACCCAGTTCGATGACCAGAGCGCCCGGATGTTCGGCTACTTCGGCCAGGTCACACTGCCTGGCTACGACAACATGACCGGTGTCGGCACGCCCACGCGGCCAGGCCTTCATCCGCGCGATGCGCGCGCTGGAGGGCTGAGCCCCGATCGTCACGGCGCAACGGCCGGGCCCGCCGTGCGGCGGGCCCGGCCCTGTCGCGGGCAGGTTGCCCGGCGGCCGGCATGCAAGCGCCGCCGCGCCGTGGTCACGCCTGGATAATGCGGGAACGAGGCCCGGCCCGGAGCACCTGCGACGGCAGCTGGCGGCCGATGATGCGCTCCGCATCGGCGGCTGCCTCGATCATGGCTTCCAGGTCGATCCCGGTAGCCACCCCCATGTCCTCGACCATGTGGATGAGTTCCTCGGTGGCAATGTTGCCGGTAGCGCCAGGCGCGTACGGGCAGCCACCGAGGCCGCCCACGGACGCATCGAAATCGGCAACGCCCAGTTCCAGCGCGGTCAGCACGTTGGCCAGCCCGGTGCCCCTGGTGTTATGGAAATGCAGGTTCAGCCCGGTGTCCGGTAGCGCTGACCGGAACTCCCCGACCAGCCTGCGTACTCGGCTGGGCGTTGCCATCCCGGTGGTGTCCCCGAACGAGATGGCATCGGCTCCGTCGGCGACGGCACGACTGGCAACCGCTACGACCCGCTCCACTGGCACGTCCCCCTCGTAGGGGCAGCCCCACGCCGTCGACACGACTACCTGGCAGCTGGCACCGCGATCATGAGCCAGACTGATGATCTCGGCGATCTCATCGAGTGACTCCTGCGTGCTGCGATTGACGTTCTTGCGGTTGTGGGTGTCGGAAGCTGACACGACGGCCTCAAGCTCAGCGAGTCCGCTGTCCAGTGCCCGCTTCGCGCCCCGCAGGTTCGGCACGAGGGCGGAGTAGCGCACCGACGCGGCGCGCTCGATCCCGCGCCATACCTCGTCAGCATCGGCCATCTGCGGGATCGCGTCCGGCCGCACGAAGGAGACCGCCTCGATCCGCTGCACACCGGTAGCCGACAGCCGGTCAATGAGCTCGATCTTGGCCTGAGTGGCGACTGGCTGCTCGTTCTGCAGCCCGTCGCGCGGACCGACCTCACGGACTGAAATCTGGCTCGGCAGGTCTGACACGAATGCGGCCTCGTTCCCCTTGCAGGCAGACTGCGGATGTTCAGGGTAACCAGCCGCTGATTACTGCTGTTCCCTGGCCAGCCGGGCCTGCTCCTCACCAACCAGCTGGAACAAGGTCGACTGAACATCCTGGACATGAGGGATCTCGACGAGTACCAGCTGGCCGTTCTCGCCAGGTGACTCGACGATCAGGCGGCCGCAGCCGAGTACGCGATCGAGCACGCCCTGAGCGAAGGACACATCGGTGATCTTGGCGAGCGGGAAGTCCCGGCCAGTCCTGGTCACGATCCCGGCGCGCAGCCGCAGCCGCCTGTTCGTCAGCTCATAGCTGGTCGTGCGCCAGCGCAGCAGCGGAGCCGCGACCCAGGTGAGTACGACGATCAGCGCTACGGCACCGAGCGCTGACCTCACGATCGCCGAGTCGTGTCCGGAAGGCACGAAGATAACCACGGCCAGCAGCGCCAGGATGGTAACGGCGAGAATCAGGATGGGTCTCAGCACCGTCTTCCAGTGCTGGTGGAGCCGCACCACGAGCTCTTCTCCCTCGGTGAGGCCGGTTGCGCTGGGCATGTCCCCCATGGTGGCACGACATCCGGGCAGACACCCCCTGGAAACACCCCAAAACCAGGCCGGCACGCAGACCGCTGAGCCGGAGGCAGCTGGCCGCGCGCTGGTCACCGCACGTGCACGACATCCCCGGCGCTCACCGGCTCGATCCCGGCTGGCGAGCTGACCAGCAGCCGCCCGACGGCGTCGATGCCGCAGGCCTGCCCGGTCAGCACCGTGCCGCCGGGTAGCTCGACCCGCACCTGCTGGCCCACCGTCGCGCAGTACCGCAGGTACTCGGCGTGCAGGCCGCTCGCGGTCGCGTCGCCCGGCAGCGGCCCGCTGATCCACCGCTGGTACCAGTGCTCGAACTCGCGCAGCACCGCGACCAGGACCGTAGCCCGGTCGGCGCTGGCACCCGCGAGCCAGAGCGATGTTGCCTGGTCTGAAGGCAGCTCGGTGCGACTCTGGCTGACGTTGAGGCCGATGCCGACCACGATCGCGGTCCCGGCCTGCTCGGCCAGGATGCCGGCCAGCTTCGCCGGGCCGACGAGCACATCGTTAGGCCACTTCAGGCTGACCTCCAGGCCAGCGCCGGCCCGCAGCCCGGCAGCTACCGCCACGCCTGCCAGCAGCGGCAGCCAGCCGCGGCTGCCGGACGGGACGGCCGCGGGGCGCAGCAGCACCGAGAACGTCAGGGCCGCCCCTGGCTGGCTCTGCCAGGTCCGGTCCAGCCTGCCGCGGCCGCGAGTCTGCTCCTCGGCAACCAGTACCGCGCCGGCCGGCTCGCCCGCTCTGGCCGCAGCCAGCAGGTCCGCGTTCGTCGATCCGGTGCTGCCGACCACGGTCAGCCTGGACCACAGGTCCGAGCCGGCCAGGATCGCCGTCCGGAGGGTCGCTTCATGCAATGGCGCGCGATGCGGGTCCGCACTGGACGCCAGCCGATCGGACTCGTGCATGGATGCGAACATACCGAGGTCAGGCAGATTCCCAGGCGCGAGCGCGCAGACGCTTCCGGCCCGCCCGATGAGCCAGGTCCGGCGATTCTGGCCTAACCTGTCCGGCATGGCCTCCGATCCAGCCCCGCAGCCACATGCACCCTCGCCAGCAGCCGCCAGCTCCCGGCCAGGCGACGCAGCCTTGCTGGACCCGCACTCCACCGCAGGCAAGCTAGCTGACCTGGAGAAGCGCCGATACGAGGCGATCCACGCCGGGACCGCGCGAGCGGTCGAGCGCCAGCACGCCAAGGGCAAGATGACGGCACGGGAGCGGATCGACGCGCTGCTCGATCCTGGCTCCTTCACCGAGTTCGACGAGCTTGCCCGGCACCGGGCCACGGACTTCGGCATGGCGAAGAACCGGCCGTACGGCGATGGCGTGGTCACCGGCTACGGCACCATCGACGGCAGGCCGGTATGCGTCTTCAGCCAGGACTTCACCGTGAACGGCGGTTCCCTCGGCGAGGTCTACGGCCAGAAGATCGTCAAGGTCATGGATCACGCGCTGAAGACCGGCTGCCCGATGATCGGCATCAACGACAGCGGCGGCGCGCGGATCCAGGAAGGCGTGGTCGCGCTCGGCCTGTACGGCGAGATCTTCTACCGGAACGTGATCTCCTCCGGCGTGATCCCGCAGATATCCCTGATCATGGGACCCTGCGCCGGCGGCGCGGTGTACTCCCCGGCTATCACGGACTTCACGCTGATGGTGGACAAGACCTCGTACATGTTCATTACCGGGCCTGACGTGATCAAGACGGTGACCGGAGAAGAGGTCAGCCAGGAGGAACTCGGCGGCGCGCACGCACACAACGCGAAGTCTGGCGTGGCCCATTACCAGGCCGCCGACGAGCAGGATTGCCTGGAATTCGCCCGCGAGCTGCTGTCCTACCTGCCCTCGAACAACCTGGACGCGCCACCTGTGCATCCCGCCGAGGCGGAACCAGCGGTCGTGCTCGAGCTGACCGAGCACGACGCCGAGCTGGACACCGTCATCCCGGATTCGCCGCGCCAGCCCTATGACATGCACAAGATCATCGAGCACGTGCTGGATAACGGCGAGTTCCTGGAGATCCACGCCGGCTTCGCGCCGAACATTCTGGTCGGCTTCGGCCGGGTCGAGGGAGCATCAGTCGGCGTGGTTGCCAACCAGCCGATGCAGTCGGCCGGAACGCTGGACATCGACGCCTCGGAGAAGGCCGCCAGGTTCGTCCGGACCTGCGATGCGTTCGGCGTCCCCGTGCTGACCTTCGTCGATGTGCCGGGTTTCCTGCCTGGCACCGGCCAGGAGTGGGGCGGCATCATCAGGCGCGGCGCCAAGCTGATCTACGCCTACGCCGAGGCCACCGTGCCGAAGATCACGGTGATCACCCGGAAGGCGTACGGCGGCGCCTACGACGTGATGGGCTCCAAGCACCTGGGCGGCGACATCAACCTCGCCTGGCCGACGGCGCAGATCGCGGTGATGGGGGCCGATGGCGCGGTCGACATCCTCTACCGCCGCGACCTGGCCGCAGTGGCCGACCCGGCCGAGCGGGCTGCGCTGCGGAAGGAAAAGTCAGCCGAGTACGAGGACACCCTCTTCAACCCGTATATAGCAGCCGAGCGCGGATATGTGGACGCGGTCATCAGGCCCGCCGAGACCCGGTCGTCAGTGACCCGCGCCCTCCGCGCACTGCGCACCAAGCGGCAGGCGCTGCCGCCGAAGAAGCACGGCAACATCCCGCTGTAATGCGCCTGACCGGGACGGGATCACCTCATTGTGACCGGATGATCGCGCTGCGGTAACGGCTTCTGGCAGCTCACTACTCGCCAGTGCGGTTAGAGTCGTGAGTATTATGACCGAGACCGGGCCGCCGCTGCCCCTGCTGTCCCGCTACGCCATCATGGTGGACGTCGGGTACATCTATGCGTCGGCTGGCGAGCTGCTCTTCAGCGCCGCGTCACGGCGCGAGTACCGGGTCGACGCCGACAAGCTTATCCAGGCTCTGACCAGGCACGCAGAGGATCACGTCCGGGGCGAGCTGCTGCGGGTCTACTGGTATGACGCGGCGAGGGACCGGGTACCCACGATCGACCAGCGGGTCATAGCCCAGATGCCGTGGGTCAAGCTGCGGCTGGGGAACCTGAATGCTCGCGGCCAGCAGAAGGGCGTGGACGCCCAGATCCGTGCTGACATGGAGGCGCTAGCCCGGCACCGGGCCATCACCGACGCGATCCTCGTGGCGGGCGATGAGGACATGGTGCCTGCCGTCGAGGCGGCTCAGGCGTACGGCGTACGGATTCACTTGTGGGGCGTAGAGCCGCCATATGGCACGAATCAGGCGGAGCGGCTGGTCTGGGAGTCCGACACGGTCGACGTCCTCGAGCGATCGTTCCTCGAGCCATTCTTCACTCGCCAGCTCTCCGCGGAGCCGGCCCAGGCGGTCACGACTGAGCCCCTGCCGCCCAGGGCCGACCAGTCTCTGCCGGTGCAGAGCTCACCAGGAGCGCCATCACCCGCTCAGGTGTTCGGCGACCGGCACCTGAGCCGGCCGATGTCCAGGCCGATGCCGATCACCCATATGCAGTCCGCCCGGCTCGGACCGGACCGCGAACGGGTCGAGGAAGCGGGCGAGCATGTTGCCCAGAAGTGGATCCTGACCAGGGGCGAGGACAACATCAGGGATCTGCTCCCAGGGCCGATCCTGCCACCCGTGATCGACAAGGAACTGCTCGTCGACGCGGAGAAGGAGCTGAACCTGTCGCTGCGCTCTTACCAGGAGGCCCGCGAATGGCTGCGAGACGCCTTCTGGGCTAGAGTGCACCGCCAGTTCGGCCTCGGGGTCGGCAAATCGAAGGGCTAGGTCTCTTGGTGGAGGACGCCGCAGCGGCCAGCATCGGGCCGCTGCTGTCAGTGATACGCGGCGAGCCTGACGCTGCCGAGCTAGCCGCCGTGGTGGTCGTGCTCACCGCACGTGCCCGGCGGACCGGCTTCAGCCGGTCAGGGCAGCGGCCGGAACGGCCGAACTGGTCGGCGCCAGCCGCCCTGATGCGACCCCAGCTTGCGCCAGGACCAGGCGCATGGCGCGCCAGCGCGCTGCCGTCCTAGGCCCGATGCCCGGTCCGGCGGGCTGGCGCGTTCTCACCTAGACTCCTCACAGCCGAAATGAGGAGACAACGCACGTGCGCAAGGTCCTGATCGCCAACCGGGGTGAGATTGCCGTCCGAATCGCCCGGGCATGCCGGGACGCCGGCCTGGCCAGCGTCGCCGTCTATGGTGACGCGGACCTGGATGCGCTGCACGTCACAATGGCTGACGAGGCTTACGCGCTGGGCGGCCAGACGGCCGCGGACAGCTACCTGGACATCCGCAAGATCCTGGCCGCTGCGGCGGACAGCGGTGCGGACGCGGTGCATCCGGGCTACGGCTTCCTGGCGGAGAATGCCGACTTCGCTCGCGCCGTGATCCAGGCGGGCCTGACCTGGATCGGCCCGCCGCCGGCGGCCATCGAGGCACTCGGCGACAAGGTCCAGGCGCGGCACATCGCAAAGAAGGTCGGCGCGCCGCTGGCGGCCGGCACCGATGGCCCGGTCAGCGGTGCCGAGGAGGCAGCAGCGTTCGCTGCCGAGCACGGCCTGCCGATCGCGATCAAGGCCGCGTTCGGTGGCGGTGGGCGCGGCCTGAAGGTGGCCAGGACCGCTGATGAGATTGCCAGTCAGTTCGAGTCCGCGGTACGCGAGGCGGTAGCCGCGTTCGGCCGCGGCGAATGCTTCGTCGAGCGGTACCTCGACAAGCCACGGCACGTTGAGACGCAGTGCCTGGCTGACCTGCATGGCAACGTCGTAATCGTGTCGACCAGGGACTGCTCACTCCAGCGGCGGCATCAGAAGCTCGTCGAGGAGGCGCCAGCTCCGTTCCTGACCGCCGAGCAGGAAAAGCAGCTGCGCACCGCGTCGGCCGACATCCTGCGGGCGGCTGGATATGTCGGCGCAGGCACCTGCGAGTTCCTGATCGGCCAGGATGGCACGGTCTCCTTCCTGGAAGTGAACACCCGGCTGCAGGTCGAGCATCCGGTGACGGAAGAGGTCACAGGCGTCGACCTGGTGCGCGAGATGTTCCGCATCGCCGACGGGGAGCCGCTCAGCTTCACCGACCCGGAGGCGCGCGGCCACTCGATCGAGTTCCGCATCAACGCCGAGGATGCCGGCCGCGGCTTCCTGCCCGCGCCGGGCACCATCACCGGCTGGCGGCAGCCGTCCGGGCCGGGCGTCCGGCTGGACGCCGGGTACAGCGCCGGGATGACCGTGCCGCAGGCGTTTGATTCCCTCATCGCCAAGCTCATCGTCACGGGTGCGACCAGGCAGCACGCGCTCGAGCGAGCCCGCCGTGCCCTCGCCGAATTCGAAATCGACGGCATGCCCACTGTGTTGCCTTTCCACCGCGCCGTGGTGTGCGACCCGGCCTTTACCGCCGAGCCCTTCGCCGTGCACACCCGCTGGATTGAGACAGAATTCTCGGCCGAGATCCCGCCCTATCAGGGGACTGGCGGCGGTGCCGCCGACGCCGAGCCACGCGAGCGGATCATCGTGGAGGTCGGCGGGAAGAGACTTGAGGTCACTGTCCCCGCCAGCTTCGGCGCGGCGGCGACGGGTACCGGTTCAGCTCCGGCCACCGGGCGGCCGCGAAGCGGACGGCGCGGCGCGGCAGGTGGCGGGGCGCCGAGCGGTGACGAACTCGTCAGCCCGATGCAGGGCACGATCGTCAAGATCGTAGCCGCCGACGGCGAGCAGGTATCGGCTGGTGACACCATCGTGGTGCTGGAGGCCATGAAGATGGAGCAGCCCCTTACGGCCCATCAGGCAGGCACTGTCACCGGTCTGTCCATTCAGGTCGGCCAGACCGTGCCGGCCGGGGCCGTTATCTGCCAGATCCGCTGATGGCGCGACTGGCCGGGGATCCGAGCGCGGCCGCCTGGCTGCGCTTCGCGGCGGGCTTCAGACTGCCGCCGGAGAACCTGGACTGGGTACGGCACGAGCTCACCGACGCGGGCTGGCGCGGCCGGACCCTGCTTCGGCATCTTGCTGTGATCATCCCGATCTGCGCGATCGTCGCGGCACTCCTGCTGACGCTGTCACCCGCGCCAGGGTGGTTCGCGGCCATGATGGTGCTGCTGATCCTGTGCGGCAGCATCTTCACCGTGATCGCCTATGCCGACGACATCAGGGCGTCGCGGCTGCGCCAGCATGGCCTGGACGTCCCCGACGACCCGGACCTTGGCCATCCGACGCACTAACGCAGCGCCAGCCGGGTCTAGCCGCTCGAGCTGTCGGCGGGCCGCATGAGCTTGCGGGCCGCCTCGGTCAGACTGCCGGACAGCGACGGGTACACCGCGAATGTATGTGCGATCTGATCGACGGTGAGCATCTGCTCAACCGCAAGCGAGACGGCAAGAATCAGTTCGCTGGCGCGCGGCGCCACGACCACGCCGCCAAGCACCACACCGCTGCTGCGCCGCGCTATGAGCTTCACGAAGCCGTCCCGGAAGCCCTGCATCTTGGCCCTGGCGTTGGTGGCGAGCGGCAGCTTTACCACGACGGCATCCTGGACCGCGCCCGAGGTCACGGCCGGCTCTGGCACGCCGACGGTCGCAATCTCGGGCTCGGTGAAGATCGTCGCCGCGACGTGACTCAGCCGTAGCGGCGTCACGGCCTCCCCGAGCGCGTGCCACATGGCGATCCTGCCCTGCATGGCCGCGACCGAAGCAAGCATCAGCACGCCGGTACAGTCGCCGGCTGCGTAGATTCCTGGCGCCGAGGTCCTGGACACCTTGTCGACCGGCACGAAACCGCGGTCGTCCACCGCAATGCCCTGCTCAGCCAGGCCGAGATTGGCGGTACTGGGCACCATGCCCACGGTGAGCAGGCAGTGGGTACCGCGTACGGTCCGGCCATCAGACAGCACCACCGACACTCCGCTGCCCGTCCGGCTGACTCCTACTGCCCTGGACTGACCGAGCACCGTCATGCCGCGGCGCCGGAAGACGTCCTCGACCACCATCGCGGCGTCGGCATCCTCGTGCGGCAGCACCCGCTCGCGCGAGGAAACCAGCGTGACCTGGGAGCCAAGTGCCTGGTAGGCGCTGGCGAACTCAGCGCCGGTGACGCCCGAGCCAACGACGATCAGCTCGGCCGGCAGCGTGTCCAGGTCGTACAGCTGGCGCCAGGTGAGGATTCGCTCGCCGTCCGGCTCCGCGCCCGCCAGGATCCGCGGCTCGGCGCCGGTGGCGATCAGCACCGCGTCGGCTTCGATCGCGGTATCGCCGACAGCGACCGTGCGCGGCCCGACCAGCCGGCCAGTTCCGGCGATTACCTTGACGCCCTCGGCCGAGAGGCGCGATGCGACGTCCGCCGACTGCGCTCTGGCGAGGGATCGCACCCGCGCGTACAGGCGAGGCGCGTCGAGCAGAGCTCCGTTCCGCTCCGCATTGAGGCGGATGCCAAGGCTGGCTGAGCCCTCCAGCGCCGCCATCATGCCGGAGGTAGCAATGAGCGTCTTGGACGGCACGCAGTCGGTAAGCACGCACGCCCCGCCGAGGCCGTCGCGTTCGACGACGGTTACCTCAGCGCCGAGCTGCGCGGCGACTAGCGCGGCCTCATACCCGCCCGGTCCGCCGCCGATGATCGCGATCCTGGTGCGCAGCTGATTCACGTTGTCTCATTCTGTCGTATCCGCGCTCGACACCCTGCACTGGCTCCGGCCAGCACCACGGCGGCCAGTCCGGCCAGCCGATCAGGTAATCCCCGCATGACGCCGGGCGGGCTCGTACTCTTGTCAACCGTGGCGATATACGCGGCCTATGCCAGCAATATGGATCCGGCCCAGATGGCGCACCGCTGCCCGCATTCGCCTTTGCAGGACACTGGCTGGCTGGAAGGCTGGCGGCTCACGTTCGGCGGCGAGGATATCGGCTGGGAAGGCGCGCTGGCGACAGTGGTCGAAGCCGCCGGCAACCGGGTGTTCGTTGCCCTGTACGAAATTACTGAGGCCGACGAGGCCGCGCTGGACCGCTGGGACGGCGCCACGCTGGGCTACTACCGCAAATCGAAGGTCCGCGTGAGCACGCTGAACGGTGAGATTCTGGCCTGGCTCTACGTGCTGGACGACTACGAGGGTGGGCTGCCGTCGGCGCGTTACCTCGGCATGGTGGCGGACGCGGCCGAATCGGCCGGTGCGCCACCGGAGTACGTCGCCTGGCTTCGACGGCGGCCCTGCGCGACCGTGGGCGACTAGGCCGGCGCCGTTACCGGACCAGGATGAGCACCAGGGTCGCGACAGTCAGCATCAGCGTGCCAGCGAGCGGTCGCCACGCCCACTGGCTTTCCAGCACGGCGTCGGCCACGCCGCGATCTCGCGCGTCCTTGCACCGCTGCCCCAGCTCAGCGGCCATCAGCGGGACCAGGTCCTTCCGCTCCGAGTCGGTGGCCGGGAGGCGGGCACCAGGCCCTACCTTGATCAGCGAACGCTGCATCTGAGATCGCATCCGGGAGTGGCGGCCGGTGTACAGCGCCCAGCAGTAGACGGTCTTGTCCTTCTTCGGCGCAGGCCGGGCGCAATTGAGCTCGACCGAGTCGCCGAGGAACACACCGCGCACGGCGCCCCAGCTCGCCCGGTAATCGCGGAACGGGTTCCGGATGACGACAGACTCATCGTCGGCAGACGACTCGTCGGGCGCAGCGTGCAGACGTAGACGCCAGCGGTCACCGCCAGCAGGCCGGCCAGCACTTCTGCCGATAGGTAACTGTGCGCCGGAATCACCACGTCAGCCAGGCAGAAGACGAAGAAAGCGAGCCAGACCCACCAGAGGACAACCGGCGTCAACCGCCGATAAAGGATCTTTCCGTCCGACAGCGCCTTGCCGGTCTGGAACCGCTCTACGGCTGCCTGCGCCGGGCTCGCTGGCCCGGCGGGCCCCGTGAGCCGCCGCGCGCCGACTTTGCCGGTGTCCGGGGCGCCAGTCTCCGTGGCGCCGGTCTCCGGGGCGCCGGTCTCCGGGGCGCCGGTCTCCGGGCTGCCTGCCTCCGGAGCCGCGGCCTGGGCCGGCGGTGTCCGGGCCTCCGTGGCGCTCGTCTCCGGCCCGCTGGCCGGTGGCCTGGTGATTCCATCCAGCGGTGCAGGACCGCCGCTAGCGCTAGCCTCAGCGCCATCCGGCGCTGGCTCATGCATTGCTGCCTGGTGTTGCTGGGACGACACGAAGCGCCACTCCAGTCCGGTCAGTCCGGTGGCTGAGCCTGAAGGCCGCCGGGCAGCCACCTGACAGCCGCCCTTACCGGGCCCTACTGTATGCGCAACTGCCGGGCCGGGGCGATTCCGGCCAAGCCTCAGCAGCCCGGGTCAACGGTGACGTCAGCCCAGGGTCGCGCCGGCGATCTGCGTCCGGCTCGCGGTAGCGCCTGGCATGGCGTCGGGCGTTACCTCGCCGCCTGCCGACATCGCTGTGAGCGCGGTCGCGGCCATCAGCCGCACCCCGTAGCCGATGGCTCGCTCGTCCACGTCGAATACGCCCTGGTGGATGTCGAAGTCGGCCGGAGCCTCCGGATTCCGGGTGCCTAGCCTGGCCAGTGCACCCGGAATGGACTCCAGGTACCAGGCGAAATCCTCGCCGCCGAGGCTCTGCGGTGCCTCGGTAATCGAATCCGGGCCGAGCACGCGGTCCGCAGCGGCCTCGAACATGGCCGTGCTGATTGCCTCATTGACGGTCGGCGGCACATTGCGCTGGTAGATGATCTCCGGGACCACGCCATAGGCGCTCGCGACCGACTCCAGCAGCGCCTTGACCAGCTCCGGAGCTTCATGCCAGGCGGTGTCGTCCAGACAGCGGACGGTGCCCTCCACCTCGCCATCGTCGGGGATGGCGTTGGCTGCCGAGCCAGCGCTGACCCGGCCCCAGACCAGGCTCAGACTCGATCGCGGGTCGACGCGGCGGGACAGTGCAGCGGGCAGCTCAGTAATGATCTTGCCGAGCGCGTACACGAGGTCGGCAGTCAGGTGCGGCCTGGCCGTGTGGCCACCAGGTCCGGTCACCTTCACCGTCAGCTTGTCGCAGGCGGCCGTGATCGGCCCGATCCTGGTGCCGATCTTGCCGACGTCCAGCCTGGGGTCGCAATGCAAGGCGAAGATCCGGTCTACCGAGGCAATGCCGCCGGCCGCCAGCACGTCCACCGCACCGCCGGGTACTTCCTCGGCTGGCTGAAAGATGAGCCTGACCTTGCCCGGCAGCGCCCTGGCTGCGGCGGCCCTGGCCAGGAACAGGCCGGTGCCCAGGAGAATGGAGGTATGCACGTCATGGCCACAGGCGTGACAGGCACCCCGATTGACCGACCGGTAGGGCACGTCTTTTTCGTCGTTGATGGGTAGCGCATCGATGTCCGCTCGCAGCGCCACCACTGGCTCGTCAGCTGAGCCAGCGCCGATGTCGACTGTCAGGCCGGTGCCCTTGGGCAGGATGGACGGCTTCAGGCCCGCCGCCTCGAGCCGGAGCGCGATCCGCCGGGTGGTCCGGTACTCGTGGTAGCCGGTTTCGGGGTGGGCGTGCAGATCCTGCCGGAACTCGATGAGCTCAGGCTCATGGGCGCTCAGGAATGCGTCGAGTTCCCCTTCGAGGTCATGCTCGGCCATGCGCTGCCTCCCCGTCGGCAACGAAAACTGTCCGGGCGGCACAACTGTGCCGGAACATTTCGGGCCGGTCCCATCCGGCGCTCAGCGACGTCTTCATGTGAACCTCGAACTCACTCCAGTCCGCTAGCAAGCGTGGCATGACCAGATCAGCTGCCGTCGATGGCAGCAGCCCGGCACAAGCCCGGTAACGTGCCCGCTCCTGAACTGACCCGCCGCTCTCACGCCGGGAAAAGCACTGCGCTCCCTGCGAATCGACTGGCACTAGCTACCAGCCTTTGCGCTCGCCAAACGTAGTGCGCATGTGACTGGCGATTCACGGGAGATTCCCTACTGGGCAGCATAGTACCGCTCAGATTGCTACTTCGCTGGTCTTGCGCGATTGTCGGGCGCTGCACGGAACCCGCCGGGTCAGTAGACCTCGGGCGGCTGGTATACACCCCAGACATCCCGCAGCGCGTCGCAGACCTCGCCGATCGTGGCCAGCGACCTAAGCGCCTCGCGCAACGGATAGAGCAGATTGGACTCGCCCTTCGCGGCGATTCGCACCTCATCAATGCGTCGCCTGACCTCCGCGGAGTCGCGCCGGTCCCGCAGTTCGGCCAGCCTGGCCGCTTGCTGGCGCTCGATGGCCGGGTCTACGCGCAACGGCTCGTACGGCTCGCCTGCCGCGCTGGTGAAGGCGTTCACGCCCACCACGATCCGCTCCCGGCTGTCCACTTCGCGGGCGAACTGGTACGCCGACCGCTCAATCTCGGCTTTCTGGAAACCCTGCTCGATGGCCGCGACGGCGCCGCCGAGGTCGGCCACCTGGCGCATCAGGTGGCGGGCTTGCGCCTCTATCTCATCGGTCAGCGACTCGATCGCGTAGGAGCCCGCGAGCGGGTCCGCAGTGGCAGTGAGATCGGTCTCGTTCGCCAGCACCTGCTGCGTCCGCACAGCCAGTGTTGCCGCCTTCTGCGTGGGTAGCGCGATGGCCTCGTCGTAGGAGTTGGTGTGGAGCGACTGGGTGCCGCCGAGCACCGCCGCGAGCGCCTGGAGCGTGACCCTGGCCAGGTTTACTTCTGGCTGCTGCGCCGTGAGCTGCACGCCAGCGGTCTGGGTGTGGAAGCGCAGCATCTGCGAACGTGGGTCCTGTGCGCTGAACTCGTCCCGCATGATGTGCGCCCACAGCCGCCGGGCAGCGCGGAACTTGGCCACTTCCTCGAGCAATGTTGTCCTGGCCACGAAGAAGAACGACAGCCGGGGCGCGAATTCGTCGACGGCCAGGCCGGACGCAATTGCGGTGCGCACATACTCACGCGCATTCGCGAGCGTGAATGCTATCTCCTGAACCGGCGTGGCACCGGCCTCGGCCATGTGATAGCCGGAGATGGAGATGGTATTCCAGCGCGGAATCTCGGCCCGGCAGTAAGCGAACGTATCTGCAATAAGTCGCAGCGACGGCTGCGGCGGGTAAATGTAGGTGCCGCGCGCGATGTATTCCTTCAGTATGTCGTTCTGGATGGTGCCCGAGATAGCCGCCGGGCTGACTCCCTGTTCCTCCGCGACCAGCTGGTAGAGCAACAGCAGCAGGGCGGCAGGCGCGTTGATGGTCATGGAGGTCGAGACTTTGTCCAGGCCAATGCCGTCGAACAAGAGCCGCATGTCCTCGATCGAGTCGATCGCGACGCCGACCTTGCCTACCTCGCCGTCCGCCTGCGGTGCATCGGAATCGAAGCCCATCTGAGTCGGCAAGTCGAATGCCACCGACAGGCCAGTCGTGCCGGCCTGGATCAGCTGGTGATAACGCCTATTGGAGTCGGCGGCAGTGGAGAATCCGGCGTATTGCCGCATTGTCCAGGGCTTGGTCGCATACATAGTCGGATAGATGCCCCTGGTGAACGGGAACGCGCCCGGCTCGCCAAGGTCCGCCGCCGGATCGAGGTCCTGCACGTCCTGCGGCCCGTAGACACCCGCGATCGGCGTACCGGACTCCGATTTGCGACTCATGCGACAAGACTACGGCGCGTGCGTGCGCGCAGCTTCTGTGAACTGCGCCACGTTTGACCGCGGTCAGGTCGGTGCTCGTCAAAGCCTTCGCAAACTTTCCCGCGGGCCGTAACGTTAGACGCGGTATTACCGGAATGTCGTATGTGCGACAAGTCGCTGACCTGGGGAGAGTCACAGTGCGTGACTTGAGCACCGCATTTACGACATAAGCTGCGCTTCAGCCCGCAAGCAGATTCGGCCCAGACCCCCGGCCTAGCCGGGTAGCTCAGAGCATGGATTGAGGAACGGGATGAGGCTTGGCACCCGAGTGGCACTGGCGACGGCAGTCCTGTCGGCCGCGGCCTGCCCCGCGGTAATCCTGCCGGCGGCTGCTGCCAGGGCAGCCCCGACCGGCGCGGCCAGCAGCCTGGCGGGCGGTCCCAGCAGCGCGCCAGCGCCCGGATCGGCCGCCGCCCGCCAGGTTGGCGGCCCGCGGATGGCCAGCGCAGGCATCGTGGTGGCCGAACCATCGCACGGCGCCCGGAAACTTCCCAAGGTGCCGGCGTCCGCCTGGGTGATCGCGAACGCCGACACCGGTCAGGTGCTCGCTGCCCGGGATCCGCACGGCGAGTACGGGCCGGCCAGCACGCTGAAGGTACTGACGGCGATCACGCTGATCCCCAGGCTTAATCCGGCGGCCATGATCCCGGCGACGAAGCTCGCGACCTCTGTGGAGCCAAACGTGGCTGGTCTGATCACCGGCCGCCGCTATGAAGTCGCCAGTCTCTTCAAGGCTCTGCTGCTGATCTCGGCCAACGACGCTGCGGTCGCCCTGACCCAGGCCACTGGCTCATTCGCCAAGGGCATGGCGCTCATCAATGCCGAGGCCCGCCAGCTACAGGCCTATGACGTGGTTGCCAAACTGCCCAACGGCCTGCCCGCGCCGGGTCAGGTGGAGTCGGCCTACGACGAGGCGCTGATCGCCCGCCAGGCGCTGGCAACGCCGGCCTTCATGCGCTACGACGAAATGCTGACCAGCAAGTTCGAGGTCAAGCCGCACGACTGGGAGACATTGGTGAACCAGAACTCCCTGCTCACCCATTACCGAGGCGGCATCGGGGGGAAGATCGGCTGGACGGTCAAGTCCGAGGCCACCTACATCGGCATGGCCAGACGGAACGGCGTTACCTTGATCGTCACTGTGCTGCATTGCACGCCGCTGCAGGAGATCGGTGCCGCGGAACGCCTGCTGGACTGGGGCTTCGCGATGAACGGCAAGGTGCAGCCGGTCGGCGAGCTGGTCGCGCCGGCTGGCCCGGCGGTCGCCGTGGCGCACGAGGCCCAGCAAGCACAGCCGGCGGCCGCCAGCAGGCCGGAAGCCGCCGCGAGCAACCCGAGCACCAGCACTCGCCCGCCGCGCCCCGCTGACAGCGCCGGCTCCGGTAGCCGGCCCAGCGCAAGTGCCGGCGGCTCAGCGCCGGGCGCAGCCACGCCGACGGCTACCGCCGCGCTCGCCAGCGCGCAGTCTGCCAGCCACGGCGGGGTCGCAGGCTATGCGGTCGCGGGTGGAGCACTTGCCGTTGCCGGCCTCGGGCTTGGTGGCGTCGTCACAGTCCGTCGCCGGATGACGGCCGGCAGCCGCGGTCCGCAGTAGCCGAGCTGACCCGCGCAAGCTACCGGAAGGAGCAGCTAGTCGGCGTTGCTGGCCCCTGCGCCTGTCCCGGTCGTGCCGAGTTCGGCCTTCCGGAGCTTGACCGTCGGGAACCTCGATGGCCTGGTCGCACCGGCCGCAGCACCGGCGGCGACCGGAGTCCGCGCGGCCGCTGCCGAGTCAGCGGCAGCTCGGTCAGCTGCCTCAGCTTCGGCCGCTGCAGCGGGCACCGCCTGGTCGCTGGCAGCAATGACAGTGAACCTGCCCAGCGCCAGCGCGGCCACGAAGACGATCACCACGCCAAGGCCGGTGAAGAAGCCGATCTGCTCGAGCGCCATCCTGGCCGAGCCGCCGACCGGCACGCCCGCGTCGGGCAGTGTTGTCCAGTGCGCGGCGACCACGGTGCCGACCGCAAACCAGGCGCCAGCCAGCGCCGCGAGCCAGGCGGCGAACACGGCCACCGGCCGTAGCCGGCTGATGAGCACGACAATGCCGCTGATCAGCACCACGACCCCGGGCAGCACCTGCAGCCACATCCGTCCTGCCGTGACGGCCCAGGTGCGATCGGGGGTGTACGCGTAATGAAAATACGGGCCCACGAATGGAATGAGTGCGCCCCAGATACCAAGCAGGACGAGCAGCACGCCGCTGAGGGCGCCGCGGCTGCGCCGGACGCGCAGCGTCAGGGTGCCGGCCATCATGATCACTCCTTGCGCAAGCGGGGGGGATTTGTGTGCTTGCCGCGCGCAGCTACCCAGGGCACGGGTTACTACACATCAGGATGAAGGTAACGGGGCCGGAACCGCCCCCGGCCGGCGCACGGTACGGCCGCCGCCTAAGCCGAGGTCAGGAAGCCGACCTTATCCCGCACCCGGGCCATCGTGGCGGCAGCGAGCTTATGCGCGCTGGCTGCCCCGACCGCGAGCAGCCGGTCCAGTTCGGCCTCGTCGGACAGCAGCTTCTCAGTCCGCTCCCGAAGCGGTGCGAACGCATCGACGACGACCTCCGCGAGCTCCTTCTTGAAGGTGCCGTAGCCGGTTCCCGCATAGCGCTGCTCCAGGCTCGCCACCGGCTCGCCGGTCAGCGCAGCATAGATCCGCAGCAGGTTGGTGACGCCGGGCTTGGCGGCCTCGTCGGCGCGTACCTGGCCGTCGGCATCTGTCACCGCGCGCATGATCTTGCGGCGGATCGCGTCGGGTTCCTCCAGCACGTCGATGATCCCCTGCGGCGCGGACGCCGACTTGCTCATCTTGATGGCCGGATCCTGCAGGTCAGCGATCTTCGCGACCTCCGGCAGGATGTACGGGCCGGGCACCACGAAGGTCGGGCCGAATCTGTGGTTGAACCGCTGCGCCAGGTCCCTGGTGAGCTCCAGGTGCTGACGCTGGTCCTCGCCGACCGGCACCTGATCGGCGTCGTACAGCAGGATGTCGGCCGCCTGCAGGATCGGATACGTGAACAGCCCGACGCTCGCGGCCTCCGCGCCGCCTTTGGCTGACTTGTCCTTGAACTGCACCATCCGGCTGGCCTCGCCGAACCCGGTCATGCAGCTGAGCACCCACGCCAGCTCGGGATGCTCGGGTACCTGACTCTGCACGAAGACGATCGAGCGGTCCGCATCCAGCCCGGCCGCGAACAGCTGGGCGGCCGCGACCCTGGTGCGGCGGCGCAGCTCGGCGGGCTTCTGCGGCACCGTGATGGCGTGCAGGTCGACCACGCAGTAGACCGTGTCATGGGTCTCCTGGAGTGCCACCCACTGACGCAGCGCGCCAAGGTAATTGCCGATGTGGAAGGAATCGGCAGTGGGCTGGATGCCGGAGAGGACGCGTGGTCGGGCCATGGGCGGCAGTCTAGCTAGAGACCTGGTCGAGCAGTCCGTGCTGCACGGCGAAGGCAACGGCCTCCAGCCTGGAATGCACGCCAAGCTTGCTGAGCAGGGACTGAATATGCGTGCGCACCGTCGCCGCCGATACACCGAGCTCTGCGACCATCGCCGCGGTGTCCTGTCCCTCAACCAGCAACTGCAGGCATTGCCGCTCGCGGGCGGTCAGGTAAGCGGCCAGCCGGAGCGCCTCCTGCTGGCGGGCGAGCCTGGGCTTGGCGGCGGCTGATGACGGCACCTCGACGACGACTTCGCCGCGCAGTACCCGCTCGATCGTCTGCTTGAGCACCGCGACGCCGCGTGTCTTATGCACATAGCCCGCCGCGCCCGCGCGCATGGCCTGCATGATGGCCTCGCTATCGCCATCGGCCGACAAGATCAGCACCTTCGTCCGCGGGCAGGCCGCGAGGATCTGGCCGACGGCTCCGATCCCGTCGTCCGCGGCAAAGTACCGGTCGATCAGGCACACATCGGGCTGCCGGGCGCGGACCGCCCCGATAGTCTGCGAAACCGTCATGGCTTTCGTCACTGCGCACCCCTGCGTGGTCAGCACGCTGGACAGCGCATCAAGGAATACAGCATGGTCGTCGCCTAGTACGACATCGATCATGCGACCGCCACCCGAGACCCGGGCAGGCGCGGCATGACGATCCGGTCACACTTTGCGCCGAATACGGCCCGGACGCTGGTGCCACCCTGACGCCGGGGCGAGATCTCGAGGCGACCATTAGCCGTCGCGAGCAGCTCCCGCACCACGGACAGGCCGAGACCGGCAGTGTCAGGCGCCGTGTGGCGATGCGTCAGCTGACCGAACCCAGGACCGGTGTCGGTGACCTCGATGATGGTGCCCGCACCATGCCGGATGCTAACTTCCACAACACCGCCCGGACCGGCGGCGCGGGCAGCGTTGTCCGCGATGTTGCGCAGCACGCGCCAGACCACCATCGGGTCGACGCGCATATAGACCGGCGGGCCTGGCAGGAGCCGCACCATGGCCTGGTGTCCGAGCTGCACGAGCTGCACGGCCTGGCTAGCTAGCTCACGCACGTCGATGAGCTCGGTGGCCGGGCTGGGTAGCTGGTCACCGGGCCGGGCGGTGCGGGTGATCATGCCGACGGCGCGCGCCGTCTCCTGAACGACGAGGTCGGCCTGCTGCCGGGCCGCCGTTGGCAGGGCGGCGTCGGCCCGGACTTTCTCAGCGAGCAGCGCGATCGTCATGATCTGATGGCCGATGTCGTGCAGGATGCCGCGGATCGTGGGCTCGTCGCCAGCGATGCCATCCGACTGCCCATCCTGGGCAAGCCCGTAACTCCCGGTCATTTTCCCCCCTGTTGCATATAACTAATGAAAGCTGGCGGCATGACGAGGCGATAACGCCATTACGTAGATAACGCCCACGATTCCGGATTTGCGCCCGCTGATGTGCCCGGCTCGGGCCGGCACATTGCTTGCTAGCGCGACGGAATTGCGGCCCGTGCGGGCGATACCAGATCTACTCGGGCTAGATCTGGCCGGGCCAGGCGACTTACCTGCAATCGAATACCCCCGGAGGCGGCCAGCACATAACCGGCGGAACGGGTCATGATGAACTCCCCTGATTCCAACCCCGGCATCGCGCACCCTCGCGCCAGAGCCTGACTTGACGTTCAGTTTACCAGGCCGCTATTCCTGGCCTCCGGCCGACTCCGCGCTCACTGTGGCGCACATTTGGCAAAGCCGCAGGCGAGCAGCAAGTCGCAGGCGGGCTATCCGCGGCGCTCAGTGCCACGGGCCGGCGCAGGCTGGCACCATGCTGTGGGCGGGTTCGAGGCCGAGGATCACCCGGACGCAGGTGCCGCCACCGGACACGGTCCCGATCTCCATGCGGCCGTCAGCCAGGTCAAGCAGCTGCTGCGTCACCGACAGGCCGAGACCCTCGGTTCCGTCCGGTCCGGTTCCGAAACCGGGTCCGTCATCGGTAATCTCGATCACCGTGTCGATCTCCTGCTGCACGCCGATCTGCACGCGCCCGCCAGGACCGGCGGCCCGGACCGCGTTGTCGACGAGGTTCCATAGCACCCGCCAGAGCAGGGTCGGGCTTACCCGGACAGGCGCTGGACTGCCCGGATAGAGCCTGACCGAGGTCTCGCTGGCCAGCTCGGCAAGCTGGGTGATCTCACTAGCGAGCGCGCGCACGTCCACGCTTGCGGAGTTGGCACCCGCGGGGCTGGCGGCACCCGCGGGGGTGTAATCGGTAATCATGTCGAGCGCCCGCAGCATCTCGTGTACGACAAGTTCCATCCGGCGGCGGGAGTCGGCCGACAGTGTCTTGTCATCCCGCACGGACTCCGCAAGCAGCGATAGCGTCAGCAGCTGATGCCCTAGGTCATGGCGCAGGCCCTGGACCGAGAGCCGGCTATCTGGCACTGGCTGCTCCAGGCCGACGGTCCCGGACAGCGGCCGGCCTGCCACAGCAGGCTGCAGCGCACGGAAAGCGCCCGCGGCGCGCACCGCACTGCCGGCGCCGTTACGTGGATCGACCGTCGTCTCCATGATTCCCCCGTTCAATTGCATTACCGAATGTAATGCCTTATTTTTCCCAACGCAGGACAGCTGTCCCGGCAGCGGGCGCTGAGACTGGCATCCGACACTGAGCTATTCGAAGCCGGCCCGGCCTCGGCTTGGGCACTGAACGCACTGATCAGCAAATCCCGGTTCAGCTGGATACGTCCGCCGGAAAAGCATGGAAGCTCATTGTGATATCCCCTTTATCACACCTGCGGCAGCCGCATTCCGAGTACATACGCGGAGCCTGACTGAACGTTTAGTTTAACAACCTGCCGTGGGCTGTTTCAACCGAGCCTTCGTTCGGGTACTGCAAAACTGGCACCGTGACTCGCGATGCTGGGCTGCATTGTTGCCGGGCCGCCGGTTGCCCGGCTAGCCGCCTCAGCAACCTGCGACGCGGCGCCGGATGCTGGCCAGTAGGCGGCGGTGAGCGCCGCGGACAAGGCCGCTGCACCGTATCGATGGCCAATCCTGGCCCGGGCTGTCGCCGCCATCCTGGCAGCCTCCGACGGCGTGTCCAGCAGGTAGGAGATGGCCGCAGCGAGCAGATCGGGCCGGGCAGGCGGCACGAGCAGCCCGCTGACTCCAGGCTCGACCAGATCAGGCACCGCGTTCACGGCCGCTGCCACTACCGGCACGCCGCAGGCCATGGCCTCAGCGACCGCCGTCGGCAGGCCCTCATACCGGCTTGGCAAGGCGAAGACGTCGAACGCAGGCAGCAGGTCCGATACGTCATCCCGGTCTCCCGTCAGCACCACACGCTGGCCGGCCAGCCGGGCCTGTCTCGCCGCGAAGTCCGCGAGCTCGCCGCCGCCCACCCACACTCCAGTGATATCTGGCCTGTTCAGCGCTTTGATAGCGGCGATGAAATCGGCCGGAGCCTTCTGCTGGGTGAGACGTCCGACGGCACCGACGATGACCTGGCCAGCCTCGACTCCCAGCCGCTGCCTGGCCAGCAGGCGAGCCTGCGGATCAGCAGCGGCCGGTCCGCCGCTGACCAGGCCCGGATCCACCGTGACGCCGATGGTGCGCACGCGCTCCGGCGATAGCAGTCCGCGACGGATGGCCTCGACCGCCACTCCGGTGCCAACGCACAGCCCGACGTCGGTGAGGCGGCCAAGCCGCCGTTCGGCGGCGATATACGCCGCTCTCCTGGGCAGCGACTGGAACTCGTGGAAGGGGAATCCGTGGTAGGTGTGCACGATCCTGGGCAGGCCGGCCTGCCGGGCCGCCAGCCGCCCGATGGCACCGGCCTTCGCGCAGTGGGTATGCACAACATCCGGCTGGGCCGCTTCCAGCACCGACCTCAGCCACCGGATGGCTCGCAGGTCACTGCGCGGTGCGATGGTTGGCTTCAGCTCCGGCGCCATGACCACCTGGATGCCGTGCCGAGTCGCCTGGGTGAGCAACCGGCCACCACTGCCAGTAATGATCAGCGGTTCGAACACATCCGGGTCCAGCCCGAGCACGCCGCGCAGCGCCAGCGCACCAGCGCCGCCTTCCAGCCGGGTGATGATCGTCGCGATCCGGAGCCGGCCGGCCGGATGGCCGCGCTGCAGCCAGGTCCGGCCCGGCCGCGGGCCGGAATAGGCAGGCGCGGTCATCGGCCGGGCCCGGTCGTCCGCCTGGACCGGCTCATCGCTCCGCGTCCGGGGAGTGGTCCTCGCCAGCTGGCTGCAGACCTGCCGCACGAGCCACGCTGACTGCCTCCAGCCGGCTGTGCACGTCCAGCTTGGCGTAGATGTTCTGCGCGTGGGTGCGGACCGTGTCCGCGGAGATATGCAGATCGCTGGCGATCTGCCGCCCGTGACGGCCGGTCATCATGGCCTGCAGTACCTCCGTCTCACGCGAGCTCAGCAGGCGCATGCCACCACCCTCAGCGCCGTGGGCGCGGCTGGCGTCCTCGCGTAGGCTCCGCAGAATCTCTCCGAGCATCTCCGGCGGGAACCACGAATAGCCGCGGACCACGCCCCGGACCACGGCCTCGAACTCGGCCGCATCCTGTTCCTTGGCGACCCAGGCGGCTGCGCCGGCGGCTGCCGCGGCAACCGCATGCGTAACGTCCCGGTCTGCGCTGAGAATCACCACCCGCAGCGCTGGATTCACCTCCAGCAGGCCGGTCAGGACATCGCCGATCGCCGCGCCGAACGGCTCGGCCTCGATGGCGATCACGTCCGGGCGGACGCCTCTGACGATCGCGGTCAGGTTGGGATCGGTCGCAGCGCACCGACCGGCCACCCATACGTCAGGCGCGGCCGACAGCCGGGACGCTAGCGCCTCGGTGATCATGAGATGATCATCCGCCAGCAGCAACCGGATCGGGCTCATTCCCCCACCCTGCCGCGGACGCGCCGTGCCGTACTCATCCAGGTGCATGACCACGTTCCCGTAGA
The DNA here is from genome assembly GCA_963774385.1 of uncultured Actinomycetota bacterium. GTDB lineage: Bacteria > Actinomycetota > Actinomycetes > Streptosporangiales > Streptosporangiaceae > JAJYUU01. Next base: position 598,977 of record CAVZEQ010000002.1, read on the forward strand.
TAAGGGCCCGAAGCGCCTGAATCGGCACCCACTGCCGCCGGGGTGGCCAGGCCGATGTCGGCCAGCCGGGCCGGGCTCCCGGCGGGCTCGGCGCTGACCGGCAGCAAGATCGGGCTGCGGCTTATCGCGCGCGGCTCGGTTGCCGCTCGCGGCTCGTCCATCGCGTCCGGCTCGCCTATCGCGTCCGGCTCGCCTATCGCGCGCGGCTCTGTTGCCGCCTCCAGCGCTCGCCTGGCTGGTTCGAGCGCCCGCCTCGCGGGGCTCTGCCATGTGCCATTCGACCGGACAAGCCAGCCGGCCGGAACTGCCGACAGCGCTATCGCCGCGTCCACGATCCGCAGTAGCGGGAAGAAAAGGCCGATAAGCAGCAGCCGGGGCCGTCGCTCGAGCACCACGACCAGGCAGGTCATCGCATAATCCGGCAGCGCCACGCCAAACAGGACGGCAGACAGCTTCATGTGCGCCGCCACCACTGCGTGCACGTCACTGAACAGCTGCCAGTTCAGCGCCTCGTGCGCCAGGTCTGGCACGGCCAGCACGAGCACGAGGATCGGCAGCACCAGGAAGATCACGCTCGAGCTGATCAGTTCCAGCAGCAGGACTGCCAGCATGGCGGTGAACAGGTTCGCCCTCGGCGGGTGCCGTCGCACGGTCTGCCACAGCCCGATCGCCCAGCGCCTGGTCTGCTTGACGTAGTCGCGGAATTTATCCGGATCCTGGGTCTCGGCCACGGCCGACAGCGTGAAGGCAACCTTGCCCAGCCGTTTCTGGTAGACCTCGAAGGTCATGTTGAAGTCTTCGATCACCAGGCCCGGCGGATTCAGGTCCATGTATGGCAGCACTTCGGTCCGGTACATGCTGGCGAATCCCGGCACAATATGGGTCGCGTTGGCGCGCAGGTACGTCTGACCGAACTTGAGCACCCGCTGGCCGATGGCGTAGATGCGCTGCCGGTGCCCGACCAGTACGTTGCCGGCCAGCGACAATCGGCGGTCTCGCGCGGTCCGCACGCAACCCGCTACGGCTACCACGTCAGGCGTGTCAAACAACGGCAGCGCCGCGGTGAAGTAGTCAGGCTGCACCCGGGTATCAGCATCGAGCAGCAGGACCACGGCGTACCTCTCGATCAGGCCGAAGTGCTCGATCGCCTCCCGCAGTGCTCCCGCCTTGCCGACGTTCTGGCTGGTCTCGTAGACATGCACGCCCGCCCGCCGGGCGATCTCCGCAGTGTCATCGGTCGAGCCGTCGGATACCAGGTGGACGTTCCCGGCGGGCACCAGCCGCATGATCGCGTCCAGGCTGGTAGACAGCACCGCGGCCTCGTTATGGGCCGGGATGAGCACCGCTACGTCGCCGACGCCGAGCGAGCTGCGCCGTGCACCTGGTCCCGGCTCCGCAGCTCGCTCCGGCGGCGCGACCAGCTCGGCCGACGTGCCCGGCCGCGGCAGCGCGCGGCGCTTCGGTGGCGGGCGCTGGCTCGACAGCTCGCGCCCCGACCGGGTCGTGCGGGCCTCGGCCATCCTGATCACGCCGACGATGCCCCAGATCGCGAAGTTAACGCCCAGCACGAACATGGCCAGGAACCACCACGGCAACTCTGGCATTAGGGCACCGCCGTCGACGTGCTGCTAGCTCCGGGGCCGGACACAGGCAGGCTGGCGTGCAGCGCGGACCAGGTAGCGGGGTCCTCATAGCCGTACATCCACAGGTACACCCCGGCCAGGCTGTTGCCCTTGACGGCCTGGAACTTCGCGGTAGAGCTTGCCGCATTCTCGAACCACACGACGTGCGTGCGGTTCCCGGCCGCATAGCGGAAGTACGGAGCCTGGCTGACCTTGCTGTACTGCGCGGTCGCGTGGTAGCGCCGGGACAACTGCAGGGCCTGCAGCCAGCTCACGCTCTGCGCCTGCCCGCTGCCGTCCGGCCAGTTATAGCCGAACAGCGGGATGCCGAGCACGATCTTGCTGGCAGGCAGCTGGCTCTTGGCGTAGCCGAGCACCGATCGGACCCAGCTGATCGGGGCCACCGCCCCAGCCGGCGAGCTAGCCCAGTGATAGTTGTAACCCATGATCCGCACCTGGTCAGCGACCTTTCCGATGGCCGCGTAGTCCTGTGCTGAGTTCGCCGGACTGCCGCTGGTCGCAGCAACCTGCGGGAACACGGCCACCGACAGCACCTTGCCGTGGGCGTGCAGCGCTGCGGCCAGCTCGGTGATGAACGAGGTGAACGCCTGCCGGTCGCTGGCATGCAGTTCCTCATAGTCAATGTCAATCCCGGCGTAGTTGTTGCGGAGCACGAGCGCGACGACGGAGTTCACCTGCTGGTGCCGCAAGGAGGCACTGTGCAGCATGCGCGCCGTCTGCGGGTACGACCACTTGCCGCCGGTGATGTTCGCGATGGTCGGCACCACCCGCAATCCGGCCTGGCGCAGCCTGCCGATGTCGGCGGCGACCGCCGCTGCCTGGCCGGGTGCGTACTGCGGCACGATCGCCCCGGCCGGGCTGAGCCCGTAGATCCACGGCGACGCCTCATTGACGTCGCGGCGGTGCGCCAGCACCACGGCAGTGTCGTGCTGGATGTTCCAGTACGGCATCGACGCGACGACAAGGGTGTGCCTGGCCGGCCCGGCCAGGCGCGCCACCAGGGTCAGTGCGACCAGGGTGACGGCCACGACAGCCAGGATCGGCCAGGTGATCTTGGGCAGCGCGCGCCGCGGCGGGGGCGGACTCGGGCCATGCCCCCGCTCGCCGCTGTGACTCATGCCGGTCGCCATCTGACTCATCAGCCCCGTCAGGCCGCCGGAGTCTGCTGCCGGGCCCGGCCGTGCGCCTGCTCCTGGCCGTGCGCCTGCTCCTGGCCGGAAGCCGCGGCCGCGCCGTGCTGGCTCTGGTCCGCGATGACGGCGCGGATGATCTCGTCGAGAGACCTGGTGGCAGCGAAGCCAACGAGCCGCCCGGCGAGCGTGCAGTCCGGCACCCGCCGCTGCATGTCCTCATAGCCCGAGCCGTAAGCATCCAGGTAGGAGCTCCGCTCGAGCTGACTGGCCGACCCGGTCGCGGCGATCACCTTCCGGGCCAGTTCGTTGATCGACACCTGCTCGGAGCTGCCGAGGTTTACCGCCAGACCATGCGCCTGATCGCACTGGGCGAGCCGGACCAGCGCCGGAATCACATCCAGCACATGGCAGAAACAGCGGATCTGCTCGCCGGTACCGAACACCGTGACCGGCACCCCGGCCAGGGCCTGCCGGACGAACCGCGGGATCACCATGCCGTAGCGGCCGGTCTGCCGGGGTCCGACCGTGTTAAACAGCCTGACGATCACTGCCCGCAGGCCCAGTTCGTGCACGTAAGCATCAACGAGGCTCTCGTCGATCGCCTTCGCCTCGGCGTAGCTCCAGCGCGATTTCAGCGGCGAGCCAACGATGCGGTCGTCGTCCTCGCGAACCCCGACCGTCGTGTTCTTGCCGTAGATCTCGCTGGTGGAAGCGACAAGCAAGCGCGCACCGTGACGACTCGCCGCGTCCACCACGTGCTCGGTGCCGTGAATATTGGTGCGCAGGCTGGCCAGCGCCCGGTCCCTGATGACGAAGGCGCCCACGGCTGCCGCCAGGTGGAAGACATAGTCCGACCCGGTTGCGAGCTGCCCAACCAGATGCTGATCGAGAATGGTGCCGCGGACCACCTGCAACCGGCGGTGGCCGGCGACACCGGCCAGGTTCTCCGGTCGCCCGGTGCTGAAATCATCCAGGCCGACGACGTGATGCCCATCCGCGAGCAGCCGTTCGACCAGGTGAGATCCGATGAATCCGGCCGCTCCGGTAACGAAGCACTTCATGCTCATCCCTCCCCTTGCAGCCGTGGCTGCTGACGCAGTGCCCGGCGGCGCATCGGGCCGGCCGTAGTCCGCCACGAGAGCCTGCTGGCCAGCCGCTCGTACAGGTCGTCGATGCGGCACGTGACCGCGGTAATGCCGAACTCGTCGGCAACCGCTTGCTCCGGCTTGCGCTCGCCGGGCTCGGCTGCGACGGCCGCGGCGATCGCCGCGCCCAGGCCAGTGACGGTGTCGGGCACCTGCCTGGCCCGCTCTGTGTCGACTCCATCCAGTGCCGGACAGGTGGTGTAGAGCACCCGCATGCCGCTCGCCAGCGCTTCGAGCACGCACAAGCCGAAAGTCTCCTGGCGCGAGGATGCCACCAGCAGGTCTGCGGACGACAGCACGGCGGCCATGTCATGCCGCTCGCCAGCGAACACCACGAAATCAGCGACTCCGCAACGCCGAGCCGTTTCCTCCAGATGCTGCCGCTCCGCCCCGCCGCCGACCACCAGCACCTTCACCGATGGACCCAGACTCCGTGCAGCCGCCTCGATAGCCAGATCGAACCGCTTGTTCTGATCCAGGCGGCCGAGCAGCAGCACGACGTAGTCACCAGCGCCCAGCCCGAGCTCGGCGCGAACCTGGTCCCTGCCGTCAGCGTCGAACTCCACCCGGTCCAGGTCCACCCCGTTGGGTATCACGGTCAGCTTCCTGGACCTGATCCCCCACCGCGTCATCCGGTCCCGGACGGCCGCCGACACTGCGATCGTCATGTCAGAGAACATCTCAGTACCGAGGTACAGGGCCTGTACTGGCAGCGTCATCGGCCTGCGCTCCAGGTGCGTTTCGCCGATGGAGTGCTCGGTGCTCAGCACCACCGGCGTCGCGGCCAGCCAGGCGGCGGGCCGCGCATAGATCTGGGACCGGTACAGATGGGCGTGCACGACGTCGTAGCGGCCGGCCCGGATGATCCGGCGCAATCGGAGCAGGGCCGACAGCTGCCGGTTGCTGCTCATGGCCAGGCTGCGCACGCCGGTACCGTCGGCGCGGATCATGTCCGCCACCGGACCGGGATTGTAGAGGGTAACGACATCCGCATCGTGCCGGGTGTGCTTGAGCACCGCGCGGAGCTGCAGCTCGGCTCCGCCGACGCCCAGGCCGGTAATCACGTGCAGCACCTTCATGACGCGCCTCCTCGGACAGTACTCAGCGCGCCGGACAGCGCGGCTGACAGCGTGCGGACCAGGATCAGCAAGTCGAGCCAGACCGACCAGTACTCGATGTAGGAGTTGTCGAACCGTGCCCTGTCCTCAATCGAGGTGTCACCGGTGAGGCCGTGCACCTGCGCCCAGCCGGTGAGACCCGCTGTCACGCGCTCCCGGTGCGAATAGCCGTGGATGTCGCGGGCCAGCTGGCGGGCGAAATGCGGTCGTTCCGGTCGCGGACCGACCAGGGACATGTCTCCCCGCAGCACGCTGAACAACTGCGGCAGCTCGTCGGCGTGGGTACTGCGCAGTACTCTGCCCAGTCCGGTGCTCTGCCCGGCGCCGATAACCCAGGTCGTGTCCGGGTCGCCGGCCGGCCGCAGTGTTCGTAGCTTGCTGATGGTCGCGCTCCGGCCGCGGCCGACGACCCGGATCTGCCGGAACACCGGCGGCATCCGCAGGTCGAGTCGCACCGCGAAGGCGAGCAGCAGCATGACCGGAGCGGTCAGCATCAGCAGTGCCGTACCAGCGGTCAGATCGAGGATGCGCTTGGCCGCGAGCCTGGCTGGTGCCCCGGCGCCGGGCCGGAGCGCGATGAGCGGAACGCCCCAGATGTCGTCCAGGCATGATCGTGGCACCGCCAGCCCAAGCTCGGGCAGCCGCGGCAGCACCCTGACGTGCACGCCAAGGTCGCGGCAGAGCTGCAGGGCAGCCACCAGCTCCGCGTCCGGCACCGCTGGCGAGCAGACGAGCACGTGGGTGATGCCGAGCCCGGCAACCACCTCGCCTGCGTCGCGCACCCGGCCAAGCAGCGGCAGCCCGGCCGCGTGCTGACTGCCCGAGCCAGCCACGGTCGCGAGGATGCCCGCGTCGTCGAGCACACCGCACGGCCGGACGCCAAGCTCCGGATGAGCAAGCAGCAACCGGGCCAGCTCGCCGCCCGGCTGGCCCGCCCCGAGCAGCAGCGCTCGCTGTGCCAGCAGGCCGCGGCGGCCAGCCGTCCGGAGGCCTGCTGCCGCACCCGACCGGAGCAGCAGCCCCAGCCCGATGACGCAGCCGGCCAGCCGCAGCGTCAGGCCCGGCGGCGTCCACAGCAGCAGCACCGACGCTGCCGCCACGGCCGCCGCGATCAGCCGCCCGGCCTGGTCGCTCGGGCGCAGGCAGATCCGGGCCCGGTACTGCCCGGAGGCCGCGGCCGCGATCAGGATGACGAGGCCGAAGCACAGTCCGCGGGCCGCACCCACGCCGGTGATAGCCGCCGCTGCCAGGACCGAGGCCAGGTCGGCGGCCGGGAGCGCTGCCGACCGCACCAGCTGCGCGGCACCCGGGCGGCGGCGGCTGGCCGGCGACCGCGGCCGGAGAGGAGCGGCCAAGGACTGCGGCGCGTCCGGCCCGTCGGGCACCGGCACGCCGGTGCGCGGCATTGCCCGGCTGCGTGCCCGGCCCGGCGCGTACTCGGTCAGCGTCACCGGCTTGCCTCCGCCGCGAGGTGCGGCGACCCGGTGAGCGCCGGCGCGGCGGCGCTGGCCGCCAGCCGGGCCGCCACCGTGCTGGCCGCATGGCCGGTGCCGTACACAAAGCGCATCACCGGGCCGAAGACTGGCGCGACGGCCGGACCGATCACGTACAGGCCGGGGACCGAGCTCTGGTAGCCGGAGTCCACTGCGGCCGTGTTGGCGACAAGGCGCAGGCCGGCCCGCAGCGCGTCGTCCAGAAACTCGAGGCGTCGCAGGTCTGGCCGGTAGCCGGTGGCGGCGATCAGCTGATCAGCTTCCACCGCAGTGTGGCTGCCGGTGCGTGAGACCAGGTCCAGCAGCGTGCCATTGCCGCCTGTCCTGACCCGGGCGACTGACTGACCAGTGAGTATCGGAATCTCGCCCTCGACCCGGCTGCGCAGCCAGCTCGCGCCGGCCGGGCCGAGCGCTGTCCGGGCCCGCTGCACCCTGGTGGGCTCGGGCAGGTGCCGGAACAGGCCCGGCTGCCGTGAGTAGAACCAGGTGGCCCAGCCAGAGCCAAGGCCGGCCTCGGGCTCCCGCAGTCGCTGCCGGAGCGGCCGGTCGGGCAGCAGCGGCGGGCCATTCCATTTCACCGCTGCGGACCTGGTGATGATCTGCACGTCAGCGCCGTGCTCGCGCAGCAATGCGGCTGATTCCAGCGCAGACTGGCCACGGCCGACGACCGCGACGCGCATGCCGCGATAAGCCGGTGGCTGAGTTACCTCGGAACTGTGATGCACCGCCCGCGCCGCGGACAGCACCGGCGGCAGGTAGGCGAAGTGCTCGACACCGACAGCGAGGACGACCCGCCGCGCGGTGGCCACGCCGCCGTTGGCGAGGGTGATCTCGAAATGTCCGTGCCGTCCCGCGAGCCGCGTCACCGCGGTCTGCTCGATGCAGTCGCCGGCGGTCTTGCTGGCGAACCAGTCGCCGTAGGCGACAAAAGCATCCAGCGGCACAGGCAGCCCGTAATCGGCGTACGGGAGCCCGGCGGCGCGGCAGAAAGTCGCCAGCGTGTACGCGCCGGCTGGGTCGGACATGTTCGAAGCGAATCCCTGCGACTTCAGGAACATGCCGCGCGGCATGCATGCCCGCCAGAGATGCATCGGCAGCCCGAACTGACGGAAGCTGACCCCCGCCGCGCGCAGGTGCGCGGCCACTGAAAGCCCGTACGGCCCGGCCCCGATAATCGCCACGTCGACGCTGTCACTCACGGCATTGCCCCCTTCGGTGTTCGCACCCCGCGCTGGCCTCGTGCCAGCGGCCTGGTCAGCGCCCGCCAGCCCATCCGCATGCACATCAGGCCGAATGGACGCAAGTCGTCGCGGGCGAACCAGGCAGCCTCGTCCGCGTGCCGCAGCGAGGCAAGCCAGGCGCGCACGCCGAGCTCTCCGCTCCGGATGTAGCTGATCGCGCTGAGCGGGTCATAGCTCTCCACCAGGAAGCTGCGGCCAGCGGCAGGCTCGCTGCTGGCCACGTGCTGACCGGTCAGGTCCAGGTAGGCGGCACGCACCACGTCCAGGCCGGCCGCATCGGTGAAGAGCCGGAACTGCGCGCCGAGCCGGGGATTGAAATCGAGCAGCTTGTACTGGTCGTCCCTGGCATCGAGCCGCAGGTCGAGATCCGCGATACCGCGGTAACGCAACCGGGCCAGCAGGCTGGTGACGTCGTCGCGCAGAGCATGGTTGGGCACGCACCGGCCGTAGCTCGTCAGCCCTGCGTGTGCGGGGTAGGACCGGTCCTTCACGCCGGTGCAGGCCGGGCTGCATGAGCTAGCGCTGTCGCAGTAGCCGTGAAAGAACCAGTCGTGGCCCGGCGCGGCCGGGATGAACTCCTGCAGCAGCAACCCGGTCCGGGCCCGCTCGCATGCCTGCCAGGCGCGATCGAGCTGACCGGGATCGCTGATGATGACGGTGCTGAGCTGACTGGTTCTGGCAGTCCACGGGGTAGCCAGCTTCGCCACCACGGGGTAGCCGCAGGCGCGGGCGAACCCGATGGCTTGCGCGCGGCTGTCCGGCAGGACAGATCGCGGGCTGGGGAAGCCGGCCTCGGCGCAGACCTGGTGCAGCGAGAACTTTCCCGCCAGCCGCCTCGGCAGGTCCGCGGCCGGAGCCGCGAAAAGGTAACGGCCACGCAGCCCGCTGCCGTGCTCGGCCAGGAAGATAGCGCCGGCATCGTCGGTCGGGATCAGCACCGCGGGCTGGCCGATCCGGTCAGCCAGCCGCAGCAGGCCAGCCCGCACCTGGTCGGCACTGAGCGCGGCCGGCTGCCAGAGCACCTTCTGATGCAGGTACCGGGATCGCGCCGCCGGCGCCCAGGCAGCTTCCTGGATCGCATAGACCTGGACACCCATGCGTCCCAGGCTGCGGATAGCGCCCAGGCCGCCGTGGTGCATGACGTTAGGGTCAAACTTCAGCAGCACCGCGGGCGTGCTGACGTCGGCTGGCGACAGCGCGGCGGCAGCCCGCGCGGCTGCGCTGGCGGCGATGGCCGTCATGGCGCGCCACCTCACACGACGGCACGGCGTGCCGCGTCGTCGAACCGGTAGGTAGCGTCGAGCACCGCGCAGTCGCGGGCCCAGGAGTAGTCGATGCCGGGATGCAAGGTGTGCACGATGATCAGATCCCAGTCCATGCCCGGAACCGTGGCGCTGGTGAGCACCCGGCCGCCCGGCAGGGTGAGCTCCGGCACCAGCGGGTCGAAGTAATGCACGTCCGCCGCCTTGCGTAGCAGGCCGGTAATGATCGGGACGGCCGACGACTCACGCAAGTCGCGCACTCCGGGCTTGTAGCTGGCTCCGACCACCAGAACCCGCGCTCCGGCGAGCTCCCGGCCAGCTGAGGCCAGCACCTCGCGAGCTCGCTGGACGACCCGTTCCGGGCGCTGCCGGATCGAGCGCATGGCCTGCTCGATCAGCGGCGAGCTGCGTCCCTGCACGCCGAGCTGCCACAGCAGGTAGTGCGGGTCGCACGGGATGCAGTGCCCGCCAACGCCGGGGCCAGGAAAAGTGGCGAGGAATCCGTACGGCTTGGTCGCCGCGGCCAGCGTCACCTCGATCGGATCCAGGCGCAGCGCGCCGCAGGCATCCGCGAACTCGTTAGCCAGCGCGAGGCTGACGGCGCGGAAGATGTTCTCGTACAGCTTGGTGGCTTCCGCGGCCTCGGGCGAGCTGACCACGTACACCTGCTCGGTGACCATACTGATGACCGCAGCGGCCCTGGCGGCGCACTCGGCGGTGCTGCCGCCGACCACCCGGGGAGTCTCCTCTTGCAGGTGCTCAGGGTTGCCCGGGTCGATACGCTCCGGGCTGAAGGCCACGAAGACATCACGGCCCGGCTCCAGGCCGCGCTGCCGTAGCGGCCCGGCGAGCAGCTCGGACGTCGTTCCGACGTAGGTGGTCGACGTCAAGATGATGGTCTGGCCGGGTCGTGCATGGGCCACCACGTCGGCGCAGGCGCTGTGCAGCGCGGACAGTTCCGGCATGTGATCGCCGTCGACGGGGGTGGGCACGCAGATGATCACGGCATCTGCTTCGGCAATCGCCGCGGCGTCCGCGGTGAGCCGCAGCCTGTCCTCAGCCAGCGCCGTGACCAGCCTGGGCCGGTCACTGTCGGCCAGATCAGCGGTGCGTGCCGCGATCACTTTCAGCCGCTCGGAGCTGTTGTCGATGCCGATGACCTGGCGGCAGCGGGGGGCGAGCGCAACCGCCGTGGGCAGCCCGACATAGCCGAGGCCCACGATGGCCACCGTCAGCTGGCACCTGGCCGGGTGCCCGCGGCCGTAACTGTGCCGGCTAGCCGCTGGCAGCGCGTACGGCACAAGCTCGCTGTGCAGTTGCTGCTCACGGCCGTTGATCGCGAGCGATAGCTGTTGGTACGCCACGGTGCCCCGCTCCTCCCCCTGGCCAGTTGCGGACGCGAATCGCCTGCGGTGGCCTAGCGCGATGCCTTACCTCCACCCTGCGTCAGCTTCGTAGCCAGGTACTCCGCCATCGTCCGTAACCTGACTACGCAGAGCGACGTAGTTGACGGCCAAGGCCGCTGCGGACCGATCCGGCCGGCCGGGCCGCCGGCAGGCCGGCCCGTAGCCAGGTCAGATCGCGCCGCAGCCACTTCGCCCGCAGCCGGGCCGGACCGTCAGCGTCACCGACGTAGGTGCGCGGGATGGCGTACCGCCCGCTCAGATCGCTCGTCCAGATGGCACATCCGTAGTCGTAACCCGCGTCAAGTACGCCGTCGCGCACTCGCTGGTCGAGATGCCCGTACGGATAGCAGAAGCCCGTTACGTCCGCGCCGGTGACGTCCTGGAGGAGTTGCCGGCTATATCGCTGCTCGCGCAGGAGCGCGAGGTCAGTGGTCGTCTGCAGGTCCACGTGCCGCAGCCCGTGCGAGCCGATCTCGACGCCCGCGCCGGCCACCGCGCGGATCTGCCGCGCTGTCATCAGCGGCTTCCGCGGCCCCAGCGCGTCCCAGGCATTGACGCTGCCGAGGCGTCCGGCGACGACGAATGCGGTGGCAGTGAACCCGTGGCTAGCCAGCACGGGCAGCACGTGCCGAAGGAAGTCGGCGTAGCCATCATCGAAGGTCAGGCCGACAAGGCCGGCCTCGCAGCCGCGCCGCTGCGCGCGCAGCAGGGTCGTCATCGATACCCCGCGCAGCCCCCAGGTGTCCAGCCAGCGCATCTGCTGCTCGAACCGGCGGGGGCTGACTGTCACCTGGTACGGGTCCTCCGCGTACGGAGTGACCGAGTGGTACATGAGCACTGGCGGCGGGCGCTCGCGCGACCGTGGCGCTCGCCCTGCATCCGCCAGTCCGGCGTGTGCCGGTTGTGCTATCTCATCGGGAACGCGCTGTCGCATGGCCAGATCCCCCCGTCTGCCAGTTCACCTGGGAGGTACGGTACGGACCGGAGCGGGCGTAGCCGATCCGCTGAACAGATGACCGGGGCTACGACATTCGGCGGAGCGACGCCTAGGCCAGGGTTACGACGCTGGCAGGCGGGTGCGATCGCAGCGGTGTCACCCGGCTGGCGAATCGCCGTGCAGGACCGGCACGATCTCGGGTGCGCCGAGCCTGATCGCATCCGCGTCCTGGTCGGTGTCAGCCTCCTGGGAGGCGCGCTCAGCGACCACCCGGATGCGGTAGTTCTCCAGTTCCCTGGCGATCTGCCGCGACTTCCACTTCATCGGGCCAGCCATCAGGCTCGCCGCGTCGTCAGCTGCGGACAGGCCGCGGTCCCAGGTCTCGATCGATGCGTGGGTGCGCCGGGCCAGTACGTCGTCCAGGTGCCGCGCGCCCTCGTGCGACGCGGCGTAGACAATCTCGGCGCGCAGGTAGTCATCGGCCCCAGCAAGCGGCCTGGCAAGGCCGGCGTCGGCAGCGATCAGGGCCAGCACCTCGGTGATCATCGAACCATAGCGGTGCAGCAGATGCTCGATCCTGGCCACGTGCACGCCGGAGGAGCGGGCCAGCGCATACCGCGAGTTCCACAGCGCGATGAAACCATCAGCACCGGCGAGCGGCACCCTGTCCGTGCAGGATGGCGCGACCTTGCCATCGAGCCCGTGGGCGACGGCGTCGACCGCGTCTCTTGCCATGATCCGGTAGGTGGTGTACTTGCCGCCGGCGATCATCACCAGGCCCGGCACCGGGTGCGCGACCGTGTGCTCGCGGGACAGCTTGGAGGTGGACTCTGACTCACCTGCTAGCAGCGGCCGCAGGCCCGCGTACACGCCCTCGACGTCGTCCCGGCCGAGCGGCACGGCGAGCACCTTGTTCAGCTGGCCGAGCACGTAGTCGATGTCGGCGCGACTTGCCGCGGGGTGCGCCTTGTCGAGCGACCAGGCCGTGTCCGTCGTGCCGATGATCCAGTGCCGTCCCCACGGGATCACGAACAGGACGCTGACCGGCGTGCGCAGGATGATGCCGGTGCTGGAATGAATGCGGTCACGCGGCACGACCAGGTGCACGCCCTTGGACGCGCGGACGTTGATGATGCCGCGGCCGCCCACCATTTCCTGGATGTCGTCTGTCCACACGCCCGTGGCATTGACCACCTGCTGAGCCCGTATCTCCAGCTCAGTGCCGGTCTCCAGATCGGTGGCCCGAACGCCGGTGACCCGTTCCCCTTCCCGCAGGAACCCGGTGACCTGGGTCCGCGACGCGGCATGGGCGCCGAACCCGGCTGCTGTCCGGATCAGGGTCAGCACGTACCGGGCGTCGTCCACCTGGGCATCCCAGTAGACCAGTGCCCCGGTCAGCGCGGACCGCTTCAGGCCGGGTGCCAGCTGCAGCGCGCCGCGCCTGGTCAGCTGCCGGTGCCGCGGCAGGCCCCGGCTCTGGCCCATGGACAGGCCGAGCGTGTCGTACGCGGTCACGCCTGCCCCGACATACGCCCGCTCCCAGCCATGGTGGGTGAACGGAAACAAGAAGGAGACCGGCTGGACCAGGTGCGGCGCCAGTCGCTGCAGCAGCAGCGACCGCTCGCTCAGCGCCTCCCGCACGAGTCCGACGTTGAGCTGCTCCAGGTAACGCAGTCCGCCGTGAATGAGCTTGCTTGACCGTGAGGATGTGCCCGAGCCAAAGTCCCTGGCCTCGACAAGCCCGACGGTCAGTCCCCTGGTGACGGCATCCAGCGCCACCCCGGCTCCTACCACGCCGCCGCCGACAACCAGCACCTGATGCTCGGTATCGGCCAGTGCTGTCAGCGCTGCGGCCCGTTCGGCCGGGCCGAGCCGGGTCGTGGCACCCGACAGATCGGCGCCGCCGTTCGGCCCGCTGCTGCCGCCGGGCAAGGACCGGCCACCAGGCCAGACCCGGATCTCAGCGCGTCGTGGCACTCGGGGTCACCACGACCTCGACCCGCTGGAACTCCTTCAGATCTGAGTACCCAGACGTCGCCATGGTCCTGCGGAGCGCTCCCATCAGGTTCATCGAGCCATCCGACGTTGACGACGGGCCGAGCAGGATCTGCTCCAGCGACCCGATCGTGCCGACCCGCAGCCGGGAGCTGCGCGGCAGGTCGGGATGGTGCGCTTCGCTGCCCCAGTGGTAGCCGTGGCCCGGTGCCTGCGACGCCCTGGCGAGCGGGGACCCGACCATGACGGCGTCCGCGCCGAGCGCTAGCGCCTTCGCGATGTCGCCGCTGCGGGTCATCCCCCCATCGGCGATGACGTGCACATACCGTCCGCCCGACTCGTCCAGGTAGTCCCGCCGGGCCGCGGCCACGTCGGCAATGGCGGTCGCCATCGGGACGGCGACGCCGAGCACCGCGGCCGTGGTGTGACCCGAGCCGCCGCCGAAGCCTGCCAGTACGCCCGCGGCACCGGTCCGCATCAGGTGCAGGGCTGCCGTGTGCGTCGCGCAGCCGCCGACGATCACCGGCACGTCCAGCTCATAGATGAACTGCTTCAGGTTCAGCGGCTCCGCCTGGCCTGACACATGCTCGGCCGACACCGTCGTGCCACGGATAACGAAGATATCCACGCCCGCATCGATGACCGCCTTGTAGTAGCGCACGGTGCGCTGCGGCGACAGCCTGGCCGCGGTCGTTACTCCGGCCGCGCGGATCTGCTCGATCCGCTGGCCGATCAGCTCCTCCTTGATCGGCTCGGCATAGATCTGCTGAAGCCGCCTGGTCGCTGCCTCGTCGTCCAGCTCGGCAGCCTCGGCGAGCAGCGGCTCCGGATCATCGAACCTGGTCCACAGGCCCTCCAGGTCGAGAGCCGCCAGTCCGCCGAGCTTGCCGACGGTGATCGCTGTCGCGGGCGAGACAACGCTGTCCATCGGCGCCACGACCAGGGGCATCTCGAACCGGTAGGCATCGATCTGCCAGGCGATCGACACCTCTTCGGGATGCCTCGTCCGGCGCGACGGGACGATGCCGATCTCGTCGAGCGCGTAGGCTCGCCGCCCGCTCTTGCCGCGCCCGATCTCTACCACGCTCACGTTGCTCTCCCGCCCCTTGCCGCGCACGCACTGGTCACTGCCGCTGCGCGCCGGACTTAGCTCCGACGGCCACCGTAGTTCGGCGCCTCGGCCACCATCTGGATGTCGTGCGGGTGACTCTCCACCAGCCCGGCGCTGGTGATCTGGGTGAACTGCGCCCGCTGAAGGTCGGCGATGGTCCGGGCGCCGCAGAACCCCATGGCGGCACGAAGGCCGCCGATGAGCTGGTCGGCGACGGCCGACAGCGGACCTCGGTACGGCACCTGGCCCTCCACGCCCTGGGGCACCAGCTTGTCCTCGCTCAGCACATCGTCCTGGAAATAACGGTCCTTCGAGTACGAGCCGCCCCGCTCGGCGTTGCGCATCGCGCCCAGTGAGCCCATGCCCCGGTAGCGCTTGTACTGCTTGCCGGAGACGAAGACCAGCTCACCAGGACCTTCCTCGCAGCCAGCCAGCAGGCTGCCGAGCATGACCGTGTCCGAGCCCGCGGCAATCGCCTTGGCGATGTCGCCGGAGTACTGCACGCCGCCGTCGCCGATGACCGGCACGCCGGTCTCCCGGCAGGCGAGCCACGCCTCGTAGATGGCCGACACCTGCGGGACGCCGACACCGGCCACCACCCTGGTCGTGCAGATGGAGCCGGGCCCGACGCCTACCTTCACCGCGTCCGAGCCCGCGTCGATCAGCGCCTGCGCGCCTGCCCTGGTAGCGATGTTGCCGCCGATAACCTCGACCCTGGAGTTGGCCTTGACCTGCGCGACCATGTCGAGCACGGCCTGGGCGTGCCCGTGCGAGGTGTCGACAACCAGGAAGTCCACACCGGACTCGATGAGTGCCTGCGCGCGCCGTTTGGCATCCTCGCCAACGCCGACGGCGGCACCGACGACGAGCCTGCCTTCGGCGTCCTTGGTCGCGTTCGGGAACTTCTCGCTCTTGGTGAAATCCTTGACGGTGATCAGGCCGCGAAGCCGGCCCGCCGCATCGACGAGCGGAAGTTTCTCTACCTTGTTGGTGCTCAGCAGCCGGAGCGCCTCCGGCCTGGTGACTCCGACGGGTGCGGTGACCAGCGGCATCGGCGTCATGATCTCGGCGACCCGGCGACGGTGATCGGACTCGAAGCGAATATCCCTGTTAGTGACGATGCCGACCAGGATGCCGTCGTCGTCCGTCACCGGCACGCCGGAGATCCGGAACCGCCCGCACAACTCGTCTACCTCGGCCAGCGTGGCCTCCGGCCCGCAGGTCACCGGATTGGTGATCATGCCGGCCTCGGACCGCTTGACCATGTCGACCTGCTGCGCCTGCTCTTCGATCGACATGTTGCGATGCAGCACCCCGACACCGCCCTGCCGGGCCATGGCGACCGCCATCCTGGCCTCGGTCACCGTGTCCATGGCCGAGGAGAGCAGCGGGATCCGCAGCGAGATCCGTGGTGTCAGCCTCGCC
Source organism: uncultured Actinomycetota bacterium (assembly GCA_963774385.1). Lineage (GTDB taxonomy): Bacteria > Actinomycetota > Actinomycetes > Streptosporangiales > Streptosporangiaceae > JAJYUU01. The sequence continues at coordinate 614,886 of CAVZEQ010000002.1, forward strand.
GTAGTGTCCGCTTCATTCGGCATTATGGCGGAATGCGCCGGAAGCAGCAGAACGTCGTCGAAGGTCAGGGCGGGTGGTCCGAACTTCTCGTCGCTCATCTCACGTTCCGTAAGCCGGGGTCTGGGATTCCTACATCCTAGTAACCGCCCGGCGCGGAACGTCGTTACCGGTGCCACGCGCCGGGCACGGCAGCGGCGGCTGGGATCCTCGTTTCGGGGGGACCGAAGATCCCAGCCGCCGGCCTGTGCCGGGATCGCTGCCGTGGGCAAGAATCCCTGGATCCTGCCAGGGGCGGGATCCAGACCACGGGGGAGCCAGGATCCCGGCGCCCTGGCAGCTGGCGGCCCGCCTGACAGGGCACGGGTTGCCGCGGCTGCGCCAGGCGGCGCGTGGCTATGCGATCGATTCCTCGTAAGCGATGGCACGCAGCCGCGCCAGCGCTCGATGCTGCGCCACCCGGACAGCGCCGGCCGACATGCCGAGAGCGTGACCGGTCTCCTCGGCGGACAGCCCCGACAGGACCCGCAGCACCAGCAACTCGCGCTGGTGCACCGGGAGCCTGGCGAGCAGTGAGCGAGCCCGCTCGGCCTCGAGATAGGCGACCGCAGTCTCCTCCGGCCCTGGCCGATCGTCGGGCCCGTCCGGCAGGTCTTCGGTCGGAATGGCCAGCCGGGATGCGGACCGCTTCGCGTCCGCCACCTTATGCGACGCTATCCCGAACACGAATGACGCGAAAGGGCGTCCCATGTCCTGGTAGCGCGGCAGCGCAGAAAGGACTGCTATGCACACTTCCTGGGCGACATCATCCGCCGCGTGATAATGCCCGGAAATACGGCCCAGGCGGGCGCGGCAATAGCGCACCACCATTGGTCTAATTTGTCGTAGGAGCATGTCTATTGCGGCTGGCTGACCTCGTGCGGCAAGCTCGGTCAGGTTGCCCATGCTGGTGTGTCTGGCCGCTTCTAGCTGCGATTCCACCCGGTCCCCCTGCTCAGTGGCGGTATCACGCGTCGATCTGTACGAAGGCGTGATTCCCCATTGCAGAGGTAAAGGCAACATCAAAAAAGGCAACGGAACGGTTACATTGATGTGGCGTCGCGATACGAAGGTAATGCAGTCACCAAGTGTAATACTACGACTACTCTAGGTAGCTCCAGGTGACCGTCAAAACGAGCTCTGCAAACAAAAATAACCTTCGAGCAGTAATGATGACCCGAATATGCACAAGAGCCTCATGTCAGGATTGGCTGCCACGGTGCCGGGTCAGCACACCGCGGCTGCCCGCACGACGGCCCCGTCACCGCGCCGGCCGGCGCGGTGACGGGGCCGTCTGTGCTCGGAGCGGCTAACCGCTCACGTTCTAGTGCTGGTGACCGTGCCCGTGCCCGTTGGCGGGTGCCGCCTCCGGCTCAGGCTTCTCGCTGACGAGCACCTCAGTGGTGAGCAGCATGCCCGCGATCGACGCGGCATTCTGCACCGCAGAGCGGGTGACCTTGACCGGGTCGATGACGCCCTGCGCGATCAGGTCACCGAACTCGTTGGTCGCGGCGTTGTAGCCATGACCGGCCGGCATCTCGGCGATCCTCGCGATCACCACGCCGCCCTCGGCGCCTGCGTTCTCGGCAATCCACCGGGCCGGCGCGGAGAGCGCCCGCCTGACTACCTGAACACCGGTCGCCTCGTCGCCCGTCATGCCCAGGTCGCCGAGCTGGGTGGCGGCCTGCACCAGCGCGCTGCCACCGCCGGGGATGATGCCTTCCTCGATGGCTGCCCTGGTGGCGGAGATCGCATCCTCGAGCCGGTGCTTCTTCTCCTTGAGCTCCACCTCGGTGGCGGCGCCCGCGCGCAGCACGGCGACGCCGCCTGCCAGCTTGGCTACCCGCTCCTGCAGCTTCTCCCGGTCCCAGTCCGAGTCAGTATTCTCGATCTCGGCCCGCAGCTGCCGGATCCTGTCCTCGACCTCGGCCTGCTCGCCTGCGCCGTCGATGATCGTGGTGGTGTCCTTGGTCACCACGATCCGGCGCGCCTCGCCCAGCACGTCCATCCCGGCCAGTTCCAGCTTGAGGCCGACCTCCTCGCTGACCACCTGGGCGCCAGTGAGTACGGCCATGTCGCCGAGCATCGCCTTGCGGCGGTCGCCGAAGCCGGGTGCCTTGACCGCGGCCACGTTCAGCAGGCCGCGGATCTTGTTCACCACGAGCGTGGACAGTGCCTCGCCGTCCACGTCCTCGGCGATCACCAGCAGCGGCTTCTTGGTCTGCGCGACCTTCTCCAGCAGCGGCAGGAACTCCGCCATGGATGAGATCTTGCCGCCGCTGAGCAGGATGTACGCGTCCTCCAGGACCGCTTCCATCCGCTCCGGGTCGGTGGCGAAGTACGCCGAGATGTAGCCCTTGTCGAACTGCATGCCCTCGGTGAACTCGAGCTCGATGCCCATGGTCGGGGCTTCCTCGACGGTAATGACGCCGTCCTTGCCGACCTTGTCGAATGCCTCGGCGATGACCTCGCCGATCTTGGCGTCCTGCGCGGAGATGGTCGCGACGTTCGCGACCTCGCTCCGCTCCTCGACGTCGCGGGCCGACTTGAGCAGGGCCTCAGCGATCGCGGCGGAGGCCGCATCGATGCCGCGCTTGAGCGCGATGGGGTTGGCGCCGGCCGCTACGCTGCGCAGCCCTTCGGCCACCATGGCCTGGGCCAGCACGGTGGCTGTAGTCGTGCCGTCGCCGGCCACATCGTTAGTCTTGGTCGCGACCTCCTTGGCGAGCTGAGCGCCGAGGTTCTCGGCCGGATCCTCCAGCTCGATCTCGCGCGCGACGGTGACGCCGTCGTTGGTGATGGTGGGCGCGCCCCACTTCTTGTCGATGACGACATTGCGGCCCTTAGGACCGAGTGTCACCTTCACGGCGTCCGCGAGGCGATTCACGCCACGCTCAAGGGCGCGCCGCGCGTCCTCGTCGTATATCAGGCTCTTGGCCATCTGGGTACCTCAGTGTCCTCGAAAGTTCTTGGCGGATGCTGGCTGTGAGTTATTCGTGGCTCTCACGCCACCGCCCCGGACCGGGCCGCGGGCTACCGGAGTCTCCTCCACGAGCCGCGAACCGAGCCGGGGCGGTACCGGGCAGGCCTTCGCCTGCCCGGTCGCGGGCCGGGCCCGCGCGCGCGAAAATTCCGCTCGCTACTTCACGATGATGGCGAGCACGTCACGGGCGGAGAGCACCAGGTACTCCTCGCCGTGGTACTTCACCTCGGTGCCGCCGTACTTGCTGTACAGCACGATATCGCCGACAGTGACGTCCATCGGGACGCGCTTGGCTCCGGCATCGTCGAAACGGCCGGGGCCCACGGCCAGGACTTCGCCCTCCTGGGGCTTCTCCTTGGCAGTGTCGGGGATTACCAGGCCAGATGCGGTGGTCTGCTCGGCCTCGAGCGGGCGCACCACGATCCGGTCTTCGAGCGGCTTCAGAACAACCTTGGTGGCGGTCGTCACGATCTGACCTCCCCCTCCGGAAAGGGCTAGCTGAATTAGAGAGTCGACCATGTCGGCCTGCCGTCGCGGGTGCCAGACCAACCTCGTCGTTGTTAGCACTCTACCCTAGTGAGTGCCAGTTCCGAACTGTAGCCTCCCCGGTTTGGCGCGTCAAACCCGGCCCGGCCCATCCTGCCTGGTCAGCCTGCCGCCAGCAGCGCGGCGTCGCGGACCAGGTGGAGGTCGGTTCGCATGGTGGTGGCCCCGGTGAATGCCAGCAGTGCCGTAGTCGTCAGGGTCGGCACCGCCTGCTGCAGGACCTGCGCGCCATCCAGCCAGACAGTCAGCACGCTGACTCCGCTGTACTGGCGCACAGCGATGGTGACCGTGTCGGGACCTGGCCGCAGCGGTGCCACCTCACGGGCCAGCTGGACGACCGACAGCGAGGTGTCGCCGGCCGCGCTGGTGCAGATCGCGGCCCAGTTGCTGGTGCCGTTCTGCCAGACCGTGCCGAGTCCGACCGCGACCCCGTCCAGCCCGGCGAATCCTAGGCCGAGCCCGTTCCCGCCCAGCGACGCTGGTCCGGAATCGGCGGGATTGAGCAGGGCGAACGTCAGGCCCGCGGCGCCAGCCCCGCCGGACATCTGGGCAGTGAACGTCACTCTCAGCCCGTTCGTCGCCACCGGCACCGGATAGACGGCCGAGCCTGTCTGAGATTGCCTGACCTGGGTCAGCTCGGTCGCCGAGCCCGCCATCGCGGCTGACCCGTTAAACGACCAGCCGCCGCCTGGCGGCGGCAGGGCGGCGCCGCCGACCGTCACTGTGACGCCGCTCACCAGCTGGGTCCCGGCCAGCTGGCCGGTGCTACCAGTGAACCCGATCAGCGCGGCAGCCGGGATGGCCTTCCTGGGCAGCACCGCGGACAGTACCTGAGTGCCGTCCACCGAGACCGTGACCTTGCTGCCAGTTACCGCCACGCTGACCGCGTGCGAGCCTGTAGACAGGCTCGGCACGCTCGCGGTGGTGGCGACGAACTTCAGTCCCGCGCCGGTGATGCCGGTCGCGATGCCCACGAAGTTCGCGGACGGATCGCCAGCGAACTTGCCCGTGCCGAGAACCACGGCAGCACCCGGCAGGCCGCCGAACCCGCGCTCGCCGCGACCACGGCCGAGCGCTGACACGGTGGCCGCAGCCGGATCGAGCAGGCACAGCGTGAGGCCGCCGTTGCCGCCGAGGCTGGCGGTGAAGTTCACCGCCAGGCCGCTGCTGGGCTCGGGCATGGCATAGATCGCCGAGCCGGTCTGGCTGGCAGCGGCTGAGGTGAGCGCCAGGCTCTGGCCCTGCATCACGGCGCTGCCGTTGAGCGTCCAGCCGCCGCCCGGCGGCGGCACCGGCAGGCCAGTGCTCGCGGCCACGGCGGTGCCGGCGAGTGCCACCGTGAGCACGTGACTGCCAGTCGGGTCGTGCCAGCGCAGGACAAAGCTCCCGGTGACCTGACCGGCGCTGGCCGGGGTGAAGGTGATCGGGATGCTGACCTGGTACCGCGGGCTGACAGGGATGCCCGCCGCTGGCTGTGACTGTGATCCGAAGGGGAACGAGGGCCCCGATGTCCCGGTGATCACCGCAGCCAGGTTGCCCTCGTTGGTGATCACGACGGTCCGGCTGCCAGTGCTGCCGACCTGGACGGTGCCGAAGCTGACAGCGGCATGACTCGCGGCCAGCCGGCTGACAGCGGCCAGCCCGGCACCGGCCAGCTGGACCCTGAGCACGTGGCGGCCCGACGTCGTGATCGTCAGCGCCGCCGAGCTCGGTCGCGTGCCGCCTGGCCGGAAACTGACCGGCACGGCCACCGACTGCCCGGCCGCCAGCACCTGGCCCGGCGCAGGCAGCTTCGCGCTGAACGCACCGCCGGGCTGGTGACCTGAGGTAATCGTCTCGCTGCCGGTGCTGCCATTGGTGATCAGCACGGTTCGCTGCACGGTGGTCTTGTCGGGCACCTTCTTGAAGTCGACCACGGCCGGCGACGCCTGCAAGCCGGGCGCGGTTCCCTGCCCGGTCAGGCTGATGTCCTCGGTGGGGAAGTTGGCCTCGCCGGTAGCCAGCTGCAGCGCTGCCGTCACGCCGCTGGCCTGCCGCGGCCTGAACGTCACCGGGACGGCGAGCGTGTCGCCGGGCTGCAGCGTCAGCGGGAGCCGGGCGGTGTGCCCGTTCACCCGGATGCCACCCGTCGTGAACGAACTGCCGCCCACGCCACCAGTGACTGACGCGCTGGTCACGGTCACCAGTCGTGCCGCTGCCACGCGCACGGTCGCCTGGGCGAGCTTGCCCACCGAGACCGGGCCGAAATTGACCGGTGATCCGGTCAGCGGCTCCGCGTCTGGGCTGCCGAATGCCAGCACGTCACCGGTCCGGGTGCCGACGTAGACCCGGCCGCTGTCGGTCGCCGGAATGGTGAACTCCGACGCCGTGCCGATCGGTGCCGACCAGATCGGGCTCATCGTGCACGGTGCCGAGGCGGTGCAGGTGGTCGGCGGCGCCGCGGCGAACGCTGCCAGGGTGGCGCCCGCACCTGTCTTACCGGTCGAATCGACCGCCCAGACGACCCCTGAGGCCGCGTCACTGCCATTCGATGTCACCACCGGCGAGCCCGAGGTGTAGCCGAACGTGGTGCTCGTGCTGGCGACGTCCGCTAGCGCGGGCGTGCCTGAAGAGTCGGCGCCGAACTGGAGATAGCGCATCTGATCGTTCTTGCCGATGTAGTACAGGTAGTCGTTCGAGGTCGCCCCGGTGATCGGGCTGGCGTCCGGCCCGAATGCGGCCGGGTGCCCGAACTCGCCCAGGTAGGGCCCCGCCTGGCTGACGACCAGGTCGGTGCCGCCGGAACCCTGGGAGCGGCCGCCCAGGTTATCCCGGTTCAGCAGGAAGACCCTGCCGTCCTTGCCGACCTGGACTAGCAGATGCGGGTACGACGATGTGCCGAACGGCAGGCCCACAGGCGCGCCGGACCCGAAGTCAGCGTCGGTGGCGTCCAGCGTCGGCGCATTGGCCGGGCTGAAGTAGTCGGCGGCTGACAGGCCGCCGGCGGGCCCCACGCTGAGCCGGACCACGGAGTCGCCTAGCTCGGGTAGCGGGCTGGTGCCGGCGCCGGGCGGCGGCGACACGCCATTGCCGGTCGACAGGAAGATCCGGCCCGTCCCGTCGGACATCAGCCCGCCACCGGACTGCCAGATGCCGCCCTGACTGTCGGTCAGGCCCGCCTCGTCGGTCCACAGCGTCTGCTTTCTGGTCGAGGTGTTCACCCCGGCTACGTAACCTGCGTAGGGCTGGAAGTCGCAATAGGACGCGAACGCTGCGTAAACCGAGCCGTTGACCAGCAGCAGGCTCGCCCGCTGCCGCTCGGTCAGCGGATTGAACACCGCGCCGGGCTCGTTGACCGGCGAACCGTGAATGGCGACCGGCCAGCCGGTCCTGACCGCTCCGGTCTGCGCGCTGATGGCGTAGGCGTAGACATGCGGCGGGGCCGGCGCCGGGGTGTCATCGACCACTGCCACCAGGTATATCGAACCGGTCGCGCTGTCGTAGACCGGAGTACTGGTCACCCCGACGCTCGGCGCCAGGTCGCTGCAGCCCAGCGTGGCGGCCGACTCTGGAGGCCCGAGATAACGGGACCACAGCACGGCACCGGTGGCCGCGTTCAGCCCGTAGACGTGATTGGATTCGGTGGCCACGATCAGCACGTGCCCGGCTATCACCGGCTGCGCGTAGATCTGGCCGCTCAGCCGGGCATCGAAGAGCTGGCCGAAGGTCGGACCGGCTACGGTCGCCGGCGAGAGGCCGGGCTCATGCGGATCCCAGCCGGTGCGCAGGTTGTCCTGCGATGCGGTGACCTCATCCGCGCGCGCGGATGGCGTGGCGATCCTGGGCAGCACGCCGGTCACCGCCGCGGCCGCGGCAGCGACGAGGCTCACCGCTAGCACGCCTGAGGTAAGCCGCCTGCGCTGCCGTGCCCGACGGGCGCGGTGACGTGGGGCCGGGGACGCGGCGGGCTGCGGGCGCATGGGACATCGCTCTCACCTGGGCAGCCATGGCAGGCGCCCCGGCTGGTTGAGTGCTGGCTAACTCCATTCAGACGTGTCCGTGACACCCCAGGTTGGCAAGAGTGACCAAAGCGTTAACTTCGTGCGAACTGCAGCCATTTCGCGAGCCAGGCGCGATCTCAGTGGTAGCTCGGTCAGCGGGGACGCGGCCAGTCCGCCCGGTCAGGCGGCAGTGACGGCAGTAACGGGCAGCGAGGAGTCAGCGGCGAAGTCCAGCGCGGACGGCGCCGCACCTCGGGTGAGCAGTTCGGCGCCGAGGGCCGCGACCATGGCGCCATTGTCCGTGCACAGGCCTGGCCGCGGTATGCGCAGCACCAGCCCGGCGGCCGCGCAGCGTTCCTCCGCCAGCGCCCGGAGCCGGGAATTGGCCGCGACTCCGCCGCCAATGACCAGGTGACCGACTCCCTGAGCCTTGCAGGCGGCGACAGCCTTGCTGGTCAGCACGTCCGCTACCGCTTCCTGAAATGACGCGGCGACATCGGCGACCGGGACGGGCTCGCCTGCCGCCTCCCGCGCCTCAACCCAGCGGGCAACCGCAGTCTTCAGGCCGGAGAAGGAGAAGTCGCTGGTGCCGTCCCGATACTTGCTGCGCGGGAAAGCGACCAGGTTGGCGTCGCCGGCCAGGGCGGCCTTGTCGATATGCGGGCCGCCGGGGAACGGCAGGCCAAGGACCCTGGCCACCTTGTCGAAGGCCTCGCCCGCCGCGTCGTCGATGGTCGCGCCGAGCGGCACGATCTCGCTGGCCAGGTCCGGCACGAGAAGCAGCGAGGAGTGCCCGCCGGACACCAGCAGGGCGATCGCCGGGGTCGGCAGCTGGCCATGTTCCAGCTGGTCGACAGCGACGTGCGCGGCCAGGTGATTGACGCCGTACAGCGGCTTGCCGAGCGCTATCGCATAGGCCTTGGCCGCGGACACCCCGACCAGGAGCGCACCCGCCAGCCCCGGCCCCGCGGTAACGGCGATGGCGTCGACATCGCCGAGCCGGACCCCGGCCTTAGCCAGCGCCCGGTCGACGGTCGGAACCATGGCCTCCAGGTGCGCTCTGCTCGCGACCTCGGGCACCACGCCGCCGAACCTGGCGTGCTCGTCGACGCTGGACGCGACGGCATCCGCGAGTAGCTCGTGGCCGCGGACCAGGCCGACTCCGGTCTCGTCGCAGGATGTCTCGATGCCCATGACCAGCGGCGCCGTCATCTGGTCTCCTCGCTAAGGCCGACCGAATGCGTCGCTCCGCCGCCGGGCTGTGCGGCCTGCTCCGCATCAGCGGCGACGGCCATGTCGCGCCGCATCACGATGGCATCGGCGCCGGACGGCTGGTAGTAGCCGCGGCGGATGCCGATCTCGGCGAATCCCCACCAGTGATAGAGCCGCTGCGCTCGCGTGTTGTCGGCCTTGACCTCAAGGAACACCTCGGTGCAGCCGCGCCGCCTCGCCTCGGCCAGCAGCGCGCCGAGCAGGGCAGCGCCGATGCCCTGACCCCACCGGCTGGTGGCGACCGCGATCGTCACCACGTCGGCCTGCACTCCGGCTGCCAGCAGGCCGGCATAGCCGACGATCCCGTCGTCGCTCTCCGCTACCAGATAATGACGGCTAGTCGGCTGCTGGCTGAGTTCCCCGGTCAGCATCTGTCTCGACCATGCCTCGGGGCCGAACAGCGCGACCTCGAGGCTGAGTACGGTCTCGAGGTCAGCCGTCGTCATGATGCGAAGCGCTGGCTTGGTCATGGCGTGACCCGCTTGGGCCGGCCAGGTTCCCTCGCGTCAGGCCTGCGCAGGTAGAGCGGTTCGGCGGCAAGCGGCGGCGCACCCGCGGCCGCCCGGCTGGCTGCCATCTCGGCCAGTTGCGCGGCCGCCGGGAACTGCGGACCGATCGACCTGCCCGCGAGCTCGGCGTACAGCAGCGCACCATGTCCGGCTACCGGCAGTTCCGCCGGAAGCCCCGCGGCCGGACCGACGGCAGGCCCGGCCAGCCGGACGCCGGCCGGTGAATAGCGAGCCCAGTAGAGTTCCCTGCGCCGGGCGTCGGTGGCGACCAGGAAGTCGCTGCTCGCTTCGGCGGCGGCCTGGGCGCCGATAACGTCCAGCGAGCAGATGCCGTCAAGCCTGATGCCGAGCGTGCCTGCCAGCACCCTGGCGGTCATCAGGCCAACGCGCAAGCCTGTATAAGGGCCGGGTCCGGTGCCCACCGCCACCGCAGTGAGGTCGCAGCGACCCGCACCGGCGCTGGTCAGCACCTTCTCGATGAAGATCGCGAGCAGTTCGCCGTGCCTGCGCGTGTCCACCGCGGATTCCTCGGCGATGACGCTGGCGCCATCGTGCAGGGCCACGGTCACCGCCGGCGTCGCGGTATCGAAGGCGAGCAGCACGGTAGTCCAGCCTAATCCCGCGTTACCGCTGCCCCGGCCGCCGGTCAGGCAGTTGGCTCGGTTTCGGCCTTGGCCAGGACGCCGGCGGCGACCGCCCGCGCGCACGCCATCAGCGTACTGTCGGGCACCGGGCCGAACCCGTGGCCAGACTCCTGCCCGGATACCGACACTGTGATCAGGACGTTCCGTTCCCTGGTCACGATGGTGACGACGTCCGTGCCTATCCCGCTCACGTGCTCGTGCTGGGTGGCGATGATGGCCTGCTGACCGAGCCCAGTCAGCCCGGCGATAGTGGCCGGCGGCAACGGGGACCTCTTCGGCGGCTTTGCCAGCGACTGGCGGGCCGCGGCGAAGTTCTGCCGTGCGTTGGCCGTCGCGCTGCCATTGTTGCCCGCCGCGGCGAACGGCTGCAGGGCGGTGTCGGCGATCTGGAGCACCAGGAACGTCGGCTGCTTGTCGAAGGTGTAGCTGCACTGGCTGTCGGTGCTGCTGCCGACCGAGACCCGCTGAGTGCGCCCGGTGGCCGGCAGGAAGCTGTTCAGCACGGTCGGACTCACCGCACTGCATGCGTTGGGAACGGACTTGTACTCGCCAGCCAGCAGCCTGGTCACCCACGGGGTCGGGGCAGGCGTCGATCGCCCGAAGAGCCAGACGCCGCCCGCGGCCAGCAGCACGATCACGATGGCGACCCCGGACCAGCGGTAGACCCGGCGACGGGACTTCCGCAATCTGGTCGCAGCGGCCCGGCCCCGGCGGCGGCGCGGCCCGCGGCCCGGCTCAGCGCCGGGCTCCGCGTCGGTCTCGGCCAGTTCGTAGCGGTCGCTGCCGGTGTCCTCGGCATCGCCATCGATATCGCGGTCGAGCGTGCTCGCGACGCGGCGGCGGCCCTGGTAGCCCTCGCCGCCTCCGGCGTCGGTCTGGTAGCGCTGACCGTCCACGGCGCGATCCTCGAAGGCAGCGCCATCAACGTCGCCGCCATCAGAGCCGCCGGCCCGGTGAACGCCATCACGATCCTGGTAGGCGGGTTCCCGGCGGACGGCGCCATCGGAGCGGGCCGGCTCGGCATACTGATCGGCATACGGGTCGGCATACCGATCCCGGACCCGGCCGCCGCGCTGCCCGGCAGGGCGCAGCCTGGAACCGCCTGGCCGCTCCTGGTAGCTGCTCGGGGTGGCCCAGGGTGGCAGGTCGGTGTCGTCCTCGGGACCGAATGGCTCGTACGCATGGCGACTGACCCGGTCCTGGCGGTCGGCCCGCCTGGGCCGGTCCGGCCCGGAGCGGTCCGTCCGCTCACCGCGGCCGCTGTGCTCTGAGTCAGGCTGACGCGACGGGCGACGGGGCGGGGAGCCCTGCTGGGCCACAGCGCGCCTCCTGAAGGCAGATGGGGACCGCGGATAGCCGCGGCATGACGGCGAGGGTCACCCGAAGTGTAGTAGCGCGAACAGTGCTGCCGTGGACATTTCGGAACGGTTCAGCGTGCTTGCGGGTCACTGGCCAGGGCCGACCGGGTCGCGGCCGCTGTCTCCCGCCACCGGTCGCCGAACCCTCGCACCTGCACTGTCCTGGGCAGCTCGGCGTCCTCGGCTGCTCCGGCTGGCTGGCCGCCAGCTTCCTGCGCAGGACCTGCCTGTTCGCTGGCGGCAGCAGCCGGCTCGATGCCAACTTGCAGGAAGCTTGACGCCAGGTCCTCGACCAGGCCCGCACCCCATTCGACGACGGTCACCGCGGTGGCGAGGTCGGCGTCCAGGTCCAGGTCGTCGACCTCAGCGCGGCCGCCCAGCCGGTAGGCGTCGGCGTGCACGAGGTCCGGCCCGCTGCCCAGATTCGGGTGCACCCGGGCGATCACGAACGTCGGCGAGGTCACCGGCCCGCGGACGCCAAGGCCGGCCCCGATGCCCTGAGCCAGCGTGGTCTTCCCCGCACCCAGCGGCCCTGACAGCACGACAAGGTCCCCGGCCCGGAGCACGCCAGCGAGCGTGCGGCCCAGGCCGCGCATCTGATCCGCGGTGCCGACGAGGATCTTTTCGTCCACCGCCGGAGCCGGCCCGGTCATGCCGGCCGCCGACGCACCGGACTCGCCTCAAGCGCCAGCGCGACCAGGTCGGATAGCTCCTCGGTGACGATCTCGGGCCGCTCAAGGATGATCATGTGCCCGGTGTCGGGCAGCCGGGCCAGCCTGGCGCCCGGAATCGCGGCCGCCAGCTCCGCCGACTGCGGGGCCGGGATCAGCCGGTCCTCATCGCCAGTCATCACCAGCACCGGGACCTTGCCGAGGGTGCCGAGCGCCGCGCGCTCGTCATGATCGAGCAATGCCAGGTAGAAATCGGCGACTACGTCCACTGGCGTGGCCCGGATGACGCGCTCCAGGAAGTCGACCACGGCCGGGCTGACATCAGGATCGCCGAACGCGATGAAACGAGTGGACAGGAAGGCAAGATCACCGCCAGCCTGCCTGATCCGCTCGACGACCGCCGCGCGCCTGCCCTGGGACGAGCCGCGCAACAGCGCCGGCCCGGTGAGCCGGGCAATCGGCCGCAGCGGGCCCGGCAGCCAGCTGGTGGCATCGACCATGTTCGCGGTCGTCGACAAGAGCGCCACACCGATGACCTTGCTGCCGAATAGTTCCGGTCGCTGTGCCGCCAGCGACATGATCGTCATGCCGCCCATGGAGTGACCGACGAGCACCACCGGGCCGCGGCCGGGTGCCGTGGCCGCCAGCACGGCGGCAAGATCCTGGCCCAGCTGGTCGAGGCCCACGTGGGCGGGGTCGCTGCGGCCAGACCGGCCGTGGCTGCGCTGATCCCAGAACACCAGCCGGGCATCCGCCGCAAGGTCACGGCGCTGGTAGTGCCAGATGTCCTGGTTCAGCGTGTAGCCATGGCAGAAAATGATGGTGACTGGCGCTCGGTCCAGCCCGCTGATCTCGGCGTACAGCGGCACGCCGTCGTCTGCGGCAACGGTGACCGGGCGCCCGCGCAATTGCCCGAACGGCTCGTTCCGCGCCGGATCGGGGCGCAGCCGGATACGGCCAACGGCCACTTTCTCGGCCGCGATCACCGCTCCGGCCCCGGCGGCCGCGATCCCGGTGGCAAGGCCGGCGACGCTAGTGAGCCGCCGCCACTTGACCATCGGTTCTCCCGTTCAGCGGCAGCGCGGCTGTCGCACTGCCCGCGGCCGGATCCCGGACCGCTGTTACCCCAGAGTAAGTTCTCGGCACATTACCGGTAAACCTGGTAACGATCTCGTAGGAGATAGTTCCGAGCAGGTCGGCTAGCTCCTGCGCCGTCGGCTCGCCCCGGTCGCCAGGACCGAACACGACAACCTCATCTCCGGCCTCGGCGGGCTCATCCCCGAGGTCCAGGATGATCTGGTTCATATTGACGGTGCCGGCGATCCGGAACCGGCTGCCCCGGATGAGGACCTCCGCCTTGTTAGTGGCGTGCCGCGGGATGCCCTCGTTATAGCCGAGCGGGAACACGCCGAGGGTGGTGTCCTTGCTAGTCACGAACCGATGCGCATAGGACACGCCGATATCGGCCGGCACCCGCTTGACCTGCACCAGCCGGCCTCGAAGCGTCATCGCCGGGCGGAGCCAGTCGGGCACGCCGCCCGGCAGCGTGCACAAGCCGACGACCGCACCGCCCGGCCGGACCAGGTCGAAGTACGCCTCCGGCAGCGTCAGCGTCGCCGGGCTGTTAGCCATGTGACGTACCTCAGGCCGGATACCTGCGCGCTCGGCCAGCGCGACGGCATCACGGAAAGCCGACAGCTGCTGGGCTATCGACGGATGGCCGGGAATGTCGGCGCAAGCGAAGTGCGACCAGAGCCCCACCACCTGCACCCGGCCTGCCGCCTCCGCGGCCCGGGCCGCGCGCACCAGGGCGGGCCAGTCGGCGCTTGTCGCACCGCCGCGGCACATCCCGGTATCGGCCTCCAGATGCAGCCTGGCGGGCTTGCCGGCCGCCTCGGCGGCCCGGCCGATCTGGTCCACCAGGGCCACGGTCCCGACGGTCAGGTCGACCTCGTGCCTGATCGCATCCACGTGCGGCGCATCTGGGCTGCCGAGCAGGCACAGCACTGGCACGGCGAAGCCGGCTCTGCGCAGTTCGATCGCGTCGGCCACATGCACGACACCGAGCCAGGTCGCTCCGCCTGCCAGCGAGGCGCGGGCTGACTGCAGCATGCCATGGCCGTAACCTTCGGACTTGACCACGGCCATCACCTGGGCAGCGCCCACGTGCGCGCGGAGCGCAGCCACGTTCGCCTGGATCGCGTCCAGGTCGATCAAGGCCTCCGGATGACCGTCCATGACCATCCAGTCTGCCAGTTCTGGCCAGCTAGATCGGCCAGGTTGTGGCCGCGGCCCAGTTCGCCGATCGCCGCAGCTTCGTGATAGGCAAGCGACATGGCAGATCTGATTCCGCTGACTGTGCTGTTCGGCAACCCGGAGCGAGTGAGCCCACGGCTGTCCCCGGACGGCTCTCAGCTCGCCTGGATTGCCCCGCATGACGGCGTACTGAACGTCTGGCTCGCGCCGGTCAGGCCGACCGAGGGCGTGGACTGGAATGCCGCCTGGGTCGTGACCGACGACACCGATCGCGGCATCAGGCAGTTCGCCTGGGCACACGATGGCCACCACCTGCTGTACCTGCAAGACACTGGTGGCGACGAGAACTGGCGGCTGCACGACGTCGACCTGCCGACGATGCAGCGCCGTGACCTGACGCCGTTCGACGGCGTGCAGACCGAGCTGATCGCCACCGAGCGCGACTTCCCCGATGAGATCCTGGTCGGCCTGAACAAGGACAACCCGCAGCTGCATGACGTCTACCGGCTCGACCTGACTACCGGAAAGCTCAGCAAGGAACTGGCCAACCCGGGTCTGATCGGGATGCTGGCCGATGCCCAGCTCGTCGTGCGCGCCGGCCTCGCGCCGCAGCCTGATGGCTCCATGTCGCTGGTGGTCCGCGACAGCGCCACTGCCGACTGGCGGGAGCTGCTGACCATCCCGGCCGAGGACTCGCTGACGACCGGCCCGGTCGCGTTCAGTGCCGATGGCGGCGCGCTGCTGCTGGTGTCCTCGGTGGGCGCGCAGGCGGCCCGGCTGATCCGGGTCGATCTGGCCACCGGCGCCACCGAGGTACTAGCCGAGGACCCGGCCGCGGACGTCAGCGATGTGCGGCTTAATCCGGACACCCGCGAGCCGCAGATCGTCACCTTCCTGACGGCGCGGTCGGAGTACCGCGTGCTTGACCCGTCGGTGGCCAGGCACCTGGACGCCATCCGCGCCCTGAATCCCGGCGATCCGGTCTTCAGCGACGCTGACGACGCCGACAGGGTCTGGCTGGTGTCGTTCACCAATGACGCTGGCCCGGTGTCGTTCTACGCCTACGACACGGCCACCGGCACCGGCAGCTTCCTCTTCGAGCACCAGCCGCAGTTGTCCAAGTACGAACTGGCCGGCATGGAGCCCTTCAGCTACCAGTCTCGTGACGGTCTGACGATCAACGGCTACCTCACGTTCCCGGCCGGTCAGGACCGAACTGATCTGCCCACCGTGCTCCTGGTGCATGGCGGCCCGTGGGCCCGCGATAGCTGGGGATACGACTCCGAGGCCCAGTGGCTGGCCAACCGCGGCTATCTGTGCATCCAGGTGAACTTCCGTGGCTCGTCCGGGTACGGCAAGGCGTTCCTGAATGCGGGCGACCGCGAATGGGGCGCGAGAATGCAGGACGACCTCAGTGACGTGGTCGCGCATGCGATCAGTCAAGGCTGGTCCGACCCGTCCCGAGTGGCCATCTTCGGTGGCTCGTACGGTGGGTATGCGGCGCTGGCAGGCGCTGCGTTTACCCCGGACCTGTATGCCTGCGCCGTCGACATCGTCGGCCCGTCCAACCTGATCACGCTGATCGAGACGATCCCGCCGTACTGGGCGCCGATGATCGCGCAGTTCCACCGCCGGGTCGGTGACCCGGCCACGGACAAGGACTTCCTCTGGTCCCGTTCACCCCTGTCGGCGGTGGAGCAGATCCGGATTCCGCTGCTGATCGCGCAGGGAGCCAACGACCCGCGGGTGAAGCAGGCCGAGTCCGAGCAGATCGTAGCCGCGCTGGAGAAGGCCGGGATCGAGCACGACTACCTGCTGTTCGAGGATGAGGGCCATGGTTTCGCCAAGCCGGAAAACCGGCTGAAGTTCTACGCGGCTGCCGACCGGTTCCTGAGCCGGTACCTGGGCGGCCATGCAGAGAGCTAACCGGGGCAATACGCCAGCCATCATGGGGATCGTGGGCCGCGCCCGCTGACGCGCCGCTGGCCTGGCAGAGTCAGGACTGCGGCCGGCCACTGCCGGTGCCGCGAGCCAGCCGGCCACTGCCGGTGCCGCGAGCCAGCCGGCCACCCGGTACTGCGAGCCAGCCGGCCACCCCCGTACCGCGAGCCAGCCGGCCACCGCCAGGCCAGGCTGGTGCCATTCCCGTCGTTAATCAGGTATCGCTTGTTACCGCGCGGATCGCGGCGGGGATGGCCGCCAGGATGTCGGCAGCTCCGATCGGGGCACCTCGCGCCGCGAGGCGGCCCGCCATGCCGTGCAGGTACGCGGCCGCAGCCGCCGCGACCGCGGGGGCGGCACCCTGGGCAAGCAACGCGCCGGCCAGGCCGGAAAGCACATCTCCCGAACCGGCCGTTGCGAGCCAGCTCGACCCGGTTGCATTAACCAGGACGGGCTGGCCCGCCGCTGGCTGCGCTATGACTGTGGTCGAGCCCTTCAGCAGTACCGTCACGCCGAGCCGGGCAGCGGCAGCGGTCGCGTAATGCAGCCTGCGCGCCTCGATGTCGCCCCGGTCGGCCTGCAGCAGCCTGGCCAGCTCGCCCGCGTGCGGCGTGATCACCGTGGGCGCCTGACGCGGAAACAGCTCAGGGTGCGCCGCAACGACGGTCAGCCCATCGGCGTCGACTAGCGCCGGCAGGCTGGTAGCCAGGACTGCCGCGAGCATCGCGCGAGCATCGTCGCCAGTTCCCATGCCCGGCCCGGCCGCCCAGGCCTGAACCCTGCCTGCCGATTCCAGCGTGCGCTCGGGCTGGCTTGGGTCTGCGACCGAGAGCACGGCTTCCGGCCAGTGCTGCCTGACCACGTTCACGGTCGCCGGCGCGGAGATGAGCCGGACCATGCCAGCCCCGCCGCGGATCGCCGCGCCGACGGAAAGCACAGCGGCGCCGGTGTACTGGTCGCTTCCGGCTAGCACGCCGAGCACTCCGCGCCGGTACTTGTCGGACTCAGCCGACGGGCGGGGCAAGATCGCCGCAACGTCCGCCGCCTGCAGTGCCGTCACGGCCGGGTCCGGCAAGTACGGGCCCAGGCCGATGTCGATCAGCTCCGCCGCACCCGCGTGGCTGGCGCCCGGGTCGATGAGCAGGCCGGCCTTCCACGTCCCGAAGGTCACTGTCACGTCGGCTAGAACGGCAGCGCCGTGCACCTCCCCGGTATCGGCGTCGATACCGCTCGGCAGGTCAACGGCAACCACGATGGCTCCATCGGTGCGGGCTTGCTCGGTCAGCAGGGCAAGTTCGGCGGCGGGCTGGCGCAGCCCGCCCTGGCCGCCGATACCGGTCAGGCCGTCGATGATCAGGTCGGCGGACGCGATCGCGGCCCGTGCCGACGTGGTGATGGCGCCGGCCCCGTGGTCCGACGGCGAGGGTTGCGCGGCTGCCTGCATTGCTGCTTCCACCCGGCCGCCGCGTGCCACCAGTGCCGTCCTGCCGCCTTCGTGCAACCGCGAGCCAGCTGCGATCGCCAGCACTCGCGCGCCTCGCCCGGCTAGTCGCGCACCCGCATACAGTGCATCGCCGCCATTGTCGCCGGCCCCGGCCAGCACCACCACGCGCGACCCGTAGACGGCGCCGAGCAGGCTTGCGCAGACCGACGCCAGTCCCGCCGCAGCTCGCTGCATGAGTGCCCCGGCAGGCAGTTCAGCCATCAGCGCCTGCTCAGCGGCCCGAACCGCCGCCACAGTATGCGCGTTCCTCATTGGTCAGCCCCTGTTCTCTCCCCGCGCGGCAGCTCTCCCCTCGGCGGGCCGCTCATCGCTCGGCAACGACCATTGCGACGCACAGGCCGCCGTCGTGGCTGATCGACAGGTGCCAGGTCGCTACGCCCAGGCGGGCCGCGGCAGCCGCGACGGATCCGTAGGTGTCCAGCCGAGGCCGCCCGAGGCTGTCGTGGCCGACCACCGCATCCGTCCACAGCAGTCCTGACGGGCAGCCGAGAGCCTTCGCCACCGCCTCTTTGGCCGCGAAGCAACCAGCTAGAGAACGCGGCGACCGACCTATTTCGCTCTCAGCGAACAGCCTGGCGGCCAACTGTGGTGTCCTGGCGAGCGCCTGCTCCAGCCTGGCGATCTCGGCAATGTCGACACCGACGCCTACGATCATGCGTTAAGCCTGCCATGTAAGTGACTGCGCAGCGCGAGCTGGCGCCGACCAGCCAGCCCGAGGTATGAAACGCGGATCGCACCGCGGCAACAGCGAAGCGGCCGCGCACCGGAGAGCAGCCGGGTGGCGCTAGCCGAGGTCCCGGATCGCGTCCGCAAGCTGCTCGGCGAGACGCTCGGCCTGGCCAGAGTCCTCAGCCTCAACCATCACGCGGACGGCGGGCTCGGTGCCGCTTGGCCGGACCAGTACCCGGCCGGCCTCGCCAAGCTCAGCTTTCGCGCCGGCTACCGCCGCTGCCAGTTCGCGAGATGACGCGACTCGGGCCTTGTTCACGCCCGGAACGCTGATGAGTACCTGCGGGTATCTCGTCATCACGCTGACTAGATCGGCCAGCGGGCGGTCCTGACGCACCGCCTCAGCCAGCAGCTGGAGGCCGGTCAGCAGACCATCGCCCGTCGTCGCGTGGTCGAGCATGATGATGTGCCCGGATTGCTCGCCGCCGAGGACGTAGTTGCCATCCATCATGGCCGCGATCAGGTAGCGGTCGCCGACGGGCGTCTCCACCACATCGATCCCGGCGCTGCGCATGGCGTGCCGGAAACCGAGATTGGTCATGACGGTGGCGACTACCGTGTCGCCGGCCAGCCGGCCCTCCGACTTGAGTGCGACGGCCAGGACGGCCAGGATCTGATCGCCGTCGATAACGTGGCCGTCGGCGTCAACGGCCAGGCAGCGGTCGGCGTCCCCGTCGTGGGCAATGCCAGCGTCCGCGTGATGCGCTAGCACGGCCGCCGAGAGCGCCCCGAGGCTGGTTGAGCCGCAGCCCTCGTTGATATTGAGGCCATCTGGCTCGGTCCCGATCGCGATCACGTCAGCGCCCGCGCGGCGCAGCAAGTCTGGGGCGTAAGCGGCTGCCGCGCCGTGAGCGCAGTCAACGACGACCCGAAGGCCGGACAGTGCACCGCCCGGCCAGCTCGGCACCGTGTGCAGCAAATGAGCGAGATAACGCTCGCCCTCGTCGGTCGCATCGCGCACCCGGCCGAACCCGGCCTCTGGCACGCCCGCCGGGCCGAGCTGACCGAGTCCGGCCTGTCCGGTCAGCACCGCGCTAGCCGGCACCGCACTCCCCGGCACCGCACCGGCCGGTACGCCTGCCGCTGGCACAGCGTCCGGCTGGCCAGCTAGTCGTGCCTCGATCTCGTCCTCGACCGTGTCGGGGAGCTTAACGCCGCCGCGGGCGAAGAACTTGATCCCGTTGTCCGGGGCAGGATTGTGGCTCGCCGACAGCATCACGCCGAATTCGGCGCCCATGGCGGCTGTCAGATAGGCGACTGCAGGCGTCGGCATCACGCCGAGCCTGACCACGTCCACCCCGCTGGCAGCCAGTCCGGCCACGACGGCCGCCTCGAGAAACTCGCCCGAGGCCCGCGGATCCCGGCCGACAACGGCGAATGGCCGTCGGTGCGCCGTGCTGGCTGTGGTGAACGCGCCCGTTCCGGACAGCACCTGGGCAGCGGCGGCGGACAGACTCAGGGCCAGCCCCGCGGTCAGCTCGTGACCAGCGGCGCCCCTGACGCCGTCCGTACCGAAAAGGTGGCCCATCCGCCGAGATCCGGTGCCGTTCAGGCGGCGGTCAGCGCTTGGAGTACTGGGGAGCCTTGCGAGCCTTCTTCAGGCCGGCCTTCTTACGTTCGGTGACCCGGGCATCCCTGGTCAGGAACCCGGCACGCTTCAGCGCGGGCCTGCTGTCCGGGTCCACAAGGATCAGCGCCCTGGCGATGCCGAGCCGAAGCGCACCCGCCTGACCGCTCACGCCACCGCCGTCGATCCGGGCGATGACGTCGAACTGCTCGTCCGCACCAAGAGTGACCAGCGGCTCACTGACGAGCTGCTGGTGCACCTTGTTCGGGAAGTAGTTCTCCAGCGCCCGATCGTTGATCTTCCACTGCCCGCTGCCCGGCTGAATCCGGACCCGCGCGATGGCCTCCTTACGGCGGCCGGTACCCAGCGCCTTACCAGTCACCACCGGCTTCCGAGCGGCCGCCTTCGGCTGAACGTCAGCGGTCTGCGTCGTGTATTCCGACAGGTGCTCTTCGGGAGCCTGCTCGGCCTCCGCGCCAGCATCCAGCGTTTCAGTGGACTCGGCCACGTTGTCTTCCTCGTACTTCCCGATTGACTCTCTTGCCTGGCACTTGGCCTGCCCGGCTCTGACTGTGGTCGCGCTACTTGGCGGCCCGGCCACCCTGCTGCTCGACCTGCGAAATCTCGAATGGCACCGGCTGCTGAGCCTTGTGCGGGTGCTCGGGCCCCGCATACACCTTGAGCTTGCGCAGCATCTGGCGACCCAGGGCGTTCTTGGGCAGCATGCCCCTGACCGCCTTCTCCACCGCGCGCTCCGGGCTCTTGGCCATCAGCTCGGCGTAGGACATTGATCGCAGCCCGCCGGGATAGCCGGTGTGCCGGTAAGCCATCTTGTCCTGCAGCTTGTTGCCGCTGAGCGCGACCTTGTCCGCGTTGACGATGACGACGAAGTCGCCGGTGTCCACGTGCGGCGCGAAGACCGGCTTGTGCTTGCCGCGCAGCAGCACCGCAGTCTGGCTGGCCAGGCGGCCGAGGATGACGTCTGAGGCGTCGATCACGTGCCACTGCCGCTGGATGTCAGCGGCCTTCGGGCTGAAAGTGCGCACAGTCATAAGCCTTCGCGTGTGAGTCCTGAATCTGGCCCGCGCCGGGCACCTGCTCTGCCTTCGCGCGGGATCCGCAGGTACCGGCCGCAGCTCACTTACCCACACAGGCAGCGGGCATGCCAGTACACATGGATGCCCCAGAAGGATACCGGCCGTTACCTGCAACGGTCAAAGCGAGCCGCTGTCGGCCGCCTGCGCTGGCCGGACAACCGCGCGCTCCGGCGCACTATGCGGATTTTAGTCACAAATGCGTAACCCTGACCGTGCCGTTCCGCATCCGCCGATCGCGGCAGTAACCAGCTGATCTTAACGAGGGAACGTGGCCGGACGGGGTCGCATCTCGGCCGCGTGCACCCTCCTTGCATGGGCTGAAGTTTCCGACGCGCTATAAGTACTTGGTCAAGCGTTCGGTCATTCAGGACGGGATCTGGCCGATAGACCCAGGCCCCTGCGGATTAGCAACGATCTGCGTCCCCGGCGGCAGTGCCAGTCTGTAGCCCAGCTTTCGATCATCAAAGCCGTCGATTCGAACGATGAAGCCATATTTGCCTAGCGCAGGCAGCGGAAGGCCAGGCAAGTTGGCGGCAAGGCAGACGTGCTGGTCATCGCCAAGTGCGACAGTGGCAGGTCGGCCAATGTTGAAGGTGAGCTTTACCTTCAGCGGGCTCGTAGCGTCAGGACCGACCGGCATCTGCACGACGGTTAGCGTGCGCTTCTCCGCTAGCGAACTCGAAGTAGTCCAGGCTCACGCTGTTGAAGCCGGCACGTCCGTGTCCGGATACTTGCGCAACCTGGCGCTGGCTACCGCTCAGCAACCGGTAGTGACCATGACCTGGATAGGCACAGCGACCCAGAACCTGCCCACAACCCAGGAACGGATTCTCGTGCGATCGAGCCCTTCCCAGTTTCCATGGCTGCCAGGTACAAGCCTAGTAATAGACCGCTGACGCTACCGCACAAGGCGCCGGGTGAGTCCTCAGGCGGCCCGGGCCTTGCGCGGCAAGCGTGCCAACTGAGAAGCCATGCCAGCGGTAGACGGCCCGAAGCGAGAGATGTCGAACGCCTAAACAACCACCCTGGCCAGTTCAGGAGGGCCATGTAGCTCTCGGAGGCGCTGGACAGCGAAGCGGCGGCAACCGACCAGAGCACTTCCGATGACGGCGCCATCGGCATCTTGGTCATGGCGCATCGTCATCGCCGCAGGCTGAAGGGCAACTGCTGCTTGGCCGACCATGCGAGGTCGACCCAGCACCATCGCCACCCCCGGCTCGATCGAGACTGGAGTCTGCGAACCAACCGGTGTGCTCGGGTCGGAGTCGCGCGCACCGATGTGCATCGGTGACGAGGGTCGCGGGAACTGTCTCGCAATGAGTTGCACCGCTGGGCACGCCGACGGGTACGCTCGCCGCATGCGCAGATCGGCCGACGACCCGGACCAGCACGGCAGCCGTCGGCGCGATCACCGGGCCGGACGCGGCGGTCCGGACGCGCAGCGCACTACGTCGCCCCCGGCACCGGCGGCAGGCCCCGCCGCGTCAGCAGCCGGGACAGCGCCTTCAGCCGGCTGGCCAGAGTCGGGCGGCCGGCAATCAGCGCCCGGTCAGCGGCCCGGCGGTCCGCATCGCGCGGCAGAGCAACGACCATCGGCTCCGCAGCCGCCGGCCGGCTCGCTGTTCGCACCTGGCTACGAGAGCGGGCGTCCTGCCGCTGCCGGGCACGCCGCCAGCCAGGCTGGCCCGGCAGCCAGCGGCTCCTCCGGGTATGGCTCAGCAGCAGGCGGAGCCGCCGGCAAGGGTCCTGTCCGCGGGTATCCGCCGGCCCCCGGTCAGCCGCCGCCGATGTACCCGCCTGGCCAGTTCGCGGCGTGGAACCGCCAGCCCGACGGTTCCAGGAGCCGGCCCGACCAGGCAGCTCAGCAGCCTGGCCGCAACGGCGCGGAACGCGACCAGCCAGGGTCCCGGTCCGATCCCGGCTACTCGGTGCTGGCCGTCAGTGATCCCGCTGCCGATGTGACTTCTACCCAAACCTGGCAGGCCGTGGATGATGGCCGAGCGACCGGGACCTGGACCATGCCCGCCCGCCCGGCTGCGAGCGTGCCGCTGCCGCGCCGGAACGCGCCGGGCCGGGACAGGCTTGGTCAGCCCGTCGTGCTGTCGCCGGGGCTTGCTGACACGCGCGGGCGAGCCGAGACAGCCCCGAGCACGGCCGCTGGCGGATCGCCGCTGGCCGGCGCGGCATCGGCGGGCATGCCCAGAGCTGTGACCGCCGGAGCAGCGCCCGCCGGAGTGGCGGGCGCCGGACCAGCAGGCGCCGGACCAGCAGGCGCCGGCCCAGCCAGATCAGGCCGAGCGACCGCCGGGGCACCTGGATCGGCGGGCTCAGGCACCGCCGACGCAGCTGCGCCGGGCACCTCACGCCGGAACGCTCGCGGTCACGGCGCTCACACTGGCCCGCACCAGGTGCAGCGCGCCCGCCGCAAGCGCCCGGCTAACGTAAAAGTGGCGGTCTCGGCAGCGCTGCTGCTGGTGCTCGCGGCCGCTAGCGCGCTGACCTACGTGGTGCTGCATCACACGGCCAAGAGCGGTCAGGCCGCGCCACCCAAGCCGGCCAAGACCACTACGGCGCCGCAGCCAAGCCCGACCCTTGGTGTTTTCGGGCACATCGGCTCGCGCTCGGCGGATCCGCAGCCGCTTACCGTGACCCAGCTGTTCCCGGCCAGTTTCACGATCGGCCTAGACGCCGTCAGCCGCGCGGTCAGCCGGGAGAGCAGCCATTGCAGCGCCGCCATCGTCGGGTCAGGTCTCCAGGCGGCCATCAGCAAGGCGGGCTGCAGCCAGGTCGTCCGTGCGACCTACCTAGCTACGAGCCTGAAGATGATGGGCACCATCGGAGTCTTCAACCTCAAGACCGGTCCGGCGGCCAAGAAGGCGGCAAGTTCGGCCGGCGCGGTGAATTTCGTCTCCCAGCTGCGCTCGCACAAGGGCCTGGCCAGCAAGATCGGCAAAGGCACGGGCATCGAGGAGGCTGCGGCCAAGGGTCACTACCTGATCCTGATCTGGGCCGAGTTCACCGATCTGCGGAAGCCCAAGAACACCTATCAGCGCACCCAGCTCGTGCGGTTCATGACACAGGTCCTGGACAAGACAGCGAACATCAGCCTGGCGAACCGGATGGCCACCGGAACGCCGTGATCGTTGCCCGGCGACAGCGGCTTCACCGGCCGCAGCCAGCTAGCCGACGGCAGGCAGGTGACTGCCAGCCAGGCGACTGGCAGACAGGTGACCGGCAGCCAGGCCGTTATAGCTGACGGGACCCAGCTGGCCGACGGCAGGCAGCTTACCGGGTCGGCTCCGTTCCGCTGCTAATGGTCGAGCTGCCGGGTGCGCCGCGTTGCGACGGCCCGAGTCGCGAGCTCGGCGGGGCCGGGGTAGCCGACCTCCTCCAGGCAAAGCGGATGCGGCGGCGCCACCCGGACGTCAGGAACCCGCTGCCGCGCCGCGAGGACCTGCGCCGGCCAGACCGGCGGCTTACTGCCGTCGCCCACGCTGAGCAGTGCGCCGGCCAGCGCCCGGACCATGTTGTGGCAGAACGCGTCGGCGCAGACGGTGGCAACGGTAACGCCAGCCTCCGCGGGCGCCCAGTCAAGTTGGAGCAGCCGGCGGATTGTGGTCGCGCCCTCGCGGCGGCGACAGAACGCGGCGAAGTCATGCTCGCCGAGGCAGGCTGCGGCTGCCTCGTTCATTCGGTCTAGGTCGAGCGGGCGGGTGTACCAGAGCGTGTCGTGCCGGCGGAGCGGATCAGCGAAGGCCGGATCGTCACAGACCCGGTAGGAGTACCGCCGCCAGAGCGCGGAAAACCGCGCGTCGAACCCGTCCGGCGCCGGCGCGATGGCGCGCACCCGGATTGACGGCGGCAGCAGGCTGGCCAGCCTGTGCAGGGCTGAGTCGGCCGCAGCAGCCCACTGCCCGGCTGGCACGTCGAGATGGGCGACCTGGCCGCGGGCATGCACGCCAGCGTCGGTACGGCCGGCCACCGTCAGTACCGGCGGCTCGGCGAGCGCAATCGCCCGCCACAAGGCGGCCTCGAGCGTCTGCTGAACCGTAGGCAGCCCCGGCTGGCTGGCCCAGCCATGGAACTGAGAGCCGTCGTAACTGAGATCGATCCGGAGCCGGAGCAAGGCGAGCCCGGCCGGATCTGACCGGCCGGGCTCGCCTTCAACTGCCTCGTTACTCGTCGGTGGCAGCAGGCTCGTCCGCAGCGGCTTCATCGGTTGCCTCGTCCGCCGTCGCCTCGTCCGCCGTTGCCTCGTCGGCCACGGCAACCTCGTCGGTGACTTCGACTGCGTCAGCCGTAGCTACCTCGTCCGCTACGACAGCCTGGTCAGCCACTGCAGCCTCGTCTGCCTTTGCCGCAGCGGCCGTCGCGCGGCCAGCCCTGCTCGCAGCCGGGGTGGCTGCCGGAGCCCGCCGTGCCCGCCGACGCCGCGTCTTGGGCTCGGCCTCCTCGCGGATCAGCTCGATGACCGCGAGCGCCGCATTGTCGCCCTTGCGCGGACCCACCTTGGTGATCCGGGTGTATCCACCGTCGCGGCTTGCGAAACTCGGCCCGATCTCGGCGAACAGCGTGTGCACCACGCTCTTGTCGGTCACCACGGTGAGGACCTGGCGCCGGGCGTGCAGGTCACCGCGCTTAGCGAAAGTGATCAGCCGCTCGGCCAGCGGGCGCAGCCTGCGCGCCCTGGCCTCGGTCGTAGTGATCTTGCCGTGCTCGAACAGGGCGGTGGCGAGGTTCGCCATCATGTGCCGCTGATGGGCCGGGCTCCCGCCGAGTCGGTGGCCCTTGGTGGGCGTGGGCATCGGACAGTTCTCCTCGGTTCAGTACTGACTGGCGTCTGAGTACCGGCAGGCGTCAAGCCTGTCAGTACTGCTCGGTTTCGACGTAATCGTCTTCATCGTCGGCCCCATAGCTGTCGGCCGCCGAGCCGGGGTCGAACCCCGGCGGGGAGTCCTTCAGCGCGAGGCCCATGTCGGTGAGCTTCTGCTTGACTTCCTCGATCGACTTGGCGCCGAAGTTGCGGATGTCGAGCAGGTCCTGCTCACTCCGCGCGACAAGCTCGCCCACGGTGTGGATGCCCTCGCGCTTGAGGCAGTTGTAAGAGCGGACCGTCAGGTTCAGCTCCTCGATCAGCAGCGCGAGGTCGGCCGCGAGCGCCGCATCTGTCGGCGACGGGCCGATGTCGATGCCCTCGGCGTCCAGGTTCAGTTCCCTGGCCAGCCCGAAGAGCTCAACCAGCGTCTTGCCGGCGCTGGCGACGGCATCACGCGGGCGCAGGCTCGCCTTGGTCTCGACGTCCAGGATGAGCTTGTCGAAGTCCGTCCGCTGCTCGACACGGGTCGCCTCGACCTTGTAGGTCACCCGTAGCACCGGCGAGTAGATGGAGTCGATCGGGATCCGGCCGATCTCCTGGCCCGGCTGCTTGTTCTGCGCGGCTGAGACATAGCCGCGGCCGCGCTCGACCGTCAGCTCCATCTCGAGCTTGCCCTTCCCGTTCAGGGTGGCAATGTGCAGGTCCGGGTTGTGCACCTCGATGCCCGCCGGGGGAGCGATGTCCGCCGCGGTCACGGGGCCGGGGCCCTGCTTGCGCAGGTACATGTGCATCGGCTCATCGTGCTCGGAGGAGACCACGAGCGCCTTGAGGTTCAGGATGATGTCGGTGACGTCCTCGGTGATGCCGGGCACCGTCGAGAACTCGTGCAGCACACCCTCGATCCTGATGCTGGTAACGGCCGCGCCGGGGATCGACGACAGCAGCGTACGACGCAGCGAGTTTCCGATGGTGTAGCCGAACCCTGGCTCCAGTGGCTCGATAACGAACCTGGACCGGAACTCGTCTATCTGCTCCTCGGCTAGGCCGGGGCGCTGGGCGATGAGCATGACTCTTCCTTTCCGCGCTGCCCGCTATATGACAGTCGCGACTCCCGCTGACGGATGGCCACCAGCGATTTCCGCCGGCATCGTGCGCCGGCGTTGTTGGCCGTCAGGCCCGCTGGCCTTCCGGCCAGGCCGGCCGTCGGGCCGTTACTTCGAGTAGTACTCGACGATGAGCTGTTCCTGGACAAGGGTATCGATCTGAGCCCGAACCGGCAGAGTGTGCACCAGTATGCGCATCTTGTCCGGTATGACCTCGACCCATGCGGGCGGAGTGCGGTCGCCAGCCTCGGCCCGGGCCACGATGAAGGGGGTCAGCTCCCGGGACTTCGACGCGACCTCGACGATGTCGTTCTCGCTGACCCGGTAGGAGGGGATGTCCACCTTCTTGCCGTTGACCAGCACGTGCCCGTGGTTGACCAGCTGCCGGGCCATGTCCCGGCTCTTGGCGAAGCCTGCCCGGTAGATGATGTTGTCCAGGCGGGTCTCCAGGATCTGCAGCAGCACCTCACCGGTCTTGCCGCGCTTGCGCGCGGCCTCCTCGTAGTAGTTGCTGAACTGCTTCTCCAGCACGCCATAGATACGCTTGGCCTTCTGCTTCTCCCGGACCTGGAGCAGGTACTCGCTCTCCTTGGGCCGGTTCCGGCCGTGCTCACCCGGCGGATACGGCCGGATCTCGATCGGGCACTTGGGCCCGTCGCACTTGGCGCCCTTCAGGAACAGCTTGGTCTTCTCGCGGCGGCAGCGCTTGCAGTCCGCACCGGTGTATCGAGCCATGTGTGTTGCTTACTCCTCAGACCCGGCGCCGCTTAGGCGGGCGGCAGCCGTTGTGCGGAACCGGGGTGACATCCTGGATGGATCCGACCTCAAGGCCAGTTGCCTGGAGGGACCTGATCGCGGTCTCCCGGCCGGAGCCAGGACCCTTCACGAAGACATCCACCTTGCGCATGCCGTGCTCCATCGCCCGGCGCGCGGCGGCTTCAGCGGCCATCTGCGCGGCGTATGGCGTGGACTTACGCGAGCCCTTGAAGCCGACCTGCCCGGACGAGGCCCAGGAGATCACGCTGCCGCCTGGATCGGTGATGGAGACGATCGTGTTGTTGAAGGTGCTCTTGATATGCGCGTGGCCATGCGCGATGTTCTTGCGTTCCTTCCGGCGTACTTTCTTGACGCCGGTGCGGCTCTTCGGAGGCATTCTGCTCCCTCTACCTTGCGGAGGTGATCGGACCTACTGCTTACTCGCGTCCCGCGCTTAGCGGTGACACAAAGCCGGCAGCGGACTACTTCTTGCCGGCCTTCTTCTTGCCGGCCACTGTCTTCTTCTTGCCCTTACGGGTGCGCGCGTTGGTCTGCGTCCGCTGACCGTGTACCGGCAGCCCCCGGCGGTGCCGGATGCCCTGGTAGCAGCCGATCTCGATCTTGCGCCGGATATCGGCCTGCACCTCGCGGCGCAGGTCACCTTCGACTTTGTAGTTGGCCTCGATCCAGTCGCGGAGGCGGATGACGTCGTCATCGCTGAGCGAGTGGACTCGGGTGTCGCCGCTGACGCCCGTAGCGGCCAGCGTCTCGAATGCTCGGGTACGGCCGATGCCGTAGATATAGGTAAGTGCGACCTCTAGCCGCTTGTCACGCGGCAGGTCGACGCCAACGAGGCGTGCCATCCGGGCAGTTCTCCTTCTGTCATTGCGGAGGTCGTGCGCGCCGCCCCGCGTCCCTGCCCGGACACGGCCCCGGCCTCCTCCGGGGGTGCTCCGCTGCCGGAGCTAGCCGGCAGCGGATTGCGGTGCGTTCCTGGTTCAGTTGTCGGGTAGTCCAGGTTTCGCTGGACAGTCCGGTCCGGGCCTCAGCCCTGACGCTGCTTGTGCCGCGGATCAGAGCAGATGACCATGACCCGGCCGTGCCTGCGAATGATCCTGCACTTGCTGCAGATCTTCTTCACACTTGGCTTGACCTTCATTGCCTGGTCTCTCCTGCGGCGCGCCGGCTGCCCGGCCCGCCTTGCTCGTTCTTACTTGTACCGGTAGACGATCCGCCCACGACTGAGGTCGTAGGGGCTCAGCTCGACGACGACCCTGTCATCAGGCAGGATCCGGATGTAGTGCATCCGCATCTTGCCGCTGATGTGGGCCAGGACCTTGTGCCCGTTGTCCAGCTCCACCCTGAAGAAGGCGTTCGGGAGCGACTCCACGACCGTTCCCTCGATCTCGATGGCGCCGTCTTTCTTGGCCATGCCCTCCGCGCTTCGCTGCTTGTTACGGCCAGCTTGCTGTCATGCCTGCAAGCTGGCGCTTGTGGTTAAGGCTGATCATCGCCCGGCCGGTTGGAGATCCAGGGACGGGCGGCCCGGCTGACTTGCAGTCGTCGTGAACGTTGTTAGCGCAGCACGGTGACGACAGCTCCCTGGGCCGTGGGAAAGTCTACTTCAGGTCCGCCCTCAACGCGAACCCAGCCCGGTTAGCCGGTGATCGACCCCTATAACCGACGGACCAGGACGGATATTCCGCTGCGCTGTCACTTGAGCGGGCGGCCCGGCAGGTCGTCGCCGCCCGGCAGCTCGCCGTGCTGATGTCCGTCGCCCAGGCGCCGCCGGGCGGAACCGCCGCGGACGGCCCCCGTCGAGATCCAGCTGCCGAGCAGGACCGCACCCCACGGCGCGGCTACCCAGAGCGGCCAGACGTAGCCGCCGCCGGACAGGATCCAGATCACGAACAGGACCAGGGTGACGGTGAACCAGCTGCCCCAGGCCGCACGCCAGCCCGCCGAGCCGCGGTGACCGCGGCCGGCGCGGCCTGGCGGCCGCTGCACCTGCCTGGGCTGGCGGGTCAGCGAAGCTTCCGGCAGCCGGTAAAGATCGATGCCGGGCAGATCTTTCAGCAGTTCGTCAAGGTCGCCGACGGTGCGGCCGGCAAACGCCTGGTCCAGCCGGTCATTAAACTCCTGCGCGGTCAGGCGCCCAGCCGCGTGATGCTCCCTGAGCAGCGTGGCGACCCGGTCCCGATCAGCGTCCGAGGCCCGGATGTTCGGGTCATATGCCACGTTTACTCCTGCGTCTGCGTGTGCTCGCCGGCCCCGGCCGGCACTGGCTCCGGCACCTGCCGCCCGGATATCGCCGCGAATCCGCTGGCGCCGCCATCGGGCGCCGTCAGCACCCAGGGGCCGGCGGCCGTGATAGCGACAGTGTGCTCGAAATGGGCCGCCCAGCTGCCATCCTCGGTGACGACGGTCCATTCGTCGTCGAGCAGCCTGGTCTGCGGCTGGCCCAGTACGAGCATTGGCTCGATCGCGAGGGCCATGCCTTCCTGGAGCACCGGGCCACGGCCAGCCCGGCCGAAATTGGGCACAGCCGGGTCCATGTGCATCTGCGTGCCGATGCCGTGGCCGGTGTACTCCCGCACGATCCCGTACTGCCCGGCCGCCCGCGCTGCTTGTTCTACCGCATGCGAGATATCCGAGAGCCGGCGACCCGGCACTGCCTGCGCCAGGCCGTGCCAGAGCGCCTGCTCGCAGGCCGCGAGCAGGCCAGCCAGCTTGGCCCCGGCTGGCGCACCGGCACGCTGCTGTCCGGCGGGGCCTGGCCCCGCCCCGTTATCTTGCGGCCCGACGATGACGGTGACGGCCGAGTCGCCGTGCCAGCCGCTCACGATCGCGCCGCAGTCGATGGAGATCACGTCGCCCGCCTGCAGCACCTGCCGCTCGCTGGGGATACCGTGCACGATCTGGTCATTAACCGAGGTGCAGATCGTGGCCGGGTAGCCGTGGTAGCCCTTGAAGGAGGGAACGGCGCCTGCACCCCGGATCTCCCGCTCCGCTATCGCGTCGAGCTCGGCCGTGCTGATACCGGGCGTCGCCGCAGCTACGGCGGCCTGCAGCGCGGCGGCCGTCACCAGCCCGGCGTCGCGCATGATCGCGATCTGAGCCGGGGTCTTGATCTGGATCGGCTCGTCCCGTCTTAGCCGCATAGCGCCTCCCCTGCACTGCTCTTCACGGTACCCCGCCAGGGTGGTGCAGGAATCAGAGGAGGAAGCGCCGCAACGCCGTCATGGCCCGCGCGGTGATCTCCTCGACCGGCCCGGTCGCGTCGATGCCGAGCAGGATGCCATCGTCAGCATAAAAGGCGATGAGCGGCTGGGTTTGCTGGGCGTATACGTCCAGCCGGTGCCTGATCGTCAGCTCACGGTCGTCGTCGCGCTGGAAGAGCTCGCCGCCGCAGTCGTCACACAGGCCAGCCTTGGATGGCGGCTCGAACAGCACATGCCAGATCCGGCCGCAGACCCGGCACGTGCGGCGGCCAGACAGCCGTCGCACGACCTCGTCATCGTCGACAACCAGTTCCAGCACGATGTCCAGGCGGGTATCCCAGGCTGCCAGCAGCTTGCGTAGCGTCTCGGCCTGCGGCACGTTGCGCGGGAAGCCGTCGAGCAGGAAGCCGCCTTGTGCGTCATCCTCCAGCAGCCGGGCCTCGACCATCGCGATGGTCACCTCGTCGGGAACCAGGTCGCCGCGGTCCATGAACGCCTTGGCCTGCTGCCCGAGCTCGGTGCCGGTACTGACGTTGTGCCGGAAGATATCGCCTGTCGAGATCTTCGGAATCGACAGGTGTGAGGCGATGAACTGGGCCTGTGTCCCCTTGCCCGCACCGGGGGGCCCGACGAGGACGATTCGCACTACCGCAGGAAGCCCTCGTAGTTGCGCTGCTGCAGCTGGCTTTCAATCTGCTTCACGGTGTCGAGCCCAACTCCCACCATGATCAGGATGCTGGTGCCGCCGAGCGGGAACTGCACGGTGGCGCCGAGCAAGCCAATTGCTACCAGGGGTATCAGCGCGACTAGCCCGAGGTACAGCGATCCGGCGGCGGTCAGCCTGCTCAGCACATAGCTCAGGTAGCCGGCTGTCGGACCGCCCGGCCGGATGCCCGGAATGAATCCGCCGCTCTTCTTCATGCCGTCCGCGACTTCCGTCGGGTTGAAGGTGATCGACACATAGAAGTACGTGAAGAAGACGATGAGCAGGAAGAACGCGATGGCGTAGGCCGGCCTGGCGTTCTGCCCTGAAAGGTTGGTTTCGACCCAGCCCGCCCAGCCGGTATTCACGACCTGACCGAGCACCTTGTGGCCGAACAGCTGCGCGCCCAGCTGCGGGATGTACAGCAGCGACGAGGCAAAGATGACCGGGATGACACCGGCCTGGTTGACTTTGAGCGGAATGTAGGTCGATGTGCCGCCGTACATCCGCCGGCCGATCATCCGCTTGGCGTACTGGATCGGGATGCGCCGCTGCGCCTGCTCCATCAGGGCCACGAACGCGATGACCGCCACGCCCATGATCAGCACCAGGGTGAACACGACCGGGCCCTTGGACTCACGGATCAGGTTCAGCTGGCCAGGCACCACGGCGATGATCTGGGTGAAGATCATCACCGACATGCCGTTGCCGACGCCGCGGTCGGTCAGCAGCTCGCCCAGCCACATGATCACGGCGGTGCCAGCGGTCATGACGATGACCATCGTGGTGATGGTGAACACCGACGGGTTCGGGATCAGGGTTTCCTTGCAACCTGGGATCAGGTTGCCGGACCGGGCCAGCGCGATGATGCCGGTGGACTGCAGGATGGCCAGGCCGACGGTGAGGTACCGGGTGTACTGGGTGATCTTTGCCTGACCGGTCTGGCCCTCCTGCCGGAGCGCCTCGAGCCGCGGGATAACCACGGCGAGCAGCTGCAGGATGATGCTAGCCGTGATGTACGGCATGATGCCGAGCGCGAACACCGTCAGCTTCGACAGCGAGCCGCCGCTGAACAGGTTCAGCAGCTGGAAGTAACCGGTCTGCTTGCTGTTCGTCAGGCAGGCCTGAATCGCCGACTGCGACACGCCGGGCGTGGGCAGCTGCTGGCCGAGCCGGAACACCGCGATAATAAATACCGTGAAGAGCAGTTTCTTGCGCAGGTCAGGCGTTCGGAACGCCCGGATGAACGCGGTCAGCATGCGCCGTCCCCTACTCCATAGTTCAACGTCATCTGCCGCTCCCAGTCGCGGGACAGCCGCGCTAGCCGCCGTAGCGACAACGCTCGCCGAAGTCTAACGTGCCGATTCAGCTGCGATAGCCACGCCGAAATCACGCGGCCAGACGCGCGCCAGTCCGGGCCAGCGGAGTCTAAGCTGACCCGGACGCTACTTGGGGCGGCGGTCATCTCACAGTTCAGTAACAGTTCCGCCCGCTGCGGTGATCTTCTCGCGTGCCGAGGCTGAGAAGCCGTGCGCGCTGACCTGTAGCGCGGCCGTAATCTCGCCCTGGCCAAGCACTTTCACCAGCTCGCCCGCCCGGACGGCACCCTTGGCCACCAGGTTCTCCGGGTTAACCTCGCCGCCGGCGGGATAGAGCGAAGCCAGCCGGTCGAGATTCACCACCTGGTAGGTGGTCTTGAACCGCGCGTTGGAGAAGCCCTTCAGCTTCGGCAGCCGCCGGATCAGGGGCATCTGGCCGCCCTCGAATGCCTCCGGCACCTGAGTGCGCGCCTTGCTGCCCTTGGTACCACGTCCGGCCGTCTTGCCCTTGGACGCCTCGCCGCGGCCAACCCTGGTCTTTGCGGTGCGAGCGCCGGGCGCGGGCCGCAGATGGTGGATCTTCAGCCCGGCCTTGCCGCCCGGCTCGGTGGCCTTGCTGGCGGTGGTGTCGGTGTCTGCCATCGTTAGTCAACCTCCTCCACGGTGACCAGGTGGCGCACCGCCTTGATCATGCCGCGGATCTCGGGCCGGTCCTGCTTGACGACCACGTCGCCGATGCGGTGCAGGCCGAGCGAGCGCAGCGAGTCCCGCTGCGCCTTCTTGCCGCCGATCTTCGACTTGATCTGCGTTACTTTCAGCTCCGCCATGGTGTCGCTCCGCCTCAGCTATTCTCTGCCGTGCCAGCCGCAGAGCCGGCGGTCGCGGCGGCCGCACGGGCCCTGAGCATGGCGGCAGGCGCCACGTGCTCGATGGGCAGGCCACGCCTGGCCGCGATCTCCTCGGGCCGGTTCAGGCTCTTCAGCGCCGTGACGGTTGCGTGCACGACGTTGATCGGGTTGGACGAGCCGAGCGACCGGGACAGCACATCATGAATTCCTGCGCACTCAAGCACGGCGCGGACCGGGCCGCCGGCGATAACGCCGGTACCGGGACTGGCCGGCTTCAGCAGCACCACGCCTGCCGACTCCTCGCCCTGCACGGTATGCGGGATCGTGCCAGCGATGCGAGGCACCCGGAAGAAGGACTTCTTGGCCGCCTCCACGCCCTTGGCGATGGCGGCGGGAACCTCCTTGGCCTTTCCGTAGCCGACGCCAACCATGCCGTTGCCGTCACCGACTACGACCAGCGCCGTGAAGCTGAACCTCCGACCGCCCTGCACGACCTTCGCCACCCGGTTGATGGTGACCACGCGCTCCAGGTAGGCGGTGCCCTTTTCGGCGCCGGCCCCGCGGCGGTCGTCGCGGCGCTCGCGCCGTTCGCCGCCGCCTCCGGCGCCGCGCCGCGGTGTTGCTGCCATCAGATCTTCCTCTTCTGTCGTTGGGTGCTGCGCAGTTCTGCTTGGGAGCGCAGATCTGCCTGGGTGCACAGGTCTGCTTGGGTGCACAGGCAGGTCATAGCGCGAGCCCGCCTTCGCGCGCGCCATCGGCTAGCGCGGCAATCCGGCCGTGGTAGGCGTAACCGCCGCGGTCGAACACCGCAGCGCTGATACCGGCCTGCACGGCCCGCTCGGCTAGCAGCGCCCCGACCCGCTTGGCCTTGGCACTCTTGTCGCCGGCCGCCGTGCGGATGGACTCCTCCAGGGTAGACGCAGATGCCAGCGTGTTCCCCGCCGTGTCGTCGATCAGCTGCGCGAACGTGTTACGCGCCGACCGCGTGACGACGAGCCGCGGCCGTGCCGCACTGCCTTCGACCTTCTTGCGCACGCGCAGATGCCGCCGCTGACGCGAGGAAATGCGCGGCGCGGTCCGGCCGGTGATCCGGCCGTGTGCCCTGGTCTTGGTGCCAGACATGTCTTACTTACCAGCCTTCCCGACCTTGCGGCGGATCTGCTCACCCTGGTACCGCACGCCCTTGCCCTTATACGGGTCCGGCTTACGCAGCTTGCGGATGTTAGCGGCGACCTCGCCCACTTGCTGCTTGTCGATGCCTTCGACGACGAACCTGGTGGGCGTCTCGACCCGGAAGGTGATGCCTTCCGGGGCCGGCACTGGCACCGGGTGGCTGAAGCCGAGCGCGAACTCCAGATCCTGGCCCCTGGCCTGGACCCGGTAACCGACGCCGACGATTTCCATCGTCTTGCGGTAGCCGTCGGTCACGCCGGTGACCATGTTGGCGATCAGCGACCGGGACAACCCGTGCAGCGCACGGACGTCGCCTTCGTCAGTCGGCCTGGTCACGGTAATGACGCCGTCGGCCTGAGCCACCTCGATAGGCGCTGTCACCTCCAGGCTTAGCTCGCCCTTCGGGCCCTTGACGTGAACCCGGCGACCGTCAATGGTGACGTTGACGCCAGTCGGGACAACGACTGGCATCCGTCCGATTCGTGACATAGCTGGCTCCCTACCAGACGTAGGCGAGGACTTCCCCACCTACGCCCTTCTTCTTCGCCTGCTTGTCAGTCATCAGGCCTGAGGACGTCGAGATGATCGCCACTCCCAGCCCGCCGAGCACGCGCGGCAGGTTGTCCTTGCGCGCGTACACTCTCAGGCCAGGCTTGGACACGCGCTTGAGGCCCGCGATGGAACGCTCCCGGGTCGGCCCGAACTTCAGCGCGATCACCAGGTTCTTGCCGACTTCGGCGTCCTCCACCTTCCAGCTGGCGATGTAGCCCTCTTGCTGGAGGATCTCCGCGATGTGCACCTTGATCTTGGAGTGCGGCATCAGCACGGAGTCGTGGTAGGCCGAGTTGGCATTGCGCAGACGGGTCAGCATGTCTGCGACCGGGTCGGTCATGGTCATGGCCTGATGGCCCTCCTCGCCGCGGTTTCCCTGTGCTTCGCAGCCACCGGGGACCTTCGGCGTGGTCAGTGGGCGCTGGTCGCGCCCAGGACTGTCTATCTATGACGGCGCTCGCGCGCCTGCTCGTACTGGCTCAGTGCCACGGGTGGCGGTTTTACCAGCTGGACTTAGTGATGCCGGGCAGCTCTCCGCGGTGCGCCATGGACCGGAAGCAGATCCGGCACAGGCCGAACCTGCGGTACACGGCCCTCGGCCGCCCGCAGCGCGAGCACCGGGTGTAGCCGCGTACCTCGAACTTCGGCTTGCGGTTGGCCTTGGCGATGAGGCTCTTCTTCGCCACTGCTCAGTTCTCCTTGAACGGGAAGCCGAGTCGCCGCAGCAATGAGCGGCCCTCAGCGTCGGTGGTCGCGGACGTAACGAGGGTCACGTCCATGCCGCGCTGCCTGTCCACCTGATCGGGGTTGATCTCGTGGAACATCAGCTGCTCGGTCAGCCCGAAGGTGTAATTGCCGCGGCCGTCGAACTGCCGGTCGGACAGGCCACGGAAGTCACGGATGCGGGGCAGCGCAATGGACAGCAGCCGGTCGCAGAACTCCCACATCCGGTCGCCGCGCAGTGTGACGTGCGCTCCGATGGGCATGCCCTCGCGCAGCTTGAACTGCGCGATCGACTTTCGTGCCCTGGCCACGGCGGGCTTCTGGCCGCTGATGATGGCCAGGTCCCGGACCGCGCCATCGATGAGCTTGGCGTCCCTGGCCGCTTCGCCGACGCCCATGTTCACCACGATCTTGGTGAGGGTGGGCACCTGCATGACGTTCGGGTAGCCGAATTCCTCGCGCATGGCTGCGGCGATCTCAGCGCGGTAGCGCTCCTTCAGCCGCGGCGGCACGCGCTGCTCGCCGTTAGCCGCCGCGTCGGCCGGGCGGGCCTCGGCGGCGTTCTTGGTCGTGCTGGCAGCCATCAGATTTCCTTACCGCTGGCCCGGGAGAACCGGACCTTCTTGTCCCCGTCGGTCCGGAAGCCGGCCTTGGTCGGCGCCTTTGAATCCGGATCGATCAGCTGGACGTTGCTGACGTGGATCAGGGCCTCCTGATGCACGATGCCGCCTTCCTTGGCACCGCGGCGGCCCTGGTAATTGACCTTGGTGTTCTTCTTGATCATGTTGACACCCTGCACCAGCACCTGCTGGCTCTCCGGGTGAGCGGAGATAACGGTGCCCTCGCGGCCGAGGTCCTTGCCCGCGATGACGACGACTTTGTCGCCCTTCTTGATCTTCATGCGCCGTGCCCTTCCCGGCTGCGTCTTCTTCGGCCCGGCCATCACAGCACCTCCGGCGCGAGGGAGATAATCCGCATGAATCGCTTCTCCCGCAGTTCCCGGCCGACTGGACCGAAGATGCGGGTACCGCGCGGGTCCCCGCCATCCCTGATCAGCACGGCGGCGTTCTCGTCGAAGCGGATATAGGAGCCGTCGCCACGGCGCCGCTCCTTGCGCGTGCGCACCACGACGGCCTTCACGACGTCGCCCTTCTTCACCCCGGCACCGGGGAGGGCATCCTTGACGGTGGCGACGATGATGTCGCCGATGCCCGCGTATCGCCTGCCCGAGCCACCGAGCACCCGGATGCACAAGATCTCCTTGGCACCGGTGTTGTCGGCGACCTTGAGCCGCGATTCCTGCTGGATCACGTCAACTCCTGCTTCTTCACGCGCCTGCCTCGGCGAGGCGGTCCTGGGCGGGCCGGCCGGGCTAGCTGCCCGCCGGTACCCGTGCTACTTGGCCTTCTCCAAGATCTCCGCGACGCGCCAGCGCTTGGTCGCTGACATCGGGCGGGTCTCCATCAGCAGCACCCGGTCGCCAACGCCGCAGGCGTTCTCGCCGTCGTGTGCCGTGTACTTCTTCGTCCGGCGGATGACCTTGCCGTACTTGGGGTGCTTGACCCGGTCCTCAACCTCGACGACGACCGTCTTGTCCATCTTGTCGCTAACCACAAGGCCCTCGCGCACCTTGCGGTAGCCACGCGTCGTCACCGCAGTGGTGTCTTCACTCATCGCCTGACTCCTCCTCCACGACCACGATGCCGAGCTCACGCTCGCGCTTCACCGTGTAGATGCGCGCGATCTCCTTGCGGACAGCACGCAGCCGCCCGTGGCTCTCCAGCTGGCCGGTGGCCGCCTGGAAGCGGAGGTTGAAGAGCTCGATCTTCGCCTCAGTCAGCTTCAGATCCAGCTCTTCCTCGGTCGAAGTCCGCAGGTCAGCGGCTGCCAGTGCCTTGGCCATCACGCGTCCCCCACTTCACGCTTCACGAATTTGCACTTCATAGGGAGCTTGTGCATGGCCCGGCGCAGCGCCTCCCTGGCGACTTCCTCCGGCACGCCCGATAGCTCGAACATCACCCGGCCCGGCTTCACGTTCGCCACCCACCACTCGGGCGCGCCCTTACCGGAACCCATCCGGGTCTCAGCCGGCTTCTTGGTCAGCGGCCGGTCCGGGTAGATGGTGATCCAGACCTTTCCGCCACGCCGGATGTGCCTGGTCATGGCGATTCGAGCAGCCTCGATCTGCCGGTTGGTCACATACGAGTGCTCCACCGCCTGGATGCCGTACTCGCCGAAGACCACCCTGGTGCCGCCCTTAGCCGCACCGGACCGGTCGGGACGGTGCTGCTTGCGGTGCTTGGTCCGCCGCGGGATCAGCATGACTATGCCTCCTCGCCAGACGTGGCCGGGGGCTCGGTCACGACGTCCGACGCCTCGGCTACGGCCGCAGCCGGCCGGTCGGTCCCGTCCGGGGAGCCTGGCCTGCGCCGGGGCTGCCGCTGCTGCGGCCGCTCCCGGTCCCTGTCACGGCCGCCGCCCGCCGGGCGCTGGCCGGCCCGCAGCGCAGCCGCGGCGGCCTCGCGCTCGGCCCTGGTCGCGGCGGCTTCGCCCTTGTAGATCCAGACCTTGACGCCGATGCGGCCGAACGTGGTCCTGGCC
This sequence comes from uncultured Actinomycetota bacterium, assembly GCA_963774385.1. GTDB lineage: Bacteria > Actinomycetota > Actinomycetes > Streptosporangiales > Streptosporangiaceae > JAJYUU01. The sequence goes on from CAVZEQ010000002.1 coordinate 653,794, forward strand.
TCGTAGAAGCCGTAGTCGATGTCGGCCCGCAGCGTGTGCAGGGGCACCCGGCCCTCGCGGTAGAACTCCGAGCGCGACATCTCAGCGCCGCCGAGGCGGCCAGAGCACTGCACCCGGATGCCCTTGGCACCGCTCTTCATCGCGGTCTGCATCGCCTTGCGCATGGCCCGGCGGAACGACACGCGGCTGGACAGCTGCTCGGCCACGCCCTGCGCCACGAGCTGCGCGTCCACCTCGGGGTTCTTGACCTCAAGGATGTTCAGCTGCACCTGCTTGCCGGTCAGCTTCTCCAGGTCACCACGGATCCGGTCGGCCTCGGCTCCGCGCCGGCCGATGACGATGCCGGGCCGCGCGGTGTGGATGTCCACCCGCACCCGGTCCATGGTCCGCTCGATCTCGACCTTGGAAATACCAGCCCGCTCCATGCCGCGCTGCAGCAGGCGCCGGATGGCGACGTCTTCCGCCACGTAGTCCTTGTACAGCTTGTTGGCGTACCACCGGCTCTTGAAGTCGGTGGTGATGCCTAGCCGGAACCCGTGCGGATTCACTTTCTGGCCCACTAGCGGGTCCTCTCCCTGCTGCTCGACGCACCGCTGGTCGAAGTGCCGCGGTCCGAAACGATGACCGTGATGTGGCTGGTGCGCTTCAAGATCCGGTAACCGCGACCCTGAGCCCGCGGCCGGAATCGCTTCAGCGTGGGCCCCTCATCGACCCAGGCACGGCTCACGACGAGCGAGCTGGCGTCGATGTGGCTCACATGCGCGGCATTGGCAATGGCACTGGCCAGCACCTTGCCGATGGGGTCGCTCGCCGACTGCGGCGCGAAGGCAAGGGTTGCCTGCGCCTGGTCGGCGGGCATGCCGCGGATAAGGTCCACCACGCGGCGGGCCTTCCGTGGCGTGACGCGCACATACCGCGCCTTAGCCCTAGCTTCCATCTCAGTCTCGCTCTTTTCGTATCCGGCCGTAGCTTGCGTGTGTCTGTCTGTCTGCCTGTGGTCAGCGGCGCTGCGGTTAGCGCCTGCTGCGCCGGTCGTCTCGCACGTGACTGCGGAAGGTGCGGGTCGGCGCGAACTCGCCTAGCTTGTGCCCGACCATGGATTCGGTGACGAAGACCGGCACGTGCTTGCGTCCGTCGTGTACCGCAATGGTGTGGCCGAGCATCGCCGGCACGATCATCGAGCGGCGCGACCACGTCTTGATGACGTTCTTGGTCCCCTTGTCGTTCTGGACATCCACCTTCTTCATCAGGTGGTCGTCCACGAAGGGACCCTTCTTAAGGCTACGAGGCATCGCTGAGTGCTCCTACCGCTTCTTCTTGGCGCGCCGGCGAGTGATCATCTTGTCGCTGGGCTTGTGTGCCTGGCGAGTGCGGCCTTCCGGCTGGCCCCATGGACTCACCGGATGCCGTCCGCCGGAGGTCTTGCCCTCGCCACCGCCCATCGGGTGGTCGACCGGGTTCATCGCGACACCGCGGACGGTCGGGCGACGGCCCTTCCACCGGTTGCGGCCGGCCTTGCCGAGCTTGATGTTGCCCTGCTCCGAGTTACCAACCTCGCCCACGGTTGCCCGGCAGGCAGCGTCGACGAGCCGGATCTCACCAGACGGCATGCGCAGGGTCGCCCGGCTGCCTTCCCTGGCCAGCAACTGCACGCCGGAGCCGGCGGACCGGGCGATCTTCGCGCCGCCGCCAGGCCGGAGCTCGATGGCGTGCACCATCGTGCCGGTCGGGATATTACGCAGCGGCAGGCAGTTGCCGGTCTTGATGTCGGCACCCGGTCCGTTCTCCACCCGGTCACCCTGCTTCAGCCCGACCGGCGCGATGATGTAGCGCTTCTCGCCGTCCGCGTAATGCAGCAGCGCGATGCGCGCCGTCCGGTTCGGGTCGTACTCGATGTGCGCGACCTTGGCCGGAACGCCGTCCTTGTCGTTGCGCCGGAAGTCGATCAGCCGGTACGCGCGCTTGTGCCCGCCGCCCTGGTGCCGTGCGGTGATCCTGCCGTGCACGTTCCGGCCGCCGCGACCATGCAGCGGGCGCACCAGCGACTTCTCCGGCTCGGTCCTGGTGACCTCGGAGAAGTCAGCGCCGCTCGCACCCCGCCTGCCGGGTGTTGTCGGCTTGTACTTTCTGATGCCCATCTACTTAAGCTCCTAGAAATCGCCGGCTAGCTGACCGGTCCGCCGAAATGCTCAATCCGGTCGCCAGCGGCGAGACTGACGATGGCCCGCTTGGTGTCCGGCCGCTTGCCGAAGCCGAACCGCGTCCGGCGGCGCTTGCCTTGCCGGTTGATCGTGTTCACGCCGGTCACCTTGACGTTGAAGGTGGCCTCCACCGCCTGCCGGATCTGGGTCTTGTGCGAGCCAGGCGCGACGATGAAGGTGTACTTGCCGTCATCGGCCAGCCGGAGGCTCTTCTCCGAGATGACCGGGCGCAGCAGGATGTCCCGCGGGTTTACGGTCTTGTTCACTGCTGTCCGTCCTCCTGCTTGGCCGTCGTGCGGGCGACAAAGCTGTCCAGCGCCTCCTGGGTGAAGACGACATGGTCGCTCACCAGGACGTCCCTGGTGTTCAGCTGGCCCTCCGCCAGGACGTGCACGCCGGGAACATTGCGCAGGCTCAGCCTGGAAACGTGGTCGCCCTTGCTGATCACGACCAGCACGTGCGCAGTCGGCCCGGTCAGTGACGTCACCACGGACAGCGCGGTCTTGGTCTTCGGCGTGTCGCCGTCCACCAGCCCGGCGACCACGTGCACGCGCTCGTGCCTGGCCCGGTCCGAGAGGGCGCCGCGCAGTGCGGCTGCCTTCATCTTCTTGGGAGTGCGCTGCTCGTAGGACCGCGGCTGCGGCCCGTGCACCACGCCACCGCCAGCGAACTGGGGCGCCCTGATCGAGCCCTGCCGGGCGCGGCCGGTGCCCTTCTGGCGGTACGGCTTCTTGCCACCGCCGCGGACTTCGCCGCGGGTCTTGGTGGCATGGGTGCCCTGGCGGGCAGCAGCCTCCTGGGCCACCACAACCTGGTGGATCAGTGGCACGTTGACCTTGGCGTCGAAGATCTCCGCGGGCAGCTGGACGGCTGCAGCCGCCGCCTTGGCCTTGGCGGCACTCGGCTTGGCAGCTGACGCGCCCTTGGCACCGGAGCTCGTCTGGGCCGGGCTCATTTCGCCTCACTCTTTACTGGGGCCTTGACGGCGTTGCGGACCAGCACCAGGCCACCAGCCGGGCCGGGGACCGCGCCCTTGATCAGCAGCAAGCCGCGGTCTGCGTCGACGCCATGCAGCGTCAGGTTCGGGGTTGTCGTGCGCTCGCCGCCCATCCGGCCAGCCATCCGGACGCCCTTGAAGACGCGGCCCGGATATGCACAGCCGCCAATCGAGCCTGGCGCGCGATGCTTGCGCTTGGTGCCGTGCGAGGAGCTCAGTCCCTTGAAACCATGGCGCTTGACGACGCCGGCGAAGCCCTTGCCCTTGCTGGTCGCTGTGACGTCGATCAGCTCGCCGGCGGCGAAGGTCTCGGCCGTCACTTCCTGGCCGAGGGTGTAGTCAGTAGCGTTGTCGGTCCGCAGTTCCACCAGGTAACGGCGCGGGGTCACGCCAGCCTTGGCGAAATGCCCGGCAATAGGCTTGGTCACCTTCCGCGGGTCGATCTCGCCGTAGCCAATCTGCACGGCTGAGTAGCCATCAGCGTCTGGCGTCCGCACCGCGGTGACGACACATGGGCCGGCCGCGACCACCGTGACGGGTACCATCCGGCCGTCATCGGCGAAGACCTGGGTCATGCCGAGCTTTGTGCCCAGGACCCCTTTGATCTGCTTGGTCATCTCGGTGCTTTCCTTCTCCGGCTTTCTTCTCGCGCTGCCGCTACAGCTTGATCTCGATGTCGACGCCCGCCGGCACGTCGAGCCGCATCAGCGAGTCGACTGTCCTCGGCGTGGGGTCGATGATGTCGATCAGCCGCTTGTGGGTACGCATCTCAAAGTGCTCGCGCGAGTCCTTGTACTTGTGCGGCGAGCGGATGACGCAGTAGACGTTCTTCTCGGTCGGCAGCGGCACGGGGCCGGCGACCTTGGCGCCGGTACGAATCACCGTATCGACGATCTTCCGCGCCCAGCTGTCAATGACCTCGTGGTCATAGGCCTTGAGCCGGATGCGGATCTTCTGTCCCGCCATGTGGCTTCGATGTCCTTCGCTCGTGTCGTGCCGCTGTCTGCCGTCGCCGTGCTGCGGGCGACCGTGGAACGGGCCCGGGGTTTCCCCCGGGCCCGCCGTATTACTTGACGATCTTGGTAACCCGGCCAGCGCCCACGGTCCGGCCGCCCTCGCGGATAGCGAAGCGCAGGCCCTCCTCCATGGCGATCGGCTGAATCAGGTCAACCTTCATCTCGGTGTTGTCGCCGGGCAGCACCATCTCGGTGCCTTCCGGCAGGTGCACCACGCCGGTCACGTCGGTGGTGCGGAAGTAGAACTGCGGCCGGTAGTTATTGAAGAACGGCGTGTGCCGTCCGCCTTCGTCCTTGGACAGGATGTAGACCTGAGCCTCGAACTCGGTGTGCGGGGTGTTGGTGCCCGGCTTGATGATGACCTGGCCGCGCTCGACGTCCTCGCGCTTGGTGCCGCGGAGCAGCAGGCCGGCGTTGTCGCCCGCCTGGCCCTCGTCCAGGATCTTGTGGAACATCTCGACACCGGTGACCGTGGTCTTGGTCGACTTCTCCTTGATGCCGATGATCTCGACCTCGTCGCCGGTGTGGATCACACCGCGCTCGATCCGGCCGGTCACGACCGTGCCGCGGCCGGTGATCGAGAACACGTCCTCGACCGGCATCAGGAACGGCTTCTCGATATCGCGGACCGGCTCGGGGATGCTGTCGTCGCAGGCCGTCATGAGCTCGGCGACCTTCTCGCCCCACTCGGCGTCGCCCTCGAGCGCCTTCAGCGCGGACACCCGGACCACCGGTACGTCGTCGCCGGGGAACTCGTAGGTGCTGAGCAGCTCGCGGACCTCGAGCTCGACGAGCTCGAGGATCTCCTCGTCGTCGACCATGTCGGCCTTGTTCAGCGCGACCACGATGTACGGCACGCCGACCTGGCGGGCCAGCAGCACGTGCTCGCGAGTCTGCGGCATCGGGCCGTCGGTGGCTGCGACTACCAGGATCGCGCCGTCCATCTGCGCCGCGCCGGTGATCATGTTCTTGATGTAGTCAGCGTGACCGGGGCAGTCCACGTGCGCGTAGTGGCGCTTGTCGGTCTGGTACTCGACGTGCGAGATCGAGATGGTGATCCCGCGCTCCTTCTCTTCCTTCGCGTTGTCGATCTGGTCGAACGCGCTGGCAGTGTTGACGTCGGGGTACTTGTCGTGCAGCACCTTGGTGATCGCCGCGGTCAGCGTCGTCTTGCCGTGGTCGATATGACCGATGGTGCCGATGTTGACGTGCGGCTTGGTCCGCTGGAACTTGGCCTTCGCCACTTGTGTCTCCTCGTTGCGATCGTTTCCCCGCCGAGGCGGGGCCAGGCGCTCACGCGCGCTGCTTGATTCGTGTCGTCGTTACTTCTGACTACTCGCCGCGTGCCTTGGCGATGATTTCCTTGGCGATGCTGGGCGGTACCTCGGCATACGAGTCGAACTGCATGCTGTAATCCGCCCGGCCCTGGGTCCGGCTGCGCAGGTCGCCCACGTAGCCGAACATTTCAGATAGCGGGACAAGGGCCCGGACGACCCGCACCCCTGACCTCTCCTCCATGGCCTGGATCTGGCCCCGGCGGCTGTTCAGGTCGCCGATAACCTCGCCCATGTAGTCGTCGGGTGTCCTGACCTCGACCGCCATCACGGGCTCGAGCAGGACCGGATCGGCGTGCCCGGCGGCCTTCTTGAAGGCCATCGAGCCAGCGATCTTGAAGGCAAGCTCGGACGAGTCCACCTCGTGGTAAGCGCCGTCCGTCAGGGTGACCTTCACATCCACCATCGGGTAGCCGGCCAGCACGCCGAACTCAGCAGCTTCCTGGCAGCCAGCGTCAACCGACGGGATGTACTCCCGCGGCACACGGCCGCCGGTGACCTTGTTCTCGAACTCGTAGCCGCCGCCGTCGCCGCCGGTGGGCTCCAGGTTGATGATCACCCGGGCGAACTGGCCGGAACCGCCGGTCTGCTTCTTGTGGGTGTACTCGACCTTCTCAGCCTTCTTGCGGATGGTCTCGCGGTAGGCGACCTGCGGCCGGCCGATGTTGGCCTCGACCTTGAACTCCCGGCGCATGCGCTCGACCAGCACCTCCAGGTGCAGCTCGCCCATGCCGGAGATGATCGTCTGCCCGGTCTCCTCGTCGGTCCTGACCTGGAAGGTCGGGTCCTCTTCAGCCAGGCGCTGGATCGCGGTACCGAGCTTGTCCTGGTCGGCCTTGGTCCTCGGCTCGATGGCCACGTTGATGACCGGAGCCGGGAACGTCATCGACTCGAGGATGACCTGCTTGGCCGTGTCGCTCAGGGTGTCGCCGGTGGTGGTGTCCTTCAGCCCCATCACGGCGACGATCTGGCCAGCGATCGCGGTCGGGCGCTCCTCGCGCTTGTTCGCGTGCATCTGGTAGATCTTGCCGATCCGCTCCTTGCGGCCCTTGGTCGAGTTGAGCACCTGCGTGCCGGCCTCGAGCGTGCCGGAGTAGATCCTGATGTAGGTCAGCTTGCCAAGGTGCTGGTCGGACATGATCTTGAAGGCCAGCGCGGCGAACGGCTCGGTGGTGTCCGCGTGCCGTTCGATGACGATCGCCTCGTCGCCGACTGCGTGGCCCTTGATCGACGGGATGTCGACCGGGCTGGGCAGGAAGTCGACGATGGCGTCCAGCATCGGCTGCACGCCCTTGTTCTTGAATGCGCTGCCGCACAGCACCGGCGTCAGGCTGCCGGCGATGGTGGCGCGCCGGATCGCAGCGATCAGCTGATCGGCCGCGGGCTCGTTGCCCTCCAGATAGAGCTCCATCATCTCCTCGTCGTTCTCGGAGATGGTCTCTACCAGCTTGTCCCGCCACTCACGGGCGGCCTCGGCGTGATCGTCCGGGATCGACACGATGTCGTAGGTGTCGCCCTTGCCCTCGGTCTGCCAGAGCAGCCCGCGCATGTTGACCAGGTCGATGACACCGCGGAAGTCGGACTCGACGCCCCACGGCAACTGGATCACCAGCGGGGTCGCGCCGAGCCTGTCGGTAATCATGTCCACGCAGCGGTGGAACTCTGCGCCGACCCGGTCCATCTTGTTCACGAAGCAGATCCGCGGCACGCCGTACCTGTCAGCCTGCCGCCAGACAGTCTCAGACTGCGGCTCCACGCCGGCCACGCCATCGAAGACGGCTACGGCACCGTCGAGCACGCGCAGCGATCGCTCCACCTCAACGGTGAAGTCAACGTGACCAGGCGTGTCGATCAGGTTGATGGTGTGGTCGCGCCACATGCAGGTTGTCGCGGCCGACGTGATCGTGATGCCGCGCTCTTGCTCCTGCTCCATCCAGTCCATCGTGGCAGCGCCCTCGTGGACTTCGCCGATCTTGTAGTTGATGCCGGTGTAGAACAGGATCCGCTCGGTGGTCGTGGTTTTGCCCGCGTCGATATGCGCCATGACGCCGATGTTCCGGACGTTGGCGAGTTCGGTAGCGGTCTGTGTCGCGGCCACTGTTGGTGATCCTCGTTCCTTGTTGGTCTGGTGAGCTCGCTACCAGCGGTAGTGAGCGAATGCCTTGTTGGAGTCGGCCATCTTGTGGGTGTCCTCGCGGCGCTTCACGCTGGCACCGAGGCCGTTGCTGGCGTCCAGCAACTCGTTCATCAGGCGCTCAGTCATGGTCTTCTCCCGGCGCTGGCGCGAGTACATGATCAGCCAGCGCAGCGCGAGAGTGGTGCTGCGGGAAGCCTTGACTTCCACCGGCACCTGATAAGTCGCGCCGCCAACCCGGCGGCTCTTGACCTCGAGCGTCGGCTTCACGTTGTCAAGCGCGCGCTTCAGCGTGACCACCGGGTCATTGCCCGTCTTGTCCCGGCAGCCCTCGAGCGCGCCGTAGACGATCCGCTCAGCGAGCGACCGCTTGCCGCTCACGAGCACCTTGTTCACCAGCGCGGTGACGAGCGGCGAGCCGTAGACCGGGTCGGTCACCAGCTGCCGCTTGGTCGCGGGGCCCTTGCGCGGCATGTCAGCTCTTCTCCTTCTTCGCGCCGTAGCGGCTTCTCGCTTGCTTGCGGTTGCGGACCCCCTGGGTATCCAGGGAGCCGCGAATGACCTTGTAGCGAACGCCGGGCAGGTCACGGACACGACCGCCGCGGACCAGCACGATCGAGTGCTCCTGCAGGTTGTGACCCACGCCTGGGATGTAGGCCGTGACCTCGATCTGGCTAGTGAGCCTGACGCGGGCCACCTTCCGGAGCGCCGAGTTGGGCTTCTTGGGCGTGGTGGTATAGACGCGCGTGCATACCCCGCGGCGCTGGGGGCTGCCCTTAAGCGCCGGAGTCTTGTTCTTGGCTACCTTGTCCTGCCGGCCCTTACGGACCAGCTGCTGGATCGTGGGCAACGCGTCTCCGTCTTTTCTCTGCCACGCGCCTTCCGGCGCGCGATGCTGTCTGCCTATCGCCTGTACGGCTGGCCTGGGCCAGCCGGGTACCGCGCCGGGTGGCGCGGCCAGTCTTAGCCGCGTCTCGCGACGCGGCCATATCGCTTAACCACGCTCTGGGCGCGGCCTAGGACGTACTTGGCCTGCTGGTTTCCTTGCCCGTCCGACCCCCGCGGTCGGGCGTGTCGCCCGGTCCAAACTGCACCGTCGCGACTCACCCGGGCCCACAGTTATCCAGACACTCAGTGAGCCCGGAATCCGGAAGGGAAGTCTCGCTGCCCGCCTGGCCTAGAGCAGCTTCCTGGGCCCTTGGCCAGCAAACTGCGGTCACACAGACGTGCACGCACCCATGAGGTACGGGCGCGGAGAACCAGAATACCCAACCCATGGCGCGCTGGTCAAAACGGGCCGGCCTCTTGCCCTCCGCTGAGGTTTAGCTTAGCTGACCCTGACCAGTACGACTGCTAATTCCTAGACAGCCGGGGGATGCCCCGCCTGAACCTCGTGCCGAACCTATTGCGCTCGTTCAGCTTTGCCTGCAACGTAAGCGTGGCTACCGGTATTCCGCCGACCGCCGCGCCGCGCGTTAGCGCGTGCCATTCCCGGGTAACGGTCGCTCCACCGGCGACGAACAAAGGGAGGCCAGCTATCCCACTTCTCATCGGGACGTCCGGCTGGCAGTACCGCGACTGGCGCGGGGCCTTCTACCCGCCGGGCATTCCGGCAGCCAGGTGGCTAGAGCAGTACGCCGCCGCCTTCCCGACGGTCGAGAACAACGGCACGTTCTACCGGCTCGCCGCCCCCGCGACTTTTGCCGACTGGCGAGCACGCACCCCAGCCGGCTTCGTCATGGCGGTTAAGGCCAGCCGGTACCTGACTCATGTGCGGCGGCTCCACGAGCCGGCCCAGCCGGTGGCCCGCCTTGTTGAGTCTGTATCCAGGCTCGGCGGCAAGCTCGGGCCGGTGCTGCTTCAACTCCCCCCGAGCCTGAAAGCCGATCCGGCCGCGCTCGATGAGTGCCTGCGTCAGTTCAGGGCTCAGTGCGCGGTGGTCGATCACACTGGCGGACGGCTGCGGGTGTGCGTGGAATTCCGGCACGAATCCTGGTGGACCGAAGCCGTCCGGCAGCTGCTGCGCGAGCACGACGCAGCAACGTGCTGGTCAGACCGGCGTGGCCGACCCGCCGGCCCGCTCTGGCAGACGGCCAGCTGGGGTTATCTCCGGTTGCACGAGGGCGCGGCGCATCCATGGCCGCATTACGGACGTCAGGCCATGCGCACCTGGCTGCACCGCATCGCGGACACCTGGCCCGCCGAGGCGGACGTGTTCGCCTACTTCAACAATGATCAAAACGCGGCCGCCCCCGCCGACGCCGCCACCCTCGCCGCACTGGCCGACCGCGCCGGCGGACGCCGGGCGCGGCAGCGGGCGTAACCGTGGCCAGCGTCAGCCATCGCCAGGCCCGTGACGGGCCGGACCCACGTCGGCCGGTAACTCACCCGTGCCAGCCCGCAGAGCGCCGGGTGTCCGCCGGCGCGCCCCCAGCCATCGGCGACCCCAGCCGCCGGCGCGCCCCCATACGCCGGATCCCGGCACCGGACGACCCTCGACGCCCCGGCCACATCCCGACCCGGCCGAACAGCGCCACGACCGCCGGGACCAGCACGGACCGCACGATTACGGCATCGATGACGACTCCTGCGGCCATCGCCACGGCGACTTCGCGGAACTGCTGCAGCGGGATTAGCGCGAGCAGCGCAAAGCTAGACGCCAGGGCGATTCCAGCCACGGTGATGGCACGGGACGCCTGGGATCCCGCCACGGCAATCGCGTCCCGCAGTGGCCGCCGGGCCGCCTCTTCCCAGATTCTCCCGACCACAAAGACGTTGTAGTCAGCACCGAGCGAGATCAGCAGTACCGCCACCGTAAATGGAACGTAAAACACAATGCCGTCATAACCGAGCCGACCCTGAAACACCCAGACGACCACGCCGATTGTCGCAGCGAGCGCAAGCACGCTGGCCGCGAGCAGGTAGAGCGGAGCGAGCAGCGCCCGGAGGAAGATCGCGAGCAGCACGAACGTGATGGCCAGCATGATCAGTGCGAGTTGGCCGAGGCTGGCGGTGGTCGCCGCGATGGCCTCGCCGATCGCGGCGGTCTCGCCGCCTGTCTCGAACCGAACGTGCAACAGCCCGGCCGCCCGGGCCAGTCCCGGCAGCCGGGCTTCCAGCGCCCGCACCTGACGTACCGCCTGGGCGCCGAGTGGATCGGTCGAGTAGATGATGCCGTACCTGGCCGCCGCGCCAGACCGTGCCAGCATCGGATTAGGCAGCGCTGCCGCTGCCCCGGCCGGACCGGTCACCGGGGTCCCGAACACCTTGGCTACAGCGGGCAAGCTGGCCGGGCCGACGACTCCGGCTACGCCCGGCTGCCTGGCAAGCTCACGCTGCAGGCTGGCCAGCTCAGGGATCTGCCTGCCGAGCCCGGCGCCCAGTATCACGATCTCGGTGGGCGACAAGATGCCCGCAGCGAATCCCTTCGCAGCGGCCGACTCGGCACTGGCCGCCGCCGTGGTCGCCGGCAGCGCCCGGATCAGCGGGGAACCCAGACGCAGGCCAGCAGCCTGCCAGCCGACCGCGAGCAGGGCCGCTGCGCAGCCGACGACGATCAGCAGGGCGAGCGGCCGGGCAGTCGCGATCCGCGCCAGCTGTTCCCGCACCCTGGCCGGTCGGAGCGCACGGCGCAGCGAGGTGTCATCCCCGGTACGCTCCGCTCGCCGGGCCTTCCGGTACCAGCCCGGTCCTGGCAGGAACAGCACGCTGCCGAAAGTTGCGATCAGCGCGGGGCCCAGCGTCATCGCCACCACCATCGCGACGAGCACGGTCACCGCCAGCGCCGGCCCGAATGCCCTGATCAGCTGCATCCGGGCCACCGCCAGCGAGCCGGTTCCGGCCGCGACGAGCAGGCCGGCCGCCAGGATGATGGGCGCGAACTCCGCCGTGGTCAGGCGCGCCGCTCGCAGCCTGGGCAACCCTTCGGCGAGCCGATTCCGCATGCCGGACATAAAGAAAACGGTGTAGTCGGTCGTGACTCCGAGCAGCAGCACCACCAGGACCGGCTCCACATCGGCGGGCAGCGTCGTGTGCAGGTGCTGGGTCACCCACGCCACCAGCCTGGTCGCCAGCAGGTAGGCGGTGGCAGCGCAGATCAGCGTCGCGAGCGGCGCGCCGGCCGACAGGAAGAAGAACCCGACGATGGCCGCGATTGCCAGCAGGGTGGCCAGCTCGACCCATGGCAGCCGCTGATTGATGATCTGTCCCTGCTCGTAGGTTGCCGGGACCGCGCCGGTAACGCCTACCAGCCCGGATGAGCGGGCGGAGGCGTTGCGGCTGGCGTATCGCTCGCCGCCTGCCGTCTGCGCGGCGAACGTGGTACCCGGCCGGAAATACAAGAAGGTGATGACCGTAGTCGAGGTCTCCCGTGCGGACGGGAAGACGCCGCCGGTGTTTAGCACGGGCAGCGCGCCGGCCAGCCCGATGATCCGGCCGCCTGCCGGATGGCCGGTGTCGGTGCGCACTGCCGCCCGGATGGCCTTCTCCTGCGCCGCTGCAGGCAGCCCGCGCGCGTCACGCTGGACCACCGCCACCTGCGCATCGAGCGGCTCACCGAACAGTCTCGTCGCAGTGGCTTCGGCCTGAAGCGCCGGCGCATCGGACGGCACGAGGCTGGCCGTTCCGTCGGTTGCCGAGCCGAGCACAGGCAGATAGAGCACCGCCGCTGCCACCGCGGCGATCCAGCCGAGCAGGATCGGATAGCGCAACGCTACGACGACTGCGGCGTAACCTCTGGCGAGCCGGCCGGCGGCCGCACGATCAGGCGTGCTCATGGCCGGCACCACTACCGAAATTCGCGGGCCGGAAACACTCGGCGCCGTCACAGCACTACGGGCCCCGCAGGCCGGAAGACCCGCGGAGCCCGAGCGCTAGGAGGCCGTCAGCCGGAGCGACGACCCCGTTCCCCTGTTATCTGTTGTAGGCGCCGAAGTCGTACTCCTCGAGCGGAATGGCCTGGCCGGCCACTGGCCCGAAGGAGTAGTCGGCCGGGCTGTCGTAGGAAGCGGGCGGATATACGGCCGCCTTTGCCTCCTCCGTCGGCTCGACCCGCAGGCTGCGGTAGCGCTGCATGCCAGTGCCCGCCGGGATCAGCTTGCCGATGATGACGTTCTCCTTCAGGCCGACAAGCGAGTCCGACCTGGCGTGGATCGCCGCGTCGGTCAGCACCCTGGTCGTCTCCTGGAAGGAGGCCGCGGACAGCCACGACTCGGTGGCCAGGGACGCCTTCGTGATACCCATGAGCTGCGGACGGCCCGCCGCTGAGGTGCCGCCCGCCTCGACTACAGCGCGGTTGACCTCCTCGAACTTCGGCCGCTCGACCAGCTCGCCGGGCAGCAGCTCGGTGTCGCCGGACTCGATCACGTTCACCCGCTTGAGCATCTGCCGGATGATGATCTCGATGTGCTTGTCGTGGATCGACACGCCTTGCGAGCGGTAGACCTCCTGCACCTCGTGCACCAGGTGCAGCTGCACCTCGCGCGAGCCGAGGATGCGCAGGACTTCGTGCGGGTTGACCGCGCCCGCGATGAGCTGCTGGCCCACCCGGACGTGGTCGCCGTCGGCGACCAGCAGCCTGGCGCGCATCGAGACCGGGTAGGCCACTTCCTCCGAGCCGTCATCAGGCACGATCACGATCTTGCGTGACTTCTCCGGCTCCTCGATCCTGACCGAGCCCTCGACTTCGCTGATCGGCGCCATGCCCTTGGGGATCCTGGCCTCGAACAGCTCCTGGATTCGCGGCAGACCGTGGGTGATGTCCAGGCCCGCCACACCACCGGTGTGGAAGGTACGCATGGTCAGCTGCGTGCCAGGCTCGCCGATGGACTGAGCGGCGATGATGCCTACCGCCTCGCCCACGTCGACCCGCTTGCCAGTCGCCAGCGACCGGCCGTAGCACTTCGCGCACACGCCCACCTTGGCCTGGCAGACCAGCACCGAGTAGGTGCGGACGGCCTCCACGCCGGCGCTGACCAGCGCCTCGATCATGGCCTCGGTCATGTCCGAGTCAGCGGCCGCCAGCACCGTGCCATCCGGCGCGACGGCATCCTCGGACAGGGTGCGACCAGTGCCGGTGTTCTCGATGTTCGGCAGCTTCCGGAGCGTGCCGTCGGCGCCCTTCTCGGCGATCCGCATCGGCAGCGACCGGTCGGTGCCGCAATCTTCCTCGCGCACGATGACGTCCTGCGCCACGTCCACCAGCCGACGGGTGAGGTACCCGGAGTCAGCGGTACGCAGCGCGGTGTCGGCGAGGCCCTTACGGGCACCGTGCGTAGAGATGAAGTACTCCAGCACTGACAAGCCCTCGCGGAAGCTGGACTTGATCGGTCGCGGGATCGTCTCGCCCTTGGGGTTCGACACCAGACCACGCATGCCGGCGATCTGCCTGATCTGCATCAGGTTGCCTCGGGCGCCGGAGTTGACCATCATCCAGACCGGGTTGGTCTCGGGGAAGGCCTTCTCCATGTCCTGAGCCACGTCGGCAGTGGCGTGCGTCCAGATCTCAATAAGCTCCTGACGCCGCTCGTCGTCGGTGATGAGGCCGCGCTCGTACTCGCGCTGCACCTTGTCGGCCCGCTTCTCGTAGGTGTCCAGGATCTCCCGCTTGTTCGGCGGGGCCGCGACGTCCTCGATCGAGATCGTCACGCCGGACCTGGTGGCCCAGTGGAACCCGGCATCCTTCAGCGCGTCCAGCGCCGCAGCCACCTCGACCTTGGGGTAGGTCTCGGCGAGCTCATTCACGATGACGGACAGCTGCTTCTTGCCGACCTCGAAGTTGACGAACGGGTAGTCCGCCGGCAGCGTCTCGTTCAGCAGGCAACGGCCGAGCGTTGTCTCCAGCCGCAGCGGCATGCCCGGCTCCCACCCCTCTGGCGGCGTGAAGCCGCGCGGCGGGGTGACGTCAGCCAGCCGGATGGTGATCTTCGCCTGCAGGTCGAGCTCGCCCTTGTCGTAGGCCATGAGCGCCTCTGACACCCCGCCAAACGTGCGCCCGTTGCCGGGGGCATCCTCCTTCTCCCTGGTCAGGCAGTAGATCCCGATAACCATGTCCTGCGTGGGCATGGTCACCGGCTTGCCATCGGCAGGCTTGAGGATGTTGTTGGTGGACAGCATCAGGATCCGCGCTTCGGCCTGGGCCTCAGCAGAGAGCGGAACGTGGACGGCCATCTGGTCACCGTCGAAGTCCGCGTTGAACGCGGTGCAGACGAGCGGGTGAATCTGGATCGCCTTGCCCTCGACCAGCTGTGGCTCGAATGCCTGGATGCCGAGGCGGTGCAGGGTCGGCGCACGGTTCAGCAGCACCGGGTGCTCGGTGATGACTTCCTCGAGCACGTCCCAGACCACTGGCCTGGCCCGCTCCACCATCCGCTTGGCGGACTTGATGTTCTGCGCGTGGTTGAGGTCGACCAGCCGCTTCATCACGAACGGCTTGAACAGCTCGACTGCCATCTCCTTCGGCAGTCCGCACTGGTGCAGCTTGAGCTGCGGGCCGACCACGATGACCGAGCGCCCCGAGTAGTCGACGCGCTTGCCGAGCAGGTTCTGGCGGAACCGGCCCTGCTTGCCCTTGAGCATGTCGGACAGCGACTTGAGCGGCCTGTTACCAGGACCGGTGACCGGGCGGCCACGGCGGCCATTGTCGAACAGCGAGTCCACGGCCTCCTGCAGCATCCGCTTCTCGTTGTTGACAATGATCTCTGGCGCGCCCAGGTCGAGCAGCCGCTTCAGCCGGTTGTTCCGGTTGATGACGCGGCGGTACAGGTCGTTCAGGTCGGACGTGGCGAAACGGCCACCGTCCAGCTGAACCATCGGCCGCAGGTCCGGCGGGATCACCGGGATGCAGTCCAGCACCATGCCCAGCGGGCTGTTGGTGGTGTTCAGGAACGCCGACACGACCTTGAGCCGCTTGAGCGCCCTGGCCTTCCGCTGGCCCTTGCCGGTACGGATGATCTCCCGCAGGTTCGCTGCCTCGGCCTCAAGGTCGAAGCTGCCAACCCGCTCCTGGATTGCCTGCGCGCCCATGCCGCCGCGGAAGTAGCGGCCGAAGCGGTCCCGCATCTCCCGGTAGAGGAGCTCGTCGCCCTCCAGATCCTGCACCTTGAGGTTGCGGAACCTGTTCCAGACCTCCTCGATCCGGTCGATCTCCCGCTGCGCGCGGTCCCGGATCTGCTTGCACTCGCGGTCAGAGGACTCCCGCACCTTGCGGCGAGCGTCGCCCTTGGCTCCGGCGGCCTCCAGCTCGGCGAGATCCTTCTCCAGCTTCGCCTGGCGCGCCTCGATGTCGGCGTCCCGGCGCTGCTCGAGCTGGCTCTTCTCGACCGTGATCTTGGCCTCGAGGCTCGGCAGGTCCCGGCCGCGGGCGTCGTCGTCTACGTAGGTGATCATGTACGCGGCGAAGTAGATGACCTTCTCCAGGTCCTTCGGCGCGAGGTCGAGCAGGTAGCCGAGGCGGCTTGGTACGCCCTTGAAGTACCAGATATGGGTGACAGGCGCGGCCAGCTCAATGTGGCCCATCCGCTCACGCCGCACCTTGGCGCGAGTGACCTCGACGCCACAGCGCTCGCAGATGATGCCCTTGAAGCGGACGCGCTTGTACTTACCGCAGTAGCACTCCCAGTCCCTGGTCGGACCGAAGATCTTCTCGCAGAAGAGCCCGTCCTTTTCCGGCTTCAGGGTCCGGTAGTTGATGGTCTCCGGCTTCTTGACCTCACCATGTGACCACGTCCGGATGTCGTCCGCTGTGGCAAGGCCAATCCGCAGGTCATCGAAGAAGTTGACGTCTAGCACGTTTGTATTCCCCTGGGGTAGTTCGTCGGACTTCTCGTGGCTAATCAGACCTCTTCGACACTGCTCGGCTCACGCCGGGACAGGTCGATGCCGAGTTCCTCCGCCGCGCGGAAGACGTCCTCGTCGGTGTCGCGCATCTCGATGGCCGCGCCGTCGCTGGAGAGCACCTCCACGTTCAGGCAGAGCGACTGCATCTCCTTGATCAGCACCTTGAAGGACTCAGGGATGCCGGGCTCGGGGATGTTCTCGCCCTTGACGATGGCCTCGTAGACCTTGACCCGGCCGAGGATGTCGTCGGACTTGATGGTCAGCAGCTCCTGCAGCGCGTACGCCGCGCCATAGGCCTCCAGCGCCCAGACCTCCATCTCACCGAAGCGCTGGCCGCCGAACTGCGCCTTACCGCCGAGCGGCTGCTGGGTGATCATCGAGTACGGGCCCGTTGACCTCGCGTGGATCTTGTCGTCCACGAGGTGCAGCAGCTTGAGGATGTAGATGTAGCCGACGGAGATCGGGTCCTTGAATGGCTCACCGGTCCGGCCATCGAACAGCTGTGCCTTGCCCGTGGCGCCGACCAGCCGGTCGCCGTCCCGGTTCGGCAGCGTGCTCGCGAGCAGGCCGGTGATCTCCTCCTCCTTGGCGCCGTCGAACACCGGCGTGGCGACCTTGCTGCCAGCCGCGGCCGCGTCGGCGCCGATCGCCTTCAGCCGCTTCTGCCAGTCTCCGTCGCTGCCGTCGACCTGCCAGCCAGTGGCGGCTACCCAGCCAAGGTGGGTCTCCAGCACCTGGCCGACGTTCATCCGGCCGGGCACGCCGAGCGGGTTGAGCACGATGTCCACCGCAGTGCCATCGGGCAGGAACGGCATGTCCTCGACCGGCAGGATCTTGGCGATGACGCCCTTGTTGCCGTGCCGGCCAGCCAGCTTGTCGCCGTCAGTGATCTTGCGCTTGGCCGCAACGTAGACGCGGACGAGCTCGTTCACCCCTGGCGGCAGCTCATCGCCGTTATCCCTGGTGAACACGCGGACGCCGATGACCTTGCCAGACTCGCCATGCGGCACCTTCAGCGACGTGTCACGGACCTCACGGGCCTTCTCACCGAAGATCGCCCTGAGCAGCCGCTCCTCCGGGGTCAGCTCGGTCTCGCCCTTGGGCGTGACCTTTCCGACCAGGATGTCGCCGGTGACGACCTCGGCACCGATCCTGATAATGCCACGGTCGTCCAGGTCGGCCAGCACCTCGTCGGAGACGTTCGGGATGTCCCTGGTGATCTCCTCCGGGCCTAGCTTGGTGTCACGTGCGTCAACCTCGTGCTCCTCGATGTGGATCGAGGACAGCACGTCGTCCTGCACCAGGCGCTGGGACAGGATGATCGCGTCTTCGTAGTTGTGACCCTCCCACGGCATGAACGCGACCAGCAGGTTGCGGCCGAGCGCCATCTCGCCGTTGTCGGTGCACGGACCATCCGCGATGACCTGACCGACCTCGACCCGCTGGCCCTCGATGGCCACCGGCTTCTGGTTGAAGCAGGTGCCCTGGTTAGACCGGCGGAACTTGGCCACCAGGTAGTCAGTGCGCGTTCCGTCGTCGTTGGCGACGGTGATGTAGTCGGCGCATACCTGCTCGACCACGCCCGCCTTCTCCGCCACGATGACGTCGCCCGCGTCGACTGCTGCCCGGTACTCCATGCCGGTGCCGACCAGCGGCGCCTCGCTGCGCAGCAGCGGGACGGACTGACGCTGCATGTTCGAGCCCATCAGCGCCCGGTTGGCGTCGTCATGCTCCAGGAACGGGATCATCGCAGTCGCGACCGACACCATCTGGCGCGGCGAGACGTCCATGTAGTCGACCTCATCGGGCTTGATGTAGTCGACCTCGCCGCCCTTGCGCCGGACCAGCACGCGGTCCCCGGTGAAGCTGCCGTCGGTCTCGATCGGCTCGTTCGCCTGGGCGATGACGTGCCGGTCTTCCTCGTCAGCAGTCAGGTAATCGATCTGGTCGGTCACCTTTCCCGCCTTGACCTTGCGGTACGGCGTCTCGACGAAGCCGAACGCGTTGACCCGGCCGTAGGACGACAGGGAACCGATCAGGCCGATGTTCGGGCCTTCCGGGGTCTCGATCGGGCACATCCGGCCGTAGTGGCTGGGGTGCACGTCGCGGACCTCGAACCCGGCCCGCTCTCGCGACAGGCCGCCAGGGCCAAGTGCGGACAGGCGGCGCTTGTGCGTCAGCCCGGCCAGCGGGTTGGTCTGGTCCATGAACTGCGACAACTGGCTAGTGCCGAAGAACTCCTTGATGGAGGCAACGACCGGCCGGATGTTGATCAGGGTCTGCGGCGTGATCGCCTCGACGTCCTGGGTGGTCATGCGCTCCCGGACGACCCGCTCCATCCGGGCCAGCCCGAGCCGGACCTGGTTCTGGATCAGTTCGCCGACGGTGCGCAGGCGACGGTTGCCGAAGTGGTCGATGTCATCGGTCTCGACCGGGATCATCTCGCTGCCGGACTTCATCTCCTCCTCGCCGACGTGCAGCCGGACAAGGTACTCAATGGTGGCGGCGATGTCCTCCTCAGTCAGCGTGCCCTGGTTGATCGGCTGCGCCAGCCCGAGCTTCTTGTTGACCTTGTAACGGCCGACCTTGGCCAGGTCATAGCGCTTGGGGTTGAAGTAAAGGTTCTCCAGCAGCGCCTGGGCCGACTCGCGAGTCGGCGGCTCGCCGGGACGCAGCTTGCGGTAGATGTCGAGCAGTGCGTCATCCTGGCCGGTGGTGTGATCCTTCTCCAGGGTGGCACGCATGGACTCGAACTGGCCGAACCTCTCCAGGATCCGCGCCTCATCCCAGCCGAGCGCCTTGAGCAGGACGGTCACGCTCTGCTTGCGCTTACGGTCGATGCGCACGCCAACGGCGTCCCGCTTGTCGATCTCGAACTCAAGCCAGGCACCGCGGGACGGGATCACCTTGCAGCTGAAGATGTCCTTGTCCGAGGTCTTGTCGACCTGGCGGTCGAAGTAGACGCCCGGGGACCGGACAAGCTGGGACACCACGACACGCTCGGTGCCGTTGATGATGAACGTGCCCTTGGCCGACATCAGCGGGAAATCGCCCATGAATACGGTCTGGCTCTTGATCTCGCCAGTCGAGTTGTTGATGAACTCCGCGGTCACGAACATCGGCGCGGAGTACGTCATGTCCTTGTCCTTGCACTCCTCGGAGGAGTACTTGGGCGGCTCGAACCGATGATCACGGAACGAGAGCGACATGGTCCCGGTGAAGTCCTCGATGGGACTGATCTCCTCGAAGATCTCTTCGAGACCGGACTGCTCAGGGAGATTCTTATGCCCCGCCTTCTTCTCGGCATCGAGCCGAGCCCGCCAGCGCTCGTTGCCAAGCAGCCAGTCGAAAGACTCTGTTTGCAAGGCGAGGAGGCTGGGCACTTCTAGGGGCTCGTTGATGCGAGCGAAGGAAACACGACGGGGACCAAGGGCGGTAACTGAGGCGCTGCGCGAGGCTGCCAACAGGGGTCCTTCCGAGCTTGTGGCGGACTGCGTACTGCGCGCACGCGAAACGCCCTGCGGCTACGCCGCTAGGGGTTTGGGGAGCCGAGGACGAGTTGGTGCAGCGCAAATTGGCAGTCTAGTCGAAGGACACACCGCTGGTCAACTGTACGTCACTATGAGGTTCACGGTTGCAATGGAGCATCGCTCCTTCGAAGCGAAACGTCAAGCCCTGGATGGCTTGTGTCGCAACCAGAAGCTATGAGACGAAGGTCACACTGGATAGCGAGTTTACTCCCGCAGGCGCTGGGTAAGGCTTTTAGTTCGGCAGCAGGCCGGGCGTCGCGCCTCAGACAGGCCGGGTCGCGTCTGAGGGGACGCTCAAGGGCTCGCCACCACCTCGGGCGGCGAGCCCTTGAGCGTGTCAGCCGAAGCGACAGTGCCTGGCCCGCCCGATGAGGCGGGACCAGCGCTTACTACTTGACCGTGACGGTGGCGCCGGCGCCTTCCAGGGCAGCCTTTGCCTTCTCCGCCGCTTCCTTGTTGACGCGCTCGAGCAGCGGCTTGGGCGCGCCATCGACCAGGTCCTTCGCCTCCTTGAGCCCGAGGCTCGTGAGGGTGCGGACCTCCTTGATGACCTGGATCTTCTTGTCGCCCGCGGCCTCGAGGATGACGTCGAACTCGTCCTTCTCCTCCGCCTCCTCGGCGGCGGCGCCGCCGCCACCGCCCGGCGCGGCAGCCGCGACTGCCACCGGCGCGGCGGCCTTGACGTCGAAGGTCTCCTCGAACTGCTTCACGAACTCAGAGAGCTCGATCAGCGTCATCTCCTTGAACGCATCGAGCAGGTCGTCTGCGCTGAGCTTTGCCATGGTGGTGCTTCCTCTTCCATTCATTCCGTGTATCGCCGATGGCGGTCAGCCACCTGCGGGATCTGGTCACATCAGCCGTGGTGACTGATTAGCTTGCGTCGTCGGCTGAGGTCTCAGCGACAGCGTCAGGCGCTGCAGCTGCTGTAGCGGCGTCAGGCCCCGGAGCGTCAGGCGCCGGAGCGTCAGCGCCGGCAGCCTCGGGAGCCGCGGCCACTGCGGCCGCTGGACTGTCAGCTGCCCGCTTCTGCTCCAGCGCGCCGAGCAGCCTGGCCAGCTGGGACGGCAGCGCCGCGAACGTCGCCGCGGCACCAGACATAGACGCCTTCATGGCTCCGGCCAGCTTCGCCAGCAGCACCTCACGGGACTCCAGGTCGGCCAGCTTGACGATCTCGGCCGGCGTCATGGCCTTGCCGTCGAGCACGCCGCCCTTGATAACCAGGAGCGGGTAGGTCTTGGCGAAGTCGCGCAAGCCCTTGGCGGCCTCAACGACGTCGCCGTCGACGAAGGCGATAGCCGACGGGCCGATCAGCATGTCGGTGAGCTCAGTGGTGACGCCAGCCTCCGCGGCGGCAATCTTCGTGAGCGTGTTCTTGACGACCGAGAACGTCGCGTTCCCGCCCAGCGACTTGCGAAGCTCGCCCAGCTGGGACACGGTCAGACCACGGTACTCGGTCAGCACCGCGCCCGACGAGCTCTGGAATCGCTCGGTGAGCTCGGCGACCGCGGTCACCTTCTCTGCCCTTGCCACGGGCCTCCCTTCTCGGTCCGGGCGCCACGCTGATGGCGGTGCGCCCGGCTATGTTCGGCGTCGACACGGCCCGTTACATGCAAACGGCCCCGCACGCAGGCGCACGGGGCACGACCTGGCGGCCTGTTGGCAGACCCGGTCTAGCTCAGTCACCTGCGTGGGCCGCCCGCTAAGCGGGCCTTCGGCCACCGCGCTCTGCGCGCGGTGACAGCCGACGGTCTTTGGCAGGTCATCAGGATACGCGGCACGGGCTGCCCGGCCAAATCGCACCAGTCACCGGCCCAGCAGACACGAAAGGACCGCCGGCCTCAGCCGGCGGCCCTTCGACCTGCGGTCCAGTCCTGCGCGCGCGTCACACTGCGGCTGGCTGCTCCTCGAGCTCTCCGGCCAGGCCCTTGGTGACACTCGGGTCGACCTGGATGCCGGGGCCCATCGTGGTCGTGATCGCGATCTTCTTGACGTACTTGCCCTTGGCCGCGGCCGGCTTGAGCCTGACGACCTCATCGAGCGCGGCGGCGTAGTTCTCCACCAGCGCACGGTTGTCAAACGAGGCCTTGCCGATGATCAGGTGCAGGTTGCTGTTCTTGTCGACGCGGAACTCGATCTTGCCGCCCTTGATCTCGGTCACGGCCTTAGCCACGTCCATCGTCACGGTGCCGGTCTTCGGGTTCGGCATCAGGCTGCGCGGGCCGAGCACACGTCCTAGCCGACCGACCTTGCCCATCAGGTCTGGCGTGGCGACGACGGCGTCGAAGTCGAGGAAGCCGCCCTGCACTCGCTCGATCAGCTCGTCAGAGCCGACGTAGTCCGCTCCGGCAGCACGAGCTTCCTCGGCCCTCTCGCCGGTGGCGAACACCAGCACGCGGGCCGTCTTGCCGGTACCGTGCGGCAGGTTTACGGTGCCACGCACCATCTGGTCAGCCTTGCGCGGATCGACGCCGAGCCTGAAAGCGACCTCGACGGTGGCATCGAACTTGGTCGTCGACGTGTCCTTGGCGAGCGCTACCGCTTCCGCCGGGGTGTACAGCTTGCCGGCATCGACTTTCTCGTCGACCTTCCGGTAGGCCTTGCTGCGCTGCATGTTCTACTCCTTGACTCCGTTGGAGGTTGTGGTCAGCGGGCCAGCGCCTGGCCCTGCCACCGGCCGCGCACAGGTGGCGCGCCCGTTGCGGTGATAACCGTCAGCCCTCGACTTTAATGCCCATCGACCGCGCGGTACCGGCGATGATCTTCTCGGCCGCCTCGATCGTGTTGGCATTCAGGTCGGGCATCTTGGTCTGGGCGATCTCACGCACCTGCGCCGTGGTCACGGTGCCGACCTTGGTCTTGTGCGGCTCGCCGCTGCCCTTCTGCACGCCTGCCGCTTTCTTGATCAGCTCAGGCGCCGGCGGGGTCTTGGTGATGAAGGTGAACGACCTGTCTTCATAGATCGTGATCTCCACCGGAATCACATTGCCGCGCTGGCTCTCCGTGGCAGCGTTGTACTGCTTGACGAAGTCCATGATGTTGACGCCGTGCGGGCCCAGCGCGGTGCCGACCGGCGGAGCCGGCGTAGCGGCGCCCGCGTTCAGCTGCACCTTGACGATCGCAGCGATCTTCTTCTTCCTCGGAGCCATCTCTGGGTCCTTACCTCACTGTCATTTCTACGGGCGGGCATTTCTACAGACGGGCGTGGTGCTGGCGGGCGCTCTGCCGACGGGTGTTACAGCCAGTGGTGACGATCAGATCTTGCTGACCTGATCAAAGGACAGCTCGACAGGCGTCTCGCGGCCGAAGATCGACACCAGCACCTTGAGCTTCTGGGTGTCCGGGTTGATCTCGTTCACAGTGGCAGGCAGCGTGGCAAAGGGCCCGTCCATTACGGTAACCGACTGGCCGATCTCGAAGTCCACTGCGGCCGCGCGCATCGTTTCGGCCTTCTTCGCCGCCTTCTCCTCCGGCACCGGGGCCAGCAGGTTGGCGACCTCATCCAGATTCAGCGGAGACGGCCTGCTGGACAGGCCGACGAAGCCGGTGACGCCCGGCGTATTCCGGACCGCGGCCCAGGATTCGTCGGTCAGATCCATGCGAACCAGGATGTAACCGGGCAGCACCTTTTCCTGGACCTGCTGCCGCTTACCGGACTTGATCTCGATCACTTCGTGGGTAGGGACCTCGATCTGGAAGATGAAATCCTCCATGTTGAGGGACTGCGTCCGGCTTTCGAGGTTGGTCCGCACCCGGTTCTCGTAGCCGGCATAGGAATGCACGACGTACCAGTCACCCGGCAGGGTGCGCAGCTCGGCCTTGAACTCCTGGACCGGGTCTGTCTCCTCGTCACTGGCGTCCGCGCCCTCGGCGGCGCTCTCAGCTGCGGCGCTCTGGTCAGCCGCAGCCTCCTCACCCGCAGCTTCGCCAGCCTCAGCTCCGTCAGCAGCAGCCTCGCCAGCCTCAGCTTCGTCACCCGCAGCGGGTGCGGCGAATACCTCGCTGAGCTGGTCAGCCTCAGCCGCGGGCTGGACACCGCCCAGCAGGAAGTCGGCCGCGTCGCCGGACTGGCCGGCCGCCGCAGCGCCGGCCGCCGGATCGCCTAGCGGCAGTTCAGACTCGGACACGATTCTCTTTCTCCCTGCGCTCTCGCTGCGCTCCTGGCTAGCTCTCAGCACTACCGGAGTTCAGCGCTACCGAACATCCAGTCTCACCGCGGTACAAGGCCGCGGCGCAGGCTGGGTCCTGTGATCATGCTGCCACGCTCGGTGCGCGGCTCACTACCCAGCCGTCAAACCTCAGCCGAAGAGGGCCGTCACCAGCCGGCTGAACGCGATGTCCAGGCCCGTGACGAGCCCGACCATGATCAGGATGAAGACAAGGGCGACCGTCGTGTAGGTCACTAGCTCCTTGCGGGTCGGCCAGACGACCTTGCGAAGCTCGTCCCGCACCTCGGTGACGAACCGGGCCGGGGTAGTCCGGTCCTGCTTCGCCGGGCGGTTGGGCTTGGCAGCCCGCTCCGGAGCCGGGCCACGTGTCTGAGTCGCCATGTCCTCACCTGAGCAACGTATTACTGTCGGCTGGCGCCGCCATCTGCCCGTGCATGCACAGGCCGTACTCGCAGGGCAGGAGGGACTCGAACCCCCAACCGCCGGTTTTGGAGACCGGAACTCTAGCCAATTGAGCTACTGCCCTGTGCAGGCTCGTGCGGGCAGCACGGGCCACCTGGTGGACCTCCACCAGATCCTGAAGTGTACGTGGCCAGACGCCAGCCGTCGAACCGCCAGAGCCAAGCCTGGTCAGGACGCACGGTAGGACACCCTGGGCGCCGGCCCGGGCCTGGACGCACCCTCCTGCTCAAGGGTAGACGACTACCATCGGGCTCGGCTGGCTCCGGCCGGGAAGAACTGCTGGCACCCATACCGGGAGGTGACGAGGTGCGCCTGCGCGAACTCGGGCTAACTGTCGGCGACGGCGTGCCCGGCCCGCTCAACGCGATCACGGACGTGCCCGGCGTCCTGGTCGGCCACACGACGCTGATCAGCGGTGACGGTCCGCTCGTGCCCGGACGTGGTCCGGTGCGGACTGGCGTCACGGTGATCCGGCCGGTCCCGGGCTACATCCGGGAGACTCCGCTCTGTGCCGGCGTGCACACCTTGAACGGGAACGGGGAACTGACCGGCACCGCCTGGATCACCGAGTCGGGGTTGCTTACCACCCCGATTGGCCTGACCAATACCCACAGCGTCGGGGTAGTGCGCGACGCGCTCGCGTCGATCGACGCCAGGCAGGGCCGGGCCAGTACGGCAGGGCGGGCACTGTTCTGGTCCATGCCTGTCGTGGGCGAGACCTATGACGGCATCCTGAACGACATCGAGGGCGCGCACGTCCGGCCCGAGCACGTCGAGGCCGCGTTCAACGACGCCGCGGCCGGGCCGGTGCGGGAGGGCAGCGTCGGCGGCGGCACCGGCATGATCTGCCACGAGTTCAAGGGTGGCATCGGCAGTGCGTCCAGGCTGCTGCCGGGCCAGGCCGGCGGCTGGACCGTTGGCGTCCTGGTGCAGGCCAACCACGGGGTGCGCGCGGACCTGCGGGTGGATGGCGTGCCGGCCGGGCGGTTCCTGCCGCGAACCGCGGTGCCAGCCCCCGATGACTACCGGCCGGCCGGGACAGGCTCGATTATCGTCGTCATCGCCACCGACGCCCCGGTACTGGGCGATCAGTGCCGCCGGCTCGCCCAGCGGGCCAGCATCGGGCTCGGCCGGGCTGGCGGGGGCACGTCCGATTCCAGCGGCGATATCTTCCTGGCTTTCTCGACCGCCAGCACCGGCACGCCACCGGAGTACTTCCTGCCGGGACCGACGCCCCCGCCAGCCGCCCTGCGCGCCCTGCCGCACACCGAACTGAGCGCGCTATTCGGCGCCGTGGCCGAGGCCACCGAGGAAGCCATACTCAACGCATTGCTGGCGGCCGGTGATATGACCGGCCGAGACGGCATCACTGCGCACGGCCTGACGCCAGCGGCCATGGCCGAGGCGTTCGCGCAGGCCGCAGCCGATCTTGCCCGGACTGCCGCCCGGCTCCGGCCGGCGAGCGCGGGCTGAGCGGGCCGGTGCAGGCTGAACTGGCCCGCCAGGCTGACCGCAGCTGCCGGAGCCGGACCGGCGACCGTCAGCCCGAAAACCCCGTGACCGCCCACCCGAAATATCGGTGCTGAATGGCTCATACCCAGTGAATATCTCGGTTCGGCGCCGGGGAACGGAGACAGGCACCCGGCCAGGGATGGGAAGATGAAGGCATGCCTGACACCTCTACCGGGATATCCGCGCGGATCGCTGCAATCGCCGAATCGGCCACGCTCGCCGTGGATGCTAAGGCCAAGGCCCTGAAGGCAGCGGGCCGGCCGGTAATCGGCTTCGGCGCTGGCGAGCCTGACTTTCCGACGCCGGATTACATCGTCGAGGCGGCGCAGCGTGCGTGCGCGGAACCGAGGTTCCACAAGTACTCGCCGACGGCCGGCCTGCCGGAGCTTCGCGAAGCTGTCGCGGCCAAGACGGCACGAGATTCGGGCCTGGAGGTATCCCCCAGCCAGGTGCTCATCACCAACGGCGGCAAGCATGCTGTCTACCAGTCGTTCGCCACGCTGCTCGATCCGGGCGACGAGGTGCTGCTGCCGACGCCGTACTGGACCAGCTATCCCGAGGCGATAGCGCTGGCAGGCGGGGTACCGGTGCTGGTGCACACCGACGAGACGACCGGCTACCTCACCTCGGTGCAGCAACTGGAGGCGCGCTGCACCAGCAGGACCAAGGTGCTGCTGTTCGTGTCGCCGTCCAACCCGACGGGCGCCGTCTACCCGCCTGAGCAGGTCGCCGAGATCGGCCGGTGGGCAGCAAGCCGTGGCATCTGGGTGATCACGGACGAGATTTACGAGCACCTGGTCTACGGCGACGCGCGATTTGTCTCGATGCCGACCGTCGCGCCCGAGATCGCCGAGCGCTGTGTCGTGCTGAACGGGGTCGCCAAGACCTACGCCATGACCGGCTGGCGGGTCGGCTGGATGATCGGACCCGGCCAGATGATCAAGGCAGCGACCAATCTCCAGTCTCATGCCACGTCCAACGTCTGCAACGTCGCGCAGGCGGCGGCGCTCGCCGCGGTGTCCGGCGACCTGTCGGCGGTGGCGCAGATGAGGGCCGCCTTCGACCGCCGCCGTCAGGTCATGACCGCGATGCTGAACGAGATCCATGGCGTCGTCTGCCCGCTGCCGGACGGGGCGTTCTACTGCTACCCGTCGGTCCGGGGCTTGCTCGGCAGGGAAATTGCGGGCCAGCGGCCGACGACTTCCGCCCAGCTGGCCGAGGTCCTGCTGGACGAAGCAGACGTCGCTGTGGTGCCTGGCGAGGCATTCGGCACCGACGGCTATTTCCGGCTGTCCTATGCGCTCGGGGACGCCGACCTGGAGGAAGGCGTCAGCAGGCTCGCGAAGCTGCTGAACTCAGCCCGCTAGCTCCGGCGCAGGCAGCTGGCCGGCGACTGGCAGACTTGCCTGATGCCCCGGCCGATTAATGCCCTGCCGAAGGCGCACCTGCACCTGCATTTCACCGGCTCTATGCGGCATGCGACGCTCGTCGACCTGGCTGGCAAGCATGGCATTCACCTGCCCGAGGCGCTGGCCGCGGAGTGGCCGCCCGACCTCAGCGCTGCTGACGAGCGGGGCTGGTTCCGATTCCAGCGACTGTATGACATCGCCAGGTCAGCAGTCAGGACCGAGGCAGACGTGCGGCGCCTGGTTGCGGAGGCTGCTAGTGACGAGCAGGCCGACGGATCGGGCTGGCTGGAGCTGCAGATCGACCCGTCGGGATACGCGGGCCGGTTCGGCGGTCTCACCCCGATGCTTGAGCTGGTGCTGGATGCCGCCGCGGCGGCGGCTGCGTCATCGGGCGTCGGCATCGGGATCATCGTCGCCGCGAACCGCACCAAGCATCCGCTGGAGGCACGCACGCTGGCCAGACTGGCTGGCGCCTACGCTGGTCGCGGCGTGATCGGCTTCGGCCTCAGCAACGACGAGCGCCGCGGCGCCGTTGCCGATTTCGCCCCGGCTTTCCGGATCGCCGCGCGAGCGGGCCTGCGCTCGGTCCCGCACGGCGGCGAGCTCATGGGTCCGGCCAGTGTCGAGGCGTGCCTCGATGATCTCCGCGCCGACCGCGTCGGGCACGGCGTCTCGGCCGCTCGCGATGCCAGGCTGCTGAGCCGGCTGGCCGCGACCGGGGTCACCCTGGAGGTATGCCCGACGTCGAATGTCGCGCTCGGGGTGGCCGCCACACCGCAGCAGGTGCCGCTCCGTCCGCTGCTGGACGCAGGAGTCCGGGTCGCGCTCGGCGCTGACGATCCGCTGTTGTTCGGCCCGCGGCTATCGGCGCAGTATGAGCTGGCCAGGCAGGTGCACGGACTGAGCGACCCGGAGCTGGCCGAGCTGGCCCGGATGTCCGTGCTCGGCTCGGCCGCGCCCGCGGAGGTCCGCGACAAGCTGCTCGACGGCATCAGCGACTGGCTCGCGGCAACGCCCTGAGCCAGCCACCGGGCCCGCGCCGCGGGGCCGGCTCCGAAGCGCCGTGCCGGGGCGCCCCGCAGCCCGGCCCAGAGCACTACAGTTCGACGCCGACCAGGGTGGGCTCAGCGGCCAGGTCCACCCCGAACATGGCCCGGACGCCGTCGCGGACGTGCCGGGCGAGCTGGATCAGGTCCGCGGTGGTCGACCGGCCGGGATTAGTCAGCGCCAGCGTGTGCTTGCCAGAGATGCGGGCAGCGGCCGGATCCTGGCTCAGTGCATAACCCTTGGCGAAGCCTGCGTGCTCGATGAGCCAGGCCGCTGGCACCTTCAGCTGGCCGCCCTCAGCGGGGAAATGCGGTACGCCGGCCGGCCCGGCGCGATCCTCGCGGGCCGCGACGACCTTCTCAAGGTCAGTGAACTGGGCGGCCGTCAGGACCGGATTGGTGAAGAACGATCCCGCGCTGCGCGTATCGGGATCGGCAGTGTCGAGCACCATGCCCTTGCCGCGGCGTAGTTCCAGCACGGCGGCGCGCGCGTCAGCGAGCGGCACCCGGTCGCCTTCGGCCACGCCCAGCGACCGGCCTAGCTCGGCATAGCGGACCGGCGCGGACAGCGAGCTGCCAGTGAGCTCGAACGTGACGCTGAGCACTATGAACCTGCCGGTGGCGCGGGCCGGATCGGGGCCCGAACGCAGTCCCCTGCTGTCCGCTCTGGCCGTGTCGGAGGCTGGCCTGGCTGCTGCCTCGCGCTTGAACATGCTCGTCCGGTAACCGAAGCCGCACTCGGCACCGGACAGCTCCACCACTTCACCGCGGCGCCGGTCGTACGCCCGCACCGACCCGATCGTCTGCCCGACATCCTGCCCGTAGGCGCCGACATTCTGGATAGGGGTAGCGCCCGCCAGGCCAGGGATCCCGGACAGGCACTCGACGCCGGACAGACCGGTGCTCACGCAGTACCGCACCAGGTCATCCCAGTCCTGGCCGGCCGCGACTGTCAGCGCGACGGACGGGCTGGCGCCCGGCGGGCCGTCGCCCGGCGGGCCGGCACCCGTGCCGGTGGTGCCCTTGCCGCTGGTGCTGCCGATGGCGAACCCGCCGAACGCTGCCTGCACTACGGTGCCGGGGTAGCCCTCGTCGGCAACGACGAGGTTGCTGCCCCCGCCGAGCACCAGTACCGGCTCGGCCGCCAGGTCAGCGGCTCGGACTGCGGCGATGAGCTCGTCTTCGCTGCCCGCGGCGATGAACCGCGCTGCCGGGCCGCCGAGGTGCAGCGTCGTGTGCTCCGCGAGCACCACGCGCTCGGTCGTTCTCAAGGCTCCTGGCTCCTGACGGGAACGGGGCCGCGTCCGGAACTCGGTCTCCGCCGGGTCGCAGCCGTCTGGCGCTACGCCAGTCAAGCATGCCCAGCCAGCGGCCTGCACAGCTGGCTCCCGCCGCTCAGCCAGGCCACGGCAGCCGGGCTAGCAAACCCAGCTGCCGTGGCCGTTGCCTGACCCTGCCAGGCTCAGGCGAATGCCGCCACCCGACGATCCGCGTCGGCGTAGCCAGCGTCCGCCAGGTATTCCGCATCCTCGTCAGCGGCAAAAGCGGGCGCCTTGACGGTCAGCCGCCGGTAAACCGCCAGCGTCTCGGCGCCGATGCGGTCCCAGGAGTACCGCGACCGGGCCCGGTCGGCCGCGGCGATGCCGTAGCCCTGCAGCAGTGCGGGCGTAGCAAGCAGCCGGCGCGCCTGTCGTGCGAGCATGCCGGAGTTGAGCGGAGCGATGAGCAGGCCGGTGGTGCCGTCGATGACGGCATCCAGATGGCCGCCGGCCGCCGACATGATCACCGGCGTCCCGCAGGCCATAGCCTGAATCGCCGCTAGCCCGCTCGGCTCGTACGGAGATGCGCTCACCGCCAGGTCTGCCGACCGCAGCAGCGCCGCCAGGTTGGCTCCGGTAACTTCGCCGGCGAACTTCAGCCGGCTGCGGACGCCAAGATGGTCGGCCAGCTGAGCCAGCTCGCGGTAGGCACCGGACCGCGGCAGATGCCTGCCGTCCGGGCCGCCAACGATGATCAGCTCGGCGTCGTGCACCTGAGTGAGCGCGCGCACGACGGTTTCCAGGCCCAGCGGCCGGTCCGCCGCGGTGATCGCCACCAGCCGGTACTTGGCGCCCTTGGCCGGGCAGTTGCCCTCGGGCGAGAACAGGCTCGCGTCGACACCGCACGGGATGACCTGAGTCGCCGACTTGGGCACCCCGAGCCTGGCCAGCTCGGCAGCTTCCTCGGTCGTGCCGGCCAGCACCGCCGTTGCCTGGCGGCCGATCGCTGCCTCGAGGCGGACCCGGCCGGCCGAGACCGACTCGTCGCCGGCCAGGCGCCGGCGCAGCGAGCCGAGCGACTCGAAGGTCTGGACAACCGGTGTGCTCATGCCGCGGACAGCGCCAAGCGCGGCTAGGCCGCCAGTCCACGAGAAGGCATGCACGACATCAGGCCGCTTCGCCTGCCAGCGATCGGCCAGATGCGCCGCGAACTCCGGCATGTACACGGCAAGCTGATCGTCGTCAACCGGCCGGGCTGGGCCCGCCGGGACGTGCTCGACGGAAACCCGGCCGCCGAGGATGGCCGCACGTGGCCGGTTCTGGCTCTCGCAGCGGGTGTACAGGGTGACGCGGTGGCCTTGCCCGGCCAGTGCGCAGGCGAGTGATGCTGGCTGGTCCGGTTCGCCGCGGTTAGCTGCGGCAGGCCCGACGGAGCAGTGCGCCGAGATGAGGGCGATCCTCATGAGGTTGTTCCTCCTTGGAACTCGCTGCGGCCGCAGCGCAATCACCAGGAGGCCTCGACGTAGCAGGGCTGGGCGGTGCGAATCCGCCGACCATGAGAAAAGGCACACCCTCGTGATCGCACCATGACCAGCGTCAGCCGCAGGGACCGGCCGGCACTTGCCAGCCACGAAGTCCGTGCGGACTGTTGTTGGTGCTTACGCCATTGCTGGCGTGAGGGCGTGCCTGCGTCGTAGACACCGCTTGCGGTTTACTTTACGGTCCGGCGTGCCTGGAATCAAGCTTGTCGCCGAGATCCGAGAGATTCTCGCAGCTCAGCGGGCCGTTCCAGGCCGGTGTCAGGCCGCAGCAGAGCGCTGCGCGCCATCATGACGCCGGCCTTGGCGCTGAACCCGTCACTCTTCCAGGAATTCCTCAATTGTCTCACTTTCGACCGAACCCTGCTCGACCGGAGCTTGCGCTGCCGACACCGGAACATCCGGTGCTGCCTCAGCAAGAACGCCGCCGGGCACCAGCAGCCGCGAATAGTGCTGTTGCCGGATGTCCAGTTGCTGGCGGCGGCCGCTGCCGGTATTCAGGACGAGCTTGCGGCGCATCCAGCCGTATCCACGGCGCGGGATCACGGCGCCCGCAGCGCCGGTCAGCATCAGCACCCAGCCGGCCACGTGGAAGCTGAAGAAGGAGGGCTGAGCTGTCACGGCGAACGCCAGGATCGCGCCGATAGCCGCGAGCGCCAGGGCCGTCGCGGTCTTCATGGGAGTAGTCCCTTCGGGGAGTGCGGGCGGCGTCCTAAGACGTGCCAGCTGCGGTCGTCATGGTTCATCGGGGGTCCCTAAGCGGAGATGGAGGCTGGTTCGACGAGCCGCTCGCGCAGGAATCGGAGGGCTTCGGCAAGCAGACGCGAGACGTGCATCTGCGAGACGCCGAGCCGCGACCCGATCTCGGACTGCGTCATGTTGCCGTAGAACCGCATCAGCAGGAGCTGCTGCTCGCGCTCTGGCAAGTCGCCCCAGTGCGCCCATACGGCATGCATGTCGATGATGTGCTCCAGCTGGGGGTCATCCGCGCCGAGCAGGTCACCAAGGCTCGCGGTGCCGTCCTCGCCTGTCAGCGGCGAGTCCAGCGAGGCCGCCTGGAAGGCCAGGTCAGCCTGCCGTGCCTCCCGCACGCTCTCCTCCGAGATGTCCATGTGCTGGGCCAGCTCGGCATCCGTCGGCGTCCGGCCGCTGGAGTTCGTCAGCTCGGAGGTGACATTGCGCAGCTCAAGCCGGAGTTCTTGCAGCGACCGCTGCACGTGAATCTGCCAGCGCTTATCCCGGAAATGGCGCTTGATCTCACCGCTCACGCACGGCTGCGCGTAGCTGGCCAGGTTCGCGCCGACCGCCGGATCGAAGTTATTGATCGCCTTCAGCAAGCCGACGTAGCCGACCTGCATCAGTTCTTCCTGCGGCTCAGTGCTGTTGCGGTAGCGCAGCACGCAGGATCGCACCAGCGGCCGGTACCGGGTGACCAGCACCTCGCAGGCGGTGTCCCGCAGATAGCTGCCTTGCGGCGCGGACCTGATCACCGCCAGCAGCTCGGCATCTTCGCGACTTTCCAGGTCGCCGTGCCGCGGTGCGGCGCTAGGCGTCGTTAGCGTCTTCATCGTCGCTCCCAGGTAGCGGGCTAGGGGGAGGCCCGCTTGCGGATGTTGTGCCCGTCACGCGGAACTCAAACATCGGTCATCCGGAAACCGGGACAGCGCTGAGCGAGCATCCGCTGCGGGCCGACGTTTAACCGGGCACCCAGAAGGTAGCTTGCGATCCCGTCAGGCCGGGCGCCCCTGCCACCGCAGCGGCGGCCCGGCCGGCGGCCGAGGGCGATCATGGCGAACGCCCGCTAACCGGAGGCATCGATGAGGATCATCGGCGTAGTGCTCGTCATCTGGCTCATTATCGGACTGATCGCCGGGTTCCAGCGCCACTACTACACCGGGGCGGTCAGCTGCGCCCGGGCCGGCACGATCGCGGCCACAATCGCGGCTGGCCCGCTGAACTATGTAGGCGCGAATCCCAGGGTGCACTGCTCGGTGCCGCAGCCGAGCAAATGATAATGATGAGGCAGCGCGCGGAGCACGGTCGTGGGCGCTGACCGGGTGCGGACCTGGAAGGAGCCGATGACCGACGGCGTTGACGGCAAGCGGGCCAGGAACGACGCGCGGCATGAGTCGCAAGACGCTCGCGATGACCGGAACCTGGCTGAGCTGGTGCAGGAACTGCGAGTCGCGGGTCTTGGCGTCCAGGTCCTGTTCGGCTTCCTGCTCGCGTTGCCGTTTACCGTGCGCTTCACCAAGCTCAGCAGCGCCCAGCGCGGGCTCTACCTGGCGGACGTCGTGCTGGCTGCGGTGACCACGGCGCTGCTTGTCACCCCGGTCGCCTATCACCGATTGCTATTCCGGCGGCATCAGAAAGAGAGCCTGGTCAGGGTCGCCAACGTGATGGCGATCTGCGGGCTGATATCGGTCGCGCTGGCTATAACGGCTGCGGTCTTGCTGATCGCGAGCTTCGTCGTCCCCGGAGCAGCGGCCATCGTGCTCACTGCCTGCGTCTTCTGCCTGTTCGCCGGATTGTGGATCGGGGTACCGCTGTCGAGGCGCGAGCGCGTTGAGAAATCCGGCCGAGCGGACAGGGACTAGCGCGGCTGGCCGCCGGCTAGGAGAAGATGGGTTAGTGAGGCATCACCGGACTGGATACGGGTACCTCGGAAACCGACGTTCCGGTGCTGCGCAACCTGGCCATGGCCGTTCTGGCGGGCCGCTGGAAGGCACGACCCGATGTACATAGCCATCACGCTCGTGGCCGCGATGCTGTGCGGAGTCGGGTTCGTGCTGCAGCAGCAAGCAGCCGAGAAATTGCGCTCGCCGGAATTCCTGCGGCTGAGCCTGATAACGGCATTGGTGCACAAGAGGCGCTGGCTGGCGGGCATCGCCGCGCTGGTCGCCGGTGATCTCCTCGGTGCCTGGACGCTCGGGCACCTGGACCTGTCCGTCAGCGAGCCGCTGCTGACCACTAGCCTGATTTTCGCCCTGGTGCTGGCCGTGCCGTTGTCCGGGCACGCCCTGCGCAAGACCGACATCGCGGGCGCCGTGCTGCTCACCGCCGGTGTTGGCGCACTGTCCGCGACCAGGGAAGTCCGGGCGCCTGCCGAGTCCTTCGGATCCTTCGCGCACTGGCCCGCCGCTGCTGTCATTGCCGTCGTCGCCGCCATCCTGGTTCAGGCCGGACGGCGTCGCTCTGGTCAGATCAGGGCGATCCTGACCGGTACGGCCAGCGGGCTGGTTTTCGGCATAGCGGACGCCTTTACCCGGCGCAGCGTGCAGATGCTCGACAGTCATCACGCGGGCAGCCTGCTGACCAGCTGGCCCGGCTACGCCACGCTGGCGGCCAGCCTCATCGGGCTCTGGCTGATGCAGAATGCCTTCAGCGCCGGGCCGCTGCAGGCTTCCCTGCCGGCCATCACGGCAGCCGAGCCGACCGCCGGCATCGTGCTGGGCGTGGTGGTCTTCGGGGACATGGTCCACATGACGCCCTGGCTACTTGCTCTGCAGGCCGCAAGCGTTGCCGCCGTGGTCGCCGGAGTCATCCTGGTAGCCAGGGCGAACGTCTTCCGTGACCTGCATCTTCGCGAACTGCCGCATGCCGCGCTTGAGCGGCTGCAGCACCCGGTCGCGGCGCACCTGCCCGGCGCCCGCCGGGCCGACCCAGAACCCGGCGCCGAGGCTGGCACGACGGGCGCCAGTGCTGGCCTGGAGGCAGCCGCCGGGACCGGGCCAGCCGTCCTGAGCGATCCGCACAACACGCTGACGCCGGGCGGTCCGCTCACCTCCGGCTAACTGCGGGCTTGCCGCTGAGTCGGATCGATGAACACGTGCGGTACCAGTGGCAGCCGCTCGTCAGTTTCTTGTCGATGGCGTCGGCAAGGTCCTCGGTCTGGTCGGCACTGATGTCGTCGTCCAGGGCCACCCTGGCGCCGACGATCAGGTGATCGGGGCCGAGGTACATGGTGATATGTGATGAAAGACCGCCAGTTTACGACCGCCAACGCCGGGCAGCTACGGCGCAGTCCGCGGGCAGCATGGTCAGCAGCTGGCATAAGTGCGAGGCAGCAACCAGCCGGGCAGGCTGGATCTATGTTGGAACGCAGGCCCCGAGCCTGTGGTGGAGCCAGCGATTCCGACGGTGACTCGATTGAGGGAGACATGGCAGCGAAACGGGCGTGGCCGGGAGTCAGTTACCCCCTGGGCGCCAGCTACGACGGCGTGGGCACGAACTTCGCGCTCTACTCGGCTATCGCCGACCAGGTAGAGCTGTGCCTGTTCGATGACCAGGACCCGGCGGCCGGGCCGACCGAGGAACGGGTGAGCCTGCACGAGGTCGATGGCTTCATCTGGCACGGCTACCTGCACGGCGTGGGCCCGGGCCAGCGTTACGGCTACCGGGTCCATGGCCCTTACGACCCCAAGGCCGGCCATCGCTGCAACCCGGCCAAGCTGCTCCTCGACCCGTACGCGAAGGCGATCGAGGGGTCGGTCCGCTGGGACCAGGCTGCGTTCGGCTACCGGTTCGGAGCCGAGGACGAGGCTGATGGCGCGGACTCAGCGCCGTTCGTGCCGCGGGGCGTCGTGGCCAACCCGTATTTCGACTGGGGCAATGACCGGCCGCCGCGGACGCCGTACCACCAGAGCGTGATCTACGAGGCCCACGTGCGCGGACTGACCAGGCTGCATCCGGCGGTACCCGAAGAGCAGCGCGGCACCTACGCGGGCCTGGCGCATCCAGCGATCATCGACTACCTGGTCGACCTCGGCATCACCGCGATCGAGCTGATGCCGGTGCACCAGTTCGTCAGCGACGGCTTCCTGGCCGAGCGCGGGCTGTCTAACTACTGGGGCTACAACACCATCGGATTCTTCGCCCCGCACAACGCCTACAGCGCCACCGGACAGCTGGGCGAGCAGGTGCCCGAGTTCAAGTCCATGGTCCGGGCACTGCATCAGGCAGGCATCGAGGTCATTCTCGACGTCGTCTACAACCACACCGCGGAGGGCAACCACCTCGGTCCGACGCTGTCGTTCCGCGGCATCGACAACGCCGCCTACTACCGGCTCTCCGACGAACCTGACCGGCGGCATTACCTGGACACCACCGGCACCGGCAACAGCCTGCTGATGAGCAACCCGCATGTGCTGCAGCTGATCATGGACTCGCTGCGCTACTGGGTGCTCGACATGCACGTGGACGGGTTCCGGTTCGACCTGGCCTCCGCGCTCGCGCGGCAGTTCCTCGAAGTCGACAGGCTGTCGGCGTTCTTCGACCTGGTCCAGCAAGATCCTGTTGTTTCCCAGGTCAAGCTGATCGCCGAACCCTGGGACCTGGGTGAGGGCGGTTACCAGGTCGGTAACTTCCCGCCGTTGTGGACGGAATGGAACGGCCAGTACCGGGATGCGGTGCGTGATCTCTGGCGCGGTCAGCCAGCCGCGCTGCCGGACTTCGCCGCCCGGCTGACCGGCTCGGCCGACCTGTACGACAGTGACAACCGGCGGCCGATAGCGTCGGTGAACTTCGTTACCTGCCATGACGGATTCACACTCGCCGACCTGGTCAGCTACGACCATAAGCACAACGAGGCCAATGGCGAGCGCGGCCAGGACGGCAGCGACGACAACAGGTCATGGAACTGTGGCACCGAGGGGCCGACTCAGGATGCCTCGATTCTGGCGCTGCGGGCTCGCCAGCAGCGCAATCTACTGGCCACGCTCATGCTGTCGCAGGGCGTGCCGATGCTGCTGGCCGGGGACGAGCTTGGCCGCAGCCAGTGCGGCAACAACAACTGTTACTGCCAGGACAACGAGTTGTCCTGGCTACGCTGGCCGGCTGACGCGGGCGGCAACGGAGGCGCTGCCGGTCCAGCGGAGGGAACGGGGTCGTCTTCCCTGCACGCCTTCGTTCGGGCGCTGATCCGGATCCGGGCCGAGCACCCGGTATTCCGGCGGCGGCGGTTCTTCACCGGGCACAGCGGCCGGGCCACCGGCGATCACCTAGGCGACATTGACTGGCTGACGCCGGCCGGCGAGCGAATGGCCGACACCGACTGGGCCGCCGGCTTCGCCAAGTCGCTCATGGTGTTCCTGAACGGCGATGCGATAAGCGAGCCCGACCCGCGCGGCGAGCGCATCACCGACGACTCATTCTTGCTGCTGTTTAACGCTGCCGAGCACGACGTGGCGTTTACGATCCCGTCCGCGAGCCATGGCGAGCACTGGCAGCCGGTTCTCGACACCGCCGATCCGGCGCCGCCCGCTGGCAGTGCGGAGGCAGTGAAGCCGGGTGACATCATCCGCATGACCAGCAGGTCGCTGCGATTGCTATGCCGTGCCTGACCAAGCCGATAGCTGGCGGGGACGGCCCGCATCCACCTACCGGCTGCAACTTCATGCTGGCTTCGGGTTCGCCGACGCCGCTGCGATCGCCGACTACCTGGGCGGGCTGGGCGTCACCCACGTCTACCTGTCGCCGATCCTGCAGGCCGCGCCGGGCTCGGCCCATGGCTACGACGTGGTGGATCACTCGCGGATATCTGCTGACCTTGGCGGCGAGAGCGGCTTTCGCGCCATGGCTGACAAGTTCGCCGCACGCGGCATCGGCATCGTGGTGGATATCGTGCCGAATCATATGGCCATGCCGGCGCCCGAGTACCTGAACCGCCAGCTATGGTCCGTGCTGCGCGACGGTCGTGACTCCCCGCAGGCGCACTGGTTCGACATTGACTGGGATGTCCATGGCGGGCGGGTGCTGCTGCCGATACTGGCCGCCCCGGTGGCTGACTGCCTGCCCGACCTGACGCTGACCGAACTGCCTGCCGACGGCAGGCCGGTGCTGTGTTATCAGGATCACGTGCTGCCCGTGCGGCCGGGCACCGAGGACCTGCCGATGACTGAGCTGCTCTCGGCCCAGTGGTATCTGCTCAGCGACTGGCGGTCGGCGGCAGCCGACCTCAACTGGCGCCGGTTCCTTGATATCAGCTCGCTGATCGCGATCAGGATTGACGAGCCAGATGTGTTCGCCGCCAGCCACGGCCTGCTGCTGGGCCTGGTTGCCGAAGGACTCATCGACGGACTGCGCATCGATCATCCGGATGGCCTCGCCGATCCACGCGGATACCTGCGCCAGCTTGCGACGGCGACCGACCGGTGCTGGACGGTTGCAGAGAAGGTCCTCAGTCCCGGCGAGGTACTGCCAGCCGACTGGCAATGCGCCGGCACCACGGGCTACGACACGCTGGCAGCGGTCGGAGAGCTCCTCACCGATCCAGCCGGGGCCGATCAGCTCGACATCGAGTACATGCGATTTGGTGGCGCTGCCGGCGATTTCGCCGCTCAGGCGTGGGCAGCCAGGCGGGAGGTAGCCAGCGGGGCGCTGAGCGCGGAGACGGCCAGGCTAGCCCGGCTGCTCGGCAGGCTCGGCGAGCCACTGCTTGACGAGTTGTCACCCGAGGACGGTCAGGTCATCCTGGCCGAGCTACTAGCCGCATTCGACGTCTACCGCGCCTACGTGACTCCGGCGCAACCACCGGCTAGCGACAGCGTGGCGCAGATCACCGCGGCGGCGGCTCGGGCGCGGCGGCGGATTCCAGCCCATCTGCAGACCGCAGCCGACCTCGTGGTGGCACTGCTGCTCGGCCGCGACGTGCCCGCGGGGCGCCAGGCAGCCGCTGCCGAGCTGATCGTCCGCTTCCAGCAGACGTGCGCCGCAGTGCAGGCCAAAGGGGTCGAGGACACCGCAGGCTATCGCTGGACCCGGCTGGCCTCCGCCAACGAGGTAGGCGCGGATCCCGATCACCCGGGCCGCGGCCCGGCCGCATTTCACCGCTTCGCACGACGACTGACCAGCGACTGGCCAGCCACCATGACAACGCTGTCGACTCATGACACCAAGCGGCAGGAAGACGTCCGGGCCCGGCTTGCGGTGCTCGCCGAGTCACCGCAAACGTGGGGCAACGAGGTAGCGGCATGGCACCAGCGCGCAACCGGCCTGACCGGCGCCGGACCGCTTGACCCGGCTACCGAGTACTTGCTCTGGCAGACCATCGTCGGTACCTGGCCGATAGCGGGTGACCGGCTGGCCGGGTACCTGCTCAAGGCCATCCGCGAGGCAAAGCTGCTGACGTCATGGACCGAGCCGGATACGCGCTACGAGGCCGCAGTAATCACCTTCGGGCAGCTTGCGCTGGCGGACGACCAGATCGCCAGCCGGATCGCGGCATTCGTCGGCTGGCTCAGCCCCGACGCGCGGACGAACTCGCTTGGCGCCAAGCTGGTCCAGCTCACGATGCCGGGCGTGCCGGACGTCTACCAGGGGTGCGAGCTGACCGGCCTGGCGCTAGTCGATCCGGACAACCGGCGGCCGGTTGATTTCACCTGGCGCGCAGATCTGCTCGCGGCACTCGATCGCGGCGATCCGGTGCGGCTGGTCGCGCCAGCCGCGGACACGCACGCCGATCTGGACACAGCCAAGCTCCTGGTAACCTCCCGCGCGCTGCGCCTTCGGCGGGCTCATCCGGACTGGTTCGCGGGCGACTACCAGCCATTGCAGGCTCACGGCCCGGCAGCCGCGCACGTGGTTGCGTTCTGCCGGTCCGGGCAGGCGGTCACGGTGGCGACCAGGCTGCCGGGCGGGCTGCGCCGGTCCGGTGGCTGGCAGGACACGACGCTCGCGGTTCCGTCCGGGCGCTGGCACGACCGGCTGACCGGCGCGGAGTTCCTGGCCAGGGGGCGCGCCGGGAAGCGGATCAGGCTAGCCGACGTGACGGCACGGCTGCCGGTTGCGCTGCTCGTGCCGGCCGCCGATGACGAGGCAGCCGGGTGACCGAGTTCCGGCTCTGGGCGCCGGCTGCCAGCCGGGTTATCGCCGAGATCTGCGGCCAGCAGCACGACATGTCCATGGCGGGCCGGGGCTGGTGGACCGTCACCGTCGACTGCGTGCCCGACGCGCAGTACGGGTTCCGGCTGGACGGCGGTGATCTGCTCCCGGACCCGCGCTCGCTGCGGCAGCCAGCTGGTCCGGCCGGCCGCAGTCAGTGCTATGACCATTCCGCGTTCAGCTGGACGGACGGGGGCTGGCGGGGCGGCCCGCTGCATGGCTCGGTGATTTACGAGCTGCATGTCGGCACCTTTACCGCCGGGGGCACTTTCGACGCTGCCATCGAGCGGCTCGACCATCTGCGCGACCTCGGCATCGACATCGTCGAGCTGATGCCCGTCGCGGCGTTCCCCGGACGGCACGGCTGGGGTTACGACGGAATCGGGCTGTGGGCTGTGCACGAGCCGTATGGCGGGCCGGACGGGCTCAAGCGGTTCGTCGATGCCTGCCACGCCCGCCGCCTGGCGGTGCTGCTAGACGTCGTGTACAACCATGCGGGCATCGGCAACCGGCTTGCCGACTTCGGCCCGTACTTCACCGCTGCGCACGTCACGCCATGGGGACCGGCGATCAACCTCGACCAGCCAGGCTCGGACGACGTGCGGGACTTCATCATCGAGAACGCCCTCATGTGGCTGCGCGACTACCATCTCGACGGCTTGCGGCTTGATGCCGTGCACGCGCTGGAAGATCACCGTGCGCTGCATCTGCTTGAGCAGCTGGCCGCCGATGTGCACGCGCTGGCGGCACGGCTGAACCGCGAGCTTGTCCTGATCGCCGAGTCCGACGCCAACGATCCCCGGCTGGTGACCTCACGAG
Source organism: uncultured Actinomycetota bacterium (assembly GCA_963774385.1). Taxonomy (GTDB): domain Bacteria; phylum Actinomycetota; class Actinomycetes; order Streptosporangiales; family Streptosporangiaceae; genus JAJYUU01. The sequence continues at coordinate 694,932 of CAVZEQ010000002.1, forward strand.
AGGCTGGCGGCTACGGTCTCACCGCCCAGTGGAGCGATGACTTCCACCATGCCGTGCACGCGGCTGTCACCGGCGAGCGGCAGGGCTATTACTGCGATTTCGGCTCGATGGCTGCCCTCGCGAAGACGCTGACCCGGGTCTACTTTCACGACGGCGGCTGGTCCCGCTTCCGGGGTCGGTCGCATGGCCGTCAGGTGGACGTGTTCCGCGTGCCGGCCCACCGGTTCGTGGGCTACTTGCAGGACCACGATCAGGTCGGTAACCGGGCCACCGGTGACCGGATATCCGCGAGTCTGCCACTGGACCTACTGAAGGTTGCCGCTGGCCTGGTGCTGACCGCTCCATTCACGCCGATGCTGTTCATGGGCGAGGAATGGGGCGCAGGCACCCCCTGGCAGTACTTCACCGATCATCCGGACGCCGCCATCGGCCGGGCAGTGGCAGACGGCAGGCGCGCCGAGTTCGCCCGGCACGGCTGGCCGCCGGCCGATATCCCCGAGCCGCAGGACCCGGCCACCTTTTCGCGCTCCGTGCTGGACTGGTCGGAGCTCGACGTCCCGCGCCATCGCGAGCTGCTGGGCTGGTACCAGCAGCTCATCGCGCTGCGCCGGGACCGGCCGGAGCTCACCGACCCGCGGCTTGACCGGCTCAGCGCGCGCTGGGACGAGGACGACCGCTGGCTGCTGGTGAGCCGCGGCCGAGTCAGGATCGCTGCGAACCTCGCAGGCATGCCGCGCCAGATCCGGGTCGCCGAGCCTGCTGGCGCGGACTGCAGGCTGCTCGCCGCCTCCTCCACGGGCGTCGCGGCCGGGTCGGGTGTCGTTCAGCTGCCGGCGGCGTCGTTCGCTGTGCTCCTCACCTGACCGTCACCTGACCGCGCCGTTGCTCTGCGCCTTCGGTTTCGCGGCATTGTTTGAATTGCCCGCATGCGGGGAGCGGTAGGGGACCCAAGTCAGGAGGTTCCCATGTCAGGCGGGACAACGGCAGTCGTGATCGTGGTGATAATTGTCGTCATCGCGTTGCTAGCGGCGGCCAGCGTGGCGTCACGCCGCCGCAGGCTGCAACAGAAATTCGGGCCGGAATACGACCGGGTCGTCACCGAGCAGAACAGCAAGATCAGGGCTGATGCTGAGCTGACCGAGCGGCAGCGCAGGGTCCGTAAGCTGGACATCCGTCCGCTGCCTGAGGAGGCCAGGCGCCGGTATACCGACCAGTGGGCAGGCATTCAGGAGCAGTTCGTCGATGCGCCGCAGACCGCGGTACGGGACGCATACGCCCTCGTCACCACGGTCATGCGGGAACGCGGATATCCGATCGACGATGACGCTCAGGTAATGGCTGATCTTTCTGTCGAGCACGCGCAGACGGTCGGGCATTTCCGCGCCGCCCAGGACATCGTCGGCGGCGGCGCTGTTAATGGCGACATCGCGACCGAGGATCTGCGGCAGGCGTTCATTCACTACCGCGCGCTGTTCTCCGACCTGCTCGGTGAGCCTGCCGGGTCGAACGGCCGCATTGCCGCCGACAGTGAGCTCCTCACCGAGGGCCAGGGCAGCTACCAGCAGTCCGCCCCGGCGGCGCAGACCAGCCCGCGCGGCTACTCGGTCGGCGCGCCGACGGGTGACCAGGCAGATTATCCCCCTCAATAACGCGGAGGTAAGCAGGTGGCACTACAGCCAGACAGGTACTTCTCAGCAGCCGACGACGAGTTCGGCGACCCGGCTACGACCCGCATGGGCAACGACGAGCCAGCCGAGGCTGACGGGCGAGCCGAGGATGACGGGCGGGACCAGCATTCTGATGGCATGACGACCAGGGCGTTCGCCGATGACCCCGACGTGATCATCGCCGAGGTCGTGGCCGAAGAGCCGACCACAGCCGGGCAGCCCGCAGCCGGGCAGCCCGTAGCAGGCCAGGTCGCCGCGCAGGGCAACGGGACGCTGAGCCCGCAGTGGCACGACATCCAGGCCATGTTCGTCGACGATCCGCGCGGGTCAGTACGGCTCGCCGCAGCAGCAGCGGATGCCGCCGTCGCCGATCTCGTTGACTCGCTGCGGCAACGGCAGAACGCCCTGCAGCCAGCAGGCGCCGACGGTCCGTCCGGCGCTGCGGACCGGTCGGGCACCGAACACCCGTCCGGCACTGGACACCTCGCCGACACCGAGCAGTTGCGCGAAGCACTGCGAAGCTACCGGGTCTTCTGCGAGGCCGTCGCGGATCTCAGCCACCGGCTGCCGCAGACCAGTGGCGTGGCCAGCTAGCTACGAGCCGGCCGGATGCGGCTGGCCGATGCGTTCCAAAGGGTCGGGCGCGGGTGCGCCCGGCTCTTTCGGCTGCCTTAGGTGCGCGCGGCCGGCCGCGCCCCCGCCTCGGTGCAGGCATGTCAGGACAGGCGCATATGCAGGCGGATCGTCGTGCCAAGCTCGGCGGTCCTGATCTCGACGAGATCGCAGACCTGGTTGACCAGCCACAGGCCCTGGCCGCCAATCACACCGCGAGCCGGACGGACGTGACCGGCGAGCGGATCGGGGATGTAGCCGCCGTCGTCAACCTGGCACAGGAACTCGGCCGTGGTACGCCACAACCGGACGACACCACCGCCGCCGGTATGGCGAAGCGTGTTCGCGGCAACTTCGCTGGCCGCGATCACCAGGTCGGTGCTGCGCTCGCCGGTAAGGCCGGCCTGACTGGCGGCGGCGGCCACCAGTGCTCGCAGCGGCCGCAAGTCACGATCGTATGCCAGCGCCTGAGCGCTGTCCGGCGGCTCCGCCAGCGGACGGTTGATCCTGGCCAGGGTGCTGTCCGGCGCAAGGTAACCATGGCTGCGGCGTTCCCGGCCGCCGCTCATCAGGATGGGATGGGCGCTCCTCGCGAACGCGAGCGCAGACCTCGGCAGGGAGGCCGCGTTATACGGGCACATCATCGTGACGTGGGCACCGGCGAAAGCCCGGTTCAGCAGCACCTCGTGGCGCTCAGTCTCACGCCGTTCGGCGGCCGAGCGTCCCGTCCACAGCGGCTCGCCAAGATATCGAATGCGGCGGCCAACGTGCTGATCGGCGAAGCCCCGCAGAGCCGCGATGATCCTGGCTGGATTGCGTCCGATGTCTTCCATCTCGGTCATGCTGACCACAGCATCGGCGGTCGGCTCGGAGATCAGCGGCAGTTGCGATTTCGGCACTGCTACGAAGACAGGTTCGTGTTCCGCCGCGCCGGTCTTCACGAAGTCGTCGACGGCTGCGGAATACTCGCCCGGCTCGTGGTACAGCAGCGCGATGTGACGGCACGCTCCGCCCGCCCCACCGGGGTCCTCCACGTTAACTCCCACACCAGCCCGTCGCCTGCATGCCGGATCGCTGCTCCGGCTTAGGTAGGCTGACAACCTGACCTGCCCCGAAGCTCGGCTGGCCCACGCCCACCGGCCCCTACCTTCCCGGCGCGATTGTATGTATGCCAGGAGCCTCGAACGAACGTGCGCTCCTGCTATAGGCCGGTATAACTTTAATGCGAGATTTCAATTTCTCCTGGGGTGGCGCGTGGAAGCAGTGTGGCTCTCCTCCGAAAGTCGCGGCGACAGCATGGTGGTCACCATCCGCGGTGATCTCGACATTGTCACCAGCCCGCAACTCGACGAGTGCTTGTCCCAGGCACAAGGCATACATAGCAGAATTATTCTGGATCTTTCCGGCGTCGACTTTCTCGATACCAGCGCACTGGCCGTCATCGTGGGGCACTGGAAGAGATTGGAGGCGGCGGGCGGGCAGCTGGCGCTGGCCGGGGCGCGCTACCGGTACACCAAGACCTTGTGGATCACTGGCCTGGCTGATCGGCTCACCCTGTACGACACGGTTGACCAGGGCTTGGCCGGCCAGGCCGGGAAAGCTGCCGGCTAGTCGTGCCTGGCCCGGATCTGGCCGACCGGACCGCTGCCCTGCTGACGCTGGCAGCTGCCACCGAGGAGCGGTCGCTCAGCCAGCTCACGTTCCTTGCCGCCAGCCAGGTGACTGGCTGCGCTGCCGCCTGCGTGACACTCTGGCGCGATGGTGAGCTGGCCAGCCAGGCTGCCAGCCATCCCGATCCCTCCAGGCTGGTAGCGGTACAGCTCGACGCCGGCCGCGGGCCTGTCATCGAGGCGCTGACCAACGGGAACCCGGTGAGCTGCCCCGACACGCTGGCTGAAGCCCGGTGGCCGGAATATGCCGCTGCGGCACTTCGGCTCGGCGTCCGCAGCTCAGTCGCGCTCAGCTACCACGGCCCGGTCGTCATCACACTGTCGCTATACGGCGTCCGGCCGCGGGCCGTTGATCCTGACCAGCTCCAGCTGGCCGAGCTACTCGTCGCCTACGGTAGTGCGCTGGTCGGTGCTGTCTCCGAGTACGGGGACTCGCAGCGAACCGCCGTCCAGCTGCGGGACGCCGCTAGCTCGCGCGCGGTCGTCGATCAAGCCAAGGGAATCCTGATGCACGCGCTGGGCTGCACGGCGGATGAGGCCCTGGCCAAGATGCGCGAGGTGTCGCAGCGGACCAACCTCCGGGCCACCGAGGTAGCGGCCCGGATCCTGGACGCCTATGCGGGCCGGCCCGGCCGGGTTCCGCGCGATGCACTCGGCTCGCTCGCCGACCTGGCTGCGGCCACTCGCGGGCGGAAAAGGGCGGGTGACGGTGGTCGCGGCAGCAGCGACGGCCTGCCGGGATAGCATGGCGCCTTGACCGCGAAGATAGGCAGAGTCATGCCGGATGCGCCGCACCGGTCAGCACCAGCACCGGACCTCACTGGCTTCAAGTCGAGAGCCGCCGCGTTGCGGGAGGCGGCCGCGCTGCCCGGAGCAGACCAGCAGACGCTGCTGGATGCCGCGCTGGCAGAGCTCGATGGCGCCATCGAAGGCCTCGGGCTGGCCGCAGCCGAGGGCAGCCAGGGCGGGGACGGCCGGTCTCTCAGCGGACTGCACTCAGAGCGCCGGCTGCTGCATTCGGTGTTCGCTGCGGTACCGCTGCCGCTGTACGTCGTCGACCATGACGGTACTGTGCTCCGGGCGAACTCAGCCGCAAGCGAACTCCTCGGCGTCGGACCCGGCTATGCGACCGGGAAGTCGCTCACCACCCTGATCGAGCCAGCCGCCCGGGCCGCGGTGCGCTCCCAGTTCGCCGCCGTCGCCCGGACCGGCACCTCAGCGCGGCTAGCCTGCGCCATGCTCGGCGGCGCGGGCGCGATCCGGTGCGAGCTGGTCATCCAGCCCGTGAGCGTGCGGGGAGACGCCGGCCGGCTGCTGGTGGCTGTCGGCCCCGATGACCGGACGGGCCGCCGGGCACGGCAGCCACGGCCACGGCGGGAGCTCCCGGACACGACGCGCAGGACTCTGACACTGAGGCGGTGGCTGCTGCCGCCCGGCGGCTCGACTTGCTGTCGGCCGCAAGCAAGCTGCTGCTGGAGAGCACCTCGATCAGCGAGTCCGTGCTCCTTCAGCGGTGCGCCAGGCTCCTCGCTAGCGACCTCGCGACCTGGGTCATCGTCGATGTACTGCGCCGAGGGCAGCTGCGCAGGCATTACGTGGCTGGCCCCGGGGATCACGAGTCGGCCCGGCTGGCGCACGCCGTCGGGGCAGTCGATCCGTCTTCCGGCTCGGCACCCGGCCAGGTGACCGAGTCAGGTAAAGCGCTGCTGTTCACTCATGCGGACGACGACACGGTGCTCGGCAGCGGCGCAGACGGACGGCCCCTCCTGCCAGCGCTCGGCGCGGCGTCAGTTCTGTGCGTACCCGTCGTGGCGGGTGAGCGGCATTTCGGCGCCTTGACGCTGGCCAGACATGGCGATGACGGTCAGTTCGGGCTCGCCGACGCCGCGCTGGCCGAGGAGATAGGAACCCTGCTGGCCCTTGCAGTTGCTGCGCGGCGCACGCTAAGACGCCGGACCGAGACCGCCGAGGCGCTGCGGGCAAGCCTGCTTCCGCCAGTGCTGAAGCCCGTTCCCGGTGTCGAGATCGCATCTGCGCACATGGGCCCGACCCATGGCCGCGAAGTCGGCGGTGATTTTTATGACGTATATCCCACCCCTGGTGGCTGGGCTGTCGCCATCGGAGACGTGTGCGGCAAGGGTGAGGATGCGGCGGCGGCCACCGCGGCCGCCCGGCACGCCATCAGGGTGCTCGGGCACTGGAACGCCGACACCGCGGCGGTGCTGCGCGGCGCTAACGAGATCATGCTGGCGGAGGAGTTCGGCGGGCGCTTCGTCACCGCCAGCGCCGCCCACCTGAGCTGGCATGGGGCCAAGCTGCGCGTCGTCCTGTCCAGCGCCGGCCATCCCGGCCCGGTGCTAGTCAAGCCAGATGGCCGGGCTCAGCTGGTGCCGGGCGGCGGCGTGCCGCTGGGCATCTTCCCGGACCCCGAACCGACCACGCTGGAACTCGAGCTGACCGCCGGAGACGTGCTGTTCTTCTACACCGATGGCCTAGCGGGCGCGCGCAGCCCGAATGCCACCTATTTTGAGGACAGCCTGGCCGACAGCCTGGCCACGATGGGCGGCAAGCCCGCCGCGGAAATCGTCTCCGAGATGCGCAAGCTCGTACTCGACTTCTCCGCGGGCACGCTCAAGGACGACCTCACCATGCTCGCGCTCCGGGTCGGGGGCCAGCCGGACGCCTGAGCCGGTCTCGCCGACCTGGCACGTTTCGGCTATCAGGCCTGCGGTAGTTAACGCGGCGCCGCTATCGCGGCCTAGCGCGGCACAGCGGAAGGCCTCAGCATGGCAACCGGCCAACGATCCGGCCCCAGCTCGGCAACGACCTCGGTTTACGAGCCCGAATCTGGACAGGAAGGTGCAGCCGAGCCCTCGGACTTGAAGATCAACGAGGCAGTAGAAGAGGCCGCCGCGGCGGCTGAGCAGACTGGCGGTCTCGGGCATCCGGGTCGCCCGCTTGACCGGCGCTCGCCGTTCTTCATCGGCATGACCGCGGCGGCCGGCGTCGCAGTGACCTACGGCCTCGTCGAGCTGCTCATCAGGGCACGGTCTGTTCTGGTGCTCATTGGCCTCGCCCTGTTCATCGCCGCCGGGCTCGATCCCGCCGTCAGCTGGCTCAGCCGCCGCCTGCCCCGCTGGGTGGCAGTGCTGGCCGTCGTGCTGACGGTAGCGGCGATCCTGGCTGTGTTCGTGCTGGCCGCCATCCCGCCGCTCACCAGCCAGCTGACGCAACTCAGCAGCCACCTGCCGCAATACCTGCATGCCCTGCGCAACCCGCATACAGAGCTGGGACGGCTGAACAGCCGGTATCACCTTCAGCAGCGGCTCACCCAGCTGGTCAGCAGCCGCGGAAGCTCGATCGCGGGCGGGATTCTCGGCGCGGGTCAGGTCGTACTCAGCGCGGCCACCTCCCTTGTGGTGCTCACCGTGCTGACCGTCTATTTCCTGGCCGGCCTGCCGCGTATCAAGCTGTTCATCTACCGGCTCGCGCCGCACTCCCGGCGCCCGCGAGTGATACTGATCGGCGACGAGATCTTCACCAAGGTCGGCGGCTACCTGCTCGGCAACGCCGTTACCTCCCTGATCGCCGGCGTCGGTACCTATGTGTGGATGGCCGCTTTCGGTATCCCCTATCCAGCGCTGCTCGGACTCCTGGTCGCGCTGCTCGACCTGGTTCCGGTCATCGGCTCGACTATCGGCGGCCTCATCGTCAGCCTCGTCGCGCTGACCGTTTCGCTGCCGGTGGCGGGCCTGACGCTGGCCTTCTATGTGTGCTACCGGCTCGCCGAGGATTACCTGCTCGTGCCGCGAATCATGGGCCGAACCGTGCAGGTGCCGGCGGCTGTCACCGTAGTGGCCGTGCTTATCGGCGCGGCACTGCTAGGCCTGATTGGTGCGCTGGTCGCCATCCCGGCGGCCGCTTCGGTCCGGCTGCTCCTCAGGGAAGTCACCTTCCGGCGCATGGACCGAACCTGACAGCTCGAGCCCGCATGTCGGCTATCGGCGTATTCATGGTGACGCTGCCAGCCTGCGCGCTGCCGTCCGCTGCCGGGGTCCCGCGGTTTACTGACGGTGGGCGCCGGGAAGCTTTCCAGGCGGAATGCGGCAACCACCCGACCATGGGCACCAGGGCGGCAGCGCGCGGCGGGCAGGCCGCTCGGCCGTCGTGCTGGGCGGCGGCGGGATGCTGGGCGCTACTCAGGTGGGCATGCTGCGTGCTCTCGCCGAGTCGGGTTACCGGCCGGACCTGATCGTCGGCACCAGCGTCGGCGCCCTGAACGGAGCGTCTTTCGCGGCCGACCCTTCGGTAGCTGCCGTGCAGGCCCTCGCGGACCTGTGGGGATCGCTCACCGACGCGGGGATGTTCTCGGACACGGTGCTCGCGAAGGTGGGCACCCTCGCCAGATACCGGACGCACCTGTACTCACCGATCCCGCTTCGCAGGCTGCTCACCAGGCATCTGCCGGGTACCTTCGAGGAGCTAGCCATTCCGTTTCAGTGCGTGGCGGCAAGCATCGAGCGGTCCGGAGCGCACTGGTTTACCGCTGGCTCGCTGACCGATGCCGTGATGGCGTCCTGCGCCGTGCCAGGCCTGCTTCCGCCAGTACGGATCGGCACAGAGCACTACCTGGACGGCGGTCTGGTGCATTCCATTCCGGTCGGGCGGGCACTCGCGCTCGGCGCCACCGAGATCTATGTGCTGCATGTCGGGCGCATCGAGCAGCCGCTGCTGCCGCCGCGCTCGCTGTGGGATGTCTGCCTGACCTCTTTCGAACTGGCGCGCAGGCACCGGTTCGTCGAGGAGATGGCCGGTCTGCCCGCCGCGGTACGCGTGCACGTGCTACCGAGCGGCGAGGAGAAGATGCCGCTGGTCTCGATGCGGTACCGGCGGCGCCCGGCGGTGGAGAACAGGATCGAGCGGGCCTACCGGGTTACTGCCGAGTACCTGGCCACCGCTGCGGACTGCGCATGAGGCCACCACCCGTCGCGGTCCGGCGGTCAGTTATTGATCCGGTGTGGATCCCGATCGCCGCGGTTCTGGTCGTGATGCTGCTCCTGACAGCCGGGATCGGCCTCGTCGGTGCTCCGCTCGACCGTCGGCTGCGGGTGACCCGGCTGGCCCTGTTCGCCGCCCTTTACCTCGCGCTGAATGCCGGACTGGTGCTGTGCTGCATGGCCTTGTGGCTCCGCCATCCGATCCGGTCGCGCCGCAGCGACTGGCGCTGGTCTCGTGCTCACGAAGGCTTGCTCCGCTGGGCACTGTCGCTGCTGGTAGCCGCCGCCCGGCCGCTATTGGGATTCGCCGTCGAGGTGCGGGAACCGCCCGAAGGGCGCCTGATCGCCGGGCGCCGGCTGCTCGTGCTGGCCAGGCATGGCGGTCCAGGCGATTCGTTCGCCCTGCTGAACCTTCTGATGTCGCGCTACGGACGGCGGCCAGCGATCGTGGCGAAACAGACGCTGCGCTGGGATCCGGGCCTGGACGTGCTGCTTGGCCGCCTGCCGTGCTGCTTCGTAGATCGCGGGAAGGGAGGCCGGGCGCCAGGCCAGCTGGCCGAGCTCGCCAGGACAATGCGGCTTGATGATGCCATCCTGCTGTTCCCGGAAGGCGGCAACTGGACTCCGCACAGGCACCGGCTGGCCATTGCCAGGCTGCGGCGCGCAGGGCGGCGGCATGCGGCCGCGGACGCCGCGGAAAACAGGCACGTGCTGCCGCCGCAGCCGGCCGGCCTGCTCTCGTGCCTGGCCGGACAACCCAACCTGGATGTCATGCTGGTTGCTCACACGGGTCTGGATGACATCGTCAGCCCGCGGTTGGCCTGGCGCGCCGTTCCCGTTTCCGCCACGCCGATGATCGTGCGCTGGTGGCACGAGGCGGCTGCCGACCTGCCGGACACCGACGACGACCGGAAACAATGGCTCCGGCTCCAGTGGGCCATCGTCGACGCATGGATTGACTCCCGAAAAGCCGCAACCGGTCGCGGACAGCTCGCAGCCGACGTGCCGGTCGCGGATGCTCTTCCGGGTCCGGCCGCCAAACTTTGACTGGCTCAGGTCTGCATACCGGCGGGGGCCGAGGGTAGCGACCCTGCTGCGGTCCGGCCGGGACCCAGGCCCGGCCGGGCTTGCCGCATCTACCGGGACGTTTGGGCGCAGCAATGGCGGGCAGTTGGCTGCCGCCTTTGAAGGAGGTCCCGATGGTGACACGTTCGGCACGGCGCAGAACGGCTGGCGTTCGAAGCGCAGGCCGGCAGGCGGCCAATAGTAAGGCCATGGCAGGTCTGGCCCGCGCAGGTCTTGGAGCGCGCGGCGTCATTTACGCGCTGATTGGCATTATCGCTATTCAGATCGCACTGGGTACCTCGCACCGGCAGGCAGATAACAGCGGTGCCATCAGGCTGGTGGCTGCCACCCCATTCGGCTCAGCGATCTTGTGGCTTCTGGTCGTCGGGTTCGCGGGCCTGACCTTGTGGCGGCTGTCGGAGGCCATCTGGGGGGCCAACGGGCCGGACGGGCACAAGACCTCAACGCGGCTGGTGCATCTGATAAAGGCCATCCTCTACGGCTTCATCACCTACGCAGTGCTGAAGTACGCGCTCGGCCTGGGCGCGCCGAAGTCGACCAATAAGCAATCTCAGGACCTGACGGCCACCGCATTCAAGTACCCGGGCGGACGGATTGCAGTCGGGATCGTCGGCGTCATCGTCATCGCGGTCGGCATCAGCCTCGCCTACCAGGCGTACCAGGCCAAGTTCATGCGCGAGATGGACATGGGCACCGCGTCGGCGAGCACCCGGAAAGCCGTTACCAGGCTTGGTCAGGCTGGCGGGGTCGCCCGCGGCGCCGTCTTCACTATCGTCGGCATCTTCCTGGTCATCGCTGCGATCGATGCGAAGCCTGGCAAGGCGAAGGGTGTCGACTCAGCCCTGACCTCGCTGGCCAAGACGCCACTCGGGCCCTGGCTGCTTGGCCTGGTCGCAGTCGGCCTGGTGCTCTTCGGCATCTACTCCTGCTGCGAGGCCCGCTGGCGGCGGGTCTGACCTCACCAGTACCGCAACTGGCCGGCGTGGCGCGAGCGCTACGCCGGCCTTCGCGTGGCGTCGAGTGCCTCGTCAAGGCTGTCGTAGCTGCGGAACATGCTGGCCATTCCGGTGACCTTGAGAATCCTCCGCAAGGCGGCACCGCCGACCACCAGACGCAGTTCGCGATCGCTCTCGGCTGCCTGCCGCAGCGCCCGGACCAGGACATTCAGCCCGGTAGAGTCGCAGAATTCGGTCGCGGACATGTCCACGATGATGGCGGGCTGATCCTGCGCAGCCGCCTCGCGCAGCGCCGCCCGCAGCAATCCGGCATTACCGACATCGATTTCGTCCGGTGTGGCGACTACCACCAGGCCATCGCCAGCCGTGACTGAGAAACTTGACGCTGACACGTCACAGCCCGGTCCGGCGCGGTTGATTGAGCACGCCTCAAGGTACCGGTGCCAGCTGATCACTGACTAGGGCCGGATGAGAGCGAGCGAGGACGAGCGGCCCCGAGTGCGCGGCGGCGCCCTCAGGGATGATGTTTCGGCTGCGCTTTCCCGGACACCAGCTACTCATGCCGTCTCTGCCGACGACCGGACTGCGGGCCAGGACGGGCCTGCTCCTGGTCGCGATCGGCGCGATCTTGCTGCTTGCTTTGCACGTCCGCACCGCCTTCCTGGACCTGCAAGCGGCCGGGCTGATTCTCGTCGCTACCGGTCTCGCCTGGCTCTGGATTCCGGTGCGCGCCAAGCGCACGGTGCTGCGGCGTCAGATGCGTGGACTGCGGCGTTACCTGGAACGGGAGACGCGCATCGCCGACGGGTCTCGCCACCCGCTCAGCGACCTGCTGGCACCAGACATCAACGTGCCCGCAGACCGTGCGGCCGACCCGGCCAGCGAGTCCTGCCCGCCAGCTGGCTGACGGCCGCGGAAACACTTGCCTGGCGGGCTGTGCAGGTGCTTATCATTACTCGGCGGTTCGTCCTGGTTTCCCGGCATCGGCCGCTGCGGGTCAAAGACGCGGCCCGGCATGATCCCGCTGAGGCAGGAGTGCTGACCCGTGTCCGAGGATTGCACACTTGATCGTTTCGCCGGGGAGCCAGTCCGGTCCGCGGTGCGATGGCGGGCGGTGCGGTTGCCCGCCGAGATTGATGTCGCGAATGCAGAAGACGCGTGCGCGGCACTGCTCGCGGTCATCGACGAAGGCACCGCTGTGGTGATCGCGGACCTGACCGAGACCTCGTTCTGCGACTGCGCCGGTGTCAGCGCTCTGCTCAGCGCGGCACGATACGCCGCCCGGGCGGGCAGCCAGCTGCGCATCGCCGCCCGCGCGCGGCCCGTCCTGCGCATGCTCGACCTCACCGGCACCGGCCGGGTGGTGCCCGTTTACCGCGACCTGGCGGCGGCGCTCGGCGGGGCGCCGCCACGGTCTGCCCGCCGGGGCGCCACGATAGATGTCCTCGAGTTCAGCTCACGTCGCCGAACTGACTGCGGTTAATCCTGCCCTCAACGACGTCGCCCGCGATTTCGCGCAGCTTTCTGTTGGTGTTCTGAGAGAGCACGCTGAGCCGCTTGAACGCCACATCAGGCGTCACCCCGTATTCCGCGACGATGATGCCTTTCGCCTGTTCAATCACCGCCCTGGAGGCGAGCGCAGTCTGAAGATTCGCCACGAGCTTGCGGCAGTTGCGGTAGGACGCCGCGTTCCGCACCGCGACGCCGCCCTGAGCGGCGAACAGCAGCGCGATGTCGTTGCTGGCTCCGATAAACAGGTCCTGGTCGTGGCCGTAGATCGCGAGCGCGCCGCCGGGCGCGCGATCGGTTCGCAGCGGCAGCACCAGGCAGCTCCGCAGGTTCTCGGCCGCCATCGCCTGGCAGATCTCCGGCCACCGCTCCTCCGCATCGACGTCGTCTATGCGCCGTGCTTCGCCGTACCGAAGCGCTTCTGCGACTGGCCCGTCTCCCTTGCCGAGCTGCAGCTGGTGAAGTTCTGCGACGCCGGTGCTGGACGCCGCCTGGGTCCAGGCCGCGTCACCGGCAGCGACCACCCCGGCCGCGGCGCTGCCAGGGATGAGCTCGAGCGATAGCTCGGCAAGCTGCCGTACGGGTGCGTCCGGTGCGTCGTCCGACGCGAGCAGCTCAGCAATAGCAGCCATTCGCTCGGCGAGCTCCCGGGTGACGTTGATCATGTGCTGTGCCTCACACTCTGTCCACGGATCGTCCGGACAGCACTACCCTCGAATCCCTGCGCTACCCGGATTGTTTGCAGTGCACCGTTGCGGGTAGCTTGGGCGCCGGGACATGCGGACCGCTCCTCGAACTGACGGGGACCGGGTAAGACCCCCCGCCTGTGCCCGTGGATCGTGGACGGCCATCCAAGCATGCGGGGCCGGTTGCCAGGGAGTGACAGGCCTTGCATGTGGTCAGGCCGCGGTCTGCCAACCGCGGCGCGCTGACGTCGGTGCTCGCTGCCGAGCAACGACGGGCGCTTCGCCTCTTCGAGGTGCTCGATGACGTTGCGGTCTACTCGGCCGGACACCTGGGCATGAGCGCGCTGCAACAGGCCTGGGCGAGCATCGCCGAACTGCTGCTGCGAATGGCCGATGAGATGGAATATCAGTATCTTCCGGCGCTGCCGGATAGTAATTGGTATATGACGGATGTCGTACATCAGCGTGCAGTGCTGACGGCGCTGCGCCAGGCGGTAGACCAGGTCGGCGCGCACCGGACCGGAACCGAGGGCTGGTGGCTGGCGGTGCGGGACGCCGCTGCGGCGAGTGCGGCCGCTGATCGGTTCCTGTCCTCCACTCCGGAGGGCCGTTAGCCCAGGTCAGGAGTGATTTGGCAGACCACCGAGCGAGCGAATCGCCTCGGCCGGGCCGTAGAGTGAGTACTTTTGGCAGTGAGTCGCATCGGCAAATTGAGATCGGCCTATGCTGGCTCGGACTCATGTCATTGCAGGCACCGAGCATGAAAGAGAACGTGCGGTTCGAGATGGTGGCAGAAGACGTCAGTTCCGGCAGGACGCGGGATGCTGCGCTGCCCGAGCGAATTCCCGTGCTGCTGATAGAGGACGACGACGGCGACGCTCTGCTGGTGGATGAGCTGCTGCTGGACGCTGGTAACCCGTTCCTGCTGCGCCGGGCGCGGTCGCTGGCTGAGGCCGGGGACCTGCTCGCCGGAGCTGATTGCGTCCTGCTTGACCTTGAACTGCCTGACTCACGCGGGCTGGACGGCGTCCGATGGCTGCAGGAAGCCATGCCCAGCCTCGCCGTGGTGGTGCTGACCGGGTTGTCTGATGAGCACCTCGGCGAGGAGGCCGTCGGCGCTGGCGCTCAGGACTATCTGGTCAAGGGCCAGGTAGACGGCTTCCTGCTGAATCGTGTCGTGCGTTATGCGATGGAGCGCCGGCGCGCTGAGGAGACTCAGCAGCAGCTGCACATGGCCCGGCTCTATGCGGCCGAGAACTCCCGGCTCGAACGCGGTCTGCTGCCATCACCGCTGCTGACCGACCGGCGTCTGACGGTGGCGGCCCGGTACCGGTCCGGCGGCCAGCAGATGCTCCTCGGCGGAGATTTCTATGACGTGGTCGAAGCCGCCGATGGCTGGGTTCACGCCGTCGTCGGCGACGTCTGCGGCCGCGGTCCGGATGAGGCCGCCCTCGGTGTCTGCCTGCGGGTTGCCTGGCGAACCATGGTCCTGGCCGGGCGCCCTGTGCCCGAGATCCTCTCCGCCGTGCAGCAGGTGCTGGAGAACGAGCGGCTGCAGGACCGGCTCTTCGCCACCCTGTGCATGCTGTCGATAGCACCGGACCGGACCACTGGCCGGCTCCACATTGCCGGGCACCCGCAGCCGCTGCTCATTACTCCCGATGGCGTCAGCGAGCTCGAGGCGCCGGTCTGCCTGCCGCCCGGCATCAGCCATGCGGTGGACTGGCCGAGCAGTGAGGTACGCCTCGGCACGAGCTGGTCGGTGCTGCTGTACACAGACGGGCTGATCGAGGGCAAGATCGGCGCAGGGCCCGAACGGCTGAGCAGCGACGGCCTCCTCAAGCTGATCGATAATGCGCAAGCCCAGCAGTCACCGGCCGAGCGCGCGCGCGTGGACGGCGCCGCGCTGCTCGATGCTGTCATCAGCCAGGCCCGCGAGCTTAACGGCGGTGACCTGGACGATGACCTGGCGGTGCTCATGGTGAGCTGCGCACCGCCGGCCGGATCATGACCACGACTCCCCCAGGTCCGTCAGCTCCGCCGCCGGTAGCCGACGGCTCCCGTCGGAATCCGGCCACCATCCGTCCACCAAGCAGGCTCATGACCGCTGCCGAGGACGCTGCCAGCCGGTGGCCGCTGGGCCGGATTGCCGGCGTGGGAATGCTCTTGCTCGGCCTGTTCTGCGTTGCCGCCATTGTCGTAGGCGCGGTGACACTCGGCAGCCTGAGCAACGCTCGCGCCCGGGTCGTCAACCCGCTCGACCCGGCGGCCTTTCACGCTTCCCAGCTCCTCGCCGCGCTGCTCAACCAGGAAACCGGCCTGCGGGGCTACCTGCTGAGCGGACAGAAGCCGTTCCTCGGCCCCTATGTCACCGGGCTGGCCAGTCAGCGCGCGGAGGTCAGGCAGCTTCGCGTCCTGCTGGCCGGACTGCCCGCTGCGCAGGCTGACCTCGCCAAGGTGCTGGCATCGGTGGATTACTGGCGCTCCGCGTACGCGCAGCCTGCTATCGCGCACGTCGCTGCGACCGGCAGGCCGCCGACCAGCCCGAGCATCGCCACGGGGCGGGCAGACTTCGACAGCCTGCGCAGGCCGATGACCGCGCTGCAGGCTTTCCTGTCGGCACAGCGCCGGGCGGCAGTCTCCGCACTGCAATCCGCTGTCACGGTCCTGAACGTCATCGGCATCACCATCGCCGTCGCGCTGCTGGTGGTGGTCGGCGCGGTGGCTGCCGGGCTGCGAACGGCCGCCATCCGGCCGCTGACCAGGCTCGCCGCCGATGCGCGCCAGGTGGCTGGCGGCGACTTCGGGCACCAAGTCGACGCCAGTGGCCCGCGGGAAGTGCACCAGCTGGCCGTCGATGTGAACCGGATGCGGCAGCGGATCCTGCTGGAGCTGTCGGCGATCCAGGACGCCAACCTGGCCCTGGAGGCACGGGCTCATGATCTGGAGCGCTCCAACGCCGAGCTTGAGCAGTTCGCCTACGTGGCCTCGCACGACCTGCAGGAACCGCTGCGCAAGGTGGCCAGCTTCTGCCAGCTTCTGCAGCGGCGCTACGTCGGACAGCTCGACGCCCGCGCGGATCAGTACATCGAGTTCGCGGTCGATGGCGCCAAGCGCATGCAGGCCCTCATCGACGACCTGCTGGCATTCAGCCGGGTTGGCCGCGCTGACCGGGAACCTGTGCTGGTCTCCTGTGCGAGCGCGCTCTCCCAGGCGAGGGTGAACCTGGCAGCCGAACTGCGGCGGACCAGCGCGACAGTCGCGTCCACCGAGCTGCCGTCGGTTCGCGCGGAGCTGTCACTGCTCACGTCGTTGTTCCAGAACCTGGTCAGCAATGCCATCAAGTTCCGCGGGGACAAGCCCCCCGAAGTCAAGATCACAGCCGACCGGGACGGCGATAACTGGCTCTTCACAGTCGCCGACAACGGGATAGGGGTCGAACCTGAGTACGCCGAGCGGATCTTCGTGATCTTCCAGCGGCTGCACGACCGGACCGCCTACGCAGGGACGGGCATCGGACTCGCGATGTGCCGCAAGATCGTCGAGCACTACGGCGGCAGAATCTGGCTGGACACCAGCGTCCAGGACGGGGCTACATTCTGTTTCACGCTACCGGTGGCTAGCGCTGCCATTGAGGAGATACCTGATGAGTGAGCGCGCCGGGCTTGACGTGGTCGACGTCCTCCTCGTGGAGGACGACCCCGGCGACGTGCTCATGACCAGGGAGGCCTTCGAGCACTACCGGATCCGCAACGAGTTGCACGTCGTGGGTGACGGCGAGCAGGCAATGCACTTCCTGCGCCGGGACGGAGAGTACGCGCAGGCACCGCGGCCAGGGCTGATCCTGCTCGACTTGAACCTGCCCAGGCGCAACGGCCACGAGGTGCTCGCCGACCTCAAGTCCGATCCGGACCTGCTGTCGATCCCGGTGGTAGTGCTGACGACCTCCCAAGCCGAGGAAGACATCCTGCGCAGCTACTCCCTGCACGCGAACGCTTACATCAGTAAGCCGGTGGATTTCGAGCGCTTCATCGACGTCGTCCGGCAGATTGACGACTTCTTCCTCACCCTGGTCAAGCTGCCCAGCGAGGGAAACTAGCCAGGCCGCTGCTCGCCGTACAGCGGATCTGCCACCCGGTAGCCCGACCTCTCCGCCTGGCGGAGCCGCACCGACCGGGCGGCCACGCCGCTGACCAGTGAGCCGATGGCGATGCCGATGACCAGATCGACAGCCGCCGTAGCCACCTTCGCATCCAGCGGCGCGGCTGTGCTGAACGGCAGCAGCACCGCCAGTACTGTCGCCAGGCCGATGATCCACGCGAAGAAGGTCAGCGGCCGGGGCGTGCTGAGCAGCAGCAAATGCGCCAGTCCGGTCGCTAGCAGCGCGGCTGCAGCAGCCACCAGCACCAGGTCAGTGGTGTGCACATCGCCGTATGCCCCGGCCTGCCGGGGCGACAGCAGCGGGACATTGAAGAGCCACCGGCACACCAGCACGCCGACGAGCGCGACAAGCCCGGCGACGATGGCCGTGGCTATCCCGCCGGACCACAGCCGGCCGGCATCGACGCTAGGCCGTTCCGGCGCAGGTACCCGTCCCGATGGGATCGGCTCCGTAATCATCTGATCAACCTGCCTTCCGCCACGCCGACCGTGGCCCGGCGCTAACTCACCGGCCAGCGGTGCTTCAAACACCGCGGATAGCAGCAGGCTGGCGCGTCAGCGCTCCGGGGCCCTGGTGTCCTGGTCGTCCGCGCTCTGCCGGGCCCGCAGCAGGTCGAGCACGCCGCGGTAATTCCGCCTGGACTCGGCGTCACGAAAAGCAGGCTCGGTGTCGTGGTACCCGCGGTGCCTGGCCTGGCGCACCGGAAGCTGGTCAGGGGGCACCACCAGTGCTCCCTCGCGGCCAAGCCGGAGCGAGAATTCGAGGTCCGCGTTCCGGTAAAAACGCGCCCGTCGCGAGAATCCGCCAGCCCGCACCGCAGCGTCGGTCCGCACCGCCATCAGGTAGCCGACCAGCGCAGCTACCGGGCCGGGTCCGGCGTCGTGAAAGCTCAGCAGGTCAGGATCGGGATCGGCGCCGCGCCAGCCGGCCGCGACCACACCGTCGGCCGCGATCGCATCGAGCAACGGGCTGATCGCGTCACCCGTCAGGATCGTCGATGTCTCCATCACGACGTGCACCGGCCCTGGGTCGGCCCGCAGCAGCGCATTGCGTGCCTGGCCCCAGCCAGCCCCGGATCGCACGTGCAATTCGCAAATCCGGCCAGGGTGGGCAAGCGCCAGCACGTGCAGCGCGTCTCCGGCCCCGTCAGCGTTGCCGACGTCCAGGCCGCAGATCACCACGTCCGGCGGCGTGTGCCGAAGCAGCGCCTCGACGCAGGTGTCCAGATCATCGGGCCAGCCCTCAATGAGCAGCGCCACGGTCGCTGTCCGGTGATCAGAATCAGCGGCACCGGCAGCAGGCCGCTGAATGTCGCCGGGAGCTGCCAGCACCTGATACCCAGCCGCCCCGTGCTGGCCGGACGCGCCGCGATCCTCGGCCGCGGCAGGCTCGAGCCGCTGGCCGGCTGGGGAATCGGTCACCAGCCAGCCCAGCGAGCGGATCTGGTCACGAAGCGCGTCAGCGGCGCCGAAATCCCTCGCCCGGCGTGCGGCTGAGCGCCGCTCCGCAAGCTCGCGCACCTGCGGCGGAGCCGCACTGTCAGATGCCTGCTCGGGCATGCCTGGGCCGACAGCGCGCGAGCTCAGGGCAGCCGGACCACGGCACGGGCCCGGGTCAGCACCTTCGTGTCGGCTGACCTCGCGGTCAGGGCGATCGCGACCCGGTTGTCGTCGAGCTTCTCCTCCACCAGACCGCTGACGTCTATCGTCGCCCCGGTGTCATCGTCGGGCACGACGACCATGGACGAGAACCGCACCCCGAACTCGGTCACGACAGCGCGCGGGCCGGCCCAGTCGGTGACGAACCGCCCGGCCTGAGCCATGCTGAACATACCGTGGGCGATGACGTCCGGCAGACCCACCGACCTGGCGATTCGCTCGTTCCAGTGGATCATGTTGAAGTCGCCGGAGGCACCGCAGTACTTGACCAGGCTCAGCCTGGTCACCGGGTACGTCACCAGCGGCAGCTCAGTCCCTGGCTCGACCCCGTCGTAGGTCACCTGCCTGGTCACGCCGCGATCCTTCCCGGCCTACGCGCCGCGCTCGACGATGGTGGAGAGCGCTGTGCAGACTAGTTCCCCGGCCACCGTCCGGATCTCAGTGCTGGTCGTGATCATCACATTCCGCCCCGCGTCCCGGATGCCGGTGATAGTGACCTGCGCGGTCACCACGTCGCCGGCGGTAATCGGCCGGCCGTACGCGAACCGCTGCTCGCCGTGGACGACCATCGCATAGTTCAGCCCCAGACCTGGATCTGCCAGCGCCGCACCGGACCCCGCCATGCTGATGACGATGGCGAAGGTCGGCGGTGCGATCACGTCCGGGTGGCCTGCCGCCTGGGCCGCTGCCCGGTCGCGGAAGACCGGGTTGAAGTCGCCGATCGCGGCGGCGAACTCAGCGATCTTGACCCGCGATACCTCATAGGGGTCGGACGCCGGAAATGTCCGGCCTGCGAATTCGCGGTTGACCGCCATCTGACTCCAGCCCTTTACCGGGGAAGCGCCGCCAGCTACGCGCTGCTAGCGGGTCTCGCGGTGTGGCTGGTGCTTCCGGCAGAACGGGCAGTACTTGCTCAGCTCAAGCCGGTCGGGGTCATTACGCCGGTTCTTGCGGGTGATGTAGTTGCGGTGCTTACATTCCTGGCAGGCCAGAGTGATCTTGGGCCTGACGTCAGTCGCAGCCACTGAGGCGCGCCTTTCTCTCGTCTGATCAACGGAACTACCTGGCAGGCAGCCCGTGCGGGTGCAGGTTGCCAGCGCGATTCCGTAGCGGAGGCCGGACTTGAACCGGCGACACAGCGATTATGAGCCGCTTGCTCTGCCTGACTGAGCTACTCCGCCGCCCTGCCTGCCAGGCACGGTCCGGATCCCGGCCAGAGCCGCTCGGACCCCCGCCGTAGCCCTGGGGCTGACCTAGCTTACCGGGAAAAACGCGCGACTGGCATCCGGGCTTGCTTCAGCCGCAGACCAGGCCTGCCGGCCCTCGCCACTGGCAATCTGGAGACCTTAACCGCGGGATGCCCGCTGCTGTTCCCGGCCGCGATTTCGCACCAAGCCGTTACCAATTCGTCACCAACTCCAGGCGTGCGCAGTTTCACCACGCCTGACCGGGTAGATTATCTGCCAGTACCGGGCCCGCAGCTGCGTCAGACAGCACGGCACCGGACGGCTCATGAGCGTCCCGCGCAGGTAGATGGCCGCGCGCCAGCCATGAGCCGCGGCCGGACCTGGTGTTGGCACACATCCGCAAGCTGCTGGGCTGTACCGTCGTTACCTGGCATGGCCCGTACCTACGTGCGGGGCATGGTTTACGTGAGTGATATCGGCGAGTCCAAGTTGCGGCTATTGTGGACCGTCATAACCGTTCGGCGCGACTGGGAGACGACGCAGATGCCGAGGCGAGAGCAGCCAGCTGAAACGACCTATCACGGCCTGCGGGAGGCGCCGGACACCTCCGTGGTCACCACGGCCGCGCTGACGGGATTCGCCAGCACCTACCCGGACCTGAAGCTTCAGCCACTGGTGATCGTGATCGCCGCTTACAACGAAGCGGACAACATCGGCGCCGTCCTCGATGAGGTGCCGGAGCAGATCGCCGATGTGCCGGTCTCCCTGCTTGTCATCGACGACGGCAGCACGGACAACACCTCTGAAGTGGCACAGCGGCATGGCGCGCTGGTCTGCACCCTGGCGGCCAACCGCGGGCACGGGGTCGCGCTCCGGCTCGGCTACAAGATCGCCCGCGAGGGCGGCGCCCAGTACATCGGCACGCTGGACGGCGACGGCCAGTGGGACCCGGCGGACCTGCCCGCCATGGTCCGGAAGATGGAAGCCGGCCAGGCTGACTTCGTGCTCGGGTCCCGGCAGCTCGGCCAGACGGAGAACACCGACACCTTCCGCAACGTCGGCGTCAAGTTCTTCGCCCGGCTGATCAGCGGGCTGACGCATACGCACCTTACCGACACCTCCAGCGGCCTGCGCCTGATGCGCGCTGACCTGACCGGCACGGTGACCCAGACCCAGCCGCAGTATCAGACGTCGGAACTGCTGATCGGCGCACTGCTCCAGGGTTACCGGGTCGCGGAGGTGCCGACAGTCATGCGGCAGCGGATGTCCGGTGAGAGCAAGAAGGGCCGGAACCTCGCCTACGGCCTGCGCTACGCCCGCGTGATCGGTCAGACCTACCTCCGCGAGCGCCGCGGCTCCGGCCAGCGCATCGACGCGGCGCAGCTACCGGTAACCGAGGCGGCGGCCGACCAGGCCGCAACCGTCTCGCAGCCCGGCTCGAACTAAGCGCCCAGGCCGCCAGCCAGGGAACGGCGCAGCAACCGCAGACCGCAGTGCACGGTCCTGCGGCCTAGCACTCGATGACGTTGACGGCCAGCCCGCCGCGTGCGGTCTCCTTGTACTTGACCTTCATGTCGGCGCCGGTCTCCCGCATCGTCTTGATCGCCTTGTCCAGCGAGACCTTGTGCTCGCCATCGCCGCGCACCGCCATCCTGGCGGCCGTGATGGCCTTGACGGCCCCGATCGCGTTGCGTTCGATGCACGGAATCTGCACCAGGCCGCCGACTGGGTCGCAGGTGAGCCCGAGGTTGTGCTCCACGCCGATCTCGGCCGCGTTCTCCACCTGCTCGGGATTGCCGCCGATCACTTCGGCCAGCCCGGCAGCCGCCATCGAGCAAGCCGATCCGACCTCGCCCTGGCAGCCGACCTCGGCTCCGGAGATAGAAGCGTTCTCCTTGAACAGCACGCCGACCGCGCCGGCTGTCAGCAGGAATCGGACCACGCCCGCCTCATCTGCGCCGGGTACGAACCGCATGTAGTAATGCAGCACCGCCGGGATGATGCCCGCTGCGCCGTTGGTAGGCGCCGTCACCACCCGGCCGCCGGCCGCATTTTCCTCGTTCACGGCCAGCGCATAGAGCGTGACCCACTCCATCGCGTACAGCGGGTCGGCGAGGTCGCCGGTCTGCTCCAGTTTCTGCTGCAGTGCCCTGGCCCGGCGCCGGACTTTCAGCCCGCCCGGCAGAATCCCGTCAGCCGCGCAGCCGCGCAGCACGCACTCCTGCATGGCGGCCCAGATTCGCAGCAGCCCGGCCTCGACCTCGGCCTTATCCCGCCGGGTCAGCTCGTTGGCCAGCATGATCCCGCTGACCGGCAGCCCGGTGCGGCGGGCGATCGCCAGCAGTTCGGCCCCGCTGCCAAACGGATACGGCACGGCGGTCGCGTCCGTCACGATGGCGGGCCGGCCGGCCTCATCCTCGCCCAGCACGAATCCGCCGCCCACCGAGTAGTACGTCCGGGCCGACAGCTCCGCGCCAGCCGCGTCCAGGGCGGCGAAGCGCATTCCGTTGGAGTGGAATTCAAGCCGCCGCCGCCGGTGCAGGATGATGTCCTCGTCGACGTCGAAGGCGACCGGAACGCGGCCGAGCACCATCAGCGTGCCGGTCTGCCGGACCGAGCTGACGAGCGGATCAGCGGCCGCCGGATCCACGGTCTCCGGCTGTTCCCCGGACAGGCCCAGCACAACGGCCTTCACGCTGCCGTGACCGTGGCCGGTCGCGCCCAGCGACCCGAACAGCTCGGCCTTGATCTGCTGGACCGCGGGCAGCAGCCCGTCCCGGTCCAGCGAGTCGGCAAACATCCCCGCCGCCCGCATCGGGCCGACCGTATGCGAACTGGACGGACCGATGCCGATCTTGAAGAGATCGAAGACGCTGACGGCCATCTGACTACTCCGCTCTTGCACGACGCTGTGCCGGCTGCCGAGGCTAGCTCACGTTTGCTCTCGCCGGGTCGTAGGGCGGCTGCAGGCTGACGGTCGCGGCGGCAAGCTGCCCGCCCGCGTTGACCTCATACTGTCCGGCCCGGATGAACTCGCCGGTCACCGCGTGACCGGCGGGGTCGCGCAGGTAGGCCAGGCCGACCGCGCCGCCAACTGTCTCGCCCCAGGCCGCCGAGGTCAGCTGGCCGACCGGCTCGCCGTCGCGCAGCAGCAGCTCGCCGCCCCACATCATCACGCCAGGATCACCGAGCGCGACCGACACGAGCCGCCGTCGCGGCCCGTCAGCCTTGGCCTTCTCCACCGCCTCCCGGCCGAGGAAAGCGGTGCCGCCCGCCAGCTTGCAGGCAAACAGCAAGCCGGCCTCTGCCGGGTTGTAGTCGGGCGTCAGCTCTCGGCCGAAGGCCCGGTAGCCCTTCTCCAGCCGGAGCGACTCGATCGCGTAGTAGCCAGCATTGGCGACGCCGAGGTCGGCACCGGCCGCCATCAGGTCCTCGTAGACGCTGACCGCAAACTCAGCTGGCACGTACAGCTCCCAGCCGAGCTCGCCCACGTAGGTGATCCTGGTAGCCCGCGCCGTGGCGTAGCCAAGGTCGATGAGCTGGCTGGTGCCGAACCGGAACGACGGCTCGCTCAGGTCGGCTCTGGTCAGCCGGGACAGCAGCGGCCGGGACAGCGGGCCCATCACGCCGTAGACCGCATAGGCGGAGGTCACGTCGACCAGGCTGGCGCGACAGCCGGGCGGCAGCTGCCTGCGGATATGGTCGGCGTCCCGCTCGGTCGTCGCGGCGCTGGCTACCAGCAGGAACTCCGATTCCGACAGCCTGGTCGCGGTGATGTCGGACTCGTAGGTGCCCCGGCCGTTCAGCATGCCGGTGTAGACGGTCCGGCCGGGCGCAACCGCCACGTCGTTGGTGCACAGCCACTGCAGTGCCTGCACCGCGTCCTCGCCCGTGACCAGGTACTTGGAGAACGAGCTCTGGTCGAATACTGCCACCCGCTGCCGGGTTGCCAGCTGTTCTGCTGATGACCATGGCTGCCAGTTCTGCTTGCCCCAGGAGTACTCGATCTGCGGGCGCTCACCCGGCGGGGCGAAAAAGTTGGCCCGTTCCCAGCCCATCTTCGACCCGAAGCAGGCATTCGCCTCGCGAAGCAGGTGATATGCCGGGGAGCGCCGGAACGGCCGGGCTGTCTCCAGCTCCCGGTTCGGCCAGGCGATCGCGTAATGCAGGCCGAGCACCTCGCCGACCCGGTCACGCAGCCAGCGCGAGTTGCCGTTGAAGCGCGCGAACCTCCTGATGTCCACCGCGGTCAGGTCGCTGCCAGGCTCGCCGTCGACAATCCACTGCGCCAGCGCCAGGCCAGCACCACCGGCCGAGGCGATGCCGACCGAGTTGAAGCCCGCGGCGACGAAGAACCCGCCCAGCTCAGCTGCCTCACCGAGGATGAACTGGTTGTCCGGGGTGAAGCTCTCCGGTCCGTTATAGAACTTCCTGATGCCGGTCTGCGCCAGCACCGGGATCCGGTGCATCGCCGAGTCCATGAGCACGCTGAAGTGATCCCAGTCCTCCGCCAGCAGCTGGAACTCGAACGGGTACGGCAGCTCGTCCGGCGACACCCAGGGCTTGGCTACCGGCTCGAACCCCCCGACCACCAGGCCGCCGACTTCTTCCTTGACATAGGTGTAGCCATCCGGATCGCGTAGCACCGGCAGGTCCGGCCGCACCCCGTCGACCTGCTCGGTCACCACGTAGAAATGCTCGGCCGAGTGCAGCGGCACCGTCACGCCTGCCAGCGCACCCACCTGCTTGGCCCACTGACCGGCGCAGTTGACCACGATCTCGGCCGCCACGTCGCCGTGGTCAGTCCGGACGCCGGTCACCCGGCCGTCCCGGCTGGTGATGCCGGTGACCCGGACCCGCTCGGCAATCGTCGCACCGCGCTGCCTGGCACCGCGCGCCAGTGCGGCGGTCAGGTCGACCGGGTTTGCCCGGCCGTCGCCCGGCAGCCAGATCGCGCCGAGCAGGTCATCGGTGCGCAACGCGGGGAACAGCTCGCCCGCCTGCACGGCACTGATCAGCTCGCAGTCGATCTGGTAGGCGCGGGCGGTTGCCGCGGTCCGGCGCAGCGCAGCCAGCCGGTCCGCCGTTCTGGCCACGGTTACCCCGCCGCAACGGCGGAATCCGGTCGCCTGGCCGGTCTCGGCCTCCAGCTGCTCATAGAGCCGGGTCGAATACTGCACCAGCCGGGTGCCCGCCTCCGACGCCCGGAGCTGGCCGACCAGGCCGGCCGCGTGCCAGGTGGTGCCGCAGGACAGCTGCCCCTGCTCCAGCAGCAGCACGTCGGTCCAGCCGAGCGCGGTCAGGTGGTAGGCAACGCTGGTGCCGATCACGCCGCCGCCGATGATCACGACCTGGGACCGGGCCGGCAGTGACTGCGTCATTGTCGTCAGTCCTCGTCTTGCGCGTCGGTGAGCAGTTGCTGAAAGCCCGGGCTGCGGAAGCCGGCCGACGCGGTCTCGAAGCGCTCCATCGCCCAGGACCAGAAGTCGAAATCCAGCTCACTCGCCGAGTGCTGAATCGCTCCCCAGAGCGTCCAGCCGTACCCGGCCACCAGGCTGAACAGCCGCGCCCGCGCGATCCGGCTCCGGCGCGGCCGACCGTAGTAATCAGTCACCAGAGCCGCGAGAGCGTCGGCGCCGAGATGGCACTCGCCGGCGATGTTGCCGAGTTCGAAGCACGGATCGTTGTTGCCCGAGTACTCGTAATCGATGAGCCAGATCCGCTCGCCGTCGTCGATAAAGTTCGCCGCAAGAAGGTCGTTATTGCAGGGAACGGTGCCCTCCGCACGCACGGCCAGCGCCCGGCGCGCGGCCGTGCAGGCGGGCAGCAGATCGTCGTAGCCGGCCGGAATGCGCAGGCCGGCCGCGGTCGCGGTGGCGTAGTACGACGCCTGGACCTCGAACATGTCGAAGTCGCCGGTGAAGCGGCCAGCCCCGTGCAGTGCCTTGCAGGCCGCGGCGATCCGGCTCAGCATGGCCGGCTCACCGACGTCGGCATTGGTGAGCGTCCTGCCGTCGATGAAGGCGAGCACCAGGACTCCGTCCTGCGGCCGGTACTCGATCACGGGCGCGCCGACCCCGGCCGCGGCAGCCAGCACCGAATTGCGGTACTCGCGCTCACGGTCGATCGCCAGCAGGTTCTCGCCGCTGGTGAATACCCGGGCGACAAACTGGCCGTCAGGCGTGCTGACCTTGAAGTTCTGATTAGTCAGGCCGCCCGGCAGCACGCTGACCTGCCTTGGCACGCCCGCCAGGCTCGGCACCCGGGCTAGCAGGACCTCAGGATCGGTCCGGGCCGCAGCCCCATCCGGCAGGCCTGCATCCGTGCGCGACAGGTCAGTCACTATCGCAGGCTACGAGGCATCCGCGAAAAGGTCTAGACGGAAGACTGCAGCGGTCCACAGCAGCATACAAAAGTCATGCGGATGTTCTTCCTTATCTGGCCTTGCCGGTACGAATGTCTGGTCATAGGGTCTGGACAGTTATCTACGTCACGTCCTACGCTCCTGCCAACTGAGGTCACTCAGTTCACCTGTTACCAGCAGGCGAGGAGGAGCTGCCGTGAGCGCGAGCCAGGATGTCAGCAGCCACGATCGGGACTCGGCCGACCTTGCCAGGTTCGGCTACAAGCAGGAACTCAAACGCTCACTCGGCACCTTCAGCTCCTTCGCTGTGGCCTTCAGCTACATCTCGCCGTCGACGGGCATCTTCACCCTGTTCGCGCTCGGCCTGACCACGCTGGGCGGCGTGTTCATCTGGACCTGGCCGGTGGTGGCGCTCGGGCAGTTCATCATCGCGCTGAACTTCGCCGAGGTGTCGAGTCACTTCCCGCTGGCCGGCTCGGTATTCCAGTGGTCGAAGTACATGGCGAACCGTGCCTACTCCTGGTTCACCGGCTGGATCTACCTGTTCGCCGGCATCCTGACCGTGACCGCAGTGGTGGCCACCCTGCCGCTGGCGCTGATCCCCGCGCTGAACGGGCTGGGCTGGCATGGCCTGGGTGCGGGCAACTCGACGACCGTTCTGCACACCCAGCTAATCGTCGCGCTGATCACCCTGGTCGTGATCACCGTGCTGAACATCTATGGCGTCCGGCTGGTCGCCATCATTAATAACACCGGCGTGCTGTTCGAGATAATGGGCATGTTCGTGTTCGCCATCGTGCTGATGGCGTTCCACAATCACCAGGGCTTCCACGTCATCAGGAATAGCGGCGGACTCCACGTCGGAGCGAACACGTTCCTCATCGCCATGTTCATGTCGCTGTTCGTGATCTACGGCTTCGATACCGCCTCCACGCTGTCAGAGGAGACGCGCGACCCGCGCCGCGCGGCGCCGAAAGCCGTCCTGTTCTCCATCGTCGGCGCCTTCATCATCGGCGGCGTGTTCCTGCTTGCCACCCTGATGTCGATTCCGAACATGCACGCGGCTATCAAGGGCTTCTACGGACCGCAAAACATCATCGAGGCCAACTTCTCCGCCCCGTTCGCCACCATCTACCTGCTGGTCGTATCGGCCGCCATCTTCGTCTGCTGCCTGTCGATCATGGCGGCGACGATCCGGCTCAGCTTCGGCATGGCGCGCGACAACCAGCTGCCGTTCTCGAAGCACTTGTCGCGAGTCTCGCCGACGCTGCACACCCCGCTATGGACCTGCATCGCGGTCGCAGTGCTGTCGGCCATCCCGTTTATCCAGTTCTCCGGGGCTGGCATCATTGCTATCGCCGCCACGGCGATGATCTACCTGAGCTACTTCCTCGGCAATCTCGCCATCCTGCGCGCCCGCCTGCAGGGGTGGCCTAAGACCGAGGCGCCGTTCAAGCTGCACCGCTGGGGTCTGGTCATCAACATCGTCGGCCTGCTGTACGGCGGCGCAATGCTGATCAACTTCGCCTGGCCAAGGGTCGCGAGCAATCCGCAGCCTAAGCAAGTTCTATCCGCCACGGGATCGCAGCTGCTCAACTTCCACATCGGCTTCCTCAACGGCATCCCGATCCTGTGGACCGTGTTGGTCTTCATCCTGCTGGTCGGTGGCATCTACTACGCGATCGTCGGCCGGGTCAAGCAGTTCGCCCCGGTGACCGCTCCGGCTGGTGAGCCGATCCCGATCGAAGGAGCGGCGTAACGACGGGCAGGACCGGATGGCGCGCCGAAGGGCCTGGCTGAGCTCGGTCGCCGAGCTCAGCCACCGGCGGGGAGGGCGGCGCGCCTTCCTCCGGGCGGCGGGCTGCCGCAGCCGCAAGGCGCGCGCGGCCCGCCGTCTGGCTGCCAGCCCGCGATCAGCTGGCAATCCGAGGTCGGCTGACAATCCGCGGTCGGCTGGCGGCCCGCGGTCAGCGAGCCACCCGCCGCGAAGGAGACACTAGGAGCATGCAGCGACGGCAGCATTCGTGGCGAGGCGCCACGGTGGCCGAGTCCGCGGCCCTGCCGCGCAAGCCCCCGATGATCATCAAGCAGCCGGGCATCACCGCGCACGCTCAGATCGAGGACTGGCTCGCCGACGCGATCGCCGCGGGGCAACTGACGCCCGGCGACCGGCTGCCGACCGAGCATGACCTGGCCGCCTGGCTCGGAGTCAGCCGGATGACGCTCCGGCACGCGCTGGGCGAGCTCGCTCAGCGCGGGCTGGTGACCAGAACTGTCGGCCGCGGCGGCGGGACCTTCGTGGCCGAGCCGAAGCTCGAACAGGACCTCACCACCCTGGCCGGGTTCTCCGAGCAGCTGCGCCGGCATGGCAAGGTCGCGGGCGCGCGCGTGCTCGCGGCAGCACAGATCCCGGCCAGCCCGGCCGCGGCCGCGGCGCTCGACCTGGAACCGGGTGATCCGGTGCATGACGTCCGGCGGATCCGGCTCGCCGACGGCCGGCCCATCGTGATCGAGCATTCGCAGTTCCCGGTCCGGCTCTTCCCCGGCCTGCTGGACTGCAGGCTGGATGGCTCGCTGTACGACCTGCTGGCCGAGAATTACGGGCTGCGCCCGCACCGGGCCCGCGAATCACTAGAGCCCGTGGTAGCGGGCGTGCGCGAAGCTGAAGCGCTGGATGTCGACGAGGGCGCGCCGCTCATGCTGGTCGAGCGCACCGCCTACGCGACGGCGGGCCAGCCGCTTGAGTTCGCTCGCGACCTGTTCCGCGGCGACCGGACCAGGGTCGTAGTCTGGAGTTCCGAACTCGGCGGAGGGCATCTGTAACCGGCTGATGCACGGCCCGGCGGGCACGCGCAGGCATGGTGACAGGACCCGCGGCAGACCGATAGCGTCCGTGCCATGACAGTGAAACTCGTGGTCCTGTATACCCAGCCTGCCGACGCGTCCGCATTCGACGAGCACTACCTCGGCGTGCACATGCCGATGGTTAGCTCGATCCCTGGCCTGCTCCGCGCCGAGGCCAGCAGGTTCACTGCCGCGCTGGACGGCGGCGAGCAGGTCTATCACCGGATGGCCGAGCTGTATTTCGCCGACCAGGCGGCCATGGACGCCGCGTTCGGGTCAGCTGAGGGCGCAGCCACGGCGGCCGACTACGGCCAGATCGCGCCGCCAGGGTCGCGCATGTTCGTCGCGGCCGTCGACGAGTAACGCGGCGGGCGGCAGCCCGGCACGCGGCTTACTGAAAATTTCGTTTGCAGAAGTAAACCGATGGAGTCTTCTCGGCATCTCTTCCATATCCGGAATTTCTTCGATGCCATCAGATGAGGAGACTTTATGCCACGCATCGAGTTTCGGCCGCGGGGGCAGCGCACCAGGCGGCATGCGGATAGCCGAACAGGCACGCGGCGGCGTTCAGCCGCCGGCCTGCTGTCGGGTGCTGCCGCGATTGCCATGGCCGGGGCGGCAGCGGTCCCGGCTGACGCCGCTGCATCCGTGCCCGCCACCAGCACGGTGTACTTCTGGGTCGCTCCGACCAGTACGTCGACCACGAACACCAGCTGCAGTACGGCTGGCTACCACACGGTGCAGTCTGCTGTCGCCGCGGCAGAGACCTATGAGAGCGCGCATGCCATGGTCGTGCCGGCCGTCGAGATCTGCCCCGCCACCTACAGCGAGCAGGTCACGATCACCAGCAGCCTCACCATGGCCCGCGCCAAGGTACCAGCCAGTCAGGGTCCGGTGGTCATCGAGCTGCCCGCGGCCGTCGGGCAGAGCACCTCGGCCGGGCTGTCGACCACCAACTGCCAGGCCAAGGACGCCACCTCACATCCGGTAACCCAGGCACCCCAGTCGGTCGTCGAAGTCTGCGCGGCTAAGCCAGGCGGCGCTAACGCTGGCGGCGTGTCGGTGTCCATCAGCCACGTCACCATCGAAGGTCAGTGGGTCAGCAACGTCTGCTACGACAGCCTGTATGGCCTGCTGGTCGAGGGTGGCGCGGCGGTGTCGCTGACCGACTCGATCGTGCAGAAGATCGGCGGTGACGCCACCACCGACGGCTGCCAGGGCGGCGTCGACGTCGAAGCCGGATCGTCAGTGACCGACCAGATCGGCCACATCACCCTGGCCAGTGACACGATCGAGAGCTACCAGAAGAACGGCATCACCGTCGACGGCCCTGGTTCAGCCGGCAAGATCACCGGCGTCACCGTCACCGGTGCTGGACCGACGGCTGCGATCGGGCAGAACGGGATCCAGATCTCGCTGGGCGCAACGGGCTCGGTTACCGACAGCACGGTCACCGGCAATAACTACACCGGGAGCGCCGACGCGTTCTCGACCGGCGTGCTCGTCTTCGGCGGCGGCGGCTCGGTCTGCGGCAACGGCAGGATCTCACCGCTCGTCAAGCGAGCAAGTTTCGAGCACGACACGCTGATCAACAACGACGTCGGCGTCGCGCTGTTCAACGTCGACTCGACCTGCAGCAAATCGGTGCGCACGCCAACCCGCAACAAGGTCTGTGACAACGTCATCCGTAATTACCACGGCTACAGCCACGGCGAGCCGTCCGCCGATGCCAACGTCGCGGGCTTCCTGACCGGGAAGAACAAACTCATCGGCGATCAGGCCGGTGTCAGCGACTCCGGTAACGCCGACGTCATCTGCGATAACTCGATCAGCGGCGGCGGATACGCGCCACGGGACAAGACCAGCACGCTGCCTGATCCGGCACCGCCAGCCTGGGTACGGCCCATCGACCTGTTCTCTTACGCACCGCCCATCCACGCCTCGGTGCACGGGAACAAGTACGACGGCAAGGCTTACAAGCCGCGCTAGCCGATCAGCCGCGGCCGGCCGGCCGGGCTGCTGGCGGCGTGGCCGTCAGTCCGACCGGGCCGGGCGCGGCGCCGGGATGACCTCGATGGTGACCGGCTCCAGCCCGGTGATCTCCCAGTGCGCGGCGGTTACGTCGACGGCTAGCCGCGATTTGCCGACCCGCAGCCCGCTGACGCGCAACGGCAGATAGCGATCCGGCACTTCTGGCGCGCACCACAGCTGTGCGCTCGATACCTCGGGGGTGAACCGGAGCAGGCTGTGCAGGAGCAGCAGCGGTGCGGCCGCCGCCCACGCCTGCGGCGAGCAGGAAGTGGGGTACGGCACCGGAGTCATGAACTCGTCCCTGCCGAAGCCGCAGAACAGCTCGGGCAGCCGGTAGCCGAACGAGGCGGCCGCGTCGATGATCGCGTCCGTCACCCGCTGCGCCTGCTCGATGAAGCCGTAGCGGATCAGCCCGGCCGCGCAGATGGCGTTGTCGTGCGGCCAGACTGAGCCGTTGTGATAGCTCATCGGGTTGTAGGCCGTCATCGATGACGCCAGTGTCCGGATTCCCCAGCCGCTGAACATCTCCGGCGACATCAGGTGCCTGGCGACTGCCGACGCTTTGTCCTTGTCCGCGATGCCGGTCCACAAGCAGTGCCCGATGTTCGAAGTCAGCGAGTCGATCGGACGCTTATCCGCGTCGAGCCCGATGGCGTACCAGCCTCTGTCCGGTAGCCAGAACCTGGCGTTGAAATCGCGTTTCAGCTGCTTGGCCTTCTTGCGCCAGGCCACGGCGCCGCGTTCGTCGCCAGCCTGGCGGGCGAGCTGGGCTCTGGCCCGGTACGCCGCGTAGGTGTAGGCCTGCACTTCGGCCAGTGCTATCGGCGGCTCGGCGATGGTGCCGTCGGCGAAATTGACGCCATCCCAGGAGTCCTTCCAGCCCTGGTTGGCTAGGCCATGGCCGGTCTTGCGGCAGTACTCGACGAATCCGTCACCGTCGGCGTCACCGTAGGTCTCGATCCAGTCGAGCGCCCGGTCAGCGTGCGGCAGCAGCGCCGCGACCGCGTTCTCCTTGCCGCCCCAGCGCTGCAGTTCGCCGAGCAGCATGACGAACAGCGGCGAGGCGTCGACGCTGCCGTAGTAGGCGCTGCGCCCGCCCAGAGCGAACGACGCGGCCGGACCGAACCGGACCTCATGCAAGATCTTGCCCGGCTCCTCCTCGGAGCCGGGATCGACGTCATTGCCCTGCCATGCGGCCAGCGTCCGCAGCGTACCCAGCGCCAGCCCCGGGTCCCACGGCAGCAGCATCCACGCCGTCAGCAGCGAGTCACGGCCGAACAGCGCCATGAACCACGGGGCTCCGGCCGCTACTACCGGCCAGCGCGGATGCTCCGGGTCAAAGATGCGCAGCGCACCGAGATCCTCGACGCTGCGGCCGAGTACCTCGGCGAGATTGCGATCGGGCGTCCGCACCTGCGGTCCGCGCTGCCGCCACTTGCGCAGCCGCTTAGCTGGCAGCGTCGACTCGACCGCATGACCGCGCGGGTGGCGCAGCTTCATCGCCACGCCATCATCGACAGGAACCGCCTCGACGCTCACCGTGCGGTCGGAGTGACCGGGCACCGAGAGCCGCCAGGACAGCACCCCGTTATCCGCGACGGACGGATGCTGATCGCCGGCAATCCGCAGTTCCTGCCGCCGTTCACGCCTGCCGCTGGTGATGATCAGGCCCGAGTCGGCGGTGCCAGTGCTCGCGACGGCCCTCGGCTTGGACCGCCCCTTCACCTCGAACAAGTCGGCGAAGTCGGCTTCGGCGGTCAGCTCCAGCCGGAACCGCTTGGCGGTGGCCGAGGTGTTGCGCAAGGTGATGTCCTCGCGCATGCCATCGCCGACGTAACGGCGCCGTACCACCAGCAGGGTGCTGTCGGCCTTGCCCGCCCGCGGCGGCATCCGGCCCAGGAACGTGGCCGCGTAAGGCTCCGCATGCTGCACCGATAGCGGCTGCGGCTCGATCCCGTCGACGCGCAGCTCCCATCGCGAGAGCATCCGGGTGTCACGCACGAACAGCCCGTGCGACCGGTCCGGCACGATGTCCCCGCCCGGTTCGCTGATGCAGAACGTGGAGCCCTCGATCAGAGTGACAGGGCTGCACGCTGCACCCTGTCCCGGCGGGAGCTCGCCGGACGACCATGGCTCGGTCATAGGGCTGCTCCCGGCAGCGCCGGTCCGCGACGGCCGGCGTCAGGACACGCCGCGGCCGCCGGCCGCACAGCAGCCGGCGGCCGCCTGCCGCTACGCGCTGATGAGCCGTCTGCCTGCCGCCGGGATGCGGCGGATGAACCCGGATTCGCGCTCCAGGATGCGGCGATAGAGCCGCTCATGGTCTCGCGCCATCCGCTGCAGTGAGAACCGTCTCTCGGCGGCGTCACGGCACTGGTCACGGTCGATCTCACCCACCCGATCAATGGCGCTGATCATCTCTGCCTCGTCGCGGCAGAGATACCCAGTCCTGCCTCGGTCAACGATCTCCGGAGCGGCTCCGTTCGGGAATGCCAGCACCGGCGTGGCACACGCTAGTGCCTCCGCCATCACCAGGCCGAAGGGCTCGCGCCAGGTAATCGGATTGAGCATCGCGTCAGCGCCGCGGAGCAGCTCGATCCTGCGTCCCAGCGGGATCTCCGACGGCAGTTCGTCGTCCGGATCGAGCAGCGGGCGGATCTCGGCCTCGAAGTAGTCGATCTCCTTGTCCTCGCGCATCTTGGTCGACAGCACCAGCTTCTTGCCGGCCTTCTTGGCGACCCGGACGGCATGGTGCACGCCCTTGTCCGGAGACATCCGGCCGATGAACATCAGGTACCCGCCGCCACCCGGGCCGGCCGTGTACACATCGAGGTCGATGCCGTGGTGGATGACATCGGCAACCTGAGCCCCGCCGTACTCCTGGGCCTGCCGGGCCTGCGAGTGCGAGATGGCCACGATGGTGGCGTGCCGGGCAATTGCGGTCAGTACCGGCTGGGTCTCGCCGTTGAACGGACCATGGTTGGTGTGCACCACGG
This sequence comes from uncultured Actinomycetota bacterium, assembly GCA_963774385.1. Lineage (GTDB taxonomy): Bacteria > Actinomycetota > Actinomycetes > Streptosporangiales > Streptosporangiaceae > JAJYUU01. The sequence goes on from CAVZEQ010000002.1 coordinate 729,357, forward strand.
GCGGCCTGCGCATGCCGCGCAGGCCCGAGATCAGCGGGCCGAGGAAAGTGTGGTCATGGATGACGTCCATGTCCGCTAGCGATTCGTAAGCTGCCAGCACGTGCGCCGTCTCCGGAACGGTCACGCCGATTGGCGCGATCGAATTCGGGTAGAGAAAGTCGGTCGGCACCGGGCACTGCGACTCACCCACAGTGAACAGCCGAACCTCGTGACCGAGCCCTTGCAAGCCCCTGGCGAGGTTGTCGATAACGACCTCGGTCCCTCCGTAGGCCGGTGGTGGAACCGGGACCCAGGGTGGGGCAATCAGGCCGATTCGCATCTGTAACTGCCTCCTCGTGTCGAGCCGCGTGACCATCACGCTCCGCCGTCCCTGGCGGAACTCGCCAGTGACGGCGACAGTGGGCGCGCTGCCGGTTTCCGCGCCTCCCGTTGCGGAGAACCTGGCCTGGCTCTCCCGTAGGGACGCGCGGGCACACGGCGGCACGGGGATGGTGATCCGGTAGCGCCGGTCGTATCGACCAGTTTCCGGCTCCGTGCCCTGCGCACCCGCGGGGAAGTGCCAGGGTTATGGACGACGCACCATTACCGTGCGTATGGAGCCGATAACCGAATGGATTGTTCCCGGCGAAAAGTCCCGGCAAACGCGGCCGGCCGTGCAGATGATCTTCGAAGTGCGCCCGCGACGCCGCGGGCAGGCCGCCTAGCTGCGACTTCTGCCGAGCTCTGAGTCTCGCGGCAGACCGGCCCCGCGGGCCGCCCGCAGCTTTCCGGCCGGAAGCCCCCAGCATGAAACGGCCAGCGGCTACCGGCTGTCCAGGGAAAGGCAGTGACGGTAAATTTGTCTGGTGACCGATGCAGCCCAGGGGGCAGGAGAGGACGCGCTCGCCGCAGCAGGCGGCAGCCCTGCCACGCTGACCCAGGCCGCACTAGCCGGCCTGCGGCAGCCAATTGTTGGCATCCTGCTGCTGATCGCACTATTCACCACGGTTAGCGGCAAGCCGCTCGACGGCTTCCTGATGCTCACCGTCGCCCTGCTGCTGATGTGGGACGCGGCACGGACGAAGATCGCTGCCTCGGGCGGCCTGCGGCGGCCCCAGCCGGGCCCGATAGCCAGCCTCGCCGATGGGCCGGGCTATGGCACGGACCGGCCGGGTTACTCGGCGGTTACCGGGTCAGTCGGGCACCGCAACCCCGCGACCGGCGGGTACAACGCGGCGGCCGCCGCCGCAGCCGGAGCCGACCTCGGCACCGAGCCGCCCGGGTCCGACGCGGTGCCCGGCAGCAGACGCAAGCCACGGCTGGTCGGCGCCATCCTGGGCGCGGCAGGGCTCCTCTATGCCGGCGTTGTCGGCTCCTTCAGCCGCTATTCCTGGCCGGTCACCATCGCAGTGGTTGCGCTCGGCTGCCTGATGGTCGCGATCGGCTGGCAGGGACCGCTGCGCCAGCGCGAGCCGCTCACCGGGACACCGCTGCGCCGGGCCTGGCTCTGGGCCGTCGTGCTGGTCACCGGCGGACTCTGGGAGCTCAACTCGCTGCTCCAGCAGCCGCATCTGACCACCGACTCGTTCGCGCACCCGACGATCAGCGCGCTCACCGACCCGCTGCTGGCCAGCCATCCCGGCCGGTCCATCGCGCTTGGCGCCTGGCTGCTCATCGGGTGGTTCGTGGTAGGCCGATGAGCAGCCACGACATCACGATCCTCGGTTACCTGCTGGTGCTGGCGGCCGGGATAACGCTGCAGGTGCTGGCTGTGCGGCAGCCGAGCCGGGTGCCGACGCTCGGCCGCATCTTCAGTCATGTCATGACAACCCGTACTGGCCGGGTCGGCATCTTCGTCGCCTGGGCCTGGGTCGGACTGCACTTCTTCGCCAAGTAAGGCCGGTCCAGCCAGCACCCGCCCGCGGCCGACAGCACCCGCTCAGCCGTGGCTGATTGCCGCATCGGGTTGACTCCTGCCGCCCGCTATGACAACCTATCAGTTGTACAACCGATTAGTTGTATACGTCTCGGCATCTCGCGCACAGCTAGCGAGAGGGAGTCAGGATGGCACTCGCGGACGGGGACCTGAGCAGTACCTTCGCCGCGCTCGCCGACCCTACCCGGCGAGCGATCGTCGAGCGGCTGGCAACCGGCCCGGCGACAGCGGCTGAGCTCGCTACTCCGTTCAGCATGACCCAGCAGGCCGTATCCAAGCACCTGAAGGTACTGGAGCAGGCGGGCCTGATCTCACGGACGCGGGACGCCCAGTCGCGGCCATGCCAGTTCGAGCCCGGTCGGCTAGCGGCCGCCTCGGGCTGGATCGACCAGCATCGCCGCATCTGGGCCGATCGCTATGACCGGCTTGACGTGCACCTGGCCAGCATCCGCCAGCAGGCCACGCAACCAGAGGAGGAACATCGGTGACTTCGGAGCAAGCTGACGGCGACCTCACCTACCGGCGCATCCACGACGCTCCGCGGGAGCTTCTTTTCGACTGCATGACCATGCCCGGCCACCTCACGCATTTCTGGGGGCCCACCGGGACGACAACCCCGGTCGACCGGATCACCATCGACCTGCAGCCCGGCGGGACGTTCGAGACGGTCATGGTCAGCGACAGCGACGGCAGCGAGTACACGATGCGCGCGACCTACACGACAGTGGACCGGCCTGGCATGCTCAGCTGGACCGAGCACGAGTCCGGCATGGTGACGACCATCAGCTTCACCGACCTCGGCGACGACCGCACCGAGGTGATCACCCGGCTGGCCAACGTGCCGGCCGACTACCGCGCGCCGGAGGCGCAGGCGGGCTTCGCCACCAGCCTGGACCGCTGCGCTACCTACGTGGCGGCGCTGGTCGCTAGCCGGCGCTGAGCGCGGCTGAATGCGTTACCTGGCCGGGCACGTGACCGAAGACAGGAGAGGCCATGAATGACGCCGACTTCCGGGATGCCATCTTTGCCGAACGTAGTGACCTGGCGAACGTGCTGGCGGCGCTGCCAGCGGCCGACTGGGATGCCCTGTCATTGTGCGACGGGTGGCGCGTGCGAGACGTGGTAGCCCATATGACGATGCCGTTCCGGTATTCCGTGGCGCGGTTCGCGGCCGAACTGGCCAGGGCCCGCGGCAACTTCAGCAAGATGTCCGATCGGTGCGCGCGCCGGGATGCCGCCGCCATGTCAGCGGGCGAGCTGACCGCGGCTCTGGCCAGCAATGCCGGCCATCCATGGAAGCCGCCGGGCGGTGGCTATGCCGGCGCGCTGACCCATGACGTGGTTCACGGCCTGGACATCACCGTCGCGCTCGGCACCGGCCGGACAGTGCCCGAAGACAGGCTCCGCGCGGTGCTGGACAGCCTCGCAGTTCCGAAGACGCAGGCCTACTTCGGCACCGACATCGCCGGAATCGAACTGCGAGCCGACGACATCGACTGGTGCCTGGGCACCGGCTGCTTGCTCACGGGTCAGGCACAGGACCTCGCGCTCGTGCTCTGCGGTCGCATTCTTCCCGCGGGCCGGCTCCAGGGCGAGTTCCGCGACCGTTTTACCCGTCCCGCCGGATGCCGGGTCAGTGCTGGGCCAGGCAGTCCAGGCGGTCCCGCTGCCAGCTAGCCGCTGTCGGCACGCCGCTCCGGGCAGTCGCCAGGCAGACGATCGGGCCGGCGCCCCTGCTGGCGCTGGCCGGACTCGATCTGCGACCGCAGTGCTCCGAGGTTGCGGCGCCAGGTCCAGGCGAGCACCGGCCGGGCCAACGCGGCGCCCGCTGGCCCGCCCATCCACCACGGGAAGCACAGTTCCTCAGCCCAGTGGAAGCGCGTGCGCCCGCCCTCGGTGGACTGGATGCTGAAGCGCCCCGTACCGCTGACCGCTCCCTCGTGCCGGATAGCGATGGCCTGACCGACGTCCCACTCGGTGACCACGAGCAGGTCGGTGAGCGTCAGCGGGCCGATCCTGGTGTCGCATTCCATGACGACTCCGGTGCCAGTGGTGGCATCGCCGACGAAACGGAGCTCGATGGCGTCGCGCATCCAGTCAGCATGAGAGGCCAGGTCGCTGACGGATGCCCAGACTTTCGCTGGCGGCGCGTCAATGAGGACGCTCAGCTCAATGCGGGTCATGGCTCAGCCCGGCCGTCAGCTAGCCCGGCGCCTTCGGCAGCGACCAGCAACTGCCGTGCTCGCACCAGCCCCCGCGCGGTGCGTGCCTTGATCGTCCCGACCGGTACCCGGAGCCGGTCAGCGATTTCCCGCTGGCTCAGGCCGCCGTAATAGGCCAGCTGGATCGCTTCGCGCTGAGCCTCCGGGAGCGCCGCGAGCGTGCTTTCTAGCTGCGCCGCGTCCGCGATGCGCGCAGCGATCGCGCGCCCGTCGTCACCCGGCGGCTCCGGCAGCGCGGACAGCGGCGTCGCCGGGCAGGGCCGCGACCGCAGGTAGTCGATCGCGCGCCTGCGCGCGATCATGAGCGCCCAGGCGTCCAGGCTGCGCGCCGGGTCGAAGCGATCCCTGGTCCGCCACAGGTCAAGCAGCGCGGTCTGGACCACGTCGGCAACATCGTCTGCCGGAACCCACTGGCGCAGGTAGCCGCGCAGGGCACGGCCGAGCCTGGCATAGCACTCCGCACTATCCAGCGGGCGGGCCGCGCACTGCCCGCCTGGGTCGCCGGTGATGATGCCCGCTGCGCCGACCTGCATCCAACCAGTCCCCCCGTCACTGCCGCCCCGTGCGATCCGGTGTGCCCCTCGGCCTAACTTACTCGAAACTTAGTCATTAATCGGCATCCGCGCAACTTACTGTGCCCGATCAGACGGCACCGACGGCCTCGGACGCCTGTTGCACGGCGTCGGGCAGCGAGCTAACAAGCCGGGCACCGGGCGGCGGGACGGCGGTCCAGCCGGGGCCGCCGACAAGCAGCCGCAGCGGCGGCCGGCGGCGCGGGAGGCCAGCGAAGTGCCCGGGACTGGCGGTCTCTGCGGTCTGGGACCAGAGCAGCACGGCAGCGGGGCCGGTGCGCGCGATCGCGTCGGCCAGTGCCGCTCGCGGCGTCCGGGCGCCGAGCATCAGCGTGCGCACGCCGCGTTCGGCCAGCGCGGCAGCGAGGGCGTAGAGCGCGAGCGTGTGCTGCTCGTCGTCGGTGCACGCCAGCAGTACGGCCCGGCTGACTGCGGGAACGGCGAACTGCGCGGACCGCGCCGCCAGCACCGCCTGCAGTTGCACAGACAGCACATGCTCGACCTCCACACAGCCGCCGGTCAGCTCATGCCGCTGGCCTACCGCGGCCAGCACCGGCACCGCGATCTGCTCCCAGGTGGCCACGGCGCCGTGCTCCTTCAGCGCGGTGATCAGCACCCGGCCGATGCCAGCGGCGTCCAGGGCCAGCGCAGCCCGGGCCAGCCCGCGGGCCTGCGGCAGCTGACCAGGAAGCGCCAGTGACCGACCGCCCGATCCGCTGCCAGCCTGCGGCCGCGATGGCGCGGGCGCACGGTCCGGCAGCGCGGGCGCACGGTCCGGCGGCGCGGGCTCAGCCAGGGCAACCCTCGCTGCCTCAGCAGGCGGCACGCCGTCAAGGACGAGCCGCCGCATGTGCTCGATGCGCGCGACGTCGGTCGCCTGGTAGCGCCGGTGACCACCAGCGGTGCGATCGGTCGGGCCAAGGCCGTACCGCCGTTCCCAGTCGCGCAGCGTGGCCGGCGCCATCCCGAGCCGCCGGGCCAGCACCCCGATGCCGTAGGCCGGCTGGGCGGGACCGGAGTCAGTCATGCGGCACCAGCCAGCCGAACCTGCCGAAACCGCCAGCGTGAGCTCTTGGCGTCATGCCAGCTATTGCCGCAGCAAAACGGAACCGCATGATCTCCTCCCGACACCTGCGGACAGCAGCTACTTCGGCGCGGCGGCATAGCCAGTTGCAACCGTCCCGGCGCGCGGGCCGAAGAAGGGCACATGCAGCACACCAGCCCGGCGATCATGCTGTTCAGCCGGGATCTGCGCCTGCAGGATAACCCGGCGCTGGCCGCCGCGACCGCCCGGAAACAGACGGTGGTACCCCTGTTCGTGCTGCGGGACCAGCTGCTGACCGGGTCGGCCGCGGCGCCCAACCGGGTGGCCTTCCTGCTCGAATCTCTGCAGGACCTGCGTGCGTCGCTGCGCCAGGCTGGCGGTGAGCTCTTCCTGCGCCGCGGCGACCCCGTCGCCGAGGTGGTCCGCCTGGCGCGGGAGACTCATGCCGACAGCGTCTTCTGCGCTGACGACGTCAGCGGCTACGCGGCACAGCTTCGCCGCCGGCTCGCTGCGGCCTGCCAGACAGCAAGGCTGGAGCTGGCCACGTTCCCTGGCGTCACGGTGGTGCCGCCCGGCGATCTCAAGCCATCCGGCGGAGGAGACCACTACCGGGTATTTACGCCGTACTTCCGGGCCTGGGAGCAGGCTGCGCGCCGGGCGCCCGCTGGCCGCCCGGCCGTAGTCCGAGTGCCGCCCGGCCTGACGGCCGGGGACCTGCCGCAACTCGCGGCGCTCACCTCGGCGGTCAGTTCCAGCAGACCGCTGCGGGGTGGCGAATCGGCAGCGCAGCGGCTGCTCGGATCGTGGCCTGGTCAGTCGAACCGCGACTATGGCAGCCGCCGCGACGAGCTAGCTGCGGACGGAACCTCGCGGCTCTCGCCGTACCTGCATCTCGGCTGCCTGTCGCCGCTCGAGGCGGCCCGCGCCGGCGGGCCAGGCGAGTTCACCAGGCAACTCGCCTGGCGTGACTTCTTCCATCAGGTGACAGCCGCGTTCCCGGCAATTACCAGCCGCGACTATCGGGACGCTGGCCATCCGTGGCGGCTGGATCAGGCGGCGTTCGACGCCTGGCGGCAGGGGCTGACGGGCGTGCCGATCGTGGACGCCGGAATGCGCCAGCTGCTGGCCGAGGGATGGATGCATAACCGGGCGCGGATGATCACGGCCTCGTTCCTGTGCCGGCAGCTCGGAATCGACTGGCGGCCCGGAGCCCGCCACTTCATGGAGTGGCTCGCCGACGGCGACATCGCCTGCAACTACGGGAACTGGCAATGGGTGGCCGGCACTGGCAACAACACCCGGCCCGGCCAGGTCCTCAACCCGCTGCGGCAAGCTCGCCGCTTCGACCCGGACGGCCGCTACGTACGCCGCTACGTACCCGAGCTGGCGAGCCTGGACGGCCCGATGATCCATCAGCCGTGGGCGGCGGGCGGCCCCGGCACCGCCCGCCGCTACCCCGCACCCATTGTTGACGTGCTCGCCGCACGCCAGCCCTGGCGCACTGGGCTGATTTAAGAGGACGACCTGGCAGCAGCGGGCTGCGCGCTGGCCGTGCCCTGGCCCGGAGCTGCGCTGGGCGGCTGGGCCGGGAGGAAGAGCGCCGCCACAGCCGCCCCCACCACGGCCACGCCGCCCGCGACCAGGCAGCCCACCCTCAGTCCATGCAGGAACGCGCTGGTAGCAGCCTGGTTCACGGCTGCACCGATGACCGGATGCCCGGCCGCGCTGATCCGGCCCGCCACCACCATGGCCGCTCCGACCGATTGGTGCGCGATGGCAGCCAGCTGCGACGGCAGCCGCGGCGGCAGCGCGGCGGACAGTCCAGAGCTGTACAGCGAGGCGTAGACGCTGCCGATCACGGCCACCCCCAGGGTGCCGCCGAGCAGCCGGGTGGAATCGTTCACCGCAGAGCCGACTCCGGCCTGCCGAAGCGACACTGCGCCCATGATCGACTCGGTAGCCGGAGCGGAGGTGAAGCCCATGCCGAGGCCGTACAGCACCATCTGGATCGAGATCACGCCGTAGCTCAGGTTCGCCGACGTGACTCCCGCGACCCAGCCGTAGAACACCGCCATCGCGACAAGCCCGACGGTGACGATGATCTTCGTTCCGGTTTTGACGGCGAGCTGCGTGCCGGCGACCGAGCCGGCACCCACCGCCAGCGCAACGGGAAGCAGGTGCACGCCAGTCGACAGCGGTCCGTACCCGCGGATGAACTGGAAGTACTGCGTCATCAGGAAGATGAACCCGAAGAGCGTGAAGAACGAGACCGTCACAGCCGCGCTCGCGGCACTGAACCTCATGTTGCGGAACAGCCGGACGTCGAGCATCGGATGTGCGGACCGCCGCTCGGCGCTGATGAAGGCGGCAAGCAGCAACGCGGCGACGCCAAACCCGCCCAGCGTGCGTGCTGCACTCCAGCCGTAGGCCGGAGCCTCAATGATGGTGTAGACCAGCAGCGCCATCGCCGCCGTCGAGAGCACCAGCCCGGCGAGGTCGATCCGGACGGCCTGCGGATCCCTGGACCGGGGCACGCTGACAGCGGCGAGGATTGCGCCGACTGCCGCGACGGGGCCCATGGCCACGAAGATGCTCGCCCAGCTGAAGTGCTCAAGCAGCCAGCCGCCGACGATCGGACCCAGCGCGATCGCCACCCCGGCGCTCGCGCCCCACAAACCGATCGCCCTGGCACGTTCCGTGCGCCCGGTGAAGACGTTCGAGATCAGCGAGAGCGTCGCCGGGAAGGTCATCGCCGCGCCAAGTCCCATCACCGCCCTGGCCGCGATCAGCCACGCCGGGCTGGTGGCGAAACTGCCGGCCACACTGGCGATGCCGAACACCGCTAGGCCCGCAAGCAGCATGCCCTTGCGGCCAAGCCGGTCGGAGAGCGCACCGAAGGTGAGCAGCAGCGCCGCGAATACGAGGTTGTAGGCATCGACCACCCACTGCAACTGCGTGGTGGTGGCATTGAGCTCGCGGACGAGCGTCGGGAGTGCGACGTTGACCAGCGTCGTGTCGAGGTTGATCGCAAACGCCGCGAGCAGCAGGGCGAAGAGAATCATCGGCTTTGATCGCATGCTTGCCATGCTCAGACTAGGGACTTGAGTTTGTCAAGCTGATAGAAGAATGAATCAAGCTCTAGATATTGAAACTAAATAGCCGGGCTGATACCGTGACTGTATGCGTAGCTACGGCCAGTACTGCTCGGTGGCCAAGGCACTGGACGTGGTGGGCGACCGGTGGACCCTGCTGATCGTCCGCGAGCTGCTCGGTCAGGGCCCGTGCCGGTACACCGATCTGCGGAACGGCCTGCCGGGCATCGCCACCAACCTGCTATCTGACCGGCTCCGCGACCTGGAGGCCGCCGGGCTGGTGAGGCGCGAGGAGGCACCGCCACCGATAGCCGCCACCCTGTTCAGCCTCACCGAGACCGGTGCGGAACTCGAGCCGGTGCTGCGAGCGCTCGGTGCCTGGGGCATCCGCTACATGGCTGAGCCTGGTGAGTCCGACGAGTTCCGCAGCCACTGGTTCGCCTTCCCCGTCTCGCTCTTCCTGCGCGACAGCAGCCCGGCCGGTCCGCCGGTCACGATCGAGCTGCGAGCCGACGGCCGGCCCGCTCTCATCGAGGCATCGGGCGGCGCCGTGAGCACCCGGCTGGGCACAGCGGCATCGCCAGATCTCGTGCTCACCGGCCCGCCACGGCTGATCCTCGGCCTGCTGTCCGTGGCACTGACCGCGGCTGAGGCAGAGCAGCTCGGCCTGGAGATCGAGGGCGACGTCGCGATCCTGTCCAGACTCCAGCCACAGCCGGCGGTCAGTCCCGGCTGACGGCGTCCGGGCTGACGGCAGTCCGGCGGGTAGCGGCCTCCTGCGACTGGCCCGACGGTCACAGCTCAGTGGCTGGCCCGTCAGCCGGCTGCTAAAGCGCCCGCATCCTGTTGTTGCGCGCGTTGTGCTCGACCTCAGCCAGGCCCAGCGCTTCGAGTACAGGCGGCACATAATTACCGAACCGGCCGCGCAGGCCCTTCTTCATGCCGTACCAGCCGCCTACCGGGTTGTCGGCAGACCGTCCCCAGGCCTCGACAGTGCCGTCTTGTGCTGGCTTCTGCTCGTCAGCGTTACCGAGCGGCACCCAGTCCCCCGCCTGCTTCAGCATCTCGTGCAGGTCAGCGATGCACCGCAGCTGGTAGCGCAGTTGCGTAGTGCCGACCTGCACTACCAGGGACGGCGGGTCGCCTGCCTCGTCCTGCCAGGCCTCGAATTCGGACTTGCCGGGCGGCGTCGACAGGATCCATGGATCCTTGGCCGTTCCCGATCCTTCGACGGCAGTCATCGCGGTCTCCCCTCCTCGCGGCGGACCCAGTGATTATGGCAGCTAGTACATGACATCTCGTGTCGTGATTGATTGGCTATCTTGGGAACGTGCGCGCCAGCCGGCTTGTCGGATTACTGGGCCTGCTGCAGGCCCGGGGCAGGATGACCGCCGCTCAGCTGGCAGCCGAGCTGGAGGTATCGCAGCGCACGATCCTGCGCGACATCGAGGCGCTCAACTCGGCGGGCTTCCCGGTTTACGCCGTCCGCGGCAGCCTCGGCGGCTTCGAGCTGCTTGCCGGGTTCAGCAGTGCTCTCCCGGCCAGCAGCCCCCCATATCTCCCCGCGCGGCTGGCTGCGAGCCCCGGCCAGCGGGCGCTGCTTCGCATTTCCGCGCAGGGCAGTCGCGTCGCCGCACTGACCGGACGGCCCGCCGGGCTGCGCATACGGCGCAATCCCGGGCCGGACGCCGGGGGCGACGGCTGGATGCAAGCGTGGATTCCCGTCGAGTCGGCAGCTGCCGTCATCGCGGACCTGCTCGCGCTCGCCGGGGAGGCGGAGCTGTTGTATCCGGCGGAACTTCGACACCGGATCCAGGCGACCGCGCAGCACATCGCTGATCTGCACGAGGCCGATACTTCCGGCCGCACCTGACCGTTCGCCGGACGTCGCGTTCGGTTCCCGACACCGTGCTAGTTGGGTTTCCGCACAACAGGTCAAATCAACCGCCGACATTGCTGACACGTGCACGGTGCTGAGGACCGGGGACATCCTGACGGCCGATTATGCGGGTCTGTCGGGTTTGCGGGCGAGGTAACCCACGACTTTGAGGTCTGCCCTGAGCGGCAAGCCCTCCCGTAGCTGGCCCTGAGCCAGCTCGACGGCCGCGCGATGGAACTCAGCCTCGCCGACGTTCTGGATGGCCTCATAAGCCGGACCGGTAGCTGCTATCGCCCGCGCATACAGCTCCGGGTCAGCGAATTCAAAGGCGAACGGAACATCAAAGCGCTCCACGTCGGCGAATCCGGATGACTCGAGGAGCTGCTCCCCCGCACCCGGCCGGCCGAGCGACACCATCGCAGCCTGGTTGCCGACTTTCTCTTCGGCAGCAAGACGGAACGGTGCCAGCGCCCATGCTCCCGGGGACACCTTCAGGTGACCCCACACTGTCAACCCGCAGCGCCCGCCGGGTCGAAGGACTCGGTGGATCTCGGCCACCGCGTCGGGTGTGGTGCCCCAGATCCCCCGGAAGCTGGTCACGACGTCGAACGACGCCGGGTCCCACGGCAGGGCGTGCATGTCGCCGATCCTGATGTCGGAGTCAGGGTTCCGGTCCCTGGCCACCGCGACCAGCCTGGGCGAGGCATCGATACCGGCGCAGGAAGCACCACGGAGGCGAGCGAGCTCGATCGCGAGCCCGGACCCGCAGGCAACGTCGAGCAGCCGGTCCCCAGCATCGACGCCGAGCCGATGGTGCGTGGCGATGTACTCCCGGCAGTTGCCCGGCTCGCTGAGCGTCGCGAAGTCCACCGCCTTACGGCCCCAGCCCTCGTCCACCATCGTCCATTGCGGACTGTCAGCGCCCGGTCTTGTCATCGCCGCTCCCGTGACGTCGCCCGGCCCGGTCGCCGGTACGCGCGTCGATGTCGGACACATTCACTACCGCCGCTATGAACGCCGCTAGTGGTACCACGACTGCGGCGGGTTCAGCCGAGCCGGTGAGCCAATCGCCCTTCGCCTGCCGCAACCCGCGCCGCGAGCGATGCAGCTCAGTTAGCTGGCGGCAAGTCTTCTACCTGCTTCTTCGTGATGCTGAGCCGGATACCGTCGTCGACACCCGTCACGGCGCTGATCGGGATGGCGACCTCCTTGCGCCCCCACAGGTGCCCCTCCTCCAGCAGCACGTGGGTTACCTGGTTATCAGCACTGACCAGGAAGCCCTGCACCCGACCTATCTGACCGTCGAGTGCATGGACGTGCTCTCCGCGGCCGACCTCTGCGTCACCTAGCGGCACGACGTCATGGGTGACAGTCCGGACGTGGTAGCCCGCGCCCGCGCCCAGGCCGGAGACCGAGCCGCCGACTGCCATGTTGCCGTAGTCAGGGAACCCCACCATGGGCTCCGTCGCGGCGGCGTACCCGATGTCCTCCACCAGGTCAGCTTCCTCGGCAGGCTCGAGACTGTCGAACTCGGCGACGGTACAGCGCAGCATGATGTCGTTGTCCGCGGACTCGACGAGGTCGAGTGGGACGAGCCTGCCGGGCTCTCCTCTGTGTTTGGCCTGAATGACCAGATGAGTGACCGTCCGGGCCGCCGGGTCGATGACAAGACGGCTCACCTCGCCGCAGAATCCATCGGAGCATTGTGCCCTGGCCCCGATCGTGAACTCCGTCGCCTCTGCCATTGCTACCTTCCACCGTCCTGAACCGGGTGTACTTCCGGAGACTCGCACACGCTAACCGCCGACGTCGGCTACTGCCTCACCCCTGGAGGGTGAGGAACAAGCTCGCCGCGCCTCTCGACTGCGCTGCGCTGGCTGCGCCGCGGTTAACCCGGGCAGGCCGGCCCTAGCATCAAGGCGTGCGTATCGCAGGAGCAGTGCTCGGGGTACTACTTGTCGGCGCCGTGTGGGTAAATGTGGCTATCACCCTCGTCATCCCCCGCGGCCGCATCGGGTTCATCAAGGTGGTCGACCGGCTCGTAGACCGGGTGTACACCGCGTGCGGTCGCTTTGTGAGGCGATGGGACCGGCGTGACGCTCTGCTCGCCAGCCAGCCTGTCGCTACGCTCGGCCTGCTGTTGTTCATCTGGCTGGCCGGCTTCCTGGTCGGCTTCGGGCTGTTGCTGTGGCTGCCCGGAGGCAGCTTCCCCGCCGCCCTTCGCGAAGCAGGCTCGTCGCTGTTCACCCTCGGATTCGCCGCCAGGAGCGGCACGGAGCCGAGCGTGGCCGAGTTCCTTGCGGCTGCCTCCGGGCTGATCATCGTGGCCCTGCAGATTGCCTACCTGCCCACCCTGTACGCGGCCTACAACCGGCGTGAAACGGTAGTAACGCTGCTCGGCCCCCGGGCTGGCAGCCCAGCGTGGGGGCCGGAGCTGCTGGCCAGGGCACAGATAGTGCACGGCGTCGATCAGCTGACGGTCATCTACGACGACTGGGAGCGCTGGTCAGCCGACGTGGCCGAGTCCCATTCGAGCTACCCCTCGCTGCTGCGTTTCCGGTCACCCGAGCCACATAGCTCATGGGTAGTCTCACAGCTGGCCGTGCTCGACGCCGCCGCGCTCCACCTGGCGGCCTGCCCGGCGAGCGCGCCGTTCACGGCCCGGCTCTGCGTGCAGATGGGCTTCACCTGCCTGCGCAAGCTGACCCGCACGCTCCGGATCCCGGTCGACGAGGACCCGCGGCCGGACGGCCCGGTCCAGCTGAGCTGGGAGGAATTCCTGCAGGGCTGGGAACGGATCACCACCGTCGGGTTCCCTGTCGAGCGCACAGCCGAGGAGGCCTGGCCGCACTTCCGGGGCTGGCGGATCAACTACGAGACAGCCGCCTACAAACTAGCGTGGGGCCTCGACGCTGTCCCGGCCCGCTGGTCAGGTCCGCGTCGCCACGCCTGGAGCCCGTACGAGCCGCGGCAGCTGGCCAACCGTACCCCCGACCACCCCGACGGCCAGCCCGCAGCAACACCAGGTACCTGGTCGGAATGACGGCTAGCCGCCACGAGAGCCGACCCGCAGCGGGCGGGACCGGCCGGCTCCCGGCGCATAGCCGCTCATCCGATGCCTCATTCCAACGACCGTAGCCAGGAGCTGGCCTGCTCCGCGGCCGGCCGGTGGCGCTGGTCTATGGCTGTAAGCCGGGCGAGGATGGTGTCGCGGTCAACCAGCGCGGAGCGGATAACTGCGGCAACGAAGTTGCGGTCCTTTTCCCGGAAGGCGCAGAGCTTAGCTACGCACAGGTCTTCCTTGTCCAGGCACCAGCCGGTGTACTGGGGTCCGCCGCCCGGTGCCGCCGTGTTCGCGTTCTGCACCCTGACGAGTCTGTCGCGCCATCCCCGCGGCAGGGCGGACGTCTCCAGGTCGACGCCGTCGATGCTAAAGCCATGGAGTTCCTCGAATGGCGAGAATTCCCCTGCGACGCCTTCGAGGAGGTCCGCGAGACGCGCGATCTCGGCGCTGTCGTCAGCGATCGGGAGGATGTCGATCTCGCCGGACATGGTCGCGTCGGGCGGCAACTGATCCTCGCGGAAAGTTCCGAGGATGGACTGGGAGCCGACGACGATCACCTCCGGCTTGCCGATGATCTGGCATGCGGTGCGGATCGCATGCTCGAGCTGGTCGCGTCGCATCACCTCTCCCCGCGGAGAGCGGCTTGGCGCTCGCTCTCGGGAAGCAGCCCGCCCATTGGCGAGACCTCGCGCATCTCGATGGAATCCCGGTCGAGGCTGGTCAGGATACGGTGCAGGCCGAGCACATCGCGATGCTCGACAAGCGAGTTCCACCGATCAAGGTTTCGCCTGTGCGGCTCGCCCGTGACGCCGCTGCGGAGCCGCTGGAGGTTGCGTTCAATGGTGGGGTGCCATTGCTCGAGGCTGCTCATAGTGAGGTGGCTGGAGAGCTGCCGGTGCAGGCGCCAGGACCGCCGCTCGGAGCGGGTCAGGTCGGGCACGACGGGTCGCCGGATCACTTCGAGGCGGTAGCCCATGCAGGAGAGCAGCCGGTCGAGCTTGTCGTCGCTCAGGTCGACCTTGCCTGAGATGAAATGACTGATGCTGGGCTGGCGGACGCCGCTGAGGCGGGCCAGCCCAGACTGTGTGGTGCCCGTTTCGAGCATCACCTCGCGGAGCAATTCGCCACGGCCAGACACATGAAGATTATAGCAATGAATGCTATAGGTGTCGACTAGCTGTCGCGGGCGTCCGCCTCCTATGCAGCGCCAGACGTCGACGTCCTTGGCCTGCTACCGCATCAGGCGGCAACATAAGGCTATGGTGCGAGCGGCCACTAGCTAGAGTGCGGAGGCACCTGATGTCGGCTATCGAGATCGACGACTACCTACAGCACCTGGACGAACCGAAGCGCTCGACGCTGAGCCAGCTACGCCGCGATATCCTCGCGGTGGTTCCCGACGCGGAGCAGTGCATCTCCTATGCCCTTCCCGGCTTCAAGGTCGATGGCAAGACGATCGCAGGCTTTGCCGCTTTCAAGAATCACCTGAGCTACCTGCCGCACAGCGGCTCAGTGTTTCCCGAACTGGCAGATGAGCTGACCGGATACCGGCGGTCCTCTGGATCCCTGCACTTTCCTGTCGATCAGCCGCTACCGCTCGAGCTGGTCGAGAAGCTGATCTCCGTGCGGCTTCGCCAGGCCTTCCCTGAAAAGTACTGACAGCGAGCTGGAGTTCGACCGCCCGGTTCTCAGGACGCAACTCGAAGCGAGCACGCCGGGCGGCCGTCATGATCCTTGACCGGGCCGCCTGAGAGAATGATCGCCTGGCGGCGCTACCCAGGGGGGACAATGGACCGGCAGGCTGGCAGCCTGCTCTCGGTGAACGTCGGCTTGCCGCGCGAGGTGAGCTGGCAAGGCCGTACCGTGCGCACTGCGGTGTGGAAGCGGCCGGCCGACGGCCCGCGGCTGGCCCGGCGGCTGAACCTCGATGGCGACGGCCAGGGCGACCTGGTCGGCCACGGCGGCGAGCAGCGCGCGGTATTCGTGTATCAGATCGAGGCATATCAGTACTGGCAGCAGCAGCTAGGGCGGGACGACTTCGAGTACGGCCAGTTCGGCGAGAACTTCACCGTGCGCGGTCTGGCCGACGACGAGGTCTGCGTCGGCGACCGGTACCAGATCGGCGAGGCGCTCTTCGAGGTCACCCAGCCAAGGGTGACCTGCTTCCGGGTCGGCATCCGGATGAACGACGCCCAGATCCCGGCCCTGCTGGTCTCGCATCACCGGCCGGGCTTCTACTTCCGGGTGCTCCGCGAGGGCGCGGTCCGGGCCGGAGACGAGATCGTCCGGGTGGCCCGCGGCCCGCAGGCCATGACCGTGGCCGAGATAGACGCGCTGCTGTACCTGCCGGGCCATCCGGCACAGCAGGTGCGCAAGGCGCTGAGGATCCCGGCGCTGTCGGAGGGCTGGAAGGCGTCGTTCCGCGAACTGGCCAGCCAGCCGGACGGCGGTCAGGGCGCAGGTAACGCCGGGCTGACCGCCGCGAGCCCGCCGCCCGGCTGGCCGGGGTTCCGCCCGCTTTCGGTGACGGCGATCGAGCCGGAGAGCCGGTCGGTGATCTCGCTGCGGCTGGCCGACCCGGCCGGGGCGGCGCTGCCGGCCCCAAGTCCCGGTCAGTTCCTGACCGTCCGGCTGCAGCCGCAGCCGGACCAGCCCCCGCTGCTGCGCAGCTACTCGCTGTCCGGACCGCCGGATGCCGGGTCCTACCGGATCAGCGTGAAGCGCGAGCAGCACGGCGCGGCCAGCCAGTTTGTGCACGACCACGTGCGGCCCGGTGACCAGTTCGAGGTCGCCGCGCCACGTGGCACCTTCATCCTGAAGCCGGGCGCCGCACCAGTGCTGCTGATCAGCGCTGGCGTCGGCGCCACGCCAGTGCTGGCGATGCTGTATGCGCTTGCCGACGCGGGGTCCGGCCGCGAGGTGTGGTGGCTGCACGGCGCGCGTAACCGGACCGAGGAGCCGTTCGCGGCCGAGGCGAGGTCACTGCTGGCCAAGCTACCGCGGGCGCACCGGTATATCTGCTACAGCCGGCCGGGCGCGCACGACGTGCTCGGCCGCGACTACCAGTCGGCGGGCCGACTGTCGGCGGACGTGCTGGCTGAGCTGAACCTGCCGGACGACGCGGAAGCCTACATCTGCGGGCCGGCCGGATTCATGATCGATGTGGCGGCCGCGCTGACGCAGGTCGGCATCGGCGGCGGCCAGATCATGACTGAGATCTTCGGCGCGCGGCCCTCGGTAACGCCCGGCATCGCAGCGGCGGCTGTGCCGCCGCACCAGCCGGCCGGGTCGCCAGGCACCGGCCCGCAGGTCGCGTTCGTGCGCAGCGCGCTGACCGCCCGCTGGGACCAGCGCTACGCGAGCTTGCTGGAGCTAGCCGAAGCTTGCGACGTGCCGGTGCGCTGGTCCTGCCGTACCGGGGTGTGCCATACCTGCGAGTCCGGCCTGGTATCCGGGCAGGTGAGCTACGCGCCCGATCCGATCGACGATCCGGCCGACGGTAACCTGCTGATCTGCTGCTCGCAGCCGCGCGGCGACATCGCGCTCGACCTGTGACAACGGGATGGGCGGCCCACTGGCGGTGCTGGTTCACCGTTCCGGCTTCTCAACGCGGACGATGATCCGGCCATTCGACTGCCGCTTATAGGCGGCGGCGGCGCGCGGAACGAGGAGAGCCACGAGCACGGCTACGAACGTCCACCCGAGCACGACCTGGCCACAGACCAGCAATTCGGCTCCCGCCGACTCGGCGCTGAACCGGCCGGTACCTGTCGTGGTAAACGTGCCCAGCGTGAAGTAGACCGCGTCGATGCGCGCCATCGGCAGGTTGAACGAGGATGGCACCTGGCTGCTCAGTATCCAGTAGGCGTAGGCGAACACCGACAGCACCGCGGCCGTTCCGCACCCGGCTTGCGCGATGAGGCCGGTGACCCGGAATTTCCTCACCATCCACTCGGCGTACATGGCTGTCGTTACCAGGAAAATGACTCCCATGCCCGCGGCGAGCATCGCGACGCCGAAGATGACCCAGGCCAGCGCCGACGCTGCCGGGC
This sequence comes from uncultured Actinomycetota bacterium, assembly GCA_963774385.1. GTDB lineage: Bacteria > Actinomycetota > Actinomycetes > Streptosporangiales > Streptosporangiaceae > JAJYUU01. The sequence goes on from CAVZEQ010000002.1 coordinate 747,198, forward strand.
CGATTGGCGGTGACAGGAACATCAACGTAACCGGCAGGATGAGCAGGACTCCCGGCAGGCCTAGTCCCAGCCATGTTCTGGCTGGCATTTGCGGAGAGTAGGTGTCGATCGCCTCGGCGATGAACTCTTCCTCGCTCATCCCGATGGTTGCGGCGGCCGCCGCCAGGCGCTCGGCTGCCGCCTCGGTCATCTCGACGGTCCGGTTGTTCTGTCCCGAGCGCGTTAGCTGGCTCTCGAGGATCCGGGTGAGCAGCCCGTCAGCGCTAGTCTTCTCCGACCACGCGATCCAGCGGAGGCGCTCGTCCAGGGGGCCGTCGAGGTCGACGGTGATGGTTCGGCGCGGCCCGGCAGGGACAGCCGCGCCTTTGCCGGCTTGGTCGTGGGCGCGGTCTGGTGTGATCTCGCGCGGTATGTCAGACATGCCGCTTATGCTAACTCGCACCGAGGCTGCGGCTGGTGCGTGGCCGGCGAGCCGCCGCTTCGGCAGCTCTGCGCATCGGCCGGGACGGGCGCACGACTCGGGCCACATTGTGGTCGGCGCCGGTCATTTCGCGGCAGACTCGGATACGCAGGCTCCAGACGTAGCCCATCAAGGGCGGTAAGCCCCCACGACGGTCCGCCGGCAAGGCGAGAACGACGACCGTCCGCCCGGAGACGGTTAGATCAGCGAGGGAGAGCAATCTGGTGAACGACGAGGAACGGGCAGCGGCAGGCATGCGCACGCGCCGCGCGGTACTCGGTGATGAGCACGTGGACCGGGCTATGGCGACCATGTCAGAGTTCACGGCCCCGTTCCAGGACTTCGTCACGCGCTATGCCTGGGGTGAGGTCTGGAACCGGCCAGGGCTGTCCCGGCCGGAGCGCAGCATGATCACGATTGCGATGCTCGCGGCACTCGGCCGGGACGAGGAACTGGCGCTGCATGTGCGGGCCGCGCTGCGGAACGGACTTGCCCCGGACGACATCTCCGAGGTGCTACTTCAGGTAGCCCTCTACGCCGGGCTCCCGGCCGCCAACCGTGCGTTCGGCATCGCCACCGCAATCATTGACAGCATCTCCTAGCACGCGCAGATGTTCACCTGACGCGGGCCTTCACCGGTACCCCCGACCTGCGATGATTATGCACTGGCAGCCGCGTGCGGAGGCTCGTCTGCGGCTGTATCCGGGCTGACGTCAGTGGTTTGCCCACGCCACCTCCGAGCGGTCGCGCTCAGGCTGGGGGCAGCCTGCAGCAGTCGTTTGGTGTAGTCGTGGCTGGGTGCGGCAATCACGTCCGCGGCGCTGCCGGACTCACAGATTGTTCCGCTTTCCAGTATGAGGACGCTGTCGGCAACTGTGACGACGACGCCGAGGTCGTGGCTGATGAAGACGACCGAGATGCCCAGTTGCTCGCGCAGGTCGCGGATGAGGTCGAGGACGACAGCCTGGACCGATACATCGAGCGAGGAGGTTATCTCGTCGCAGATCAGGAGTTCCGGCTGGCCGACAAGGGCGCGTGCCACGGCGACACGTTGCCGCTCGCCGCCGGAGAGCTCGGCTGGGTAGCGTTCGGCGACGCGGCTCGGGAGGCGAACAGCGTCCAGCATCCGGCGGGCCTCGGCTTCCGCGGTCCTCTGGTCAGCCCGACGGAGGATGCGGGCAGGGCGTGAGATGGAGTCCAGCACCGTGTGCCGGGGGTTGAGTGCTTCGGCCGGATTCTGGAAGACGAAGGCGATCTGACGTCGCTGTTCGCGGCTGCGGTCGCGCACCCGGGCTGGCAGCGGCTGCCCGTTGACGAGGACCTGGCCGTCAGACGGGGGGTGCAGCCCGGCGATGGCTCGGGCGATCGTCGTCTTCCCACTGCCGGACTCGCCGACGAGCGCAACGCATGCTCCCTTGCCGACGGAGAACGACACGTCTCGCACAACCGTCTGGGCGTGGCCGTGTGAGCGGTACTCGGCCGACAGGTGCTGGACTTCTAGAACGGTGCTGCTGGATACGGGTTCGTGCGGCGGCCGCAAGCTGGCAGCAGACCAGTCCAGGACGGGCGTCGCTGCCCATTCAAAGCAGCTGACGAGGTGAGCCGGGCTGGTCTCGGTCAGTACGGGAACCTCGCTATCGCAGCGGGCAACCCGCTGCGGACAACGAGGCGCGAACGCGCAGCCTGGCGGACGTTCACCAACGCCGACCGAGATCCCGGACATTGCCGTGAGCGGTCGCGGCTGCAGGTGATCAGGGGTCGAGGCGACAAGACCACGAGTGTAGGGATGCCGCGGCGCCGAGAGTATCTGCTCGGCAGGCCCCTGCTCGATGATTCGCCCTGCGTACATGACGGCGATGCGGCTGGCGATCTGGCTCACCACAGCAAGGTCGTGAGTGATATACAGCATGGCCACGCCGAGTTCGTCGCGGAGCCTGACGAGTTCGCGCAGGATGCGGTCCTGAGTCACGACGTCAAGGCCGGTCGTCGGCTCGTCCAGGACAATGACGGCCGGTTCGCACGACAGCGCGACCGCGATGCATACGCGCTGCTGCTGTCCTCCTGAAAGCTGATGCGGGTAACGGCGGCCGAACTCGTGGTCGGCGGGGAGGCCAACCCTGGTCAGCTGAGCGGCGGCGATCCGCTCCGTGTCCGCCGCGGCCACCTTGCCGGTCGCGTGCGCGAGCAGCATGTCCTCGATGGCTGAGGCGATGCGAAGAGACGGATTCAAGGAGGTGCCGGGATTCTGCGGCACATAGGACAGGAGCCGCCCGCGTGCCAGCCTGAACTCATCGGCTGTCGCGAGGCGCTGCCCGGCTACCGTAATCCCACCCGATCGCAACGAGAGCCGGCCCTCGTAATGGCCGAATAGCGTCCGAGCGGTCGTCGTCTTGCCAGATCCCGACTCGCCAACCAGGCCGAGGATTTCGCCGGACCTGAGCTCCACCGCGACGTCTTCGATGATCGCTGAGCCGTCGGCTAGCTCGACGCGCAAGTCGTCGGCCTGCAGGATTGCCCTGGCTTCGCGATTCACCGGCTGTCTCCGGAGCGCCCGAGCTGACGGACGTAGGCGTCGCCGATGAGATTCACGGCGATGACGAGCAGGGCAAGCATGGCGGCAGGGGCAAGAACCGCCAGCGGATTGCTGGAGATGATCTCTCTGTTCTCAGAGATCATGAGTCCCCAGTCGGCGGTTGGCGGCTTGAGACCAAGACCAAGGTAATTGACGCTGGCAATCAGGATGATGGCCCAGCTGAATCTGATGCCGAGGTCGGCGACGATGGGCGCGACGATGTTGGGCAGGATCTCCCTGCGCATTATCGCGACCGCTCGTTCACCCCATGTGATCGCCGCTTCGACGTAGCTTCTGGTCATGACTTCCGCGGTCGCGGTGCGCACTATCCGGGCGACGCCCGGGAACAAGACCAGCGCGGCCGCTCCGACGAGGACAACTGGCCCGCTCCCGAAGGCGGTAACGAACAGAAGCATTACCAGCAGTGCCGGGAACGACAGGAAGATATCCACCGCCCGCATCAGCAGCGGGTCCACGAACGACTGGGCGTATCCGGCGATCAGCCCGACGCTGATGCCGACCGCGTAGATCAGCACCGTGGCGGCACCGCCCATCAGCAGGGTGGTGCGGCCACCGTCAAGCAGGCGGCTGAACACGTCGCGTCCGATGAAGTCGAGGCCGAGCGGTGCCCCGGCAGCGGGTGGGTGACCGGGCGTGCCAAGGATCTCAGTACTCGGATGCGGCGCCAGTGCCGGTCCCATCAGCGCGGTCAGCGCAATGAGCGCTAGGAGGACGGTCCCGATCAGGCCTCCCACGTCTCGCACCATGAACGCGGGCAGGTGCAGTCTGCGCGGCGCACGAGCGGTGACGACTGTCATGACATGCCGGTCCGGAGCTTCGGTACCAGCAAGATGACGATCAGATCGGCGACGATGTTGATGCCGATGTACACGGCAGCAAGGATCATCGCAGCAGCCTGCACCTCGTTGACGTCGCGGCTGGTGACGGCCTGAACCAGGTAAGTGCCGATGCCGGGGTAGCTGAAGACGCTCTCCACGATGATGATTCCGCCGACTAGGTACTGCAGGTTCTGAGCTATCACCTGCACGCTCGGCGCGAGGGCGTTGCGCAGCGCATATCGCAGGATCACCCGGCGGCGCCCGATGCCATTGAGAGTCGCGAACAGGATGTAGTCCTGCCGGAGTACCTCGGCCATCCCGGCGCGAACCTGGCGGACGCCTGCCCCTACCGCAACGGCGAGCAGCGTCAGCACCGGCAGCACCAGGGCCTTGATGCTGGAGAACGGTGACTGGCCAGGACTGAGCAGCGCGACCGGCGGCAGCAGGTTGAGGACGGTGAAGAACACGAAGATCAGCGCCGTGCCGGTCACGAACTCGGGCAGACCTCCCGCGACGAGCGCTGGTACCGAGATCAGATGATCAAGCCCTCGTGCGGCACGGAGCCCCGCAAGAGCGCCGAGCGCCAGCGTCAGCGGTATCAGCAATAGTGCAGTGAGTCCAGCCAGGATTGCGCTGTCAAGGAGCGGGCTGCCCAGTGTCGCCGATATCGCCGCGTCTGGCCTGCCTTCCGCCACGGCAACTGCCGAATCGCCAAAGTTCCCGTGCAGCATGCCGGCCAGCCAGGACGCGTAGCGCTCCGGTGCAGAACGATTGAGGCCGAGTTCAGCGTCCAGTTTGTGTAGCTGAGCAGGCTGCGCGTTGCGGCCGAGCACGACCTCGGCGGCGTTTCCGGGCAGGACATTGGTCGCGATGAAGATGAGCGCAGATGCGACCAGAAGCGTCAGTAGCCCGGCACCGATACGGCGGACCAGGAAGCCCAGGATGGGGTGCCGACCCGCGGTGGCAAGTCGCTCGCCTACGCCTGCCGGACCAGGAACCGTGGCGGTCGCGGAGACTGCCATCGGGCTAGCGCGCGGCGCCTGCGGGCCCGCGAGAATGCCCGCTGCTCATCTGGCTGGGCCGGGGATCCGCGAGTATCATCCCGGAATCGTACAGTAGCGTTAGACACCGTGTCCAGACTAATGTGAGTCGGCGCCAGTGACCGGACCTCCGCGGCACTGGCGTGCTTCCTGAGCCTGTCCGGCAGGCTCCGGGGTCGTCTGCGCGAAAGGCGATCTGTAACCTCAGGAGGACGACTGCTTCAATTGCGGTCAGCGTCATTTGGGAGCATGGAATGCCGAGCGCAGAGTCCGCGAACGGACAACTTGAGCCCGAGAGCGCCAGCGCCATTCTGGCCGCAGCTCGGGAGCTGTTTCACACCCCTGGCTACGCGGCGACCCGGGTCGCCGATATAGCCCTCCGGGCGGGGGTGTCGCGCGCCACTGTCTATAACCATTTCGCGGACAAGAAAAGCATTCTGTTCCAGCTGGTCCGGGACTACATGGCTGGCTACGTCCAGATCGGCGAGCGGCTCCGGGCTGGGATCGACCCGAAGGAGTCCACCTACCAGCTGCTGCGAACGATGGTCAGGGACGCAATGATGTGGCGAATCGAGAATGCCGACCTGCGCCCCGCGATCGAGATGGCCAAGCAGTTGCCGACCAGCGGCTGGAAAGAGGCGAACGACAACGCCGATGTGGCAATGCACGGATGGATCGCAGCGATCCATCACGCTTCAGCGAAGCTTCAGATTACGCGCCCCGAGATTGATATTGATTTCGCCAGCGGCGCGCTGTACTCGATGATCGAGGCCACGCTTTCCACACTGAGCACATCCGCGTCAGTGCGGCACGTGGATCTGCTGACCGAGCAGTTGACGCTGCTGCAATGGCACGCCATCTACAGCATCCCTCCCGAGGGTGCGCCGCTGGCCGAGGACGTGCTGCCGCTTGCGCTCACTGCTCAAACAGCATGACGGCATCTGCTGCGCGCTCGAGCGTTTCGTCGATGTCGCGGTCGGAGTGCTCGGTCGAGAGATACCAGATGTCGCGGGGCGTTGGCTTGGTGTAGAGCCCGCTCGCCCACAGGGCGCGCTTGAACTCCATCATCCGGCCGGCGTCGTTGCGCCAGCCGTCCCGCATGTTCCGGATCGGTCCGGGGCCGAATCCGAGCCCGAAGACGGTGGTCGTTCCCTGCACGTAACAGCCGATCGGCCGGACGATCTCCGCTAGTCCGGCACGTAGCCGCTCCGACAGGTCCGCCATCTGCTCGTATGTGCCCGGCTGGCTGAGCCGATCCACCGTCGTGAGGATTGCGGCCAGGCACAGCGGGTTGGTGTTATAGGTGCCGGCCTGGAACACCCGGCGGTCGGCAACCAGGGACATGAGCTCTTTCCTCCCGCCGAGCACGCTAACCGGGAAGCCGCCCGAGATCGCCTTTCCCAGGCAAGTGAGGTCCGCCGAGATCCCGTACATTCCCTGCGCGCCGCGCAATGCGACGCGGACGCCTGTCTGCACCTCGTCGAAGATCAGGATCGCGCCGTGCGCAGTGCACAGATCCCGCAAGCCCTGCAGGTAGCCGGGCTCGGGCTCGATCACGCCCATGTTGCAGGCGATCGGCTCGGTCAGCACGGCGGCGATCTCGCCTCCGTGGCTGGCGAACAAGTCGCGCACAGCCGCCAGGTCGTTCCAGCCGAGAACGATGATGTCGCGATAAGTGCCGTCGGCCTGCCCCTGCGACATCGGCACCGCCGTTGGCGCAGCGTCGGGCCCGGCGGCGTCCGGACCGGGCGCGTATGACACCGCGACCTGGTCCGCCCATCCGTGGTAGTGACCTTCGAACTTGACCACGATCGAGCGTCCGGTTGCCGCCCGTGCGAGCCGTATCGCCGACTGGACCGCCTCGGTGCCGGACTGGCCAAAGCGGACCTGTTCCATCGAGGGCATCAGCCCGGTCAGTAGCTCGGCCGCTGCAAGCTCGAGCGGGTGGGCGGTTCCGTACATGCTGCCGCGACGCATCTGCGCGTCTATCGCGTCGACAAGCCGCGGATGCGCGTGGCCTAGCACCAGCGGCCCGTAGCCGAGTAGGTAGTCGATGTACTCGTTGCCGTCGACATCCCACATCCGGCTGCCTTGACCGCGTGCGATAAAGATCGGGTGCGGCGCGACGAGGGCTCGGTCCGCGGATCCGACACCGCCAGCCATCACCTTCGACAGGGCTTCAAACATCTGCCGAGACTTGTCCAAGGTCGGCACGGGCCTTGTGGTGTGACCGAGTGTCATCGGGCTGGCTCCTCTGGTAGCTCCCTGCGGAGCAGGGCCTCCGCGATCTGCGGCTGAGACTTGGCGAGCAGGCCGGCGGCGGCAAGAACGTAGCGCCGGTCGATGACGATCCGGCAGTGCCTGGGCGCCAGCACGCTGTCAGGGAGCCGGGTAAGAGCCTGGCGGGCGAGATCAGCACCGGCGGCCGAAGCGCGGAGAATGCCGCCCCCGGCCACCAGTGTCCGGCACCCCGACAGGTTCTGGCCACGCTCCACCAGGACTGTCCGGCCGGCGGTCGCAGGGCGAACCGCCCGGTACCCGCAGTGGCGCTCCAGCGCCCTGTACATGCATGACGTGGCCAGCAACTCGTCCAGCTCCCGCTCCGGGCCAGCAGAAAACACCACGTCAGGCTGCTCTGCGCGCCGCTCGCATGCCGCCGCGATGCACGCGGCAGACCGGCCATGTCGCTCGAGCCAGCTCTGGTCAGCGAGCAAGACGCCGCGGGCGTTGGACCGGACGCCCAGATCTCCTTCGACCGTACGCACCTGGGGCGTGCTGAGGAACCCAGGCCGTTTCACCCCGAATCCGCTGACCGGCCGGTGCAGCAGAACTGAGTAAACGTCTGTCGTCGCTCCGCCGACATCGGTGACGACTACACCATCGCCAGTGGCTCGCTGCCGTCCGGCCGCACGGGCGAGGACGACCGCCGCGCGCAGCACCGCGTCCGGAGTCGCCATCTGAACCAGCGCCGCGAACCGCGGCGAGTTCGACAGGTGCTTGCCCGCGATGACCTCGCGGATGAAGACACCCGCAATTGCCTCACGCGCAGCGTCGAAGGCAATCACGCCGATCTCCGGCATGACGTTCGGCACCACCACGACGCTCCTGGCGCGTGGCTTGAAAATGGCACGGACATCGTTTGCGATGACGCTGTTGCAGGCCACGATGACGTGCGCGCGGGCCACGGCGCTCGCCAGGGCCACGGCGTTGCTCAGGACCCTGGTTTCCTGACCGCCGTCGATCCCGCCGGCGAACAACACGATTTCCGGATCAAGGCTAGCGAGCCGCCGGGCGTCCTCTTCGGTAATCGCGCCTGCCAAGGTACCGACGAGCCGCGCCCCAGCGTTCAGCGCCGCGGCGCTGGCGGCGGCTGCGGTCAAACTGTCCACCAGACCGACCGCAACCATGCGGATTCCCCCGCCGGCGCTGGACGCGGCCATCTCGGTCGCGACCTGGGTTGCCCCGCCGGCATCGCGCAGCGCCGCACGCGCGGCCTCTTCATAGCCGTCCAGGATCTCGCCGGTCAGGCTGGTCGGCGCCTGCGCGGTGCCGACGAGCGCTCCGCTGGCCAGGTCGACGGCTATGACCTTGGTAAATGTGCTGCCGAAATCTGCCAGGAGGGCTACGTTCACTGCGCGACACCCTGGCCGGTCAGGCCCGCTAGCCTGCCGATCAGTTCCTCGACGGCAGACAGCGGCTGCACGCCCAGCTTTGCCAGGTCGGCACGCACATCGACAGGTATCTCGCTGCCTTCGACGTCCTCGTTCAGAACCCCGCCCATAAACACCGGTACGCGGTCGAGTCCCGCGCGGCTCAGCTCTGCGCGCAGTAGCTCCGCGAACGAGCGTGCGACTCCGTTGTGCGTAGTGATCACGATCGCTTCGGCCGCACTCTCGACGGCCGCGCTGACGATATCTTCGGGATCGCGGTTGACCCCGGCGTCGATAACCCGCGCGCCCGCCTCCGCGAGCGCGGCGTCGAGCAGGAACTTGGCGAACTCGTGCACGTCCGTCGATGCCAGCACCACTCGGAGGCCACGCAACTGAGCAGCCTCCATGCCATGCAGGAACTCCAGCAGCCGGGCACGCTCGGCCATTGTCTGGTGAACCAGGTCGGTCTCCAGCACTGGCCGCCGTCCTCGGGGGTAGGCCTCGTCGAGCTGGCCAGCGCCGAACAGCTCCTCGCAGCGGGCGGCCCCAAGGCGCTTGATAATCAGCAGCACTGCGGCGGGATCAGCCACGTCAACCCCGGATTCGCGCATCATGCCGAGGGCAGCGTCGAAGAATCGCTTGCCACCGCGGACAAGGTGATCGCGCTTGGCCTCGATTTGCGGCCAGTCGATGGCCGCGGCAACCGAGGGAAGGTACTCCTCGACTCGTCTGTTCATGGCGTGGACCTGTGCGACTTCCTGCCAGGTCGGGATGCGCTCCATCTCGGTGACCGGCACCGCGATTGGCGCGCCGCCCAGCCGGTACCGATAGTCGACGGCCTTCATGAACAGCACGTCGGTCGCGACGACGGCCGCGTTGGCCTCGATGTCGGCCCGGTTGCCGATAGTGTCGCCCTGGACGAACCCGGCTGGCACGTGCTCGGGCCGGAAGGCGTGCAGCGCGAGTGTCACGGCTGCCTTCGTCACCGGGTCGGTGGTCAGACCACCCCAGGAGCACGAATAGGCCGCGCCGATCAGATCTTCGGACACGTAGCGCTCGAGCATGGCCCAGCCGACGTAGTTGGCGTAGTCGTGGAACACGCCCGGGTAACCGTCTTCGAGGTAGGAATCAAAACAGACTCCGCCGCTGCGGTGCGCAGCCAGCACTCCCGCGGCCCTGAGCACCGCCATCACCTGACCGGTCTCGTCTTCCCAGTACGGCCAGCGCCACATGTACTGGCTGAGAACTCCGATATGAGTGATGCCAGCCTGAATGGCGTCGACGGCGTTATCGAGCGAACCGGGCCCGCCGATTGTGTTGTCGGCGGCCTCGGGCTGGATCGGGACCGTGTTCGTGCTCTCCCACCAGTCCTGCTGGGTCATCAGCAACGGACCAGTCTCCTGCGGAGCGGCCAGCCGCAGCGCTTTCGGCAGGCCCATCCTGCGCTCAGCGAGAATATTGAACCGGTCCGGCGGCCGTACGCCCCGCCGCAGGCTGTCTTCATAGATGCAGCCGAGCGCCTCTCGGGTGTCCGGCCAGGTCGCCAGTCCGATGTTGATGCACGTCGACGAGATGCCCTCAGACGCTGCCCGCTCGCGCCAGGCTCGCTCGGACGGGGCGCCTTTCTCCCGCAGGTACAGCGAGAGCGGACGCTCCAGCGTGCTGCCCAGCGCAACGCCTTCCCGGACGGCGTCCCGGCCGTCGGGAAGATCGGCCGGGAGCAGGCCCGCGAGCGAAACCGAGATGGTCATGGGTGGCCTCCTAGCCCGGCATCAGCCAGCCGCCGTCGACCTGCAGAACCTGGCCCGTCGTGTAGCCGCCGCCTGGTGAGGCCAGATACAAGACGCTCTCAGCGATCTCCGCAGGCGTTCCCATCCGCTTGAGCGGCGTCGCCGCCTTCGCTTCGTCAAGGTGCTCGGCCGGGATATTCCAGTCCGCATCCCAGTTCGCCTCGATCATCCCTGGCGAGATCGCGTTCACTCGGACATGCGGGGCAAGGTCACGGGCAAGTGCCGCGGTGAATCCGCGGATGGCGCCCTTGGCCGCGCAGAAGGAAACGCTGACCGAGTTCACCAGGTTCTCTGGGTTCGTGCCGTTCCCGTAGGATCCGGCGAAATTGACGATCGCGGGCCTGTCGCGCTGCTGCAGATAAGGCAGCGCCACCTGGCAGGCCAGGAACGTGCCCCGCACATCAACCCGGAACAGCTCGTCCCAGGCCGCAGCGTCGGTGGCATCGAATCGAACAGCGTCCGCGGCGTCAATCCGGCCGAAGGCATTTACCAGGACGTCAATGCCGTCATGCCTGGTGGCTGCCGCCGCGATGAAATCCTGGAGCGAGGCCCGGTCCGTAACGTCGGCCGGACCGCAGAACGCCGCGGTGCCGCCTGCCGTGAGGTCCTGTACGAGCTCCTCAGCAGCCTTAGCCGAGGATCGGAAGCCGACAGCGACCTTGGCGCCTTCACCAGCGAATGCACGCACGCACGCCGCGCCCAGTACTCCTGCGCCACCGAGCACGACGACCGACCTGCCGGTGAAGCGTCGCATCAGCCCTCCTGGTGTGGTCAAGCCAGCCAGCCATCCTGAAGCCGCCAGTTGTTGTAGCTGAAACCCGCGCCTGCAGACAGGCCGCGCACGTTATTGGCTGCGGCGTCGACGTAGGGCACGTTCCCCCACACCAGGTATCCACCCTGGTTGAACTGCTGCAGCTGGCATTCGCGCCACAGCTCGGCAGCTTTCGATGAGTCGGTTGCCGCGATCGCGGCCGAGATTAGCTTCTCCGCCGCGACGCCGCCCGGCTGGCTGCCCCAGTGCGTATCCGGGTAAGGATTGCCCACCGTGTACTCCGACCGGTAGGCGGCCAGCAACGACCCGACCGGCTGGTCGACCTCGTAACCGAACGGCCGGATCGTGAATCCGCCGGCCGGCGTGAAGTACGTGGCGGCGCTCTCGGTATTCACCACGACCTTGACTCCGGCCGCGGCAGCTTGCTGAGCCAGGATGGTCGACGACTCCACCATGCCGGGCAGGAAGTCGCAGGTCGGCAGCGTGAAGGTCTGGCCGAGCACCCCCGCGGCCTTGAATAGTGACCGTGCCTTCTCGGGGTCGTAGTCACGCTTGAGGTCCGCGGCGTAGTACTCCGTACCCGGCGCGAGCAGGTCGTAGGCGACGGTGCCGAAGCCGGCCCACGCTCCGTCGATCATTGCCTGCCGGTCGACCAGGTACTTGAAGGCCTCCCGGATCCGGTTGTCCGCGAACGGGCCCTTGTCGACCCGCATCGCGAACATGTAGCTCTGCGCCGCGAACGGCGAGGCGAGGATCTGCACCTGCTTCGCAGTGAGCTGGCTGCGGGCGGTTACCAGCGGCAGGCTCGGGAACAGGTTGATCGTCCCGTTGAGCAGCGCGTTGAACAGCGAGTCGGTGTCGGTGAAGGAGGAGTCGACTACGAGCTGGTCGACGTAAGGCTTGCCCTGCTCCCAGTAATCCTTGTTCGCGGTGAAGACGCTGCGGCTGCCCGGCGTGAACGACTCGAACTTGAACGGCCCCGTCCCGATCGGCTTCGTTGCGCTGGACTTGACCGTCGCGCCGTCCTGCACGACCGGGAAGTCGAAGTAGGCGAAAATTGTGGGGAACTGCGCAGCCGGCGTGAGCAGCGGCACCTGCACCGTGAGCGTGTCGAGCTTGCGCACGTTCTTGAAATCGACCATGCCGGTCAGGAAGCCGCTGGAGAAGTCAAGGTTCGGGTTCGACCATACGGTCTTGAAGTTGTACACGACATCGTCGGCCGTGAACGGCTTGCCGTCATGCCAGGTGACACCTGGCCGGAGCTTGAACACCCAGACCGAGGCATCGGCATTGGGCTCGGCCGATAGCGCCAGGCCGGGCACCAGCGGGGAGATCTCTTTACCCAGGTAGAAAAGAAGGTTGTACAGGTTGTAGTCCCGCACGAAGTCAGGAGTGCCGACTGAGGTGCCGGGGAACAGGTTCTCCTCCTGGCCGCCGCTCAGCACGCCGACGGTGAACGTGCCGCCGCGCTTCGGCGTCCCGCCAGCTAGCTGCGTCAAGGCCGCCCGACCCGAAGACTTGCCGGCCTTGGTCGGACTGCTCAGTGAACCACCGCAAGCCGCCAGCACCAGGCCGCCAGCTAGGCCAGCGCCTGCGCCTAGCAGTTGTCTTCTGCTCAGCGCAGCGAGCCCGGCTCTGGGTGCTAGATCCGCGCCGATAAGCGGCTGACGTGTGTCCATTGGGCCGCCTCCAGATCCGACCTGCGCCCCCGCAGGAGAATCCCGGCACAGGGCGCGAATCCCTTGTTGTCAGCGGAGATTAACAGCGAGTTGGACACCGTGTCTAGACCGCAAGCGGCCAGTGAACCTGATGTTCCGCTGGAGCATTCAGAACGGCCGGGGGTTTCCACAACGCTGCATCGAGCCTCGTTGTCCGGGCGATTGCCTTGACCGCACCGCCCCATGCGCCTCGTCGCCTACCTCATCGGCTCACGAGGCGATGGGGGTGCTGGTAGCCCGACATGAAAGAAGCCCTGGCCGCGTGCCGACCGAGGCTTCAGCCCTCTTGGCCATTCGCGGCTGGCAGTGTCAGCCGGATCCGGTAGCGTGCTCACCGGATCCGGGATCCGGCACCTGATCATTGAGAGCACTACGGCTGGTTGAGACGGCCCGCTCGCGGCGTACCCGTCGATCTGGGGAGGCTCCTGACTTGACTCGCTGGCATAGGGGTGAGCAGACCGTTGCGTTCCTAATCAGCCGCGGTCGTCTGGAGAGCATCGAGGCGAGCGACCCGGCTGTGCTGGCGGATGCACTGGCCGGTCGGGCTGCAAGGCGCCTGGAGGCCACGGCCAGGGCGGCCCTGGCCAACGGCGACGCCGACGGTGCTTACGCGGCCGCCTACGACGCGTACCGGATGGCGGCCGAAGCGCTCCTGGCCCGCCAGCTATTGCGGGCTACCGGCGGGGACGGCTCCCACATGTGCGTCGAGGACGCCGTGTCCGCCCAGTTCGCCGCCGACATCCCGGCATACGCCAAGCCGACCTTCGAACGGCTGCGCCGCACCCGGCACACCGCCCAGTACTTCGACCCCGCGGCGGCGCCGGTTACCGAGTCAGACGCCGGCTGGGCGATAGATAAGGCGGCCGCCGCTGTCTCGGCGGTCCGGGCGCTGCTGCGGGCCGGCTCGCTGGACCCGTTCGGCTAGGCCGACGGCAGATCCAGCCTCAGCATCGGCCGGCCGGTCACAGTCTGGTGAAACGACCCCGATCCCGACTCCAGCCAGGATGCCTCCCGGATCGTCACCTGGACCGGCCGGCCCAGCCGCTCTTCGGCGACCCCGGCCGCCTGGTACAGCTGATCCCGGTCCGGCTCCCCCAGAACCAGCACGTCGATATCCCCGACCGGCCGCTCCCCAGACTGGCCGGCATGACGCGCCGCCCACGACCCGTACACGTACGCCGCGCTGATCCCCCGGACCCGCCCGAATTCCCCCGCCAGAACCGCAGGCACCCCGAACGCCCGGGTCAGCACCTCGGCCAGCCCCGCGTAATACGGGCTGGCGGTATCAGCCCGCACCAGCCTCGTATTGCCGACCTTCCGGCTTGTGACCAGCCCGGCCCGCTCCGCCCGCTCCACCTCGCGATGAACCGACGGATGCGGGGCACCAGTCCGCCGGGCGATCTCCGTCAGGCTGACCTCCAGACCCGGATCACCCAGCAGCAGCGCGAGAATCTCCCCCTGCTGCTGAGACCGCAGCACAGGCAACAGCGAGGGCGCCGCAGCTCTATCCACAAACTGAATTATACTCTTTACTTCGCGGAACCACTGGCAGCACCGCACTCACGGTTCTCGAGGACCACAGCAATGTTGAGCGTCGCTCCGTGTGCGCGCGCTAAACGGTTGTTATGGCTCAGTGGCTGAGCCTGCACCGACCGTAGGTCGCGGTCACGGGGACGCTACGCCTGGTCAATTCGCTGGAGGCCCGCCGGCACCGGCAGCTGACACTGCGCCAGGTCGAGCAGCGCATCGGGTGGATGGAGAGGCCTTCACATCTGGCCGTGACCTGCGCGGATGATCGATCCTGACGGCGGCGTCCACGGGTTAAGCGGGTTGTGTCCACTGGGTTTTGCGCGTGTTGCCGGGTTCAGGTGTCGTCGGCGTCGACGGCCTGCAGGGTGAGGTCCTGGATCCGGGCGAGCAGGTCGCGCATCTTGCGGGCGTTGTCGAACAGGGGCTGCCAGGCGGCCAGCTGCTCGGGGGTCAGGCGGCGGGTGACGGTCTTGCCGTCGATCTTGCGGGTCCATTCGGCATAGGGGCCGTGCAGCTGAGGCGGGTCGTGGTGGCAGCGGCAGCGCGGCTTGCCGCAGGCGTAGGAGCGCACGGTCAGGGTGCCGGGCAGTGCGGGCCCGGCCGCGGCGGCGAGCTCGGCGGCGGCCTGTCCCACGGTCCGTTCCGCGGATGGTTCCATGCGACACACCGTCTCAGATCCGGGGCTGCCGCGTCATTCCACAGTATTTTACTGTGGACTGATCCTGCACACGGGGAGCATCTGATGGCAGCGGCAGCCGGCGGCGAGGTGGCCGCCTACCTGATGCGGTGGAAGCCCGCCCGGGGGACCTCGCCGACGGCCGCGGCGTTCGCGCGGTCGGTGGTGGCGGCGTCGGCCCCGCCGGACACCAACCGGGCCAAGTGCCTGCTGTGGGCGGCCTGCAAGCTCGCGGGCTACGGCATCGGACTGGGACTGGAACCGGTACCGGGCGTGCTGCTGCACCCGTCGGTGATCGAGCGGTTCGCCGCGCACGCCCCCGGCCTGTCCGGCGTGGCACGCCGCACGCTGCGCACGAACCTGCGGTTCATCGCCCGCGCGGTGGTGCCGCACCTGGACCCGGCGGACGCGCCGCTGCCCCGCCAGCGGGCCAAGGCTCCTTACTCTGCCGCGGAGATCGACGGCTACCTGGCATTAGCGCTCGCCCAGCCCACTCCCGGCCGGCGCTCGCGCGCCACGGCGCTGGCCTGCCTCGGCGCCGGCGCGGGGCTGATCCGCTCGGACCTGCGCAACGTGCGCGGCACCGACGTCTGCGCCCGCTCCGGCGGCGTCATCGTGACCGTGCGCGGCGGCCGTGCGCCGCGGGCAGTGCCGGTGCTTGCCCGCTACCACCCGCCACTGCTGGAAGCAGCTGCGTTCGCCGGGAAGAGCTTCCTGACCGGCGGGGACAAGCCCGAGCGGGGCAACATCACCAACCCGCTGACCCGCTCGCTGGCCGGCGGGGGCGGGCTGCCGCCCCTGGACACCAGCCGGCTGCGGGCCACCTGGCTGGCCGAGACCGCCCGGCTGCTCGGCCTGGCGGTGCTCCTGCACGCCGCCGGGATCACCTGCTGCCAGCAACTCGGCGACATCACCGCCGGCCTGGACCACGGCACCGAAGCCGACGCGATCACCCTGCTGACCGGCCCGGGCCGGTAACACGGTGAGCCTCACGCTGGCCGCCATCGAGCGCATCGTCGCCGGCTCCGGCGCCGGCGAGACGATCGAGGCCCTGCTGCCGCCCGCCGCCCGCGGCCGGCAACTGACAGCCGGCACCCTGCTGACCGGCATGATGCTCGCCCTGGCCGACGGCCGTCCCGCCCACCTCACCAGGGCGCACGCCGCGCTGCTGGCGCTGCCGGAGAACGACCAGAAGCGGCTGGGCGTCATCGAAGACTGGAAGACCGGCCCGCATCAGCTCACCTACCGGCAGGTCGAGCACGCTCAGCCGGCTGATCACCCGCGCCCTGGCCAAAACCCCGCCCGACGGCGCCCCCTCCCGGGCCCTGCAGCACGTGTGCGACCAGCTGACCGAAGCCAGCATCCCCGGCCAGTTCAAGAACACCAGCAGCTCGCTGGCCGCCGACTGGACCGACGTCGAAGCCTGGGCGCGGCCAGTCCCGCACGCGGCCGCCGGCACCGGCACCGACCCCGAGGCCTCCTGGGGACACCGCAACGTCAACCGCAAGATCCAGGAAGGAGAAATGTTCTACGGCTACTACCTGTCCGCGGCGGTCATGGTCAAAGACGACAACCGGCCGGCCGTGCCCGAGCTTGCCCGCCGGATCACCGTCTGCTCCAGCGCCCACGACCCCGCCGCCGCCCTCGCCGGCGTACTCGCCTCGATGGCCGCCGGCGGCATCGCGCTCGGCGACGTCATCGCCGACTCCGGCTACTCCCACCGCGTCCCGGAGACCTGGGCAAACCCGCTCCGCGCTGCCGGCGCCCAGCTGGTGCAAGACCTGCACCCAAACGACCGCGGCCCCCAGGGAACCCACCACGGCGCGATCATTAGCAATGGATGCCTCTACTGCCCGGCGACGCCGAAGGCGCTGCTGCAGCTGGTCCCGCTGCCACCTGGCGCCAGCAGCAACGACACTGCCGCCCACGACGAGCAGACCGCCGAGCTGGCCCGGCACAAGCTCGGTGCTCACGCCGGCGAGGACGCCGACGGCTACCGCCGCCACACCTGCCCCGCCGTCGCCGGGAAGATCCGCTGCCCGATCCGCCCCGCGTCCATGTCGCCAGAGCGCAGCCGGCCCGAGATCCTCAGCCCGCCCGAGCACCCGCCCGCCTGCTGCCAGCAGCAGACCAACACCGTCCCGCCGCAGGTCGCCGCCAGGACCAGGGGCGCGGTAGGGACCGCCCTTGCGGGCGGCCCCCCGCACAGATCCCAGCGTGCGGGATTACCGCACTGGGCTCCTGCCTCGGGTGCATAGCGGCGAAGCGTGCTTCGGGGAACGGATGCAGCACGCGAACTGGCGGCAGCCACCGTTTGTGGATCCGGCGCATCCGTGCCCAGGTCAGGCGCTGGCCCTTCTGGCTGCGACGCCGCAGCGCTTTGAGCCAGTGCCGGGTGACCTCGTTACGGAAGGCCTCGACCGCCCTGCTGTTGCCAGGCACGCCGTAGTAGGCCATGTGCCCGCGCACCACGCTGGCCAGCCAGCGGCCCTGCACCGGAATGGGCTGATGCATGCGCCGCCGCAGCTGATCTTTAACCTGCTTCAGCTTCGCCCGCATCCTCTTGGCGATCGTGATCCGCTTCACCCAGAACTGCCCGCCCTTCGCCGTCGCGCAGATATGCGTGAACCCGAGAAAGTCGAACGTTTCGCGCGCGTGGTGTTGCTGCCGGTTGTGCCAGGCGGTGAGGGTCCGCTGGTTGCGGACGGCGGTCGTGCAGGCGAGCCCGGCCTGCACGTGCCCCTGTCAACGCGCCCGGGTCCGCCGCAGAAGGGCGGTGCGCTCTCCACGGGCGGACTTTCAGCATTGCTGACCGAATCAAAGCCGGCGTCGCTGGTAACGCGCCAGGTCCGGCGCGAAGCGGCGTCCGCTCACTGGCCCCGGCCGCCTGGCCCGGAGCGGGCCGCGCAGGGTACGGTGCGGTCGGGCCTGCTGGGTTAGGCTTATGGCATGGCCGAGTCGAGGAACCTGACCGCCGCGGTGCACCGGGAAGAAGACTGGTACGTCGCCCAGTGCCTTGAGGTCGACGTTGCCAGCCAGGGCCGGACCATCGATGAGGCGCTCGCTAACCTCGCCGAGGCGGTCGCGCTCTACCTGGACGAGGTGGACGACCCGGCGAGATATGTTTCCAGCACGCCTCTCGTGACGTCCTTCGCGCTGCCCGCGGCGTGAGCCCCGCCCTGTCGGACCTGCCGGTCCGCGAGGTCACCCGTACCCCGCAGTCCGCCGGCTTCGAGCGGTCCGGGTCAAAGGAAGCCACGCCATCTACCGCGACGCGGACGGGCGGGTGGTCGTGGTCCCCGAGCACGGCACCATCAAGCGCCTGCCGGCTCCGCGTCACCTACCCGCAGTCGAAACCGGGTCCAGGAAGAAAAGACACTGGGTGCCATTGTAATGGTCAACCCGAGCAGTAATGCGAAGCTTGCTTCCCACGCTTACGGTGCCTGGAGTGTTTGACCGCGTCCAGTGCAGATCGAAAGTAGTGTTGACATTCTCGAACTTAAATGCCGGTCCAGCTGGATTGGCGGCGTTGTTTCCGGCTGAAATCAAAATATCGTAGCGTGTCTTGTAACTACCCGCGTGGGCGAGATTCGCGACAACTCCGTTGAACTGGATCATCCTATCCTGGTATTTGGCGGCAAAGTTTCCAATGCTGCTATCGCACTCATCCCCCAAAGCAAGGATCGCTGCGAAATCCTTATTATTTCTTGCAGTCAGGATCTCGCCACCACCCGAGGATGACGTCACAGTCGGTGACGCGGTCGGCGCGGGAGTTTCGTTGCCACAAGAGCGAGCCACCGTCAACTGCGGAACGGCTGTCAGCGCCTGCCCTGCAGCTGGCGACTGGTCGCAGACCTCCCAGTTCGACTTGACGACGACTCCAAATATGCCGCCCCCGACAACGTCAACCTTGTCCTCAAAGCCCGCGCGCTTGATATCGCTCAACGCGACATCAAGCTTCTGACCCTTGACGTCGGGCATGACCTTGACCTGGCTCGAGCCACAAGCGGCGAGACCCAGCACGACCACGAACGGAAGTGCCAGGCGAAGCGCACGCATCTCTACAGCTCCTTGCATCTTCTACCGCTAGCTTTTGTTCCTTCATATGCACCGCTGCGCCGACCTGACAGGGCCCTAAGACCCAACGTCCCCGGCCTTCAGACCCAGTGGGGCCAAGCGGGACTGTTGACCTTCCCCCCGTTCCCCGGACACCGGGGCGGGGTCGCCCAGCTGGAGTGGCACCCTCATGACAGCGGCACTCGTACTCGTCCGGGCTCAGCATTCCGATACTCGAAGGGAGGGTCTGCCCAGACTTTGGTTGACACCTGACCTGTGAGGATTCGTCCTCGCTGGAAGGATGTCGACCGTGCCCAAGCCGTATCCCAAGGAGTTCCGCGACGATGTCGTGGCGGTGGCCCGCAAGGGCGAAGCTCCGTTGAACCAGATCGCCAAGGACTTCGGGATCTCCGAAGGCTGCCTGCACAACTGGCTTAAGGCGGCCGACGTCGCCGACGGCCATCGGCCGGGTCTGACGGAGGCCGACCGTGCCGAGCTGCGGGAGCTGAAGAAGCGCAACCGGCTGCTGGAGCAGGAGAACGAAGTCCTGCGCCGTGCGGCCGCCTACCTGTCCCAGGCGAACCTGCCGGGAAAATAGTCTTCCCGCTCGTCCGCGAGATGGCCGCGACCGGTGCCCGTGTCAGGGTGCCGGTCGCGGTGGCGTGCCGGGTCCTGAAACTGTCCGCCCAGGGCTACTGCAAGTGGCTGCAAGACCCCGTGTCCCAGCGGGACTGGGACGATGCGCACGCGATCGACGCGCTGCGCGGCATCCATGAGGACGACCCGACGCTGGGCTACCGGTTCCTGACCGACGAGCTCGCCGGCGTCGGCATCACTGCCTCGGAGAACCGGGTCTGGCGGTTGTGCTCGACAGCGGGCGTTTTCGCCTCCCGCGCAAGGCGAAAGTCCAAGGCCGGCAAGCCCGGACCACCGGTGCACGACGACCTGCTCGCCGTCGTCGACGACAAGGGCCGTGTCCGGCACGACTTCACCGCGACCGCCCCGAACGTCAGGTGGCTGACCGACATCACCGAGCACCCGACGCGTGAGGGCAAGCTCTACTTGTGTGCGATCAAGGACTGCTACTCCAGCAAGATCGCCGGCTACTCGATCGAACGTGACGGTGCCGACTGAGCGCTACGGCCACGATGACTACGACTGGAAGCACCCGGAGGAACACCGGACCAGCCACCTATACGAGTGGCAACTGCCGGTTCAGGAGCGCGCGCGCCGACGCAGGCAGATCCTAGGCAGGACCGCGGCGGAATCACGGCCACCGCCGTAGAAGAGCTGGCCGCCGCGGTTGCGGCCATCGACCCGGAGCGGCCATTGCGCGTCGTCACCTCACCCGGCGTTGCCGGAGTGCGGCTGCATGTTGGCACCGACTTCCACCGGGCGATCCGGGTGGTGCCCGAGGGGTTCGGCGCCCATGTCGCCGGGCACGGCGGGGCGGTGATCCGGCCGGGCCGGCCAGGCAACGCAGCCGGCGCGGTCTACGCGGCCGCTCTGGCGGCGGCCGAGGCTTTCAAGTACACCGCCCATGTGCTCCCTGGCTGCCGGATACTCCACCGGCACCTGCGGTATTGCCCGGTCACGCTGTCAAGTGACCTGAGTGCTGCACCCGACCTGCCACCCACAATGGTTCTCGAGTTCGGCCTCATCGGCGTGGGCGCGATCGGGACCGGCATCCTCTTGCTCCTGAACGCCATCGGAGCTCAGGGACGGCTGCTCGCGGTCGACAACCAGCGGTACGGGCCGGAGAACCGGGGAACCTACTCCATCGGCGGGGCGGCCGAAGCGGTCACCGTCCCGTGGAAGACCGACCTGGCGATCGCGGCTCTCCCGAACTTCGATGTCACCGCGTTCCGAGAACCTGTTTCGGAGCTTCCAGCCGCCATCGACAACGCGTCCCTGCCCTGGCTCCCGCGCGTGCTGACCGCGCTCGACTCGGCCCAAGCGCGCCGCGACGCCCAGCGTCTGTGGCCTGATCAGCTGATCGACGCCGCCACCGGCGACACAATGCTCGGCATCCACGACCACCGCCATGGCACCGGTCCCTGCCTGAACTGCTTCTTCCCGCCCGACAACGTCGGGCCATCGGCCGCGCAGCGCCTCGCCAACGCCACGGGCCTGTCCCCGGAACGGGCGATGCGCGGCGATGACCCACTGACCAGCGACGACCTCGCTAACATGACTCCTGAGCAACGGCGCCTGCTCCAGCCCTACCTGGGCAAGCCGGTGTGCGGTCTTGCCCAGGCGATCGGCCTGCCCGGGCTAGACGCACTCGGCTACCAGCCATCCATCCCGTTCGTGTCGCTCCAGGCCGCGTGCCTGTCCATCGGCCGACTCATAAGCAGCGAACTCGGAGTGCCGACCTCCGGCAACCTCGTGCAGTACGACGGACTAGTCGGCCCCCAGGCGGCGACCGTCGAGGAGATGGCATTCCGCCCTGGCTGTATCTGCCAGTCCCGCGCCGCCACGATCACGGCCATCCGGAACAGCCGCACCGCCGCCTCAATGCACTAGCCTCGCTGGCCCGCAAGCTGTATACGCGGATGGAGCACGCGGCAACCAGCCAGATGACCTGCCACCAGATCGGGATGCTACTGCGGACTTGCCCCCCAAAGTGCCCCCCACGGCACTCCGGCCCCTGA
Source organism: uncultured Actinomycetota bacterium (assembly GCA_963774385.1). Lineage (GTDB taxonomy): Bacteria > Actinomycetota > Actinomycetes > Streptosporangiales > Streptosporangiaceae > JAJYUU01. The sequence continues at coordinate 768,955 of CAVZEQ010000002.1, forward strand.
CCTCTGACGGCTAGAAACCGCCTGTGACCTGCGGAGCCCCCTTACGGAATCGAACCGTAGACCTTCTCCTTACCATGGAGACGCTCTGCCGACTGAGCTAAGGGGGCGGGCTGCGGACCTGCTGGCTCCCCGCTCGGGGCGCCGCATCACCGCGCCACGAGAGCATACACGATCTAGCGCGGTCAGGATTGCGCCAGCTGCCCGCCAGCCGCGACAGGATGGCCGCCAGCCGCATGAAACCCCGCTTCTGTGGGCAGAAGCCGAGCTAGGGACACGCATCGGACCTCGCCCTCGATGCCAGGGTGACGGATTCGTGAACCTTAGATGGCGAATGTGCGCCGGCATGGGGCTCTTGGCCGTCCGTGCATAATGTGAGGAGCACGGAGCTTGAGCTTCGGTCAGCCGGACGAACTGAAGCGAGGTTTGCACAGGTGAGGGCCAAGATCCTCAAATCGGCCGCACTCGGCGCGGTCGCGGGGTTCGCATTCCTCACCGCGAGCGTGGCCTCCGAGGCACTGGCAGTTGAGGTGGGCAACAGGCCGATCGTGAACACCGCCTGCGCCTCGATTCCCAAGAGCGCGATCCTGGCTTCGCTGACGACGACGGCCCCCAGTCATTCCGCGACGGCGACGCGCCCGGTCAGGCACCGCCGGCACCACCGGAAGGCGCGCGCGAGCCACTCCGCCAGTCCAACCACGACCGCCAGCTCAAGCAGGTCCGCCAGTTCCACTAGATCGGCCAGTTCGACCACGTCTGCCAGCCGGACTAAGTCCGCCAGCGCTAGTAACTCACCCAGTCCGACCAAGTCCCCCAGCCCTACCAAGTCCCCGAGCCCGACCAAGTCCCCGAGCTCGAGTCCGACGAGGTCACCGAGCGCGACGCCGTTCCCGTCGCCCAGCTCGTCGAAAGCGCACAAGAGCCCGAGCCCGTCTCCGACGCACCGGTCTCCGAGCGGCTCGGGCTCAGGTTCGAGCCCGAGTACCAGCCCGAGCCCGAGTCCGTCGACGCCAAGCCCGACGCCGTCAACGTCGCGCACGACCTCGCCGCCCCCGGTGAAGAAGACCCCGCAGCTGTGCGTCCGGGTGCAGTCGTTCTCCACCGCATCCCAGGTGAAGGCCGGCCACCCCGCCAGCTTCGCTATCTGGGTATGGAGCACGAAGGCGGCGAGCACCCGGGTCACGGTGCGCGCCAAGGTTGCCTACGCCCAGTACGTCGGCCGACCGCGATTTACGGTGTGCCCGGTCTCCCATGGCGCGTCCTGCACGGTAGGCAACCTGCCGACAGGACAGGCCGACGAGCTGCAGCTGACGGTGAAGGTCGGTGCGAAGGCAGCCCTCGGTGAGCAGGTACAGCTGTCGGCTACCGCCTCGGCCAGCAAGGCTCGCTCGTTCACGAGCTCGGCTACCGACGTGGTCGCCGTGTCGCCGCCCAAGAAGCACTCGGGTCCGACCAGTCCGCCGGTCACGATCACACTGCCGCCGGCGTCGCTGCCTCCCATTGCGGGAACGGGGACGTCGCCGGGCAACCCGGCCAACTTGTTCCCGACGATCTCAGCCGGCCCGACCCCCGGCGCCAGCTCGATCGGCCTGCCGCCGGTTAAGCCGCGCCGGGCAAGGATCCACGCCGCCGACGTCGCCGCCACCGTTCCGCTGGACAGCCGGCTGAATCGGCGGGCAGCTGGCCGGCCTGGCCGTGCTTGCAGGAGCGGTCGCGATCGCGGTAGCGCGGCTGTCTCTGCGGTCGCCAAAGCCCCGCGATGACGGGAACGCCAAGCGCCCGCCTGAGTAGTAACTACCTAGTCCGAGCAGGCACTACTTAACGGTGTGCTCCACGAGCGGGCGGATCTGCCGAAGCTGTGCGCTGAGCGCGGAAGCACTGAGCGCTGGCGAGGCGATGAAGCCGAAAGTGTCGTTGTCAGCCCAGGCGCACTCGGCCAGATGTCCCGAATACGCGGGCACGCACGCGGCCTGCCCGCTCATGGAGCCGGCGCTGGTGACGAAGGCACCCGGTAGCAATCCGGTGAAGCTGGAGATAAACGCACTCGCAGATCCGGACAGGTGACCGCCGACAAACAGGACGATCACCGGCCCGCTCTTGGCAGCCGGGCTAGTGCGGTCTTCGTATACGCCATCGACCACCTGGCTGGCTTCGCCATTGCCTGCCTTGATGATCTGAGCTCGCAGCGCCCCGGTGTTCATGCCCTTGGCCAACGCAGGCGCCACCGTGTAGTTCAGCAGCCGGCTGGGCGCGCTCACGACGTGCACCGGTCCGCTCGGGCGAAGCAGTTCGTAACCGGCAACTCCACCGGCCACGACAGCGATGCTCGCGCCAGCTGCCAGCGATCGCCGCACCATACGACGCCGCTTGCGTCCTGCGCGCGTCCGCGGCACCTTTGTCGGCTTGCTGGTCGACGTGGCTGGCGCCTTACCGACAGGCCGGGGGTGCACCGTGGCCGGGCTGACCGCAGCGACCGCAGCAGCCGTGCCGGCGGGGACCGCGCCGACCGGGGCCGTCCCGACCGGGGCCGTGCCGACCGGGGCTGCGCTCCCCCCGGCTGAGCCCACTGCCGCGCCGCTCTCGCGCACCTTGGCCGGAGCACCTGCCGCGGCCGCGCTGGCAATTGCCGCGCTGAGAGCGGCCGCCTTCTTCTTGTCGCGGACAGGACGAGGAGGCTTGGGCGCCGCCTTGGCGCGGTCGGCCTTGCGGCCTGTCAGCTTACGGTCGGCCTTCTTGCTCTTGCCGCTGCGCTCGGGCTTCGTCGGCGGGGCTAGCTCTCGGGCAACGGCTAGTTCGCCCGCGGCGAGCCCGCCGGCCGCCAGGCCCGCAACGCCGGGGTGCGGGTCTGAGCCGGGACCCCCGCCTGCAGGTGGCGCCAAACCCGGTCCTGACTGGTCGCGTCCAATCGGCGCTGCGGGCTGGAAGCGTGGACGCAAAGGTGCGGGCGGGGGTCCGCTTGCGCTCGGCCGCGGTCCAGTGGCGTCCGGCCGGAAGGCACGCGGACTGCTCGGCCGCAAGTCTTCCGACGGGCCACCGCTGTGTGGCGTCTCGGTCTGAGTTGCCCAGCTGCGCGGGGCGGGCGGCGCAGTGCGTCCGGCTGTCGGCGGCTGCGGGCCACGCGACAGATCCGCGGAGCGTGCGCCGGACGGGCGAGCGCTTCCCAGCCCTGGATCGGTCTGCCAGGATCCAGCCGCCCAAGAGTCGTCTTGCCTGGGAGATGCCGGCCTGACGTCTGCCTGCCATGAAGCGCCGCGCTGTGCCTCGGCCGGCCAAGCCGAACCTGGCCGCGGCTCGCGAGCCGGGGTCTCGATGGGCCGGTTGTCGCGCGTTCGTCGTGGCTCGCCCGTCGGCAGGTCGTAGGGTCTGGAATCGCGCGGACGCGGACCAGCCGGCGGCACCTCGTACGCCCCGGAATCCTGCGGACGCGGCCCGGCCGACGGCACCTCAAACGCCCCGGAGTTGCGCGGACGCGGACCAGCGGGCGGCACCTCATATGCCCCGGACGCCGCAGGCGGCGCGGCCGAGCCCCGGCGGGCGACGGGCGGAGGCGGGGGCGGGCCAACGGGATCAGCGGGCCGGGCATACGGGTCGTCAGCTCTGACGGCGGCTGCATCAGGCGGCATGGCATGTCGGCGCGGCAGCAGCCGGCCGACGCCGCGGCCAGGTTCGGGGTCGGCTGGGACGCTTCGTCCAGGGCTAGGCAGCAGGTCGTTGTCGCTCGCAGCTACTGGGGTCCGTTTCTGGGCCTCCTGGGCTGGCCCTGCCTCGCCCAGGTACCGAATCCAGTCGTAGTCTGCGTCGGCGTCACCACCGGCTGCGGGCCCGCGGTCCGCATTCCGGGACTTGCCGCGACCCAGTCGACCCCGCTGCTGCGGCTGCCGGGCCGGACTTACCGGCAGCGGACCGCTCGGGTGATCAGCACCGAATTCGCCGCCAAAGGAGTCAGCGTCACCGCGGCCCGCGCCGCGTCGGCCGCTGTCGCTTCGACCACCTTCGCCACGGGCACTGTCGACCCGCCCACCAGGGCTTGTATCAGCGTCCTCAGAGTCGGGCCACCGCAGGTCTTGCTGGTTCCGCGGCCATCCCGTCGCCATTATGCCTGTTACTCCTGAGACAGAAGCGGCGTCTCTTCCCGATGTGGAGTCACTACATCATGCTGCAGAGCCGATAGTTACCGCTACGTTATCGAGCTTTCGCTGCCCGTTGGTCGGAACTGACCGTTGCGGTCAGTCCGGCCGCCGGGCCGGCTGAGCTCAGGCCGAGAGGGCCCTTGACCGGATGATGCGCTCGACCTCGTCGCGGCATTCGATCAGCAGCCTGACCATACCGGGGTCGCGGTCCTGCGCCGCCAGGAAATCATCGACCTGTGCGATGAGCTGGGCAGACGCAGTCGTGCGCGGGAACAGCAGGCGCCCGAGCACGAGCCTGAGCTGCTGGCTCCTCGAGTTCCAGAGTTCCGGGAGCAGCGCAAAATACCGCTCTGCGTAGCCATTCAGCAACCCAGAGTGGCATGGATTGTTGAAAGCCTGGCCGACCGCAAGTGCCGTCTCAAAGCCGAGCGATTCGTCCGCTGTGAGCAGTCGCCAGGCAGCCTCCTTGTGTGCCGCGTCCGGGATCGCGGCCCGGCAGGCCAGCGCACTCCGGCGGCCACCATCGGTTCCGTCCCCGGCCAGCTCGCCATCGATGTCCTCGTCGCCGACCCGGCCCATGGCGGCCAGACGGCTCAGTAGTGCCCACCGCAGCTCGGCGTCGACTACCAGACCCGGCAGGTCCGCCGACCCGGCGCGGATGCCGGTCAGCAGGTCGAGCTGCTCGTCAGTGGTCGCCGTCCGGCCCAGCAGGTGAGCCCACGCGAGCTGGCGGTCACCGCCGGGCTCCGCAGCCAGCAGTAGTCGCATGCCCTCGGTAGCAAGCAATGCGCTGCCAGCCGGCGCCGACCGGGGATCAGCGAGGTTCGCCACGACTTCCGGGCCTGCTGCCAGCAGCAGTTCCAGAATCGAGATCGAGGTCTCGGCGGCCATGCCGCCCGCCAGGATCGACGCGAAGGCCTGCACCGGCAGCTCGGCCATCCGCACCATGTCCAGCACCGCGGTCCAGCAGACCGTGCGCGCCAGCCCGTTGCTCAGCTGGCCGATGGACTGCGCGAGCGTCGCTAGCGAGCGGTCGTCGAACCGGACGATGGCGTAGCCAAGATCGTCGTCATTGATCAGGATCAGGTCTGGCCGGGCCATCCCGGTGAGCTCTGGCACCGCCGTCCGCGCGTTAGCCACGTCGGCCTCGACCCGATGTGTGCGCTCCAGCACACCATCCGCGGACCGGTTATACAGCCCGATGGCGATGTGATGCGGCCGCAGCGTCGGATGCTGGGCTGGCGCCTCCTGCCGCACCGCGAAGTCGGTGAACGTGCCGTCCGCAGCCACGGTGAACTCTGGCCGCAGCGTATTCGGCCCGGCAGTCTCCAGCCACGCCTTCGACCAGTCGCCGAGATCCTGCCCTGAGCTGGCCTCCAGCGCTCGCAGTAGGTCCGCCAGCGTGGCGTTGCCCCAGGCATGCTCGGTCAGGTAAGAGCGGATGCCAGCGAAGAAGTTCTCCCGGCCCAGCTGGGCCACGAGTTGCTTCAGCACCGACGCGCCCTTGGCGTAGCTGATCCCGTCAAAGTTCGCCACCGCCGCGGTCACCGTCGGCACGTCAGCCGCGATCGGATGCGTCGAGGGCAGCTGGTCCTGTGCGTAGCCCCAGGTCTTGCGCGAGCCGGAGAAGGTGGTCCAGGCATCGGTAAACCGGGTGGCCTCGGCGCTGGACAGAGCGGCGCAGTAGTCGGCGAACGACTCGTTCAGCCAGAGGTCGTCGAACCATTTCATGGTGACCAGGTCGCCAAACCACATGTGCGCCATCTCGTGCAGGATCACGCTGGCCCGGCGCTCGTACATGCTGTCGGTGACCTTGGACCGGAAGAGCAGCCGGTCGGTGAAGATCACGCAGCCGACGTTCTCCATCGCGCCGGAGCTGAACTCGGGCACGAAGACCTGGTCGTACTTGGCAAACGGGTAGTCCAGCTGGAAAAGGCCGGTGTAGTAGTCCAGGCCCTGCCGGGTGAAGCCGATGATGTCGTCGGCCTCCAGGTACGGCGCGTACGACTGGCGGCAGGCCACGCCGAGCGGCACCACCTGACCTCGCGGCGTCGTGTGCGTCGCGGTCACCAGGTGGTACTCGCCGGCCGCGAGCACGGTGAGGTAGGTCGAGATGCGCGGCGTCGGTGCGAAATGCCAGGTCGCGACCGCCTCGGCGGCTCCTGCCACGGCGGACCCCGCCCCAGCGGGGCCGGCCTCGGCCAAGCCGCGGGCTGGCTCCGGCTCCGGCGTCGGCTGGCCGGACAGCACCGTCCAGTGCGCGGGCGCGACGATGTGGAAGGTGAACTCAGCCTTCAGGTCCGGCTGCTCGAAGTTGGCGAACACCCGCCGAGCCGCGGCCGGCTCGAGCTTGGTATAGCAGTAAACCTTGCCGTCCGCCGAGTCCACCGACCTGTGCAGGGCGGTGCCATCACTGGCGTAACCGCAGTCGGCAACCACTCGCAGCTCGTTGCGTGCGGCCAGGCCGGCCAGCTCGATCCGGCCGTCGGCCCAGACCGCGGCAAGGTCAAGCGGAACCCCGTTCAGCGTTATCTCCCGGACGGACTCGGCGACCAGGTCCGCGTACGACGAAGCTCCCGGCTCAGCACAGCTGAAGCCGATCACCGAGGTGGATCCGAATACCCTGGCTCCCCTGGTCAGATCCAGGGTGACGTCGTACGACACCGCGCTGAGCAGCCCGGCGCGTTCCCTCGTCCGCGCCCGGGTGATCTCCGCTGGTGGCATCCGCCTCCTCCTTTCGTCCCAAACAGGAGATTTAAGCAGGCAGCGCCCGAGACTGCAGCGCGCGGTCGACGATGTCACGGCGCTCGATCAGCACCCGGACCATGGACGGATCCCGGTCTTCTGCGGCCAGGAACTCGTCAACTCGGCTGAGCAGCTCAGGCGAGGCCGCGAAATACGGGAACAGCCCGTCACCCAGCAGCCGCTTGAGATGGTCGCCGCGGGTCGCCCAGATCGGCGGCAGCACCTGGAAGTACTCCTCGGTGTACGGGGCGAGCAGGTCGGCGTGCTCCGGCTGGCCGAAACCCCCGGCCACCGCCATCACGCCCTCGTGCCCGAGTTCATCGGTCTGCGCCATCAGCCGCCAGGCCTCGGCCTTGTGCTCGGCATCGGGAATCGCGGCCCGGCAGGCAGCCGCGTGCCGCCGCCCGGCATCGGTTGGATCCCGGACCAGTTCCGCATCGATCTCGGCATCGCCCGCCCGGCCGACGGCGGCGAGCCGCCGTAGCAACGCCCAGCGCAGTTCGGCATCGACCGCCAGCCCCGGTACTTCCTCGTTCCCAGCTAGCAGCCCGGCAAGGAAATCGAGCTGCTCGTCGGTCACCGCCGTCCAGCCGAGCAGCTGCATCCAGGCCAGCTGATGGTCGCTGCCGGGATCGGCCGCGCGCAGCAATCGCAGTGCTGCGGTGGCCAGCTGCTCCTTGCCAGCCGGCAGCCATCGCGGATCGGCTGTCACCGCCATCAGCCGTGACGCGGTCATATGCAGGATCTGCAGTACCGACACGGCCGGTTCCTCGCCCATGCCGCCGACCAGGATCTGCACGAAAGCGGGCACGGATAGCTCGGCGCGCTGCACCATGTCCAGCACCGCGCTCCAGCACACCGTGCGGGCGAGCGAGTCGCTGAAGTTCCCGATCGACCGGATCAGGGTGGCCAGCGACCTGTCGTCGAACCGGACGATGGCGTAGCTCAGGTCATCGTCGTTTAGCAGGATCAGGTCAGGCTGGCCGAGGCCGACGAGGTCAGGTACCTCGGTCCGCTGGCCGGCCACCTCGGCCTCGACCCGGTGGGTGCGCACCAGCGCACCGTCGGCGGTTTGGTTGTACAGGCCAATAGCGATGCGATGCGGCCGCAGCGTCGGGTACTCGGCTGACGCTTCCTGCAGGACGGCGAACCGGCTGAACCGGCCGTCCGGACCGGTCTCGAATTCGCTGCGCAGTGTATTGGGGCCTGCTGTCTGCAGCCAGGCCTTGGCCCAGTCGCCCAGGCTGCGCCCTGAGCTCACCTCCAACGCGTGCAGCAAGTCGGCCAGCGTGGCATTACCCCAGCCGTGCTCGGCGAAGTAAGCCCTGATGCCGGTGAAGAAGTTCTCCCGGCCGACGTGGGCGACGAGCTGCTTCAGCACGGACGCGCCCTTGGCGTAGCTGATCCCGTCGAAGTTGGCGATGGCCTCGCTGAGCGTGGCGACGTCGGCCGCGACGGGGTGCGTGGTCGGCAGCTGGTCCTGCATGTAGCCCCAGGTCTTGCGCGACCCGGAGAAGGTGGTCCAGGCGTCGGTAAACCTGGTCCCCTCCGCGCTCGCCAGCGCCGCGCTGTACTCGGCGAACGACTCATTCAGCCACAGGTCGTCCCACCACTTCATGGTGACCAGGTCGCCGAACCACATGTGCGCCATCTCGTGCAGGATCACCGTGGCGCGCAGCTCGTACATCATGTCGGTGACCTTCGACCGGAACAGCAGGCGCTCGGAGAAGGTGACGCAGCCGACGTTCTCCATCGCCCCGGCACTGAACTCAGGCACGAATACCTGGTCATATTTTTCGAAGGGGAACGGGGACCGGAACAGGCCGGTGTAGTAGTCGAGGCCCTGCGCCGTCAGGGTGAACATGTCTGCCGCCTCCAGGTAAGGCGCCAGCGACTGCCTGCAGGCAAAGCCGACCGGGACCACCTGGCCCGCGGGCGTGATGTGCTCGGCGGTCACCAGGTGGTAGTCACCGGCGACCACCGCGGTGAGGTAGGTCGAGATCCGCGGCGTGGCGGGGAAATGCCAGGTCGCCGTCGCGCTCGCGCCGGGGCCGGCTCCGGCTCGGGTGTCGGCTGGTTCGACAGCACGGTCCAGTGTGCGGGCGCGGTGACATGGAAGGTGAATGCTGCCTTCAGGTCCGGCTGCTCGAAGTTCGCGTACACCCGGCGAGCGTCAGCGGGCTCGAAGTTGGTGTAGCAGTAGACCCGGCCGTCGGCAGAATCTGCGGCCCGGTGCATGCCCTTGGCATCGAAGGTATAGGCGCAGTCGGCGACCACCCTCAGCTCGTTCCGGGCGGCGAGCGATGGCAGCGCGATGCGCCCGTTCGCCCACGCGGCGGCAGGGTCGATCGGCGTCCCGTTCAGGGTGATCTCATGCACTTCCTCGGCCACCAGGTCGGCATAGCTGGATGAGCCTGGCTCGGCACAGTCGAAGGTGATCACCGATTCGGACCGGAAGACCTTGTCGCCCCTGGTCAGGTCAAGTGACACGGCGTAGGAGTCGACGTGCAGCAAGTCGGCCCTGACGCTGGTCTCGTGGCGGGTTATCTCGGCGATCTGCATGAACCTGGTCCCTCGTTACTCGTAGCCGACGCTGGCTGCCCCCAGGTTAAGACACCTGGCTGGGCCTGGCATGGCAGCCCTGTCCCGGCGGGTGAGCTGGGCGCACGTCATCCGGTTCGGGCGCCGATTCGTCCTACCTCAGGAAAACTTGGTACTTGCCGTACCCGGCCGGCAAGATCCAGTATCTGGCTAGGGACCATAACGGGGAGGCAGCCGTGCAGCAGACTATTACGTGCCTGGTCAGGGGGCCTGCCAGCCGTTACCCGCGGGGATTCTTGTGGCTCATCCCGGTCTGGTTCGCCATTGTGGCGGGGGCCGTCGTATTCGCCAGTTACAAGATTGCCGATGAACTGCCGCTGTGGCTCGGCGCCACCGAACTTGGCGCGCTGCTCATCGCCACCTTTGTCCTGGCGGGCGTGCTGGCGACGGTCCGGCGGCACGCGTTCCGGGCCGACGCGCGCGGGATCTGGCTCGGCGTCCTCACCGGCCGGAAGCGACCGAAGCTGCGTCAGATTCACCTGGCCTGGTCGGAGGTCGCTCAGCTGCGGATGGTTGCACGCCGGTACGGCTTGCTACTGGAGATCAGGCTCAGCCCGGCCGCGCGCATCGTGCACCGGCCGAGCGTCGCGCGGCAAGCCCTGCTACTGGGCGGCGCGCTGCTGATGCCCCTGGTCGTCGGTCGCGGCCAGCCGGCCCTGACCTCGGCGGTCACAGATCCGCCCCGTTACCTGGTCAAGCTCTGTGAGATCAGCCCGGCCGAGCTCAGCGCCGCGCTGGCAGCCCTCGCACCGGACGCCCTGCCAGTCCGGCAGCTGCCGAAGAAGGGCGCGCTCCGGTTCACCATTCCGCCGCCGCGGCCGCCTAGCGGACGCCGGCCCGCGGCCGTCGCGCGCGGGTAACACGCCGGTAACTTGATCTTGTAAATTTTTGCCTTCCCTTGACTCTAGCTGGCAGGTCTAACAGCCGTCACGACATTGGAATGACTGCCGTTATTGCCAGATCGTGACGACTACTTCTCCTTTTGGAAACCTGGCGGTTGCCTGCCATTCGGCCAGCTGCCGGAGACTCGCGGCCATGACCCCCTTTTCAACCCGTAACAGAGTCCGCATACTCGCAGGCGCCCTCGCTGCCGGGGCCGTCGCCATCGCAGGTTGCTCCTCATCCGGCAACTCATCGACCTCAGGCGCGACTACGACCTCGACGAAGCCGACGCTGGTCGTCTATTCAGCGCAGGGCTACGACAAGGCGACAGTCGCCGCCTTCAAGAAGGCGTATCCCAGCATCCCGGTCACCCTCGACGACAACTCCACCGGTCCGCTGCTCACACAGATCGAGGCTTCGAAGAACAATCCCAACTGGGGCCTGCTGTGGGTGGATGGTGCCACCGCGTTCGCCGGCCTGGACCAGCAGGGGCTGCTGGCGAAGGGCATCGTGCCAGCTAACGTGCAGTTCAACAGCCTCGGGACCGCGTCATTGCCAGCCGACAAGAGCTACGTGCCCACTGGCGTGACCTTGATGGCCGCGGTGGTCTACAACAAAACCAAGGTGCATAACCCGCCAACCACCTGGCAGCAGCTACTTTCGCCGAAGTGGAAGGGCGTGGTCGGGATGAACGACCCGTCCCAGTCCGGCCCGACTTACCCGTTCATTGCCGGGATGATGAACTACCTAGGCGGAGTTAGCCAGGGCGAGGCGTTCTACAGCAAGCTCAAGTCCAACGGGCTCATCATTCATCCGACGAACGGCCCGACGCTGCAGGCCCTGACCAGCGGCCAGATCCAGCTCGCGCTGGTGCAGAGCTCGGCCGGCACGGGCGCCGCCCTCGGTGACAAGCAACTTGCGGTGAAGTACCTCAACCCGGCCACCCTGCTGCCGGGAGCTATCGGCATCGACGCCAAGGCGTCGCCTGCCGTGCGCGCGGAGGCCGAGAAATTCATCCAGTTCGTGCTGTCCCTGGCCGGCCAGCAGGCCATGCAGTCCGGTGACCCGACAGGCGACTCGCTGTACTACCCGGTGATCAACGGCGTGAACCCATTGCCGGGCCTGCCGTCGATTGCTTCGGTGAAGACGCAGACCATCGACCCGTACAAGTGGGGACCGCAGGAAGCAACCATCAACACCTGGTTCGACGCGAACATCGTCCGATGACGCTGTCTCCTGAACTGCTTTCTACCCGGCAGGAGACCTCCGGGTGACTGCAACTGTTAGCGCGGAACGGCCCGGCCCGGCAGACGCCGGGCCGGGCCGCCGCGGGGCCAGGCTGGCCGATCTGACCACGAGACTGACCAGGGGCCGCTCTGTAGCGGGGATAATCGGCCAGCCGATCTTCTGGGCGCTGATCGTGTTGTTTATCCTCGTGCCCTGTGCTAGTTCCCTTGTGCTGGCGATCTCGCCGCGGCTGTTCTCTCAGGGCACCCAGTGGTTCACGCTGACCTATATGCGGCAGGCTTTTACCGGGGCTACCGCGATCGCCATCACCAACTCCCTCTGGGTCAGCGCCGCTGCGGCCGCAATCGGCCTTGCCATCGGCTTCCCGATCGCGTGGCTGGCCAACCGGACGACTCTGCCGGGGCGCCGTCTGGTTGCCGGCAGCATGTGGCTGATCCTGCTGCTGCCGTCCTGGCTGCCCGCGCTTGGCTGGGAGCGAATCGTCCAGCAAGACGGAGTGCTGTGGCGGCTCGGGTTGCACTGGCTGTGGCTAACGCATTTGATCATGGGACCGCTCGGCGTTGTACTCCTGCTCGGGCTCCGGTCGGTGCCGTTTACCTACCTGGCTGTGACCGCGGGACTCGCCGGACTTGGCCAGGAATTCGAGGATGCCGCGCGCGTGCACGGTGCCGGGCGGGCGGCCACCCTCAGGTTGATCTGGCCGATGCTGGCACCCGCCATCTGGTCGGCCCTGGCCATTGGCTTCGCCGAATCGATCAGCGATTTCGGCGTTGCGGCGACGCTCGCCTACGACTCGAATTTCACGCTGGCCACCTACCAGCTCTACGCCCAGATCGGTAACTTCCCGCCCAGCTTCCCGGCCGCATCGGCGATGGGCATCCTGCTGGTAGCTGCCGTAGCGATCCCGCTGGCGCTACAGGCTAGAGCGCTCCGCGGCCGTTCGTATCAGATGCTGTCCGGTCGCACGAGGCAGGCAGTCCGGCGTCGGCTGACCACCCAGGCAAAGATCGCGGCGGTGTCCGGCATGAGCTTGTTCTACGCGGTAACACTCGGCGTTCCGGCTTTCGGGGCGATAAGCGCCTCGCTGCTTGCCGACTATGGTGGTTCGTATTCCTTCACGCTGGAGAACTACCGCGCGTTGTTCCAGCAGATCGACCAGGTCGGCCCGATTGAACGTTCCCTGGGATATGGCGCGGTAGCAGCGTCGGTGACGGTAATTGGCGGCTTCATCGCCGCCTGGCTGCTGGCTCAGCGGCGGCACAAATCGTCCCGGGTGCTCGACTTCCTGCTGCTGGCGGCCGTGGCCCTGCCTAGCGTGGTGTTCGCAGCCGGCTACATCTTCGCCTTTAACCTGCCGTTCCTGTCTGGCCTTGGCATCAACCTGTACCAGACCGCGACGCTGCTGGTCATCGCCTATACCGCGTCGAGCTTGCCCACCAATGCCAGAGTCCTGGTGGGCGCAGTCTCGCAGCTCCAGCCCTCGCTCCGCGATGCAGCGCGCACCCATGGCGCCGGTGAGATGATGGCCTGGGCCAGGGGTGTACTGCCCATCGTTTCCAGGCCGCTGACCATGGCCTGGCTACTTACCTTCTGCGGCGTCTTCCTCGAGCTGCCGATCTCCCAGCTGCTCTATGCGCCCAGCAATCCCCCGCTCTCGGTAGCCATCGAGAGCAACCTCAGTAACTATCATTTCGGAGTAGGAATGGCGCAGTCAGTGCTGGCCGTGGGCGTCGCGCTGGCGGCCGTCGGCCTGGTGCTGGGTAGCTACCGGCTGCTCGCCCCGGCCGGCTGGCGCCGGATCGGAGCAGCGACCCGTGGCTGAAAGCATCACCATCGACGCGGTCTCCAAGGAGTACCCGGGCGGCAGTATGGCACTGATCGAGGTCAGCCTGCTCGTCGAGCCGGGCAGCTTCGTCGTCCTGCTCGGGCCTTCTGGCTCCGGGAAGACCACGCTGCTACGTTGCCTGGCCGGTATCGAGCGGCTCACCGCGGGCCGGATCACCATTGGCAGCACCACCGTGGCCAGTGACCAGCTGCACATTCCGCCGGACAAGCGCAACCTCTCGATGGTGTTCCAGGATTACGCGCTCTGGCCGCACCTGCGGGTCCGCGAGAACGTGGCGTTCGCGCTGCGGCGGCAGCGGCTCGCCAAGCCGGACGCACGGGTCAGGACCCAGGCCATGCTGGACCGGGTTGGATTGGGCGCCCTCGCAGACCGTTATCCGAACGAGCTGTCAGGCGGCGAGCAGCAGCGGGTGGCCCTAGCGCGGGCGCTGGTGGCCGATACTGGCCTGATCTTGTGTGACGAGCCCCTCTCCAACCTCGACGCCGACCTGCGGGAGCGGATGCGGGTCGAAATCTCCTCGCTGGTCCGGGAGGCGGGCGCGACCGCCATCTACATCACCCACGATCAGGCCGAAGCCTTTGCGCTGGCAGACCAGGTTGGCGTGCTGCAGAACGGCAGATTGATGCAATTCGGGCGGCCTGAGCAGATCTACACCGAGCCGGCCACCCCGTTCGTGGCCAGGTTCACCGGCCTGTCCGGCGAGCTCAGGGTACGCGTCCCGGCGGGCGTGGAGTGCGCGGCCGATGGCACGATCGAGGTCGAGCCGGATGGCTCCGCCCTGCTGCGCCCGGTGCGGGCGCGAGCGTCGGGCGGCCAGATGCCCGCCGGTGACGCGGCGCTGCTGATCAGGCCCACCGGGGTTCGCCTCACCGGCGCGCGGGACAGCGAGCATGACCTGATCGGCACCGTCGCCGATGTGGCATTCCGTGGCCGCGGCTACGAGCATGCGGTCGACATCCCCGGCCACGGGCGCCTCACCGGAGTTTTCGCGCCGACCCGGGCGGAGCGGGGCGAAACCGTCGGCCTGGCGCTGGATCCGGCTGGCTGCTACGTGTTCGCCGCCGCGCCGGAGGCAAAGGCGGAGTCAGCCAGGGCTGCGGATCCGGACGAGATCGGGTCGGACACCGTGTCCGATCCGACAGGATTCGACTCGACCGGCACATATCCGTTGCGATTCTCATGACCGCAGTGCGGAAGCTAGCACGCAGCCGCGGCGCTCACTGACACAATCGCGCCCGCGGGATAAGTCGCCCCGGTCACTAGGATGGCTGTGGTGGACATGATCTCCTTTGGCTCGGTTTACCTCGAGCTCGTCTTCGGGCACGTGCCAGCGCTGCCCCGGCCCGGCCAGGAGATCTTCGCCGAGGAGTTCGCGATCTCCTGCGGCGGCGCGGTAACCAGCGCTACCGCTGCTGCCAGGACCGGCGTCCGGGCTGGCGTCTGTACCCGGCTAGGCGATGACCTTGGCGGCCGGGTTGTCACCGAGCACTGCGAGCGTGCGGGCGTCGACCTGTCGGCGTCGGTCCGGGTACCGCGTCCGGCGACCGGCATCACGATGGTGCTCAACTACGAGGGTGACCGTTCGTTTGTCACGCACCTCCCGCCGATCCCGGCCACCGAGCCCTCCGAGCGCGCCCGCTGGATCGAGGTCCTTCGCAGCCGCCAGCCGGCCTGGGCCTACGTGCACGCCGGACCCGGCATGACCCCCTTCCTGCGAGCCGCCCGCGAGCAGGGCACCAAGGTGCTGCTGGATGTCTCGCTCAACGAGATCGGACAGGACGCGCCGGCTGTCATCGACTGCATCCCGCTCGCGGACGTATTCACGCCCAACCGGTCCGAGCTACTTCAGCTGACCGGCGCCAGCTCGCTGGACGCGGCGATCGAGACGGCCAGCCGCTGGGGCACCCCGGTGGTCGTCAAGATGGGGGCTGACGGCGCGCTGATCGCCGGACCCGGCACCCTGGTCATGGTGGGAGACGGAGTTGCCCCAGTGGACGTGGCCGACCTGACCGGCGCTGGTGACTCGTTCGCCGGGGCCATGATCGGCCGGCTGCTGCAGGGTGCGGCGCTCACCGACGCCGTCATCGCGGCCAACGGCGCCGGCTCGGCAGCCGCAGGCAGGCTCGGTGCCGTCGGCCCGGTGCACGTCGAAGGACTCAGTACTGTCGTCCCGGTCGCCATCACGGCGGCGCCGCCTGCTACCTCAGGGGAGATCAGCGCGTGAAACTCACCATCCTCGGCGGCGGCGGCGTGCGCATGCCGGCCTTCGTCCGCTCGGTCCTCACTGGCGGGGCGCATCAGTTCGACGAGATCTGCCTGCTCGAGCCGGACAAGCTCCGGCGCGAGACAACCGGACGGCTGGCGGTCGAACTAGCTACGGCCCTCGGCCGGCCGGGCACCGTGACGGTGACGCCGGATGTTGCCGCGGCGCTGACTGGGGCGGATTTCGTCTTCTCCGCGCTGCGGGTCGGTGGCGACCGGGGCCGGGTCATCGACGAGCAGGTGGCACTCCAGCGGGGTGTCGTCGGCCAGGAAACGACCGGGCCCGGCGGATTCGCCATGGCGATGCGGACTATCCCGGTCGTGCTGTCGTACTGCGAGCTACTGCACAGGTACGCACCGGCCGCCACGCTGATCAACTTCACCAACCCAGCCGGACTGATCACGCAGGCAATTGCCGATCAGGGCCTGGTCAGGGCCGTTGGCGTGTGCGACACCCCGGGCGGGACAGCGGAGCACCTCGCGAGTTTCCTGCGCGGCGGCCAGGCGGACGACACCGGGCCGGACGATGACCACGTTCCCTCGAATTTTGGCTATTCGGGCCTGAATCACCTGGGCTGGATCACGTCCGCGGAACTGAACGGGCAGGACCGGATCGGCGAGCTGCTCGACCGGTTCGAGGAACTGCAGGCGTTCGACCATCGGTTCGCCGCGTTCGATCCGGCGCTGGTCCGCCGGATCGGCGCACTTCCGACCGAGTACGTGTTCTATTACTACGATCCGGAGCGCTATTTGCGCGGCGTGGCGGCGGCCGGCGCCAGCCGTGGCCAGGACATCCTGCGGCTCAACGAGGAGATGCTGACGGCGCTCGGCAACGCATTCGCCGACGGCGACGTGCACGATGCCTGGGCGGCATACGCGCAGCTGCTTGGCGTTCGGCGCGATACCTACATGCGCACCGACATGCAGGGCGCGAGCGGTCAGGACCAGGCCAGGGCCCGGCAGGCAGCCAGCGCGCACCCGGCGCTGGACAGCACAGGAATCGGCGGTTACGAGGGTCTCGCGCTGCGCGTCATCGACGGCCTGACCGGCAAGCAGCCCGCCAGGGTGATCGTCAACGTCCGCAACGAGGGCGGCGTGATCGCGGCGCTGGACCGCAGCGACGTCGTCGAGGTGCCATCGGAGGTGACTCCGGCCGGGCTGGCGCCAGTTCCGGTTCCTGACCTGCCCAGGCCCGCCAGGGCGCTGGTCGAGCAGGTGAAGGAGTACGAGCGTGCCGCGGTACAGGCCGCGATGACCGGCGACGCCGAGCTAGCCGCCGTCGCACTCGCCTTGCATCCGCTCGTGCCCGGCAGCACCGTCGCCCGCGAGCTGCTGGCCGCCTACCGCGAGCAGCACGGCCAGTCCCTGGCCTACCTGCGCTAGCACCGGGCGCCGTATCATCGCCGCACATCGTCTTAAGGAGCAGCAGGATGGCACATGAGGTCAAGGGCGTCGTCGCCGCCGCCAAGGGCGCACCGGTCAGCGTCACCACCGTGATCGTGCCCGATCCGGGCCCGGGCGAGGCCCTGGTCGCGATCCAGGCGTGCGGCGTGTGCCACACCGATCTGCACTACCGTGAGGGCGGCATCGGGACGGACTTCCCGTACCTGCTCGGGCATGAGGCGGCCGGCGTCGTCGAGGCGGTCGGTCCGGACGTGACCGGCGTGCAGCCCGGCGACTTCGTGATCCTCAACTGGCGGGCCGTCTGCGGCCAGTGCCGGGCCTGCCTGCGTGGCCGTCCGTGGTACTGCTTCGCTACCCACAACGCCACCCAGAAGATGACGCTGGCCGACGGCACGCCGTTGTCGCCAGCCCTCGGCATCGGCGCGTTCGCGGAAAAGACCCTAGTCGCGGCCGGCCAGTGCACCAAGGTCAGCGCGGCGATCAAGCCGGAGGTCGCGGGCCTGCTCGGGTGCGGCGTGATGGCCGGCCTGGGCGCGGCGCTGAACACCGGCGCGGTGAGCCGCGGCGACTCGGTCGCGGTTATCGGCTGCGGTGGCGTGGGTAACGCGGCCATCCTCGGCGCCGCACTGGCCGGAGCGCGAACCGTCATCGCGGTCGACGTGGACGACCGCAAGCTGGACTGGGCACGGCAGTTCGGCGCCACCCAGACGGTGAACTCGCGGACCGATGACCCGGTGGAAAAGATCAGGGAACTGACCGAAGGCAACGGCGCCGACGTGGTCATCGAGGCCGTTGGCCTGCCCGAGACGTACAAGCAGGCGTTCTACGCCCGCGACCTGGCCGGCACGGTCGTCCTGGTCGGCGTGCCGACACCAGAGATGCAGCTGGACGTGCCGCTGCTGGACGTGTTCGGTCGCGGCGGCTCGCTGAAGTCCTCCTGGTACGGCGACTGCCTGCCGTCGCGGGATTTCCCGATGCTGGTAGACCTGCACCTGCAAGGGCGGCTGCCACTCGACAAGTTCGTATCCGAGACGATCGCGCTGGATGCGGTCGAGGAGGCGTTCGCGAAAATGCACCGCGGGGAGGTGCTCCGGTCGGTCGTGCTGCTGTGACCGGCCCGACCGGTGAGCCCGGCCCGACCGGTGAGCCTGGCCCGACCGGCGTGACCAGGATCGCGATGTGGTCCGGGCCGCGTACCGTGTCGACCGCGCTGATGCGGTCGTTCGGGAACCGGCCGGACACAGTCGTCGTGGACGAGCCGCTCTATGGCTATTACCTGGCCAGGACCGGAGCGGAGCACCCCGGCCGGGACGAGGTGATCGCGAGCATGCCCGCTGACTACCGTGTCGTGCTGACCGAACTCGCGGCGGCACCGCTGCCGCCCGGCAAGTCGGTCTACTACCAGAAGCACATGACGCATCACCTGCTGCCGGAGGTTGACCGCGGTCCGCTAGGCGCGCTCTCACACGCCTTCCTTATCCGCGATCCGCGACAGCTGCTGGCCTCCTATGCCCGGGTCAGGTCCCGCCCGACGCTGGCCGACCTCGGGCTGCAGCAGCAGACTGAGATCTTCCGCGTCTTCGGCGGCCCGGTGATCGACTCAGCCGATATCCTGCGCAACCCGAGAGCGGCGCTGGAGGCGCTCTGCCAGGCGCTCCGCGTGCCATTCGACCCGGCCATGCTGTCCTGGCCGGCCGGCTCGCGGCCGACGGATGGCGTCTGGGCCCGGCACTGGTACGACGGCGTGTGGAAGTCGACCGGGTTCGGCCCGTACCGGGAGCCGACCGCTGACGAGCTGCCGACCGAACTGGAACCGCTAGCTGCCCGTTGCCAGCCGTACTACGAGGAGCTCGCCGCCCACCGCCTGCTGTCCTGAGCTTCAACATCGCTCCTGGCCGGTGTTTTACAAGATCGCTCCTGGCCGGCGTGTTTAGCGGCGTTGTGAGAGGCCCGTTAATCTAATAGCGGCGTTGGCACAATGACGACAAACGGGCTCCGCCGACTGCAGCCTATTTAACTCGCAAATCGCGTAAATCAGGCAGTGGCGGGGGCCTAGAGCTAGCCAGTGACCTGCCAGGCGCCAGGAGGAAACGTGCTCCAGAGTTTCGACGAGCGTAACCGCGACCTGGTCGTCAGCGTTGGCGGCCGGCTGACGCACCGCGACCAGGCGGCGGTCAGCCCGTTCGACTCGGTCGTCCAGGGCGGCGACGCAGTCTGGGAAGGTCTGCGGCTGTATAACGGCAGGATCTTCCAGCTCAGCGAGCACCTGGCCAGACTCCGCCGATCGGCGCAGGCCTTGGCTTTTACCCAGATCCCGCCGGACGACGAGATCACCCGCGAGATCCGCCGGACCCTGGCCGCGAACCAGATGACCGACGGCGTGCACATCCGGCTGACCCTCACCCGCGGTGTGAAGATCACCAGCGGCATGGACCCGCGGCTGAACCAGTCCGGGCCTACCCTCATCGTGCTGCCAGAGCACAAGCCTCCGGTCTACGACGCCGGCGGGATTACGCTGATCACCGCGAGTGTCCGGCGGCCGGCGCCGGACATCCTAGATCCGAAGATCCACCACAACAACCTGCTGACCTCGATCCTGGCCAAGATCGAGGCGAACACCGCGGGTGCCGACGACGCGCTCATGCTCGACCAGCGCGGCTTCGTCGCCGAGACGAATGCCACCCATGTCTTCCTGGTAAGCGGTGACCAGCTCGGAACCCCGTCGACGGCCGCCTGCCCGGAAGGCATCACCAGGCAGGCGGTGCTGGACATCGCGGCCGGCGCGGGTATCGGCTGCACCGTCGGCGACTTCAGCCTGACCCAGCTCTACTGCGCTGACGAGCTCTTCGTCACCGGCACAATGGGCGGGCTGACCCCCGTGCTCGCACTGGATGGCCGCGTTATCGGTACTGGTAAGCCAGGTCCGGTGACGGCCCGGATAGCCGAGTTGTTTGCGCAGCTCACCGCTACCAGCGGCACGCAGGTGTGCTAGTCGCGCCGGCCTCGGCCAGAACCGGCCACGCTGCTCCGGGGGCGTATCCCGGCTGGGCCGGCCGGTGTGCTGATAATGGCGGCATGGCTACGCCAGGCGAAGTCCCGTCAGTCACTCTGCCCGCTGGCGGGCAGATGCCCCTCGTGGGATTCGGTACCTGGAGGCTGAAAGGCCACTCGGCGCGCGAGGCGGTCCTCGCGGCGCTGGCGGCGGGCTACCGGCATCTGGATACCGCCACCATGTACGGGAACGAGGACGAGGTCGGGCATGCGCTGCTTGACAGCGGCATCGACCGGGCTGAGGTGTTCCTGACCACCAAGATCAGGCCGTCCGACGCCGGCCGGGCCGCTGCGGTGCTGCGGGCGTCGCTGCGCGCACTCCGAACCGATTACCTGGACCTATGGCTGGTGCACTGGCCCCCGGCACGCGCCGCGGATAGCCGCCAGCTGTGGCACGAACTTGTGGCCTTCCAGGCCGCTGGCCAGGTCCGGGACATCGGGGTGAGTAATTACGACCTGGATCAGCTTGATGATCTGGCCGCCGCGTCCGGACAGGCGCCGGCGGTGAACCAGGTGCACTGGAGCCCGGCCCGGTACGACCCGGTCATTCTGAACGGTCACCAGCAGCGCGGTATAGCCCTCGAGGGCTACAGCCCGCTCCGGGACACCGACCTCGGCGATCCGGTGCTGACGAAGATTGCCGCCGCGCACGGCGTCACGACGGCTCAGGTCGTGCTGCGCTGGCATCTTGACCACGGCATCACCGTCATTCCTAAGTCAGCGCATCCTGATCGGATCCGGTCCAACATCGAGTTGCTGCAGTTCACTCTGACGCCCGCCGAGATAGCGAGCATCGACGCGCTCGGTGGCTAGGAACCACCCACGCCCTATACTCGCCGTCGTGTCCCAGGCCGCGGTGTACGAAATGGCGCGTGACCTGCCTGACCAGCCGCTACTCACACGGCATGCGCCGCGGCGCTGACATGCCGCGAACGGCCCACTTCATCCTGTACGTGGCCGATCAGGCCGCCGCGACGGCATTCTGGACCGGGGTGCTTGGCCAGTCTCCATCACTCGATGTCCCCGGGATGACCGAGTTCACGCTGACTCGGGGGACAGTGCTTGGGCTGATGCCGGAGGCCGGCATCAGGGCGCTGCTGGGTCCTGCGCTGCCCGATCCCGCATCGGGGCGGGGGGTACCCCGCTGCGAGTTGTACCTTGTCGTCGATGACCCCGCCGGGCACCATGCCCGCGCGCTGACAGCAGGAGCACGCGAGCTGTCGCCATTGGGACAGCGGAACTGGGGCGACCACGCAGCCTATTCTCTCGACCTCGATGGCCACGTTATTGCCTTCGCGAGCCGACCGTAGCAGCGTATATCGCCGGCGATGGTTGATTAGGGCAGTTGTCCAGCGCGACGTGCAGGTCGATGCCTGGATGGGCGGCGGCGAATCTCACTGTAAAAAACTTCCAACACGCGTCACTAGTGTGATCCGCCAGAAATTCGTGCTCGAAATTAGTAGACTGTGTTCATGCTGGGTACCGGACGTGCCATCGCCGAGTTCGTGCTGACCGATGAGGAACGTGACCAGCTGGTTCGCTGGTCACGCGGGGCGTCGCGGAGGCTGGCGGTGCGGGCGCAGATCGTGCTGCGGTGCGCGGAGCCCGGCGCGGTGTATGAGCGGATCGCCTCCGATCTTGGCGTGACGACGATGACGGTGGGCAGCTGGCGCAAGCGGTTCGCGGCGGCGCGGGTGGACGGCCTGCGTGATGGCGAGCGGCCGGGCCGGCCGAAGCCGGGGCTGGTGCTGACGGATGTCGAGCGGGACCAGCTGGTTCGCTGGTCGCGGCGGGCGAAGACCGCGCAGGTGCTGGCGCTGCGGTCCAGGATCGTGCTGGCCTGCGCGGACGGCCTGTCCAACAAGGAGGCGGCTGCCATCTTGCGGGTGACGCCGGGGACGGTGAGCCGGTGGCGGGGCAGGTTTATCACGGGCCGTCTGGCCGGCCTGGCCGACGAGCCGCGGCCGGGCCGGCCGCCCTCGATCTTGCTGGACAAGGTCGAGGATGTCGTGACGGCCACGCTGGAGCAGACGCCCCGGAACGCGGCGCACTGGTCGCGGGCCTCGATGGCCAGGCGCAGCGGCCTGTCGGAGTCGACGGTCGGGCGGATCTGGCGGAAGTTCGAGCTCAGGCCCCACCTGGCTGACGGGTTCAAGCTGTCCTCTGACCCGTTGCTCATTGAGAAGGCCGTCGACGTCGTCGGCCTCTATCACAACCCGCCTGAGCGGGCGGTGGTGCTGTGCGTGGATGAGAAGTCAGGCATGCAGGCCCTGGACCGGTCCCAGCCGGTGCTGCCGATGATGCCCGGCATGCCCGAGCGCCGGACCCATGACTACGCCCGGCACGGCACCACCAGCCTGTTCGCCGCGTTCAACATCGCTGACGGCACCGTGATCTCCGAACTCCACCGCCAGCACCGCGCTGCGGAGTTCAGGAAGTTCCTGATAGCGATCGACAAGGCCGTGCCGGCTGAGCTGGACGTGCATCTGGTCTGCGACAACCTCGCCACGCACAAGACCCCGGCGATACGGGACTGGCTCGCCCGGCACCCCCGGTTCCACATGCACTTCACGCCGACCGGCTCGTCGTGGATCAACCAGGTAGAGCGGTGGTTCGGGTACCTGACCGACCAGATGATCCGGCGCGGAGTTCACAAGAGCGTGCAGGCTCTCGAAAAGGACGTCCGCGCCTGGATCGAGACCTGGAATGCCGACCCCAGGCCATTCATCTGGAAGAAAACCGCCGAGGAGATCTCATCTGGAAGAAAACCGCCGAGGAGATCCTCGACTCCTTAGCAAAATATATCGCGCGTATTTCTGGCGGACCACACTAGCGGCCTGATAATCGTGGCATGACACAACCGATGGCCAGCTTCCTCCCGTCCCGGGATGGACTTGCCTTCACCAATTCCTGGCCGTCTGCGCCTGCCGTATCTGTCCCGACGCCATTCGGGAGCGTTGGGATCGGCAACGCCGCGTTAGGGCTCTGCGGTGGCATGGTCTTCGCGGCACGCGACTACTGGCAGGCCCGGGCCGCGCCGCCGGTCGCCCAGCCGGCGCCTGGCACCCCGCTGTTCAAGTTCATCGTCAGGCGCCTCATCGACTCCTGGCACATCCCGGCAGGCGTCGCCGAGTACTACCAGTGGATGAACCTGCCGGACGCAGACACCAGTTTCAGCGTTCTCGGCCGGACGCTGGTCAGTCAGCGCGGGGTGTCCTGGCGGACGATCGAGCAGCAATGGTCCCAGGTCAAGGCGAGCATCGACAGCGGCCAGCCGGCCGCGCTTGGCCTGGTGACCGTCGCTTCGGCCAACCCCGGCATGCTCGGCCACAACCATCAGGTGCTGGCGTACGCGTATCAGCTCGCCGGGCCCGTCGCGACACTGCGGGTCTACGACCCGAATACCGGCCCGGCTGACGACGTGCATATTCAGTTCAACCTGTCAGCGCCGACCACGGCCACGACCTTCGCGCACAACATCAACATCGGCTGGCCGGTGCGCGGGTTCTTCCTGACGGCCTACTCGCCTGTGCTACCGCCCGCGGGCGCCACCGCCGCCGGCTAGAGCGGCAGGCCCTTGCGCAAAGCGAGAATCTGCGCCACCGCCGTCTGGAACGCTGCGTGGCCGAGCTTGCCGTCCCGGTAGCCGGACAGCAACCCGCTCGCGCACTGCGAGCCTTCGGTTACGGTCATCGACGAGCAGAGGATCAGGTCCATGCCGGCCTGGGCGGCAAGCAGCGCCTTGTGGGCTGTGCTGCCGTAAGCACGCAGCGCGCCCGCCCCTATCGCGTCCGTAATGGTCACGCCCGCGAACTGGAGACGCTTCCGAAGCTGACCCTGCACGACCGGCAGCGATAGCCCGGCCGGGCGGGTCGGGTCGAAGGCCGGGTATACCGCCCAGGAGACCATGACGAGCTTGACGCCAGCGGTGATAGCCGCTTTATACGGGTACTCGTCCCGAGCCACCAGCGTGCCGCGGGAAAGCCTGATGGTGACCGGTCCCATGTCCGTGTTCTGGCTCGCGGTTGCCGCACCCAGGCCGGGGAAGTGCTTTGCCGTGGCAGCCACTCGGCCGGCTTGCTGGGCCGTGATGAAGGCCGTGCCCAGTGCTGACACAACTGTCGGCTTCGTGCTGTAGGACCGGCCGAACTGGTCGTCGAAGTCACCCGGCTTGCGGAAGATGTCAAGAACGGGTGCCAGGTTCACGTTCATGCCGGTGCTCAGCAGGTTCGCCGCTGCATACTTGCCCGCGCTGGCCGCCGCTGCCACCGCCGCCGACAGCGGCGTGATCTGGCCGATCTGCTTCTCTGAGAGCGCGGGCGCTCCGGGCAAGCGCCGGACGAGCCCACCTTCCTGGTCTGTCATGAGCAGCAGCGGATAAGCCCGCGCCGGGTTGCCGGGACTGCTGTTCGCCGCTTCCAGTTGCCTGATGACGCCGGTGATCTGCGCGCGGCTGGAGATGTTCCGGCCGAAGAAGATCACGCCCCCAGCCTCACCCTGCCGGATGAGCGACAGCAGGCTGGCCGGCGGCGTCAGTCCCGAGTAGCTGAAGATCACGCGCTGACCGGCCAGCTGACGCGGCGACAGCCGCGCTAGCGCTGAGCTGGCCGCGGCGAGTGCTGCTGCCGCGGCCGTGCGGGTGCTGCCTGGCCAGACAGCCGCGTGACCGTCCGGCGGTCTGGCCGCTGGGACAGCGCCCTGGCCGCCTGGCGGTCCGCTGGCGGTAACGGCGCCGGCGCTGCCGCCGGACAGGACGGCCAGCATCGTGCCGACGACAACACCCGATGACCTGAGCCACAGCTGCTGCTTTCGCAAGTGGCAGTGCCTCTCCAGGACCACGCGCGTTGCGCACGGGCGGGTGCTCGTGCCGGGGGGAACGCGCTCGCCCCGCTGCCCATGCTACGAATCGGTAACGACGGTTGCACCGAAGATGGCCTAATGCACCAAAAGCAGACCGCTCAGGCAGGCAGGCTAGCTCGCAGCTGCAGCAGTTGCGCAAGCTGCGCCTCGAACGCCTGCCTGGGCAGCGCGCCACTTTGCAAACCGTGCTCCAGGCCGCCGAGGCACTTCCAGCCCGGCAGCGGCTTGATGGCTGTGCACAGCAAGGCATCCATTCCAGCCCTGGCGGCCAGCATCGTCTTGTTCTGCAGCGAGCCGTACGCCCGCAGCGCGGCGGCACCGAGCGCATCGGTGATGGTGACCCCGGTGAAGCCGAGCCTGTGCTCAAGCTCGCCCTGCACGACGGCCGGCGACAGCGCGGCCGGAAGCCGCGGGTCCAGCGCTGGGTAGGTCGCCCAGGACACCATGGTGACCTTTGCACCGGCCTTGAAGGCGGCCAGGTACGGCAGTTCGTCCACGGTGCGCAGCGTCTGTGCCGACAAGCTGATGGTGACAGGCTCGAGGTCGGTGTCAGCGTGGGTGCTGGCGGCGCCCAGGCCGGGGAAGTGCTTCACAGTGGCAGCGACGTGCCCGGCCTGCTGTGCCCGGACAAAGGCGGCCCCAGCTTCCGCCACGATGCTCGGGTTCATGCTGTACGAGCGCTGGAACTGGTCGTCAAAGTCGCCGGGCTGCCGGTACACGTCCAGGACCGGGGCCAGATTCAGGTTCATGCCGACGCTGCGCAGGTTCGCCGCGGCGCCCGCGCCAGCCACTGCCGCCTGCGCGGCGGGCGAGGCCGCGGCCCCGATCTGCGCCTCCGACTGCAGCGGTGCGCCGGGAAGCCGGCGCACCTCGCCGCCCTCCTGGTCTGTCATCAGCAGCAGCGGGTATGTGCGCGCCGGGTTCTGCGGGCTGGCGTTTGCCGCGACCATCTTGGTGATCACGCCGCGGATCTGCGCCTCGCTGGCAATGTTGAAGCTGAAGAAGATGACGCCGCCCACGTCGCCTTGACGGATCAGCGACAGCAGGCCCGGCGGCGCGGTCAGGCCGTTATAGCTATAGATGACACGCTGACCAGCCATCTGGCGGGGGGTTAGCCTGGCAATCTCGCCCGACTGGGCTCGCAGCGCCGCCAGCTGCGCAGCTGTCGGAACCGCTGCAGCGCCCTGAACAGCCTCAGCGGCCTTGCGGGCCGCGCTCGCCGCAGTCAGCGGCGCGCGGGCTGGTCCTTCCGCCACCGGTGGCCGGGTCCCCGACGACGTCCCCGATCCTGACGGTGCTGGCGATCCCGATGTCCCCGAGGAGCCGGCCGGGCTGCCTCCCTGCCCACTGCCTCCCGGCCCGCTGCCGCCGCAGCCCGCAGCGATGGAAACTGCGCTCGCTGCGACCGCGCCAGCTATGGAATACCAGAGCCGCTGAGTGCGCAAAGGGAGATACCTCCGTGGCGGCCTGTGCTCCGCCCGCCTTATGCGAGTGAGTCTCTCCGGCTAGTTACACGGCAAAAGACATAAAAGGGTATGAAACCGCAAGACTAGCGATACGCGGCCACTATAGCCGTCGCCGCCTGGGCGCCGATGTCAGCCCATCGCACCGGGCCTGCAGCTACCAGTGACCGCGATGGACGACCTCGTCGAATGGGCGCCGGTCGGGTCTGCTGATCAGCGCAAGCGGCCGGCCTGCCGGGTACCCGAGCGCGATCAGGAACGCACAGGTCTTGCCGTCCGGCAGCCCGAGCAGCTGCCCCGCCAGATCCTCGTCGCCAACCGCCGAGTGGCCGCTGCCGATGCCGAGGTCAGCGGCGGCCAGCATGATGCTCATGGTGACCTGACCAAGGTCGAACTGACTGCGGCGCTCAGCGTCGGGGTCGCTGCTGACGATCAGCGCTATCGTGGCGGCCGAGCCCGCTATGTGACCGCCGCCCACCCAGACCTTCGCCAGTTCGTGCAGCTGCTCACGGTCGGTGACCACGACGAAGTCCCAGGGCTGGGTGTTACGCGATGACGGCGACCGGCGACCGGCCTCCAGGATGCGATCGAGGT
Organism: uncultured Actinomycetota bacterium; assembly: GCA_963774385.1. Classification (GTDB taxonomy): domain Bacteria; phylum Actinomycetota; class Actinomycetes; order Streptosporangiales; family Streptosporangiaceae; genus JAJYUU01. The sequence goes on from CAVZEQ010000002.1 coordinate 796,038, forward strand.
CCTCCGTGCTGACTGGCTGGCTGGTGTAGGACCGGATGTTGCGGCGCGAGGTGATGGCCTCCCATGTCTGCATGCCGATCCCAACACCGCGGTGATCCGTTTCATTCTTCGGTGACCCGCTGTCAGTGGCCGGCAGTACGCTTCCCTCGCCGCGTAAGCACGGTAGCTTCGCCGCCGCGCGCTCGGCGGCATTGGAGGGAACGATGGTCACCCGTAACACTCCCTGGCCGCCCGGCACGCCGTGCTGGGTCGACCTGGGCGTATCCGACATCCCGAAGGCCATGGCGTTCTATCGCGGCCTGTTCGGCTGGGACATCCAGGAAGGCCCGCCAGAGACCGGCGGCTACGCCATGTGCGAGGTCGACGGTAAGCCTGTCGCGGGCATCGGGTCCAAGATGGGCCAGCCAGACATGCCAACGGTCTGGACGACATATCTGGCATCTGAGGATGCCGACGCGACGGCTGCGAAGATTAAAAGTGCCGGCGGCCAGGTCCTGATGGATCCGTTCGACGTGATGGAAGTCGGCCGGATGTTCATCGCTATCGACCCAGGTGGCGCTGCGTTCGGCATATGGCAGGCTCGCGCGCACTCCGGAGTCCAGCTGGCGAACGAGCCCGGCGCGCTCATCTGGAGCGAGAACATGAGCCGGAACTATGAAGGCAACAAGGCCTTCTACGGCTCGGTGTTCGGATACAGCTTCGGCGATATGGGCGCCGAGGGCATGAACTACTCCACCCTCGACCTCGATGGCGGGACCGTCGGCGGCATCGGGGAGATCGGCGCCGACATGCCTGCCGACATGCCTGCGTACTGGGGTACCTATTTCGCCGTCGCCGACACAGACGCCGCTGTACAGAAGGCTGTCGAGCTTGGCGGCACCGTCATCGCACCGGCCTGGGATAGTCCCTACGGCCGGATGGCGGTGGTCAGTGATGACGAGGGTGCGACCTTCGCGCTGATGTCGACAACGGCGCAGTAACCCGGCTCGCGCTCGCCGTGCGGCGGGCAGTGCCGCGCGCCCATGGCCCGCTGGCCAGCAGGCCGAGCCCCAGGATGGCGACGCCACAGCCGGTGACGATCCACCAGCCAGCGTGACTGGCATCGGCGAAGTCCTGCCGGAACGGGCCATGCAGCGCCGAGATCGTAACCGAGCCGATCACGGCTACGCCGAGCGATGAGCCGATCTGCCGGCTGGTCGACGCGATCCCGGCGGCAACGCCGGCTTGTGATCGCGGCATGCCTGACACCGTGCTGTTGGTGATCGGCGCGTTTACCATGCCGAATCCGAGCCCGAAGAACAGGTAACTCGCAACCAGTACCGCGGTCGGCGTCGCGACCGCGAGGTGCGTCAGGATCACCCCGGCCACCGTGATGCCCAGACCGGCGACGATCAGCGATGGCCTCGTGCCGCGCGACGCGACCAGGCGGCCGGACAGCGGTGAGCAGACCGCCGTCATTGCGGCCATCGGCAGCGTGTACACGCCGGCCAGCAATGGCGAGAAAGCCCGCACCTCTTGCAGGTACAGCGTGTTGACCAGGAGGAACCCGCCAAGGGCAGCGAACGCGCAGACGGCAATGGCCACTGCGCCGGAGAATGGCGCGCTGCGGAAGAATCGCACGTCGATCAGCGGCTCGTCGCGGCGTGGCTCGAGCCAGACGAGGCCGCCGAGCGCGGCGGCGGACAGCGCGAAGCACCCGAGGATGACGCCGGACGTCCAGCCCCGGCCAGGTCCCTCGATCAGGCCATAGACCAGCCCGGCCAGGAGGACGATGACCAGCAGCTGCCCGACGGGGTCAGGGCGGCGGGCATGCGCGGCCCTGGATTCCGGGACGAACAAGGCTGTCAGCACGATCGCTGCGATTCCCACCGGAACGTTGACCCAGAAGATGCTGCGCCAGCCAACGGCCTCGACCAGCAGGCCGCCCAGCAGCGGTCCGAGCGCCATGCTGAGGCCGATCACCCCGCCCCAGACCCCGATCGCCCGAGCGCGTTCCTTCGGGTTAAGAAAGGTATTGGTGATGATCGACATGGCGACCGGGTTAAGCATGGAGCCGCCGACGGCCTGCAGCATGCGGAACGCGACGAGCCAGCCCAGACCGGGCGCGACGCTGCACAGCAGCGACGCCGCAGTGAAGATAGCCAGGCCAGCCTGAAAGGTTCGCCGTCTGCCTATCCGGTCAGCTGTCGAGCCAGCCAGCACCAGGAGGCTGGCTAGCACGAGCGTGTAGGCGTCGATGGTCCACTGCAAGCCGGAGATCCCGGCGTGCAGGTCGTGGCCGATGGCGGGCAGCGCCACGTTCACCACGGTGATGTCGAGGCCCACGATGAACAGGCTCATGCAGCAGATCGCCAGGATCAGCAAACGGCGCGACCGGCTGACTGCGTTCGGGCCCATCCCGGCAGTATGCCGCGCAGACGCTTGGTCAACCAGAAGTTGACGACCATGCGTCGTCAACCTATGGTTGACTCATGGCGCCTCCACCCACGCTTCAGGAACTCATCGACCAGGTCCGCCAGGACGCTCACTCCGAGCAGCCGCTGGACCAGCTGATCGCCGCCGCTGCCGCCGCGGCGCAGCTGGAGGAGACCACCGACGCGCTGCTCGGGCACTTCGTGGACCGCTGCCGCCGCGACGGCCGGTCATGGTCGCAGATCAGCGCCGCCCTCGGCGTCACTAAGCAAGCCGTGCATAAGCGCTTCGCGTCCGCGATTGCTGCCCACATGGTTGCCGGCAGCCCGACGTGGACCTTCGAGCGGTTCACAGACCGAGCCCGCACCGTTGTCGCCGCGGCCCAGCATGTTGCACTTGACCTCGGCGACAAGGAGGTGACTACCCTGCACCTGCTGCTCGGGCTTTTCAGCGAGCCGGAGGGCATCGCCGGGCGGGTGCTGGCGGCAATGAACGTCACCGAGGCCAGCGTGCGCGCGGCCGCACCAGCCCGTGGTCCGGCTGCCAGCCCCGGCGAGTCCGGCGATCAGCCCACTAAGGCCACGCAGGCCTTCTCCGCAGGCGCCAGGCGCGCTCTCGGGGACGCGCTGGCGGTTGCGCTGGAAATGGGCCACAACTACATCGGCACCGAGCACATTCTCCTCGGGCTCTACCGGAACGAGGACAGCACCGCGGCCAGGGTGCTGACTACTGGCGGCGCATTCGAGGCTGCTGCGCGAGCGCGCGTCAGCGAGATGCTACGGCAGCTCGGCCAGAAGTAGGGACGGGACAGCAGATGCTGACTGGCTGCGGCTGTCAGAGCCTGGTGATTCACTCAGCACATGGCCGACAGTTATCCGGATGCCGTGCTGTTTCCCTCGGCCACCGCGTGGCATGACTGGCTCGCAGCTGAGCACGGCCGTTCAGGCGGAGTGTGGCTGCGCCTCGCTAAGAAGGAGGCGCCCGAGCCGACGATCTCCTACCTGGAAGCCCTGGACGTGGCGCTGTGCTTCGGCTGGATCGACGCGCAGACCCGTGGCCTGGATCGCGATTACTGGCTGAAGCGATTCACCCCGCGGCGGCCGGGGAGCAAGTGGTCGAAGATCAACACCGAGAAGGCCGAGGCGCTGATCGCAGCAGGCCGGATGCAGCCCGCCGGCCTGCGCGAGGTGGACAAGGCGAAGGCGGACGGCAGGTGGGCCGCGGCTTACGCCGGGTCGCGGACTATCACCATCCCCGACGACCTTAGCCGGGCGCTCGCGGCAAACCCTGCCGCTGCAGCGTTCTTCGCGACCATCAGCAGCAGCAACAGATACGCGATCCTGTACCGGATCAGCACGGTCAAGCGGCCAGAGACCAGAGCCCGGAAAATCGGGCAGTACGTGCAGATGCTGGCCGAGCACAAGACAATCCATCCTGACCAGGTAAGCGCGCCGGACCAGAGCTAGCCACGGCACTGCTGGACCGCCCGGCCACTATCCTGTTGCCTGTGACCGAAACGGTGCAGATCCCCTCAGGCACGGTCACGTTGCTCTTCACTGACATCGAGGGGTCTACCCGGCTATGGGAGGCTGAGCCGGCCGCCATGGCGCTCGCGCTGCGCCGCCATGACGACCTGCTTCGGCAGGCAATCGAGCAGGCCAGCGGTTACGTGTTCAAGACTGTTGGCGACGCCTTCTGCGCAGCCTTCGCCGACGCGAGATCCGCACTGGCCGCGGTGCTCACAGTGCAGCAGTCGCTCTCCTCCGAGCCGTGGCCGACGAGCCGCCCGATCCGGGTACGCATGAGCTTGCACACCGGCGTCTGCGAGGAGCGTGACGGTGACTACTTCGGCCCGGTGGTGAACCGGGCGGCGCGGCTTGAGGCGGTCGCGCATGGTGGTCAGGTACTGCTCTCCGGTGCTACCGCCGAGCTGCTGTCCGGGTCGCTCCCTGACGGCGTCAGCCTGACAGACCTCGGCCTGCACCGGCTCAAGGACCTCGGCCGCCCGGAGCAGGTGTTTCAGCTGCGCGCTGGCTTCCTGGCAGCCGAATTCCCGCCGCTAGGCTCGCTGGACAACCCGGAGCTGCCGAACAACCTGCCGTGCGTGCTCAGCGCGTTCATCGGACGGGCGCACGAGCTGGCCGAGGTTCGCGACCTGATCCGATCGGCACGCCTGATCACGCTTACCGGAGCCGGTGGCAGCGGCAAGACCAGGCTGGCCCTGCAGGCAGCAGCCGAGCTTATCGGTACTACCAGTGATGGGGTATGGCTGGCGGAACTCGCTCAGGTGACTGACGGCGGTCACGTCGCCGCCGTGGTCGCATCGGTGCTCGGCCTCTCCGATCAGTGCGGGCCATCGGTGCTCGACTCGGTGACCGAGGCTCTTGCCGATCAGGACCTGCTGCTGGTGCTGGACAACTGCGAGCATGTGATCGACGCGGCCGCCAAGTTCTGCGACCAGGTCATCCGACGGTGCCCGCGGGTCCGGATCCTCGCCACTTCCCGTGAGCCGCTCGGCATCGACGGCGAGCGCGTCTACCGGGTGCCGTCGCTGTCGCTCCCCCAGTCAGATACCGAGAACGCTGACGAGCTGGCCGCCAGCGATGCTGTTCGTCTCTTCGCCGAGCGGGCCCGGGCGCAGAACCCGGGATTCGTCCTGGACGCCAGGTCAGTGCCACTGGTCGCATCGATCTGCCGCCGGCTGGACGGCATCCCCCTTGCCCTCGAGCTGGCCGCGGCCCGGCTCTCGTCCATGTCGCTGGCGCAGATTGCCGACCGGCTAGATCAGCGATTCCGGCTGCTGACCGGCGGCAGCCGGAACGCGATGCCGCGGCAGCAGACTCTCCAGGCCACCGTGGACTGGTCGTTTAGCCTGCTGAACCTAGCCGAGCGGGGGACCTTGACCCGGCTTTCGGTGTTCGCAGGCGGGTTCGACCTGGAGGCGGCTGAGCAGGTGTGCACGACCGAGGGTGTCGATGCCCTCGATGTGATGGATCTGCTGGGCTCCCTGGTCGACAAGAGCCTGGTCGTCGCCGACCAGACCGCAGATCCGGTGCGCTACCGGCTGCTGGAAACGATCCGCCAGTACAGCGCGCAGGAGCTACTGCGGATGACCGATGACGCCACGGTGCTGCAGGTGCGGGGTCGCCACGCTGGCTACTACCTCAGTCTTGCCGAGACGGCGGCGCCGAACCTGGTTAGCCGCGGCCAGGCCAGCTGGCTGCGCCGGCTGGATCCCGAATGGGACAACCTGCGGGCGGCGCTCGCCCATTTCCAGGCCGACGACCGGCCCGCTGACATCATGCGGCTCGCCGTGGCGCTCGAGCGGTTCGCGATCAGCCGCGGTCACAACGAAGTGCTCGACTACCTGCGACCGGCGGTCGACCGGCCGGACGCTGAACCGGGCGCGCTGCTCGGCAGCGCCATGCTGGCCGTGTCCCAGATGATCGGGCTATTTCTCCGGCAGGATCCCGGCGAGCTGGCAGCTGCCCGCCAGTATGCCGAGCACGGACTGGCGATGGCGGAGGCGGTCGGCGACCAGCCGCTGACGGCGCGCCTGCACGCCGCGCTTGCCGAGGCCGCTTACTACGCCCATGATCTGGACACAGTCCGCCAGCAGGCGGAGGTCGGCGTTGACATCGCCCGGCGGACGGGCGACATCCAATTGCTCGGTGAGCAACTCACCTGCCTCGCCCTGGCAGCAACCGATGACCAGGAGTCCCGCCGCATTCGCATGGAGGTGCTGGACTGCTGCCGCCAGTCGGGCGACGACCTGCTGGCGGCCAACGAGTTGCAGCATCTTTACGGCCTTGATCTCAGAGCGGGACAGCTTGCCGACGCGACCGACCACCTGGAGCAGGCCGTTGTCCTCGCTGAGCAGCTCGGCGCGGACCTATTCCTCTACTTCCTGCGGTCTGACCTCGGCATCCTCCGCCTCATCCAGGAGCGGTACGCGGACGCCGCTCCGCTGATCCGCCGCTGCCTGCAGATTGCCCGCAGGACTGGCTTCCGGATTGACGCCAGCGAACTGCTGCTCGGTGCCGCCTGCTGCGCTACCTGGCGCGGAGATTACGACCGGGCGGCTCGCCTCCATGGCGCCGCCGATGCGCACCTGAGCCGGTCGTTCGAGCTGGGGACGCTCAAGTGGTCCGCGCTGGAGGAGGGCCTCCGCGAGCGTGAGCAGCGCAAGCTGCGCGGCCTGCTGGGGGACAGCCAGTACGCGCAGGGATACCGGGCCGGGACTGAGCTGACCCGCGCCCAGGCCGTGGAAATGGCACTCAGCCCCTGATCCGGACGTACTGGCCGGGCTTAGCCGATATCCCTGCGCCGCAGGCCGGCCAGTCCGGCTGCCGCGAGCACTACCGCGAACGCGCTGAGCCAGAGCAGCGGCACGGCGCTGAATGACCCGCCGGGCAGCTTCGGTACGTGCGTAAACGGCGAGATATCGAGCACGGACTGGGACAGGTTCAGAGCCGGGCCGAACACGCCGATGAACCCGCAGATCGCCAGTGCCGTCCAGCCGCCGGCCACGGCCGCCCTGGGCAGGAAGCCGACGAGTGCGGCGCCGACTGCGCCCACGGCCAGTGCGGCGGGTACCTGGGCGAGCGCAGCCCCCAGCATTCTGGCCAGCTGCGTGCCCAGGTCAGACGTCGCAGCCCCGTACCCGAGGCCGACGCCGACGCCGCCCGCGAGCAGCACCACGATGGTGCCGGCCAGTGCGATCAGCAGCTGACTGCTGCCCCATCGGAGCCGGCTGACCGGGCCTGCCAGCAGCGGCTCCACCCGTTGCTCGGTCTCCTCTGACCGCATGCGCAGCACGGCCGAGACCGCGTAAGCGGCGGCAGCCAGTCCGAGCAGGCTCATGCACGCGGCCAGGTAGGTACTGGTCAGCCCGGCCTGGCCACCGATCTTGCTGAGGGCCTGATGGAGGGCCGCACCGGAGCCGAGGAGCTTCCCGATGCCGTTGGCTACCACGCCGATGGCCAGGCCGCCGGCTACGAACCCGCCGGCCCAGCCTGCGATTGTGCCGCGCTGCAGTCGCCAGGCCAGGCCGGCCGGACCCGTCAGCAGCCGGCCTGCGGTGGCCGGGCCAGGCCGCGGCTGGATCAGTCCAGCTCCCTGATCGCGGCGTCCGGTCAGCCAGAACGCTATCGCGACGGCGGCCACCGTAGCCGCGGCCGGCAGTGCGAGGACCCACCACCGGTCACCGGCGAACGGCCGGACCAGCTCAGCCCAGCCGATCGGAGAGAGCCAGGTCAGCCAGCTGAGCCCGTGACTACCGCCCGAGTCACCGATGCCGCGGAGCAGGAAGCTGACGCCGAGCACAGTGATCGCGACTCCGCGCGCACCGCGTGCGGTGCCGCTGATCTGCGCCGCTATGGCCGCGACCCCTGCAAATACCATTCCGCAGCCGGCCTCGGCGAGTCCGAACGCCAGCGCGCCCGCGGCCGGCAGTCCGCCGGCGGCCAGCAGCGCGACGGCAAGCACGACCGCGATCAGGTTCGCCACGGAGGCCACCAGCAGCGCCACCACGAGCGGTGCGTGCCTGCCCACCACCGTCGATCCGATGAGTTCCAGGCGCCCGGTTTCCTCGTCGGCCCTGGTATGCCGGACGACGAGGAAGATGCTCATCAGCGCGGCGAACAGGGCGGCGTAGGCGAGGTAGCGCCAGGCGGCCAGGGCACCGACGGAGGTGCCGTGCAACTGCCCATACAGGAACGCCAGTGCCGGATCACTGCGGACACTGGCGGCAACCGCAGCCCGGCTTGCCTCGGTCTTGTAGACAAGCTTGACTCCGTAGGCGGCGGACGCGGAGATCGCAATCAGCACATACATCCAGCCGGCCAGCATCACCCTGTCGCGGCGCATCGCCAGCCGGGCTAGCTCGCCGACTCCGGCCAGCGCGCCAGGCGATCGACTGCGGTGGGCCGCCGGCGAGGGCGAAGCGAGCGCCTGCACAGCTGATCCGGCCGGCCCGGTCATGATGCCCGGGCCGTCGGTCCGGCAGCCCCGTCGCCGGAGTAGTGCCGCAGGAACAACTCCTCCAGCGTGGGCGGCTGGCTCACCAGCGTCCGGACGCCCGCGGTCACCAGGACCCTGAGCAGGTCTTCCAGCTTGTCCGAGTCCACCTCGCAGCGGACCCGGCTGCTCTCATCCTGGCCCGGATCGACGACCAGGTCGTGGACGCCAGTCAGCAGGTCGAGTCCGGCCGGGCGGCCCGATAGCTCGGCGGCGATCGAGGTCCTGGTCAGGTGCCGCAAGTCGGCTAGCGTGCCGGTCTCGACCGACTGGCCAGCCCTGATGATCGTGACCCGGTCACAGAGCGCCTCGACCTCGGACAGGATGTGGCTGGACAGCAGCATGGTGCGGCCGCGGGCTCGCTCCTCCTCGGCGCAGCCGCGGAATGTCGCCTCCATCAGCGGGTCGAGGCCTGACGTCGGCTCGTCCAGGATCAGCAGCTCGGCATCCGATGCCAGCGCAGCCACCAGTGCCACCTTCTGCCGGTTGCCTTTGGAGTAGGCCCGCGCTTTCTTGGTGGGATCCAGGTCGAACCGGTCCAGCAGCTCCGCCTTGCGCTTGGCGTCAAGCCCGCCGCGCAATCTGCCGAGCAGGTCGATAACCTCGCCTCCGGTCAGGTTCGGCCACAAGGTGACATCTCCCGGCACGTAGGCCAGCCGCCGGTGCAGGGTAACGGCGTCCCGCCATGGATCACCGCCGAGCAGCCGGGCGGACCCGCCGTCGGGCCGCAGGAGGCCAAGCAGTACCCGGATCGTAGTGGTCTTGCCCGAGCCGTTGGGACCGAGGAAACCGTGCACCTCACCGGCCGCGACAGTGAGGTCGAGGCCGTCCAGCGCAACCGTAGTGCCGAATGCCTTGCGCAGGCGTGAGACTTCGATAGCGTTCACGGATTGACACTCTACATCAAATTCATAAACTCCTGAATATAGGACTGGGAAGTTCTGGAGTGCACGTGACCGCCAGGAAGACGACAGGCAGCGGCGCCCGCAGCGCTGCCGGCCAACCGGCCCGGCAAGACGGTGCTGGCCGGCCGGACACTGCCAGCCCGCGAGACAGTGCCGCGGCCCGGCAGCGTGACCCTGCGGCGGTACGCGAGTTCATCGAGCGCTTCACCGGCCAGCTGAACCAGGCGGGCTTTCCGCGCACGCCAGCAAGGATCTTCGTGGCGCTGCTGACCACCGATTCGAGCAAGCTCACCGCTGCTGAGCTCGCCCGGCTGCTTCAGGCCAGCCCCGCCTCGGTCTCCGGCGGCGTGCGCTACCTGATTCAGGTCGGGCTGATCGTCGCGGAAGGCGAGCCCGGCTCCCGCCGCCAGCATTACCGGATGTCCGTGGATGTCTGGCAGGACATCGTCCAGCTACGCGACCGCCAGTTCACCCGATGGGCGGCCGAACTCCGCGACGGCGTGGCGGTCCTCGGTCCGGACTCCCCGGCGGGGGCCAGGATGGCCGACACCGTTCGCTACTTCGAGTTCATCGGCGCCGAGATGGCCGGGCTGGTCGCCCGGTGGAAGTCCCACGACAGGGCAGCCGAATAAGGCAGATTCCGGGTGAGCCGCTAGGTTTACCGTGCAGGGATTTACCAGCGGGTCTCAGTCGTTGGTAAGACAGAGAGCTAACAGCACGAGCGAAGGGCTGCCAGACGTGCGGCGTAATCCGGCTGACCTGTACGAGCTGGGTCCCGCTGCGCCCGAGCCCGCGGGCGACCTGATCATGCTCTATTACCTGGACGGGTTCATCGATGCGGGCGCGGCCGGACGACTGCTGACCACGCATCTGATGACGACACTGGAGCACGAGGTCGTCGCGACGTTCGACCTCGACTCGCTGCTTGACTACCGGTCCCGTCGGCCGATCATGACGTTCGCCAAGGATCACTGGGAAGACTACGACGCGCCAGAGCTAGCGCTATCGCTGCTGCGGGATGCGGAGGGATCGCCATTCCTCATGCTGGCCGGTCTCGAGCCAGACCGCGAGTGGGAGGCCTTTACGGCGGCTGTGAGGCAGCTCTCAGCGGAGATGCGGGTCCGGCTGTCAGTCGGCTTCCAGGGCATTCCGATGGGCGTGCCGCATACCCGGCAGCTCGGAGTGACCGCACACTCAACCCAGCCTGATCTGATCGAGGGCTACCGGCCGCTGGTTGACAAGCTCCAGGTGCCCGGCAGCGCGGGGGCGCTGCTGGAGTACCGGCTCGGCCAGGACGGCAGAGCCGCGATCGGGTTCGCCGTGCACGTGCCGCACTACCTCGCCCAGGCTGCCTACCCGACGGCCGCTGAGACACTGCTGGAGTCCGTTCAGCGAGTGACCGGGCTGGTGCTGCCAGCCGACGCGCTGCGGGAGTCGGCGCGGCGAACCGACCTGGAGATCGCTCGTCAGGTCGAGGGATCGGCGGAGGTCGCCGAGGTCGTGCATGCGCTGGAACAGCAATATGACGCGTTCACCGCTGACCGGGAGAACCTGCTCGCCAGCGAGAGCGAGCAGGTCCCGACCGCAGAGGAGCTAGGCGCTCAGTTCGAGCGATTCCTGGCTGAGCAGCAAGGCCGGAGCGACAATCCCGAGCTGTGACCGCCCTGGTCCGCAGCGGCCTAGCTGACCTCGCGCAGCTTGCCTGTTGCCACATCGAAGACGAAACCCCGGATCGCGTCGGTGCGCGGCACGAACGGGCTGGCCTTGATCCGCCGGATCGACTGCCGGACATCCTCGTCCAGGTCGCCGAAGGCCTCGGCGGCCCAGGACGGCTTCAGGCCGGTCTCCTTCTCGATCGCCGCCTTGAACCCGTCGTCAGTGAAGGTGAGCATGCCGCAGTCGGTGTGATGGATAAGAACAATCTCTGTCGTGCCGAGCAGGCGCTGACTGATCGCCAGGGACCGGATCTCATCGTCGGTTACGACGCCGCCGGCGTTGCGGATGACGTGGGCCTCGCCCTCTTCGAGCCCGAGGATGCCGTAGACATTGAGCCGCGCGTCCATGCATGCCACGACGGCGAGGCCAGCAGAGGGCAGTAGCGGCAGCTGCCCGCCAAAGCTCTCGGCATAGCGCCGGTTGTTCTCCAGCAACTCGTCGGTCTTGGACACGTCCGCTGCTCCTCTCTCGGCGGGTGATATCAGTGCACGTACCCGCAAACCGTCCCGCGCTAAGCGTACCTCAGTTTGTCTTGTATTCCTAGCTGTGAAATAGCTATTGCTGCACAGACCGAAACTTGGCGAACTGCAGGGGGAAACCGGGCCAGGAACAGGGAATGCAGCCCTGGCGGTAGTGCCGGTGTTCAGGCGGAGCACCGACCACAGCGACAAGCGCCGGGGGACGACAGGCTCATGAGCCGACCAGCGGTACGCGAGATCCAGGTGTCCGGCATCAGCATCGAGCGCGGCGAAGTGCTGGTACCCACTCACATCGGTGATCCGGTCATAGGCATGCTGAAATGTCATGCCGCCCCGCTGATCGCGGCGTCGCTGCGGGCTAAGGGACGTCCGGTGCGGACCGCGGATGTGCCCCGCTACGAGGACAGCACGGGCGACTGTGATGCGGTGCTCTTCCTGTCGACCTGTCCGCAGCACGACGGCAGCATGGCCGCCATGGCGGCGGCTGCTATGCCGGCCGATGCTCTCTCGGTGGCCGCGGCCCGAGCCGCTGTCGAGGAATGGGCCGCCGTCGCTTCCAGCCGGACCCTGCTCATGGCAGGCAGCCCGTGGTGCAGCGGCGCACTGGGCGCCGCTGCTGCCGCCCGGCAGGCCGCGGCGGAGCAGCTCGGAACCGGGCGCACCGTGCACGTGCTCGCGCCGCAGGCGATCCCCGCGGAGGCGGCGGCCGAGCTCACCGCGTTGGGCGCCGTGGTCGCCTCCTCGCTTGCCGACGTCGACACCGGAGACGTGGTGGTCTTCCCGGCTCACGGCGTGACGGCGGAGGTTCGGGCCGAGGCCGCCCGTCGCGGCGCCACCGTCGTCGACGCGACCTGCCCGATTGTCGCCGCAGCCCAGGACACGGCGCGGCACGCGGCCGACCGCGGCCATCAGCTCGTTCTGATCGGCCAGCCCGGGCACGCTGCCACGGCTGGGATCACCAGCCAGGCACCCGGCCACGTTACCGTTGTCGAGTCCGTGGCCAGGACCGCAGCGCTTCATGTCAGCGATGCTCGGAACGTCTGGTATCTGCTGCAGCCGGGGCTCGCTGTCGAGGCGGCGGCTCCGGTCGCCACGGCACTACGGTCGCGCTACCCCGCGGCCCGAGTGACCAACGACGAGGTCTGCTACGCGCCGTCGGACCGCGCCGGGACCGTCTTCGCTGTCGCGGCAGCAAGTGACTTGATGCTCGTGCTCGGCGACCCCCAGTCAGCTGACGCGCGCCAGCTCTGCGGGCAAGCCCGCGACGCGGGTGCTAAAGCCCACGTAGTCGCCGCCGTCTGCGACATCCGGCCGGCCATGCTGGCCGCAGTGCAGACCATCGGGCTGGCCGAGTCAACGTCAGCGCCGGCCGCACTCGCCGGGCAGGTCGCATCGGCATTGTCCGGGCTGGGACGGCTCAGCGTCGCCAGACGGCAGCTCAGCACCGAGCAGGCAGTTCACGCCATCGCTTAGCGGCCGGGGAACGGCGCGATCCGGCGGCCAGATCAGGCCCGCCGCTGGCGGCCAGCTGTCGTCGGGGACACAGTCCTGGCAGGCCAGCGCAGGGCCGTCAGGATATGATCATTCCCGTGATATTTCGGGGTGATTCCGGGATGTCTCACGTCGGAACTTCCGGCGCGCCGGAGGATCAGCCGCGAGCCTTCCGGCACCGGCTGGCATCGGGGCAGTTCGCGGTAACAGCCGAGATCGGTCCGCCACGCGGCGCGGATGCGGCGCCGGTCGCGGCGAAGGCCCGGCTGCTGCGCGGCTGGGTGGATGCCGTCAACATCACCGACAATCAGAGCGCCGCGGTCCGGCTGTCCAGTCTGGCTGGCAGCCTCGCCGCGCTAGCCGCAGGCGTCGAGCCGATCATGCAGCTCACCTGCCGCGACCGTAATCGCATCGCGTTGCAGTCGGAACTGCTGTCGGCATCGGCGCTGAGCATCCCGAACGTCGTGATCATGACGGGCGACCATCCCCGGCACGGTGACCACGCGGACGCCAAGCCCGTTTTCGACCTGGACAGTATCCAGCTGCTCAAGGTTGCTACGGCGATGCGCGACGAAGGCAGGCTGATGTCCGGCGGCGCGCTCAGGCCGCCGCCGGACTGGCTTCTCGGCGCGGTCGAGAATCCGCCTGCCGCGCCAGGCGCGGCAGCCGCCCCCGGTGACTCCCCCGATCCTGCCGATGCGGCGACCTGGCGGCTCGCTGCCAAGATCGAGGCCGGCGCGCAGTTCGTGCAGACTCAGTTCGTCTTCGATGTCCCTGCCTTCGCCGCCTGGATGGCCAGGATCAGCGATCTCGGCCTCGACCAGCGGTGCCGCATCCTGGCCGGGGTCGGCCCGATCCGATCGCACCGCGCACTCGCCCACCTGGGCGGGATACCTGGCGTATCGATCCCGGACCGGGTGGCCGACCGGCTAACGGCCGCCGGTGCCGACCGATTCCGCGACGAAGGCGAGAAGATCTGCGCCGAGATCATCGCCGGGCTGGCCGGGGTGCCGGGCGTGGCAGGCGTGCACGTGATGGCTATCGGCGCCGAGGGCTCGATCCCCGGCATCCTCCAGCAGGCAGGCCTGCCCGCCCGGCAGCCGCTTAGTCAGTGAAGGTCGGGTCGGCGCCGTGCGGCTTGGCGACCCGGCCTTTGGGCTCCTCCCAGTCCTCGGACCTTCCGAGCGCCGTGAGGTCGAGCATCGTGTAGGCGTTCCCGATCTGATCGGTGCCGCGGGCATAGGTCGAGTACGTGTGAAAGATCCGGCTCCCGTCCTGCAGGAAGCAGCTCATCCCGCCTACCTCTGTTGATTCGGTAACGGGATCCTCGCCCTCCTCCGCTGGGGTCCGGTAGTTGTAGACCTGCGGCACGACAGACTCGTCCAGAGTCACATGGAAGTCATAGTTGAAGTCGCTGCCCGCCGAGGAGTACCAGTCGAACTGCCAGGCCCGTGCCTTCTTGACGGGAGCTAGCTTCGCGAACGGCGCCCTGGATACCGCCGCGAATGCCGTGTCCCGGCTGCGCAGATGCCTGAACAGGCCGGGACTGGTCTCGTCGAGCGCGGCCGTGCAGCCGGGGCAGGCGGTGTCCCAGGCCGGATCAAACATGACGTGCTGGATGATCAGCTGCCGGCTGCCGCCGAACATGTCGGCCAGTCGTATGGCGCCGTCCGGGCCGGTGAACACGTAGTCCTTCTCGATCTCGACCATCGGCAGCCGCCGCCGGTCCGCATTGAGCGCGTCCCGCTGGCGGGTGAGCTCCTTCTCCCTGGCGAGCAGTTCCTTGCGGGCTGCCAGCCACTTCTCGCTCGTGGTGATCTCCGGCAACGTCATTTCGGCCTCCTGAGCCTGGTCCGGCGCAAGACATGCTTGCTTTTCGATGCCACGACGAACGGCATAGCCTGCGATGGACAGGAGGTGCCGACGTTGTCCAATTTCCCCTGGCCTGTTCGTCGCACTGGCGAGGCTCCGACCGAGAAGGAGAGGGAACGATGCGCTACATGCTGCTGATGCTGGGAGACGAATCAGCCGAAGACGGCGCTGCCGAGGACACGTCTGCTGTCACGAACGAGGCGGGAGAACCGTGCTGGATGCCCTGGGCACGTGAGATTGAAGCCCGTGGCGGCGTGGTCTTGCTGGACGGGGCGCAGCTGCAGCCGTCTCGGACGGCGACCACGGTACGCGCTAGCGGCACCGAGGTGCTGCTGGCCGATGGCCCGTTCGCTGAGACCAAGGAACAGATCCTGGGCTATGACGTGATCGAGTGCGCCGACCTCGACGAGGCAATCTACGTGGCTTCACGGCATCCCGTCGCGCAGCGCGGTGGCCTCGTCGAAGTCCGGCCGATCCGGGCGAGCTAGTGGCCGACGCTGCTGCCAGCGCCGAGGCAGCGGCCGAAGCCGCCGTCACCGACGCGTTCCGGCATGAGTGGGGCCGGATCGTCGCGACGCTAATCCGGATGACCGGTGACTGGGACCTCGCCGAGGAATGTGCGCAGGACGCGTTCACCGCGGCGCTCACCAGGTGGGTAACCGACGGCGTACCGGATCGTCCTGGTGCCTGGCTCACCACCACCGCCCGCAACCGCGCTCTTGACCGGCTGCGGCGCAGCAAGACCGAGGCCACGAAGCTGAAGGAGGTGGCCACGTTGGCTGTGGCGGACGAAGCCGCTGGCCCGGGCGCACCTGACGACAGCGGCGTGACCGACGACCGGCTGCGGCTGATCTTCACCTGCTGCCATCCGGCCCTGACGCTAGAGGCCCGCGTCGCGCTGACCCTGCGCACGCTCGCCGGGCTGACGACGGCCGAGATTGCCAGGGCCTTCCTGGTACCCGAAGCCACCATGGCCAAGCGCCTGGTCCGGGCGAAGCACAAGATCCGCGATGCCGGCATACCGTACCGGGTACCGCCGTCGCACCTGCTGCCTGAGCGGACAAACGGCGTGCTGGCAGTGCTCTACTTGCTGTTCAACGAGGGCTACTCGGCCTCGGCCGGCGCGGACCTGCTCCGGCCGGGGCTCAGCGCCGAGGCGATCAGGCTTGGCCGGCTGCTGGCAAGCCTGATGCCGGATGAGCCAGAAGCGGCGGGGCTGCTGTCGCTCATGCTGCTCCAGGACGCACGGCGCAGCGCCAGGATCGACGACACTGGCGAGCTAGTCAGCCTGGAGGATCAGGACCGGTCCCGGTGGGATCAGGCCGAGATCTCCGAGGGCCGCTCGCTGCTGGAAGCGGCGCTGCGACGACAGCAAGCCGGGCCGTATCAGATCCAGGCGGCCATTGCCGCGTGCCATGCCGACGCCCCGCAGGCCAGCGACACCGACTGGGCCGAGATCGCGCTGCTGTACGGCAGGCTGCGCGAACTGGTCCCGTCCGCGGTCGTCGAGCTCAACCGGGCCGTAGCGGTCGCGATGGCGCACGGGCCGGCCGCGGGCCTGGACCTGGTGGAATCGCTGGAAGCCGACGGCGCGCTAGCCGGCTACTTCCTGCTGGCGGCCACCCGAGCCGACTTGCTGCGCCGGCTGGAGCGCTGGCCCGAAGCCGCCGACAGCTACCGCCGGGCGCTTGAGCAGGTTGCCACCGAACCAGAACGCCGTTACCTGTCCCGGCGGCTCGCCGAGGTCGACGGCTAACCTGGCCTTCGTCAGCCGCGCGAGTTCCCGGAGGCCCGCCTTGCTCTACCCAACATCGCTTGTCGGCAGCTATCCGCAGCCGGACTGGCTGATCGACCGGGCCAGGCTGGCCGGCCGGTTCCCGCCCCGGGTCCGGGCTGCGGAACTCTGGCGAGTGGATCCGGACTACCTCGAGCAGGCTCAGCGGGATGCGACGGTGCTGGCGATCCGCGCACAGGAAGATGCCGGGCTGGACATCATCACCGACGGCGAGATCCGGCGGGAAAGCTACTCCAACGCATTCGCCACTGCGCTGGACGGCATCGACCTCGACAACCCTGGCACCGCGCTCGACCGGAGCGGCCACCCGAATCCGGTGCCGCGGATCGTCGGGCCGATTCGCAGACGGCATCCGGTGAACGTCGAGGACGTCCGCTTCCTGCGAATGCAGACCGATCGCACCATAAAGATCACCGTTCCCGGCCCGTTCACCATGTCGCAGCAAGCGCAGAACGACTATTACCCCAGCGCCCAGGACGCCGCGTTCGGCTATGCCGAGGCCGTCCGGGCAGAGATCGCCGACCTGTTCGCCGCCGGCGCGGACATCGTGCAGCTCGACGAGCCCTACCTGCAGGCACGGCCCGAAGCCGCCAGGCAGTATGGCGTGGCGGTGCTCAACGCGGCCCTGGCCGGCGCGGCCGGGCCGACGGCGGTGCACCTGTGCTTCGGCTATGCCGCGATCATCCATGATCGGCCATCGGGCTACTCTTTCCTGCCCGAGCTTGCCGCCTGCGCCGCGGACCAGATCTCGATCGAGACCGCGCAGTCGGGCCTGGATTGCGGAGTGCTGGCAGACCTGACCGGCAAGACGATCATCCTTGGCGTGCTGGACCTGAATGACACGACGGTGGAAACGCCGGAGGAGATCGCCGGCCGGGTCCAGCGCGCGCTGCCGTACGTCCGGGCTGACCGCCTCGTCCTCGCACCTGACTGCGGGATGAAGTACCTGCCCCGCGAGCCGGCATTCGGCAAGCTGGCCGCGATGACGCGCGCCGCCGAATCGCTGCGCGCCGAGGCTGCCTAGGACGCCCGCGGGCCTCACTCGATCGGCTGCCTGCCGACCGCTGGCGGCTTCCGGCCAGCGAACATCCAGCCGCCGGCCGCGGCGACAAGCGGCAGCCCGAGCAGCAGGATCAGCACGTCGGCCACCGGCACGTCGCCGAACAGGGCTGACAGGCTGGCGTGCGCCCAGACCAGGCTGGCGATCAGGGCGAACCCCATACCGAGGGCCGCGCCGAGCAGGCCAAGCGCGGCCGCGGTCGTCGCGGTGATCGTCCGCCGGGTCGCGCCGCTGGCGCCGACCGCAGTAAGCGTGCGCAGGTCCGGCGTGGTCTCGCTGCGGATCAGGCTGACGGACGCGGCCAGCACGCCGAGCGCGATCAGGATGCCGAGCGCAGTGCCGAGGTCGGCGATCTCGCCGAAGTTCGTTCCGCCGGCGGCGATCTCAAGCGGCGCCTGGTAGGCGAGAGCGACGTGTCGCGCGGCTCTGATCTGCGTGGCGGTGAGCGGGGCAGGCGCCTGGATCAGCCAGCCGGACAGCTGAGTCTGCAGGTGATACTTGCGCACCGCGTAGTCGGTGATCAGCGTGTTCGGCGCGTCGGTGCCGCCGGGCAGGCTGCTGACGGCCTGCATCGCGGGGTTGGCCAGGCAGTCGCTGCTCAGCGTGCAAGACGGACCGCCGTTACCACCGGGCTGGCTTCCGTCGGGCTCGCTTCCGCTCGGGGAACTGTGCCAGATCATCTGCATGTCCGGCAAGCCCGCCAGCCCTGCCCGCGCGGTGAGGATATCGGTACGGGGGGCGATCTGGCTGGAGTTGATCCCGTACGTGGCGAGCAGGGCCGGGGTTGCCACGTACAGGCCGACGCCAGAATTGCTGTGGGGCGGCGCACCCGCCTGGTTCAGCACGGCTGCGGATTCCAGTGGCAGCGCGGACCCCGCGTGCAGGCTGGCGGCGAGGCTATTCAGGCGGCTGCCCAGGCTGGCCACCTCGGCGCTGGTGAGCGGCATCATCATGCCGGGGGCCGGGCTCCGCCCTGCGGTGACGACAAGCTGGCTGCTGGACAGGTTGGGGCCCGGCGGGCTGAGCGGGTTCGCGGTCCGCTCGCTGCCGACAAGGCAGATCACCATGGCCAGGAACACGGCGAACGTGACCGCGGCCAGTGCGGCACCGGACCGGGCCCGGTAGCGGACCAGGTCGCGCAGCGCGATCCGGATCGCGACTGGCAGCCGCGGCCCGGCGCCCATTGTTAGCACGCTGATGGCCAGCGGGGCGAGCAGGATGATGCCGGCGATGACGCCTACCAGGCCCCCGAAGAGGAGCAGCGGGGGCCTGCCCTGGCCTCCGCCAGGCGGCCCGGCTAGGCCGCCGGCGAACGCCAGGCAGGCCAGGCCGAATGCGAACGCGATGACACCGGGCAAGGCGGAGCGGTGCACCGCCCTCGGCGGCGCGGGGCGGCCGGACAGCGCGACGACCACCGGCACCTCGGCCATCGTCTTCGCCGGGCGGCTGGCGGCAAGCACCGACGTCGCGATGGCAAACACGACGCCGATGGCGAACGCCCACCACGGCAGGTTCGCGGCGTCGACCGCATGGCCGGCAGCCTGCTGCAGCGTCGGCGCGTAAGCGAGCCAGGCGGCGAGGCCGGCCGCCGCCCCGGCAAGCGCAGCGACCACGCCGACCACCAGGCCGTTGATGATCATGACCAGGCGGAGGTGGCGTTCGGTCGCGCCGATCGCGCTGAGCATGCCGAGGGCACGGAGCCTGCGCTGGGCCAGCACCGAGAAGCTGGCTACCGACACCAGGCCGATGAACGCCAGGCCGAGTATCTCGACCACCAGGATCAGCGTGGCCTGCGGGAATCCGCTCTCGTGCTCATTCGGAGCGAACAGTGCCGCGGCCGGCACACCGGGCAGCGTTACGTCGCCGTTGCTCGTCGCCAGCCGCGCCGCGGCCGGGCCAAGCATCATGATGACCTGGCTCGGGTGCCTGACCTGGCCCGGGCCGACCAGCGCGAACTCATCCGCCAGGTTGCTGGGGTCCTGCACGATGCCGGTCACCCGCCAGGTGGTCCCGGCGGCCCGCCAGCTGCCGCCGGCCTGCGCGCCGTACAGGCCGGCGACCTGGCTGGTCAGCGCTACCTGACCGGGCCCAGCCGGGTATGCGCCGCTGACCAGGCTGAGCAGCGGGGCGTTGAAGTGCCCGTGCGGCTGCTCAGCGCGAAGCTGCACAGACTGGTTCGTGCCGGTGGCGATTCTCTGATTCTCGATCACATCTGCCGGGCCCCAGCGGCGCTGAATGGTGGCGATGTCGGCGGCCAGCCGCGGGTCGCTGCCGGGCAGCTTGGCCGTCGCGGCGGCGGTGCCATAGGTGGCCCAGTTGGGGTTGCCGAGCTGCACGTTCGTGACGACGCTGGCGCCCCAGATCGTCCCGGCGACCGCCACGATCAGCAGGCCGAGCACGAGCAGCTGCTGGCGCCATTCGCGCCGGAACAGCCGCCACCCCCAGCGAAATACCGCGCGGCGGGCGACGATGCCGCTGCCAGTGCCCGCGGTCAGGTCGGGCGGGTTGCGCAGGGCGGTGGTCACCGGATCTCCCTGGGCAGGAGAAGTGATTCGGGACCAGGCGGCCGGGTGGTCTGGCCGGTCAGTCGTCCGTCCCGCAGCACTACCACCCGGTCGGCCCAGGCGGCCAGCTGCGCATCGTGGGTCACCACCACTGCGGCCACACCGCGCTGGCATGCCTCGTGCAGCAGCCGCATCACCTCGCCGGCGTTCACCGAGTCCAGGGCGCCGGACGGCTCGTCGGCTAGCAGCAGGCGGCGGTCCCCCACCACCGACCGGGCGATAGCGACCCGCTGCCGCTCGCCGCCGGAAAGCTGATCAGGGAACCGACCGGCCCGGTCGGCCACGCCGAACGCGTCCAGTGCGGCCAGCCCGGCCGCGCGCGCCTTCGGCACCGCGACGCCGTCCAGTTCCAGCGGCAGGGCGGCGTTCTCGACGGCGGTGAGCCCTGGCAGCAGATTGAAATCCTGGAACACGTACCCGATCACCCGGCGCCGCAGGCGGGCCTTGCGGGCTGGCGGCATCCCAGCGAGTGCCATGCCGCAGACCAGCACCTCCCCGCTGGTGGGTTCCTCCAGGCTGCCGGCGATGGTCAGCAGCGTCGACTTGCCCGACCCGCTCGGCCCCATCACCGCCACCATCTCACCGGCCTGCACCGACAGGTCCACCGCGCCAAGCGCGTGCACCATGGCCGGCTCCTGACCGTAGGTCTTGGACACGCCGCGCAGTTCCAGCACGCTCATCGCGGCGATCCCGCCTTCCCGCCCGGCACCGGCCGGCTCATCGCCTGGCCCCCAGCCGGCGAAGCTGCGGAACCGGAGCGGGCACCGGGGCAGATCGGGACGGCCGAGCAGCGGCCCGCCTGAGGCGCGCATCGGCCACATCCAGCCAGCGGACTACCGCGTCCAGCCGGAACAACTCGGCATCCACCACCAGCGCCAGGCCCAGATCATCGCGGGCCTCGCCCTCTTTCAGCCTTGTCCACTGCTGCATCAGCTCCAGCAGGTACAGCCGGTGCGCCTGGATCACCTCGTGCGCGTCGGTACCTGGCACCCGCGCGGCCACCAGCACTTTCATGACCAGCTCATCGCGGGGCGGCGAGGTCAGGTCCGGCGGCGTGCGCAGCCAGGCAGCCAGCGCCTCCCGGCCGCTGGCCGTGATCCGGAACCGCTTCTGCGGGCCGTCCTGGCCGGCGCCCTCGGATTCAGCCAGCCCGTCACGTTCCAGCCGGCCCAGCGTCTTGTACACCTGGCCCACGTTCAGCGGCCACACCTCACCGGTCCCGGCCTCGAACTCCTCGCGCAGCTGCAGCCCGTACTTCGGCCCTTCCGACAGCAGCGCCAGCAGCGCGTGCGGGACGCTCACAATGTCACCATGCCAAGCATCATGTCGAGCATGATACCCAGCATACTGACCTCAGGCAAGGCAGGCATTGGCGCCTGAGCCGCCAGGTCGCGCGACTGCCGATGCCACTGCGGCCGCCGCTGAGCCTGGCACGAGCCCATGCGTTAGAATGACAGCACCTGGAGAGATTTGATGACAGCTTGGCGACCAGGACAAAAACGCCTAAAGAGTCCCGCGTCAGGTTCGCGCCTCTTCTGGGCTAGCAGGAGAAGAGGCAGTGATCGTGGCAGATGCGGAAGCCATCAGGAGCTTGCTTGACGAGCGAATCCTGGTCCTGGATGGCGCGTGGGGCACCATGCTGCAGACCGCCGGGCTGGCGCCGCGCGACTATCAGGGCGAGATCTTCGGCAAGCACCCCCACGACGTGGCCGGCGACCCCGACATCCTCAACCTGACCCAGCCTGAGCTGATCCTGGACATTCACCGCCAGTACCTGGCCGCTGGCGCTGACATCACTACTACAAACACTTTCACTGCGACGAGCATCGGCCAGGCGGATTACGGCCTGCAGGGCTCGGTCCGGGACATGAACCTGGCCGGCGCGAGGCTGGCCCGGCAGGCCGCGGACGAGGCGGGACGCAAGCTAGTCGCCGGCTCAGTCGGGCCGATGAACGTGACCCTGTCGCTATCGCCGCGGGTGGACGATCCGGCCTTCCGGACGGTGAGCTTCGACGAGGTCTACGCCGCCTACTGCGAGCAGATGGCGGCGCTCGCCGACGGCGGCGCGGACCTGCTGCTGATCGAGACGATCTTCGACACGCTGAACGCCAAGGCGGCCATCGCCGCCGCTCGGGATGCAGCGCCCGACCTGCCGCTGTGGATCTCCGTCACCATCGTCGACCTGTCCGGCCGGACGCTGTCCGGCCAGACCGTGGAGGCGTTCTGGACCGCCGTCGAGCACGCCGGGCCGCTCATAGTCGGGGTGAACTGCTCGCTTGGCGCAGCCGAGATGCGCCCGCACGTCATGGACTTGTCCCGGCTGGCCGGGACCTACGTGAGCAGCCACCCCAACGCCGGGCTGCCCAACGCCTTCGGCGGATACGACCAGCAGCCGCACGAGACGGCCGCGCTGCTGCGCAGCTTCGCCGAGGCCGGGCTGGTCAACGTCGTTGGCGGTTGCTGCGGGACCACGCCCGCGCACATCGAGCACATCGCCGCTGCCGTCGCCGGGCTTGGTCGCCGCACCCTCCCGGCCGCGAGCATCAGCTCGCGGTTCAGCGGCCTGGAAACGTTCGAGATAGGCCGGGACACCGGATTCGTGATGATCGGCGAGCGGACCAACGTCGCGGGGTCGGCGCGGTTCCGCCGCCTGATCGAGGCGGGCGACAATCAGGCCGCCGTGGACGTCGCGCTCGAGCAGGTCCGCGGCGGCGCCAACCTGCTCGATGTGAACATGGACGCTGACCTGCTCGACGGCGAGCAGGCGATGACCTCCTTCCTGAACTACATCGCCACCGAGCCGGAAGTGGCGCGGATCCCCGTCATGATCGACAGCTCGCGATGGAGCGTGCTCGAAGCGGGGCTCCGATGCGTGCAGGGCAAGGGCATCGTCAACTCGATCAGCCTGAAAGAGGGCGAAGCCGAGTTCCTGCGGCAAGCCCGCCAGGTCCGCGCCTACGGCGCCGGCGCCGTGGTCATGGCGTTTGACGAGCAGGGTCAGGCCGACACCGTGGCACGGAAGGTGTCGATCTGCGGCCGCGCCTATGATCTGCTGACCCAGCAGGCGGGCTTCGACCCCGCCGACATCGTCTTCGACCCGAACGTTCTTGCCGTGGCCACCGGGATGGAGGAGCACAACGGCTACGCCAGGGCGTTCATCGACGCGCTGCCGCTGATCAAGGAGCGCTGTCCGGGTGCCAGGACTAGCGGCGGCATCTCCAACCTGTCGTTCTCCTTCCGCGGCAACGACGTGGTCCGCGAGGCCATGCACTCGGCGTTCCTCTTCCACGCCATCCGGGCCGGCCTGGACATGGGCATCGTCAATGCCGGCCAGCTCGTCGTCTACCAGGACATCCCGGCTGACTTGCTACAGCTGGTGGAGGACGTCATCTTTGACCGGCGGCCGGATGCGACCGACCGGCTGGTGGCGTTCGCCGACACCGTCAAGGGCAGCGGCACCAGGCGCGAGCTCGACCTGTCCTGGCGCGACGCGCCAGTGGAGAAGCGGCTGGCACACGCGCTCGTGCACGGCATCGTCGACTTCATCGAGGCCGACACCGAGGAGGCCAGGCAGCTCGCCGACCGGCCGCTCGACGTCATCGAGGGCCCGCTGATGGACGGCATGAAGATCGTCGGCGACCTATTCGGGTCCGGCAAGATGTTCCTGCCCCAGGTGGTCAAGAGCGCGCGGGCGATGAAGCGCTCAGTGGCTTACCTTGAGCCGTTCATGGAAGCCGAGAAGGAGCAGGCGATCCTGGACGGCCGCGCCGACCCCGGCCGGACTCAGGGCAAGATCGTCCTCGCCACGGTTAAGGGGGACGTGCACGACATCGGCAAGAACATCGTCGGCGTGGTGCTCGGCTGCAACAACTATGAGGTGATCGACCTCGGCGTGATGGTGCCCGCCGCCACGATCCTGGATACCGCTGTGGCGGCGGGCGCCAGCGCCGTCGGCCTGTCCGGGCTGATCACCCCGTCCCTGGACCAGATGGTCGGAGTCGCGCGGGAGATGCAGCGCCGCGGCCTCAGGCTTCCGCTGCTGATCGGCGGCGCGACCACGTCGCGTCAGCATACCGCCGTCCGCATCGCCCCCGCCTATGACCAGACGACCGTGCATGTGCTGGACGCATCCAGAGTCGTCGGCGTCGTGTCGGACCTGCTCGATCCCGGCCGCGCGGCGGAGCTCGACCGGGCCAACCGGACCGAGCAGGATCGGCTGCGGACCGAGCACGCGGCCAAGCAGCGGCGGCCGGTGCTGCCGCTCTGGCAGGCGCAGGCCAACCGGGAGAAGCTCGGCTTTGACGACGTTGCCGTGCCCGCCTTTACCGGCACGACGCTGATCGAGCCCGACTTGCGGCGGCTGCGCGAGCTGATCGACTGGCAGTTCTTCTTCCTTGCCTGGGAGCTGAAGGGCAAGTACCCCGCGATCCTGGCCCAGCCGGCCGCGCGAGAACTGTTCGACGAAGCGAATCAGCTGCTGGACGAGATCATCGACAGTGGACTCCTGCGCGCTCGTGGCGTCTACGGCTTCTGGCCGGCCCATGCCGACAGCGACGACATCGTCATCGATGGCGCGGCGAGCATGCCGGGCCTGCGGTTCCCGATGCTGCGCCAGCAGATGGCCCGCACCGACAACCGGCCGAACCGGTGCCTGGCCGACTTCGTCGCTCCGGCTGACGACTATGTCGGCGCGTTCGCGGTCTGCGTGACCGGCGCCGAGCAACTCGCCCGCCGCTATGAGGGCGAGCAGGACGACTATCGCGCCATCATGGTGAAGGGGCTGGCCGACCGCCTCGCGGAGGCGTCGGCGGAGTACGCCCACCTGGAGGCACGCCGAGCCTGGTACGAGCCCGGCTCGGCACCGACGATCGAGGAACTGCACGCGGAGCGGTTCCGTGGCATCAGGCCCGCCTTCGGCTACCCAGCCTGCCCCGACCATTCCGAGAAGCAGAAGCTCGTCGAGCTGCTGGCAGCTGACCAGATCGGGCTTGGCCTGACCGAGTCGTTCGCCATGACGCCTGCTGCCAGCGTCAGCGGCCTGCTGATCGGGCATCCGGCGGCACGGTACTTCGCCGTCGGCCGGATCGGGCGGGATCAGGTAGAGGACTATGCCGCCCGCAAGGGCATCACGGTCGCTGAAGCCGAGCAATGGTTGGGGCCGAACCTGGCATACGAACCATAACGGGCGTAAAGATCGCTACTCGGCAGCCCGGCGCGAACGTTTGGGCAAGAGCTGTCGCTGGCACGACACCTCTGCCCCGAACGATCGAGCTCGCAGGTCGGCGAGCGCGGTCCTCGCCGCCCACAACCCGCACATACCGTGCACTCCGCCGCCGGGCGGCGTCGACGATGAGCACAGGTAGATGCCGGGCAGTGGCGTCCGGTAGGTGTTCCACCGCGGCACCGGCCGGAACGCGATCTGGCGGAGGCTGCCCAGCCCGCCGGTGATGTCGCCGCCAACATAGTTCGGGTTGTGCCGTTCCATCTGCGCTGCGCTGCGGGTGGACCGGGCCAGGATCAGCTCCCCGAAGCCGGGCGCGAACCGCTCGATCTGCTCCTCGACCCGCGCGGCCATGTCGATGGAGGAGCCCGCCGGAACGTGGCAGTAGCCCCACAGGACGTGCTGCCCGGCGGGGGCCCTGGACGGATCCGCCACGCCCGGCTGGGCCACGATGCAGAACGGCCGCTCGGGATGGCGGCCCGCCGTCACTTCCGCCTCGGCGCTGGCTATCTCGGCGAGCGAGCCGCCCAGGTGCACCGTGCCCGCGGACCGGACCGCCTCCGCAGTCCACGGCACCGGTCCGCTGAGTGCCCAGTCAATCTTGAAGACGCCAGGCCCGTACCGGAATCCGGCCAGCGCGCTGGCGTACCCGGACGGCAGTTCCGGGCCTGCCATCGCGATGAGCTGGCGCGGCGTGACATCCAGCAGGACGACCCTGGCTGGCGGCAGGTCATGCAGGGACGAGATCCGCTGCCCGGTGACGACCGCACCGCCGAGCGACGTCAGTTCCGCGACCATCGCGTCGGTCAGTCCCGCGCTGCCGCCCTGGACAGCCGGCCAGCCGGTGTGATGCGCCAGCATTGTCAGCAGCAAGCCGTACCCGCCACTGCCCGGCGCGGTGAGCGGCAAGAACGAATGTGCCGATGCGCCGGCCAGCAGCGCCTGCGCCTCTGGGGTGGCGAACCTGCGCGCCAGCATTGCCGCGGGCTGCACGGCCCGGAGCAGGAACCGTGCGACGGGCACGGGATGAGCCGGAATCGACCGGATCGGAGCCAGGAACGCGGCTAGCAGGTCATCAGCGTGAGCGGCGAGCGGCCCGAGCAGCCGGTGGTAGGCGGTTGCATCAGCCGCAAGGCCAGCGGCGGTACTGGTCACCGAGCCGCTGACTGCTGCGGCCCGGCCGCCGTCCAGCGGATGTGCGAACGCGACCGGCGGAGTCAGCAGCCTGACGCCGTGAGCGGGCAGGTTCAGCGCGCGAAAGAAGGGCGACGCAGCGGCGAGCGGGTGCACGGCCGCGCAGACGTCATGCTTCAGTCCGGGCAGCGTGAGTTCCTCGGTCCGGCAGCCGCCGCCGGGCGTCGCCGCTGCCTCGAAGACCGCGACGCTCAGCCCGGCCCGAGCCATCGTGATCGCGGCAGCCAGGCCGTTCGGGCCCGCGCCGACAACCACCGCGCCTGGCGTTCCAGTCACGGTCACAGCTCGGTCAGCGAGCTTATCCGCAAGCCGGGCCAGTCTGGCTCGCGGTCACGAGCGCCGTGCGGGCGCCAGTCAGGACCGGCCAGCAGGACGGCGCGCATGCCGACCTCTGTCGCGCCGGTCAGTTCCCGGCCGCCGCCATCACCGACATACAGGCATTGCCCGGGCGGGACCCGCAGGCCTGCCGCGACCTTGCGGAAGAGCCTCGGATCGGGTTTGCGCGTGCGCTCCAGGCAGGAAAACACCGGCACATCCACCAGCTCTGCCACCGCGAGCCGCGGCCATGCCTCCGGCAGCTCGATCGTGCAGTCCGACAGCATCCCGATCCTGAAACCGTGCTCGCGCAGCCGGGTAAGGACCGGTATCGCTTCCGGCCGGAACGTGAACGTCGACTCCTGCACGTCACGACGCACCCGGACAGCCTCCGCCAGCTGCCCGTCGGCCAGCTGCACACCGAGCCGGCCCGCCAGGTTCCGCAGCGTCTCCCGGACGTCACCAAGCGCACCGGAGATCCGCTCCGGGAAGCTGTCGTCCAGCGCCTGTACCAGCGTGGCTGCCGGGACGCCCAGCACCTGCGCCAGCCGGGCCGCGTTGTCCGCCCACAGCTCGGGCGGACTGACCGGAGTCAGCGTGCCGAAGAAATCGAACACCACGGCAGCCATGCCGTCAGTCAGGCCATGTCGTTGGAGACCAGTCACGAGATCATCCTTTCCCGGGATCCCGGTTCGGGATGACGCCGGGGCCGTCGCCGGCCGGGCGCCACGGCTTACGTCGGCCTACTATCTGCTTCATGGCCACAGACCAGAAGATCAGCGAGCTCCTGGCGGCGGCTGAAGACGCGCTGGCAGAGGCCGGGTTCCGGACTGGCGACTTCGGCCGCGTGCGCGCGATCCTTGCGCAAGCGCAGGCCGAGGCGACGCGGACGGCAGAACCAGACGGTCAGGCACGTGCCATAGAGCTGCTCGGCATGGTGCACCACTACGAGAACATCACCAGGCTCATGAGCGGTTCCGAAGTGACTGCCGCCGACATCGACGCCGAGGAACGCCTGTTCCGGCAGGCGCTAGCCCACTGGCAGCAGTCCGCCGAGCCAGCGGCCGCAGCGCAAGCCCTCTTCGGGCTTGGCCTGGTCTTCCAGGTGCTGCACAGCGACTGGATGACCGCCATGCCCTACTTCTGGCAAGCGCTAGGCCTGGTCAGCGCCCCGGATGCGGATGTCGGCCGCTATCTCCAGTCGGAGGTGCACCGGCATGTCGGCTTCTATTTCCTGGTCGCGGACGTCCAGCCGACGGAGGCCGTGCGGCATCTGCGCCTCTCCCTCGACCTCCGGGAGCAGCTGGGCGACGAGCGCCGGATCCCGAGCGGCCTGGTAGCGCTGGCCCAGGCTCTGCTCGCCGCGGGCGACCCGGACCAGGCTGTCGTGCTGCTCAGGCAGGCTGTCGAACTGGCTCGCGCGGCGAGCCTGCTGGCACAGCGCATCGAGGACGCCGAACAGGTCCTGCGCGAAGCGGAGGCGATGAGCCGTGCAGATCCCGCGCCCTAGCCCCGCAGCATGTCGCCGATGATGCCACCCGCCGCGCCGGCGCCGACCGACGCGCCGCGATCGTCCCTGCCGATGTACTCAGACAGCGCGTGCGCTAGCACTGCCAGCGGCATGGACTGCAGCCAGACCCGGCCCGGACCAGTGAGCGCCACCAGGTGGAACCCGTCACCGCCGAAGAAGACGTTGGCGATGCCGGGCACCTGGGTGATCTGGAACTGGACGGTGCCCTGGAACATCCCGATGTGGCCAGGATGCACCAGCAGCGTCTGCCCAGGCGGCAATTCGTAGCTGGTCAGTTCCCCCGACAGCTCGATCCAGGCACGGCCCTGGCCAGACAGCTTCTGCAGGATGAAGCCATCCCCGCCGTAGAGGCCGCCGCGGAAGGACTGCTGCAGGCCGACGCTCGGGGTGATCCCGGCGGTCCCGCATAGCCAGCCGTGCCTGTGCACGTAGTAGCTGTGCCCGCCCTCGATGTCGACCGGCACGATGTGGCCAGGCACCTTGGCCGCGAAGGTGATCGCACCAGGCCCCAAGTACCTGGTCAGGAACAGCCCGCCACCGCCGACCATGCGCTTCAGTCCCTGCATGAGCCCGCCGCCACCGCCACCGGTACTCGTGGTCTGCGACATCTGGATGCTCGGAGTCATCCAGGCCAGCTCGCCGTGCGCGGACACGACCTCCTCGCCTTGCTCAAGCGACACCTGCAAGATGGGCATCGTCGTGCCCTTGATCTCGGCCTGCATGCCCAATGCCCTCTCGCCTACTGATCGCGCGCAAATGCCGCGCACGTAGCACAAGGTACTTGTGCGCCGCTGACGATGAGACAGCTTCCGCGCGCTCGAAGGCTCAGCTGCCCGCATCGATTTCTTGACAACCGCCTGCTTTGCCCATTTATTCTCTGGTTTAGAACTACTACCCGAGGTGTCCTGTGTTCCTTCGCAACGTCGCGGTCGGCCTCGCCTCGGTGAGCGTTGCCATGGGGGTCAGCGCGGGGAGCTCCGCTGCCAACGTTCCGGCACGGCATGTGTCGTCAGGTGACGCGGGTTACGGAGTTAGCGGGCCACGTTTCGATACGGTCGAGACGTGGGTCAAGCTCCCGAAGGCTTCAGAGTTCGCCGCCGAGATCGGCTTCTTGGCAGTGTCGGTGCAGTTCTGGACGTCCAAGACCGTTCTCGACCTCAAGGCCGTGGCCTGCACGGATAGCTCGTGTCGCCCGGGCGGCAAGCCCGTCGTCAAGAAATATCGCCTGGAGTTCGACGTCTACAGCCGCAAGACCGGAGCACTGGTGTGCACCTCGTCTGGAACGAGTGCTCAACGCTGCCCGAACGTTCCGAGTTCCTTCACCAAGGTTCGGTTCGCACCTGGTCAGACCGTCATGCTGTACCTGGCGTACAGGGTTCCCTGGGATTTCGTTTTCGTGGGAGCTGAAGATACGCGAACCGGCGAGTCTTACAACTATCCGGCTGCACCTGACTCCGGCCCGATCAGGCCGACGAAGTATTTCCGCCAGGGTCGAGTGGTCGTTGAGCTCGGCGCCTCTCCATGGGCGCCGCCCACCATCCGCGCTCCCAGGTCCGCGGTCAGGCTCGTGTCCTTCGACCGCCCGCTCCCTCCGCCTTACGCCGCCGAGATAGGAACTCTGAGCGGCCTCGCCGGCGGCTTTGCACAGGCGTGGTGGCATCACCACGCCTTGAGTGCCGCGGATCCGGGTTCGGTCCCGAGAACGGTGGCAGGCCCCACCGCTCTATGGGACTCCGGATACGGATTCACGGTCTATCTGAGACCACGACGATAAACTCCAGGCGCACAACTGGTCAGTCGCCGAGTTCCGCGCGGCGGCGGGAGACGTAGTCCGCAAGCTCAGCGCGGATCGCGTCGTCCAGCGGCGGCTGCTGGTAGTCCGCCAGTGTCTTCGCGCAGATCTCCCCGGCCCGTGCGGTGGTGTCCTTGCCGCCAAGCTTCAGCCACCGCTCATAGTTTGCCGTCGACGACAGCAGCGGCCGGTAGAAGCACTCGCGGAACCGCTCCATCGTGTGCTGCGCGCCGAGGAAATGGCCGCCGTGACCAACTTCCTCGTGCGCGCCGAACGCCAGCGAGTCCTCGTCGATCTCCAGCGGCGTGAACTCCGCCCGGAGCATCCGCAGCAGCTCGATGTCTACGATGAATTTCTCGAAACACGACACCAGGCCGCCTTCCAGCCAGCCGGCCGCGTGCATCACCCAGTTCGTGCCGGCCAGGAACG
The DNA here is from genome assembly GCA_963774385.1 of uncultured Actinomycetota bacterium. GTDB lineage: Bacteria > Actinomycetota > Actinomycetes > Streptosporangiales > Streptosporangiaceae > JAJYUU01. Next base: position 826,832 of record CAVZEQ010000002.1, read on the forward strand.
TCGGCAGCAGCGTCATCAGCGACTCATATGCGGCCTGTGCATCGCAGGTCTGGCTTGAGTTCAGCCCGCCACCGGTGCGGAACGGCAGCCCGAAGTGCCGGGCCAGCTGACCGGTGCACAGTAGCCCGATGCCCGATTCGGGGGTGCCGAAGCTCGGCGAGCCGGACTGCATGTCGATGTTGGACAGGAACGAACCGAAGATGACGGGACAGCCTGGCCTGATCAGCTGCGCCAGCGCGATGCCGGAGAGCGCCTCGGCTAGCTGCTGGACCAGCGCGGCGGGGATCGTAACCGGTGACATCGCGCCCATCAGGAGGAACGGGGTCAGCACGACGGGCTGCGCCGCCGCGCAGTACTCGAACTGGGCGTCCAGCATCCGGTCGTCCCAGCGCAGCGGTGAATTGCAGTTGATCAGCGAAATGGTCGCCGGAACGGCCTCGATCGCAGCCTGGCCGCCGAACAGGATCTCGGTCATCGCGATGGTGTCGGCCGCGTTGGGGCCGGACACGACGTTGCCCATGTAGATCTTGTCGGTCAGGGTCTGCAGGGCGTAGATCATGTCCAGGTGCCGGGAGTCCAGCGGCGCATCGTTCGGCTCGCAGACGACCCCGCCGGCCGAGTCGAGCTCGGCGAATGACTGCGACAGCATGCACAGCCGGCGGAAGTCGTCCATGGTGGCATCGCGGCGGACCGCGCCGTCGCGCACGAACGGCGAGCCGTAGACGGCGCCGAAGACCATGTCATCGCCACCGATGTGCACGCTGTTGGCCGGATTCCTGGCCTGCACGTCGAATTCCCTCGGAGCCTTCGCCACCTGCTCGAGCACAAACTCCGGATCCAGGTAGACGACCTCGCCGTCGGTCCGCTGGCCCGCCTTCCGGAACAGCTCAACGGCTTCGGGCTTGGCGAACTGCACGCCGATCTCCGACACGATCCGCCGCCAGCCCTTGTCCAGCACGGTTATCGCGTCCGGCGACAGGATCTCGTACCTCGGCATCGTGTTGCGAAACATAGCCACCTCGAAATGACGTACTTGACCGGTTGTAATGGCCGAATTTAGGATCACATCGTAGAACACAGTTCCGTAACATGGAACTCTGAAGTTTAAGGACGTGACGTGACCAGCCCTACCGGAACCCAGGCCGTCGACCGGGCAGCCCAGTTGCTGATCCAGGTCGCCCGCTGCCGCGAGCCGGTCACCTTCACCGAGCTGACGGCCTGCACCGGCCTGGCCAAGAGCACGACGTCCCGGCTGCTGATGGCGCTGGAGCGGAACGGCCTGGTCCGCCGGGACGTAGCCGGCCGGTTCTCGCCTGGCGAGGTGTTCGTGTCCTACGCCTGGCGCGGCGGCGCGGAGGCCGACCTGGTGAGCATCGCGCAGCCGGTCCTGGAGCAGCTCGGTGACCAGACCGGCGAGACGGTCAACCTCGGCGTCAGCCGGGACGGCGGCATCGTCGAGCAGATCGCCCAGGTCGACAGCCGGTACCTGATCGGTGGTACGAACTGGGTCGGCCTGGCCGTGCCGCTGCACTGCGCGGCTCTCGGCAAGGTGCTGCTCGCGTTCGGCGCGGCCGAGTTGCCCAAGGGCAGGCTGGAGCAGCGGACCGATCGTACGATCACGAGCCGATCCGCGCTGGCAGCCGAGCTGGCCGCCGTTCGAGAGCGCGGCTACGCGGTGACCGTCGAGGAGCTGGAGCCCGGCCTGGTCGCAGTGGCGGCACCGGTGTTCGGGGTCGGGGCAGGTGCCGTCGGTGCCCTGTCGGTGTCCGGGCCGGCGGCCGGCTGGCCGGCGAACGGCTTACCAGCGCAGCCGCGGCCTGCATTGCCAGCGCACAGACCCTGTCGGCATTGCTCGGCCACCAGCCGCCTGCAGCTGCCTCGCCGCAACCAGCGCCGCCCGTGCCCGCAATCCTGGAAGAAGGTGCCGAGTGACCCCGGATGAGCTGCTCCGCCAGCTATACGACTACACCCTGACCGGCAACGCGCCTGAAGTACTCGGCCTCACCCGGCAGGGCCTGGAGCTAGGGCTCGGACCTGAGACCCTGCTGTACGAGGCATTGATTCCGTCGCTGGAGGAAGTCGGTGCGCGGTTCGAGCGCGGCGACTTCTTCGTGCCGGAGATGCTGATCGCGGGCAAGGCGATGGCGGGCGCGCTGGAGATACTACGGCCACTGCTGGCCGAGACCGGCGCGCAGACGATCGGGAAGATCGTGATGGGCACCGTCAAGGGCGACGTGCATGACATCGGCAAGAACCTGGTCAACATCATGTTCGAAGGCGCCGGCTTCGAGGTGATCGACCTGGGAGTGCAGGTCGCGCCCGAGAAATTCCTCGACGCGATCCGCGAGCATCAGCCGGATATCGTCGGGTTCTCCGCGTTCCTGACCACTACCATGCCGATGTTCAAGGCCAACATCAACGCCCTGGAGAAGTCTGGCCTGCGCGACCAGGTGATCGTGATGGTCGGGGGCGCGCCGGTGACCCAGGAGTATGCCGACGTGGTCGGCGCTGATGGCTACGCCTCGGATGCCTCGGCGGCGGTAGTCAAGGCGAAGGAACTCATCCAGCGGCGGCGCGCCGTCGTGCCGGCCTGAGGAGCCGTGGCAGTGGAGACCGTACTGTCCTCGGCTACCAGGGAAGTCCGGATCGGCGGCGACAATCCGTTCTGCATCATCGGCGAGCGGATCAACCCCACTGGCCGGAAGATCTTCCAGGAGCAACTGCGGCGCGGTGACCTGAGCAGGATCGAGATCGACGTCCGCGACCAGGTGGCCGGCGGCGCGATGATGCTCGACGTCAACATGGGCGCGCCGCTGTGCGACGAGACCGAGCTGATGACACGCGCGGTGGGCCTGATCCAGTCGCTCTGCGACCTGCCCTTGTGCCTGGACTCCTCGATCATCGAGGTGCTGGACGCCGGACTTGCGGCCTACCAGGGCAAGGCGCTGGTCAACTCGGTTACCGCTGAGGACGACCGGCTCGATGCGATCCTGCCGCTGGTCAAACGGCATGGCGCCGCAGTGATCGCGCTGCCTAACGACGAGCATGAGATCCCGGAGGAGCCAGCACGCCGACTGGAGCTGGCCCGCAAGATCGTCGAAGTGGCAACTGGCAGGTACGGTCTCGCCATCGAGGACATCGTCTTCGATCCGCTGGCCATGCCGGTCGGCGCGGACACCTCGCTGGTGCTGCGGACGCTGGAGACGATCGTCCTGCTGCGCGAGGAACTCGGCGTGAACATGACGCTGGGCGCGTCCAATGTCTCGTTCGGCATGCCGGAACGGGCCTGGATCGGTGCCGCATTCCTGCCGATGGCGATCACCAGCGGGCTGACGAGCGCGATCATGGACGCCCGGTCGCCTCAGCTGGTGCAGTCGGTCAAGGCCGCGGACTTGCTGACCAACCGCGATCCGTGGGGCGCGGCCTGGATCGCCGCACACCGGGTCCGGCAGGCGCAGGCCGGTGCCGGGCAGCAAGCTAGCGCCACCGGGGCAGCCACGGCCCAGCCCGCCCCCGCGCCGTGACCGGCGTGACGGCTGCGACCGGCCCGGCGACAGGGACCGGTGCAACGACAGCCACCGCTGCGACGACGGTGAGCGACGCAGGTACCGGGCACCTCCTCGGGCTGCCAGCCCGGGTAGAGCTACGTTTCCAGCCGAGCGGCCTGCGGGTGCGCGTTCCGCCGGGGGTCACCCTGTTCGACGCCGCAAGCTGGAACGGCATAGCGATCGACTCCACCTGCGGCGGCCATGGCACCTGCAAGAAATGCAAGATCCGGGTGCCCGGCGGGACAGTGCCCGCTTCGTCGCTGGATGCGCGCGCCTTCAGCCCCGGCGAGCTGCGGGATGGCTGGCGACTGGCCTGCCGTGCGCTGGCCGACGCCGATACCGACGTCGAGGTGCCGCCGCTGGTGACCCGGCCGAAGGCGGCCACTGTTGGCGTCGGCCGTCAGGTGATCTTGCGGCCGGCCGCGCAGAAGCGCTACCTGGAGCTGTCCGAGCCATCCCTGGCCGACCAGCAGACGGACATCGAGCGGGTACTGGCTGCCGTCGACGACCTTGAGCTCCGGGTCGATCTATCCGTGCTGCGCGGCCTCGGCCAGCGGCTGCGCGCCGCGGACTTCAAGGTCACCGCCTTGATCGTCGACGACGTGCTGATCGACGTTCAGGCCGGTGACACCACTGGCACGCTGCTAGGCGTCGCCTTTGACCTCGGCACCACCACCGTCGTCGCGACCTTGCTCGATCTCGGCACCGGCACGCCGCTGGCGGTGGCGTCCATGCTCAACAAGCAGCAGCCGTTCGGCGCGGACGTGATCACCCGGATCAGCGCGACAATGCTGGATCCCGCGGCGCTGGCCACCATGGCCAGGCTCGCGCACGAGACGCTTGCGGAACTGGCGAGCGAGGTCTGCGCGCAGGCTGGCGCGGACCCGGCCGACGTGGCCGAGGTCGCCGTGGCGGGGAACGCGACCATGACCCATATCGCGCTCGGCATCGACCCCGAGCCGCTCGGCGTCGCGCCGTTCATCATGTCCGCCCGCCAGCTGCCCGAGGTCCTTGCTGCGGAGCTCGCGCTGCCAGCGCATCCGCGGGCCAGGGCGTTCCTGTTCCCCGCGTTCGGTGCCTACGTCGGCGGCGACATCACTGCCGGGCTGCTCGCGTCTGGCATGAACCGGGACGCGCGGACCCGCCTGTTCATCGATATCGGCACGAACTGCGAGATCGTGCTGGGCAATCGGGACTGGCTGCTCGCCACCGCGGCGCCGGCCGGTCCGGCCTTCGAGGGCGCGGCCATCCGGTGCGGGATGCGGGCCGCTGACGGCGCCATCGAAGCGGTCAGGATCACCCCGGACGGGCTGTCGCTGACCGTGATCGGCAACTGCAAGCCAGCCGGATTGTGCGGTTCCGGGCTCGTGGATGCCGTGGCAGGCCTGGTCAGGGCTGGCTTGCTGGACCTGTCCGGGCGCTTGGTCACCGACGAAGCAGCAGCCGCGATCAATCCTGGCCTGGCTGCGCGCCTGACCATGCTGGGCCAGGAGCGCGTGTTCGTGCTGCACTGGCAGGAGCAGCCTGGCGACGTTGCCGCGTCGATCTACCTGTCGCAGCGCGACATCCGGGAGCTCCAGTTCGCCAAGGCTGCCATCGCGACAGGGTGGCAGGTCCTGCTCGAGGAGGCGGGTCTGCAGCCCGGCGACATCCAGCAGGTCCTGCTTGCCGGTTCGTTCGGCAGCTACCTTTCGCCGTCCAGCGCCATCGCGCTTGGCCTGGTGCCGAGGCTGCCGGTGCTCCGGGTGGTGAGCGCAGGCAATGTGGCCGGCGAGGGCGCGAAGATGGCGCTGCTGTCGGTCCGGGAGCGAGCCGCCGCGCTCGCGCTGCTGGGGGAGGTGAGATATGTCGAGCTCTCTGACCGGTCCGGCTTTAACGACGCCTTCGTCGACCAGCTGCAGTTCCCGCCCTGAGCCGGTCCCGGCAGGACTGGCGGTGATCGCCTGTGGCGCGCTGGCCGGCCATATCCGTGAGATCGCGGCGCGCCTCGAGCTGCCGGTGGAAGTCGTCCCGTTGCCGGCGGTCCTGCATAACCACCCGGACCGCATCGCCGCTGCGGCCGAGCAGCTCGCCGTGTCGCTGCAGAGCCGCGGCAGGCGCGTCGCACTCGGCTATGCCGACTGCGGCAGCTACGGCGCGCTCGATGAGCTATGCGCACGGCTGGCTATCCGGCGGCTTGGCGGCTTGCATTGCTATGACGTGCTGGGTGGCGCCAGCCGGATACGCGACCTGCTACGGCGCGAGCCGGGCACCTACCTGCTCACCGACTTCCTGGTGCGGAGCTTTGATCACACAGTGCTGGCCGGGCTTGGCCTGGATCGCCACCCGGAGCTGTGGCCGGACTATTTCCGGCACTATCGCAAGCTGGTCTGGCTTGCGCAGCGGCGCGATGCGGTGCTCGACAGGCAGGCCGCTGTCATCGCGGCCAGGTTCGGGCTGCCGCTGCGCATTATCGATGTCGGCACTGCCGGCCTGGAGCGCGAGCTGAAATCGCTGGCCGTCGGCCAGCCGGCCGCGGCGGCGGCGTTGCCCACCGCAATAGGCCCGGCATGACGCCGCGGGCGCTGGCTCGCGTCGCCGCCCTGCTAGAAACCCCGCGCTACGAGGTGCTGCCGACCGCGGCCGCCGAGCACGACGTGCTGGCCTGGGTGCCGCGCGACCTGGCGGTGACGGTGACAGCATCCCCGGCCAGGGGCCTCGAGCCGACGCTCGTACTCGCCGAGCGGCTAGCCGCGCATGGTTACCGGACGGTGCCGCACCTGTCAGCTCGCCTGGTGCGCGACCGGGCGCACCTGGCTGACATCGTCGCGAGGCTGACAGCGGCCGGGGTCGACGACGTCTTCGTTCCGGCCGGAGACGCCGCGTCGCCCGCAGGCCATTACGACGGGGCACTGCCGCTACTTGCCGATCTCACCGACATGGGCAGGCCGTTCGCTCAGGTCGGCATCACCGGTTACCCCGAGAGTCACCCGCACATTGCCGATGACATCACCGTGCAGGCTATGTGGGACAAACGTCAGCACGCGACCTACATTGTCAGCAACCTCTGCTTTGATCCCGCCGTCCTGCAACGCTGGATCCGCCGGGTGCGGCTGCGCGGAGTCGCGCTGCCGCTGCTGGTCGGGATGCCCGGGCCGGTCGGACGAACCCGGCTGCTGGCCACCGCGGCCAGGATCGGGGTCGGCGAGTCGGCGCGATTCCTGGCCGGGCACGGCAGCATGCTGGCCCGCCTCGGGCTGCCAGGCGGTTACAGCCCGGCGCGATTCCTGGCGGCGTCGGCCGGTTCGCTCAGCGATCCGGCCAGTGCCGTAGCCGGCTTGCACATCTATACCTTTAGTCAGGTCAGGCAGACCGAGGAGTGGCGTCGTGAACTGGTCGCGCAGCTTGCGGTGCGTCAGTCCGGCTGATCCGCCGCCACCTTGCGCCAGCGGACCGGAAGTCCGTGCGCGGGAGCGGATCCGAGGACCCGTCGGTAGCCTCCTGGCCAGGTCGTCAGGGTGACCGGGCAGCCGCCGGCCCGTGACTGTTCCAGGTAGACGTAGCCGAAGCGGGCCGATGGCGTAGCCGCGGCGCCGAGCGCTGCCACGCCTTCGGCGAGCTCGGCTCGCTGTGCCTCCGTCAGGTATTGCCGGAAGATTGAGTGCCAGACGACAGTCCAGGTCCCAGCTACCAGCTCGGTGCGAGCGAGTGTCTCCGCAGCTGACTCGGTTCGCAGGTCCGCAGGTACCCGGGCGGCGATGTCCAGCGCGCCGCGCAGCCGGCCCAGCCGGTCGGCCTGGTCCGGCCAGACGTAAGCCGTCAGGGTGAGCCTGCCGCTCGCTGTCAGCGGGTCCACCGGCGCGATGTCTCCGCCGGTCCGCTCGACGATCTGGATGGGCGCCGCGGGCGGCGGCACGCCCAGCCAGCCTGCGGCCAGGATGACTGGCGAGGCCGGATCACCGTAGCAGCCGGACTCGCCCGGCACGTGGAACTGATCGGCGCGCAGGTTCAGCCCAGCGCTAGCGCCGACTTCGACCAGCCTGATGGGCAGCGGATGCTCGGCCGCGATGTGCCGCAGCGCGCCGAGCAGGGCGGCCGCACGGCCTACCTCGTTGGTCTGCGGCGGATGGCCGAGCCACGACCGGATCGTGTCCGCGTGCTCAGCCAGCGTCCGCCGCAGCGCTGCCCAGGCACGCGGACTGCCGGGCTCGTCTGTGGCGGCACCACCGGTGCTCGGGTAGTAGGCCGCCAGTTCCGGCGCCTGTCCGGACAATGCCAGCGCGTGCACGCCGCCGAGCATGCGCAGCGCGATCACCGCCGAGAGCTGGTCAGTAAGGTGGCCGGCAAGTACGTCCGCAGTCGGGCCGCCAGTCACCAGATCGTCTGCCGCGTGCGCGAGCAGGTCGCCGTAGAGCGGGCTGCCGAGCTCTCGGCAGGCGTCGCCCTGCCAGCGGAGCAGCTGCGCGGTGCGATTGGCTGGCGTGCTGCCGGTGCCGAAGTTGCCCACGGCGGCCACTATGGCAGGCGGACCCGGCTCGTCGCCATCGCGAGGGGGCCAGCCCGGTCGGGATGGCGGATCGCAGACAGACGAAGGGCCCCCCAAGTATGAGTTGGAGGGCCCTCGCCTGAAGCCTGCCGACTGTCCGCCGATTGCTCGGTAGTCAGCCGCCCGGCTTCCACCGTCGAGAGGTATCCCAGGTAGATCGCCAGTCGCCTGGCTGACTGCCCTCCCGGATTGCTCCGGGGTGGATCTCCCTTGACCGTGAATGTATTTCTACTGCCAGTTCACCCGCCAGCGCAAGAGGTTCCGGCAAATCAATTCAAGATTCTTTAGCGAGCGCTCTCAGCAGCCGTACGCGGTACTGCCTAAACCGGTCAACCCGGTTAAATGCGACCAGCTGGCAGGCAGCGTGAATGCCCCTGGGATAAAGCCGCAGCAGCGTCCGCAGACTGTGCCGGCTGGCAGACATTCGTGAGGCCCCCGCATGTATGAGATGCAGGGGCCTCACTGGCCCGAAACGGCACTGACCTGCTGATTCCTCAGCCATCTGTGCCAACTCTAGGCCGCCCCACCTAACTCGCAGCCTGCACGGAGCCCGGTCCCCCGGTCCCCGCACGATCCCTCGGAGTCGCCCCCTTAGGTGGCCGCCGTTAAGCGGTGTATGAATTAATACTGCGTCCGCGGCCGGTCGCGCAAGGCCTTCTTGTTAACCTTTCCAAGATTCTTTTCTCATCCACAGGATGTCGAATGTTGTCCCCCGCATCGGCGGTTTATCCACTGACTATCCACAGGGCTGTCCACATCTTGTGGTATCCCTCACGATGAGCATCCGGAGGCAAGACTGACCGCCACCGCAACCCTCACTGTCGCGAGCCTGAACCTGCACTGCGGTCTGGGCTGGCGCGGCGAGCCATACGACGTCGCCGCCACGATCCGAGGACTCGACGCTGCCGTTATCTGCTTGCAGGAGGCGTGGTTGCCTAAGGCCGGCGATGCGGCGTCAGGGGCGGGCTCTGGCGGCCCGGGTGGCCCGGCCGATGCCGTCGCCGACGCCGCCCGGTCCCTTGGCGCTGCCCTGTACCGGGTGCCGCAGCGCACGGGCGTGACACTGGCCGACCTCGGGCTGGCCGACGCCGGGCTGGCCGACGCCGGACGCGCGGACGCCGGGTCAGGCGACCTCTGCCTGGCTGTGCTTACCGCGATGCCGGCGACAGGCTATGAAGTCCGCGCACTCGGCCGGGCGCCGGGCGACCGGGTGCCGCGGCTGGCCCAGGTGATCCGCCTGAGTCTGGCCAGCGGGGTGAGCATCACGATCGTTAACACCCACCTGACGCACCGGCTGACGAGTCCGGTGCAGCTGCGGCGACTCTGGCGCTACCTGGGCCGCCGCCCAGGGCCCACGATCATCGCCGGGGACCTGAACATGCCCAGGCTCATCGCGGCACGACTACCCGGCTTCAGGCCCGCGGTGCGCGGACGTAGCTGGCCCGCCTGGCAGCCGCTGATTCAGCTTGATCACGTGCTGGCCAGCCGGGAGGTCGGTGCGAGGACCGGCTCGGTCCTCGCTCCGGCCGACTCCGATCATCTGGCCGTGCGCGCGACGATCGCACTCGCCAGCCCGGGCGAGGCTGCCGAGCCGGCTGGTTAGCTAGCTGACCGCAGCCGACCGAACGCCGTGGTTCGGAGTGCAGCGACTACCCGTGGCCGGCAGCCTTGATGGCTGCCACCAGAGCCGGGATCACCTCGCCCAGGTCGCCAATGACCGCATAGTCGGCGTGCGCCATGATCGGCGCATCCTGGTCAGTGTTGACGACGACGATGTGCCGTGCCGACAGGCACCCTGCCATGTGCTGAATCGCGCCGCTGATGCCGCACGCGATGTACAGCTCCGGCGAGATCCTCGTGCCTGTCTGGCCAACCTGCTGTCGGTGCGGCCGCCAGCCCTGGCTGGTGACGACCCGCGACACGCCTACTACCCCGCCGAGCAGGCCGGCCAGCTCTTCGAGCGGCGCGAACCCGTCCGGCCCGCCAACGCCACGGCCACCGCCGACGACGACCCTGGCGGTCGCCAGCGACTGGCCACTGCCCTGCTCCGCCGACTCAACCGCCCGTACTCGCAGATCAGCGTCGTCAAGCTCAGCGGCGCACACGCGCACTCGCGGCCGCTCGCCCGCCGCCGGTGCAGGGGCCGGCGTCGTGCTGGTGCCGACGTTTGCCGCATCGGGGCCGGATATCGCGTCGGTGGCTACCGTAAGCAGCGCGCACGGCGCCTCGAGCAGCGCATCCTCAAGCAGGCTGCCCGCCCACCGCTGGCGGACCAGCTGCCAGCCGCCGACCCCGGCTGGCTGGGCTGAGATGCAGTTCGCGGCAACGGGCAGCCCGGTCATCGCGCCAAGGTAGGCGGCGACCTCACTGCCGCGCTCCGTGGCGGCCACGACGACGGCGACGGCCCGCTCCGGCACCGCGAGCTGCTGGAGCCCGCGTGCCCAGGCTGCCGGCGCGTAACCGGCCAGCCGCGGCGACTGCACCGCGCACAACTCGGTTACCCCGCACCCGGCCAGCTGGTCGGCCAGCGTCGCGAGGTCCGGTCCGCTGCCATCGTCGGCAGCATCGAGTACCACGGCCGTCAGGCTCAGGCCGGCCGCGGCTGCTGCCGAGTGCGCGAACGACAGGGCGACCATGGAGGCATCCGCAGCGCTAGCGCCATCGGATTCCAGCAGGCACAGCACCGGGCCGACGGCGGTCATCCGGCGGCCCCGTTCCCGCCTGTCCCGGCACCCGCAGCGGGCATCACCGCCCGTGGCTGCGCGGTCAGCAGTCCCAGCTCGGTTAGCACCCGTACCAGCGCGGGCACTGCGGCAAGTCCGTGGCCGAGCACCTCCGCCTGGTGCGCCGAGCCGGCTGGCAGCCGCAGCCGCTGCTTGATCACGCCGTCAGGCTGCCACTGCGGCCGCAGCACGGTGATCTCAGCCCGCTTGGCCCGCAACCGGCCCGGCAGGGACGGATATCTCGGCAGGTTGATGCCCTCCTTCACGCTTACCACCGCCGGCAGCGCGAACTCGAACAGCTCCTGTGCGCCGCTGAATTCCCGGCTGGCACGGACCATGTCGCCTGCCAGCTCAAGCCGTTTGATCCCGCTGGCGCACGGCCGGCCAAGCGCCTGCGCGACCCGGATGCCAACTTGATAGTCACCGGTATCGGCGGCCTCGTTCCCGAACAGAAGGAGCGGGAACGTGGCCGCATCTAGCTCGCGGACTGCCTCGGTGATGGCCCTGGCAGTAGCGACGGGACCCCACTCCCGGCCGTCAGTCTCCAGCAGCACGCCGCGATGCGCACCGAGCGCCAGCATGTCGCGGAGCTGCTCGGCAGCTTCGGGTGGCCCAAGTGTCATCACCGTGACCGAGCCGCCAGCCTGCTCGGTGATCCGGACCGCCTCCTCGACTGCACATTCCTCGTGCGGGCTCACTGTGAATCCCGCCATCCGGGTGTCCACGTCGGTGCCGTCGTCGGTGAGAACTATCGTGCCGCCCACCGTCGGCACCCGCTTGACGCAGACCAGGATGTCCATCCGGCTAGCACCTGACCCGCTCGTTCGCGGGGTCGAACAGGGGCGTCGAGCCGGCCACAGCCACGGTGACCGGATACTGCTCGCCGAGATACTCGACTGCCAGGGCAGTGCCCGCGACCGCCTGCGCCGGCGGCAGGTACGCCATCAGCAGGTGCTTGCCGACCGACGGCCCGGATCCCGCGCTCGTCACGTAGGAGGACCTGCCCCTGGCGTCAGCCAGCGGCTCGCCCGCCGGGGTCAGCACTGGCTCGCCGCCGAGCATGTAACGCAGCTCGCCCGATGCGGACGCGTGGTCGTCGACGGTCAGGGTGCACAAGATCGCGGCCGGCGGCACTTCCCGCTGGCGCAGGTAAGCGGTCTTGCCGATGAAGTCCTGCTCCTTGACCTTCGGCCGGGCCATGCCCGCCTCGACCAGGTTGTAGCTGGCGTCGAGCTCGGCACCGTAGGCGCGGTACCCCTTCTCCAGGCGGCCGGTGGTGCCATAGACGCCGATGCCCGCCGGCACCATGCTGTACGCCAGGCCCGCGGAGAAGAGCGCATCCCACAGCTTCGCGCCCTGCTCGACGGGCACGTGCAGTTCCCAGCCAAGCTCACCGACGTAGGAGATCCGGGACGCCAGCACCGTCATCCCCTCGGCCTCGATGTCGCGGCAGGTGCCGAACGGGAACCCCGGATGCGAGATGTCGTCAGCGGTGAGGTTACCCAGAATGCCGCGTGCCTTCGGCCCCCACAGGCCTAGCGTCGTCCACGCAGAGGTCACATCGGTCACTGCCGCGGAACCGTCGTCCGGCAGGTGGTCGGCGATCCACTTGTAGTCCGCCATTCCGGTGGCCCCGCCGGTGACCACGCGGAAGTGCCGCGGCCCGAGCCGCATGATCGTCAGGTCGGCGCGGAAGCCGCCCGCGTCATCCAGGAACGAGGTGTAGACCACCCGGCCGACCGGCACCTGCAGCTGCGCGACCGCGAGCTGCTGCAGAGCGTGCAGCGCGCCTGGCCCGGTCACGTCCAGGATTGCGAACGCGGACAGGTCGAACAGGCCGGCCGCGTCCCGCATCGCCAGGTGCTCTGCGTTGATGATCGGTGACCACCAGCGGGATTCCCATTCGCCGCCCCGGTCCATCAGCTGGTCCCGGTACCGGTCAAGCAAGTCACGGTTGCGCGCGTACCAGAACGGTCGCTCCCAGCCCGCGGTCTCGTGAAACACCGCGCCGAGTTCGCGCTCGCGATCGTACACCGGGCTGACGCGAACCGGGCGGCCGGATTCCCACTGCTCGGCCGGGTGCACGATGCCGTACATCTTGTTGAACCCCTCAGCGGCGCGCGCGGTGACGTGAGCAGTGGTGCGCTGGTGCGGGTAGAACCGGGAAATGTCGGCCTCATGGATGTCGATCTCCGGAGTCACGCCGCTCATCCACTCGGCGACGGCGCGGCCGATGCCGGGTCCCTCCTTGATCCAGCTCGCCGCGACTGACCACAAGCCGGGCACTTCGGGGGTCTCGCCCAGCAGCGGGTGGCCGTCCGGGGTCATCGAGATCAGGCCGTTGATGGCATACCGGATGCCTGCCCGCTCATCGCCGAGCAGGTCCGGCATGAGCTCCAGCGCCAGCGCTAGCTGCGGATCGAAGTCATCCTGGGTGAAGGGCAGCTCGGTCGGAGACAGCACCGCTGCCTCGATCGCGGGGATGTCGTCGGGGGGCACGATGATCGGCCGGTGCGCGTACGAGCCCACCTCCATGTCGCCACCGTGCTGGCGCTCGTACATGTTCTCGTCCACATCCCGGACGATGGGATACGCGATCTCACCCTCGGTGCCGTCGAAGAGCGCGATCGGGCCGACGCTGATCATCTGGTGCACGATCGGGGTGAGCGGAATCCGGGCGCCGGCCATCCTGGCTATCCGCGGGCTCCAGACGCCACAGCAGATCGCGCAGACCTCGGTGGCGATGTCGCCCTTGGTCGTGCGAACCGCGCGCACGCGGCCGTCGTCGGACTTGTCGATGCCGAGCACCTCGGTTCCGGCCAGCACTGTCAGCGCGTCTAGCCGCTGTGCGTGCTCGCGCATCAGCGTGCCTGCCCGGAGGGAGTCGACCACGCCGACGGTCGGGAAGGACGCGCCGCCGAGGATGACCGAGTCGTCAAGGTAGGGCACCAGCTTCCGGACGCCCGCTGGCGTCAGCAGCTCGGCCGGGATCCCCCAGGCCCTGGCCTGCGAACAGCGGCGCCGCAGTTCGGTCATCCGGGCCGGCGTCCTGGCGACCTCGATGCCACCGCTCTGGGTGAAAACGCCAAGTTCCCGGTACTGCTCGGTCGAGTCCCTGGTCAGCTCCATCATCATCTTGGAGTACTCGATCGGGAAGATGAAGTTCGAAGCGTGGCCGGTCGAGCCGCCAGGATTCGGCATCGGGCCCTTGTCCACCAGCACGAGCTCCGTCCAGCCGAGCCGGGCCAGGTGGTAAGCGAGACTGTTGCCGACGATGCCGGCCCCGATGATGACGGCACTAGCCCGGCCGGGCGTCTCGCTCATGCTGCGATCTCACTCATCTTGCTATCCGCCGATCTGTTTTCTCGATCTCCGGCTGGCTGGTGGCGCAGGTCGCCCCGCGCGGCCCAGGGCCACGCCCATGCATGATCACGGACGACTTCCCCGTTCCCGGAAAAATCGCCCGTGATCATCTGCGCACGTGAGGCCCGGCTGCTACTCGACCGGGATCTCCTTGTTAATCAGGCCGAGGTCGATACCCTGCCGCCTGCGAATGACCCGCGCCACCGCGTACACGATGATCGCCAGCACGTACATGGCGCCCATGAAGATGAGCGACTGCTTGTTGTTCACGAAGTACAAGCTGTTGGAGAACCACTCGTACAGGTTGAACCCGAGCAGCGCGATCGTTATCCAGCCCGCAGCCGGCACGATGGGAATGCCGAGGAACTTGAACCGGCTGGCCGGCGAGGCCGCCCACAACTCCGGCTTGCGCCAGGGCAGGATGACGACCGCGATCGCGCTGAACAGGTACGTCACCGCGATGACCAGTGTCGCGTCCAGGGTGTAGTTCCGGAACGTCAGCGAGTACGCATAGATCGCGCTCAGGCCGACGGCCGGCAGCAGCATCAGGATCAGCGAGTAAACCGGCACCTTGCGCTTCTCCGAGACCTCCGCCGCCCGGTCGGGCAGCACGCGGTCGAACGCTGCCGCGAAGATGACCCTGGTCGATGACAGGAACAGGGTGCCCACCCAGCCGAAGAACCACAGGCTGAGCGCCAGGATCATGATCACCTGGAACGCGGTGTTGTGCACGAGCCAGGTCGCGAACAGGAACGGATACGGCCAGATGCCGAACTGAGGCTTGAGGTCGTAGTAGAGGGTGTTGGCGTTCTGGTAGAAGGCCCAGCCCATGGTCTTGTCGATCAGCAGAAGCGCCGCCAGCGTCAGGATGACGGTGATCCACAGGCCGGAGAACATGCCGGTGAAGACCCGCTTGAAGTCACTGGCACCGCGGATCTCACCGTAGAGGGTAGATCCCCAGTTCGGCCACAGGATGAAGAACATCATCGCCGGCACCAGCAGCATGGTCGGGCCGATCGGGCCGAAGCCGAGGTTTGTCGTGACGGCCCCTGCCTTTGCCGCCGCGACGTTCGTGGCGGTGTAGGCGTTCTTGACGCCGAACAGCTTGTGCGCCTCGTAATTAAAGGAACTGATGAACGATGCGTGGTTGTGCGTCAGCAGCAGCACCGCAACGATCGCGAACGCGATGAGGCCGCCGATAAAGCACCACCGCTGGATCTTGGCGTAGCCGCTCATGCCCAGGGAGACGAAGACTCCCGCGATCGCGATGGTGATCAGGCAGATCAGGAAGATGCCGTTCTTCGAGCCGAACCAGGCAGCACCGCCACCTGGCCACGTCCACCCGAGCGTCGCCCACAGCGGCTGGAAGAGCTGGACCGACAGGATGTTGCCGTAAATCGGCGCCCATAGCCACAGGATGAACCACCAGCCGGTAGCGGCCATCACGAACCCGATGCCGCTGCCCAGGATGCGGGTCTGCCATACGTAGTCGCCGCCAGCGCGCGGGATCGTCACGATCAGGCCTGTGTAGGCCACCACCAGGAACGACACGAGGACAGCCGAGATCAGGATTGCCGTGATCAGCTGGCCCTTGGGAAAAGCTGGCCCGGAAAATGTGAACTCGTACAGTCCGAGCGTGACGAAGTTCGTCGCCAGGCACGCGTAGATCATGGAGTCCCGGACGGACCAGCCGCGCACCAGGCCGGTGGCCTTCCGGAGGAACAGCGCGGGAGTCTCGCCGATCGATTCTGTCGCCATCTCCGCCTCTCAGTGATTGCCCATATGTCAGTCGCCCGGAACGGGCTCCCAGCCGGATCTTCCGTGTTCAGAAACTGCTGTGAATCTGAAACTGCTGTGACTATCTATGACTATCGATTCAGTTGTGTCGGTTGATACTGTTATGTCGGCGTAGTCAGCCCAGCCGCGGCTGCGGCCTGATTAGCCGTTCACGAGCAGGTAGCGCGAAAGCTTCGCCTTCTTGGCATCCAGTTCGATGACTGCGCCCTGCAGGACGCCGTCGCCGTAGACGCTGCCAGGGTTGATGGCCATGGTGCGGTTCATCCGCTTCACCCCGCGGCTCTCATGGATATGGCCATGCACCGAGAGCAGCGGCTGATACTTGTTGATCGCATCACGGACTGCGGTCGATCCGACGGCCTTCATAACCGCGCCGCCATGGATCGGGCGGAGCGTGTCGTCGAGCGCCGGGGCTTCGTCCAAGCCGGTTCCGTACGGTGGCGCGTGGAAGTTGAAGATCGCCCGGCTCAGGTCGGGCACCAGGCCAGCTAGCGCGTCAATCTTGGCGGCGAGGTCGGGTTCGGGCGCCTCCCGGTAGGTATCCCACGGCGTCGGGTTGGTCCAGCCCATCGACACCAGCGAGAAGCCGTCCAGGTCGAGCAGCTTGCCCTCGGCGAAGCTGACGCACGGCGACGACTCGATGATGTCGTCGATCTCGAAGATGTCGTCGTTGCCGCCATTGAGGATGCACGGGATCTGGCCACCACGCAGCTTGCCGTCGGCCATGTCCAGCCAGCGGTCCAGCGAGCTGATCATCTCCGTGCTGAAGCGCTGATCCACCGCGTCGGCGTCCTCGCTGAGGTGGGTGAGCTCGTCAGGGCTGACCAGCGCAGGGTAGAAGCCGCTGTTGCGGATGCGCGTCAGCATCTCCTCCAGCGCCTGCTTGTTTTCCAGCCGGTGCGTCTCGCCGCGCAGAGTGAGCTGCCAGTACCCGTTGTGGGCGACGATCGGCACCATCGCCTTGCCGGTGACGTCACCGCCCAGCACGACCATATCCGCCTTGTAGAAAGCCGCGGAGTTGAGGAACTTCCGCCAGCAGACTTCAGAGCCATGGATATCGGTCGCAAAGAAAATCTTCATGCACCTATCACGCCTTTGCTGGACCGCATGTGCATGGGTGTAGCACCCTCCGCAACCGGGCGTCAAGATTGATAACGACTCAATGGTCTGCAGGACATGCCCGAACGGCCGGCTCCGGCACTGCCCGGAACGGCCTTGATCGGCGTGTCAGCCGCGCGGAAAGCGTCGCTGCCATTGCCCGGCCAGGCCGGTCAGTGCCCGACTTCCTCGGGCAGCTCGTACCACCGGACACGGTCACCGACGTTGGCACGCACTTTCCATTTCACGCCCTTGGGCACGGTCCGGGCGATCTCCGCGAGGGTCCCGGCCTGGGCGACAGGGTCGTAGCGCCCGGCAGCGGGCACGAGCCCCGGGTTGCTCTGAGCGAGGCCTGGCAGCTTGTCGAGATTCCCGGTAACAGTGCGCCACCAGCCCCAGTCCGACGCGAGAACCTTGCCGAACTTGTCGTGGTCGATACTGGCGGTGCTGTGCGCCGCGGCGCCCGAGCCGCCCACCGGCAGCCCGGCCAGCAACTGGAAGATATCCCAGACATCCTTGGAGTTCAGCTCGACGATCTGCAATTTCGACAGCAGGATGTCCACCGGCCCCAGCGTCAGCGGATGCGACGCGAAGGACTGCCGGAAGTCGAGCACGTGGCACATCGCCAGCCGGTCCACCATCACGTCGACCGGGCGGCCCGATGGCGCGGTGAAGTACATCTGCCGGTCACCGTTGAGGTTGTTAAACCGGCGATCCGGCTCGCAACCGCTGCGCTCGAGAAAGGTGGCGGTCGCCTTCCGGCCCTTGGACAGGCAGGCGAAGTCCATATCCTGACCAGCACGCAGCCGCGCTGGCAGGTCCGGGCACAGCACGCGGACCGCGAGCCCGCCAAGCAGTTTCAGCCCCACGCCTGCCGCTGCGGCTGCGCGCGCAAGTTCGACAGCTTCTGGCAGCGGATCGGCGGCTGCGGCGTGCGGCGAATGGCCAGGCTGAACTCCCACGGCTGCTCCCGAAGTATGCGGCTGACGGCTGGCGTCAACCGCACGATACAGCCGACTGCGGGCGAAGTGGGATAACAAAGAAAAGGCTAACCAGAGTCCGGCAGGCACGCTACCGGGGGGGCAGGCCAGCCAGCGGGCGCGGCTCCTCGGCGCCAGTCGCACCGGACGGTGCCGGATATGCCTCGCCTGCCGCGGACCTCGGCGCGGGCACGTCGACTGGGCGCTCTGGTATCGGCATCAGCTGGCGGCCGCCCTCGACCGCCTGGAACGTGCCTCCTGCCACGTCAGTGCGCGAGTGGTCGGCATGCGCTTTGCGCGGATGTGCATTCGCGTAGAAGACAGCGGATATCCACCCAGCGAGCGCAATTGCGATCACGATAGGCATGACGATCAGCGACACATGCGATCCTGACACGGCCCGACACCCCCCGGTTGCTAGCCATGGCCGACAGCACCCTGGTTGCTAGCCATACCCGCCGGGCCTGACAACAGACACCTCTGCGCTCACGAGCCGCTGCCTGGGCGGATTCAGCGGTTATTACCTGTCAAAATGCCGCGATTTGCGGCTCTAGCGCTGCCTAGCCGGCGATGACCTGAAAGGTCGCCAGGCTTGGGTCGGCCGCGTAGGCGATCCTGCCGCCGTCCGCTGCCACCTCGCGAAGCGCGGTCACCGCCGCTGCGGTGATCAGCTCACCGGGAGCCAGCACCGGAACGCCCGGCGGATACGGCGCGATCAGCTCCGCGCTGATCCGGCCGACCGCGGCGGCCGCCGAGACAGTCTCGTTCGGCGCGAAGAACGCTTCCCGTGGCGCCAGCACCGGCTGCGGTTCCACGCTCCAGGAAGCGGCGACTGCCAGCTGGCGTGGTTCGCCGCGATGCCGTTCGATGGCCCCGATCAGCACCTCGGTGAACGCAGCCAGCTGCTCCTCGCTGTCGGCAATCGTAGGAATCGGCACCACGGTGTCCCGGTCGGCCATCTCGACTGGCATGCCTGCCGCGATGAGATCGGCCTCAACCGCGTTGCCATGCGCGCCGGTTCCGGCCAGCAGCACCACCAGCTTCGTCGGCTCGACGCCCGGTCCGTCCAGTACGCCGACGCCAGGTATCTCTCGCAGCCGCGTGCGCGCGGCCGCGACAGCGCGCAGGAGCCGCCCGCACAAGTGCTCGCCGTGCCGGGCCAGCAACGCCCGCGCCGCGTCGATGCTGGCCATGATCGAGCCGGTCGGGCTGGTGGTGTGGGTCGCCTCGAATGCCCGGTCCAGCCGCGCCGCATCAAGCCGGCCGGTCCTGGCGAGTACCAGCGCGCCCTGGGTATAGGCAGGTAGCGCCTTGTGCGCGCTGGTCACCATCGCATCGGCGCCGGCCGCGATGGCGTGCGATGGCAGTTCGGGATGAAAACCCAGGTGCGCCGCCCAGGCCGCGTCCACGATCAGCGGGACGCCGGCCGCATGGGCCGCCGCCGCGTGTCCGGGCAGGTCGCTGATCGTGCCCACGTAGGTCGGATCGCCGAGGAAGACCGCGCAGGCATCCGGGTGCGCGGCCAGCGCTTCGGTGACGGTGCGCACCGAGATGCCCGCCGGCAGGCCCGATGACGGATCGAGGTCCGGCCGGACCCAGACTGGCTGCAGGCCGGCCAGCACCAGCCCGAGCAGTAGCGACCGGTGCAGCGTCCGGTTGATGATCACTTTCTGGCCGGGCTGGCCGACTGCTAGCGCCAGGGCCTGATTGCCGTGGGTGGAGCCCGCTACGGAGAACCGGCACCAGTCCGCGCCCCACAGGCGTGCCGCCCGCGCTTCGGCATCGACGCGCAGGTGGTCAGCATGCTTGATGGTGTCGAGCCCGCCGTAGAACGGCGCATCGCCGGCGACCACGGCGCCGACCAGGTCCTGCCGCTGCTTGTGTCCCGGCACGCTCATCGGTGTCAGCGCGCCGTCCTGCGCCTGCCGGGTGAAGTTCAGCCAGGCGGCCAGCATCGGCGCGTCCGCGCGCAATCCGAGCGGGTCGCGGGGATCGGGGTCGCGCAGTGCACCAGCCAGGTCAGCCATCCGCCTAGTGTGCAGGACAATCCCGTCCGGCGTTCAGCCGGCCGGCGGCCCCGCCTGCACGTACGCCTCGACCTCGGCCGCGTCCTGACCTGGCCCGAAGCCTTCCAGCAGCCAGGTCACGCCGGCCGTCGCCAGGTCCGCGACAGCCGCAGCGCGCTCGGCTGGCCGCAGCCGGTGCGTGGCGCATCGAACGGCAATATCAAGGGAACGCGGCGCGCCCAGGGCTGTCAGCTCTGCTCGCAGCGCGGTCACCTCAGCGCCCGACGGCGGCGCCGGACGCTGCCCGGAACCAGCGAATATCGGGAAGCAGCCCTGCAGCCTGGCGGCCCGGGCTAGCGGCTTGCGGTTCGGCCAGCGGCAGGCAGCCCAGAACGGCACCGGGTCCTGAAGCGGCTTCGGCAGCATCGCAGGCGAGTCGACGGTGAAATGAGCTCCCCGGTAATGAACCTCGTTACCGGAAAGGAGCCGCAGCACGATTCCCAGTGACTCGTCCAGCAGCTCGCCGCGGGCGCGCGGCGAGGTCTGCTCGCCGAAAGCGCTGAACTCCTGCCAGCCGTCATCACCGAGGCCGACGCCGACTACGAGCCGGCCACCGCTGAGCTGGTCGAGGGTGGCGATCTGCCGCGCCATCACCCAGGGCCGGCGCCGCGACAACGGAGTCACAAGTGCGCCAAGCCTGATCGTCGTCGTCGCCATCGCGATCGCGGCGAGCGTCGTCCAGGCCTCCGCCACGGCCATGCCGGGCTCGGCCAGCATGTGGTCCCACAGGTAGAACCCGTCCCAGCCGGCCTGCTCGGCCGTCGCGGCGAGGTCAGCGACTCGGCGCGGGTCGGCGAGCTCGGCGAACTGCGGCAGAAAGATTCCGTGCTTCACAGCGGCGATTATCCTGCCGACCGCGGCAGCTCGCCGGCAGGGGCGTCTGCCGTGGGCGTGTCGGGGCCTGCCGCGCCTGCCTGATCGCGTACGTAGAACTCGGCCGTCACCGGCGGCAGCGGCGTATTGCCGAGGATCAGGTCTGCGGCCTTCTCGGCGATCATCATGGTTGGCGCGTAGATGTTGCCGTTGGTGATATACGGCAGCACCGACGCGTCGACCACCCGCAGCCCGTCCAGGCCGTGCACGCGCATGGTGGCCGGATCGGTGACCGACATCGGGCCGGTGCCCATGGCCGCAGTGCAGGACGGGTGCAGCGCGGTCTCGCCGTCGCGCTCGACCCAGTCCAGGATCTGCTCGGGGGTCTGCACGCCAGGGCCCGGCGAGATCTCGCCCGCGTTGAACGGGTCCATGGCTGGCTGGCTGAGGATGGTGCGAGCCACCCCGATGGCCTCGACCCATTCGCGCCGGTCCTGCTCGGTCGACAGGTAGTTGAATCGCAGCGCCGGTTTTGCCGCCGGGTCGGCTGATGTGATCCGGACGCTGCCGCGAGCGTCGGAGTTCATCGGGCCGATGTGCACCTGGTAACCGTGCCCGCCAGCCGGCGAGGAACCGTCGTAGCGCACTGCGATCGGCAGGAAGTGGAACATCAGGTTCGGGTACGCCACGTCGTCATTGCTGCGGGCGAAGCCGCCGCCTTCGAAGTGGTTGGTCGCGCCGGGGCCACTGCGCAGGAACAGCCAGCGAGCGCCGACCAGCGGCCGGTTCCGCCACTTAAGTGCGGGCGCCAC
Organism: uncultured Actinomycetota bacterium; assembly: GCA_963774385.1. Taxonomy (GTDB): domain Bacteria; phylum Actinomycetota; class Actinomycetes; order Streptosporangiales; family Streptosporangiaceae; genus JAJYUU01. The sequence goes on from CAVZEQ010000002.1 coordinate 848,557, forward strand.
CGACACCGGCTGCTTGCAGCCGTACTGGACGTACACCTCCAGGTGGTCCTGCAGGTTTTCGCCGACTCCGGGCAGCTCGTGGCGGACCTGCACGCCGGCTGCCTGCAGGACCTGAGCGTTCCCGACGCCGGAAAGCTGGAGCAGCTGCGGGCTGTTGATAGCACCGCCGGACAAGATGATCTCGCCTGCCCGCGCTGTCTGCAGCTTGCCGCCGTGGCTGTACTCGACACCGGTCGCGCGGCCGCCGGTTAGCTGGATCTTTGTCACGAAGGCGCGGGTGTGCAGGGTGAGGTTCGGCCGGCCGCGCACCGGATGCAGGTAAGCGCGGGCCGCGGACAGCCGCCTGCCGCGGTGCAGATTGCGGTCGAACGGCCCGAAGCCCTCCTGGCGGAAACCGTTCACGTCCTGCGTCAGCTGGAAGCCGGCCTGCTGCGCGGCGGCGAAGAAGGCACGGAACAGCGGACCGTCGGCCGGGCCGCGTTCCAGGATGAGCGGCCCGTCACCGCCGCGGAACTCGTCGGCGCCGGCCAGGCAGGTTTCCATCCGCTTGAAGTACGGCAGGCAGTGCGCGTAGTCCCAGCTGGCCATGCCAGGGTCAGCGGCCCAGCGAGCGTAGTCGAGCGGATTGCCCCGCTGGAAGATCATGCCGTTGATACTGCTCGAGCCGCCGAGGACCTTGCCCCTGGCGTGATAGATCCGGCGGCCATTCATGAACGGCTCGGGCTCCGACTCGTACTTCCAGTCGTAGAAACGGCTGCCGATCGGGAAGGTCAGCGCGGCCGGCATGTGGATGAAGACGTCCCAGCGGTAGTCGGGCCTGCCTGCTTCCAGCACCAGTACACGGCTGGCAGGGTCAGCTGACAGCCGGTTCGCCAGCGCGCAGCCCGCTGAGCCGCCGCCGATGATGATGAAGTCGTAGCTGTCCGCCATGAGGCCTGCAATCACCGCCTGCTCCGGGTCAGGTGATGATATCGCGCCAGCAGGCCGGCAAATAGCTTCCGGAAGGGACGTACCGGCCGTCAGCCGCGCGGCGCGCCCCGGTAGCTGCCGAACGACCAGCGATTGCCTTCCGGGTCGCGGACCGCGAAATCACGTGAGCCGTAGTCGGTCTCGTGCAGGTCCGCCAGCACCTCGGCGCCGGCCGCCGTCGCACGGGCGAACACGGCGTCCGGCTCGTCAGTGACTACGTAGGCGCCGAAGCCGCCTGGCTGGAGCGACCAGTGGTCGTCGGCGTCGCTATCCCGGACGGAGCCGAGCATGATGCCGCCGCCTGGCGGCCACGCCAGCTCGGCGTGATCGACCCGGTCGCCGACGCCGTAAACGGCAGTCTCCTCGAACCCGAAGGCGTCTACCAGGAACTTGATCAGTGCCCGGGCGTCGCGCGCCCGGAGTGTCGGCCATACCTGCGGTGCTGGTGTCTTGTCAGTCATGGAGTCAGCCTTGCCTGGGCTAGGCCGCGCTGGCTTGGAAGTTTCGGAACTCCTCGGCCAGCCAGGACGTCGGTGCGCAGCCCGCTAGCAAGGCGAAGTCGCGATCCAGGTGAGCCTGGTCGAAATAGCCGCACGAGGCGGCCAGCTCGGCCAGGCGCGGTGGCTCTCCCGCCGACGCGCGCTGCTGAAGCTGCCGCCTGGCCCGGTCAAACCTGATGACGCGCGCCGCGGCCTTCGGCGCCAGCCCCGTCTCGGCCCGGAAGCGGGCCCGCAGCTTCCTGTCACTCCAGCCTGTCTCGGCCGCCAGGGCGCTGATCGCAACGGTGCCGCCCGTCTGTAGCAGCCGCCGCCAGGCGTAGCTGACCTCGGCCCCGGCGCCAGCCGGGCGACCGGCTTTGGTCACGCGGTCCTGCAGCACCTCGTCCAGGATCGCGAAGCACTCCGGCCAGCCGGCCGCGCAGCGGAGCCTGTCCTGGATCTCGGCCGCAACCGGGCCGAGTACGTCGTCGGCCGGCACGTCGATCCCGGCAAGTTCGCTGGCCGGCAAGCCCAGCAGCATGCGCACGCCCAGCGGGCTCAGCCCCAGCTGGATTCCCGATTGGCTGCCGTCGTGCGTAATGATCGCTGGCACTGTATGCAGGCCGCCGACAATGGTCTCGAAGATGCCGGGCGGCTGGCCGGCGTCTGGATGAGCCGCTATCACCAGCGGATCGTCCAGCGTGAAGATCAGCGTGACCGACGGGGATGGCAGCCCTCGATGACATGCGGGCTCGACCCCAGCCTGGCGGAAGCCCGCGTAGGAGTCGACGACGTCCCGCAGCGCGGGCGCGGGGAGCCGCCACGAGTGCTCGTTGACCAGCACGCCCGTAGCTGCCCGACCGCTCATGGAATCATTGTCCACCAGCCGGCCCGGCGGTGTCCCCGGTGTCCGGTCCGTGTGCTGAGACCAGGAGTGAGCAGGCTCAGTAGTTGCCTGATCGCAATTCGGTTGCTCTTGCCAATAAAACTCTTGTATGATATACTCCGACATAGTCGTATTATTATGTGCGGCGTGACCAATGGCCAGCCAAGCACTACGGCAATGACCGCTGCTGCTGCGCGGGCAGCCCATCTCATCGTCGATGATGCCCCGTGCATCTTCTCTGACCCCGTCGCCGAAGCCTTGCTCGGTGAGCGAGCCGCAGAACTCCTGAGTTATCACCGCGGCCAGGCGACGCACCCGATCTTGTCCGCTGCCCGGGCCGAGGTAACCTGCCGCAGCCGGTTCGCGGAGGACAGGCTCGCCGAGGCTGTCGCCCGCGGCGTACGCCAGTACGTCCTGCTCGGCGCTGGCCTGGACAGCTTCGGCTATCGATCCGCGCTGGCTGGCCAGCTCCGGGTGTTCGAGGTCGACCATCCTGGCACGCAGGAGTGGAAGCTCGCGGCGCTCGCGGCGGCAGGCATCGAGGTACCGGCTGGCGTCACCCTCGTTGCCGCCGACCTCCGCACCGCCACGCTGACCGCAGCGCTGTCAGCGGCCGGGTTTGAGGCCGGCCAGCCGGCCGTTGTCAGCTGGCTCGGCGTGATCATGTACCTGAGCCGGACCGCGATCGGCTCTACGCTGGCATCGCTGCGCGGGTTTGCGGCCGGCAGCGAGGTCATCGCTGACTACATGCTCCCGGAGTCGCTGCGTGACGCGGCTGGCGACAGCTTCGTCAGCCAGGTCGGGGCAGTGGCCGCGGAGCGCGGCGAGCCCTGGCTGACCTTCCTGTCGCCTGATGACATGGGCGGCCTGCTGGCCGAGCACGGTTTCGGTGCGATCGAGCACGCCTCGCAGCGCGACTCGGTGCCAGCTCAGCTATGGGACCGGACGGACTCGCTGCGGCCGATCAGCCTGTCGATGGTCTGCCGGGCCACGCTGGTCGGCGACAGCCGGCAGTGACCGCCGCAGTACAGTCACGCCGCAGTACAGTCGCCTGGTGCAGTTCGAACCGCGCCTCCGGACCGGCCTACACGACGGCAGCATCACCGTGGCGTTCCGCCGGTGGCGCCGTGCCCAGGTCGTGGCCGGGCATCAGTACCGCACCGGACAGGGCATGGTGCAGGCCGAGACCATCGACATCATCACGCCTGCCGACATCACCGCGGAGCTAGCCCGCGATGCTGGTTTCCCCGATGCTCCGGCGGCGGTGGCCGACCTTCGCGGAGATCCCGGACTGCCGTTGTACTGCATCCGGTTCCGCCCGCTGGATGGACCCGACCCGCGCGACCAGCTGGCGGCAACAGCGTCGCTGTCCGGCGACGAGGCGGCCGCCATCGCGGCCAGGCTGGCCCGGATGGACGCCGCGAGCAAGCGGGGACCCTGGACCTCCGCAGTGCTCGGGCAGATCGCTGACCGCCCGGCCGTCTCGTCCGCGCTGCTTGCCGAGACGCTGGACTGGGAACGGCCGGACTTCAAGCTGCACGTGCGGCGGCTCAAGGCACTTGGCCTGACCATCAGCCTCGACGTCGGTTACCGGCTCTCCCCCCGAGGCGCCGCGTACCTGGCCAGGCACGCCGCCAGCCGCGCCAGCACACCCCGCTAGTGACCGGCGGCCGTAGCGTGCAGTGGCGCCGTTCCGTTAATAACCGGCCGCGGGGTCGATGAGGCCGACCAGCGGCTCGCCCGCGGCGAACCTCGCCACGTTGTCGCGGACGCGGGCGGCGAACGGACGCGCCGCCATCTCCAGGGTGTTGGCAGTGTGCGGGGTGATGATGCAGCGCTCCTGATCCCACAGCGGATGACCGTCGGGCAGCGGCTCAGGGTCGGTGACGTCCAGGGCAGCGCCCGCGATCACACCGTCGGCGAGCGCCGCCACCAGCGCGTCGGTGTCCACGTGCCGGCCGCGGGCCACATTGACCAGCCAGCTGTCCGGCCGCATCGCGGCCAGCTCCCGTGCGCCGATGATGTGCTCGGTGGCCGGGGTCAGCGCCAGGGCGACGAACACGACCTTGGCTCCCGAGAGTGCCTCGGTCAGGCCCTCCATCGAGACCGTCCGGGCAGCGGCCGGCAGCGGACTGGCGGACCGCCGCACCACGGTCGCGGCGACCCGGAACGGCGCGAGCAGGTCCAGCAGGCTGGTCGCGATGCCGCCGCCGCCGAGTATCGTCACCTGCTCGTCGTACAGGCTTGATCCGGCCGGAGGTCCCCAGGACCTGGCGGCAACGCGGCGTGGCAGGCAGCGCAAGCCGGCCAGGGCGAGCGCGAGGGCATGCTCGGCCACCGGCTCGGCATAGCTGCCCTTGGCGCACGTCCAGGTCAGCTCTGGGTCCAGCAATCCGGCGGCGGCGACGAGCTCTACGCCTGCCGAGGACAGCTGTACCCACCGGGCACCTGTGGCGTCCAGGGCGCGGCGCAGACCGTCGGCGTCCCACGGCGCCAGCCAGACCAGGCCATCGGCGGCCTGGTCCGGGCCGGCCGGCTCGCCACCACCCTGGCGGATCGCGTCCTCGATGGCATCGTTGTGCGCCGGGCCGTAAGCGATACAAGGAAGGTTCACGAACGCCGACGTTATCAGCGGAGCGTGACGGTGTTGCCGGTGATCAGGGCGCGGCTGCGTAGCTAGCCGCGGGCCGTTTGCCCACCGGTTTTACGCTGCGGCACCGCGCCGCCCGGCTCCGGGGTCGCTGCCCCGTCAGCCCGTACTGCCCGGCCGGCCAGCAGGTAGTACACCAGCCCGCCGACGATCAGTCCGATGAACACGCTGAAGTCGGAACCGTCTGTGCGGCTGGACAATGGTCCGGTGGCGGCAAGAACTCCGCCGCTGGACGCATTGAGCCAGAGATACGCGGCGATGCCGCCAGTGATCTGGGCGATGATCGCGGGCCAGTAAACGCCGCCGTTGCGGAAGTAACGGCCGCCTCGCTCATCGAGCAGCGCGTCGTGGTCGTACCGGTTCCGCCGCAGCCAGCTGTCCACCAGGTAGATCGCGCACCACGGCGCTAGCCACAGGATGATGTACAGCAAGAACCCGGTCAGCAGCCCGAAGAAGCTCGACGAGAACACCGCGTACGCGGCTATCGCTCCGCACACGACCGTGTCGATGGCCACGCATTGCAACCGCTTCAGGCTCGGGATCAGGCTTTGCAGCGTGACGCCCGAGGAGTACAGGTCGAGGGTGTTGATCGCGAACAGCTGGATGATGGCGAAGACGAGGAACGGAACTACGAACCAGGTCTGGAAACCGGCAACCAGGCCGGTCGGCGAGTCCGCCGCGGCCGGCACCGCGGTTCCCACCGCAGCCCCCAGGATCTCCAGCAGTGCGGACGGGACGGCGGCCCCGAGCGCCACGGCCACGACTATTCGCCTGCCGGAGGTGTCACGCGGCAGGTAACGCGAGTAGTCGTTGGCGTTCTCCGTCCAGCCGAGGCCGCCCGCGGAGATCACCAGGGCCAGGAAGACCAGCAGCATTCCCCAGCTGGCACCGTGCGGCACGGCGTGCAGTTTCGCTTTGGACGCCGCTAGCACCGCCATGACCGCGAACAGCACGACGAACGGGATAGCTAGCCAGCGAAGCACCGTCAGCACAGCGGTGTGGCCGATAGTCGGCAGCACCGCCTGGATCAGCACAGCCACGACTATGAAGATGATCTTCGCGGTCGTCCCGGCCGTGAATCCGGCCTTGCCCATCAGCACGATAGCGGCGAAAACGATGAAGGCGATGCCCTCGATCTCGAATCCGACCTGAGTGATCCAGTTGAAGAAGGACGGCAGCTTATTGCCCCGCGGGCCAAACGGAGCCCGGCTGATGGCGAATGTCGTGGTGCCGGCTCGCGGCCCTTGCACGCTCGCCAGGCCGGTCAGAACGTAGGAGAGATTCCCGAGCAGCGTGATGAGGACGGCCTGGGCGAAGGACAGGCCCAGGAAGACGACCCCGATGGCTCCGTAGTAGACGAACTCGACATTCCAGACGGCTCCCGCCCACATCCAGAACAGCCCGCTCGGCCTGCCCCAGCGGTCGCCGTGCGGGATGTGCTCGATGCCGCGCCGCTCGATCGTGGTCAGCGACGGTGCCGCGCCGCTACCCGCAAATCCTTCCGTACCCGAACTCGCCACTCGCGACCTCTCTGCTCACTCGCCACCGAGACAACCACAACGTCCGGTAAACGCTAGCGGAGATCGTCTCATCTAGGGCACTGCGGACACCCAGCGCGGTCGCTCGCCAGCGGGTGTGGCTGGCGGCCGGGATCTAGCCACGCCGGGACCCGGCGAACCGTGCTGTCACCGGACCGACCACTTCTTCCCGTTCCAGTGCAGGATCTCGTTCAGGAACGAGCCGCCCGCCGACTGCATGACGCCGACGGCCCAGCAGTTCGCGCTTGACGTGCAGCGGACACCGATCAGGACATTGAGATGGCCCTTGACGGTGCCGCCCGGATCGGGAGTGCGGACCAGGGACCACTTCTTCCCGTTCCAGTGCAAGGCCGCGTTCACCATGCCGCGGGCGACGTCGGTAAAGCTGCCTACGGCCCAGCAGTTGCGCGACGAACTACAGGTCGCCCCGAAGAGCTCACTCACCGAGTCCGCGCCGGTACCGCCGGGGTTAGGGATGACGGACCTGGTCCATTTCCTGCCGTTCCAGTGCAGGATCTGGTTCAGCGACCGCAGCGTTGGCTCATAGCTGCCGAAACTCCCCGCTCCCCAGCAACTAGTCGATGACGTGCAGGCCAGCGCGTCGATCATGCTGAAGCTGCCGAAGCTAGCGCCACCGGGCTGGGGAGTGCTCAGTTTCGACCACTTCCTGCCGTTCCAGCGCAGCGCCTCGTTCCGCGTGACATAGCTGCTGGCCACTGTCGTTCCGTCATTACCGACCGCCAGGCAGTAGCTGGCGGCCGGGCACCGGACAGCCAGCAGCGAGTTCACGTGGTCGGCGCTGGTGCCACCGGGGTTCGGGGTTCGCACCCTGGACCACTTCCTGCCGTTCCAGTGCAGGACCTGGTTGAGTCGCTTCACGGTGACTCCGCTGGAGCTGCCGAAGTCGCCAACTGCCCAGCAACTGGACGGCGAGCGGCAGGTCGAGTCGTACAACTCGCTGACATCAGTCGTCCGGACGCCGCCAGGGTTCGGGGTCCGGACCCGGAACCATTTCCGGCCGGTCCAGTGCAGGACCTGGTTGAAGGACGGACCGCCGACCACCTTGCCGGATGCTCCGACGGCCCAGCAGTCTCGCGCGGTCAGGCACCGGACGGCGGACAGCGAGCTCAGGTCGCCGGCACCGGTTCCGCCAGGGCTGGGCACGGCGACCTTGCGCCACGTCCTGCCGTTCCCGTGCAGCACCTGGTTGACAATTGCCTTCCTGCTGCCTTCCTCACCGACAGCCCAGCAGTTGCCGGCCGAGGTGCAGTAGACACCAGTCAGGACGCCGACGATAGTCAGCAGCTGCGCACCGGCAGGCCTGGCCGACGCGGCCGCTAACTCGCTGGACATCCGCCCGATGGCGGTGCCCTGCTGGCGCGCCGAGGCGCTGACTGACCGGTGGCCACCGGTGGCTGACCGGCTGGCCGCCTGAGCGCCCGCTGCCGCCATGCTGACAGCCGGCAGCACTGCAGCCGCAAGCATGACGGCATGTCGTCCTGACATCCGGATCACGGCCAGTACCCTCCCCGTCCTCGAGCCAGGCGCGCTTGCTCCGGCACGCGCGCCTCGCTCCGGTCGTTAGTTGACCTTGCGGTCCAGGCCGACCCAGAACGGCTCACGCAGCTTGAACTTCTGCAGCTTGCCGGTCGCGGTCCTGGGCAGCACCTCTCGTACCTCGACCGAGGTCGGGCACTTGAAGTGCGACAGCCGGGCACGGCAGTGCGCGATCAGCTCGGACTCGGTGGCCTGGTTCTCGCCGCGCAACACTACCAGCGCCTTTACCGTCTCGCCCCACTTGGCGTCCGGCACGCCGATGACGGCCGCCTCGGCCACCGCGGGGTGCTGGTACAGGCAATCCTCGACCTCGACCGAGCTGACATTCTCGCCGCCGGTGATGATCACGTCCTTCTTCCGGTCCGAGATCACCAGGTACTCGCCCGACTCCAGGCGGCCCTTGTCGCCGGTGTGGAACCACCCGTTGTCCAGCGCCTTCGCCGACTCCTCTGGCTGCTCCCAGTAACCGGCGAATACATGATTGGACCGCGCCAGCACCTCGCCTTCGTCATCGGTCCGCAGCTGCACCCCGACAGCGGGCACTCCGGCCCTGGACTGGAGCCGGGCCCGGTCGGCCGGTGCGAGCGCGTCCCACTCGGCCGGCGCCCGGTTGATGGTGAGCAGCGGTGCGGTCTCTGTTAGCCCGTAGATCTGGATGAATTCCCAGCCGAGCTCAGCCTCGACCTGCTCGATGGTCTTGGACGGCGGCGGCGCACCGGCGACCACGATGCGCACCGTTCCAGCGCCGGGGACCTGCTGCCCGGCAGCACGGCGAGCTGCGGCAGCATTGAGTATCGCCGCCACTACGGCTGGCGCACCGCACAGCAGGGTGACTCCGCGGTCCGCTATCCGGCGCAGGATTTCCTCGCCGTCGACCTTGCGGACCACCACCTGCGGCACGCCCATGGCCGTCACGGCGTACGGCATCCCCCAGCCGTTGCAGTGGAACATCGGCAGCGTGTGCATGAATACATCACGGTCGGTCACCGCCGTGTGCCAGCCGAACGTGGCCGCGTTCAGCCAGCAGTTCCGGTGCGTCAGCTGCACGCCCTTGGGTCGCGCGGTCGTGCCGCTGGTGTAGTTGATGCTGGCGGTTGAGTCCTCGTCCGCGAGCCAGGCCGCGGACTCCGCGCCTTCCGCCGCGGCGGCGAACAGCTCCGCGTCACTCACCCCGTCCAGCACGATCTGGTGCTTCACCTGCACACCGCGCAGACTGTCCGCCGACTCCGGGTCGGTCAGCAGCACCGTGCTGCCGGAGTGGCCGACGATGTAGCTGATCTCGTCGGCATTCAGCCGGAAGTTCACCGGCACCAGGATCCGGCCATAGCCGCTGACGCCGAAGAACGAGATGAGGAAGCGTGCCGCGTTCGGGCTGACGATTGCCACCCGCTCGCCATGGCCGACGCCCATCCGGTCCAGAGCAAGGGCCATGCCGCGGGCGCGGCTCTCCAGCTCTCGGTAGGTCAGCGCGCCGAAGGAGCCCGCGGTGCCCGGCTCGTCGTAGACGGCCGTGCGGTCGCCGTAGACAGCCGCCCCGCGGCTGAGGTAGTCCCCGACAGTGAGCGGTACCTTCATTGACAGCTCCTCGCGGCCGGCCGACGCGCAGAATGTGATGTCCTCATATACAGGACAACGGTCCAGGCCAGCATAGTTCGGCAGGTCTGCCAGCGGTCGCCGAGCGGACTAGCCAGCAGGCCCGGCCGCTCCCGCCAGCTGCAACTGGCTGAAGTCGGCCGGGCCACCGCGGCCCGCTAGCCCATGGCCGGGACGCCGTCCTGTCACTGCCAGGCGCCCGCCAGCTCGCGGACCCGCGAGTCGCTCACCCTGGCCAGCCAGGCCTGCTCGGCGGTCGCATGCGCTACCTCCGCCGGGCGCGCGGCGCCGCTCCGGGTTGCCCGCATCCTGGCCGCATCTGCTCGCGCGGTACGAGCCGGGACCACCGCGTTCGGGCCGGTGTCGGTCCGCCTGAAGGTCAGCCACAGCGGGATCGCGGTCATCGCGACAAAGAACACCGCCGCCAGCGGCAGGTTCATCCAGAGCCAGTTCATATCCGTCCTTCCCTCGGGGGACCGGCCTTCTCGCCGGCCACATCTCCAGGGTGGGCGGGCAACTTCTGAGCGAGCTCTGACCGTCCTCGGCCGCGGCCATGAATGCGCGATCCGGGGATCGCCATCCGCCGATCCGGGGATCGCCATCCGCTGCGAACAGCCGGTCGGCCATGATGGGGCCATGGATCTGCCGGTGATGCCGCCCGTCGCGCCCATGCTTGCCAAGTCGGTCAAGGACATCCCCGACGGCAATCTGAGTTACGAGCCGAAGTGGGACGGCTTCCGCTCCATTATCTTCCGCGATGGCGACGAAGTAGAGATTGGCAGTCGCAACGAGCGGCCGATGACCAGGTACTTTCCCGAGGTAGTCGAGGCGGCTCTGGCGAGCCTGCCCGCCCGTTGCGTTGTCGACGGCGAGATCGTGATTCCGGCCGGCGATGGTCGCAGGCTGGACTTCGAGGCGCTGCTGCAGCGGATTCACCCGGCCGACAGCCGGGTCCGCCTGCTAGCCAGCCAGACCCCGGCCGCGTTCGTCGCCTTCGACCTGCTGGCGCTGGGCGACGACGATCTCACCGGACGTCCGTTTGAGCACCGGCGGGCCATCCTGGAGCAGGCGATGGCCGGGGCCGCGCCGCCGGTGTACCTGACACCGGCCACCAGGGATAAGGGAACGGCTACCCGCTGGTTCAGCCAGTTCGAGGGAGCTGGTCTCGATGGGGTCGTCGCCAAGCCGCTGGATGGCGGCTACCAGCCGGACAAGCGCGTCATGTTCAAGATCAAGCATGAGCGCACCGCTGACTGCGTGGTGGCCGGCTACCGGGTGCACAAAAGCGGCCCAGATGCCATCGGCTCGCTGCTGCTCGGGCTGTATGACGAGGCTGGGCGGCTGGCCAGTGTCGGCGTGGTCGGCGCCTTCCCGATGGCGATGCGGCGGCAGCTCTTCACCGAAGTGCAGCCGCTGGTCACCGGGTTCGACGGGCACCCGTGGGACTGGGGCGGCCAGCAGGAGCAGCGGGTGCGGCACCCCCGTGAGGCCGAGGGCAGCAGATGGAACGCGGGCAAGGACCTGTCATTCGTGCCGCTCCGGCCAGAGCGGGTCGCCGAGGTGCGCTACGAGCACATGGAGGGAACGAGGTTCCGGCACACCGCGCAGTGGATTCGCTGGCGCGACGACCGTGATCCGAAGTCCTGCGGATTCGGCCAGCTGGAGGAACCGGTGAAGTTCAACCTCGCCGAGATACTTCCGCGATAGCAGGTGGCCACGCCGGGCGAGCGCCATCGGCCGGGCGGCTGGCCAGGAACGCCGGCCCCGATGCCACGAGCCCGGCCAGCCCGCTGGTCACCGCGGCCGCCACCGGGCGGGCCCGGCCGGCGGGCAGCAGCGCGATGACGCAGCCGCCAAACCCGCCACCGGTCATCCGGGCACCCAGCGCACCCGCAGCGAGCGCCGCATCCACGGCGCGGTCGGCAGCCGGCCAGGACACCTCGAAGTCGTCGCGCAGCGAGAGGTGCGACTGGGTGAGTAGCTCGCCGCAGTCGGCTATCCGGCCCGCCCGCAGTAGCCCGGCGACCCGGACCACCCGAAGGTTCTCGGTCACCACGTGCCGGGCGCGGCGGGCCAGCACCGGATCGGCGAGCGCGGCGAGCTGGCCGACATCGGCAACGTCGCGCAGCGAACCTGCGCCCAGGAGGGCGGCCGCCTGCTGGCATTGCCGCCGCCTGGCCGCGTACTGGCCGTCGGCGAGCTGATGCCGGACGCCGGTATCGATGACGAGCAGCTCCAGGCCGGACGCGCCGGGATCCAGCGGGACGGCCGACGATGCTCCGCTGCGGCAGTCGAGCAGCAGCGCGTGCCCGGCCCGGCACAGCATCGCGGCCGACTGATCCATGATCCCGCACGGCATGCCGACGAAATCTGTTTCCGCCCGCCGGGCCAGCGCGGCGATCTCGGGCCGGCCGGGGCCGTCACCTCCGGCCAGAGCGGCCAGGCAGCTCGCCACCGAGCAGGTCAGCGCAGCCGACGACGACAGCCCGGCGCCCATGGGCAGGTCCGCGTCCACGGCGATGCTGACCCCGTCGAGCCGGTAGCCGGCCGCTCGCAGCGCCCAGGCCGCGCCGGCCACATAACCGGCCCAGCCGGTCACCGCGCCCGGCCGCAGCCGGTCCAGCGGAACGCTGACCACCTCGCCCGGCAGCTGCCGCGAGCGCATCTCGATCAGACCGTCGCTGCGGCTACGGGCCGCGGCCAGCACGCCGCGGCCGAGCGCGAACGGCAGCACCAGGCCGTCGTTGTAGTCGGTGTGCTCGCCGATCAGGTTGACCCGGCCCGGCGCGTGCCAGATTAGCTCTGCTGGCGCACCACAGCTGGCCGCAAACCAGTCGGCGAGCGACTGCGGATGAACCCTTGGCGGCAGGCCGGCGCTGTCCATCAGCACGCTTCTCGCAGCATCCGGGCCGCGGTCTCGGGCAGCACGTCATTGGACCAGATGCCCGCGCCGGTCTCCGTGCTCGCCATGTACTTCAGCTTCCCGGGCGCCCGGCGCTGCCCCATGACCTGCAGGTAGACCGTAAGCTCGGCGCGGGCAGGCCAGGTCCGGGTACGGCCGGACGGGGCCTGCTGCCAGGCGGCCAGGTACGGCATGGGCACCCCGAACAACGCGTCGAACCGCCGCAGCACCGCCGGATAGATCTCGCCGAACGCCGCCAGCGCAGGTTCGTCCAGGCTGGCCAGATCAGGCGCCCGGCGCAGCGGGAACAACAGCACCTCGAACGGCCAGTGCGCAGCTTCGGGTACGAAGGCCACCCACTGCTCATTGCGCTGCACGATCCGGCGGCCGTCGGCTATCTCGGCCGCCAGCAGATCGTCGAACAGGTTGCCACCGTGGCGCTCCTGGTATGCCTGAGCACTCGCCAGCAGCTGACGGGCCCGCGGCGGCACGAACGGAAGCGCGTAGATCTGGCCGTGCGGGTGCTGCAGGGTAGCGCCCACTTCCGCGCCCCGGTTCTCGAAGCAGAAGACATGCTCGATTCCGGGCCTGCTGGCTAGCTCCGCCGTCCTGTCGGCCCAGGCTGCCAGCACAGTACTGGCGCGCGCCGGGCTGAGGGCCGCGAACGAGCCCTCGTGCGCTGCGGTGAAGCAGATCACCTCACACCGGCCGCTGGCCGGGGCCTGGCCGCCGAGGTCGCCGGCGATGGGGGCACTGGGACCGGTGCCACTGAGCACCGGGAACCTGTTCTCGAACACGACCACGTCATAGCCCGGCGCGGGGATCTCGGTGGGACTGCCGGGACGCGACGGGCAGAGCGGGCAGCTGGCCGCCGCGGGCAGGAAGGTTCGCTGCTGGCGGTGCTCGGCGAAGGCAATCCACTCGGCGGCCAGTGGATCCCAGCGGAGCCCGCCGCCGGTTCCCGCCAGCTCGGCGGCCAGCATTCGCGGATCGCGGTCGTCCGGCGCCTCGGCCCGGCCGTAGCCGGGAGCCTCGTCGAAATAGATGATCTCGCGGCCGTCGGCGAGCCTGGCTGTGCTCTTCCAGATCCCGGCATGCATCGGCATCAGTCTGGCAGGTGCCCGTTCCCCGCTACTGCCCGCTGGTGCGATCAGCGGCGCGCCGGGCGCTAGTAGACCAGGCAGCTGGCCCGGGCGCTGGTGACCAGCATCCGCACCGCCAGCCGGGGAAGCTTGTTCAGCGCCACCGGGTCCGGAAATGCCTCGGCGAGTCCGCCGGCGATGATGGCAGACCGGGCCGCGTAGCCGGCCGAGGTGTAGTGGATCCCGTCTGCGATGAACCACGGCCGCTGCACCAGCGCGGCCCAGTTGAGGACCCGCATGTTCGGGTAGCTGCGGCAGGCGCGCAGCAGCGTCCGGTTCCAGGCCTGCATATTCTTCTCGGCATAAGGGCCGGTCGCGAGCAGCGACCGGACATTGACCCACAGGACTGGCTCGGTCCCGATCACCGACATCATCCGCCGGATCCGTGCCGACAGACCCACGTTCGAGCCGACCGCCACATCGGCGGTGTCGTTAGTGCCGAGCGCCAGCACCCAGCAGCCGCGGTAACCACCGCGCACCAGCCGCTGTGCCACCGTATAGGCGTTGGGCTCGTTGAGTATCGTCTCCACGATCGAGGTGCCACCGGAGATCTCGAACCGGGTCCTGGCCACGCCGACGGCTCGGTACTGCGCGTCGATGCGCAGCGCCGGGTCAGGCAGGTAGGCCGCCGAGACCAGCCCGTCCGACGTGGAATCGCCAAAATGCGCCACCGCGCGGCAGGACGTCGTCAGTACCGGAGCCGTGGCGCGGGCCGCTTCCCGGCGGCGGTCAGCTGGCGGGTGCTGCCTGGCTGCACCGTCGACGGCGCGGCCGCACTGACGATCGGCGCCGTCATCGACCCGGCGTCCTGGCCTGCCGACGCGGCCGGGATGACGCCGGTCAGTGCTGCCGCGGTCATGACCAGCACGCCGGAAACGGCGGCAACAGTGGCCCAGCCGCGCCGGGCTGCCGACTGCCAGCCGGCTGCCCGCAGCTGACTGCGCCAGCGCCCGATCGCACCCTGCCTGATCGGTTCCTCGATGAACCGCCAGGACAACGCGGCAAGGGCAACGCTCGCCCCGACCTGGAGGGCGGCCCGCGGCAGGCTGTCCGCGCTGCCAGCCGGGGTCGTCAGCACGATGATCGGGAAATGCCACAGGTAGATGGCATAGGAGCGCACCCCGAGCCACCGCAGCGGGCCCCAGCCGAGCAGCCGGCCAAGCTGGCTGGCCGGCGAGACCACGGCGAGCACCACGGCCGCCGTCGCGACCGACAGCAGCACCATGCCACCCCGGTATAGCGAGGGGGAATACTGGCTAGTACGCCAGATCAGCACGGCGATGATGATGAGGCCCGTGACGCCGGCCCCGTCCAGGAGCACCCTCGCCCGCCGCGCCGGGTCAGCCGGCATCGTCCGGCTCGGTCGTGCGAAGGCCAGCGCTGCCCCGATCAGCAGCGCGAACGCCCGCGCGTCGGTACCGTCGTAGACCCGCGTCGGGTCATATCCGGGGTGGTAAAGCACCGCCATCAGGCCAGCAGAGGCTGCGGCGAGCAGCATCGTGGCGGCGGCGAGCCAGTAGCCGCGCGAGGAGTCCGGGCGGCCCCGGACCAGGCGCAGGCCGAGTAGCACGAGCCAGGGCCAGATGAGGTAGAACTGCTCCTCTACCGCGAGCGACCAGAGATGGCCGAGCGGGGACGGCGGCGCGAACCTGGCGAAGTACGAGGAGTTGTGCGCGATCAGCCACCAGTTGCTCACGTAGCCGGCCGCTGCGGCCATCGCGCCGCGTAAGGCTGGCAGCTGCGCGCGCTGGAGCAGCGCCACCCAGCCGGCCACGACGGCCAGCATGACGAACAGGGCCGGCAGCAGCCGGCGCGCTCGGCGCTGCCAGAAGCCGACCAAATGCAGGCGGCCAGTCGCAGCCTGCTGGGCCAGCAGCAAGTCGGTTATGAGATAGCCGCTGAGGGTGAAGAAGATGCCGACGCCCAGCAGGCCACCCGGAGCCCAGCCGAGATTCACGTGGTAGGCGACCACGGCAAGGACTGCGAGCGCGCGGAGCCCGTCGAGGCCGGGAACGTAACGCAGGCCGCTTCCGGCAGGCTTTGGCATGACTCCTCGGGCGATTAGTCGCTGAACCGCCCAGCACATTACCGCTCCGCCATGACAGTGTCACGGAAAGTGCTAAACGCCGGTCGTGTCGTCGGCTATCTCGCGACAAGGTAGATGACGACCCCGACGATGACCACGAGCACGACCACGAGCGGCACCAGCCGCTTGTACACCGCGCCGCCGGCAACGCTCATCAGGTTCAGCGGCTCGGGTTCCTGGCCTGCAGCGACGTCACCCGCGGGCGGTGCGGCAGCAGCGGTACCTGATGCTGGCCGGGTGCCAGTCTCCGGCGGCCCGGCCGGCTCCGGCACCGGCTGCGCGGTGACGGCCGGTCCGGGCCCGGCGGCCCACGCCGCGAGGTCGCCGCCAAGCTTGCCTTCCAGGCACTGCACGAACTGGCCCAGCAGCTTGGCCGAAACCTCCTTGATCATCCCACTGCCGAACTGCGCGATGCGGCCGGCGATCGTCAGGTCGGTGTCCACGGTCACCACCGTGCTGGCGCCGTCGGCCCGCAGCTGGGCCGAGATCACAGCAGTAGCGTTGCCTTGCCCGCGCGAGTCACGGCCCCGCGCATCGATCACGGCGCGGTAGGCCGTGCCGTCCTTCTCGGTGAACTGGGCGGTGCCCGCGTACTCTGCCGACACCGGCCCGACCTTGATCTTCACCTTGCCGGTGTAGACACCGTCGTTCACGCCGGTCAGCTGGGCGCCCGGCATGCACGGCGCGATCAGCTCCAGGTCGGTCAGCACCGCCCAGGCCTGGTCGACGGGGACCGGAACGGTGAACTCGTTGTCCAGCTTCATGAAGGCTGATCCTGCTAGATCCGCTATGCAGTTGTCGAGGACGAACTCTGCCGCGGCCGCCGGTCAGGGCCGGCCGGTGTCCGAGCGCATCCGCCAGGCCGCCCCGCCGGCGAAGATGATCAGCCAGGCCAGGACGTTCACGGCCCAGGTCCAGTCCACCCCGTTGCCTAGCAGCGGCGTGTGCACGAGCTGGTTGAGCCCGTACAGCGGCGTCCACTTGGCGACGTCCTGGACGCCTTGCGCGAACTGGCTGATCGGGATGAACAGGCCGCCGGCAAAGGACAGCAGCGCCAGGATCAGCCCGAGTAGCTGCAGGACGTTCTCGGCCGGCAGCAGGTAGCCGAGGAACAGGCCGAACGCCGCGAACAGCAGCGAGCCGATCCAGACGCAGATGCCGGTGACGAACCAGAGATAGGTCGGCATCGACGCGTGATTGGTGAGAGCGCCGACGATGTACACCGCTGCGATCGAGCAGGCCCCGAGAACCAGCGCGGTCAGCACCTTGATGACAATGTAAGCGGCCGGCGACAGCGGGGTCAGTCGCAGCTGCCTGCTCCAGCCCTGGGCCCGCTCCATCGAGACCATCGCGCCACCGAACGAGGTCGCGATGACCGCGCCGTAGAGCGCGAGGCTGACCATCACCTCGGCGGACACGTTCCCGTGCCCTGCGGGCAGGTTGTCGTACGCCTTGTTCAGGCCGAACAGCAGGAAGAACACCACCGGCGCGACGATCGAGATGATGACGGTTCGCCGGTTGCGGGTCAGGCGGCGAACCTCGATCCGCAGCGCCGTCAGGTTGAAGCCGCCCAGCGACGGTGCCTTGCGCTGACTCAGATCTGGTGCGATCGCGCTCATCTGGCTGCTCCTGTGCTTGCTGCGTCATCGCTGGTCAGGGCGATAAACGCGTCCTCTATGCCGCGGGCGATGATCTCCAGGTCGGTAGCTGCCGTCTGGGTCAGCAGGAACCTGGCGACAGCGTCACTGTCGTTGGCATGGATGAGCACGGTGTCGCCGCGGATCTCGACGGAGTCTGCGCCCGGAATCCCGGCTAGCAGCGCGTCGGTTGCGCCGGCCAGGGTGGCGCGGACCGTGCGGCCGACCGCCATCGCCTTGATCTGCGCGGCAGTGCCATCGGCGACGACCTCGCCCTGGCGCAGCAGCACGATCCGGTCGGCGTAGGCGTCTGCCTCCTCCAGGTAATGCGTGGCGAACAGCACGGTCCGGCCCTGCTCCGCGTCCTTGCGGATGGCCGACCAGAAGTTCCGCCTGCCCTCGACATCCATTCCGGCAGTCGGCTCGTCGAGCACGACGAGTTCCGGATCGGAGAGCAGCGCCAGGGCGAACCGCAGTCGCTGCTGCTCACCTCCTGAGCATTTGCCAACCCGGCGGTCGGCGATGTCGGTGATGCCGGCCCCGGCCAGTACCTCCGAAATCGGCTGGCTGTGCGCGAACAGGCTCGCGGTGTACTCGACCGTCTCGCGCACCGTCAGGTCCTTGAGCAGTCCGCCGGTCTGCATGACAGCGGAGACAAGGCCGTAGGTAATGGCCTTCCGCGGATGCATGCCGAAGACCGACACCTGGCCCCGGGTCGGCTGCGACAGGCCCAGGATCATGTCAATCGTCGATGTCTTGCCCGCCCCGTTGGGGCCGAGTATCGCTACGATCTCGCCGGATGTAACGCGCAAGTCGACGCCCTTGACTGCGTGCACATGCCCGAAGTTCTTATGGAGTCCGGACAGGTCCACGGCGAGCGGCGAGGCACCGCCGCCTGGCCCGGCCCCGGCCTGCGCTGTCGTTATTGTCATAGTCCTAGTCTGCCGTCTGTCCGTCGCGCCGGCGCGCACGGCCCGTCATGACCTGCCCGTGACAACTGTCATGCCTGAGGTCGCCACGGCGGCGCTCGCTGCTAACGCCCGCCTGACAGCACCGTCGCGGAGAACCCGTCAGTGCTGGGGAAGAAGGCGAATGGCCGGGCGGTCAGTGTCTGCGGATCCGCCGCGTAGGCCGATCCCACCGCGCCGGCCAGAATCCGCCTGCCGCCCGGTAGCCACAGGGCCCAGAAGGCGTCCTCAGTGGTGAACAGCGCAGTGCCTGGCAGGATGCGGACGGCACCAGTGCGGACGCTGACGATGGCCAGTCGTGACATCCCGTTGGTGGACCCGAGCGTGGCCGTCCGGGCGAATACAGCCAGCTGCGTCCCGCCGGGCGAGAACGCCGGACTGCCGCCAGCGGCGAAGCCGTAACCCAGCGGGCTGCGTACCGTTACCGTCGCCATCGTCGCGGTGCTGGTGATCCGGAACGAGTCGTCCCGCGGCATCCCGCCGCCGGCCGGCACCCAGGCAATCAGGCTGTAGTGGCCCGCGGGCGGAGTGTAGACGGCGACAATGCTGAGTCCGACGCCAAGGACTCGGACCTGGCCGGTCGCCGGAGTCCAGATACCTAGCCGTGCGCCGCGGGGAGCGGTATCCGGTGCCCGGCTGGTTGAGACGAAGATGCCAGGCTGCGCCACCGTCGGCACCCAGCCTGGCCCGATCCCGGACAGGTACCAGCCTGCCGGAAGTCTCAGCACTGCAGGCCTGCCTGCGCCATCGGCAGGCAGTTCGAGGAGCGTGCTGGCGTCGCGCGCGATGTACAGGTGCCGGCCATCGGCTGAGGTAAAAACAGCCTCCCCTGGCGCCAGGTAGCTGATCTTGCCGGTCGCGATGTCGTAATCCCGGATCGGCGCGACAGGACGGTTGCCGTCGGCCCAGTACAGCCGTCCGGCGGCAAAGACCAGGGGCGCGGTCGGGCTGTCGTCGACCACCGGACCGGCGTGGTCCGCGCCGGTAGCCGGATCACCGATGTTCAGCTGGCCGGCCGAGTCGACCCAGGCGAGCCGCACCGCGGGCCGCGCGATCGAGTCCGAGCGCGACTGCGCGGTTGTTGCGGCAGGCCGGTCGCGGTCGCCGCCGCGGACCGCCGGGCCGCCCCCGCCGCCGCCGGCAACCGCGAGCCAGCTGCCGATCCCCGCCAGTAGCACCGCGCTGAGCGCGCCAGCGATGGCCCGCTGGCGGCGCCTCCGCCGCCGTCTGGCTTGCTCGAAGATCGCCTCGGCGTCGTGCCCCGGACTGGGCAGCGAGGCAGCATCGGTGCCGGGTGGGTGCCCCACTACTTGCCCGGCTGCCTTCATGGATCTACTATCACTAGTACCATGCTGGATGTCAACATCGATCGTTCCGCGTCGCTGCCCTTGCACGAGCAGGTCGCTGCGCAGATCCGGCGTGCCATTGCCGATGGCGAGGCCGGACCCGGCGAGCGACTGCCGCTGGCTCGCGACCTGGCGGCAGTGCTCGGGGTGAACAAGAACACCGTGCTGCGGGCGGTGCACTTGCTGCGTGCTGAAGGACTGCTGGAGTTCCGCCGCGGCCGGGGCATCAGCGTGGCCGGCACGCCGCAGCGCGGCGCAGTGCTGAGCCAGGTCCGGAGCCTGATCGAGTTCGCGGCGCGGCAGGGCTATGGGTGCGACGAGATCATTCAGATGATCCGGGACCTGCCGCAAGACGGCTGACGGTGCTGCTCAGCCAGGTGCGTGCGGTGGCTGGCCGAGGCACCGCGCGAATCCCGGCGGGATGACGACGTCCTCGCGCGACAGCTCATGCACCGCGGACCGGCCAAGTCCGAGCAGCGCTGAGTCGACTCCGTTCCGCAAGATATCCAGCACATTCTCGACTCCGGCCTGCCCGTTCGCGGCGAGCCCCCATAGGTAGGCCCGCCCGATCAGCACCGCGCGCGCACCGAGTGCCAGCGCCTTCACCACGTCGCTGCCGCGCCTGATGCCACCGTCTAGCAGCACCTCGATCTGGCTGCCGACGGCGTCCGCCACCGCGGGCAGCGCGCGGATCGTGGCGGGCGTGCCGTCCAGGTTGTTGCCGCCATGGTTGGACACCGAGATTGCGGTCACGCCCGCCTCTACCGCCCGGCTGGCATCATCAACTCTGCTGACACCCTTGAGCAGGAACGGGGCCGACCACTGCTCGCGGAGCCAGGCAACGTCCGCCCAGGTGGGCGGCGGTGTCTGCATCCACTCCCCGTAGGCGCCGAAGAAGCTAGGTGGCTCGCCGCCGCGAATCGCCATGTTCGGCACCCGCAGATCCGGCAGCTTGCCCGACCTGGCATAGGCGGCCAGCCAGCGCGGCCTGATCAGCGCCTCGGGTCCGTGCTGCAGGATCGTGCGCAGGTCGTTGCGCTCGGGGATCTTCGGGCTGCCCCAGTCGCGGGAATGCGAGAACGTCCAGTCCAGGGTGAGAATCAGGCCGACCGCCCCGGCCGCCCTGGCCCGCTCCAGCCTGGCCAGGATCTGATCCTTGCTGCCGCTCCAGTAGATCTGGAAGAAAGTCTGCGGGTTGGCGGCGACGACCTCCTCGACCGGCTTGCTGGCGAACGAGCTCAGCCCCATCGCAGTGCCGCGGGCAGCGGCAGCACGCGCCACCGCGACCTCGCCGTCGGGGTGGACCGCCTGCACCCCTGTCGGTGAGATGATCACCGGCAGCGAGATCGGCTGGCCCAGCACAGTGGTGGCCAGGTCACGGTGCGCGGCCAGGTCGGCGACGTGCGGCGCGAAGCCGAGCTCGGTGAACGCTGCGACGTTGTCGGCCAGCGTCTGGCCGCGTTCCGAGCCGGCCAGCAGGGCGCCGTAGACGGATCTGGGCAGGCGCTTGCCTGCCCGGCGCTGCGCCTCGGCCACCGACTCGAACCACGCTGCTGCCATCTAGCTCTCTCCTTCGGCTGGCTGGCCGGTGATGCGCACCGGCCGGCTGCTGATCATCGGCGTTACCGGCGCGAGGGTGCGCTCTCGTCGGCAGCCGCGCCAGACGCCCGCGCCGTAACAGATGTCCGCAGTGATGTGACCAGCCGCAAACCGGACCGGATCCAGCTGCGGGCGGCGCTGCTGATAGGCGGTGAGAGCCGGGCCGAGCAGCAACGAAGCAGCGGCCGCCCGCCGCCCCCAGCGACGCCGCGCCGTCCTGCCGCCAGGCGCCGCCAGCACGATCGCGAGGACCGGGACGCCGAACTGGGTGGCGAACCGGCCGACGCCGAGCCAGGTCTGCCGCACCGCGGACACGGTAGCTGGCAGCGCGCCGTCCGCGGGCAGCCCAGCCCGCCGCACCGCGGCGGTCACGTTCAGCCAGGACGCCGTGAGGCACGCGGCCGCGATCACCGGCCGCCTGGCCAGCAGGGCCGCGACCGTAGCCGCGGGCCACGGCTGGAGCACGAGCGGCGCCAGGTTCGCCGGATGCCGGCGCGCGAGTGGCGCCGCCGAGGTGCCGTACCGGAACCGTCGGCCGAGCAGGGCCGGCCAGGTCGCCGGCCCCTGGTGCGGCACCCGGACCGACGGCTCATAGCGGATCCGCCAGCCAGCATCGTGCAACCGCCAGATCAGGTCCACATCCTCGCCGTACCGCAGGCCGGCATCGAAGTACTCGGCGCAGCCGTCGGTCGCACCGGACTGGCCAGCCCGGCAGGCCACCTGCTCCAGCGCAGCCCGGCGGACCAGCAGCGCGGCCGTCGGCACATAGGCAACCCGGCTGGCCGGCACCACCCGGGCCGGCTGCTCGCCCAGGTCGAGGCTGCCGCAGGCCAGCTCGTACCGTGCGGCCGACGACCTGACCCTGGCCGCAGTCCCGTCTGCCGCGGCGATGATGCGCGGCGCGACCGCGGCCACCAGCGGGTCATTCAGATGCGGGGCCAGGTCGCTGATCCAGCCCGGCGGCGGCACGCAGTCGCTATCCACGAACGCGACAAGCTCGGTGCGGACACCCGCCAGGCCGGTGTTCCTGGCGGCGGCCGGCCCGCCGGAGACCGAGCGGCGGCGCAGCCGGGCGCCATGACGAGCGGCGACCGCGGCGATCGCGGCGGGATCGACCGACCCGTCATCGACCACGACCACCGGGTGCAGATCACCAGCCGCGGTCAGGCAGCGGTCCAGCATCGGAGCCCGGTCACGCACTGGCACGACCACCGTCACGTCGAGATCGGCCGGTGCTGGCGGGCTGACCGGCAGTACCGGGTGCGCCATGCCCGCGTCGGTAAGCCTGCGGGCAAGCAGGGCGGCCGCCGCCGAATCGACTGGCCGGTCCCGCAGCGCGGTGAGCGCGGCCTGGCCGGCCGAGGTCAGCCGCAGCACCCTGGCGGGCGATCCGCCGAACAGTGCGCCGTCGCTGAGCTGCTTGGTGGAGCGGTCCAGCTCGATCCGGAAGCCGGCCGGCAGCGGTGCCGGGGGCGCCGCACTCCGGCTCACAGCGCCAGCCCGCCGTCAGCCGGCACCACGGCGCCGGTCAGCGCGCTGCTGGCAGGGCCGGCCAGGAAGGCCAGCACGGCAGCGATCTCGGCCGGGTCGAGCAGCCGCCCAGCTGGCTGGGAGCTGGCGAAGTCAGCGGCAGCGGTCAGGCCGTACAGCCGGGCGCTCTCGTCGAGCATCGAGGTAGCCGTCGAGCCGGGGCTGACCGCGTTGGCTGTCACGCCGCTCGGGCCGAGTTCGACCGCGAGCGCCCGGATGAGCCCGGCCACGCCCGCCTTCGCCGCGCAGTAGGCGGCAAGCATGGGCAAGCCTCGGGTGGCGGCCGCGGATGCCACCGCAAGGAAGCGCCCGCTGCGTGGCTCGGGACGCCGCAGCAGAGCCGGGATCGCGGCGCGAGCCAGGTTCAGCACGCCGCCGAGGTCGATGTCGATCACGGCCTGCTCGTGCGCCGGCGGCACCTCCCACTGCGGTAGTCCGCCGGCGATCACGCCGGCACAGCCGATGGCAGCGTCGAGGCCGCCCCAGCGCGTCTCCGCGTCGGCGACTGCGGCTTCGAGCTCGGCCGCCGCACGCACATCGGCGGTGAACGCGGCTACCCGGCTGGGGTCGCCGGTTCTGCCCGCAGCCTCCGTCACGACGGCAGCCAGATCGCTCGCGCTGGCCAGCCGGTAGGGAACGGCCGGGTCGTCGGCGGCGCGGTCGACGGCAAGCACCGACCAGCCGTCGTCCGCGAGCGCGCGAACAGTTGCGGCGCCGATGCCGCGCGCAGCTCCGGTGACGACGGCGACGCGGCCGGGGCTGCTCACCTAGGTCACGGCCGGCGCAAAGCCTGCCAGCGGGCTCTGATCGCAGGCCCGGTCGGGTACCGCACGATTCGTCGCGCCGGGGCCGGTCGGGCGCATGCCAATCGACACCGGCACCGGTCCCCTGCCGCGGTGGGAGTGATCTCCCGATGGCCGCGGCGCGGCGGCCTTGTCCGCGGCGGCGAGCGCAGCCTCGCCGTGGCCACGGACGCACTCGGGATCGGGCCCGTCGAGCGGCAGGCCGGTGAAGAACTTGGCCGCCATGCAGCCGCCCTGGCAGGCGTCATAAGCCGAGCACGAGCTGCAGGCGCCGCCGGACTGCGGCACCCGCAGGCTGGTGAACAGCTCAGAGTCGCGCCAGACCGCGGCGAACCCGCCCGGCCCGCGGACGTTTCCGGCCAGGAACGCGTCATGGATGGCGAACGGGCACGCGTACACGTCGCCGACCGGGTCGATCAGGCAGACCACCCGGCCAGCCCCGCACATATTCAGGCCGGGCAATTCCTGCCCATAGCCGGCCAGGTGGAAGAACGAGTCGCCGGTAAGCACGTGCTCGCCATGCGCCAGCAGCCAGGTGTAGAGCTCGCGCTGCTGCGCCGCGGTGGGATGCAGGTCGGCCCAGACATCAGCGCCGCGTCCGGACGGCCGCAGCCTGGTGATGCGCAGCTGCGCCCCGAACCGGTCAGCGATGGCCGTGAAGTCGTCGAGCTGCGCGACGTTATGCCTGGTCATGACGACCGAGATCTTGAAGCCGCCGAACCCTGCGTCGGCCAGGTTCTGCATCGCGCGCAGCGCCATGGCATGCGAGCCCGCACCGCGAACCGGGTCGTTGACCTCGGCCGTCGCGCCGTCCAGGGATATCTGCACATCGACGTAGTCGCGGCCGGCCAGCCGCCGGGCGATCTCGGGCGTGATCCGCAGGCCATTGGTGGAGAACTTGACGCCGACATGGTGGGCGGTGGCGTAGTCGACGAGTTCCCAGAAATCCGGGCGGACCGTCGGCTCGCCGCCGCCGATGTTGACGTAGAAGACCTGCATGCGCTCAAGCTCGTCGATCACTCGCTTGCATTCCGCGGTGGTCAGCTCGGCCGGGTCACGCCGGCCGGAGCTGGACAGGCAGTGCACGCAGGACAGGTTGCAGGCGTACGTCAGCTCCCAGGTGAGGCAGATGGGAGCGGCCAGGCCGTAGCGGAACTCCGCCACCAGGGAGCCGGTGCGCGCTGCGGCGGGCATGGTGGTGGTCATCAGGCCGTCCTTGCGCAGATCATCGAACTTGCCGCCAGGGCCTGGAGTGCCCGCGCGTACGCGGTCAGGTCGTCCGGCCCGAGGCCGGCTGCCGAGCATGCGGCGCGCGCGCTCGGCTGGCTGTCCAGCGACTGCACGACGGTCAGCAGAGCGGGGCTCTTCAGGAAGGACAGCCGGCGGGTTCCGAAGTGGTACAGCAGTGCGCCGAAGCGCTCTGGCCGGACCGAGACCTGCGGATGCAGGCGCCAGGCGCCGTCCAGGTCGAAGTCCGGGCTGGCGTTAGTAGACACCGCACATGCCGTCGATCGAGATCTCCTCGACGAGCAGGTCAGCGGCGATTACCTGATCGGGCTGGATACTGACCATCTCGTCGGCCTCGGGAAGCTGGTCAGCAGGCGGGTCAAGCAGTTCTGTGGCGCTGTCGGCCATATCAGGCTCCCTAGTTTCGGCACACTGTGACGAATAGCGAGTACATTAATCGTCACCTGGTGACGTAATCAAGACCGGTGGAGCAAATCAGGCCATGAGAGCAGCTGACCAGGCGCTAGCCGCCGACGCGGCGTTGGCAGCAGGGCGCCGCGGCCGGCCTCCCGGCACCAGTGCGCGGCAGCTTGAGCTGATCTCGCTTCGGCTGTTCAGCGGCGCTGGATTCGAGGAGACCACCGTCGAGCAGATCGCGGCCGCCGCAGGGGTGAGCCGGCGCACGTTCTTCCGGTACTTCGATTCCAAGGCCGACGTGCTGTGGCACGCCTTCGACGGTGAGGTCAGGGCGCTGCGCGCTGCATTTGCGGCCGTCGCGCCGGACGTGCCGCTGATGGCGGCCATCCGGCAGGTGGTCATCGGCGCCAACCGGTACCGGGCCGAGGATGTGCCCGAGCTTCGGACCCGGATGAACCTGATTAGCTCCGTGCCCGCGCTGCAGGCGAGCGCGGCGCAGCATTACGACGACTGGGAACGGGCGGTCAGCGAGTTCGCCGCCGCACGGCTCGGGCAGCCGGCCGGCTCGCTCTACCCGCTCGCGATCGGCCGCGCGACCCTGGCGGTCTGCCGGTCTGCGTACGACCAGTGGGCCGACCGCGCCGATGCTGACCTCACGATGTACCTGGACCGGGCGCTCCGGGCCCTGGCCGCCGGCTTCGATCCAGAGCAGCTGCCGCCATGGACGTAGTTCTGTCGCCGCCGTCACTCGCTGACGCTGCTGAGTTCATCGAGGCCGCGCAGGCCAGCGCGCCAATGCAGCGGCCCTGGGTATCGGCGCCAGACTCGCCCGAGCGGTTCGCCGCCTTCCTGACCAGGGCTGGTCGCGAGGACCAGGCCAGTTACCTGATCAGGCACCGCCAGTGCGGCGCCCTGATCGGATACGTGAATATCAACAACATCGTCCGCGGCGCACTGCGATCCGGGTACCTGGGCTACGCGGCCTTCGCCTCGCATTCGGGACGCGGGCTGATGACGGCCGGCCTCGCCGCTGTCATCAGCGATGCCTTTACTGACCTCGGCCTGCACCGGCTGGAGGCGAACATCCAGCCCGACAATGCCCGCTCGCTGGCGCTGGTCCGGCGGCTGGGATTCCGGCAGGAAGGTCTCTCGCCGCGTTACCTGCTGGTCGACGGGGACTGGCGCGATCACGAACGCTGGGCGATTCTTGCCGAGCACTGGACCCACCCATTGCTAACTGGCGAGAAGTCAGACCGCCGCCGCGGACGTTGACCACACTGCTGAGATTGGCAAGCACGCGAGGCGGTCTCCGAAGCTGAGCGGTTCCGCGCCGCAATACAATACGAAGCCAGCTCGGAACCTTGATCCGAGCCGATCCCGGAGAATCCTCAGCGAACGGAAGTCTTCGGCTCGAACCGTCTCGGCTGCCTTGACCTCGATCCCCACCAGCTGCCCGGCGTTATCTTCGAGCAGGCCATCTACCTCGTGCTGGTCTCGGTCCCTGTAGTGATAAAGGCGCGCGCTGGTTCTGGACCAGGTGAGTTGCCTAGCCAGCTCAGCAAGTACAAAGCTCTCCATCAATTGACCGATAGGCGCTGCAGCTACGGCGCCGCTCGATAGATAACGGCCGAGCCCCGAGTCAACGAAGATGAGCTTTGGACTGCCAACGGCGCGCGCCGTGGCGCCCGAAGACCATGCTGGTATCCAGCGAATGAGGTAGACCGTCTCGAGGATTTCGAGATAGTTACGAACTGTAGGCGCCGTAATGCTCAGTTCGCTGGCCAGCCGGCTGGCGTTGAGCAGGCCGCTGACTTGCCCGGCGAGCAGGGACAACAGGCGCCTCATATCGTCGGCGCGCTCGATCTCGGCGACCTGCTTGACGTCACGCACTATCAAATCCGACAGGTAACTGGCGAAGAACCGATCCCGACGGCGCGGCGTCTGTCTTCGGAGCGCTTCCGGATAACCACCGGCTTCCATTCGAGCTAGGTAGTCCTCCCGCCGCAGCTGCGACGCTGGCGCGCCCAGGTCAGTGCCATGGGCAAACGCGGCATCCACGAAGCCATCTGGCTCCCCGCTGATCTCACCTTGCGAGAATGGCCACAACTCGACGGTCTCGGACCGACCAGGCAACTCGTCTGGCAAGCTGCGCAGTCCGAGCAGCCGAGCGGAGCCTGTCAGTAGGAAACGGCCAGGCCGAGGGTCGCGATCAACCGTGTGCTTGATCGCCAGCCACAGGTCTGGAACCCGCTGAACTTCGTCAATCAGCATGAGTCCTTCGTGACGGACGAAACGGACGGGATCCTCCGTGGCTGCTGCGCGAGTCACCGGGTCATCTAGGTAACGAGCAACTCCGTCGGCCGTTTGGCGGAGGACAGCCTCTGCCAAAGTGCTCTTGCCAGACTGACGCGCACCGTTGATGAGGACGACACGAGTGTCGGTGAGCGCCTCGCACACAAGTCCAGCGGCTCGCCTCGGGATGTAGCTCGCGTCATGCATCACACCCGGATCTTGGCAAGTGGTTTCATTCTGCCGACGCCTGCTCTTTCGTTCTGCCGACATATGACCTTCAATCTGCCGGGCATCGGCCTTCAATCGGCCGGATGACGATGGATGCCAGTTTGCTTGCGGCTACAGGGCTGCGAGGCGCGAATTTTGCGCTTGGGCCTGTCGGAGACCGCCGGCAACGGCGGCCTACGATCGTCACCATGGTTTCCTGGCCAGCGGAGGTTCGAGCGTGACAGACCAGCCCGTGTCGGCGGACGCCCGAGTCGTGCACGCTGGCTCGCTGCGGAGCCTCGGCCTGCCGGTGACGCAGCCGCCGGCCCTGAGCAGCATTCATGCCTCCTGGGGGGAGCCGCGCGCCGATGACTACGGCCGCGGCGGCAACCCGAGCTGGACTGCCCTTGAGCAGGCGCTCGGCAGTATCGAGGATGCTCAGGCCGTCCTGTTCGGCTCGGGGCAGGCCGCTTCGATGGCGCTCATGCTGGCGCTGGCTGCTGGCCGGGAGCGCATCCTGCTGGCAGCAGACGGCTACTACAACGCGCGGGTGCTGGCCGAGAAACTGCGGCCGGGCGGCACCGAGGCCGTCGTCGTCAATCTGCAGGATCACGACGAGGTGGCGCGCGAGCTTGCCGCGGCCCGCGGCGTGCTGTGGGCAGAGACGCCGACTAACCCGCTGCTGCGGGTTGCCGATCTGGCCGCGCTCGGCCGGCTGGCCGCGGCGGCTGACGCGCCGATGATCGTCGACAACACGGTCGCCACCGGGCTTCTCCAGCAGCCGCTGGAGCACGGTGCCATCGCTTCGCTGTGCTCGCTTACCAAGTCCGCGTCCGGTCATTCTGACCTGATCCTGGGCGCCGTCATGACCCGCGATCAGGCGCTGGCCGACGACCTGCGCGGCTGGCGCACGATCGGCGGTGGCATCGCCGGCCCGATGGAGACCTGGCTGGCGGTGCGCGGGCTGAAGACGCTCCCGCTGCGGATCGAGCGCCAGTCAGCTAGCGCCCTGACCGTGGCCGGGCATCTCGGCACGCACCCTCGGGTTCGCGCCGTGCACTACCCCGGCGTGAATCAGCAGACGCTGTCCGTTGCCCGCGCTCAGATGCCGCGCGGGTTCGGGCCGCTGCTCTCGTTCGAGCTGGACGGGACAGCGGCCGAGGCCGATGCGGTCATCACCGCGGCACGGCTGATCGTGCCAGCCACCAGCTTCGGCGGGGTCGAGTCCAGCTGGGAACGGCGCGGCCGCTGGCCGGGCGAGACGGCGCCCGAGTCGCTGATCCGGTTGTCGGTCGGCATCGAGCCCGTGGCGGACCTGCTCGCCGATCTCGACCAGGCGCTGGCGCAGCAAGGCCAGCCAAGCTAGCCGGCCAGCCGGAAATGGTCCGGGCGGCGGAGCCGATCAGGCACTATGGCGCGGTGACCGACTACGCGGATTTCGCCGGATTCTACGACCGCATCATGGGTGACCGCGCGGACGAGATTGACCGGGTGCAGGCCTACATCAGCAGGCACCTGCCGCATGCGCACTCGCTGCTGGAACTGGGCTGCGGCACTGGCGCCCTGCTGGCCGGCCTGGCCCCCGCCCTCGCGGTGACCGGGATAGATCGCTCGCCGGAGATGCTGGCACATGCCGCTGAGTCGGTCCCGGCTGCCACGCTGGTGCAGGCAGACATGACCGACTTCCGGCTCGACGCCAGGTTCGACGTGACGATCTGCATGTTCGACACGCTGAACCACCTGCCGTCCTTTGACGGCTGGCTATCGCTGTTCAGCCGCGTGCACGAGCACCTCGCCGCTGGCGGGCTATTCATCTTCGACGTCAACACAGCCGGCCGCCTGCGCAGGCTCGACGGCGCCGCTCCCTACGTCGACGAATTCGACGGGAACCTGGTCGTCATGAGCGTCCGGTCGGCGAGTCACCACCCGTCGGCGAGTCCAGTACGCCCGGCTGATCATGAACTATCACTGTGGGAAACCCGGATCTTCGAGCACCTGGGCGGCGCCATGTACCGGCTGCACCACGAGCGGATCTACGAGCTCGGCGTACCGCTCGGCCGGATCCATGCTGCCCTGGAAGGCAGGTTCGAGCTGCTCGAGCAGGCCAGCCTGGACGGCAGCCCGGTCAGTGACGAATCCGATCGGGTGTTCTTCGCTTACCGCCGCCTCGACGCTGGCTGATCAGCAGTTGCCCTGGCCGGGCTCCATCACCCGCGTCAGCTTGACGATCAGCGCCGAGAACTGCTCCCGCTCCGCCGCCGACAGCGACGTGAACAGCTCGGCCATCGCGTCCAGCCGCGGCTCAAGCGCCTGTCCGGCCGCCTGCGCGCCCGTCTCGGACAGTTCGATCAGGGTTGCTCGGCGGTCAGTGGGATGCGGGCGCCGCACGACCAGGTGCGCCTCCTCGAGCCCGTCGACGAGCGCCGTCATGTTCCGTGGTGTCGCGCCGAGCTGCTCACCGAGGTCGCGCATGATCGCCGGCCCGCCGCAGTGCAGTGCCTGCAGCAGGCGCAACCGCGAGTAACTCAGCCCGTCGCAGGCTCGCCCCTCCATCCAGCGGACAAAGTGCGCTGCGAAGCTGGCCGTCTGACCAACGAGTAGTCGCCGGCTCTCGGCATCGCTAGTCTCGGCAGCGTCGGGCTCCGCGCTCGCGGGCGGCGGCCAGTGGTCAGCATGATCCGGCATTACTCGTCCAGCGTACCTAGGTGTTTCAGTTGACACTATTATTTCGGACGGTACTATTTCGCTAGTGAAGGTTCAATTCTAAATCATATACCTCCAGGAATCGAGGCTACGAGGATGACGACTGCGAACAGCAACCAGCCCGGCGATGCTGCCACTTCCGGTACCAGCCAGCCCAGCTGGCAGCTTGATCCGGACGGCTCTTCGGTAACTTTCCAGCACAAGAGCATCTGGGGACTGGTCACGGTCCGCGGCTCATTCGGGAAGGTCAGCGGGTCTGGAGAGATTCTCGCGGACGGTTCCGGCCGAGGCCACCTGGAGATTGACGCTGCGTCGCTCGACACCAAGCACAGCAAGCGCGACGTGCACCTGCGGTCCGCCGACTTCTTCAACACCGGCAAGCACCCGCAGATCGTGGTGGACCTCACTCGCATCACCCGGCAAGGTAGCGACAGCGCGACGGCCGAGGGCACTCTGACGGTCGTCGGCCGTACCCGCCCGCTGTCCCTGACCGCCCGGCTTACCGAGGATTCCGACAGCGCTATCACGCTCACTGCGGACACCGAGATCAACCGGGCCGACTTCGGCATGACCTGGAATCGGCTCGGCATGGTGAGTGGCAACGCGCAGATCAGTGTCGTAGCCCGGTTCGTCAGGTAACGGCGGCCTGCCCGGCGCCGCGGCACGCAGGAGAAGGAACCAGATGAAGCTTCAGGTGATAGTCGGCAGTACGCGGCCCACCCGGGCCGCCGACAAGGTCGTTCCGTGGGTCCTGAGCAGTGCGGCACTGCACGAGGCCCTCGAAACCGAGCTGATCGACCTGCGCGACTGGCAGCTGCCGCTGTTCGGCGAGCATCTGGGGAGCATCGGCGACCCGAGCGACCCGTCCTACTCCGCCGAGATAGTGCGCCGGTGGAATCGCAAGATCGCCGAGGCGGACGCGTACCTTATCGTCACGCCGGAGTACAACCACAGCCTTCCCGGCGAGCTGAAGAACGCCATCGACAGCGTCTTCGTGTCATTCGCGTTCCGGAACAAGCCGCTGGCCGCCGTCGGCTACAGCGCCGGCGTCGGCGGCGGCATCCGGGCGATCGAGCACCTGGCCCAGGTCGCCGTGGAAGTGGAGGCAGTCCCGCTGCGCAGCACGGTAGTCCTGCCGTTCGTCGACAAGGCCTTCACCGACGACGGCGAGCCTGCCGACCCGGCGACCGAGGTGAGCCTGCAGATCGCTCTCGACGACCTGGCCTGGTGGGCCCGGGTACTGCACGACGCCCGCGCCGCAGGCGAGCTGGTACCCGGCAAGGTCCGCGCCCGGATGGCGGCTGCCGCAGCCCGTTAGCGGCCGAGCGGATCGTAGCTGGCAGCCGCCGGGACGGCTACGTTCCGCTCGTCTCAGCGCTGCGGAATGTGCGCCGGTAAGCGTTGGGCGTCGTCGCGCGCCAGGCGCGGAAATGGTGGCGGAAGGTTGCCGCATTGCCGAACCCGGCCCGTTCGGCGATGACATCCACGGTCTGGCCGGTTTCCTCGAGCAGCTGCTGCGCGAACAGGATCCGCTGCCCGGTCAGCCAGCGCTGCGGTGTGGTGCCGGTCTCCTGCACGAACCGCCGGGCGAATGTCCGCGGTGACATGGCGGCCAGGCTGGCCAGCTCGTCCACTGTGATCGACCGGTCCAGGTTGTGCTGCATCCACTCGATCACGTCGCTCAGCGTGTCGCAGGCAGCCTCGCCGACTGGCCGGTCCACGTACTGCGCCTGCCCGCCATCGCGATGCGGCGGCACGACCATCCGCCGCGCGATGGCGTTGGCTACCGCACTGCCCTGCTCCTTGCGGACCAGGTAGAGGCAGGCGTCGATGCCGGCTGCCGTGCCCGCGCTGGTGAGCACCGGGTCGGCGTCCACGTACAGCACCGACGGATCGACCTTCGCGGCAGGGTACATCCGGGCAAGCCGGTCGGCATGACGCCAGTGGGTGGTGCAGGCCCGACCATCCAGCAGGCCAGCCGCCCCCAGTACGAACGCCCCCGTGCACACACTCAGTACCCGTCCGCCCCGGCCGACCGCACGCCGCAGCGCGTCCAGCAGGGCCGCGGGCCAGTCATCGCGGCCGCAGCGATCGTCACCGCTGGCAGGCACCACGATGAGGTCAGCCAGCTCCAGCCGGTCGAGTCCGAAGGCCGTGCCCAGAGTGAACCCGGATGCTGTCCGCAGCTGCCCGGGCTCACCCGCGACCACCGCGAAGTCGCAGCCGGGCAGGCCATCGGCCGTCCGGTCGGTGCCGAATACCTCGCACCACGCCGAGCTCGAACGGCGTGAAACCGTCGAGCACCACTTCCTTTACCGGACGTCCGGACCGCTCCGGCACGAGCCGCCCGCACGCAGGCGGATTGCCAGCCGTTAGGTGAAGTCGCCGAACTCGCGCAGCAGCGCCGTCTTGGACCTAGCGCCGATCACCTGACTGACGACCTTGCCGCCGGAGAATACGGTCACCGTCGGAACGTGCAGGACCGCGAATCGCTGCGTGGTAACCGGGTTCTCGTCCACGTTGATCGTGACGAGATCGACCCGGCCGGCCTGATCCGCCGCGATCGAGTCCAGCACGGGGGCCACCATCCGGCACGGACCGCACCACTGCGCCCAGTACTCGACGATCACGGGCCGAGGGTTGTTCAGGACCTCGGCCTCGAAGCTGGCGTCGGTCACTACTCGGGCGTTGCTCATTGCGTCTGGCTCCGTTCCGCGACGAAAAGGGTTGCGCAGTCGTCGCCGTTCCCCTGCTCGCACACGTGCACAAGGCGCCGCAGCCGGCAGCGCAGCTGGGTCAGTTCCCTGACCTGGTCATCGATTGCAGCGACCTTCGCGGCGGCGGCGCGGGCGATCTCGTCGGTGGAGTGGTCCTCGGCCGGCCCGAGGAGGTCGGCGATCTCGCTGAGCGTGAAACCCAGCCGCCGGGCGCGCCGGATGAAAACCAGCCTGGCCAGGTCGGCATCGCAGTACTCGCGGTAGCCGCTGCCACGGCGCTGCGGCTCGGCCAGCAGCCCGCGCCGCTGGTAGAAGCGCACGGTCTCGACGCCTACGCCTTCTGCGGCCGCCAGCTTCCCGATCGTCATCGCGCCCATGCCTGCACGGTACCGGCCGTACCCAGGTACGGAGTCAAGACGCCGGGCTGGGTCAGCCGGCCGCAATGCCGGCCAGGGTGGTATTCCTGGACGGCATGACCCGGTACGCGCTGCTGCTCCAGCCGTCGGCCAATCGCGTGTACTCGGCGGCGTCAGTCGGGCTGGCCGCGGCGGAGCTCGCCGCAGTCAGTGACTCAGTGCTTCGCGGCGCGCTGTCCCCGGCCACGCCGGCCGACCTCGGCGGCGTGCCGTACCTGATGTTCTCGGCGGACGGGCTCGGACCGCGCGAGATCTCGTTCCTGTCCAACCTGTCCGCCTGCTACGCGTTGTTCGAGCTAGCGGATGGCCTGCTCCGGCCGGTCGACCTGGACCGGCTGGACCGGTTCGACGATGACCTGATCACCATCCAGAAATACGCGGGCAAGACCAACGAGCAGTTCACCAAGCTGCTGCTGAACGTGACACTGCTGGCGTCCGCGTTTGCCGCCGAGATGCTGGACCGGAAGCTCGCGGTGCTCGATCCGCTGTGCGGCCGGGGCACGACGCTTAATCAGGCGCTCATGTACGGGTACGACGCTGCCGGCATCGATACCGACCAGCGCGACTACGAGGCCTACACGACGTTCATCAGGACCTGGCTGAAGCGCAAGCGGATCAAGCACAAGGCCGAGTACGACGGGCCGGTTCGCCGCGAGGGCAAGGTGGCGGGCCGGCGCCTTCAGGTCAGCCTGGCCGCGTCGCGGCACGAGCACAAGGCAGGGCGCACGCAGCGGCTCGACGTCGTGTGCGCCGACACCAGCCGGGCCCTGGAGTTCTTCCGGCCGCAGACATTCGACCTGGTCGTGACCGACGCCCCGTACGGGGTCCAGCACGGCAGCCGGACCGCCGCGAAAGGGCTTGCCCGGCGACCGCAGGACCTGCTCGGCGAGTCCGTGCCGGTCTGGAGCCGCCTGCTCCGGCCCGGCGGGGCGATCGGCGTCTCCTGGAATGCTCTCGTCGCGCCGCGCGACGAGGTCGCCGAGATCCTCGCCGCGTCTGGCTTGGTTCCGGTCGAGACGGACCCCTACCGCCAGCTGCGGCACCGTGTCGATCAGGCGATCGTGCGGGACGTGGTGGTCGCGCGGAAGCCTAGCTGAGCGGCGGTGCAGTGAAGCCGGGGCCTGCTGCGGCGTCGAGCACCTCGGCGACCCGCAGCAGCCGCAAGTCCGACAGGAACGGCCCGATCACCTGGACACCTACCGGCAGGCCTGCCTGACCGGGGCCAACCGGCAGCGTCACCACGGGCAGCAGCGCCGAACCGATGGCGCAGCACCACGCTGCCGCCATGAAGTGCGGAACCGCCTGGCCGTCGATGTCGAGCACCCGATCGGTCATCGCACGGTCGGTGTCGTGCGGGAAGGCGGCAGTCGGCATGACCGGCGCGAGCACAACGTCATACCGCTCGAAGAAGTCAGCCCAGGCAGCGCGCTGCCGCTGCCGGGTCTGCGTGGCGCGCATGACGGACCGGTACCGGCTCGCCATTGCCTGCAGCATCTGCGTCTCCGGGTCGTCGCCAGGTTCCTGCTCCAGCCCCGCGAACGCGGCATACTCCGATTCCGGCAGGCCGGCACCGATGATCGGCAGGGTCAGGTCACGCCAGGTCCGGAATCCGTCGGCCAGCGGCACCGGCAAGGGAACGGGGTCCACCTGCGCTCCGGCGCTGGCTAGCCGGCTCGCGAACCGGTCCAGGCAGGCGCGGACATCGGCGGCGATGGGCACCACATCGCTGCCCTCTGCGAACACCGTGGCGATGCGCAACCCGGCTGGCCCGCTCACCGGCGGGCCCTCGTCCAGCGCCAGCCGCCAGCCGGCCGCGTCCTCTGGCACCGGGCCTGCGACAACCTGCAGGGCGGTGCGAAGGTCGGCGACGCTGCGGGCCAGCGGGCCGGCCACCCCCACGTCGACCGTCAGCAGGCTGCCGGGCGGACCGGGTATGTGGCCGCGAACCGGCACCACGCCCCAGGACGGCTTCAGCCCGTAGATGCCGTTGTAATGCGATGGGTTACGTATCGAACCCCCGATGTCGCTGCCAAGCTCCAGCGGCGTGAGTCCGGCCGCGACTGCCGCCGCCGCGCCGCCCGATGACCCGCCTGCGGTCCTGGTGACATCCCACGGGTTGCTCGTCCGGCCGTACACGTCGTTGTAGGTCTGCCAGTCGCCCGCGTACAACGGCGTATTGGTCTTGCCGAAGATGATCGCGCCGGCGGCCTTCAGGCGGCGCACCGCGAGCGCATCGGCCGACGGCACGTACTGGGCTAGCTCAGGGGCGCCGGAGGTGGTGACGAGACCCTCGGTCTCCCACACGTCCTTGACGGTCATCGGCAGTCCGTGCAGCGGTCCCGTCTGGTTGCCTCGTGCCGTCTGTTCGTCCGCGGTCGCGGCCGCTTCGCGGGCCCGGTCGGCGTCCCGCGCCACGATGGCATTGAGAGCCGGGTTGACCAGGTCGGCTCTGGCCAGCAGAAAGTCGAGGAGTTCGCGGCTCGACAGCTCGCGCCGCCGGATCGCCATGGTCAGATCGGTCGCTGTGGCGGTTGCCAGGTCGAGGTCCACAGTCGGACATTACCGGCTCGGCGCTGGCGATGCTCCTGATGCGGGGTTCTGACCTGCCCCGGTCATCTGTGTGACCTGGCCGAAGCTGGCTGCCGACGTCGCCGGGTAGGCATAGCTGGCACCCTCGGCGCCGGCTGGCAGCCGCTGTCCGGCCGCCGGTAGTGCGGCGTCGGGCGCGACGAGCATCCAGCCGCAGAGCAGGATCAGGATCGCGACGAAGGCGCAGAAGACCCAGAAAATCGCCGTGAGTCCGGCGTGGATAGTCAGCCCGACTCCAGCGGCCTGGGCCGGAGACAGGCCGAACTGCGCCGGCGACACGGGCTCGCGAACAAGGATGAGCGCGGAGATCAGCTGAGCCAGCATCGGCACGATCGCGCCGGCCGCGAGTGCTGCCCCGAGCCGGATCGGGCGCCAGCAGGCGGCGACGGAGATGACGGCGACTACCGCGAGCATGACCACGACGTTGCCGGCGATGACCAGGGCAGGGTTCGCGAACGCGTTCCCTTCCGTAATCGTCTGGCTTATCCCGGTCGCCGTGCTGAGCGCGTAGCTGTCCCACGACGGCGCGAACGCGATCACCGTCCCGATAGCAGCCACGATGATCATGACGAGCGGCACCGTATCGTGGCCAGCAGGGCGGCCGAGCCGGCTGGCCGGGCCGAGCCGGAGTGCCACTACCGAGCCGGCCGCGCAGGCGAGCCAGCCCAGCAGGCTGAGCACGAGCCCGAGGCCAGCGCCGGCCGCATGCCAGCCATCGGCTATCGGAGTGCCGACGTCAGCCAGGAACAAGCCGAAGGTCACCGCGCTCAGTCCTGTCGCGAGCAATGCCCCGGCCCGGAGCCGGGCCGCGCCGAAGATGATGAGGATGGCGCTCGCCGTCCAGACCGCGAGGTAGATCGCGTGCGGAACCAGGTTCGCGGCCTGCTGGGCGAGGCTGGTGCCTGCCACGTAGTCAGGGAAGAGCCCGACCACGCCGAGTATGACGCCGACAGTCAGCAGCACGGCGGCGACTAGCGGCCGGCGACCGGCACTGACGGTGCTGACGGCGGCGGCGGGAGCAGCAGCTGCGGCGGGTGGCTGGGTAACCGCGGTGATGGTGCCGGGAGCTTCGATGGAGGCAAACCGGGTCCACGCCGCGGCCCAGCCCTCGGGAGTCTTGTGCCACCACTCCAGCGGCTGCGAGTGTGGCGCTGTGACGTCCCAGATCCCGTAAAACTGGGGTCCCTGGCCGATGGCGTATCGCGCCCCGCGGTGGGAGATCATCACGTTGTCCGGCACTGTCCCGACCTTCCTAGCTTGGCTCACCCCGTTCGTGCTGGTCAGAGCATAGGAGCTTAGCCTGCATGAAAGCTGGATGGTTGCTCAGGCAATCCTGATGCCGGATCGGCGGCGGCGGCGGATTAGCCTGCTTGGCGATGACTGACGACGAGGTCCCCGCCCTCACCGCTGCGCTCGGCCTTCCCGGCATCGTCGATGCGCACGTCCATTTCCTGCCTGACAGCATCCAGGATGCGGTGTGGCGATGGTTCGACCGGCTGGAACCGCCATGGCCGGTGACCTACCGCTCGCCCGCTGCGGTCCGGAAACTGACTCTCGACAAGCTCGGCGTGCGGCATCACACCGCCCTGGCCTACCCGCATCGGCCGGGGATGCTCCGCTTCCTCAATGACCACACGCTGGAATTCGCGGCCGCGGACCCGTCGGTCATCCCGACTTTCACGACCTACCCCGAGCCTGGCGCCGGGCAGGAGACTGCCCGGTGCCTGGCTGCGGGCGGCAAGTGCGTCAAGGTCCACCTGCAGGTCGGCGGCTTCGATACGGTCGATCCGCTGCTCGATGAGTCCTGGGGGCTGCTCCAGGACGCCGGCACGCCGATCATCCTTCATGCTGGCGCGGTCGCGGACGGGTCGGGCAACGAGCAGTGGTGCGGGCCGGGTCCGGTGCGGCGGCTGCTCGGGCGGTTTCCGCGGCTGCGACTGGTCATCGCCCACCTCGGCGCACCGGACAGCGATGCCTTCGTGGCTATCGCCGAGCAGCATCCCGGCGTCTGGCTGGACACTGCGATGATCTTTACGGACCCGCCCTACCTCGGCCCTGCGCCGCTGCACCTGGTCGACAGGCTCGGTGCGCTCGGCAATCGGATTGTGTTCGGATCGGACTTTCCGACGATTCCGCATGCCTACGCCGCGCAGGTCAGCGGGCTGGCGGCGCTCGGGCTCGGCGACGACTGGCTGCGCGACGTGCTCTGGTACAACGGAGTCAGGCTGTTCGGCCTGTGACGCCGGAGCCATGACCGGGCCTGGCTAGAGGCCCGTGGGCTGCCAGTTAATCGACTCCGGGCCGACCAGCGGCGTGCCGACCTCCAGCTGGATCTGAGCGTGCGCGGTCAGCGGGATGTTCGCCGGGTTGCCCCGGCAACGCTGACCGTTGTAGAGGGCGGTCACCCGTCCGCTGGCCGGACCGACCTGGCCGGGTCCGAGCGGCTGGCCCCACTCGGCAAAGAAGTCACCGAGGGTGTACGTCCGGTGCACTGGCGATTCGATATGGATGATCCCGTCGGCCGCGTGCGTATGCAGCCAGTAGAAGCAGTTCCCGCTGGTGATGAAGACGCCTCGGGCGGTGTTCTGCGCAGTCGCGCCGGGGATCCCGATGCCGGGCGGCACCTGCCTGGGCTGGCCATTGACGAAGATCGTCAAGTGCGCGTGGATATGAAACAGGGTCTGCTCGCTGCCCAGGCAGCCGATCCCATCGACCCGCTGCCCCTGCGCGCTCGACGCCAGCCCGGCCAGCGGAGCGGCGGCGGGAACGGGCACAACCTCAGGACCAAGCGGTCCGGCCGGTGGTGGCGCGGCCAGCGTGCCCAGTGATGTCAACGGGGCCAGGTCGAGCCGCGGTGTGCCGCCGGCCGCTGCCGGAGAGCCGCCGCCGCCCAGCGCGAGGACGATAGCTACGGTCGCACCCGCCACGACGACGATCGCGGCGGCGCCTGCCAGCCAGCGCCGACGGCGTCTGCGGGCCTGCGCTGCCGCTATCCTCGCGAGCTTGTCGCGTGCCTGCTGCCGGCCGTTGCCGCCCATCGCGCCTGCCCGTTCTCGTTAAGCGACCTACTATCTACGTACGTAGACAGTAGCATAGGCTCGCGATGGCTGATTCAGTCTTCCGGAGGCACCTATGCTTTCCAACGAGACAGGAGGCGAGCATGCGAGGTTTCGGTGATCTCGAGGCGGTGATCATGAACCTCGTGTGGGCCAGGAACGTGCCGGTCACCGTGCGAGAACTATTCGACGAGCTTCGTCAGGAGCGTGTCATCGCCTATACGACGGTGATGAGCACGATGGACAACCTGCACCGGAAGGGCTGGCTGGCCAGGGTCAAGGAAGGCAAGGCCTACCGGTACGCGGCCACTGCCAGTCGCGAGGAGTACAGCGCGCGGCTGATGCACGAGGCGCTGGCCGGTGGCGGCGACACCACGGCAGTGCTGAGCCACTTCGTCGCGCAGATTGGTGATGAGGAGTCGCAGGCACTGCGCGAGGCAGTTCGCCGGCTTGCCGACGGGCCGGACCGATGACGCGGGCACAGCTGGCGCCAGTGCTGGCGCTGTCGCTGTACGCGCTGACCCTGGCATGGCAGGCACCGAAGGTGCTCACCCGGCTGACGGCGAGCGGCGTCGGTGCGCGGCTCGGGATCATGGCCTGGCTGGCAGCCATGGTCACGGCGCTGCTCTCGGCAGCGGGAGCCCTGCAGTTCTTGGTCAGGGCGGCAGTGGCGGGCTGGCCGGGCCTGGCCGAGGCGGTGTGCCGGTCGGTCGCCGGAGGCGCCTGCACATCGGTCGTGTACCGCAGCGCGGCCTTCGAGTTGCTGCTTGGCGTCGCCGTCGTGATGGCTGCTGCCACGGCCGCAGTGCTGGCATGGCGCTACGGGCGCGGCCTCCAGCAGGCACAGCGCAGCACCCGCAGTCATGCCGACGGCGCACGGATAGCCGGCCGGCAGCTAGCGCGCATCAGCCCGGCTGCCGTCCGCGGTGCGAGCGATGCCCTCGTCATCGAGGCACGGGAACCGGCGGCGTACTGCCTGCCTGGCCGTCCGGCCACTATCGTGCTGACGACCGGAGCGCTGTCCGTGCTGGAACCCGAGCAGCTGTCCGCCGTGCTCGCGCACGAACGGGCCCACCTTGCTGGCCGGCACCACCTGCTGACGATGATGACCCGCGGGCTCAGCGCGATCCTTCCCGCAGTGCCGCTCTTCATCGCGGGCTCGCAGGAGGTGGCTCGGCTAGCCGAGATGTGCGCCGACGACAGCGCCGCACGCGAAGTCGGTTCCCGGCCGCTCGTCACGGCGCTGCTGGCGATGGGTACCGGGGCTCGGGTGCCGTTGCGCGCGCTTGCCGCGACCGGCCATGCGACGCTGGCCAGGGTGCAGCGGCTCAGTGCGCCCTCGCACCACGCGCGGCAGGCGCGCTGCCAGCTCGGGCTGATCGCCGTTACCCTGCTGCTCGTCGCCGGCCCGATCCTGATGGTCACCCTGGCAGCGGCGGTCAGCCAGGCATAGCCGGGGCGCCAGCGCTGTCAGCCAGGTACACTGATCATGAAGGGGAGTAGTCCCTCGCTGGCTGGCCGACATACCGGCGCTTCGGCGCCCGGCCACCGGGCCACTTTGAGTGGTGGACGAGACCTTCGGCTGTAGAGCACATCCGGCCGAAGTCTCCCCGCGAGAATCCGGTCGGTGGTACCGACCGAGGGAATCCTGATGCAATACGTCGCGGTGGTAGGCATCGCATTCGCGATCACCTTCCTCGCCGAGCTGCCCGACAAATCGATGTTCGCATCGCTTGTCCTGAGCACCCGGTACCGCGCCGCGTGGGTCTGGGCCGGGGCAGCGGCGGCATTCACCGTCCAGATGGGGATCGCGGTCACCGCGGGGCAGCTGCTCGCCCTGCTCCCCCATCAGGTCGTCGATGGCGTGGTCGCCGCGCTGTTCGTGGCCGGATCGGCGTACTTGTGGTGGACAAGCCTTCGGCAGGGATCCGAGGACGGGACCGACGCAGCGCGCCAGGGCGGCCCGGCCGAGTCTTTCCTGCGCGTCGCAGGCGCCAGCTTCGCCGTTGTGTTCGTCGCTGAGTGGGGCGACATTACCCAGGTCACGGCCGCGAACCTGGCCGCGAGGTACAACCCGCTGCTGGTGTTCGCCGGCGCGACGCTCGGGCTCTGGGCAGTCGCCGCGGTCGCGGTGAGCATCGGCGCTAAGAGCCTCCGGCTCATCCCGATGACCTTGGTCCGCCGCATCACCGCCGTCGTCCTGCTGGCACTCGGGATCTACACGATCGTCGCCGCTGTCACCTGACGCAAGCCAGCAGCGCCACTACCGAGCAGTCCGGCGCTCACGGGGTACGTCGGGCCTCGTGACCGAAACTACGGTCACGAGGTCGTCCAGGCCAGCGAAGTCACTCGGATTGGTGCTGAACAGCGGCAGTTGGTTCGCGAGCGCCGTTGCGGCGATCATCAGGTCGACGGCCCTGCGCCGCGGCTTGCGTCCGGCGGCGATTACCGCCGCCGTCACCCTGCCGTAAGCGCGGGCAGCATCGGCGTCGAACGGTATCGGGTCGAATTCATGCTCGGCGCGCTGCAACACATCCAGTCTGCGGGCCCGCTCGGCCCCCTCGAAATAGAAGTCCTGCTCGTCATCCGGGCGTACCTCGTGCGGTCCTGCGGACAGTTCGGCAAGCGTTACGGCGCTTATCGCCATCTCATCCGGGAGCTCGGTTTGGTCGATCCAGGTCCTCAATATCAGGATGTTCGTATCAACGAGGCCCTGCTTCGGGCGCTCAATGATCATAAGGACTTCCGGCTTGGTCAGTCACGGCGTCCTGATCTGCGCGGAAGGCTTCAGAGTCAAGCGCCGGCGCGCCACGGGACATCGCGGCAAACTCTGCCCTGGAAACAAACCTGCGCCGTTGCCGCAGGGGCACGAGCTCACCGATGCGGTGCCCGTCACGGGTCACGGTGAACGCTTCGCCACGCTCGACGGCGTCCATGATCTCTTTCGACCTCATCCTCAGGTCTCGCTGCGTGATCTCCGGCTGAAGGGCCATAGGCAGATGGTAGCACTGGTTGCTATGTCGTGCTACCTACCCCAGGTTGCTGCTGACGTGCTCTCAGGCAGCTGCCGGACCTTCGGGGCTGATTCGCGCTAACGGGGCTGTGCGGCCACGATGGGCCGGTCATACTCACGCCGGACGCT
The DNA here is from genome assembly GCA_963774385.1 of uncultured Actinomycetota bacterium. Lineage (GTDB taxonomy): Bacteria > Actinomycetota > Actinomycetes > Streptosporangiales > Streptosporangiaceae > JAJYUU01. The sequence continues at coordinate 891,008 of CAVZEQ010000002.1, forward strand.
GCTGCCAATCCTGCTCACGTCGGTGCCGTAGATGTGCACCGAGATCGCGGTCTGCGCACCGTGACAGCTCACCCTGTGAATGTCGCCTGGAGGCGCCAGCCCAGCCACGACACCGAGACCGTTAACCGAGGTCCCGGCCTCCTCAAGCCAGCCGTCATCGCCCAGCACGTAGCGCCGCTCGTGCTCGGCACCCTGGATGACCCCGAACACGCACCAGGTGACGTGGTCGTGAATCGGAGTCGCCTGGCCGGGACGCCAGACGAGGGCAGCAACGGAGAAGGCGCCATCTGGCTCGGCGTGCAGCAGATGACAGCTGTACTTCAGGGGATCGCCATACCGCTGCTCGGCGGTCAGCACCTCGGGCGTCGGCAAGTGCAGCCTGAGCTGGTCGGCTACGAGATCCGCAGTATGCGCCCAGTCGGCGCGCCGGTGCGTCACGGCACGAACGCCGCTGATCAGATCGCCCAGACATCGGTCGGCCCCAGTCTGCCGTACCTTCAGTCGATATTTCATATCGGTATTATATGAAATTCGCTCCGCAGCGCAAGGGTCGCGCTCTGCGGCGCGGATGTCGAGAACCTGCCGGCGGCTACGTCCTTCTGACGAGGGTGCCAGGATGGGCACCGTGCACTAAGGAGGATCAGCAGATGACGCGATTCTTGCTGATGGTGAACTATGACGGCGGTACGGTCCAGGAGCCGATGACAAACTGGGATCCAGCCGACGTGAAGGCGCACCTGGCCTACTACGAAGCACTCAGCGAGGAACTCACCAGGTCCGGCGAGCTCGTCGGCGGCGAGCGACTCGGTGGGCCGGAGATGTCCAAGATCGTCCGGGCCGACGGCGTATCCGCCCCTGTCGTTACCGACGGCCCTTACGCAGAGGCGAAGGAGCAACTCGCCGGGTACCAGATATTCGATGTCGACTCAGAGCAGCGCGCGATCGAGATAGCCGCAAGGCTGTCGGCTGTGCCAGGTCCTGGCGGCGTTCCCACCCAGCAGCCGATCGAAGTACGGCAGGTGATGGAGGACGACGACGACATGGGACTCGGCGCCTGACGGCGGAGAACCGGTGAGCTCAGGTCGCGGGCCGGCCGGTGCGGTGCCGGCGGTACAGGTCGAGGACCTGCTGCGCCAGCTGGCGCCGCAAGTCCTCGGCGTGCTGACCCGCCGGTCCGGCAGCTTTGATGCCGCCGAGGACGCCGTACAGGAGGCACTGATAGCGGCGTCCAGCCACTGGCCTGCCGACGGCCTGCCGCAGAACCCCAGAGGCTGGCTCCTCCAGGTCGCCACCAGACGGCTGACCGACCAGATACGCAGCGATAATTCGCGGCGACGGCGCGAGCTGGCGGCAGCGGCCGAGCCGCCGCCTGCCGAGGTCCCTGCCGGTGACGACACGCTCGTGCTGCTATTCCTGTGCTGCCATCCCGTGCTGACGCCCGCATCCGCCATCGCGCTGACGCTGCGCGCGGTCGCGGGCCTCACCACGGCGGAGATTTCCCGTGCCTTCCTCGTGCCCGAGGCGACGATGGCCCAGCGGATCAGCCGGGCTAAGCAGCGGATCAAGGCCTCAGGCGTCCCGTTCACGCTGCCGGGTGAGCACGAGCGTGCCGCCCGGATTCGGTCGGTACTGCACGTGCTGTACCTCATATTCAACGAGGGCTACGCCAGCAGCGCCGGCCCGCGACTGGTCCGCCAGGAGCTTTCTGCCGAGGCAATCCGGCTGACCAGGATGATGCACGCGCTGCTTCCCGCCGACGGTCAGGTCACTGGCCTGCTGGCGCTCATGCTGCTCACCGAGGCGCGGCGGCCGGCCAGGACCGGGCTGGTCGGTGAGCTGATCCCGCTGGCGGAGCAAGACCGGGCCAACTGGGACCAGCCACTCATCAGCGCCGGAGTAAGCCTGGCCGTGCAGGCGATGGCGCAGGGCCCGGCCGGGGATTATCAGCTGCAGGCTGCCATCGCTGCCCTGCACGCCGAGGCAGGCCGCGCCAGTGACACCGACTGGCCGCAGATTCTCGCTCTCTACGACGTGCTCGAGCGGCTTACCGGGAACCCGATGGTCACCCTGAACCGGGCCGTGGCGGCCGCCATGGTGCACGGTCCCATGGCCGGCCTGGCCATAGCCGGCTCACTCGATCAGCCGCTGGCCGGCCATTACCGGCTGGACGCCGTGCGCGCTCATCTGCTCGAGATGCTGGGCGACTCCGACGGCGCCGTCGCCCGCTACGAGTCCGCTGCGAAGCGCACGCTGAGCCTGCCGGAGCGGCATTACCTGACTACCAAGGCTGCCCAGCTGAATCAGCGGGCCAGGGAGCGCGGCAGCTAACTCCAAGGGCTGCGCGCCGCCCGAACTGGCAGATCACCCTGGCCCCGTTCCCTGACTAGGACCGGTGCAGGGCGAACGAATGGATCCTGCCGTGCAGGTAGTCGCCGAGGATCCAGAACCCCGTGGCGGCGCTTCCGGCGATCGCGGTCAGGTTGGTGATCGCTCCCGCGGGGGCGGGGTTCGGCGTCTTGGCCGCGGTCCAGTGCGCGCCGTTCCACCGCAGCACCACCGGCTGGCTGACGCCGCTGACTACCACGTAGCCGGTCACCATGACGTCCGCCGGCGAGATCGCGGCGACATCGGTCAGGTAGCTGCCGGTGATGCTGGACCCGTAGACGTTCAGGTTCGGGTTGGCAACGACCGTCCACTTCTTGCCGTTCCAGTGCTCGATCAGGGTTTGCGGGGTAGTGCCTGAGTCGCTCTCGCCGACGGTCCAGCCGTCGGAGGGCGAAGCTAGCGCGACGCCCGCCAGCGACGTCAGCACGCTGTGCGCGATGACAGGCGACGGAACTGTGTACCATCTGCGGCCGTTCCACCGCAGGATGAGCGACTTGCTCTCATAGGACGTGCCTGATTGGCGGGCGCCGATAGCTATGGCCTCGGCGCCGTCGGTCGTCACCGCGTTGAGGTAATTGTTCTTCTTCGCGCCCGCCGGATCCGGGCTGGCTACCTTGCGCCAGCCGGCTTAGGTCAGCCGCAAGATGAAGGTCTGCGGCGCCAGCCAGGTGATCACCTGGGCCGCTTCGCGAATGATAGTCAGATATCGAGTGTCTATGTGCCGTTATTGCCAGGCGTGTCAGGTGAGTCGACCTGCGCGTGTGGGGCTGAACCCAGCGCCGCGGGCGCTAGGAATCATCCCAGTGCGGCGGCCGCTCCTGGCGCAGGCGCTCGCCCGGGTCCGGCTCTGGCGGCTCACCCCAGCCGTGGTCGGTGTCCTCCGCGCTTTGCTGCGGCGCGGCGAGCCGGACCGGGCGCGGCTCGGCCGTCTGGCAGTTCCGGAGATCTACTCGGGCCGTGTCGTCCATAGCTGCAAACCTAGTCCAGCCAGGCTGTCTCCGTGCGGGCGGCTGGTGCTCGGCCATGGCTACTGGCTGAGCGCGTTCAGGCTGGTTGCGTAGCTGGCTTTGGTGGCGTGCTGCCGGAACGCCTGGAGAGCAGACAGGCTAGGAGCATGACGAGCACGCCGATCCCCGTGCCGCACAGTGTCCAGAGCACCCGGTCGCCCTCGGCGCCATAGTTGGACGGCTGCGGAAGGTCCACCAGGATCAGCGCAGCCGCGGCTATAGCGGCGCTATAGACGGCGTAGTTCCAGAGGCGGACCGCCGCGGCGTGCATGAAGAGGACCAGCGCAATCACTTCGAGTCCGTGCGTGATCGCCAGCAGTCTGAGCCCGTGCTCACCGGCGGAAATCAGCAGCAGCAGCAGCATGGCTGCGGCGGCAACGATCAGCGCGCCGGCAATGCGCTGGACGGACACTAGGGTCGTCTGCTGCAGGCTGGGCTTCAGCGCGACAATGGTCGCGATTGGCAGCCAGAAGCCGTGCGACAGGTTCAGGCCGAATGCGAGCGCGACGCTGCCGGACACGGCGACGGCACGAATCACCGCGTACATGATCAGTGGCCGCGCAGCGGCCGCCGCGAGACGTCTCCAGGGATCTCCGCGACTGGCTGAGGCCGGTCCTTGCGCCCGGCGATCAGCCACGCGATGAATGTCACCGCGATCCAGAGCGCCGAGCCACCGGCCCACGCCAGCACCTGTGCCCAGATGTAGCTGGTGATGTGGGCGTGATGGAAGCTGGCCGCGAGCCCGAGGGCGATAATGAACCAGACGTTGAGGAGCAGGCCCGCAACGAATCTGTGCACGCCGAGCGTCACCGTGAGGCCGGACACGAGGGTGATCGCGAAAGCCGCGAGTACCAGCCAGCCCCAGGGGTCTGCGCCGATGCCGAAGGCCAGTGCGGTCACCCCGCACCGATCAGGGCAAAGACGGCAGAGCGCGATGCGCCGTAACCATAGCCGCCGCCTGGGTCTGCCAGCACCGCGAACAGCGCGCCGAACAACGCGCTGAGCAGATTTTCCTCGTGCCCGATCGCCCAGAAAACGACTAGCGGCACCAGCGCGACGTCAAGGAACATCACTCCGCGCGGCCAGTTGATCCCCGCGGGGTTGAGCTCGAACACCTTGGACAGCCAGCGCATGACCGTCCCTCGACGCGCGGGCTGTCCATCCCGCGCTATCGCAGTGGCCATGGTGACCCTCGCTCGCCTTAGTCGCCAAGCATGACTTCCGCGCCTCTACGCGCCACTCACGGCCAGCGGCACTTGCCCTCGTACCGATCCCGGAGGTGCCTGGTCATACCCAGTACAACGGCATTGGTCACGACCCGATCTCGACAAGTTCAGTTGGCCCTGGGCGATGTCACCGTGCCAGCCTCGGCGCTCCGCCGCCATGTATTAACTCTTTGCTTATATAAGCCTATGCTGATATCTTGCGCTGGTGCACGCGTTCGATGTACTCGGCGATCCGGTACGACGCCGCATCCTTGAGCTGCTCGGGGACGGCGAGCTCACTTCCGGCGCGCTCGGCGAGGTGATCCAGCGCGAGTTCGGCATCTCCCAGCCAGCTGTCTCCCAGCACCTCAAGGTGTTGCGGGACAGCGGCTTCGCCACGGTACGACCGGACGGCGCTCGCCGCCTCTACGCCGTCGCGCACGAGCCGCTGCGCGGCGTAGACGCATGGCTCGACCAGTTCCGCCGGTCCTGGACGCCGCACTTGGACGCGCTGGCTACCGAGATGGCGCGAGGCCAGCACGAGCGAAGGAAGAAACCATGATCGATGTGACCGCGGAGATCAGTGCGGTCCGCCGCGAGGTGGGCGGCCGGGTGCTGGAAGCCGGCCAGGCCCGGGTGGTGACGGTGTCACGGAGCTACCCGGCCGAACTCGCCGACGTCTGGGACGCCTGCACCAACCCGGAACGCATCCCGCGCTGGTTCCTGCCGGTGCGCGGCGAGCTGACGGAGGGCGGCCGGTATCAGCTGGCAGGCAACGCGGGCGGCACCGTCACCCGCTGCGACCCGCCCCACGGCTTCGACGCGACCTGGGAGATGGGCGGCGACATGAGCTGGATCGAGCTGCGGCTGGCCGACGAGGGCAACGGCCGGACCCGCTTCCGGCTGGACCACATCACCCGGGTAGACAACGAGCGGTGGGCGCAGTTCGGCCCCGGTGCGGTCGGGGTGGGCTGGGATAGCGGCCTGATCGGCCTGTTCCTGCACCTGACCACCGGGCGAGCAGTGGACCCGGCCAAGGCGGCCGAATGGTCTGCGTCCGAGGAGGGCCGCCGGTTCCTGGCTGCCTCCAGCGACGCCTGGTATGACGCGAGCGTGGCTTTCGGCACCGACCCGGCCGCGGCCCGGGCGGCCGCCGACCGTACCACTGCGTTCTACACCGGCGCGCCCGAGCCCGGCGCTGGAGCCGGCCCCGGCGAGCGCGGCTGACCGGTCCCAGCCGACCGCAAGCACGAGCCTGTTCGGGCCGGCTGCCAGGCCGACTGCTCATTCGTCAGGAGAAGACGTGGCTGGCGGTGGGCAGGCCGGCCGGCGTTCCCCGATGGGGAGCCGTCCCCTTGTCGTCGTGCGACCGGCGCTGACAGCATCGGGTGCGCTGCCGGGTGCAAGATGCGCGGCGGTCAGCGCGTCGCTGGGAGATGTCGTGACGAAGAAGTGCGGCAATGTTGTGCCGATCGGGATCACTCGGAGGCGGGCGCGACGGCCTGCGCAAGGGCACGGTGTTCTGCTGGCCGCAGCAGCGGCTGCGGCTGCGCTGTGGGGTGCACTGCTGGCAGCCGCCCCGGCGGCGTCGGCGGCCGGCCTGCGCACGGCCGCCGCGGTGAGCAACTGGGGCAAGGCGGAGGAGGTGCCCGGCACAGCGGCCCTGAACAAGGGCGGCAATGCCGACGTCAACTCGGTGTCGTGCGCGCGGGTGGGCAGTTGCGGTGCGGGCGGCTTCTACACCGACGGGCGAGGACACGTGCAAGCGTTCGTGGCGAACGAGAAAAACGGACGCTGGCGGAGTGCGCTTGCGGTGCCAGGCATGGCGGCGCTGAATGCCGGCGGGAATTCCCAGGTCACCTCGCTGTCGTGCCCGTCGGCAGGTGACTGCGTTGCGGCTGGCTCTTACACCGACGGTAATGGCCACGTGCAGGCCTTCGTAGCGAGCGAGCGGAACGGCCGCTGGCTCCGGGCGGACCAGGTGCCGGGCACGGCGGCGCTGAATACGGGCGGCCACGCCGTGGTCAAGGCGGTGTCGTGCTACGCGATCGGCAGTTGCGGCGCTGGCGGGTCCTATGTCGATCGCTCCGGGGCTACGCAGGCGTTCGTGATTACTGAGAAGAACGGCCACTGGTATAAGGCGGTGGAGGTTCCCGGCCTGGCAGCGATGAACGCCGCCGGCGATGCAGTGGTCAACTCGGTGTCCTGCTCGCGGGGCGGCAACTGCGGCGCCGGCGGGTCGTACGCGAGCGGCGTGGACACCTTCCTCGGCCAGAACATTGTCGAGGCGTTCGTGGTCAGTGAGAAGAACGGGATCTGGCGCGCCGCGCTGCGGGTGCCCGGCACGGCAGCCCCCAATGCGGGCGAGGACGCCCAGGTCAGCTCGGTGTCCTGCCCATCGGCGGGCAACTGCGGCGCAGTCGGGTACTGGACCTACGCCGACAACGGCGTCCCGCAGTACCCGCAGAAGTTCGTGGTGAGCGAGCACAACGGCCGGTGGGGCACCGCGGCGGATCCGGCCGGCGTCGGCGGGTTCTTTGACCAGTCCGTCGCGGTGTCGTGCGCGTCGCCCGGCAACTGCAGCGCGGGCGGGTATTACTACAACGATGCCGGGGACTGGGTCGCGTTCGTTGTCAACGAGATAGCGGGCCGCTGGGCCACAACGCAGATGGTGCGCGGCGCTGCAGCCTCGGACGGAGCCGGGACAACCTTTGTCGCCTCGATTTCGTGTCCGTCCGCGGGCAACTGCGGCGCCGGCGGACACTGGGGGCCTCAGTCATTCGTGGTCATCGAGAACCGCGGCCGCTGGGGCAAAGCCCGGCAGATACCCGGCCTCATCACCATGGGCTGGGCCGCAGGCGTCAACTCGGTGTCATGCCCGCCCGGTGGCAACTGCAGCGCAGGCGGCTACTACATCGAACGTCGCAGCGGCCACAGCGAGGCGTTCGTCAGTAGCGAGAACAGATAAAAGCTGGCCATTTACCACCCGGCTCGGACTTAGCCGCTCGTACTGAGCACCGCCGACAGGGAGTCGAGCGCTCTCGGCACGAGAGCGTAGTATGCCCACTTGCCTCGCTGGTCGCGGGTGAAGATCCCGGCGTCGACCAGGACCTTGAGATGATGCGAGATGGTCGGCTGGGCCAGGGCCAGCGGGTCCGTCAGGTCGCAGACGCAAGCTTCGCCGCCCTCGTGTGCCGCCACCATCGAGACCAGCCGCAGCCGGGTCGGGTCAGCAAGAGCCTTGAGAATGTGGGCCAGACCCGCCGCCTGGTCCGCCGTAAGCGGCTCACGCAGCAACGGAGCGCAGCACTCATCGGCGAGCAGCGGCAGGCTCGGTCTTGGCTCCATCGTGACGGCGGTGCTCATGCGCCTAGTATGCGATACGCATTGACAGTCGTCTATGCGTACGTCATCCTGATCACATCGACCTTGATCGATGCATGAGGATGCGATCATCATGACAGACCCGGCGAGCACTGCCCTGCGCGAGGAGGTCCGGGCCCGTTACGCCGAAGCCGCCCGCGCCGTCCTGGACCCTAAGCCCGGCATCTCCGCAAGCTGCTGCGGCACGTCAGGCTCAGGTTCGTGCTGCGGCACCGGATCAGCCGCCTTGGACACGGCCGGCGCGTTCGGCGGCGTCCTGTACGGCGAGGGCGAAACAGACGGACTGCCCGAGGAAGCCCTCCTGGCTAGCCTCGGTTGCGGTAACCCGCTGGCCGTTGCAGATCTGCGCGAAGGCGAGCGCGTCCTGGATCTCGGCTCGGGCGGTGGCATAGACGTACTGCTCTCCGCCCGGCGCGTCGGCCCGACCGGGTACGCCTACGGCGTAGACATGACCGACGACATGCTCACCCTCGCCCGGACCAACGCCGCCAGGGCCAAGGCAACCAACGTCGAATTTCTCCGGGGCCAGATCGAGGCCATCCCGCTGCCCGAGTCGACAGTCGACGTAGTGATCTCCAACTGCGTGATCAACTTGTCTACCGATAAGCCAGCGGTGCTAGCCGAGATGTTCCGGGTCCTCGTTCCCGGTGGCCGGATCGGCATCTCCGACGTCGTCGCCGAGGATCACCTGACCGAGGCTGACCGGGCGGCGGCTGGTTCTTACGTCGGCTGCATCGCCGGCGCGCTGTCGCGCAGCGAGTATCTCGACGGGCTGGCCGCCGCGGGCTTCACCGACGCCTCAGTCGCCTTCACCAACGAGGCCGCGCCGGGAATGCACTCGGCCGTCATCCGCGCCGTCAAGCCCGCGTGATCGACACTGCCGTCAGGCGAGCGGCACGCAAGCCCGGCTCGCCGGATAACACGGAGGTAACACGTGGCCGACATCCCCGAAGTGCTGTTCGTCTGCACCCACAATGCCGGCCGATCCCAGATGGCCGCCGCGCTGCTCGCGCACGCAGCGGCCGGCAAGATCCTCGTCGCATCAGCCGGATCGCAACCCGCTGACCAGCTCAACCCCGCGGTAATACAGGCAATGGCGGAGATCGGAATAGACATCTCCGGCAAGGTCCCCAGGCGACTGAGCACCGAGCAGGTGCAGGCTGCCGACGTGGTGATCACCATGGGCTGCGGTGATGCATGCCCGGTCTACCCGGCCAAGCGCTACCTCGACTGGGACCTGCCTGATCCGGCTGGCCTAGCGCTCGAAGCCGTTCGGCCGATACGTGACAGGATCCGCGCCCTAGTCGACTCGCTGCTCCTGGAACTGGCCTAGTGGCGTCTGCAGGTGAGCGCGTCACCGGTAGCTGCCTTGCGCTATCCTCTCGCCAGGATTGTTGCTCTTGGTGCGCCAGTTCAAGAGTGTGCGAGCGCCGCTGACCAGGCTTGTGCTGGGCAGGAATGACCAGAACGTGCACGACTGCGGCGGACTCGAGGCTCCTCGTCCTGTTCAGGACTGCCGGCATTGACCGTTAGTGCGCGGCAGTTCTCACCGTCGCCGTCTGCGTGCCCGGCGGGAGGCGTCGACCATCGACGCGAACTGCGGCGGCTCGACGATCGGCCGGCCCCGCCACGGCGACATGCTCGTGAGGTCCGCGTCGGCAGAGACGATCAGGAACGCGCCAACCGCCGCCGCCAGATCCAGAATCCGGTTGTCCTCCCAGTCCGGGCAGTCCCCGACGGTCTGCGGCGGGTCGGTGATGCCGCCGCCGGACGTCTCGGCCATCTCGGCCAGCGCGCGCAGGTAGTCATCAACCTCCTCATCCGGGGTCTTCAGCACCGTCGGCAGCACCCGGCCGGTATTGGCCAGGATGTGCGGCGACAGCCACGGCGCGAATTCCGCCGCGTCGTTGACGACGCCCAGGCAGTCCGCGCTGCGGTTTCCCGACGTCGGCGGAGGTGACGGCCAGCTCCGGAACGGGGACTCCCCCACGGCAACCGCCAGCACCAGTACGTTCACGTCGAGCACGACCGGAACCGCCACCGGGCACGCTCACTGCTCCGGTGTCCCGCCCTTATATGCCCGGCGGATATCCGCCAGCAGCGACGCATAATCCTGGCCAGCCGCGGCGTCCCGTTCCGCGTTACGGGCCTGGAGCTCACGCAGCCGCTCGGCACGAGCCAGCGATTCCATCACCGGCAGCGTTGCCCGCAGGTATGCCGATCGGTTCCCGTGCCCGAAATGCTCCACCAGGCGAGCCAGCCGCTCCTGGTCCTCATCCGCCACGGCGAACCCGACAGTCGAGGTAGACATGCCAGAGTTGTATCTCGATTGCATCTCCAGATGCAATCCATAGCAGCACGTGCGCGGCCGGACGGGTTTGGTCAGAGCTGGTTGAGCGCCTCGCGCAGGCCGGCCTGCGCCTGTCGGCCGAGCCGCTCGAAGGCGGGCCTGAGCAGCGGGGCGAAGAAACGGGCCGGGGCCTTGAAGGTGAACTCGGCTGTGTAGGTCACCTCGGTGCCGGCGTCGACGCTACGGAAGGTCATCGTGTCGACGGCGACCACGGTCCCGTTCTCCCCGCGGAGCCGGATCCGCTTGCCGGGCAGGAACTCTCGTACGACGTAGGTCAGCTGGGTCGTCCGGCCCAGGAATGCCGAGGTGTTGAGGTAAGTGGTGCCAACTCCACCGTTGCCGTGCCTGCGCACCGTGGTCACCGTGCCGGGGTCCCACTCGGTGGTGGTGGTGAAGTCGGAGAGGTAGTTGAACACTGCGTCCAGGGGTTTCTCGACGACGACGGTCTTGAGCAGTTTCATGGTGTCCTGAGATTCTTCCTGGTCAAGGGTGAGGTGCTCGGAGGTGGCGCGGATCCGCTGATCGAGGTGCGCGCCCACAGCGCTGCCCAGGCGCGAACGGGAACGAGGCGGGCAGTCTTCATCAGCAGCGACATCGGCGCGGGGAAGGCGATCTCGGTGCGCTCACGCTCCAGTCCGTCGCAGATGGATCGTGCCGCCTCGTCGGCATCGATGATGAACGGCATGGGGAAGGAGTTGCCGGCCGTGAGGTCGGTGCGGACGAAGCCGGGGCAGATTGTCGTGACATGCACCCCGGTCCGGGCGATGTGGACGCGCAGGGACTCGAGCAGGTTGATCTGGGCGGCCTTGGTCGCTCCGTAGGCTTCGGAGCCGGCCAGCCCGCGATAGCCGGCTACGGACGCGATGCCGGCGATGACGCCGCTCCGCCGGCCCAACATGCCGGGCAGCACAGCCGCGATGGAGTTGCTCATCCCGGTGAGGTTGACCCGGAGGTGCTGGTCGAAGACCTCGGTGTCCCAGTCCGCCGGGTCCATCGGCTTCCAGTAGCCGGCTGACAGCACTGCGAGGTCGATCGGGCCTAGCTCCGCCTGGACCCGGGCTGCCGCAGCCGAGACGGAGGCGGCGTCGGTCACGTCGGCGGCGAGGACGAGCATGTCCTCGCCCGCAACTACGTGCAGCTGCTCCTCGCGGCGAGCGGAGATCGCGACGGTCGCGCCACGGCAGACGAGCTCGCGTGCCACCGCGGCGCCGATTCCGCTGGATCCGCCGGTGACCCAGGCGATCTTGCCAGTGAGTCTCATGCCGGCTCCCTGGTCAGCTGGAGCTGGCTCACGCCCAGGTAGCCGCTGCGGAAACCGGCCTCGCTGTAGGCGAGGTAGAACTCCCACATGCGGCGGAAGGTTTCGTCGAAGCCCTGGGCGTGGATGCGGGGCCACTGGTCGAGGAAGCGTTCCCGCCACAGGCGCAGGGTCCGAGCGTAGTCCTCGCGGAGCTTGCGCTGGCGGGTCACGCGCAGCGTGGTGTGGGTCGCGAGGGCGTCGTCGATCGCTTGCAGCGACGGGATGATGCCGCCGGGGAAGATGTACTTCTGGATCCAGCTGAAGCTGCGCCGGGTAGCGAGGAAACGCTGGTGGTTCATGGTGATTGCCTGGATCGCGGCCCTGCCGCCGGGAGCGAGAAGCCGGTCAAGGGCCGCGAAGTAGGCGGGCCAGTAGGCCTCCCCGACGGCTTCGATCATCTCGACGCTGACGATGGCGTCGTACTGGCCTTCGACCTCGCGGTAGTCCTGCACCCGCACCTCGGCGAGCCCGGCCAGGCCGGCGGCTTCCACCCGCTCACGGGCCAGCAGCATCTGCTCGCGGGACAGGGTAATCGTGGTGACGCGGGCACCTCGCTGCGCAGCGCGGATGGCAAGCGACCCCCACCCCGATCCGATCTCCAGCAGGCGGACGCCGGCCTGGACGCCCGCGAGGTCGAGGATGCCGTCGATCTTGCGCAGCTGCGCCGCCGCCAGGGTTGCCGCCGTGATCGGCTCGCTCTCGTCGAACCAGGCGCAGGAGTAGGTCATGGTCGGGTCCAGGAAGGCGGCAAACAGATCGTTGCTGAGGTCGTAGTGGGCGGCGACGTTGGTTCGTGAGCCGTCCAGGGTGTTCTCGTGGTCCGGCGGGACGCGCCTGTCGACGAAGACACGCAGCCGCTGCAGGGCCGGGGGAATCAGGGTGGTCAGCCGCGAGGCGAAGGGGGTCAGCAGGTCGGCCAGGTCGGTGTCGGGCCCGGCCCGCCAGTCCCCGGCCATGTAGGCCTCACCGAAGCCGATCTTCGCGTCCCGGCCCAGCCGGGCGAAGAACGCGGCAGGGCGAACGACCTCTAGTCCGGGCGAGGCCGGCGACCCCGCTCCGAGGGTCTGGCCGTCGGGGTAGCTCACGCGGACTGGGACCCGCCGCAGGGCATGCTCGAAGACCATTCGCGCGATGGTGGCTCTGAGTGGCGTCCGCGGCGGGGTGATGGCGGCGGGCCACCTGATGCCAGTGGAGATGGTCATGGTCAGACTCCTTCCTGCCGGACGTGGTGCGGATGAGCGCGGACGGGCAGGCCACGAAGCCAGAGCCAGATGCCGTGCACCCGGATCAGGGCTGAGATCCGCTGGGTCATGAAGGGCTGGCGGATGAGCACACGGGCCAGCGCCGGGATCGTCGCGGGTTCCGGGCAGCCCGTGAAGGTTGCTGAGAACGCGACAGCGCCCTCGCGTCGCAGTGTCACGGTGGTCGCGACAAGGTCCGGCCTCAGCGAGAACCGCAGTTCGTAGCTGCCGCTGACGTCGAAGAACGGGGAGACGTGGAAGCCCTTGCCAGTCACGGCGATCCCCGCCTCGTCCGGTCGCAGGAGATAGGCGTGCCGCTCACCGTAGGTGTTGTGGACCTCCGCGACGACGCACGCGAGGCCGCCATCGCGGTCGTAGCACCAGAAGACCGAGAGCGGGTTGAACACGTGGCCTAGGACCCGGGCACTGGCCAGCATGAGCACTCGTCCGCGGTCACCAAGCTGGATGCCGTTAAGCGCCAGGTAGTTCTCTACGTTGGCCTTGATCGGCAGGCCAGGGTCGCCGAGGTGGTCAGCACTGCTGAAGCGCGCGAACGCCCTGAGGTGCCAGGGCTGCCGGGGGACTGAGTCCAGGTCGATAAGCCACAGGTAGACCCGGTGCCGGAACGCATGGCCGACCGGCCCGGGGCGCCGGTGCGTGACCTGGCCAGCAACGAGGGCGGGCAGCGCGGGCAACTGGGTCAGCTCGGGTGCCTGCCCGGTCGTCGCTGCGACCATGGGCAGCGGGGTGGCGCTCACCACGCCACGCCGAAGTGCCGGGCGGCCTCGACGCCGGAGCGGCAGCCGTCCTCGTGGAAGCCCCAGCCGTGGTAAGCCCCGGCATACACCGTGCGGTCGGTGGCGAGGTCACCGAGCTGTGACTGCGCCCGGACCGCCTCGACCGTGTAGATCGGGTGCTCATAGTGCATGACTGCGGCGACAGAACCCGGGTCGAGACGCTCGCGGTCGTTGAGGGTGACGAGGAAATCCTGCGGCGATCGGTGTCCCTGGAGCCGGTTCATCCAGTAGCTCACCACTGCGGGCTGATCGGGCCGGTGGCAGGACGCCATCCGGTAGTTCCAGCTGGCCCTGGCGTGCGGGGCGGCTGGCAGCACCGAGCGGTCGGAGTGCAGCACGGTGACGTTGCTCGAATAGCCGAATTGCTTGAGCGTGGTGACTTCGTCGTCGCTGGGGTCGGTGAGCAGGCCGAGGGCCTGGTCAGCGTGGGTCGCGATGACGACACGATCCACGGGGGTGACCTGCCCGGTGACGTCCCGGATCTGAACGCTGTCGCCGCGCCGGGTGACGTCGGTGACAGCATGCGCTGCACGCACGTCCTTGAGCAGCCCGGCGAGCCGCTCCACGTAGACCCGTGACCCGCCGGCGATGCTGTACCACTGGGGTGACCCGCCAGCCCGGAGCATGCCGTGATGGTCAAGGAACCGGAAAAGGTAGCGCGCCGGGTAGACCAGCGCCGTCTCCCGCCCGGCAGACCACACGCACGAGACGACTGGAACGGCATAGTGGGCGATGAAGTACCCGCTGAACCCCTCGCGCGCGAGGAACTCGCCATAGGTCGTGGGGTTCTGCTCGTCCGTGGTACTCAGGAAGACCAGGGCGCGCCGGCGGAACCGCCGGACCTGCCACAGCATCCGGAGAAACCGGGGGTCGATGAGGCGGCGGCGCTGGGCGAAGACGCCGCGCAGCCCGCGGCCGCCGGCATACTCCAGCCCGCACCCCTCACAGCGGACGCTCATGCTCATCTCGGTGGGACGCACCTGGACGCCGAGTTCGCCGAAGAGCTTGCGCAGCCAGGGGTAGGTCACGTCGTTGTGGACGATGAACCCGCTGTCGACAGCGTGCTGGCGCCCATCGGAATCCGTGACGTCGTGGGTGTGCGCGTGGCCACCGAGCCGGTCCGCCGCCTCGAAAAGGGTGACGTCGTGGGTGCGGGAGAGCAGGTAAGCCGCGGTGAGCCCGGAGACCCCCGCGCCGATCACGGCAACGGACAGCCGCCGCGCGTCCGCGGCCATGGCGTACCCCTGGGACGGGGAGCCGATGACCGTGGTCGAGCCGGTGGTGGTCGCGCGGCCGATGGCATGGGAGTCCATGATGTATAACTTTCGTCTAGAGTTCGTCTAGACATGACCGTAACCTTCTCGGCGACCCTTGTCAAATGTCTGTCGAAGTACCGTAGAGTGTCGGCATGGACACTCCGGCCGGCCCGCCAGCGCTGCGTATCGGTGAGCTGAGCCGGCGCCTCGGCGTGAGCGACCACGTGCTGCGGGCCTGGGAGACCCGCTACGGCCTCCTCCAGCCGGAGCGCTCGGCGGGCGGCTTCCGGCTCTACTCCGGGGCGGACGAGTCGCGGGTCCGCCGGATGCAGGCCCACCTCGCCCACGGGCTGTCGGCCGCCGAAGCGGCGCGAGCGGTGCTCGAGGAGGACAGCCGGACCCGAGCGGATCCTGGACGGACAATCGGCCCGCACCGCGCCCGGCCGGCCACTAGTCAGCTATCCGATGACCTCCGGCAGGCCCTCGACGCCCTCGACGAGCCAGCCGCGCAGGCAGTCCTTGACCGGCTGATTTCCGACCTCTCCGTGACGGCGGTGCTCCGGGACGTCGTGCTGCCCTATCTCACCGAGCTCGGGGAGCGCTGGGAGAGTGGAACGGCCAGCGTCGCCCAGGAGCACTTCGCCAGCAACCTCATCCGCGGGCGGCTCGCTGGGCTTGCCCGTGGCTGGGGGAGCGGGCACGGCCCCCGCGCCGTCCTCGCCTGCCCGCCGGGGGAACTTCACGACCTGGCGCTGATGGTCTTCGGCGTCGTGCTCCACCGCAACGGATGGCGGATCGACTATCTCGGGATGAGCACCCCGGTCGAGGAGCTGACGCAGACAGTCGACACGCGGCGCCCGGACCTCGTCGTCCTGGCCGCGACTCTGCCGGAAACCCTCGAGCCGCACGCTGTACAGCTCACCGCGCTAGCTCGGCGCGCTCCGCTCGTCCTGGCAGGAGCCGGCGCCACGCCGCAGATCGCGCGCGCCGTGGGTGCCCGGCTGCTGGCGGGCGACCCGGTGACCGAGGCCGAGAAGTTTCCGTGGCCGGGGTGAAGGCGCTCGTCACCGGTTGTGCCGGCGACGAGCACGTCACTGACCTGCGATGTCCTGAGCCTGGGTAAATGCGGCCTGGCATAATCCTCCTCGTTGGCCTCGGCAGCGCGACTGCCTGTCGGCGGTGTCGCAGCTGGACAGTGCCGGGGGCCTGGCGGTCTTATGGGGCCTAGCGAAGCCGGGCGCGGGAACAAAATCAGCCTGGCCAGGTTCTGCACGGCTTCGGGGAATCCCGGCCGGTAACGCTCGAAGACAGTTGGTGCTGTGGCTGAAGACCTTCTAGACGGTACGGGCTCTCTTCCCGAGCAAGATCTGCTGCGCGGCTGGCGTTCGGTGCTGTTTGCCCCGGTCGGCGACGGTCAGCGACGTCGACGCGGGAGCGACGGGGTGCGCCTCGCCGGAGCCGTCCTCGCCTTGGTGTGCTGCCTGCTTGTCATCCGCTACGACTCCCGGGCGGACCGGGCCATCATCCAGGTCATCCATCCACCGCCTCGGAGCATCGCCTGGCTGGTCACGGTGGTCTACCAGGCTGGCTCATTCGGCGTCGTGATCGTCGTGGTGGCGCTGGCTCTGATCGCGCGCCGCTGGGTGGTCGCGCGCGACGTCGGTGTGAGTGCGGCCGGCACGGCTGCCGTGTGCGGGCTCCTCATCCTCTTCCTCGGAAGCCGCGGCGGGAGACCGGACGGGATCGTGATCCGCGGCTATTACCTCAATTTCCCGATTCTCCAGATCGCGCTGTTCGTGGCGGTCGCGACAGCGGCGTTGCCATACCTAGCCCGCGGCCTCCAGCGCCTCATCGAGATTTTCATTGCCCTGGTGGCTCTGGCGTCAGCCGTCGGGGGTCACGGGCTGCCACTTAATGTCCTTGGGAGTCTGGCCATCGGCTGGGGAGTGACGGTGGTGGTCCGGCTCATCTTCGGCTCACCTCTCGGCCTGCCTTCGGCCAATGACGTGCAGCTGCTGCTTGCGGAGATCGGCATCCCGTCGGCCAACGTGCAGCCGGTAACACGGCAGGTCTGGGGGGTGGCGAGGTACGAGGCAGCCGAGTTGCGCCGAGTGGATCCGCCCGATCGGCGCCTCGCGATAGTGGTCTACGGCCGGGATGCCGCTGATGCCAGGCTGCTCACCAAGGCAGGCCGGTTTCTGCTGTACCGGGACTCTGGGCCTAGTCTCACGATTACCCGGCTGCAGCAGGTCGAGCACGAAGCTTGCATGATCTGGCGGGCTGGCCAGGTCGGCGTGGCGGTGCCTGAGATCATCGGGGTGGGGACTGCAGGCCCGTCTAAGGACGCGCTGCTGGTCTGCCGGCTGCCGACCGGGACGACGCTGTCTGAGGCTGACGCCGCCGACGCTAACGATGCCACTCTTGACAACCTGTATGCGCAATTGCTGACTTTGCGGAGTGCGCGCATCGCTCACGGCGCGATCAGTGGCGACGCGCTGATGATCGACCCGACGGCGAAGACCACCGTGCTGATGGACTTCCGCAACGCCGCAGCGAGCGCTTCGCCCGATCAGCTTGATCGCGACATGGCCGGTGCCATTGCGGCGACGGCAGCGGTGGTCGGCGCCGAGCGAGCCGCCGACTCTGCGGCCCGGTGCCTCACTCCGGAGATGCTGGCAGGGGCCTTGCGGCATCTGCACAGGCCAGCGCTCGACGCTGCACTAAGCCGGGCCCTGCGGGGCAAGCGCGGGCTCCTGGAGGATGTCCGTCAGCGAGCCGCACAAGCGAAGTCGATCGACGTGCCGAAGTTGGTGGAGGCACGCCGGGTGAGCTGGCCGACGCTGATCATGGTAATCGGCACGCTCATCGGCGGCTGGGCGCTGGTCGGGGTCCTCATCGACGTCTCCAAGGCGTTCGACACCGTGATCGGGGCCGATTGGCTCTGGGTCATCATGGCATTCCTTCTTGCCCAGCTGGCCTACGTTGCCTCTGCCGTGGAAAGCGTCGGCAGCGTGGCCGGGCCGCTGCCGTTCGGGCGGACGACGGCTGTCGAAGTCGCCAATTCATTCAGTTCACTGGCCGGCGGGACACCGGCAGTTTTCGCCACTCGGGTGCGCTTCTACCAGCGACAGGGCTACGACGCCACGGTGGCGCTGAGTTCGGGCGCCGTCATGAGCACCGTCAGCTGGATCGCCATTGCGCTGCTGTTTCTCGTTTCGCTCCCGTTCGCCTGGGGGTCCATTCACCTCGAGGTGACCCCCGAGTCCGGCGGGAATGCGAAACTGGTGTGGATAATTCTGGCGATCGTAGTGCTGGTCGCCGTGGCGGTCGGCCTGGCGCTCGCCGTACCCCGGCTCCGCCGGCTGGTTGCCGAGAAGGTGCGCCCGAAGGTGCTCGACATCTGGGGCAACCTCAAGCCCGTGGTTAGCTCTCCGCGCAAGCTGGTGCTGCTGGTGGGTGGCTCGGTTGCGCAGCGGTTGCTGATCGTTTTGGTCCTCTCCGTTTCGCTCCGGGCCTTTGGCGACCATCTCCTGCTTCCCACCCTGATCGTGGTTATCACCGTGGCCGGGATCATCGGCGGCGTATCGCCGTCGCCCGGCGGCATGGGAGTGGTGGAAGCGGGCACGATCCTCGGCCTGACGGCGGCCGGTGTCTCGGAGGCTGACGCCATCGCCGCGGTCTTCATCCAGCGGCTGTTCACGTCATACCTGCCGCCCATCTGGGGCTGGATCACCCTCGTCTGGCTGCGGCAAAGAGAGTACCTATAAGGGAGCTGGCATGCCCTTCCCGCCGACGAACCGCCACCAGGGGGCCTGACCGCTGCATTAGCCCGGTAGCCCGACGCTAGGCACACGCTCATTTCTCCCGATCGCGCTGAGCTTTCCGCCCGGCCAGGGAGTTCCCGCGCCGCGCCCAGCACACAGGCTTGCGGCAGGTCCTGCCGCCGTCCGGGCCGATAACTGCGGGCTAGGCCGGGCTGACCAAGGAAGTGCCGGGCGTTACCCGTCTGATGGGGGGCCGAGGAAGTAGTCGTTGATGTACTTCTCTCCCTCGTCGCAGAAGAAAGTGACGACGTGCCGGAGGCCGGGGTACCGTGCTCGCAGCTGGCGGGCGGCGAGCAGGTGCGCGCCGGAACTCGGGCCCACGAACAGCCCGAACTCGCGCGCCAGACGGCGCATCTCGCTGATCGCCGCCCCGCTGTCCACCGCGACTATCTCGTCGATGATGTGCCGGTGCCGGGCGAAGATGCCGGGGACGAAGCCGTCGGAGATGCCCTCGATCAGGTGCCGGCCGACCTCGCCGCACATCAGCAGGCACGACTCGTTCGGCTCGACAGCGACCACTTTGCAGGCCCGGTTCCGGTCGCGAAAGCACTGGCCCACTCCAACGATGGTGCCCCCGGTGCCGACGCCGCCGACCACGGCGTCCGGCACAACGCCATCTGGCAGCTGAGCGAGCGTCTCCGGGCCGAGCCAGGTGCGGTTCTCCTCGACGTTCCACTCCGAATCGAACTGCTGCGGCGCGAAGTATCCCGGCTGGCTGCCGAGTTCGGCGACCTTGGCAAGCGCGTCATTGACGTGAAAGTCGCCGAGCGTCATGACCTGCGCGCCGAAGGCCCTCGAGATCGCCAGCCGCTCGCCGCTCATCCCGCTCGGCATGACCACGAGCATCTTGTAGCCCTTGACGGCCGCGACCATGCTCATCGCATTCCCGGTGTTACCGCTGCTTGCCTCCACTATGGTGTCAGACGGCCGCAGCAACCCTTCCCGCTCCGCCCGCTCGATCATGTACCTGGCGATGCGCGCCTTGATAGATCCGGACGGGTTCAGGTACTCCAGCTTGACCCAGATCCCGTCAACCATGATCAGCGGAGTATTGCCGATCGCGTCGAGGATGGTGCCGCCGCCGGGCCGGATCAGCCCAGCGGCAGGCTCCCGCGCGACATCCGCAGCGGCGGCAGGTTCCCGCGCCTCGCCCGCTGCCGACCGCGCTCCGATCGTGCCGCTCATTCCTGCAGCCTACGTCCGTGCCGCCGGGGTCAGGTTTGCTGTGTGGAGTAGACGGCGAACGGGGCGTCGTTCTGCTCTTCGTCTTGGCCCTGGACCAGTCCCCGGGTGCGGATCTCGCCGGTGAGGGATAGCCCCAGCTTCTCCATGACCCGGCGGGAGGCGAGGTTGTGCCGCTCGGTAAACGCGATGACCCGACTCGCTCTCAGCTCGTCGGAAGCAAAGGACAGGGCGGCTCTTCCGACTTCTGTGGCCATGCCCCGTTCGCGGAAGCTGCTCAGCATGGCCCACCCGACTTCGAGCCGGCTGGCCCGCCATCGGGGATCGTCCAGCAGGGCGTCGATCTGCGCCGTGGATGACGCGCTCTCGGGCAGGCGCGACAACCCGCCACGACCGACGAGATCTCCGCTCGACCTCTCGTAGGCCATCCACTTGCTGACTCCGTCGCTCATCCACGACCTGGCGCATGAGGAGGCAAACGCTGTCGCGTCGCCTCGAGTCCACGTCCCGCCATACCAGGTTGCTACCCACGGGTCGTGGTGGAGCCGGTACAGGTCCTCAGCGTGCTCCGGGCCGATCGGCACGAGCACGAGACGTTCGGTCTCGAGGCGCATGACCACATTCTTCGAGTCAGCGACTGGCTGGTCCACGGATTTCTTTCCTGTATCGGCACGCCGATAGCGGGTGACGCCTTATCGATCACGGCCGTGAGAGCGGGCAAGCCGCGCCCTACCGGCCGCCAGACCACGAAGTCACCGCCTACTTGGGCACTGTCGCGGCTCAGCTCGCGTTTTAGCCTTCGCGCGCTGCTGGCTAAGATCTCGTCGGCGTCCTTGGTCCAGGTGAACGGGTGCGGGTGGTCGTTCCGGGTGTCGATGAAGGCGCCGATGGTGGTCGGTGAGTTGGCGGACTGAGGTGACCTGGTGCACCCGGACTAGAACACCTCGCCGGCTGCTGTCAGCGAGGAGGCGGCCCCGTCCGTCCGTTGCCAGGCTGCAGCAGCTGCCGCTGGCAACAGCGTGGCCGGTTTGGCTGCCAGGTCAAGGGACATGGGGATTGTCACCGATGCACCGTATTACGGAAGTACGTTCTCTACGCTGTTGCGTTTGGTTAGGCCGGCCCTCCGACACATCGGCCGCGAACCGATCTACGAACCGGGTCGGTGCGTCGGAGACTGGGCCCGACGGGGAATCCCAGCGCGACGCCGTCGCCGAACATGGCGCACCGGCCTCAACATTGACTGATAACGGCGTGGTCTGCACCACCCGGCTGGCCTGCGGCCGCGGCGGCCGCAATCGCCTCGAGCATGAGCTGCGCCGCGGCGACCGTCGGCGCAGCGTTGTGGACGGTCATCTATGCCAGGCGCGCGGTCATAGATGGCAAGACAGGTCACGCCGAGGAGATGGGGGCGCGGACTCACGCTCTTGTCGCTGAGATAAGACTGCAACGCCTCGTGCACGCAAGCCGGATAGCGGAGCGTTTCTGTTTCAAGGTGTCGGCGGCTAACGATGTGACTGACGCGGCTCCTTGACCTGCGACGCGAGCTGTTCCGCGTCAATCGGTTCCCCGCGCTGGCATCTGTTGACCTGCAATGTCCTAGGGCAGACGTAGGGGGAGCAGATAGGGGTGGCGCTAGGGGCCGCTGTGCAGATCTTCTGCGCCTTGTTGAGCTATTGGCCGAGGTACAAGCAGAACGGATGACCAGCGGGATCGAGCATCACTCGAACGGTCCTCTGTGGCTGAAAGCCCGCCTCCTCGGCACCGACGCCAACTGCGTAAGCCACGGCCTCGTCCAAGTTGTCGACCTCGATCTCCAGGTGCATCGACATCTGGGGCTGCCCTGCTTCTGCCGGCCACACCGGACGCGAGTAAAGCGCCTCGGTTTGAAATTCCAGGCTGTAGCCGGCGGTGTCAGACGGAGCCACAGCGGCGCCGTCGCCGCCATCGCTCTCGAACAGCTGCCAGCCGAGAAGCCTGGCGTAGAAGTGCGCCAGCTCGCGGGCATTAGGCGCGTCCAGCGTGACGCCCCACCACTGCGTCTTCGTCCGTAGCGGCATATCAGCTCCTTGATCGCAAACCCGAAGTCAGGACGGCCGCCCATTATGCTCCCGTCTTCCTCATAGCTGCCTGCCCCTGCTGAGCGGCCGCCGGGTCCGGAGTCCTGCGAAGCCGAATCCGGAGGACGCCCGCAGGGCGCTCTTGACGCGGTGACCGCGATCGAGAGGGTCGAGCGTGAGGAAGTCGGTCGAGTCGAGACAGGTGACGCTCAGCATCGAATCCACTAACTCCTCGGGCGGAGGAGATGGTCAAGTTCGGTAGACGTCCCGACGGTGGCCGATGTCCACGACGGTGACGACCTTTGCGGCGTCGTCGATCCGGTAGATGACGCGGTAAGTGCCGCGTCGGGCGCTGTACCTGTCATCCAGCGGCGGAAGCAGCCGCTTGCCGACCGGGTACGGCTGCTCAAGTAGCGGGCCGGTGATGAACTCGAACGCAGCCGCTGCCACGGCCTCGGGCAGCGTCTCGGCCAGTGCCCTCCGAACTGTTGGCGTCGCTCTCAAAACATAGGGGCGCGGGTTGGGCTCGCCGGTCACTCGCGAGCCCGGCGACGGCGAACTGTTTCGGCAAGGTCATCAGCCGAAACCTCGTCGCCCCTAGCGAGCTCCGCATCTGACTCGGCCAGCCTGCGAAGCACCTCACTGTCCCGCATGATCGCGAGCGTCTCTTCAAGTTGTTCCAGGTCCTCGATCGCGACGAGCACAGCCGACGGCCGGCCATGGATCGTCACAGTGACCCGTTCGTGGTGATCACGTACACGGCCGACCAGCTCAGACAGGTGAGTCTTCACTTCTCCCAGCGGCAGAGTCGTCATAGTCAAAAGTATGACCAAAAATTTCTCCGGAGGCAGCTCGTCGTCTCTTCGACGCCGTAGCGCACTCCCCATGAGCGGAACATGCCTCGCCCGGATCGAACGTCAGCACGAACCCCGGACCGAACGTCACCTCGAACCCCGGATCGAACGTTTGCAGGTCCGTTTACGAGCACTTACGCAAAAGGCCCGGAGCTAGTGCTCCGGGCCTTTTGACCTAGTAGCGGGGCCAGGATTTGAACCTGCGACCTCTGGGTTATGAGCCAACCGGCCCCTGTCTTGCATGTCTTGGGCGTGCCCGCCTGTCTCTCTGACGAGGGTGCGGGTGCTCTGGTCGTCTCTTGTCATCCTGGGCGTCTACCCGGATTGCCTGCCGTCTCATTAGCAAATCCGTTAGCTGGGTCGCGCGCGGATTCGCGGGTTCTTGAAGTCCCCGTTGTCGATGACAAGGTTGGTGACAGCCGGCGCGTCAACCTCGGCGAGATAGATCAAGACAGCGGCGTGGTACCGGTCACGATGCGCTCGCGTCGCCTCCTGGAGGCCTTCCTTCTCGACATCGCGGGCGATCCCCGATCGAGGGAAACCTCAGCGTCAACCTCGAGCCAGACGCGGTAGTCCCACAGGTCGTTGTACTCCAGCCGGAACGCGAACACTGAATCAACTATCAGCACCGCGTCCGCGGGGGCGGTACGACCTTGTCCCGGTGATCTTCCCCGGTGCCCAGGTCATGCGCGCACAGCACCACCTCACCGGATCCGCCCGGGCCTGCCGGGCGCAGCAGCAGCTCGCGGCCGGAGCCGAAATCGTAGGCGCTGCGGTAATAGCCCTCGCCGCTGACCCTGTCATAGCCAAGCCATGGCGGCCATCGCGGAGGTGCACCACGACTGGAACGCGCGCTACAGGGCCGTCTACGAGCTGAACCTGAAACTGCTGATGCCGCAGGAGGGGGCCATGTTCTGGACCGGCTCTCGGGCTTCGCGCCACGTGTTCTTGAAATCGTCCATGGATGCCCGCATCGTGGGCCGGCCGCGCCGGCGAATGGCTGCCGCAAGTTCATACCCGAAGCTTGTCTGTACCGGCCGCGGTGAACCCGTCGATGGCGACACGCAAGCGCCCTGGACCGAGACCGCAAATCCGGCCAGCAACGTCGTCAACGAGTCTCGTCCGGGCAGCCGAAGCGGGGTACGGCTCGGGCTGCCGCCAGCTGGACACAGACTCGAATGCATCAACGTCGTTGCTGGCGGTGCTCCCGTGCGGCTGAGCTGGCGAGGACATAGGCAGAGCATGCCAGATGCTCATGACCAGCTTTGCTGGAGATCGCTACCTTGCCGGGGTATCGGCGTTCCGGCCAAGCGACGGTCTTGTCGACTGCGACGTGCGGATTCTCATGCCGCCCTTTCGCGAACTCGCCCATAGCCCCACGCTTACCTGCATCGGCCCCTGTGCTCTAGGGCCGTTGTGGGGCTATCCCTAGGGGCCGCGCCCCGGCTCCGGAGGCGCGGCTGCGGACTGGCGACTGGACACGGCTGACCTGCCGAGGTTGTCCGCATGTCCGGTGGCGCGATCCAGGACGGTTCGCTGAATGGCACACCGGCCTTCCGCAGGGCGGGGTTAGGTGTCGGCCGTATGGGGCCAATCTCGATGGTCCTTTTACGCGCCGCCATGTTCTGGCACCACGCGGCCAGCGACTCTGCCAGCCTCGGCCAGCACGGCCTCGCGGTAGCGCTCGCTCAAGCAATATGCGGGAGGCATCACATGACATTCCCGGAATTGCAGGTCGTCGTAGGGCAGCGCGAAACCGGCGAGCGGCAGAACCTCGCGCAAGGATTCGCCGTCGAAGATGGCGGGCACCTCTTGGCCGATCAGCCTGCGCTCCTCGTCGAGCACGGCACCGACGACCAGGACCTCGTTGCCTTCGACTATCCCCGATGCCACGCCGAGCACGCGGCCTGGCCCTCCCGCGCACCGTGTCACTTCGTCCTGGATGTTGCGGTAAATAAGGTTCACTTCATGCCAGGTGAACCTCAGCCAGGACTCGACTCCGAGAGAGGGCCACTTAGTCAGGAAATACCTCTGGTTAACTTCAGAGAAATTCTCCTGAAAAGCGATGTCCCGCTCGTGGGGCAGATGGAGTCCGTAAATATCCTTCGCGAGCTCAATCGGGATACCCGCAGCCTGGATTCGGTACCCAAGCTCCTGGTCCTCCGCCCCCCAGCCCGTGAACCCTTCGTCGAACGTGAGGCCGTGCCGGGCGACCAGCGCTGCCGGCAGCGCCACCAGGCCGCCCCATACCAGAGTCCAGGGGAGCGGAGGATCGTCGAGGTCATCACGTAGGTCATCTACCACACCGCCATCGCGCTCCAGTTCCGACAGGAGTTCCCTGTAGTGACCGAAGGGCAGGGTCGACACTGAGGAGATGTCGCTCTTAGAGAGCATGTCATCGTAGCCAGCTGCGCGCCCGAGCACGCAAATCTCACGGCCACGGGCGAAGTACTCGCCGCTCAGTCGCTCCAGCAGTGCGGGCGGGATCGCCATGTCCGCGTCGAGAATGACGATGACTTGACCGGACACCTGGCGCATGGCGAGGTTCCGTGCGCGGCATACATTCCATTCCCCTGCACGCATCACGGTCACGATCGTGAGGCGGTCAGTGAAATCGGCGCAGAGCTTTACGAACTCCTCGGAATACTCAATCGCGCCGACGATGACTTCGAACTGTGAAGGATCCATCGTCTGCCCAGCCAATGATTCGAAAACGACCCTGATGTTGTCAAGGCGCTTTCGGTACGGGATGACTACGCTGAACTTCACGCCTTCCATATTCTCTCCGTACTTCCTCTTCGTTTAGCCGCGGGCCCGAGTGATGATCACGCCAGTGGTGACAATGATCGCTCCTGCGACGGTCAGCACTCCGGCGATGCCGACGGCTCGCGCGAAGCCTGCCAGTGCCATGCCGCTGACGATCTCCCCGGCGCACTCGGCTTGGGACAGGAAGGAGTGCACCGTTGCCCGCACATCACTGGTGGTGCGCCGGTTGACCCAGATCACGCTCACGGTACGGGTCACCGTGAACGACACTCCGCTAGCCAGGACTACTCCGGCGCTGCCCAGCTCTGCACTGCCGGCGTAAGCAAGCATGATCAGGCCGAGTGTGCCGACGCTGCAGGCGACCACGTAAAAGCGCCGGGCAGCTCCCGGTCCGGCGATGCGCCTCTCGACGACTCGCAGGGCGGCGGCGCTGGCCGCGAAGGAGACCACCCCGACGGCTGTGTACCACAGCACGGGGTTACTGGGGAACCCGAGATTGACAAGCTGCAGGGGAAACAACAGCGCCACCATGCTCGCGCCGTTAATGAGCATGGTCGCAACCAGCATGAGCATGATCTGGCGGTCGCGGCGGGCGAGGGCGATTCCCCGCTGGAAGATCGCCAATGACGCTCGCCACAGGCGGCCCTGGGCAGGAGTGAAGTTGTTCTCGGTGAACCGCGCCGCGACGAACAGTCCAAGGGCCGCCATTGCCGCGCCGGATGTCACTACTGCGGCTGCGAGGCCGACGGCCCAGCCGAGTATCCCGAAGAGGATCAATCCTGTCGCGCTGCCCAGGGCTTCCCACCGGGAGCGGGCTGCCAGCACACGGTCGATGCGGCCGACCTGGGACAGCTCGTCGGTGATCCATGCAACGTCTGCGCCGCTGGAGAATCCCCAGCCCACCCCCCAGAGCGACTGAGCGATCACCAGGAGCGGGAAGGCAGTGACCAGGCCTGTCATGGTCATTCCGGCGGCCAGGAACATATGCCCGGCCACAAGCGGCCACTTGCGGCTCTCGGCGTCGGACCACACGCCGGTGGGCAGGTCCGACACCAGCAGCGTGACTGACATGACCGTCCCCAGGACTAGCAACTGGGACGCGGCCAGATGCGCGACGATCACCAGGTACAGGCCTGCAGTGAGCACATAGCCTCGGTGAAACACCGCGCGTACAAACGCCCACCGCAAGAAGATGACTGTCACATCACGCGCAGGAGCGAGCCCGTCCTCGGCCTGGAGAACTTCTTGTGTCTCGTTGTTGGCCAGAATGATCGGCGGCGGGCCGGTCTGAACCTGGCCGGGCTGGGCGAGCCGTCTTGCGAGTGAGGCTCTATGGGTTAGTGCACGGGCGAGTATCTCCCGGCTGAGCGCTTTCCACGGCATGCGTCATGCCCCTTCGAATAGGTCCCCAAGGCCTTCTCGATGGACATGTGCGCTGCACGCATTGTCGGCTCCTAAGATGTGGGCGCGTCGTGCTGACAACGGCGATCGTAAAGCTGACCGGTTCAACTGGCCAGCTAGTTTTGCCACAGGACCGGTTCTCGTGTCATCAAGTCGTCATCCCGATAGCCGCGACCCCGGCGACTCTCGGCCGGGCTCTGTCGAGGATGGCCGCAGGCCATCGCCGCAGGCGACGCAGAGCGCCCTCGACGGGTTCCGGGCGACGCCGGGCAATCGGGAAGCGGGGATGAGTCACCCGAGCAATGAGGCTTGCTGGCGTCCTGGCCAGGCGCGCCCGCGCGCGGGGCCTCAAGTCAGAGCGCGGCGCGGGAAGCGCCGTCGCGGCGGAGCGCAGCGGTGCCGCCTTGATCGGCAATGCGGCACCGGCACTCCTACCGCGCCGTGAGCAAGATCCCGTTAGCAAATTCGTTAGCATCCGGCATTCAGAAGGCCCCTTCCGTTCCCGGAAGGGGCCTCTGACCTGGTAGCGGGGGCAGGATTTGAACCTGCGACCTCTGGGTTATGAGCCCAGCGAGCTACCGAACTGCTCCACCCCGCGTCGTGTGCCCTAACTTTATGGGCACCGGCGCCCGCTGGCAAATCACGACCGGCAGTGCGCCACCAGCAGTGCGCCACCAATGGCCGACGGCGCACGACCGGCGCGGGCCAGCGCGCACTGAGCTCAGGCTCCCGTACCCGGACTGCCAGCCGAAATCATCCAGATCACGTAGCGAACAGGTACCGGTGCCGTCGGCAGCTGGGTGAGCTGGTGCGGATCCCCAGAGGTCGTCAGCTTGAGCACGAGTGCCGGCGAACCTCCGTAGGCAGCCAGCAGCGACCTGTGCGCGGCCAGCAGCACCGGCCGCCGCCCGGCCGCGGTGATCGACCGGATGACGCTGTCGACAGCGGCGGCCGGCTGCCCCGCCATCGACGCGACAGGCACGCCGCACATGCCCCTGATCGTCTGGGTGAAAGCGAGCGCCGTCGGCCGGGACAGGATGATCACCGAGGAGCTGCCGGGGATCTGGGCGCAGAGCGCGGCAATCGCGTTGATCTGACCACGGCCGATCCGCTGCAGCGCCAGGCCCTGGGCCACCGGCTGCAGGCTGCCCGCCTTACCGCGGTGGCTGAACCCCAGCCCGAACGTGGTAGATATCGTCGGCACCAGCATCGCGGCGACGCAGAACAGCCCGGCCACCGCGGCCGTCACCGGCCGGGCGCCCCGGTCGCGGGCCCGTCCGGCCAGCAGCGCGGCCGCCCACAGACCGCAGATGATCAGCCCCGGCATGACCATGATCACCAGGCGCCTGCTGGCCCACGGCTGATCCGGGATAATGTCCGGCGCCCACAGGACGGTGGCGGAGCCGGCGCAGATGGTGGCGAGTGGCAATCCCCAGCTGCGCCAGACTCCGGTCGGGTCCCGCCATGTCAGCAGCGCCCGCAGGCAGCGGCGCACGAGCAAGGCGATGCCAATGCCGCCGAGCAGCACCGTCGGCAGCCCGATGTACCAGCTGACCCAGTAGAACGTCTGCTCGGAGTACAGCCTGGTGGGGTCGACTGGCAGGCCCTGGGCGCGCTGGAGGCCCTTGATGAAGTTGAATACCGCGACGCTCGGGTGGCCGCGCTCGGTCTGCACGTACGGCCGGATCGCGAAGCCGGCCAGCGCCGCCACTACTAGCAGGCTGCCGAATTCCGGCAGCCAGCGCAGCGGCCGCCGGGCCAGCAGCCGCGGCACCCCCTGCCGCACAGACGCGAACTTGGGCAGTTGCAGGGCAACGATCGCCGGGGCGGCCAGCCATACGGCCGCCACGCCGCCGAGCGCGAGCGTCGGCCCGACCAGCTCGACGAACGGCCGGTCAAGCAGGTATCCGGCCAGTACTCCGTAACCGCAGCCGACACACAATCCGATGAGGAACGGGGCCGCCTGTGGTCGTCGGCCGCCGATGAGGATCGCTGCGAAAGGGATCGCCGGAAGGACGTAGACGAGCGCGTCCAGGCTCATCAGCAGGCTGAGCCCGAGGCAGAGCCCCGCGAGCGAGGCCAGCGCTCGCTGCGGTGTCAGCCAGCTGGCCCAGTCGCGCCAGGAGACTAGCCGCCGCCAGTTCTGCCGGAACCCGTACGGGCGCGAGAGCCCGACCACGGTACCGTGCGGGCCCACCGCCGGACTCGACAGGCCTCGCAGCGCCAGTGAGTCGGCCAGCAGGGACAGCCCGCCAAACAACATGATCTCCACCGCAGACTCGCTGAGGGAAGTTCGGCTGACGTATTGCTGCGGCAAGCTCAGGCCGAGCACAAGTGCGCTGGCCGGCGCCCATTGCGGTCCCACCAGGCGAGCAACCAGGCCCGCGAACGCCAGTGTGCCCATGCCGCCGAGGACGGCGCTCAGTGCCGTCGCGCTGGTGATCCCGTGGATCCAGAAGCCGCCGGCTAGCAGCAGCGGCAGGCCCGGCAGAACCGCGGGGACAACGGAGTGCCCGCTGGCCAGGAACCCGATGCTGCCGAAGTTCAGTCCGGGATGCGGGCCGCCGAACGCCTTCAGGGCCTGCGGAATGGGCAGCGAGCCGTGCTGGGCGATCCAGAACCCGGTCTGCAGGTAGGTGCCGGAGTCGCGCGCGACGATGAGCGCTTCAGAACTCTCCCTGAGTTGCCAGGCCACGAGGCCCACTATCACGGCAACGGTGGCCAGCAGGCCGAACCAGGCCGCCCAGGTACGCCCGCCGCTGCTGCCGTACGCGCGCAGCCGGGGCCAGCTCGATGGCACCTCGCGCAGGCCGTTAACTGTCAGGGCTACCGCCAGCGGCACCGAAATCAGCAGCATCGGCACCGGCAGGAAGCTGCCGCCTAGCAACAGCGGCAAGCCGGGCAGCAGCCAGGCCACGAGGAGCACGGCCGGCAGCACGGTGAGCCGGCCGAGCAACGCGATGGCAGCGTCGGCCGGGGCGCCGGGCTCGGCCTGCACACGGCCTGCGGGCTTCCATCGACCCCAGGCCCGTCCGAGCACTGCTCCCGGACTGCGGGGACCCGAAGCATATCCGCTAAGGCTCGCGCGCGTTCTGCTGGCGATGGTGCCCAGCCCGCTCAGCGGCCCGCGGCCGACTGCCCGCGGCGTGACGACCGCTGGCAAGGCAGCGGTCGGCTCGGACGCGCTGTCCGTGGCACTGGCTACGTCAGGGCCGGCCGACTCTGACCGGTCGCCCGCTGCCAGCCCCGGCCGCGCTTCTGCGTCAGCGTCGTTCGGGCTATCGGGATGGCGCACGGCTCAACTGTAAAGGCGGCGCGGTGTCTTCACGACGAGCTATCCCGGCTGGCCCGCCGCGGCACCGCTGACCTGCACTGAGCTACGGTCCGGCGCCAGCCCGCCCGTAGCCAGGACGATCGCCGGAACAGGTTGCTCGCTGCGGGTGATTCATTGTGGTAAGAGCACGTACGATGGACGGCAACCTAGCGGCTAGGTCCCCCGCCCCAAGGCCGTAGGCAGTCTGACCCCCCGAGGAGCGATGAGCCGCAACGAGGATGCCGACGGTTCCGGCTGGTCCGACGCTGGCCAGTCGCGTCGCCGACCCCGGCCCGGCCAGCCGCGGATGCCGTCGAAACGTGCGCGTGGCCCCGCCCGGCGCCGCCGCTGGCTGAGCGGGCACTCTACGCCGACGCTGATCCTTGGCTCGGTGGCCGTGCTGGTTGCCTTCGTGATGACGGCCGGATCGCTCACGGCGTACATCGAGTACCGCAGCGCCTGGGATGGCATCAACCGGATCAGTGTGGCAGGCGACCTCGTTGGCAAGCGGCCACCCGCCGATCCGCACGCACTGAACATTCTGGTTATCGGCTCGGACACCCGGTCCGGCGTGAACGGGAAGATCGGCGGCCACGTAGGCGTCTCTGGCGCTCGCTCCGACACCGCCATGGTGCTGCACATCGCGCCCGGCGCTCACCAGGTCGTCGTGCTGAGCATCCCGCGCGACTCGGTGGTCCCGATTCTCGGCTGCACCGCCGAGCCCGGCACGGTTGGCCAGACCGCTCAGCCGGCCGGCTACATCGAGCAGATCAACGCGAGCTTCTCCAACGGCGGCCCCGGCTGCCTGTGGAAGACGGTAGAGCAGACCACCGGCATCCACATTAACCACTTCGTCGAGCTGACCTTCAACGGTTTCGAGCACGTCATCGATGCCCTCGGCGGCGTCGAGGTCTGCTTGCCGCAGGCCGTTGACGACCCGATCTCCCGGCTGCACCTGTCTGCGGGCAAGCACCACGTCTACGGCCGGGAAGCACTGGCGTTCTGGCGCACCAGGGAAGGCCTGGGCATGGGCGACGACCCGCAGCGGATCCAGCGAGACCAGTTCCTGATGGCCTCGCTGCTGCAGGGCATCGTGCATGCCGGGCTGCTGAAGAGTCCGACCAAGGTCTTCTCTGTCATCCGCGCGGTGACCGGACACGGCTACCTGACCACGGACAACCAGCTGACTCCCAGCAAGATGTTGCAGCTCGCCGAGGATCTTCGCGGTATCTCCACCAAGAAGGTCCAGTTCGTAACGACTCCGTGGACGACCTACACCGGCAACGCGCAGTGGATCAGCTCGGCGCAGCCGCAGTCGCAGGGGAACCCGAACTGGGTCCAGTGGGCCCAGCCGGCCGCCAACACGGTGTTCACCGCGATCGCGCATGACACCAGGCTGCCGAAGGCCCACAAGAAGCACGCCGGCAAGTCCGCGATCCTCACCGTCAGCCCTGCCGATGTCAAGGTGCAGGTACTGAACGGAACGACCACCCCTGGCCTTGCGACGACAACCGCCGCAAGCCTGACCAGCCGCGGCTTCAAGGTGACTGGCCAGCCAGGCGACACGCCGGTACAGAACTACACCGGCTCGGTCATCGAGTACGCGACGACCGCGCAACTGCCTGCCGCGCGCACGCTGGCCAGGCTGCTGAGCTCGGTGACCTTCCGCCAGGACGCCAGCCTCTCCGCAGGCTCGATCACGCTGATCCTGGGATCGAGCTTCACCGCACTGAAGCCGGCCACCGCTCACAGCAGCGGCCCCGGCATCAAGAACCTGGCGGGCACGTATGGCGGGGTCACCGGCAGCGTCAACATCTGCAAGGACAGCAACGCATTCGCCGGCCCGGGCTGACAATTAACCCGAATTAACACCGCACCGGGTTTCTCCTGCTCCCCGCAGGTCAACTAATCAGTGAGGCATTGCCCGCGCTGCGGGTTGCGCTCCGGATGTCCAGCTGCCGCGAGCGCATCCTTCGGTGAGCCCGGCAAGCGCTGGCTGGTCAGGAGCTAGGCCCGGAGGACGCAATGACGCTGGGCGAGGGGAACGAAGCGCCGCCTGAGTTTCCGGAGCGGTGGCGCGGGCCGCGCGGGCTCGCCACCGCCGCCCGCTGGCGGCCGGGTACGCCCGGCTGGCACCGTCCGGCCTGGTCCATCGTGCTGCGCGGCGTCGCCGTCCTGAGCGCCGTTACGTTAGTTGGCGGCTCGCTGACGATCTACCTGACCTACCGGGCCGACTGGCGGGCGATCAAGCACGTGGATGTCTCCACGGACCTGGCGAGTCGCCGGCCGCTCGCTGCACCGAACGCTCTGAACATCCTGATTATCGGCTCGGACACCCGGTCGGGAGCGAACGGCAAGATCGGCGGCCACGCCGGCATCTCCGGCGCGCGGTCGGATACCGCCATGGTGCTGCACATCGCACCGGGCGCTCATCGGATCGTGGTGCTGAGCATCCCGCGCGACTCGGTGGTCCCGATTCTCAGCTGCACTCCCGAGGACGGGGCGCCAGGCCAGGCAGCCCGGCCCGCTGGCTATGTGGAGCAGCTGAACGCGACCTTCGCCTACGGCGGTCCCGGCTGCCTGTGGAAGACCATCGAGCAGACCACCCGTATCCACATCAACGACTTCATCGAGCTGACCTTCGCCGGATTCGAGCATGTGATCAACGACATCGGCGGCGTCAACGTGTGCCTGCCAGTCGCTGTGCACGATCCGCAGTCGCGGCTCGATCTGAGCGCGGGCCGGCATCACATTTACGGCCGCGAGGCGCTGGCGTTCTGGCGCGTCAGGTATATCGGCGAAGGTTCTGACCTGCAGCGGATCCGGCGCGATCAGTTCCTGATGGCCGCGCTGGTCCAGGGCATCGAGCGCAGTCGCCTGCTGCACAGTCCGACCGAGCTGCTGTCGGTGATCAGCGACGTGGCCCGGCACCGCTACATCGCCACCGACACCGGCCTGACTCCAGGCAGGCTGTTGACGATCGCGGACGAGCTGCGCGGCATCAAGCCCGGTTCAGTCCAGTTCATCGAGGTACCCACCCGGCCGTATCCCGGCAATCCAGCGGCGTGGGTGGAATGGACGCAGCCGCAAGCAGCCAGGCTGTTCGCGGCCATCGCCCATGACACCCGGCTCCCGAGACCGGATTACCCGAAGCGACAGGGTCGTCAGCGAGTCGGACTGCTCGGCCTGGCCCACGCCAGGCTCACCCCGGCGCGCGGGTCAGCCGCCGGTGCACTCCCGGTCGGCTCGGGAAGCTCAGCCGGGCGCCCGCTGAACCGGAACCTGGCCGGCCTGTACGGCGGCATCACCGGCAGCACACCGATCTGCGGGGATGGCAGTGCCTTCGCAGGCCCGGACGGCAATCACTAGCGAGGACCCCGTTACCAGGATCAGCAGCTTCCTACTTGGGCACGAAGACCACGGGGGCGGACGGCGGCAGGGAGAGCCGGCGCCATCCGTGCTTGCCCTGCGGCGTCCGGGCGAATACTTCGCGCATGGTGCCGCCGCTCCAGGGTGCCGCACACCCCAGGTAGTAGGCGATGGACGGCGAGTAGACGACGCACGGCGGATGTATGCCGAGCTTTGCCAGCTGGGCTGCCCGGGCTTCATACGGCAGGCTCACGGCCTGGTTCGAGACCTCCCCGCGCAGTACGACCTGCTGAGACACAATCCCGGTCAGCAGGAAGGCGCAGGTGACCACGACGCCTGCGGTCCGCCATCGTGACTCGGTGACCAGCCAGGCAATGCCGTCGGCGGCAAGGATCGCGAACAGCGCATACGTCGGCAGGAAATAGCGAGGGGCGCCGAACGGCACCAGGAGGCCGTACAGCACGACGACCCAGAGCCCGGTGAAGACCGCCAGCAGTGACGACGCCTTCGCGCTGGTCCGCCAGACCGCGTATACGCCGAGAACGGCCAGCCCCAGCAGAGCTACCCACCACAGGGTCTCCCACGGAAGGCGCCAGTCAGTGCACTGCCCTGGCTCGCAGTACCAGGGGCCGCTGAGCACCTTGACCTGAGTGAAGAACGAGAAATACGGGCGCAGGCTCGGCGGTTCCTGCCCGGCCAGGTGGATGCGATTGGCGATACCGCCGAACCAGTAAACCGCCTCGGCTGCCCACTCGATCAGGCCAAGGGCAACACCGATGCCCATCGCCACCAGCACCCTGGGCTTGCGCCAGGCCGGCACGAAAACTACCGCGGCGATCGCGGGGCCAAGGATGAACACGATGTTCTGCGGGCGCATCATGACGATGAAGAAACTGACGACGCCGACCAGGGTCAGCGCGCGGCCAGCGCGCATGGTGCCGTTGACGGCGTGCAGGAATAGCCCTGTGAACGCCAGGATCCCGACGCCGGCCCACCAGTCGGGATAGACCTGGACACCGCTGTTCTGGGTGATGGCCAGGCTTGCCAGGATGAGGCCGGCCAGGGCCAGCACCCAGGCCGGCCGTAGTCCGCGCCAGCACAGCATGCCCAGGAACAGGCCGAGCGCCGAGAGCACCGCCATCCAGACCCGCAGCGCCACCAGCGAGGTGGTGAACAAGGTGACCGGGGCGGCTAGCAGCCCCACGCCATGACCGTGGACCGGCGGCAGGAAGACACCGGAGGCGTGCACGCTGGTCTTGGCGATATAGGTCATCTCGTCCGGGCCAAGCGGCATCCGGAGCAGCGACGGGTTAAGCTCCGCGACCAGGAACAGCACCGTGACCAAGATCAGCCAGAGCAGGCTGTCCCGGCTTAGCCAGCCGGGTCTGGGGCCTGGCTCATCAGCCACCTGTATCCGGCCGACCTTCGTGTCGTGCACGAATTGACTCCTTGAAGAAGCGCGGCGCCTCATGCGAAGCCACCAACTTAACCCCCGCACCCGCCCAGGGCAGTTTG
The DNA here is from genome assembly GCA_963774385.1 of uncultured Actinomycetota bacterium. Lineage (GTDB taxonomy): Bacteria > Actinomycetota > Actinomycetes > Streptosporangiales > Streptosporangiaceae > JAJYUU01. Next base: position 926,214 of record CAVZEQ010000002.1, read on the forward strand.
GGGTCTATGCAGCATGGTCAAGTATGTGACGAAGGCTGAGCGCCCCGGTCGCTGTTGACCGTACCGTAAACTAACGAGTGCAATTTTCGCGGCTACGTCACCCAACGCTGCGGAAATCTTCGTTAAGGCACGATGATGTTAGCCCAGTTGGCGTCTGGCCAGCCGCTGGACTGCGCTATCTTTGCCGCTACGCGATGCTGTCAGACCGGCTGAAACCGCCCAGCTGCGCACGCAGAAGCTGAACTATTCCCGATAGGAGGCCGCGGTGACCAGACTTGCCACGGAGGTGGCCGAGTCGTCACGGGAGCCGCAGCCTCGCGGGATGCTGGCCTGGGCCAGGAGCCCCCAGGCCATCACCATCTACTGCTACGTCCTTGGCGCCTTCTACGTGACGCTGCGGCTGTGGATGGACCCGGCCGGGCGCAGGCAGGTCGGCGACGCCCCCGACGTCAACCAGGCCACCTGGTTCGTCCGCTACGCGGCAAACGCAGTGGATCATTTCCATCTGCCCGCCCTCATCACTACCACCATGAACGCGCCGCACGGCGTCAACCTGATGTGGAACACGTCGTTCCTGCTGCCCGGTGTGGTGATCTCGCCGATCACGGTGCTGTTCGGCCCGCAGGTGGCGCTGACGAGCCTGCTAGTCATCGGTTTCGCCGGGTCGGCCGCCGCGATGTTCTACGTGCTGCGGCACTGGCACGCCAGCATCCTTGCCTCGGCCCTGGGCGGTGCCCTCTACGGCTTCTCGCCCGCCCTGACCGACTCGGGGATCGGGCACTACTCGCTGGTACTTGCGATGCTGCCGCCGTTGATCGCCGACCGGGTGCTCAGGCTGGTGACTCGTGATGGCAGCCCGGTCCGGAACGGGATCTGGCTCGGCCTGTTCGTGGCAGGTCAGATCTTCATCGCCGAGGAGACGCTGGTCGACACCGTCATCGCGGTGGCCATCTTCCTGGTCGTGCTGGCGATCTGCCGGCCGCGGGCGATCGTCGCGGCCATCCGGCCCGCGCTCATCGGACTAGCCACCGGCGGCCTGGTGACGCTTGTCCTTGCCGGGCGGGGCCTCTGGGTCCAGTTCCACGGCATAGCCGCTCATGGCGCTGCGGCCACCGTCACGATTCTCTACAACGGGCAGATGACGAACCTCGGGACGATCCCGTACGTATTCATCACGCCGCCGAACTCGGTACTGCTGCACAGTTCGGGTACTTCCTATATCTATAACCACTACACCCAGCCCACCCCCGAGTATCTGGCGTACCTGGGCATACCGCTGATCATCTTGCTGCTAGCGGCCATCGTCTTCTTCTGGCGGAACCTCACGATCCGGGTAGCCGGCCTTACCTGCATCCTGCTCGAGTGGCTGGGCATGGGCTCCAAGCCCATCCTGCCGGGCGTCCACTCACTGCCGGGCTTCCTGCTGCCCTGGCATTTCTTCGAGCACCTGCCGGTCGTTGGCGGCATGGTGCCGGACCGGCTGAGCATCCTGGCCGACGCGGCCGCTGCCGTGGTGCTGGCGTTCGCGCTGGACCTGGCCAGGTCCGGCGTCAAGCCGTTCGTGAACTGGCAGAACGGCTCAAAGATCGCCGCCGGAGCGGCCATCGTCGCGTTGCTACCGCTCTTCCCGTCCATCGACGGGGTTGTCCCGGTCAACCCGCTGCCGCCGGGCTGGCGGGCGACCTACGCGGCGCTGCATCTCACCGGTAAGTCGACGGTCATGCTGGTGCCGTACCCGTGGGCGGCGACGTCTCAGATGCTGCGGTGGGACGCGGTTACCGGCGTGCCGGTCACTTTTAACGGCGGTGACTTCATCACCCCGGGCGCGAAGGGCCGCAATGCGCGGGCGGGCCGGACCGGGGAGACTGCCACCAGCAAGTACATCGACTGGCTGGCCACCGGCCGGAACCAGGCGCCACAGCCGTCGATAACGCAGGTGCGGGCAGACCTGGCTGCCAAGGACCCGGTCGCCATCATGGCCGTGATCAGGCCAGGCACCCAGGTCTGGGCCTACGTCATCTCCCTGTTCGGGCCGCCGACCGTTCACATCGGCAAGGTCTACGGCTGGAAGCTGACTCCGGGCGAGACGTTCCCGGTTCGCAGCTGACGGCGTCGGCCGGTCCGCAGTCAGGTTCCGCCCGGTCTGCGCCCAGGGTCGGGGCGGTCAGTGACCGTCATCGTGGCGAGGCGTCAGGCAGCTTGTCAGCGCAGTCGTCCCGACGAGCAGGACCAGGTAGACCGTCAGCGCCAGGTAGGCGTACATGGCGATGCCCAGGGCCGCAGCCAGGCCGACGAGCAGGAGCCTGCCTTCCCAGCCGAGACGCGTGCCGCGCTCGGCCGGAGCAGACTCAGGCTGCCGTGGCGCAGTAATCATGACCGGCCTGCCAGGAAAGGCCAGGTCAGCGTAACGCAGCGATAGCGCGGCGCAGAGTACGAAGATCACCAGACCAGGCACCCGGGTTGCCAGGCCGATGGCGGCCACGTAGAGCAGCTGGGCACCGAGCAGCAGGACCGGCACGAGCCAGTCGAACCGGCCGGCATGCCGGTTACTCGATCCTGGCGCTGCCAGCAGCATGACGATTGCGGGGCCTGCCAGCAGCACGCCGGGCAGGCCGTGCAGCCCGAGCACCACCAGGGTGGCCACAGCGGCGACTCCCAGGATCGCGGGCGGCAGTGGCAGCAGCTGACCGCGAACAACCGCGCCCAGGGTGCGGGCGATCGCGCCGTCGTCCCGCAGCCTGACGAGCCTGGCTGGATCTCGGGCTAGCTCCGGCGCAACCCGCCCGGCGATGCCGTAGCCAACTGAGATGATCGCCCAGTCCAGGAGCGCGAGCAGGCAGACTCTGGCACCCCAGGCCGGCGCTATGAGCACGATCAGCAGGATCCGGCCTCCTGGCGGCATGGTCAGAGCGACTCTCGCCAGGCGCTGAACTGGCGTGCTCGAGCGCTCGCCCAGGCCGGGCGGAATCGCGCAGGCCGTCATCAGGTCCCTGACGCTGACCAGGCCGAGGACAGCGACGGCCAGCGCCCAGGTGGCTGGCCAGTGCTGCGCTGCCGCTCCGGCGGCCAGGCCGGCGTAAACGGCGCACTCGGACAAGCGCACGGCTAGCGCGGCGAGCCAGCGGGTGCTGCTGGCGGTAGCAGGCTGCGGATCGGCGGAACGCGCGATACTCCGACCGGCTAGCAGCACCAGGTAGCTAGCGGACAATGCCGCCACGCCACGGAAATTGTCCGCCCTGCTCCCGGCGGATAGCCAGGTCGCAGCGCAGACCGCGAGCGCCACCGAGATGCCGCACGCCGAACTGAGCCCGATACCTCGCCGTTGCGCCCAGCTCAGCGCCTGACGGCGCACCTCCGCCAGGAAAGCCTCGCCGGGTACGCTGACGGTCTCGCTGGCCAGGCCAGTCGCATCGCCAGCCAGGAGCATCTGGATGCCGTGCGCGGTCTCATGCTCGGTTTCCGCCGGCGCGGACTGGATCCTGTGCTCAGGATCCCAGCGCTGGGCCGACCGTACCGCCTGATCCAGGTCGGACCAGGCCAGCTGACCCAGCGGTGTCTTCACCTGCGGGCCGTCGCCCTCTGTCAGCTGACCTCGCCCAGGCGCCAGCGCACTCATGCCTGGCAAGCCCGCGTCCGGCCCGGGCAGGTCCGCGTCCGGCCCCGGCAAGCCCATATCCGGCCCCGGCAAGCCCACTTCAGGTGCCGGCCGGGCCACTTCAGGTCCGGCCGGGCCATTTCCGGCGCCGGCCGGGCCATTTCCGGCGCCGGCCGGGCCATTTCCGGCGTCGCTGCAGCGGAAAGACCCGGGCCCCGTTCGACGCTCAGATCGGGCTGACCAGGGCTGCTGTCGTCGGGCTTCGTTCCCTGCGCGCTGTCCCGCGGCGGTCCCGCGCGGTTAGTCCGGACAGTCCGGCGGTCTGCGCGAACCTGCTTCCCGGTTCTCGGCAACGCCACCCGGCGCTGGCCAGATCGAGTTACGTCTGGTCGCGGCCGCCGTCCGGACCTCGGGCGCGCTGCCTTACCGGCATCGGCCGCGCCGCGAGGCGCTACTGGCGGTTCGTCCGCCGCGGCCAGCACAGGCTGGTCAGGTTCGATTCCGACGGGCAGCGATGACCCGGCCGGCCCGGCCCTGGACCCATGCTGCTGCGCCGCCGCGGCTCCCGCAGCAGCGCCGGCAGTCGCCTCTTCGTCCGCCTGTCCGCCAAGTCCAGCGTCGATCTGATCCTCCCGTATCGACCGCCAGATTGAGACACTATGTAATCAGAGCGCTACCTAGCGTACATGCGGCCAGCTTGGCGTGGTCGTGGGACCACCCGCAGACGTGCGGGTGGTCGCCGAGCCGGGCCGTCCCTAGCGCCCGACCGGGAGCGCGGCCCGGCACGACGTCCCGGCCCAGCCGGGCCGGTACAGCCGGGCCGGCGAGGCACGGTCCGCTGCTGCGGTATCGTCCGGCCATGCGGACGGTGGCTGTACTCCTGGCCGGCGGGACAGGCAGCAGGTTCGGCGGGAGCGTGCCCAAGCAGCTGCAGGTACTGGCCGGGCGGACGCTCCTTGGGCATTGTGCCGACGCGTTCAGCCGGGCCCCCGGCGTCGACATCATCCTGGTGGTCACCGCTGCCGACGTCGCGGAACAGGTCCGGCAGGAAGTTGCTGGCGTCAGCAAGCTCGCGGCCGTCATCGCGGGCGGCGCCACCAGAACGGAGTCCACCCGGTGCGCGATCAGCTGGCTCAGCGCGCGCTTCCCGGCCGGGACCGACGGCAAGGTCCTGTTCCACGATGCTGCCCGGCCGCTCGTGGACCAGCAGACCATCGCCGACTGCGTCAGCGCGCTGGATGAGTCGCAGGCCGTCGGCACCGTCGTGGCCTCGGCGGACACCATCGTCGAGGTCGCCGACGGCGCGATCCGCCGGACCCTGCCGCGCGAATCGCTCGCCCGGTGTCAGACACCTCAGGGTTTCTGGCTGTCGGTGATTAGCCAGGCTTACAACCTGGCCGCGGCAGACCCGGAGTTCGCCACGGTTCCCGCTACCGACGACTGCGGCGTGGTGCTGCGTTACCTGCCGGAGGTGCCAGTCCGAACGGTCGCCGGCAGCGAGCACAACCTGAAGATCACCTATCCGTCCGATCTCGTCATCGCGCAGGCGCTGCTGGACGCGCAGTAGCAGGCCGAGTCAGGCTGCGATGCCCACCGGTCAGCTACCGGGGTCCCACAACTGAATCGCGGCCGACATGAACATGTGGATGTAGCCGCATTGCTCGCACACCAGGCCAGTCACCGACTGGTTAGCCCAGCCGAGCCGGAGCAGGTCGGCGCCCTTGGTGCTGAGCTTGATCTCGCGGTCCCTGAACAGCCGTCCCTGGCAAATCGAGCAGCGGAAGGGGTGCCGTTCCCGGCCGACGGTGACAAGTGACGGCTTCGGGGCCATGTCTGCCGGCGGTCCTTCCGTTGGTCGCGCAAGCGAAGCCTGCGTTGCCGCTTCGCCGCCGAGCCGGATAGCACCGGCTCACGGTCGCATGGCAACGAAAATTCCCGCCCGGGTCGAGACGGAACACCCAGGATGATACCGCCCGGCAAAGTCTTCGCAGGCTAAAGCGCCTCCGCAGGCTAAAGCGTCGCGTCCTCCAGCATCTCGGTCACCAGCGCCGCGATCGGCGACCGCTCCGACCGGACCAGTGTCACGTGCGAGAACAGCGGATGGCCCTTCAGCTTCTCGATGACCGCGACGACCCCGTCGTGGCGGCCGACTCGCAGATTGTCCCGCTGCGCGATGTCGTGGGTCAGAACGACCCTGGAGCCAGCGCCGATCCTGGACAGCACGGTCAGCAGCACACCGCGTTCCAGCGACTGCGCCTCGTCGACCACCACGAACGAGTCATGGAGGGACCGGCCGCGGATGTGCGTCAGCGGCAGCACCTCGAGCATCTCCCTGCCGATCACCTCGTCGATAACAGCCTGCGAGGTGACCGCGGACAGCGTATCGAAGACCGCCTGCGCCCACGGGTTCATCTTGTCCGCTTCGGACCCTGGCAGGTAGCCGAGTTCCTGGCCCCCCACGGCATACAGCGGCCTGAACACCACGAGCTTGCGGTGCTGGCGACGCTCCATCACCGCTTCCAGGCCAGCACACAGCGCGAGGGCTGACTTGCCCGTCCCGGCCCGGCCGCCCAGCGAGACGATGCCCACCTCGTTGTCGAGCAGGACGTCCAGCGCTATCCGCTGTTCGGCGCTCCGGCCGCGCAGCCCGAATGCCTCCCGGTCGCCGCGCACGAGCTTGACTGACTTGTCCGGCTGCACCCTGCCCAGTGCGCTACCTGCCCCGGCTATCCCTGACATCAGCACCAGGCCGGTGTGACACGGCAGATCGCGGGCAGCGGCCAGCTCGAGCCTGCCGCTGTCGTACAGCTCGTCAATCTCAGCCGCCGTCACGTCGAGCTCAGCCATGCCGGTCCAGCCAGAATCGGGCGGCAGCTCGGCGCGGTATTCCTGGGCCGTCAGCCCGACGGCGGCCGCCTTAACCCGCAGCGGCAGATCCTTGCTCACCAGGATGACCGTCTCGCCTTCGGCCGCGAGGCTGCACGCGACGGACAGGATCCTGGTGTCGTTGTCGCCGAGCCGGAATCCGGCTGGCAGAACGGCCGGATCTGAGTGGTTCAGCTCGACCCGGACGCTGCCGCCCGTGTCGCCGACCGGCAGATCAGCATCGAGCCGACCGTACTCGACACGCAGGTCGTCCAGGTAGCGCAGGGCCTGGCGGGCAAAGTAACCAAGCTCGGGATGGTGCCGCTTGGCCTCAAGCTCAGTGATCACGACTACCGGCAGCACCACCCTGTGCTCTGCGAACCTGCCGATCGCGGCAGGATCGGCAAGCAACACGCTGGTGTCCAGTACATAGGTGCGGCGAGGCTGCGCCGTGCTGGCGAACTCAGCTCGCCGCCTGGCTTGGCCAGGGCCTGCGGCTGCGGACTCAGCTGCGGCCGACTCGGCAACAGGCATTCGTCCGGGAACGGGCCCTGCAGTAGCCGGCTGTGCGACAGCAGGCCGGACAGCTGCAGGCTGACTCGATCGACGTGCGGAGGAACTGGCCACTCGCTCTCCCCTGGGCACCCATGGGGCGCCGCGGTCGGACACAGACGTGTCGGCGGGACCGGGTCCGGCCAGCGATGGACCGTGCGCCGGCCCTTCGCTCGTCTCGCCTGCGCACCAGGACGCGAAGCTCGAGAATTTCGAGGGCCTTCCCGGCGGGCGGCTAGGCACCGCCCGTCAGTACCGACCGTACCTAAGCGAAGCGACCGGGGAAAGTACCGTAACGAGCTGTTCACGCACCAAACCTGCGATGCCTGGCCCCGTAGGAGCGCAGCGCACGCAGGAAATCGACCCGGCGGAAGGCCGGCCAGTAGGCGTCACAGAAATAGAATTCCGAGTGCGCGCTCTGCCACAGCAGGAAGCCGCCGAGGCGCTGCTCGCCTGACGTGCGGATGACCAGATCGGGGTCCGGCTGCCCGGCCGTGTACAGGTGCTCGGCGATGTGCTCGACATCCAGGATCTCGGCGAGTTCCTCAATCGTCGTGCCGCGGGTTGCATGATCCTGCAGCAGCGAGCGGACCGCGTCGGCGATCTCCCGGCGGCCGCCGTAGCCAACAGCCACGTTGACCAGCAAGCCGGTTGTTCGCGCGGTGGCCTCAGCCGCGTCCTTGAGCACCTGAGCGGTGTCGGCTGGCAGCAAATCCAGCGCGCCGACCGGCTTGACGTGCCACTCCTGCGCGACCAGCTCCCGCACGGTGTCCTCGATGATCCGCAGCAAGGGCTCTAGCTCGGCCGACGGCCTGGCCAGGTTGTCGGTGGACAGCAGCCACAGGGTCACTACCTCGACGCCAGACTCCTGGCACCACTCCAGCAGCTCGAAGATCTTGTCTGCGCCTGCCTGATGGCCGCTGCTGACGTCGGCAAGGCCTGCCGACCTGGCCCACCGGCGATTACCGTCGCACATCACCCCAACGTGACGGGGAATCGCCTGAGGCGACAGTGCCGCCTCGAGCCTGCGCTCGTATAGCCGGTAGACGAGACCTCGCAATCCCATCCGGCACCCTTCCTCGCTGCCGCCATAGCGACGTTGCTGCGCCGCCAGGCTGTCGTCCGGCTGACTGGCCGACTAGCCCGTCACCCGCCGGGATGAGCCCAGCCGGGGACTCCGCAGTGGGTGACGCCGTTTCCGGCTCAGTGAGAACCGTATCCAAGAATGCCACCAGTTCAGCCGAAGTCAGGACGGCGCGAACGCCAATGCCCGCAGTTCCCCAGGCTTCGATGACTGCTCGCCTGGTCAGCCGCCACCGGCCGTGACCGCCGGCCGGCGACCGCCCCGGCCAGGCGCGCTGTCCCGGCAGAGCGTGCTGACCGGCCACCGTGTGCAGCCCGGCCACCCCGTGCTGAGCTGCGACGGCGTGCTGACCAGCGCTGCCGTGCTGAGCGGGCGGCAGGTGCTGGCCGGTGCCGGTGCACTCGCCTACCCAGACGGCGCTCGAACGCAGCACGCACCGCAGCTCGCCAGTACCCGGCAGGTCGGCCCGGTCGCGCGAGCGGAGGGCGAAATACTCGTGGTCGCCGGGCATGGCTCCGGTGGGATGGGCCGGGAACCTGTCATCAGGGTCCGGCCACTCGGCAGCGAGGCCGGGATCCAGCCGGGCCTCGCTGACGCGCTCCGCGAGCTGCGACAGCTGGTGCCCGCAACGCTGGCCGACGGCCGCGAAGGGCACCGAGTCCCGCGCCAGCCGCAGCGTGATCTCATAGGGCTGGCCGGCCTTGTCGCGGCAGTCGACGGCCTCGACGGACAGCATGGACCCATCAACGCAACGTAGTGCCCCCATAACGGAACGTTAACATCTTCGAGTCCGAAAGCGACACCCCCACGCCGGGATGCCGCCGCGGCGGCGGCGCCTTAGTCCGCTTCGGCTGCCAGCGCCGCGGCAACGCGGCGGTGCGCCGCCCAGATCTCCTCGGGCAAGTCACTGAACTGGGCCAGGTGCTGCTCGCGATGGTCCATCTCCTGGCGCCAGCGCTCGGTGTCGATGCTGAGGATCTTGTCCAGGTCCGCCGGGCTGATGTCCACGCCCTCCAGGTCGAGTTCCGCCTCGGTCGGGACGATACCCACGGCTGTCTGGCGGCCCTGGACTTCGCCGTCCTTCAGCCTCAGCAGCCACAGCAGCGGGCGGAGGTTGTCGCGATAGCCAGGCCAGAGGAAATGACCGTCGTCGGGATCGCGCTGGAACCAGTTGACGTGGGCGAAGATCGGCATGGTCGGCCGCGGCGCCGATGATGCGCAGCCAGTGGGCCGCGTAGGCACCCTCGGGGTAGGACATGAACGGGCGCATCGACATGGGGTCGTAGCGCAGCTGACCTTCCACTCCCTCGGCCGCGAAGGTTGCCTCGGCGCCTAGCGTCAGGCCGTCGTAGACGCCCTCGGCAAGGTCGGTAATGGCGCGGATCAGCGGCTCGCGATCGCGGGTACGGCCGCCGAAGATGATGGCGTCGATCGGGACGCCCTTCGGGTCCTCGAAGTCCGGGGCGATATTGGGCACTTTGGCCAGCGAGGTTGTGAAGCGGCTGTTCGGGTGCGCCCAGGGCTTGCTGTCCTCGCTGCCGGTCCGCTCGGAGATCAGCTGGCCGGTCCAGTCGCGCCAGCCGGTGACATCTGCCGGCGGCTGCGGCGTCCGTCCTTCCCACCACACCTCGCCGGTGATCTCGTTGTAGGCGACGTTGGTGAACAGGACCCCGGTGCCTGGCGCGACTGAGCCCAGCGCCGTCGGGTTGGTCAGCTCGTTAGTGTCCTTAGCCACTCCGAACACGCCGAACTCGGGGTTGATCGCGTAGATCTTCCCGTCCTCGGGGTCGACCCGGAGCCAGGCAATGTCATCACCGTAGAACTCAACGTGGTACCGGTCACCAAGGCAATCGGGCGCAAGCATCATGGCCAGGTTGGTCTTGCCGGAGGCGCTGGGGAACCCGCCGCAGATATGCCAGGTCTGGCCGGACTGCTTGTCCCTGATGCCGATCAGCATGAACTGCTCGGCGAGGAACTCTCGCGAGGCCCAGCCGTCGTAGGAGGCCTGGCGCAGCCCGTGCGCGATCTTGCCTAGCAGCGCGTTGCCGCCGTAGGAGGAGCCGAAGTGCAGGATCGTCCGCTCGTCCGCGAAAGTAACGAAGTAGCGCTGGTCGGCCGCGGTGCCCTGGCCGAGGTTCTCCAGGTCACCAGTGACATGGACGCCGCGCACGAACATTTCCTGGTCGACCAGGCTGTTGACATGCTCGACGCCGCAGCGCGCCATCCGGATCATGTGCAGCGCGACGGTGCGGTGGTCGGTGAGCTCGACGCCAACCGCATAGGGCTCGAGCGGCGAGCCCGGCGGGGCCATCAGGTACGGAATCACGTACATGGTCTTGCCGGCCGAGGCACCGCGCATGCGCTCAGTCAGCAACGGCCGCATCTCGTCGGCCGGGCGCCAGTTGTTGTATACGCCCTTGTCCGCCGGGTTAGCGGTAGCTACCACGGTGCGCTCTTCAGAGCGGGCCGTGTCCTTCACGTAGCTGCGGGCGTAATACCGTCCTTCGCCCGCGGTAGCGATCTCGCCAGCGGCGAGTGACTCGGTAATGAGCCGGGCGTCGTCGGAGGCGCCGACAACCTCGACCCGGCTGGCGCCAGTGAGCTCGGCCCAGTACCGGACGTACTCGCGCACGCTCGTATTCTTCAGCCCAGCGTCGTCGAGAACTGCCTGGAGGTTGCCGGTCGGGTCCCAGTCAGCCGAGGCCGCGTTCACCTCTTTCACCACGACTGGTCCTCCTCAAAGGCTCTGCGGGTCGATCCACCGCGGGGGTTACCGGCACCAGCCACGGGGAAACAACCCCGATGATGCAGGATTCGGGGAGTGTACCCCGGCATGACCGGATCAATTCGGCCTGGTGCGCCCCAATCATTTGCGCAAGAAGGGTCGTGGTGACGCGCGGCTGCCGCAGGACTTTCGGTCGGTGACGGGCCGCCAGCAGGCCCGGCCGCCTGCGTCCGGCGGCAGCAGCCCCGCCGCAGCCCGTTCCCGGCATACGCAAAAGCGGCGCGGACGCCAGTATCCTGCGCCCGCGCCAGCCTGGCTTGCTGCCCTGCTTTAGCCCGGTCCCTCGGCTCTGACCTGCTCAACCTTGCGCAACGCGTCCCTCAGCTCGGTCAGCCAGGTGCCTGAGTGCTCGCCTACCAGGCGGACGCACCAGGCCAGCGCATCGCTGCGGCTGCGAGCCACCCCGGCGTCTACGAGGGTGTCAAGCACCTGCCGCTCGGCCTGCCGAAGTCTGGTCATCACCGGCACCGAAAACGTGGTGAACATCACTGTGCGGCCGCCGCACTCGACGCCCCAGGAAACCTTGCGGCCGAAGCTGTGCTCGGCTTCCCGCGCGATCTCGATCCGGTGATCACGGGTCTCCTCGCGGAACCTGCGGCTGCGCCCGTCCGCCGCTGCCGCTACCTCGGCCTCGGTGGCGCCGGCTGATGTCTCCGGAGCGGCGATCGCGCCGACGACGGTGATCTCCTCCCGGTCGACGTTGATCTCTGGTGTGCCGGTGAACCAGCCCGCCGGGAGCCGCCCGGCGAACCAGCCGCGTAGCGTCTCGTCAGCACCGCCGCGGCTGGCGGCGTCCGAGTCAGCGTTCTTAGTAGTCATGTAATTATGATTACACCTAAGTTCGGGCGGACGCAAGTGACACCGCGGAAGGCTCGGTGTTCCGCCGTCAGAGCGACGGGTGCCGCGCGTCAGCCGGCCAGGCTGGCGGCGACAGCGGCCGCGATCCGGGGGTAGACCCGAACCGCTCCGGCGAACCCCGACCCGAAGATGGCCGGCACAACCTGCACGTCCATGCCCGGCTCGGGCGCCTGCAGCATCAGGCCGTGGCCCAGGTAGATAGCCACGTGCGAGATGTACGCGGGCGCCGTCGGGTCGGTGTGATAGAAAAGCAGATCGCCAGGCTCGAGGTCGGCCAGCGGAATGCGCGGACCAGACTGCGCCTGGTCGACCGCGACGCGCGGGACGAGGATGCCTGCCTGCCGCATGGACCACTGCACCAGGCCGGAGCAGTCGAACACGTTCGGGCCGCTGCCGCCCCACACATAGGGCATGCCCACCCGGCTGAGCGCCGCGGTCAGGAAGGCCTCGGTCTGGGTGACCGTCATCGCGGGGCCGCCCGATGAGCTCACGCCGATGGCGCCGGCGTAGCCGGCAGTGCCGGGCAGGCCGTGCTCGGGTGCCTGCGCCACCAGCGGCGCGACCGACGCGCTGTCCGGGATGACCGCCTTGACCTTGCTCATCAGCTCGGTCAGCCGGGCATGAGGCGCGCTGATGACGATGGCGTTCCCGGCCGGCATCCCGAGTGACCTGGCTACCGTGTCCGAGACGACGGCGTCGACGCCGCTGATGCCAACGGTGCCGTAGCCGCCGACCACGAGTTCCTCGGTCCGGCGGCCGATCACCTGGACAGTGCCGCCGAGCGGCAGCTTCTCCTGCTTGCCCATCAGGTAGGAGACCGCTATCCCGCCGTCGGCTACGGCCTGCCACAGTGCCGTGGATCTCGCGGTCGGCTTGGCCGCGAACTCACGGAACGTGGCCGGGCCGACGCCGAGCACTGCGATGTCTCCGCCGTTGACCTTCAGCCTGGCTGCGTCTAGCGACTCGGCAGCAGTCACCCCTGGCAGCCGCCTGATCGAGGCAAGCGAGGTAGCCGGCAGGGGTCCGGTCGCGACAACGAGCAGGTCGGCCGGCCGCAGGGTGCGCAGCCGCCCTATCCGCGGTCCGGTCAGCCTGGCAAGGCCGGCCCGCTCGGCGACCGGCACGCTCGGCGCGCTCACCGCCTGGTCCGGCAGGATTGCCTGCCGGTCACGGCCGCGCGGGCCTGCCGGCAGGAAGACGCCGGCTTCCTGCGCCGCGCTGGCTTCGGTCTGGCCCAGGGACCGGATGACCGTACGTGCCTGGGTAACGGGGTTGCCGTGGTGGCCGGTCAGGTTACGTCCGCCGGGGCCGAGCACGGCGGCGATATCGACGGCCCTGATCTGGCGCGAGCCCGCGCTTGCCCGGCATCGAGACGGCAGCCTGGATCAGCGCTGCGGACGCGGCAGCCTGATCCGGCGCGGGCAAGGCTGAGTGGCCGGTGCGGGCTGGCGCGGCCGGGCGGCCGGGCGGCCCGAACGGGACGCCGACCTTAGGCGACAGGCTGATCGCGACGCCGACAGCAACCGCGCCCCACAGACCGGCGCGCAGGCGGCGATATCCGTCGCGCAAGGTACTCCCCTCAGGCCGCAGCCGCCCGATCGCTGGCTCCTGTCGTAACACGATGCACGTACATCGCACATGCGTCTATACCCAGGAAATCCCTATCTTGCTATAAGGGAATCCCATGAGCCGGGATCCATGGGGAACGTTTGGCAAACTTCTGCTGCATCGTTGGTAAATCATGGGCCGGAAACTGAGCCTCGCCCCGGCACGGCGGCGGGAGGCGGGGCCATCGACCCCGCCGGGTGAGCGCTCAGGCCAGCGCGGCCCGGAGCTCAGCCGGCGTGCTGACTGGAGCCCGGCAGGCGAAGTCGCGGCACACGTACGCGGCCGGGCCGTCCGCGGCCGGCGTCCGGCCAGCGAGCAGCGGGATGTGCTGATGCACCCCATCGCCGCAGGCAATGACCGCACCCGGCGGGGCCGCCTGGAGTGCCGCACGGTGCAGTTCAGCACGCTGCGCGCCGCGCGGACCCGCGATGGCGATCTCCACAGGTCCGGACAGGGCGGCTTCGGCCACCGCCAGACCCCACCCAGCCGCGCGCGGGAATCTCGCGGCCAGGTCCGGCAGCCCCTGCAGGGCTGCCAGCGCAGCCGCCCGGTGGCGCTCCGACCCGGTCAGCGCCGCGTAGCTGAGCAGCGCACCCGCGACTGCGAACGTGCCCGAGGGACTCGGCCCGTCGGCGAGGTCTGATGGCCGGTAGATCAGCTGCTCGGCGTCGTCTGCCGTGTCGTAGAAGCCGCCGGACCCGGTGCCGAACCTGGCCAGCACGGTCTCCAGCAGGTCGCCAGCCAGGCCAAGCCAGCGATCCGCGCCTGCTTCCTCGTCAGCCGTGACGACGCCAGCCAGCGCGATGAAGCCGTCCGCGACGCAGCCGTAGTCGTCGAGGACGCCAGCGGTGCCGGATGCCCGGCCATCCCTGGAGGTGCGGGCCAGCCGGCCACCGGCGATATGCACCCTGGCCAGCAAGTCGGCAGCCTGGACGGCGGCAGTGATGAAGTCCGCGCGATCAAGAAGCAGGCCGGCCTCGGCCAGCGCGGCGATGGCCAGCCCGTTCCAGGCGGCGACCACCTTGTCATCGCGACCCGGCCGCGTCCTGACGGCCCGGGCTGCCAGCAGGGCCGTGCGGAGCCGGACGATCTCCGCTGCGTCGGGTGGGTCTTCGCGCAACTGGAGTACGGACGCGCCATGCTCGAAGGTGCCGGCCGCGGTGACGCCGAAGATCCTGGCCGCGGTCGCGCCGTCCGACTCTCCGAGGGCCGCCACGAGCTGGCCCGGCGTCCAGACGTAGAACGCGCCCTCGGCTCCGTCGCTGTCAGCGTCCAGAGCTGACGCGAAACCGCCCTGCGCCGTCCGCAGCTCGGCAATCAGCCAGTCGCAGGTCTCCGCCGCCACCCGGCGGGCGAGCAGGCTTCCGGTGCGGCGCCAGAGATGCGCGTAGACCCTGGCCAGCAAGGCGTTGTCGTAGAGCATCTTCTCGAAGTGCGGGATCACCCAGTCCGCGTCCACGCTGTACCGGGCGAACCCGCCGGCCAGCTGGTCATAGATGCCGCCGCGCGCCATCGCCTCGGCCGTGGCCTGCGCCATCGCGAGCGCCTGAGGGCCAGTGTCACCGAGAGCGCGCTCGGCGTGCCTGAGCAAGAACTCCAGCACCATCGACGGCGGGAACTTGGGCGCGCCGCCGAACCCGCCGCGGCTGGCGTCGAACTCGCGAGCGAGCCCGGCGACGCCAGCTGCGCTCGCCTGGCTGAGCTGGCTCTGCCAGCCTGCCGTAGCCGCCGGGCCGCCGCCGGCCCTGGCCAGCTGGCCATCCTCCAGGCCCAGCCCGTCCGCCAGGCTCAGTGCGCTGCTGGCCGGCGTGCCCGCTCGCTCCCGGAGAGCAGCGGCGATGTGCCGCGCCTGGGCCGCGACTTGCGCCCGGTCGTCCCGCCACGCCTGCGCGACGCCAAGCACGAGGCGCCGGAACTGGGCGGGCGGGAAGTACGTGCCGCAGAAGAAAGGCTCTCGCTCGGGCGTCATGAACACTGTCATCGGCCAGCCACCCTGGCCGGTCATCGCCTGGGTAGCTGTCATGTACACGCTGTCAACGTCCGGCCGCTCCTCGCGGTCGACCTTGATCGAGACCAGCGACTCGTTCATGATCGCCGCGGTCTGCTCATCCTCGAAGGACTCGTGCGCCATCACGTGGCACCAGTGACATGCCGAGTAGCCGACCGACAGCATGACCGGGACGTCACGCCCGGCTGCCGCGGCGAAGGCCTCGTCGGACCATGGCCACCAGTCCACCGGGTTGTCGGCATGCTGAAGGAGGTACGGGCTTGTCACGCCTCGGAGCCGCTCTGCCATGGCCCCATCCTTCCGCTCTGCCCGGTTGTCAGTCTGATCCGTACCGCATCTGCGCCGAAGAGCACGTATTTGCGGCTCCAGTTATGCTCAGCAGCCGCTGGCAATACGCTGTTCCTCCTAGCCTGGCGGGCGCTTGCGCGTCATGCTGGAGGGAAAGCTCATGCTCGCGAGCGGGCCGGGCTGGGATCAGCAGGTGGCAGAGGTTCCTGGTGTCGGCCGGCTCACATGTGGGCACGAACTGACCATCGCGGTGAATATCGGCCGGTACACTGCCACGGACGCCATCGTTGAGAGCCAGAAAGTCGAGCTCCCAACTTACGCCGTGGCAGATGCTGCGGACGTTGTTCGAGCGGTAGAGCAAACTTTTGGAGCACCTATGCGCGTTCTGGTCCTCGGCGGCGACGGCTTCTGTGGCTGGCCCACGTCGCTGTACTTGTCAGATCAGGGTCATGACATCACCATCGTCGACAACCTGAGCCGCCGGAATATCGACGTCGAGCTCGAAGTGGACTCGCTCACGCCGATCCGGCCGATAGGCGAGCGGCTGCGCGCTTGGAAGGAAGTCTCGGGGCGCGAGATCGGCTTCGTGAACCTGAACCTGGCGACCGACTACGACCGGCTCGTCGCCGTGCTCCTGGACATCCGGCCGGACGCGATCGTGCATTTCGCGGAGCAGCGCGCGGCCCCTTACTCGATGCGATCCGAGAAGACCAAGCGCTACACCGTGGACAACAACGTCCGCGGCACCCACAACCTGCTGACCGCCCTGGTGGCGACCGGCATCGACGCCTCCCTTGTGCACCTCGGCACCATGGGCGTCTACGGCTACGGCTGGTCGGGCAGCGCCCCGATTCCCGAGGGCTACCTGACCGTCAAGGTACCGACCCCGGACGGCGAGCTCGAGCGGGAGATCCTGCATCCGGCGAATCCGGGCTCGGTCTACCACCTGACCAAGACCCTCGACCAGCTGCTGTTCTCGTTCTATGCGAAGAACGACGCGCTGCGGATCACCGACCTGCACCAGGGCATCGTCTGGGGCACCCAGACTGACCAGACCGCGAAGGACGAGCGCCTGGTCAACCGGTTCGACTACGACGGCGACTACGGCACGGTGCTGAACCGGTTCCTGATGCAGTCCGCCATCGGCCACCCGCTCACCGTGCACGGCACCGGCGGGCAGACCCGCGCATTCATCCACATCCGCGACACTGTCCGCTGCATCGAGATCGCGCTGAACAACCCGCCGCAGGCAGGTTCGCAAGCCGATGGTGCTGAACCAGGTCACCGAGACCTACCGAGTCCTCGACCTGGCCAAGATGATCAGCGACATGACCGGCACCGAGGTCGCCTACCTGCCCAACCCCCGGCGTGAGGCGGACGAGAACGAGCTCAGCGTCCGCAACGATCAGTTCCTCGCGCTCGGCCTCAAGCCGACCACGCTGTCCGAGGGGCTGCTCGAGGAGATCACCGAGATCGCGGCCAAGTACAAGCACCGCGTCGACCCGCACAAGATCATCGCCCGGTCTGTGTGGCGGGCCGGCATGGAGACCTCCGCAGACCTGATGAACGAGGTGCCCGCCGACTAAGCAGCCGCGGCAAGCGGACGTAAGCCCAGCGCGAACGAGGCCGCCCAGAGCCCGGATACATCTCCGGCTCCGGGCGGCCTCGCCGTCCGGCGGCTTGGCCGGGTCGGGACCGCTCGCGGCAGCTAGCCGGCCCTGGCGCCGACATGCTCGTCGAGCCAGTCATTGAGCGGCCGCGCCGCAGCCAGGAAGTCAGTGATCCGCTGCCGGGCGGCGGCGGTGGCGAGCCACGGCTCGACCGGCCACTGTTTCCAGGCCACCAGGCCCTTGAACCGGAGCAGCTCGATCCGCGGGTGATCGGCCGGATAGCCGCGTGGCGCGGACTTCAGCACGTCCCGGCCATGCACGTCAATGTCCTGGCTGCGGACCGCGGTGATGATGTCCGCAAGCTCCGCACCGGTGCGCTCGGCAGCGACGGCCTGCCGGTACCGTTCCAGCTGATCGGGTGCCATTCCGTAGGAGCCGCAGCCGGCCGCCAGGCCGCGGGCTGACAGCTGGACGTAGCCGGGCCCGATGCGTGCGCCGATCGCTGTCTTATACGGCGACTTGTCCTTGCTGAACCGCACGTCACGGTACGGACGGAAGATCTTGGACTCACCGTGCGCCGACTCAAGCTCGGCTAGCAGCTCGCTCATCGGCAGCAGCACGCTGGTGTCGTAGACCTCCTTGTGCGCGAGCCAGTAAGTCTTCGAGTTGTCGGCCTCCAGGCCGTCATAGAAGTCCAGCGCCTCCTCCGGCCAGCCCTGGAACGACATCGCCCGCCCTCCTCGGTCACTTGCGGAGTCCTGACAGGGGCTGAGTCCCCGTGGGTGAGCATGTCACTTTCTGCGGCGCCGGGTAACGCCATCTCCTACCGGAGTGTCAGGACGAACGCGCCGGGCAGATGGGCCACACGATCGCAGCCGGGTCAACCACATGAGTCGGCAGCGGCGGGTGAGCCGCCTTGGTGGCCGGCGCATCGGTGATGAGCATCACCGCGGCCGACCCGGTCGGATACCCGTACTGCGGCGTTACCTGGACGAAGGCTCCGGTACGGGTGCTCGCCAGGTACGTCGCCCTGGTCGTGGTCCAGGCGAGCGAGCCAGGCGCCAGCGCCAGATCCGTGAAGTCAGCCCCGGCCGGCAGCGTGACCACCAGCCGGGCCGGGCTGTGCTGCGCCGGGGAATAGTAAAGCCGGGTGAATTCCGGGCTCAGGTAGGCCGTGCGCATTCCGTCGGTCACGACGAAATCCGTCCCGCGCACCGCCGACAGCGCGGGCGGCAGCGCCGTCCTGACCCGGGTCGCCAGGCTGTAGGCGCGCAGCGTCGTCTGCGTGCCGGGAGTATCTGACTCGGGCCAGACCAGCAGGCCGCCATCGAAGAACGGCGGCTGAACGTGGCCGCGCGCGATCGTCTGCACCAAACCGGTCAGCAGGTTCGCGAGCCTGATCTCGACCAGGCCGCCAGGCCCGTAGCCCTGCGCCCAGGCGGCGTAGTTGCCACTGACCGCCGGCGCGTGCCAGGGGCTCGGCCACGGCGTTCCCGCTGGCCCCGCGAGGGAGTGGCCAATCTGCCGGGTCCGGCCGGTCGTGGCGTCCCACGAGTACATGGTGAAGCGGTCCAGGCTGGCCAGCGAGTACGTCTGGGCCCATACCAGCCAGCGGCCGTCGGCCGCGCCGTCCGCCTGATCAGTCGCCGGGTTCGCGTAGCGCCGGATCGGCCGCATCCGCCCGGAGCGCAGGTCCACCGCGGCCACCCCGGCGAACCCCGGCGACCAGGCTGACACGTACGCAGTGCTGGCGGTGGCGCCCAGCGGGACGACCTCCGACACACCGGAGCCTGGCAGCATCCGGCCGAGCGCCGCGGACAGGAACGCCCCGTTCCGGGCCGGGCAGAATCTGAGCGGACCCGCAGCGGACAGGACCGGCGATGACTCGGCTGACGGCACGCCGGTCCGATCGCCCGAGGCGCCAGTCGCGGGCGAACCGCCACCAGCCGCCGGGCCGCCGGTCGCGCACCCCGCCACCGCCGGTCCGAGGACCGCGACGGTCAGCGCGGCCCTAGCCGCGCACGCCAGCCAGCCTGGCCTGTTACCAGTCGTAGCCACGGGCACCCAGGATATAGACAATGGTGCTCGATGCCAGCGAGGAATAGGCGGGCACGGTCAGGCTCCAGCCGATGCTCGCAGCATTATGCACTGAATCCTCATAGTCGGTTATCGCGCCGTAGTCACGATAACCCCGGATATCAATCCAGTGCATAATCGTCTGATTCACCGGATTACCAGTGAGATGCGGTCCGCCGGCTACCTCATATGCGTTTCCGGCTAGCGGCACGCCGCCCTTCGAGTTGATATCGCGCACCAGGTCTGTTTCGTACGTCCTGATCTGGCTCGCGGTCGGGCTCCAGGGCAGGCCGACAGCGACGTAGGTGTTCCTGGCCTGGTTCGCGTTGAGCACTCGCGGCACCGGATAGCCCGAACTGTCGGACCAGTTGGTCCCGCCAGGCGTGGTGCCCAGTTCGCGGGCTGCCGTCCACTGGGTGATGCGGATACCTACCTGGGCGAGCATCTCCGAGACCGTGGCCGGCCCGCAGAAGTAGTTGCGCAGCTGGGGTTGCTGGGTTGCGGCGAGGTCCCTGGCGGCCGGCAGTCCGGCCAGGCAGCCAGCCGTCGCGCAGTTGGCCGCGTGACCTGCCTGGCGCGCCATGACCAGCAGCGTCCTGCGAACCTCAGCCTGTTTGGCCGCGTTCGCCGCCACCATGGCCGCGCTCATCGGCGGCGCCGCCGCACCATGCTTGGTCCGGGCGCGGAGCCGGATGTCGGTGACGAGCGGCGCCGGCCGGCCGACGGCCGCCCTGGCCGCTAGCTGGCTCGGCCTGACAGCGCCCGGCAGCGCCGATGCCGGCGGAGCAGCGAGCAGCAGGCACGCCGGAGTGGTGAGCGCGACGATGCCCGCCAGCCGGTTCTTCCACGGTGCAGACCACATAGCTCCTCCGTATCCGCGTCGCGCCGCCACACCTGGCCAGCTCGACTCGCGCGCACGCCAAAGAAGCCGCCGGAAGCCCACGGCGGAAACAGTCCAGGCGATCAAGGCACCGGCCTGAGCCGGCCTCGCACGATTCGACCCCGAGTTACTGATGCCGAGTGATCTGACCCCGAGCACTATTGTTATTCCTAATTCGGTTAGCAAAGGCGCTGACCGAACCTGTAAAGCACATTAGGCGATTTCGCTAATGCGTGTCCTGGCATTCGCTCATTCCGTCACCGGACGCCAGTACCAGCGTGGCGGACCGAGCAGGATGAAGCCGGTGAAAGCGACCACCAGGCCGAGCCGGAGCGCGCCGCGCGCGGTCTGGTCGTGCGTGATGAGCGGCACCAGGTCCAGCGCGGCATAGCTGGCCAGCGTCCACGCCGGGAACGGTCGCCGCGACCCCAGCAGATCCCAGAGCAGCGCGCCCGCCAGCACACCTGCGGTGTAGTAACTGTGGGTCGCCGGGTCCAGCGCGATTCTAGCGCCGACGGCGAGCAGGATCACCGCTGGCCACCTGCCTCGCCAGACGGCAAGGCCGGCCAGCACGCAGCCGATGGCCACCTGCGCCGGCCTGTCCCAGGACGGCGTCTGCGCGCTGGCGACACCGAGCACACGCAGCGCCGTGTCCCCGACATTGGTGATCTTGTAGTGAAAGGCGAGGCTAGTGCGCGAGTCCGCGAGAAAGAACGGGAGCCAGCCGGCCAGCGTCACCAGTGCGGCGACGGCGCCGGCCAGCATGCACGGACGGACACTGGCACGAATCGGCCTGGCAGCCAGGTTCGGTGCGCGCCAGGCGGTCAGTCCGCCCGCCAGCAGGAGTACCGGCAGGAACGCCAGCGCCCATGGCTTGGCTACGATGGCGAGGCCGAGCGCCAGACCGGTCAGGGCTGGCTTGCCTCGTACCGCGGCCCAGGTAGCAAGCACGGTGCAGAGCAGCACCAAGCCGTCGTCCAGGTGCGCGAATGCGACTGCGAGTTCCTGCCAGCCGACAATGAAGATCGCGCCGCCCGCCAGGAACGCCCAGTCCGCGCCGGGGTGACCGGCCAGCTCAGGTCGCGCAGTGACGACGATCCTCCGGATGACCAGCAGTGTCGCCAGGCCCATGGCCGAGATCAGCACCTCGGCCGCTACCAGGCCGCTATGCGGACCGAGGTAACGAACCGGCTCGGCCACTACGAACGAGGCCGGCCCGATCTGGAGCGACGGGCAGTTCGCATACAGGTGCAGGCCACCTGGCCAGGAGTGCTTGTCGGCGAAACAGCGGAACATTCCGGTGAACAGGCCCTTGCTGCCTTGCACCAGGAACGGCCGCCAGGCGATGCCGCCGCCCGCTGGCCTGTTGCCAGTGCCGGGTGCCAGCAGCACGAACCAGAGCGCGGTCCAGCCAGTCAGCGCAGCGAACTGCCAGTTCCGGCGCAGCCAGGTCAGCACGGCGGCCAGGCCAGCACCGCAGCCAGGTCCAGCACGGGCGTCGGCGCACCTTTCTCGGTTTCGGGCGTGGCGGTTCTCGCCCGGAGATTCTCGCAGCTGCAAGCGGTGCCGTGATAACCGCGCCTGGCGAAGGGAACGGGGCCACTATCGTCAGGCCCGCACCGGTCGCTCGCGGCCCACGGCCGGATCGGTGCCGATGCCGGCCTCGCCGCTGCCCTCGGTCTCGCGGATGCCGTAGCGGGCGTAGAGGCGGCGCAAAGGTCCCGGTGCCCACCAGTTCGCGCCCCCGAGCAGCCGCATCGTGGCCGGAACCAGCATGACCCGCACGATCGACGCGTCCACGATGAGCGCCACTATCATGCCCACGCCCATCAGCTTGATGAACGTGATGCCGGAGGCGGAGAACGCTCCGATCACGATCACCAGCAGCAGCGCGGCGCTGGTGATCACGCCGCCGGTCCGCTGCAGGCCGCTGGCCACAGATTCGGCGTTGTTGCCGGTCACGTCGTAGCGCTCGCGGATTCGCGACAGCAAGAACACCTCGTAGTCCATCGACAGGCCGAAGATGATTGCCAGCATCAGGATCGGCATGGTCGGGTCCAGCGTGCCGGTCGGGGAGAAGTGCAGCAGCCCGGCCAGGTGCCCTTGCTGAAATACCCAGACCACCACGCCGAAGGTGGCAGCGAGCGAGAGCACGTTCATCACGATGGCCTTGACCGGCAGCACAACCGAGCCGAAGGCAAGGAACAGCAGCGCGAAGGTGGCCGCGGCCATCACCAGCGCCATCCACGGCAGCGTGGCCGACAGGCTGCCCAGCTCATCGACCAGCTGCGCAGTCTGACCGCCGACGTACGCGCGCGCCTCCGGCGGCGCAGCGACGGCGCGCACTCGCCGTACGATCTGCCGCGCTTGCGCGGACAGCGGATCCGGGCGGTAGGTCAGGTCGACGCGCGCGACGTCGCCGCGCACCCCCGTCACCTGCGCGCCCGTCACGCCCGCGACACCGTCAAGGCGCCTGACGTAGGCGGCAAGCTGTGCCCGGGCGGCCGGCGATGCCGTCGCCGGCCCGGCGAACCGGACCAGCGACTCGATCGGCGCCGTGACGTTGCCGGGGAAGTCGCTGGCCAGGGCCTGCGTGACCAGGCGCGGGGCAGCAGCGGCCGGCAGCGCCCGCGCGTCCGTGCCGCCCCAGGTGACCTTCAGGAATGGCGTGCCAAGAGCGAGCAGCAGGACCACGATGACGACGACGAACACCGCTGGCCTGCGCATAACGGTGCGGGCGAGCCGGTACCAGCCACCAGTTGCGTCCCCGGCTCGCGGCCGGTGCACGGACTTGCGCACCCGCAGGGCGTTGACCCGCGGCCCGAGCACGGCCAGCAGAGCCGGCAGCACGGTCAGCGCGGCCAGCATGTCAACCAGCACGGTCGCTACGCCGCCGTAGCCCATCGAGCGCAGGAAGACCTCCGGGAACAGCATCAGGCTTGCCAGCGCCACGGCCACCGTGACGCCGGACACCGCAACCGTGCGACCCGCCGTGGCCACCGTCCTGGCCAGCGCGTCTTCCACCGTCGGCTGGCGGAGCAGTTCCTCGCGGAACCGGCCGACCATGAACAGCCCGTAATCGATCGCGAGGCCCAGGCCCATGATCGTGGTGATGTTGATGGAGTAGATCGACACCGGCGTGACCAGCGTCAGCAGCCGGAGCGCGGCGAAGGAGCCGATGATGCCGATGCCGCCGATAGCGAGCGGCAGGCTCGCCGCCGCCAGGCTGCCGAAGATGATCGCGAGCAGGACAAGCAGGACCGGCATCGAGATGCCCTCTGCCCTGCCGATGTCGCTCGTGACCTCCTTGCTGATGGCGGCTTCGGTGGGGATCTGGCCGCCTGCCTGCACGGTAAGACCCGGTGCCGTGAGGTCAGGCCTGATCGCGTTGAAGTTCTTGATCCGGGCCGCATCAGTGGTGCCCGCCAGCACCAGCACCGCATAGCTGACCTTGCCATCCGCGCTGGCGAACTGCGGCGAACCAGTCGACCAGTAGGTCTGCGCGGCGACCACCCGGTCATCCGGCAGCCGCGCCAGCGAGCTGGTGACAGCCGACCGGTAGGCGGCTGACTGCACCGTGGCGGTCGTGCTGGTGTAGAGCAGCACGGCATCGCCGGCGCCGCGCCCGAAGGTTCGCGCGGCCAGGTTGGCTTCCTGCTGGCTCTCGCTGCTGGGCGGGGCGAAGCCGCCGGCCGACTGCAGCGCACCGAACACGCCGGTGCCCCAGACCGCTGCGATGATCACGCCGAGCCCGGCGAGGCCCAGCACAAGCCGCCTGTTTCGGAAGAGGATTCGTCCCCAGGCCTCGAACATGGCATCCTCCGCAGCTAGACTCGTTAGCGATCATCGCTTGGGTTAACGATGTAAATGCTTTACGATGTAAACTTGGCATACGGAGTTAACTCCTGTCAATGGAGCTAACGGATTCGGCAGGCGGACAGGCTGGAAGAGGGCATGATGAGCATGGTCCAGGCGCCAAGCAGGCGGGATCGCGTGCGGGCCGCGACCACGCAGGAGATCATCGAGACTGCCCGAAGCCTGCTCGTCGAGCAGGGCGTGACCGCCGTCTCGCTGCGGGCCATCGCCCGCGAGATGGGCATGACGGCGCCGGCCTTGTACCGGTACTTCGATAGCCATGAGGAACTGCTCAGGCACGTGGTGGCGAGCATCTTCACCGAGATCGCCGACCACGTTCGCAGCGCTATCAAGGTGGCCGCTGACGCGGCCAGCCCTGATCTGACTCAGCCGGAGATCATGGCGGTGAAGCTGATCGCTGGCTGTCAGGAGTTCCGTGCCTGGGCGCTGGAGCACGTGCCTGAGTTCAGCATGATCTTCGGCAGCCCGATGCCGGGTCTGGAAGTGGTGCATGAGCTCGAGCGGGACCCGACGGTTGACTGCGGTTACCAGTTCGGTCAGCTGTTCCTGGACCTGTTCGGCGACCTGTACCGGCGCCGGCCGTTTCCCATTCCCGCCGACGATGACATCCAGCCCTCGCTGCGCTCGCAGCTCGCGCGGTACCGGGAGATGGTCGGTTCGGACCTGCCGCTTGGTGCCTTGCAGACGTTCCTGCGCTGCTGGGTGCTGCTGTACGGCACCGTCAGCCTGGAGGCCTTCGGCCATATGCGGTTCGCGCTCGACGACCCGTCACCAATGTTCGAGCTGATGCTCGCTGACCTGGCGCCGATGATCGGCCTGAGCTACCCGCTGGCCGGTCAGGGCCGCTGACTCGCGGGACTGCCTCCAGCCGCGCGGCATCAGGCGACGAACGGCTCCCCGCCGGACTCGGCAGCCATCGGGCGGCCCGCTACTGCCCAGCCCTGCATCCCGCCTGCGACGTTGATCGCCGACCAGCCTGCGCCCGTCAGCGCCTGTGCCGCGCGTCCCGATCTCCCGCCCGACCGGCAGATCACGTAGATGTCCTGATCCTGCGGTACCTCGGCGACGCGCGCGCCCAGCTGGCCGAGCGGTATGTGCCGGGCGCCGGGCGCGTGCCCAGCTGCCCACTCGTCGTCCTCGCGCACGTCCAGCAGCCACACCCCGTCCGGCACCTGCGCGGCCGGCACTTCCGGTAGCGTCTCCCCCACCGAGAATCACCGCTCCTTCGTACGTGATCAGCACAAACTGCAAGCGCAACCCTACGCTGACTGCAGCTGCAGCCCGTAAGCAAGCAGGATGACACCGGGCTCCGGTGACCAGTCCCGCTGCGGCAGCCGGGCGAAGCCGGCTTCCGCATACAGGTGATGCGCGGCTCTCATCTCAGGCTGGGTCAGCAGCAGCAGCTGGCTGACACCCTGCTGACCAGCGCGGGCCAGCACCGCGGCCAGCAGTGACCTGCCGAGACCCTGGCCGCGGGCGTGCGGCCGGACCGCAAGTGCCCGGATTTCGGCCTCGCCTGGCCCGTTGACCACGTTCCCGCCGTCGGGCCAGGGCATGAGCATCA
The DNA here is from genome assembly GCA_963774385.1 of uncultured Actinomycetota bacterium. GTDB lineage: Bacteria > Actinomycetota > Actinomycetes > Streptosporangiales > Streptosporangiaceae > JAJYUU01. Next base: position 951,863 of record CAVZEQ010000002.1, read on the forward strand.
CAGTGCCCACGAGCTGTCCGTCCGGCCCGACAGCTACCAGCACCTGGCCCGAGCCGTCCGCGCCAAGCTCCCGAAGCCGCGGCGCGTAGCTCGAGTCAGCCGACAGGTGGCCGTCCGCGAGGTAGGCGCCGACGCGGATGTCCCCGATCTCGGGGAACTCGTCCCGGTATGCGTCCCTAATCAGCATTCAGCCATCTAACCAGGCCGGCCACCATGACCTGGCCGTTCCCCTCGCTTCCCAGGCTTCCTGCGGGCCGGCGCGCAGAAACGGCAGGTTTCCATGTCATGACGTGCGAGACCGTTAGTTTCCCTGGTCGTCCTCGCCCGGTTCCTGGCCCGTCATCAGGCGGTAGGCCGGCTGCAGCAGCGACAGCAGGTCCTGACCGCGGATCTGGAAGAGCGGCGGCTCGAAACTGCGCAGCAGCAGGTCGGCGGGCGCGGCAGTGACGGGTGGCAGCGCCCGGAGCCGAGCCGGGCTCAGCGGCGTCGACCAGAATCGCTCGATGCACTCGGCCAGCGGCGGGTCGGCAACGTCGATGACGGCGCGACTGCCGGCACCCTGCTTAGCCTGGCTGCGGCCGGTCAGCCGGCGCAGCGCCGCCAGCAGGTCGGCACGGCTCTTGCCACGCCAGGCCAGCATCGCGAAAGGATCGTCATCGAAGGCCTCGGCCAGCACGTAGCAGACTGCGGCCAGGTGCTTGCAGGGCACTTCCCAGTCCGGGCACGAACACGTCATCTCCAGATCACCGGCGGTCTGCGGGAACAGCGGCGTGCCGCAGTCGGCGAAGACCTGCTCGATCTCCGCGGGCATTTCGCCGGCCAGCAGCCTGGCCCGGAAGATCGCGCGTGCCGCCAGCGCTTCCTCGACGCGCCGCCATTGCCGGGCGGACAGTGGCCGGACCTGCAGCCGTACCTGATACGGCTTCACTCGGGATCCTTGTACCTGCGCCGACACTTCACCAGCGGCAATGTCGAACCCGAGCACCTGCCCGGACCGCGCATAGTTGCGGCCCCTGGTCAGCCTGCTCTGCATGCCGAACGACTCGAGCACGTCGATGAACCGCCGCGACCACCACTGCTCGCCAATGGCACCGCGCTTGCTCCGGGCCTTGATCCCGCCTTCGGCCTTCCGCGGCCGCGATGGCGGGTACCGCTCGCCATCCCAGCCGGTCATTGCGACACCGCCTCGGGCGACAGGTCGATCACGCGACGCAGGTCGGCGACAGATAGCTCGGTCAGCCAGCTCTCGCCGGTGCCAACGATCGCCTGTGCGAGCGCTTTCTTCTCCTCGATCATCGCGTCGATCCGCTCCTCGACGGTGCCGACGCAGACGAACTTGCGGACCTGGACATCGCGGCGCTGCCCGATCCGGAACGCCCTGTCAGTGGCCTGGTCCTCCACCGCCGGGTTCCACCACCGGTCAACATGGATGACGTGATTAGCCGCGGTCAGGTTCAGCCCGGTGCCGCCAGCCTTCAGCGAGAGCAGGAAGACGGCCGGCTCGGGGCTCGCCTGGAAGTCAGCGACTAGCTCGTCCCGACGCTTCTTGGTCGTCGCGCCGTGCAGGAAATGCACGGCGCAGCCGAGCCGGGCGGCAAGGTAGGGCTGCAGCAGCCGGCCGAATTCGGCGTACTGGGTAAAGCACAGCACCTTGTCGCCAGCGCCGACGATCTCCTCGCCGATCTCTTCGAGCCGGGCTAGCTTGCCGGACCTGCCATCGAGCCGCGAACCGTCGCCCAGCAGCTGGGCCGGATGGTTGCACACCTGCTTGAGCTTGGCCATCGTCGCCAGTACCAGTCCGCGCCGCTCGATGCCCGGCTCGGCCGCCTCGATCCGCGCCATCATGTCGTCGACGGTTGCCTGATAGAGCGATGCCTGCTCGGGGGTCAGGTTGCACCAGACCTTCATCTCCAGCTTGTCCGGCAGGTCGGCGATAACGCTCTTATCTGTCTTCAGCCGGCGCAGGATGAAGGGCCCGGTGATGCGCTTCAGCTGCTCGGTCGCGGCCACGTCGGCGTTGCGCTCGATCGGGATGGCGAACCGCTGCCGGAACCGCTCCGCCGATCCGAGCAGACCGGGGCTGGTGAACTCCATGATCGACCACAGCTCGGTGAGCCGGTTCTCCACCGGCGTGCCGGTCAGCGCGATCCTGGCCCGCGCCGGTATGGCCCGCACTGCCTGAGCCTGCCTGGTTGCGGCGTTCTTGATGTTCTGCGCCTCATCACAGACGAGCCTCGACCAGGGCACCGCGGTCAGTGCCGCGCGATCCCTGGCTGCCACGCCATACGTGGTGATGACAAGGTCAGCTGACGTCATTGCCTCGGTCAGCTCGGCGCCGGCCAGCCGGTCCGCGCCATGATGCACGTAGACCGTGAGCTGCGGGGTGAACCGGGCCGCCTCCCGCTGCCAGTTCCCCACCAGCGACATGGGGCAGATCAGCAGCGTCGGGCCGGTGGCCGTCCCGGCGTCTCGCTCGGCCTGCAGCAGCTGCCAGCGTCTGCGGCGACTTGCCCAGGCCCATGTCGTCGGCCAGCACCGCGCCCAGGCCCAGGCCGCCAAGGAAGGTCAGCCAGGCCAGACCGCGCTCCTGATACGGGCGCAGCTGACCGCCGAACGAGGCCGGGGTGGTCATCGGCGCGAGCCTGGCCGGAGCCTCGCCGGACAGGAGATCACCGAGCCAGCCGTCGGCGTCGACCTCGGTCAGCGGCAGCTCCGCGATACCGTCCGCCAGCCCCGCCGCCAGTGCGTCGCCAGCGGTCATGGTCCCGGAGCCACCGCGCGCCAGGAAGTCGAGAGCTGCCTTCAGGTGCCGCTCATCCAGCTCCACCCACTGGCCCCGGAGCCGCACCAGCGGCACCTTGAGCCTGGCTAGCTCGGCGAGCTCAGCGGGGTCGAGCGTCTGATCTCCGACGGCCAGCTCATAGCGAAAGTCGACCAGGTCGGTGAGCCCGAACCTGGGCGCGGCCGCCGAACCCGGTGCCGAGCTGGTACGTGACCGGGTCGTGAGCTTCAGGCCCAGGCGTGACCTGCGCACCCAGCCAGGCAGCAGGACGCCGAAGCCGGCCCCGGCGAGCAGCGGGCCGGTCTCCTTCAGGAACCGCAGAGCGCCGCGCGAGTCCAGCGTGACAGACTCCGGCGCCGCGCCCTGCAACTCCGAGTCGAGCTCAGCAAAGATCCTGGACGCGCGGCCGAGCCCGGCAAGCAGGTCGTCCTCTGGATAGTCGATCCCCGCCGTGGCCCAGCCGTCAGCCGTGTCGCCTGACCAGATATCGGCGGCCGGGAGCAGCAGGCTGGGATCGTCAGTGGACTGGAGCGCGAACTGGACCCGCCAGTTCGTACTGTCACTTGCGGCCGCTTCGGCCGACCGCAGACCGGTCCCGGCGAGTGCTGGCTCGATCAGCCGGAAGCAGGTGCGGACCGGTCCCGGCGGTTCCTGCGCCGCGTCCTGCCACGCCCACAGTGCGAACGCGAGTTGCGCCGCCAGCGCAGTCTCGCCGCGGCTGACCTCAAGCATGCCGCTGTCGGCGGTCAGTGCGTCAGCCCAGCGCTCAGTCAGCGGGCTCGCCGGACTGGCCGCGCCGTCTGGGAGCAATGCGAACCCTGGGGCAGCACGCATCCTGGCTCGCACCGCAGCGTCGGTGAGCAGCTCAAGTGCCGCGGTCACGATCGATGCAGATGGCTCGCCAGCGGCGCTTGCCGACCGGCAGAGTGGCGGCATCGCGGCGGTGAGTTCCCTGGCCCGCAGCGCGTCCGCGCCCGACAGCACTGGTCGCCACCTGGCTGCGTAACTGCCATCATCGGCCGAGTCCAGACCGGGCAGGACGCGGCCGCGTGCGGTCAAGTCGGCCGCCAGCGCAGCCAGCGCGGCCAGGTACTGCACGCTCGCGCCCAGCAATGGCGGCTGGCCCGGCCCGGCGAGCTGACTCAGGATGAGCAGTAGCACCAGCGCGGCGGCAGGCTCGAAGCTGAGTGCGGGCACCTGCCAGTCGGCAAGCTCAGGCGTGCCGGGCTTGGCGCGCTCGGCCCGGCTGGTGCGATGGAGCAGGCTACCGTCCGCGGCCGGATCCGCGCTCTGCAGCTCCGGGGATGCCAGCGGGGCCGTCGGCCCGGTCGGCAGCCAGAGCGTGAGTTCTGACTGTGCTGCTTTCCTGGCTAGATCACTGATCGGGTCGCCGAACTCGGCGAGCACATCAGCCAGCAGGTCCGGCGCGCAGCCGTACGGGTGGGCGCGTGGCGCCACCGCTGATCGGTCTCGCGCCGCCCGGCCGGCAGCGGACGACCTGGATTCCTCAGCCCACAAGTACAGCGCGCCGTGGGCCCAGACTCCGTGGATCGCCAGCATGGCCCGCACTCCCGCGATAGCCGGGGACTATCAGCCACGAAACTAGCAATCTCGCAGCTCCGACACGCCGCAAACAGGGGTTCCGCGGTTAGGCGGCCACCCCGTGATAGACGGCGCTACAGCGAACCAGGGCCGCCGGGCCGGCTGCCGTTACTCGCAGCGGGACCGACCGGGAAGCCGTCGGGATGCGCCCGGGGCTTCTCGTCCGCCCCCTGGCTAGCTGCCTTCGCCTCATCGGCTGCGGCCGCGTTGAGCTTCTTCAGGTGCCTGGACATCGACCTGAAGACGAAATACAGGATGATGCCCATGCCGAACACGACCAGGAACCCGAGGGTGCCGGGCTGGTCCCATGCGCTCGTCGAGGTAGCCGCCGTCGCTAGCCCTGTCACAGCCTCACCCTCTCCCGGATCCCGGCGAACAGGTCATCCTCCGGCTTCCCGGCATCGACTAGTGACCTGGCCAGATGATAGTCCTCGGTCGGCCAGGCGGCGCGCTGGACCTCCGTGGGGACAGCGAACCAGCCGCCCTCGGGGTCTACCTGAGTGGCATGGGCGATCAGCGCCTGGTTGCGGATCTCGAAGTAGTCGGCGCACGGAATCCTGGTGGTCACCTCATACTTCGGGCCGCCTGCTGACTCATCCTCTTCGAGCCAGTCCTCGATCCGGTCGGCGTAGGGCGAGTCGAGCCCGCGCCTGACCATCTCGTCATGCAGGGCCATCAGCCGGTCCCGGTGGAAGGTCATGAAGTAGTAGAGCTTGAGCGGCTGCCATGGCTCGCCGCAGCCGTCGTAGCGATCCGGATCCGCCGCCGCCTCAAATGCCTCAACCGACACCTGATGGCACTTGATGTGGTCGGGGTGCGGATAGCCGCCGTTCTCGTCGTAGGTCAGCAGCACGTGCGGCCGGAACTCGCGGACGGCCTGAACCAGCGGCGCGGCAGCGCGTTCCAGCGACTCGAGGGCGAAACAGCCGGCTGGCAGCGGCGGCAGCGGATCGCCTTCGGGCAGGCCTGAGTCGGTGAACCCGAGGAACTGCTGCCGCACGCCGAGGATCGCGCGCGCCGCATCCATCTCGGCCCGGCGCACCGCGGCCAGGTTGGCGCGAACCTCGGGCCGCTCCATGGCCTTATTCAGGATGTCGCCGCGCTCGCCGCCGGTGAGCGTGCAGACGAGTACCTCGGTGCCCTCGCGAACGTACCTGGCCATCGTCGCGGCACCCTTGCTCGACTCGTCGTCGGGGTGCGCGTGCACCGCCATCAGCCGCAGCGGCTCGCAGCCGGCTGCAGACTGACAGCCAGCCTGCGCGTGCCCGGCTGCGGCTACACCTTCGCCCGGTGCGTCAAGCACTTCTCATCCACCTCAAGAGTCCGATCCCGCCACATCTCGTCAGCCAGCATCTGGCACCGTTCCCCGTCGAAACTGTAAGACGGGCGTCGGACATTCCAGACCAGCCCGCGAGGACAACGCCACCGACCGCATTCTCGATTCCCGGCCCGCTGAAGTCCGCCCTGACGCGGCTGCCGCCTGGCAGTCAGGCCACCGGCAGGAGCTCGGCGAATCTGGCTGCCAGCAGCCGGTGGCCAGCGGTATTGGGGTGCAGGCGGTCCGCGGTGAACAGCTCCGGGCTGCCCGCGACATCCGACATCGCCCAGGTATCCAGGCAGACGGCATCGCGGCGGGCAGCCTGCTCGCGAATGATGTCGCTGGCTTCACGCAGTCGGCGGCGGGCGATCTCGACATGTTCGGGAGGCAGCTCGACGACACCCGCGACGTCCGGCAGGGTGCAGGTGAGGATCGTCGCACCGGTCGCCGCCAGGCCATCGAGCAGCTTGCTCAGCCCGGCCTCGAAATCTGCTGGATCAAACCGTATGTTCCGGACGTCGTTCATGCCGACCGTCACGCTGACCAGATCGGGCCGGAGGGCTTCGACAAGCGGCAGCTGCCGGTCGAGCACATTCGCCACGGTGGCTCCGTCGGCCGCGAGGTTGGTCACCGAGCAGGTGACTCCGGTGCGCGCGGACAGCAGGCCGCCAAGGCGTTTGGCCCAGCCGACCGGTCGGCCGTCGGCCGCAAAGTCACCACGGCCTGCGGTGAGGCTGTCACCTAGCGCGACATAACGGGACCAAGCTCGGTGGCGGCGGAACATGTCCATAAGGTAGAATAAGCCGTGCCGTGACCTGCTCGGCTAGCCTGGGGTAATCAGGCCGGCACGGTCAGCGATAGCATCGGCGTCCTGCAGTCCTGCGTTACGAACCGTCGATCCAACCGGCGAAACGTGAACCATTGACAATCCTCACAGGCGGATCACTCCGCGTTCTCGGCTTTCGTCAGCCGTGGGCGACTCGGGCAGTCTGGTGGGGCCTGGCGCTAGCGGTCGGGCTCGTCACAGTCTTCGCCATCGTTTATAACCCGTTCGATTTCAATGTCTACCGGTGGGGCGGCGACGCCGTGACCCACGCGATGCGGCTCTACTCGGTCCGGATCAGAGGCGAGTGGTTCACCTATACCCCGTTCGCCGCAGCCGTGTTCATCCCGATTGCCGTGATACCCGACGTGCTGGGGCGGGTGGCCTGGGAACTGCTCTCGCTGCTGGCGCTGGCCTCGGCCACCAGCACCACCCTCAAGCTGGCCGGCTACCGCGCATCGTGGCAGGTGATCGCTGCGATCACGGTGGCAGCGATCAGCCTCGAGCCGATGTATCACACCCTCTTCCTGGGCCAGATCAACCTGATCCTGATGGCGCTGATCCTCACCGACGTGTGGCGGGCAGCCCGCGGCCGCCCGGCAGGCCTGGGCGTCGGGATAGCGGCCGCGATCAAGCTGATACCGCTGATCTTCATCGCGTTGTTCTTCCTGACCGGCCGCATCAAGGCCGGCCTTATCTCGGCCGCCACCTTCGGTGCCTGCGCGCTGATCGGGTTCCTGGTCGCGCCCGGTGATTCCCGGCTGTACTGGCGTCACCTCTTCTACGACACCAAGCGGGTCGGCGCACCGTATATCAGCAACCAGTCGCCCTATGCCGCAGCAGTCCGGATCGCCGGCGGGACGGCGCACGTGGGCCACTGGTTCCTGGCCGTTCCGCTGCTGCTCGGCATCGCCGGGCTAGCCATCGCCGTCGTGCTGGCCAGAAGCGGCGACTGGCTTGGTGCGGTCACCGTCACCGGCGCCACCAGCCTGCTGGTGTCGCCGATCTCCTGGACCCATCACTGGGTATGGATCCTGCCGGCCCTGGTCATCCTGCTGCAGGGCGGCCGCCGCAGCAAGATCGCCGCCGTCTGCGCATACCTGCTATTCGTCATCGCGCCAATGTGGTTCACTCCCCGGCACGGCGGCCCGGCCGAGTACGGCTTCCACTGGCTGGTAACCCTGGTGGCCAACTGCTACCTGCTGGCCGGGCTGGCATTCCTCGGGTATGCGGGCTGGCGGGCGTACCGGCTGCTGAGACGGAACAGGGACCAGATCACCGCGGCGCCAGCGCCGGTCGCGGCCGGCCGCCTGTAGTCGCGGCCGCGCGGGCAGGAACTAGCGTCCGCTCGCATCACTACTGCCCTGCTCGCCCTCGCCTGATCCGCCGCCATCGGTACCGCCAGGGTCGTGGCGGCGTCCCCGGCGCCTGGTCAGCAGGGAGGCCGCCACGAACACCGGCGCGGCCACCACGAGCAGCAGCGCGGGCCCGGAGAACGCGCTGTCCAGGAAGTTGCTCCCGACCCGTGCCACGCCGTAGTAGTAGAGGATCACTACGGTCATGAGCAGCAGGTAACCGCCGATTACGTCGCTGGCGACACTGAGGGCCAGACCTGCCCAGCCGCGCCTGCGGCCGACCGGCCGCCGGGCTAGCTGGGAGCCGCGCGCAGCCTGGCGGCGCTGCATCACCAAGCCGACGGCTAGCACGATCATCAGCAACGCGTAGCCGACTCCGATCGGGACCAGGTCCTGGCGGATGAGCTGGGATGACATGGCGGATTACCGGGTATGCCGGGTCAGGCCCGGAGCAGGAAGTGCCAGCCGCGGATGAACAGGTGCCAGCCGAGCCACAGCCACAGCGCGAACAGTGCCCATCTGCCCGGCGGATAGCGCATGATCGCCCGGAAGGTGGCGCTCAGCGTCGGCACGCTACCGCTGATGTGACTGAGTGCGAGGCCCTCCCAGGCGAAAACAGCGCCTACCAGGACGGCCCAGACCAGGTATCCGAGCACAGGGTGATTCGCCACTGAGACCTCCCGGGTCACGCGCCACGCATGCGGAAACCGACCCTATGCCCGAACCTGGCCAGCCGGCAGCGATAGCCGCGACCACACGCCCGTGCCGCGGGATACGCCCTGGCATTAGCCTGGCCGGACCGCGGTGTCCCGGTTATTTGCCCTGCTTAGGGATGACTTGTTTAGCTGAGGGCATTGACAGGTACGACGTACTTGCGGAGCCTTGTTAGCCTCGAAGGATTACCCCAAGGGCCGCACGGCCCAGCGGACCCCCGAAATCCGCACCCATCCGAGGAGTACCCGTGACCGAGACTCGCGACGACACCCTGACCTGGCTCACCCAGGAGGCGTACGACCGGCTCAAAGCGGAACTAGACCATTTGTCGGGTCCCGGCCGGATCGAGATCGCGAAGAAGATCGAGGCAGCGCGGGAAGAGGGCGACCTGAAGGAGAACGGCGGCTATCACGCCGCCAAGGATCAGCAGGGTATGCAGGAGGCGCGGATCCGCCAGCTCACCCAGATCCTGGAGAACTCCCGTGTTGGCGAGCCACCGCGCACTGACGGCGTCGTCGGCCCCGGCATGACCGTCACGATCCGGTTCGAGGGCGACGAGGACGAGGTGACGTTCCTGCTGGCCTCGCGGGAGGAAGTTGGCTCTCCCATCGACGTGTACTCGCCAAAGTCACCACTGGGCGAGGCCATTTCCGGCAAGAAGGTGGGCGAGACCGCCACCTACAACCTGCCTAATGGCCGCGCCACAACTGTCGAGATCCTCGAGGCTGTCCCTTATAACGGGATGTAACGGATAAGGCTGCTCGGTCGATCTTCGGGCGGCCCGACGTATGTGCGGGAGGTGTCGCTGGCGCGACACCTCCCGCACATACGTTTGTCAGGCTCAGCCGCTAACTGGCTCGCCGCGCTACCCGACTAGCTCGGCCTCGGCCGGCGCCTGGGCCTCGGCCGGGGCGATCCGGCCACGCAGCGGGATCTCCTTCACGCACAGCGCCAGCACGAAGACCGCCAGGGTGGCCGGGATCGTCCACCAGAAAACGCCGGTTATCGCATGGCTGATGGCCCCGAAGGCGGCGGTCTTGACGTTCCCCGGCAGGCTGTTGATGGTTGCCGGATCCAGGTTCTGGCTGCCGCCGAAATGAGCGCCCGGCAGGCTGGCCGCCATCGCGCTGGAGAACCGCCGGAAGAAGATCACGCCGAAGACCGAGACGCCGAGCGATCCGCCGATCTGCTGGAAGAAGGCACGTGAGCTGCTCGCCACCCCCATGTCCTGCTGCGGAACGCTGTTCTGCACGATCAGCGAGGTGATCTGCATAAGGAAGCCCATGCCGATGCCCAGCACCACGAAGCACAGCGCCGAGGTGAGCCGACTGGTGTTGACGCCCAGGTGCGTCAGCATGTAGATGCCGATCGTCATGACGGCGCCGCCGATGATCGGCAGGATCTTGTAGCGACCGGTCCGGCTTGTCACCTGTCCGGAGATCAGCGAGGTAACGGTCGACCCGAGCATCAGCGGGATCAGCATCAGGCCGCTGCCCGTTGGCGAGGCGTGCTGGACCGTCTGCTGATACAGCGGCAGGAAGGTCAGCGCCCCCAGCATGGCGACGCCAAGCAGCAAGCTCATGGTCGAGGCGACGGAGAAGTTGCGGTTCTTGAACACGTGCAGCGGCAGCATGGGCTCGGCGGCCCTCGCCTCCACCACGAAGAACGCGGCAACCGACAGCGCGGTGATACCCGCCAGCGTGAGGATCGGCCAGGAGCCCCAGGCGTACTGGCTGCCGCCCCAGCTGGTCATGAGCACGATCGCGGTCGAGCCGACCGCGATGACGCCAGCGCCGAGGTAGTCGATCTTGTGCTCGACGCGCTTGCGCGGCAGGTGCAGTGTGAACCAGAGGTAGATAAGCGCGGCGCCGCCGATCGGCATGTTGATGTAGAAGATCCAGCGCCACGACCAGTGCTGCGTGATGTACCCGCCGACCAGCGGTCCGGCGATCATCGCAACCATCATGGCGGCCATCATGTAGCCCATGTACTGGCCGCGTTCCCGTGGCGAGACCATGTCACCGATGGTGGCGATGGCACCGACCATCAGGCCGCCGGCGCCCAGGCCCTGCAGCGCGCGGAACGCAATCAGCTGGTCCATCGAGTGCGACAGCCCGGAGAGTGCCGACCCGATCAGGAACAGCACGATGGCGATCACCAGGAAGCGCTTGCGCCCGTACATGTCGCCGAGCTTGCCGTAGAACAACGTGGTGACGGTCGCCGCCAGAATGTACGCGGTCACCACCCAGGCGAGGTGGTTAAGGCCGCCAAGGTCGCCGACAATACGCGGCAGCGCGGTGGAAACAACCAGCTGGTCGAGCATTGCCAGGATCAGCGTCAGCAGCAGGCCCGGCAAGACGATCAGGATCTCGCGCCGCGGGCCGGTTGGCGCCTGGACTGCGCTCTCCTCGGCCGCCTGGTTGTCCGTCATGGAAGAGCTCCTTGTTCCGGCGCACCGACGAATTGGGTGCTTCTCAACTTACTTGCCGACCGGCTAGCATCCTGCCGAAGGCTAGGGTATGTTCGTTACTAACCGGCCGTCAAGTAGGTTTCGGCCGGGCCAAAGATCGGACAGGCGCTCGATGGACCAGAATGCGGCAGAGCACGGGCCTGAGCGGGCCGACACCCGGTCGCGGCTGCGTGAGGTCGCCCTCCAGCTATTCGCCGAGCAAGGCTACGAGAAGACCTCGCTGCGCGAGATCGCCGAGCGCCTCGGCGTGACCAAGGCAGCGCTGTACTACTACTTCAAGTCCAAGGAAGACATCGTCCGCAGCCTGGTCGAAGACTACATAGCCGAGATCGACAGCCTGATCGCCTGGGGCAAGGACCAGCCACGCAGCCCGGCGACGAGGGCCGAGATCGTCAGCCGGTATCTGGAGATAGTCGCCAACGGAACCGCCGTGTTCCGCCTGCTGCACCAGAATCAGGCCGCGGTGACCTCGCTGGCCGCCGCCAAAGAGCGGGGCGAGCTGTTCCGGGAGCGAATGGACACCCTGGTCGACCTGCTTACCGAGCCCGGCGCCGCGGTAGCTGACCAGGTCCGCGCCGCATCCTGCCTGATGACCGTCAGCTTCTGCTGCATGCACTACCAGGACAGGGTGGCCGATCCGGCCGAACTGCGGGCGGCGGTGCTGGACGTTGCGCTCGGGCTGGCCGACGCGCGGCAGGCGAATCCGGCTGAGGCCGCCGCCGGGAGCCGTTCCTAGGGACGCATCGCTAGCCGCGCGGCGTGCCGCTCAGTGTCGGCCTGCCGCGCCGCACTCGCCCTGATGAGCGGCAGCACTCGCGGGGGCAGCGGGCTGGCCAGCGCGATCACCGTTGACGTCCGTACGACGCCGTCCAGGTCCACGATCGCGTCGATGACTCGCTGCAGGTCGGCATTGCTGCGGGCAACTACGCGGCAGAGCATGTCTCCGGCGCCGGTGATGGTGTGCGCTTCGAGCACCTCGGCGATCGCCGCCAGCCGGGCAGCCACCGGATCGTGGCCGCCGGCCTGGCTGATCTCGAGCGTCACGAAGGCCATCACGCCATAGTCGAGCGCCGCCGGATCAATGTCGGGCCCGTACCCGGTGATAATGCCGCGAGCGTGCAGCCGGTCGAGGCGTGCCTGCGCGGTGCCCCTGGCCACGCCGAGTCGCCGGGAGGCTTCCAGCACGCCCACCCTCGGCTCGGCTGCCAGCAGCTCTATCAGCCGCCCGTCCAGCTCATCGATCATGGCCACGACCTCCATTACAAACTGTACATATATTCCAGCATGCACCGCTGCTGGCTATGCATATTGCCTATGAATTAGTCGTCCGGTTGCGCATCATGCCTCAGTCACCCAAGCTGCCATCAACGCCAGAGACCGTCACCGAAGGAGGCCGTCCGATGACTGCCGAGGCAATCCGCGAGCAGTTCCGCAGCACCGACGATTTCCCCGTGACCGGAATGGACGCGGTGGTGTTCGCCGTCGGGAACGCCCGGCAGGCTGCGCACTTCTACTCGACGGCATTCGGGATGCGCTGCGTTGCCTACCGCGGGCCCGAGACCGGCTGCCGTGACGAGGCCGCCTATGTGCTGGAATCCGGGAACGCGCGGTTCGTGCTCCGCGGCCCGGTGCGCGCGGGAACTGAGCTCGGCGCGCACATCGCGGCACACGGCGACGGCGTGGTGGATCTCGCGATCGGAGTGCCGTCAGCGGCGGCCGGCTACGAGTTCGCGCTGGCCCACGGCGCCCGCAGCGTGCATGAGCCGATGGTTACCGAGGACGCCAGCGGCCGAGTGGTGCTCGCTGCCATCGCCACCTATGGCCACACCCGGCACACGCTCGTAGAGCGCGCCGACTATGCGGGGCCGTACCTGCCTGGTTATGTCGCCGCCAGCGCGCTCACCGCAGAGCCAGCCGGCCCGTTCTTCACCGAGGTCGACCACTGCGTCGGCAACGTGGAGCTGGGCAAGATGAACGAGTGGGTCGACTTCTACCAGCGGGTCATGGGCTTCACCAACATGAAGGAATTCGTCGGGGACGACATCGCGACTGAGTACTCAGCGCTGATGAGCAAGGTGGTGGCCGACGGCAGCCGGAAGGTCAAGTTCCCGATCAACGAGCCGGCCGCCGGGAAGAAGAAGTCGCAGATCGACGAGTACCTGGAGTTTTACGAAGGCCCCGGCGTGCAGCACATAGCGCTCGCAACCGATGACATTGTGGGTGCCGTTCGCGGCATGCGCGCTCAGGGCGTGCAGTTCCTGGACACTCCCGACAGCTACTACGAGACCCTCGGTGAGTGGGTCGGCGATACCAGGGTGCCGCTCGGCGAGCTGCGCGAGCTGAAGATCCTGGCCGACCGGGACGAGGACGGGTACCTCCTGCAGATATTCACCAAGCCGGTTCAGGACCGGCCCACCGTGTTCTTCGAGCTGATCGAGCGACATGGTTCCCAGGGCTTCGGCAAGGGCAACTTCAAGGCGCTCTTCGAGGCGATCGAGCGCGAGCAGGAGCGCCGCGGCAACCTGTGACCCCGCACCGCAACCAGCCCGGCGGCCCGCTTTCAGTGCCTGCACAGGACGGGCGCGCATACAGTTAGCAGCAGGAACCGCAGCCGGGGCTGGCCGCCCCGGCCCGCCGGGCGGCCACAGTGAGGGAACCATCAGCACATGACGCAGGACGGGGTCGCCGGGCCGGAACGACAGGTTCCGCAATCCGTCGCTGCTGAGTCCGCGTCGCCGTCGCCCTACCTGCAGGCCGGCGAGGCAGTACCCGAGGCTTACCCAGCCCCGCCACAGCCCGGTCAGCCGCGTTACGGCACGGCGCCCGCATTCCGGTCAGGCCAGCGCACCTTCCGGCCCGGCCCGCCCGGCTTCGACCAGCCGCACCCTGACCAGCGTGGCTACGGCCAGCCCGGCCAGACAGTCAACGGCCGGGCAGCCCGCGGCCAGGCTCGCAGGCGTGATCCGGCGCTCGCCGCGCCCTGGGAGCGGGCGGTCGCGTCCATCCTGGACTGGGCGCTGATCCTGGCCGCGTCGCTGGCGATCTTCCTGGGCCCGCTGCTCTCACTCGCCCGGCAGATGCAAGCCATCCTGACCCACTACCAGGGGCAGAATCCGATCGCGGCGCAGACGGCGATGAACAACCTCAGCCGGGATCCGTCAACCCTCAACACGGTCTTGCACATGCAGCTCGCGGCCTTCGGCATCGCCCTGGCCTACTTCTGGATCGGGCATGCCGCCTGGGGCACCACCCTAGGCAAGCGGGCCGTCGGCCTGCGCGTCGTCACCGTCGGCGAGCACGCCCGGATCGGCGTCCGGACGGCCGGCATTCGGGCCGTGACCTTCCTCGTCGGCCCGGCGGTGTTCCTGCTGACCGTTGTCCCGCTCAACTTCATCGGCGGCGCGCTCTGGCTCGCCGACGCCATCGTCGGCCTGGCGGACCCGCAGACCCGGTCCCTGCACGACCGGCTGGCCGGCACCATCGTGGTCAAGAAACGATGGCTGGACCAGCAAGGCCGCGACGCGTCCGGCTGGCCGGGGTGACCTGAGCCGGGGTGACCTGAGCCGGGGTGACTGAACCGGATCGCGTGATCAGGCAAAGAGCAGGGTGTAGCCGGCCTTGCGCAACTGACTGATCACCGAATCGCAGTGTTCCGGGCCTCGCGTCTCCAGATGCAGGTTGACCTCGGCCTCGTCCACCCTGAGATCGGCCGTTACCCGCTCATGGACAACGTCGAGCACGTTGGCGCCCAGCCCGGCCAGCTCCACGAGCAGTGTCGCGAGCGCGCCTGGCCGGTCCGGCAGCTTGCACCGGAACGCCAGGTACCGGCCCGCCGCGGACAGGCCATGCCGCAGCACCTTGGACAGCAACAGCGGATCGATGTTGCCCCCGGACAGCACGATCACGACGGGCGGCTCGAGCATCGCCTGATGCTCGAGGACCGCCGCGACGCCGGCGGCACCAGCCGGCTCGACTACCTGCTTGGCCCGCTCCAGGCAGAGCAGCAGGCCGCGGGACAGGTTCTCCTCGGTCACCGTGACGATGGTGGTCCCCAGGCTGGCCAGCAGCGCGATCGTGAGCTCGCCCGGCCGGGCCACCGCTATCCCGTCGGCCATCGTGACCGCCGGTTTCACGCTCACTGGATGCCCGGCAGCAATCGAGCCTGGCACCGCCGCGATTGCCTCGGCCTGCACGCCGATAAGCCTGGCCGCCGGCAGCGCCGCGCTGACCGCCACCGCGATGCCAGCGGCCAGTCCGCCGCCGCCCACCGGCACGACGACAGTGCGCGCGGCCGGGCACTGCTCCGCGATCTCCAGCCCGATGGTGCCCTGCCCTGCGATCACGTCCGGGTGATCGAAGGGATGGATGAAGATCGAGCCAGTTTCCGCGGCCAGTTCCCGTGCCAGCGCCAGCGCATCCTCGACGGTGGCGCCGTGTAGCACGACCTCGGCACCGTACGAGCGGGTTGCCGCCACCTTCGGGAGTGGCGCTCCGGCCGGCATGACCACGGTCGACCTTGCGCCGAGGGCGGCAGCGGCAAGCGCAACTCCCTGCGCGTGGTTGCCGGCACTGGCCGCCACCACGCCGCGTGCCCGCTCCGCCGCCGAGAGCCTGGCGATACGCAGGTACGCGCCACGTACCTTGAACGAACCGCCCCGCTGCAGGTTCTCGCACTTGACGTAGACCGGGCCGCCTACCAGCTCGGACAGCGCGCTGGAGTCCAGCAGCGGAGTCTGCCTGATCACCGGCCGCAGTACCGCGCGGGCTGCCGCGACATCCGCTGGCCGGACCGGAAGGCTGGACGCGCCGGCCGCGCGCGCTGATGAGCTCACGCCTGAATTGTCGCACTGCCCGGCGGCACGACCGACGGGCGCCATGGCTGGCTAGCCGGCCGCCCAGTAGCGATCGGCCGCGAAGATCAGCGCAGCGGCACCGACGAGACCGGCGCTATGGCCCAGCGCGGCCGGCACCACGGTGACCTGCCGCGCGAAGCCCAGCCTCGCGTAAGCCCGCAGAGACTCCGCCAGCGGATCGAACAGCAGCGGCCCCGCCTGCGACAGTCCGCCACCGACGGATACCACCTCCAGATCACAGAGCACCGTGGCCGAGGCAATGGCGATGCCGAGTGCGCGCCCCGCGCGCTGCATGGCAGCCAGGCCGACAGGGTGACCGAGCGCGCCGTCGGCCGCAAGTTCCTTGGCCGTCGCGTCCCGCTGATCCGGCCGCCAGCCTTGCTGCTGGGCCCACTGAACCAGGGCGGGCCCGCGGGCGATCGCCTCCAGGCAGCCGCGGCCGCCGCAGACGCACTCCGGCCCGGTATCCGGCTCTACCACTACATGGCCAACATGACCCGCATTGCCGGAAGCTCCGGCCACCAGGCGGCCGTCGAGCACAAGTCCGCCGCCCACTCCCGTCGACACCACCATGCCGAGCACGTTGTCCCGGCCGCGGCCAGCGCCGCGCCAGTGCTCGGCGGCCACCAGGCAGATCGCGTCATTGTGCACCCGGACAGGAATGCCGTCCAGCCGCTCGGCGAGTCGGCTCCGCAGCGGGAATCCCCGCCAGGCGGGGATATTCAGCGGCGACACCCGGCCCGACGGCCATTCCATCGGCCCGCCGCAACCGCAACCGCAGCCAGCCAGACCGGCCGGGCTGAGGCCGGCGCTGTCGAGAACGTCGGTGAGCAGCGCATCCAGAGTGCGCCAGAGCTGCTCAGCATCCAGGTCGGTGGGGGTGGGCACCTGAGTCCAGCTGAGAACGCGCCCACCCGGCTCGACCAGGCCCGCAGCGAGTTTCGTACCGCCCACATCGACCGCAAGGGCTGGGCGGGAATCCTCCATCCAAGCCTCCCAAGATGCGGAATGGCCCCGCATCGACATAGTGTCGAATGGTGCAGCCTACGACTTCGCATCAGCCAGCATCCGGTCAGCCGCCAGCTTCAGCGCCCCCGCAGATCAGAACGGCCGGGGAGCTGCGCGCCAGCGGCCACGAGCTTCGGACTGTCAAGCAAGAGCTTCGGCACAACTTGCTGAACCGGATGCGGTCGGGAGCCGATGCCTTCCCCGGCATTATCGGCTTCGGCCAGACAGTTCTGCCGCATCTGGAGCGCGCCATCATCGCCGGGCACGATGTGATCCTGCTCGGCGAGCGAGGCCAGGGCAAGACGCGGCTGATCAGGACGCTGACGGGGCTGCTGGACGAGTGGACTCCGGCAGTGGCCGGCTGCGAGATCAACGATCATCCGTTCGCGCCGGTCTGCGCGCGGTGCCTGCGGCTAGCCGCCGAGCAAGGCGATGACCTGCCGGTGACCTGGCGCGCGCGCGGCGATCGGTACGGCGAGAAGCTGGCCACGCCGGATACCAGCGTCGGCGACCTGATTGGCGACATCGACCCGGTGAAGGTCGCCGAGGGCAGGACGCTCGGCGACCCCGAAACCATTCACTTCGGCCTGCTGCCACGTACCAACCGTGGCATCTTCTGCCTCAACGAGCTGCCCGACCTGGCCGAGCGGATCCAGGTATCCCTGCTTAACGTGCTGGAAGAGCGCGACATCGGCGTCCGCGGCTACGCGCTCAGGCTGCCGCTCGATCTCGTCCTGGTGGCCAGTGCTAACCCGGAGGACTACACCAACCGCGGCCGCATCATCACGCCGCTGAAGGACCGGTTCGGCGCGGAGATCCGTACGCATTACCCGGTCTCGCTCGACGCCGAGCTAGCGCTTATCGCGCAAGAGTCGCGGCTCGCCTGGGACGGCGCGGACCCGGGCGCAGTCGTGCCGAGTCACCTGATCCAGGTGGTGGCGAGGTTCACCCGGCTGGTCCGGGCGTCCCCGGCCGTCGATTCGAGGTCCGGCGTCTCGGCGCGATTCGCGATCGCGGCGGCGGAGGCCGTAGCCGCGTCGGCCGTCCGGCGCGCCGCCATTACCGGCGAGGACCAGCCGGTCGCCCGGGTGTGCGACCTGCCGTCAGTGATCAGCACGCTGCGCGGGAAAGTTGAGTTCGAGGTCAGCGAGGAAGGTCGCGAGCAGGAGGTGCTCGATCACCTGCTACGCCGGGCCACCAGCGACACCTTCCGTGCGCTGCTCGGCAACGCTGACCTGGGCGGCCTGCTGGCCAGGTTCACCGATGGCGGCGTGGTCGAGACAGGCGACCTCGTGCCGGCCGCTGACCTGCTGCGCCGGATCGGCGAGGTGCCGGGACTTGCCAAGATCATGGAGCGGCTGCAGATGGACGGCGGCGAATCCCTCGGCCAGGCCGCGGCCGCGCTGGAGTTCGCGCTCGAAGGCCTGTACCTGATGCGCAGGCTATCGAAGGACTCCATCGACGGCGGCGCGGTCTACCGCACCTGAACAGCTCGCGCACGGCAGCGGCCAGCATCGCAGCAGGAAGGCGGCAGGCGTGACCGGTTATCGCTACGGTCCTTACACCGGCGGGCCCGATCCGCTAGAGCCCCCTTATGACGTCCGCGGTGCCGTCGACGCGCTCGGAGACTCGGTCCTGGATGGCACCGATGCGGCCGCCGCCCTGCGAGACCTGCTGCGCCGAGGTCTGTCCGGCCATCGCGGTCTGGACGACCTGCTGCGCAGAGTCCGCGAGCGCCAGCGGGAGGTACGCAGCCGCGGCCGGCTCGACGGGATCCTGGATCAGGTCAGGACGCTCCTTGATACTGCCGTCGGGCAGGAGCGGGCGGAGCTGTTCCCAGACCCTGCCGACGCGGCCCGGATGCGGGAAGCCGAGCTTGACGCCCTGCCATCCGACACCGCGCAGGCGATCAGGGAGCTAGCCGACTACGACTGGCGGTCCGCGGCAGCCCGGCAGACCTTCGAGGAGCTGAAGTCGCTGCTGCGCCGGGAGGTGCTGGACAGCCAGTTCCGTGGCATGCGGCAGACGCTGGCCGAGCCTGACCCCGAGGCCATGCAGCGGGTCAAGGACATGATGGCCGGGCTGACCGCGATGCTCGAGGCTGACGCCCGCGGCGAGCATACCCAGCAGGACTTCGACAACTTCATGGCCAGCTACGGAGACATGTTCCCGGACTCGCCGGCCAATCTCGAGGAGCTTGTCGACGCGCTGGTCCGGCGGATGTCGGCGGCGCAGCGGCTGCTGGACTCGCTCACCGACTCGCAGCGCGACGAGCTGTCCGGGCTGATGTCGCAGGCGATGGAAGACGCCGGCCTTGCCGCCGAGATGAGCAAGCTCGCCGACGCGCTTCGCGCCCGCCGGCCGGATATGGATGCGGGCTGGCCGCAACCCGGCATGACGGGCAATGAGCCGCTTGGGCTAGGCGACGCTACCGAGGCGCTGGCCGAGCTGGCCGACCTGGCCGACCTTGAGGACGCGCTGCGCCAGGACTACGCCGGCGCCAGGCTGGACGACATCGACGAGGAAGCGGTCCGCCGTGCCCTTGGCCGCCAGGCAGTGGACGACATGGAAGCACTGCGCCAGATCGAGCGGGAACTAGAGCGGCAGGGCTACCTGCAGCGCAGCGACGGCAAGCTGGAGCTGACCCCCAAGGCAGTGCGCAGGCTCGGCCAGACAGCGCTGCGGAAGGTCTTCGCCGAGCTTCCCGAGGGCGGCACCGGCGATCATGACCAGCACGACGCCGGCCAGGCCGGTGAGATCACCGGCAGCACCAGGCCATGGCGGTTCGGCGACGAGCAGGCGATCGATGCCGCGGCGACGGTACGCAACGCACTGCTGCGCCAGCCCGGACCGGCAAGCCGGGTACGGCTGTCGGTGCATGACTTCGAGGTCACCGAAACCGAACGGCGGGCGTCGGCGGCCGTCTGCCTGCTGGTGGACCTGTCCTACTCGATGGCACTGCGAGGCACCTGGGGGGCAGCCAAGCAGACCGCGCTCGCACTGCACGCACTGGTTCACAGCCAGTACCCGCAAGACGCCATCCAGGTGATCGGCTTCTCTAACTACGCGCGCGAGCTCAAGGAGACCGAGCTTGCCGGGCTGAGCTGGGATATGGTCCAGGGCACCAACCTGCATCACGCGCTGGTGCTGGCTGGCCGGTTCCTCGACCGCCGCCCGGAGCACAACCCGGTGGTGATGATCATTACCGACGGCGAGCCGACCGCGCACCTGCGGCGCGATGGCCGGTTCTGGTTCGACTGGCCGCCGTCGCCGGAGACGCTGGAGCTCACCCTCGCCGAGGTCGACAAGATGACCAGGCGACGGGCCACGCTGAACGTGTTCATGCTTGCCGACGACGAGCGACTCAGCTCATTCGTGGACGAGGTAGCCAGGCGCAACGGCGGCCGGGTGCTCCGGGCGATGCCGGACAGTCTCGGCGAGTTCGTCGTCAGGGATTTCCTGCGTACCCGGCGCCAGTTCAGCCGTTAGCCAGTTCCGCCCGCTGGCCGACCCTAGGATCATGCCCATGTCCTTTAGCGACCGGCTCGTCCTGTGGTTGCACATCGCCTTCGCGATCTTCACCATCGGGCCCGTCACGCTGGCCATCTCCTCCACGCCGCGTTATATCCGCACCCGTGATGTCGCCATCCTGCGCTACCTGACCAGGATCACCACGATCTTCACGGCCGGATCTCTGCTGGTGCTCGTCTTCGGGGTCATCCTCGGTCAGGTCAGGCACGACTTCTCCCGGCCGTGGCTGACGGCGGCGATGACCTTGTTCCTGGTGGCGATCGTGCTGCTGGTGCTGATCATGCGGGACCAGCGGCGCGCCATCAAAGCGTTGTCACCGGCTGACACGGCGGCAGCGCGAGCTGCAAGCCCCGCCGGGGCAGGAGCGGCCGCCAGGGCAGCATCGGCAGGCGGGCCTGGCCCGGCCGCCGAGGCCTCGGCAGCCACCGATCCCGGCAACAGCGGGTCTGACGCGGCCGCCGCGCAGGGCGCGCCCAGCACGACCGGCGCCGTCCCGCCGAGCGCCGCGGTGGCCGATCATGTCGCCTCGGTCGAGCGCGGCCGAGTCGCGGCCATGGGCGGCGTTGTGAACTTGATCTGGCTGGTCATACTTGTTCTGATGGTGTGGCAGCCCTAGCACCGGGCCGCGGTGGATCAGTCGCCAAGAATTTTAGGTTTTTGTAGTTATTTCGACCCATCCACGTCGTCCGCTAGTAGTACCGTGCCGGACGTAGTCATCGCTGGTTAAGCTGCGCCCCTCGGTCACCGGGGGCGGCCAGCATCAAGGAGGAATTGTGAGTTCTCAAACCGTGTCCGGCGGCGGCTCCAAGCGCTCGCTGGTCATCATCCTGGCGGTCGTGGCTGTCGTCGCGATCGTGCTGGGCGTGCTCTGGCTGGGTGGCTGGGCACCGTCGTTCCTGAACAGCGGCAGCCACGTCAAGGGCAGCGGTCATCACCTGTACCGTGGCCTGGTTGCCCTGGTCGTGGGCATCGCGGCCGGCGTCGGCGCGTGGTGGACCAACAAGAAGTAACCGCGGCGTGACTGGGCGTACTCGGGACTGCGGGCTACCGGCGGCCCTCCCCGAGTACGCCTGGTACTCCGCAGCACAACCAGCCGGCTGCGCCTTATCTCCGCCCGGATCCGGGTCCGAGTTCCAGCAGATTCCAGCCTTGCCGTCCTTGCGCACTGCGCGACGAGCGAGGCTTGAGGTATGCCCGGCCTCATGCCAAAAAGGATTGACCTGCCCTGGTCCAGAACCGCGCTAGCGGCCGTTGACACTCAGCCAGCCGGGCACCTAGATTTTCACTGTTCGATCACGTAACTGATGTTCGTGAAGCGCACACGACGGGTTTGCCCGCCTGTCACCGCTAAGGAGTGGCTGTGACTCTCCTGGACCCATCCAGCTGGCACGGCAGGATGTTCTCGGGCACCTGGATCGAACCAGGCGGCGGTCAGGCTGCCGTCGTCGAGCCCGCCACCGGTGCCGAACTCGGCAGGTCGGCCTGGCCTCGGCGGCCGACATCCGGACGGCCGCTGCCGCCGCCGCAGCGGCGCAGCCTGCCTGGGCAGCCACGCCCTACACCCAGCGGGCCGCCATCCTGCGCAAGGCCGGCGAG
The DNA here is from genome assembly GCA_963774385.1 of uncultured Actinomycetota bacterium. Taxonomy (GTDB): domain Bacteria; phylum Actinomycetota; class Actinomycetes; order Streptosporangiales; family Streptosporangiaceae; genus JAJYUU01. The sequence continues at coordinate 973,915 of CAVZEQ010000002.1, forward strand.
ATCTGGCTGGCGAATGCGGCTGAGATCGAGGACTGGAGCGTCCGCGAGGGCGGGAAGATCCCGCCGGCCGCCCAGTTCGAGACGCACGTGGCCACCGAGGAGATCTTCGAGGCCGCTACCCTCCCGTCCCGGCCATACGGCGACCTGCTGCCGAGCGAGCAGCCGCACCTGAGCTTTGCCGAGCGCGTGCCGGTGGGCGTCGTCGGAGTCATCTGCGCCGTTCAACTTCCCGCAGATCCTTGCCATCCGGTCAGTCGCGCCTGCGCTGGCGCTTGGCAACGCGGTGATACTCAAGCCGGACCCGCGCACGGGAGTGTCTGCGGCGGTGTGGTGCTGGCCAGGGTTTTCGAGGAAGCGGGCCTGCCAGCGGGCCTGCTGCACGTGCTGCCAGGCGGTGCCGACGTCGGCTAGGCACTCGTGACCGACCCGCAGGTCGGGGTGATCTCGTTCACCGGCTCCACGGCCGCCGGGCGGATGGTAGGAGCGCTGGCCGGGCAGCACCTCAAGCGGGTGCACCTGGAGCTGGGCGGCAACTCCGCGCTGATCGTGCTGGACGACGCGGACCTGGACAAGGCGGCGTCCGCCGGCGCCTGGGGCTCGTTCCTGCACCAGGGCCAGATCTGCATGACGACGGGCCGCCATCTGGTGCAGGACTCGGTCTACGACGAGTACGTAGCCGGCTGGCCGAGAAGGCCAGTCACCTGCCCGTCGGCGATCCTGCGTCGGGCCAGGTCGCGCTCGGGCCGATCATCGACGAGCGCCAGCGCGACAAGGTGCACGCACTCGTCACCAGTAGCGTCGACGGCCGGCGCCCGGCTCGCAGCTGGCGGCACCTACACCGGCTTGTTCTACGCCCCGACGGTGCTGGCCGAGGTCGCCCCGGCGATGCCGGCTTATGCCAGCGAGGTGTTCGGGCCGGTCGCGCCGGTGGTCCGCTTCGCTACCGCGGACGAGGCGGCCAAGCTGGCCGCCGACTCCGAGTACGGGCTCTCGCTCGGCATCCTGACCAGGGACGTCATGCGCGGCCTGGAACTCGCGCGGCAGATACCGACCGGCATCGTGCACATCAACGACCAGACTGTCGACGATTCGCCCAACACGCCATTTGGCGGCGTCCGCGCCTCCGGCACCGGCGCGCGGTTCGGCGGCAGCGCGAACCTGGACGCGTTCACCGACACCAGGTGGGTCACCATCCGCGGCGACATCGCTCCGTACCCGTTCTGACGGGCGGTCGCCTGCGAACATGCGCTCAGCAACGCGCACCCAGGTAGGTATCGTCGGGGCCGGTCCAGCCGGGCTGCTGCTCTCGCATCTGCTGGCGCTGCGCGGCATCGACTCGGTACTGGTCGAGATCCGCAGCCGGGAGTACTGCGAGGCGCGTCAGCGGGCGGGCGTGCTCGAGGCAGGCAGCGTGGCGCTGCTCCGCGACGCGGGCGTGGCCGGCCGGCTCGACCGCGCGGGCATCGAGCACGGCGGCATCTACCTGCAGTTCGGCGGCGAGCGACGGCATATTGACTTTAGGGACCTGGTCGGCCGGACAGTCACCGTCTACGCGCAGACCGAGGTGGTGAAGGACCTGATCGCGCGTCGCCTGGCAGACGGCGGAGCCCTGGAATTCGGCGTCACCGATACCGAGGTGACCGGCCTCGACTCCGAGCGCCCGGTGCTCAGGTATACCGATGCGGCCGGCGCACGGCACGAGGTGGACTGCGACGCGATCGCAGGCTGTGACGGCTTCCACGGCGTCTGCCGGCCAGCGATCCCGCCAGGTCTGCTGACCACCTGGGAGCGGGATTACCCGTACGCCTGGCTGGGCATCCTGGCGGGCGTGCCGCCGTCAACCGACGAGCTGATCTACGCCCATCATGCCCGCGGGTTCGCGCTGCACAGCCTGCGCAGCCCGGCAGTGAGCAGGCTGTACCTCCAGGTGGACACCAGCGACGTGATCGGCAACTGGCCAGACGACCGGATCTGGGCCGAGCTGAACCACCGGTTCGAGCTGCCAGGCTGGCGACTCGATCAGGGCCCCGTACTCGACAAGGGCATCACGCCGATGCGCAGCTTCGTCAGCGCCCCGATGCGCTACGGCCGCCTGTTCCTGGCCGGGGACGCCGCCCACATCGTGCCGCCGACCGGGGCGAAAGGGCTGAACCTAGCGCTGGCCGACGTCGCCGTGCTCGCGCCGGCACTGGACGCGCTGCTGCACGGTGACGATGGCCTAGCCGACGCCTACTCGGCCAGCTGCCTGGCGCGGGTCTGGCGGTCCACCCATTTTTCCTGGTGGCTGACGACGATGCTGCACCGCACGCCCGGCAGCGACGAGATGGAGTCGCAGCTCCAGCTCTCCCAGCTGCGGTACCTGGCTGCCTCACGCGCCGCCGCCGCCTCGCTTGCCGAGAACTACACCGGGATGCCGTACGACCGGATCATCTGACCACACCGAAAGAGGACGAGTACCTAGATGCGCACCACGCCACCGTTCCGAGCCGATCATGTCGGCAGCCTGCTCCGCCCGGCCAGCCTGCTCGCCGCCCGCGATAACGCCGCGGCAGGCCGGCTCGACGCCAGCCAGCTGCGCGCTGTCGAGGATGCGGCGATCGCCGACGCTGTGGCGATGCAGGCAGCGGTCGGCCTGCAGTCGGCCACCGACGGCGAGTTCCGCCGCGCCTCCTGGCACATGGACTTCATCTACCAGCTCGGCGGCATCAGCAAGGCGCCCGGCAACCTTGCCGTGAAGTTCCGCAATCCGTCCGGCAGCATCGAGTTCACCCCGGCCGCCCTGCACATCGGGAGCCGGATCAAGCTCGACAAGACGATTTTCGCGGAGGATTTCGGCTACTTGCAGTCGGTGGCCGGCGGCGCGACGCCGAAACTGACGATCCCGTCGCCGAACATGGTGCATTACCGCGGCGGTCCCGCCTCGATCGACCATGACGTCTACCCGGACATGGCGGAGTTCTGGTCGGACCTGTCGGCCGCCTACGCCGACCAGGTACAGCGGCTGGCCGCGCTCGGCTGCCGGTACCTGCAACTGGACGACACGAGCCTGGCCTACCTCAACGATCCGCATCAGCGCGCTGAGATCGCCGAACGTGGCGAGGATGCCGAGCACCTGCACCTGCGCTATATCCGGCAGGTCAACGACGCCATCGCAGCCCGGCCGGCCAGCATGGCCGTGACCACGCACATGTGCCGGGGGAATTTCCGGTCCTCCTGGGCGGCCGAGGGTGGCTACGACTTCGTCGCCGAAGCGCTGTTCAGCGAGCTCAACGTGGACGGCTTCTTCCTGGAGTACGACGACGAGCGATCCGGCGGCTTCGAGCCGCTGCGATTCGTGCCGAAGGGGAAGATGGTGGTGCTGGGCCTGGTCACCACCAAGCGCGGCGCGCTGGAGAACCCGGACGAGCTCAAGCGCCGGATCGACCAGGCGGCCAGGTATGTCCCGCTGGACCAGCTATGCCTGTCCCCGCAATGCGGCTTCTCCTCGACCGTCGAGGGCAACGCGCTGACGCCGCAGGAGCAAGCCGCGAAGCTGCGGCTGATCGTCGAGACGGCGCGCGAGGTCTGGGGAGACTGACATTCGAGCGGGAACGGGGCCGGCGTCAGCTAGCCGCGCTTGGCAACTGCGGGCCAGCGCCGGGAACGGCGCTCCTCATCAGCTGGCCACAAGTAGTACCCGACCGGGAAGAGACGGATCCCGAACCGGTCGGATATCAGGCCCCACAGCCCGCGTGGCGCCCAGATAGCCACCGCCATTGCTACCAGCCCGAGCACGATCAGGTACCACGCGCCGTACTGTGACAGGGTTTGCTGCAGCACGAAGAACACGACAGTGCCGACGATCGGTCCCTCGATCGTGCCGATGCCGCCGATGATGGTAATGAAGATCATCTCGGCCGAGAACTGCACCGAGAACGCCGCCGTCGGCACGATGAACTGCTGGCTGATCGCATAGATGGCGCCCGCCGCCCCGCACCCGGCAGCAGCGACGATGAAGACCAGCCGCCGTACCGATGACACTCGCGCGCCGATGCTGCTGGCTCCGGTTTCGTCATCCCTGATCGCCGTGAGGGCCAGCCCGAGCCTGCTGCGCAGCAGCCCGTACACGGCGGCGAGCACGACTACGGTGACGGCCAGGGCTGCCCAGTAGGTGTAGGCATTGAGCAGCTTAGGGCTGAGGTTGAGGCCCTGCAGCGCGATCCCGGTTCCGCCGCCGAGCGAGCTGACCTGGATGATGACCAGCTCGCAGACCGATGCGATCACCCACATCGTGATGGCGAAATACCCGCTGCGCAGCCGGGATACCAGCCACCAGACCGGCAGCCCGACCACCCCCGTACCGACGGTGACCACCGGAATGGCCAGGAACGGGCTGGTGCCGTGGCTAGCCAGAATGACGACGAAATAAGCGCCCAGGCCGATGAATGCTTGCTGGCCCACGGAGACCAGCCCCGCGTAGCCGGCCAGCAGGTTCCACATGCTCGCCATGATCAGCAGCAGGAAGAAGTCCACCAGCAGGTTCGTGGTGTCGGCATAGACGGCGAACGGCAGGTAGCCAAGCACGGCGACGCAGACGAGGGCAGCCAGCCCGGCCCACACCGTCGATCGCCGCGACCGGGTCACCCGTGGCATCGGGCCGCCGACGGCGCTACCTACCCGCCCCACGGCACTCATGCCACCTCCCGGCGGCTCGTGAGACCTTGCGGCCTGACCACCAGGATGACCAGGAACAGCAGCTGACCGGCCAGGATCTGGTCGGCGGCGTGATACTGCGCGCCAAGCTGCTGCGCGACTCCGAGCAGGATGCCGCCGGCCAGTGTCCCCCAGAGCGACCCGAGCCCGCCGATCACCACGGCCTCGAACGCGAAGAGCAGCAGCTGATTGGTCCCGATCGTGGGGTCAAACTGGGAGTACATGCCGAACGCCAGCCCCGCCAGCGCCACCGAGCCGAAGGCGATCGCAGCAGCCACGCCGAACACGTGCCGGTAGTTCACGCCGGACAGCTGAGCCGCCTCCCTGTCATCGGCGACCGCCCGGATAAGCCGCCCGTTCTTCGAGGCCGACAAGAAGTACTGCAGGCCGAGCAGCACGATGACGGCTACCAGCAGGATGGCCAGGTCCAGGTAGGCGATGGTGATCTGGGCGCCGATGCTGAACGAGTCAGAGACCAGCGAGCCGATGTTCAGCGAGTGGCTGTTCGCCGTGAAGAACTGCTGCAGGCCGTTCTCGATCACCACTGAGAGCCCGAAGGTAACCAGCAGGGTGGTGAGGACGCCCCGGTTAAGCGAGGCCTGCAGCAGCGTCCGCTGCATGACGTAGCCGAGCCCGGCGAAGATCGGCACCACGAGCAGGAAAGACCAGACCGCGGGCACGTGCGTGACGGCGATGACCCCGAGCGCCACATAGGCTGCGACGACCGCCAGGTCGCCGTGGGCCAGGTTGATCACTTTCATCACACCGAACAGCAGCGACAGCCCGCACGCGAAGAGCGCGTACAGGCCACCCAGCATGATGCCCTGAATGACGGCGTTAACCCAGGTCATCCGCGCGCTCCGGTTGTCCGCCAGGCTCGTGCGAGCCCGTTCCCTGGTCGGATTGCTGGCGCGGACCCTTGCCGTTGGCTGTCGCCGCAACTCCGAAATACGCGCGTTCGATCTGCTCGGGAGTCAGCTCACCCGGCTGTCCTTCCAGCGTGATCCTGCCTTCGAGCAGGCAATGCAGGTGGGAAGCGACCGCAAGGGCCTGGCTGACATCCTGCTCGACCAGCAGGATGGTGACGCCTGCCGCGGCCAGCTCGGGCAGCAGCCCGTAGATCCTGCGCACTACGACCGGCGCCAGCCCGAGGGACAGCTCGTCGAGCAGCAGCACTCGCGGGTTGGTCGCCAGTGCCCGGCCGATGGCTACCGCCTGCTGCTCGCCACCGGACAGCTGCGCGGCGCGCTGGCCGCGACGGTCGCGCATCCAGCCGAACAGCTCGTAGATGCGGTCGAGCTGCCACGGTCCCGGCCGTCCGCTGGTCCGGCCGACTAGCAGGTTCTCCTCCACCGTGAGCGACGGGAACAGCCTGCGGCCCTCCGGCACCAGGGCGATCCCGGCGGCAACCCGTTGCTCTGGACGCATCCTGGTGATGTCGTGCGCCGCCAGCAAGACCGAGCCCGCAGCGGGCAGGTGCAGCCCCGCGATCGTGCGCAGCAGGGTTGACTTTCCGGCCCCGTTGGCACCGATCATCGCGTGCACTTCCCCGGCAGGCAAGGTGAGGCTCACGTCACGTACAGCTTGAAGCTGGCCGTGCCGCACATCGAGTTGCCTGACCTCGAGCAGCGGTGGTTCGCTGGTCATCCGGGTCCACCGGCTTCTCCGCCGGGTGCGGCTGGACCGCGCAGCGACGCTGTCACCTCGGTGCCGAGGAAGACCTCCCGGACGGCCGGCAGCGCCAGCACCTCGGCCGGCTCGCCGTCACCGATGATCGTTCCGGCAGCCAGGCAGAGCAGCCGGTCCACGGTGGCGGTCAGCGCATGCACGACGTGCTCGATCCACACCACCGCGACGCCGTCGGCGGAGATTGCCCGGACGATGCCGACCAGCTCGGCGACCTCCGGATCCGTCAGCCCGCCGGCCACTTCGTCCAGCAGCAGCAGCCGGGGTGCGGTCGCCAGCGCCCTGGCCACCTCCAGCCGCTTGCGGCTGAGCAGGCCGAGCCGCTCGGCGGGCGCGTTGGCATCGGCGGCCAGGCCGGTGCGCTCGAGCACCGCTGCCGCGACCGCATGGCTCGGCCTGCGCCGCAGCGCCGCTCCCTGCTGCACGGCCACCAGCACGTTCTCGAATACCGTCATCGCACCGAACGGCTTGGGCACCTGGAATGTCCGGCCGATGCCAAGGCGGCACCGGGCGGCCGCGTCCTTCCTGGTAACGGTCGTGCCCGCGAAGGTGATCTGGCCCGATGACGGCGTCAGGTCACCGGCGATCAAGCCGAACAGGCTGCTCTTGCCAGCCCCGTTCGGCCCCACGATGCCGACCATCTCGGCGGCCCCGATCGTCAGTGACAAGTTGTCCGCCACCACGACCCTGCCGAAGCTCTTGCACACGGCGTCGAGTTCCAGCAGGGCCGATCCGGCGGAGTCGGCCTTTTCAGGCATTCGTTGGGGCCAGCTTGGCCTGCACCTTCACGCTGGGATTCAGCGAGTTGTCCACGACCAGCATCTCGAACGGGAATTTGCCCGTTGCCTTCTTCCACTGCACGCCGACCGGCTTGACGATCCCGACGCCGGGTGCGGGCCCGCCGGCGAAGTCGAGCGCACCGCACATGCCGGTGTAACTCACGTTGTGCAGGGCGTTCGCGACTTCGGCCTTGTCGTGCGGGTCGGTCACGTTGCTGAAGGCTTCCTTCGCGACCTCGAACAGCGAGTAGGTCGAGCCGATCGACTGGACCCACTGGTGCCCGGTACTTGCCTGATAGCCGGCCGCCAGCGCGCTGGCACTCTGGCCGGTCAGGGACGAGGTGTTGGGCATGTACGGGCCCCACCATGAGTCGGTGGCGATGTTGTTGACCAGTGGTCCGAGCGCCGCGGTGTCGGCCGGGAAGAGCAGCACCTTCGCCACGGTGGCAATCTTCGGCCTGAAGCCCTGCTGCGATGCCTGCTTCCAGAACGTGTTGAAGTCCGGCGGCAGCGGGCAGTTGCTGAACACCTCGGCGTTCTTGCTCTTGAACAACGAGATCATCGAAGTGAAGTCGGCAGTGCCATCGGTGTACGGGCCGCCGTCCACGACCTTGTAGCCAGATGCCTTGATCAGCGGCTCGAACCCGCCGCGGAACGCGTTGCCGTCGGAGTCATTCGGGTACTGGCAGGCGACGACCTTGTTGGTGTGAATCCTGTTCCACATGGGCGCGAAGCAGCCCTGGAACTCCTTCAGGCCGAAGAAGAACATCGTGGCGTACTTGAAAGCCTTGGTCGGCTGCAGCGGGTTGCCGCCGAGGCCTGCATACCAGGACTCCCAGGGCACCACGGTGGACAGGCACGGCGTGCCAAGCCGCTCGCACGCGCCGGCGACCGGGTTGGTGGTCTCCGGCGTGGACGTGGTCAGGATCAGGTCGGCGTGGTTCAGGATCAGCTGCTGCGCTACCTGCGCTGCCCTGGTCGGGCTGGACTGGCTGTCCTGCACGTTGATATTGATCTTGTAAGTCTTGCCACCGATCTTGATGCCGGTCTTGTACACCGAGCTTTGCCTGATCTGGCTCAGCACGTACTGGTCGCCGGAAGCGAAGCCAGCCAGCTGACCGGTGAGCGGGGTAATGAAGCCGATGTTGATGGTGCCGCTGGTGCTTGAGCCAGCGCCCTTGATCCCTGATCCGCAGGCGGCAAGGACGCCGCCAGCTCCGGCGGCGACGGCGCCAAAACCGATGCCCTTGAGCAGCGAGCGCCTGCTGGGCTGGAGATCCGCCGGGAGCAGGCGGTCCGCTTCCTGACGTTCCATACCTCTCCTCACAGTCAGCGCCAGCGGCCTGACGCTGGCTCGAAGGACCGCCTCGGAACTGTCACCCCGAGGCCAGATACTCCGGGACAGATACGGTCAGGTGTTCGCTTGGCGCACGAATATACGCAATGTAGAAACTTAACCAGGCAGGCCGATCGGTGTCAACGGTCGGAAATGACCGGCAAAAGGGCGGCCGGCAATGCCGTCGGAAGGGCGGATTCCGGCCTGCGAACGGCGCTTACGCTGACCCGGAACGGCGATGTGGCCGCGCTGGCCTGGGTCCCTGATGGCGCCGGCGATCAGCTGCCGGCCTGCAGCCGCAGATCCTCCTCGATCCGGTGGGCCGTCTCCAGCAGCGCGGGCAGCAGATCCGAGCGCATCGCCGCCATACTCACCCGGCTCGCGTGCGCGGCCAGGTTGATAGCCGCGGTGACCGCGCCGCCAGAGCCGTGAATCGGGGCCGCGAGCGCACGCAGGCCCTCCTCGAGTTCCTGGTCCACTATCGAATAGCCCAGTCTGCCGGTCTCGCGGACGACTTCGCGCAGTCGCTCGGGATCGGTGATGGTCCGGCTGGTGAAGGACTCCAGGTCCGCCTCGGCCAGGAAGCGATCGAGTTCCTCGTCAGACATTCCGGCCATCAGCACCCGGCCCATCGAGGCCGCGTATGCCGGGAACCTGGTGCCGACAGAGATCGCGACCGTCATGATCCGCTTGGTCGGCACCCGGGCGACGTAGACGATGTGCTGCCCGTCGAGAACCGAGATCGACGACGACTCCCGCACCCGGGCGACCAGCTCCTCCAGGTGCGGCGCCGCTATCTCGGGCAGCGCCAGCCCGGACAGGAAGGCATAGCCAAGCTCGAGCACCCGCGGCCGCAGTGAGAACTCCCTGCCGTCGTTGCGCACATAACCCAGCTTCACCAGCGTCAGCAGGAAGCGCCGGGTAGCCGCCCTGGTCAGGCCCGTCGCCCTGGCTACCTCGCTGAGGCTCAGCCGCTCCCGATCCGGCCCGAACGCCCTGATCACCGCCAGACCGCGGTCCAGGGACTGCACGAAGTCGCTGTTCCGGACCTGGCCGCCAGCAGCGGCCGGGCCACCGGGAGCGGATTCGTCCGCCGTCTGGCCCGGTTCGGCACCGTCGTTGTTCGCTCTGCGCCCGGGAGTTGCCATCGCAAGGCATGTTAACGCCTGACGAGCCTGATCCCGCTACCAGCCGCCGCGGCACGCAGGTGATCGGCCAGTGCGGGCGTGACCCGGTCTGCCGAGGACACAGTGGCCAGGTGCGCTGCCCCCGCGATGACCTCCAGGCGGGCGCCGGGGATTCCGGCGGCGATGTCCGCGCCGTGCCGTGGCGGCGTCGCCAGGTCGGCCGCGCCCGCGATGACCAGCGCGGGCGCGGCAATGGCAGCCAGCGATTCGCGCAGGTCCATCGCCGCGATGGCCTCACAGCAGCCCGCGTAGCCCTCCGGATCGACCTCCTCCAGAGTGCGGCGGAAGCCGCCGGCGAGCTGCGGTGCGCTGGCCGCGTAGCCAGCGGTGAACCACCTGCTGACCACCTGCGCCGAGACTGCGGCCATCCCTGCGGAACGCACCGCGCTCGCTCTGGCCCGCCAGTTCTCGGCCGGCGGCAGGTATGCGGAGGTGCAGACGAGGCCCAGAGCCCAGATGCGCTCGGGCGCATGGGCAGCCAGCCACATGCCGATCATGCCGCCGAGCGAGATGCCGCAGTACGCCGCTCGCCCGATACCGCGGCCGTCAAGCAGCCTCAGCACCCCGGCCCCCAGGTCCTCGATGGTGTACGGCCCGGGCCATCCGGCCGCGCCGCCATGACCTGGCAGGTCGTACTGCAGCAGCCGGAAGGTCTGCCGGAACTCCGGCACCTGCTGCGCCCAGACATCCGCTGTCGTGCCCAGGGAGTTGCCGAGCACTAGCACGGGGCCATCCCCGGCAGTGTCGGACGTCGCAGCCAGCTGATGCCCGGTCGGACCGTCAGACATCGAAGAAGACGGTCTCGTGCTCACCCTGCAGCCGGATGTCGAAGCCAACCTGAACCGGCCGACCGGCCGACCGCCCCGCGGCATGCTGCATTGTCGCGATCAGGGTTGCCCGCCGGTCCGGGTCAGCGATGGCGGCCAGCACCGGGTCGGCGCTGTTCGCGGCTGGCTCATCCGGGAAGTAGATCCTGGTGACGACCCGGTCCAGCAGGCCCCGGGCGAATACTGACACGTCCAGATGCGGTGCCTCGACGCCACCGTCGGGACTCGGCAGCGGACCGGGCCGGACCGTGACGATGCGGTACCGCCCGTCGGCATCGGTCGCGCTCCGGCCGAACCCGCGGAACTCACTGGTCGCGGACGCCGCCGCTCCGCGCGGGTCGTCCGGGTGATCGAATCGCGATGCCGGATCCGCCTGCCACGTCTCCACCAGCGCGTCCGGCACTGGCTCACCCGCGCCGTCCAGCACCTGGCCGGAGATGACAATGGCGCCCGGCGTCTGCTCGGGCACGACCAGTGCGCCGTCCGGCCAGGGCAGCCCGATCGCCAGGAACGGTCCGACGGTCTGCGACGGCGTGATGCCGAGGGTCATCGTTCCCCCTCCGGTGCTGTCTCGAAGGCCGTCGCGGTACGTCCGCGCAGCACGATGTCCCACTGGTAGCCAAGCGCCCAGTCCGGCTCCGTCACCTCGATATCGAAGCTCGCGACCAGCCGCGCACGCGCGCGAGGGTCCGGTATCGAGTTGAAAATCGGGTCGAGGGCGAACAGCGGATCTGCCGGAAAGTACATCTGCGTGACGAGCCGCTGGGTAAACGCCCGGCCGAAGAGCGAGAAGTGGATGTGCGCAGGGCGCCACGCGTTGTGGTGATTCCGCCATGGATAAGCACCCGGCTTGATCGTCACGAACCGGTACCGGCCCTGTGAGTCGGTCAGGCACCGGCCGCCGCCGGTGAAGTTCGGGTCCAGCGGAGCCGGGTGGTCGTCGACCGGATGCGCGTACCGCCCGGATGCGTTCGCCTGCCAGATCTCGACGAGGGTGCCGGGAACGGCCCTGCCGTCGGAGTCGAGCACCCGGCCGGTAACGATGATCCGCTCGCCCAGTGGTTCGCCAGCATGCCCGGCCGTCAGGTCAGCGTCGCCGGCCTGCACCCGCCCGGCGCCCAGCAGCGGTCCGGTTATCTCGGTGAGCCGCTGCGGCAGCGGCACGAGCGGCTGCGCGGGTGCGCGCAGCCGGGAGGAGTTATAGGCGGGCGAGTCCAGCGGCGGATGCACGCCGACCGCAGACCGGTAGCGCGGCAGCACCAGACGTGCTGGCGCCGGGACACTTGCTGCCACTACGTTGCTCCTTCGGCGACTGGCTGTTGGGCGGCCGGAGATGCCGGCCCGCTGGCTGGCGCGGTGGCGCGCAGCGTGCGCAGCGCGGCCAGTTCGGCGTCGGTCGGCGGCTGGATCTCGGCCAGCTCTGCCGACACCACCAGCTCCCAGCCAGTCTGCGCCCGGACGTGCTGGACCGGCACGCCGGGATAGATGCCGGTCAGCACGAGCTCGAAACTCACCGGGTCTGGCCGCAGCACACCCAGATCAGTGATCACCTGGCGTGGCCCGCCGCCGGTGAGCCCGAGGCTATTGCGACTGTCGCGGCCGTCACCGAAGCCGACCGAGGTAACGAAATCAACCCGCTGGGTGAACGTGCGCGGAGACTGGCGGAGCACCACGATGACCTCCTTGCAGGCGGCGGCGATCTCGGGCGCACCACCGGCACCCGGCAGCCGGACCGCAGGCTGCCGGTAGTCGCCGCCAATCACCGTGGTGTTGATATTGCCGTGCCGGTCAAGCTGGGCCGCGCCGAGGAAGCCGAGGTCGATGCGGCCGGGCTGGAGCCAGTAGTTGAAAATCTCCGGCACGCTGACGACCGCATCGGCGGTCTCGGCCAGGATGCCATCGCCGATGGACAGCGGCAGCGTGGCCGGCTTAGCTCCGATCGTGCCGGACTCGTAGATCAGCACCAGGTCCGGCGCGTGGGTGGCCCTGGCGAGGTTGGCTGCCTCGCTAGGCAGGCCGATCCCGACGAAGCAGGTCATGCCACTGCGGAGGGACCGGGCAGCCGTCACGGTCATCATCTCGTCGAGGGTGTAACTCATCGCAGACCATCCAGGCTGACCGTGCTGGCGCTGCCATAGACGTGCTCGTCCAGCCAGGCGGCGAACCGCTGCCTGTCCCGGCTGATCATGTCCCAGGCCAGGTAGAAGGCATTGTCACGAACGGAGTAGTCCTGCGCGTAAGACGGGTGCGCGCCACCGGGAACGGCCGCCACGTAGCCGATGCTCCACCCTGGCAGCACCACCGCGCCCGGCCGCGGCTCCAGCTCATCGACGACTTCCTCGACGGTGACCACCGACCGGTCAGCGGCCAGCACCGCCTCTTTCTGCACGCCGGTGATCCCCCAGTACTGCACGTTGCCGCGGCGGTCGGCGCGCTGCGCGTGGATGACTGTCACGTCCGGCCGCAGCGCACTGACCGCCGTCAGGATCTCCCCGGTGAACGGGCAGGTGATCTCCGCGACGCCAGCGGTCTGGGCGGTCAGGCTGGTACCACGGTAGCCGCGCAGGATCGCAAACGGCAGGCCGGAGGCGCCGGCCAGGTACCGGTTGGCCATGCCGGCATGGCTGTGCTCCTCTATTTCCAGCGGGACCGGCCAGGACCGCTCGACCGCGTCCCTGAATCTGTGCAGGGAGCCGACGCCAGGGTTGCCAGCCCAGGAGAACACCAGCTTGCGGGCACAGCCGGCACCGATCATCTGGTCATAGACGATGTCCGGCGTCATCCGGACCAGCGTGAGGTCGCGTCGCCGCTGCCTGATCACCTCGTGGCCGGCCGCATGCGGGATGAGGTGGGTGAAGCCTTCCATCGCGACCGAATCGCCGTCATGCACTGTCGCCGCGATCGCTTCCGCAAGCGACACGATCTCTGCCACGCCGGTCCAGTCCTCCTCGCCGCTGCTACCGAAACGATATCCGGACGCGCCGCTCAGTGAACAGCTGTGCGGACTACGAATATAGCCCAGCCGCTTGCACCGGACGAGCGCCTGCCGGGGCGATCGAAGGGGTCGCCAGGACCGGGCGCCGGGCAGGCCTATGCAGGCACTTCGACGGCGCGGGCCGTGATCGAGACCGCCCGGCTGGCCACGGCCACGCTCACGACGCACGACGGTGCGCGGCTAGCGCGCGCCGGACGAATTCGGCCGACGCCCCGAGGTAGTCCTCTGGGGCCAGGGCGGACGCCAGCTCAGCGTGGCCGACTCCGGCCGCCCGAAGCGCGCCGGCCACGGCTGGCTCCGCGAGCAGCGCCTCCGCCAGCCCGATGCCCTGCGCCGCCGACCTGGCGGCAGCTGCCGATACCAGGTCGTGGGCGGTGACCGGGCCGAGCCCGGGCGCTAGCAGCCCGACGACCTTCTCCGCCATCGGCAGGCCGGCGGCCGTGTCCAGGTTGGCCCGCATCCTGGCGCCGTCAACCTGCAGCCCGGTGACCAGGTCAGCCGCCCAGGATGCCGCCGATCCGGTCACTCGCAGCAGGTCAGCCAGCGTTTCCCATTCCGCGTGCCAGCCACCGGCCGCGCGCTGGTGCTCCTGCTCGGCCGCTGCCGCCAGTGTTGCGAGCAGACCAGGTGCTCGCTTCGTGCAGCCGAGAATGACGACCGAAGCCACCGGGTTGTGCTTGTGCGGCATGGCCGACGACCCGCCGCGGCCCGGCTGCGCTGAGCTCTCGGCAACCTCGGCCACCTCGGTCTGCGCGAGCAGCGTCACGTCCCTGGCAATCTTGCCGACGACGGCACACACGCCGGCCAGCGCCGCGCCCAGCTGAACGATCCGCAACCGGTCGGTATGCCACGGGATCACGGGCTCGGCCAGGCCAAGGTCGGCCGCCATCAGCCCGGCGACGGCCGGTCCGGCGGAGCCGAGCGAGGCGAGCGTGCCCGCGGCGCCGCCGAACTGGACCGCGAGCCGGCCCCGGACGCGGCCGAGGCCGGCCCGTGCGTCATCCAGGCTCGTCAGCCAGCCGGCTGCCACCAGGCCAAAGGTGACCGGAACGGCCTGCTGCAGCAGCGTCCGGCCGGCCATCACCGTAGTCGCGTGCTCATCCGCCAGCGCCGCGGCACCGTCCGCGGTCGCGGCCAGGTCAGCGTCGATGCCGGCGATCGCGCGGCTGGCCAGCAGCATCGCCGCGGTGTCGATGATGTCCTGGCTGGTCGCACCCCGATGCACGGCCTGCCTGGCCTCGACTGGGACCAGGCTGGTCAGCGCGCGGACCAGCGCCGGGACAGGGTTCCCGGTCAGCGCCGCCTGGCGGCCCAGGTCGCCAATGTCGAACCGGTCAGCGCGAGCCGCGGCCGTCACCGCCGCGCCAGCGCCCGGCGGCGCGAGCCCGGCGGCTTCCAGGGCCCGGCCCAGCGCGGCCTCCGCGTCGAGCATTGCCTGCAGCCAGTCCTGCTCGCCCACGGTTGCCGCGCCGCGGCCGAAGAGTTCGCCGAACAATCCGCCGCCTGGTGGCCTGTGCACGTCACCATGATCCCTCGCGAGCAGCGCGGGCGTCAGCCGGACGGAGCCCGGCGGTCTAACTGCCGCCCCTCTGCCGGCCTCGCTGGGCCGCGACGCGGAGCTAACCCAGCGCCGTGCGCAAGTCCTCGATCAGGTCGTCGCACGATTCGATCCCGACCGACAACCGGACCAGGTCGGCGGGTACCTCCAGCGGCGAGCCGGCCACGGAGGCATGGGTCATCCGGGCCGGATGCTCGATCAGCGACTCGACCCCGCCGAGCGACTCGCCCAGGGTGAACAGGCGCGTCCGGCCGCAGATCTCGACGGCCTCGGCTGGGCCGCCACTAGCCCGGAACGAGACCATGCCGCCGAAGCCGCGCATCTGCTTCGCCGCTACTTCGTGACCCGGATGCGCGGCCAGCCCCGGATAGAAGACCTCGGTCACGGCCGGGTGGCTGACCAGCATGTCCGCGATGCGCTGCGCGTTCTGGCAATGCCGGTCCATCCGCACGGCCAGGGTCTTGGCGCCGCGCAACGTGAGCCACGAGTCGAACGGCCCTGGCGCGGAGCCGACCCCGTTCCGAAGGAAATAGAGCTGGTCGCCGAGGCCAGCATCGGCGACGACGATCGCACCGCCGACCACGTCGGAATGCCCGCCGATGTACTTGGTGGTGGAGTGGACGACAGCGTCGGCGCCGAGCGCGAGCGGCTGCTGCAGGTACGGGGAGGCGAACGTGTTGTCCACCACCAGCAGCGCGCCCGCGTCACGGGCCAGCCCGGCGAGCGCGGCGATGTCGGCGATTCCCAGCAGCGGGTTCGTGGGCGTCTCGACCCAGACAACCTTCGCCGGTCGCTCGGCCAGCGCAGCCCGGACGGCGGCGCGGTCCGACATCGAAACCGGACGGTAACTCACGCCCCAGCCCTTGAGCACCTTGTCGAAGAGCCGGAACGTACCGCCGTAAGCGTCATCGGGGATCAGCACGTGGTCGCCAGGCCGGCACGTCGCCCGGACCAGGCAGTCCGAAGCAGCCATGCCGGATGCGAACGCCAGGCAGCGAGCGCCGCCCTCCAGCGCGACCAGGCACTCTTCCAGCGCGCCCCTGGTCGGGTTGTCGGTGCGCGAGTACTCGTAGCCGTCAATCCAGCGGGCTGCCTCGCCAACTTGCTTGCCGCGCAGACCGCCTACACCATCTTGCTTGTAGGTGGATACCTGGTAGATCGGCGGGACTACCGCGCCGGTCGCCGGATCAGGCTGCTGGCCAGCATGGATCGCAAGCGTCTCGAACCCATCGTGCGTCTGCATCGGTACAGGCTACCCAGGCTCGCCGGACAGGAAGGTCAGTACGTCCTGCCTGGTGATGACGCCGGCCGGCTTGCCGTCAACCAGCACGAGTGCCGCCCCGGACTGACTGAGCGCCCTGGCCGCCGCGCTCACTGGCTCGCCCGAGCCTACCGACGGCAGCGGGGGCGACATCAGGCTCGCGACCTGGTCGTCCGGCGCCGCCTTGCCGGTGACCAGCGCGTCGAGCAGGTCATGTTCGACGATGCTGCCGACCACTTCCGCCGCCATGACCGGTGGCTCGGCGCTGAGTACCGGCAGCTGGGACACGTCGAACTCGCGCAGGCTGGCGATCACGGTCCGCACCGTGTCGGTCGGGTGGGCATGCACGAACTGCGGCAGCGAGGAGCCGGCCTTGCGCTCCAGGACGTCGCCGACTCGCGGCTCGGCGGTCTCGGCGGTGAGGAAGCCGTAGTCGGCCATCCAGTCGTCGTTGAATATCTTCGACAGATATCCCCGGCCACCGTCGGGCAGCAGCACGACTATCACGTCATCGGGACCGGCGGACTTGGCTACCTGCAGCGCGGCGACCACGGCCATGCCACACGAGCCGCCGGTGAGCAGCGCCTCTTCCCTGGCCAGGCGCCGGGTCATCAGGAAGGACTGGGCGTCGCTGACCGCGATGATCTGGTCGCAGATGCTCTTGTCGTAAGTGTCGGGCCAGATGTCCTCGCCAACACCCTCGACCAGGTACGGGCGGCCGGTCCCGCCGGAGTACACCGAGCCTTCCGGGTCGGCCCCGATGATCTGGACCCGGCCGCCGGACACCTCTTTGAGGTAGCGACCGGTGCCCGAGATCGTGCCGCCGGTGCCGATCCCGGCGACAAAGTGCGTGACCGACCCGTCCGTCTGCTGCCAGATCTCCGGGCCGGTCGAGTGGTAATGGGAGCTGGGATTCTCCATGTTGGCGTACTGGTTCGGCTTCCAGCCGCCTGGCGTCTCCCTGGCCAGCCGGTCCGAGACGGAGTAATAGGAGTCGGGGTGGTCCGGCAGCACCGTGGTCGGGCAGACGACAACCTCGGCGCCGTACGCTCGCAGCACGCTGATCTTGTCCTGGCCGACCTTGTCCGGGCATACGAACAGGCAGCGGTAGCCCTTCTCCTGCGCCACGATGGCCAGGCCGACGCCGGTGTTGCCGGACGTCGGCTCCACGATCGTCCCGCCCGGCTTGAGCTCGCCGGCTGCCTCGGCCGCTTCCACCATGCGCAACGCGATCCGGTCCTTGACCGAGCCGCCGGGGTTGAAGTACTCGACCTTGGCCAGCACGACCGGGCCGTTCCCCTCGCCGGGCAGCTGCCGGGTCACCTTGCGGAGCCGGAGTAGCGGCGTGTTGCCGACCAGATCGATGAGGGAGTCGTGAACCTGCATCGTTGCTCCACGTTGCGTGTTGGGTGCCCGGAGGGTGCTCCCCGGCGTGCTCGGTGCAGAGGGTACCGAGTCCACGGTATGCAAGCCGCGCGGACTGTGCCCGGCCAGCCCAGCCGTCGCTCCCCTGCGTCGCTCCCCTGCCGAGCGAGTGACTACCTGGAGCCATTACCATGTCGCCATGCGTAACCAAATGACGGCGCAGTCCCAGCTTGCGCGCACGCCATGACCGGCCGGATGGGGAAGATCAGGAACATCTTCCTGGTATGGCTGGTCTGGCCGTTGCTGACGCTCGGAATCTACCACCTGGTGTGGTGGTACAAGATCAACCGCGAGGCCCGTGACCTGAACGCTGGCATCGAGGTCAGCCCGGGTATCTCGGTAGTTGCCATCACGCTCGGCGTGCTGATCATCGTCCCGCCCTATGTGTCGATCTACAAGACGGGCGAGCGGATCGGCCGGATGCAGGCTGCGGCCGGCCTGCAGGTCAGCTGCAACGGCGTCATCGGCCTCATCGCGAGCTTCATCCTGGGCCTGCACGCGCTGTACTACCAGTATGAGCTGAACAAGATCTGGGTGGCTCTCGGCGGTGCGCCCGAAGGCACGCCGGTTGAGCTGCCTGCCGCGCCCGTGCCAGGCGCTCCTGGCGAGCCCTGGGCCGCCTGACCGCACCGGTTAGGGCCGGCTTTCGCAACCGGGGCGAACCTGGGTTACTGTGCGGTTAACTACCCGACTTACCAGGAGCCCGCCATGCCTGAGGCAGTTGTTGTCGCCACCGCCCGTTCGCCCATCGGCAGGGCCTTCAAGGGATCGCTGACCACTATCCGGCCCGATGACCTGACCGTGCAGCTGGTCTCGGCCGCGCTGGCCAAGGTGCCGCAGGTCGACCCGGCTCAGATCAGCGACCTGATCCTGGGCTGTGGCCTGCCCGGCGGCGAGCAGGGCTACAACATGGCGCGAGTCGTCGCCGTCATGCTCGGCTACGACACCCTGCCCGGCACGACGATCACCAGGTACTGCTCGTCGTCACTGCAGAGCACCCGGATGGCCTTCCACGCCATCAAGGCTGGCGAGGGCGACATCTACATCTCGGCCGGGGTCGAATGCGTGAGCCGGTTCGGCAAGGGCAGCAGCGATGGTGCCCCGGACACCAAGAACCCGGTCTTCGCCGGCTCGGAGGGCAGGGCCGAGGAGATGGGACAGGGCGGCTTCCAGTGGCACGACCCGCGCGAGGACGGCAACGTCCCCGATATCTACATCGCGATGGGGCAGACCGCCGAGAACGTCGCCCAGATTCGCGGCATTAGCCGGCAGGAGCAGGACGAGTTCGGCGTCCGGTCCCAGAACCTGGCCGAGAAGGGCCTGGCCGATGGTTTCTGGCAGCGCGACATCACCCCGGTGACGCTGCCCGATGGCACCGTGGTGTCAGCTGACGACGGCCCCCGGCCTGGCACGTCGCTGGACAAGGTGTCGCAGCTTCAGCCGGTGTTCCGGCCCGACGGCACGGTCACGGCCGGCAACTGCTGCCCGCTGAACGACGGCGCCGCCGCCGTGATCGTGATGAGCGACACCAAGGCCGCAGAACTCGGGCTGACGCCGCTGGCCAGGATCGTCTCCACCGGCGTCACCGCCCTGTCGCCGGAGATCATGGGCCTGGGCCCGGTCGAGGCCTCCCGGCAGGCGCTCAGCCGGGCCGGGATGACCATCGACGATGTGGACCTGGTCGAGATCAACGAGGCGTTCGCCGCCCAGGTGATCCCGTCCTACCGGGATCTGGGCATCGACATCGACAAGCTGAATGTCAACGGCGGTGCCATCGCGGTCGGTCACCCGTTCGGCATGACCGGTGCGCGCATCACCTCGACACTGCTCAACAGCCTGCAGTTCCACGACAAGTCGATAGGCCTGGAGACCATGTGCGTGGGCGGCGGCCAGGGCATGGCGATGATCTTCGAGCGGCTCGGCTAGCGGGCGCCGCCGGCACCGGAAGATCGGCTGGCTCGGCCGCCGTCGCGGCGGCCGGGCCGGGCTGAGCCGGACATTGCCTGTCCTCCTGGCGGCCGCAGGCGCAGCGAATGCCTTTCATCGATCCTGGATCCTGGTTCCACAAATGCGGATAAACGGGTAGTCCCGTGCAGCCAGGATCGATGAAAGGTCGCGGCAGCCCGCGGAGACCACGTCACCGGCACCGACGGCACCCGGCGTCCAGACGCCCTGGTATGCCCGGAACGCGGCCGTTAGCCAAACGGGGTATTACGGAAGGCTGACGCCCGGGTCTTGTCACCGGCCCGGACGTGGTGCAGTCTCGACATCAAGGACCACCCTCACCTCGGAGGTGCCACTTGTCCCTGACCCACTCTCCGGAGATGCACAAGAACCTGATCGCCCGCATCCCGTCCGTCACCGGACTTCAACTCCGAGAGTGGTTCAGCCGGCTTGAATCCGGTCCCTCGTTCTTGCGCTGCAATGAACGGGCGCACTGGCTGTCGGACGAGCACGGGCTGTCGCATGGCTACGCCAGCGCGATCGTGCATGAGTATGAGCTGCAGCGCCGCAGCAGGCTCAACAGCGCCTGACCGGCTAGGTGGACATCGCCCGCGCTGTCAGCTTCCTGACCGGCCACCCGCGCGCGGTGCTCGCCACGACCCGTGCTGACGGACGTCCGCAGCTGTCGCCTGTCGTGGTCGCGGTGGACGACGATGGCAGGGTGCTGATCAGCACCAGGGAGACGGCCGTCAAGGCTAAGAACCTGGCCAGGAATCCGCGTGCGTACCTGTGCGTCATCAGCGACGGTTTCTTTGGCGACTGGATCCAGGCCGAGGGCACCGCGGAGCTGATCCATCTGCCGGAGGCGATGCCGCTCCTTGAGGACTATTACCGCCGGCTGTCCGGAGAGCACCAGGACTGGGCGGACTACCGGGAGGCCATGACGAGGGACAAGCGCCTGATCGTGCGGATCACTATCGAGCAGGCCGGACCCGACATCAGCGGCTGACGGCGGACCGCGGGCCGGCGCGTGTCACGGACCTTTGAGCGGAACGGCGACCAGCAAAGTCAGCGCCGTTTACAAGTTCGTCGTGCTGCGCCGAAAAATATCCCGAAAGGGTATAACCGGCTAACCGGCAGTTGCGCCTAAGACAAATCGCGGATACGTACGGATGCTGGTTAAACCGGGACGTGCCTCAATCCCGAGCAGAATGACTGACTGATTAGTCAGTCGGCATCGCCTCGGGCCTGCCGACGTTCCAGCAGGTCAGTGGTACCCCCGGTCGGAGTCGAACCGACACTGGGGACCCTTTTAGGGGGCCGGCCTCTTCCCTTGGGCTACGGGGGCATTGCGATGATACCCCGCGCCCATCAGCTAACTCCAGATATAGCAATTAAAGCGGTCCGTTTCTCTGCCAATGTCTCCTATCTAATCCTTGCGAAGTTTCGCAGTTGATACTCGCAGTCACTGAAGCGCCATTCTTATTACCCTCGGTGATCGGCCTGTCGCCGTTCCCTGGCCCGGTCACAGGCCAGCCAGCACCCGCGCGCGGCTGAAGACGGCGTCGAGCATCCCGTCGTTGACCCGCCCGGTGAAGGTGTTCTGCTGACTGGGGTGGTAACAGCCGAGCACCGCCAGCGGAACATTCCGTCCGGGCCCCGGCACCAGCGCCTCAGCTCCGTGCCCGAAGGCCGGCCGCGGTCTTGGCACCTGCAGCCTGATCGACGCGAACTGCGGCCAGAGGGCCTGCCAGGCGAAATGACCCAGGCACACGATCACCCGTACATCGTCGAGGTGCAGCGCAAGCTCCGCGGCCAGCCACGGCGCGCACGCCTCGCGCTCGGCGACCTCGGGCTTGTTGGCCGGCGGCGCGCAGCGTACGGCAGCAGTCATGCGGGTGGAGATGAGCCGCTGGCCGTCCCCGGCCGCGACCGAGTCAGGCTGAGCAGCCAGCCCGCACCTCCAGAGCGAGGCGAACAGCACGTCGCCACTCCGGTCGCCGGTGAAGATACGGCCAGTCCGGTTCCCGCCGTGAGCAGCCGGGGCGAGGCCGAGAATCAGGATCCGCGGTCGTTCATCCCCCCAGCTAGGCACCGGCCTGCCCCAGTAGGTCTGCGACTGGAAGGACCTCCGCTTGCCGAGCGCGACTTGCTCCCGCCAGGCGACAAGTCGCTTGCAGGCCCGGCAGACAGATTCTCTGGCCGCCAGCTCGCCGATCGAGCCTGCGCTCGCGGCGAGTGCGCGCACCTCGGCTGCGGAGCGCGCGATCGGGGTGGCCGGCGTCGCCGGGTCACCCGGCCAGCCGGTGCCGGGCGGGACGGCCGCCCGGCCGTCAGTCACTGGCGGCGATCGACCAGGCGATGCCGTCCAGGATGTCGTGCTCGCTGGTCACGTACTCGGGAAAGCCGAACCGGCGCATGACGCGGTCTAGCACCAGCGCTCCCGCGCCGATCACGTCGACGCGGCCGGGGTGCAGCGATCCGATCGCCGCGCGCTGTTCGTGCGTCTTGCTGAGCAGCTGCTCGGTCACGGCATGCACCGAGTCAGCAGAGATCCACGCGTGATGCGTGCGGCTCGAGTCATACTCCGGCAGGTCAAGCGCGATGGCGGTGATGGTGGTCACCGATCCGGCTAGGCCAACCAGGGTGCGGGCAGCCCGCACCGGAACTGTCGCGGCGACGTTGGCCAGAGCGCGGTCGATATCGTCAATCGCCTCCTGCACCTCCGCACTGGTCGGCGGATCGGAGTGCAGGTGCCGCTCGGTCAGTCGCACGCAGCCGATGTCCACCGAGATCGCCGCCAGGCCGCCTGCCAGTTCGGTGCTGCTGGTATCGCCGCCCAGCACGAACTCGGTCGACCCCCCGCCGATGTCCACCACCAGGAACGGCGGGACCGGCTGGTGGCCGGCCCGTGGCTCGGTGCCTGGCCCTGCGGCGGCAACCCCTTCGGCGGCAGGCCCATCGGGGCCCGGCCGTTCGGCGGCAAGCTCTGCAGTCGCGCCGGCGAAGGACAACCGCGCCTCCTCGTTTCCGGTGATCACCTC
Source organism: uncultured Actinomycetota bacterium (assembly GCA_963774385.1). Taxonomy (GTDB): domain Bacteria; phylum Actinomycetota; class Actinomycetes; order Streptosporangiales; family Streptosporangiaceae; genus JAJYUU01. The sequence continues at coordinate 996,649 of CAVZEQ010000002.1, forward strand.
GGGTGCCGTGCCGAGGATGCCGATGACGCCACCGCTGAACTCGTCGGCGTTAGTCGCGTCCCGGATCGCGCTGGTAGCAACCATGCGGACGCGGCGAGCCCCGGCAGCCGCGATCTCGGCGGCATACTCGGTCAGCACCCGGAAGGTGCGCTCCAGCGCATCGGGCGCGAGCCGCCCGGTGGCGTCCACGCCTTGCCCGAGCCGGACGATTTCCATCCGGCGCTCAACGTCAGTAAGCGTATGCCGGTCCGGATCGATGTCGGCGATGAGCAGCCGCAGCGAGTTGGTGCCGCAATCGATAGCCGCTACCCGCTGGTTCATCTGCGCACTCCTCTAGTCCGGATCGCTGGCACACGGACCAGCGTGCCACCAGTCGCCAGCGGCGCGCGCGGCCTCGGCGCCGAGCGGATTCGAGCCGGGGACCGCCAGTTCCTGCGCCACCAGCGCGTGCAGGCACTTCACCCGGTCCGGCATGCCGCCCGCGCTCTGCGTCGCCGCAGGCAGCGGCTCCAGGCCAGCCACTCTGGCGGCCTGTGTCCGGCGGTCAAGGTAATCCGCGTGCGCAGCCACGTACCGGGCGCGCAGCCCGGCGTCCGCGCGCAGCCTGTCCGCCATGTCCCGCATGAGACCTGCGGCTTCCAGCCTGCTGACCGCCGCTGCCGCCCGCGGGCAGGTCAGGTAGAACAATGTGGGGAACGGCGTCCCGTCCGGCAACCGCGGCGCCGTCTGAACGACGTCGGGCAGGCCGCAAGGACAGGTGTGCGCCACGGCCATCACGCCTCGCGGCGGGCGGCCTAGCTGCCGTTCGATAACAGCGAGTACCTGCGGCGGCGGGCCGCCCGCCTCGCTCCCGGCCGGCGCTGTCATGTGCTCATCTGACCGCAGGCCTGCCCGCCTCCCGGACCGAGTCCCACAGCCGCCCGTACCAAGGAGAGCTGGACTGGGCCGCGGTGGTCCTGCCGTGCCGCTGACGGGGAGTGATCACTACGTAGCAGGTCTCGTCGGGGAAGCACATGTGCAGCTTGTCCCGGGCCTGCTGCTCGACGTAGCTGTCCGAGGCGAGCGCCCGCTGCTCCGCCTTGTCCTTGCGGACGGCGATGGCGAGCTGCGCGTTCTGGGCCACTAGCTGATCGATCTGACGGCGCTCCGCGAGGTACTCCCGCACCGGGTAGGCCAGGCTGAGCGCGATGGCGCACAGCACGATGGCCAGCACAGCTGCCCGGCTGGTGAATTTCGGGTGCGCGGCCGGTGCAGGCCTGCCGCCTGCCGGACCGGCCGTCCCGCCAGGGCTCACTGGCCGCCGGCCGCCGGCCGGGACCGGGGGAAGGCGCCATAGCCGGCGTACGCAGCGCCGTCGCCGAGCAGTTCCTCGATCCGCAGCAGCTGGTTGTACTTGGCGACCCGCTCCGACCGGCACGGCGCGCCAGTCTTGATCTGGCCGCAATTCAGCGCGACGACGAGATCGGCGATCGTCGTGTCCTCGGTCTCTCCCGAGCGGTGACTCATCATCGTCGTGTAGCCGCTGCGATGCGCGAGATCCACCGCGCTGAAGGTCTCGGTCAGGGTGCCGATCTGGTTCACCTTCACCAGCAGCGAGTTAGCCACCTTCTCGGCGATGCCGCGGCTGAGCCGGTCCGGGTTGGTGACGAAGATGTCGTCACCGACGACCTGAACGCTGCCGCCCAGCTCCGCTGTCAGCTCCCGCCAGCCAGCCCAGTCCTCCTCCGCCAGCGGGTCCTCCAGCGAGACCAGCGGATAGGCGTCGAGCCACTGCGCGTAAATCTCGGTCATCTCCGCGGCCGTCTTGGCACCGCCCTCGAACGCGTACCGGTCCCCGTCGAGGAAGCTGCTGGCAGCGGCGTCGATTGCCAGTGCCACGTCGCGGCCAGGCGTCAGCCCGGCTTTGCCGATGGCCTCGATGATGAGGTCGAGGGCCGCCCGGTTGTGCGCCAGGTCCGGGGCGAAGCCGCCCTCGTCACCGACGCCGGTGTTCAGGCCGTGCTGCTTCAGCACCGCCTTCAGCGCGTGGTAGGTCTCTGCGCCCCATTGCACTGCTTCGGCGAACGTGCTGGCGCCGACCGGCGCGATCATGAATTCCTGGATATCGACATTGGTATCGGCGTGTGCGCCGCCGTTCAGGATGTTCATGCACGGGACAGGCAGCAGGTGCGCGTTCGGGCCGCCGAGGTAGCGGAACAGTGGCAGTCCGGATGACTCGGCGGCCGCCCGCGCCACTGCCAGGCTCACTCCGACGATGGCATTGGCGCCCAGCCTTGACTTGTCCGGAGTCCGGTCCAGGTCGATCATGTCCTGGTCCACCAGGCGCTGGTCGTCTGCGTCATAGCCGAGCAATTCCGGCTGGATCTCGTCGATCACCGCCTGTACGGCCTTGGTGACGCCCTTGCCGCCGTACTCCTGGCCGCCATCGCGCAGCTCAACCGCCTCGAACGCGCCGGTCGACGCTCCGCTTGGCACCGCGGCCCGGCCCAGGCTGCCGTCATCGAGTACCACCTCGACCTCAACCGTGGGGTTGCCGCGCGAGTCGAGAATCTGCCTGGCGAAAATGCCTTCGATCGAGGCCACGGGAGAGCTCCTGCTCCGCTAGCGATGCTGAGGGATCCTTTTGCGAGCCTAGTGGAGGCCACCAGGCGAGTGCAGCGGGCACGCCGACTAGGTCAGGCCCCGGCCTCGAAGGCCCGCACCCGGCTTGCGTACGCCCGGGCTGCCGACCGGAGTTCGAGCTCGGCATCGAGGCCCGCCGACTGTGCCTGCGCAACCAGCGCGAACAGCTGGCGGCCGAGGTCGCTGACCGCAGGCAGCTCATCCGGGTCTGCCAGCTCGGCTGGGACACCCGCCCGGTCAGCCCGCCGCAGCAGTTGTGCCGCGAGCGACAGTGCGGGCTGGGCCATGGGCACACCGTCCAGCGCGGACGCCGGACCGCCGGGGCCAGCCGCCGCCCGCTCCGCTGCCTTGATCGCGTCCCAGTTCTGCTTGACCTCGTCCGCCCCGGTCACCGTCACGTCGCCGAACACGTGCGGATGCCGCCTGGTCAGCTTGTCGATGATCGCGTCGGCGACGTCGTCGATGTCGTAACCGGTACCGTCAGTGCGCTCCTGCGCCACCCTGGCATGGAAGACAACCTGGAGCAGCACGTCGCCGAGCTCTTCCCGGATGGCTGCCTGATCCTCGGCGGCAAGCGCGTCAACGGCCTCGTAGGTTTCTTCCAGCAGATGGGGTGTCAGGCTCGCGTGCGTCTGACGGGCATCCCACGGGCAGCTGACCCGCAGCGTGTCCATCACCTGTACCAGCTCAAGCAGACGCTCCCCGGGCGCCACGCCTTCGGCTAGCACGGTGTCCTCAGCACGGGTCCTCAGCACGGTGTCCTCAGCACGGTGTCCTCAGCACGGTGTCCTCAGCACGGGGGCTTCAGTACCGCGGGCGACGAGAACGGCGTGGGCGACGGGTTGGCGGCCAGCGTTGGCGGCGCGGGCACCACGGTGTAGCTGGCGTAGTCGAACTCGCCGTACTGGGGGTTCACCGTCACACCGAGGCTCTTGGCGGCCAGGCACTGCTGGTGCCCGATCTGGAGGGTTAGCTGACTCTGCGCGGCCGAGCTGGTCGGCGGCTGGCCCCCGTCGAGCTGGCTCGCCAGCGCGCTCTGAATGGCGAAGTACTGGCCGAGCTCGGGCAGCAGATCAGGCGGCAGCGCTCCGGCTGCCGACACGTACTCGGGCAGCGTGACCTTGCTCTGCGCGGCCTGCCTGGACAACCTGGTCAGCTGGCTAGTGGCTTGCGCTGGCGTCACGCTGATGTTGTGCTGCGCGGCTAGCTCGTCGTAGATCCGGAACACGATCAGCCAGCTCAGTACTTGCTGCGTCTTCTGCGCCACCGGCCGCTGCGGTTTGATGCCCTTGGCATGGTCGGTCTGGTAGGCCGCATCCAGATTGGCTACTTCCGAGGTCAGCGTTGCCGAGGAGATCCTGTGGTTGCCGGTGAGCGCGGCGGCGCCCATCTTGACGCTGCCGCATGCGGACACCGCCAGCCCGCTGACGAGCAGGGCAGCAACCAGCTTCACCGGGCCGCCGGAAACGACTGGGCGGCGGCTGGCCTTGCCGTTACTGATCCAAGCGGCCTTCCTGGTCACGCCAGGTCCTCCTCGTGCATTCCTGCTCATGCTGAGCGCTCCGGATCCGTTCCGGCTGCGCCTTGCCCGGCTCCGCCCGGCGGCTCCGCTGCAATCCCGTCCAGGATGGACCCGATCAGCTCCTCGCACCAGGCAAGCAGTTCCTGATCGCGCAGCGGGGGCGCGCCAAGCGAAATGGTCTGTCCGGTGCCAGCCCGCGTGCTGCCCGACCCTGCGCGCGTGCCAGGCACCGCCTTCGGCACCGGTACGAGCATGTTACGCACCGCCGGCTTGAGCACCGTCCCCGGGTACAGCCGCTGCACGCGGACCTGGCGTGACTCCGGCAAGTCGACCGGCGCGAACCGGATGCTGTTGCCCTGCAGCGTGATGTCGGTCAGCCCGGCGCTGCGCGCTACCGCGCGCAGCCTGGCCACTGCCAGCAGATTCTGCACCTGGCCAGGAACCGGCCCGTACCGGTCGGCTAGCTCGTCTCGGACGGCCTCGATGTCGACGGCGGAGCTGATGGCGGCGATCCTGGTGTAAGCCTCGAGGCGGAGCCGCTCGCCGGTCACGTAGTCATGCGGGATGTGCGCGTCCACCGGTAGCTCGACCCGGACCTCCGCGCGCTCGGCGGGGCCGTCGCCGCGCAGTTCTCGCACTGCCTCGCCGATCATCTTCACGTACAGGTCGAAGCCGACAGCGGCGACGTGCCCGGACTGCTCACCGCCGAGCAGGTTCCCGGCGCCTCGGATCTCCAGGTCCTTCATCGCGATGTGCAGGCCGGCCCCGATGCCCGTGTGCTGCTGCAGCGTCGCCAGCCGCTCGTGGGCCGTCTCGGTCAGCGGCTTCTCTGGCGGGTACAGGAAGTAGGCGTAGCCGCGTTCCCGGCCGCGTCCGACCCGGCCGCGCAGCTGGTGCAGGTCAGGCAGCCCGTACGCGTCGGCCCGGTCGACGATCAGGGTATTGGCGTTCGGGATGTCCAGGCCGGATTCGACAATGGTGGTCGACACCAGCACGTCGAACTCGCGCTCGACGAACTGGCTCATGACCTTCTCCAGCGTGTGCTCGTTCATCTGGCCGTGCCCGATGGCGATCCGCGCCTCGGGCACGAGCTCGGCCAGCCTGGCGGCCACCTTGTTGATCGACGAGACCCGGTTGTGCACGAAGAACACCTGGCCGTCGCGCAGCAGCTCACGCCGGATCGCGGCGGCGATCTGCTTCTCGTCGTACGGCGTCACCGAGGTCAGCACCGGATGCCGCTCCTCCGGCGGAGTCAGGATGGTGGACATCTCCCTGATCCCGGAGATGCCCATCTCCAGCGTTCGCGGGATCGGCGTCGCTGACATGGCCAGCACGTCGACCTCGGTGCGCAGTTGCTTGAGGTACTCCTTGTGCTCGACCCCGAACCGCTGCTCCTCGTCGATGATCAGCAGGCCGAGCCGGGCGAACCGGACCTCCGGCGATAGCAGCCGGTGGGTGCCGATGATGACATCGACCTTGCCCGAAGCGAGGCCCTCAAGCGTCTGAGCCACCTCCGCGGCCGACTGGAACCGCGACATCGGCCGCACCGTCACCGGGAACGGCGCGTATCGCTCGCTGAAGGTCGCGAAGTGCTGCGCGGACAGCAGCGTGGTCGGCACCAGCACCGCAACCTGCTTGCCGTCCTGCACCGCCTTGAAGGCTGCCCGCACCGCAATCTCGGTCTTCCCGTACCCGACGTCGCCGCAGATCAGCCGGTCCATCGGGACGGCCCGCTGCATGTCAGCCTTGACCTCGTCCACCGCTTCCAGCTGGTCCGGCGTCTCCACATACGGGAAGGCGTCCTCCAGCTCACGCTGCCACGGAGTGTCCGGCCCGAATGCGTGTCCCGGCGACGCCATCCGCGCCTGGTACAGCCTGATCAGCCCGGCTGCGATGTCCCGGACCGCCTTGCGGGCACGGCCCTTGGCCTTCGCCCAGTCGGCGCCGCCCAGCCGGTGCAGCGCCGGGGCCTCGCCACCGGTATAGCGAGTTACCTCGTCGAGCTGGTCGGTGGGCAGGTACAGCCGGTCCGGCCGGCTGACCGCGCTTGCTCGGCGCGTACTCGATCACCAGGTAGTCCCTGGTCGCGCCCTGCACCGTCCGGCTGGTCATCTCCAGGTACCGGCCAACGCCGTGCTGCTCGTGCACGATGAAATCGCCGGGAGTGAGCTGCAGCGGGTCGATGCCGCCTCGTCGCCTGCTCGGCATCCGGTGCGACTGCCTGGTACCGGACCTCGTTCCCGCCATGTCAGCCTCGGCGAGGACCGCCAGCTTGATCGCCGGCCAGACGAATCCCGATTCCAGCAGCCCGGTGCCCACATGCGCGAGGCCAGGCTCCGGCGGCTGCGCCAGGTCGCCGTCGCGAGCGCCCAGCCCTTCGCCGCGCAGCAACTCGGCCAGTCGCTTGGCCGGACCGTGCCCCTCGGTTACCAGCACGACGCGCCAGTCATCAGCCAGCCACTGCCGGACGTCAGTCAGCACCCGGCTGGTATCACCCCGGTAGCCAGGCGCGGGCTGCGCCGAGATGGGGAACGGAGCGGGCCCGTCGTCGGCGTCTGCGGTCAGGTCGCCGTCGCCGGAGCCAGCCGACGGCGCGGAGTCGGCGGCCGCGAACGGAGTGATGGTCCACCACGGCAGTCCCAGTACCGCAGCGGCGGCGCGCGCCTCAGCTATCGGCCGGATCGCGGCTTCACCGAGGTCGATCGGCACGTCACCGCCGGCGGCCGCGTTCACCCAGGACGCCTCCAGGAACTCCTGGCTCGTCCAGACCAGGTCGGCAGCGCGTGCCCTGATCCGCTCGGGATCGCATCCGATGATCTTGCTCCCCGGCGGAAGGTAGTCAAGCAGCAGTTCCATCCCGTCGGTCAGGGCCGGCGCCAGCGCCTCCATGCCCTCGACGGTGATCCCCTCGGCCATCTTGCCGAGGATGTCCTGCAGACCCGGCCACTCGGCGGCCAGCTGCTTCGCCCGGTCTCGGACCGACGCCGTGAGCAGCAGCTCACGGCATGGCGGCGCCCACAGGCCATCCTCCGCGGATGCCAGGCTGCGCTGGTCCGCAGCCCGGAAATAGCGGATCTCCTCGACTTCGTCGCCCCAGAACTCGATCCGGAGCGGGTGCTCATCGGTGGGCGGGAAGACGTCAAGCAGGCCACCCCGGACGGCGATCTCACCGCGCCGCTCGACCAGCTCCACCCGCGCGTACCCGATCTCCACCAGCCGGGCGACGGTCTGGTCCAGGCTGACCTGCTGGCCCGCGGTCAGCCTGACCGGCACCAGCTCGCCGAGACCGCTGACCATCGGCTGGAGCAGGCTGCGGACCGGGGTGGTCACCACGGTCAGCGCGGCCGACCGCGGATCTTCCGCATCGGGGTGGGCCAGCCGGCGCAGCACCGCCAGACGCTGGCCAGAAGTGTCCGAGCGTGGCGACAGCCGCTCATGCGGCAGCGTCTCCCACGCCGGGAAGTAGCCGACGAAGTCAGGCCCGACTAGTGAGCCGACGGCAGCGGCCAGCTCCTCGGCCTCGCGCGCTGTCGCGGTCACCGCGAGGGTGACCGGCGGTCGCGGACCTGGCGCTGTCCCGGCGGCTGCCAGTGCGGCAACCAGCAGCGGTCGTAGTGAGGCCGGCGCGATCAGGTCGCCCCCTAGCGCCGGTATCTCGGCTGCCTGATCTAGCGCATTCCGCAGGTCAGGATCGTCGCTGACAACCTGAAGTAGGCCTGAGAGGCTCATTGCTTCCCTTGGATAGCTGGTCTGGATAGCTGGTCTGGATCGCCGGGCGAGTGCAGGTAGCGGCAGGTGGCTGCTGACATTTCGGGCGGAACTGCAGGGCGGAACTGCACGGGCGGACCTGCACGGGCAGCACGAATCGCCCGCGCCGAGCTGCGACGGGCTCCCTGGTGGGTGAACCGCTCGCGGATCGCTGGTCGCCAGTGCTCAGCACGGCGGCGGGATGCTCCTAGTTTACGGCCCCGCATCGCCGATGCTGGCCAGACCTGCGGCCACGATCGGCGGATCGCGACACGCCAGGCCCATTCCGAAGTACGTAAAGTGTCCGAACCGCTACTCTATGGATTCGTGGCAAGTGTCGAGGGGCAATTGGCCTCGCCGGCGAGCACTCCGAGTGCTGCGGCGCGTCCGGCAACCACCCAGACTCAGGCGGCCGACTTCACCAGGTTCGCGCTTGAGTACGCCGCCCAGCACTCTGGGCGCCCGATCGCTGTCCTGCAGGCCGGCTGCGCAACCGCCGGGCCGGAACTGGACCTGGCGGCGCTGCGCGCGGCCGGGCATCAGCTCGTCATCAGCCTGGCTGACGACGACAGCAACGCGGTCCGGGCCGCGTTGGCCGGCCGCCCCGACCTGGAATCAGCCATCCTCGGCGAGATGCGCTCGGTGCCGCTGCTGCCGCGGTCAGCTGACATCATCCAGTGCTCGATGCTGCTCGACCGGATCAGGCATGCGGAACTGGTCCTCGATCGGCTGGTAGGCGCGCTGCGTCCGGGTGGCCTGCTGCTGCTGCGGACGGCGGACCGGGACACCGCGGCCGGATTCCTGGACCGCCCGGCTGCCCCGCTTCCTGCGGCGGCTGGCCTGGCGCGCCACCTGGCCCGGCCGGCCAGGCCCGTTCACCGCGGTGTACGAGCCAATCGCGTCCGCCCGCGGCATGCACGCCTTCCTGTTGCGACACGGCCTCGTGGTCGCTCACCGGCAGGCCCCTAACGTGGTCGGGATAGCCGCCGGCCCATCATGGTGCTGGCCGCGCGCAAGCTGGTGGCATGGCTGTCCGCTGGCCGCCTGGCCTGCGATCATGACGAGCTCTGCTACGTCGTGCGCAAGCCCGAGGACCGGGACGCCCGCCTCTTGCCGTAGCCGTGGCCAACGCGATCGGCGGCTCACCGGGATCGGCGTCACCCTTCGCCGCCGGCGACCCTCGCGTGCGCCCCGAACGCCGCGTGTAGCCTCGGGCATGCCAGCACGTGCTGGCCACCGCAGCGGCGCCCATCCAGCGGCGGGATGGCGCGGCACGCAGCTTCCCTGGCGGGCAGCTGCGATGGCGGCTGCGCGCCGGACGGAGGAGAAGTGACCGCTGAAGCCGAGGCAGTGTCCCCGGCCGAGCTCAGCTCGCTGCCATCGTGCACGCTCACGCCCGACCAGCTCGGCGATCTCGAATTGCTGCTCGCTGGCACCTACGCGCCGCTGACCGGCTTCATGACCGACGCGGACGTGTCGGCCGTTGCGGCGGCATGGCAGCTGGCTGACGGCTCGCCGTTCCCGGTCTCGGTGACCCTCGAGGTCGCGGCCGAAGCGGTGCCGACCGGGCCGGACGGCTCGCAGCCGGGTCGGATGCTGCTGGCCGATCCGGAGGGCACGCCGCTCGCGGTCATGGCCATTACCGAGCGGACCGATCAGCGCGGTGGCACCGTCCGGCTAGCCGGGCCAGTGTCCGCCAGCCGGCCGCCCGAGCACGGCCCGTTCCGCCGCCTGATGCTCAGCCCGGCGGCCACAAAGGCACAGCTCGGGGACGGGCCGGTGCTCGCGTTCGCGACAAGGGCGCCGCTGGGCAGCCGCCAGATCGGTCAGCTCAGGCATCTGGCCGGCCAGCTGCGCGCCCGAATTCTCGTATTGCCGCTCGTCAGCAGCCGGACCGAGGTGGTGGGGGCGCCACAGGCGCTGATCCGGACGGTGCTGGCCGCCATGCCGAGCCTGCCGCCCAGTTCGCTGGTGGTGCCCGTCCCCTTCGCGCGCCGGCCGGGCGCGGCGGACGGGAACGCCCAGGCCAGGGAGCTAGCCGGACTGGCACGTATCGCAGCCGCGTACGGCGCGACCCACCTGATGGCCGACGGCCTGGTGCAGGTGCCAGCCGGTGCCGACTTCAAGGCAAGCGCCTCCATCCCGGTGCTGCCGTCAGGAGACTGGGCATACGACCCGCGGGCCGAGGTCTGGCGGCCGCATTCGCTGATCGAGGCCGGGACCGAACACGAGGACCTGTCCGCTGACCAGCTCGGCGACCTGCTGGACTCGGGCAGCCCGATCCCGTCCTGGGTAACCCCGGCCGCGGTGGCGCGCGAGTTGCGGCGAGTGCGGCGCCCGCGCGCCGAACGCGGCATCGTGCTGTTCCTGACCGGGCTATCCGGCTCCGGCAAGTCGACCATTGCCAGGGACCTGGCAGACGTACTAGCCGAGCGCAGTGACCGGCAGGTCTCGCTGCTTGACGGCGATCTGGTCCGCAACCTGCTCTCCGCCGGGCTGACGTTCTCCCGTGCGGACCGAGATCTCAACATCACCAGGATCGGCTTTGTCGCGGCCGAGATCGCCCGTCACGGCGGGATCGCGATCTGCGCGCCGATCGCCCCGTTCGCGAACGCCCGCGCCCAGGTCCGGCGCATGGTTAGCGAGGCCGGCGACTTCTTCCTGATCTATGTAGCGACCCCTGTCGAGGTATGCGAAGCACGCGACCGGAAGGGCCTGTATGCCAAGGCCAGGGCGGGCATCATCAGTCAGTTCACCGGGGTGTCGGACCCGTACGAGGAACCCGCTGACGCGGACCTCGTGGTCGACACATCCGCCATGGGCCGCCAGGACGCTGTGCAGGCTGTGCTGAAGCTGCTGACGTCCGGCGGCTGGCTTACCGCGGAGGGGACAGGCCGGCCAGTTAGTCGGCGTCCTCCGCCTTGGTGCCCTGATCAAGCTTGGACTTGAAGATGTCCATCCGGCCCGAGAGCGACCGGGACATCCCGTCCCGATACCGGGACAGCAGGGGCAGGCTGATGATCGCGCTGACCACGAGAGCGATCACGATCAGAGTGAGGCCGTGCACCCCGAACAAGGCAAGCACCAGTGCGGCTGCGAAGAATATGAGCAGCCGGAGCAGGGTGTAGGAGAGGGTCGCTCGCATAGGACTCGACGCTAGTGTACGTCGGACTCATGGCCCAGCCAGGCTCAGCTGGTCGGTGCGCCGGGCGCACCGTGAGGGCGCGTTGCGGCAGCCCTCGCGTGCTGGCCGGCCCGGCCGTGATTCGGCACCGTTACCTGCGGACCTGCAGGAAGCTGGCCGATTTGACCATGTTGTCGGCAAGATTCCGCGGGTTGACTGACGGTTCAGCCCATATTCTTCCGGATCAAGGGATAAAACGCAGTGTTTACTCTGTTTCCGGTGTTTGTGGCCAACTTGACGAGTTTCTGCGACACTAACCCCCATACCCTTAGGGACCAAGGGAGTGGAAACGATGGACGGCAACAGTGAGCGCCTGCTCACACCGGGGGAAGTAGCCGCGCTCTTCAGAGTTGACCCGAAGACTGTTACGCGGTGGGCAGCATCAGGACGGATCAGTAGCATCCGGACACCAGGCGGGCACCGCCGGTTCCGTGAGTCCGAGGTCCGCGATCTGCTGAACGGGCACGCGGGGGCTGCGGAGCCGCTGGTCACCTGACCGGCGTCCGACCCGCTCCGGGGATTGCTGCAGCCGGTCTCCGGTAGCTATTCCGATCGGCCCTGGTCGTTACCCCAGCCGCCGGCCGAGCCGTTGCGGGCCAGGTAGTCGAGAAACTCCCGGCGCAGCGCCTCGTCTCCCTCGTGCCAGCGCTGGCGCCGCTGCTGATCCTCCTGCCAGGTGATTGCCATTGCGCTCAGCCGGGCGAAATCAGCGTGGCCGGGTTCGATCTCTACGTAGGCGTCGCCGATCATGCTCTCGCTGTCGCCGATGGCGTACTCGGGCACGAGCAGGTTCCCGTTAGCCAGCCGGATCACGTACATGTCTGCATCGACCCCGTTACATGCCATAACGCACGTTGAAATAGAGCATGACATTCAGTGCGGCTCTGGTGTTGCCGCCGAGCATTTCCACGAGTGCTGGGCGCTGGCTCGACGCGATTGCCGCGAACGCGTCCGCGAAGAACTCCCGTCGGCCCAGCGCACCGCCGTGCTGGTGGAACTCGCTGGCCAGGTGCGGTACGCATCGACTGTAGAGGTCCTGGAACTCGTCGGAGTCCGATTGCCAGCGGTCGCCGGTTCCGTCGATGTCATCGAGGGCGTGCCCGACCTCGTGGCACATCACGTCCGGCGTCGGCGAGGGCTTGGTGCCCACGATGATCTTCCTGTCACCGTAGGCGCCCGCGCAGGCGTCCCAGGTGGCCCAGCCGGACGGCAGCGGCACGCCCTTGAGCCTCGCCATGGAATCCAGGTCAGGCACACCCCCGGTGCCTACATGGATGGCATCCAGCCCCGCCGCGAGCTTTTCCTTGACCAGTTGCGGCAGCTGCGCCAGCCGGGTGATCGCAGTCACTGACTCAGGTAGCGGCTGCTGGCCGGCCGACCATTCGCGGACAAGCACGCTCTCCAGCGGGCCGCAGTGGCGCACCGTCGCCGCGGTAGTGCGGCCGGCTCGCTTCGCCTCATACCAGGCATCGCCTTGCACAGCCTGGTCGACGGCCTGGTGGGTCGCGCGCGCTGCGCGCGAGGCCGCGATGGCAGGGGCGCCGGGCGCAGTCTTGATCGCCGCTCTGGCTGCAGCCGCACCCACCGGGCGGGCATACAGCACAGCGGACGCAGCGGGACTGCCCGCCGAACCGCCCGGACCGGACAGCCCAGCGCCGGGACCGCCCACGGGACTGCCCGCACCCGAACCACCCGGACCGGAAAGCCCAGCGCCGGGATCAGCGGGTCCAGCCGGCGGACCGCTGTGCCTGGTCGTTTCCAGGCCGGCCACGCTCTCCTGCGCCCTCGCCCCCGTAAGGCTGACGGCCAGTGCTCCGGTATCGGCGATGGCTGAGCGCCTTCTCGGCTTCCGGTGATGGCCGGGGCCGCCCCTCGGTCGTGGCGCCGCGACTCCAGCGTCGTGACCGCCGGAACGCGCCGCACGACTGGCAGGCCACCACCGGCGACCGCGAAATAACCCAAGGCGCATGGCCGTTTGCTCCCGATGTGCGCAATCTCACGGCCAAATCGCTGCGCCGCCGATGCCGTCAGGCTAACCCGAGGTTGCCGTCCTGTCAGGCGATGTCACGGAACGTCACATATGCGAGGTCACTGAGACCAGATGGACAGATGTTGCAATTGGGGACCGAGCACCGTGCCCTAGCAGCTAGGCTGCCAGCATGTGGCTGGCTTGTGCTCTTATCGTGCTATTTAGCGTCGGATTTGTGCTGCCGTGCATGCTTGACATCACGACGACACCCGACACCGAGTTCATGACGTTCGGCAAGGGCACCTGGCTGCTCATCGCCGGGGCGTTCTGGGTGTTCGGCGCGGCTGCCTGGCTCATCGCCGGCCGACCGCAGCGGCCCGCGTTCTTGCGGCGGTCGAACCCGTACGGCCCGCAGGGCTTCAGCCAGGCCGAGGCGTTCCTCAGGCACCCGGCCGCCCAGGGCGCTGCCGGATACGGCGACGTACTGAGCTCGATGACCAGCATCGCCGCACCGAGGCCGGTTGGCCCTGACGACGACCCGGACTTCCTGCAGGAACTCGAGCGCCGGATCCGGGAGACCCGGGAAGGTTCCTGACACCACGGGTCGAGTATCCGGCTGGCCGTTCCGCGTGTTCCCCTCCGCGTGTTCCCTGGGCTAGCACCGCAACGACGAACCATCCGGCCTGTCTGCCCGGTTAATGAATGAACGTTGCCTGCGAACCGCGAGCAGCGTTTAGCGTGACCGTCACATCGCTGTTCCTCTTTTAGCGGTCCTGCCACAGCCACGCTAAATGCAGGGGCTGGTGGTCACGATCGGGCACTCACGCCGTTCGCGTGACGGTCGCGACGGCGGCTTGGCACGCCGCGGCACGCCGGATGCGGATGCTGAGCCCGGCGTGGCGGCGGCGTGTGGCGTCCCGGTTCACATGCCGGCGTAGGAGTGCAGGCCACTCACCCACAGGTTGATGCCTACGACGTTGAAGAGCAGGCAGGCGAACGCGGCTAGCTGTATGTACGCGGCCCGCTTCCCGCGCCACCCTGCCGTCGCCCTGGCGTGCAGGAACATCGCGTACACCACCCAGGTGATGAACGACCAGGTCTCCTTGGGGTCCCAGCCCCAGTACCTGCCCCAGGCGTGATCAGCCCAGATGGCCCCGGCCATGACGCCGAACGTCCAGACCGGGAACGCGAACAGGATGCTGCGGTAGGACAGCCGGTCCAGCACCAGCGCGGACGGCAGGTGCTGCATGATTCCGCCGACCCGGGACGGCTGACCGAGCTTGATGCGGCGCTGGCTGCGCTCGGCGATCAGGTACATCGTCGTGACGACGCCACCGAAGATGAACAGCCCGATCGCGACGATCATGGCAGTGACGTGGATGGCGATCCAGTACGACTGCAAGGCGGGCACTAGCTGGCCAGCCGGCGTGTACACCACCGTGAGGTCGATGCCGAGGGCGAAGACCACCGGCAGGAGCACGAACAGTCCCATGTAGTAAGCCCGGTACAGGACCGAGGCAGCCACCAGGACGAGCACCGCCATGCAGGTGAACGCGGCGATGAACTCGTACATGTTGCCCCACGGCGTCCGGTGCTCGGCGATCCCGCGGCTGGCGATGGCGAGTATCTGGCTCGTCACGCCGATGCAGGTGAGGCCGAACGCCAGCCGCAGCCAGAAGCCGGAAGGCCACCGGCTTAGCGCCGGGCCCGCGCCCGGGCCAGCAGTCGAGGCCGCATCAGGGCCGGATGAGTCCGGCGGCCTGCTGACCCCGGCCGTAGGGCCGCCGACCCCCGTCGCTGCGCCGGCTGCCGAGCCGGCCGCGGCGCCGGCACCTACCGGCGCCGCCGCATTAACAGCCGCGGCCGCACCGACGAGTTCCGGAGCTGACGCGACCGCCAGTACCCGCTGCTTGCCGAAAGCGAAGTCGCAGGCGTAGCACAGCATCGCCAGCGCGTACAAGATCACGGTGCTGAACAAGAGCTCGTTGCTGAGCTGAGCCAGGCCGGAGTTCACGGGCATCGGGGCCTCATTCTCCCTTTCGGCCGCCCTGGACCGCAGGATCGCGGGCCTGGCTGACCGGAGCATCGTCGGCAGTTACGGGCAGGGCGGCCAGGACGGAGGTCCGGCCTCGTTCCCCGTCATCAAGATCATCGGGCCGGTGCGGTGCGACCTCGGCGCCGCCCTGCTCGTCGCGCAGCATGCTGGCGATTTCCGCGAACTCGGTCTCGAACCCGCCCGCCGCATCTGACCGGGCCAGGCCACCGACGGTGACCTGCGTGCTGCCAGCTGGCAGCGCTACCGCGCGGACGAAGACCCGGCGCCGCCGGACCAGGAACGACAGGATCAGGCCAGCGAGCGCCAGGATGCCCGAGATCAGTGCGGGCAGCTGGCCGGGATCGTAGGTGATTGCCAGGCTGATCCACTGCTTGTAGCCGGTGAAGGTCAGTGTGCCTGCGTGGTCCGGCAGCTTCATGGACTGGCCAGGCGCCAGCGGTTGCGGCGCTATCGGCAGCCGGTGCAGGCCTTTGGTGTCCAGCGTGTACACCGACTGCGGCTGGCCCGAGTTCATGCCCAGGTTCCCGCTGAACGCCACCAGGCTGACCCGCGGGTTGAGCGCGGCCGGGAAAACCGACACCAGGCGCCCGTTCGCGGCATAGGCGGTGGGCAGGAAGACTCCGGCGAAGCCGAGCTGATCAGGCTGGGCGTCCGGCACCTTGATAACGCCCTCGGAGGTCAGCCCGCTCTGCTCGACCGGGATGAACGGAACGGGCCCGTCCCAGCGCACCTGGCCGGTTCCGTCGGTGACCTTGAAGACCGGGGCGTAGCCGTGGCCAATCAGATAAACGCTGACGCCGTCGACCACGAGCGGGTGATTCACCTGCAGCATGTAGTGCCGGAGCGGTGCTCCCGGCTGTGCCTGATAGCTCAGCGCCGCGTTGTAGGCCAGCGGCTGGTTTGCCTGGGCGCCCGAGGTTACATATTTCGCGCTGAAACTCTGCAGGCTGATCGAGAACGGCTGAAGGTCGTTCGGACCGACCAGGCGACCCGGCCGGAACACATCCATCGCCGTCGGGGTGTTGGCGAAGGTCTGCCCCACAACCAGCAGCCGGTTGGCTTTGTAGCCGAAGATGCCGCCCATGCCGACCGAGAACAGCAGCGCCAGCAGCGCGATGTGGAAGATCAGGTTGCCGACCTCGCGCAGGTAGCCCTTCTCCGCCGAGACCCAGCCCTCGCCGTCGCTGAGCCGGAACCGGCGGCGGCCAAGCGCGGTCGCGGCCGACTGCAGGGCCTGGTCCGGGGCTAGCCGGGTCGTAAAGCTGGCGCTGGCCGGAAGCCGGGCCAGGTTGCGCGGTGCCCGCGGCGGCCGCTGCCGGGCCGAGCCCGCCAGCCGGAACGCGCGCGGGAGTACGCAGCCGGCCAGCGATGCGAACAGCAGCAGGTAGATGGCGGCAAACCAGGGCGCGGCGAAGACGCTGAACAACGACAGCTTGTTGAGGAACGGGGCCAGCGCGGGGTGCGCGGCGTAGTACTGGGTGACCGCGGCCGGGTCGATACCCTCCTGCGGTAGCACCGACCCTGGCACGCTTGCCACCGCCAGCAAGAACAGCAGGATCAGCGCAGTTCGCATGGACGTCAGCTGCCGCCAGGCCCAGCGCAGCCAGCCGCCGGGGCCGAGCCTGAGCCGCCCGGTCATCTCGTCACCATCGGCAGTTGTCATGAGTGCTGGCCGGCTACCTCGGTTACCACGGACTTGAGCTGGGAGTAGGTGGCGCCGCCGACGATCCTGGCCGCGATCTTGCCGGTGCGGTCAATCACGATGGTCGTCGGGATGGCGGCGGGCGGTACGGTGCTGCGGAACTGAAGTGCTATCACGTCGCCGGGATCGTTCAGGCTCGGATAGCTGACCCTGAAAGTCTGCATGAAGGCAAGCGCGCTTTGCGGTTCATCCCTGATGTCTACGCCAAGGAACCGGACCCCGCTCGCTGACAACTGCCTGGACAGCGTCCCGAGTTCTGGTGCCTCGGCCCGGCAGGGGGCACACCAGGAACCCCAGAAGTTAACCACGAGCACGTGGCCGTGATAGGAGGCCAGGCTGACCTTCTGGCCCGTCAGGGTGACACCCGTCACCGCCGGAGCGGCGGGCCGGTGCCCGGCCTGATACACCGTGGACACGTAGCTGCTGCCGACGAAGCTCTGGCCGCTGTTCTGCGGCGAGTCCGCACCGATCTGGCCACCGGAGCAGCCAGCCGCGCCGAGCGCGGCCAGCGCGGCCACGCCCGCCAGCGCGGCACGAGCCGGATGGTGCTGTCGGCGTGACTGACGGGACACTTGAGGTGATCTCCTACAGGCGGTAGTACCTCGCCATTGTGCCGGACCTGACGGTGCCTGCTGACGCCGGGCCGGCTTTCGGGCCGTCGGACCGGCTCAGGCGCCGGCGACCTGGCGGCCGCGGTCTCCCGACGGCGCGGCGTAATGCACCCCGATGACGTCATCTCCCGCGAACATCAGGCTGGTGACGCTGCCGAGCGCGCACTCACGGCGCCGCGGGTCGTGCCAGAGCCTGCGGCCCTCCGCTGCCCGCCGGGCGATCCAGATCGGCATCTGATGGCTGACGCAGACGGCCTCGTGCCCGCGCGCGGACCGCGCGGCATCACCTGCCGCCGCCAGCATCCGGTCGGCGACCTCGCGATACGGCTCTCCCCACGAGGGACGGATCGGGTTCCGCAACGCTATCCAGTGCTTAGGCTGACGCAGCGCCCCGTCACCAACACCAAAGCGCATGCCCTCGAAGTAGTTCCAGGGCTCGATCAGCCGGTCGTCCACCGTAACCGGCAGGCCGAACTCGGCCTCGATCGGCTCGGCCGTTTCCAGGGCCCGCTGCAGTGGCGACGACCAGAGCACGGTGACATCGCGGCCGGCCAGGTAATCGGCGGCGGTCTTGGCCATCTGGCGGCCCACATCAGACAAGCCGAAGCCGGGAATGCGGCCGTACAGGACCCGACCGGGGTTGTCTACCTCGCCATGCCTGACCAGATGGACGATGGCCGTGGTGCCAGCCGGAGGCTGGATATCGCTGCTGCTCATAGCGGACACAGATTACCTGGCCTGGATGACGGGCTGGCGACGTCCCGCCAGCGCAGCTGATCCTGGCCGGCAAGCGGGCGGCCGGCTAGCGTTACGGCAACCCGTGAGTACCGCAGCCCTCGCCCTCGTGCTGCTGGCCGCAGCCGCGCACGCCAGCTGGAACCTGCTCAGCAAGCAGGCAGCCAGCACCGGCGCCGTCTGTTTCGTCTGGCTGCTAGCCGCGGCCGCCAGCTGCCTGTACGCACCGGTGGTGGCTGTCGACGTGATCGTCAGCCGACCGCACCTAACGGCCATGAGCTGGCTGTTCATGGCCGGGACGGGTGTGCTCCAGGCGGGCTACTTCCTCTTTCTTCAGCTTGGATACCGGCTCGGTGACCTTTCGGTGGTCTACCCGATCGGGCGAGGCACCGGAGCGCTGCTGTCCGCCGTGGCCGGCGTGCTGATTCTCGGTGAGCGGCAGGGCCCGGTGGCAGTGGCCGGAATCGGCCTGATCATCGGGGGCGTCATCGCCATTGGCATACCCGGCCGCCAGGCACGCAACCAGGCCGGGTCTGGCGCGCCGCGGCCAGCTCAGGCCGTCGGCTTCGCGCTGTGCACGGGGGTGTTCATCGCCAGTTACACCGTCTGGGACAAGTACGCGGTGGGCCTCTTGCACACGCCGCCGATCCTGCAGGGTTACGCCGCGTTCCCGGTCATGATCGCGGTATTCGCGCCGATGGCGCTTCGCGACCGCGGCAGGCTGCGCCAGGTGCGGACGGCCAATCGCGGGCAGATCATCGGCGCAGCGCTGCTTGCCCCGCTTGCCTACATGCTGGTGCTGGTGGCGCTCAGCTTCAGCCGGGTCAGCTCGATCGCCCCGGCCAGGGAGATCAGCATCCTGTTCGGCGTGCTGCTCGGCCGCCGGATGCTGGGCGAGGCCGGCTTCCGTCGCAGGGTCGCTGCGGCCGCCGCGATCGTGGCCGGGATCGTGGCCATCGCGGTGGGCTAGCCAGGTCAGCCGAGGGCCGCGGCGGCAGCTTCCGCGGCGGCCGGGACTACGTCCGCGATGCGGTTCAGCGCCTCGTCGTCATGAGCGGCCGACAGGAACCAGGCCTCGAACGACGACGGCGGCAGGTAGACGCCGCCATCCAGCATCGCATGAAAGAAGGCCGCGTAGGCGGCTGCGGACTGGCCGCGAGCTGCCCCGAAGTCGCGCACGGGATCGGTGATGCCCAGAAAGAACGAGAACAGGCTGCCGGCCTCCTGCAGCCGGAACGGCACGCCAGCCGCGGTCAGCGCATCGCCGGTGAGCTTCGCCACCGCGGCAGCTGACTCGTCGACCCGGCCGTAAACCTCCGGAGTGCACTCACGCAAGGTGGCAAGTCCGGCAGCGGTCGCGACCGGGTTCCCGGACAGCGTGCCGGCCTGATAGACCGGCCCGGACGGTGCCAGCCTGGCCATGATCTCGGCCCGGCCGCCGAACGCGGCCGCGGGCATGCCGCCGCCCATGACCTTGCCGAAGGTCATCAGGTCGCCGCGCACGCCTTCCCGGCCGTACCAGCCGGACCTGGTCACCCGGAATCCGGTCAGCACCTCATCCATGATCAGCAGCGAGCCGTACTCAGCGCACAATCCGGCCAGCAGCTCGTTGAACCCGGCTGCAGGCGGCACGATCCCCATGTTGGCCGGGCAGGCCTCGGTGATGAGGCAGGCGATCTCGGCACCGCTGGTCGCGAACGCCTGGCGGACGGCTTCGGCATCGTTGTACGGCAGCACTACGGTGTCAGCGGCGGCAGCGCCGGTGACACCCGGTGAATCCGGCAGGCCGAACGTCGCGACGCCGGATCCAGCTGCCGCGAGCAACGCGTCGACGTGGCCGTGGTAGCAGCCGGCGAACTTCACCACCAGCCGACGGCCGGTGAAACCCCTGGCCAGCCGGATTGCCGTCATCGTCGCCTCGGTGCCCGAGCTGACCAGCCGGACCCGCTCGACCGGCGCCCTGGCCGCGATCTCCTCGGCCAGCTCCGCCTCAGCGGCGGTGACGGTGCCGAACGAGGTGCCACGGCTGGCAGCGGCCTGAACGGCATCGACCACAGCCGGGTGGGCATGCCCGAGGATCATCGGACCCCAGGAGCACACCAGGTCGACATAACGGTTACCGTCTACGTCGGTGAGGTAGGGCCCATTGCCTGATGCCATGAACACCGGCGTGCCGCCAACCGAGCCGAAGGCGCGAACCGGCGAATTTACTCCGCCCGGCAGGATCCGGCTGGCTCGTGCGAACAACTCGGCGGACTTAGCGCGCGTGCTGCCTGACTCCATCAGCTGCCTCCTCGCAGGCGTCGGCCAGGACCTCAAGGAGCCGGACGCCATCTGGCAGCTCGTGACTAGCCGGATCGCGAAGCCACCTGGCCACTGCGCCACCGCTCGTGCGTGATGGCGGCGCGACTACGTAGCTATCCCGGCAGTGCCACCGCAGCCCGG
This sequence comes from uncultured Actinomycetota bacterium, assembly GCA_963774385.1. Classification (GTDB taxonomy): domain Bacteria; phylum Actinomycetota; class Actinomycetes; order Streptosporangiales; family Streptosporangiaceae; genus JAJYUU01. The sequence continues at coordinate 1,017,242 of CAVZEQ010000002.1, forward strand.
TCACGTCGGCGACTTCCTCCGGCTCGCAGTCTAGGTGGCAGCTCCACCACTCATTTTCATCGGCTGGCGCTCCCCTGGACCGGACGAAGAAATGGGCCCGGTTTCCGGTGCTGATCGCCACCGGTCCGGGCCGCACGCCTGACTTTTCCATCCTGGCCAGCGCCGTCATCCCCACCGGGGTGGGCACATCGAGGACGTCGAATACCCTGCCTGTCGCCAGGATCACATTGGCCTGCGGCATCGCCTGCCACCACCGGCTAACGGTCTGCGGGTCGGTGCTTGCCATGTTCTGCCACGCTGGCGATACCGGGTGGGCGCCCGGCGCCGGACAGCCAACGCGATCACATGAGCAGGCCCGCTGCCGCTCGGCAAAGCGATGCTGCTCACCAGACTGCTGCACCAGCACCGGAGGAAACGCGCCAGCGCACACGGGCCAGCCCAGAGCGGCATACCGCATCGCGGCCTCTGCCGCCCGGCCCGCTCCCTTGCGACGCCTCACCCGCAGCACAGCCTCGACCAATTAGCCCACTCCCGCCCGGCACGCGACTCCGCCCGCATTCACAGCCGTCCGTAACACCGCAGTCCGTAACACCACAGTCGGTAAACACAGCTGCAAGATGCTCACGTTACCCGCTGCCTGGCCATCGACGGCCTAAGTGGCGACGATTGCGCTGGCATGTTGACGGGAAGCCGCCGTGTAGGTAGAACGTGTTTCAATTCTGCCAGGCGTTACGCGGAGGCCACCAATACCGGTTCCTGATCAGCGAGATCCGGAGGTCACCAGGCGTGCGCTGCAAGCGTGGCTGGCCGACCGCGTGGCCGGCGCGACCGATGTCATGGTGGAAGCGGTGCGGACGCCCGCTAGCAACGGGTTCTCGGCGGAGACGCTGATGTTCGAGGCTGCCTGGCACGATCCCGGCGCAGCGCACCGAGAGCACCTGGTCGCCAAGGTTGCCCCGACAGGATTCCAGATCTTCCCGGAGCCGCGATTCGCCGAGCAGTTCCGGCTGCTGGAAGTCGCTGACCGCAACTTCTACGATCGCTACTACTTCAACCGCCACCGTGGAACTGACGAGCTGATGCTGCTGATCGGCCTTGGCCAGTATCCCAACCTGGGCGTTACCGACGCATTCGCGCTGGCCAGGCACGGCCGCACGCACCGGGTAGTGCGAGCGTCACGCGAACTGGGCGCCGATCGAATGGACACCAGCGTCGGACCCTTCCGCGTGGAGGTTATCGAGGGCCTGAAGAAGCTCCGGGTCGTACTCGAGGCGGCACTTCGTCCGGATGCAGGAGCGGGTGATATTCGACTCGGTCCGTCTCGCTCAGACCGGGCACTGGACCGGGCACGTCCGCAGCGGATCTGACGAGTTCCGCGTTACGCCAGACCGCTGGCGCGGCGCGCGTGACAGATCCTGGGGCATACGACCGGTTGGCGAGGCAGAACCGCCAGGCATCCAGGCCCGGAACCCGGCCCAGTTCTACTGGGTGTACGCCCCGATGCGTTCGACGAGTTCTCCATCGTGGCCACTCTCCAGGAGGATCAGGCTGGCCGCCGGATCCTCGAAGAGGCCGTCCGCGTCTGGCCCGACGGACGGAAGCCTCAGCAGCTGGGGCGGCTCGAGTACCGGCCTACCTACCGGCCGGGCACCAGGGACGTCGACGTCGCCGTACTGGCATTCAGCCCGCCAGCAGGCAGCCCGATCGAGGTGACTGTCACGCCGGTGCTGCCGGTATCCCTGATGGTCGGGACCGGTTACGGCCTGGAACCGGACTGGCGGCACGGCATGTACCAGGGGCCCGAGCTGGTCGTCCAGGGTGTCTGCTACGACGTCAGCGAGCCTGCGGACGCGGCCAGGATTTGGGGCATGGTCGACGCGGTAGCCACCTTCCACTGCCGTGAGAACGGCGCAGCGGTGACCGGGTCGGGCCTGTTCGAGTACTGGGCTTTCGGCGCCCATGCACCAGCCGGGCTGCCCGGCTGAGCAGGGATCGGCCTGGTCAGCTCAGCCAGCGGGCTACCTCGGCGGCCCAGTAGGTGAGGATGATGTCGGCACCGGCCCGCCTGATCGCGATCAGCGACTCCATGATCGCCCGGTCCCGGTCCAGCCAGCCATGGGCAGCGGCCGCCTCGATCATCGAGTACTCGCCACTGACCTGATACGCGGCGACAGGCAGCTGCACGTTCGCCGCGACCTGGCTGATCACGTCAAGGTAGGCCAGGGCAGGTTTGACCATGATGATGTCGGCGCCCTCGGCGACGTCGAGGAGCGCCTCGCGCAAGCCGTCCTTGGCCGCGGCAGGGTCCTGCTGGTAGGCAGCCCGGTCGCCGAACTGCGGCGCGCATTCGGCAGCGTCCCGGAACGGGCCGTAGAACGCCGACGCGTACTTGGCCGAGTAGGCGCAGATGGCCACGTCCGCGTGACCTGCCGAGTCCAGCGCCGCCCGGATGGCACCGACCTGGCCGTCCATCATCCCGCTCGGCGCGACGATCTGCACCCCGGCAGCGGCCTGGGCGAGCGCGATCGACGCGTAGCGCTCCAGGGTGGCATCGTTGTCCACCTCGCCGGTAGCGGTCAGCAAGCCGCAGTGGCCGTGGTCGGTGTACTCGTCCAGGCACAGGTCGGCCATCAGCACCGTGTCCTGCCCAACCTCTGCGGTGAGGTCGCGCAGCGCCAGCTGGACGATGCCATCGGGGTCATCGGCCGATGAGCCGCGGCTGTCCTTGGCCGCCGGGATGCCAAACAGGATGAGCCCGCCGACGCCTGCTGACACGGCCTCCGCGGCCGCCTTGCGCACGCTCTCCCTGGTGTGCTGCACCACGCCGGGCATGGACGGGACTGGCTGCGGCTCCGCGATGCCTTCCTTCACGAACAGCGGCAGCACCAGACTCGACGGCTGCACTGCAACCTGCGCGACGAGCTTGCGCAGCGGCGCGCTACGGCGCAGTCTCCGTGCCCTGGTAACGGGGAAGCCGGGGGTCATCGTGCTCCTAGCCTGCCAGCGGTGGCTTACCGGATCCGGCGACGGGCTCCGCGGCGGCGCTCGCTGGGCTTGCGTACCGGCTCGCCCGCCTCCACGGCGGCGTCCCGCAGGCCCGCGCCGTGCGCGGCGAGCGCCTCGACGAGCGCCGTCACCGACGGTGTATCCGCAACCACGTCGACGCGAAGGCCGAACTCGGCGGCCGTCTTGGCCGTCTGCGGGCCGATCACCGCGATCACGGTGACCGCATGCGGCTTGCCGGCGATCCCGATCAGGTTACGGACGGTCGATGAGGAGGTGAACAGGACCGCGTCGAACCCGCCGCCCTTGATGGCCTCGCGGATCGGCGCGGGCGGCGGCGCGGCCCGCACGGTCCGGTACGCAGTCACATCCTCGGCTTCCCAGCCGAGTTCGGTCAGCCGGGCGAGCAGGGTTTCGGTAGCGATGTCGGCGCGCGGCAGCAGGACTCGGTTGATCGGGTCGAGGATGTCGTCGTAGGCGGGCCACGCATCAGCCAGCCCTTCGGCCGACTGCTCGTCCTCGGGCACCAGATCCGGCATGATGCCGAACTCGCGCAGTGCCATGGCCGTCTGGTCGCCGACCGCGGCCACCTTCACGCCCGCGAACGCTCTGGCGTCCAGGCCGTACTCCTCGAACTTCTCGCGGATAGCCCGGACCGCGTTGACCGAGGTGAACCCGATCCACTGGTACCTGCCGGTCACGAGCCCCTTGACGGCGCGCTCCATCTGCTGCGGCGTGCGCGGCGGCTCCACCGCGATGGTCGGCACCTGCTCAGGCACGGCGCCACGGGCACGCAGCAGGCTGCACACCTCATCGGCCTGCTCCTTGGTCCGCGGCACCAGGACACGCCAGCCGAACAGCGGCTTGGTCTCGAACCAGGACAAGGCCGGCTGTGCCGCGACGCCCTCGCCGACCACCGCCACCGCAGGCCCGTGCGCTGTCAGCAGGCTGACCCCGGCGGCTTTCAGGTCAGCAGCGATGGTCCCGAGGGTGCCGACGACAGTGTGCTGGTCAGTAGTCGTGCCGTTCCAGGTGATCGCGAACGGCGCGGTCTCCGCCCAGCCTGCTGCGATGAGCATCTTGCCAAGGTCAACCGGACCGGTCTCGGCGCCGAGTATGACCAGCGTGCCGTCCGTGTCAGTGACCCGGCTGACCTCGCTGGCCTGAATGATCCGGACGTCGCCGCCGCCGTCGGCCGTCAGCGGGATGCCGGCGTACTCGGGCACCGCGATGGCGGCCGGACAATCCCGGCACGACCTCAAACGGCACCCGGGCCTTAGCGCAAGCCGCGGCCTCGGCGGCCGCGTTGCAGAATATGAACGGATCGCCGCCGAACAGGCGAACTGCGAGCTGACCTGCCTTGGCGGCTTTGATGAGCAGCTTGGGATCCTGCAGCTGGGCCTCGGAATCCGCCAGCGTCGCGCCCGGCTTGATCAGGTGACCAAACCGCTCAGCCAGCCAGGCCGGCGCGACGACCAGGTCGGCGCGGCCGAGTAGCGCTGCCGCCCGGATGGTGAGCAGGCCCTCGTCGCCGGGCCCTGCGCCGACGAACGCGACCCAGCCCGGCACCTGCGCATCGGCGGCGCGCAAGGTCGCCTTCCCGGCTGCCGGCCTGGGCTTGCTGCTGGCTTTCGTGGGGTTCACTGGTCATCGTCCCCGCTGCTGAGGTGTCCGCCGGACACTGCTGTATATCCGGGCACTGACTCACTCCCGGACTCTGACACATACCCGGACACTGCCATAAACCTTCCCGCGCCACGGTCAAGCAGGTCCGCGGCAACCTGGCGGCCGATCAGCTCAGCCTGCGCCAGCGGGCCGCTTCCGCTGCTGCGAAGCGCCATTCCCCCGTCGGCTGCCACCACTACACCGTGCAGCCGAAGTACTTCCGTCCCGGCAGCATACGCGCCGACGGGCGCCGCACAGCCGGCCTGAAGCGCGCCGAGCAAACTGCGTTCGGCCGCTGTCGCTGCCCTGCTCACCGGATCGTCGATCTGGCACAGGAGCGCAACGAGGTCTTCCCTGTCGTCCCTGCACTCAACCGCGAGCGCACCCTGGCCCGCCGCCGGCACCATCTCGTCGGGCTCGAATACCTGGGTCACAGCGTCGAGCCTGGCGATCCTGGCCAGGCCTGCATAGCCGAGCACGACGGCGGCTAGCTCGCCAGTCTCCACTTTGGCAAGACGGGTGCCGGCGTTGCCACGCACCGGGACCGGAACGATGTCGGACCTTAGCATCAGCAGCTGGGCAGCCCGGCGCGGCGAGCCGGTGCCGATCCGTGCGCCAGCCGGCAGATCAGCGAGCTTGGCACCGTCCCGAGCGGCCAGCGCATCACGCGGGTCGTCGCGGCCGGGCACGGCGGCCAGCGCGATGCCGTCCGCAGGGCCGGTCGGCAGATCCTTCAGCGAGTGCACGGCGATGTCGACATCCCCGGCCAGCAGGCTCGCCCGGATCGAGCTGACGAACACGCCAGTGCCGCCGATCTGGGTCAGCAACGCGCGGCTGACGTCGCCAGCCGATTCGATGCCGACAAGCTCGACCGCCCGGCCGGTGCGCTCCGTGATGGCCCGGCTAACCAGCAGCGACTGGGCCACAGCCATCGGGCTGCGGCGCGTCCCCAGGCGCAGTGGCCGGCTCATGGCGCCTCCTCACGGTGCTGCGGCCAGCCCGCGAGCTGGGCATCGGCCTGGGCTACAGCCTGCACCGTCGCAGGGTCCAGGTCGAAGAGCACGCGCAGCGCGTCCTCATAGGTGTCTGCGCCGGGTGCGTCGGCCAGTTCCTTAACCCGGACAGTTGGGTCGTGCAGGAGCTTGTCGGTTATCCGCCGCATGGACTTGGAAATCTCGTCCATCGCTGCGGCATCCACATGACCCAGGCGTCCGGCGAGCCTGGCGAGCTCGGCGTCGACGACGCGAGCGGCCTTGGCGCGCAATGCCACCACGGTCGGCGCCACGGTCGCCGCCCGGCTCGCGGTCACATGCGTCGCCAGTTCCTCCGCCATGATCCGGTGAACCTGCTCAAGGTCACTGCTGCCTGGCGCGCCGCTGGCGCTGCCATCCGCGGACAGCGTCTCCAGGTCGATCAGCGCTACCGCCGGAAGGTCCGCGACGCCAGGTTCGACGTCGCGTGGCATCGCCAGGTCCACAATCACCAGCGAGGCGTTGCCGGCGGCGCGGTTCCGGAGCGCGTCCCGCACGACGTCAGCGGTGATCACGTGACCACGGGCACCCGTGCACGCGATGACCAGATCCGCGGCGGCGACGAGGCTAGTCAGGTCGGACAGCTGGCCGGCCTGGCCGCCGACCGACGCGGCAAGGCGTTCGGCGCGATGCCGGGTGCGGCTGGCGACTACCACCGAGGCTGGCCCGGACCTGGCCACGCTGGCCACCGCGAGCCCGCTCATCGCGCCGGCCCCGACGACCAGCACGTTCTTGCCGGCCAGCGCCGCAAGCGGCACCATGCTGGCTTCGGCGCTGCTGGCTTCGGTACTGCCGGCTTCGGTACGGCCGGCTTCGGCACTGCTCGCTGGCCGAGCGCCGTCGGTCCCGGTGCCGAGGTGTTTCGCCGCGGCCTGCAGCCCGACGCTGACCAGGCTCGCGCCCGCCTTGCCGACGGCAGTCTCGGTGTGCGCGCGCTTGCCGGTGCGCAGCGCCACTGAGCCAAGCTCGGACAGCGTGCGGCCGAGGGTGTCCTGCTCCCTGGCCAGCCGCAGGGCCTGCCGGAGCTGGCCGAGGATCTGGCTCTCGCCGACCACCATGGAGTCGAGGCCGCACGCGACCGCCAGCAGGTGCTGTACCGCACGGTCCTCGTAGTGCACGTAGAGGTACGGCGTCAGCTCGCCTTGCGAGACCTGCGAGTGCCGGGAGAGCAGTTCGCAGATCGACGCCACCGCGCCGTGGAACTTGCCGACCTCGGCGTAGACCTCCACCCGGTTGCAGGTGCTGAGTACCAGCGCGCCAGCGATGTCCTCGGCCCGGGACACGTCGTGCAGCAGCTTCCCCAGCGCGTCGCCAGTCAGCGCAACCCGCTCGAGCGTCGCCAGCGGCGCGCCCTTGTGGTTCAGTCCGACGACGAGAACGCTCATGTGCCTACCGCCTGCACCCCTGTCCTGTAGTCCTGATCCGCGTCTGCCCGCAGCGTTGCGGCAGCAGTGCGGCCAGGCCGGTCAACTCGCGGGCGGGCAGCTAGGTCAGGCCCGACTTCCACGCCACGGTCTCCCCCCGGCACGCTCTCCAGCAGCCGACTGGCCCGTCCCTCCGCCCGGTCGCGCGGCCCCCGCCGCGACACCGCCCCGCGCCGCTGCGCATGGAAGGCGAGAATCTGCAACTCAATCGACAGGTCGACCTTACGCACATCGACGCCGGAAGGCACGTTGAGCACGACTGGCGCGAAGTTCAGGATGCTCGTCACCCCGGCAGCTACCAGCCGATCGCAGACATTCTGCGCAGCTGCGGCCGGCGTCGCAATGACCCCGATGGAGACGTCGAAACGCTCGATGACGTCCTCGATCTCGGCGGCGCTGCGGACAGTGTGGCGGGCAATGACAGTTCCGACAACGGAGGGATCGCAGTCGAGCAAGGCCGCAATGCGGAATCCGCGAGTCGCGAAGCCGCCGTAGTTTGCCAGCGCGCGGCCCAGATTTCCGGCGCCCACGATCAGGACCGGCCAGTCCTGCGTGAGGCCAAGCTCCCTGGACACCTGATAGACGAGGTAATCGACGTCGTAGCCCACTCCGCGGGTGCCGTAGGAGCCCAGATGTGAGAGGTCCTTGCGGAGCTTGGCCGAGTTGACTCCGGCTGCGGCGGCTAGTTCCTCGCTCGACACCGTGGCGACGCCATGGTCGGCCAGGGCATACAGGGCACGCAGGTAGACCGGCAGCCGCGCGACGGTGGCGTCGGGGATGCCATGGCCAGATCCGGATCCGCCCGCCTGCCCGGGCGCATTACGGCGCTCGGATGCCGGGCGACTGGCCGACGAGGAACGGCGGGACATGCGCCGGTACTCCTGGGGGACTCGACATGGGACGCGCGGGCCGGGGGAACCCGCGTGCGACTTCGTCACCACGGTACGCTCTTGTGAACGTTTGCACAAAGTCGGGCGAGTCACTGCGTCGTGGGCGCTGACCGGCCAGGACTTGCTCGTTCGCGACGGCAATGGCGGTGCCAGGCGAAGATTTTACTTCCGGCGATCCGGTAAAAACCCGACGAACCGCCCGTCAGCTCAGCAGCGCAGCGCGCAGCCGAGCCTCGCTCACCCGCCAGTAGTCATGCTGGACCCCGTCGACCATGATCACCGGGATCATCTCGGCGAACCTGTCGAGGTCCTCGGGCGAGCGGGTGATATCGCGCTCGGTCCAGCCCACGCCCAGCTCGCCAGTGACCCTGGCGATCACCGACCTGGCGTCATCGCAGAGGTGGCAGCCGGGCCGGGACAGCAGGGTTACCCGCGGCCCGGTCACCGGTACTCCCGGGACGACGGGCGCCCGTAGTCGCGGAGGTAATCGGGTCGCTCGAAACCTGAGGTGTCGTAGCCGGGCTCGCCGAAGAGCTCGGTAACAGACGGGAACGGCGACACTTTCGCCTGCTGGAGGCCAAGCTCAATGACGTTCGTCGCCAGCACGTACGGCCGCCGGTCCGCCTCGAACTGGCGCACATACGGCTGCTGCCCGTGCCGCTCATAGGCCTCACGGCTCCGGTAGACCTCGTAAAGGATCCGCTGCAGCGCAGCGGACGGTACCGCGTGCACGATGTAGACCAGGGTGTCCGGCTCATGGCTGCGTACCTGCTCCACCACGCGCTCGGTCAGCCGGTCGAATTCGTCGACCGTATCCTCGAGCAGCGTGTAGATGGCGATCTGGCCGAACAACTGGGCCCTGGCGGCGTCCTCCCCGGCCTTGGCGTCCGAGAACCTGTCCGGCTCCCGCTTGCCGTCGGCCCGCCAGCCGCCGCCGTACGCCTGCTCGGCATCGGGCTGCCCGCGGCCGTGCCGGGACTGCCAGTCGTCGGGCAGGGCAGCATGCTCGCCGGGGGCTATCGCGCCGGCACCGAAGTCACCCGCGACGAAATCGCCAGTGGCAAAATCGCCGGCGCCAAAATCGGCCGGCGCGCGCTCGGCCGATTCGTAATCAGCCAGCCGTGAGTCCGCAGCCGGTTCGTTCCCGCGCCAGCCGGCGTAGCGATCGCCCTGCCAGCCATCGCCGGCCTCGGTGCCGAAGGTCCGCGGCCCGTCATAGGACCGGTGCGAGCCGCCGCCGCTGCGCTGCACCGAGCCGGCCGGCTCGAGATCGTCCGCATCCGCGGAGCCCTGCCAGTTGCCGCCGCCGCTTCCTGGCATGCTGGCTGAACCGCGCAGCGTGTCCAGCCGCAGTGCACCGATCCTGGTACCAGCCAGCCAGGTAAGGGCGGCAGCGGCCGTGCACAACAGGCTGAACTCCCGGTGAACCGGCAGGTGCACGTGCGCCTTATAGGCCACCAGCTGGGCCAGTGCCGGATAGGCCAGCAGGATCGCCGCACCGCCGGCCATCAGCTGCGCTGGCAGCACCGCGGACCAGGCGGGTTCGCCGGACCTGCGCACGACCGTCACTACCGCGATCAGGCTGACGATCGCCGTGATAGGCCCTACTGCGAACATCAGCACGTAATCGGGCGGCGCCTGGTAGTAGACCGAAGGATCCGGCCAGGTGTGGCTGAACGCCTTGGGGGCAAGCTGGTCGAGCGCCAGCACGACCGTGGCGACCAGAGCCAGCGCGGGCAGGTAGAGACGGGCGCAGAACCGCGGGCCCGTCCGCCGCGCGGCGACCTCGCACAGTCCGAGCGTCAGCGCCAGCGGCGCTATCACCTGGGCGCCGAGTTCCATGGCCCGGAACATCGCACCGCTGAAGCCGACGAGGTAGCCGAGCGCCTGGGCGCCCAGACTGATCAGCAGCCCGAGCAGGGCCACCGACCAGGCGATGATGTCGCCCCGCGGGCCGCGGAAACAGCGCGCCAGCAGCACGCCGCTGCCGATCGCGGCAACCACGGCGCCGATACTGGAGACGATCAGCGAGATAGCCATTGGTGCCTATGGTGCACGACGCGCGGCGATGATGCGACCAAAGGCCCGGTCTGCCCTGCTAGCAGCCTGCCCGGCGGCGCCGCGGCGGCTCGCCGTGCGGTCGCCGGGCAGCCGCCGCCGGTAGGCTCGGCAGTATGAGTGAGTCCGGCAGCGACGCCAGGCCAGGCGGCTTGAACAGGCCCGGCGGCCGGCTGCGACGGAGCCGGGGCAGGAAGAATTCTGACATCGTGGCCGGCGCCGTGTCGGCTGCCGTGGCGAGCGTCGATCAGCCGCAGCCGCCGCCCGCTGACCCGGCCGCAGCGGCCTTCTTTGATGTCGACAACACGCTGATGCGCGGCGCATCGATCTACCACTTCGCCCGCGGGCTGGCAGCCAGGCAAATGTTCGGCCCCCGCGACCTCGTCAGGCTGACCTGGAGTCAGCTGGCGTTCCGGCTGCGCGGCACCGAGAACGCTGACCACATCGACGCGGCCAGGGAGGCCGCGCTGGCCTTCGTGGCCGGCAACCGGGTCGACGACATCGTCCGCCTTGGCGAGGAGATCTACGACGACACGATGGCGGACCGGATCTGGGAGGGCGCACGGGAGCTCACCCGGCAGCACCTGACCGCCGGGCAGCGCGTGTGGCTAGTCACCGCCACGCCGGTAGAGCTAGCCAACATCCTGGCCCGCAGGCTGGGCCTCACCGGCGCGCTGGGCACCGTCGCGGAGACTGCGGACGGCGTCTATACCGGCAGGCTGGTGGGCGGGCTGCTGCATGGTGAGGCGAAGGCGGCGGCCGTGCAGGCACTGGCCGACCGGGAAGGGCTTGACCTGTCCCGGTGCAGCGCCTACAGCGATTCCGCCAACGACCTGCCGATGCTCCGGCTCGTCGGGCACCCCAGCGTGGTCAATCCCGATAGCGACCTGCTGAAGCAGGCCAGGAGCATGGACTGGCCCGTCTACGACTTCCGGTCCGGGCGCCGGGCCACCATGATCGCGCTGCCGGTGGCGGCCGGGGCCGGAGCGGTAGCCGGCGGCATGGCGGCTGGCGTCGCGCTGCGCCGGCGGCGGGCTGGCAGCTAGTCGAAGGCTGGGCCGCGCTCGATGACGAGCTCGTCAAGCCGGGCCTGGATGATGTCACGTACCTGATCAGCGAGCTTGGCGACGACATCGTCGTCCGGTTCCTCAGCCGCGCCGGCCAGCCCGTAGACGGGCTCGCCGAAGTCGATGATCCACTTCGATGGCAGCGGAACGGCTCCGATCGGCCCGAGCCACGGGAACAGCGGCGTCACCGGGAAGTAGGGCAGCCGCAGTGCCCTGGCGAGGACCTCGGAGTTCCCGATCATCGGATAGATCTCCTCGGCGCCCACGATCGCGCACGGAATGATCGGCACGCCCGCCCGGATCGCGATGCGCGCGAAGCCGCCCCGGCCGAAGCGCTGCAGCTGGTAACGCTCGCTGAAGGGCTTGCCGGTGCCCTTGAATCCTTCCGGAAACACCCCGACGAGCTCGCCCGCTTGCAGCAGCCGCAGTGCCTCGCCTGGCTCGGCCTTGGTGTGCCCGCTGCGGCGGGCCAGGCCAGCCAGGACAGGGACGGAGTACACCAGGTCCGCGCCCAGCAAGCGCACGTTGCGGCTAGCCGAGTGCTCAGCGAATACCCCGGCCTGGAGCATGATCGCGTCGAGTGGCAGCACGCCAGAGTGATTGGCGACGATCAGTGCCGCCCCGGACTCGGGAATGTTAGCGACGCCGCGCGCCTGGACGCGGAACCACTTCCGGTACAGCGCCAGCGCAGCAGGCATCAGCAGCGCGGAGTTGAGATCCGGATCGAAGCCGAACTGGTCGACCTCGTAGTCGCCTGCCAGCCGCCGCCTGGCGAACTCGGCTAGACCAGCCAGCCGCTGTCGCCAGGGGCCTGGATCAGCCATCGCGCTGCCACCGGGCCGATTCTCGCCCGGCTGCTACTTCTTGTTTCTACGCTGGACGCGCGTCTTCCGCAGCAGCTTGCGGTGCTTCTTCTTGGCCATCCGCTTGCGGCGCTTCTTGATGACTGAACCCACGAGACCACCCTTGCTTGCTTTCCCTGGCTGACGGGCATGTCCACGCACATGCACGCCACCTCGGGCGGCCGGGCACATGCCAACGCCACAGACTACCTCTGCTGGGCCGCATTGCCCGGCATCGCCCGGCATCTGGTGCCCTCGGAGGGCGGCCGGCGCCGGTCAGTCGGCGGCTACGAACGCCTCCCTGAGGTAACCGGTCACCGCCTGCTCAGGTACTCGGAAAGAGCGGCCGACCCGGATCGCCTCAAGCTCACCGGAGTGAACCAGCCGGTAGACGGTCATCTTGGACACCCGCATGATCGCGGCCACCTCGGCCACGGTCAGGAACCTGACGTCGCTGAGCGGAGTTACTTCTGCTGCCATTACTAGCCCTCTTCCGAACTGCTACGCCTATCCAGATCTGGCGCATCAGTCACGCCCGTATCCAGCGTAAGTCTTGTGCCGAAAAGGGCAACCCCGCGCGACCCCTGCCAATTCGCTAGAAGCTAAATGTCATTGCCGGCAGAAAAGGCGCCAAGCTCCCGGCCGCGGTCCCTGGCGGCTTCTATCGCGGCAAGAACGGCGGCGCGGACGCCGTGCTTTTCCAGCTCCCTGATGGCGTTGATGGTGGTCCCGCCCGGAGACGTCACCGCCTCTCGGAGCAGCACCGGGTGCTCGCCGGAATCGCGCAGCATCGTGGCCGCACCGTAGACGGCCTGCTTCACCATCTCCAGGGCGTTCGCACGCGGCATGCCCAGCAGGATCCCGGCGTCCACCATCGCCTCGACCAGGAAATAGACATAGGCGGGTCCGCTGCCCGACAGCGCGGTGGCTGCGTCCTGCTGCGACTCAGGGATCCTGAGCACCTTGCCCACCGGACGCAGCAGTTGCTCGGCTCGGCGCAGATGCTCCTCGGTAGCGTGCCGGCCAGCGGAGATCACGCTCATGGCCTCGTCGACCAGAACCGGCGTGTTGGACATGACGCGGACGACAGGGACGTCACCGGTCAGCTTGCGCCCGATGAACGCGGTAGTGATGCCTGCCGCCACCGAGATGACCAGCTTGGCCGGGGTGACAGCCGGGCCGACCTCGTCGAGCAGCGCCCCCATGTCCTGCGGCTTGACGGTGATCACCAGCGTTTGCGCGCGCTCGGCGGCCGCGGCGGCGGACAGCACCTCGATGTTGTAGGCCTGCCGTAGCTGCTGCGCCCGCTCACTGCGGCGGGCGGCAGCGATGAGTTCAACGGGGGGAACGACGCCGGCCCTCAGCAGGCCGGAGATCAAGGCCTCGCCCATCTGTCCGGCGCCCAGGATCGCGATCATGAGCGGAAGCCTACCGAGGCTCGCGAGCTACCGGCGTGACAGCAGGGCCCGCAGGAAGAACGCCAGGTTGGCCGGTCGCTCGGCGAGCCGCCGGACCAGGTAGCCGTACCAGTCGCTGCCGTAAGGCAGGTAGACGCGCACCTGGGCGCCGCTGCGAGCGAGGCGTTCCTGTTCGGCCGTGCGGATCCCGTACAGCAGCTGGTACTCGAAGCTGCCCGGATCGCGGCCGGCCAGGTCCGCCTTCACCCCGGCGATCGCGATCAGCCGCGGATCGTGGGTGGCCAGCATGGGGTAGCCAGGTCCGTCCAGCAGCACCCGCATGCACCTCGCGTAGCTCTTATCGACGCCGCCGCGATCGGCCAGGCCGATTCCGTCCGGTGCCTGATAGGCGCCCTTGCACAGCCGCACGCGTGAGCCGGCCACCGCCAGTTCCTGGCAGTCGGCCGCGCTACGCGGCAGGTAGGACTGGAGCACGCAGCCAAGATCGGGGAAATCCGCGCGCAGCTCGCGGACCAGCCGCAGCGTCGGCTCGACTCTGGTGTGGTCCTCCATATCCAGGGTCACCGTGGTGCCCGCGGCCCTGGCGGCAGCTGCTATCCGGGCGACGTTCTCCAGCGCGGTCTTCTCGCCATGCTCAGCCAGCCCGAGGCCGACCGCAGTCGGCTTCACCGATACTTCCGCGCGGCCGCCACTGGCCAGGCCGTTGCTCGCGAGCTGGCCGATCAGCCCGACGTACTCGGTCGCGACCGCCGCGGCCTGACCCGGGTCGGTCGTGTCTTCACCAAGGAAGTCGATGGTGACCAGCCTGCCGCTGTCAACCAGCCGCCGGCTGACGGCCAGCGCATCGCTGGCGGTCTCGCCGGCCACGAATCTGGCCACGACCTCGCGGGTCAGTGGCGTCGCCATGATCAGGTCACGAGCCTGCCGGCTGGCCGACAGGGCGAGGAGCGTTTCGCGCAGCACCGGTACTGAACCTCCAGGAACGACGGTGTTCTTGGCCGGCTCAGATTACTCGCGAGTGCGACCAATCAGGTCAGCGCGCCGGCGCTTGAGGTCAATCTGAACATTCGCCCCGGCGTCGGGCGAGACGACGACCTCCTGGGCCGCGGCGATGCCGTCAGCCTGCAAGGTGGCGCTGACCGGCGTGGTGCGCTTTACCAGCGCCAGGGCGATAGGGCCGAGCTCGTAATGCCGCGCAGCCGATCCGGTGACGCCGACAGCAGTTCCGTCGAGCTGCACCGCGTCTCCATGCGCGGGCAGCCTGTTCTCGCTGCCGTCCAGGTGCAGCAGCACCAGCCGCCGCGGCGGGCGCCCGAGATTGTGCACCCGGGCCACTGTCTCCTGCCCGCGGTAGCAGCCTTTGCTGAGATGGACGGCAGTCTCGATCCAGCCGACCTCGTGCGGGATCGTCCGGTGATCGGTGTCCAAGCCGAACCGAGGCCGTCCGGCCGCGATCCGCAGCGCCTCACTGGCCCAGGAGCCTGCCAGCACCGCGCCGGCTGCGCGCAGCCCGGCGACGGTGGCGGCCAGGTCCGCCCGCGGCACGATCAGATCGGCACCGTGGCCGGTGTCCAGCCGGACAGCATCCGGCTCGGCAAAGGCCGGTGCGTCAGCCACCTTGCCCAGCAGGCTGAGCACGGCGTACTCGGCCGAAACATCCTGCGGATCGACCCTGAGCATGAACTTCATCGAGGTCAGGAACTCCAGCAGTGCGGTCGCCGTACCGGGCTCGACGTGTGCCCACACGGCGGTCCCGTCGTCTGTCAGGGTCAGGTGATGCTCGACGTGCCCCTGCGGGCTGAGCACCAGCGTCTGCACGGTGGCGCGGGCTTGCAGCTTGTCCAGCGCCTGCGTGCTGAGGCTGTGCAGCCAGCTGAGCCGGTCAGCCCCGGTGATCCGGATGACGCCGCGATGTGACGCATCGACGACACCCCAGCCCGCCTCGATCCCGCGCTGCTCGCCGAACGGGTCGCCGTAATGGGCCGCCACGCCCGTATCCGGGCCGTCGGCGGCGACGGCGCCCGGCTCGTTCAGCAGCGGGCTACGCACTTGTCCGGGCTGTGCCTGCACGGTGGCCACGTTCCCTTCCTAAGCTCCGCACCTTCCAGGCTTTCAGGCTATGCGCTGCGCCGTCACCGGCAGTCCGCGCACAGGCCGAACACCGTCAGATGCCCGAGGTCGGTCTGAAAGCCCTGACTCTGCTCAAGCGCCACGACCAGCGGGCCCACCGTGGCCTGATCGACCTGGATTACTTGTTCGCACTGGCGGCAGACCAGATGCACGTGCCCGGCGTCGTCGGCCAGGTGGTAGCTGGGCGCCCCGTGATGGATGTGGGTGTGCTTGACCAGCCCGAGTTGCTCGAGCAATTCCAGCGTGCGGTAGACCGTCGAAACGTTCACGCCGCGTGCGGTCTGCCGGACCTCGCCGCAGATCTCCTCCGGCGTGGCGTGCTCAAGCCGGGCCACTGCTTCCAGCACGAGCTGGCGCTGCGGGGTGACGCGATAGCCGCCGGCCCGCAGCGTGTCATCCCACGTTCTGGCCATGACCAGAGTCTATGAGGGCAGCGTTTACATCAGCGCAGCTAAAACGAGGTTGCCTGGCAACCGGCACGTGACGTAGCGTTTCGGCTAACGCAGGAAAGGAGGTGGTCCAACAGTATGCATAGATGTCGGACTTGCGAGGTGGCTGTCCGCTAGCCGCCGCCTGCGTGAAGCGCCCGCCGCGGCCTAACCGCGACAAGCGCATCACCGGTCGCCCTCCTTGCCAAGCCTTCGGCGCCGGGCACTCGTGCCCGACGCCTTAGCTGGCCGGGCGTAAGCGACGGCCGGCGAATTCACGGCAGACACCGGACCCCCGGGCTGACCGGCCTTGTCCAGCCGGTCCCTGTGATGGTTCCGTCCCAGCACAACTGGGCGGGCCTGTCGCGGGAGACGCCCGGGGGCTTCTTCTTTTCCCGGACGTTATGCGGCCTGGCCCCGGCTGAGCGGCTAAGGCCGGTAAGGTCTGATCCCGTTGCCGGGCCTGGCCCGGCCGATCGACCATCCGGATTCGCCACCCGAGGCGGCCAGGTCACTGGTCGCGGCTGCATGAGGGACGCCCGTCATGATCTCTGCTTCCGCCGTCCGCGCCACCGTTGCCGCGATGGCTGCGACAGCTGCCCTCGCGATCGGGCCGGCCACCGTGGGCGGTGCCGGCGGCTGGCAGTCCGCGTCACCGGCCGGCGGTCACGCCCGTGCGGCTGCCCCCGGCGGCAGCTACCCGGATCTGCCCGCATCCCTGGCCGGCCCCGCGGCCAGGCCAAACGTCACGCCCGGCGGCATCGAAATCGGCTCGGCCGGCTCGCTGAACTGGTCCGGCTACGCAGTCAGCAAGCGCAAGGTCACCTTTGACTCGATCAAGGCGACGTTCTTCGTGCCCTACCTCAATTGCGCGAAGTCGCCGGGTCAGGCAATGTCCTCTGAATGGGCCGGACTTGATGGCTTCGTCGGCCGGTCCCGTTCGGTCGAGCAGGTCGGCATCGCGGCAGACTGCAGCGCCCGCGGCCGGGCCAGTTACGCAGCCTGGTTCGAGATGTTCCCGCTGCCGCAGTCCATCGTCCCGATCGGCATCCACGGCGGCGACTCGGTAACGGTCTCGGTTGCCTACAAGCCGTCGGACAACGTCTTCAGCCTGAAGCTCACCGACAACACCCGGGGTGACCGGTTCGCCCGGTACCGCAAGTGCCCGGCCGTGAAAGTCGCCAGGAAGCCGCTGCGATGCGTGCGGGGCTCAGCCGAGGTGATCGCCGAGGCGCCTGCCACGATTAGCCACGGGCACCTGGTCATCAGCCATCTGGCCGATTATGGCGCGGTCAGCTTCGCCGCCATTCAGATCATCGATGACAAGCACAAGCGCGGCGGCATTGTGTCGGCCCGCTGGAATGCCACCAAGATCATTCAGGAGCGCGCGCCGGCCCGCTGGTGGCGCTGCCCACCCCTATCCAGCTGAATATGTTCGACAGCTACTGGCTGCGCGAGAATTAGGTTCCGGCCAGCGAACCGCCGCGCCGCTAGCGGGCCACCCGCTTGAGCTGAGCCGAGACGTGCGACTGCAACGGCTGGCCGACGGCGGCCATGTCGTAGGCCCAGCCAAGATCGGCGCCGATCAGTCCGTACAGGCGCTTTCCCGCAGTGACCTCTTTGGCTGTGCCGGTGCGGACCACGGCGTCGGTAGCCATTTCGATCTTCGTTCCGGTCTGCTGGCCGATGTAGATCTCGGCGATCCCGGTCGGATGCGCGAGGATGACCTCGAGCGCGCCATCGGCCTGCGGACGCCAGTAACCAGACTCGGTCGAGAGCGGACGGCCGATCGTCCCGTCCGGTTCCAGCAGCCAGGTCCTGCTCGTGTAGATCAGGAATGGCTTGCCGTTGTGGCCGAAGGTGATCTCCTGGCCGAAGTTCGCGCTCTCGATAGTCGGATAACCGACGACGCCCGCGCCTTCCCAGCGGCCTATCAGGAACTGCAGGCCCAGCAGGCCCGGATGCAACTCATACTGCTCAGGCAGTCCGCCGGGATCAGCGCCGCCTGGCGGCTGCATCTCCATCTGGTCCTCCAGATTCGGGCCGGCCGCTGATCCGGAACAGCACGACAACCAGCGCCACCCCGAGCACGGCGACCACGCCGAGGGCGGCCACCAGGACGACTCCGCTCAGCATGCCGGTCATATCCGCAGAGTCTAGGCAGCGCGGCATCGTACCGCCCGCCGCCACGCCGCCAGCCCAGCGCGGCCGGGCCGTACCCGCCCGGGCCGTACCCGCCCCGGCGGTACACGCCCGGGCCCGCCCGCCGCCACCACGCCATCCGCGCTACTGTGCAGCACATGGCTCCACGCTCCCTGGTGCTGAAGGTGACTGCGGGTAAGGATGACGCCGAGCGCTGCAACCAGGCGCTCACGGTGGCCGCTGCTGCGGCGGCCAGTGGCGTGCCTGTGTCGCTGTGGCTCACTGGCGAGGCTTCCTGGTTCGCCACCCCGGACGGTGCTGTGGACCTCGACCTGCCCTACGCCACTCCAGCCGCTGAATTGCTGACCGCTGTACTCAGCGGCGGCATCATTACCCTCTGTAGTCAGTGCGCAGCGCGCAGGATGATCACAGCGGATGACGTCATCGATGGCGTCCGCATCGCGGGCGCAACGACCTTCCTCGCCGAAGTCATGGCCGAGGGAGCGCAGGCGCTGGTCTACTAGCTGCCGGTCGCCGCGAGCCGTTCGGTCCGCAGCTTCCGCGCCCACTCCTCGGCAGCCGGATCGGCTGGCTCGAGCGGGCCGGCGACCCAGCTGAGCAGCAGATCCGCGAGGGCGGGGTTCCGCGCCAGGGCTGGGCCGTGCATATAGGTGCCGAGGACCCGGCCAGCGTAAGCGCCTTCGGTCCCGTCGCCGTTACCGACGCCGAGCGTGACGCTGGCCAGCGGCTTCGCACTCGCACCGACCTTGGTCACGCCCTGGTGATTCTCGAACCCGGTGATCCGGGGTATCCCGAGCGCCGGGTCCACGTCACCGACGATCTCCCCCACGCCCCTGCGTTCCCCGCGACCGCTGCTGATGTCGAGGACGCCGAGGCCGGTCACGGGCTCGCCTTCTACCCCGCCGAACTGGTCGCCGAGCATTTGGTATCCGGCGCAGACAGCAAAGATCACCGCGCTGCCGTCAGCGGCAGCAGCGAGCCCGCCGTCGGCCCGGAGCCGGTTCGCGGCGAGGATCTGAGGCAGGTCCTCGCCGCCGCCAAGCAGGTAGACGTCACCCTGCCTGGGTACCGGCTGGTCGGAGTTGACCTCGACCGGCTCGACTTCGATGCCGCGCAGCCTGGCCCGGCGAGTGAGCACCAGCAGGTTGCCCCGGTCGCCGTACGTGCTCAGCAGGTCGGGGTACACCCAGATCAGCCGGAGCTTGCTGCTGTCGCCAGCAGCGGACCTGCCGTTCAGGCTGGTGCCGGGGTCGGCAGCCGGTGCCGTCACCGGATCCCCAGCGGGCGGCGATGATGCCGGAATCTCCGCCGAGGCGTGCCGCCCGGCTGGCCGCAGGTCCGGCTGGCGCTCGGGCTGACCGGCGTCGGCAGTCTCCGGCCACCGCAACGGCGGCAGCAGGAGCGTCTCGTTCAGGTCCGGCGCGGTGGCGCCGTGCCGCCCGACCCGCTCGCCGCCGTGCGCATACCAGGACGGCAGCTCGCCGGGCTGCCCTGGCCGCGCGTCTTCCTGCATCGGCTCCTCGCCCTGGCTCGCCGCCATTAGTCAGTCCGTCCCAGGGTGGCGCGGATCTGCTGGAACGCGGTGTAGTTGCCGATCACGTCCAGCTCACTGCCCGAGACCCGGCCGACCGCGTCGTCGATGCCGTCGACAAGCTCGAACGGCACGTCATCGGCCTCGAGCCGGACCGCCAGGTCTAGCCGGCGCTCACCACCAACGTAGACGGGGCGGTCGCGCAGCCGGCGGTAGTCCACATCCCAGAGCCAGGACGTGTCCTTGCCGTCAGGTGTCTGCGCATTGACCGCCAGCAGCACCGGGCCCGGACCCAGGATGTCGAGTGCCTCCAGCCAGCCGGCCGGATTCTTGGCTAGCAGCAGCCGGACGGTACGGCTCTGCCGCTGAACCTGGGTGTACCGGCCCGCCACCGACGTGACCTCGCGCAACCGGGGCAGTGCCTGGTCGATGGTGGCGCCGAAATAGGCGCCAACTGCCAGCGCGACGACCGCGTTGGACCGGTTCGCGCGGCCAGGCAGCGCCAGCGAGAGCTCACGCAGCTGACCAGACTCATCGATGACGGCGTCCTCGGTCAGCACCCACCGAGTGGGCGGCCGGGCGAATCCGCATTCGCCGCACCGCCAGCCGAGCTCGTCACGGCGCAAGTGGGAACCGCACTCAGGGCAGCACCAGGAATCCTCGTGCCAGCGCTGACCAGCCGCTACCCAGGTCACCCGCGGCGCGGCAGCGGCAGCCCAGGCGATGAGCGGGTCGTCCGCGTTGGCGATGACCATGCAATCGCTGGCCCCCGCCAGTGCTTCCCGCCAGCGCCGTGCGGTGAGCCAGATCTCGGCCGCGCGGTCCATCTGGTCCCGGCTCAGGTTCAGCAGCACGACTGCTCGTGGCGCGGTCGCCTTGATCATGGCCGGCAGGTAGCGCTCGTCCACTTCCAGGACCGCGTACGGCGCGTCTGGCGCGCGCCCCAGGGCCGAGGCAAGGCCGGCCTCCATATTGGCCCCGAACGCGTTGCTAGCGACGTCCTGGCCCAGCGCTCCGAGCGCCGCGGCGATCAGCCGGGTAGTGGTGGTCTTGCCATTGGTGCCGGTAACCAGGACTACCTGCCGGTCGGCCGCAAGGAGCCTGAGCAAGTCTGGCTCGACCCGCAGGCCGAGCACTCCGCCGATCACCGAGCCGTCGCCGCGGCCGGTCAGCCGCGAGACGCGGCCTGCGGCGCCGCCGATGGACGTGGCGAGGCGCGCCCGCAACGGAAGCTTGCTCATCGTGTCGATGCTATCCCGCGACCGGATCGGCCATCCTGGCCGACAAAATGGTCAATTGCTCGGCTCCGACGATGAACCGCCGGGGCCAGGACAGCACCGCCTCGAGCCAGCCGGTCACGCCCATCTCACCGGCCGCCTTACGCAGCTGGCCGCGGTGGCTGACGCCGATAGCGACGGCGGCGAGATCCTCGATAAAGGCCGCCTGGTCATCCTCGCCGAGCAGCGCGATCCAGCCGAGCAGCCGGTTGCGGCTGACCTCCATCGACAGCGGGTGCCTGCGCAGTCCGCTGACCCGCTGGCCGATCTTGACGTCCTCGCGGTCGGCGAGGTCAGGCAGTGCGTAGTCGAGCGCCGGCGCGAGGGCGAAGGGATCCGGCGCCGCCGCGTCCAGCGGGCACACCCGCTCCAGCTCATGCAGCCACTGAAGCTGCGGAGTCACCCAGCTGGTGCCGGGCATCGTGCCTGCGCCTTTACCGCCGTCCAGCATCCTGGCCGCCGACGCCGCGCATGCGGCGGACAGCTCAGCCGGGTCAAAGTACGCTCGCAAGGCCTGCGCCCGGCCAGCCACCGCCCGGTCGATCGCGGACGCCAGTGCGCACTCGCGCAGACGCTCGTCCAGCCCTGCCCAGCGCTGCCTAAGCGGCACCGGCACCCGCGGGCGCGGCCGGTTGACCAGGTGCGCCAGCACGTAGACCTCAGTCCAGACCCGTAGCCACGCGTGCTCCGTCGAGCGCGCGACCAGGTCAGCGGCCCGGATCTCGACCAGCGAGCACGGCCGTTCGCCGACGCACGCTGGCCCGCACGCGGCTGACCGCCTGCCCTGCAACGGCGGCGCGAGCGCCGGCGCCGGTGGTGTTGCCGGCCCCGTTCCCTCGGTCAGCCAGTCCGGCCGTCGCTCCCGCGCGCCGCCAAACGGCACCCGGATCCGGATCGGCCGGTCCATCCCGTCAGCGAACACGGCCGCCTCGCCCGGCGCCAGCGACACCACCTGCCGGGACTGCTGACTGTCCAGGTTCATCGAGGCACCCACGAGGTCCCGGTCGTCGGCGGCAGGCAGCCGGTGAACGACCTTGAGCGCAGTGTTCTTCACCGCGTCCGGTATCAGCTTGGCCGGGATCTGCTCGGCTATCACGATGCCCTCGCCATAGGCCCGGATCTCGGCGAGCAGCCCGGCGAACAGCTCGGTCGCGTGCGCGCTGGCGCCCTCCCGGCCGGCCCGTAGCAGCCGGTGCGCTTCCTCCAGCACGATCACATGCCGCAGCCCGTCGGCCGGATCGGTCCTAGACCGCAGCCGGAGGTGCTCGACGATCCTGATGATCAGCGTGCCGATGACGAATGCCTTGTCCTCATCGTTGGCGACATCCTCGAGCGCCAGCACCACGTTCCGGTTCAGCAGCTCCCCGACATCGGCCGGGTGGCCGCCCTCGAAGAACCGCCCTGCCGATCCGGTCCGCAGCGACCGTAGCCTTACGTCGACGAAGCCGCGCATGTCAGCCTGAAGCTCCCGGCCGTATCCGACTTCCTCGATGACAGCCAGCGCGGCCGCCTGCAGCCTGGCCAGGGTCGGCACCGCCGGCGGTACGTCCAGATCGGCACGGCCGGCACCGGTGAGCGGGTCCCATCCGCACTCCTCGTAAGCGCGCTGCAGCGCCTGGGACATGATCTGCGGGAACGGCTCTCGCGCATCATAGGCGGCCAGGAATAGGGCTCGCACCATATCGATGTGCGCCTGCACCGGATAACCGGGCTCGGGCGCCAGCGGGTTGACCGACATCGGCACGGACTCCGGGTCGGCCGGGTTGATGAACGTGACCTCGGCCCGGCCAGCCAGCCGGGCAGCCATCGCCGCGTACTCCGACTTGACCGGCTCAATGGCGAGCCAGCCGATCCCGGCCGATGTCAGCTGTTCCAGCAGGTGCCGGATGGTCTGGGACTTGCCCGCGCCGGTCGCGCCGGTCACCAGCGCATGCCGATTCAGGGTGGTGAGCGGCACCGCCAGCGAGCCCACCGGACGGTCCTGGCCGTCCAGGATCTCGCCGAGTGTGATCGCCTGCGAGCCACTAGTCTCGCTCGTCATGTCGAAATAGCCGGGCTGCATCACGCGAACGCCGGGAATCTCGCGGCGGGGCAGCCCGGTCAGCGCCGCCAGCGTCCCCGCGGTAGCGGCGAAGGGCACCGTCGATCCGTCCACCGGATCGGCGAACTTGGCCGCCAGCACGTCGGCGAATTCTTGCGCGCCGTCCGGGCAGCGCAGCCGGTAGGGATGATCGCGCAGGTCAGTCGACCCGACCAGGAGCGGCGCGATGATGCGCAGATCCGCCTCGGCCGCCGCGCCGACCAGCACCCGGACGTTCCACAGGCCGGCCTCCCGGTAGGTATCGAGTTCGGCCAGCCGTTGATCGGCCCGGTCGGCCTCGAACCTGGCGTTCTCCTCCTCGTACCGCCGCAGCACGGTCAGCCTGTTCCGCAGTTCGGCGGCCTCGTCGTCGATCAGGTCGGTCGGATCGGCGACGATCAGCCAGGCGAACGGCCTGCCCATGAGCGTCTGCAGCGCGGACTCGAACAGCGTCGGAGGCTCAAGGCTGCCGGGCTGATCGGCTCTGGCCGGAACGCGCGACGCGGCACCGCCGTCCGCGAGCCGGACCTGCCGCCCCGGACAAGGCGCCCAGACCAGCTCGTCTAGGTCGGCGAGCATGTTGCCGTGGACGGCCACGCCGCGGGCACCCCACGGGAACAGCATCTCGACCTGGGCCAGCCGGCCTGAACCTCGCGTCGCGGCCGGGGACCTGCCAGCCGTCCGGTCGTCGCCCGCGGCCTGCTGGCCGCCTGCCCGGGCGCTGTCTGCTGCGTCCTGGCCGTCCTGAATGGTGCTGACTGGATCGGTGCTGACTGGATCGGTGCCGTCGGGACCTGTGCTGCCCACATCGACGCGGCTGGTCGCCTGGGGCAACGGGCCGGCATTGGTAATCAGCTCGAGTGGCGCTCCGCCGCCGCGGGAGAGCCAGCCGGCGATAAAGGGCCTGCGGTGCCGGCCGGCGCTCAGCACGGCCGGCAGCACGGACGCGTAGTCTGCGTCCGCCGAGCCGCCCAGGCACCCGGCGCTGACGGCCAGGACCCGGTACCAGAGTCCGGCCGCACCGCCTCCGATGCCCGACGTCAATGCCATGCAGTCGTGCTTACCAGGCCGGAAGTCCGCGTGCTACCTGATTGGTCCGATTTATAACGACTCTCAGGTTCGTCAGGTCGGCTTGGCACGGGCCGACCGCTTTCGCCCGCGGCCGCTGATCCGACCGTGTAGGTAGCCTGTGCCTGGTTGCTCGACACTATGAGCGGCAAAATGTCAGGGGTGGGGGATATACTCGATCATAGATTCGAAGCTGGAACTAGCAGCGACCTTAGCGGCGGGAGGTGACCCTGGCGATGTGCGGCAACGACCAACTGACTCGCGCCGGGATGGCCTCTGGTGGCGCCGAGCTTGGCACGGTGGCTGGCGGCACGGTGGCTGGCGGCACGACCGTTGGCGGCACGACCATTGCAGACGCGGGGCGCTCGGCGCTGGTTCCGGCGGACGCGGCCCAGGCTCTCGCCTTTGCCCAGGCGGGACTGGAGTTCCTGGCGATTGCGGACCCAGCCGGATTGACCGGCGATGAGCGGGCCGCGCTGCTGCGCGGCCTGGCCGCCTGCGAGTCAGTCCACCTGGCCGCGAAGTCAGCGGTGCTGGCCGGGTTCGACCGGGCCGGCGACCACCTGGCGGACGGTCAGCCGACCAGTCGCACCTGGCTGCGCTGGCAGGTGCGCATCACCCGCGCCGCGGCCGGCGCGGCGATGGCCTGGTCCCGGCGACTGCACGCCCACCCCGCCGTCGCCGCAGCGCTGGCCGCCGCGCGGATCTCGCCGTCGTGGGCCCGGCACATCACCGACTGGACCGACCAGCTCCCTGAGGACGCCCGCGATGAGGCGGACCGGATCCTGCTGGCGGCTGCGGCGGGCGGCGCGGACCTGGCTGACCTGGCGGCGCTCGCAGAGCAGATCCGGGCCCGCACCGCACCGCCCGACAGCGACCATGGCGACGGCGGGTTCTCCGACCGCAGGCTGCGGCTGACACCGCACTTCAACGGCAACGCCCGTCTGGACGGTGATCTGACGCCGCCGGCCGCTGCGGCGGTGCGGGCGATGCTGGACTCGCTGAATGGGCGCACCGGGCCCGAGGACGTGCGTAGCGCCGCGCAGCGCGACCACGACGCGCTGGCCGAAGCGAGCCGGCGCCTCATCGCCGGCGGGCTGCCCGACCGGGCCGGGCAGCCAACCCAGATCCAGCTGCATATGACGCTCAGCCAGTTGCTCGGCCAGCCTGAAGCCGACCAGGCCGCTGCCGCGTGGATCGCCGCGAACGGCACCCCAGCCCCGCCCGGCGCCGACTGCGACGCCGCCATCACCCCCATCGTCACCGGCCGCCCCGACCCCGGCATCCTCGACCAGCTCGCCGCCATCCTCCTGAACACCAGTGGCGCGACCAACGGCACCGGCGCGAGCCGCGGCAGCGGCGCGAGCAGGACCGGCACGCAGACGGGGCAGCCTGATCCCGCGTCCGGCGGTGTCACCGGTACCGGCTGGACCGGTGACGGCGCAGAACGGTCGGGCCAGATGACGATCAGCGCCGCCCGGCAGCTGGCCATCGCCCGTGCCGCCCGCCTGCTGTCCGGCCCCGGCGGGCTCGTGTCCTGGCTAAGGACCAGCCAGCTGGCCGGCCCAGCCGCCGCTGTTAGCCTGCCGCTGGACATCGCCGCCACTACCGACACCATCCCGGTCCATCTGCGTCGCGCTATCACTCGCCGCGACCAGCACTGCCGGTTCCCCGGCTGCCAACAGCCACCGGCCGCCTGCCACGTCCACCACCTGATCCCCCGCTCTGAAGTCGGCCCCACCAGCCTGCAGAACTGCCTTCTGCTCTGCTCGTTCCACCACCTCACGGCCATCCACCGATGGGGCTGGCACCTCACCCTCAACCCCGACGGCACCACCACCGCCACAAGCCCGGACCACCAGCGCACGCTGCACAGCCACGCGCCACCCATCGCTGCCTAGTGCCGGTCAGAGGTTGACGGTGCCCGAGATGCAGGTAACCACCCCGCCGCCGACCCAGACGGTGCCGTCCGGGTCGGTGCTGATGTGCACCTGGCCGCGGCGGCCGAGGGCGGTGCCCTGCCGGGCCAGGTAGGGCGCCTGAGCGCGGCCGGTGGCTAGCAGCCACTGTGCGAGGGACGCATTGAAGCTGCCGGTGACCGGATCCTCGACAGTGGCGCCGTCCTTAGGGAAGAAGGCTCGCACCTCGAATGCCGCTTCGGCGCCCGGCGGGTGCGGTCCGGCGACCCCCAGGTCCATGTCGGTCAGGCCAGGCTTAATCGCCAGCACAGCGTCCGCGCTGGCCAGCAGGACTGCAACCCAGCCCGGACCGTTGTCGGCCCATTGCAGGTCGACAATCTCGTCTCTGGCGATGCGGAGGATTCCGGCGATGTGCAGTGCCAGCGACTCGTCCACCGGCCCGGTCCGCAGCAGCGGCGGGGCCGCGAACCGCAGACCACCGGCATCGTGCCTGATGGTTACTAGCCCGGCGCCGCATTGCTGGATCACCTGGCCTGGCCGACGCGGGCTGCCGCCAGCTTCCAGCCAGGCGTGGCAGGTGCCCAGTGTCGGATGCCCGGCGAAAGGCAGTTCGCCTGTTGGCATGAAGATCCTGACCCGGTAGTCGGCCAGGTCGTCGTCCGGCTCTAGCACGAACGTCGTCTCCGACAAGTTCGTCCAGTGCGCGAACTGCTGCATCTGCTCGCTGGTCAGCCCGTCGGCGCCGAGAACGATCGCGAGCGGGTTACCGAGGTAGGGGGTTGTGGTGAAGACGTCCACTTGGCGGAACTGCATGAGTCGATTTTGTCATCGTCGGCCGGGTTCGCGTCCAGCAACTGCACCCGGCCGTCATAGCAAAGCACCACCGCGCGCTCCGGCAGTAGCTGTAGCGCGCGCTGCTCGACCAGGAATTCCCGCGACCTTTGCACCGTGCGGGCGACCGACTCGCTCCCGCCGATCGCCGTGGACGTGCTCACGCCCCATGAGGTGCCCGTGGTGACCCCATCGGTCACCGAGAACGAGGTTGCCGTTGACCTGTCCCGGCTCGCCCGGCCGAACGGGGCATCCCGGCTGCCACGGCTATCGCTGGTGGTGACGGAGTCCGCCGTGGTGAGCGAGTCCGACAGATTGCTGGCGTAGGAATCGCCGCTGGTGTCGGTGACCGAAGTTCCCGTCGTCTGGGTGAGCTGACTGAGCACCGGTCGGTGCTCGGTGCCGATCTGCCCCGCGGCGAAACCAGCCTCATCGGCATTGCCAAGTCGCATGAAAGCGACTGCCGAGTCGTCCGTGCCGAGTCGGTCACGTACGTGCGCGGGGATCGACCGGTAACCCAGCACCAGCCCGGTGCCCGCGTGGTCTGCTGCGCCGCACAGCCGGTCGAGCAGCTCGCCTGGCAGCCGCTCGGCGCCGAGCAGCACGACGGTGTGCTGCCACGGCGCGCCGGGCGCCGCCCGGCGCAGCGTCGCAGTGAGCGCCACGGTCAGGTAGGCGGCGATGGTGCCGTTGCCCACAGCGGCAGCTCGCCGGTCCAGGCAGGCAACCCTCAGCTGCCGGTGCGGTGCCGCCGGAGCTGACCCGAGCGGGCTGAGGACGCGCAGTCTGGATTCCATCGCCCAGGCGCGGTCGATGACCAAGCGCTCCGCCCCGCGGCCTGCCAGCGCGCTGATCCTGGCGAGTTCCCCGGCCGACAGGCCAAGCTGCTGATCCGGGCCGCCGATCTGGCCGAGCACGCGGAGCGCAGCGAGGATTTTCGCCATCGTCACGCCGTCGGCGAGCGCGGCCATGATGCCGGCGAGCAAGGCCGAGTCGACGGCCGTGTCCGCCGGTCCGGCCGCATCGTGCGCGGTTAGCGCCAGCACGTCGGCTAGGACCGGGGGACTCAGTTCCGCGCCGAGACCCAGTGTGTCCAGGTCGTCCGGCAGCACCCAGACGCCGGCGCTTCCGGCCACTTCGATCAGGCCGGCGGCAACGCAGCCTTCGGTCAGGTCGAGGACCGTGACCTCACCGCCTGCCGCCAGCCGGGGTACCGCGATCGTCGTCAGCAGGGCCGACCAGCCGGCCAGTGTGCCACCAGCGACGTCGACGCGGTGCACGCTGGCTGGCAGGGTCACCGGCCGCCATGGCGGCCGCCGCCAGCTAGCGGCGGCCCGCCGCTGCCAATCGCGGTGCAGCTGGACGTAGCGCCGCTGGCCGGCGGCGAATTCCTGGCGCTGCACTTCGCGGAACCGTGCCACCCGTTGCTCTTCGGCGCGCAGCCTCGCACGCAGGGCCCGCCGACCCTGACCGATGCGCCACAGGGCAAGCACCGTTATGACCGCGAGCGCGACCCCCGCCGGCACCGCGAGCGCGGCGTTGTAAACCAGCCAGCCAGCCACGTCGGCCAGGGCCAGGCCAAGGCAGGCCAGCAGCGTCAGCCTCGCCGGCCGGGTCAGCCTCGCCTGCTCTCGCCGCTGTGCCGCTAACCAGTCCGGATGGACCTCGTCGAGTTCTGCGGGGCACGGCGGGACCGGTGGTGGACCAGGATCACGCTGCGCCGCCGGCTGCCAGCCGAGATAAATCAGGTCCGCCCGGATGCGGCCTCGGGGCGACCAAGGTATCGCCCCCGCCTGCGCGGTCATGACGTCACCGGCACCGACAGGCAGCCAGGCAGCACGAACGGCGTAGCGACTCCGATCATCGTGAACTCCCCCGACCGCTGGGCCGCGCGAGCTTGCGTCGGCCCTTCCGCTACTACGAGCTGAACCTTCGGCGCTGTGACCGTCGCCCAGGCCTCGCTCGTACTGCTGAACAGGAGCGCCGTTCCGGTTGCCGGTCCCACCGCAAGCAGCCTGTCCAGCCAGCAAGTTTCCAGCCGCTCGGCGCCGGTAATCCAGGCCAGGCAATCTGCCCGCAGGCCGTGCTCACGCAGGGTCTCGAGCAAGCCAACTAGCTCGACAGCTCCCCGGTCGGCCACGACCGCGCTACGTCGGCGCACGGCCCGGCCAAGCTCTGCCGGCGACCGGTCAACCGGTACGCCCAAAGATCTGCTCAGATCCACTGCGCCTGCGGCGTCGCCGGCCAGGTCCAGGATCAGCACGGCCTTGCGCAGGCGCAGCGCAGCGCAGGTCGCCGCCATGCCCAGTTCGCTGAGCCGGTCACCATCGCGACCCGTCAGCAGTACGCCTCGCGTAGCCTCCAGCCAGGTCACTGCGGCCAGCTTCCCGGTTCCGGCCACCACGCCGAGCGCGAATCCGCCAGCGGTGACCGTGTGCCCGGCAGGCAGCGCTCGCGCGCTCGACCACCGCCGCACCGCAGCCACCAGGCCGGGACGCCACGCTGGCCGGTGCCGCCACCAGATCAGCCACAGTGCGAGCGCAGCTTCAGCTGATCCAAGCAGCAGGACCAGCGGGGGCCGGCCGACCAGCGCGCGCCACTGAGCGAGCGACGCGGGCAGTGCCGTGACCGTAGCAAGCAGCCAGCCCAGCCCGGTGATTGCCGGGAGTAAGAGCCAGTGCGGCCGCCACCGCGAGGCGCGGCCGATGACGACGAGCGCCATTGCCGTCACCAGCGTGGCCGGCGCGAACAGGACCTGGGCGACGACGACGGCAGTCGCCAGGCCCGCTGTTAGCTGGCTTCCGGGTTCGGTTCGCCCGGCGACGGCTGGCGTACGCATAGCGGGATCAAGGTTCCCAGTCCTCCACCGCATGTGTCCAGGAACCTGACAAATTGCCTGCGTCGCCCGCCGGCAACGGCGGCTGGGGCGATTGCACGACGACCCGGAACATGTCCGGGCGAAGCACGGCGATCGTCAGCGCCACCGGCCTGGCCGTGTGCTGGTCATCGAAGCGCACGGTGACCATCATGGCGGGCTGGCCCGCGGTCAGCCGGAGGCTGCGGGCTATCGAAGGCGGCGGTGCTTGCAGTTCGATGTGCAGGGCGGCGGGCGACCCGGCTAGCCGCTCCCCTGAGTCAGCCACGCCCGTCAGCCGCAGCAGGCCTAGCACAGCCGGCAGTCCGACGTCCGGCTCGCCGGCGAGATCGCCAGGGACGTACGTCGTGCAGAGCGCGGCGGGCTCGCCGCCGGCCGTCCACAGGAACCTGACGACGCACACTTGCTGGCCGGACGGAATCCTCAGCGCCCAGCTGATGTCCTCTGGCGGCAACCGCCAGGCCACTTGCCGGCTCCGGCAGGAGAACTCACCGCCCATGGCGTCCACGTGCGACACCAAGCCGGGCACGCCCTCGAGTCCGATGATGTACTCAGCCGGGCTCGCGCGATAAAGCTGGCCGTCGGCCAGGCGCCGAACCAGGTGCCTGCCCACCAGTTCCTCGACCGCTCCGTCGATCTCCGCGACGCTCACGTTGTAGCGGCGCGCCAGCGCGGAATGACGCGGTAGCCGCCAGCCTGGCTCGTGATGCACGAGAGCGGCGGCCAGCCGGTCCGCAAGCACCGTAGCTGCCGGGCCGGCTGGGCCGGAAGCGGGTCGGCCGCGGACCGAGCTGCCCTTAACCACCTGGTGCTCGCCGCCAGGCACAGTCGCAGGTACGGCGAAACGCACGTCGTCTGGATCCGGCCAGGCCGCAGGAGCAGGTTCCATGACCCCTCACTCGGAATTGCGCCGCGCGATCATGGCGACGGCCCGGCCGAGGAATATCAGGATCAGCACAAACACCAGCAGGATGAGCGCGGCGTCGTAGGCCAGGATGTTTGCGCTGCTGACCGGCTGGTTCACGGGCGAGAACTCGTAGGCTACATAGGTCAGGTAAGGCACGCCCTGATGGGTGACATGCAGCAACGACGGCATCTGGTCCGAGAAGTTCGCGGTGTATAGCAGCGGCGCCGTCTCGCCTACCGCGATCGCCGCAGCCACCAGGAAGCCAGTGATCATCCCCGGTGCCGCCGACTTCAGCAGGATCTTGCGCAGTGCCCAGGAGGTAGGGATGCCCAGCGCCTCCGCGCCGTCTCGGTAGCCGGCCGGCACCTGGCCAAGAGCGGTCTCCGTCGCCTTCGTAATGTACGGGATCGCCAGCACCGACATCACCAGGACGGCTGGCAGCAAGCCGAAGCCCATGTGCAAGCCGATCACGAGCGCTACGTACCCGACGTAGCCAAGCACGATCGACGGAATCCCCGCCAGCACCTCATATCCACCGCGCAGCAGCCCGCGATCTCGCCCGGTGGAGAACTCGCTGAGGTACAGCCCGGTCAGCACGCTGATGATGCCGCCTATCAGCATCGCCCCGAGTGTGATGACGATAGTTCCGACGATCGGCTGGAGCAGGCCGCCGCTGAAGTTGGACGTTCTGGTCCACAGCACGTTCAGGTGGAAGTTCGGCACGGCCTTCGCGATCACGCCGACCACGAGCCAGACGGTCGGCACGATGACTAGCGCGAGCGCGAGCAGGCAGGTTCCCCAGAAGGCCATGTTGCTGACCTTCCGGCCACGCGAGACCGGCGGCCAGGACCGGGCTGACGCCGTCATGCTCCGGTCTGCAGATTGTGCGCCGCTCATCGTGCTCCTCCCGGCAGCCGTCGTGGTCGTGACATCAGACGCCCCGGCCGACAGGCAGGGCGGTACCGGAGACCTTACGGACGAGCAGCCTGGCGGCCACGTTAGCCGCGAGGGTGATCACCATCAGGACGAGCGCCAGCTCGGCGATGCTGCGGACAGCGAAACCGGTGCCGTCGCTGAGCGCGCTATCCAGCTGCGTGACGATCGTGGCCGCGATAGTCGTGATCGTGTTGTACAGGTTCGAAGGCAGCGTGTTCAGTGCCACGCCGCAGGTCAGCGCGACGGCAATGGTCTCACCCAGGGCCCTGCCAAGGCCGAGCACGATCGCGCCGATGATGCCCGTACTCACCCATGGCAGCGTGACCTTGCGGGCTGTCTGCGCGTCTGACATGCCGAGCGCGACGGCGCCTTCTCGCGGCAGTATCGGCACCTGCCGGATCAGGTCGCGTGTTGTCGAGGCGACAATCGGGATGATCATGATGGCGAGCACCAGACCGGAGGTCAGCAGGCCCTGGCTGTGCGGGGTACCGCGAAAGAAACTGAGGACGGGCACGTCCGGCATATTCCTGGCGATGATCGGCGCGATGTGGTTGGCGATGAACGGGCCGAAGGTCAGCGCGCCCCAGATTCCCACGATCACGCTCGGGATGCCCGCCAGGAGCTCCAGGAAGACTCCCACTCCGCCCGCGATCCGCCGCGGCAGCCGTTCGACGATGGCCAGCGCCGCGCCGATTGCGATCGGAACCCCGACGATCAAGGCGATAGCCGAGGTCGCAAGGGTTCCGAGGATCTCGGGGAGCGCCCCGTAATCCGAGCCGGAAGGGTGCTTGACCCCGCCCGTTGTCACGATCGTGGAACTGTAGCCGCCCTGGCTCCACGAGCTACCGGTGAAGAAATGCCAGCCGTTTATCCGAATCGCCGGAATTGCCTCGACCAGCAGCACCACCAGGATGAGGCCGAGGATCAGCAGCGGTATGACCGCGCCCACGCGGCCGGACCAGCGGATGATGTCGCCGCGGCGGACGGCTGCCCGCAGTGCAGCCGCGGCCCGGCGGGGGAGCGGCGTCGCTGCTCCCCCGTCCGGACCGGCTGCGGGACCTGTCGGTGCCATGAATCAGGCGCCGATCTTGGCAATCTGGTTATCGGAGAGCGTCACGACCGCGGGCGGCAGCGGCTGGAAGTTGACCGCCGACAGGAAATTCGTCCCGCTCTGGCCGGTGTGTACCGTCCAGTGGAGGAAGGCCCGCATATCCTCGGCCACGGTGCCGTTTGTCTGCTTGGTGTCCACGATGGCGTACTCGTAGTTGACGATCGGGTAGCCGTTCGGCACATTGGCGTTGATCATCGACAGAGTCTGGTCAGCCGGCGTCTTGCCTGTCAGGGCGTTCGCCTCGGCCGAGATGGAAGCGGCCGTGGGTGACTCGTAGTTGCCGGCACCGTTCTTGAGCATCGCCTCACCAAGCCCGGCGGCCTGCGTCTTAGACAGGTAGCTGACGCCGATGTAGGCGACGCAGCCCTTGGTAGCCGCGCAACCGCTGACCATGCCGCCGTTCCCCTGCTCGGCCAGGGCGCCGCTTACCGACGGCCAGTTGATCGTGGTGTTGACCAGCGAACTCGACCAAGCGCTGGGGTCCTGAGAGTTCAGGTAGCTGGTGAACAGGAAGGTGTCACCTGAGCCGTCCGCGCGGTGCAGCGGCACCACGGGGATGTTAGGCAGGGACACGCCCGGGTTTAGCGCCTTGATCGCCGAGTCGTTCCACTTCGTGATCTTGCCGGTATACATTTCCGCCAGCACGGTCCCGTTGAGTTTCAGCGGCGTCTTGACAGTCGGCAGGTTGTAGTTGATCTGCTGAGCCGAGATCGCGAGCGCGATGTTCAGCAGATTCGGATAGCTCGTTTTGTCAGTGCTGGACAAGTAGGCGTCTGACGCGCCGATGTTCACGGTGCCATTCGCCGCGTCGGCGATGCCGGTACCTGAGCCAGTGCCACCGGTCTCGATCGTGACCAGCGGCGACTTGGCGCTGTTCTGGTACTGCTTCTGGTATGCCTCACTCCAGGTACCCATGAGCGGGTACAGCAGCGTGCTGCCGGTTTCGGTGATCGTGGTCAGAGTGCTCGACGGACTTGTGGGCAAAGCAGGCCCAACCATGGCCGCCGCAGACGATGACGACGATGGCGTTGACGACGGCGGGTTGGACGAACTGCCACAGGCCGCAGCAAGGACGGCGAGCGGAAGCATAGCGGCCGCTGTGCATACCAAGCGGGTTCTGTAGGCCACTCGGAATACTCCTTCTGGTTAAGCACGCATCCGCGTGCGATACATGCCTCGCACGCGGATGCGCGCGAGGGTGGTCCGCGGTTGAGGCGCTGCGCCGCGCGGCGCACCTGGCCCGCGCAGGTGATCATTTGTCAGCCGAAGCGGCCGCTCACATAGTGCGCGGTCTCTTCTTCAGTTGGGTTGTCAAACATCTGCCTGGTGTCGCCGTGCTCCACCATCCGGCCCTGGTTCAGGAAGATGGTCCGGTCCGAGACTCGGCTAGCCTGGGCTAGGTTGTGCGTGACGATAACGACGGTGAGCTGTGGCGCCAGGTCCTTGATGAGCGCCTCGATGGACTCGGTCGCGTTCGGGTCCAGGGCCGAGGTTGGCTCGTCGAGCAGCAGCACCTCCGGGCTGACTGCAAGTGCCCTAGCGAGGCAGAGGAGTTGCTGCTGACCGCCGGACAGCCGGAACGGCGAGTCCTTGAGCCGGTCCTTGACTGCGCTCCAGAGGCCGACGTCGGTCAGGTACTTCTCGGCGACGTCGCGCACTCCGCTTCGCCTGACCATTTTGTGCGCTCGGACACCCGCGGTGACGTTCTCCATAATGGACATCGGGAACGGGTTCGGCCGCTGGAACAGCATGCCGACCCTGCGGCGCAAGGACATCAGCTCCACGCCCGGATTCCAGATGCTCCGGCCGTCGAGCAGCACATCGCCGCTGTGCCGGTACCCCGTCACCTTGTCGTTCATCCGGTTGAACGTGCGCAGCAGCGTCGTCTTCCCGGAGCCCGTCGGGCCGATCAGCGCTGTCACCTTGCCGCGCTGGACCTCGGTATTGACGTTGGAAAGGATGGCGCGCGGCCCGAAGCTGAGGGTCAGGTCAACTGCGCTGAGGGCGCCTGACCCGTTGGACGATAGCTGCTGAGCGCTCGGCGGTGCCTGGCCTGCGGGGCTTCCAGCCGGATCAGCCTGAGTTGACATCCATACCCCTGAGATTGCTAGTCGCAGCCGACCGGGCCCGAGCCGACGCAATCCTTTCTAGGCGCCTCAGGTGAACAAACGTTGAACTACAGCTAGCCAATCAGGCGACGGGAAGGTGGCAAGACGAAGAACGAAACGGGGTGGCGCGCCGGCCTCCCGACGACACCACCCCGGATCCGGCCCATCCGTTCTAGACGGCGACCTCTAGCTCCCTGATCTCGCCGATGGCGGCGCTGACACCGCGATCGGTGCTGATTCCGCCCGGCGCCAGTACCCGCAGCGTCCAGTCGCCAGGAGCGGCGAAGAAGCGGAAGCCGCCGTCCTCGCCAAGCGGCACTTCAGCCACGAATTCGCCACCTGAGTTGAGCAGCCTGGCGTAGCCGACACCGACTGGCTCGCCGTCCTTGGTCACCTTGCCCTGGACGACTGCCTGGT
This sequence comes from uncultured Actinomycetota bacterium, assembly GCA_963774385.1. Classification (GTDB taxonomy): domain Bacteria; phylum Actinomycetota; class Actinomycetes; order Streptosporangiales; family Streptosporangiaceae; genus JAJYUU01. The sequence continues at coordinate 1,052,421 of CAVZEQ010000002.1, forward strand.
TGCCTGCACTGGTCAGGGGCGCACCGCCAGCGGGTGCTCCGCAGCCAGCGTTGTCCCCGCTCACGAGCCGTCTCCGAGCTCGATCGGAACGCCGACCAGCGAACCGTACTCGGTCCAGGACCCGTCGTAATTTTTCACGTTCGGCTGGTCCAGCAGTTCGTGCATCACGAACCAGGTGTGCGCCGAGCGCTCGCCGATCCGGCAGTAGGCGATGGTGTCCGTGCCGAAGTCGACGCCCGCATCGCCGTAGAGAGTGCGCAGCGCGTCGTCGGACTTGAAAGTACCGTCATCTTCGGCTGCCTTCGACCAGGGCACGTTCTTCGCCGTCGGCACGTGCCCGCCGCGCTGCGCTTGCTCTTGCGGCAGGTGGGCGGGCGCGAGCAGGCGGCCGGCGAACTCATCAGGCGACCGGACGTCGATCAGGTTCTTGGTGCCGATCGCGCTGATTACTTCATCGCGGAACGCCCGGATTGCGGTGTCCTGCTCCCGCGCCTGGTAGCTGGTGGCCGCTCGCTTCGGGACCTCGGTGACCTGCTCGCGGGAGTCCAGCTCCCACTTCTTCCGGCCGCCGTCGAGCAGCTTGACGTCCTGGTGGCCGTACAGCCGGAAGTACCAGTACGCATAGGCGGCAAACCAGTTGTTATTGCCGCCGTAGAGCACCACGGTGTCGTCGTTGGAGATGCCGCGCTCGGAGAGCAGGGCCTCGAAGCCGGCCCGGTCCACGAAGTCGCGGCGGACCGGGTCCTGCAGGTCCTTCTTCCAGTCGATCTTCACTGCACCGCGGATGTGGCCCTTGTCGTAGGCGCTGGTGTCCTCGTCGACCTCGACCAGCACTACGCCCGGGTCTTCCCGGTGGGCGTCGACCCAGTCCGCGTCTACCAGCACGTCAGAACGGCTCATGCGTAACTCCTCCTCTTGTTTCAGCTTGCGTTAAGTCAGTGAGCGGCGGCTAGCTCCCGGCCTGCGCAGGCCGGGTCCGCCGGATGATCAGGTACAGCTCGCAGCCCAGGCACAGCCCGAAGACGCCGTTCAGGACCGCCGCGATCAGTCCGAGGGCGGCGGCGACCATGCCCAGCGGCCGGAGCCCCGCGGCGTAGCCGATGATGCCCACGATGCCGATCACCAATCCGACCGCCTGCGCGAACCGGGGCGGAGCCTCCGCCTCCAGCTCGCTCGGCGGCCCCAGCCGGGGCCGGACGAACCAGCGGTAAATCAGTCCGTACGGCGAGTAGCGAAGGCCGAGCAGCGCGCCACAGGCGAACACCGCGGTCTGCACGCCAAGAACCCAGAGATTTCCCGTGACCAGCACGACAGCGAACATCACCATCGTGATGAGGGCGCCGAAACGCGGCCCTCGCGGATCAATCTCCATCTGGACGGTTCCCTTCCGGGCAGTTGAGAGTTAGCTCTGGGGAACGTGGCCGAAAGCCAGCCGCAGTCGCTGGCGGCGAGCAGGACTTCGGCTGAGACAGCCTGCCACGATGCCGTTCCCTCCCTGGACAGCGCGCAGCAGCTGCCCGGACTGCGGTCAGCCCGGACAGATGGCCGTCGACACCCGGCAGAAGTCGACCGCACGGCGCTTGGTCAGCGCGACCGCTTCGCAGGGCAGTAGTGCAGGCACGTAGCCGATGCTATGCGTGCTGGCTGCTGCTGTCACTATCCTGTTTCTCGATCTTATATGTAGGAATAAGGTCTTGTACAGCAGGGTCTTGTACAGCCAGGCCAAGTGCAGCGATCACATCCGGCTTGCGCGGCTGCCCGCTGCCCCGGCTCACGATCCGGCCATCAGCGGCCAGCACCAGGACCGTGGGCGTACGGAGTACCTTCAGCTTGCGGACCAGGTCAAGGTGTGATTCGGCGTCGATCTCGAGATGCGCCACGCCCTGTGTCATCGCGGCTACGTCGGCGAGGATGCGCCGAGTCGCGCGGCAGGGTGCACAGAAGGCCGAAGAGAACTGGAGCAACGTGGCCCGCTCGCCCAGCGGATAGCCGAGTTGCTCGCTGGTCAGGGCAGGATGCTGGGGGTTGCCCCGCTCACCCCGTTCATCCTGACTACGCAGGCGGCCATTCGACCGCCGCCACAGGGCACCCCCGGCCAGGGCAAGTGCCAGTGCCGCCAGCACGGCAGCCAGTCCAGGTATCACGCGAGTTATCAGCACGCGAGGGGACGGCATCATTCCCGGTTAGCTCGCGCGAATAGTGATCAGTACCTTGCTACCCGCGCTGATCTGGAAGCTGCCGAAGGAATGCGGCGGGACCAGTGACGCTGCCGGGTACCACGGATCGCCGCCATAGCCTGGCCGGACGATCCACGATCCAGCCTTGATCTTGCCGTTCTTGCCGATAACCCAGAACTGGCAGTTGGTGCCCGGCTTGATTCCGGACACCTGCACGCGCATGGCCGTGCCGAACGCCGTTCGGGTGTAGTCAACAACCGCCGCCACGTGCGTGCTGGCGCTGGCTCCCCGTGCCACTTCCCAGCCCGCGGCCGGCGTACTGGCCGGCCTGGCCAGGTCCGTTGCCACCGCGGCACCGCTGGCCGCGACGACAACGGCGGCAGCAACCGCCATGGCGCTGCGCCACATTCGCGTCCTGCGCCTCGCCGACACCTTGCTGAGCAGGGAATTAAGCAGCTCGGCCGAGGGCTCTGCCATTTCTGGCAGCCCGGTTGGCGCCAGGCTCAGCCGCTCCACATCGGCGGCCGGAACCCGGCTCAGCATGGCCGGCAGGCCGGCCAGGCCGGCCAGTTCGTCGCGGCATGACGGGCAGTGCCCGAGATGCTCGTCAACAACGGCCCGCTCGGCCGGGTCGATGGCACCGACTACGTACACGCCGAGCAGTTGCCGGATCTCGCGGCACGCATGGTCACTAAAGCTGCTCGTCGTCATGGCGCCAGCCCCCGTTCTTCCAGCGCGAGCCGGAGCGCGCGGAGGGCGTAAAAGGTCCGGGACTTGACCGTCCCGGCCGGTACACCGAGCGTCGCCGCGGCTTCTGCCACGGACTTTCCGCGATAGTAAGTCTCCAGTAGAACCTTCCGGTGCTCGGGACGCAGCGCGCTCAGCGCGTCTGCGACGGCCCAGGATTCCAGCGCCCGCTCGGCTTCGTCCGGTGCGGGCAGCACCTCGAGGGCAGCCTCGCCGACCTCATGGGGCCGGGCCTTGCGAGCCCGGTACGAGTCGATGGCGAGGTTGCGGGCGACCGCGAAGAGCCATGGCCGGGCTGGCCGGTCGGCAATAGCCTCCGGATGCTGCCACGCGCGCAGCAGCGTCTCCTGGACGATGTCCTCCGCGCGCTGACGATCCCCGCTCATCAGGTGCACGGCGTACCTGAGCAGCGGCGCCGCGTGCTCGGCGTAGAGCGCGCGGACGAGTTCCTCGTCTGACGCGGTCCGGCGCGAGCTCCTGGCACCCTCTGGGCCTGCCATGCCCGCTACAACGATCCGGGCCGCCCGTCGGTTCAACTAGCCGCCCGCGAACGGCGGCAGGACCTCGATCACGTCACCCTCGGCGAGCTGCACAGAGTCCGCGGCGCGGTGCCCTACCGGGGCGCCGTCGATCAGGAAGGACGATCGCGCGAGCACGGCCTCCAGCCGGCCCGGCGGGCGGCTGGCAGCCAGCGCCGCCGGGGCCACGCTGAGCGCCGCGGCCAGTGTGTCAGCCGTCACGATCTGCTCAGCGACGCCAGCCGCTTCCTTCGCTGCCGCCCAGTAGCGCAAGGTAACTGTGACCATGTCAGCTATCCTCGCTCATAGCGGCACTGGACAATGACGACCCTGGCGCTCGCCCGGTATTGGGTCCTAGTTCCCGCGGATTGACTCCGCAGGCCGGAGGTGGCGGCGGTTGAGCAACGTTCTGCTGCTCACGAATGCGCGCGAATCGCCCGCAGATATCCTGCCCTCGCTCAGCTTGCTGCCGCATGCAGTGCGGGTAGTCCCGGCGGCAGCGGAGCACGCTAGCGGTGGTGGCCCGGCGCCGGACGCCATCCTCATGGACGCGCGCCGTGACCTCGTGCAGGCCAGGCGGGTCCTTCAGGCCCTGCGGGCGTCGGGCACCAGTGTCCCGGTCATCGCCGTGGTCACCGACGGGGGCTGGGCGGCGGTTTCCGCGGACTGGGGAGCAGACGACCTTGTACTGCAGTCTGCCGGGCCCGGCGAGGTAGAGGCGCGGCTGCGGGTCGCCATCGGCCGCAAGACGCAGTCGGCTCCGCAACTGCCCGGCGAGATCCGCTCCAGCGGCCTGGTGGTGAACGAGGCGACCTACTCGGCCCGGATGAACGGCCGGGCACTCGACCTGACCTTCAAGGAGTTCGAGCTGCTGAAGTTCCTGGCCCAGCACCCGGGCCGGGTATTCACCAGGGCCCAGCTGCTGCAAGAGGTCTGGGGCTACGACTACTTCGGCGGCACCAGGACAGTGGATGTGCACGTGCGCCGCCTGCGGGCCAAGCTCGGCGCCGAGAACGAGGCGCTCATCGGCACGGTCCGCAACGTCGGTTACCGGTTCGTCCCGGTCAAGAGCGGCGGACCGGAAGGCGCAGGGGCCGGATCCGTGCTCGACGAGCGGCCCGACGAGGACGGCGCTGGGTCGGCCGGCCTCGACCGGGCCGGCTTCAGCCCGGCCGGCCTCACCGGAATCCCGCGGGCCAGCGCGGCACATGCCGACCGATAACCGGCCTGGCCGCGAGGTCCGGGTGAGCGGGCCATTGCTGCCCGCCGAGGCAGCAGCGGTGCTTGACCTGGTGCAGCGAGCGGCTGACGAAGACGGCGTCAGCCCGCTATCGGAGCACGTCATGCTGCATCTGCGATACGGGGGCGATCCGCGGGCCCGCAACCTGCTGCTCCGCCAGGACGGCGACCTGGCTGGCTACGGTCACCTGGATCCGACCGACCCAGTCGAGGGCCCGGCCGGGGAAATGGTGATCGATCCCGGCTGGCGGCGCCAGGGCCTCGGGGTCGCCCTCGGCCGTGCCATGGTCGAGGAGGCAGGCTCGGCCGGGCTTGCGGCTCTGGGCGCACGGCGAGCTACCTGCGGCGGCACAGCTGGCGGCAGCCGCTGGGCTGCAGCGGACCCGAGCGCTCTGGCAGATGAGACGCTCGCTGCAGACCAGGATCGGCAGGCCGCAGCTGGCCGACGGGATCACGATCCGGACATTCCGCGTCGGGACAGGACGAAGATGCCTGGGTCGCCGTCAATCACCGGGCATTCGAGCGGCACCCCGAGCAGGGCGCCTGGACCAGGGCCGACCTGGACATGCGCGAACGAGAGCGATGGTTTGACCCGGACGGCTTCTTCCTCGCCGAGCGGGACGGCCGACTGGTCGGCTTCCACTGGACCAAGATTCACGGCGGCAACAACGGGCTGGCTGCCCAGCCCGGGCATGGTCATGAAGCCCTCGGCGAGGTGTACGTCGTCGGGGTAGATCCGGCCGAGCGTGGCAGCGGCCTTGGACGCGCGCTCACCCTGGTCGGACTTCGCTACCTCCGCGGTCGTGGACTGCCTCAGGTCATGCTGTACGTGGACGAGACGAACTCCGCCGCGATCGGCCTGTACGAATCCCTTGGATTCACCCATTGGGACACGGACGTGATGTATTCGGCGCCTTAGCTAGCCCGCGCGTCTGCGGTGGTCACGTGGCTGACGCCGAGGACCGCGTCGATCTCGGCATTCGTCAGCTGGCGATCGGCGGCAGCCACAGCGCTCAGCAACTCGGCGTACAGCTCGATCTCCTCGAGCGCGACGCGGTCGTGAAGGCGCAGGTCAACGTTGTCGTGCAGCGCCCCCACCCCCATCGAAGTTGTCCGGACCGAAATCTGCGGCACGAAAACCGCACTGCGCACCCACTTCAGGCTAATGGCGCGACCGGCCTCGCGCATGACCCATCGGGGTCATTTCCGCGGCCCGGCCGTGCCCTCCGGCTAGGTGCGGCGAGTCGCAGTATGGCCGGTTCGAGCCGCCAACCGCAGCAGAATTAGCTGTCCGGCGGCAATAATCTGCGCGAAACGGACGCTGATCGCATTAGCGCCACACCACGTCCCGATGCCTGGCGGCTCGCTGCACGTAATGGGCGGCAGTGCGGGCGAATGACTGCCGGTCCGCGTCGGTAAGTTCCCGGACAATCCGGCACGGTACCCCGGCGGCCAGCACCCCGGCTGGCAAGACCGCGTCCGGAAGCACCACGGCGCCCGCCGCGACCAGCGTGCCGGCGCCTACCTTCGCGCCGCCAAGCACGGTCGCGCCGATCCCGATAAGCGCGCCTTCGCCCACCTCGGCTCCGTGCACCATCGCCCGGTGCCCGAGGCTGACCCGGTCAGCCAGTACCGCCGGCTGGCCAGCATCTACGTGCACGCAGCAGAGGTCCTGGATGTTGCATTCCGCACCGACGATGATCTCCGCGTCATCGGCGCGCAGTACCGAGCCGTACCAGACCGAGGCCGCCCGGCCCAGCGTGACCTTGCCGACCAGGACCGCGCCGGGCGCGACCCAGGCCTGCGGGTGAAGGACGGGAGCGTCGGCGCCCAGCGTCCCGATCAGGGCGGGTGACTGCATCGGACACCACTCCGTCTCACTCTGGCTGACCAGTGAGAGAGTACGGCGCCTGGCAACGGCAGCGGCCGCCAGGCTGCAGCGAACCGCCCCGACGTAGGTGAGATGCGCAAATACAGACAAAACATCGTTTCGGTTGCGCGGCCGGGAGCTTAGGGACAGAGTCGTGCGCGACATCCCAGATTGATTGCGCTTGCCGGTTGCCGTTAAGTCCCGCAGCTTCCCCGGCGGGCGCGGCAGACACCGCAACTGTGGCAGACCGTAACGCTGGCATCAACCGTGGCAGGCCGTACGCGAACGGCGTGCCCGTGGGCCAGGTCGGCTGCCGGAACGACCTGATTGGTGAGACATGAGTGAGCAAGGCCATCTGTCGGCTGACTTGGGACACGACGACCAGTTCGAGCGCGAGATGCGTGGCTATAACCGCCGCGAGGTCGACGAGGCGATTGCCGCACTCAGGATCAGCGTGCGAAGCCTGGAGGATGGCAAGCGCGACCTGCAGGACCGGCTGTCCCAGACACTCGACGACATGGAGCGGCTCAAGCTCGAGCTGTCCACGGCACGATCGGCTGGCAAGCCGCCGCACGAGGAGGTAAGCGAGCGCGTCGGCCAGATCCTCAAGCTGGCCGCCGATGAAGCCACCTCGATGCGTAGCCAGGTCGACGGAGAGATCGCCAAGCTGCGCTCGGAAGCACAAGCCGAGACCGGCAAGCTGCGAGCAGACGCGAAGGCTGAGACCGACAGGACCCGTGCAGAGGCGCATGAGCAGGCCGAGCGCATGCTGAGCGCTGCCCAGGAGCAGGCCGACAACACGGTCGCGACGGCCAAGTCAGAGGCCGAGGCCGCCCGCAAGAGCGCGGCATCGGATGCCCAGCGGGTCGTCGGCGACGCCACCAAGCAGGCCGAGGCCGCGGTGGCCACTGCCAAGGCGCAGGCCAAGCAGCAACTCGACGAGGCAACTGCGCGAGCGACCGCCATTCACGACGGCGCCGAACGGCGGCTGAATCTGCTGATGTCCCGCCACACTGAGGCAATTCGCCGGCTGACCGAGATCCGCGACGTCGTGACCACGCTGGTCGCGGGTGAGACCGACCGGGGCTCCCTGGAGGACGAGGTTGCGCGTGCAGTGGCCGGCGCGATGGGCGGTGCCACCACCGGGAGCGGCGACGGCCAGCCGAACGGGCGAGGCCCGGCTGCGCAGCCCGCTAGCCGGCCGAACGGCTCACCCGAGGGGCGCCATGCGAGCGGAGCTGCCCAGGCCGTGCCGCAAGGGAACGGCGCGCCCCAGCCTGGCAGCCAGCACGCCGACGCCAGGCACGGACCGGCGCCGCGGGCCTCAGCGCCAGCGGCAGACGATACTGCCGACGGCATAGCGGTCGTCACCGAGTGACGCTTTAGTTGCCGATCGTCACCGCTGGCTGCTGCTGATACCAGTCGACGATGAAGGACGACAGCTGTCCTCCGGAGGCAGCTCCGCCGACGCAAAGAGTGTGCTCAGCGTGATGGGGATCGGCGCGACCAGCGGCCAGCTAGTGACTGTCCGGCCAGTGGTCCGGATGCCGACCAGGCCGTCGCTGCCATCGTCGAGATCCTGGCCGCAGCGACAAGCGTGGGCGCCTGATCAGTCGGGCAGCGTGTCCAGCTGCCGGAGTATGACGCCTTCCCGCAGCGCCCACGGACAGATCTCCAGCACCGGCAGACTCAGCAGGTCCATGGCCGCATCGGCGACGACAGCACCGGCCGCCAGCTGATGGGCCCGTCCTTCCGACACTCCCGGCATCGCGACCCGGTCGGCGACGGTCGTCTGCGTCAGCCGCTCCGCAATCGAGGTTACGTCGCTGTGCTTCAGGATCCGCCGGACATAGGGGCCATCACTCGACGGCGCCGCGCCAGCGATCCTGGCCAGCTGCCTGAAGGTCTTGGATGTCGCCACTGCGTGGTTCGGCGGCCCGTCTCTGAGCAGCGCGCCAACGGTGTCGGCGATCTCCGCACGCACATGCTTGCGCAGCTTCCGGACATCGGCCGGCGACGGCGGGTCGCCAGGCAGCCAGTCGCGGGTTAGCCGGCCCGCGCCGAGCGGGAGCGAGACCGCGCTGTCGGGATCCTCGTCCAGCCCGGAGGCGATCTCCAGCGAACCGCCACCGATGTCCAGCAGCAATAGCCTGCCTGATGACCAGCCAAACCACCGGCGTGCGGCCAGGAAGGTGAGCCTGGCCTCGTCTGGTCCTGGAAGGACCCTGATCGCGACATTTGTCTCGGCTTCGATCCTCGTCAGCAGTTCGTCGCCGTTAGCGGCATCCCGTACGGCCGAGGTGGCGAAGCCGAGCATCTGATGCACGCCCTTGTCCTCGGCGATCTGCAGGGCTTCATGCACGAAGTCGAGCAGCCGCTGCGCGACCTCGTCACTCAGCTTGCTGTTCCCGTCGAGGTTCTCACCCAGGCGTAGCTCGACTTTGTGCGAGAAGGCCGGAATCGGCCGTCCGCCTTGGTGCGCGTCGACTACTAGCAGGTGAACGGTGTTCGATCCAACGTCGAGCACGCCAAGTCGCATACCTCCGACGCTACCCGGAGCCGCCCTCCGGGAACATCAGGCCACCCGCTGACGCTGTCGGAGGAATAGCGACATCCAGCGCGGAAGGCAGATCATGACCGCAGAGATAAGAGTCGAGCACGGACGAAAGCGCGTGCGGATCCTGCTGGCCGGCGAGCTGGTGGCCGACACCATTGCTCCCCTGCTGGTGTGGGAGAGGCCTTTCTACCCCACGTACTACATTCCGGCGGGCGACGTTAAAGCAGAGCTGATCCCGGCAGGCGCGGACGCGGACCGCAACCTCGGAGAGGCTGAGGTGCTATCGGTCAGGGTGGCGGGCGGCACGACGGCTGAGCGCGGCGCCAGGCGGTACCGGTCCAGCCCAGCCCGGCAGCTAGACGACGCAGTGCGATTCGAATGGAATGCCATGAGCGAGTGGCTGGAGGAGGACGAGCCGGTCTACACCCATGCCCGCGATCCGCACACGCGGGTGGACATCCTCGCCAGTTCCCGGCACGTCCGGATCGAGATCGACGGCGTTACGGTTGCGGAGTCCCGCAGCCCGCACATCCTGTTCGAGACGGGCCTGCCGCCCCGCTATTATCTGCCGCTCAGCGACCTCAGGACGGAGCTGCTGCGACCGTCGGACACCCAAACTCACTGCCCGTATAAGGGCACGGCTGCCTACTGGTCCCTCGATACCGGCGCGGACCTGCACGAAGACATCGTCTGGATCTACCGGACGCCACTGCCGGAGAGCCAGAAGGTCGCCGGGCTCGCGTCGTTCTACGACGAGAAGGTGGACGTCTTCATCGACGGCGTGCAGCAGCGGCGACCGCGGACTCAGTTCAGCTGAGGCTGCTGCGACGACGACGGGCGAGGCGGCCGCCGGCGAGGAGCGGCCGCGCGGTCAGCCATCCAGGTCGACAAGCGTGGCCACGGACGGCCTGCGGCTGCCCTGCAACCGCCGGGCGGCGACTTCGGCTTGGGCCATGGCACGGAGCAGATTGCCGCAGGTGAGCTTGGCGCAGTCCGGCTCGGACCAGCCCCGGTCCAGCAATGCCTGCACGAGCGCCGGGTAGCAGGACACGTCCGCTAGGCCGTCAGGAAGCACGTCCACACCGTCGTAATCGCCACCGAGTCCGATGTGATCGATACCGGCTACCTCCCGGACGTGCTCGGCGTGCGCCACCACATCTGTGAGCGCCGCGCGCGGTCGCGGATTGCTGGCCTGCCACTCGCCTTTGATCTTCTTGCGCGCGGACAAATCGCGGTAGTCGAGTCCCTGACGGTCCAGCTCGGCCGCTAGGTCCCGTTCCCAGTCCCGGCAGCGCTGCGACACGAACGCCGGCACGAACGTGATCATGCACAGGCCGCCATTGGCGGCCAGCCGGGCCAGGATGCTGTCGGGCACGTTCCGCGGGTGATCGCACAGCGCGAACGCCGACGAATGCGAGAAGATAACCGGCGCTTCCGCTATGTCCAGCGCGTCGCTCATCGTTGTTGCCGCCACATGAGACAGGTCGACCAGCATGCCCAGCCGCTGCATCTCCCTGACCACCTCCCGGCCGAACGCGGTCAGGCCACCGGCCCTCGGCTCATCGGTGGCGGAGTCGGCCCAGGGCAGGTTCAGGTTGTGCGTGAGCGTGAGGTACCGGACGCCAAGCTGATAGAGCGCCCGGAGAGTGCCCATCGAGCTGGCAATGGAATGACCGCCCTCGGCACCGAGCAACGAGGCCACCTTGCCTGTCCGCATGATCCGCCGCACATCGGCGGCGCTGAAGGCAAGCTCCAGGTTGTCGGGGTAGCGAGCCACTAGCTGCCGGACCAGGTCGATCTGCTCCAGCGTCGTGGCCACCGCGGCCTCGCCCTGCAGTTCCGCCGGAACGTATACCGACCAGAACTGTCCGCCGACCCCGCCCTTGGCCAGCCTGGGCAGGTCAGTGTGGGTGAAATCCACCGGAGCCGAGAAGTCGGTGCTGGCCGGGTCGAGCGAGCCAGCCTCGCGCAGGGCCCAGGCCAGGTCATTGTGCCCATCGATCACTGGATAACGGCCCAGTAGCGCGTGCGCCCGGTCCGGCTCGATTCCGTCTGTGCTCATTTGCCAAGCCTAGGCAGCCCCGGGCAGCGGGCACAGGGCCAGGATGCCAGGATATGGGGGTGACACGGCACCGCCTGGCCCCCTGGATCATCGCCGCCATCGTGGCGTGCGCTGCCCTTGGCGCGTGGGGCGGCCATCAGATCGGCGACGGCGGAGCCGGCAACATTGTCCTGGTCAGCGCGACGTGCGCGGTGCTTGGCTCGTTCCTGCCGGGGGCCGCGGCGTGGCTGCGCGCGCGGCTGCGCGACCGGGGGCGGCCGCATCACCCCGCCGCCTGACCCGACACCATCTCTGCGAGCGGCTCGAACGCCGCGATCTACTGCGCGGCACGCGAGAATCATCGCATGACAGTTGCCCGCTCTATCGGACTGTTCATCGCAGCCGGACTGGCCGAGATCGGCGGCGGCTACCTGATGTGGCGCTGGCTGCGGGACGGCGCGCCGGTTGTCCTGGGCGTGCTTGGCGGGGTCATTCTGGTGGTCTACGGCGTCATCCCGACGCTCCAGCGCAGCCATGATTTCGGCCGCATCTACGCTGCCTACGGCGGAGTCTTCGTGGTCGCCTCGCTGCTGTGGGGCTGGGGCGTGGACGGGTCCAGGCCGGACCGGTTCGACGTTATCGGCGCCGCCGTCGTGCTGACCGGTGTCGCGATCATCTACTTCGCCCCGCGCGGCTAACCCGCAAGACGCCGGCTGGGCGTCCAGGGCGGCCCGATGCACCCGGCCGAGATCACCCGGTTCGTGGCCAACCCGTATGCCCTGGACGCCTGCCTGGTGCGCCGCTGGGACGATGCGGCCAAGGACCCAGCTGCCCTGGTGCCGCCTTTCGCGCACTTCAGCGGAGTACTCAGCGGGCTCCTGCGCCGGTAGGCCAGGCTGGCGCCGGGCGGAGCCAGCCAACGTGATCGGCGGCGGGTACCGGTAGCTAGCGCGACCCGGTGCCGTTCCGGCTGTCTCAGTACCCATGCCGGCTCAGCGCCGATACGCGGCAGCATCACCGATACTTACAGGGCGTCGCCATGCCCGGCGGCCGGGGAAGGGGCATGCCATGCCGCGTTACAACCGGGTGGTGGTCAAGCTCAGCGGCGAAGCGCTGGCTGGAGCCGCCGGACAGGGCACGGACCCGGCTAGTCTGGCGCGGGTAGCTGATGAGGTCCTGTCGCTGCGTGAGCTGGGCGTACAGGTTGCCGTGGTAGTCGGCGGGGGCAACTTCTTCCGCGGCCGGATGGCAGAGGGCTGGGGTATCAGTCGGGCGGAGGCGGACAACATCGGCATGCTCGGCACGATCATGAATGCGCTCATGCTGCGCGGCGCGCTGACCGCCCGCACGGACATCGACATTCGGGTGATGACGGCCGTACCCATGCAGAGCGTCGCGGAGCCGTTCATTCGGCTTCGGGCAATGCGGCACCTCGAGAACGGCTCGATCGTGCTGCTGGCCGGCGGCATCGGGCAACCGTACGTCACCACGGACTACCCGGCCGTGCAGCGAGCGCTTGAGCTTGAGGCGGACGCCCTGCTCGTCGCCAAGCGGGGGGTCGACGGTGTCTACGACCGCGACCCGAACGTGAATCCCGACGCGGTCCGCTATGAGCGGCTGACTTATGACGAAGCCCTGGCAGCCGGGGTCCGGGTTATGGATACCAGCGCGTTCGTGCTCGCCAACGAGCAGAGCCTGACGATGCACGTGTTCGATGTAGCCGCGGCCGGCGCGATGCGCGAGATCTGCACTGGCGCCGACCTCGGTACCAGGATCACCGCCAAGGTCTAGATCTGCCGGTCTAGCGGCACTCGTTCGCCTCCAGCGTTCGCCCAGGCCCATTGACATCGCCATGAATCGCCCGTCTAGTGAAGCCAGGAAGGGTTGTCACGGGAACAGACACTGTGACCACTGCAGTTCTGCCTGGCCGAGACAACGATCCAAGGCGGAAGCGGGGCCAGAATGACGGCGAACCAGGGCAACACTGCGGAGGGCAACGCCCAGGTCGAAATGATGATCGGACAGGTGGGCGGCTCTGTCTATCACGTCCACGGCGACTTCCAGCAAGTGAACCAGCAGGTCACCGGCGAGCTCGCGCAGCGTGACTACCTGCTCGGCCTGATGACGGAACTACGCCAGGAGATAGCCGCTGCCCGAGAACGCGCCGAACTCAGTGACGAGGCCAGCGCCGAAGCCCAGCGCGAACTCGACAGCGCTACCGCGGAGATCGACGCCGCGGTAACTGGCGATCGGAGCCGGCTGATATCCGTATTAGAGCGGCTGAAGCTGCCGCTACGGGGCGCCATCGACCTGGCGGCCAAGGTCGGCGAGATCATCATGACGGTCAAGAGCCTGCGATGACGGAGCCCACGGCGCCCGAGTCAGCCGATCAGGCGGGTCAGGGCAGTCCGGCTGGCCCGGTTCCCACCAATTCTGCCGGGGATAACGCCCAGGTTGGCGCGCAGATCGGGTTCGTGGCCGGCAACGTGAACTTCTATCGCGTCCCGGCAGAGCGCGGCGCGAAGTACAAGGTAGCCATTAATTTCCTCAGGGGAAGCTCCGGAACACGCGCAGCGACGCTCATCCGGGAGGCGGTCAAGGCCGGCCTCGGCACCGACGGCCTGACCCCGGTCAATGACATCGCCTATCACTGGGTGCTCGCCGTGCTCAGCGGCCGTTCGTTCGAGCAGCTCGGACCCGACGATTTCGAGGCCATCGAGCACGCACGCGGAATCGCGGATCGTCAGGATCCCGGCGATCATCTGCTCGTCGCGCACGATTTCATGTGCAGGCTGGTCGAGAGCCGGAAGCGGCAGGCCGAGTCGGCTGGGCTGGATCCCGGTTTTGGCCAGCTGCTTGCCGACTACCTTGCCATCACCAGCAACCCGCCCAAGTCCGGGAAGGTCAGCTTCGCCGAGGACTTTGACCGTCACCTCGAGCTGATGCTGGCTGGCGGCATCGAAGATCAGATCGCTGCCGATATGGCGGATCGCGCGAAGATCGGGCGGATGAGCAACGAGCGCACCGGCAGGGCGTGGAAGTACTTCGAGCCGGTGCCGGAGCGGCCGCGCCTGCTCACGATGACGGAGCCGGTGTTCCCGATGGGTAGCACCGTGCTGGCCGTGGCCGCCGCGACGCTGTGTGTGGCGGGCGTCGTGCTGGCACTGGCGGTTTTGCAGGAGCGCGGCGCGCTGCAAGCTCTGCTGCTGACGGTCGTGATCGCCATCGCAGGCGTGACCGCGACGCGATCACGAGTCTCTTTTCTGGCCGCGATGGAACGAGTTGCCGACCGGGACAGCGACTTCGGCCACCGCCACCTCGGTCGGTACGCCAGCCCGGTGCCACCTGCTGCTGAGTCAGGACAGTTTGGCCTGCCAGACGAGCCAGACGAGGAAGACGAGGCCGACAAGGCTAGGCAAGACCGCGCCCGCCGGGTCAAGTTCGTTCGCATGCTGTCAATTCACCTGAATGATCAGTTCGCCAAGAGAGCGCCTCGCGGAGTTGCTGCTCGCCGCAAATGGGATGCGGACACAGCCGGCCTGAAGGAATCGGCTAAACGGCAGCTTCTCACTCAGTACAGTGAGCCGGAACTCGCCCCCGGTGCCGTTAACTGGCTCGTCACCCTGCGAGTCCAGGAGATCGCGCAGAAGCAGCGGGACGGGACGCTGCGCAAGTACCAGCAAGAGCTGGCCCCCCGTCCGAGGGTTGTCATTGGCTTCGCGCTCGGTGTCGTCGTCAGTGCGGTTGCCTGGGGATACGCGCTCTTCCTGGCACTCACGAAGAATCCGGTCCTGGCGGGCGTGGCGATCGCCGCGCTCGGCGTGGCGGTATTGCTGATAGTGCAGAGCCGACTCGACGTGTACCTGGTCGTGCGGCACCGACTTGTCGCAGATAAGCAGGACGCGCTGGCACGGCTCAAGGCCGACGAATCCGAGTACGAGCGCTGGGTCAGGAAACTGCAGGGCCTGGCCGACGACCTGATCGCGCGCTGGCTGGATTACGACAAGATCCACCTCAGGCAGCTCGCGATGACTCAACTGGACCTGGCGAGCCGCGACGTCCTGATGCATGCCACGGTGACGGAACCAGCGCCGCGCTGCATCCTGGTGCGGACTCCGTTCGGGCCGCCGCGGTACTCCGTGTACCGGGTGACGGTATTCCTGCTCACTAAGGCGGGTGTACGGCTCGTGCGGATGACTCTGGACTTCCGGACCGGCGAGGTCTACAACCAGGTCAGGCGCAGCTTCCGCTACGACGTGATCACCTCGGCCAGCGCTACTGAGACCGGCGTTCGATATGACAGCGGGCGCCGGGAAGTCATGCCGACCCCCGAGAATCCCTGGAGTCTCGGCCAGGACGGCTCGCTGACGACTGCCCGGCACCAGGAGCTCAGGCGCAGCATCATTGACGGCTCCGCCATCCTCAGCCAGGACTTCCAGCTTTCGCTGCGTAACGGGGAACGGGTCACCTTCCTGGTCGAGAACATCACTGCCGCTTTCAGTGACCGCAGTGACGAAGACCCCATCAGCTTGCTGGACCTTGCGCTCGACAATTCCGGGCTGTCGGTTGCCCTGGAGATGCTTGAGAACATCTCAGGCCATGGCTCGCAATGGGTAGAGGACCGGCTCACCCGGCGCCGCAGGACCAGGCGCGGACTGCATGTCGCCGACGCGCCCGCCGCTGACGACGAGCCCGGCCGCGAAGACGAAGATCACCGAGGCGACGTGGCCTGATGTGCGCGGCTTACCATCGGGTGGTGGGGTGATCCAGATCTCTTCGACGATGGTTACGTGATGGCTATATCGTGAAGTAAGGTATGCCTAACCTAATTCAGCGTCACGGTGGTGCGGCCGGTTAGCCTGGCCCTGGCCACGTCCTGGAGGCCCCTGGTCATGCTCGCCACTTTTGTCATCTTCCTGCGCGAAGGGGTCGAGGCGAGCATGATCATCGCGATCTTGCTCGCTTACCTCAATCGCATCGGGAAGCGCGAGCATTTCCGTGATGTCTTCGTCGGGGTTGGTGCGGCGCTCGTCCTCGCCACGGCCGGCGGGACGGTGGCATACGAGACAATCCGCAGCTACGACGGGTCTCGGGCGCAGGTGATTTTTGAGACGGCCACGTACCTGGTGGCAGCTGCCGTCCTGACGTACATGACGTTCTGGATGCGCAAGCATGCCCGCTCGCTGTCCAAGGAGTTGCGCGCCCGAACGGATGCGGCGCTGGACGGCAGAGCACGGTGGGGCCTGGGACTGCTGGCATTTCAGGCCGTCGGGCGCGAAGGCCTCGAAACCGTGGTCTTCACCCTGGCAATCATCTTCTCTACCTCCACCGCGGGCGCACTCGGTGGCGCGATCATCGGGCTGGCCTTCTCGCTGGTCATCGCGTTCGTGATCTACCGGCTGGGTCACAAGCTCAACATGGCGAAGTTCTTCACCGTCATCGGTGTCCTGCTGATGGTCTTCGCCGCGGGGCTGCTCGCAGATGCGGTCGAGAACATGCAGCGGCTCGGCTGGCTGCCTGTCCTCAACGTGCCCATGTGGCACTCGGCCAGCCTGCTATCGGAGGGCAGCGCGTTCGGTGATGTGCTGCACAGCTTCTTCGGCTACAGCGACTCGCCGACGCCGCTGCAGCTGCTGATCTACGTCGGATATCTCGCGATTGTGGTCATTGCCTACCTCGGCCTGCGGGCCAAGATGCGGTCAAGATCAGCTTCTGTCGCCCGCTGAGCTTCTCAGGGCGTCAGCGTCACCGTACTGGAGTAGATCGTGGCACTGCCGAGCGAGGCGCTGATGAACACGCCGGAGTTGGCTGTCACCGGCACCGTAGCGACGTGGAAACTGGCTGAGCTGTGGCCCGCCGGGATGACGACCAGGCCGGGCACGGTAACGATGCCAGCGCTCGACTGAAGGGCGACTGTCGTCGCTGTGTCGACCGGCCCGGCCAGGCTGACCGTCGCGGTGAACGAGCTTCCGCCGGTTATCGTCGCCGGCACATTGGTGATCGAGGCAAGGCCGGGCTCGATGATGACCGGCAGGGATGCGCTGACGCCATCGACAGTGACATCGATCCGGGTCTGGACCGCGCTGGTTATGCCCGCGGTGTTGATGTCGACGTACCCGTCGGCGAAACCCCCGGTAATGAAGGTGCTGGTGCTCTGCAGTTCGACGGCGGAACTGGGAGACGAGAAGGTAGCGGTCAAGCCAGCGGCGGGGGCAGGATTGCTGAGCGTAACCACGTACTCCAGGGTGTACTCCTGGCCGTAAACAGGGCCTGTCCCTGCCTCAGCCGTCAGCGTCACCTTGTCGTGGCTGTTGAAGGGCGGCAGCAGCACTGTCGTCGCCCGGAGCGTGCGCCCGCCCAGCGTCGCCGAGATGGTGACAGTGGTGTCCTTGCTGACAGTCCGCACGGTCACCCCGGCCACGCCACCGCCCAGGCTCCCGGCTGGGAATGTGTACGAAGCTGGCACCGTGACGGCACTGCTGTCGGAGGCAAGCCGCACCGTGAGTCCGCCTGCCGGAAGGACCCCGGTGAACAGAACCTCCGGATCGACGCAGTTCGGCTCGGAGCAGGCCGGCAGCGCGACCTCAGCCAGGCCGGGATCGACGGTGATCGTGCTGCGACGTGACCTGCCGCGGAAGCGGGCGGTCAGGGTGGAACTGTACTGGCCCGCAGGGTCGGCCTTCGGTGCGAGCGGGATAACAACGCTCTGGTAATAGCGACCGACCGAAATCGTGACCGGAACGGGCAGATAGCTGCTGGTGCTGGCAAGGGAAATCCGGACCGGGGCAGCAGGAGCGCAGCTCAGCCGGATGGTGGCGGTCGGCTTGTCGCCGACACGGACCATTGCAGGCACCCAGAAGCCCGTCAGCGCCGGGCTGCGACAGGTACGCGGCGTCCGGGTGACCGCGAGCGCGGCCTGGCGGTGCCGCCGGCCGAGCGCGGCCTCGATCTCGCCGTGCCGGGTGACCTCCGTAACGGCGGTCCTGATGTCCGTACTGGCCGAGTCCATATTCCGGGGCACGCGCACCAATGAAGGGACCGTGACACCCCGGAATCCTGTCAGCCGGATCGTCACCGCAGACGGCGCGGCGCAGGTCAGCGCCACTGTCACCCGATCTTTCGCGCCGCCGGGGACTGCGGAGGCGGACAGGACAACGTCCTTCAGGATCGGCCTGCAGGCAGCCGCACCAGCCGCGGGCTGGCCCGACACGAACACCGCGCTCGCCGCCAGCAAGCACAGGATCATGCCAACCCGCCTCATAGCGTGGCCCTCCGATGCCTGCCAGAATTTATCCAACATATACGGACTTAAAGGCGCGGACAAGGACCGTCGGCGGCACGAGGTGAGGAACGGCGCCAGCCAGGGTAGAACCTGCTGACCAGCGCCGTTCCGGGCTGGTTACACGGGGAGGCACGGGGTGGACCTTGTTGTGGTTGTGATCGTCCTGGCGCTGTTTGTCTGGCTCAGGAAGTAACTGACGGCTCGTTGACCTAACCAGGCCGGAGCGACCCGCGGCCGTCACAGACTCGCTATGGCTCCGAAGACCAGGTCCAGCACTGCGCGGCTGTTGGCGCTCATGGCGACGTCGACATTGGCTGCGCCGATGCTGCACAGCTCACGTCGGTCAAGCACAGTCATGCCCCGAGTGAGCGTGCCCGTCAGTTCGATATCCACGTGCGCAGGCAAGTACTCGAAAAGCTCCGGGTGGGTAACACCGAGGAGCGCGCACGGGTCGTGTATCGGTGCGAATCCGGGATTGCTGGAGACTTTGCTGTAAGCAGTCACGAATCCTTCAAGCAACTCGCCAATGAACGCCGCCTGAGTCGTCCCCAGTTCCTGGATGCGCCGCACAAATTCGCTATCAACGAGCACCGTGTGAGTAACGTTAAGCCCGACGAGACGCATTCGCGCGCCGGAATTAAATACGATCGACGCAGCCTCCGGATCGGCCCAGATATTAAACTCCGCGACCGGCGAGGAATTACCGAAAGAGGTGCTGCCACCCATAATCGAGATGCCGGCGATTCGTGACGCAAAACCTGGATCCCGGCGGATCGCCAGCGCGACATTCGTCAGCGGTCCCGTGGCGACCAGCCAGGTCCCAGGGCCGCACGCGTCGATCAGGAAGCTGCTCGCGTCGCCAGCGGTGGCTGGCCGGATAACCGACGGCAGCTCCGGGCCATCGAGCCCCGAGGTTCCGTGAATGTCCTCGGCGAAATGCGGATCCCCGAGCAGCGGACCAGCTGAGCCGCGGACGATAGGACCACGAAATCCGCAGAAGTCAGCGGCGATACATGCATTGCGTGTCGTATTATCAACGCTGGTATTACCTGCGACGGTGGTGATCCCGCGCAGCTCGGCAAAACGCTGAGCCAGAATTATTGCCAGAAAGTCATCATGCCCGGGATCGCAGTCGACCACAACCGAATGCGCATTCACCCGGTTACTCTATCACGACGAACTGACGGCAATACTTGCGTCACAGCGGCCGGCGATAACTTGAACGGCAGTTCTCGCGCACTGGAAGAAGGCGTGTCGTAGTCGTTACACTCAGTGTGTGTTACCTATCCGTCAGCTGCGCCGGCGCGTTCAGCCGGCGCGCGGTGCGCCGTCACCGTGACGCTCGCTGCGGCCCTGCCGGCCGTCCGGGCGGCCCCTGATCCGAGCTGGATCCTGTCCACATGTGCCGCGGCTGCGGCCACGCTGCTCGCTATCGTCGGCGGATTCCTGGTGGCTCAGCTGATCGCGCTGGTTTCTGACCAGCACGCGGCTGATGCGAGGCTGAGGGACGCTCGCCAGACTCGCAACACCGCCGCGGCGAGGCTGGCCAGGCTCACCGAGGAACTCCGGCGTGCCGCGAGCCAGGCACTACTGTCCGACCCTCAGCTCGCGACGCTGGTCGCCGTCCGCGGCAGTGTGCCGGCCCGCGAGGGGGAACGCTGCGCGGCAGCGACGGTGCTGCTTGCGGAGCTTCCGGCCGCAGACCGTCAGCAGAGCATTTCTGCGGCCGTCGGCATGCTCGCGAAGATACGCATGCGCGCCATCAGCGCACTTATCGGCATCGTTCCAGTCACTGCGAAGCCTGACAGCTGGGAGAAATTCAACTGGGAGCACTTCAGGCTGCCAGCCGACGAAGAAGCCCAGTGGCGTGCCGTGTACAACATCATCGCCGCGCAGCGGGCTATCGAGGCCGCGGAACTGAGTCAGCCGGGCGGGCCGCCGCGGAGCGTATCCGGCGAGATCGAATACCGCTTCTTCGCAGCTTCGGCTGACCCGCAGATCGGAGCCTTGAACGGCGCGGCTGAAGTACCGGACAGCGCTCGCGAGACGCTGGCGTCCTGGCGGCAGGCAGCCAGCGAAGCACAGGCAGCGGCCGCCGCGGAAGAGGTCGCCTTGCTGCGCCGGAAGGAACTTATCCCGCCGAGGGAGTTCGCGTTCGGCGTCTGGGTGCTGGGCTATCTGGCCATCGCGGTGCTGCTGCCACTGATCGTCCTCGCCACCGGACCGCAGAGTTTCAACGTCATCAGCCGGTATGTGGTGCCAGCCTCGCTTGCCGCCGGAGTTGGCCTCCTCATCGCATTCTTCGTGCACCTGTCCGCCAAGACCCGTCAGCAAGCGGAGTCGCTGCTCAGCGCGGGCCGGGCCGATACCAGCGGAGCGCTTGCAGGTCCGGCGGGTCCACGGTGACTCATAGCGCATGCGGCACAGGTGGGGGGTAACCAACGTGGACAAGAAAGACAAAGATGACGTCTCGGAGCTGCGTCATTTCGGCCTGGCCACCTGGAACAGCCATGGTCACGATGCTTCCCGTGACAAGGTAGCGCTGCTGGGACAGGCCATGCTGTGGCTGATCGATCACCGCTTGCCGGACGGCACCTGGGGTGGCCTGGACCCGCAGGAGCGTTTCGACACGACCTTCCAGGTCGTTCAGACTCTGCTGATGGCCGGGATCGCGCCCGCCTCAGAGATCCTGCAGCCGGCGCTCGAGTACATCGCGGATCAGGACCTGAACCTCCCCATCACGTTCTGGCGGGCCGGCGCCTTCATTAACATTCCGGGGTTTGCCGACCTCGTCGCGAATGACCTCAGTTTCGGCTGGTCAGAGCCGCGCGCTGGGCTGCTCGGATTCCAGCCCCCGCTGTATCTGCTCAAGTGCCTGAGATTCCTGCGTGATCCCTCCGTCCTGCCGTTCACCCGCGACGAAGTTCTCAAGCGGGTCCTTGCGGAGTGGACGCCGGATAACTGCTGGGCGGACCGCGCCTCGCTGACCAGCATGGGGATGGCACTGGTCTATGACCTCAAATTCAGGAACCGCGATTTCGTCATCTCCTGCTGCCGTGAATACCTCCTGCAGCGGGCCGATGCAGAGGCCGAAGCGGGCCGCGCCGGGTTTGCCGGCAACCTGGCTGAGGACTGCTACGTCATCTTCAACATGTGTGAATTGCCGTCGGTATTCGACGCCGAGAAGGATCTCGCAGCCGTCATAGAACGCCGTATCGCGACGATGTGGGCCGAACAAGCCGAAGGCGGGTACTGGTACAGCAGCCCGCCCTTCAAGGGCAGCACCGCAGGAGGCGGGATCATTGAGCCGACTGCCCTGGCTGTCCGCGCTCTGGCCAGCTATTACTCCATGACCGAGCCGGACTTTGTCGGCGCGGTGACCGCCAATCTGCTGGAGCGGTGCGCCATCGAGGCGTGGAGCCGGCGGCGGCTCTACCCGCTGACCGACGAGCTGGCCTCGGCCCGCGGATTAGCGGATGGCGAGCAGGCCCGCCGGTTAGCCACGTCCGGGCAGCGGTCTGCCTCGGATTCGGCACCGACTAAAGCGGCAAACAGCTAAAACCGGACGCTGTTTCGGCCGCATTCACCTGGGACGGGCGATGCGAACGCCTACGGTGCGGGCAAGAGTGAGGCTAGGCGTGCTGTTTGAGCCAGGCCGGCACAACGGGGAGGCCTGGGCGGCATGCGCGACCGGGAGCCGTGATGCGCAAAGCCGCAGTTGCGTCCGGAGTGATCGGGGTCATCCTCCTCGTCGCCGGTGGCCTGATGGCATGGTGGATAACGCCCAGCTACATCGCTCGAGTGCCCAGCGACTACAACAAGACGCGGACCTATAACGGCACGATCCGCAGCTTGTTCGATCCGGCGGCGCTGGCCAGCGGCAACCTGGCCGCAGCGATCAGGACCGGCCTGCCTGCTACGCTGACCGATCAGGTGAAGGTACAGCAGACGTCCGGCAACACCGCCCTGGTACAGGACACCCGGACCATAACCACGTCCGGCAAGCCAGTCGCATCGACGACCTCGCACTACGCGGTCAACAGGCAGACCCTGGCCGCCACCGCCAGCCATCCCGGCAACTGGAACGTCACGCCAGCTACCGGCCTCACCGTCAGCTGGCCGCTCGGCGCGAAGCAGCAGAACTACACCGGCTGGGTCTACCTCACCCACACCACAACGCCACTGAAGTACGTGAAGCAGGCGCAGCAGGGCGGCATCAGCACTTACGAGTACCAGGCCACGGTGGCGCCAGCGCCGATCAAGAACGCGCAAGCGCTAGCGGGCCTTCCGAAGACACTGCCGGTATCGCTGCTGCCGCGCCTCAGTGCAGCGGGCCTCATCCCGGCAAGTCAGCTGGCCAGCCTCGCGAAGGCGTTCCCGCACGTCACGTCTATCCCGCTCGGCTACACCTATCAGGCCAGCAACACCTACTGGGTCGCTCCGTCCACCGGCCTGGTCGTCAACGTCAGCACGAACGAGACTGAGATGGCCGGCATCGCGCTGCCAACCGGGAAGATCATCCCGCTGATCCCGGTCCTGGCGGACAGCTACCACGCGAGCCCAGCCAGCCTGTCAGCCGCGGTCAGCGACGCGAACAATGGCAGCAGCTCGATCTCAACCTGGGGTGTCATCGTGCCGATCGTCGCCGCGGCGGTCGGATTCGTGCTGGTCGTTCTCGCTGTCATCCTGTGGATGCGCAGGCGCAGCAGGGGGCGGCCGGTCGATGTCGGTCATGGTCAGCGTCACCCAAGCCCGGCAGGCCACGTCAGCTGACTGGCGGACCCTGGCCGCCCTGTGGCGAATCCGTCACCGTGATTCAACCGAACCGCAACCAAAAGCGTCCGGATTTGTCTAGTCAGACCATCTGACTACGGGGTACTCCAGCAAGATGAGCCATGTCGCCAGCGATGTTACCTCTGGGAACTACTGCCGCCCAGGCCGTCCTGACGAGCCAGAAACCTTACTACGGCCACCGCTGCCGGCCGCCGATTCGGCGGGACCGCGCGCCTGCCATATCTGCCGTCCCTACCCTGGTCAGCTGGCCGGACGCAACGCGCCTGAGCTGCTCTGCCTCGCAGTCCGGATGATCGTGGCCGGGGCTCTCGACCAGGAAACCGAGGCCGGGCTGGCACGGCGGCTGGGTGTATCCGGACGGCACCTGCGCAGGCTGTTCATCGCACAGCTGGGCGTGACCGCCGATTCGATCGCCCGTTCCTCACGCGCGCATTTCGCCCGGCGGCTGCTCGAAGAGACCGAGCTGCCAGTGACGGAGATCGCGTTCATCGCAGGCTTCGGCAGCGTCCGCCAGTTCAACCGGGAGTGCCGGCACGTATTCCGGGCCACGCCGACGGAGATGCGAGCCGGGCACACTGTCACTGACGGCGGCCTGACAGTGCAGCTGCGGACTGCTGGCCCACTCGACTGGGCGGCAACGGCATCGTTTCTGGCCGCCCGAGCCGTCCCCGGCGTCGAGCAAGTCGACGGCCTGACCTATCGGCGCACCATCGTGGTGGACGGCGACGCAGGTGTCCTTGAGCTTGGCCCCGGCAGCGCAGATCAGCTGCTGCTGCGCCTTCATCTCCCGCACTGGGGCAGCCTTACGCACGTCGCAGCACGAGCGCGCCTGATCGGCGGCCTCGACGACGATTTGACCGATCCCGTTCGGTCACTGGCGACCGATCCTGTCATCAGCCCGCTGCTAGCAGCCCGGCCAGGGGTCCGCATCCCCGGCGCCTGGGATGTGTTCGAGGTCGGGGCTGCGGCCATCATCGGCCAGCACACGAGCCAGCACGAGTCGGCTGCCGTCCTGGGCCGGCTAGCCAGGCACTTCGGGCAGCACGTGCCGGGGCTGAGGAGCGTCGGCCTGACACACACCTTCCCGGCGCCGCGTACGCTGGCCCAGGCAGAAAGCGAACTGTCCGGCATCGGTCTGGACGGCCAGCAGTCCGCTACCTTGTCCGCCTATGCTGCTGCCGTTCACCAGGGCGAGCTGGCACTCGACCGCAGCCTCGAGCCCGGCTCGCTGCTTCGCTCCCTGACAGCGATCAGAGGCCTGGCTGCGAGCACGGCAAATTACATCGCGCTGCGGATGGGCTATCCGGACGCCTACCCGGCTGGAGACCCCACCTTGCGCCAGGCTCTCAGCCACCTCGCGCCCGGACACAACGTCGGCACCATTCAGAACTGGCGACCGTGGCGCGCTTATGCCACGGCTCATATGTGGGCTGCCACGAGCGGCGCGGCCGCATGAACTGGCCGGTACCCCGCGCGTCGGCCGGGCATGTATCAGTATCCAGGATGACAAAATCTCCTTTGTAGGCAGCTACCTGCCTTTTGCGTATTACCCGAGAGCTGGTGTTTCAATTCGGCGATCAATTGGAAACACTCCGGACAAGAAATTCACGTTGTCCGAATGTGGCTAGCCGCGATTGCCTGGCCGCATGCAGTATCCGAAACGACGGGCCGCGCTGGCTGGCGGTCCGCACAGCAGATACAGCAAAGCCTTCCGGGCCTGCCCAGATTAACCGTCTGCGGCGGCAAATCCCGGCCGCTAGCCGCGTCAAGGCACGCTAGCGGAGGCCTCGGGACGTGCAAGCAATCTCGACAGCGATGTGAGCAACGATCTCAGCCGCCCGCAACGAAGGAGTAGGCACATGTTCGAACGCAGACGCAAAATACGCGTCGCGGGAGTTGCGGCTGTAGCCGCGACCGCACTGCTGGCCGCAGGCTGCGGCTCCAGCTCAAATAACTCCAGCGCTGGCACCGGCGCCGTCAAGGGCGCGGTGGCGACGGTGGCCAACCTCAACGGCGCCGGCGCCAACATGATCTTCCCGTTCGCGACCACGCAGTTCTACAGCGTGACGAACTTCCAGGACTTCATGTACCAGTTCCAGCTGCCGCTGTACATGTTCGGCGGCAACAGCGGCACGTCGATCTCGGTTAACTACGGGCTGTCGCCGGCCAGCCAGCCGGTGTACAGCAACGGCGGCAAGACCGTCGTGATCAACCTCAA
The DNA here is from genome assembly GCA_963774385.1 of uncultured Actinomycetota bacterium. Taxonomy (GTDB): domain Bacteria; phylum Actinomycetota; class Actinomycetes; order Streptosporangiales; family Streptosporangiaceae; genus JAJYUU01. The sequence continues at coordinate 1,077,864 of CAVZEQ010000002.1, forward strand.
GGGCTGGAAGTGGTCCAACGGCGAGACCGTCAACGCCAAGGACCTCATCTTCTTCCTGAACCTGCTCGAGTCCGAGAAGGCCAACTACGCCGGCTACACGCCCGGCCTGCTGCCGGACAACATGGCCTCCTACTCGGCCACCGGCGCGAACCAGGTGACCCTGCAGCTCAAGCAGGCCTACGGGTCGATCTGGTTCACCTATAACCAGCTCGCCATCCTGACGCCGTTCCCGATGGCGTGGGATGTGACCAAGGCCGGCGCGGCTGCGGGCAGCGGTGGCTGCACCACCGACAGCGCGGCCGACGGCTGGGCCAAGTGCAAGGCGGTCTACAGCTACCTGATCGCGCAGGCCAAGGGCACCTCGACCTACGCCACCAACCCGCTGTGGCAGGTCGTCGACGGCCCGTTCCGCCTCAGTGCCTACAACGTCAGCGGCAACTACACGATGGTGCCGAACACGAAGTACTCCGGCAGCCCCAAGCCGTCGATCTCGCAGCTGAAGTTCGTCACCTACACCAGTGACACGGCCATCTACACGGCGCTGAAGTCCGGGCTGCTGAGCACCGGCGGCCCGAACGGCGCGGTTCCCGCCTCTGACCTGCCGCCGGCCGGCAAGGGCTTCCTGCCGCCGTCCAACCCGCTGGCAGCATCCGGGTACTCGCTGCAGCCTGCGTTCCAGTTCGGCATCGGGTTCGCGTACATGAACTTCCACAACCCGACGCTCGGCCCGGTGTTCAAGCAGCTGTACTTCCGGCAGGCCATGATGTACCTGAACAACCAGGCAGGCATGGCCAAGACGGTTAACAGCGGTTACGGCTACCCGACTACGGCGGGCATCCCGAACCAGCCGCCGAGCCAGTGGGTCACGCCGACCATGAAGGAGAACAACGCCCAGGGCCCGTACCCGTACAACCCGTCGAAGGGCGAGGCGCTGCTGGCCGCGCACGGCTGGAAGAAGGTCGGCGGCGTGCTGACCTGCGAGAGCGCTGGCAGTGGCGCGTCGAACTGCGGCGCCGGCATCGCCAAGGGCACGGCGGCCAAGTTCTCCATCCTGTACACCTCCGGCATCACCACGCAGGCGGGCCAGGTTGCCGTCCTGAAGTCCGGCTTCGCGCTCGCGGGCATCCAGCTCGCGGCCCAGCCCGAGACGTTCAACACGCTGCTGGGCGACACGGTGCCCTGCAAGTCCACCCAGGCGACGTGCAAGTGGACGTTCCTGTACCTGGGCGGCTGGCTGTTCAACGGTCCTGGCTTCGAGCCGACCGGCGAGCCACTGTACGCGACTGGCTCGCCCAATAACTCGGGAAGCTACAGCGACCCGAAGATGGACCAGCTGATCAACGCGACCCACACCAGCAGCAGCCTGTCCACGTTCCAGCAGTACGCCACCTACAACGCCGAGCAGGTCCCGGCGCTGTGGCTGCCCTGGGCGACGGGCGTGCAGGCAGTGAGCAACAACCTGCATAACGTGACGCAGAACCCGCTGCTCACCTGGTTCCCGCAGTACTGGACGTGCAGCAATACGACCTGCCACTGACAGTGCTCAGGTAACAACTGCAAGATCGGAACCGGCCGCCGCCGCGGGCAGATTGCCCCGGCGGCGGCCGGCCGGAACTAACGGAAGACTGCCCTCCAAGCGGCGACACTCAGTCCGTAGCCGCCAGCCGCCGGGCTGATCTTCCCGGACGATGCGCACTTCCAGCCGGGCGGGCAGACCGCTGCCGGCGGAAGCTCGACGGAGGCCAGTCTTACCCAGCCGAACGTCACCGATCCCGCGGTGCCCTGAACGTGCGAGGTCATCGCGATACCGGCCAGCAGCGAGCCGGTCATGGGGATGGCGACGGTCGAGCCAGCTATCGCGCTCCAGGTCTTGCCGTTTGCAGAGGTGTAGGCCGTGTAGTAGGTCGTCGGCTTGGAGCCGCGCTTGGTGTACCTCGCGACTCTCAGGTAGACCGGTACGGTGCCGGGCGTCAGGAGCTGACTGGTCGAGCCGCCGAGCTTGGTCCGCCATTGCACGGCGATCCCGTTGCCCGGGGTTACCATGGCCGCGTAGTACGGCGAGCCGGCCGCGGTGCTTGCCCGAAGCATCACGCCAGCCTTGGCCCACGGGCTGACCGCTTGCTGGGCGGTGACGTGCGTCGAGACAGTGCCGTCGGCGGCCAGCTTCTTATAGTCAAAGTGGAAGCTGTCCGCCGTGGACCAGATGTCGCCGCCGCCGGCCGTCTCGTTCCACGTCCCGGTGGACGTGAGCTGATCCTGGCCTGGCGGCAGTGCGCCGCCGATGTCCGCGCACGACCAGGCCGCCGGGCAGATGAACGGCGGCGGGTTGGAACCTGGCACTGATGCCAGGTCCTGCACGACAGACGTAGCGGTGAGGGTCTGCTGGTAGGAGTCGGCGGCGATGCCGGCCACCAGCTTGCCCGGCAGGCTCAGCCGTACCGTGGAGCCGGGCACGTAAGTCCACTGCTTCCCGTCGGTGGAGGTGTAAGCGCTGTACAGCACGGCGTGCCGGGCGACGTCGGTGTAGCGGCTGGCCATCACCCAGATCGGGGTGGTGGCGGCCGGATTCCCCACCACCTGCCCGGTCGCCGCGGCCTCCTTCGAGCGCCACTGGACCACGACGCCTTGCTGCGGGGTGACGAAAACGCCGTAGTAGGGCGCCTGCGGATCGGTGGCACTGGACCGGATCATAACGCCGGTCTTCATCCACGGGGCCGGGGCAGTTCCTTGCGAGACGACCTCCGCGCTGACAGTCCCGTCGCCATTCCGCGAGTTGGCCGGGTCCTGCGGGAAGCTCTGGGAGATGAACCGGAAGTTGTCATACACCGACCAGATATCCGAGCCGCCTGCCTGGATGTCCCAGGTGCCGGCCGGGGTGCCACTCTGCTGGGGGGAAAGGTACACCTGGTTGCCTGGCAGGATGTCCACGCCGATGTCGTTGCAGCCGAAGCCGCTCGGGCAGATCCCCGGAGGCTGGGAACTCGCCGCCATCATCGCGACCGCGTTGTAGCTGACCGCCGGGGTCACTCGCGGCGCGGCGGCGGTGGCTGCCAGCCCCGATAGGTAGGCGTTCCCCATATCGATAGTTGCCGTCGACCCGAGCACCGGCGTCCAGGTCGTGCCGTCGGTCGAGATGAGCGTAGAAAAGAAGGTCCGGGCAGGGCTGAGCCGGGTGTCCTGCCACCGCACGATCCGCACGTACGCGGGCGAGGTCACCGATGGGAGCGCGAGCTGCGCGGTTCGGTTGGGGACGCCGTCATAGCTGCGCCACTGGACCGTGGCCGAGCCGCCAGGATTGAGCAGCACTGCGTAGTAGGGGGACGTCGGGCTGGTGCTCGCCCGCATCATGATCCCTTCCTGCGCACCGGGCGGATTCGTGGCGGTGGTGACCACCTGCGCGCTCAGCGTCTGGTTGCCAGACACCTGGCGATAGACGTAGTGCAGCGAGTCGGACGGGCCGAGGGTGATCCCCGTGCCCGTGCCATCCAGCGTGAGCGCCGTGGAACTGGAGGCCGTGGTGTCGCCGCGCGGGCTGGGGTTCCCGATGTCGGTGCAGGCCCAGGTGGCCGGGCAAGGATCGGTCGTGGGCTGCGGGGTCATCGTCGTAGTCAGGGCGCCGAGCGTGGTGTGACCGAACGCCGTCGTGCTCGTCACCGTCGAGGACCCGGAGTTCACGTACAGGCCGGTATCGGTGGCGGCGGGCAGGTCGAGGTCTACGGTCGAGCCGGGGACCAGCTGGAAGTGGACGCCATCGGAGGAGATCCCGGTGCTGAACATGTTCCCGCGCCGCTGGATCATCACGTAGACCGGCAGCGTCACCGGCAAGACCCTGGTCGCCTCGACCCTGGGCGCGCCGAACGCGTTCCACGACCAGATGATCAGCCGCAGCGCGCCGCCGCCGTCGGTCGGGCCGCTCGGGCCCTCCAGCACGGCGTACTCCGGCGACCCAGAGGCAAAGGCCTGCCGCACCATCAGACCGCCGTTGGGCCTCGGCCCGGCCGGATTCGAGGGTGACTGCGAGACGATCTCGGTGCTGGCCTGGAAGTTGCCAGTGACCAGCTTGGCGACGAGACGGCCGTTGTCCTGCGTCGCGGCTTCCGTGCCTGCCCCGGTGACCGACAGCACGCCGCCACTGGCATGCTCCGAGCCAGCCAGGCCGGGCTTGCCGATGTTCCGGCAGCTGAATCCCTTCGGACAGTTCGGGTCGGGCGGCGGACCGGGCACCTTCGCTGGCCCGAAGGCATAGAGATCGCCGTTCAGCGCGTCGACGAAGAACATGCCGCGGGCCACCGAGACCGCCCCGTCGACCGCCGCGGGCAGCTGGTAGCTGTACAGCAGCGCACCCGTGGTCGCGTTCAGCACCTCGAAGGTGTCGCCCTCGTCCTCAGCGATCATGCCGTTGACGTAGGCGGGCGAACCGAGGATCGGCCCCTCGGTCTGACGGCTCCACAAGACCCGCCCGGTGCCGGGGTTGAACGCCGTGATCGAGCCACTGGATCCGTGGCCTTTGGTGACGTTGCTGCCGCCGGCGTAGTAGAGCACGTGGTTGGCGAACACTCCGGACGATATGGTGCCGTCGCCGCACGGCGGGCAGTCGCCGCCGATCGCGACCCGGCGCTGCCAGATTGGCCCGGCCGCCAGGTCGTTGCGCTTGAACGTGTACAGGATGCCGTTCTTGTTCGCCACCGACATGAGCGGATGGCCCGCCGAGTCAGTGGTCAGCGTCGGTGTCGTCCCCCAGTCCGAATCCGATACGGAAACCTCGAACGGAAGCTGCCAGTGACTCCTGGTTCGCAGCGTCGTCGCATCGAGCGCGACAAGCGCATCCGACTGGGTCTGGGTGTAGTCGTTGAGCGTGCCGGTGGACACGAAGACGGTCTTGGTGGCCGGGTCATAAGCGGGCGTCGTCCATACCCCGCCACCGAGCTGCCCGGCCGGCACGAAATAGTGGGTGGCGAGGATCTTGCCTTGCTGCGGTCCGGAAATCGCGACCTTCAGCAGCTTGCCGCGCACTAGCGGCGCGTCGCAGTTACTGGCGATTCCGATGTAGGCGTAGTTGCCCACGATGAGCGGACTGGACCAGTTGTAATACGCTCCGGCCTGGGTGTTCAGGCCGGTATAGACCTGCCACTCAACAGCGCCGGTGGCAGCGTTGAGGGCGTACCAGTACGGGCCGCCGCCGCCGACGTAGACGACGCCATGTACCACCGCCGCAGCTGAGGTGACGCCGATCACGTTGGGGTTGCACGCCGGGTCGGTGGTGATGCCGAGATAGGTCTTCCAGATCAGCTGGCCAGTCGTGGTGCTGATGGCGTACTCATAACCGTCCCACGACCCCACGTAGGCGGTGGTGCCCACGACGCTTGTCGAGGTCGCCATCGGACCGCCGGTCTGATAGGCCCATTTCAAGGTCAGGTCGGGCGCTTTGGCCGGGTAGAGGACGGGATCGGTGGTCGCCGCTGTCCGGTAGCTGTTCTGGAGGAACATCGGCCAGTCCTGAAACCGGGCTGCCTGCGGATGCACGCTCGCGGCAGCTCCGCCGCCTGTCCCAGCGATCAGCGCTGCGCCCAACAGCAGTCCAGCACTGACAGCTCCGACAAACCGGTGCGAAAAGTACCTATTCATGAACTGTTATCCACCTTGTAACCCGTGAGTACCAGGCATTTGCCATCGCGGCCAGCGGCAGACCGCATATTTCCTGGATCGTCCGCAACCGACCCATTCTTGCCGGTAAGCCGCTGCGGCGCCACCGGAAGCGCCGGCCAAGGCTACGACGAGCCGCGACTGGCTCGCTAGGGGCGAGCGCGAGTCAACGCCAGATCGCAATGTCGGCGAGCAGGTATCCCACCGGATTGGCAGGCCCCGGGGTGTTGGTCGCGGTGTCAATGGGCGTGACAGTGCCTGGCACGACCCCGCCGTCTTCGTTCACGACGTACGCGACTGGCGGCGCGAACCTTCCGGCACCACGCCGCTGATCGGCACCGCTTAGCCGCGGGGGGCCCCGGACACTGTCCGGGGCCGCTCTTCTCACTGAGGCCGCCCGCCAGGCATCGTTGTCCAGAATCTGCCCGGTGCTTCGTCGTACTGCTGGAGCTCTCGCTAATTTCGCGAGAGTCGGCAACGGCTGCGTACTGAAGGAGGCACCAGTGAACGAACTGCCGGAGCAGGTGGTCACGTCGCCAGGGACAACGGCGAAAGCTCCGCTACCGGAGGTGACGGACCGGGCGACCTGGCAGGCACAGCTCGATCAGCTTCTGGTCAGGGAGAAGGCGCGCACGCGCGAGGGCGACGCGATCGCGGCGGCCCGGCGCAGGCTGCCGATGGTGGAGGTGGACCCGTCGATTCCGGTGATCGGTGAGCACGGCCGGGTCCCGCTCGTAGATGTCTTCGAAGGCCGCCGCCAGCTGCTCGTTTACTTTCACATGTGGCACAGCGGCCAGCCCATCAAGAACCAATGCGAGGGCTGCACGTTCTTCAACGGCCAGGTCAGCGAGCTGTCATATCTCCACGCGCGCGACGTCACCTATGCGACCTTCACTGAGGGTCCCTACGATGAGGCGGCCGCGTACCGCCGCTTCATGGGCTGGGACATGCCGTGGTACTCGGCGCAGGAGTCCGCCGATGCCCTGCTGGCCGGGCGCTGGTTCGGCATGCTCGTGTCCTACCTGCGAGACGGCAACCGGGTGTTCGAGACCTACTGGACCACCGGCCGCGGCACCGAGGTGATGGCAACGGCCTACGGGCTGCTCGACATGACGATCTACGGCCGTCAGGAGACCTTCGAGGACTCACCGCCGGGGTGGCCACAGCACTGGGCGAACAACGGTGACCAGTTCCGTACCGAAGGCCGCCCGAGTGCGCAGTGGCCGCGACTGGCCGCGGGCCGGTCCGACGAACTCTGAGCCGGCTGCCGCAGACCACGGCACCTACGCCGCCGTGGTCTGCGGCTCCGGGCAGGTCACTGCCCCGTCAGCTGAACAGGTCGGCGACAGCGGCGACAGCGGGCTCGATGGCTCGCTCACGGACGTTGCCGAAGCCCAGCACCAGTGCGGGTGGCGCCGCGGGGTCGGGACTGCCCCGGTAGTCGCCGATGCCGTGCAGCCCGACCCGTCGTTCGCGCGCCGTGGCGATGACCGCCTTCTCATCGGCGTCAGGCGGCAGCCGGGCGACAGCGTGGAAACCAGCCAGGAGCCCGGTAAGCGGGACTCGGGGGGCATGCCTGGCGAACGCATCGGTCAATGCGGCACGGCGGGCGGCATAGACGGCTCGCATCCGACGCAGGTGACGGTCGTACCGGCCAGTTGTGAGCAAGGTTGCCAGCGCGAGCTGGTCTAGTGTGCAGGAGCCGCGATCGCTCATTTCCTTCTCGGCGGCGACCGCTGAGGCCAGCACCGAAGGGGCATGAACCCAGCCCAGGCGAACGGCCGGCGCGAGGGCCTTGCTGGCAGTGCCGAGCAGGAAGACCTGGTCAGGGGCTAGTCCCTGCAGCGCACCGACGGGCTCTTTGTCGTAGCGGAACTCTGAGTCATAGTCGTCCTCGATCACATACCCGCCATCGCGGCGGGCCCAGTCGGTCAGCGCATGCCGCCGTGCCGGCGACAAGACCACTCCGGTGGGCGACTGATGTGCCGGGGTGACCACGACTACCTGGGCTCCGCTGGCCGCCAGTTCGCTGACCACCACACCTTGCTCATCGACCGGCACGTAGGCGACGTTGATGCCCGTAGCCAGCGCCGCGCGAACTGTTTCGTCCGCCTGCGCGCTGCCGTAGCCCGGGTCCTCGAAGGCCACGCAGGTCACACCACTCTGGCGTGCGAGCGCGTGCAGGACCAGGTTGATTCCCTGGGCAAAGCCAGTGCTGATGATCATTCGCTCCGGGCTGGCGGCGGCGGCGCGTACCCGGCGCAGGTACCCGGCAAGGACCTCGCGCAGCACCGGGCTGCCGCGAGGGTCGCCGTATCCCAGATCCGCCGATGCGGCCTGCGTGCATGCCAGCTTGACGGCCCAGGCCCAGTCGGCCCGCGGGAAGCTGGCAAGGTCAGGTACGCCGGGCCGGAAGTCCGCGATCAGCGTTGCTTCCGGCGGCTGCCAGTGCGCCGCAGCTAATGCCTGGTCAGGCGCGGCCTGGTGGCCGGGCTGGTGGCGGGGCTGGTGACCGGCGGCTTGCTGGCCGCTGATGTCGGCGACCCGGGTGGCGGACCCGGTGCGGCTGATCAGGTATCCCTCGGCCAGCAGCTGCCCGTAGCACTCCTGCACCATGCCCCGGGAGATACCGAGCGCACGTGCCAGCTCCCGTGAGGAGGGAAGCCGTTCCCCGGAGTGCAGCCGGCCGCCCCTGATCGCGTCGCGCAGGCTCGTCTCCAGCTGAGCGCGCAATGGCTCGCTGGCCGAACGGTCGAGCCGTACCAGCAGCTCCGGACTCAAACCGGACCACTCAATCGTCATGAAATCGGACCTTACCAGTGTGCCGCTTGGCTTCTAGCGTGCTTGCTATGAGCACCTTGACCCAGGCCAAGCCTGGTACCGCGGTCCCGGCGCGGCTCCTCAGCGTGCCGCTGGCAGTGACCTTCCTGGCCGAGTTCACCTCGCTCACCAGCTTCTTCCTGCTGCTGTCGGTGATGCCGATGCTGGCCGCAGCAGCGGGCGCTGGCAGCTCCGCGGCCGGCCTGACCACCGGGGCACTGCTGCTCGGCACCGTCGCTGCCGAGGTCGTCGCCGCGCCAGCGATCAGGAGATTCGGCTACCGGATGGTGCTAGCGGCCGGAGCCACGCTGCTCGGCGGGGCAGCCCTGGCCCTGCTCACGCGCGAGCCCCAGGCCGTCATGATCAGCGTCAGCTTGGTGCGCGGGGCAGGCTTCGGCCTATGCGGCGTAGTCACCGGCGCGCTCACCGCGAAGCTGCTGCCGCCCGGACGGCTCGGTGAAGGGCTCGGCCTGCTCGGGGTCGTATCCGGTGTCCCGGCCATAATCGCGCTGCCGGCCGGCGTCTGGCTCGCCGGGCACCACCTTGCCGTCGCTGCCGCGGCGATGGCGGCCGCTATCGGCCTGCTGCCGCTGGCGACGATCCGCAGGCTGCCTGGCCGCGAGGCACAGCGCACCGCCCGCACCGCCCGCGCCGGGCGGCGGGCGGGCCGCCGTAGCTCGGGGCGGATGACCGGCGCCGCGCTGCGGCTACCGCTGATCTTCGCCGCCGCCACCGTCGCCGCCGGGGTACTGGACTCGTTCCTGCCGCTCGCGACCGGGGTGCCCGGCAATCTGGCCTCGGCGGCCCTGCTCGTGCAGGCGATCGCTGCCACGCTTAGCCGCTGGCAGGCAGGCAAGCGCGGCGACCGGTACGGTCACGCCCGGCTGCTGGTCCCGGCGCTCGTCGTGGCAGCGCTCGGTATGGCCGCGATGATGATGCTCGGATCGGCCGCAGCGATCCTCGCAGGCATGGTGCTGTTCGGTGCCGGGTTCGGGGTGCTCGAGAACGAAACGTTCGCGCGGCTGATCGAGCAGCTGCCGGAGGCTAAGGCCAGCGCGTTGTGGAACCTCGCATACGACGCCGGGTACGGCGCTGGGCCGGCCGTCTTCGGCCTGATCTGCGTCCGCACCGGCTACCCGGTGGCGTTCACCCTGGTCAGCGTGGTGATCCTCGCCGCAGTCCCGGTCGCTGTGCGCGAGCGCAAGGCGGTAGCCAGCAGTGCACCGGCCGACGTGACCACTCCTTGACCCCTGGCGCCGCGGCGGACGTCGTCAGACACATCCGCAGTCTTTGGCTCTGTTGCGCACGGGTCGTATCCGATAGTGACCGGTGCCGACGCGACGGGCGTGCGCTGACACGGCGCTATTTCAGCGAAACGCTAGCCGAGATCTCATGCCCGGCACCCCGAGGCAGCCGCCGCCACCGAGCAAATCGGGAAGTTCTTACGGGCCCGGGTTCGCTAATCCGACCGTCCGCAGGCACGTCAGCGTGATCTCGATCGCGATCAGCTTTGCGTGGCGCGGTCCTCGTTGCCGACGAGGTCCGTCAGAGTGCGTTGAGGCGCGCCTTGAGCAGGCAGAACTCGTTGCCTTCCGGGTCGGCGAGTACGTGCCATGGCTCCTCGCCGGTCTGGCCGATGTCGGCCGGACGGGCTCCCAGCTTCAGCAGGCGCATGAGTTCGGCGTCCTGATCGCGGTCGGTAGCATTGACGTCGATGTGCAGCCGGGACTTCCCTTGTTCCGGCTCGTCCCTGCGACTGAGGATAATCGTGGGTTGCGGGCCGCCGAACCCTTCGCGCGGCCCGATCTCGATGCAGTCTTCCTCGCGCTCGAGCACGATGAAGTCCAGGACCTCGCACCAGAACGGCGCCAGCACCTCGGGGTCGCGGCAACCGAGTACGAGCTCACTGATACGGCATGCCATTAGAAACCTACTCTCTGGGTGGGACCTGACGGGATGGCCGCATCCAGACCTGAAGGGCTCCCGCAGTGAGAACAATCCCGCGACCGTACCGGGCGAGGCGAGCAACGGCGAATTGATTTTCGGCAGCTCGTCTGGCCGGCCCGCCAGACGATGCCGTAGGGCGAATCGGAAGCGAGGAGTGATCTATGGCCGAGCATGCGGTGGTGATCGCCGGAGGCGGTCCGACGGGGATGATGCTGGCGGCAGAGCTGACACTGGCGGGGACCGGCGTTGTCATCGTCGAGCGACGCGCCAGCTTCAGGCTGGAAAGCTCGCGCTCACGAGGTCTTCACTCCCGCACCATCGAAGTGCTCGATCAGCGTGGTGTCGTCGATCGTTTTCTCGCCGAGGGAAAGACAATGCAGGTGCAGGCATTCGGTGGAGTCCCGATGGACATCAGTGACTTCCCCACCCGCCACAACTACGGGATGGCGCTGTTGCAGGGCCATTTCGAGCGCATCATGTCCGGCTGGATCGATGAGCTGGGTGTTCCCATCCTGCGCGAGCGCGAGGTGACGGGCTTCACCCAGGACGACAGTGGCGTTGACGTCGCGTTGTCCGACGGCACATCGCTGCGGGCAGAATTTCTGGTCGGCTGCGATGGCGGCCGGAGCGTCGTGCGCAAGGCGGCCGGCATCGATTTCGCGGGCTGGGATCCCACCACGTGCTGGATCCATGCTGAGGTCGAGATGACGGAGATGCCGGAATTCGGCTTGCGTGGCGGCGGCGGCATCGGCCCCGCTGAGGAGGGTCGCGTGGGCGTCACCCTGATCGAACCCGAGGTGAACCGCACCGATGAGCCCACTCTGGAGGAACTCCGCGCCGCGCTCATCCGCGTCGACGGAACCGACCACGGCGCACACAGCCCACGCTTTATCTCGCGCTTTACCGATATGACACGTCAGGCGGTGGCCTATCGCAGCGGGCGCGTCCTGGTTGCGGGCGACGCGGCACATGTGCACGCCCCGATAGGAGGTCAGGGGTTGAACATTGGCGTGCAGGATGCCGTCAACCTAGGCTGGAAGCTGGCCCAGGTGGTTAGCGGATCATCACCGGTGAGCCTCCTCGACACGTATCAGGCCGAACGCCACCCGGTTGGTGCCCGGGTGCTGCGGAACACCATGGCGCAGCGGGCGCTCGGCGCAGCGGACGACGGGTCCGTTGCCCTGCGCGAGACGGTGATGGAGCTGCTGCGCATGGACGAGCCGCGCAAGCACATCGCCGCCATGATCGCGGGCCTCGACATTGCGTATGACCTAGGTGAGGGACATCCGCTGCTGGGGCGCCGCATGCCCGACCTGGATCTGATGACTGCGGATGGCAACATGCGAGTGTTCTCGTTGTTGCACGACGCCAAGCCAGTGCTGCTCAACCTCGGTGACGCCGACGGGCTCGACGTCGCACCGTGGGCCGATAGAGTTCAGCTCGTCGATGCCTCGTATGCCGGCACCTGGGAACTTCCGGTTCTCGGCGAGGTCAGTGCACCTAACGCCGTATTGGTACGTCCCGATGGACACGTCGCCTGGGTTGGCGATGGCACTGATACGGGGCTGCGCGAGGCGCTCACCACATGGTTCGGCAACGAGGTGCCGGGACGCGATCCCCGGCCGGACGCCGCGGCAGGTCACGCTGGTGCCGCGTAGGAGTCAGCAGGAAGGTGAGGCCGCACGCGCGATCAGGGCAGTGAGTATCCATAGCGCAGCCCTGACCCCCAGCGCGGTGGCGAGGATTCGGGCGAGCAGCGCGCCGACGGGCATCATCGCGAACATGACGGCCCCGGGCGACCGCGGCATCCTGAGTGCTAAGCACGCTTGGTCTTGTCAGGAGCTATCACGTCGACGGTCGGGAAGTAGGTCCGGTATCGAGCGGCGTCTCTGGTCAGCAGGCGGTACTGCCCGACGGCGGCGTGAGCGCCGATGTAAAAGTCCGGGAGCGGGGACCGCTTCTGTCCGCCCCGCTTTCGGTAGGCCAGGAACGCCTTGGCGGCCAGAAAGCCCGCCTCATACGGCAGCGGCTCGCGTTCGATTTCGTCTGCGGGAACGGCATCGTCCAGATCCTCGATCCGGTCGAATCCGGCCGAGACCTCGGCGTACACGATCGGATTGATGATCAGGATCCCCGCATCCCCGGCGTGGGCAAGCGCGCTCTCAGACCACTGACCCCAGGCAGGATCCTCGGTCATAATGTCGAGCAGGACGCTGGAGTCCACCAGCGTGACGGGCCGCTTCGCCGTCAGAGTCAGCCGAGAACGAGGCTCACTCGGCACGCAACAGCTCCAGCAACTGGTCGGTGCTCATGCCAGTCGTCGCACGGCCGCGCATCCTGCGAACGAGGCGCTCGCCCCGCGTCGGGCTTGCCTGGACGCGCACGATACGCAGAGTATTGCCGTCCTCGACGACGTCGACCTCATCGCCCTCGTGCAGACCGTGCTTCTCGCGGATGACGGCGGGAATCGTCACCTGGCCCTTGCTGTTCAAACGCATCTTTAGCTCCTGACACGTAGTACGTGTAACGCGTAATACTACCTGCCAATTCGTGGGCCAGCTCACGATAACGCCCTCTTGGCGCTCCATCGCCAGGCCACGCTGGACGCGGGCTTCTCCGCGGCTGAGCGTCCCCGCCGTCGGGGATCGTCGCTTGGTTAGCCGGGACAGCTCATTCGGGGCCGAGGCCGCGTCGGCCGGCCCGGTTGAGGTCACGGAGATGGAATCGGTTGGGCCAGTCCCGTTCGTAGTTCTCGGCCGGGAAATCGCTGGGGCTCGTACCAGATATGAATGCCTCACGGACGGCAGCCGCGTAGCGCTCGTTGCGCTGGCACCAGGGGGCGGCCGGGATGTACATGACGTTGCCCCAGCCCTTCTGGTTCTGAACCGGAGCGACGCTGTGGATCATGTCGCAGTGCCACCAGACTGAGTCGCCTGCCTGGACGTCGGGGATGCCGGTGAGTGCGTCCAGAAGCAGCGGCTGCCAGGTGTCGCTGACGGGGAAGACCTTGTTGGTGGTGACGCGGCACATGTCATCGTCTGCGACGTCGGGCAGCAGCGGCCGCAGCATCAGGTAGCCCATGGCCTCGGGGATTGGGACTGTGTGGAGCACGCCTTGGTCATGGTCCATGTCGGAGAGGGCGGTCCAGCCCTGAAAAGTGCGGAACGCCGAGCACATCGTCGTGCCGGGATACTGGGGCCCCGTCGTGCGATGGGCGGCGTCCCACGGGTCATAGGCCTCGATGGTGCCGTCGAACAGGTGCCGGAAGGCCCGCTGGTATTCCTGGGTCATCCATAGGTCCAGAGTGCCGGGGTCCAGGTGCGGGCCCAGGCCGGCGGAATCGGCTCCTGCGGGCCGCCGGCGGATCCGGTCGGGGTAAAGCGAGTCGCGTTGCGAGTCGAACCACTGCACTCCGTCGGACTGGCTGGCCCACTGGGCGTTGAGGAAGGCCTGGACGCGTGCCATGCGGTCGCTCTGCCGGGCGTGCATCTGGGCGGGTGACCAGTAGATGGGGTAGATCTCGGGTTTGGAGCCGACGCTGCCGAAGAAGTCGTCGGCCGGGCCGCGGTAGGTCTCGAAGAACCTGTTGGACTCGACGTAACTGACGATGTCCTGGTCCCAGCCGAGTGCCTGCTCGCGGTCGAAGTGGCCTCGGACGATAAGGCAGCCGCGCTGCCGGAGCCTGGCGAGCTCATCCGAAGTCACTGTGCCGGCGGCGATGTCCGCGTAGTCGACCACGGGCCATACGGTGTCGCCGCGGGCTTTCTGAGCGGCGATCTGCTCGACTTGGGCGCGCACGCGCCTCTCGATGACCGCGAATACCTCCTCAACGGACCGGCCAGAGGCAGAGATCCGTGCTCGCAGCGCAGTCTTGATCTGCCGGATGGCGCCGGGCAGGTCCTCCGGCACTGTCTCCCAGTGCGGCAGCGCCGGCAGGTCAGTGCGCGCAGGCGTCGCGGTCGCCATCTCATCCTCCTTCGAACAGGACTCGTTACCAAGACGACGTTACGCACCGGATCGCATTTGAGCCGGATTCAACTGCGATTGACAGCGCGATGCTGCCAGCTTCGGTCACCGGACCGGCGCGATCGACGCGAGCAGTGCGACTGGTCCTTGGGTCCGCGGTGGCCGGCGTCATTGCCGTGGCCGTCGCGCCAGCCGATCCGGCAGTCGTCATGATCGGCGGTACGTGGCGCGCTAACCCGCTCGTACACCGCGCGATACCGTTTCTGAGCCCGTGCAGTCCCGGCGGTGGGTCCTGGCCGGTCCGCTCCGGACGCGCCTGACTGTCGCAGGCTCCCGGCATACTTGCCGGGCTGTCCGGCGACGCCGCGGCCTGACTTGAGGAGACCTATGGGTGTCCGATACCAGCTCGTCATCAATTGCGTCGGCCACCCGGAGCCGCTGGCCCGCTTCTGGGCCGAGGCCCTGGGCTACGTGCTGGAACCGCCGCCGGCCGGCTTCGCCACCTGGGACGACTGGCGGCGCGACATCGGACTGCCCGAGTCATGGCTCGGCCGGGGCACGGACTGCATCATCGATCCAGACGGCGCCGGACCCCGGATCTGGATCCAGGTCGTGCCCGACCGGAAGACCACTAGCAATCGGCTGCACATCGACATCCACGCCAGCGGCGGGCGAGACTTCCCTATCCAGACCCGCAAGAAGCGCGTGGACGCCGAGGCCCTGCGGCTGTGTGATCTCGGCGCCACATTGCTCAGCGACCTGAGCGAAGAACTCGAGGTGGGCGCGGACCACTACGCGGTCGCGCTGAAGGACCCCGAGGGCAACGAGTTCGACATCAACTGACGGTCGCCGTCCGCTGCGATCGCCGGGCTGATGGCGGCCGGCTTCCCCAACGCACTGCGGGCCGGCGACCCGCCAGGCAGAGCGCTGCGCAGCGGAGTCAGACCTCAGGCGGCCCGCGCTAGTCATTCTCAGCCGACCGCGGTTATTAACGCGCCATGTCACAGTCTGACTGAGTGGTCAGGGGCGCGTCGAACCACCGACCTTCCGCTTTTCAGCCTCTGGTATCCCTGCGGTGACGCCCGTTCTGGGCGGAAAATCGGGTGTGGCTGCTGTCCGCTGACGCCGACTACTCCTTGGCCTTCGAGGTCGTTTTTCAGCCGGGTGCCGGGAGCCAGTTCCGGGCCCTTCAGTGTTGCCGTGAGCACGTGGATCAGATTCCTCCAACGTCCCGATGGCTCCTGCGGGCGGCAGTCGCCTTCGGTTCTGGTCGATGGCCTGGGAGGTCACGTGCTAGCAGAGACGCAAGACAGCGAGGAGATCATTCCGCGGGTAGCGGCGCTGGATATCGGCAAGGCGGAGCTGGTGTGCTGCGTGCGGGTTCCTGATGAGGACCATCCAGCGCGGCGGCTGCAGGAGGTGGTGACGTACTCGACCATGACGCGGTCGCTGCTGGGGATGGCGGACCGGCTGCGCTGCCCGGGGGTCACGCGGGTGGTGATGGAGGCAACTAGCGATTACTGGAAATGCGCGTTCTACCTGCTGGAGGCACACGGGTTCGAGGCATGGCTAGTCAATGCCAAGGATGTGAAGCACCTGCCGGGCCGTCCCAAGACCGACAAACTGGACGCTGTCTGGCTATGCAAGATCGCTGAGCGGCAGATGATCCGGCCCAGTTTCGTCCCGCCGCCGGAGTTCCGCCGGCTGCGGGACGTCACCCGCTACCGCGCGGACCTGGTGGCGGTGCGCACGGCCGAGAAGCAGCGGGCGGAGAAACTGCTGGAAGACGCGCAGATCAAGCTGAGCGTGGTCGCCTCCGACATCTTCGGCGTGTCAGGCCGGCAGATGCTGGCGGCGATGATCGCCGGGGAGCGGGATCCTAAGGTGCTGGCGCAGATGGCACGGGCCGCGATGCGCGGCAAGATCACCGCGCTGCGGGAAGCGTTCACCGGGTTCTTCACCGACCACCACGCGTTCCTGCTGGCGCGGATGCTGGCCCGGGTCGACGCGATCGACGCCGACATCGCCGCCCTCGACGCCAGGATCGAGGAGATGGCAGCGCCTTTCACCGCCGCCATCGAGCGACTGGATGAGATCCCCGGCATTAACGTCACCATCGCATCTGTGATCCTGGCCGAGGTCGGGATCGATATGGTCCGGTTCCCCACCGCCGGCCACCTGGTTTCCTGGGCTAAGTTCGCCCCCGGCGTCAAAGAATCCGCCGGGAAGAAGAAGGGCAAGAACGCAACCGGGCACGGCAACTCTTACCTGGCGCGGGTGCTCGGCAACGCCGCCGTGGCTGCAGGGCGCTCTGACACGTTCCTGGGAGAGCGATACCGGCGCATCGCCCGCCGCCGCGGCAGGAAGAAAGCCGTGGTCGCGACCGGCCGGTCTCTGCTGGTTATCATCTGGCACCTGCTATCCGACCCCGACGCCCGCTACACCGACCTCGGCAGTGACTTCTACGCCACCCGGATCAGCCCCGAACGCCGCAAGCGCGGCCACATCCGCCAGCTCGAAGCCCTCGGTTACAAGGTCAGCCTCGAACCAGCCGCATAAGCCACTGCCTGCGCCCGGCCGGCTCCGCTGACGCTCCGCCGGCCACTGCCGCGCGCCCGCTAACGCTCCGATCTTCGGATCAGGATCAAGGACAACCGTCCACGAGCGAGCACGCAGGTCGTTTCTACGTGTTCAGCGCCAGTCAGTACCCTGCAATCGACTCGGATGCGCCGACGTGGATGAGACCCAAACTGAGACCTCTGCATGGCGACGTCGATCACGCTTGTCAGCGTCGGCTGCTGGCCAGAGGGGATCAGCCAAGGTCGAGGTCGCGGCGATCGTTCCGGAGTGCGTCCAGGAGCGCGGCGACGCATGCCGCGCGTCGCGAGCGGTTGCGCTGCTTTGACCTATGTCACGTGACACGTTACAATGCTTCAGTATGATCGTCTCTTTCAAGGACGACGGCACTAGCGACATCTTCAACGGCAAGAACACCCGCGAGTCCCGGCAGGTCTGCCCGGTCAACCTACTGAAAGTGGCGACTAGAAAGCTCGACCAGATAAGCCAGGCCGTCCAACTGAATGATCTTCGTGCTCCGCCCGCCAACCGCCTGGAGAAGCTGAAGGGTGACCGTGAAGGCCAGTACTCGATCAGGATCAATGATCAGTACAGGGTCTGTTTCGCCTGGACGGACGCGGGCGCAACCAATGTCGAGATAGCTGACTATCACTGAGAGGAGGAAGCCAGATGAGGATGATCCCTACCGACCGCATGCCGACTCCTCCCGGCGAGATGCTGCTCGAGGAGTTCATCAAGCCGCTCGGCCTCACCCAGGGCGCACTAGCCGAGAAGCTGGGAATGTCTCGTGTAGCAGTCAACGAGATCGTCAACGGCCGCCGCGGTGTCACCCCAGCCACCGCCCTTCGACTTGGCAAGGCTCTTGGCACCACACCAGAGTTCTGGCTCAACGGCCAGATTTCCGTCGACCTCTACAGAGCTGAACACGACGACGAACAGCGTCGCGCAATCGAGAAGATTTCTCCTATCCGCTAACCTCGATCGGGCCTGCTCCATCTTTCTTGATCTTGGTTTGTTGGCCTGAGCTGTTGGCTGGCGCTGGCTGGTTTGAGCACTCACCCGCCCGATCAGCCCTGCGAAACTTGCGACGAGCGAGTCCGCTGCTTCTGCGCAGTCCCGGATGCACTGTCATGCTGTTCGGCCGTCCGCTGCCAAAGCGCACAGAGGGATCCATCAGCTAGGCCTTTGACCTGCGCAAACGGTCGGGTTCATTCACGCCGAAGAGACCAGAAGCTAGCGAAGGTCTCAATTCGTACCGTGGTTAGATGACTACACACAGCACGTTCTCGCAGGTCAGCGAGTGGTCAGGGGCGGGTCGAACCGCCGACCTTCCGCTTTTCAGGTCAACACGTGCGAGCGCTGTGCCGCCTGCGTTTTCCCAGGTCACAGATGAGCGTTGTGGCGTTAGGCGGAATGTGCGACCGAAGCTAGCAGGCAGACCAGTCCGTTGCCAACCCGGCGCGGCAGCACCGTTCGCGCTAGTCCTGGGGCCGGGCGGCGCGTCGGCCAGCTGCCAGAGGAGCGCCAGCCACTGGTCCGCTCGACGGGAGGCTGGCGCACGTGAACAAATGTCGGATTAGGGTGATGCTTATGATCTTGCGAAGGCGTGCTATTAGAGGCATGAAACCGGGTGAGTCACCGCCGGAGCGCTTGTTACCCGCCGGGTCTGAGCAGGCGTGGCTGCCCGGCGGGACCGAAGTGCAAGTCGTCGGCGAGACATTCCACGCGGAAGCGATCATGGCCACGTTGGTCGCCGCCGGGCCGCCGGGCCAGCTCGCCGCCATCCTTAGGCCTGAACCGGGCAATCCCCATGACTCAAACGCGGTCGCGGTCTACCTGAACGGTGCGCTTGCCGGCCACCTGTCACGCGACGTGGCCGCCCACGTCCAGCCGGCCTTGCTGGCGTTCTCCGCCTCCAACGGCCGCCTCGTCTCGTGCCCAGCACAAGTCCTCCTCCACGACGTCGGGCCGCAGGTGATCCTCGCGCTAGACGCGAGCGCCCTGGGCGTCGACCCGAGCGCGTTCCAGGTGGTCCCCGACCTCGCCCACACCATCCAGCGTCTTTTGCCCAGGCTTGATGAACCCGCGCCCGCGCTGCCTGGAGCCGACGTCGACGCCCGGGCTGCGCTCGCCGAAGCCGAACAGGCACGCGCAGACATCGACGCCGACTATGAGCGCGGCCCCGGCGCGTGGCCACCAGTCGAACGCGCATTCCGCCGTGCAGCCGACGGGCTGGAGCGCGCCCGCGACCCTGTCGTGGCAGAGGCCTGGCTGGGCGTTGCGCGCGCAACCAGGTACCAGCGCGACCGGCGTGACGACTTCCTCAAGGCGATCATCGAAGCCTTGCACTGGGATCATTACAACACCGACGCTTGGGTTGAGCTAGTCGACTACGCTTCCGCCGCCCCGCACGTGCCGACCCTGGTTGCCATGTTCGCCCGTGTCCCGGTTTCCGCCAGGCCGCCGGTGTTGCGGCGCCTGATCACCACATCGCGCGGGCAGGACAGGCTGGGCCACATGAGCCCGCAAACAGGTGAACAGCTCCGGGCGGAACTCCTCACACTGGCCCGGTCGGAAGGCGACACAGTCACCGCGTTGAAGCTGTCCCGGACGAGGTAAGCCTCGGTCAAGCAGGGGTCAAGATGGCCGCAACACTTCTCGACGGCTTCGCATGGAAGCGGCTGAGGACCAGGCACTGCTCGCCGCCTACCAAGTTGGCCCAGGTCCTCGTGGACGATGGCACCGCCTATCAGCGCCGCTGATCAGGTCGGCTCCGCCGGGCCGGAGTCGTCCTGCTGTGGACAGAACGAGGCCAGCTTTGCTGCCAAGTAGTCCAGTGCTGGGTCCAGCGCGCCGGCGATCTGCACGTCGTCATCGATCGCGGCCAGCAGAGGCCGCTTCATTCCGTTACGGATCCGCGCTGTGCGGAGGTCTGGGTCGTCGGCGTCTTTGCCCGACCAGACGTACTGGCCGATTGTCTGCATGGTCGTGATGGTGGCCCTGGCCTGGCCCGGCCGGCCAACCCGGCGAAGACCCGGAGCACCGAACATGGCAACCGGCGTCAGTGCGCGGTCCAGGTGGCGGCAGGCGTACCGCTCGGCCGCCGGGTATGGCCGGCCTGCCTCGCGGGCGACCGCGGCGGCCAGCACGCCGACGCAGGCAACTGCGATCCTGGCCGGCGAGCGTCGCGCCCATACGCGGCGGGGCCGCCGGGCCAGGGTGTCGTCGGCGCGGACGTGTCGCATTAGCGTTAGGCCGCTGGCGTGCACGGCCAGGCTGGCGGTCGGCCGGTAGAACCTCTCGTACAGACTGACCGCGGCTGCGCCACCGGTTGCCTTGTCGATCTTCCGCGCCATGAACTCCGGCGATGGGCCCCTCGCCGGGGTGCCCTGCGCGAGGCGCCGTATGCACTCATCCACGACCGCGGTCGGCATCAGGTCCTCGTCGCTCAGGTACCGCAGCAGCAGGCCGAGTGAGCGGAGGTTCTCGCTCTGCAGCTGCGTTACCGCCTGCTCCTCATGGAGGCAGTACAGCCCTACGATCAATGTCTCGATCGACGCGCGGGCCAGCATCGTCGCGGACTCGGCGTGGCGGCTGCGCACGGCCCAGCGGGTCTTCCCTTGCAGCCACAGGAGGCGGTAGATCGCTAGCTGAGCTACGTCCAGCCCCGTCGCCGCCATCCCCGGCCACGGGTCGCATTCACCAGGCTGGCGGCTGTCCGCCGGACCCGCCGCCGGCTCCGAAGGTCCGGTACCGGCAGAACAGCCAGTACCAGCACCCGGGCGTATGGCCGGGCGCTCTTCCATAGGCGGAACTGTCCGGCGGATGATCGTGTTGACATGCATGCAGGGTATGGCGAGCGGGCCGCCCCGGGCACAGCCATTTTTCTGGCGAACTACTGCGGATCGTCCTGTCATCATGGACAGATGCCTCGCCGGCGCCACACCAGTCGCCAGCCGATGTGCTGCGCCGGATCCGCGAGCTGGCCGCAGAGTCGTCGGCAGGGCACGTGACTGATCAGCACGTCGTGTCGAAGGTGATCCTCAAGCGATTCGCCGGCAGCGACGGGCCCGGTAGGGGCCCGCTGTATCCGTTCCGCCTTGCCTATCCGGCCGCCAGGCACCAGCTCCGCGGGCCCGCCGGTGCGGCAAGGCGCCTAATTTCGTTTCGTATGCGTCGGCCTCGATGGAGAAGCTCTGGCAGGAGACCGAGAACAAGCTGCCCGCCGCACTCGCGGCGATGGATACGGGCACGCTCTTCGCCAGAACCGGGTACGTAGCGACGATCAAGGACACGATCGCGCTGCATTTCGCCCGAAGCAAAGCCACCCGCGTTGTCCATTACCGCGTGTGGGAGCAGACCGTAGCCCAGGGCGCCAGCGCTGGCTCACCGAGTGGCGGCCAACGCTGGAGCAGCAGTTCTATCAGCAGAAAGGGTTCTACGCCGCGGGCGACGAGGCTCTGAGCATGTTCGCTGACGAGATGATGCAGCTCAGTTTCCAACTGGCCGAAAGCGGAGCCCTATTCCGCGAGCGGCTGGAGGACATCTACCGGCAGGCTCGCGAGCGGACCGATAATGCCGAGCTCGAAATCCTTACCTCTGGTGCTGGCGAGTTCCTCATCGGCGACATACCAGCTCTCACCGTCCGCCGGGACCGGGATGCGGTCGGCGTGCTCGGCGGCATCGCCCTGGACGACGCGACCTCTGTATTCATGCCGCTCGGGCCAAAGCATGTCGCTGGCTCGGCGGAGAAACCTCACCGCAGACTTTCAGCCGAGCAAGTCCGCGACGTCATCGTGCGCCAGGTCGTCGGCGCCATCGAGTACGTGTACTTGCGCCAGGAAGCGGCCTAGAGAGCTTCGTGCGCAACCTCGTCCAGCCTGCTGCCGCCCCCACTGAGCGCATCCTTAGCGCGTGACGACAGGAGCACACGGGTGGACGCCGGAACCTGGGTCGCCATCGCTGCCGCGCTCATTGCCGCAGGGGCGCTGGTCTTCAATTTCCAGTCTGCGCGCGCCGCGCGGCTCGCGGCTGATGCAGCGATTCGCGCCGCCAAGGCGGCCGAAGAACAAACCAGCATCCAGGGGCAGCTCCGCGTCGAGGCAGCCCAGCCGTTCGTCTGGGTCGACGTGCGCCCCGGTGACGACGGCACGGTCCTTGAGCTGGTCGTCGGCAACAGCGGCCCCACAGTCGCAAGAAACGTCCGTATTCAGGTCGAGCCGCCGCTGGCGGCCAGCGACGGTCTGGAGGAACGCACCGAAGCAGCCCAGGCGCGGCTCTCTGACGGCGTCAGCTCACTCGCTCCCGGCCGCACGCTCGCCTGGCCGCTAGGCGCAAGCTTCAACCTGATCGGCAAAGACGGGCCAACGATCCACACGTTCACGGTTCTAGCAGACGGGCCGTTCGGACCTATGTCACCACTCACCCACCGCCTCGACGTGGACGACCTGCGCGGCACGCGCAGGCAACCGTCACCGCTCTATCGGCTTAGCACTGCGATAGAGGAACTGCACGCAAGATGAGGCGGACAACTAGCGAGCCCGGCATTGTCCGCTTACGAGCGTCTAGCGGACAGAGCGCCGGGCGGTCGCCGTGTTATCTGCTTGGACCGAGGGCGAACGGCGGGAGCGCGAGCCGTAGTAGTCGCTGCGGGTCGTCGGCTGCGTGCAGGATGAAGTCGCGACGGGTTTCGCTGCCGGTAACCGGCAGGGCGCGCACGAAACACGGATGCGCTGCTGGTCGAGCACGGCCCGGTCCTCGACACCACAGCCGGCCGAGGCGGCGGCGCACGCCACCGGAGCGCAGCTCGCCGAGCACGGCCAGGTCCTCGGCACACCGGCCAGCTGGCCCGAGCGCGCTGGCGGAGCACGCCACCCGAGCGCAGCTCGCCGACCGCGCCTCGCCGACCGCCTGACACCGCGCAGCTGGCATCGCCGCTGCACCAGCCCCGAGCGCAGCTCGCCCGGGCGCGGCGGAGTACGTCACCCGAGCGCGGCCTGTGCCGCACCAACCGGTGCCCGCCCGCCGGTCGTCGAGCCCGCCCTCGGGCAGCCGGGCGTGCCGGTGCGACGAGCTACGCGTCCCGGACTGCTTGAGCGACTCGCTGGGCCAGCAGCGGCGGCACGGAGTTACCGATCATGTATTGCGCGCGTCTCGGTGATCCGACGAATTCAAATCCATGGGGAAGGTAAACAGGCGCTTTACCTCACCGAGCCTGAGCCGACGGTTGTCCCAGTGGAACGGTCCGACGTCGGACCGGGCTGAGCCTGGATCGTGGGCGATGGCCGGCCGGGGTCGCAGCTTGAGGAGGAATTACAAAAGCGGCTGCGCCACTTGAACAGCGGCTCAGGATCCCCTCTGTGGTGTAGTACAGGTAGTTCTCGCCGGGGGGATCTCTGGAGCAGGTGCCCGTACTGGCCGCCGAAGATCCTCGCTCTGGTTCGGGCTCGCCCTCCACCCGGCCATGCCTCGCCGCTGTGACATGCGGCCTGCGGCGGGATCGCCCGTGGTGCGCCGTTCCCAATATTCGGCGTGGCTCGGGGCTGGGATGATCAGGCAGCGCCTGGCCTTTCCGCGGACGCCGGACGAACAGCCGGGGCCGGGCCTGCGGCACGCCGTAGTCAGCGGCTTCAGCACCTTGGCGGTAGTTGTAGCCAGCGTCGTCGATTTCCCCGCAGCAGCCGCTCGAACGGGCCGGCTGGCCTGGTTGTTATAGGTCAGCGCGTAGACGTTCTCCAGATGAACTGGCGCGGCTGGGCTTCGCGCAGCACTCGGGTGTATGCCTGGAGCAGGCTGGCGCTCGGGGTCCAGACCGGCACGTTTCCAGTCAAGCCAGAATCCGCTCTTGCTGAACGGCGTGCACGGCGATCCCCCGATGAGCAGGTCGGGCCGAGCCCGACCGCGCAGCCCCGCCGCCCGGAGGATGTCACTGGTAGGGACGTCCAGGATGTCGGATCTGATGACCGCCGATGAAAGGTGCGGGAAGTTTTTCTCCATGGTCAGCGTGGCGTCCGGGTAACGCTCAACCGCTGCCCTGACCTGATACGCGGCCTGCTCCACGCCCAGGTCCAGGCCGCCGGCTCCGGAGAAAAGGCTGATCGCGACGCCAGCGCTTGTGTCGCGGCGTTCGCAGCTCATGCGCGCAGTCTGCCAGCCCGCTACGGCAGGAGGAATCACGACGCGCCCTGACCCCGGTTCAATGCTGCGACCAGGGTGTCAGACCAGCGGCTATCGACCCGGTGCGTTGCTGCCAGCCGGTCGGGGTGGAGTGCGTGCCGCTCCAGCTGGGATGAGCGGATGAACCGGAAGTCCCATCGTCGGGTTGGTGAGACAGGCAGGCGGCTACCACATCGAATTGCTCTGGCCGGTAGAGCCTGCCGGCTGGGTCGCCAGTGGTGGCCCTGGTCTTCTGCACTTCGACTTTGTAATCACCGTTCGCGTACGGCTCAGGCGAGACGTTCTTGCACTCCACCCGCATGGCCTGGCCGTCACGCATCCGGACCTCAAAGTCGGGCTGCGCGTCCTGATCAAGCGCCGCGACCATCGCGAGCGCCGGATCTGATTCCAGGAGCCGGCCTAGGTGGTACTCGGCCACACCGCCCTTGACTGCCACCTCCAGCCGCATTCGGTTGTTGATGATGTCGAGGATCTGGTGTGCCGTCAGGTCAAAGCTCTGCTCTAGGCGGTGCCGGGCCGCGGCGGCGACTGGCCCGCGCGGCGCCGCGGCGGCAGCGTCGAGTGCGGCGGCGTAGCGCAGCGGCGGGTCCAAGCCGAGGTCACTGGCGCGCCGCTCGAAGCGCGCATAGTCCAGCAATCTGTGCGCACCGAACCCGATGATCGTCTCCAGGCCCTCCGCGGCGCGAGGTGCCGCCTGGCGCTGCCCGGCGCGATTCGTTCTCTCCCACACACTCCAACCCAGCTCGCGCACCTTCACGGCGTGCCTGTCCTTCGCATACACGCTGATGCCAAGCGGCAGCGGATCGTAAAGCGCAGGGTCTAGTCCCAGGATCAAATCCTCGTCAGGGTAGACGCCGAGCAGCAGCGTTGTGTCCACCCCTGCGATATCGCGCGCCACGAAATGATCCTCAGCTGGCCAGGTCTCCTCGGCGCCATATCTCAGCTGGCCGCGGATCTCGTCGCTGGGCCTGTTGCGCGTGCGGAGCCGGTTCATCCGGAAGGGATAGATCATGAGGCCGAGGCGCTGCTGACTCCGGTCCTCCAGGCCGATGTAGACCGGAACTCGCGTGGGGCTGCTGGCATACAAGGCCGTGCCACCACTTCGCCGGACGGCGCCGAGCAGGAATTCATGAATATCGGTGCGGCCGGATACCGGGTAGATGCGCGGCACGAGACGACCGGCAACCAAACTAGCGTCAACCGCCATTCTCACTCGCTCCCGGCGCTGGGCATTGTTGGCGGATAGTAACGCCATCTACGGCTTACCGGAAGCAACCACAGCGTGAGCAAGCAGGCGGCTGGCCAGCGCAGGCGAGACATCGCTCCGCACGGCCAGGCGCAGCTGCCCCGCCGCACACGGCGGCGCACGTCACCCAAGCGCAGCTGGGCCGAGCACGGCCAGGTGCTCGACACCGCGCAGCTCGCCGAGCGCAGCTGGCACCGCTGGGTGCACCTGGCCCCGAGCGCACCTCGCCGGGCACCACACCGTGGCGCAGCTAGCGGCCGGGTGCAGCTGCCCGAGCACGTCACCGGAGCGCAACTCGCCCAGCCTGGCGGCGGCGCACGCCACCCGAGCGCAGCTGCAACCTGGCCCCGAGCGCACCCTCGCCGAGCGCGGCGGAGCACGCCACCCGAGCGCAGCTGGCACCACTAGGCCCACCAGCCCTGAGCGCAGCTGGCGCCGCTGGGTTGCACCAGCCCCTGAGCGCAGCTGGCCGACCGCAGCTGGCGGAGCACGCCATGCGAGCGCAGCTGGCCGACCGAAGCTCGCCCGAGCGGCGCCGCGTCGACATTGGCCAGGAACGCTAAAGGGGCGATTGCGGACTGTCAGAAGGTAGGCTGCTCACCGTGACAACCGGGTCTTTCCTGTTCCTGGCGGACCACGACGGCGGCCTACCTCCGCTTGAGGCATCCTCCCGCGGATTTGCCTTTCAGCAGTTATCCGCGAGGGGTGGGAAGTGAGGGAGTGGCGGTACTGGACGCGCAACAAGCTAGAGATCCTGGGCGGCTATCTGCCTGCATTTAATCTGGCCTCGCACCTAAAGTCGGCCGAACGACTCTACATCGATCTGATGGCGGGCGATCCGGTGAACCGGGACAGAGATACCGGCGAAGAGTTCGACGGCTCAGCTCGCCTGGCGCTCGCCGCCATACCTCCGTTTACCCGCCTGGCGCTGTGCGAGAAGCCCGGGCCAGCCAAAGTCCTGGAAGATGATGTGCGGCAGCGGGATCCTGCAGGCCGGGCCCGCGTGTACCCAGGTGACTGCAACCAGACTATCGATCACGTACTGGCCGACCTAGCGCGCTGGAGGTGGGCGCCCACCTTCGTGTTCGCTGACCAGCAGGGCGCCGAGATCCATTGGCGGACCCTGGTCAAAGTAGCGGGATTCCGCACTGGGCAGCGGAAGGCGGAGCTGTGGATCCTGATGTCCCCGGCCATGATCGCCAAGGGCGTGGCCGGCACCAACGGCGCGTCGTTCGCCAACAGGGTTGACGCTCTCTACGGCAACGACGACTGGCGGCGGATCCAGGGCGCCCGCGACGCTGACCAGATCAGCGCCGCAGACTACCGCGATGAAATGGTGAACCTGCTGCGGTGGCAGCTGGAGACCGAGCTGGGCTATGCCATGACTGCCCGGATCCCGATGAACATGCCGAACAACATGCCGATCTACGACATGGTCTTCGCGACCGATCACCCCGTCGGCGACAAGATCATGACTGACCTGTACCGGCGGGCGGCCGAGCGTGAGCCCGGCATGATCCAGGAAGCCCGTGCCCGCGCCCAGAACAAGCGCGACAGCGAGGCTGGGATGCTTCCGCTGTTTGAGCTAGAGCCTTCCCACATCACTGTTGACAGCATCGCGTGGGAGCCCAGCCCGTCATGGGATCCGCACGGCCAACCCTGGTGGCGGTAACGGCCTAAATGGCTGCGGCGGCTGGCATCTCGTCCCAGATCTGGCCGTCCAGCTCGCGACCCAGCGCCTTGGGCGTCCGGCCGCCCCACTGCTTGAAGAAGAATGGCACGCCAGATTGCTGGCAGGAGTCACGGATTCCCCTGGCCCACTCCAGCTGCATCGGCCGATAATCGGGTCCGGACTCGCCACCAGCGATAACCCAGCCGATGCCGGCGAGATCGATGTCATCCAGCGCGCCGAGCAGCGGCTCGCACGACAGGAACCGCACCGCCGCGGGCACCTGGCGCAGATGTCCGACCCGCCGCAGCGCCGCGGAATCCTCGACCGACACGCCCATCCACAAATTCGGCGGCCATGGCAGCTGATCGGCAACGCGCAGTAGCCGCAGCGATCTCTTGGTGAGTACCTGATACGTGTGCTGCGGCGTATCGGCAATCACTCCGAACACGGCCCGCACAAAGCTCAGCGGAACTCTCGCATGGAACAGATCGCTCATCGAATTCACGAACACCACCCGCGGGGCGCGCCACCGGTACGGCTCAGCGAGCGCCTGCGGATGCACGGAGACTCCGAACCCGGGGCCCGAGGTCCTCGGATCGCCGTCATGCTGATACTTAGCCGCGCCCATGGCCTTG
This sequence comes from uncultured Actinomycetota bacterium, assembly GCA_963774385.1. GTDB lineage: Bacteria > Actinomycetota > Actinomycetes > Streptosporangiales > Streptosporangiaceae > JAJYUU01. The sequence goes on from CAVZEQ010000002.1 coordinate 1,105,546, forward strand.
AGCCTCTTTGCTAGAGCCAGCGCATAACAGTGATCGCAGCCAGCCGATACCCGGTCGCAGCCCGTCACCGGGTTCCAGGTCACTTCCGTCCACTCGATCGCTGAGCGGTTAGCCATCGCCATGCATCCTCTCGGCGGTTTCCCGCGCCTGTTCACGCTCGGCAGCCTGGCCTAGACGGATCCATTCACTCACTCTCTCCACGGGCACGACCACAAGGCCCGGAGGATCGGATTCGCTCAGCACTACATAGACCATGTCCCCCGGCTGCAGGTGCAGCCGATCCATCAGCACCTTCGGCAGCGCGATCTGCCTGTTGACACTGATCTTTATCGGGCCATGCGGCTCGGACATGTGATGAGAATACAACTGTTTGTATTTTTCATAGTCTAGCCAGAGCCCGAGTCCACGCCAGGTTGTTCCCTGGATTCAGGATAGAACACACGTTCTAATCGGGCGTAACGGATATCCAGCTGCCGAACTTGGTGGTGCTACCGGCCGAATGCAGTCACGGGCACGTCACCAGAGCGCAGCCGACCGGCGCCGTCAGGAGCGCACTTGAGCGCAACCGGCCGAGCGGCCAGGGTTCTCGACCCGGCGCACAGCTCGCCGAGCGGGCGGAGCACGTCACCGGAGTGCAGCTCGCCGACCGCAGCTCGCCGACCGGCCGAGCACGTCATCCCGGAGCGCAGCTGGCACCGCTGGGTGCACCTGGCCCCGAGCGCACCCTCGCCGACCGGTCGCCGCAGAGCAACGGCGGCCAGGTGGGGACAGCACCCCGGAGCCGCCAGGCTGGCGCCTCCGGGTGGCAGCTTGACCGAGCACAGCCCGCCGAGCGCCGGCCAGTTAGCTCGCTAGTTCCTTGTACGCGGTGCGCATAGCCGCGTCAGTGGTGCTGGCGCGGCCTTCCCGGTAGGCCGCAGCCGCGCCGAGCGGCATCAGAGATCACCTGCACTTGCCCTTCATCCAGAGGCGGAGTGAATCCTGCGTCCGTCCCCTTGTAGACGCAGAGCTGACTCGCGAGCTCGAGGTAGCGGCGGATCGGCTGGCCGTGCCCGCGATCGTGCACCACGCAGATTGTTGCCGCCCGCTGGAAGCCGTGCAAGTGAGCGGTCTGGTCGTAGTGCCATTCGATGGCGTCGCTCAGGACAGCGCCCAGGAGCGCGCGCTGCGTGTCGTCTGAGGCAGTGAGGGGCGCTTGTGCTGCTCATGCGTGCTGTGTTCCTTGCCGCGAGGAATGGCTGGGGTGACGTTCGTACCGAGCAGGCCCGCATAGCATCCGGCGAGCTTCGGTCCGGCGCGCGTCTGCGCTCCGAGCGGGACCTGGCCGCTCATTACGGGGTGGCGTATCACACGGTGCGGCGTGCTAGGGAAGTGCTCAGGAGCCGCGATCTGGTTGTCTCCGTGCACGGCCGAGGGACCTATGTGCGCTAGCCTCGGCCGCCCCGCGGCGCGCCGGGTGTCAGCGGCCGGGCTGATCGTCCCGCGGAGGACCGGGCACGTCGGCTCGTGCAGGATGTCCACTACCGTCGTGCTCTGGCCACCGGGGTGACCCGGACCGCCGAGGGGCATTGCCCGCAGGCGTAGCGCGCCGCGATCGTGCGGCCGAGGCCCTGCCACTGGCGGTTCCGCTTCCGCCGGGAGCGTTTACCAGCCATCGGGCCAGTCGTCCGCTTTGTTTCCTTCCGTCCAGCCGATGAGGTTGTCGTCTACATCGAACAATCTCGTGCGGTCGGCCCGCCGGTCGTATTCGGCAGCGTCCACTAGATCCGCCGGGCGCTCAATCTGCCGGCGCAGATCCCATTCCCCGCCGTCCTTCCGGCGGTCGGTTTGGGCGCCGGCCCCAGCGGCAGGGCCCTTGCCCCTGCGAGGGTTGCCGGGTGCGGGCTGGTCGCCAGCTGAGCGCGAGAGCTTGTGCCTCGTGGTTCCGTCTGCACGAACGTAGACGCGTCGGCCGCACTGGCCGCAGGTGGTGCTCCTGCCGCGCAGCGTGGTTGAGATTGCGTGGCCCGCCGGGCACGAGACGGTCTGCCGGTCTGCCATGAGCCATGCACCCCTTCGATTGGCGCTGTGTGCGCGATTTATCCGTGGCGAAACGGCGTTTTCCGGCGTCGATTTCATCATGCGAATAGCGCCCGTTCCAGAACCTATCCTGACCTAGACCGTAGCGCCTGGTTCGGAACCTATCCTTGGCGCATGATCGGGCGCCGGGTCCGAGATCGATTCGGCCGCCTGCCCCGTCGCAGGCGGGTCTGCATTCAGAGCATTCAGAGCACCTCCGTATGGCTGCGCTGAATGCTCTGATTGGAGGGCCGACGTACTATTGCGCTCTGACTTGAGAGCGGCTAGAACCTCGGAATCGAGGGCCCACATCGTGCCGGTCTGGTATCCGGCTCGCCGGTAATTTACATTAGCGCGCCTACGTGCGCGTTTGAGCGAGTCGTAACTGATGCCGACATCCTGGGCCGCTTTTCTGAGCTGAGTAATAGGCGCTTCGCCGTTCTCGGCGTTGAGCAGATAGTCCTGCATCCAGCCGACGGTGTGATCCCGGTCGTGGCGCTCGTCCTCGCCAGGCGGGCTGGCGAGCAACTCGGCGGCAGTGTGGCCGTCGGCGCCGATCCACGCAATGCGGGTCGGGGCGCCGGGAGCCGGGTCGTCGGACTCGATCCGGTAGGCCAGGGCCAGGGGCTTGGCGGCGTTGTTCACCTTGACAGGCGCGAGGATGCGTCGGCCGCCGGCCGGGTCGTCCGGATCGATCGCGGCCAGGTGCACGGCGCGGGCCTGGCCGGTGATGCCGATGGACCCCCCGCCGCGGTACATGGCGTTGGTCCCGTCCTGCTTGTTGAGGTGCCGCAGCATGACCACGCAGCAGCCCGTCCGCTCGGCCATCCGGAATAGCGGGTACAGCGCCCGGCGGACGTCGGTGTCCTGGTGACTGTTGACCTTGCCTTCCCCACCCAGGTAGCTGGCCAGCACGTCAATGATGAACAGCCGCACACGGTGTTCTTTGATGATGTCCTCGATATAGGAGATGTCGAGCGGCAGCGCGGGCAGCCGGGCGCCGGCCAGCGTGATCTCGCTCAACACGAGCACCCGCGACGAGTCGCCGCCGGCGAGCTGGACGCGGGGCAGCACGGTATCGGCTAGGCCCTCCTCGGCCGTCATGATCAGCACGTTGCCGCGCGGGCACTTCTGGCCGTCCGGCCACGGCCGGCCGGTTGTCACTCGCGCAGCGAAATCGTGCGTAACCGTGGACTTGCCCACGCCCGGGTCCCCGTCGATCATCACCAGGGCGCCCAGCGGCAGCCAGCCCGGCCACAGCCACCGCACGGGCCGCGGGCTCACGGTGTTGAGGAACCGCAGTCCGGGCCTTTCCGCCGGCGCGTGCTTGCGGCGCGGCTTCGGAGGCGGCCCGTACAGCTTGGACGCGCGGTCATCGTCGGCCAGGCGACGCGGGCTTACGCTGGTCATGCTGGCGCCGTGGCAGGTGAGCTAGTGGAGGGCGGTCCCGATCGCAACGGGACCGCCCTTGTCCTGGCGGTCATGTGTCCCGGTCGTCCCCTGCGGTCGCGTGGCCGTCCAGCTCGTCGGCAGCCTGTTGCAATTCGGCTGCGGCGCGGCGCAGCTCGGACGAATCGGCGGCGGCCTTGCGGGCGCCGGCGGCCTTGCGGCGGCTTTGTGCGGACAGCAGAGCGAGGCGGGCGAAGTGGGCCTTCCGCTTGGCGCGGACGCGCTCGGCGCGGTCGGCCCGCTCGAGCGCTCCATCGGGGTCTACCTCTGCCGCGAACCGCGCATCGAACCCGGCGCGCGCGGGTGCGGTGGCGGCGTGGCGGTCATCGGTGCTGGCCCATCTCTCGTTCGCGGCGATGCGCGCGCGCAGCGAGGTCTCGCCTGATTCCGGCATTGCCTGGCGTCCTTTCCGTTTGCTCCGGGCCGGGCGGCCTCTGCGTGTCCGGGCCGCCCGGCCTGCTGGTGCACATCTGCGTGACCGAGTGTTTTGCAGGCACCCTGAGCAGACTGCATGTGCACTATGCGGAACGGTACGACCGGGCACCCGTTCTCTTAGGTGAACGTGCTCGCGCTGCGCAGAGGTGGCAGAGCGCTTCCCCATTGAATTGATGGCCGGATGGGCTGAACGGATGGGTACGGATAATGCATCAGCGCCGGATTTGGCCGTCAATTCTTGGTAAAGCTTTCGGTGGCGCATAGGTGGCGGCGTGTCGCGCCCGTGAAACAGCCCCGCCGCATTGTGATGGCAGGGGCTGTTTCGCGGAGCACGGCCTAAGCCGCTGGCGGCGCTGAGCTGTTCGAGGTGGGCGCGGAACTGGCGGGCGCGGTCCTGGCCGACATGCATCCTGGCGCGGATGGCCCGCATGGATCGCAGCGCGCCCGTGGCCAGCTCGGGCCTGAACGCGCGCTCGGCGTCCTGCACGGTGATACGCGCACGGCCATGCGGCCGGGCTGGGGCCGGGGCGTGCGCGCGGCTCCGGAGTGCGGCGCCTGCTGTCGGCCGGGCGGTTCTCACCAGGTGCGTGATCATCTCGGCGGACCCGGCGAAGGCGACGGCGGGCCACGCGGAGACTGCCGCGCTGAGGGGTCCCCAGGGCAGCCCGTAGGCGATGTTCGCGGCGAGCGTGGCCATCACGGCGAGCGCGAGCATGCACCGGGCCAGCGCCGCGCGGCCCGATCGTTACGGGCCTCGTGCAGCAGCACAAGCGACGCGGCGGCGATCAGCCCGTCTACCGAGAGCGGGAGCATCCGCGCGGACGGGCCGGCGTGGCGGTGCTGGACGGCCAGCCGGTAGATGTGCGCATACGACACGGCGGCGGCCAGCGCGGCGACGGTGACGACCGCGAGCGCGGCCAGGCGCCGGATCGCGCGGTCGCTGGCTGCCGGGCACCTGCCGGGCGCGGTCACATGGCCTCCATCACGCGGTCATAGGAGCGGCGGGCGCGGGCGCTGCGGGCGCTGCGCCCGTAGAGGGCGAGCATCTGCGGGCCTGCCCAGCCGTTCAGCTCTATCAGGTCGCCTTCGGCGCCGCCGTTGTCGAGCCAGGTATGCGAGAAGTGGTGCCGGAACTTGTGCGGGTGCACCTCCACGCCTGCTTGCGCTCCGCGCCTGCATGTCATCTGGTAGATGCCGCTCGGGGTCATCGGGCCGCGGTAGCGGATGCCCAGCCACAGTGCGGCCCGGCTGGACATCTTGTGACGGCCACGCTCGCGCAGGTAGCGGTCCAGCGCCAAGGCGCTGTCGTGGCCGAACCGGACGATGCGCTGCTTGCCGCCCTTGCCAGTCACCAGCGCCTCGCGTCGCTTCAGATCAACGTCCTGTCGGCCGAGCCCGGCCAGCTCGGACAGGCGCATTCCGGTGTCGCGGAACAGCGACAGGATGGCGTGGTCGCGGCGGGCCTCGAAGCCGCGCCCTTGCACGCGGCCAGGAGCGCGGTCAGCTCATCGGACGTGAAGACGGGCACGATCTTCTCATCGATCTTGGGCGGCCTGAGCCCGGCCATCGGGTTGGCGCGCGCGCGGTCAGGGTCCTCGGCGGCGTGCCACTTGAAGAACTGCTGGAGCGCCCGGTACTGGTTGCTGGCGTAACAGTCGGAGTACCGCGCGGCCAGGCTGGCGATCCAGCGCTGGATGTCCTTGGTGGTGGCGGCCTCCCAGTCCGTGATCCCGGCCGGGCGCAGCTGTGCGGCGGCGAGCCACCGCGCGGCCTCGGTGTAGGTGCGGATGGTCTTGGGTGACTTGCGCTCGGCCAGGAGCGACAGCTCGAAGCTGTCAATCTCGGGCTGAAGCGGGCCGGCGTCTAGATCGCGGCGGAAGCCGCGCCCGGCTGGCGTTGCGTGCATAGTTTTCCTCTGTTCCAGCGGTGTGCGCGGTTCCGCGTTGCGCACGTGACGCTTCCGCAGAGCGCGTTATCGCTGCTCAGAGTGCCTGCAGTCAGGTCTTCACGTTTGGCGCTGACCTGAGGCGATGCAGGTTTGCCGGGGGCTTGCCCACGGGTTAAGCGGGCTCAGCCCACGTGGTCTTGCGTTTAGCGCTGCCAGCGGGGGCCGGCGTCGGCGATGGCCAGGGTGAGGGCTTCGAGCTCGGCGACCAGGGCGCGGAGCCGGCGGTGGTTGTCGAGCCATCGCTGGTAGTCGTCGAGCTGCTCGTCGGGGACGAGCCGGGTGACGGTCTTGCCGGCGACCTTGCGGGTCCACTGCCAGTAGGGGCCGTGCAGGACGGGCGGGTCGGCGTGGCAGCGGCAGTTCGGCCGGCCGCAGCGGACGTGCCGCTCGATGAGGGTGCCGGGCAGGGCGAGGCCGAGGCTGGCGAGCTCGGCGGCGATGCCGGCGGCGCGGGCCTGCTGGCTTCTGGTGGGCGACACGTTGTTCATGGTTGCACGCGGGGTCCGTGACCCCGCATGTCTTTCAGTATAAGTTACTGTATGACATGAAGTGGCGGGCTATATCGCCGCCTGGCGGCCCACGTCGGTCCCGGCGGAGGCGGCCGGGTTCGCCCGGCAGGTCGTGTCGCAGGCGGCGCCGGCCGGGCGGGACCGGGCGAGGAACTTGCTGTGGGCCGCGGGAAAGCTCGCCTGCTACGGGATCGGGCTCGGCCTGGAGCCGGTGCCGGAGGTGCTGCTGCACCCGTCGGTGATCGAGCGGTTCGCCGCGCACGCGCCGGGGCTGTCCGGCGTGACCCGGCGGACGCTGCGCACGAACCTGCGGTTCCTGGCCCGCGCGGTGGTGCCGCACCTGTTCCCGGCGGACGCGCCGCTGCCCCGCGAGCGCGCCAAGGCCCCGTACACGCCGGCGCAGATCGGCGGCTACCTGGCGCTGGCCGATGCTCAGCCCACGGCGGCGCGGCGGATGCGGGCCGCAGCGCTGGTCTGCCTCGGCGCCGGGGCCGGGCTGATCCGCGCCGACCTGCGCGAGGTGCGCGGCACCGACATCTGCAGGCGCTCGGGCGGTGTCATCGCGACCGTCCGCGGCGGCCGCGCGGCGCGGGCGGTGCCAGTGCTGGCCCGCTACCACGGGCCGCTGCTCGAATCGGCCGGCGTTCGCCGGCGGGCAGCTGCTCACCGGCGGGACCAACCCGCGGCGGCATAACATCACCAACCCGCTGACCCGCTCCTGGCCGGCGGCGCCGGGCTGCCGCCGCTGGATACCTCCCGGCTGCGCGCCACCTGGCTGTCCGAGTCCGCGCAGCTGACCGGCCTGGCCACGTTCATGCACGCCGCCGGGATCAGCTGCTGCCAGCGGCTGGGCGACATCACCGCCGGCCTGGACCCCGGCAGCGAGGAGCAGGCCGTCGCGCTGCTGGGCGGCGGCGCCGGTGAGCATCCCACTGGCCGTGCTCGAGAACATCATCGACGCCTCCGGCACCGCGCCGCGGATCGAGGAGCTGCTCCCGCACGGCGCGCGGCCCGCCAGCTGACCGCCCGCACCTTACTGACCGGGATGATGCTCACCCTGGCCGATGACCGGCCCGCGCACCTGACCCGGGTGCACGCCGCGCTCACCGGCCTGCCCGAGGCAGACCAGGTGAGGCTCGGCGTCACCGCGGACTGGAAGACCGGGCCGCACCAGCTCACCTACCGGCAGGTCGAGCACACCTTCAGCCTGGTGGCCGGGCGCTGGCCAAGGACGAACCCGACGGCGCCCCGTCCGGTGATCTTGCCGCCGCCTGCGACGACCTGCTGGAAGCCAGCATCCCGGCCGAGCACAAGAACGCCATCAGCCGCTGGCGGCGGACTGGACCGACGTGGAGACCTGGTCCCGGCCGCCGCGGCACGGACAACCCGAATGCGCCGACCCCGAGGCCTCCTGGGGGCACCGCAACTCCAACCTGCCCGGCCCCAAGGGCGAGATGTTCTTCGGCTACTACCTGTCCGCCGCCACCATGGTCGCGCGAGGAGACGGCCCGGCCGTGCCCGAGCTGGCCCGCCGGATGACCCTCTCCTCCTGCCAGCTGGACCCGGCCCGCGCCCTGGCCCCCGTGCTGACCGGATGCCCGCGGCCGGCATCGGCCTCGGCGACATCCTCGCCGACTCCGGCTACGCCCACCGCGACGCCGCAGCCTGGGCCATCCCGCTGCGCGCCGCCGGCGCCCAGCTGATCCAGGACCTGCACCCGCACGACCGCGGCCCCCGCGGCACCCACCACGGCGCGATCATCGCCAACGGCAACCTGTACTGCCCGGCCACGCCGAAGCCGCTGCTGGAACTCGGGCCGCTGGCCCCCGGCGCCACCCCCGAGCAGACCGCCGCGCACGACACCGCAGGCCGCCGAGCTGGCAAGGCACAAACTCGGCCGCGCTCACCGCCGACGACGCCGACGGCTACCACCGCGTCATGTGCCCCGCCGCCACGGGCAAAATCCGCTGCCCGCTCCGGCCCGCCTCGATGACACTCGGCCGCGACCGGCCCGAGATCCTCACCCCGCCCGGCCACCCGCCCGCCTGCTGCGCCCAGCAGACCATCACCGTCCCGCCGGACGTCGCGGCCAAGACGCGCCAGAAACACGACTACCCCTCGCCGCGCACCGACGCTCCTACGCCCGGCGCACCGGCGCCGAGCGGACCTTCTCCACCATCAAGGACCCCGCCACCACCAGCATCGCCCGCGGCTGGTGCCGCCTGACAGGCCTGGCCCCGCTCGCGCTGTGGATCGCCTGCCTGCTCGCCGTCCGCAACCAGCGCATCCTCAACACCTGGGACATCCGCCAGGCCGACAGCAACAAGCGCGCAGCCGCCGGGCTCCCGCCCAGAACCAGGAAACGCCGACGGCACACAACACTCGCCAGCCTCGCCGCCGCCCCGCCATAACCCCAAGGACAGCACCCCGCCGCCACGGCCCGACCGCCGCTTCCCCTCAGCCACACACCGCCATCACCGCGCCACGACGCGACCTGACCCGCCAGCCGCCCGCGGCGACCAGCACACCAGACACAAGACCCTCTCAGGCCAGGCAGCCTGCCAGCGAAATTGTCAGACCCAAACGTGAATATGGAGTCTGGTGAAACGTGAAGACCTCGCAGTGGTCAGGGGCGGGGTCGAACCGCCGACCTTCCGCTTTTCAGGCGGACGCTCGTACCAACTGAGCTACCTGACCTTGCCGGGCATCAGAATCCCGGAACGGCCCCTGACACCTGACTGAGCGGTCCTGACGGGATTTGAACCCGCGACCTCCACCTTGACAGGGTGGCGAGCACTCCAAGCTGCTCTACAGGACCTCGCACTACGCTGGCCGGAACCAGTGTGCCCCCAACGGGATTCGAACCCGTGCCGCCGCCTTGAAAGGGCGGTGTCCTAGGCCGCTAGACGATGGGGGCTCGACGGATCTTGCCGCCATGCCCGTGGCGCCCGCCGTCGGGGACCGCCCCAGCATAGGGGACGAACGGCACTACCGGCAAAGCGGCAGCCTCAAGCCACTCAGCCGCCCCGCTGAGCATCATCTTGGTAGCCGCCTTACCCAGTTCAGGGCGGTCGTCACCGTCAGGCGGAACCGCTCTTGTTGACGATCTTCTCGGCTATGGAGGCGGGCTCGCCCTCCTCGGGAACCAGCGCCCAGGCCACCAGGTAGATCACGATTCCCACGCCGCCAGCCAGGGCAAGAACCCCGAAGATCACCCGGATCAGCGTGGGATCCAGCCCGAGTATCCCCACGCCGGAGCAGACGCCCGCCAGCAGCCGCCCCTTGAAGGTGCGTTCTAGCCGCCTGGGACCATTGTCGCCATTCATATCTACCATGATGCCCGATTCTGGTGGCATCAGCGGGCCCCGGGCACGGGCGCGCATACGCTAGCGCCAAGGCCTGCAGAGAGGACCAGCCCAATGCCGCGCACTACCGACCCGGCGCCGACCGACCTGCTTCGCATCGACGACGAGCTGACCGACGACGAGCGGCTAGTCCGGGATACTGTCCGGAAGTTCACCGCGGACCAGATCATGCCGCACATAGCTGACTGGTTCGAGGCGGGCACCGTTCCCAGGGAATTGTTTCCCGAAATCGGCCGGCTCGGCCTGCTCGGCATGCACCTCAGCGGCTACGGCTGCGCCGGCATGGGCGCGGTCGCCTACGGAGTCGCCTGCCGCGAGCTTGAGGCCGCCGACTCCGGCCTGCGCAGCATGGTCTCGGTACAGGGCTCGCTGGCGATGTTCCCAATCTGGAAGTACGGCTCGGACGAGCAGAAGGACGAATGGCTGCCGCGGATGTCCGCCGGCCAGGCCGTCGGCTGCTTCGGCCTGACCGAGCCGGATCACGGTAGCGATCCGTCGAGCATGAGTACCGTTGCGAAGCGGAACGGGGCCGACTGGATTCTCAGCGGTTCCAAGATGTGGATCACCAATGGCGGGATCGCCGATATCGCCGTCGTCTGGGCCAGCACCGACGACGGCATCCGCGGCTTCCTGGTCCCGCGCGGCGTCCGCGGGTTCGGTACGCGCAACATCCACAAGAAGCTGTCGCTGCGTGCCTCGGTCACCTCAGAGCTGCATTTCGACGATGTCCGGCTGCCCGGCAGCGCGGTGCTGCCCGGCGTGCGCGGACTCAAGGGCCCGCTGTCCTGCTTGTCAGAAGCGAGGTTCGGCATCTTGTGGGGGGTGACCGGCGCGGCCAGGGCGTGCTTCGAGTCGGCCGCGGATTATGCCCGGACCCGTGAGCAGTTCGGCCGGAAGATCGGCGGATTCCAGCTGACCCAGCGCAAGCTGGCCTGGATGCTCGCCGACCTGCAGCGGGCCCAGTTGCTGGCGCTGCATCTCGGGCACCTGAAGGAGGCGGGCACGATCACGCCAGAGCAGGTCAGCCTCGGCAAGATGAGCAACGTCAGAACCGCGATTGACATAGCACGCGAGGCCAGGACGATTCTGGGTGCCAACGGCGTGACGCTCGAATACCCCGTGATCCGCCATGCCAACAACCTGGAGTCGGTGCTCACTTACGAGGGCACTGAGGAGATCCACACGCTCGCGCTCGGCCAGGCTATTACCGGGATCTCGGCCTATCGCTAGCAGAACAACCGCGCGTGCCTGGAAGCGCGGTACCCGGAAGGCTTTCCGTCAGCAACGACGGATCGCCTTCCGGGTAACGGCGCCCACGCCCGCTTAGATCACAGGTGCTTGCACTGACCGTGCTTACCGCGGAACGCGATGTTGGGCTTGCCATGGGAATCACCGAACGTCGGCTTCGGCACGTTGCCGCTGCAGTAGAGCCCGCCATGGATCAGGTTCGTCGCTAGTTCCGGCGAGTCGAATGCGATACCGGGGATCGTGGTGTTGGTCATATTGTCGTTGACCAGTACATTGCCCCGAACATGGGCGCGGAACAGGCCGAGGAAGCAGGTGTCGAGACCTAGGTACTCGAGATTCCCGCCGACAGAGCCATCTTCGAAGGTGAAGTAATTGGGCAGGCCGAACGAGTCCGTCGTCGTGCAGCCGGTGTTGTCGATGCTGCCGTCAATCTCGTAGCTGCCCTGCACGGCGACGTCGTGCCAGATCATTTCGAGTGGGTTGGTGGCGGTCACGCTGCCACCCACGACATCCGGCGGTGCGCTCGTGCAGGGCGGGCCGAACGCTGCCGGGTTGCAGCCGACATCGAGGGTCCCGCCCTCGTCGACCTCGACATTCCCCTGCACGATCAGCGTTCCGTTGGTGATGGCGTCGAAGTTGGCGGCTACGCCGACCCGAAGGTTGCCTGTGACTGTGACCGTGCCGACGTCAGTCAGCTGGCAGGATCCGATCACCAGCAGCGAAGTATAAATGCCGGGAAATACGATTCCGGACGAGCAGGTCGTCCGGCTGAAATGTCTGCTGGATGCGGCGGATGCCATTGTCGATGGAATGATCAGCACGGCCAGTCCGGCCAGCGCTATAGCGACAGACGATATTCCTGCCCGTCGCAGTTTCGCGGTCCTCATAAAGCTCCCCAGTTGCCTTGGTTCTGGAGCCTGACCCGTTTATGGCCGGCCCGTACCAGGGGCATCGTCGCGAAGAGCAATATCGTGACGCCGGAGAGTTACCAGGCAGGAGTCTGTCCGGAAAGATCATCAACTGAGTACCCTCACGGGGTGACCAGCGGGAGCGAGATGAAGCCAGCCAGTGCAAGTCCGGTGAACGGATCCGACCGTGCCGCCGCCCGCCGGGCGCTCGCCGCGATCCTGGCTGCGGCGGCGGCCGGTCAGTTCCCGCCAGCAGACGGGGCGGTGACCTTCCTGTCCCAGCCCGGCGCCCGCGACGCCGGCGTTATCGGCTTTACCGGCCACGCAGTGATATTCGCCGACGCCGACCGGTCCTGGCTGTCGGCTCAGCTGCCCGCCGGTGACCTGTCCGCCCCGCTCAGCCCGGACTTCCTCGCCGCGCTCGGCGCGCAAACCGGCCGAGTCGTCCACAACATCGACATGCTGACGTGCGCGGGCGCGCTGGCGGGGCCGCCTGCGCTGAAGCTGCAGGCCGAAACAGCGCATGCACACCCGCGGATCACCAGGGCGCTGCACTACCGCGACGATGTCAGCGCGTGGCGAACCGAGGACGGTGTGCTGCTCCTCGGCCGAGGGGTGGCCGGGCGGTGGGAAGTCGCGATCGAGGTCGACCCGGCGCACCGTGACCGGGGACTGGGCACCCGGCTGGCCCGCGCGGCCCGGCACCTGGTTCCCGGCGGCGCCACGCTGTGGGCGCAGATCGCGCCGGGCAACGCGGCCAGCGTCCGGGCTTTCCTCGCGGCCGGATTCCGCCCGATCGGGGCCGAGGCGCTGCTGGCCAGGCACGGCTGACGCCCGGCACACGTGCTCGCAGCCCGCGTGAAAGAATCCGGCCGTGGCTGCCGTTCCCCGGCGCAACCCGGCTGGCCCGCCGGAGCCTGCCCGCAGCGCCGACTCCGGCGAGCAGTCGCTTCTCGTCGTGCTGATGACCCTGACCTTGCTCAGCGGGCTCGTCGATGCCGTGTGCTACCTCGGGCTAGGGCGGGTCTTCACGGCAAACATGACAGGAAACGTGGTCGTGCTCGGCTTCGCCGCCGCTGGTGCGCCCGGGTTCTCGGTCACCGCCAGCCTGACCTCGCTCGGCTTCTTCCTGGCCGGGGCGCTCGCGGGCGGCCTGACCAGCCGCAACGTCACCAGGCGGAGCCGCCTGCTGGTCACTGCGATCGGAACCGAGGTCGTGTTCGTGGCGGCGGCTGCGATCGTCGCCCTCGCGGCCAGCACGGTCGGGACCGGCTGGGCCCGGTACACCGTGATTGCGATGCTCGCGGTTGCCATGGGGGTCCGGAATTCGGTGATCCGGCGGCTGGCCATCCCGGACATGACGACCACGGTGCTCACGCTGACCCTGACTGGCCTGGCGGCCGATTCGAGCCTGGCGGGCGGCAGTAATCCGCGGGCGGGCCGCCGCAGCGCCGCGGTGCTCGCCATGCTGATCGGCGCTTTCACTGGCGCTGCGCTCTACCTGCACCGGGGCGCGGCACTACCGCTGGCTATCTCGGCCGCGGTCGCCGGTGTCGCCGCGGTTGTCATTGTGGCCGGACCTGCGGCCAGTCATCTCGACAAGGAGTGATGCACTCGTGTCCGCCACCGTGGTGGTAACCGATAACCGGGACGCTTCGCGGCTTGAGGCCAGCGTCGACGGCGACATCGCCGAGCTGATCTACCGGCTGCGAGCGGGCCGGCTCGTGCTGATTCACACCGGAGTGCCGCCATCGCTCGAGGGCCGCGGTGTTGGCGGCAAGCTGGTGCAGGCAGCAATCGACTGGGCCGGGCGCGATGGGCTGGTGGTCGTCCCGCTGTGCCCGTTTGCTCGCGGCTGGCTCAAGCGGCATCCAGACACTGCCAGCAAGGCCGACATCGACTGGGGCGACACGACCGCGTGAGTGCGCCGGACAGCGCACTCGCCGGCCGCTGCTTGCCGACGTCGCCGTTGGTCAGCTCGGGCCGCCGGAAACCAGCGTGTCGCTGTACCCGCGCGCCCCGGCCATGGCGGCAGCCAGTACCGAGCGCAGACCACGGCCCTTGCCTCGGCTCGCAAGCACGCTGGCTCGGCAGCCGGCCACGAGCAGCACCCGGCAGCGGGTCTCGGCGAGCCAGCCGGCGGCTTGCGCAGCGGTAAGCCCATCGGGCCTGAGCAGCGGCCGTCCGAGACGCTGCGCAGCCCGCACGGTCTCCTGACAGCCGGAACCGCCCGCCGGGTCGAGCAGCAGCACGGCGTCGGCAAGATAGACGCAGGTCCAGGTCCGGTAGCGGAAGCTGGGCGAGGACAGTTCGTGGCACACGGCCCCGGCCAGTCGCCGCCTGCGCGCGTCGGTGAGGGCGCCGTCTTCCTGGCGGTATCCGGCCGGGAACACCACGTGCACGCTGAGCCCGGCCCGCAGCGCGGCGAGCGCCGCGTAGGAGTCGACGCCGGTCTGGCCACCGGTCAGGATGGTCAGGCCCGGCCTGGCGCGGACATCACCGCGCAGCCCGGCTTCCTGCCGGTCTCGCGTCATGTCACCCGCCGCGTCACCGGGCTCCGCCCCGCCGAGCCGCAACCTCATCGGACCGCCAACTCATCGGACCGGCTGCTACCGCGGCGCGACAAGCAATGTCTGTATTCCGGTGCCGCAGACTCCGGACTGATCCCACAGCAGGGTCTCGGCCAGGCCGGTCCCCGTTCCCCCCATGGTCGTGAGCGCGTCCAGCAGAAGCCACTCTCCGACCGGGTCCCGGTGCAGGACGACGGTCAGGTCAACGTTGATGAACAGATAACGGGACGAGTCGAGGGCCGCGCCCACGCCGCTGCCGGAGTCGCCGAGCAGCAGCGTCCGGCACATGGGCGAGAGTTCCTCGCCGTCGATCAGCGGAATACGCGGCCGGCCCCAGGCCTGGCTCGGGCCTGGCTGGTCAAAGCCCCCGGACGCGAACCGCCAGTCGATCGCGGCAAGGTAGCCGTCCACATGGCCCCCAGGGAATCGCGGCGCAGCCTGGCTGGCGGGAAGCGGCGGCACCGCACCGCTCCTGGTGATCACCGGCATGTCCGGGGACGTGGCGATCCGCCATCCCCTGGCCTGCAGTACCTCCTGGCCGGCGGACTCCAGGACGGTCTCGAGCAGGGCGACTCGCTTGCCAGCCCGGACTGTCCGGCTGCGGGCGGTCAGGACGCCGACCGGCACCGGCCGCAAGATGTCGACTGCCACCCGGGCCAGACGCATGCCGTCGGCCGGCTCGTGTCGCTGTAGCTCACGGGCAGCCAGCGCCGATGGCGGCCCGCCGTGCTGCGAGTCCGCGCTCCACGGTCCCGCTGTCGCCTCCGTCGCCCGGAAACGGCCGGGTCCGGCAGGCTCGAAGAAGCTGGTGTGCACAGCTCGCGATGTTATCGGGACACCGCAGCGACTGAGATAACGACGTTGCCGACCTTCCGCCCTGTCCGGGCACGGGGTGGTTCGCCCGCGCGCATCTGCGCCGCCGTTGACCAGCTATTCGACAGGAAAGGCTGGCAAGAAGGCCATTCATTCATTTCCGATTCATTCAGGCTCCATCTGTGGCTGTTACGGTCACGCTCGGCTATGGGAGCCGCATGCGCCGGGAGGGACATTGGCGCGCAACCCGACGAGACAAGGAAGCGGCAGCACATGAAGCTAAATCGGTTTGCCCTAGGCGCGGGCGCTACGGCGCTTGCGGCAGTGGCCTGGATGGCTCTGCCGGGTGTGAGCTCGGCCAGTAGTGAGCATTCTGGCGTTCCTCACTACCGGCACATCATCGAGATCATGATGGAGAACACCAGCTACGGGACGATCATCGGCAACCCGCTTGCGCCCTCAATCAACGCGCTGGCAAACAAGTACGGTCTGGCCACGGACTACTTCGGGGTCACGCACCCGAGCGAGCCGAACTACGTAGCCAGCGTCGGCGGCGACTACTTCGGGATCCAGGACGACAACCAGTTCTACTGCACGCCGGCGCTGGCGACCACCGACCCGAACTGTGCCGGCACCACCGTTGACCACACCATCAACGCACAGTCGATAGCCGATCAGCTAACGGCCAAGGGCATGACCTGGAAAGGCTATTTCCAGAACCTTCCGCCGACCCCGCCGGCCAGCCAGCTGGTGGTTACTGGCCCCAACGCCAACGGGCCGTACACCTACAAGTGGCCCAGCAACACCGACGCCTTGTACGCCTCCAAGCACAACCCGTTCGTGAATTTCACCGGCACCCAGGGTGACGTGGCCAATATGGTCCCCGACACTCAGCTGTTCGCCGACCTGGCCACCAACAACCTGCCCAACTACAGTCTGGTCGTGCCTGACCAGTGCCATGACATGCACGGCATCGCCGCATGCGGCGCCACCAACGGTCTGATATCGGCTGGTGACACCTACGTAGGCGAGGTCGTTACTGCGATCATGGGTTCCGAGGCGTGGCAGCACGGCCGCAACGCCATCGTGATCACCTGGGACGAGGACGACTTCTCCGACTCGGGACAGCCCGGCACCGGTTGCTGCGGTGCCGACCCTGGCGGCGGCCACGTTGTCACCATCGTGATCACTAACAAGAGCGACCGCCACATCCTGGACGGCACTGCCTACAACCACTATTCGCTGCTGAAGACCATGGAGGCGGCGTTCGGCCTGCCGTACCTGGCCCACGCCGGCGACTCGGTCGTGCCGCTGATGACCCCGCTGTTCGACCCGAAGCACTAGAACACGACAGACGGCTGGCGTCGCCCCTGCCGGGCGCGACGCCAGCCGTTTTGCTGCGCGCGCGCTGGCCTGACATAAGGTTGTCGCGCAGGAAGTCGGCAACCGTCGCACAACGGAAGGAGCCAGGCCGAGGGCAGCTCACGGCATACGTGCCGGAGCAGCCGCAGCCAGAGCGCATAGTCCCAGGTCAAAGACCTAGGACAGTCGGGGCGTTAGCACAACGGTAGTGCAGCGGACTTTTAATCCGTGGGTTCTGGGTTCGAGCCCCAGGCGCCCCACCCACAGCCCCCCTCGTTCCTACACGGACCTGGCCGAGTGGCCAGGCACGCGGATGCTCGCGAGCTGGCCGATCTCGGGATGCCGGGAGACTCTGCCCTTTTGGTCATCAGGTAGGGCCAGATGGCATGTCCGGCAGCCGTCAGTGCGGTAGACCAATACGCCGCCGACGAGTTCTCCATTGAGGCCGAGCCTGGCAAAGATCCCGGTCCATCGTGGCGCTGCATTGGCTTGCACCAGGATCGCGCCGATGTTCGCCCGCCGGATGAAGGCGCGGAACTGCTCGACGTATAGCGGCGTAGCGACGCCGAGGTTCTGGATGGCACGCGGCAGGTCGGTGCGCGGGGTGATGACGGCGTTGATGTATCCGCCGGCGAGCTTTACGTAGAAGTTGGTCTCTGCCTGCCACAGCATCCCGGCATTACCCACCTTGGAAATGACCAGTACCGTCTCGCCGGGCGAGAGCTGATCGCGGTAGGAGCCGCCGCTGATGAACGTCGGCACGCCGGACGATGGCGTGACAACGAAGCTCGGGGTGTCGAGCACCATCGCGGCGATGGCTAGCGCTGCGAGCGGGTAGCGAGCCCACGACTGCCGGCGCGGCCAGGTCAGCCAGAGTGCCGTCATCACCGCCAGTGCCAGGAACGCGAACACCATCAACCTGGACGGGAACGCACTCCGCAAGATCGGCAGCGTCCACACCCTGCCCCAGGGCAGGCCGACGAGTTCCTTACCAGCCACGTAAAAGGCCGGACCAAGAGATGCGGCGATGATCACAACCAGCATCACGGTGAGGAACCGCGTCATCTTGCTCGACCATGCGAATACCGCCAGGCTTATGGCTAGCAACAGCAACGGGATACCGATGTAGCCCTCGGCGGTTTTGCCATGCGTTGTCGCCGCGACGTGTGCCAGCCAGCTGAGCCCAAGGGTCCTACCAGGCCGTGGAACTACGATGCTGGCTAGGTCCAGGCTGGAGACATGCACGAAATTCGGCGGGACATGGGTGAGGGTGAATGCGACGTACGGCGCAACCAGCACGGCCGTGATCGCATACGCGATTGCCGTCAGCCGACTGAGCCGCGCGATTTGCGGCCGTGCGGCCTTTCCGGCGATCGCATAGCCGACGAGCAGGCCGATGGCCAGGATCGCGGTCAGGTCGGCGAACGTCTCCAGGAACAGGTAGAACTGCAGGGCCATCGCCGCTGCGAGCGCGGTGACGAAGAGGCGCGGCCCGATGGCGCCGTCGCGCCACAACACCATCAAGTACGCCATCAGCGGCAGCAGCAGCGCGAAAGTGACGTTGAGCTGCCCCGCTGTCGTGTGATTCAGCACGTACGGGCTGAACCCGAATATCGCGCCGCCAGCCAGCGACGGAAGAAACCGCCCAGTGAGCCGACGGCATAGCACGAATGCGGCCCAGCCGCACGCCGGCGCGGCCAGCGCCACGAGCAAGTTAAAGGACACGACCGGGCCGGCCGCGGCAGTTAGCGGCCAGGCGAGCAGGGCAAGTGGTCCGATCGAGGTTACCCAGGCCAGGTTGTGGCCGACTGGAAGCCCGATCTGCGAGGTGTAATACGGGTTCAGCCCATGCGAGATCGCGTAGGGCCACCAGCGCAGGCACCAGACGTAGAAGTTCGGGTCCATGCCGTTCTGACCGAGCTGCGGGACGGACAACTGATCGATCAACGGCCGGGCCGTGGTGGACAGCCAGGCCGCTAGGTAAACCGCTAGGGCCAGTAGACCTTGTAGCAGCCGATACCGCGCGCGCATCGCGCGCCGGACTCGGCCGGGGCCGCTGGCCAGCGCTCGCAAGACCGGCCGGTACCCCGGCCATCCGAGAGGTGCTTGGTCAGCTTCGGACCGCTCTGCGGTGTCGGTCGGACCGACCGCCGCCGAGTCGTCGCCGCTGCTGCTCTGGATGGCCATCAGGACTGTGGGATCTGACCCGGAGCCGGACCCATGGCCAGGCGAGACATCTTACGAAGCAGATATTTGGTGGTCCCGGCCTTGCCGGAAGCCTTGGAGCAGGGCACCGCGACCTGGCGGAACCCGCTCGACTGGGTGATCGTGGCCACTGAAATCATGCGCGTACGAACAGCGTCAGCCAGATGCCTATGGTGTGCCAGGTCCTGGCTTCTCTAAAGCCCTGGTATCCCAGGACCTTCGGCGCCGGGCCCGGCGAGGTCGGATGGGCGCCTGAGGCGAGCTGGACTAGCCACACCCTGCGCGCTCTTCGGAGGCGCTCCTGCACCACCGAAAGCGGGGCCCAGGTTCCGCCGAGAGTGCCGGACTGGCTCGGACTCTCACTGAGATCTGCGTTCGTAAGCCGCTGAAGTCCGTACGGATATGCCATCTGTATGGGCTCATTGAACGTCTGGTATACGAGCGCATCGCCTGGCCGGAGGTTTCTGGCAACAATCCAGTCTGCCCGGCGGATGTCGTCACCGTGACCGCCGGCCGTACGGACCTGCAGCAGCGCTGGCAGGGCGAGCGCAACGATGACTGCGAGGGCGGCAGTCCCGGCTCGCCAGCCGAGTGCGGAAAGGCCGACGCCCACCAGCAACGCAGCCGCCGGAGCGCAGAACATAACATACCGGAACACGTATATGGGCGACATGAGCTGCGAAGCGACGAACAGGATCAGCGCAGGCACGATCAGCCAGGGGAGGCACAACGAGATCAGGTCGCCTGGCCAGCTAGATCGCAGCCGCGCTCGCCCGCCGATCCCGCTGACCCCGACCCCGCACAAGACTGCTAGGCCGGCTGCTGCGGCCATCCAAGGGGGGCCGATCAGGTTGACGAGGGTCCCAAGGGAACCGATGTTCACCGTCTGTACCCAGCCCAAAGCGGTGCCGTCCTGTGCCTTGCCCGCCATAATGAACGGGCCGACGCTGACAAGGGCGGCCAGCACGACAGCGGCCCACGTCAATGCCAGCCAACCGCCGTTCCGGCCCGTCCGCATCCAGTTCCGCACCACCGGCACCAGATGGGCGGCGGCTAGCAGAAGACCGAAGATATGCATATATCCCAGGGTCGCCAGGCAAACGCCGTAGGCCACCAGCCAGCCATACATCTGGCGTTTGTGTCCCGCGGCCGCAACCTGGATGGCCCGGACGAGCAAGTAGCTAGCGACCGCGGCGAGGGCCACCGCCATCGCATACGGGCGGGCTGTCTGACCGTACAGGTCAACCTGCGGCACGATCGCAAATACCAGGCCGGCGAACAGGCCCGCCCGCTCCGACACCAAGCGCTGGCCTATCCCGAAGATCGCCCAAGCCGCGACCGCCATCGCCAATGCCGACGGCAACCTCGTGGCCAGCTCGCCTGGGCCGAATACCCGCACGATCGGCCACAGGAACACGTAGTACGCGCCGTGCACTGCGTCGACATGACCCAGCATGCGCAGCAGCCCGTGGAATGGGCGCTGCACTGCTGACATCGTGGCCGCTTCATCCCGGGAATACGACGCCCCGCCGATTCCCAGCAGAATGACCGCCAGTGTAAGAACCGGCGGCACCAGCCAGATCGGTCGGCGGGCTGCGCGCTGTGTCTCGCTGCTCGTTGCCGACTGTTCTGCCGGCAGCCCAGCGACCGGCAGCTGCCGAAACGTCGCAGCGCGCCCACTGAGCGCCGATTCCTCGCCTGGGTTAAAGATCGAAGTCCCCATATTCCTAACAAGCGGTCTTCGTCCGCGACCTGCAGGGCACGGACCTGCAGGGCACGGATTACAGCAGGGCACATGATATATCTAGATGGGACATACTGCGTGACAGACCGGCACTTCGGCTAGCCACTCGTCCGCGCGTTTGATACCGACCGCGCCGGAGAGCGGTCCTTGTGTGCCGTGCTATAGCGGCCACGATAACTTGCGCTTGCCCTACTCGCGATGACGGACTATCACGACTAGCAGCGTCGTCCGGCACAGAGATTACCCTCAAATAATCGGTCGTCACTCACCGGCACGAGGCGGCGTGCGGGAACCTAACGAGGATTCCTGCAGGAGTTCAACAAATCGAGGGGCCGTAATTCACCGCTATCCGGGGCGTATCAGCCTGTGCACCCTCCTGCCTCGTGCTGTTCAGTGGCTGACGCCGTCGGATGCTTCCGGGTCTTCGCTGACGCGCGCAACCGCGACGACCGACTGCCCGAACGGCGGCCTACCGACGAGCCTCTCGATGAACCTGACGAGTGGCACGACGAGGCGATCGTAGAAACTGATGGCCCCGCCGCTGGACGGCTGCTTCCGCAGCACGCTGGTGAAGGCGTAGTAGCAGATCAGTCCCAGGGAGTTGGCGTACCTGACGTCGACTACCTCAAGGCCGGCCGCGGTCAGCGCCTGCCGCATCGACCGCCTGGTGTAGCGGCGGACGTGCCCGGTGGCGATATCGACCGGACTCATGGCGAACGGGAAGGCCGGGCAGACCAGCACGATATAACCATCGACCCGGACCAGCCTCGCCATGCTCCGCAACGCACCGACATGGTCGTCAATATGTTCCAGGACGTTATAGGAAACGAGGCAGGAATGGTCGCCACGCTCGTTAGTCGGTAGCAGGAGCTGCCGCACCGTCACATTCGGATAAGCAGCCATCTGCAATTCGAGTTCGGACAACAGCACGGCGTCAGCTTCTGTCGCGGTGAGCTTCTCGACGGACGGCAGCCACTCCAGAGCGTAGTCGCCGAAGCCGCTGCCCACCTCGATCGGATGCTCGCCGAGATACGGGGTCGCAAAGCTAGCAAACCACGTCCGGTGATTGCTGCAGTTGGCCAGCGCGGTCAGAACATCGTGCTGCGTACGCCTATCCCCGCGAAGCTGCTCTGACGCAGTGGTAGCGGCGTCCTCGATGAGTGACGCGTCCGGGTAATCAGGTGCCTTCACCTAGTGTGCCCCTCGCGGTCGACGTGCGGGCTTGCAGCCCCAAAGACTCGGATATTAGCAGCCTTAGAATGATATTTCCGGTGCAAGCGAACGATATACATTGATGACGGTAACTCCTGCAGGACTTGGCTCGCGCAGACTTGCGAAGGTTTATCACGGTGTTACCCAACTGCAGCCTGACCACGCACGGTCAGCCGCCGCAGCGCCGGCGCCGCGTTCCCGGCAACAATCCGCTAGGACGTGATCCTGGCGAGGAAGGCAACCCCGGTTGATGCACAGCCGTCGACCGGAGCGCAGCCCTGGCCACGTGGCGCTTGCCAGACGGCGACATTCAGCCAGAAGCCGTCGACCAGCGAGCGGACGTTGCGCCAGGACCAGTACATCTCGCTGGCGGTAGCCGGGATGCCGCCCGCGTCGGTGGCGAGGCCAGCGAGGACTAGAGTCCGTGAGCCAGCCCTCCTGATGATTGCGGCCGAGTCAGCGACATAGCGTAGATACTGGCGCGGTTGGCGGGTGAACGCCTGGCCCTGTATGTCAACCGCGTAGGCACCATACTTAGCCGCGACGGCGTCCTCGGCGCGTTCCTTGCTGGCCGACTGGGCGTAGGGCGTAACTATCAGCCTCACCCCGGCGACATGCGCAAGCTTGTCAGCAAGCTCAATGTAGAGCGACGGGTTAGCCCGCTCGACGGCAGGCGTGACGCTCACGGGGTCAAGTGCAGGGGTGAACGACCAGGTCTCTATGTCGAAGATGGCGTAGTCGCCCTTGTCCAGGTGGTGCCGATGGTGCAGGTCATCCCACATCGCCTGCTCGGAGGTGTAGATCGGTGCGTACCCTGGAGCGTAGGTGCCGTCGGTGCCGAGCACGCATGGCTCGATTGGCCCGGTGAGCTGCGGCCATCGGTCTGACGGCCCACCGCATCCGACCCACTGAAAGGTGGAGGTGGCCGGGAGCCCGGCAGCTTGCAGCTGCCTCAAGTCATCCTGCTTTATCAGCCACCTGGCCGGTGGAAGCGGCGCCGGTGACGTCGTCGTAACAGCAAGGCTGACAGGCGCGAATACGAGCCCCGCCGTTGTGGCCGCCCCCAGAAGCGAGGCCACCCTTATTCGTCGTTTCACTCTTGCACCCACCGCGCGTCCAGTCTGATCCAGTTACGCCGCATTAGCCGGTGCCCAGCAACATATCGGGACGTCGTGACACGCTATATCGGTCGCGGATGACGCGGCGGCCTTGCGGTACCACTGCTCGGCCTGGTGCTCTTCGCCCTGCTCGCCGAGCAGTACCTGGCCTCTCCCGGTTCGGGCCTGATCGCTCGCCGCCGCCTCGTAGGTATCGAGGGCCTGCTTGAACTGACGCTTTTTCGACTCCGGATAGATCTGGGTGAACACCACCACGACGGCACCAGTCCACAGTGCCCAGCCGAGCGTGTAGAGCAGATCGCCCACCACCAGCAACGGCTCCGTCGTCGTCCAGGTTTTGAGCAGAAATCCGCCAACATGAGCGGCCAGGCCAGCGAAGCCAACCCCGAGGCTCCAGTACAAGATCCGCTGGCCGGAAGCCGACCGCCGCACCAGCGTCAGGTTCTCGCCCACCCAGGCGAGTAGTGCGTCCCGCTGCCGATCCCTTAGCCCCGTGACATCTTGTCCCTGAGGGACCTCGTCGGTGAACGGGCGTGGCGCCCCCTTCGCTCCCGTTTCCCCTGTCATGGTCGAACCTCCTGGCAGCAAGTTCTACACCGCGGCTTTCACTGCAAGCCCCCGGGACCGGGCTGAACAACCGCGGCAAGGCCCACACCCAGGACCGAAACCCCAGGCGCCCACTACGCTAGGCCGTTAGCAACTTAGGTTGACGATCGTGGATTAGTCAACTACGGTTGCTTGCATGCCTGTTGCTGAGACACATACCTCGTCGGATCCGGCCGACGCACTAGCGGCAGTGGAAGCACTGCGACGGCTGGCCGACCGGATCGAAGATGCCGCCGTCGAGCAGGCCATGCGAGCCGGCTGGAGCTGGCCGCAGGTCGCTGAGGCACTCGGCGTCACGCGCCAGGCCGTCCACAAGAAGCATGCCAAGCGGCTCGTCGCCGCTGGCGTCGCGCTCCGGAGGCGTTAACGATGAGCACGCTCGGCACTTATGTACATTCGATCCTCGATCAGAGCAGGGAAGAAGCCCGCAGCGACGGCTCGACGACAGTCGAGGCGCAGCACCTGCTGCTCGCGATAGCGTCCGGACCGGACACCAGCGGGCGTCAGCTTCTGGCCGCGGCCGGCCTCGACCGGGCGGCCATCCGTGCTGCGCTGGACCGCGAATTCGAGCACAGCCTGGCGGCGGCCGGGACGTCTGCGACCGCCTTTGACCTCCAGCGGAGTAGCGCCGCCGGCCGACCGACCCGGCTGGGCGCATCAGCCCGGCTCGCGCTCCAGCGAGGCTTCGGCGCTCAGGCCAAGAAGAAGGACCTCCAGCCAGCTCACCTGCTCATCGGCATCCTGCAGGCGCAGTTCGGCACTGTTCCGCGTGCGCTCGCGCTAGCCGGTGTCGACCGCGCCGCCCTCGCAGACCATGCACGGCAGGCGGTCGGTGACACGAGCAGTTGAGGGCGCGGGCAGTGCACTGCCCAGCCCGCCGCAGCCAGCCCGCCGCAGCCAGCCCGCCACCGGCCGAGCGTGCTAAGATTCGCGCGTCACAAGGAGGTCAGCCCGCCTCAATACGGGGGCTGAGGCCGTTCACTCTGTGACTGCCTGTCCGCTCCGGACCCCGGCGGTATGGGCCGATTCTGCGCATGCAGCCCGCGCGCATCGGCCGGGGGCCTGGAGGGGACCCCCGGCCTATGCTTTGGGCGTCAAGCAGGCCGCAAGCCCACCGGCACCTCGGCAGCGAGTCGAGCGGCGACACGGGTGGCCGCGCTGGCGGCGGCAAGCACGCCGGCCGGGACGCCATCCTGCTGGGCGTGGCCCGCGCAGCGGCTTGACAGCACGGCTATGCGTTCCGACAGCAGCGCCCATGCCGCGTCGCGCCAGGGCACGAAATTGCCCATCTGGTAGTACATCTCAAACGTCGGGCCAGCGGTGCGGCCCAGGTGCTCCGGCCCGGCGGGCAGCCGCGTCAGCGCTGCCGCGAGCGGCCGTAGCACGCCGCCCATCAGTGCGAGCGCTGCCTCGACCAGTGCAGCGAGTTGCTCGTCGGTCTCGTCCGTATGGGTGAAGAACCGGGTCAGCGTCTGCAGCAGGACCTCGTACCCCAGGTTGAAGAGCTCACCGACCCCGCGGGTGACCCCATCTGTCAGCAGTGGCTGCGGCTCGGCGACGTCGAAGGGCTGGCGGGTGAACGCAGCCAGCACCGGCCTGGCCGGCTGGAATGCGGGATCCTGCTCGCGCAGCCGCCGGTACTCCTCCCAGATACCGAGGAACCGCCCGTAATGAGCAGGCTGCCAGTCACCGCGAGCGCCCTCGCCCTGCTCGATGATCTCCTCGATCGCCGCGTGCGCGGACGCCAGGTCGGTCACCGCTATCAGCTGCGGCCAGCGGAACAGGTCCGGCGTCGCCTGCGCCCGCGGCGGGCCGACGAACAGGGCACGTTCACCGAGCCGGTCGGCCAGCCCGGTGAGCCCCGCCAGAATGCCGCGATACAGATGCCCCACGGTCGTGAATTCCTGCAGTCTGGGCATCACCTCATCGGCGCCGACCGGATCAGGCGGCGGCGTGACGGGCACGAATTCCGCCGCGTCCGCGCGCTCCATGCCCTCCGGTCTTTCGAGGTACAGGAAGTGCGTCAGTGCTGCGTCGCCAAACGGCATCAGCGCGAACTGCACGCCGGCTGGCAGGTACTCCGACCGGCGCGGGAAGTTGGGGCGCGAGAATGACGGGGCTGCCCCGATCGCCGACATCACGTTCGCGACCAGTGCGAGGTGCAGCATCTCCTCGATCGCGATTCCCGTCAGCACCTTGTGCCATCGCCCGACAGCCTCGGCTTGCTCAGCAGTCAGGCCCTCGTCCGCGTCAGTCTTGAGGCTGAAGCTCGCGTAGAGGTACTGGCACATGATCAGGTGCTCGATCTGGGCCGCCTGAATCAGCAGGTTCCACAGATGCTCACGGTGCTCCACCACAAGCGTGCGTTCGGCCATCGAATCACCTCGTTGACTCAGTTCGGGAGAGCTAGGACGATTACATAATTACACTAGACCACCGTCCGTCGGCCGCGTGGTGCCGGGCAGTGCTGCCTCTCGCGCGCTGTAGGGTCGGGGGCTGGCGCGGTGGCTCGCTGGCGGTAGGGCCCGGGGCCTTCATGTTCCGCCGGTTTCCCGGACGGCTGTGCCACCCCAGTGACCTTGGCCAGGTCTGCTCCGTTTCCAGCCCCCGCCGCATCGAACCGTGCATGCGGTTCTCTCGCACACGGCTCACCGACGCCGTTCACCGTCGGCATTCGGCCTTGCCCGCCAGTCCCGGAAGGGCCTGGGGTCGACGACGATTCCCGACAAGGTGACCAGCCCGAGCTGGTTCGGGGACTGGTAGGTGACTACCGACCAGCCGAACTCCCGCGAGCGGCGGTGACGCTTACTGATGAACAGCGCCAGCCGCAGCCGCGCATAGCTCCTGATCTTGCTGAAGCGGGCCGCTGAGTTGCCGAACCGGAAATAGGCGGCCCAGCCGCCCAGGAACCGGTTCACGTCTTCCACGATCCACTTCACCGGAAGCAGCAGCCGCGACCGCCGGGTCAGTTCCCTGATCCGGTCGCGGGCGTGCCGCATCGCCTTGTCCGCGGGCCAGCGGGCAAGGAACGTCACCGGCCGCTTCCCGTTCAGCCCCCGCGAGCGCACCAGCCGGTGGTGAAAGCCGAGGAAATCAAACCCCTCGCCTCCCACCTCCAGGTGCACGATGCGGGTCTTGGCCGCCTTCGGCTCCAGGCCGAGACCAGCCAGCAAGGCCGTCAGGCGCCCCAGCGCCCGCTCGGCCTGGCTGCGGGACCAGCACATCACGGCCGCGTCGTCGGCATAACGCACCAGAACACCATCACCGTCGTCCCACGCCCGGTCCAGCCGGTGCAGGTAGACGTTGCACATGACAGGTGAAATAACCCCGCCTTGAGGGGTCCCGGTGACCGGCCGCCGAAGCTGCCCGTCCTCCATCACCCCGGCGCGCAGCATCACGCGCAGAAGCTTCAGGACAGGCTGGTCGCAGACGCGTTCCTCCACCGCCTGCATCAACTTGTCATGCGGAATCGCCGAAAAGCAATTAGCGATGTCCGTCTCCACCACCCACCGGCGGCCCCGCCAGCACTCATCGATGAGCACCTGCAGGGCATCATGCGCCGACCGCCTCGGGCGGAACCCGAAACTGACCGGCAGGAAGTCCGCCTCGAAGACCGGCTCGAGCACAATCTTCAGCGCGGCCTGCACGATCCGGTCACGGACCGAAGGAATCGACAGCGGCCTCTGCTCTGTCGTTCCCGGCTTGGGTATGAGCACCCGCCGGGCAGGCAGCGGACGATACCGGCCTTCCCTCAGCTCGCTGGCCAGCTCGCCGAGCAGCCGGGTAACCCCGTACTCCTCGACACCGGCCAGGGTGATCTTGTCGATGCCCGGCGCGCCGTTGTTAGCGCGCACCGCGACCCACGCGCGCCACAGAACGTCACTGCGGCAGACCTTGTCATACAGCGCGTGGAACCTTCGCCCGGGATCGGCCTTGGCCGCCCGGTAAAGCGCATGCTGCAAGGCACGGACCGGATCAGCCGGGACACCCCGGACCGATCCCTTCGCGGCGGGACTAGCCGAAACGGCACTCACCGGGCCCCTCCAACACAGACACTGCGCACCGACGAAGCAGCGGCCCTTCCCATCACCGGCGGTTATGTTGCCCGCCCGGCTCAACCGGTACTACGGCCGCCTCCGACGCCCACCCGGCCAGCGATCCACTTCCCGAGGTCATCGGTTATAAGACGCCACGCTCCGGCAGCAAGAACCGCAGGCCACCGGGCCGGGGAGGGCCTCCCCAGTTCCCGCCGTCACTATCGATACGTTCCGCGCCCCATACGCCGGGGAGTTCCTCGCGGCTGCTTCCAGGCTCTGCACCGCTTCCATGGCCTTCACCCTGATTTCGGGGGCTCGGCACTCCCTGCTCCCGCCCGAAGACGAGACCTCTAACGACGCCGCAGGATTCGCGTAATGCTGCGGACCGCATCCTCGCTCCCCCTATTACAGGGCTTCTGACGCTGGGCTCCGACCCGGCCAGTTTCCCGGCCGAGCCGCCAGCCTGCTACCGGGCCTCCTGGCAGCTACCCGGACCGGACTTCCACCGGCAAGCGACGACGAGCTTACGAACAGCAAGATCCGCTGCTACGTCACAGCGTCACCTCCCGCTCTGCTGGGCGCACGAAAGGCCAAGGCTGGCTCCGCTCGCTCAGCATTCCTGATGACGCTGCCCGCCAGAGCGAATAGGGTGACGACGAGTCGCGCGAACGCCCAGTGCGAAAAGAGGCGCCGCGATGGCAGCTGAACTGATCCGTACCCCAGCCGGCGAGATGCCCGCCTACATAGCGGTCCCCGCCGCAGCCGCGCCGTGGCCTGGTGTAGTAGTCGTGCACGATTTCGGCGGCATGAGTCACGACCTGCGAAACCAGGCAGACTGGCTGGCGAGCGAAGGGTTCCTGGCCGCCGCACCCGACTTGTACTACTGGGGCAGTCGGCTCCGTTGCCTGTGGACCATCATGCGTGAGCTGAGCTCCGGCAAGGGGCGGACCTTCGACGACCTCGACAGCGTCCGGAACTGGCTCGCAACCCGCGACGAGTGCACCGGCAAGGTGGGGGTTATCGGTTTCTGCATGGGTGGCGCGTACGCTGTTGCCCTCGCTCCCGGACACGGCTACTCGGCATCGAGCGTCAACTACGGTGGCTGCCCGAAGGACGCAGTACGAGTTCTGGCCGGTGCATGCCCCATGGTCGGCAGCTACGGCGGCCAGGACCGTTCGCCCATGGGGAAGAGCGCCGCGCCGAGGCTTGAGCAGGCGCTGAGCGACCTGGGCATTGACCACGACGTGAAGGTGTATCCCGACGCCGGGCACGGCTTCATCAACGACCCCGACCCCGCAGATGCCACGCCGCTCCTGATCTTCCTCACCAAGATCTCCGGAACGCGCTACCACGAGCCATCCGCGCAAGACGCCCGCCGGCGCATCGCCGCTTTCTTCAGCCGTCACCTCAAGGACTCATGACGGATACTGTCTGGCCGTGACTTCTTCCGTGCCACTCGACTATCTGGCTCATTTCACCACCGTCCCGGTCCGTCTCGGCGATATCGAGACGCGGTTCATCTTCGACACCGGGATCGGCGTCAACCTGATCTCCGAATCGCTGGCGCAGCGGGTCGGCTGCGTGCCGGACGGAACCAGCTTTACCGGCCGGAGAATGTCCGGGCAGGAGGTCACCACGCCGATGGGCACGCTCGCATCTGTCCGCCTCGGCGATTTCAGTCAGGAGTCGGTACCAGCAGGGATCTTCGACCTGAGCGAAGCGGCCGGCCTCGACCAGGTCGAGGGCTTCCTGTCGCTCAGCTTCTTCCGGTCGGTGCCGGTAACAGTCGACTACCCGGCCGGGCACATGGTCGTCGAAGACGAGTACTCCGCCGATCGCCGGGCGACGTCGGGTATTTCAGTGCCGGTCACCGTGCACCATGATGGACCCGCCACCGACATTTACCTCGCGCTGGAGTTGCCCGGCGGCACATCGGTCACGGTCGAAGTCGACTCCGGCAGCGACACGCTCATCCTGGACGAGCGGCTAGCCGACGGACTCGGCGTCGACCTCAGGAGCGAGCGAGTCCGCAAGGTGGCAGGCACAGACGAGACCGGCAACTCGTTCAGCCGGTACTTCACCAGGCTGTCCGGCGACATCAGCGCCACGGCCGCACCGCTCGTTCGGCAGGCAGACCCGGACGTCATGTTCCAGAAGATCATCTACGACGGCTTGATAGGTAACGGCTTCCTGAGCAGGTTCGCTGTTACCTATGATCTGGCCCGCGGCCGGGTAATCTTCGCCGCGCCGGGCTAGGCCGCCGTCACGCTGGCGGCTTGCGCAGCAAGAGGAACAGGCTCGGCCCGAAGGTGAGGCGGGCCAGGCCCTTCTGCAGAACCTTCTCGGCCAGCAGCATGGACCTCAGCGGCATCGCTTTCTTCAGCGCCGGATGCCGCAGGTTCGAGACAGAGAGGGAGCGCTCGACGCCGAACCCGGTCGCCGCTAGCTGGCTGACGATCGTCTGCGGGTGGTGGTTGACGAACGGGATGCCATCCGGCTCACTGCTCTGCGCCGACCTGATATCGATGGCCGTCAGCGGGATCTGCTTGTGCTTCACCAGGTATCGGAGCCGGTTGATGGCGTGCGTGGAGTTAGCGACCTCGACAACCGCATAACCGCCTGGCCGCAGGACCCGGTACATCTCCCTGAGCTCGTCGGCCGGGTCCGGCAGATGATGGAGCACCCTCACCAGGGTGACCAGATCGAAGCTCTCGTCCTTGAAGCGCAGCGCGGCTGCGTCCATTACCCGGCATTTGACCTGGGTGCGGCCAATAAGGAAACGATGCGCCAGCTCAATCTGCTGCCTGCTGGAATCGATCAGGGTGACATTAGCGGCGTATTCCGTGAGCACGACGCACAGCCGTCCGTAACCGCCGCCGATATCGAGAGCGTCCCGGAAAGACAGGCCGGCCAGTAGCCGCCGGATGGCCATGACCTCGGCATGATGCTCGTAGTCCCGGTCTGACCAGTAATCCAGGTAGTTCAGTTCGCCGTCGTCGTAGAAGGCGGGCCTGGCAACGGAGCCGGATCGGCTAGACATATCAGTGCTCATGATGTTTCCCCCCAGCCGGCCATTCCCGCATTGACCGGCAACCATGCTGTGCTCTTGATCCCCCACGACGAGATTTTGCCAGATAACGACGGCCAGCAGGCCCTTCGAAGGCCAATACGGGCGGCGTGGCGGAAACGAGCCGGGTTAAGGCCGGGTGCCGAAGGACGGCCGCCCCGGCTGCGCGGGCAGCACGGCGTACGCATCTCGCACCCAGTCACAGAGCAACGGCCTGCTCTCGCGCGGGTCGATGATTTCCTCGATGCCGAATCGCTCGGCGGTTCGCAGCGGGCTGCGCACCGCGTCAAGCCTGACCCGGATATCCGCGAGCAGCGCGGCTGGATCGTCAGCGCGCTCAAGGTCGGCCCGGTACGCTGCCTCGATCCCGCCCTCCACGGGCAGTGAGCCCCAGTCGGCCGACGGCCATGCCCAGCGCCGCACGACCCGGTGCCGGTTCGTCAGCCCGGCGCCGCCGACGCCGAAGACACGCCTGACGATGATCTCCGCGCCAGGGACGGTGGCCTGGTACACCGCGCTGATGGCGCGCACGCCGTGCCGGATCGTGGCGCGCTGCTCCGCGCGGCTGCCGATCAGCAGGCCGGGCTGGTCGGTGAACGTCACGATCGGCAGGTGAAAGGTCGAGCAGAGGTCGGCGAGCCTGATGACCGCATCGGCGCCCTCCGCCGTCATGCAGCCGCCCGACAGGTACGGGTCGCACGCGACAACGCCGACGGGGTGTCCGTCCAGCCGGGCCAGCGCGGTCACCATCGACCCGCCGTAACGCTGGATCTCCAGCACTGAGCCCGCGTCCAGGATGGTGGCCAGGATCTCGCGGATGCGATACGGCTGGCGCCGATCGCGCGGCACCGCAGACAGCAGCCACTCGTCGCGCCGGTCCGGCGGGTCCGCAGATCCGGTGACCGGCGGCAGCGAGTACGCGCTCGGTGGCAGGTACGACAGGAACCGCCTGATCAGCTCGAAGGCGTCCAGCTCAGAGGCCGCCACCAGGTCCACCGCGCCATTGCGGGCATGCACCCGGGTACCGCCAAGCTCCTGTTTGCCGAGGTCCTCGCCAACCCCGCTCTTGACTACTGGCGGGCCGGCGACAAACAGCTGCGCGGTCTCCTCGACCAGGATGGACAGGTGCGAGGCGCACAGCCGCGCGGCGCCTAGGCCGGCCACCGGGCCGAGGCCCGCTGCGACTACCGGAACGACGGACAGGTTATCCACCACGTAGTCCCAGCCTGGGTTGACTGGCACGTACGTGTGGCCCGTCAGCTCGAGCGATCTGACGCTGCCGCCGCCGCCGGTTCCTTCGACCAGCCGCACGATGGGCAGCCGGAGCTGATTCGCCAGCTGCTCGGCGTAAATCTGCTTGCCGATGATCGCCGCATCGGCTGCACCGCCGCGGATGGTGAAGTCGTCACCGCCGACCACGACCTTACGGCCGCCGATGCGCCCCGTTCCGGTGACGAAGTTGGCAGCTGTGAAGCTGGCCAGCCGCCCGTCAGGGTCGTACACAGCCGTTCCCGCGAGCGCGCCGATCTCCCGGAACGTAGCGTCGTCGAGCAGCGCGGCCACCCGCTCGCGGACCGTCAGCCGGCCGGCGTCATGCTGCCGCCGGACCTTCTCCTGGCCGCCCATCTGCTCGGCCAGCTGCTGCCGCCTGTGCAGCTCATCCAGTTCCGGTTGCCATGTCATGCCGACCCAAGCTAACCCACGGGGGCAGCTCCCGGCCATAGCCGGCTAGACGGGCAGGTCCAGCGCCTCGGTCGGCTCGGTAGCGGTACCGGCGTCGCCGCGCTGGCCGGCGCTCTGCTGGCCGGCGCTCTGCTGTCCGGCCCGCCATTCGGCAACTGCCATGGCCAGCAAACTGGGAACCAGGTCGGTAGAGCGCCGCGCGACCCAGGCCGTTCCCTTGGTGGCCATCCACGCCGCCTGCTCGATCTTGCTCGGCGGCGGGTTCTCAGGCTCGGCGCCGGGCGCTGCCCGAACGGGCACGCCCGCTTGCGCCAGCAGCGCGTGGAACCTGCGCGCGATCAGCCGGTGGCCTCGCTCGCTCGGGTGCAGCCGGTCAACGGCCCACATCCGCGGATCGTAGGTCTCGGCGTCCATCGCCGCATCAAAGTGCAGCGTGCCGAATCGCGTAGCCACGGCGTCTATCACGTCGTTGACCTGCCTGGCCCGGCGCGCAAGCGGCCTGGCCAGGACGCCGGGCAGGCCGAGCATCCGACCGGGGTCGGGCAGCCGCATGGTGAGCACCTCGGCGCCCGCAGCCCGCAGCGCACCGACAGTGTGCGCCGCCGCCGCGCCGATCCGGTCCGGATCGAAGTTGGGCCGCAGCGTGTCGTTGACGCCTATGACGACGCTGGCGACATCGGGCCGCAGCTGCAGCGCCGCCGGCAGCTGCTCACGCTCAAGGTCGGCCATGCACGCTCCGTTGACAGCGACGATGTGCAGATCCGGGTCGACCAGGCTGTCGGCCAGCAGGACGGCCCAGCCTCGCCAGCCGCGGCTGCCAGCACGGCAGCCGGTTTCGGGTCCAAGCCGGACCGGATCGCCGATCCCCAGGGTGATCGAGTCGCCGAGCGCCGCGAACGTGTTCATGCGGCCACCGCCGTCCGTTCCGTTGCCGCCGATCCATGAGATTCAAGGACATCGAGATAGTGGCTGATCAGCTCGTCACACATCACCGGCCAGCTGCGGCCCAGTACCATCTGGCGGCCGGCCAGCCCCTGGCCCGCTCGCAACCGCGGGTCGGCGGCCAGCCTTGCCACCGCGGCTGCCAGCGCGCCGGCGTTGCCGGGGGGGACCAGGAACCCGGTGACGCCATCCCTGACCAGGTCCAGCGGGCCGCCCGCAGCTGGCGCGACGACCGGAAGCCCGCTGGCTGACGCTTCCTGCAGCGTCTGACCGAATGTGTCGTGCGGCCCGCTGTGCACGAACACGTCGAGGCTGGCGTAGATCCTGGCCAGGTCCGCGCCGCCACGCTGGCCAAGGAACAGCGCAGCCGGAACTGCCCGGCGAACCGCCGCCTCGGCCGGACCGCTGCCGACGATGATCAGCCGCACGCCCGGCAGGGCTGCCACCTGGGCAAGCAGGTCGAGCCGCTTCTCGGCGGCCAGCCGCCCGACGTAGCCAACGAGCAGCTCGCCGCCAGGAGCAAGCTCCGCCCGCAGCCGTTCGCTTCGCCTGGCCGGATCGAACCGTCCGCAATCTACCCCGCGTGCCCACACCCGCACCCGCTCGACGCCATGATCGCGCAGCTCAGCCGCAGTCGCGGTGCACGGTGCCAGGGTCCGGCCTGCGGCATTGTGTATCTTGCGCACCCGCCGCCAGCAGATAGCCTCACCGACCGCGCCAGCGTGGTAAGTGCGCGCGTAGGCAGGCAGGTCTGTCGCGTACACCGCGACAATGGGCATTCGCTGGGCAACCGCGGCAGCACAGCCACCGGCGCCCAGCACGAAGGGGCCGGCCAGATGGACAAGGTCGGCGTGGTGACGTGCGACCGCCTCGCGTACTCCCGAGCCGGGCAGGCCGACGCGAAAGCCCGGATAGACGGGCAGGCCGATCGAGCGCACCCGGACGACGGGGAAGTCGAAGTCGCGTTCGGGGTGATCCGCCCCGCTGGCCGGCTCGGGCGCGATCACGAGCGGCTGGTGGCCTCGGGACAGGAGATGCTCTGCAACGCGCACGGCCGTGTGCGCGACGCCATTGACGTCCGGCGGGAAGGACTCGGTGACATAAGCGATTCGCACGCTCACACCGTCGGCCATCTGGCTACCGGAAATGGGCGCGCCGCAGTGACGGCCCGGCAAACCTTCGGTGACAATCTCGGGTTTGCTAGATCAGCAGGTCAGCGGCCTGGCAACGAGCGCTCGCGCGCCGTCAGCGGGCTGGCTTTGTCCAGATCAGCGAGTACCGCCAGAGCAGCAGCCGGCGGAAGGACGAGCCGGGCAGCACGGCGCTGCCAGCGCTGCGCATGCCGGAGTATGTCTCCGGGGGCGGCCAGAAGGTTGGGCCGCCGCTTTCGGCCCACTCCTGCCGTAGCGACTGCAGGCGGTGCAGCACCATGCCGCCGATCTCGGCTGGCAGGTCGGCCAGGTTGCTGGACCGCGCGCAGCCGATGACGACCAGAGTGCCGCCGGGCCGCAGGAGCGAGCCCATGCGCTGCAGCCCGGCCAAGGCGTCCAGGTGATGCAGGACCGCCACCGACGCGATGAAATCGAACGACTCGGGCTCGAAGACGTGACTGAGGAAATCGCCGTGCAGATACTCAATGCCCAGCCCGGCGTCCTGCCTCTTCGCCGCGACAATGCTCCGCTCGTCCCGGTCGATCGCCGTCACCTGCGGCACCGTCCCGCGCAGCTGGCGAGCGAGCATGCCGTCCCCACAGCCAACGTCAAGGCCGCTCCTGGCCGCGACCGGGACGGCGCGCAGCACGAGCGGGTAGTAGTGGATGTTGTGATTCCACTGCCGCGCCGCCATGAGCCTCCTCCGGGCCGGCCCTCTCCGGGTGATCGCGG
Source organism: uncultured Actinomycetota bacterium (assembly GCA_963774385.1). Classification (GTDB taxonomy): domain Bacteria; phylum Actinomycetota; class Actinomycetes; order Streptosporangiales; family Streptosporangiaceae; genus JAJYUU01. The sequence continues at coordinate 1,140,708 of CAVZEQ010000002.1, forward strand.
CTTACCGGTGCGTGCGCAAGTCCGCAGCCAGCTTCGCCAGATCGGGCGTGCCGAGGCCGGAGCCAGGGTTGTAGATGTGGCCAGCCGTGCCGGTGTAGTACAGGTTGTCGTTACCTGCCCCGGTGCTGTCAAGGGGAGTGAACGGCGACGTGCGCCCGACAGCGAACCGGTAGATGGCGGGATTCCAGAACCCGGCCCGATGTCCCAGGTACGAGTCGATCACCGCCGCTGCCCCGTTCAGCTGCGGAGCCACGAAGCTGGTCCCGCCCCAGCCTTGCTCAAGGTGCCCCAGGCTGGCCGGGAATCCGCTGAAGTACTCCTCGTACCCGGTGTACGGGTCAGCGTCAGCGACCAGGTCGGGAACGGCCCGGCCGGCCGCGTGACCGCCGACCGGCCGCGGCGCCACCGCGCTGCGGCTGGCGGCGTCCCAGGCGGACCAGCGGGTAGGCAGCCGCATGGCAGTACCGGGGAACGGCCTGGCAGCCACCGGAGTCAGGTACGGCACTGCGGTGTAGTTGCCCAGGCCGCCTATCCGCAGCTGGTAAGGCGGCCTTCGCTCGGAACTGCTGTAGCCGCCGCCACTGCCCCAGATGTTGGTCACGTCGGTGGCGAACTGCGCCTCTGACGAGTACGGGGCAGATCCGCTGTCGAACAGCGCGTAGTGCGGCCACAGCCAGTCCCAGCCCCAGGTGCGCTGCGCCGTGATGCGCACGGTCGTCGCCAGCTTGCCCTGGTGGTCATACAGCGGGATCTGGCCGGCGATGGTCGTGCCGCCAGTTGTCGTCACCCATGGGCTGTCGCCGGGATTGTCAACGGACAGGTTCGTATAGGACTGCGGGGTGTCGTGCGAGTCGTCGTACGCCCCGTTGTCGCCGGACGACGCGAAAGCTGTCTGGCCCTGCGCCGCCAGCTCGAGGTAGGCCTCGTCAAAGATGCTGCCGTAGGTGGCCGATTCCTGCCCGGCCTGGCCATACGCCTGAAGCGCGGTCTCGGAGAATCCCCAGCTTGTCGACAGCGTGCTGGCCCGATCCTGGCTGGCGGCAGCGAAGTAAGCGTCCGCCGCTCCGTAGTCGGTGTTCGGTGCCTGGTAGACCACGATGCGCGCAGCGGGCGCGACGGCGCCCGCCTGCTCGACGTCGAGGGTGCTCTCCGGCGATCCGCTGGCGCTGCTGACCCGTCCCGCGCCGCCGTCAATGTTGTCGAGCGTGATGCGGTGCGCCCTGGTGCGGATATTCACGGTGCTGGCCCAGAAATGCGTCGCGTCAGCAGGCCGCATGCTGGCGTAGGTAATGATGCCGACCGTCTGTCCCTGGCCGCGCGCGCCCCGGGCATACAGCGGTGTCAGATGGTACTGCCGGGCAAAGTCCTGCGGCGTCCGGTTGCCTTGCTGAAGCTGATGCGGCGCTGATCGCTGCTCGGCGGTGAGCGTGTGCACGGCGTTGCTTGCGAAGATCGGGTAGTTGGTCAGGCCCAGGATCGACTGAACGTAGCCGGCCAGCTGGACGGGCAGCAGCGGCCGGTCGGTGGTGCCGTGAATGGTGACCGCCGGACGGCCCGCGAGGCCGCCGATGGCCTTCGCGCTCTTGATGGCGTACTCGTGCTGGCGCACCGATAGCGCCTTATCGAACTGGGCAGCAGTACCGGTCGCAGTGATATCCAGCCGGTCGGCAGCCGCGGTCGTCGTGATGCCGTAGCCAGCCAGGAAGCTCCGCAGCGCGCTGACCCGGCCAGGCGGCTGGCCGTAGCTGCGGGCGAAGCTGGCCACCGAGAGGTACCCGCCGCGCATGCCGTTCTCGACACGGGATTCCAGGCCGCGCTGGTTGCGCTCCCTGAGTACGAAGGAAACGGTCTCCCTCGTCCCTCCCGGTGTTGCGAACAGCGACGGGACGGCCAGGCCGGCCGCGTCGATGCCTTGCGCCACCGCAGCCTTCGGGCCGGGCGGACTGGCGGCAGCTTGTGCGGGCGTCACTCCCGCCAGCATTGCGGCGGCGCCGACCGCGCCGACCGCGCCGGCACGCAGTTGGTTCCGCCAGCGAGCATGCTGCAAGGACTGACCCTCCGGTTGAGTGCCGAGTACGGCGAGACGGCAGCCGGGGGCGCGCACGGACTGGGTCCGGCGGCCAGTTCTGCGATGTTCCCGACTTCTTACTCAACGCGAAATCTGCCGGCACTTCATCCTGCGCGCCGCGGCGGGGCACGTGACCCCCGTCACCATGGGCCGTCGCCCGAGGAGACGGCACTGCGGCACGTCAGCGTGGCTGATTCTCAGTGACAGCGAGAATCAGCCACGGTCACGACGAGATGACTAGGCCGGGCGCTGCGGGCGGCGAGCCGACCGCGGCTGGGATCCGCTCCAAGACGGCGTCCCGGTGCGGGCCGGCGTCCCGGTCCGCGGCGGGCGGCCGCTGCCGCGGCGGGCCCTTGGCGGCGCGCTCGCCGGCCGTACGTGGCGCTCCGCCGCGGGCGGCGGGGGCGGCACCGGCGTGCCCGTAGTCGCGATCTCCCGCACCACCGGGTGGCCGGCTGCCACCTGGTGACGGGCCGGCTCGACGCCGGCCGCCTCATGCAGTCGCTGGACCTCGCGCACCTGGTCGCGCACGGCCAGCGTCACGACCAGCCCGGTCGCTCCGGCCCGTGCGGTCCGGCCGGACCGGTGCAGGTAGTCCTTGTGATCGTTGGGCGGGTCAAAGTGCACGACCAGCTCGATGCCGTCGACGTGAATGCCGCGGGCTGCAACGTCGGTCGCGACCAGCACCCGGGGGTGGCCCGCGGCGAATGCGTCGAGAGCCCGCTGACGCTGGTTCTGATTGCGGTCGCCATGAATAGCTGCCGCATCGACACCGGCCCGCTCCAGCTGCTTGGCGAGCCGGTCCGCGCCGTGCTTGGTCCGTACGAAGAACAGCGTGCGGGCCGGCCTGCTGGCCATCTCCGCGGCGACTGCCAGCTTGTCCTCGGCGGCCAGGACGAGCAGGCTGTGCTCGGCGGCACCGCCAGCTACGACTTCCGGCGTCACCGCGTGCAGCGCCGGATCGGTCAGGTAGGACCTGACCAGCTGGTCCACGCCGCGGTCCAGGGTCGCGGAAAACAGCATCCGCTGGCCGCCAGCCGGCGTCTGGTCGAGGATCTGGGTGACCGACGGCATGAAGCCGAGGTCAGCCATGTGATCAGCCTCGTCAAGCACGGTGATGGAGATGTCCTGAAGGGTGCAGGCCCTGCGGTCGAGCAGGTCGATAAGCCGCCCGGGAGTCGCGACCACGATGTCGACGCCGTGACCTACCCGGGTAATCTGCCTGCCGATCGGTACTCCACCATAGACCGTTGTCACGGACACGCCGATGCTGCGGCCGAGCGGCGTCAGCACGCCCGCGACCTGCTGGGCCAGCTCGCGGGTGGGCACCAGGATCAGGCCACGCGGTGCCTTCTCCCGTGGCCGGGTCCCGAGCCGGGCGAGCCGGCTAAGCATCGGCAGCCCGAACGCGAGTGTCTTGCCGGACCCGGTCTCGGCCCGGCCGAGCACGTCCCTGCCGCTGAGGGCATCAGGCAGCGCCCGGCCCTGGATCGCGAATGGCTCGCGGATGTCGCGAGCGGCAAGCGCGGCGACGAGCCGGGGCTCCAGCCCTAGCTCGGCGAACGTCATGACCGGGGGCTGCGGAAGCTCGGCCGCAGCGGCGAGCGCGCGGTCTAGCTCGGATCGGGGGTTCTCGGATGCTGGCCGGGAAGGGCGGGACGGGCGTTGTCCGCCGGCGACTCCCCGGCGCGGTTTGCCGCGGTAGTGCGCAGGCGCGCGGCGGCGCCCTGAGGTGTGAGGCATATGTGCCAGGCTCCATCGGTGGTCGGGGGCCGCGTCATGTCAAGAGTCGACGACAGCGGCGAAACACAGATTCACCGAGAAGCGGACAGCTCGCACAGCGACCGCGCGGGCTCTCTGCCCGCGAGACGGTGCAATAGAGGCACCGTTGATCACTAACACTATCAGTGCGGCAGATGTTCCTGGGCGCCGCTCCGAGCTGTCCGGTCGAGATCACGCCAGCAGGGCCTCGGCGGCACGTCATGACTCCCCCGCCGTGCGTTCACGCCCTGGCCTAGCGGCAGGCTATCCTGCCGGCGTGACCGACTCGCCGTTGCCGCCGCGCAGCCGTCAGCCAGCGCCCACCAGCGCGGCGGCGCCATGAGCGTCCTGCGCGTGCGCGGCTACGCGCTGCCTGACGGTCAGTACGCCGACTTGTATGCCGACGGTGACCGATGGACCACCGACCCGGTCCCCGGCGCCGAACTGGCCGCCGAAGGCTGGCTGCTACCCGGCCTGGTCGACGCGCACACTCACCCGGGCGCCGGGGAGCCGGGCAAACCGCTAGCCGACGAAATGCTTCGGGACGACCTGCGTGACCACGTTGCGGCCGGCGTGACGCTCATCAGGTCTCCCGGCCTGGCCGGTGATCCTCCGGACTGGTTCGGCCAGGAGCCCGGCCTGCCGAGGGCCGTGCACGCGGGGCCGTGGATCGCTCAGCACGGTCAGTTCTTCGACAACTGGGGCCGGCGAGCAGAGCTGTCCGAACTGCCGGACGTCGCGGCGGCGCAGGCCGCGCGGACAGGCTGGGCCAAGCTGATCGGCGACTGGGGCGTGGACGATGAGCCCATACCGGCGGCGATCCTGACGGCGGTCGTGATGGCCGTGCATGCCGCAGGCGGCCGGGTCGCGGTGCATTCACAGCACGCGGCGGGCGGGGCAGCCGCGGTTGCGGCGGGCGTCGACTCGGTGGAGCACGGCATGTGCCTCGACCCTGAGCTGCTGCCGCTGATGGCCGCGCAGGGAACGGCGCTGACGCCGACTCTCGCGGTGCTGACAGCAAGCCTGGCCCGGATGGCTGACCAGCCAGACAGCCCGCGGAAGTCCTGGTACGTGGGTGGCGCCAGCGTGCACGGCCAGCTAGCGGCCCAGGCCGCCGAGGCGGGCGTGGTAGTGCTGGCCGGCACCGACTCGCGACCGCACGGCCGGATCGCCGATGAGGTGCGAGCTCTCGCCGCCGCTGGCCTGCGGCCGCACGATGCGCTGGCAGCCGCGTCCTGGGCCGCGCGGTCCTACCTCGGCATGCCCGGCCTCGAGCCGGGGGCGCCGGCCGACGCGGTTATCTACGACAGCGATCCGCGTGCGGACCTGGGTCAGCTGGACACGCCGCGCGCCGTCGTCCTGCGCGGCAGGCTCATAGCACGGCGATCGTGACCGCTCTTTGTCTTAGCCATATCTGCTCTTTACCCTGCCTTTGCCACAGGTCGGCGCTACTGTCGGTGTGTCGCAGGTGCCAGCTGGTCAGCTGGCCAGCTGAAGGAGGTCGTGGTGCGGAAGACTGCAATCGCGGTAGCAACGGCAATCCTGGCAGGTCTCGGCGGTGCGCTGACCTCGCTGCCGGCGCAGGCCGCCGCGGTCACCGCGCAGCGTTGCCATACGAACTGGGGCACGGCGCCGCGCCATGACGGCACCATGGTCCAGACGAAAGTGCACGATGTGCGAGCAGGCCGGCATGCCTGCTTCGACCGGCTGGTCGTCGATCTCGGCGCGGGTCAGCAGCCAGGTTTCCGGGTGCGCTACGTGCGGGCCTTCTACGCCTCGGGCTCGGGCAAGGTGGTGCACGTCAGCGGCCGCGCCAAGCTTCTCCTCACTCTGCTCGCCCCGGCAGTTCGCGGCTTCCCGGCCAGCAATCGGCATCTGGCGAATGTGGCCGGATTCCCTGAGTTCCGCCAGGTTGCCGGTCTCGGCAGCTTCGAGGGCGTGACCTCGATCGGCATCGGGCTGCGGGCCAGGAAGCCATTCCGGGTCATCGAGCTGACCGGCTCGGGGCACCGCGTCCGGCTGATCGTCGACGTGGCCAGGTGAGCCGGGCCCGGTTACGGCGCGCGCAGCAGCAGCCGGGCGGCTAGTTCCAGATGTGATGCGACGTCGTTCGCCGACGCCCGCCTGGTCACCCAGGCCACGAGGTTCGACAGCCACACATCGCCGATCACCCTGGCGATGGCTCGCTCGTCGGCGGTCGGCTCGCCCTCGTGCATGGCCTTGGTGAGCATGTCCTCCATCATCTGCGCGACCGTGTTGACCTCGGCAGCGGCGCTCGGGTCAGCGAACATGAACGCCCTGGTCATCGCTTCGGTGAGCAGCGGCTCGCGCTGCATGGACCTGGTTACCCGGCCCAGCACGTAAAGCATCCGGTCGTACGGGGTATCGCCGGGAACTGGCGACCGGTCCAGCCGCTCCTGAGCGCGCTCGAACTCGCGTGCCAGGCCCGAGACGAGCAGATGAATCTTGGACGGGAAGTACCGGTACAGGGTGCCGAGAGCAACGTCAGCCCGCTCGGCCACAGTGCGCATCTGCACAGCGTCGTAACCGCCCTTGGACGCCAGCGCGAGAGTCGCGTCCAGGATCCGCTTCCGGCGCTCCCGCTGCGCAGCCGAGCCAAGATCACTCTCGGCGGGACCGGACGTAGCCGCATCGGGGCTGCCATTCGTACGCACCTTCGGCGTTGCCATCGAGGCCTTTCGTCGTCACGCTGAACTTCTCGTCCGGCCAAGCGCCGTCTTCGGCGGTTCGATCACGAGCTCTGCCGCGGCCAGCCTAGCAACGCAAACATGTCTGACCAGGCAGGACGCAGTGCTGGCAGAATCCGGCTGGCGCATTGGCCGCCAGGCCCTGGCCTGCCCTGATCCAGGTCAGGTATAACGTGTTCTAACTCTATCAGGCTGACCCGCTGAGCTGCAGAAACGTGGACCAAGTAGGCAATCAGGCTGCGTGTGATGTGGCTGCCGCGAACGCGCGACCCGGCTCAGCTGCCCGTCATTTTCGACAGTCGGCAAGCCCCGCGATACTGGCAGCGTGTCCCGTGCGGGGCGCTGGCCGCCCTCCTGAAAAGGGCCTCACGGGCCGACCTTCGATGAGCTGCCCAGCCCTGCGCCCCGCACCATCTCTGTGCATGTATGCACCGTTTGTGTTGTGCCTCATCATCTGCGACGCTGACTGCATCAGGCACGGGCGACAAGCTACGGGGCTCACAGATGACATGGAAGCGCCTTCGCCGCTGGCTCAGCGGCCTGTTTCAGGGTAAGCAGTGGACCGGGGACCATGGCGACGAGGCTTCCAGGGACCTGTACCGGAGTGCAGAGCGATCGCGCATCCAGTCCGACGTCGCCTTCAGGGACAGGCTCTAGCCGGCGCCGACCACCCCGAGGCCCATCTGAAACCGGGACCCGGCCCGGAGTAGCTGTCATCGTCCGTGATAGCCGCTGTACCGGCGCGAGCAGCCGCGCGGTTCCATTGCGCTCATGGTCGGTCACAGCCAGGTGACAAGGTCGCGGTTACTCCTCATGTCGGCGTCGTCCAGCAGGGCCTGAGCCTGTCTGCGCAAATCAAAGGTCAGCTCTTCCCTGCCGCGTCGCTATGGGTAGCGGCGTTGCGGATTAGTTCCGGCCAGACCTGTAACGTGTTCTAATTTTGATTGCCAGTCGAGGAGGAGGACACGAGTTGCCCATCGCGATCACCGAAGAGCAGCTTGCGATCCAGGCCTCGATCCGCGAATGGGCAAAGCGGACCAGAGCCATCGAGGTCGTTCGCGGCCTGGAACCCGCTGACCCCAGCGATGCCCCATCAACCGGGGACACCCGAGCGGCAACGGCACCGCAAGGCGGGCCGGACAGCGCGGCTGCGGAACGCTGGTCGAGCCTGGCCGGCCTCGGCCTTTTCTCGATCGGACTGCCTGCTGAGGCCGCCGAGGCCAGCGGCAGCACGGCCGATCTTGCCGCGGCACTGGCGCAGGTCACCGAGTCGCTGGTGCCCGGGCCGGTGATGCCGACGCTGCTGGCCGCCCTCGTGCTGGCACGCTGCCAGACAGCCATGGCCCGCAGGATGCTGGCATCGATAGCGGCCGGCCAGATCTCGGTCGCGGTGGCGTTCGAACCAGAGACGGTCCGTGCGGTCCGCCGCGACGACGGCACCCTGACGCTCAGCGGAGCGGCCGGACTGGTCCTCGGCGGCGGCAGCACCACTCATCTGCTCGTCGGCGCTGCCGCCGAGCTAGGCACGCAGATTGACAGCAGCCGCCCTGGCTCGACCGGCCCAGAGACAGCCGGCCCAGAGACAGCCGGCCCGGCGGCAGCCGATAAGGCACGACGGGCAAGGGCCCCGGTGCCTGGTTCCTGCTCGCTTCCGATCATCCTGGTGTCACCGTGGTGGATCGGGCTGCCGCTGACTTCTCCCGCTCGCTGGCGGAGGTGACGCTGGCTGAGGTGATCACCGGTCCCGATGCCCTCCTTGACGGCGTCACTACGGAGCAGGTCCGGGACCTTGCGGCCGCGCTCGCCGCGGTCGAGGCCGCCGCGGTCGCGAGCTGGTGCGCCCGCACAGCGGCCGAATACGCCGCTATCCGGCAGCAGTTCGGCCGCGCCATCGGTTCCTTTCAGGCCGTCAAGCACCTGTGCGCCACGATGTTCTGCCGGGCGGAGGCCGCGGCCGTGCTCGGCTGGGATGCGGCCAGGGCCATCGGCGATGGGCCGGACGAACTGCCGCTCGCCGCGGCCGCAGCCGCTGCGTTCAGTCTCGATGCTGCCGTCGACAACGCCAAGGACTGCATCCAGGTCCTCGGCGGCATCGGCTTCACCTGGGAACACGACGCGCATTTGTACCTGCGCCGGGCCTTCGCGCTGCGCCAGCTGCTGGGTGGCACCGCGCGGTGGCGGGACAGAGCGGCGACGCTGGCCATGGCCGGCGCCCGCCGCAAGCTGACCGTGGCTGACGCCGCCGGCAACGATGAGCTGACGGCGGTGCGGAGCACGGCCAGGACGGTCGCCGCGCAGATCGCCGCGCTGCCGACGGCCGAGCAGCGCCGAGCGCTCGCCGATTCCGGTTACGCGGCACCGTCCTGGCCGCCTCCCTACGGTCTTGCGGCCTCGCACGCGGCCGGCCTCGTGATCGATGACGAACTGGCCAGGATCGGACTAGCCAGGCCCGCTATCGTCATCGGCGGCTGGGCCGTGCCGGCCATTCTGGGCCATGGCAGCCAGGCCCAGCAGGCGAGGTTCGCCGGGCCGACGCTGCGCGGCGAGATCAGCTGGTGCCAGCTCTTCAGCGAGCCCGAAGCGGGCTCCGACCTTGCCTCGTTGCGCACCAGGGCGGACCGCACTGACGGCGGCTGGCTGATCACCGGCCAGAAGGTGTGGACCTCGCTGGCGCGGGACGCGGACTGGGCCATCTGCCTGGCCCGTACCGACGCTACTGTGCCTAAGCACAAGGGCCTCAGCTACTTCCTGGTCGCTATGGACAGCCCCGGCATCGAGATAAGGCCGCTGCGCGAGATGACCGGCCGGCAGATGTTCAATCAGGTCTTCCTGGACCAGGTGTACGTGCCGGACGATTGCCTGGTGGGAGCGCCGGGTGACGGCTGGCGGATTGCCCGGACAACGCTGGCCTCCGAGCGGGTCGCGATGGGCGCCGGCTCGTCTGTCGGCGAGGCAGTGGAGCAACTGCTTGAGCTAGCCGCCGGCAATTCCGCCGCTGCTGACCCAGCAGCCCGGCAGCGGCTGGGCGCGCTGGTCGCCGAGGGCATGGCGGTATCACTACTTGATCTGCAGGCCGTCCTCGCACAGCTCAGGGGCAGCGACCCCGGTCCGTTCGCGGCGGTGCGCAAGCTGGCCGGGGTTGCGCACCGCCAGGCAGCGGCCGAGGCGGCAGTTGAACTGTCGGGTCCGGCTGCCGCGACGGCCGACGGCCCGGCAGCCGGGCTGGTGCACGAATTCCTGCTGACCCGATGCCTCAGCATCGCGGGCGGCACCACCCAGATCCTGCTGTCGCTGGTCGCTGAGCGGCTGCTGGGCTTGCCGCGCGAGGAGGCACGCTAGATGGACTTCTCCCGTGGCGAAGCCGAGCTCGAGATCTCACGGCTGGCCGCGCAGGTGCTGTCAACCGCCAACGTGCGGCCACCCGGCACGCGGTCACCCGCCGCTGGGCCACCGGACGCGGGGCCACCGGACGCAGGGCCACCGCGCGCAGGCGCGCCTGCGACCGCTGACCTTGACTCTTGTCTCTGGGCAGAACTTGGCCGAGCCGGCTTGCTGTCGCTCGCGTTGCCGGCCGAACTCGGCGGTGATGACCTGGGCATGCTGGCCGTCGCGGCGTTGCTCACCGAGGCAGGCAGGCAGGCTGCGCGAGTCCCCGCGCTGGCTACTCTCGCCTTGGGCGTGCTGCCCGTGAGCCGGGCCTCAGATGCTGGCCTGCGCGGTGAGCTGCTAGCCGGAGTAGCAAGCGGCGACACCATCCTGACCGCCGCGTTGCGCGAGCCATCGAGCCCGCTGCCGGATGAGCCCGGCGCGGTCGCCACCACGCTCGGCCCGGGCGGCACTGTGTCGGGCACCAAGGTCGGCGTGCCGTACGCAGCAGCCGCGCGGTGGATTCTCGTCCCGGCGAGCGTGGCGGGCGGCGGAGCTGACAGCCGCGCCGTTGTCGCCGTCGTCGAGCCCGATGCCGACGGGCTGTCATGCCAGCGGACACGCAGCTCGTCCGGCCTGCCCGAATACACACTCCGGCTGGACCGGACGCCTGTCGCGGGCATCCTGGACGGCTGCGGTGTTGCTGACCTCTACCAGTTCGCGGTAGCGGGTACGTGCGCGGTCGCTGACGGCGCACTGGCAGCCGCGCTCGATCTCACCACCGCGCACTTGCGGACCAGGGAGCAGTTCGGCAGGCCGCTGGCCACCTTCCAGGCCGCCGCGCAGCAGATTGCCGACGTGTACGCAACCGCGCGGACACTCCACCTGATCACGACATCGGCGTGCTGGCAGCTGGACACCGGGCGGGACGCAGGACGCGATACTGACGTGGCCGCGTACTGGCTGGCACAGTATGCGCCCGCGGCCCTGCGGACCTGCCACCACCTGCACGGCGGGCTCGGCATGGACGTGACCTATCCGCTGTCGCGATACTCGGCTCTCGTTACCGATCTTGCCGCCCTCGTCGGCGGCGCCGAGGCACGCCTGGACCAGCTCGGCACGCGGGAAGCAGCTGATGCCTGATGTTCCTTGAACTGACCGGCGCCCAGCTTGCACTGCAAGCGGAGCTGCGGGCCTACTTCGGTGCGCTCATCTCGCCCGCTGAGCGGGAGGAAATGCTCACCCAGCGGCACGGCAGCGTCTACCGGGAGGTGGTCCGGCGGATGGGCCGGGACGGCTGGCTCGGCGTCGGCTGGCCGGCCGACTACGGCGGGCGCGGCCTGGGTCAGCTTGAGCAGCAGATCTTCGTGAACGAGGCCGCGCTGGCCGATGTTCCGCTGCCGGCCGTCACGCTCCAGACCGTCGGGCCGACGTTGATGGCCCATGGTAGCCAGCAGCAGAAGGACTTCTTCCTGCCCAGGATTCTCACCGGAGATCTGCATTTCGCCATCGGCTACACCGAGCCTGGTGCCGGTACCGACCTGGCGTCGCTGACCACCCGGGCGGTACTGGACGGCGACCATTACATCGTCAACGGCCAGAAGATCTTCACCACAGGCGGCCACGACGCCGATTACATCTGGCTCGCCTGCCGGACGGACCCGGATGCGCCGAAGCACAAAGGCCTCTCGATCCTCATCGTCGACACCACCGATCCCGGCTACTCCTGGACGCCGATCATCACTCATGACGGCGCGCACCATGTGAATGCCACGTACTACTCCGATGTCCGCGTTCCGGTCACGATGCGGGTGGGAGCCGAGAACGCGGGCTGGCGGCTCATCACCTCGCAGCTGAACCACGAGCGCGTCATGCTGGGGCCGTCTGGTCGGCTGGGCCTGCTGCACAACCGCGTCCGTACGTGGGCCGCGGACCGGACTGGCCCCGACGGCCGGCCGCTACTCGACCTGCCGGACGTGCGCCGGGCGCTGGCCAGGGCGAGTGCGGCGGAGCGTGTCAACGAGCTGCTCAACTGGCAGGTCGCGGTCACCGACACGGTGGACGTCGCGGACGCGTCGGTGACCAAGGTATTCGGCGCCGAGCAAGCACAGCGCGTCGGCGCGGAGCTGGCCGAGGTCGTGTCCCGCCACGGTGACCTGGCCGAGCCAGCAACGGCGGAGCTCGCCCGCTGGCTCGATGTGCAGAACAAGCGCAACACCGTGCTGACGTTCGGCGGAGGAGTCAACGAAGTGCAGCGTGAGCTGATCGCAATGGCCGGGCTGAACCTGCCGAGGGTGCCCCGATGACTGAGGGAACGGCGACCGCAGCCATCCTCGCGGCCGCGGACAAGGTCAGGGCCGCCGGGCCGAGCGCACCCCGGCTCGCCAGGGACCCAGTAAACATGCCCGCCATCCGCAACTGGACGGACGCCATGGGCGACGCCAGTCCGCTCTACACCGACGAGGCGTTCGCCGCTGCGAGCGTGCACGGTCAGCTGATCGCGCCACCTGCGATGATCCAGGTCTGGACGATGCCCGGGCTGCAGCCGCAGCCCGCCGGCGCCGATCCGCTCGGGCTGATGATGACAGTGCTGGACGAGGCCGGATTCACCTCGGTCGTGGCGACCAACTGCGCGCAGACCTATTACCGGTACCTGCGGCACGGCGAGCTGCTGAGCATGCGCTCGGAACTGACCGACGTCAGCGGTCCGAAACGAACCGGGCTCGGCGAAGGCTGGTTCGTGACCACGAGAAACGTCTGGTACGCCGGTGACGAGCCAGTCGCGGAGATGGACTGGCGGGTGCTGAAGTTCCGCCCGCAGGCGGGCGGCACGGACGAGGTCACGCGGCTCGCCGCGGGACCGGGTCAGGCGGGGGGTATCGGACCGGGTCCGGTGCTCCGGCCGCCGGTCTCGCCGGATACCGAGTTCTTCTGGGCAGGCACCCGGGCAGGTGAGCTGCGCATCCAGCACTGCGGCGCGTGCGGCGCGCTGCGGCATCCGCCCGGACCGGCGTGCCTTCGCTGCGGCGCCACCGGGATGCAGGATTACCAGGTAGCCGCAGGTTCCGGCACCGTCTATAGCTACGTGGTGCACCGGCACCCGCCCGTGCCCGGCAAGGAGCTGCCGATCGTCATCGCGCTCGTCGAGCTGACCGAGGGCGTCCGGATGATGGCCGAGCTGACCGGTGCCGACCCGGCTAGCGTGCACATCGGCATGCCAGTGCGGGCCGACTTCATCCGAGTCGACGACGACCTGGTGCTGCCGGCCTGGCGGCCAGACGAGCCGACCGGGCCAGGTGCGCTGCGCGAGGTCGACATCGACGTGACTGCGACGCTCATCGTCGCCACGGCGATAGCCACCAGGGACTTCTATCCGGTACACCACGACCGGGACTTCGCCCTGCGGGGCGGCAGTAAGGACATCTTCCTCAACATCCTCACTACTACCGGCCTGGTCCAGCGTTACGTGACCGACTGGGCAGGCCCGGAGGCACTCGTGCGCGCAGTCTCCATCCGGCTCGGCGTGCCGTGTTACGCCGGGGACACGCTGACGTTCTCCGGCCACGCCGACACGGCGGATAACGGGGACCAGGTCATCACCGTCACCGGGAGCTGCAGCCTCGGCCTGCACGTCACGGGCACCGTCCGGCTCGCGCCGCCAGGGACAAGGCCGTGATTTCCGGCGCGGCGGCGATCGCCGGGATCGGGGCCACCGAGTTCTCCAAGGAGTCCGGCCGCAGCGAGCTCAAGCTCGCTGTCGAGGCTGTCCGCAACGCACTGGACGACGCCGGGCTGACGGCGGCGGACGTGGACGGCCTGGTCACCTTCAGCATGGACAGCAACGCTGAGATCGCGGTGGCGCGCGAGCTCGGTGCGCACGAGCTGACATTCTTCAGCCTGATCGGCTATGGGGGCGGCGCGGCCTGTGCGACCGTGCACCAGGCCGCGATGGCGGTCGCGACCGGGGCGGCGAGCACCGTGGTCTGCTACCGCGCGCTGAACGAGCGCTCTGGCCGCCGGTTCGGTCAGGTATCGGCCGGCGCCGTCCATGGCGCGACATCGTCCGCCATCGATGCCGGCTGGCACTACCCGATGGGGCTGGCAACTCCAGCAGCCACGGTCGCCATGGCGGCCCGACGCTACATGCATGCCTACGGCGCTGCCAGCGCCGACTTCGGCACCGTCGCGGTCGCCGACCGAAAGCACGCGGCGACAAACCCGGCGGCCTGGTTTTACCAGCGGCCTATCACGCTGGCCGAGCATCAGGAATCACGCTGGATCTGCGAGCCGCTGCGACTGCTGGACTGCTGCCAGGAGACTGACGGCGCGGTGGCCATCGTGGTCACCAGAGCGGACCGGGCCCGTTCGCTGAAGAATGCCCCGGCTGTCATCCGCGCCGCGGCGCAGGGCAGCGGTCCGAACCAGTTCACGATGACCAGTTATTACCGGGACGACCTGACCGGGCTACCGGAGATGGGCGTGGTTGCCAGGCAGTTGTGGGCGCAGGCGAGACTAGGCCCCGACGACATCCGGACCGCCGTCCTGTACGACCACTTCACCCCGTACGTGCTGATGCAGCTGGAAGAACTCGGCTTCTGCCGGCCGGGCGAGGCGCGGCACTTCATCGCCGGCGGCGCCATCGAGCTGGGTGGCAGGCTGCCGCTCAACCCGCACGGCGGTCAGCTCGGCGAAGGCTACCTACATGGCATGAACGGCATCGCCGAAGGCGTGCGGCAGGTCCGCGGCAGCGCGGTCAACCAGGTTCCGGGCGACGGACCGGTACTTGTCACGGCGGGCACCGGCGTACCCACCAGCGGCCTGATCCTCGGCCGCGACTAACAGGCTGGCTAAGCCCGGTCACGGCCCGTCAGCGACGCCCCGCTGCTGGTGCGCGCCGCGGACCTGGGCAATCTCGTCGGCGTGCTGCTGGTGCGCGCCGCGGACCTGGGCAATCTCGTCGGCGTGCTGCTGGTCGCCGAGCACCGCAGCCGGGTAGCCGCAGAGCAGGTCGAACTGGTACTGCGTGGCCAGCTCGTTCCACAGCGCCTCAACGTCGACTGCCGCGCTGGCCAGCCCGGCCTGCCACAGCAGCGCGACCATCTCGCCGAAGATGCGGACAGGCCGCGGTTCCGCCGCTGGCCGGTTCAGGACCGGAGTGATTGCCCGCCAGAAGCTCGCCGGGTCGGGCCAGCCGTTGATCATGAAGCTGTTGAGCACCGCGGCAGCGTCAAGCTCAACGTACGAACCGTCCGCGGTGGAGCGCGAGATGTCGACGCCGGCGCTCGCCAGCCGTTCGCGGAACGTCCGCCGGTGATCGGAGGCTGCCACCACGATGCCCACGCCGTCCCGCGCCATGGCCCCGAGCACGTAGTCGGTCACCTGCTCAGCCAGCTCATCGTCGCTCTGGTAGAACAGCACGGCATGGCCGGTGGGACCAGCGCTGGGCACGGTGAAGCCCTCCAGTCTTGGCTCGTTGCAGCATACCTGTGGTCCCATGCCCGTCTTTTGCCGCTCTACTCACCTCCGCGCCATGTCGCGGTCAGCCTGCCGCCGGATACCGGCCCGCGGCGTGGAGGGCGGCCAGGTAGCCGAACGTCATGGCCGGGCCGATAGTCGCGCCCGCGCCGGCATAACTGCGGCCCATCACCAGCGCGCTGGTATTGCCGGCCGCGTACAGGCCGCCGATCACGCTGCCATCAGCACGCAGCACCCTGGCCCGTTCATCGGTGCGCAGGCCGCCCTTGGTGCCCAGGTCGCCAGGAACGATCTTGATGGCGTAGAACGGCGCCTGGGCCAGTGGCGCCAGGTTCGGGTTCGGCTTGCAGTGCGGGTCACCGTAGTAGTGGTCGTAGGCCGAGTCGCCACGACCGAAGTCCTCGTCCTTTCCGGTCCGGGCGAAGTCATTGAACTTCTGCACGGTCTTGGCGAGGCCGTCCGGCGAGACACCGATCTGCGCGGCCAGCCCGGCCAGCGAGTCTGCCCGGAAGGCCGCGCCGGACTTGTACCACCGCCGCGGCAGCGGCTTGCGCGGCGGCATCCCGGCGAACACGTAGCGGTTGCGGTAACGCTGATCCAGGATCATCCAGCAGGGGACGTGCGGGTTGTCCTCGGTGTGCCGGTCATACATCGCGTGCACGGCGTCCACGTACGGAGCGGCCTCGTTGACGAATCGCTCGCCCGCCCCGTTGACGAAGATGCTGCCCGGCAGGCTGCGCTCGGCCAGGCAGAAATACGGACCTCCGGTCAGCGGGATCGACGGCCCCCACCACGCGTCATCCATCAGCTCGAGTACGCCGCCAGCGTCCTGGCCAGCCAGGATGCCGTCGCCGGTGTTACCTGGCGAGCCAACGGTCCAGTCGATGCCGATCGGCTCCCGCTGGTAGCGCCTGCGCATCTCCGCATTGCGCTCGAAACCGCCGGTCGCGAGCAGCACGCCCCGGCTGGCCCGGATCAGCGCGGGCTGCCCGTCGCGGCTGACGTGCACGCCGGTGACCTTGCCGTCCTCGATCAGCAGGCCGGTCATGGGCGTGCTCAGCCAGACGGGCACACTGGCCTGCGCCAGGCCAGCCCGCAGCCCGGCCACGAGTGACTGACCCAGGCTGAGCAGCCGTCGTCCGGTCGCCTTGCTGCGGACCATCCGGCCGGTGACCTTCGCGGTAGTCCAGATCGCGCGCCAGTGACTCGTGCCCAGGCTCAGCCAGCGGTAGTTCGCCTGGGTGACGGTGACGCCCGCCGGGGCAGGCAGATATGGCGGGTTGAGCCTGGCCAGTTCCGGGCCAAGCGCGCGCCCGTCGAACAAGCCCGGCTCGACTGACCTGCCGCTGGCGATGCCGCCTGGCGCTTCCGGGTAGTAATCGGAGTAGCCAGGCACCCAGTCGAGCCGGACTGGAGTGTTCGCCAGGATCAGGTCGAGCATGGCCGGCCCGTGCGCCAGGAACGCCTCCCGCAGGCTGGCGGGCACCTCCTCGCCGGCGACATGCGCCAGGTAGCTGCTGGCCTGGTCCGGGCGTGTCATGAAGACCGGCCTTGCGGAGCCGTGAGTTGCCCGGGATCCAGACTCCGCCGCCCGAGCGAGCCGTCGAGCCGCCGTAATACTCGGTCTTTTCCAGCACCACCGTGCGCAGGCCGTTCAGCGCGGCGGTGAGCGCAGCGGTCATCCCGGCCGCCCCGCTGCCAACGACGACAAGGTCGAACTCCGGCTCCGCCGCGCTCGGGTTAGCCGTCATCGGCCCTCCGCCATCTGTGCGTGGTCAGCCTGGCGCGAAGTCCGCGCCGGCTATCCCGTCCATGGTAGAACACGTTACAGTTTTGGCCAGGTGCTGATCCGGCCAGCTGCTCGCCCAGTAACCCCGCAAGGAGACCGCGATGCCGCTGACGTGGGATATGGAAGCCGACGTCGTCGTGGTGGGGTTCGGCGCGGCCGGCGCGTGTGCGGCGCTCGAGGCCTCCGCAGGCGGCACGACCGTCCTGGTACTCGACCGGTTCGGCGGCGGCGGCGCGACTGCGCTGTCGGGCGGCGTGGTCTACGCCGGCGGCGGCACGCCGCAGCAGCGCGATGCTGGTGTGAATGACTCGGTCGCCGCGATGATCAGCTACCTCAGCCTGGAGGTCGGGGACGCGGTGTCCGCAGCGACACTCGCGGAGTTCTGCGCCGGCAGCGCCGCGATGATCAGCTGGCTGACCGGCCACGGCGTGCCGTTCGAGGGCAGCCTGTGCCCGGACAAGACGTCCTACCCGACCAATAGGCACTACCTCTACTACTCCGGCAGCGAGCAGTCCTTCGGTCACATTGCCGCGCCCGCGCCGCGCGGGCACCGGGCTGTCGGCAACGGCACCTCGGGGAAGGTGCTCTTCGCCCAGCTGGCCCGCGCCGTGCAATCGGCAGGCGCGCAGGTCGTGCCGCAAAGCCGGGCCGTGCGGCTCGTTGCCGACGACGCCGGGCGGGTGACGGGCGTGGAGTGCCGGAGCATGCGATCGGCACCGGCATGGGCGCGGACCGGGCACCGGGTGCTCAGCAAGCTTGGCCGCAAGCCGTATCTGTATGGCGGCAGCCTGGGCCGCCGGTGCTACCAGCCGGTGACGTGGCTAGAGCGACGCTATGCCAGGCCGCTGGTGGTCCGCGCGCATCGCGGGGTCGTGCTGGCGGCCGGCGGGTTCGTCGCCAGCAGGGCTATGCTCCGCGAGCACGCGCCAGCGTTCCGCGGCGGGCTGGCCCTGGGCACGCCTGGCGACGACGGCAGCGGCATCCAGCTGGGCGTCGCCGCCGGCGGCGCGACGCGGTTCCTTGACCGGGTCTCCTGCTGGCGGTTCATCACGCCGCCGCCCGCCTTCATGCGCGGCGTCCTGGTGGACAAGTCCGGCCGGCGCATCTGCGACGAATCCCGCTACGGGGCCGCGATCGGGGAGGCCATGGTGCTGCGGCACGACCGGCGCGGCTGGCTGCTGCTCGACCGGCCGCTGGTCCGCGAGTCCTGGCGGCAGCTGCGCGGCAGCACGCTGTGGTTCCAGCTGATGCAGGCTGTCTACCTGCTGACGCGCGCCCGCGTCACCGCGGATTCGCTGGCCGGCGTCGCCGCCAGGGCCGGCGTGGATCCGGATGGCCTGACCGCTACCGTGGCGGCCTATAACGCTGCGGCGGCAAACGGTGAGCCCGATCCAGCCGGCAAGCCTTCCGATAGCGTGCAGGTGATCAGCGTGCCGCCGTACTCGCTCATCGACTTGTCGGTCCGCCCGCGCCCGGCCTACCCTGCGCCGATGCTGACTCTTGGCGGCCTGACAGTGGACGAAGTCAGCGGCACCGTACTCCGGCCAGACGGCGCACCGGTTCCCGGCCTGCATGCCGCCGGGCGGACCGCCGTCGGGCTCTGCTCCAGTTCCTACGTCAGCGGGTTGTCGCTGGCCGACTGCGTGTTCTCCGGGCGGCGCGCGGGCCGGCACGCGGCAGCCGGCCAGCCCGTTGCGGAAGGCGGCCTTGTTGGCAGCGATTGACTGGTACCCGAGCGACGAGCGGCGCGAACTGGGCGAGGCATTGCGGCTGCTCGACGTGGTCGTCCGGACCGGCCCGCGATGACCGTACGGCTGGCGATCCGCTATCGCCGTCCGACGCCGCTCGGGGTGCCGCTGACCGTGACGGCTGCGCTCGACCGGATCGACGGCCGCAAGCTGCACCTGTCGGCCACCATCACGGCCGCGGGCCAGGTAACGGCCGAGGCCGACGCGATCTTCCTGACCCTCACCAGCAAGAACCTGGAGAACGTGTTCCGACGCGGCTGACCGGCAAGGAGTGCTCATGCGCTACGGCGTGGTGTTGTTCACCAGCGATCGGGGCATTACCCCGGCGCGGGCGGCGCAGGTCGCCGAGGCAGCCGGCTTCGACTGCTTCTACGTGCCCGAGCACACCCACATTCCGGTCCGGCGCGAAGCCGTGCACCCGCGAACCCGTACCGCAGAGCTGCCCGACGACCGGTACATGCGCACGCTCGACCCCTGGGTGTCGCTGAGCATGGCCGCGGCCGTGACATCCACTATCAAGCTCGGCACCGCGGTAGCGCTGCCAGCTGAGCATGATCCGATCGCGCTTGCCAAGACAATCGCGTCGCTCGATCATCTGTCTGGCGGCCGGGTGGTGCTCGGCGCCGGGTTCGGCTGGAATACCGACGAGATCACCGACCACGGAGTTCCGGCCGGCCGCCGCCGTGCCGTGCTACGGGAGTACCTGGCGGCTATGCAGGCCCTGTGGTCTCAGGAGGAGGCCAGTTACCTGGGCGAATTCGTCAGCTTCGGGGCGTCGTGGGCCTGGCCCAAGCCGGCGCAGCAGCCGCGGATTCCCATCGTGATCGGCGCCGGCGGCACCGCGAAGACATTCGCCTGGATCGCCACCTCCGCCGACGGATGGCTGACCGTACCGGGCGAGGCAGATCTTGAGCTGAAAATAAGCCAGCTGTCCGAAGCCTGGCAGGAAGCTGGCCGCGATGGCCAGCCGCAGGTCCGGGTACTCGCCGGAAAGCCGGACCCGGACCTGCTGGCGCACTGGGCCGACATCGGCGTTACCGACGTCGCCTTTGGCATGCCGGACCGCGCGGCTGACGAGGTTGCCGGTTATCTCGGCCGGCTGGCGGCGAAGCTGGGCCTCGCCGCCAGGCCCGGCTAACCGGCCGGAACGGCGCTGACAGGCCGGAACGTCGCGACCCGGCACATGAGCGGATGATCTTCCGATCATCCGCTGAGCCATCAGTCGTCTGCGTAAGGTTGCACAAAGCCGGGGGACTTGACAGTCGGGCTTTAGATCTCCTTTCTACCGGTCCGGACAGGGACACTTTCGATGCGGCATTTCGAGCTCAGCAGACCCCGGGCCGTCGCGGCCATGGCGCTGATTCCGGTCGCCGGCATCGCGGCGGGCGGGATGGCCATGGCCAGCAGCGGGTCCCGTCTGGCCGTCGTCCAGGGGTGCGTCAGCAACCTGACCGGCGTGCTCAGGGTCGCGGACCAGTGCACGGCCGCCGAGCACGCCATCTACTGGAACGAGCAGGCTGCGGCCCACCCGGCAGGCTCCGCCGGCCTGCCGGGACCGGCGGGACCGCAGGGATCCCCCGGCGTCCAGGGCATGCCCGGAATACAGGGCATGCGCGGACCACAGGGCCGACCCGGGCGGGCAGGCTCACCAGGGCCGCCAGGCTCGCGCGGGCCGCGCGGGCAGCAGGGTTCAGCCGGGCGGCCAGGGCCCGCCGGACGACAAGGGCCGGCCGGACCAGCCCGGCTGTCCAGCGCATTCAGTTATCAGGCGACGGCCATCGTCGGACTGTCGCCGCTCACCTACTTAGCCGTCGGCAGCGGCCTCACGGTGACCCCGCCCGATGCGAGTGATAGCTACGTGATGTCTGCCAGCACGACGCTCACCACAACCGGGGCCGCCGCCGTGAACGTGACCTGCACCCTGGACGCGGGCGCGGCGGCGCTCGACAGCGCCGAGGTGACGGTGCCGCCCGCCGGCTACGCCCAGCTCGCGCTGTCGGGCGGCACAGTGCTGTCCGGACCCGCGACCGTCACGGTGAGCTGCAAGTCGGGCGGCGCTGACGGGGCGTCGGCCCGGAGCATCAGCATCACGGCGATCCAGGTTGGCTCGCTAGCCAGCTAGCCTCGCGGCTACTGATAGCTGACGCTGACCTGCGGCGTCAGGGCCACAGACTGGCAGGCCAGGACGTAGCCGTCGGCGAGGTCAGCATCCTCAAGCACCTCGTTACTGGCCATCTCCACCTTGCCGCCGGTCAGCTGGCACGCGCAGGCACCGCAGATGCCCTCCCGGCAGGAGAACGGCGGCTCGAGGCCGGCCTCGATGAGCACGTCCAGCATCCGGGTGCCGGTCGGCCAGTCCAGCGACCGCGCCTGACCGTCGAGGGTCACATGCAGCGTCGCGGCAACTCCGCCCTCGACCGGAGCGGGCTCGTCGAACGGATTGTGCTGCAGGGACAGGAACCGCTCCACCCGGACGCCCCGCGGCGGCACGCCCACGGCCGCCGCGGCTTCCCGGACCGCCGACAGGAACGGATCGGGTCCGCTGGCGAAGATCTGGTAGCCAGCGAACGGGCGGACCAGCGGCACGAGCCCGGCTGCGGTCGGCACGCCCTGCAGCACGTCGAGCCAGTGCACGATCAGCAGCCGGGACCCTGCTCGGGCAGCGAGCGCCCGCAGTGCCGGACCGAAGATCACCGACCGCTCGTCCCGGTTGGCGTAGATGAGCACGATCCGGCCGCGGCCTGCCAGCAGCGCGGATTTCAGGATGGACATCACCGGGGTGATGCCGCTGCCCGCGGCGAGCAGCAGGAAGTCAGCGTCGAGAGACGACGGGGTGAACATGCCGGCCGGCGGCAGCACGTCCAGGGTGGTGCCTGCCCGCACGTTGTCCGCGATCCAGTGCGACGCATAGCCGCCGGAGGTCTGCTTCACAGTCACGGTCAGGGCGTCACCGGCGACCGGCGAGCTGCACAGCGAGTAACAACGAGCCACCGAGCCGTCCCGGTCGCTCGGGATCCGAAGGGTCAGGAACTGGCCCGGCTGATAGGCGAAGGCGCTGGCGAGTTCGGCCGGCACCTCGAAAACCAGCGAGCATGCTTCCTCGGTTTCGCTGATGACCGAGGCAACCCGCAGCCGGTGGAAACCGCGATCGGCCGGGCCGGTCACGGCGCCGCTACCGGGAGCCGTCCGTCCAGGGCCGCCGTTTCGACGCTAGCCCGCAGTGCGCCGCAGCGTTCTATCAGCGCGGTCTGCTCGCCTGCTGCCGCTCGCCTGGCGAACTCAGCGCACCGGCGAACGGCTGCGGCGTCCCATTGCACGCTCGTGTGCTGCACGCTGAACTTCGCCGCCAGCACCACCGCACCGCACTCGGCACACGTCACTTCGCAGTACCGGGCATGCCGCTCGTCTGGCCTGGCCGCACCGTCTGGCAGCGGCAGCCAGTCGCCGGGCTCCTGGACGGACTCGGCCATAGTCAGCTGACTCCTGCGTCGCTCACCGCTTGCTCGTCGCCGACGGGCTGCCGGGCTGCCAGGTTGGCCGCGACCTCCGCCTCCCACGCCTCTACCGCGCGGGAGGTGTCGATCTCGAACTCGTGCCGCGCCACCATGTCCGCCGGGATCTCCTCGACGTCCAGGTAAAACTGCTCGTACCAGCGGCGCAGCTGATACACCGGGCCGTCCTCAGCGCACAGCAGCGGGTTGTCGATCCGGCTCTTATGCGTCCAGATGTCCACGTCCTGCTGGAAACCGAGACCGACGAACCTGGCGAACTTGGCCGCGACCTTGTCGGCCTGCTCCGGTGACAGGCCGGGCAGCTTCTTCACGATCACGCCCCATTGCAGCACGAACCGCTGCGGGGTCACCGGGTAGTGACAGTTGATCAGCACCGCGTCCATCGGCACGCCGTGATAGTCGTAATTCAGGTAGTCGATCATGTAGGAGGGCCCGTAGTAGGCAGCCTCGGAGTGCAGTCCGATCTCGGTGCTGCCGTTCCCCGCTTGGCCAGAGTCCGGCTCGTAGTCGGGTCGCGATCTGGTGTCGAGGTACTGCGACGCGATGTGTCCCTCGAAGACGTTGCGGAAGTAGGTAGGGAATGCGTAGTGAATATAGAAGAAATGCGCCATGTCGACGACGTTGTCCACGACCTCGCGGCAGTTGGCGTCCACGCTCAGGGCGTCCCAGGTCCAGTTCGACCACTCGCCGGAGTAAGCGCCGTCGATCCGCGGAATGGTCACCTCGGCGGCCGGCTGGTTGCCCTGCGGGTCGTTCCAGACGAACAGCTGCCGGTTCTGCTCCAGCGTCAGCCAGGACCTGGTGCGCGCCGTCGGCGGCACCCGGCGGGCGTACGGGATCCTGGTGCACTTGCCGTCCGCGCCCCAGTGCCAGTCGTGGAACGGGCAGGCGATCGAGTCGCCCTTGACGGTGCCACGGCTCAGGTCGCCGCCCATGTGCCGGCAGTAGCCATCCAGCACGTGCAGCTCGCCCTGGCTGTCGGCGAACACGACCAGCTTGGTGCCGAACGCCTCGATTGCGTGCGGGTTCCCGTCCCGGAATGACGCGGCCAGCCCCAGGCAGTGCCAGCCGCGGGCGAACCTGGCCGGCGGCGCGCCCGCGTCGATGATCCGCACTCCGCTGCGGTCGTTCATGCGCCCCTCCGGTGTGCTGGCTTGCCAACGCTGGCCCGCTGCCGGGCCGCTACCCTAAGACTAGAACATGTTCTAGTCTTAGGGTCTAGTCTAGGCGGCATTGTGCGGCGGACAGCAGTTCGCCTGAGCGAAGGGTGTCCGGGTGACTGACAAGGTCGGGCTTGAGGTCATCGACGGCGTGCGCGAGCTACTCCCGGTGCTGCGTGACCGAGCCCAGGAGGCCGAGGACGGCAGGGTGGTGCCAGCCGATTCCATGAAGTCGCTGGCGGAAACGGGGTTCTTCCGGCTGTTGCAGCCGTCGGCATTCGGCGGCCTGGAGGCCGATCCGCTGACCTTCTATACCGCGGTCCGGCTGGTCGCCAGCGCCTGCGGCTCGACTGGCTGGGTGTCCGCTGTGCTCGGCATCCATCCCTGGCACCTGGGCTTGTTCCCGCCGCAGGCGCAGCAGGAGGTCTGGGGCACCGACCAGTCGACCCGGATCTCCTCGTCGTACGCGCCGACCGGCAAGGCGATCAAGGCCGACGGCGGCCATCAGGTCAGTGGCCGGTGGAGCTTCTCCTCCGGCTGCGACCACGCGACCTGGGTGCTCCTCGGGCAGATCGTGACCGACGCGGACAACAGGCCGACTGACTTCCGCACGTTCCTGCTTCCGCGGGCCGACTACGCCATCGAGGACGTCTGGGACACCGTCGGCCTGCGCGGCACCGGCAGCAACGACATCGTCGTCGACGATGTGCTGGTGCCCGAGCACCGGTCGCTGAGTTTCGCTGATGTCTTCAAGCTGGTCTGTCCTGGCCAGCAGCTCAACCCCGCGCCGCTGTACCGGCTGCCGTACGGGTCAGTGTTCTCCTACTCCATAACAACACCGATCATCGGCATGGCCACCGGCGCCTACGAGGCACACGTTACCTATCTGAGGGAGCGAGTCCGCGTCGCCTACGCTGGCCAGAAGGCAGCGCAAGACCCGTTCGCGCAGGTCCGGGTCGCGGAGGCGGCAGCCGAGATCGACGGCGCCTGGTTTGCGCTGGAGCGCAACATGACCGAGCTGATGGGGTTCGCGAGGTCCGGCGAGCAGATCCCGGTGGATGTGCGGCTGCGGGTGCGCCGCGACCAGGTTCGCGGCACCGGACAGTCCATCAGGGCCGTGGACCGGCTGTTCGAGAACTCCGGCGGACGGGCACTGAAGTCCGGTACGCCGATCCAGCGGTTCTGGCGGGACGCCCACGCCGGCCGCGTGCATGCGATCAACGACCCGGAGCGGGCGCTGTCGATGTACGGCGGCGGCGAGTTCGGCCTGCCGGTGCCCGCCGACGCGATGCTGTGAGGACAGCCATGACCGCGACCACGGCGGACGCTGCATCGGCAGGGAACTTCGCCGACGTCGGCGGGATGCGGCTGCACTATCACGATGCGGGCTCGGCCCCGGCGGAGATCGGATCTGGCCCAGGCGATGCGGGCACCGTCGTGCTGCTGCACGGCGGCGGCCCGGGTGCGTCGGCGTGGAGCAACTTCGGCCGGAACATGCCTGTCTTCGCGACCCGCTACCGGACCCTGATGCCGGACCAGCCCGGCTTCGGCCAGTCCGCGACAGCGCCGTTGTCCGAGCATTACTTCACGCACGCCGCAGCCGCGCTGGCCGGGTTGCTGGATCAGCTCGGCGTGCCGAAAGTCCACCTTGTCGGCAACTCGCTCGGCGGCGGCACCGCGATCAGGTTCGCGCTGAACTATCCGCGCCGGGCGGGCCGGCTGGTGCTGATGGGACCTGGCGGGCTGAGCCTGAACGTACTGTCCGCGGATCCGACCGAGGGCGTGAGACGGCTGTCGGAGTTCGGCGCACCGCCGGGGCCGAGCAAGGAGAAGCTGGCCGCGTTCCTGCGCACGCTCGTGTTCGACCAGAGCCTGATCACCGACGAGCTGATCGAGGAACGATACCGCTACGCAAGTGAGCCTGCGGCGCTGGCCGCGATGGCCGCCATGGGCATGTCCTTCTTCGGCGAGCACGCCGAGGACGGCATGCTCTGGCGTGAGGCGCACCGGCTCAAGCACGAGACGCTGCTGATCTGGGGCCGGGAAGACCGGGTCAATCCGCTGGACGGCGCGCTGGTCGCGGTCAAGCAGATCCGGAAGGCGCAACTGCACGTGTTCGGCGGCTGCGGACACTGGGCACAGCTGGAGAAGTTTGACGAGTTCAATGAGCTATCGCTCCGGTTCCTGGCAGGAGGCGCAGCATGACCGGCCTGATCAGCTCGCTTGGCTACCTGCGGTTCGAGTCTGCGGACACCGCCGCCTGGCGCGAGTTCGGCACCAAGGTGCTCGGCATGACCGAGGGCCGCGGACCCGACCCGGAGGCTGTCTACCTGCGGATGGATGACTTCCCGGCCCGGCTGGTGATTGTGCCTGGTGACCGGGACCGGTTGCGCTGCGCGGGCTGGGAGGTCCCGGACGAGTCGGCTCTCGCGACGGTTGCCAGCGTGCTGACCGGCGCCGGAATAGCCGTCAAGGCGGGCGATGCAGCCGAGCTGGCAGACCGGCGAGTGGGCCAGCTGCTGCACTGCGAGGATCCGTCCGGGAACGCGATGGAGATCTTCTGCGGCGCCGCACTGGACAACAGGCCTGCCGTCAGCCCTTACGGCACCGTGTTCGTAACGGGTGACCAGGGCCTCGGGCACGTCGTCCTGCCGGGCACCGACGACGCGGAGACCCTGGCGTTCTACACCGAGCTGCTTGGCTTCCGGCTGCGCGACTCGATGCGGATGCCAGGCGAGTTCTTCGGCCGGCCCCCGGCGGCCCGCCGGTCTGGATGCGCTTCCTCGGCTGCTGCCCGCGGCATCACTCACTGGCCCTGGCCCCGATGAACCCGGCGGCCGGGATCGTGCACCTCATGATCGAAGTGGCTGCGCTCGACGATGTCGGCCGGGCGCTCGATCGCTGTCACCGGAGGAAGGCGACGATCAGCTCCACCCTCGGCAGGCACGCCAATGACCTGATGGTGTCCTTCTACGTGCAGACGCCCGGCGGATTCGATGTCGAGTACGGTACCGACGGACGCGTGGTCGACGACAGCACCTGGGTCAGCCGCGAGTCCACCGCGGTAAGCCTGTGGGGCCACGTGTTCGGGCACGGCGCGCACTGACCAGGCCGGCTGCCACCCAGGCAGGTGCGCCGACGCCGGGCGCAGGTGCGTCCGCGACACTAGATGCCGTGACCCATGATCAGCAGGCCGGAACCGGACCGCACAGCTCCGAACCTGATCCGCAACGATTCCGGCAGGTACTCGGCCACTTCGCTACCGGCGTTACGGTCATCACCGGCGTTGATCGCGGCGAGCCGGTCGGGTTTGCGTGCCAGGCGTTCGCCGCACTGTCGCTGGAGCCGCCGCTGGTGCTGTTCTGCCCGGCTCGCACCTCGTCGACCTGGCCGCGGATAGCCAGTTCCGGCGCGTTCTGCGCCAATATCCTGGCTGACCAGCAGCGCGATCTGGCGCGGCGATTCGGCGTCAGCGCGGCTGACAAATTCGACGGCGTCGACTGGGCCGCCGGGAGCAACGGCACGCCGGTGCTATCCGGCGTGCTCGCCTGGGCCGAGTGCGCCGTCGAGTCCGTGCACGAGGCAGGTGACCACTACATCGTCATCGCCCGGGTCACTGGCCTGGGTGGCTGCGTCGCCGGTGATCCGCTGCTGTTTTACCGCGGCCGGTTCACGCTCTCGGTCACCTCGGACGCCGACACTCCGCCTGAGGTCGTCGATACGCTGCTCGCCTGGCCCCGCTTCGCCGACTGGATGTGAGTCAGCGACTCCAGCCGCGTAACCACGGGTCCCAAGGCTCGACCGATTTACTACGGTGTGCGGATGAACCTCGCGTGGGCCGCGATCGCCGGGCTGGCCGGCCTGCCTGTCGGCACCCTGTTACGCGGGCCGGTCTGCCGCCTGTCGGTGCGCAGCGGAGAGCCAGACAGAGTGACCTGTCCCCGCTGCGGCTCGCGGCTGGCATCGTGGTCCGCGGCGAGGTGCGGTGCGTGCAGGCGGTTGCTCGGTCCGCCGGTGCTGCTCGAGCTCGCCAGCGCGACAGTGCTGGCCCTGCTGGCCGGCCGTTTCGCCGGCCAGCCGGTGCTGGCGGCGTTCGGCTTTGTCGGCGCCCTCGGAGTCGCGCTCGCCGCCATCGACATCGAGGTGCAGCGGATCCCGGACCGGCTCACGCTGCCCGCCTACCCGGTGCTGACCGTGCTGCTCGCGGCCGCCGCCGTCGCCGGACATCACGACGCCGCGCTGGTCCGGGCGCTACTGGGCGGGCTGGCCCTGGCCGGAACCTTCCTGGCGATGGCGCTGCTGAGGCCGGGCCAGCTGGGTGGCGGGGACATCAAGCTGGCCGGACTGGCCGGACTCGCGCTCGGCTGGCTGGGCTGGCACACGCTGGTGCTGGGGGCAGTGCTCGGTTTTGCCCTGTGCGCGGCAGCCGGCCTCGTGCTGCTGGCAGCCAGGCGGATCACGCTGGCCGGAGAGATCTGCTTCGGGCCATTCCTGCTCGGCGGGACCATGCTGGCCATGCTCGCGGCTGGCTAGCGACTGCATCGCGTGGCGCCCGCACGTCGCGCCGCACGCCGGCGCGGCGCGCGGGGGCCATAGCCAGGCGGTGCGGCTGCGACCGGGCACTGTCCGGTAGAAACGACAAGCATGACGGCGATCTATCTGCTCCGGCATGGCGAGGCCGACTATGAGCCGGTGCATGAACGACAGTGGCCAGGCTCGATGGCGGACCTCGCGCCGTTGTCCGCAGCCGGGTACCAGCAGGCCACCGCCGCGGCGGACCTGCTGGCGCAGGCAGGCGCGTCCGCCCTGGTCAGCTCGCCGTTCACGCGCACGATGCAGACCGCAAGCATCGTGTCCTGCCGCCTGGGGCTGCCCCTCCAGGTGGAGTTTGACCTGCATGAGTGGATCCCCGACGAGACCTTCCGCTGGCACACCCTGGCCGAGGTCCGGGTTTTCCTTGCCGACCTCGACCGCTGTGGCGGTGAATGGCCGCCGGGCGAGCGCCGCCTATGGGAGCCGCTGTCGTCAGTACGGGCCCGGGCTTCGGCTGCACTGCGCAATGCGATCAGCGGCCTGCCGGATGACGCGACGCTGATAGCTGTCTGTCACGAGATGGTGATCAGATCGCTGACCGGTGAGTTTCAGACCGGGACCGGCCAGTTCCGCCGGATCGAGTCCGATCAGCTCGCCACGTGATGAGCTGGCCTGGCCAGGGTGCCGGGATGCAGCCCGCTAGGCGTGGCTGAGCAGCGTCCTGATTGCCGCGATCGACTCCGGCGTGCTGACGTGCAGCAGCGCATGGATGCCGAGTCCCTGCGCCGCATCAACGTTCGGAACCCGGTTGTCCAGGAACACCAGCTCCTCCGGCGCGACGCCAAGCCGCTCGCATAGCACCAGGTAGGCGTGCGGGTCAGGCTTGGCGACGCCGATCTCGTGTGAGTACACCAGCACGTCGACAAGCTGCTCGAGCCCGAACCGTTCCTGCTCCTCGCGGCGGGCGCCGTCGGCGGAATTGCTCAGGATCGCGGTCCGGTAATCCGGCCGCAGCCCGGCGACGAAGCCGGCCAGCTCGGCGTCCAGCTCGCCGCAGTACCAGTCCCACAGGTCGGCCATGAACTCGCTGGCCTGCGCCAGGTTCAGGCCGAGTGCGGCGGCGTACCGTTCCCGCAGCTCTGATTCGGTCAGTCCACCGGTCTTGACGCCGGCACCAGGATCGGCGGCACCCAGCGGCCAGAGCAGCGAGCGCGAGTACTCGGCGCTGCTCAAGCCGGGCTGCGGGCGCCACCGGTCGAGGAACTCCCTGCGCTCATCGATCGCCTCCAGCACGCCGCCGAGGTCGACCGCTACCGCGGTTATCGCCATGCGGCTCATTGTCCTCTCGGCGACCGCCGGTCTGACGATGTCAGCCGTCAGGCCGGCGGCGGCACCGTCACCGTGTTGCTTACCGAGGCGGCGTGGCGTGCTGTGGCCAGCAGGACCACGCGCAGCACCCGGTTCTTGAGTTTCGCGGCGCTGACCGAGAACCGGGTCTGGCCGCTCACGTTCAGCGTCCGCCCGCGCAGGTCGGCCCAGCGACCGGCCTTGGTCTCGATCTGCAGGACCACGACGTTG
Source organism: uncultured Actinomycetota bacterium (assembly GCA_963774385.1). Taxonomy (GTDB): domain Bacteria; phylum Actinomycetota; class Actinomycetes; order Streptosporangiales; family Streptosporangiaceae; genus JAJYUU01. Next base: position 1,170,406 of record CAVZEQ010000002.1, read on the forward strand.
CCGGGCCGCGCGTACTGGGTGCTGACGACAAGCGCGTCGCGGAGCCCGCTGGAGCCGGGCTGAAGCACGACTGAGATCGGCGGACGCACCGTTACCCGCACGATCGCGCTCCTGGCGCCACCCGGCGCGGTGAGCCGGAACGCCGTGTTGGTGGTGATCACAGGGCTGGTGACGGCGACGGCGCCGTGCGCATCGGTGCTGCCGGTGCCAGCAGGCTGCCAGGCCGCATGCCGGGACTGGCGCTCGAGCAGCGTGACCGTCGCGCCGGCCAGGCCGCTGCCCGCGCTGGTCAGCTGACCGTTGATGACAACGGCCGACCCGGCGCTGATCGGGCTGGTGACCTGAGCGGCCGACAGTTGCAACTGGCCCGCTGCGGTCGATGGCGACGGAGACGGCTTCGGCGTCCGCGACGCGTTCGGGGACTTGGACGCGGACCCGGTCGGCCGGGGGCTGGCAGGCGAGTGGCCCGACGGCGCCGGGCTGCCGGGTCCGGGCGAGCTAGCCGGCTGGCTCGCGTGCCCGCCGCCAGGTCCGGTGGAGCGGTGCGCAGGCGGCGAGCGGCGGAGTAGAGCCTGGTGGGAGTCCGGCACGTCAGCAAAACTCAGCGCCACATGTGCCAGGTGCTGCACGGGCGCGGGCAGAACGTTGGCATAGGCAGCCGCGGTTAGCCCGCCGGCCAGCGTCAGCGCAGTCGCGCCTGCCAGCCGGAGAGTCCAGCGAGCCGAGATCCTGGCCGCCTTGCCCGCAGGCCCGGTGGTCCGGCTGGCCGAGCGCGCACGGCTGGCCGAGCTGGCCGGCTTGGCGGCCAGCGGCACTACGCCAGCGGACGGGCGGCCGTTCGCCCGGAACATGGTCAGGGCAGCTTGCTCGCCAGCAAGCTCACTGCTGGCGGGCGCGGCTGTCAGCGCCTGAATGAGCTGATCCAGCCCTGGATCCAGCGGACCAAGCTCGTCGTGCAGGTCTGAGTTCATTAGTCCACCTCCTCCAGTGTCCGGAATGGCGGAGTTCTCGGCGCCGTACTCGCTGGCATCGGCCCGCTAGCGGGCGGCGGCGCAGTGGCAGGCCTGGCGGCCAGCGAGCGGACGGCTGGATCGTCGGCCAGCGTCTTCAGGCCGCGATGGAGCGCGACCCGCACCGCACCCGCCGACTTGCCCAGGATCCTGGCCACGTCCGGCGTCTCGAGCCCGGCGATGACCCGCAGCGCGACGGCCTCGGCCTGGTCTGGCGACAGGCCGGCGAGCAGCGCGACGGCGGCCTGGACTGAGATGCCATCCAGCACCTGATCTTCTACGAGCTGATCGTCGGCGAGGATGTCAAGTCCCACAGAGACCTGGGTGACCGGCCGCCTCGACCGGGCGCGGGCCGCGTCGATGGCCCGGTTCCGCCCGATCGTGAAGAGCCAGCGCCGGAACTCATCCTCACCGCCGTCGAACTTATGCAGGTCCCGGACAACCTGGAGCCAGGTTTCGCTCGCCACATCGTCCGGGTCGTCGCAGCCGACGGCGCGCAGGAACCGCAGCAGCCGTGGCTGGAAGCTCCGCCACAGCTCAAGAAAGCCGGCCTCGTCACCTGCGCATGCCCTGGCCAGGGCATCGTCAATTACTCCGGTCTCACTTGCCATTGCGCCTGTAAGGGTCGCATACCGGCGGACATGCCCAGGACGATTCCGGCTGTCCGGGATGCCCGCCGGCGCGCTGACCACCTGGTACTAGGAAGCTGTGGCGGGACTGATCGTGTCGACGGCGCTCAGGGACCTGGCGAAGTTCCGGTTGCCGCGGAAGACCAGCCGGAAGTTGACGGCGGCCTTGCGGACGTGGACCCGGAACGCGACCCAGCCGTGACGCCCGGTCCGGGCCGCCTTGACGGCGAACCAGTGACCCTTGGGACCCTGCCGCTGCAGCAGCACCCAGACACCACGAACGGGTGAGATGTGCGTGCTGACAGCAGTCAGCTGGCCCTTCACGATCGCCGTGGTCTGGTGCGGGTGCGCCTTCGGGGTCGAGTTGCTGATCGACAAGGCAGTGGTGACCTTCGCAGGTGCCGCGGTGGCGGCGCTCGCGGCCGCGGTGGCGCCGGACACTGCAATCGCCGCGGCGGCGACAGCCGCGCCGATGCGGGCCGTCATGTGGCTCGATACGCGCATTGTTCTCCTTCAGACTGGGCCTCGCTCGGGGCGGGGCCGACAACACCGGGTTGAGCGCCAGCGGCCAGCCGTGCGTTACTCGGCTCGGTGTGAGCTGTGTCACATTTCTGGCCGCCGGCGTTCGGCGCCGTCAGCCGCCGACGACTGCCGCGGCGATCCTGGCCACGTGTTCGGCGGGCGCGCCCAGCAGCATGGCCGCACCATGCCCGCGCTTCAGATATCGGTGCGCGTCATGTTCCCAGGTGACCCCGATGGCGCCGTGCAGCTGGATCATCTCGGCGCTGACCTGCTGTAGCGCCTCGGAGCAGTAAGCCTTGGCCGTAGCCGCACGCAGGGTGAGATCCGTCGCACCCTGCTGGGCGGCCTCGGCCGCCGCATAGGACACCGACCTGGCCGACTGCACCCGCACGTACAGGTCCGCCATCCGGTGCTGCAGCGCCTGGAAAGTCGCGATCGGCCGCCCGAACTGCACCCGGTCCTTGGTATAGGAGACGGTCAGCTCCAGCGCGCGCGCCGCAGCGCCGACCTGCTCGGCGCTGAGCGCGATGCACCCGGCATCCCGGACCTGCCCGAGCGCCGCGCTGGCACCGATACGCCGGCCGGCTGCCCGGTCGAACTGCAGCACGGCCAGCTGGCGCGTGTCGTCCATAGTCGTGCTCGGCCTGCACGTCACCGACGGCTCGCCTGGCTGCACCTCGAACAGGCCAATCCCGCCGTCCGGCGTCACCGCGGCAACGAGGTGCACGGAGGCCTGTGCGCCGTCCAGGACGAAGTGCGCCTCACCGCTGATCTGCCAGCCCCCGGCGGCCAGGTCCCCGGCGTCCGGACGCGCGCGGCAGGCTACCTCGGCCGGGTCCCAGTGACCGGCTGCCTTCGTCCAGGCCAGCGCGGCGACGCCGGATCCGGCTGCCAGGGCCGGCAGCAGCCGGGCGCACGCCTCGTCGTCGCCGCTGCCCAGCAGCGCCTGGGTGCTGAGGACCGCCGAGCCGAGCATGGGCGACGAGATCAGCGAGCGACCGAGTTCCTCCATGACAACGTGCACCTCGACCGGACCGGCCCCGGACCCGCCATAGCGCTCCGGGACGGCCAGCCCGGCGACGCCGATCTCGGTGCACAGCCGGTGCCACCGGCGCTGGACAGCGGCCGGTGCAGCCGTTGGTGCCGTGGCGTGCCTGTTGAGCAGGCCGCGAACGGCGAGCCGCAAGTCCTCTTGCTCGGTGGTGAGCCTCATGGAGTACCGCCTGCATCGCGGTCGGGCGACGGCGCGGTCAGGGCGGCCAGCACTCGGCGCCGGTGCTCGGCCTGGCTGCCCCAGGCTGACCGGAGCGCCAGGACCTTAGTGAGCCACAGCCCGGCGTCGTGCTCCGCGGTGTAACCGATGGCGCCGTGCACCTGCAGCGCGACCCTGGCGGCCAGCCAGGCCGCGTCGGTGCATGCCACCTTGGCGGCCGATACGTCCAGGCCGGCTGAGGCCGGATCCTGACCCAGCGCGACGGCCGCCGCGAATACCAGCGGCCTGGCGAACTCGAGCTTGATCACCACGTCCGCGAGCTGGTGCTTCACTGCCTGGAAGGAACCCACCGGCTGGCCGAACTGGACCCGCTGCCGCGCATGGGCTGCGCTGGTTTCCAGCAGGGCCTGGCCGGCCCCGAGCAATTGCGCGGCGCAAGCCAGCGTGCCGAGATCCAGCGCCGCGTCCAGCGCCCGGCCAACGTCAGGTCCGTCCGCCAGCAGCCGGCCAGCGTGCACCTGTGCCAGCGACCGCGCAGCATCGACCGACCGGCGGGCGGGTCCTGGCTCCCCTACCGACAGCCGCGCCCATCCGGACTGGTGTGAGTCATCCCACTCGGCCAGCAATACGAGACCAGCCGCCCCGGCGTCCGCGGCAAACGGCAGCACTGGCGGCACTGCCAGCGTCGCGATCAGCTCTCCGGCCGCCAGTTCGGGCAACCACCGGCCAATCTCGGCATCAGCTCGCCCCGGCGGCAGGCCGAGGCTTGCCAGCAAGGCCGGAATCGCGGCGAGCGTCTCAGCTACCGGCCCGGGGATCGCGTGATGGCCTAGCTCCTCACACGCGATGATCAGGTCCACCGGGTCGGCGTCTAGCCCGCCGTATTCGGCCGGCACGGCAAGGGCCGTCACGCCGGCCTCCGCGAGCGACCGCCAGATCTTCAGTCCGGGCTCGCAGTTACCCGCCGCCCAGGCGCGGGCCGCTGCCGGGCCGTCGGCTGCCGCGAGCATGTCGTGCAAGCTCGCCGCGAACTGCCGTTGCTCGCCTGACAGGGTGAAATCCATCAGGCGCCCTTCGGCAGCCCGAGCACACGCTCAGCGATGATGGTCCGCTGAATCTCGTTGGTTCCTGCGTAGATCGGCCCTGCCAGCGCGAACAGGTAACCGTCGAGCCAGCGCCCGCCGGACTCACCGGAGTCACGTAGCTCGGCCAGCGGGCCGAGGATCGCCAGGGCCGTCTCATGCAACGCCACGTCCAGCTCGGACCAGAAGACCTTGCCGACGCTTGGCTGTGCGCCGGCTAGCGCCTGCCCCGGCTGAGCCTGTCCCGGCTGAGCGTGCTCCGGCCGGGCTGGTTCCGCCGGGCTGACTGGCGATCTGGTAACCAGTGAGCTGATAAGCGCGCGCGGCGATCCAGGCGTCCGCGACCCGGTCTGCCAGCGCCGTGTCCGCCGGATCGGCATAGTGCAGCCAGAGATCGGTAAGCCTTCTCGCCGCCGCGGTGAACCGGCCAGGACTGCGCAGCGACAAGCCTCGCTCGTGCCCGGCCGAACTCATCGCCACCCGCCAGCCATCTCCCGGCTCGCCGATGACGTCGGCATCGGGCACCAGGACCTGGTCGAGGAAGATCTCTGCGAACCCGGCCTCGCCGTCAAGTTGCGGGATCGGTCGCACCGTGACCCCGTCGGCTCTCAGGTCGAACATCAGGTAGGTGAGCCCGCGGTGGCGTTGCGCATCCGGATCGGACCGGAATAGCCCGAACGCGCGGTCGGCGAAGACCGCACGCGAGCTCCACGTCTTCTGGCCCGACAGCAGCCAGCCTCCGTCGGTGCGCACGGCCCTGGACCGGATCGCCGCCAGGTCGCTGCCGGCTTCCGGCTCAGACCACGCCTGTGCCCAGACCTCCTCGGCCCGCGCCATCTTGGGCAGCACCCGGGCCCGCTGCTCCGCGGTTCCGTGCGCGAACAGCGTCGGGGCCAGCACGAACAGCCCGTTCTGCCCGACGCGCACGGGCGCGGCTGCCGCGTGGTACTCCTCTTCGAAAACAAGCCACTCCAGCAGCGAGGCGTCGCGGCCGCCGTATGCGGACGGCCAGGACACCGCAGCCAGCCCGGCGTCCGCTAGCCGGGCCTCCCACTCGCGGTGCAGAGCGAAGCCGCCGGCCGTGTCGACCGACGGCAGCGGGCTGACGGGCACGTGGTCCGCTAGCCAGCCGGCCACCTCGGCACGGAAGTCCTGCAGTTGCGGGTCGAAGTCGAGGTTCACCCAGAAGCCTTCTTCATGGTCCTGGCGTTCATGCCAGCCAGCGAGTCGGCACCGGTCTCGGCGTTGTGAGCGTGCGCTACGTGGTGCAGGCCGAAAACGGAGTCCATGCCGTTCCGCATGCCCATCTGGTCCTCGCACTGATTAACAGCCCGCTTGGCCAGTGCGAGCCCGAAGGCAGGCATCCCGGCGATCCGGTCAGCAAGCTCAAACGTGGCTGCCGCTAGCTCAGGCCGGGGCACGACCCGGCTGACCATGCCCAGCTGGTAGGCCCTGGCGGCGTCGAACCTATCGCCGGTAAACAGCATCTCCTTGGCGAACCGCGGCCCGAGCACCCACGGATGCGCGAAGTACTCCACGCCAGGAATGCCCATCCGGACCACCGGGTCAGCGAAGAACGCGTCGTCGGATGCGACGATCAGATCGCAGACCCAGGCCAGCATCAGGCCCCCGGCGATGCAGGCGCCCTGCACCATGGCGATCGACGGCTTGGGAATCTCCCGCCAGCGCCGGCACATGCCCAGGTAGACCTCCATCTCCCTGGCGTACCTGTTGTCCGCGCCCTGCTTGCCCACGTGGTCCCACCACATGACCGCCTTGCGCTCGAACGAAGCGTCGATGTCCCGGCCGGGCGTGCCGATGTCGTGGCCGGCGCAGAAATGATCGCCCTCGCCCGCCAGCACGAGCACCGCGACGTTGTCATCGCTCACCGCGCGGGTGAACGCAGCGTCAAGCGCGTACGTCACCGCCGAATTCTGCGCATTTCGGTAACGGGGCCTGTTCAGGGTGATCACCGCCGTCTGCCCGCGGACCTCATAGCGGACCACGTCGGTCTCGGCCGTGCTGTCCCCGGCTGGTCCGCCGTTGCCTGCCTGCCCTGTCATCGGGACTCCTCCCTGAGCAGCCGCTTGAGCGGCTTGCCGGACGCATTACGCGGTAGTTCGGTGCGGAACTCGACCTGTCTGGGCACTTTGAAGTTGGCTAGCCGCTCGCGGCAGTGCGCTAGCACTTCCGCCTCGGTCAGCTGGCAACCGGGCCGGGTAATGACGAAGGCCTTGCCGACTTCGCCGAGCCGGGCATCAGGCACGCCGACGACCACCGACTCGGCCACCCGGCCGAGCCGGGCGAGCACCTGCTCGACCTCCGCCGGGTAGACGTTAAACCCGCCGCAGATGTACATGTCCTTGAGGCGGTCGGTGATGGTCAGGTAGCCGTCAGCGTCGAGGCGGCCGACATCGCCGGTGTGCAGCCAGCCGTCCGCGTCGATGGCCTCTTGGGTCGCTGCCGGATCGTCGGCGTAGCCGAGCATGACGTTCGGGCCGCGCAGCAGGACCTCGCCCACGTCGGCCAGGTCGGCGCTGTCGCACCCGGTAGCGTCCGGCTCCGGCAGCGCCAGCCGGATCTCGAAACCTGCCGTTGCCCGGCCGGATGTGGTGGCTACCGTGCGGGCCGGATCGCCGGGCCTGCACATGGTCACGACAACTGCCTCGGTGAGCCCGTAGGCCGTGAGCACCGTATCGAAGCTGAGCTCCGCCTGCATCCGCTCGACCAGGGCAACCGGGACGACAGCCGCGCCGGTCACGGCGAGCCGCAAGGTGGACAGGTCGTAACTGCTGCGGCGGGGATGATCGAGGATCGACTGGTAGATCGTCGGCGCCCCTGGCAGGACGGTGATCCGCTCGCTCTCGATCAGTCGCATTGCCTGCTCGGCGTCGAACACGAGTTGGGGCACGATAGTCGCGCCGGTCAGCAGGCAAACCAGCACCCCGGCCTTGTAGCCGAAGCTGTGAAAGAACGGGTTCACCACGAGGTACCGGTCGGCTGAGGTCACCGCACCGCAATCGGCCCATGCCCTGGCCACCTCGAGTGCCTGCCGGTGCGAGCTCATCGCGCCCTTGCTGCGCCCAGTCGTGCCGGAGGTGTACAGGATGTCGCTGACATCGTCGGGGCAGACCGCGGCCGCGCGCGCCGCCGCGGCCGCGCGCGGCGCGGCAGCCGGCTCCCGGTTCAGGTCGGCCCAGTCCGCTACCGTGACGTCCGGCCAGCTGACTTCGGCAGCCGGCGGTCCGGCCGCAACGGGGATCCGGATGATGAGCCGGAGACTCCCGAGCTGACCCGGCTCGGCCTGGTCGGCCGCCCGCAGCGCGGACAGCCGATCGACGCCAGCGAAGGGTCCGGCGACGAACAGCGCGGTGGCCCCGCTGCGTCCGATGACGTCCAGCGCTTCGGGGCCGGTAAAGCGTGTGTTGACCGGCACCAGCGTTGCGCCCGCAGACAGGGTGCCAAGCGCCGCCAGCACCCAGTGATGGGTGTTGGGCGACCAGATTGCCACCCGGTCGCCGGCGTCGATCCCGGCCGCTGCCAGCGCGGCTGCGATGCCGGTGGCCCGGTCGTGAACATCGCGGTAGCTCAGCCGCGGCCCGGCCGGCTCCGCTATCGCAATCTGGTCGCCGAACCGGCTGGCTGCCCGGTCCATGGCAGCCGGGATCGTCAGTCTCACCTGGCTCCTCAACAAGCAAGTGCTTGGTAGGTAGAGACTAACGTCCGGGGCCGATCGCAGCCAGGTGCAGCCGCCGCTGGCCGGCTGAGAATGCGACGCCTGCCAGCCGAAGCAAGTGCTTGGTAGGCTGCCGCTACCTGCGCGGCCGCCAGTGCTGCTGGCGTCGCGCTGCTGACGGCGGTGCGGAGGATTCGGGTGCAGCTGACCGCGGAAGATCAGGAGTTCCGCGCTCGTGTCCGCAGCTGGCTCGCGGAGAATCTGGCCGGCCAGTTCGCGCACTTGCGCGGGCTCGGCGGGCCCGGCCGGGAGCACGAGCATTTCGCCGAGCGGCTCGCGTGGACCAGGCACCTGGCGGCGAGTGGCTGGACCTGCATCGGCTGGCCGGCCGAGCACGGCGGGCGCGGCGCGAGCCTGGCTCAGCAGGTGATCTTTCACGAGGAGTACGCCCGCAGCGGCGCTCCGGCCAAGGTGTCGCACATGGGCGAGGAGCTACTCGGGCCGACGCTGATCGCCTTCGGTACTCCCCAGCAGCGGGACAGGTTCCTGCAGCCGATCTCAGAAGTCAGCGAGCTGTGGTGCCAGGGCTACTCCGAGCCCGGCGCCGGCTCAGACCTGGCTTCGGTCAGTACCGCCGCGGTGCTCGATGGTGATGACTGGGTCATCAGCGGGCAGAAGGTCTGGACCTCGCTGGCCACGGTTGCCGACTGGTGCTTCCTGCTGGCCAGGACCGAGCCGGGCTCTCGCCGGTCGGCCGGCCTGTCCTACCTGCTCGTGCCCATGCGTCAGGCCGGCATTGAGGTGCGGCCGATCCGGCAGCTCACCGGCACCGCTGAGTTCAACGAGGTCTTCTTTGACGGCGCCCGCACGCGCGCCGACATGGTGGTCGGTGAGCCGGGTGACGGGTGGCGTGTCGCGATGGCCACGCTCGCCATCGAGCGCGGCGTGTCCACGCTCGGCCAGCAGGTTGGCTACCAGCGCGAACTGGACGACCTGATCGAGGCAGCGCGACGGCACGGCGCGGCCGGCGATCCGCTACTGCGCGATCGGCTCGCCAGGGCATGGATCGGATTGCAGGTTATGAGAGAGCAGGTGCTGGCAATGCTGGATGGCGCGGGCGCGATTGGCACCGCACCGGACGCGACGGCCGGCGCGGACGCCTCGGTCGTGAAGCTGCTCTGGTCGCGGTGGCATCGAGACCTCGGCGAGCTGGCCATGGACGTTCTCGGCCCGGCGTCGATGGTGGCCCACGGGCCCCCGTACGACCTGGACGACTGGCAGCGGCTCTACCTGTTCGGCCGGGCCGACACTATCTACGGCGGCTCGCAGGAGATCCAGCAGGGCATCATTGCTGACCGGGCACTTGGCCTGCCCCGGCAGGGCCGGCCGTGACGGCGGACGCGGCCGGCCTGCCGGTTCCGCCCGCCGGCCGCGACTTGCTAGCCGGAAAGATCGTGGTGATCACCGCGGCAGCCGGCGCCGGAATAGGCGCGGCAACGGCGAGCCGGTGCCTGCAGGAAGGAGCCAGCGTGCTGATCAGCGATCAGCACGGCGCACGGCTGGCTGCCAGCCATGAGGCCCTTGCGGCAGAGTACGGCGAGCGCGTGTGGTCGGCCGCTTGCGATGTGACCGACGATGCTGCCGTCACCGGCCTGGTAGCCGAGGCAGTCAGCCACTTCGGCCGGCTCGACATCATGATCAACAACGCTGGGCTCGGCGGCACCAGCTCGGTTCTGGACATGACCGACGCCGAGTGGCTGAGGGTGCTTGACATCACGCTGAATGGCACGTTTCGCGGCACCCGGGCGGCACTGCGGCAGATGGTCGCGCAAGGGCATGGCGGCGTGGTGGTCAACAACGCCTCGGTACTCGGCTGGCGCGCGCAGGAAGGACAGGCGCACTACGCGGCCGCCAAGGCTGGCGTGATGGCGCTGACCAGATGCGCGGCAATGGACGTGGCAAGGCATGGCATCCGTGTTAACGCGGTGGCACCGAGCCTTGCGACCCACGCATTCCTGGCCAAAGTCATGAGCGAGGATCTGCTCGCCGAGCTAGCGGGTCGGGAAGCGTTCGGCCGCGGCGCGGAGCCTTGGGAGGTAGCCAGCGTTATCGCCTTCCTGGCCAGCGACTACGCCTCGTACCTGACCGGCGAGGTGATCTCCGTGAGCAGTCAGCGGGCCTGACAGCGCGTCCCGGCGCCAATGCCAGCGCGCCGGCCTAGATCCGCTCGATGATGGTGGCAGTAGCCATCGCCCCGCCTGCGCACATCGAGATCAGCGCTGTGCTCGCGTCGCGCCGCTCGAGTTCGTGCAGCGCCGTCGTGATCAGCCGGGAGCCGGTGCTACCGACCGGGTGGCCGAGCGCGATGGCGCCGCCGTTGACGTTGACCTTGTCCGGATCCGGCTGGTGCACGCTCAGCCATGACAGCACCACCGATGCGAACGCCTCGTTGACCTCGAACAGGTCGATATCGCCGATGGTCATCCCGCTCCGCTTCAGCACCCGCTCGGTGGCCGCGACCGGCCCGTCGAGATGGTAGTAGGGCTCGTCACCGATCAGGCACTGTGCGACGATCCGCGCGCGCGGCCGCAGCCCGAGCTCGCGCGCCCTGTCAGCCTCGGCCAGCAGCACGGCTGCGGCACCGTCGGAGATCTGCGATGACGTGCCGGCCGTATGCAGCCCGCCAGGCAGTACGGGCTTGAGGCCTGCCAGCACCTCCGCGCTGGTCTCGCGCAGGCCCTGATCCCGGTCGACGATCCTGGTCTCGCCCGTGGGCTTGCCGTCGGTGTCCAGCACAGGAGCTTTCACGTGTGCCACTTCCCGGTCGAACCGTCCTGCGGCCCAGGCCAGCTGGGCATTGCGCTGCGAGCGCAGGCCGAAATCGTCGATCTGCTCGCGGCTCAGGCCACGGCGCCTCGCGATCCGTTCTGCTGCCTCGAACTGGTTCGGCATGTCGATCGTCCAGGAATCCGGGCGCGGCGAGCCGATACCGGTGCCGATGTTGGCCCCGAGGCCGACCCGGCTCATTGCCTCGACGCCGCAGCCGATGCCGACGTCGATGGCCCCCGCCGCGATCAGGCCGGCTATCAGGTGCACGGCCTGCTGGGCAGAGCCGCACTGTGCGTCCAGGGTCAGGCAGCCGGCCTGGACCGGCAGTCCGGCATGCAGCCAGGCCGTCCGGGTCACGTTGCCGGCCTGCTCGCCGGCCTGGGTCACGCAGCCGCCCGCTACCTGCTCCACCTCGGCTGGCTCCAGCCCGGCCCGCTCCAGCAGGGCGCTCTGCGCTTGTCCCAGTATGTCCGCCGGGTGCAGCCCGGCGAGTGCGCCGCGTCGCTTGCCGATCGGTGTCCGGACCGCTTCCACGATTACCGCAGTGCCCACACCTGCTCCTTTGCCGTCCTGATCGCCGCGGTGCCTGCCGCCAGGACCACGAGCCTGCCCACATAGTAGAACGTGTTCTTGAAATTTCGGGGCCAAGGCAGTTCACCACGGGCTCGCGGCATGCTTCAATCCCACTAGAACACGTTATAGATCTGGAGGCCCGTCATGGCTCAGCCGCGGATAGCGCCAGGTTTCGACCTGACCGATCCCGACCTGTACGCACACCGGGTGCCACAGGAAGAGCTGGCCGAACTTCGTACCTCCGCACCGGTCTGGTGGAACCCGCAGCCGACCGACATCGGCTTCAATGACGACGGCTTCTGGGCGGTCACCCGGCACAAGGACGTCGTCGCGGTCTCGCGGGACAGCGACACCTTCTCCAGCTATGAGAACACCGCGATCATCAGGTTCATCGGCGGGACCACCCGCGAGCAGATCGAGATGCAGCGGGTCATCATGCTGAACATTGACCCGCCGCAGCACACCAAGCTCCGCGGCATCGTGTCCCGCGGCTTCACCCCGCGCGCCATCAGCGGCCTGCGCGATGTGCTGGCCGCCCGAGCACAGAAGATCGTCGCCACCGCGCTGGCCGAAGGGACCGGTGACTTCGTTACCGACGTCGCCTGCGAGCTGCCGCTGCAGGCCATCGCGGAGCTGCTCGGCGTGCCGCAGGAAGACCGGCACAAGCTGTTTTCCTGGTCGAACGAGATGGTGGGCTACGACGATCCGGAATACACCGGTGACGGCGAGAACGCGGCGGCGGAGATCCTCGGCTACAGCATGGTGATGGCCGAGGATCGGCGTGCCTGCCCGCGCGATGACATTGTCACCAAGCTCGTGCATGCCCAGGTGGACGGCGGTGAGCTCAGCTCCGATGAATTCGGCTTCTTCGTGATCCTGCTGTCTGTTGCGGGGAACGAGACCACCCGGAACGCCATCTCGCACGGCATGCTCGCCTTCCTCGACAACCCCGACCAGTGGGAGCTCTACAAGGCACAGCGACCGGAGACCGCGACGGACGAGATCGTCCGGTGGGCCACTCCCGTCACGGTATTCCAGCGCACCGCGACCAGGGACACCGAGCTCGGCGGCCAGGAGATCAAGGCAGGCCAGCGGGTCGGCCTGTTCTACCGGTCCGCCAACTTTGACGACGACGTCTTCGACCAGCCGGAGCAGTTCAATGTGCTGCGCAGCCCGAACCCCCATGTGGGCTTCGGCGGCACGGGCGCGCATTACTGCCTTGGCGTGAACCTGGCCAAGCTGGAGATCGACCTGATGTTCAACGCCATCGCGGACGCGATGCCGGATATCAGCAAGGCGGGCAGTCCGCAGCGGCTGCGCTCGGGCTGGCTGAATGGCGTCAAGCGACTGCCGGTCAGCTACCGGTGAGCAGCTGCTAGGAGCTGCGGAACCGGGAGACAAGCTCCGTCCGTGAGCGGATGCCCAGCTTCGCGTAAGTCTTGGTGAGCGTCGATTCGACGGCGCGCACCGAGACGAACAGCTCGCCCGCCACCTGGCGGTTGCTGAGCCCGCGTGCGACCAGCTCGGCGACCTGACGCTCGGTGCTTGTCAGCTCGTCGGCCGCCTGCGTACGACCGCTGATCCTGGCGAGCTCCGCGCTGGCCCGGGCCGTCCACAGCGGCGCCTCCACTGCCGAGAATATGGCCCGCGCCTCGGTCAGGGTTGCCCTCGCCGCGGCCCGCTGCTTCCGCCGCCGCTGGAGCGCACCAAGGGCCAGCAGCGTGCGGCCGCGCTCCACCGGCTGCGCCGCTACACGGTCGAGCAGGAGGAGCGCCGACCCGAGATCCGCCGTCGCGGCATCCATGTCACCGCGTGCCGTGGCCACCGCAGCGCGGCAGCGTAAGAACGCCGCCTCGGTCACCGTGTCACCGGCCAGCGGCGCCACCTCCGCCAGCAGGTCGTCGGCCTCATCCACGAAACCGCCGGCACTGAGCGCCTCGACCGCGTCCGGCGCGATTCCCTGGGTAACGAACAGGCGCATGCCCATCTCCCGCCCCGGACCCAGCAGCGGACGGTACCGGGCCGCAGCTGCCGCGTAGTCGCCGAGAGCCAGGTCAACCGAGGCGAGCAGGGCTTGATAAGACGTCACGTAAGGCCGGTCACCGCTCTGCGTCGCCAGTGCCGTGCCCCGGCGGGCAATGGCGCGGACCTCCTCAACCTCGCCCAGCTGAACCGCTGCCCGGCCACAGCCGTAGAGCAGAGCGCTGACGAGCTGCGGAAGGTCAAGCTGCTCTGCGATGTCCAGCCCGGTCGCCGCGAGCTCGGCGGCCCGGCGCGCGTCACCCCGCCGGACTGCCAGCAGCGACAGCCGCAGCAGCGCATCAGCACGGGAGTACTCGACGCCGTCTGCGGTGGCGCGGTCGAGCACTCGCTGCAGCTCGGCTTCCGCCTCCTCCAGCCGTCCCTGGCTCAGGTGGCAGAATCCGGCGACGAAACTGGGCTGGGTCCGCAGCGGGGCGCGGCCGACCGTCTGCTCTAGCGCCAGCGCACGCTCAAGCTGCCTCTCGTCGAGTTCAGCGCCGACGATGAAGGAATAGCAGTATGCCTGCGCGAGCGAGGACGCTAGGAGCGCCGGGTCGCCGGCCGCCTCGGCGTCTGACAGCGCCTGCTGCGCCTCCGCCAGGGCGGCCTTCTGGTCGCCGGTAGCAAGTGCGATGTCCGAGATGGCCATGTGAATGTCGGCGGTACGGCACAGATCGCCGGCCGCCTCGGCGAGGGCCCGCCGCATGAGGGTGGTGGCCAGGTCAAGGTCGTCCTCCCGCAGAAGGCCGAGCTGGCTCAGTGCGTCGGACCTGTCCGCCCCGGCGGCATGGCCACGATCAGCTGCTCCAGCAGGGCACGCGCCGCTCCGGTATCGCCAGCGAACGCAAGCTGCCGGGCGGAGTCGAGCTGGCGGCGCTGCCGCATCGGGTCTGTGCTGGCCGTCAGGGATGCCGCCAGCTCGAACAACTCCGCTGCGACGGACGGTGCGCCGCGAGCCGCGGCGGTCCGGGCCGCCTCGGTCATTTCCTGAGCAACCGGTTCGGACGTGCCGCTGGTGGCGAGCGCCCGGTGCCGGGCACGTTCCTCTGGCAGCCGGGCGATCGCGGCAGCCGCGTCGTGCAGCCTGCGCTTGCGGGCCGGCGGAATTGCCGCCGTCACCGTGGCGCCGAGCAGCGGGTGGCTGAATCGGAGCCGCTCGCCGTCCTGCTCGAGTACGCCGGCCAGGATGGCGTCGTCCAGCGCCGCCGTGTCCGCGCCCGCCGCGAGGTACCGGTCCGCAGGCTCGTCTGGCAGCACCGCGACCAGCTGAATCGCCTCCATCACACCGGGAGTCAGCGTGCTGAGCCGCTCGCCGACCAGATCACTGAGCGTTTCCGGTACCGGCAGCCGCGGGTCGGTGCTCAAGCTGCCGCCGCGGCGGACCAGCGCACGGCCAATTTCCAGCGCGATGAAGGGATTGCCGCCCGAGCCAGCCTCGATCCGGCGCAGCGCCGGATGCGAGAACGCCGTACCCAGCCTGGCCCGCAGCATGCGATGCACGGCGCCGAGGCTCAGCCCGCCGATGGGCAGCAGCTCGGAGGGCAGCCGCGCATGGGCCAGGTCGAGCGGCAGGTCGGTGCCGGGCGAAGAGGTCCGCAGCGCGCACAGCAGGCCTACCCGGTCGTCCTCAACGCGCCGGATCGCGAATCCGACGGCAGCCTCGCTGGCGGGGTCTAGCCATTGCACGTCATCGATCACCATCAGGACCGGGGCGGACCTGGAGAGCACGGACAGAGCTCCGCGGAACGCCGCCGCGATGGCTCGCGGCTCGGGTGGCAGCGGCGGCGCCTCCTCCAGCAGCAGCGCCACCCGCAGGGCACGCGCCTGCGGAGCGGGCAGCTCGCCGATGACATCGTCCAGGTGCAGTTCCAGCAGATCGGTGAGCCCGGCGAAGGCCAGCCGGAGCTCGCCTTTGGCGGGCGCGCTCTGCAGCACGGTGACGCCACGTTCGGCGGCTAGTGCGGCGCCTGCCCGGAGCAGCGTGGTCTTGCCGGCCCCGGCCTCGCCGGCCAGCACCAGCGCCGCGGGACCAGCGGCCAGTCCGACCGCGAACGCGTCCAACGACTGCAGTTCGGCCGCACGGCCGAATATGCCGGCAGACATGGCCAGAGCGTACGCTGCGTGCGCCCCCGCGCAAGGGCCTCGGGCGCTCTGCTCAGTCCGGCACGTCCCCCACTACCCACATGGAGAAATACTGCGAGCCGCCACCGTAGGCGTGCCCCAGCGCGGTCCTCGCGCCGGCCACCTGGTGCTCGCCCGCCTTGCCCATGACCTGCATAGCTGATTCGGCGAACCGGAGCAGGCCGGAGGCGCCGATGGGGTTCGAGCAGAGCACGCCGCCGGACGGGTTGACCGGGATCTGCCCGCCGATCTCGGTATCGCCCGCCTCGGTGAGCTTCCAGCCGTCGCCTGCGGCCGCGAAGCCAAGGTTCTCCAGCCACATCGGCTCGAACCAGGAGAAGGGAACGTAGATCTCGGCGACGTCGATCTGGTCGATCGGGCTGCTGATGCCCGCGGCATGCCAGAGCGCGGCGGCTGCGTCGGCGCCAGCCCGCGGGCTCACGTTGTCCTTGCCGGAGAACATCGTCGGCTCAGTCCGCATCGACGTGGCCCGGATCCAGGCCACCGGTCCGGCTGACGCTTCGGCGGCCGCCTGGTCCCCGATCACCACCGCGCACGCGCCGTCGGATGACGGACAGGTCTCGTCATACCGGACCGGGTCCCACAGCATCGGCGATGCCTGCACTGTCGCCAGCGTGATGTCGGGCTGCTGGAGATGGGCGTACGGGTTCCTGGCACCATTGCGGCGATCCTTCACCGCCACCATCGCGCCGATGTGCCGGGGCGCGCCGCTGCGCCGGATGTAAGAGCGAATGTGCGGGGCAAAGTAGCCGCCCGCGCCTGCCAGCAGCGGCATCGCGAACGGCGGCATGATCGACAGCGCCCACATGGCGTTGGACTCGGACTGTTTCTCGAAGGCGACTGCCAGTACCCGCCGGTGCAGGCCGGCCTGCACGAGGCTGGCCGCGACCACGCCGGTGGCACCACCGACCGAACCCGCGGTGTGCACCCGCAGCAGCGGCTTGCCGACCGCGCCGAGCGCATCGGCCAGGTACAGCTCCGGCATCATGACGCCTTCGAACAGGTCCGGCGCCTTGCCGACGACGACGGCGTCGATGTCAGCGAGCGTCAGGCCGGCGTCGGCGAGCGCGCGATCCACCGCCTCCCGGCACAGTCCGGCCATCGACACGTCGAGGCGCTTGCTGCGGTGCTGAGTCTGGCCGGTGCCGAGCACGGCCGCCCGGTTTTTCGATGCGGTGGTCCTCGATGTGCCGGGCTTCATCGTGCCTCCATCACGCAGACGAGGTTCTGCTGCAGCGCCGGCCCGCTGGTGGCGTGGCCGAGTGCCCGGCCTGCCGCGCCCGAGCTGATCTGGCGGGCGGCGTGACCTATCCGGGCTAGCCCGGCTGCGAACATCGGATTGCCCGTCAGCGCGCCGCCGGACGGGCTGATCCGTACCGAGTCCGGCAATGCCAGCGCGTCGCGGAGCATCAGCTCCTGATGGGTGAACGGCGCGTGCAGTTCGGCGACGTCAACCGCGGCGGCTCCGGCGGCCGCACCGGCAGTAACCGCTGACGGCGCTGTCGTCAGGTCGCGGGCACCGAGCGCGCCCGAGTCGATCCGGTGCTCGAACCCGGTGATCCAGGCCGGACGCTCGCACAGCTCGCGAGCGCGGTCCGCGGCGGCAATGATCACGACGGCGGCCCCGTCGGTGATCGGCGCGCAATCGTGGGCCCGGAGCGGATCGGCCAGGTAAGGCTGGCCGAGCAGCTCGTCGACCGTTACGTCGCCGGACAGCTGGGCTGTCGCGCTGGACACGGCCGCGGCCCGGCTGCGGACTGCGACCTCGGCCATGCCCCGTTCCGTCCAGAGTCCGTTCTCCAGCCCCAGCCGCGCCTGCAGCGCGGCGATGCTGACAGAGTCCGGCCACAGCGGCGCCGTCAGGTACGGATCGAGCTGCAGCGCCAGCACCCGGCGCAGGTCGCCCGCTGACGACTTGCCGAATCCGTAGGCGAGCGCGATGTCCGCGTCACCGACCAGCACCTTGACCCAGGCTTCGTACAGCGCCCAGGCCCCGTCCATCTCCACATGCGACTCCATCACCGGCGGGAAGGCGCCGATGGCGTCGACCGCCGAGACGAACGAGAAGGCACGGCCGGCCAGGTAGTCCGACGACCCTGAGCACCAGAACCCGACGTCCTGCCTGGTGAGCCCGGTCTGGTCGAGCACCTGCCGGAAGATCGGCACCAGCATCTCGACGCCGTTCGTTGTTCCGTCAGTCCGCCGGACGTTCGGCGCCTCGGCGAACCCGATCACTGCAACGTCAGTCACGCGGTGTCCTCACAGGTGGTGTGCGTACGACTCGTACGACGCGTCTGGCTCGCCGGTGGGGCGGAAGTGGTCAATGTTCTCGGATGTCGTGCCCCACTCCTGCGGCGGCTTCCAGACGGCCTCGACGCGCATGCCCATCCGCACGTCGTCCGGATCACACTCCAGGATCAGGTGCTGGAACGCGATGTCGGCGCCATCGAGTAGCACCGAGGCGGCCACGTAAGGAGTGGGCACCCGCTGCCCCTGGAACGGGACGTTCACCACGCAGAACGTAGTGACGATGCCGCGGTCGGGAAGTTCGACGTCGGTCGTGGTCGGCACGCCGTCGACCGGGCACGCACCGCGCGGCGGTACGTACACCTTGCCGCAGGCCGGGCAGCGCTGACCGATGATCCGGCCATCCTTCAGCGACCGGAGGTAACGGCTTTCTTCGGCCGACGCGCTGTGCTGGTAATGCAGGCGCACCGGGGTGACGATCATCGTGGTGGCATCCGCGGCTGCGGCCTCGCTGCCAGCACGCTGCGCCAGGGCCGCTGCGTCCGCGGCCGGGCCGGCTCGAAGCAGGCGAGGTCGGTGATCCGCCCGGCCGGGTTCGCCGCCCACCGCGGCTGGACCCGCATGCCGGTGGTCATGCTGGCGGCAGACCCGGCATCGACAGCGTGCAGCATCGCCGTGTCGGCGCCGTCCAGCCGGATCAGCGCCCAGGCGAACGGCCGGTCCAGCGGCTGCCCCTCGCGCGGCGCGGGCTGCCACGACCAGGTGACGACCGTTCCGTCCGGCCCGACCGGGACAAGCTCCTGTGGCGGGGCAAAGGTAACGGGGTCATATTCGGCGGGCGGCACTAGCACGCGCCCGTCCGCGGCACGGGAACCCAGGATCTGGCGCCCGGCCAGTGCCGTCATGAACTCACTGAGCACCGGGCCGAGCGACCTGGTGTAATCGAAGCTGATCTCCAGCGGCGCGCTGAGCGGCGCAAGGGCACTGAGCGGCGTAGTCACGGATCAGAGTGAAACACGTTCTAGGTCCGGAAGCCAAGTGCCAACCGCAATCAGGAACGCCGCCGTCAGTGGCCGTGGAATTCCGGTTTGCGCCTCTCGGTGAACGCGCGCGGGCCTTCCTTGGCGTCGTCGCTGGCAAACACCGCCATGCCGACCTTCGCTTCCAGCGCGAATGCGTCGTTCTCCGCCAGCCCTTCGGATTCGCGGATCGTCCGCAGGATGGCCTGGACCGCGATCGGCCCGTTGGCGGCTATCAGGTCCGCGATCTCCAGCGCCTTCGCGAGCGCCTGCCCGTCCTCGACCACATGCCCGATCAGGCCGATGGCCAGCGCCTGGTCGGCAGTGATGTGCCGCCCGGTCAGCAGCAGGTCGGCGGCGACGGTGTAGGGGATCTGCCGGACCAGCCGGACCGCCGACCCGCCCAGCGGGAACAGCCCCCAGCGAGCCTCGGACACGCCGAACCGTGCGCTGCGGCCGGCCACCCGGATATCGGTCGCCTGCAGGATCTCGGTGCCCCCGGCGATGGCGGCACCCTCAACCGCGGCTATCAGCGGCTTGGTCAGGCGCCGCCCCTTGAGCAGCGGCTCGATCACGGACGGATCGAACGCCCCGCTCTTGAAGGAGTCGCCCGGAGGTGCTGCTGTCATCGCCTTCAGGTCCGCGCCCGCGCAGAAGGCACCGCCAGCGCCGGTCAGGATGCAGACCCGGACCCGGGAATCGTTGTCGACCTGGTCCCAGGCTTGCTGCAGTAGCGCCATCATCGGTCCGCTGAGAGCGTTGCGGGCGTCCGGCCTGTTCATGGTCACGATCAGCACGTGGCCGCGCAGTTCGATGAGCGCGTGCGGTGGCTCATGGCCGGCCAGGCCCGCGTCGTCCCGCATCGAGGTCACCCGAACGCCTCCTTTGCCACGCCGAAAGCCTTGCCCGGAACGATAACACGTTCTAGTTTCTTACCCATGGCGCTGAACATCGCAGACCTATTCGAGCATGCTGCCGACGCGGTACCCGAGCGCCTGGCGATCGCCTGCGAGGACAACGAGATCACTTACCGCCAGCTCGATGCCCGTAGCAACCAGCTCGCGCATTACCTGGCGGCTGCGGGCGTCAGCGCCGGCGACCACGTAGGCGTCTACGGACGGAACTCAGTCGAGCTGGTCACCGCGTTCCTGGCCTGCTACAAGCTGCGGGCGATCGCGGTCAACATCAATTACCGGTACGTCGAGAACGAGCTGAGGTACCTGTTCACCGAGGCGGAGCTCGTCGCCCTGGTGCACGACCGGCAGTTCAGCAGCCGGGTCGCCGCGCTGCTGCCGGAGTATCCCGGCATCAGGGCCGTGCTGGCGATCGACGACGGCAGCGGCGTGCCGCTGGCAGTCAGCACCGACTTCGGCGCGGCTATCGCTGGTCAGCCGGCCGGCCGGGACTTCGCCGCGCGCAGCGCCGACGACGTTTACATGCTGTATACCGGCGGTACCACCGGTTACCCCAAGGGCGTCATCTGGCGGCATGAGGATGTCTGGCGGACGCTCGGCGGCGGCATCGACTTCGCCACCGGCGAGCCGATGCCGGATGAATGGGAGCAGTCCAAGCGAGCCGCGCTGGCGCCGGCCGGGCTGGTCCGGCTGTGTGCTGCGCCCCTCATTCACGGCAACGCTCAGTGGGGTGCGCTGGCTGCGCTCTTCTCCGGCGACACTGTCGTATTCGTGCCGCAGTTCAATGCCCGCGACATCTGGCGGGCGGTGCAACGGCGCAAGGTCAACGTCCTGATCATCATCGGTGACGCGATGGCGCGGCCGCTCATCGAGGCCTACCGGGAGGAGCAGTACGACCTGTCCTCAGTACTGGCGATCTCCAGCAGCGCGGCGCTGTTCTCGCCGGTCGTCAAGGATGAGTACCTGACGCTGCTGCCCGGCATCGTGGTGACCGACGCGATCGGCGCATCCGAGACTGGCTTCACCGGGCTCGGCTACGTCTCGGCTGGCAACAAGCGCGCCGAGGGCCCGACGGTCACGCCGGGCCCGTCCACGATCGTCATCGACGAGCACAACAAGCCGGTCGGCCCCGGTCACGTGGGCAGGCTGGCCAGGGGCGGCCATATACCGCTGGGCTATTACAAGGATCCGGTGAAGACCGCGGCACTGTTCGCGGAAGTCGACGGCGTGCGCTACGCCGTTCCTGGCGACCTGGCCAGGGTAGAGGCAGACGGGTCGCTGACCTTGCTAGGACGCGGCAACACCTGCGTGAACACCGGCGGCGAGAAGGTGTATCCAGAGGAGGTCGAGGGCGCACTCAAGTCCTACGACGACGTATTTGACGCGCTGGTCATCGGCGTTCCGGACGAGCGGCTGGGCCAGCGGGTGGCGGCGCTGGTACAGCCGCGCGAAGGCAAGACGATCGACCTCCCGGCGCTCGAGGCTCACCTGCGCGCGCAGATCGCCGGGTACAAAGTGCCGCGCTCGGTATGGCTGGTCGAGCAGATTGGCAGGACGCCGGCCGGCAAGGCCGATTATGGCTGGGCCCGGCGCTACGCCGAGCAGGTCGCAGCCGACGACCTCCAGTCAGCCTGAGGAGACACCTCAATGAGAACGCCGCGGATACGCACAGCGCTGTGCGACCAGCTGGGCATCGATTATCCGATCGTCGGCTTCACCCCGTCCGAGCACGTCGCGGCCGCTATCAGCCGGGCCGGCGGCCTCGGCGTGCTCGGCTGCGTACGCTTCAACGACGCCGCTGAGCTGGACAAGGTGCTGCACTGGCTGGACGGCAACACCGACGGGCGCCCGTACGGCATCGACGTGGTCATGCCGGCCAAGATTCCCGCCGAGGGGGCGGCCGTCGACCTGAACCAGCTGATCCCGGCGGGCCACCGGGAATTCGTTGACCAGACCCTGATCAAGCTGGGCGTGCCCCCGCTGCCCGACCACGCCGAAGCCAGCGACGGTGTGCTCGGCTGGCTGCACTCGGTGGCCCGCGCTCAGGTCGAGGTTGCGCTCGCGCACCCTGCCAGGCTGATCGCGAACGCCCTCGGGCCGCCGCCCGCGGACATCATCGCCAGCGCGCACGACCGCGGCATGCTGGTGGCCGCGCTGGCGGGCAAGGCGGTGCACGCGCGCGCGCACGTCGACGCGGGAGTCGACATCGTGGTAGCCCAGGGTTATGAGGCAGGCGGTCACACCGGTGAGATCGCCAGCATGGTGCTGGTGCCTGAGGTGGTCGACGCGGTCGGGCCAGCAGTGCCCGTGCTGGCGGCCGGCGGGATCGGCACCGGCAGGCAGATCGCTGCCGCGCTCGCTCTTGGCGCGGCCGGAGTCTGGATGGGGTCGGCCTGGCTGATCACCCAGGAGTACGCCGCCCTCTCGCCGCTGCCCGGCCTGCGCGCGGCGCTGCTAGCGGCCACCTCCTCCGATACCGTCCGGTCCAGGATCTACAGCGGCAAGCCCGCCAGGCTGCTCAAGAACAGCTGGACTGATGCGTGGTCGCAGCCGGGCGCACCTGACCCGCTGCCGATGCCGTTGCAGAACCTGCTGGTCAGCGAGGCGCACCAGCGGCTGATGCGGTCCGGGAACCCGGACGTGATCCCGATGCCCGTCGGCCAGATCGTCGGCCGGATGAACGAGGTCAGGCCGGTCGCTGACGTCATTGCGGCGCTGGTGACCGAGCTGGACGAGACCCTGGCGAGACTGGGCGGCCTGCGCTAGCCAATAGCGGCCGGCGCTGGACCGGGTGCCAGGTCACTGCCGATGGATTAATCGCCGGTAACGCCGTCGATCAGCTCGCGCAGCAGGTCCGCGTGCCCGTTGTGGCGGGCGTACTCCTCGATCATGTGGAGGTAGATCCAGCGCAGGTCCAGCGGGCTGCCGTCGCGGGACCGGAACGTGTCGTCCAGCGAACGGCCCCGTGCTGCCTCGTCCGCAGCCGCGCACTCGGCCCGGAAGGTGGCGAAATCGGCCTCGGCCCGATCGCCGTCGGCGAGGTCGAAGTCGCCGTCGGGGTAATCCTCGCTGCAATACAGCCCGTCGGCCGCCGCCTGGCCAGCGAAGCGCCGGCGGAACCACGCCTGCTCCACCTCGGCCATGTGCCGGACCAGGCCAAGCAGGGACAACGTGGAGGACCGGACCGGCTGCGTGGTCAGCTGCGCGCCGTCCAGGCCCGAGCACTTCCACAGCAGCGTGGCCCGATGGTAATCGAGCCAGCCCTGCAGGGCCGTCCGCTCGTCAAGCGGCTCGAACGGCTCGGTCCGGTTCACCTCAGGCGCAGTCCAGGTCACCCGACATAGCTACCCCGCACCGCTGAGCCGATGCAACAGGTTTACGGCGGCCGGGGCTAGCTGCCGGTCCGGGCTAGCTATCGGTCCGGACGAGCTGCCGGGCGGCCCGGCCGGCCGACCCGGCGCCGAGCAGGACGAGATGGCACGTCCGGCAGTCGTTCGTGCGGTATACCAGCACGCCGCCGACTAGCTGGCCTTTCAGCCCGAGCCGGGAGAAGATGGCGATCCATCGTGGCGCCGCGTCCGCCTGCACCAGGATGGCGCCTATGTCGGCTCGCTTGACGAACGTCCGGAACTGCTCGACGTACAGCGGTGTGGCGAAGTCAAGGTTCTGGATCGCCAGCGGCAGATCGGTCCTGGGCGTGATGACGGCGTTGATGTACCCGCCAGCCAGCCGCACGTAGAAGTTGCTCTCCGCCTGCCACAGCATCCCAGCGTTGCCAACCTGGGAAATCACCAGCACAGTCTCTCGTTTCGAGAGCTGATGCTGATACCAGCCGGCCCTGACGAATGTGGGCACGTCGGTACTGGGCGAGAGGGGGAAGCTGGGGATGTCTGCCACGATGGCCGCGATGGCCAGCGCCGCTAGCGGCCAGCAGGCCCACCTGGCCCACTGCCGCCGGATCGGCCGGGCCAGCAACAGCGCCGTCATCACTGCCAGCACCAGGAACGCGAAAACCATCAGCCGGGACGGAAACGCGCTGCGCACGATCGGCAGCATCCATACCCTGCCCCAGGGCAGCCCGACGACCTTCTTGCCCTCCACGTATACCGAAGGCCCGAGCGAGGCGAGAATGATGATGAACAGCATCACGGTCAGGAACCGCGTCAGCCGGCTTGACCACGCGACGACGGCTAGGCCGATGGCGACGAGCAGCAGCGGGACGCCTATGTAGCCTTCCGCGGTCTCTCCGAGGGCCGCGACAGGCGGTCTCGCGGCATGACCGAGCCAGCTCAGCCCGAAGGTCTTACCCGGCCGCGGAACGACCAGGCTGGCCAGGTCCAGCCCGGACACGTGCACGAACTTCGGCGGCACATGGGTCAGCGCGAAGGCAATGTAGGGCGCGATCAGCACTGCCGATATGGCGAACGCCACGCCGGTCAGCCGAGCCAGCCGGACGATCTGGGGCCTGGCCGCCCGGCCCGCCACCGCGTAGCCGATCAGCAGTCCGATCAGCAGAAGCGCTGTCAGGTCAGCGAACGTTTCCAGGAAGAGGTAGAACTGCAGCACCATCGTGACTGCCAGCAGGGCAACGAACGCCCGCGACCCGATGGCGCCGTCCCGCCAGAGCAGCATCAGGTACGCCATCAGCGGCAGGAGCAGCGTATAGGTCACGTTGAGCTGCCCGGCTGCGGTGTGGTTCATCGCGTACGCACAGAACCCGAATACGGCGCCGCCGGCGAGCCCGGCGAAGAAGCGCCCGGTCAGCCGGCGGCACAGCACGAACGCGGCCCACGCGGAGAGCGGCGCGCCGAGGGCGACGAGCAAGTTAAAGGAGACGACCGGACCCGCCGCCGCGGTGAGCGGCGCAGCAACCAACGCTAGTGGCCCGATGGTCGTCACCCAGGCAAGATTGTGGCCTACCGGCGCACCGATCTCAGCTGTGTAAAACGGGTTCAGCCCATGCGAGATCGCGTGCGGCCACCAGCGCAGGCACCACACGTAGAAGTTGGGGTCCATGCTGCTCTGGTCAAGTTGCGGCACGGACAGGTGCACGACGAGCGGGCGTGCGGTGGTGGTGAGCCACGCCACCAGGTAAATAGCCAGCGCTAGGGTGCCCTGCAGGAACCGGTACCGGCGGCGCGCCACCCCCCAGGCCCATACCGGGCCTGCGGCGAGGCCGCCTGGAATACGGCGCCAGCCCGTCGCCGCGGGTACCGGCTGTGCCTGATCCGGCTGAACTGGCGCTGCCGCATCCGCGGCACCAGATACCGCATCTTCGTCGCCCCTGCTGCCGACCATTGCCATTAGGCCGGCGGGCCCAGGCGAGCAGTCGTACCTTGCGCCGGACCGGACTGGCTGACTGGTGGCAGCGCCGGGTGACTATCGTCCCGCGCGTGTCCGGGGAAGCCGTGCGCGTCCCGGACCAGGTACAGCGGCCGAGCCCGGACCTCGTCATAGATCCGGGCCACGTACTGGCCCACCATCCCGACCACGATCAGCTGCACGCCGCTGAGAAAAGTGATCGTCACCAGCAGGGAAGCATAGCCCGGCACGTACTGCAGGCCAGCCAGCTTCAGCGCGATGGCGACCAGTCCGTACGCGACCGCACCGATCGCCATGATCAGGCCGACCGTGAGGGCAAAACGCAGCGGCGCGGTGGAGAAACCGACGAAACCATCAGTAGCCAGGCGCATCATCTTGCGGAGCGGGTATTTCGTCGTGCCGGCCTTGCGCGACGCCCTGGTATATGGCACTGCCACCTGCCGGAAGCCAACCCAGGAGAACATGCCCCGCACATATCGGTTCCGCTCCCGCATTTGCAGGAATGCGTTGAGCGCCTTCCTGTCGACCAGGCGGAAGTCACCAACGTCAACGGGCTGCTCTACCTCGGCGAGCCGACGTTGCATGCCGTAAAACAGCGTGGCAGTGGTCCGCTTGAACAGCGTCTCGCCCTCCCGGCGCTCCCGCACCGCATAGACGATCTCGTAGCCTTCCTGCCAGCGAGCTGCCATCTGGAGTATGACCTCGGGCGGGTCCTGCAAGTCCGCGTCCATGATGATGACTGCCTGGCCCGCGGTCGCGTCCATGCCGGCGGTGATGGCGATCTGATGACCGAAGTTGCGCGATAGCTGGATGACCTTGAACCGGGGGTCCTCCAGGTTCGCCTGCACCATCAGCTGATAGCTCGCGTCCCGGCTGCCGTCATCGACCAGCACGACTTCAGCGGCGCCGTCCATTCGGTCCATGACCTCGCGCAGCCGCTTGAAAAGATCGGGAAATGACTCTTCCTCGTTATAAATAGGTATAACGATCGAGTACTTGGGCGTGTCCAATGTCGGTATCTCTCCCCGTCCAGCATCAAGCTATCCCGCCCCAGCGGCCCCCCCGACACAATCCACCGAATTTTACGATATGTAGACCGGAGGAGGATGAACTGTTGGCTGCGGCGGGCGAGGGCGCGGCGCATGCGAACAGCGCCGCCACCTGCTTTACGGACCGTTTGCCGGTCATCGCCCAGGCGCTACGGGCACACGTCCGGCCGGCCACCCGGGCCCGCCACCGGTCAGCCATGACGCCCGGCCACGGCTACCGCTAGTCATACTGCACTAACACGTTCGCACCGAGCGCGACACCCCCGGCAGGAACCCACCGCACCGGGACACGCCAGCATCGGCCCGATCTCGTCGCGAAATTACTGCAGTGTAAGACTAGAAAGCCATTTCCGTAACTGTGCTACCCTGGCTGCCATCGGCAACTGGAGCTTCCTGAGCAATCATGGGCGCGTACTGCTATGCATCGCTAACGACCCGGCGATGCGGCTCCGCGATATTGCGGCGCGCCTGGGCATCACCGAGCGCCGCGCCTACGGCATCGTGGCCGACCTGACCCAGGCCGGGTACATCGCTAAGCTCAAGGACGGCCGCCGCAACCGCTATCAGATCCAGGCCCACCTGCCACTACCCGAGCCCGCCAGCCAAGACCGGACGATCGGCGAAGTCCTCGCATTGCTCGCGGGGGGTGGCTTCGCACCGAGCCCGCCACCAGGGCAGGACGCCGCCAGCAGTGCCAGGCGATCTGCCGCGCCGCCCACAACGCCAGCTGACAGCGCTAGTTAAGGCCCTCAGGAGCCGCCATGAGCCTGCCCGACCGAGCCAGCCAGATCACCCTGCCGAATCCGGCCGCACCCGTGCGTGGCAGCGACTATGCCGAACTGTCCCGGCTGGTCAGGCAGGCTGGCCTGATGGACAGGCGGCCCTGGCGTTATGCCGGGAGAATCACCCTGACCGTGGGCCTGCTGCTGGCCGGCTGGGCTGCCTTCGTCCTGGTGGGTAACTCCTGGTGGCAGCTGGCCGTGGCAGTCTTCCTGGCTGTCGTGTTTACACAGCTCGGCTTCCTCGGCCACGACGCCGGACACCGGCAGATCTGCGCGTCTCGGCGAGTTAGCTACGTCATCGGCATCCTGCTCGGGAATCTCGGCATCGGGCTCAGCTACGGCTGGTGGGTAGGCAAGCACAACCGGCACCACGCCCACCCCAACACCGAGGACGCCGATCCCGACATCATGATGAAGGTGCTGGCCTTCACGCCGGGCCAGGCCCGGCTGAGCCAGGGCTTCTACCGGTTCTTGTTTCGCTGGCAGGCGTATCTGTTCTTCCCGCTGCTGCTTGGCGAGGCATTCAGCCTGCATGTAGCCGGGATCCGGGCCGCGGCCGGACGTGCGGGCCGCCGGCCGGTAGCGGAGGCGATCCTGCTCGCCGCCCACCTGGGCGGCTACCTCGCAGTGGTGTTCCTGGTCTTGCCGCCCGCCAAGGCCATCGCCTTCCTGCTGGTCCAGCAGTGCCTGTTCGGCCTTTACCTAGGCGCCGCATTCGCCCCTAATCACAAGGGCATGCCCATCCTGCCCGCTGCTGACAACAGCGATTTCCTCCGCCGTCAGGTTCTGACGTCCCGCAATGTCCGCGGTGGCGCGCTTACTGACCTCATCATGGGCAGCCTGAACTACCAGATCGAGCACCATCTGTTCCCGTCCATGCCGCGGCCCAATCTGCGTCGTTCCCAGCCCTTGATCAGCGAGTTCTGCCGGCAGCGCGGGCTGACCTACTGCGAGGCGAGCCTTGCCGGGTCCTACGCCCAGGCGCTCCGGTACCTGAACAGCGTCGGCAAGCAGGCGCCGCGCCGCGAAGTGGTGCGCGCTCAGTAGCCCGCAGCTATGAGAATCTCCATCACCGCGCTGGACCGCGTCATCCTGCGGCACTTGGCCGAGCGGGACTCCCGGCTGCTCGATGAGGTGATGCCGAGACTCAGCCGGATCGCCAATCACGGCGTACTGTGGACCGGGCTCGCTGCTGGCCTGTGGATCAGCGGGGACAGGCGGGCCCGCAGGGCAGCCTGGCGCGGCATCGGCAGCCTCGCCGCGGCGAGCGCAACGGCCAATATCCTCGGCAAAGGCCTGACCGCGCGGAACCGGCCGGACATCGCCGTGCCAGCCGCGCGGCAGCTTCGGCACCCGCCCAGGACCAGTTCGTTCCCATCCGGTCATGCAGCCTCTGCGGCGGCGTTCGCCACTGGAGTGGCGCTGGAGACGCCCGGCCTCGCGGTGCCCGTCGCTGGGCTCGCCGCTGCGGTAGGGGCCTCCCGGGTACTGACCGGGGTGCACTACCCGTCCGATGTGCTGGCCGGCTTCGCCATCGGGACCGCGGCCGCGATGACGACGCTGCTGTGCTGGCCGGCCGAAGGCGGCGATGCCCGACGGGTGGTCAGCCGAGCTGGCGGAGCAGGGTTGTCGTATCGGAGCAGATCCATTCTTCGGCGATAAGCCCGTCGGCGATGCGATAGAACTCGTGGCTGGTGTAGTCAACGGTCCGGCCGGTCGCGGGGATGCCCAGGAACTCGCCGGAGTGGGTGCCGCGTATCCGGAGCCGGACGGCAACTCTGTCCCGGGCGGCGAGAATGTCCTCGATGTGCGCCTGAACGTCGGGGAACGCGTGCTTCATCATCTCGAAGTTCTGCTGCCAGGCCGCTCGCCCGCGCATGGGCTCGGGTAGTTCAGCGAGGTGCTTCCTCGCTCGCGAAGGCCTGACCGAGTCGCGGGTCCACCTGCTGTGGCAGCTGCAGCAGCGCGGACCGTGTACCCAGCGCACGCTCGCTGCGGACCTGGGTGTTACTCCTCGCACCATTACCGCTCTCGTCGACGGCCTGGCGGCCACCGGGTTCGTGACCCGTGAACCGCATCCCTCCGACCGCCGCGCGACACTGGTCACCTTCACCGAACAGGGACACGCCACCGCGCAGGCGCTCGTCGACGATCACCGTCGCCTCGCGCGCCAGTTGTTCGCCGCCATGCCAGACGATGTCTTCGACAACTTCGACACTGGCCTGCTCCAGGTGCTCACTCAGCTCCGCGGCGTCCTGGCCGCACCCTGAGCTTGTCCTGCGGCTGGTGCCGCTGGGCGTTCTCGATGCCGTCTACGATGGCCCGAAGTTGCCCTGTGTGGGGCCGAGGTCAGGAGGGTAAGCACATGAACATGGTTAGGCGATGACTGCTGACCTGACCCGGTGCCCGAACTGCGGACGCAGGAACCGGGTGCCGGCCGCAGCCACCGGGACCCCCCGATGCGGTAACTGCCACCGGCCATTGCCGTGGATCGTCGACGCCGGCGAAGACAGCTTCGCTGAGATCGCCGAGCAGGCCACTATTCCGGTGCTGGTCGACCTGTGGGCACCGTGGTGCGGGCCGTGCCGCCAGGTGAGCCCCGCGCTAGTGCAAGTCGCTGGCGAGCTGGCCGGCCGGATCAAGCTGGTCAAGGTTAACGTCGACGAGTCACCCCGGCTGCAGCAGCGGTTCGGCGTGCAGGCGATCCCGACTCTGCTGGTCCTGCGCGACGGCCAGGTCGCCGCCCGCCAGACTGGCGCCGCGCCAGCAGCGGCCCTGCGGGCCTGGGTGGACCAGGCCCTGGCCAGGATCGGCAGCCCCGGTTAGGTGGCCCGCTACGGATAACGCCCCGGTCACCGACTGAGACCGGGCTGGCGGCCGCCAGCGCCGTAGACGCCAGCCGCCAGCGCCGTAGACGCCAGTTGCGGCAGCGCGGCAGACTAGGGTCAAGCGGGACAAGGCTCGCTGAATCACCGGACGCGGATGGGTGACGCTCCTGGCCCCCATGCGGGCCGGACCAATCGTGCGGAGGTCAGCTGATGACCGAGGGCGGCGGCCACTCGACGATCGAAGCGGAGGGGCCGGCCGCAGCTGAGCCGCTCGCCGAACTGCTGGCCCGCGGCGACCCTGCCAGCCCGGCCCTTGTCGTGCCCGATAGCGGCGAGGTGCTGACCTATGCGCAGACGGCGGCCAGAATCGAGACGCTCGCCCAGCGACTGGCGGGCCTCGGGGTCCGGCGCGGCGACCGGGTCGCCCTGTCACTACCGAATGGTCCGGACTTCGTACTTCTCCTGCTCGCGATCACGGCGCTGGGCGCCGCTGCCGCCCCCCTGAATCCGGCGTACACACAGACCGAGTTCGGCTTCTTCCTATCCGACATCGCACCGAGGCTGATGCTAGTCCCGGCCAGCGGAGCCGCGGCGGCTACCGCGGCCGCTGCGGCCGCCGGGACGACGCTGCTTGGCGTGCAGCCTGCCGGGGACGGGCCGCCAGATTTGCTCGCCGCCGGCCGGCCCGCCGTCCCGCTGCCTTCCTTCGAGCACGGTGGTCCGGAGGACGTGGCCGTCGTGCTGCACACCAGCGGCACGACGAGCCGCCCCAAGCAGGTTCCGCTGCGGCAGCGCAATCTGATGGCGTCCACCTCGACGATCGCTGCTCATTACCAGCTGAGCCCGGCGGACGTGTCGTTCTGCGTGATGCCGCTATTCCATATTCATGGTCTGGTGGCATCGGCGTTCGCGGCCCTGCGTGCGGGCGGCTCGGTCATCGTGCCGCGCAGGTTCACCCCGCATCGTTTCTGGCCGCAAGCCCGCGAGCACGCTGCGACATGGCTGTCCGCAGGGCCAACACTGCATCAGATGATCCTCGACAAGGCCGACGAGCACGGCCCGCCGGAGACGCTGCGGTTCGTCCGCTCGTGCAGCTCGGCGCTGGCACCCGCGCTGCTCGAGCGAGCAGAGCGCGAGTACCGGGCGCCCATGCTGGAGGCATACGGCATGACCGAGGCGAGTCACCAGATGAGCTCCAATCCGCTGCCCCCGGCCGACCGGATCGCAGGCTCGGTCGGAGTGCCGACGGGCACGTCGATCCGCATCGCCGACAGCTCGGGTGGATTGCTCCCGGACGGCAGGCAGGGCGAGGTCGTGATCCGGGGTGCCGGGGTGATGTCCGGCTATGTCAACAATCCGGCAGCCACCGCGGAGGCTTTCTTCGGCGACTGGTTCCGCACTGGCGACCTCGGCGAAATGCGCGACGGCTACCTGTTCCTGGCCGGGCGCCTGAAGGAGATGATCATCCGTGGCGGCGAGAACATCGCGCCTGCGGAGATCGAGCAGGTGCTGTTGTCTCACACCGCCGTTCGCGATGCCGTGTGCTTCGGGGTAGCCGACGACAAGTACGGCGAGCTGGTCGCCGCGGCGGTGACGCTGAGCATGGAT
The DNA here is from genome assembly GCA_963774385.1 of uncultured Actinomycetota bacterium. Lineage (GTDB taxonomy): Bacteria > Actinomycetota > Actinomycetes > Streptosporangiales > Streptosporangiaceae > JAJYUU01. Next base: position 1,201,873 of record CAVZEQ010000002.1, read on the forward strand.
ACCGAGGTCAAGGCGCTGATCGAGCACTGCAGAGGGCAACTCGCCGCGTTCAAGGTGCCGGTCAGGATCGACGTGCTCGCGGAGATCCCGCGTACTCCCACCGGCAAGGTGCAGCGGCGCCGGGTCGCCGAATTCGTCACGCAGAGCCGACCGGACGCATGAGGTTCGCCGTTCTCGGCGCCGGGGCGATCGGCGCGTACGTAGGTGCCGCACTGGCCCGCGGCGGCACAGACGTGACGCTCATCGCCCGGGGCGCGCATCTGGAGGCAATGGCCGCTCGCGGCGTCCGGGTTCTGTCCGCCCGCGGCGACTTCACCGCTCATCCGCGCGTGACCAGCGACATCGACGCGGTCGCCGACGCCGATGTGGTGTTCGTTGCGCTCAAGGCCTACAGCCTGACCGAGGTCGCGCCCCGGCTTGGCCGACTGCTAGCGGCCGGTGCCGCCGCCATCTGGGCGCAGAACGGTATCCCCTGGTGGTACTTCCAGTCGCTTCCGGCGCCAGCCGGCCTGGCTGGTGGCCTGCAGAGCGTTGACCCCGGCGGGATCATCGCGACCGCCATCGGGCCTGCGCACAATGTCGGATGCGTCGTGTACTGCTCGACCGAGATCATCGAGCCGGGGGTCATCCGCCACGTCGAAGGCACCCGGTTCACCCTCGGTGAGCCGGACGGATCCGATTCCGAGCGGTGCAGGCTGATCTCCGCGGCCTTTGCCGCGGGCGGACTCCGGGCGCCGGTCGACACGAGGTTGCGGGACCAGATCTGGCTCAAGGTCGTCGGCAACGTGGCATTCAACCCGATAACCGCCTTGACCAGGGCCACGCTGGGCGAGCTTGGCGCCCTGCCGGAGATGCGCGAGCTACTGCGCGCCATCATCGCCGAGTGCGCCGCGGTGGCCGCCCGCCTTGGGATCACTTTTCCCGTCTCGCTGGACCGGCGACTGGAGGCTGGCCTGGCCGTCGGCGATCACAAGACGTCGATGCTGCAGGACCTGGAAGCGGGCAAGAGACTCGAACTGGATTGCATGACCGGGGCGATCGTCGAACTTGCCGACCACCTCGGCGTCGACGTTCCGCACGTGCGGAGCGTGCACGCGTGCGCGAAACTGCTCGACTTGCGGCGGACCGGGCGGCAGGTCCCGGTCAGCTAGCCGGCCGGGCGCTATCATCACGTTCTGGTGCACGGACGACAAGGCCGCAAGGCGTTGCAGCTGGGGAGTCCTCGCGCTGAGAGGGTGGCGTGATGCCTGGCGATGAACTGGCAGATCACAACCTGGCGGCTGACCTCGGACCAGGAACGGGCCGGGCCGGGCGGGCCGCACCCTGGCGGCGCCTCCCTGACCAGGTTCGGACCTGGCTGCTGATCTTCGCTGGCGCTCTCACTGGTTTCGCCATCCGCTTCCTGGTCCCGACCCCCGTCGCCCAGGCGGACAACCGCGACGGAACCCGGCTGACCTGCGGCCTTGGCCTGGGCCCGGTGACCCATGGCTACCCGCGGTTCTTCCGGTTCGCCTACTTCGACTACGTCACGCGCCCCGGCTGCGCGGGCCGTGCCCCCTACCCATCGTCAGAGCTGCTGCCGATGGAGATGGCCAGGCTGCTGACTCCGGTCTTCGGCCTGCCCGGCGAACTGAACCTGATCGCGCTGGGCATCGTGCTGTGCGTGCTCGCGTCGGTCGGCATCGCGAGCCTGGCAACAGGCCTGCGGGTCCGCTTGCGGGCGCAGCTGGCGGTCGCCACCGTCACCTGGCTGATAATGGCGGACGCGGCGTTCTTCGACGTGTACGCCGGCCCGTATAGCGAGGGCGCCGCGCTCGTCGGATTGCTGCTGGTAGCGGCGGGGGTGCTGTACCTGGGCCGCGGCTGGCGCGCGACGGTAGCCGGGCTGGCGCTGGCGGGGTCGGGCGGTTTCCTGGCGATCTTGTCGAAGGAGCAGTACCTGGTCCTGGCCATGCCGATCTGCCTGACGCTGGTTCTCGCCAGCGCCCAGCGCGGCAGCTGGCGCCGGCTGCGCCGGTTCCGGAACAGGCAGTCGGCGGCGGCCGCGGCCGTAGCCGCCTTTCTCGCGGTGTTCGCGGCTGGGTACCTCACCTGGAATTACGTCAGCTCCTACGGTCAGCGGCTGGAGCACATCCAGGCGGTGGACTTCATCTTCACCGAAGTCGTGACGAAGCAGTCGAGCGCACCGGCAGAGCTGCGCGCCCTCGGGCTGCCGGCGAGCTGGGCCAGGTACGCCGGCCATTACTACTGGGACATTGGTTCAGTCCGCACCAACCCGATCCTGCCGCGCTACTTCGGCGAGCTGACCGATGCGAATATCGCGCATTACCTGATCACCCATCCGGGCAGCATCCTCCGCATCGGGCAGCAGGCGGCAGTCCAGGCCCAGGTGTTCCGGGTCACCGCGCTCGGTGACTACCCGCCATCGGCAGGCCACCCGCCGGGCACCAAGGAGTCCCGGATAGTCGTGCTGACGTGGCTGATGCACCGCCTTCCGGCTGGCCTCGGGTTCGGCTGGTACCTGCCGGTTTGGACTGGCCTGACGGTGGTAGCGCTGCTCGCGCTGACGCGGAAACGCCGGCGGCCATGGCACCGGGACGGAGCAGTCCTGGTGCTGTGCATGACGGGGTGCGCGCTCGCTGCATTCATCCCGCCCGCCTATTTCGCCGGCATCTCTACCACCCGGCACATGGTGGGCATGAACCTCGCCACGTTGCTCGCGCTCACGGTCGGCGTCGCGCTGGCCGCGTCGATGGCCGGCCAGGCGCTGGCCCGGCCGCGACCGGGGCCAGGCACGCCCGCGATGCCGCGGCCCGTCCCGGAACTAGCCGAGCCCGCTTCCCGAAGCCCTGGCACCTCGGCAACCGGCCCGCACGCCTAGTAGCAATCGCGGGGTTTCGCGGCGGGCAGCGCCGGGAACGAGTCCGGCAGTTCTGACAGCCTCTTGCGGCTGTACCGGGGGACCTTTCGCGGCCATAGCAGGTGACTCCACTTCAGCATGCGCGCCGCCACGGTGAATCGTGCATGCGCCGGATCAGGCAGGCCAGATCTCCCGCACCCGCAGGCCCCAGGAAAGGTAATGACAGTGACAACAGATGTACGTGCCAGCGACGCGAACCCCGTCACCCTCGACGGCATGCCGGCCGTCGACATGCCCTCCAGCGAGGTAGTCCGCGCGGTCCGGGAGATGTACCGGCGCCATCCGTTCCCGCCGGCGCAGCGTAAGCACAGCTATCAGCGGCACGCTGCCTACGTGCGCAGCTTCCTGGCCGAGCGCGGCATCGATCCTCGCGGCCGTACCTTCGGCGACATCGCCTGTGGCACCGGCCTGATGATGCTGGATTACGCCAAGGAATTCCCGGAAGCCTCCTTCGTCGGCCTCGATCTCTCCGAGACATCCGTCGGCATGGTGAACCAGACGCTGGACGACGAGGCGGTGAGTAACGCACGGGCTTACCAGCAGGACATCATGCTGCTCGACCGTGCGGAGGAGTTCGACTACATCGTTTCCTGGGGCACGGTTCATCACCTGCCCGACCCCGCCCAGGGGCTCGCCAACCTATGCCGGGCCCTGAAGCCTGGCGGCGTACTGCGCCTCGGCGTCTACGGCCATTACGGGAACTGGGAACGCCGCGTCCAGCAGGAGATCCTCCGCACCATCAGCGCCGCTGAGCTGGCGGACGACGATGCCAGGATCGAAGCCGTGCGGATCTGGGCCCAGGGCGATCGCAACTTCAAGAACTACTACACCGCGCCGCCGGTGGACCTGACCGACGACGCCTGGGTTGTCGATGAGTTCCTGCACGTCTGGGAGAAGCACCTGCGGCTGACGGACGTGGTGTCGTGGCTGCGCGGGCAAGGCATGCAGGTGCAGCGCATGACCGATTACTACGACCAGGAGATCCCGCTGGATATCACCTACCACTCCAGCAGCCCGGTGCTCGCGGAGAAGGTCGGCAAACTGCCGTTCGAAAGCCAGTGCCACGTCATCGACATGATCGTGCGCCCCTACTGGATTTCGCTGTTCGCACAGAAGTCCAGTGACTAGCGGTCAAGCGGACCGGATCATGGCGGCAGCCGCCTGCGCCACGGCGGTCAATGCCGGCAAGGCGGTTCGCTCCGTGTCGAGGGCACTCGGCCGCGGCGGCGGCACCGCTCTGCCCGGCCGCGTCGCCACGCGGATCGACCCGAACCTGGTCAGCACCCTGGCGCGCAGCCTGCCTAATGGCTGCGTGCTGGTGACCGGAACCAACGGGAAGACCACGACCACCAGGATCCTGGCCGAGGCTGCGCGCGCGGCCGGACTGCAGGTGGTCACGAATCCCGAGGGTGCGAACATGATCTCGGGGATCGCCACGGCCTTGCTGTCCAGCGCCGGACCCGCTGGCGACCTGCGGGCTGGGTCATCGGCCATCGGCATATTCGAGGTAGATGAGGGGGCGTTGCGGGCCGCTATCGAGGCCGTGCACCCGCGGCTCGTCGTGATCACGAACCTCTTCCGCGACCAGCTGGACCGGTACTTCGAGGTGGACTTCATCGCCCGGCTCTGGCAGCGCGCGCTGCGCCAGCTGCCGTCCACGGCCACCCTGGTCCTGAATGCCGATGATCCGCAGGTAGCGTTCCTGGGCGATGACGTGCCAGCCAGGGTGGTCTACTTCGGGCTGGACGACCGGCAGTGGGCCCGGCCTGGCCTCGAGCATGCCGCTGATTCACGGCGCTGCCCCAAGTGCGCTCGGGACCTGCAGTACGAGCTGAGCTTCTATGCTCACCTCGGCCACTACGCGTGCAAGGAATGCGGGTGGCGTCGGCCGGATCCGCGGTTCGCGGCCTGGAAGGTGCAGCTTCGGGGCGTCGAGGGCAGCCAGTCGCAGGTGTCTACGCCCGCCGGTGACCGGCTGTTCCAGATTTCGCTGCCCGGGTTGTACAACGCGTGCAACGCGCTGGCAGCCGCGGCGGCGGCATCCTGCCTCGGCATCGACCCCGAACTGGTGCAGACGGCAGCACAGGAGACTGCCGGCGCGTTCGGCCGCTTCGAGCGGGTACAGGTCGGCGACCGGCAGGCAACCCTGCTGCTAGTGAAGAACCCGAGCGGGTTCAACGAGGCGCTGCGACTCGTGCTGGCCGGCGGCGAGTCGGCCCGGCTGCTCATCGGGCTGAACGACAACGGGCCCGACGGGCGAGACGTGTCGTGGATCTGGGACGTCGACTTCGAGATGTGCCAGGGCCGCACCGCCTACCTGGCGCTGGCCGGGGAACGGGCACCCGATCTCGCGCTCCGCGTCAAGTACGGGGGGCTCGACGACCAGCCAGCCGGGACTGCGGTCGAGGCAGGCGATCAGGCGGGCGGCACCCAACCGCCCGACGAGGACATCATCAGGGCCTTCTTCGACGCCATTGACCGGACACCGCCGGGAGAGACCCTGTACGTGCTCGCGTCGTATACGGCGCTGTGGACGCTGCGACGGGAACTGGTTCAGCGGGGCCACCTGGCCCCGTTCTGGCAGCAGGCCAGGACTGACGGGATGGTGGCCAGATGAAACTGGTGCTCGGCTATCTGTACCCAAGCGTGATGAGCCAGTACGGAGATCTCGGCAACGTGGTCACCGTGATCAAGCGCTGTCAGTGGCGGGGAATCGAGGTGGACGTCGATGAACTGGAGGTCGGCGACAAGGTCGATCCAGACCGGATCGACCTGCTGCTAGTCGGTGGCGGGGCCGACGCGCACCAGCGGCATATCTGCGACGACCTGCTGCAGGTGAAGGGCGACGGCATCCGGCACGCAATCGCCAATGGGACAGCGGCGTTTGCCGTCTGCGCGGGGTACCAGCTGTGGGGGCACTCGTACCGGACAGCTACCGGCGAGGATCTGCCAGGGCTGGGCATCTTCGACGTCCACACCGTGCACCGGGCCGCCCAGACCCGGACCCGGCTGGACACCATTAGCCGGGCCGGGAGCGTCCGGGCCGTCGGCAACCTGGTCGTGCAGTGGGGCGAGCACGTCCTGGTCGGCTTCGAGAACCACGGCGGCCGGACCTACCTGCAGGACGGCGCCCGGCCGCTGGGCCGGATCCTGACCGGCGGCGGCAACAACTCGGAGGACGGCTGGGAGGGCTGCGTGTACAAGAACGCGATCGGCACCTACATGCACGGCCCGGCCTTCCCGAAGAACCCGGCACTAGCCGATCACCTGATCAGCTCCGCCCTTCAGCCGGCGGTACGGCACCGTCACCATGGACCCGCTCGACGACGCGGCGGAGCGCACCGCCCACCAGCGTGCCCGGGACCGGGCGACGGGCTCGCCCCGATGGTGGAAGAAGTTCCTGGGCGACGGGGTCGGCTAACCGGCTAGACGTGCCCGGCGATGGCACGGACCTCTTCGGCTGCGTAATGCCCGCTCTCATCAAACTCGCTGGACCGCTGACCGCGCAGCACGTCTGCCTCGCTTTGGTATTGCCTGGCGACCTGGTCCGCCCAGCCGGGCTCGGGCCATTGATATGGCAACGGGGTAACAGTACCGGCAGGCAGGTCACGGTCCGCGAGCGCGACGATGTCCGCGCAGATTGAGCGCTGCTCGGCGGGCTCGAGGGGTCGGCCGACGCTATTGCCGAGCGGGTAGTTCAGGAAACCGCTGCGGGGAGGCTTCACCAGCTCGGTAATGTCGCGCGCATTCGTACTCGACACCGTGGGCAGTCCGGCCTTCTCGATCGCCCTGGCCAGTACCCCCATCGCCTGGTGACACGCCGGACACAGCGGCACGATGAACATCAGGTCGCAGCCATGTGCGCGAGCTTCCGTGGCGATCGCCGGGCCGACCTCATCGACCAGTAGCCGCAGCCTCTTGATCGCGCCCAGCATGCTGAGGTGGACGTCGGTCACGCCGCCGATAACTCCTTCGGCAGCCAGCTCGGCGAGGCGCTGGTAGGGGAACACCACATTGACGTCGCGCAACCCGGGCCGGCGCATCGGAGTCGGATGCGACGGCCGCAGCCGCGCCGGATCGCTGTCGGCCGGAATGCACCGGAAGCTCAGGTCGTTGGTGGGCTGGAACGGTGGCTCGGTCTTGACGTGCACGCCCGCGCTATTCAAGAGCATGACCCTGGCCCGGTTGACCGGCACGGCGAGCGGAGTGAGGACAGGCGGCCCCAGGCGGGCTACCGGCATCGGCGGCAACGGCCGCGACACCGAGTTGATCAGGTCCAGGTACTGCACGTGGTCCGTGCCAACCTCGCTTGTCATGGCGACCTCGGGGGCAGAGGGCCACTGCCCAGGCATCCGCTCAGTCATGTTGTCGCGCTGTAACCGCCGTCGACGACCACCACTTCGCCGGTGACGAACGGGTTCGAGACCACCAGCGAGATGATCGTGGCCGCCACGTCCTCGGCCGTGACGCACCGCCGCAAGGGCGTCATCCGGGCCCGGCGCGCCATCAGTGACTCGTAGTTGTCGCCGAGCCGATCCTGCATCCACTCGCCCTCCATCCAGCCCGGCGCCACCGCGTTGACTCGGATGTCCGGGCCTAGCGCGCCGGCCAGCGTGCGGGTCAGGCTCACGACCGCGGCTTTGGACGCGGAATAAGGCAGCGGCTGGGGTCCCGGCCGCAGCCCGACGATGCTCGCCGTGTTGACGATTGCCGCCCTCGGCGATGCCCGCAGCAGCGGAACGCATGCCCTGGTGACCTGGACTAGCCCGCGCACATTGACCGCGAACACGCGATCCCACGCAGCCATGGACAGGCCGTCCAGATCGGCTGGCGGCACGTCGATGGTGACACCTGCGTTGTTGACGAGCGCGTCCAGACGGCCGTACTCGCTGGCTGCCGACTCGATCATCCGCAGCACGGCCGGCTCGTCCGCGACATCGGCTTGCGCCACCAGTGCTCGCGCGCCCCGCGCCCGCACCTCGCTGGCAACCTGCTGCGCCGCTGATTCGCTGACCGAGTAGTTGATCACTAGGTCGTAGCCCTGGTCGGCCAGGGCGAGCGCCGCAGCCCGGCCGATGCCGCGCGCAGATCCGGTGACAAGCGCTGCCGGACGGTCGGGGCTGACGGTCATGGCTGGTCTCCGTTCGCTCCGACGCTGGCAGGCTGCTCACGGCCGCCTGCGGCACTGGCGGGCCGATCGCCGGCTGGCGGTGGCAGCCCGAGCACGCGCTCCGCGTTGGCGTGGAAGACCTTCTGCATGACCTCATCGCTATAGCCAAGCTCATCCCACTCGCGCAGCAACCGGTCCAGCGGCAGGCTCGGGTAGTCGGATCCGAACATGACCTTGTCCTGCAGACGCCCGCGCACATCCGTCTTCAGTCCGGGCGGGAAGTGCTTCGGCGCCCAGCCGGACAGCTCCCAGTAGACGTTGCCCTTGTGCAGTGCCACCGCCGTCATCTCGTCGACCCAGGGCCAGCCAGGATGCGCCGCGATGATCGTCATCTGCGGGAACGCCGCCGCGAGTTCGTCCACGGCCAGCGGATGTGCGTGCCGGATCCGGGCACCGGCGCCGCCCGGCATGCCGGCGCCCATTCCGGTGGTGCCTACGTCGATCAGGACTGGCACGCCTAGGCCCGCTATGGCCTCGAACAACGGACGCAGCCCTGGCTCGTCAACGGAATAGCCGCCGATGATGGGGTGGAAATGGAACCCGAGCACGCTGTGCTCGGCGACCGCGCGCTCGGCGTCGGTGATCGCCTGCTCGCCGCGCAGCGGATCCACCGTCCCCCAGGCCTGGATGAAGGTATCGGGATAGCGATCGCGCAGGCCCGCGACATAGTCACTGGAGCTCGGCGGTGCTCCGGTCATCATCTCGATGTCGAAGGCAACAAGCACCGCCTCGATCCCGTGCGCGCGGAAATCTGCCACGACCTCGTCCTCAGTCTTGGCCTTCCACTGCTTGTTCCAGTACCGGCCGAGCGGCTCAACGTACGGTCCCTGTGAGGTGATCCACTCCGACGTGCCGGGGTAGGCGTGCAAGTCCACTCGCCTCATCGCCGCGCCCCTTCCAGGGAAATCGGCCGGTGTTCCGGGCCGCCCGTACCGGCCAGCACGGCCGCCAAGTCCTTCTTGGAGACCTTGCCGACAGGTGACAGCGGGAAGCTGCCGAAGACGGCGAGATGCTCCGGCAGCTTGTGCCGGGCAATCTCCTCGCCGGACAAAAAGGCCGCCAGCTCGTCCAGCGTGAGCTCCGCACCCGGCCGCAGGATCACGCAAGCGCACATCCGCTCGCCGAGGACCGGGTCCGGCACCGGTACGCAGGCCACGTTGAGGACCGCCGGATGGCCCAGGATGAGGTTCTCTACTTCCTCTGCGGAGATCTTCTCGCCGCCCCGGTTGATCAGGTCCTTAGTTCGCCCGGCGACGACGTAATTCCCGGTCGGGTGGCGCCACATCAGATCGCCGGACCGGTAGAAGCCGTCCGGGGAGAATGCCCGCTGGTTGTGCTCCGGCGCGTTGTAGTAACCGCGCAAGGTGTAGGGACCGCGCGCCCACAGCTCACCGATCTCGCCGTCAGGCACATCGGTGCCGTCCTCAGCCACCAGCCGGACCTCGTCATCCGGGCAGACTGGCCGCCCTACTGTCTCCAGCCGCACGTCCGGCGGATCATCCAGCCGGACGAACATCAGCAGGCCCTCGGACATGCCAAAGTTCTCCTGCACGGTGACATTGCGGAACACTCGCTCGGTGCGCAGCCGGGTCTCCGGCTGCAGCCGCTGCCCGCCACTCTGAATGACGCGCACCGAACCCAGGTCGTAGCGAGCTGCAACCGCATCGTTGATCCAGCGAATGAGCAGCGCGGGAACGATGTGGATGTGGCTGACCTGGTGCGCGTCGATGGCGGCGAAGACCTCGGCCGCCCTCGTGGACCGGGAGAGGAACACGCTCGCCCCGGACAGCAGGAAGCCCTGCAGTCCCGGGCAGGCGAGCGGCAGGTTGTGCTCGATCGGCAGCACGTCCAGCAGCACATCGCCGTCACGCACATCGCAGACGGACACAGCCAGCTTGGAGTTGAACGCGTAGTCGTTATGGGTTCGCGGGATCAGCTTCGGGATGCCGGTGGTCCCGCCGGACAACTGGAAGACAGCCGGATCACCGGGATCGATCCTGGCGGCAATGGCGTCGAGGTCGGCCGGGGTGTGCCTGCTGGGCTGCCTGTCGTGCAGGTCTGCCAGGCTGACGGCACCCGCACCCGACGGATCCTGCAGGATGCTCATCCGCAGTTGTGGCTGGTCGGCGCGGATCCGGTCGTGTAGCTCGGCGAAGTCAGTGTCCCGGTCTACCGCGGGCGCCGCTGCGGCGACGGCCCCGGAGAGGCGGACGAACTGGCGAAGCTCGCGGTACCGGTGCGAGGGCAGTGCCATGATCGGTATCGCGCCGATCCGCTGCAAGGCAAAGTAGAACGAGGCAAAGAACCGGCTATTCGGCAACTGCACGACGATGCGGTCGCCGGGCCGCAGACCCGCGTCGAGCAGGTTGAGAGCAACCCGCTCCGATACGGACGCAAGTTCGGCGTAGCGGTACGAGCCGCCTTCGTCGATCACCGCGGCGCGGTCGGCGTAGCGCTGGAATGCGTCCAGGAAATGCGCGATAAGGGGCCGGTCCTGCCAGTAGCCCAGCGCCCGGTAGCGCGCGGCGAACTCGGGCGGGAACGGGGTCACCCCGGCCAGCGTCATCAACCCCTGCCTTCCTGCGGCCCGCGCAAACTGCGCGAGCTTCGATACCTACTATCGTAGGTATCTACATCCACTGTACGGGTGGCGCGGTCGCTCATGCAGCCACCCCGCCCAGTTCGTCCAGCGCACGGCCGACCAGCACGCGGGCGAGGTGCCGGCGGAACGGTGCGCTGGCGGCCGCGTCGGCCGGCGGTGATGTCCCGTCCGCGGCAAGCTGCGCCGCTTCGGCGGCGCTAGCTCCGGCGGCAAGGGCAGCTTCCACTGCGTGCGCGCGCACCGGGGTGGCCGCCATGTTCGCTAGCGCCACCCGCCACCGGCCCGGTCCAGCGACGGCCGCCACTCCGACTACCGCCCAGTCAATCGACCGGCCGTGGAACTTACGGAACGCGAAGCGCCAGGCCCCGGCTGGCACCCGGATCTCGGTGAGAATCTCCGCCGGGCCAACCGCAGTGTGCAGGAGGCCCCGGTGAAAGTCGGCTGCGGCCACCGTCCGGGCGCCGTCAGTCCCTGTCAGCACGTATCGGGCGTCAAGCGCGAGCAGCGCGGCCGGCAGATCGGATGCCGGATCGCCATGCGCGACCGATCCGCCGATCGTGCCGCGGTGCCGGACCTGGGGGTCTCCGACCTCTGCCGCAGCCGCTGCCAGCAACCCGGCCCGAGCCCGCACCAGCGGGTCGGACTCCAGCGCACAGTGCCTGGTCAGAGCGCCAATGGCCAGTTCGTCGCCGTCATCGCGCAGATAGCGAAGCTCGCTCAGGCCACCGATGTCCACCAGCCGGGCGGGAACGGCCAGCCGCAGCTTCATCAGCGGGATCAGGGACTGGCCGCCGGCGAGCAGCGTGGTGGCGTCCTCGTCGGCGGCTAGCAACTCAGCAGCGTGACCGACGCTCTCCGCCCGCACGTAGTCGAACGCGGCCGGGATCACTGTTCGCGCCCTTCGGCGTCAGCTGCGGCATGCTGGACGCTGCGGGCTGCCTCGATGATGGCCGTGTACCCGGTGCAGCGGCACAGGTTGCCGTCCAGCCCGCGCCGGATCTGTGCCTCGGAAGCCGCTGGCTGCTCGCGCAGCAGTGAGACCAGCGCCAGCACCATTCCGGGCGTGCAGTAGCCGCATTGCAGAGCATGCTGACGCCAGAACGCCCGCTGGACCGGGTGCAACCTGCCGCCGACGGCGAGGCCCTCGATGGTCACCACCTCCTCGCCGTCCGCCTGAACGGCGAACATGGTGCAGGATTTCACCGACTCGCCGCCGAGCAGAACCGTGCAGGCCCCGCAGGAACTGGTGTCGCAGCCGATCTTGGTCCCAGCCAGACCGAGGTCATCGCGCAGGAACGAAACGAGAAGCTGCCGGGCGGCCACTGTCGCACTTCGCTCCGTGCCGTTCACCCGGACCCGGATGGTCACCAGCTCGCTCATTGCCGCGATCCTGACCCTGCGGTCATGGCTGCATGCAAGCGCTCGGGCGTGTAAGGCGGGTCGAGGTGGCGCGTGCCAAAAGGCGCGAGCGCGTCGGTGACCGCGCTTGCCATGGCGGCTGGCATGCCGGTCGTGCCGGTCTCACCGATGCCCTTGACGCCGAGCGGATTGAGCGGCGACGGGGTCCGCATGAACTCGCTCTGCACGACGGGCGCCTCGGCCGCCGACAAGATGCCATAGCCAAGGAAGCTGCCGTTCAGCAGCTGGCCGTCGTCGCCATAGATGACTTGCTCGCTCACCGCCTCGGCGAATCCCTGCAAGCTCGCTCCAGCTATCTGTCCCTCGGCGATCAGCGGATTCAGCACTAGCCCCGCATCGTGCACGGCGACGAGCTTGCCGACGGTCAGCACCCCGGTCTGCCGATCGATCGACACGGTGACCCCGTAGGCACCCGCCGAGTAGACCGGGCCTGCCAGCCTGAATGTGGCCGTTGCCTGCAGCGGCCCGGTGCCGTCAGCAAGCTCAGCCAGGCCCAGAATGCTCCCGGCCGCGCCGAGTCGGCCGCCGCCCTGCCAGCAGATCTGGCCGGCTGGCACGCCGAGTCGGGTCGCCGCCCGCGCGACGGCGTGCGCACGCAGCTGCTGCGCGGCCAGCACCAGGGCCGACCCGCCGACGATGGCGGACCGGCTGGCGAAAGTACCGACGCCGGCCGGAGCCTGCGCGGTGTCTCCGAACCGGATCTCCACATCGCCGGGATCCAGGTCCAGCGCGTCCGCGAGCAGCTGGCCAAATACGGTCTGGTGGCCCTGGCCGTGCGCGGAGGTGCCGACCTGGGCGATGACCTGCCCGTCCGGCCGCACCGAGAGGGCCGCACTCTCCACGAACCCGAGCCCGGCCGGCTCCAGGAATACCGACAGCCCGGCGCCGCACACGTCGCCGCGCTGGCGCGACCGCCTGGTCTCGGCCAGGGCTGCGTCGTAGTCGAGTAGCGCGCAGACCCGCCGCAGCAGACCGGGAAAGTCACCCGAGTCGATCGTGGTGCCGACCGCCGTCCGGTAGGGGTGCGCGGCGGGCTGAATCATGTTGCGTCGCCGCACCTCGGCCCGGTCTAGCCCGAGCTCATCGGCGGCGAGTTCGGCCATCCGCTCGGCGAAGTACGCGCCCTCTGGCCGGCCCGCGCCGCGGTACGGCCCGGTCGGCACCTTGTTGGTCGCGACGCCGACAACCTCGACCGACGCCGCCGGGATCGCATAGACGCCGGTGACCAGCGAGCCAGCCAGCACCGGCGGGACCGTAGTCGGCGGGTACAGGTAGGCACCGACATCGGCGGTCAGCCGGGCCCGGAGGGCCAGGAACCGGCCGTCCGCGTCGACGGCCAGCTCGCACTGGGCGCGCTGGCCGCGGCCCTGATAGGCAGCGAGAAAATTCTCCGACCTCGTCTCCACCCACCGCACCGGCCCGCCGAGCCGAACCGCCATGATGGCGGCCACGAATGCCTCCGGCGCGAGAAAGCTCTTGCTGCCGAACGACCCGCCGACGTCGCCGACCACGACGCGGATCGACTCCGGCGGCCGGCGCAGCACGGCCGCGAGCTGTAGCCGCGGCCGGTGCGGGTCCTGCGCGGAGGCATGCACGGTCAGCAGGTCGGCCGCCGCGTCATAGTCGGCCAGGACGCAGCGCGGCTCGATCGGGGCGGCCGCCAGCCGTGGCAGCTCAAGCTCGGCCCGGACCACCCGGTGCGCGCGGCCGAATGCGCCAGCTACGTCACCGCTGCCCTGCTGCCACCTGAAGAGCACGTTGTCCGGCACCGCCTCGTGCAATACGACCCGCCTCGTCAGCGCGTCGGCTGGCTCGGTAACGACCGGTAGCTCGGCGTAGTCCACCTCCACTAGCTCGGCCGCGTCGACCGCGGCCGCCTGGCTGTCGGCGATAACGGCAGCCACCGGCTCGCCGGCGAAGCGGACCCGGTCACCCGCCAGCACCGGTATCGGCACGCACGCGGCCTGCGCCCCGTTGTCCGTCATGATCGGCACACTGCCTACCGGGGCAATGTCGGCCATGGTCACCACGGCGCGCACAGCGGCCGCGGCACGGGCGGCGGCGGTGCGCACCGCGAGTACGCGGGCGTGCGCGACCGGGCTGCGGACCGCGACCAGATGCATCATGCCCGGCAGCTGGAGATCGCCCACGTAGCGGCCGGCGCCCGTGAGCAGCCGCTCGTCTTCCACCCGGCGGGCGGGCTGCCCGGTCCACCGCAGCCCGGCCGGAGCCCAGGCGTCGGTGCCTGCGATGTCGCCGGTCACGCCGGCCCCGTGTCCGGCCTGATCACTGCTCGGCCGCCCTGGCGCGCTCGGGGCGGCCGCCCAGGAAGATCTCTGCCATCTCCGGGCTGGCGAGGACCTCGGCTGCCGGGGCGGACATCGCGACCTCACCCTGGACGAGGACGTACGCGACGTCGGCGAGCTTCAGCGCAGCCCGGGCGCGCTGCTCGACGAGCAGCACCGCATGACCGCTATCAGCGAGCATGCGCACCTGGTCGGTCAGCACCGTCTCGGTGAGCGCGGCCGACAGCCCGGCCGTCGGCTCGTCGAGCAACAGGACGCGCGGGGAGAGCATCAGCGCGCGGCCGATCGCGGTCATCTTCCTTTCCCCGCCGCTGAGCGTGCCGACGTACCGGTTCAGGTGGCCGCGCAAGGCCGGGAACACCTCGAGCACCGCATCCAGGCGCGCAGCGCGCTCGCCTTTACCGAGCAGGTATCCGCCCATCCGCAGGTTCTCGTGCACCCGCAGCGCCTCGAACACGTCATCTACCTGCGGCACGTAACCGATGCCCTGGCGTGCGAGCTGCTCCAGCGGGCGGCCGGTGATGTCGCTACCGCCAGCCAGCACCTGGCCGCTCATGATCTTCGCCAGCCCCAGCATCGCCTTGAGCAGCGTGCTCTTGCCGGCTCCGTTCGGGCCGACCACCGCGACCAGCTGACCCGGCCGGACCGTCAGGTCCACGCCACGGATGATCGGGACGTCCCCGTAGCCCGCCGACAGCTGACGGGCGGCTATCGCCGGACCCGGTACCGGCTCAGCCGATGACATAGGCGTCCTGCACCTCCTTGCGGGTCCGCAGCTCGGCCATCCGGCCCTCGGAGATCACCTTGCCCTGGGCCATGACCACGACGCGCTCGCACAGCCGCTCGACGGCCCGCAGCTCGTGTTCCACCAGCAGGATCGACAGGCCCCGATCGGCCAGCTCGCGGCAGGCGGACTCCAGCCGCTCGGCCAGCGCGGGAGCGAGCCCTGCCATCGGCTCGTCGAGCAGCAGCAGCCGCGGGCTGGCCATCAGCGCCCGCATGACCTCGAGCATGCGCTTCTGGCCGCCGCTGAGCTGGCCTGCGCGCTGGTACCGCTTGTCCGACATGCCGAACAGGTCGAGCAGCTCGGTAGCTCGGGCGACGAGCAGATCCTCCTGTCCGCGCCACCACCGGCGGCCGAGAACGACGCCGGCAGCGGACTCGCCACGCTGGCCCGGAACGGCGACCAGCAGGTTATCCAGCGTGGTCAGCGCGCGGAACTCGCGCGGCAACTGGAACGTGCGGACAACGCCGAGGCGAGCCCGCTTGTACGCGGCCAGGCCACCGATGTCGCGGCCAGCGAGCATGAGCTGCCCGTCGTCCGCTCGCACGAAGCCGCTGATCAGTCCGAGCGCCGTGGACTTCCCGGCACCGTTCGGCCCGATCAGCCCGGTGATGCGGCCGGCGTCAATGGTGAAGGTGGCACCATCCACCGCGTGCACGCCGCCGTATCGCTTGACAAGCCCGCTGACGACGAGCGCGGGATCCGGCTGCTCGCCCCCGGTCCCGGCCGCGGCCGGCCGCGGCGACAGCACGAGCCAGGGTATGGCGTTGCTTGCCATTGCGGTCGGCGCTGGCTGCGCCGGGACCGGCTGCACCCCGTCCGCCGGGACCGCCGCCGTCTGGCGGCGCACTGCCGGCCGGCGCAGCGGGACTAGGCGGCTCCAGGTGCCAGACGCCGGGCCGGCCGCGTCGCCGGCCCGCTCGGGAATGATGCCCTGCGGCCGGCTGAATACGAACACGATGGTGAGCACGCCCAGGACGATCCAGCCGAGATCGGCAGTCAGCTCCGGCGCGCCCTGGATCTGCGGCAGGAACTGCACTCCCTGCAAGATCAGCACCGGAATGATGATCGTTCCCACCAGCACGCCGCTGTCGTTGCCCAGCCCGCCCACGATGATCGCGGTGAGCAGTGCCAGGGTCTCGACGTACTGCCAGGACTGCGGCGACCATCCGCCGATGAAGCCTGCCAGCAGCGCGCCGCTCAGCCCCGCGTACGCGCCGCCAACCGCCTGGACAGCCAGTCGGAGCAGGATCACGTTCTTGCCGACCGCGATGGCGGCGTCGTCGTCATCCCTGACCGCCCGCAGCACCCGGCCGAGCGGACCGGTAGTGAAGCGCCGGAGCGCGAGGTAGCCGAGCACGCAGACGACACCGACCACAGCGACGTAGTACCAGCCGCGGCTGGACGCGCTGACCGACGCGAGCGGATTCGGGATGAGGCTCAGCCCAGCATCGCCGTTGAACAGGCCGGTGTCGGCCCCGATGACGGTCGTCGCCAGGATCGACAGCACCAGCATGACCATGGCCTGGTAGTCGGCGCGCAGCCGTTTCAGGCCGGTGATACCGATCAGGCAGCCCAGCGCTCCGCTGAGCAGTGCGGCGAGCACCACCGCGAGCACGACCGGCAGCCGCGCGCCGATGATGTACTGCTGGAAACTGCCCAGCGAGGCGGGCGAGCCGAGGGTCAGCGCGGCGTAGAAGTACGCGCCGGCCGCGACCAGCACGATGTAGGCGAAGTTGGCCACGCCTGCGACGCCGAACTCCAGGTTCAGGCCCCAGGCGGCGAGCAGGTCCGTGCCCAGGTACACGAGCATGACCACGACGTAGTAGGCGACGGGGCCGATGGCTGTCCTCCCTTCGTTCGTCGCCCGCGTACCGGTAGCGGCTCGCGGGCCTGGTGGCTTCGTTCCCTGGTTATCCGGTCAGGCGCCGGGCGCTCGCCGTGCCGCCGGGCAGCAGCCCCCGCGGCCGGATCAGCAGCATCAGGATGAGGATGAGGAACGCGTACACGTCCTGGTAGGCAGGGTTTGAGTAGGCCGATGCGACCTGGCTGACCACGCCGACCACCAGGCCGCCGAGCATCGCCCCGTACGGCTGGCCGATGCCGCCCAGCACTGCCGCGGCAATCATGTAGATCAGGAACGTCGGTCCGATGGTGAAGTCGAAGGTCACCGTGTTGATGGCTAGCGCGACTCCGGCCGCGCCGCAGAGCGCGCCGGAGATCAGCCAGGTGACGTCGATGACGCGGCTCGTGCGGATACCGCAACTGCGGGCGACCGTCGGATTCGAGGCCGTTGCCCGCATGGCCCGCCCTAGCTGCGTCCTGGTAAGCAGGAGATGCAGGCCGAACATCGCGGCTGCCGTAATGCCGATGATGATCAGCTGAGACGTGGTGAAGACCAGGCTGCCGACGCGGACGGTGCTGCCGGACTGCTGGCCGTAGGAGACCGTATCCGGCCCGGCGATCGCGATTATGCAGTACTGCACGATGATGCCGGCTGCCACCGTGACGATGACCACGCCGACGAAGCCGGTTCCGCGCCGGATCAGCGGCGCCACCAGCAGCCGGTTGAACAGCACCGACGCCAGCGCTATCCCGGCAGCAGCTAGCGCAAGCGCAGTCCACACGCCGATGCCGGCCGATAGCAGCACGTAGCCGAGGTAGGCGGCCAACGTCATCAGCGCGCCGTAGGTGATGTTCAGTACGTTGCTGATGCCGAACTGGACGGTGAAGCCGACCGCGCCAAGCGCCACGACGGCGCCCGCAGCGATGCCAAAGCCGACGGCCTCGACGAGCACCTTCATCCGCCGGGCTCCCCGCCCGGCCCGGCGGCCGCCGGGCCGGTGCCCGGCGGCGCGCCCTCGGTCAGCAGTTGCATCACGACAGCAGTCCCTGCACGACGGTGCCGGGTATCACGCCGAGCACCACCGGGCTTCCGCTCGCGGTGAAGCCCGAAGCCGAGAAGTTTCCGGGCGAGTTGTGAGTGGCATTGAAGTGGATGGCGCCGCCTACTCCCTCGTAGTGGATCGACTTGCCAGCCTTGAGCGCGGCCAGCCCGGCCGCATAGGAGTTCACGACCACGGCCCCGGGACTGCCCGCCGCGATCTTGGCGATGTCGGCGTTGTAGGCCGTGCCGCTGGTGCTGTGGGCTTCCTGCATGGCCAGCGCCATGAGGTTGATCCCGTCATAGATCGACGCGATGACGCCGACCCCGAGGATGGTCTGCGGGTCCTTGATCTGGGAGGCGCTGTTGACCGCATCCTTGTAGACGGTGAACGCGGGGCTGGTCTGGCTGACGTAGCCGCCGATGAAGTACATGTCGTGGGTCACGTATGTCGTGCCCATCACCTTTTTCACCGCGGCGAAGTAAGCGGGCGTGATGGAGTCGGTCGAGGTCACCACCGGGGGCACCGTTCCGCTGTTGAGCTGGCGGTACTCCGATAGGAACGTCGCGGATGTCTGCGGGTCACCGGCCAGGATCAGCGCCTGCGGTTTGCCGGCCAGCACCCTGGCCACCACGCTCGAGTACGACGACGCATCGCCAGGAATAGTGATGTTCGTCGTCAGGGTGCCGCCGATCTTCCGGACCGCAGCGACCACGCCTGGCTCGTTCCCCTGCGCGCCGATGTTGTTCTGGAAGACCACGGCGTAGCGCTTATACCCCTTCTGATTAGCCCAGGCCACGAAGGCCGCGCCGTTCTGATCGTCCGAGGGAGTCATCCGCCAGAAGTAGGTGTCGCTCGTGTGGTCGAACGCGACCAGGCCGTTGGTCGACACCATCGGGATGTGTGCGCCATTCACCAGCGGGATCGTGGTCGCGGCCGTGTTCGACTCCAGGCCAACTGCCATATCCAGGTTGCCGATGGTGGCCAGCGCCTTGCTGACGTTAGTGACCGCGTCTGCCGGGTCTCCGGTGTCATCGATCAGGTTGCAGCTGATCTTGTGGCTGAGCACGCCGCCCGCCTTGTTGACGTCCAGCTGGGCCGCGTAGCAGGCGCCGGACATGAGGTTGCCGATCTCGGCCGCAGGCCCGGTCATCGGCCCGATCACGCCGACGTTGACCGGACCGCTCGAATTGCCGCCACCGCCACCGCTGCCGCTGCTGCCGCAGCCGGCCAGCGCAAGCACAACAGCGGCCGATCCGGCTAGCAGCAGGCCGGCGGCCGGGCGGCCGGAGCGGAGCGACGCTGCCGGGTACGGCCTCGCGCTGTCAGCTGGCCGGGCGGAGCTAGTGCACAATGCTGATCTCATGGGGGCCTACCCCTTAGTTGTCGCCTGCTGTGCGGCGACTGATGGGTTCGATGGCCGGTCCGGCCGGCCTGGTGGCGGCATCGGTCCCGGCTGGCGGGCCGTGCCAGGTGCTGTGACGAATCACAGCCGCAGGATGCGGCGCAGGTTGCCCGCGAGCACGTTGTCCAGGTCGGCCTGCCCGAGGCCGAGAGATCGGACGGTGTCCAGCACCTCGACGGGCCATTCCTCGCCGTCGCTGGGTCCCATCGGGAAATCGGTGCCGTACATGACCTGCTCGGCGCCGAAGAATTCCAGCCCGCAGCGCATCGCGGCCGCGGAGCCGTTGACCATCGAGTCGTTGTAGAACTTGCGGAAATAGTCGGTCGGCCGCCCGGATAGTGGCTCGGACGCCTCGGTGAGCGCGGCTTCGCGGTACCGCGCGATCTCCTGGCTCATCGCGTCGGCGCGGCTGGCGTAGTAGGGCACCATGCCGCCGAGATGGTGGGTGACGAACTTGAGGTCCGGGTAGCGCTGCAGCACGCCGCCGAAGACCAGCCGCGACATCGCCAGCGTGGTCTCGAACGGCCAGCCAAAGAGCCTGTCCACCAGGTCCTGCTTCAGCCAGGGATAGGAGTGCCCGTGCTGAGGATGAATCCAGATCGGCACATCGTGGCCTGCCGCCTCGGCGTACAGCGGCCACATGGAGGGGTGGTCGAGCGGTAGTTCCTCGATGTTGGAGAAGATCAGCACGCCGCGGACGCCGAGCTCGTCACGCAGGCGGCTGAACTCCGCCATCATCTCGTCGTCGACTACCGGGAGCACGCCCACTGCGATGAAGCGATCGGGATGGCTCGCGGCTAGCTCAGCGATGCTGTCGTTGGCGACCCTGGTGAGCGTGTGGATGACGGGGCGTGGCATGCCGAGCCACATCGGCGGCCGGACCAGCGTCAGGACCTGCTGGTCCACGCCGATCCTGTCCATGTATCGCAGCCGGCGGTCCGCGTCGAACAGATAGCTGTTCTTGCGCAGGGCGGCCGCCTCCGCGGTCGGGTGCAGGTCCTCGATCGCGTCGAGCAACCGCTCCGGGCACACGTGCGAATACGCGTCGACGATCACCGCATGCTCTTTTCGTCACCCTGGTCGCATCACTACCACCGACCGCAGTAGTGAGTAATGTAACCCCGCTGCCGACCGCACGCAAGATCTAGCCGCGCGGGTTTCTGTCCCGCACGCGAACGGACCCGCCAGGGCCGGCCGGGTTACTTTAGACAGATCAGCATCGCCTGCCCGCCTCGCGCGGCACAGGTCCTGGTGAGCCCGCTGGCGTTGCGGCGGGCCCAAGAGGAAAGGGAGGCTGAGGCATGCCAGACGAGAAGCGCCACGAGTCCGCCGATCTTGAGGACTACGAGGTTCTGGACACTACCGACACCCTTGACGGCGCTCCTGGCGACGATCCCCTGGACCGCGGCATCGTCGCTCCGGAACGCTGGTCGGCGGCAATGAGATTCGGCGCGACCGGTGCTGAGCAGGCGGCTGGCGAATCCCTTGATCAGCTGGTCGCCGAGGAGGAGCCGGACCTCGGCGCCGTCGAGGACCGTGCCGACCCTGGCTGGGACGAGAACGCGACAGATCAGGATATCGCCCGGCTTCTGCACGATCCGGGTTCCGACGCCAGGACCGGTCGGCTGACAACTGCCGATGCCGCGGACTATGCGGTCGATGACGACCTCGTCGCCCATGACGTCGGCATCGATGGCGGCGGCGCCTCGGCCGAGGAGGCAGCGGTCCATGTGATCGGCGATGACGACTCCGGCTCCGGCGATTAGCCGACGGCAGGCTCAGGCCAGTACGTCGTGACCGTGGATCCAGGCCAGGCTGTCCGGCAGCCGGGTGAGGTAGGCGTCGCGGCGTCGCGCGTCCGGTCCGTCGGATAGGTGCAGCGCCGCCGATGTCAGCACCGACGCGAGCTGTACCTGGCGGGTTCGGACCCGCCGCCGTGCCTCGTACCGGCGCAGCGCTGTCGCGATGTCGGCAGTGGCACCGAGTTCGGCGGCCAGGACGGCAGCATCCTCGACTGTCTGGTTCGCTCCTTGCCCCTGGTGCGGCAGCATCGCGTGCGCGGCGTCGCCGATCAGCACGACCGGCCCGCGGCTCCAGCGCCGCAATGGCGGCAGCGAGAACATCCCCCAGCGGGGCGACTGCGGCACAGCGCCAATCAGTTCGGCAACAGCCGGGTGCCAGCCCTCGAACGCTGCCAGGTGCGCGCCCGGCTCGGCCGCGTCCATCCAGGCAGGCGCGGTCCACCGGCTCGGTCCCTCGACAACGGCCAGGAAGTTGACCAGGCTGCCAGCGTCGATGGCGTAATGCAGCAGATGAGCGCCGGGGCCCATCCAGTACTGCAGCGCACCAGGATCGGGCAGCTGCCGCAGCTGGCTCGCCGGGACCAGGCCGCGGAATCCTGACGTGGCGGAGTAGAGCGGCTCGTCGCCGCCAGTTACCCAGCGCCGGACCCGGGAATGCACGCCATCGGCACCAACCACCAGGTCGGCGTCGAACACCTGCCCGCTGGCGCAGCTCACCCGGAGGCAGCCCGCCCGCTCGGCTAGAGATTCCGCCCGGCAGCCGAGGTGCAGGTGCTCGGCACCCCATGCATCGCCGAGTAGTTGCTGCAAGGCGATCCGGTGCAGCCCGTAGAACGGCGCCCCGAAAGTCCGCCGGTACCACCCGCCGATGGGGTGGGCCGCGACCA
The DNA here is from genome assembly GCA_963774385.1 of uncultured Actinomycetota bacterium. GTDB lineage: Bacteria > Actinomycetota > Actinomycetes > Streptosporangiales > Streptosporangiaceae > JAJYUU01. The sequence goes on from CAVZEQ010000002.1 coordinate 1,224,053, forward strand.
CGTGACCGTCACGGCCATCGCGGAAGATGACCTCGGTGGGCTCGGTGGATAGTTTCGCGAGACCGGCACCCAGGCCGAGATGCTCCAGTACCCGAGTCGCGTTCGCGGCCAGGGCAATGGCGGCGCCGACTTCGCGCAGCTCCGGTGCCTGCTCAAGTACCTCGGCGGCAACGCCGCGGCGCCGGAGCAGCAGCGCTAGCGTGAGGCCGCCGAGGCCGGCCCCGATGATCACGATTCGCGGGCCAGCTGGCGGCATGGGTCTCCTTCCGGGCCACCCGACACCGGCAGGATGAGCCTGGTGTCACTGCATTGTCGCCGGACCAGCCAGCTGGCCGTCAACCTCCGGAGTCCTCGCCGCCAGCCTGACGAGAGGCAGGGCGGGCCCCGCACCGATCGGTGCGGGGCCCGCGCTGCCGCCGAGCCTGAGTCTCCGGGCTGGCTCAGGACGGCGCCACCACAACCGAGCCGTAGGTAACGGTACTCAGCTGGCCAGTATTGTGCGAGGTGACCGCCAGGCCGGCCAGTGCCGCGCCCGCCAGGTTCGCCAGGGTCACGCTCGACTTCGGGATCGGTGTCCAGGTGACACCATCGGTCGAGGTGGCGGCGCTGAAGGCCGATCCGGTAGCCGTGATCTTCAGATAGAGCGGCACGGTCCCGGCGATGCTTACCTGGCTGCTGGTGCCACCCTGCGCGGACCGCCATTGCACCACGATCCCGTTCCCCGGCGTCGCGAAGACGGCGTAGTACGGCGAGCCGGGATCAGTCGTGGCCCTGATCATCAGGCCGCCCTTGGCCCAGACGCTCGAGTTGCCCTGGGATATCACCTGCGCGCTGACCGTGCCGCCGGCCGGCAACGGCTGCCACGCGTAGTGGAAGTTGTCGGACGTGCCCCAGATATCGCTGCCGCCGCCGGTGACCGTCGGGGTACTGCCGCTGGAGAAGTTCTGACCGCCGGCCGCGGGTGCCACGTTGCCGATGTCGGCGCACGTCCAGGCGCTGGGGCAAATGCCCGGCGGCTGGAGCTCGCCCGGGGTGACGGCGACGGTATTCAGGGTCACCGCCCCGGCCGTGCCCTGGGCATGCGAGGTAAGGGCGAGGCCGGCTAGCGCCGGGCCATTGAAGCCCAGCGCCTTGGTCGAACCGGGTATCGCCGTCCAGGTAGTGCCGTCGGTCGAGGTGTAAGCGGTGTAGTAGTTCTGCGGGTTACTGCCGGTGGTGGTGTACCTGCTCACCATCAGGTAGGCCGGAGCCACGCCTGGAACCAGCAACTGGGAGGACGTCCCGCCCTGCGCGGCACGCCATTGCACGTCGATCCCGTTGCCAGGCGTCAGGAAGACTCCGTAGTACGGCGAGCCGGGGTCGTTGGTCGCCCGGATCATTGGCCCCGCCTTGGCCCACGGTGACGTGTTCTGCTGCGAGGTGACCTGCGCGGTGACGGTCCCGTCGGCGCTCAGCGTCTGCGAGACCAGATGGAACGAGTCCGCCGTCCCCCAGATGTCGCCGCCGCCAGCGCTCTCGGTCCACGTCCCTGAACCGTTCAGCTGGTCCTGGCCGGCCGGGAGCGCACCGCCGATATCTGCGCACGTCCACGCAGCCGGGCAGACGCCCGGCGGCGCCTGCGATCCGGCCACCGACGCGAGGTTGTCGACGGTTACCGACGCCGTCGTCGTTGAGTTGTGTGAGTCGGTGGCGATACCAGCCACCAGCGGCCCCGGCAGGCTCAGCGCGACGGTCGATCCCGGCACGAAGCTGAAGTTAACCCCGTCAGTGGAGGTATAGGCGCTGTAGTACACCAGGTTGTGCGCGGTGTCGGTATAGCGGGAAGCCATCACCCACAGCGGCGTGGTGGCGGTAGCGGAGCCGAGTACCTGATTCGACTGCCCCGCCTCAGCGGACCGCCACTGCACGACGACGCCGTGCCCGGGGGTCAGGAACACGCCGTAGTACGGTGCCTGCGGGTCGGTAGGCGAGCCGGACCGGATCATGACACCGGTCTTCTCCCACGGGTCGTTCGGCGCCGGCTGGGCAACGACCCGGGCGCTGATGGTGCCATCGCCGTTGGGTGAGTTAGACGGGTCCTGCGGGAAGCTCTGCGAGATGAAACGGAAGTCGTCATAGTTCGCCCAGATATCCGAGCCGCCAGCCAGGATGTTCCAGGTCCCGGACGTGCCGCCGCCCTGCTGTGCGCTCAGGTAAACCTGATTGCCGGGCAGGATGTCGGTACCGACATCGTTGCAGGTGTACCCGGTCGCGCAGATCCCCGGCGGCTGGCTGCTGGACGCGGTGAAAGTCACGTTGTTGTAGGTCACCTGCGGAGTCGCGCCTGCGGTTCCGGAGGTGGCGGCCAGGCCAGCCAGGTAGTTCCCCGCGGGCATATTGATGATCTCGGTGGAGCCGAGCACCGGCGTCCAGGTGACCCCGTCAGCGGACGTCATGGTCGAGAAATAGGTCTCCGGCGGGTTCGCCGATGTGTCGGTCCAGCTGACGATCTCAACGTACTCACCCGAGGTTATCGAGGGCAGCGCCAGTTTTGCCGTGGTGCTGGGCGTGCCGTCGTAACTGCGCCACTGCAGCGTGGCGCCGCCGCCTGGCTTGAGCAGGACCGAGTAGTACTGAGCTGTCGGGCTCGCGCTGGCCCGCATCATCAGGCCCTCTTGAGCCGTTGCTGGCGAACCGGGCGTCACGATCTGAGCGCTGAGCGTCTGGTCGCCAGCAACCTGCTGGTAAGCGTAGTGGAACGAGTCAGCATGTCCCAGCGTGATGCCGGTGCCGGTACCGGACAGCGTCAGCGTGCCGGGCGCGCTTGAGGTCGTGTCGCCGGGCGGTGCCGGGTTACCGATGTCGGCGCAGGTCCAGCTGCTAGGGCAGGGATCAGCCGGGGCCGGCGGACTCATGGTGGTGCTGATCGGGTTACCGACCGAGATGTTGCTGAACGACGCGGTGCCGGTGGTGGTCGACGAGCCTGAGTCGACCGCGAGCCCCTGCTGGATGGTGGCCGGCATGTCGATGTCTGCGGTGCTGCCCGGGATCAGCTGGTAGTTGACGCCGTCGGTGGAATAGCCGGCGCTGAAGTTGTTGCCCTGCCGCTGGATCATCACCGACACCGGCATCGTGGCCGGGGACACCTTGGCGAGCAGCACCGGATTCTGCGCGAACGGGGCGCGGTACCAGACCTGCAGGTCGTTCGGGGTGTCGTTCGGGTACGACAGGATCGCGTAGAACGGAGAGGCCGGGTCGGTGCTCTGCCGCATGATCACGCCAGCTTGCTGCGTCAAGCCGGTCTGTGCCGTCTGACTGACCATCTGGGCGCTGGCCTGGGAGTCGCCGGTGACGGGCTGCGAAATGAACCGGAACTGATCGCCGGTACCGCGAACCCCAGTACCGGCCGCTGTCACGGTCAGCACGCCGCCAGCGGTCTGCTCGGATCCGGCCACCTTGGGACTGTGAATGTCCTGGCAGGTGAAACCGGCCGGGCAGTTCGGGTCAGCGGGCGGCGTCGTGGTCGAGCTCGGCAGGCCGAACGCGTACAGGTCTCCGTTGAGGTCAGGAACGTAGAACTGGCTGCGGGCGACCGAGATCGCGCCGTAGGTAAGGGCAGGCAGCACATAGCTGTACAGCAGTGTCCCGGTGGCGGCGTTGAGTACCTCGAACGTGTTGCCTTCGGCCACCCCGAGCAGCCCGTTGACATAGGCGGGGGAGCCCAGGATCGGCTGTTCGGTCTGGCGGCTCCAGGAGATGGCGCCAGTGCCGGGATCGAACGCGGTGATGGAACCGCCGGAGCCGCTGCTGCCGTGGGTGTTGTTGCCGCCCGCGTAATACAGCAGGCCGTTCGCGAAGACCCCGGATGAGATCGTCCCGTCGCCGCCGATCACGTTGGCGCCACCGATGGCAACCTGATGCTGCCAGACCGGGCCGGCGGCGAGGTTGTTGCGGTTGAAGGTGTAGAGGATGCCGTTCTTGTTGGCCACCGAGAGCAGCTGATCGCCCTTGCTGTCGGTGGTCAGCGTGGGCGTGGTCCCCCAGTCGGAGTCCGTCACGGACGCTTCGAACGGAAGCTGCCACGACCCGACGTACTGCAGCGTTGTCGCGTTGAGCGCAACGATGGCCTGTGACTGCGTCTGGGTGTGGTCGTTCAGCGTTCCGGTCGAGACGAAGATCGTATTGGTCGCCGAGTCGTAGGTCGGTGTCGTCCAGATGCCGCCGCCGACCTGGCCATTGGGAACGAAGGCATAGCTGTTGATGATCTGGCCTTGCTGCGCCCCGGAGATCGCTACCTGCAGCAACTGCCCCTGGACCAGCGGGTTGTCGCAGTTGCTGGCGATGCCGATGTAGGCGTAGTTGCCCACGATCAGCGGGCTTGACCAGTTGTAATGCGCGCCTGTCTGGCTGTTGTCCCCGGTGTAGACCTTCCACAAGATGGCGCCTGTCGTTGCGTCCAGGGCGTACCAGTACGCGTCGCCGCCGCCGACGTAGACCACGCCATTGACGACATCGGCGGACGAGGTGATCCCGATAGTGGCCGGGGTGCAGCCCGGATCTGTTGTCAGGCCTAGGTACTGCTTCCAGATCAGCGCACCAGTCGAGGTGTTGATCGCGTACTCGTAGCCATCCCAGGAACCCACGTAGGCGGTCGTTCCCACAATGCTGGTCGAGGTCGCGAGCGGTCCGGTGGTCCCGTAGGACCACTTGAGCTTCAGCGTCGGCGCACTCGCCACGCTCAGCTTCGGATCTACGGTCGCTGACGTCCTGGCCGCGTTCTGCAGGAACATCGGCCAGTCCTGATAGGAGGCAGCCGAGGCGGGAGCTGAGTGGACAGCCGACGAGGCGACAAGCGCCGCGGCAGGCAGCGCGACCGCCACTATCCGGATGACTGCCCGGCGCACGCGGTGCAGCACCGGCCGCACAGCCGTGGCGGAACGATTCGCGTATCGGGCAGTCATTCCCGGAAATCTCCTCTGCAGGGTAGCGCGAGCAATCTACAGCGGACATGAGCAGGACTCGGCAGTCCTGACATCCTCTCCGCTGGCTGTGCCATTCGGTTGGGCATCACACCCGGCCCGGTCAGGGGCCGGGCGTGAAGCTGACGTTGTCGAATGTGGCCGTGCCGATCACTCCGGTCTTGTGCGAGCACTCGAACAACCCGATGGTGGCCGGACTCGTGATAGGCAGCGTCTTGGATAGCACCTTCGTCCAGGTGACACCGTCACTGGAGGTGTAGGCGGTGATGACGCCGTTCAGGCTGACCAGCTTCATCCACAGGTTCGGGAACGAGTAGGTCGCGCCGCCGGTGGATCCGTTGAAGTCGTACTGCACCTTGATGTTGCCGGCCGGGCCGGTCGAGATCATCATGTAGTTCGAGCCAGCCTTAGTGGACTGCTTGATCATGACGCCGGCCTTGGCATTCGAGCTGGTATTCGTCTGAGACGTGACCCGCGCGATGATCGTGCCGTTACCGGTCAGCGGCTGGTTGACATAGTTGAACTGATCGTTGGTGCCCCAGATGTCGGTGCCGGAGCCGTTGACCGTGTACACGCCGTTGTTGTAGGTGGCCGAGCCAGCCGGCGTCGGAGCGCCAACGTCACCGTCGACCCAGGGCGCCGGCACCGGTCCGCCCGACGTCGACGACGTCACTTTAACGTTGTCGAACGCGACCGTGCTGTCCTGGCCGATGTTGTGCGCGGTATCGAACAGCCCGATTGTCACCGGCCCGGTCATGCTGACGGTCGTGGTGCCGATCTGGGTCCAGGTCTTACCGTCGGTGGACTCGTAGGAGGTGAAGATGTTGCCGGACCTCGTCAGCTTGAGCCACTTGTTCGGCGAGGTGAAGCCCGAGAGGTTGGTGCCGGTGGCCGACTTCGAGCCGCTCCACTGCATCCGAACCCCGTAGCCGACGGCGGGATTGACCGGCGGCAGCGGTGCCAGGCAGCCATTGGCATCGCAGCCAATGCCGTTGATATTTGGCGTCTTCGAGCTGACGTCGGGTGTGACCAGAGCATCGACGAACGGTGACCCGGCGGTCGCGGCCTGCTTGATCATGACGCCAGCTTTTGCCCAGGCCGCGGGGCTGGTCTGGTACCTGATCCTGGCCACGATCGACCCGTCGCCATTGAGGGTCTGGTACACGTAGTGGAACTGGTCGTTGGCGCCGTACGCGTCCGCTCCCGACCCGTCCACATAGAAGGACTGGTCGCTGGCCGAATAGTCGGCCCCGCCCGCCGTGATCGGCGAGCCGATATCCGCACTCTGCCACGGCGACGGCATGGTGCTGGTGACCGTGTCGTAGTTGGCGGTGTAGGTCGCGGGCGTGGCACTGGCGGTGAACGAGTCGCTGAGCGCGCTGCCGTCCGACCAGTCAGCGAACCGGTACCGGGTGCCGCTGATGACTTGCGCCTGCGGCATGCCCATGAGTACGTGCTGCACTCCGACGACATCCTGCTCGGTGTAGGTGCCGGTATGCCAGGCGCCATCGACGAAGTAGCCCGTGCCGGACACATTGGAATTGACCGTCCAGCTGGTCAGGTTCGGGTTGAGGTCCTTGGTGACAGTTGTCTGCAGGCCGAGCGAGTCGGTCACCGTCAGCGTGATGCGGTAGTAGCTGCCCGGTACCTGGGATGGATCGGTGGGTATCTGGAAGCTGCCGGACGTGCTGCCGGTCACCGGGCCGTAGAACGGATCCGCAACCTCGGCGTAGTACGTGGGCTGCACGACGCCGTTGCTGATGTAGTCGACCTTCCACGTGTAGTCGTAGCCGGGCAGCGTGCCGTCAGCCGGATCGGTCGCCGTTCCGCTGAAGGACACGGTGTCGCCCGCGTTGTAGGTGGACGGCGCCGTGATCGCTGCCGCCGGCGGCTGCTCACCCACCACCACCTGAGTGGTGGACGTCGCGATCTGGCTGCCGTTGCTGACCGTCAGGGTTGCGGTGTAGGTGCCATTGGCGGTGTAGACGTGGCTGGGATCCGCGCTCGTCGAGGTTGAGCCGTCACCGAAGTCCCAGGAGTAGGTCAGCGGCTTGCCGTACGGATCGCTCGATCCATCCGAGGAGAACTGGACGGTCAGTGGTGCCAGTCCGGCGCTGGGCGTCGCTACCGCCGACGCCGTCGGCGGGAAGGGGCCGGGTGCCGAGATTTCCGAGACGCTTCCCCCGAAGACGTTCGCGATATAGAGGTTGCCGTCCGGGCCCTCCTCCAGGTCGGCGATGGTCCCCGCCTTGGTGTCGAAGACAGTGTCCGAAACCTCGGTCTTATAGGTGGGGTCGAACGTGACCGCTTCGATGTCCTGGCGTACGTAATCGCCGAAGAAGACGACGTTGTCATAGGCCTTGGGGAAGGTCGAGCCGGAGTACGCGGCGATGGCCGACGCGGCGGCGTCGGTCGGATAGTGGCCGTAGGAGTAGGCGGGGTTGGCGTAGCCGCAGCTTCCGCAGTTGCCCTCCTTGACGGGCCAGCCGAAATTGGCGCCCGGCTGGAGGGTGTCGATGTCCTCCCAGTAGCTGGAGCCGGTGTCCTCGGTCATGGCCTTGCCGTTGGGCAGGAAGGTGAATCGCCAGGGATTGCGCAGCCCGTAGGCGTAGATGTAGGGCACCGCCTTGGGCACGTTGACGAACGGGTTGTCGGACGGGACGCTGCCGTCCAGGTTGAACCGGAGCACCTTGCCGTAGATGTTGTTGAGCGCCTGGCCGTTACTGATGGAGGGGACGTTGTCGCCCACACTCCACCACAGCTTGCCGTCGGGGCCGACCTTCACGTCGTTGCCCGGATGGTCGTAGCTGCCGCCGGTACCGTCCATGTTCTGAATCTGGTTGCCCTGGTAATAGACCTTCTCGCTCGAGGTGCTGGCGACGCCGTTCACTACGGTGAAGCGCGACAGCCGAGCGTAGGGATCCACCACCCCGGCCACGGTGATGGGCACGGTGTAGGAGACGTAGATGTACCCGTTGGTGGCGAAGTTGGGGTCCAGCGCAAACCCGAGCAGTCCGGTCTCGCCCACCTCGAACACGTTCAGTGTGAGCACCGGAGTCGGCAGCAGCGCTCCATTGTGGTAATCGAGGATCGTGCCGCCCTGCTCGCCGATGTAGATGTCGCCATTGGGCGCCGGTGCCACCACGACCGGCTTGGTCAGGCCACCGACAAGCTGAGTCTGGACGAAGCCTGGCGGCAGGGCCGGGGCGGCGTTCGCCGTGGTGGTGGCCGTGCCGCCGACCGTCGCCCCTGATTCGGTGCCCGAGACCTGCGCCGTGTCGGAGTAGGCTGCGCCCGCGGCGGCGGTGACCGCGACGGTAAGGGACACGTTCCACACCTGGCCCGCGGCGATGCTCGGCGCGGTGCAGGTCTCGGCCGGGGAAGCGAACGTGCAGCTGCCAAGGTCGGAGGTGGCCACAGGCCCGTTCGGCAGCTGCACCGGATACGGGCCAGACGAGCTGGCGCCGGTCATGGTGTCGGTGAGGGTCACGCCCGTGGCCGCGGCTGCGCCGGTGTTGGTGACCGTGATCCGGAAGACGACGGCCTGATAGGTGCCCGCCGGTGCAGGCGACGAGGTGACGGTGATCGACAGCGGGCTCGATGGACCGGATGCGGCGGGGATCGCGGTGGGCTTCGCCGCGTCCCCGGTGGCCGCTAGGGCCGGACCCGCAGCGAGCGCAGCAACCATGATCGCGGGTGTCGCGATCATGGCAGCGCGGCGGATGGCCGATGTGCCACATAGCGCGCGATTTAGCATATTAGCGGTCCATTTCCGAGGACGAGACGATGTTCTACGGACCATAGACGCGCGAGCCAACTGCGGCGATTACCGCGAGAGCACACAAAAAATGAGAGCGCGATCCCCGGCGGGCGGGCATCGGCCGGGCCGCCGGCCGGCGGGTCCGGAGCGGACCTTCTGACTACATCCGGGCACCGCCCCTGACCTGCGACGTCATCAGCCGGATCAGGGGCGGACACAATATCGTCATGATTCCTTTACATCAGAGAAACGGATACAACTTACAACCTTCCAATGGAACAGCCATCGTTATCATCTTGTAACATTGAACATGTCATCTTCACCCCCGCGTTGGCGCGTCGATAACTTGGACTAATACCGCAGAGCGACCGCCGCAGTGGCTGCGGGCGGCTGTCGCTCCAGGCCTGTTGAGGCTGGCGGGCCGCGAGTTATCGGGTGTTGGGGGTGAGATGAGAGTCTTGTCGTTGCTGTCAAGGCGCCAGTTGGTGTTCCTGGGCGTCGGCGGAACATGCTTCGCCGTCCAGTTCGGCGTGCTGACAGCGCTGTCAATCGTCGGGCTAGACCGGCCGCTGGCTAACGCCCTCGGCTTCGTCACCTCCGCCCAGCTGAACTTCCTGCTGAGCTCCCGGCTGACCTGGTCGGACCGGCAGGCCACGGCCAGCGGGGGGCGCTGGGTCCGGGTGGCCTCCTACAACGCCACGGCGCTGGTCTCGCTCGCCGTCAACACCGCGGTGTTTGAGATTACCTACCAGCGACTAGGCAACCTTGGCGGAGCCGCCGCCGGCGTCGTCGCCGGGCTCTTCGTCACGTACGCGGTATGCGACCTCGTCATCTTCCGGAAGCGTGCCAGGCATCAGTCCGGCTCCCGCGCTCGGCCGAAGCCGGACTACCAGTGCGCGCACCGCGCGGTGAAGGTCGTTCGGGACCAGCGGTCGTCCGTCCCGTCCTGGAGCGCGTCATAGCGCCCCCGGCCGCAGGCGGGGGCAAGCGCCTGGCGGCGCGCCCGGCTCACCTGCATTCGGTGATCACGCTCGATGACGCGCGCTCGGACAGCATCGCTATCGTGATGCCCGCCTACCGCGAGGAGGCGAACCTGGCGAACACTGTCCGGGACTTCCTCGCCACCGCCGAAGCCCTCGGGGTGCCGCACACCATCATCGTCGTCAACGATGGCAGTTCCGACCGCACCGGGGAGGTGGCCGATCAGCTCGCGGCCACCTATCCCGGCCGGGTCTACGCGGTCCATCACGAGGTTAACCGCGGCTACGGTCATGCCGTCTCGACGGGAATCCGGGCCGCGCTTGAGCGATTCGGCCACCGGTGGCTGTTCCTGACGGACTCCGACGGCCAGTTCAAGTCGGACGACCTGGCGATGTTCCTGGAGGAAGCACGGCGGGAGCGGGCGGATGCCGTCGTCGGGTACCGGCCGCGACGCGCCGACCCGTTGCATCGCAAGGTCAACGCCTACCTCTGGACGCGGCTGAGCGGACTCATGCTCCCGGTCGGCGTCCGCGATGTCGACTGCGCCTACAAGCTGATCGACAGACGGCTGCTGCACGGCGTCAGCCTCACGGGCGGCGGGGCAACAATCTCGCCCGAGATCATCTCTAGCCTGCGCATGCAAGACGCCCGCATCATCGAGCGCCCGGTCCAGCACTACCCGCGCGAGCACGGTGAACAGACCGGGGCCAACCTGCGGGTCATTATCCGGTCCCTGGCTGGCCTCACCCGGCTGTCTGTAGCCACCGCTGGCAAGCGCGGGCCGGGGCGGCTAGTCCGCCGCCTGACGCGGCCCAAGGACCCGATGCTGGCGATCGTCACGATCGCCGCGGTGGCCGCCTCGATCGGAATCTATGCCTACTTCATCGGTGATCACGCGGCCCTGGCATATCCGGACGCGGTCTCGCATCTGCTGATCAGCAGGCGGGTGCTGTTCGCCTCAACACCTGGCCTGGCCCAGCTCGGCGCTGTCTGGCTGCCGCTTCCCCACCTGCTCAGCCTGCCGTTCGTATGGGTCAACTCCTGGTACTTCTCCGGCTTCGCGTCATCGGTGGTGTCGATGGCCGCGTACGTGGCCAGCGTCCGGTACGCCTACCTGATCACGTCGACCCTCACCGGCAGCAGGGGCGCGGGCCTGGTGGCTGCCGTCTTTTTCGGCGCTAACCCCAACGTGCTGTACATGCAGTGCACCGGCATGACCGAGCTGCTGCTCATCGCGGCCATCGCGGCGAGCGTGTACTACCTCACTCGCTGGGCGCAATCAGGTCAGTACATGCTGCTTGCGGCGGCAGCCGGTACCGGGCTACTGGCCAGCCTGACTCGGTACGAGGGATGGGTCTACTGCATCGGGGCCACGGTGGTCGTCGCGTACGTGGCCTGGCGGCGTCCGGTGGCCGCCACCGCCACCGCCTCCGTCACCGCGTCCGCCGCCACGGTGCTTACGGCCGGCGAGGCCCGTACGCCGCGGCGGGCCCGGAACCCGCGACAGGCCGGCACATCGCTGCTGGCTCGCTACCGGTCGATGGAAGCTCATGTCATCTACTTCTCGCTGATCGCCCTCAGCGGGATCGTGGCCTGGGTGATCTGGAACGCAGTCATCTTCAGCGACCCGCTGTACTTCCAGACCGGCCCCTTCGCCAAGCCTTCACTGTGGGTGTCGAGGACCGATCCGATCATCGGCCACCTGATGATTGCCACCAAGACGTACTTCTATGCCGTGACGGACAACGCCGGCTTCCCGGCGCTCGGGCTCGCCGCCGCTGGCCTGCTCGTGTACCTGGTCAGGACCCGGCTGCGGCCATTCTCGGTGCCAGTGCTGACACTGACAATCCTGGCCGTGTTCTACGTGTACGCGCTCTACTCCGGCCAGCGTCCGCTGGACGTCCTGCAAGTCCAGGGCAACCTTTACAACGTCCGGTTCGGCATCCTCATGGTGCTGCCGATCGCCGTGTTCATCGGCTATCTGAGCAGCGAGCTGGCTGCCATCAAGTGGCGGTGGCTGCGCACGGCCGGCTTCGCAGGCTCGGGCCTGGCCGGCATCGCGCTGGCTTTGCTGATCGTGCATGGCGGCATCGACACCTTTACCGAGGCGAAGAACTTCCGGGCTAGTCCCATCCAGAAGGCAGAAACAGCCGCCGGCGCGTGGCTGCGGTCTCACTACACCGGCGGAAAGGTGCTCATGGAGTCGTTCGGCAACGAGACAGCCACGTACTCGTCCAGGCTGCCTCTCGGCAACGTGATCTATGAAGGCAGCTTCCGCCAGTGGCAGCCATCGCTGGCCGATCCGCGCGGGCACGGGATCCGCTGGATCTTCATGCGTGACATCCCCGGCAATCAGGATGACGTTTACACCGCCGTGTACGGAACCCCGAAGCTTGCCGACTACCGGCTGGTCTATGACCGCGGGGGCGAGCGTATCTACAGGCTCGCCGGCCAGCACACCGCCACTCCGGTGAATGAGACCGGCGCCGTCATGAGGCATGGTCGCCTGGTTCGTCACGGAGCAGCCCGGTGACCCAGGAACGCAACGAGACCCTGCCGGCAGCGATGTCGGTGCTGCTGGCGCTGGCCGCCAGCGACCGGGCAGCGAAAAATGCCGGCCTTGCCGCAAAGTCCGGTCCAGACGACCATGGCGCTGAGGTCACGCTGGTGCTGCCACGGGCAGAGCTGGGTCCGCTCGGCCGCGTCCGCCGCCGCAGCGTGCCACCGGTGTCACCGATCATGCCGCTGCCGGACAGCCTCAGCGCACAGCAGTTGCTGAGCCGGGGACAGGCAGTCACCATGATGGCTGGCCTGGCGCTGGTCGCAGCGCTGCTGGTGCTGAATCTCACGACCGGAATCGGCCTGTCGCCGCTGGCGTGGGCACAGCTGGCGGTGGCTGCGGTCACCGTCATGTACATCGTGGTCGTCGGCTTCCGGCTGCTACTGGTGCTCGCGGCGCCACGGGCCAACATCATCGACTTCTCCCGCGAGGAAGTTCAGGCCATCGAGGACGCCGACCTGCCCGTCTATACGGTGCTCGTGCCCCTGTACCGGGAAGAGAAGGTGCTGCGCACGCTGGTCGATAAACTCTCCGGCCTCAATTACCCGCCGTCGCGACTGCAGATCCTGCTGCTGATCGAGGAGGACGACGAGCTGACCCGCAAGGCGCTCCGGCGGATGGCGCTTGACGAGCAGTTCGAGGTCGTGGTCATTCCGCCGCGGCAGCCCCGCACCAAGCCGAAGGCCTGCAACGAGGGTCTTCGGCATGCTCGCGGCGAGTTCTGCGTGATCTTCGATGCGGAAGACCGGCCGGAGCCAGACCAGCTGCGCAAGGCCGTGGCCGCGTTCCGCAGCCAGCCGGAGTGGGTCGTGTGCGTCCAGGCTGAGCTGCAGTACTGGAACCCGTGGACCAACTGGCTGACCCGTTTCTTCGCGGCTGAGTACGCACTGAACTTCAGCCTCGTGCTGCGCGGCCTGGACAAGTTCAGCCTGCCGATCCCGCTTGGCGGGACCTCTAACCACTTTCGCACCGATGCGATCCGGCAGCTCGGCGGCTGGGATCCGTTCAACGTGGCCGAAGATGCCGACCTGGGCATGCGCATCGCGCGCCGCGGCTGGTCAGTTCGCATGATGGCCTCTGTGACCGAGGAGGAGGCCAACAGCAGGGTGGGCAACTGGATCCGGCAGCGCAGCCGCTGGATCAAGGGTTACTTCCAGACCTGGCTTGTGCACATGCGCTCGCCACGCAAGCTCTGGCGCGAACTCGGTGCCCGCCAGTTCTTCGGCTTGCAGCTGACGATCGGCTTCTGCACCCTCACCGGGCTGGTTAACCCGATCTTCTGGGCTCTGACCTGTCTGTACGTGGTCGCCGGGCCAGGCCCGATCTCGCCGTTCTTCCCGCCGCCCGTGCTCATCACCGGACTGCTGACGATGCTGATCGGGAATCTGCTGATGATCGAGGCGATGATGGCCGGATGCATGGCGCGCGGCTTGCACCGCGCGCTGCGGAGCATGCTCCTCGTGCCGGTCTACTGGGGCCTGATGAGCGTGGCTGCCTACAAGGCACTGCTGCAACTGCTGCGGCCAAGCCGCCGCCACTACTGGGAGCTGACGACCCATGGTCTTGTCTCCGACCACACCGCGGACGCGCCGGTGAAGCCGCACGTGGTGGCCGAGCCCATCGCACTCGCGGGCGAGCAGTGACCGGGCCCGCCATACGGCGGCCCCGCGGCCGATGGCGGCTCCGCGCGACCGCGCTCGCCTGCTCGCCGCTGCTGGTCATCGGTACGACCGCGGCCTACGCGGTGAGCTCTCAGCGGCCCGGTCCGCATGCCCCCGCACTGCCGCACGCCGGGCCGCTCTCGGTTTTCGTCGGCTACGCCGAGGACAAGGAGATCAACACTCCGGATTCGGCCGCGTTCCCGACGCCATGGGCAGGGTCGCCGCAGACGCTCTTCCTCGGCGGGACCGTCCCTGGTCAGGCAGCCTGCGGCACGCTCACAGTCTGCTACGACGCTGGCGGTATCCGGCTCGACAATCCTGGCACGACTCCGGTGACGGTGGACGGCGTCTCGGTCGACGTCCACTCCTCGGTGACCGGCGGCAAGGTATTCAGCAACCTCTGGGGCTCGTTCACCGTGCCTGCTGGCCAGAGCGTCATCCTGACGGAGAATCCGCCGGCCAGTAACCCTGGCTATGACAACTTCGACACCAGCGGATACCCGAGTACCTGCACGCCAGTCACGGTCGCGCCGACCGTGACGATCACGATTGGCGGGGTGCCGACGACGCTGTCCGACAGCACCCACGTCCTCGACACCGGCGGTATCGACCCGGGTACCTGCTCACCCAGCCACAACGAGTCCATTCAGTGGCGGCCGATTGGCTCGGCCGGCACGCCTGACGCCACCTTGCAGCTCGGACCAGCGACGGCAAGCCAGTTCAGCGGACATCAGGTGAGCGAGACGGCAACGCTGACCGATGGCAGCGGCAGTACCGGACTGCCGCATGTAGCGGTGAACTTTAATGTCATCAGCGGCCCGGATGCGGGCACCTCCGGCATGGCGGTGACGAATGCGAGCGGCCAGGCCACGTTCAGCTATACCGGTGCCGGCGAGGGCGAGGACGTGGTCCGCGCTAGCGTGACGACCGTCGGAAGCTTCACCTCGAACTCAACTGAGGTCATGTGGACTGATGACGCGTCCGCCGCATGGAACTCAGCGGACATCGGTGGCGCAACTCCGGCAGGCGGCCAGGTTCTCGATCCGTTGACGGGTGGCTGGACGATCCAGGGTGGCGGCGACGATGCGGCCGGGACTGCTGACCAGTTCCACTACCTCTGGCAGACGTTGCCAGCAGACGGCGGAATTGGCGCGCGGATTAACTCGGAAACGGGCACCAGCACCTCAGCGCAGTCCGGGGTGATGCTCCGGGCCAGCACCGATCCGGCATCGCCCTACTACGCGGCCATCGTCGCGCCAGGCGGCGGCATCACCGTGCAGGACCGCGCCACGCCGGGTGGTGCGAGCACGGCACTGACCACCCTTGACGGAGCGCTTCCCGCCTACCTGTGGGTCGGTCACTCGGGGAGCACCTTTACCACCTACGGCTCCAGTGACGGCTACGACTGGACGCCGATCCCCGGCTCCACGGTCACGCTGACGGGCCTGCCCGCGACGCTGCTCGCCGGTCTCGCGGTGGCCTCGGATGATGCGGCCAGCCTGACCACGGCCACTATGTCGGGCGTCGTGGTGTCCGCGACGACGCCCGCGCCTCAGCCGCCGGTTGCCTGCCCGGCGCCGTGGACCTGCGCGGACATCGGCAGCCCCGCACCGGCCGGCAACCAGTCCTACGACCCGAACACCGGAACCTGGACGATCACCGCCGGAGGCGCCGACGTCACCGGAACCTCCGACCAGTTCCGCTACGTCTGGCAGACCATGACCGGCGACGGCAGCGTCAGCGCCCAGGTCGCCACCCAGACCAACACCAGCAGCTCCGCCAAGGCCGGGATCATGCTGCGGGCCAGCACCGACCCGGCCGCGGCCAACTATGCGGTGTTCGTGACGCCTGGCACCGGCATCAAGGTCCAGGTCCGGTCCATGCAGGGCGGCACCACCAGCAAGATCGCCAACCCGGCAGGCACCGTCCCGCAGTACCTTGAGGTGACCAGGACTGGCAATGCGTTCAGCGCCTACACCTCCCCCGACGGCATTACCTGGACCCTCATCCCCGGCTCCACCGCCACCGTGAGCCTGCCCGTGTCGGTCCTGGCCGGGCTCGCCGTGACCTCCCACAACAGCGCCAATGCCAGCACCGTCACGATGAATAACATCACCGTCCCGGCGACAGGTCCGAGTCCGACCCCGACGCCGACGCCGACCACCCCGACCCCGACGCCCACCACCCCGACCCCGACGCCGACGCCGACCACCCCGACGCCGACGCCCACGCCGACGCCGACGCCCACGCCGACTGCGTGCCCGGCGCCGTGGACCTGCGCGGACATCGGCAGCCCCGCACCGGCCGGTAACCAGTCCTACGACCCGAGCAGCGGAACCTGGACGATCACCGCCGGCGGGGCCGACGTCACCGGAACCTCCGACCAGTTCCGCTACGTCTGGCAGACCATGACCGGCGACGGCAGCGTCAGCGCCCAGGTCGCCACCCAGACCAACACCAGCAGCTCCGCCAAGGCCGGGATCATGCTGCGGGCCAGCACCGACCCGGCCGCGCCGAACTACACCGTCTTCGTCACACCCGGCACCGGCATCAAGGTCCAGGTCCGGTCCGTGCAGGGCGGCACCACCAGCAAGATCGCCAACCCGGCAGGCACCGTCCCGCAGTACCTTGAGGTGACCAGGACTGGCAATGCGTTCAGCGCCTACACCTCCCCCGACGGCATTACCTGGACCCTCATCCCCGGCTCCACCGCCACCGTCAGCCTGCCCGCCTCGCTACTGGCCGGACTCGCCGCGACCTCCCACAACACCAAAGTGCTCGGCACGGTCACCGTGAACAGCGTCCTTGTCGGCTGACGCCGGCAGCCGACCGACTCGGCCAGGCAAGAAGGAGAGCGCATGAGGCGCATCGACATCGCCGCCCGGCCGGTGGTGGCCCTGCTGGCTGGCGCTGCGAGCTGCGTGCTGGCTGGCTGCGCCGCCGCGGCGCAGGTCCAGGTCGCCGCGAGCGCCGGTGCCGGCGGTCAGCCCAGTGCGACCGCTGCCGCCAGCAGATCTCTGTCCGCGGGATCGCCGCAGGGCGCAGGCGCTAGATCTGCGCGAGCCCGGCCGACTACCGCCGTGCCGTCAGCTGGCCCCCGGATCCCCGCCAGGTCACCGCAGCGAGGCATCGACATCGACTGGTACGACGGCAACCTCGGCCCGGGCAACAGCGTCGCCAGTGAGTCCCCCGGCTACGTCAGTTACGTCAAGGGGCTTGGCGCGAACTGGCTGTCGATTACCTTCCCGCTGTACGAGACCAGCCGGACCTCATCGCAGGTCGTGCGCCGGTCGCCCACGCCGTCGCCAGCCGATATGAGCATCCTGATTCAGGATGCCGAGGCCGCCGGGCTGTCCGTCGAGATCCGGCCGCTGCTCGACAGCTCGAATCTCGGCCACTCCCGCGTGCACTGGACTCCGCCGAACCTGGCGCAGTGGTTCGCGAGCTATCGCCGCGTCCTGATGCCGTACGCGGCAATGGCCCAGCGCTATCACGTCGCCGTCTTCACCGTCGGCGTCGAGTTCGACTATTTCGCCAGTTCCAGCCGGTGGAACGGGCTGGATGCAGCCATCCGCGCGGTATATAACGGCCGCCTCGCATTCGCGAACAACTGGGATCAGCTGCCGGCCGGGATCAGCTACGGCGGCAGTAACGTGCGCGAAGACGTCGATGCGTATCCGTCGATCCAGCTACCGGACAGCGCCACCGTCGCGGCGCTGAGCCGGCACTGGAACGCCTGGGATAGCCAGCTGCGGGCCGGCACCGTGCTCGGCGAGGTGGGCATCCCGGCTCAGCTCGGCATGTACCCGCATCCGTACTGGTGGAAGTCCAGCGCGCCACTCGCCAGGTTCATCCAGGTCCGATGGTTTGCGGCGGCCTGCAACGCGGTTGTCGCTGACCACCTCGGCGGTATCTTCTTCTGGTCGCTGCCGTTCGGCAGCTCGCTCACTGTGCCGTCCAATCTGGCCGACCCCGGTGCTTTCACTGCGACCCGCGGCGCCGCCGAAATCGCGCGCTGCTTCGCCAGGCTCAAGAGCGTGAAGTAGCTCCAGCCACGCTGGCCGACGTTAGCCAGCCAGCCGCTGGAAGCAACTGGAGATCGCGTGAGCTCCCGGACCTGCCACCCATGAGGTCGGCGTGGCAGTAGTCGGCGGGTTGTGCAGCGGCTGGCCGAGCCCGAGAGACCAGAAATAGATACCGCCGAGCCGCTCGCTAGCCGCCGCGTCGCAGGCCGCCGTGAACCAGCGGGTCTGGATGAGGGGCGTGAGCGGCGCGCCCTTCCAGTAGTTCTGGTAGGGCTGCGCGTAGGCGCCCCGGACCGCGGCGATGCCGACCTCGGTCTCCACGGTGCCTGGCGGCAGGGTGCGGTCATAGGCCTGCCAGCCGGTCGTCACGCGAGCGAGGCTGGCGTGGGCCGGGAGGTTCAGCGGGTGATAGGCGTCGACGCTTTCACGGACGCCGGCGCCGCCGTTGCCTGCCAGCGGTATCCCCCAGTTGTTGGCGTACACCAGCGTTCCCTTGTAAACCCTACTCAGCGCCCTGACCAGGCCGGTCCAGTACGGAGAACCGCCGAATGCGGTGAACTCGGCACCGTCGATGAACTCCGGGATCCTTGCGTGCTGGGCCATCGTGGCGTACGGCAGCAAGAAATTCTGGTAACTGGCGAACCATGCCGCGGGCTGCGCCGGCTTCCAGGTGGTGCGCGAGGTCCCGATGCTGCCAGTGCTCTGATCAAGCAGCGGGCGGATGGACACGTACAAGCCAGCCTGCTCGGCCGCACTGGCAACGATGGCGAGATCTGCGGGCGTCGGAGTCTCGCTGGTCGCGATAACCGCGGACGAGTCCGGCCCCGGCGTGAAGAACGGAAACGACAGTGAGATCGCGTTGGCGTGCAGGTTCTTCGCGTAGGCCACATCCGCCTTGGCGGCCGCGGCGACATTCTGGCCTGTATAGGTATAGAAGTCGACGTCGATTCCGAGCTGAATGGCAGGCGCCGGAACCGGCTGGTACGACAGCTTCGTCGGCTTCGGCCGCTTCACGGCGGCTGGGGCCGGTGCAGCCACGCACCCGCCGATAACCGAGCCCAGCACAGCCACGGCGACCAGCGCTGCGGGCGCACGCAGGAAATTCATCAGCAAACCGTATGGCCTTTCCAGAGCATCTGGACCCATCATCGATCAAATCGCCGAACGCCCGGTCAGCATCGGGGACGCGACCAGAACCGCACGACGACGGCGCAGCTGCTGCTTCCAGGGTGCGCAGACCGCCGTCGACCACGACGTCCGCGCCGGTAACATTTCTCCGGATTGTACCCGGCCAGCTCTGGTCAGCTAGCCCTCCGAAACTCTTTCGCATCATGGGCGCCTCCTGGATTGCCAGCCCGCCCACATCCGGTGCCGCCCACATCCGGTGCCGGCCGCGGACGGGTCTGCGCCGCCTCGGCCGCAATAGGCTGCGGCCGTCAGTCACAATTCGGCTGGCGTGCGTGTCATAGCCAGTGAGGCGCGCCCGGACCGGTCGGTGCGGCCAGGCAGGGTGCCCGGAATCACGGGCATGGCCATAGGGAGCAGGCATGAGGCAGCACGGCGCGCGGACGGCGGGGCCAGCAATGAGCCTGGTGCTGCGCAATCTGGTCTTCACGATCGTCGTGCCGGGAGCCGGAGGCGTGTACGTTCCCTGGCTGATCCTCAGGCGTCACGATGGCTTCCCGGCGCCAGCCGCCTGGTACGCCAGTCCGGTTATCATCGCCGGCATCTGCTTGTACTTCGCATGCGTGCGCATGTTCGCTGTCGTCGGACGCGGCACGCCGGGCTTGTGGGATGCGCCGCGGCGGGTTGTCGCGGCGGGGCCGTACCGCTGGGTCAGGAACCCGATCTACATCGCCGCCTTGATGATCGTCGCCGGCGAGGCGTGGCTGTTCCTCTCGGCGGCCGTCCTGCTGTACGCCTGCGCCCTCGCGGTGGCGTTCCACCTCCTCATCACCGGCTACGAGGAGCCGCGGCTGCGCAGCAGGTTCGGCGAGCAGTACGACGCATACCTGCGGTCCGTCTCCCGCTGGGTGCCCCACCGGCCGCCAGCCAGTTAGCGTCAGGTGCCCGGCGCCATCGTCAGGCAGGCTCGGTCGCGCCGCGACCGGGGCCGATGAGCCCGGCCAGCTGCCAGATGTAGCGTGCCGGACCAGCGAGCAGACCGGCCGCGGCGAAGGTCTCGACGGCTTCGCGGGCGAACCATGCCTTGGACGCACGCCAGTGCGGGTTGCGCCGGGCGGCGCGCCGCGCTTCCCGCGGGTCCAGTCCTATGTGCGCGTAGCATCTTGGATTGACCAGCCGGCCGGCCGCCGTGCAGGCGACCAGCGCCAGCACGATCCGGCTCCAGGCCCGGGTCAGGACGCCCCGATGCGGCCAGTCTCTCAGCAGTTCGTCCCGCGCATAACGCATGTGCCGGGCCTCCTCGATCACGTGGATCCGGGCGACGGCCCTGGTAAAAGGCTCGATCTGGTGATCGGCCATTGACTCTCGCTGCATCTGGTCGAGCAGTTCCTCGACGAACAGGGCCGCGCTGAACGTCAGGGGCCCGCTAGAGGTTGCCTTGAAGACGCGGCCGAGGAACCGGCTGAGGGGGTCGAGCCGGTAGTGCGGCGCGCCCATCTTCGTGACAAACCGGGCGAACATCACCGAATGCCGGCACTCATCTGCGATCTCGGTGTAGGAGTACTGGACGTGGCTGGTCGTGGGATCCCGGTCATAGGCATGCCGGATCAGCATCTGCATCAGGATCGTCTCGAACCAGATGCCTACGCAGGCGATGCTGGCCACCTCGTGCCTGCTGAGTTCCTTCCGCTGAACGTCGGTCAGTCGGTCCCACAGCGGGGTGCCGTACAAGGAAATGCGGTGCGGCGGGATCGCGTACCTGTCCTCATCCAGTGGCGCGGTCCAGTCGATCTCGATCAGCGGATCGTGGGAGGCCTTCGCCGATGAGCGCAGCAACCGCCGCGCAATATCCTCCCTGTCGGTGGCACGGGGCTGGGTCGTCATGCTGGCTGCGCCTCCCTGTGGCGTTCACGCAGTCCGGTAGCGATGGCGGCGCCGGTGACGATGGCCCGCGACCCACGCATCCGCAGGCTGCCTCGGTGCCGAAAACATTACAATGCTCATTGTCTCAATACAAGTGGGATAGGTTCGGCACTGCGTAAGGTTGTGCCATGTCCGAGTATCGGATCGACGAGCTGGCGAGGCTAGCCGAGACGACTGTTCGCAACGTCCGCGTCTATCAGGACCGCGGCCTGCTCGCTCCGCCCCGCCGGGACGGGCGGGTCGGCATGTATACGGACGCGCACCTGGCGCGGCTTCGGCTAATCGGCCAGCTGCTCAAACGCGGCTACACGTTCGCTAACATCGGCGAGCTGCTATCGGTCTGGGGCCGGGGCGGCGACCTAGCCGAGATCCTCGACCTCGAGTCGGCCGTCGGCCATCCCTGGTCGGACGAGGTTTCCGGTTATCTCACCAGCAGCGAACTGCAGGAGATGTTCGGCGCGCAGCTCACCGCGGAGAACCTTGCCCGCGCGAGAAAGCTCGGGTTGCTTGTGCCCGACGGCGATGGCGACGGCTACCGGGTGCCCAGCCCGAGGCTGCTCGGCGCGGGTCGAGAGCTCGCGTCGGTCGGCATGCCGCTGACTGCCGTACTCGATCTGGCCAGCAGACTCCGGGCGCACGTCGACGCCGCGGCCCGCGACCTGTCCGTCACGGTCACGAGCCACGTGCTCGCTGCCCACCTGCGGGACGGCCTGCTGCGGGGTGGCGACGTCGCGGACGTCGCAGCTATCACCCGCCGGCTGCGCCCGCTCGCGCAGACCGCCGTCGACGCAATGCTGGCCGAGGCCATGTCCCGGCACGTGCAAGAAGCCCTGGGCGACCATTTCGCCGAGGTGCTGGAACATCTCCAGCTCAACGCCGCCGCCACACCCGCCTGACTCGCACCGACCGGACGATCTACAGCACCGATCACCGCCTCGGCAT
Source organism: uncultured Actinomycetota bacterium (assembly GCA_963774385.1). Taxonomy (GTDB): domain Bacteria; phylum Actinomycetota; class Actinomycetes; order Streptosporangiales; family Streptosporangiaceae; genus JAJYUU01. The sequence continues at coordinate 1,245,988 of CAVZEQ010000002.1, forward strand.
GGGTCGTCGGCGCTATGTGGCAGACTTCCCGCATGACCGGAGCAGGGCCCAAAGCTGACCTGCACCGGTACTTGCAGGCTGCCCGTGACGCTCTGCTGTGGAAGCTGGACGGGCTGTCCGAGTACGACATCCGCCGACCGCTGACGCCGACTGGCACCAACCTGCTCGGGCTGGTCAAGCACCTGGCCGGGGTCGAGCTGTGGTATTTCGGCGATGCCTTCGGACGTCCCCCGAGCGGCCAGCGGCCCTGGTCGGAGGACGACGCCCGGAACAACGCGGATCTGTGGGCCGCCGCCGATGAATCGCGCGAGCAGATCGTCGGAATGTACCGGCACGCCTGGGCACACGCGGATGAGACCATCCAGTCGCGGGATCTGGACGCGCCTGGCCACGTGCCGTGGTGGCCAGACGACCACCGTGAGGTGACGCTGCACCAGATCCTGGTACACGTGGTCGCCGAGACCAACAGGCATGCCGGGCACGCTGACATCGTCCGCGAGCTCATCGACGGTGCCGCCGGACTGCAGCCTGATAGCGACAACCTCAGGGCAACCGACCAGGCCTGGTGGGAGACCTACCGTAACCAGGTTGAGCGCGTTGCCCGCGAAGCCGACCCGGGCCGAACAGGCTAGCTAGCGGCGAGCACGCCGGCGCTGTTCGGTGACCGGTGTGCGATGGTCACCGGCTGGCGTCCTAACGTTGACAGTGCCGCATAAAGGCAGTCAGCGAAGGAGCACTTCCATGACCGAAGCCAGCCTTGAGCAGAACCTGACAGCGGCCCGTCGCGAGCACCTGGTTCCTGGCCGGGAGATCCACCTGCAGGACATACGCGGTTCCCAGTACTGCGAAGTTGACCTGATCAGTGGCACTAGCCAGGACAACGCCATCGCGAACATCTGGAACACGACTGGTGCGTGTGACCCGGCGCCTCAGCAACTCGATGCACTCGACGCCGACACCATCGCCCGCGAGAACGGGGCCGTGCGCGCCTGGCTGAACCCGGTCAGACGCTGGATGGCCGACAAAATCGACGTGCAGGAAGCAGGCGACAACAGAACTTTCGGGGATATTACCGGCACCTGGATGGGCGTGGCAGGTGCGACAGCGCTGATGCAGGCCACCGAGCAGGGCAGCTACTTCCCCGGCTATGTCTACCGTGACAGCGCCTTCACCTTCAGCGGAGGTAGTCACGTCTACCTGCTCTACGCCCCCGACGGTGAGGTATTCGTCATGCAGTCCTATGCCGGGAACTGGGACCAGGCTCTGGGGGAGGACAACGTCGGCCAGCTCAGCGCGCGGCTCGACCTCCCCGACGGCTGGGGTTTCCGTGCCGAGCTACTCGACCAGGACCTTGAGGTCTCGTCCAACCCCGAGAACCTGGCTCACCTGCTGCAGGACAACCTGCATAACGTTTACCAGGGCTCGGATGCCGGCCGGGCCTTTAGCTACCTATGCCCAGAGGACGCCCTGTGGTGATCGCGTCTACCGGCCGCTGAGGGGGGGGTGTCGCCCGTCCTCTGTGAAGTGGCGTGGAGGACCCGGAAGCGGTCGGGTTTCACCGGATCCCGATCCGCGACCTGGTCTGGCGGCCAAGCCCACTGCCAGACGGTGACGCCGGGCTTGCGAGAGAACTGGATCTGCCCGCGGGTGCCTTCGACGGCGACGCGCGACCAGGATCCCGCCATGCGCGCCCGCTCCGAGCCGTGCGAACGCAGCATGTCGGCGAGGACCGCGACTGTGTCGTAGCCCTCAAACGCGACGAAGGAAGGCGCTTCGGCTAGCCGCTTGCGCAGGGCCGTCTCGACTCGCACGCCGAGCGGGCTGAGGCGCTCGGGCAGGTAACGCAAGAACGGGATCGCGGCACCGTCGTCGCCCAGCAATGTCAGAGGAACGGCAACCCGAGGGCGTCGGCCCTGGCGGCTGCGGCGCGAGCGGCGACGCTGTGATACTCGCCAGCGACGGCAGCCACGCCCAGGCAAACCAGCTCAGCTACGGCCGCAGTGGCCCTCCGTGGATCAGCGGCAGTGTCCCGGACCACCAGCTCGAGTGATCTTCCGTCGATCCCGCCGGCGTCATTAACTTCGCCAACGCCCATTTCGAGCCCAGCGAGCAGGTGCCGGCCCGCCTCGACCCAGCCGGGTCGGGCTAGCGGAACAAGAGCACTGATCCGGACGGCGGAACCGTCAGGACGCCCCGCGCGGGGCAGCGATGGTGGCGCACTCATGCGCTGGCGGCTCCCGGTATGGACGATTCGGCTTAGTACGATGCGTCAGCGAATCTCGCCTTGAGCCCGCTGTTCAGCCGTACGGCCGCCAGTTCCGCTGACCGTTCCTTCCGTTATCCAAACAGGCCGAGATGCGGCCGGAGTTTCTCAGCGGCGTCGATCAGTTCGGTCGCCAGAGCAATCGCAGACTGGGCATCGGCCGGCGTCAGCTGTGCCGCGACAATCATCGGGTACTCAATGTCGTTGCGTTGCCGCCGTAGTCCGCCGAACAGGTCGAATGTGCCATCGAACTGGCTCCGGACGGCGACCTCTACGGCGTAGTGGCCGCCGCGCGTGGTGGCGCGCAGTCCCTGCTGCGCGAGCAACGCGGTGCACGCGAAACGGGCGGCGTCGTAGGCGAGCGTGAACGCGCTGTCCGGGTCGGCATCGGCAGCGGCTGTGGCCGTGTTGAGCGTGCGGCGTGCTTTCGACAGCCACTGCTCGCCATTGGCGACGGCTCCGGTCACCGCCTGCAGGTCGCCGCCTGTCAGCAGCCTCTCGATGTAGACCTCACCGCCCCGCCACCGACTCATGCTGCCCCTCCGGCAGTCCCCGCCGCCCGGTCGAGGATCGTCACGTACGGCCGGGACTGAATCTCCCGGATGAACGGCTCGGTCGGCTGCGCCCACTGCTCCGGCGGGCACACCACCGGGTTGACGCGCTGGCTCAGCCGCGACTCCGCGTGCTCCGCCGCGGTGTACATGGCGATCCGATCAGGGGCTCCCACCACCAGCACGTCGACATCGTTCGGCGGCTGCCCCCGCTCACCGCTGTATCGCGCAGCCCATGACCCGAAGATCACCACCAGCACCACGCCCTCAAGCCCCGCGAATTCGTCGGCTACCACTACGTGCGGGCCATAGGTCAGCGTCAGCAGCTCAGTCAGCGGCCCTACCAGCCGGGAGCTCGCGTTCGCCCGCACCAGCCGCGACCGGCCCACCACACGGCCAGCGAGAATGCCGGCGTCAGCAAGCCGCCGCACCTCGCCGCTCACCGTCGACTGCGGCACGGACAGCCGCTGCGCCAGCTCGGTAATCGTGTACTCCTGCTCCGGGTGCAATAGGAGCATCGTCAGCAGGTCCGCCTGATGCTGTGACCGCAGGACCGGCAGCAACCTGGGCGCATCACTACGCATTTCCCGATCATATCATCTATCTATTCGCTACATCAGCGCAAGCAGTCGCGGGCCAACTATCAACTCCGACCTGCGTGTGCTCCGTTGCGAGGCCCAACCTCATTCGCTGCCGCACGCTGCTGGCGACGCATCCGAGCGAGTTCGGGGATGGTGACCGCGAGCACGAACGCCACCCACATCAACGCAATCCACACCTAGATGAGTGAGTCCTATTGATCTTCGGGTGCGTGTCGGTGCCCGGAAAGTAAGGCGGAGGGCGCCGAAGATCGTTTTGTGACGAACAACCTCGAGGCCCTCCTGACCGCACTCTACGTGGAACTCGATGATCGCGTGCTGCCCTTGCTGGGCTGGTCGCGTGATCACCGGCCCGGCCGCAAGCCCGCCCTGGACGATGCTGAGTTACTGTGCCTCGCCGTCGCACAGCAGCTGCTGGGCATCGCCAGCGAGCGGCGCTGGATCCGCTACGCCCGCAGCCACCTGGCCGGGCTGTTCCCGCGGCTGCCCGGCCAGTCCGGGTACGGCAAGCGGCTGCGCGCCAGCGGCGGGCTGCTGTCGGCGGTGATCACCGAGCTGGCCCGCGACACCGCCTCCTGGCATGACCTGCTGCGCCTGGTCGACTCCACCCCGCTGCCCTGCGCGGCCAGCCGGGAGACCGTGCGCCGCTCCGACCTGGCCGGGCACGCCGGGTACGGGTACTGCGCCAGCCACTCCCGCTGGTTCTGGGGCCTGCGCCTGTACCTGATCACCACCGCCGACGGTATGCCCGTCATCTGGGGCCTGGCCCATCCCGGCACCGGCGAGCGCGAGGTCACCCGCGCCCTGCTCGAACGCGACGGCGAGCTCATCCGCGCCGGGCAGGTCATCCTCGGCGACAAGGGCTTCGCCGGCCGTGACTTCGAGGCCTTCATCACCGGCCAGCTGGGCGCGCACCTGATCCGCCCCGACCGCAAGGACGAGACTCCCCGGTTCGGGAACCTCGCCCGCCAGCGCCAGTGGATCGAGGCGATCTTTGACACCCTCAAGGGCCAGCTCACCCTCGAAAACCACGGCGGCCGGACCCTCGCCGGCGTCTATGCCCGCGTCGCCGCCCGGCTCCTCGCTCTCGCCGCCGCCATCTGGCACAACTGCCGCATCGCCGCGCCCGTCAAGCGATCGCTCACTGCCTACGACCACTGAAGATCAATAGGACTCACTCATCTAGAGAGCTACATAATGGTGCGGGCCGAGCAGGAACGGCCGCGGGGGTTCAGCAGACTCTATGGCGACCGCCATTGCGGCCGCCTCCGCCGGTCCTATCCAGATCGGCAGGGTGCGGTCACCGCCGCGCTCCCGAAGGATCATGACGTGCTTGCGCTGCCAGGTGTCCTCCCCTTGACTCCGGCGGATCTCCGAGACGGCGACTTCTGTCCAGCGCATTGCATCGGCGGTGCCCATCATCTGTCCTTCTTCCTTGTCGATCATGTGGGCCAGCCTCGAGGCCAGCGCAGCCCGGCCTTGATGCAGTCGAGCCTTGACGGCGCCGACGGAGACATCCAGCTCTGCTGCCACCTCGCGGTGGCCAAGGCCTTGAAGGTAAAAGAGCCAGACCGCGTCCCGCTAGCCAGCGGGCAGGCCCGCGACAGCACCGCGAACACGCGCCGCGAGATCAGCGACCTCCGCGGCTTCTGCCGGGCCAGGCGTTTCCGACACCGGGTCAAGCTCCAGGCCCAGAACCTCCGAGCGGAGCTGCCGCAACCACCGGCGCGACAAATTGAGGGCGATACCGCAAAACCAGCCGCCGGACCGATCCGGCGATCGCAGCCGCACCAGGTCGGTCATCGCAGCGACCGCCGCTTCCTGCGCAGCATCGCGGCCCAGCTCAACCGAGCCAAGGACCCTGGCAGAAAGAAACACCGCTGTATCCCAGTGACGCCGCAGCAACTCGCCGACCGGCTCCCTCGCTCCCGCGAGAGCCTCCCGCACCAGATCAGCATCCGACTTCGCGAGCCCGGAACGTGCCACGCTTTATAGTGCCACCAGCCAACGTAAAGGTTAGTGAGGATCACTACGCCTCAGCGTGCAGGTGAGGCGCCGTGACCACTCGATCCGTTGGCGGTGCTCATCGAGAGCATCACCTTGGCCTGCGGTCAGGCTGTTAGCCCACCGCGACATAAAGCCGCCGGGCGCAGTGCCAGCCATCCCGCGTATGTCGCACGACTGCCGAAGCCGGCCGCCTCAAGGGTCATGCGGCCGCACGCCTCGCGGCTGCCGACAACAGCCTTGACCACGTGTGCGCAGCTCAGATGCCCCTTCGTACTGCTAGTTGCACTGCCTGGGCTTGCTGCAACGCGGCCAAGCCGACGGTTATGCACACCGCTCCCGTTCGGGCAACATGCCCGCACGCGCACACGGCCTGAGCTGGGTCTTTACTGGTGGCAGGTGTTGGGTTCGAACCAACGTAGGCTGAGCCGACGGTTTTACAGACCGTTCTGCCCCACCCATCGGAATGGCCGCTGACCTGCGGCTTCTCCAATGCAGCCGGTGTGAACAACGCTTCCCGTCCGCCATCTGTCCGTGCGCTCGGAGTCAGCCTGGTCAGCGCCCTGCACGTTCTCGATCATGTCCGATCAGGTCCAGCTGAGTCCGATTGCCTCTTATTCTCTTTCCGACATCCGGCCATCCGCGCCGTCGGCTGGCGGCCACCTCGCCAGCGCTGCAACGCCAGGGGACCAGGTGGCCCGGTCTCGCCGAAGGTGCCCCTGGTACAGGTTGTACCTCACTCGTTGTCCAGGGATGCGAGCACGTCGCATCGAAGTGCCTCCTGAGGGATGGCCTTGCCGGAGCGGAGCAGGTCCACCGCCCGTTCCCTGATCTGTTCCGGGAGCCAGGTAGTGAGCTTGCGGGCGTCGGCCCCGCGGACTTCCCGGTCTGGGCGTGGGGACTGGTTGATAAGGAGCCTCCACAGCGGTGCTGCCGGTCCGGCTGGCACACCGGCGGTTTCGGCGGTCGCGCATGCTGTCGCCGCGATCGCAAGTCCTGCCGCGTCGAGGTCTCCGAGGTAGTCGAGGCGGGTGACCGGGAACGGCAGATCGGGGAGCGATTCGATGGGGGCAGTGTTGCGACCTTGGACCCATGCGACCGCAGCCCACTGCGGGCGCGATTGGTTGCGCAGGTACCGCAGCATGGTCCGGAAGGTCGCGTGGTTCTCCACGCACACGATTGGGCCGGGTCCGCGCGCGGCCGGGGTGACGGGCTCCCAGGTAAGGGGGGTCGGGACGCGTTCGCATCGCAGGAGCTGGAATGTCAGCCGACTGGGGCTCCAGAGTTGCGCGCCACCCCGTGGAGGGGTGGAGTCGAAGGCTTTCTCGTCTTGGATCAGTTCGTAAGCGCGCTCCGCTGCGGCAGCCACAGGGACGTCTCCTCCGTTGGTGCGCCGCAGCCAGTCGTTCACCGCGAGCAGCAGTTCGCGCTGCGGGGCTGACAGCCGCAGTGTGGCGGCCCATCCGGCGAGTTCGTCCCGCAGCGGCACCCGCACCGGCATGAGCTGACCTGCAGGAGGCCTGGTGGGCGGAATGGTCACGGTTTTTGGAAGTGTGGTCCGCCCTCGCAGCACCGTGGTATTCCGGGCAGGCGTCCAGCGGCCTTCTGCCGTACCGCGCCGGATGGTGTCCGCGACGAGTTCGGGGACTTCTGAGGCGGGCAGATATGGAGCCTGGGCATGGATGGCTGCCGCGACATTGTCGGTGTGGTGGCGCCCGCCGCGGCCTTCGGGGTCTAGGGCGATGACGAGGGCGTCAAGGTCGATGGTTGTCATCCGCCGAGTACCGCTGTTACGTCTTTCTGGATGAGCAGCAGGTCGGTGATCTCGCGAGCGCCGTCGTCGATGACCACGACCTTTTCCTTCGAAGATGGCCTGGTCTTGCGGGCGAGGGCGACGGTGCGGTCGAACATCGATAGCGCGCCTTTGTCCTTGGGAGCCGCAGTGAACAGGAGCTGGAGGCCGAGCTGGTCGGCAGCGCGGCGCATGGTGCGGACGAACTGGTCGGCGGAGGCCTGGCCGAAGGGATTGTCCAGCCACAGCCAACCAGTGGAGGTGGCGTCTCCGGCGGCGCGGACCCTGGTCATGGTGGCGTATAGGAGGACTCCGGCCGTGACCCGCTGCCCGCAGGAGAAGTTCTTCAGTTCGGCGACGTCGACGCGGTCGAGGGACAGATCGGTGTGCGGTTTGAGGAGCCGGACCCGGAAGGGTGCATCGACAAGCGCCCGGGCTGCGGCGAACAGGAGGGATGGGGCGTCGGAGCGCGCGGCTCCGGGCGCGAGCAGCGAGTGCACGATGCGGGCGACCCGGTCGACTGCGACAGATTCGTCGTCTGGAACGTCCTCGTGATCGATCGCGACGAACCGGCGCTGGGACCAGTTTCCTAGCCCTTCGGGGAGCTGGGACTGGTTCTGGTAGGCGCGCAGCCGCTGGATCGCGGTAGCGGCCTGAACATGGAGCATCTTGGCGCAGGTGCGGACGTTCTGGTCGTGGCGTTCCAGGTCGTCACGCAAGGATGTGGCGCGTTGCTCCAGTTGCTCGGCAAGCCGCTCGGATTCGGCGGGCAGGTCACCTCCGGCGCGCAGCCGCATGATGAGGTCGATGACTCGGGCGTCGCCACCTTCTTCCACTTTGCGGGCGTGCGGGCCGTTGGCGTGCGCGCGGACCGCCCCGGCCGCACCTTCCTGCGCCCGTTCACTCGCAGACAGTGCTTCCCCAGTTTTGCGGACCTCGTCCTGTGTCGTGTCCATCTGAGCGATCAGGACATCAACGTCGGGGGCGCGCCTGCCCGTGAGCGCCGGGTCGGCGAGGTAGCGCAAGGGTTTCACCGCCGCGTCCAGCAATTTGATCGTCTGCCCCGCGGCCTGGACTGCTTCGGCTGCGCGCATGGCGGCCCGTTCCTCGGTGCGCTGGGTATCCAGGAGCTGGGTGGCGCGCTCGTCGAGTTGCTCAGCCAACCGCTCAGCCTCAGCTGGTGTGGTGACATCCTGGTCGGCGGGGAAGCCCTCAATGTCTGGGGATGAGCGGTCGGTGGAGCGGTCCTCGGCACGCCGTCGGTATTCGCCGTCTGCCCTCTCGGCTGCCGCCCGTGCTTTCGCACATTCTTCGCGGGCGTGCGCCTCCCACTCTGTCGCCTCCCGCACGGACTCGCTCAGCGCGACCGGGTGACGAGCGCCATCGGTGGCAGCAAAGTGCTCCGCGAATCCCCGCAGTTCCCGGTCGGTGCCGAGCTTGGCTTCGAGGTCCGCGAGCTTGCTGCGGGCTTCGCCGAGCCTTTCGTGCAGTTGTGGATCGATGGCGCCGTCCCGCAGGGCCGATTCGGCGCTCGCGAGGCGGGCGCGAATGGTGGTTTCGTCGTCGGTCGGCAGCTGCCCATCGGTCACCGGTGCAAGTCCGGCGGCGCGCAGGGCCTCGGCGGCGTCGTCGCGGTGTCGTTTATGGTCGCGGACCAGGCCGCTGGCGGTCTCGGCGTTCGCCACTACAGCAGGCCTGCGCTTATCGAGTTCTTCTTTCTGTCGCCTCGTCTCCGATGCGGCTTGGCGGAGAGCGGGTAGCTGCTCCCGGACGGAATCGCCCACGGATGCCGCCGCTACGGCCGGGGCCAGCAGACGGCGGGTTTCGGCTACCTGGTTCAGGGTCCGCTGGGCGCTGTCGCGGCGGCGGATGCGCTCATCCTGCTGCTGCGTCAGGCGGGCGGACTCAATTTCGGCGGCATCAGCTTCGGCCTCAGCCTCCTGCCTCCTGGTGCGCGCGGCACCGATCTTGTCCTCAAGACTGGGGCGCGGGTCGGCAGGGAAGTCGGTCCAGAGCTGGTAAAGCGCGGCCAGCATCTCGCGGGCGTTGATGGCGCGCAGGGATGCAGCTTGCTGGCGGCGGCGGGCCGTTTCCGCAGCCTGCGAGGCTGCGGAAACCATGGCAGTCGCCGCGTCACGGTCGAATGTTCCTGGGTGCGGCAGGAGTACCCGTGCGCGTGTGCCGTCCTGGCCATCGGCGCCACCCCCAGCGTTCAGGGCGGCATGTGTGTCGGTAACTACACCGACCCATATGGCTGCGTCCAGTTGGGCGGCGCTGACCGCTTCGGCTGCCTGACCGAGCATTGTCGGAGTACTGATGACGACGCCCGAGGCGATCTCCGGTCGTGCTTTGGCGAAAACGGCGGCGTCGCCGGGGGTCATCGTCTCGGCGAGCCACCGCCATCCGGGCCAAGCAGGCACCTCGGCGTCCTGGCACCGGCGGACCGCGTCTTCGATCAGCTCGGCCGCGGGGAGCAGGCCGTCGCTGCCCACGGCGTCAATGGTGCGCTGCGCGGCCGCGGCGGCCGCGCGTGCCTGCCCGGCCTCGGTATCGGCGGCCTCGGCGCTTTGGTGGAGGGCGTCGGTGATCGCGTCCCGTGCCACCCAGGGCTCCGCGCCCGCCTCGCCGACGACGAGAAGGAGTCGTTCGTCATGGGCGAGGGTGTGGACGCGACTAGTCACTTCGCGCAGGTGACGTTCGGTTCCGGACACGTCGCGGCCGGCGTCTTCAGCGCGCCGTCGGGCCGTAGCCGCGACCTTCTGCTCGTTGCGGATCCCTGCCCCAATTCGCTCAAGTTCCTTCTCAGCGGCGTGATGTGCCTGGGCCGCCGCTTGAGCCTGTTCGGCGAGGTTCGTGTCGTGGACGGCGGGGTCGGTGTCTTCGGGGAGCAGCCCTGCTGTCACCGCGTTGGTGATCGTTTGCTCCGACGCCGCGGCTTCTTCCTGGGCCCTGCGCAGTCGCTCCGCGGCGGTCGCCTGCGCGGTTACTGCCGTCCGCAGATTTGCTTCGATGGCCTTGAGTTCTTCCTCCGCGTCGTCGAGAGACTGTTTTGCGGCGCTGAGGTCGTCGGCTGCGCTATCCCGGCGATGGGTCAGGAGACGGGCAAGGTCGCGGCGGTGGCGGGCCTCCTCCTGGCGTAGTTCTGCGGTTTCCTTCTCGGCCGCCTCAAGCTGACTGCTGAGCTGGATGACCTCGGTGCGGGTCTTGCCCGCTGCGAGGACGTCGGCGACAAGGTGCCAGGCGGCCAGCTTCCGTGCCGCGTCGTCGCGGGCTTGCTTGAGCTCGTCGGCGGCTGCTTTCGCAGCGTTGGCTTGAAGCTGGGCAGCCCGTACCTGCATGCGCAACCGGTGGGCCTGTGCCCGGCGCAATGTCGCCGTGGCTTCGCGACGGCGGCGGTCATGTTCAGTGTGCCTGGTTTCGGCGGAGTTCTTCTCGACTGACAGGACGGCCGCAGTGGCGTCAGCATCCGCGACGACGGCAGCGGCCCGTGCTGCGGCCGTGGCCGCGGCACGGCGATTTGCCGCGACTTGTTCATGCTCGATGGCCAGCCTGAGCAGGGGCTCTATTACCCGTTCCCACAGTGCGAGCTCATCAGCCCAGCGTGGCCGCGCCGCCGCGTTGGCCCGCAGGGCGTCGATGGTGCGAGTTATCTGTTCGGCTGTGGACGCCTGGGTGATCGCGCCGATCAGCCACTTGACGAAGCCGTCGGAGTCGGTGAACCGCATGACGTGGTCAACCCCGCCTTCGGAGGCGTTCATCGCCGCCTGGAACCGGATCTGTTCGAGGTCGACCCCGGCCGCCATCAGCCACTGCTGCCACTGCGTTTGGTGGGTAGAGGGGAGATGGGGTGGCAGCGCCCCGCCGGCGGGTGCAATGGCCCGCACGGCCTCCACGAACTGGGCTCGGGTTGCCCAGCGGCCGGCTCCGGTCCTGAACGGCAGATCACTTGTAGTAGGGCCCTCCGGGCTGGTCACCCATCCGTAGAACTCGCGGTGGAGCCGGGAGGGATTGTCCAGGTCCTGGGTACCGCCGTCTGGCCAGTCGGCGACCATGCCGATCACGATGCGCTGCAGTTCCCCGTTGACCTGGCGGGTGGCCTGCTCAACGACATGGCACACGTTGCCGGAATACACCAGGCGCGCCAGCGACCGGTCGGAGTCGCCGCGGACGAAGTCCCGGGTGTGGGGCAGATACAGCGCGAACCGCAACGCGGTTATGGTGGTCTTGCCGGTACCGTTGTCCGCCCACAGCGCGGCATGCCCAGTAGGATCGAGCGGGTCGGACCAGTTGATATCGAGGCCCTCCAGGCGGGACTCGGGGAACCCGGCTCCCGCGAGGTAGGTGCGTTCCAGCCGCCACCCGGTCTGCATCAGGCTCGCTCCCCCTCTTCCAGGTCGCTGAGGTACGGGTGAGAGATCGGCGGCGCTGCAGCGATTGTCTGCCACACCAGGGGGCCACCGCCTGAGGCGACGTGAGCTCGGAACCGGTCGGTGGACCGCCACACTCGCAGCTCAGCCCGAGGCGGCGCGATTGTCTTGTCGGGCACGACCAGGCCGAAGTCGCCGAGCATGACGAGGACGTCCTCGCACATCCGCACAGTGCAGTGACGCTTGAGCCGCCTATTAGGCGTTTCTTCCACCTGTTTGCGCTGGGCGTACTCGCGCCAGGCTTGACCGAGATCGCCTTCGGATTCGCTGTCTTCAGCCACGAAGGAGGCGGCGTGTTCGCGGACGAGCCTGTCGGCGTCGACAGCGGTTACCCTGCGGGTGCCGGGTTCCCGCACCGCACGCGCGTTGGGGTAGCACCAGGCGGCCACGCCGCCCAGCGCGAGGCCGTAGATCATCCGGTCGGCCGTGCCGGTGATACGCAGCCAGCGCTGGATGTCGGTGACGGCGAGCGGCGAATCGGGCTCGGCTGTGAGCACCATTCCGGTGATGCGGTCCGAGGCGATCACCCGCACACCGAGCGCGGCAACAGTCTCGTCGAAGCAGGACCGCAGGTCTGGGTCGGCCTGGTAACGGTCCAGGAGCTGGCTATAAGTGTCGTGCCGGGCCGGCGACAAGGTGTGGTCGAGCCCGCAGCGCAGCAGCAGGCCGACGTCACGGGCGTCGTCACGAGCGGTCATCATCGCTTCCCTTCCTGTGGACGAGCAGATCGGGGATGTCAAGGTCGCGGAGCACCGCCCGGGAACCGTCGTCCACCGCCCACCACGGGCTGTCATAGCCGGGAATGCCGTCAGGCTGCCACAGCATCATCGCGTCCAGGCACAGCAGCAGCCGCAGCCGCCTGCGCGCAGTCTCGCGAGTACCAGCCAGCACTTTCAGGTTCTCGACGACCGGCAGGTCTTCGTGAGCGAACAACTCATCGGCGTCGCCAAGCAGGTCGCCCAGCCGGACCTTGCCGCCCGGCGGGATCCGCCGGATCCGCAGGGCATCCGCCACGTCGTGGAACTGCTCGGGGAACTGCTCGTAAACCCCGTCGGTGTCTTCCAGCGGCTCAGTGTCCGCCCGGCGGCCGTCCGGGTCAGGGGACTGTCTGGCTGGTGCAGTGAGACGGTCGGTAAGTCCCGTGAAGTTCAGTACCGCCTGTGTCGCGGCCGGGGACAGGTCGTGACCACGCGGCAGGTCACGCCCGCATAGGAGGGCTGACAGCACATCTGCAGTGGGGTTGATCTCGGTCGCCGGAACGGCAGTGAACGCCTGTGCGGCCTGCGCGTCGCGCCAGCGCGGCGTAGCGCTGACCACATCGGCCTGCAGCCCCGCGAGGGTCTCCACCGCGTCACCGAGCCGCGACGCCACCCGCGTGAGCTGCCGGACCGCGACTGGGTCTTGCTCTTCGGACGCGTCAGCGCGCAGGTTCTCCAGGTGACGGAGGAGGGTTCCGTCCACGTGTATCCGTCGGTCCAGATGCGCCGCTGCGGCGGTCAGTTCGGGCCGCAGCGTGCGCACGTAGTCGACGCGGGTGACGTCGCGTTCGGCCTCGGCGATCATCTGGCGGACGTTGGCGGCGTAGGCACGTGAGAGGGTGAGCGCGTCTTCAGCGGAGTCGATCGCGGCATCCAGCCGCCCGCTATCGGCCTGTGCCTGCATGACCGCGATGACCGCTTCGTGCTCGTCCTCCAGCGACCGGTTGGTGGCAATGAGCAGCAGCGCGACCGCAGTGTTGTCGACGTTGACATGCAGGGTGGCCCCATCCGCCGCGAGAGTCTCATACAGAATTCGGACAGCCTGGGTCACGGTCCGCCAGCCTTCCTCCGGATCGGCGTAGTCGACCCGGAAGTAGGGAGTCGGTTCGTCGTGGCGCAGCAGGTGATCGAGGACGTGGGCGGCGACATAGGCGTGCTCGTGCGCAGGCCGGCCTGCGGCCATGGCTGCAGCGGCTCGGGTCATCTCGGCGAGGACCGCCGGGCGCGGTGCACCCAGGTTGCCGTCCAGGCCGGAGGACAACGCGACGGTGTCTACCGTGAGCTGGATCAGCGCGATGAAATCGTAGGCCGACCAGGCCACCTCGGACGGGTTCCGGGATCTGTTGAGGTGCAGGTCAAAGATCGGCGACAAGTGGGCCAGCGTCCGGCGACGGCGGGCAGCCGTGCCTGCAAGCGGCGACACCCCCCACGTTCCGCTCACCGAAGCATCTCTCCACGTGCTAGGCAATCCCGTGGCCGGAGAGCGCGCACACGAACGTCATGCGAAACGCCGCCGTCGCTAATCAGCACCGCTGAACCATGTGAGCCAGCCATCGTCACGGATCTGACGGTACGCACCAGCGCTGACATTTCCGCTGCCTGGCGATGTCACTGCCGGAACCGACCTTCGGGCGATTGCGGGAGCGGAGGAAGGCAGATCTCGGGCCCGCCCGCTAGCAAGAATGCATCGACCACGCACAATGCAGTCTCCAAACCGGGCCAGTCCATGGTTGTAAACGAGAAGCAGCGCTGCGCGCTACTCCAGAGCCGATGCTCGCACGCAGCGGCGGTATAACCGCCGCGACACGCCGGCGCGGTTATACCGCCATGAGCTCACGCGTGATCGGATGCGGTTCGTGGAAGTCCCGCCGAGCCAGGAAGGCACACGTGGAGCAGGAAAAGGCCCGCCCTGACGCGCCGACCCGGCCGCGCTCAGAGTCCCGGCAGCGCACCGCCCTGGTGGCTGTCCGCCTCCTGCCGCATGAGCGCGACATGCTCGCTCAGTCAGCCAGGTCGCGTGGTGTCACTCTGTCGGAGTTCATCCGCTCCAGCGCGATCCGTACGGCTGGGACGCCTGCCGTCGAAGCCAACTCCCGGTGACCCAGCCCCTCCTAGCAGTCCTCATAACAAGCGTGTTATAGTAGGAGTCGGCTGATGTGGGTTGTCGCGTACCTGCCCGAGGCTGAGCAGGAGCGGGCTGTCTTGCCTAAGGCCGAGCGGGCCGCACTGATCAATGCCGACGCCAAACTCGGCGCGTACGGCCCGCAGCTCGGCTACCCGCACACCAGTGCCGTGCGTGGCGCGGACAGGCTGCGAGAACTGCGGCCGAGGGCAGGCCGCAGCGCGTGGCGGGCGCTGTACCGGCAGGTCGGTGAGGTGTTCGTGGTGGCGGCGGTCGGGCCGGAGGCCCAATCGGACCCGCGTGGTTTCGAGCGGGCGGTGCGGCGGGCGGTGCTGCGGCTGGCGGACCTGGAGGAGGACTGATGACCAAGCTGTCGGAGCTGAAGACCGCCAGCCAGATCGCGGCCGAGGAACTAGCCGACCCGGAGATCCGCCGCGAGCATGAGCGGACGGCGCTGGCGCACGCAGTCGCCGTGCGGGTGATCGGGTACCGGAGCGACCACGGCCTGTCGCAGACCGGGCTCGCCCGCCTGCTCGACATGCAACAGCCCGCGATCGCGCGCCTGGAAGCGGGGGACCACGAACCATCGCTGGCCACGTTGTCGAGGCTGGCGAGGGTGCTCGGGATCGAGTTTCACATCGACATCACTCCGGACGCCCTCGGGCTGCGCGAAACCGCCTGATCGTCGGGCTCGAAGATCACCGCCCCGGCGAACGACGCCGCCGTGAGCCGGAGGGCTCGCCAACCTGGCATTCGAATATGCCCTGCACCAGCAGATCCCGTCACCGTCGGTGACAGCAAGCGGTTTGCGGGCCGCCGTTACAGCCCGGTGTCTGTCCGCCATATGTCCGTGACCAGAGCCCTGGCCGAACGCACGGCCGTAAGTTACGATGACTTGCGCCGTTGACTCGAACGTGTGGTCGACTTTGATCGGGTTGGAGATTCTAGCAGGTCAGGATGATATAACCGAACGCAACACCTAGTCATGAAGACGGCTGGCCGGCGCATGAGGAGCCGCAGCACGTACATTCGCGCTGCTAGAGCCGACGGTCCGCAGACCGCTCATTCCACCGGACGGCGTCACTGGGTCAAGATCGCTAATCGCCAGCGCTGACCTGCGGAAACTACAACATGTGATCAGTGGCAGGTGTTGGGTTCGAACCAACGTAGGCTGAGCCGACGGTTTTACAG
>CAVZEQ010000003.1:0-300626 GCA_963774385.1 uncultured Actinomycetota bacterium
TACTCACATGCACTACCGTCCGCTGGGCCGCACTGGCGTCCAGGTCAGCCCGCGATGCCTCGGGGCGATGATGTTCGGCCCGTGGGGCAACGACGACCGCGCCGACGCGACCCGAATCCTCCACCGCGCCCTCGATGCGGGCATCAACTTCATCGACACCGCCGACGTCTACTCCGGTGGCGTGTCCGAGGAGATCGTCGGTGCAGCTCTCGAGGGCCGGCGCGACGGGGTGTTCCTCGCCACGAAGTTCTTCATGCCGATGGGCGACGACCCGAACGAGCGCGGCGGGTCCCGCCGGTGGATTATGCGGGCGGCCGAGAACTCCCTGCGGCGGCTGAAGACTGAGTACATCGACCTGTACCAGGTGCACCGGCCCAGCCCGGACACCGACCTCGAGGAGACCCTCGGTGCGCTCACTGACCTGGTGCGGCAGGGCAAGGTGCGCTACATCGGCTCGTCGTCCTTCTCCGGCTCGCAGATCGTGGAGGCGCAGTGGGTTTCGCGGGACCGCCGCCTCGAGCGCTTCGTGACCGAGCAGCCGCCGTACTCGATCCTCGCGCGCGGCGTCGAGGAGGATGTGCTCCCCGCCGTCCAGCGCCATGGCATGGGCACGCTGACCTACAGCCCGCTAGCGGGCGGGTGGCTGTCAGGCCGCTGGCGCAAGGGCACCGCCTCGTCCCGCACTTCCGCGGCCCGCCCGAGCGCCCGGTTCGACATGAGCAGCCCGGCCAACCAGTGCAAGCTCGACATCGTCGAAGAGCTAGCCCAGCTCGCCGACCAGGCCGGCATGACGCTCATCGACATGGCGATCGCATTCGTGATCAACCACCCGGGTGTCACCTCCGCAATCGTCGGACCGCGCACGATGGACCAGCTCGAGTCTTACCTGCCGGCCGCGGACGTCGCGCTGCCGGCCGAGATCCTCGACCCAGCGACAACAGCTACGGCGACCACGAGCTCACCCTAGCCGCGCGGCGGCGCTGAAGCCCCGCCGCCCGAGTTGCACTAAAGGTCCTGCCTATCGACCAGCGGCGACCACCGTCGACCGGGCGCATCATCTTGTGGCTCGCGGTACCGCCCGGCCGCCGGCTGGCGCTCTCACCGCGTCTCGCCGCGGCGCGGGCCCACTCGAGCGAGTGCCAGGACGTCCAGGCCAGCACATGGGTGCAGCTAAGGTCACCCCGCGAAGGTGATGCGCATCCTTGGTCGTAGCCAGACGATGGGCTGGGCCGCGGCGCCGCGCTGCCAGGCTCCGTTCGGCCACGGCCGCGCCAGACGGATGGGGGAACTGTCGTGTCAGACGTCAAGCTGGAGCGCAAGGAGTCGATCAGCCGCGAGGATGCGGCTCGCTGGCTCGAGCTGGTATCCCGGGCGTTCGCGGAGGGCAGCGACGTCGACCTGCCATTCGGCGCAGGGGAAGTCAGCCTGCATATCCCTGACCAGGTCCGCGCCGAGTTCGAGGTCGAAGTTGACGGCACTGAGGTCGAAGTCGAGCTGGAGTTTAAGTGGTCGACTGCGCGGCCCGATGCAGAGACACGCAATGACCCGAAGGAGGCGTCCACGGACCATCCCCGGAAGCCCGGCGGCACGCGCCGGTCAGCCAAGACGAAGCGACCGGCGCAGCGCTAGCGCAGCGGGAGTTGACGGCCGCTACGCGCGACCATGGAGCTCAGCGGCATTCACCGCGGGGATGGCCACGATGCCGTCACCACGGCCCTGCTTCACCTGGAACAGCAGTGACCCGCTGAGCGATGAAGCGGATCTTCTCCCGCCCGGCCGGCTTGTGCCACAAAGTGATACGTTGTGATACGCTGACAACATGGCCGACCATTACACCCTGCGGCTGGCGCCCGGGATCAAGCAGCGGCTCACCGACTGGGCCCGCCGGTCCGGCATGCCCGAGCGCAGCCTTGCCCAGCGATACGTCGACGAGGGCCTGCGGCATGACGCTCATCCGCTGATCCAGTTCCTGGACGGGCCCAGCGGTCGGCGCGCCAGCCTGGCTGGCCGCGGGCTGGATGTCTGGGAGGTCATCGCCACCATCCGCGACAACAGCGGTTCGATCGCCCGGGCAGCCGACTACCTGCAGGTGCCCGCCGGGCTGGTCGAAGCGGCCGTGGCCTACTACGGCGAGTACAAGGCAGAGATCGACCAGGAGATTGAACTGAACGAGGCGGAGTACGAGCGCGGGATTGCGGCCGCCGAGGCCGGCGATCGGGCGCTGCGCGGGTGAAAGCTTTGCTCGACGAGCAACTGTCGCCGCAGATCGCCGCGCTCCTGCGGCAGGCCGGCCTCGACGTGGAAGCCGTCGCCGACCGGCCGGACCTGGCCGGGCGCAGCGACACGCTCATCTTCGAGGTCGCCTGCAGCGAGAACCGGGCCGTGATCACCAATAACATCAAGGACTTCCGCCCCCTCGCCGCCCTGTGGCTCTCCCAGGGCCGCGTCCATGCCGGGCTCATCCTGCTTCCCTCCGCACGTACGCGGACGCGTGCCGCTACCACGATGCTGGCCGAGCGCATCGCGGGCATTCTGCGGGACAACCCCGATGGCCTGGCCAGCAGCGAACGCTGGATCAGTCCGCTGCCGAGTGCCTGACGCCGCCCCGTTCCGCTTCAACCTGAGGTCGCAGAAAGGAGGCGCTCCGGTCAGGCGTTGAGTTTGTCGGCGCTTACCCCGACCATCAGGATCGCCGCCAAGAGGTCATCTACGAGGGACGGCAGCTCGTCGATGCGGTCGGCAAGGATCCGGCTGAGCACGACCTCGTGGATGCCGCCGACAATCGTTTCGGCGGCGAGAGCCGCCCGTCGGCAGCCGGGGATGAGTTCGTGGATGTTGTCTTCGATTATCTCGGCGAACATCTGCATAGCCTCGGCACGCTTCGCCATGGCGCGCGGGCCGGCCGCGAGGACCTCGACGATGCACATCCGCGCCAGGTCAGGCTCACTTGCTATGAACTCCAGGTACGCCCTGATGCCCGCGCGCAGCCGCTGCTGCACCGTCGTCTCTTCGAAGTACGCACGCCGGATGTGCCTGGACTGCTGGCGGACCACGGCGTCGTAGGCGGCCAGGAACGCGTCTTCCTTGTTCTTGAAATGCTGATAGAAGGTCCGGCGCGACACGCCCGCACGTGCGACGATCGCTTCCACGCTCATTTCGGCGTAACCGAGCTCCGCTGCGGCTTGACCGACTGCGGCCGTGATGCGTTCTCGCTGATTGGCGGCGACGAAGCTGCGCAGCAATCCGTGTCGTCCACTGGGCAGTTGATGCGGGCGCCGCCTCGGCTCTCTTGAAGCCTCAGCCTGCTCCCTGCCACCTCGCTGCCTTGAGTCGGAAGGCAACCGTCCTGGGCTCATGGCTAACTATATACAGCCGTGTTCCTGGACCCGCGCCCTCCGGCTGGACCGTCGGTGCGTGTCCGCTGCTGTCCTACGGTGGAACGGCTTGGCGCTCGCCAAGGCGCTGACCTGGCCGCTGAGCCTGCCAGTTGACGTCGGTCCTGTTATGCCGAAAACGACCGGTTCGCAGGGGTATTGACTCCGGGAGCGTCGGGGCATACGGTCCAAGTAGCCCAGACACATTTATGTTTCTCATTCTTGTCGCGGACGTGAGCTCTCATCTCGGATCAGCAGGGCGGTGGTACCACCGTTGCGCCTAGTCGGCAGGGATCGAGATCGGATGTGGGTGACACGACAAGGAGGCGTGCATGAAGGTGCCCAGTCAGTGGATTCGCCGTGCGATCCTGTTGAGCGCGACGGGAGCTACCGCGGCCGCGATGGTTCTTGTCGGTACGTCAGCGCAGGCCGCGCACACGACCACGCATGCGGGTCACAGCCAGTCCCCGATGGTCTCCCAGTACAAAGGGCCGGGCTATCCGCCGCCTAAAGGCATATACAAGCCATTCACCAACTGCCCGCTACTAAACCCGCTGATGCAGGAATCGGTTCCCGGCTCAGCGACCGGGTGTATCGCGGGGAATGTCAGCTCGGGCAAAATCAAGATCGGTAATATCACGACAACGATTAAGCCTTCGGCACGGGTTACGCACCCGGTAGTTGTTCAGTTCGGGGTCTGGGATCCGCCGAACGCGGGGTCCAATCAGTTCACCGGCGGGATCCTGCCACCACCGAACGGTCTTTCGGCGCAACTGCTATCGACCCCGCAGTGGGTGCCGGGCGGGCTCCTCAAGGCGCTGGGTTGCCCGAACAAGAACCGCACCGTTCAGAAGCTGTGCAGTGAGGCGACGAAGCTTGGCGGGAAATATCTCCAGATCCATGCTGTGGCCCAGTCCGCCGGCCCGATCACCAATTTCCAGCTCGCTACCTGGACGCAGCCACTGAAATTCAACCTGATCAATCCGCTGCTCGGCACGCGCTGCGATATCGGGTCCAACGACAACCCGGTCGTGGTCAATCCCATGCTCGCCGGCACCCTGGTCCAGGAAAACGACCCGCACCCGAAGCAGCATCCGAACACCGCTGTCCTCAAGATCCAGGGAGCCACGGCCACGGACACCACTTTCGTCGCGCCCGGCGTCACCGGCTGCGGCCCGGGAGGAACGGCCAACATCGCAATCGACGAAGCGATCGATACGTCAGTCGGCCTGCCGTCGATATCTGGGGCCAGCAGCCTCACGCTCAGCGGCGTGTTCTACTTTGCTGCCTGCTACGCGCCTAAGTACATGGCAAACACCCTGCTGTCCGCCTTCAAGGCGAGCACGAGGAATGGCGGGACGCAGCCAGCCGGTCACCGGATCACTATCGCCAGTCTCCGCGACGGGCGTTACGGCATCCGGCGGCAAGGCTGAAGCCGACGATCGATCGGGCGGCATCCCCGCTGACCTGACCACCATAATTGCCCTGATCCAGTGACGCAGCGAGGGGCCGCGCAGGATGCCGCGCGGCCCCTTCGCATTGATGTGGCCGTCGAGCGTCACTAACGCTCCCCAGCAGCATTGGGCTGAGAGGCGGCCCGGATGGATGTCGGCACGCCAATCTAGGCACTCGTCGTCCGCAAACCGGTTAGCCGCATGGGCTAATCCAGGCGTTTCCCCGATGAACCAGCGCCTTGGCGAGGATCCGAGCGAGCTGCAGCAGGATAGCCGCCGGTCGTACGCGTCCATCAGGAGTTCATGCCAGTCAGCTAGGCACCACGCTAGCGCTTCATTGGCAGCAATGCTAGCATTGCATGCGGATTAGTTGGGAGGTACTAGCGATGGCAACGCTGACGATCCGCGGCTTGGATCCCCAGACGCATGCGCGTCTTCGTGTCGAGGCAGCGCGCCATGGACGGTCGATGGAGGCCGAAGTGCGGGCAATACTTAACGAACGACTGGCTCCGCGTTCAACCACGCGCGGCCTTGGCACGAACATCCGCAACCGCTTCAAGGCCCTCGACAGCGAACTCCAGATCCCTGATCGCAGCAGTGAACTGCCTCGCGCAGCGGAGTTCGATCGTTGATCGTCGTCGACACCAATGTCATCTCTGAGCTCACCCGGCAAGCCCCCGCTCCCGACGTGGTGTCCTGGCTTGATTCACTCGCCGCGGATGAGGTAGCCACCACGGCGATCACCGCGGCCGAACTGCTCTACGGCGTCGAACGGCTTCCAGACGGACGGCGCAAGACCGAGCTCTCTGCGGCGGTTCACGGGCTGCTCAGAGACGACTTCCAAGGCCGGATCCTGGCCTTCGACGAACATGCCGCGCCCCAGTACGCCACGATCGTCTCCCGCAGAGAACGGCTCGGGCGGAGCATCGGCATCGCCGACGCACAGATCGCGGCCATCTGCCGCGCGGCCAGCGCGACGCTAGCCACGCGCAACACTGACGATTTCGAGGAAACAGGAATCGAACTGATCAACCCGTGGAAGCTGGCGTGACCACATAGAGGCACTGCCGCGCCGCGTCCGGTGCTCAGGCCGCACGCGGCCTTGCGCTCCGGGTCGGCTTGCCATCACGGACCTGGGGTTCTGTTAGTCACCGGTGGGTGTTGCGGAATAAGGCTGTTCCGAATGTTGCGGCATCCGGCACTTCCTGTCGTCGCTCCGCGTAGTTGCACATACATTCAGGTCCGGCTGTGGACTGCTGATTACCGTCAGCAGACACTGCGTCCGCCGATGGTCGGCGGATCGAGCTCGAACAACAACTCCGCTCTCAGGACGATGTTGGACTGCATCCGCGCACCCGCGTTAGCCTCAGGCTCTCGCCTGGGATGAGTGGCGGCGCGTGAGCCACAAGAACAGAGTTCTTTGACCTGGAAGGATGTGGCTTGCCGCGGGTCTTGTGCGTCCCGGCTGAAGAGCACTCCTCGGGGTGAAGATCAGCGTGCACCTTGGCGGAGTGGCCCGTGTCCGCTGACGGCCTGAGGTCCCTGTCGGCGAACGAATCCATCTCCGGAGGGAATCTCTGCGGCTCCTTAGGAACGGCGGATGCCTGCTGGTTGACTTTGCCCCTGGTGCAGAGGTGATAGTCGGAGCCATGGACATGGTCTCTGGAACGCGCCCGGGCCTTGATCGGGTAGTTCGGTGGGAAGGCTTCTACAACGCCCGGGATCTTGGCGGGCTGCCTACGGTTGCAGGGGCCTCGACCCGGTACGGGCGGCTGATCAGGTCAGCTGACACGCGGTTCATCACTGCCGCCGGGTGGGAAGCGGCCCGCAGCGCCGGCATCTGTGTCGTCATCGATCTGCGCAACGCCGACGAGGTTGTGCCCGGTTCCCTGCCCGCGGCAACCCTGGGCGCCGGGACCTTCGCGGTGCCCGCGGCCCAGCCGACGGCCACCCGGCCGGCGGACATCCAGACCATGCTGATACCCGTCGATGACATCGAAGACCTGGGCCTGTGGCGCCGGCTGAACGGGGAAGGGCTGAACGGCACGCCGCTCTACTACCGGCCCTTCCTCGACGCCAAGCCCGAGCGCATCGCCGCAGTGCTCACCGCGATCGCCCGGATTCCGGGCGGCGGCGTCATTTTCCATTGCGGGGCTGGGCGTGACCGCACCGGATTGATAAGCCTCCTGCTGCTCTGTCTTGCCGGCGTGACGCCGGAGGCGATCGCCGCGGACTACGAGTTCACCCTCGGCCAGCTGGCGCCCCTGTACGCCGCTCTCGGCCTCGAGCTGGACGAACGGGATGTCCGCGAGTACCTGCAATCACGAGGAACGACCGTCAGCGAAACGATCACCAGCCTCGTCCGCGACCTCGACGCGGCTGAGTACCTGGCTGCTGCCGGGGTCCCCGGTCCCGACATCGACGCCTTGCGCAGGCGGCTGCTCTGATCGCTCCGGACGACTCCACGGCCGGGGACTGCGAAAGCCCGTACCACGGGCAAGTCGCATCGCAGCCGACTAGCCTCCTCATCTGGCGCGGGTTATAGACGCGGGCGGGTCGCTGACGTAAGAAGTGCCTTTGACCTGGGAGGATAGGAGTTGCTGAGGTTCCTGTCCGGTACCAGTCGAAGGCACTCTTCGCAGGCAGAATACAGCCCGGCGACCGAAGATCACGCTGTCTGACGATGGCAAGGGAATCGTGTCCCATGGCGGCGCGCTACTGCTGACCGAGACAGCGAGGGTAACGGGCTGCAGGCTGGCTTGTCGCAGGCGCTGGAGCGGTGGCGGTTACCGCGGTCAGTGCATGACCCGGGCAAGATCGTGGCCGACCTGGCGGTGACGGTGGCGCTGGGCGGTGACTGCCTGGCTGATGCCGCGGTGCTGCGTGCCGAGCCGGCGCTGTTCGAGGCGGTCAAGCTCGCGCGGGCCCAGCTTCCGCAGGACGCGCTTCGGCGAGTGCTGGTCCGCGCCGACTCCGCCGGCGGCAGCCACGACTTCCTCACCTGGCTCACCAGGCCCGGCCGCAGGTTGCAGTATTCCGTCGGGTTCACCATCGCCGACCAGATCGCCGACGCCATCGCCAAGATCCCCGCTCGCGCCTGGACCCCGGCCTACGACAGCGACGGGCAGGTCCGCGACGGCGCCTGGGTCGCCGGGCTCACCGGCCTGCTCGACCTGAGCAGCTGGCCGAAAGGCATGCGGGTCATCGCCCGCAAGGAACGCCCGCACCCCCGGCGCCCAGCTACGCATCACCGACATCGACGGCCACCGCGTCACTTGCTTCGCCACCAGCACCCGCACCGGCCAGCTCGCCGACCTCGAACTACGGCACCGCCGCCGCGCCCGGTGCGAGGACCGCATCCGCAACGCCAAAGACACCCGGCTGCGCAACCTGCCGCTGCACGGCTATGCGCAGAACCAGATCTGGTGCCAGATCGTCGCCCTGACCTGCGAACTGTTCGCCTGGACCCAGCTGCTCGCCCTCACCGGCCCCGCCCGCCGCTGGGAACCAGAACGCCTGCGGCTGCGGCTGTTCTCCGCCACCGGGCGCATCGTCCGCGCAGCCGGCGGCTGCGCCTCCGCCTCACCGCCCGGTGGCCGTGGACAGCCCAGATCACCGCCGCCATCCACCTGCTCCAGGCACTGGCGCCCGGCTGAGCCCAGCACCCGCATCCCTCGTCAAGGAAGGAGGAAACCCAGGGCCCGTGGAACCCTCCCACCCGGCGCGACAGCCGGGCCGACAGCCACGGCGCAACAAAGAAACTCAGCAACCACCGCTGGCTCAGTTCGGCGAACGAAGATCACGATCGAGGTTAGGGCTCAGCGATGACCTTCGCCTTGAGGTGCTCGAACTCCTCACGCGACAGCAACCCGTCCGCCAGCAAGGACGCGAGCTTGGCCAGCTGGTCCGCGATTGTCGCCGAGGCTGGCTCCGCTGACGGCCCCGCACCGCCCCGCGGGGCGGTGCGAGCGTCCGCTATGGCCGTGAGCGGGCCGGACAGTTCTATTCGCACGAGATCGGGGGCCATCTCGGTGGTCAGGAAGAACTCGGCATCCCGGCCCCGAAGCCGTACCGTCGACGCGGTGCTGGCGGACACGGCAGTAGCGGCGGCGCCTATCAAGCCGAAGATCAGGGCTCCGAGCAGCAGACCGAGTAGGCCGAGAATGAGGAGTCCGAGCAAGGCGCCGGCCAGGCCCAGGCCCAGGATCACCACAAATTGCTCGCCGGGAGTCTTGCCGTGGGCGGACCCGCTGACCTCTACGGCCTCGACATCCTGGTACGGCATCTCGACCACTGGGGTAGCCGAGGCGGGCGGGCTAAGGACAAGCCGGTCGCCAAGGAAGCGCAGGTCGTAGGCTCCGCCCCGGGTCAGAAGCGAGTCATCGGACCCGCCCTTATACGTCATGCGCCGCAGGCAGCACCTAGTGCCAGCACCTAGCCGAGCGAGCGCCGCTGCGGCGCTCTTGCGCTCCCGCGCCGCCGCCAGCATCGCAGCGACCGCGTCGGCGGCCTCGGCGTCCAGACCGGACAACGTCCGCCACGCGCTCTCCCACCCCTGCTCGGTCAGCGGAAAACGCGAGATGACTTTGACTGTGTCAAGCCAGCCCAGCCGGACTACCACGAAACTTGGGCCGGCCTTCCAGTGGTCCTGCCATCCCAGGCTGTGACGGGGCCCCGATTCCACCAGCAGCTTGGGGCTGCCCCGGTACAGCAGCGAGCGTGCCACCGTCGGCATCGCAGGAATCGAAGGCGGCAGGCCGTCGTCGGCTGGCTCGGCGCGCGGCATGCTCTCACTGCTCAAAACCGTCCACCTCTGATCTCGCGCATAAGGGGACAATAGTAGCGCCCCGCACGGCGCTTTCCCAGCGAACGGAGCCGGTTCGAGCTCGAGCAGCAGCTGCGCTCCCAGGACGATGCTGGAGGTACATCAGAGCGTTAGACCCGTCCGCCAGCCCGAAGAACTGGGGCTGCCAGACTTGGCCCGCGACGCAACTTCGGCAACGGATGTGACCTGACTTCCTAGGAGCGGAACATGACACCAGAGCGCAACGGCGGGACCAGGATCGTCGTCGGCGTGGACGGATCACTGTCCTCGCAGCAGGCGCTGCGGTGGGGAGCCCATTTCGCGTCGGCCTTCGGCGCCCAGCTCGACCTGGTCACCGCCTGGGAATACCCGCCGTCGTTCGGATGGGCCGCCGTTGCGCCAGACTGGAATCCTGCCCGGGACATGCGGAAAGTTCTCGATGACACCGTGCAGGCAGTGTTCGGTGACCAGCCGCCGCCCGGCACGCAGCTGCTCGTGCACGAAGGCGTTGCTGCCCGAGTGCTGCTCGACGCCTGCCAGGGCGCGACCATGCTGGTCGTCGGCAGCCGCGGCCATGGCGGGTTCGCCGGACTGCTGCTGGGCTCGGTGAGCGCAAACGTCGCCGAGCACGCGGACTGCCCGGTGTTCATCGTCCACGGCGACCAGCCCCCTCCCCCGGTGCGACCTCTCTAGCTGCGGGCCGCCAGCCCCACTTCTGCATAGACGCCGGTACTTCCGGTCCGGTCGTCGCGCTGGCGCTGACCAGCGCGACGACCGGGGCCGAACCTGCTATTCCTGCTGTCGCGCCGCCGTCAGCACGTCAGCAAGTCTTGGTGCTGCATGTCCAGAACTCCGGGTAGAACATGTTCAGCGGGTTCTGCGTGACGTGGTGCAGGTTGACGCTGACCGCCTGGACGCCGGTATTCCACGGCATCCAGAGCACCGGGACCTGGGTCGCGGTGTAGTTGGCGTACTGATGGAAGGTGGCCAGGCTGTTGCTGGTGTGAGTGGCCTTGATCAGCGCGTCCATCGTCGGGTTCGAGTAGCTGCCGGAGTTGTTCGGCACCCCGGTCTGGTACAGCGGCTCGCCGGTCGGCTCGAAGCCCGGCCCGTTGAACCCCCAGCCGCCCAGGTACAGGAACGTCCAGTTGCAGCGCGACTCGCTCGGGGTACAGGGCGCGGTGTAGCCCAGCAGCGTGTTGAACGTCTGGGCGGTGAGCGTGAGCTGGATGCCTGCCAGCGCGAAGCCTGACTTCAGGACGTCCGCCATGTCGGCCTGGATCGCGATGCCCGAACTGTAGAGCATGGCGAACTTGGCCTGCGTGCCCTTGGCGATGCCGGCGCCGCAGTCCGACGCACCAGAGCCCGCGGACTCGCAGGTCAGCACCCCGCCCACCTTCTGCCAGCCGTGCGCGGCCAGTAGCGCCTGCGCCCTGGCCGGGTCATAGGGGTAGGGGCCCTGGCCGCCGTTCTCCGTCATTTCCGAGGACACCCACTGGCTGACTGGCTCCGGGGGCGCGCCCGCCGGGGTCGGGTACCAGTAGCCGCGGCCGACAACTTTGGACATGCCGGCCTGGTTGTTCAGCTCCATCAGCGCCTGCCGGAAATACAGCTGCCGGAACATCGGGCCGTAGGTCGGGTTGTTGAAGTTCATGTAGGCGAACCCGGTGCTGAACTCGTAGGCGGTCTGCAGTACGTAACCGGCCGAGGCCAGCGGGTTGGACGGCGGCAGGAAGCCTTTCCCGGCCGGCGCCAGGTCGTTCGACGGCACATCGGTCCCGTTGGTCTGCGCGCCGCCGGTGCTCAGCGCGCCGGTCTTCAGCGCCTCGTAGACGGCGGTGTCGGAGGTGTAGGTCTGGAACTTCAGCTCCGCGATCGACGGCTTCGGGCTCCCCGAGTAGTCCTTGTTCGGCACGAAGGTGTAGTTGCCGTCGACGTTGTAGCTCGCGAGCTTGAACGGGCCGTCCACGACCTGCCACAGCGGGTTGGTCGCATAGGTCGAGGTGTCCTTGTTCTGGGAGTCGAGGAACGTCCAGACCGCCTTGCACTTCGCCCACCCGTCAGCCGCGCTGTCGGTCGTGCAGCCGCCGCTGCCCGGGGCCGCGCCGGCCTTCGAGACATCCAGCGCCATCGGGAACGGGGTCAGGACGGCCAGCTGGTTGTAGGTGAACCAGATGCTGGAATAACCCTGCTTGAGCTGCAGGGTCACCTGGTCCGGCCCGGTCGCCGAGTACGACGCCATGTTGTCCGGCAGCAGGCCAGGGGTGTAGGCGGCGTAGTTGGCCTTCTCCGCCTCCAGCAGGTTCAGGTCGAAGACCAGGTCCTTGGCGTCCACGCTCTCCCCGTCGGACCACTTCCAGCCCTTCAGGTTGATGACCACGGTCTTGCCGCCGTCGCTGTACTTCGGCGCGTTGGCCGGGGACAGCGGGTAGTTCACCGAGATCGAGGTGTTGCTGTTGCCACCGAACATGTACAGCGGCCGCACCATGAGGTACTCGAAGTCCTCGTAATTCGTCACGCTGTAGCACTGGGTGGTCTCGAACTGGAAGATGCAGTTACCGCCGGCGCCATTGAGGTTGGCCAGCGTCGCGACCGCGCCCTTGACGGAGGCGGAGGAAGACGACGAATTGTTGCTGGTCGCGCCGCAGCCTGCGGCCAGCAATGCGGTGACGGCCATGGCCGCGGCTCCCGTGAGGCGCAATCTGCGTCTGCGTTCAAGCATCGTGTGCTCCTTCGTTGCGACCTGAACCAGGCCGGACTTGGTCATGGCGGCCTCAGCATGCGCGCGCCTGCCTGGCGCGGGCTTGGCGCCGGCTTGGCGCCCGCTTGGCGGGCACGACGCAGCCCGTCAGCCGGCCGTGCCAGGGCACGGCCGGATAAGTTCAGGGCGGCCCGGAGGCTACAGCCCGCTGGCAGCAAGCGAGCGCAGTGCGCCCGGCGACGCAGCCGCGAGCGGATCAGGCCCGCCGGTGTCCCGGCCGTGCGCTTTCTGCCGCAGCCGCGAAGCCTCAGGGTGATGAAGGTCGTCGAGAATGGCCAGCGCCTGCTGCCAGGACTCACCAGCGCCTTGTGCATCCCCTGCGGCGTCGCGCGTGTCGCCCAGGTGGCCGAGAATGAGTGCCTGGTTGAGGCGGCTGCCGAACTCGCGGGACAGCTGCAGCGCTTGCTGGTAGCAGGCGGCGGCCCGGCCAAATTCACCCAGATGGTGGTGTACGTAGCCAATGCTGTCCCAGGTAGCGGCCTCGCCGATCCGGTCGCCGAGGTCGCGGCACGCTTTGAGCCCCGGCCGGCAGTGTGCTAGCGCGCGCGGGTAGTCCCCGAGCTCTGCATAGAACCACCCGATTGCGCTCAGGGCGCTTGCTTCCTCTGCCGGGTGACCCGAGGCCCGCGCCAGGGAGAGAATCTGGCTGGCATGCCGCAGTGCCTTATCAGGGCGGCGCTGAAAATCGAATGCCGTCGCGAAGCTCAGGTGGGCATAGGACTGGCCGAGCTGGTCGCCTAGCTTCCGGTACAGCCGGAGAGCGCGCGCCAGGTGCGCGTGTCCGGCCTTGCCCGCGCTGGACATGACGAGCGCGCAGCCAAGGCCGTGGTGGGCTCGAGCTTGTCCGGCCAGATCACCCAGCCGCTGCGCAGCGGCCAGCGCCGTGCGCTGCGTGGTGATCTGGTCCCCCCAGTGCCCCTGGGTGGAGAAGTAGTATCCCAGCGCCCACGGCAGCTGCCAGGCGTGCGCATCGAAGCCGGCTGCCGCAGCCTGGTTAATGACCGCCAGCAGCACCTGGTGCTCAGCGTCGCACCAGGTCAGGGCATGACGGGCGTCGATGAATGTCTCCGGCTGCGATCCTGGCCGGGCGGCGGCGAGGATGAATGCCCGGTCCCGGCCCGGACTCAGCAGCATCGCGGCAGACCAGCCGGTGTGCAGGTAATGATCGAGCATCCTCTCGGCGGCCGCGAACTGCTCCGCCTGGTGCTCGTCGCGCTGCGCCTGCTCCATGGCGTAGGCGCGCAGCAGATCGTGGAAAGCGAACCTGCCGCGGGCATCCTGAGTCAGCAGCTGCGTGCCAGTCAGCTCGGCAAGTATTCTGCGCGCCTCTGGGCACGGAACGCCGGCCAGGCTCGCCGCCGCGGGCATTGAGATGTCGGGTCCCGGGTGCGCGCCGAGCAGCCGGAACATCCGCGCCGCCGGGCCGCTGAGGTTCTGGTAGGACCAGGAGAACACCGCCCGTACGCTGCTCGCCGGATCCTCGGCATCCAGCACATCCAGCCGGCCGCGCATGTCCCGCAGTTGCTCGGTAAGCGAGGTGAGAGCGGTTGCTGGGCTGGCGGCAGCTCGCACCGCCGCGACGGCCAGCGCCAGCGGCAGCCGGGCGCACAGCACGGCAAGCTCGCTGACCGCCCCCGGCTCGGCGGCGACCCGCCTCGCACCGAGCCGCGCAGCCAGTAGCTCACGGGCCTCCGCCTCGGACATCAGGTGCAGGCAGACCTGATGCGCGCCCTCGGCCGCAGCGAGGCCGGGCAGCGGGCGGCGGCTGGTGACTACCGCAAGACATCCCGCCGAGCCGGGCAGCAGCGGCCGAACCTGCGCCTCGTCGGCAGCGTTATCCAGCACCACCAGCGTCCGCCTGCCTGCCAGCATGCTGCGGAAGAGCCCAGCCTGCGCGTCCGGGCCGGCCGGGATCCGATCCCTGGGAACGCCGAGAGACTCCAGGAACCCGCAGACCGCCTCTCCGGCCGTCATCGGCGGCGCGGACGGGCCGAACCCGCGCAGGTTCACATAGAGCTGCCCGTCCGGGAAGCGCTCCGCTACCTGGTGGGCCCAGTGCACCGCCAGGGCGGTCTTGCCGACACCGGGCGTGCCGCCAATCGACGAGATCACTACTGTGCCGTCCGGCGTTCCCAGCCGCTCCAGCGAGCCGGACAGGATGGCGAGTTCGTCCGCGCGTCCGGTGAAATGCGCCACCGCCGCCGGGAGCTGCCGGGGCACCACCAGGAGGCCGTCGCCACCAGGCACCGGCTCCGCCGGGCCGGCCAGCGGCCAGCTAGCCGGGGCCATGCCGCCGACGGGCGCCTCCAGGGCTAGATCACCGGCGAGGATCCGCTGGTGCAGCCGCTGCAAGTCCGGCCCTGGCTCGACCGCCAGCTCGTCGGTGAGCCGTTCCCGCATGTCCCGGAAGACCTGCAGCGCGTCAGCCTTGCGCCCGCTCCGGCACGCGGCGACCATCAGCATTCCGGCTAGCTGCTCCGACAGCGGATTCTCGGCCAGCAAGCCGGCCAGCTCGTCGGCCGCTTCGCGGTCCCGTCCGAGGTGCAGCACGGCGCTGACGCGGTCCTGCCTCGCCGACAGCCGTTCGGCGTCCAGGCCAGCCCGGATTGCCTCGATCTTCGCCGTGCCAGGCACGTCCGCCAGCGCGGGTCCCCGCCACAGCGCGAGCGCCTGATCGAACGCCGCGACCGCCGCCCGGCCGTCAGTTGCGTCACGCGCGGTCCGCACCAGCGACCGGAAGCGCCTCGCGTCCACCTCACCTGGCGCAATCCCCAGTCGGTAGCCGTCCCCGCACCGCTCGACTCCAGCTCCCGGCAAGGCTCGCAGCAGCCGGCGCAATCCGGTGATCAGCACCTGGATGCTGGCCTGAGCAGACCGCGGCGGACTCTCCGCCCAGACCGCATCAATGAGCTCGCTGACCGGCACCAGGTGACCGGCCTGAAGTGCCAGTACCGCCAGTATCAGGCGCTGCTGAGGCGGACCGGTCAGCCAGCCGTCAGCGACCCGCACTTCGACAGGTCCCAGCACCCTGATAACGACGTCGTCCCGCACCATGCCCTCCGCAGACCAGGCTTGGGTTCCACGCAACCAGCGTCCGGCGCCTACCGGAACCCCGCGATCTAGATCGTGACCCGGCTGGGACGGGTTCGTTGCGAAAGCAGCCGAAGCAGCGGACCGGCGCACGGGCACCCGTGCACACGGGCGACAGGCGCGCGAGCGCGCGAGCGACAGGCAGCGAATGGTGCTCGCGGACGACTCGCCGTCATGTGCGGCACGTACCTGCGGCTGGATCCCGGATCAAGGCGAGAGTCTCCGCGGCGCGCTTATCCCCGAGGTCACTGAAGACGAGGTAAGCGTCGTGCCAGTTCCTGCGCGCCTTCGCAAACTGCGCGCAGGCCTGGCGGGCATGACCGAGGACAACCAGCGCCTCGGCCTCGTCTCGCGCGTGGCGTCTGCGTTGCGTCAGCGCCACCAGCGCGCCACGCGGCGGCGGCATCCTGACCTTCGGCGTGCCACGTGTCTCACGTGGACAGGAAGCGTGATCGCACGTGGCCAGGAAGGAGTAAGCATGAGGAAGACGATGCAGCGCGTTGGCGACGCCGTCTTGCAGCGTCTGCTACCCCAGCTCGAGGCGGGCGCGTGCGTCCCTGAGAACGGGCCACTGTGCAAGTGCGACCACCCGTGTGGCGTCAACTGGTGCACCCAGTACCGCTTCAACTGCCACGGGGTCTGCTACGCGAACGGCCGCTGCTAGTACAGGTCGCGGGAGGCCGGGGCCGCTGGCCCCCCTCCCGCGGGCGGACGACGAGCTGCACCCTCGTCGCAGCCGCCGGTCACACGCGGTGCATGCAGGTACAGCCCCTGTCGGAGCGCCCTATCCTCGCGCCGGCCGGAGGCGCAGGCCCGCCATGCCGCCGTCGACGGCCAGCGCCGTGCCGGTCACTGCGGCAGCTGCCGGGCTGGCGAGGTACCCAATCGCCGCAGCAACCTCCTCGGCGGAGACGAGCCGGCCCATCGGCTGGCGCGCGACGAGAGCCGCGCGCTCAGCAGCCGGGTCCGGGGCGGCGGCCAGCAGCCTGGTGACCCACGGTGTATCAGCAGTGCCCGGACTGACGCAGTTGACGCGGATGCCCTCGGCGAGATGGTCGGCTGCCATGGCCAGCGTCAGCGCGAGCACCGCGCCCTTGGTAGCCGAGTACAGCGCACGCTGCGGCAGCCCCGCTGTCGCTGCAATCGAGCACGTGTTGACGATCGCGGCGTGCGCTGACGCGCGTAGCCAGGGCAGCGCCGCCCGGGTGGTCCGGACCATGCCGACGACGTTTACGTCGTAGACCTGGTGCCACTCCTCGTCGGAGTTATCGGCCACTGTGCCGGCCGCGCCAATGCCGGCGTTGTTGACCAGGATGTCGATTCCGCCGAGCCGTTCCGCCGCGGCAGCTATCGCGGACCGCACGGACCCATCGTCGGTTACGTCCGCCACCAGGCCGATGATCGGGTCAGCAGCCGTCCCGGGGCTGACATCCAGCACAGCTACTGCACCGCCCCTGGCGGCGAACAGCCGCGCTGTGGCCAGCCCGATGCCGGAACCGCCGCCAGTGATGACCGCCCGCAATCCGGTGAGATCGCTCATAGGTGCCTCCTCAGCCGAACTCGATGCCGCAGCCGGCGGCGACGCTGGTGACGTGGGCGAGCGCCGAAGGCACATCGCCAGCGCCCAGATGCTCGACGATCAGCGTGGCCGGCCGCGGCAGGAACCGCCGGCACGCAGCCAGCACCGAGGGCAGGTCGAGCACGCCGGTCCCTGGCACCGCCTCGGCTATGTGCAGCACCAGCTCGGCCTCGACGGCCACGTCCTTGATGTGCGCGGCGGGCGCGAGTCTCGGCTGCAGTACCCGGGCCGCATGCTGTGCGGCCGCGCCGGATCTGTAGACCGCGCGGACAGAGCCGAGGAAATTCACCGGGTCGAAGTTCGCCCGGATCCACGGGGAGTCGACGGCATCCAGGATTTCGCGGACCGTTTCCGGCGACTCGAGGGTCGTCAGGCAATGTGCTTCCATGGCCAGCATGGTGCCCGTGTCAGC
The DNA here is from genome assembly GCA_963774385.1 of uncultured Actinomycetota bacterium. Classification (GTDB taxonomy): domain Bacteria; phylum Actinomycetota; class Actinomycetes; order Streptosporangiales; family Streptosporangiaceae; genus JAJYUU01. Next base: position 17,475 of record CAVZEQ010000003.1, read on the forward strand.
CGCGCGATCCGCCAGCTCGACCAGGCTCGAGACCAGCAGATCGCGGCTTCGCGTCGAGTAATTCTCCGGCGCCGGCCCGTACGGATGGTCAGGATGATGCGAACCGCAGCCGGTCACGACCATGTCGGCGCGGAGGAACGCGGCCGTGCGGAGGAATTCGCCGATCTCGCGGATGCTGTCGCGGCGCCGGACCGCATCGGCAGTGACCAGATTGGGCCGCAGGCCGCCGTACTGGACAATGCCGAGCCCGGCGTCAGCCAGTACCCTGCCGAGCCGGTGACCGCGGATCCCGCGCATGTCTGCCGCAGGCACCTCGAAATGCGTGACGAGTGCGGTCACACCCAGGGCCCTTATCCGCGCCGCCACGGCAGGCGTCAGCTCGTCCGGGCTGGCGGGCACGAATCCCTGAGCGAGGCCCAGTCGCATCTGGGTCATGGCGACGCCACGTGCGGCTGCGTCCACACCGTGCGGCCGTTGAGGCCAGGCCCGCGAAACGCGGCCACGAACAAGACAACGTCGGCTACCTCATCAGGCCGCTGGAACCTGCCAGTGACAGCCGACTCCAGCCGGTCCCTGATGACCTCGCTGACTTCCCGGCCCTCAGCGGCCGCGATCCGCATGCCTACCGCGGGCCAGGCGGCATCCTCGACGTCGCCCGGATAGACGACGGTCGTGCTGATCCACTGGTCGCCCCACGTCGCAGCGGCAGACCGCGACAGATGATTGAGCGCGGCCTTGCTGGCACCGTAGGCGGGCACCAGGCGGCGCCCGGTCTCGGCTGCTTCCGAGCTGATGTTGATGAACTTCCCGCGGCAGCCCGTCTGCGGGGACCGGTCCTGCGCGAGCATGACTGCCGAAGCCTCCTGCATCAGCTGCAGCGGGCCCTCGACGTTGACGGCGAAGGTGCCGCGCCAGGTCTCCAGCGCGGTCTGGTCCAGCGACTCGACCGGCACGATGCCCGCGTTATTTACGACCACGTCCAGGCGGCCCGTCAGCTCAGCGGCGACGCGAACAAGCCGGCGGACGTCGGCGCTATCGCGCACGTCCGCCTGCACAGCCGTCGCCGGTGATCCGATCTCGCGAGCCGTGTCCTGCCCGGCCGACTGGTCGATGTCGGCGACGATCACCTGCGATCCAGCGCGGGCTAGGCGGCGGCACACTGCGGCGCCGATGCCCCGGCCCCCGCCCGTGACGATTGCCGCCTGGCCTGCCAGGCTGCGGTCCTGCGCTCCGGCGGGCACGGGCAGTCCGTGGCTTAGTAGATCTTGGCCAGCAGGCCGCCGTCGACGACTATGTCGATCCCGGAGATGTAGGACGCCTCGTCCGACGCGAGGAACACCGCGGCGTTACCGATGTCGCGCGGTTCGGCGAACCTGCCCAGCGGATAGCGGTCGGTGATCTGCTTGCGGGCCGCCGCCGGGTCGGGCTGAAAGTCGAAGAACTCCGTCAGCAGCGGCGTCTCCACGTCGCCCGGGCAGATGGTATTGACCCGGATGTTCTCGGGCCCCAGCGACGCGGCCAGCGACCGGCACATCGCGCGCAGCCCGCCCTTGGTGGCGCCGTAGGCAGGCAGATCGGGGTCTCCCACGATGCCCAGCACCGACGCCGTAATGACGATGGCGCCGCCACCGCGGCTGCGCATGAGCGGAACGGCTTCCTTGATGCCGAGGTACACGCCACGCAGGTTCGTCGAATGCAATCTGTCCCACTCAGCTTCCGGCGTCTCCTCCAGCCGAGCCATGAACTGGATTCCGGCGTTGGCATGCAGAATGTCAAGGCCGCCAAACCGGTCCGCGGCAAGCCGGGTCATCGCCTTGTTGCCGTCAGCAGTAGCGACGTCCGCCACGACCGGCACTGCCGTTCCGCCGGCAGCAGCGATCGTCTCCGCAGTCTGCGCCACCTTAGCCTCGTGCACGTCGACGCAGACGACGCTGGCGCCTTCTTCGGCGAAGCGGATGGCAGAGGCCTCGCCAATGCCCTGACCTGCTCCGGTGACGATAACGACCTTGCCATCAAGCCTCACTGCGGCCTCCCTATCACCTAGTCGGCTGGCTCATCTGATCGGCTGGCCCTCAGGGTCGAACCCGCGGATCGCCGTCGTGGTCGCGAAGCCGATGATCCGGGTGTCCGCGGTCAGCGAGTCGCCAGGCCCCAGCTGGCTCGCATGGCCCGCCTCGACCGCGGCGGCCAGCGCGGACGGGAAACCCGTCCACGGTTCGACGGCGACGCAGCGGATGCCCCGCCAGCCACCGTCCACGAGCCAGACCCAGACGCACTTGAAGACGTCCGGCGGGAACGTCATGCCGAAGCCCGACTGCCACCGGGCGTCCCATGCGGCCAGCCACCCTGCCTCCAGTTCGGTGGCATAGTGCAAATCCCAGGTACCGCCCGGCGTCTCGGCTAGCTCCGTCAGCTCTTGCTTGGGCCAGGGGTAGGTGGTGCCGGGCGCGCCGAGCCGGTCCTGTGGCCAGGACTCATCAATGACCCCCAGCCGCGCCGGAATCTGGATCCTGGTCGCCGGGCCGACCGCGAGTCCCGGATGAATCCCCCAGATGAAACGGAACGGGGTCGTTCCAGTATTGGTCAGTTGATGGCGCATCCGCACGAATGGCTCACCCGGCCGCAACTCCATGATCCGCTCGATGTGAAATGGCGTGATAACACCGTCACGGCGGAACGCGACCGCCGTGGCGCTCAGCCGCTCCGCTGACCACGGCATCGACCAGGCTTCGCCGAGGTAGGGCAGTTCCTCGCCGTCGACCACGCATGGTGCGCCGGTGGGCACGCACTCGTCGATGCCGCCGGTCCACCAGTTGTCGACGTTGACCCCGAACACGGGCTTGCGCACCTCGACGCGCGGGTGATGAAACAGCAGGTCACGGTCGGTCGGCTTGAAGATCATCTGATGGATCTTCGCGCCGACCTCGGGGAGCACCGCGACCCGCAAGATGTCGTTTTCCAGGACGCATGCCGGGAATCCGCGGTAGGACCAGTCGAAGGAGATGTCAGTGCCGCGCACAGATCGGCTCCCCTGCCTGCATGAGATCGGTCAGCCTCGTCGAACAGAGCGTGGGTCAAGCGCAGTCTCATTAAATGAGACTTATTGAATTCAATAATAGAGACAAGTTAAGATGCCCGATACGCCGTGTCAAGGACGTTTTCGGCAAGGAGGCGGCCGGTGAAGATCACCGATGTCCGGGCAACGACCGTCGCGATTCCGCTGGACCAGCCGCTCCGCTATGCCCAGGGCGTGCATCCGGGCCGGCTCATCAGGACGCTCGTCGAAGTCGACACCGACGAGGGCATCACCGGTCTCGGCGAGATCGGCGGCAGCGGTGCCTCGAGTGATGCACTGATCGCAGCCCTGCGCAGCCGCGTGTGCGGACACGATCCGTTCCGCCCGGAGAAGCTGAGATGGGCTGCCTACAACCCGGTCGAGGGTGCCTTCTACGAGGATCTCTCCCAGGGCTTCGCTGCCATCGAGTTCGCCTGCCTGGATATCCAGGGCAAGGCGCTCGGCCGCCCCGCGCACGAGTTTCTCGGCGGCGCGATCAGGGATCGCGTCGACTTCTGCGCCTACCTGTTCTTCCAGTACCCCACCGAGGAGCGTCCGCCGGTAGCCACTGTCGAGCAGATGACCGCGCACGCGCGTGACGTCGTCAGCCAGTACGGGTTCAAGACCATCAAGATCAAGGGCGGGGTGTTCAGGCCATCTCACGAGGTTGCCGTGATGGAGGGCCTGCGCGCGGCCTTCCCGGACCATCAGCTGCGGCTGGATCCCAACTCGAACTGGTCGGTTGAGGACTCCATCAGGTACGCGCGGCCCCTCGAAGCAGTCGGGCTGGAATACTACGAGGACCCGTGCTGGGGGCACGCGGGCATGGCCAGGCTGAAGTCGAGCACCTGGCTTCCGCTGGCAACCAACACCTACGTGACCAAGCTCGATCACATCCCGCAGGCCGTCGCGATGCGGTCGATCGACGTGGTGCTGACTGACCCGCACTTCTTCGGCGGCATGCGCACCGCGGTAGCGGCCGCCACGGTGTGCGGCACCTTCGGACTTGGCGTGGGCATGCACTCCAGCGGCGAGTGCGGGATCTCCCTAGCCGCGATGCTGCACGCCGCAGCGGCCATGCCCGAGCTGGCGTTTGCCGCCGATGCGCATTACCCCTATATGACCGACGACGTCATCATCGGCGGCAAGCTGGCCTGTCACGACGGCTCGTTCGCGGTGCCCACGGGCCCCGGACTGGGCGTCGAGCTCGACCCGGACCGGGTAGGGCGGTACGCCGAGCTCTACCGGCGCGAGGGTGGCTACGCCTACGTGGGCGACCCAGCACGGCCTGGCTGGATCCCGATGATCCCGGAGCAGGATTGGCCACTGCCGTGACCGTCGCGCAGCGGGATGCCGCTACCGAGGTCGCCGCGCTGGCGAGCGGAATCGATCATCCGGAGGCAGTGTGCTGGTGGGACGGAGCGGTGTGGTGCGGCACCGAGAGTGGCGACCTGATCCGCGTTGACCCAGCCACCGGCGCGGCCGAGGTGGTCGCCAGGACCGGCGGGTTCCTCCTGGGGCTGGCATTCGATGGTGACGGATTCTGCTACGCGTGCGACTGCGGGCTAGGCCGCGTGCTGCGCATCGCCCCGGACGGCACGGTCGGCACACTCGCCGATAGCGTCGCCGGGCGCAAGCTAACCTCACCGAACTACCTGGTGTTCCGGTCGGACGGCACCCTGTACGTGACCGAGTCGGGCACGGGCTGGGAGGCGGACGACGGATACCTGTTCCGGATCAGGCCGGGTCGCGACCCGGAGATCATCAGCGAGGAATGCCGCGGATTCCCCAATGGCCTCGCCATGTCCGCGGACGAGCGGACGCTGTACGTGGTGGAGTCGCGGCAGCCTGGCGTGGTGACCTTCGAGCTCGACGGTGACACGGTCGGGCCCCGACGGGAGTTCCTGCAGCTGCCGCGCACCGTACCGGACGGTCTCGCGCTGGACGCGTCCGGTGCGCTGTTCGTGTCCTGCTGGCGCCCTGACCGGGTCTACCGCGTCGCGCCCGGCAGCAACGAGCCGCAGGTTTATCTCGATGACTGGACAGCCGAGTACCTCAACAGCCCGACCAACCTGTGCTTCGGTGGTCCGGACCTGTCCACCATCTATCTCGCCGGCCTGTGCGGCCAGAGCATCTCGCGCATAAGCGCCGACGTGCCCGGCCAGCCGCTCGCCTACCCAGCAGTTCCGCGGTAACGGCGGCCCCGATGCTATCCGAGGAGATGCTCGCCAGAGCCCGCGGCCGCGGCCTCGAGCTGCTGGCTCACGCCGGAATCGTGATCACGGCCGCCGAGCAGCGGGACATGGACGTGGCCGACTTCGGCCTGGACGACTTCCTCCAGACCGGCCTGATCGAGATCGTCTACGTCAACAACGACTCGTACTGCGCTAAGGAGCTGCTGCTCGCAGCCCGCCAGACGTGCCCGGAACATCGTCATCCGCCGGTCGCGGGACGGCCGGGTAAGCAAGAGACCTTCCGGTGCCGATCCGGGCGGGTGTTCCTGTACGTGGCAGGGGAACCGCATCCGGCTCCCCAGTGCCGCCCGCCGGCCGGGAGTGAGCCGTACTACACGGTCTGGCATGAGATTGAGCTGGCGCCCGGAAACCAGCACACGATCCCGCCAGACACGCTGCACTGGTTCCAGGCCGGGCCGGACGGCGCCGTCGTCTCGGAGTTCTCCACGGCCAGCGTGGATGAGACAGACGTGTTCACCGACCCGCGCATCACCTGGGCACCCCAGTAACCGGCGCGGCTAACGCGGCGTGCGCGACGGCGGGCGGCCAGCCCGCAGTTCCCGCAGGTCGATGTCGTATCCGATGCCCGGCGCGGCCGGTGGCCGGATGAAGCCATCACGCTGCACGCCCGGCTCCACGCTGATCGGATTGGTCAGCACCATGGCTTCGTAGTAGGTGTTATTGCGGACGGCGACGGCCAGGTGAATGTTAGGCAGCCCGCCGCCGTGCACCTCGGCCGTCATCTGGAAAGCATCGGCCAGGTGCGCCACGCGCATCGAGCCCGTTATCCCGCGGAAGTCGGTGCCGGTCCGCACCATGTCCGCCGCTCCGGCATGGATGAACTCGGCCGCGATGTAATGGCAGCCGTCGGCTGTCTCCGGGACTAGCACCGGGATGTCGAGCGAGTCGCACAGCCGCCGGTACGCCGAGATGCTGAACTCGCGCATGGGCTCCTCGAACCACCGGTAGCCAGCCGCCTCGCACGCCCGGCCGACATACAGCGACTCGTAGGGGCTGAAGCCGGCCGACCCGTCATACATCAGGTCGATGTCGTCGCCGACGTGATCGCGTACTGCCTGGCACAGCGCCGCGTCCTCGCGGGCTCGCCCCCATGCGTGCAGCTTGATGGCCCGGAAGCCGTAGTCCAGGCACTGGTCGATGACGTCGAGATACTCCGCAGTCGTGGCGAACGTCGCCGTGCTGGCATAAGCCGGCACGCCTGCGGCGTATCCGCCCAGCAGCACATGCAGCGGCAGCCCGGCGACCTTGGCGGTGATGTCCCACAGCGCGATGTCCGCGAGGCCGAGCAGGTAGATCGGCAGCTCCTCGATCCGGTCGAGTTCCCAGACCTGATGCCACAGCAGTTCCTTGCGCAGCGGGTCCTGACCGATCAGCAGCGGCGCCAGGCAGCGGCTGATGATGTCTTCGGCTATCGGGCCGCGATCCACGAACGAGTACCCGTCGACTCCCTCGTCGGTCACGATGCGCAGCCAGGTAATGATCTCGGTATCAGGACTGCCCGGTAGCCCGTCGCGCCACGCCCAGGAGGCGGTCACCGGCTCGGTAACGGAGTAGGACTCCACCGCAACGATCTTCACGCCTGCCTCCTGGTGGTGCAGATCATCGGGGTGACCGGGCCAGCGCCCGCCCCGGTCGCCGCCAGCGCCTGGCTGATCCGTGCCACGATCTCCGGCGGCAGCGGTTGCGAGCCAGCGCCTGACCAGCCGGCGAGCTGCTGCGAGGTTCTGGCGCCGAGAATCGCCGCCGACACTCCCGGCCAGCTCAGCACCCATCCGCTGGCCAGCTCAGCCAGGGTCCGGCCCAGCTCGGCGGCGACCGGCCGCAGCCGGTCGACGAGCTCCAGGCAATCGCCAAGCTGCGGGCCCGAGAAAATCTCCGGGCGCTCAAGCCGGACGTCGTTAGCCGGCAGCGCGGCCGCCCGCTCGCGGGTAAAGCTGCCGGCCAGCATGCCGGATTCGAGCGGGCTATAGGCGAGCACGGCAGTGCCGTGCTGCTGGCACCACGGGATCACGTCGACTCCGGCAGACCGCCGCAGTAACGAGAACGGCGGCTGCACCGTATCCACATGCCGGATCGCCTCACAGCGTTCGAGCAGGGGCGGATCAAAGTTAGAGACGCCGATCCAGCGCGTCATGCCCGTGTCGGCCAGCTCCGCCATCGCGCTCCAGGACTCCTCCACCGGTGTCCCGCCGATTACCGGCCAGTGGATCTGGAGCAGGTCAAGCTCGGCGACGCCCAGCCGGCGCATCGACATTTCGCACTCGCGCCGGATGCTGTCGGGTGTCAGAACTTCCCACGACGGCTGGTACGGGTCGTCCCATGCCACTCCGCACTTAGTGAAGACCAGCGGGCGATCACCAGCCGGAAGTGATCGAAGGGCGTCGCCGATGACTTCCTCGGCGTGGCCGAGACCGTAGTACGGGGCCGTATCGAGCCAGTTGACGCCGGCCTCGACGGCGCGGAAGATCACCTCCCGCGAATCGGCGTCGGACTGATCTCCGAGCGTGGCCAGGTAGCCGCCGCCACCCATCACCCAGGTGCCGAGGCCGACCCGGCTCAGGCGCTCGCCGTCGAGAGTTACGTGCTGCATCACACTGCGCCCATCAGCCCGTCACCGCCGTCGACGCGGAGCGACACGCCCGTCATGTGCGCGGCTGAGGCCAGGAAGAACACCGCGTCCGCGATCCACTCGGGCCTGGCAATGCCGCCGAGCGGATTGGTCCGCGCGTAGCTTGCCAGCTCAGCGTCGATGGTGTCGCCGTAGACGCCGCGGGTGAGCGGGGTGTCCACGCCGCCAGGGCACACCATGTTGACCCTGATCCGGCGTGGCGCCAGCTCGGCCGCCAGTGCCCTGCCCAGGCCGATGAGGGCGATCTTGCTGGCGGCATAGACGGCCGCGCCCGGATGGGCCAGCAGGCCCGAGTCAGAGGCCGTGATCACGATGGCGCCGCCGTCGCGGACGCGCGGAACCGCTGCCCGCAGCGTGTTCACCGTGCCTTTGACGTTCACCTCGAGGATCCGGTCCACGGTGGCCGGATCAGTCTCGGTGAGCGGCCGCTCCGGCGGGCAGATCCCGACGTTCGCGTGGACGACATCGAAGCTGCCCAGTGCGCTGGTCGACGCGAACAGGTCGGTGACTGCGTCAACGCTGGTGACGTCGGTCGGCACCGTGAGTACCTGGCGGGCACCCAGGGCGGACAGCTGCGCGCTCACCGCGGTCAAGCCCGGTTCGTCGATGTCGGCGAGGACAAGGCGCCAGCCTGCCGCAGCGAAGCAGCGAGCGGTCGCCGCGCCGATCCCGGACGCGGCACCGGTGATGAGGATCAGCTTGTCGTCAGCCATCGGCCTGCCTTTCAGAGCGCGGCCCGGCCGAGCCCGGCAGGGCAGCCGGGACAGCACAGGCGAGCTCCTCAGGCAGCCGTTGCGAGTGTAACCGCGCGGTCCGGCCGTTTACAAGCCATGGAAATGGCGGCCTCCTGGCAATGATCGCGACCATACCGGGGCCAACGAAACTGGCCTTGACACACCTGGAGCTATCCGTTAAACCTGACTCAACCTCAGGTAGTGAGACACGTAAGTCTCAGTTATTGAATCAGCTAGCTCACCACTGCGGCCTGGCGATGGGAGGTCAGGATGTCAGCTCGGACCCGCAGGATCATCCCGATAGCGGTGCTTGCCCTGGTAGCGGCGATGACCGGATGCAGTGGCGGATCGACGGCAACCGCCACCAGCGGACCAGTGACGCTCACCATGTGGGACTGGGGCAGCCCGGGTGCTGCGCTTGCCTCGCTCGTGAAGCAATGGAACGCGACGCACCCCAGCATCCACATCAACCGCGTCGTAGAGCCGTTCAACACGTTCTTCACTCTCGAGCGCACTGCCATTACCGCGCACAAGGGCCCCGACATCATCGAGAATTACGCCTCGCCCTTCATCTTCAGCTTCTACCAGGGCATGGTTGACCTCAGCAGCTACGTGACTCCCCAGCAACGCCAGCAGCTGACGTTCTGGAACCTGGTCAGCCTGGGCCTGAAGAACACCGGTGCGCCATACGCGCTGCCCTGGGGCGAGCAGAACGTGCTGTTCTACTACAACAAGGCGCTGTTCGCGAAGGCGGGCATCAAGAGCCCGCCCACGACCTGGGCACAGTTCCTGGCCGACTGCGCGGCGCTGAAGGCCCACGGGATCGTGCCGATCTCAGCTGGCTGGAAGGATGGCTACTACGGCGAGTGGTGGGCCAGCATCTTCGCCCCGCAGTTCATGACCGCGCAGCAGCAGACCGCGTTCATCGCCCATCCGAACTGGTCGGACCCGTCGATCATCAAGGCCCTTGGCTACATGAAGGAGTTGTGGCAGAAGGGTTACATGACCCCGCAGGCGCCAGGGCTGACGCTGTTCCCGCAGGCCATCAACAACTTCCACGCCGGCAAGGCAGCGATGGTCCTGTCCCTGTCTGCCAACAACGCGAACTTCTCCGAGTACGCCTCGATGGGCAACAACCTCGGCACGTTCCTGCCCCCGGTGCTGCCAGGCTCGATGCTGAGCTCACCGGAGCTTGAGGCCGAGGGCGGCGTGGCCTGGTCCATCACCAAGTGGTGCAGCGATCCGAAGGCCGCCTTCCAGTTCATCTCGTTCCTGGCGCAAGCCAGCAGCCAGGACACGGCCTTCAAGATAAGCGCGTTCGTGCCGAACAGCTCGGGTGCGACAACCAACACCAAGAGCCAGGCCGGGGCGCAGATCATCAACTGGGTGACTCATCAGCCCCACTTCACCGGAGTCGTCGACATCGCCTTCCTGGCGAACGTCGAGCCGGCCTACGACAAGGTCATCCCGGAGATCATCAGCGGTGCGCTCACACCTGCCAGCGCGATGCAGCAGGTGCAGCAGGCACAGGCGCAGGCACCAGCGATTCCCGGCACCGGAGGCTGACCTCCTGCGGCTGGCCGCCGCCGGCCTCCGGGCCGGGGGTGGCCAGCCGCAAGGCGAACTGGCCATTTCAGGAGAGCGGAAGCACTAGTGGAACCTACGACCGTGGCTGGGAACGCTCCCGCTATGACGGCGCCCGACCTGGACCTGCTGGACCGGTACGCAGCGCTGCGCAGCGCTGTCGTCTCGGACTGCCTGGACCAGGTGGGCATCCGGACCAACGCCATGGCCGCGCGGCTGCGGCCGGTTTACCCGTCGGCACGGCTGGCTGGCTACGCGACGACCATCTTGCTGGAGCTGGTGACCGAAGCGCCCGCCGACAAGAGCCTGTGGTACAAGGGCGAGCTGGAGGCGATCGACAGCCTCAGGCCGGGCGACGCAGTGGTCGTATCCACCTGCCCCGGCCCGATCTGGGGTGAGCTGCTGGCCACGGCGGCGCGCGCGCGAGGGGCCGTCGGCATCGTCGCCGACGCAGGCGTCCGTGACACGGCCCAGCTGACGGACATGCAGTTCCCGACCTTCACCTCCCTGATCACCCCCACAGATGGCCTGGGCAGAGCTGATGTAGCGGCGCGCGGCGTCCAGGTGACGTGCGGCGACGTCCTGGTCTCCCCTGGAGACATCATCGTCGGTGACGGCGACGGCGTTGTCGTAGTGCCGCGGGACGCGGCCAGTGACGTGCTGCGCCTCGCCGAGGCCAAGGCGGTGAGCGAGGACGTAGTGCGGCACGAACTGGCCCGCGGTGACTCAGCCAGGGAAGTGTTCGGCCGTCATGGAGTGCTCTAGACCCCGGCGGATGACGGCATGCCAGCTTCTGCGCACTCCGGTCTGACTTTCGGCGCCAGCGCCGTTGAGGCCTGGGCGCGCCTCGTCCTTGAGCGGTCAGGCCTGACGTCGCAGGACGCCGGCGTCGTTGCTCGCAGCCTCCTGCACGCCGACAGCCGTGGCATCTCGACTCACGGGGTTGCGCGGATCCCGCTCTACGTACTGAGGCTCCAGCGCGGCGGCATCGTTGCCGATGCCCGGCCCGGCATTGTGGCCGATTCGGGCGCGTTGTGCGTCCTCGACGGGCACGGTGCGGCCGGGGCTGTCACCGCCATCGCCGCGGCCCGACTGGCGATCGAACGGGCTGGCAGCCACGGCACCGCGATCTGCCTGGTCCGCGGCGGCAACGACTTCGGCGCCGCCGGATACTACGCCAGCGTGATCGCCGACGCAGGCTGTGTCGGCCTGGCCGCCTGCAACTCCGACGCAGCCATGTGCGCGCCCGGCGCAACGTCGCCAGTGCTGGGCACCAACCCGCTGGCGATCGCCGTGCCAGGGACGTCATTGCTGCTCGACATGGCGACAAGCGCCGCAGCACACGGCAAGATCGCTCAGGCCGCAGCGGAGCACCGGCCGATCCCGGTGGGCTGGGGAGTTGATCAGGCCGGCCGCGATACCACTGATCCCCAGCGCGTGCTGGACGGCGGTTGCGTGCTGCCTGCCGCCGGTCCCAAGGGATTCGGCCTGGCGTTCATGATCGATGTCCTGGCTGCATTGTCCGGCGCGCGGACCAGTCCTTTCATTCCGAGCGTCGACGCTGAGCCGCAGCAGCCGCAAGACCTCGGCATGGCGTTCCTCGCTATCGCCCCGCCAGCCACGGCCGGCCGGCCGGCATTCCTGACCAGCGTCGCAGCGCTGACTGACGCCGTGCACGCGTCGGTCATGACTCCCGGCCTGGCCGCGATGGTGCCCGGCGAGCCAGAGGAAGCCCGCCGGACCGGGCTGGCCGGGCTGATCAGGCTTCCCGGCCACCTCGTCGCTGACCTTGTCACAGTCGGTCAGCAGACGGGGACCCCGTTCCCTCCCCAGCAGAACCCGGCCACGTCAGTCAGCAGCGAGGAGGGGTCATGACGCTCGGCAGGAAACTCGCCGTGTCAGCCGGCCACGACGAAGCAGTCCCGGCCGGTGCTGTCCGGCCGGGAGGCGGGGCCGCCAGGTCCTGGCGTGCCACTCGTGAATCCGCCACCGAACTGCTCTTCGTGCTCCCCGTGACAGCGATCATCGGCGTCCTGCTGCTGGTGCCCACGGTCATCGCAATCGTTCAGTCCTTCACGAACTGGAACCCTGGCTACGCGAGCCCGTTCATCGGGCTGCATAACTACATCGCACTCGCGACGTCCCCGATCTTCCACACGATCTTGCTGAACGAGGGCTACCTGCTGCTCGGCCTGCCGCTGTGGGTCGGCGTACCGCTGCTGCTGGCGTTCCTCATGTATGACAAGGTCCCGCTGGCTGGCACCCTGCGCACTATCTTCTTCTTCCCGGCAACGGCGGCGCCCGCGCTGATCGGCATCCTGTTCACCATCATCCTGGGTCCGCAAGGGCCGCTGAACGCCGGGCTGGCCCTGCTCGGCTGGCACAATCCCCCGGACTGGCTGGTCAGCGCGGGCTGGGTCAAGCCGATCCTGATCTGCGTGCTGGCCTGGGCAACCGTGGGCACGGGCATCATGATCTTCGCAGCCGGGCTGACCGCCATCCCGCCCGAGCTCTTCGAGATAGCTCAGATCGACGGCGTCGGCTGGTGGGGACGGCTTCGCTACGTCGCAGTACCGTCGCTGCGCCGCATCACCGAACTGTGGACGGTCATCCTGGTGATCACCGTCTTCGTGGCCATGTTTCCGTGGGTCTACACGCTCACGCTGGGCGGGCCGGGGTACGCCAGCACCACGATTGACTACGACATCTACCAGAACGCGCTGACCAACGGCTATTTCGGGCTCGCTGCCGCGGAGATGGTCTACATGCTGATCCTGATCGGCCTGGTGCTGCTGACCGGCTGGCTGCTGTTCTCCCGGGCCGGGCGATCGGAGGCCCGCGATGCGTAAGTTCAGCACCTCGAAGACCGCAATAGCGGCACTCTGCACGCTGCCGATGCTCTACCCGTTTGCGTTCCTGGTAGGCACCGCGCTCAAGTCGCAGTCGAACTTCACGTCCGACGCGGCAAGCTTCCCTCAGCAACTGACCTGGTCGAATTTCAGCTACGCATGGCATACGGCGGACCTGGGAGCGGCTGCCGTGCACTCGCTGATTGCCGTCGGAGTGGGCGTCGTCGTCACGGTGACGGTATCCGCACTCGGCGCGTTCTGGTTCTTCCTGCGGAAAGGACGAGTCGCCCGCGCACTCCGGATCGTGCTCATCGGCACCATGGCACTGCCGCCGCCTATCTTCATCATCCCGCTGTACGTACTGCTGTCTAATGCGAATCTGACGAATAACCTCGTGATACTCGGCTTCGTCTACGCGGCCTGGAATAGCAGTTTCGGCCTGTACCTCATTTACGCCAACCTGCAGCGCGGCCTGCCAGCCGAGATCCTCGAGGCCGCCCGCGTGGACGGGGCGGGCATGTGGCAGACCTTCCGGCGCATTGTCGTGCCGTTGCTGCGCCCGGCGCTGGCGACCTTGTCGGTACTGACGTTCGTCTGGTCCTGGAGCGATCTGCTGATGGCGCTGGTGATCATTCAGAATTCGGGCGACCGCACCCTGATTCCGGCTACCGCACTGCTCACCAATCACTTCAACACCGATATCCCGGGGAACGCCGCCGCTGTCGTGATAGCCCTGATCCCGATGCTCGCGGTGTTCCTGTTCGGGCAGCGGTTCTTGCAGCGCGGCATTCTTGCCGGCGTAGGCAAGTAATCACCAGTGACTGCTCCGCGTATCGCCAGGAGGCCGCAGGCAATAAACTCACAAGCGATTCGCGGCCTGCGGCCGCCTGATCGCTAGGAGAATGTGCTCGTGACGCCGGGGGCCCGGAAGACAGCAGTCACGCTGTCGACGCTTGACCACGGCCTTGCCGCGCTTGAGTACCTGGCGCAGCACGGGCCGTCGTCACAGGCCGAGATCCAGGCGCATCTGGGCGTATCGCGGGCGACGGCTTTCCGGGTGATCGCGGCACTGCAGGATCGCGGCTATGCCGAGCACCTGCCGACCTCACATCGATACCGGCTCGGTGCCGCGCTGCTGGAAATGATCAAGAATGCGGAGCTGTCATCGGTCGTGGAGCAGGCCGTTCCGGCCATGACTGAGTTGAGGAGAGCCACCGGGGAGACGGTCAATCTCGCCATTCTGCGGCAGGGACGTGTCACCTACGCCGCTATCTTCGAGGGCAGCTTCGCGCTCCGCATGCAGGCCAAGGTAGGTGACGAGGTACCGCTACATGCCACCGCCATCGGCAAGGCCGTGCTGGCCGCGCTGCCGGCCGGCGAGCGCGCCGTATTGCTAGGCCCGGAGCCGTATGTCCGGCACACGCCCAGCACGCTGATCCGGGCCAGTCAGCTCGACGGTGAGCTGGCCCGGGTGGCGCTGCAGGGCTTCGCGGTTGACGATCAGGAAGTCGAGGTCGGCGCTGGCTGTGTGGCGGCGGCGATTATCGGCTCGCACGGGCGCCCGATCGGCGGCATCTCCGTGTCAGCGGTGGCTGCGCGGATGCCCCGTGGCGCGGCCCGGCGGGAGCTGGGCGAGGCGATTGCGAAGTGGTGCGCCAAGATCGGCACAGAGCTGCCGTGACTGTCGCCCGCGGGTAGCCGTGGTCTAGCCGGGCGTCCGCCCGATCCGCTCGTAGTCCTCGGCCCGGGCGTATCGCGGCTGCTTGTAGATGTACCAGGCGGTTGACACCGCACTTGCGGAGTCGTCATCGTAGAACACGGGCCGGAGCGGATAGCCGCGATCCTCAGCTGGCCAGTGCTCCAGGTAGAGGCTGCAGTGGGTGCAGTACCAGGGAACGCCCGTCTTCCCCCAGGTATACGGCTGCGGCGTCCGGTTCAGTCCGGCGGTCGGCCATGGCCCTTCGCCTGTCTCGGGATCGCCGTACCGCAGCATGCCGCCGGTTCCGCAGGCGGCAAACTCCATGCAGTACCGGTCGCCTTCGTCGCGTACCACAAACGCCCCGTCCCGAGCAGGACCACCGAAATGCGTGCGCATCCCCTCGCAGGACAGCTGGAGCTTCTCCTCAGCGGACAGGCTCTCCCAGCCCCGGTAGCGCTCTCGCCAGATGGACTCATAAGGCCCCCGCAGCGCATCGATAGGTGCCTGCTCGCCGAACTGCTCGTCAATGACAGTCAGGATGTCCTGGATGAACCGCACCGTCTCATCGTTGATGGTCTTCATGACCCGGCGGGTGTGGTCGAGCAGCATCGTCGCGGTGTCCGCGTCGCCGGCCCGGATCGCCGCTATCGCATCCTGCTGGAATGCCACGGCGACCTGGTAAAGCGCTGCCCAGACATGCGTGCCCGGCACGCGCAGTAGCAGCGACGGCAGCCCGAGGCGGCGCTCCAGGTGCCCGGTGAGCTGAGCCAGCCAGCCGTTGAGCACCGTTTCGGACACCAGCTTGAATTCCTCCAGCATGTACTCGGCCAGGCTGACGGCCAGCTCGGGATCGCCGCGCCGGGTGGCCTCGACGACAAGGTGCTGGCTGGGGATGCCGAGCTGCGCCGGCGGGTCCTGCCGGATCCGCCGGCCGAGGATCGCCGAGTACCTGAGCACATCGACCTGCAACGGCGTCGCGGGGGCTGGCTGCGGCGACATAGATCACCTGCCTCCGGTCCGGTGCCGCCGGCCAGTCCGGCTGGCGCCCGGGGGTGGCGCGGTGGACTCCCGGACGACCAGTTCCATGGGGCCGGACACGGTCTCCCGGATAGGCGCGGTCGCCTTGCGCTTGGCCAGCAGCGCCAGGGCGCGGGCACCGAGGTCTGCCAGCGGCATCCGGACGGTTGTCAGTGGTGGCGACATGTACGCGGCCAGGCTGAGGTCGTGCAGGGTGACCACGGAGATGTCGGCCGGGATGGCAACGGCGCAGGCAGCCGCGGCGTGCAGGGCGCCGGCGGCGGACGTCATGTTGGCGACGAAGACCGCAGTGGGCCGCGGTCGCAGCGACAGCAGCGACGTCATGGCCGCGAAGCCGCCTTCCGGCGTGTAGTCAGCGTGTATCACGTGCTCCGGTGGCGCCTGCAGGCCTGCGGTCAGCATTGCCGCCCGATAGCCGGCCGCCCTGCGGATAGCGGTGTCGGCCGTCTGCGGGCCGGCGATATGCGCGATGCGTACGTGGCCGAGACTGACAAGGTGCGAGACCGCAACGTCGGCGGCCTTCTCGTCATCCAGCACGACGTACCGGTCGATGCCCGGCGCCCGGCGGTTGACCAGCAGGAACGGCACGTTAATCGATCGCAGCGGGGCACTCGGCACGCCGTCGGCCTCGGTATCAGCCAGCAGCAGGCCATCGACCCTGCCGCTGGCCAGCTGGGCCGCGTAGTGCATCGGAAGCAGCCCGGAACCTGCGGTGCTGCCGGTCAGCAGCACGCAGCCCATGTCGACCGCGGCAGCCTCCGCGCCCTCAATGATCTTCGCGTAGACGGGGTTGTCGAAGTTCGGGATGATCAACCCGAAGGCATCGCTGCGCGACAGCCGCAGGCCCCGCGCGGTCGCATTGGGCCGGTAGCCCAGGTCCGCGATAGCGGCCAGCACCCGCGACCGGGTCTCGTCCCGGATGGACAAAGCCTGATCGTTGTTGACCAGCCGGGACACGACAGCCGTGCTGACCCGGGCGCGCCGGGCTACATCCGCGATCGTCACGGGTCCGGACCGCGGCGGTGATTCCTTCATGACCCGGCATGCAGCGCGGCGCCGGCGGCTCGCCAGTCACCGACCGCGTTCGCGACAACGCGACCAGGATCACCCACGTAATCCGCCGGACTCAGCTCACTGTCCAGGGCGACGAGCGCGGCTGCCGGGGCGGTACGGCGCAGCACCGCTATCAGCCGCTCATGGCGCTGCCTCGCCTCGACGGCTGCGTTATAGACCAGCTCATGCGCGTCGCCGCGGCCCAGTACCGGCGCGAGCTTCATCATGTACGCCTCCGCCATCAGCAGGTCGCCGTCAGCGGTGAGGTTCGCCCGCATCCGGTCCGGGAAGACCTGCAGGCCGGCGGCCACGTGCGCGGCGGTCAGCAGCGCCGAGTTCGCCAGGCAGACGACTTGCGGCAGCGCTTGCCACTCGGCCTGCCACTCGCCCGCCGCGCGCTCGTGACCAGCCTCCATGGCTCGCAGCATGGCCGCACTCATGGCCTGCGCTGACACTGCCAGGCCGATGACTGCCTCGGACCCGATCGGGTTCCGCTTCTGCGGCATCGTCGAGGACGCCCCCCGCAGGTAGCCGTCGGCCTCGGCGATCTCCGCGACCTCGGTACGCGACAAGTCGATCACTTCCCTGGCGAACCGCGCGCAGCTGGCGGCCGCGCTGGCGCAGGCCGACGTGTACGCGGTCAGGCTATCGCGGGCCACATGCCAGGCCACGTCGGCCGACCGCAGCCCAAGGCGCCTTGCTACCCCGGCCCGCAGCGCGCCCGCCTGACCGCCGTAGCCGGCCGAGGTACCGCCCGCGCCGAAAAGCGACACCACGCAGGCGTCATGGGCCGCCACGGCGAGCCGCGCCCGCTGCCTAGTCAGCTCGGCCAGGTACACGGCGAATTTTGCGCCGAGTACGGTCGGCACGGCCTGCTGGGCATGGGTCCGGGCGGCAATGAGCGTGGCGGCGTGCCGCTCGGCGAGCTCGGCCAGGCAATTCCCGAGGTCCTGGATGAGCACAGCCTGCCGGGCGGCTGCCGCTTTCAGCTGCAGTGCAAGGCCGGTGTCCATGATGTCCTGGGTGGTAGCGCCGAGGTGGACGTCGCCGCGATGCTCGGCTGGCAGCGCGGTCTCGACTTGCCGGATCAGCGGAAGGACCGGGTACCCGACATTGCGTGCCTGGGACCAGAGCGCTGGCAGGTCGATCGCCGTCACAGTAGCCGCCGCGGCGATGGCATCGGCAGTCGCGAGCGAAATCAACCCGAGCTCTGCCTGCGCTGCCGCAAGGGCTACCTCCACGTCCAGCCACGCCTGAACGGTGCTGGCCTCGGAGAATATCGCCGAGGTGACCTCATCTCCGAACAAGCAGGTGAGGAGCTCGAATCTGGTTGCGGTCACGTCGCCTCGCCCCAGGCCATCCGCCGGACCCTGGCGACGATCGTATCCGCAGTGGGCATGACCGCCGACAGCAGTGACGGCGCGGCCGGTATGCGCACGTCCGGGGCGCCGATGCGGACCGGCGGGCAGTGCAGGCGCGCCCCCGATTCGATGACGCTCGCGACGACTTGCGCGGAGAACGATCCAGTGAGGTTGGCCTCGTGCGCGATCACGAGCCGCCCTGTCTTCCGCACCGAGCGCAGCACCGCCGCATAGTCGAAGGGACTCAGCCAGCGGGCGTCGATGACCTCGGCCTGCACGCCGTCCGCCGCCAGCCGGGCTGCCGCCGCCAGTGCCTGCCCGACCATTGCGCCCCAGCTCAGCAGCGTCACGTCAGAGCCCTGCGTGCGCACTGCTGCCCCGCCTACAGGCTGAATGGCACCACCGGCCTCGACGGCGTGGCGGCCGGCGAAGT
The DNA here is from genome assembly GCA_963774385.1 of uncultured Actinomycetota bacterium. GTDB lineage: Bacteria > Actinomycetota > Actinomycetes > Streptosporangiales > Streptosporangiaceae > JAJYUU01. The sequence goes on from CAVZEQ010000003.1 coordinate 36,165, forward strand.
ACAGAGTGCGATTCTCGATTACCACCACCGGGTCGTCGCACCAGATCGCCGACAGCAGCAGGTCGTACGCGTCCTGCGCGGCAGCAGGCATGCACACTCTGATGCCGGGGATGTGCAGCAGCAGCGCCTCAAGGCTCTGCGAGTGCTGTGCGCATGCGCCCGGCTGAGAACCTTGCTGTGTGCGGACTGTGAGCGGGGCGGAGAGCCGGCCGCGCGAGGCATACCGCGCATTGGCGGCCTGATTGACGAGCTGGTCGAAGGCAACCAGCGCGAAGTCCATCCACATGACCTCGACGACTGGCCGCATGCCCACCAGCGCGGCGCCAACTGCGGCACCGAGCATCGCGGTCTCAGAGATCGGCGTATCGAAGACCCGCCGGCCGTAGTCGCGGTGCAGTCCCTTGGTCACGCCGAAAACGCCGCCCGGCACGGCGACGTCCTCCCCGAATACGATGCAGTCCGGCCGCTCGTCAAGTGCCCGCCGGAGCGCGGCGTTCGCGGCCTCGGCGTAGGTGACACCGCTAGCTGGCATAAACGTGCTCCGCCGCGCTCGCCGGGTCCGCGACCGGAGCTGACAGGGCCGCGGTGGCGCAGCGCTCCACGCGCTCACGCTCGCCGCAGGCAATGTCATCGAGCACACCCGCGGCGATCCCCGCATCGGCTAGCTCGCGCCGCGCCACGACCAGCGGCTCGCGGGCGGCGGCGTCGGCCACCTCGCCGGCCTGCCGGTAATGCTCGGGGTCGCCGATGTAATGGCCTGCGAGCCGCTCGGTCATCGCCTCGACCATCGTGGGTCCCAGCCCGTCGGAAGCTCGTTCCCTGGCCCACCGGATCGCGTCGGTGACAGCAGCCGGATCATTGCCGTCGATGCGCAACCCAGGGAACCCGTAGGCGGCCGCGCGCTCGAACAGATTCGGATTGCCCACCATCGCCATCGTCGGGGTCATCTCGGAGTAGGTATTGCTCTCCACGACGAAGATGACCGGCAGGCTCATCGCGGCCGCCAGGTTCATCGCCTCGTGCACCGCGCCCTGATTGAGGGCACCGTCTCCGAGCGCGGCCACGGCAACCCGGCCGGAATGATCGTAGCGACTCGCGAGCGCCGCTCCTACCGCGTGCGGAACCCCGGCCCCGACGATGGAATTCTCCCCGTAGAAGCCGCGGTCGGGATCGGACAGGTAGGCCGAGCCGCAGCGGCCTCCGTTGATCCCGGTCGACCGGCCGAGCAGCTCGGCGAGCAAGCTCGTCAGGTCGGACCCGCAGGCGATGGCCCAGCCATGACCCCTGTAGGTGGCGAACACCACGTCACGGCCCAGGTCAAGCCCGGCCACGGCGCCAACCGGGATGGCTTCCTGGCCGCTGCACAGATGCACTGAGCCCGCTATCTGGCCGGCGAGCTTGAGCTCGGTTACCTTGCCCTCGAACAGCCGAATCCGCCACATCGTGCGATAGTGCGCGAGCAGGGTGGCTGTCGCGGCGGATCCGGCGGGCTCTGCCAGCATCCCGCGGCCCTCTGGCTTCATCGCGGTTCACTACCTCCGGTCTGATGTCGAGCAGGTTCTACCACCTGGCGCCGCGCGGCAGTCGCTAGTTCGGGTAACGGTCTTGGGGCGGGGTCAGGGTCAGGCGTCCTCGAACGCGGTGACTTGCTGCTGCAGCCGGTGCGGAGCCGACAGCCGCAGGTAGACGACATAGGCGATGCCGAGTGCGACCAGGATCATGCTGACCAGGATGACGCTCTGGCCGGTGCGGAATCCGGCTGACCAGAGGGACTGGAAGAAGCTCTTGTAGATGAGGTAGCCGTCCAGGCCGATGCCCGCCACCGGCACGACGCCGTTGAGGAACCAGTTGAATTTGTCGCGCGCGAACCGGGTGAAGTACACCAGGTTCGCCAGGTTGACGAACACGTAGGTGATAAGCGCGAAGAACACGATCGGGCCGGCCCACCAGACGAACGCCGTCAGCGCGTTGCCCAGCGCTGCGACCAGCACGATGATCCCGATAAGGCTGGCCGCGTACACGACGTGCATGGCGTTCGTTGGCACCTTGTACTTAGGATGCAGCCTGGCCAGCGGTGCGGGCAGGGTGCCTTGGCGCGCCATGGCGAACAGTGCCCTGGATGCGCCGACGACCGTCGCGATGTAGACCGCGGTGGCAGCGGTCATGGCCGTCAGGATGACGAAGATCTGGCCCCAGCCCCAGTACTGCTGAGCGATGGGCACCGCAGGCGTCAGGCCTGACGCGGTCAGCTTCTGCACTTCGCTGACAGGCACGGCGATGGAGAACATCCAGGAGTTCAGCGCCCAGAAAATGCCGACGCCGATGCATGCGATGAGAGTGGCCTTGGGCAGCAGCCGACGGGGCGCATGCGCTTCCTCCGCGACGGTCGAGATGACGTCGAATCCGGTAAATGACAGGATGCCCAGGATCATCGCGGCCCAGAATGCCGAACCGCCGCCCATGATCTTAGAAGGATTGAACGGTGCCACCGAGAAGTGGTGATGGATGATCGTGCTGCCCGCAATGGTCAGCGAGAGCGCCACCACCACGAGCATCTCGAACATGATGAACATGACCGCTGACCTGGTCGACAGCTCGATCCCGCGGTAGGTCAAGGCGACGACGAGGATGGTGACCAGCGCGACCCCGAGGGCAAAGGTCCATAGACCCGGATTCGACAAGCCCCAGTACTGAAGCAGGCTGTTGAAGAATAGCCCGAAGAGGATGGGCTGCAGGATGACCGCCACGGTGTAGTAGAGCGCCATCATGAGCCCCACCCAGGTGCCTACCGCCGGTGTCGTGGTTTTCCAGGCCCAGGTAAATGCCGACCCCGCGGACGGGTACTCGCGGTTGACCAGCGCGTAGCTCACCGCTGTCGGCAGCGAGACAACCAGCGCGCCGAGGAAGACCAGCGGCGTCGGAAGCCCGACGATCGACGCCATCGGTCCCCAGTTGCCGTAGATGCCGAGCGCCGGGGACATCATCACGGCGCCGAGCGTGGCAAGCCCGATCAGCCCAAGCGCGTTAGCCCGGAGCGAGGTAGTTGCGTCCTGCTTGCTGGTAGTGAGGTCCATCGCGCCGGTCCCTTGTCGTCGTCGCGGTAAGCACAGTGCTGACGAGCCCTGTGCCGCCAAGCTGGTGTTGACAAGCTGAGGTAAAGCGATTTAGTAAATCGTATTAGCGCCGTTTCCGCAGTGTCAACGGCCGATTGCCCGTGATAGGAGGGAAGTCTCAGCGCGGGCCGGCGGCCGCCGTTGGGCCGACTGCGGTTCTGCCGGAAGAGGCCCGAGGCCGTCTGCGGCCGTCCGAAAGGAGAATTAATGGCGGAGAAGGTCGCTCTCATCACTGGCGGTGCGCAGGGCATCGGCATGGCGGCGGCCAGTGCGCTTGCCGAGAAGGGCTACCGCGTCGTCGTCGCGGACGTCACCGTCACTGAGCCGCCAGCGCCGCTGACCGCGGTTCCGAGTATGCTGGCCGCGCACCTCGACGTCACCAGCCGGCCGAGTGTTGACCGGCTGGCAGCCTGGCTGTCGTCGGAGTTCGGCCGCCTGGACTGCCTTGTCACGTGCGCCGGAGTGACGGGACAGCATCCGTCGGCGACGGTGCCAGAACAGTCGTGGTCGAGGGTGCTGACCACGCACGTGGACGGCACATTCCGGTGCTGCCAGGCGCTGTATCCGCTGCTGACCGCAGCCGGCGAGGCGGCGATCGTCACGGTCTCCTCGGTCGCGGCGAGCCTTGGCCTGCCAGGACGGCTCTCCTACGCCACCGCTAAGGCGGGTATCGAGGGCCTGACGCGGACGCTGGCAGTGGAGTGGGCGCGCGATGGTATCCGGGTGAACGCAGTAGCTCCCGGCTGGACCATCACGCCGCCAGTAGCGGAGGCTATCGCGTCCGGTGTCGTGAGCGAGGACAACTTGCTCGCGCATATTCCGATGGGCCGCCTGGCGATGCCGGCCGAGATCGCCCGAGCCATCGTCTTCCTCGCAACCAGTGAGTCGTCCTACGTGAGCGGTCAGGTGCTCGTCGTAGACGGCTGTGCATCCATCGCCTTCAGTACCTAGCTGCCGCGTGGCGGTATTCAGCGGCTGAACGGAGGTCTGCGTGATTGGCTGGCCGGCAGATCTTGACGCCCTCCAGACGTGGCTGCCGGGCTGGCCCGAACCGCCATGGCGGATGCGCGGCATTACAATCACGGCCTGGTTCGTGCCACCCCGCCAGCTAGTTGGCGCTCTGCTCGGACCGCTGCGCGATGACTCCGGAGCCAGGTGGGCGCGGGTGCGCTTTTATGACGTCCAGTTCGCCGGGCGGAACCGTAACCCCAGCGTCGCTGCAGATGGCGAGCTCCGGGAGGCCGTCGTCGCGTTCCCGGCGCGAGTCGGCAACGTCCGGGGCGAAGTGTCCGCCTTCATGTGGACCGATTCCGACACCTATCTGACCTGGGGCCGCGAGGCATTCGGCTGGCCCCTGCAGCGAGCGACCTTCGAGCTGACCGGCGGAGCGTGGGCAGGCAGCGGGGATACCGGGGCCGCGTGCGCCACGTTCGCCGCCGGGACTATCGCGCTCGACGTGACTGGCCCGGCGCCGGATCAGGACCGGAGTTCAGTTGCTGGCTCGGGGACCTGGCTTACCCCGCGCGTGATCATTCCGTCTGATCCGTCCGGGCCGGGCCAGGTCAGCATCAACGCGGTGACGCCCCGCATCGTCGCCGCGGGCGTCACGCGGCCGGTGCAGGCGGCCGTTCAGTTGTCGCTAGCCGACGGTCATCCCCTGCACGGCCTGATGCCGCGCGTCGTGCGCGCGGAGCTGCACACCGGCTTTGAGATTGTCGTCGGCGAGTCTGTTCGCGTACTGCGGACATACTAGGGCGCGACGGTCCCGCCGCCTGTCCGTGCTACTGCGAGAGGCAGTTGGTTCAGTTCGGCAGGCTTCTAGCAACATCGAGTAGGTGAAGCACAACAGGTCGGTCCCGCCAGCGACCGTCGTACCCGTGGAGTTCTACCCGGACGTGCGGCCGCGGTGGCGTGGCTGAGCGCAGCGCACGGAGCGCGCGAGCTCGAACCGCTGACGGATCGGGAGTACGGCGAGCGGGACTGCGCCGTGGAGGATGTGGCAGGCGATCGATGGCAGTTCGCCGAGACCGTGCGGGACGTGGCGCCCGAAGACCATGGCTGCCAGACCATCGCGCCCTGGCCCGGCCGGGCTGGCGCCCGACCGGAATGGCGCCTGACCGGACTGGCGCCTGAGGGCTTCGCCGATACCGCGCGACAGTGCGACCGGCTTGATCGTCGGCGTTGACAAATCGGTCATTCCGCTCCTACCATCGGCTCGTCTCTCCTACAGATCGGGGGCCGGGTGTTCAAGAACGCGGACGAAAGAGCGGCCGACCGGCGGAACCGAGAGGCCCAGCAGGCACAGGAAGAAGCCGCTCGCGCTGAACGCGCCGCGGCCGCCGAGGAAGAGCGGAAGCGCGCCGAGTTCCTCGCCACGCCAGTCGGTGCCGCGACTGCCGCGCGGGATGGCGGCCAGGAGTTCTTTGAAGTCCAGCTTGAGGTCGGCGCGCACACCGGCACGGCCAGCTTCGGATCCGCTCAGGGTCGGCGCACCACGAGCAGCTCCGCCGGCATACTCGGCGATATCGAGCAGGTGGGCTGGCGGCTGGAGCACGCGGGCTACTTCTACATGCTGACCGGCGAGACCAGCACCAAGAAGGTCCTTGTCTCCGGTGATCAGACTGTCGTCAGCGGCGTGACGGTCGGGGTATACCTGTTCCGCCGGACTAGCTGAACGCCCTTGCGGAGACCATAAGGTGCGGCCGAACCCGAACCTCTTGGCTGTCGCCGTTGACTCGACAGGGCGACGCACCTTGCCGCCGCGGACCGCGTCCGCCGACGGCGTGCGCCATCATCGGCAGCGAACGCGCCTGACGGTCTAGTCAGGCGCGACCGCCGCGCTGCCGGCTGCCATCGGTGATCGCGCCGCAGTCCGATCCGGTCGTCATTCCCGGCGCGCGGCTTGAGGCGCACCACCACGTCGACGACCGCGCCCTCGCCGATCGCCTCCGCCCGCCGCACCGCTACCTTGACCGGCACGAGGTAGCGGCCGCCCCTGGGAAAACAGCGCAGTGGTGAACTCGGTGTCGCCGATGGTGGCACGGACCCACACCTGGCCCCAGTAGATCAGGCCGCGGGCTTCCTCCTTAAGATCCTCGCTGTCCTCCGGCGTCATGGCCACGAACAGGTACGGCGCTGGTCCGCGCCGGGATGCGGTTCGACTACGGCCAGGCAAATCAGTTCGCGACCACCCCGCTGTGCGGAGGGCCATTCGGAGCTGACTCCACGTACTGCGACACGATCATCAACCCGGTACCGCTAAGGAGCGATCACTAAGGATCGGCGGCCCGGCCTCAGCGCGGTGGCCTCAGGCGGGGCACCGCCGGCCGGAGCAGCACCTTCATACGCAGAGATCCATCCTGTTCGTGTGGATAGCCTGCAGTTCGGTGTAGGCCAGCATGCCCCAGGGCCCGCCTTCGACGCCGATCCCGCTCCACTTGAGACCCCCGAAGGGCTGTCCGGGGATCCCCGACTGATGGGTATTCACCCAGACCGTGCCCGATTCCACCCGCGGAGCCAGCGTTCGCCCGCGCTCTGGGTCCGCAGTCCATACCGAGGCGCCCAGCCCATAGTGGCTATCGTTCGCCTGCGCGATCGCCTGCTCCACGTCCGAATACTCGATTACCGGCAGTGCCGGCCCAAATTGCTCTTCTACGACGATGCGTTCGTCACCCTGGAGTCCGGCCAGCACAGTTGGCTCGTAGAAATACCCGGCGCCGTCTCGCAGCGAACCTCCGGCGGCAACCTTGACCCCGGAACCAATGGCGTCGGTAACTAGTTCGTCGATCCGGTTGCGCTGTGCCGGATTGCACAACGGCCCGATGTCAGTCCCCGTAGCCTTCCCGTCCCCCAGCCGAGCCGCACGCGCCCGGTCGGCCAGGGCACCGACGAGTTGACCGTAAAGCGCCGTGGGCGCGTAAACGCGCTTAATGGCGACGCAAATCTGACCGCAATTGGCGAATGCATTGGCAAACACTCCGTCGGCAACCGCATCCACGTTGGCATCATCCAGCACAATCGCCGGATCATTACCGCCGAGTTCGAGGAGCACTCGCTTGAGGTCCGCGGCCGCCGTTGCCGCGATCTTCTTGCCGGTGGCGACCGAGCCGGTGAAGCTGATCATGCGCACCAGCGGGTGGTTTGTCAGCAGCGAACCGAGAGCGTCGTTGCCACTGATGACATTGAGCACACCTGGCGGCAGTGCATCCCTGACCAGTTCTCCGAAACGCAAGCTCGACAGCGGCGTATAAGGCGAGGGCTTGAGCACGACCGTGCACCCGGCCGCTAGCGCAGGGGCCAGTTTAGAAATGGCTGTACCCACCGGGAAGTTCCACGGCGTGATCGCCGCGACAGGTCCCATCGGCCGGCGGAGCACCTGAACGATGAGGTCGTCGGAGTCCTTGATGGTGTCGACGGGCAGGCTCAAGCCCGCGTAATAGCGGAGATCTCCGACGGCGCCGCCGAGTTCCTCCCTGGCTTCGTGCAGTGGCTTGCCCTGCTCGTCAGTGATAATCGCGGCGAACTCCTCGAGGCTGCTCTCGAGCCTCGCAGCCATGTCCAGCAATACCGATGATCGCGCCGCCGGATCCGCTAGCCAGGGTTCGCGTGCCTCATGCGCGCTTGCTACTGCCGTTTCCAGGAGATGTGCAGGGCATTCCGGAGCGTGTCCGATCACCTGACCATTCGCCGGGTTGAAAACAGGAGACGTTTCCTTAAACACCTCGGGCCTGCCCGCGATCGTCATGGTCAGGTCCAGCATCGAAGCTCCTTCGAGGTAAGGGTCCTCGCCGAGTGCAACGCTGCGTCCGGCCGTCAGCGTGATCCTCGCACTACCGGGTGCTCGAACACTAGATTGAACAATTGTTCGCCATGTCCTCAAAGTCTGCTTGGCATCGAGCTGACGCGACTGCTCCGCGGGGCCTTCGGCTACTAAGCATGACGAGTGGCGCCTGACAGACGAAAGATATCGATTTCGTCACGATCATTGACAGCGCCCATTGGCGGAGCCGAGCATCTCGTGCACAGCAGTTCCTGCAATGAACAATTGTGCAGCGCGACTCTCACGGCTGGTGGCACCATGACGACGGGTCGAATGCGATGCCTGAGGGCGCGGCTCACTCCGGGCCGACTGCGGCCGCTCATCCTGGCGATAAGCGGTTTCGATGACTGACCCGACCGGCGGCGCGAACCTGCAATCGGTCAGCGAACAGCTCGTCGAGTGCGGCGCGCGCCTGCTCGGCAAAGGACTGCTGACGCAGACGTCCGGCAACCTGAGCATCCGGCTATCCGCAGGCGCAATGGCGATCACGCCGACATCCGTCGAATACGACCGCATGACGCCCGACGACATCGTCGTGTGCGACATGGACGGGGCCGTCCTTCAGGGCGCCAAGGCCCCCTCGTCCGAGACACCGCTGCACGCGGCCGTCTACCGGCACCGCGACGACATCAACGCGATCGTGCACACGCACTCACTGCAGGCCACCACGCTGGCCATCCTGGGCATGCCCATCCCCGCCGTGCACTACATCATCGCCAGCCTGAACACGACGACCGTGCCGGTGGCTCCGTACGCCACCTACGGAACTCCCGAGCTCGCGGCGAGTGTCCGGGACACCTTCCAGGCTCCCTGCATGGCCGTGCTGATCGCCAACCACGGCATGGTCGCGGGCGGGCGGACCCTGAAGCAGGCCGCCGACGGCGCGGAGACGACCGAGATCCTGGCGGGCTACTACTACCGCGGGCTGACAGTCGGACGGCCGAACATCCTGACCGCCAGCCAGATGGACGAGGTCTTCGCCAAATACCGGCGCAAGCCGGCGGAGGCGAGCGCGGCGCACTGACCTGCTAGCCCGACCACGACACCCAGGACGGAGGACCCGATGCCGGAGATCGTCGTCACGCTGGACATCGGCGGCTCGGGTGTCAAGGCCAGTTGCTTTGATCCGGCTGGAGACATTGCGCCAACGGCCACCGCTGTCCGCTACCCGTCCGGCGGGCATCCGGATGAGGGCACCTTCGATCCCGACGTATGGGCGCAGACGGCGACTGCCGCGCTGGCAGCGCTGGTTGCCCGCTGCCCGGCGCTGCCACAGCACTACCTCGGCATCACTGTCAGCGCGATCCGCATCCCCTTCGTGCTGCTCGACGCCGATCAGCGGGTCGTCGGCCCCTCCCTGCTGAACCGGGACCGGCGCGCGCTGCCGATCGTCAGCGATCTTGTCGCCGCCATCGGCCATCGGGAGCTGCACGGGACCACGGGACACTGGGCGGCACCGGAGTTCGGCCTTCCCAAGCTGCTCTGGATCCAGCGCAACTATCCCGAAGCCTGGGCGCAGGTACGCACGGTCATCCAGCTCCATGACTGGTTCATCTTCAGACTCTGCGGCGCCATCGCCAGCGAGGCGTCCTCCGCCGCGATGAGCCAGCTGATGGACATCGCGGCCGGTACCTGGGCGTACGACCTCGCCGCGTCCGTGGGCGGGATCCGAGGCGACATGCTGCCCGACTTCGCGGCGGCCGGGACACATGTGGGCGGGCTCCTCAGAGCAGTCGCCGACCAGGCCGGACTGCCCGCGGGCCTGCCCGTCCACGTCGGCGGTGGCGATACGCACATGTCGGCACTCGCCGCCGGCGGCCAGTCCTCAGGGTGCCCCGTCGTGGTCGCCGGCACGACCGGGCCGACCCAGCTCTCGGTCGAATCCCCGGCCAGCCTGGCAGCCTGGTTCCCGCTCCTGGTCAGTTCCCTGCCGGCAGCGACAGGCTGGGCACTGGAATCGAACGCAGGCCCCACCGGGGAGATCGTCGACCGGCTCCATGACCTGACGGAGCTGAGCGGCCCGGGTCTCCAGGCGGCGCTGGCCGCGCGCGGCTTCCACGTCGAGGACACCGCAGCAGAGCCGCTGACCGTCCTGTCCGGCAATCCGTTCTTCGGGCCGCGCGGCTGGCAGGTCTGGCCCGCGCCGACCATCGTCGGCCTCACTGCCCGGCACACAGGTGCCGACCTCCTCGCCGCCGCGCGGACCGGCACGTGCCTGGCTTTCAGCCAGGTCCTCAGCCAGCTATCCAGTGCATCCGAGTTCGGCAGTGACACGGTGATCGCGACCGGCGGCATGAGCCGCAGTCGCCGCCTGGAGCCAGACCCTGGCCGACGTGACCGGCCGCTGCGTGGTCGTCCGTGATCTGGATCAGGTATCCGGACTGGCCGGGGCGGCCCTCGTCGCAGGCGTCAGCGTTGAGTCGGCCCTGCGCGAACTAGAGCCCGCCCGTTACACCCCTGACGCGAGCAGATATGCCGACCTGCAGCGCAGCGTCAAGGCCTACTGCCGTCTGTACTCCGACAGCCAGGCGAGATCCAGGGAGAACCCGCTGTCACGAGATGAGGTGGACATCCATGCGAGCCCTCACTAGCTGCGCGCTAGGCGCGACGCTGGTGCAGGAGCTCGAGTCACGCTGGCGCTGGCAGGTAGACACGGTCGACAGCATCAAGGCAGCCGCAGCGGAACTGTCCGCAGCCGACCGGGCGACCGTGCGCGCCATCCTGGTCGAGACCGAGCCGGTGACTGCCGCGCTGATGGACGCCCTGCCGAACCTGGAAGTCATCGCGGCCATGCGATCGGAGCCGGTCAACGTCGACATCAGCGCCGCCACCGAGCGCTCGCTCCCTGTCATCCACACACCAGGGCGCAACGCCGAGTCAGTGGCGGACTTCACGCTGGGACTGACGCTGGCAATGCTGCGGAGCATCGCCCTCACCCACTACAGCATCATGTCTGGCGACATCACCCGGGCCGATTCGAGGGCACACGAGGCCGGCCGCAAGGCCGATGTGATCTGGCGTCCGGACGACCCAGCTGAGCCGATCCCGTATATCGCTTACAAGGGACGCGAACTGTCAAGCCTCGTCATCGGTGTCATCGGCTACGGAGCCGTGGGCCGGGCGGTGACTCGCCGCTTCCTCCCGCTGGTGCGCGAGGTGATCGTCGTCGACCCCGGCGTGCCGCAGAGCTCGATCACCGCTGCTGGCTGCACTGCCGCCGACCTCGCCTCGATGCTGCCCAGGGCAGATGTGGTCACCGTGCACGCGCGCAGCGAAAAAGTCATCATCGGCGATGCCGAACTCTCGCTGATGCGTCCTGAGTCCTACCTCATCAACACCGCACGGGCGACCGTCCTCGACTACGACGCGCTCGTGCGGGCACTACACGCCGGCCGTCTGCGCGGCGCAGCCCTCGACGTGTACCCCGAGGAGCCACTGCCGCGCACCAGCCCGCTGCTGTCAGCTCCTGGTCTCACCCTCACGCCCCACCTGGCGGGCGCAACCGAGGAGGTCAGCGGGCGCATGTACGACATCGCGCTGCAGGCCCTGAGCGACATCTACCACCGGGCGGACTGGGCCGACGTTGCCGTCCGGAACCGGCAGGTCCAGCAGGCATGGACGCGCGCCCTCGCGGCCGGCCGGAACCAGCAGTCCTCGAGTGAGGAAGCAGGTGGGCAATGACCGTCAGAATCGCCGTCATTGGCGGCGGCAGCTCGATGTTCGTCCCCGGCCTGGTGCGGCGGCTAGTGGATCTGCCGTGTTTCGAAGGTGCCGAGCTTCGGCTGATGGACGTCGACGAAGCGCGGCTGGCGACCATGCATGTGCTGTCCAGCCAGCTAGCGGGAAGCAGCGGCCAGCAGCTGAACGTGGTCGCCACAACTAACCGGCGGGAAGCCCTCGCGGACGCGGATTTCGTCATCGTCGCGATCAGCGTCGGCGGGATGGCGGCCTGGGCGTCCGACATCGAAGTCCCGGCCCGGCATGGCATCTTCATGCACATCGCCGACAGCGTGGGTCCTGGCGGCATCATGCGGTCCCTTCGCAACACGCCGGTCGTCTCGGCGGTCGCCAGGGATGTCGCAGAAGTCGCACCGGGTGCGATCGTCCTGAACTACACCAATCCGGCGAGTGCCAACGCCATGGCGATGGCCCAAGTCGACACCGTGCGCTCGCTGTCGCTGTGCTCATGCTCGCCGTTGCCGTTCAACACTGACTGGCTGGCCGATCAGGTTGGCGTCAGCAAGGACCTGATCTCCCTGCCGCTCGAGGTCGGCGGTATCAACCACTGCACGGGCATCTTCTCGCTCCGGCTGAGCGATGGGCGCGACGCGATTCCGCTGGTCCGCGATCGGACGAGCGATGAGATCACCCGGTGGGCGATCGACACGTTCGGCGTGATCCCGTACTGCTGGGCCCACTGGGTCGAGTTCTTCCCCCAGCTGCAGCGCCTCGAAGAGGCGTATGCAGGCCGGGCACAGGGTCTGGCAATGCGTTATGGCCGCCGCATCTACGACATGGATTCCCAGCTTGACCGGATCAGGAGCTGGGACGAGCTGGCCGCCTCCTGGTCGGCCGCGAGCGGCGCCCGCCAGCTGTCCGACCTCCCGCACGGCCCCGAGGATGAGGGCATCGTCGTCGCCGAGGTCATGCAATCGGTAATCGACGATCGCAAGGACCTGTTCGTGGTGAACGTGATGAACCGCGGGCTGATCGGCAACCTTCCGCCGACTGCCGCCGTAGAAGTACCCGCCATCGTCGACGGTCAGGGCATCCACCCGCTGGGCATCCCGGATCTGCCACCCGGGCTAGCCGCGACCCTCAGCCTGCATTCCCAGGTCCAGGCGATGACGATGCAGTCGGCTCTGACCGGTGACCGCGGGCTGCTGCGGCAGGCCATGCTCGCGGACCCGCTGGTGGCCGCCACCCTCGAGCCGCACGAGGCTGATGCGCTGACAGCCGACCTCCTCGAGGTCAACGCCCGCTACCTGCCGCTGTTCGCGTCGTCGACGGGCGGTGCCGCATGACAGCCCTCGCCGAACCACCCGTCAGCGACGACATCGTCATCGCCGAGCCGCGACTGCGCTCGATGGTCCGTCATATCGTCACCACCGTCTGGCTGCTGCCCAGTGCCGCGCTGCTGATCGGCCTGTTCATCATTCCGACGTGCTACGCCATCTACCTCGGCTTCACCAACCTGGAGCTGCTCGGTCAGTACGCGCAGACCTACAACTTCACCGGCCTCGCGAACCTGCAGCGGATGATTCACGATCCGACGTTCTGGTACAGCGTCAAGCTGACGCTGATCTTCGTTATCGGCTCCGGCATCATCGCCCAGACAGTGCTGGGCCTTGGGCTCGCGCTGCTCGGCCAGCGAGTCAACCTGGTGGTGCGCTCGAGCGTCGGGGCGATCGTCATCCTGGCGTGGGTGCTGCCCGAAATCACGGTCGCCTTCGTCTGGTACTCCTTCAGCCAGGCGGGCGGCACGCTCAGTCATCTCTTCGGCGTCCCCAATAGCGACCTGCTGTCCACGGTGCCGATGCTCGTGGTCTGCCTGGCCAACGCCTGGCGTGGCACCGCCTTCTCGATGCTGCTGCTCAGTGCGGGCCTGCGCAATGTTCCCGCTGAGGTCGACGAGGCCGCGCAGCTCGAGGGAGCCGGCTACTGGCGGCGGCTGTTCACGGTGACACTCCCGATCATGCGCCCCACTCTGATGATCAACCTGCTCCTCATCACGCTGGGCACCATCTCCGACTTCACCCTGATCTTCGCCATGACCCAGGGCGGGCCCGGCAATCAGACGGCCATCCTCCCTGTCTACATGTACATCGAGGCTTTCCAGTTCAACCAGCTCGGCTACGGCACGGCGATCGCGCTGACGCTCGTCCTCATCGGGGCCATCTTGTCGATCGCCTACATCCGCCAGCTGCGGCCCGAACTGAAGGACACCACGTCATGACCCACCAGGCCAGCTCCGCGAAAGGTGGCTGAGATGTCCGCTGACCAGGCCGTCGCGACCGCTCCCGAGGTTGCCGCGCCCACCATCGTCGCCAAGCGCAGGTCGCCCGCACGCCCGGTACTGAACGTCCTGATGGCGATCGTCGGCCTGCTGTTCCTGCTCCCGCTGCTCTGGCTGATCCTCGCCTCGTTCAACCCCAGTGCGGATGACACGCTGGCCCTGCCGCACCACTTCTCGATACTGAACTACCACCTCGCCCTCCGCGCGGGAGCGGGCACAGCGATCGGGAACAGCCTCTACCTGGCCGGCGTCTCGACCATCATCGCCACCGTGGTGTCGACCATGGCCGGATTCATGCTTGCCCGACGGAAGATCCGCTTCAAGGGAGCCTTCCTCATCGTGATCCTCTTCCTGACCGGGATCCCGGTGACACTGCTGCTGATTCCCACGTACCAGATCTTCGTCAACCTGGCCTGGCTGAACTCGAGGTTCTACACCTCCATCGTGCTGGCGTCGATGTCGGTGCCATTCTCCATCTGGCTGCTGAAGAACTTCATCGGCCAGGTGCCCGGCGAGTTCGAAGAGGCCGCAGCAATCGAGGGCGCAAGCGAAATCAGCATACTTTTCCGAATCGTGATCCCGCTGATCATCCCCGGCATCCTCGTCGCAGCGATCTTGACGTTCATCAACTCCTGGGGTGCCTTCCTGATCCCCCTGGTCCTGGACGCCAATCCGTCGGACACGCCGGGTGCCGTCGGCATCTACCAGTTCATGAGCGCGAACGGCCAGGTGCAATTCGGCCAGCTGGCCGCGTACTCGGTGCTGTTCTCCGTGCCCGTCATCATCCTCTATCTGATCAGCTCGCGGTGGCTCAGCGGCGGGTTCTCCTTCGCCGGCGGGGTGAAGGGCTGATGCCGAAGCTAGCGCAACTGACTGCGACAGGAGCGAGGTAATCCATGGCGAAGATCGTGCTGCGCAGGGTAACCAAGTCCTTCGGATCAAAGGTCGCCGTGGACGATCTGAACCTCGAGGTGGAAGACGGCGAGTTCGTGATCGTCGTCGGTCCCTCGGGCTGCGGCAAGACGACCACCCTGCGGATGATTGCCGGGTTCGAGACCCCGACCATGGGCACCTTGCACATCGGGGACACCCTCATGAACCATGTGCCGCCGAAAGACCGCAATCTTGCGATGGTGTTCCAGAATTACGCGCTGTTCCCGCACATGTCCGTGGCGCGCAATCTCTCCTTCGGCTTGCGCATCCGGCATACGTCGAAAAAGGAGATCGACTCCCAGGTCCACGAGATCGCCGAGATGCTCGGCATCCTCACGCTGCTGGACAGCAAGCCATCGCAGCTGTCCGGCGGCGAACGTCAGCGGGTCGCGCTCGGGCGCGCCCTGCTGCGCAAGCCGCAGGCATTCCTGCTCGACGAGCCCCTGTCTAACCTCGACGCCGCGCTGCGCGCCCAGATGCGCTTCGAGCTCAAGCGCATTCACGCGCAGTTCCCGGTCACGACCGTCTATGTAACCCACGACCAGGTCGAGGCGATGACGATGGCCGACCGGATCGTGCTGATGAACCACGGCGAGCTTCAGCAGGTCGCATCGCCCGAGGCCCTCTACGCGGAGCCAGTCAACGTCTTCGTGGCCGGCTTCATCGGCAGCCCCAAGATCAACCTTGTCGCCGGGCACATCGACCGTTCCGGCACTGGCAGCGCGCTGCGCTGCCTGGCCACGAACATTCCCGTAACGACGGCGATCGCCGACCGCCTCCGCTTGTCCCAAGGCGATGCCATCACCATCGGGATTCGCCCCGAGGACATCATGCCGCGCTCGCCACTGGAGGCTCCCAACGGGCGCGCCGTCATCTCCGGCTGTGTCGAACTGATCGAACCGCTCGGAGCCGAGACGCACGTTGCCGTCCGCGTCGGCGACGAGATCGTAACGTGCCGGACTCCTCCTCGGTCGGGATTGGAGGTGGGTTCCACGATCAACCTCTCCTTCGACATCGCGCAGGCAAGCATTTTCGACGGAACGAGTGGCCTGCGTCTTTGCTAGCTGAGGTCGGTCAGAACTGGCTTGCGGCGCGGGTGCGACCTAGCGCCAATCGCAGTCCATGCGTCGTAGACGCAACAGAAGGGAAGTCGCATGAATCGTCATACGCGGGTCATCGCACCTGCCGTCGGAGCAGCGCTCCTGGTCACCGCGGCGGCCTGCTCAACGTCTCCCGCAAGTTCGGGATCAGGTTCGTCCGGCTCGTCCAGCGGCGGCACCGTCACAGTTCTCTACTCCAATAACTACGTCTTCAACTCCGACGCGCTGGCCACTCAGTGGTGGAACGGCATCGCCAAGCAGTGGAAACTCAAGTACCCCCACATCAAGCTCGTCCTCGAGGGCACTGGCGGCACGGACGTCGACCTCATGAACAAGGCTGCCATCCTGTTCCGCTCGCCCTCGACCACGCCTGACGTGATCCAGCTGCCGACCACTTACGTGGCACAGTTCGCGGGGTCGGGCTATCTTGAGCCGCTCAACAGCTTCGTTCAGTCTCCGCTGGCGGCGAGTTTCTGGCCCACGATGCCAGCCGGTGTCCAGAACATGAGCACGATCGGCGGCAAGGTGTACGCGATCAACGCCGGCAACAACAACACCGGACTGCTCTACAACAAGGCCATGCTGGTCAAGGCCGGTGTCAAGATGCCCTGGAACCCGACCAACTGGAGCCAGATCCTCCAGGTGGCGCAGAAGGTCAAGTCGGCGAATCCAGGCGTCTGGCCACTGTGGGTCGCGGCGGGCGTGGCTGCCGGGCCGACGAACGTGCTCCAGGGCAGCGGGAACCTGATTTTCGGATCGTCGAGCCCCACCATGTTCGACACCAAGACGCAGAAGTGGGTCGTCAACTCATCCGGCATCAGGGCAACGCTTGCGTTCTACCAGAAGATGTTCAAGCTGGGCCTCGGCGCTCCGACGTCCCAGCTGTTCCGCGCCGACGCGGTCGGCCAGCCTCCGCTGCTGATGAAGCAGGGCAAGCTTGCGATCTCCATCGGCTCGAACTGGTACCCGACGGTCTGGGCGGCTCCGAAGTCCGCAGCACCATGGGCGGCCGCAAAGACTGACGTCGGCTCGGCGCCGTTCCCGACCGAGAACGGCCAGGCTCCTGGTGCCGCATCCACGCTCGGCGGCTGGGCTTATGCGGTAGCCAAGGCGTCGACGAACGTCCAGGGTGCGGAGGACTTCATCGCGCTCGCGTCCACGCCTCCGAATCAGCTCACCACTGCCGTCTGGTCCGGCTTCGTGCCACCGTCTACGCCTGTGGGCGAGCAGCCGCTGTTCATCAACTTCGCGCCGCCGTTCCAGGCGGACTTCAACACCTACGCGAAATATGGCGTTGCCCTGCCCAACAACGTCAACTTCCCCGTTTACGCCCGGGCCCTCAATACCGTCACCGGAGACTTCGCGCAGAATCCGAATGCGAGCATGAGTTCAGAGCTGGCCAAGCTCTCCAGCCTGGTCACCCAGCAACTCGGGCCAAGCAGCGTGGAGACTCAGCCGTAACAGGCAAACCTTCCCTGGATGCCCGCGATGCTGCTGGCATCGCGGGCATCCAGGGCGGTTGCGCTACCAGGAGGGGCCCAGTGATGAGCGAGGACGACCTGATGGCCAGGGCGGCCCGACTTCACTACGAGTTCGACCTAACCCACGAACAGGTCGCCACCACACTCGGCGTCTCCCGGGTCAAGGTCACCAGGATGCTCAAGAAAGCACGCCAGACCGGGCTGGTGCAGATCACGGTCCTGACCGAGCTGAGCCTGTTCATGTCCATGGAAGAGCAACTGTGCTCCCGGTTCGGCCTGGTGCGAGCTGTGGTGGTTCCGGACGTAGTCAGCCATGAGCGGGGACCGCTCAGCGCGGTGGCACGCGGCGGGGCCTCGTTCCTCAATCAGATCGTGAACGACGACGTCGTCGTGGCCGTGGGCCTCAGCCGCACGGTCGCCGAGATCCCGCGATGGCTCGGTGTCGTCAGCCCGACCGACGTCCGCTTTGTCTCACTCGTCGGAGCGTCCCGCGCCGCCGGCGGCGGCGCTCGCAGTCCTTACCTCGCCACCGACGCCCTCGCCACCGCCTACTGCGGCACGGCCGAGCATCTGCATGCACCCGTTATCGTCCGCAGCCGCTCCATGGCGGAGGAACTCGTCCTCGAGCCGTCCGTCGCAGAGCCACTCGCGCGGGCGGCTGCGGCCAACGCGGCCTTCGTCGGGATCGGCGGAATCCAGGACCGGGCTGACCCAGGCTGGGCAGCGGACGTTCCCAGCTCGGAATGGGCCGAACTCATCGCGGCCGGCATGGTCGGCGACATCGCCGGCCGGTTTTTCGATCGTGACGGGACGCTGATCGAGCATGAGATCAACCACAGGGTGATCGGGCTGACGCTGGATCAGATCGCCGCCATCCCCACGCGCGTTGTAGTCGCAGCTGGCCGGGCGAAGGTCGAGCCCCTGCTTGCGGCCATGCAGCGCCACCTGCTCAACGTCCTGATCACCGACGCGAGCACAGCCAGAGCCCTGTTGCAGGCATGCGCCACCCGGCAGTGAGGAGAAAAGTCATGACAGCAGAAGTTCACCCGCTCAGGGCCGGGCCGCTGACGGACGAGCGATGGGCGCCCTTCGGCTGGCTTCCGGTGCGCGATACCGATCCTCGTGACGGCCAGTCCCGCCTCGAGTTCACCTGGCAGGACGTGCACCTGAACGTCATCGCCCACTTCACCGACGAAATCCCGCACGTGACCGGCGGCCTGGTCTGCCAGATGCTCTTCCGCCACGTGACGCACACCCAAGCGATCATGGTCCTGGACAATGACGCGCTCATGGTGGTCGCCGCGCCCGGCACCGGCCTCACCGCACCGGAAGACCTGGGTGCGCTGCACGCCTTCCACCTCCGCGCGAGAGATGCGTTCGTGCTGCACCGGGGCACCTGGCACTGGGGACCGTTCCCGGTCACGGCGAACGAGGTCACCCTCTACAACGTCCAGGGTCTGCGCTATGCCGAAGACAACGAATGCTGCGACCTGACGACAATCCCGACGACCATCGAGGTCTTCCCGCAAGCGTAAGAGATTCCGACCCGGCAGGCACGAACAGGAGAGGCACATGGACGTCCGCAACATCAGCGACATCGCCCCGGTCGCCGAGCACAACGGCACCACCCCCGTCTGGTACATGTTCCCTCCGGGCACGATGCGCGACATCACCAAAGGCGGCTCGCTCGAACTGATCAATGAGTTCGAGATCCTCGGCGGCGGTGCTGTCGATCCCCACACCCACCCGACCCATGAGTTCTATTACGTGCTCTACGGCAAGGGACTGATGATCATCGACGGCGAGGAACGGGACGTCTCCCAGGGCGACCTGGTCTACATCCCGCCGAACAAGGTCCACAGCCTGGTGGCCTCCAGCCCGCACTCCCCCATCCGCTGCTTCTGCTTCGCCGTCGCCGAGCCGGGCGCGGGCGACATCAACTACACCGAGCACTAGTAAGCATGGTCCCCCGCGTTCTGGTGGTGGCGCAGCTGCCCACCGAATGGCTCGAGCCGCTGCAGACAGCCGGGCTGGACGTCCGGCTGGCACCTGACCTGGCCGGGGACCACGCCGCGCTGTGCGCGGCAGCAGCCGACGCCGACGCGATCGTCAGCCCGCTGAGCGCCACCATCGACGCCGAGGTTCTGTCGGCCGGGGCGCTCGGCAGGCTGCGCGTCGTCGCCAACATCGCCGTCGGCTACGACAACATCGACGTGGCCGCGGCGCAGCGGCACGAGGTGACCGTGTGCAACACCCCCGGCGTACTGGACGCCGCTACCGCGGATGTGACCATGCTGCTGATCCTGTCCGCATGCCGAGGGGCCACAGCCGCGCAGGCGTCCCTGCGTCAGGGTGACTGGCACGGCTGGGACCTGACCGGCTACCTGGGCATGGACCTTGCTGGTGCCCGCCTCGGACTCGTCGGCTTCGGCGGCATCGGTCAGGCAGTCGCCGCCCGCGCTACCGCCTTCGACATGCAGGTACGCCACCATGCGCGGCGCCCAACCGGCCGGCCGGGGTATGTGCCCGAGCTGGACACCCTGTTGTCGGAATCCGATGTGGTCAGCATCCATGTGCCGCGGTCAGCGGAAACCACCGGCCTGCTCGGCGCCGAGCGGATTAGCCGGATGCCGCGCGGCAGCGTCCTGGTCAATACCGCTCGCGGCGGCATCGTCGACGAGGATGCCCTCGTTGACGCGCTGAGCTCAGGTCACCTGGCGGGCGCCGGACTGGACGTCTTCGACGGCGAGCCGCACGTCAGCCCGCGCTTGCTTGCCGCGCCCGGGCTGACGCTGCTGCCGCATATCGGAAGCGCGACGTGGGCCACGCGGGCAGCCATGGCACGACTGGCCTGCCAGGGCGTGGTGGACGTGCTGGCCGGGCGGGTACCCGCCAATCAGGTGACGAGCCGATGACCGGACCTTACGCTCCCCGGATCGAGCTGACGTCCAGGCCGAGCAGTTCGACAGTCGTGGCGCCCGCCTTCAGCCGGTCGAACATGCCAAGCTCCTTGGCTTCGCGGGCTTGTGCTGCCGCGATGACGTCATCGAGCGTCTCGGGACTGATGACCACGACGCCGTCGGTGTCCCCCACGAGCCAGTCACCGGTGTGCACCGTCACGTCGCCGAGAGCAACCGTGCCGCCGATCTCCCCCGGACCGGACTTGGCCGCGCCCGGCAGCGAATGCCCGCGGGCGAAGACCGGGAACCGCATGGCCGCGAGCCGGTCCAGGTCGCGAACGGTGCCATCGATGACGAGCGCTGCTATGCCGGCCGCCTGCGCGGCCGTGGCGAGGACCTCACCCCAGTATCCTCGCGACACGTCACCGGCGACGGTGACGGCGAGAACGCATCCGCGCGGTGCCCGCGCCACGGCCGCATGCACTGCCAGGTTGTCCCCGACGGGGCAGCGGACAGCGAAGGCCGGGCCGGCGAAACACGCGCCCGGCCACATGGCGTGGATGCGGGTATTCAGGCCCTGGCCGCCGCTCTCGCCAAGCGTCGCGCTGCCCAGCTTCAGGAGCGCTTCGGAAACGGCCGTGACTGCCGGAGGCTGTTTCGTCATGGCCAATACGCTAACACATGCTAACCGGATTGAAGCATGATATATCACCAGAAATTTCTTGCCCGTTGCCGACCGCCCGCAAGCCGATCTGCGTAAAGGTCGTTGTCGCTGTAATGGAGGAATCCCAGATGTCTCACCGCGCGCTCTCGGTTCCTGATGCACCGGTCGCATCGGGCAGCTACTCACAGGCAATAGTCGCCGGAGGCCTGGTGTTCGTGGCCGGCAACGGCCCGTACGATCCACGCACCCGAGAAGTAGTCGGCCACACGATCGAGGAGCAAACGGACCGCACGATGCGCAACATCGCGGCGATCCTGGGCGGTGCCGGACTCGACTGGTCGCACGTCGTCAGCACCACTGCCTACCTCGAGCACCTGCAGCGGGACTGGGCCGGCTTTGATCGCGTTTACGGCACGTTCCTGACGCCGCCTTATCCCGCCCGGGCGACGACCGGCGCGGCACTGAAGAACATCCTGGTAGAGATCAGCGTCGTCGCGGCGATGCCGTCGTGAGCGAGTTCCTGTTCGTGACCGATGTCTCCCCCTACCGGGATGCCGCCGGCACGGCAAGGCTGGCCGGCGCCCACCACAGCCTGCCGTCGG
The DNA here is from genome assembly GCA_963774385.1 of uncultured Actinomycetota bacterium. Classification (GTDB taxonomy): domain Bacteria; phylum Actinomycetota; class Actinomycetes; order Streptosporangiales; family Streptosporangiaceae; genus JAJYUU01. The sequence continues at coordinate 57,793 of CAVZEQ010000003.1, forward strand.
CAGTAACCACCGCGGCGCAGATCGCGCGACTGCACGGGCTGAGCTTCCGCCACGTTGCGCAGGTGACGGATCTGCTTGTCTCCGACCTTGAGCGAGCACGCCTGCTGATGCTCTTCACCATCGGCGAGACCGAGTGGTCTGACGAGCAGCGCCCGGTCATCGAGCACAGGGTCCGCCAGGGCAGCCTCGGATTCGCAGGCATGCATTCCGCCAGCGACTCTGCCTACCGGTGGCCGGCGTACGGGGAGTTCATCGGCGCCAGATTCGCGGGCCATCCAGTCACCGGGGTTCTCCCCGTGCTGGTCGTCGACGACGCGCACCCGGCGACGCGGCACCTGCCCGGCCGGTGGCTATTCAATGAGGAGTTCTACCTCTTCAGCGATCTGGCCGAGGATCGGCACGACCTGCTCGGGCTCGAGTTCGGGCATGGCCACGACGGGACCGCAGGCCCGGTCCTCCCGCTGGCCTGGTGCATCGAGCGGGGTCCCATGCGCACCTTCTACACCGCGCTCGGCCACTTCGGAGCCGCATACGAGAACGTCGATTTCGTCCGCCACCTCGGCGGCGGCGTGTCATGGGTGCTGTCGGGGTCGCCGTCATGACGCTCACTCCGGCCCGTACCCCGCCGCACAGCCGGGAGGCCTGATGCCCGCATTCCTCACTGCGCTCCAGTACTCGATTCTCGAGGCGGTGTGCGCTCGGCTCGTTCCCGCGGACGGCGCACCCGACGGCGCCGAGCTGGGAGCTGTCGACTACATAGACACGCTGCTCGGCGCATTTACCTTCACCCCGCCTCGCATCTGGGCGGGCGGCCCGTTCTCCGGCCGGTTTGGCGGCGACAGCTCCTTCTCGCACTTCGAAGAGCTCAGCCCTGCCGAGGAGCTGGCCTGGCGGACCCGGATCGAGGGCTCACAGGGAAAGCCGGAACGAGAGCGACTAGGGCCAGTCACCGGCCTTCAGGAGACCTACACCCACGGTCTCGCCGAGCTAGGCGAGAAGTTCCTCACCCTGGACCCGCCGGCCCAAGATGACCGGCTGACGGAGATCGGCGACTTCACCCGGCTGGTCTACGAGCACGTCTGCGAGGGTCTGTACGGAGCACCCGAGTACGGAGGCAACCGGGAACTGGCTGGCTGGCACTACCTGAACTACGCGGGGGACGTACAACCTCGCGGATACACCGACGCGGAGGTCAGCGGAGCATGAGCAGGGATTTCGACGCAATCATCGTCGGGTCAGGTCCGGCCGGGTCGACAGCCGCCGAAGTTCTTACCGAGGCCGGGCTTTCCGTGCTGATCCTCGAGCGCGGCCGCAACCATCTGATCGACCTCGAAAATCCCTCAGTTCTCCCGCAACGCTTCTCCAACGACGAGCTGAAGTACATGACCCGGCACTTCCTCGGGCCGGATCCCTGGGCGGAGCCCCGGACGTTTCGGACGTCCATCGCCGATGGTGATCGCCAGGTGATCGGGGAGGTCAACAATCTGCCCGCCACTGTGGGCGGCGGCGGCGTCCATGCCGACGGGAAGCTGCCCAGGTTCCGCGAGGATGACTTCCTCGTCGAGTCCGAGCTCGGGCCGGTCGAGGGCGCGAGCATCGCCGACTGGCCCGTCACCTACGACGAGATGGAGCCCTACTACGCCGAGGCCGAACGGCTCATCGGCGTCGCGGGCCTCGCCGGGGCGAACCCGTTCGCCGCGTGGCGGTCGGGCGCATACCCGATGCCGCCAGGTCCGGCGATGTACGGGTCCCTCGTGACCTCAGCCGCGGCGCAGAAGCTCGGCTACCACCCCTACCCTGCGCCCACCGGTGTGAACTCCGTCGAATACGACGGGCGGCCGGCCTGCAACAACTGTGGCTTCTGTGCCTACTTCGGCTGCCCCATCCACGCGAAGGGCGACCCCGTCGGACCACTGCGGCGCGCCCTGGTCACCGGCCGGGCACAACTGCGCCCGCAAAGTCACGTGTCACGCATCCTGCTCGAAAACGGCAAGGCGACCGGTGTCGAATGGATCGACGCGCGCGGTGACCGTCACATCGAGCTCGCGGAGCGGATCGTCGTCGCAGGCGGCGCGATGGAGACGCCACGGCTGCTCCTGCTCTCCGGCCTCACCAATGAGCACATCGGCCGGAACGTGATGTTCCACATGCAGACATTCGTCTTCGGAATCATGCCGTTCCGCGTCCACGGGCATATCGGCCGATCCGTCACCCACGTCCACGACGACCATATCCTCGTAGACGAGGCTGCGCGGATGGCCGCCGCTGAGGCAGGCTTGCCCTGGATCAAGGGCGGGCTAGTCGAGCACTGCAGCCCATCCCACCTGATCGCGGAGGCGAAGCAGTACCCATGGGGGCCGCAGCACAAGATCATGATGCGCGAGTCCCCGATGCGGGACCGCCTGCTGGGGTTCTGCATGCAAGGCGACGACCTGCCCCAGTTCACGAACATGGTCGACCTCGACCCCGCAGTTACCGACATCTGGGGCCTGCCCGTTGCCAGGACGACCTACCAGCTTCACGCCCACGAACTGGTCGCCTCAAGACATCACGGGGCCAAACTCGCGCAGATCATGCAGGAGGCTGGCGCGGAGCGGATCCTGACGGCGACGTCTCCGAAGACGACCGGGGATCTGGCGACCTCACACTCGGAGATCAGCCAGGTGCCCATCTCACGCCACGTCGCCGGGACGGCCCGATTCGGCACCGATCCGTTGTCGAGCGCGTGCGACCCGTGGGGTCGTCTGTGGGAGGCTCCGAATGTCATGATCGCCGACTCCTCCCTGTTCCCGACGGGCTCAGGCTATGGGCCTACCCTCACCCTGGTCGCATTGTCGTTGCGCAACTCCCGGGCGTTTGCCGCATGAGCAGCGGTGCGTCATGACACGGCGATTGCTGCGGCCGCACGAGATACGACCCCTGCTGAGGCTTCGCCCGCCGGTCGCCGATCCCATCGAGCGCCGTCTCGGCAACGCGCAGACGATCGCAGATCTGCGCAGCATTGCCCGCCGGCACACCCCACGGGCCGTCTTCGACTACACCGACGGTGCGGCCGATGGCGAGGTGAGCCTCCAGCGGGCGCGACAGCTGTTCCGGGACATCGAGTTCGTTCCGCGGGTCCTGCGCGACGTCAGTGACCTGGACACTGCCGCCTGTCCCCTGGGCCGGGAGAGCGCCCAGCCGTTCGGTTTCGGCCCGACCGGCTTCACCCGGCTCATGCACCATGCAGGGGAAGCCGCCGTCGGTGCCGTCGCCGCGCGACGGAAGATCCCTTACGCGCTTTCCACGATGGGGACCACATCGATCGAGGACCTGGCGGCCGCGGCGCCCGGCGGGCGACTGTGGTTCCAGCTGTATGTGTGGCGCGACCGCGCTCCCGCCGCCGACCTGGTGGCCCGCGCCGCCGCGGCCGGATACGAGGCCCTCATGCTCACGGTCGACACCCCCGTCGGGGGCAACCGGCTTCGCGATGCCCGCAATGGCTTCACCCTGCCGCCCACACTGTCGCTGGGCACCCTGGGCGACATGGCGTTGCACCCGCGCTGGTGGGGGAATCTTCTTACCACTCCGCCGCTGGCTTTCGCCTGCTTCACCGCCTGGGACGGTACCGTCGGCGAACTCATGGACACCCTGTTCGACCCATCCATGACGATCGATGACCTCGCCTGGATCCGGTCCATGTGGGCCGGCCCGCTCATCGTCAAAGGGATCCAGTCCGTCGCCGACGCCCGGCTCGTCGTCGACGCGGGCGCCGACGTAGTTCTTCTGTCTAACCATGGCGGACGGCAACTCGACCGTGCGCCCGTGCCGCTACGACTGCTTCCGGAGGTCGTCGCCGAGGTCGGGGAACGAGCGGAAGTCTGGCTCGACACCGGCGTGCTGAATGGTGCCGACGTCGTGGCCGGCATCGCGCTCGGCGCTGATTTCGTCCTGGTCGGACGCGCCTACCTATTCGGGCTCATGGCCGGCGGGGAGCGTGGCGTGGACCGGGCGGCGGAGATCCTCTCAGCCGAGGTCGCGCGGACAATGCGCCTGCTCGGCGCGACCCGCATCGCTGATCTGACACCCGACCAGGTACGGCTTCCGCCGCGATCCCGGCCCTGAACTCCTCCTGCATCGCGGCCTGCCGGACGCGTACTCGCGTCGGTCTCCGGTAGATCGTCAACGATCGAACCGGTCATAGCGGATGAACGTCACGATCTTCGTGCCGGCCCGATGCCGCCTGGAGCTCCCGGCGCCGCGACCGTGCAGGCCTCTCAGCAGGTCTCCAATGGTATCGATTCCGATATCGCAACATCCCTTGACAGTACGGCAGGACAAGACTGTAATGGGGCACGGTCGGTTGTCGACATTCGACTTTTGGGGTCAGTCCGCCGCTCGCGGCCCGCTCAGGGCCGGGAGGGGTGCCTCCGCGTTACCTCCCCCGGGGCGCGAACTGGCCCCAGCGAGAGGACTTACGCGATGGCGAAACGCAGTAGCACCGCCCCTAGCACCGCCCGCCCGTTCCGCCGTCGTGCGGCGCGGCGCGGCGTGGCGGTCGTGGGTATCAGCGCAGTGATGGCACTAGCCGCCTGCTCCAGCTCAGGCGGCAATTCGACGACCTCCGGGACCACCGCGGCCAGCGGCGGGATCGTTACGTTCGCCGAGTCGGCTGGCTACGCCCCCACCTGGATCCTGCCGTTCTACTCCGGCGCGTTCTTCACCATCCAGGAGCAGGGCTGGTTTGAGAGCCTCATGTGGCCGCCGCTGTTTAACCAGAGCAACGGCGCAAGCCCGACCGTCAACTACGCGACGAGCCTGGGCAACCCGCCTGTCTACTCCAGCAACGGCACCGTCGTCACGGTCTCGATCAAGCACTGGAAGTGGTCGGACGGCACTCCCGTCACCAGCCGTGACCTGATGTTCTGGCTCAACATCCTGAAGGCCAACAAGTCACAGTGGGCTGACTACACGCCCAAGCAGTTCCCCGACAACGTGACGGCCATCAAGGTCCTCAGCCCGTACTCGATCCAGATGACGCTCGACAAGCCCTACGGGCCGAGCTTCTTCACCGGCAACGAGCTCTCCCAGATCACGCCGATACCGCAGCATGTCTGGGACAAGACCAGCGCCACCGGCAAGGTGGGCAACTACGACGAGACACCAGCCGGCGCGCGCGCGGTGCTGGCCTTCCTGCAGAGCCAGTCCAAGGACCTCAAGACCTACGCCACCAACCCTCTGTGGCAGACCGTCGACGGCCCGTGGAAGCTCAGCGGCTATACCCTGAGCGGCAAGGTCACGTTCGTCCCGAACAAGAACTACAGCGGGCCAGCCAAGCCCAAGGTTGCCCAGTTCGTGGAAGTGCCCTTCACCAGCCAGGACGCCGAGTACAACGCGCTGCGGGCTGGCGACCTGACGGTCGGGTACCTGCCGCCCAGCGACTACACGACGGTGCCGGAGATCAAGGCGCTGGGCTATAACGTCGCGCCGTGGAAGGTCTACGGCTTCAACTCGCTCTTCATCAACTTCAACAACCCGACCGTCGGGCCCGCTTTCCGGCAGCTGTACATCCGGCAGGCACTGCAGTACCTGATCGACCAGAACCTGCAGATCTCGAAGGTCTACTCCGGCTACGCCCAGCCTGACTACGGCATGGTGGTGAACGGTCCGGCGTCCGAGCAAGGTGCCGAGCCGAATGCCTATCCCTACGACCCGGCCAAGGCCAGCGCACTGCTCAAGGCGCACGGCTGGGCAGTGCACCCGGGTGGCATCACTACCTGCGCCCACCCCGGCACCGCGGCGAACGAGTGCGGCGCCGGCATCAAGGCAGGCTTCCCGCTGAGCCTGAACCTGCTGATCTACAGCGGCGCGCTCCAGCAGGAGGTCGCAATGACCTCCTACAAGACGGTCGCGGCTACGGTCGGCATCGACATCAAGCTGGTCAACAACGTCAACGTGTTCGCCGCTTCGCCTGCCTGCACTGCTAGTCAGTCCTCCTGCACGTGGCAGCTGGCCGACTGGGGCGGCGGCGTGTACACGCCGCCGAACGGATATCCCGTTGAGGCCGGTTACACCGACTGCGGCGGCAACAACAACCACGAGAATTACTGCGACCCCGCTCAGGACAAGCTCGACGCGGCTGCCGCCAGCGGTACTGCCACTCAGGCGGACTACAACGCCTGGGAGAAGTACGTCACGCTGCAGCTGCCCATGCTCTGGCAGCCCAACGCCGACTTCGAGGTGCTGGCCGTCAAGAACACCCTGAACGGGCCTATCCCAGCCAACACCACGCTGTCGGTGTTCCCGGAGAGCTGGTACTTCACGAAGTGACGGCACATCCGGTACCAGGCATTACGCCGGCTCCGGACATGCCCTTGATGGGGTACCCGAGCGGATGGAGCGTCCGCTCGGGTCACCCCGTCGAGTTCATGGTCAGCGCCGGCGTGGACAGCTACCAGGCTGAGATCATCCGGGTCACCGGCCGCGGTCCGCGGCCGGACGGCGACGGGCCGCCGCTGAGCTACGAGCACGTGCCCAGCGAGGTCGACGGCACTTACGCCGGAACGGCGCATCAGACGGTATCGGGGTCCTACGCGGTCACTGACGCGGTGGAGCCCTCCCCCGCTGGTGACGGATCGGTCTGCGCCTGGATCTATCCCACGCTGCCCGTGCTCGGCCGCTGGCAGGGCATCGTGACGTGGCTCGGGTCCGATGGACACGCCGGGCTCGCGCTCGGCATCGGCGATTCCGGTCAGCTGGCCCTGCGTTACCGGCGCGCGGACGGGACCGCCGGCGAGATCAGCAGCACTGTGCCGCTCGCCGCACGGCAGTGGCACTACGTGGCCGGCAGCGTCAGCGCCACCAGCGGCCAGGTCGTGCTGCTGCACCAGGGGGCCGGCCGCCACCAGGGCCGGCCGGACATCGCGGTCAGCAGCGAGGAGCCGCAGTCTCCCGCTCCGCTCGGCAGCCGCGCCTACGTGGCCGCATTGTCGACCGGGCCACTGCACCCGGCCGCTCTCACCTCCGTCACCGACGGTGCCTATAACGGCAAGATCGACGCACCCCGGGCGCTGCCGCTCGCCCTCGACGCGACCGGCCTGCTCGCCCGGGCCGCCTACGCCGACGGCACGCTGCCGGAACTGCGATACGTCAACTCCCCGTCGCGGCCCGCGACCGGCCGCAACTGGTCGGGCCAGGCGCTGGACTGGCGCGTTCGGCCGGCTGAGTACCAGGCCACCTGGTATCACGACGATGACCTCGCTGATGCGAGCTGGCCGCCAGCCTTCCGCTGGCACGTTCCGGCCGACATCCGCAGCGGCATGTACGCGGCGCGGCTGACGGCCGGCGACCACGAGGACGTCATCCCGTTCTACGTCCGGCCCGCGGCCGGCGGCCGGACCGCGCCGCTCGCCGTGCTGATCCCCACCTTCACCTACACGATCTACTCGAACTTCCACCACCCGGCCAGGGCGGCTGCGGCTAGCGCGGGCGGCACCCAGGACGAGGCCGCGAGCGCGTTCCTCGGCGAGCACCGTGAGCTCGGCCTGTCCCTGTACTGCACGCACCGCGACGGGTCAGGCGTCGCGCACGTTTCCTCCCGCCGGCCCATGATCGATCAGCGACCCTGGCACCGCATCGTGACCCGGGGGAACGCGGGCCGCGAAGTCAGCGGTGACCTGTACCTGCTGGACTGGCTTGAGCACGAGGGCATCGAGTACGACACGATCACCGACGACGACCTGCATGCCGAGGGCGCCGACTTGCTGCGCCCGTACGCGGGCATCGTGACCGGCGGGCACCCCGAGTACGTCAGCGAGGAAATGCTCGACGCGCTCAGCAGCTATATCGACGGTGGCGGCAACCTCGCCTACCTCGGAGGGAACGGCTTCTACTGGGTCACCACCGTCGCCGACGGCGCGCCGCACCTGCTCGAAGTCCGGCGCGGCCGGAGCGGGTCCCGGACCTGGACCGGCGAGCCGGGCGAGGGGCACCACCCGGATGGCCAGCCCGGCGGTCACTGGGTGGACCGCGGCCGGGCACCGCAGGCACTGGTCGGCGTGGGCTTCTGCGCCCAGGGCGGTGGCCCCGGAGCGGGCTACGACCGCACGCCAGACAGTCATGACCCGCGCGTCGCGTTCATCTTCGACGGCATCGGGCCGGACGAGGTGATCGGCGACTTCGGCCTCAAGCTCGGCGGGGCCGCCGCGGACGAGCTGGACCGCGCCGATCCCGCACTGGGCACGCCGCCGGGGACGCTGGTCATCGCCAGCACGAGGGGCAAGCACGATGACACCTATCAGCGCGCTGTGGAAGAGGTCGAGGAGATGAGTTCCCGCGAAGGCGGCACGCAGTCCGAATACGTCAGGGCGGACATGACCTACCTGGAAACGCCGGCCGGAGGCTCGGTTTTCAGCGTCGGGTCCATCGCCTGGAGCGCCAGCCTCAGCCATGCGCACTATGACAACAACGTGGCCAGGGTCACCGGGAACGTGCTGCGGGAGTTCGCCCGCCGCGACGGGAGGTCCGCGTCATGACCCGCTACCTCGCCTACCGGCTGCTCCATTCGCTCGTCGTCGTCGTCGGCGTCACCATCATCGTGTTCCTGCTGCTGCATCACCTGCCCGGCGGCCCGGCGCGCGCGATCCTCGGCGCCAAGGCGACCCCGGTGTCGATCGCCGCGTTCAACAAGCAGTACGGACTGGACGCCTCGCTGCCCGTCCAGTACCTGCACTACGTGAACCAGCTGCTGCACGGCAACCTCGGCTACTCCTACAAGCTCAACATCAGCGTCGACTCGCTGCTCGCGCTTGACCTGCCGAAGACCCTGTTCCTGGTCGGCATCGCCTTCCTCATCGCCGTGCTCATCGCCATCCCGATCGGCATCGCCCAGGCCATCTACCGCAACAAGGTGCTGGACCACAGCCTGACTGGCGTCTCGTTCCTGCTGTACTCGATGCCGACCTTCTGGCTCGCGCTGCTGCTGGTCGACATCCTGTCCGCCCGGCTGCACATCTTCCCGCCGGAGGCGCCGCAGGGCACGACGCTCGGCGAGGTCCTGACCGAGCCCGTCGCGCTCATCCTGCCGGTGATGGCGCTCGTGCTGATTAACTTCGCGCTGTTCAGCCGGTACATGCGCGCCTCGGCCATCGAGAGCCTGGCGCAGGACTACATCAAGGTCGCGCGGTCCAAGGGCCTGCCCGAGCACAAGATCCTGTGGAGTCACGTGCTGCGCAACTCCATGCTGCCGATCGTCACGCTGCTCGGCCTGTCACTGCCATGGCTCTTCACCGCTGGCCTGGTCATCGAGCAGATCTTCAACTACCCGGGAACGGGACTGCTCTTCTTCACCTCGGCCCAGAGCCAGGACTATCCCGTCGAGCTCGGCATCACCGTCATCATCGCCGTGACGACAGTCGTCGGCAATCTGCTGGCCGACATTGCCTATGCCGTGCTCGACCCGCGCATCCGGTACAGCTAGGGGCCACAGATGACCATGTTCTCGAGTCCGACGGCCAGCGGGGCCGCAGGCACCGTCGCCGAGGCGGCGCCGGCCGGCGGCACGGTGCGCTCGCGCCGGCGCGTGCACATCAGCACGCTCGGCAAAGTCGGCCTGGCCACGATCTTCCTCGCCTGCCTGTTCTGCTTCGTCGGGCCGCTGGTGTACCACACCAACCAGGTCGCCTCTGACCTCGCCTCGGCCAACCTGCCGCCAGGCCACGGCCACCCGCTCGGCACCGACGACAACGGCTTCGACATCCTCGGCCGCCTGATGGTCGGTGGCCAGAGCTCACTGGAGATCGGCGCCGCCGTCGCTCTCATCGCCACCACCACCGGCGTCATCTGGGGCGCCATCGCGGGCTTCACCGGCGGATTCGTCGACACGGCCATGATGCGCATCGTCGACGTGATCCTGGCGGTCCCGGCGCTGTTCCTGCTGCTGATCCTGGCGACGAGCGTGGCGCCGAGCACGCTGGAACTGATCGTGGTGCTGTCGTTCCTGGCCTGGCAGGTGCCTTCCCGGCTGGTTCGCGGGGAGAGCCTGTCGCTGCGCACGCGCGAGTTCGTGCAGGCGGTCCAGGTGATGGGCGGCGGCTCGACCCGGGCAGTGATCCGGCACATCATCCCGAACACCGTGTCCACCATCGTGGTGAACGCAACGTTCCAGGTCGCCGACGCGATCCTGATCCTGGCCATCCTCAGCTATCTCGGCTTCGGACTGCCGCCGCCGGCGGCCACCTGGGGCGGCATGCTGTCCAACGGCTCCAGCTACATCTTCGCTGGCTACTGGTGGCAGATCTACCCGGTCGGCGTGCTCATCGTGGTGGTCGTGGTGGCCTTCAACTTCGTCGGGGACGCCCTGCGCGACCTGCTCGACGTCCGGCTCCGGTGACGGCATGGCAAGCCCGCAGATCGCCGACAGTACCCGAAGTGCGAACGGAGAACCGAGCCCAGTGACAGCCTCATCGCGACTGACCAGCCGTGACCGTGCCCCTGGCGGTCAGCAGTGAGCGTCCTGGAGGTCAGGGATCTGCGGGCCGAGATTCAGCTGCGCGACGCGACCGTGCGCGCGGTAGACGGCGTCAGCCTCACCGTCGGCGAGGGCGAGACCGTCGGCCTGGTCGGCGAGTCCGGCTGCGGCAAGACCATGCTCGGCACCTCGCTGATCCGCCTGCTGCCGCCGGGCGGCCGCATCTCCGGCGGGCAGGTGCTGCTCGAGGGCCGCGACCTGGTGCCGCTCTCGAACCCTGACATGCGCAAGGTGCGCGGCGGCGAGATCGGCATGGTGTTCCAGGACCCGATGACCTCGCTCGACCCGACCATGCCCATCGGCCGGCAGATCGCCGAGAGCGTGCAGTTGCACCAGGGCGTTCACCGCAAGGCCGGGCTGGCACGCGCGGCAGAGGTGCTGGCGCTCGTCGGCATGCCGAAGCCAGCCGAGCGGCTGGACGATTACCCCCATCAGCTGTCTGGCGGCCTGCGGCAGCGAGTGATGATCGCCATGGCGCTAGCGAACGAGCCCCGGCTGCTCATCGCGGACGAGCCGACGACCGCGCTCGATGTCACGATCCAGGCGCAGATACTCGATCTCATCGACAGCCTGAAAGAGCGGCTGCGGATGGCCGTCATCCTGATCACGCACGATCTCGGCGTCATCGCCGAGCGGGCAGACAACACCTACGTCATGTACGCGGGCCGGATCGTGGAGCACGCGACGACTGCCCGGCTGTTCGACCAGATGCGGCACCCCTACACCGAGGCGCTGCTTGCCTCGATCCCGAAGCTGGATCAGGATGCGCGGCACCGGCTGTACTCGATTCCCGGCCTGCCGCCGGAGCTGACCGGGACGCTGACCGGCTGCCGGTTCGCTCCGCGATGCCTGTATGCGCAGCCGGATTGCCGTGACAATGATCCGCAGCTGGCCGGATCGGACCTGACGCACGAGTTCGCCTGCTTCCACCCGACGCAGACCAGCGCGGCGGACGTCGCGGCGATCGACAAGCTGGCCTTGGCGGCAGCAGCCGAGACAGCCGGGGTCAGCGGGATGACCGAGGTCACCGAGACGGCCGAGGCCCAGAGGGCCGACGCCGAGGCGACCGAGGCCGCGGCGGCCGAAGTCAGTGCCGCGACGGAGATCACCTTGACTGCGGACACAGCCGGGACGGCGGACACAGCCGGGACGGCGGACACAGCCGGGACGGCGGACACAGCCGGGACCGCGGACACGGCCGGGACCGCGGAGCGGGCAGCGCGGACGGCCGCGGCCGTCAGCCAGCCCGCTGCGGCAGCCAACGGAGGCGATCCCGCCCGGCCGCTGCTTCAGCTGACCGGGGTGCACAAGGAATTCCCGGTCACGGCCGGCGTGCTGCAGCGCCGGACGGGCTCGGTCAAGGCAGTCACCGACGTGACCATCGAGATCCGCGCTGGCGAGACCTTCGGCCTGGTAGGCGAGTCCGGCTGCGGCAAGACGACCATCGGCCGGATGATGGTGGCGCTGGAGAAGCCGACCGCAGGCAGCATCGTCTTCGATGGCAACGACCTGGGCACCCTGCCGTCCCGGCAGGTTCGCAGCCTGCGCAGCGATCTCCAGCTGGTGTTTCAGGACCCGTATGCCTCACTGGATCCGCGGATGCGGGTCGGCACGATCCTGACCGAGCCGCTGGCCATTCAGCACATCGGCACGCGAGCCGAGCAGCACCAGCGGACCAGGGAACTACTGGACGAGGTCGGACTCAGCCCCCAGGCCGCCGATCGCTTCCCGCATGAGTTCTCCGGCGGGCAGCGGCAGCGGATCGGCCTGGCCAGGGCGCTGGCGCTGAGCCCGAAGCTGATCGTGGCCGACGAGCCGGTCTCGGCGCTGGACGTGTCCATCAGGTCGCAGATCCTCAACCTGATGAAGCGGCTGCAGGCCGATCACTCGCTGACCTACCTGATCATCTCGCACGACCTGTCAGTGGTCCGGTACATGGCCGACCGGATCGGCGTGATGTATCTCGGGCGGCTGGTCGAGCTCGGCAGCGTCAGCGACGTCTACGACCGGACGGCACACCCCTACACCGCGGGACTGCTGGCCTCGATCCCGGTGCCGAACCCGCAGCGCGAGCGGTCGGCGGCGAGCGGCGTCAAGGGCGAGCTGCCGTCGGCGCTGGATCCGCCGTCGGGCTGCGTATTCCGCACCCGGTGCCCACGCGCGCAGCAGCTGTGCGCCGACGAGCTGCCGCCCACCCTTGCCTTCGGCGGCGAGCACCGCGCCGCGTGCCACTTCCCGCTGCAGTCCCCGGTCACCGCACCGGTCAGTTCCGCGGTGCCGGGTTCCCCGGCCTGAGGACCATTTCCCGCACGCAGGCACCGCGCCGCCGTGCGGCAACATCGAGAGGACACCAATGAACGTCAGCTATGACTTCGCCACCGAGGTCGCCGTCATCACCGGCGCCGCACGGGGGGTGGGGCGCGCCATGGTCGGGGCGTTCGCCGAAGCCGGCTGCCGGGTCGTCGCAGCCGACCGGGACGAGCCGGGGCTTTCGGAAACCTGCGCGCCGTACGGCGACTCCGTGCTGGCCGTGCTGGCTGACGTCAGCACCGAGCGGGGCGCGGCGAGCATCATCGACAGCGCCGTGCAGCACTTCGGCAAGCTCAGCTTCTGCGTGAACAACGCCGCCGTGGCGCCGCACACCAGCCTGCTGGAAGAGACCGTGCACGTGTGGGACACCGTATTCGCGGTGAACTGCCGCGGCACCTTCCTGATGACCCAGCTGGCCGGGCGCGCGATGATCGAGCAGGGCCAGGGCGGCCGGATCGTGAACTTCTCCTCCGGCGTCAGCAACCGCGGCTCTGCCGGCGCGGCCGCGTATGCGAGCAGCCGCGCCGCCACCGAGAGCTTCTCCCGGGTCGCCGCGATCGAGCTGGCGCCCTACGAGATCCTGGTGAACTGCGTCAGCCCCGGCCTCATCGACACCCAGCCGAAGCCGCTGCCGCCGGTCATGGCCGAGGGCCTGGCCCGGCGTATCCCCGCGCTGCCGCTGGCCAGGGCGGGCGAGCCGGAGGAGGTCGTGAACGTGGTGATGTGGCTGTGCTCAAGCGGGGCCAGCTACGTGACGGGCTCGCTATATCACGTCGACGGCGGCGCGGGCGTCGGCAGCCGGGCCGGTGCCGCGATCATCGACGACGACATCCGCTACGACTGGGTTACCGGCCGCCAGCGAGCGTGAGCACTGCTGCATCCGGTGCGGCGTCAGCTGACGCCGGACTCCGGCCGCGCGCTGGGGGCCGGTGGCAGGCTGCTCACCGCCTCAGCGGCCGACCCGGCGCCGGCCGTCCTGCGCCGGTAACCCGACTTCTGCGGGCCCGCCGTTGGCGTCCGGGAAGCCGGCCAGATAGTGCGCCCGGAGTTCGGCTCGCAGGAGCGGCAGGTCGCCATCGCTGACGGCCGCGACGATGCCCAGGTGCCGCTGGACCGTCTCGGGCATTTCCAGGCCCTGGCGCTCTAGCTCTGCCCGCATCAGGGCACCCATCTGGCTGTTGAGCATGCTCCACAGGTCCTTCAGCCGCTGCCGGCCGGAGACGTTGATCAGCACTTCATGGAACTGGGTGTCGCTGTCCACCAGCGCGTCCAGGTCGTTGAGCCGCGCGGCGACGGACATGTGCTCAAGCGCCAGCCGCAGTTCCTTGACCAGTTCCTTACGGCCAGCGCCGAAGCCGCTCGCCAGGCTCGCATCTTCGAGCACGTAGCGGGCATAGCAGACGTCCTCGGCGTCCTCGGTCGACATCCGGGTGACCACGCTGTACCGCCGCGGCACGATGTCGATCAGGCCCTCAGCATGCAGGCTGCGCATGGCGTCCCTGATGGTGCCGCGGCTGACTCCGAATTCGGCGGCGAGGTTCGCCTCGACCAGCCTGGATTCAGCCGGCAGCTCGTTGTTGAGGATGCGATGCCGCAGCGCGCGGGATACCGCTTCTGGAAGTGACACATGCTCGAGAATGGCTCGTACCTACTTCCTTCACGCTGGCAGTCGCCCGCTACTCTAGTTCGCGCCGGTTAACGATCAAACGACCGCGCTATCGCCTCGGTCAGGCCGGCATGCCCGGCCGGGTCCGCCTCGGCCTGCAGGACGCTGGCCGGACCGGTCAGGATGGGCGTCATGCCCGGGCCGTGACCCGGCATCGGGCTTCCGCCGTGCACCACCACCCCGACGGTAAGCCAGCCCCGGCGGTATCCCATGTTCCACCTGGCGTCCAGGTCAGACACCGCGATGAGGTCACCGAGCAGCAGCCCGGCGGCTCGGCTGCCGTGGTCCGGCAGCTCGCCGGCCTGCTCCGGCGCCGCGGTCGCGGCCCGATCCCGGTCAGTGTCATCGGCCTGCAGCCGTCCGGACAGCTGCAGGTCAAGATCCCAGCCCGCGGCGGGTCGGCCGATGCCGTTGCCGGCCAGCTTGCTCGGCACGATCACCCGAACGCTGGCAGCAACCCGGCCGCCATCGACCGCGACGGGAAGCGCGGCGAATGCACCGGGATCGATGTTCAGCACGGTGACCTCCGGCGACAGGCCGGCTGGCCGCCAGCCCTGGCCGAAGGCCCGCACCGTCACCTGGTCACCCGGCCGCAGCCTGGCCAGATTCTCCTGGTCCAGGCTCACGATGACGCGCCCGGCCTCGCCGCGCTTGCCCACGACAACGCCGCGCGCGCCCGCTGCCTGGCCTGTCCTGATCACGACCTGGTTGCCGATGCAGGAGTAGATGGTCAGCGCGTGCCGGGCTGCCTGGTCGGGATGGACGAGGCAGGCGCCGGGAGCGGCGTGATCGGCGTCACGGGCGAAGGCGGACTCGCCAAGGCGGACGCCCAGCACGATGCCGCCGTCCCCGGTCGGCACATAGGACTGCCCGTCCCAGCCCACCCGGTAGGGCGTGTCGCCGAGTTCGGACTGCTCGACCAGGCCGAGCAGGTTCATGGCGACCGGGCGGAGCTCCGGGCTGTCAGCGACGGCGCTCACCGGTTCGCCGCCACGCCATCGTGCAGCCAGCTGGACAGGTTGGCGCCATCGTCAGTGACCAGCCGGAACGCCTCCGCCGGGCCGCTCATCAGCGAGCTCGGGCCAGGCCCGTGCCCGAACAGCATGCACTGCCCGGTGGAGATCACCCCGATCGTCAGGTAGCCGGGCCGGTAACCGCGGCCGTACCGATGATCGGAGTCCTCAAGCGCGACGATGTCGCCGATCCGCAGCCCTTCAAGGCCCAGCGAGAGGTCATCCCCGAGACCGGCGTACGCGCCCATGAGGTCGGTATTGGCGTACTCCGACACCATGCCGGAACCCGCACCCACTGCCTCCGCGGGCACCGTGGCCGCGATGTGCACCTCGAGCCGACCGTCCGCGCCGGTGCCACCCGGCATCGCCGCTAGCAGCCGCGGCGAGCAGTTCTTGACCGTAATCGCCGGGTGCTCGGTGAGCGCCAGGCCCTGGCCGGCGGCGGTGACCGTGACCTGGTCGCCGGTGGTGATCCCGGCCATGTCGGCGGCGGGGAAGTCGACGAGCACGTAGGCGTGCTGGCCGATCACATGACCGACAGCGCCGGCGGCCGGGCCCGAGGCGACCGTGACCTCGTTCCCCACGCAGGTGAGGAACTGGAGGGCCATGTTCGCGGCCGCGTCGCGGTGCCGGACGGATGCGCCCGGCTCCAGGTGATCGGACACGTAGCCGGTAGCCGGATCGCCGCAGTGCACGTCCAGCGTGACGCCGCCCATGCCGGGCAGCACGAAGGGCTGCCCGTCCGGGCCTACGCGGTAGGCGTGCCGGTCCGCGAGTGCCGGCCAGACCTCGCCCGCGAGCACCTGACTGACCAGCCGGGATGCATTCGTTTCAGCCCTCACCAGGCCGCCTCCGGCGGCGCGGCGAACAGAACGCCCACGGCGTCAGACATCATCCGTCCCTCACTCAATGCCAATTGTCGATCGTCAACCACAACTATTTCGTGAACGATACGTGGCGTCAAGTCCCCCATCGTGGGGGTATTGACGTCAGAGACCGGCGTAGTTCATCATGAGGGAGTTGTCAACAATCGACGAATCAGCCGGACGGATGATGTCTGACTCCGCCGCAAGCGTCGGGAGGGCGGAGCACATGGCAGCCAGTCGACTGGGCGTCGGCGTCATCGGAGCAGGCCGGTGGGCAAACTGGGCGCACCTGCCCGGCTGGGCGCGGGATGAGAGATGCCAGATAGTCGGCGTCTGCGACGTAGACCCGCAGCGGGCCGCGGAGGCGGCGGGCACGTACGGCGCGGTGGCTACCCAGGACTACCGGGAACTGCTCAAGCGCGACGACATCGACATCATCGACGTGGTCACCAGGGACAGCCAGCATTTCGAGATCAACATGGCCGCCATCGAGGCCGGCAAGCACGTGCTCAGCGAGAAGCCCGTCGCCCACGATTACCGCGACGTCCGGCGGGCGGCCGACCTGGCCAGGTCCAAGGGCCTCAAGACCAAGGTCGGCCTGACCTTCCGGTACAGCCCGGCGGTCCGCTACCTGAAGGACCTCATCGCGCGCGGCGATCTCGGCACGCCGTACATCTACAACGCCTACGAGCAGAACTCGCAGTGGCTGAACCCGCAGACTCCGCTGCGCGGCAATGAGCGCGCTCATGACGGCCCGATCCAGGTCGCCTCGCTGGAGGGCTACGGTGCCCCGGTCATCGACATCGGGCACTGGCTGATGGACTCCGACCTGACCTCCGTGGTCGGGATACTGCGCAACTTCGTCCCCGAGCGCATGATCGCCGACACCGGCCTGATGACGCGGACGAACATCGATGACGGCGACATCTTCATCGGGGAGTTCGCCAGCGGGGCGATCTGCTCGGTGCAGACCAGCTTCGTCACCGTCGGCAACTATCCCGGCATCGAGGTTCGGGTCTACGGCTCCGAAGGTGCGGCCATCGCCCGGCTGGTCGAGGAGTTCGGCATCTGCGAGACCTTCAAGATGGCCAGGCCCGACGACGTGGAGTTCCGCGATGTCGAGGTGCCGGCCAGCTACTACCCGGCAGGCGGCAGCCCGCGCGAGTCCTGGCGCACGCTGTACTACGCGAACCTGACCGCGCACTTCGCCACCGAGATCCTCGGCGAGAGCGACGCGAACGAGGGGAACTTCGACGACGGCCTGTGGGTACAGGAGATCGTCAACGCAGTCGAACTGTCACACCGCGAGCGCCGCTGGGTCACCCTCCCGCTCGATACTGCGGCGTCGTAGGCTCGGGCGCCACTCCCCCGTGCGCAGGCCCGCTCGCGAGGCCTGCGCTCTGCATCCTTTCTCCGACCAGAGGACGGAACCTTGGCAGCACCAGAGCTGAGCCGCATTGTCGTGCCGGAACTGCGGCCGCCGATCGGCGCCTACGTGCACGCCGTGATCCATGCGGGGCTGGTCTACTGCTCCGGCCAGGTCGGCGTCGATCCGGTCAGCGGCAGCGTGCCCGCCGGGATCGGCCCGCAGACCCGGCAGACGCTCAGCAATCTCGCTGCCGTGCTGGCCGGGGCCGGCAGCAGCCTGGAGCGCGCCATCAAGGTGACGGTCTACACCCGTGACGCGAGCATGTTCGCGGAGATGGACGCGGTGTACGCGGACGTGTTCGGAACGGCGAAGCCCGCCCGGACCACGGTTCCCGGCCTCGCCTTCCGCGCCGGAGTCGATGTCGAGATCGACCTGGTGGCCGCGGCCAGCTAAGCACTGGCACGGCCGACCCGAGTACGGCCCTGGGGTTCGGCTTCGCCGGGCCGGCCGCCCGGCTGTAGCTTGACCTCGTGATTCCGGTGGTGACCCAGCTGGTAGACCCGACAGCTGTTGAACTTGCCGACGTGGCCGAGGTCTTCGACCAGTACCGGCAGCATTACGGTGAGCCCGTAGTGCCAGGGCGGGCACTCGGCTGGCTCGCGCAGCACACCAGGACCGGAATGCTGACCATCTTTGCCGCTCACGCAAGCGAGGATCTGGTGGGAATCGCCACCACGATCACCGTGCCCGCATCGCTGCGGCTGGGTTGTTTCTGGCAGCTTCGGGATCTTTATGTCGTGCCTGCAGCCAGGCGCCACGGGGCCGGGCGTGCGCTGCTGAGCGCCGTGCGCGAGGCGGCATCAGGGGCTGGGGCCATCCGCCTGTCCATTCAGACCGAACCCGGCAACGCCGCAGCGCTCAACCTCTACCACAGCACAGGCTTCACGCCGGTGGAAGGCGTGCTGATGCTGTCGCTCGACCTCCCGCCGAGTACTGTCTGAACCGTTCGATCCGGCACGCCCAGCTGCCCTACGCGGACGGCGTTGTCTTGCTCGGCGATGCAGGGGGATACGACGACCCCGTCGACAGCCAGGGCCTGCCCCTGGCGCTGCGCGAGGTGCGGCAGCTCTCCGAATTGCTCCTCGGCACCAACGACTGGACTGTGGCCGCACTAGGTGCGTACGGCCAGCAGCGCTCGGAGCGGCTCCGCCGCATACGCCGCGTGTCCAGGACCTTCGCGACCCTCATGACGACCTTCACTGCTGGGGGCCGCGCCCGGCGCGATCGCTTCTACGCGGGGACGCAAGCGCCCGGCGACGACGTCCGGCTGGCACTTGGCGCGATCCATCTCGGCCCGGACCGCCTGCCGGCCGAGGCCTTCGCAGACCAGCTCCATGAGTCGCTGCTGGCGTGACCATTGGTCGTGCCTTTCAGGCCGGGCGACTCCGCAGGTCGAGACCGGTGAGAAGGCACCCTCAGGACTGGCTGACGCCAGATTCCTGAGGGTGCCCGCAGTGCGTCTCCAGGATTGCTTAGACAGCGATCCCTGGAGGCGTCTGACGATGAGCGAACATCGCGGGCACCTCCTTCCTGGTACAGAGGACATTTCTTGCCGCGCGGCTCGGCCACTGTAGGACTGCGCGCCGGGCGGCCGCAACGCGATTACCGGTGACCAAGATCGTCAGGTGCTCCCCGGTCATTACCGGGGCGCGGTACCCCACCGACCGCACGCCCGGTACCGTTCCCATGTCGGTCAGGCCGGCGGTCGCTGGCGCGGCCGGGCGGACAGCCGGGATTGAGGTTGAGGAGGGCACGGTTAGCGCGTCGAGGGAATCAGGCCGCAGGTCCATCGCCTCGAACAGGCGGGTCCGGCGTGACTACATGATTCTCAAGACGTATGAGGCCGGGATAGTCCTGGTCGGTGACGAAGTGAAGTCCCTGCGCGCCGGCCACGCGTCGCTGGCCGGAGCGTTCGTTCACGAGCACGACGGCGAGCTGATGCTCCACGGCCTGCACATCCCCGCGCACGCGTACGGCCGCCACGGCACCCAGGTCCTCGACCAGCCGCGGCGGACCCGCAAGCTGCTCATGCACCGCAGCGAGATTGACAAGATCATCGCGAGGGTGGGCGAGGCCGGCGTCACCCTGGTGCCACTGTCGCTGTACTTCCAGAACGGCTGGGCGAAGGTGGAGATCGCCGTGGCACGCGGCCGGCGGTCCTTCGACAAGCGGCAGGCAATCTCCCAGCGGGACGCTGACCGGGAGATTGCCCGCGAGCTCAGCGACAGGCTGCGCGGCAGGCGACGACGCGGCCGCGGTTCGGGCGCACGCTAGGCACTAGCCCTGGACAGAGCACCACAGCCGGCGCAGATAATAGGACCCATGTCTGCTGACGAATCACCGCGACCGACGTGCGTCTTCTGCGAGATCGTGGCCGGCCGGGAACCGGCCAGCGTGGTTTACTCCGATGCTGCGCTCATCGCCTTCATGGACTTGCGCCCGATCAATGCCGGCCACCTGCTGGTAGTGCCACGGGCCCACGCCGCACGGCTCGCCGACCTGGACGAGCGGCTTGGCGCGGCGATGTTCGCTGTGGGGCAGCGGCTTGCAGGAGCCATCCGACGCTCAGGACTGCCGTGCCAGGGAGTCAACCTCTTTGTCGCCGACGGCGAGGTCGCCGGCCAGGAAGTTATGCATATCCACCTGCACGTGCTGCCGAGGAAACCGGGCGACGGGTTCCGGATCGAGCGTGGGTCCGCAATCACCGACCGGGCCGAGCTTGACCAGGCAGCTGCCCAGGTCCGGGGCGGCCTGGATGGGGCAGGCTGACCGGGCGCAGGCCGTGCGCCGCGCTGATGGCCAGGGCTAGAGCCATCCGAGGAAGGTCATCAATTCCTCGGCCACATCCTCGATAGTACGGTCGTTGGCGATCACCACATCCTCTAAGCCCACGCCCTCGCACGCACCGATCGATGATGCTGCCTGCCGCAGATCATCGCGACGGCCGCTGGTGACGTCGGGAGCCAGTCGCTGTTCGATGACAGCCAGACATCCCGCGGCTACCCCCGCGCCGTCAACAACATCGCCATCGCCGCCCTGCTCGCCGCGTTCACCGCCAGCAAAGCCATCGTCGATGAATCCTCCGCCCGCGCAGCAGTCACCGAAGTCACGACAGAATGAGCATCCCGACGACAACCTGAACCCCAAGGCCCCGCCAGCATCCGCCGGCGGGGCCTTGCCGCACCATCACCGCTCACCGCCAGCGACGCCCGCGCGCTCACGCCGAATGACGGGCAACAGTCGACCCGCACGCCATCGGCGAGCGCGTCGGCGACGATCGCTTTGGCCAGCTGGCCCTTGGTGGCGAACTGAAGGTCCAGCGGCAAGGCCGTCAGCAGCGACCGAACCGGATCGGTGATCTGACCGGCCGGGATCCACTGCCGGGCGCCGATCAGCGCGTGCCCGGTGCCGTCGCGGACGTAGGACAGGTGCACGGTATTGATCCCGTTCTCCACCCCGCCGGCGCAGCCCATGTGCTGGCGCTGCACGCCGGCGGTGGCCGATCCGTGTTTCTCCTGCCCGGTTTCATCCAGGGCACCGACCGCGATGCCGAGCCTGCGGCCAGACCGGCGGGCAGCCTCGTCCAGGCCCGCTACCGCGAACCGGCGCACCGCGCTCATCGCCGCGGCCTCGTCCCAGCACGCCCGGTTCAGCAGCCGCTGCGTCAGGTCAGGCGTCTTATCGCCGATCACCTTCGCGATCGTCCAGCCGTTGCGCCGCGGCACGTCACTCATCACCGCCGCCGTATAGCGGGTTGCCTGCAGCCACGCCTCCGTCGGCATGAACGCGGGCCTCATCAGCGTCAGCAGCTCAGTTCGCTTCCGGCGGCCCAGCCCGGCCGCTACCCTGGCGGCAGCGGCCGCCTCAGATTGTAGTTTCTTCACACAAACATGATCTTGAGGCGGCTGCACTGCGCCATGTCACGACACGCCGTGATCATCCCAGGTCAAACGGCCAGTGGCGACTGCGTGCTAGCCGAACTCGGCCGCCAGGTCCTCATAGGCAGGCTGGAGCTCGTCCCACCGCGCGTCGCTGTCGCAGCGCTCACGCCCGGCGAGGTGGGCGGCGAGATCCTCGACATGGACCTGCACCCCCGCCCCGTAGGCGGCGAGCAAGTCCAGGGGCACGCCCCGTTCCTCGACGACCAGGATGGTCTGGTCGCCGTCGGCGGCCAGCGTGGCCTCGATGACCTTCTCGAACGGCTCGCCCAGGCCATGGGCCAGCAGCAGCCGCCGCGGAGGCTCGCACGCTTCCACGCGCCCACTGCCTTCCGAGCCGCTGGCAAAAAAGCGGTAGCGGTACTCACCGCCGAGGCGGAGATCGCCCTCTACCTCGCCGATCCAGCGGGCCAGACGCAGGGGATCGGTGAGCGCCGACCACACGTCGTCGATATCGGTGTCGAAGCGGTCCTCCATGCGCACGACGCCCTTGCCGTCTGCTGATCGCAGGCTGCCCAGGATGCGGATAGCCGGACGTGCACTGCTGGTCATCTGGTGCTCCTTCGTTCGCGTTTTCCCCGTGCTATCTCGGTGTGCAGGGCATCCAGCCGCTGCTCCCACAAGGCCCGGTACCGGCCCAGCCATTCATCGACCTCGGCGAGCGGCTCGGGGCGAAGACTGTAGACCCGCCGCTGCGCCTCCTGGCGGACCTCGACAAGCCCCGCCTCCCGCAGCACCCGCAGGTGCCGCGATACCCCCGGCCGGGCAATCGGCAGCAGCGCCGCCAGCTCACCCGCGGTTGCCGGACCGCCGGTCAAGGTTTCCAGCATCGTCCGCCGGCTCTCGTCCGCCAGTGCCCGCAGAGCAGCTTCCATGGCGTTAATGTACCGAAGTCGTTACGTAACTGTCAAGGTACATATGCGGTGGCGGGTGCGCCAGGCCATGCCAGCGAACCGGATCCGGGCGCTCCACCGCAGCTCACAACCCGAATGGGGAGGGTCGGGGACTGGCGCGGTTTCCGCTGGTCGCGGCCCGTTTCCAGTCCCCGCCCGTCAAACCGTGCATGCGGTTCTCCCGCACACGGCTTACCGACGTTCTTCACCGTCGGCGTTCGGCCTGCCCGCGCCAGTCCCGGAAGGGCCTGGGCGGGATGACGATTCGATGGAGGCTGGCCAGGCCGAGGTGATCTGCAGATAGCAGCACCTGGGTGACGCCCCACCGCCAGGCCCGGCGGCGGTTGCCCCTCTTGGACAACCACAGCCCGAGCCGCCAGAGGGCGTAGTTCCCGACCTGGCCGAGGACGCGAGCCGAGTTTCCGTAGCGGAAGTACCCGGCCCAGCCGCGCAGGAACATGTTGAGTTCCGCGACGACGTCCTCGACCGGCACCCAGAGCCGGTCCCGGCCGGTGATTTCCCGGATCCGGTCGCGGGCATGCTGGGTGGCCTTGCGTGAGGGCCAGCGAGCGAGGAAGGTCAGGTGCGCTGACTTGGGGGTCCGTCCGCGCACCAGCCGGTGGTGAAACCCGAGGAAGTCAAAGCCCGGGTTCCCCTCGGCCAGGTGCACGATGCGGGTCTTGGGCATCTTCGGCTGCAAGCCGAGCCCGGCCAGCAGATCGGTGAGCCGCGCGAGCGCGGCTTCGGCCTGCTCCCTTGTCTGGCACATCGCTACCGCGTCGTCGGCATAGCGCACCAGCACGCCGTGCTCGCCCGCCTGCCATGCCCGGTCCAGCCGGTGCAGGTAGACGTTGCAGAGCAACGGCGATAACGGACCGCCTTGTGGCGTCCCGGCGGCGCTGCGCCGCAGCGACCCGTCCTCCATCACCCCGGCCCGCAGCAACGTGCGGATCAGGGCCAGGACAGCCTGGTCGCAGACGCGTTCCTCGATCGCCTGCATCAGCCGGTCATGCGGAATCGACTCGAAACAGCTAGCGATGTCGGTTTCCACCACCCAGCGGCGACCCCGCCAGGACTCATCAATGAGCACCTGCAGGGCGTCGTGCGCCGACCGCCTCGGGCGGAACCCGAAGCTGACCTGCAGGAAGTCCGCCTCGAAGACCGGCTCAAGCACGATCTTCACCGCGGCCTGCACGACCCGGTCGCGGACAGCGGGAATCGACAACGGCCTCTTCTCCGCCGTTCCCGGCTTGGGAATGAATACCCGCCGGGCCGGCAGCGGCCGGTGCCGTTTCTCCCTCTGCTCCGCGGCCAGCTCACCGAGCAGCCGGGATACCCCGTACTCCTCGGCGTCCGCCAGACTGACACGGTCAATGCCAGCAGCGCCGCGGTTGCGGCGCACGTCCTCCCACGCCCTGTCCAGCACGTCCCTGCGGTGGACCTTGTCGAACAGCGCATGAAACCGTCGGCCCGGATCGGCCTTGGCCGCCCGGTAAAGCGCATGCTGCAAGGCTCTGACTCTGTCGCCTCCGACAGCCGTGAGGGTGGACCTAGCCGTAACTCCGGCACTCACCAGTCAGCAGCTCCCAGCTCGCGCGTGAACGAAGCAGCGGCCCTTCCCTACCCGCAGGTTTTGCTGTCCTGCGGCTCGATCAGTACTACGGCCGCCTCCGACTCCCTCCCGGCCGCCGCCCACTTCCCGGCTCCACACCGGTTATAGGGCGGCGTCTTCCGCGCCAGCCCGCAGCACGCTTCGGCCGGGGAGGGCCTCTCCAGTTCCCGCCGCCACCATCTGAACGTTCCGCGCCCTCTTACGCCGGAGAGTCCCTCGCGGCTGCATTCCAGGATCTTCACCGCTTCCATGGCCTTCGCCGTGAACCGCCCGGCTCGGCTCTCTCTTCGGTGTCTAACGACGCGGCAGGCTTCGCTTCCGCTGCGGACCGTTCAGTTGCTCCCCCAAAAAGGGCTTTCGACGCTGGGCTTCAGCCCGGCCCGTTTCCAGACCGAACTGCCAGCCTGCTACCGGGCTCCCTGGCGACTACCCGGACCGGACTCATACCGGCAGGCAACGACGAGCTTCTGATCAGGTCATGATCGCTGGACAATCACCTCCATGATCTCTGGACGCACCGGCTGCCGCACTAGTGTGATCCGCCAGAAATTCGTGCTCTAAATTAGTAGACTGTGTTCATGCTGGGTACCGGACGTGCCATCGCCGAGTTCGTGCTGACCGATGAGGAACGTGACCAGCTGGTTCGCTGGTCACGCGGGGCGTCGCGGAGGCTGGCGGTGCGGGCGCAGATCGTGCTGCGGTGCGCGGAGCCCGGCGCGGTGTATGAGCGGATCGCCTCCGATCTTGGCGTGACGACGATGACGGTGGGCAGCTGGCGCAAGCGGTTCGCGGCGGCGCGGGTGGACGGCCTGCGTGATGGCGAGCGGCCGGGCCGGCCGAAGCCGGGGCTGGTGCTGACGGATGTCGAGCGGGACCAGCTGGTTCGCTGGTCGCGGCGGGCGAAGACCGCGCAGGTGCTGGCGCTGCGGTCCAGGATCGTGCTGGCCTGCGCGGACGGCCTGTCCAACAAGGAGGCGGCTGCCATCTTGCGGGTGACGCCGGGGACGGTGAGCCGGTGGCGGGGCAGGTTTATCACGGGCCGTCTGGACGGCCTGGCCGACGAGCCGCGGCCGGGCCGGCCGCCCTCGATCTTGCTGGACAAGGTCGAGGATGTCGTGACGGCCACGCTGGAGCAGACGCCCCGGAACGCGGCGCACTGGTCGCGGGCCTCGATGGCCAGGCGCAGCGGCCTGTCGGAGTCGACGGTCGGGCGGATCTGGCGGAAGTTCGAGCTCAGGCCCCACCTGGCTGACGGGTTCAAGCTGTCCTCTGACCCGTTGCTCATTGAGAAGGCCGTCGACGTCGTCGGCCTCTATCACAACCCGCCTGAGCGGGCGGTGGTGCTGTGCGTGGATGAGAAGTCAGGCATGCAGGCCCTGGACCGGTCCCAGCCGGTGCTGCCGATGATGCCCGGCATGCCCGAGCGCCGGACCCATGACTACGCCCGGCACGGCACCACCAGCCTGTTCGCCGCGTTCAACATCGCTGACGGCACCGTGATCTCCGAACTCCACCGCCAGCACCGCGCTGCGGAGTTCAGGAAGTTCCTGATAGCGATCGACAAGGCCGTGCCGGCTGAGCTGGACGTGCATCTGGTCTGCGACAACCTCGCCACGCACAAGACCCCGGCGATACGGGACTGGCTCGCCCGGCACCCCCGGTTCCACATGCACTTCACGCCGACCGGCTCGTCGTGGATCAACCAGGTAGAGCGGTGGTTCGGGTACCTGACCGACCAGATGATCCGGCGCGGAGTTCACAAGAGCGTGCAGGCTCTCGAAAAGGACGTCCGCGCCTGGATCGAGACCTGGAATGCCGACCCCAGGCCATTCATCTGGAAGAAAACCGCCGAGGAGATCCTCGACTCCTTAGCAAAATATATCGCGCGTATTTCTGGCGGACCACACTAGGTCAGCGAGCGCAGGTGGATCGAGCCGGCAGCGAAGACCTGTCTACAGCTATAAGATCGCTTAGCTGGATGTAACGGGCAGTCGTAGCTGCGTGGCTGCCATATCTGACAGAGCTTCATCCGGCACTGCAATGCAAAGGGGGGACACGGTGTTCACGTCGGCCGCAGTACGGTCGTTGGCCGAATCGTTCGGCGATCAGATTGCCGTCGCTGTTATTGGTGCAATGGCCACCGCCGCTTTCGCCGGGTTGGCCGTAGGTCTCATTATTCAGCATCTTCAGCGGCGTCGTGAATTCCTCACCTTTAAGACCTCTCTCACTCTCGACATGATGGAAGTTGCTTACGGCTTCTACACGCGACTTATGGAAGTCGCCAGGCAACAGCACTACGGACAGAACGGGAGCACGGCCAAACTTCCTGAGCAGTTCGAGGAATTCCGCATCGCCGCCCGAGTCGTGGAGGCAAAGCTGCATGCCTACTTCCCGGATGAGGAGGCCCGGTATCTGTGGCATGGGGTTATTGACATGCTCAGCATCCGTTATTACCGGCTGTTCCATGGTGCGGATAGCCAGCGGACTCTTGACATGATGGCAACTCACGGCAAGCATCCTAGCGACCCGGAGATACCTGCTAATGCCCGCCGACTTTTTCTGAATCATGAGCAGCTACAGAACGACGATACTGTAATGAAGCGGTTTGAGGAAATGCTCAATCATTCAATTTCGCTCGTCCTGAGCGGAAAGTTGGATACCTCCCCAGGCGGGGATGCCATTCTGCAGCCAGGACGCGGCTCGCGAATCAATCCCATTGCTTCCCCAGACCGTGACGATCCGAGCCCGCATGGCGTCTAGTGCAGAAGTCGACACACGAGCATTCTGTCAGCGCTGTGTCCCTGCACAACGTCGGCAACGAGCGCCGCACTGATCTGCCGCCGTGCGCTGCAGGGAAGCGAGCGCCTCGGCAGGCTACTGGCTACAAAGAGAGGTGGCCGCGAAGTGCCTCATCGAGCTCAGCCAGGACCGCAGTAGGCAGCCGCCCGATCTGCGCGCCTATGCGTTCCACTGCGACCGACCGGATCTGTTGGCCACCGCCCTGTCTTGCCGTGCTGCGAGATCGACTAGTGATACTCCCCGACAAGCTCGATCAGGCCGACGATGCTCACATTGAGCGCGGGCAGGTCCTCGGCGGGAATCCAGTACTCAAGGATGGACTGGCCGCCGACCTGGCGGCCACGAGTGCGTGCAGGCTGTTCGCTGGTCCGCCGATGCCGCGATGGCGAGCCAGGATCCCTCGCATATGTATGCAGTCTGCACATCGGGCCAACGCAAGGATCTGCCGCCAGTGGCGCGGGCAGGCTGGTCTAGCAGGCGACGACGACGGCTCTGTTTTCAGCTGCTGAGGCCAGCAGAGTGATGTCGCCGGGATCGCTGGTCAGGATGCGATCTCCTGGTACGGCCAGCAGTACGACGGTTGCATCGATCGCATCCGCGCTGCCGGCCAGAGCCTGGAGGACGCCTGCGTCGCGGCCGTCGCGCTGGCTGACCACGCGCACATCGACAGCCCGCAGCAACCGGGCCAGGTTCGCCTGGCGGCCATGCCGGTCGCGCCATACCTGTGCGACAACCATCGCGTTGGTCCGTAGCTCCAGGCCGTGCTGCTGGGCAGCCCGAAGCCGGGCGATCATCGCGCGGTCGTCACGGTCGACCGCCACCAGCGCGCCGGCATCCAAAATGAGCGCGCTCACGCGGCAGTATCGCCAGCGGCCAGGCCGAGCTCCCGTTCCGCGCGGGCGACATCCTCGGTGGTGAGCACACCATGCTCGGCTTCCCAGTTGGCCAGGAAGTCAGCCAGTGCTTCGGCTCGAAGCTTGCTGGCGGCAGCCTCGGCCAGCCATGAGGAGACTGGCTTGCCTGCCTGTGCGGCAGCCGACCTGACGGCGTCGCCGAGGTCGGGCTCGAATGACACGCTCAGCTTGTCAACTTTCATCTCTCGAGCATACTCCGGTATTCCATACCGTGGTAGCAAAGCCCGCTCATGCCGCATGCGGTATCTCCGGCGGCTTGCCGCGGGATCAGCTACTTGACGTAGGGGGCAGGGACGGTCTTCCCGCAGTGCTGGCATGGATCGTTGTAGTGTTCGCGCACCCATGCCTGACGCCCACAATGCGTGCAAGTGACCTTGACACTTGCCATTGCAATTTGCCCTGTGATCGCCCCGATCATCAACTGGCAATATGCCGATACATTCCTTCCCTTATTCCGAAGAATTGTCCCAATAAAGGCGAGCGTATGTCGCAGTGTCAGCCCATAGGTTCTCGCGAAGACCGCATTCGCAGCTACTTCGTCCCCTTCCCCGAAAGCCACCACCAGCGCCCACATATCCCGCCGCGCCGAATCATCGGCATCAAGCCCCTCGCTAGCTTCCCTCTCCGTGAGAGCTTGCAGCATGGAACGGCCATAGGCCACCGGGTCACCCAGCTCACGCATATATGCCAGTAGGCGATCCGTCGCGTATACCAGCATCTTTCCGAGATCGCCTGCGGCCGAGATCGCCTCTACGGCCTCCTGATCGCCTTGCTCGGCAGCGAGTATCCAAGACCACACGCCGCGCTTCGCTGTGGTGTCGAATCCGGCCTGGGCGGACGGCCTGAAATCCGAGTCAAGCTGCAGCACGCGGGCCGGAACGCTGAGGAAAGTGTCATTGCGGGGGATGAAGATATCGTAGGTGTCGGTCGCCCAGGATTGTTCCATTCTCTGCATACTCGACATACTAAGGTCGCCCGGCCGGATGCCGGCCATCGTGCCCGCCTCATAAATCGTGCCGTCCTGGGCGGCCACCGGCCGGACAAGCCGCACGGAGTCGTGAATATCGAACAACGGCACGACGCGCAAGACGTCGCCATCTGAGAAAACGAGTTTCGCCCGTCCTTCGATGCCTTCAAGATTGACCGACCGCACTGAGAGCGTCGTCATTCTGCCGTCATCCATAATGGACAAAGTAGCTAGCTTGGCGGGATGTGTCATATCCCGGAGCGATTGTCCCGGTACTACCTGCGGGGAATATTATCGGGTCGCCCCGTCCATCCGGACCCTCGTCTTCCCCGGCAAGCGGGACGCCTCCCGCCTGCCAGATATTGCCAACAAACTCCACGCCCAGCCTCACGCGGTCGCCACCCTGGAAGACATGCGACACCGCTTCTCTCCTCGCCGGTCATACGGGTGCAGCGGAACCACCGCCTGACACACGTCTTTCGTGCAATCCACTGAGATTCCAGCATCTAGACGCGTTTTGTTGGGATCACCCGCTGCAGGCGGCCCGGTACCGGGACGGCACTCGGTGTCGGGGGCCAAGAGCGACCCGGGTGACTCCCACGTCTGGGATGTGGTGCGCACCGACTCGCATCAGCTGCGGCCGGTGGCGGGGACAGCGCCGCGCGCAGCAGGTGTCGCCGGGCGCATAAGACGCTGATCTGGGAGCGGACCGGCACGTCCAGCGGCTGCGCATCAGCTGCTGGACTCTTCCCGCAGCGCTGGCGGGTCGAGGACCTGGACGCCCCCGACCCTGGAGCTGCTGGCAAGGTGCCGACCGGCGTCGGCGGCCAGGCTGACCACCGCGCAGATCGACGCGGCGCTGCGGCGGGCGGCGCCGAACTGGGCGGAGAAGACCGCCGCGATCAGACCGCGCGGCGCCGGGCAACTGGCCAGCCACCGCGGTCACCGCCGCGTGCGCCGCGGTTGTCCGCTCGCTGACGGCGGTGATCCCCCCACGAGCATTCTGGAACAGGTGGACGCCCATCAGTCCGCCCGGACGCTGAGATCATCTCCCAGCCGCTGGGACTGGTCCCGACGCCGGGCTGCGAGTCGGCGACGACCGGATCGCTACGCCTCCGCAAAGGCCGCAGAACTACGCGGGCACCAGCCGATCACCCGCCAGTCCGGGAAGAAGAAGACGTGATGGCCGGTACGTGCACAACGACGGCTCCGCGACGCCTCGACAGCCAGGCCTTCGCCGCCCTGAACGCCGCCGGCGCCCGCGCCAGCCACGCCACCGGGCACTCGGCCACGCGCCGCCCTCCGCACTGCCAACAGACCGTCGGCATCCTGCCGGCTGCCTCAAAGACCGCCCCCCACGACGAGGCCACCGCCTGGCCACAGCCGCCAGTAGCAGATCAGACTGCGGTTGACATTTAAGCTCCTGGGATGTCTGTCAGGCTGTCGTGAGACACCAGGGTGCCCTGGGTCCACTGTGTAGGGCGTGACAGGAGAACAGTCTAGTGAGTAGCAGCATGTCAGCCCCTCAAGGTTCCGGAGATGCGGCGGACGGCCAGGACGGCGGGGTGCCCGATCCGGCGGCGCGTCCGGTCCGCCGCCGTTTACCGCGGAGTTCCGGGCCGGGTGGTCGCCGAGTATGAGGCGGCCCCGCACGGGCAGAAGCCGCGGTGCTGCGGCGGGAGGGCCTGTATCAGTCCCAGATCCGGGAATGGGCGGCAGCTCGCGACGCGCTCGAGCCGGGGCGCCGGCGCGCGGCGGCCGCACCGGGCCAGGGCTGCCGCCGCCCGGAAGGATGATCCTGGCCGGCTGCGGGCGGAGAACCTGCGGCTGCGGCGCGAGCTGGCCAGGTCGCAGGCGGTGGTGGAGATCATGGGAAAACTGCAAGGGCTCTTGGAGACCATCTCCGAGAGCCGGGCACGCCGCCGCTGCCGGCGACGCGGTGAGCACCGCGTTCGCTGAGCTGCGCGGGGCGGGGGTGCCGGTGACGCGGGCCTGCGCGCTGACCGGCCGGTCACGGGCCACCCACTACCGGCACGCCGCCGGGCCGGTGCCGGCCCGCGGCTGCCGCGAGCCGTGGCGGGCAACGGGCAGGTACTGTCGCCGGCGGAGCGGGCGGCAGTGCTGGCGCTGATCAACTCGCAGGCGTACGCGGACCTGTCGATCGGGCAGATCTGGGCCCGCGAGCTGGACGCCGGCAGCTACCTGTGCTCGGCCTCCAGCATGTACCGGATCGCCCGGGCGGAGGGGCAGACTCGCGAGCGCCGCCGCCAGGCCACCCACCCGGCCAAGGTGAAACCCGAGCTGCTGGCCGACGGCCCGTCGCAGGTCTGGACCTGGGACATCACCAAGCTCCGCGGCCCGGCGAAGGGGATCTTCTACCAGCTGTATGTCCTGATCGACATCTACTCCCGGTTCAACCGTCCTGGATCATCTCCGCGGTCGAGGACTCCCGGCTGGCGACCGACTTCATCGCCGAGGCCATCGACCGCAATGGCACCGCCCCGCACACCGTGCACGCCGACCGCGGCACGTCGATGACCTCCAAGCCCGTGTCGGCACTGCTGGCCGACCTGGGCGTCACCTGGTCGCACTCCCGGCCCTATGTGAGCAACGACAACTCTTACTGCGAAGCGCAGTTCAAGACCCTGAAGTACCTGCTGGAGTTCCCGGCGTCGTTCGCCTCACTCGAGCACGCCCGCCAGTTCTGCGTCGGCTTCTTCCACTAGTACAACTACATTCACCGGCACTCCGGCATTGCCTGGCACATGCGAGCCTCGGTACACTTCGGCACCGCAGGAGCCATCGACTGGGCCTGGTAGAACACTCTCACCGCAGCGTACGACGCAAACCAAGGAAGGTTAAGCAAAAAGAAAAGAAAGAAGGTAATGAAGAAAAGTTGGATAAAGGTACTGTCGCGGGGATGGTTGTCCCGAACCCGCTGCGCCCAGAGCTACAGCCGCAGCCCACGCACGAGGTTCGGGGTACTCGTTGCGCGCGGATTGGTCGGAGTGCTCAGGACCAGCCCTGACCGGACCTGCGCAGATCTGCGCCGTTCGGCCGGCCGACGACGTGTAGGTCGTGGGCTTGATGCTGCCAGGACGTAAGTTTATGCGCCGCCACCGCCGGCGCCTGAGTGCACGCGCATGCCGCGTGGCGCGCGAGGGTGACGGCTGGGCTAGTTGCCGTCAGCTGAAAACGCAGCGCGCGAGCTCTGCCCAGGTGCGGCGCAGCATGCTCATGGCGTGCGAGATACCGTATCTCGCGCGACCGGGATGCGTGTGGGTTGGCAGGGCCGCGTTTGCTGTGGACAACGGGTCACACGCCGAGTCGGGTTCGTCGTCACGCGGCGCGCCGGCCGTGGCTCTTGAAGACCTGGATCGTGTGCCAGCTGACGTAGGTGATGTCGACAGACGGCTGGCCTGGCCTGACGTCTAGTAGGGGCTGGCCGGCCAAGGCGTCGACAGCGCGGCCCGCCTCGCTAGTCGCGATATATAGCGGGGATACGGTGACGCGCAGGTCCGGACTGAGGCCGAGCACGCCGCAGTCGAAGAGCGCGTGGTGCAGAGAGCACAGCGCGACGGCGTTGGCCAGCTCGTCTGGGCCGTCCTGGCTATGCCAGCGCACGTGCGCTCCTTCGATGGCGACGGGATTGCGGCCGAGCCTGCCGTCGAAACCGCACATGGCGCAGCGGTAAGCGTAGGCGCGCAGCACTTCCTCGGCGAAGCCCGGTGCGCGTGGTCGGCGGCCCTGTCCCCGCGAGATCTCGGGTGCCTCCATTACGGCGAGGTCAAGATTGACTGCTGCGCAGATCATCTCGCTCAGGACAGGCGTGAAATGCTGGTCCAAGAGCAGCCGCGCGGCTGCAGCCAGGGCAGCGTAGTCGGCAAGAATCGCGGTGACCTCGGGCCGGAGCTCGCCGACGGCGCCGTGATCAAGGAGCCATCGCGTTCTTTCGGGCACGTCAGCGCCTATGGCATCGCCGCTGCGATCGCGAACCTCCCAGATGTCACGCTCAAGATGCACGAACGGCATGGCCGCCCTCTGGCGCTCCAGTGCCGGGCTTCTGACCGGCGGCCCGAAGTCGTTGATGAGCTGACTGACCGGGTCCGCGGCCTCAGCGTATGAGACCAGTGCCGAGCCAGTGGCCGCGAACCTGCCGAACAGCCACAGCAACAGCAACGGCTTATGCGGAGCCCGCTTCCCGCCAATCTGCGCTCTTCGCAGCGCGGACAGTCGCTCCATCAATTCGCCCGGCGTCACTGCCACGTCCCGTGCACTGGCCGCCGGCTAGCCCCGCCGCGCAGTTCGGAAGATCCGGGTTCCGGCATGACGTCATTCTCCATGAGACGCCAGACCACCCATGCCTGACCGTGGGGAACAGCTCGGTCAACCCGAAACGTTCAGCTCGTCAGCACGGCCTCGATCCGGTCCAGTGCCGTCGTCAGCCGCGCCGGGTCCTGGGAGAAATTGATCCTGAACCGCCCCCGCCCGGTGGCGCCGAACTGGTAGCCGGGGCTCACCAGCACACCCTGCGCCTTGAGCGCTACCGCGAGCGCATGGTCGTCGGGGCCAGCGGCGCCGGAGGCATCCGGGAACACGTACGAACTGCCGGCCGGGGCTTGCACGGATACGCCAGGGATCGCGGCCAGCCGCGTCACCAGGTTGTCGCGGATCGCCGCGTGCGCCGCGATGCGCTCCGCGAGCCAGGCCTCGTCGCCGTCCATCCAGTGGCGCAGCGACTGCTGCGCGTACCCTGCCGTGCGCAGTGAGGCCATCGACACCACCCGCTCCATGGCAGCCACGACGGGCGCGGGGCCGACGGCCACACCGACCCGGAAGCCGCTCATCGACTCGGTCTTGGATGGCCCGAGCAGCGTGACGGTACGCTCGGCCATCCCCGGCATGGCGCTGAGATGCAGGTACTCAGACCCGCCGAAGATCAGCCGGCAGTACAGCTGGTCGACCACCGCCAGCATGCCCGAGCTCGTCACCAACGACGCCAGCGAGCGCATCGTCTGTGCCGAGTAGACGCCGCCGGTCGGGTTGTTGGGATGCGACAGCACCAGCAGCTGCGCCCCGGCGGCGACCGAAAGCGCGTCCGCCCCGAGGTGCAGCAGGCCGCGGGAATCCTGGGTCAGCGGGAGCCGCAGTGCGGTGGCACCGAGATAGGCGATGATCCGCTCGCTCATGAAGTACTCGGGATCCGGCAGCGCGACCAGGTCACCCGGTGACACGAGCGCGGACAGCGCGGCGAACAGGCCGCCCTGGGTTCCGGGCGTCACGATCAGTTCGCTGCCGGGCTCGACCGGCCGGCCCAGCAGCCGGGCCAGCCGGGGCGCGAGCAGCGACCGCAGGCTGGCGCTGCCGCGATAAGCGGTGTAAGCCTCCGTGTTCTCCGTCACGGCCGCGGCGAAGTCGGCGGCAGCGGCCGCGGGCGGCTCGAACGCCCGGGTATCCCCGTGCGTCAGGTCGATCAGGCCGGGCGGCGCGGGCGCGGCCGCGAGCTCGGTGTCCAGGTCCAGGACCGAGCGGCCGTAGGTCGCCGCGTAGCCGGCCAGCGAGGCCGCGGCCAGGGCCGGCGGCACCCGGAGCGGCGCGGCCGGGCGAGGCGGGACGTCGGGAGCGGCCGCCGGGCCGCGCGCGTCAGCCCTGGTCGTCATGGTCATGGAAGGATCGCGGGTTGAGGTAGTGCTCCTTGATCGCCGTGGCCAGCACCGCGCGGTCCCCTGTGCGGACCGCGTCGATCAGCTGCCGGTGCAGCTCGACGACCCGGGACAGGTCAGCGCCCTGCTCCTCCAGTGAGGACCGCATCAGCGCACCCATCTGCCCGTCCAGGGCATGCCACAGCTCGGCCAGCCGGGCGCGGCCGCCGGCTTCGACAAGCAGGCTGTGCAGGCGGGTATCGCACTCGACGATCGCGGCCAGGTCACCAGCATCAGCCGAGTCCGCCATGGCGTCCAGTTCCTTCTCCAGCGACGCGATGAGGCTCCCGTCGATGGTGACCCGGTCCTCGCAGGCCGCGCCGGCCTCCAGCAGATAGCGGGCGAAGCAGGCATCGTCTATCTCGGCGCGCGACATGCGCGCCACCGAGCAGCCGCGACGCGGCGAGAACTCGACCAGCCGGTCGTTCTTGAGCTCGATAAGCGCGGCGCGCAATGTAGTCCGGCTGACGCCGAACTCAGCCGCGAGGTTGGCCTCGATGAGCCGCTCGCCGGTCTTCAGTTCGTTGTTCAGGATTCGGCGGCGGAGGGTGACCCGGACGGCCTCGGGCAGTGACTGGTGGGAGATCACGACGCCTCCTTCGGGGGTGCTTGCGGCAGGTGCCGCAGGCGCTCGGCCAGTTGCCCGGCGCTGGAAGTAACGGTCACGGTGCTCTAATCCTTTCCCGGCCGGCTGCCGAAACGGAATCCGCGAACCCGGATTGCGGGGGCGGACACGCAGCCGTTCCACACGTTGGGCACGGGCGCGGTGATGAGCCGCGAGCCGACGCCGTCGGTGCGGGCCAGCGCGCCGAGCACGCTCTCGGTGAACCGGCCGGTAGCCAGCGCCGCGGTCAGCTTGCCATCCTCGATCAGGAAGCAGCCGTCCCGGCTGGTCCCGACGACGGTGCCAGCCTCGGCGTCGACGAGCCGGTTGTACCAGAGCCGCTGGATATACAGGCCACGCTCGACGCCCGCGATGAGGTCCTCCTCGCTCGCTTTGCCAGCGGTCATCACCAGGTTGGCCGCCTCCGGAGCTGGCGAGGACTCCCTGGCGATATGCGCGTGCCCGGTGGACGAGCCGCCCGTCGCCCCGGCGGAAGCGAGATCGCTGACCGCGCCGCCCACCCGGCCGGCCGCGATCAGCTCCACCCGGCGCTTCGGCGTGCCCTCGAAATCGAAGGGGAACGGCAGCCCGACCGGGGCCAGCGCGTCGTCGGCAACGGTGATCTCCGGCGGCGCCAGCATGCCGCCAGGGCTGGTGGCCGCCAGCCCGATTCCCGCCGCCAGGGCCGGGGCGAGGAATCCGAAGCCGGGCACGAAGCCAATCAGCTCCCCGGTGGCCAGGCCGCCGAACACGACGTCATGGACCCCGCCCGGGACCGGGATGAGGTTGCCTGCCCGGGCGGCCTGACCCACGCTGCGATCGGCCCAGCCTTCGACGTCGAGGCGGCTGGCGTCCCGGCCGAGGTCGGCGGCATACGACGACGCCGCACCGACGGTGGCGGTCAGCGCGAAACCGGCCTCGGTGGCCGCGCAGTGTGCCCGCTGCCCGCCGCTGGTCACGACGGCAAGCTCGGTGATAGCGGAGGTCAGCACGCCGGCGGCGGATCCGCCGGCCGCGCTGGCCAGACCCATCACCTGCCCGGCAAGCGCGGCGCGCGCACCGGCGTCCCAGCCCAGGGTGCTGTCGTGCCACAGGCCGTCCAGTTCGGCGACCGGCAGCGGCCCGCTGACACCATAGGGTGCCGCCACGCCGGGCAGTCCGTCCCGCCGACGCGCCATCTCGCACGCCGCCGTCACCGCGGCCCGGGCCGCGGCCACGTCGCTGACCGCTACCCGGGCGCTGCCGGTGCCGGCCACGGCCCGCACCATCACCTGGCACTCGATGATCAGCTGCGGCTGATGCACCCGCTCGCCAGCGAACCGGGTGTGCTGCCCGGTCCGGCTGGTCATGAAGATCTCCACCTGGTCGGCCGTGGACGCGGCCAGCGCGTCCTCGAGCACGCCGAGCGCGGGGCCCGCGCCGACCCACGGCTGCGTCAAGGTACTCATCAGGCCACCCCGATCCGGACATCGCGAAACAGCGCGGGCGCGGCGCCGTGGGAGAGGAAGCCCCACTCCTTCGGCTCGCCCTTGCCGCACGGCATGCCGAACGTCCGGAACTCGGCCGGCCCGGCCGTCGCTTCCAGCGACCCCCAGAACTGCGGCGTTATCCCGCCGTAGGAGAAATCACGGACCAGCCGTGTCCGCCTGCCGTTGCGGACCTCCCAGGCGACCTCGGTGCCGAACTGGAAATTGAGCCGCCGGCTGTCGATCGACCAGCTGCGGTTGTCATCGGCGTAATAACCGTCGCCCATCCGGTCGAGTAGCTCCTCAGTGGTCCCCGTTCCCGGCTCCAGGAACACGTTCGTCGCGAAGCAGAGCGGCAGGAAGCCCCAGCCATCGGATCGGGCGGCGGCCGTCGACTCCGCGCCGATGCGGGCGGCACTGTCCCGGCTGGACAGGAAGTTCGTCACCATTCCCGCGGTGATGAGTATCGTGCGGCGGGTCCGGGTGCCCTCGTCATCGAACATAAAGCTGCCGCGGGTGCCAGGCACGGTCGCGTCCGCCACGATGCTGACCGCCGGCGAACCGTAGCGCAGGGTGCCCACGGCATCGGGGCCGATGAACGAGCGGCCGGCGAAATTGGCCTCGTCACCCAGAATCCGGTCCAGTTCGAGCGCGTGCCCGGCGGATTCGTGAATCTGCAGTGCCAGCTGGGCCGGCCCGATCACCAGGTCGGCGGCGCCAGAGTCCACGACAGGAGCGGTGAGCAGCTGCACCGCTTCCGCGCCGACCCGTGCCGCTTCCGCGGGCAGCCGGAGGCCCTCGACGTATTCCCAGCCGGCCGCCGCGGTGTTGCCATGAAAGGAGTTGGGGTAACTGCGCCGCTGGACTATCTGGTCGCCGCCGGCCACCGCGAGCACCATGCCGCCGGACTCGACGAAATGCTGCGCCTGCCGCGAGCCCTCGGTGCTGGCGAAGTACCGGTGGGTGCGCTTGGCGTTCACGCCAGCCTGGGCCTGCAGGACACCGGCGGTCGCCATCGCGGCGGCCAGGGCGTCGGCGACGACGCGCTCCCGCGCGGCGGGCGGCACGGCGAACGGGTCGATCCGGGCCTGCGTCTGGTACTGACCGCATTCGGGAGGCCGGGGCGGCAGCACGACGCGTTCGCGGGAGCCGGCCGCGGCCGCCCGGGCGTTAGCCACGGCCAGCCGCGCCGCCAGGTCCGCGTCGGCGGCCTCCCGCAGCGGCAGCGAGGCAAACCCCCACACCCCGTCGACGAGCACCCGGACGCCGAGGCCGAGGCTGCCCTCGAGCCGCTCGTCCGGCGCCCGGCCGGAGACGGCGTACAGGCGCAGCTCCTGCGTTTCGCTCAGCCGCACGTCGGCATAGCTGGCCCCGCCGGCGGCAGCTGCGCCGACTGCCGCGTCCAGCAGCGGCCCGGCCGTGGCCAGGCCGCCGCCGAGGTCGCCCCACTGGTGCGCTGGCGTCAGTTCCTCCGTCTCAGGCACCCTCGACCTCGTCAAACGCCACCCACCGACGCTCGCGGGCAGACCGCTCGAACGCGTTGATGGTGCGCTGCACGATGGCGCCCTGGGCGAAGTCGCCCTCGTTCGCCGCGCTGCCGCTGATGATCTCGTCGGCGAAGTTCCGCACCAGGTTGGAGTAGAACAGGAACGGCCATGGCTCCTGGCTGTTGCCCCCGGCCGGGAAGTAGCGCTCGGGGATCTCCCGCTCGACGAACTCCACCTCGTCCTTGGTGGCGGTCCTGATCGTCTGGCAGATCCCGGCCTCCTCCACCAGGCGCACGATGATGGCGCCTTGCGAACCGTAGAACCGCGCCTCGATGCCCGGGTAGTTGCCAACGGTGACGTAGGAGGACTGGATGGACGCCAGCACGTCAGGCCCGAACTCGCAGAGCCACATGTCGCCGTCGTCGATGTTCATCCGCTGCATCAGCCCCGTCGAGCGCACCATCCGCGTCGGCACGAAGTTGCGCATGGTGCCGACCACGCTGGTCAGCGGCTGGCCGATCCACCAGTGCATGATGTCGATGATCGGCGCGCCGTAGCCTTCGATCGAGGACACCGCCATCACCGGGGAGTCCGGCTCGGCCCCCTCGGCCTGGCGCAGCGGGGTCGCCGGGTCGATCCACTGGCTGTTCTGCTCGTAGCCGTTGAAGATGTAAGGGTCACCGACGAAGCCCTGGTCGATCAGGTCTTTTGCGTACATGACCGCGGGGGCGAACCGGAAGGTGAAGCCCAGCTTCGTCTTCAGCCCCTTGGCCGCGGCGAGCTCGGCGGCCCGCTTGGTCTGCCGTGCGTCCCGGTGCACGGGCTTCTCGCACAGCACGTGCTTGCCCGCCTCCAGCGCGTCCCAGGAGACCTGGAAGTGGGCTTCGTTTCCCGTCGCGACGTCGATGACGTCGATCGCCGGATCGTCGAGCAGCTCGCGGTAGTCGGTGACGACGCGCTCGACGCCAAACTCCTTAGCGACGCGGCGAGCCACCTCGCCGTCGACGTCCGCGACCGCGGCTACCTCGACACGCGGATCACGCTGCCAGCCGGGGATGTGGGCACGCTCGGACCAGTGGCCCGCTCCGACTACCGCGACGCGAAGCTCTTTAGTGCTCATGATGGGGGGACTCTTCCTCTCGTGGGCCACTGGCGGGCAGGGCGCCCGTCCCGGTGGCCGGAACTACTTCCTTAACCGTGGACGCGGAATTCTGAGGTCTCAGACCGCGGGCGGCCGGCCGGCGAACGGGCATCTAGTAGCCCCGCACCGGGTCGTAGCGGTTGCGCAGCCGCGATCCCTCGCGGAACCGGCGCAGGTTGTCGATGAACAGGTCGACGAGCGCCGCGTTCTCGGTGGCGACGGTCGACGCCGAGTGCGGCGAGACGAGCACGTTGTCGAGCGCCCATAGCGGATCGTCGGCCGGCAGCGGCTCCTCGGCGAACACGTCAAGGCAGGCGCCGCCGAGCCGTCCCGCGCTCAGCGCGGCGGTCAGGGCAGGCTGGTCGATGATCGGCCCGCGGGCGATGTTGACGACGATCGCAGCAGGCCCCAGCAGCCCGACCTGCCGGGCGCCGATCATGCCCTCGGTCTCATCGGTCAGCGGGCAGGCGAGCACGAGCACGTCGATCTGCGGCAGCGCGTCGTCCAGCTGCGACCGGGTGATCAGCCGGGACAGGCCCTGGACGTCGTAGGACCCGCCGTCGCGGCCGAGTCCCCACACCTCCACGCCGAGGCCGGCAAAGGACGCCACCACAGTGCGGCCGATGCCGCCGAGCCCGACCACCAGGCAGCGCAGGCCGGCCAGTTGCCGGGTCGCGTACCGCTCCCAGTGCCGGGCGTCCTGACGGCGCCGCAACTGCGGGATGCCCTTGACGAAGTAGAGGGCGCTGGCGACCGCGAACTCGGCCAGCGGCACCGCGTGGATTCCGGCCGCCGTGGTGACAACGAGCCGGCTCTCGTCCACGGCGCTGTCGTCCAGGCCGGTGCGTTGCATGAAGCCGCCGATCCCGGCGCTGGTGGCCTGAATCCAGCGAAGATCCGGGCATCGCCGCGGCATGGACTCCGGCTCCAGCCAGTCGAAGTCGAAGAAGACGTCAGCGCTCGCGCCCAGCTCGCGCCACTTGTCCAGCTCGGCGTCGGTCAGCTCCCGGCGCCGCCCGGTGTGGTCACTCGGATAGCGCGGAACTGGCAGCAGCTCGGGTTCGTACAGCACCCGGACAGCAGGCTGCGCCGCTATCCGGGCGGCCTGCTCAGGCTCGAGATAAGAGCCGATCGCGATGGTGAGCTCGGGCATGGCCATCACCGCAGCCCGCACGCTGTCTGCAGCGCCTCGAGCGTCTGCGCAACGGGCAGCGCGGTCTCGGACGCGAGGTGCGCCGGCGCTGCCTGGCCTCGCACCGCAGCATGGATATGGCGCAGCGCCGCGGTGAAGGAGTGCGCGTCGGTGGTCGGATGCTCGATGATCGCCTCGGCGCCGGGCCGGTGCAGGACGAGGCTGTCCGCCGGCCCCGGATGGAACGGGTTCGTCAGGTGAATCTGACCCCGATCGCCGAGGATGCGGGTGAAAGTGTCGTAGCTGCGCCGGAACCCGCAG
Source organism: uncultured Actinomycetota bacterium (assembly GCA_963774385.1). Lineage (GTDB taxonomy): Bacteria > Actinomycetota > Actinomycetes > Streptosporangiales > Streptosporangiaceae > JAJYUU01. The sequence continues at coordinate 98,560 of CAVZEQ010000003.1, forward strand.
GTGAGCGTCAGCCTGCGGGTACCCCACGTCACGATCGCCGCGGCATCTACCTCGACGCCCTGCTCGACCTGCGCGACTCCCCCCGTCACGGTGACCTCGTCCGCGCCGAAGATCTCGACGGCCAGCCGGACCGGATAGCAGCCCACGTCTGCTAGTGATCCGCCGCCTAGCTCGGCCGACAGCCGGATATTCGACGGGCTGGATACCTGGAAGTGGAAGGCGCTCACTATCTCGACCGGATTGCCGATCGCCCCGTCGGCTATCAGTTCGCAGATGCGCTGGTGCTGAGCCTGGAACGGGAAGACGAAGGCCTCCCACAGCGGGCCTGGCGCACCGGCCGCGAGGCCGAGCAGCGCAGCGGTCTGGTCCGCGCCGACGCAGAGCGGCTTCTCGCAGAGCACCGCCTTGCCCGCCTGCAGCGCCCGGCCCGCCCACTCCGCGTGCAGCGAGTTGGGCACCGCCACGTACACAGCGTCCACGTCGGCCGACTCGACGACACGCTCGTAGCCGGCTACGCCCTGGTCGACGCCGTGCTCGGAGGCAAAGGCCCGCGCCCGCCCCGCATCGCGGCTGCCGACAAGAACCGGCCTGCCGCCGCCGGCCTCGCGTAGTCCGGGCAGGAACTGCCCCCTGGCGATATTGGCCGGGCCGATGATGCCCCAGCGCACCTCCCGGCCGTCATGCGTCACGGACATCCCCGGACCCTGCTGCGCGGAATCGGACCGGCCGTCCGGATCTTCAGATGCACTGCGCCTCCGCCTCGTTCGCCTGCTCATGTCGGCCCCGCCGTCCAGCGGCCGCTCTCTGTCAATATAGCGGTCGATTGTCGACCGTAACAGGTGACACGGGCTCTGCGCATCCCTCAATAAGCCGATTTGCCGCCTCAGCGGGAAGTGAGCTCACAGCCGACTTCGGGCCCATGCCTCCGTCTGCCGGCTCCCGGCGTCCCAGTGCCGCGATGTGCGCCTGGCAGCCAGACCACTCCTGACGCACCGTTTTAGTGCGCACGGTTCAGGAGCCGGCGGCCTGGGGTGGTTGAGTGCCGACGTTCTGGGTGAGGGGCCCGAGGATGGCCTCGACCTCGCGGTGTCCTGGGCTGTCACCCTCCTGGCATTCCACCAGCGGGGTGCGGTGGTGCTCGGGGTCGCGGAGGTTGGGGTCCGCGCCGTGGGCGAGCAGCCGCCGGACGCTGGCGGCCCGGCCGTTACCTGCCGCAGTGTGCAGGGGCAGCCGTCCCCATTCGGCGTCGGCCTCGTTGACCGGCGTACCCGCCTCGATGAGCTGGTCGATGACCGCCAGTCGCTGGTGATCAGCGGCCAACACCAGGGCCCGCAGCCTGCTTTGCAGCGTGAACCGGCCTGGCGGCCAGCCGGCAATATTGCCCGCGGCGGCTGCCTGCTCCAGGCTGTGGATCTTGGCTCCGGCGGCGACCAGGACATCCACGACCTCGGTCATGCTGAACAACGCGGCGTGGTCGAGCGCGGTGCCGCCGGGCACACCGCCGGAATCGGGCGCGGAGACCGCTTCGATGTCGGCCCCGGCGTCGATCAGCACCTGGGCGACCTCCGCGTCGCCAGAGCTGGCCGCGGTAATCAGCGGCGTCTCCTTGTCCGCGGGATGCCCGTCCACCGCCGCTCCGGCGTCGATCAGCGCCTTGGCGGCCGCGCCGGTGCCGGGCAGCTCAGAAGGCAGCCCGAGCCGGTCGTGGTTGAAGCGCATCATCGTGATGTAGCCGAGCGGCTGGCCGTGCTGCCGGTCGGCCCAGTGCTCCATCTTGGTAGTTGCCAGCTCCGGATGTTCGGAGAGCAGCCGTGCCAGCCGGGACAGGTCCCGGCTGTTGAGGCTGTCGCGGCGTTCCACCTCGAGTCTGAGCTTGACCCAGCTGGCGAATCCGTACTCGCGGGCCAGCGCCAGTTGCGCCGAAGACAAGATGAGCCGGCCGGAGACCGCGTTCATTCTCGCGACCGCATCGGGGTCGCCGCCCTGAGCGGCGCGCAGCAGGTCCTTGGCCTGGTGACGGAGCTGGCCGAGGTCGGGCCGGACAGGTAGGTCAGCCATGACGTCTCCCTGATCACCCGGCGGTCCGCGTCCGGGCCGGAAGAGAACGTCACCTTCAACGGCTGCTACGTGCTAACGGAGGTGGACTCTGTCCTGCCCGCGACCCAGCGGCGCCCTCCAGCGCCTGATGCTCATCGTAGCCGCCCCGCGCCCGATATCAGCCCACCCCGGATAGCGGCGGCCTTCGCTGATGCCGGACATGCGGGTGATCTGCAGCGGGTCGCCTCCGCTGGCCCTGGGCCACCGCTACCGGACCAGCGACAACCGGACCGGCTCCGCATCATCTCCGGCCGGCCCCAGCCCGGTGACCTCGGCATGGCCCCCGGCGCATCCACCGAACCAGCCGACGTGGGCACACATGTGCGGCAACTCGGGTCAGCAGCCATCAACCAGAAACGCCCTCCTGGTGACGAAGTCCGTCTCGGCGCTGGCGTAGAAGACGGCTGCGGCGGCGACGTCGCGGGCCTCACCGGTCCGGCCGATCTGCAGAATCGGCCAGTCGCCGGCCAGGGGATCGCGTCATTCACTCTGCTGACGTGCTGTGAGCGGCGCTCAGCGTCCGGACGAGCAGCGACCGCGTGTCGGCGGGGTCAACCACGTCATCGATCCCGAATGCAGTGGCGACGGTCAGGGCCTTGCCGCGCTCGTACTGCTCGGCGACCAGTTCTTCGTACCGTCGCTGCCGCTGCTCGGCATCGCTGATGGCCTCAAGTTCGCGGCGGTAGCCGAGCCGGACTGCTCCCTCGAGGCCCATCCCGCCCACCTCGCCGGTCGGCCAGGACAGGGTGATCAAAGGCTTCTTCAGGTCTCCGCCGCCCATGGCCATCGCACCTAGTCCGTAGCACTTTCGCAGTACGACCATGCACAGCGGCACTGTCAGGCGCGCGCCGGCCACGAACATGGCGCTGAAGCGCCTGACCGCAGCTGACCTTTCCGCGTCGGGACCAACCATGAAGCCGGGCGTGTCACACAAAGACAGGACTGGCAGCCGGTAGGTCTCGCACAAGCCGAGGAACCGGGCGGCCTTATCGGCGGCGTCTGAGTCTATGGCGCCGCCAAGATGGCTCGGGTTATTGGCGATGACGCCGACGTTGCGCCCGCCGAGCCTGATCAGCGCCGTGACGATTCCGGTGCCGAACCCGGCTCGTAGCTCGAAGACACTGTCGACGTCGGCGAGCGCGGCAATGACCGGGCGCACGTCGTAGGCGCGCACACGGTTCTCCGGAACCAGCTGGCGCAGCAGCCGCTGATCGCTTGCCTCGCCGGGCAGCACCCTGCCGGAGAAGTACGACAGGTAACGGCGGGCCGCCCGGACAGCTTCGCCCTCGTCTGCGACGAGTACATCGACGACTCCGTTACGAACCTGAACGTGCATCGGGCCGACATCGTGCGGCGCCACCTTGCCGAGGCCGCCGCCCTCAATCATGGCAGGTCCGCCCATTCCCAGGCTGCTGCCCTCGGTGGCGATGATGACATCGCACGTGCCGGCCAGGGCGGCGTTACCGGCGAAGCAGTATCCGGAGACCACGGCGACCAGGGGAACCTTGCCGGCAAGCTCTGCCGCCTTGCGGAACGTCGGGCTGTCGAGCGAGACGATGCCGTCCCCGTCATCGTCGCCGGGGCGACCGCCGCCTCCCTCTGCGAAGATCACGACGGGCAGCTGCCTGTTCCCGGCGATGTCCAGCAGCCGGTCAGTCTTCCGGTGGTTCTGGCGGCCCTGCGTTCCGGCCAGGACCGTGTAGTCATAAGACATCACCGCCGCGGCCCGGCCATCGATGGTGGCGGTGCCAGCGACCAGGCCGTCGGCGGGCGTGCGCTGGATCAGGTCAGCGACCGGCAGGCGGGACCGCTGGGCGGCGATGACCAGGGCGCCATACTCAACGAAGCTGCCGGGATCACACAGATCGAGGATGTTCTCACGAGCTGTGCGCCGGCCTGCTGCGTGCCTGCTCGCGACGACTACAGGGCGGCCCTCGTCGAGGCCGATCTGATGACGTGCGATGACCTCGGTGAGGTCAGCTCGCAGCGCGTCCGGGTCGTGTTTCCCCTCGTCGGCTGGCCCGGCGTCGTCAATGCTGGCCGCACGCACATACAGCAGCGCAGATCCGGCAGCGACGACGTCGCCCACCTCGACCGCGACCTCGTCGATAAATCCGCTCTGCTCAGCGTGCAGGACATGTTCCATCTTCATCGCCTCGATCACGACCAGCGCCGTGCCGGCGGCCACCGGAGTGCCTGTGGTAGCCAGGATCTCGACGACGACGCCTTGCAAGGGTGCAATGACGGTCGTGACGCCGGGCGTGGTCGGTGCCTGGCCGGCGGCGCTCACCCGGTCACCGCATGCGGGATCTGGTGCCGTCGGCCGTGCAGGCGCGGCCGCAAGGAGCTCGGGCAAGTGGCGGTCTACGAATTCCGTGTCGGCCTCCCCGCTGACCAGGCGCGGATCGGCGAGGAGCGCCTGAAGGAGCGGGATGTTGGTGTCGATGCCGCGAATTTCGAACTCGGCGAGGGCCCGGATCGTCCTGGCGGCGCCGCGCGCGAATGTACCGCTGGCCTCGGTGACGATCAGCTTGGCGAGCAGGGAGTCGTACCGGGGATTGATGGTGTAACCGACGTAGCCGTGGGTGTCGACGCGCACGCCGCGGCCCGGTGGCGGCTGGAAGCGCAGCAGGGTTCCCGCGGCCGGACGCACGGTCCCGTCCGGTTCCATCGTCTCGGAATTGACCCGCGCCTGGATGGCGACGCCGCGCGGCCGCGGGGTCGCCTCGGTGCCGAGGTCAGTCAGCCGCTCGCCGCCGGCGATCCGCAGTCCGAGCTCGACCAGGTCCAGGCCGGTCACCTCCTCGGTGACCGTGTGTTCCACCTGCAGGCGCGGATTGACCTCCAGAAAGGCGAAGTCAGTGTCCGTGACGAGGAACTCCACGGTTGCGACGCCGGCATACTGCGCGGAGGCAATGAGCCGGATCGCGCAGTCATGCAGGGCCTGTCGAACAGGCTCGCTGATCCAGGGCGCCGGGGCGATTTCTATCAGTTTCTGGCGGCGTCGCTGAATGCTGCAGTCGCGATCGCCGAGGGAAACGTAGCCGCCGTGGCCGTCACCGAGTATCTGGACTTCGACGTGCCGGGCGTGCGGAAGGAATTCCTCGACGTAGACGGCGCCGTCGCCAAAAGCGGCTCGCGCCTCAGAGGCACACCGTTCCATTGCCTCGGCCAGGTCGCCGCCCGCCGCCACCGCGCGGATTCCTCGTCCGCCGCCGCCAGCGACAGCCTTGACCATGATCACGGCGCCGGGCCCCAGAGAGGACCGGAACTCGAGCGCCGCCTGCAGGTCAGCTGGGCCCTGACTGCTGGCCAGGACCGGGATCCCGAGTTGCCGGGCTCTGGCCAGCACCGCCGGCTTGTCCCCGAGCAGGCCCAGGGCATCCGGTGACGGCCCGACGAATCGGATCGACTTGTCTGCGCACTGGCGGGCCAGCGCGGCGCTCTCGGACAAGAAGCCGTAACCCGGGTGCAGCGCATCGCAGTCAGACTGCTTCGCGGCCGTGACGATCGCCGCGATATTCAGGTACGCGGCCGGCCCGGCGCCGGGGATCCGGACGTGAGCATCGGCCTTCGCGACGTGCCCGCACGCCTCGTCGTCTTCGGGACAGATCGCGATCGTTGGTATCTTCAGCGTCGCAGCCGTGGTCATGATGCGGACGGCGATTTCGCCGCGATTGGCGACGAGCAGGCGCCGCACGGCAGCGCGCTGCCTCACCGTTCTTTCCCGAGCCGGATGCCGGCGGCCTCCCGGTCCCAGGCATCCGGGCCGAGGCCGCGGGCACGGAGCTGCTGTTTCCGGATCTTCTGCGTGGGCGTCTTGGGCAGCTCGTCGACCACCTCGACATATCGTGGCACCATGAAGTAGGGCAGCTTGTCGATCAGGAAGTCTGTCAGGTCCGAGGGATCGACAGCGTGTCCCGGACGTGCGACCACGACGGCCCTGATCTCGTCCTCAGTCAGCTCTGACGGCACGGCGACAACGGCGCTTTCAAGCACCGCGGGGTAGCTGTTGATGACCCGCTCGACCTCGAAGCTGGAGATGTTCTCACCCCGGCGGCGAAGTGCGTCCTTGACCCGGTCGGTGAAGTAGTAACGGCCTGTGCCGTCTTTGCGGAGCACGTCACCAGTGTGCACCCAGCCGTCCTGCACCATCTCTGCTGTCTTCTCGGGCAGGTTGAGGTAGCCGCTCATGACCGTCAGCGGCTCGACCGGACGCACCCATAGTTCGCCCGCCTGCCCTTCGCGCACCTCCTCGCCCTGCTCGCTGACCAGCCGCAGGTCGTATGCCGGGCGCTGGAAGCCGACTTCGCTGCCGAGGACGGTGCCGGGCGGCCCGGCCAGCACGCGCCCGATCTCGCTCATCCCGTAACCGACCATTGCCTCGATGCCGAACCGCTGGCAGAAGCCGTTGATGTCGCTCGGGACAGGAGCCATCCACGCCAGTTCCAGCGGATTGTCGATGTCGCCGGGCCATGCAGGCTGCTGCCACAGCAGCTCTGCCATGGTGCCCATGAGCCCGGTGATGGTGATGCCGTGCGCACGTACTGACGGCCAGAAGCGGCTGACAGAAAACCCCGGCTCGATGATGCACGGCACCTGGTGGATGAGGGACTCATAGACGCTGGCCCACTGTCCCGCAAGGTGGAACAAGGGCAGCGTCACCATCACCCGGTCCCCCGGCCGGGGCCGCGGGTCCTCGTCGTCTTCACGGGACGCATACGTATACGCGTGCGCGTGCGAGCACATCACGCCCTTGGATTGCCCCGTCGTCCCGGAGGTGTACATGTAGGCGAGCAAGTCCGCGGCACTGACCGCTACCGGGTCCGCCGTTCCGACTGTGTCAAGCTCGCTGAACGGCACCACGGTGCAGCGGCGGGGCAGAGCGCGGCCAGCCGCTACGTCGCCGCGGATGACGACGGTCCGCAGGAAACTGAGCTCGTCGGCAACCTCGGCGATCCTGGCCACGTAGTGGTCTTCCGCGATCACGACCTCAGCACGAGAGTCATTCAGTATGCCGGTCAGGAAGCTCCGCTTGTATGCCGTGTTGACCGGCACCTCGATCACGCCCGTCAATCCCAGGCTCAGCCACACGTGGACGGTGTCGACCGAGTTGTCCAGCAAGAACGCCACCGGCTGCTGCTTCCCTACCCCGAGGCTGCGGATGCCAGCCGCAAGCCGCAGGCAGCGCGCGAGGCTCTCAGCAAACGTCCACTGGCCAGCGGCGTCGATGTGCGCGAGGTCATCCGGCCGAGCGGCTACGGCGCGCGCGAAAGCTGCCTGGACTGTCCGCTGCGCGACATCAGGAAGACCAGTCACCGCACCTCCCTGGCTGACTCGCTCTGGCCGGCCTCACGGCGGCTGTGTCCGGGGTGCTGGCGCACCAGTTCCAGGCCCCTGCATGCAAGTCCGCGCACATGCCTGCCGTGACTGGCCATTCGCTCGTCAGCCGTCTCGCCCCGCAGGTGCCGCGCATAGAGCTGCTGCAGGATAATGGCGGTCTTCCAGCAGCCGTAAGCCTCGTACCAGCCGACGTGGTCCACGTCGATGTTCGCCCGCGCCGCATAACGTTCGGTGATCTCTGACCGGGATGGCAAGCTCATCCGCTCCAGACCGGGAACGAGCCTCGGCATCTCGTCGCTGTCAGCAGGGTCCGGCCAGTAGCCGAGCAAGGTGCCAAGGTCAACCAGCGGATCTCCGACGGTGGCCATATCCCAGTCGAACACCGAGGTCACCGTGTCGGGGCTGGTGCGGTCGAACTGGCAATTGTCGATCTTGAAGTCGTTGTGCAGGACGGCCGGCCTGGGCGACCTCGGCATGGTCTCAGCCAGGCGCTCACCCAGCGATACAACCGTGTCGTCGCCGGATTGAGTGGCTACCAGCTGCCACCGCTGACGCCATCCGGCGACTTGCCTGGCAAGAAAGCCATCCGGCCGTCCCAGGTCCGCGAGGCCATTCTCGGCCGGATCTATCCGATGAAGATCGGCCATCGCATCGACCACGGCGAAACCCAGACGCCGCCCAGCGTCCGGCAGGCTGCGCATGGACTCCGGCAGAACGTCCCAGATCACTACTCCGGAGCGGTACTCAAGGACGACAAAGTCCGAGCCGATTATCGAGTGATCGTCAGAGTGCAGATACGCGCGAGGAGCCCGCGGGTAACTTCGCCACAAGCGCGACAGAGCACGATATTCCCTCCGCATGTCATGGGCACCCGGCGCCAGCGAGCCAAATGGAGGCCGGCGTACCACGAGATAGCGGTCCCCGAAGCCCACTCGAAAGGTGAGGTTCGCGGCCCCGTGCGAAAACTGCGCCACGGTGAACGGCCCGTGCAGATCGCCAAGCGCATCGCGCAGGAAGCGATCGAGCGCCGGCCAGTCCAGTTCGCATCCGGACCTGACCGGCACAACTTCGGAAGGTGAGTTCATCTGCTCCACTCTGGTTTCGCGATCCGCGCCTGTCTGACCGGCGATCGCATCGTGCGCTCAGTGGCGATTCCGGCTGGCGGCAGCGAGCTCACACGCGGTCGAGCGACAGCATGCGGATCGCGTTACCCCGGGTGATCTTGTAGATGACCTCATCGGAGAGGCCCTGGAACATCTCTTCAGCGACCCGCTTCGTGTCCGGCCAGGTGGAGTCGGAATGCGGATAATCTGTCTCGAATGTCACGGTGTCGACACCGATCTCGTCCAGCGACCGCACCCCGTGGGCATCGCGGAAGAAGCATCCGTAGACCTGATTCCGGTAATAGACCGAGGGTGGGTCCGGGATGGCGTCCTTAACCCCTGACCAGCCCCGGTGTTCCTTCCAGACGACGTCGGCGCGCTCTAGCGCGTAGGGCAGCCAGCCGATCTGCCCTTCGGAGTAGGCGATTGTCAGCTTGGGGAACCGCACCAGGACGCCGGAGAACAGGAAGTCAGCTAGCGATGCCATCGAGTTGTTGAAGCTGAGCAGGCCCTGCACGGCCGGCGGCGCGTCTGCCGAGGTCGCGGGCATCTTCGACGAAGACCCGACGTGCATGCACACCACCACGTTGTTGGCCGCACAGCTGGCGAAGAACGGATCCCAGTAGCCAGAGTGCACGCTCGGCAGTCCGAGGTGCGGCGGGATCTCGCTGAACGCGACGGCGTGCACGCCGCGCCTGGCATTGCGCTCTACTTCGCGCGCGGCGGCAGCGACGTCCCACAGCGGGATCAGGCAGAGCGGGATCAGCCGGCCGTCACTGTCTGCCGTCCACTCCCCGACCATCCAGTCGTTGTAGGCGACCACGCACGCCATGGCGAGGTTCTTGTCCTTCGCCTCGGCGAAGGTCTGGCCGCAGAAACGCGGGAACGTGGGGAAGCACAGGGACGCATCTACCCACCCGCGGTCCATGTCCTTCAGGCGCTCCGTGGCGTCGTAACAGCCAGGCAGCATCTCCTCGTAGGTGATCGGCCCGAGAGTCATGTCGTCACGCTCGAGACCGCATGCAGCCATCACGCGCTTATGGCTCCAGATGAGATCCTCGTAGACCCAGCAATCGGCGGGCGTGCCGGATTCGTCGTCAAACTTCTCCTCGTAGACGGTGCCGCCGCCGAGGCTCACGCTGGCGACGCCCTTGCGGACGATCCGCGGGCCGTCGGCCGCGTATCGCGCTGGCAGCCAGGCAGACCAGACATGCGGCGGCTCGATGACGTGGTCATCGACGCTGATGATCTTGGGAAGCTCCACGTCATGCCTCCTGACTGACCAGTAGCCGCGCCACGTCGTCGACAACCGACTCGGCGACCTCGCGGCACTCGGCCTCATCCCAGCTGGCCAGCGACATGTGCGGGTAGGTCACGGTGGCGAGCGGGAACATCGGCAGCCCGGCCAGGCCGGCGATGGCGCGGGCCGAGCCATAGAGCGCTTCGTGAATGACCGGCACGGCCGGGATCCCGGCGCGCTCCAGGTCGATGGCGTCGCGCACGGTGCGCGAACTGCACGAGCCGCAGCCACCGAACCCGGTGACCGCGACGTCGGCGCTGGCGGTCACGCGCTCCCAGTCCTCGGCGGTGGGCGGGATCGAGACGTTGGCCTTCGTGACGAGTACCGACTCGGCAACCCCGTGCCGCTCGCGCAGCAGGGTGAACAAGATCTCCATGAACCGGGTGCTGTTGCCGAGGCCGTTCCCTACCAGCCCGACGGTCGTACCGGCCAGGGTGGTGACCCTGGCCGCCGCGACCGACCCCGCCTCCGGCGGGCGCGGGCGGCTGACCGGCTCGAGCACCTCAATCCCCGCCGCGAGATGACCTGCGGTCTGCGCTCCTGCTGCCATTACTGCTCCTGTCGGTACGCAGACGCTGCGCCTGCAACTGGCTCGGTCATCACGTAGGCGTTGTGCGGGAAGAAGACGTGGGTCTCCGGCATGCCCGGACCCCCGGCGGCGACCACCACGACACCGTCGGGCGAGCCGATCAGCACCGGGCGCTCGTAGTCGGCGAACGGAGCCTGCAGGCGCGGCCATATGTAGGCCCGGATATCGGCCTTCGACCAGCCCGCGGCATCGTAGACCCGCCGGTGGTCTGGCCCGACGACGAGCACGATGCCGAGCCCGGCACCGAGCCACGCGTCGCCGGTCGTGCCCTGCCGGCGGATCGCCCCGATCACCGCGTCGGCCACGGACTCAGGCGATTTGCACCCGAATTCCTGCACGGGCAGGCGGAGCAGGGTCGAGTGGACTGTCACCGTGCTGGTCCCGGCGCCAAATCCCCGTTCCTGATGCAGCGGAGTCCACGGCGTGCCCTCCTCGTCCTCGCCGAAGCAGAACGTGTACCGGTCGGGAGTCGAGAAGCTGGCGCGGTCGAGCCCGCCTGGCACCGCACGGCAGACGTTCCTGATGACGAGCCGGAGTGCGCGGCCGATGGTGGCGTTGGCCCGCCAGCCGGGGCCGAAGCACGCGCCACCGCAGTTGAGGTCGATCGCCTTCCGGACAGGCCCGTTGACGATCACGACTTGTGACGGGCCGCCGAGGCTGGCGGTCGTGCTATGACAGTTGCCGCGTTCCTGCAAGTGCGCCCGCACAGCCGCGAGCACCACCGGCAGATAGCCGGGCAGGCAGCCAGCCATCACCGCGTTGATCGCCACCTGCTCGGCGGTGACCACCACGTCGCGGGTCGGCACGCTGCCGATCTCGGTGTCGGGAGCGATGCCCGCGGCCGCAAGATGAAGCGCTACCTTGTCAGGCGTCGGGAAGATAATGGGCAGCCCATCGGTCCATCCCCGCCGGAAGAAGTCCTCGCTCAGCTCGTCAGCACTGTCGTAGCGCAGCCTGCGTGCTGCCGTGGCGCCGGTCACCGTTCCGGCTCCGGGACGCGCGGGTCAAGGATCTCGACACGCCTGACGCAGGGCAGCTGCCGGACGATCTGGTACAGGGCGACTTGCTCCAGGTCGTGCTGGGGCAGCACGCACTCGGCGCAGCCGGCGGTGTCCAGCAGCAGCTTCAGCCGCAGCGTGGCCGCGGCCGGATCCCAGTCCTCGATCGCAAGGTCGGCGCCATCGGCCTGCAGGGTGATCCGAAGTTCCTCGACCGCCGGGCGCAACTCCGCAAGGTTGTACACGCTGCCTCCGCGCGGGGCAGCTGTCGGCACCCGGGCGCGCCGGTCAGCAGCCCACGCTCCAATGTCGCGGCCCGAATCGAGGCCGATCAACCGGGTTCTGTCCACAGAAGGTCGTGCCCGCGCCGACCTCGGGCGAGTTAGCTGGACGTCAGTGGTCAGCTGCCACGCCTACCTCTGCGAGCGCCGACGATGAGGGCACCGGTCCAGGACTACCTGGTGGTCGACCTCGGCACGGGCATCGCGGCCGCCTACTGCGGCAAGCTGCTCACCGATGCCGGCGCCGACGTCGTCATGATCGAGAGCCCGGCCGGGGACCCGTTGCGTGCAGTGCAGCCCGCGGGCACCCTGCACACGTCCGGCCAGGACGGAGCTCTCTTCGAGTTCCTGGCCGGCGGCAACCGCAGCGTCTGCGTCAACGTCGCATCGGCTGCCGACATGCGCCTGGTGCGATCGCTGCTGGACCGCGCCGACGCGGCCATCGTCACGCCGGAGGCGATGCCCGTCGACGCGCCTGAACTCGAGCCCGCCAGCCTGCGCAGCCGTTACCCCGGCCTGACCGTGCTGTCGATCACGTCGTTCGGGCTGCGGACGAGCTGGCTCGGGCGGGCGGCCAGCGACCTGACCCTGCAGGCCTGGTCGGGCACCATGGCCAAGCGCGGAGACGCCAGCAGGCCGCCAGTCAGTGCTGGCGGGCAGGTCGGCGCCTGGGCAGCCGGAGCGTTCAGCGCTGTAGCCGCCCTCATCGCCCGGCGCGCGGCTCGCGGCAACCGCGCTGGCCAGCTCGTCGACATCTCGGTGCTCGAGTGCTACGCCGCCACGTTCTCGATGTATCCGGTCACGTTCGCCGCCATCGAAGGCCGTCCGCTGACCGACCGCCGCACGGTGAACTTTCCCGGCATCGAGCGAACCCGCGACGGCTGGGTCGGGTTCATGACGGCGACGGCGCCGCAGTGGCAGGCGTTCTGCCAGCTAGTGGGGCGCCAGGAGTGGCTGCACGACCCGCGGCTGCGCCATGTGAACGACAGGCTCTACATGCGCGCCGAGCTGCTGCCGGGAATCCGGGACTGGATGTCGGCACGAACCACCGCCGAGATTCTCGAGCTCGCCGCCACCCTGCGTATCCCGGCTGCCCCGGTCGGCAACGGTGCGACGGTACCGGGTATGCCGCAGTTCGCCGACCGCGGGCTGTACGTCGACCACCCGGGCGGCCGGTTCAGGCAGCCGCGCCCGCCGTACCGGTTCTCGGCCGGAGTCGAGCCGCGCCCGCCCGCGCCCGCCCCGCGGCTCGGGGCCGACAACGACTGGGCGCGTGCTGAGCCGAGCCGGCGTGCCGCGCGCCGCGCACCGGCTGGGCCGCCGCTGCGCCTGCCGCTTGACGGCGTGCGCATCCTCGACTTCACCTCGTTCTGGGCCGGGCCGATGGTCAGCCATGTCCTTGGCATGTTCGGCGCCGACGTCGTGCACGTCGAGGCGACCACGCGGCCCGACCTCATCAGGTTCAACTCGATGCGGCCGCGGACCGACCCGCAGTGGTGGGAGTGGTCCGGGATGTTCGGGTCGGTCAACACCAATAAGCGCGGCCTGACCCTGGACATGCGCGATCCGCGCGGGCAGGAAATCGCGCTGCGGCTGGCCGCCGGGGTCGACGGGATCATCGAGAACTACAGTCCCCGGGTGCTGGAGAACTGGGGGCTGAGTTACGAAGCGCTCGCAGCAGTCCAGCCGGGCTTGCTGCTGCTCCGGATGCCCGCGTTCGGGCTGTCCGGCCCGTGGCGCGACCGCACCGGATATGCCCAGACTCAGGAGCAGGTATCCGGCCTGGCCTGGGTGACTGGCTTCCCCGAGGACGAGCCGCAGGTGCCCAACGGCCCCTGCGACCCGATAGCGGGAATCCACGCGGCTTACGCGTTCCTGCTCGGCCTGGAGTACCGGGAGCGAACAGGGTGCGGGCTGCAGGTCGAGGCGGCCATGGTCGACAGCGCCCTGAACGTCGCAGCGCAGCAAGTCGTCGAGTACACCGCTTACGGCGTGCTGCAGCAGCGGGCAGGCAACCGCAGCCCGGTTCTTGCCCCGCAGGGGGTGTACAGGTGCGCCGGTGAACAGCCGGGCCAGGAGCAATGGCTGGCCCTGTCGGTCGGCGACGACGACCAGTGGCGCGCATTGCGGGCGGCACTCGGCGAGCCGGGCTGGGCGGCTCAGGCCCGGCTCGACTCCGCATCAGGCCGGCTCGCGGCGCACGACATGCTCGACCGTGAGCTCAGCGCGTGGTGCCGGACCAGGACCGCGGGCAGCATCCTGGAGCTGCTCTGGCCCGCCGGGGTGGCGGTCGCGCCGGTGACGTGGGAGCACCGCCAGGACCTGCTCCCGCCATTGCGCGAGAGAGCCTTCTTCCAGGAGGTCACGCATCCGGTCTCCGGCACGCACCCGCACGGCTCCTTCCCGGCATGCTTCGAGTACGCGCCGAGCCCGCTGCACCGGCGCCCGGCGCCAACGCTCGGCCAGCACAACGCCGAGATCCTCGCCGGGTGGGCCGGGCTCACCTCAGCGCAGATCGCCGAACTGCAGGACGCAGGCGTCATCGGGACCGCCTACATCGACGTCAGCCCGGCCAGCCCAGCGTTCTGAATGCCAGTGGCAATGGCATGCATAACGGCCTATTTCTGTCAGCAGAAGCGTTTCGAGTCGCTGGCCGACGCCAGACGGACCCGTACCAGGCGTTACTCCCTTTCCGTCGATCCGGTCCTCTATCTGCGGAAATCCGCAATAAGTCCGGCGTGCACCGAGGTGCCCTGGAGTGCCAGCTACAGCTGCAGAGTTATCGGTGAATGATCTGATTTCTCTCCAGCAAAACGTCTTGCTCTTCATTGCGATGACTCGGACCATTAGTCCATGACGGCGTCTGCTACGGCGAATTCAGTCGAAGCGCTAGCACGGCCGTCGCCGGCACAAGGAGCCGTTCCCGCCGTCCAGCACGCGATCGACATCCTGCGGTTCATCCGCGGCACCGGGAACGAGCCAGTCAAGATGATGGAGCTCTCGCGTGCACTCGGGCTGAACCCCAGCACCTGCTACAACATCCTCAAGACCCTGCAGCAGGCGGGCTGGCTCGGCTACAACGCCGCGACCAAGTGCTACGAGCTCGGCTATGAGCTCGCCGAGCTGAGCGCTCTGGTCAGCGGGACGGGTCAGGTCCTGCAGCAAACCCTTGAGCAGGCAGCTGAGATCGCCAGCAGCATCGGCATGACATGCCTCGTCGCCGAGATGCGGGAGAATCTCGGCTTCGTCGTGGTGGGCAAAGGCGAGAGCACTCGCCGGGTCAGGGTCACGGCGTCAGTCGGCGAGTGCTTCCCGGCTAACGCGCCGGTATTCGCGAAGGCCTACTACGCGTGGTGCCAGGAGGGAGCCTTCGACAGGATGGTGGGCCGTTACGGACTGTCGGCTCTGTCGCCGCGGTCGGCCGCCAGCGTCGATTCGCTCAAGCAGGAGATCGCTGCCGTCCGGCTGCGCGGCTATGCCACCAGTGTCGGCGAGCTCTTCCCTGAGCACAACGAGGTGGCGTCTGCCATCATCGACTGCTCAGGCCGGGTCGCCTACGTGCTGGTGGTCACCGGCTTCAGCTCTCAGCTCACGGCGCGCACGCTCGCGCCGATCGGCCACCGCCTGCACACAGTCGCACGGAAGATCATGAACAATGTCGGCGGCGAGTACCCGAGCAACTGGAAGAACCTCACCGGCTGGCGCGACGTCTGAAGGGCGGCCGGGCCGTCGCCCGCCCCGGCTCAGCACTTGCCCTAGCTCGCCAGCCGCTGGCGCAGCACGTGCTTCTGGACCTTGCCCGCCGGCGTGCGCGGCAGGTCGGTGACGATCTCCAGCCCTTCGGGCGTCTTGTGCCGCGCGAACCCTGCTGACGCGAAGTGCTCGCGCACCTCCGGCAGCGACAGGCTCGCGTTCGGCTTGAGCACCACGAACGCGAACACGCGCTCGCCGTAGACCGGATCGGGCATCGCGGTCACCGCCACGTCGGCGACGCTGGCGTGCGTCAGCAGGATGTCCTCAACCTGCTTGGACGAGATGTTCTCGCCGCCGCGGATGACCATGTCCTTCTTACGGTCGGTGATGGTCAGGTACCCGGCTTCGTCGATCACCCCGATGTCACCGGTGCGGAACCAGCCGTCGGGGGTGAAGGCGTGCCGGGTGAGCTCGGGATCGGTGTAGCCGGCGAACTGCTCGGGCCCGATGCTGGCCACCTCCCCTTCCTGGCCGGGTTCAGCCTGCCGGAACTGCTCGTCGAGAATCCTGACCTCGTTCCGCCCCACCGGTTTCCCGTCGCAGTGGGCGCGGCGCCCGAGCTCGTCATCGTGACCGGTCGCGGTCGTCGACGGCTGCTCAGTCGAGCCGTAGCAGCGGACGACTCGCCAGCCGCGGCGATCGCCCCGGAAGACGACCGCCGGCGGCACCCCGGCTCCGCCGGTCATGACGTCGCGAAGCGAGGCAAGAGCAGCGGGCTCGGCCTCGGCGACATCCAGCAGCGTTGAGATGTAGTAGGGCGTTCCGGCCATGGACACCACCTGGTTGTCCGCGATCAGCCGCACCGCCGAGTCGGCTCGCCAGGCGTCCATCAGGATCGTCAGGCCGCCATGGATCCACGGGGCAAGCAAGCTGACAATCCCGGCCGTGTGCCCGGCCGGGAACGGCTGCAGCGTGGGCGTTCCGGCACGCCCCCCTGGCGGTGTCGGTGTCTCGGTGAGCTCGGCGACGAGCGAGTCGTGCGTGTGCAGCACGCCCTTGGGGTCGGCTGTCGTGCCCGAGGTGTAGACGAGCAGGCAGACATCGCCTGGCCGGCTGGCCGCCGCCGGGCGGTCCCGGTGCTGGCCGTCACGTTCGAGCTCGCGCCAGCTAACGGTCGCGCTGGCCAGGCCGTCGCCGACCGAGATGACCCAGCGCAGTGTGCTGCAGCGAGTGGCGGCCGCGACCCGGTCGGCGAAGTCGATGCTGCCCCAGCTGTCGGGCGTGATCAGTGCCCTGGCCCCGGAGTCCCGCGCGATGAACTCGACCTCGGCCGGGCCGTAGCTGTGCACGATGGGCACCACGATCAGTCCGAGCAGGCCGGCAGCTGCGTACGCCACGGCCGCCTCCGGCCGGTTCGGCAGCTGGATGGCCACGACGTCGCCTTGTCGCAGGCCGAGATGGCTGAGGCCGGCGGCGGCCCATTCGGCCCGCTGCCGGATCTCGGCCAGCCGAATCCGGGCAGTACCATCGCGTGCGGCGAACACCAGCTCGGTGCCGGGGTGCGTCCGCCCGCCAATCTCGATGACGTCGGCAAGAGTCGGCCGGCGATGGCGGTTCAGGCCCGCCCAGCGGGCTCTCAGCTGCCGGCGACGCGCGCGCGTCTGCGGGCTCAGCACTGCCTCGACTTCGGCGACTGACGGCACGTGCACTCCTCAGACTCTGCCATCGGCCGGGCCGCCGCCCGGCAGCCTTTTCGCATGCAGAAGACCCGGGCGCCGCACGCGCCGGGGTTGGCAGAGTAATCGCATGACCAACCTGTTCGATCTCACCGGACACGTGTCGGTCGTGACCGGCGGCAACCGCGGCATCGGCCTGGGCATCGCATCAGCGCTGGGCGGGCAGGGCGCCGCAGTCGCGGTGCTGGCACGAGACCACGACCGCAGCGAGCAGGCCGTCGGCTCGCTGGCCGCGCAGGGCATCTCGGCGATTGCCGTCCGCTGCGATGTCAGCCGCGAGGACGAGGTAGCCGCGTCGTTCGATCGCGTCCTGGAGACCTGGGGGCACATCGACTCCTGCTTCGCGAACGCCGGGACTGGTGCCAGGCCCGCCCCCGTGGCCGAGACCACGCTAGGCGAGTGGCGCCGGGTCCAGGCGGCCAATCTCGACGGCTGTTTCCTGACACTCAGGCAGGCGGCGCGGGCGATGCTCGGCTCCGGCCGGGCCGGCAGCCTCGTCGCGACGGCCTCGCTGACTGCTCTCTACGGGGCCGGCCGCAACGCGTCCTACGCGGCGAGCAAAGCGGGCGTGATCGGCCTGGTCCGGAGCATGGCCCTCGAGCTCGCCGGGTCCGGCATCCGGGTGAACGCCCTCGTGCCGGGCTGGATCGAGACGGACCTTACCGAGCAGATGCTGTCCAGCGACGTATTCGGCCGCAAGGTGCTGCCGCGCGTCCCGGCCCGGCGGTGGGGTACCCCGGCCGACATCGGCGGGGCTGCCGCCTACCTGGCATCGCCTGCATCGGCCTATCAGACCGGAGACGTCATGACGATCGATGGCGGATACGGCATATTCTGACCGGTCCCACTGGGAGGCCACGGTGAGCCGTGTCTACACCGACAGCGATGAGCATGCGCTGCTTCGCGGCGCCAGCCGGGACTTCCTCGCCCGGTACTACCCGCCGGACGTGCTGCGGGCGACGACCGACGAGGGGCAGCAGCTGCCCGCCGGAGTGTGGCGAAGCCTCTGCGCGCTCGGCTGGACCGGCCTGCTCGGCACGGACTCCCCGGCGGAGCCCTCGTCAGTGGCCGCACTCGCGATCGTCGCCGAGGAAGCCGGACGGGCCCTGTTCCCCCGGCCCATCGCCGAGACGAACATCGCTGCGTTCCTGCTCGCCGGGAGCACTGATCCCGCGCATGCCAGCAGGCTCGCCGCGATCGCCGACGGGTTCATCACGGTCTCGTGGTGCCTGGCCGGCGGCGCCGGGAGCTGGTCGCCGCCGCTCGGAACGGGCATGACGCTGGAACGGACCGGCGCCGGCTACGTCCTGACCGGACGCGCGACCTTCGTCAACGGTGCCGACAGCGCATCGGCACTGCTGGTAACGGTCCCGCACGGCGACTCGCTGGCGACCGCGTGGATCGAGCCCGGCTCCGGGCAGGTGCGGCTCCGGCCGCAGCGCACGCTGGATGTGTCGCGCCGGTTCAGCGCGATCGAGATCGACCGGCTCGAGCTGCCTGCCGACGCGGTCGTCGTCTCCGCCGGCGGGCCGCCGGCCTCGGCGCTGGGGGTCCTGCAGCTTGCCCAGCTGATGGTCGCCGCCGACGCGACCGGCGGATGCGCGGCTGTCGTCGACCGTGCTGTCCGGTACAGCCAGGAGCGGATGACGTTCGGCCGGGTCATCGGCAGTTACCAGGCGATCAAGCACAAGCTCGCAGACATGCTGGTAGCGCTCGAAACCGCCCGCGTCAGCGTTCAGTACGCTGTCAGGTGCGTCGCCGAACAGAGCCCGGCAGCGGCGGCGAGGGCAGTGAGCGTGGCCAAGGGCCACGCGTGTGAGGCATACAGCCGGGTTGCCAGCGAGAGCCTGCAGATTCATGGCGGCATCGGGTTTGCCTGGGAGCACGACTGTCACCTGTTCATCCGGCGCGCGCGCACCGACGAGGTGCTGTACGGGACGCCAGCCTGGCATTTCAGGCAGCTGGCGGCGGGCGGCTGATCCGCCCGAACCGGATCAGGCCGGCGCCGGGCGAGCGTCCCGCGGCAATCCGAGCACGCGCTCGGCGAGGATGTTCCGCATGATCTCCGAGCTGCCGCCAGCGATCGTGTAGGTGCGCGCATAGAGGAACTCGTCCTGCCATCGGCCATCGTCCACGGCATCCTGGTCGCCTTCGGTCAGCACGGACCGCGAGCCGAGCAGGCGCAGGGCGTACTCGATGAGCTCGAGATTCAGCTCGCTGTAGACCAGCTTGCCCACCGGCAGGTCGGCGGGCGCGGGCCGGCCGAGCATCTCCCGTTCGATGCGCGCATGGACCAGCAGGTTGCAGATCTCCACCTTCGCCATGAGCCGCCCGACAGACTCCTGGTCCGGCCGCGCGCCATCATCGCAGCCTGGCAGTTCCTGGTCGCCGATCACGCGCGCGGTGAGCACGAGAGCGTCCAGCAACTGCCGCAGGCGCACTGCCCCCGCGCCGATGCCCGCGCGTTCGGCGCCCAGGCTTTCCATGGCGACCCGCCAGCCGTCGCCTTCGGCGCCAAGGCGCGCACCGGCCGGCACGGCAACGCCGGTGAAGAAGACCTCGTTGAAGTCCGCCGTACCGGTGATCTCGCGCAACGGCCGGACCTCGATCCCTGGCAGGGACATGTCCAGCGCGAACGCCGTGATGCCGTGATGGCGCTCGGCGGCCTGATCGGTCCGGGCGAGCAGGAAGCCGTACTCGGCCCACTGCGCGTTGCTGCTCCAGACCTTCTGCCCGTCAACGATGTAGCGCTCGCCGTCGAGTCGGGCACGGGTCCGCAGGCCGGCGAGGTCACTGCCCGCATTGGGCTCGCTGAAAAGCTGGCACCACACGTGCTCGCCGCGCCGGATGGGCGGCAGGAACGCCTGCTTCTGCTCCTCGGTGCCGAAGCGCAGCAGAGCGTACGCAGCGAGGTGCGTCTGGTCGGCGAGCGGCGGCAATCCCGCTCTGGCCACCTCCTCGCTGAGGATGAGCTCCTTCAGCGGACTGGCCTCGCCGACCCCGCCCCACTCCGCCGGCCAGGCCGCGCCCAGGGCCTGCGCTTCGTAGAGCACGGTGCGCCAGGCCCGCCACTGCTGGTCTTCGGCTGCGCTCTCGGGGCTGCGAAAGCCGGCCCGGGCGCGGATGCGCGGAGCATGCTCGCGGATGAGCGCGCGCACCTCGCCGCGGAAGCGCTCCAGCGCCGCGTCGTCGTCGATCATGGCTGCCCGGCACGGCTCCGTCGCTGCCACAGGGCCAGCGGACGATAGTTCCACCTGGCAGGCTCGTCGCGGAGCGCGATCTCCAGGTCGACCTGCGTTGCGCAGCCAGGGCACACGTACACCCGCACCACCAGATCCTGCTGGGAACGCACCCGGACCGTGTTCTTGATGGTGTCAGGCCCCACCGGCGCCTGGTCGCAGCGGGCGAACCACTTCCAGTTGAGCGCGTTGCTGCAGTAGGTGAAACCGCACCTCCGGCATCGGTACAGGCCCGTCGCGTCGATGCCCAGGTAATCGCTCAGCACCTGCTCGCGCCGGGGCTCGACTGGCCCCGGGTCTGCTGCCGCCGCTGCCTCCGGCAGCACCTGCGCGCCCAGGGGCAAGTGCTGGCGTGCCTCGCGGATCGCGGCCCGGCGCGCCTCGGTGGCCTGCTCGTCGGCCCCCGTCCCGGCATCGTCGAGGACGATGCCGTACACCTCGGCCGCCATGGCCGCGGAGACGAAGCCCCGCAGGACGTCATGCACGACCGCCTGCGCTGGCCGGTCGATCGGATCGCCATGGCCGGGACCACCTGTTGCCCGCATGTAGTAACCGTCATCCGAGCGGAGCCGCAGGCCGGTACCACGGGTGGGCAGTAGCTCGGTCTGCGCCTGGTAGTCAGCGGCCGCGGCTACTCCGCCGGCCCGCCAGCTCGATTCCAGCGACGGGCGGATGCCGCGGGCGAACTCGATGGCCGAGCCGCTGCCCGGGTAGCCGCCGGCCACCGATGACGACGGTGCGGTGAGCCTGTTGTGGAACACCGTGACGTCCCAGCCCTCGCACTGATAGGGGACGCACAGTGATTCCAGTGCCAGTCCGCCGCGGAAGCGCCCGGCGCCGCCAGAGTCCCTGGCAAAGCCGCGCGAGACGAACAGCACCGGGCTCTGGATCTCGTATTCCTCGATATTCGGCGTGAAGGCGTCGATCGTCTGGATGCCCAGGATCGCGTTCTCACCATCCCGGTCCGGCAGCGCCCCGCCGCCGCCCGAGCCGCCGGTGAAGACGTTCCAGAACCACGGCTCACCGTGCTGGTTCGTCGCCTGCAGCCAGGCGAACGTCCAGCAGCCCCAGGGCCCGGTACGCCGGTGAGCCAGATCAGTCGCGTCCGCTATGAGGTAGTTGGCCGCCTCCAGGATCGCGTCAGTGCCGAACCAGGCGGCGTAGACAGTGGCGCCGGAGATTGGCGCCGGCTTGATGGCGTTGACCAGCGTGCCCTCGGGCGCGTTGATGTCGACTGGCCACATCAGGCCTTCGTTGAACGAGATATCGGGAGCCAGGATGGTTCCGAGCGCTGCCATGACATTGCCGACAGCGCCGACGTAGGTGCAGTTGAGCACGCCGGGCGCTTGCGCATCGGTGCCGTCGTAGTCGAATGTCGCGTGGCTGCCTTCCTTGATGATGCGCATCCGGATCGTGTAGATCTTGTCGTCCGCGCCATCGTGCTCCATGTGCGCGGCACCTTCGTAGACGCCGTCCGGCAGGCTCGCCAGCCGGTCGGAGAACGCCTTCGCCGATTGCCGCAGCTGACCCGCGTGCACGCCCAGGACGACGTCGGCGCCATAGTGCTCGATCAGGGCGTGGGCCCGCTCGCGGCCGATCCACACCGCGCCCATCAGCGCCTTGAGGTCGGTGCCCGTCTGGTCAGGCACGCGGACGTTAGTGAGGAAGGCGTCAAGCAGGTCAGCCCGGAACTCGCCGCGGTCATACATCTTGACCGGGCTGAAGCGCACGTTCTCCCCGAAGCACTCCATCGGCTCGACTGAGTAGCCGCCAGCGAGCGCACCGCCCACGTCGGTGACGTGCGCGCAGACCCCCACCCACATGAGCAGTTCGTCGTCAGCGAAGACGGGCGCGACCACGACGACATCATGGGAATGCAGGCCGCCGCCATCGTAGGGGTCATTACAAAAGATCACATCGCCGGGAAACAGGCGTCCTTCGAATCTCTTCAGCGATGCCTTCACGGTATTCGAGATGGCGTAACCCATCTGGAGCGACCAGGCGGTCGTGGTGAGAATGTTGCCGTCGGCATCCAGGCAGCCGCAGGCGAAGTCCGACGCCGACACGAACAAGAAGGATCCGCTGAGATTAACGACAGCGCGGCCCATCTCGCGATTCATCGTGAGCTCGTAATTGAAGATTATCTGCGACAGCACCGGATCAGTCACGACCCGGACATCGTCCCTGACGCTCATCTTCGTCCTATCTGTCCGGTGACCGCTCAGACCAGCTGCAGCACGAGGTTGGAGTAGCTGTCTACCGACACGTACGTGTCGGCGGGCGCCAGCACTGTGGTGTCCGCGAACTCGATCAGCGCGGGTCCGGCCAGCCGGTTTCCCGGCCGCAGCGACTCGCCGAGGTAGACAGGAAGATCGACGAGTTCGGCGGTGCTGGTATTGGCCAGCGCCTTGCGCCGGCCCTGCGGCTCGGGCGCCTGCGCGCTGGCCGGCTCGCTGACGGTCATGGCCGGCCGCGCCAGCTTGCCGACAGCAGTCACCCGGTAAGTCTTCAGGCTGTAGCCGTGTTCCGGAGCGGCCGCGCCAGGACCGTAGATACGCGCGTACTTGGCATCGAAGTCGCGGATGACCAGCTCAAGGGCGCTCCGGTCGAGGCGGGCTGGTGTTTCGACCTCGAAGTTGAGGATCTGCCGCCGGTAGGAAAGCTCGATGCTGCGCGTCACGCTCCGGCAATCGTCGTCGATGCCGTGAGCGTCCAGGGAGCCGGCGATCTGCTGCTCAAGCTCGTGGTAGATACCGTTGATGGCATCGAGCTGAGCATCCGAGACCGAGTCTGCTCCGGCGATCTCCGTGACGTCGGACTTCGCCGCCGTGTACGTGATGTCGGTCGAGACGAGGCCGAACGCCGAGAATACCGAGGCGTTTCTCGGGATGACCACGCGGCTGATGCCCAGCTCGCGGGCGACGGCCGCGCAGTGCAACCCGCCCGCGCCACCGAAGGACACGAGGGTGAAGTCCCTCGGATCCAGGCCAGCGAAGACAGTGCGCAGCCTGATCGCATCGGCCATGACCGCATTAGTGACCCGGAAGATGCCGAACGCGGTATCGAGCAGGCTCAGGCCCAGCTGCCTCGCAATAGAGCCAAGAGCGTGCTCGGCAAGAACGCTGTCGAGTGACAGCCGGCCGCCGAGGAACGTGTCGGGGCCGAGCAGGCCCATGACGAGGTTGGCATCTGTGGTCGTGGGCTGTTCGCCGCCGCGGCCATAGCAGGCGGGGCCAGGCACTGCGCCCGAGCTTTGCGGGCCGACCCTGAGCGTCTCATCGGCCGCCCGCCACGCCACCGAGCCGCCTCCCGCGCCTACGGAGGTGATGTCGATAGTCGGCGCCGCCACCGCCTGGCGCTCGATGAACTGGAGGCTGGTGGAGCGTACCTGTCCCCCGTGCACGATGGCTACGTCGGTGCTCGTTCCGCCCATGTCGAAGGTGATCAGATTCTGCTCGCCGACGGCTTCCATCAGGCTCAGGGCAGCCATGACCCCGGCCGCGGGCCCTGAGTAGATCGTCTGGCCGGCGCTGCGCACGACGGCCTCGACGCTGCCGAGCCCGCCGTCTGACTTCATCAGCAGCATGTTGCCGCCGAAGCCCAGGTCCTTCAGCGCGGTCTCCAGGTCGAGGGCATACTGCCGCAGCGCGGGAGCGGTGAATGCGGTCAGCGCGACCGTGCTCGTGCGCTCGTACTCGCCGAGGACCGGGCAGGCTTCGCACGACAGCACGACGTAAGCATCAGGCGCGACGTCGAGGATGATGCGCCTGGCCTCGATCTCGTGCGCCGGGTTAAGGAACGACCAGAGGAAGCACACGGCGAACGAGTTGATGCCGCGATCGACCAGCCGGGTAACGGCTTCCTTGACCTGCGCCTCGTTGACAGGCGAGATGACGCAGCCGCGGTAGTCCAGCCGCTCGTCTACTTCCTCGATGTCCTCCCTGGGCACCAGCGGGGTCGGATGCGTCACCAGCGCCGGATCTTGCTCGCGGCCGCGGTACTGGCGCGCAAGCGCGTAGGTGTCGGCGAAGCCCCGTGTCGTCAGCAGCCCGACGCGCTCGCCTTTCCCGGTGAGCAGGACATTCGTCGTCACGGTCGTCCCGTGCAGGAACTCCGTGGTGTCGGCGAGCAGGTCGGGAACGCTAGTGCCGAGATCAGCTGCGGCAAGCTCGAGACCGTCGATGACGCCACGCCAGAAATCCGGCGGCGTGCTCGGCACCTTCCAGCTAAAAAACGCGCCTTCGCTGGTCTGAAGGACAACGTCGGTGAAGGTTCCGCCGATATCCACGCCGATTCGCATCAGACCCCTTCGATCTCGTCGTCCGCGGGAGTTCCCCTGATATCGCCGTCGGGCCGCCGCTTCGGGGAGCGGCACCTTCGAACTGTAGGCTCGCGTCTTCCACCCCGTCCGCGTGGGACTACCTCAGAATTGTCGCGGTAGCTGCCGAAAGCGGGCAACGCCGTTCTGCTGGGAAAAGCGGCTCGCATCTGCCTGCGCGCCCGCCCGAATACCGCGATCACCGGAACAGCTCCCGCGCGGCCGCCTCATCGGGCATGCCGTTGTCCTGCCGCGGGATGGCAGTGACGGCCAGGATCTCGCGCGGCCGCTTGTATGACGCCAGGCTCGCCCGCCAGTGACTGTCCACCGCCTGAATCGTGACTGCGGCGTCGCTGCCATCGCCGACGACGATAAGCGCCGCCACCCGATGCCCCCACCGCTCGTCAGGCACCCCGAGCACCATGACGTCGGCGACAGCGTCGAGCCCGCGGGCGGACTGCTCTACCTCGGCCGGATAGACGTTCTCGCCGCCAGACTTGACCAGGCGGCCGATCGGGCCGAGAAAGGTGACAGATCCGTCCTGTTCCCGGCGGCCGGCGTCATTGGTCCGGTACCACCGTCCGCTGCGGCGCGCCGCGAATGCCGTCGGCTCGCCGAGGTAACCGAGGGCGACAGTGGGGCCGCGAGCCGCGATTTCACCTATCTCGCCGGCCGGCAGTTCCGCGCCATCCGAGTCGAGGATCGTGACTTCCGTGACGGGGATCGGCCGGCCGTGGGCGCCGGATCCGCCGGGATCGCCGAGCGCTGCCGCGGTCAGTATCGCGGTGACCTCCGTCTGGCCGTACCCGCCGGGGCGTTGTCCCCACGGACTCAGATCGGCGGTGCCGAGACCCTGCAGTTGCGGCTGCGTGACGTCCACGAGCAGGCTGGCCAGGCTCAGGCCGGCGGATCGGGCGGCGGCGCTGACCGAGTCAAGTACCGCGCCGGGGAGGAATGCCCGGCTGCATCCCTCGGTCGCCACGGCGCGCACCACGGCGTCCGGATCCAGCCGCGGGATGAGCACGTTCTTCCCGCCGACGGCCAGCGTCGCGAACGTGCTCATCAGGGTGCCCATGTGAAACATGGGACCGCAGTTGAGGTAGACGGCATCGCTGGTCAGCTGCTGCGCAAGAGCGAGCGACAGGCTGTGCATGATGATGCCGACGTGGCTGAGCAGCGCTGCCTTCGGCCGGCCATCAAACGCCGCCGTGTAGATGGCAAGCAGCGGCGTCCTGTCGTCGACCTCGCCGCGCAGAGCCTCGCCAGACTGGAGGATCTCCTCATACCGGTGGTCGAGCTGGCCTCCGGAGTGCCCGGCACCACCGCGGTCGGCACCGGCCAGGATCCAGGCGGCGCCTGCCGAGCTGGCGCGGCAGGCGCCAAGCACATCAGCGGAGAACGCGCCGGGCTGGCAGATCACGGCCTTCGGCGCGAAGTCACCGGCCAGTGCCGCGATCTCGTCCGCGCTGAGCCGCCAGTTGGCCGGGCAGATGATCGCGCCGAGCCGCGCTGCCGCCAGCATGCTCTCTACCAGCCGGTGGCAGTTCAGGCCGAGCCAGAGCAGCCTGTCGCCGGCCCCGACCTCCAGCGATGCCAGCCCCCGCGCGAGCGCGTCCACCCGGTTATCGAGCTCCGGATAGGTCAGCCGCACGTCGCCGCACACCGCGGCCTCCGACGCCGGGTACGAGCGGGCGCGCTCGCGCAGCATGTCGCCAAGGCTGAACGCCGCGAGGCCGGCCGACCACGACGAGGTCATGCCCGGTCCACGTCGACGACCTGGCGGTACTTGTACCACGGCGACCCGGCGAGAATCTCCTCCCGGCTGGCCGGGGTCACGCTGACGGGTGCGCCGAGCAGGTCACTGAGCTCGGACTCGACGTCGGCCCTGGCAATGCCGGCCGGAATCGCCAGCCGGATGCCCTCCAGCGCCAGAGTCCGGCGCTGCCGCTCGACCTGGAAGAACACGTCCGCAGTCCGCAGCACCTGGCTGAGCCTGGCTTCGACCGCCGGCGGATAGACGTTGTCGCCTGCCACCACGAACCGGTCTGCGGCCCGGCCGGTCATCGCGATGCGCGCGCTCGTCCGTCCGCAGCTGCATGGCTGCCTGCGCACCCAGCCGACATCCTCCGATGCCCACCGCACGTAGTTCATTCCCTCGTCCCACAGCGAGGTGTAGACCAGCTCGCCCAGCTGTCCCTCAGGCACTTCGCGCTGTGTGACTGGATCCAGGCACTCGATATGGAACAGGTCGTCGCGAACGTGCAAGCCGTCGTGCGCTGCACACTGGCTCCCCCACATCGCGAGGTCGCCGATGCCGCCCATGTCGAGGACATCGCTGCCGAGTTCGGCGCTGAGCAGCGACCGGGCGGAAGCCGACAGCGACTTGGCGGCATACATGACCGAGCGAATCGGCTCGAACAGTTCCCGCATGGTGGTTCCGCTAGCCGCGCAACTGCTGCGCAGATCGTCGATGAGGCGCTGGGTCAGCAGCACGACTGTCGGCGCCACTACCCGGATCAGCATGGCCACTTCGGCCGCGTTCAGCGCATCGGCGGTCACGAGCACGGCGCCAAGCAGCCGGGTGGCTTCGAGCACTGGCAGGTCGCCCCTGGTGCCGCCACCGCCGATGCCAGGCAGCAGCACGGGCTCCCCCGGCCTGGCTCCGCACGTCCAGAGGTACGACGCGACGCTGTCCGCGGCGACGGCGATGTCTGCGCAAGTGGACACGAAGAATGTCGGCTCGCCTGAGGTTCCGGTACTCCTGCTCACGACAGCCCCGGGCCGCATCCCAGCGGAAAGCCCGCCGAACAGCTCACCGGTGCGGGCGCGGAACTCGCGCGTGCGGTCCTTGGTGATCGTCGGGAAGTCGGCCAGGTCAGCGGCCGAACGCGCCCGGGCGTCCGCCAGCGCGTGCGCCGCCCACAGGTCGCGGTACACGCCCGCCTCCCGGTGGGCTTTCTCGATCCGCTCGTGCAGCAGCGCCGGATCTGGCTGTTTCTCGCTCGCGGGCCGGGTCTCGGCTGCTGACCACGCATCAGGAGAGGACGGGGAGCCGGGTGTCAGGAGTGCAGGCAGCATCGCGGTTTCCATGTCTGAATTTCGGTGTCCGGGCGGCTGGCGTCGGGAGCTGGCGGTCCGCTAGACGCTGATGTGGTAGAGCCTGGCTGCGTTGTCCGACAGGATGGCTCGCGCAGCGCTGTGGTCCATTCCTCCGTAGTGCGTCTCGACGAATTCCCTGGCGGGCAACGCCGAGGAAGCAGGCCCTGGCGACATGCTCGTCGCGTGCGGGTAGTCGGTCGAGTAGAGGATGTTCCCGGCCGGGACGTAGGGGCCGCCGCGGACATCCTTCTCGAACCAGAAGCACACGTAGACCTGGCGGGCGAAGTACTCGCTCGGGCGCAGCTCGAACTCCGGGTGCTCCAGGTAAACGCCGTTGTTGTCCCACTGCCACTCGAGTGCCTCGAGCAGGAACGGAACCCAGCCGACCCCGCTTTCCACCGAGACGAACGACAGTTTCGGGTACCTGTGACAGATCCCCGAGCAGATCACCTCGGCGATCGCGTTCGCGTTGCCGAGAAACAGCAACGTGGCGCTCTTGGCGCTGTTCGCGTGCGGGCCGCTCGCCGGATGGCCCTTGGGGAAGAATCCCTTGTCACCGGAGCCGATGTGGAAGTTGACGGAAAGCTCGAGCCCGGACGCCACCTGCCAGATCGGATCCCACCGGGGATCGGGCAGCATGGGCAGCCCGAACTGCTCAGGCTGGCTGCCGAGAATGATCCCGCGATGGCCGGCGGCGGCGCATCGCTCGATCTCGGCGACCGACGCTTCCACGTCCCAGAACGGCACCGTCATCATCGGCAGCAGGCGCCGGGGGTCGGCCGACGCCCACTCCACGGCGAAGTCGTTGTATGCCCTGATGCAGTCAAGGCGGAGCTCAGGATCTCGCAGGCGCAGGTAGGACCCGGCGCCGAAGCCGCCGACATTCGGATAGAAGACCTGAGCGTAGATGCCGAAGTCGTCGAGGCGGCTCAGCCGCGCGTGCGGGTCCATGGCGCCGGGTTCGACGACGTCTTCATAAGTCAGCGGGCCCTCAGGAAAGTGCCGAGGGTACCCGGCCATAGCCACGTTTCCGACCGACAGCTCGGGCTCGCCGCCGATGTACCAGGTGTCCGCGCCCGTATCCGGATTCCGCTCGACGTGCGGCACTGCGTCACCCCAGCGCGGCAGGCGCGATGTCCACAGATCGGGCGGCTCGAGTACATGGGAGTCACAGTCGACTATCTTGACGTCCTCCAGAGTCATCGCCCCTCCTCGCTGCGGCATCCGCGCGCAGGTCCTTCCTATCCACGGCTGACGGGGGCAACAAGGCGGTTTCTGTGAGCAGAACACCCGGTACCGTGTCGCCGTGGCGGCGGCTCCGCTGCTGCTGCGGCGGCGGCGCGATCAGTCGCCGGCGCGCAGCAGCATGGCCTGGGAGTTGAAGAAGAAGCCGCCTGCGGTCACCAGCGCGCTGCGGGCTCCGGGCTGCTGGCGCTCTCCGGCGGCACCGCGCAGTTGCATCACTGCCTCCCGGACGTGGCCGGAGCCCTGGGTGGCTCCCTCGGACAGGCTCCCGCCGTGGGTGTTGACGCCGACCCGCCCGTCGATCAGGAGTGTCGCCGACCCGTCGTCCCAGCTGCCGGCCAGGAAGTCCGCGGCTTCCCCGTTACCGCAGAATCCTGCGCTCTCGAAGGCTTTCACGGCGATGATGGTGAAGCCGTCGTACGGGTACAGCAGGTCGACAGCCTCGCGCCGGATCTCGCTTCGCTCCCATAGCCTGGCAAGCGCGACGCTCTGCCCGGTGGTGTCCAGATCCGGCAGCTGGTCTTCGTCGGCATGCGCTGTCTGTCCCATCGACGCCGCGTGGATCAGCACCGGCGGCGTGCCGAGATCGCGTCCTCGCGCCGCGGAGGTCAGCACGAACGCGTCGGCGCCGTCCACGGGGATGTCCATGTCCAGCAGGCACAGCGGCTCGCGCACCATCCTGGCCTGGAGGTAACCGGCCATCGTGAGCGGACTGCGCAGGACCGCGTTGTCATTGCGCGCCGCGTGCGACCTGCCGTTGACCGCGATCAGCCCGAGTACCTCACGCGACCGGCCGTGATCGTGCAGGTAGCGCCCGGCCCAGGCGGCGTAGGCGGCCGAGCCGAACAAGGATCCGGGCTCAGGGGTCACGTGGCCGGTCCCGAAGAACGCGCGCAGGTCGGCCATGCCGATATCGGCGTGCCTGCGCATGGGGTCGGCAGCTGCTGACTTCGACATCGCCGAAGTCCGGTACGCGGAGTGGTACACCAGGGCGGTGTGGCAGACGCCGGCGTGGATGGCAGCCGCCGCGTTGATCAGGTGCGCGACAAACGGGACTTCGAGGTTGCACCACCAGGTGGCCTCCGGGATGCCCAGTGCTGTCTGGACGTAGGTCGCTGACACGCGCGATCCGCACAGGCCGTCGATGTCGCCCGGCCCGAGGCCAGCATCCCGGATCGCCATCATGCAGGCCTCGAGGGTCAGCATGCCGATGCTGCGGTCACTGTCGCGCCGGCTGTAGGGCGATAGGCCGACGCCGCTTATCGCGACCCGGTCGCAGAAGCCGTTGCCCTTAGCCACGCTTACGCTCCCGTTTCGCGCAGCAGCCGGAAGGCGGGCACGGGCCGTCCGGCGCGCTCGATCCATGCCAGTTCCACCGCATCGCCGATCACTGCATCCGGCCGGGCCGGGGCCAGCGTCGAGCTGAACCGCAGCCCCGGCTGATCGGCCAGGTCGACGGCAACCAGCGGGTAGGGGGCGCTGTAGTCAACCCCGGCTGCCGCCGGGCCCTGATGCAGGTAGGTGATGAGCGCGATAGTGCCGCGCCCGGTGACCGGGGTCGGCCGCATCGTCCAGCGCCAGCAGTGCGGGCACAGCGCGCGCGGCATGGCTTCCCAGCGCCCGCAGTCCGCGCACCGGCTCAGCAGCAGCCGGCGGTCGAGCAAGCCCCGGAAGTAATGCTTGTTCTCGTGGTCCAGCCGAACGTCCGGATACCTGGCGGAGAGTTCCTCGTCTGTAGTCATGGCACGCGGCGCCAGCTCGCCGTCACTGTCCGAGCCGCGTCACGACAGCGGCGTTTCCTGCTCGAGGAGCCAGCCGAACTTCTGCCTGGCCGTCGCACGTCTGGCCGGTACGTATTCAGTCGGCACCTCGTGCGCGCTGTACTGCGCGAGCGTGCGCCGCGCGACCACGACGCGGTGCACTTCGTCCGGTCCGTCGTAGATGCGTGCTGCCCTGGCTTCCCGGTACATGGCCTCCAGCGGCATGTCGGTCGAGTAGCCGAGAGCGCCGTGCGCCTGCAGGGCCCTGTCGATGACCGCCGCCAGCATCTGCGCGCCGAAGTACTTGATCATCGAGATCTCGGTGCGGGCGGCCGACGACCCCTCGTTGTCCAGTCGCCAGGCGGCGTGCAGCGTCATCAGCCGGGCTGCCTGAAGCTCCGCCGCCGAGTCCGCTATCCAGGCCTGGATCATGCCGTTGCTCGCCAGCGGAGACCCGCGCACGGCGCGGGACAGTGCCCGCTCGCAGAGCATGTCGAGTGCTCGCTGGGCGAGCCCTACCCAGCGCATGCAGTGGTGCAGCCGGCCAGGTCCGAGCCGTTGCTGAGCCAGCGCGAATCCGGTGCCCGGCTCACCGAGCAGGTTCTCGGACGTCAGCCGCACGCCATCGAAAACGATCTCGGCGTGACCGAAGCCGCCCGCCCGGAACCCGCTGGCGGCCTGCGCTGGCGCCTCCATCGTCCCGACGTCGCGCACAATCTGCACGCCATCGGTTCCGGCTGGCACGACGAACATCGAGAACGATGGCCGCTCGCCGTCCTCGTCGGTTCGCGCCATGACGATCAGGAAGTCAGCCACCGAGCCGTTGGAGGTAAACCACTTGTGGCCATCCAGGATCCAGGTATCGCCGTCGCGTCGTGCCCTGCTCCTGATGAGCATCGGATCCGAGCCCGCGACCTCAGGCTCGGTCATCGCGAACGCGCTGCGCATCCTGCCGTCCAGGAGCGGGTACAGCCATTGCTGCCGCTGTGCCGGAGTGGCCGCCAGCGCCAGCAGCTCCGCGTTCCCCGAATCGGGAGCCTGATTGCCGAAGACCGTGGGTGCGTACACCGTCCTGCCGAGGATCTCGTGCATCAGCGCGAGCTTGACCTGCCCGAAGCCGCGGCCGCCCAGCTCTGGTGTCAGGTGCGCTGCCCACAGGCCGCGCGCCTTGACGCGCTCCTGAAGGGGCCCCACAATCGCACGGAAGGTGCGCTCGTCACGCGGGGCCAGCGCCTCGAGCGGCAGTACCTCGTCGTCGACGAAGGAGCGCATCCAGGCGAGCTCGCGCTGGAACTCCGGCTCGGTGGAGAAGTCCCACGCCATGGGGTCGAGTCCTTCCGGGTGAGGCCGCACGATCCATGCCGCATCGTCGTACCCGCCACAGTCGGGCCTGCGGCAGCGCCGGACAACGTCGTTCCGCTCTCGGAAGCGACAGCCTGGCGCGTTTCCCTCTGCGAAAACGGCGTTGCCGGCCGCCACAGTTCGGCCGATCATCGAAAGCCCCAGGATTCGGAAGGCTCGATGCGGCGGTTCGACGGCAAGATCGTCATGGTGACAGGCGCCGCGCGCGGTCAGGGACGGGCGCACGCCGTCGGATTCGCGCGCGAGGGAGCCCACGTGATCGCGTGCGACCTGCTCGAGAACGTGCCGTCGGTTCCCTACGAGCTGTCCTGCGCCGCCGATCTTGATCAGACCAGGGAGCTTGTCGAAGCCGAAGGGCGCCAGTGCCTTGCCGTGAAATGCGACGTGCGGAGCACTGAGCAGCTCGGCGACGTCGTGGATCAGGCTCTGCGCCGCTTTGGCGCGATCGACGTGCTGGTAGCCAACGCGGGCATCGCAGGCATCAGTCCTGTCGCCGATATGTCGGATCTAGCTTGGCAGACCATGATCGACGTCAATCTCAGCGGCGTCTTCCGGTCGATACGGGCGGTCATACCTTGCATGATCGACCGCAAGTTCGGCCGTATCGTCGCTACGTCGTCGATCGTGGGACGGCAGGGCTCGGCCAACATCGGCCACTACGTGGCAGCTAAATGGGGCGTCATCGGGCTGATCAAGAGCGTGGCCATCGAAGTCGCCGATAAGGGCATCACCGTCAACGCGGTAGCGCCCACCTCCGTGGGGACGGCCATGATCCATAACCGCGCCTTCCAGCAGCTGTTCCTGCCTCACGTCGCCGAGCCGACGCCGGACCAGTTTGCCGACGCGTACACCGCGCTGAACCCGATCCCGATCCCGTGGCTGGAACCCGACGACGTGACCAGGGCCGTGCTGTTCCTGGCGTCGGACGAGGCCAGGTACATCACCGGTGAGGTGCTACCGGTGGCCGCCGGATGGAATGCGCGGCACGCAAGTTGACTGGCGAGCGATTCACCGACCGGGTCGTCCTGATCACCGGGGCTGCCCGCGGGCAGGGGCGGTCACATGCGCTCCGCTTCGCTTCCGAAGGCGCGGACGTCATCCTGTGTGACCTGGTCGGGCCGGTGCCCACGGTCGGCTATCCGCTGCCGGGTAAGGAAGACCTCGATAGCACCGTCCAGGAAGTCGCAGCCCTCGGCCGCCGCTGCCTCGGCCTCGTCGCCGACGTTCGAGACCTCGACAGCATGAAGGCGGTCGTCAGCCAGGGCCTGGGCATGTTCGGACGCATCGACGTGACAATCGCACAGGCCGGCATCTGCACGTTCGGGTCAGTCGCCGACCTGGACGCGCAGACCTGGTCAGAGACGATCGACACGAACCTGACCGGCGTGTTCAATACGATCCGGGCCGTCTTGCCGACCATGATCGAGCGCCGTTACGGGCGCGTCATCGCCACCGCGTCGATGGCCGGGCGCGCCGGGTGGGAGAACATCGGCCATTACGCCGCGTCCAAATGGGGTGTCATCGGGCTGGTCAAGAGCGTGGCGCTCGAGGTGGCCGCGTACGGGATCACCGCTAACGTCGTATGCCCGTCCTCGGTGAATACCCCGATGATGCTCAACGACGGCGCCTACCGGCTCTTCCGGCCGGACCTTGCGGCTCCCACCCTGGAAGACGCCCGGCCGGCTTTCACAGCGGTCAACGTCATTCCCGTGCCCTGGGCGGAGACTGCGGATATCTCAGCGGCCATCGCCTTCCTGGCTTCGGACGATGCACGCTTCATCACTGGCGCGGCACTGTCGGTCTCGGCCGGCGTCAACGCGCGCAACATCTGACTCAAGGGCGCGCGATGCAACGACGACTTGATGAGTACCAGGATCGATACAGCCATGTCGCGATGGAGCGCACCGACGGCATCCTCGAGGTCCGGCTGCACTCTGACGGCAAGCCGCTGGTCTGGGGAGCCGAGCCGCACAGCCAGCTTGGGTACGCGTTCGCCGACATCGCTGCGGACGCCGACAACCGGGTCGTCATCCTGACCGGGACCGGTGACAGGTTCATCACCCAGCTCGATGACAGCTGGGTCGGTGCGATGACTCCGGAGAAGTGGGACAGCATCTATGCCAATGGCAAGCGCCTGCTTCTTAACCTGCTGGCCATCGAGGTTCCGGTGATCGGGGTTGTCAACGGTCCGGCCAGCGTGCATGCCGAGATTGCCGTCCTGAGCGACATCGTGCTGGCCGCCGACACAGCGACGTTCAGCGATGCACCGCATTTTCGATACGGCACCGTACCCAGCGACGGCGTTCACGCGGTCTGGCCGCTCCTGCTCGGTTACAACCGGGGTCGTTATTTTCTGCTGACAGGGCAGCGCCTGAACGCCGCGGAAGCGCTCCAGGCAGGCATCGTCGCAGAGGTACACCCGCCCGACAGCGTTCACGAGCGCGCCCGTGAACTTGCCCGATCCCTCGCGCGGCAGCCAGTCATGACGCTTCGGTACACGCGCGAGGCCTTCGCGGCCCCGCTGCGGCGGCTGCTGCTCGACAGCGTGCCATTCGGGCTCGCCCTGGAGGGGCTCGGGGCCTATCAATCCTGGCCGACGGGCGACTGAGAGCTCTAGCGCCTCACGACCGGTTCTGCCGCAATCGGGACAGGCTCACCGCCACGATCAGCGCCAGGCCCTGGAAGAGGTCGACCACCCAGAAGGACATTCCCAGCAGCTGCAGGCCGTTGATGCCAACGGCCACCAGCAGGACCGCCACGAGCAAGCCGGGAACGTTGAACCTTCCGGGCCGGATCATCGTCGCGCCCAGGAAGGCGCTGGAGTACGCAGGCAGCAGGTACGCGGCGCCGACGTTAGGAGGGCCGGAGCCGTTATTTGAGGCATACAGCACACCGGCCAGCGAGGCGACCAGGGCTGACGCGACAAACATCCAGAAGACGATGCGATTAGTGCGCACGCCGGACAGTCGTGCGGCCTCACGGTTCGCCCCGGTGGCGTAAACCCGCCTGCCCAGGGGCGTGGCCTCGAGGAGATACCAGATCACGCCCCCGAGCACCAGCACGTAAATCACGGTGATCGGCATGCTGCCTATCGTCTGCCTGCTTATCTGGGTAAACCTGGCGGGAATGTTGTTAGAGATGGTGGTGCCATTCGCGATCGCTTCCGAGATGCCGAGAAAAATCGAGCTCGAGCCGATGGTGGCGATGAAAGGATCGACCTTGACCTTGACGACCAGGAAACCATTGAAGCAGCCTGCGCATAGCGCCGCTGCCAGCGTGATCAGGATCGCGACAGGGATCGGCATCGTGCCGTTCGTGGTCTGAAACAACCACGTGACAAGGACAACCGACAGCGTCATCACGCCACCGATGGAGATGTCGAACGCTCCGGCGGCAAGCGGCATGAGCAAGCCCAGCGCGACGACTGCCGTGATCGTCTCGTTGGAGACGATCCCGATAAGGTTGCTGTAGGTAGGGAAGGTCCCCGGCAATACCAGCGAGAAGACCAGGATCAAGGCCAGCAGCAGGCCGACACCCGCGTACCGCTCGAGCCACGAGGTCCGGCGGTCCCGGGACCGGTTACCGATCAGCGCCAGCATTCGCCGGCTGATGCTCGGGTCGGCCGCGGTCGCTGCGTCTTCCGGAACCGTGGTGGTCTGAACGCCGGGCGCGTCGGTACCTTCGTCAGACATCGTCGTCACCTCGATAGCACTCGGCGATGATGTTCTCGCGGGTCAAGGCGCTGCCGGAGAGCTCGGCTACGACGCGGCCTTCTCTCACGATCAGAACGCGGTTGCACACCTGCTCAAGTTCCTGCAGGTCCGACGAGCACACCACAACCCCGACGTTCCGGCCAGCGGCCTCTTTGATGAGGCCGAGGATCTCCCGCGTGGCGCCGACGTCGATGCCGGCGGTGGGTTCGTCGAGGACCAGCAGCGTTGGCTGGATGCGCAGCCACTTGGCAACGCACACCTTCTGCTGGTTGCCCCCGGACAGGGTCCCGAGCAACCGCTCCGGGTCGGTCGGTCGTATGTCGTAGTCACGAACGATACGCCGGGTCAGCTCACGTTCGTCGCTCCGGAGAATATGCCCCCGGCGCCACAACGGCTTCAGGTAGGGAAGCGTGACGTTCTCCCGCACCGTGAGTGCCGCAATCGCCTTGAGCGGACGGGCTGATGGCAGCACAGCGACTCCGATCGCCATGAAGTTGAACGGCGAAAGTCGAGCGACAACCTTCCCGTCGACCCGGACCCGGCCGCTCAC
Source organism: uncultured Actinomycetota bacterium (assembly GCA_963774385.1). Lineage (GTDB taxonomy): Bacteria > Actinomycetota > Actinomycetes > Streptosporangiales > Streptosporangiaceae > JAJYUU01. Next base: position 134,986 of record CAVZEQ010000003.1, read on the forward strand.
GAGGCGTTGACGGCCGAGCAAGCAGTCGGGCAGGTCATGCACGCCCGATCCGGCCAGGCCAGCCAGACCGACGACCTCACCCCGATCCACGGTCAGGCTAAGTCCCTGCAGGCGCCCGGAAACGACATCAGTCAGCTCGAGATAGCCGGCTCCGGCATGCGCGCGATCCTCGGCGGCGGTGGCCTGGTGCTCCGTTCGCTCGGTCTCGCTGGGTGCGAGCTTGCCGGTGATCAGCTCGACCAGGCGCGCATTGGTGAATTCGGCGGTAGGGCCAAACGCCACCATGCGTGCATCTCTCAGCACACAGACATGGGTGGTGATCTGCGGGATCTCCTCCAGCCGATGCGAAACGTACAAGACGGCGATACCGGTCTGCCTTACCGCCCGGAGCACCCGGAACAGTCGCTGCACGGAGGCCTCCGGCAGCATCGCGGTCGGCTCATCGAGGACGAGCAATCGCACGAGTTCCGGCTGCTGCAGCGCGCGCGCGACCGCAACCTCCGTTCGCTGCACGGCGGAGAGATCCGACAGCGTGGTATGCGGCTCTACGTCGATCTCGAAGCGGTCGAGCAGTTGCCGCGCCGACTGCCTTTCCCTGGCCCCTCTTATCCGCCACAATGCGCCGGTCTCGTACCTGCCGGATCCGAGCCGCAGGTTGTCCAGGACGGAGAGCTCGTCTATCAGGCCGAGGTCCTGGTGAATGAAGCGCAGCCCCGCGCGCCGGGAGGCCTCCGGATTGCCGGGCGCAAGACGATGGCCGTCGACGTAAACGCCGCCGTCGGCCGGCCCGGGATCTGCCGAATGGTAGCCGGAGAGAATCTTGATGAGCGTGGACTTGCCGGATCCGTTGTGTCCCATGAGCCCGCAGACCTGGCCAGCGCCGACCTCGAGGCTCACGTCCGTGAGCGCTTGCTGGCCAGGGAAGCTCTTTGACACCCGGACGACACGGATTATCGGGTCCGGTCGCGTCTGGATCAGGTCAGCAGCGCCCACTCGTGTCTTCCTCGCAACGAACGGGTGAGCCGCGGCCACCGCACTGTCTCCGCTGGGGGCATTGCCCGCATGGATAGGTGCGGTGACCGCCGGCTCACCTCGCTAGAGATTTGTCACTTGCCCCAGAGGGTCTTGAACTGCTGCTCGTACCCGACGGCACCGTTGAACCCGGTGCCGATCTGGCCGATGTTCTGCTGGGTGACCAGGACCATGCTCGGCGGAATATCCGCCGGCACCTTCATCCCGCTATAGACGCGGGCCGCCGCGTCGACGCCCTCCCAGCCTGAATCTTGCTGACCGGTGACGATGTCGGCCACCTGGATGTCGCCAGCCTTGACGAGCTGCAGGTTCGGCGCGTTGCCATCGAAGCCAACGACCTTGATGCTGCTCGACTTGCCCTGGTTCCGGACCGCTGTCGTGGCGTCCAGCGCAACCTGGTCGAACGTTCCCGCGATGTAGTTGACCTTGGGATTGGACTCGATGGCCGAGGTGATCTGAGACGGGAGCGTCGTGGTCAAGTCCGCGATCGAGAACTGAAGGCTCTTGAACGTGCACGTGGTGCACGTGCTCAGGGCCGCCTGGAAGCCCTGCAGTCGCTGGACGTTGCAGTTATAGGTCTGGGTCCCGACGAACAGCGCGTTGGCGTGCCCCTTGCTGTCGGCGATGACCCAGTCGCCAAGTAGCTTGCCCTCCTGCTCGCAAGCCGTGCCTGCGATCTCGCTCGCGACACCTGGAGTGGGGATGGTGTCGCCGGTGAAAGAGCCGATGATCGGGATGTGAGCTTTTGCGGCGGCAGCGAACCCTGCGCCGGCTCCGGTCGATCCGATTCCGTTGACGATGATGGCGCTGGGGTGCGCGTTGACAGCGTTGGTGAAGCACTGCGACGGTGCGCTGGCGCTCGCCCCGCCGTTGCATTGCGTAATGGAGTAGCCGATAGTCGCGGCAGCATGTGAGAACGCGGTGGAGATCTGCGAGCAGCCTACGAGTGCGAGGTCGCAATCCACCACGTAGAGCTTTCCGCCGGCCTTGGGCTTGAACGAGCCCAGGGACGCGTCGGCAATAGTGGTCGGGATCTTGGTCGCGTTATTGGCCGCGGACTGAGCCGCGGTGAGCCACGACGGCGTCGCCGCCGCCGCGGCCGCCGTGGACGATGAACTGGATGTCGCAGTGCCGCCGTTGCTACCACATGCAGCAGCCAGCAAGACGACGGCGGCGGCTGTCAGGCCTACCGCTACGAACCGACCTCGCATTGTGCGCCTCCCAGGCAGATTCAAGAGCGAACCACGTGCACCGCTTCGGACAAGCCGTCCGAGCGAACGCGCGCCCACAAAGCCATGGCCGTGAGCCTCAAGCGGCACAGGCGGCCATGCAAGCAACTTCTCTGCACGGAAACGACTAAGCGACGGGCCAGCGTGGTGGTCAGCTATTCAGACGAGGCGTTTCGTGGCCCAGCATCCGTGCCCGCGTACAGTGACGGCCAGCGTGCAGCCCCGTGACTATGCAGCGAACGGAAGGTAACGCAGCCATGGGCGCCCTAGCGGGCCGAGTTGCCGTCATCACCGGCGCCGGCCGCGGCATCGGCCGGGAGCACGCGCTCCTTTTTGCGGCCGAGGGCGCCAGCGTGGTGGTCAATGATCTTGGCTCGGCACCGGACGGCTCGGGCCAGGATCACAGCCCGGCCGAGCAGGTAGCCGAGGAGATCCGGCGGGGCGGCGGCCAGGCGGTCGCCAACACCGGTGATGTAGCCGACGCCGCAGCGGCTGACGGCCTCATCCAGCAGGCCATCGATGAGTTCGGCGCGCTGCACGTGCTGGTCAACAACGCCGGCATCCTGCGCGACAGGACGATCATCAACATGACCGATTCCGAGTGGGACGACGTCATCAAGGTCCACCTGCGCGGTCACTTCATGCCGACGCGCGCCGCCGCCAGGTACTGGCGGGAGCAGCACAAAGCAGGCCACCGGCTCAGTCCCTCGCTGATTAATACCTCGTCGACATCCGGCCTCTACAACAACTCCGGTCAGTCCAACTACGGCAGCGCCAAAACCGGGATCGCGTCGCTGACGATGATCGCGCAGAAAGAACTCAGCCGCTACGGCGTGCGGGCGAACGCGATTGCGCCCGGTGCCCGGACCAGGCTGACCCTGGCGACGCCCGGAGCGTCACAGGCACTGCGAGAGCCGGACGCACAAGATTTCGACTCCTTCGATCCGGCCAACATCTCGCCGTTCGTCGCCTACCTGGCAACTGCTGACTGCCCGATTGCCGGTCGCATCTTCTACGTCCAGGGCGGCGACATCCAGCTGTTCCAGCCGTTCGCCATCGTGGACAAGATCAGCAAGGATGGCCGGTGGACTGTCGCTGAGCTGCAGCAGCAGGCCGCCCGGCTGGCGGCCGTGCCATTCGCGCTCAACCAGCCGTACTGACGTCTATGTGCGGCTCGCCCGTCCCGCGGGCGCGCCCGGTCCGCTGCACTACGCTGTAGTACAATACGCTACATGAGTCATCCGCTAAGCGTCCGGCTAACGGACGCCACCCTCGCCCGCCTTGGCAGACGTGCCCAGCGCGTTCACCTCCCGCCGCGCACGCTTGCCCAGCGATACGTGGAGGAGGGCCTGCGGATGGACGAGCACCCCCTGATCCGATTCGCCGAAGGCCCTTCGGGCCGTCGTGCCCGACTCGTCGGCACCGGCAAGGACGTCTGGGAGGTCATAGCCGTAGCGCGTGACAACAACGGCGACGCGGCTGAGGCGGCGCGCTATCTGGAGATCCCTCTCGGCCTCGTACAGGCGGCCTTCGCCTACTACGGCGCCTACACCAGCGAGATTGACCAGTTCATCGAACTCAACGAACAGGAAGCAGCCGAGGCGCATGCGGCGTTTCTCACTGGCCAGGCAGCCGTCCGGCAGTGAAGCTGCTCCTGGACGAGATGCTTGCCCCGGCGATCGCCCGCGAACTGCGCGCCCGAGGCCATGACGCCGAAGCCGTGGCCGGCGGTCCCGACTGCGAGGCCCTGTCCGACCCCGAGATCCTCGCAATCGCCAGATCCGAACACCGCGCTTTGGTCACCGACAACCTGCCGGATTTCCGCCCTCTGCACGCCGAGGCCATCACCCCCGGCGGCCCGGGTCATTACGGCATGATCTTCATTCCCGGCAGCTACCGGCGAACGAGAGCAGACACCGGCAAGATCGTCACTGCGCTAGAGGTGATCCTCGCCGCACATCCTGGCGAAGCAGACCTCGCCGACGGCGAGGCCTGGCTCTAACCCAGTCGCCATGCCGGAAATATTGCGGGAACGGGGCGTACCGGTTCGCGGCAGCTGCCAGGCCGCGTGTACTGCGCGACTGGGAACGTGTAGACGGCGCGCGGCGGCGCCGCGTAGAACTCGGCCCGGTCGATGGCTACAGCTTTGCGCTGAGAGTCCGGCACTGGTGTACCGACCGGCTCGGGCGGCCCAGGCTCAGCTCGCCCTACAGGCCGGGCGCCGGGCTCGGCGGCAGGCTTTTCTCGCGCTGGTGATAGCCAGCGGTCATGCCGCCGTCGACCAGCAGCGTCGTGCCGGTGATGAACTCCGCCTCGTCGCTGGCGTAGAAGACGGCGGCCGCAGCAACGTCGCGAGCCTCGCCGGTGCGGCCGATCGGCGGGATCGGCCATTCGCCGCTCTCGGGGCGGCCCTCTTCCCCTGGCGGAGCCATGTGCCGCATACCGGGCCAGGTATCCCCCGGGCAGATCACATTCGACCGCACGCCGTCTGGACCCCCTTCCAGCGCCAGCATCTTGCCCAGCATCACCACGGCGGCCTTCGATACCGAGTACAGCCCGATGGACTCCTCGCCCCAGATGCCCGCGTCGGAGGCGATGTGGATCATGCTGCCGCGGCGGCTGGCCAGGTGCGGGTACGCCGCCTGCGCGTAGAGCAGGCAGCCACGCACGTTCACGTCCATCACCCGGTCATAGTCCGCCAGGGGCGTTCGCAGCAGTCCTGCCTCAACCCCGATCCCGGCGTTGTTGACCAGCACATCGAGGGTCCCAAGCTGCCCGGCGGCCAGCTCGACCGAGCGTGCCACGGCGGCGGGGTCGGCAGCGTCGGCAGCCAGGAACCAGGCCTGGCCAGACTCGCGCAATGCCGCCTCAGCGCGCTGGCCCAGTTCCCCGTTGCGCCCGGTCACCACGACCGCCGCGCCTTCTGCCAGGAATCTCTGTGCGATGCCGAACCCGATGCCCGTTGTGCCTCCGGTGATCAGGGCCCGCTTGCCCGCCAGCCGTCCCGTCCCGCTCGTCACATCCATCTGCCGCACCGCTTCCTGCCCGCCAGGCTGGCCTTCCCGTGATGTATTCACCGCTCCATTGTCGCGACCGTGAGCCGTGGCCGGGATACTCCAGGGCGCAGCCCGGCGTGCCGCGGTGCGGGAGGTACTTCCCGACGCCGCGGCAGGCCGGCTGCAGGTGATGCCGGCCGGTCAGCTGACCTGGGCTAGCTCGCCTGGCTGCTGCTCGCGGCCAGCGGCATCAGGCTCCGCCGGTCCGGCGAGCCCGCGACCGACCCGGCCGGGCAGGGCGAGCAGGATCGCTACGGCCGACACCAAAGCGACCGCCGCCGCGACCCGCAGCCCCAGGCTCATCGCGTGCGCGAAGGCTGCATGCGCGGCGTCGGCAATCTCCGCGCCCGCGCTCCCCCCCGCGGTGCGGCCGACCATGTCTGCCGCCGCGACCGAGCTGGTCGCGCTGCGATCTGCCCCGCCGGGCACGTGCGCGGAGGCCAGCACGGTGCCGAGCCTGCCCGAGTACGCGGCTGCCGAGATGCTCCCGATGATCGCGATGCCGAGTGCTCCGCCGACCTCGCGAATCGTGTCGTTGATGGCGCTGCCCGCCCCGGCCTGGTGGCTGGGCACGGTTGTCATGATCGTTGTGCTGGCGGGCGCCATGACTAGCCCCATGCCCGCACCCATGATCGCGACCGCCACGGCGAGCGGCGGATAGCTGGTATGGACCTGGGCTGTGGACAGGTCGATGAGGCCAATGCCCATCAGGGCCATGCCCGCAGGGATGACAAGCCGGGTACCCAGGCGCTGGGCCAGGACCGGAGATAGGGGCGACACGGCGCCCATGGCCAGCGCAAACGGAAGCGCACGCACTCCGGCAGACAGCGGGCTGTAGCCGTGGACGAGCTGAAGATACTGGGTCAGCACGAACAGGCTGCCAAACAGCGCAAAGAAGGTCACCGTGACGGCGGCGGCGGAAGCCGAGAAAGCGCGGCGTGCGAAGATCCGCAGGTCGATCAGAGGGTGCGCGGCCCGCAGCTCCCACCAGACGAACGCGCCGAGTGCCGCCAGTCCGGCCCCGGTCTCGGCCACCGTAGATCCGCCGGTCCAGCCGCGCTGCGGCGCCTCGATGATCGCGTCGACGATCGCGACCAGCGACGCCGCGATCAGGAGCGTGCCCCGCCAGTCCAGGCGGTGGCCGCCAGGCTCCGCGGTCTCCGGTACCAGCAAGACGACGCCGGCTATTGCCAGCACGACGAGGGGCACGTTGATCAGGAAGACGCTGCCCCACCAGAAATGAGTGAGCAGCAGGCCGCCGAGAGTGGGGCCGACGATGATGCCGACGCCCGCGACGGCTGACCAGGCCGCGATCGCCTGCGGGCGCTCCCTGGGAGGGAAGACGGAGTTCAGGATGGACAACGTGGCGGGCATGACGAACGTGGCGCCCAGTCCCATGACGATGCGCGCTGCGATCAGCGTGCCGGTGCCTGTCGCGAACGCCGCCGCGGCGCTGGCGGCCGCGAAGACCACCAGCCCGCCGATCAGTGAGATCCGGCGGCCATAGCGGTCTCCCAGTGCGCCCGCCGGGATGAGCAGGGCGGCAAAGCACAGCGTATAGGCGTCGGTAATCCACTGCAGCGAGCTTGTGCCGGCGTGCAGGACTCTCGCCAGCGTCGGGATCGCGGTATTGAGGATCGTGTTATCGATGACGACGACCAGCAGGCTGAGGCACATGACCAGCAGGATCTGCCTGCGCCGGGGGTGGCCGAGCGGCCACTTCTGTGATGGCGTGCCCAGGGGCTCGCGGCGCGGACTGCGATCTGCCCGGCCAGCCATGGAGTTGGTGCTCATCGTCACTCCTCGGAAGAACTTACGAACGTTGCCTTACATGCGTAACTATACTCAGATCAACTTACGGGTGTAAAGTCAGTGGTATGGAAACGCGTGAAGTACGCCGTCAGCGCAATCCGCGCGGCGAGGGCGCCAGGCTGAGCGAGGAGATAGTCGCGGCCGCGCTCACCCTGATCGATCGCGAAGGCACCCAGGAGTCAGTGACCCTGCGGGCCGTGGCCCGAGAGATAGGAATCGCCGCGCCGTCCATCTACCCGCACTTCGCGGACCGCGACGCCATCGTCATGGCGGTAGTCGCCCAGCTCTTCGATGAGCTAGCTGCCGAGATCAGGGTCGGCCGCGCCTCCGCCGCTGCTGACCCGGTCGAGCAGATGGTGGCCGGATGCGAAGGATATGTCCGCTACGGCCTGGAGAACCCGGCGCGGTACGGCGTGCTCTTCAGCGACCGGCGGCCGGCGGCCACGGCCGACTACTGCAGCCCGGTCGTGATCGGGCCTGACCGGCGGCCAGTGCTTGAATTCGGCGCGGAGGCCTTCGCGCTGCTTGTCGATGCGCTCGCGACGTGCGTGGAGACTGGTTCCTCAGCGAGCACGGACGTGTTCGCCGACGCCACCGCCGTCTGGGTCGCCCTCCATGGCACCGTTACGCTGCGCACTGCGCTGCCAGGCTTCCCGTGGCCGGATTCCGCCGGCGCGTTCGTGCGGCAGCTCGTTCTGCCGCTGGCCAAGGTCGCGACGCAGACCTGACCGGTCAGGCGTCGACGCCAGCAACCATCGTCTTCCTGATCGGCATGCGGATCAATTGACGTTTGCCGATATCGGAAACTATGCTGGCGCCATGGCACGAGCAGCGACGACGTCGGACGTCTTCAACGCGGTCGCCGAGCAGCAGCGCCGGGAGATCCTGATGCTGCTGCGGGCGGGTGAAGTGCCGGTGACCGAGTTGGCCCGGGAGCTGGGGATGACCCTGCCGGGGGCGTCCAAACATCTGCGGGTGCTCCGGGAGGTCGGACTGGTGCGGGACCGCAAGGCAGGCAAGCAGCGCCTGTACGGCCTTGACGCCCGCGGTCTGCGACCGGTTCACGAGTGGACCGGCGGGTTCCAGCGGTTCTGGAGCGAGAGCTTCGACCGGCTGGACGAGTTCATGCAGGACCTCGAGCAGGCAAGGCGAGAGGAGTAGCTGATGAGCGCGACGGGACCAGGAGCGCCGGCGCAGTCCGCGACGGCCGACCGCGAGATCGTGATCTCCCGCGTCATCAGTGCCCCACGGGAGCTGGTGTTCGAGGCGTTCACCGAGGTGCGGCACCTGTCGCGGTGGTGGGGGCCGGAAGGGTTCACCACCACCACGCGGGCGTTCGAGTTCCGCGTCGGCGGGGAGTGGCACTTCGTGATGCACGGACCGGACGGGACGGACTACCAGGAGTGGATTACCTGGACCGAGATCGCCCCGCCGGAGCGGATCGCGCTGCTGCACGGTGAGTCCCGCGGCGACTCGAACGCCTTCGAGTCGGTCTTGACGTTCGCGCCCGACGGCGCGGCGACCCGGATCGAGATGCGCGCGGTGTTCCCTACCAAGGAGCTGCGCGACGAGGCAGCCGAGAAGTACCACGCGATCGAGGGCGGCCAGCAGACCCTCAGCAACCTGGCTGCCTACGTCACCGAGATCGCTCGGAACGGAGTTGAGGACTGATCGCCGGGCAGGTGTTCTTCAGCGTGACGATGTCGCTGGACGGGTTCATCGCGCCCGAGAAGCGCATGGACGACCTGGATGTGCAGCGCTGGATGGCGCAGTGGATGGAACTGCAGCAGTGGATATTCCCGCAGCGGTTTTTCCGGGAGAACCTGAAGCTCGGCGAGGGCGGCGAGGAAGGACGTGACAACGACATCGCGCGGGAGACGTTCGAGCGCACCGGCGCGAGCGTGATGGGCAAGCGCATGTTCGATCTCGGCGAGCAGGCGTGGCCGGACGAGGCGCCGTTCCACACGCCGGTCTTCGTCGTGACGAACGAGAAGCGTGACCCCTGGGAACGGCCGGGCGGGACCACCTTCCACTTCGTCAACGACGGCCTGGATCACGCGCTCGACGAAGCCCGCGAGGCCGCCGGCGGCCGGGACGTCCGCATCGCGGGCGGTGGCGCAACGATCCTGGAGTACGTGAACGCCGGCCTGATCGACGAGTTCACGATCGCGCTTGCACCCGTGCTGTTCGGCTCCGGAATCCGCCTCTTCGAGGGCGTGGACGCAAGCCGCCTGGCCCTGGAGCCGGTCCGCGCGGATCCGACGCAGCGGGTGACCCACCTGACCTACGCAGTCACGAAGCGGTGACGGCGTCAACCTCAGCGCCCCCGGCCGGCTCTGCTGGCGGTCATGAGCAGTTGTCGAACAGCTAGGCGGCTCGTCGGAAACCGCCTGGCGGCGAGCCGCTGCCCGAGCACGATCACCAGATCCAGGCGACGACTGCTGACGCGGCCGCTGCTCAGCGTTGCCCGTAGCGGTCAGCGCCGTGACCTCAGCGGCGATCTGTCTGGATCTGGAAGAAGTGGGTAGCTTGTAGAAGAAGAACCGGAACGGAAGTTCGGCGGTGGCTTTCTGATGTCGAGGCAGGATGGTGCGACAGAACGCGGCGAGACTGCGCGTTCAGGTTGGCGCAGGGCCAGCAGGTGCGGGACTGGCGAATGCGTCGAAGTCACGAACTCAGAAGGCGGAGTCCGGCTGCGCAACTCGACAGATCCGCATGTGCAGCTCGCGCTAACTGCGGTCGAGTGGCAGGCGTTCCTCCGGGGCGTCAAAGGCGGCGAATTTGACGACCTCGGGGCCGTTCCAGATTAGCGCCAGATCGAACCCGCGTTGCCGGCCGCGTACTGAACCGCCGACCGGCAAGCGTCACTTCATCAGGTGCGTGGCCGCGATGAAAGTGATCACCCCGTACCCCACCGCCACGACCACGACGGCCACGATGGCGGCGAGCACGAGGCGCAGCACAGCGCGCCAGAACGCCGCAATGACAATCACGGCGAGGACCAGTGCTACCTGGGCGTTCCCAATGTCCTGAGGTCCCTGAGCGAGATACATTTCCGGGCTCCCGTCCGGGTTCTCTTGGAGGGACCAGTGCCGAGTTGCACTACTGAACTGGTGGCTATGCGTTGCATTCCGTCACCAGGTCGGTAAGCTCGTACTCAGCAGTGACCCTCCTTCAATGAGCCGGGTTCTGTGTCTGTGGCACGGTCGATGCAGCAACATCGACCGTGCTTTTTTGTGCCGGGTGTTCGGCCCCGTGCGACCGACGCGACGCGAATGGTGGCCTCTGCCAGTGGCGCCTCCCTCCAGATGTACAGGCCAGGCAGGCCCGCGGTGACCTAGATGGCGGCCCTGCCGCCGACCGCTACCCGAAAGCGGGTCTTGAGACGCTCTGTTCGTTCTGCTTCAATGGTGCCTTTGGAATTTGACAATGGCAAGATGCCACTTTGCCGGCGAGCCTCACGCCGACCGGAGGAGTCCGGTGCGACACTAATCGCGCTCGCACAGAGGGGAGGGTTTGTGGCAGGCACAAGCAACCCGACCGCGCGTCGCAGGGAGCTCGGCAACATGCTCCGGGCTCAGCGCTTCGCCATGGGTCTCACGGTCGAGGAAGTGGCCGCACGTCTCCTGGTATCGCCGAGCAAGGTATCGAGGGTCGAGACGGGCCAGCGCGGCGCAAGCGCGCGGGACATCAGGGATTTTGCGGAACTCTACCGACTCAGCGACGATGAGCGACACGTGCTGACAGAACTCGCGGCCGAGGGCAAGCAGCGGGCCTGGTGGCAGCCATTTAACGTGCCGTATTCCACCTACGTCGGCCTTGAGGCAGAGGCAGTCTCGATTCGAGACTTCGCCCTTGCCATCGTCCCGGGCCTGCTGCAGACGGAGCGGTACGCAGTCACCATGATTCAGGCAATAGCTCCCTGGCGTTCCGACGCGGACGTCCGGCAGCAGGCGCGCGCGCGCGCCGAGCGCCAGGCCCGGGTCCTACGCTCGCCAGGCCAGGTGCCAGGTTTCACCACGGTCATCGACGAGGCCGCGCTACGCCGTCAGGTGGGCAGCCCCGACATCATGCACGAACAGCTCGCGGCGCTACGGGCATCCACTGAGATGCCAAATATCACGCTGCGGATTGTGCCCTTCGGAGCAGGGGCGCTGCCAGTGGGCACGAACAAGTTCATCATTCTCGGGTTCGGACGCCCGTCCATGCCGGATGTCGTCTACCTGGAGAGCCTGACCGGAGAATTGATCCTGGATCGCGACAATGACGTGCAGCAGTACACCGATGCGTTTGAGCGCGTCAGCGAACTCAGCCTCAGCCCCGATGACAGCCGGCGCCTGATCGCTTCGATCGAGCTCGGCTACCGACCCTGAGATTAGAGGAGGTCGTCCAGGTCGCCGGCTTTTATGCCGTCGAAGAAGGCCTGGATCTCCTGGCGCGTAAACGCCAGTACTGCGGAGCCAGAGTCCTTAGAATCGCGAAGCAGAATCAGGTCCTCGTGGCGTGCGAACTCAACACATTCGCCACCACCGCAGGGCCGCCGCCACAAGATACGCGGTGACCCCGATGGTACGGCTTCTGACATCGTCGGCATACCGTTTCTGATCGAAACCGGATACATCAGGTCTTTGCGAACAGACTGTCTCTATGAGGCGGCATCGCCGAGCCTAGTCGGACCGTGTTATAGGGCTGCGGAGGCTGACCTCGACGGTGAGTCAATCCGAATCACAGCATGGTAAGACACAGTGCGGCCGCGCCGCAGGCCGGCCGCTTTCTAGCGGCCAAAGATCGGCGCCGGCGCATGCCTCGAAACCGCGACTGTCAGGTCAGCATGGTGTCGAGCTGCCACATCGAGATACTTCCGGTGCAGGAGGCACCGGCTGGTGGCTTCCCGGCGCCGCTCAGGCGAGCGGGCCCAGGGGAGTTCCCTCGGCGGCCTCCGCTCTCGACGCTCTCGACGCCCGCGTCCCGGTCGCCCCGCTGCCGGTGGACGTCGTGCTGCTCGCGCGTGCCTCTCCGACGTCTGGAACAGCCTTCGTGAGGAACACCCGTTGCCGGGCTGCCCTCATGCACCTTCCCCCCTTCGCGCACGGCGAATCACAGTCACGCTACTCTCGCCCGCCGGCGGCATATCTGACCCGCCGGCGGGATGATGCGCAATCAGGCGGCCGGGAGCCCGGCGACGAACTCCGCGAGCTCGTCGAGGTTCGCGCGCTCGCTGACCCGCCTGCCCGCTTCGATGTCGTGGATGATCCGGGCGACCTGGTCGAAGATGGGGCCGCTGATATCGCGCAGCACCTCGTCGATCTCGGTCTTGCGCTTGCGCACCACGAGGTCGCGGTAGATGCCGCTGTACTTCTTGGCGCTGTGGCGGTTGAACTCGGCAAGCCGGCTGAGAGACCCCTCGAGGTCGTCCGGGTCGAAGCCGTCGAAGCTCTCGACCCTGACCGGTGCCTGTGCCAGGACCTCCTGCGCGATGGCGATCATGACCAGCCGGTAGCGCGGGTCTTCAAGGTGCTCGACGATGGTCAGGTCGGAGACTGCGCCGGCCCACAGCATGGCGCCGTAGGCCTCCTTGCCCCAGAGGAACCCGAGCACGTTGTCAGTGGGCTTGGCGTACGGAAGCGCCGCGGCGAGTTCCAGCACGCGCGGGGTGATGAGGCCGCCGTCCAGCTCGCCGACGCGGAACGTCCCGACGTTGCCCTGCATGATGCGGCCGGGGGCCATGACGTCGGCGCCGAAATTGACCAGCGACGAGATGACCCGGTCGCGGCCGACTGCCTCGATGAGGGTGCGGGCGGTAAGTCCGTTCTGCACGGTGAGCACATAGCCATCGGGGGCGAGCCGGTTGCGGAGCAACTCGGCCGCGGCCCGGGTGTGCAGGCTCTTGACGGCCACGATGGCGTGCTCGACACGGCCGGGCAGTTCGTCGGGCGTGATCGCGCGCGCGGCCACCGTGAACTCGCTGACCGGGCCTTCGATGATCAGCCCCTGGTCGCGGATGGCTGCGACGTGGGCCGCGTCGGCGTCGCACAGCGTGATGTCGTGCCCGGCCCGGATCATGTGAGCGCCCAGCGTGCCGCCGATGGCACCGGAACCGATGATGGTGATATCCATGCTCATGCCTCCGTGCCGGTCCAGCGCTCGAGTTCGGCATCGAGCACGGTGAGCGGGACGGCTCCGTTGCGCAGCACCGCGTGGTGGAACCGGCGCAGATCGAATCTCGGTCCGAGGGTGCGCTGCGCCCGCTCGCGCAGCCGCACGATCTCGCGCTTGCCGGTCACGTAGGCGAGCGCCTGGCCGGGCCAGGCGATGTAGCGGTCGACTTCGTTACGCACGTTGGCGCGCGTCGTCGCGGTGTTGTCGTACATGAAGTCGATCGCCTGCTGACGCGACCATCCGAGGTGGTGGATGCCGGTGTCCACAACGAGCCGGCACGCTCGCAGCGCCGCGAAAGACAGCATCCCGAGCCGCGCGATCCCGCTGCTGTACAGGCCGATCTCATCGGCGAGGCGCTCGGCATACAGGCCCCAGCCCTCGTTGAATGCGCACAGCTCGGCGTCGATGTGGCGCCGGTACCGCGGGATGTCGAGCGTCTGGGCGGTCGCGAGCTGCAGGTGGTGGCCGGGCACCGATTCGTGGAACGCGAGGGCCTCGTACTCGTAGCGGTAGCGGTCCCCCGGATTGGTCGTCAGCAGGCAGTGCGCGCCGGGGCGGCTGCCATCGACGGCCGGCGGCCGGTAATACGCCATGGCGGAGTTGTCCGCGTCGATCGGGTTGATCTCCTCGATGGCGCAGGCGGCGATGTCGTAGTGCTCGAAGTAGGTGTCTCGTGCCGCCTCCGCGCGGTCGAGGGCGTCCCGGACGACCGCGAGGATTTCAGCACGGGTGCGGAAGCGCAACGCCGGGTCGTCACGCATCCGCGCGGCGATGGTGGCGAAGTCGCTTTCACCGAGCACTTCCTGCCCGATCTGCGACCACAATCCGGCCAGCTCCCCGAGTTCGGCCAGCCCGACAGCGTGGATGTGCTCAGGCGACTGGGTGGTGGTGGTATGGCGCGCAACTGCAGCCAGGTAGCCGGCTTCACCGCCGGGGACCTCGCGGATGCCGACCCGGTCGTCCGGCCGGGCCAGCGGCGCCAGGTCGCGGCCTAGTAGCTCGGCAAGGCGCTGCATGGCCGGCCTGATTGTCTCGGTGACCTGGACGGTCGCGGCCTCGCGCACACTGGAGTCCGCGTCGCGCGCGGGAACGAGCAGGGCATCGTCGGATACCGGCAGGGCGAGGTACCCCGCCAGCTGGCGGACGGCGTGATCGACGCCGACGGCGGTGGGGGTCCGCCCGTCCGCGGCTTCGGCCAGGTACCGCTGACCGAGCGCGTCGAGGGTTGCGCCGATCTTCGACATCCTGCCGAGGTAGCGTGTCACGGCTTCGGGGCTGGCGACGGTCATGGCGGGCACCGCCTGGAAGATCAGGCCCTGCCGGCTGACGTAGCTCTTCGCCGAGGCGTTAGCTGCCCACAGCGAGTGCTCGGCGTCGGAGCGTGCCCCTTCAACCAGGGCGGCTAGTACCCCGTGGTCGACGCGCTGGGCGCCGGTAAGGCCAGCGGTGTCGAGCTCGCGGACCTGGCGGCCGATGGCCGCGAGCTCCTGCGCGGTGCGCTCGCTCGCCTCCCGGCTCGGGTCGAAGGACAGCCCGTCGAACTCCTCGACACCGAGCAGAGTGGCGTTGTACGGGTCGTAGCTGTGCTGGGCGGCGAAGTACGCCTCGCCGAGTCGCGCAAGCGCAGTCGCGGCCGAGGTCTGCCTGTCAGTCATGGACCTGTCCCTGGAAGCTGGCGGGCCCGCTGGCACTGAAGGCCCGGTAGATGTGCACTGATCGCTCCCAGTCAGCCAGCCGCTCGATCGCTGCCTCGCCGACATCGTGGAAGACGGCGTCCACAAGGCTTTCGATGAGCACGACCAGCGCTGCGAAGGAGTCGAAGGGCCCGCCGTCGACGGCGACCGGGAGCACGATGTCTGCCTCGTCCGCCGCCGGGGAGAGCGACTCATCGGTGATCAGGATGACGCTGGCGCCGCAGGTCTTCGCCATCGAGACGACTTCTCTGGCGGCCAGTTCGTAGCGGCGCAGGTCAAAAGCGATCGCGACCGAGTCGCGCCCGGCGCGCAGGTACTTCCCGACGTCTGCGCCGAGGGGTTCGTCTGCGTAATCCACCTGCGGAATCAGCTGATCCAGCTGCATCGCCAGCATGCGTGCGATCAGCCGCGAGAAGTAACCTCCGGAAACGACGACGTGCTTCGGACGGCCGGCGAGCAGCGACACGGCCCGTTCGACTTCTCCGGGCGGCACACTGTCGTGCAGTCGTGTCACCAGCTGACCGCGCTGCTCGACCGCGCGCAGGAAGACGCTGTCGCCGGACGGTGCCGCCCGGCGGTCCCGGGCCCGGCTCAGCGGGCTCCCGCTCATGGAGCGGGTGACCTCGGCGCGCAGCCGCTGCTGGAAATCGGGATAGCTGCCGAAACCGAGCCTGTCCAGCAATCGCAGCACGGTTGGCTTGCTCGTCCCCGCCGCCGCCGCCAGCGCGGCCGAGCTCTCGAGGCCGGCAGCCGGGTAGCGGGCGAGCAGGGTGCGCGCCACCTTCCTCTCGGCAGGCGTGAGCTTGTCCATCCGCTGAAAGATCTCGTCCCGCAACGGCAGTTCTTCGGACAGAGGGTCCGTCACGTCGTCAGCACCGGCACCGGCCCCGTGCCCCGCGCGGAGAACATGGCCGGCGAATTGTGCGCAACGACGATGCGGCCATCGCCGCCGACGGCCACGAGGCCTCCGGTAGACGCGCGCCGGGTGAGTTCCTGCTCAAAGGTCTCCTCGATCGCCTCAGCGAGGCCCGCTCTGGCGTAGCGGATCCGGGCGGCAACGTCATACGCCACGACGCCCCGGATGAAGGCTTCACCGTCCCCGGTACACGAGATCGCCACGACATTGTCGCGTGCATATACGCCCGCGCCGACGATGGGGCTGTCACCGACTCGCCCGTCGGCCTGCCCGGTCATTCCGCCCGTGGAGGTGGCGGCGGCGACATTGCCGTCGGCGTCGCGCGCCACCGCGCCGACCGTTCCGTGCCGGGCTGCGACTGCAGGGCCCTGCAGCACGCGGTCCAGCTGCTGCTGGCGCGCCTCGGTGATGAAGTAGTCGCGGTCGACCACTTCGAGTCCGTAGCGCTCAAGGAAATCGACGCCAGGGTCGACGATGAGGACGTGCTCGGTTCGCTCCATCACGGCGCGGGCGAGCCGCACGGGGTTCCTGGCGTACTTGGATGCGGCGACCGCACCCGCGAGTCCGGATCCCGTCATCACCGACGCGTCGAGCTCAGCCTGCCCCGACGCGGTGAGCGCGGCGCCGTGGCCGGCGTTGAACAGCGGATCATCCTCAAGCACCGCCACGCTCGCGCACACAGCGTCCAGGGCATCGCCGCCCGCCGCGAGCACCTGCCATCCGGCCCGGTAGGCCGCAAGCAGCCCCTGCTCGTAGGGCGGGCGGGACGCGGTGGCCAGCTCCTCCACTCGGCCCCCGGCACCGCCGTGCAGCGCCAGGCTCGGTCCCCCGCCAGGCGGCGCCGCTTCGAAAATCTGCATGTCCATCGGCCCTTCCGTCGTGCGGCCCTGAGCACTATCACGGTTACTGCCATTCGTAACAGTATTGACTCGTCTACGCAAATCTGTATCACATGTTACAGACTCGTCGGATCGGTAGCGGCAGTCGCGGTCATCCCCCGTGGAGTCGGCAGCGCGCCGCCATTCTTGACCCACGGCTTCGTCCGGAGCGGACCGCGGCAGCCAGTTGACATGCTGGACGTAATCGGCCATATTGCCGTCAGAATCGAAGGTAAATATGGGGGCAATATGTTGCGGTCCGGCCGTTTCGGAATCCTGTCCGCACTCGCAGCCGGGCTAGCGCTGCCGGCGGTCGCCTTGGTGCCTGCGATAGCGCAGCCGTCCGCGGGTCCGGCTAATCCGCTGCACGTCGTCTTCCGGTACGAGCCCGGTGGGTACGCCTCCTACCGCTCGGTGGCCGTCTCGGGTGCGCATGCCTGGGCCGTGGGATCCGGGGACAGCGTCGCCGCTGACGGGCTGCCGTCGGCGGCTTACTACAGCGGCGGGCGCTGGCGGGCGGTCCGGGTGCCCGACCCGCAGCTGGCAGGCGAGATCTCGGCCGTCAGCGCAGACAGCCCGTCGGACGCCTGGGCCGTGGCCTTTTACACCGCGCTGCACTGGGAGCACGGGAAGTGGCATGTCGCGAGGGTGTGGCGGTTCGGCGACGGCGGGCCGCCAGGACCGGTGATGACTGGCGTGACGGCCCTGAGCCCCACGAACGTGTGGGTGTTCAGCCCTGGTCAGCTCGGTACCTGGCACCTCCACGGACACAGCTGGACCAAGATCACCGGCGTCGGCAGCACCATTCTCGCGGCGAGCGAGGTATCCCGAGCCGACATGTGGGCCATAGGCGGCGCTACCAACAACACGGTGCTGCACTACACCGGCGGCCGGTGGCACAGCGTTTCCGGGGTGCCGGCCGGCTTGCAGTTCGGCTCGATCGTCGCCACCTCTGCGACGAGCGTCTGGCTGACGGCCAGCCCGGCCGGCAAGAACGGCCTGAGCCTGGTGCACCTGCAGGGGCACACCTGGACCAGTTATCACCTGCCGTGGCCGGTGCCGCTACAGAGTTCGCTGCTCGGCCGGCTGCCCTCCTGGGGCATGAGCACGGACGGGCACGGCGGCTTCTGGCTGTCGGCGTACAGCACAAAGCCCGGCGCCCAGTGGCTGCTGCACTTCAGCGCGTCGCATCACTGGAGCAAGATCGCGCTTGGCAGCGCGGAGGTGACCGACATCGCCCAGTTCCCCGGCTCCACGCGCCTGCTGGCTACCGGCCTGATCCCGCGGAACAAGACTGCCAACAGCTATACGGACGCGGTGATCTGGGCGCTCGGCCGCGGAGCCTAGTTTGCCCCGGAGATCGGCCCGGACTGCCGGGCACTGGAGCCCGTTTTAGAGATAGGCGCGCTGATCCAGTGGCCCGCGGCGAAGGAGCGCATCAGGCATAGTCCGACTGAGTACGTAGAAGAGCAGCACTCGCGAAGACGCTAAGGCACAGGGTTAGTACTTAGTAGTACTATGGCCGTTATGGATTCAGTGACGGTGAGCGAGTTGAACCGGCAAACCGCCAAGGTGCTGGAGCGGGTCAAAGCCGGCGAGTCCGTTGAGATCAGCGAGTACGGACGGCCTGTCGCACGCATCATGCCTGCCACGCCTACGACGGGAGCCCCGCGCCTCGACCGCCTTATAGCCCAAGGCAGAGCGATCCCGGCTTCCAACCCAGGGCCGATCCCGCCTACTCCCGAGCGCAATGAGAACGATGACGAGGTGTCACTCACCGCCGCTCTGGCCCAGATGCGCGATGACGAGCGGTACTAATGATCTACCTGGACACATCGGCGGCGCTCAAGCTCGTGCTGCCCGAACCGGAGACAGAACAACTGGAACTCTGGATCGCCCGGCACGCTGGAATCCCGCGCGTATCCTCTCGCCTGCTCAGGATCGAAATGCTCCTGACCGTGGCGCGGTACGCACCGAACCGGGTGGGCCGTGCTAACGACGTCCTGTCCGCGATCGCGTTGCTGAGCATCGATGACGTCGCGCCGACGGCCGAGGTCATCGGGGACAGGGTTCTGCGCAGCCTTGACGCCATCCATTTGGCCACGGCACACCAAGTACAAACCGATCTGACGGCGTTCATCTGCTACGACAAGCGGCTTAGCGACTCAGCGCAGGCGCTGGGCTTGCCCGTCGAAACTCCCGCCTGACTCCCGGAACTGCGCCGACCGTACCGCAGAGCACGCCCCGCCTCGCGTCAGCCGGTGCCCGCTTCGGCCGCGCGACAGCCGGCATCCCGGAGACGCCTACGATGGTGACACGGTGATCGTGATCGGAAGCAAGGCCACGTGGTGGAGATCGACGATGTCGCGCGGTTGGCTGCGGCCCTGGCGGGCGTGCGCCGCACCGCGCCCGACGGACTGGCCGAGTGGCGCTACCACGGCAGGCTTGTCGCGCGGCAGCTCGACGACGTCTATCTCGTAATCCGTGCCGATTTCGAGTACCGGGACTCCATCATGCGGCAGTTTCCGGACACCTTCAGCGTCCCGGCTCGCTACCTCAAGCACATGATGGTCGTCGCGGACCTCGCTGACGGCGACGCGGGTGCGGTCGAGGATGCCCTCGAAGCTGCGTGGCAGCTTCAGCGGAATGCCGACTGACCATGCGCAGGACAGGCTCGGCACTGATGTATCCGGATGCGACCGACGGAGGCGGATCTCGCTGGGCCAGCTCCGCTACATAGCCGAGCTGACAGTCGGGTTCAGCTGCCTCGTCGCCTCGCGGACGGCTGCGCCCAGGTCGCGCGCGGAGCGGTGGTTGTACAACGGCCCGGTGCCGTCGGTCAGCAGCAGGCTGGCCATCGCGGCCCCACTGGCCGCAATGGGCGACGGCCCCGCCAGGGTGGCGAGCAGTTCCCGCACGTCGCCTTCGGCCGCGATGATGCGATCGCGGCACAGGCGCACGCGCGGCGTGCGCGGAACCGGCGGGCGATGTGCTCGGTCCAGCACTCGCGCCCAGCCTTCGGCGAGACTGCGGCGTCCTGCTGGCGCGACGAGCTGCTGAGCGCGGATAGCCATGGCCGGGCTGAAGCCCGGCGGGCATCCCGCCGCGAGTTCGCGATCCAGGGAACGGGCTAGCGCCCGGGCACGGAAATGATTCCCTGGCCCGTCGGAGCGTGCAGATCGAGGAAGCAGCTTTGCAGTCATGCCTTCATCGTGCGCCTCGACACGAGCGCCCGTAAGTGGCAGGATAGACAACATGCGCAACGATCCTGCCAGCCTGATTCCAGCCCGGCCGAAGGGCGGGATCGCTTCGGCTCCAGTCCCGGGCCTAGGGCGGCGCGGGGCTCATAAGGTCGCCATCGTCGTCTCTGACGGTGTCACCCTGCTCGAGCTTGGTGTCGCCTGCGAGGTCTTCGGTAGTAACTGGTCGGCGATGTTCGGTGTCCCCTGGTATCAGTCATTCGTGTGCGCGATCGCTGCCGGGCCGGTGACGGTGGACGCTGGCTTCCAGATGCTCGCCGCTTACGGGGCTGAGCAGATCCGGGATGCCGACACCGTGATCGTGCTGCCAACCTCGTGCGATGATCGTGTCCCGGCCGAGGTAGTTGAGGTCTTGCGACAAGCCCACGCCCGCGGGGCCCGCATCGTCTCGCTGTGCACCGGAGCATTCGCGCTGGCGGCAGCCGGATTGCTCGATGGCCGACGGGCCACCACGCACTGGGCAGAATGTGACGAGCTCGCGCGCCGGCATCCGAACGTGAAGGTCGACCCGGGGGTGCTGTTTGTCGACGAGGGTGATGTTATGACGTCCGCCGGGAGCGCCGCTGGCATCGACCTGTGCCTGCACGTCGTCCGCCAGGATTACGGCACTGAAGTGGCCACGCAGCTCGCGCGTCAGCTCGTAGTCCCGCCCCAGCGCGACGGGGGCCAGGCCCAGTACATCGACGCGCCGATGCCTGAGCTGGACAGCACCAGCTTGTTCGCCAGCACCGTCAGCTGGCTGCAGGAGCACCTCGACGAGCCGATAACAGTGGAAGACCTGGCGGATCGTGCCGCTATGAGCCCGCGCACATTTGCCCGCCGCTTCCTGGCCAGCACCGGCACCACCCCCTACCGGTGGCTGCTCCGCGAGCGCATCCAGCTCGCCCAGCGACTGCTCGAAATGAGCGAACTGCCGATAGATTCAGTCGCGGCGAAAAGCGGTTTCTCCACGGCAGCAAACCTGCGCAAGCACTTCAGCCGGGCCGTCCACACCAGCCCGTACGCCTATCGCCGCACGTTCCAGGACCGGCGCGCCAGCTGACCGCCGAGACCGCTGGTCAGTCAACTCGAAGTAGAGGCGAGCCAGTCCGATGAACGGTTCCGAGAACGACCTGTCCCCCACTGCGTCCCGCAGTGCGTCTGCCACCGCGCCGGAACTGTCCGTCGCCGGGATAGACCAGGAGCCGGTCACCATTCACGGACTGACCTCAGGCGGCCCGGCGTTCCTGCTATTCGTTAACGAAGACTGCCCGACCTCCGCGCTCGCGATGCGCAACCTGGGGCCGCTGTGCGGCGATCTGGAGCAGGCTGGACTTACCTGCACCGTGGTGTTCGAGGACCCGCTGGAGGTCGCCATCCGGGTGGCCCGCCGGTGCGGCTGGACCGGACGGGTCGTGGCGCAAGCACCGCCCTACGACACCTCGCGTGCCTACGGCCTGGTGTCAGTGCCGACCGCGTTCCTGATCAGCAAGACCGGCCAGGTCGCGAACAGCGTTACCGGCTGGGACCAGCCCGCGTTCACCGAACTCATCCAGCAGGCGGCCGCGGCTACCGGCCGGAGCCTGCCGACCCTGCCACCGACCGAGCCGCTGCGCAAGCCGGGCTGCTCATCCAAAGCCGCTCTCGATCCCGACGTCGCGGCTGCCATGACGGCGAGTGCCACCGCCGACGACCTGGAGGAGATGTTCGAGCGGGGCTGGACCGACGGCCTGCCGGTCGTCCCGCCGACGGCCGAACGGGTCGAGAAGATGCTCGGCAGCCATGACGGTGCGATCTCGCTGGGCATTGTGCCGCCCGCGATGGGCGAGGCCACGCTGGCGCGGGTGGCCGCCTGCGCGGTGCTGGCGGGCTGCCGGCCCGAGTACTTCCCCGTCGTCGTGGCCGCCGCGAAAGCAGCCCTGGATCCTCGGTTCAACCTGCACGGCCAGGCGGTGACGACCCAGCCGGCCGGGCAGCTCATCGTGGTCAACGGGCCGATCCGGCACGACCTGAACCTCAACAGCGGGATGGGCGCCCTCGGGCCGGGGAACCGGGCGAACCTGACTATCGGCCGGGCACTGCGGCTGCTGGTATCCCTGACCGGTGGTGGCATGCCCGGCACGCTGGACCGTTCTACCCTCGGCCAGATGGGCAAGCTCGGATTGTGCGTCGCCGAGGACGAGGAGGTGAGTCCGTGGCAGCCGCTGCATGTCGAGCGCGGCTTCGAGCCGGGCCAGTCAGTCGTTACCCTCATCGGCGCTGACGCGCCGCTGTCGATCTCCGACCACCGCAGTCGCAGTCCGGAAGAGCTCGCTTACATTCTTGGCTGGGCGGCGGCCTCGCAGTGGAGCACCAACTGGTGGCCGCTGCGGGAGCCGTCGGTGTTTGTCGTCTGCCCCGAGCATGCAGACATGTTCCGCGCGCACGGCTGGACCAAGCGGCAGCTGCGCGAGTTCATGTTCGACGCGGTGACCAGGCCGGCTAGTGAACTGAAGCGCGGGGAAACTACTCCGTTCGTGCATGCTGCCGAGCCAGCCGCGCAGATACATAAGTGGTCCTCTCCGGACGCGATCGTGCTGCTCGTGGCGGGCGGCGAAGCGGGGCGTTACTCTGCTGTCCTCGGACCCTGCACTGGCATGGGGTACCAGATCGTCTCCGCGGAGGTCGAGTCACGGTGAGCGCCGACTATGTGAGCCCGTTTGACGATCGAGTCCGCGCGCCCGAGTCGCTGGCGCCGCGTCCGGCAAGCATCAGCGGGCTGCACATCACGCTGCTCGACATCACCAAGAACCGCGGTGCCGAGTTCCTCGACCGGATCGAGACCCTGCTGCAAGCCAGCGGCGCGACGACAGCACGGGCGGCCAAGGAGATCTTCTCCAAGCCGGCCGCGCTGGACCTCATCGACCAGGTTGCCAGCCGCTCCCATGCGGTGGTGCAGGCGCTCGCCGATTGAGGCTCGTGCACGTCGTGCAGTGTGTGCGACCTCGTTCACCTGGAGCGCCGGGGCATCCCTTCGGTCGGCATCGCGACGGCCCCGTTCGCGGACGAAGCGGTGGAGCAGGCACGCCTGCTGGCCATGCCGGACTGCCGCATGCTCTACCTGCCGCATCCCGTGCAGCTGCTCACGGACGCAGAACTGGCGGCCCGCGCCGACTCGATCTTCCCCGCGATCGTTTCGGCCCTGACCGCCGCCGAACCAGGCAGCCTGGGTGCTACATGACGGTGCGGATGGCTCCTCCGTCGACTGGCAGGGCCGCGCCGGTGATGTACGACGCACTATGGGAGCAGAGGTAGGCCACTGCCGAGGCGACCTCGGCGGGCTGGCCAACGCGCCCCAGCGCGCCGCTTTGACCGAGGGCATCAAGGACGACGCCGGGCGCGACGCCCTGGGCCTTGCCCTGCGCGACCGCCAGCTCCAGCAGCCGGTCGGTCGCCACCGGTCCGACCAGGACGCTGTTAACGGTGATATTGCGCGGGCCGAGTTCGGCTGCGAGCAGCTTCAGCGCGCCCAGCAGCGCGTCCCTGGCCGCGACCGAAGGCGCCAGCTCGCCCAGCGGCTGGCGAGCGGAGAACGAGCTGATGCTCACGATTCGGCCCCAGCTGGCCGCGCTCATGTCGTCGACGACCGACCGGATCAGCCGCATCGCGCTGAAGAAGACCAGCTCGAAACCCGACTGGAAGTCCTCGTCGGTAGCCGAAAGTATCGTGCGCAGCCGGGGCCCGCCGCTGTTGAGCACGAGGATCTGCGGCGGGCCAAGTGCTGAGCGCACCCCGTCCACCCAGCGATCGATGCCAGGCGGATCGAGCAGGTCAACCGGAGCGGCGAGGACCGTGCCACCACTCTCCCGGATGGCTTGCTCGGCCGACATCAGCCGCCGGCGTCGCGCGCGCATATCGCGACCGCGCAGCCTCGCCGCGCAAGCTCCGTCGCCACCGCCAGGCCCAGGCCCTGGCTGGCGGCAGGCACCAGCGCCACGACACCATGCAGGTCGCCGGGTCGCCCGGACGAGTCCGGGGCGCCGCGGGCTGCCGAGCTGTTGTTCATCACGGGCACCCTGCCAATCAGGTAGCGACACCTAGCTGCTGATGAGCCAGCCGGGAATCGCGGACCGGATGAGCCGCCGCGACCTCTTCGCTGACCTCGGCCCCCCAGCCTGGACCCGACGGCACGACGAAGTTCCCCTGCTCGACCACCGGCGCCGGAGTCACCAGGTCGTCCTTCCACGGCACGTCGTCCACGTCCGTTTCCATAATGCGGAAATTCGGCACGAGGGCGCAGAAGTGAGCGCTGATCACCGAGGACATATGGCTGTAGAAGTTATGCGGCGCGACGCTGAGCTCGCAGGCGTCCGCCATCGAGGCGATGTCGAGTGACTCGAGCAGGCCATTCCAGAGGACGTCGATGATCACGACGTCCATGGCCCTGGCGGTCAGGAACGGCTTGTACTGGCGGCGCCCGAACAGCGACTCTCCGGACGCCACGGAGACGTGCGACTCGTGCCGGACTGCGGCCAGTGCATCCGGGTCAAGGACGTCCAACTCGATCCAGTCAAGATCGACGTCGCGAAGCTGCCGGAGGCAGTCGATGTATCCCTCCGGGCGGAAGTTGAAGTTGAGATCGACCATGATTCCGACGTCCGGGCCGGCGCCGTGCCGCAGTGCCGCGACAGTCTCCGCGAGAGCACGAGTGGCCCGGCGTGATGGGTTCAGGGGCTCGCCCCGCGGGCGGTCCGGGAAGCCTGGCATGAACATCGCCGGTACCGGACCGTCGAACGTAGGGATATTGCACTTCAGCGCGCCGAAGCCGGCGGCTGCGACTTCGGCTCCCAGCGCGACGAGATCTGCCGGAGCCAGCACGGCGGGCTTCCCGATCAGCTCAGCGTGGGTCAGCCGGTAGGAGCCGCAGTGGGACCAGTAAGCGGGCAGCCGGGTCCGCATGGTGCCGCCGAGCATCTCATATACCGGAACCTCGAGAGCTTTTGCCTTGACGTCGAGCAGCGCGTTGTGGATAGCCGCCACAGCTTGCTGGTTAGCTCCGCCAGGTGCCTGACGGGTGAGCCCGGCCAGGTAGTCGGTCAGCCGCCGGACATCGCGCGGATCCTCGCCGAGCAGCCTGGCCCCGAGTGCCCTGACCGCAGCGCCGAGGCCAGGGCTGCCGTAGTTCTGGGAGAACTCCGACCAGCCCACCAGCCCGCTGTCGGTGGACATCTTGAGGAAGGAGAAGGTGCGCCAGCCGCCGTCGCAGTGCACATCGTCGATCGCGGTGATCCGCATCGGTGCCGGTTACCTATCTATCCCCGGTCATGACGTCTCCGAGTAGTAACCCCGGGACGGATAGGCCTCCTGCATCGTTCCGCCGGCTTCGAGCGCTGCCCGCGTGACTACCTCGGCTGCATGCATCTCCTCGCAGATGGCGATGATCTGCTCAGCCTCGCCGGCCGGGAGCACGACGGCGCCGTCCCCGTCCGCCACGACGAAGTCGCCTTCGATTACCTCCACGCCGCCGACGGTCACCGGCTGGCCCAGTTCCACCACCGAGTAGCCGGCGAAGCCCCCTGGCAGAGCGGTGATGCCGCGGGCCCACACGGGCAGCCCGAATTCGGCGATCTCGTCGATATCCCTGGTTGCCCCGTCCACCAGTGCGCCGACCGCGCCGCGTTGCCGGGCAGTCAGGGCCAGCATCCCGCCGAAGATCGCGTACGGCGGGCCGGCGGGCGCGGAGATAACCAGGAAATCTCCCGGCCGGGCGTTCTCGACGAGGCCGAACGTGAGTTCCCGGTTCACCACGATCGCGGATCTGTCGTGGTCGCGCACCAGCGTCATTCGCTGCGTTCGCGCGCGGCCAGCGACGCGCTTGCCGGGCTCAGCCAGCCGGGTCAGGCTGGCCACGAAATTCGACCCCGGGTCGCGCAGGTGAGACTTCGCGTAGGCGTCGCACAATGTCGACGTCGGCAGCTCCGCCAGCCGATCGAGGACCGGGTCCACGACCGTCACTCGCCCAGCATCTCGTAAAACTGCACTTCCAGCGTGAATGGCGTTCCGTACCGCACGTAGTAGCGATGCAGATTGTGCGGAACGACATCGTGCATCGGGACCATCTCGTATTCGGTCAGCTCCATGTCGGGCGTGCGAGCCTTGAAGGCCTGCGCCTTCGCGAGGATGGCCTTGAGATCGTCGAGAGACTGCACTCGCATGCCGAAGTGATCCATGGGCGGATTCGCGACGGTGGGCGTGTCGTGACCCATGAAGACGACGAACTGGTCCACGCCGCCCGCCATCAGCACGAGCAGATCCCGCTCCTTGGTGAATTCATCCCGCTCGACGAAGCCGAAGACCTCGCCGAAGAAATCCCGGATCTGGTCGAGCTTCGCCCCTTCCAGGTAGTCACGGCCGACGGAGAAGCCGATGTGATTGAACTGCACGGGGATTTCGAGGTCTTGCACGCTATTCTCCTTTTCTTGCACGGGCTGAGGTGGGACTCATACTCGCGTCCGGTCGCTCATCAATCGCGCGAAGGACTCGCTGGCCAGGACACGTAGCCGGGCCGTTGCCTCGACCGGGATACCGTGGTCTGCGCCCGCTCTGAGGACCGGGGTGGTGACCGCCTCGATTTCGATGGGCAACCCCGCCGATGCGTCTCGCTCCATCGAGACCCGCATGGAGTCCGGGAATCGGTCGATCATGGAGAGGGATTCCATCCGGTCGAGCTGCACGCCAAGCGCGGCCGCGACGTCGAGGATCTCCTCGGCACAGGCCAGCATGAGGTCGAACACCTCAGCGTTCGCGCGCACCGCACCGAGCGGGCCTGCCATTTCGGTCATGGCCAGCGCATAGGGGCACAGAATCGACAGCTTGCTCCAGAGCAGATAGTTCTCGTCGTCCCAGACCTGACACGGGACCCCGGCGCGCTCCAGCTCCTGCGCCAGCTCCTCTATCCGATGACGGTACTGACCGGGCCCGGCCAGCTGGATGGGTTTGACCGGACGCGGGAACCGGGGATCGTTCCCATCCACCGAATCTTGCGTATGCCATCCCCTGTGCACGATGTGACCTGGCCCGACCCGGGCTGCCTCGGTCCGGATGGCACCCGCTATCACCGCGCTGTCCGGGAACCGGTCGCGCAGGCTAGCCACGTGGTCGATGCCGTTCATCAGCGGAACGATGAGGCTGCCGCGCACCGCCGCGGGACTCACCGCCGCCAGCGCCTCGGTGAACTGCTGATTCTTGACGGTCACCCAGAGCACATCAACAGGGCTGTCCAGCACGGCGAGGACAGAGACCGGCGCCTCGAAGTCACCGAGTACGACACTCTCGACAGTCAGGGATCGCGGATAGGTGGCGACCTGGGCGCTGCGCGGTATCACCACGACAGCCGCCCCTGCCCGCGCCAGGGCCCCTCCGATCAGGCCGCCGATGCCGCCTGGCCCGAGCACAGCGTGACTTGTCACCACAGACACCTCTCGTCCATTGCCCAAGCGTCACATCGCTTCATCTGCGTCGCTGTCTGGCTCGTCAGTCGTCGTCTTCAGGCCATTGCGGAGCGCGTTCATCGTCCGGGAGATGTGCGCGGCGAGCAGTGACTCCGTCAGGTCCGCATCCCTCGCGAGTGCCGCTTCAAGAATCGCGGCGTGTTCTGCTGGTAGTGCTCGCTCCGGGTCAAACGACTGCGACCAGCGCCGGTACAGACCGCTGGCATCCCACAGCGAGACGGCGATACCCGCCAGACGGGGTCTCCCCGAGCCAGTCATCAGCGCGCGATGAAACTCCGCGTGAGCCGTCCCAGTTCGTGGCATCGATCGCGCACTTACGGCCTGTCCAGTGCCCGAAGTTGCCGAGCCAGAACAGAGAGCCGCCAGACTCTGGACTCCACGACAGGTCACCTTTCTGAACCGATCGCCGAACGGCCAGGCCTTCGATCTCCACCCTGGTCTGAGCCAGATCCTTAGATCATCCTGAGAGAGGGAGATAACGCAGAACCCCACCAGCGGGCGGGACAGCACAGTCCCTGTTGGATAGTCGGGTTAGGCTCCCGGACACGGTCGGGCTCACGCCATGCTGCTGAGCCAGCGGATTGAGCCGCAACCGTGCCCCGGGAGCTAGCCGGCCTTGAGGATGTCCTCACGAATCTTGTCGAAGACAACGGCTGTAAGAGTCCTGTCGTCGGGCATTCAGCATCGTTTCCAATAATGAGATCGTGGTTTTCGCGCAACCGGCGTATGCGGCGCGCGACTGAGTGGTAGGCATGTTAAGCCGAAGACGGTGTGGTTGTGTACCACTATAGGCAGCGAACGGCGAAGGGTGCCTGTCCGGGACCACGTCGTTGTACGCGTTCGTAGTGGATTGTTTGCCGGCCTTGAGCGCAGCAGCACCTTCGGCAAAGGTGTACACCGGCACGCCCTTCGGATTCTCCACCTCGGGTATGGCTTTGGCTATGGCGAGTCCGCTCAGGCTATTCGCCTTGACCATGGCCAGGGCCAGCATGTTCATGCCATCGTAGGCAGTGTTGGCCAGGATCACTGGCTGTCCGCCCTTGTACTTCTTGTAGAGGGAGTTGAATATCGGAACTCCCGGGTTGGAGATAACGCCCGCCTGAATTGACGTCAGCACTCCGTTGACGGCGCTGTAACCGACAACCTTCGCGTAGGCCGGAGCCCCGGAGTTGTCGTCGCTGACCATCGGGATCTTCAGGCCATTGAGCTCCTTGAGGTTCGAGAAGAAAACGCAGGCGTCGACCCGAACGTCCTGAAGATGATGACATCTGGATGCGCGGCGACAAGCTTGGACACTTCTGAGCGGAACGAGCTGGCCCCGGTTGCGAAACTGACGCTTGCGGCAATGCTCCAGCGCCGGCTAGCTTGATCCAGGCCTTCTTTACCGCGGCGCCGAGCGTCGCCCCGTTGGCATCCGTGCCGAAGAAGAACGCCGGGTGCGGGTAGCCGGCTTTGTAGGCATACAGAGCCATCGCCGTGCCTTCCTGGCTGTCCCCGGAGTGCAGCGCCAGATCAGCGGGTCGGTAATGGGACCGAACTCGTCGTCGCCGCCCACATGATCACCGGAACGTGGGCCGCGTCGTAGTAGCGCTGGGTGGCAGTCAGCGTGTTAGCTGCCGGGCCGATGGTGGCAACGATGTGATTGATGCTGATCTGATGCTGCGCGACGGTGATGGCATCGACTGGGTCCAGGTGATCGTCGCCAGGTATGAGGGTCAGCTTGCGGCCCATGATGCCGCCCGATGCGTTGATGGCATCGATAGCGACGTTGGCACCGTCGACGATTCCCTGCCCGGCGAACCCGGCCGGACCGGTGAGCGGCCCGAGCATGCCGATGGGTATCGGCCGGTTCCTCCTGAGGCACCCGATGAGGTGCCGCAGGCAGCAAGCGACGCAAGGCCTAGTGCGCCCACGACGCACATTGCGATGCTGAAGGTAGAGCGTGTCCGGAGCGTTGTGATGGTTCGCATTCGCATGGTCTCATCCCTAATGGGAGTCAGAGTTGACCGCTGACTCGATGGGCGGTTGCGGGACTGCCTGGGACTTCGCGGCATCAAGACCGAGGTAGAGAGCGCTGAGCTTGTCGCTGTTCAGCAAACCCGCCGAAGGTTCGTGCAGCTTGATCGTCCCGAGGACCAGGACGTACGCCGCATCGGAGTGTGCCAGGGCGCGCTGGACGTTCTGTTCCACCACCAGAACGCTTATTCCAGCCTGGCTGATGAGGGAAAGGTGCTCCCACACGACGAGCTCATTGGCGGGCGAAAGGCCCGCGGTCGGCTCGTCTGCTAGCAGGACGGCCGGCTTGCTCATGAGGCCGCCTGCCAGCGCCAGCAGGCTCCTTTCGCCGCCGCTGAGCGTGGCCGCTGGCCGGTGCGCAGCCGAACGCAATGCCGGAAACAGCTCCAGCATGGCGTCGACCTGCGCTTTGAGACCCCGGCGTAGCACGTAACCGCCGAGCTCAAGGTTCTCGGTAATGCTCAGGGCCGGAAAGACATTGCTGGTCTGCGGGACATAGGCGATTCCTTCCCGGACGAGCCGGCCGGTTGGCCACGCCGACACGTCGGTGCCGCGAACTGTGATGCGACCTGAGGTACGCGGAACGAGGCCCATGATGGCCTTCATCAGCGTCGACTTTCCTGCGCCGTTCGGGCCAAGCAGGACCACGATCTTCGACTGGCCAACCTGGATGCTGGCGCCATGCACGATGTCCTCGCCGCCGTAGCCAGCGCAGATGTCGTCGGCGGTCAGCACAACGTCGGCCTGGCCGTCCATCAGATTGCCGCTCTGAAGTGACCGCTGGGCTTTGCCTCGGCGCCCAGATATGCCTCGAGGACCGCCGTGTTGCGCCGGAGCTCGCTCATGGTGCCTTCGGCGACGACCGTCCCGGCCGCCATGCAGAACACGCGTGAGGTGACAGCGTCTACTAGCGGCAGATCGTGCTCTATCAGAAAGACGGAGTCCTGGTCCGAGCGGATGGCCGTTCCAGTGCATCGCGAGGCCTGCCTGCCATGGTTCGTCCAGCAAGATGACGTGCGGTTGCGGCATCACGATCCGGGCGAACTCCAGCAGCCGCTGCTGGCCTCCGCTCAGCTCGTCGGCAGGGCTGTCCTTGAGCTTCAGCAGCTCGAAATCGGCCAGGATCTCGCGCGCGCGAATCCGGTCCTGTTGTTCCCGCCTGGAGATCCCGCGCCAGCCGAGGTACTGCCGCCAGACCGCCTCGCTCGTGGCGGGAGCACCTGCCACCAGCAAGTTCTCCAGCACAGAGAGCCTGCCCCAGACATGAGCGAGCTGGAACGACCTGACCAGGCCGCGATTCGCGCGGGCAT
Source organism: uncultured Actinomycetota bacterium (assembly GCA_963774385.1). Taxonomy (GTDB): domain Bacteria; phylum Actinomycetota; class Actinomycetes; order Streptosporangiales; family Streptosporangiaceae; genus JAJYUU01. The sequence goes on from CAVZEQ010000003.1 coordinate 165,817, forward strand.
AGACAGGCATGCGCGTGACGTCCACCCCGTTGAGAGTGCAGCGGCCGCTGTCGGGCTTGGCGAACCCCGAGATCAGGTCGACGGCCGTGCTCTTGCCCGCGCCGTTGGGTCCGATCAGGCCAACCACCTCGTGCCGGTCCACGGTCAGCGAGCACGAGGTCACGGCGCGCACGCCGCCATATGTCTTGGAAAGCTCGCTGACCTCAAGGAGCATCGTGAGTCACCAGCTCTGCGACTGGCTGCGGGTCGCCCGGGCTCTGCTGGCGAATGCGGTCGCGGCCGACGCGTTCAGGAAGCAGGCCGGCCGGAAGCGCAGCACGAGGATGAGGATGACGCCGTAGAGGACCAGCTGCAGCGGAGCGATCTTGTCCGCGGACAGCGACGCCGTCGGCAGGAAAGTCACGGCCTGGGTGACCAGTCCGTAGGTCAGCACCATGCCGAGGACGACGCCCAGGTTGTTCCCGCTCCCGCCGACGTAGAGCGCCGTCAGGAGCAGCAGCGTCTCGCCCGGAGCCCAGCCGTTCGGATCGAGAGCGCCGGTGAATCCGACGAGCAGGCCGCCGCCCAGGCCCGCGATCGCCGAGCCGATGACAAATGCCTTCAGCTGAAGCTGGTAGACATCGCGGCCAAAGGCCGACGCCGCGGCCTGGTCCTCTCTGACCGCCCGCAGCGCCCGGCCGAACGGGCGTCGGCGCAGCATTTCCACGAGGGCGTAGACCAGTGCGAGCACGACCAGGCAGACCAGCAGGTAGTACAAGTTGAAGTTCGCGGACAGCCCGCCGGGCAGCGGCGGCAAAAGCCCGAAGATGCCCTCGGAGCCGTTGAACAAGGGCTTGTAGTACTCCACGAACTGGTGGAGGATCTCCGCCACGCAGAACGTGACGATGGCGAAGTAGTAAGCGCGCAGCCGTCTCAGCGCAATGGACCCGACGACCAGCGCGAAGAGGCTGGAGGCGGCGACGCCGCCGAGGACGGCCAGCGGGAACGGCCAGTTCAGGCCGAGAATGTACTGGATGCGGGTGCCCTGCGACGGCGGCAGGGCGAGGACCATGGTGACATATCCCCCGACTGCCACGCACGGGATGGCCATCAGGTTCACCATGCCGCTGTAGCCGACCTGGACATTAAGTCCGAGGACGATGACGCAGTTGATGGCGGTCAGGATCGCGGCCAGCTCCAGGTACTGGATCACCGCACAGCCGCCGGCCTGGCCGTGGTGAACAGCCCGCTCGGCCGGAAGAGGATGGCCAGGACGAGTATCGCCACCGCAATGATCTCCTTGTACGCGGCGTCAACGTAGACAGCGGATACCTCCATCGCGAGGCCGATGATGACGGCCGCGACCAGGGCCCCCTGCGGCTTGCCTACGCCGCCGAGCACGACCGCTGCGAACGTGATCAGCAGGTAGCTGCTGCCGGAGGTCGGCGACACACTTCCGCTGGTGGTAGCGACAGCTACGCCAGCCAGGCCAGCCAGCAGTCCTGCCATCAGCCAGGTGAGGTTGACGATCCTGGTCACGGGGATGCCGCGTACCCGCGCCAGCTCGGGCTGATCAGCGACGGCGCGCTGTGCCTTGCCGAATTTCGTGTACTTCAGGACGGCGTAGAGGACCAGCATCGCCGCCACGGCGGTACCCATCGTCGCCATGTCGATCGCCGTCCAGATGAACGGGCCGACGTGGTTGGGGAGCTGCGCGGCGTTCGGGAGCTTGAAGGCTTCATCGGTGGACGAGAAGAAGAAGACCAGAAGATTCTGGATGATGAGCGACAGTCCTGCGGTGACGATCAGCAGGTGAATCGGCCGGGTGCCCTTCCTGACGAAGGACTGAAGCACGCACAGGTTCATGGCCAGCGCAGCCAGGCCGGCGACCAGCATGCCTACCAGCGCATCCACCACCAGGCTGCTGGTGAACCGCTGGGCTTCGAGCGCGCCGAAAGCGCCGAGGGTGAGGATCTCACCGTGCGCGAAGTTCGGGACATTGGTCACGCCCAGCTGAAGTGTCAGCGCGACCGCGGAGAGTCCGACGATGCTGGCCGTCACCAGGCCGAACCCCACCGCGGCCAGGAAGCTGCTCACATCCAGCTCCGCGTACATGAGTGCCGGTACGACATACGCATCTGATTTCTGTAGATGATCTGGTAAATCATCGATCAATGTGGCGAGGCTAACGCTCGGCTCGTTCTGGGTCAATAGGCGCGGCTGATATGTAATCCGGAAGGCCTCGTATAGGTTGACCTCGGCGGTGGCGAAGTCAGCTTTGGATCCTGCGACCCAGCTCGGCGGCACTCAGCGATCGTGGCGGCGCGCCAGTGCGACTGGCGTAATCCGCAGCCGCCTGAATCGCCGCATTGACCGGAGTGGGCATGCCCAGCGTTCTGCCAAGCAGCACGATCTCGCCGTTCAGGTAGTCGACCTCGGTCCAGCCGGACTGCTTCGCCATGCTCTGCCACGTCGAACTGGTTCCGACTGGCCGGTCGACCTGGCCGATCTCCACTCTCAGGCCGCGCCGCTCCTGCTGCTCTTGAGTACTTGCGTAGTCGATGCCAGCCGCGTCCAGGATGGCTCGACCTTCCGTCACCGCGTCCGCGAAGATGGGAGCCCACGCCTCAGGTGGTCCCTGGCACAAGGCGTCCAGTCCGTTCCCGAGGTTCCTGAGCAGCTTCCCGTACTTCCAGCGCATGATCCGGTCCGACGCATAGACAGCGATCGACTCATTCGCCAGCTGTGCGGTGAGGTCAGCGGCCACCGTGTCGAGGCCCGCAGGGAACACGCCGACGTGCAAGATGCCGCTCAGCGGCGTGCCAACAGAGATCACTTCGCCCGGTCGCAGGCATGACGACGGCATCCAGACGCACATTCCGTAGACGCGACTGAAATGGCGTAGCGCGACGGTCTCGTTGTGCACGCCGTTCTGGCCGCAGACGATCGGCAGCCGGTCTCCGGCGAGCCCCCCGCCACGCACTTCGCAGGTCGACCACTGCCGGATTGCCTTCTCCGAGTCCTGACTCTTGACAGTGAGCAGCAGGACATCGTCAGGGTCCAGGTCGAGGTCCCCAGGGCCGCCGGCCACCGGCAGGCGCAGCGAGACTTCACCGCCGGTCGTTACGAAATGCAGCCCGCGGTCCTTGATCTCCTGGTAATGCTGGCCGCGCGCGACGACGACGACCTGCTTACCTGCCTGATACAGCCGCGCCGCGATGGTGCCGCCGACGGCGCCCGCCCCGATCACGATGATTCTCATGACACAAGCCAGCTGACCTGCGCGGAAGTGTTGCCTGTGCGCTTCATGGATCGCTCCTGACGTGAGCGCGACGCGCCATGGTGGCCCCGGCCGTCACCGTTGAGCCAGCAGACCACCGTCGACGTAGATCGTCGTACCGGTGATGAATGCGGCATCATCCGAGGCCAGGAACGACACCACGGCCGCGATCTCCGCCGCCTGTCCCGGCCGCCGCATCGCCACCCTGGCGAGGACAGCATCGCGGGCGGCGGGCGTCGCTAGCGCTTCGGCGTTCATCGCTGACTCCACCGGACCCGGGCCGACAGCATTGACGCGGATGTTCGACCCGGCGAGTCCGACCGCGAGCGCCTTGGTGAGCTGGCGCACTCCGCCCTTGCTCGCGGCGTAATGCGCCAGGTCGCCGAGCGCAACCTCGGCCATCACCGAAGTGATGTTCACGATCGCCCCGCCGCCCGATTCCTTCATCGCACGTCCGGCCGCCTGGCAGACGAAGAACGTGCCTTTGAGGTTGACGTCGAGTACCTCGTCCCACTCGGCTTCGGTCAGCTCGAGCGGCGCCGAGGACCGATGGATGCCGGCGCAGTTCACGGCGACGTCCAGGCCGCCCAGCCAGCGGACGGCGCCAGCTACCGCCGCGGCCGTATCACCTGGGTCGGCCACGTCCATCGGGAACCAGCGGGCATCATCCTCATCGGCCCCGGCTGACCCGCGGCTGACGCTGCACGCGCCGGGAAGATCGGCGCACGCAACCCGGGCGCCCGATCTTCGCAGCCGTTCGACCACCGCGCTTCCGATCGCACCGGCAGCCCCGGCCACGAACGCTCGCTTGCCGAGTAACCTTTGATCGATCATCGCCGGAATATATCAGATCTGCCATATCTTGCACGATGCTCGATTTCATGTCACGCTGCCAGTATGCCGGATCTCGATCTGCCGCCCATGCTCCTCGGGTTACAGCAGTTCGAAGGTTTTGCCGAAGTTCGCGAGATCCTGCGGTCGCCGGCCTTTGATGCGGTGGCCCACACCGAGGAAGCCGCGTTCCTCCTGCAGGGCACACTGGTCGCCATTGACGGCGACGAGCACCAGGCGCGCCGCCGCCTTGAGTCCGGCCTCGTCGCTCCGGCCGTACTGGAGCGATACGAGGAACACGTCCTAGCGCCCGCCATCCGACGACGCATTCAGGCCTGTCCGACCGGTGCCGACGGATTCCGCCGCGCAGATCTGGTGCCCTTCATCCGCCTTCTGTCGATGGAGGTGGGAGCTCAGATCATTGGTGTGGATGTATCCACCGAAGAGCGCCTGGTGACCTTCGCCCAACTCGCCGACAGCATTACCGAAGGCGCCCGGGTCCAGTGGATGAAGGTCGACGGCGGCGATCTGATCCGTGCCGCGCACGAGGCAAAGGCAGCGTTCGTCCGGCAGTACTTCGAGCCTGCGTGGCGGCACCGGACCGGACTAGTACACCGTTCCCTGGCCGGAGAGTTCGACCAGTCGGAACTACCGGTAGACCTCATCACGCTGCTGGTCGTCCATGACCAGCACCTGCGCATGACCGCGGGCTGGGATGACGACCTCTATGTGCGGGAGGCGATCCTCTTCGTGATCGCTTCTGCGTTCACCATCGCCATGTCGGTCAGTCATGCGGTAGCGCACCTCACCGAGTGGGTGGCAGCACATCCGCAGGACGATGGCAAACTGTGCGACCAGGACTTCCTGCGTCGCGCCGCCAATGAGGCGCTACGGCTGCACCACTCCTCGCCTGCCAACCTTCGGCGGGCGAATTCTGACGTGACGCTCTCCACCGGGCGCCAGGTCGCGGCCGGTGAGATCGTCGCCATCATCGAAGGCAGCGCCGGCCTCGACGCTCAGGTCTTCGGCCCCGATGCAGCAGAGTTCAACCCTGAGCGCGAGTCAAGACCACGACCCTGGGCAGCCGCTTTCGGGGAAGGGCATCACACCTGCCTGGGACAGACACTCGCCATCGGGGCTGGCCGCGGGTCACGCACCAGCGGCGCGGTAATCCTCATCCTGAGTCAGTTGTTCCAGGCCGGCCTCGAACGCGACGCCGAGTCGCCGCCGGTGCCCAGCGCGCGGACTTTCGCCGACTTCTACTCGAGCTTTCCCGTGGTCTTCCGCGGACCGCGGTCAGGCTGAGTCGCTGACGACCAGGCCACGTTCCCGGCTTCGTCATCTGCGTCGATGGCGGCTGGACGGCCTGGTAAGCCTGAACTGACCCGCGCGGCCGCGCCTTACTCCGGCGGCATGCGCCTCGGTCCTGTTCCGGCGCCCCCGACGTGCAGTTGTAGCCGTTCGTTGACACCGTATCTTGGTAAACGAACGGCTACATCCGTCATCTGTAAACGAACGTTTACCGAGGTCCCATGAACATCACCTCAGCGCGAGACCTGGGTGCTGCGGTCCGAGGCCGCCGCATCAGCCTTGGACTCAGCCAGGCGGAGCTGGCGCGACAAGCAGGAGTCTCCCGGCCGTGGCTGAGCAACGTCGAGGCCGGGAAACCCACCGCCGAGTTCGGTCGCATCCTCAGGCTCATCGACGCCCTCGGCACGCGGCTGCACCTGGAGGTCGGCGGGGATGAGGCCAGGACCGTCGACCTTGACGCTCTCCTGATCGAATACCAGAACCAATGATGGCGACCCTGATCGTCATCCTCGATGACCAGGTGGCAGGAGTAAGTGGTCACCCGCCTCGCTCGCGGCCACCTGCGCTTCGAGTACGACGACCGGATCACGTCAACGCGCACATCCTTGCAACCGGCACCCAGTCCTACCGGCTCGCCGCGAGCAAGGCAGGCAGCCGCGCCCTGCGGCAGGCTGGCGGGCTAGATCGGAGGCCGAACGGGCGCACGGACAGCGCAGGCCATCGCGCTGCACAGCGCCAGCCGGCAGTGTCAGTGACCGCCGACTCGAGCCACTGTCCCCGCTTCTCGGGATGGTCGCCAGGGTCAGAAGCTGACGCGCATGACGACGCGGCGCGGCGAGGGCCGGGAGACTTCGGTGAAGCCGGCGGCGGTGAATGTTCCCTCGGTGCCGACGTGCAGCTCGTCCAAGACGACTTTGGTTGTCGTCATCGGATAGCCCTCGACAGCCCGCGCGCCGTGGACCCGGGCGTAGTCGACCGCGGCGCGGGCAAGCGCAAGGCTGATGCCGCGCCGACGGAACCCGGCACGGGTGACGAAACAGGTCACCGCCCAGACGGAGTCGTCGGTCCGGTCCTCTGAGCGGCCGGTCCACGCGACGCGACCGCCGCGCACCAGACCTATGTAGGCGGTCCGGGGCTCAACGGCGCACCAGCCGACCGGCTCGTCGTCAAGGTAGGCGATCAGGCCGGTGGTCGCCTCGGCGTCCGCGCAGCCGGGGTCGGTCTGGATCCGGAGACGGTCGGCGCGCTCCTCGGCCGGGAACGAGACGAAGCACTCTTTCGGCCGCATCTTGTAACGCTGGCATTGGCAGTTAGCTGGCGCGGTGGAACCGAGGATCTTCTGCAGATCATCCCAGCTCGCCTCGTTCGCGGGCCGGATGGTCAGCGCGGCGTCCACCAGTTGCCGTGTCCGGGCCGACATACTCGACACCATCCTCTCGATCCGGTCCCCAGCAGCGATCGGCACGAATCGTATCGTGCCGCTGCTGGCTACTCGGACCTGCCGAATCGAGCAAGCTGAGGGCACCGAGCAAAGTTGGTCTCGCCTCTAACCTGCACTTACCTAGTTGGGCCCGACAGGGTCTCCCGCGTGGCCGGAGGTCCTCGGCGACGGGTGAATGGACACCATCGTGCGGTCGCGGTTACTGGGGCGGGCAGTCCCCGACGAGTCCGTCGATGGCCTCGCGCATCAGGTCGGCGTGGCCCACATGCCGGGCGTACTCGTCCTGGAGGTCCACCACGATCCGCCGCAGGTTCGGCGACGTGCCAGTGTTTGATGTCGTGTACTTCGCCGGCTGGTCGAGTCCGCCGTCAGCGAGCGCCCTGGCCATCGCGGTCCGCGAGCGCTCGACGGTACGGCGCCAGAGGTCGTAGAGCTCCTGAGGCGTATCGTCGGCCGCGGTGCGCCATGCCCAGTCGGGGTCGGTGTGGTCGGCCACGTCAAGCGGCGGTCCGGGCGCTTCGCCGGTGAAGTCGATGGTGTATCTCTCCTCGACCAGCGCCAGGTGCTTCAGCAGCCCGCCGAGTGTCATTGCTGACGGCGGGTGCGGCCGTGTCAAGCCGGCCGCGTCCAGGCCGCCGATCTTCCAGGCGAACGTGGCGCGGGAACGATCGAGCGCGAACAGCAGCAGCTCGACTTCGCCGGCGGTCATCGACGGCTCGCGGATGGTGGTGTCCAGGACAGTGTCGTTCGTCATGCGGAGCAGGCTAGGCCCCGTTCCGGACGTTCCGCGTCCGGGAATGCCGGGCGGCCGCACAGACGATACCGGGATAGACCAGTGACCTCCTCGGATGTGGTCCGGGCAAGCGCCGCCTGCGGGCGCCGATCGACGGGGTAAACGGTCCGGTCACTGTGAGGAGCGGCGCAGCACGGTCACTGCTCGACGCAGAAGCTGCGTGCGGCCGTCTGATCGGCGGGTGCGCAGGCAGCGGGACCAAAGGCCCCGCCGTGCTGGCACGATCGCCGGCCACGACGGAGCTAGGCTGGCCAGTGTGTCTGATCATTACCGCGCGCCCGGCTGGTTCACGCGCAATGTCTTCAATCAGTTCGTGGCGTTCCTGACCCGCCACGGCGTCAGCGTTCTAGGTTCGCGGGTCCTTGCGGTGAAGGGGCGGACGAGTGGGCAGTGGCGTACCACGCCGGTGAACCTGCTTACCTACGAAGGCCGCAGGTACCTCGTCGCGCCCCGCGGCGAGACTCAGTGGGTGCGCAATCTCCGCGCCGTCGGTACCGGCGAGCTGCGCCTCGGCAGCCGGGCCGAGCAGTTCCGCGGCCGGGAGCTGGCAGACGACGAGAAAGTGCCGGTGCTGCGCGCCTACCTCAAGAGGTGGAAGGCGGAAGTAGGGATCTTCTTCGAGGGCACCGGGCCAGACTCCAGCGACGATCAGATCCGCGCCATCGCGCCCAAGCATCCGGCATTCGAAGTCCTCGCCGTCGAGTAGGACCTGCACATCATCGGCGGGGTCAGCCTCCCGACACGTGGTTCGCCGGTGCATGTGCAATTGTGGCACCGTGTTACGGTGGTACTGTAATGATATGAGCTCGATACTGAGGCGGCGAGCCCGCATCCGCGGCGACCGGCATCAGGTCACCCTGCCCGCGGAAATCCGCGAAGCTCTGCAGGTGCACTCCGGCGATGAGATCGAGTTCGCCGTCGATGAGCACGGTACGGTCACCGTCCGCGGCTACACCTCTATCCCGACGGACCAGGCGTGGTTCTTCTCGACGTCCTGGCAGGCAGGCGAGCGCGAAGCAGACGAGCAGATCGCCGACGGCGAGGGCGACCTTTACACGAGTGATGAGGACTTCCTCGCATCCTTCAGCGCTAGCTGATGCCCACGTACCTGCGTCTGCCCAGGTTCAATCGCGACTGGAACGCCTTGACTGCCCAGGAGCAAGCACGATTTCGGTCTGCCCTGGCCGTATTCGTCGCCGACCTCGCCGCCGGCAAGGGGTTCAGGCCAGGCCTGCGCGTCAAGAAGATGGCCGGGCACGATATCTGGGAAATGACGTGGGCGCCCGATGGTCGCGCGACGTTCTGCTACGGCCAGCCCGTCAGGGATGGGGAGATCCGCATTATCTGGCGGCGAATCGGCACCCATCAGATCTTCACCGCGCCCTAAGTAACAGAAATCACTGCAACGCACCACTGCGCGACTGCGCTTACGGCCGCCTCGCGAATCTGAAGTAGAACGCCCCGAACACCAGCACAACCCCTACGTTCACCATCAGCCGCGGCCAGAAATGGTTCCTGAAGAACAGGACGTCCACGCCGACCACGACGGCTACCATCGCGAGCACGTACAGCGCGACTGCTGCCTGTCTTCCCATCGTTCCTGTCTAGCGTGTGCGACGCGCTTTAGCCAACTGACTGGGCAAACCCTGCTACCTCGATGCCGTAGTCGGCGCCTGATTCCATCAGGCTGCTGAAGAGATACTGCCCGGACGACCTCTCGCAGTGCAGCAGATAGGACCGCACGCCGTACTGGTCGTCCCTGATGATGTCGGTGGTCACGGCGGCAACTGCCGAACGTGCCGCCGCGCTGTCCGGCATAACGTCATCCGACAGGTCGAGGCCGCAGAGCCTGGCAAGAACGGCTGATCCCGAGCGTCCGCTCAGCCTCACTAGTGCCCGGCCGTGCGTGACGTCGACGATGGTGATCAGCTCACCGGATGAGCGTGCCGCGAGCCCTTCGAGGCGCGCGGTGATGGCACGGCCCTCCTCTGCCTGGCCGATCAGCAGCCACTCCCCCGGACCGGAGCCGACAACTAGGACGCCTTCCTCGCTCCTGCTGGCCTGGCCAAAGCGCACGCCAAGCTCGGCAGCCAGCCAGCCACCAGGCGCTGCCTTGGCCTGTACCTTGGCCAGCGGGGAACAGTCGGTCAGGGTAAGTGCGGCCGTCGTCTGCCGGCCGCTTACCTCCCAGCCCTGCCAGACGATCACCGGCGGGGCCGGCGTGATCGGACCACGGGCTAGCGGTACCCGCACGGTTTCAGACACGCATCCGCCCTCCGTCTGGATCAACGTGCGCGAGGTACTCAGTCACCCGAGCCGGCACGAGCCGTCCGTCGGGCAGCCGGACAGTCACCTCGGTGCCCGGCTCGGCCAGCCGGGCCTCCACCTGCGCCAGGCAGACCGGCCTGGCCAGCGTGGGTGACATCCGGCTGGAGGTAACCCGGCCAGCGATCGCGCCCGCCTCGACGATCTGGCAGGCTTCGTCGGGCACCACCGAAGAGTCCAGCGGCTGCAGTCCGACCAGCTGCAGTCCGCTGCTGTCCTGCTGCTGCCAGACCAGCTCGGGCTTCCCCGCGAAGTCGTCTTTGTCGAGCTTGACAGCCCAGTCCAGCCCGGCGCTGAAGGCCCGGGTCAGGCCGTCTGTGTCCTGGCCGACGATGAGGTGGCCCTTTTCCAACCGGAGTATCCGCTGCGCTTCGACGCCGAACGGCGCGGCACCCAGGTCAGCACCGCAGTCCAGCAGGGCTTCCCAGACGTGCAGGCCGTAGCTTGCGGGCACATGCAGCTCGTAGCTCAGCTCGCCGGTGAAGCCGATCCGCCACAGGACGCACTCATCGACCCCGGCGATCCGGCCGGTGCGCACATTCATGTAGCCGAAGGCGTCATTGCTGAGGTCGACGCCCTCCGTCAGCCGCTCGATCAGGCGCCGCGATTTCGGCCCGGCCACGTTGATGCTGGCGTAAGCCGTCGTGACCGCGGTGACGTGCACGCGCCAGTCGGGGTGCTCGGTCTGCAGCCATTGCTCGACCCACTCCCAGACGCCCGCCGCGCCCGAGGATGTCGTGGTCATCAGGTAATGCTCGGCGGACAGCCGGCCGGTCACCCCGTCGTCGAGCACTACTCCGTCCTCGGCGCACATGACCCCGTAACGGACCTTGCCGACCTCCAGCTTGGACCACTTGTTGACGTAGAGCAGGTTCAGCAGCCGGGACACGTCGGGACCGCGCAGGTCAAGTTTCCCGATGGGGGTGACATCGATGATCCCTACGGCCTCGCGGACGTTGCGAACCTCGGCCGCGGGATCCCCGTAGTGGTCCGGACGGATCCAGGCGCCGGCCTGGAGCGGCACGGCGCCGTGTGCCTCATGCCAGGGCTGCATCGGTGAGTAGCGCACTGGCTCATGGGAGCGCCCGGCCAGCGCCGCCAGGCTAACCGGCACGTACGGAGGGCGCCAGGTCGTGGTGCCGATCTCGCTTACCGGCCGGCCGATCGCCCTGGCTACGATCGCCACGGTGTTGACGGTCTCCAGCTTGCCCTGGACAGGTCCCATCGTCGCTGTCGTGAACCGCTTCACCAGCTCGGCTGAGTCGAACCCTTCGGCGACTGCGGCTTCGAGGTCCTTGGTTGTCACGTCCTCGCTGAAATCGACGAATCCGCTGGTCCGGCCCGCGAACAGAGCCGGATGCTCGTCGACGCCTAGCGGAGGGATCGGGACCGGATCGCGCGCTCCGAGGTCATCATGGGCTAGCAGGCTCCCCGTCGGACTGGCTTCGATCCAGGCCCGGCGGATCACCCCGGCACGCCTCGCGGCCTCGCGCCCGACCGCAGTGGCGTGGTCGGTCAGATCCTGCAGCGATCCGTCGCCGGCGATGCCGCCCGCCACCAGCACGTCGCCGGGCAGCGCTGCCAGATCGGGCCGGAACCTGGCTGCCCGCTCGCTGTACACGGGCCTGTTCCCGGCGGCATTGATCAGCAATGTCGGCGCGGTCCACCCGACCGCGGTAACCAGCAGGTCGCAGTCGATCCTGCTGCCGTCAGCGATCTCGACGGACCGCACGCCGCGGCGGCCAAATGCCGCGATCACGTCGCCGCCACGCCGCGCGTCCTCGACTCTGGCGATCTCCACGCCGGCCCGACGTAGATCAGCAACCGCCGCGTCCCCCTGCGGATTCGCCGTCAGCACGACCGCACGCTGGCCGGGCTTGACGGCATGAAGGTTGATCAGGCGGCGAACTGCAGTCGACAGCATCACGCCGGGCAGGTCGTTGCCTTTGATGACGTAGGGGCGCTCGATCAGCCCCGGCGCGACGATGAGCGTCTTGGCCCGCGCCTTCACCAGCTGCTCCCCGCCAGCCGTGGACCGCTCAAGGACAGCGATCCAGTTGCCGTCGTACCGGCCGAGCACCACCGAGTCAGTCAGGACCTCGATGCCGGGCTCGCCGGCCAGCCTGTCACGAAACCGCGCAAGGGCCGCGAGTTCCTCCTCGCCACCCCAGCGCAAGTGGCCGCCGACGTGATGCTCCTCCTCGACCAGCAGGACCGACGCGCCTGCGGCGGCAGCGGCGAGCGCAGCAGCCAGCCCGGCCGGCCCGCCCCCCGCGACCAGCACATCAGGATGGGCAAATCGCTTGGCGGCACTCGGCTGCGGGGTGTCGGGCGAGATAGACCCGCCATGGGTGAACCGCCTTAGCACGCTCTCGTAGGCCGGCCAGAGGAACCGCGGGCGCATGAAGGTCTTGTAATAGAAGCCAGCGGTCAGGAAACGGTCCGCGAAACGGTTCGCCGCCTTCATATCGAACTCAAGCGAGGGCCAGGTGTCCTGCGAGCTCACCACCAGGCCGGCCGACACCAGCCGGTGCGCCCCGCGCACATTTGGTTCATCCCCGACCTGGACCATGCAGCCCGGGTCATGGAAGCTGGCCGTCAGCAGTCCGCGCGGCCGGTGGTACTTCAGGCTCCTTGAGAAGACGCGCTCGCCGGCGGCCGCGAGCGCCGAGATGATGGTGTCGCCCTGGTAGCCGGCGACATGCCTGCCGTTCCACCGGAAGGGCAGCTCACGTGCCCGGTCTATTACTTCGCCTGGCTGCGGTCCGAGCCGCAGGGGCATGGACCCACCTGCCGCTCGCCGGCCTGACCCCGGCCCGAGGACGGCCGGTCCCTCGGTGGCCGTGGTCTTGTTCGCGTTACTCATGGCCAGCACCCCGGCGATCCTCAGCCAGGGCGTCACCCGCCGGGCGGCTCGCCCGCACCTCGTTGGTCTCGGTATGCCGCTCGATCCCGACGAACTTGCGGCAGCCAGCGCGGTGATACCAGGTCTCTGCGGTCCAGCCACGCGGGTTGGCCCGGACGTAGAGGTAGCTCCGCCACTGCCGCCGATCCGCAGTTCGCGGATCAGGACGCGGCGTTGCCTCACCGACGTGCTGGAACTCGCCGGCATCGCGGGGTCCGCACCAGGGACACGGCAGCAGGATCATTGACGGGCCTCCATGCGCTAGTGGCCGACTGCAGCCGCGCCCTTCTCGCCGACCAGCCGGCCTTCGGCGAATCTGTCCAGACCGAACGCGGCAATAATCTCGGGGCGGCGGCCCTCGGCGATGCAGCGCGCCAGCGCCTCACCCGCGACGGGACCGGCCTTGAAGCCATACGTTCCCCACCCCACGTCGACGAGAAAGCCCTCGACCGGCGTGTGCCCCATGATCGGCGAGAAATCAGGCGTCATGTCGCACAGGCCTGACCACTGGCGCAGCAGCCGTACCTTCCCCAGCGCCGGCATCAGCTGCAGGACGTGCGCGGCCACGCCCTCGATAAACTCCAGCGAGCCGCGCGTCGAGTAGGACGTGAACGGGTCCACGCTGGCACCGAAGACCAGTTCGCCACGATCGGTCTGGCTCACGTAGACGTGGAGCGTTCCGGACACGATCACCGGGTGCAGGAACGGCCGCACCGGTTCGGTCACGGCAGCCTGCAGCGGATATGTCTGAACCGGCAGCCGGACACCGGCCAGGTCCGCGACGAGCGTGCACCATCCTGCCGTGGCGTTCAGCACAATGCGGGTCGCGATGTCGCCTTTGCTGGTCCTGACTCCCGTCACCCGGCCGCCGGTCACGTCGATCCCGGTCACCTCAGTCTCCTGGTGGATGTGCACGCCATATGCCGCCGCGCCGCGGGCGTAGCCCCAGACCACCGCGTCATGCCGGATGATCCCGCCCGGCGGGTGCCATAGCGCGCCGAGTACCGGGTAGCGGCGCCGGTCGCTGACATCCACGAACGGCGCTAGCCGCTTGACCTCAGCAGCGTCGATGACCTCGGAGTCGACTCCCTCGAGCTTGTTGACCTCGGCGCGCCACCGCATGGTGCGGAGCGAGGAGTCACTGTGCGCGAGGGTGAGGTGGCCGCGCTTGGAGAACATCACGTTGAAGTCGAGTTTCGTGGCCAGGCGCTGATAGAGCGTCAGCGACCGGTCGTAGAACCTGACGCCTTCTGGGGTCAGGTAGTTCGACCTGAGGATCGCGGTGTTGCGGCCAGAGCCGCCGGACCCGAGGTAGCTCTTGTCGAGCACCGCGACGTCGCTAATGCCGTGCTCTGCCGCCAGGTAATAGGCCGCGGCAAGGCCGTGCACGCCACCACCGATGATGACGACGTCGTAGCTGTTCTTGATCGGCTGGGGCGACCAGGCTGGGGGCCAGTCCTGCTGAGTCAGCCCGCGCCGCACAAGCCCGAGCGCGGAATACTTCGCCGGAAAGGCGGCGCGGCGGCGGCTCAGAGCGCCGCTCGCTGGCCTCACCTGCAAGGGTCTTCGCCTCCCAGCGGGTGATGGTGCGATAGCCCAACCGGCTCAGCGCAAGATTACGCCTTTGATGAAACGCTGTCCACTTTGAGTAGACAGATCGCGACACCGGACGGTGCGCACCACGGCACCGGAACGTCAGCTCGCCGGATGGATCGACTTGACGGACAGGAACTGGATCGGCAGCTCAATCAGCGCATTGGGGCCATGCGGAACCTCGCCGACGAACTGAATCGTGTCGCCGGGCTCGAGCAGATATCGGGAGTCGCCGTACAGGTACTCAATCCGGCCGGTGATCACGTGCAGCAGTTCGGTTCCCGCGTGCTGGTACAAGGGAAAGGTGTCGGCCCGGTGAGTAAGCGTGACAAGCAGGGTCTCCAGCGTGTTGTGCGGTGCGCGCATGCTGCCGAGCGACTGATACCTATGTCCGGGACCCGAGCCCTTGTGCTGGATTTCAAGGCCGAGGCCAGCCTTGACGAGAAGGACGTCCTGCTCCTCGTTCAGCCCGCGCAGGAAGGCCGTGACCGGAACCCTGAGCGCGACTGACAACCTGGCGAGCGTTGCCAGGCTCGGCGAGGCCTGCGCGTTCTCGACCTTGGAGAGCATTCCCTTGGACAGGCTTGTCAGGTCGGCGAGCTGGCCGACGGTCAGGCCGAGCTGAAGGCGGAATTCCCTGACCCTTTCAGCGATGACGGCGCCGAGGGCGTCCTCGAGAGCTCCGCGCGACCGCTCGACGTCGGCCTGGGATTCCGCGGGGACCATAGAACGTCCTCCTCTGCTTCGCCGCTGAACGGAGGCAGGTCGCTCATAGCCTCCCATGTCACGCCCGCCCGGTGCAGCCGCGCCGACCGGTGATCATGGCGGGTAAATGTCGGGCCGGGGGGCGAGCACGGGCCGGTTTCAGGGAAATGCTGGAGATGGCGGTTGTATCATCACACGATACGATGTTTACTCTCTGTAAATCGCCACGTCCGCACCGGCAAGCCGCAGGTCCTTGCCGAAAGCGACTGTGCGCCGATGTGAGCGTGGAGAGTTGAATGTGCGGTATTGTCGGTATTCAGCTGAAAAATCCTAATCTCCGCTCGGTCCTCGGCGAACTGGTCGTTCCGATGCTCGAAGGGCTGGCCTCGCGAGGCCCGGACTCGACTGGCGTCGCGGTTTACGGTGACGAAGCGCCGGCCGGGGCCATGAAGTACTCGCTGTGCGCGGCGGCCGAGGACTATGACTGGGCCGGTTATGTTGCCGCTGTCGAGGCCAGAGCCGGGGTGCGGCCGGTGCGGTTCCGGCTCAGGGGCCGCGGCGCCGTTGTCGAGGCGCGCCTCGGGCCCGACCGTGGCCCTCGGCTGCTCACTGAGATCGACCCATCGGTCCGGCTACTCGGATTCGGCTCTGTCATCGAGGTATACAAGGACGTCGGGCCGGCCGCCCAGGTGTGCCGGCGCTATGGGATCGGCGCGATGAGCGGCTATCAGGCTATCGGCCACACCCGGATGGCCACGGAGTCCGCGGTGACGATCGAGCACTCCCATCCGTTTGCCGTCGCTGCCGATCTCGCGCTGGTGCACAACGGCTCGTTCTCCAACTACGCGAGCATCCGCCGGCGCCTCGGTGCCGACGGCGTCCGCTTCGACACCGACAACGACTCCGAGGTGGCTGCCAGATATATCGCGCGAGAGATGGCCGGCGGGGCGGACGCTGATGAAGCGCTGCGCGGCGCGGCTAAGGTCTTCGACGGGTTCTTCACGCTCGTGCTGGCGACCGGGCATTCCATGGCCGTCGTACGTGACTCATTCGCCTGCAAGCCCCTGGTCATTGCCGAGACGGCGGACTACGTCGCGGTCGCGTCGGAGTACGTGGCGCTCGCGGAGCTGCCAGGGATTGAGAAGGCCGACGTCTTCGAGCCGATGCCCGAGGAGATTCACACGTGGCAGACCTGACTGCGACCGAACTCAGCTGCGCTGAGATGTCAGTCCGGGAAGTGAACACCGCCCTGCGCGGCCTGCCGGACGGAGCGGTTGTCCGGATTACCGAGCCGCGTGGCCACCACAACCTGGCCGTGGGCATCGCTGGCCGACTGGACATCACCATCGCTGGCAGCGCCGGTTATTTCACCGGCGGCCTGTGCGACGGCCCGAAGATCACGGTCGCTGGTTTCGTCGGCTGGTCTGTCGGCGAGAACCTCGCTTCGGGAACGATCAGGGTGCAGGGAAACGCGTCGGAGTGCGTCGGCGCGTCGGCCAGGGGTGGCCTGATCGTGATCGACGGTGACGCCTCGTCGCGCGCTGGCATCTCGCTCAAGGGGGGGTCCATCGCGGTGGCTGGTGACGTGGGCCACATGACGGGATTCATGGCTCAGGCCGGCACCATCCTGATCGGCGGTGACGCTGCGGACTCTCTCGGCGATTCGCTCTACGAGGCAGTTATCTACGTGGGCGGAAAGATCCGCTCGCTCGGTTCAGATGCCAGGATCGAGGACCTGACGGCGGCCGACGTCGAGCGCGTACGCGGGCTAGCGTCAGCGGCCGGCTTCTCGCACATCTGCCCGGAGGATGTCACCAGGGTCGCGTCTGCCAGGACGCTGTACCGCTTCGACGCGCTCAAGGACCAGAGGTACTGATGGAGCCTGATGTTTCCGGTCATGAGCCGCCAGCCACGGCTGACGTGAGCCGCCTGCCCTGGACCGGCACGGAGACCAGCCACACGTTCCCGCCGGCCGTGATCGGCCAGATTCACGAGATGGCCGACATCGGCCGGTACGAGATACGGGGCTGGGGTGCCAAGCGCCAGCTGCCGACGTTCGATGACCTTGTCTTCCTGACCGCTTCGCTGTCCCGGTACCCGCTGGAGGGCTACCGCGAGCGCTGCAACACCACCACCGTGCTCGGGACCCGCTTCGCCAGCAAGCCACTGGAGCTCGCGATACCGATCACGATCGCGGGGATGAGCTTCGGTTCACTGTCCGCGCACGCAAAGGAAGCGCTGGGCCGGGCGGCCACGGCTGTCGGAACATCCACGACCACTGGCGACGGCGGGATGACCGAGGAGGAGCGCAACGCCTCTCAGAAGCTTGTCTACCAGTGCCTGCCATCGCGATACGGGTTCAGGCTCGATCACCTTCGCGCTGCTGACGCGATCGAGGTGGTGGTCGGCCAGGGCGCGAAGCCGGGCGGCGGCGGGATGCTCCTCGGCCAGAAGGTCAGCGAGCGGGTAGCCGGAATGCGCACGCTGCCGGCCGGGATCGACCAGCGGTCGGCATCGCGCCATCCGGACTGGACCGGGCCTGACGACCTGCGGATCAAGATCGAGGAGCTGCGCGAGGCTACCGGCTGGGAAAAGCCGGTCTACGTGAAGCTGGGGGCGACCAGGGTCAAGCACGACGTCAAGCTTGCCGTCGCGGCCGGCGCCGACGTGGTGGTGGTAGACGGCATGCAAGGAGGAACCGGCGCCACGCAGACTGTATTCATTGAGCACGCGGGCATTCCCACACTGCCTATGGTCCGAATGGCCGCTGAGGCGCTGCGCGATATCGGCATGCAGGATCAGGTCCAGCTGATCGTTTCCGGCGGTATCCGCTCGGGTGCCGATGTGGCGAAGGCTCTCGCGCTGGGCGCCACGGCCGTCTCGATCGGCGTCGCATCGCTCATAGGCCTGGGCTGTAACCGTCCCACTTACCGCATGGATGGCATTGATCACGACGCCACCGGCGACTACCGGGCGCTGGGCACCGCCCCCGGTTACTGCCACCACTGCCACACCGGGAGGTGCCCGGTAGGCGTGACGACCCAGGATCCCGAGCTTGAACGCCGCCTCGACCCGGCCGTCGGCGCAAGGTGGATGACCAATTACCTCAAAGCGCTGACTATGGAACTGACGGCCATCGCCCGCGCATGCGGTAAGTCTGATGTGCACACTCTGGAGCCGGACGACTTGGTAGCGCTGACCCTCGAGGCGGCAGCGATGGCGAGGGTGCCGCTGGCGGGGACCGACTGGATACCCGGGCAGGACGGCCGGTTCTGAGGCCTCGCGCTGAGACAGAGCGTCAGCGCGAGGCCCCGGCGGGCGGGGTGGCATGGAAGGGCCGGCACCACCGGAGAGGCGGAGGCGACATGCGGGACGGCGAGGGCGAGCTCATGGCAAGGGCAGAAGCTGACGGAGTCGAGTTCTTCTTTGCCATGTTCGTGGACATGCACGGCAGACCGTGCGCCAAGATGGTGCCCGTCGAAGCACTGGCCATCATGCTGGGCGGCGGCTCGGGCTTCGCGGGATTCGCCGCAGGCCCGATGGGCCAGAGCCCCGCAGATCCCGACATGATAGCTGTGCCCGACGTTTCTTCGTACACCCTGGCACCCTGGCAGCCCGGCCTGGCTGTCCTGCAATGTGACCTCAGCGTCGATGGCGAACCCTGGCCCTACACACCCCGGCTGATCCTCAAGCGAATGGTCGCGCAGGCTCGCGCCCGGGGCCTCGACTACCAGGTCGGAGTAGAGGCCGAGTATTTCCTCGTCAGGAGGGACGGTGATAACAAGATCCGGGTCGCAGACCCGCTCGACCGGATGACCGGACCCTGCTACGACGCCAACGGCCTCACCCGGATGTACGACCACCTGACGGCGGTGTCCAGGTACCTGAACCAGCTCGGGTGGGAGAACTACGCCAACGATCATGAGGACGCCAACGGCCAGTACGAGCAGAACTTCCGCTTCGCGGATGCGCTGACCAGCGCCGACCGGCTCATTTTCTACCGTTACATGGTGCATGCACTCGCGCACAACGCCGGCCTGACCGCGACGTTCATGCCGAAGCCCTTCACGAACCTGACCGGCTCAGGACTGCACATGCACTCCAGCCTGTGGGACGTCTCGACGGGCACCGAGCTGTTCATCGACCCGGCCGACCCTCGAGGACTCGGCATGTCGCAACTGGGCTACCAGTACATCGCCGGGCTGATCGACCATGGTCCGGCGCTGGCTGCGATTACCTGCCCGACGGTGAACTCCTACAAGCGCATCGGTGTCGGTGCGCCGCAATCCGGTGCCACCTGGGCGCCGGCCTACGCGACCTACGGGGGTAACAACCGCACGCAGATGCTACGAGTCCCGGACGCCGGCCGCGTGGAGAACCGTGCCGTCGACGGCTCGGCAAACCCCTATCTCGCCATGGCCGCGCAGCTTGCGGCCGGCCTCGACGGCATTGACCGCGCGCTGGACCCAGGCGAGCCGAATCGCGATAACTTGCACGCGTTGTCAGCCGGCGAAGTCAGCCGCCGCGGCATCCGCTCGATGCCGCCGACCCTGCTGCACGCCGTGGACGAGCTCGTGGCTGACGACGTGCTGCGCGATGCCCTCGGCAGCACGGCCGATGGCGATTACGTCGATTACTACGCGGACGTCAAGCGGGCGGAGTTCCACGCGTGGCACTCCGTCGTCAGCGACTGGGAAGTGGAGCGGTACCTGACGCTGATCTAGCCAGCTCAGGTACTCCAGGCCGCACGCGCCCGCTCGTCGAGTGGCCGGCCCATGGCCCGCGCCAGTTCGACTGCGCCGTCCGGTGTGACGAGGTACAGGTTCTCCTTGCGGACACCGAAGCGGCCAGGCAGGTAGACGCCAGGCTCCAGCGCCATCACCATCCAGCTTTGCACGGTGCTGGAGTCTGACGGGATCACATGCGGGTCGTCGAGGACCGACAATCCGATGCCGTGGCCACCGTGGTGGGGAAACTCTCCGTCGGGCCACCTGGCCATAATCTCGCCGTGCATGAAACTGAAGACGTCGGCACCGGTAGCCCCGGTGCGCAACCGGGCGGCTGCCGCGCCCAGGATGGCGTCGAGCTGACCGAGGATGTCGTGGACCTCGGCGTTGGCGCCGTCGACATGGGTGCGGCAGGTGTCGGCCCAGTAGCCGTCCGCGCGCACGGAGATGTCGGCGATCACCGGCTGGCCCGGAGCAGCCCGCGTCCGCCCGGCGACTGCGATGGGGCCGCACACCTCAGCAGTGTTCGCCGCTGCCAGCAAGTCCGCGCCGAACTCGACCGGCAACCCGTGGCGGATCTGGGCCGCAGCGTGGCCGGCGCTCAGCATCTCGATCTCGGACGCACCCGCGCGGGTGCCGTCCGCGACCTCGGCGTGCGCCAGCCAGCACAGCTCGTAAGCGTGAAAGATCTTGGCGAGCTCATCTGCGTCCTTGACCAGGCTCATGCTGTGCAGTGCATCGTCGGCCGCCACGACCGTCGCGGTCAGGCCGGACGCAACGCCGGCGGCATGGTCGCCCGCCACCCCCAGTCGCCGGGCGTCAGCCACCGCGCCGACCTTCTGCACTGCCGCGGCAAGCAGCGGGATCGGGCTGAGTTCGAGGCCGAATCCGCGCTCGCCGTAACCGACGACACGGTCCGCATCCGCCAGCTGCTCGGCGACGCGCACCTCGTCCCGGAGCGCCACCAGGGTGCGCTCCCCGTCTGGTCCGATGACCACCGCGGCCGGCCCGCCATAGTAACGGGAGTAACCCGTGACCCAGGTGACCAGATCGGTACCCGTCACGATGAGCGCATCCAGTTCGCTGGCGGCGATCCAGTCCCGCACGCGGTCCAGCCTCGGCGGCGGGGGCTCCATAGTGATGTGCTGGCTTACTACCGATGCAGACTGCTGAGTTTCAGACAGCGCCACAAGTGCCTCCTCGCCGTCCTGCGCGCCAGGCGATGCCATCGCCGTTCCCGCCCCAACGCTATAGCATATGGGCGAGCTGGGACATAGACCCGCAGCGTGACCCACCCGATGCAGGAGGTATTTCCCATGAAGCTGGCTGGTCGGGTGTGCGTCATCACCGGCGGCGCTCGCGGCATCGGCGAGGCCATTGCGGCTAGGTTCGCGGCCGAGGGCGCAACGGTCGCCATCCTCGATCTGGACAAGGCCGCGGCCGCCGAAACCGCCGGCCGCCTCGGGGGGACCGGACACCGATGCGACGTCGGATCCCGGTCATCGGTCGAGGAGGCGGTAGCCGAGGTACTGGCGGCGCACGGGACCATCGATGTGCTCGTCAACAACGCCGGCATCGGCCTGGCCGGCCCGTCGGAGACCTTCTCGGATGAGGACTGGAACACCTCGATCGCGGTCATGCAGACCGGCGTCTTCCTGTGTTCTCAGATCGTGGGGCGGCACATGCTGGCCGCGCGCCACGGCGCCATAGTGAACATCAGCTCGATCAACGCATGGGAAGCCTTCCCGATGCGGCTCGCCTACTGCGCGGCCAAGGCCGCGGTCGTCGCAATGACCGAAGTGCTGGCGATCGAATGGGCAGATCGCGGAATCCGAGTCAATGCCGTCGCGCCGGGTGTGACGCGCACTGCACTCGTGCAGAAGGGGATCGACGACGGCGTGATCGATGTGCCCGCCTACACGGCACGGACGCCACTGCACCGCTTCGGCGAGCCCGACGAGATCGCCCGAGCTGTGCTCTTCCTCGCCAGTGACGAGGACGCATCATTCATCACCGGCACGACGCTGCGCGCCGACGGCGGCTGGAGTGCCATGGGCTGGGTGGTCAGTCAGCCGAACTGACTCTTGACACTCTAGATGCTATAGCGTTTGATTCTGTCAATTCGATCCCCCGACCCGGGAGGAACCGATGGCGCGAGCTGCCGGTCAGGAAACCGCCGCGACTTCCTCCGAGCCGGGCCTGCTAAATACCAATGCACTAGGCCTCTGGGGCCTGGTGATCATGGGGATCGCCTATATGGGCCTGGCGCTCACGGCGTACTTCAATTTCGGCATCATGCAGGGTCTCACCGGGCCGATCGTGCCGCTGGCGTTCGCCGCGGTGACGGTCGCGATGCTCCCGACCGCATTGAGCTATGCGGTCATGAACAGCCGCCGTCCGTCGACCGGCGCGACGCTCACCTGGCTATGGGAGGCCACTACTCCTCCGCTGGGCGTCTGGCTCGGCTGGGTGCTCGTGATTGCCTATATCGTCGGCTGCATCCTCCAGCCGGTCATGTTCGGGCTGTTCTTCAACTCCTTCCTGAACTACTTCGGTGTCAGCACGGGCTACCTGACCGCGACCCTTGGCGGCCTGATCCCGATCGCGGTGGTCGGCTTCATGACGAAGAAGGACATCCGCGTCTCCACCCGGATCGTGGGTTTCTTCATCATGATCGAGGCCGGTTTCGTCGCGCTGCTGGCGCTGTACATCATCATCAAGCAGGGCATGGCCGGCCATCTGTCCTTCCGGCCCCTCAACCCGGCCGCGGCGACTGCCGGGTGGACTGGCTTCCTCAACGCGCTGCTGTTCGCGGTGCTGGCGATTGCCGCCTTCGACATCGTCGCGCCGATGGCCGAGGAAACCAAGACTCCGCGCTCGCTGGTGCCGAGGGCGACCATCTACGTGACGATCGGAGCCGGCCTGTACTGGGTTTTCACCTCGTTCGGAATCGTCAATGCGGTTCCGGCGAAGACCATGGCCGCGTACGTGAGCTCCGGGCAGTTCACGCCGATCTACCTGGTCGCAGAGCACTACGTCAGCTGGCTGCGGATCCTGGTCCCGCTCACCGGATTCACTGCCGTGTTCGCCGCGTTCAGCGCGATCTCGATCGCAGCGAGCAGGCAGCTGTACGCGCTCGGTCGCGAGGGACTGGCGCCGCGCATATTCGGTCGCACTGACGAGAACAGGACACCGTGGAACGCCCAGGTACTGGTCCTCGGATGCTGCGTGGTGCTGCCGATCCTGATCAGCCTCTACCAGGATCACAATCCGCTGAACGCGTTCGGCTGGATCGGCGAGGCGTACGTCTTCTTCATCCTGATCCCGTACACGCTGACCTGCGTGGCGAACATCTTCTATCACCTGCGCTACCACCGCGGTGATTTCAATCTGCTGACGAACCTGGTCCTGCCGGTGCTCGGCATCGCCATCAACATCTACATCTTCTACAAGAACTTCTTCCAGACGTTCGTTCTGAACGCCACCAGCTTCAAGCTGCAGACCTCGATCAGCGTTGCCTGCTTCGCCGCCGTCGCACTCGCCGTCGTGTTCACGGTGCTCGGCATCCGCAAGACCGGCAAGCTTGGCCGGCCGCACGGGTTCATCGAGGATGAGCCGGAAGTCATCAAGGCGGCCGGCGATTGACCGCTCGGTTCGACGGCCGCCACGTCATCGTCACCGGCGGCGGCCGGGGCATCGGCCAGGCCACTGCCCGCGCGTTCGCCGCTGACGGCGCCGAGGTCATGGTCCTGGGCCGGACTGTCCCGGACCTCGAGGAGACAGTCCGGCAGATCGGCGACGACGGCGGCGTTGCGTGGCTTGCCACGTGCGACGTAAGCGACGAAGCTCAGGTCGATTCGGCGGTGCGAGCAGCGGCGGACCGCTGGGATCGCATCGACGTGCTGGTCAACAACGCCGGCATCGACGACGACACGCCGTTTCTTCAGATCGACCGGGGTCGCTGGCGCGCGGTCATTGACACCAACCTCACCGGCGCCTTCCTCATGGCCCAGGCAGTCGCCCGGCAGATGGCCCGGACCGGCGGTGGCGTGATCCTGCACACGGCGTCTATCGACGCCTCGGGCGGCGATGGCCCGTTCGCCGCCTACAACGCATCGAAGGCCGGGTTGCTCGGGCTTAACCGGACCATGGCGCTCGAACTCGCCAGGCACGGGATCCGATCCAACTGCGTGAGCCCGGGTTTCACCCACACGGCGATGACAGAGCAGGCTGTCGGGCCGGAACTGATGGATTACCTGAACGGGTCCTTCGCCCGGGTGCCGATGAAACGGCTGGTGCGTACCGATGAGGTGGCCCAGGCGTTCCTCTTCCTTGCTTCCGAACAGGCCTCCGCGATCACCGGCATTGACCTCCGGGTGGACGCCGGGCTGACGGCCAACTGGTACATACTCGAGACGTTGCCGGGCAGCTGACCAGTCCAGCCCGATAGCTGAGCAGTCCAGCCCGATAGCTGCACGAGCGGCCGCTGTTCATCGTGACCTGCAGCCGGCGATAACCGGCTAGTCCTTGTCCTCGGCAGAGGTCAGGCTCGTGTCGGCGATCCGCTTGGCGGCAGCCTCGACGTGTCGCTGCATCACGCGCTCCGCCGTCCGCCTGTCGCCGGACGTGATCACGTCTAGCAGCTCCTGGTGACTCTCGGCATGGCGGCGCATCTCATCAGGTTCCAGCGCGGCCACAGCTGCGCGGAAGAAATGATTCATCCGGCCGCGCATCTGCCCTGCGACCTGGACAAGTAGCGTGTGATCGGCGAGTTCCCAGAGACGCCGGTGGAACAGCTCGTCGGTCTGGTGCAGGAGCACGAGATCCTGGCGCTGCCCGGCGGCCAGCATCTGGTCCACGATCAGCTGCAGCTCTGACCGCGTCGCTGGCGTGATTTGCCCGTGCAGCCTCCGCACAACGAACTGCTCGAGGACAACCCGGAGGCTGGACAGCTCCTCCAGCATCCGGGGGGACAGACTAGCCACCCGCGCGCCGCGCCGCGGCAGCCGCACGACCAGGCCTTCCTCGACGAGCCGCGCGAGAGCCTCGCGCAGCGGGATATGGCTGACTCCGAACTGACGGGCTAGTTCCCGCTCGACCAGCCGGTCGCCCGGCGCATAGACACCGTCCCAGATCGCCGCGCGGAGTCGGTCCACCAGGGCGTCGGCCCGGTTCTGGTCGGGCAGGGGCTCGGCGGTGCTCACGACGCTGTGTCCCGGTAGGCGACGCACCCGGCGAGCATCGTCAGGATCGACGGCCCGCTCCCATGCGCGGCCACGTCCGTGCGGCACATGGTGGCCGGTTCGCAGCTCATGGTTCCTTCCTACGGCGCGCGGCTGCCAGCCGCGGTTACTTTCGCGGCCTTCAGGCTAGCCATCGGCCTGCTGTCCCGCCGCGACGGGATCGCCGGACTCCCGTGCCGACGGCGGCTCGAACAGCTCCACCACGTGCCCATCCGGATCCCGCAGGTAGACGCCGCGACCGCCGCGGTTAACGCCGGTATCGACGATGACCGGCGCGCTGAATGCAGATCCACCCGCCGCTACGAGCCGGCCGAGCCTATCCTCCAGGTCGTCACAGGCGACACAGACATGTACGAAGCCGACGTCGGCGGGCCTGGACATGTGCTTGCCGCCGGACGGGGTTACATACTCAAACAACTCGATCCGCGGGCCCTCGCCGCCGAACGCCAGGTGCGCCATGCGGACGCTGGCGCCGGCCTCACCGACGATGGCCTCGATGTAGCCACCGGTCTTCTCCTGTTCGAAAAGTACGGTCATCCCCATCGCATCTCGCCAGAAGAGTAGCGAGCGCTCGAGGCTTGAGATCGTCAGTCCGGTGTGGTGCAGCGCTGGCATCGTGGCACGTGCCTTTCAGAGTGTGACGGACAGACCGCGGTCGATGACGACCCGGTGTCGGGTGACGTAGGTGTGCTGGCCGCAGGACGAAACAGCAGACCGCTGCGACCACATCGCCGGCTGAGCCGGATGGCGCGATGGAAGCCGGCCGTCCCGTCATCGCGCAGTCTCCGTGCGCTCGTCCGGCCGGTGACGTAGGCCGTCGGCGCCG
Source organism: uncultured Actinomycetota bacterium (assembly GCA_963774385.1). Lineage (GTDB taxonomy): Bacteria > Actinomycetota > Actinomycetes > Streptosporangiales > Streptosporangiaceae > JAJYUU01. The sequence continues at coordinate 191,776 of CAVZEQ010000003.1, forward strand.
CCCTCGCTGCGACCACGCCAGGTTCCATTCCGGCAGTAAACGCTATAGCATCTGGATGCGTCAAGAAGCCCGGAGGGCGCATGGCACGAGCAGGCTTCGGGATTGCCCAGGCCATGGTCAACGGCTGGCGCGCGGTCATCCTCGGAAATGATGCGGTGCAGCTGACGGTCCTGCCCGACAAGGGCGCGGACATCTACTCGATCGTTGATCTGTCATCCGGGATCGATCCGCTGTTCAAGACGGACTGGGGGCTTCAGCCGCCCGGCTCGCCACCGCGCGAGGGCAGCATGGGCATGTCCTTCCTGGAGAACTACGAGGGGGGCTGGCAGGAGCTCTTCCCCAATACCAACGATGCCTGCGTCTACCAGGGGGTCGAGCTTCCGTTCCACGGCGAGGTGGCCACCCAGCCATGGTCCTGGTCGGTCGAAGCGGACGATGATGACGTGGCGGTCCGGGTTGCCGTCGACTGCCGCCTGACGCCGTTCCGGCTCGAGCGCTTGATGCGACTGCGGCGCGGTGAGCGCAGGCTGGTGCTCGAGGAGTCGGTGCTGAACCGGTCCCGGGATGTGGCGCATTTCGTGTGGGGCCATCACTGCGTTCTCGGGCCGCCGCTGATTGCCGCGGGCGCCGAGCTTCGCGTCCCGTGCCGGACCGTCGTCACAGTCCCGGAATTGTGGGAAGATACCGCCCGGCTAGCGCCGGGGCAACGGGCCCGCTGGCCGATGGCGCGCGGACGCGACGGTCGTGACGTCGACCTCGCGCGTATCCGTGGCCCGGATGCGGCCAGCCACGACGATGTCTACCTCACCGATCTCGACGCTGGCTGGGCCGAGGCACGAAACCCCGCACTGCAAATCGGATTCCGCCTGGACTGGGATCCGGCCGTGTTCCGGTGGCTGATTTCCTGGCAGCCGTTCGGCGGGGCCAGCGCCATGCCGCTGCGCGGCGCCTACGGCCTCGGGATAGAACCGTGGACGGCTGGCGGAAATCTTGACGCTGCCCTGGCCGCGGGCCAGGCCCTGGAGCTACCCGGCGGCGGCCGCCTCGACACCACGCTTACTGCCAGCTTCATCGACTGCTGACCCCTATCCTGCTGGCCGGGTAGTCAGCCCAGGCTTGCGCGCTGGCAGGCTGGCGGGTCCCCGGGCGGCCGGAACTGCCCTCACCACATGATCTGGCCGCCCGTGCAATTGACTGCCTGGCCGGTCATATACCTGGCCTCGTCCGACAGCAGGAACCAGGCGACAGCCGAGGTGTCTTCCGGCGTCCCAGCGCGACCGAGCGGGATCGTGTTAGTGCGCAACCGCCGAAATTCCTCCGGCGGCACCCCGCGGTACAGAGCGACCTTCTCCACGACCTGGTCCTGCATGGCGGTGTCGATGATGCCGGGGACGATAGCGTTGACCCGCACTCCCTGCGGCGCGAAGGCGTAGGCGAAGGAGCGCGTGATGCTCAGCACGGCGGCCTTCGACGCGGCGTAGGCCGCGCACTCGATGGTCGCAGACAGCTTTGCTGATGCGGAGCTCAGGTTGACAACCGCCCCGCCCGGCGGCATCTGCCTGCCGACGCGCGACGTCAGGTCCCAGACGGCTTCCACGTTCACGGCAAAGATCTCGCGCAGGTCATGCACGCCCGACTCAAGGATGGGCCGGAGGCGGATGATTCCCGCGGCATTGACCAGGTAACGGGCTCCAGCGGCGGCTTCGACGACCATGTCGCGCGCCTCTTCGGAGCTCACGTCGGCGATGAGCGTCCGCAGCTTCGGGTGATCATGAGTCTCAAGCCCGGCGGGGTTGACGTCGACGGCCAGGACGCTGAATCCCTCCTGGACGATCCGGCTGGCGCACGCCCGCCCGATCCCGCTGGCCGCGCCAGTCACAACTGCGTCGACTTGCCGCACCACCATGGCGCTACCTGACCGAGCCGACGAGCATGCCCCGGACGAGCAGCCGTGAGCCAAGGAGGTAGACCGCGAGAGTCGGGATCGACCCGAGCAGCAGGCCGGCCATGATGACCGGGACATCGCTGCCGAAACGCCCGGTGAGCTCCGCAATGGTCGGCGTGACCATCTGGTTCGACGGCGAGTGCAGCAGGACGATGCTGATGAACAGCTCGTTCCAGACGTTGAGGAAGGTGAGCACCCCCACCGCCATGATCCCGGCGCGGCCCATAGGCAGCACTATCCGCACGAAGATTCGCGTCCAGCTTCCGCCGTCGACGCGCGCGGCTTCGATCACGGAGTCGGGAATGCTGCGGAAGTTGGCGCGGAGCAGGTAGGTGCCGTACGGAATGTTGATGGCCGTGTAGATGAAGATGGCTGGCGCGAAGCTGCTTGCCAGCCCCGCGTGGGCGGCTTCCACGTACAGCGGGATGAGCACGACAACGCCGGGCATGAACATGATCATTAGCATCAGCCAGAAGAACCCGTTACCGAGGCGTACTGGCGTCTTGGTGAACACGAAGGCCGCGAGCGCCGAGAACAGCGTGGCCATGCAGACCGCTGGGATGACGACGATGAACGAGTGCAGGATGCTCGCGAAGAAGGGCACCTGGGCGGCCAGGTTACGGAAATTGTCGAGGTTGTAATGCGTCGGGAGTCCGAACGGGTTGACCTCGAAGGCCTGGGTGGTGCGCATGCTATTGAGGGCCATGAAGATCAGCGGGTAAACCGTGGTCACACCGATCAGGCACATCAGCGCAAACACACCGGCGCGAGAGAAGCGTGAGGTCACATCAGCCGCCCTGGACCTCGCGGCTCGGGAACAGCTTCACCTGGGCGATAGTCAGCCCGAGCACCACCAGGAACAGCACCACCGCCAGCGCGGCACCGTACCCGAACTGGCCGTTCTCGAACGTGGTGATGTAGACGTAATAGTCAACCGTGGTCGTCGAGAACCCAGGCCCTCCCGACGTTATGACGAAGACGAAGGCGAACAGTGAGGTGAACGTGTAAATCACGTTGATCACGCTGAGGAACTGCAAGGTGTCGGAGACCATCGGGATCGTGATGCGACGTAGCCGCTTCCACCACGAGGCACCGTCGATGGCGGCTGCGTCGTACAGAGCCGTATCGATATTCGACATTGCCGAGAGCAGCACGACCATGCCGAAGCCGAATGAGGTCCACACCAGGGCAAGGATCACGACGGCCCGAGCCGTCCACGGGTGCGAGAGCCAGGGGAACGTCTCCAGGCCGAAAGGACTGAGCAGCTTGTCGGCCAGGCCTGACGGCAGGAAGAACGTGCTGAACAGCACCCCCACGACCACGGGCGAGAGGACCACGGGGATAAAGAAGAGGAAGCGGAAGACCTTCCAGCCGATGACCCGCTCGTAGACGAGCACGGCCACGAGGAGCGACGCGGCGAGAATCAGCGGCACGGAAACGAGAAAGATCACGGAGTTGAGAAAGATCTGGGTGATCACCGGGTTGTGCAGGAGCAGCCGGTAATTCGACAGGCCGACGAAGTTGCTAGTCAGTCCATCCCAGTTGGTGAAGCTGTGGTAGATCGTCTGAATGATCGGCAGGACCATGAGTCCGAGGACCAGGATCGCGGCCGGCAGCAGCGCCACATAGGGGAAGACCTTGCGCCTGCGCCGCCCGCGGCCAGACGCAGCCTGAGGCTTTCCGCGAACGGAACGGGCAAGCCTCAGGCTACGTTCACTTGTCATCAGTTGCCCGTCCCGCGTTATCCGGTGGACGCTGAGGCGAGGTAGCTCGTCATCTGCGACTGCATGGAACTCGCCGCGCTCGACGGACTCAGAGTTCCGCCGAAGACACCATTATTTGTCTGGTACCAGTAGCTGCAGATCGATCCCGGCATGATGTTGTCGAACGCCTCGTTCGGCGTGTAGTGCTTGACGAGCAGGTACTGGTAGATGGTCGTCAGCAGGGGCTGGCTCTTCTGGAACGCTGGCGATGGGCTGAATGACACGTTGTTCGGCAACTGGCCCAGTTCGTTGACCGACAGCTCCTGCACCGGGAGCGTGGTGAGGAACTTTATGAGCTTGATGTCGTCCGCGACGTGAGTGGACGTCTTGAAGACAACGTAGGAATTGTTCGGACCACCGGACAGGCTGTGCGGGTCGGCGGCACCAGGCAGGACCGGCACCGGGAACATGCTGACGTTGCTCCCCAGGCCCTTGGTGAACGCGCTGTTGTAGAACCCGCCGGTGATAGTCATCGCTGCCTGGCCGGCCGCGAAATCGGCGATAGCCGTCGCGTACGAGAGCGAGACCGCGTTCGAATTGGTCAGCCCGTCAGCATAGAGCTGGTGCCAGGCCGCATAGGGCTTGGTGAGCAGCGACGAGTTGAGCGAGGACTTCCCGTAATAGGCGCTCAGCACGCCGGCGTCGCCGACATCGCCGGAGATGAGCGCGTCCTGCGTCCACGCGCCCATGTAGCCCTCTTTTTCGCCGATGTCGAACGGCGTGACACCAGCCGCCTTGACCTTCTTGCCGAGGGCCAGCAGCTGGTTCCAGTTGGCCGGGTCGGGGTTCGTGATACCTGCCTTGGCCATGAGCTTCTTGTTGTAATAGACCATGTACCAGTAACCAGCCCCGAAGGGGACCCCGTAGATCGCGCCGTTCGGCTTGGTCCCGTATCCGTCGGTAACGAACTTCCAGCCGGTCAGCGAGCTGATGTAACTCGTGCCTAGCTGGTTGTTGAGCGGGACCAGGTACTGGCCGTTTTCGATGACCTGACCGCCGACGTAGAGCTGGCCGATGTCGGGAGTGGTTCCGGCAACTTCGGAGGACTTCAGCAGCGTGTTGAAGGCCGTGGAAGCGTCGCACGCTTCCTGAACGATCTTGACGTTGAACCCCGGATTCGTCTTCTCGAACAGCGCGACGCCCTTAGTGAGGAACGACTTCGACGCCGGAACCCCGCAGGAGCCGGATGCCAGCGGGTCGTTCCAGATGCTGATGGTGACCTTCCCGGCGCTCGCACCACTGCCACTGGAGGTGGACGAGCAGGCAGCCCCTGTCACCACGAGTCCGAGGGCAATGAGTACCGCCGAGGCGCTGCGGTAGCGAGCCCGTCCGCAGGGGCGCTGACTGATGATCGCTGGCCGTTTCCGCATGGCCTCTCCTAGTGGATCTCCCGCCTCCCTGCGGCCGTACCCTGCGGAAGGCTGGTCCATTGAAACCGATTCCAGTCTGAGCTGTCAAGCGGTCGCGCAGTCCTCATCGAGGGCCGCTGCGGCAGTCCGCCGGTGACCTCCGTTCGCTTCCAGTCAAGCCACTGTGTCAAGGCAGGCAGACGGCGCCGGTGCGGCGCCCGCCGGTCATCATTGCGTCCGCTCCCTGGCGTGAGTTATGTTCTTAGAGCCCGGAACCGGTTCCAGGAGTGGATGATGGGGCGTGCGACGGACCTGACTGTGCAGGACATGCCCAGAGACGAGGGCTCCCGCCTCACCATCACCCGGCTTGAGGTCGTGCTGCTGCGTGTACCGCTGCCCCGCGAGTTCCGCGGCAGCCACTACAGGATGACGAGACGATCTACCGTGCTGTTGCGCCTGCACACTGGCGACGGCATCGTCGGCGAAGCCTATGTCGGCGACGAGGACGCCTCCCTGCTGACAATCGAGCGGATCATCGAGCAGGAGATCGCTCCGGCACTGGTCGGGCTAGACGCGCTGGCCACGGAGCGCTGCTGGCAGGCGATGTACCCGGTCACCTACGACATCCTGCGGGACCGGAGGCTGGGCCTGGTTGCCCTGGCCGCCGCCGACACCGCGATCTGGGACGCAGTGGGCAAGGCCGTAGGCCAGCCGTTGTGGCAGTTGTGGGGCGGGTTCCGGCAGCGGGTGCCGCTGATCGCCATCGGCGGTTACTACGGGGAGCCGCTCGGCTCCATCGCGGACGAAATCGCTACCTACCGCGAGCTCGGACTGGCCGGGGTCAAGTTCAAGGTAGGGGGTCGTAGCCCCGCCGAGGACGCCGACCGCGTCGAGCAGGCCCGGAACGCGGCCGGCGACGACTTCGTCATCACCATCGATGCGAACCAGGGCTACACCGTAGCTAGTGCGGTGGAACTGGCCCGACGACTCGACGGGGTGGGAGTGCGCTGGTTCGAGGAGCCGGTGCGCTGGCACAACGACCGCCGCAGCCTTCGCGACGTGCGCTTCCAGGGCGGGTTGCCGGTCTGCGCGGGTCAGAGCGAGCTCAGCCCCAGCGGCTGCCGCGACCTCATGGAAGCGGGCGCTGTGGACATCTGCAACTTCGACTCGTCCTGGTCTGGTGGCCCGACCGCGTGGCGCCGGACGGCTGCAGTCGCCTGGTGCTATGACGTGGCGATGGGACACCACGAGGAGCCCCAGGTCGCTAGCCATCTCATCGCCAGCCAGCCTCATGGCACGTATGTGGAGTGCTTCCACCCGGACCGTGACCCCATCTGGTGGGGGCTGATCGCCAACCGGCCCCCGCTGGAGCGGGGAGAACTTGTCTTGTCCGATCGCCCCGGCCTGGGTTGGGACCTCGACGAGGACTTCATCGACCGTCATCGGCTGGACCGCGACGCACCGCCCGATCCGGAATGATGAGCCCATGACCGACTGGACCCGCCGGGTGGAGGCGGCGCCGAAGCGCGCGGCCGGAGGCCAGCCCATTATGCGCGAGGTGGCCGAGCGTGCCGGGGTAGCGCTCTCGTCCGTCTCCAGGGTGCTGTCTGGGCACCCTGACGTCAGCCCGGTCATGCGCAACCGGGTACTCGATGCCGTCGCCGCGCTCCACTATCAGCCAAATTTGCTAGCCCAGAGCCTCCGGACCGGAGAGACGCGGACGATCGGCTTCCTCGTTGCCGACATCAGCAATCCACTGATGTCGAGGATCGCGGTAGGTGCCGAAGTCATGCTGCGCGAGTCGGGCTACGCGATGCTGCTGACGAACTCATTCAACGAGCCCGGCCTCGACGCCAAGCACGTTCGGCTGTTCCAGCAGCGCCGGGTTGACGGCCTGTTGCTGTCGCTCAGCGATGAAACCGATGCCGACGTCATGGCGGGCCTGGCGCAACTCGAGCTCCCTGCCGTTCTGGTCGACCGTCAGATGCACCGGATGCCCTTCGCGTCGGTGGTCAGCGACCACTCAGCCGGCATCAAGGCCGCCGTAGCGCACCTGTTCGAGCTCGGGCATCGTCACATCGGGCTGGTCAACGACAATCGCAACGTCCGACCGTCCCGCGAACGATCGAACGCGTTCCGGCGGGCTTGCCGGGCCCTGCCCGGGCTGACCGGAGCAGTGCGGTCCGCCGCACCGCGACCGGAGGCGGGTTACCTAGCCGCGAAGGAATTGCTCAGGGGGAACAAGTCCCTGACCGCGCTGATCTCCGGCGGCAACCAGATCCTGGTCGGGGTGCTGCCCGCGCTGCGCGATCTCGGCATGTCGTTCCCGGCCGATATCAGCCTGGTGACCTGCGATGACTTTCCTTTCTCTGACTATCTGGCTGTCACTACGGTGTCCCGCGATACCCGGGAGATGGGCAAGCTCGCCGCGGGCCTGCTGCTGGAGCAGCTGGCCGGCCAGCCTGCCAGGCAGGTGGTCCTGCCCACCTCACTGCGAGCCACCGACAGCTGTGCCCCGCCCAAGAAACGACGAGCCCTGGTGAGCTGACATGACCGAACTCCCCGCTCCGGCAGCAACGGCGAGTCTGGCCGACGGGCCGCCGCCGGACGCACCGGACCTCCTGGGTCTCATGTGGCGGATTCGGCTCTTCGAGAACGAGGTCAAGGGGCTCTTCGCCCGGGCCCTCGTCCGGGGGAGCACGCACCTGTGCCAGGGGCAGGAAGCGACGGTGGCCGGGGTCTGCACTGCGCTGGCCCCGGGCGACACCATGACGTGCACGTACCGGGGCCACGGCGCGGTGCTCGCCATGGGCGCACCGCTGGACAGGTGCTTCGGCGAGATCCTCGGCCGATCCGGCGGCCTGTGCGGCGGCCGGGCCGGCTCGATGCACTTCGCCGATGTGTCACGCGGAGCGCTGGGGGCCAATGCGATCGTGGGGGCCAACCTGCCGATCACGGTGGGCGCGGCGCTGTCCGCGCAGTACCTGCGCACCGGCGCGGTGAGCGTGGCGTTCTTCGGTGACGGTGCGACGAACATCGGCGCCTTCCACGAGAGCCTCAACCTCGCCGCGGTCTGGCGCCTGCCTGCCCTGTTCGTGATCGAGAACAACCAGTACGGCGAGTACAGCCCGCTCGCCTCGACGACTCCGATCACCCGACTGGCCGATCGCGCCAGCTCGTACGGCATGCCCGGCGTGCAGGTCGATGGCAATGACGTCGTCTCAGTGCGCAGCGTTGCCGCCACGGCGATCGCCCGGGCACGTGGCGGCGGGGGTCCTACGCTGGTCGAGGCGCTCACCTACCGCCATGAGGGTCACTCGCGCAGTGACCCCGCCACCTACCGGCCCGCGGGCGAGCTCGAGAGCTGGCTCGCGCGCGACCCGATCATGCGTCTCGAGGAGTCGCTCCGAGCCCGCGCGGGCGACGGCCAGAACCCTGAAGCCCTGATCGAGCGAATCCGGGCGGAGGCCGCCCAGGACGTGGCCAGCGCGCTCGAACGGGCCCTGAGCTGGCCCGAGCCCGATCTGGACGAACGTTTCAAGGACGTGTACGCATGAGCGAGCAGACGACTTACCGGAAGGTGATCGCGCAGGCCATCGCCGACGCGATGGACGAGGACCCGAATGTCATCCTCATCGGCGAGGACATCGGGGCGGCCGGCGGAGCCTTCAAATCCACCGCTGGCCTGTTCGAGCGCTTCGGTCCCGACCGGGTTCGTGACACTCCGATTTCGGAGCAGGCGATCGTCGGTGCTGCGCTCGGAGCTGCCATTACCGGGCTGCGCCCGATCGCGGAGATCATGTTCGCCGACTTCGCCGGCGTCTGCTTCGACCAGATCGCCAACCAGGTCGCGAAGTACCGCTACATGACCGGCGGACAGGTCCGCGTCCCGCTCACCATCCGGATGAGTAACGGCGCCGGCGGTGGTTTCGGCTCCCAGCATTCTCAGGCGGCCGAGAACTGGTTTCTCAACGTTCCGGGCCTCAAGATCGTCGTTCCCGGGACGGTCGAGGACATGTACGGCCTCTTGCGCTCGGCGGTACGGGAGGACAACCCGGTCATCGTTTTCGAGCACAAGAACCTGTTCGCCGTCAAGGGAGAGGTGCCGACCGGATCGGACGCGATCATCCCGATTGGCCAGGCCGCGGTGGTGCGCCGGGGAAACGACGTCACCATCGTTGCGACCCAGCAGATGCGTCACCGCGCCGTCGAGGCCGCCGAACGACTGTCCGCTGACGGCGTGGAGAGCACGGTGATTGATCCCAGGACGCTGGTTCCGTTCGACGATACCTGCGTGGTCGACAGCCTGCGGGAGACCTCGCGGCTCGCCGTGGTCCAGGAGAATCCGCCGGGCGGCAGCTGGGGGGCAAGCCTGGTCGCGCGGATGACGACGCGGCACTTCGAGCTGCTCGACGCGCCGCCCCTGCTGATCTCAGCGGACGAGACCCCGATCCCCTACGCGGACGCGCTAGAGCGGGCCTGGCTACCCAGCGCCGAGCGGATAGCGACCGAGGTCGGGCACCTTTGCAAGTACTAACGGCAGGTTCAGCCGCACCGGCCCCTGGCCCCTAGCTGCGGTGTCAGAAGCGGGCCGACAAGCCTCCGTCAACGGTCAGGGTCTGGCCTGTCACGTACGTGTTGGCCTCGCTGGCGAGGAATGCCACGTGCCTGGCGACTTCGATAGGCTGGGCGGCTCGCTGCAGCGGCAGTCGAGCATGCTCCACGTAGATGGTGCGGAACCACGCGCTCTCAAGTTCGTCGACCCCGTCGACTACCGACATAGCGGTGGCGACGAAGCCCGGCGCGATCGCGTTGACCAGGACCCCGGCGGCGCCAAGTTCCAGGGCGAACGTCCTGGTCGCCGCCTCGAGTCCGGCCTTGGACACATCGTAGGCCGTCGACAGCGGTTCGCTGAGCCGACCGTGGATGCTGGTGATGTTGACGATGCGTCCGTAGCCCTGGTCCGCCATGAGCCGGCCCGCGCGGCTCATCAGGAACACCGGGGCGTGCAGGTTAACCCGGAGCACCCGGTCGTAGGCGGGCCAGCTCAGCTCCCGAACGCCCTCGGGCGTAAAGGTTCCTGCGCAATTGACCAGCACGTCGAGGCGGCCCAGTCGCGTCGCGGCGTCGTCCACTACCGCGGCCAGAGCCGCCGTGTCGGTCAGATCCGCTGACAGCGCGTCCACTGGACCGCCGGCAACCTTGTCGAGGCCGAGCACCTGCGCGCCCTGGGCGACGAGTTCGGTCGCGATGGCCCCGCCGATCCCTCCCGCGGTTCCGGTCACCAGCGCTCTGCGCCCGTGCAGCAAGCCGTTCATCAGCCGACCATGCGCTGGCTGGCCATCGACGCGGGTCCCGCCCACACGGAGTCCGACATGCTGGCTACCTCCTCGAAGCTCACGGCGTCGTCGCTCCACGGTCGAACTCGTTCTCGATGCGCTGGAGCACCTCGAGCGTTGTGGCCTGCCCGCCGATGTCGGGCGTCCGGCCAGCGGGGTCAGCCAGCGCGCGAAGGAGTGCCGCGCGCAGGTACTCGGCTGCGGCGGCCTGACCCAGATGGGCCAGCATCATGCACGCCGACAAGACCTGCCCGGCCGGGTTGGCGATGCCCTGTCCGGCGATGTCCGGCGCCGAGCCGTGTACCGGCTCGAACATGGACGGTCCATCTCCGACCGGGTTGACGTTGGCCGAGGCGACTACCCCGATGCTGCCCACGAGCGACGCTCCCAGGTCGCTCAGTATGTCGCCGAACAGGTTGCTGCTGACAATGACGTCGAATGCCTCCGGGGCCAAGATGAGGCGCGCCGAGAGCGCGTCAATGTGCATGTCCTGGACGGACACGTCCGGATAGTCCGCGGCAACCTCGCGGACCACCGTGTCCCAGAACGGCATCGAAAACGGCAGCCCGTTGGACTTGGTAGCCGACACGAGCCGGCCGTTCCTTCGCTGCGCCTGCTCGAAGCCGAAGCGCACCACCCGCTCGGTCCCACGCCGGGTGAAGATCGAGGCCTGGACAACGACCTCGTCCGCCGTGCCCGGGTACAGGCTGCCGCCGACGTTGGTGTACTCGCCCTCGTTGTTCTCCCTGATGACAAGAACGTCGAATGGGCGCTGTGAACGTAGCGGGCCGACGACGCCCGGAAGGGACACGATGGGCCGCACGTTGACCGACTGCCGGAGCTCGCGCCGGATCGGTAGCAGGAGTCCCCATAGCGACACATTGTCGGCGATCCGCGGATCCCCGACGGCACCGAGCAGAATCGCGTCCGTCGCCGCAAGGATGTGCTGCCAGTCGCCCGGCATGAATTGCCCGGTCTCCAGGTAGCGGGCCGAACCCCAGTCCAGAGCCAGCCACTTCAGTGTCACCCCGTGCCGGGCCGCGGCCTGCTCGGTAAGGTCGGCGACACCGGGGACGAGTTCGAGACCGATCCCGTCGCCGGGGATCAACGCGATGGTGTAGGAGGACATCGGCTCATTAGCTCGCGGACTCAACGGGATGTACGGCAAGCGGCGTGACCGCGACCTCCATATACGGGAACAGGGGCAGGCTGGAGATCAGTTCGTGCAGTTCGGTGGCGTCGGTCGCAGACCAGATACCGACGTTTCGCAGAGCGCCAGGCACCCGCCAGATCCGCTGGATGGCCCGGCTCGCGCGAAGTTCCTTCCCTCGCCTGAGCTCCGCGGCGAGCAACCGGAGCCGCTCGTCGGCGGGCAGGTTGCCAGGAAGACTGACCTTGATATCGACCAGGTACTCGCCGGGTCTTCCGCTCATCCGTCCCCATCCGCGTCGGCACGAGGCGACGGCAGCGAGTGGCGCCAGGCGGAAACGATTCGCGCCGTTGACACCGGCTCCTCCGGTCTCACGATAGTCACGATCCTGCCTGGTCACAGAAGCACTAGCGGCCATGTTTGCGTTGGTCTGGACGCCTTCGCGGGAATAGCTTACCGAAGCTGGAATGGTTTCCGGAAGCCAGAAATAGCGACCGTCGACCAGGATTTCTGAAGTGCTGGTGCCCTGCACAGGCAGGAGCAGGGACTTTGGCCCTCTTGCCGGTGCCGCTCAAGCCGGGTGTGCTGGAAGTACGCCTCTACAGATGCCAATAAGGCGTGCGCAGAGAAGGAGCCGATGGCCAGAGCTGCTGCCACCCGCCAGCCAGCCGCCGGACCGCGGGCAACCGCAGGCGGCGCGGCCGGAACAACGGAGGTGCAAGGCCCTGATCCACTCGAGCCGCTCGCCCAGCTGTTCCGGGACCTGCGCAGCTCACCAGCAGGCTTGTCGGAGCGGGAAGCGGCGCGGCGGCTGGAAGTCTCCGGCCCCAACGAGCTGTCCCGGCGCGGCGGACGGCGCTGGCCGGGCGAGCTGGCCCGCCAGTTCACCCAGCCACTGGCTGTCCTGCTTGCCATCGCGGCCGTGCTGGCGTGGGTCAGCGGAACGCTGCGGCTGGGCGTCGCAATTGTCGCAGTCATCGTCCTGAACGCCGGGTTCGCGTTCGCGCAGGAGATGCAGGCGGAACGCGCTGTCGAGGCGCTGGCCGCGTTCCTGCCCGAGCGCGCTAAGGTCAGGCGCGACGGGCAGGCGCAGGAAATCGAGGCGCGGCTGCTGGTACCCGGCGACGTCCTGCTCATCGAGGAAGGCGACAGCATCTGCGCGGACGCGCGGCTGATGACCGGCACGCTTGAGGCCGACCTTTCTACGCTGACCGGGGAGTCCGTGCCGGTCACCCGCCAGGCCGGCCCAGCCGACCCGACTGTGCCGTTGCTGCAGGCCGCTGACGTGGTGTTCAGCGGCACCGCCTGCACTGGCGGCCAGGCCGAGGCACTGGTCACCTCAACCGGGATGCACACCGAGCTCGGCCGGATCGCCGCGCTGAGCCAGCGCGCAGGCCCGGATGAGAGCCCGCTGGAACGACAGGTCAAGCGCGCCACCTGGCTGATCGCGTTCGTGTCGGTCGGCGCGGGTATCGCGTTCCTGCCGATCGGTCTTGCCGCCGGGCTGAGCGTTGCCGCCGCTGCTAGCTTCGCGATCGGACTGCTGGTCGCCAACGTTCCCGAAGGGCTGCTGCCGACGATCACTCTCGCGTTGGCTGTCGGAGTCCGCGACATGGCGCGCCGCGGTGCCCTGGTTAAGCGGCTATCGGCCGTGGAGACGCTGGGCTCGACCAGTGTCATCTGCACTGACAAAACCGGCACACTGACGCAGAACCGGATGCGCGTGACCAACGTCTGGACGCCAGACGGCGAGCTGGCTGTCGAACCACCCGGGTTGGCCGGCGAAGAAGCTGCTATCGCCGGCCTCGCCGGCGGCCCGCCATGCTCGGGCGCCTTGCCCGGATCGTGGCCGCTTGCAACAACGCGGATCTGCGCGGCCGGGCGGGACACCAGGTCGGTGACCCTACCGAGCAAGCGCTGCTGGAGCTAGCCGCCGCAAGCGGCGCGGACATCTCACTGGCCAGCCGCGATGCCCGACGGCGCCAGTTGTTCCGGTTCGATCCCCGGCTCAAGCTCATGACCACCATCGACGAGCTGGGCAGCGGTCTTGTCGTCGATTCCAAGGGCGCACCCGAAGCAGTGCTGGCGCGCTGCACCACGATCTATCGCGGCAACGAGGAACTGCCCCTCACGGATCCGAACCGGGACGAAGCTGCCCGAATCATGACCGGCTACGCCGAGCGTGGCCTGCGCGTCCTCGCTTTCGCCTGCCGCAGGCTGCCCGACGGCGCCGACGTCCCGGCCAGCCGCGAGGACGCCGAACATGACCTGTGCCTGGCTGGCATGGCGGCCATGCTTGACCCGCCCCGGTCAGAGGTCCCGGCGGCGATCGGCCTCGCTCACCACGCGGGCATCCGCATCCACGTCGTCACTGGTGACAACGGACTGACCGCTGCCGCCATCGCCCGCAGTGTCGGCATCGGCGCGAGTGGCATGCAGGTGATCTCCGGTACCGAGCTGGACGCCATGACCGAAGCCCAGCTCGACGATCTGCTCGGCGCCGGGACCGAGATCGTCTTCGCCCGCAGCTCCCCCGAAGCTAAGCTGCGCATCGCCGATGCCCTCCGCGCCATGGGCCAGGTGGTCGCCATGACCGGCGACGGCGTCAACGACGCCCCGGCGCTGCGGCGCGCCGACATCGGCATTGCCATGGGCCGCTCGGGTACCGACGTCGCACGCGAAGCTGCCACCATGGTGCTCACCGACGACAACTTCGCGACCATCGCTGCTGCCGTCGAATCCGGGCGCCGTGTCTACGACAACGTCCGCAAGTTCATCTGCTACATCTTCACCCACGCTGTTCCCGAGGTCGTGCCGTTCCTGGTCTTCGCACTGGCGGGCGGCGCCATCCCGCTGCCGCTGACTGTCATGCAGATCCTCGCCATCGACCTGGGCACCGACACGCTGCCCGCACTCGCGCTCAGCCGCGAGCCTGCCGAGCCGGGTCTGATGGACCGGCCGCCCCGGACCCGCTCTCAGGGCGTCATAAGCCGCGCCATGCTCGCACGGGCCTGGGGATTCCTCGGCGTCATATCCGCCACCCTGGTCATGACGGGGTTCTACCTCACCCTCCGTCACGCGGGCTGGCACGCCGGTGCCCCCACCGGGCCAGGCCAGCCGTTGCACCATGCCTACCAGCAGGCCACCACCGTTGCCTGGCTCGGCATCGTCAGCTGCCAGATCGGCACTGCCTTCGCGGTGCGCACCGACCACGCATCGCTGCGCTCGGTCGGCGTCCTGGCCAACAAGTTCCTGCTCGGCGGTATCGCGTTCTCGCTCGCGTTCGCGGCGCTGCTGATCTATCTGCCCGCCATGCAGTCCGTTTTCGGCACCGCCGCGCTCAGCCCAGCCCAGCTGGCCATCGTGGCCCCGTTCCCGTTCATCGTGTGGGGCGCCGACGAGCTGCGCCGCCTGATCATCCGCCGGCGGAAGGCCCGGCACGCTGTGGCCTTTGGCCGCCACGCCGCGCCTTAGTCCGCCTTGTCGGCTCCGCTTGCGTAGACGGCTGAGCTGGCGGTCGCCGACGTTCTCGGTGGACCTGATTCTGCGTATTGTCCGTTAGCCCGGTGGCATATACAGTTCAGGCGGCCGTGCTGGCAGCCAGGAAGGTGATGCACATGGCGGGCGGGAGCGCGGCAACTGTGCGGGTGGCCCGGCTGTGCTGACAGACAGGCCGTTGGTTCTTCTGGCGGCCGTAGCTGCAGTCCTCGGTCTTGCGGGATGCTCATCAGCCGGTCCGCCGGCGCAGGCGAGTCCCGTGCATGTCGACAACGCGCAGGCTGTCGCTGGGACTATTTTGCGTGTCACGCAAGGACGGGTCATTGGCGAGCTTCGTGTCACCGAGATGACTGCCCCTGACGCTGGGCTACCGCCGTTCCCGACGTGCCTGACCCGCCATGCACGGTCAGAGCGCGCCATAGACTTCGACCTGAACTGGGCCGGGATCAACTTTGGCGAACTCGGCCCTGCACCCGCCGTGCGCCTCACGATCACCGCCCTCAACGGCAGGCCCATGGTCGCGGAGATACCGCAGGCGGTCCCGCCGAACCATTGCCGGGTGGTCCAGTCCTTGCTACTGACCTCAGAGAGCAGGGGCGAGCAGCTTGTGTACGGGATGACCTTGCGGCAACCAACGGATACCCGGCCGTCCGGCCTGTCGGTAACGGTGGACGGCCATGCCATAAAGATCAGGCTGAGTCCCGTCTGCATCCGGAGCAACTGCTTCCAGAATGACCCGCCTGTCCCCTGGGTGTGGGGTACGCCCTATTCCACGAGCCTGAGCATCTAACAAGTCGTATCGAGCGGCTGACGGCCGAGGACGGTGCCAAGACGGCAGCCAGATGCCTTGCCGGCGGCCGCGGCCCGCTCGACGGCCGAAAACCGATGTGGCACCCAGACGGGCGTGCCGTAGCCTCGCCGTGTGACCACCGCTGCGATCATCGACCGCCTCGCCCGTGCGTCCGCCTTTACCGGCGACGTTATCGGCGGCATCCCGGCCGGCCAGTGGACGGCGCCGACCCCGTGCACGGACTGGAGCGTACGGGATGTCGTTAACCATCTCGTCGGGATGAACCTCGTGTTCGTGGCGCTCTTCGAGGAGAGCGCGATGCCCGCGCGTGAGGCCGACCGGCTCGGTGCCGATCCGGCCGGAGCTTACCGACGATCCGCCGCAGCGTTGCTGGCCGCTGCCGCCCTTCCGGGGGTTCTGGAGCGAAGCCAGGCGACTCCGCTGGGCGTTGCCACCGGCGCCGACCGGCTGCAGTGGCGCATCGTGGATCTGCTCACCCACGGGTGGGACCTTATCCAGGCCACCGGCATTGCGGCCGACCCGCCCGACGATGTCGCCAGGCAGGCGCTCACGTTCGCGCAAGCCCAGTTGCCCGGCCAGCCCCGCGCCGGACGTTTCGCCGATCCGCAGCCGATCCGTGCCGACGCCCCCGCTATCGACCGGCTGGCGGCATTCACCGGCCGGCCAGTCCCGTGGTCGCCATGACCGCTTAGGTGAACTCGATCAGGCCGACGCACGCTGTGCCTTCGCACCGGCCCTGGTAACCGCAGGCAGCGGGTCAGCAGCCGTCAGCCGGGATTAACCGCTTGTCGGAGCCGGGGCAGGACTTCGTCGCCTAGCCTCGCAATCTGCTCGCGCGCCATGTCCGGGGTAACCCCCGCCACATACCCGCAGGTTGACCGAATCCGTGCCAGATGCCTCGAGTCCGGCGGCGAGACTGTCCGCGATCTCATCGCCGTCCATCGAAGCGATGACCTCATCGCCCTTCCAGTGCGCAGTCGTGGTCGCAGCGGCAAAGGTCTTGTAGACGTCAGCTTGCCGCTCGAATAGCTCCGCTGGGCTCGCGCCGAGCCACACTTCACGCATAAAGCACAACGGACCGGTGCCGCCGTCGGCGCGGTAGGCGTCCGTCAGCTGCCGGATCCGGCTCGGTGTCGTCAGCGCGTCAAAGTGACTTGGCCGTCGCAGAGTGACGCGGCCTGTGCTGGGTAAGCTGCCGTCACATGGCGGATCAGCCCATGGTGATCCGCGGGGGGCGTCACGGGGGTGGCAATGCCTGCAGCGGTTCACGCGACAGCGGATCCGATCAGCCAGTTCTTCTCGAGTCTCGAAGAGCCGGGCCGTATCTCGACATTCGAAGGGGAGTCCGCGTCGCTGCGCTTTGACGTCAGCGGCGCCGACGCTGGGGCTGGCCCGAGCACCGAGCGCTGGCGGGTGCAAGTGACCGATGGCAAGGTCGCCGTGACCCGAGCGAAGACGCCCGCGGACGCCGTGATCAAGATCGGGCGACCACAACTCGAGGTGATAGTCGCGGGCCGGCTGAACGCACAGGCCGCCCTTCTGCGCGGGCTGCTGACCTGCGAGGGCAGCATCGCGGCCCTGATGATGTTCCAGCGCTGCCTGCCGGGGCCGCCGGGTTCCGTCGGCCGGGTGCCGTCCATCAGCTCCCAGACCGTGACAGCTCGGCGGAGGTCAGCATGAGCGACCTAGTGCAGATTCTCGAGGGCAACACCTTCGTCGTCAGCGACGACCGCGGCGACATCGAGGCGTCGCTCACCGACCCGACGGGCCTGTTTTCCTTTGACACCAGGTTCCTGTCGCGGTGGGTTCTCACCGTCAACGGCCAGCGGCTGACCGCGCTGTCGACCGACGACCTGCAGTACTTCCAGACCCGGTTCTTCCTGGTACCCGGCACTGGCACCGTCTACATCGATGCCAAGCTCTCAGTGATCCGCCAGCGTGAGGTGGCCGACGGCTTCCGCGAGGAGCTACGGATCCTCAACCACGACAACGAGCCGGCCGAGCTCGCGGTCCGCATCGAGGCCGGCAGCGATTACGCCGACCTGTTTGAGGTCAAGGACGCGCTGGCTAAGAAGGGCAGCTACCAGTCTCGCGTCGTCAACGGCAGCCTGGTGCTGCGGTACCAGCGGGATACCTATGCTCGCGAGACCTGGATCTCGTCCACCGCAGCGGCTGCCGTTGACGAGACCGGCTTGTCCTTCACCATCACCGTGCCGCCGCATGGCGAGTGGAGTACCGAGCTGAACGTCGTGGCGTCCGAAGGCGCGCCCGGCGAGCCGCAGGACGGACCGGTCGGGATCCGCGGCCAGGGACAGCGGCAAGTGCGCAGGGATATGTCGCGCGGACTGGAGAAGTGGCTTGGCCGTGCGCCCCAGCTTGAGTGCGACTGGAAACCGCTCGAACTCATTTACCATCGCTGCCTGACCGACCTGGCGGCACTCAGGTTCTCGACGCTGACGATGCCCGGCCGGTCGCTGCCGGCCGCGGGGCTGCCCTGGTTCATGACGATCTTCGGCCGGGACAGCATCTTCACCAGCTTGCAGGCCCTCCCGTTCAGCTCCGAACTCACCGCGACGACGCTGCTGGCCCTGGCAGAGCGACAGGGCACCAGGATCGACGACTTCCGTGACGAAGATCCCGGTCGCATCCTGCACGAGATGCGGTACGGCGAGATGACCGCGTTCGAGGAGCGGCCGCACTCCCCTTACTACGGGGCCGCCGACGCGACGCCGCTGTTTGTCGTGCTGCTCGATGAGTACGAGCGGTGGACGGGCGACACCAAGCTGGTGCAGAGCCTGGAGCGCGCTGCCCGCGCCGCGCTCGCCTGGATCGACGAGTACGCCGATCTACAAGGCAACGGTTACGTGTCATACCAGCGCCGGAACGAGCAGACGGGCCTGGAGAACCAGTGCTGGAAGGATTCGTGGGACTCGATCTCTTACCGGAACGGGGACCTGCCGGGGTTCCCGCGGGCGACGTGCGAACTCCAGGGGTACGCCTATGACGCGAAGATGCGCGGCGCCCGGCTCGCCAGGCGAGTCTGGAAGGATGCCGCGTTCGCGGACCGGCTCGAAAAGGAAGCTGCTGACCTGAAGCGCCGGTTCAACCGCGACTTCTGGGTCGAGGACGGTGAGTACTTCGCGGTCGCCGTCGACTCCGACGGGCGCCGGGTGGACTCACTCACGTCTAATAACGGGCACCTGCTGTGGAGCGGGATTGTCGACAAGTCAAAGGCCAGGGCCGTCGTGCGGCATCTCATGGGGCCGCGGCTGTTCTCTGGCTGGGGCATCCGCACGCTGGCCGAGGGCGAAGCGCGCTATAACCCGATCGGCTATCACGTCGGCACAGTGTGGCCGTTCGACAACTCGTTCATCGCCTGGGGCCTGCGACGCTACGGTTTCAAGGCGGAGGCAGCTGGCGTCGTGGCCGGCGTCATGCAGGCGGCAGAGGTTTTCGCCTGCCGGCTGCCTGAAGCGTTCGGCGGCTATGCGCGCAGCTCGACCCGCTACCCGGTGCGCTACCCGACTGCCTGCAGCCCGCAGGCGTGGTCAACCGGGGCGCCGCTGCTGCTGCTGCGCGCGGCGCTCGGCCTCGAACCGCAGGATGACCATCTTATCGTCGATCCCGCGCTGCCCACGTGGATGGGCAGCCTTCAGCTCCTGGACCTGCCGGGACGCTGGAAGCGGATCGATGCCTTCGGCCGAGGCCGGGTGGATACCGATCGCCTGACCCACCGCTAGTCCGGCGAGCCCTGGACGCTGTGCCGCAGGCGGTAGCCGGTCCAGAAAAGCAACCCCGCGCCCGCCAGCGGAATCAGTCCCCGCCAGGCTAGTGACCCTATCCAGCGGCTGGCCGAGAAACAGCAGGACGCCGTACTGCGCTATCTGGAGTCCTGACCCGGATTCGCGCGCCGGTCCGGCCGGGTTTGATAAGCGGCTATCTTTCGGGGTGTGACCCCGCTGCCCGACATCGGCCCGTGGGCGCGCGGCAGCGGGCTGGAAATCGTGATGCTCGTGACCGGCGCCATCCTGCTCACGCGCATCGCGACCTGGCTGGGCGGCAGGATCACCGACCGGATCGACGCGAGCGCCCGTGAGACTGACGCACTTGTCAGCTCGGAGGCGTCGAAACACCGGCACGCGCTGGCGTCAGTCATCACCTGGGTCGCCCTTGTGGTGATCTACTGCGCAACCGGCGTGGCCATCCTGGCGCGACTCGGTGTGCCCGTGACCAGCCTTGTAGTGCCTTCCGCGGTGGCAGCTGTCGCGCTGGGCTTCGGCGCCCAGCGCATCGTCCAGGACATTCTGGCCGGCTTCTTCATCATCACCGAGCGCCAGTACGGCTACGGCGATCTCATCCGGCTTTCGGTACCCAGCCTGCCTGACCCCGCGATCGGGACTGTGGAAGCAGTCACCCTCCGGGTGACGACGGTGCGCACCGCCAACGGCGAGGTGGTCATCACCCCCAACGGCCAGATCACCCAGGTGACCAACTTGTCACGCGACTGGGCACGTGCTGTGGTGGACGTGCCCGTGCCCACCAGCGCGGATGTCAATCAGGTCAGTGACGTGCTGCGGCAGGTCGGGGAATACGCGTACAAGGAGCCCGAGCTGCGCGGCCTGCTGCTGGACCCGCCTGCCGTGATGGGCGTGCAGAGCCTTGACGTGGATCATTTCCAGGTCCGCCTGGTTGCCAGGACGCTGCCCGGTAAGCAGTTCGACGTGGGCCGGATGCTACGGGTCCGGATCGCGGCGGCGCTCCGGCGCGAGGGCATCAACCTGCCGACCGTGCTGGAAACCGAAGAACCCGCAGGGACTGCCTGATGCGACGGATACGAGCCTCCACCTGGATCGTGACCGCCATCTTCCTGGTCGCACTGGCGACCTACCTGTTTTTCGGGCCTGACCACGTCGCGGCCGTACCCCCTGCGCCGGCAAGATCCGCGACGCCGGCGAGATCCGCGGCGCCGGCCAGTCCGGCGCCGTCACCGTCATCTCCTGCGCCAGGGCCGACAGCGCGAATCACGCCGGCGAGTCCGGCGCCCGCGACCAGCACGCCGGGCACGCCGGGCGCTACGCCCGGTCCGACCGCCTCGCCGCCATCGGCAGGGACGCCGACCCAGTCGGCCAGCAGCGGCACCTCCCCCTAAACAGTTAGCTTCTGCTCCCGCGTCCACCATCACGCGACCGGACCTCGGCGTAGCGCTGACGCAGCCTCATGTTTTTGTTATTAACTATTTCTAGAAATTTATTGCTAGTTTTTGAGTTCGGACGTACCTTGAAGCAGCGGCCCTGAACAGCTAGCGGCCCGATCACGGCGAGGTAAGCAGGCCCGTAAAGGCAGCCTGGCCAGGACAAGGGAGCGGACGATGACCGTCACGCAGATGGCGCAACAGAAGAGCACCGGCGTAGCCCGTCGGCGGGTGGCCCTGGTCACCGGCGGTACCGGCGGTATCGGCGCGGCGATCTGTCACCGCCTGGCCGACGAGGGTGTATCTCTCGCAGCCGGTTACTGGCGTCAGCACGAGCGGGCGGAGAAGTTCCAGGCAGTCATCTCGGCCGATCATCCGGGTCAGCGCTTCACGGTGCACGAAGGCAACATCGGCTCGGCCGATGACTGCCGGCGGGTAGTGCAGGACGTTATCGCCCAGCACGGGCGTCTCGACGTGCTGGTGAACAACGCCGGGATCGCCATCGACCGGACCGTCGCGAAGATGTCCGACGAGGACTGGCTGCGCGTGATCTCAGTCAACCTTTCCGGCGCCTTCTTCATGGCCCAGGCTGCGCTTGAGCACATGATCGAACGCGGCAGCGGCCGGATCATCAATGTCTCGTCAGTCATCGGCGAGACCGGCAACATCGGCCAGGTCAACTACGCGGCTTCTAAATCCGGCCTGTTCGGGATGACGAAGTCGATGGCCAAGGAGGCCATCTTCCAGCTGACCCGCAGCAAGCGGCCGTTCGGCGACGGGATCGGCGTGACGGTCAACACCGTTACCCCTGGCTTCGTCGCCACCGACATGCTCGCGTCGATCCCGGCGCAGGTGCTCGAGCGCATCAAGCAGCAGATCCCTGTCGGCCGGCTCGGCCAGCCTGACGAAATCGCCCGTGTCGTGTGCTTCCTGGCTGCAGACCAGTCTGCCTACATCACCGGGCAGATCTGGGCCGTCAACGGCGGACTGGACATGTGAGGAGTACGCCATGAGAGATCTGCCGGATGTAGTAGTGCTGTCGGCAACTCGAACCGCGATCGGCAAGTACGGGGGCGGCCTGGCAGGCGTGCCGCCGTGCGACCTTGCCGCGGCGGTGGTGCGGGAAGCGGTGCGACGGGCCGGGATCGAGCCTGCCGATGTCGGCCACGCGGTCTTCGGGCACGTGATCCACACCGAAGCCAGGGATATGTACCTCGGCCGGGTCGCTGCCGTTAACGGCGGCCTGCCGGTCACCACGCCTGCCTTCACCGTCAACCGGCTCTGCGGCAGCGGACTGCAGGCAATCGTTTCAGCGGCCCAGGCCATCCGGCTTGGTGATGCGGACGCCGCTGTAGCCGGCGGCGTCGAGTCGATGAGTCGCGCCCAGTACTGGCTGCCCGGCCTGCGGTGGGGTCAGCGGATGCACGATGGCGTGACCGTGGACGCCATGGTCGGAGCGCTGACCGACCCATTCGGCGGCTGTCACATGGGCGTGACAGCGGAGAACGTAGCGCATGACTTCGGGATCTCGCGGGCGGATCAGGACGCGCTGGCGGTCCAGAGCCACCAGCGCGCCGCCGCGGCGGCGCAGGCCGGCCATTTCACCGAGCAGATCACGCCAGTGCACGCGCCGGCCGGGAAGGGCACCGTCGAAGTGGCGGCAGACGAGCACATCCGGCCGGACGCCAGCGCAGCGGGCATGGCCCGGTTGCGCCCGGCATTCGCCGACGACGGCACGGTGACAGCGGGAAACGCTGCAGGCGTTAACGACGCAGCGGCAGCAGTCACACTCGCCAGCAGCGACTACGCCAGCCGCCATGGACTGGCGCCCATGGGGCGCCTCGTTGCCTACAGCCACTCCGGCGTCGAGCCGAGAATCATGGGCATCGGGCCGGTACCGGCCGTCAGGCTGGTCCTGGAGAAAGCCCATCTGAAGGTCGACGAGATCGACGTGTTCGAAGTGAATGAGGCGTTCGCCGCGCAGGCCCTCGCCGTCGTCCGCGAGCTAGGCCTGCCACCGGACCGGACCAATCCGAATGGCAGCGGCATCTCCCTCGGGCATCCCCTCGGAGCTACCGGCGCTATCCTCGTCGTGAAGGCACTGTACGAGCTCAGGCGGATAGCCGGCCGGTACGCGCTTGTCACCATGTGCATCGGCGGCGGCCAGGGCATCGCCGCGATCTTCGAGCGAATGTGACCCGCCGGATCGCCGGATGCTCCGGTCCGGCGGC
Organism: uncultured Actinomycetota bacterium; assembly: GCA_963774385.1. GTDB lineage: Bacteria > Actinomycetota > Actinomycetes > Streptosporangiales > Streptosporangiaceae > JAJYUU01. The sequence goes on from CAVZEQ010000003.1 coordinate 215,053, forward strand.
CGTGGATTTCCGCACCCTGACTGAGGTCCCATGCACCATCCGCTCCCATTCTTCCGGGCCCGGACCGACGGCAGGTTCCGCCACGTCCGCTGGGTCAGCGGATGACAGCAAGCCGACCGGCCAGGATCTGGGCGCTGGTCGCGGCGCAGGCCGCCAGCCGCGGAGGGAGCGTATGCGCTCTCGACGCCTGCGTCGCGGCCGTGGCTGCTGTTGACGTCACCGGCGCCTGGCTGACCGCAACCGCCGCCGACGAGGGTCATGTGCTGCGGGTAACTGACTCGGTCAGTGAGAAGCTGGCCGAGCTGCAGCTCACTCTGGGAGAAGGGCCGTCGCTCGATGCGTCGTCTTTGCGGCGGTCCAGTCCTGGCCGCGGATCTGGGTACCACGGAGGCCGCAACCCGCTGGCCGGGCTTCACCTCTGAAGCCCAGCGAGCCGACGCGGCAGCGATCTTCGCGTTCCCGCTGCAGATCGGAGCAATCCGTGCCGGTGTCATGGGCCTGTACCGGAACCGCCCCGGCTCGCTGAGTCTTTCCCAGCTCGGTGACGCGCTTGTCTTCGCCGACACCGCGACGTTGCTGCTGCTTGCCGACGCCGGCGCGGCCGCAGCCGGCCTGGAGACGGGAACCGGGCCGGCCGGGCAGCCCGAGAACTTGGCCCTGCACCGTGCCGAGGTCGACCAGGCCACCGGAATGCTCATTGAGCAGCTCGGCGTCGGCATCGCGGAAGCTTTCATCCGGCTGCGCGCCTACGCTTATGCCCATGACCGACGGCTGGGCGATCTGGCCCGCGACATCGTCGCTCGCCGCGTGCGGCTCAGGCCTGACCCAGACCCGTCCCCCGGCAGGTGGCTGTGACAGACTCCGAAGCCCCGTGCCGTGCCGACCGCGCACTCGGCGGATATTTCCAGAGAGAGTAGGCCGGGATGGACGGACAACTGCTGTCGGACACGTTCGTCGAGCTGACCGACACCATGGTCGCCGGGTTCGACGTGATCGATTTCCTGCACGTGCTGACCGACCGCAGCGTCCAGCTCCTGGGTGTCTCCGCCGCCGGGCTGCTGCTGGCTGATCCGCGCGGCGAGCTGCGGGTGGTGGCGGCTTCCAGCGAGGCTGTCCGGCTGCTGGAGCTGTTCCAGCTGCAGAACGACCAGGGTCCATGCCTGGACTGCTTCCGCTCCGGCCAGCCAGTAGAAGCGGCGGATCTGGCTGCCTCCGCCGACCGCTGGCCGTGGTTCGCGTCCGCCGCGCAGCAAGCCGGCTTCGCCGCCGTGCGGGCCCTGCCGATGCGGCTGCGCGAGCAGGTTATCGGAGCCCTGAACCTGTTCAGCGCGACTCCGGGGGCGCTCGATCCGGCGGACATACGCGTCGGTCAGGCCCTCGCCGACGTGGCTACCATCAGCCTGCTGCATGAGCGCAGCATGCGCCACAGCGACACCGTGAACGAGCAACTGCAGACGGCGCTGAACAGCCGCGTCGTTATTGAGCAGGCCAAGGGCAAGCTCGCCGAGCGTCTCGGCGTAGACATGGACTTTGCCTTCAACCTGCTGCGGGATGTCGCCAGGAGTCGCAACCTCCGGCTATCTGACCTGGCACAGGCGTTCGTTTCCGGCTCGGAAACCTTCGCCAGCCTCACCGTGAGCATGCAGCGTCCGCCCAGTGCGGCGCAGCCGCGCAACCACCCCCGGCCCGGCTAGTCCCCCGCTCGCGCCTCGCGTCAGTGGTGCGGCTCGTAAGTGAGGAGGTCGTCGGTCAGCGTCGGCTCGGTGGTGTCGGGAGCTTGGGCCGGCTGTTCGTCGTTGCCGCCCGGATTTGCCGCACTAGCTGGGGAACCGAGGGCTTCGGACTGGCCCGGCCGGACCCAGCGGCGCAGCCAGTCTTTGTGCGGCCGGGACCGCGTCAGCCTTGGCAGTATGAGGCCAAGCCCGTCCGCGAGTATCAGGATTACTCCTACGACCTGCAGGTTGAGCCAGTGCGGAGAGCCCGGTCTGAGGGCGAACAGCAGTACCGCGCCGATCGTGATGAGGAATATGCCCGTGCCCGTGCGCATCGTGGGCCGTCCGATCGGCGGCTGGCCCGACTGGGCGCCGGGCTGGCCGGGCAGGTCACCGGGCTGGCCGGGCAGGTCACCGGGCTGGCCGGGCGCGATGATCCTGTTCATCGGTGCGCGAACCATCTTCTGGCTCCTTTAGCGAATTACGGTGCGGGTACGCGGTGGTCTGTGTCGCGGCGGCGCCAGCTGATGCTGCGGCTGAAATGCCGCCGGGGGGAGCCCGAGAGCCGAAACGCCCCCCGGCGACCGTCAGCGATGCGCGAACCGGCCGGACCGCCGGCCAGACGAGCGACCGCTTACCAGGTGGTAGGCGAGCAGCAGGACGGCCGCTCCGGCGATAGCCGTGAGCCAGGTCGACAGGTTGAAGAATCCGTGCAGGGTGTGAATGTGGAACAGCTTGGTGGCTACCCATCCGCCGAGCAAAGCTCCGACGATCCCGATCACGCAGGTGAGGATGAGGCCCTGCTGCCTCTTTCCGGGGATCAGCATGTTGGCGATAAGGCCCGCGAGGAGGCCTAGGACAATCCAGGCGATGATGCTCATAACTGACTCCTTAGTCAGCTGACCAGGTCGGATACGCGGGAGTCAGTCGTGCTGGCAGGTCGCGGCGGGAGAACAATCTCCTGCGGGCTTTCACCGTCCTGTCGGCACAGCGCCCTATCCGGCACCTGTCCGGGTACAAATGAAAAGCTCCGGCACTCAGGCTGCGCATCCACGAGATTCGCGGATGCGGCTACCGAGGTCCGGAGCAACAATTCGATGTTACGCGCCTTTTCGCTGTCCCGCAAAATGGCGCGGAGCAGCCGACTGCACGCGCCATTCGGGCGACAAGTCCGCAGCACCGTTGCGGCCAATGAGGGCCAGCCCGCGTGCCAGCGCAAGTGCGCGGCGGCAGGCGGCGCCGCGCCTGGCAGGCGGTACCAGCTCGCGGCGGCAGCACCCCCCATGCTCGCGTCGCTCCGCACAGCGACGTCCGCGCGGCCGGCCCGCATGCAGCGGGGCCAAGGTTCGCTATGCAGGAAAAGGCTCACAGCTGTATAGTTTGCGTAGCGCTCCGGACCCAGGCGGCTGCAACCGTGCCATTATTACGGCGTCGCACTTGGGCCCGGTTTTTCGCGCCAGAACGGCGCCGTGATGGCGGCACCCCGACAACGGTGACACCTGCCTCCCGCCATCTTGTCAATCATTCGTCCGCGCTTTATAGGTGCGCGCCTGTCCCGGCATGCGCGATCGGCTCACGGAGGCCCACCATGCAGTCATCGCTGCCAGTCCGGGCGCCAGCTGCCTGGACTCAGCTGGGCGCCTGCCAGGACGAAGATCCCGAGATCTTCTTTCCCATCGCAGCTGCCGGCCCGGCCTTGGATCAGATCAACACGGCCAAAGCGATATGCGGCGGCTGCGCAGTCCGGCAGCCGTGCCTGCACTACGCGACGGCCACCATGCAGGACGGGATCTGGGGTGGAACGACGGCCGACGAGCGCCGCGCTATGCGAGAGCCGGCTGCCCGGCGCAGCCATGAGCCGACCAGGCCGCGCGCCGCCACAAACGGAGCCCGCCTGCGGAGCCCAGCTGGCGTCGGCGGCCGATCGGCTGGAACCGACGCGGGCAGCGCAGCACGATGAGCCTGCCTGTACGGCAGCGGCGGGCGCTGGGCCAGATTGAGAAGGCACTTTCGGCGGAAGGCCGGCTGCGGACGCATTTCGCTATCTTCACCAGGCTGACTATCAACGAGCCAATGCCCGGGACTGAGCACATCAAGGGCGGCTTTCACAACCTGGTTGTGGTCAAGCTGGCCGTCCGGTCACGCTCGCTGCGGTTCGTCCTCGCAGGTCTTCGACGGCGGCAACATCGAGCGGCGGCGCCGCTCAAGGGGCCGCAGTTCTGGTGGTAATCCGACCCTGCTAGCTTGGCATAGTCGCTCCGGACCTTGGTGGTCATGGCGCTCGCTATCGGGAAGCGCCGCCGAGATAGCCGGAGTTTTTTGTGCCCCGATTGATAGCACTGACCCATGCGCGTACTGCCGTGCTGCAACGCGTCATAGCTCGCAATGCAAAGTTGTCCCATGGAGTTCATGGATCGCGTCCGTACTGGCAGGCTCTGGCCGCACTCGGCGACGCCGAAATGGGCGAGCGGGTCGTAAGTGACGCGACCGTAGCAGAGTGCTTGCTCCACTGCGGCAGTCCGTCGCGCGGATGCGGCATTCCGATTGCAGATGTCTGCTTGCTGGCGATGCAGGGAACTGGCCGTCGGCTGAGGTCGGCAGCCGATCATGGGTACCCGGCTGACTTACCGAGCTTGACCGGGCGGCCGCTCTGACGAATCACAGGCGTCCCCGCTTGGCCGCTGGATCAGGAGGAACGCCCATGCTGAACGTGAAAATGAGTACTCATGGCCACTTCGGATGCGCCCTGCTCAGCTTGTCCGGCGAGCTTGACCTTGCCGATGTGCCGGCTGTCGCATCACACCTGACGTCCGCCGTAACGGAGTTCGGGCCGTCGCTCATCGTGGACATGGCGGGCCTGGAGTTCATCGACTGCTGCGGGCTGAGAATGCTCGCGCGAGTGCGGAGATGGGTCCGGCAGAGTGGTGGCGATATGTATCTCGCTGCTCCCCGGCAGCACGTCCGCATGATCCTGAGCGTGACCAGCCTGATCGACGTCTTCTCGGTCTATCCGAGCGTGGAAGAAGCCGCGTCCGATCAGATGACGGCCCGGTCACCTGGCGGCAGCAGCCCCGTAGTGACTCCGGCCGTCGGCTTTCCGACTGGCCGTTGGGAGTTGCCTCTATCCTGGCGGGCAGCCGAGCCCACGGCAGCCCGTTAACTTCCGAGGAGCCCACGTTGTCGATCCTGGATGAGTTTCGCCTCACTGACCGGGTCGCGATCGTAACGGGTGCCTCGTCCGGCCTCGGCGTAGCGTTTGCTCAGGCCCTGTCGGAGGCGGGGGCAAGCGTCGTGCTCGGAGCACGACGCGCCGATCTTCTGCACGCGGTCGCCACCGGGATCCAGGGCACCGGGGGCAGGGCGATCGGCGTGCAGGCCGACGTAGCCGATCCCGCCTCGTGCTCCGCGCTGGCCGATGCGGCCGTGGCGGAGTTCGGCCGGATCGACATCCTGGTCAACAACGCCGGCCTCGGCACCGCTTACCCGGCAACCAGGGAGACTCCCGAGCAGTTCCGGTCGGTCATCGACGTGAACCTGAACGGCAGTTACTGGATGGCGCAGGCCTGCGGTCGGCTCATGCAGCCCGGTAGCAGCATCGTGAACATCTCCAGCGCGCTCGCACTGACGACAGCGGGGCTACCGCAAGCTGCCTACAGCGCCAGCAAGGCTGGCCTGATAGGCCTCACCCGCGACCTCGCCGCTCAGTGGACAGGACGGAAGGGAATCCGGGTCAACGCCATCGCGCCCGGATACTTCGCGACGGAGATGACCGACCAGTACGACGAGGGCTACCTGGACAGCATGCGGCACAGGATGCTCATCCCCAGGATGGGGCGCCTCCAGGAGTGCGCGGCGACCCTGGTCTGGCTCGTCAGCCCTGCGGCGGGCTACGTCACCGGCCAGACGATAGTCGTCGACGGCGGCGTCTCGATCACCTGACAGTGCCTGATCGCCAGCGGCTAGGAGCGGGTGATGACGGCAGAGCAGGATGCCGCGGGACCGCAGGACCCCGCCGGCACCGCAGGACGCCGCGGGACCGCAGGACCCCGCTGGACCGCGGCCAGACTTACGAGGACTTCCTAGAAAAGTCATGAACCAGCCGCCGCGCCACGAAAGCCGCTCCGGCGAGGGCGGAGCCCACTCCCGTGCGGGCCATTTCTACCGGCGCGCGCGCTGTGGGACCCAGATAGCCGCGCCACAGCGACTCATACTCCGACCGAACCTCCGCCAGCAACTGATACCCATGCGGCACCCCGCCGCCGAGAACTACGACCGCCGGGGCCAGCATGAGCCCTAACGTGTAGGCCGCCTGAGCCAGGTAGTAGGCAACGACCGCCGATTCAGTATCCAGGCCGCCCGAGTCGCGCCGCGCCGCGATCGCCGAACCCGAGGCGAGCCCTTCCAGGCAGTCCCCGTGGTACGGGCACGACCCCAGAAAGTCGTCAGCCGGATGACGGCGCACGTACACATGCCCGAATTCCGAGTGACCGGTGACGAGAAGCGGCTCGCAACCCCGGACTGCCGCCGCACCGAAGCCTGTACCAACGCCGATAAATGCAAGGATCCCGTCGGCGTCAAGATCTCTGCACGCTGCCTCAGCCAGCGCCGAGCAGTTGTTATCGATGCAGACGCGGACGGGTCCGGCGTATTTGCTGGCCAGATAGCTGCGCAGCGGGAAGCCGGCCCAGTGCGTCTTTGGTGTCGTAGTGATCGTCCCATAGGCTCCGGAACGCGGATCCAGATCAATGGGACCGAACGACGACACTCCTAGCGGAGCTCCTTGCGCCGCCGTGGCACGAGGGCAGCGCCGCCACAACCTCATCGAGCGTCTCCTCCGGCTTCAGGAGCGGGAAGTCATATCTCGCCAGCACCTGGCCGCTTGCCGCATAGGTCTCCAGCCGCGCACCCGAGCCACCTAGATCCAGCGCGGCGTAACAGACAGCGTCGTCTGCTGCCGGACTCGTAGCTACCACGGGAACAGCACGAGGAATGCTATCAACGGATACGCCAATGCACTCGCCAGGAACAGCCGCACCGCCCGGCGCAAGTACTGATACCGCAGATAGTGCTGTCGTATCCCTGTCCACAGTTCCGCCGCCGCTCCTTCCAGGAGACGCTCGTCCGTCACCGTGAGGACCTCGTCGATAAAGGCCTGGGCGCTAGTTACGCGTCTCACTATGTCGGCGTGGTTATAGACCAGCCGGTCGGGAATCTCGCCGTGCAGCGTGCGACTCGACTTCGTGCTGACAATCGCATTAAGCGCCAGGTAGACCGACCTCAGCACCAGGGAAGCCACACCGAGCGTCGCTACTATCGCAGCGATGCCCAGGAACCGATTACCCTTTAAGGCGTCTGGGATGCCGTTCGTAAATAACAGGCCGAGTGCTGCCAGAATCAGGGTGTTCGCACTGAGCAAGATCGACGCCCGGTTCGCAGTTGACGATCGGAGGCCATCGTATCGGACGATATGAAAATTAAGCAGCTCGAGCCGTTTCTGGACAGCATGCGGATCTGACTCCACAGCGGCCGTTAGGCTATCCGGTGCTGGCAGGCTATCCACCGCGACCACCCCACGAGGTCCATGTGCTGGCCCAATACGATGCCTCGCCTTGGTGCCGCTAAGCGCTGCATTATCATAGCCTATGTCAGCAGATTTGAGGAGCCGCAGATGGCCAGCCGGTCGCGCATCTATCTCGTGCGCCATGCGACGAGCACTTCGAACGACCTTGGAAGTTACTCCGAAGATCTAGATGAGCCACTCAGCGCGCGCGGAGAATCAGAGGCCCGGTCCGTCGCGGATGCATTCAGGTCGGCATACCTGGAGAAGATAATCTGCAGTCCGTTTAAGCGAGTTCAGCAGACTGCTGAGCCCGTTGCCCGGAACAAGGGCATCGAACCTCTCATAGACTGGCGTTTTAGTGAGCTGAGCCTCGGGCCGTGGGCGGGATTGCACACGAGCGAGATTCAGGCGCAGTTTGCGGAAGAGTGGCGAATATGGCGGGAGCGGCCAGAGGCTCTGCGACTGGCGGGCCGGGAGGATCTTGAGACTCTTCGTGCGCGAGTGGCCACGGCATTTAACGAGCTTGCGCTGGAAAATCTGTCGATGGCCATTTTCGCCCATGATGCCGTGATCCGCGTCCTCGTTGCGCATGTTCTCAACGTTTCGAATAGCATTTACAGATCCATACCTATCGCGAACGCCTCGATCTCGCTGGTAATCTCCACGCCCGAGCGCCACGAGTTGCATCTCCTCAATTCGTGCAGTCACCTGGGGGATCTGCGGTGAGCTCAGGTGGCGACGCAGCACTGGTTTTGTGGGACGTGGACGGGACCCTTACGTCGCTCGTTCCAGATCCGGTGTTGTTGTTTGTCAGGAACCTCAAGGCGTTTCCTGCCCAGCTTACTGAGTATCCGGATGCAGGATTCACTCATGGCCGTTCGGAGCGCGACATAGTTCGGGAGATACTGCGAAGGAATGTTGGCGGGCGAGCTACCGAACATATGCTGACCGGGGCGCTGCGCATTCTGCAGATGAAGTCGGCCGAGATTAGAGCCGAGTACGGCAGGATCATTCGGCCGCTGCCCGGGATAGTGGACGTACTGGAGTGGCTGCGAGCGCGACAGATATCAACGACGGTGGTGACGGGAAATAGCTTTCAGGCAGCTGTCGACAAGCTCACGGCGACCGGTCTGACAGGGCTGCTGGAGGTGCCGTGCGGAGGCTATGCGGAAGATCGCCTGGACAGGGACGCGCTCATCGGCACGGCACTGGCTCGATGCGAGGAGTGGTTCGGCCGGCCAGTGGCTCGTTCCCGGGTCATATATGTCGGCGATACTCCGCAGGACGTCGAGGCGGCTAGGCAGGCAGGAGTAAGCAGCGTCGCTGTAGGGACTGGCCAGTTTGGCGTCACCGAGCTTGAGTGCCACGCACCACTGGTGAGTCTCCGGAATCTGGCCGTTGACGGTGCGAAGTTCCGCGAACTTGTGGACCGCCTGGACAACTGACGCATCGCGTCGGGTATGCCGGGCTAGTCAGGCCTCGGCTAGCCGTTCGCGGCTTCGTATTGCTCCACGACGCTGGCCGGGATGCGGCCGCGCTCGCTGATGGCGATGCCCGTGGCTTTCGCCCAGGCCCGGATGTCGCCACTGCGCTCACGATCAGACGACGGACGCCCCGGCCGCCGAGCCGAACTGCGCCCGGCTCTGCGAGCGTGCTCCACGAACGGCGCGACGCCAGTGCGGAGCGATTTAGCATTCTTCTTGCTGAGGTCGATCTCGTACTCGACGCCGCCGACCCCGAACCGCACAGTCTCGTCCGCCGGGCCGCCGCTCAGATCATCTTCCAGCGCGACTGCGATCCTCGTTGCCATCCCAACCTCCACGACTTAACGATTCCCTGCACCGTACCGTGCGCCGCGGCGCGTTCAGACATTGGCGCGCTGAACACCGAGCCCTACCCTGATGACATGCCAGCCGACGCAATTGAGTACTTCGCCACCCAGAATGCCCACGACCCGGAAAGCCTGACGCGCCATATGAATGCGATGGCACGCGACGGCTGGGAGCTTCTGGCTGTCGACTTCGCCGTCAGAGGCGAGACCGGCACGCACACGTTCTTCTGGCGGCGCCCACGATCGTAACGGGCAATTCGTCCGGCCCGGCGCGGCGACAGCGCGGCTGACTGCACATGGCCGGATCCGGGGTGCCGGGGCTAGCCTGCCGCCGCCGAATTCGGCTGGATGCTGCTTCCGTTAGCCTGGGGCGGTGAAAGCGCTGCTTCTGGAGAACATCCATCCCGAGGCTGTCCAGCTGCTCACAAGCTCTGGGCTGGAGGTCAGCCAGGTGACCTCGGCGCTCAGCGAGGCTGATCTCGCCGCGGCGCTGCCCGGCGTCGCATTGCTGGGCATACGGTCTAAGACGCAGGTCAGTGCGGCGGCGCTGGACGCAGCCGCGGATCTGCTCGCGATCGGGGCATTCTGTATCGGTACTGACCAAATCGATCTGCCAGCGGCGTCGGCGCTCGGCGTCGCGGTGTTCAACGCGCCGTACTCCAACACGCGCAGTGTCGTCGAGCTGGCCCTGGCGGAGATCGTCGCGCTGACTCGCCGGCTCACCGAGAAGGACCGCGGCATGCATGCGGGCGTATGGGACAAGTCCGCTCAGGGCGCGCACGAGGTTCGCGGCCGCACCCTCGGAATCGTCGGGTACGGCAACATCGGCGCGCAGCTCTCGGTCGTCGCCGAGGCGCTCGGCATCCGGGTCGTCTTCTATGACACCGCTGACAAGCTCGCGCTCGGCAACGCCCGGCGCTGTGTGAGCCTCGACGAGCTGCTCGAGATTTCCGACATCGTGACCCTGCACGTGGACGGCCGGCCGTCCAACAGCTCGCTGTTCGGCGAGAAGGAGTTCAGCCGGATGCGGCCAGGATCCCTGTTCCTGAACCTGTGCCGCGGTTTCGTCATCGACCACGAGGCACTCCGCACCCACTTGCTGTCCGGGCACCTGGCCGGCGCTGCCGTCGACGTCTTCCTCGACGAGCCGCGGTCCGCTGGCGACGAGTTCTCGTCCGTCCTGCGCGGGCTGCCCAACGTCATCCTCACCCCGCATATCGGGGGGTCGACCGAAGAGGCCCAGGCCGACATCGGCGCCTTTGTCGGCGGCAAGCTGACCGACTTCGTCGCGGAGGGGACCACTTCCCTGTCGGTGAACCTGCCGCATGTAGCGCTGCCTCCGGCGACCGGCACGCACCGGCTGGCGCACCTGCACCAGAACGTGCCTGGCGTGATGGCCGAGATTAACTCCGTGCTGGCCGCGCACGACGTCAATGTGGAGGCTCAGCTCCTCGGCACGCGCGGTGACCTCGGATACGCCCTCACCGACATCGGCGTCGACTATCCGGATGAGGTCGTGGCCGCACTTCGGGACATGGGGCCGACCGTCCGGTTGCGGATCTTGTCTTGACCCTGGAGGCCGCGCTGCAGGCGGTCGCGGGGTCCGAGCACGTGCTCCTCGATCGCCAGCTGCGCACCTCCTACGAGACCGACTGGACCGGCCGGTTCGGCGGCCCGTCTCGCGCCGTCGTCCGCCCGGCCACCACCGGCCAGGTCGCTGATGTCCTCGCCGCGTGCACTGCGGCGGGGGTCCCGGTCGTCGTGCAGGGCGGCAACACCAGCCTGGTCGGCGGGAGCGTGCCCGCAGCCGGACCCGCAACCGGACCCAGGGCCAGACCCGCAGCCGGCCCGGACGACGGCCCGGACGACGGCCCGCCGGTCGTGCTGATCACTTCCCGGCTCACCGAGCTAGGCATTGTGTCCCCGGTGTCGCGGCAGGTCACGGTCGGTGCTGGCGTGACGCTGGCCGCCCTGACAGCGCACGCACGGGCGGCGGGCCTGGACTTCGGTGTCGACCTCGCGGCGCGCGACTCCGCGACCGTTGGCGGCATGGTCGCGACCAACGCCGGCGGAATCCGGGTGATCCGATACGGGAGCATGCGCGAGCAGGTCGCCGGCGTCGAGGCAGCGCTGGTCGACGGGCGGATCATCGCCCGGCTGGACGGCCTTGCCAAGGACAGCACCGGTTACGACCTCGGGCACCTGCTGGCGGGCTCCGAGGGCACGCTGGCCGTCATCACCAGGCTCCGCCTCCGCCTGGTCAGTGCGGATCCCGGGCACTCGGTCGCGCTGATCGCGGTGCGCAACACCGCTGACGCAGTCGCCCTGCTGACGGCGCTGCGGGCCCGGCTGCCCGGCCTCAGCGCCGCCGAGCTCTGCTTCGCCGCGGGGCTGCAGCTCGTCGCGCGGCACCGGGGCATTCCGGTACCGCTAGCGGCGGCGGGCGGCGCCTATGTGCTGGTCGAGGTCGCCGGCCAGACAGATCCGCTCGACGGCCTGCTGACCGCGCTCGGCGCCTGCGACCAGGTGCTCGACGCTACGGTGGCATCGTCGCCAGCCGATCGCGCCCGGCTCTGGGAGCTGCGGGAAGGCCACACCGAGGCGATCAGTTACGCCGGCGTTCCGGTGAAACTGGACGTCTCTGTGCCCCTGGACCAGCTCGCCGAGCTGACCGAACGGCTGCCCGACACGGTCACGGCCATTGAACCCGCTGCGCAGCTGGTGCTCTTCGGGCATCTTGCGGAAGCAAACCTGCACGTCAACGTGCTTGGAGCTAGCGCTAACGCCGAGGAAGTGACCAGCGCCGTGCTGACCTTGGTGGCAAGCCTCGGCGGCTCGATTAGTTCCGAGCACGGGATCGGCCGAGCCAAGGCACGCTGGCTGAAGCTGTCGCGCAGTCCGGCCGAGATCGACCTGATGCGATCGATCAAGTCCGCTTTCGATCCGCGCGGTCTGCTCAACCCGGGTGTCCTGCTGCCGTCGGCGGCACGCTCCATTTCGGAGGACAAGTGACCAAGTACACCAGTGACAGCTCGAATTTCGGCGCCGACGGTCCCTTCTTCCGCATCATCCGGGAAGGACTCGAGGGTCTGGCGGACGGAGAGGACTACTTCGACCTCCTGACCGACGATGTGGTCTTCGAGTACGTCATCTCTGTGCCTGGCTACCCCAGGCGGGTAGCAGGTCGACAGAACATCATCGACCTGTACGCCGATTACGGCGACTTCATGACGGTGCACAGCGCGGACAGTCTCCGCGTCTACCGGGATCCGGAAGCCTCCGTCGTCATCCTCGAGTACGAGGTGCACGGTGAAACGGTACAGACCGGCCGACCCTACAACAATCGCTTTGCCTCCATCGTCACCGTCAAGGACCACAAGGTGACGCACTGGCGGGACTACCTCGACCCGATCGCCGTGTTCGACGCCGTGGGCTGGCCCGATACCCCCGCCTGAGGCTACGGCCGGGCCGCGCTGTCCTCGCCAGCGAGCCAGCGCCCGCACCACGGGTTGACTTCGAGCACGCTCTCAATCCTACCCTCGAGACATGACGACAACTCTGATCACCGGAGCGAACAAGGGACTCGGCTTCGAGACCGCCCGCAGGCTCATCGCCGCTGGCCACACCGTCTACCTCGGCAGCCGGGACGCCGAACGTGGCCGCCAGGCTGCCGCGAAACTGGGCGCGCGGATGGTCCTCATCGACGTCACCGACGACGCGTCCGTCACCGCGGCGGCGACGAGCATCGAAACCGACGGCGGACTCGACGTGCTGGTCAACAACGCTGGAATCGAGATGCGCACGGAGGGGAACGTGGTTCCCGGCGCCGCGGAACTCACCGCCGGCCTGATGCGGTCGCTGTTCGAGACAAACGTCTTCGGCGTGGTGCGGGTCATGCACGCCTTCCTGCCGCTGCTGCGGCGATCCACCGCCCCCGTCGTGGTCAACGTCAGCAGCGGCCTGGCCTCGCTGACCCGCCTCACCACGCCCGGCACTCCGGCTTACGCCTACCCGGGCGTCGCCTATCCCGCGTCGAAGACCGCGGTCAACATGATCACCGTGCAGTATGCGAAGGCATTCCCGGACATGCGCATCAACGCGGTGGAACCCGGCTACACCGCGACGGACCTGAACGGGCACCTGGGCACGAAGACCGTCGAGGAGGGCGCCGAGATCATCGTCCGCATGGCCCAGATCGGCCAGGACGGTCCGACTGGAAGCTACCTCGGCATCGACGGCCCGCTCCCCTGGTGAGGGTGCCGCTGTGCCTGCTGCCTGTATCGTGCCAGCCATGGGTGGGTGCGCGGCATGAGCGGAGCTGCCCAGCAGGTGCGCGTCGATCTCGCCTACGGCCAGCACGGATTGCGCATCGCCCTGCCTGCCGACCGTACGTCGGTCGTCGCGCCTGCGCATCATCCGGCCGCGGCGGACGAGGCTGCCGCGCTGCGGGACGCGCTCCGTTCCCCCGTTGCTGGCCCCCCGCTGCGGTCAGTAGTGCGCCCCGGCCAGCGCATCGCCGTGTCCATCTGTGACGTCACCCGGCCGCAACCGCGGGAGGCCATGGTCAGGGCGCTGCTGGACGAACTGGCCGGGATCATCAGCCGGGACGATGTCACCCTGCTGGTCGCCACCGGCACGCACCGCGGCTGCACCGCCGCGGAGCTGCGCTCCATGCTGGGCGCTGAGCTGGCCACGACGATGCGCATCATCAACCACGACGCGCGCGACGGTGCCTCCCTCGCCTGGTGCGGGTATCACGGCGACAACGTGCCGGTCTGGCTGAACCGGCACTGGGTCGAGGCCGACATCCGCATCACGACAGGGTTCGTCGAGCCGCATTTCTTCGCCGGATACAGCGGCGGCCCGAAGCTGGTGGCGCCGGGCCTGGCCGGCCTTGAGACCGTGCTGACCCTGCATGACGCCAGCCGGATCGGCAGCGAGCGTGCTACCTGGGGGATATGCGAGGGAAACCCGGTCCATGATGACGTCCGGGCCATCGCGGCAGCAACCGGCGTCGACTTCGCTTTCGACGTCGTGCTCAACCGCGATCAGCGGATCGTCGCGGCCTTCGGCGGAGAGATACTCAGCATGCACGCCGCCGCGTGTGCGGCCGTCCGCGACGTCTCCATGCGCCCTGTTGCCCGGCGTTTCGATGTCGTCGTGACGACCAACGCCGGCTATCCGCTTGACCAGAACCTGTACCAGGCCGTCAAGGGCATGTCGGCCGCCGCGACGATAGTGCGGCCAGGAGGACTGATCATCTGCGCGGCCGAGTGCGCTGACGGGTTCCCGGACCATGGGTCGTTCCGCGAGGTACTGACCTCGCAGTCATCGCCGCAGCAACTGCTGGCGGCAATCGCGGCGCGCCCGCAGACGGTGCCTGACCAGTGGCAAGTACAGGTGCTGGCCAGGGTGCTGACGCAGGCCAGGGTCGGCGTGCATTGCGCCACGCTGTCCGACCAGGACCTGCGCAGCGCGCACTGTTTCGGCGTCCCTGACGTCGCGCTGGCGGTCCAGCAGGAACTCGCGATCGCCGGACCTGACGCCCGCGTCTGCGTGCTTCCCGAAGGCCCGCAGACCATACCCTTCCTCGCCAACCCGGAGCCTGGCAACCATGAATGATCACCTGGACCGTCTCACCCAGCGGCTTGCCCAGGAGGACAAGCTGGTGACAGCGTTCTCCGGCGGCGCAGACTCCGCTCTGCTGGCCGCCTGCGCCCATCTGGTGCTGGCGGCCAACGCGCTTGCTGTCACCGCGGTGTCGGCGAGCCTGCCTGACCGCGAGCGCGCTGGCGCTCGCGATTTCGCCCGTGACCGCGGCATGCCCCACGTCGAGGTGTGTACCGACGAGTTGCAGCGCCCCGAGTACGTGCGCAACGACGCTGGCCGCTGCTTCCACTGCAAGTCTGCACTGATGGATGCCCTTGCGCCGCTGGCCACCGCGATGGGAGCCCGGATCGCGCTCGGCACCAACCTCGACGACCTCGGGGATTACCGGCCTGGTCAGCGCTCGGCCCAGGACCGCGGCGCGGTCTTCCCGCTCGTCGATGCAGGCCTCACGAAAGCTGACGTCCGGGAGCTGAGCCGCCAGCTCGGCCTCCGCACTGCGGCCAAGCCCGCCGCCGCGTGCTTGTCGTCACGCATCGCCTACGGGGACGCTGTCACGCCCGAGCTGCTCAGCCGGATCGAGCAGGCCGAGGATGCCCTGCACGACGCTGGTTTCGGTGAGTGCCGGGTCCGCGCGCACGCGGCCGGCGCTGTCGCCCGGATCGAGGTTCCGGCCGGCGACTTCGGCCGGCTCACTGCCAGCCGGGATCAGCTGGTCGCCGCGGTCAGGGCCGCCGGGTTCGCCTTCGTCACGGTCGATCTGGCTGGCCTGCGCAGCGGCAGCATGAACGTCCTGCTGCCCTACCCCGTGACTGCGCCGGCAGGCTAGGCCGATGGCTTCCTCGCTACCGCTGGGCTTCGCCACCGTTGACCTTGACCGTCAGGACCGGCAGGGACTTCCGGAGATCATCTACGGGCCCGGCAAGAGCCCGGCGGAAATCACGAAGATCGTGAGCGTGCTGCTGACTCGCTGCTCGGGGCCGGTACTGGTGACCCGCCTGGAGCCGGATACGGCCGAGGCCATTGGCGGTCCGGCTGGCCAGTACGATCCGGGCGCCCGGCTGATGACCTGGCGCGCGCAGGAGCCGGGCGACTGCTCGGTGGCCATCGTGACGGCTGGCACCTCCGATGGCCCCGTTGCCGACGAAGCAGCCGCGGTCGCGCGGGCCATCGGCCTGACCGTGACCGAATTCCGCGATGTTGGCATCGCCGGCCTGCACCGCCTGATGGCCGTCGCCGACCAGATCAGCGCTGCCGACGTGGTGATCGTCGTGGCCGGCATGGAAGGTGCCCTGGCCAGTGCGGTTGGCGGCCTGGTCGGCGTGCCCGTGGTCGCGGTCCCGACGTCAACCGGATACGGCGCGGCCCTGGACGGCATCACTGCGCTGCTGGCCATGATGACCTCGTGTGCCGCTGGGGTCTGCGTCGTCAACATTGACTCCGGTTTCAGTGCGGCCCTGGCCGCGTTCAGGTTCACGTTCTCGCTCGGCCGCTCGCGGACATCACCATGATCTTGTGGCTGAATCCGGTTGCCGGGCTGTCGGGAGACATGCTGCTGGGCGCGCTGATAGACGTGGGCGCGCCGGTGGAGGCAGTGCGCGCCGCCATCGCTAGTACCGGGCTGGATGGCTGGCGGCTGCACGACGCGCAAGTGCACCGCAACGGTCTTCGGGCCCGGCAGGCTGTGGTCGAGCTGGACCCGCCCGGCGGCACCGGCGCCGGGCGAAGCGATGCCGGTTCAAGCGCCGGGCGAAGCGGCGCCGAGCTGATCGCGATGGCCGGCAGGGCGACACCGGCGCACGGCCGGCTGGCCGCTGCGGCCGTGCGCGCGATCGCCGAGGCCGAGGCCGCTATTCACGGCACTACCGTCGAACTCGTGCACCTGCACGAACTCGGCGGTGCCGACACGATTGCCGACACGGTCGGCGTCGGCGCTGCCCTGCACGTGCTCGGCATCTCGCAGGTCTGGTCCGCCCCGCTGGCACTCGGCTCGGGCCAGGTCGAGTCGGCGCACGGGCCGCTGCCGGTGCCGGCTCCGGCCACCCTTGCGCTGCTGGCCGGCGCGCAGGTAACCGGCCTGGGTCCGGTAGGCGAGACGGTCACCCCGACGGGAGCGGCCCTGCTGGTCGCGATGGGCTGCCGCTATGGCCCGCTTCCGGCGATGCGGATTGTGGCCAGCGGCTACGGCGCCGGAACTAGGAACCCGGCCGGCTACCCGAACGTGCTGCCAGCCGTTCTCGGCGCCCCCGCTGCCGACGCGGGCGGCGGCACGGACCCCCTGGCGGTGCTCGAGACCACCGTTGACGACGTGACTGGTGAGGTGCTGGCAACGGTGCCGGGCCAGCTGATCGCCCGCGGCGCGGTGGACTCGTGGCTGACGGCGGTGACCGGCAAGAAGGGCCGGCCCGCCTTCGTTGTCACCGCACTCTGCCCGCCCGCCGCGGTCGACGCGGTGCGACTCGCCTTGCTCGCCGAGACCGGCAGCCTGGGAGCGCGGCAGCACGTCGTGCAGCGGCACGCGCTGCCCCGCACCACTGCCACGGTGACGGTGGCCGGGCACCAGATCCGGATGAAGATCGGTCCGCACCGCGCCAAGCCCGAGCATGACGACGTCGCGGCTGCCGCGCAGGCTACCGGGCTCCCGCTGCACGTGCTGGCAGCCGAGGCGGTAGCGGCCTTGCGTGCGCGCGAGAGCGATTAGGGGCGCTTCTAATTTGAGGGGGCACGACACGGGCTCAGCCTCAACGGCTGATGGCTGTGGCTCCTCCACACTGGCTGTTGATCATGGACAGCTGGCGGAGGAGCCACAGTTATGGAGAACGGTACTTCGATTCTGTTCGGGCTGCCCGGCGTGGCGGTGCAGCGTGTCGAGCGCGCCACCGATGGGAGGGCGCGGCGGTGCGGTTAGACACCCCACGACTGGAAGGTGTCAAGCAGCGGCGGGAGTGCCGGCGGGCCAGGCGGTTGATTCGTCGTAGGTGAGTCCGCGGTGCTGGCGGGTGTGAAGGATGCCGACCCAGCGGCTGGCGAGCTGGTGCAGTGCCTGGCGGTGAGTTTTCTTGCGGGCGCGTAGCTGGTCGTAGTAGCGGCGGGCGCCCGGGGAGATGAGGGAGCAGAATGCCCACTGGTCGAGGGCGTCGGCGATGCGGCGGTTGCGGGCGTAGCGGGCCAGCACGACGTGGCGGCGGCCCGATGCCCTGGTGACAGGTGACCTGCCGGCATAGTTCTTGCGAGACTGGGGGCTGATGTTAATCGGCTGGAAACGCCAATTAACTACCCAGAGGACTAGCCATTCACTATTGCGAAGACCCGCTCAGAATCTTCTAGGGCAGTCCTGTAGAGAGCCGGATGTGTATTGGCTAGTTTCCGGTAGATCTGGACCGCCTCGTTAATCGCGACTAGCGCCTGATCCCGGCGACCGAAGGTGGCCAGGTAGAACGTGATTCTTCGAAGGCTTGCTCCGAGGTCAGCTTGAAACTCATCGGAGCGAGATTGGGAGGCGACATCGCGACGGAGCTGCACCACCTCGGTCATCGCGGCCAGCGCCTCCTCGCGCCGGCCCGTTTCGTGGAGGAGTTCGGCCTGTTCGACTAGGCAGGTCGCGAGGTGGGGTCGGAAGTCGTCGTGGTGCGTCCACATCAAGTCCCGGTGGACCTGGACTGCTTCGGTGATCGCAGTTAGGGCGTCTGCCTTGCGGCCCATCTTGGTCAAGATAAGGAAGAATATCGGCAAGCTTTGAGCGAATTGCGATAGATACTCTTCTGGATTAGCCCGAGCTAGTTCCCTGCGGATCTGAACCGCTTCAGTTATTGGCACCAATGCCTCGGCATCTCGGTTCGATTTGGATAGCCAAAAGGCCAGCTTGTGCAGGTCTTCACCGAGGCTCGGCAGGAATTCTGCGGGGCTGGCCTGTGCCAGATCTTGTCTAATGTGCACAGATTCGCTCAACGCGTCCAACGCCTCGGATGCCCGGCCCAGAAGCCTCAGCCGACCCTCAAGAGCGCCTAGCGTCTTCGCAAGACGCCGGGCCATTGATTGATCCCGAGGAAGATTCCGGTAGATGCCGACCGATTCCTCGATGGCAGCCACGGCTTCCTCGCCACGCCCGAGTCTTTCTAGCCGAACCGAGAGATTGAGCAGGCTGCTTGCAACGTCCGGTTGAAAATCGTGAGGGCGGGTCCGAGCCAGTTCTCTACGAATCCGCACGGCCTCCTCGCAGACGGGGAGGGCATCCTCGTCCCGCCCAAGGACCCCCAATTGGGCAGCGAGGTTATGCAGGCACGCTGCGAGGTGGGACTGGAAGTCGCCGACGCGGTTCTCGGGAACCTTTCGGTAGATGCTGAGAGCCTCAGCAAGCGCAGCCAGGGCCTCTTCGTCTCGCTGCAGTCGATGCAGACAGTTGCCGAGACTGTTCAGACTCGCAGCGAGGCTGGGCTCAAACGTATCGGACCCAGTCTGCGCTACTTCCCGCTGGATCTGCACTGCATCCAGACATGCGGCCAAGGCCTCCTCGGTCCGGCCCAACTCTTCTAGCTGGTCACTGAGCGTCTGCAGGCTGCGCCCCAGAGACGCCTGGTAGGTGCTCGGAAGGTTCTGTGCCAGTTTCCGGTAGTTCTGGACTGCCTCCTCGCTCGCGGTCAAGGCGTCTTCCCGCCGGCCGAGGTTTCCAAGCAGGACAGCGATCTTCCCTAGACTCTTAGCAAGGTCCGGCTGGAACGCGTCTGCGCGGATCTGCGCCAGTTCTCGGTAGATCTGCACCGATGACTCAAGGGCGGCCAGCGCTTCGTCTGGACGGCCGGCATCCTCCAAGCGGTTGGCGAGATTACTCAAGCCTGTAGCAAGGTTGGGCTGGAACACGCCTGGCCTGTTCTCTTCCAAATCACGAAAGATCTTTATAGTGCGCTCAATGGCGGCTAGCGCTTCGTCCGGTCGGCCAGCCTCTTGCAGATGGTTGGACAGGTTATTCAAGCTCGCCGCAAGCCCCGGCTGGAACTTGTCCGGGTGAACCTGCGCTAGCTCCTCGTAGATTCTTACTGCGTTCTCGCTGGCGGCTAGGGCTTCCTCGGAGTGCCCTAGAGCCGATATCTGATACGAGAAGTTGTTCAAAGCCGCGCCGAGCTCAGATTCGTATCGCCTTGGGTCGGCCTCGGTGAGTTTCCTGTAGGCGTCAACTGCCTGCTCGGCTGCGGCCGCAGCCTCTTCGTATCGCCCTAGATCGCCGAGCCGAACTGAGAGAATGTTCAGGCTTGCACCGACGTACGGCCGGTACCCGTCAGGATCGTCGATCGCTCGCTGTCGGTACCGATCGACCAGCCGCTGGGTTAGGCGCGCGGCCCAGCCCGCCAGCATCACGCTGGTGCGCGGTAGCCCCATGGCGAGCTGATAGAGATCTCCGAGGACGGCGTCGGGATACTCCACGATCTCGTCTAGAGCTCGCAGCAAAGGCTCGGGATGCTCTACTTGAATGACCACATCGACTGCCGCAGGGGCGAGAACCTCGTGATGGCGGACCACGAGAGACGTGAGCGGCTCGTCCAGGGAGTGCTCGAAAACCGAGTGAGCAGCGGCGCGGGCGTAAAACGTCAGCATTCGGTCAGCCTGGGCTCTGTCGAGTCCTTGCACAAACGGATCGGGCAGCTCCGGATATGCGATGAGCTGGCGGCCGAGGAACCTCTCGGCCAGCCGATCCGGCTGAAGGCTGTCCCATGGTGCGCCGGAAACTGTTGGCGGGTACAACGCAGCAATCCAAGCGCGCACTTCGCGCCGGGCGTCGTAGAACTGATCTTTCAGGCCAGGTGATTTTGCTAGCAAGATGTCAGCCGAACCAGGGCTGTCCGCACCGACCAGGAGGGCTGCCGCCATTGCCTCGTGCAGAGTCGTCCGCGTTAGGGCCTGCAATCTGTGGGTTCGGGCAGCGGCGTCCCAGTAGCGGTATTCGTGCCTGAGCAGGCGGTCTTCCACGTGCCCAGGTTCGCCGTGCTCGTGATCACCGGGCTCGTGACTATCGGCCGCATCTGCCGTATCGAGGAGGTCGGCGAGTGCCGTCATGTGCAGCGTGAGGGCACTTCGTGATGCCAATTGCGCATACCCTCGGGTTGAAATCTCTGTGACCAGACGCGTCCAGGGTAGGTGGCCCAGCCCGCGCACTTGTGGAAGCGCGGCAGCCAATGCGCTGACGGCGTCCTCGTACGCGGAAACGGTGCCCGCCACGTCCGTTTCCAATACCGGCAGGGCGGTCGCTACCGCTTCATCCAGCAGATCAGACGTCAGCGCGGTCATATCGTTCTGAGCATTGGCCCACCAGGACCCGGCAGTTCGCGCTAGGAGCAAAATCCGGATGGGGTCGCTCCCAGTACGAAGGGCGCACGCCTCCAGCAGCGCGGCGAGTTGCGCGACGCGAGCCTCAGCGTAGTCCAGCACGACCAGCAGCGGGACGGCTGCATCCTTGAGTACCTCGATGTGTGCGGGTTCGGCGTGCTCTCGCAGCCACAGCGCCGTCCACCGATCTGCAGTTAGCCGAGCTTCGAGTTCATGGGCCAGGCGCGTCTTGCCTTGGCCGCCCGGTCCGTACACCAGGCGCACCGCGACTCCCGTCCCTGCCGCCCATGATTCCAAGTCACGAAGCAGGTCCCAGCGACCGCGGAACGGAACAGTCGCCCTACGTGCTAGCAGCAGACCTGCCGGCGACGGGATCGCACCGTCGCGATCCGCCGAAGGCTGAGGCTCGGCCAGGTGCTGCCACTCCGCCGGTTCAAGACCAGTCCGCCCGCCGTACCGCGCGAGCACTGCGCGGAACGTCGGATCATGGAACAGTAGGTAAGCGGGTACAACAGCAAGCTTGCCATGCGCCCACCCGGTCGGGTCGGCCGTCACCACGCCCAACAGCAATTCCCCGCAGAACAAGGGCGCACCCGACATTCCGCCCCACGGCGAGCTGGACTGAGTCTGGTGAGAACGAGACACAGGAGCCGGGCCGTCTACGCTGAGCACATATCGGTCTGCGATTACTCCATCGCCAGGGTTCAAGGTTCCTGACGGCTGGGCTACCTCCGCGGGCTTGCCCGGCATCTGCGCTATATCCGGCATGCCACAGGTATGGCAGCGGAGCCCGGGGCGGAAGGTGACCGTCCGGCCCCACCGGATCGGCAGACCGCTCGGCGACTCCCCATCGATATCCTGGATTAGGACCAGAGCGGCGTCGTTCTTCCCGCTCGGCGTTCCGCGCCACGCCACTGTCCCCTTAAACTCACGCACACGACCTGGGCGGAACATCTCTACCTGGCTACCGACCGCCCCCACGACATGCGCGCTGGTTGCCACAAGCCTCGACGCAACTAGATACCCCGACCCGGGGCCGCCAGGCCCGCGGACCGCGATGACACGCTCAAGTTCCACCGTTAACCTTCTAACCTTCGCTGGAACTCAGCGGCCGAGGTACTTCGACACATCTCCTGGCCCGCGGGCTCTTCCCGAATCGCCCGCGATCTCCACCTCGTCACCGCTTGCCGAACGGGGATTGAGCGTGACAGACACCCGGTGCGTAGCAACTCGTCCCTTCGAAAGCTCTCCATCAGCTGCAACCACCCATGCCCTGAACCCGGCCCGCGCCGTCAAGTCCTGCCGCAACTCGACGGCGAACTCAAGCACGACCTCACCCACCGCGAACACCAAGTCCTGCCCCGCACCCATTGCCGCAGCTTCCAGCAGCTCATCGCGGACCGCTGCCACCGCATTGACCAACGGAATCTCCATGCCATTCCTCTCTAATCGTGACCTGCTTGTCAAGCAACATCCAGTATGGATCTGGGCTCGCCGCCATGCCTGTACTCGTCATCCCCTGCCAGAACTGGACTGGCCTCTGCGCCAAGGCTGGCCTGTGGTCGGCCATCGAGCGTTCGCTGCCGGACGCGGTCATCGTTGTCGATCACTTCCACCTCGTCCAGGTCGCCAACCAAGGCCGTGACCAGGGTCCGGCAGCGGGTCACCCGCCAGGTGCTGGGCCGCCGCGGTACCAGCAGGGATCCAGCCTGGGCGAACCGCAGGCGGCTGCTGCGCGGACGCGAGCGCCTCTCCGACCAGGCCTGCGCCCGGATGCGAACCGAGATCCTCGGGAAGCCACCGGTGAGCTGCTGGCCGCGTGGATCGCCAAGGAAGAACTCCGCTACCTGCTCGCCGTCGCCCGCACCCATCCCGCGCAATCGGACGTCAGCAACCGGCTGTTCGCGTTCTATGACTGGTGCGCCCGCGCCGACGTGCCCGAGGTCACCACCCTGGCCAGGACCATCGAGGCCTGGTGGCCGCAGATCCTCGCCTTCCTCGACACCGGCATCACCAACGCCGTCACCGAGGCCAACAACCGGCTCATCAAAGACGCCGCCCGCATCGCCTTCGGCTTCCGCAACCTCGACAACCAGCGCCGCAGAGTACCTGGCACTGCAAACGGACAATGATCAGCTAGCCGTTGCGAGGGTGATCTGCCCCCTCAACTTCGAGGAGCCCGATTGGGGTCGAGCCGTCATCGGCAGGGCCGGCGGATTCCGCTCCCCGATGGCCGGCCTGCTCGACTCAAGGGAACGGGGTCCGGCTGCGGACTCAGCCTTGTGACGATCGCGGAAGCTCAGCCGGGAGCGGACCGGCCAGGCCCCGGCAACTGGTCGCGGCCGACGATCTCGGCGACGCGTGCGACTAGCCGCGACGCATCGGCCATGCAGCGCACTGGGTCAGGCTCAAGCTGGGTCAGCGTGTACACCGCTTCGATCCCGACAGCATGCAGCCGCTCGGCAGACAGCACGCTCCGGCCGGCTATGGCGATGCAGGGCACCCCGGCGCGGCGGGCAGCCGCCGCGACGCCAGCCGGGGCCTTGCCAGCCAGCGTCTGCTCGTCCAGCGAGCCCTCACCGGTGATCACCAGGTCCGCGCCGCGAAGCGCGGTGCCGAAACCGACGAGGTCCAGCACGAGCTCGATGCCCGGCCGTAGTGTCGCGCCGAGCGCAGCCTCCGCGGCGAACGCGACCCCGCCCGCTGCACCGGCTCCGGCGGCACCCGCGATCACCGTCGTGCTGTCCGCGGTCGCGGCTGCCAGGACCTTCGCCCATCGCCGAAGCCCGGCGTCGAGCACCTCGACCTGAGCCGGATCCGCGCCCTTCTGCGGACCGAAGACGTACGCCGCGCCGTTCGGTCCGAACAGCGGGCTGTCCACGTCGCAGGCAACGACCAGCTCTGCCGCTGCGGCTTCCGGCATCAGCGCGGATAGGTCAACGGCTGCGACGGCGCCGAGCGACCCGCCGCCGGACGGAACGCCGCCGCCGGACGCATCGCGGATGCTGGCGCCGAGCGCGACGAGCATGCCAGCTCCCCCGTCCGTGCTGGCGCTGCCGCCCAGCCCCAGCACGATCCGGGTGCAGCCGCTGGCCAGCGCGTGCCGTATCGCGTCGCCCACGCCTAGGCTGGTCGCACCGAGCGGATCCGGCACCCCGCCGGCCAGCTTCAGCAGGCCGCAGATCCTGGCGAGCTCGATAACCGCGGTGTCACCGCTGCGCGCGTACTGGGCTGCCCCCGGCTGGCCAGTCGGACCGCGGGCCATCACGTCCACGGCGTGGAAGCCGGCCGCGAGTGCCGCGTCCACTGTGCCGTCACCGCCGTCCGCCACGGGCCGGCGCAGCACCTCGACGTCCGGGGCCGCCGTCCGCAGGCCTAATGCCACGGATTCGGCGACCTGTGCCGCGGTCAGCGAACCCTTGAACTTATCGGGTGCGACAACTACCCGCATGACGGCCAGCAGATCCCGGTGGCAGCAGCGTTTACTCGCAGGGACTTCGCCCGGCAGTACGCGGCCATCGCGTCATCGTGTCATAACGAGGTGCCCGAGTTACCGGTCACCACACCGTCGCCGCTTCAGTGGCCGAGCGCTTGACGAGCTGAGCTGGCTCGGCTAGTGCGTGCACGTCAGGCTTCTGACTGACCCGGAACAGCAGCCTGAGGGGGCACCGCCGCCGTTACTGGTCGCTGTCCGCTAGGCAAGTCCTGCGCGGAATTAAGCAGACGCTGCTAGTCAGCCGGCATAGGCGATTGTGGTGTAGCCCTCCGGGTTGTTCCCGATGCTGGTTTCCCCGGTCACGAACACGACGTCCTTAGCCGGGCTCGCTGCCACTGCCGTGGCGACGTTGTAGCCGTTGCCGGGCCGGCTGTAGCGCTTCACCCACAGCTGCGCGCCGGTGGTGGTGCTGTAGGCGATCGTCGCGTAGGCGGTCGCGTACCTGGGTCCGTAGCTAGCCCCGGTAACGAACACCTTACGGCCGCTGGCGCTGACGGACACGGACGCGGCGGCGTCATTGCCGCCGGGGCCGCTGTAGCGCCGGACCCATTGCTGCGCGCCAGTAGCAGCGTTGTAGGCGACCGTGCCGTATGCCGGCGCGCCGGAAGCCAGGGTGACGAATCCGGTGACGATGACCGTCGTGCCGTTCGGGCTGGCTGCCACTGCGGCCGGGTCGTCCCATCGATTCGCCGGGCCACTGTAGCGCCTGACCCACAGCTGGGCGCCGGTTGCGATGCTGTAGGCGGCGGTGGCGTAATCATTCACCGGCCCGGCACCCCGCTGATCCCCGGTCACGAATGTGACGAATAGCCTGCCGCCCGCCGGGCTGACGGCCACGGAGTGAGCTCCGTCGGTAGCTTGCGGCGCGCCGTTGTAGCGCGCGACCCACTGCTTCGCGCCAGTGGCGGTGGTGTAGGCGACCGTGGCGTACTGATCTCCTGCAGTCGTCCCAGTGCTGAGCCCGGTGACGAACACGCTGAGCCCGCCTGGGCCGACGACTACCGAGCTGGCGGCGTCGTAGCCGTTGCCAGGGCCGTTATAGCGCCTTACCCATAGCCGCGCGCCGGTCTTGACGCTGTAGGCAATCGTCGCGAAGTCAGTCCCTGAGTTGATCCCGGCGCTGAGGCCGGTCACGAAAACCTTGCCACCGCCGGGGCCTACGGCCACCGACGTGCCGGCGTCGTAACTGCCATGACCATTGCCGCTGTAGCGGGCAACCCACAGCTGCCTGCCGGTCGAGGAGTTATAGGCGATCGTCAGGTAGGTGGACGCCGAGTCCCGTGCGGGCCGGCTAAGCCCGGTGACGAACACCGTTCCGCCGGAGGGTCCGACGGCCACCGCGTTAGCCGCGTCGAAGCCATGTCTGGGGTCGTTGTAACGTGCCGCCCACAACTGCCTGCCGGTCAGCGCGTTATAAGCGACCGTGAGATAGCTGGGCGACCCGTTGGCGGGCCCGCTATTCCCGGTGATGAAGACCCGGCGCCCGTCCGGGCTGACCGCCATCGCGCGGGCGGTATCTGCGTTCTTGCCGGGGCCGTTAAAGTGCCTCAGCCACAGCTGACTGCCTGACGCAGCCAGTGCCCTAGATCCCTGCGACACCGGCGCGCGCTGACCGCCGGCAGCCTGAGCCGCAGTCACCGCGCTGACGGCGGTTAGCCCGAAGGCCGCGGCGAACGCTGCGATGCCAGCAAGCACCCGCGTAGTGATCATTTCCATCCGACGGTCCCCCTCATGCCGCGTGACGCCGCCTGGACGTCATACCGTCGCCGACTTGCCCACGACGGATTCCGGACTGGTGCTATAGGGCAGCCTCGGCAGCCAGCGATCGGCCGGCCAGAGGCATCTGCCGTCAGGGCACGGACCAACGTCCCCAGCTGCGGGCCGCTTCTTCGCGGACGCTGCTCGGCCAGGCCCGAGCAGCATACTGAGCGCGGCGCGGAGCCGCCACGCGCGTAAATTGACTGGCTACTGAGTCTGATTCACATCACGTCCGGGACGACGGGCGGGAAGCGGTGGCATCCATGGGTGATCGGGTCGCGGGTAAGGTCGCGCTGGTGACGGGAGCCGCACGCGGGCAGGGCCGTGCCGACGCACTGCGGCTGGCCGGGGAGGGCGCCGACGTCATCGTCGTCGACGTATGCGCTCCGCTGCCCAGCGTCGCGTACGACTCTGCGACGCCCGCCGATCTGACCGAGACCATCCGCCAGCTTGATCAGACGGGGCAGCGAGTGGTCGCCGGGATCGCTGACATACGCGACCTTGACGCACTACGTCACATCGTCGACGACGCGGTCGGGCAGCTCGGCCGGCTGGACGTGGTGGTGGCGAACGCGGGCATCTGCGTGCCGAAGGCCTGGGATCAGGTCAGCCCGCAGATCTTCGACGACACGATCAGCACGAACGTCACCGGCACCTGGAATACGGTGATGGCGGCGGCGCCGCACCTGGTCCAAGCCGGCGGCGGGTCTGTAATCCTGATCAGCTCGGCCGCCGGCATCAAGGTTCAGCCGTTCATGGTCCCGTACACCACGAGCAAGTTCGCGGTGCGCGGCATGGCCAAGGCGTTCGCCGCGGAGCTCGGCAAGCACAACATCCGCGTCAACAGCGTGCACCCCACCGGGGTGAACACGCCGATGGGGTCCGGCACGATGGCGGCCGAGCTGGGTGCGGCCATTGCCGGGTATGACCGCCTCGGCGCGATGTTCATGAACATGCTGCCGGTCGACATCACCGAGCCCGAAGACGTCGCGGACACCGTGCTGTTCCTCGCCTCCGATGAGTCGAGGTTCATCACTGCTCACGAGCTCGCACCAGACGCCGGCGTCACCGAGTTCTGATGGCGGCCGGCCCGACAGCCCGCGTTACGGCGCGCTGGCCCCGACAGCCCGCGTTACGGCGCGCTGCCCTGCTGCTCCAGCAGGCGCGTCACTACGGTCAGGTCCTGCTCACCGAGTCCGGCGTCGACGGCGTGCTGCCATTCGTCGGCCAGGCAGCCGAGCGGGGCGAAGCGGTCGCTGCCAGCTGCCTGCAGCGCGAGGTGCACGTCCTTGAGCGCGAGATGCAGGGCGAACTGGGCTGAGTAGTCACTGCTGGTTATCCGCTGCAGCTTGGCGGCCTGCCATGGCGATACCAGCGGGCTGCCGCTGAGCGCGTCCGCCACCGTCTGCGTGTCCAGGCCAAGCTGATGAGCCAGCGCTACGGACTCGGCGATCGCCTCGTTCTCAAACGCAAGCCAGGTGTTGTTCACCAGTTTCAGCCGGGTGCCCGCGCCAGCCGCGCCAACCCAGACCGTCCGCTGGCCCAGCGCGTCGAAGAGCGGTGCGACTCGCGGTCGTGCCTGCGGTGGCCCGGACGCGAAGATGATCAGCTGACCCTGCTCCGCCGGATCCTTGCTGCCCGACACCGGCGCGTCGAGGAATGTCACGTCGGGACGCTGGTCCTCGACCATGGCCATGACGTCAGTGATTCCCGCCAGCCCGATCGTGCTCATCTGAGCCCAGATCGCGCCTGGCGAGAGAGCGGCCAGCATGCCGTGGTCGTGCGCGACCGAGAGCACGGCGCCGGCATCCGGCACCATGGTGACTATGATGCCGGCCCGCTGCGCGGCTGCCGCGGCTGTCTCGGCAACTTCCGCCCCGCGGCTGGCCAGCTCGCTGGTCGCCGCAGGCCGGCGATCCCAGACAATCGTCGGGATGCCGGCCCGCAGTGCGCTGGCCGCCATGCCGTATCCCATCGTCCCGATGCCGAGAAACGCGACCGGTTCTGCTGCTGCCATCGAGCCCTCCGTGACCCGCGCTAGGCGTCGACGCGTTCCAGCGACTGCACGTGAGTCTCCTGCACTCGCAAGATCGCATCGGAACCACGGAAGAGGACGACCCAGCCGTCCTCTCGCTCCACGCCATCGATGTCGGGGAACGTCTCCTCGACCACTTGCCCGTCTTCTCCGTAGACCATACGGTATGTAGCCATCGTTGCTGCTCCCGAGCGCTCGTTGCGGATATTGCCCGACGATGTCAGTTCGCGGCCGCAGCTGCCGTCACCGGCCACTGCGCACGCCACCATCAGAGCCTTACCGCCAGAAGCAGAACTATGCACGGAGGCGAGTGGATCTCAGCCAGCGCGAAATACCACTAAAAGGCGTTACTGCCCGGCCGGCGTAGCGGCGCCAGTTTCGCCAGCTGCCGGGACGACATCGCGGCTGCACTGCTGACCAGCCCATCCGAGCGCATCCCGGCCAGCTGGATGTCGAGGAATCGCTGCCAGGACCCTGGCGCGACCTCGCCGGCCGCTTGCACCAGGCCGCGCATCGCCCAGATGAGAGCGATGACGTCGCCGGGCGTGATGCCCGGGTTTACCGTGCTGGCGGCCACTGCGCGCGCGGTGAGCTCGTCGATCGCGGCCCGGATCTGGCCGCCGGTGGCCGTGGCCGCCGGCCGCTGCAGGAGCAGGCTCGCGTACCGCGCATGGTCGGCGAACGACTGGCCCAGCGCGCGCAGCAGCTCTTCGAGCCCGTGTCCGTCCGCACGCGCCAGCGCGCGCTCGGTGGCCTGCAGCACCTGTTCCAGGGCGAGCTGCAGCAGCTCATCGATCAGGGCGTCCTTGCTGGCGAACCGGCGGTACACGGTGCCCACTCCGACACCTGCGCGCGCGGCGATGTCCTCCATGCAGGCGTCCGCGCCAGACTCGCCCAGCACCTGCCGCCCGGCCTCCAGGATCCGGTGGTAGTTCCGCACCGCGTCCCGGCGGGTGGCCGCCGGCCCGCGCGGATACGCAGTCGCCGCTGACGCCTGACTGCTCACCTGGCTCCTTCCGGGCGCCGGGCGCTGGCCCCTGGTCACTCGCTCTCGTCGCCGGCCAGCGTCCCTCCGGCCACCATGGCCATCTCCGCATGGCTCAGCTCGGCTGCCGCCCGGGTATCGCGTGCCGACGGGATCAGCAGGCCAGCGATCGCGGCTAGCACCAGCCCGGCGGCCATCGCCGCGAACCCGGTCGTGTAGCCGGACTCCTTCGGCAGCCCGGACGGCCCGAGCTGGGAGGTGACGATGCTGGCCATCACGGCCGCGCCGATGCTGCCGCCGATCGTCCGGATGTTGGCGTTCATGCCGCTCGCGACGCCGGTCTGCGAGGGCGGCACCGCCGCGACGACCAGTGCGGACATCGCCGAGAACGCGAGCCCGAAGCCGACGCCCATGATGGCGTTGGACAGGTAGATCTCCCACACCTGCGCGTGCGCGAAGGCGAGGATTGCCATAGCCACGGCACCGATGAGGCACCCGGCGATCACCAGGACCTTGCCGCCGAGGATGCGCGCGAGCCGGCCGGCGAGCATGCCCACCGCGAACATGGTGATCGCTGAGGGCAGCAGCATCAGCCCGGAGCGGGTAATGCTGGCGCCGAACCCGTATCCGGCGGCCGCAGGCGTCTGCACGAACTCGGGCAGGAAGGCGAACGTCGCGTACATCCCGACGCCGATCAGCAGCGCGACCAGGTTATTCGTCCACACGGCGGTGCGCCGCATCATCTTCATGTCGATGAGCGGCGTGGCCGCCCGAAGCTCGGCGATCACCCAGCCCGCCGCGAGCACCAGCGCAGCCGACAGCAGTCCGATGACCCGGCTGGAGCCCCAGCCCCAGCTGGGTGCCTCGCTAAGCGCGACCAGCAAGGCAGCCAGCCACGCGGACAGCAGGACCGCGGGCAGCCAGCTGATCCGGCCGGGAGTCCGTACTGGTGACTCGGGCACGAACAGCACCGCCGACACGGCCGCGATGATCGTCAGGATCATCGGCAGCCAGAACAGCCAGTGGTAGTTCAGCAGGCTGACGATCGGGCCGGCCAGCACGATGCCGAGTCCGGCCCCGACCGCGGTCAGCGCCGCGATGGCCCCCACCGCGCCCGCGACTTTGCCGGCCGGGAACTCATCGCGGATGATGCCGAACGCGACGGGCACCATGCCGCCGCCGATGCCCTGGATCACTCGTGCCACGATCAGCACGCCGATCGACGGCGCGACCGCCGCCAGCAGCGAGCCCACCGCCAGCGCGACGAGCGTGGCGACGAAGACCCGCTCCTTGCCGATCATGTCGCCCAGGCGTCCCAGGATCGGCGTCATCACCGATGCCGACAGCAGGTAGGCGGTGAGCACCCAGGTTGCGGCGCTCTGCGTGGTGTGCAGCTCATGCTGCACCGTGGTCAGGACCGGGATCACCAGCGACTGCAGCAGCGCGAACGCCGCGACGCCCAGCGCCAGCACCGCGAACGTCACCTGGTGATGCGCGCGCCGGCTACCCACCGCCATCAAGGCCCTCCCCGGGAAACGGAATCATCCTTCCGGTACGACCCTAGCAACCGGAATGGTGATTCCGCTAGTTACTCCGCTGGCCCGGCCGAGCGCGCGCCGAAGCGCTAGATGCCGTTGCTCATGCCGCGCTTCGAAGCGGCACGGAGCCGACGCGCGGTGCGCGTAATCAGCCGGGCTCTGGCGGCAGGTACTCGGTGTTGTGCTCGACCGACAGGTACAGGTCCATGCCGATTGGCCGGCGCTTCTCCTCCGCGATGTGCCCGAGCAGGCCGGCGGTGCGGGCCAGCAGCGCGAATCCGCGCAGCAGGTCGGGTGGCAGGCCAAGATCGGCGAGGGCAGCGCCGCAGGTGCCCGCGCCGTTCAGCGGCAGCGTCCGGCCGAGCACCTGAGGATGGACGCGCCCGATCGCCTCGAACAGCTGCAGGTGCGGCCCGAACAGCCCCTCCTCGGCCGCGATGGCGAACAGCGCCGGCGTCCGCGGGTCAGTGACCTTGTGCACGGGATGGCCAAGTCCGGGGACAAACGAGCCGGCCGCACGGGCTGCCTGCACGGCCCCGAGCGCCAGCGCATCCCAGCCCGCGTCGTCCGACGGAAGATCGCCAGCCGCTGCGATCGCACCGGACAGGAACCGGCCTGCGTCCTCGGTGACGCCGAGAAACCGGGAGCCGCCGCCGAGCAGGCCCGCCGCGAGCGCACCCTGCACCGAGTCCGGCGCGGACAGGAACGTCAGCCGGGCCGCGATCGCGGTCGGGGTGAAGCCGTGGTCAGCGAGCGCGACGAGCACTGCCTCGAACACCCGGACCTGCCCCGGCGTGGGGCGGCGCTGGGTGACGAGCCACATGGCGAGCTCACCGAAGCCCACCTTGCCCATCAGGTCCGCGGCGAGATCCTGGCCGAGCACAGTGATCTTGTCGGGATCCGAGGCGCCGATCGAGGTCGGATACGAGCCTGCGTGCGTCATGCTGCTCCCCTCTGCCGGGCGACGGGCGCGGCCAGCCAGCCTGGCCCGCCGCCGGCGCGATGTCTGGTCACGGCACTGATAGTGCGGCCGCGACAGTCACGGCGGGCACGGCCTGGCAGGCGGCCCAGTCGGCGCTGATGGCGCCGGCCGTCTGCAGCAGCATCGGCAGGTACTCGCCGGTGAGCACCTCGATCGGGGTCTCGGCGGCGTGCACGGTCACGTTCATGGCCGCGATCACCCGGCCGGCGCCATCACGCAGTGGCGCGGCCACCGAGCGGATGCCGGGTGCCAGCTGCTGGTCGGTCAGAGACCAGCCGCGGGCCCGGACTTCACTGAGCACCGCCTCGCGCTCGGCCGCATCGGGCTGCCAGCGAGGGGTGATCCCGGATCTGCTCGGCTCCGCCAGGGCCCGATCTACCTCGTCGGACGGCAGCCCGGCGAGCAGCGCCTTGCCGAGTGAGGTCGGCAGCGCCGGGAACCGGGTGCCGATGGTCACGGCTATGGCGATGATCTTCGGAACCGCGACCCTGGCCACGTAGACGATGTCGGAGCCGTCCAGCTGGGCAATGGAGGAAGACTCGTGCGTCCGGGCAACGAGTGCCTCCAGGTGCGGGCGCGCGACCTCCCACAGATTGCGGGACAGCACGTAGGACATGCCGAGCTCGAGCACCCGCGGCGTCAGTTCGAAACCGCCGTCCACAGCACGCGCATAGCCAAGATCTTCCAGGGTGAGCAGGATGCGCCGGGCGGTGGGGCGAGCCAGCCCGGACGCGCCAGCCACCGCGGCCAGGGACATGACCGGCTTGCCCGGTGTGAACACCCGGATAACGTCAAGCCCCCGCGCCAGCGCCTCGATGAAGTCGGGGCTCGTGTCGGGCCGGGCCATCCAGTCTCCGGTACCTAGGGGTCACTGACCTGGGTGCGTCACTTACATCTCTGACTGTAGCCTGACCTCGGCCAACTGTCCGCCTGCCGGACACCGACATGATCTGCCGGTGTGCGGGGACCCCGTTCCCCTCTTGACACCGGACCGGAAACCGGCAACGCTTCCGGTCAGATCGCAACCAGCCATGATGCGGACACCTGTCCGCGCTGCTCCTTGAGCTGCCGCCTGGAACAGAGGTCTGTGATGACAGCCGTAGCAGAACCCGGCCGGCCCGTGGTATTTCGCGGCGGCACCGTGCTGACCATGGATGACGCCCACCGCATCCGGGCGGACGCCGACGTGCTCATCGAGGGCGACCGGATCAGCGCCGTCGGCCAGACCCTGCCGGTGCCGGCCGGCACCCAGGAGATCGACGCCCGCGGTGGCATCGTGATGCCCGGAATGATCGACACGCACCGGCATATGTGGCAGACGGCGATGCGCGGGTACGGCGCGGACTGGACGCTCAGCCAGTACTTCGTGTGGAACTACCTGCAGTGGGGCAAGTCGTTCCGGCCGGAGGACATCTACGCGGGCAACCTGCTGAGCGCCGTGGAGGCCATCGACGCCGGCGTGACGACGTCGGTCGACTGGTCACACAACCTGCACACGATCGACCACGCCGAGGCTGCGGCGGACGCACTGCAAGAGGTTCCGGGCAGGTTCGTGCTCGCCTACGGCAACATTCAGGCGGCGCCCTGGGAGTGGTCGGCGGCGCCCGAGTTCCGCGACTTCGTGTCCCGCCGGTTCAGCGGCAGCAATGACATGCTCGGCTTCCAGATGGCCTTCGATGTGCCGGGCAGCCCGGAGTTCCCGGAAAAGGCCGCGTTCGAAGTAGCCCGCGAGCTCGGCGTGCCGGTGACGACGCACGCGGGCGTGTGGAAGGTAACCACCGACGACGGAATCAGGCTCATGCACGAGCACGGGTTCATGACGCCGTCGACCATCTACGTGCACGCCGCGAGCCTGTCGGCAGACTCCTACCACCGGATCGCGGCAACCGGCGGGCACGCCTCGCTGTCTACCGAGAGCGAGCAGAACGCCGGCCAGGGCTACCCGCCCACCTGGAAGCTGCGCGAGCACGGCATCGGCGTATCGCTGTCGATGGATACCAGCGTGTGGTGGAGTGCCGACTTGTTCGCCGCGATGCGAGCCACGCTGAGCGCGGACAGGGCCCGCGAGCACCTGGAGGCGCACGCCCGCGACGAAACCGTGACTCATCACAAGCTTCGAGCCGAGCAGGTCGTGGACTGGGCGACCAGAGGCGGCGCCAGGGCGCTGGGGCTGGACTCGGTCACCGGCAGCCTGGAGCCGGGCAAGAAGGCGGACGTCGTCCTGATCAAGAACGACGAATCGCCGGCGATGTTCCCGCTGCTCAACCCCTACGGGCACGTGGTGTTCCAGGCCCAGCGCGGGGACGTGCACACCGTCGTCATCAACGGGCGGGTGGTCAAGTACGACCACAAGCTAGTCGGTTCCGACCTGGCCAGGGCACGGCAGGCGATCGAGCGGACCGTCGAGTATCTCCAGGGTGAGCTCGGGCCTGAGGCCTGGAGCGAGGGCATGCACCCGGAGATCCCGGAGGTCAGGGTTCTCGACAACCCGTACACCTACACCTACGAGCAGGACTAGCGCCGGCCGGCCGGTCGGCCGTTGAGGTTCCAGGACTGGTCAGCATGAGCCGTCAGGCTTGACGTAGCTCACTAGCGCTACATTGGGGTACAGTATTCGCGAGCGCTGGAGGCAACCATGGCTAGGAGCACGTCCTTCCGGATCAGTGACGCGGCCAAGAGCCAGCTCGCTGCACGTGCCGCACGCGACGGCGTGACCGCCACGTCATTGCTGGAGCAGCTCATCCTCGAGGGCATCGAGCAGCTGGACTATCCCGGAGTGATCTTCCGTGGCCCAGCACACGACAGGCGCGCCGCACTCGCGGCCGGACCGGATGTCTGGGAGATCATTGGCAGGCTTCAGGAGCTCGATGGCCCGGAAGAGCAGCGCATCTCCATCCTGAGCGAAGAGTCTGACTTGCATCCCCGTCTCATCCGGGCCGCGCTTGACTATGCCGCAGAGCATGCCAGGGAGATCCGCGAGCGGGTCGTGCGCAACCGGGCAATGGCCGAGAGGAGCCGCACAACTGCTCAGCAGCGCCGAGCCCTACTGGCGTGATCGGCTTCCTGATTGACGAGATGTTCCCGGCAGCTGCCGCCGCCTTGCTGCGTGACAAGTATGGTCGCGACGCCGTCCACCTCGCCGGGGCTGGCCTGCGGGGAGCCACCGATTCCGAGGTCGCGGCCACTGCTCGGGCCAACAGCAGAGCCGTCGTCACCGAGAACGTCGCCGATTTCGCTGCCGAGCGAGACGTCGTCCTCGTCTTCATCCTGAAAAGGAACCTGCCCGTAGGCGGGGCACAAGCTCCAGCCCTTGCCGCTGTGCTCGACCACTGGGCACAGGAGTACCCCGACCCTTACCTCGGCCAGCACTGGCCACATGACGACTGAGCTGGCGCCACCACGGTCGCTGACCAGCGGAGTAGTGCCTGGCAGGCATACCTGACAAGGCTCCCGTAGCCGTAGTATTCGGTAGCCGCCTGACCATCTGGATGGATCCCATGGAAACGTTGCCCGCCGAGCCCGTTGCCGCCGCGATCACTGCCCGGCGCATCCCGACCTGGGCGAACCGGGCCCGGCGATTCGCCAGAGCTCACTGGGTCGACATCGCCTGGATGATCTTCATCGGGCTCAACCTCATCGCGATGCGGCTCATCCCGGAGTGGCAGACCGTGCCGTTCCTCATAATCTGGGTCAGCCTGACCACGCTTTACGGCTTCCGGCTCTGGCGACTGGGGTCCACGGTCCTGACGACACTGGTGGTCACGCTGGTTACCGGCGGCCTGATCGGGTGGCAGGTGCTGCGGGGCAAGCAGGACCTGGACTACCTCGCCGAGGTTCCGCTGCTCGCCACCATGTTCGTGGTCATGGCCTGGCACTCGCGCCGGCGGCAAACTGCCATGGACGAGATGAAGCGCGTCTCCGAGCACAACTTGCGGTTGCTGGATCACCAGCGGCAGTTCCTCCAGGACGTGGCGCATGAGCTGGGCACGCCCATCACCATCGCGCTGGGCCACACCGAGCTCATCACCCGCGCGGCGACCGACGAGGTGATCGTGAAAGACGCGCGGGTCGCGGTGGACGAGCTGCTCCGGATGCGGCGTCTTGCCAGCCGGATGATGCTGCTGGCCGCCACGGACGGCCCGCATTTCCTGCACCTGACGCCAGTCAACGTCGCGGACCTGCTGATGGAAACAGTGCACCGGTGGAACCAGACGCAGCGGGGCTGGTCGCTTGGACCGCTGACGGAAGCGACGGTGCTCGCGGACGAGGACCGGCTCACCCTTGCCCTGGATGCGCTGATCGAGAATGCGATCGAGCACACCGAGCGCGACAGCCGCATCGAGCTCAGCGCCCGTCGCGACGGTGAGAACGTGGTCATCGCCGTGGCTGACTCGGGCTCCGGGATCCCGGCCAGCGAGGTGAACCGGGTCTTCGAGCGGTTCACCAGGGTCGATCAGGGCCGCAGCCGGAAAGCCGGCGGGTTCGGCCTGGGCCTGGCGGTAGTGAAGGCCATCGCGGAAGCTCACAACGGCTCGGTCCGGGTGCAGAGCACCGTCGGCAAGGGGTCCGTGTTCGAGTTCCTGCTGCCGCTCACAGCGGACCTGCAGACTCTGGAGCCATCATCGGACCGGCGGGCGCTGCGCTAGCGCGGTCACGTTCTGCTGCGGCCCGGTCAAGCTGCCTCGGCCGTGCGCCGCGGCGTCAGGACCTACGGGTCACAATCCGCTGACGTTGGTCCATGGTGCGCCAGTGATGGCGGCCAGCAGCATGAAGGTGATACGACCTGCGGCCAACCTCTGGCGGTTCCGATGACTGAGCACCTGCACCCCACTAACGTTGCTGACCTCGCGCTAGCTCCTGTCGCTATCTCCCTGGAGCGCAACCTGGCCCGCCTGCGGGAAGCTAAGGATCTGGCCTTCACGCTCGCGCTTGAGCTGAACGACGACGACAGCTTCTATCATTCCCCCGCCGAGCGAGCCGACCGCGTGCAGCGCTGCGCGACCCGCTCTGTGGATCTGCATGGCTGGACCGTCAGCCCGACCGCGGACCTGCAGGGCCTGGCCGTGTCTCACGGCGAATACACGATCTCGCTGATGCTCGGCAGCCAGGTCGCCGGTTATGTTGCTCACGGGCGAGCCGCCGCCAGTATTGCGCCGCTTCCGGCTTAGCCGGTCTGCTGCCTCGTTAGCCGGCCGGCGAGTCCGGCTCAGCGACGCGGCCTTCGCCGACTGCCACCTAGCTGGCGGGCCAATTGGGCCTTTTGCCGCGCCGACGAGCTGGCCGCCTTGCCGTCGGGCTGGATTTTCCTGGCGGTCGAGCTGGCGCTTTTGGCGTCAGAGTGGCATCGCCGCTAACAGATGCGCGGCAGTGTGGCAGTCACGCTAAACGAGGACTGCGGTTTCAGCGCGCGGACTGCTCGGGCGGCTTCCGTTCTGGGTCGTATGTAACGTTTATGTGCACACGGCGTCGCTCACGGTGACCTGGATCACGCAACCCGCCAGGACGCGGCCGCGTCTTACTGCCAAGTAACTTCGCCCCGCTGGCCGCGCGCCCGAGGAATACGGGCTCGATCGCACCAGACCAGTCCAGCACTCTCCAGGGCGCCGGTGCTGCCGACGCCAGGTTCCATCCTGACTGCAGGGAGGCTTGTCATGCCCCGGCCGATCGTGACCGACACACACTGTGAGGCGCTGTTCGCGTCCGCGCTGCAGCGATCGGACGCCGTGACCTTCGAAGCCGTCGCCGATGCGATCAGCCGGACAATTCACCAGCTCGGCCCGGCGGGCTGCGCCTGCCGGATGGCACAGGAGTTCGGCGAGCACCCGGAGGCAGCCCGGGAGCGGATGCAGTGGGCACGGCAGTTGGTCGGCGAGTTCTTCGCCGGCACCGCACTTCCCGCTACCGGGACCGCCTGATCCCGCCACGACGGCCCGGTCGCCCGGTCACGTGCTCAGGCTGAGACCAGGTCGCAGACGAAGATGAGCGTCTCGCCCGGCGCGATCGAGCGCCCGGCCCCGCGGTCTCCGTAGGCCAGGTGCGGCGGAATGATCAGCTGGCGCCGACCGCCGACGCGCATACCCTGCACTCCCTGATCCCAGCCTGCGATTACCTGACCCACACCGAGCCTGAACTCCAGCGGATCGCCCCGGCTCCAGCTTGCGTCGAATTCCTCGCCAGTGGAGTAAGCAACCCCGACATAGTGCACCCGGACAGTGTCGCCGGCCTTAGCAACCGCACCGTCACCTTCCCAGACGTCGCTGATCTCCAGTTGCGCTGGCGGCTCGCCGCCGGGGAAGTCGACTTCAGGCTTCTCGATGCTGATAGCACTACCTTCTTTCTTCATCGGGAACTCCCGGGGAACGCTTGCGATGCTTGTCCTTCGAGGACTGAGATGAGACGGCGTCCCCGGGAGTGACCGGCGGAGGCCCGAAGCCCGCGAGGGTGTTGTCCCGGTGAGGACTGGTCTATCAGCACGGCGCAGTGCCTCCACCGTCCGTTCTGACCGTGATGGATGTGGGGGTGGTGCGCGTGCTTGGCGTGGGCGTGGACTGGGCGGAGTCGTTCCATGACGTCGCCGTGGGTGTGCCGGGCCGGGGGGTGATCGAGCAGTTCCGGTTCGAGCACGGCCCGGCCGGAGTAGGCCGGCTGGTCGCGCGATGCCTGGAGCTGGAACCCGATCCGGCGGAGGTCCGGGTGGTGCTGGAGACCCGGCACGGGCCGCTGGTCGAGGCCCTGGTGGATGCGGGGTTCACGGTGCTGCCGGTGAACCCGGACCTGGTGGCCCGCCGCCGCGGCCCGGCGAAGAAGAAAGACGACCCCGCCGACGCGCGGATCTGCTGCCTGATGGCCCTGGACTCCTACCTGGACCTGCGCACGCTGATCCCGCACGGCGAGACAGGGACCGAGCTGCGGGCGATCGCCCGCGATGATGAGCGGGCCGCCCGTGACGAGCGCCGGATCGGCAACCGGCTCCGGGCTGACCTGCTGGCGGTGTTCCCCGCCGCGATCGACATCGCCGGCGGCGACCTCGGCGCGGCGGTGTTCCTTAAGCTCCTGCAGCGCTGGCCCTCGGCTGACGCGCTGGCTGACGCAGGCCGGCCGGAGGTGGAAGCGTTCGCCCGGTCCGCCCGGCACGGCTGGCCCGGCCGGTTCGCTGACCGTGTCACCAGCGCAATGGCCGTGCCCCGGCTGGCTGTCCGGCCCGAGCTGGCCCGCGCCAAGGCCGGTGCTATCGCGCTGGCCGCCGGCCAGCTGCTGCTGCTGCGCGACCAGCGCAAAGCCTGGGAACGGCGGATGGGCGAGCTGCTCCTCGGCGCGCCGCGCACCGGCCGGG
The DNA here is from genome assembly GCA_963774385.1 of uncultured Actinomycetota bacterium. Classification (GTDB taxonomy): domain Bacteria; phylum Actinomycetota; class Actinomycetes; order Streptosporangiales; family Streptosporangiaceae; genus JAJYUU01. The sequence goes on from CAVZEQ010000003.1 coordinate 254,208, forward strand.
ACCACACCGCCAAGGACCCCGACCAGGGGAAGGCGTTCCCGGGCGGTGAGATCTACCTGAGCATGCCTGGCCTGGGTGATCGTCTCGCCGCCCGGGTCGCCGGCGAGATCGGCGAGCACTACGAGCAGTTCACCACGCCGAACGCCCTGCAATGCTATGCCGGCCGGGCCCCAGTCACCCGCCGCTCGGGCCGCAGCGAGTTCACCATCGCCCGCCGCCTGGCCTTCAACCGCCACCTCGGTGAGGCCGTCCAGCAATGGGCGTTCTGCAGCCTGGCCCGCTCGGCGTGGGCACGAGAGTTCTACGACGCCAAGATCGCTGCCGGGGACCGCCACCACGCCGCGCTGCGCAAGCTCGGCAACCGCTGGCTCGAAGTCCTGTGGCACTGCCTGGACAAGGGCGTCCGATACGACGAAGCCATCCACAGGGCCAACCGGCAGGGCTACATGAGCCGGGCGGCCTGACCGATGCCAGCCGGAATGCGTGACGCTTCCGCCAGCCCCGGCCGGGAAGGATTCACCTGCCCGGTCTGCGGCCGCTTCATCACGACCTTCCTCGAAGGCATATACGCCAGCCCGCGCTCCGGCTCGCCCCGCCGGTTCTGCACGCCCGCCTGCCGCCAGGCCGCCGCACGACGGCGCGCCGCCGGCGGCCCTGAAACCACGCCCCTCCAGCACACCGGAGGCCGGATACGGCGACTGAACCCCGGAGGTTGACAGAGGGTGTCTCATTCGTCCGTCTCTCTTAGCAGTTCCGCGATAGCCGTCCACGGCGGCGCGATGCGCTCCAGCTTAGGAGCGTCGGCGACGCTGCGTGGCAACAGGCGCTGAGTCCAGATTGCCCTGCACGCTATCGAGACCCGGACCATCGCGGCCAACGTGGCCGGCTGCTCCGGGAAGGCGGTGGCCGCCGAACGCGTTGACGCGGTCATGCACGTAGACATCTGGTCCGATGTGGTCTGCCCGTGGTGCTACCTCGGCAAGAAGCGGTTCGAGCAGGCCCTTGAGTCGTTCGCCGGCGCGGCGGACGTGACGGTGACATATCACTCCTTCGAGCTCGACGCGGCCATGCCTCGCGGCGTGACTACGCCCACGGTCGAGATGCTGGCCAGCAAGTACTTGCTGACCCCCGAGCAAGCCGACGAGGCCCAGCGCCAGATGGTGCAGCGAGCGGCCGCTGACGGTCTCACCTTCCGGATGGATGGCCTGGTCAGCGGCAATACCAGGGACGCGCACCGGCTACTGCAACTAGCCAAGGTCCAGGGCTGTCAGGCCGAGCTGATGGAGCGGCTGCATCGCGCCTACTTCAGCGAGCAGACCTCGATCTTCGATCACTCGTCGCTCGCCCGGCTGGCTGCGCAGGCGGGACTTGACCCGGCTGCGGCGGCACGCGTGCTGGCTAGCGATGAATACGCCGATGCCGTGGACGCTGACGAGGCGATGGCCAGCTCGCTGGGTGCGACAGGCGTGCCCTTCTTCGTCGTCGGACGGCGGTACGCCTTCTCCGGCGCGCAGTCGCCGGACACGATCGCCGAGGTACTGCAGCGGGCCGCCGCCGACGCCACTTCCTCCTGACGCCGCGGGCAGCCACCCGCCGCCCGGGCAGCAGCAGCTAGCTCGAGGTCATGTCATGGCCGACGATCGCCGACCATTCAGAAAGCTCCGCGGTCAGCCGCGGATCTGCGTGCCGTGCCCGGCTGACCCGGTGCCGGATGATGCCATGCCGACGGTCGGCGTCACGCGGCGGCGCCGTCGCACCTAGCGCCATCGTGATGGCCGCGCCACCGCGCGCGGACCGGCCGATCGTCAGTGACCCGCCGGAGCTGTCTGCGATCCGGCGGGCGATGTCGAGCCCGAGGCCGGTGGAGCCAGCGCCCGACGCTCCGCGGCTGACCGGATACCCGCCGTCGGCGAACCCGGGGCCCTCGTCGGACACCATCAGCCAGGCTCCGCCGCCTGCCCGGGCGGTCAGCCTGACCGCGAACCCGGCGCCCTCTGCCGTGTGGGCGAACACGTTCTCCAGCAGGATGTCGATGCAGGCGGCAAGGTCCTGCGCTGGTACCCGCACCGGCAGCCAGTCCGCCGCAACCTCGACCTCCATGCGCCTGCCCTGGTCTTCGGCCAGTGCGCGCCAGAACGCCGTGCGCTCGCGGACGATCTCAGCGGCGTCGCAGGCGACCCGGCCGCTGGCGGCTGACGGCCGGCGGGCCTCGCGGATGATCTCGTTCACCGTCCGGGTCAGCGCATCGACGTCGCTGGTGACCTGCATCATCTCGGCGTGGTCGCGCAACGACTCAGCGTCTATCCGGAGCGCCGTGAGCGGAGTCCGCAGCCGGTGCGACATATCGGCCAGCGTCTCCCGCTCATGCGCCAGCAGTTCGCCGATGCGCGCGGCTAGCCTGTTCAGGCCCCGGCTGACCTGACGAACCTCGGGCGGCCCGTCGACGGGGGCCCGGGCTGACAGGTCACCATCCGCGAGCAACTCCGAAGCCTGCGCCACGGCGGCCAGCGGCAGCAGCAGCGCGCGGGCAAGCTGCGACGAGACGATCACGCTGAGCGCTAGCAGGCCCAGGCCGATCAGGCCGAGCAGCAGCCAGGCCTCGGGCACGCCCTGGGTGAGCTGCGCCGAAGGCACGAACGTGCGGATGACCGCGGTGCCGCTGGCGAGGCCCTGAACGGACACCAGGACGTCCTCGCCGCCAGGAACCCGAGTCGTGAAACTGCGCCCGTTCTCCGCGATCATCACGTCGGCTGACTTCGCAGCCCGCGGGCCGAGGATGCTGCCGCCTGGCAGGAACACGGTCGTCGGCTCGGCCGGGTTCTGCGCGTTGACCCGGTCGACAATGAGACGCAACTGAGCGGGGCTGAGCGTAGCCACTAGCGGGGCGATCCACTGAGCCTGCGCGGTGGCGGCGTTCGAGGCCTTGTCCGCCGCGAAGGTCCGCAGCAGCAGCGCGAGCGGCAGCAGGAATGAGACCAGGACCAGCGAGCTGATCGCGAGCACGAGCAGGCTAAGCCGCAGCCTCATGCTGGCGCCGCGAGCTTGATGCCCACGCCCCGCACCGTGTAGAGGTACCTCGGTTCCTGGGCGGTCTCGCCCATCTTCCGGCGCAGCCAGGAGACATGCACGTCGATGGTCTTGTCCGCGCCGCCGTAGGGCATCCGCCATACGTGCGTCAGCAGGTCTCGCTTCGGGACCACCTGTCCGGCGTGGCGGGCCAGGTAGAACAGCAGGTCGAACTCCCGGCGGCTCAGGTCCAGCGGCATCCCGTCCAGCACTGCCTCGTAGGCCTCGCCGTCCAGCCAGAGGCCGCCTACCTGCACGGGCGCGATCCTGCGCTCGGCTACCTCGCCGGCCCGGCGGAGTACGGCACGGATCCTGGCGTCGATCTGGCCCGGCCCGAAGGGCTTGACAAGGTAGTCATCCGCACCCGCATTAAGCGCCCGGACGATGTCCGACTCGTCGTCGCGCGCGGTAGCGACCACGACCGGGACGGCGCTGACCGCCCGCAGCATCCGCAGCGCCTCGTAACCATCGAGTCCTGGCAGACCCAGATCGAGAATCACCAGGTCAGGCGGTGCCGCCACGACTTGCTGCAGGGCGTCAAGCGCGGTGGCGGTACTGGCCACGGCGTGCCCGCGCTCGGACAGTGCCCGGACGAGTGCATGCCGGATCGACGCGTCGTCTTCAACGAGGAGAAGCTGCGCCACAACTACTGAAGGTAGCCGGAATGCTGTCGCCATGATGCCGAATGACTGGAAAAATTCGGCGTTTTATCCCGTTTCATTCTGCGACTGGACGGGCTTGTTGCTGTCTTTACCTCTGCTTAACATGCAGCCTGAGACCCTCTGCTGGTGAGATCGCGAGTCCTCATCGGCGCCAGCGCATGGCTGCTCGGTGCCGTGACCGCTACCACCGGCAGCATGATTGCCGTCAACCAGCTCGCGCATGGCTTGTTCGGGCAGCCTGTGCAGCTACTCGGGAGCGCCGCTACTGCGGATACCGATCATGACGCCAGCGGTCTGCCAACTGCGATCAGGCCAGCAGGCAGCCCGGCCGTTTCGTCAGCCAGCCCGCGGCCGTCGGCGTCCAGGCATACCCGGCACACCCGGCGTGCGGCCCCGGCGCCTGCCCAGTCCGCCTCCACCGCGGCCGGCACGCTGCTGGTGTCCCCGGACGGCAGCGTGATGGCTGAGTGCCTGCCGGCTGGCGCCCGCCTGCTGTACTGGAGTCCCGACCAGGGGTTCCAGGCGGACGATGCCGCTCCTGGCCCGGCAGCAGTGGCCAGCGTGACCTTCCGCGGCGCTGGCAATACGGTCATCATGCATGTGTCCTGCCAGGCCGGCCGGCCAGTTTCGCACCTGTACTGGCCCGGCGGCGGACCTGGCCACGACGACTAAGCCGGGCCGCGAGCTGCTCGGCAGCTAGTCGCGGATCTTCTCGGCGAGCAGTGCCAGCGTGGGGCAGGATGCGACGGCCCGCCGGACATGCGCGTCGAGCTCATCGGGGACCTCACCGCCGGCGATGATCGGGTAGCCCCACGGATCCAGCGCGATGAGCTCGGGCAGCAGTTCGGCGCAGACGCCGTGTGCGGTGCACTTGATCGGGTTGACCCGCAGCCGGTCGGTCACCAGTCGGCCATGTCGCCGGGGATGGGCAGCACCGGAGCGGACCGGACGCCATAACAGGGACCGCGTTCCTGATGCCACCTGACGTCTTCCCTGAACGCCGTCAGCGCGCTGCGGGCAAGCTGCGTGGCACCATCGGGATGACGGCAGGCACCTCGGCCCTCGACCAGCCCGACGAGCTTCATGACCTGGCCGGCGGCCTTGGCGGTGCCGTGATAGGCCAGGTCAGCGAACGCGTCGGCAAGCGCCGGCAAGCCGAATACGCACGGCCCGCACTGTCCGGCCGTCTGGCCTGCCAGGTACCGCACAACCCGCGCGGTCTCGGCCAGGCCGCATGCCGATTCGGGCAGCGCCACCAGGATGCCCGCACCGAGCGCGCCGCCCGCGGCCTTCACGTCGATGTGGGTCAGCGGCAGCCGCCATGCCACATCGATCGGCAGCCAGGTGCCGAAGTACCCGCCGGTGAGCACGGCCTGCGGACGCTCGGTCATGCCGCCCGCTGTCATCAGCACCGATCCAACCGGCGTGCCGAGCTCGATCTCGTAGACCCCCGGCCGGGCGACCGCGCCACTGACGGTGGCCAGCATGGTCCCGGCCGCGCCAGGTACGCCTGCCGACCGGAACCAGCGGTCCCCATAGCGAGCGATCATCGCCAGGTGCGCCAGCGTCTCCGCGTTGTTCACCAGCGTGGGCCGGCTGTCGACGCCGCGCTCATGGGTTCGCGGCGGTGAGAACGTCGGCAGGCCCTCGCCGCCATTGAGGTAGTCGACGATGGCTGACTGCTCGCTGGAGACATAGCGGCCCGGTATGCCGATCACCTCGATCGGCACCGGATCGATGCCGGCCACCGCCCGGGCCTCCGCCGCGGCCTCGAGGCTCCGGCCCAGCCTGCGCTCCTGCCGGTGCACGACCAGGTATGCCTGATCCGCGCCCACCGCGTAGGCGGCCAGGCTGATGCCGTCGAGTACCAGGTGCGGAGCCATGGACAGCAGCAGCTTGTCCTTGGCGCTGGCCGGCTCGCCTTCGGCACCGTTGCCGACGACCACCGGACGGCCGCGGCCGGCCGCCACCGACCGTAGCTTGCGGCCGGTTGGGAACCCCGCCCCTCCCCGCCCGGTCAGGCCAGAGCGTTCCACCACCTCGATGAGCCGGCGCGCCCGGTCCCGGTCGGCCCGCTTGCTCGACGCGGGGCCGGGCAGCGGGAGTGGTCCGTGCATGCGCTCGTGGTCGAGCAGCCCGATCGGCCGGCCGTCTGGCGGACCCTCCAGCAGCCTCGGCACGCCACCCACGCGTGGCAGGGTATCGGTGATAACTGCGACTGTCATGGCGCCAGCCGCCGGGATGGCAGCAGCCCGACTGCGCGGATCGCCGCAGCCGCCAGCACCAGCGCAATGCACGCAATCGTGAGGTACAAGACCCAGGTCTTGCTGTGATCAGTCCCGATTCCCAGCCCGTGCGCCATCGCCACCGGCCAGCACAGGTAACCGCCCCAGTGCACGACCCGCCAGAACCGGTGCCCGATCCGCTGCCGCAGCAGGCTGGTAATGGTGAGAGCGATCAGGGTGTCGGACGCGATAGCGCCGAGCCCGAGCCAGAACCGGTGGTAGCCGGAGAGGAACGGCACGATGGCGTCCTGAAGGCCAATCGAGGTGTAGCTGTCCAGGACGGTGGTGCCGATGTGCACGGAGAGGAACACCAGCGCCAGCAGCGAGATGTTGCGGTGCAGCCCGACCACGAGGAACCGGGGCCATCGGTCACCGGAGAGGCGGCCCGCTGTAAGCAGGCCCAGCGCCGTCGCCGCCGTCAGCAGGAGCAGCGCGACCAGGCCAGCAGCCCTGGTCGCGTACCACAAGCCCGGCCCGTGGGAGAAGTCATCGATGGCCCGGACGAGATGGCTAAAGCTCATCTGGCCAGCCTCCGGTCGTCCGCACGGTGCCATCCGGCCTGACCAGGCGGGCCGGCATGCGCCAGGCCGCTGAGCCAGCCAACGGCACCGGCCGAGCGAACGATGGCCGCCGTGCTGGCGGTGTTGGCGTCGACGCAGCTGGCGGCGGCGACGCTGACCGACGCCCAGCAGCTGCTGGCCGGGCAGCCGGTACCGGGATTCACGATGTGGTGCAGGTCCACGCCGCCGCGCCGCCACCGGCGTGATCCAGTGCCCGATGTAGCCAGGCCGCCATCCCAGATCGCGATCACCGGGCCGGCCCGGCGAACGGCACGCCCGCCTGGCGCGGATAGCCGCGGCAGGTCGTCGGCAATCTGGACACGCCAGCCACGGTCCGGTGGCTGGCCCGCCACCGCGATGTCACCACCGAGGTTCACCAGCACCCCAGCGCCCGTCGCCGTGGCGACCGCCGTGGCCGCCCGGTCGGCCGCGAGCGCCTTCGCGGTCGCACCGAGATCCAGTTGCACGCCGGCCGGCAGTCGCACCGTGCCTGCTGCCTGGTCGAGCTGGACGCGGCGCCACCCGGCGGCAGGCGCCGGCGGTGGCAGCGGAACTTGCTCGCAACCCGCTAGCTCAGCGAAGTCCCGGTCATATCCCAGGCTGACCAGTGATCGGCCGCAGGTGGGATCGACATCTCCGTCGGTCGCCTCAGCCGCCCGCAGGGCGACCGCGAGCGCCGCCGCGAACAGCGGACTGACCGCACGTTCCGCGCCGCCCGCCTGGTTCAGCGCCGTTAGTTCGGAGTCGGCCCGGAACCGTGAGCACGCGCGGTCGATAGCGTCCAGCTCGCGAGCCAGCACCCGCCTGGCCTGAGCCAGCGCGGACTGCCGCGTCACCAGCAGCGCGCCGAACGTGCCGAAGACGCCGAAGCCGCAGCCGACCAGGTCCGGCGTGACTGGCCAGATCGACGTGGCGGCCGACCAGGCTTTGTCCCGCCCGTCGGCAGCATGTACCGCAGATGACCTCTCGGCCACAGCTGTCATCGGCGCTACCCGCCGGACGGAGCGGAGGTGCTCGACGTAGTCGGTGCAGGCGTGGGGCTGGGCGCGGGCGGCTTGGTAGGCGGCGCCACCGTGGGCTTGGGCGTCGGCTTCGGTGCCGATGAGGTCGGGGCACTCGTCGGCTGAGCCGCGTGCGTGGTGGTGCCCGGGTTCGGCGCCGAGCTCGTCTGGCCGGCCGCCGGGGCGGCCGTCGACCTGGCACCGGCGGCTGCAGACTTCCGTGCTGATGCGGACGGCGACGCCGAGCCCGAGGATCCGCTGGCGGTGGGAGCGGGGCTGGCCCCGGCGCTCTGCCCGCTGGTCGGCTGGTTCTGCGCGGCAGACGCGGCGCCAGCTGTGCTGCCGGTCGTCTTGGCGAAGAGCGTCGTCATGCCGAATGCAGTCACGACGCTCAGCAAGGTCGTCCGCCAGGTGATGCGGGACAGCCGGCGCAGTCCGGAATCCCGGCCGGCGGTGAGGCTTCTGTGTCTCATGACGGCAACTCAACCAGTGGCTAGGTTAAGAGCCCACCAAGACCGGGCTAGCGATTCGCTTATTGACCGGGCCCGCGGGCCGATCCTCCCGGACCGGCGCGCGACCCAGTCCTGCGGACTGTGCCGCGCCGACGGAGCAGCGGCGGCCCCGGCTAGCGCAGCAGCGAGACCAGGGCAGCGCCGAGGGCTATCCCGGCCCCCGCGCCCGCGGCCGAAGCAGCCAGCCACAACCCGGTACGGAGCAGGTCCATGGTGCGGGTAATCGCGGGCTGCGCGGCACCGGCCCCGCCGCCGCGGCCGCCTGGCCAGTCCGCCCCGGCCGGCTGCGGCCAGCCGCCGAAACCGGATGAGTGCGGAACTGCCAGTCCTGGCGGAACCACGGCCCTGACGAGCGGCTGCATCCCGGCTACCACCGGGTCGGGTCGCCCGGCCGTCTGAAGGTCGCCGATGACACCGGCCGCGAACGGCACCAGTCCGCCCACGGCGAGCAGCCAGAACAGTGCACCGGTCAGCAGCCAGCCTGTCGCTCCCCCCTGCCCGGCCCGCGGTTGCGTACCGACGCTGATGAAGTTCCAGCCCAGCAGGCCGAACAAGGCAATCCAGGCTGCCTGTCCGGCGGCAGCTGGCGGGCGGGCGAGTGCAGCGGTCCCGGCGGCATAAACCCCGGCGGCCAGCAGGCCGCCGAGTATTCCCACCAGCAGCAGCCGCATATCCGTGCCGGAACATTGCCTGGCCACGACGTACGGGCCGCCGCTGGCGCAGAATCCGCCATCGGTGCTCATCACGTCACGCATCCCGGCCGAGGCTGATAGCAGGAATGCGGTGCAGCCTGCCGCACCAGCGACGACCAGCACGGCGCCCAGCAGGCGCCGCGCGGTCACCCGATGCTCGTCAGATCGAGCCAGATAGCCGCCGGGTTCGACGGATCGACGGCAGCCTGCAGCGTGCGTCCCGGCCGCAGCTGGCCGATCTGCATCTGGCTGATCGGCTGCTGCATGGTGGCCGGGTACGGCGGCATGCCGTCAGTCATCACGGTCAGCTCGAACTCGACAAGCAGATCGAAGTTGATCATCCCGACCTGACGGATGGAGGTGATCATGACAGTGCGGCGAACAGACGCCCCGGTGACCAGGCCGGCTACAGCGGCGGCAGCCGCGTTTGCCGCCTGCGTCTGCGCCGCCATCATCTGGCTCGCATTGGCCATCCGGTCCTGCGCAGCGCGCATGCGCTCGCCAGCCGGCGGCATCGTCTTCTCGATCTCACGCGCTTGCTTCTGCAGGTCCCGCATGTTCTTGAACACGCCCATGGGTCAGCTCTCCCGGTACAGCTGGTTGAAGCGCTGCGCGACAGCCGGATTGGACTGAACGCGGCTGTTCCAGGTCTGGGACGCGTCCGACCAGCTCTGTGCGGAGATGCCGCGCGCCGCGGCGATCTCGACCAGCCTGGACTGGTCGTAGTTATAGGCGGCGACGCCCTTGGACACAGCAGCGAATTGCTCCAGCGTGACCCCGGCGACGGAGTCAAAGTCCGGGCCCGCCGGGGCGACGGCGGCTTGCGGCGCGCCGAACTGCCCCATCTGGCCCTGTACCTGCGCCAGCTGCGCCTGCGCTGCGGCCTGGTGAGCAGCCGCCATCTCCTGCGCCTGCGCGCCGAGCTGCTGCGCCTGCTGCACCATCCCTGGCGCGGCATTGACCATGTCCTTCATGTCCTTCATTCGCTTAAGCATTCCCATGCCGCTTGCCTCTCGTGTGTTTCCGCTCCGGCTCCGGCCCATCGGGCGTGCCGCATGTCACTCAGGCACGCCTGGGCCCGAAGCCTGCAGGCGCACCGCGCTCAACCCTCCGATATGGGTTTGGGCACGGCAATATCAGCTGAGTCTCGCTTTGGTACGCTCCTGGTGTCGCAGGTTCGCGTTGGCGGCGCTGCGCGCTGGGCGTAGCTGCGCGAGGGTGGGGACAGACCGTGGACAATCCACTGCGCCGGACCCTCGCTTCCCGACTTGAGGACCGCGATCGCTCCAGGTTTACTGGCCGTTCGGGCGAGATCGCCTTCTTGAATCAGTGCCTCGATTCCGCCGATCCGCCCGCCTGCGTTGTGCACGTATGCGGTCCCGGCGGTATCGGCAAGAGCACGCTGCTGCGCGAAGCGGCCAGGCGGGCCCGAAGCCTGGGCCGTAGTGTCTTCAGCGTCGACGGCCGGGATCTGGGCCCGGCACCAGGCATCCTGGAAGCGGCGCTGCGGGAGGCTGCCGGGCACCAGCGCCCGCTCGTCCTGCTTGATTCCTACGAGCTGATGACGGCGCTGGACTCGTACTTGCGACGCGACCTGCTGCCCGAGCTGCCTGACGAGGCCATGGTGATCATTGCGGGCCGCGGCGATCCCGACCCTGGCTGGTTCACCGGCGGCTGGGAGGCACTAACTGCGCGGCTGGATCTGACGGCTCTTGCCCGCGGCGACGCGCGGCGGCTGCTGGCCGCCCGCGGCCTCACCGATCAGCGGGTGTCAGCGATCATCGACTGGGCGGCCGGATCCCCGCTGGCGCTAGCGCTGGCCGCCGAGGCAGCTGTGGCAGATCCTGGCTGGAATGCCTCCGGAGCCGCCGACCGGCCAGACATCCTGCGCTCGCTCCTGCACCGACTCGTCGAGACCGAGCTTCACGACATCCGGCCATCGGCGCTCGGCATCGCCGTTGTGGCCAGGACGACTACTCCTGCGCTTCTCCGGGCCGTGCTGCCCGGCGAGGATGCCGACGTCGAGTACCGTCGGCTCGCCGAGCTGACCATCACCGACCGCATCTGCTCAGGCATCACGATGCACGAGCTGGCTCGGAAGGCGCTGCTGGCAGACCTGCGGCAGCGCAACCCCGACCTCGAGCGCGACCTGCGCCGTCGCATCATCGACTACTTGTACTGCCGGGCACAGGATGGCGAGACACAGCTGATGATCGACATGGCGCACCTGGTGGAAAACCCGCTGGTTCGCTGGGGTTTCGGCTGGCATGGCAATGCCAGTTTCCGGGTCGATTCGGTCCGTGCGGGCGACGAGACCCGGGTCGGGCAGCTCACCACTGAGTACGACGCGCCGTGGTGGGCGCTCACCCGCAGGTTCTTCACCGAAGCTCCCGACCGGGTAGCGGTGGCCCGGGACCTCGGCGACCAGATTTGCGGCTACCTGGTCAGCATGAGCCAGTCGACCGCACCGGCTTTCGCCGACGACGACCCCATCGCCGGGCCGTGGCTCGCGCATGCCCGGCATAACGCGGCACTAGGCGACTCGGTGCTCTGGCACGCCGCAGTCGACTTCACCGGCCAGGGCACCGTTCAGGCGATGCTCGGTATCGCCGGCATTATGCGCAGTGGCGCAGCCAGCGCACGGTTCGCTTACCTGCCGATCGACCCCCGGCTCCCCGGCGCGCTCGAATTCGCCCGCGCCGTCGGCGCGAGGCACCTGTCCGAGCTCGATGCTCACATCGGCGACCGGGTGGTCGAGTGCCACCGGCTGGACTACGGTCCGGGCGGCATGTTCAGTTACATGCGCGCGCAGCTCTATGCCGAGATCGGCCTGCCCGCCCCCGCGCAGCCAGAGCGGGTAGTCACCGACGCCGGCACCGTTCGGCAGGCACTGAAGGACTTCCGGGTACCGCGCGAGCTGGCCCGCAGCCCGCTGGCCGCGGGATCCACGGTGACTGAGCGGGCCGAGTCGGTGCGGAGCCTGCTCCGGCAGGCGGCCAGCCAGGCATTCGGCGAGAGCGATTCGGAGAAGCTGCTGCATCGTGTACTCGTGGCCGGCTACCTGGAGCCGATGCGCAGTCATGAGGAGGCAGCGAGCAAGCTCTGCCTGAGCCGGGCGGCCTATCTCCAGCGGCTGAAGACTGCAGTCGAACGGCTGGCCGAGCACATGTCGACGGCCTCACAGTTTCTGCCCGGCGGCTACCAGTCAGCCGCGGAGCGGCTGGACCGGGTCGCGGGCAGGCGCCCGCCCCGCGTGAACCCGTCCGGGCTGGCCCGACCATCCCCGGATCGTGCCGGTAGCAATCGACGTCCGGCTTCGGGACGATGCTGACCGCGCGGTCGGGCGGCCATCCCCGGAAGTCGTGCCGGTAGCAATCGACGTCCGGCTTGGGGACGATGCTGACCGCGCGGTCGGGCCCGGCCATCCCCGGACGTCGTACCGGTAGCAATCGACGTCCGGTTTCGGGACGATGCTGACCGCGCACTTACCGCAAGGGCGCGCGGTGCCGCCGGGCTCGGGACGCGGCCCGGCGGGCTTCTCGGGCCGGCCGGGTCGAATGCCTAGGCCGTGCCGAGCGTCCCAGCTGTGCCGAAACCCCCAGCCGACCCGTCCTCCGCCGACCCGTCCTCCGCCGACCTGTCGTCAGCCCGCCCGTCGTCAGCCGGCCCGTCGTCAGCCGGCCCGGCGCCGCTGCGCATGGCGGCGCTGCTGCCGGCAGTGCCCGATGCTGCCTGCCGTGACGGCGGATGACCTGGAAGCTGCTCAGCGCGATGCCGGCCACGATGGCGGTGCCGCCGGCAAGCTGCACCGAGCCGAGCGGATCGCCGAAGATCGCGGTGCCTGCGGCGGCGCCGACCAACGGCTCCAGGTTCAGGAACGCGCCCTGCCACGTCCGCGGATACCTTGCTCTGCGCGGCCGCGAACAGCGCGGTCGGCAGCACCGTGCCTGCCAGCACCAGGGCGACCACGGCTAGCAGCGCGGTGGGACTGACCGGGCTGGCCGGCGCTGACTCGGTCATCAGCGCGACCGGCAGGACGGCAAGGCCAGCGGCCGCAAGCTGCAGGGCGGTAACCGCGATAGGGTCGCGGCCGCGCAGCAGCCTGGCCTGCGAGACGGTGAAGGCGGCCGAGATCAGCTGGGCCGCGAGCACCAGGCCGTCGCCCCCCAGCGTTGATCCAGAGCCCTGACGGCCGGCTATCACGGCAACGCCCGCCAGCGACAATCCGAACCCGGCCCAGGCGACCGGCCGCGCCACGCTGTGCCGCAGCATCGCCGCCAGGATCGCGACAAGCACGGGCGTGGCGCCGATCAGCAGGGCCCCATGCGTGACGCTCGTGCGCTGGATCCCGATGTTCTGGAGCAGGACGGAGCCGCCATACCCAATCGCGCCGGAGATGACCACCGCGGGACTCCAGGCACCGCGCAGCCGGGACCTGCTAACCAGCATGAGTATCGCGGCGGCCAGCCCGAACCGGATGAAGGCCAGCCAGGCCGGCCCGAGCCAGCCGAGCGCCACCTTGGACAGCGGAACGGTGGTACCCCACAAGACCCCGGCAGCCACAAGGGCCGGGAAGACAAGGCGTCGGCTGCTGTTCATGACCTCAGTTTCGTCAGTTACGGCGGTGTATTCGGCTTAGAGACCTCCAGACGAGATAATATTTGGAGACATGGCCATAGAACTTGATGAAATTGATTTGATGTTGCTCACCGAGTTGCAGGCGGATGCCGACCGCACAAATGTGGAGCTGTCCAGGCTGGCGGGCCTGTCGCCGGCGGCAACCCTGAACCGGGTCCGCAGGCTGAAGGCGTCAGGTGTCATCCAGGTCATCAGCGCCCGGCTTGATCCGGCGGCCGTCGGCTTCCCGCTGCAGATGTACGTGGCCGCCACGCTGGGCCGGCACGATCCGCGCGCAACCCGGCATTTCGAGGACCACGTCCGGGGCCTGCCGCAGATCATCGCGGCGGATAACGTCACCGGCGAGATGGATTACCTGCTCACAGTGGTCGCACGGAACGTGACCGAGTTGCAGCAGGTCCTTGCCTCACTAGCGGCCAGAGGGGGCCAGCGCCTGGTGACCTACCTCCGGCTGGAGGAAATCAAGCCGCCGTCCCGGCTTCCGCTGCTGCCAGTCGCTGCTGCCACTCCGCCGCCGCAGCCCCGCAAGCCTGAGGTGCCCTGATCACCAGCCTGGTGGATGGCCAGCGTGTCAGTCGGTGGCCGGTGCCGGGCCAGGCACCACTATTCCGGCGGCTCCGGACAGGGACGGGTCAGTGCCGTTGCCCGGGGCAGTCGTCTGCCATGCCTCGCGCATGATGACCTGCAACGCACCGGCCAGCGGAATCGCCAGCAGCGCCGCGACGAAGCCGCCGAAGAACCCGCCGACCCAGCTGCCCAGGGACGCCCCGAACAGAATCGAAACGAGCACCAGCAACGGGTTGATCCGCACCGTACGGCTCATGATGACCGGGTTGAGCAGATGGTTCTCGACCTGGGTGTAGATAAGGAACACCGCCAGGGTGACCAGTCCGGCTGACACCGAGTGGGTGAAGGCGAACAGCACAACCGGGATCCCGGCAAGCGCTCCGCCGATCATCGGCAGGAAGTCGACGAGTGCGACCCAGAGCGCCCACAGGAACGGGAACGGCACCCCGAGCAGCAGGAGGCACGCCAGCACGACCAGGCCCGCGATGACCGAGGTAGCGAAGTTGCCGAGCATGTAACCGGTAACTGACCGGTTGACCTCGCGAGCGATGCCGCTGTAGCGAGCGGCCCGGTCCGGCGCCATGAGGCCGAGCAGCCCAGCTCGCATCTTGGGGCCTTCCAGCAGCATCAGCACGACCAGCGCGAAGATCGTCAGCAGCGAGAGCAGCAGGGAGAAGGCGCCCGCGCCCACGCTGAGCGCTGGCTGGGCGAGGTCGCGGCCGTAGCCAGCAAGCTTGGGCGCGTTCTTCTCCACCCAGGTTTGCAAGTGGTATCTCGTCACCAGCTGGCCGATCCAGCCCTTGCCGTGCTGGGCATTGCGCACATAGGCCGGCAGGTTGTCGGCCAGATGGCTGATCCCGTTAAAGAGCGGGTAGCCGAACGCCGCGGCAAGGCCGGCAAACGCGAGCACGGCCAGCAGGGTAACGACCGTGACGGCGAGCCCGCGGCGGCGCAGCGCCCGCTGCAACAGCAGCACGAGCGGGTTGAGCAGCAGCGAGATGAATCCGGCCACGACAAGGAGCAGGATGACGCCGCGCAGCCGGTCCACGACCTTGCCGGTCAGATAGACGAGCACGACGATGGCCACGGCCGCGAGGATCGCCTGCAGCGGCACCCGCCGGATCTCAGCCGCCTGCCAGAGTCTTGCCCGGCGGGTGCTGGCCCGCGGCAATTCGTCGGTCATGCGGAAATCATGCCAGTTCCCGCTGATCGACGCCGACCGGAGACCAGCGCGGCCGGTGACCTAAACGACAGGCGGCGGCAGGCTGTCCGCAGACGCGGCCAGCTGCGGATCCCAGTTGCAGACCGCACAGGCGTGCCTGAACGCAGACCGGGCGAACGCCAGCGCCGCGGCGTGCGGATCTGCGCTAGCGCGCACGTCGTCCCAGTTGAGAACGTACTCACCGAGAGACGCGTCCCACTGGGCGCCGGCGGGCTCCAGCACTGCACTGTCGAAGCCTTCCGGCGCCGGGTGCGCATAGGCGTAAAACGCAGCCGCCGGATGCCGCGGATCGCCCGGCCACCAGCCAACGGCTACCTCCTGGGCATCCATCGCGTTCCGCATGATGAAGTCATCGGCCGGCGGGTCGGCCGAGCGCCCGGAAAAAAGGCTGACGGCCAGATCGAATGACCCCCACCAGGCGTTGACCGGCGTGGAGCGGCCACGGTACGGAGCACGGAACGCGGCCAGCACCATAGCCGCCCGGCCAGCCGCGGCGAAGTACGCCTCGACCTGCTGGCGGTCGTAACTCGCATGCTCGTCGTCGGAGTCCAGCGGGCTCGTCCAGGACACTTCCTGCGGCGTCGGGTCGATCTTGACGGAACCGGCCAGCCTGGCCACGGCGGAGAGCAGGTCCCGCGTTACCGCGCCGACGGGCCGGTCCGGCGCGAGCGGGATGCGCTCCTCCTGGCCATTGCTGTGCTCGACAACGGCCTCGTGACGGCGAAGGTCGAGCAGTGCGACGACACGACCGGAGCCGTCCGGCGCCGGCAGCGGCGCGGTTTCCCAGCCTCGGGCGGTCAGTCTCAGCGCCGCGTGCTGCAGTTGCGGCTCCGGCGGTGCGAGTACAACGGAGAGCTTGCCGAGCACCTGGGTGTGCGCGTGCAGCGTGTCGCACGTGGCACTCCACTGCTCGTAGGACAGGGCCGGCCAGGAAGCAGACATGGTTGCACGCTAAGCCGGCGGCCGGACGGCCGCGAACCCGCCCCCGGTCCAGCGGCGTTACGTCCGGTCACCCGCACACGCCAGCGACTGCTTGACATGTGACCTATTGGTCACCTATTCTCAGGCCATGGACGAGGTGTTCAAGGCCCTGGCCGACCCGACTCGACGCGAGCTGCTCGACGAGCTGTTCCGGTCGGACGGACAGACCCTCAGCGCGCTCGAGGAGCGCTTCGAGATGACGCGGTTCGGCGTCATGAAGCACCTCAAGCAACTGGAGGAAGCGGGCCTGATCGTCACCAAGCGCCGCGGCCGGGAGAAGCTTCACTTCCTCAACGCTGTGCCGATCCGGCTTATCCACGACCGGTGGGTGAGCAAGTACGCCGAGCCCTGGGCCGCCGCGCTCAGTGACCTCAAGCAGCAACTGGAGAACCAGATGGAAAAGGTCTTCGAGATCTACATCCGGACGACGCCGGAGCGTCTCTGGCAGGCAATCACCGACCCGGAGATCCGGAAGAACTACAACTTCGGCGCCACCGTCTACTCGGACTGGACGCCAGGCTCCCGCTACGAGTTCCGCCACCCGGCCGCGCCCGCCCTGCTCGGGGAGGGCGAGATCCTTGAGGCCGACCCGCCACGACGGCTGGTCCACACCATGACCGCGCTGTGGAGTGAGGATGTCAAGAGCGCTGGTCCCGGCAGGGTTACCTGGGAGATCGAGCCTGTCGGCGACTCGTGCCGGCTCGTGCTCACTCACGACCAGCTCCCCGAGAGCGCCAATGACCAGATCTACGGGGGCTGGCCGATGATTCTGTCCGGTCTGAAGACGTGGCTGGAGACCGGTCAGCTGCTGACGACGCCGGGCTCGCTCATGTACTCAGCCGACTTCGCCACCGGCGGGTCAGGAGCCAGCAATGGCTGAGAACCGGGTGTCCTCAATCCGCACAGTCGGCGTACCTGTCCGCGATCAGGACGGTGCAGTCGAGTTCTACACTCAGCTCCTCGGCCTGCAGAAGCGCATGGATGTCAGTCTCGGCAACGGCGGACGCTGGATCGAGGTAGCGCCGGCCGGCGGCGGCGCGACCATCGCCTTGGTGCCGGCCAAGGCCAGCGCCCCGGCAGGCACGGAAACGGGCATCCGCCTTGCTGTCGCCGACGCTGACGAGTTGCACGCGTTGCTGGTCGAGAACGCCGTCGACGTGGACGATGTGCTGCGCTGGCCCGGCGTGCCGCCAATGTTCGCCTTCCGGGACCAGGACGGCAACGGCCTCGAGATCGTGCAGGAGGCCTAGGCCAGCCGGCTTGCCAGCACATGACTCCCCCTCCGGCATGGCGTTCAGTCCAGCCCGACGGACCGGTTGCGGTGGGCTTCGCTTGACAAACTACGCGGCGTGCTTGGTATAGTTTGCATAGACGCTAATGAGGGAGGGACCCCAGATGATCGACACCCGCGCTGTTGCGCAGGAAGTACAGGACCAGCTGCTCGCCGCCATGAACAAGGGCCAGGAGCAGGTTCGCAAGGCCCAGGAGCAGCTGCGGCAGGCCCAGGAGCAGCTGCGGCAGGCCCCGAAGCAGGTCCGCCAGGCCCAGGACCAGGTTCGCAAGGCCCAGGAGCAGGTTCGCAAGGCCCAGGAGCAGGTTCGCAAGAGCCAGGAGCAGGTTCGCAAGAGCCGCGAGGCCGTGACCGGCGCTATCCGCACCGGCAGCGAGTTCGCGAAGGCGTTCCGGCCGACCATTCCGACGTTGCCGCTGGCAGGCCTGCGAACTCCGTCGCTGAGCAACCTGACTGACCATGCCAAGCTGCGAGCTGGCGCGCAGGAGTTCGCCGACCAGATGATCGCGACCCAGCGCAGGATGGCGAGCGAGATGTTCGCTTCCCAGCGCAGCCTTGCGAGTCAGCTGCTTGCTTCTCAGCGCAGCCTCGCCGACAAGGCCTTCCAGGCTGCTAGCCCGCTGGTCGCGGAGGGAGTTACCCGGCTGTCGAAGGTCGTGGCAACGCTGCAGGATGGCTGGAAGCCAGGTCAGGCTGACTCAGCGGACACGGTTGCTGCAGCCCCCGCGGCAATTGCAACCGACGCCGCCGGAACACTAGACGAGACAGCCGATGCCGCGGACACGACGCCGACCGCTACGGCCGCGACTAAGGCAGCTCACACCAAGACCCCTGAGGCAGCGGGCGCCGAGAATGACGCCAGCGACACCGCGGCCAAGGTGCGCAAGGCCAGCGCGGTAAAGGCAGCCGGCGCCAAGGCTGACAGTGCTGCCAAGGGCGACCACCGCCAAGGCTGACGGCGCCGCCAACGGCACCACCGCCAAGGCCCGGGCACCCAGGACCACCACTGCCAACGACTAAGAACTGACCGACCTGGCACCAAGCCGTGGCGGGCTGCTCCTGCAGCAGCCCGCCGCGGCGCCGCCGTGATTCACAGCAGTTGGGAAGGGGTTCCGATGAACGAGCCCTGGGACTCTCAGATGGAGGCGCTCGGCGCTTTCATCCGGAGCAAGCGCCAGCTCGCGAACCTGTCACTGCGCCAGCTGGCCGAGCGAACCAAGCTATCCAATCCGTACCTCAGCCAGATTGAGCGCGGCCTCCATCAGCCGTCGGTGCGGGTCATCCGGCTCATCTCCGATGCGTTGAACGTCTCGGCCGAGACATTGCTCGCACAGGCAGGCCTGTTGCACCGCGATGGCGCTGGTAACAGCTCGGCTGACGTGCCCCCGCAGGACATCGAGGCGGCTATCCGAGCCGAGCACCGGCTATCCGATGAGCAGAAGAGCGCACTGATCGCGGTGCTCAGGAGCATGCTGCCAGCCGAGTAGTACGAATGGGTGACACAAGCAGGTTTGGTATGAACATCGCAGAACGCGCGTCAACTGGCCGGCAAGCCCATTACGATACGACAGCGTGACGGAGCAAAGCCAGCCGACGGCACCTGAGCCCGGCGAGTCGCTGCCTCAGCGCAGGGAACCTCTGCCCCAGCGCCGAGTTCCGCTGCCTCAGCGCGGCGAACCTTTCTCCGAGCGCGGCCAGCCTCCGGTGCACAGCAGCGGATCGGTGTTCGATCCGCTGCCCAGGCGGAACGAGTCACTACCGGAGCGCTCCGACGCCCTCCCCCAGCGCGGCCAGCAGCCCACGCCCTCCCCCAGCGCGGCCAGCAGCCCGCGCCTCCCAGCCGGCCCAGCCGACGCCCTCCCCCAGCGCGGCCAGCAGCCCGACGCCCTCCCCCAGCGCGGCCAGCAGCCCGACGCCCTCCCCCAGCGCGGCCAGCAGCCCGAGCCGGCGACGCCCTCCCCCAGCGCGGCCAGCAGCCCGACGCCCTCCCCCAGCGCGGCCAGCAGCCCACCGACGCCCTCCCCCAGCGCGGCCAGCAGCCCGACGCGCTCCCCCAGCGCGGCCAGCAGCCCGACGCGCTCCCCCGCCGCACGACGCGGACGCGCCCCGCGGGCCGCCACCGGAGCCCGCACCGGCTGTCGGTTGCCTCGGATGCGCCAGCCCTCGTACTCGCCGTTCCCGGCTCGGCGGAGAACGACCCGTCCGGCATCGGGCCTGAGGTCGCCGCCATCGCCGAGCTGTCCTGCCCAGGCGTCGACATCCGGGTCGGCTACCTGGAAGGCAGCACGCTGGCACTATCCGAGGTGATCGACTTCGGATCGGAGTCCGACAGTCACGAGCAGTTCCCCAGCGTGATCGTGCCGTTGCTGGTGAGCCCGAATCCGAAGGTCGACGACGTGCTGCGGCGGATCGCAGCGCAGCCTGCAGTGCCCGCGGTGGTGGCGGCCCATCTCGGCCCGCACCCGCTGGTGGCCGAGGCACTCCATTCGCGCCTGGCGGAGGCTGGCCTGGCCCGTCACGCCCGGTCGTCCGGGCTGAGTATCTCGGCCGACGGACGCGGCGTCGTCGTACTTGCCAACGTCGGCGCAGAGGCCGCCAGCGAGGCATCGATCATTGCGGTTCTGCTGGCCTCCAGGCTTTCCGTGCCGGTCATGCCGTCCTCGCTCGGGGACCCGGCGAGCATCGCCGACGCGGTGACCAGGCTCAGCGACTCTGGCGCCTCGCGGCCAGCGCTCGCGCCTTGCCTGATCGGGCCGGGAACTACCGTGGCGGTCTTCGATGACCTCAGCGCCGCGCTCGGCGCGCCGTGCGCAGCGCCCCTTGGCGCTCATCAGGCAATAGGCCAGCTGGTCGCGATCCGCTACGGCGCGGCGCTCGCCACCCTGAGTCTGGCTGGCTGACAAGTCCGTCCGCGTGCGGTTTCGCGCCCGATCCCTGCAGGACCGCGCCGCGAGCTGAAACTGGCCCCGTTACCTTTCTTAATGACCGTTGACACGGCCGCGAGCATGCGCTGGGCTAGCGAGCTGTAGGCCGCACAGCAGTTCACATCCCGAACCCACAGCCGGAGTCTTCGGATGCCGGCGCCACCGGCGCTGCCAAGAGAGGTGAGGACATGAGCGAGTGGAACGCCATGACCTACGAGGGCAAGGACACCATCCTGCGAGTCGTTCGCAGCGAAGCGAACCAGATGTTCACGCTCGCGGAGCAGCCCGGCGCCTGGGACGCGCCGACTGCGTGCGAGAGCTGGAAAGTCAAGGACGTTATCGGCCATGTCGTGGATACCACCGAAGGTTACTTCCAGGCTTTCGACACAGCCAGGGCAGGAGCCGAGGCGCCCGCGCCATACGGGCTGGTCGGCATGCACGAGCGGGCCGGGCAGAGCGCGCAGGCCATCGGCGCGCAGGTGTCCCAGCAGGAGATGATGGCGCGGGCCCGCGCCGACCTGGACAAGATGATGGGCATCCTCGAGCCGCTCTCCGCCGATGAGTGGTCCGGCCTGATCGTGCCGCATTTCTACATGGGACCGGTGCCTGCGTTCATTTACGCGGCCGGCCAGCTCATGGACTACGGCGTTCATACCTGGGACATCAGGCAGGGCAGCGGCCGGGCTCATGCCCTGCCAGCTGACGCAGCTGACCTGCTCGTTCCGTTCATGTTCATCATCTGGCAGTCGACCATCAGGCCGGACGCCGATCTCAGCCCGTTCACCATCGGCATCCGGGTCAGCGGGCGGAACGCCGGTGACTACCGCGTCTCGATCAGCGATCAGGGCATGAGCTACGAGCCAGGTCCCATCGATGACCTGCCGGCGACGCTGGAGTTCGACCCCGGCAGCATGGTGCTGACCGCGTTCGGGCGGGTCAACGGAGGTACCGCGATCGGCGACGCCGCGCTGGCTGACCGCTTCCTGAATTTGTTCTTCCGGATCTGACGTCTGGCTTGCGGGCGGCAGTGGCTCAGGCGTCTGCCTTACAGCCGGCGCTCGCCTCGGCGCCAGCGCTGCCGTCCGCATTGCCAATGCCTCCGTCGGTATCGCATATGCTGCCGCCCTGCCTCGCTGCTGCCGCCGCCCGCTTCGCTGCTGCCGCCGCCCGCCGGCATCCGGAAGGCCGGGACCGGCGAGGGCAGCAGCAGCACGAATCCGAGCACTCCACCTGCGGCCGCGAGCCAGAGTGCAGGTCGCAACCCGAGCAGGGTGCCAAGCACTCCCCCGAGCAGCGCGCCGGCCGGACGGGTGCCATAGTTCACGGCCTGGAACGCTCCCGAGACCCTGGACCGCACCTCGTCCGGTATCACCGCCGCGAAGATCGAACCGATGCTGATGTCCAGCACCATGACGCCGAAACCCGAGGCGAACTCGGCCGCGAACAAGGTACCGATAACCAGCGGCTTCGGGCCGCCCGCCAGCGGTACGAGCAAGAGCGGCCCGGTGAACAGCGCACAGCCGGCGGCGTACGCCCGGCCCACCCCGATCCGGTCGGCCAGCCGCTTGGTGACCGCCGCACCCAGCAACCCGCCGACGGCCGCCGCTCCCAGCACCGTGCCGATCAGGCCGGCGCCGAGTTCCAGTACGCGCACCGCGTAGATCAGGTACAGCGCGGAGAACATCAGGTTGAAGAAGTTGATGGTCGCGACCGCGAGCAGCGACGCCCGCACGATCGGCGAGCCGGCAATGAACCGGGCGCCCGCAGTGACCGAGCCCTTGGCGGCGCTCCTGTCGGGGGCTGGCTCGGCCGGCCGGATACGGTGCAGGAAGAACGCGGAGCCGAGGAAGGACAGCGCGTCGGCGACGATGGCGAACGGGGCGGAGAACGCCTGCACAAGCACCCCGCCAATGCTCGGGCCGCCGACGAACGACAGCGCTCTGCTGGCATAGATCAGGGAGTTGCCGTCGAGGTACTTGTCGGCTGGGACGACGGCAACGAACAGCGCCGAATCAGAGACGTTGAACAGCACACTGAGCAGGCCGACGCCGAACGCTACGGCGAACAGCTGCGCCAGCGTGAAGATGCCGAGGGCGTAGCACACCGGCAAGCTGGCGAGCAGCGCGAATCTGCCGAGGTCAGCAGCGATCATGGTGAGCCGACGGTGCCCGCGCCGGTCGACCCAGGCCCCTGCGTGCAGGCCGAACAACAGGCTAGGCAGCCAGACCAGCGCCGTCAGGTAACCCATGTCGGCGGCATTTGCGTGCAGAACGAGTACCGCAGCCAGCGGGATCGCGATGCCGGATACCTGGTCTCCGAACATCGAGATGGTCTGCGCGGTCCAGTAACGGCGGAACTCTGTCCGGCGCAGCAGCACCGGAATCCGGGTAGTAACTCGCGGCGGCCACCGCGAACGGGTTCGGTGCGGCAGTTCCTGCCGTAGGCCGGTCGCTTCGGGCACCTCAGCCGTCCGTCGGCCTGAGCGCGGCCCGCCACATCACCCGGACTAGCCGCATCACCCCGACTCCCCCGAGTAGCTGGATCCACGAAGGGATGCGCTACGTGCAAGACGCTGACGAGCCGCGCTCCAGGTGGCCGCAGCGCGGGATGAGCCTGCCGCGGCAGGTAGGCGTCGACGAGCGCCCGGGTGCGTCGGCCGAGCTCGGCCAGCTCGTCGGCAGTGATGTAAACGCTGGTGTCGCCGAACTCAGCCGCCCGTTGCCACTCCTCTGGCTCATCCGACCTGACCTCGATCCAGCGCCGCAAGCTCCGGAACCAGAAATCGGTGACGGCGCCGGTGAGCAACCCGGCAGCCGCCTCCACCTTGGGGTCCTCGGCAACCTCCGGCCAGCTGGTGAACATCGTCGTTGCCCGCCACGGCCGCTCCCTGCCATGACCGCCCCCAGCCTCTTCTACCAGGCCGTACTTGGCCAGCTGGCGCAAGTGAAACGAGCAGCTCGCTGAGCTTTCGCCGAGCAGTTCGCCGGCCTGAGTCGCGGTGAGCTGGCCATGGATCCGGAGCTGGCCGACCAGCGCCAGCCTGGTCGGATGCGCAAGGGCGCGCAGCGCCTTGGGATCGGTCAGTCGCGTGACAGTGCGTTCGGGTACGCCATGCTCGGTCATGCATGCAACGATAGCTTTCGAAAGGAATCTTTGGAAAGATACCTTGGCAAGCTTTCGTGGACCGAGCTCCGATGCGGTAACCCCGCGGCGACCTATCGCGGCCCGCCAGCACCGTGCGCCTTTCGGTGGCTTATTTACGGCATACCGGTCACTGAAATGACTGCAGCCGACAGCACGCCGATGACGCACGCCGCCAGCTGCCGTTGTTCCGTCCGCTTTACTCTGATTTGCGCATTCCTGACATCGCTATGGGGCGGCCGGATCGCTCCTCGGAGCCTCAGCGTCATAGGCATCCGGCGAACTGCCGGCCGGAAGCCGGTGCTTGGCAACTCGCGCCGTCGGAGTTCGCGGCAGCTCGTCGATGAGCTGCCAGAACCGAGGGACCTTGAAAGGAGCAAGCCGTTCCGCCGCGAAGGCCCGCAGGTCGGCGAAGTCAACCGCATGGCCGGGCGCCGCCACGATGAATGCCATGACCTCCTCCTCCGACAACTCCGATGGCACCCCGACCACTGCGCACTCAAGGACAGCCGGGTGAGCTGCGAGGACGTCCTCGACATCCAGTGGCGACAGGTTCTCGCCGCGACGCCGGATGACCTCCTTGACCCTGGACACAAAGGTGTAGGTGCCGTCGTCGCCGGCGGTCACCAGATCGCCCGTGTGCAGCCAGCCATCAGGCGTCATCAGGGCCGCGGTTTCGGCCGGCATGCGCCAGTAGCCTCGAGCCAGCGCCGGGTTGCGGAGCTGGAGCTCCCCGGTCTCACCAGGCCCCAAGGCCCAGTCACCGGTCCCCTGGTCGCCGCACCCGTGGTCGCCGGTCTCCTGGTCGCCGGTCCCGTGGTCGCCGGACCCGTGGTCGCGGCTGACCGCCCTGCCTCCTCCGGCGCCGCTGTCGGGGACGCGCGCGACCCGCGCGTAATTGACGGTGCCGAGGCGTCGGATGCTGCCGGACCGAGCCGAGAGTGCCGAATGGCCGCGTTCCGCGTGCCCAGATCAGCCCGTACGGAGACTCGGACATGGCGTAGCCGACCACGATCCGCAAGCCGAACCGCCGCTCGATCTCCAGCTGCCGAGCTCGCTCGGGCGCCGGGCCGGTGTAGCACAGCCGCAGCGGCGTATCCCCATCGTCGGGCCGCTCCGGCTGCCGCATCAGGATCTCGAGCATGGCCCCGATCGCGTTGAACTCGGTCGCCCCGTGCCGGCGTGCGGTATCGAGGAACGTGCTGGCCGAGAACCGCTCGGCCAGCACCAGGCCGGCCCCGCAGGCGAGCGACCCCAGCACCGAGTACGCGGGCGCGTTGATATGGAACAGGGGCAGCGTGGTCAGCATCCGGTCCGCCGAGGTCAGCTCCATCCAGAACGGGAAGCCCTCGCCCGCCATCGCGTACGCCCGATGCGTCTGCATCACCAGCTTCGCCCGGCCGGTCGTGCCGGAGGTCGGGATCAGCACGGCCAGATCGTCGGGCGTCACCCTGGCATCCGGCAGCCGCGCCCGGCCGGCCTGCTCCGCCAGCGCGGCCGGCTGCAGCCAGTCAGCAGGCAGCAGCGAGTGCACGTCAATAACATCGGGGAACGGGGTCCGGCCATGGCTGCCAGTGCTTGTCCGCTCGTTGTCGAGCCGGGCGGCTGTGAGCACGCTGGCCAGCGCTGCGTCGGTGATGAGCAGTCTCGGCTCGACTTGCCTGATCAGTCCGGCAAGCTCTGCCGACGTACCGCGCGGGTTGACCGCGACCGCGACGGCGCCCATGGACGTGAGCGCCAGCCAGGCGACCAGGTAACCAGGCGTATTGCTGGCGGTCAGCATGACCAGATCGCCTTTGCCGGCGCCGGCGGCACGCAGCGATTCGGCGGTCAGGCTCACCGCCGTGACCGCCGCGCCGAAGCTGAGCGAGCCGTGATCGCTGCGGAGCCAGGTCGCGTCACCGTCCCGTTCGGCGGCGGACCAGAGCAGCCGCGGAATGGTGCCCAGGTAACTCTCGGCCGTCACTCCTGGCTGTCCGTCCTGACGTAGGTGGTCGTCATCTCATAGTCCTTCGCCGGGCCGGTCACCCGCCACTGTTCGGTGAAGCTATCGCCGCTCAGCAGATGCGTTCCCACCAGGTACCGGTCGGCACCGCACCGGTGCTCTGCCTGGCAGTCGCCGGCGCGCAGGTCGAGCTGGTAGAACTCGCGCCCGTCAGCGAACCGGACGTCTGCCGCCCCGTCCGGCCGCTCGACGTAACGCAGGCTCCGGCTGGCCGGTCCGCGGTGCGCGCCGAACCGCAGCTCGCCGCTCTCCCGGTAGGTCAGCACCAGGCTGGTACCAGTGCCTGGCTCGGGCACGAACCGCGCTGCGCCCCGGAACCAGCCGGACTGACCGGACTGGTAGTCGCGGATAGCGCGGACCACGCTCCACTGTCCGAGCAGGAAGCGCGCGGTCCCGACCGCCAGGCTGAGCAGCACCTCAGAACCCTCGGCCGCTGGCGGGCAAGTCCACTCGGCATCCACGCCGGCACCTTACCCGCGGAATGGGCCAGGGTCCGTCGGCGGCCCACGCCCGCCCTGGTAGGGTCCGTGCTCGTCTGGCCGTACCCCCGCGGCCCGCACGAGGAGGCCTGCCCCCATGTCATCGGTAGCGATTGCCCGTCCCCGTACCCTGGTCCTGGCCGACCTCCTGCCGGGAACGCTGCTGCGTGACGTGCTTCTCGTCGTCGGCGGCGCGGGCTTCGTCGGCGCACTGGCCCAGATTTCCATCCCGCTGCACTTCACCCCGGTGCCGATCACCGGTCAGACCCTCGGCGTGCTGCTCGCGGGCGCCGCGCTCGGCTGGCGCCGCGCTGCCGCGTCCATGGCTCTGTACGCGATCGCCGGCGTCGCCGGGGTGCCCTGGTTCGCCGGTCACACGCAGCGGCTACGTCGGGGCCACCTTCGGGTACATCGTCGGGTTCTTCTTCGCCGCCACGGCATGCGGGTACCTGGCCGGCCGGGGCGCCGACCGCTCGGTGCTGCGGGCGCTCCCGGCCATGCTGGTCGGAGAGGTCATCATCTACGCGTTCGGCCTGACCTGGCTGGCGCTCGCCCTGCACTTGAGCGCGTCGGCCACGCTCGCGGACGGATTCACGCCGTTCCTGGCTGGCGATGCCATCAAGGCTGTCATCGCCGCCGGCTTGCTGCCCGCCGCCTGGAAGCTGGCAGGCCGCTCCGGGCGTGACGCTGCATCGTGACGGGGTGCTCCGCCCACCACTCGTGAGAAACGGTCATCTCACACCCAGACCCGGCTAAGCAACCTGGAGTTGCGCGCACCTGGCCATCGGCTAAGGATGAACTGGTGAGCACAGGCGGCGTCCCGGACAACCCGGCCTGGATCTCGGGCGTGCGCAGAGTCGGGATCCTGACGGCGCCGGCGTCTCCACTGACTCCGGTATCCCGGATTTCAGGGGTCCCGCCGGGTTGTGGACCCGCGACCCGGCAGCCGAGAAGATGTCGTCGTACCAGGTATACGTGGCCGAGCCCGAAGTGCGGCAACGATCCTGGCAGGCGAGGCTGGCGCACCCGGCCTGGACTGCCGAGCCCAATGCGGCGCACCTCGCGCTGGCCAGGCTCGCCGCCAGCGACATCGACACCACCGTCATCACCCAGAACATCGACGGCCTGCATCAGCGGGCCGGGACACCGCAGGACCGGGTCCTGGAGCTGCACGGAACGATGTACGCGGTTGTCTGCACTGGCTGCGGCGACCGGACCGAGATGTCCGACACGCTCGCCAGGGTCAGCGCGGGCGAGGTGGACCCGCCGTGCCTGGACTGCGGCGGAATACTGAAGTCCGCCACCGTGATGTTCGGCCAGGCGCTAGATACCGGGATACTGTCTCGTGCCGCCGCGGCCGCGCAGGCGGCCCACCTGTTCCTGGCCATCGGCAGCACCCTGACGGTTGAGCCGGCGGCATCACTGTGTGCTGTCGCCGTCCGCGGTGGCGGGCGCCTCGTGATCGTCAACCGTGACCCGACACCGTACGACCATGTGGCCGTGGCAACCATCCGGGAGCCGATCAGCGCGGCAGTGCCCGCGATCGTCGACCGCTTGCTCGCCCGCAGCCCGGCTCAGTAGCCCGGCGTCCCGTGGTGCCCGCAGCCATATCCGGGCGCCCGGCTGCCGGCGGCAATCCAGGCGGCCGAGCGGCCGACGGTGCCGGAAGCACTCGGTCTCGCGCAGCTCGCCGCTGGGATGGCCACGGAGCCGGTCACGTAAACGACCCGGGCCCGGACCCTCTTCGCGCCGGGACATCAGCGGCGCGTGTGAGGATGCTCAGATGGCTCATCGCGCGCGTGCCGTCGATGCTGCCCGGCTTGCCCTGTGGTGCAGGCAGCATCTCGGCAGCCCGCCCGCGGATGAGATCTTCAGATCCGGGCACCTGTCCGCGGTCATAGGGCTGCGGCTGGCTGACGGCCGCGAGGTGGTGGTCAAAGTTCGCCCGGACTCGCCGCGGATAGCGGCGTGCGCCGAAGTCCAGCGCCGTATGTTCCTGGCCGGGTATCCGTGCCCTCAGCCGCTCACCGGTGCCGCGCCTCTCGGCGGCGACGTCGCAACCGCGGAGACCTTCGTCCCCGGCGGCGCCATGCTGCCGAGCGCCGACCAAGCGGCGCGCGCCTTCGCCGACGCGTTCGCGCGGCTGATCCGGCTGGCCCCGCGGCCGGCCGAGGTGCCTGCGCTCGACCCGGCGCCGTCGTGGGCGGCCTGGAACCACTCCGGGGACGGACTGTGGCCGTGTCCCGAGGACGACCCTGACGTCCGCCTCGACGAGATGGTCGGGCCGGAGTGGATTGATGATGCCGGGCGTCGTGCCCGGGACCGGCTGCGAGCCGGAGAGTCCGAAGCCGTGATCGGCCATTGCGACTGGCTTGCCGGTAACCTGCGCTGGAGCGGAGACGAGCTACTGGTGGTGCACGACTGGGACAGCATGACCACTGACAGCGAAGCCATCCTCGTCGGCTTCGCCGCCGCGCTGTATTCGACCGTCAGCGCGGACGAGCTGGCCACCGTCGAGGACACTGAGCGGTTCCTGTCCGCGTATTGCCGCGCGCGCGGCCGGGAGTTCAGCTCCGGCGAACTCGAGCGCTCGTGGGCGGCTGGCGTCTGGACCAGGGCCTATGACGCCAAGTACCAGCACACGGTCGGCCAGCCCATCACCTCGCTGTCGGAGAACGAGGCCCGCGAGCGCCTCCGTCGTGCTGGCACCGGCTCGCGGCGGCCATAACCGGCCTGCTACGGGCCCGCAGGTCAGGCCCGGCGGCCCCGATTTCGAGGGGTCCCATGGTCAGCGTCAGGCCTTATGCCAAGGCTGGCTGGCTTGCGACTGCGGCTCTTGCCGCCCGACGGCGTTAGTCGGCCAGCAGATGCCGGTAGTAGAACGCCGGATCCGCCAGGAACGAGCGCCAGTGACCGACCAGGTCAAGATCGTTCCATTGCGCCGGGCGGATGCCCCACGAGCCGAGTTCGAGGAGCGTCGCGCCCGGTACTGAGGCGATGATCGGGGAATGCGTCGCCACGATGACCTGGGAGCCAGCCCGGGCTAGGTCATGTAGCAGGGCGGCCAGCCCGAGGCATGCGGTGAACGACAGCGGAGCGTCGGGCTCGTCCATGAGATAGAGCCCCGGCTGGTTCACCCGGGTGCGCAGTATCTCCAGGAACCCCTCGCCGTGGCTGAGCTGGTGGAAGTTCTCCGGACTCCGGCCGGGATTGTCCTCCAGGTAGCTGTAGAAGCCGTGCATCGTGTCCGCCCGCAGAAAATAGGACCAGCCCTTCGAGGGACCACGCTCGGCAATGAGGTACTGCCCCAGCCCTGGCTCGCTGGTCCGCACCCGGAAGAGCGCTGCCTGGCCCGATCCTCCTTGCGGATTGAGCCCGCAGGCTTCAGCGAGCATTTC
This sequence comes from uncultured Actinomycetota bacterium, assembly GCA_963774385.1. Taxonomy (GTDB): domain Bacteria; phylum Actinomycetota; class Actinomycetes; order Streptosporangiales; family Streptosporangiaceae; genus JAJYUU01. The sequence continues at coordinate 283,632 of CAVZEQ010000003.1, forward strand.
CACGATGGTGGACTTGCCAGATCCGTTCTCGCCTACCAGGACCGTCAGGCCAGGAGGCAGGACGAGGTCAGCTCGCAGCACCTGGGCCACCGCCGGAACGGTGGCCGGCCAGGCCGAATCATCGACCGGGCAGTCCGGGCTGCGCCGGATCACCCGCACAACGCGGCTATCCACCTTGCCCCGGCTGTTCACGTTCCCATCATGCCTGCGGACGCTGACAGCGCGATCTGGTTGCTCACCTCACTGTGATCTTCGTACCAGCCGCGCGAAACCCTCGACCAGCTCAGCAGGCCAGCCTGCAGACATCCCGGTGGCGCGGCTTAGGAGCCGGTTTCCTGCGCACGCAACCGACGAACGCACTCTGCCGCGCCACAGGTCCGGCCCGAGCCCAGGCACGTCCTGCCGCACGAGCAAACCGGCGCTAGCCGGGCCAGCCAGACTGCGGGCGACACCAGTTCGGCGGGGCTCTCCCGACGGTGGCCGGACCCGTTCGGACCGTCGTGGGCCTGGCTGGACCGAGGCGCGCTGGTGTCTGCAGGGCTGGCGGCGGGGCTAGCGGTCCGCCTGGACTCGGCCGGAACGGACACCACCGGCCGGATGCGCCCGCCAGGCATCGCCAGCCACTCCCGTGGCCTGGCCTCGGCGGGGTTGCCGGCCGGATTACCCATAACCTCAATCTTCCACTGTCCGGCGGCGTGATCGGGCCCTAAGGCTGCCCCCGGCTCGGACATAGGGAATCTGCCTGATGCGGCGTGCCGTGCCTTACCGCGAGTCTGCAGACCGAGGAACCGCGGCATCACGGAGGAATCATGTACGCGCCTGCGAGCGAGGTCGGCTGGAGCCAGAACGCGCGGCACCTGGCGATTGCCGACGGCACACGGCTGGCTCGCCCCGGCGGAGGCCGGGGTGGAAGCAGCCAGGCCGCCCACCACCCGGAGCCCGTCCCCGAAGCCTCAGTCGCTCCGCGTCGCCGCTTCCGAAATCCCCTGCCAGGTGGCTCCGGATCTGTTCTTCGCCGAGCGGCCAGAGGAGATCCGGCAGGCCATTGCGCTGTGCCAGCAGTGCCCGGCGCGGGCGGCGTGCCTCGACGGAGCGCTGCAGCGGGCCGAGCCCTGGGGCGTCTGGGGCGGCGAACTGATCGTGCGTGGCGTGATCATTCCGGGCAAACGTGCGCGCGGCCGTCCGCGCGGCGCCTCGATCCGGACGTCACCAGCAGAAGCACTCGCGCGACCGTAGGCGGCACCGACGAGTGGACCGAGCTCTTCGCGCGGCACGATCAGTACCGGGTAACCGAAGAATAGGGGCCACCTGCGTGCCACTGGCCGCAGTGCTGGCCCACCCCGAACAGGAGGTCAGGGCACCACCGTGACGGGCCACTTGCCGGCCCGGACCAGACGGACCGCGAGCGACCCGATGAAGCGATGCCCGGCGTGGGCCGATGCACCGACAACGATGGCGTCGGCACGCACCTCGTCTGCGATCCGGCAGATCTCGGTGTACGGATCACCGCGCGCGGCCACGAATGTCACCTTGATGCCGAGCTCAGCACCGATCACCCTGGCCCGCTGCTCCATCTCCTCAGCTGTCGAGCGGAACGCCTCGTCCTTGGCGACCGCGAGCGCGGCGCCGCCCGGTCCGGCAGACCCGAACGACGCGATCGGAGCCACGAATACTCCGACGATCCGGGCGCGCTGCCTGCGGGCAAGCCCAGCCGCATACCAGCCAGCCCGGATGGAGGTTGTCGAGTCGTCGACGCCGACGAGGATGACCGACGGCCCGTCAGTGCCGAGTTCGAAGGCACTGTCGTCGTCCGGCTTCACTCCGTCTCACCCCTGCCCATATGCGCTCAGTCTAGGAGAACTAGCCGATCGCCACTCTGCCATCATCAGCAGATGGGCTCAGTCGGCCAGCCAGGCTCCCCGGCACTGCGAAAGGTGCTCGCCGCGATCGATCCGGACCTGCGGCTGGTCGCCAGCCGGGACCTGGTAGGCGGTGTATCAGCGCAGGTCACTGCCATTGATGACGCTCTGCTTGGCCATCGGCGCCGCGGGGATGCGGGAATTCAACCGGCATCGACCGCGCCGTCCCCCGGACTCCAGCCAGGGCGGCGCATCTCAGCTGCTAAGGAGGACCGATGAGTGAGCCCGCGCCGGAGGCAGCTGCGGCTGCCCCGCCGGCGCCTGCCTCGCCAGCAGCCGCCACCCTGCTGCCGGCCTGGCGGGTGCTGGACATGTCCCAGGCAATCTCCGGCCCCTACGCGGCACGTATTCTCAGCGACCTCGGCGCCGACGTGGTCAGGATCGAGGGCCCGCGGACCGACATCACCGAACTCTTCGGCGTCGTCGCCGGGCTGCGCAGCGGCATGTACGCGCAGATGAACGCCGGCAAGCGCAGCGTCGGCGTCGACCTGGCCAGGCCGGGCGGCGCCGGCCTGGTACGCGATCTCGCGACGCACGCTGACGTGCTCATCGAGAATTTCCGGCCGGGCGTGATGGACCGCTTCGGGCTGAGCTACCAGCAGCTCTCGACGGCGAATCCCGGGCTGATAATGCTGTCGGTGACGGGCTTCGGCATCGACGGCCCGGATGCCCAGCGCCGGGCGCTGGCGCCAGTGATCCACGCCGAGTCCGGTCTGCTCGCCCGCCAGGCGGAGCTCGACGGCCGGGAGCACTCCGATCTGCCGCTGGCGCTCGCGGACACTGTCACCGCGCTGCACGCGGCGATCGCGGTGCTCGCCGCTCTGCACCAGCGCGCCGCGACCGGCCGGGGCCAGCGCATCGACCTCAGCATGCTCGCGGCCGTGGCGGCCAGTGACGATCACGCCCACGCCGCGATCGCGGGCAGCGGAGAGCCGTACACCTCGCGCGGCACGATCTGGCAGGCGCCGGACGGACCGCTGCTGATCGCCGCACCGCTCAAGCACGCGTGGGCGATGCTGTCGCAGCGCGGACTTATCGCGGACCCCGCTCCGCCGGGCAGCGCCCTGCCGGTCAAGGTACGGCTCCGCCAGCAGGCGATCCAGGACTGGATGAGCAGCTTCTCCGATCGCGCCAGCCTGGTCGCCGAACTGGAGGCCGCCGGCGTGGCCTGGGCCGACCTGCCGGACAGTGCCGATGTGTTCGCCGCGGGCGCTCATTCGGTCAGCGTGCCCGGCACTGACCGCCGCGTCGCGGCGCTGCCTTACGAATTCTCGGCCGGCCTCGTCACGCCGCGCCGGGCCGTAGCCAGCCGTGGTGAGCACAACGCCGAAGCACTGCAGGACTGGCTCGGGCTGGACGACACTGCCGTGGCCAGCCTCACCCGCAACGGCGTGCTCATCGGCAGCTAGCTCACCGCCAGCTAGCTAGAAGTCCTGGTCGAATGCGACTGTGCCGGTTACCCCGACCTGGTAGGCGGACACCCGGCGCTCGAAGAAGTTCGACAGCTCCTGCACATCCTGGAGTTCCATGAACTGCAGCGGGTTCACCGAGCCGTACAGCGGCTCGATGCCGAGCCGCGCCAGTCGCCGGTCAGCCACGTGCTGGAGGTAGTCGCGCATGCTGGCCAGCGACAGGCCCGGAATGCCCTGGCCCAGCAGGTCCTCGGCGAACTGCACCTCGCACTCGACGGCCTCGGCCAGCATGTCCCGGACCTGGCTGGCAAGCTCGGCGTCCAACAGCCCTGGCTCCTCGGCCCGCACAGTGTCGACCACGTCGAACGCGAACGCCATGTGCATGGACTCGTCGCGGAAGACCCAGTTGGTGCCGGAAGCCAGCCCGTTCAGCAAGCCGCGGGAGCGCAGGAAATACACGTAGGCGAATGCCCCGTAGAAGAACAGTCCCTCGATGCAGGCGGCGAAGCAGATCAGGTTGAGCAGGAACGTCCGGCGGTCGGCGGCGGTATGCAGCTCCCGTAGCTCGCAGACCGAGTCAAGCCAGCGAAAGCAGAACTCCGCCTTGCGCCGGATCGAGGCGATCGTGTCCACCGCAGCGAACGCCGCGGACCGTTCTTCCTCGTCGGGCACATAGGTGTCCAGCAGCGTCAGGTAGAACTGCACGTGCACTGCTTCCTCGAATAGCTGCCGGGACAGGTACAGCCGGCCTTCAGGCGAGTTGACGTGCTGATAGAGGTTCAGCACGAGGTTATGGGCCACGATGGTGTCGCCGGTGGCGAAGAACGCGACCAGCCTGCTGACCAGGTGCCGCTCGGCCGCCGATAGCCGGGCGAGGTCGGCGAGGTCGGAGTGCAGGTCGACCTCCTCGACCGTCCAGGTGTTCCTGATCGCGGCCCTGAACCGGTCGTAGAACTGCGGATAGCGCATGGGCCGCAGCGTCAGGTCCAGGCCGGGGTCGAGCAGCATGCGCCGTTGTCCGGTCGGCTCGGCGGTCACTGGCAGGCCTCGCACGCCTCGGGGTTCTCCAGCGAGCAGGCGAGCGCTGCGGCGGCTGGCTCGATCGCGGCGGCATCCGGCTCGGTAACTGCGGCATCCGCCTCGAGCACTGCGGCATCCGCCTCGGTCGAACGGTCCTGGCTGGCCAGCTGAGGCAGCGCACCCGGCGGCCCGGCCGGCTGTCGCGGCTGCGCTGGCACCGTTGCCTGCGCGATCCGGGTAGCCGGCCTCGATCGCAGGTAGTAGGTCGTCTTCAGGCCGGACTTCCAGGCGTGCAGGTACATCGAGGACAGCTTGCCGATCGACGGGGCTGCCATGAACAGATTCAGCGACTGGCTCTGGTCGACGAACGGCGCACGCGCCGCGGCCATGTCGATCAGCGCGCGCTGCGGCAGCTCCCATGCCGTCCGGAACAGCTCGCGGGTTCCGGCGGGCAGCTCGGCGACATCCTGGACCGACCCATCCGCTCGCTTGATGGCGTCCCGGACTTGCTCCGTCCACAGTCCGTGGGCCTTCAGCTCCGTCACCAGCGCGCTGTTAACCTGCATGAACTCGCCGGACAGCGTTTCCCGCTTGAAGAGGTTCGACACCTGGGGCTCGATGCACTCATAGCACCCCGCTATTGAGGCGATAGTGGCGGTCGGCGCGATCGCGATCAGCAGGGAGTTGCGCAGCCCCGTTCCCTTAATACGGTCGCGGAGGGCCGCCCAGCGGTCTTCCTGGACGCCAGCCACCTCCCACAGATCGTGCTGCAGCTGCCCGCCCGCGGCCCGGGTCTGCGCGAACGCCGGGTGCGGGCCATGCCGCTCGGCGAGGTCGGCGGATGCCTCCAGCGCGGTCAGGTAGATCTCCTCCGCGATCCGCGCGGATAGCTCGCGCGCCGCGGCCGAATCGAACGGCAGCCTGAGGGCGAAGAGCACATCCTGCAGGCCCATGACGCCGAGGCCGACCGGGCGCCAGCGCGGGTTGGACGCCGCTGCCTGCGTGCTCGGGTAGTAGCCGATGTCGATCACCCGATCCAGGAACGGCACCGCCGTCCGCACCGTCTGCCGCAGCTTCGCCCAGTCGAGGTCAGGCCCGCCAGCCGGCCCGGTGATCAGGTGCTGGGCCAGGTTAACCGAGCCCAGGTTGCAGACCGCGGTCTCCGCGTCGCTGGTGACCTCGATGATCTCGGTGCACAGGTTGGACAGGTGGACGACGTGCCCCGCCAGTGCGGTCTGATTGCACCGGGCGTTCGAGGCGTCCTTGAACGTCATCCAGCCGTTACCGGTCTGCGCCAGCGTGCGCATCATCTTCGCGTACAGGTCGCGGGCCTTCAGCTGGCGTACGTACCGGCCGTCCGCCTCGGCGGTCCGGTACGCCTGGTCGAATGCGGCGCCCCACAGGTCAGGCAGTTCCGGTACGACGTCGGGATCGATGAGCGACCACATGTCATCGGCCTCGACCCGGCGCATGAACTCGTCCGGGATCCAGTTGGCCAGGTTGAGGTTGTGCGCTCGCCGCGCGTCCTCGCCGGTGTTGTCGCGCAGCTCGAGGAACTCCTCGATGTCAGGGTGCCAGGGCTCGAGGTATACGCAGGCCGCACCCTTGCGACGGCCGCCCTGGTTCACGGCGGCCACCGAGGAGTCAAGCGTCCGCAGCCATGGCACGATGCCGTTGGACTGCCCGTTCGTACCGCGGATCAGGGTGCCGCGGGAGCGGATCCGCGACCACGCGATGCCAATCCCGCCGGAGAACTTGCTGAGCCTGGCAACCTGGGCGTACCGGTCGTAGATCGAGTCCAGCTCATCGCGCGGTGAGTCGACCAGGAAGCAGGACGACAGCTGCGGGTGCGCGCGTGCCGGAATTGAACAGCGTCGGCGAACTCGGCAGGTAGGCGAGCGAGGACATCAGCCGGTAGAACCCGATCGCCTCGGCCGGCGTTCGCGACAGCCCGCAGGCCACCCGCAGCAGGAAGTACTGCGGCGTTTCCAGCACGAGCCGGCTGGCCGGATGCCGGAGCAGGTACCGGTCATACACCGTCTTGATGCCGAAATACTCGAATCGCAGGTCCGCCTGCTCGTCGACGGCGAAGTCGAGCTTGCGGGCGTTGTCCTTGACCAGCCTGGCGGTCTCGTCCCCGATGAGGCCTTCGGCGTGGGCAAGCCCGACCGACTGGCTGAACGACGCGATGCCCTGGCCGCGCACCTCCTTGCCGATGTAACCGGACAGCAGCCGGGCCGCCAGCCGCGAGTACTGCGGCTCGGTCGCGATCATCTCCGCCGCGGTCTGGATCGACAGCCGGTCGAGCTCGGCTGTCGTTGCCCCGTCGTACAGGCCGCTTATCGTCTTCGTCGCGACCCGCATCGGGTCCACGTCATCGAGATCGCCCGCCCAGCGCTGCACCGCTCGCACGATCTTGCTGACGTCAACTGGCTCGCTGTCTCCGTTGCGCTTGCGCACCTGCATGATCGCGGGCATTGCCTCTCCTCCGCCGGGCCGCTGCTGCACGGCCACCATATGTAGGAGGTCTGACAATTTCATGCACCACATGTTGGGCCGGCGTGTCGCTCAGCTGTCATCGGCGTACAGCGCTGCGAGACCGCGCGCGGCCCGGGCCAGCTCGGCACGCAGCTGAGCCGGCGCCAGCATCTCGGCCTCCGGCCCGAGCCGCAGGAACTCCGACCGCGCGTGCTGCAGCGACTCGATGGGAACGATCACCGTGATCCAGCCGTCCGCGTCGGGCTCGCTCGCGGTCGCGTCCGCGGCTGCGACGACCGCCGGGTTCATCAGCTCGCGCATGCGGATCCGGCCGTCCTCAGTCAGCCGCACCGTGGCTTCGCCCTGGTGCAGCCCGGCCCGGAATTCGCCGATACCTGCCTGCCAGTGCGCCTGCAAGTCGAAACCGTCCTGCCGGTCGAATCCTTCGTCCAGCAGCGACAGGCTGATGATCTGGCTGATCCGGTAGGTGCGCAGCTGCCCGCCGCTGCGGGCAACCAGATACCACCTGCCGCCCTTCAGCACAATCCCGTGCGGGTCTAGCGTCCTGGTCACGTCGGTCGGTGCCGTCCAGCGGCGGTAGAGGATCTCGATGCGGCGCTGGGACCAGACCGCCTCGGCCACTGTCGCGAGGTAGGGCGAGGAGTCACCGTCGGCGTACCAGCCTGGCGCGTCGAGGTAGAAGCGCTCCTCGACCACCGCGGCTCGCTCGCGCAAGCCGGGCGGCAGTGCGGCGGAAAGTTTCAGCCTGGCCGCGGCCAGCATGGTGCCGAGGCCGAGTTCTGCCGCCGCGTGCGGGGCTCCGGCCAGCACCAGTGCTTCCGCCTCGCCGGCGGTGAGGCCGGTGAGCCGCGTCCGGTACCCGCCGAGTAGCTGATAGCCGCCCGCCGGACCAGCGTCCCCGTACAGCGGGATGCCTGCAGCGCTCAGCGACTCCACGTCCCGGTAGATGGTGCGCACAGACACCTCAAGGGCGTCGGCGAGTTGCTGAGCAGTCATCCTGCCGCGATTCTGCAACAGCAACAGCAGTGAGATAAGCCGGCTTGCGCGCATGACACTGACACTAGATGTCAGTGTCTGGCGGTTAGCGTCGCGGCATGCCATTCACTGACAGGTACTTGCGGGCGCTCTTGCCCCCATCGAGGCCTCGGCCACCGGCACATCAAGCGATGAAGGGCCTCGGCGATTTCGACTTCTTCGTCGGCAGCTGGGACGGGATCCAGCGGCGGCTGGTCAAGCCACTGGCTGGTTGCACGGAGTGGGACGAGTTCAGGACCACGACGCGCAGCTGGTCGGTGCTCGGCGGGGCCGGCAATGTGGACGAGCTGCATGCCCCGGACCGCGGATTCAGCGGGCTGACTGTCCGGCTGCTGAACCCGGCGACCGGCCAGTGGTCGCTGCACTGGGCCAGCAGCCGGGACGGCGACCTGGCGCCACCGCCGGTCGTCGGCGCGTTCGACGGGGGTGTCGGCCTGTTCTACTGCGAGCAGGACTGGGACGGCAGCCAGATCACCGTCCGGTACAAGTGGTTCGACATCACCGCCGAGTCAGCGCGCTGGGAGCAAGCGTTCTCCGCAGATGGCGGGCGGACGTGGGAGGCGAACTGGACGGCGGTGTTCACCCGGACGAGCTAGCCACGGGTGCTCACTGCGATGGCCTGCACCGAATGCGGCAAGCTTCCGCCCTCGCTCAGGCCGAGTGCACTTCCCATAGCGCGCTTATCGGGATTGCCCGGAACCGCGGACCAAACGGGAGGGTCTGCTGGCCGGTATACAGAACAACGCCGACCATCAGATCCTCGCCGAGCCGATCTGAGAGATGCCTGAGTCCCCGGAAGTCATCAGCTCTGACGGTGGATGCCGCCTTGACATCGATGGCCACAACCTCCCCCCGCCGGCTTTCCAAGATCAGGTCTACTTCGAGCTTGTCCTTCGTGCGGTAGTGGTACAGCTCGGCACGTTGTTTAGACCAACTGAGCTGACGGGCAACCTCCATTGCGACGAACCCCTCGAGAAGAGGTCCAAACGTACTCTCTGGCCGACGGAGACTGCCCGCATCGATGTCGAGCAGGTTCGCCGCAATGCCAGAGTCGACCATCGCCACCTTTGGAGTCCCCACAGCTCTGGCGTTCACATTGCGGGACCAGGCCGGGACTCGCTTGATGAGGAATACCTCCTCCAGGAGACTCAGATAGCGGCTGATCGTCTGCTGTGGCAACCCCAGCGCGTTCGCCAGCGATCCGGGGACGAGGAGCTGGCCGGATCTAGCCGCGACGAGTCGGGTCAGGGCCCTCATCTCGGGCCCCCGCTCAATCTCCGACAGCTGAATGACGTCGCGGTTGACGATGTCGGCGACATATGAGTCCAAGAACCGCTCGCGCCGGGCGGCTGTCCGCGCGACCGCCTCCGGGAATCCACCTCTGACCACGCGGTCGATATAACCAGCTCGACCTAGTTCAGACGTATGCCGCAGCTCTGGCCCGAGCTTGAAGATCGCATCTACGAAACCGTCCGGGCTGCCGTCTATCTCACCTTGCGACAACGGCCAGAGCTCGATCGTTTCTATTCGGCCGGGGAGCGCGTCTGGCACCCCGCGCATTCCGAGAACACGTGCGGATCCTGTGAGAAGGAAGCTGCCGGGTCGGGGATCGGCATCGACCACTTCTTTGATGGCCAGGAGCAGCTCAGGGACACGCTGGACCTCGTCTATCACCATCAAGTCGGCGTTGGCGACGAATTCAGTCGGATCATATTCCGCAGCTTGTCGTGTGGCGGCCCGGTCCAGGCTCCGCCACTGAGCATCGCGAGTGCTCGCAATCTCCGCAGCCAGCGTGCTCTTGCCGCACTGACGTGGCCCGTTGATCAAGACCACACGCGTATCTGCAAGCGCCGCCTCGACGATGGCACTGGCGTGGCGCGGGAGAATTCGGCCAAGCGGCGATTGCGGTACACCTACCATCCACCAATGATGGCATGAAGTGTCAGTCTGGCCGCATCTAAGATGTTAGTTTGGCCGCAGGTCACGCGTTAATCTGGTCGCCGTGTGCATGTCGATCTGGCCGCGGCCACGCCTGGGTCTACGGCCGGACTATGGTCAGTCGACAGCTTCCCCCGCCAGGCCTGCCTCCAGTCCGTTCTCGGCCAGGCTGTGGACGTTGGCCGCGAGCCGGGCCAGCAGACCATCAAGGTCGGCGATCTCCTGGTCGGTAATGCCACGGCGCAGCTTCCCGTCGAATGCCATGGCCGCAGCGCGCAGGCGCAGGAACGCGGCCTCGCCCGCCTCGGTCAGCTCCACCGCGTGGATCCGGCGATTAGCGGGGTCGCGCTCTCTGATAATCAGCCCGCTGCCCTCCATCGCGTTCAGGTGATGGGTCAGCGTCGCTTCCCGGATGCCGACTGCCTCCGCCAGCTCGCGCTGATTCCGCAGGCTGCGCGCCTTGATATTGAGCAAGACCAGCCAGACCGGCAACGATCCGCCAGCCCCGGCGAGTTCGTCGTCAAAAGCACGGCTGACAATCCTGGCCGCCTGGGCTAGCCGAAGCCCGATCGGGATCTGGGATGGTCTCATGCGGCCAGGGTAGCACAATCCATTGATGTCTAATGCTTTGACACCTAACTCTTAGGGTGTCCACGCCGCCGCTGCCGCGCTGTCAAAGGCCGCTCGTGGGTGTGACACGAGATGCCCCGGCAGTAGTCCCCTCAGCGCCCGCTTCCCCGTGGTTAACCCACCTGCTGGAAGCTAGCCCATGGCGTGTGGGTTTCCACGTTGCCCTCCGCGCCCGCAAGAAGCATCGTGAGCAGCAGGCGGACTCCCCGGCTACCTCTACCAAGCCGGCGGCCCGTTCACGAGAGGAGCGAGGCATGCACAATCGGAGCTTCTTACCGGCCGCAGGGGCCGCGATAGTCCTGGTTGCCGCCAGCTGCACAGCACTGGCGGCGGCCGCCAGTCCGGCGGCGCACGCCAGCACGGCTGTGACGGTGGCGCCGGCGCGACCGGTCACGTGCTCCCTGCGTATGGCCGACCCGTCCGGACCTCAGTGCCTGGGCGCGAACAAAATCAGCGGCGACGAAGAGCACGACATCGCATATTTCGAGGGGCCGGGCGGGAACCCGATACTTCACCCGTACAACGACCAGCTCGGGTACTGCACCATCGGGCTCGGCCACCTGATCCACAAGAGCAGGTGCACCAAGCAGGACTTCAAGGACTGGAAGGGCACGACGGCAGAGGACCTGATCAAGCTATTCCATCAGGACATCGCCAAGCTCGAGGCCGAGCTGAACAAGCTCCTGATCGGCAAACTGCGCCTCGTGCTAGATCCCTGCCAGTACGACGGGCTGTTCGACCTGTACTTCAACGGCGGCCCGTCGTGGTTCCAGCATAAGAACGGCAAGCTGACCCAGCTCACCACCGCCCTCAAGGCGGGGGACATGGCTGCCGCCGCCGGCATCCTGGAGCACGACGTCCCGGCGCACCTGAAAAAGAGGGATAAGAAGGAGCTCTCAGCCAGGCGGAAGGCCGATGCCGCGGAGTTCCGCACCCGGCGCTGCCCGTGCAAGATCGCGCCGGTCAGCGGCACTTTCAGCGGCACCTGGACGAATAACGCAGGACTCTACGGGGACCTGGGTGGTGTCGGCACGTGGACCGGCACCTTCGACTTCACAAAGCCGACCAGCAATAGCTTCGCCCCTGGAAATGCGGCATTCGTGGCCACGTCCGGCACGGTGAAGTGGAAGTTCAAGCCCACCGGCACCCTGCCGTCTGGCTGCACCTGGACGACCCTGTCCGGATCGCTGAGCGACCCCGCCCAGACGATGGCGAATGAGATCCGCATTACCCCGGCCGGCTATTTCGCTGGCGGGAACGACTTCAACGCAGGTAATGCCTTCGCGGTAGTGACCTGCCATAACAACCCCCCGACAACCCAGGATGAGGGGGAGGAACAAGGGCTGAACACTGGTCCCTCCCCTACGCCGTTCAAGAACGGTGCCATGTCGGGGAGTTTCACGTTCGGCTGCTGCGGCAACGTCGTCACCTGGACGTGGTCCCTGCACTTTGACGCATTGCCGCCGGTAACACCGTGATCAGCATCAGATGATCGCGGCCGCCGCGTCCCTGAATCGACGTCGGGGACGCGGCGGTGGTCATGGCTGGCGATCCGGAGGGTGGTAGCCGGGTAGTCGCTCGCGTCAGCCGGGGGTGAACTGCGCACCGCGGGCTGGCTAGCAGTGATCGGTGCCGGATTCGCGGAGCACGGCGCAAAGGCGCGCCACCGCCGTGCTGAAGGCGTGTCCCGGTGGAGTCGCGTAGCCGACGACAAGCGCTGGCCCAAGCTCCTGATCGCCGGCCCGGAACGCGGCGAGACCTAGCAGCGCCAGTCCGCGCGCGGCAGCACGCGCCACCACTTCGTCCTCGCTCACGCCACCGGGCAGCCGGACAACGGCGTGCAGGCCGGCGGCGATGCCGCTGATGCTGGCCGCAGGCACCTCGCGGCGCAGCGCACTGACCAGCCGGTCCCGTCGCTGCCGGTAGGCGAGCCTGGCCCGGCGCACCTGCCGGTCATAGCCGCCGGAGCTGATGAACTCGGCGAGAGTGAGCTGGTCGATGCTGCTGCTGAGGCGACCGGCATCCCGTTTCACTGCGACGACTTCGTCGGCCAGGCCGTCCGGCAAGACCAGCCAGCCCAGCCGGAGGCCAGGTGCGAGGCTCTTGCTCGCCGTACCGCCATAGGCGACATGCTCTGGCGCCAGCGACTGCAGCGCGCCGACGGCCTGCCGGTCATACCGGAATTCGCCGTCGTAGTCGTCCTCGATGATCAGTCCGCCGGTATCCGCAGCCCAGTCGATCGCCTGCCGGCGGCGTTCCGGCGCTAGCGCTGCCCCGAGCGGGAACTGGTGCGCGGGGGTCAGCAGCATCGCGGCCGCGTCGCGCGATGGCTCGCCGTCGCCCGGCATGACCGCACCACGGCTGTCGACAGGCAGCGGCGCAAGGACCAGCCCGCTGCCCGCGGCGAGCCGCGCGTGACCGGAATGGCAGTAGCCCTCGACCGCCAGCGCGCGCCCTCCCCTGGCCGTGAGCACCGCGCAGAGCAGCTCCAGGCCCTGGACGAACCCTGCGCACACCACGATGCGATCCGGCGTTACCACCACGCCGCGAGCCCGGCCCAGGTACTCCGCCAGCGCGACCCGCAGCACCTCAAGTCCGCGCGGATCGGCATAGCTGAGGTCTGCACTCGGCGCGGCGGCCAGCGCCTTGCGGGCGGCGGCGAGCCACGCCGTGCGCGGGAACGCGGACACGTCTGGCGTACCCGGTCGCAAGTCGTACCGGGTGGCCAGGGCAGCTGGGTCAGCTGTCCGCTCAGCCGATTGCGGCCCCGGCCCGGCACGTTCCGCGACCCAGGTGCCCGATCCGTGCCGGGCCGCGAGCCAGCCCTCGGCGACCAGCTGGCCGTAGGCTTCGGCGACCGTGTTCCGGGCAATGCCAAGATCACGCGCAAGCCCGCGTGACGACGGCAACGCGGTTCCGGCCGCGAGTCTGCCGCTGCGGACCGAATCACGCAGGGCCGCCTCAAGTGCCGCCCGTGGCCGCGAACCGGACAGCTCGAGGTGAAGATCGAGTCCAGCCGAAGTGGCCCACGTTTCCTTCATGGAATTGGATCTTAGAGGTGCGCCTCTTTGCTCCTAGCGTGGAGTCAGACGGAAACGCAACGAAGGAGTTCTGATGACCACGGCACAGACCACCGAGACCATGCCGGCCAGGCTCGATTTCGAGGCGCATGCCAGCGGCTTCAACCGGGCGCTGGCGCACCTCGACCAGGCGGCGACGAAGGAACTCGACCGGGTGGACTTCGACGTCCGGCTGCGCGAGCTGGTGCGCATCCGAGCGTCGCAGCTGAACGGCTGCGCGTTCTGCATCGATATGCACACCAAGGATGCGCGCGCGGCCGGCGAGACCGAGCAGCGGATCTACGCGCTGCCGCCTGGCGCGAGACACCGTTCTTCACCAGCCGGGAACGCGCCGCGCTGGCCCTCACCGAGTCCATCACGCTGATGCCGCAGACGCACGTGCCGGACGCCGACTTCGCGCAGGCGGCTGCTGAGTTCAGCGAGGACGAGCTGGCTGCGCTGGTCAGCCTTATCGTGACGATCAATGCCTGGAACGCGATCGGAGTCAGCACGCACGCCTGGGTGCCGGGCTCCTACCAGCCATGACGGCCGGACCTGCGTCAGCCGGACCAGCGCAGCCGGACCAGCGTCAGCGGGCGCCGGGTCCGGCGCGCAGCGGCTGCGGGCCATGCACGCCGGCCCGCCGCCGCTGATCCTGCCCAATGTCTGGGATCCGGTGAGCGCGCGGGCGTTCGCCGACGCAGGGTTCGGCGCGCTGGCGACCTCCAGCGGCGCGGTGGCCGCGACACTCGGCTACCGGGATGGCCAGACGCCAGCAGACGAGATGTTCGCCGCCGTCGCGCGGATCGCGCGCAGCGTCAGCATGCCCGTGACCGCTGACATCGAGAACGGCTACGGCCTTGCCGCTGCTGAACTTGTCGCGCGGCTTGCCGAGGCCGGGATCGCTGGCTGCAACCTGGAGGACTCCGATCCGACTTCGCGCACGCTGACCGACCCGAGCCAGCAGGCCGAGTACCTCGCAGCCGTCCGCGCCGCGGCGGGCCAGCACCTGGTGATCAACGCGCGGGTAGACGTGTTCGTGCGGGAGCCAGCCCGGTCCGCGGAACTGGCCGCTACCCGGCCCGGCACTGGACACGGCGGTCGCCGAGGCGGTGGCACGGGCCTGCCGGTACCTGGACGCCGGGGCCGACTGCGTGTACCCGATCCTCGCCCCGCCGGGGGCGCTGGCCGCGTTGGTCAGCGGATCCACGGCCGGTCAACGCGATGTCCGGCCCGGCGGCCCATCGCTGGCCGAGCTGGCCGCGCTCGGCGTCGCCAGGATCAGTTTCGGCGGCGGCCTGCATGGGCGGGCCGCTGACGGCATAGCTGCCATCGCCAGCAGCCTGGCCGCCGAGTCCCGGCACGGCGGCTCATGACCAGCGCAGCGGCAGCGACTCGACGCCGTAGATGCCCTCGACCCCACCCAGCACGGCCGGGCCCGTCGGCCGCCAGGCCCGGCATCCGCGGCGCCAGGAAGGCGAGCGCCTCTTCTAGCTCGGCCCTGGCCAGGTTCGCGCCCAGGCAGAAATGCGGCCCGGCGCCGAAGGTGAGCAGCCGGCCGTCCCGCGTCGCGGTGATGTCGAAGTCCTCGCCGCCGGGCTGCTCCCGGTTGCCGCGCTCGGCGCAGACGGCGACGATCGTGCCGGCCGGGAACAGCACGCCGCGGTGCTCGACCGGCTCCAGGCAGATCCGGGCGGTGAACGGCGTGATCGGCTCGGCGCGCAGGACCTCCTCGACCGCGCGGCCAACCAGGTCGGGCGGCGCGCAGCGCCTCCCACTGATCGGCCGCGCAGCGAACAGCCGCAGCGCGTGCGACAGCTGCGCCTGGGTGGTGTCGATGCCGCCGGCGATGACGTTCAGCACGAGGTTGACGCACTCGGCGTGCGACAGCCGGTCGCCTGCCTCCTCGGCGGTCAGCAGCGCCGTCAGCAGGTCATCGCCAGGTCTGCACGGCGCTGGTCAGCAGCTCCTCGACGTAGTCGTAGACCTCGGCGGCCGCGCGCTCGAGCTCGGGTACCTGGGTGGTCAGCGCCTGGATGTCGAACTGGCGCTGGATCAGGCTGGACCAGTCCTGCAGCCGAGGCGCGTCCGTCTGCGGCGCGCCGAGCACAGCGGCGATCGTCAGCGCCGGATAGGGCTTGGCGATGGCCGTCGACGAACTCGCAGCTGCGCTCGCCGCGACGGCGGCCCACAGCCGCCGAGGAAGCCGCGCATGGCCGGCCGCCACCGGTCCGCCGCGCGCGGCGTGAACGCGCCGCCGACCAGCGCCCGCAGCCGCCGGTGCCGCTCGCCCTGCTGGTTCAGGATGTTCGCGTCGATCTGCTCGCGCAGCCGCCCGCTCGTCACGCCGAACAGGTCAGCGATCTCCCGGCCAGGGAACGCGGTCGCCCGCGAGCGCAGGAAGAACTCGGCCGACTCCCGGTCCAGCACGACCAGGGCCAGCGGCGACACGGCCAGCCAGCCGAACTTGCCGCGGCCGGCAAGCTCAGCGAGCCTCTGGTGGTAGGCATCGCCGGACAGGTCCCCGCCGGTCAGGTCGACCTCGGCCAGGTCAAGCTCGGACACGACGGTCATGCGGCTACGCTCTCCCGGCCCGGCCGGATCCCGCAAGACCCACCGCTGCCCAAGCAGGGCAGTCGGCCGCGATCGCGGCCAACTACTAGCCGCTCGCCCCGCTGCCTCGGTCGACTGCCCGCGCAAAGCAGTCGGCCTCGGTCGGGCCATCTAACCGTCTGCCCCGCTGCCCCGGCCGGAAGCTCCGGCCGGGGCGCAGCGATCGCGGGCTACCTCGTCAGGCAGAACGGGTGGCCGGCCGGATCAGCGAAGACGCGGAAGTTCTCGCCGCCGCCCGGCAGCTTTGACGCGCCAATCGCCAGGGCCCGTGCTTCGCCTGCGTCGAGGTCGTCGAAGGCGATGTCGAGATGCGCCTGCTGCGGGTAGGCCGGGTCCGGCCACCGCGGCGGGTTGTACTCGCTGACCTGCTGGAACATGACGCTCTTGCCATCACCAGCAATGAGTGCGCCCTCTGCACCTTCATACGTCACCTCCATGCCCATCAGGTCGGCGTAGAAGCGCGCGAGAGCTGATGCGTCCGGCGCGTCGATGGTGACCGCGAACAGCCCCATCGCCGGACCGACGCCGTCCCGCTGGCACAGATCGAACGGATGGCCCGCCGGGTCGGTAAGCGTGATCCAGGTCTCGCCGTCGGCCAGGCGGGTGGCGCCGAGACCGACGGCGCGCTCCGCGGCGGCCTGGTACCCATCGATCAGCAGGTCGAGATGGAACTGCTGCGGGTGCTCCTGGCCAGGCCACTGCGGCGCGACGTAGTCCGGCGCCCGCTGGAATGCGATCTCCGGGCCATCACCGGGCCGGAGCGTGATCCAGTCCGGATCCTTGTCGGATACCTCCCAGCCAGCGAGTTCCGCATAGAACGAGGCGAGCTTCTCGATGTCCGGTGCGTCAAATGCGACGACTTCAAGACGT
>CAVZEQ010000004.1:0-60389 GCA_963774385.1 uncultured Actinomycetota bacterium
CGGGCGCACGACGGCTTTGTTGGGGATGATCTTGCCAGGGGCCTGCTGCCTTTGTGTCTGAGTCTTGCTGTCTGTCAGACGGCGGCGCGCAGCCGGGCCGGGGCGAGGGCGCTAGATGACCACAGCTCGTCCCACCGGCCGCTGGCCTGCTGGCAGCGCAGGGCGATGATGCTGGCGGCGCCTTCGACGGTCCAGTGCATGCCGGATTGCTTGGCGCGCTGGCACACGATTTGCTTGCAGGCTGCCTCAATTGCTCCTGATCCCACGAACATGCCCAGCTTCTTGAAGTGGGCGTAGCGCATCCGGTGGATGTTGTGCTCGAAGTAGCCGAGTTTCCTGTCCAGGTCCTCGGCCTTGATCCCTTCCAGGGGGTAGCAGCGGGCGGCGGTGATGATCGCCTCGATGTCCCCGGCGTCCAGCTCGTCGAGCCTGCGTGCCAGCCACTGGGCCGGGTCGGGGGTGATAAACGCCAGGTGAGCAGCCAGGTCGTGCAGGTGCTCGCGGGCGTGGTAGATATCCACGATGTGCGTGGCGTGCGGGTAGAGCGCCTCGGCCATGGTCCAGATCCAGGCGGCGCCGTCGCCGAGCGCGACGACCTGCCGGTGGTGCTCGCCGCCGCGGCGCAGGTACTCGGCTTCGACTAGCTCGGCGAGGGCGTCCTTGCCGTCGAAGGTGAAGGCGTAGCTGGAGGAGCCGGGGTCCATAACCGGCCGGCCCTTGCCGTCGAGCCGGGAAACGGTGAACAGCCGGGCGAGCTTGACCTCGCGGGTGCCTGCCCTCGCTTCGCCGTCCTTGCCCGCCCGGCCTTCAGTCTCGCTGGCGCGCACCGGCACGCCGGTCCCGTCGGTCTCGACGTAGAGCATGTCGGGGACCGGCTCGGCCGGGGGCAGCGGGCAGATCGTGCGCGCCACGATGCCGGCGGCCTCGTCCCCGGCGGCGACGCGGGCGGCCGCGCCGGTGGCCTCAGCGGACCGCTCGACGGTCCGGGCGCTGATGGTGATCCCGGCCAGGCCGGCCAGCAGGCCGGCGGCGCGGCCGAAGGAAACCTCGGCGCCGGCCAGGGCGATCATCTCGGCCAGGCCCGGTGACAGCGAGCAGCCGGGCACGCCGAGCTGCCGGTCGCGGGGCGCGAACCCGTGACGGCACTGCCGGCAGTGATACCACGCGCGCGTGATGCGCACCGGGCCGAGCACAGTCGTCACCGTCTTTTCCCGGCTGCCCGCATAGGCAGCCCGCCCGCCGCAGCCGCACGCGGCGTGCGGGCCGGCGTATCCGTCCTGGCCGGCCAGCACCGTCTCCAGCAGCCGGGCCCCGGCAGAGGCCAGCGCGGCGCGCATCGCCTGCTCCAGCACGCCCAGCGCCGCGCCGGCACCGAGCATCCCGGCAGCCAGGCCGGCCAGCCTGCCTACCTCGGCGGCGGCGACCTCCTCGATCCGCGCCGCGAGCCCCCCTTTCCCCTCCCGCCCCGAGGGGAAAGGCGCTGGCCGCCGGCCGGGCCGCGCAGATCGCCTCGCTGACCGCGGTCACCTCTTCCACCAGGGAGGCGAACCGCTGGTGCTCAGCCACTTCCCGCTGCGCTTTGTCCAGCTCCGGCCCGGGCTTCAGGTGCTCGTTCACCGTCTTGCCGCCGGCCCTCCGGGTCAGGTTCCACTGCGGCCCGTGTCCGCGGTGCCCCGGCTGCGCGCAGGCGCAGTTCGGCTTCCCGCACCTGCGCCACACCGCGTTCAGCGCGCCCCGCCGGAAATCACCGACCTGCGACATCACCGCGAACAGCTCGGCACGGCGGCGCTCCAGCCACGCCAGGTCACGCCCGGAGAAGTCAGCCACGAGCCACCTCCTGGTCTGAGTGACAACACCACTCAGACTAGCCGCGCAGCCTGCGGTAGCCAAGCACCCTCACGATTCAGTCGTGCACCCGGGCGGCACCGGGCGGTCGGGTGGCGCCGCAGCATAAGCTGGCTGTATCGGCTGACCATCAGGCAGCCGGCCACAAGGGAGCGTCGATTGCGCAGGTCACCAAGGTGACAGGCATCAAGGTCGCCCTGTCAACCGCGTCGGTATTCCCGGAGCGGACGCCGGACGCGTTCGAGACCGCGGCCAGGCTTGGCTACGACGCGCTTGAAGTGATGGTGACAGCCGACCCGGTCAGCCAGGACGCGGCCGTGCTGCGGAAGCTGTCGGACTATCACGGCATTCCCGTCGTCGCGGTGCACGCGCCGAATCTGCTGATAACCCAGCGTGTCTGGGGACGCGACCCGTGGCTGAAGCTGGCACGCTCGCAGGAACTGGCTGAGGCGCTCGGCGCGCACATCGTGGTCGTGCACCCGCCGTTCCGCTGGCAGCGGGAGTACGCCACGAACTTCGAAGCGGGCCTCGCCAGCCTGGCCGAGCACGGCGACGTCGCCTTCGCGGTCGAGAACCTGTACCCGCTGCTCCGTGGCGAATCCGAGGTTGCCGCCTACGCGCCGCACTGGAACCCAGTGGAGATGGAGTCGGCCGCGGCGACTCTCGATGTCTCGCACGCTGCCGTGTCCGGCTCCGACGTGCTCGCCATGGCCGAGGCGCTGGGCGACCGGCTCGCGCACGTGCACCTGGGCGACGGCACGAAGCCCGGCCTGCCGGATGAGCACCTGGTGCCGGGCCGCGGTACCCAGCCTTGCGCGGAGCTGCTGAGCTGGCTGAACCGCACCGGGTACAGCGGCCACGTGGTGCTTGAGGTCAGCACGCACCGCGCGGCAACGATGGGCGAGCGGCAGGCTGACCTGGCGGAGTCGCTGGAGTTCACCAGGCGGCACCTGGCCGGATCGCAGCCGGCCGGTGCGGGCAGCCGGGCCTAAGCTTCCAGGATCAGCGTCACCGGGCCGTCGTTAACCAGCGCGACTTGCATGTCAGCGCCGAACACGCCGGTCTGCACCCGGCCGCCGAGCCCGCGCAGCGCGTCGGCGAACGCGGTCACCAGCGGCTCTGCCACTGGGCCTGGCGCCGCCCCCTGCCAGCTCGGCCGCCGCCCCTTGCTGGTATCCGCATAGAGCGTGAACTGGCTGATGACCAGCAGCGGGGCGGCCAGCTCTGCGCAGGACCGCTCGCCGGCCATGATGCGCAGGTGGTAGATCTTGGCGGCCAGCGCGGCCGCTGTCTGCAGGGTGTCGGAGTGACTCACCCCTAGCAGGACGACCAGGCCGGGCGCATCAAGCCGCCCGGTGACCTGCCCAGCGACTGTCACGCTGGCACTACTAGCTCGCTGCACCACGGCACGCACGAGTCCGCATTCTGGCATGCCCGGCATGACCCGGGGCCGTCAGCCGCATCCCGGTACCTGGTCACCGCGCATTTGGGCGGGAACGGGGCCGCATAGACTTTCGCGGTAGTCCGCAGCGGCGCGGTACACGAAAGGCACAGAACCGGACATGACTTCCGACACCAAGCGCACCAGCGCCACGGCCGGCCGGGCCACGCTGATTACCGTCGCACCCACCGGCGCGGAGTCAGACAAGTCGGCGGTGCCGGCCCTGCCCGTCACGCTCGACGAGCTGGTCACCACTGCGAAGGATTGCCGCGCGGCCGGCGCCGCCGTGATCCACGTGCACATCAGGGACGATGCGGCCAGGCCGACACTGGATCTCGGCAGGCTTACCGATACCGTGCACGCGCTGCGCTCGGCCACCGACCTGATCGTGCAGCTCTCCACTGGCGGCGCGGTCACCGACAGCTTCGAACGGCGGCTTGCCGTGCTGGACGCAGGTCCCGACGCTTGCTCGCTGACGTGCGGCACCGTCAACTTCGGCGATGACGTCTTCATGAACCCGTGGGGTTTCATGACCGAGCTCTACGCCAAGACCCAGGCGCTCGGGATCGTGCCGGAATTCGAGCTATTCGACTTCGGCCACATCGCCGCGCTCCATCGGCTGCTGGCTGAGCTCGGTGAACCGTACGGTGGCCACGTGCACTGCGACCTGGTGATGGGCGTGCCAGGTGGCATGCCTGGTGACGCCGCCACGCTCATCGCGGCTGTGGCAGCGCTGCCAGCGGGCGCGACCTGGTCGGCGACCGGCATCGGCCGGAGCTCGCTGCCGGTCCTGCTCGCCGCGCTCGCGGCGGGCGGGCATCTGCGCGTCGGCATGGAAGACACCGTTACCTTCGCCAGGGGACGCCCGGTGACCAGCAATGCGGAGCTAGTCGAGCGGGCGGCCGCGGCAGCCGGCCTGGCGCAGCGGCCGGCCATGAGCCCCGCCGAGGGGCGAGACTTGCTGGGAGTGCCCGATCACCGCTGACAACCCGGTCCTGGCAGAGGTAGTCAGGTCGGGTCGCACCGAGTCACGTCACCGCGGCACGATCGCCGTCCTGGCTGCCGATGGCAGCATCGTGCACGCCGCCGGGACCGCGGCTGAGCCGATGTTCCCGCGCTCGTCGAACAAGCCGTTCCAGGCTGCCGCGATGCTCAGCTGTGGCCTGAAGCTGGACGGCGAACTGCTAGCGCTGGCCGCCGCGAGCCACTCCGGCGAGGATTTCCAGGTGGCCGGCGTCCGGCAGATCCTGTCATCGGCGGGCCTGACCGAGGACGACTTGCAGTGCCCGCCGGACCTGCCGCTGGACGAGCATGCCAGCCGGGCCACGCTACTGGCGGGCGACGGACCCGATCGGGTGCACATGAACTGCAGCGGAAAGCACGCGGCGATGCTCGCCACCTGCGTCGCGGCCGGCTGGCCAACGGCCAGCTACACCGACCCGCGGCACCCGCTCCAGCAGGAGATCCGGGCGACCATCGGCAGGCTCGCGGGCGAGCCGGTGGCTGACGTGGGCGTGGACGGCTGCGGGGCGCCGCTGATGGCGATCTCTGTTACCGGGCTTGCTCGGGCGTTCCGTGCTCTGGTAATCGCCGAGCCCGGGACTTCCGAGCGGGCGGTCGCCGATGCGATGCGGGCGTACCCGGAATGGACATCGGGAACTGCCCGACCCGAGCGCGCGCTGATGGTCGCGGTGCCCGGATTGCTGCTGAAGTCCGGAGCGGAAGGGGTCGAGGGTTTCGCGCTGGCCGACGGCAGAGCGGCTGCCTTCAAGATCGAGGACGGCGGCGCCCGCGGCCGGGTGCCGGTGACGGTCGCCGTCCTGCGGGCCCTCGGCGCTCAAGATCTGCCAGGGACGGACGTGGCCAGGCTGGCGAGCCTGGCCACGGCGCCCGTCACCGGCGGCGGCCGGGTCGTCGGCGAGATCCGGCCCGCCGCCCGGCTGCTCGGCTAGCTGACTACGCAGCCGCTGCTCGGGCCGCCCGCCGGGAAGGCCTTGGCCAGTCCCTGGGCGATGTCCCGGCCGCGGACCGCGTATCCGGCCGAGGTGTAGTGGATGCCGTCGGAGATGAACCAGGGCCGCTTTGCCAGCGCAGGCCAGTCGAAGACGCGCATGTTCGGGTACCGAGCGCACTCCTTCAACAGGGCCGAGTTCCACTTCTGCATGTTGGCCTCGGCGTAAGGGCCGCTGGACAGCAGCGAGACGACCTCTATCCACAGCACCGGACTCCCGTGTGCCACTGACATCATCCGGTTGATGCGGGTGGTCAGGCCGACGTTCGAGCCGACAGCGACATCGGCGGTGTCGTTGGTGCCCAGGGCCAGCACCCAGCACCCGTGGAAGCCGTGCGCGACCAGGCCCTTAGCCGCGTCGTAGGCATTGACGGTTCCCGGCAGCACCTCGACGACGGATCGCGCTCCGGTGATGTTGGTGTACACGGTGCGCACGCCGACGTCCTCGTACTGGGCCGGGATCCGCTGTCGCCAGTTCGGCAGGTAGTTCGGCGACACCAGGCCCTCGGAGGTGGAGTCCCCGATGTGCACGACTGACTGGCACGAGGTCTTCAGCGGCCGCGGCCGGTTGCGCAGCGAGACCGGAAGCAAGCCGTAAGCGCCGATCCGCTCCGTCGCCGCACTGCCGGCTGACCCGGTCCTGGCGGCCTGGCCGCCTCGCCCTTGTCCGGCCTGGCTGCCGCTCTTGACCTGCGTCACCGAACTGGTCGAGCCGGCCGTATTCGCGCCGAGAGCCTGCACGGCGCCGCTGCTCGCTCCGGCGGGCGCCGAGACCGCTCCGGCCAGGCCGACGCTGGCCACCACGAGGACACCGGCCGCGCTGGCTGCCGCGGCGAGTCCGGCCGCTGGCAGCCTGAGCAGACGGCCGGCCCGGAGGTGCTGCCAGGCCCGGCTAATCGCGCCGTGCCGGATCGGCTCCTCGATGAACCGCCAGGACAGCGCGGCGAGCACGATGCTCGCGGCCACCTGTGCGGCGGCTCGGGGCAGATCCTCGGTGCTGTTCGGCGGTGAGGTCAGCACGATCACCGGGAAGTGCCAGAGGTAGATGCCGTAGGACCGGACGCCCAGCCAGCGCAGCGGCCGCCAGCCAAGAGCCGCTGCCGTCAGGGTGCCAGGGCACGCCGCCGCAGCCACTACCGCCGCGGTGGCCAGGGCGAGCACGACGAGGCCGCCGCGATACAGGAACGGCGAGTACTGCCCCACCCGCCAGATCATCAGGCCGATCACGGCGAGCCCGGCGAAGCCGGGCCAGTCGAGCAGACGCTGGCGGGCTGTCCCGGTGTTGGCGGCCCGGCTGCTGGGCCACAGCATGGCCAGCGCGGCGCCGATCAGCAGCCCGCTGGCCCTGGTGTCGGTTCCCTCGTAGATCCGGGTCGCATCGAAGCCGGGCTGATAGAGCGCCACCGCGGCTACCGCGGACGCGGCAGCCATGGCCAGCGTGGGCAGCGCGAGCCAGCGCAGCCCGGCCGCGCCGCGACGCCTGATCAGGAACACGCCTGCCAGCAGCAGCCACGGCCAGATCAGGTAGAACTGTTCTTCGACGGCGAGCGACCACAG
Source organism: uncultured Actinomycetota bacterium (assembly GCA_963774385.1). Taxonomy (GTDB): domain Bacteria; phylum Actinomycetota; class Actinomycetes; order Streptosporangiales; family Streptosporangiaceae; genus JAJYUU01. The sequence goes on from CAVZEQ010000004.1 coordinate 6,855, forward strand.
GTGGTCGAGCGGCTGCGGTGGCGCGAACCTCGCGAAGTAAGACTGGCCATTGACGATCACATACCAGTTGCTCCAGTACGTCGACGCCGCTGCGACCGTGCCGCGAAGGCTGGCCAGCCGGACCCGGTCGGCGATCGTGACCCACGCAGTCACTACGGCCAGCATCACGAACAACGCCGGCAGCAGCCGGCGAGCGCGGCGCATCCAGAACTCGGCGAGGTGCAGCCGCCCGGACCTGGTCCAGCGGCTGAGCAGCAGGTCGGTAATCAGGTAACCGCTCAGGGTGAAGAACACCCCGACTCCCAGCAGCCCGCCCGGCGCCCAGCCGAATTGCACGTGAAACGCGATGACCGCCAGCACTGCGACGGCACGGAGCCCGTCAAGGCCCGGCATGTAGCGCTGTTCCGAGCCAACTGGCTTCGGCATGTTACCCCCCGGCACAGAATCCTCAAGTGCCAAGGAACTACCCAGCGTTATCTAATGACTACGTATTGTGGTCCACAATTAATGTAATGAAGATCGGCGGCAGATTTGGCCGCGCAACTCATGGCAAAAGGCCCGGCTGACTCCACCGTCGGTACGCCCGGATCGGGACCCGCGCCCGCCAGTCCCGCACCACGGCGCCAGTCCCGCCCGAGCTAGCTGACGACGCAGCCCTTGCTGTGGCCGTTCACGGGGAAGGCCCTGGCAAGGCCGCGGGCAATGGCCTGAGCCCGGATTGCGTAACCGGCAGAGGTGTAGTGAATGCCGTCCGAGAGGTGCCAGCCAGGCTGAACCAGGCCGGCCCAGTTGAAGATGCGCATGTTCGGGTATGCGTGACAGGCCTGCAGCAGATCGGCGTTCCAGAGCTGCATGTTGGCCTCCGACCACGGGCCGGTGGTCAGGTCGGTCTGCGTATTCACCCACATGACCGGCTCACCATGGGCGACCGCCATCATCTCCTGAATCCGGGCCATCCGGCCGACATTGGAGCCGACCGAGACGTTGGCCGTGTCGTTTGTGCCCAGCGCGAGGACCCAGCAGCCATGGAACCCGGCAGCACGCCAGTTCCTGGCCACGATGTCGCCGTTGAGCTGTGCCGGCATCTCCTCGACGATGGACCGGCCGCCCGATGCGTCGATCCGCAGCTGCCTGACGCCGACATCGGCGTACTGCGCGGCCAGCCGCTGCGCGGCGACGGGCAGCCAGGTCGCAGAGACCATGCCGACCGAGGTCGAGTCGCCGATATGTCCCACGGTGGTGCAGGACGTGCGCAGCCGGCGGCCGCCGGCCGCTAGCCGTGCGGCTCGCTTCGCTGGCGTTGCCTGCCGCGCCGCGGCCGGTCGCCGTGCCGCGGCCGGTCGCCGTGCCGCGGCCGGTCGCCGTGCCGCTGTTGGTCGCGATGCGGCCGCTGCGGAGGCAGGGTGCCGCGGTGGGCTGGCCGCCTTCGCAGCCGGCCTGACGGCGGCGACGGCCGCCGCCACCAGTGACACGACCAGCACCGCGGTCACCGCTGCCACGACGACAGCTCGCTCCGTGCCGCGCAGGCCGGCCCTGGCCCGGCTGAGCAGGTGCGACGAGGCCACCGGCTGGCGGTTCCCACCAAAATGCATGCTATTCCCCCATTATTGACATCGAGTTCATGGAAGCGGCAGCCTTTTCGTCCGCCTGGCCTTCCAGCCGGTTCAACCCGACGCCATCTGCCCGAGATGCGGCTGCTTAGGCAGGCTTCGGCCGCCGATCGCAGCAACGGCCTGGTGGCCGTGATGCAGCAGCCATGGACGTCGCACCCGCTCGGTCCCGCATCTGGTGAAAACGCCCGGCCCGGTGGATCCGCATCCCGGACGTGATCGGAGTCACGGTGCTAGCTAGACTGTTTGCAAATGCAAGCAGTTGGGTTCGATGCCGCTAGGCTCGGGTAACGGCAGCTAGCAAGAGCATCAGCTCACCAGGCAGGAGACTGAGCCCAATGAGTCCGGTAAACGTGAGCGCGATCGGGGCCTACATCAGGGATCAGCGTGAGCAGGCGAAGATCTCGCTGCGGCAGCTCGCCCAGTCAGCCGGCATCTCTAACCCGTATCTGAGCCAGATTGAGCGCGGCCTGCGACGGCCGAGCGCTGACATCCTGCAGCAGATCGCGAAGGGGCTGCGGATCTCGGCTGAGGCGCTCTACGTCCAGGCGGGCTTCCTGGAGGATCGGCCGCCCGGCTCACTCGTCCGCGACGCAGTGCTGTCAGACCTGGAGCTCACCGAGCGCCAGAAGCAGATGCTGATCGAAATCTACGAGTCGTTCCGCAAGGAGACGGCTATCGCCAGGGCTGTCGATGGTGCCGAGGTGCCGGACGACCAGGCCGGGCTGATGGCCGACGACGCCGCCCTGAACTGGCCCGAGGACATCGGTCCCGCCGCGCTGGCGAGTCGGCCGCGGCGGCTGGCGATCGCCACCTCGTATCGTGACGCCGCCGCCGGCGCCGCCGCCGGCGACGAGAGTGACGACGAGTACGGCCAGGACGAGCCCGGCGACGTGTTCCGGTTCGGACAGCTGCCGGACGCCGACGAGCCAGGACCAGGCGGGACGATTCATCAGTTCCCGCCACCCGCCGGGAACAGGTAGCGTGACGGCGTGACCATCGTGAACCCGACAGCCCTGTCGGTCATCAACTTGTTTTTCTGGGTGCTGCTGCTAGCTGCCTTCGTGGTCGAAGCCTGGGCGTTCTTCGATGTGATCCGCCGCCCGGCCGCCGCGTTCCCGGCGGCAGGAAAGCAGACCAAGCCGATCTGGCTCATCATCCTCGGCGTCGCGTTCGTGATCGGCATCGGCGGTGCCGTCGGATACCTGGCGTTGCTGAGTATCTTCCCGATCGTCGCGTTTGTCGCTGCGGCGATCTACCACGTGGACGTGAAGCCCAAGGTCAAGGCGCTCAAGCCCGGTACCCGCCAGGGACCTTACGGTCCCTGGTAAGCCCTGCCACCAGCGGTGACCGCTGCCGGGTAACACGCGCTGCCCCGGCAACGCGGGCAGCCGGGTAACGCGCGCAGCCCGGATGCCGCGGCATTAGGCTCGTGGGGTGGCTATTCTCAGCGGTCCGGACCTTGGACATCGATCATGACCGAGTCGCGGTGGCGCACGCACCGTCTCGAACTCGACGATCAGACGCTGCGCGAGTGGGATGCCGTCGTGCTGGACGCCGGCGAGAACGGCATCGTGCTTGACCGATCCGCCTTTTACCCCGGCGGCGGCGGCCAGCCACCGGACGAGGGCGTACTGCTGTGGGGAGGCGTGCAGACCCGGATCGCCGGGGCCAGGAAAGGTGACGATCTCTACCTGATCCCGGCCGACGGCGATCCAGTGCCGCCAGCGGGCACGACGGTACGCGGCGCAGTTCAAGACGACCGCCGGACGGCACTCATGCGCACGCACTCCGGCCTGCACGTGCTCTGCGGCGTCGTCTTCAGGGACTACGGTGCCCTGGTGACCGGCGGCAACATGGAGCCGCTCACCGCACGGATGGACTTCGACCTGCCCGAGCTTCCTGATGGTTTCAGGGACGCGGTCGAGGCGGCGTGCAACGCTGAGGTCAGCGCCGACCGGCGTATCGATGCCCGAGTACTGCCCCGGGCTGAGGCTTTCGAGCTTCCCGATATCATCCGGACCGCCACGAACCTGGTGCCAGCCGATGTCGAACAGGTCCGCATCATCGACATTGTCGGGCTTGATCAGCAAGCCGATGGGGGCACGCACGTGGCGAGCACGAAGCACATCGGCCGCATCGAGGTCGTCAAGATCGAGAACAAGGGCCGCGGCTTCCGTCGGCTGCGCATCCGCATCGCCGACTAGCCCGGCCCCGAACGTTACCCCCGGCGGCGCGCCTACCTGAGCGGCAGGACCAGTAGCACAGCCGGGATGACCACCGCGCCCGCCGCGCACAGAGCTACCAGCGTGCGCGCCGGCGCACCGAGGCCGCGAGCAGGGCGCAGCAGTCGTGCTACCCGGGCCGCCACCTCGCAGGGCAACTGCGCCTCCGACACGGCGAGTGCCCCCGCAGGAGCCGGACCGCCGCCCGCCGCGCCGACCCGCAGCAGTGCAGTGGCCAGTTCCCTGGCCGGCCGGTGCCGGAGGGCCCGATCGTCGGCGTGCATCTCGATGAGCAGACCCACCGCCTGGCGCGCCTGCCGGGCCACGCCAGCCCAGCCGAAGGCGCGCAGCAGTGCGGTGAACGGCAGCAGCACGAGATCGTGCCGCTCGCGCAGATGAGCCCGTTCGTGCGCGAGCACGGCGGCTAGCTCGTCTGCATTGAGCAGGTCGAGTGCTCCGGCGCTGATCACGATGGCCGATCGAAGCCCTGGCAGGCAGTAGGCAGCGGCGGCCGGATGGTCGACGACGAGCGCACCCGGAACCTTGGGGTCGCCGTGCGCCAGCAGGGTGAGCAGCGTACGCTGCCGCTGCCTGGCGCGCAGCACCGAAGCTGTGGCCGCCACCAGTATCCAGCACAGCACCGCCAGCAGCGCGACCCCGGCCGCTAGGCAGGCCAGCCTGATAATGCCAAGGCCATCGACGGCCGGACCGGCCAGTCCAGTGGTCGCCAGTCGGCTGAGCCGGTCGAGCGCCCCGCCAGCCACGGCTGCTGCCGGGGCGGGTGCGCCGATCCCGATCAGGGTTCCCACTGCCGCCAGGCCCCAGCCCAGGCCTATCGCTTGCCACAGCACGATCGCAGCCGCAGGCGACCTGAGCGGCCAGGATGCGGCCGCGAGTGCACTAGCGGCGGGGATGCAGCTAATGGCGACCGCGGCGAGTATGACGACAGCGGCGGACAATGTCTCAGCCCCTGGCAGCCTCGCCGAGCGCGCTCAGGGCCCGCAGCAGCGTCTCTGCCTCGTTGCCTGAGACGCTGCGGGCAAACCGCGCGAGGGCAGCCTGCCGGTCGCCGGTCTGGTCAAGTGCGCTCAGCATGAGCTCGGTCACGTATGCTTCCCGGCTTTCTGCCGCACGGTAATGCCACGCCCGGCCGTTGCGCTCTCGCCGGGCGAAGCCCTTCTTGGCGAGTCGGTCGAGCACCGTCATGACAGTCGTGTGGGCTAGGTCGCGATCGGTCAGGAGGCCGCTCACCTCCCGCACGCTGAGCGGTTCAGGTGCCTCCCAGAGCACGTCCATTATGGCCCGCTCAAGCTCGCCAAGTCGGTTCACCCGGTAATTCTAACCTGGACGAAACTGGCCTACCCGGCAGGACTCCAGAACAGCAGGTGCTGCGGCGCAGCACCTGGACCGTACGGCAGACTCGGCAGATGGACATCATCCTGGTCCGCGGCGACATCACCATGCAGCACGTGGACGCGGTGGTCAATGCGGCGAACTCCTCGCTGCTCGGCGGCGGCGGCGTCGACGGCGCGATCCACCGGCGCGGCGGTCCGGCCATCCTGGCCGCCTGCCATGACCTGCGCGCTGGTGATTATGGTGGCGGGCTGCAGGCCGGCCAGGCGGTCGCGACGACCGGCGGCGACCTGCCGGCCCGGTGGGTCATCCACACGGTCGGCCCGGTCTACTCAGCATCCGAGGACAGATCCGCCGTGCTGGCATCTTGTTACGCTGAGTCACTCCGGGTAGCGGTCGACCTCGGCGCCAGCACGGTGGCGTTCCCGGCGATCTCTACCGGCGTTTTCGGGTGGCCGATGGCCGATGCAGCCCGTATCGCGGTGCGGGCCGTGCAGGCGTCGCCGCACCGACCAGAACCAGCCGAGGTGCGATTCGTGCTGTTCAGCGATGAGGCGATCGAGGCCTTCGCCGTCGCCCTGTCCAGCCTCGCGCCGGGTTAGCCGCGTCGGTTCACAGGCCGCACGGCCAGCGTGGGGATGCCTCCCCTTTCGGTCACCGCCCGCGTCGGCTTAGGCTCCAGCAGGATCGGGCTAGGGCTAACCAAGGTAACGGAGCCGACATGCGGTTCGCTGCGTTCAGCCGCCGGGCTGATGCTGCCCCGCGTTCCCTGCTCGTCGCCGTCCTCGCGGTGCTGGTCGCGGCAGCGGGCATGATCTGCGTCGCATCCGGCCCGGCGCAGGCCGCGCCTCGCTCGCCGGCTGCGGCTGTGCCGCGGCTGGTCTGGTCCAAGCCCGTCAAGCTGGAGAAGGCGCCGTTTGTCAACGGCGTGAACCTGGTGTTCATCTCCTGCCCGTCGGCTAGCTTCTGCGCTGCCAGCGATGCCAACGGCAACGTGGTCACCTCCAGTCACCCGGCTGGCGGCTCGGGCGGGTGGTCAGCCGCGACACCGGTGGCGCCGCTGCAGTTCCGCCAGCTCGTCATCAGCTGCCCGGCGGCCCGGTTCTGCGCCGCACGGCAAGACCGGACAATCTATACCTCCAGTTCACCCGGCGGTCGCCAGCCGATCTGGCGGCCGTCGTTCTCCTACCAGCTGCCCATCGGGCCATTCCAGTGCCCCAGCGTGCACCTGTGCCTTGCCGTAGCCGCGGGGAAGGTCATCACCTCGACAGATCCGGCAGCTCGCCGGCCGAGCTGGCGGATGGTGAGCCTGTCCCGCACGATCAGGTATCCGAGCTGTCCGAGCGTGTCGTTCTGCGCCGGGCTGGCGGGTGGTGACGTGCTCACGTCGTCACATCCGGCCGGCGGCCGGTCGGCCTGGAAGGTGACCAACGTCGACGGCGCCGCCCAGTTGTCCAACCTGGCCTGCGCGTCAGCCGCATTCTGCCTGGCCTTCGACGGTCTTGGCAGGATCGTGTACTCCACCGACCCTGCTGGCGGCGCCTCGCACTGGCACTTCAGTGCTGCGGCTCCGAGCGATGCGAACCTGACGGAGATCACCTGCCTGTCGGCCAGCTTCTGCGCGGCTCGCGACCGTTCGGAGGCAGGATCGATTGCTGTCACCACGAGTCCCTCCCATGGGTTGGTGCCGTGGCAGGAGACAGTCGCCAACGGCGCCGCGATAGAGGGAGTATCCTGCGCGAAGCCGTCTTTCTGCGCCCTGGCTACCGACCATGGATTCGTCGCCAGCACGTCCAGTCCGGCGGCTCCGTCGCCGCACTGGAGCAGCTCGAACGTCGATGGCTACACCCCTATCACCGACGTGGGCTGCGCGTCGGCAAAGCTCTGCCTCGCGGCGGATACCGCAGGGAAGACTTATACCTCGGTCAGCCCGACCGGCGGGGCTGGCGCATGGCGGGCCGCGCACATCGACGGGACGAATCTGATCTCCAGCATCACCTGTCCGACGGCCAGCTTCTGCGCCGCTGCTGGCAGCGACGGCAACTTGCTGACCTCGACGGATCCGGCTGGCGGCGCCGCCTCGGACTGGCAGAAGATCAGCGTGCCAAGCGGCCTGTCCGACGTGAGCTGCCAGACGAGATCGTTCTGCGCGGGCACCGACGGCACCGGCTTGCTGACCTCGACCAACCCGTCCGGCGGTGGGCCGGCCTGGAAGCAGGGCACCGGAGTCCCCGCCCTGACATATCTGACCTGCCCGAGTTCACATTTGTGCGCCGGCATAGCCGTCGGGCACCTGGCCCACGAGCTGATTACCACCGCCGATCCGGCGGCCGCCGCCCCGCAGCTCACCACGACGTTCTTCAGCAGTTACAGGATCTTCAAGCTGGATTGCCCGAGCGCTGCGCTGTGCGTAGCAGTCGGCTCGGACAATGCGGGTCGCCTCTTCTTCTTCAGCTCCACCCACCCGACGGGCGGCATCACCGCGTGGCGGGTGTCGAAGGCGCCGGCCATCGGCCTGCTCGCCTGCCCGAGCGCGAGAGAGTGCGTGGTCCTGGAGAGCAACCTGGTCATTAACAGGCCGGGCGCGATGTTCACCTCAACCGATCCCGGCGCGAAAGTGCCAGCCTGGCACGAAACGGTGGCGCCACTCGACCTGGTGAGCATTTCCTGTCCGGCCGCAGCGCTGTGCGTAGGTGCCTACTACGTGGGCAATAGCTCGCCCAGCGTCTCCGGCGGCATCAAGACCGCGGTGCCAGCACATGGCAGCTGAGACAGGCTAGCTCGCGGGGCTGCTGGCGGCGGGCGGCCGCCAGGCGGGCGATCCCGGGTGCTGGCGGCCGATCCCGGGTTAGCGTGCGCAGTGTGAGTGTGCCAGGAGTGCGGGCGACGGGCGTGAGCCCGTCAGGCTCGACCGTGCCGAGGATCGGCGTCAGCGTCGACCTTGTCATCCTGACCGTGCGGGCGGGCCAGCTGGCCACGCTGGTCTGGCGCCGCGACTCCGAGCCGTATGCGGGCATGGTGGCGCTGCCAGGCGGCTTCATCCGGCTGGACGAAGACCTGCCCGCCGCCGCGGCGCGAGTGCTCGCCGAGCGGGCCGGGCTGCCGGGCGCGCCAGTCCACCTGGAGCAGCTCCGGACCTATGGCTATCCTGACCGCGACCCCACCAGGCGCGCGGTCTCGGTGGCTTACCTGGGCCTGGCTCCCGACCTGCCCGCCCCGGACCAGCCGCAGATGAGCTGGCAGCCGGTGGCCGCGCTCAGCCAGATGGCATTCGACCACGACCGGATCCTGCAGGACGGCGTGGAACGAGCCCGGTCGAAGCTTGAGTACACGTCGCTCGCTGCCGCGTTCTGCCAGGACGAGTTCACCGTGGCCGAGCTCCGCCGGGTATACGAGATTGTCTGGGGCACGCCGCTGGACCCGCGGAACTTCCACCGCAAGGTCACTGGGGCGGACAAGTTCCTGATCGAAACCGGCAAAGTGACGTCATCCGGCGGCGGCCGCCCGGCCGCCCTGTACCGTCGCGGCCCTGCGGTGCTGCTGCACCCGCCGATGCTGCGGCCGCGGCGGCACGGCGAGGAAGTCCCACTACCCTGAGAGGATCACCGGGCCTGGCGCTGGCGCTGACATGGCCAGCGCGATCCGGGCCGCAGCGGCGAGCAGTGCAGGAGGACAACGATGTCCGGGCAGTCACCACGGTTCCGTCAGGTACTCGATCAGTTCGCAGGATATAAGCCGGGCAAGGCGCCGTCCGCTGCCGCCGGCAAGACTTTCAAGCTCTCCTCGAACGAGTCGCCCTATGACCCGCTGCCGTCGGTTGCGGCCGTGATCGCCGATGCTGCCAGCCACGTCAACAGGTACCCCGACAGCGCTGCCACGGCGCTGACCGAGGCGATTGCCAGCCGGTTCGCGGTGCCTGCCGAGCACGTCGCTGTCGGCTGCGGATCCGTCGGCGTAGCCCAGCAACTGCTGGCGGCCGTCGGCGAGCCGGGCGCCGAAGTGCTGTACGCCTGGCGGTCGTTCGAGGCCTACCCGTACCTGGCTGATCTGGCTAACGCCACCTCTGTGCGGGTGCCGCTGGTGGACTACGGCCATGACCTGCCGGCCATGGCCGCAGCCATCTCGGACCGCACCAGGCTGATCTTTATCTGCACCCCGAACAACCCGACGGGCACCGCGGTCCGCCGCGGGGACCTCACCGCCTTCCTGGACAGGGTTCCGTCCGACTGCCTGGTGGTCATCGACGAGGCGTACGTGCAGTACGTGCGAGACCCGGAGGTGCCCGACGGCCTGACGCTGTACGCCGACCGGCCCAACGTGGCCGTGCTGCGGACGTTCTCCAAGGCATACGGGCTGGCCGGGCTGCGGGTCGGCTTCCTGATCGGACATGAGCCGGTCGCCCAGGCCGTGCGGAAGACCATGCTGCCGTTCACGGTGAACTCGCTCGCCCAGGCGGCGGCGATAGCCTCGCTGGCAGCCGAGTCCGAGCTGCTGGAGCGGGTGGAGCTGGTGGTCAAGGAACGCGACCGGGTGCGGCACGAACTGCTCGGACAGGGCTGGACCGTGCCGCCAACCGAAGCCAACTTCGTCTGGCTGCCACTCGGCGAACGGTCGCTGGATTTCGCCACGGCGTGCGACGCCGCCGGCGTCAGCGTCCGGCCCTACGCGCCCGACGGTGTGCGTGTGACGATTGCCGATCCCGAGGCCAATGACAGCTTCCTCGCCGCCGCGGCCGCCTACCCGGACCGCGCCTGACGGACCGCGCCTGACGGGCGGCAGCCGGCAGCTGGCTGAAGATCCTGGATAGTCCAGAATGAGACGTATGGATGCTGTGATGCTTGCGGTTCCGGCGGCGGATGCCCTTGTACTCCGCACTGCCAGAGCCGATGACGTCGCTGCCGTCGTGGACCTGATCGCGGCTGACCAGCTCGGCGCTACCCGCGACGGCGTGCGCAACGCCGCGGACCTCGCTGCCTATACCTCCGCGTTCCAGGCCATCAACGCCGATGCGGCGCACTTGCTGCTGGTCGCCGAGTCGGATAGCAAGATCGTCGGCACCATGCAGCTGTCCTTCCTGCCGGGCCTGGCCCGGCGCGGGGCACTGCGGGCCCAGATCGAGGCGGTACGCGTGGCGGAGTCCTTCCGCGGCAGCGGCCTTGGCGGCGCCATGATGCGCTGGGCCATTGACGAAGCACGTCAGCGAGGGTGTGCCCTGGTCCAGCTCAGCTCCGACAAGTCGCGCACCGACGCGCACCGCTTCTACCAGCGGCTGGGCTTCGTTGCCTCGCATGAAGGAATGAAGCTCGCGCTGTGAGCCGCAGGTGGGCTCCCGCCCGGTTACAGCGCGGCCCGGCGATCCAGCTTCTCCAGGACAAGGCGGTATGCGTGCCTCGGGCGGCCTGGGTGCTGCGTCCTGCTGGGCGGCAGCGGCAGCGCGAAACCCTGGTCGGCGAGCGCCCTGAGCTGACGCCGCGCCGTCCGCGGCGTGACGGAGAGCAGGCGGCCAGTCAGCTCGGCATCGACGACCGGGCTGGCGTCGGCCGCGAGCTTCTCCGCGAGCTTGGCGAGCGTCTCCAGGCTCCGGAGCCTGCTGAGACTGTCGGCGGCCGGTCGTGGTCGCCGAGTCTCGGCTCGGCCCGGCAAGGCCGGCTGCTTCCCGTCGGCTGAACCGGCTGCGCCGCGACTGGGGCCGGCTCCGGAGCCTGCGCCGCTGCGGCCAGAGCCGCCAGCTTTCACCTGGCGCTGATCCCTGAGCCGGGCCTGCGCCCGGTCCTCAGCCTCTCGTACGGTGCGGCCGGTGCCCACTGCGACTTCAAGGTCCAGCCCGAGCGCCGTGCGGGCTCTGGCCGCGAAGGGCCGCTCGCCGCCTGCCGCCGCGATCGACCCGCGCGTGCCCAGGACCAGGAACCCGTAGTCACTGGCGCGGCTGACTGTCACGTCAATCCGCTGCGCCTCGCGGACCAGGAATCGTCGCACCGTCAGCCGGATCTCTTCCTGAGCCTGCCGCGCGGCCTGCCTGCCGACATCCTCACGCAGGGCCGGCACTTCCACGAAGGCGACGGCGACCTGTGCCTCGGCCAGCACGCGGCGGCCGGCGGCGAGGGTGGCAATCTCCAGCGCGGATGCGATCGCCTGACCGGTCGGGCGCACCGTCAGCACCGGCACCTGGCTGCCCGTCAGCCGACTCGCGACGTCATCCAGGCACGTCACAGCCGCCGACGTCTGGCCCAGCCGCCAGAGGCGGGCGTGGAACGAGGCGAGCGATGCCGGGCTTGCTATTTGCTCGCGGATGTGGGCACCACCGGCCGGTACGCCGGCTATCGAGAGCGCCTGGGTGACGGCGGACTCAGTAAAGGTGTCAAAGCTGAGCGCAGCCAGGTCGACGCCCGCCCGCCCGGCGGCCAGCAGCGTCGCCAGCAGTGGCTCGCCAGCCAGCTGGATCGCGACAGCCGGGCAGCCGATCACGCCGGCGCCTCGGCAGTATTCCAGCGGTGCCTGGCTTGCGAACAGCCACGTGTCGACGTGGCCGCCGAGCCGGGAGACCCGGTCCGGTGCCTCCTGCTCACTCCGGTAGACCGCCATCAGCAGGCGCCGCCGCAGCCCGTCATCGTCGGCGCCGGACCGCAACGCGGGGACCGGTAAGCCCGGCGATCCTGTCGCATCGGGCGGCAGGCCGTGGCCAGCCGAGCCGGGCAGCCCCGCCAGGACAATCCGCTCAACCAGCTCATGCGGGCCGGCCAGGCCGATGGTGACTTCCTCGTCCAGTCGCAGGGCTTTGCCTAAGCCAGCCATGTCGCTTCCAGTCACGCGAGCGGTCCGGGCAGGTACCCGGAAAGACCGCTACACCCTTGTTAACTCAGGATTGCCGCGTCCGGAAGGGGCAAATCGTCGCGAGAGCAACAATCGGGCAGCGCAACCGCGGATGCAGACCAGCTGCCGGCTGCCCGTGCACAGGCCGCGGCGAGCGGCCTGCAGTACTAGATAACCTCGGAGCTGATGTCCGCGCCGAGCGTGGCCAGTCGCGTCGCCACCGAGGCATGTCCGCGGTCGATGAGGTAACCGGGCGCCACGATCGTCTCGCCATCTGCGGCCAGCCCGGCCAGGATCAGCGCGATGCCAGTGCGCAGGTCGTGCGCGATGACCTCACAGCCATGCAGCTGAGTCGGCCCGTGCACGAGCACCGCGTTGCCGGCGACTTCGACTTTCGCGCCCATCTTGTTGAGCTCCCCGACCAGCATGTAGCGACCGTCGAAGATGGTCTCGCGGATGTAGCTGGTGCCGTCGGCAAGGCTGCTGAGCGCCATGATCGGCGACTGAAGATCGGTAGCAAAGCCGGGATAGGTGTCCGTGATCACGTTGATCGGCCGTAGCTGGCGCTCCCGGCGCACCTGAAGGATCGCACCGTGAGTGGCGAACTCCACCCCCATCTGCTCGAGCTTCCAGCGCGCCACGCCGAAATGCTCCAGCGACGCGCCGACGAGGCTCAGCTCGCCGCCGGTGATGGCCGCTGCCATCGCGAACACAGCAGCATCGATCCGGTCAGCCATGACGGTGTGCTCGACCGCGGTGAGCTCGTCCACGCCCTCGACGGTGACGAATCCGGTCCCGCCGCCCGTGATCCGGGCACCCATCTTGGTCAGGAACGCGATCACGTCCAGTACTTCAGGCTCAAGCGCAGTGTTGTCGATGATCGTGGTGCCTGGTGCCATCGACGCGGCCATGATGAGGTTCTCAGTGCCTGTGTGTGACGGCGTGTCCAGGTAGAGGTGAGCGCCGCGCAGCCGGTCCGCCTTGATGTGGATGACGGACTCGCCCTCTTCCACGATGGCGCCGAGCCGGGCGAAGCCGCGATAGTGGAAGTCGAGGTCGCGCCTGCCCAGGTTGCAGCCGCCGACCCCCTCGATAGTGGCCTCGCCGAGCCGGTGCAGGAGAGCCGGCACGAACAGCACCGACGCGCGGAACCGGCGGGCTATCTCCTCGGGCAGCACCGAACTCGTCAGCTCGGATGCATCGACGACCAGGGTCCGCTCGGCCTCGTGGAACTTGACGACGGCGCCAACTGCCTGAGCGAGTTCGACTGCCCGGCGGACATCCTCGATGACCGGAACGTTCCGCAGCACGGTGCGGCCCTTCTCGGCCAGCAGCGATGCCGCGATCATCTTCAGCGCCGCGTTCTTGGCGCCCTGTACGAAAACGGTGCCTTGCAGCGGGTTGCCGCCTCGGACGATATAGCGGGTGTCAGGTCCGCTCGTCATCAGGATGGAACTCCCGTCGGTTGGCTGCATCGTGTCTATGCCTCGGTACATTGCCGGGCCTTCTGACCATGCAGACGGCAGGCTCCCGTCACCGGAGTAGCCCGCCTGTCGTGACGTCAAGTATTCCACCGCTTCCGAGCCCCCCAGACCATGACGACATTGTTACGTAAGGTATCTGAGCACATGCATAACGTGATCCCAGGGGCAGCCGGTTACGGAAGCCAGCGCGAGCCGGTGATACGCTCATAGGCCGTCACGTAGGTCTGCCTGGTCTGTTCGACGACGTCAGCGGGCAGCGCCGGGGGCGGTTCGGCACCGTGCCGGTCCCAGCCGGAGGCTGGCGAGGTGAGCCAGTCCCGGACGTATTGCTTGTCGAAGGGCACCTGGGCGCGGCCTGGCTGCCAGGAATCGGCCGGCCAGAACCGGGACGAATCCGGGGTGAGGACCTCGTCGGCCAGCCGCAGCGTGCCGGATTCGTCGACACCGAACTCCACCTTGGTGTCCGCCACGATGATGCCCTGGCGAGCCGCCAGGTCGGCGCCGCGCTCATAGACCGCGAGGGTGAGGCGTTCCAGTTCCGCAGCGGCCGGAGCACCGACAAGTTCGATCAGCTGAGCACGGCTGATGTTCTCGTCGTGCTGGCCCGCCGGCGCCTTGGAGTCCGGGTCGAACACGGGCGCCGGCAATCGCGAGCCGTCCATCAGCCCGGCGGGCAGCGAGACCCCCCAGACGGCGCCGTCGCGCTGGTAGTCAGTCAGCCCGGAGCCAGTCAGGTAGCCCCTGGCGACGCACTCCACCGGCACCATCGTCAGTGGCCGGCAGGCCATCGCCCGGCCCGCGAACTCGGCCGGCACCGGCGCGTCAACCAGGTGGTTCGGGACGATGTCGGCGAGCCGCTCGAACCACCAGAGTGAAAGCTGGGTAAGAATCTTTCCCTTGTCGGGGATCGGCGTGTCGAGCACGAAGTCGAAGGCCGAGATGCGGTCCGTTGCGACCAGCAGCAGGACGCCATCGCCGGCCTGATAAAGCTCCCGGACCTTCCCGGAGTAGATATGCCGCAGACCGCCCGCTCCGGCCAGGGCATCGTCGTTCCCCGGTGCGGCGGCCGACCCGGATCCGGCGGTATCGGCCATCACGCGAGGCGCGCCAGCCGGTCGAAGACCTCGCCGAGCCGCCGGACGTATCGCTCCGGCGCGCATACCTCGTCGAGCCTGGCCTCGTCGAGCTCCTGGCCCCGTCCGGCCGCGTGCTTGCGGAGGGTCTCCCGGAACGGCACGCCCGACTGCCAGGTGTCCATCGCAGCCGCCTGCACCAGGGCATAAGCGTCTTCCCGAGACAGCCCTGCCGCTACCAGCTCCAGCAGTACTGCTGAAGTGTAGATAAGGCCATGGCTTGACTCCAGGTTTGCCAGCATGCGCGCAGCGTCGACGACTAGTCCCTCCATGACGCCGGTGGTCTGCTCGAGCAGGTAGTCGGTGGCGATCGCGGCATCGGGCAGCGCGACTCGCTCTGCTGACGAGTGCGAGATGTCCCGCTCGTGCCACAGCGGTATCCCCTCCATCACCGGTACGACCTGGGCGCGCACCACCCGCGCCAGGCCGGCAATCCGCTCCGCCCGGACCGGGTTCCGCTTGTGCGGCATCGCCGACGAGCCCTTCTGGCCAGCGCCGAAAGGCTCGGCCAGTTCACTGACCTCGGTCCGCTGCGAGTGCCTGATCTCCAGCGCGATGGCCTCGCAGACGGTAGCGATCAGCGCCAGCACGCTGACCCACTCGGCGATCCCGTCCCGCAGCACGACCTGAGTGGCTACGTCGGCAGGCCGGAGCGCGAGCTCGCCCAGCACCTCGGCCTCGATCTCCGGGTCGATGTTGGAATAGGTACCGACCGGGCCGGACAGCTTGCCGACGGCCACCGACTGCCGGGCCCGGAGCAGCCTGTCGCGGCAGCGGTGAATGGCGAAGGCGAAGTCGGCGACCCGATGTCCCCAGACATCGGGCTCGGCGTGGATGCCGTGCGTCCGCCCGGCCCGGAGCGTCGTCCGGTGTGCGAGAGCGTGCTCACGCAGCACGTGCAGCAGCCGATCGCACCGGGCCGTCAGCAGATCGGTGGACTCGGCGAGCTGGATGGCCAGCGCGGTGTCCAGCAGGTCGGACGAGGTCATGCCGTAATGCACGTACGCTGCCGCGTCGCGCGGGGTGGTGTTATTCGCCCAGGCGGACAGGAAGGCTATGACGTCGTGGCCGGTTACGGCCTCCAGGGCGGCGACCGCCTCAGGCGTGGGCGGTGGCGCGGCTGCGACCGGCGCGACCGCGTCCTCCGGCACCGTGCCCGCCCTGGCATGCGCTGCTAGCACAAGGGTCTCGATCTGGCACCAGAGCTCGTACTTGTGGGCTTCGCTCCAGACGTGGCCCATCTCGGGCAGCGTGTAGCGATCTATCACCCCTCTATCCTGCCGCATCTGCCCGGGCGGGCTCGCCGCCGGCCGGGCTACCCCTGAGCCTGCCGGGCCTGCCGCCGGCCAGGTCCGCCCCTGACGTGCGCTTCGGCAAGAAGTGGCGCGATCAGCACCGCGGCGACTCCGGTCAGCTGCGCTTCGAGGCCGACAGTGACTCCGATGCCGGTTGTGGCCAGGGCCGCTACTCCGGCAGCGGCGCGCAGGCGGACCGGCCCCAGCGCCAGCTGCCGCCGGATGATGACGTCACCGGCCAGGAACAGCGCCGCCCCGGCAGCCAGCATGGCGGCCTGGCCGAGCGAGGCATGAGGTCCCGGACCGGTGCCAGCCTGACCGACGGACAGCACCGCCTTGAGTACGCCGGCGGCCAGTGCCACTAGCCCGAGCAGCAGCGGGATGTTGCCGTAGAAGTAGGCACTCAGCGCCAGCGCCGAGCGCCGCTCGCTGGTCGCCAGCGTCAGGACCTCGACTGCGCGTTCCTCGTCACCGGCCCCGAATGCGATCCACCACAGCGCTGCCGCGACAGCCAGGCCGAGCACCGCACCGGTCAGCAGCCGCCAGCTGGCACCGCCGGGCTGGCTGGCCGGCCCGGCCGCGCCGATGCCCACGGCGGCGACAGATTCGCCGATGGCCACGATCAGCAGCGCGCTGTGCCGCTCGCAGAAATGCGCCGGCCTCAGCTCGAAAAGCCCGGCCGGGTGGACGATCAGCGGCGATCCCAGCTGGACGGCCAGGGCTACGACCCACAGCGCATAAGCCGCCGGGGTGGCCCGGCTGTTGAGCAGCCCGGCGGCGATGACCAGCAGCGCCGAGGCAACGTTGAACGGTGCGACCCGGACGATATTCGCGTTCACCCGGTAGTACAGGAGCGCGTGCACGACCACTACCACCAGGTAGCCGACGCCGAGCACAACGCCGTAACTGCCGAATCCGCGCGGAATGGCCAGTCCGACAATCAGGAATCCGGCCATCCCGATGAGCAGCAGCAGCCGCTCGGCGGTGCGCACCGGCGGGCGGGAGTTGGTGAGCCAGGCATAGGCCCCGTACATCCACCACAGCAGTCCGAAGATCAGCAGTACCTGGGCGACGGCCGCCCACGACAGCCGGGTTGCAAGCACCGAGGTGAGCTGGGTGAGGGTGAAGGCAAAGACCAGGTCGAAGAAGATCTCCAGGGTGCTGACCCGCAGCGGGGCTTCCCCATCGGCGTCGGCGGGCCGGTCGGCCGGGTCGGGCGCTGGCGAGTCGCCTGCGGTCATCGCCTGGCGCTGGTGCCAGCCGGTGCCAGCGCGATGTCGGTGCGGTACCAGCCGCCGCGCATGGTGATGTGGCCCGCTGCCCGGTATGCGGTGGCCCGGGCCGCTGCCACATCGGCCCCGGTGCCGACCACGTCAAGGACGCGCCCGCCCGCCGCGGTCAGGCCGCCGGCCCCGCCGTTCGCGGTCCCCGCATGAAGGACATAGGAGCCGGGAACGAGGCCGGCTTCGGCGAGGCCGTCGATAGCGGCGCCGTAGACCGGCGCGGCGGGATAGCCTTCTGCGGCGATCACCACGGTTACCGCGGCGCCCGGCCGCCAGTGCAGCGCCGGCGCGGCGGCGAGGTCGCCATCGGCGCTGGCGGTCAGCAGCCCCGACAGCGGCGTGCCGAGCCGGTCCAGCACGACCTGCGCCTCCGGGTCGCCGAACCGGGCGTTGAACTCCACGACCCGCAAGCCCCGCGCGGTAAGGCAGAGCCCGGCATACAGCAGCCCGCTGTACGACATGCCGCGCCTGGCCAGCTCTGTCAGGGCCGGCTCGATGACGGTGGCCAGGGTCTCAGCCGCCAGGTCCGGCGGCGCCCACGGCAACGGCGCGTAAGCGCCCATGCCGCCGGTATTCGGCCCGATGTCACCATCGTGAGCGCGCTTGTAATCCTGGGCCGGCAGCAGCGCAACCGCCGTCTGGCCGTCGGCCAGCGCGAACACCGACACCTCGGGACCGTCGAGGAATTCCTCGATGACCACGGTGCCGCAGTCGCGGGCGTGCTGCCGGGCCTGCTCGCGGTCGGTGGTGACAACCACGCCCTTGCCCGCGGCCAGGCCGTCAGACTTGACCACGTATGGTGGCCCGAACTCGGCGAGGGCCTCGTCCACGTCCTGTTCCGTCCGGCAGGTCCTGGCGGCGGCCGTCGGGACTCCGGCGGCAGTCATCACGTCCTTCGCGAACGACTTGGAACCCTCGACCATCGCGGCGCGCTGGCTAGGGCCGAAGCACCGGATGCCGGCCGCCCGGACAGCGTCGGCAGCACCCGCGACCAGCGGCGCCTCGGGCCCGATGACTACCAGGTCGGCGTCAATACCGGCGGCGAGCGCGGCCACCTGCGCGGGCTCGGTGGCAGTCACAGAGTGCAGTTCGGCGACTTCCCCGATGCCGGGATTGCCCGGCGCAGCGTGCAAGTCACGCACGTCGGCGTCGCGCGCCAGCGCCCTGACTAGCGCGTGCTCCCTGCCGCCCGCCCCGATGACCAGTACCCGCACGTCACAACACCTCGCGAAGCTGTACGGTCTGGTCCCGCCGAGGGCCGACGCCGACCGCGCAGACCGGTGCTCCGATCATGTCCTCGACCGCGCGTACGTAGGTCCTGGCGTTCGGCGGCAGGTCGCCGAAGTCCTTCGCGCCGGAGATGTCCTCCCACCAGCCGTCCAGGTACTCGTAGATCGGGGTGGCGTGGTGAAAGTCGGTCTGGGTCATGGGGATCTCGTCGAACCGCTTGCCATGGACGTCGTAGGCGACGCAGACGGGCACCTTCTCCAGACTGGAGAGCACGTCCAGCTTGGTCACGAAGTAATCAGTGAGCCCGTTCACCCGGGTGGCGTACCGGGCGATGACAGTGTCGAGCCAGCCGGTGCGGCGCGGCCGGCCGGTGGTGACGCCGAATTCGCCGCCGGTCTTGCGCAGCCATTCGCCTTGCGCGTCGTGCAGTTCGGTGGGGAACGGGCCGGCGCCAACCCGGGTGGTGTAGGCCTTCAGGATCCCCATCACCCTGGTGATCCGGGTAGGCCCGATGCCGGACCCGGCGCATGCCCCGCCGGCGGTTGGCGACGACGACGTCACGAACGGATAGGTACCGTGATCGACGTCGAGCAGGGTCGCCTGGGCGCCTTCGAGCAGCACGACCTGGTCTGCCTGAAGTGCCTGATTGAGCACCAGGCCAGTGTCGGCGATGTACCGGCCCAGCCGGTCGGCGTAGCCGAGATACTGTGCCGCGACGGTATCGGCGTCGATGCCGCGACGGTTGTAGAGCTTGGTGAGGATCTGGTTCTTCTCCCGGAGCACGAGCTCAAGCTTCTGCCGGAGGATGCCGGGATCGAAGAGGTCCTGCATCCTGATCCCGACCCGCGACACCTTGTCGCTGTAAGCGGGGCCGATGCCGCGGCCGGTCGTGCCGATCCTGGCGTTGCCGAGATAGCGCTCGGTGACCTTATCCAGGGCTACGTGATGCGGCATGATCAAGTGCGCGTCGGCCGAGATGAGCAGCCGGTCACGCCAGGCTCCGCGCTGGATGAGTCCGTCGATCTCGGCGATCAGCACCTCTGGATCGACAACGACGCCGTTGCCGATGACCGCCGTGGCGTTATCAGACAGGACGCCAGAGGGCAGCAGGTGCAGCGCATAGCTCTCGTCGCCGATGACCACGGTATGGCCGGCGTTGTTGCCGCCCTGGTAGCGGACGACATAGTCGACCCGGTCGCCGAGCAGGTCAGTTGCCTTGCCCTTGCCTTCATCGCCCCACTGCGCGCCGACGATCACGATGGCAGGCACGTCACAGGTCCTTCCCGTAACCAACGAAGGCCCCGGCCGACGTCGTTGCATGGAGACAGCAAGCGCGGCAGGGGCTCTTGCAGTCAGATGTTACAGGCCTGGTGGCCGCGCACGCTGGCACAACCCCGGCTGACCGCGTGGCGGCACCCAGCACCGGGCCGGCCGGGGATGCCGTTACGATGCCAGCGCGGCGACCGCAGCCGGGCTGCTGTCGGCCAGGAACTCCCGGCATCGGGCTGCCTCGTCATCCTCGCCGATGGCGGCCGCGGCAGCGCCCAGCAGGTAGAGCGAGCGCAGGAAGCCCCGGTTGGGTTCGTGTTCCCAGGGCACCGGGCCGTGGCCGTGCCAGCCGGCCCGTCGCAGCTGGTCCAGTCCCCGGTGGTAACCGGTCCTGGCGAAGGCGTAAGCGCTCACCGGGTCGCCGTCGGCCATCGCTCGCGCGGCCAGCTCCGCCCAGGCAGCACAATAGCCCGGATACCTGGCCGCCACGGTCGCCGGATCGGCGGCCTGCGCCAGCGCCGCCCGCGCGTCCTCGTTGGCGGGAAGGAGCGTCTCCGGCGGACCGCCCAGCAGGTTCTCTCGCGTCATGGGGCCATCCTGCCCCTGCTCGCCGTGATGCCGGTCGCCGGGCCTGCTACTGCCTGGCCGGCTGCCGCCGTCAGGACATGCGGCGACCGGCCGAGAGCAGGTCCTCGCAGGCGTGGACGACCCGGGCGGTCATCGATGCCTCGGCGGCCTTGCCCCAGGTGCGCGGGTCGTAGGCCTTCTTATTTCCTACCTCGCCGTCAATCTTCAGGACGCCGTCGTAATTGGTAAACATGTGCCCGGCGACCGGCCGGGTGAAGGCGTACTGAGTGTCGGTGTCCACGTTCATCTTGACGACGCCGTATCCGATCGCCTCCCGGATGTCTTCAAGCGCTGACCCGGATCCGCCGTGGAAGACCAGGTCAAACGGCTTGTCCACGCCATACTTGGCGCCGACGGCGTCCTGGATCTCGTGCAGGATCGCCGGTCGGAGCTTGACGTGGCCGGGCTTGTAGACGCCGTGAACGTTGCCGAAGGTCGCCGCGAGGATGTACCGGCCGCGGTCACCAAGACCGAGAGCCTCGGCTGTCGCCAGTGCGTCAGCGGGCGTGCTGTAGAGCTTCTCGTTGATCTCACCCACGACGCCGTCTTCCTCGCCGCCCACCACGCCGATCTCCAGCTCCATCACGATGTGCGCCCGGGCGCACTGATCCAGCAGCTCGGAGGCGATCTGGAGATTCTCCGGCAGCGGCACCGCGGATCCGTCCCACATGTGTGACTGGAACAGTGGCTCCTCGCCGCGCTCGACGCGCTCGACCGAGATCTGCACCAGCGGCCGCATGTACGCGTCGAGCTTGTCCTTCGGGCAGTGGTCGGTGTGCAGCGCCACGTTCACCGGGTACTTCGAGGCCACGGTCCGCGCGAAATGAGCAAGGGCCACCGCGCCAGTGACCATGTCCTTGACCCCGGCGCCGGACAGGTACTCAGCACCGCCGGTCGAGATCTGCACGATGCCATCGCTCTCCGCCTCGGCGAAGCCGCGGAGGGCGGCGTTCAGGGTCTGGCTTGAGGTCACGTTGATGGCCGGGTAGGCGAAGCCGTGCTCCTTCGCCCGGTCGAGCATCTGCGCGTAGACCTCTGGCGTCGCGATGGGCATGGCCCGCGTCCTCTCGTAGTCCAGTCACTGGCCGGTAGTCAGTGCCCAGTATTGCCGAGGACCCGCTGCTGGCTAAAGCCGCGGGCCGAGTTGCCCGCAATGGCGGGCCGGCGGCCTGATCGGGTCTACGCTCGACCACATGGGACACCACGATGCGGATCCTGCTGATGGCCGCCGTTACGCCGGCGTCGTTCTGCTGTCCGTCACGGTTTTAACTCTCCTGCTGGTCGGGGCCTTCGCATTGCAGGCTTTCTCGCACAACTGACCAGGGCTCGCGCCTGAAGGTCGCGCGCGACCTTCAGCCCAGGTCCAGATCGGCCAGCTCGAACGCGGCCAGGTAGGGCAGCCCGCGCTCGGTAATCTTCGGCCTGGCGCCGCGCTCGACGACGACCGCGACGCCGGCAACCTCGGCCCCGGCCTCGACGAGCGCGTCGACGGCAGTAAGGACCGAGCTACCCGTGGTAGACGTGTCCTCGACGGCCAGTACCCGGCGGCCAGCGACATCAGGGCCCTCGATCCGGCGCTGCAAGCCGTGCGCCTTCTCGGTCTTGCGGACCACGAAGGCGTCGAGCTTACGGCCGCGGGCAGCGGCAGCGTGCATCATCGCGGTAGCGACCGGGTCGGCGCCGAGCGTCAGCCCGCCGACGGCATCGAACGACAGGTCAGCCGTCAGGTCCAGCATGACCCGCCCGGCCAGTGGCGCGCCGCGTCCGTCCAGCAGCAGCCTCCGCAGGTCGATGTACCAGTCGGCGCGCTGGCCGGAAGACAAGATCACCTCGCCATGCACGACGGCCAGCTGCTTGATCATGGTCAGCAGGTCTTCTCGGTCGGCCACGGCAGCCGAGCCTACCGGGCACGCCGCGCCGAGCACTGGCCGGCGCCTGATACCTTCTGCGGTCTGGCGGCCGACCCGGCAGGGCAGGGCAGGTCAGATGCCATCGAGTCAGCCTGTGGCCGTTAGATGGCGAAATAATGGAAGTAGCAGTGACCTGGCCAGGTGGATACGTCCGTGATCCTCGCTATGTGTCACGGCTGATGCCACGCGCTGGTAACGTCACGCGCAAGGGAAGGACGGTGTCGCGTTGGATCGCTGCGCGCTGTTCGTGGACGCGAGTTATGTGCTGGCTGATGGTGCGCTCGCCGTTCACGGCACTCGCAATCGTGACTCGGTTTCCTGGGATTATGCGGGCCTGCTGAAGCTCCTAGGCGGCCTGTCCAGGGACCGCACAGGCCTGCCGTTGCTGCGCTGCTACTGGTATGACACTGCCGCTGACGGCAACCGCGCAGCTGAGCATGACGCCCTGGCCGACGTCCCCGGCGTGAAGCTCCGGCTGAGCAAGGCGCGCCCGAACCGCAAGGAGGGCGTCGAGGCGGAGATCCGCAAAGACCTCACGGCACTGGCCAGGAACCGCGCGGTCAGCGACGTCATCATCGTCAGTGCCGAGGAGGATCTCGCCCCGGTCATCGCTGAAGTCCAGGACCTCGGCATCCGGACCATCCTGCTGCACATCTCGGCCGACGGCGACTGGGCAGTGTCCCGCGCGCTCCGCCAGGAGTGTGACGACATCGTCGATATCGCGGCTGGACATCTGCGGCCCTACGTGGACCTGATTCCTGGCGCCGAGCCGGAGCTCAGTGCCGTCGGCTACCGGGAGCTGGCCACGGGACAAGCGCAGGTCAGCGGTCCGCAGCAAGCGATCGAGGCGCCGGCCGCACGGATCTACGCGTCGCCCGTGGCGGCCGAGTACGACCGTGCCGAGCCGCAGCTCGCCGGCCTCGCTGCAACGGGACGGGACCTGCGCGAGCAGCTGCCGGCCCAGGACCCGGCCCGCTTTGCCGCCCACTCCGGCGCTGCCGGACCGGCCGACGGCATGGGCCAGGGCCAGCGCGTTGCGGACCCGCAGCCGCTCGGCCAGCAGTACCAGCCCGCCGACGCCAGCCGGGGTCAGCTGCCCGCGACCGTCGGTCCCGGCCAGGGCGGATACGCTCCCAACGGCTTCGCCGGCCACGAAGCCGTCAGCGGGCAGGCCGGCAACGGACTGGCCGCCCAGCAGCCCGCCGGCCTCGGCCAGCGGACCAGCGCCGATGACAGCCGCGGCCACGGTGGCCAGCATGCGGGCCTGCAGGCTCCGAACATCAGCGCCGCCGGAATGGCCGCCTCCGCAGGCCAGCAGGGCCTGGTGGGCAATGGCGTGCATGCGCCGGGCCTGCCGGGAAACGCCGGGCAGGCAAACGGGATGCCAGCCGGCATGCCGGCCAATGGCGTGCCCCCGAACGGAATGCTCGCCAACGGCCAGCCAGCGCATGGCGGGCAGCTGGGCGGACATCCCAGCGGAGCCCATGGACATGGCTCGATGTCGCAGCCTGGTCTTCAGCAGGGCGGCGTACACCAGGGCAACATGACGCAGGCTGGTCCGCAGCACGGTGCCGGAATGCCGGGCGGTGGCCTCCAGAGCGGCGGCATGCCGGGCAGCGGCATGCCGGGCAGCACGATGTCAGGTAGCGCCCTTGGCCAGAACGGACTCCAGTCCCCGTCATCCAGCCAGCCGGGCAGCGGTGGACCGCAAGGTCAGGGTCTTTCCATGCCGGGCCAGCATCAGGGCATGCCGCACCCTCAGGGCATGTCCGCCCCAGGCCAGCACGCCCTGCAACGGCCGGGCAGTGGCCAGGGACTGCCGCCGGGCGGCCCGCAGCCGCCGGCCGACCAGCAGCGCCAGCAACCGCAGCGGCAGCTGCCAGCCGGTAACGGCATGCAGTACCCGCCGGACCGCGGCCAGTACGGCCAGGCACAGGGGTCGCCTTATGCCGCCTCGCCGGTGCCGTCGGGCTACCCGGCCGGCTCGTATGGCGCGCCGCCAGCTGCTCCGATGCCCGCGCCACCGGTGGCAATCTCGGTGGGCGAGGCCGTGCAGTCGGCCCATGCGGAAGGCTTCGGGTTCGGTGAGGCTGTGGCGCGAGATGCGCCCGCGCTATGGCTGGAGGCCGTGCTGGCCCGCAAGCCGAGAATGCCGTCCGACCTTGAGGCGCGGTTGCTGCAGGGGTCGGCGCTGCCGATTGACTCGCTCCTGCACGACGAGGTCAGGCACGCCCTCCGGCGCGGCTTCTGGGACGCCCTAGAACGCTCGCGGCACTGAAGAACGTTGTCACGAAGCCATCACGCGGGCAGATCGCGGACACAACACCCCCGCTCCCTGGGTTACGTTAGGAGCGTGCCTGTGCTGAGCCGTGAGGAATTCGACTCACTCGAGTTCGACGCAGCAGCCAGCGGGGATCACGCGGCGGCAGCCGCACAGATGAGTCAACTAGCCGCTACCGGCATGGAAACCGCGGGGATGCCGCGTGCCGAGGCCTATCTGCGCGCGGGCGAGCAGTGGCTGCAGGCTGACGAGCCGACCGAGGCGGTAGCAAGCTTCCAGCGCGCCATGGATGACGGCGGTCCGGTCTTCGCGGACCCGAGGGTTCCGATGGCCCGTGCGCTCTTCCAGCTCGACAGGCAATGGGAGGCGCAGGCCATCATCAGCCAGCTCAAGGCCGAAGGCCCGGTTGATCCGCGGACCTGCGACCTGGTCGCGGAGCTTCTGGTCGATCGTTCGGATCTGCCGGCCGCGCTGGACTGGGCGACGGCTGGCGTCGAGCTCTGCCTGGCGGACGAGCCAGCGCCGAGCTCGCCGGCCAGCGAGGACTCCGAGCTTCGGCTCCTGCTCAGGCTCCGGTATCGGATCCGCAATGATCTTGGCCTTGCGGAGGACGACTACGACGCGATGCTTGATGAGGCCTGAGCGGCGGGCTCTGGGCTGACTACCAGCGTGTCAGCGGTCTCATCGAGGTCAACGAGCACTCTGTCGCCATCGGTGATCTCGCCGGCCAGCAGCGCCCGGGCGAGCTTGTCGCCGATCGCGGTCTGGATGAGCCTGCGCAGCGGCCGGGCGCCGTAGATCGGATCGAACCCGGTCACGGCCAGCCATTCCCTGGCGTGCGGCGTCACGTCGAGCGTTCAGCCGGCGGCCTGCAAGCCGGCTAGCCAGCCTGGATACCTGGACATCGACGATCTCGGTCAGCTCGGCAGTTGTCAGGGCGTCAAACACGATCACGTCATCGAGGCGATTCAGGAACTCGGGCTTGAAGGTCGCCCGCACGATGCCCATCACCTTTTCCCTGGTGGCCTTCTCATCCAGGCTCGGGTCGGCGATGAACTGGGAACCGAGGTTGGAGGTCAGGATCAGGATGGTGTTGCGGAAGTCGACCGTCCGGCCCTGGCCGTCGGTCAGCCTGCCATCGTCAAGCACCTGCAGCAGGATGTCGAATACTTCGGGATGAGCCTTCTCCACCTCATCGAGCAGCACGACGCAGTACGGGCGGCGCCGGACCGCCTCGGTGAGCTGGCCGCCTTCGTCGTAGCCGACATAACCAGGCGGCGCGCCGACCAGCCTGGACACTGAATGCCGCTCGGAGTACTCGCTCATGTCGATCCTGATAATGGCCCGCTCGTCGTCGAACAGGAACTCGGCGAGCGCCTTGGCCAGCTCCGTCTTGCCGACACCCGTCGGGCCGAGGAAGAGGAACGAGCCGGATGGCCGGTCCGGATCGGAAATCCCGGCCCTGGACCTGCGGACCGCATCGGAAACCGCCTGCACGGCGGCCTGCTGGCCGATCAGGCGATGGCCTAGCTCAGACTCCATCCGCAACAGCTTGCCGGTCTCACCCTCCAGCAGGCGGCCGGCCGGAATGCCGGTCCAGGACGACACCACATCGGCGACGTCGTCAGGGCCAACCTCCTCTTTCACCATCGGCTGTGCGGCGGTGGTCTGGCCTGGCGCGGCGGCAGATGCCTCTTCGCTGGCCGCGGCTGCGGCCTCGGCGAGCTGACGCTCCACCGCTGGGATCTCCCCGTACATCAGCCGGGACGCGGTCTCGAAGTCGGCATCCCGCTGCGCCCGCGCGGCCTGGCCGCGCAGGTCATCGACTTGCTTCTTCAGCTCGCCGACCTTGTTGAGGCTCGACTTCTCCCGGTCCCAGCGCGCCAGCAGCGCGGTCAGCTGTTCCTGCCTGTCGGCGAGATCGGCGCGCAGCCGCTCGAGCCGTTCTTTGCTGGCCGGATCCGCCTCCTTGGCGAGCGCCATCTCTTCCATCTTCATGCGGTCCACAGTGCGCTGCAGCTCGTCGATCTCGACCGGTCTCGAATCGATCTCCATCCGAAGCCGCGATGCGGCCTCGTCGATCAGGTCAATCGCCTTGTCGGGCAGGAACCGCGCGGTGATGTAGCGATCTGACAGCGTGGCCGCGGCCACCAGCGCGGCATCGGAGATCTGCACCTGGTGATGGGCTTCGTACCTGCCTTTCAGGCCGCGCAGGATCGCAATGGTGTCCTCAGCGGACGGCTCGCCAACGAAGACCTGCTGGAAGCGTCGCTCCAGCGCGGCATCCTTTTCGATCCGCTGCCGGTACTCGTCCAGCGTCGTCGCCCCGACCATGCGCAGCTCACCGCGAGCAAGCATCGGTTTCAGCATGTTCCCGGCGTCCATCGCGCCTTCAGCAGCGCCGGCTCCCACCACGGTGTGCAGCTCGTCGATGAAGGTAATGACCTGGCCCTCGCTCTGCCTGATCTCGTTCAGGACGGCCTTCAGGCGCTCCTCGAATTCGCCGCGGTACTTAGCGCCGGCGACCATCGCGCCCAGGTCCAGGGCGACAACCCGCTTGCCCCGCAGGGACTCGGGCACATCGCCGGCCACGATTCGCTGCGCTAGCCCTTCCACGACCGCGGTCTTGCCGACGCCAGGCTCGCCTATCAGCACCGGGTTGTTCTTGGTCCGGCGCGAAAGCACCTGAATGACCCGGCGGATCTCGGTGTCACGGCCGATGACCGGGTCGAGCTTGCCTTCCCTGGCGCTCCGGGTCAGGTCAATGCCGTACTTCTCCAGCGCCTGGTAGGTGCCCTCCGGGTCCTGCGAGGTCACTCGCGCATGCCCGCGGACCTGCTCGAACGCATCGGTAAGCCGCTTCGGATCGGCACCAGCGTCGCGCAGCACAGTCGCGCCCTGACCGCCGTCAGTGGCCAGGCCGACAAGCAGGTGCTCGGTCGACACGTACTCGTCGGCCATGTCGCGAGCCAGCTTGCCCGCCCTGGCCAGTGCGGCCAGTAGCTGGCGCGACGTCTCCGGGGCGCTGACGGTCTGGCCTGCGGCCTGCGGAAGCTTCGCCAGCTGGTCGCGGACGGTCGCCAGCACCACGTTCGGATCGGCGCCAACGGCGCGCAGCAACGGCGCGGCCGTGCCGCCATCCTGCTGGACCAGGGCAGCCAGCAGGTGCAGGCCGTCTACGTTCGGATTGCCGGCCGCGGCGGCCATCTGGACGGCCTCGGACAGAGCTTCCTGGCTCTTCCTGGTTAGCTTCTCGTCCACAGTCTGTCTTCTCCTACGTACTGAGATTTCTCGATGGGGCGCGCCAGCTGGGCTGCCCCGCGCGGGGCGAGCTGGCGTCAGCCCGAACTGGCCGGCTTCCCGGTCGGCCGGGGTCCTATCTCGGCGGCGGCGACCCCCTGGGCTGGATCGGCTGCGGTGCGGCCAGGCCCAGTAGGCGGGTGTACCCGGCCAGTCCCGTGCACGGGCACGAGGGCGGCATTGTCTGCCTTGCTGCGCAGCAACGCCGACAGCCGGGCCGCGACCGAGCGAGTCGATTCCAGCTCGGCCCTTAGCTGGCTGACCTCCGCCTGCAGCTCCGCGAGCAGCAGCCTGCTGCGGCGCTCGGCCAGCTCCAGTTCCAGGATCCGCTTGATGCCGGACAGATTGATGCCTTCCTCCTGGGACAGCCGCTGCACCTCGCGCAGGATGAGGATGTCGCGAAGCGAGTACCGGCGGCCGCGCCCGGCGGCTCGGCCAGGCGAGACCAGGCCGAGCCGGTCGTAAGCGCGCAGCGTCTGCGGGTGCAGTCCGGATAGCTGAGCAGCCACCGAGATGACATAAACGGGCGTGTCATCCGAGAGCTCGAACTGGCTGGTCATGTCATCTCCTTTCGGCTACTCAGCCGGCCTGGTTAGCCGTTCGCCTGCCGCAGTACCTCGGACCGCGGGTCGGCACCCGCGGTGGCATCCCGGAACGTCTCCAGCGCATCACGCGCCTTGTCGCCGAGTTCCTGCGGGATTTGCACGGCCACCGTGACCAGCAGGTCGCCGAAGGTACCGTCCTTGCGCCGCACGCCCTTGCCACGGACACGGAAAGTACGGCCGCTCGGGGTGCCAGCGGGGATCCGCAGGCTCACCGGCATGCCGCGGTGCGACGGAACCTTGATCTCGGCGCCGAGCGCAGCCTCGGGGAAGGTGATCGGGATCGTGATCGTCAGGTTGGACCCGGATCTGCCAAACGTTCCGTGCGGATGCGGCTCGACGTGGACCCGCACGTACAGATCTCCGGGCGGCCCGCCGCGCTCGCCGGACGCGCCCTTGCCGGCCAGCTTGATCCGCTGGCCGTCGCCGACTCCCGCCGGGATCCGGGCCTGGATGGTCCGGGTGCTCATCGCCCGCCCGCTGCCGGAACAGGTCTGGCACGGATCGTCGACGACCAGGCCGCGGCCGCGACAGGTCTTGCACGGCTCGGAGAACGCGAAACTGCCGAGGTTCCGGCTGCCCTGCCCGGTGCCCTCGCAGGTCGGGCAGACCCGGGGCACGGTTCCTGCCTTAGCGCCCGTGCCCTTGCATACCTTGCACGGGCCCTCACCGGTGAGCCGGAGCGACACCGTAGATCCGTCGATCGCATCGCTGAACGACAGCGTCGTCTCTGTCTCCACGTCCGCGCCGCGCCGTGGCCTGGCCTGCTGGCTGGTGGTGCCGCCACGGGAGCCGAAGACGCCGCCCAGCAGGTCGCCAAGCCGCCCGCCGGCGCTTCCGGCCGACCCGCTGAAGAGGTCGCCCAGGTCGAACCCGTAGTTGCCGCCCGCGGATCCTGGCATCCGCACGCCTCCGCCGCCGAACAACGAGCGAGCCTCGTCGTACTCCTTGCGCCGCTTGTCATCGGACAGCACGGTGTAGGCCTCGGAGATCTCCTTGAACCGCGCCTCGGCCTTGGGGTCGCCCTCGTTGGCGTCCGGGTGGTACTTCCGGGCCAGCTTCCGGTACGACTTCTTGATCTCGTCTGCGGTCGCGCCCTTGGCCACCCCGAGGGTCTTGTAGTAGTCCTTCTCCAGGTAATCCTTGGTGCTCAACGGGCCTCTCTCGGGAGCTAGCTAGTTGTCGGCGCCACCGGGTCCGGCCTGACCTGCTTCGCTGTCGTCTGCCGCAGTCCCGGCCGGCTCGGTGTCAGCCGGCTCCGGACCGGCGGACGCGGTGCGGGCCGATCCGCTGCTGTCCGGATCCGTGCTGGCCGAGCCGGGGCCGGCGGCCTCGTCGGCCAGTTCACCGCCAGGCTCAGCCACAGCCACTCTGGCCGGGCGGATTATCCGCTCACCGACGCGGTAACCGGGCTGCAGGATCTGCACGCACGTCGGCTCGGTGACATCCGCGGAATACGAGTGCAGCAGAGCCTCATGCAGCGTCGGGTCGAACGGATCGCCGTTCTCCCCGAATGCGGTCAGGCCGAGCTTTATCACGATGCCCTCAAGCGACTCAGCCACTGACTTAAAGCCGCCGGTCAGCTCGCCGTGCTCGCGGGCCCTGCCGATGTCGTCCAGCACGGGCAGCAGCTCGTGCAGCACATTGGCCAGTGCCTGCTCCCGCACCGCCAGCCGGTCACGCTCGACCCGCTTGCGGTAGTTGGCGTACTCCGCTTGCAGCCGCTGCAGGTCCGCGGTCCGCTCGGCCAGCCTGACGGCCGTCTGGTCCGGCTCGCTCGACGGCCCAGACGCGGTGGCCCCGCCGGTTCCCGAGCCCTGATCGGACCCCGTCCCCGTGGCCGCGGTGCCGGGCTTGGACACTGAGTGCTTACCTGGCTTCGGCTGACCGCCTGCCGGGCCCGGCCCGCGCTGCGGGCCGGGCTGTCCGGTGTCACGTACCTCGCCGGTGGCCGGGTCAATCCGCCTGCGATCGCGGATGACGGGGCCCTGGCTTTCGTTGTCGGGCATCATCAGGCCGCGCCGCCCTCCCGGTCAGCGGGCTTCTCGTCCTCGACGATCTCGGCCTCGACGACATCGTCGTCCTGACCGCCGGCCTCCTCGCCTGTGTCGCTGGCCTGCGCATTCTCGGCCTGCGACTGGGCGTAGATGGCGGTGCCCATCTTCTGGCTAACCTGGGCCGCGTGCTCGCTGGCCGTCTTGATCGCCTCGGTATCGGTGCCCTCAAGCGCCTTCTTCAGCTCGGCGATCGCCGACTCCACCTCGGACTTGACATCGCCGGGAACCTTGTCCTCGTTCTCGGAGAGGAACTTCTCCGTGGTGTAGGCAAGAGACTCGGCGCGGTTGCGCACCTCGGCCTCCTCGCGCCGCTGCCGGTCTTCCTCGGCGTACTTCTCCGCGTCCTGCATCATCCGCTCAATGTCGTCCTTGCCCAGCGCGGAGCCGCCCGAGATGGTCACAGACTGCTGCTTGCCGGTGCCAAGGTCCTTCGCCGACACGTTCACGATGCCGTTGGCATCGATGTCGAACATGACCTCGATCTGCGGAATGCCGCGCGGGGCGGGAGCCAGCCCGGCCAGCTCGAACATGCCGAGCTTCTTGTTGTAGGCCGCGATCTCGCGCTCGCCCTGGAAGACCTGGATCTGCACTGAAGGCTGGTTGTCGTCAGCGGTCGTGAAGATCTCCGAGCGCTTCGTCGGGATCGTGGTGTTGCGCTCGATCAGCTTGGTGAAGATGCCGCCCTTGGTCTCGATGCCGAGCGACAGCGGCGTCACGTCCAGCAGCAGGACGTCCTTGACCTCGCCCTTTAGCACGCCGGCCTGCAGGCAAGCGCCCACTGCCACGACCTCGTCCGGGTTAACGCCCTTGTTCGGCTCCTTGCCGCCGGTCAGCTCCTTCACCAGGTCGACGACGGCTGGCATCCGGGTCGAACCGCCGACCAGGACCACGTGATCGATCGCGCTGAGCTGGACTCCGGCGTCCTTGATCACCTGCTGGAACGGGGACTTGCACCGGTCGAGCAGGTCGGAGGTCATCTTCTGGAACTCGGCCCGGCTGAGCTTGGTGTCCAGGTGCAGCGGGCCCTGCTCGGAGTGGGTGATGTACGGAAGGTTGATCTGTGACTCGGTTGAGGACGACAGCTCGATCTTGGCCTTCTCTGCGGTCTCCCGCAGTCGCTGCAGCGCCATCTTGTCCTTGGACAGGTCGACGCCGTAGCTGTTCTTGAAGTCCTTGACCAGCCAGTCCACGACCCGCTGGTCCCAGTCGTCGCCACCGAGGTGGTTGTCTCCGCTGGTCGCCTTGACCTCGACAACGCCCTCGCCGACCTCAAGCAGCGAGACGTCGAAGGTGCCACCGCCGAGGTCGAAGACCAGGATCGTCGCCTCGTTGTCCTTCTCCAGGTGGTAGGCCAGCGCGGCCGAGGTCGGCTCGTTGATGATCCGCAGCACGTTCAGTCCTGCGATCTGCCCGGCCTCCTTGGTGGCCTGCCGCTGAGCGTCGCTGAAGTACGCCGGCACCGTAATCACCGCGTCGGTGATGGTCTCGCCTAGGTAGGCTTCGGCGTCTCGCTTGAGCTTCTGCAGGATGAAGGCGCTGATCTGCTGTGCCGTGAACTTCTTGCCATCGATGGCCACCGTCCAGTCGGTGCCCATCTGCCGCTTGACCGAGCGGATCGTCCGGTCAACGTTGGTTACTGCCTGCCGCTTCGCGACCTCGCCGACGAGCACCTCGCCGTTCTTCGCGAACGCCACGACGGAGGGCGTGGTGCGCGAGCCCTCGGCGTTGGCGATGACCGAGGGCTCTCCGCCCTCGAGGACGGCGACGACGGAGTTGGTCGTCCCGAGGTCAATGCCTACCGCACGTGCCATTTGTTTCAGTCCTTGTTCGAGGTAGTTGTAAAGATTGAGTCCTGACGGCTCAAGTCTGCCATGCTGAGCCTACTCTGGCAAATGAACTTGAGTCACTTCTGCTCAACTTTGAGAAGTCCTTCTGTATTCCCGTCCCGACCTGCGAGAACTGGCCTGGCCCCGGCGCGGGGACCGGCCCTAATGGCGGCATATCTACCGATCGCGATGCTGCTGAGGCGGCGCGCCGGGCAACTGGAACCTGCCCGAACCGGGGTCTTCCCAAAACCGGCGGCTGACGAGCCAGCGGTAACAGTCCGCAACCTGCGCTGACGCGCCGACAGCAGTGCGCCGGCGCAGGTACGGTGACACTAAACCGGGGGCCGGGTAGTGTCGCTCACGTTCCGCCTTGACTCCCCGCTCCGGCATGGCCTTAGTGACCCAGCAGGAAGGTCGGCAATGCCGCTGGACGGCCCGCCCGAGAACGGTAATGCCCAGCTGGCAAGCATGCGCGCAAACTCCGGGCCGGATACGACCGAGCGCGAGCCGGCCGACGCACCAGGCCCGGAGCCAGCCGGGCCGGAGCCAGCCGACCCGGAGCCAGCCGACCCGGAGCCAGCCGGCCCGGAAGCGGCTGGCGGGCCACAGCCCCGGCCAGTGCAGCGGGTCACACAGCCGGCTCGGTCAGCCGCGCAGGCAGTCACGTCAGCCGGGCAGCCGGCTAGATCAGCCGCACGTCCGGACCTCGTTACCTGGCTTATCGCGGCCGCCGTGTTCGCGGCATACACCGTCATCTCGGTGTTCCGGTACCTGCGCCATGCCCCTACCTCATGGGACCTTGGCATCTTCACCGAGTACGTGAAGCAGTACGCGCATCTCCGTGCGCCGATCGTCGACGTCCGCGGCGCCGGATTCAACCTGATGGGCGACCACTTCCACCCGATCGTCGCGCTGATCGCGCCGTTCTTCCGGGTCTTCCCGACCCCGGTCACGCTGCTCGTCGCGCAGGCACTGCTCGCCGCAGCCTCGGTGTTCCCCGTCAGCCGGGCCGCGCGCGAGCTGATCGGGCCTGGCCAGGGGCGCGCCATCGCCGCGGCTTATGGCTTCTCCTGGGGCCTGCAGCAGATGGTCAACTATGACTTCCACGAGATCGCGTTCGCGGTGCCGCTGCTGGCCTTCTCGCTGTCGGCGCTGGTGCGCGGCCGCATCCGGCCGGCCGTGCTGTGGGCGCTGCCGCTTGTGTTCGTCAAGGAGGATCAAGGGTTCACGCTGGTGGCGATCGGGCTGATCATCGCGTTCGCCTACCGCCGGCGCGGGCCAGGGCTATTCCTTGCGGGCTGGGGCCTGTTCTGGTCGCTGCTGGCTATCTTGGTGATCCTGCCGCACTTCAATGCGAGTCATACCTACGGTTACTGGTTCGCTGGCGGGGCGGTGAGCCCGGCGGGCGGCCACTTTGGCCTGGGCGGATTGTGGGGGAACCTGGTCAACGGCGCATCCACCAAGCTGCCCACACTGGCACTGATCTTGCTTCCGACGGCCTTCATCGCGCTGCGCTCGCCACTGATCCTGGCCGCATTGCCCAGCATCCTGCTCCGCTTCGTCGGCACGAATCCGCATTACTGGGATACCCAGTGGCATTACAACGCGACGGTCATGCCGATCGTGTTCGTTGCCGCCATCGACGCCATTGCCCGCAGCCGCGCCAAGCAGGCAGCAGCTGTCGAGAGTGCCCGGCCCGGGCTGTGGGCGCGGCCTGCCGCAACCGCGGCGGGCAGGCTAACCCTGGCTGCCGAGCGCTACGGTGCTGCGGCGATGCTCGGTGTCTGCGCTGCGCTGGCTTTCCAGTTCCCGCTCAGCTCACTGTGGACTCCGCCGACCTATTACCTAGGGCCACACGTGGCCGCCGAGAACGCGGCCATGGCCCTGGTGCCGGGCGGTGCCACCGTGGCGACAGACCTGGACATGCTCGCGCCGCTCGCTGCCAGGACGGACACCTTCTGGCTGGGGAACTCCGGCACCAATCCGCCGACACAGTACATCGTCTTCGACAATCAGAACGGGGACTGGTCACCCCAGATGGATGTCCTGCGGTTCGTGGAGTCGCTGGCGCACAACACGCCGTACGTGCAGATCTACGCAAGCGATGGCGTCTTCGTCTTCCGCCGGGCCGGATAGCGGGCGCTGCCAGCATGTCGGCACTGCCTGTACCGCTCACGCCCCGGTCCGGGGCCGACTCGGCTGATCTGACCAGGACGCGGTCCGTTGCCGTCGCGGTGGTGCTGGCCTGCTACCTGGCTGCCGCCATGGTCGTCACCGCCCGGCTCTGGGCGCACCCGGCGGCACAGATGGTCGCTGGCAATCCCAATGACAACGACTACTACGCCTGGATGATGAGGTACAGCGCGGCCGCGATCTCCCATGGCAGGCTTCCGGCGCTCGTCACCACCGCCCTGGACGCACCCCGCGGCATCAGCCTGATGTGGAACAACTCGATGCTGGCGCCGGGCATCCTGCTCACCCCGGTCACCGACTTGCTCGGTCCGCAGGCGAGCCTGACGGTCCTGGTGACGCTCGGGTTCGCCGGCTCCGCGGCCAGCATGCTGATCGTGTTGCGGCGGTGGGGGGTCAGCCTGCCTGCCGCCACGCTCGGCGGCGCGGTCTACGGGTTCTCGCCCGCCCTGCTGCATTCGGCCATCGGTCACTACAACCTTCAGTTCGCCGTCCTGCCGCCGCTGATCATCGACGCCGGGCTGCGGCTGTGCCTTGGCCGGTCCAGGCCGGTGCGCGGCGGAGTGCTGCTTGGCCTGCTGGTCACCGGCCAGTTGTTCATCGCGGCCGAGGTGCTGCTCGACGTGGCGATGGCCGCGGTGCTGATGGTGGCCGTGCTAGCGCTATCCCGGCCACGGGCCGTGGCCGGTCATGCCAGGCAGGCAGGTATCGGGCTGGCCACGGCAGCGGTCACGACGCTGGCACTCGCCGGGCGGGCGCTCTGGGTCCAGTTCTTCGGCCCGCTGGCGGAGCACGGCAGTGCGTTTCTCTTCGACTTCTACAAGAACGACCTGAGCGCATTCGTCACGCCGTCCGGGCTGCTGGTGTTTCATACCAGTGCCAGCGCAGCAGCCGCGGCCCGGTATCAGGGCGGTGCCCCCGAGTACCTGGCCTACCTGGGCGTGCCGCTGATCATCGTGCTCGTGGTCGCGATCGTGGCGCTGTGGCGGGACCTGCAGGCCCGTACGGTCGGCCTCGCGCTCGGCGTCCTGGTGCTGCTCTCGCTAGGCGCCCATCCGCTCATCGGCGGGATCGTCCGGACCGGGGTGACACTGCCCTGGGCCTGGATCGGCCATCTGCCGGTGGTGAGTTCGCTGTTGCCGGCCCGGATCTCGGTTGTCGCAGATGGTCTGGCGGCCGCGCTGCTCGCGTTGTCCGTCGACGCGGCCAGGTCCAGGCTGGCCGGGCGCCGCCGTATCGGCTACGCGGTGACCGGCATCGCGGTGCTGGCAGTGCTGCCGCTGATACCGCTGCCGCTGCCGGTGCAGCAGGTCACGGCGCTGCCGTCGGGCTGGACCCGCACGTTCGCCGCATTGAGCCTTCCGCCGGGTGCGAGGGTCCTCGTCGTCCCGGTGCCGACCGCCACCCTCACTGACGCGATGCGGTGGCAGGCCCAGTCCGGAGCGCGGATCTCGCTGAACGCCGGCTACTTCCAGGGACCCGCAACTGGCGGCCAGGCGTATGTCGAAGGCAATGGCCTGCCGCCGCTGGCGTATTACCTGGACGAACTGTGGTCAGGAACGGGGTCCGTCCAGCCGCCGTCCGTCGTGGCGGCCAGGTCGGCGTTGGCGTACTGGGACCCGGCCGCCGTGGTCGCCGTAACGACGCAGGGCTCGAGCCTGGGCCGGTATCTGGTCCAGTTGCTTGGCCCGCCGACCGTAACGTCCGGCCGGGTGCTGGCCTGGCGAGAGCCCGTGGCAGGCTAGTCGGCCCGGCTCATTTCGGGCACTGTCATCAGCGGCTGTCCGCAACGTCGGCGTACGCTGTGACCCAAAACGCCCTACCGGGAGGTCCCATTGGCGCTGCGAATCAGCATTGGCCTCGTCCTGACGGTGATCGCGGCCGTGATCGCCGGGCGCCGCCTGTGGTGGCTCTACCGCCTCGGCCGGTCCGGGCAGCCAGCGCCTGAGCGGATTGCGGCCCTGCGGGAGCATCCGGGCCGTGGCGCCGAAACGCAGGTGACCGAGGTCATCGGGCAGCGCAAGCTGCTGAAGTGGACGGTGCCGGGTGTGGCGCACGCGCTCACATTCTGGGGCTTCATCATCCTGTTCCTCACGATCATCGAGGCATACGGCGACCTGTTCAGCAAGACGTTCGCCATCCCGCTGATAGGGACGTGGGCATGGGTGGGCTTCCTGGAGGACCTGTTCGCTGTGGCGGTGCTGGCAGGCATCATCACGTTCGCGGTGATCAGGCTGCGGACCAATCCCAAGCGCGAGGGACGCAACTCACGCTTCGCCGGCTCGCACACGGGTGCCGCCTGGCTGGTGCTGCTCGGGATCTTCCTGGTGGTCGCCACTTTGCTGCTGTACCGCGGCGCCCAGATCAACACCGGCGACTTCCCTTATCCGCGCGGCGCGTTCGCGTCCGAGCTGGTCGGGCACTGGCTGCATCCGCTCGGCAGGTCAGCGAACTCGGCGCTGGAGACCACCTTCATACTCGCGCAGCTAGCGGTGATCCTCGGCTTCGGCGTCTTCGTGACCTATTCAAAGCACTTGCACATCGCCATAGCTCCGGTAAACGTGCTGTTCGCCCGCCGGCCGAACGGCCTTGGCGCGCTCCAGCCGATGCGCTCGAACGGCAAGGTTCTCGATTTCGAGGAGGCCGACCCCGACGAGGACGTGTTCGGTCTCGGCAAGATCGAGGACCTCAGCTGGAAGGGCATGCTCGATCTAGCCACCTGCACCGAGTGCGGGCGCTGCCAGTCACAGTGCCCGGCCTGGGCGACGGGCAAGCCGCTGTCTCCGAAGATGATCATCTTGGAACTGCGCGATCATGCGTTCGCCAAGGCGCCTTACCTGCTGGCCGGGTCTGACGAGGCGCGCGCGGCGCTGCCGGAGGCCGTCACGGCCGAGGCCGCGCGGCCGCTGATCGGCGATGCGGATGCGCACGGCGTTATCAGCCCGGACGAGCTGTGGTCGTGCACGAACTGCGGTGCGTGCGTCGAGGAGTGCCCGGTAGATATCGAGCACCTTGACCACATCACCGGGATGCGGCGGCACCAGGTGCTGGTCGAGTCGGCATTCCCGGCCGAGGCAGCCACGATGCTCAAGAACCTTGAGAACAAGGGCGACCCGTGGGGCATGGGCGGGTCCAAGCGGACTGACTGGATCGGCGAACTGGACTTCGAGGTCGCTGTCGTCGACGGCCCGATCGGCGACGAGGTCGAGTACCTGTTCTGGGTGGGGTGCGCCGGGGCACTTGAAGACCGCGCAAAGAAGACCACCAAGGCCATAGCGCAGCTGCTGCATACCGCGGGCGTCAATTTCGCGGTGCTGGGACCGGCTGAGTCCTGCACCGGTGACCCAGCCAGGCGGATGGGTAACGAGTTCGTCTTCAGCATGCTGGCGCAGCAGAACGTGGAGATCCTGAACGAGTCGGGCGCACGCAAGATCGTGGCCAGCTGCCCGCACTGCTTCAACACCATCGCGAACGAGTACCCGCAGCTTGGCGGGAACTACGAAGTCATTCATCACACCCAGCTGCTCGCTCAGCTCGTCGCCGACGGCAAGCTCAAGCCGGTAAGCCCGATCGACGAGAAGATCACCTACCACGACCCGTGCTTCCTCGGCAGGCACAACAGGATCTTCACCGCGCCGCGGGAGATCATGGAGCAGGTGCCGGGCGTGCAGGCACAGGAGATGCACAGGTGCAAGGAGCGTGGCTTCTGCTGCGGTGCCGGCGGGGCCAGGATGTGGATGGAGGAGCGGATCGGCAAGCGGATCAACACCGAGCGGATCGACGAGGCACTCGGCACCGACCCCGACACCATCTCCACCGGGTGCCCGTTCTGCCTGGTGATGCTCGGCGACGCGGTCAGCGCGAAGAAGGGATCAGGCGAGGCGAAGGAATCGCTCGAAGTCGTCGATGTTGCGCAGTTGCTGATCCGCTCGGTCCAGGTTCCGGCCACCGTCGGCGGGGCGCCGACCGTCGAGACGGCGGCAGCGCCCGATGGCGAAGACCAGGCGTGAGTGGAATCACGGCGAGCTGAGGCATTTAGCGATGGCGTCTTCGCAGTCGCCATCACGGTGCTGGTCTTCAACCTGCTGGGCATCGGCAGTGGTCGCGTTCCCGGCCTGAGCTACGGACTGCTGCTCAGACACTGGCCGAACTATTTCGCGTACGCGGTCAGCTTCCTGACCATCGGCATCATGTGGATCAATCACCACGCGCTGTTCGCGCACGTGCGCAAGGTCGATCGGCGGTTGCTCGTGCTCAACTTGTTCCTGCTGATGGGGATCGTCGCCATCCCGTTCCCGACCGCGCTTGTCGCCGAGCAGCTGGGCATTAACTCGGCAGCCGCCACGCCGGGCGGCCGGGTCGCTGCAGTCACCTACGGGCTAGTCATGATCGCCATCTCGATCGGCTACTCCGCGATGTGGTGGTACCTGGCCCGGCACCAAGGCGAGCTCGGGGCCATCAGGAAGGTCGACACTCCTCGCGCGACAAACCTGCAGTTCAGCG
This sequence comes from uncultured Actinomycetota bacterium, assembly GCA_963774385.1. GTDB lineage: Bacteria > Actinomycetota > Actinomycetes > Streptosporangiales > Streptosporangiaceae > JAJYUU01. The sequence continues at coordinate 45,843 of CAVZEQ010000004.1, forward strand.
CTGGCCTGTTTGGCTACATGGCGGCCGCTGTGATCGCCGCCTTCCTGTCGGCTTTGGTGGCCTTGATCATCTACGGGCTGCTCGCCATCTATTACATGTTCGAGCACTTGCCGAGACCGGAGGATGAGCGCGCCGCGTGACGGCTAGGGCACGATCCTGACAGGCAGCCAGACCCGGACCTTGGTGCCCTGGCCAGGCCAGGATTCCAGGGTTGCGCGACCGCCGTGTGCGGTGGCGATCGCCTGCACGATCGACAGGCCCAGACCGCTGCCGACGGTACGTTGGGCTGCTGCGCCGGCCGCGGTCGGCTGGGCTGCCGCGCCGGCCGCGGTGGGCTGGTCTGCCGATGCGCCTGCGGCTGGCCCGGGCGCTGGTCCGCCGCTGTCGGTCCCGGCCGCGCCGGTCAGGCCGTTTCCGGTCAGGCCGTTCCCGTTGAGCCCGGCCCCGTTCAGACCGGCGGTGTCGAGGATGCTGGCGGCACCGTTCAGGCGCGCGCCGTAGCGGCTGGGAGTACCGAAGAAGTCGGCGGCGCCGCTGGGGCCGGTCTGCCGTTCCGCAGCTCCGTCACTGTGGCGTGCCAGCGGTCTCGCGTGACGATCGGCTTCCTCGGATTCGGCCCGGACCGGCCGGTCGGTGGCACGGTGGAACCGGTCGAAGGCACGGATGGCGTCTTCCTTCGACATGCCCGGCCCGGCATCCGCAACCTCGATCAGCACCCCACCGGTGATCTCCCCGAGCCGGACAGCAACTGGCGTGGACACCGGTGTATGGGCGCGTACGTTGCCGAGCAGGTTGGCCAGTACCTGACGCACGCGCGGCTCGTCCACCACTGCCACAAGCCGCGGCGGCGCTTCGGCGCGGACCGGGCGCTGCGGCTCGACGGCCACGGCGTCAGCAACCGCGTCCCGGATCACGCTGGCCAGGTCGGTTTCGGTCAGGTCAAGCGAGGAGGTGCGGTCCAGCCTGGCCAGCTCCAGCAGTTCGGCGACCAGCGTGCTCATCCGCTGCGCCTCCTGCTCGATCCGGCGCATCGCGCTCGGCAGCTGGTCTGGACCTAGCGCCCCCTGCCGGTACAACTCGGCGTAGCCACGGATCGTGGTCAGCGGCGTCCGCAGCTCGTGTGACGCGTCGGCAGCGAACTCGCGGACCTTCTGCTCGGAGTGCAGGCGCGAGCTGAAAGCCTGCTGGATCCGGTCCAGCATGGTGTTGATCGAGGTGCCGAGCCGTCCGATCTCGGTCTGGTCATCGGCGTCTGGCATGCGCGCGGTCAGGTCACCGCGGGTGGTTATCTCGTTAGCGGTACTCGTCATCTGGTCGAGCGGTTCAAGACCCTGGCCGATCAGCCACTCGCCAGCCAGCGCCAGCAGCGCGATCAGGGCGGCGCCGGTGATCAGCTCCGCGATGATGAAGCCGCGGACCTGGCCAGGCTCATCGGGAACCGGTTTGGCAACGAAGAGCATCGCCGGGCCGCCCAGTTCGCCCGCCGGGATCCACCGTCCGGCGGCCCGAAGGCCCGGCGCAATGTCGAACGGCTTGCTACCGAGGTACAGGGCTGCCCGGCTGTTTCGTGCCTGGTTCGCGGCAGCCGCCAGGTGCCCGGCCGCGGCCAGCCGTTCGACAGCGGCGAAGCGCGGGTCGGTGAGCTTCTGGTTGACCGCGTGCACAAGCTGGCGCGTCAGCCGGGGCAGGCTGCCTTCCGTGAACGGCACCGGTGCGAGGTGGCGGCGGATCGGGACCTCGACGGCCGCAAATCCGTCCGGGTTGTTGTCCAGCGTGTTCAGCGAGTACGTCGAGGCACTGCGCAGGCTGGCCTCGAACGCGCCGCTCTGCTTATCGACCCGGTGAATGAGCACGATCGTGCTGACCGTGCCCATCACCAGCAGCAGCAGGGTCGTCACGCCGATGAACATCACCATCATGCGCGCCCGTAGCGAGAGCCGCCGGGTCCTGCTCATGCCAAGAGCCCGCCATGGCTGCGCTGGTCGGCGGGCAGCCGCAAGCTGTAGCCAACGCCCCGCTGGGTGTGGATGAGCGCCGGTCCGAGCGGATCCAGTTTCCGCCGCAGGTAGCTAACGTAGGTTTCGACAATCTGAGATTCGCCGGAGTAATCCCATCCCCAGACGCTCTCTAGCAGCTGTGCCCTGGTCAGCACCCGGCCCTGATGGCGCATCAGGTAGGCAAGCAGCCGGAACTCGGTCGGGGACAACTCGACCGGGATGCCAGCACGCTGAACGGTCCAGCGCTCTTCGTCGAGCTCCAGATCGGCGACCCGCAGCGGACCCGCGCTGCGGCCAGGCTGATCTGCGGCCGTGGTGCGTGACGCCCGTCGCAATACGGCCCGAACCCGAGCTACCAGAGCCTCGACCGAGAACGGCTTGGTGACGTAGTCGTCGCCGCCGATCGCTAGACCGGTCACGGTATCCGATGAGGTGTCGCGGGCCGTCAGGAAGATGACCGGCACCTCATTGCCTGCCGAGCGCAGCCGCCGGCAGACCTCGAAGCCGTCCATGTCCGGCATCACGATATCGAGCACGATGAGATCCGGCTTGCTGGCCTCAGCCTGGCGCAGTGCATCCCTGCCGCTGGCGGCAGTGGTGACGGCGCAGCCGTGAAACTTCAGTGCCACCTGCACGAGCTCACGGATGTTGGGCTCGTCATCGACGACTAGTACCTGCGGTATGCGGTCGTTGTCTGTCATCGCGTCCTGGGCTCACGCTCGGCTAATGCGGTCTGTCCGCCGCGACCGCGGCGTGCCCGGAATATCCGGCTCCATGAGGCTACCCCGATGACCGCCAGCGGCTGGCCCTAGCTGCGAACTAACTGGCAGGCATAATTTCCGGCCCCGGCGGTGCAGGGCGGGCCGCACGCCGGTCCGGTTACATGCGCTCCGGCACGGGGATGCCGAGCAGGCCCAGGCCGGTGATCAGCACGCGCAAGGTGAGGGCGCACAGCGCAAGTCTGCTCTGCCTGACCGGCTCCGCCGCGCCAAGTACCGGGCATTGCTCATAGAAGGTGGTAAACGCGCTGGCGACGTCGAACAGGTAGCCGGCGAGCTTGTGCGGCTCGGCCGTAGCCGCGACGTCCGAAACTGCCCGCCCGAAGCTCAGCAGCCGAAGGGCCAGCGTGCGCTCTGCGTCGTGGCCGAGTTGCAGCGGACCTTTCGCATCGTCGGGCGCCAGCCCGGCACGCGCGAAGATGGATGTGATCCGGGCCGTGGCGTACTGCAGGTAAGGACCGGTGTTCCCGGTGAGCGCGAGCAGCCGGTCGAAGTCCAGCACGTAACCGGAATCCCTGGCGACGGAAAGATCGCCGTACTTCAGCGCGCCGATGCCGACAGCTTCGGCGATCTGGCTGCGCCTGGCCGGGTCGTCGTACCTGTCTGCAATGACGTTCCCGGCGCGGTCCACCGCCTCGTCGATCAGGCTGGCCAGCTTGACCTGGTCGCCGGATCTGGTCCGCAGCCGCTGGCCGCCAGGGCCAGTCATCAGCCCGATAACCGCATGCTCCGCACTCGCTGGCCCGGTTAGCCAGCCTGCCTGCCGGGCGAGGGCGAACACCATCTCCAGGTGCTGGTGCTGTTCCGCCCCGACGACATAGATGATCCGGCTGGCGCCCAGATCCCGGAGCCGGTACCTGATGGCCGCCACATCAGTGCTGTCGTAACCGTAGCCTCCGTCGCTCTTGCGCAGCATCAGCGGCAGCGGCTTGCCGTCCCGGCCCGCGAATCCCGGCGGGAACGCGCAGAGCGCGCCGTCGCTCATCCAGGCGAGGCCCCTCTGCTCGAGCTCAGCTGTCACGTCGGCGAGCATCGGCTGGTAAAAGCTCTCCGGCGCCATATCGGCGTCGGCCAGGGTGATGTCGAGCCTGCGGTAGAGCTTGCTCAGGTACTCCATCGAGTCGTCGACCAGCAGCCGCCAGAGCCGGATCGCATCGGGCTCGCCAGCTTGCAGCTCGACGACCCGTTGCCGAGACCGGCCGGCAAATGCCGGATCACCCTCGAACTTTGCCCGGGCATCTTGATAAAACGCGGTGAACTCGCCGGCCGCTAGCTGCTCATACGTCGCCTGCTCGCCGATGTCGAGCGCATGCTCGATCAGCATGCCGAAGTTGGTGCCCCAGTCGCCTAGGTGCGCAGCGCGCACGACGTCGTGACCCACGTGCTCGAGCACGCGCGCGATGGCGTCTCCGACAACCGTCGGCCGGAGGTGCCCGGCATGCAGTTCCTTGGCCACATTCGGGCCCGAGTAGTCCACGACGATCCGCTGGCTCGGCTGCGCCGGATTCACTCCCAGTCGCGGATCGGCCAGTTGTGCCGAGGCCTGGTCGGCGATCCAGTCGTCGCGCAGCGTGAGGTTGATGAACCCGGGCCCACTGACCTCGGCGACCGCAACTGCGGCCGTGCCGTCCAAGCGCGCGGCGACTGGCCCGGCGATGTCCCGCGGCGGCCGGCCCAGGTTTTTCGACAGCGACATGGCCGCGTTGGACTGGTAGTCGGCGAAGCCGGACGGGCGGATCAGCGGATCGGCGCCCTCGTACTCAGCGCCGAACTCGGCCGCGAGCGCATCCTGCACAAGCGAGCCGAGGACCGCTTCCGGGTCTGTCATCTCCCCAGCCTATCGGCCCGTCGAGTGGTTATCCCGCCAGCGCAGGCGCTGCGGATTCACCGGAGTCGCCCACCGGAGGCGGCTGCCGGAGTCGCCCACCGGAGCCGGCTGCGGACAGGCCGGCTACGGTCGCCGCAGGAAGTGACCGCCGCGGCTGTGACCGAGCCGCTCGCGGATCCGCTCGGTGATGTGCCGGCTGGTGAGTTCCGCGGCGAGCCGGCAGGCGGCCGTCGCGCCACGCGCCTGCGCCGCTCCATGGGCGATGACGATTGTCGCCTCAAGGCCGAGCAGCGCCGCTCCGCCGTACGTCTCGGAGTCGAGCCGCTCGGTCAGCTCGCGCAGGCCGCGGCGCTGGAACAGGGTGCCGACCCTGGCCGCCCGCGAGCCGCTGAGCACAGCGCGCAGCTGTGCTGCCGCGTAGCTCGCCGTGCCCTCGAGCGTCTTGAGCGCGACGTTCCCCGTGAAGCCGTCGGTGACGACGACGTCGACCTTGCCTGCCAGCAGATCGTCGCCTTCCACGTTGCCCACGAAGCTAATCGGCATACCGCCGTGCGGCGGATCGGAATCCAGCAGTTCGTAACCGCGCCGGGTCAGCTTGTTGCCCTTGCCCGGTTCCGAGCCGATGGTCAGCAGGCCGACGCGCGGCTCGGCTATGCCGAAGGCCGTCTGCGCGTAGGCGACGCCGAGCTGCGCGAACTGCACCAGCATCTCAGGTTTCGGATCGGCAATAGCGCCGGCGTCGATCAGCAGAGTGGGCGCAGGCCGGGTCGGCAATACGACAGCCAGCGCGGGCCTGGTGACGCCAGGCAATGGCCGGAGTCGCATCTGCGCGGTGGCCACGATCGCGCCGGTGGAGCCGGCTGACATCACCGCGCCGGCCTGGCCGCGCCGCACGAGCTGGCAAGCCACTGCGATGCTCGACCGAGGTCGGCGCCAGCTGGCCAGGGCGCCTTCGTCCATGGCGATCGAGTCTTCGGCGGGCTCGATGTAGACGCCCGGCACCGGACCGTACTTGGTCAGCAGGGGCCTGAGCAGGCCGGGCCTGCCAGTTAGGGCCACAGTGGTGCCCAACTGGCGCGCTGCCGCTACTGCGCCGGCGACGATGGCCTCGGGCGCGTGGTCTCCGCCCATGGCGTCGACGGCAATCATCATGGGGGCGTCCGCCGGTTCCGGCTGTGCACGCTCGACCGCCAGCTCGCCGGCAGGCTGGGCGGCAGTTAGCCGGGCGGTCGGGGCGGACCCGGGTTCCGCGAGCCGGCTCAGCGCGGCATCCGGCGGGTGTCCAGCATGCCGCTAGCTTCTCATTGCCCTGATCTGAGCGGGATCGGGGGCGCAACCGGCGCCAGGCCGGTGCGACGGTCCGCTAGTTTGCTCGCCAGAATGCCGGGTAAATCGGGAATCCAGCTAGCGGACGGCGGTTCAAGGCGGGCAAAATGATCAGATCTAGCATTCGCCAGCGAGATTTCGCTGACAATGGGTGCACGCCCGTGGGCGGCCTGGGGAGGCCACCGGGTGAGAGTGCCGGGCTGCGGGCAACGCTGAGCGTTCCCTGAGCGTTTCCTAATCGTTACGTCTTTGACTGATATGAGGGTAACGGCCGGCCGAAGAAGTGCGTCTGAGGTGGGGGGACCGGGAACTATCACTGAGTACGCCAGCTGGCGGCATGACGGGGAGATCATGCGCACAACCAAGGCGGCGCAGGTTGGCGACCGCCGGAGGGAGTTGCATGACTGTTCAGCAGATTTCGCCGGTTATCCCAACGCAGGGTCGCGGGTTCCGTGCCTACACCGCCAAGCACCTTGACCAGCTGACTGCGCGAGCCGGCCTTGCCCCGGCCGAGCGGCTGGCCGTCCGGGCCGTGGCCACGGTGCTGCCGTTTCGCACCAACGAGTACGTCGTGGAGTCGCTCATCGACTGGTCGGCGGCGCCTGACGACCCGATCTACCGGCTGGTGTTCCCGCAGGCTGACATGCTGCCGGCCGACCAAGTCGAGCCGATCGCGGCGCTGCTGGCCAATGGCGCTCCGGACCGGGAGGTCCAGGCAGCGGCGCATCAAGTGCGGATGCTCCTCAACCCGCATCCGGCGGGTCAGCTCGCCCTGAACATTCCTGAGCTGGCAGACGAGCCACTGCCGGGGGTGCAGCACAAATATCCCGAGACGGTCCTGGTCTTCCCGAAGCAGGGCCAGACGTGCCATGCCTACTGCGCTTACTGCTTCCGGTGGGCTCAGTTCGTCGGCGAGCCGGATCTCAAGATGGCCACCGACGACATCGGCAGGGTGGCCGCTTACCTTCGGTCCCATCGTGAGGTCACTAGCGTGCTCATCACCGGTGGTGACCCGATGATCATGGGCGCCGCCGTGCTGCGCCGTTACGTGGATCCGCTGCTCGGTCCCGGATTTGAGCACATCGAGTCGATCCGGATCGGAACCAAGTCGCTGGCCTACTGGCCGCAGCGGTTCCTGACCGACCCAGACGCGGACGACACGCTGCGCTTGTTCGAACAGGTGAGCACCGCGGGCAAGACGCTTGCGCTGATGGCGCACTTCTCCCATCCGCGTGAACTCGAGCCGGAACCGGTGGTCGCTGCGATCGGCCGGATCAGGGCGGCCGGAGCCATCATCCGCACGCAGGCTCCGCTTATCCGCAGCATCAATGACGATCCAGGCTGCTGGTCCAGCATGTGGCGGACGCAGCAGCGACTCGGCCTGGTGCCCTACTACATGTTCGTGGAGCGGGACACGGGGCCGCAGGGCTATTTTGCCGTCACCCTGGCCAGGGCAGCGGAGATCTTCCGCGACGCCTATAGCAGCGTGTCCGGGCTGTGCCGGACGGTACGCGGCCCGTCGATGTCGGCAACCCCGGGCAAGGTCTGCGTGGACGGGGTCGCCGAAGTAGCCGGGCAGCGAGTCTTCGTCTTGCACATGATTCAGGCGCGCGACCCGTCGCTTGTGGGCAGGCCGTTCTTCGCCGAGTTCGATCCGGGCGCTGTGTGGCTCTCGGACCTGCGACCGGCGCTCGCCGATCGTTTCCCGTTTGACCTGGGCGAGTCCGAAGACGACTGCTGGGACGCTGACCTGATCGCGTCGGCGGGCTAATCCGGCCAGGTCAGCCTGCGGCAGCAGCCCTGGGTTCACTGACCTCGGCTCGCACGTCAGCTGCTGCGGTGCTGGGCTGCGGCTTGATGAAGAGGCATGCCACTGCGCCGGCGAAGAGGAAGAGGATCGGGGCGAGCATGGTCGGCCGCATCGCCTGCACGAAACCGTGAGTGAAGATCGCGCCGCCCAGGCCCGAAGTCCGGTGACCCGAGCCGACTTCGAGTCCGCTTCTCGCGGCTGCCTGGAAACCAGAGATGATCCTTTGCTGGGCGGCAGCCGGCAGGCCACTGGCACGCAACCTCGTCTGATCGGCGAAGGCTGCGACCAGCCGGTTCTGCAGGAGCGCTCCGACTCCGGCGGTGCCGATCACCGTACCCACCTGGCGGGTGGTGTTGAACACACCGGACGCAGCGCCTGCCATCGCGGGGTTGACATTGCGCATGGCAATAGTCGTCAGCGGGGCGAAGATGCAGCCGATGCCGATTCCCGCCACGAACTGCGGGGCGAGGAACGCGTACCACGCTGAGGTGGTCTGGGCGATCAAGGCGATCGAGCCCATCCCGACGGCGAACAGGAGAAGCCCGGAAAACAGGATGTACTTCCCGCCGATCCGGTCCGACATCCGCCCTGCTACGGGTGCCACGAACATGGACACCAGCGAGGCAGGCGCCATGGTGAGGCCTGCTTTCAGCGCCGAGAAGCCCAGCACGGTCTGCAGATAGATGCTGAACGGCAGGAAGATGCCCAGCATGGCGATGGCGATGAACCCGGCCACCAGATTCATCAGGGCGTAGTTCCGGTCTTTGAACAGGGAGAACGGCACGAGCGGCTCGTTGTCCTGGCGGCGTGCCTGCCAGTAGATGAACAGCCCGAGCAGCATCAGCCCCGACACCGAACAGGAGCGGGACAGAAATGAAGCCAACGATCTTGCCCCAGTTGTACTTCTGCCCTTCCACCAGCCCGTAGCAGATCGCCAGCAGCGCGAGGCTGGCCAGGATGACGCCGCCGATGTCGAAGCTGTGCCTGCGGCCGGTCCGGATGTCCGGGATGAGCACGACGGTGAGGATCAGCACGATCACGCCGACGGGCAAGTTGATATAGAAGATGTACCGCCAGTCGAACGCGGTCACGAGCAGCCCGCCGAGCGTCGGGCCGGCGATGGTGGCCACGCCCGCGACCGCGCCCCAGATGCCGAAGGCGGCGCCGCGCCTGTCCGCCGGGAACACCATGGTGAGCAAGGCAAGCGTCTGGGGCATCAGCAGCGCGGCGCCGAGGCCCTGGACCGCGCGGAAGGCGATGAGCCAGCCAGGTGTGGGCGCCAGCCCGCAGGCGGCCGACGCGACGGTGAAGAGCGCGATCCCGGCAAAGAACACGGTCCGCTGGCCAAGCAGGTCACCAAGTCTCCCCGCGGTGATCAGGAGCACCGCGAGCACAAGTGCGTAGGCGTTGATCACCCACAGGATGTCGTCGAGCGAGGCATGCAGGTTCGTGATCATGTTCGGGATAGCGATGTTCACGATCGTCAGGTCAAGCAGGGTCATGAAGAACCCGAGTGACACGACGAGCAAAACCAGCCACGGGTTGCCGCGGTACTTCGTCACTGCTGCCCTCCCCATCGGCCGCCTCTGCAGCCATCCGGGACAACGCTACGGCAGGGTGCCGACAACGCCGAACCCCGTTCGGCGCGCGAAGGCGCCGCAAAGTAAGCTCCGGCCATGAAACTCAACGGAACCGCCGCAATCGTGTCCGGAGGAGCCAGCGGCCTCGGCGAGGCTACCGTCCGCGAACTGGCCGCGGCCGGCTGCAAGGTCGTGGTAGCGGACCTCAACGCCGAGCGCGGCAAGGCTCTGGCTGACGAGGTTGGCGGCATTTTCGCGCGGACCGACGTCAGCGATGCGGATTCGGTGACGGCCGCCGTGGCGGCGGCGGCGTCGGCCGGAGCGCCGCTCCGGGTGGTGGTCTCGTGCGCCGGCATCGGCTGGGCACAGCGGACCGTGGGCCGCGATGGCGCGCCGCACGACCGGGCCGCATTCGGCAAGGTCATCGACGTCAACCTCATCGGGACCTTCAACTTGATGAGCATCGGCGCGGCCGCGGTGGCGAAGACCGACGCGGCGGACGCTGACGGCCAGCGCGGGGTGGTCATCAACACCGCGTCGATCGCGGGTCTCGAGGGCCAGACGGGACAGCTTGCCTACTCGGCATCCAAGGGCGGCATCATCGGCATGACCGTGCCGGCTGCCCGCGACCTGGCCGCCATCGGCGTGCGGGTCAACACGATCTGTCCTGGCATCATCGATACCCCGATCTACGGGAGCGGCGCCGCCAGCGATGAGTTCAAGGCCAAGCTCGCGGCCCCGGTGGTCTTCCCGAAGCGGATGGGCACGGCGGCTGAGTTCGCTCAGCTGGCCAGGGCGCTGATTGAGAACGACTACATGAACGCCGAGGTCATCCGATTCGACGGCGGCATTCGCTTCCAGCCCAAGTAAGGAACTTCCAGCCGATGCCTGACGCAGTCCTGACCGAGGTTAGCGACGGCATTGCCGTCATCACCATCAACCGTCCCGAGGCCAGGAACGCGGTCAACGGCGAAGTGGCCCGCGGCGTGGCGGCCGCTGTCGAGGAGTTCGACGCCAGCCCCGGCGTCAGCGTGCTCGTACTGACCGGGGCGGGCGGCACCTTCAGCGCTGGCATGGACCTCAAGGGCTTCCTGACCGGTGACGCGCCGACCGCCGGTGATCGCGGCTTCGGCGGCATTACGCAGCGGCCGCCTGCCAAGCCCGTCATCGCGGCGGTCGAGGGCTACGCGCTGGCAGGCGGGTTCGAGCTCGTGCTGGCCTGCGATCTGGTAGTGGCGAGCGAGGCCGCGAAGTTCGGGCTGCCGGAAGTGCGGCGCGGCCTGGTGGCAGGCGCGGGCGGGTTGCTCCGGCTGCCGAAGCGCATCCCGTACCACCTGGCCATGGAGATCGCGCTGACCGGCGAGCACTACACCGCCGCCCGGCTGCATCAGGCGGGTCTGGTCAACGAGATCGTCCCGGCCGGTCAGGCGCTTGCTGGCGCGCGAATTCTGGCGGCTCGCATCGCACTCGGCGGCCCGCTTGCGCTGCAGGTCACCAAGCGCGTGATCACCGAGTCGGCGGACTGGAGCAGTGCCGAGGCGTTTGACCGCCAGACCGAGATCATCAGGCCGATTTTCACCTCAGCGGATGCCCGCGAGGGAGCCATGGCGTTCGCCGAGAAGCGGTCACCCAACTGGCGCGGCGAGTAACGCCCACGGGGCCTACCACGACGATGCCCCGCGGCCGTCAGTGACGGCGGCCGCGGAGCACTGCTGTGCGTCGTGGGCATCACCCCACCCGGCGGATGACCTTAGCGGGCGGTCGCCAGCTCGCGCCGCGGGGCGTGGCCGGCCAGCTTGTCACGGAGCTTGGCGCGACCGCGGTGCAGCCTCGACATCACGGTCCCGATCGGGGTGCCCATCATCTCGGCGACTTCTTTGTAGGGGTAGCCCTCAACGTCAGCAAGGTAGATGGCAACCCGGAACTCCTCGGGAAGCTCGCGCAGAGCCCGCAATATGTCGGAGTCGGCAAGCCGCTCAAGCGCCTCCGCCTCGGCTGACCTGACCGGCGGGGTCAGCGGGTCGCTGCCAACCTGCCAGTCTTCCTGGAAGTCAACGCCGAGGTCCTGCACCGGCTCACGGCGCTTCTTCCGGTAGCTGTTGATGAAAGTGTTGGCCAGGATCCGGTGCAGCCAGGCGCGCAGGTTCGTGCCTGGCCGGAACTGGTGGAAGGCCGCGTAGGCCTTGGCAAAAGTCTCCTGTACCAGGTCCTCGGCATCACTGGGATTCTTGGTCATCCGCAGGGCAGCCGGATAGAGCTGGCCCATGAACGGGACCACGTCCTGCTCGAATCGAACGTTCCGGTCCGGCATCTGCTCTACCTGCATCACTGGCTGTTCCGCTCCCCTCAGTGGATATCGACACTGTTATGACGCAGCCGGGCCCGGGCGCGATGCGTGATCTGGGTAACAGGACGACTACGATGCGACATCATCGCAGTTCACTATGCTATAAGAAGACAAAACGGTCGGTAGCTGGATATGCGGCCCGGCTAGATCCAGCGGCTGAACCACATCCTGGAGAGCCAGGAGGAGTAGGGAATGACCTGCGCGGTGAGCACGGGGTACATGTAGGCGAAGTCCAGCAGCACCGCGATCAGGTAGCTGCCCGCGGCGACGGCACCGGCCGCGCGCCGGCCGGGAGCGGCCCGTGACGGGCCGATGATCAATCCAAGGCACAGGGTCATCGCGATGATGAGGAACGGCTCGAAGGCGATCGCGTAGTAATAGAACTCGGTGCGGTTGTCGTGCCAGGCGTACCAGATCCATGGGAGCCAGCCTGCTGCCACGCCGAGGAGCACGGCGCCAGCCCGCCAGTCCCGCTTCGGCAGCAGGCCGAAGACGAGGTCGCCGATCAGGCCGACGATCCACCAGCCCAGGCAGAACAGCAGCGCAAGCGTGCCGCCCCACCAGAGCAGCGGGGTACCGATGGCTAGCACCTCCTGGGCGTAGTTCGGCCCCACGCCGCACTTGGGCACCGAGTTGCCCGCGCACCAGTAGAACGAGATCGGCCGCGCGAGCACCAGCCAGCCCAGCGGATTGGACTTGTAGGCGTGGGTCGACGACAGGCCAAGGCCGAACTGCAGCATCCAGTGGTTGTACTGATACCAGGAATCGATGGTCGACCAGACGGGGGTGTGGTTGCCGTGCGAGGCAGCCCAGTTCCGGTAGTACCCGTTGCTGTTGGCAAACCAGCCCGTCCAGGACGCCGCGTAGACCACCAGCGGTGCGGCAATGAACCACACCGGCAGCCACCTGACCTCGCTACGCAGGCCGCCTGCCAGCCAGTCGCGGAAGCCGGCCGCGCGCCTGGCACTCAGATCCCAGGCGATGGCCAGGCCAGCGAAGGCGAGCAAGTACCACAGACCATTCCACTTCGAGGCCACGGCGCAGCCCAGGCAGGCTCCCGCTGCGACCCGCAGCCAGCGGATGCCCAGCTTCGGGCCGGCTGCCGGGTATGCCTCCGCCGCGGCGGCCGACGCCAGCCGGGCTCTCACCTGGTCGCGATCGATGACGAGCAGGCCAAAGGCGGCGAGGACCCAGAACATCACGATGATGTCGAGGATCGCGGTACGGCTCAGCACCAGTTCCAGCCCGTCGAGGGCGAGCAGCAGGCCCGCGACGCAGCCCAGCATGGTCGACCTGGTCAGGCGGCGGGTAATCCTGGCCAGCATCAGTATGGAAACGGTGCCGATCAGGGCTACCGAGAATCGCCAGCCGAACGGCGTCAGCCCGAAGATCCACTGCCCCACAGCCATCATGATCTTGCCGAGCGGAGGGTGCGCGACGATCTCGGCTACCAGATGCCCATGAGAAACCTGGTAAAAGTTCGGGTTGCCAGCGACCAGCAGGTTGTTGACCTTCGGGACGTGGCTGAACTCGACGCCGTGATGCAGGATCGAGTTGGCATCGGGCACGTAGTAGGTCTCGTCGAAGATGACCGCGTCCGGCGTGCCAAGCCGGTAGAACCGCAGGAATCCGCCGAGCAGCATGATCAGTACCGGGCCGGCCCAGCCCCAGAACGCGCTGCCCGGCACCAGCGACCGGCCGGGCCCGATCGCCTGCGCGGGCTCGGCAGTGTCGTCGAGGTCAGCCGCCTGCACCGTCTCGTTCGCCTTCATCGATAGCCATGCTAGGGGGCTGGACCGCTAGCCTGGGCCTGGAAATGGAACACCCAAGCGACGAACGCGCAGCATATCCGGCGATAGCGGAGAACCTTTCCGGACCCGACGACGCGCCTGCTGAGCGTGCTAGGTACGGGCAGGCCGCCGCACCGGACGCGCCAGAGGCCGGAACGCTCACCGTCGCTGCCGTCCCGATCGGTCAGCCAGCTGACGCGTCGGCACGACTCGGCCCTGCTCTCGCGGCCGCAGGCCTGATCGCGGCCGAGGACACCCGCAGGCTGCGGCGGCTAGCCGGCGCTCTCGGCGTGCAGCTAACCGGCCGCCTGGTCTCGTACTACGACGACGTGGAGGCCAGCCGCGCTGCCGGGCTGCTTGCCGAGCTCGTGACCGGCCAGGACGTGCTGCTGGTTACTGACGCCGGGATGCCCGGGGTCAGCGACCCCGGGTACCGGCTGGTGGCAGCTGCGGCCGGGGCCGGCATCAGGATTACCGTGCTGCCCGGCCCATCGGCGGTCACGACCGCGCTTGTCATCTCGGGGCTGCCATGCGACAGGTTCGTGTTCGAGGGCTTCCCGCCGCGCCGGGCGGGCGAGCGATCCCGGCGGTTCGCCGAGCTGGCCGACGAGCGCCGCACCATTATCTTCTTTGAGTCGCCGCGACGACTGGCTGCGACGCTTGCCGAGCTGGCTGACGCCTTCGGCCCGGCTCGCCGGGCGGCAGTGTGCCGGGAGCTGACCAAGACCCACGAGGAAGTGCTTCGCGGCACGCTGGCGCAACTCACCGAGCGGACTCAGGCGGGCGTGCTCGGTGAGATCACGCTGGTGGTGGCGGGCCGCCGGGCCGAGGCAGGCGACGCCACGCCAGCCGATGCGGCCGCCAGGGTCGCCAGGCTCGAGGCCGCCGGACTTGCCCGCAAGGAAGCGATTGCCAGCACGGCCAGGGAACTCGGCCTGCCCAGGCGGGTTGTGTACGACGCAGTGATCGCCAGCCGGTCCGAGCCCGCCGGACATTAGTGGCCTGGCTGCCGCTATATCGCGGCAGCTATCCCGCAAACGTTGTCCAGCCGGCTCCGGATCCCGCCGCTGGCCCGCGGCTATCCTCCCCT
>CAVZEQ010000005.1:0-341428 GCA_963774385.1 uncultured Actinomycetota bacterium
CCCGCTAGCAGCCGATTGTCGGTAGCCCCCGGTACCGTCCGGGCCATGGCCAGAACAGCGACTGCCGTCATGTTCCAGTGCTCATCCTGCGGCTGGCGGAGCAGCAAGTGGGCGGGACGCTGCGGAGAGTGCGAGGCCTGGGGCACGATCACCGAAGGCCGCCTGGACGAGATCCCCGGCCTGGCGCCCGGCCGGTGCTCCGTGCCAGCGAGCCGTCTGCCGCCGCGCTGCCGATCGGCCAGGTCGACGCCCTGGCTGCGCAGGCCAGGGCGACCGGCATGGGTGAGCTGGACCGCGTGCTTGGCGGCGGGCTGGTGCCCGGCGCGGTCGTGCTGCTGGCGGGCGAGCCAGGTGTCGGGAAGTCGACGCTGCTGCTGGAGGCGGGCGCGCTGGCCGCCACCGCGGGGCGCGTGCTGTATGTGACGGGTGAGGAATCAGCCGCCCAGGTACGGCTGCGAGCCGACCGGATCGGTGCGGTGAGCGACTCTCTTTTTCTCGCGGCCGAGACTGACTTCGGCGCGCTGCTCGCCCACGTCGCAGCCGTGGATCCGGTGCTGCTGATCGTCGACTCCATACAGACCATCAGCGCGTCCGGCGTGGACGGGGTGCCGGGGGGCGTCACCCAGGTCCGGGAGATCACCGCCGCGCTCACCGCGCTGGCCAAGCAGCGATCACTGACGACGGTGCTGGTCGGACATGTCACCAAGGACGGCTCGGTCGCGGGTCCGCGCACCCTTGAGCACCTGGTCGATGTGGTCCTGCACTTCGATGGCGATTCGCGTGGCCAGCTGCGGATGGTGCGCGCGCTGAAAAACAGGTTCGGCCCGACCGACGAGATCGGCTGCTTCGAACTGGGCGAGTACGGGCTCATCGGACTGCCGGATCCGAGCGGCCTGTTCCTGTCCGAGCGACATGACCCGGTGGCCGGCACGTGCGTCACGGTGACGCTAGAGGGCCGCAGGCCGCTGCTGGCAGAGGTACAGACGCTCGTCTGCGATGCCGCCGCCGAGCTACCGCGCCGGGTTGTCTCCGGCCTTGACTCGGCGAGAGTCGGCATGATGATCGCGGTGCTGCAGCGGCGCGCGGCAGTGCAGATCGGCAAGCACGATGTATTCGCCGCGACGGTAGGAGGCGTGCGGCTGGCTGAGCCCTCGGTCGACCTGGCCGTTGGGCTGGCGATAGCCAGCTCGGTCGCTGACATGAGCGTGCCGGGCGACCTGGTAGCGATCGGTGAGGTCGGGCTGGCCGGCGAGATCCGCCGGGTCACCGGCGTGCAGCGGCGGATCTCCGAGGCAGAGCGGATGGGCTTCAGGCGGGCGATCGTTCCGGCCGGCTCGGGCCTGCTGCCATCGAGCAGCCGGCGGCCTGGCGCCTGGCACAGGCGCGGCAATACCGGGACCGGCGTTTCACGTCACGGAGGTCGCCGACATGCGGTCGGCGATCGCCGCGGCCCTGGGGCGGCATTGAGCCGGCCTGCCAGCTGCGCCGCCGGTAGACTGCCGGTTACGGGCCGTGCGGGCACGGCGCACGAGACGGTGCGGCCGAGACGAGCAGGATCCGTTAGGCAGGTGCTTGCGGTGGGCGACGGGCGGGATGATGGCCGTCGCGATGCCCTTGCCGTGGTGGCACCGGGCACGGCGCTGCGCGACGGCCTGGAGCGCATCGTACGCGGCAATACCGGCGCGCTCGTAGTGCTCGGCAGCGACCCGGTGGTCGCGGCCATCTGTTCCGGCGGCTTCGAGCTAGACGCCCCGTTCTCGGCGACCCGGTTGCGCGAGCTGGCGAAGATGGACGGCGCGATCGTGGTTGACCAGGACGGCGACCGGATTCTGCGGGCCGCTGTCCAGCTGGTCCCCGACCCCCGCCTGCCCACCCAGGAATCGGGCACCAGGCACCGGACAGCCGAGCGGGTCGCACGGCAAACCGGGTTCCCGGTCATCACTGTCAGCAAGTCCATGCGCACCATCGCTGTCTTCACCGGCGGGCAGCGATACGTGCTCGAGGACTCATCGGCACTGCTCGCCCGGGCGCACCAGGCGCTGGCCACCCTGGAGCGGTACAAACGGCGCGCCGACGACGCCGCCGGAGCGCTGACCGCACTGGAGATCGAGGATCGCGCCACCGTCAGGGACATCGCCATAGCGGCCCAGCGGCTCGAGATGGCTGCTCGCGTCACTGGTGAGATCGCCGGGTACCTCGTTGAGCTTGGCACCGACGGCGGCCTGCTGAGCATGCAGCTTGACGAGCTAGTGGCCGGGACTGCCGAGGAACGGGCACTACTGCTGCGCGACTACGCGCCTCAGCCGGCCGGCCCGGCCGATGCCGGCCGGCTGGCCGCACTGCACTCTGATGAGCTGCTCGACCTCATGGCCATCGCCGCCGCGATTGGCTTGTGCGCGGGCGACGGCCTGGACCGCCGGGTCAGTGCCCGCGGCTACCGGCTGCTCCGCCGGATCCCGCGACTTCCGTCATGGGCCGCGGACGTGCTGGTCGAGCACTTCGGCAGCCTGCAGAAGCTGCTGTCGGCGAGCGCGCTGGACCTGCAGCAGGTGCATGGACTGGACCGCGGGCTGGCGACGAGCGTCCGCGAGGGCCTGGCCCGGCTGGCTGAAGCCGCGCTGCTTGACCGGTATCCCTGACTCGTACTGTCAGCGGCCGGCCCGGGGCCCGTCTGCCGAGCCGCGCTGACGACTCCAGAACCTGCGGCGTGCCCGGTCAGCCGATCCGGAACGTCAGCGGGTTGCTCGCCAGCGACCCGTCGGTGGCGATGGCGGTGTAACTGCCGGCCGCCGCCGGGGCTCCGGGCACCGGGCAGCCCGGCGACGAACGCTGGCCATTCCAGGCGATCGGCACCACGGTGGGAATGCCCCGGTACAGCTTGGTGACAAGCGATGCCTCACCTTCGGCGCAGTCTTTGGAAGTCCAGATGAGCTGTGAGCCGGCCGAGATCCGCAGCAGCACGTGCCTGGCACCGATATCGAACGTGCAGGTCTGGCCGGCCGTCGAGACGACATCGACCTCGAATGCCGGCGTCTGCCGCACGGTGTAGCTGGCCTGGCTGGAGAACAGGCTCAGGACCACCTCGTGGGCCGCGCACGGCCGCAGGCCATGGTGCACTGGCCGGCCGCGGCCGGCCAGTGCCGTGCGGGTGGTCAGGCCTGCGGACGGGCTGGTGACAGCGTGGCCGCCGGCGCCGGGACGGCCGGGCGGCACCGCAGCGCCGTGCGACGCTCCGGGCGCTGGCGTGGACCCCGCCAGGCTCGGGTGAGTCGGCCGAGTTGCCGCCGGACCCGCCGGACGTGCTGACCCGCCCAGTGCCCCGGCGAACGTCCAGGCAACTAACGCCAGCACGGACAGCCCGACCAGCAGGGCGACAATGCGCCGGCGCCAGTAGATCGCCGCGGGCTGTTCCTTTAGCTGACGGAACGTAGTCATGCCCATACGTTGAGTATGCAAGAGTTCTGGCCCGCACGCGGGCCAGAACCGCCGCTCGGCCGCCAGCGTATCTGCGCAGCTGAAGGTCTTGCCCGCGTTGCTCCGCAGACTGGGTAAAGGCGATGAAGGTGACACCATGGCACGGTTAGCGTCGTGCCAGCCGCAAGCGCGGCCGGGTCCCGTCCCGACGGCGAGATCGCCCTCGCCCCGGCAGGTGGATCCCGTCACCCTCGGCCCGGCTCATGCGACGATCGGGTGACTATGACGTCCGACTATCAGGAACCGGTGCTGCGCTGGTACGCGGGCAATGCCCGGCAGCTGCCGTGGCGCCAGCCGGACGCTACTCCGTGGTCGATCCTGGTCAGTGAGTTCATGCTGCAGCAGACTCCGGTGAGCCGGGTGCTTCCCGCCCACGCCGCCTGGTTGCAGCGGTGGCCGAGCCCGGCTGCGCTGGCGAAAGCGCGCACAGCGGACGCAGTCCGGCAGTGGGACCGGCTTGGCTATCCGCGACGCGCGGTGCGGCTGCATGCGTCCGCCGGGCTCATCACGCAGGCGCATGGCGGCCAGGTCCCCGCGTCAGCTGCCGAGCTGCGCAGCCTGCCTGGCGTGGGTGACTACACGGCCGCGGCCGTGGCGAGCTTCGCGTTCGGAGAACGGAACGTGGTCCTCGACACCAACGTGCGGCGCGTGCTGGCCAGGCTCGTGGCTGGCGACGGCCTGCCCGGCAGCAGTCCGTCGGTCGCCGAGCGCCGGCTTGCCGAGTCGCTGCTGCCAGCCGACGGGCGGCTTGCGGCGCGGTGGTCGGTGGGCGTGATGGAACTCGGCGCGCTGATCTGCACCGCGTCCCGGCCGCGCTGCACCGACTGCCCGGTGGCCGGACGATGCGCCTGGCTGGCTCGCGGCCGCCCGCAGGCCACCCGCCGTCGCGCGGCGGCCGGGTACCACGGCAGCGATCGCCAGTGCCGCGGCAGCCTGCTGAGCGTGCTGCGGCAGGCAGCCGGGCCCGTGCCGGAGGCCGCGCTGATCGCTTCCTGGACCGACCCGGTACAGCGAACGCGCGCACTGACGACGCTCATCGCAGACGGCCTCGTCACCAGGCTGAGTGACGGCTTGCTGGGGTTGCCGGGCGATGGGTGACCGGGCCTCCGACCGCTGGTTCCAGCTGCCAGAGCGGGCCGGGTCCGTGATGGACCCGGCCCGCTCTGCTAGCTATTCCGGCGTCGGCTAGTCCGTTGCCGTGGCAGTAGCTCCGCTGGCGCCGGCCTTAGTGTCGACTTCGACTGGCGGCGGCGCGTCCGGGACGTCGGCCGGCTTGGCGATACCGGTGAAGACGAACTTCGCGTCCTCGCCGGTACCCTCCGCATCGACGATCACGATCTGCCCGGCCTTGAGCTCACCGAACAGGATCTTCTCCGACAGGTGATCCTCGATCTCGCGCTGGATCGTCCGCCGCAGCGGCCGGGCCCCGAGCACCGGGTCGTAGCCCTTCTGCGAGAGCAGCGTCTTGGCGGCCGGCCGGATCTCGATGCCCATGTCCCGGTCCCGCAGCCGCTCGTCCACCTTGCTGATCATCAGGTCGACGATCTCGAAGATCTCCTCCTGGCTCAGCTGGTGGAAGACGATCACGTCATCCACGCGGTTCAGGAACTCGGGCCGGAAGTGCTGCTTCAGCTCCTCGCCGACCTTGGTCTTCATCCGGTCATAGGAACCGCGCGACTCACCGGCGGTGCCAAAGCCCACGGAGACGCCCTTGGAGATATCCCTAGTGCCGAGGTTGGTCGTCATGATGATGACGGTGTTCTTGAAGTCGACCACCCGGCCCTGAGCGTCGGTCAGGCGGCCGTCCTCCAGGATCTGCAGCAGGGAGTTGAAGATGTCTCCGTGCGCCTTCTCGATCTCGTCGAACAGCACCACCGAGAACGGCTTGCGCCGCACCTTCTCGGTCAGCTGCCCGCCTTCCTCATAGCCGACGTAGCCGGGCGGCGAGCCGAACAGCCGCGACACCGTGTGCTTCTCCATGTACTCGCTCATGTCGAGCTGGATCAGCGAGTCCTCGTCGCCGAACAGGAACTCGGCCAGCGTCCGTGACAGTTCGGTCTTGCCGACACCGGACGGCCCGGCGAAGATGAATGACCCACCCGGCCGCTTGGGGTCCTTCAGCCCGGCCCTGGTCCGCCTGATTGCCTGCGACAGCGCCTTGATGGCATCGTTCTGCCCGATAACCCGACGGTGCAGTTCGTCCTCCATGCGCAGCAGCCGCTGCGACTCCTCCTCGGTCAGCTTGAACACCGGGATGCCGGTAGCGGTGGCGAGGACCTCGGCAATGAGCTCCTCGTTGACCTCGGCCGGGGTGTCCATGTCACCGGCCTTCCATTCCTTCTCCCGCGCGTCCTTCTTGTCGATCAGCTGCTTTTCGGTGTCGCGCAGCGACGCGGCCTTCTCGAAGTCCTGCGAATCGATCGCCGACTCCTTCTCGCGCCTGACATCGGCGATCCGCTCGTCGAAATCGCGCAGGTCCGGCGGGGCGGTCATACGGCGGATGCGCATCCGCGAACCGGCCTCGTCGATCAGGTCGATTGCCTTGTCCGGGAGGAAGCGATCACTGATGTAGCGATCGGCTAGCTGCGCGGCCGCGACCAGCGCGTCGTCAGTGATGGTGACGCGGTGGTGGGCTTCATACCTGTCCCGCAGGCCCTTAAGGATCTCGATGGTGTGCGAGATCGTCGGCTCAGCGACCTGGATGGGCTGGAAGCGCCGTTCAAGAGCAGCGTCCTTCTCCAGGTGCTTGCGGTACTCGTCCAGCGTGCTCGCGCCGATGGTCTGCAGCTCGCCCCTGGCCAGCATCGGCTTGAGGATCGAGGCAGCGTCGATCGCGCCTTCCGCCGCGCCCGCGCCGACCAGCGTGTGGATCTCGTCAATGAACAGGATGATGTCGCCGCGCGTCCTGATCTCCTTCAGGACTTTCTTGAGGCGCTCCTCAAAATCACCGCGGTAACGCGACCCGGCAACGAGTGCACCGAGGTCCAGGGTGTAGAGCTGCTTCTCCTTCAGCGTCTCCGGCACCTCGCCCTTAACAATCTTCTGGGCTAGCCCTTCCACCACCGCGGTCTTGCCAACACCAGGCTCGCCGACCAGCACGGGGTTGTTCTTCGTGCGGCGCGACAGCACCTGCATCACCCGCTCGATTTCCTTGTCCCGGCCGATGACCGGGTCAAGCTTCCCCTCGCGAGCAGCAGCAGTGAGGTTCCGGCCGAACTGGTCAAGCACCAGCGACGTGGACGGCGCACTCTCCGACGGGGCGCCCGCAGCGGCCGGCTCCTTGCCCTGGTAGCCGTGCAGCAGCTGGATCACCTGCTGGCGGACCCGGTTCAGGTCAGCGCCGAGACGGACCAGCACCTGGGCGGCGACACCCTCACCCTCACGGATCAGGCCAAGCAGGATGTGCTCGGTGCCGATGTAGTTATGGCCAAGCTGCAGCGCCTCACGCAGTGAAAGCTCGAGCACCTTCTTGGCCCGCGGCGTGAACGGGATGTGACCGGACGGCGCCTGCTGGCCCTGGCCAATAATCTCCTCAACCTGCTGCCGCACAGCTTCAAGGCTTATCCCTAGAGACTCCAGTGCCTTGGCTGCAACGCCCTCGCCCTCATGGATAAGGCCAAGCAGGATGTGCTCAGTGCCGATGTAGTTGTGGTTGAGCATCCTGGCCTCTTCTTGTGCCAGCACCACAACCCGCCGCGCCCGGTCGGTAAACCTCTCGAACATCTCGTCGCTCCTCGCAGCGCGGTCGGTGAGGCACCCGAACTGCCCCGTCCCTTCCGCATGTTAGCCCGTGTGCCGGGCGGCGCTATGGCATGCGGCGCACCGCACTACCCAGAACGTTCCCCGCCAGCAGGGCGTTCATCCCATTCAACCTGGGCTGAAGAGGCAGTGTTCCCAGCTACGCCGGCAGCGAAAGCAAATGTCGTTGGCTACGCCCGAAGCGAACAGATCTGTGACCAGTACGCCCATGAATAGGGTTTTCGCGGCTATTCGCCGTTGCGGAACCGCAACACGCGACGATGGGCCGGCGCGACGGCGAGCTCGCCCGACGAGCGCGAGTCGGCCCGGCGGCGGCGCGGCGCGCACTGACAGAACGGAGCTGGCGCTCGTCATCATGACGAACGCCAGCTCCGCACTGCGAGACAACTACGTGGGCCGACCGCTTCGGCCTGGCCGCCCGCTAGTGAGTGGCCTCGTATTCCTGAATGATCGACGCCGGAATGCGGCCGCGCTCGCTCACCTTGTCACCGCGCTCGCGGGCCCACTGCCTGATTTCCGAGCTGCGCTCGCGGCCTGGCCCGCTGCGTGCCTTCCGGCGCCGCGCGACGCCGCTCACCCGGCGAGCGTGCTCTACGTATCCACCGAAGATGCCGTGCAGTTCCTTAGCATGCGCTGAACAAAGATCAATCTCGTATGCGGCACTGTCGACCGAGAACGAAACCGTCTCGTTCCCTTCGACCTCGCCGTCGTGGGGGAGATCACAAACTACCGTTACTACGGTCTTCTGCACCATCAGGCTGCGGCCTTTCACTGAAGTCTTTTAGCTAGCTAAAGATATACCACCCCGTGACGGGTTGACAATTCAAGATTGCCGTTTAGGTATCGGCGATGTGGCGGCAGGCCCGAACAATCCGAAGGTCCCCAGTAACTCAGTGTAATCGCCGTACTTAGCGACCACCGGAAGCGGACGAAGTGCCATGCCCATCTGCCGTGCTATCTGGATCGGAGTCTTCGAAGTGCTCGGCCGGAGAAATACTGGCAGCCCGATCTTCGCGTCCCCGCTGCGAACGGCGCATCTCATGCCGCAGGAACGCGACAATAGCGAACACCACTACAGCGCCCATCAGCAGCGGCGGAGTTAGTACTGACAGGTCCTTCATCAGGTACTCCTTCCGTATTGCAGATACCGGGCGGGCGGCTGGCGCGGGCGAGCTGTGCACCGGCCGCTCGGCTTGCCCGCCCACCGCGTGACCGCCCACGGCGTGACCGCGCCCGCCGACTGCCTGCCTGCCTGCCTGCCTTCGCCTGCCTCTGCCTGCCGACCGCCCTGCCTGCGCCTGCAGCCGTTGCTGCCCATGAACCGGGCCGCCCGCGCCGGACCACCCTGGCCGCCTGCCGGCAGATCGCCTGAGCACAACACGGACTCTGGCTGCCGATCACGCTATGGCATCACACTGGCGATCTCGCGAGCCTGCTTGACCAACCGGGCGACGGCTCATGCCGACCTTACGCGGCTTCTTATCATCTGATTGTGCCGCAATGCGGTTGCGTTCTTGAGGTCGGGACCGGCGAACGTTACCGGGCGCATGCCAGTCGCTGGTAATCAGTACTTTGCGCGCTGCGCGACTCTGCGTGTTTGTCACTAGTCCCGGGACGGCTGCCGCGTTCTGCCGCAGTCTGAGCAAAGAGTAATCCTGGCCTCGCCCATATCACCGCACCGTTTCTTCCTCGGCTGACGCGGATTGGCCCGCCTGGTCGCTGATGCGGTAGCTGCCGTGCCGGATTGGTTGCCGTTGCCAACGGCTTCGAGTGGATTTCTCAGACCCTGTTTCACATATGCACTTGAGCCGAGAAAAGCTGCTGCGTTCGGTCTATCCGCTTAGTAAAGCACGATACGCACGTCTCAGTTCGCAACGTGCATGTCAATGTTGCTAGCTGGCAACACACCTGGCCGGTGCGGGGCCACCGGGCAGTATCGCGACCACGATTGCCGCTGCCGATCACAGTCAATGGTTGCAGTCATGGAACTGACCGCGGATCGAGTGGCCACCGGCCGCCAGTGCCTGTGCGCGGACACCTGGCCAGGCTCAGATTGGTTGCGGATCTGCGGATCTGGAGCCTGTCGTCTGGCGCGCGCAAGTCAGATTCGCAGCAGCATCCGGGTGTTACCCAGCGTGTTTGGCTTCACCCGGTCGAGGTCGAGGAACTCGGCCACGCCTTCGTCGTACGAGCGCAGCAGCTCGGCGTAGACGGCGGGGGTAGCCGCCTGCCCATCGATCTCGGTGAAGCCGTGGCGGCGGAAGAAATCGACCGCGAAGGTAAGCACGAATACGCGGCTCACCCCGACTTCGCGGGCGGCGTCGAGCAGCGTCAGGACAAGCTGACTGCCGATGCCCGATCCCTGATGCCCGTCCGCGACCGCCAGCGTGCGGATCTCCGCGAGGTCCTCCCACATCACATGGAGCGCGCCACAGCCGAGGATCTCGTCATCCTGGCCGCTTGCCACCCAGAATTCCTGCACGTCCTCGTAGAGTGCGACCGTCGCCTTGTCGAGCAGCCGGCCGGAGTCGGCGTTGGCATCGATGAGTGCCCGGATTGCTCGCACATCGCGAGTCCGCGCGCGCCTGATCGCGAAGTCCATCCGGCTGTCACCTCCGCTACACCCGCCGGCCAGCCGGTGCCGCCGGATGAGGTTCTCGGGGGCTCCGGGTGGTATCCCAGGGCAGGTCAGCTCCCCCAGGGGGATTCGGGGGATGTCCCCCCCGATGTCAGCATGTCAAACGAAGCCGAGCCGTGGCAATACGGCCGCACACTGACTGTTACGACGCCTGCACATTTCGCTGCGACTTGGGGCCCTGTACTTATCCGTGCAGATCACGCGCAGATCACGCAGCGCTACAGAGCGCCATGACACGCCGTCTGACCTGCGGAAACAGCCATATTCAAGCCCACTGGGCACTGACCGTGGACTATGTATCGTGACCGCGATAGTCACCAACGGCAATGCCCGAAGATAAGTCTCCGGGATAGTGCCCGAAGCAAAAATCTTCGCTGTTTTGCCTCGCGGTGCGGAGGGTCTCGATTAACCTCCATCGCTGTTAGCCGTTTGCGACCGGCCGGACAACCGGGCGGCGCGCGGCACCCGCCGAGTTCCTGTCTGGCGCACGCTGGCCAGGGAGCCGGGGACCCAAGATCCCCGGGGTGAATCGGCAGGCCCACTCGGCGGATGCCGCGAGGGCCCGCCGTAGGGCTTCTCCGGCCCGAACCCGTCAGCTAACCCGGTAGGCGGATGAGGAGAGGAGCACGCTACGTGAAGCACATGCCACTTAACAGGCATGTAGCACCGCAGTGGTTGGCACCAGGTATCGCGATATCCCGCAGCATCCGCTGGCGCCGGGCGGCCGTCCTGGCCAGTACGGTGGCCATCTGTGCGTCGATCCTCCCCCTCGCGACCGCCGACGCCCAGCCCGCCTCCGGCAATCCGAGCCTTAAGGCCACGCTGGCCGAGGCCAACAAGCTATCGCTGCAGATCGACAGCCTCGGCCAGCAGTACGACGGCCTCAAGATCCAGCTCAAGCAGGCGAGAGCCGACGTCATCCTGGCCAAGGAGAGCGCAGCCAGGGATCTGCGCCTGCTCGCGCAGGATCAGTCGGCAGTCGGCGCGATAGCGGTCGAGGGCTACATGACCGAAGGCATGAACCCGTCCCTGCAGCTCCTGCAGAGTTCTTCGCCGCAGAACCTGCTGAACCGTGCCTCGATCATGACCCAGATCCAGCAGGAGAATGGCGCGAAGCTCAAGCTAGTCGAGACCGCCGCAACCGCTGCCGCGCGGGCGCAGGAGGCGGCAGTGCAGGAGCAGCAGCGGGCCAGGACGCTGTCCGCGCAGCTAGCCAAGAAGGTCGCGGCCATCCAGCGCAAGGAAAGCTTTTTCAACAGCCAGGCCTACAAGCAGGCCGAGGCGATCTTCCAGCGGACCGGCCAGTACCCCAACATCAAGCTGCCAGGTAACTCGATCGGCGTGCAGGCGCTCAGGGAGGCGCTGACCAGACGCGGTTACCCGTACGTCTGGGGCGCGGCCGGCCCCTACGCCTTCGACTGCTCGGGCCTCGTCGTCTGGGCTTACGCCCAGATCGGCATCAGCCTCATGCATTACACCGGCGACCTGTGGAACGAGGGCGAGCACGTCTCCCGAAGCGAGCTGCAGCCCGGCGACCTGGTGTTCTTCTACCCCGGCATCGAGCACGTCGGCATCTATATCGGCAACGGCCTGCTTATCGACGCGCCGACCTTCGGTCAGGTCGTGCAGGTGCAGCCGATGTCAGATTTCGCACCCTACTACGACGGTGCCGTCCGGATCATCGGCTGATGCAGCTGACCGGGCCAGACGCCGCCCGGTTAGCCCCAACTCAATGAACTCGGCTCTCCCCGGACTGCCCGGCCAGATCCCCCCCTGGCCGGGCAGTCGCCATTCTGGCTAGCCGGGCTTGACCAGCGGGAACAATATGGTCTCGCGAATGGGCGCGCCGGTCAGCATGATCAGCATGCGGTCAATGCCCATGCCCATGCCGCCACTGGGCGGCATGCCGTACTCAAGGGCCCGCAGGAAGTCCTCGTCGAGCTGCATCGCCTCCGGGTCACCGCCGGCCGCGAGCAGCGACTGTGCGGTCAGCCTGGCCCGTTCCTCCACCGGATCGACCAGCTCAGAGTAGGCCGTGGCGATCTCGGTACCGAAAGCGACCAGATCCCACTTCTCGGCCAGCCGCGGATCATCACGATGCTGCCGGGTGAGCGGTGAAACCTCGACCGGGAAGTCCCGGTAGAACGTTGGCTCGACCGTGTGCGCCTCGACCAGCCGCTCGTACAGCTCAAGCAGCACTTGCGCCCGGTTCCAGCCTGGCTGGAGCTCGATCTGGCGAGCCGCGGCGAAGCTGCGCAGTTCCTTCTCGTCAGTGTCCGGTGTGACCTCAGCGCCCAGCGCCGCACCGAGCGCACCGTGCACCGTGGCCTCGCGCCAGGTGCCGCTGATGTCGACTTCGGATCCGTCCGGCCGTCGCGCGACCTGGCGTCCGTTCGCGGCCTCCGCAGCTGCCTGCAGCAGTTCCCTGGTCAGCGTGGCCATGGTGTTGTAGTCGCCGTAAGCCTGGTACACCTCGAGCATGGTGAATTCAGGATTGTGCGTGGCGTCGGCCCCTTCGTTGCGGAAGATGCGGCCTATCTCGTAGACCCGCTCGATGCCGCCAACCACCAGCCGCTTCAGGTACAGCTCCAGCGCGATCCGAAGGTAGAGGTCCAGGTTGAAGGCATTGATATGGGTCGTGAAGGGTCGCGCGTTCGCGCCGCCGTGCAGCGTCTGCAGCACCGGCGTCTCGGCCTCCAGGTAGCCGCGCACGTGCAATTCCTCCCGGACCGCTCTGGTGACTGCGGCCCGCACCTGCGCGGCCTGCCGAGTGGCTGGGTTAGTGAGCAGGTCAAGATACCGCTGCCTGACCCGCGATTCGGCGTCGGTGAGGCCCCTGTGCTTGTCCGGCAACGGCCGCAGCGCCTTGGCCGTGATGGCGAACGAGTCGGCCAGGATGGACAGCTCACCACGCCGGGACGAGATGACTTCCCCGGTGACGCCGACATGATCGCCTAGGTCGACGTCTTGCTTCCAGGCGGCGAGCGCCTGCTCACCTGCCCGGTCAAGAGAGATCATGACCTGCATCTCGCCGCTGCCGTCCCTGATGGTCGCGAAGCAGAGCTTCCCGCCGTTGCGGTAGAGCACGACCCGTCCCGTCACGCCGGCCCGCTTGCCCGTCGCGCTGTCGGGCGGCAGCTCCCCGAACTCGCTTCGCACTTCGGCGATCGTGTGAGTTCGCGGGTAGCCGACCGGGTACGGGTCGATGCCAGCGGCACGCAGCCGGTCAATCTTGGCCAGCCGCACCTGCATCTGCTCGGATACGCCGGCCGCGGCAGCCGCGGCTGGGTTCTCGTCCTCCGTCATCTGCCTGAGGCTACCGGGGCCGGCCTCAGCCGGTCACCGCAGTATCCGTGCCGCGCCCGCCGGGGAGGTGCCGGTCGTCCCCATGACGGTCGCCCCCATGACGGTCACCAGCATGACGGTCACCTGCGTGACGGTCGGCCGTGTTGCGCTCGTAGGTGAGCCTCAGCCCGATCAGCGTCAGCCACGGCTCGTGCGCGTCGATGACAGAAACTTCGTCGATCACCAGCGGGGCGAGGCCTCCGGTAGCGATGACGGTAACGGACTTGGGATCGCGTGGCGCCAGCTCCGCGGCCATCCGGGTCGCAATGCCCTCGATCTGGCCCGCGAAGCCGAAGATGATCCCGGACTGCAATGCCTCGACCGTGCTTTTCCCGATCACCCGGCCGGGCCGGGCGAGTTCGACCTTCAGCAGCTGGGCGGCGCGCCGCGAGAGCGCATCGACCGAGATCTCGATGCCCGGCGCGAGCGCGCCGCCGACGAACTCACCCCGCTCGCTGACGGCATCGAAATTCGTCGACGTGCCGAAGTCGACCACGATCGCGGGCCCGCCGTACAGGTGGACAGCCGCGACCGCGTTCATGATCCGGTCGCTGCCGACCTCCTTGGGATTGTCGTAGCGCAGCGGCACGCCGGTCTTCACGCCGGGCTCCACGATGACGGCGGGCACGTCGCCGTAATACCGGCGGAACATCTCGCGAAGCTCGTGCAGCACCGATGGCACAGTCGAGCAGAGCGCGATGCCGCTGACATCCGGCTCGGCGAACAGCGTGCTCTGCCGGAGCAGGCCTTGCAGCAGCACAGCGAGTTCGTCGGCGGTACGCACCGGGTCGGTCGAGATCCGCCAGTGCTCGACCACGTCGGCGCCGTCGAAGACGCCCAGCACCGTGTTGGTGTTCCCGACGTCAATGGTCAGCAGCATGTCGCTCCCGCACGCTAGCCGGCCTGGACCAGGTCCAGGCCGATGTCGAGGGCCGGCGCCGAGTGAGTCAGCGCCCCTACGGCAAGGTAATCCACGCCCGTCTCCGCTACGGCCCTGGCTCCGGCCAGGGTAAGTCCGCCGCTGGCTTCCAGCACCGCCCGGCCGCTGGCAAGCCGTACTGCTGCGGCCATGTCAGCCAGGCCGAAGTTGTCCAGCAGGATGAGATCGGCTCCGGCCTCCAGCGCCTCGCCGACCTGTGCGAGGGTGTCGCATTCGACCTCAACCGGGAGGCCGGGGGCACTAGCCCGGACAGCAGCGAATGCAGCGCCCACCGAACCCGCCGCCGCCACGTGATTGTCCTTGACCAGGGCGGCATCCGATAGCGACATCCGGTGGTTCACGCCACGCCCGCACCGAACCGCATACTTCTGCAGCGCCCGCATGCCAGGCAAGGTCTTGCGGGTATCCCGGATCTGCGCGCCCGTGCCCTCGATCGCGTCCGCCCATTGCCTTGTCAGCGTGGCTATCCCGGAGAGATGGCAGAGCAGGTTCAATGCGGTCCGCTCGGCGGTGAGGATAGCGGCGATCGGGCCGGAGACGGTGAGCACGGCCTGCCCGGCTGATACCCGGTCACCGTCGGCCGTCAGCGGCACGGATTCGGTGGTGCTGGCCGGCGTCCCGCCGCTATAACCAGGCCTGCTCGCGGACACCAGCCAGAATGCTGCCTCGGCCACCGGCAGCCCGGCTATGA
Source organism: uncultured Actinomycetota bacterium (assembly GCA_963774385.1). Lineage (GTDB taxonomy): Bacteria > Actinomycetota > Actinomycetes > Streptosporangiales > Streptosporangiaceae > JAJYUU01. The sequence goes on from CAVZEQ010000005.1 coordinate 14,848, forward strand.
CCCCGGCGGTCCTGGCGACGAGCTCGGCGCGGCCGGCTACCGACGGCGGCACCGTCGCGGTGGTGGTCACATCGATTCCGCCAGCCAGGTCCTCAGCTAGCGCAGCCCGGACGAAGGCGGCCACCATGGCCGGATCGAGTCCGGCCGCTGCCAGGCTAGTGGCTATCGGCTCGCTCAGCGACGGAACGGGGCCCGTCTCATGGGCGGCCGCAGCTTCAGCCATCGAGCACCGGCTCGAAGACCGAGCTCAGCCCAGACGGGCCGAGCGAGACGATCAGGTGGCCGCGCCAGGCCGCGCTCTCGTCGCCGAAATCCTCGCGCCAGTGGCTACCGCGCGTCTCTTCTCGTGCCCGGGCCGCGCTCACCAGGGCCGACGCCACCAGGTGCAGGTTGGTCGCCTGCCACGCCTCTGCGTCAGGCTTGTCAGACTCGTGGCAGCCGAGTTCGGCCAGTCCGGCAGCCGCGGCGGCCAGTCCGCGGCCCGACCGCAGCACGCCCGCATTCGTCGACATCAGCTGCTGAAGCGGCTGGACTACTGCCGGGTCCAGCAGCCCGGCCCGGCGGGCGTCATGGGCGGCGGGCTCGGCCGCTGGTGGCAGCCCCCGGCCGAGGAAGGCAGCGATGCGCTCAGCGAAGACGAGCCCTTCCAGCAGGGAGTTGGAGGCCAGCCGGTTGGCGCCATGCACACCCGTGCAGGCGGTCTCGCCACATGCGTACAGGCCGGGCACGCTCGTCCGGCCGTGCAGATCGGTCCTGACCCCGCCGCTCGCATAGTGGGCGGCAGGCACAACGGGGATCGGCTCGGTCAGCGGATCGATGCCGTGCTCTCGGCAGCTGGCCAGAATGGTGGGGAACCGGTGCTGCCAGACGTCGCCGCCTAGCCCACGGCCGTCCAGGTACACGTGGTCGGTGCCGCTCGCGATCATGTCGCGCATGATCGCCTTGGCCACTACGTCGCGCGGGGCCAGGTCGGCGAGCGGATGCTGACCGGCCATCAACCGCCTGCCCGCGCCATCGACAAGGACAGCGCCCTCGCCCCGGACTGCCTCGGAGATCAGTGGCTGCCGGCCGCGCGAATCCGGCCCTAGCCACAGCACTGTCGGATGGAACTGGACGAACTCCAGGTCTGCCGCGTCGGCACCGGCCCGCAGCGCGAGTGCCACGCCGTCGCCGGTCGACACCGGCGGGTTCGTCGTGGCCGAGTAGATCTGGCCAAAGCCACCTGTCGCCAGCACGACCGCGCCGGCCTGCACGGCACCCACGCCGTCGGTCTGGCCCTCGCCGAGCACGTGCAGGGTTATGCCCGCCGCCCGGCCGTCCGGCGTCAGCAGCAGGTCAATGGCCAGCGCATGCTCGATCACCTCGAGCTCCGCGCTAGCTCCGGCCGCCGCCAGCGCGGCAAGCAGCGCGCGCGAGACCTCAGCCCCGGTGGCATCGCCGCCAGCATGCGCGATCCGGCGCCGCAGGTGGCCACCTTCCCGCGTCAGGGCGAGTGGTCCGGATGGCTCGCGGTCGAATTCGGCGCCGATGCCGATCAGCCGCCTGACCGCGTCCGGGCCCTCAGTAACCAGGGCCCGGACCGCGCGCGGGTCGCTGAGACCGGCGCCAGCGACGAGCGTGTCCGTCAGGTGGTCAGCGGGCGAGTCACCCGGGCCGAGCGCTGCGGCCACGCCGCCCTGCGCCCAGCGGGTAGAGCCGTCGTCGAGGACGGACTTGGTGGCCAGCAGGATGCGCGCGGCAGGCAGCGCCCGGCGGATGGCCAGCACCGTCGTCACGCCTGCGACACCAGAGCCGACGACGACGACGTCGGCATCCCTGCGCCAGCCCGGTTCCGGAGCTAGCAGCCGGCCGGGGATCACGAGCGCCGTCCGGAGACGTCGAGGGTGGTGTTGTCGATCAGCCGGGTGCCGCCCACCTTGGCCGCGACCAGCAGCAGCGCCCGGCCCTGGTACTCGGGCCCGACGTCCGCGAAGGTGTCCGGGTCGGCCAGCACCAGATAGTCCAGTTCGACTGGTGGGTTTCCGCCGGCTGCCAGGTCGAGCACGGCGCTGGCGGCGGCGAGGGCCGCGGCCGCACCCTGACCGGCGGCCGATGCTGCGGCCGCAAGTGACCGCGGTAGCGCGAGCGCGGCGGCCCGCTCTGCTGCGGACAGGTAGGCATTCCGGCTCGAGGTTGCCAGCCCGTCCGGGTCGCGGTGCAGCGGCGCGGCCAGGATCTGCACGCCGAGGTCGAGATCGGCGGCCATCTGCCGGATCAGTGCCAGTTGCTGGGCGTCCTTCTGGCCGAACACGGCCGCGTCAGGAGCGGTCAGCTGGAAAAGCTTCAGTACGACAGTGAGCACGCCGTCAAAGAAGCCTGGCCGGGACTTGCCCTCCAGCACCCGGCCAGCCGCTCCGGGGTTGACGGTGACCTGCGGCGGTTGCGGGTACACCTGGGCGCCATCCGGAGCGAACACGAGGTTCACGCCCTCCTCAGCGCAGATGGCCAGGTCCTGGTCCAGCGACCGGGGATACCGCCCGAAGTCTTCCGACGGCCCGAACTGGAGCGGGTTCACGAAGATCGACACCACCACGCTACCGGCTGGCCCGGCTAGCTCACGCGCTAGCCGCAGCGGCGAGCGATGCCCGTCGTGCAGGGCACCCATCGTAGGCACCAGCACGACGGGCCCGGCCAGCGTGGCCCTCGCGGTTGCTACCCCCTTCCGGGTCCTGGCCAGCATGGGCATGGGCACGGCGGCAGGCTGCCCGGCCGCCGTCAACGCGACCCCTCCGCAAGCACATCGAGCAGTCGCTGCGCATCGGCCGCTGTCAGCGTTCCGGCCGCGAGCGCCCGGCTGGCAGTGAGTCTGGCCATGGCCAGATACGCGCTGAGCGCTTCGGGTGCTGCTGCCCGGAGCGCATCGAGGTGGCTGGCGACCGTCTCAGCGTCGGCGCGCGCAACCGGCCCGGTCAGGGCTGCATCGTCAAGCCGTAGCGCGTTGTCGAGTGCGGCCGACAGCAGCGGCCCGAGCATCCTGGCCGGCCGCGCCACGCCGGCCTTCGCCAGCAGGTCCGCGCCCTGTACCACCAGGGTAACCAGGTGATTCGCTGCGCCGGCCAGCGCGGCGTGGTAGAGGCCGCGATCTTCCTCCGCGATGAACACTGGCTCGCCGCCCATCTCAAGCACCAGCACTTCGGCCGCGGCGCGCAGCTGTTCCGGTGCCGTGACGCCGAAGCTGATGCCGGCAATCCGGTCAACGTCATCCGGGCGGCCGGTGAACGTCATCACCGGGTGGAGCGCAAGAGGCAGCGCACCCAGCCGGGTAACCGGGTCGAGCACTGCGAGGCCATGCCGGCCGCTGGCGTGCGCGAGCAGGCGGCCGGTCACCGGGGCACCAGTTGCGGCCAGCCCGGACACCAGTCCGCCGAGCACATCGTCGGGCACGGTCAGGAGCACCAGGTCCGCGGCGCCGATAACCTCTGCTGGCTCCAGCACCGGCGTGCCCGGCAGGTACCTGTCGATTCGCCGGCGTGACTCCGCCGACACGGCGGCCGCCCCTGTCACCCGGTGGCCTGCCCGGCTCAGGGCTACCGCCAGCGCCGTGCCGACCCGGCCGGGCCCGACCACGCCGATGTCGAGCTGAGCCGGGTGCTCCTGACCAGCGGACCCCGCTTCAGTCTGCATGTGCCGTCCGGTCCGGTCGGCCGAGCCCGATCATGGTTGCGCACCGCCTTCTCGTCTGACGCCTGCCGAGAATCCTCTCTGACCTGGCTGAACTGAGCTCAGCCGGGGCTGTCAAGAATGCCATCGCCAGTCGTCTCGCGGGTCATGCGACGGCTCGTCGTCGTCCGGCGGGTTCGGATCCCGGCAACTGCGCTCCAGGTACGTCGCCGCGGCGAGCAGCGCGATTGCGGCGGCCAGGGTCACGCCCGCGACGCGCGCATCACGGGCCGGCACTGTCTTGTCGAGCAGGCCGAGCACATAGGCGAGGTAGCCGGCGGCGAGCCCGCCCAGCGCGGCGGCGGCAGCTGAGCTCGCCTTGGCGAGCGCCACTAGCCTGGCCACCACGAGCGGCGCGACCGGCTTGCCGGGGCGGCGGCCGGTCAGCCGGCCGCGGATGCTCCGGGCGACGACAGTCTCCGCCAGTGCCAGCGCGGCTAGCGCCGGAATCGCGGTCACCGGCAGCAGCGGCAGGTTCTCGAAGGTGGCGCGCACCGCGAGCCAGGCGAGCAGCGTACAGCCAGCGAAGATCACCGCAAGCGTGCCCGGCCGAGTCAGGTTCACCTGGCCGCAGCCTCCTCAGCCGCGCCTCCGGGCAGCGAGAGCCGCAGGTGCGGCTGGCGGCGGACCCCGGACGAGGTGGCAGCAGGCAGCCCCGCGATCCGCCCGTATGGTGGCAAAGTCGCGTCCGGCGCGATCTCAAGCCACGGCACGAGCACGAAAGCGCGCTCGTGTGCCCGCGGATGGGGCAGCATCAGCTCCGGCCGCGAACTGACCTCTGGACCGCAGGTGATGATGTCTACGTCGAGCGTCCGGGGGCCCCACCGCTCCGCCCGCACCCGGCCGGCAGCGGCTTCGGCTGCCTGGCAGCGCGCGAGGATATCGCTGGCCGGTAGCGCGCTGCTGGCCAGCAGCACCGCGTTCAGGTAGTCGTCCTGTTCGGGTCCGCCAACCGGTTCGGTTTCGAACACGCTGGACACCGCCCCGCACCACAGCCCGGCGCCACAGAGCACCGCCAGCCCGAGCTGGAGGTGGCCGAGGCGGTCGCCGAGGTTACTCCCGAGCGAGAGCACCACGCCACGGCTGGTTCCTGGCTGCCCGGTCACGCCCGGCTCCGCCGGATGGTGACAGTGATGTCGTCAACCTGCTGACCAACCGGCGCCTGCGGCTTGTGCACCGTCACCTCGGCGACCTGGACCGCCGCGTCGGCCAGGCATGCCGACGCGAGCCGGCCCGCCAGGGTCTCTATCAGTGCCACCGGCTCGCCGGCCACGATGTCAGCAAGGCGCACGGCGACAGATCCGTAGTCCGCCGTCAGCGCCAGCTCATCAGTGGCGGCGGCCGGCCTGGTGTCCAGCCACAGCACTGCGTCGATGACGAAATCCTGGCCGTTGGCGCGCTCATGGGAGAAGACGCCGTGCCGACCGCGGACGCGAAGGCCCACGATCGAGATCCTGTCCAGTCCAGCGAGTTCTGACATCGGAAGATCAGCCGCCATCGCCCGCGGCCGTGCTCTCGCGCCGCCACCGGGTCGCTACCAGGACCGCGTCCAGGTTTGCCGGCACTGCGTGTACCCGGACGCACCAGGCGCCCGCGGCTACCGCCAGCGCCGTGATTGCGACGGTCGCATCGTCGCTGCCGGAGAACGGCCGCTGCTGGCCGTGCGGTCCGGCCAGCAGCTTGCCCAGGAAGCCTTTCCGGGATGCCGCGATCAGCACCGGGAACGGCGCCTGGTAGCCAGGCTGGTGCGCGATCGTGCTGAGATGAGCCAGCAGCTTCCAGTTGTGGTCGGCCAGCTTGGCGAAGCCCAGGCCGGGGTCGAGGATGAGCTGAGCCGGGTTGACTCCAGCCGCTACCAGGGCCTGAATCCGCTGGCTGAGTTCCTGCCGGACCTCCGCGACGACGTCGGCATAGACAGCAGGGCCGTACATGTCCGAGCTGTGACCGCGCCAGTGATTCACCACGTAGGGCACGCCCGTCGCCGCCGCTACGCCGGCCATGCCAGGATCCGCGAGGCCGCCACTCACATCATTGATCATCACGGCGCCCGCCGACACCGCCCGGCTGGCCACCTCAGCCCGCATGGTATCGATGCTGACCCGGCAGCCGGCCGTGGCCAGGGCCGTGACCACCGGCAGCACCCTGCCGAGTTCATCACCCGGCGGCACTCGCTGCGCACCGGGCCGGGTTGACTCGCCGCCGACATCGACGATGTCGGCCCCCTGACTGGCTAGTTCCAGACCGTGCGCGATGGCTTTGTCCGGGTCGAGCCAGTTCCCGCCGTCGGAGAAGGAATCTGGTGTGACGTTGACAACGCCCATGACCAGGCACCGTGACGCACCCATCAGCAGGTCACCTTCGCTGGTCATGACAGCCAATCTAGTTCGCGGCCACGGCACCTGAGCCGGTCTCCCCCGGTCTGCCGTTGTCAGCTGCCCGGCTGACGCTGCCCAGCGCTGGCCCCGATTCGGCGCCGCCGCCCCAAGCCCAGCTTGGTAACGATCCTGCTGGCCCCGATGGTCGGCCAGACCAGGAAGGCCTCCGCCTCCAGGGCAGCCAGCCCGATCCGGGGCGCGTCCGTAGTGCCCGGGAAAACGAGGAACCGCGGCACCCATTCCGGGCTGAACTTCGCATTGAACTTATACAGCGACTCGATCTGGAACCACCGGGACAGGAAAATCAGCACCCCGCGCCAGGCGCGCAGCACGGGCCCGGCGCCGATCCGCTCGCCGCGTTCGAGCGCTGCCCGGAAGACGGCGAAGTTCAGCGAGATCCGCTTCACTCCCAGATCGGCGGCCGCCTTGACGGCTTCCACGATGAGAAAGTCGTTAAGCCCGGGCGCAGCCGACCGGTCCCTGCGCATCAGGTCCAGCGAGAGGCCATCGGCACCCCAGGGAACGAAATGAAGCACCGCACGCAGCACGCCGTCCTGCGTGGCTGTCGCCACGACGCACTGCCCGTCTTCCGGGCCGCCCACCCGGCCAAGGGCCATGGAGAAACCGCGCTCGGTGGGACTGCCGCGCCAGCTATCCGCCTGGCGCACTAGCCGGATGATCTCGGCCTGCGGAATGTCCTGCACCCGCCGGACCTCCGCCACATACCCTTGCCGGCAGACCCGGCCAACCATCTGCCGGACGTTGCGCATGGCGCGGCCTTCGAGGGTGAAGTCGGCCACGCTGACCACCGCCTCGTCACCGAGCTCGAGCGCGGTCAGGTTGCCTTCCCGGCACCAGACCTCCGCGCCAAGTTCGCCGCAGCCTATGACCGCGGGGACCCAGGCGTGCCTGCCTGCTTCATCCAGGAACGTATTGATGGCTCCCGGCCATGCCTCCGCGTCGCCGATCGGGTCGCCACTGGCCAGCATTACTCCCGACAGGACCCGGTAGCCGATGCAGGCCTTCCCTGACGGCGACCAGATGATGTTCTTGTCATTCCGCAGCGCGAAGTAGCCAAGTGAGTCCTGGTCACCATGCTTGGCGAGCAGCTCCCGGATATGCCCCGCGTCCGGAGCCGACATGCGACTTGCCCGGCGGGCCGGCCGCAGGAACATGAAGGCAGCGACCACCAGGGTGAACAAGCCCAGCGCGCCGGTGACAAAGGCGAAGTGATCCGCTCCGCTCGCTGCCCTGAACTGAACCGGCCCGGAGAACCCCACCAGGCTGAACACGACTGACTTGATGCGCTGCCAGGGGCTGTAGTCGGTCAGCAGGCCCCGGCTCACCGAGATGTAGGCCAGTCCGATCAGCACATCGGCCACCGCCAGGTAGCACAGCACCCACAGTGCCCGCCACCGGGTCCGCGGGTCGCCGACCGCGTAGAACTCGCGCCGGAACCAGATCAGCGCCGCGATCAGCAGGACCGAGATACCAGTGGAGAACGGCCGCAGCGGCGGCCCGGCGCCATCCCGGTCAAAGGCGATAAGGCCGGTCACCAGGTGCACCAGCAGGCCGGCGCTGAGCAGCGCGAGCACGGCCTCCCAGGCGCGGCGCTTGCGCCGCCGCAGACCATGGGACACCATCAGCAGCAGCAGGCCGATGATGATGTCGGCGGTGCGGGTCACGCTGCCCAGGTAGCTCAGGCCACGCAGGCGCCGCTCGGTCAGGCTGGGATTCACGCCGACCACGATGTAGCCGATGCCGATGAGAAGCGACATCACGCCGGCAGTCAGCGGCACCCAGCGCCGCAACTGCCTGCGGTCAACAGCACGACCGGCAGGCTGCTGGTCGTCGTCACCGGTTCTGGGCTCTGCCGGGCCTGGCCCGTTATGATCTGTCATCTCGGACATGTAGGTCAGGCCCCGGCTCACGGGGCATCAGCGTAGTCATAGCGGCCTAAAAACCGGGGGTAAATCCCGGCATTGGGTCACATGCTTGTCAGCGGCGGTCCGTTAGCAGGCTCATTGCCTCAGCCCTGGTGCTCTCCGAGCTAAGGAAGCAGCCGCGGACAGCAGATGTGACGGTCTTGGCACCAGGCTTTCGCACTCCGCGCATGGACATGCACAGGTGCTCCGCCTCAATAATGACGATAACGCCACGTGGCTCCAAGGTGTTCATCAGGGCATCGGCGATCTGGCTGGTCATGCGTTCCTGTACCTGCGGTCTGCGGGCGTAAACATCCACCAGCCTGGCCAGCTTGGACAAGCCGGTTATCTGTCCCTTTTCATTCGGGATATAGCCGACATGAGCCCGGCCGATGAACGGCACCAGGTGATGCTCGCACGTCGAATACAGCTCGATGTCGCGAACCAGCACCATCTCGTCGTGATCTGCGTCGAACACCGTGGTCAGCACGTCGGCCGGGGTGAGCAGCAGGCCGCCGAACTGCTCGGCCATGGCTCGCGCGACCCGGCCAGGGGTGTCCCGCAGGCCATCCCGTTCCGGGTCCTCACCGACTGCGAGAAGGATCTCCGTGACCGCGCGCTCGATCCTCGGCAGATCGAAGCCGTCGCTCAATGACCCTCGCCGTCGCCGGTACCGGCATCGTCCGGCCGTTCCGTCCCGGCCGGGTCGGCACCCGGCTTGGTGTCGAACGGGTTCCCGCCGCCCAGCGGATTCGCCCCGCCGAACGGGTTCCCGCCGCCGAGCGGATTCGCGAATCCGCCAGCCTGCGGCGCGGGGCCGGCCGACAAGCCGGTAGCACTGGCGCCCTGTCCGTTGCCAAGCGCCTGCGGCAGGTCACGACTGTCGGAAGCCGCCGTCAGGGCCAGTTCCTTGGGCGTCAGGACCGGCGGCCGGTCGGAGGGCAGCCGCTTGCCGTAGCCGGTGTAGGAACCGCGTGACGGCCGCTTGTGCACAGGCGCGAAGATCTCCAAGACCTGCTGGCGGGACAGCGTCTCGTGCTCCATCAGCTGCAGCACCAGGTTGTCGAGCACGTCGCGGTACAGAACCAGGATCTCCCAGGCTTCGTCGTGCGCCGACTCGATAAGCCTGCGGACCTCGTCGTCAATCGCCGACGCGATCTCCTCCGAGTAATCGCGTGCATGGGACATCTCGCGGCCGAGGAACGGCTCACCATCTCCGGTGCCGAATTTACGCGCACCGAGCCGCTCGCTCATGCCGTACTCGGTGACCATGGCGCGGGCTATAGAGGATGCCTTCTCGATGTCGTTAGCGGCGCCAGTCGTCGGCTCGTGGAAGACCAGTTCCTCAGCGGTGCGCCCGCCGAGGAGCATGGCCAGCTGGTCCATCATCTCCGCGCGGCTGACCAGGAACTTGTCCTCGGCCGGCGCGGCGGCTGTGTAGCCGAGCGCGCGTCCGCGCGGGATGATCGTAATCTTGTGCACCGGGTCGGCATTGGGCAGCGCGTGCCCCACCAGAGCATGACCGCCCTCGTGGTAGGCAATGATCTTGCGCTCCTTCTCGGCCAGGATGAGGCTCTTGCGCTTCGGACCAGCCGTCACCCGGTCGATCGCCTCTTCGAGCGCGGCCATCTGGATCTGGGTCTGATTGGCCCTCGCTGTCAGCAGCGCCCCCTCATTAATCACATTCGCCAGGTCCGCGCCGGTGAAGCCGGGCGTACGGCGAGCGATGATATCCAGGTCGACGTCAGGTGCGAATGGCTTGCCGCGGGCATGAACCCGCAGGATGCCCTTCCGTCCGGCCAGGTCTGGCTGTGCGACCACGATCTGCCGGTCGAACCGGCCGGGTCGCAGCAGAGCCGGGTCCAGAATGTCCGGCCTGTTGGTGGCGGCGATCACGATGACGCCGCCCTTGGTGTCGAATCCGTCCAGCTCGACGAGCAGCTGGTTCAGCGTCTGCTCGCGCTCGTCGTGGCCACCGCCGAACCCAGCACCGCGGTGACGGCCGACTGCGTCGATCTCGTCGACGAACACGATGGCAGGGGCATTCGCCTTCGCCTGCTCGAACAGGTCACGGACCCGGGAAGCACCGACGCCGACGAACATCTCGACGAAGTCAGAACCGGAGATCGAATAGAACGGCACGCCGGCCTCGCCGGCAACGGCCCTGGCCAGCAGGGTCTTGCCGGTCCCCGGCGGACCGTAGAGCAGGACGCCCTTGGGGATCTTGGCGCCGATTGCCTGGAACTTGCCGGGGCTCTGCAGGAACTCCTTGATTTCCTGGAGTTCCTCGATTGCCTCGTCTGCTCCGGCTATGTCGGCGAACGTGGTCTTCGGCGTGTCCTTGGTAATGAGCTTGGCCTTGGACTTGCCAAAATTCATCACCCGCGACCCGCCGCCCTGCATCTGGTTCAGGAACACCATGAACAGCAGGAAGATGATCAGGAACGGCAGGTAACTAAAGATAAGGGTCCAGAACGAGCTGCTCTTAGGCACCTTGACGGTGTAAGCGTTCTTCGGCAGGGTGCCCGCGTTGACCTGCTTCTGCAGATCGGTGGCAATGATCGTGCCCTGCGCGCCAACCCAGGATGCTTCCCAGTTGGCCCCGCTCTTGGTGGTGAGCTGAATCGTCTGATCGACGTCCGTCAGCGTCACCGACTTCACGTCGCCCTGCTGGATCGCGGCAATCGCTTGCGACGTCGGCACGAGCGTGTACTGAGGCCCCGTGTTGACCAGCTTGTACAGGATCACGAGGATGATGGCGACAAAGAGGATGGCAAGCACCCAGCCGCGGAATATGCGCTTCAGATCCATCGATGAACGGCCCACAGGTCCGGCCGGTCCCTCCTGACGAGCCTCGTGCCCCGCCGACCCGCGGCGAGACTACCTTGCGTTCCAGCGCTAATGCGCGGCTAATTCTTCCCGGGCCGCTAGGCACAGGAATACTCGACGGTACACCGCGATCACCGTGACCGGCACGCGGCGGGGCCGCACAGGGGCAATGGCGGCCGTTCTTACGCCTCTTACCCCGGGTTAACGAAAATCATCGCCGTACCAGTTCCCGAGCCTGCTGCTGATCCAGTCGTCACGGAGCGGGGTTATAGACGTGCTCGGCGAGCGTGCCGATGAAGGGCAGGTTCCGGTACCGCTCCGCGTAGTCCAGCCCGTAGCCGATAACGAACGAATCGTCGATCTCGAAGCCTGTGTACGCCACGTCCACGTTCATCCGGGCCGAGTTCGGCTTCCGCAGCAGCACGCAGACCTGCACCGACGCGGGCCCGCGCGATCTCAGGTTGCCGATCAGCCAGGACAGCGTCAGCCCGGAGTCCACTATGTCCTCGACCACGAGCACGTGCCGCCCGCTGATGTCGGTGTCCAGGTCCTTCTGGATCCGGACCACGCCGGAGGACTTGGTACCCGACCCGTAGGACGAGATCGCCATCCAGTCCATCTGCACGGGCAGGTGCATGGCCCTGGCCAGATCGGCCATCACCATGACCGCGCCCTTGAGCACGCCGACGAGCAGCAGTTCGCGATCAGCGTAATCGGCGTCGATTTCGGCAGCCAGCTCGCCGATCCGCTGGTGCAGCTGGTCCTGCGTGATCAGCACCTGCTTGAGGTCGGCTGCCACGTCATTCGCGTCCACCTAGGTCCTCCGATCCCGGCGCGGTGCCAGCACTGGGGTCGACCCCCGGAACCCCCGCTGTGGTGAAAAGCAGCCTGCCATACCGGCGCAGGCAGCGGACGCCGCCGGGCAGGTCCGCCCAGCGCTGACCCCGCCAGCAGGTGACCAGCTCGTCCAGGCGCTGGACGTGCCGCTGTGACAGCGCACCGGCCGGGCACCCGGCCGCCAGCGCGGCCCGGCGCAGCACGCGCTGCCTGATCGCGGCCGGCAGGCCCGCGAGATCAGCGACCGGCAGGTCGCTGAGCCGTGTGGTCTCCGCCGCGGCCAGGTCGTCGAGGGCGTCCGCGTCGGCGCGCAGTAGTGCCGCTGTCCTGGCCAGTGCCTCCGCGGCGGCCGGGCCCAGCACCTGTTCGAGCACCGGCATCAGCTGCCGGCGAACCGCCACCCTGGTGAAACGCGGATCCTCGTTATGCGGGTCAGCCCACGGCTCGAGCCCGAGGACCGCGCAGGCAGCCTCGGTTTGCGCGCGGCGGATCGACAGCAGCGGACGCACGTACCGGCCGGAACTGGCCGCCATTCCGGCCAGCGACCGAGCGCCGGATCCCCGGCCCAGCCCGAGCAGCACGGTCTCGGCCTGGTCGTCCAGCGTGTGCCCGAGCAGGATCACGGCCGCGCCAGTCTGCTCCGCCGCCTGGTCCAGCGCCGCGTACCTGGCATCTCGGGCCGCCGCCTCGGGGCCCGCGTTCCGGTCACTGGCGGACCCGCCGACAGTGACGCGGACGGCCAGCACCGGGTCCAGCCCTAGCCTGGCCAGCTTTCCGGCAACCTGGGCGGCGACCTCCGCCGAGCCCGGCTGCAGGCCGTGGTCGACGGTGACCGCACCGCATCGCAGTGCCTGCTTCGGCGCCTCGAAGGCGAGCGCAGCCGCCAGCGCCAGTGAATCCGGCCCGCCCGAGCAGGCTGCCAGCACCAGGTCACCGGGTGCGAGACTGGCGATCGCGGCGCGGACGGCATGCCGGATCTCCGCGACAGCCGGGTGCGGCCCCGCCACCTGGCTCAGTCCGCGGCGGTCGCCGCGGCGCCTCGGCCGACACGCTCCAGCCAGGACCGCGGGCTTTGCAGCTCATCCTTGGTCGGCACGGTCTCGGGCGAGGTCCAGACCTTGTTGAAGGTCGGCATCCCGGCTTCCTCCACCACGGTCTTGACGAAGCGCGAGCCCTGCTCGTACTGCCTCATCTTCAGGTCGATGCCGAGGATCCGGCGGATGGCCTGTTCCATCCGCCCAGCCGAACCGCGCCGTGCCGAGAACTTCGCCCGTATCTCGGCGACCGACGGCACGACAGCCGGGCCGACCGCGTCCATGACGTAATCCCCGTGCCCCTCGACAAGCGTCATCACGGACGTCATCCGGTCCAGGATCTCCCGCTGACGCGGGCTCTGGATCGCCTCGATCAGGCTCTCACCATCACTTCCGCGGACAGCGCCCGCGACCGCGTCGGCAGCGGCACGCAGCCGGTCCAGGATGGACGCGGGGTCGAGTTCTGAGGCCAGCAGGAAGTCAGTCATCAGCTGCTGCACGTACGGCCGAAGCCACGGAACCGAGGTGAACTGAGTCCGGTGCGTCTCTTCGTGCAGGCAGACCCACCGGCGGAAATCATGCGGATTGACGCCGAGCTCCTGCTCGACCATCACGATGTTGGGCGCCACCAGGGTGAGCCGCCCGGCCGGCGCTTCGGCCGCAGGCCCATCCGGGTCTGGCGGCAGGAACAGCTCGTACTGACCGAGCACCCGGCCAGCCAGGTAGGCCAGGATCAGCCCGGCTTGCATGCCGGTGACCCGCGAGCCGACCGCCGTGATGACCGAGCCGGGCTGCGGCATCGTGCCGCTCTCTGCCACCCGCTGCACAAGCGGGTCGAGGACGACACGGAAGCCGTCCACGTTGGCCCTGATCCAGCCCGGCCTGTCGACGATCGCGACATTGCCGTCATCGGCGGATCCAGGCAGCCCGGTCAGCTCGCGTACCGGCTCAGCCACGGCCGCGGCAAGCTGGCGCAGCTCAGCGACCACCTTCCTGGCGTCGGTCATGCTGACCTGAGGGCCGGGCCGGACCCAGCGAACCCCGGTAGAGGTGGCGACCTGCCAGTCGATCATCTGAGAGCTGCTCACCCCTCCACCGTACGTGGACTCAGCCCGTTCCGTGGTGGCCGGCCGTCACGGACAGGCCAGGCGGCCGTCAGCGGCAGCCGCAGCGAGCGAGCACGGTCGCCATGCTCGTCATGCCGGTGGCAGCGGCGGCCAGTTCACCGGCGTGCAGCTTGTCAGCCATGATCGCGAATGCGAGCAGCTGCCCGTTCCTGGCGTACGCGATGCCCGCAAGAGCTGCCACGGTGTCCAGGTTTCCGGTCTTGGCCCGCACCACGCCCCAGGCCGCAGTGCCGCCCGGACCGAACGCACTCGCGCCCGGCAGCAGCGTGCCGGAGAAATTCGCTACCGGCAGCCCGGTCAGCACCGTCCGCAGCTGCAGCCGCCGGGCCGCCAGGCTGACCAGTTGTACCAGCGCGGCCGGGGCGATCCTGTCGTCGACCGACAGGCCGCTGCCGTCGTACAGGTGAATGCCCGTGACGCCAAGGCCGCGCAGCACCGATTCGGTGGCAGCGGCGCCGCCGCCGAACGAGGCGGGATGACCGGTCGCGATGGCGACGTGCCGGGCCAGGTTCTCGGCGATCACGTTGTTGCTCTCCTCGAGCATCCACTGCACGATCTGGGCCAGCGGAGGCGAGTCGACAGCCGCGAGCGTTCGCGCCCCGCGCGCAGCGGTGGCGGGGACGGGCGCGCCACGCACGGCGACGCCATCAGCCGCCAGGAAGTGAGCAAAGACCGCGGCAGCCTGACCGGCTGGGTCGCCGGACCGCGGCAGCGCATCGGCAACGTCCGCGTCTTGCGGTGCGCCGGCGGCGGTCAGCCTGCCCTGATCGACCTCCAGCGGGGTGATGACCGAGACGTTTCCGGTGCTGATGTAACCGGGCGACCAGCCGACCGCCGTGCCGGGACCGCTGTACAGCGACGCGTCGTACCCAAGCTGCACGCTGCGCAGCCCGCGGTCCCGCAGAGCGCGGGCAGTCCGCTCGGCCAGCTGCGCCAGGGTGGCCGGCTGGGGGTAGTCAGCGGCTGGCGGCCGTCCCGCCGCCAGCGTCGGATCGCCGCCGCCTACCAGCACGATGGCCGCCGGTGACGAGCCGGTCACCACCGTAGTGCGGAACCTGGCGGCCGGGCCGAGCACGTGGACCGCGGCAACCGCGGTGGCGAGCTTAGTGGTGGAAGCTGGCGCGAACACCGCGGCAGGGTCGACCGAGTACAGCACACGGCCGGTGGCCAGATTGGTCACCAGGATGCCGAGGTGCGGGCCAAACACGCCTGACCCGGCAATCGGGCTCAGCGCCGTAGCCAGGCCGGCCGGGCTGACCGGCGGCCCGGCACTGGCAGTCCCGGCCGCTGCACCCAGCACCTGCGGTGATCCGGCGAGCTGGCGGGCGGCTACTTGCGGCGGCTGCCAGAGCGCTAGCCGACCCGGCAGCAGCCGGACGACGGCAAGCCCGGCGGCAATGGTGAACACGCAGAGCAGGGCCACGGTTGCCGCCATCAGGCGGGTGCGGCGATGCAACGTCTGGCTCCCTTCGCACCGTGCGGCGTTCCCGCGTTAGGTTCCCAGTTGAGCGAGCGGCACTGCCTGATGCGACACTCCGAGCGACAAGCTGGCCGCTATCGGGTAGACATCAGCCAGGCAATCGGAGCTATTCATCTAGGCGCCAGGGGGCCAACCGTGGAGTTCGATGTAGTAATCGAGATCCCCAAGGGGCAGCGTAACAAGTACGAGATGGATCACGAGTCGGGTCGGATCAGGCTAGACCGTATGCTTTTTACCTCAACTCGCTATCCGGCTGATTATGGATTTATTGAGGACACCCTGGCCGACGATGGCGACCCGCTGGACGCGCTTGTGCTGCTTGATGAGCCGACGTTCCCTGGCTGCCTGATCCGGTGCAGGGCGATCGGCATGTTCCGGATGCGGGACGAGAAAGGCGCCGACGACAAGGTCCTGTGCGTGGCGGCGACTGACCCGCGGATGGCGCACTTCCGGGACATCAGCGACGTCTCGGCCTTCGACCAGCTCGAGATCCAGCATTTCTTCGAGGTCTACAAGGCACTTGAGCCCGGCAAGGAGGTCGAAGCAGCAACCTGGGTAGGCCTGAGCGCCGCCGAGGACGAGATCCTCGCCTGCCGGGCCCGGCTGGCAGCAGCAGAGCACCACGGATGACCTGGCGCAGAACTGGGCACCACACTGTAGGTATCACCCCGAGGAGGGCTCATGGCCAGCGCCGATGATGTTCTCAGAGAGACACCGCTGTTCGAGTCGCTCAGCGAGGAGGACGCTGGCGCGCTGCGAGCAGGGGTTATCGACGTACGGCTGGATCGCGGTGAGCGGCTGTTCTCCGAAGGAGATGCCGGCGACAAGCTGTACATCATCCTGGCCGGGAAGATCAAGCTGACGAAGGCAGCGCCCGACGGCCGGGAGAACCTGCTCAGCGTGCACGGGCCAGGCGAGATGTTCGGCGAGCTGTCCCTGTTCGACCCGATACCCCGCACGTCCAGCGCCACGGCAGTAACGAGCGCGAGACTAGCGGGCCTCGCCCATGACGACTTGCGCACCTGGCTGTGCGCCCGGCCCGAGGTGGCCATGCACCTGCTCCAGGCGCTGGCCCAGCGGCTGCGGCGGATCAACGAGGTGAAGGCGGACCTGGTATTCACCGACGTGCCGGGGCGGGTAGCCAAGGCGCTGCTCGATCTGTCCGAACGGTTCGGGGTGCCGACGCCCGAAGGCATCCAGGTCAATCATGACCTGACCCAGGAGGAACTGGCCCAGCTCGTCGGTGCATCGAGGGAGACGGTGAACAAGGCGCTCGCGGACTTCACCGCACGCGGCTGGATTCAGCTGGCGGCCAAGTCCGTGCTGGTCACCGACACTGACCGCCTGCGCAAGCGCGCCCGGTAGCCAGCACAGCGCAAGGGCGCCTGGTAGCAAGCTGCGCCGTAGCGCGCGGCAGCCAGCCTCGGCAGGTGCCGTTACCAGATGACGTCCGGTGGCACCTCGCCGCGGCCGCGCAGGTAATCAAGCTGGGCGCGCACCGAGAATTCCGCGAAGAGCCATAGCGCCGGGTCGACCGCGGCGTAGACCCTGGCGACTATCTCGGCCGGGTTCGTGTCCCCGGCCGCGAGCGCGCCTTGTACCTCTGCCAGCCGCTCCGCGCGGTGGGTCAGGTAGAAGTCAAGAACTCCGGCTGGGTCGGCAAGCAGCGGGCCGTGCCCCGGCAGGAGCGCCGCCAGCCCGGTCTCCTCGGCGAGCGCGCGCAGCCGGCCTAGCGAGTCCAGGTAGTCGGCGAGGCTGCCATCGTGCCCGATGACCGTGGTGCCGCGGCCGAGCACGGTATCGCCGGTGAGCACCGCGTGGTCGGCCTGCAGGTGCAGGCAGACCGAGTCAGCCGAGTGGCCTGGCGTTGCGATGACCCGGACCACGCAGCCGCCAGATTCCAGTACGTCTCCGGCGGCCAGGCCCTCACTGCCGAGCCGGTGCGCCGGGTCGAAGGCGCGCACGGGTGCGCCGGTGAGCTCGGCGAGCCTGGCCGCGCCCGCGGCGTGGTCGGCGTGGCCATGGGTGAGCGCGATCAGCTCAACGCGCTGGCCAGCCGCGGCCGCGACAGCGCAGATCCGCTGCAGGTGCCCTTCGTCATCCGGGCCCGGATCCACCACCATCGCGGAGGCCGAGCCCGGCTCGCAGATCAGCCAGGTATTGGTGCCGTCCAGCGTCATCAGCGATGGGTTCGGCGCGAGCACGCACCGCGCCTGGCGGGTGCCCGATCCGTCTATGCGGCCGTCCTGCTGCTCTGCCGTCATGGCCGGGAACCTGGTCCGGGGTATGCCGCCATACCCGGCACGGTCAGCCAGACCGCGCCGTCCTGAATGTGCACCTCCGGAATGATCGGCGCCACTGTGCGCGGACCGGTCAGCGCGGTCGTCATGTCACCGCACTCGGCTAGCTCGGACAGCGTGACCGCTGTCGGCGGGAACAGCAGGATCTCGCGGCGGTTACCGGCCGCCAGCGCCTCCGCGGGCACCACCCAGGCCACTTCACTTGCCTCGCCGCCAACGTCCCTGGTGCGCTGGCCGGCGGGCAACGCGGCGGCGAAGAACCGCGTGTCGAAGCGTCGCGGCTCCACCACTGGCGTTATCCACCGGGCCCACGGCCGGAGCAGATCGGCGCGCAGCACCAGCCGGCGGCGCCCGAGCAACTCCGCAAGCGAGATGGAACGGTCGAGCAGGGCGTGCCGGTCGGCCTCCCACTCGTCGCTGGTGGTGTCCGCCACCACCGTGTCCGCAGACTCCCCGGCCAGCATCACGCCGGATTCCTCGAAGGTCTCCCTGACCGCAGCGCAGACCAGTGCGCTGGCCAGCGACGGCGGCGCGTCGAAGATCTGACCCCAGTCGGCTGCGTCCGGGCCCGCCCAGGCGACCTGCTCATCGGCATCCCTGGCGTCGACTGACCCGCCGGGGAACACATAGGCGCCGGGCGCGAAAGCCATCGACGACTTGCGCCTGAGCATGTACACCACGAGTCCGGCTGACGACTGCCGGAGCAGCATGACGGTGGCTGCGTCCTTCGGCACCGATGGCGGCCTGCTGCCCGCCAGAATCTCGCGGGCAGAGTCGGCCAGGTCGCCGCTGATCCGGACCGAGGCAGTCTTCGCACCGTCATCTGCCACCAAGGTCCTCCTGCCCTCGCTGATTCCTGGCCGCCTGCCGGTACCTGCGGTCAGCTAGCTGCTGACCTCAACGATCAGCTCGATTTCCACCGGAGCGTCGAGCGGCAGGACAGCCGTGCCCACGGCGCTGCGGGCATGCCGGCCAGCGTCACCGAACACCTCAAGCAACAGCTCACTCGCGCCGTTGACCACCTGAGGCTGGCCGGTGAAGTCGGGGGCGCTGGCCACGAAGCCGGTGAGCTTGACGATCCGCCGGATGGCGGACAGGCCCCCGGCCGCCGCGGCGGCAGCAGCCAGCGCGTTCAGCGCGCAGGTGCGAGCCAGGGCAGCGGCTTCGGCGGCGCCGACTTCCGCGCCGAC
The DNA here is from genome assembly GCA_963774385.1 of uncultured Actinomycetota bacterium. Taxonomy (GTDB): domain Bacteria; phylum Actinomycetota; class Actinomycetes; order Streptosporangiales; family Streptosporangiaceae; genus JAJYUU01. The sequence goes on from CAVZEQ010000005.1 coordinate 33,644, forward strand.
CTTCCCGGTGGACAGCAGCTTGCCGTCCACCACCGGCAGCTGTCCGGCGGTGTAAATGAGCGAACCAGAACGCACCGCAGGCACATAAGCCGCCAGCGGTGCGACAACCGGCGGCAAGGTCAGGCCAAGTGCCGCGAGCCTCTCCTCCGGGGGCGACGCTGCGACGGCGGACGGCGCGGCAGTGGACGGTGCGGCGTCAGGCTCGGTCATTCTCTGGCTCGCTTCAGGTAGGCGACAAGCTGCTCCGGGTTCGGCCCGGGCACGACGGCGACCAGTTCCCAGCCGTCGTCACCCCAGCCATCGAGAATCTGCTTGGTCGCATGTACCAGCAGCGGGACTGTCGCGTACTCCCATTTCGGCATAGCCGAACCTTACAGGGCTGGCATCCGCGCTCGCCCGCGTGAGTCCGAGCGGCGCTGGCCGCGAAGCGCCTCCCGTCCGCGCGGAACCGAACGGGGCCCATCGGCCACACACCAGTTGGCACCCTGTCCGGAGCCACGATCGGCATGGCCGGGGAGGCCGCAGGCCGGCTCGCGCAGCGTTCCCCGACCATGGGACGGCGTGACCGGCGAGGCGCTGTCGGCTGCGTACGGGTCCTGGGCGTGCCCAGCGTCGATGTCGGAGACGCCGGACGGGTGTCAAGGGCTGCCGCGCGGCCGATTGTCTCAGCGCGACGGGACCTGCCACCGTAGCGCGGGCGCGGCAGACGCTGACCAGCATCTATACGTGACCGTCGCGACAACCAAGCCCACTGGCCCGGGGTGTAGCGCCAAGCCGCCGGACACTGCCGGGAGGGAGACGCCATCATGCGGCTCAACGCCAGCACCGTGGCCTGCCAGATGCTCAAGGCCACCTACCGCAAAGGGCTACGACACGGGCGACTAGCACGGCTAAGGCGCTGGGTTCGCCAGCGGCTACGCGGCTGGTACAGCGCCAGCAAGCGGGGACGGGTGAGCGGCCAATGATCTGGATCCTGGCTGGCCTCGCGGGTGGCGCAGCTGCATCACCACGTCCGTGTGCAAGCCATGACCGCGGCCGAGGTACTGAGCCCGCCCGGTCCGGCCTGGCACGCCGCGCGGCCGTGGCCGCGGCAGCTCAGGGACGCGACCCGAGCCTGGGCGGCGGTGATGGGTTCATCCTGGCCACTATGCGAGTGTCCGGCTGCCAGGAGGGTTCCGGGTCGGCCGCCGTCTCTAGCCTTAGCGCAACAACAGCCCAAGGTTCGACGCCTTGGCGGGGCTTCGCGTTGCGCCATGCGCAGGTATTCAGATCAGTCACATCGTCGCGATGACCGGGACGCTAGCCCAGCATCTGATACCTGCGAGATGCCACGGTGTTATCCGCCGTCCGAACCACCTTTGATCCCCGCCGCAAGTTCAAGAACTTGCGCCCGGCAGGCTCTCCGCACATGGGATCGACGCTGAGGATCGCGAAGATCAAGCTGAAGAGTCCGGCCGTTGCCGAGATCGTGCCGGACAAAGTCATCAAACAGGCCCGCCGACTCTGCCTCAGGCACGCCCACCGAGCACAGCACGTCGTTCCAGTCTTCGAGAAGGTCGGCTTCTTCAAAGGTGTGTGCGAATGCCTCCAGGAACTTCCCGGTCGGTATCTCAAGTCGCGTGAGGCTCATTACCAGCCGCTGCTGCATCAGATTGATACCGAAGACGGACAGGCACGCTATTCGCTCGGTCTCACGAAGATCCTCGGTAAGGGCGTTACCGACCTCCGCGAAGCCGCCGACGTGCAGCCCAGAGCCGTCGAGATCGGGAAAAGGCATTTCGTTGTACCGGCCTCGCGTCCAAGCTCCCGGCCCGATGGGCCTAGGCGCCTCTGAGACCGCGGCGACGAGAGCGCGCTGACGCAGCTGCGCGTTAGGGCCCCTTACTGCGCATGGTGCGCAATAAGCACTGCCATGCCGCGATCCTGTACGCCAGGTATGGGGACATCAGCAAAAACGTCTCCGCTGAAGATTGGGCGCCTGATGTTGACGTCCTTGCCACGGGCCAGGTACAGGTCGGAAGCTTCATTGTAGGTTTCCATGCTCACGGCGCTTAGCCGTCTCCCTCAGTCGCAAGACGGATGCCCAGCTCTCCATCGGGCGCCTCGAAGACTTCGAAGTCAGACCTGTACCTGGTCCGCCAGTCTGGCTGCCACGTGTCGAGAATCTCCTCGGGTGCCACGTGCTCAGCGGCGAGATCGAGGATTTCCTCGTACTTTCCATCAGCCGCGAGGTCTATGCCCGTAACGGGCACATCGGCGTTCAGGGGCATCTCCAACCAAGATGCGACATCGCTAACCAAGTGGTCGGTGCGCATAGTGTCGATGAGCGCGACCAGGCGGGCAGTGTCGAGCAAGTGTGGCCCGGTCGGAGGCTCTCCTTGCCGCCACCTGCGCACGGCGGGAACTGACACCTTCAGCATCCTCGCGATATCGCGCCAGGCGAAGCCGCAGTCGGCCAGATCGTTCAACAGATCGGCTGCTGGCCGCTTGGCGATTTCGCGTGCACGCCTGTTGAGCTGGGCGTCGCACATCCGATGGTGGACCTCGCCGATATGGCGGCCCACATCCTCGATAACCTCACCGACAATTTGCCCATGCTGTCGACTGGTATTGCGCAGGTACCCGATTTGTTGGACGAGGTCGTCAAAGGTCGGCGTCTGCGATGGCTTCGTCGGAGTCTGTGTCGCTGTGCTGGTCGTTACCGTGGTGTCACCGGCCATCGGTGGGCTCCTTCCTGAACTCAGCGAGCAGCTGGTCATTGATCAGAAGATCGAACATTGTCCGGATCGGAACCCTGAGCTGGTCAAAGGTGGTGATAATGGCCTCTGCGTCGAATTCGGGGATGTCCTCTGGTTGCCAGAAGCAGTCGAGATCCAGCATGAAGAGCGGCCCTGGCCGGGGTGCCAATGGGCGCCTGAGCTGCCCGGCAGGATTCACGATGTAATCGGGTCGAGGTCCGTAACGCAGCACGAGCTGCTGGTCTCGGCCAGTCTGGTATTGGGCCATACCCTCCCAGGCGGTCGAGGTGAAGCCGTCTTCACTCATCCCTGCAAGCTGCGGCGCCAAGAGCGAGTCATCTACCCATTGGCGCCAAGAGGAAAGATCCTCCTCGTCGCCGCCCGGGACGCGGATCTCGTTGATGTATCGCAGACCTACCCGAGAGACCCCGTCGGGCTCTAGGACTTTGGCCGTGGCGTTGATTGCTTTCGCCAGGATCTCGCGGAAGTCCAGGTAGTGACGATAACGGGTTGCTTCGATGATCACGCCCGAGTCGGTGATCGTGACCGCCATGGTGCGGTCACGAACAGTGAATCTCGGAAAACTAAACGGCTGCATTGCCTGCTGCATCGCCGCGCCGGCGCCGATCGCCAGAGAGAGCTGCGGAGCACCTGTCGGCTGAACGACCCAGTTATCGCCAAGCATGTCGCGGAAAGCACGCTGAACGCTCGTGGGCAAGGTTCGACGACCGACACCCGTACTGTCGGTCATTCTTACTTCCACGGCGACCAGCGCGAGCGGAGCACTGGGGTATACCTCGTGCGTATCGCGGTTCTGACCAGTAGTCATAAGTCAAAGTGTAACTGAAAGTGAAAGCCAGATTATCACGACCCGCCGTAGGGTCGCGGCACCGGGCGCACGGCTCGGCGACCGGCCATTCCCGCGACATAATGGCAACGCCAGCGCTTCGCTCGCCGCGACCCCCGCGCCGGGTCCTCACTGCGAGGCGTCCGGCCCGTAGCCTCAAGCCGGCCCGTCTGTCTCCTCGGAGAAAGCAGCCGGCTCATCGTCGGCACCGACATGTGACTCGGTTTCGCGGCCCGCCGCAGCTTCGTCGCTGACACCTGCCGGCACGCCGACACCTGGACGACCATCGTGATGGACGGTTCCGATCTCGCCCTTCTCCGCCGGCGACAGCTCCGGAATCGCCGGGACCTCCGGGATCTCCAGCGGCGTTGACTCGGCGCTGCCCAGTTCTGCATCAGCTTCACGGGTCAACTTGGCGATGTCGCTGAAGTCGGCCATCGACGCCGACCTTTCCGGCCCGCCCGACGAACTGGGGTTGCCCCTGTCGAAGAACCTGAGCAGCTCGACCGGGATCGGCATGACCAGGGTGCTGTTGCGCTCAGCCGCGACCTCGACCACGGTCTGCAGGAGTCGCAGTTGCAGCGCCGCCGGGTCCCGTGCCATGACGTTCGCGGCTGCGGCGAGCCTCTTCGACGCCTGGAACTCGCCGTCGGCGGTAATGATCCGGGCCCGGCGTTCCCGCTCGGCCTCTGCCTGCCGGGACATCGAGCGCTTCATGCCCTCAGGCAGCGAGACGTCCTTGATCTCGACGCTCTCCACCTTGACGCCCCAGGGGATCTCAGTCCCCTCGTCGATGATCGCGGCGAGACGGCGGTTGACAGCGTCCCGCTCGGCCAGCAGCTCATCCATCTCTGACTGGCCGATGATCGACCGCAAGGACGTCTGAGCTCGCTGCGAGATCGCGTTCTGGTAGTTGAAGACATTGATCGATGCCTTGATTGGATCGACCACCCGGAAGTAGACCACCGCATCTACCCGGACGCTCACGTTGTCCCGGGTGATGCCCTCCTGGGCGGGTACCCCCATGGCGATGATCTGCTTGTTGACCTTCACCAGCTTGTCACTGATCGGGTTGATCCAGTGCAGGCCCGGTGCGCGGATGCCGGGGAGCACCTTGCCGAACCGGAAAATGATCCCGTCCTCATACTGCTGCACCGTCTTGATAGACCGCGCCGCGACTATGGCCGCGATCACGAAAATTGCCACGAGCACGCCGACTATCGCACCCATGTGCTGACACCTCTTCCCTGTGTCGCCGGGGACCATGGCGGTCTCCACCATCAGCCTAGTGACCTGAGCACCTCGCCCGCGCAGGCCGAACGCGGCCGATGCCGGATATGTCATGCCAACGCCATCCAGCAGCCTCGCGGCGGGGGCCGGCCGTGCTGCTCCGCCGGCGCGGATAACCTCCAATCGTGACCACTCTTGACACCGACTGGGCCGGGGTGCGGCTGCACGTTGTCACGGGCAAGGGCGGAACCGGCAAGACGACGGTGGCCGGCGCGCTGGCCCTGGCGCTAGCCGCGGGCGGCAAGACGGTGCTGCTGATGGAGGTCGAAGGCCGCCAGGGCATTGCCCAGCTATTCGACGTGCCGCCGCTGCCGTACGCCGAGCGCCGGATCGCGGTCGGTCCGGGCACCAACGGCAGCCCCGGCGGCGACGTATATGCCCTGGTCGCCGACCCGGAATCGGCGCTTATGGAGTACCTGGAGATGTTCTACAGCCTGCGTCATGCCGGGACCGCGCTGGCCAAGCTCGGCGTGATGGACTTCGCTACGACCATCGCGCCGGGGCTGCGGGACGTGCTGCTGACCGGGAAGGCAGCCGAGGCGGTCCGGCGCAAGGAGGGCGGCCGGAACCGCCGGTACGACGCGGTAGTCATGGATGCGCCGCCGACCGGGCGGATCGGCCGCTTCCTCAACGTCACCAGCGAGGTTTCTGAACTGGCCAGGGTGGGACCGATCCGCGGCCACGCAGACACCGTGCAGAAGGTAATGCACTCGCCCGAGACAGTCGTGCACTTCGTCACGGTCCTTGAGGAGATGCCAGTCCAGGAAACGCTCGACGGCATCGCCGAGCTGCGCAGCCTTGGCGGCCTCAGAGCTGGCGGCATCATCGTGAACATGACCAGGCCACTGGCGCTGCCAGCGGGTCAGCTCGAAGCCGCCGCGGCCGGCCAGCTGGACCAGGCCCTGCTAGCTCTCGGGCTGAAGGCGGCCGGACTGGAAGACACCGCGACCCTGGCCACGGCACTGGCGGCTGAACTGGCCGAGCAGGCCCGCACGGCGCTTGGTCAGCAAGCCCAGCAGCAGCGGCTGGAGGCGGCTGGCCAGCCGTGCTACCAGCTGCCGTGGATCAGCGGCGGCATCGGGCTGGCCGGACTGTACCGGCTGGCCGCGGCCCTGCGAGAGCAGAGGTTCGCCTGATGACGCAGCGGCAGCCGCCGGAGCTGAACGTGGACCGGCTAATCGACGACCGGCGGACCCGGATCATTGTCTGCTGCGGCTCTGGTGGAGTCGGCAAGACCACGATCGCGGCCGCGCTGGGCCTGCGGGCAGCGCAGCATGGCAGGCACGTGGTCGTGCTGACGGTCGATCCGGCCCGGCGGCTGGCCCAGTCCATGGGGCTGACATCGCTGGACAACACCCCCAGGCTCGTTCATGGCATCGCGCCCGACGACAAGGCGCTCCAGGACGGGAACGAGGCCGGAATCACCGGCAGCCTGCACGCCATGATGCTCGACATGAAGCGGACCTTCGACGAGATAGTGGAAGCGCACGCTGACCCGGACCGGGCCGCCCAGATCCTGGCCAATCCCTTCTACCAGTCCCTCTCCTCAAGCTTCGCCGGCACCCAGGAGTACATGGCGATGGAGAAGCTCGGCCAGCTCCGGCGGGCCGAGGAATGGGACCTCATCGTCGTGGATACCCCGCCTAGCCGGTCCGCGCTCGACTTCCTCGACGCTCCGCAGCGCCTCGGCAGGTTCCTGGACGGCAAGCTGCTGCGCATGCTGGTGGCCCCGGCCAAGGTCGGCGGCCGGGCTTACCTGCGGGTGCTGAACGCCGGATTCGGTGTGGTCACCGGGGTGCTCACGAAGATTCTCGGCACTCAGGTGCTCAGGGACGTGCAGACCTTCGTCAGCGCGCTGGACACTATGTTCGGTGGTTTCCGGGAGCGGGCGGAGTACACCTATCAGCTGCTGCGGGCGCCGGGCACTGCCTTCCTGGTCGTAGCCGCTCCCGAGGACGATGCCCTGCGGGAAGCGTCGTATTTCGTGGAACGGCTGGACACTGAGCGGATGCCACTGGCCGGCCTAGTCCTGAACCGGGTGCTGCAGCTACCGGCCACTCATCTGTCTGCGGCCCGCAGCCTGGCCGCCGCCGAGGTGCTGCAGGCCGCGAGCGGCCCGGTGCCGTCGTCGCCGGCCGAGCCGGATGCACATGCGCTCGCCATTGCCGCACTGAGACTGCACGCCCAGCGCACGGAGCAAGCCGCCGTGCAGCGTCGCACGGCCGAGCATTTCACGGCCGCCCACCCGCTGGTTCCGGTAGCGGAGATCCCGGCTCAGGCCGAGGATGTTCACGATCTTGACGGATTGCGGCGCATCGGGGCCGCCTTCGGCGCCAGTCGGGCTGGGTAGCCATCGTGGCCCGAACCTGCGCTGGGGCCCTGGCCAGCAGGTCCCGGCGGCAGTTAGCTAACTGGCGACGAGTTCGTCGCCGGTCCGCTCGTAGTGGTTGCGCGCGTCCTCCAGCAGGTCGCGCCAGGACGTGACATCGGGCCTGCGGCGCAGCAGCGCCCGGCGCTCGCGCTCAGTCATGCCGCCCCAGACGCCGAACTCGATCCGGTTGTCGAGAGCGTCCGCGAGGCACTCTGTCCGCACTGGACAGCCACGGCAGATCAGCTTGGCCCGGTTCTGCGCCGCGCCCTGGACGAAGAGCTCGTCTGGGTCAGTCCCCTTGCACGCGGCACGCGCAGTCCAGTCCGAGATCCACATGTTGGCCCAGCTCCTCTGAATCGTCACGCCCGCGGGGGGTTGATCACGCCCGGGTGGCGTTCAGTTGCGGTCCGGAGCCGACTCATGGCGACCGACTCCGGCGAGTGATGGTCGCGGAAGAGTAACTTACGGAAGTCCGGCGCGTAGCGCTAGACCCCAGCCGGCCCATTTCCTGAATAGCCCAGATGAGCTATAGAGACGCACGTGACTTATGGCTACACTGCCGGCACAATGCGGAGCGGGCCGGGCACACTGGGCTGGTCTTGCTGATCTCGCGATGGCCTCCGCGGCGGGTGGCGGGCTGCTGTGGCGCAAATAACCGCTGCCTATCTCTGCTACTTGCCGAAGCAGCGTAACCTGTTCAGGTGCTGAATCCCTGGCGCCGCGCCGGCGCGAAGTACGGCGCAGCGGGTCGCCTCATCGTGATGACGCTCGTCGCCGCCGTGCTGTCGGCCGCGGCGGTGCTCCCCGTCATCGGGATAGTCGGCATCGCTGCCCGCGACACCGCCAATACTTTTAATACGCTGCCGGTCGGAACGCTGGGCACCGCGCCGTCGCGGTCGGTGATCTACGACTCGCAGGGACACGTGATCACTTACCTGTACCCGAACAACACTTACCGGGTGCCGGTCAGCTTCAACCAGATCGCGCCCGTCATGCGCAACGCGATCGTCGCCATCGAGGACGCCCGGTTCTATAGCCAGGGCGCCCTTGACCCGCGCGGCACGCTGCGGGCCCTGCTGCACAACTCAAGCGGCGGCGGGCTGCAGGGGGCTTCCACGCTGGCGCAGCAGTACGTGAAGAACGTGCGCGAGCTGCAGGCCGGCAACAACCTGAACGCTGTCAACGCAGCCATTTACCCGAACCTGAGACGCAAGATTCAGGACCTGCGGATCGCGGCGGACGTCGAGCATCAGATGACGCAGGACCAGTTGCTTGCGGCCTACCTCAACGTCGCGTACTACGACAACCACGCCTGGGGCATCCAGGTGGCCGCGCAGGTCTACTTCAGCGAACCCGCTTCCAAGCTGACCTTGACGCAGGCAGCACTACTGGCTGGCATCGTGCAGTCGCCGACGGAGTACAACCCTGTCGCCCACTCCGACGCTGCGAAGGTGCGCCGCAACGAGGTGCTGGCCAGCATGGCGAGCCAGCACTACATCAGCAACGCCACGGCGGCAGCCGCCGAGGCGAGCCCGATCGTGCTCAAGATGTCGGCGGCGCCGTTGAACAATGGCTGCGCAAGCCCGGCGGCCAGCAAGGTCGCCTTCTTCTGCGATTACGTTCAGCACGTCCTGGAGATTAACTATCCCCAGGTGTGGAAGCAGATGAACATTACCGGCGGACTAGCGATCCACACCACGCTAAACATGCGCGATCAGCTCGCAGCTGATCACTCTGTGTCATCTGTTCTTCCGGCGCACAACAACAACCTCAACCCTGGCCACCTGGCAGACACCGAAGTCCTGATCTCGCCCGGCAGCGGCAAGGTACGAGCCATTGCGGTCAACCGGACCTTCGGCACCCAGGACTCGATCGACTACGCGGTCAATACGCAGTACGGCGGCGGCCAGGGCGTGCAAACCGGCTCGTCATCGAAGCTCTTCACGCTGATCACCGCGCTGGAGCAGGGTTACCCGTTCGGCCATCAGATCACGATCAAGTCGCCGGAGTTCGTCGGGCCCTACACGAACTGTCATGGCGGGTACGTGCCGGGCTTCCTGTTCAACAATGCCGAAGGGAGCGCGGCCGGTAGTCAGGTGTGGCCGCTCTACCTGGCCACCGTTGACTCGATCAACATCTACTTCGCCCACCTGGAGAAGCAGGTCGGCCTGTGCAACGTGGTGAAGACTGCCGTCAAGATGGGCATGACCCGGGCTGACGGCAGGTCGCTGCTGAAGCCGGACAAGAGCCTGGGCGTCAACGGCATCTCCGCGGACAACCTGCCGACCTTCACTCTCGGCTCTGTCAACGTCTCGCCCATGAGCATGGCCGCCGCCTATGCGTCAGTAGCCGCGCGCGGCTGGTACTGCAGCCCACAGGCCCTTCAGTCGATCGTGGTGATATCGAGCGGCAAGCAGGTTCCGGTCAGGACGGCGAACTGCTACCGGGACATGCCGAAGGGCGTCGCGGACGCCGCCAATTACATCTTGTCGGGCGTGCTCACAGTGCCGGGCGGCACTGCTTACGGCCGCACTATCGGCCACTACGCTGCGGCCAAGACCGGTACTGCCAACCTTGGCTACTACGCGGCCTTTGCGGGCTATACCCCAACACTGGCGGGCTATGTATCTGTGTTCAACCCGCTGGATCCGACGAGCCCAGCCGGCCAGATGCTCGGCACGAACGCCTGCTACGTGGACAACCTTGTGGGATTCGAGTGCCCCGGTCAGATGTACGGTGACAACGCTCCCGGTGCAACCTGGCAGGAGACCTTCGTTCGCGCAGACCTCGGCCCGAACGTCAACTTCGTCGCCCCGCTGCCTCAATACTTCAGTCAGGGCAGCGGGACCTCTGAGAGGACAATCGGTCCCCCCAAGAAGAAGCACGGGGGAGGCGGCGGTAACGGCGGGCCGCCGCCGAAGAAGCACTAGCCGGACAGCTTCGCCCGCACCGCCGCGGCGACCCGGCTCCCTTCGGCCCGCCCCGCCACCCTGGGCGTCAGGATCTTCATGACCTGACCCAGGGCAGCCGGCCCGGCAGCGCCTGTCTCGGCGATGGCCGTCGTCACCAGCGCAGCGAGTTCCTCGTCGCTGAGCTGGGCGGGCAGGTAACCGGCTAGCACCTCTTCCTCCGCGTGCTCCGCCGCCGCCTGGTCGTCCCGTCCCGCCTCGGCGAAGGCGGCAGCCGCCTCGCGCCGGCGCTTGGCCTCTCTGGCCAGAATCTTCAGCACCTCATCGTCGGTCAGGTCATGGGCAACAGCGCCCGACACTTCCTCGTTACTTATCGACGTCAGGGCCATCCGCAGCGTCCGCGTGCGCGTCTGGTCACGGGCCTTCATCGCGCTGGTGAGGTCTGCCCTGAGCTGATCCTTGATTGTCGGCATGAGGCCTATCCTGCCGTCCCCGGCTCCGCTCTGCTGCGGGCGGGCGTCGCCACTACCGCAGACGTGGCACCATGTGTGGATGCGAGTGCGATCCCTGCTGACGGCTACAGCACTGGCCGGCGCGGCCGGACTCGGCTATGCCTCGGTCATCGAGCGGAACTGGTTCGCCCTGCGCCAGCAACTGGTGCCGGTACTGCCCGCTGGCGCCGCACCACTGCGCATCCTGCATATTTCCGATGTGCATCTGACGCCTGGTCGTCATCGGCTGATGTCCTGGCTGCGATCACTCGACGCGCTTGAGCCTGACCTGGTCGTCAACACCGGGGACTCGATCGCGCACCCGCAGGCCGTCGGCCCGTTCCTGACGGCCCTCGGGCCGCTGCTGGACCGGCCGGGTGTGTTCGTGTTCGGCTCCAACGACCTCTACTCGCCGATAGTCCGCAATCCGGCCCGCTACCTGTGGCGGACCAGCGAGGACGATCACCGGCGGCACCATCCCGACCTGCCCTGGGAGGCACTCGGCGAAGGAATGGAGAGCGCGGGCTGGCTGAACGCCAACAACCGGCGCGGACGACTGAAGGCCGCTGAGCATGACATCGAGATCGCCGGCGTGCACGATCCGCATATCCACCGGGATCGCTACGACGAGATCGCCGGTACCGCCGATCCAGCAGCGGACCTGCGACTCGGCGTGCTGCACTCGCCTGAGCCAGCGCTACTGGACCGGTTCGCCGCCGACGGGTACAACCTGCTGCTGGCCGGCCACACCCACGGCGGCCAGGTCTGCCTGCCCGGCACCGGGACTCTGGTCACCAACTGCGGGATCTCCCGTGATCTCGCCAGCGGGCTGCACCGCTACCCCGGAACGGGCGCGGACAGCGAGCCGTGGCTGCACGTTTCGGCTGGGCTGGGTACCTCCCCGTACGCCCCGGTTCGCTTCTGCTGCCGCCCAGAGGCTACGCTGCTCACGCTGGTGCCCGGGATCAGCTAGACTTCTCGGGCGGTCAGCGGGGTGTGGCGCAGCTTGGCAGCGCGCTTCGTTCGGGACGAAGAGGCCGCCGGTTCAAATCCGGCCACCCCGACCCAGGTCAGGCCCCCTTTGAGGGCCTCGCACGTAGTGGTATCACCCCCTCGGTGGGAGAATCTCGGGAGAAGATCTTGGGACTCTCCCAGCCTGCAACTCCTCGCGGCGCCCTGAAGCAGCGCGTCCAGAGCCGCAACAGGCGACCGTGGGCTGATCGCGGCGCGCGCTGCGAGTGCGCCGTTCCAGCGGTCCGTCAGTTGGCTCAAAAGCTCGTCCCGCATCGGCACCGTGACATGGCTATAGCGGCCGGCAACACCGCCGAGTTCGTGGCCCAAGCGTTCGCGTGAGAGCACCTCAGGGGTCCGAAGCTCTGCCATCAGCGACTTGTGCGAGTGACGCAGACCGTGCGGCGTGAGGCCCGCGGAAACAGGAAGCCAGCACATCTGCGCGCGGCCCTGACTGTCCGGCCAGGAACCGGGTGCCCGGGCTGTGGCGCTTTCTGTGGGAACCACCCTGACGCGGCAGGCTCGAAGATCCAGTCGCCGAATCCCGACCGACGCCAGTGAGCGCCGCCGTAGCGGCCTCGGAAGACGTACCTGAGGCCGTGGCAGGCGCACGGCCGCGGACCTGTGCGCGTGATGTGGTCCGAGATCAGTGCTGATAGCCATACGGGCAGGTCAATGTCGCGGTAGGAATCATCCTTTGGCGGGCAACGGACAAGACCGCCAGGGTTGAGCTCGTATAGCTGCCATTCGATCCGGATGCTCCGGAGGCGCGCGTAACTGGCTCGAGGCCCACGATCTCGGCCCAACGCATTCCCGTCCAGAACATAAGGATCACGGCCACGAACTCGTCGTCGCGTCCTGGCCAGGTGCCACTTCCGTCGGACCTAGAACACCGGGTTGCACTGCATCAGCAAGCGGCAGCCGCGCGGCGGCATGCGTTCGCGCTCCTGGATGCTCCGGGCGCGTTGGATAACGCCGTGCGGCTGGGGCGCGCGGCCGAGCTACTGGAAGAAGCGCGCGTGGCCGACGCCGGTGCCGGTTGTGCTGTCGCCATCGGCAGTGGGCGTCGTCGAGTCATCTACGGGGGCATGTGAGACCCGAATTGGTGGCCACGTGAGTCCGACAGGATGCCGCCAGCCGCGTCCAGCCAGCGGGGGCATTGGCGATCCGGGGCGCCTCTTTGAGTGCACTCAAGCCCTGCTTGCCGAGCAGGAGCGATTCAACACTGCGTATGTCACCATCAGGCGTCTGGGATCAGAACGGCCCGCTACCGCGGCGCACAAGGGTTTGGACCTGGCGATTCGCTTCCTCACCCAGAGTCAGCCTCTCGACGGAAACCAGGCAGGCAGGCCGTAGCCCCTGTCATCAGAACACGGAGCCGATTTACCGTCTAGGCAGGGGTCATAGCTGCGGACAGGCTTGGTCGTTCTTGGTGCGCAACGTCACCATGTCGTCGACGTGCATGTGTTAGCGGCCGTCTGCGGTGTGGTAGTAGATGTCGATTCCGCGGTAGGTTCCGGTCGAGCTGGTGAGCTGGATCACTAGCACCAGGTCTACCTGGGCGCGCTTTGGTGGCGTTGCCGGGATGTGCGCGCCGTCCGCGCGTTGGCGCTCTGACCAGAGCACTCCTGTCGGCAGGTCACGCTGTGGCGGTGGGTAGCCGATCCGGTTGCCGTAGCCGCCGCCCGTTCCCATGTTCGGCACGGTGTATGCCGCGACGAGTCGCAGGCCGTGGATACGGGTGAAGCTGACCTTGTCGATCACCGCTGCCGGGCCATCGTTACGGAACGCCAGCTCGCTTCCGGCCGTATAGACCGCGTGCGGGGCGAGCGGGTCCGAGCACAATGCTTGGCCGCCGTAACCAGCGCCGCCGAATGGGCCCGTGTTGACGGCGGGGTCCCCCCCGCTGCAGCCGGCCAGCGAGATCGCGAGTGCAGCTGCAGCGAGGGTTGCCCGTATGGCCGACGCCGCAGCGGTAAGCCGCTGCAGCTGCGGCGTCACGATCTGCTGGTAGCGCTCGCCCGCCGCGAACTGGCGCTGATCCAGGATGCCGCCGGTCCTGAGCAAGTCACGCACCGCAGCAGCCAGCAGCGCCCACACTGGCGGAGCCGCCTCGGCCGCCGAGAGCACCGTGCCGGCCCAGTCAGCCCCCGTAGCCACGCCGCCCAGGGCCAGCCTCCGCGGAGTCATGATCCGCCGGAACAGCAGCACGCCATCGCGCAGCTGCACAGCGGCGACAACCGTCTCGGTGATCGCCTGCCTCAGGGCATCAGCGTCCCGGCGACGCTCATCATGGCGCCTGCGGGCACGGTCGATCCCCGCCGTCAGCACCACCGCCCCGAGCGTGAAACTGCCGTCACAATCGCGGTATCAGCCACCCGGCCAGGATGGCGCAACGGATCCCCGGCATGCCGGCATTTCAGGGAGAACGTGCCCGCACACCATCGGAACGCGCAAAGCGGGCGCCTGTGCACGCTCAGCGCGGCCGCGCACACCAGCAGCGCAGTCCGTGCGTCCTATCACCAGCCGGCGCAAACGGAAGGCAGCAACCCGTCGTGAAAGCTCCCGCAGGACTAGCCAGCGCAGCGGCCGTCGCCATGCTCGCTGGACGCGGCACGGCCGCCACGCCCGGCGCAAGCGGCACAGGCAGCACCAGCGCAGCCGCAGCAGCCACGCATTCCAGCGCGCAGCCGTCCTGCCACCAGCAGTACCGCGCATGGAAGTACGGGCCGGCGCGGCCGTTCGGCAAGCAGATCGTGCCAGCCCTGAACAATGTCCAGGCGGCTGCCGGCATCGAGGACATCCCCCGGCTCGACAAGGCGCTCAAGAACGCCGGCAACATCGCCCGGCGGCTAGCCGCCTACCCCATGCCGGGCTGCGCTGACCCTAAGGGCTACTGGGCACAGATGCTCGGCTACCTCCAGGCCGCAGGCGACAACGCCAGCACATCCAGCGGCTTTGCGGGCCTGCTCCTCGCGATGGCTCCGCTGCAGAAGATCAAAGCCGTGGAGAGCAAGCTCGCCGCGGAACTGAAGACGAACACCGGGACCACGGTCACCGCCCCCGCTGCAACGCAATCGCCCGCGAACGATCCGACCTTCGCCTATCCGCGGCGCCAGGCAATGCGCCATCACCTATCGCGATAACAGCAACGGCACCATGAGCTGGACCGCGACCGTCACCGTCAGCGGCCAGCTGATAACCCACGCAGGCCGCAAGGCCGGCAACATCTACCGCCACGTCGTCCAGGTCACCCCCCGTCCTGGCCACCTTCACCGCCCCGGTCCCGCTGGCCCAGGTCAACGATATCGGAGGAGTGCTGTACGGCAAGAAAGCCGCATACGCCAGCTCGATCACGCCGCAGCGCTAACCGGTATCAGCAGCGCCGTCGGCCTCGCGGCTGTCATCGCGGGCTTGGTGGGGCGGAAGGGGCGCGCCAAGCTCGGCGGAGATCGCTTCGGCACCCTGAGTCGTATGCTCCGGCAGTCGCAGCTCACCGACGTCACGGCCGCCTTAGCGACGAGGCGGGCTGCTTGCCGAGATTAACGCCTGAGGATGAGTGCCGGCCCCGGCACCGATCAGGTCTTATGTTCGCCGGTCTAACCAGATATGTTATGCCGCGTGGATGCGGCGGTGGCAAGTTTGGTGCTGGCGGACGCTGCCGTCGTCACTGTCGCGGCCGGAGTGGTCACGTTGGTCCGGAAAATATGGCCGACCCGGAGGAAGCCTGCTGGCCCGCTGGTGGCTGTGCTGGCCGGGCTGGCGGCTCTAGCCCTGGCCATCACAGGTAGGCCCTTGCCGGGTGTTATCGCGGCCGTGCTGCTGGCCGGAGTGCTCGCAGCCCGGCTGAAAACTAACGCCCATCAAGCCTGGTCCCGGGTGCGCGCCTGCGGCTGGTCCGCGCTCCGCCCGCGACGGAAGGCCCCACCCGTGAGTCATGTCCACATCTGGGCCGATGGTGTCAGCTCTGCTGTCATGACCGCCTTCATCTCGCGGCAGAACCTCGCGTCGTGCGCGATAGCCGGGATCGGCGGACTTCTTGTTCCCGTCGTCCGCAGCGCGAAGCTAGGCAGGGAACCACGCGGAGGCAGGATCGCCCTCTGGGCCGGGACCCGGCGCCCGGCGCCACCGTGGCCAGGGATGATGATCGGCTACGACGCCGGGCGCACCGCAGAGAAGTTCAGCAACGACGCCGCATCGCCGCCGCCAGTCGCGACCACTATCAACTTGTCTAGCGGCGCCAACACATGAGGGCCCCCGGATAGCAGCGGTCAGAACCCGCAGCTACCGCAGTTCGCCCGGAAGCAGGCTATAGATCACGCTGTCGCGGCGGCCTCCCTTAAACGGCACGTGAGAACGAAGAAGACCCTCGCGAGAGAACCCGCAACGCTCGGCGACATGCTGGGACCCCTCGTTGTCGGGACCGCACGTCAGCTCCAGCCGGGCCAGTCGCAGCTCGGCGAATGCCCACCGGGCGAGCAGGCGGACCGCGTGTGTGGCGGCACCCCGGCCGCGGCCTACGGGGGCGAGCCAGTACCCGATTGCCGCGCAGCCTTGATCCAGCCGAACCTCGTACAGCGAGAGGCCGCCGAGCACCACGTCCTGGTCGTGCGGCTCGACCAGGGCGAAGCTCAGCTCATCGCCACGCAAGCGGGCCTCTTCCTGGTCAGCGAAGAAGTCGCGCGCTTCAGTCTCCGTGTACGGAGTAGTACGCCATGAGAACCGCTGCATCACCGGGTCACTGAACGCCAGCACTACGCCCGGCAGGTCGGCCTCGCGCCACGGGCGCAGCAGCACCACATCACAAGCCAGCGCCGGCGCCGGGAACCAAAGCTCGGCCATGTCGAGATGATCCCCCTTAATAGCAGGCGAGGCGTCGTCAGGTCGGGGTCGGTCCGGCAGCTCCGCGCGCAGACGCCCGATAGCCGCGACTTATTACCAGCACGGGCAGGCGCGGGCACAGGCTGCACGCGCGTAGTGGTGCCGCCGCATCTCTCCAAGAAGATCTCAGTCCTCGCCGGAGAACCGCTCCCATGCTGCCTGCTTCGACACGCCGAGCGCTTCGCCAATACGGGTCCAGCTGATGCCCCGAGCGCGCAGCATGGCGACGTGATCATGCACGGCCGCGTCAGCCTGGGCGACGGCGGCCTGGATCCGCGTGAGGCTCGCCAGCATCTCATCGTCCGGGTGCTCCAGCCAAGAGCCGAAATCGGGCTTGAGGTCCTGGGCGATGATCAGGCCGCAGAGGCTCACGCACTCGTCGCAGATGTACACGCCTGGCCCGGCGACGAGTTTGGCGACCTCATCCTTGTGCTTCGCGCAGAACGAGCAGCACAGGGTCTGGAGTCGGCCGGCGCTCGACGGCGAAAGCTCGGGGTGTGCCATGCCGTCAGGGTAGTCCTGACGGCCGTGCTACGTCAAGGTTGCCCTGACGATGGCGCCTCATAGCCTGCGGGTAGCCGGATACGATCAGTTCGGGCTGGGCTGGATCTTCCAGAACGTTCCGTTCCAGTGCTCGATCAGCGTTCGTGCCGGGTTAAGGGCGGATCCCACGGCCCACGCATTCGACCGGGACGTCGCGGCCACCGCCTGCAGGCTGCTGCCGGTGCCCGCGCTCGGACTGCTCACCAGCGCCCAGGTACTGCCGTTCCAGCGCTCGATGAGTGTGTGCGTGACGAATCCGTTGCCGCTGAATCCCACTGCCAGGGCAGTCGAAGCGGACGTCGCGACGACGCCGTTGAGGGCGTTGTCAGATGCCGGGCTTTCCGACGACTGGACGGACCAGGCCGAGCCATTCCAGCCTTCGATCAAAGTGCTGTCTCCGGACGGATACGCGTAGCTACCCACGGCCCAGGCGGTCGTGCCACGGACTGCCACGGCCGCGGTTAGCGTATTGCCCAGGGAGCCAGGGCTGAAGCTGCTCTGCACGCCCCATCGGTGCCCGTTCCAGTGCTCGATCAGGGTCAGCTCCGCGGACGTCGAGGTCACGTACGTTCCGACGGCCCAGGCGCACTTCGCTGACGCCGCGGTCACGCCGAAGAGGATAGGGTCGCTTCCCGGGTTCCGGCTGGACTGCACTTTCCACGCGCGCCCGTTCCAGTGCTCGATCAGGGTCTTGCCGCCGCCGCCAGTCGCGTAGCTGCCGACGGCCCAGAGGTCCGACGCGGAGACAGCCGTCACCGCGGTCAGGCTACTGAAGCTTGCACCAGCCGGGCTGGTTCCGTGCTGGACACTCCACGTGCGGCCGTTCCAGTGCTCGATGATGGCGTGGCTGCCGCAACCTCCTACGGCCCAGGCATCGTTGCGTGCGAGCGCTGCCACGCCGTGCAGTGTCGCGGTACAGATGCCGGTCTTCGGGCCAGGCTGCAGGCGCCATCTGCGCCCGTCCCAGTGCTCGATGCGAGTGCCTACCGCCCAGGCATAGGCCGGGGCCAGGGCCGCGACCGCCAGGAGCTGGGGCCGCGTGCTGGACTCTGCCGAGCTGGGCAGCGCAGCAGCCAGGCGGCCGTGACTGGCGGCGTAACTCGGACCGGCCACTGCGAGCAGACCACCCACCAGGGCAGCAGCGACGCCACCGACCGCGGCCCGGCCACGACGTGTTGACGATCTGGCCATGACTCCGCCTCTCCGGGCCGACTGCAGCTGGCTATACCCAGCTACTTCGGGGCGCCCAGTCCTGACCGCTGGTCAACCCGTTCCATCGTTATCCGGAATCCAGCAGAGAGCTAGACCGCGGGGGGTGTCCAGCGCACGATGGGGGCACCCGCCTTGATGAGCGGGCCGGGCGGCGCAAGCCGCAGCAGCGCGTTGCGAACCGGCTGACGCCATCCGCCACCGACGTCTGCCCCGATCCGGGCGATTATCGCCGCCGTCCTGGCGATCTGCCGGCATCGCGGGCGACGGATGCGGTCGAATGCGGTCAGCGCCGCGGCGAGGTCACGGTCGGCCCGCGCGGGCGAGCCAATCATGCGACCGAGGCACGCGGCGTCCTCTAGGGCGGTGGCCGCTCCCTGACCCGCGGTCGGCAAGGCCGCGTGCGCGGCATCACCGACGAGTACCACCCGACCGCATACGTACTCAGGCAGGCCGCGCGGAAGGTAGTAGACGTCATGACGCATCAGCTGGTCGGCCGCCGTCGCTGCGACGATGGCGCGAATCCACGGCGCCCAGGTCGCGAACCGGTCGCGGGCAGCGGCCAGCTCGTCGGCGAAGACCGCGCCCTCGGGGTTACGGAAATACCCGTACCAGTAAATCTCGGCGTCGCTCACCCGCAGCATGCCAAATTCCGTACCCGGCCCCCACACTTCGGTCAGCCGTCCGTCGGAGACGGCATCGGGGATCACCGCGCGCCAGCTGCTGCTGCCGCTGTACCGAGGGCACACGGCCGGGAACAGCTGAGCCCGCACCGCACTCCGCACGCCATCGGCGGCCACAATAAGCGCGGTCTTGGCCGTATCCGCCGCACTTCCGGTTCGCCAGGTAACCGTGGCGAGTTCGCCGTCCGGCGCGCCCGGCCGGACGGCAACTACTTCCGCAGCTGTCAGCAATTCGACACCGTCGGCGGCCTCGGCAGCCTCCCTGAGCACAGCGTGCAGGCGCTGCCGGTGCATGCCCCAGATGGTTGTGACCGCGCGCAGCTCAGGCTTGTCGGGGATGCGCATCAGCCAGCGGCCGTCCTGGTCCTGGAAGCCAGCGGTGCCAGTCTGGTAGCCGGCCAGCCGGGCGGCCGTGTCCAGGCCAAGCGCAGCCAGCGCCGTCATGCCGTTGCCGGTTATGGCCAGGCCCGCACCGACCTCAGCAGCGGCCGGCGCGCGCTCCAGCACGCGGACCTGCCAGCCTGCTTGCGCCAGCGAAACTGCCGAGGCCAGGCCGGCTATGCCGCCACCCACGACTGTCGCTGTCAGCCCGTCAGCAGTCATCTGTGCCCACCTCGCTCTGGTCGCCAGCGCGCAAGCGCGATGTTACTACGCTGCGTAGTAACACCGATAGCCCGGCGCTGCTGGCGCTGGCTTGACCTGCGCTGCGGTCCGCGTCCGGGTCATGGCGCCGACCCAGCAGCGATGACCGGAGCCGCAGGCAAGAGGTACTGGGCAGCTAGGGCAATTCGTCGTCGAGCAGATCGGCACGGATGGCCTCGGCACGCACGACCGGCCAGACCGGCAGGCCAGCATCGGCTCCCAGCGTGGTCATCAGTCGCACCGCCTCCGAGACAGCATCGGCAGCGCCCTCTGCCTCCAGGCTTACGGTCACGATCGACCGCGCTGGCTCGCCGCCCGCACTGACCGTGCCGCTGTAGGGCCGCATCAGGTCAAGGAACGTGCTCATAGCGGCGCCGTCGATCGGACCCGGTCCGCCGGTTCGGGCCTCAACGCTGACGCTCCACCAGTCCATCGCGGCTCCTGTTCTTCCTGGCGCAAGTGCGGGGCGAGGTCTACCCTGCGCCTGTGCCCGCTGGGCGAGGCGCTGACACCGCCGGGATAACTGGCGGCGAGTTCGGCAGGCTGGGTGCCCACGAGCAGCGGACGCGGCGGACTAGCGCGACCGGAGCGACGACAGCTAGGCAAGTAGTCAAATTTGAGCAACCATAATTGCCGTAGTCCTGACGGTCAACTACAGTGCGCTGAGTGAAGCTACTTGGTGCTATCCGGCTTAGCCGCGACACAGACGAGTCAACGTCCCCGACGCGCCAGCGTCAGGCTATCGAGTCGTTCGCCGCGATGGGCGGCCACAGCATCGCCCACATTGCCGAGGACATCGACGTCAGCGGCTCGGTACCGCCCGCCGAGCGACCGCAGCTCGGGCCGTGGCTAGCCCGCACGGGCGAATGGGATGCCCTCATCGTCGCCAAGCCGGACCGGCTAAGCAGGTCACTGCGCGACTTCCTGAACCTGCACCACGAGCTTGAGAAGCAGGGCAAGTCGATCATCTCGATTGATCCGGCGCTTGACTTCTCATCTGACGTTGGCCGCCTGGTCGCCAACATCCTGCTCTCGTTCGCAGAGTTCGAGCGGCGCATCATTGCTGCCCGCGTCCGCGACTCCTATCACCACATCAAGCAGGACGGCGGCTATCCCGGCGGCGCGGTGCCGTTCGGCTACCTCGTGCGCCGCCGCGAGAGTGACCGCGGATGGGAGTACGCGCACGACCCTGATTACGCATCCGTGCTGCGCGAGATGGTCAGCAGGGCCATCGGCGGCCAGTCGATGCGCCAGATCGCGATCTGGCTGACCAGCGGCGGCATACCAACTAGTCAGGACCTGGCTAGGCGGCGGGCCGGGAAGCCGGAGCGCCGGACGCGATGGTCGGTGCCATCGGTCAAGGCCGTGTTCACGAATCCGGCTATCGCGGGGCTCCAGGCCAGCGGCGGACTACCTTTGCGCGACGCCAGCGGCATGGTTATTCAGCGCTGCGAGGGAATCATCACCCGCGAGCAGTGGGACCAGCTGAAAGCAGCCATCGACCGGCCTGCACAGGGCAGCCATCGCGTTGACGCTAACCCGCTGCTACGGGTCGCGTTCTGCGCGCTGGACGGGCAGCCGCTCTACACGACGGGTAAGGTAGGCGCTTCGCGGCAGCACAGGTACTACGTCTGCGGAGGCAAGATCCGCGACACCGGGTGCGCCAGCAGCCGCATTCCGGCCGCCGCGCTTGAGCGGCACGTTGAGCTAGCCTTCCTCGGCCAGGTTGGTGAACTTGAGATAGTCGAGCGCGTGCTTATTCCCGCCGAGGACCACTCGGGGGAACTGGCGGACGTTGTGGAAGCCATCGCTCATCTTGACTCTGAGTACACGAGCGGCAATTTGCACGCCAGGGCTTACTCGCGCATGGTCAGCCAGCTTGAGGAAAAGCGCGACGAGCTAGCCGCGATCCCCGTCCGCCCGGTCGGCTACAAGCGTGTTCCTACCGGAGAGACGTTCAGCCAGCGATGGGACCGCAGTGACGCCGCCGGGCGGCGTCAGCTCCTGATCGGATCAGGGTTCGAGTTCCGGGCCAGCAAGATCGGCAAGCAATACACCTTCGCGTTCCGCCTCGATCCTGAGCTAGCCGCTCGCGCCCAGGCCGCCGCAGCCGGCGAACCCGTGGAACTGCCCGACCACGACGCGGTGCAGGCCAGCTACGAGGACGCGAGTCTGATGCAGTGGGCGTTCGCCCACGCGCCGAAGCGGCCGGAATCGGAATGGACTCCGGAGCAGCGAGCGCAAGTGGAAGCGATCAGGGCGATAGAAGCCGAAATGGCGGGGCGTGGGCTTCCAACCACGATAGTAGTTGACACGACGCCGTAAACCGCCGTCCCCGCAAGCACGTCTTATCACCGCGATAAAAGGCGTCCACCCTGGGAGACGGCATGTCCAATCAGCAGCAGCCCGGCTATTACCAACCACAGCCCGGCTTCGTTACTCCCGCGCCGAAGAAGAAGCGGCGCGTATTCCTGTGGGTATTTCTAGCAATACAGGTGCTATTTATCATCTGGATCATCGCCGGGACAGCCAGCACGCCGGCCTGCCCGTCCGTCGCCAGCCAGGTCGCGTCGTTCTGCGGTCATCACGGATGGTATCCGCTCTACAAGTCCTACGCCGACTGCCTAGCCAGCTACGGGCGCACGCTGAACGACGCCACCAATACAGGGAAGGGCATCGGCGTCGCTCTCGTCATCGTGCTCTGGTGCGTAGTCGATTTCCTGGTAGGCGGCGGCTACGCCATCTACCGGCTGGCATCGAGACGGTCAAGCTGACCTGCTGATTGCGTCTGCGAAGCGGCGCAGCTCGGCGCCCGGCTCATGCGGGGGGTCGTACCAGACCGAGGGGCAGCCGGGCTCGCGACAAGAGATACGCCGATGCCCGGCGCCTGGCCCCGGCTGCGCGCACTGGCAGGGCAGCCAGGACACCGTGACCCTGCCCGGCCCCCACGGGTGAGAGTGGCTGCATTTCACAGGCCACTCCCACCACTCGGGGCGCCAGGCATCTTCCACTCCGACAGTAGAACACGGTAGCGATTTACAGTCACTACCGTGTTCCCTATGTCAGCCTCGGCGAGACGGCCGAAGGCCAGCCCTAGAGGCTCAAGCTCCGCCTGACCCCCGGTAGCCCTCGGCCTCAGCCTGCGCCTGAGCAAACTCGACTACGAGCGGCCAGCCATCCAGATCCTCGACTCGGGCGATCCTGCCTTCTAGGTCAGCCTCGGCCTGGCGGTTCTGCTCGGCCTGGCGGGCGCCGATCGCGTACATGCCAGCGCTCAGCATGGTCTGAACCTGCCGCGGGCCGTTCCGCTGGAGCGATTCCAGCTCGACCCGCAGCCTGCGCAAGCCGTCAGACCGGCGCGAGTTCGCCACCGACAGCGCGAACCCGCTCGGAGGATTGGCCGGGTACTCGGGACTGGCCGGCGGCAGCGGCCTGCCCCTACGGTGCGCCCTGCGCGGCTTCTCGGCCTGCCCCGGTGCGTCGAAGCCGCCGAGCTGGCCAGTCTCCTTGGTAATCGTGTCGGTCACTTGCCCTCCCTGAGTTCGCTTGCTCGTGCTCGCGCACTCGCGGCCTTGTCCCTGTAGAACCTGCTGATCTCGTTGTCCGCTGCGGTGCGCCGGTTGCCGGCCTTTCGCTTCCCAGCGGTCGGCCGCGTCGCACAGCTCTTTTGCCACGGCCTCGCGGGCGGCGGCTTCCTTGAGGACCGCGGCCCCGGCCTCAACCAGGCCCGCGGTTAGTCGTGCGTCAGCCAGCCCTTCGACTGCCGACTTGATTGCTGTCATGCGTCTCTACTCCTTGGTTGCTTCCACGTTGGTTCAGGTTCGAGCGAAATCGCCGCCCATGCCCGGCCGAGACGTTCTCGCGCTTTGCGGTCAGCGGCAAGCCAGGTGCCTACATCCGCGGGCGATGCCGTTATGCCGAGGCCGGCGAGTTCACTGACGGCGGCCTGGCGCTGGAGGGCGACCGCCCATAGCTCAAGAGCCAGGGCGTCGCTTTCCTCATCCACGGTGGTGCCGGACGATAGCCACGGCTTCCGGCGTGGACTCCTTGTTAAGCAGGGCGGCGTCAACGGCGGCCTCCAGGCCGCCTGCGTACTTATTGTCCTCACCGAGTTTGCGAAAGAGCGCGTGGTAGGCCGTCCTGACCTCGTGGCTACCCGCGCCGTTGATCTGGTGGCCCAGCTCGCGCCTTCGCTCGATGTAAGCGCAAATCGGCATGGCCTTTGCGATGCGTTTCGCCTGGCCGGCCAGCGCACGGCTGACCTCCGACTCAACGCCGCTAGCCGAGGCATGCCGGTCGAGCCGTTCAAGCTCAGCGCACCGGGCGGCCAGCTCAGCGCCGGATAGGGTGGCCCGCAAGTTTTCGGGGACGGCATCGGCGTACCGCCGATTCGCTTGTTTCACTGCATGGATCGTCGCCAACGGCGTACTCCAGTTCTTCTCCGCGCCACCATCGGCGCTCGTCCGCTGTCCGGCTGATCCACCAGCGGGTGCATTCGTCGTCGTCGGCCAGGCCGATAGCGCGAAGGTCGTCCTTCGCGCGTCTCCATTGGTCGACGGCCTGCATTGCTGTCATCATGTGCGGTTTCTCCCAACCGTTGATTCGTTCGTGGTTGGAGCCCGCTCGTGCGTCGCTCTCGATTAGCGACCTCTGCGCGAACCTTCTGGCTCGATGCTGCTTCTCGTCCCCGGACTACAGCGCGCTTACAGCTCTCGATAGCCGTCTCTTGGCGCCGTCTCTGCCGGGGTCGTGGCGTCTAGCTGACAGACAGGCCGAAGTAGGTCGTGCCCGGTCCACCGGGGACCCCGTGCGAGGCGGCGTCATAGACGCCGATGGAACTCAGGACCGCAAGATGGGCCGCCATGTCGGCGGGGCTGACCGCGGCACCGGGCGCCGTGGCCTGCACAGCCACCTGGCCGGTCGCAACGTCTGCGATGGACGTCGCAGCCCCCTGGCTGCGGGTGTACTTCGTGCTCGAACCGACCTGAGCGAAGCCTGCTCCGGTGAGTTGACCTGCTGTTGGTCGTGCCATGTTGCTTATTCCTCTCGTTTGACTGGCCGGGCCGCCAGAAGGCAGTCGGCGCATACATCCCGGTTGCCGGTCCATCCGGCCTCGGAAATCTTGGTTGAGCAGGGCGGGCAGAGCTTGTCTACCTCGCGCAGCCGCCTGGCGAGCGCGATCTGCGGGGCCATCAGCCTTGATAGCCCGGCCCCCGGCTGCATTCCTTTCACTCGGTCCATTCGCATCCGTTCTCTCGTGCGCTAATGCCGGAATGGCATATGTGAAAATCTGAGAATGGCCGCCTTATGCCCTGGGCGGAAAGGAAATTTCCCGGTGAGCCACCGCGGGGTTCCGGCTTCGCCCGCCGGCAAACCGCGGCAACTGCTGGGTGATCGACGGCGCCGCCTGCTGGCACGTCGGCGCACTCGGTGCTGCCGTCTGCGGCATGCCGGACTCCGGCCAGGGGGGGCGCTTGCTAGCCGTCTCGCAAACGGCCGATTGCAGCGACGGCCGGCGAGCCGACGTTTCCGCAGGTGGCCAAAGATTCTGGACTCGTTTAGCGAGATGACTGGCTTTCGGACTCGTTTTATGAGAACGTAGCCGTACAACAGAGCGGGACCGGCAAGCGTTGGAGCGCCGGCCGGTCCCTAGGCACCAGGACTACAGAGGAGTCCGGAACCATGACAAGCAAGCGTAACGCCAAGATCAGTGACAAGTCCCAGGGCGGCAAGCCGGTTCAGTGCGTGCGGTGCTCTGGCGAGATCGAGCCATACGCGGGCCGTGCCGTGTCGCTCCTGAGCGGAGTATTCGCGCATCATCCCGGCAAATGCGCCGACCGAGCCGAGCAAACCGCTCTGGCGCGCTCCTGGGCTCAGGACACGCTCTTTGGGTGGAGCTGCGCTCATGTCGAGCCGTCCTACGATGGCCGCGCTCCTCAGTGCTGCCGCGTAATCGGAGGGGATCGAGCCGAGTTCACGGAGCACATGAAGTCGCATGGTGCGAAGCCGCTGACCGCTCCAGCCATGATCCGGCTGCACAAGAATCCGCCCGCGGCGAAGCTGGCCGCGATGGTCGTCCCCAACCCGTTCAAGATGCTGGCCTGGGTCGAGCACTACGGCACGGGCGCCGAGCGGACCGAGGTCACCCGCCGCGGTCAGTACTGGAGTAACGGTGAGTACCCGCATGCTGTCTGGGTCATCACGCACACCCCGGCCGGTAGCGGGATCAGGCCGGAGCTAGTGCAGGTCTACCTCCGTGCCGATGGCACCGCCACCCGCGACTGGTCAGACGCCAGCGTGTCGCGGCGCGAAGGTAACCGGCGCGCACGCCAGGCAGCGGAGCGACGTGCAGCCTAGCCGGTTTGGTGGCGCCGGGCTCCGGCCCGGCGTTCGCCATGCCAGCTACGGCAACACAAGCACCCAGGGAGCGAGCATGACAAAGATCGGGTACGCAAGATGCTCAACCGCGGAGCAGGTGACCGACAGCCAGGCGGACCAGCTACAGGCGGCAGGCTGCGAGCCCGCGAACATCTACGTAGACCACGGAGTGTCGGGCAAGCTGGCGTCCCGGCCGCAGTGGGATGCGTGCAACGCGGCGCTAGCGGCAGGTGACCAGCTCGTTGTGGTCCGGCTCGACCGTCTGGGCAGGTCGCTGCGCAACTTGCTAGACGTCGCGGATAACCTCCGTGACCGCGAGGTAGACCTCGTGATCCTGAACATGGGGATCGACACGAGTACGCCGGGCGGCGAGCTGGTATTCAACATCTTCGCCGCGCTGGCCCAGTTCGAAGCGCAGCTAACCCGCGAGCGCACTATGGACGGGCTGGACGCTGCCAGGGCACGCGGCAGGAAGGGCGGCAGGCCGCCGGCTAACCCTCGCCGCGTCCAGGCTGTCCGCAGCCTCCATACGCAGGGCGCCACTGTTGCGGAGATCGCCAAGGCGCTCGACATGTCGCGGGCGACTGTCTACCGGCACCTTGAAACGTCCAAGGCCGACTAGGGGCTGCGCCCCGCGCGTCTGCCAGGAGCCCCGGTCACCTACGGCCGGGGCTCTCATGTGTGCCCGTGTCCGCCTGGCCGCTAGCCGCAGAGCTTGTAAGGAAGCCTGCCATTCAGACATGGCCGCAGCCGAATCCTTGCGGAGCCGTGCTGCACTCGCGGTGGACACGCCTCCAGGTACACCTGACGGCGGCTTCCACCGTCACACAAGCAGACATTCGTAAGCGCCCTGAAACGTGGCATCCTGGGTGCAGCCGATGACTGGGGCGGCGTATGGCTCTGTTCAGGAAAGCGCCTCGTGGCGCAGAGCGGGATCAGCGGTTCAGGGCGAGTCACTCGGGCGGCCGGCCGCCTTGGATGCACGAGGGCAGCCTGAAGGCAACGCTTGTGGAAGGGCACCAGAGCCTGGAAGTCGTGGGCGAGTCCTTCCACCAACAGAACCTGTGGCGACTCGTTGGCGGCCAGCGCCGGCCAGAAGATTACGTTCACACTCCCGTGTCTGCCTTACTGCTCGCGGAGGACGACAATCCGTACGACCCTAACGCCGTGTCAGTGTGGATCGACGGGCTGAGGGTCGGCCACCTGTCGCGTGACGATGCCCAGCGCTGCCGGCCTGGACTGCTCGCACTGCAAGACAAGCACGGAACACCGATCGCACTTGAGGGCGCCATCATCGGCGGCGGTATCCGGGACGATGGCCCTGGAATGCTGGGCGTGTTCTTGTACTACGACCCGGAGGAGTTCGGCCTTAGTCGCTCGCGTGTTCCCCCGCCGCAGGGCGCCAGGATGCGGACAGCCCTGTCGGACGCGCTGGCGACAGATGAAGCCGATGACTCCTATGACCTGAGCTGGATGCGCGACATGCCAGCGGACGACGTTCGGGCTATTCCGATGCTCCGGAAGCTGCTTGCGACCGAGGCCGGTGTCGTGGACCGTCACTTCATGTACGCGCACCTGGAATCTGCGCTGTACCGCTGCCGCGATGCGTTCGCATCCGCCCTTGACGAGTACGACGAAGCATGCCGGTACCACGATGCCGAGATGGAAGGCATCAAGGCAGCCTGCATGGCCAAGTGGGGCAAGGTACCGCTGCTGGAGCTCTACCGGCAGATGGCGATACGACAGCAGAAACTGCACGCCTACGGCCGGGCGCTCTGGTGGGCCGAGCGCGGCCTCGAAATCTACGGGGAGCACGCGGCGCGACCGGAAGCGGTTGAGGACTTGCGCCAGAGGGCAGCCAGCTACCGAGCGAAACTGGACACCTAATCGAGAGCCCGCGCAACCAACGTCGCCTAGCTACTCCGGCGGATCAGGCGAAGGCGGCGAGGGCTCTGGATGCAGCTTCGCCCATCCAGCCTTGGCCGCGTCTTTGGCGGCGTCATAAACGTCGGACACCGCGTCTTGCAGTAGCCCGCTCACTGCGGCACCTGCCAGAAAGTCGGTGACGCTGCGCTGTGCTTGCTGCGGAGCCTCACCAGCAGGCGCGGCCTGGTCTTTAATCCGTGGATCGTTCATGATTTCAGTCTTATGCGCTTACGAAGGCGCAGCGAAGCAGCGACACGCAGTCGCCAATGTTCAGGCAGCACACTGGGGCCGGGTGACACGATGGCGTCATGTCAGACGTAGCGGTCATTGTGACCGGCGCGGTGGGCCTGGCCGGCATCGGCGGCACGTTCTGGACTGCGCGCCTCGGCTGGAACCGCGAGGATCGCCGCGCCAAGGTGGCCGAGAAACGCAGAATCTATGCAGGATGCCTCGCCGCCTACAGCAAGATGGCGTGGCCCTTGATAGACCACAGGTCCGCTCACAACTCCGATGATCTTGAGTGGAAGAAGCAGGCGAACGCCAGGATCAAAGCTGACCAGGACAACCTGGGCGCCAACATCAGTGAGCTACGACTGATCGCGCCCGCCGGCGTTGCGGAGCTGGCCGAAAAGCTTCAAGACGTTGTTAGCGATTTCATCTCGGATTCCCTCGACCACACCGATGTGGCGGGCGGAGCAGCCAGGCCGTACAACCGCCTGTATCAGGCCATGCGCGCCGATCTTGGCGAACCGCCACTGTCGGTTGACCTAGCGGAAGCGACGCCCGATGCGGCACAGCGCATCCCTCAGACCACACCCTCGCCGCGCCTGGAGGCCACGCCGTAGCCGCGCCTGGAGGCCGCGCCTTGGCAACCACACTCGCCACATCTCCAGCACGCCCAGATTCCGCATGGGAAGTTGGCTAGGAGCCAACGTGCGGGAAGTGCAGAGCGATGCCGCGCAGCATCCCACCACGCGGCACCGCTCTGGAGGCCAGCACACGACTACTGGCATACCCCCGGCGTGGCTAGAAGGGGTAACCACGCTGGAGTTTTCACCGATTAGGCGCTCGGTGCTGGCGCCGTTGCCGGGCGGGTCATGAAGTCTAGAACCCCCGCCGGCAAGGTCTCATCGGGAACTACACGGCTACGCCGGTCTGCTTCTGGAGCAGGGCTACCTCGGCGCTGGCGGCGAGTGCTGAGAACAAGCCAGCCCACTTCGCAGCCTCGGCACCGGGCATCTCCGCGAACCGGTCAGCTTCGGCCTGCGCGGACACTCCGATGGTCATGAGTGTGTCCGGGTCGAGCAGGTCAAGCGCCGACTCGATCAGCGACGCGCTCATGCCGCTGCCACCACGGACTGGGCCTCGGGCTCGTAAGCCCACTGGGTGGCCTGCACGACCTCGCGCATCTTCTCCACGCTGAGCGGTCCGTGGACGTAGTTGTCCACTGCGGCGCGGCGTAGCTGCCGGGCGCGCTGCCGACTGACGGGCTCGGTTGACTGCATCTCGTTCTCTCCCTCTGCAAGTATGGATTTCTGGCTCGTCCAGCAGGCCAGGGCCAGCGGCCCGCTCTGCATCGTCATGAGCCAGGTAACGGCGTCGGCGGTGACCTCGGCCGGGCTCCAGCCGTATGCCTCGTACATCCGCCTGGCCGCCGCTGTCGCAACGGCCCGCTGCCAGTAGCGCGGCCACGGCTGATCGGGCGGCGTTTTTGTCTCGAACGGGATCACGTCGCAGGACCGGGCTATGTCTCCCTCGTTCAGCCAGAGTCGGCCGAGGCATGAGCAGCGCCGCTTGTGCGCGTCCTCCCACCTGCCGGCGTTCCAGCGGATCTCCGAGCCCCGGCGCGAGTAGGCGTCTGGCCGCTCGCCTACCGCGTAGCCCTCGTCAGGCGTCGGCTTCCCTGGCCGCGAGTCGTCGTGGTGGCGGACGAACGGAATGAACTCGTCCAGCTCGCCGCGCTCTTGTTCATTGAGCGACGGCGCCGACACGATCATCCGCGTTGCCCGGTTCAGCGCCGAAGGCGCGAAGTTCCTCTCGATCGTGAGGTACAGGTCGGCCTGCCGCGCTACTCCCGTGTGGCGCAGCAACCTGTCGAGCTTCACCGTATCGACGGCGGCGATCTCCAGCGCCGGATGCTGGAGCGGGACCTCCGACCACAGCACGCCGTCTGGTCGGCGCCGCTTGGCTCGTGCTGCCGCATTCTTGACCGAGCGCTGGCAGCCGATCGAGCAGAACTCCTTCGGCCGGCCGCGTTTAACGGGCTGGTACGTGACCGACTTAGGGCAGCCGGGCCGGGCGCATGGGCGGGTCACCGCCGGCCACCTGTCGCTACGCCACCGAATCCACTACGCCGCGTAGCTGGCGGCGTGGCGGTTTCGCGCGATGGACGGGAGGTCCGCATGTCCACCATCTCCACCATCTCCACCGGTCGTGTCCTAACCTGTCCTCCGCTGTCCGTTCCGTTCCGCTGACGTGGTGGAGATGGTGGACTTGGTGGAGATGACATCGGCCGGTCCGCTGACGCGATTCCGTCGCCAGCACCCGCGAGATTGTCACTAGCCGTAACGTCTGAGCGGCGCTCTACGCACCACTGGTTCACTCCACCGTGGCCAGACCGGGCGCCGGAGTTAACCAGCCGGAGCCCGCCGTGCCAGCGATCCCGGAGCCCGCGGTACTTGTAGCCGATCGACTTAGCGAGCGGCTTGTCGTCCTTCGGCCAGTACGGCAGTGAGAGGCTGCCGGTGCGCACGTACCCGGCCACCTGATCGGTGGTGAACCACTGACCGCCGAACAGCTCGCGGAGCCGCAGCAGGTGCAGCTCCCATTCGGGCGCGTCGTCGTCGCCCTCGGAGAGCCATATCTGCGTGTGCTCCAGGAAGCCGCCGACCTCGGCCACGTCCAGGGCGCCTCCGACCGCACGAGCCCACCGCTCGAATGAGCCGATGCTGACCTGTCCGTCAGGTCGCCCGGCTGCGATCCACGCCCGCCAGATGGTGAATGCAGCGGCCAGTAGTTCGCCGCGGTAGTCCGCGACCCAGCCGGACAGGTCGGGATGGCGGAAGCCTCCGCGCTCCTCAGGGCGCTCGCATTCTGGTACGAGGCGCACCGGCACAACGCGGCGCTTCATGTCGCCCCATACCTGCGTGTTGTTGCCGATCGCCACCTGTGTAAAGCGGTTGCGGACGGTCAGCATCTTGTTGCCGCCCAGCAGCCGGTCGGAGTACAACTCGGCCGTCAGGATGCGGGCCATCGTCCGGCCGCTGATGATGTGCGACTCATCCCACACGATCAGCTCATTGCCGGCCAGCAGCGCGGTAGTGACCACCTTGCGCTGCTCGTCACCATCGGAGGGCAGCTCCAGCAGGTTGGGCGATTCGCCCGTGGCGATCAGGCTTACCGTGTTGACCAGCAGGCCCTTGCCGGAGCCCGGCGTGCTCGCGTCGATCACGAACATCGGTGCCAGGCCGAAGAACGCCCGGCCGGTGATTGTCAGCAGCAGCGCTATCGCGTTGGCCCTGTCCGCGGCATCGCCGAACGGGAAGTCACCTAGCCATTCGTCGGTCAGCAGCCGGACCGCCCGGTGCAAGTCTCCTGGGTCAGGCGCCTCGGCCACGCGCGGCAGCCCCACACCGTCAGCGGCCAGCACCAACCGCGAGTGCTCGTTGTAGCCTTCGGCGCTGATCACGTTGCCGTCATCGTCCAGATACGGACTGTGAACGATACCGGTCAGCTCGGGCAGCTTCGGCATGACCACGGTCGGCACGAGCCGCATTGCCACCTGCGGCGGGCTGGTGACCTTCTCCACGAAGCCGGCGCCCGACTTCCTGGCGGCGGTGAAGTCGATCCGGTTAGCCACCTGGTACAGCCATCGGTCGTTGTCGAGCGGCTGTAGTGCGCCCTCATCATCCAGCACTACCGCCGCGGAGTCGCCCATGCGGAACAGCCGGGGCGGCTCGTTGGACTCGATGATGTGCCGGGCCACGTCCTTGGCGATGTCGGCCGGGTTGCGCTCGCTCGTCCGGACCTTCGGCCTGCCGGACTCGTCCATGACTTTGTCCGCCGCTGCGTTCACGTCGTAGTCGGTCATGCCGCACCCCTAGCTGAGAACGCGCTACGGACGGTGGCAACGGCCTTGGAGTAGTCCTCGCCCGCATGCACCGCGGCTTCGGTCAGGGCCTCGGCTGTCGCGTCGGCGTCGAGCTGCCCGGCCGCCACGAACCTGGCCAGAGCGAACGCGGCGGCGTTGAGCGTGTTGTTCCGGCAGCCCTCGGGCGCCTCGGCTACCCGCGCCAGCTCGGCTGTCACGGCTGCCCGGACGTAGGGCGCGCTGATCTCCGATGCTGTAACGGTCGGCTGATTCAGGCGAGCACGTCCGCCTGGCGGTGAACCAGGCTTCGCCTCGGCAGATGCCCGGATGAGCGCGGCCAGCTTCGCGCCGGACGTGTCGGCGGACGGCGCTCGCGAAGGCGCTTCGATCCAGCGGTAGGGCAGCAGCTCGCCGGTCACCTTCGACGGCCGGACGGTCGGCGGCAGGAACGCGAGCCCGCGGCTGCCGCCATTCGGCCGACCACCCTGCAAGTCGAGCCCGCCTCCGAACGAGTGCCTGCCGAAGTTGACGTGCTTCCCGATGCCGAGCGCGGTTATCCAGTAGTGCCAGCCGCCTGACGGCGTATGAACCCTGGCGTAGACATTGGGCTTGTCGTCGCCCAGCTCGGCCAGGAGCCTGCCGATCGACACGTCGCCACCGTGGCGCGGGTCCACGTCGAGCACATCGAAGATGATGCCGCCCGTCGCGCACAAGGCCAGGCCGGGGCGCCACTGGTCCACCTCTGCGATGTCGGGCTCGATGAACTGCCAGCCAGGCCGCAGCGGGGCGCCATCGGGGGAAAGTTGCGCCCAGAACACCGGCACGCCGAGCGCGACCAGGCGCCGCGCCACGTCCAGATCAGGAGCCGCGTAGCCGCAGGCGGGCGCGTCGAGTAGAGTACTTGTCACTTGCGTTGATCCCTTCGGGATTGGAAGCGCCTCGGCATTGCGGGCCGGGGCGTTTCACTTTTGGTGGGTTACAGGTCGAGTCCGGCCCGGCGCAGCCGGGCAAGGTCGTTGCGGATTGTGTGAGGGCAACTCGGCGTCATTGCCGTAGCCACTACGGCTCCCGCAGGTGAGCGCCATCTGACGTGACCGCTGCTGGCGATCCCGACTGACCAGCCGGACCGGACTGCGGCGCTGGCCATCTCGCGCATTTCCCGCGGCATCGCACGCGGGAACAGGCGGCTCATTCCGCTACCTCGAAACGGCCGGAGGCCACGCAGTAGCCGTCCTCGATCAGCTCAGCCTCGCCCAGCGAGGCGACACCGAGCCTGCGGAGCTGGCGCGTCAGCCAGCGGTCCTCGCGGTGCCGCCCGCGGTGGGCGAAGTCGTTCCAGCTCCACCAGACGCGGCCGGTGGGGCGGTCCACGAGCACCGCGGCCTCCCCAAACTGGATGAACTGGCAGCCGGTTTCCTCGCCGCTGTCGAGCACGAGCGCCCTCATGCCTGCCTCGCAAGGTAGTCGCGGAGCGCCAGGCGGATAAGGCCGGAACGGCTGTGCCCGAGACGGTCTGCCACCTTGTCGAGCTGGGCGATCATTTGGTCCGGCAGCCGGACGGGTCCGACCGGCGTCATGTTGGGCTTGGTCTGCACCGTGCGCCTCCGTTGTCGTGATGGGTATTGCTTACGAGGCTCCCGTATGACAGGGCCGCGACCAAGGCGTTCGGGCGCGCCCGCCTGCTGGCTGCTGATCTTGGGATGCCCAGGTCAGACCGTGTTACCAATAGGTTCGCTATTGTGCGCACGGGCCGACCTGCGGCGCTGTGCGCGCTAGCGCCGGTAACGGCGCCGTAACGATTCCCACGTCAGTTCGCCCACCAGCGCGATATCTGCCGGTCGTACCGGCCGGACTCGTTACCCCGCCAGTGGTTCTTGCCGGCGCGGCGTTCGAGCGCCGCCGCTTCCCTCCGGCTGATCGTGTTCCGTGCCCTCGGCGTGTTCCGCTGGAACGGGTCCGGCTTGCCCGCTGGCTTGCTGCTGCTGAAGATCCCCATCGTCATGCCTTCCTAGGTTCGGGTCGCGTCCTGAGCGCCCGCGGCCACGGCCGGGACGCCTGCCCGGCCGGACCGTGCGGGCTCAGTCCTGATCTGCCTCGATCGCCACCGGGACCGCCGCGGGCTGCCGGGCGGCGAGCGCCTGGGCAACCTGCTCCGGGGTGACGCCGTGCAGGTGCAGACTGGTTATCACGATGGGCTGTGCGGATCTCCGATCCGCCACAGTCAGAGGCGCGGCACTGTCCGAGACGGGGTGCCAGGGAACTTCCCAGCAGACCGCAGAGCGCCGATCTCCGCTCGCGTGGACGATGCGGCATGCAGGTGAATCCGAGGCCGCAAATCCGCGATACGCCGCTGCCCGGCACAGCACGACTGCCACCAGCACCACCGAGAGCCACCAGGACGACACCAGGACACCGTAGTAGATCACCGCCTCAAGGAGCGGGTGAGGCTCGGCCAGCCAGCGCCACGCAGCGACCACTCCGGCGCCCACGGCGCACGACAGCGACGGCAGCGCCGATCAGCCCGGCTGGCGCCGCTGCCGTCGGAGACGTGAACGAAGTTCGGCTTGATGAATGACAGGCATCAGGCTCAGATTGTGACGGTCGCGGAAGCGGTTCTGCAGCTGCTCGGCAGCGATCGACCACGCGAGCCGGTGCAGCAGGATCGGGCACCGCGGCGGTACTGGCGCCGGGAGCCACGGCAGCGGGGGCAGGCCCAGAGCCGCCTGGTGAGTCGGGGTGCGGATGATGCGCTTGCCGTGGCAGCGGGGCAGCGGCCGAGCCGGGCTGAGCGAGCACGAGACAGCGGCCAGGCCGCCGAGGCCGGTAAAGCGATGAGGACGTCGCGGTCAGCGTCAGCACGGGTCACCGTCTCGCTGACCGAGGCTGCGCCAGCCGGCGTGGCCCTGCGGCGTAACCGGCTGCCTCGCCAGGCCGTCAGACAACCCGGCGCCGCATAGCCATGCCGCTGACCCGGCGCCATGACCATCGGCGAATCCCCGCTTGAACATGACGCACGGGAAGCGGGGGCAGTCCCGGTCGTCGCAGTCCTCGGGCAGCGGGTGGTCGCCG
This sequence comes from uncultured Actinomycetota bacterium, assembly GCA_963774385.1. GTDB lineage: Bacteria > Actinomycetota > Actinomycetes > Streptosporangiales > Streptosporangiaceae > JAJYUU01. The sequence goes on from CAVZEQ010000005.1 coordinate 68,722, forward strand.
AGCATCGGCGCTCCGTGATTATGCGGTGTCGACGGGGGTGCAGGACCGGCCAGCCTAGGCGGGCCGATGAACTCGCCGTAACGCCGGAACGGTTCAGCTAACGCGTAGGTCAGCGCGTTACGAGCTTGTAGGACGGTGCCGGCTGAATGCGCAGGTCAGCAGCGTGTAGGACATCGGTAACGGTTGCTCATGACGTGTACCGCCTCGATCGCGGCCCGCTCGCAGCCCTGCGCTGGCGCGCTGCGCCGGCCTCGCGGACGTTCTTGACGGTCACGCCGAGGCCGCGCAGCTGGCTGGCTGACCGCGGCCGGCGTGATGTCGGCAGTAGACGCCGGGCATCGACTCGGCGAGCCGGGCGGCGATCGTGTCGAGGACCACAGCTTGGCATCGCGTCGCCGAACACGGCCAGCACGTCAGCGGCGAACGACCGCGCAGGCGCCGTCGTCGTCCTCGCCGAGCGCGTAGCCGGTCAGCGTCCCCGCCTGGCCGCGCAGCACCCGTGGCCCGCTCGGCGATCCGCTCCGCCGCGGGCAGGTCCAGGTAGTAGGTCCGGCACGACCTGCGGGTCACCTTCGGCCTTGAGCCAGCCGAGCCCGGCGTCGGTCTTCGGCCGGAACACCGCGGCGTTGTAGCCGTTGCGGTAGCTGAGCGTGCCGAGGATCATGTCGTTCTCGACCTGGCCGGGGACCTTCAGGCAGAACCGGAGCGTGACGTTGCCGCTGACGCTGGTCGGCAGCATCGTCCTTGTCCGGCCGCTGGGTGGCCAGCACCAGGATGATGCCGTAGGCGCGGCCGAGCCGGATCACGTAGGCGGCGTCGTCGCCGGCCTGGTCGCCGTGACGCGGGTGGGTGAACAGGTTCTGGCACTCGTCGACGACGCAGACCAGCGGGTACAGGTGCATGACCGCCTGCGGGCCATCTCCCGGGTGACCTTGCCGTCCGGCCTGGCCTCCTTCGGCAGCGCCTTGATCGCGGCGAGCGGCGCTCCAGCTCGGCGCGCAGCATGTGCAGCGACTGGCCGCGGCGTAGCCGATCGCCTCGTCGTCCAGACCGGAACAGTAGCGGTGGCTAGACCTGGGCGAACGGCTCCAGGTCGCCCTTGCCCGGCCAGCTCGTGCATCCACAGCTCGGCCAGCGGATCAAGCGCGGCAGCGCAGGCCAGCACGCGGACCGCTGACGTCTTGCCCTGGCCGGGCTGCGGCACCGACCAGCCAGTTGTTCTCGAACAGCGGACGTCGACACCTGGCGGCCGCGCGGGTCGGTGCCGAACGGGAGCGGGTCGAACACGTCGACCTGACCGGCCTTCGCAGCAGCGGCCACGCCGGCGGCTTCACCTTGGAGATGTCCTGGAAGCCGATCCACAGCCTGAGCCGGCCCTCGTGCTCGTGCGGCACCGGCCTCGGGCCACGTCGCCGACAGCGGCCTGCGCAGCCCGGAGGCGAGCTGCTCGCGCCGCTGCGAGGATCATCGACGCGGTGACGCCGTGCGGCAGGTCCAGCTCGGTAGCCCAGCCGTCGCCGTCGCGGTGCACGTCGGCGAGGAACGGCGATGCCGGCGCCGGTCACGGATCGCGTCATTGATGCCGGCGATGTTCAGCGCGCCCGAGCGCCGGGTGATGATCTCCGGCGTCGGCGGCTGGTACTGCGGCGCCACGACCGCCGGCTTGAACGACCGGCTTGCCTTCCGGCTTGCCGTGCCGGGCCAGCACCAGCAGCGCGGCGACTGCGACGGGCGGCCACGCCTGCCACGGCAGGAACGCCACCGCGGCGAGCACGACAGCGACCGCCACGACGGCGCTGACGGCAAGAATCTGCCCGCGCCGCGTCCTCGTCCTGCGGCCTTCCTTGTGCGCGTTCATCGCGTCGTGGTGGCCGCTCCTGCCGCTGGCGACGCCGAGGCTCACCAGGTCGTACAAGTGCGGCGCATGCCACCAGCGCAGCAGCCGGCCGGACAGGACGAGCACGCCCCGAAGGGCGTGCCACACGTAGGTCAGCAGGTAGGCCGGGGACCGGAGCTCCGTGATAGCGGGCACGGTGCCAGCCGGTGCCAGCCGCGTAGGTGACCGTGCCGCGGACGTTGCGACGGTGGAACGGCTCGGGCACGATCGGGCGCCGCGTGCCTGGTGCGGCGCTGACCTGTGCGGCGGGCTCGGCAGGATGAAGCTGGATTATCTCGGCGCCGGAGTCCTGCGGCTCCATGTCGGCGGCGGTCACGACTGCACCCCCGCCACGTTCACCAGGTGTGCGCGGACCTCGCGTGCCCGGTCCGTGCCGAGCTTGAGAGTGCTCTTGACGTCGCGGAGCGACGGCACATCACCATCGGCCAGCCGCGCCCCGAAGGCCAGCTCGGCAGACTCCGGCGTGACGCGAGCACGCCTGCCACGTTCCGGCCGGAGGCCGGGACTCAAGGACTGGCCTTCGGTCAGTCCGCCAGGACGTGGCTGCGCGACTCTGGGGGACGACACAGGAGCGCGTTTGGCAGCCAGTGCGGGCACAGGCTCAGGTGCGACCTCGCGCACGGTTTCAGGCACACGCAGCAGGTGCGCCAGCGCCACGCCGAAGCCGAGCGTCACGACTGGGAGGCACGCCACCATAATCACGACCGGCCACGGTGCCCGGTGGGCGTGCGCGGCGGCCAGGACGTGGTAGGCAACCTGGCCCAGCATGCCGAGGCAGAGCGCCCCGATGGCCGAGCGCCGGGCGAACGACTTAGCCCGTTCCGGCGTTCCCGGCCGCAGCCACGCGCCGAGAGCGAACGAGGCGTAAGCCTCGACGCCCACCGGCAGCGTTATCGCAGTGTTGAGCCTGAAGCCGGGCACGATGCCGGGCAGCGGGTGAATCAGCCCGAAGCCGGACAGCTCACCGAGCCCCACCCAGCCGGACCAGACCGCGACAGCCGCGGGCGCGGCAATAAGGAACAGCGGCCAGGACGGCATGCCCTGCCGACCGGCCCGGTTCACTGCGAACCACCGAGCCGCTGCGCCAGCAGCCGGTAGGCATCGGCGCTGTCAAGGCCGGCTGCGTGGGTATCGCATAGATCGTCGGCGCTGTCGTCGCAGTTGTCGCAGACCAGTGACGCTTGCTGCGTCAGCAGGTCGGTCGCGTCAGTCAGCCCGGCCTGAACCGTGGCGAGGTCGGCCGCGGAGAGCACGGCGCCGCCGTGGCTGGCTTCCGGCAGGCCGCAGACCATGCAGGCATCTGGGGCCGGCAAGTGCGCCGCTACCTGGCCGGGCCGGGTGAACTCGTGGCCGATTGCGGCGGGCGTCTCGGCCTGGCCGTCGATCACGTCGAGAACGATGCCGAGCTGGCGCCGCAGTTCCGCAATCTCGCGAACCATGACCGAGGGCGGGAGCATGTCGGGCTTGACCTTGCGTGCGCCGCGCAGATACTCAGCGGCATAGGTGATGCGAACATCTGGGACGATGGTTTGCACGGTGCTGACCTCCTGTTAGGCCGGTTCCGAGCCCCGGTCACGGCGTTAGCCCGCCTGGCCGGGGCGCTAGCGATAAGGAATACGCCAGCTTTGAGCACTCGTGTTTTACTTGTCGGCGTGAACCCCACCCGCCTGTTCATCCTCGGAGCACTGGCTAAGCACGGCCCGATGTACGGCCACCAGCTCCGCAGGGATGCGCGGATCGACCGCACCCGGCTGTGGTCGGACGTGCCGCCCGGCTCGCTCTACGGTGCGCTGCACCGGCTGGCAGCCGAGGGACTGATAGAGCCACTGCGAACCGAGCAAGACGGCCAGCTGCCAGCCCGGACCGTCTACGGGATCACCGCCGAGGGCCGGCGAGAGCTGCGGGTGCTGCGCGCTGAGGCCTTTCAGGCGATGCGAGTCCAGCCCGATCCCGTCGACCTCGCGCTGGCCATGAGCGCCGAACTGGCCGAGGAAACGCTGCGCGGGTACCTGGACGACCGGCTCCGGGCGCTGTCTGCTCAGTCGGCGCAGCTGGACCGGCAGCGCGACAGAGCCTGGCCGGATCAGACCGTGGCCGACGACCTCGTGGTCGAGCATGCCCGCCTCCGCATTCAGGCGGAGATCGACTGGCACCGGCTGGTACGTGACCAGGTGGGCAAGCTGACCAGCAACAGCGAGGCCTGCAGATGACGCTCAGGGAGCTGCGCTTGCTCGGCGACCCGATCCTGCGGACACCATCCGAACCAGTGACACGGTTCAACGACGCGCTGGCCAGGCTGATCGCCGACCTCATGGACACCGTGCAGGAACCGGGCCGCGCGGGCCTGGCGGCCAACCAGATCGGCTCCGGACTGGCAGCGTTCTCCTACCACGTCGACGGTCAGCTGGGTTACGTCATCAACCCCAGGATCGTGCACCGATCCGGTGAGCAGCAGGGGATGGAGGGCTGCCTGTCCATCCCCGGAGTTGTCGCCGAACGACTCCGGTCCGCGGCCGCAGTGGTCGAAGGCGTCGACCGGCACGGCGAGCCGGTCACCGTGGCAGGCACCGGGGAGCTGGCTCGGTGCCTGGAGCACGAAACCGCGCACCTGCATGGCGAGCTGTACATCGACGGACTCGAGGACTCCGAGCATCGGCGCGTCATGCGGCAGCTCTATGCCGGCCAGCTCCGGACCGGCGCGACAGCGGGCGCGCCGCGACAATGAGCACCTGACTACGCCGGAAACCGAGCATGCGCTCGCGGACGCCCGGTGGCAGAAGCTGATCCAGCCCGGCTGGCGGCAACGTATGGGCCGCCGCTGCCGTCGGCACGGCAGCGCAGCCACATACGTCGGCAGAGCTCAGGGCAGGAGCCGCCGATAGCGGACTTCGCGCATAACGAAACCGTGGCTTCTGTCCTCTTTGACTGCACCATCAGGCTTGAAACCGGCCGCCTCGTAGAACCTGCGCGCCCGCTCGTTGCCATCGAGCACCCAGAGCGTAGTTTGCCCATAGCCCATGGCCGCCAGAGCGCCAGCCGCGGACGCCATCAGTTCTCGCCCGACGCCCTTGCCCCACGCATAGGGCGCCAGATAGATCGCCATGATCTCGCCGACCATACGCCTGTCTTCGTCATCCCGGGTCGGTCCGAAGCTGGCGAAACCGGCCACGCCCGAGCGGTCCTCGGCGACTAGCACTCCGCCTGCGGACCAGTCGACCAGCGTGAGGATTTCCTCCCACCTGGCCACCCGCTGCGCGGGATCAAGCCCGTCCAGGTAATCCTGAGGGATGAGGCCGCGATATGCGCGCTGCCAGGACCGCACGTGCGTCTCGGTAATCGGGACCGCATCATCGATCGTGGCCCGCCGTATTGTCACCATGCAGCTCGCGTCCAGTTCCCCGCTAGGGAAGCCGACCGCCGCCGACAAGCTCAGCCGCCCGGGGCACGTCGCCGGCCTGCCGCATCGCCGCTATCTGGCCAGCCTGACCGGCCACATAGTGATTGAGGAAGTCCAGCGTCACCTGCACGACAATCGGCTCGGGCGCGCCGTGGCCCTGATAGGGCGTGAAGTGATTGGCGCCGAACAGATTAAGGTAGTAGCGGATGCCGGTTTTATCCGCTTCGTATAGCTGGACACTGAGCTGCGGTGCGTTGATGGGGTCGGCCGAGCCCTGGACGAACAGGACCGGCGGGGTCGGCCCCGCGAACCAGTGCTCGCTGCCCCAGGGCCATTCGTTGCCTGCGAACACGACCGCGGCGCGGATCGCATGATCCACACAGCAGCTTGCTCCTGCCATGGCCGCTGCCAGGTTGCCGCCGTCAGAATGGCCGGCGACAGCAATCTTGGCCGAGGCGATCAGACCCGACAGTGGTCCTTGCGGACGGCCCGAGAACAGGATCAGCCGCCGGATGACGAAGGCGACGTCAGCGGGCTCGTTGGACAGATCTGGCTCATCCGGCTTGACGTTGTGGCAGCTGGTCAGCGGGAAATCCACCGCGGCCACCACGTACCCAGCGCTGGCCCACTGGCGGAGCAGATGACGATAGGCGCTGCTGCATTGCATGTAGCCGGGCGCGAACGCTATGAGCGGGAACGAACCGCCGGCCGGATGGCTGCTCACGAGAGTCGCGGGAATGACCGGAAAATGGACGGTGACCTGCAGTACGCGTGGCCCGTGCAACTTGGCGGCCGGTTCGGTGAAGGTGTAATACTTCTCCGCTACGTGGTAATAGCCCAGCTGCCCGACTGGTGGCGGCGGTGGTGGCGGCGTCGGGCTCGGACTGGGCGACACGGTCGGCTTGACAGACGGCCCGTCGGTCGTGCCCGCGCTCGCCGCCCGTCCCGCGAACGTCTGCACCGCGAAGTAGGCCCCGGCTCCGAGCACGGCAATGACCACCGCGGCAACCACGGCGATCAGGACTCGCGGACGGCGATCGGGCCGGCCAGCACGGGCGTGCCGGTTCACCCCGGCATCGTACCGGCAGCGGGACTGTGCAGTGACTCGGCGCGGTACGTCCCGGTGGCGGCCGCCATGTGACTGCCTGACGGCCTCACGATTTCTTCATTCAGCCGGGCTTAGTTTCATGAATTCTTCATGAAACCGGCCTCTTTACTATTTCTAGGCAAGTTTCTCACCGGAACTGAATTGCTCCAGCTTGGTGGTCGAGTCGTGCGCACATTAGCCTGCCAGAATGACATCAGAGAAGGAAGCTGACCTCGACTCCCCAGCCGGCCGCGAGCGGCCCGCGAGCGGGCTCGCCCGGCTGGCTACCCAGCGCACCACCCGGCGGCAGCGCCGCGTGTGGTCCGGCCGGGTTGCGAGCTGGGATCAGCACGGCTCAGCCGGGCTAACCAAGGTGACGGCCGCGGTGCTGGCTGCCGCTGCTGTCGGACCCGGTGACATGGTCGTTGATCTCGGCTGCGGTAACGGTCAGATCAGCATTCCGCTCGCCGAGCGAGGCGCCGAGGTGCTGGGTATCGACGTCAGCCCGGCCATGGCCGAGCAGCTCCGGTCCGAAGCCAAGCGCCGGGGACTGTCCACCCTGGATGCGATAGCGCTGCCGGTGGAAGAGCTGGACCTGCCGCCCGCCAGCGCTGACCTCATAGTCTCCAGCTACGCGCTGCACCATCTTCGCGATCCTGACAAGGCCCGCCTCGTCGAGACGGCAATCACCTGGCTGCGGCCCGGCGGGCGGCTGCTGATCGCCGACATGATGTTCGGCCGCGGCGGTACCAGCCGGGACCGGGAAATCATCAAGCTGAAGCTAGTCACGCTGGCCAAGAAGGGACCTGGCGGCTGGTGGCGGATCGCTAAGAACATCACCCGGTACCTCGTGCGGGTGCAGGAAATCCCCATCTCGATGGAAGCCTGGGAGACCCTCTTCCGGAAGGCTGGCTACACCGCCGTCTCCGCGTCCGGGATAGTCGCCGAGGCTGGCCTCATCTCCGGCCAGCGACCAGCATCGCGGGACGAGGCCGCGCCCGAGGCCGCGACACGTGCTCGAACAGCGCCGGCGCCCGGATGAGAACCCGACTCGGCGGGGTCGGCCCGCGCGGCCTGGCGCTGCTAGCCGTGGCCGGGCTTGCCGGCGTGCTCCTAGCGGTGCATGGCTGGTCGGTGCGCGGCAGCTCCACCGCTCTCGGCTCGATCGGGAGCGGGCCGGGGTCGGCTCAGCCTTCGGTCAGCCCGGCACAGGCGTCGCCATCGACCAGCGCCGGGCCGACCGCGGGACCAGCGCCGAGCACAGGTGCATCGGCCAGCACGCCCGGGCCGCTGCTCAGCTCGCAGTCATACGCCTCGTACGCCTTCCCGGTCTGGCCGGGCACCCAGAGCCAGGCCGCTAAGGCCGCGCTTACCGGGCTCAGCGTGACCGTGCACCGGCAGGGCACCGGCATCTCGGTCACCGCCGGAGTGAACGGGCAGGCAGCTGGCGCGCCGCATTTCTACCCGGCCGGCGCGCGCGTCTACGTGGTGGAAGCGTCGATGGGCGACGACTCGGGCAGCAGCGACTATAACCTGGGTGACGACGGCATCATCGTGACGGATGCGCACGGCAGGATCGTCCAGTGACGGCGCAGCGGAGTGCGCAGGCAGCCCGGAAATCCGGCGCGAGCCGGGCTGTGCGCGGCGCCCCCACCGGGTCCATCACGGGGTCTCCCCAGGACCCCCGAGGCGGCGTGCTCGGTATGGCCGCCGGGCTCGCGGCAAGCTGGGGACCCACGATCGGGCGGGTGCTTCTCGGACTCGTACTGGCCTGGTTCGGCTATCACGAGCTGGTTCAGCCCGCCCAGTGGACCGGCTACATACCCGGCGTTCACTCGGCCTCGTCATTCGCGATTCTGCTGGTGCTAGCGCACGGCTGGTTGCTGCTGGTGCTGGCGGTCGCGCTGGTCGCCGGGATCGCGTGCCGGCTCGCCGCAAGCCTGGCGGCGCTCTTGCTGCTGCAGATCGTGGTGTGGCTGATCATCAGCGCCGGGCTCTCCGACCTGACGATGCGCGACGTCGGCGTCCTCGGGCTGGCCGTCTGCCTGATGGGAACGAGCGACCAGCGCCTCACGCTGACAAGCTAGGCAATGCCGATCTCCGGGCCGGCCGCGGCGTCACTGCTCGACTGGCGGCGACGGGTGGCGGCGATCTATGCCGCGGTCCGCGCGTCCCCGGACCCCGCCGTGGCTCATCGGTTCTGGCAGGACGCCAGGAACGAGCTGCTGGCAATGCACCCGCAGTCGCCAGTCCCGGCTGCGGACCGGGTCAGATTCCGCGGCGTTCCGGTAGCCCCGTACGAACCGGGGATGCGGTTCACTGTGCCGCTTGACTCCGATGTCGAGCCTGCCCGGATTGAGGTGAGCACTGGCACCGATGGCACGGTCCCGTTCGAGCGGGCTGGAGTAGTCCATCTGGACGGCGTCGGCGAGCTTGATGTCTGGTGGCTCGCCAGTTACGGCGGCGGCCTGTTCGTCCCGATCCGGGATACCAGGTCTGATGGCGCCACCTATCCGGGCGGCCGGTACGTGCTCGATACCGTCAAAGGCGCTGACCTTGGCGGCGATGGCAGCCGTCTGGTTATTGACCTGAACTTCGCTTACAACCCGTCGTGCGCCTATGACCCGGCCTGGGCCTGCCCGCTGGCACCGCCCGGTAACACCGTGCCCGTGCCGGTGACCGCCGGCGAACTCATGCGGCCAGGTTAGTCGCCGCCGGGTGCCGGGCTGGCGTGGCTACGACGAGGCAGCGGGCTGCTTGCGTCCGCTGGCCAGCTGCGGCGCCAGCAGCTCGGCGATCTGGGCCGCGTTGAGTGCGGCCCCCTTGCGCAGGTTATCGCCGCTGACGAATAGGTCGATCGCGCACGGATCGTCCAGGCTCTGTCGCACCCGGCCGACCAGCGTCGGGTCCGTGCCAGCCACATCGGCTGGCGTCGGGTACTGGCCGTGCGCCGGATCGTCCACCAGGCTGACGCCCGGAGCTTCGCGCAGCGCCTGCTGCGCCTGGCCGCGGCTCACCGGCCGGCTGAAGACCGCATGCAGGGCGAGCGAGTGCCCGGTGATCACCGGGACCCGGACGCAGGTCGCGGTGACCTTGAGATCCGGCAGGCCCAGGATCTTGCGCGTCTCGTTCCGGATCTTCAGCTCCTCCGACGACCATCCCTCGTCTCGCAGCGAGCCGGCCCAGGGCACCACGTTGAGGGCGAGCGGAGCGCCGAACGGGCCGCCGGCACCGACGGCCGCCCGGACATCACCCGGCCGCTGCCCGAGCGTCCGGTCTCCGGCCACCGCGGCTAGCTGGTCATAGAGCGCGTCAGTGCCTGCCTGGCCAGCCCCCGATGCCGCCTGGTAGGACGCGGCCACCAGTTCACGCAGGCCGAATGCGCGGTGCAGCGCGGCCAGCGCAACGATCAGCGAGAGGGTCGTGCAGTTCGGCACCGAGATGATGCCCTTGGGTCGGTCTCCGGCCGCTGCCGGGTTGACCTCAGGCACAACCAGCGGTACCTGGGGATCCATCCGGAAGGCCCCGGACTTGTCGATGACGACTACGCCGCTGGCTGCGGCAACCGGCGCCCATTGCGCGGACACGTCATCGGGCACGTCAAACATGGCGAGGTCGACGCCCTCGAAGACAGCCGGCGTCAGCTCGCGGACTGCGACCTGCTCGCCTCGCACTTCCAGCTTGCGGCCGGCCGACCGGGCCGAGGCAACGAGCCGCACTTCGCCCCAGATGTCGGCGCGTTCCGACACGATTGCGCGCATGACGGTGCCGACGGCTCCGGTTGCACCGACAATCGCCAGCACGGGCCGCCCGGCTGCCTGGTCCGCGCCCGCAAGCCTGCCGGAGCTCATCGGCCACTCCCGCCGTAGACGATTGCCTGCTCCTGCCCGTCGCCCAGATCGAAGGCTTCGTGCGCAGCAGTGACCGCCAGCTCGACATCGTTCTGGTCCACGACTACCGAGATCCGGATCTCCGACGTCGAGATCATCTCGATGTTGACGCCAGCCTCGGCGAGCGCGCCGAAGAAAGTAGCGCTAACGCCGGGATGGGAACGCATCCCGGCACCCACCACCGAGACTTTCCCGATCCTGTCGTCATACAGCAGGGAGTCGAAACCCACCTCGGCCTGCAGCTGGCGAAGTGCTGACATGCCGGCGTGACCGTCGTCGCGCGGGAGCGTGAACGAGATGTCCGTCCGGGCCGTCGCCGCTGCCGATACGTTCTGCACGATCATGTCGATATTGATGCCGGCCGCCGCGATCGCCCGGAAGATCCTGGCCGCCTCGCCGACCTTGTCCGGCACGCCGACGACCGTGATCTTCGCCTCGCCCCGGTCCTGGGCGATGCCGGAGATGATCGCCTGCTCCATCGTCTCGCCTTCCGTTGCCGGCGCCGGGTCCATCACCCAGGTGCCTTCCCTGCTGGAGAATGATGACCGCACGTGGATCGGGATCTTGTACCGGCGTGCGTACTCAACGCACCGGAGCATGAGCACCTTGGTACCGCAGGCGGCCATCTCCAGCATTTCCTCGTAGGAGATGCGCGGTAGGTGGCGGGCGCTGGGCACGATCCTCGGGTCCGCGGTGAAAACGCCGTCCACGTCGGTATAGATCTCGCAGAAGTCCGCGCCGAGAGCGGCGGCCAGCGCGACCGCGGTGGTGTCTGAGGCGCCACGGCCGAGCGTGGTGATGTCCTTGGTGGTCTGCGACACTCCCTGGAAGCCCGCGACGATGGGGACCGCGCCGTCTTCGAGAGCAGCCTCGATCCGGCCGGGTGTGATGTCGATGATCCGGGCCTTGCCGTGGCTGGAATCGGTGATGACTCCTGCCTGCGATCCGGTGAACGACCTGCCCTCCAGGCCCAGGTTGGCGATGGCCATGGCCAGCAGCGCCATCGAGATTCGCTCGCCCGCCGTCAGGAGCATGTCAAGCTCGCGGCCAGGCGGATTCGGGCTCACCTGGTCCGCCAGGTCCCTTAGCTCGTCCGTTGTGTCGCCCATCGCCGACACGACCACGACCACCGAGTTCCCGGCTTTCCTGGTCGCTACGATCCGCTGTGCAACGCGCTTGATGCCGTCTGCGTCAGCGACCGAGGATCCACCATATTTCTGCACGACCAGGGCCACGGCTATGCCTGCACCTCCGTACTGGCTTCGTCTGTACTGGCTTCGCGTGTACTGCCTTCGCCGGGCTGGCCACTCACAGCCAACAGAGCCCGGCCTGGCCGGTCGACGGCCAGACCTGAGTCTATCGAGGCCGGCGCCGGGTCAGAGCGTCGCCGGTTCGTCAGCGACATCGAGCCTGGCGTGCGCGACCACGGAATGCAGCGCACGCAGCGCGGCACCGCCGTGCGTTCCCCAGTGGTTCACGTAGGAGTACTGCCACCACCAGAGCGCCTCGGCGACCCGGCCGGCTTCGTGGTGCTTCAGGCCGTGGATCAGGTCTGCGGCGACAGCGGCCAGGTCATCAGAGAGCCGGAAGGGCGTCGCCTGAGTGTCGGCATAGGGGTCAAAGATCTCCGCGTACTCATCGAAGCCGGCAAACCTGGCAGCCAGCCCCGTGCGTAGTTTGTCCAGGTCGACATCCGGGTCAGCGCCGATGTCCGGCTCCCAGTTGCTCGGCAGGATGACGTCCTTGCTCGCACCGAGCTGGGCGCCGGCGAGCATCATCTGGGCCATCTCCAGGAGCAGCAGCGGGATGGTCTGCTCCGCGCCCTGGCCCTGGGCAACTGCCGTCAGCCCGTCCAGAAAGTCCCTGGCATTCCCGGCAATCCGGTCTGCCAGCGGCCGCCACTCTTCCGGCGGCTGGCCAGGCGCCAGATCGGCAGAACCGCCATTGCTCAGCGGGGATCCCCTGCGACCGCCCGGTGAATCAGACATCAAGCAACCTCCGTCCCTCGAACGCCCTGCCCAGCGTGACTTCATCGGCATACTCGAGCTCACCGCCGACCGGCAGGCCGCTGGCCGGCCGGGTGACCCGTAGTCCCATCGGCTTGATCATCCGCGCGAGGTAGGTCGCTGTAGCCTCGCCTTCCAGATTCGGGTCCGTGGCCAGGATGATCTCGGTGACCGCACCGTCCGCAAGCCGCGCCATCAGCTCCCTGATCCTGAGGTCGTCCGGCCCGACCCCGTCGATCGGGCTGATCGCCCCGCCGAGTACGTGATACCGGCCCCGGAACTCGCGGATCTTCTCGATCGCCGCGACGTCCTTGGGTTCCTCAACGACGCAGATCACCGACAGATCCCGGCGCGTGTCTTTGCAGATCCGGCACTCGTCATCCTCGGCGACGTTGAAGCAGATCCGGCAGAACTTGACTTTCTCGGTCACCTCGATCAGGACAGCGGCAAGCCTCCGGACATCGTTGGGATCCGCGGCCAGCAGGTAGAAAGCGATCCGCTGTGCGCCCTTCGGGCCAACACCGGGCAGCTGGCCGAGCTCTTCGATCAGGTCCTGGACGACGCCCTCATACATCGCGGGCTCGCCTCAGTTCTCGTCGTCGTCGGCGTCGCCAGCGGCCGGGTCGGCATTCTGCGGCTCGCCCGGTGCGGGCTGACCTGGCAGGCCAGGAATGCCGCTAAGGCCGGGAATGCCGGTCAGGTCAGGCAGGCCAGCACCGCCGAGGCCCGCGCCGCCGAATCCGGCCGCGAACGGCGCCATCGTCTCCTCCTGCAGCTCATCCACCTGCCGGCAGGCATCGCGGTAGGCGGCCAGCAGCAGGTCAGCCAGCGTCTGCGCAGTTTCCTGCGGATCGGTCGCGTCGATGGCGGCCGCGTCGATCGTGACGTCCACTAGTTCGCCCTGACCGTTGACTGTCGCCGTGACCAGCCCGCCGCCTGCGCTTCCTTCGACTTCGGTGTCGGCCAGTTCCTGTTGTGCACTCATCAGCTGGCTCTGCATCGCCGCGGCGGCGGCGAGGAGCTGCTGCATATCAAGCTGGCCACCCGGCTCCACGCGACCTCCTTGGTTGGCACTGGCTTGTTCGCTACTGGACTACCGAGCCTACGGCCTGCACGCTGGCCGGGCGCGTCGCGGCCCGCCAGGTAGCGCTAAGGCTTCTCGATCTCCTCGATCACCCGGCCGCCCAGCTCGCGCTCGATCAGGTCAGTGCCGGTCAGCACTTCAGGAGCGGCCGGATCGCCGGGTTCTGGCTCTGCGTCGGCAGCGGACGGCGTGCCGCCGGATGGCGCACCGCCAGACGGGACGCCGCGGCCCGCGGACAGGTCAGCGCGTGCGGCCGCAGCCGGTCCCGGCGGCCGCTTGACTGAGCGGGACTGGCTCACGTCGTCGGTGCCCTGCTGCGGTGACGGTTCGTTCTGGCGCGCCCGCGGCTGCCCTGACTGCGCCGAACCATTTTCCGGGTGCTGGCCGGACCCGCCATTCGCCGCGACTGCGGTCCTGATATGCGGAGTTATGCCGTAGAGGGCAGACAGCACCTGGCTCAGATCCTTGTCGTACCCGCCCGTCAGGAATCCTTTCTCGATCCCGGCCTGGGCAAAGGTCAGGGTCAGGACGCCATCGGCATACGAGTCGACACTGGCATGGCTGAGCTGCATCCATGCCACCCGCTTCCGGCCTTGCACCGCCTCCAGCACGTCCGGCCAGCGGGCTCGAAGCGCCTCGGTGTCAGCCGGCGCCGCCCCGGTTGACTGTCCCGCAGGCTGAGGCCGGGCCTGATCGCGTCCGCCGGACGCCGGCCGAGCCCGTTCTGCGGGCGCTGGCCTACCGGCCGCGGGCACTGGCCGGGTCGCCGTCTCCGCAGGCGCTGGCGGCGGCGCCGGCACTGGCCGGGTCGCCGCCTCCGCGGGCGCGGGCGAAGCCGCCGCCACGGACCCTGGGCGGACAGGCTGGGGGCGACCGGGCCCGGCCCGGTCAGCTGCAGGCCGGTCAGCTGCAGGCCGGTCCGAATCGCGCCGCAGCGGCGCTGTTCGTGCGGGCTGCGATCGGTCCGCCAGCCCGGAATCCGCGCTGAGCTTCCGCTCAAGGCTGTCCAGCCGGGCTGCCAGGCCGGCCGGATCGGCAGCAGCGGCCGGCAGCAGGACCTGCGCGCACATGAGCTCAAGCAGCAGCCGAGGCGAGGTAGCCCCGCGCATCTCCACCAGCCCGGCGCTGATGATCTCCGCTGCCCTGGTCAGCCCGGCCTGCCCGATCGCCGCTGCCTGGCCGCTCATCTGGTCGAGGCGGTCGGAGGGCGCGTCGAGCAGTCCGGTTGTCGCCGCGTCAGGAACCGCGGAGATCACTATCAGATCGCGCAGCCGGTCCAGCAGATCCGCGGCGAACCTGCGCGGATCATGGCCCGCCTCGACCACATGGTCGATGGCGTGGAAGACGCCGGCGCCGTCGGCAGCCGCGAAAGCGTCGATCACCTCATCCAGCAGCCGGTCGTCGGTATAGCCGAGCAGCGCAATGGCACGGTCGTACCGAAGGCCGGCCTCGTCCGATCCCGCCATGAGCTGATCGAGAACCGACAGCGCGTCACGCACCGAGCCGGCCGCGGCCCTGATGACGATGGGCAGCACCGTCGGCTCATAGGGCACGCCCTCGCTGGCCAGGATCTGCTCCAGGTGATCCCGCAGGACCGCGGGCGGCACCAGCCGGAACGGGTAATGATGCGTGCGAGACCGGATCGTGGCGATGACCTTTTCCGGCTCGGTCGTGGCGAACACAAACTTCAGGTGCGGTGGTGGTTCCTCGACGAGCTTCAGCAGCGCGTTGAAGCCCTCACGGGTCACCATGTGGGCCTCGTCGATGATGTAGATCTTGAACCGGCCGGCGACGGGTGCGTAAAAGGCCCGCTCGCGCAGGTCCCTGGCATCGTCGACGCCACCGTGCGACGCGGCGTCGATCTCTATGACGTCGATGCTGCCTGGCCCGGCCGGCGCAAGCGCGACGCAAGATACGCACTTACCGCAGGGCTCCGGGGTGGGCCCCTGCTCGCAGTTCAGCGACCGGGCCAGGATCCTGGCGCTCGACGTCTTGCCGCAGCCACGCGGACCGCTGAACAGGTAGGCATGATGCACCCGGCCGCTGCGCAGTGCCTGACGAAGCGGTTCGGTGACATGGTCCTGGCCCTTGACCTCGGCGAAGGTTCCCGGCCGGTACCTGCGGTAGAGCGCGAGCGGCGCGGCTGGCACCCCTGACCGCGGGATATCCGCAGGGTCAGGGCTTAGTTCGGGACCGGGGGCTTCGCCTGCCATGACCTCATTCTTGCCGGGATTGCTCGCCGGTGGCGGTAATAGGACCCCCCGCACACCCGACAGAGCCCGCGTACCCTTGCTGCCTTCCGGCCCTGGGGGAGTTGGCGGGATGAACGCCGTGCGAGGGGTCTGCGAGCCAGTCTAGCGGTGGCCGGGCGCGCCCGCGATCCGGTAGCCCACGCCGGGCGTGGTGGCGATGACCTGCGGTTCGCCGAGCTTGCGGCGCAGCCGGCCGATGGTCACCGTCACCGTGTTGGTAAACGGATCAGCATGCTCGTCCCACACCTGCTCAAGCAGGTCCTCGGCGCGCAGGAAGGCCGGCTCGGCGCGGAGCAGCGCCTCCAGCACGCCGAATTCCTTGACCGACAGGTCCACGTGCCGGCCATCGCGGCTGACCGTACGACGGACCGGGTCCAGTTCTATCCCGGCCGCCCGCAGGATGCGGCCGCGAGCTGATGGCTGCCGCCGGGCCAGCGCCCGGATCCTGAGCACCAGCTCGGGAAAGTGGAACGGCTTGGGCAGGTAATCGTCGGCGCCCAGGCCAAGCCCGCTGACCCGGTCACCCGGCGACCCGGCTGCAGTGAGCATCAGGACCATCGCCCGGTGGTCGCTGTCGGTGATCATCTGGCACAGCAAGTCGCCATGGATGCCGGGCAGGTCCCGGTCAAGCACGACCACGTCGTAGGCGTTAACCCCCAGCTTGGCCAGGGCCTCCACCCCGTCGTGCGCGGCGTCAACGGCCATGCCCTGGTCCCGCAGTCCCTCGACGAGTACCTCGGCCAGGGATCTCGAGTCCTCGACTACCAGCACCCTCATGCGGGCGCCCCGGTCAGCGCGGCCGGGCCGACCAGGTCGCCCCCGGCCGCCAGCGGAAGCGTCACGGCGACACTAAGGCCGCCGCCCGGCCTGGCCCGCAGGTCCAGCGTCCCGCCGTGGGCGGCAGCAATGGCCGCCACGATCGAAAGTCCGAGCCCTGAACCGCCGTCGGACCCGGTCCGGTCCGCGCCCAGCCGGCGGAACGGCTGACCGAGCTGCGCTACCTGCCGCTGATCTAGCTCTGCGCCGCCGTTCTCCACCGTCAGCCGGGCCGTGGCCAGCGCAGTGTCGGCAGCCGCGGACACCGCGATCCAGCCCGCATGCTGGTTGTGCACGATCGCGTTGTCGATGAGATTGCCCGTCAGCGTGCTGACCAGGGCCTGACTCCCGGCAATGATGGCCGCCCCGGCGGGCAGGCTGGACTGCACCGTCAGCGACCTGACCGCAATGGCGCTGGCGCGATCGGCTATCGCGGCCGACGCGATCTCGCTGAGCGAGAACACCGCGCTGTCGGGCAGTGCGCCGTGCTGGGCCCTGGCGAGGACCAGGAGCCCCTCGAGCAGCTCGTCAAGCTTGTCCAGTTCGATCTGCAGCCGCCCGGCGAGGGCGATCGTCTGATCGGGCACCGGATCAGGCTTGGCCATCGCCACGTCTACGGCTGCGCGCATGGTGGTCAGTGGCGTGCGCAGCTCATGAGAGGCGTTGGCGATGAACCGGCGCTGGGCGCTGAACGCCTGCTCGAGTCGTTCCAGCAGTCCATCGATGGTGTCTCCGAGATCCTTGAGCTCGTCCGCGGGGCCTGACACGGCCAGGCGCTCGTGCAGGTTGTCCGCCGAGATGCGCTGCGCCGCCGCCGTCATCTCGCGGACCGGGCGAAGCGCCCGGCCGGCCATGACCCAGCCTGCGGCGACGGAAGCCACCGCCATGATGCCCAGCGCGATCGCGGACGCCATCACCAGCTGGTGGGACACCGACGAGGTGTCCCTGGCGGCCAGCTGGGCCTGCAAGTCGCGGACCTGAGCTTCGGCCCGGCTCAGCGCCGTGCCCGGATTGCCGTTGGCGGCACTGGAACCGGCCACCCTGGCGGTACTACGCGAGATGGCCAGCCCGCTGGCGATCGCCAGCAGCACCGCGCCGGACAGCACGAACAAGACTCCGTACAGCCCCGTCAGCCGCAGCCGCACGCTACGGCGGATGAGGCGGTTCCTGCTCACCAGTCCCTCCCCTGACGGCTCGCCGCGGCCATGATTCACCGTCCTGACCTGCCCGCCCGATTCGAGCCGCGCGGACTGGGATGACGCGGTCCTCGCCCTTTCAGCATGCGTGGCCCGGCCTAACGGCGGGATAACAGGCTTAGTTCGGCCCGTGTTACCGGCGCTGCCATACAACCAGGTCGCAGGCAGTTCCCGAACCATGAAGGGCAGCAGTGGACGCAACCATCGAAGTGGCCGAGGTGCGCAAGCATTTCGGCAACGCCGTGGCGCTGGCTGGAATGTCATTCGTCGTGCCACCTGGACAGGTCACCGGCTTCGTCGGGCCGAACGGGGCCGGCAAGTCGACCACCATGCGGGTGATACTGGGCCTGGACGCACCCGACTCTGGGCAGGCGCTCGTGGGCGGGCGGCCATATGCGAGCCTGTCGCATCCGATGCGCTACCTGGGCTCGCTTATCGACGCAGCGGCCCTGCAGCCGAGCAGGTCGGCTCGCAATCACCTGCTCTGGCTGGCGTACTCGCAGGGCCTGCCAGCAAGCCGCGTCGATGAAGTGATCGAGCAGGCCGGCCTGCGAGAGGTGGCCCGGCGGAAAGCCGGCGGGTTCTCCCTGGGCATGCGGCAGCGGCTTGGCATCGCGGGGGCGATGCTCGGCGATCCGCAGATTCTGATGCTGGATGAGCCGTTTAACGGACTCGATCCGGAAGGGATCGTATGGATGCGGGGCTTCCTCAGGTCGCTGGCCAGCGCAGGCCGGGCGGTGCTGGTTTCCAGTCACCTGATGAGCGAGTTGCAGGACACCGCTGACCATCTGGTCGTCGTCGGCCGCGGCAAGGTCGTCGCCGACACCAGCGTGGCCGACCTGATCGCGGCAGCATCCGGTGACCGAGTCACGCTGCGCACCACGGCGCAGGCCGACGCGGCGCGCGTGCTGGAACTTGCCGGCGGTGCCGTGACGAGCGGCGACAGCGGCATACTCACGGTCACGGGCCTGGCGGCCGCTGACGTCGTCTCGGTGCTCGGCCAGGGCACGGTGCCGTTCTCTGAGGTGTCGGCTCACCGCGCCACCCTCGAAGAGGCATACATGGATCTCACCAGGGATCAGGTCGAGTTTCGCGCCAGGCCGGCGAGGTGGCGAGATGACAACCAACCTCACCGCACCAGGCCGGGCGAGCGTTACTGACCGCGGTGACAGCTTCGGCCAGGCGCTGCGCTCGGAGTGGACGAAGTTCCGGACGGTACGCGGCTGGGTCGCCGGCATCGTGGTGGCCGGCCTGCTCACCGTGCTCATCGGGTTCCTGGCCGCCGAAGGCAGCCAGTTCGGCTGTTCGGACAACGGCGCGCCCTGCCACCTTGTCCATCCGGTCGGGCCGGGCGGTGAGGCGGTTGCCGACAGCTTCTACTTCGTGCACCAGCCACTGACCGGCGCTGGCAGCATGACGGTGCGGCTGACCTCGCTGACCGGCCTGCTGCCGCCGGCCAACGGCAGGATGCATGTTCAGGCCGGGCGCAACGCCCAGCAAGACATGCGCAGAGGGCTGGAGCAGTGGGCCAAGGCCGGCCTGATCGTCAAGCAGAGCACCGCGCAGGGCTCTGCCTATGCCGCGGTGATGGCGACCGGCAGCCACGGGGTGCGGTTCCAGTACGACTACACCCACGATGCCGCGGGCAGCCCGGTCACGGTGAGCGCGGCGTCGCCTGTCTGGCTACGGCTAACCCGGTCAGGGGACGCGATCACCGGCTACGAGTCAGCCGATGGTACGCACTGGACCACTGTTGGCAGCGCCCGCCTGACCGGCCTGCCCTCGACGGTCCAGGCCGGGCTCTTTGTTACCTCGCCCCAGTACACCGCGACCACGCTGTCGTTCGGCGGCGGTAGCTCGGCAGGCGGCCCCAGCCTGGCGACCGCAGACTTCGACCACCTGAACCTGCGCGGTCGCCTGTCGGCCGGATCCTGGACTGGCACCGCCATCGGGGCTGGGCCGACCGCCGCGTACGGGTCGTCTGGCGGCGGATACCGCCAGGCGACCGGTGTCTTTACCGTGACCGGCTCCGGTGATATCGCTCCCATGGTGGCTGGCCCGCTGGGCAGCGGGACACCGATCGAGCAGAGCCTGATCGGCATCGTCGTCGGTCTGATCGCGGTGGTGGTAGTCGGAGCGCGGTTCATCACTTCGGAGTACCGGCGCGGCCTGATCCGGACCACCTTCGCCGCCAGTCCGCGACGCGGCCGGGTGCTTGCGGCCAAAGCCGTGGTGATCGGCGCGGTCACCTTCGCCGCGGGGCTGGCCGCCGTCGCCATCGCACTGCCACTCAACGGCGGGATCGAGGAAGCGCACGGCAGCTACCTGTACCCGGTGACGACCCTGACCGAACTGCGCGTCCTGGCCGGGAGCGCCGCGGTACTCGCCGTTGCAGCGATCCTGGCCGTCGCCATCGGCACCATGGTGCGGCGCGGTGCCGTCGCTGTGACGGCCGTCATCGGCCTGATCGTGCTGCCGTACTTTCTCGCGGTCCTGAACGTGCTGCCGCCCGTTGCGGGTGCATGGCTGCTGCGGCTCACCCCGGCCGCGGGTCTGGCCATCCAGCAGAGCCTGCCGAGCTACCCGCAGGTGAGCAGCGGGTGCATGGCAGCGATGGGCTGCTACCCGCTGGCACCATGGACTGGTTTCGCCGTGCTCTGCGGCTATGCTGCGGCCGGCCTGGCCCTGGCGTTCGTCCTGCTGCGCCGGCGGGATGCATGAGCGGCCAGCAGGCGCCGGGCCTGGACCTGGCCGGCCCGGCCGGGCCGCAGGCAGGCGCAGCCGCTGGCGCGGCCATGCCGTCCTCCGGATGGGCGGACTTGCCGGAAGCACTGCGCGCGGAGTGGGTCAAGCTCCGCACCTCACCAGGTAACGCCTGGCTGCTGGCTGGAGTCGCCGCGCTGACTGTCTCCATCGGCACGGCAGCCACCGCGGCGAGCCATTGCCCGGCTGGCCAGTCCTGCCCGGTGGACACCACCAAGCTCAGCCTCACCGGCGTCCAGTTCGGCCAGGCCGTCGTCGCTCTCTTCGCGGCGCAATCGCTCACCAGCGAGTACAGCACCGGGATGATCCGCAGCACGTTCGCGGCACTGCCCCGCCGGGAGGCGGTGCTGGCCGCTAAGGCCGCCATCATCGGCGGCCTGGTGCTGCTCTCCGGGTGCGTCGCGGTGCTCGGATCGGTGCTGGCCGGGGCCTTGATCCTGCCCGGACACGGCTTCACCGCGGCCCGCGGGTTCACGCCAGTTTCGTTGACTTACGGTCCGACGCTGCGCGCGGCCGCGGGCTCGGTACTCTACCTCGCGCTGATCGCAGTGCTCAGCGTCGGCGTTGCCGCGATAATCCGGGATTCGGCGGCGACTATCGGCGCCGTGCTCGGCCTGCTGTACCTGTTCCCCATCGTTACCGTCTTCATCAGCAACCTGACCTGGCAGCGCCGGGTCGAGCGGTACAGCCCGATGGCGGGTCTGGATATACAGGCGACGACAGGCCTGAAGACCCTGGTCATCTCCCCGTGGGCAGGCCTCGGAGTGGTTGCGATCTGGGCCGTTGCGGCATTGCTGGCCGGTGGGCTGTTGCTCCGGCTGCGTGACGCGTGAGACGGACCGAATGTGACAATCGCATCATGGCGGATGTTCGATGAGCGGGCTGTCGTCCCGGATTGGCCGGCGACGCTGGCCGCTGCTCGCCACCGCGGCCGTGATTGCCATCGGCATGGTCGCGACCACCGTCGGCGGGCATCCTGGCAAGCTGCCGTGGGCACTCCCCGACGACTTGTGGGGAACGATGGCCGCAGCCAGCCGCCTGCTGCATCTCGACCTCGGCGGCCTGTACACGCCGCCAACCAGACTGATCACGCTGCCGGGTGCCGCCGTCATCCTGGTGCCGGTAACCGCCATCGCCAGCGCAGCGGGCATCTCGCTCGGGGCACCAGGCCCGCACAACATTCATCCCGCTTCGTGGCTGCTCGCCGGGCCCTATGAAATCGCGCTGTGCGGTCTGGCGCTATTCGCCGCCGACGCCCTGGCCGAGCGTCTGGGGGCGAGTCAGCTGAAGCGCGCGATGCTCGCGATCGCCGGCGGGGCGGTGTTGTCGAGCGTCGCGGTCTTGTGGGGTCATCCGGAGGACGCTGTAGCAGTAGGGCTGCTGCTGTACGCCATCCTTGCGCTGGCGGACGCGCGTGCTAGCCGGTCCGGATGGCTGCTGGGTGCGGCGGTTGCGGTCCAGCCACTCGTGCTGCTCGCCCTGCCGGTGCTCATCATGACCATGCGGCCAGCGCGAGTGCCGGGTTTCATCGCCAGGGCGGCCATTCCCAGCGTGCTGCTAGTTGCCGCGGCGGCGGCAGCGAACTGGTCGGCCACTATCCACGCGGTCACCAGCCAGCCCAACTGGCCGACCGTCGACCATCCGACCCCATGGGAGTCCTTCGCCCCGCACCTGAGCGGCGGCGCGGTTGCGGCTGGGCCATTCCGGACTATCGCCATCCTGGCGGCATGCATCTGCGCGGTCGCCGCAGGGCGGCGCTGGCGAGCCGCCCGGCTCGCGGCCTGGGATGCCGACATGCTTGCCCAGGTGCTGTGGTGGGCTGCCGTGGCGCTCGCGCTGCGCTGTGTATTCGAACCGGTGATGGTGGCTTATTACCTATGGCCGGTGCTGGCGGTGGCGCTCGTTGCCGTTTCCAGGAGCTGGCCCCGGCTGCTCGCGACGTCAGCGGTGGCAGCTGCGCTCACCGCCGCCGCGCAGGCAGGCTGGCATGGCCCGTGGGCCTGGTGGGCCACGATGACCGCCGGGCTAGCCGTAACCCTCGGCTGTGCCTGCGTCCGGTTGCCCTCGCAGGCTAAAGCCGCCAGCACCAGCCCGGCCCCCGCGGTGGTCAGCCAGTAGCCGGCCGGTCAGCCAGTCTCCAGCGCGCGCAGACCGCGGAGATCGACGCAGTTCTTGCCGCGTGCGCGGACGATGACCATCAGCAGTCCGGTACAAGTCCGGCAGCGCACCACGGTGCCGGGACCGCGGTTGTAGACGACGCACTCGGCAACTGGCCCCGTCGTGCCGCACACGGCGCAGGTGCCCATGGCGGCTGTCATCTCGGTGCCGAAGACCTCGTGCAGCAAACCGCCTATCGCATTGCCGTCAAGCGCGTCCATCAGCGAGATCCCCTCGTAGCATGCGCGGCGCCGCAGCCCTTCATGATGTCCCCGTTCCGCCGAATCGCTCGGTCTTGACCCGCTCCGGCGGGTAGCCGAGCTTCACCATGATCCCCGCCACTGCCTCGACGAAAGCAGTAGGGCCACAGGCGAAGACGACCGCATTATCGATGGCCGGCCAGGCAACCTCGGTGAGGACTGCCTCGCTGACCCGGCCGGCATAACCGGTCCAGCCGGGCGGCTGCTGCCGGGTGAGCGCATAGCGGATGTCGGCCTTTGCGCCGGCGGCATAGCGGTCCAGCTCGTCCCGGTAGATCACGTCCGGCAGCGATCGCACCGAGTACAGCAGGCGGGCCGGTGCAGTGCCGCCGGCCTGCTCCCGGCTCCGCAGGATCGACCGGAGCGGGACTATGCCTGATCCTCCGGCGAGTAGCAGCAGCGGCCGGTCATCCGCGGGGTTCCAGACGAAATAACCACCGATCGGCCCCCGAACTTCAAGCTCGTCACCTGGCCGGAGCTCGTCGGTGAGGTAAGGCGAGACCTCGCCGTCGGCTAGCCTCTCGACCGTGATGGTGACGGGCTCACCCGGCGCGGAGGCGATGGAGTACGCCCGTTCGGCAACGTAGCCGTCTTCGGCGGTTAGGCGCACGTCCAGGTGCTGACCCGCGCTGTGACCAGTCCAGTCGGGCACCGCGAGGCCGACGGTGCGGACCGACGGGGTCTCCCAGGCAACGTCGCCAACGGTGGCCGTCTGCCAGGTCAGTCGCCCGCGTACCGCTGTTCCCGCCATGGGTCCCCGTACATGTGATAGCCGTAGGTCTCCCAGAATCCTGGTTCATCCTGGTCCAGCAGCTCCAGGCCCCGTACCCACTTCGCGCTCTTCCAGAAGTAGAGGTGCGGCACCAGCAGCCGCGCCGGGCCACCATGCTCGGGCGCCAGGGGATCACCGGCGAAGCCGAAGGCCAGCCATGCCTGCCCGCCGGTGACATCCGCGCGGGGCAGATTGGTCGTATAGCCGCCATCACAGAATGCCAGCACGTAGCTGGCGTCCTGGCCGGCGGCCGATAGCAGGTCGTCCAGGGAGACCGCGTTCCATTCGGTATCGAGCTTGGACCAGCGGGTGACGCAGTGGATGTCCGCAGTGACCGTCCTGGCGGGGAGTGCCTGCATCTCCGGCCACGTCCAGGATTTCAGCACCTCACCGCCCTGCTTGATGGAGAACGACCAGTCCTCCAGCCGGGTCTGCGGTGTCGGGCCGGCTGACAGAACCGGGAAGTCCGCCGTGACGAACTGGCCGGGAGGTACCCGGCCAGCTTCTTCGGCGGGGCTGCGGCGGCCATGGAAACCGCGCGACACTGGGTTCACGTGATCATCTCCGCTCGTCACAGGCCGCAGCCTGCATCGCGCCTGATCGTGCCACCCCACAAGTCTGCACCCCGGCCGTCGGCCCGGCATTGACCGCGGCCCCCGTTGCCGCCGAATGCACCCAGGTCCGGACTAGCAGGGCATATGGTGACCTGCTACGCCGGGCCGGATGAAGTAGCGCCGCACGAAGTCGGCACTGCGGGCGGTGTCGGCGATACGGGGACGATATCCGCAGTCCTCTTCGTGACCTTCGGCGCTCCGGGTGCGCTGCGCTAGGTCAAAGCTGCCAGATGGCGCTGATCGGCACAGCGCGCAGCTTCGGCCCGAATGGGAGCGTGGCGCTGCCGGTGTAGAGGACTACACCGGCAAGGAAGTCGTCGCCAAGCTTTCCGGCAAGCTGCCTGAGGCCGCTAAAGTCCTCAGACCTGACGGCCGATGCGGCCTTGACCTCGATCCCGATTACCTGGCCCCGCCTATTTTCGAGAACGCCGTCCACCTCCACCTTGTTGTGGTCGCGATAGTGGTACAACTCAGCCAGTTCCTGTGACCAAGTCAGTTGCCTGGCGAGTTCCGATAGGACGAACCCTTCGAGCAGCGGTCCGAACGGAGCGCCAGGTCGCCGCAGCGCGTGAGAGTCGAGCGCAAGCAAACGGGCGGCGATTCCGGAGTCGACGTAGATAAGCTTTGGCGCCGCCGTGGCCCGGGTGCCGAGATTTCGCGTCCAGCCGGGTATGCGCTTGACGAGAAACACCTCTTCAAGCAAGCGCATGTAGCGGGCGACGGTGGGGCGCGAGATCTGAAGGTCTGACTCGAGGCTGCCCGGCGCGACCAGGAGCCCGGATCTCGCGGCAAGGACTCGGACAAGCGCGCTCAGTTGCGGCACGCGCTCGATCTCGGTCAACTGCCTGACATCTCGATCGATGAGGTTCTGCACATATGCATCAAGGAACTTACCTCGGCGGCGCGCGTCGGTCCGTGCAACGGCTTCTGGCAGACCACCGCGAACGAGCCTGTCGGAATAATCGGCCCGCGTCATCGCCGACTCGTGCCTTAGGTCGGGGCCGAGACGGAACACCGCATCGATGAAGCTGTCAGCTGTCCTATCAATCTCGCCCTGGGAAAACGGCCACAGCTCGACTGTTTCCATCCGCCCGGGGAGTGTGTCAGGGAGATCTCTGAGACCTAGCAGGCGTGACGAGCCGGTGAGCAAGAACTGGCCGGGCCTTGGGCCGGTGTCGACCTTGACCTTGATGGCAAGCAGCAGCTCCGGCGCTCGCTGGATCTCATGGATAACCATCACGCCGTCGAACGAGACGAACCCGACCGGGTCCTCGAGCGCCGACTGCCGATGCTGCGGAAGGTCGAGGTCCCGCCACTCCGTGGTTCGCTCACCGGCTATTGCCCGCACGAGGGTGCTCTTACCTGCCTGGCGAGCGCCGTTGACAAGGACGACTCGAGTGTCATCCAGCGCATCCCCGACAGCAGAAGCGGCGTGCCGCGGCACGAGTTCAGAGTGAGCCATGGCTAATCCTAGCAGGCAGTATTCGTTTCGCGACACTGGTGCTTTCGTTATGCGACGCTCGTGTCTTCGATATGCGACAAGATCACATCTATGTTAACGGGGATATTGATTCGGCCGCGAGACGTAGCGCGGCGTCCAAGCGCTGCGCGCACCAGCGGCTGAGCACTGGACCCCGACCGGTGATGTCGATTCCGCCGAGCTCGCACGGGGCATCCCGGCGGACCTGAGCCGCCTGGCACCAAAAGAGCCAACGGCTCCGGCCGGCGGATGGCCGCTGCTGACGCGACTTCACATCGCCGCAGATCAGCTTGGCGGAGGATAAGAGATTCGAACTCTTGAGGGGTTGCCCCCAACACGCTTTCCAAGCGTGCGCCCTAGGCCACTAGGCGAATCCTCCGCCGGCAAGCTTATCGACAGGTTGGCCCTGCTCCTACCCGGACGGGCTGGACCGGCGGCGTAGCGCCCAGCAGGACCCCGTTTCCTTGCCCATGACCGCGGCCGCACAAGGCGAGCTTGACGCATGGCTTGCACGTGCTAACATTTCTTTGCAGGTGCAAGAAAGGACGCTGTGGAAACCACGGGCATGACCGGAGACGCGTTGCTGCGAGTGCTCGCGACGCTGGCCAACCCCCACCGGCTGCAGGTCGTGGCCGCACTGGCGGAGGAACGGGACTACGTGAGCGAGCTGGCCCGCAAGCTCGGGATCAGCCGGGCACTACTGCAGGTTCACCTGCGCAAGCTTGAGGCGGCCGGACTGGTGTCGTCGACTATCGAGGTCTCAGAGGACGGGAAGGCAATGAAGTTCTACGAGGTAACTCCATTCGTTCTGCGGCTGACGCCCGCTGCGATCAGAGTGGCGGCGGCGACACTGGGCGCGGCAACCAGCGTTGAGCTGGAGACGCAGCCATGACGGGCCACGTACTCCTCTATGTCGTCGTGCTGGGTAGCCTGCTGATCGCGCTCGGGATGATCATCGGAGCCTGGCAGCTTGCCGCGACGCGCCGGGACAAAGCAACGGTGACCAGCAGCGATACCTACCGCAAGCTCGCGGACGAGTACCGGCGGCTGGCCGAGATGGCCATCACGGCGCAGGAGCACACCGACCTCAAGCTCGGCGACCTGGGCATCCGCCTGGAACAGGTCCGGGATCAGCTGGATTCGGTCCAGCGGATTCTCAAGGACGTCGAGTAACCAGCTAGCCATCCCGGCCATGCCAGCAGCGCGCGACCGCGCTATCAGGGTCGGATGAGGGGACTTCCGGATACCGGAACTGGCGCTGGCACGCCAGTCTGAGCTCGCAGCCTCCGGCAACTCACACGATCGACTCGTGCAGCTCAGTGCTGCCCAGATACGCGGAACGGACTACGACCATGGATGCTCTGATCGAGCTGAGCCAGGTAACGAAAAGCTATGACGATGATGGTCAGCCGGCCGTCGACGGAGTCAGCCTGACCGTCGCCAGGGGCGAGGCCGTGGCGATCATGGGGCCATCGGGCAGCGGCAAGTCGACGCTGCTCAACCTGATCGCGGGCCTGGACCGGCCGACGAGCGGGACCGTCACCGTCGCGGGCGAGCGCATCGACAAGCTCAGCGAGACGGGCGTGGCCAGGTTCCGCCGCCAGCAGATCGGGATGATCTTCCAGTTCTTCAACCTGCTCGATGACATGACGGTCGCGGACAACGTGCTGCTGCCCGCACAGCTGGCCGGCCTGCCCAAGGCGGCCGCCCGGGCGCGGACAGCCGAGCTGCTGACCAGGCTGCGAATCGAGCAGCACAGGAATGCCTACCCGGCACGCCTTTCTGGCGGAGAGCGGCAGCGCGTGGCTATCGCCAGGGCACTGGTCAACGAGCCAGCCCTGCTGCTGGCCGATGAGCCGACAGGAGCCCTGGATACCGCTACCGGTGAGGAGATTGGCGCGCTGCTGCTCGAGCTGAACCAGGCGGGTCAGAGCCTGGTCATGGTGACGCATAATCCGGACCTGGCAGCCAGGTATGGCAGCCGCACCGTCCGGATCGTGGACGGCGCGATCGCCAGCGACACCAGCCGCACGACCGGGGCCAGCGTCGCCGTCGTAACTGCCGGCGGGACCACGGCGCTCGCCGCAGGCGGGCAGGTGCGGCCATGAGGGCATCACCGGTCCGCAAAGCCGTCCGCGGCGGGCTGACGCGCCGCCGCGTGCAGACGCTCGTGATCGGGCTGGTGCTCCTCGCCTCGACTGGCGCATCCGTGCTCGCACTCGGACTGATTATCGACTCGAGCACTCCGTTCGATGCGGCGTTCGCCGCCCAGCATGGCGCCGAGCTGACTGTTGTGGCCAACCCGGCGAAGGTCACGGCCAGTCAGCTGGCGGCGACGGCCAGGCTGGCCGGCGTGACCGCCGCGGCCGGGCCGTTCCGCGAGGTGACCATCTCCGCCGGCCAGGGCGGGTTCGGGCTCGGGCAGATGAGTGTCGCTGGCCGCTCCGCACATGGCGGCCCGGTCGATGACCTCACCCTGCTCTCGGGCCACTGGGCAGACGCCCCTGGTCAGATCGTGCTGGCGAGCGACCCCGCACCGGGGGAGAGCATCATGATGCCGCTGGGATCCCGGATCCCGGCGACCGGGCAACCAGGCGGGCCGCAACTCACCGTTGTAGGCTTCGCGAACTCGGTGACAAGCACCGCCGCGGGCTGGGTCGTGCCTAGCGAGATCACCGCGCTAGCGGCGACCGGCGCGCCGGTGAGCACGCAGATGCTCTACCGGTTCGGTCACGCAGGCAGTTCCGCCCAGCTGCGCGCTGACCTGAGCGCGGTACGCGCGGTGCTGCCGCCCGGCGCCATCGAGGGCACGCAGTCCTACCTGACGGTCAAGGCGCTGGAGACACAAGGGATAGCGCCGTTCGTCCCGTTCCTGGTCGCGTTCGGGATCATCGGCCTGATCATGTCCGTGCTGATAGTCGCCAACGTTGTCAGCGGCGCGGTGGTCGCTGGTTACCGCAGGATCGGCATCCTGAAGAGCATCGGATTCACCCCTGGCCAGGTTGTCGCCGCGTATGCGGGTCAGGTGCTGGTGCCGGCGGTGGCCGGCTGCCTGGGCGGCGTCGTCGTCGGCAACCTGCTGGCCATCCCGTTGCTGGCCAAGACAGCCCGGGTATACGGAGCAGGCAGCCTGACTGTGCCCGGCTGGGTGGATGTCGCCGTGCCCGCGGCCATGCTGGCCCTGGTGGGCATCGCAGCGCTGGTGCCCTCAGCCCGCGCCAGCCGGATGGGCGCGGTACAGGCGATCGCGGCGGGCCGGGCACCCCGCCAGGGCGGCGGCTACACCGCGTACAGGCTGCTAGCCGGACTGCGGCTGCCTCGGCCGGTTACGGTCGGGCTGGCAGCGCCCTTCGCGAGACCCGCCAGGGCGGCCGGCACCCTGATAGCAATCCTGCTAGGAGCGACCGCAGTTACCTTCGCGGTTGGCCTGAGTACGTCACTGAGCCGGGTGGTCACCGGGCTCTCGCACGCGACAGCAGAGCCTGTTCAGATCTACGCCAATTCCAGCAATACGATCAGCACGGGCGGCCAGCATGCGATCGAGACAGCGCTGCGTGCCCAGCCGGGAACACTGCAGTTCGTCGCGCAGGCCGACGACTCCGGCGACATAGCCGGGCTGTCCCGGCCGGTCCAGGTGACTGCCTTCCGCGGGAACGCGTCCTGGACTGGTTATGAGCTGATCTCCGGGCGCTGGTATAGCGGCCCTGGTCAGGCCGACGTCGGCACCGGGTTCCTCACCGCTACCGGCAAGTCGGTAGGCGACACCGTGACCGTGGGCTTCGGCCGCAGGCAGCTCCAGGTCAAGATTGCCGGGGAGGTATTCGACTCGGATAACCGCGGAATAGTCCTGATCACCAGCACGCAGACTATTGCCGCCGCAGGCCACGGCCTGGCTGCGCCGGACCAGTACGACGTGGGCCTGCGACCAGGCGTGCCGGTCCCGGCCTATGCCCAGTCGCTAGGCCAGCGGCTCGGTCCCCGGTACTCGGCGAGCGTGAACAGCCGCAAGTCTGTCGTAGTGGACCTCATGGTGGCGATCATCAGCATGCTGACCCTGATGCTGGCGGTGGTCGCGGCGCTTGGCGTGCTCAATACCGTCGTCATGTACACCAGGGAACGCGTACATGACCTCGGCATCTTCAAGGCCATCGGGATGACACCGAGGCAGACGATCACGATGGTGGTCTGCTGGGTCGCCGGGACAGGGCTGGCGGCTGGCCTGCTGGCGGTGCCCGCGGGCATCGAGGTGCACCGCTACGTGCTGCCGATCATGGCGTCCGCTGCCAATCTGACGCTGCCCGGCCGGATCATGACCGTCTACGGCGGCTGGCAGCTGGCCGTCCTCGCGCTAGCCGGGGTGGCGATCGCTATCCTTGGCGCTCTGCTGCCCGCCAGCTGGGCGGCGAAGGTACGCACGGCTACCGCCCTGCATGCTGAGTGAGCCGAGGGCGGTGCGCGCGATACTCCTTTAAACTCAGACCGTGGTCTTCAAGCAGGTCGGGGACGGACGACCGTACCCCGAACATGCCCGGACCGCACGGGAGTGGGCGGAGATTCCGCCCCGGCCTGTCCGGCTGGACCAGCTGATCACGACGAAGAACGTGCTGGATCTGCATAGCGTGCTGGCCACCGACTCCACCTTCTACGGCGATCTCTTCCCGCACGTGATCAGCTGGCATGGCGAGCTGTACCTGGAAGACGGGCTGCACCGGGCGCTGCGAGCCGCGCTCCAGCAGCGTTCGGTGCTGCACGTGCGCGTGCTCGAACTCGACTGATCGAGCGCGACGCTCAACCGCAGCCAACGCGTCGCCGCAAGTGCCGCCACGCCATTGCCCGTCCTACTGGCGTCAATAGCTGCTGGTGTGATCTGGCCGGTCAGGCCGCCGTTCTTGAGGCGACCCGGCCTGACCGGCCAGTCGGCTTACTCCTGTTGTTGATCTTGGCGAGAAGGCACCCAAGAGTCTCAGGGCGCCGCTTGTCAGGCCTTCAGGACGGGCCGGCCCAGCGGGAGTTCCTTGCCTCCGGTGGCCTGTGATGCCGAGCCGAAGAACAGGTACGCGGCAAGCGCGGAGAATGCCAGCGCGACGTACCCGGCGGCCTTCGTGAGGTTCGCTGACGTCTGGATGATGGCCAGCAGGTTCACCACCAGCGCGATGTCCACCAGCGTGAACAATGCCGTGAAGGCCATCGGCAGCCGTAGCGTTGCCAGCACGAGCATCGTGACGACGACTATCCAGCTGATCACGAAGAGCTTCTGGGTGTCAGCCGCCGCGGCCGGAGTGATGCCGAACCAGTTGTGCGTCAGCCCGAGCACCAAGATGGCATAGCTCAGGAAGAAACTGCCGACGATGCCATAGATTCCCGCTGGCGCGCTCTGGCCGATTCTCGCCGACCAGATCGTCGCCAGGAACAGGCCGAGTGAGGCTGCGAGCACGATCGGCAGCGAAGCGCCGACGACACCCGCCGGGACGACGCCGATAAGCACCATCGCGAAGGCCACTGCGCCCACGATGAAGCTTGGCAGCGCCAGCATGGCCGGCTCGGCCGTTAGCGGCCGCACAGCGGGTACCTCAGCGAGTGATACGAGCCCGGCCGGATCGTCGGGAATGAGAACTGGACTTGCAGTTGCAGCAGCCATTTCTGCCGCCTCCTTCGGGAACGGCAGGCGGCTTCACTCGAAGCGTCCACGGCGTCCCTGTTGCGATCTACTTCCTGACAACGACGCTTGCCCTAAGCGGCACGCTCGCTGAGGGCTAAAGGTCCGGTCTTGCAGGGCAATCGTCCTCTGTCCGCGGGATTGATGACTATGGCCGATGGGGTTGCGTGCGGTCAGGCGTGAACCGCGTGCCCGCCGCACAGAAGTGCCATGCCGCGCACGCCCGAAGCAGCACACGGGCAAGGTGGTGCACGCGCAGGCCGCCGGCAAATCGAGTGCGTCCTCCGCTTGACACGGCACTGATCCGGGCCTCAGCTAGAGTGCAGGACGCAGGTCGCGAGGTACCCATGACGCCAGCGGAATGGCGGGCAGCGAGCAGGCTGGGCGGCCACGCCTTCGCCGGCGTGGTGTCCCGGATTGAGCAGACACATCAGGCCGTTGCGGATCGTGCGTTCTGGCCCGTCCGGAAAACGGGCGCCCCAGCCAGGCTGGTCCACGACGCCATCAGCCAGGGCGTCTATCTGGCTATCCGCGGTGCGGGATCCGTGGTAAGCGCGATGAGCGGCGAGGTCGCGTCATTGCTCGGCAGTCGCAGCCTGCCTGCGGGCGCTGCGCCGAGCGGGAACCTTGCGCTCGCCGCTCTCAACGCAGTCGCGGGCGATCGTCTTGGGCCAGACGTGCAACCGCTAGCGATTCGCATGGCCGTGCGGACTGGCGGCCGCGATGTGAAACTGACGACCGGGGATCTGGCCGAGGCCTTTCCTGATGCCACGCCGCGGCTAGCGGTCTTCATTCACGGACTGGCCGAGACCGAGAACTCCTGGGAACGGGGCGGCGATGAGCGCGAGTCCTACGGCAGGCGGTTGCAGGCGGAGTTTGGCTACTCGCCGATCTACGTCCGCTATAACAGCGGCCGCCACATCTCGGAGAGTGGCGAGGATCTGGCCCTGTTGCTCGACCGCCTGACGGCTGCCTGGCCTGTCCAGGCGGAAGAACTCCTGCTGGTGGGTCACTCGATGGGCGGCCTGGTCATCCGCAGCGCATGCCATTACGGATCGGAATCGGCGGCGCCGTGGACGCGACTGGTCCGCCATGTCTTCTACCTGGGGTCGCCGCACCTGGGCGCACCGCTGGCCCGCGTCCTCGGGCTAGCGGGTTCCGCGCTGGGCTGGGCGCCTGAGACGAGGCCATTCGTGACCATGATCAACGGATCGAGTGCGGGAGTGAAGGACCTGCGGCACGGATATCTCCTCCTCGAGGACTGGGCTGCCTGTGATCAGGACAGCTGTCTGCGCGATCACCGGCACGATGCTCCGCTGCTCGTCGGGGCTAGTCACTACACGGTCAGCGCGACGATTACCGGCGACCCCGGAAGCCCGGTCGGTGCGCTGGTTGGCGACCTGCTCGTGACGCCGGCCAGCGCGCACGGCCAGCGTGGCCGGCGCCAGCATGTTCCCTTCCCCGCGGACTCCGGCCGCAGGCTCGGCGGCATGCATCACCTCGATCTGCTCGGCCATCCTGCCGTGTGGGCGGCGATCCGCGGCCTGCTGAGGCCTTCCGCAGGCTAGGCATCTGCGACCCTTCTAGCATGACGAGGGTCTACCCGACATCGACTATTGGCAGCCTGAACGCTGCGGGTGCGGACGGCGGCACGGCCGGGCTGCATGGCGCCGTGGGCGCGACGCGCCGGTAAGCGGCGCCCAGCGGCGGCCGAGGGTCGGGCTCGCCCTTGTTCGGCCACAGCGCCATCGCCCGCTCCGCCTGGGCGGTGATAGTCAGCGCCGGGTTGACACCCAGGTTCGCCGAGACGGCCGAGCCATCGACGACGTGCAGCCCTGGGTACCCGTAGACGCGCTGGCAGGGGTCGATGACACCGCTGTCCGGCGAATCGCCGATGACGCATCCACCGAGCAGATGCGCCGTCATGGGGACATTGACCATCTCACCGACGCTGTTGAGGGGGAAGCCACCGATACGGTCCGCGACGCGGCGCATCGCCTCGTTGGCGGCAGGAATCCACGTCGGGCTCGGAACGCCATGGCCGTGCCGGGAAGCAAGCTTGATGCGGCCCAGGCGGGTGCGTTTCGGGTAGACAGTGATCGAGTTATCGAGCGTTTGCATGGTGAGGCCGATGACGGCGCGCTCGGACCAGTGGCTGATGCCGCCGTAGAGCGACGCGAGCTGCCCCGGATGGCGCGTCACCTGCGCCAGCCACTTGAGCCAGCGGGGCGCCTTCCCGCCTCCGTCGGTCATCACCGTGCTGAGCAATCCCATCGCATTCGAGCCCTTGCCGTAGCGGACAGGCTCGATATGGGTGTACTCATCCGGATGGATCGACGAGGTGATGGCCACCCCGCGGGTAAAGTCATGTTCCTTCCGGCTGCGCAGCTTCGTCAGAGCACCGCCAAGCGCCTCAGAGTTCGTGCGGGTCAGAACGCCCAGCATCGGCGAGATCTCCGGCAGCCAGCCCTCGGCGCGCATCCTGTGCAGCAGTTGCTGGGTGCCCCACGTCCCGGCCGCGAGTACCACCTGTTCGGCAGTGAACGAGCGCGCCGCATTCCTGGCCCGCCATGCGCCGCTGCGCACTGTGTCCACCGCGTACCCGCCGTCGGACAGGGGGTGCAATGCGACCGCCGTGGTCTCCGGATGGACTGTCGCACCAGCATTTTCCGCCAGGTACAGATAGTTCTTCACCAGCGTGTTCTTCGCGTTGTGCCGGCAGCCGGTCATGCACTCCCCGGCCTCCAGGCATCCCCGGCGGCGCGGCCCCGCACCCCCGAAGAACGGGTCATCAGCATCGACGCCGGGCTCCTTGCGGCCGTCTCGGCCGAAGAACACGCCGACCGGCGCCATGCCGAACGTGTGGCCCACTCCCATATCCGCGGCCACCCCCTGCAGGACCTCATCCGATGGCGTCATCGTCGGGTTCTGTACCACGCCGAGCATCCGCCTGGCCTGGTCGTAATACGGCGCCAGTTCGGTCCGCCAGTCGGTAATGTGCGCCCACTGACGATCGCGGTAGAAGGCGTCCGACTTGGGCTCATAGAGCGTGTTCGCGTACACAAGCGAGCCTCCGCCGACCCCTGCGCCAGCCAGGATGATCACATCTCGCAGCAGGTGGATCCGCTGGATGCCCAGGCAGCCGAGCCTCGGGGCCCACAAGAACCTGCGGGCATCCCAGGATGTCGTAGGGAAATCAGCGTCCTCAAACCGGCGCCCTGACTCCAGCACGCCCACCCGGTAGCCCTTCTCGGTGAGCCGCAATGCAGTCACAGAGCCGCCGAACCCTGAGCCGATCACCAGCACGTCATAGTCATGCTGAGCCGTGAGCCCGTCCATTGTCCGCCGTGACCCCTTTTCGTGAGCTGGCGATAACTGACGGTGCGCCTCAACGCGCCAAGTCTGCAGAGCCTAAGGTCCCCAGCCTTAACGCAGCCGCCACGCTGCGTTGACGATCTTCCAGCCGTCCGGCATGTCGATCAGGTGCAGCAGATCGACATATCGGCGGCAGAAGAATTGCGCACTCGCGATCCCGCCGCTCAGATGGTCGATCCTGATCTCGATCTGCCGGTCGGCGGCATCCTCGCGGCGTCCCTCTCCATCAGCGGTCGCATCGATCATGTCCCGCGCCGACAGCGTCTCCAGCGCGTCCGGGTTATCGCCCTCGATCCCCCGGCAGCGCTTCACCAACTCCGGATGAAGCGCACGTTTCATACGGTCCGCGTCGCCGTCGAACCATCCCTCGACGTAGTCCAGGACGACCGACCGGACCGCATCCTCACTGGCAGCGACAGCCATCACACGCTCCATTTGCCCTCGGACGCCAGCATCGAGTCACTGGCCGGCTAGCAGTGCGGCGATCCGCGTGGCCGCGCGGGCAGCGCCGCCGCGCGGCACAGGCCGGTAGCCCGGCCCGGTGCCATCCTGCGCCAGCGCGGCCCGCATCGCCGTCGCGAGGTCGTCGGCCGAGGTGGTCGCGTAGTCCATCCGCAGCCCGGCGCGGTAGTGGCTGAGCCGGTGAGTGACGAAGTGCTGCTGTTCCCAGTGCCGGCGCAGCGGGAAGTAGATGAACGGCCGTCCGGCCCCGACGAGTTCCATCGTGGTCGACAGGCCGCCTTGGACAACGGCCGCGTCGGCGCACGCAAGGTGCTCGAACAGATCGGGAACGTAGCCGCGTTTGTCAATGCCTTCGATGTCGGGCAGCAGCCGGGGATCGAGGCGCGGGCCGGTGACCAGGAGCATGCGCGCTTCTGGCACCTGCTTACGAAGCCGGGCAAACGCGTCGCAAGTCAGCTCGAGCAGGCTGGCGCCCGCCGCCGTGCCACCCACCGCCGCCACGAGCAACGGCTGGTCCTGGGGATAGCCGAGCCGACTCCGCAACGGGGCGCGATCACGATAGGCGCCCGGACTGAACGGGAGCACATACGGGACCGAGGAGAACCACTGGCGGGACCACGACCGTATTCCGGGCAGGCCGGGCCCGAACGAGCAATCGGGCAGCTCGTCGAAGGAGCCGATGAACATGGACAGGTCGCGCAGCTGAGGGAATCGTTCGCGCTTGACAATGGAGTCAGCGTTGTAATCCGCGCACAACTCGGCTTCGCGTGAGTCCGCCGGGTCGGTGGGCAAGAACCCGATCACGTCCGTCATGAACACGTATGGCGCGATCTTCCGCTCCGGGTTCTCGTGCAGGAAATAATCGATCTCCCAGCACTCGTCGCCCACCCACAGGTCGTAGCTGGTGTCCCGGACAACGTCGTCGAACAGCAGGTAGTTCGCGCAGAAGATCTCATCCATGCGCCGGAACGCGTAGAAGGCGGGCAGGTCGTGGTCCGCGGCCTCGGACTCCCAGTGCGCCGACTCCGAGGCCATCTCGGTGCTCGCCGGATGAATGACCTCTCCTGCTTCGGCGAGCACGTCGGTGACGGGCGGCTGCGCCCACCAGTGAATATCCAGGTCCGGCACGCGCTTGCGGACCGCGCGAGCAATGGCAAGGTCGCGCTGGACATGCCCCAGTCCGATCGGGGAGGAGATCCACAGCGCCTGACGGCGGCGGCCGTGGACGGCCTGCCAAGGGGCGCGCTGCCGCCGCGCGGGCGCCAGCCCGCTGACGAAGTCGCGGATCGCGTGGTTCACCGCGACCGGGTACCGGACGTGCGGCGCGTGCCCACCACCCCCGACCACGAGGAGCTCGGCGCCCGTCAGCTCAGCGATGCGCCGCGTCCGTTCGGGCGGGACGATCTTGTCCTGGTCGCCGCCGATCACCAGGACCGGGCACGTCAGAGAGCGGCAGAGCTGGACCGCCGTGGCCTCATCCGCGATCTGCCGAGGGGCGTCCGCATCGCAAAGCATGGTGTCGGCGTCGGTTTGCATGCCCCACTCCACCAGATCGTCGTAGGGCTTGGTGGAGTGCGGCTCGGTGGCGATCTGCGACATGAAGAACTCGACGTATCCCCGCCAGTCCCGCCGCCAGTAGTGCCTGTTCTCCTTCGCCCAGCCCTCGGTGGTGTCGAGGACGTCGTCGAATGAGACGTCGTGCCGTTCCCACGGATCAGCGGGCGGGATGGGCAGGGTCGGCGCGATGGTGACGATGCCGCTCACCCGCTGCGGCTCCGTCGTCGCGAACAGCAGGGCCCACGTGAAACCGGTGCAGAACCCGGCCAGCACCGCGCGCTCCGTGCCCGTCGCATCGAGTACTGCCCGGATGTCGCTGGCGAACGCGGTATCGGCGTACGCCGACAGCTCCTGAGGCCGGTCCGACCGGCCGTTCCCGCGTGGGTCGAACGTGATCACCCGGAAGGTCCTGGCCAGGAAGGGCACCTGCATCTTCCAGTGCCGGGAGTCCACGATCGCCCACGTGGGCAGCAGCAAAATCGTCGGCTTCCCGGCGCCGTGGACCTCGTAATAGATCCGAACGCCTGAGTTGACCACATAACCTGACTCATCGGGCAGTCGTGCGCGCATCAGTTGCACCCCCTCAGCGAGCCGCTAGCCGGCCGGACCGGCCACCCACTCGACCCGGACCTCAGCCGATGACGCGGCCCCGCCACTATCGTGGCCAGGCAGGCCCAGACCGCGCTATTGGGGAAATCCACTAGGTTCCGTGCGGCACCGGGCCTGGCGCTTGCCGCTCCAGACCCGGCAGGTGCTGGGTGACGGCCCAGGCGGCTACTTCGGCCCGGCTATGGGCATCCAGCTTGGACATCACATGGTGCAAGTGAACCTCCGCGGTCTTCTCGGAGATGCCGAGCGCCCTGCCGACCTGCCGGTTGGTGCGCCCCGAGGCAACCAGCGCGGCCACCTGCCGCTCTCGCGGAGTGAGCGGCACTTGCTGCGGGCGATCGGGGTCTGCTGGTGCGGCGCCCGCAGCGACCGCCAGCGCGAGATCTGCTGCCCGCCGGGCCGGCATGGTCCGGCCGGCGTCGATGAGCCGGTCGGCGTCCTGAGGCCCCAGCGCCTGCGCGAGCACGCGCTCCACTGCCGAGTTCTTTGCTTGCTCGGTGTCTGGCGGGCGGGCGGCCACCTGCACGCGTAGCGCAGCGGCCGCGCCGATCAGCCGCGCGGCGGACTCAAAGTGCGCCTGCTCGCTGGCGACGTAGGCGAGCGCTTCAAGGCACTGTGCGACGCCTCTGGCGTCGTTGATTTCGGTGAAGATCTGCAGAGCCTCAGCCGACAGCGGCCGTGCTTCGTCCAGTCGTCCTTGAGCGCTCAGCGTCGTGCCGAGGCCCCATGCCGACCAGGCCACCGCCCACGCATAGTCGAGCGCGCGGAAGTCCCGCAGGCTCGCCCGGAGCAATTCGGCAGCGCTATCCAGATCGCCGTGGTCCCGGGCGAGCAGCCCAAGGTCGTACCGGGCCCATGCCACCCCCTGTGTGTTATCGCCCGCACGGAAGTCCGCCTCTGCCCGTCGATGCCACTGAGCAGACGCATCCCACTCGCCGACGACACGGGCCACATGCCCGAGAAATGCGCATGCAATCGCCGCGCGGCGCAGATCAGCACGTTCCTCGCTGCGCTCAAGCGCCTGGAGCAGCAGGTCCTGGGCACGACCCGGGTTCCCGGTCGCCCAGGCTAGGAGGCCGCCCGCGATGAGCACGCCAGTCAGGCCGTCCGCCGTGGCATCGTCGTTCATCGCTGCCGGGTCATGCTGGCCCAGGGAAAGCACAATGTCGACGAGAGCCTGGCCCTGACCAAGGTCGCCGCGCGTGTAGTGGTACCAGCCGAGTGCAGCGGCAAGCGAAAGGGCCCAGGCATCCTGCCCTGCGCCCAGGCAGTAATCCAGCGCGGCTCGGAGGTCGACATGGTGCCGGCCGGCCCGCAGCACCCAGGTGCGTTCCTCCGGCAGGCCGATCGAGGCCTCGAGCTGCGCCGCCAGCCCCGCGTAGTGGCCAGCGTGCCTGGCCCTCGTCTCCTCGGCTTCGCCATTCGATACCAGTTGCTCGGCCGCGTACTCACGCAGAATCTCCAGCATGGAGAACTCGGCGGTCTCCTCGTCGCCAGGCAGCCGCCGGATCAGGCTCTTGTCGAGCAGCGACTCCACGACCGCGAGCACATCATCCAGGGAAACCGCGCACACGCTCGCCGCGTCGGCAAGCGTCCAGCCGCCGGCAAATACCGACAGCCTGCGAAACAGCGCCCGTTCGCCGGAGTCGAGCAGGTCGTAGCTCCAGGCGATGGCGTTGCGCAGCGCACGCTGCCGTATCGGCACATCGCGCGCATTTCCGGCCAGCACCTCCATCCTGCTTCCCAGCCGGAACAGCACCTCGCCGGGACTGAGGACCTTCAGTCGGGCTGCCGCAAGCTCAATGGCCAACGGCAGGCCTTCCAGTCGAATGCACACGCTGGCCAGCAACAGCGCATTAGCCGAACTGAGATCAAAGTTCGGGTTGGTACGGCGTGCCCGGTCCAGCAGCAGCGCGACCGACGGATTCGCCGCGAGGCGACGGAGGTCGGCCGCATCCGTCGGCGCGGGCATGGCAAGCGGCGGAACCGGGAACTCCTGCTCCGCGGACAGCCGGAACCGCTCCCGGCTGGTAGCGAGCACCAGCAGCCGCGGGCAGGCGGCAAGCACCTTGCCAACCTCCGGCGCCGCCGCCAGCAGATGCTCGCAGTTGTCCAGGACCACGAGCCGCTCCTGGTCGCCTAGAGCTGCAGCCAGCTGGCTGGTCAGATCCCTGTCGCCGCGCGGCTCGACGCCCACCGCCTGGGCCAGCTCAACGATCACCTGCACCGGATCCCGCACCGATGCCAGGTCAACGAACACCGCGGCGCACCCGCTGCGCTCGGCGTGCGCAGACGCACACGCGACGGCGAGACGGGTCTTACCGATGCCCGGCGGCCCGGTGAGCGTGACCAGCCGGTTCCGCGCATCCTCGAGCAGCCGTGACACGGCCGCCAGGTCGTCGCCCCGGCCTACAAACAGGTCGGCAGGCGACGGCAGGCCACTGCGTGGTGCACGCCTCGCGTCTCGCATCCAACCGTCCCGCCCGCGCCCCCCTATTCGTGCAGCCAGGAGGCCATACCCCGAGCATACGAAGGTCCGCAGCGCCGCCGCCATCGCCCGGCAGCACGGACTGGACTGTCCTGGCTGTACGGCCCATGTAGGGGGATTCCCCGATACCGCGATGACAGCCTGCGCACGTACAACGGTTTCATGATGACACCCCGCAACCGCACGGCGGCCAGCCTTGTGCCAGAGTCAGCCGTCGCGGGGGCGTTCCTGGACGGGCTTGCCGCGCAGGACTTCACCCGGCTCGGCGGCACGCTCACGACCGACGCTCGCCTGCGCGCCCTGCTGCCTGCCGGACTACGTGAGTGGGCTGGTGCCGGGGAGATCGCGGCCCGGTTTGCCGGCTGGTTCGGTGACACCGAGGCCTTCGAGCTTGTCCAGGCCACCTTTGGTGAGGTGGGCGGCCGCCTGCACTTGCACTGGCGGCTGCGGCTCCAGGCCCAGCGGATCGGCGCCGGCTGGTTCACCGTCGAACAGCAGGCCTATGCCGACACTTCGGACGGCGGGCGTATCGCCCGGCTTGACCTGCTCTGCACGGGCTACCGGCCGGAGAACGACAGTGACTGAGCTCCCCGTGACCTGGGGCGGCTGGGAGCCCGAGATCCGCGACGACCCGTTCGGCCACTTCGCCGCGGCACGAGCGCAGTGCCCGGTGCAGAAGGCGCGCCTCGCCGACGGCCACCGCGCCTGGATCGTGCTCGGTTACGGCGCCGCCAGGCAAGCACTCAGCGACCCGCGCATCTCCAAAGACATGATGGCCGCCCTGCGGGCAAACGGCGACGTGGTGGCCGAAGGCCTGCCCGGCCCGGAGTTCTCACGGCACATGCTCAACCTCGACCCGCCTGATCACACCCGGCTGCGGCGGCTGGTGTCCAGGGCCTTCGCGCCGTCCCGGATCGCGGCGCTGGAGCCGGCCATCCAGGCAATCGCCAGCAACCTCGTCGACGAACTAGATGCGGCCGGGCCCGGCGCCACCGTCGACCTTGTCGAGGGATACGCCTACCCGCTGCCGTTCCGGGTGATCGCCGAGTTGCTAGGTATCCCGGCGGCCGACCGCCCGGGCCTGCACGCCTGGTTCCAGGTGCTGCTGACTGGGTGGGCCGGCGAGCCGCCAGCGGACGCGGTCGCGGCATCGGACGGCATCGTCGCCTACCTGCGCGAGCTGGTTGAGGCCAAACGGCAGCGCCCGGCCGACGACCTGGTCAGCGTCCTGGTCGCCGCTGAAGACGATGCGCTCACCACCCAGGAGCTGCTGTCGAGCCTATTCCAGCTCGTCGTCGCTGGCCACGAGACCACGGCCAGCCTCATCGGCAACGGGATCGTCGCCCTGCTGGATCACCCCGGCCAGCTCGAAGCCCTGGTGGCCGATCTCGGGCAGCTATCCGCCGCCGTCGACGAGCTCATCCGTTTCACCGCCCCGGTCCCGCATGCCACCTTCCGGGTGACGACCGGACCAGTGACGCTCGACGGAGTCGAGGTCTCGCCGCACGAGCAGGTGCTGGTGTGCCTCGGCGGGGCGAACCGCGATCCCGATCGATTTCCGGCCCCCGATGCACTCGACATCAGCCGCCCCAGCGCCTCGAACCTTGGCTTCGGACATGGGATCCATTACTGCCTCGGCGCGCCCCTGGCCAGGCTCGAAGCCAGGGTTGCCTTCGCGACCCTGCTCGGCCGTCACCCGGACCTCCGGCTCGCAGTCGACCGAGACGCCCTCGCCTGGGCCCGCGGCGACGGTCTCGTCCTGCGCGGCCTCGTCTCGCTCCCCGTCGTCCTCGCCCCAAGTCGGAGTCAGGAATCAGCCACCTCCGATCCCGTCGAAGTCAAGGAGAACCGATGACCATCACCGACAGTCCCGTCGACAACGGCGTCAACGTCGCCGCTCTGCTGGGGGCGCGCGATGCGCTGTCCGCCGCACCCGAAGCGGCACAGTTCACCTGGCGAGCGAGCTGCACCTGGCGCAACGGCACCCACAGCCGCTCCGCCGTCGCCGGCTTTACCGGCCTCGGCGCCGAGCAACAGCACCGCGTGACCTACGAGTTCGACGTCGACCACCCCGAATGCTTCGCGTCCGAGGACAACGGAGCGACGCCGGTGGAGTACGTGCTAGTCGGCCTGGTCGGGTGCCTGACCGCGGGCGTCGCCTCCGTCGCCCAGCACCGGGGCATCCAGCTCCGGTCGGTCACCGCCACCATCGAAGGCGACATGAACGTCCTCGGCATCCTCGGCGCCGACCCTGACATCCGCAATGGCTTCGAGGCCGTCACGGTCAGGTTCGCCATCGACGCCGACGGCTCCCGCGACGACCTCGAGGCGCTGGTCGCGCAGGCGCAGAAGCGCTCGGCAGTCTTCGACATCGTGACCAATCCGACGAAGGTACTCGTCGAGCTGGCCTGACAAACACGGCCCGGAACCCACGCTATGCAGACCACGGCAGTTATCGTCGGCGCCGGGCACGCCGGCCTGGCCATGAGCCGCCGCCTCACCGACCGCTCGATCGAGCATGTAGTCCTTGAGCGCGGTGAGGTGGCGAACTCATGGCGGACCCAGCGCTGGCCGAGCCTGCGGCTGCTCACCCCGAACTGGCAGACCCGGCTGCCGGCACACGACTACGCCGGCGATGACCCCGAGGGCTATATGCCCGTCGCCGAGGTCGTGGCCGCCCTCACCCGCTACGCCCGCCTCGTCGGCGCGCCCGTGCGCACCGGCACGACCGTGCATACCGTGCGCGCCGCTTCAGCGGGCTTCGAGATCCTGGCCAATGACGACGTCCTGCACGCCCGGGCCGTGGTGCTGGCAAGCGGAGCGTGCAACCTGCCAGCAGTCCCGCGCGTCGCCGGCGCCGTTGCTCAGTCGATCTCGATGCTCACCCCGCTCACCTACCGCGATCCCGGCCAGCTTCCCGACGGCGGTGTCCTCGTCGTGGGCGCGTCGGCGACAGGTGTCCAGCTCGCCGGAGAGATCCACCGGTCCGGGCGCCCGGTAACCCTGGCCGTTGGCGAACATGTCCGGCTGCCCCGCAGCTATCGGGGGCGCGACATCTTCTGGTGGCTGGAAGCGACTGGCCTGCTGGCCGAGCGCTACGACGAGATCGACGACCTCACCCGGGCCCGCCATCTGCCCTCCCCTCAGCTCACCGGAGCGCCGGGGATGACGTTCAGCGACCTCAACGCCTTGGCGGCGCAAGGGGTCCGCATTGTCGGCCGCCTCGGCCGCATCGCTGACGGTATGGCCCAGTTCTCCGGATCGCTCGCCAACACCTGCGCGCTCGCCGACCTGAAGATGAACCGGTTCCTGACCCGGGCCGACGAGTGGGCCAGGACATCAGGGCTGGCGGACCAGCTCCCGCCACCGCACCGCTTCGCGCCGACGCGCGTGGATCCCCGCGCCCCCCTGCAACTGGACCTGACCAGCGGGGAGGTCGCGACAGTGCTGTGGGCAACGGGATTCCGGCCCGACCACTCCTGGCTCGACATGCCCGTGTATGACCGGGCCGGCCACATCCGCCACGACGGCGGCGTAGCCACCGACGCCCCCGGACTCTACGTCCTTGGCCTGCCGGTGCTCCGGACCCGCGCCTCGACCTACATCCACGGCGCATCCGACGACTCCGACGCCCTGGCCAGCCACCTCCGCACCTTCCTCGGCAGCCGGCTCCGCTAGCCGGACCTGGGATGAGTACCTGACACTCGCTCCAGCGGAATCCGCGAGTACGGCTCAAGCTCAGTTCAGGGGCAGTCGCCGGCTTAACGCTCTGCTGAGGGTGACCTGATGCGCGCCATTCCAGGTCAGTGGCGGTGGAGGTGGGATTTGAACCCACGGAAGGGTTGCCCCTTCACACGCTTTCGAGGCGTGCGCCCTCGGCCACTAGGC
This sequence comes from uncultured Actinomycetota bacterium, assembly GCA_963774385.1. GTDB lineage: Bacteria > Actinomycetota > Actinomycetes > Streptosporangiales > Streptosporangiaceae > JAJYUU01. The sequence continues at coordinate 112,428 of CAVZEQ010000005.1, forward strand.
GACTCCACCGCAGCAGAGCCTACCCGAGCAGGTGCCACTTGCGGACTTGCGGCTGCGTGCACTCCTGCGGGTCGCGGCCGCCGGCTAGCGCTGGTGCCCGAAGAACTCTGTCAGCAATGCCGCGCACTGCTCGGCGAGCACGCCGCTCAGTACCTCGACGGGCGCGCCCAGCCTGGGATCATGCAGGACATCCCAGACTAGCCGGCCGCCCCGGCCCTGGCGTCGCGGGCGCCGTAGACCAGTCTGCCAACGCGGCCCGCTAGCAGCGCACCCGCGCACATAGTGCACGGTTCCAGCGTGACAACCAGGGTGCAATCCTCCAGGTGCCAGCTGCGACGGACGCTGGCAGCGGCGCGCAGGGCGACGATCTCGGCGTGGGCGGTGGGGTCCGCCTCGGCCTCGCGCTGATTCCGGCCACGACCGATGATCTGGGCACCCGCGTCGAGCACAACGGCCCCGACGGGCACCTCGCGCGCCGCGGCCGCGGCCGCGGCTTCGGCGAGTGCCTGGGTCATGGCCGGCTCGAAACTAGTCAGGTAGCCAGACATCGTGAGGCCGTCGTCAGACGCCCAGGGCTGAGTCCAGCGCGCGCTCGAGCGCGTGGCCAAACCCGATTCGCCTGGCCAGGCTCGCGAGCACCTCGTCCGGGAAGAGGTCGAGGTCGCCAGACAGCGCGCCTAGTTCCATCTCGTCGATGCCCAGGTCCGCAAAGATCGACATGTCTCCGACTGGCAGTACCTGATCAAGGTCTTCGTCTTCGGGAACGGGGATGTCCAGATAGTCCAGCACTTGGCGGGCTAGCGGCCAGTCAACCGACGCAGTGACGTCCGACAGGAAGACAGAGACATTACTGCCGAGCACCCTCAGGGCGACGAAAAAGTCGTCTCCCACCGCCGCCAGGCCAATTGCGCCGCCAATGCCCGGCTGCTGACGCAATGCCAGGATTAGACCATCTAGGTTGCTGGTCAGCGCCGCCGGCAGCACCTCGGCTTCCCATACGTCATCCTCCCGGTAGACGACGACGGCGAAATCGCTCGGACTCACATCGGTCATCGTCACCCCGTCGGCTGGGTACCAGAAGGGAAATGGTGTCAGACTCTGACGGCTCGCGGGCTGGTATCCGCCTGCTCGCGGGCCTGCATCGGGCCACCCGCGCGCAAGTTTCCGGGGCGGGCCGACCTTGCGGGTCTGACACCGCGCGCCGGCAGGCCCTACCAGGCCGACCCCAGTATCGTTGCTTGGGTTAGTGGCCATTGGTCGGCAAATTGCGCTGAGCTATGCTGATGCCACTCGCTGGCGAGGCCGAATGCTCACTCGTGGTAGTGGCCTACTGCGACTGTATCGAGGAGGTGATTACGTGTTGCGGAAAGTCATCACATGGGCGATCGTTCTCTTTGTGGTGTATTACCTGGCCACGAACCCGACCGGTGCAGCACATGCCCTCCAGTCGGCCTTCAACGGGCTCAAGTCTGCCGGTAACTCGATGTCGCGTTTCGTGAACAAGTTGTAATCGCATGCGACAGCCGACGGCAGGAGTCCGGGCACCAGTTGCCATCAACAAGTACTTGCTGCCACGTGAGCGGCAACTCGCGACCGTCCGCATGCATCCAGCTGTGCTGCTGGCGCCTAGTGCTGAGGCGCTCGGAGGCCTGCTAGTAGCCGGGGTGCTGAGCGCGACTGTGGTCCACGGCGTTGGTGCGGGAGTTGTCTGGCTGATTTGGCTGCTGCTCTTCCTTCGCCTGGTCTGGAAGACCTTGAACTGGAAGGTTGATTACTTTGTCGTTACCAGTGAGCGATTGCTTCTGACTACTGGCGTTCTGACCAGGCGAGTGAACATGATGCCGCTGACTAAGGTCACTGACATGAGCTTCAGGCGGTCCTTCGCCGGTCGCCTTCTCGGCTACGGGGAGTTCATCGTTGAGTCAGCTGGCCAGGATCAGGCATTGCGAAACGTTGAATTTCTTCCGTATCCGGAGCAGCTTTACCTGCTCATTTGTGAGATCCTCTTTCCGTCGAGCGCAGCGGATCCAGAGGATTCCGACAGTCGCCCTGTGCCTGTCCCGGACGAACTCTGATCCGAGCGCTTACCCCTTCCCCGGGGTTCGTGCGGCCGGATGACATCACGTGACGTCCGGCCGCACGAGCTTGTCTGCCCGTCCGGCGCTGGCCCGGCGGCCACGGCTGCCGCCCTCGCAGTCACACCGTTACCAGCACGATGCCGCAACCGGCGATCAGCAGCCCGGCCAGCTGGATCCGGCGCAGCCGCTCGCCAAGGACGAACCTGGCGAGCAGCACGGTCACGCCTGGGTACAGCGACGTCAGCACGACGGCTAGGCCGAACAGGCCCGCCCTGGTGGCCAGCACGTAGCAGACGTTGGCGCTCGCGTCGAACACGCCGGAGCCGAAGGTGGCCAGCAGCAGCCTGGCCCCGCCGGAAGCGATCACCGGCCGGGTACGGGTGACGGCCGCGGCGAACACGATGATGACAAGGCCACCCAGCCGGGAAGCCACGATTGGCCAGAACGCTCCTGACTGGCCAGCGTTGCGAAGGAAGACGAAGAACAGGCCAAAGGCCAGCCCCGCGGCCGTGCCGTAGCCGATGGCCCGAACATGAAAGCCCCGGTCGGCCAGGCGTGCTGTCAGCCTGCCCCCGGACTGCTGCCTGGCGGAGGGCGCGCCAGCCGAGCTAACCAGCACGATCGCCATGACGCAGATGGCGGCGCCAACATAGATGACGGGACTAGCTCGCTCACCCTCGGCTAGCGCCACCCCGACGGGGAGCACCGTCGCCGTGAGCGCCGAGGTAGGCGCGACGATGCTCATCGGCCCTTCGGCGAGGCCTGCGTAGAAGACGATCAGGCCCACGCCACCGACCGCGCCCGCAGCCAGGCCCCATCCCAGACCCGCGCGGCTGGCAGGTTCCCCGGAAATCAGGGCGGCAGCAAGCACGATCAGTGCGCCCGCCAGAGCCGAGGCTGGCAGGACCGCAAGGGCCCGCGCTCGCCTGGTGGCCACTCCGCCGAGGAAGTCCGCACTGCCATAGAGCACGGCGGCGGCCAGCGCGAAGAACGTCACCATCAGCGCCGCGCCCTCATGTGTCTCATGACGTCGGCAGCCTACTGGCTGGCGAATGGCCGCTAAACCGGCCGGATCGCCGGACCGGACGGGCAGCGATCTCGTGCCGCCTGCCGGGACAGGACAGCTGAGCCTGGTACGGATGACGACTCTGCTGGCCTGCGCCCCGCGGGCCAGGGCCGGTGGCCATTCTTGGATTGCCCTTTTCGCGTCGTTAATGTCAGGACACTTCTGGTTGAGGTAATGCCAGATTGAAGCGAGTCGCAGCCACGGCCCGCATTGGCCGTTACAGTGGCATCCCGAGGGATTTACCTGGGAAGATCGGACTTGATCAGCATGGGCATGATCGTCTTACTCGCGACCGCGCTTCTCGTCCTGGTTGTACTCGGGCTGTACTGGCTGCCCAGCATCCTCGCTTGCCGCAGGCGGCATCCTGACCTGTTCACTGTGGTGATCGTCAATGCGCTACTCGGCTGGACCGTGCTCGGCTGGCTCGTCGCGCTTGCCAGGGTGCTGCGTCCGGTCGCCGGGCCGCCGAACAATGCGCTCACCGGCGGCCGGCCGATCGGCTGACATCCCGCCCCATCAGGTTATTTCGGCACTTTTCAGCTAACGGCCGTCTGTTCTTTGCCATGAGCCAACAGCGCTTGCGCCTCAGCTGGAAACGTCATCCGATTGGCGCCCTATCCTTTTGCCGCGCGGCGGTTGCAATTGGGCGCCTCCTGGTGATGCGATTGTGAGGCTGGCAGTGCCCATGGCGGGCGCCGGGTCAGCCGGAGGTGCGCGATGAGCCTACCTCGCCGGGAGCGCCGGGCGCTGCGCGAGATCGAGGCATCCATAACCCGGTCCGATCCGGACCTGGCTCAGCTGATGGACGGGTTCGCTGAGGTCACCGTCCCGGCGGCCGCTACTGCCGCCGAGGGCGGCCGCCGCGCCGCCGCGCGGGCATGCGCCGGTGCCCTGGCCGTGGCCGCGCCGACGGCGCGTCTGGTCGGGCGCGGGATTGCGGCCGTCGCAGCAGGTGGCGTGCGGGAGCGGCTGGGAGTGCGGACGCGCGCGCAGCCAATGGCTCGCTCGCCGTGGCAGCGCCTGACCTGACTGGATGTGGCACAGGCCGGGCTGAGGCGGCCACGCTCCGGCGCTGGCAGCCCGCGGTACCGTAGCGGCCAGCGCTTCAGTGATCCTAAGCCGCTGTCTTGAAGCAGGGAGGCAATCTGGCTTAGCAACGGTGCCGCGACTGTTGCCATGTTGAAGCTGAGCGAAGCAAGCCAGCTAGTCCGGATTGCTTGTTAAACCCCGAAGCGCTATTGCTTTAATACTGCTCCGGGAGATCCACGGATGGCTGATGTCAGGAACCCGAGGCAGTAACAAATCACCCGGCGAGTTTCGCCAGAGCCAGAACTGGATTGGCGGAGGACCACTCGGCCTCGCCGACACCGACGCCGCCTTCATCCCACCACCACCGCATGAGATGCGGGCCGCGCTCGGCAACCTTGAGCGGTTCATGCATGACTCTGGCCTCCTGGACCCCCTCATCGTCTGTGCCCTAGCTCACGCCCAGTTCGAAACCATCCACCCGTTCCTCGACGGGGTCGGCAGAGTGGGCCGCCTGCGCTACCGCCCTGGGCCTACTGGACTGCCTCTTCGGCGGGCGTTCGACCGCATCCGCGACTAGAAGATCGCCGCCATCCGACCCCGCCAGGAAGCCGGCGAGATCACGGTGCGCAGGCCGCCGACTTGAGGGTCGAGGCGCTCTCGCATCACCTGGCCCCGCCCAAGGCCCAGCGCGCCGAGTACTTCCCCGACGACGGCGATGACGGCAGTGACTGAGCCGACCACTCCACCAGGTCGGCCGGGTTGATACTCCACCAGGTCGGGCCGGGTTGATGCCGAACGTGGCCAGTGGCTTGGGTGAGCGGACCCGGCCGGCGTAGAACCGAAAGCCAAGCGGCCCCGACCAGCGCGAGTGCTCGGTCGGGGCCGCTGTCGTCGGCCCGGTGAGGTCACTCACCGGTCGGGATCTCGGCCCTCGTCCGGGCAGCCAACACGGTCCCGCAGCGCCGCGGTGACGGCATTGCGCTCCTGACGGGCGTTGAACATGCCCATCTTGAGTCGACCGTACGGCCCCTCTCAGTTTGTCTCCGCGTAGTCACGCCGCGGGGCCGGCCAGTAACCTCGGCCTCGTCCAGGCGCTGCGTTTGTGCCAGGCCGGCGAGGTGCAGCCATCGTACGGCAGGACACGCGCAGGAGAGCCAGGCTGCCGGCGCATCCGCACGGCAACTGTGAAGCCGCGACCGTCCCGGCACTCAGGGGCCGGGTGACGGCAGGCTATGTTTTCGCCAGTCTGCGCGCCAGCTCTTCGACCATCCTCGTGTCGTTGTCGCTGAGGCTGTCCAGAACCTGGCCGAGTCGAAGCACACGCGGCGACACGACGGCTTCGGCGTCGGGGTATACACCGTACCAGTCGGCAGCGATCATCTCTGACACGCGCTGTTCTGTCGTTCCGAACAGGGCAGCGATGCCGGGCAGTGCTTCTGGTGTCGGCGGCCCTACCCGGTTGTTTCCGGGTCCTACCCACGCGCCGTACTCGACGAGGTTGCGCCACCAGCCGTGGGACCGTGCGCGGTCGGACTTAAAGGACATCGCCTGAAATTCCATCTTGTGCGAAATCTCTATCACGGTGTCTCTAAAGGGTGTCTCATCATGCAGGGCTAGCACACCTGATGCTCCAGTCAAATTACAGCACAGCATTCTTGAAGTAGCTACATGTAAAGATGACAGCTGTAGGCTGCCGCTCCCGGCCTACCGCCGGCATACCGCGCTGGTCGCTGCATGGGAACGCCACCGCGGCGAGATACCGGCACCGTCTGGCTCGGATCCCGAACTCTCGGAGGCGATGCGCGAGGTTGCTGCAGCGCAGACCCTCCAGCTGGAGGAGGACCTGCGGCACCTTCGTTCGGAGATGCGGCGCCAGGGGCTCATCCCGCCGCCGCTGCCTGCGGATCTGGCGCGTGCCGACACTGGCCGCCCTGGCGGAGCGGGCGTTATTCGGTACCGCAAGTACCGCAGGTGGTGACCGCATCAGGTATGGGGTCGCATGCCGCTGGCCTGGGGCTGAGCGGCGTGTCTTTCCCGTGCTGGGCTATCAGTCCCGGCATCGGCCGCTACCGTCGGGCCATGAAGCCGCCCGAGCCCTACCGCGAGTGCCGGTGCCGCGACCCCGTAACGAACCGGCCGCGTTCCACGACCTCAGGCACGGCACGGCGTCGATGTTGCCGGCGGCCGGCCAGCCGCCCGAGGTCATCTCGGCCGCGCTCGGGCACGCGACGGTCGCATTCACGATGTACACCTACATCGAGGTGGCCGAGCAGCTTGCCGACGCCGCAGCCGCGGCGATCGCCGCGTTCATCCCTCGTCAGCGAAGGGAGAACTCCGTGATCACGCGGGCAAATCGTGACCGGTGGGACCTGTGCCGCATGGGTAGCGTGTGGCACGGTATAGACAGATTCACATTGGGTAGGAATTCGAAAAGACGGATCCGCTTCGAACGGAGCGGGGCAATGCAATCGTCATTACGTTCGATTAGGGTGGGGTTATGGAACGGCTGACGGAGCAGGCTGCTTTGCTGGCGCTGCTGCGCAACCGGAAATCCGGCTGGGGCGCAGTTGCCGACGACGTAGAGATGCACGGCAGCGCGGTCGCAGTGCTGATGGGCACCGGGCAGCCTCAGGGCCAGAGCGAGCTGTTCGCCCCTGACGACAGCAGTGACGCTGAGCTGACCCTGGAGAAGTGCCGCCACGAGATCGAGGCCTGGACCAGGCAGGGCCTCCAGCTCGTAACCCTGCTGGACCCCGAATATCCGTCGCACCTGCTGACGATCCACCAGAGGCCGCCGTTCCTCTTCTACCAGGGGCATCTCGACCCGGAGGACGAGCGCAGCGTCGCTGTGGTCGGAACGAGGAAGCCATCAGCCGAGGGCCTCCAGCGAGCCGACGCCATCGCCGCAGGCCTGGCCCGCCAGGGAACAACCGTCGTAAGCGGCCTGGCCGAGGGAGTCGACCGTGCTGCCCATACGGCTGCCCTCCGCGAGGGCGGCCGGACGGTGGCGGTGATCGGCACCGGCATTCTCCGGTACTACCCTGCGGCGAACCGCGCTCTCCAGGAGCAGATCGGCCGCGATCACCTTGTGCTCTCCCAGTTCTGGCCCGACACCGCCCCGACGACGCACACCTTCCCGATGCGCAACGCCGTCATGAGCGGATACGCCGCTGCCACCGTGGTCGTCGAGGCCGCCTACCGCAGCGGCGCGCGCATGCAGGCCCGGCTCGCGCTGGAGCACGGCCGGCCCGTGTTCCTGCTCCGAAGCCTGATGGATCACGACTGGGCCCGGAACTACGCCCAGCGGCCGGGTGCCTACGTCGTCAGGGACGCAGGCGATGTGCTCTCCGTGCTCGACAAGATCCTGACCCCGCCCGCCCGGCTCGTCTGGATGTGAGCAGCCCTCCGCGCACCGTTGACGACTACGCGGCCCCCTACGTCAACTTCCTGGTGCGGGTCCCAGCCGCCGGCCGCCGCGTCTGCCAGGTCTGCCACAGCATCGTCGGCAGCAACTTCCCCATGTGCTACCCGTGCAACGAGGCCGGCTGGGTGCTCGGGGCCAGCCGAGCCGACCTTGCCGCATTCGTCTCCATGGCACCAGTCGGCGAGCAGTTCGCGCACGAGCTGTACGCCTACAAGAACCCGGCCGTAGGAGAGCGAGACCGCCAGCGCATGACGGTCGGGCTCGGGGCGGTGCTCTGGAAATGGCTCGCGGCGCACGAGCGATGCATGGCGGCACGTCTCGGAGTCCAGCAATTCGACGCGATCACGACGGTCCCGAGCACAAGCTGCCGGGCCAGTCACCCGTTGCGGACCCTCGTCGCCGGAGTCGTCGTCGGCAGCGACAAGAGGTACGCCGACCTGCTGACCGTGGCCCGGACCGACCTGGAGCAGCGCGCCCAGGCGGCCGACCGCTACAGGGCCACAAGATCGCTGACCGGCGCCTCCGTCCTGGTCGTGGACGACACCTGGACGACGGGAGCACACGCGCAGTCGGCGAGCGCAGCCCTGAAGGCCGCGGGCGCACACAGGGTTGCCGCCCTCACGATCGGCCGGTGGTTTAAGCCGTCGTGGAACACTGGCGACGCCACCGGAGTGTCTTGGCTGGCCGAGCACCGGAAGCCCGGCTGGAGCTGGGAACGCTGCTGCCTCGACCCGGACGCCAGCTGATCATCTCACGTGAGACACGTACTGTGTGAGACATGCGGCCCGAGGAGGCGCAGGAAATGCTGATCGAGTGGTCCTCCGTCACGCGCGACCGGGATAACCGCGTCCGGGCGGCTGTAGAGGTCGGCGTGAGCAAGTACCGCGTCAACCAGCTGACCGGCATCGGCCGCTCGACAATCGACCGGATCCTGGCCGCCCGAACACCCGGAAGGCCCAGCAATGGCCCGGCAAGAGGCCAAGATGATCAATGAGAACATGGCCGACGCGCTGCGCTCGGGGCAGGGCGCCTGGTCAGTGGCGGAGGCTCGGGGATTTGAACCCCGGATGGGCGTGAACCCAAACCGCATTAGCAGTGCGGCGCCATAGACCGGACTAGGCGAAGCCTCCTGGTAGCCCTCGCGGGCCGGCCCCTAGGGTACCGGTACAGCCCCAGCGCGGGCAAAGCACGGCAGGACTTGGGCTCTGAGCACGCGGTCAGGTCGCCTCGATGACCTCGTAGTCGCCGTTGGCGTAGGCGTCGCGCATCCGGGTCTTGGCGAACTTGCCGACGCTCGTCTTGGGCACCTCAGAGATAAATGACCAGCGTTCGGGCACTTGCCAGCGCGGAATCCGCTCGGCCAGGAACGCACGCAACTCGGCCGGAGTCGCGCTGGACCCAGGAGCAAGGACGACCGCTGCCAGCGGCCGCTCGCCCCATTTCTCGTCTGCCACGCCGATAACGGCGGCCTCCGCCACGTCGGGGTGCGCCATCAGAATGTTCTCAAGCTCCATCGACGAGATCCACTCGCCGCCGGACTTGATCACGTCCTTGGCCCTGTCGGTGAGGGTAACGAAGCCGAGCGGATCAATGGTGCCGACATCACCGGTCCGCAGCCAGCCGTCGCGGAATTTGGCCGGATCGTCGTCCCTGTAGTAGGACCCGGTAATCCATGGCCCGCGTACCTCGATCTCGCCGACTGCTTCACCGTCGCAGGGTAGCTCGACTCCGCCTTCTCCGATCAGCCGGTACTCGACCTGGCACATCAGCCTGCCAGCGGTGTCGCGGTACCGCCACGCCTCCTCCTCGGTCAGGCCGGCTGGCGGATGCGCGACGCTGCCGAGCGGCGACGTCTCGGTCATCCCCCAGGCCTGCAGGATCCGCACGCCGAGTTCCTTCTGGTAGGCCTCCTGAAGCGAATGCGGCACCGCCGAGCCGCCACAGGGCACCAGCCGCAGCGACGACAGGTCACCGCCGTGGCTGCGGACGTGCTGCAGCAGGCCGTTCCAGATGGTCGGAACGGCGCCCGCGATCGTCGGGCGCTCCGCCTCGATGAGCTTGACCAGGGGCTCCGGCTGCAGGAACCGGTCAGGCATGACCAGCGACGCGCCAGCCATGACAGCCGCGTAGGGCAGGCCCCAGGCGTTCGCGTGGAACATGGGCACCACCGGCAGCACCCGGTCGGCATCCGACAGGCCGAATACCCCGTTCATGCAGACGGCCATCGAGTGCAGGTGCATGGACCGGTGGCTGTACACCACACCCTTCGGGTGCCCGGTGGTGCCGCTCGTGTAGCACATCGCCGCGGCCGAGCGCTCGTCCACTTCGGGCCATTCGAAGGCAGCCGGCTGGACGGCCAGCAGCGCCTCGTAGGAGTGCACCTGGCGGCCCAGCGCTATGAGCTCTGCAGGCACCTCGAACTCAGTCTCATTCTCCCCCGCCGTCACCAGGACGTGCCGGATTGCGGGAGCGTGCGGCAGCACCTGAGCCAGCAGCGGCACCAGGGTCCGGTCCACGATCACGACATCGTCACCAGCGTGGTCGGCGATGTAGCCGATCACCTGCGGGTCCAGCCGCAGGTTCAGGGTGTGCAGCACTGCGCCCATCGACGGTATCGCCAGATAGGCCTCAAGATGCTCGGCGTTGTTCCACATCAGGGTCGCCACTCGCTGGTCGCCGTCCACCCCGAGGGCCCGTAGTGCGTTGGCCAGCTTGGCGGCCCTCGCACCCGTTTCGCCGAAGGTCTGCCGCCGGCTACCGGTCGTCGTGCAGCTGACTACCTCGCTGGAGGCGTAGGCGGTGGTCCCGTGACGCATGATCGCCGTCACGGTCAGCGGAACATCCATCATCGTGCTGCGCACGCGCAACCCCCTGGATATCTGGGTGCCGGCGGTTGCCCTGGCTGGGGCCGGCAGGTGCCGTTGACATGGCTAGTGCCACGGTATAGGCAAATCGTCAGCCCTGTCAGCAGCCAACTTGCCCGCCAGCGGGGCTCAGTCAGCCTGCAGTTCGGCGTCGATGCGGAGCTTGGCAACAGCACGCGAAACGGTGCTCTTCACCGTACCGAGACTGACGCCCAGCACTTCGGCGATCTCCGCCTCGGTCATGTCCTCGTAGTACCGCAGCGTGACCGCGGCGCGCATGCGCTGCGGCAGCCGTTCGACGGCCCGCCGCAGCGTCTCCTGCATCTCGCTGCTCACCGAATGGTCGGCGACGGCCCGGTCAGGGATCTCGTCGGTCGGGAACTCCTCGACCTTCCGCCTGCGCCACCATGAGATGTGGGTGTTGACCATCGCGCGCCGCACGTAACCGTCAAGGGCACTGCGATCCTCGATGCGGTCCCAGGCGAGGTAGGTCTTGGCCAGGGCCGATTGCACCAGGTCCTCGGCGTCTGCCCGGTTGCCCGTCAGCAGGTAGGCGGTGCGCAGCAAGGCCCTGCTCCGGGCCCTGACGTAGTCGCGGAAGGCAGGATCATCGATCCCCGCAGAGCCGTTGGCGATGTCGTCGGCCGCCACCGACCGAGCCTGCGGCACATGCGGACGCTGCCGCCGCGCGTCCGGCAAACGGCCCGCGTTCAGCGAGGCGATCCCGGCGTCAGACGAGGCGCGCGGCGGCACGAGGCGGGCCTCCCCGGCCAGGTCCGCATCGCCGTCCTCGCCGGCGAGGTGGCCCGCATCGTCCGCGCGGCTATGCGCGGCTCGCGGTACCGCCCCGGCCGAGCTCGCGTATGTGCTAGTAAGACTGTGATCGCCCCCCACGCTCACACCACAACCGTACCCAGAAGAGGGCCAGTACAGTCAGTTACCCCATGTAACGGCGAGTCCCCGGTTACGGATATCAACAGACCGGGACGCTTGCTACCTCGCCGGTCAGCCTGCCATTGCGGCCTGCTGGCGAGAAAGATCACTGAACCGCTTGACGGCGACCCAGCCGGTCCGCATCGTCAGGAGTCTGGGCCGGTCCTGGCCTGAAGGAGGTGCCATGCCCGCGGGGCAGGCCAGCTACGGATGCTGCGACAGGTGTCCTCGAGGCAGCGGCAATGGCCCCGTCTTCGCCAGTTCGGCCGGGGTCGCCCGCCGACGCCTGCTCAAGGCCGCCGTGTTCCGGCCTCCGGCCGGAAGCCTGACCCACAGCGCGCCAGGCCGGGATCGGTCACGCGATGCGCTGGCAGCAAGTTCGGCCGAGGACCCCGCTAGCGCCGGGTTCGCGGACGCAGCGCGACTGCCGCGGACAGTATCCGGGATTATCGTGGATATCAGCCCGCACGTGCTGGTACTAGGCGACGCAGCCAGTGAGCAACGGTTTACCCTCACCCCGGACGCACTGGCCTGGCGAGGCGCCCAGTTAGAGCCCGCTGCGCTGCACCAGGGTGACCACGCTGTGGTCAGGCTGCACCCGTCAGCTCGCAACGTAGCCGACCGAATCTGGGCCAACATCGGCAGGGTGACCGGCATTATCACCGAGCGAGCTGGCAGCACGCTCGTCGTCGACGAGGGCGCCACGAGGCCGCCGCAAGTGATCACGATCCGGCAGCGCGCTGTCGGCCGCATCCAGGTTCGCTTCCCGACGCTGGAACCCGGTTACCTGGTCGACATCATCGGCCTGCGACATGACGCCGAGCTCGACGCCGTCCTGCCCGCGACCTCACAGCCCGGCTACCCGGCGCACCGGCTCCCGGCCCCGCCGCTGGTCAGCGGCCATGTACCGGACTCCATCAGCGGGTCTGCCACCTGGCATGAGCCCCGAGATGAACCGCCGGGCGTCCTCGGGGTGGCCTATCCGGCCCTCGACCCGCAGACGGGCTGCGCAGAAGACCTGGCAGCCGCCGGCAGGCATGGCTATGCGCGGATGCCGTACCTCGCGATCGGCAGCGTGCTCCAGGTGCGGAATGAGTGCACCGGAAAGGACTGTCTCGTGCCCGTGACGGGCTGTGCACCGATTGCGCGGCTGTTCAACGACAGATGTGTCACGTGCGGCACCTCGCAGCGCGGGCGGATCGCTGACCTTACGCTGGCCAGCTTCATCGCGCTCGGCGGCGAACTAGAGCGCGGCTGCTTCAACGCGACTATCACGATTGGTGAGTGACGTGCTCCTGGCCATCCGCGAGGTCCAGATTCCCCTGGTAGCCGCACTGCTGCTCGGCGGCTGCGCGACGAAGCTGCTCCGGGCCTTGCAAACCGGCTCGATGGACATCGCCTTTGGTCCGACGGCACTGTTCCCGGTCCGGCTGCGCACCCCGGTGGCGATGTCGGTGTGCGCTGTCGAGGGCGGTCTCGGGCTCGGCCTGATCGTGACGGCCGGGCAGTTCGGCTCAGGGGCTCCGGCGATTTGCGTCCGGCTGGGCGCTGGCCTGCTGTTCCTCGTCGCCACCAGCGCGCTGATAGAGCTTCGGGAAACTCGTCCCGACGTTGGCTGCGGCTGCTTCGGCGACTTCAGCTCCGCTCCCGTCAGCGGGCGCACGCTCACGAGGTCTGCGCTGCTGGCCGCGGCCGCGCTGTCCACCATCTGGCTGCACCGGATCAGGCAGCCCACCTCGGCCGGCGACGCTCTCCGGCTGCTCGCCATCCTCGGAGCTGAGCTACTGCTGGTCGGCGCGCTCTCGCCGGAGATCGGCGAAGGGCTTATCCGGCTCGGCTACTCCGAGCCATGCGAGCTGCGCGATGTGCCTGTCCGGCGGACACTGGCGGCCCTGCGCCGGAGCAAGCAATGGAGGCGGTACTCCGGCCCGATCCTCGAGGATGAGCCGGTCGACGTCTGGCGGGAGCTGTGCTGGCGTTATGTCGTATTCCAGGCCCGGTCTGAGGACCGGCCGGCTGAGGTGGTTTTTGCTGTGTTCCTTCAGCAGCGACGGCCGACAATCCACGCCGCACTCGTGGATGCCGTGACCGGCCTGCCCATGCCCTGGCCAGCTTCGGGGTCGCGTCGGCTGGTCCTTGGCCGGCGCGATGGGGGCCCGCCCGGCGGATCTGGCGCTAGCAGTGTCAGCGGCCAGGCAGCCGAGCCTGCTGGTCGCTATGCGGTCCTCTAACCTTCTCTAGCATCATTACTAGAGAAGGCAATAAACCGTCATAGGCTGCCGGGTCAGGCTGGCTGGGTCCGCAGGAATCGCCCGAAGTGCGGGACGGTGAACGCGATCAGCCCACGTTCGGAGCTGTAGATCAAGCCCTTCTTAATCAGGTTGTCCCTGGCCGGCGACACGCTGGACGGCTTGCGGCCAAGCTCCTCGGCGACCTGTGCAGTCTGCACCGGCTCGTCGCCGAGCATGGCCATGGCCCGCATGTACTCGCGCTCAGCCGGGGTGGCCCGCTCGTACCGGCTGCCGAAGAACCCGATGGCAAGCTCGCTGGCCGCAACCGGCCCGGCCGTGTGGACATCGTGCACCGTGACCGGGCTGCTCGCTGCGACGTCCCAGGTCACCTTGCCGTAGGCCTGAACGAAGTACGGATATCCGTCGGCGGCGGCGTACAGCGCGTCCAGCGCGGCCGGCTCGAAGTCAGCACCTTCCCGGCGGGCAGGGGCTATCAGGGCGATGTCCGCGGACTCGCGGTCCAGCCGGTCTATCGCCACGTACCGGAACAGCCGCTCTGAGTAGCTCTTGCTGGCGGACAGCACCGAAGGGAGGTGCGGCAGTCCTGCCCCCACCACGATGAGCGGCAGGTTGCTTTGTGACAGTTCATGGCATGCCGCGCAGAGTGCGGAGATATCCGGAGCGGGCACGTCCTGCATTTCGTCGACAAACAGGCCGATGCCCACACCCAGATCCGCGGCGACCGATGCCGCGTCGGCCAGGAGCTCGGTCAGATCGATCTCGAGATCGCCGGAATCTGCCCGGCCGCGTACTGCCGGGGCATCAATACCGAGCTGGGTCAGGATTGAGCCCTTCGCGGCCCTGCTGTCACGCGCCGCGAAAGCCTTGAGCACGCCAAGGAAGTGATCGATCCTGTCCGGGGCGCGATGCCTGGGTGCCAGCTCACGGACGGCCATGTGCAGGGCAGCCGCCACTGGCCTGCGTATCGATTGATCGGGCCTCGCCTCGAGCTTGCCAGTGCCCCACAGCCGCTGCATGGCCATGGACCGGAACGAGTTCAGCAGTACGGTCTTGCCGACGCCCCGCAGCCCGGTCAGCACCATGCTTCGTTCCGGCCGCCCGCGCGCGACTCGCTCAAGCACGACCTCGAACTGGGCAATCTCACGATCACGGCCGGCGAGCTCCGGCGGTCGCTGGCCCGCGCCGGGCGCGTACGGGTTCCGAACTGGATCCATGGACAGGAGAGTATGAGGGAATCTAGAACATTCCTTAGATTGACGTAGAAATCCCTGGCCGGCGTGTCGCTCGGACTCTCCCGAAGTTATGACCCGGAGGATGAACCGGCCCAGCGAGCTAACCGTGATAGCAAATAGCACCGTGCCGTGGCCGCACCCGTTGGCGCGGGGCATCGGCCCGTCGGGCTCAGGCAGCGAACTAATGGCCCCGTTCGCGGCCCGGCCCGGCGGGCCCAGGCAACTCCGCTGCCGGTCCGGGCAAGAACCGATGCCAGCCGGGGTGAGCCGCCGCCACAGCCATCAGGGCGTGCCGGCCGCAGGAGGCTGGTTGAGCCTGGCCAGGTACGCGTTGTAAGCCGCCAGATGGTCATCGTCGTCGATACCGCCGCGGCCAGCCGCGGCACCGGCGACGGGCTGGCCGTCGGCAGCAGGCTGACCCGCCCTGACCAGTGTGGCCAGGTTCTCCTGCCGGGCCCGCTCGAACCAGCCATGTCCGCTGACCGCAGCTCGCTCGTCCCGGCTCCACATCAGGAACACCAGCATCATCAGGCCGAACATGATGGCATCGCCGCCTATCCACATGACGGCGCCACCTAGATGCAGGTCCTGGACCGCAGACGGCGCCCATGCGGGCCGCGGGCCGCTCGGCACACCCGGCGAGCTCGCGCTGCCGTACCCGAGCACCAGTCCGGTGAACGTGTCGACCGGCATGATCAGCACCAGCACGACGAACCGCACCGGGTAGGACATCCGCCACCTGATCGGCTCCTTGCCGAGGATCGGCAGGAAGAAGAGGTATCCGATCACCAGGAACGCGACGTGCTCAAGATCGTGGCCGACCTGATTGCGCTCGACGACGTTGGCGAGCCCGGTCAGGTGCGCGGCTGCGATGGCGGCCGCGTAAGCCGCAGCCCCGAAGACCGGCCAGGTCAGAAAGCTCGCAACCGGCGACCTGACAACCCGCTTGGTCCACGTGTGCAGCGGATTCCGGCTCGCGTGCAGCAGCAGCGTGATCGGCTGCCCGGCGATCAGCAGCGCCGGCACCACCATGATCAGCATCAGGTGCTGCACCATGTGATCCCAGAACAGGATGTCGTCGTATGCGCCGATCCCGCTCTGCGTAGCCAGCACCAGTACCGCCAGCCCGCCGAGGAACAACGCGGTCCGCCACGCTGGCCACGGTCGCGCCGGGTGCCGGCGGCCGACGCGCACGACGCCCCAGCCATACAGGCTGGCCGAGACGATCGTGACCGCGGTCACGATCGGCGCGAACTGCCAGTGCGTCAGCGCGGCCGACAGGCCGAACGGCGGGAGCATGCCAGTCTCCTTTCACCGGCGAGCCTACTGGGGCACCTGGCCTGACGCTCTTGCAGGTCCGGCACCGCTATCGTTGTCGGCGGAGGGTTCGCCTAGTGGCCGAGGGCGACGGTCTTGAAAATCGTTGTGGCGCGCAAGCGTCACCGTGGGTTCGAATCCCACACCCTCCGCCTTGTGATCTCTCGAGACATCGAGGACACCCTGAACCCACGCTGGTCAGGGTGTTTCTTCTTGTCTGGGACGGCGGGTTTTGTTTCCGGTCGGCTGGTAGTCCCGGCTGGGGTCGAGGGTGAGCTCGCGGAGGAGCTCGCCGGTTGCCTTGGCGATGACGCGGATGTGCAGGTCCTGGGTGAGGATGAGGACCTCGGTTCCGGCGTGCTTGCGGCCGACGCCGATGTGGTGGAGCTTTCCGGCGTGGCGCAGGGTGACGGTGCCGACGGACCAGATCCTGTCGGTGCGGACGCGGTCGTGGGTATCGGCGGCGCGGTCGCCGGGGCCGGCCTTGGGCCGGGCGGCATAGGCGGTGGCGGGGGTGGCCCGGCCGGGCAGTGACTTGTGCGGCCGCTGGGTGTCGTAGTACGCGGTGAACTCATCGAGCAGTGCCTGGAGCTGGGCGAGGCTGGCGGGCTGGGGCTGCTGGGCGGTGAGCCATTTCTTGAGTGTCTGCTGGAATCTCTCGACCTTGCCCTGGGTCTGAGGTTAGCCGGTTAAGCGGGGGTGGTTCGGCTTGCCGTTCTTCTGTCGTATGCCAAGGCGGCGCAGCTCGTGCTCGAGGGCGTTGCGGCCGCCCTTGCCGCCGGACAGTCTCGTGGTGAAGACCATGCCGTTGTCGGTCAGGGTCGAGGCGGGCGCGCCGTGGGCGGCCACGGCGGCCCGGAAGGCAGTCAAGACGATCGGGCCGGTGACGCGGTGGTGGGCGGTCACGGTCAGCGCGAGCCGGGAGTGGTCATCGAGCCAGGTCAGGATCTCGGTACCGGTTCCGTCCGCGAGGGGGTAGTGGGTGAAGTCTGCCTGCCAGCACTCGTTTGGCTGGTCGGCCTGGAAGCGGATGTAGGAGGACTTCGGGCGCTTGCGCGGCTCGGGGGTGACCAGGCCGGCCCGGGCCAGGTACCGGCTGATGGTCGCCGGCGATACCCGGGCCTGGTGGTGCCGGGCCAGGTGCCAGCAGATCGTGTCTGGCCCGGCATCCAGGCCCTGCTCGCTGAGTTCCTTGCGCAGCCGGCTGATCAGGTCGGCCACATCCGGGCTGATCGCCCGTGGCGACCTTTGCGGCCGCCGGGACCGCGGCTCGAACGCGGCCTCGCCCTCGGCCTGGTAGCGGGCCAGCAGCGTGTAGATCCATGACCGGGCGACCCCGTAAGACCGGGCAACCTCCGCGACCGGGCGCTTCTCAGTAGTGACAGCGGTGATGACGAGCCGGGCTTTGGACATCCCCGGAGCGTGTTCGCGGCCCGCCAGCCAGCCCCGTAGCCGCGCCGGCCCGGCTGTCCTCTATGTCTTGCGAGACCCTGTCCTCAATGTCTTGAGGCTGGACACCACACCCTCCGCCTGGTGCGCTTGCGCGAGACATTGAGGACACCGAACCCACGCTGGAGTTCGGGTTCCAGCGTCTGGCCGGTGTCCGGCCGCACATCTCGGTGCGCTCACGCAGCTCAGCCGCTGGCCGGGGCAATAGCGCGCGGCTCGGCCCGGCGCCGAGAGAAGCCGTCTCCGACGAGCGCCGCGAGTTCGAGAAACGCGCTGGCAGTTGCCCGGCGCATCTGGTCAAGCTCCACGTCGGCTCCTTGTGCCAGATAGGGATCGAACGGCACCTGGGTGACCGCCCGGCAGCGGGCTGCGAAATGCCCCTCCAGCACATCGAGATCAACTGCAGTGCGGCTGGCCCGCCTGCGGACCCCGGTGAGGACGACGACCCCGTTCCGCACCAGGTCCTCATGACCATGTGCGGTCAGCCAGTCCATGCAGGCGCTCGCGCTCCGTGCGCCGTCCACGGACGCCGTGCTGACCAGGACTATCTGGTCGGCGAGCCGGAGTACGCCGGCCATCGCCGAATGCATCAGCCCGCTCCCGCAGTCGGTGAGGCAGATCGAGTAGAACCGCTCCAGCACTAAGCAGGCGGCCCGGTAGTCGGCTTCGCTGAACGCCTCTGACACGTTCGGGTCCTGGGCAGACGCCAGCACCTCGAGCCTGCTGGGTGCCTGCGATGTGAAGCCGCGGACGTCGGCGTAGCGGTGGATCTGGCCGCGATCGTCGAGCAGGTCACGGACGGTGGCAGAGGTCTGCGGCGTCAGCTTGTCGGACAGCGTCCCGCGGTCAGGATTGGCATCGATCGCGATCACCCGGTCACCGCGCAGCGACGCGAGCGTCGAGCCCAGGCCGACCACAGTGGTGGTCTTGCCCACGCCGCCCTTGAGGCTGAGCACGGCGACGCGGTAGTGCCCGGCCGCCACCGGCGTCCTGGCACGGCTGATCATGTCCCGGCGGCGCAGCTCCGATGTCGAGGTCGGGACCCTGATGAGCCCGCCCGAAGCGCGATACACGGTCCGGCGCCAGCCTGGCGACGGCTTGCGCCGGCGCGCAGGCAGCAGGAGTGACGGCGCAAGTCCGTCTGCGGTCTCCACGGCCGCGACCGCGGCTCCCGCCGCTTCGTCCGGGCCCGGTTCGCGCAGCGCGGCGCGCGCGTGCGTGCCGCGGCCGGGCGTCAGCTGCGGTCGTTGCGGTTCCGGTGGTGACCGGCGGCGAACCCGCGCTGCCAGCCCCGGGCCGGCCTGGCTGCCGTCATGCCGTGCCTGGTCTGCCGGTGCCTGGTCGAGCAGGCGGGGCACGTAGCCGGCCTCGCCGTAGTCCGCCTCGCCGTAATCCGCCTCGCTGTAGTCGGCCTCGCCATAGCCCGGCTCGCCGTCGTCCGCCTCGTCGTATTCGGGTTCGCCGTAGTCCGGCTCGTCACGGTGCTCAGGTCCGGCTGCGGCCTGGACCGGCCCGGCAGGAGCAGCCTGGGCGGTCTGGACCGCGCCGGAATACTCGTCGGCAGGCGCGCCGAACAGCCCGCCTAATCCACCGCGCTGCCAGTCGCTGCCATCGTCGGCCGGCTCACTAGCACCCGGATAGTCATCCGCAGAGCGGCCCGGTTCACGTCCGACTTCGTTCAGCCACATCCGCCTGCCCCCCGCTGCGCGATCCTGTCGGTGTTCTGCCAAGGTGTTCTCACACCCTTCGTTAGCAGGAAATGGTCGACCGGCCCCCGCCGGCCCCCGCTCGACACGCCGAGCCTAGGCCAGCAGCGGCGCATGCTGCTCCCGTCGGAGGGAAAACACGGCCGGAGGCTGCCATGCACGCAGTTGTCATCGAGGAACCAGGCGGGCCAGAGGTACTCAAGCTCCGCGAAGTGGCCGATCCTGTCCCGGCCGCTGACGAGGTTCTGATCTCGATCGCCGCCGCAGGCGTCAACCGGGCCGATCTCATGCAGCGGCAGGGCCTGTACCCGCCGCCGCCCGGCGCGTCGCCGTACCCCGGCCTGGAGTGCGCCGGGCAGATCGCGTCGGTTGGCGCAGCCGTCACCGGCTGGCGTCCCGGTGACAATGTGTGCGCATTGCTGGCCGGCGGCGGCTATGCCGAGCAGGTCGCGGTCCCCGCCAGTCAGGTGCTGCCCTGGCCCGCCGACCATGCCGGCCAGGAGGCTGCCTCGCTGCCCGAGGCTGCCTGCACCGTGTATGCCAACGTGTTCCTCCAGGCGCGCCTCCAGCCGGGCGAGACGCTGCTGGTACACGGCGGCGCTAGCGGGATCGGCACCCTGGCCATCCAGCTGGCGAAGGCGCTCGGCGCGACGGTCGCGTGCACGGCCGGGTCAGCGCAGAAACTGGCCCGCTGCCGGGAGCTCGGCGCGGACCTGGCGATCAGCTACCGGGACGAGGACTTCGTTACCGCAGTGCAGGAGTTCACCGCGGGGCGTGGCGCCGACGTGATCCTCGATATCATCGGCGCCGCCTACCTGGCCAGGAACATCATGACCCTGGCCACCGGTGGCCGGCTGATGGTCATCGGGCTGCAGGGCGGCGCGACGGGCGAGCTTGACCTCGGTCAGATGCTGCGCAGGCGGCTGTCGGTGCATGCCGCGTCGCTGCGGGCCCGGCCCGTCAGCGAGAAGGCGTCGATCGTAGCCGCAGTGCGAGAGAACGTCTGGCCGCTGATCAGTTCCGGGCAGATTAAGCCGGTCGTCGACCGGGTGCTGCCGCTGGCCGACGCCGGGCAGGCCCATCGCCTGATGGAAGAAGGCAGTCACATCGGCAAGATCGTGCTCGCCACCGGGGCTGACGGCGAGCAGCGGCAGAACTAGCCGACCCGATGGTGCGTCCGGCACGGCACGCCGGCAGACTAGGGGCATGACCGAGCAGACCAACTCAGATGTTCACGACAATCCCCGAATTGTCGTCGTGGGCCCCGATGGCGTGGCCACCGAATCCGACATGGAGGAGGTTTCGCGCGAGCGGCCGGTGACGGAGATGGTCGAACAGCCGGCCAAGGTTATGCGCGTCGGCAGCATGATCCGGCAGCTCCTGGAGGAGGTCAGGGCCGCCCCGCTGGACGAGAAGAGCCGGGCCCGGCTGAAGGAGATCCACTCCAGCTCAATCAAGGAGCTCGAAGATGGCCTGGCACCGGAGCTGATCGACGAACTCGAGCGCCTCTCGCTGCCCTTCGCCGAGGACGAGATCCCCAGCGAGGCGGAATTGCGGGTCGCGCAGGCACAGCTAGTCGGCTGGCTCGAAGGGCTGTTCCACGGCATCCAGACCACGCTTTTCGCTCAGCAGATGGCCGCTAGGGCGCAGCTAGAGCAGATGAGGCGGGCCCTACCGCCCGGCATGATGCCAGCGCAGGCCGGGGACGCAGACGACGGGCAGCACCTGCCCCGCGCGTCCGGCCCGTATCTCTAGCCGGGCACCCGGACCGCCGGCCGCGCCGAGGACCTGGTTCCGCTCCGCCGTGCGCCCGGTCGATAATGCGGCCGATCATCGTCCGTTTTCTACTGATTTGTTACGCCTCATCGCCCTGCTATCCGCGCTCGGCGGGTCGCCAGCATCAGCAGAACCGTGCAGGCAAGCAGCACGGCGGGAGTGACCGCGGTCCGGACGACCGTCTCAAGCCAGGTCAGCCCGCCGGGCACCGGCGCGCCGCTGGCCGTTAGGTAGCCAAAGGCCAGCGCGCACGTCCTGGCCAGCAGCAGCCAGTCCAGTACCGACCACGGCAGCAGGGCGATCAGCGCCCAGCCGGCCGCGTCGTACCACGGAAGCACGTACGGCCAGCTGAAGAGCCACGCGAAGACGATCGCGAAGGTGAGCCAGATCGCCAGGTTCAGGACGGGAACCGAGGTTGGCAGCCAGGCCTGGCCGACTGTCAGCGCTGCGGCCCTCCGGGGCCTGCCCGGAACCCTCCGGACCGGCAGTTGACACCTCGCCGATCGCGGGCCAGCCGCCTGGCCACGCGGTAACCGACCGGAGCAGCCACGCCAGCAGGAAGACACCGAAAGCGACGGCAGCTAGCTTGACCGCGTCCTCCGCGCTGGTCCTGGGGAACACGAGCGCCAGCAGCACCCGCACGGTTCGCCAGGGCGAGCCGTTGGACACGTAACTGCCAGCCTTGAGTGCCGGCGTGAGCGAGCTAACCCCCCAGAAGGCCAGCGAGCCGCCGGCGGTGACAGCGAAGCCCGCCGCCAGCCAGGCCGCCGTGATCACCGGTTCGCGCCGGGCTACCGGATCGGCGAGCCGCCGCCGGGCTAGCCACGCCAGCAGGCACGCCGCGGCGATGCCGGCGCCCGCCAGCGACATGGTTACTTTCACGGCGAAGCCGAGGCCGATCAGCACGCCTGCGAATGCGGCCGGCAGTGCGGTGCCTGGCCCGCGGGCCAGCTCAGCTGACCTGCGGACATTGCCGACGGACTGTCCGGCGAGCCTTGTCGCCGCGAATGCCGCCACGCCGCCGACCGCGAACACGACCGCCTGGCTGTCGGCATGGGCGCCGCCCACCAGCACTTGCAGCATCAGCGGGTTGGCAGTCCATAGCAGCGCAGCCCTGAACTGCCGCGCCTGGTCGCCGCGGGTCAGCCAGTGCAGCAGCAGGCCGGTCCCGATGAACGCGACAGCGTTCAGCAGCGATAGCACGAATACCGTCAGCCGCACCGAGGTGCCGCCGAGCCTGGACGCCAGCAGCTGGCCGGCGGTGGCCAGCGCCCCGTACACCGACGGGCTGGTCCGGAACTGCCGCACCGCGCGGCCGACCGGATCACCAAGCCTGGCGAGCGCGGCAGGCGTCATGGTGTACGGATCACGGCCGATCGACGCGATCCGGCCGTAGGCGGCGTAGTTCAGGTGGTCAGATGATCCGAACGGGGGAACCAGCGCGAAGGCAACCGCGGCGACGATGCCGGCCGTCACCAGCAGGGCCGGTGGCAGCACCCAGCCTGCCCTGGCAGCGTGCATGGCCAGCGCGAGCCCGGCAGTCCCGGCCGCGAGCGAGAGCGCGGCGAGCGTCACGACCAGGTACGGCGAAGGATGTGCAGCGAACGCCCACGGCGGCTGGCCCGGCCGGCCGGGCAGGGCTGGCTCCATGACAGACGGCCCTAGGAGGGCGACGATCCAGGCGAGAAGGAGGCTCAGGCCGGTGAGTGCCAGGCCAGCCGCGCCGCGCCGCGCCGGCGGCACCGTTGCGCGCCTGGTTTGTCCCGAACGCCGCCCGATCATGGTCCCCAAGCCTCGTGTCGTCGTCCGTGGATGCGGAGTTACCCGTGCTATATAGGCCCGGCAACTTCACACCCATGATCGCAGTGGACCGGCCGCCCTGCGGTCAGGCTGGCGGCCGGCTGGCGCGCTCCCTGCGTGCTCTGCTGGTCGCCGGTTCCCTGACCAGCAGCGCCCTCGTCACGTCCGCGAGCTGATGCAGCCGGTGCAGCTGGGACCGCCAGTCATTGCCGGTCGCCCGGTGCGAGAGCGGAACCTCCACCTCGGTGATCCGCAGCCCCTTGCGTGCCAGGTCGATCGTCATGCCAGTCTCGATGCCCCAGCCTTTCGCGAGCGGCAGCGCGGCCTCGAATGCGGCTCTGGTCAGGCAGCGCTGGCCATTCAGCGGCTGGGCCGGACGCCAGCCGATGGCGCGCTCGATGCCGGCGCCTGCTGTCGAGGTAACGATGCCGAAACCGCCGTTGCGGACCCTGCTGGTGAATACCGCAATGGTGAGGTCCGCCGTGCCAGCCCGGACCGGGGCGGCCAGCGGGCCCGCATCGGCCGCGCTGTCGGCCAGGTCCGCGTCGAGGAACAGCAGATGGCGCGGGGCGCCTGTCGCTGATGCAGCGGCGTCCGACTCGATCTGCCGGACCGTCTTCGCCCCGGTCTCCATCGCGGCAGCCTTGCCGCGGTTGCGCGGGTGCCTGACCACCTGAGCTCCGGCCGTCCTCGCGGCCGTAGCGGTGCCGTCGGTCGACCCGTCGTCCACGACCACGATGAGGTCGGCCCCGTCGAGCTTGGCGGCTGCGATGACGGTAGCGGCGATCCGGTCTGCCTCGTTCCGGGCCGGAATGATCACGGCAAGGTCGCCTGGCGGCATGGCAGAGATCTTACGGGCAGCGGGTCCCTGGTTACTTGCCAGTCACGCGGACCGGTTCGTCGAGCACGGTGAAAACAGACTCCAGCCCGGTCACCTGCAAGACCTTCCTGGTCGCCGATCCCGGCCCGGCCAGCTGGAGCTCGCCGCCGCGCTCGCGAGCATGCCGGTGCGCGGCGAGGAGCACGTTGATGCCCGTGGAGTCGCAGAAATCCACACCCGACATGTCGACGATCAGCCGGGCCGGGCTCTCGTTCAGCGCCGCCGTCAGCTCGGACTGCAGCCTCGGCGCCGTGTACAGGTCGATCTCGCCCGTCACGGAGACGACGGTGTGATCACCTTGCGACCAGGACGTGACCTTTAGCTCCACCTGCCGCAGACTACCGGGTCAGCGATGATGCCGGCTAGATGGCGTACCCCGATCGCGAATAACGGTGCTTATCTTCTGATTACTGGCTAAACCGTCATTAGCCCCGCGCCGTAGGTGCGCGTTGCCGCTGGCCGCCCGCCTGGCCGCCCGGCCCGCCGACCGGCCGGCCCGCCAGCACGCGTTGCCGCCGGCCGACCGGCCGGCAGTGGCGGGTGCTGACCGCAGGACGTAGCGTGTAGCCATGCTTCGCATGCTGCTGCTCGTCGCTGGTGCCATCGTTGTGATCCTGGTGGCCATGGCGATCATCAAACTGCTCGCCATCATGACGATGTTCGCGCTGCTGATCGTCGTTGTCGCGCTGGTATTTGGGTTCTTCCGGCTTGGCCGGAGGTCGACTACCCGATCGCGGCGCCGCAGCTAAGCTCGCGGGTGCGAGCTCATGCGCCCGCCGCACGCTGTCAGCCGGGTTCACCCCACCCTGACTGGGCACGGCTTCCCGGTCGGGCCTGAACACGTCAGGCTCGCTCTGCTGATCAGCGGGCTGCGGAGACGGATCCCGGCCGACCGGGCAGGCCATGCATCTCGGGCCGCCGCGCAGGCTGCCTAGCTCGCTGCTAGGCACCTGCAGGACGCGGATGCCAGCCTCCTCGAGGCGCGAGTTCGTTTGCGCGTTTCGCTCGTGGCTGACGGCGAGCCGCCGCCCGATCGCCAGCACGTTGCCGCCGTCATTCCACTGGCCGGGCTGACCCCAGGCTGGGTCTACGCCGGTGTCGATGACCCGCAGCCGGTCGATACCCATCGCCATGGCCGCAGCCTCGAGGAACGGCTGCTGGTGGGAGACCCGCATCCCGTCCGGCCGGGCCGTGATCGTGTGCGCCGTGAGCGTATAGGCGACCGCCGGGTGCATGAGGACCGAATCGATATCGACGACGGCGCAGATGGTATCCAGGTGACCGCCGCCAACGTGCTGGTGCGCCGGCACGGCGAGCACCGTGTGCGCGAGCCCGGTGTCGAACGCCCGCCTGGCCAGGCGCTCCGCTCCGGCTGGCGTGGTGCGCTGGCCAACGCCGATCGCGATGACACCTGGCGCAAGGAGCAGTACGTCACCGCCGTCGATGGGCTCGAGCCCGGACCCGTAGAGCCACTTGGTGCCGATGAAGCGGGGATGATGCCGGTACAGCACGCTGGCCAGATCGGTCTCCCGGCGGCGATGCCCGGCGGCCAGGCTGGCGACGGCCACCCTGTCTCCGATCCAGAAGCTTGAGTCCTTGGTGAAGACGAGGTTCGGCAACGGGTCCAGCACGAAATCGTGCCTGTCGAGGAGTTCGAATACGACGCCCCGGCCGATCTTGAGCTCCTGCGGAGTGAGCCCGGCAATGAGCACCTGGGCCAGCGACTCGGGACCGAGATCCTCCAGGTGATGACGCAGCTGCCCGCGCAGCTCGTCCCCGAGCCCAGCATCTGCGATAGCCAGTCCGATGGCCGCATCCCTGGCCGCCTGGTACTCGAGCGCGTCTTGCAGGAGCTCGGTAAAGTACAGCACCTCGACGCCCTGATCCCGCAGCTGCTGACTCAGCAGGTCGTGTTCCTGCCGCGCCTTGCTCACCCAGGGCAAGCCGCCGAATAGCAGCCGGTCCTTGTGCCGCGGGGTTATGCGCTGCAGCTCGACCCCGGGTCTGTGCATGAGCACGGTCCTGAGCTGGCCGACTTCGCTGTCCACGCCCTGGATCTGGCTCACAGTTCCCCCCGCGTCACGCCCGCCCCGCGCCCACCAGGGCCCGGCCGCCTTCGCGGTACCCGGCCTCCCGGCAGCACATCCCCGCCAGGAGTATCACCACTTAGCCGCGTCCTTACGCCTGAAGCGGGCCAGCATTCCGCAGGTCAGCCGTCTGGCGGCTGACGGGGGCCGCGAGGATCGCCCACACGGTCAGGCCGCCGTCGTCCGTCCTGATGCCCCAGGTACGGGCCAGGTACTCCACGATGTCCAGGCCCCGCCCGCCGAGCGAGGACACCGTTGGCTGCGCCTGCCTGGGCCTGGTGGGCGCTCCGCCGTCGCTGACGGCCACCTCGACAGCTCCGTCGTCGACCGCCCAGGCCACCTGCACGTTCGCGCCCGGCAGCGGCCGCGCATGACGAATGGCGTTGCTCAGCAGCTCGCTCACGACGAGCACCGCGTCGCCAACCGCGCCGGCATAGATTCCGGCCGCCGTCAGGTCGGCGGTGAGGCGCTGACGGGCGACCGCGACGCTCGCGGGTGCGTAGGGCAGGAGTACCGTTCCCACTGCCGTCACCTCCCTGCGCAACGCCTCCCGGATGCCGCGACGCCATGCGGCCGAGCCGCTGCTGGCGGAGATGCCCGCCACCGCGTGACCGGAAACCGGCACCGGCATCTTCAGCCTCACCGGCCACATCGGACCGCCAGAAAAGGACGCGACGGTCCGTGCGCGGATCAGCTACCCGTACCGGATGGCTCGGCCAGCAGCCCCTCAGCGGCCAGCCCCCGGACCAGTCCGCGCAGTCCTGCCGACAAGCCGGCCCGCTCATCGGCGGACAGCGCCGCCAGGATCCTGGCCTGGCGGGATTGCCATGCCTGCCATACCCGGGCAGCGACCTCACCGCCCTGAGGGGTCAGGTAAAGCCGCAGGTAACGCTGGTTGTCCTCGTCGCGGCCGCGGCGGACCCAGCCCTTACGCTCCAGGCCAGCCGCCAGCCTGCTGACCGTGCTCTTGTCCAGGCCAAGCAGGCCAGCCAGCTCGCCCTGAGCGATGCCGCGCGCCGCGACGAGCTCGATGAGCGCACGTGCCTCCGAGGCGGATACGGACGGTACAGCGGGGTCTGCGCCTGCTGGCCCGACGGCCGGCTCATGGCGGGCCACGGGGCGAGATGCGGACGCGGGTAGCGTCATCGAAGCGCCATCCGCTGCCTGATTGGCGCTAGCCTCAAGGACAGCAGGGTCCCGGAGGGCAGCACGACCCCCGTCCGGGGCCTCGTGACCCCCGTCCGGGGCGAGGCCGGGTGACACGATCCGCAGCAGCTGCGTCAGCAGCTTCTCGAGCTCGGCCTCGTCGGGCGATGCGTCAGGCACAACTACAGTTGTATCGCACAACTGACGTGATGGTACTGTCGCCCGCGTGACAGTTGCCCGCCACAACTCTACGGCTAGCAGGAGCGCAGCGTGACCGACCAGAAGACCCCGCTGCGTGCGAGGCTGGCGGGCCGGGCCAGCCGGGATCCGGAGACCGGCCGGCTGGCCGGGCCTGGCCACCTCCGCACCACGGACCTGGGCGTCGAAGCCGGCGGCTCAGACGGGCTGTCGCTGGCCGAGTACGCGGTCGAGCACGGCCTGCGGCCGAGCGCGCGGCGGCCGCCTATCCCCGAGTACCTGCGCCAGCTCTGGCGCCGCGCGAACTTCATCGTGGCCTTCGCCACCGCGCGGAACGTCGCTATGTACACCGAAGCCAAGCTTGGTCAGCTCTGGCAGGTGCTGACGCCGCTGCTGAATGCGGGCGTCTATTTCCTGATCTTCGGACTGCTGCTGCACATCAACCGCGGCATACCGGACTACCTTGGCTTCCTTGTCACCGGTGTCTTCGTCTTCAACTTCACCCAGCGGTCGGTCATCTCCACCTCGACGGTGATGACCGACAGCCTGGAACTGATCAGGGCGCTGCATTTCCCCCGGGCATCGCTGCCGCTCGCCTACGTGATGATCGAGTTCCAGCAGATGCTGCTGTCGATGGTGGTGCTGATCCCGATCTTGCTGCTGACCGGTGAGCCGATCACCTGGTACTGGCTGCTTGCGTTGCCGGCGCTGCTGCTGCAGGCCGTCTTCAATGTGGGTGCCGGGCTGTTCGCGGCGCGGCTGGGTGCCCAGGTGAACGACTTCAGCCAGCTGCTGCCGTTCCTGATGCGCACCTGGCTGTACGTATCCGGTGTCCTGTTCAGCATCCAGACTCTCTTCCACTCGGCCAGCGGCAAGGTAATCACGCTGCTAGAGCTCAACCCGGCGGCTCTGTTCATCACCCTGACGCGCAACGCACTCATGGTCACTCAGCGGGAGAGCGCGCCGGGCAGCAAGCCCTTCAGCGCGGTCCGCTGCGGCCTTTGGCACACCCTGGGCCACAGCGCTAAGAAAGACGTCTCGGCGAAGTACCAGACTTATAGCGCGTACTGCCACTACGTCGGTGCCAACCCAGCCCACTTCTGGTACTTCGCCGTAGGCTGGTCAGTCGTCGCGGTGATCGTCGGCTTCTACTTCTTCTGGCGAGCAGAGACGAGGTATGGCCGTGGCTGAGCCCATGGTGGTCGTTGACGACCTGCACGTCGTCTACCGGGTCTACGGGCGCGGCGGCGACCGGGGCACGGCGGCGTCAACGCTGCTGCGCATCCTGGGCCGCAAGCGCCGCGCATCTATCCGCGAAGTGCATGCCATCCGCGGCATGTCCTTCGTGGCGTACCGCGGCGATGCGGTCGGCGTCATCGGCCGGAACGGCTCAGGCAAATCCACCTTGCTGCGGGCGATCGCCGGCCTGCTCCCGGCCGAGCAGGGCAATGTCTACACCGCCGGCAGCGCAGCTCTTCTCGGCGTCAATGCCGCACTGCTCAATGATCTAACCGGGGAACGCAACGTCGTGCTCGGCTGCCTGGCCATGGGCATGAGCAGGCAGGAGGCCAGGGACCGGTATCCCGGCATCGTGGAGTTCTCCGGTGTCGGCGACTTCATTGACCTGCCGATGAAGACCTACTCATCGGGCATGGGCTCCAGGCTGCGGTTCGCCATCGCGGCCGCCAAGAGCCAGGACATCCTGCTGGTGGACGAAGCGCTGGCAACTGGTGACGCCGAGTTCCGGGTCAAGAGTCACGCCCGCATCGAGGAATTGCGGGCAGCGGCAGGAACTGTCTTCCTGGTGGCGCACAACCTGGAAGAAGTCGAGCTGACCTGCAACCGGATCATCTGGATGGAACGCGGCCAGATAGTGAAGCAGGGTGAGGACGTCATCGGCATCATTGACGAGTACATCGCCGCCTCCGGTGGCGCGCCGATTGTCCGCGACCCGGTAACAAGGGCCAGGATCAAGGCGCAGGCCATGCAGGCGGCCAAGAGCTGAGGCCGGTCGCGCCTGCTCAGATCGCCTGTGGTCAGCTGATCACCCAGATCTCGCCCGGCTCGCTATAGCAGTCGTCCTGGATCAGCTTCGTACCGCTGGCCAGCGAATTGCCCGGATCGGCCAGGCAGCGGCCGGAATTCACGTTGATCAGCTGACCGTACGGGCCGCGCAGCCATTTTTCCGCCGGCCCGCTGCCGCAGCGGGCTAGCTCGACGCCAGCGCCGTCGAGCTTGCTGCCAGCGTGCACCGCGATGCACTTGCCGTTGATCACCAGCGTGCCGTTCGGCGCGGCGGTCCACCGCTGTGACGCGCCTGACCCGCAACGGGCGATCACAGCGCGCGTGCCGGCGGCGGCTCGGTCTGCCGGGTCAGTCAGGCAGCGGCCGGCGAGCCCGGACAGCACTGGCGCGGCCGGCAGCTTCCAGATCAGCATGGCGCGGCCCGTGCACGACCAGGCCACGGCGTGCTTACCGCTCGTGGCGGCGCCCTGGACGGCCAGGCACCGGTCCGTCGCCGCGTTGCGGAGGCGGCCGCTGGCCTGGTAGCTCCACTGCTGCCGGGGGCCGCCGGTGCACGGCTGAATGCTGGCTCTGGCACCGTTCTGGCTGCCGGTCCTTATCGTCAGGCACTTGCCGTGGATCTTCAGCGCACCGGGACTGCCGAGGGCTGCTCCCGGGATGAACTCCCAGTCCTGGGCTGGCTCGTTCTTGCAGGGGCCGATATCGGCCGGAGTGCCGTTGGCTGCGCTGTTATGCGCGTCGGTCAGGCAGGTCGGGCCGCCGCCCAGCCGTACCTGGCCGGCCGCCGGGTGACTGATCTTGATCTTCGCGATGACCACGATGAAGAACGTCGCTGATCCGGGGGCCAGTCCGCTGACGCTCGCGGTGACCGTCACCTTGTGCACGCCGGGCACTGACGGCGCCGTTCCCTTGATGACGTCATCGCTGCCGAGGACAAGGCCGCCGGGCAGGCCGGCGGTGCTGAATGCCGGTGCACTCGAACCCGGCTGAACGTCGAGCTGGTGATAGACCTTGGCGCCTGCCTGATACACCAGCGTGCCAGGGCCGAGCACCGTGACCTGGCCGCCAGCCGGGCCCGTCAGTCCAGCGGTGCCGTCGGGAGTGCCCACCCCGGTCGGCCCGTCGTATCCGGCCCGGGCCCGGCACAGGTAGCCGCGGCTGGGTTCGCAGCTACCGTTCGAGCCAGTCTTCACGTCGGTGAAATCCGAGGTGTTCTGGTACGGGTACGAGGCCGGGAAGGTGAACGGGAGCAGCGCCTTGTGCGGCCCGCCTGCGACGATGTCAGCGAGCGCGTAGGCAGCCGCGATGATGGGCGTGCCGACACTCGTACCGCCTACCGAGTTCCAGCCGATGGCGCCCCCGGAGGTGTCCTGGACCGTGTCGTAGGCGAAGACGCCGGGATTCGGGTTCGCCTCGGCAGACAGGTCGTTGGCTGTGCGGTTGCGGCATCCGCCGGGAGCGCTGGCGTCCGCGGTTTGCCAGGACGGCTTCGGCTCGAGCTGGGCGCAGCCGGAGCCGGTGCCTGCCCAGGCTGACTGGTGCCAGGCACCGAGGATGCCGGTCAGGCTGGTGCCCCCGACGGATGTCACATAGGGCGAGACTGAGGGGTACTGGGCGCCGTAGCCGTTGTCGCCGCCAGCCGCCGTGATCGCCACACCGGGAGCGTAGAAGTCGGTGTCGTAGACGTTCTCGCCGGTGAACTCGGCGCCACTGCCCCAGCTGTTGGACACGGCCTCGGCGCCGCTTCGTGACGCCGTTTCCTCGGCCCTGGCCAGGTCAGCAATCGAAGCCGAGTTGGCCTCGACAAGGATGATCTTGCAGTTCGGGCAGATCGCAGAGACCATGTCCAGATCCAGCGATTCCTCAAGTTCCCAGCCGCCGCTGCGATCCGATCGCGGCAGGCTGGTACCGCCGAACTGATTCTCGATCGCGAGGCAGCCAGCGGCGATGGTGCACGCAGGCAGGGCGAAGGCGGTCCGGTAGGCGGCCAGGTCACTCGCGGCTTTCGGGTCGTTGTAAGCGTCCACCACCGCGACGGTCTCGCCGCCGCCTGGCGTACTGGCAGCAGCGCTCAGCCCGTAGGCGTTCTGAAGCTGTGCCGGACCATACGACGGTCCGGCAGGCTGGCTGGCGTCCGCAGCGAACTGACGGGCGTGCGCGGGCAGCAGCGCCATGCAGGCCATCTGGCCGGGCTTGGTCGGCGTGGCGCAGGCCTGCCGCACGCCTGCCGCTTCCGGAGCTATTCGCGGCTGGCCAACGAAGGTCGCGGAGTCAGGCACGGCCGGCACCGGAGCAGGCCGGCCCGACGGCAGCGAGCTCGCCGGCCCGGCAGGCGCTCCCGAAGCCGCGAACGCCGGCGCCGTCACCATGAGGATGGCGAGCACGCAGATACCTGATCCCGCGATCGAGCCGCGCGGCCGCCCGGGCTGCCGCCATCTCCTGCCCGCCAGCAGCCACAGCCCGGCCTGCCGCGCGCGCACACCCGTCATCACCCGCATTACCCCTCCCCATCGGGCACATGCGGATGCCACACTGCGACTGGTCTCCGCCCACCCGGACCCAACCCGTTCCCCGTTAATAAAGGTGCTCCAGCATTTCCGGATCGCCGTCCTGAATTACCTGAAACCGGCGATTAGTGGCGCTCAGGAAACACCCAGGTTCTTGCCAGAATTAACGCTGAATGCGACTTCATAAGCACTGGCGACTATACCGGCGGCCATCAGGCTCCATTAGTGAAATAGCCAACCCAGGCCACGATGCGAGTACTCAGCCGGTCGCGGACTGCTCGCTAGCGGGCCTGGGTCTGGGCAGCACCTTGCTGGTCAGGCGACTGGCAGGCATCGGATCCGCGGCTACTGCCCGCGGCAGGGTCAGCCGCATGGCAGTACCTGGACCATCATTTTCTGCCACCGCGATCCCGCCGCCCTGCGCCTCGGCCAATTGCCTGACAATGTAAAGACCGAGTCCGATACCACCGAAACGGCGCCGGTCGCCGGCCTCGCCTTGGACAAAACGATCGAATATCCGCTCGCGGTCCTCGGGCCGGATGCCAATGCCCTCGTCCTGAACGATGACCACGATCGCTCCGGCCTCGGACCTGGCCCGGACGGCCACCTTGCCGCCCTCAGGCGAGTACTTGAAAGCGTTCTCCAGCAGCTGGCCGATGATGATGTCGGTGGCCATCGGATCGCCGTGGGCTTGCGGGAGTCCGGGCTGCACCTCGATATCGAGGGTGTGCAGGTCCGAGAGTGGCCGGAAGGCGACCGCCGCGCCGTTCAGCAGCGCCGCTAGGTCGAACGGAGCATTGGTCACCTGAAGCTGATCAGCGCCGGCCCGGGAGCCCAGCAAGAGCTGCTCCACCAGCCGGGCTAGCGAGCCGGCCCGCTCCGCGATGGTCTGCACCGCCGATCTCCGGTCGGCGTCGGCCAGCTTGTCCCAGCGGCTGGCCAGCGTGCTGGCGAAGCCCTGCACGACAGTGATCGGAGTGCGCAGCTCGTGGCTCGTCGTCGCGAGGAACAGGTCCTTGGCTTCCTCGAGTTCCTTGGCGGCGGTGATGTCGCGGAAGTCGAGCACCTTCTCATCCCGGCCGCTCAGGCCGGTGCAGAGGAGGTCGATCCAGCGGCCGTTAGCGAGCTTGTAGGTCAGCTTGGCGCCCGGCTCAGGCAGCGGGAACGGCGGCCGCCTGCCGGTGGCGACCTCGGGCGGCAGGCCGGTGAGCCGGTGCGCCGCCGGGTTCCACTGGCGCACCAGTCCGTCCGAGTCCAGCACTGCGATGCCGTCCGCGCTGGCGTCGATGACGGCCCGCTCATGTGCGCGCTGGCGGACAACCTCTTCGAACGCCGTCACATTGGACAGCGCCACACTCGCATGGCCGGCCAGCAGCTCCAGCAGCTCGAGCTCGATGTGACCGACCTTCCGGCCGCTGTACAGCGCGTAGAGCGCGCCGTAGGGCCGGCCACGTGCGACAGGCTGAGCGTGATGGTGTGCAGGCCGGGCAGCGCGGCCCAGATCAGGTCATCGAAGCCACCCGAGTCACTGGTCGCCATCAGCACGCTCTTACCTGACCGCATCAGCTGGCCGACCATGCTGCTGGTCAGATCCGCGGTCCGGCCGCGCAGCTCGGCTGGCAGCCCGTCCAGGCTGACCAGGCGCAGCTTGTCCTTCTCGATCAGCACGAAACCGCCCGCGTCCGCCCTGGTGAGCTCTCGCAGGCTGGCGGCGATCCGGTCGAGCACGGCTTCTAGGTCCAGCTGCGCGTTCATGTCCGCGACGACATCGCCGAGCCTGCGGACAACCCTCGCCCGCTCCGCCATGTAGTGCCGTACCGCCTGGTCGTCAACGTTCTTGTGGCAGACGCAGACCCAGCCGACGACCTCCCCGGCGCTGTCGAGCAGCCTGCTCGCGTCGATCCGCAAGTCGACCATGGAGCCGTCCTTGCAGATCCGTCGGGTCGCGAAAGAGACCTGACCGCCGCTCGCCACCCGCTCGAGCACAGCGTTGTGCTCGGCTCTGAGTTCCTCCGGGATGAACGGCGGCTCCAGCCCGACTACCTCGGCCGCGCGCCAGCCGAACAGGCGCTCCGCCGCCGGATTCCAGACCGAGACCCGCCGGTCCCGGCCGACGGCGATGATCGCGTCTGCCGCGCACTCGACGACTGCGCGGGCGGTCCCGTCGATCCGGTCCCGGTCCCGCTGCGGCACCGCAAGCTTCCACCCCACCGCTTCATGGTCCCACTAGCGCGCGATGCACGGTCGGAGAAAGACGCAAAACCGCTGGTAGCGCGGCGCGCCGCCAGTTCCGGCCAGGATCTGCGGCCGCGGCCGGCCGCCATCCGCCAAGATTGCGTGCAAGGCTGGAACCAGCAACGGGAGGGTGCACGTCTAATGGCAATGACGCCACAACACGGCCGGACGGGCTCTGAGTCCCGGTACCGGACTGTCTTGTCACGCGGCGCACTATTGTCACGCGGCGCTCTGCTGACGCGCGGTGCGGCGATCGGCGCCTGCGCACTGCTGGCCGCCGCCTGCGGGAGTTCCACCGCGCCGGCGGCTAACTCGTCTGGTTCCAGTACCGCGGGCACCGCGTCCTATTCGAAGGTGGCGCTTGATGTCACCTTCAGCCCGACGGACGGCCATCCCGCCAGGCACTGGACGCTGCGCTGCGACCGGCCGGCGGAAACTATCCGGATCCCCCCGGCGCCTGCGTCAAGCTGCTCAAGTGGGGCAACATCTTTGCGCGGCCCGCTGGCCACGTGATGTGCCCGATGATCATGGCCAGCGACCAGCGGGCCACGGTGACCGGCAGCTACTTTGGCAAGAGGATCGACGAGACGATCATCAACGGCGGTTGCGACCTGTCCCGCTTCTACCGGCTCAAGCAGGTATTCAACTAGCCGACGTGCGTGTGCACCGGCACGCGCCGCTATTTCAGCAGCCGGGACATCCGGCGGTCAGCTAGCGGCTTGCCGCCGGTCTGGCAGGTCGCGCAGTACTGCAGCGCGGAGTCGGCGAACGACACCTCGCGGATCGTGTCCCCGCACACCGGGCATAGCTCGCCGGCCTTGCCGTGGACGCGCAGCCCCGCCTTCTTCTCTTTCTTCAAGTCGCTGGCCGCCAGCCCGTCGGACCTGCCGATCGCCTCGCGCAGCGTGCCGATGATCACCGAATGCAGGTCGGCGACCTCGTCGGGGGTCAGGCTGGAGGCGAGCCGGAACGGGGACATCCTGGCGGCGTGCAGAACCTCGTCAGAGTAGGCGTTACCGATGCCCGCGATCAGCTTCTGATCCCGCAGCACGCCCTTGATCTGCGTGCGCCGGCCCGCCAGGATCCCAGCGAGTGCTGCGGTGGTGAAGGCGGCGTCGAGCGGCTCGGGCCCGAGCGTGGCCACGCCGGGGATCGATTCGATATCGGTGACCAGGTAGACAGCGAGCCTCTTTCGCGTCCCGGCCTCGGTCAGGTCGAAGCCGGCGCCGTCAGTGAACCGCAGCCGGAACGCCAGCGGGCCCTTGCCGGGCTTCGGCGGAGCCTCCGGCAGCGTGTCCCGCCAGCGCAGCCAGCCAGCCCTGGCCAGGTGCGTAACCAGGTGCAAGGCCGGTCCGCCGCCAGCCGGCTCGGTGATCAGGTCGAGAAACTTACCCCGCCGCGAGGTGCCGGTCAGCCGGGCGCCGCGCAGCGCTGCGAGCGGCGGATCGTAGGTCTTGAGCACCGAGAACTCGGCGATGTCGGCCCGGTCGATCTCCCGTCCGACGGCACGCTCGCGCAGATCGGCGGCGAGCGCCTCGACCTCGGGTAGTTCCGGCACAGCATCGATTCTGCCTGATGCCGCGGACTGACGTCATCGCACCGATCGCACGGCTGCCGGCCGGGTTCCGCACCCGGATTCAGCTGGCAGCGGGCCGGTGCGCAGTCAGCAGCCCGGCCAGGTGGTCCCTGATAGCCGGGCGGGAGCCGAAGACAAGCAAGAACAGCGCTTCGCGAGCCAGCCGCTGGGGGTGCTGGCCGGCCACGATCGACCGGCTTCCGGCGGACACGACAAGGATCCCGGCGGCGCGGAACGCGAATTCGGCCGCGGCCGCCCGCGCCACCGCCATGCCAGCCGAACCGGCGCTGTCCAGGGCGTCCCGGACGGCAGTGAGTCCGGCATCGACGGCGGCGTCCGGGCCACGGACTGCAGCCGCCAGCCGCGCGCAGCGCGCAGCCACCCCGAGCGCCAGCGAGCCGTTGGCGCGCAGCCCGGCCGCGTCCCTGGCCAGCCAGGCTGCGTACGGCGTCACGCCGGTGACCAGTGACGAGGGCACGAAGTACTCGGTGAAGCTCAGTTCGACCGTGCGACTCGCGTTGACTGCAACCAGGCTCAGATGGCTGACCGCCAGGCCGGGTCCGGCGCGCGCCGGAAGCAGTGCGGCGACCAGATTGCCGGATTCATCCCTGGCAAGCGTGTGGACGACATCGATGAGGTCCCAGCCGGTGACCCAGGGCGCGGTGCCGTCAAGGAGGTACCCGCCCTGGACCGGGCGTGCCCGCAGCAGCGGCGGTCCCGGCCTGGCCCCGCCCAGCGCGATCCCCGCCCGCTGTTCGCCTGCGCAGAGCGCTGCCAGCCAGCCAGCCCGCAGGGCGTCGTTGGCCGAGACGGCCAGGGCACGGACAGTGGAGTGGTGCTGGAGCCAGACGAAGGTGGTGGCCAGGCACCCGCTCGCCATGATCTCGATCACCGTGCAGAAGGTGGCCAGGTCGGTGTCCTGCCCGCCCGCGGTCAGCGGGCCGGCCAGGCCGTACAGGCCAGCCGCGGCGAGCGTATCCAGATGCCCGGCCGGAACGCGGTCCGCGGCGTCCACGTCCATCGCAGCCGGGAAGAGCACCCCCTCGGCGATCTCCGTGACTGCTGTCAGAGTCGGCGCGACCGTCATGCAGATCATGCTGCCAGACTGCCGACGCAAGCCGCTGCCTGCACGCGAGCCCAGGTCAGCGCGCGCGATAGAGGCCCAAGCACCCGGATCTCGGTGACAAGGACCGCGCGATGAGCCTAAGCTGCGGCCAGCCAACGATTGCGTCGATAACCGAGCACAACCGGGCTGAGCTGCAGGCGAGATGATGTGGGCGAGGAGGGATTTGAACCCTCACGTCCTTTCGGACACACGGACCTGAACCGTGCGCGTCTGCCGTTCCGCCACCCGCCCTAGGGCAGCAGTCAGGTTAGCACGTCCGCAAGCTGTCCCACATCGCCGATACGATCGGATACGGCAGGGAGAGGAGGGCACCACGGTGGGAGTCCTGCAGCGCTTCGAGCACAGACTCGAGGGGATGGTCGAAGGTGCCTTTGCGCGGGCGTTCAAGTCTGAGCTTCAGCCGGTTGAGGTAGCCAGCGCGATTCAGCGAGAGATGGACGACCGGGCCGCGATCGTGGCCCAGGGCCGCACTCTGGTCCCGAACGACTTCGTCGTCGAGCTCGCCGAGGACGACTACGCGCGCCTCGACGTCTACGCCGACAGTCTCGGCATCGAGCTGGCCACCCTGGCCAGGGAATACGCCAAGGAGCAGGGCTACTCGTTCGTCGGGCCGGTCCGGATGCGGTTCGAGGGCGTGCGGGACCTGACGACCGGTACATTCCGGATCCTGTCCGGCGTTATCCGGGGCACCACGGTCGAGGACGGCGAGATCCGCCGGCCTGCCAGTGATCTGCCGCAGCCCTCCGGCGGGTTCCGTGGCAAGCCTCGGCTCCTGGTATCCGGCCCTGAGCCGGGCCCCGATGGCAGCACCCAGCGCACCTACGAGATCAGCACGCCATTGATCATCCTGGGCCGGGGCACCGATTGTGACCTTCGTCTCGTTGACCCCGGCGTCTCCCGGCACCACGCCGAGATCCGGGTCGAGGACGGAGAGGTCGTACTGGTGGATCTCGGCTCGACCAACGGGACTTTCGTCAACGGCCAGCCAGTCAGGCGAGTCACGCTCAGCGACGGGACGCGGGTAACCCTGGGCCGGACGACCCTGGTCTTCCGCAGGGACAGCATTTACTGACCGACTCAGTCACATACCGTTTCTCTACGCATGACCATCTACAGAATGGCCAGCTACTGAATGATTCAGCGGAACGCACGGCCAGCCAAGGACTCATGACCCGATGAACGCGCTTGAACTCACTCTCGTCAGGATCGGGTTCCTGGCTGTCCTCTGGCTTTTCGTGATCGCCGCCGTGGGCGTCGTGCGCACGGACCTGTTCGGCCCGACCTCGCGGCGACGCAAGCGTGCCTCTGCCGCTGCCGCGCCAGTCGGGCGCCCGGCCCGGCCCGCCAAGTCCAAGCCGATCCGGACGTCGCGCGCGGCTCCGCAGCAGTTGCTGGTCACCGCTGGATCCCTCGCCGGGACGACGCTCGGACTGACAGATCAGCAGATCACCATCGGCCGGTCGGATGATGCCACGCTCGTGCTCAGTGACGACTACGCTTCGACCCGACATGCCCGACTCTTCCCGCAAGATGGGCAGTGGCTGGTGGAAGATCTCGGTTCGACAAACGGCACGTACCTGGACCGGCAGAAGGTGACTCAGCCCACCCCGGTGCCGATCGGCGTACCGATCCGCATCGGTAAGACGGTTCTGGAGCTGCGCAAATGACTCTTGCCCTGCATTACGCGCTCCGCTCCGACGTGGGCCTGCTGCGAGAAGGGAACGAGGACTCCGCTTTCGCCGGCCCTCGCTTGCTCGCGATCGCCGACGGAATGGGCGGCCACGCGGCCGGCGAGGTCGCCAGCGCCGTTGCGATCTCGGCTATCGCGCCGCTTGATCAGGAGAACCTGACCGACAGCGAGGACATGCTCGACGCACTCGCCGCCGCGGTTGCCGCCGCCAGGAACACCCTGCACGACATGAGCCTGTCCGATCCCGCCGTGGAGGGCATGGGGACCACCCTGACGGCTCTGCTCTGGGCAGATGCCAAGGTGGCGGTCTGTCACATCGGTGACTCGCGCGCCTACCTGCTGCGTGACGGCGATCTCTACCAGATCACCCGGGACCACACGCTGATCCAGTCGCTGGTGGACGAGGGTCGGCTGAGCCCGGCAGCTGCCGCTAACCACCCGCAGCGCTCGCTGATCATGCGGGCGCTGCAAGGCAGCACCGAAGCCGACCCGGACCTGGCCATGCACAAGGCGATACTCGGCGACCGGTACCTGCTGTGCTCGGACGGCCTGACGGACGTGGTGCCGGACCTGGCGGTGCGCGAGCTGCTCAGCACCATCGATGACGCCGACGAGGCCGTGAACCAGCTGATCGATCTGGCGATTCGCAACGGCGGACCCGACAACATCACCTGCATCGTCGCCGATGTTGTCGACTCCGTCGGCGGGCCGGTCCGCCCGAGCCAGGACGCGGTGCTCGCCGGCGCGGCGGCCAACGGCGACGCCGATTCCCTGCTCCGGGCCGCTACCGGCGCGGCGGCTGCGCAGCAGGCGGCCGGGAACCATGCTCCGGGCAACGCGGCTGGCGCCTCGAGCGCCAGCATGAACGGCCATCGCCGGGCGCCGTCCCGGCCCCGGCCAACCGACGACCAGGATCCGGATGACGCCGCCGAGCCGAGACGGCGCTGGCCGGTCGTGACGTCGATCCTGGTACTGCTCGTGCTGCTGGTGGGCGGCGGCCTCTATGTGGGTTACCGGGCCACCCAGAGCGAGTACTACCTGGCCGCTGACGGCAACCAGGTGATCATCTATCGCGGCATCAGCCAGAAGATCGCCTGGATCAGCCTGTCCAGCATCTATCAGCGGACCGGGATCAACAGCACACAGGTGCCGGGATCGCTGAGCCTGCCGACCACGCCGACCACGCTGGCCAAGACGCAGCAGACGGTCGCGACCATCAAGATGACCATTCAGCACACGAACACCTGCAAGCAGGCCGTCCTGGCCCGGCACTACTGGCTGGTGCACAAGCCCAAGCCCGCCGCGAAGAAGCCCAGCTCCAGCAAGAAGGGCACCCGGCACGCGACTACGGCGACCAAGCCGTACCGGCCAGAGCCCGCGCTGCCCTCGTTCTGCCCGGCCCTGGGGATCGGATGACGGTCTCCTCCGGGACTGACCACCGCGTCCTGATGCCGACCGGTCGGCGGCGGACTGAGCTGGTCATGCTCGGCTTCGCGCTCGCCGTCGTCCTGCTCGCCTATGGCGCGGCCGGGCTGGGCCTGAAAGGCAAGCTGCCTGCTGGCCTGCCCACGTACGTGCTGGTGTTCGCCATTCTGATGCTGGCCGCGCATCTGGCAGTGCGCAGGTGGGCGCCGTACGCCGACCCGCTGCTGCTGCCGCTGGCGGCATTGCTCAACGGACTCGGCATCGTGATGATGTACCGGCTGCAGGAGTCTGGCCGGAACGGCAACCCCGGCCAGCAGGTTGTGGAGCTCACTCCGACATCCACCGAGTACCAGCTGCTATGGACTGGCATCGGCATTGTCGGCCTGGTCGTGGTGCTCGTGCTGATCTCCGAGGCCAGGATCCTGCAGCGGTACACCTATACCCTCGGCGCCGTCGGGCTGTTCCTGCTGGCCATCCCTGCGCTGCTGCCCAGCTCGCTGAGCGCGGTCAACGGAGCGAAGGTCTGGATCAGGCTGGGCGGCCTGTCCATCCAGCCCGGCGAGTTCGCCCGGCTGGCGCTGGCGGTCTTCTTCGCCGGGTACCTGGTGGCCAAGCGGGATGTGCTCGCGCTGGCCGGCCGGCGGGTGCTCGGAATCGATCTGCCGAGGGCGCGCGACCTCGGGCCAGTCCTGATCGCCTGGGCGGCCAGCCTGCTGATCCTCGTTTTCGAGACCGACATCGGCATGTCGGCGCTGTTCTTCGGCCTGTTCGTGGCGATGCTCTACATCGCGACCCAGCGGACCTCGTGGCTGCTCATCGGCGTCAGCCTGTTCCTGGCCGGCACGTACCTGACCGCGCTGGCATTCACCCACGTGATGGAGCGGTTCACCGTCTGGCTGCACCCGTTCCAGAACGGGAATCAGTTCAACGGGGCCTATCAGCCCGTCCAGGGCCTGGAGGGGATGGCCTTCGGCGGCATCTTCGGCACCGGACTCGGACATGGCCAGCCTTACGTCACCCCGCTGGTGCAAAGTGACTTCATCTTCACGGCGTTCGGCGAGGAGCTGGGACTGGTCGGCGTCATGGCCCTGCTGCTGGTCTTCGGCCTGCTGGTGCAGCGCGGGCTGAAGGCCGCGCTAGCAGTGAAGGACCCCTTCTCCAAGCTGCTGGCCGCGGGCCTGTCGTTCGTGCTGGCACTGCAGGTCTTCGTGATCGTGGGCGGCGTGAGCGGCCTGATACCGCTGACCGGTGTAACGACCCCGTTCCTGTCCCAGGGCGGATCGTCGCTGGTGGCCAGCTGGCTGCTGATTGCCGTGCTGATCAGGATCAGTGATTCGGCCCGCAAGCCCGCTCCGCAGCCGATCCAGGACGAGGGCATGACTCAGGTGGTGCGGGCCGGATGAACCGCGCCATCCTCCGGATCTCGCTGGCATGCCTGGCGCTGTTCGTGCTGCTGCTGCTCAACGTCAACTACGTGCAGGCCTTCGAGACGACCAAGCTGGCCGCGGAGAGCGGCAACTCCCGCACCTTTAATCAGCAGTTCACCTTCCAGCGCGGCAGCATCCTGGCGGCCGGCGATGTAAAGATCGCCGAGTCCAGGCTGGTCAAGGGCAGCAACATCTATCAGCGCTTCTATCCCTTCCACCAGATCTACGCACCGATCACCGGCTACGACACCATCTACAGCCAGTCCGGCATCGAGCTGGCCGAGAATAGCCTGCTGAACGGCAGTGATCCCCGGCTCGCGGTGCATAACTTCACCGCGCTGCTGACCGGCAAGCAGAAGCAGGGCGCAACCGTCGCGCTGACGGTCAACCCGGTTGCCCAGACCGCTGCCTACAACGCGCTCGCGCATGGCACGAATGGCCACGCTGCCGCGATAGTGGCGCTGAATCCGAGCACCGGGGCGATCCTGGCGATGGCGTCGTACCCGACCTTCGACCCCAACCTGCTGGCGACTTTCGACGGCAAGACGCTCAACAAGGTCGACAGTCAGCTACTGCACGCACCGGGCCAGCCGCTGCTGAACAGGGCGATTCAGGAGACCTATCCGCCGGGTTCCACCTTCAAGATCGTCACAAGCTCGGCGGCGTTCGGAACTGGCAAGGTGGCGAACGAGAGCACGCCGATACCCGCCCCGCCGTCGCTGCGGCTGCCCAACGGCAACCATCTGGTCAACGACAACAGCGAGATCTGCGGGAACGGGAACCCGCCGATCATCCAGGCGTTCTGGATGTCGTGCAACACCGCCTTCGCCGGCCTGGGTATCAGGCTGACCGCGCCGGTCCTGCGGCAGTACTCGAGCAAGTT
The DNA here is from genome assembly GCA_963774385.1 of uncultured Actinomycetota bacterium. Taxonomy (GTDB): domain Bacteria; phylum Actinomycetota; class Actinomycetes; order Streptosporangiales; family Streptosporangiaceae; genus JAJYUU01. The sequence continues at coordinate 154,559 of CAVZEQ010000005.1, forward strand.
CGGCATGAACAGCGCCCTGTCGATACCGCTGCCCGTCGTTCCGAGCGTGGTGCCGATGAAGCCCGGCTGGACCGATCCGTCGCTGACCGCACTCACCGCGATCGGGCAGTACAACGACCAGGTGACGCCGTTGCAGGAGGCAATGTTCGCGGCGACCGTGGCTAACCACGGCACGCTGATGAAGCCCTACCTGGTCCAGCAGGTGCTCGGCCCCGGCCTGTCGGTGATCCAGTCGCAGACGCCGACCGTGCTCAGCCAGGCCATCAGCCCGCAGATAGCGGGTTACCTGCAGGACATGATGTACCAGGTCACCCACAACCCCGGCGGCACCGCGACGGCTACGGCCGGGCCCCAGGTGACGGGCAGCATCACGATCGACGGCAAGACCGGCACGGCGCAGAATGGTCCGAATAACAATGGTTTGAACGATGCGGTGTTCACGTGCTTCGTGCCAGGTAGCAGTGGGCAGCCGTCGCCGATTGCCGTGGGAGTGATCGTGCAGGGCGGCGGCTACGGTGCGGACGCGGCGGCGCCGCTGGCGGTCGACGTGATCAAGGCCTACATGGCAAGCCTGGGGCGCTCATGACCGCCCGGCAAGGCGCTGGCCGGGCTGCATCCGCCGCGCACACCTCGATAAGGGCAGGCAACCGGGCGCACGACTGCCGCCCGTGGCCTGCCATGCTGGCCGCAGTCCCCGAGTTCAGGACGGTAACGTAAGTGCGAGACATGACTCAGCCCCGGCTGCTAGGCGGCCGATATGAACTCGACGGCATCGTCGGGCGCGGCGGCATGGCCGAGGTCTTCCGGGCACGCGACATTCGTCTCGACCGCATCGTCGGTGTGAAGACTCTCCGTGACGACCTGGCCCGTGACCAGACGTTCCAGGCCAGGTTCCGCCGCGAGGCGCAATCTGCTGCCTCGCTGAACCACCCGTCGATCGTCGCCGTCTACGACACCGGCGAGGACATGGTCGGCAGCTTGCCGGTGCCGTACATCGTGATGGAGTTCGTCGACGGCCGGACGCTGCGCGACCTGCTGCGCGACGACCGCCGGCTACTGCCAGAGCGAGCCGCCGAGATCACCGACGGGGTCCTGCGGGCGCTCGACTACAGCCATCGCAACGGCATCGTGCACCGCGACATCAAGCCCGGAAACGTGATGCTCACCAGGTCCGGCGATGTCAAGGTGATGGACTTCGGCATCGCCAGGGCCGTCTCCGACGGCCAGCTCACCATGACCCAGACTGCGCAGGTCATCGGGACCGCCCAGTACCTGTCACCCGAGCAGGCGCGTGGTGAGCGGGTTGACGCTCGCAGCGACCTGTACTCGACCGGCTGCCTGCTGTACGAGCTGCTGACCGGCAGGCCTCCGTTCACCGGAGACTCACCGGTGGCGATCGCTTACCAGCACGTCAAGGAAGACCCGGTGCCGCCGTCGCAGGTGGACCCGGAAGTTCCGGCCTGGGCTGATGCGATCGTGCTCAAGGCCATGCAGAAAGACCCGGCCGATCGGTACCAGTCGGCTGGCGAGATGCGCAACGACATCCAGCGGGCGTTGTCTGGCGCGCCGGTCGCCGCGCCGATGCTGGCCGACACCTATGGTGCGGGCACCCGCCGGATGGGCTCGTCCGCCACTCAGGTGGCCGGGCGCACCACGGCGATCCCGCCGTACCAGTACGGGCCGACCGATGGCGGACCCGGCGGTCCCGCCAGGCGGCGGCGTATCTGGCCGTGGGTCGCGCTGGTCACGGTCGTGGTGGTGCTAGCCGCTGCCATCCTGCTGATCAAGTACATCGGCGGCACCAGCAGCGGCGATACTGTGCCGAGCGTGGCGGGCCTGACCGTTGCGCAGGCCAGGAGCCAGATCACGAAGCGCGGGACTGACGCCGGGAGCCGGTGACCCATCAGGCCTCCAGCACGGTTCCGAGCGGACGGGTCATCGGGACCCGTCCGGCCAGCGGCTCGACCGAGCCCAAGGGCACCACGATCACCATCGTGGCGTCCTCGGGAGCGAAGAAGGTCTCCGTTCCGAACGTGGTAGGTCTTAGCCTGTCCGCCGCGGAGGCGAAGCTCGCGCAGAACCACCTGAAATGGACCGTTAATCCAGGCCATTCGTCCAGCTACGGGCCTGGCAAGGTCATCAACCAGACGCCCGCGCCCAACACGTCACTGGCCGCCGGCAAATACGTCATCCTCACGGTGAACTCGCAGGCCACGACGCTGACGGTGCCGAATATCGTGCTCGGGCTGAAGCAGGACGCGGCCACCCAGGTGCTGTCCAGCGCGCCGTACTTCTACCAGGTCATCCCTGTCATCGCGCAGGGCGGCGGCTTCGGGCCCGGCGATGTCTACGGGACGAGCCCCGCTATTGGCAAGCCGCTGGCCAAGGGATCCACGATCACTATCTACGTCAACCCGTCGGCTGCCACCCAGTCGCCCACACCGTCGCCGTCGACCAGCTCGCCGAGCCCGTCGCCTTCGACCAGCTCGCCGAGCCCTAATCCCACCTAATGCCGGGCCGGCGGACGACGGGCCCGCGGACCAGGCGGACCGCGGACCCGACGGACTAGCCGAGGCCCGCCTGGTCGAAGGACAGGTGCAGGGACGCCCACGGGTAGACGACGAACCAGAGCAGGGCGGCGAGCGCCGCGAGCAGCACAGCGACCTGAAACGCGCGCATAGCCGCTCCGCCAGGTAGCCGCTGCCAGATCCAGCCGTACATAGCTCAGCCCTCGATGCCGCGGGTCCGCGGCGTCGTCTTGATCAGCACGCCAGTAACGATCACCCGGCTAGTCCCGGTCCACGGCGGATCACAGGTGATGAGGGTGATCAGCCTCCGGTGCGGCGCCTCGCCGGGGTGGCCTGGTACCGGCGCGAGCATCGCGGAGTCGTCCGGCGATACCCATACCGGCCGGGCGATGACCTTGTACTGGTAGGTGGCGGCGATGGTCTCGACGTACACCTGGTCGCCTGCGTGGAGGCTCGGCAGGCTCCAGAACGGGTTGCCGGCGGTGACCCGGTGCCCGGCGACAGCAAAGTTGCCGACCTGGCCTGGCAGCGCGGTGCCAGGCACATGCCCCGGCCCGAGGGCGAGCTGCGGCAGGTCAGTGCCCTGCACCACAGCGAACTGCCACTTCTGGCCGAACTTCGGGATCCGGATGAGCGCGAACGGCTTGCCGAGTGCAAGGTCGGCAGGATTAGTCAGAGCGGTGAAGCTAGGGCCTGCCGCTGCCCATTGCTGACTGAGCTCATGAGTGAGCGATCGCTGCGCGTTGTCGGCGCGCAGCGCCGTGCCCCAGTACATATATGCCATGAACCCGAAGGCGATGACGCCGAGAGTGATCAGGACCTCGCCGGTCATCCGCAGGTAGAACCGCAAGAGTCCTCGCATCCTCCGACAACGATGTCACCGAGCGTGCTCATAGCCTAGCGATTGGTAACTGACCCTGCAGCGAACACGCGCAGCGTTGGCCCAGCCAGCGGGCTAGGAGACGGCACTGCCCAAGACCAACTACGCTTACGGCGATAGGCGCGTGCGGGTGGTCCGCGCGCCTCCGCCGCTGGGTGCCCCGATTGGCGGCGGGCAAGTCGATCAGGAGATGACCGTGCCGAAGTCCCGCGTCAGAAGCAAGGCGGTCTACACCCCGCCGCCCCGGTCCGCCAAGGCGAAGGTCAGCCCGCGCTGGCTGGTGCCGACCATGCTGGGCTGCCTGATCGTCGGCCTGGTCTGGATCGTCGTCTTCTATGTCAGCCAGCAGAGCTACCCGATTGGCGCGCTCGGTGCCTGGAACCTCGTCGTCGGCTTCGGCTTCCTGGTGACGGGCGTCGGGCTGTCGACGAAGTGGCACTAACAGTTCCGGTCAGAACAGCCGGCCCTGGTAGAACGAGTAGCTGCCCAGGAGCAGGTGGTTTCCGATTGCGACGCCGATCGCGATGATCACCAGCATCGCGACCGTCGCACCGACCTGGATGGCCGTTCGATTCTTCCGCGGTGCGTAGGCAAAGGCTGCGGTTAGCAGCCCGCCGGCGATCAGCCCGCCGACGTGCGCCTGCCAGGCAATGGCATGCCACGAGAAGCTGAGGATCAGGTTCAGCACGATCAGTGTCACGATCATCCGGTAGTCCAGCCCGAGCCGCCTCGCGAGCACGAACCACGCCCCGAACAGGCCGAAGATGGCTCCCGATGCGCCCGCGGCCAGCTCGGAGGGCACCAGCAGGTACACCACGACCGAGCCACCCAGCGCGCTGACGAAGTAGACCGTCAGATACCGGGCAGCGCCCAGTACCTTCTCGACCGCCGGGCCAACGATCAGCAGCGCCCACATATTGAACGCGATATCCAGCAAGCCCAGGCCGCCTGACCCCGGCGGCGGCAGGAACGCGCTAGTGATCAGCCGGTACCACTGCCCGGCGCCCACCCCGACGAGCGGACCGCCCCGGTAGTACTGGCCCAAGCCGATCATCGCCCAGTCATAGCCGAGCTGCGAGTGCGCCAGCTCGATGATGTACAAGAGCACGTTTATGACGACTAGCGCCTGCGTGACGCGGGCGCCGCCCGCGTTGACGGCGCCGCCGAAACGTCCGCTCGCTTGCCGCGTGCCGCGGTTACCTTCCCGGATGCACTCGACGCACTGGTGGCCTACGGCCGCTGGGCGCAGGCAGTCCGGGCAGGCAGGCCGGCCGCACCGCACGCAGGACACGTACGTGGGCCTGCCGGGATGCCGGAAACAGACCGGCGGAGCCGCCGACAGCTGGCCTGGGTCGGCCTGGCCCTGATCGGGGGGAATGGCCATGAAGCTGCCCGCTACTCGCTCTCGTCGCGCCCGATCTCGACCGCTTCCAGCACGACGTCCTGGACCGGCTTGTCGCCTCTGCTGGTCTGCACGTGGCTGATCTCATCGACCACGCCAGCGCCATCGACCACCTCGCCAAAGATGGTGTGCTTGCCGGTCAGCCAGGGAGTCGGCACCGTGGTGATGAAGAACTGCGAGCCGTTCGTGCCCGGTCCCGCGTTGGCCATCGCCAGCAGGTATGGCCGGTTGAAGGCTAGATCCGGGTGGATCTCGTCGCCGAACTTGTAGCCAGGTCCGCCGGTGCCCGTCCCCAGCGGGTCGCCGCCCTGGATCATGAAGTCGGGGATGACGCGGTGAAAGATGGTGCCGTCATAAAGCTTCGCCTGCTCGGACTGGCGTGTGACGGGGTTCGTCCACTCCCTGGTCCCCTCGGCAAGCTCGACGAAGTTGCGCACGGTCTTGGGTGCGTGGTCTGGAAAGAGCCGGACGACTACGGGCCCCCGGCTTGTCCGCAGCGTCGCGGTCAGCGTGTTCGTCATAACACGAATCCTCCCACGCCGGGACTGCCGCTGTGTCACTCCGGCTGCCAGCAGCGCCGTTACCCCCGTGGTTGGCCGTTACCGCCGTGGTTGACCGACAGGTGCCTGGGAAGGTGTCTGCCGGTGGGAGAGAAACATGGGAGGTCTTTGTGTCTGTTTTGACCAGAAAGCCCGACGTCAGCCAGCCCAGCGGGCTGCGCGGGCACGCCGCGAAAGCGGCCCGGCAGATCGCGCCGATCGCGACCAAGGCGGCTCCGCTCGCTCAGCAGGCCGCTCAGCAGGCCCAGTATGCGGCCCAGCAGGCCCAGTATGCAGCCCAGCAAGCCGCGCAGCAGGCGGTACCGCTCGCCAGGCAGACGGTACCGCTGGCACGCCAGGGTGCCGACAGTGCGGTCGCCTGGGCCACGCCGCTGGTCGATGCCGCGCGATCCTGGGCGGCACCGCAGCTTGAGCAATCCGCGCACGCTCTGAGCGAGAGCATCGCGCCGATGATTTCCAACGCGCTCATCACAGCGGCGCACAAGATCGATGTACCGCAGCAGCAGCCGCGCCGCAGGACACGGCTGCTGGTCATGGCCATGCTGGTGACGGCCGCCGCGGGCGGCGCCGCAGTGGTGGCGATTCGCCGTCGGCAATACGCGAACGGGTTCCCGGCCAGCGCCGAGAACGGCCCGACAAGCGCCAGCGAAGGCCCGGGCTACGACATCGATCGCTCGCCCGACCCGGACATGAACGGCGACGGCGGCCAGCGAATCGTCTGACCGGCGCTGCCCGGAACGGCGCAGCCCGGAACGGCGCGGTACGGGACCGCGCGGTACGGAACGGCGCAGCCCGGAACGGCGCAGCCCAGAACAGCGCCGCCCGGAACAGCGCCGCCCGGAACTAGGCGGCGCGGTAGACGGCCGGGACTGCGAGGGCCGGAGCCGCCTGTGAACAGCGCAGCGCCGCGCCGGGCTAGCTCCCTCGCGGCGTGCCCCGGCCATGACGGATGTCATGGCCGGGGCGGTATCGGTCACACATGACGCGCGGCCCTGGCACTGCCTAGCCTTGGGACCATGACCCGCGATCTGCCCGCACGAGCCGCTGGCATCGACCAGACGCGATCAGCAGATCGTTTCCGCCGGGCACTGATCAGCATCATCATCGCGGCGGTGCTGCTCAGCCCGGCGCTGCACCTGCTCCAGGAGCCGCTGACAGGGCTGGCGGTGTTCCAGCCGGTCGGCGCGGTCATACTGACTGGCCTGGTCCTCTGGCGAATCAGCTGCGGCGACAGTGTCCCTGAGGTGAAGTCCTCGGGGCTGGCTGGCCTGATCGTGGCGCTCGCGATTGCCCTGTATGCCGCTGGCGGCCAGGGCTGGCTTGGCAGTCTGGCCGTCGCCGCGGCCGTCTGCGGGCGGTTCAGCCGCACTCCCGGGCCGGCCGTCGCAGGCGCGGCCGCTTGCTCACTGGCCGGTCTTACGCTGGCAGTCGTTGATCACTACCCCTCGGGAGTGATCCTGTCGGCGCTGGTGCTGGCCCCGCTGGCAGCGCTCTTCGCCTACGGCGCTGCCCGCCGGGCCGACACCATGAGCATGCTGCGCCGTACCCGGGCAGAGCTCGCGCGCGCGGCGGTGACCGAGGAACGGCTGCGGATCGCACGAGATCTGCACGATCTGCTGGGTCACTCATTGTCGCTGATTACCCTTAAGGCCGAGCTTGCGGGCCGGATCCTGACCGCCGACCCGGATCGGGCCGGGCGCGAGATCGCCGAGCTGGAGCAGGTAGCACGGCAATCGCTGTCCGACGTACGTGCCGCAGTGGCCGGATACCGGCAGCCCGATCTGGCGGCCGAGCTTGCCGCCGCCGCACAGCTACTCGATGCGGCGGGTATCGCGGCCAGGATCCTCGCGCCAGGGCTTCCCGACCTCGGCCAGAATGCGGACGCAGTGCTCGCCTGGGCGATCCGCGAAGGGGCAACGAACGTGGTCCGGCATTCGCGAGCCACCCAGGTCGACATCAGCGTGACGACAGGGGCCAGCGTGGCCGTGGCCGAGATCAGCGATAACGGTCCGGCTGCGGTGGCGGGCGCAGATACCAGCCTGTCCGGCCCTGTTCAGGTCGGCCAGGCTGGCGACGACCCGCCGCTGCCCATGTCCGGGTCTGGGTCTGGGTCCGCCCGGTCCGCGTCCGCCCGGTCCGCGTCCGCACGGTCTGGGACTGGCCCGGCCGGATCCGGACTGGCAGGCCTGGCCGACCGTGTCCGCGCTCTCGGCGGCGAGATGGCAGCCGGCAACGTTCCGCCGCATGGCTTCCGGCTCAGGGTGGTCGTACCCATAGACCCAGCCGCGCCATGATGGGGGCGTGCCCGTGCGCATAGTGATCGCCGAAGATCAGACCATGGTCCGGCAGGCGCTGGTAGCGCTGCTGGAGCTAGAACCCGACATCGAGGTCGTCGCGCAAGCTGCCAACGGCCACGAGGCCATCGCCATGTGCCAGAAATTCCAGCCGGATGTCGCCGTGCTCGATATAGAGATGCCCGGGCCGAACGGAATCGAGGTCGCCAGTACGCTGCGCGCGGCCGGCCTGCCGGGCAAGGTGGTGATCGTCACGACCTTCGACCGGCCGGGCTACTTGCGTGCCGCCATGACGGCTGGCGCCAGCGGATTCCTGCTCAAGGATGCACCCGCCGCCGACCTTGCGGCCGCCATCCGGCAGGTTGCGGCAGGACAGCGCGTCGTCGACGCAACGCTGGCCGCCGCCGCGCTCGCGCAGGGCGACAGCCCGCTGACGGAGCGGGAGACTGAGGTCCTGGCCGCGGCGGCCAGCCACGACGCGATCTCCGAGATCGCGGCGCGGCTGTACCTGTCGCCCGGAACTGTCCGCAATCACTTGTCGGCTGCCATGCAGAAGCTCGGCGCCCGCAACCGCGCCGAGGCTGTCGCAGTGGCGCAGCGGAAGGGCTGGCTGTAGGCACATGCTTCTTGATTCGGTGGCACGGGTCTCTGCCGCGGTCGCTGCGTCGCCTGGCCGCCTTGCCAAGATCGAGGAGATCGCTCGGCTCCTGCGCGAGGTGCCCGTCGCTGAGATCCCGGTAGCCGTTGCATTCCTGTCCGGCGACCTGACTCAGCGTCAGATAGGCGTCGGCTACGCGGCGCTGACTGACCTGCTGGGCGAGGGCAGCACCGTAACCGAGCCGGAAAACGCCGTCCCCGCGCTCTCGCTTGCTGAAACCGATCAGACACTGGGTCAGATCGGCGCCCAGGCTGGCGCTGGCTCGCAAGCTGAGCGCCGGCGCCTGCTGGCAGCGCTGATGCGCCGGGCAACGCCATCGGAACGGCAGTTCCTTATCCGCCTGCTCGCGGGCGACTTGCGCCAGGGAGCCCTGGACGGCGTGATGACCGAGGCGATCGCCCGGGCCGCGGGGATACCCGTCGCCGGCGTTCGCCGGGCATACCAGCTCACCGGTTCACTGGCCGATGCGGCGACCGCGGCGCTGGACCCGGCCCGTTCTGCCGAATCGCTGGCAGAGGTAGCGCTCCGGGTCGGGCGGCCGGTGAAACCGATGCTTGCGAGCTCCGCGCCGACCGTGGCCGCCGCGATGGCCCGGATCACCCCGGCCGCCGTCGAGTGGAAGATTGACGGCATCCGGGTGCAGGTACACCGGCGGGGGGCCGACGTGCGTGTCTTCACCCGGACACTGGACGACATCACCCGCCGGGTGCCCGAGGTCGCGGCCGCTGTCCGGGCCCTGGACGTCTCGACCGCCGTGCTGGACGGCGAGGCGGTCGCGCTGCGGCCGGATGGACGGCCATACCCGTTCCAGCTCACCGCCGCGCGCGCCGCCAGCCAGGCGACCCCGGACGACCCGGCCAGCCCGTACAAGCCGGCCGCCCCGCACGACCCGGCGACCTCGCACGACCCGGCGACGCCGGACAACCCGGCGACGCTGGACACCCCGGCCGGCCCGGTAGCTCCTGGCCAGATCCCGCTGACCGTCTTCCTTTTCGATGCGCTGCACCTGGACGGGACGGACCTGATCGACTGCCCGGCGAGCGAGCGGTTCGCCCGGCTCGCCCAGGTCGCACCGGGACTGGTGATCCCGCGCCTGGTGACGTCGGATCCGCAGCGAGCCGAGGATTTCTTTCAGGCCGCCGTGCAGCGCGGGCATGAGGGGGTCGTGGTCAAGGCGGTCGAGGCACCGTACGGAGCAGGCCGCCGAGGCGGCGACTGGATCAAGGTGAAGCCGCGGCACACACTCGACCTGGTGGTGCTGGCAGCCGAGTGGGGTCACGGCCGACGCCAGGGCTGGCTGTCCAACCTGCACCTCGGCGCGCGCGACCCGGCCACCGGCGGCATGGTCATGCTGGGCAAGACGTTCAAGGGCCTGACCGATGCGCTGCTCAGCTGGCAAACGGATCGCCTGCTCGAGCTGTCCGGCCCCGAGCAGGCCGAGCCGGGCCGACAGCAGCGCGGCGTTGTCCGGGTCAAGCCAGAACTGGTGGTGGAGATCGCCTTCGACGGCGTTCAGGCAAGCAGCAGGTACCCGGGCGGCGTCACGCTCAGATTCGCGCGCGTCCTGCGGTACCGACCGGACAAGAGCGCGGCCGAGGCTGACACCATCGATTCAGTACGCGCGCTGTGGCCGGGGGACGCGTACCCGGCTAAACCGGAGGACGCGTAGCCGGCTAAACCGCGAGACGTGCGCGGGCTAGGCCGGCGGGCTGATCCGGGTAAGCCGGGTCCGGAGCAGGATCCAGATCGCCTCGACGCCGTCCCGCCAGGTCAGCTTCTTGCCCGCCTCGCGGCTACGGGCCTTGTAGGTGATGGGGACCTCATAGATCGGCGTCTTGCGCCGCAGCAGCTTGCCGGTCACCTCCGCCTCCATGCCGAACCCGGTCTGGCGGATATCCAGGTCCCGGTACAGCTGCGCGGGGATGAGCTTGAAGCAGGTCTCAAGATCACTGATGTAACAGTTGAACAGGAGGTTCGCGAATGTCGTGACGCCCTTATTGCCCAGCACGTAAAGGTAGGAATACGAGTTATGACTGCCAAAGGTCCGCGTCCCGTACACCACCGCGGCATCGCCAGCCAGCACCGGGGCCAGCAGCGCCGGGATCTCGGCCGGCGAGTACTCCAGGTCAGCGTCGCACATGATCACGTAATCGCCGGCCGCCGCCGAGGCCGCGGTCCGGATCGCGGCGCCCTTGCCCTGGTTGGCGTCATGCAGGTGCACGCTGACCCGCGGATCGTCAGTCATGGACGGGTACAGTTCCCTCGTGCCATCCGTGCTGCCGTCATCGACGATGACAAGCTCGGTCTCGCACGGGAACTCGACGCTCAGTACCTCCTTCACCGCAGCGGCCAGCGTCGTGTACTCGTTGTACACGGGCATCAGGATCGACAGCTTCATAACAACGACCTTACCGGATAAAAAGGATAAGAGGCCCCGATAGGCTTAGTGGGGACTCGGTACGTTAACCCCCGATCGTCAGCGGCCAGCTTAGCCCCAAGGAGCGACAGTGCAATCAGACGCCAAAGTCGGCCGCCCTGGAGCCAAGGATCCCGCTGGGCAGCGCGTGCTGGTCACCGGCGGCTCGGGATTCGTCGGGTCGCACCTGAGCCGGCGGCTGCTCGAGCAGGGCCACGACGTCCTGGTCGTGGACAATTTCTACTCCAGCTCGCGGCACAACCTGATCGACCTCATCGGCCATCCGCGGTTCGAGCTGATCCGCCACGATGTGACCTTCCCGCTGTATGTCGAGGTCGACCAGATCTATCACCTCGCCTGTCCGGCGTCGCCGGTTTTCTATCAGCGCGACCCCGTCCAGACCACCAAGACCTGCGTGCACGGCTCGATCAACATGCTCGGGCTGGCCAAGCGGCTGGGCGCGCGGATCCTGCTGAGCTCCACCTCGGAGATTTACGGCGACCCCGCGGTGCATCCGCAGCCCGAGTCGTACTGGGGGAATGTCAATCCGATCGGCATCCGGTCCTGTTATGACGAGGGCAAGCGCTGCGCTGAGACGCTGTTCTTCGATTACTACCGGCAGCACCGGCTGCCGATCAAGGTCGCCCGCATCTTCAACACCTACGGGCCGAACATGCTGGCCAACGATGGCCGGGTGGTGTCCAACTTCATCGTGCGCGCGCTCGCGGGCCTGCCGCTGACGGTGTTCGGCGACGGCTCGCAGACCCGGTCGTTCTGCTACGTCGACGACATGGTCGACGGCCTCATCGCGCTGATGAACTCGGCTCCGAACGTGACCGGGCCGGTCAATCTCGGTAACCCCGGCGAGTTCACGATGCTCGAACTGGCCAGCCGGGTCCAGGCGCTGACAGGCAGCGAGGTTCCCATCGAGTACCAGCCGCTGCCCGCCGACGATCCGGCCCGCCGCAAGCCAGATATCAGCCGTGCCAACGACCTGCTCGGCTGGGCGCCCAGGGTCCCGCTCGAAGACGGCCTGGTGCCGACCATCGATTACTTCCGCAAGACGCTGACCCCGCCGAGCTGAGCGCTCCCCCGCATCATGTGAGCAGCGCGGCGAAGGCCGGGAACGGCGGAGTTACGGTACGGCGAAGGGACAGGCGCGGGTGCAAACACTGTGGCTGGACGAGGATGGCGCCTGGCGCACCACCCTGCGCGGCCGTCAGGTTCTCGCTGAGCCCCGGATCAACAAGGGCACGGCGTTCACCGACAAGGAGCGCGCGGAACTCGGCCTGGTCGGGCTGATCCCAGCCGGCCACATGACCCTCGAGCAGCAGGCCAGCCGGGTGTATGCGCAGTTCCTCCGGCAAGCTTCTGACCTCGCCCGCAATGTGCTGCTGAACGAGCTGCACGACCGCAATGAGGTGCTCTATTTCCGGGTGCTCGCCGATCACCTGAGCGAGATGCTGCCGGTCGTCTACACGCCGACTGTCGGCCAGGCCATCGAGAATTACAGCCATGAGTACCGGCGCCCGCGCGGCGTCTACCTTTCGGTAGACCAGCCGGAGCTGATCGAGGACTCGCTCCGGGCGTCTGGGCTAGGTCCCGACGATGTGGAGCTGATCGTCGCAACCGACGCCGGCGCGATCCTCGGCATCGGCGACTGGGGCGTCGGCGGCATGAACATCGCCGTCGGCAAGCTCGCGGTCTACACTGCCGCGGCCGGCATCGAGCCCAACAGGTCGCTGCCGGTCATGCTCGATGTCGGCACCGACCGGCAGAGCCTGCTGGAGGATCCGCTCTACATCGGGAACCGGCACCCGCGGGTGGCCGCCGCCGACTACGACGCGTTCCTGGCCGCCTTCGTGACCGCTGTGCGTGTCGTCTTCCCGCGCGCGCTGCTGCACTGGGAGGACATGGAGCCGGCCAGTGCCCGGCGGCTGCTGTCCCGGTACCGCCATCAGCTGCCGAGCTTCAACGACGATGTGCAGGGCACCGGCGCGGTGAACCTCGCGGCGGTGCTGGCCGCGGTGCGAGTGACCGGGCTGAAGCTCGCCGACCATCGCATCGTGATCTTCGGCGCGGGCACCGCAGGCATCGGAATAGGCGACCAGCTCACCGCCGCCATGGTCGCGGACGGCCTGACGCCCGGCCAGGCGCGGGCCAGGTTCTGGGCCGTCGACCGGCACGGCCTCATCGTGACCGGCGACGACCGCGTGACCGAGGATCAGCGTGGTTATGCACGGCCCGCCGCGGAGGTGGCCGGCTGGCCGCGCGACGAGCAGACCGGCGGGATAGGGCTGGCCGAGGTGGTCCGCCAGGTCCGGCCGACTGTGCTCATCGGCACCTCGGCCCGCAGCGGTGCCTTCACCGAGGACATCGTCAGGGAACTGGCGGCGCACGTCGCCCGGCCGGTGATCATGCCGATGTCCAACCCGACCTACCTGGCCGAGGCCAGGCCCGCTGACCTGCTCGAATGGACCGACGGCCGGGCACTGGTGGCCTGCGGCAGCCCGTTCCCGCCAGTGGACTACCACGGCACCAGGTACGTCATCGGCCAGGCCAACAACGCGCTCGTGTTCCCCGGCCTCGGCCTCGGCGCGATCGCTACCCAGGCAAGCCGGATCACCGACGGAATGCTCAGCGCCGCCGGGCATGCCGTGGCCAGCCTCGTGGACCTGACTTCGCCTGGCGCGCCGCTGCTGCCGGAGGTGGAGGCACTGCGTGATACCTCCCTGGTAGTGGCCGAGGCGGTGGCCCGGGCCGCGATAGCAGACGGCGTGGCCGGCACCGACCTGGGCGACGATGTCGGCAGCGGCATCCGCGAGATCATGTGGCAGCCTGCCTACCGTGCCGTCCGGCCCGCCTGAGGCAGGCCACCGGCTGGCTCGGCTGCTCGATGGTGGTCCTTGGCAGCGCGCATCGTCTGGCAGTAAGGTCCACGAAACCGGCTATGTCGGGGTTTCGCCGCGCAGAAAGCTGAGTCCGATGAAAACGCTGCCCCGCACGCTGACTACGCCGGGCCGGCTCGGTCTCGCCGCTATCGCGGCGGCGTCGTTGCTGGCGGCATCCGCCACGGCCGCCTGGGCCGTCGGCGGCCGGGCCGACAGTGGCAGGCCAGGCAGTAGCCGGGCCGGCAGTACTACCGCCGCCTGGCCGGCTGGATCGCACCCCGGCCGGAGTCTGGTGTACGCACCGTATTTCGAGACCTGGACCACCGACAGCATCACGAGCGTCGCGCGCGCATCAGGAGCCCGTTACCTGACTCTTGCGTTCTTGCAGACGCCAGCGCGCGGTTCGTGCACGCTGGCCTGGAACGGAACCCGGAAGCAGCTGGTCAGGCCGGGCGGCCGGTACGTCCGGCAGATCGCGGCACTCCGCCGGATGGGCGGCGATGTAGTGCCGTCCTTCGGCGGCTACAGCGCCGATCAGGGGGGCACCGAGATCGCTGACTCCTGCCATAACGTCCGGCAGATCGCCAGGGCCTACGAGTCGGTGGTGACGACCTATGGCGTGACCCGGCTGGACATGGACGTCGAGGCGAACTCGCTGAGCAACAAGGCGGGCATCGCGCGCCGGAGCGAGGCCATCGCCCTGCTGCAGCGATGGGCCGCACGCACGCACCGCCACGTTCAGATCGTGCTGACGCTCGGCGTGACTCCGGGCGGCCTGCCCGACAACTGCCTGGCCATCGTGCAGAGCGCCATCGCGCATGGCGTGCGGATCGCGGCGGTCAACATCATGGCGTTCGACTACTACAACAGCAATCGCGCGTCCGACATGGGTACCGAGGCCATCGAGGCGCTGGACAGCACGCACTGGCAGCTCGCGCACCTGTTCCCGCGGCTGAGCTCGCGGCAGATCTGGCGGATGATCGGCATCACGGTGCTGCCGGGCATTGACGACTTCCCGCGGAAGACCGAGGTGACCTACCTCAGCGAGGTCCAGGACCTGCTGTACTACGCCCGGCAGCATCCCATCAGCCTGATCACTATCTGGGCCATAGAGCGGGACAACGGCGGCTGTCCCGGCGCCATCGACTCCAACTCCTGCTCCGGCATCGTCCAGCCGCGCTGGGCATTCAGTCACCTGATCGAGAGCTTTACCCGCCGCTAGCAAGGGAACGGGGTGCTGCCTGGGCTGACAGGGCGCTACAGGCGCGGGTCGACGGGCTCGCTTTCCAGCGCCAGCACGCCGAACACGCATTCGTGCACCCTGTACAGCGGCTCCCCGGCGGTGAACCGTTCCAGCGCCTCGATGCCGAGCGCGAACTCGCGCAGCGCCAGCGACCGCTTCTGGCCGACGTTACGGTTCCGCAGCCTGGCCAGGTTCGCTTCGGCCAGGTACTCGGGCCCGTAGATGATGCGCAGGTACTCAGGCCCGCGGCACTTGATGCCCGGCTGTGACAGCCCCCGCGCGCCCCGGTGCACGACCTCGGCCGGCTTGACGACCATCCCCTCGCCACCAGCGCCGGTCAGCTCCTCCCACCACCGGACGGCCGCCGCCTCGCTCGCGTCGTCCCCGAGCGTCACCCGCAGCGCCGCCGTCTGGCGGAACGTCGCCGGATCCTGCTCGTGCAGCCTGCTGGCCAGCGTCAGATGCCACAAGTGCGGCCGCAGCGCCAGCACGCCATGCTCGGCAGCCAGGAACTGGAACGGCGCGAGGCTCAGGTCATCGATCGTGCGCACCGGCCAGCAGTACCGCCGGTAGGCGTCCGCGAACTTCGCGGCCTGTTCCCGGCGGTCGGTGATGCGGGCCAGCAGCCCGGTCGCATCGACGCCGCGGTCCACGGCCGCCGCGGCCAGCTGGGCTGCTGCGTCCAGCGCCGCGGTAGCGGCGGCCGCCACCGGTGCGTACTGATCGCGAAGGAGGTCTCCGGCCTTGGCTGACCACGGCATGAGCTCGCAATCAAGGGCCAGCCAGTCGGTGTCTAGTTCGTCCCACAGCCGGGCCGCGGTGGCCGCGGCGATGACCCGGTCCAGCAGCTGCCGCTCGGTCGCCGGCGGGAAGAATGCGCGCCCGGTGCGGGTGTAGATGACTCCGGCGCCAGCCATGCCGAAGCGCCGGACCGCGGCGTCGCTGTCCCGGCAGGCAATCACGACAGCGCGGGAGCCCATGTGCTTCTCCTCGCACACCACCTCGGGCACGCCGGCCGACCGGAAAGCGGCCAGCGCCTCGCGGGGGTGCTCTAGCAGGCCTGGCTGGTGCGAGGTGGCCGTCGGCGCCATGGTCGGCGGCAGGTAGATCAGCCACCGCGGGTCGAGCGCGAACCTGCTCATCACCTCCAGCGCCGCGAGTGCGTTCTCCTCGCGGATGGTCACGGTGCCGCCAGTCAGCCGCGTCGCCACGACGCGCTTGCCAATGACGTCGTCGATGCGCAGCTCTGCGACGTCGCGGCCAGCCGCGGCAGCGGCCGGCACAGCGGCCTCGCCGGCGGGCGCAGCCAGCGGCCTGGCCGGCTCGTAGTACACCCGGCCGGCCGGAACGCTGACGAGCTCACGCTCGGGATAGCGCAGCGCAGTGAGCTTCCCGCCGAACACGCAGCCCGTGTCGACGCAGATGGTGCCGTTCACCCACTCCGCCGCCGGGACGGGCGTGTGCCCGTACACCACCATGGCCGGGCCGCGGTAGTCCTCGGCCCATGGATACCGCACCGGCAGGCCGTACTCATCGGTCTCGCCGGTGGTGTCGCCGTACAGCGCGAACGCGCGCACCGCCGCCGAGGCCCGGCCGTGCATCGCCTCGGGCAGGCCAGCGTGAGCGATGACGAGCTTGCCGTCGTCGAGCACGATGTGGCCGAGCAGTCCGTCCATGAACGCCGTTGCCTCGGCGGCGAATCCTTCGCCAGCGGCCGCCAGCTGTGCCAGGCTCTCGGCCAGCCCGTGACCAACGGTCACATCCCGCCCGCGCAGTGCCCGCACCAGCTTTGCCTCATGGTTCCCCGCCACGCAGAGCGCCGATCCGGCCGCGGTCATGCCCATTACCAGCCGCAGCACCGCGGGCGTGGCCGGACCGCGGTCGACCAGATCGCCGACGAAAACGGCGGTGCGCCCGGCCGGATGGCTGGCCGCGGTGCCGTCTGCGGTGACCTCATAGCCGAGGCGGCCGAGCAGCAGGGCAAGCTCGTCGTAACAGCCGTGCACGTCGCCGATGATGTCGAACGGACCGTGCCGGTCACGCAGGTCGTTCCACAGCCGCTCGCGGGTCACGGTTGCCGCCGCGATGTCTGCCTCGCCGGACAGGACGTAGACGCGGTGGAACCCTTCCCGCCGCAGCCCGCGCAGTCCGCGGCGGAGCTGGCTGTGCTGCTGGCGCAGCACGTGCGCGCCGAAAGCGCGGTCAGGGCGTGCCTGGTTGCGCGCCGCGCAGACCGGCTCAGGCAGGTCCAGCACGATGGCCACGGCCAGTACGTGATGCTCGCGCGCCAGCGCGAGCAGCGACCGGCGCGCCTCGGCCTGCACGCTGGTTGCGTCGATGACCGTCAGCCGTCCGGCGGCCAGCCGCTTGCCGGCGATGAAGTGCAGGACGTCAAAGGCATCGCTGGTGGCGGACTGGTCGTTCTCGTCATCGCTCACCAGGGCGCGACAGAAGTCGGAGGAGATGACCTCGGTCGCGGCGAAGTGCGCGGCCGCGAACGTCGACTTGCCGGAACCCGAGATCCCGATCAGTACCACCAGGCACAGGTCGGGAATCCGCACCATGCTGCCACGGGGCGGCCCCGCGTCCGGCGCTCCGGTAACTGGCGCTGCGGTAGCTGGACCTTCGCTAGCTGGCCCTGTCGGCACTGTCACCGGCTGAACACCGCCAGCTGCGTCGGGCAGCCCAGCCCGGCGTCTTCCGGCCCGACTCCGGACAGCCGCACCTGGTAGCCGTGCCGTCCGGCCACCCCGGTCGCCCAGTCGCCGAACTCCGCCCTGGTCCACTCGAACCGGTGATCAGCGTGCCGGAATGCCCCGGCCGGCAGGGTCTCGAACAGCGCGTTGTACTCGGCGTTGGGAGTGGTCAGCACCACCAGGCGCGGCCGCGCATGACCGAAGACGCTGCGCTCGAAGGCGGCCAGCCGGGGCGGGTCAAGATGCTCGATCACCTCGACCACCGCGGCGGCGTCGAAGTCCTGCAGCCGGGAGTCGGTGTACGTCAGCGAGCCGTGCAGCAGCTCGACCCTGGCCCGTGCCCGCGCCGACAGCTGGTCAAGGTTCAGTCGGCTGGCTGCCAGCTGCAGCGCCCTGTGCGACACGTCCATGCCGGTGACCTGCCGCACGCTCGGCTGCTTGAGTAGTGCGGCCATCAGCTTCCCCGAACCGCAGCCGAGATCAACCACCCGGTGCGCGCCAGCCTCGGTGATAGCCCCGACCACGCACTCGATCCGCTGGTCGTGCAGGCCGACCTTGCGCTCGGCCGCCTCTTCGGCCGCATCGTTGTCGGCATCGGCACGATCCGGGTCGGTTGCCTCGTCGGCGACCAGCCTCGCCAGCGCTGCCCTGGTGAGCTGGCGGTCGTGCCGCAGGTACCGGCGAGTGATCAGGTCCTTGTCCGGGTGCCGGGCAAGCCACTGCCCGCTGCGGCGCAGCAGCTTGTCGACCTCGTCGGTGCCTACCCAGTAGTGCTTGTCGTCATCGAGCACCGGCAGCAGCACGAACAGGTGCTCCAGCGCGTCGCGGACGGTCAGCGTCCCGGCCAGCGTCACCGTCAGGTACCGGCTGTCGCCCCACTCGGGGAATTGCGGGTCGAGCGCGATTGGCGTCGCCGCCACCTGGTAGCCGAGCGGCTCGAACAGCCGGCGCAGTAGCGCCGCGCCGCCGCGGCAGGGCACCACGGGCAGCCCGATCTCCAGCGGGATGGCGAGCGTGGCGAGTTCTGGCCGTTCCTTGCTGCGGCCGCTCATCGCGGTCCCGAACAACTTGGCCAGCGCGACGCTGAGGTAGGACGAGGCCGCGTACGGCCGGTCGTTGACGTAATGCGCCAGGCTCACCTGACTGCCATGGTGGTGAGGGCCGCGGACCAAGCCGATCGGGTCGATATCCAGGAGCAGCGCAGCTTCGCATCGCTCCGGCTCGGCGAGTGGGAAGAGCACGTGTGCGGTGCCGAAGCTGAGCTCGGCAACGTGATGCCGGTCCGGGTTCTTGTGCAGCAGATAGCCGAGGTCGGTGGCCGGCCGGTGCGACATCGCGATCGTCAGCAGCACCGCTCCACCCCCGGTCCGCAGCCAGACGCTAACGCCACGAGCGTGAACTGGACGACAGCGCGCAGGCAGTCAGGCTAGCCGGCAGGCCCGCGGGCGGCACGAGGTTATCGCGCCGCTACTGGCTGCCAGCGGTAGCCACCAGGGCCGCGGTGGCGGCCGCTGCCGCAGCCCGGGCGACGCCAGCTGCCGCGTCTGGGTTCCCTCTGGACAGGACCACGATCAGCAGTTCATGGCCATCGCGCCGGACAATCTGCAGGCTGTCGGCGGCTGCCGCGGCGCGCTGGAGCAAGCGGGTCGCGTAGCCACGCGACGTCGCGTCCAGGGGAGAGCCTGCCGACGTCAGGTCGATGAGCAGCTGAAGCTGGTCGCCGACGGTCGTGCTGGTCAGGCCCCAGCGGCCGTCCTCGCTGGGGCGAGTGCGCGGGAGCCCCAGCACCAGGTTGGCGGCCCGGACGCCAGCCGCACCGCCGACCTGCCGCCACAGGGTCCTGGCGGCCGCACTACTGCCCTCGACCATCTCGGTCGCCAGCCTGGCGTCCCGGCCGGCCATCGGCGATCCAGCCTGCTGATGCTGGAGCAGCAGGGCGGCGGCGATGTCGGCCGTCACGATGGTCCGGGCGCGGAATCGAAGATTCGCGTTGTACACCGCCCGGCTGCCGGACCTGCTGTCGATGACGCCGACTGCGAGCGCGCCGGGGTCGGTGCTGACTTCTGGCCGCAACGCCGCCGCGAGCTGGGCGTTCAGCGTCGGCCGCGCTCTGGTCGCCGTCGTCGTTCCCGTTGAGATCCGGGCGCCGGACAGGCCGGATGACGTGGCCACCGCAGCGCTATCCCTGGCCCTGACCGCCTTCACCGTGACCACCGCAACGAACGCTGCCATGAGCATGAATATCAGGGCGAAAACGACCCGCTCCTGCAGCCGCAGCCCGCCCGCGTGCGACGGCACCCGCAGGCTGCCTGCGTGAGACGGCCCCCGCCTCACCGTGTCCTCCGGAGCACAGCTGTTACCCCCGCTTGCCCGTTACTCCTTGCTTTGCCCTGTCCGCAAAGACCGCCCCGGTCTGCTATCAGGTAAATGGCAAAGCAATACCCTAAATAGATAAGGTCTGATTCCCCGAAATTACAGAATACTTTTAATGACCCGACAGTAGCAGCTGCCAGCTTCGCGTCGCTGGCCAATAGCGTGGCTGAATTCAACTCGTTATGCAGCCCGGCTAATAATCCGCCGCGTCCCGCAATCCGTAATTCCGGCAGAATTGCCGGTATATGAATTAGCCGGACTGGCCGGAATGCACGCGCGCTGCCGGGTTTGCCGGGTCAGGCTGCCCGGTGCCGTGGCCGTCCGGGTACCTGAGCCGGATCCGGGTTACCCGCGACGTCCACTCCCGAGATGGCCATGTAAGCGACCACTGCCACGATCGGGACCGTCAGGACCGCAGCGACCACGCCCCGGCCCCAGTCCAGGCCGCCTAGCGTGGCAGGCACGCCCAGCCAGTCCGCCACGGACGCGCCGAGGGGCCTGGTCACGGTGTAGGCGAACCAGAAGGCCAGCACGGCGTTCATGCCCAGCCGCCAGGCGACTGCCGGAATCGCGATCACCACGAGGAACAGCACCGCCGAGGAGAAGAAGCCCAGCTTGAAGGTGACGGCGGTGAGGTCACCGAGCGCGGTGCCCAGCGCGAAGGTGGCCATGACCGTGGCCCAGTAAAACAGCTCGCGGCGGAAGGTAGTGATGCTGTGGATCGACAGCGTTCCCTCGGACAGGTACCAGGCGGCGAAGATGATCGCCAGCACGACGGCGTACAGCACCGTCGTCTCGGTGTACGGGAGCCCGACCACCAGGTGGAGCCCGTCAGCGGCCATCGTGCCGGTAACGGCGACGGCGGTGACCGCGAGCCAGTAGATCCAGGTGTTGTAGCGCCGTGAGCGGAGCTGCAGCACCAGAGCTCCTGCTAGCAAGATGGCGCCGAACGCAGCGGTGGGAGCCTTGCCGTAACGGAAGTACACGAAGTCCGCTAGCGCCTCGCCCATACCGGTGGTCAGCACCTTCGCCACCCAGAACCACGCGGTGATTTCCGGCACCTTGGTGACGGCCAGCCTGGCTGGCGTACCGAGCCGTCCCGCGACTTCGCGACTGGTCATGGCGGTCAGGATGCCATAACTGCCGCAGTGGTTCTGACCGCCTTGACGAGAAGTTTCCGGGGTCGGTCTGCCGCTTCAGCCAGACCGCGGCAGCCAGCGGAACCGCCGGATCGCCACCACCGTGCCGACCCCGCCCCAGGCGAGCAGGATGGCCAGCTTCCCCCAGGCCGGGCCGGCGTGGTGGCCGAAGGCGGCGATGAGCGCCTCATTCATCGGCCGCACCGGCAGTGCCCCGGAGATCCTGTTCAGGGTGGCGGAGTGAATGGGCACGTAGGTACCGGAAATGAACAGCAGCGGGAACATCACCAGCTGGACCACGGCGGGCCCGGCCTCGGCGTTCCTGATCACCGACGCGACAGCCACGCCGAGGGCGCAGAAGCTCGCGGCACCCAGCACCAGCGTCGCGCCGATCGCGACCCAGTCCGACGGCACCGGGATCCCGTAGAGCCAGCCGATGCCGATGATCAGGCTGACGTCGATGACACTGACCACGATGCAGTGCGCCAGCAGCCCGCCAAAGTAGGTCCAGGCCGGGAGCGGGGTCGCCCGGACCCGCTTGAGCACGCCGAGCTGGCGCCTGGTCGCGAGCGCCATCGCCAGCTGGCCGTAGCAGGAGCCGAGTACCGACAGCGCGGCGATCGTCGGAACGTAGTACTGCAGGGCGGACAGCCCGTAGAAGTACGAGTTCTTCTGCTCGCCGCCGAAGAGCGCTCCGAAGATCACGATGACCACGACCGGCAGCAGGAAGGTGAAGAAGGCGCTCTGCGGGTTGCGCCAGAACGACAGCTGCTCGTAGCGGACCTGGTGCCAGAGCAGGGAAAGGTCCCGGCGACGTGCGGGCCGCGCGGCCCTGGCCGGCTTAGCTGACCTCGCTGGCCTGTCGGGTCCGGCGGCACTGGCTGCGCTGGTCATGACATGCTCCTTTCCGGTACGCGGATCTCGTCGGCGTGGCTGGTGAGCCGCAGGTAGATCTCTTCCAGGCTCGGCCGCTGGACGGTGAGCCGGTCCAGCTCCACGTCCTGGCGCAGCGCCCATTCGGTGAGCCAGTAGAGCGTCTGGGTTGGTGCTGACGTGGCGATGCTCACCAGGCCGCCGGGGGCCGGGCTGGCCGTGGCGAGCGGGCTGGCCGGCAGATCACCAGCGGAGTAGCCGGCCGGCAGCGCGAAGCTGATGCGAGCCATCTCGGCGTTCCGGCCGCCGAGCGTCGCAGGCGGGCTGTCGGCGACCAGACGGCCGCCCGCCAGTACGAGCACCCGGTCCGCCAGCGCCTGCGCTTCCTCCATGTAGTGCGTGCTCAGCACGATCGTGGTGCCGGCGGCAGTCAGCCCGCGGACGATCTCCCAGGCGGCGTGCCGGGCACCCGGATCGAATCCGGTCGTCGGCTCGTCCAGGAACAGCAGTTCAGGGTCGCCGACCAGGCCCAGGGCAAGATCGAGCCGGCGTTTCTGGCCACCAGACAGGTTCCTGACCTTCCGCCGCTCCAGGCCCGACAGGCCGACCAGACTGATGAGCTCGGGCACTGGTCGTGGCGCAGCGTAGTAGCCGGCGCTGCGCGCCAGGGTCTCGCGGACCGTCAGGTATGGCTCGACCGCGACGTCCTGGAGCACCAGCCCGACCCGCTCGCGCAGGTCGCGGCTGGCCGCCCGGTCCGCAGGGTCGCAGCCAAGGACCTCGGTGCACCCCGCGTCCCGGCTGCGGAATCCCTCGAGGATCTCCAGCGTGGTCGTCTTGCCGGCCCCGTTCGGGCCGAGCAGCGCCACGGTTTCGCCTCGCTGCACGGTGAAGCTGACGTCCTGGACAGCGTCGATGGTTCCGTACCGCTTCGACAGCCCGGCCACCAGCACGGCGGTGTCCGTCTGGCAGTGACCGGGATGGGGACTGACTGACGCGGTACTTGCTAGCCGGGCGCCGGTTCCGGTGGCCCGCGGGGCCGGTTCGGCATGGTGTGTTCTCATGCCGCTATTCCACGCCGGAGGCGGCCATCCCCGGCAGCGCCAGCCGTCGGCTCCGGGGCCGACGAAAGCAGGCCGCTACGGCTGCCGCTGCTACTTTCGTCGCTTCCTGGCCAGACGAAGGTTCTTCCCTATGGGGTGGCCGAATGGTGATGACATAGCGTGAGCAGCGTGAGTCAGGGAACGGGGCAGCGCCCCATCAGCGCCGTCGATGTCGGCACCGCAGCCGCATTCGTGCTGCTCGACACGTGGACCACGATGGCAGGCGTGTCCTGGTGGCCGGCCCATCCGACCACCCTGGCCTGGGTCATGCTCGGCGTCCAGGCGGCCGCATCCGGCTCGCTTGTCCTGCTCCGGCGGGCACCGATCCTGGTCATCGCCATCCTGACCGCATTCACGCTGGCGATCACGCTGATGATCTCGCCTGCCGGGCTGCTGACACCAGCGAAGTCAGGGAATGTCTGGGCCCCGTACGCGGCAGTCCTGGCCCCTTACGGGCCCGTCCTGTACCGGCGGGACCGGCGGCGCGCGGGGTTCATCGCCATCGCCGCGCTGGCGTTCGTTACCGCCCGGCCCTGGCAGCCATCGCTCGTCGTCATCACTGTCGGCATCCTGCGCACCGTTATCGGGCCGTTGCTGGCGCTCTACTTCGACGCGCGGCGCCGGCTGGTTCGCGCGCTGACCGAGCGGGCCGAGCGGGCCGAGCGCGAACGCAACCTGCTGGCCGAGCAGGCCCGCGCGGAGGAGCGCGCCCGGCTGGCCGGCGAAATGCACGACGTGGTGACGCACCGGGTCAGCCTGATGGTCCTGCAAGCCGGCGCCCTGCAGGTCACCGCTACCGACGAACGGACCAGGCAGGCAGCCGACGAATTGCGGGCGGCTGGCTGCCAGGCGCTTGACGAGCTGCGCGACCTGGTCGGGATCCTGCGCACCGCACCCGAAGGTGACCAGGCTCAGTCGATCGCCGGCCTGGCTACCCTGGTCGCCGAATCGACTGCGGTAGGCACGCCAGCCGAGCTAATCGAGGAGGGCGATCCCTCGCTCGCCTCACCCGTCGTCGGCCGGACCGCATACCGCATCGTTCGCGAGGCGCTGACCAACGTCCGCAAGCACGCACCGGGCGCGGCAGTGACAGTCCGGGTCGGTTATGACGGGGCCAGGGTCAGCCTGGCGGTCCGTAATGCGCCGCCGCCGCGCGGTCACGGGGCCGGAGCGCTGGCCGGGACCGGATCCGGGCTCGGCCTGGCCGGCCTGCGGCAGCGGGTCGAGGTTGTGCACGGGACCATGCACGCGGGCGAGACACCCGACGGCGGATTCGTCCTGGAAGCTGAGCTGCCTGCTTACGTCCCGACCGCCGAGGCAGTGCGGTGAGCCGATGACACGTGTCGTGGTGGTGGATGACGAGCCCATGGTGTGCGCTCACCTGCGTACCATCCTGGGCTCGGCCGATGACATCGAGGTCGTGGACGAGGCACACGACGGGGCGGCCGGCGTCGAGGCCGTTGTCCGGAGCAGGCCAGACGTCGTGCTGATGGACCTGCGCATGCCCGGCACGGACGGCCTGACGGCGATCGAGCGGATCGGCAAGCTCCCCGATCCGCCTGCCGTGGTGGTGCTGACGACCTTCGACGCCGACCAGTACGTGCTGCGGGCGCTGCGCGCGGGCGCCTCCGGGTTCCTGGTCAAGTCGACGCCGCCGGAGGACATGATCGGCCTGGTCCGGGTCGCCGCCGAGGGGCATACGGTGCTGTCGCCCGCGGCTGCCCGGCGGCTGATCGCGGCGTCGGCGGACAGCCATTCGGCCCGTGACCGGGCTCGCCAGCTCGCCTCGACTCTCACCGATCGGGAGACCGAGGTGCTGGCTTGCCTTGGCGAGGGCCTGTCAAACGCCCAGATCGCCGCGCGCCTGTACCTGTCCGAGGCGACGGTCAAGGGCTACGTGTCGCGCATGCTGGTGAAACTGGACTGCGCGAACCGCACGCAAGCAGGTCTGCTGGCCCACGACGCCGGTCTGACCAGTAGCTAGCGACCTGCTGCCGCGGTGCCTTGCCGGTTCGTCAGCGCCGCACCCCGGCCGGCTAGCGGTAACCGGGCCGGTGATGGCCGAGGATCCGCGGCATCGCGACCGGCTGGTGCAGCGGCGCCCACCACACCTCGCTGCAGCCTGCCGCGTCGCAGGCAACCTTGATATGGCCGCCGCGCGCTGTCCGCGCGGCCGCGCAGTCGCATGGCTCCCAGCTGATGGTCACCGTCCCCGGCCGCCAGGCGTGATGGCTGCGGCACTCTTCGGGGAACCCCGGCCAGCGAACTGGTTGTGCCTGCACCATGACTGTATTCAAACACATGATCGATAACTTGGCGGAAGCGGATTGGCTCTCGGCCAGTCAGCCGCGTGGTGCTGAGCGTCGGCTCCTGCGGCGTGCGAGCGCCGTCTCGCGGGCCTGCTACAGCATGCGGCGTTATAACAAGTCCGGCGTAGATCGGCCGATTCGGGCCGTCCCGGCCGGTACTGATCGTCCGGATACATGATTCCGGGGATTCGGGTGACATGTCGCGGCCCTAGGCTCGGTCCTGGTCGCACGTTGTACGGAGCGCACCTGCCGTCGTGAGGACTCACTGCTACCAAGGAGTACCTGTGTCCCGTATGCGCCGATACGTGGTCGCCGTCAGCACCGTCAGCCTGCTGTCGCTCGGTACTGCGATGAGCGCTGCGTCGGCCGCACCCGCCGGTAGGGTCAAGGGCGACCCGCAACCGGAGCTGACGCCTTTCAAGATCGGCCCAGCGTCATCAGCCGGAAGCGTTGCGATCGAGTCGAACGGCAGCATCGTGGCGGCGTACGACATCGGCACCGGTCACGGCAAGCTCGTCGTGTGCGTGCTCGGCCGCGGCGGGCACAAGTGCTCCGACAAGGTCACGCTCACCCCGCCCGGCGGGATCGCCACATTTGGCACGCCGCAGGTCTTCACGCCGTCAGCGGCTCATGTCGTCGTGCTTCAGGAAAGCTGCTGTGACACGAACCCGAACGGCGACGATCTGCTGTATACCTCCACCGACGGTGGCAAGACCTTCGGGGCGCCGGTGCGGGTGGGCTCGCTCAGCGTGACCGCAGCGGCCCTGATCAGCGGCAGCATCGTATTCGGCAGCCGTGAGAACAGCAGCGGAGCGCAGGTCGCCAGCATTCCGGCGAGCGCCAGCGGACCACCAGCCAGTGTCGCGACCGCGACGGCTAAGGTCGCGACCGATTACGGCGTGGGCTCGTACAAGGGTGGCGCACTGATCGCATCCGACTTTGACGGCAGCAAGTACTACACCAGTTACGTCGCCTATGCGCCGTCCGGGCGTGACTTCAACGCCAGCGGTTCGTATCACAATGTGGGCAGCTTCGGCCGGGAGCGGCTGATCGGGATCTCGGGCGGCGCACTGCTCACGATGTCGCAGACCGGGAAGCAGTCGCTGGAGCTGCGGCTGTTCAACGGCAAGGGCTTCGGGGCCGCGCACGTCGTGCCGGGCCTCAACGGGGGCGGGCCGGAGTGGTTCACGATCGACCAGGACCCTAGCGGCCGGGTGCACGTCTTCAGTACCTCGACGCATTCTCCGCGGCTCTACCACCTGATTGAGGTATCGACCTCGAACGGTTCCCGCTGGAGCAAGGCAGCGGACCTCGGCGACGCTATCCAGAGCACCACCTTCGCCGCAGGTCTCGACTCCCGTGGCACCGGCCTGGTTCTGGGTACCCAGCCCGCCTGGGGCTATCCGGTACTTGGCACGCAGAGCGTGACGTTCAGCCTGAAGGCATCGACGATCAAGCAGGGCCGGTCGACGACCGGCAGCGGCAAGGGCAGCCCCGCGGCCAGCGGCCGCAAGGTCGAGCTGCAAGTGGAGCGGTCCGGCCGCTGGTATGACGTAGCGACTGCACACGAAAGCAGCAGCGGGTCGTTCAAGTTCACGATCAAGGGCGCATCGGCCGGTCACTTCGACTACCGGGCTGTTGTCTCCGACCTCGCCGGTTACCTCCAGTACGGCTACTCCGCGGCCAGGAGCCTTCACGTCACAAGCTAATGGCGCGGCTCCGCCTGCTGGTGAGCTTGCCACGTTCTCATCCCAGTTATCCACTGACGAATGCGCTCGATCACCGCCGGGTGAGCGGGGATGCTCTCCACCCGCTCGGCGAGAGTGTCCAGGTCAATCAGCCCAGCTCTGACGAGCGCTTCGGCATACCGGGAATCCTTCTCATCGAATCTCACCAGCTTCGCCAGGACACAGTCATGCGGCTCAAGGCACAGGGCCCGGGCTGGCGCAGTGCCATGGGTCTGGTAAACCACTAGCCGCTCTTTCCAGCCCGTGGGAAAGACGCCGGTCCCGACACTGACACCCTGCGGGTAATAGCCGAACTCATCGTGGAAACGCGAGAGCTCGCCTATCTTCGCATCAACAGCGTCCGACTTCTCATCATCGGGGTCTGAGAGGAAAGCTGTGTCTACTTCCATTGACCCGGTGGCTTCAGGCGGAAGCTCATCATCTGGGTAGCTGCCGAGAATGGACTGGCTACCTATCACGAGCACGTCAGGGTCGTCGGCTATTCGCGCCACGGCCCGCAGCACATGCTCGAATTGCAGACGGTTCATACGGCGTGCTCGGACTTCCAGTGCCGGCGGAACGATGCCAGCACTTTCGTGCGCTCTTCGTCGGACAGAATTCCGCTAAAAGGGCTGTTCTGGCGTAGCTCGGTCGCGAGAGGGTCGTCGGAGACCATGATCCTGAGAACGTCATCCAGGCCGGCGTCGAGGGTGCGACGCCATAGCTCCAGCCAGCGCTCCGCCATCGTTCCCTTGTGAATAACGAGGAAGCGGTCGAGATTCTGGCGTGCGCGCGAAAGAACGATGTCTGGCTCGGCAACAAGACGTCCGACGACCGCATGATGGAGCCAGCGAGACTGCTCCTGCTCGCGCGTTAGTGCCCTGCTGGCGAGGGCAAACACCTCAGAGCGCAGCAGGTAACGATGCGATCCACCTTTCCGCACAACTGACAGCTTCCCCTCGTTACAGAGATCGACGACATGCTGCCGAGAGCAGCCGAGCGCTCTGGCAGCGTCACCCGTTCGGAGCAGGTCAGGTTCAGTCACGTAGTCATGATGGCTTCAAAACACAAGAAACACAACGCGGTGGGCTACCCGATCAGCCCGGGAAAGTTCCGGATTCCAGGAAGCAGATCGTCCGGGATCGAAACTACGATGCGAGCCATGACAGCATCCAGTGACCAAGTAGCGCCGCCGGAATGGCAGGATGGCTCGATGGACGCGCAGTTCGGACCGCACCGATTCAGCGCCGGTGACGGCGGCGGCAGCCCCGAGTTCCGGGCGGCTCAGTTCGACGTCGCGGATCTGCGCGGTGCCCGGTTCACCGACTGCGACCTGACGGGCGTCACGATCCGGGACGGCTGGCTTGTGGATGTCAGCATCTCGGGATACCTCAGCAACCTCACCGTCAATGGTGTGGACGTGACCGGCTTCGTCAGTGCCGAACTTGACCGGCTGCACCCGGAACGGGTGCAGTTCCGCGCGGTGCAGGACGCCGACGGCTTCCGGGCGATGTGGGACACCATCGAACGACTCTGGGCGGACGCGGCCGGGCGAGCGCGGCGGCTGCCCGCGGCAGCGCTGACCGAGCAGGTGAATGACGAATGGTCGTTCGTCCAGACGCTGCGCCATCTCGTATTCATCACCGACGCCTGGGCGAGCCGGACTGTGCTGGACGAGCCGACGCCCTACCACGCCCTCGGCCTGCCGCAGAGCTGGTACCCGCCTGCGGAGGCCGCCGCGCTCGGCATCGACCTGACCGCGCAGCCTAGCTATGCCGAGATCCTTGCCGTCCGCGCGGACCGGATGGCCGTGATCCGTCGCATCCTGGCTGGCCTGACCAATGCGGACCTCGGACGCGGCTGCCAGCGCACACCCGCTCCCGGCTACCCGGAGGAAGAGCGCGCTGTGGCCGAGTGCATCGCCGTAGTGATAGACGAGGAGATCGAGCACTACAGGTTCGCGGTCCGCGATCTGGCCGTACTGGAAGCACGATAGGCGGCCCGGCCGGCTCAGGATCGGGCCGGCTCAGGATCGGGCCAGGCTCAGGATCGGGCCGGCTTGCGCCGCTCGGAGCCGGCTACCGGGGAGCTGCGCGGGATCATGGTGAAGACTCGCGCACCGTCAGCGGGAAGCTCGACGAAGCCGACGCGCCGGTAGAACCCGGCGGCCCGCTGGTTGCGAAGACTAACGCGCAGATGGAAACCGGGTGAACCCTGATCACGAAGGGCTGCGATCACCGTCGCGATGAGCTGTCGCCCGATTCCCCGCCCTTGCGATCGCGGCAGGAGGTTAATGTGCAGGTGCGACGGGAAGTCTCTGGCCAGCTCGTCGGGCGTGCCCCACGGGTGATGGATGGCATGCAACGCAAACAGCTCAGGGGCTGACAGGCCCTCGGCCAGATGCTCCGTCGGCTCCGGAAGGCGCGCACGCAATTCTGGCCACCAGTCCCGCTCAAGGCGCCGCTCGAAGGCCCGGCTGTCTAGCGCCGCGACGACGTAGCCGCTCACGCCGCAGGCATCCTGGGCCACGAATGCGAGCGACGGCTCGAAGAGGGCGTAAGGCGCCGCATATATGTGTCCCGGCAGCCTGGGGTCGCGGCACATCGAGGTAGCATCCTGGCCATTGTCGGCGGTCCGCACGCAGACGCGGTACAGCTCGTCGAGGTCGTCGGGCTGAAAGAGGCGGATGCTGGCTGGTTCGCTGTTAACAGGATTTGTTGTATCAGAGTCCGGACAGCTGCCACCGCGCAACTGATGCGGATCCCGCAAGCCGAATCGGTTACGGCCGGTGCTCGTGGCTATCGGCCTGGTTGCGGAGCGCGAAGATCGCTGCCTGGACGCGGTCCTGCAGGCAGAGTTTGGTGAGGATGCTACGGACGTGGGTCTTGACGGTCTGTTCGCCGATCGCCAGGTCCCGGCCGATCTGCCGATTGCTGTGACCGCGAGCGATCAGCCGCAGGACCTCGCGTTCGCGGGGTGAGAGCGGCTGCAGCGGGTCCGGCGGTGGTGGCCGGCGAAGCGCCTGAGTGAGTTGCGTCAGTAGTTCAGGACTGAGGCTGGCCTGGCCGCCGGCGGCGGCTCGGACAGCGGCAATGACGTGCCCTGCCGAGGCGGTTTTCAGAAGGTAGGACGTCGCGCCGGCCTGCACGGCGCGGACGAGGTGCTCGTCGTCGGTGGCAGAGGTGAGCACGACGACGGCCGGCCGGTGGGGTGCGGCGTGCAGCGCAGCGAGCACCGCGTGACCGTCCAGCCCAGGCATATACAGGTCAAGCAGCAGCACGTCGGGGCGGGTGGCGACGACGACGTTCATCGTCTGCGTGCCGTCTGCGGCTTCTCCGACGACTTCAACGTCTGGTTCCTGGCCCAGCAGGTAGCACAGCCCGTCCCGGACGACGCGATGGTCGTCGGCGATCACCACTCTGATCGTCATGGCACCGGCACCCGGACGGTGACCGCGGCACCGCGCCCCGGTGCGCTGTCGACATCCACAGTGCCACCGAGTTCGGCGACCCGGTCCCTGATGTTGGCCAGCTCGCCGGGCTGACCAGCCCGACCGGAGGCACGGCTTCGGTGCTGGGCAGCGCGCCGCGGCAAGACCCGGCGTTCCTCGCCGGGATCGGGTTTCTCGCCCAGGAGATCCCGCTGTACCAGCGGTTCACGGCCGAGGACCACATCAGGATCGGAGCGCACCTGAACCCGCGCTGGGACGCCTCGCTTGTGCGCACTCAGCTGGCGGCGTTGCACATTCCGCTTGACCAGCGGGTGGGCACGCTCTCTGGTGGCCAGCGAGCCCAGGTGGGGCTGGCGCTTACCCTGGCCAAGCGACCGCGGCTGCTGCTGCTCGACGAGCCGGTCGCGGCACTGGATCCGCTCGCGCGGCGGATCTTCCTCACGACGCTGACTTCAGCCGTGGCGGATGCCGGCGGCAGCCTGACCGTCGTGCTGTCCTCGCACCTGGTCACCGATCTGGAGCGGGTGTGCGACCACCTCATCCTGCTCGTCGGGTCGCGGCTCCAGCTGTGCGGTGACATCGGCATGCTCCTGGCGGAGCACAAGGTCCTGGTCGGGCCGCGCAACGCCGCCGCGCCGACCGGGCGAACGCACCAGGTCGTGCAGACGATCGCGACGGCCCATCAGTCCACCCAGCTGGTCCGCCTCAACGGCCCGGTCACCGACCCGGCGTACCGGGCCGAAAACGTGGCGTTCGAAGAACTAGTGCTGGCCTACCTGGACGCCGGCGAGGCGTCCGCGGGCATGCACCTCACGACGGTTGGAGAAGACGGATGACCTGGCTTGTCTGGCGCCAGTACCGCGCCCAGGGCGCGATCGCGTCCGCTCTGCTCGCCGCGCTCGCCGCGCTGATACTCGCGGACGGGTTCGGTCTCGCGTCGCGCTGGCACTCCATGGTGGCCACGTGCTCGGGACGCAGCGCGTGTCTGCAGCAACAGCCGCCGCTGGCCAGCGGCGCGGTGGTGGACGCCGTGTTCCTGCTCGGCCTGATAGTGCCTGTCGTGCTCGGTGCGCTCTGGGGTGCGCCGCTGGTGGCAAGCGAGCTCGAATCCCGCACCAGCGACTTCGCCTGGGCGCAGAGCGTCACCCGGACCCGCTGGCTGACCATCAAGGCTGGCTGGCTGCTACTCGCCGCCGCCGCCTGCGGCGGCGCGATCGCCGCCCTGACCACCTGGTGGTCCGGGCCGAGCAACGCGCTGGCGGAGAACGCGTTCATGCCCGGCCAATTCGACATTCAGGGCATCGTCCCCGTCGGCTACGCGGTGTTCGCCGTGGCGCTCGGCATCGCCGCGGGCACGTTGATGCGCCGGACCCTCCCCGCGGTAGCCGTCACGCTCGGCGGGTTCATCGCGTTGCGCCTGGTGATCGCCGATATCATCCGGCCGCACTATGCCGCGGCAGTCACGACCTACTTCAAGGTGACGGCTTACAACACGAGCTCGTTTACCCCACCAGGCCAGGCCTGGCTCTTCAACGAGGGCGCCGTCAGCAGTACGGGGGTAATCGTGCCAAGGGGATGGGGCACGCTGGGTGAAGGCGCACTTCCGGCTACCTGCCAGAAGCTGCTGAACGCGGCACCGCAGACCAAGTCCGGACCGATGAACGCCATATTTTCCTGCATGCAAGCGCACGGCTGGCGGGGCTTCGCCTCCTATCAGCCCGCCAGCCGCTACTGGCCGTTCCAGGGCATCGAGACAGGGATCTACATCCTGCTGGCCGCGGCGCTGATCGCAGTCACGTTCGTCATCGTCCGCAGGAGGGATGCGCAGTGAGCCTGTGCGCCAAGCCGCGGGCCGTCTCGTGCCGCTCGAGCTGCTCACCCCGTTCGTCGTGGCAGCTGACCGGTGCCATGAGGCGTGGCAGGATTCGGTACGCCGGGCCGCGATCGAAAGGACCATGAGATGACTAGTGACGCACAGGCGAGCGCCCGCATCCTGGGTAGCCTGCGTTCAGAAGACGGCAAGGGCGTCGTGCGCATGGAGGACCGTTTTGACGCCGGAATCGAGGATGTGTGGGCGGCGCTGACCCAGCCCTCGCATCTGTCCCAGTGGTACGGCGAGGTCGAGGGTGACCTGCGCGTGGGCGGTGAATATCGCGCCCACGTATTCGCCACCGGATCGGACATCAACGGGCGCGTGGAAGCGTGCGAGCCCTCGAGACGACTGCGGGTGACAGTCAGGGAGACGGACGAGTCCTGGCGGGAAGGTCAAGGCGCGCCGCCTTTCGACGAGCGCGCTGAGGCCACGCTCACCGCCGACGGCGACCAGACCGTCCTGGTCATCGAGGTACGGGGCATGTCTGTCGAGCTGCTCTTCGCGTACGGGACCGGCTGGCAGATTCACGTCGAAGATCTTGGCGCCCACCTTTCCGGCCGTGGGCGCGGCGATGCGGCTGCCCGATGGCCCCAGCTGCAGCCTGCCTATGAGGCGCTAGCCGCGAACGTCGGCTAGGCACTGCACCCAGCAGCTCCGTGCATTGAAGGGCCATGCAGGGCCGGAGATCTGACCTGGAGTGGAGCTAAGCGGGCTCGAACCGCTGACCCCCTGCTTGCAAAGCAGGTGCTCTACCAGCTGAGCTATAGCCCCATGACATCTGCACTTCAGCGGTGTTCATGGTATCTCGACTGGCGGGCTGCACGCGCACGCGGCCAAGAGCCGCCTCGACCTCCGGCCCGCCAAGGTCCGGGCGGTTGAGCCGCAGCGAAATCGCTCTGACCGGCGCGGCGAGTTGCCGCGCTAACCGGGCCGGCGCCTGGTGCCAGCGGCCGCGGTCTGGGCTGGCAGGACTTTAGCAGCCAGCGCTGCTCCCCAGTCGCGGGCTCGATCAAGCTCGCCGGGTTGCAGCTCGTTGGCCGTCGTTACCAGGAAACTGGCCGGATCTGCCGCGATCTTCAGTCCCTTGCGCCTGAGCAGGCTGGTGATGCCCTTGGAGGCGTGGCCCGTCAGCGGCGCGAGTCCGGTCAGGCGGGTGTCGAATGCCGCCGCCACCCCGGTCGGCGTGACCGGGCCCGCGAGCCATTCGCGCACGCCTGGTCCATCGGCGCCTGGCTCCAGGGTCACCGAGCTGCCGGGCTTGGCCGCCGCGGAGACTGCCCCCTTGCGGCTGTTGGCATGGCTCATGCCATGCATGTGCGTGGGCCCGCCGACGACGACAAGGTCGGCTGCGCCGATCACGTCCTGGCTCGCGGCGCCCACGGGCACGACGGTCACCTCACCGGCCGAGCTCAGGCCCTCGCCGATGGCATCGGCGATCTGCCGGGTGTTGCCGAACATGGATTCGTAGACGATGACGGTTCTCATAGCGGCCTCCGTGCAAGCTCCATCCGCTTGCCAGCGTGATGCGCCGCCCCCGCCGCGGTAATGGCCTGACGTCCTTGCTATCGGGGACGTTGGCCATCGCTTCCGCAGCGCGGTAGTCGTGCGCTAGCGACCCGAGGTGCGGCGCTCCAGGGTTGCCTGCGCCGGAATGCTGATGCTGGCCGGCTTCGCTGCTGGCCTGGCCCCGGTTCCGAACGCCGGGCCGCCGCGATCGGCGGGCTGCTGTGCCGGAGTCCTAGCCACGTTGCCTTCCGTGCTCGGCTCCTGGCGGTAGGCAGCCAGGATGGCCGGCAGGTCGGCGGCACTGCGCAGGACATTGGTCGCCCCGGCCGCGCGCAGCCTGGCGGCCGAATGGGGTCCGGTCAGCACGCCGGCGACCAGTCCGGCACCGGCCCGGCGGCCGCTCTCCATGCCTGCGCCGGTGCCATGCACGACGGCGATCTCCCGCACGTCACCCGCGCCGGCCTGGAGCATCGCAGTCAGCGGCAGATCCGGCCCAGGCAGTCCCCGGCCGACGTCCGCTGCGCTGAGGGCGATATCGAATTTGCGGCGCCAGCCGACGCCGTCCAGGACCAGGTTCAGGATCCGGCGCGGCAGCGTGGTAATGACGGCGGCCTTGCAGCCGGTCGCCGCCAGCCCGTCCAGCACCTGCGCCACGCCAGGGATCGGGCGGATCTCCGCACGCCGGATCGCGTCGTATAGCGCCCGGTCGAAGGCCAGCTCGGCAGCCTGTGCGCGCGCCTCGTTGTCGGGGAACAGTGCCCCTAACACGTCTCCGGGTCCCTGGCCGCGGAGCTGGTGGACCTGAGCCATCCGGCGCGCGTACGCGCTGGTACCGCTGACCACTCCCTGCGTCGCGATGGCCTCGGCGAAGGACCGCTCGATCAGGCCGTCATCGGCAACCAGGGTGCCGAGCACGCCGCAGCACACCAGTGTGATGCTCGGCTTGTCAGTCACGCCGTCGCCCGTGCCGATGGGTCAGTCGTCCGCAGTCGTCGCCTCGGTCCACAAGTTGAGCTCAGCCCGGTCCGACTGGACCTTCCGCCAGACGGCAAATCCGCTGAGCACCAGCACGGCGACCACGAGCAGCTTCTTCACGGTGTGAATCCCTCCGGATCCGGGGCTTCCGGGAAGGCCCCGCCACTGCCGCGGGCGCCCTTGAGATTCAAGCAGCCTAGCAAGGCCAGCCTCAGCGTGGTCGCTGCACGCGGCTCTCATCCCAGACTGGTCCGGCCGATTCATAGACGTCACCTTCGGCACCAAATACCAGGAACCGGTCAAACGACTTGGCGAACCAGCGGTCGTGCGTGACCGCCAGCACCGTCCCGGAGTACGACTCCAGCCCGTCCTGCAGTGCCTCCGCGCTGGCCAGGTCGAGGTTGTCCGTAGGCTCGTCGAGCAGCAGCAACGTCGAGCCTGCCAGCTCCAGCAGCAGGATCTGCAGCCTGGCTTGCTGACCGCCGGACAGCGTCCGGAACGGCTGCCGCGCGCAGCCGTTCAGCTCGTAGCGCGACAGCGCCGCCATCGCCTCGTTGATGAGCAGCGCATGCTCGGTCATCAGGGTCTCCAGCGGCGTCCGCCCGGCTAGGTCCGGGCGCGCGTGCGTCTGGGCGAACATGCCCGGCACCACCCGCGCGCCCAGCCGGCCGACCCCGGAGTGGGCCACGTCACCGCCCGCTAGCAGCCGGAGGAAGTGCGACTTGCCCGAACCGTTGGAGCCCAGCACGGCGACCCGCTCGCCGTACCAGACCTCCAGGTCGAACGGCCGCATCAGGCCAGTCAGCTCCAGCTGCTCGCAGATGACTGCGCGCTTGCCAGTGCGGCCGCCGCGCAGCCGCATGCGGACGTTCTGCTCCTTCGGCGCCAGCTCCGGCGGGCCGGCTTCCTCGAACTTCCGCAGCCTGGTCACCGCAGCCTGGTACCGGGAGGCCATCGCGTCGTTGTAGGCGGCCTTCTGCTTGTACATGAGCATGAGCTGGCGGAGTTTCTCGTGCTCCTCGTCCCAGCGGCGCCGGAGCTCGTCGAGCCGGTCGTTGCGCTCCCGCCGCGCCTGGTGATAGCTGGCGAATCCGCCGCCGTGCACCCAGACGTGCCGGTCCTCGACCGTGATGATCCGCTGTGCGCACGACGCCAGCAGCTCGCGGTCGTGGCTGACCAGCAGCACGGTCTTACTCGTGGCCGCCAGTGCCTGCTCCAGCCAGATCTTGCCGGGCACATCCAGGTAGTTGTCGGGCTCGTCGAGCAGCAGCACCTCGTCCCGGCCGCGCAGCAGCGACTCCAGGACCAGGCGTTTCTGCTCACCGCCCGACAGCGTCCGCACCTCACGCCACTGGCAGCGGTCGTAGCTGATGCCTAGCGCAGCGATGCAGCACGCATCGAAGTGCACCTCGGCGTCGTAGCCGCCAGCGTCGCCCCACTCGGCCAGCGCGGTCGCATAGCGCATCTGCGTCGGCTCGTCGTCCCGCTCCATCATGGCAAGCTCGGCGGCATCCAGGCGGTTCGCGGCCTCCCTGACCCCGCTGGGCGCCACCGACAGCAGCAGGTCCCGCACCGTGGACTCATCCCGGATGCCGCCGATGAACTGCCGCATCACGCCGAGGCCGCCGCTGGAGGTGACGGTCCCGGACTGCGCCGCCAGGTCGCCGGTGACCAGGCGCAGCATGGTCGTCTTGCCTGCGCCGTTGGGCCCGACCAGGGCCGCCACGACGCCGTCACCGACCCGGAAGCTGACGTCATCGAGCAGCACCCTGCCGTCGGGCAGGGCATGGCTCAGGTGCGCCGCCTCCACGTGGCCCATCAAGGGTCTCCCGCTGCGATCGCCGGAGTTTGTCTACCGGCCGGTATGGCTGACAATAGCTGGATGGACCCCCAGGACTTCAACGAGATTTCCCGGCTGCGGGCCTCGGACGCCGACCGCGACTCCGCGGCCGCTGTTGTTAACAATGCCCTGGCCGAGGGCCGTCTCACGGCCGAGGAGCACTCCGACCGGCTTGACACGATTTATGCGGCTAAGACACATGCCGATCTCGTTCCGGTCCTCGAGGACCTGCCGGATTCGCGCCCAGCCTGGCAGCCCGGCGCTGCCGGGACGGCCGGGACCGACATCAGCGTGCGCCCCGCGACCAGGCGGGGCGGGCGCATCATCGCGATCTTCGGTGGGGCCAGCCGCAAGGGCGCCTGGCACGCCGAGCCCGTCATCAGCGTGCTGACCGTGTTCGGCGGCGCTGAGCTGGACTTCCGGGACGCGGTCCTGCCCGGCAAGGAAGTCGTGCTGCGCGCCACCACCGTGCTGGGCGGGGTCGAGATCACCGTGCCGCCGGAAATGCGGGTAGTCGACAACGGTATCGCGATCCTGGGCGGCCGGGAGATCGCCGGGAACGTGGACGAGTCGGCCAGCCCCGATGCACCGGTGCTGCGGATCGAGGGTGCCTGCGTACTAGGCGGCATTGCGGTGAAGCGGAAGGCCAGGCTGCCCAGTCAGGCTCAGGGCGCCATCTCGTCCTGACCCATCGTGGATGCCCGGCCTGCCAGTTGCCCGTTCCGCAGGGCTGCAGCGTCAGACCGTGACAAGCGCGTCCGGCCGGATCTCGGTGCGGCGGCGCACCGGATCGGCTAGCGCGGCCGCAAGCTCATCGACGGCCCGCAGCGAATGACCGCTGACGACCGCATCGATGTGCGGCCACGCGGCGGCCATGCCGGCGGCGAGCGGCTGGTAGCCGGCGCTCTTGGTGCGCGGGTTTACCCAGACGATCCGGAACGCGACCAGCGACAACCGCTCCATCTCATGCCTGACGACCGCCGGGTCGCCGGTGTCCCAGCCGTCGGAGATGATCAGCACCACCGCGCCCCTGGCCATGCCGCGGCGGCCGTAACGGTCGTTGAACTCCTTCAGCGCAGTGCCGAGCCTGGTGCCGCCGTGCCAGTCCGGCGCGGTGTGCGCGGCCCTGGCCAGCGCCACGGCTGGTGACGATCGGGCTAGGGCGGCGGTCAGCCTGGTCAGCCTGGTCGCGAAGGTGAACACCTCCGCGTCGGCGCCGCCCGCGGCACAGTAGAGCAGCTGGATCATGGCGCGGGCATACGGCTCCATCGATCCGGAGATGTCGCAGAGAACCACGAGCCGCCGCGGCCGCTTCGCGGGTACCGCACCGATCAGCCGGAAGGCGTGCCCGCCAGTGCGGCGGGCCTGGCGCAGCGTGGAGCGCATATCGGTATGCCGGCCGCCAGGCCGGCGCTTGCGCCGGCGCGAGCGCCGAGCCGGAACGGCGAGCGTCAGCTGCCGCATCAGGCCCGCCAGCTCCGACAACTCGGCCGCCGACAACTCGGCGAAGTCCGTGCCGGCCAGCCGTTCCGCCGGGCTGCCGAGGTACGGCCTGGCTACCTCCCGTTCGGCGCCGCTATCCCGGTCGTCGCTCCCGGTCTCGGGCGCGACTCCGGCGACCGAGTGACTGCGAGCCATCTCGGCTGCCCGCGGTAGCTGCCATTGCTGCGGCGCCCCGGCCAGCCCGGACGAGCCACCGCCCAGCCCGGGCAGCGGCACGGTCAGCTCGGCTGCGCCGAAAACTTCGGCGAACACGGCCCGCAGCGTGCTGGCGTCGTCCCGGCTGGACACCAGCGTCGCGAGCGCGCAGTTGAACAGCTCCGTCCTGGTAACGGGCCGGACGACAGCGATGGCGGCCGCGAACCGCTGGCTGCGGCCAGGCCCGACCAGCAGCCCGGCCCGGCGAAGCGCGGCGCCGAACCTGGCCGCTAGCTCGGCCAGATCGCCGGCCGGGGCGCTGGTCCCGTCTTGATCGTCAGGCATCGCGGTGCTGGCCGCCGGTGTCCTGGCCGGTGGCATCCGGCTCCGGGGCGGCCTGACCGTCAGCCGTTAGCGGACTGACGAGCGCGCTGAAGTCAGCAGCTCGCGCCGTGCGCATGTCGTCGGCGTACTTGAGCACAGTGCCCATGGTCTGCTGCGCGCTGACGGCATCCAGTTCCGCGGCGCCCAGGACATGCAGAGCGCTGGTCCAGCTGATCGCCTCGGCCACGCCGGGCGGCTTCGCCAGGTCAAGTCCCCGCAGCCGGGCGACCGCGGCGGCCACCTGGGTCGCGATGTGCGCTCCGGCCTCCGGCACGCGGCGCCGGATGATGGCTGCCACCCGGCTGGTGTCGGGATACTCGATCCAGTGATAGAGGCACCGGCGCTTCAGCGCGTCGTGCAGGTCCCTGGTGCGGTTCGAGGTCAGCACGACTACCGGCGGATATGCGGCCCGCCGGGTGCCAAGCTCGGGAATCGTGACGGCTGCCTCGGCCAGCAGCTCGAACAGGAATGCCTCGAACTCGTCATCGCCACGGTCGACCTCGTCGATCAGCAGCACGGCAGGCCGCGGCCCCGGATGGTCAAGCGCTGCCAGCAGCGGCCGCTCCAGCAGGTAGTCGTCACTGAACAGGTCCGCCTCGCGCGGGGCCTCGCCGCGCGCCTCCGCCAGCCTGATGGCGAGCAGCTGACGCGGATAGTTCCACTCGTACAGCGCCTCGGCAGAGGTCAGACCCTCGTAGCACTGCAGCCTGATCAGCGGGGTGTCCAGCACCTGGGCCAGCGCCTTGGCCGCCTCGGTCTTGCCGACACCGGGCTCGCCTTCGAGCAGTATCGGCTGGCTCATCCGCGCGGCGAGGAACAGCGCGGTGCCGAGCGGCTCGTCCGCGAGGTAGCTCGCCTCGTCCAGTGCAGCCAGCAAGGTGCGCACGTCGGGCAACTGCTCGGCAAGATCGCTCATATGCCCATTGTCGGACACCGGCCGCATCAGCTGGTCGCCAGGTCTGGCCGGACCGGGCGGCCCTGGCAGGCGCGCCACACGCTGGCGGGAGTCAGCGGCATGTCCGCGTGCACGACGCCCAGTGGCGCCAGCGCGTCGACGACGGAGTTGACGACCGCCGCAGGCGAGCCGACGGTCGCCGACTCGCCCACGCCCTTGGCCCCGATGGGATGGTGCGGCGACGGCGTGACGGTCGTGCCGAGCTCCCACGACGGGCATTCCATCGACGTCGGCAGCAGGTAGTCCATGAACGAGCCGCCAAGGCAGTTGCCGGCTTCATCGAACGCGATGACCTGCATCAGCGCCATCCCGATACCGTCGGCCAGGCCACGGTGCAGCTGACCCTCCACGATCATGGGATTGATGCGGACGCCACAGTCGTCGACCGCGATGAAACGTCGTACCTTGACCACGCCGGTGCCAGGATCCACGTCGGTGACGCAGATATACGCGCCGAACGGGAACGTCAGGTTCGGCGGGTTGTACACCGCCGACGCGTCCAGGTGCCCCTCCACCCCGTCCGGCAGGGACAGCGAGGAGTGCGCCGCCATCGCGATCTCGGCAATGCCGTAGCCCTGCTCGGGATCACCGCGCACCCGCCACTGGCCGTCCAGCCAGTCCAGATCGCTCGCCGCTACTTCCAGCATCGCCGCCGCGACGATCCTGGCCCGGTCACGCACCTTGCGGGCGGCCACGACCGTGGCGGCGCCGGATACCGGCGTCGACCGCGACCCGTAGGTGCCGAGGCCGAACGGCGTGCGGTCGGTGTCGCCGTGCACGACCTCGACGTCGTCCGGTGACAGCCCGAGTTCGTGGGCCACGATCTGGGCGAACGTCGTCTCGTGCCCCTGTCCCTGGGTCTGCGCGGAGATCCCGAGCACCGCCTTGCCGGTGGGGTGAATCCGCAGGTCCGCACCGTCGGCCATGCCGAGACCGAAGATGTCCATCTGCTCGCGCGGCCCGGCGCCGACGCCCTCGGTGAAGAAGCTCAGGCCGATTCCCATGTACTCGCCGCGGGCCCGCCGCTCCGCTTGCTCCTGGCGCAGCCCGGCGTATCCGGCCATGTCCAGGGCCAGCTGCAGGGCACGCGGGTAGTCGCCGGAGTCGTACTGCCAGCCAGTCGGGCAGGTGTACGGGAACTGCTCCGGCTGCAGCAGGTTGCGCATCCGCAGCTCGGCCGGGTCGGCGCCGAGCTCTCTGGCCAGCATGTCCACCAGCCGCTCCACCAGGTAGACGGCCTCGGTGACACGGAACGAGCAGGAGTAGGCCACCCCGCCGGGCGCCTTGTTCGTGTAGACGCCGGTCACCGCGCAGAACGCGGCCTGCAGGTCATAGGAGCCGGTGAAGATGTGGAAGAAGCCGGCCGGGAATTTGGATGGCTGCGCGGTCGCGTTAAACGCGCCGTGATCTGCCAGCACCGTCGCCCGCAAGCCGAGAATCCTGCCGTCCCGCGTCGCGGCGATCTCGCCGTGCATGTGGTAATCGCGCGCGAACGAGGTAGACATGAGGTTCTCGGACCGGTCCTCGACCCATTTGACCGGCCTGCCGGTGGCCATCGCGGCGGCGATCGCGCACAGGTAGCCGGGGTAGACCGGCGCCTTGTTGCCGAAGCCGCCGCCGAGATCGGGGGAGATTACCCGGATCTTGTGCTCGGGCAGGCCGGTAATCATGGCATACAGGGTGCGGTGCGCGTGCGGTGCCTGGCTGGTCGACCACACGGTGAGCTTCCCGGCTACCGCATCCCAGTCCGCGACGATTCCGCAGGTCTCCAGCGGTGCGGGATGGGAACGCGGGTAGAGCATGTCGGCGCCGACAACGACGTCCGCGGCCGCGAAGACGGCGGCAGTGGCGGCCTGGTCGCCCGCGGTCCAGTCGAAGATGCGGTTGTCCTGGCGGTCAGCCAGGTCGTCGCGCACCACTGGCGCACCCGGATCAAGTGCCGTCGTCGCGTCGATCACATGCGGCAGCGGCTCGTAGTCAACCGCGATCAGCTCCAGGGCGTCGCGCGCCGAGTACCGGTCCTGCGCGATGACGAAGGCGACCTCCTGGCCCTGGAAGCGCACCTTATCGGTAGCAAGAACGGCCTGGACGTCGGCGGACATCGTCGGCATCCAGGCCAGGCCCCTGGCCGCTAGGTCCGCTCCGGTCAGCACGCCCTCGACGCGCGGATGCGCTCGTGCGGCGGTGGCGTCGACCGAGCTGATCCGGGCGTGCGCGAGCGGGCTGCGCAGGATGGCTCCGTGCAGCATGCCCGGCAGCGTGATGTCATCCACAAAGGTGCCGCGGCCTCGGACGAAGCGTGCGTCCTCCTTGCGCGGCAGCGAACCGTAGCCCGTCACTGCGGCTGCCTGCTGGCCCAGAGCACCGACCGGACAATGTTCTCGTAGCCAGTACAGCGGCAGATCTGCCCGGAGATCGCCTCGCGGATCTCCGCCTCCGTGGGCTGCGGATTACGATCAAGCAGCCAGCGGGCCGTGAGCATCATGCCGGGCGTGCAGAAT
This sequence comes from uncultured Actinomycetota bacterium, assembly GCA_963774385.1. GTDB lineage: Bacteria > Actinomycetota > Actinomycetes > Streptosporangiales > Streptosporangiaceae > JAJYUU01. Next base: position 196,774 of record CAVZEQ010000005.1, read on the forward strand.
CCGCACTGCAGCCCGTGGCACCTGGCGAAGCCCTGCTGAACGGGATCGAGCCGGCCCGGCTGACCAAGGCCTTCCACGGTCATGATGCGGCGACCGCCGGCCATAACGGCCAGCACCGTGCAGGACTTCACCGGCGTCCCGTCCAGCCAGACCACGCAGGCCCCGCAATTAGAGGTGTCACACCCCCAGTGTGAGCCGGTCAGGCCCAGCTCATCACGCAGGAAGTGGATCAGCAGCAGCCGCGGCTCGACGTCCCTGATGTAGTCGGTGCCGTTGACGGTGACCGTGAGCATCATGACGAGGGCCTGGCCCGCTGCACCGCGTCGCGCAGCGCCCTGGTGGTGAGCTCCATCGCCAGGTGGCGCTTGTAATCGGCCGGGCCGCGCTGATCAGACACCGGGCGGCAATGCGCGGCGGCTATCTCCCCGGCTCTGCGCAGATGCTCGGCATCGGCTGGCTTACCGCGCAGGTAGTCCTCGGCCTCGACAGCGGCGAAATTCGTCGCGCCGACGGCGGTCAGCCCGATGCCGGCCTCAGCGACGCGGTCACCGTCGAGCCAGACCACCGCTGCCGCAGCCCCGACCGGCCAGTCACCGACCCGGCGCGCAACCTTCTGGTAGGCGCTGCCGCTGCCCCGGCGCACCGGAAGCCTGATCTCGACAAGCAACTCGGCCCGGCCGACCGTCGTCTCGTACGGCCCGGTATGGAACTCACGGGCCGAAACCTCCCGGCTGCCGTGCAGGCCCTGGATCACCATCGTGCCCTTGAGCGCGGCGAATGCTGCCGACAGATCCTCTGACGGATCGGCCTGGCACAGCGAGCCGCCCACAGTGCCCCAGTTCCGCACGATTGGGTCGGCTATAACCCGTTCCGCATCATGCAGGATGGCGAAATGCTCTCCTGCCAGAGCGGAATCCAGCAGCTGAGCGTGCCGGGTGAGCGCACCGATACGCAGTTCGCTCCCGGCTAGGCTGATAGCACAGAGGCTTGTGAGCTCGTTGATATCGATCAGCACTTCCGGCTGCACCAGGCGGAGCTTCATCATCGGTATCAGACTGTGGCCGCCCGCCAGGATCCGGGCGTCGGGGCCGTACCTGGCCAGCAGCGCGAGGGCGTCCGGCACGCTCGCGGCCCGCTCGTACTCGACCTGGGCGGGAACCTGCACTGACGCTCCCCTCGCTGGTCTGGCGGGCATATTCCGGGTAACCAGGCAGGGAATCGCTGCGGGCATCGGCGATGGACCACACTGGATACTGCTATGACGCTAACCCAGCTCAACGCTTTCGTGCTGGTGGCCCGGCTCGGCTCGGTCACCGCGGCGGCGAGCGCGCTCGGCGTCAGTGAGCCTGCGGTGTCCCAGGCCCTCACCGCACTGCGGCAGCATCTTGGCGACCAGCTGATCACCAGGGGCCCGGCCGGGATGACACTCACCCCCGGCGGTTCCCGGCTGCTGGCGACCGCCTCCCAGATAGTCGTGCTCGGCGCCGAGGCGCACGCGGCGGTCCGCGCCGCTCGCGGAGCGCCCGAGCAGCTGCGGGTGGTCGCCACCTCAACCTTCGCCGAGTTCGTGGCCAGCCCGCTGATGGAAGCCTTCACCAGGCGCTTCGCCGGTTCTGTCGAGGTGTCCGCTGGGGTGGCGGTGTCCGACGAGATGGCGGTGCTGGTCGCGAACAGGCTCGCCGACGTGGCGGTGGGCCCGAGCCTGACGGCCAAGGATCCGGCCATGCCCGTGGTCAGCGAGCCGGTGTTCAAGTACCGGATCGTGGTCGTGACCGCTGGCCATGCGCGGCTGCGCGGGTCGGCCCGGCAGTGGCGCTGGCTCGTGGACCCGGCGGGCGCGGACCCGTCCAGCGAGACCGGGCGGCTGCTAGCGCAGCTCGGCATCCCGGAGAGCAATATCGGCCTGTTCCCGAGCCAGACCGCGGCGTGGGCGGCGGCCGCCGACGGCGCCGGCGTGGCGCCGGCGGTCGAGCATCTGGTGTCCCAGCAGCTTCGGCGCGGCGAACTGTCCCTTGTCGACGTGCCGGGGCTGCCGATCGACGCATGCTGGTATGTCACCCTGCTAGAACGCCAGCATCGCAGCGTCGCTGCCACCGCGTTGCGGCGCTTCCTTGGCACTCCGGAGGCCATGCAGCTGATGCGGGCGCCGACGGCCGGGATCCCCCCGTCGAGGTTCCGCCCGCCGGTCTATGTCACGATCTGGAGCTAGGCGGCGGCCCTGCTGCCAGGGTGTTCCCGCGCCCGACTTAAGCAACAGCTTATTGGCACGTTGCTATGGCGCGCGGATCGGTGAATCATACGGTACAAATCACTAGGACGACGTATCTCACGCCGTCCGACGGTCAGGAGCGTGCACATGCGGATCGAATCCGACGGCCACAGCCGGGGTAATCCCCGCCTGTATGAGCTCATCGAGCACGCGCCCAAGACCGGCAAAAGCCCCACCGTGTGGGCCTGGCCCGAGCTGATCGACTACCTCAAGATTGCCGGCCAGCCAGTTTCCGGACCCTGGCCGCCGCACCAGGAGCCGCGGCCCGATCCCGAGTACGACTCGCTGCCGGTGGCAGTTCCCGACCCGGCCGCGGCGCCCCGGCCGGCCCCCGCGGAGCCGGGCACAGAGGCAGGCACCGGCGCTGGCGGCGCTGCCTGACGCAGCCGTTCACGCACCCTTCCCGCAAACAGGAGGACATGCATGTACCCGTCGCGGTTCCGCTACGAGGCGCCGCACTCGCTGGACGAGGCAATCGGACTGCTGCGCGGGGGCGGCGACGATGCGAAGGTGCTAGCTGGCGGCCAGAGCCTCGTTCCCCTCATGAAGCTCAGGTTCGCCTCGCCGTCGCTCATCGTCGACATCAACAACATCCCTGGCCTCGCTTATCACCGCGCCGACGCCGACGGATCGCTGCGGGTCGGGGCACTGTGCCGCCATGTCGACCTGGAGCGCTCGGAACTGCTACGCAGCACGCAGCCGACGATGGCCGCCGCGGCGCCGCTGATCGCTGACCCGATCGTGCGCAACCGCGGCACGCTCGTCGGGTCGCTGTGCCACGCGGACCCGCAGGGCGACTGGGCATCGGTCGTCACGGCGCTGGGCGGCTCGATCGTCGCGCAGGGACCACGCGGCCGCCGGGCCATCCCGATGTCCGGCTTCGTGACTGGCCCCTTCCAGAACCTGCTCGACCTGGACGAGATCGCGATCGAGGCGGTCATACCCGCCGCCGCCGGTACCAGGGCGGGCGGATACCTCAAGCTCGAGCGCCGGGTCGGCGACTTCGCCACGGTCGGCGTCGCGGTGGCCATCGAGACCTCCGGCGAGGTAGTCACCAGGGCCGGCATCGGGCTCACCGGAGTCGGCGGCGCCACGATCAGCGCCGCTGACGCGGCGGCGGCACTGACCGGCCGGCCGCTGACGGCCGAGTCGATCAGCGAGGCCGCGCAACTCGCCGCCGCGGCGGCGCGGCCGCGGACCGATCACCGGGGCAGCGCGGAGTACAAGCGGCACATGGTGGCGACCTTCGTCGAGCGGATCCTCGGCAGCGCCAGCCGCGGGCACGGCGGCGACATGGCGGAAAGGGCAGCCTGACGATGACGATGGTCTATGAGGACCGCGGCGACGAAGCCTCGGCAGACGTACCGGTACGACGGATCAAGTTCACGATCAATGGCCAGAAGATGATCGCCGAGGTCGAACCCCGATTGCTGCTGGCCCACCTGATCCGGCGGGGCCTGGGCCTGACCGGTACGCACATGGGATGCGACACGACCAACTGCGGTGCATGCACCGTCCTGGTCGATGGCGCGGCGGTCAAGTCCTGCACCATGCTGGCGGTTCAGGTCGACGGGCATGAGATCAGCACCGTGGAGGGCCTTGCCACCGCGAGTGAGCTGCACCCGCTGCAAGAAGGCTTCAAGGAGGAGCACGGTCTCCAGTGCGGCTTCTGCACGCCGGGCATGATGATGGCCGCGAAGGCCCTGCTGGACGACAACCCCGACCCCACCGAGGAAGAAGTGCGCTGGGCGCTGTCGGGCAACCTGTGCCGCTGCACCGGCTACCAGAACATCGTGAAGTCAGTGCTGTGGGCTGCCGAGAAGCTGCGGGCTTCCGGCGGCGAGTGACGCGCTCGCCCTCGGCCTACCAGATCCGCTAGCTGGCTTACAGACGGGAAGCAGGAAATGTCTCAGGCAGTAGACGAGATCAAGATCGGCGGGATCGGCGCGAGCCGCAAGCGCGTGGAGGATAACCGGTTCATCCGGGGCAGAGGCAACTACACCGACGACATCGTGCTGCCCGGCATGCTGCACATGGAGATCCTCCGCAGTCCGCTGGCTCATGCCCGGATCAAGTCGATCGATGCCAGCAAGGCATGGGAGATTCCCGGCGTGCACCTGGTGCTGACCGGCGAGCTGATGGCCACCCGCAACCTGGCGTGGATGCCGACGTTGTCGTACGACACGCAGGCAGTGCTGGCCACCGACAAGGTCCGCTTCCAGGGTCAGGAGGTCGCCTGCGTCATCGCCGACGACCCCTATATCGCCAAGGACGCCTGCGAGGCGATCGTCGTCGACTACGAGCCGCTTCCCGTCATCGTGAACCCCTGGCAGGCCGTCGCCGAGGGCGCACCGGTCATCAGGGATGACAAGGCGAACCAGCCCGACAATGTCATCTACGACTGGGAGGTCGGCGACGGCGCGGGCACTGAGCGGGCGTTCGCCGCGGCCGACCTGGTGTCCAAGCTGGAGCTGCACTACCCGCGATCGCACCCGTCGCCGATCGAGTGCTGCGGGTCCATCGCCGACTTCGACCGGGCCACCTCAAAGCTGACGGTCTACATGACAACGCAGGCGCCGCACATCATCCGCGCCGCAGTCGCGCTGGTGGCTGAGCTGCCTGAGCACATGATCCGGATCATCTCGCCGGATATCGGCGGCGGCTTCGGCAACAAGGTGCCCGTCTACCCCGGCTATGTCTGCTCGATCCTGGCCTCGATCCTGCTTGAGCGGCCGGTCAAGTGGATTGAGGACAAGTCGGGCAACCTGATTTCGACGGGCTTCGCCCGCGATGTGTACCTCAAGGGCGAGATGGCGCTGCGCAAGGATGGCAAGATCCTCGCGATCCGGATGCACACCGACGCCGACCACGGCGCGTTCTTCTCCGACGCGCAGCCGAGCAAGTTCAAGATCGGCCTGATGCACTCCGCGTTCGCGGCCTACGACATTCCGGTCGCGCACCTCACCGCTCGCGGTACCTACAGCAACAAGGCACCTGGCGGGGTTGCCTACCGGTGCTCGTTCCGGGTCACCGAGGCGATGTTCTTTCAGGAGCGGATGGTCCAGGCGGCCGCCGACGACCTGGGCATGGACCAGGCCGCGTTCCGCCGGATGAACTTCGTCCGGGACGACCAGTTCCCGCACCGGACGCCGTTCGGGTTCCTGCTGGACTCCGGGCAGTACGCCAAGTGCCTCGATGTCGGCCTGAAGGCAATCGACTACGACAATTTCAGGCTGCAGCAAGCCGAAGCGCGCTCCCGTGGCCGGCTGCTTGGCCTCGGCATCTCCACCATGACCGAGCCGCTCGGCGCCGGGAACAGCCGCGAGTACGACATCCTCGGCATCAAGATGTTCGATTCCGCCGAGCTCAAGGTGCACATGACCGGCAAGGCCATCGTGCGGACCGGGGCCAGGGGACAGGGCCAGGGGCACGAGACCACCTGGGCCCAGATCGTGTCGCACGAACTCGGCATCCCAGCCGACGACATCGTGGTTGAGGAAGGCGACACCGATACCGCGCCGTTCGGCATGGGCACGTACGCCTCCCGCAGCACTCCGGTGGCAGGAGCCGCGGTAGCGATGGTGTCGCGCAAGATCCGGGCCAAGGCCCGGAAGCTGGCCGCGCACCTGCTGGAAGTGTCCGAGGAAGACGTCGAGTGGGAGCTCGGCCGGTTCTACGTGCGGAGCGCTCCTGATCGCGGGGTCACGATCCAGGAATGCGCGATGGCCGCCTACAGCAACATGCCCGACGGCATGGAACCCGGACTGGAGAACACGGCCTATTACGACCCGCCGAACCTGACCTGGCCGTTCGCGGTCTACATCGTCACCGTCGAGGTCGATCCGCAGACCGGTGTCTGGGACGTGCTCAAGATGGTCGCGGTTGACGACTGCGGCATCCGGATCAACCCCATGATCGTGGAAGGCCAGATCATGGGCGGCCTGACCGAGGCCTACGCGATGTCCAACATGCAGTTCATCACCTTCGACGCCGAGGGCAACTGCGTGGGCGCGAACTACATGGACTACCTGCTGCCGACCGCCTGGGAGACGCCAGGCTTCGAGCTGCACAGCGAGGTCGTCACGCCGTGCCCGCACCATCCGATCGGCGCCAAGGGCATCGGCGAGTGCGCTGCCGTCGGCGGTCCCGCCGCTTTCGTCAACGCGGTCATGGACGCGCTGACAGGGACGGGCGTGCGCAACATTGACATGCCGCTGCTGCCGGACCGGGTCTGGGAAGCCATCACCTACCGTCGCGACGTATCGGGCGCGCCGCCGGTCCGATCGGATGACTAGCTGGTGACGATGGACAACGGCTGGGGAGTCCTCGCAGCGGCCACGGAGCTGGCGCGCAGCGGTGAACCGTTCGCGCTGGCGACGGTGGTCTGGCGGCAGGGTCCGTCGTCGAGCCAGCAGGGCTCCCGCGCGATCATCACCGCGACCGGAGAGCTGCACGGCTGGATCGGCGGCGCGTGCGCCGAGCCGACCGTCATCCGCGAAGCCCAGCAGGTCATCGCCACCGGGACCGCGCGCCTGCTGCTGCTCGGCAATGCCGACCAGTTCGGCGGTGCGGTGCCAGACGGCATGACTGCCGTGCCGATCTCATGCCAGAGCGAAGGCGCGCTTGAGGTGTACATCGAGCCGGTGCTGCCCGTTCCGCACCTGGTGATTGTCGGCAAGTCACCGATGGCGCAGACGCTGGCCGCGCTCGCCGGGACGCTCGGCTGGCGCACCGACCTCGTCGACGGACCGGACTTCGAGTCAGCCCGAGCCGATGAGCGGTCGATGGTCGTCGTCGCGACGCAAGGTCACGACGACGAGTCGGTGATCGAGCGGGCCGCGGCGGCCGGCCCCGCGTACCTCGGGTTCGTCGGCTCGCACCGCCGTGGCGCGGCAGTGCTCGGTTACCTGGCCGATCGCGGCGTGCCGGCGGAGCAGCTTGGCCGGGTGCACGTCCCGGCTGGCCTGGACCTCGGCAGCACCACGCACCCGGAGATCGCCGTCGCGATCCTGGCTGAGCTTGTCCAGCTCCGGGCCGCGGGCGAGATCCGGCCGGGCAGGCCGGGTGGCGCGCGGCCGAAGGCGCACCGGAAGCGATCCCCAGCCGCCGCAGCGCAGGCCCGCGATGCAGCGCCAGCCGGGCCGGACGCTGTGCCAGCCGATCACGACGCAGCCCCGTCGCAGGCGACGGACCCCGTCTGTGGCATGGCAGTCGCGGTCGGGCCATCCGCTGTAACGGCGGAGCACCACGGCAGCACTTATTACTTCTGCGGCGCAGGCTGCCGCCAGTCGTTCCGGCAGGATCCCGCGGCCTACCTGAAGAGAGACACCCGATGCTGATTAAGAATGATTTCGAGGTCGCTGAGCCGGTCGAGAAGGTCTGGCAGTTCTTCGAGAACATCCCGCAGGTGGCAGCGTGCCTGCCGGGCGCAGAGCTGACCGAGGACCTGGGCGGGGAGAAGTACAAGGGCCGGGTCGCAGTGCGGATGGGGCCGGTGAAGCTGCAGTTCGGCGGCACGGCCGAGATTACCGAGCGCGACGAGGCCGCCAAGCGGGTCGTGGTGCACGCGGTCGGCGCGGAAGAGCGAGGCAGAGGCCAGGCAAGCATGGTCGTCACAGCCACGCTGGCCCGGTCCGGCCGCGGCACTAAGGTCGACGTGGCCCAGGATCTGCAGCTCTCTGGCGCTGCCGCGCAATACGGCCGCGGCATGATCTCCGACGTCACCTCTGTCCTCATGCGCGACTTCTCGGCCAACATGCAGGATCGCATCGCGCGCATCGAGCGGGGCGAGTCCGCCGAGCAGATCGCCGCCGCGTCGGCAACCCCGGCCGGCGGCTTCACCCTCGGCCTGCGCGCCGTCCGGATGGCGCTCGCCCGTGTCTTCCGCCGTTTCTTTGTTCCTTACCACGCTGCGAGCTGAGGAGGACTAACCATGGTCTGGTGGTGGATAGGCAACGCAGTTCTGCTGCTGGTGATCTTCCCGGTAGTGATCTTCCTGCTCAACCGGGTGCTAGCCGCGGTGGAGCGGATCCGCGGCGCGACCGACGAGATTCTCAGCGGTGGCGTCGCGCTGATCGGCGAACTGCAAGGTGTGCCCGAGGCACTGGCGACAACTGACGCCACCATCGGGGAAGTCTCTGTCGGAGCTGTCCGGTATGCGGGCTCGGTCGCGAAGCTTCTCGGCTGAAGCATCGCGTCGAGCAGAAGGGAAGTGCGTCATGCCGGCTGCTGGCTGGGTGACATTGATAATCGCCGCGCTGATCATCGCGATCACCGCGGTAGGCCTGCTGCGGGTCATCTTCCACCTGCGGGCGATCCGCGCAACGCTGGTCGCCACTACCGGTGGCGTGCAAGTGGTGGCTCAGCTGACTAGCACCGTGCCAGCGCGGCTGACTTCGGTGAACGACAACCTGAAGCCCGTCAGGGACTTCTGCGAGACGGTGTAGGCGACCATGACCTCCTCATTCACAGCCGCCAGCGCGGCCGGGCACTTTAGTGATTTCGGCTGGATCCTTGGTTACGTCATCGGCGGCGTGATCGTGCTGGTCGTCGTGGCGCTGGTAGTGCCGATCCTGCTGCTCGCGCGGTCCATCGGCAATGAAGCGCCGAAGATCAACGACGCTCTCACCGACGCCGTGCACAATACGGCGCCGCTGGCCGCGCTGCGCACGACCATCGAGCACGCCACGATCATCATCGGCGGGCTGCAGCGCGGCCGCCAGAGGCTGGGAGGTTAGCCGATGCACACGCTGGCAATGTCATCGAGCGAGCACACCTGGTGGGTCGTCACGATCATCATCGGCTTCGTGGTGGTGCTGGCCGTCGCCGCGCTGCTGAGCCTGCTCATCTACTTTGTCAAGATCATTGACCGGCGGGTCGTCGACGTGCGCGACACCCTGAAGGCCGCGGCCGCCAACACTGCCGACACCGCGCTCATCCCGCAAGTGGCAGACGGTGTCGAGGCCGTGCTGGCCGAGGGCCTCAAGCACCACCTCTTCCTCGGACGCGTGCTCGGAAAGGTGAAGTCATGACCACCCTGGTCATCCTGACCGTCGTCGACATCGTCCTGCTCGTCGCCGGCCTGGCGTTCTACCTGTTCTGGGTCGGCACGCTGCTGACCCGGATCGCCGGGAATCTCGAGGAGTGCGCCGAGCTGGTCCGGACCATCGTTGGTCACGCCAAGCTGATCGGGCCCGGTGTTGGCCACATCAACGAGACCGGCGGCGTGGTGGCCGGTGCGCTGCCGCTGCTGTACGGGATGGCCGAGGGGATCGTGGCGGGAGTCACGCCGCGACCGGAGGAGCCCGCGGTCGCTGAGCCGGCCAGGCCAGCCTCAGGAACCCGTCGCTCGCGCCTGCATGACGCCGTGGGCTACGCTCCGCCGCAGTAGGTACTTTTCAGGTTCGTGCGACCAGTCCGGCGCTACTGCTGGCCGGACTGGTCCGGACCGCGGCGGGCCACCGGCCCGGTCGTCGGTGCGGTGTACCCGCCGATCCACTCGTCCTTCCAGGACGGATCGAACTGCTGCTCATTACAGCTCGGCCGGTAGATAGCCGTGAGTTCATGAGCGATCTGCTCGCGGTGTGGCCGGTTACCGCCCGGCACCTCGTAGGTGCAGATGTACACCTTCCATTTGGACCCGGCCCGGCTGACCCAGCAGGCAGCTCGTGGATGCTGGAATGGGAACCGCTCCGCGGACAGATCGTCGGAGTGGCCAACGTAGACGACTGCGTACCGGTCAGGCTTGCCTTCCGGGTCCGGCTTGTAGGCAATCGCGTAGACAGCCGCCCTCGATGGCGCCGTCCAGCCAGCGAGCACGCGCGGGCCCTCGAAGGGATAACCAGCCAGCGAGCCCAGCCTGATCACAGCAGCTCGTCCTCGTCCTCCGCCTCGCTCAGTGCCTCGGTCCGCACCACAGGGGCGGCCGGCAAGCCAGCGGCGGCAGCAGCGGCCAGGAACGTCTGCGTTGCCAGTCCGATTGCCTCGTCCCGGCTGGCCGCCTCCACCACCAGCTGAGCGCCATACCTGTTCGTGCCGATGCCGGTCGCGATGCCGTCGCTGACGGCGATCGCGTCGGCCAGCTCCACGATTTCCTCCCTCGTCAGCACCCGGTCGCCTGCAGCTTCGATGCCTACGCTCCACTTCACCGGTAACTCCTCATGGGTCTGTCGGCAGCCCCGCTCGGCGGCTAGTCCAAGGCTGGCAGCAGCCCGGCCAGTTCCTCAAGGCTGGCCAGGTCGTGTCCAGACAGCAGCAGGTCGATGTGCGGTTCAGCGACCATCATGCCAAGCGTGCTCGGCCGGAAGTCACGGTTACTGCCCTTGTGCGGGTTCAGCCAGACGATCTTGTGGCAAAGGCGGGCGAGCCGCTCCATCGCGACGGCCAGCACCTCAGGGTCACCGCGGTCCAGGCCGTCGGAGCAGATCACGACGACACCACCGCGGCACAGACCGTGGCGCCCCCACTGCCGGACAAAACTGTCCAGCGAAGCGCCGATCCTGGTGCCGCCCTCCCAGTCGACCACAGCCTGCGCCGCCTGCTCGAGCGCGGCGTCCGGCCGCCGATGCTCCAGCGTCCTGGTGATCCTGGTGAGTCTCGTGCCGAAGCAGAACACTTCTACCTTCGCCGCAGAGTGCTTAGCGGAGTGGGCGAACTGGAGGAGATGCCGGGAGTAGTCAGCCATCGAGCCGGAAACGTCCAGGATCAGGATCAGCGGCCGCAGCCGGACACGTCGCTGCCGCCAGAACAACCTCGCCGGGTCACCGTGCATCCGCATCGACTCGCGGATCGTCCTGCGCAGATCGGGCGTGCGGCCGTCGCGGCCTCGCCGGGTCCGCCTCGTGCGGCGGCGGGGCGGGGTGAGCTTGATCCGTGCCATGATCTTCCGCAGCGCCGCAGCCTCGTCGGGCGTGCAGGCGGCGAAGGACCGCTGCTTCAGCGCTTCGACGTCGGATGCCATCAGGCCCAGAAGTGCCTGCTCGGGCTCCTCGTTCTCGTTACCTGGCTCGGTCGCAGGCATGGCCAGTGCCGTTTCGGTCTCGGCCACCACACTGGCCCGCAGCATGGACAGCAGTTCCGAACTGCCGCTGGTCTCGTCCAGGAAGTAAGCTCGGAAGATCCGATCGTAGGGAACGATGTCGTCAGATCTGCGGATGAGCGACGTCCGGCCAGCCCAGTAGAGATCGGTCAGGTCGCCGGGATCCAGCAGCCCAGCCGCCGCACAGTAGGTGAGCACATCGCCGGTGCCGACGGCGAGCCCGGCCGAGCGAAGGGCGTCGCCGAAGCCGACCAGTACGCCGGTAAAAGCGCTGCTGTCAGGCACCGGAGGTGAGTTCCGCCAGGTTGTCCCTGACCAGGTCAAGATCGTCGCGATCCTTGATCACCGCGCCGAGAGTGTCCGTCGCGGACTGCGGCGTGAGGTCCTGCTCGCCAAGGAATTCCAGCGTGCGGACCCAGTCGATGGTCTCGGCCACGCCCGGCGGCTTGGCCAGGTCAAGCTGGCGCATCCGGTGGACAGCAGAAACGACTTTCCTGGTCAGTTCGGCAGCCGCGGCTGGCTCACGCAGCAGCACGATCTCCGCCTCGCGCTCCGGTGACGGATAGCCGATCCAGTGGTACAGGCAGCGGCGGCGGAGCGCGTCGTGTAGTTCCCTGGTCCGGTTGGAGGTCAGGATCACCGCGGGCGGCGTCTGCGCGCTGATCGTGCCGACCTCCGGGATCGTGATCTGGAAGTCCGACAGCACCTCGAGCAGGAACGCCTCGAACTCGTCGTCGGCGCGATCAATCTCGTCGATCAGCAGGACGGCCTGATCGCCCGCTCTGACCGCGGCGAGAAGAGGCCGCTCGAGCAGGAACTTCGGCCCGAACAACTTATCCACGGCCTGGTCATCAGCCGCCTGCCGATCCGAGAGCGCGCGGATCTGGAGCATCTGGCGGGCATAATCCCACTCATACATGGCCTGATTAGTGTCAATGCCTTCATAGCACTGCAACCGGATCAGGCGCCGTCCGAAGACGTTGGCCAGGACCTTGGCTACCTCGGTCTTGCCAACGCCGACCTCGCCTTCCAGCAGCACCGGCCGGTGCAGCGACAGGGAGACCAGAAGCGAGGTGGCCAGGCCGCGGTCGGCAAGATAGCCGCCGTCCCGCAGTTGCCCGGTCAGTTCCCCGACGGTCCTGGGGTAATCCACGCAGCGATTCTCCTCGCCGTCGGATGCACGGAATCAGGGGCGGGACTCAGCCGGTCCCAGGACCAGATCCCGGACGCTGCCTTCGGACTGGGCGAGCTTGCCCTCACGCTGAAGGGTGGCGCGCCATGCAGACCTGAGATCTCCCTCGCCGGCGGCGAATTCGTCAAAGCCCACGTCGGCCATCCTCTTGCAGGCCTTGCCATGTCCAGCAGCGTCATCGAGCTCGACCTCGCGCTGCCCGCTACTGCGCCAGACCTCGCGCAGGACCTCGAGCGCTTCGCCAGAATCTGCGGCCATGCCGAAACCTCCAGCCGGAAGCCGCCACCTGACGGCGGCTCCTGGTCTGAGGCTACCTCCGGGCCGCGACCCAGGCGACCTCGGATTAAGCGTTCTCTTAATCGCCGTCCGGCTGGATCTGCCAGCCGCCGGCCCGCCGCGCCTGTCAGTGTTTGCCCGCCGGCATCGGCAATGATGGACTAGGCGCCGGGACGCTAGAGACGGGACGGCATTGATGGAACTGACAGTGGCTGCGAGCACAATGGCGACCATGCCGGACATCACTTTCCGCAGTGACATGACCGTCGAGCTGATCAAGCATGCGGCCTCCGACGCTGACGTCATCTGGGCGGCTCGGGTGTCCACGAAAGGTGAGCAGACTCTCGCCGATGTCAACGCCGACCCCGAGCGGTCAGCCGGGCTGATCAACTTCCTGATGCGGGACCGGCATGGCACCCCGTTCGAGCACTCGTCCATGACGTTCTACGTCAGCGCGCCCATCTTCGTGTTCCGCGAGTTCATGCGCCACCGCACGTTCAGTTACAACGAGGAGAGCGGCCGCTACCGTCAACTCGACCCGGTGTTCTACCTGCCGGGCCCCGACCGGAAGCTGGTGCAGAGCGGGAAGCCGGGCGCTTACGTGTTCAGCGACGGCTCGCCCGAGCAGCACGCACTGGTGACTCAGTCGGTCCAGGACGCGTGCCGCCAGTCGTATAGCGCTTATCTCGGCATGCTTGACGCCGGGGTGGCGCGGGAGGTAGCCCGCACCGTGCTGCCGGTTGGCCTGTACTCATCGATGTACGCCACCTGCAACGCGCGCGCGCTGATGAACTTCCTGTCGCTGCGGGTCCGTCATCCGGACTCGACGTTTCCGTCGTTTCCGCAGCGCGAGATCGAGCTGGTAGCCGAGCAGATGGAAGCTCACTGGGCGCGGCTGATGCCGCTGACCCATGCCGCCTTCGAGCGCAACGGCCGTGTCTGCCCCTAGAGCCGCCATCGCGCTTGGTCTATCGGCCCGCACCCACCCGGCGCCCGGCAGTGCCCGTCAACACGGTGCTGGTTCCAGTCATCCTGGCGCCATGTACTCCCGTCTGCGCGACCTGGTCAGACTCTGGTGATCAGGAGAACCAGCACGATGACGACCACGGCAGCGAGCAGGCAGCCCATGAGAATCACGACGGCCTTGCTCCCTATCAAGGCCATGAGCTGCGACTCGCGCTTAGATGGCGGGGTCGGCAGATAAAACTTAGAGCCCTTGTCGCCTGGCCTGTGAGGTCTTGGGACGGGCGGCGGCGCAACGTATCGGGTAGTCGGCAGCGGCCCCTCTCGCCGTTCTTTCCTGGCCATCCGGCCTCCTACCTGCTCGGCTAGGACCGCGCAGCCGTCCTGGACGCGATGAACCAGGCTGTATGCCTTGCGAGAACCTGGCGATGGAGTCGGCGGAACCGGCGCATCATCGCGTCCGGCCCAGCCAACTGCAGGATAGCGGGCTAGCCGTTGCAGCGGCTGAACCCTCTGAGCTGGGTGGGCCTGGGAGGACTTGAACCTCCGGCCGCTTGGCCGCGAACGCCAGCGCTCGGAGATCGCCGTGGTACACGGTGGTACGCTCGCCTTATGGCACTCGATCAGCCGACTGATGTCAGCATCCGCCAGCTCGTCGCGGACTCGGGATCGGTCACACGCGGCCTTAGGCAAGGGCGTAGCTACACGCTGACTCTGAACGGGGAACCACTGGCGAGGATGATCCCGATCCGTCGCCGCCGAGCGGTTCCCAGGGAGGAGGTTCTCGCGATCTTCGCCACGGCCCCGGTGCTCGATGTGAACGATCTGCGGGCTGATCTGGACGAGGCTGTCAGTCAGGACATGCACGACCCGTACGAAGGTACCGGGCTGTGACCGTCCACGATGTTGCGGTCGTCGACACCAGCATCATCGCGGGGATTAAGCTCTACGACCCGGCGGAGCTGCCCGACACTTTCCTCATCACGGCGGTCACGCTGGGCGAGTTGTCATACGGCCCGCATGCAACTGACGATCCGGCGAAGCGTGCCGGGCGGGTCGCGGTGCTGCAGCACGTGGAGGCCACCTTTGACCCCCTTCCGTACGACCAGAGCGCGGCACGCCTCTACGGCCAGATCTGCGCGGCCGTTCGCACGGCGGGACGCCAGCCCCGACGTAGAGCGTCCCATTTGATGATTGCCGCGACAGCGGCGAGTAACGAGTTGCCTCTCTATACGGCCAACCCGGACGACTTCACAGGGGCAGACGGGCTTGTCGAAGTGGTCGCCGTTCACGGACGACCGAACGACTTCTGAGCTCCGACCACGGCTGAGACAGCAACGGCTGGGTCCTACTGACCGTAGGGCCAGCTCGCACGGGCTCGCCCGCTGTGAACCAGGTGGGCCTGGGAGGACTTGAACCTCCGGCCTCTTCCTTATCAGGGAAGCGCTCTAACCGTCTGAGCTACAGGCCCGCGCGCGTGCCAGCCGCATCCGCATCAGGCACGCCGGGATAGGTTACCGCAAGCTGGGACCAGGTGCTCAGTCGGATTCCTTCAGCGTTACCTCAATGCCACCCGAGAACGTCGACAGCAGGTTGTAGATGATCGACCCGACCGTGGCAAGGGCGGTCATGACGATCACGTTCACCGCGCCAACCAGCATGGTGTATCCCAGCACCCTCGACGCGCTGAACCACCGGTACGCGCTGGAGGCGGGGTGATTCTTGTTGGTCGTCACCAGGCCCCACGTCTGCTCGATCTTGGTGAACACACCCAGCTTCGACAGCGTGAAGAAGATGATGACCACCGCGATGAACAGGACGACCCAGCCGACCAGCGAGATCAGGAAGCTGAACTTCATCACCGACCACGGCTCGATCCGCTCCAGGCTGAGCTGGGCGCGCCGCGTTTGCTTGGCCGGACCTGCCGGACGTGCAGCCACCGGGGTGGGCCTCGGCCCTCCTGGCCTGGCACCCTTAGCGCCGGCCGGTCGCTTCACGGGCGGCTTGCTCCGGGTGAGGCCCGCAAACGACGAGGACAGCCGCGCTCCGATACCGGGCGCTGCGCCATTGCCCGGCTGGGCCTGACGCACGCCCTCAGCCGGAAGCGGAACGGTCTGGCCCGCGCCTGGTGCGGCAGGTGCGCCTGGCGACGAGGTCGCGACGGGAACAAACGCCGGGCCGGGCTCGGTGCTAGCCGAAAGCCTAGGCTCCGGCGGCACTGCGGAACCGGACTGACCGGAAACCGACTGACCAGAGGCCGACCGGCCGGGACCGGATGCTGGCTTCGGCCCGGAGAACCCGGCCCCGGAACCCGTGGCCTCCGGACGTGCCGACGATGAGCCTGAAACCTTGCCCGGACCCTTGACCACGGGGGCGCCGAGCGGGCTACTGCTCGCCTTCGCAGCGGCCGGGGCGGCTGTCACCGCATCCGGCCCGCTCGCAGCAGCGCCGTTGGCCCCGCTTGCGTCGGCAGTGGTCGTGTCGGCAACGCTGGTGTCAGCACTAGGGTGGTCCGCTGAGGATGATGCAGCCTCTGCCGGGCTCTGCCCTGAGGCCGCACCGTCTGAACCTTCGCCGGGCGCCCATGAGGGCGCCTGCACGCGGTTGTCCACCCCGTCCTCCTCTGCACCGTTGTCTGACACGAGGTTATCCCCAGTCAGTACTGTCTGATTCGCTCGAACCAGAACCTCTTCCAACGGCTATTGTCATGACGCCCGAGACTGCTCTTTTGTTGCGCCCGGGTGACTACCGATCTAGATGCTGCCCGATTGCCGCGCAGCATCCCCCGTCACCGACCTGATTTTTGAGTTACTTTCGGCACAATACTACGGTGCCAGAGCTCCACTACCTGGCATGATCCCAGCATGCGCCCCTGACGTTGACGACGTGACCACAATGGCTACGCTGCTTTGCCATCGCGTTACCCGCTGGCGACGGGTCCGGTCAGGGGCGCGGCGTCAGTTGTCAGCCTCACCGTCGAGGCCAGCCTCACCCTCGTCCGCCGCCGCGCCAGCATCATCGCTGTCCGCCTCATCAGCAGCGACGGTGAGGTCTTCCACCTCGAGGTCAGCATCCACCTCGAGGTCACTGTCCGCATCTGCGGCATCAATGGCTTCGGTGGCTTCTGCGTTCCGGGCAATTGCGACTAGGCTCTGCCCGCTTGTCAGGTTGACCAGGCGCACGCCCATGGTCTGGCGGCCGGACAGCTTGATCTCCGAAGCGGCCGTCCTGATCACCCCGCCGGCCGAGGTAATCGCGTACACCTCGTCATCTGGGTGCACCATCAGTGCGCCGATGAGCTCACCGCGGGCCTCCACGATGCGGGCAGTGACCACCCCGAGACCGCCACGGCCCTGGACCGGATACTGGTCAGCCGGAGTGCGCTTGGCGTAACCGCCGCCAGTCGCCACCAGCACGTCAGCGCCTTCGCCGACGACATGCATGCCAAGCAGCTGGTCGCCATCGGTGAAACGCATCCCGATGACGCCAGAAGTTGCCCGTCCCATCGGCCGGAGCGCGTCGTCGGTAGCCCGGAACCTGATCGCCTGGGCATGCTTGCTGATGAGCAGCAGGTCCTGGTCCGGCGAGACGAGCCGGGCAGCGATAACCTCGTCGTCCTCGCGCAGGTTGATCGCGATGATGCCGCCCGACCGCGACGAGTCGAAATCGCTCAGGCGCGACTTCTTGACCAGGCCGGATGACGTTGCCAGCACCAGGTAGGGAGCGACCTCGTAGTCGCGGAGCGCGAGGACCTCCGCAATATGCTCGTCCGGCTGGAACGCCAGCAGGTTCGCCACGTGCTGACCCCGGGCGTCCCTGGCTGCCTCCGGCAGTTCATAGGCCTTCGCCCGGTAGACCCGGCCCTTGTTCGTGAAGAACAAGATCCAGTGGTGGGTTGTGGTCACGAAGAAGTGATCGACGATGTCGTCGGTCCGCAACTGGGCACCGCGCACGCCCTTGCCGCCGCGCCGCTGAGCCCGGTACAGGTCAGTCTTCGTGCGCTTGGCGTAGCCGCCGCGGGTAATGGTGACGACCACATCCTCTTCGGCGATCAGGTCTTCCATCGACATATCGCCGTCGTAGGCGATGATCTCGGTCCGCCGGTCGTCGCCGAATCTCTCGGTGATCTCGGCGAGCTCGGTGCTGACGACCTGCCGCTGCCGCTCGGGCGACGCCAGGATGGCCTCGTGCTCGGCAATCTCCGCCATCAGCTGCTCGTACTCGTCGGTCAGCGCCTGGCGCTCCAGCGCCGCGAGCCTGCGCAACTGCATATCGAGGATGGCGCGGGCCTGGATCTCGTCGATATCCAGCAGCCCCATCAGGCCCTGCTGCGCCACTGCGGCCGACTCGCTGCCGCGGATCAGCGCGATCACAGCGTCGATCTGGTCGATCGCCTTCAGCAGCGCGCTGAGGATGTGGGCCCGCTCTTGTGCCTTGCGCAGCAGGAACTGGGTCCGCCGGACGATGACCTCGAGCTGGTGGATGACCCAGTAGCGGATCATCTGATCCAGCCGCAGTGTCCGCGGCACCCCGTCGACCAGGGCGACCATGTTGGCACCGAAGGTGTCCTGCAGCTGCGTGTGCTTGTACAGGTTGTTCAGCACGACCTTGGCCACTGCGTCGCGCTTCAGCAGGATCACGATCCGGCGGCCAGCCCGTGCGCTGCTCTCGTCCTGCACGTTGGCGATGCCGGTGATCCGGCCGTCGGTGGCCAGCTCGGCGATCTTCTCGATCAGGCTGTCCGGGTTCACCTGGAACGGCAGCTCCGTCACCACCAGGCAGGTACGGCCCTTGTGGTCCTCTTCTGCCTCCACCACGGCGCGCATGGTGATCGAGCCGCGTCCGGTGCGGTAAGCGTCCTGGATGCCGCGCCGCCCGACGATCTGGGCAGCGGTCGGGAAGTCCGGGCCCTTCACCCGCTCCAGCAGCTCGTCTAGCAGCTCGTCGTCGGTGGCGTCGAAGTTCTCCAGGAGCCACTGCGCACCGGCGGCGACCTCGCGGAGATTGTGCGGCGGGATCTTGGTAGCCATCGCCACCGCGATCCCCTCGGAGCCGTTGACCAGCAGGTTGGGGAACCGGGCTGGCAGCACGACGGGCTCGGCCGACCTGCCGTCGTAGTTCGGCCGGAAGTCGACGGTCTCCCTCTCGATGTCCCGCAGCATCTCCATGGCCAGCGGGGTGAGGCGGCACTCGGTGTACCGCATGGCGGCGGCCGGGTCGTTGCCGGGCGAGCCGAAGTTGCCCTGCCCGTCCACCAGCGGCATCCGCATGGCCCAGTCCTGAGCCAGCCGGACGAGGGTGTCGTAAATGGCCGAATCACCGTGCGGGTGGTAGTTGCCCATCACCTCGCCGATGACGCGGGCGCACTTGGAGTAACCGCGGTCCGGCCGGAACATGCCGTCATACATCGCCCACAGGATGCGGGTGTGGACGGGCTTCAGGCCGTCCCTGACATCGGGTAGCGCCCGGCCGACGATGACCGACATCGCATAGTCGAGGAAGCTGCGCTGCATCTCGACCTGGATGTCAACGGGCTCAGTCCGGCCCCGGCCCTCCGATGGAGCATCCGGCGTGGTTACGTCAGGCACTTACGATTCCTTCCCTCATCCCGGCAGACCGCGAAGCGGCGGCAACCGCCTGCCCGTGGCGGCCACGTTCCCTTCCTAGATGTCCAGGAACTTGACGTCCTTGGCGTTGCGCTGGATGAACGACCGGCGTGCCTCCACGTCCTCGCCCATCAGCACGGTGAACATCTCGTCTGCCTGCGCGGCGTCGTCCACGGTGACCTGCTTCAGCACCCGCTTGGCCGGATCCATCGTGGTGTCCCACAGTTCGGTGGCGTTCATCTCGCCGAGGCCCTTGAACCGCTGCACCCCATCCCGCGATCGCGGGTCCCTGCGGCCCTCGGCGATCCCGGCCTCGATGACGGCGTCGCGCTCCTTGTCGGAGTAGGCGTAGCCGGGCGGTACCCCGCGACCGTCCCACTTGATCTTGTAGAGCGGCGGCTGCGCCAGGTAGACATGACCCGCCTCGATCAGCGGCTTCATGAACCGGAACAGCAGCGTCAGCAGCAGCGTCGTGATGTGCTGGCCGTCCACGTCCGCGTCCGCCATCAGGATGATGTGGAAGTAACGCAGCTTCGAGATGTCGAATTCGTCGTGGATCCCGGTGCCGAGCGCCGTGATCATCGACTGGACCTCGTTGTTCTTCAGGACCCGGTCGATTCGTGCCTTCTCGACGTTCAGGATCTTGCCGCGGATCGGCAGGATCGCCTGGAACTTCGAGTCGCGGCCGCCCTTTGCCGAGCCTCCGGCTGAGTCGCCCTCCACGATGTAGATCTCGCAGATCTCCGGATCGCCGGACTGGCAGTCGGCCAGCTTGCCGGGCAGCGCGGAGCTGCCCATGGCGCTCTTGCGGGTGAGGTCACGAGCCTGGCGGGCGGCAATCCGGGCCCTGGCGGCCTGGCTGGCCTTGAGCACGATGGCCTTCGCCTCGCCGGGGTTGCGCTCAAACCAGTCCTTGAGGTGATCGTTGCAGATTCGCTGCACGAACGACTTGGCCTCGGTGTTGCCGAGCTTCTGCTTGGTCTGGCCTTCGAACTGCGGCTCGGACAGCTTCACGTGGATGATCGCGGTAAGGCCCTCACGGATGTCCTCGCCGAGCAGGTTGTCTTCCTTCTCGCGCAGGTACTTCTGGTCCCGTGCGTACCTGTTGACGATATTGGTGAGCGCCGCCCGGAAGCCTTCCTCGTGCGTGCCGCCCTCGGCGGTATTGATGGTGTTCGCGAACGTGTGCACGGACTCCGAGTAGGCACCGGTCCACTGCATCGCGACCTCGGCTGCGATGCCTTCGCCCTCGTCGCCGAAGTCGATGACCGACGCGTGCACTGGCTCCTTGGAGGCGTTCAGGTAGCGGACGAAATCGGCAATGCCGCCCTCATAGCGGTAGTTGACGACGTGCGGCCCGCCGTTAATGATGTGCTCTGGCCGCTCGTCGGTCAGGCTGATCGCCAGGCCGCGGTTGAGGAAAGCCATCTCCTGGAGCCGCCGGGACAGCGTCTCGAAAGACCAGTCGGTGGTCTCGAAGATCGCGTCATCCGGCCAGAAGGTGATGATCGTACCGGTCTCGCCGGTGGTCTCGCCCTTGGTCAGCGGGCCGATCGGATCGCCACCCGCATAGGACTGGCGCCAGACGTGGCCGTCCTTCTTGATCTCCACATCAAGACGGCGCGATAGCGCATTGACGACGGAAATGCCGACGCCATGCAGACCGCCCGATACCGCGTAGGACTGGCTGTCGAACTTGCCGCCCGCGTGCAGGGTGGTGAGCACCACCTCGACTGCGGGCCGGTTCTCCACCGGGTGGTTGTCGACCGGGATGCCCCGGCCGTTGTCGGCGCACCGGACCCCGCCGTCAGCCAGCAGGGTTACCTCGATCGTGTCGCAGAATCCTGCCAGCGCCTCGTCAACGGCGTTGTCCACAACCTCCTGAACCAGGTGATGCAGCCCGCGCTCGCCGGTTGATCCGATATACATTCCGGGACGCTTGCGGACGGCTTCCAGGCCCTCCAGAACCGTGATCGAACGTGCGTCATAGGACAAAGCAGAAGCTCCTCTAGAAACAGGGCAAACACGTAAGGCTCCGCCGACGCATCCCCCGTGTGGCGATAGCCCTAGTGCGCTTGTTCATTTTACCTGGACCGGTAGCCAGGCTCAGCCGTACGTGTCACGCGGGCCACGGCTGCCGCGTACCCGCCAGTCACCCGGCTTTCTGGTGCTCGTCACCGGTCCGCGAACCTTGACCCGGACCACGCTGCCATCCCCTAGCTCGGCGTTGAGCCGCTTGACGAGCTGCCCCGCGAGCAGCCGCAGCTGGGTCGCCCAGGCCGTGGAGTCAGCAGATACCGTGAGCTCGCCGTCCGTGAGGGACTCTGGGCTGGTATGTGCGGCTAGGTCCGCTCCGACTATCTGCGCCCACCGGCCGAACACCGATCCGGTAGCCGCCGCCATCGTCCAGCCCTCCGCCGTGAGCAAGCCGTCTATCGCGCGGGCTAGCGGCTGAGGGTCGTCGCGGCGCTGCTGAGCCGGGAACCCGGGTCGTCCCGCCGCTCGGCCGCGCCGCCCCGAAACTGGCGCAGACCTGGGTATAACGCCACCTGAAGCAGGGTCATTCCCGGCCACGGCCTGGCTGTCGGCGGCGCCGCGGGCCGAGGGCTGGACGGGACGCAGACCCTTGGCCCTGGCGTCCGCCACGGCCGCGGCCAGCGCGTCCCGCGCCCTGGACAGACTGACGTTGTCGCCGGTGTTGTCGGCGTCGTCCGCGTTCCGGTCAGGCACTGGTGATCACCCCGCCCGCTACCCTGAATCGCGTGCCGGCCAGGCCAGCCGGCACGTCCTCCGGCACGGCCGCGGTGACCAGCACCTGGTCAGCATCGGCAACAAGATCAGCCAGCCGACTCCGGCGCTCGCTGTCAAGTTCGGCGAACACGTCGTCGAGCATCAGCACCGGATCGTCGCCGCCGGAGCGGAGTAGCTGGTAGCCCGGCCAGCCGAAGGGCCAGGGCTAGCGACCAGGACTCGCCGTGGCTTGCGTAGCCGCGCGCGGGCAGCCCGCCGATCATCAGCTCGAGCTCATCACGGTGCGGTCCCACCAGGCACACGGCCCGCTCGAACTCGGCCCGGCGCCGCTCCGCCAGCGCTTCGCGCAGCAGCACCGCAATCTTGCCGGACTCTAGTTCGCCTTCGGGGCCGGTGTCAGCTGGCGCCGGAGTGCTTCCGCCGCGGGCCTGACCGGCGGCCGACATCCGGTAACGCAGCTCTGTGTCCCGCTCCGCCCCGGACACGGCGCTGTAGCAGGCAGCGACCAGGCCGCGTATCTCGGCCACCAGCCGAAGCCGGCCGGCGGTCAGCTCCGCCCCGGCAACGACGAGCTGATCGTCCCAGACCTCCAGTGCCCCGGCCGGCAGACCGCCCCTGGCCTTGGCCGACTTCAGCAGCGCGGTCCGCTGCCGCAGCACCCGGTCGTAGTCAGCCCGCACGCCCGCATAACGCGGCCGCATCGCCACCAGCAGGTCGTCGAGGTACCGGCGGCGCTGGTCGGGATCGCCTTTGACGACGGTGATGTCCTCAGGGGCGAACAGCACACAGCGAAGCGCCCCGAGCACGTCACGCGGCCGCGGTGCGGGCGCCCGGTTCAGCCGGACCCGGTTGGCGCGGCCAGCGTTGATCTCTATCTCCACCAGGCTCTCCCGTCCGGCCGACGAGATGAGTCCGCGCACGATGGCCCGGTCGGCTCCCTGCC
Organism: uncultured Actinomycetota bacterium; assembly: GCA_963774385.1. Taxonomy (GTDB): domain Bacteria; phylum Actinomycetota; class Actinomycetes; order Streptosporangiales; family Streptosporangiaceae; genus JAJYUU01. The sequence goes on from CAVZEQ010000005.1 coordinate 219,811, forward strand.
TGATCAGCGGCGCATCGGTGGCCACCCGATGTGAGGCGAAGGTGGCCAGGTAACCGGCGGCCTCGACCAGGTTGGTCTTGCCCTGGCCGTTGGCGCCGACGAAGGTGGTGACCCCCGGCCCGAGCGTCACATCCGCAGCCTCGTAGCTGCGGAAGTCGGTCAGCGAAAGCCGGGTCAGGTGCACGCCTGCTGAGACTAGCCGAGGCGGATCGGCATCAGCAGGTAACGGAACTCAGGGTTGCCGTCAGGTCCCGGCTTGCCGGTGAGCAGAGCAGGCTTGCCAGGCTCGGTGAAGGAGATGCGAACCACGTCAGAGTCGATCGCAGCCAGCCCGTCCAGCAGGTACTGCGGGTTGAAGGCGATCGACAGGTCGTCCCCGGAGAACTCCGCCTCGATGATCTCCTCAGCCTGGGCCTCATCGCCGGTACCCGCCTCCAGCATGAGCTGGCCGGCGCTAAAGGCCAGCCGGACCGGCGTGTTTCGCTCGGCCACCAGCGCAACCCGCTTCACCGACTCCGCGAGCAGGCTGGTGGACAGCTCGGCGGCCGCGTTCACGGTCTTCGGCAGCAGTGACTGGTACCGGGGGAACTCGCCGCTAAGCAGCCGGGTAGTGGTCCGGCGGCCCGCGCCCTCGAAGCCGATCATGCCGTCGCCGCCGTGCCCGTCCACGCCAGGCAGCGCGAGGGCAATAGCGACCTGGGCCCCGTTCGTCAGCGACTTCGCCGTATCGGCGAGGGCCTTGGCTGGCACCAGCATCGCGGCGGTCAGGTCCGGGCGGGCCGGTGTCCAGCGCAGCTCGCGCACGGCCAGCCGGTACCTGTCGGTAGACACCAGGGTCAGGGTTTCACCGTCGATCTCGATCCGGACGCCGGTCAACGCGGGCAGCGTGTCGTCCCGGCCCGCGGCGGTAGCCGACTGGCTAACCGCCGTCGCGAACGCATCGCTGCCGATCGAGCCGGCCGCTGGCGGCATCTCCGGCAGCGCCGGGTACTCGTCCTCGGGCATGGTCAGCAGCGTGAAGGTGGCACTGCCGCAGGTAAGCACGGCGCGGCCGTCCTCCGCCGTGATGTGCACGGGCTTAGCCGGCAGGCTGCGGCTGATCTCGGCGAGCAGCCGTCCGGAGACCAGGGCGCTGCCAGGCTCCGCAGTGCTCACCGGCACTGTTGCCTGCGCGGAGATGTCGTAGTCGAAGCTGGACAAGACGAGCTCATCGGTGGCCTGCAGGCGGATTCCGGCCAGCACGGGAACCGTCGGCCGGGCGGGCAGCGCGCGGGCGGTCCAGGCCACCGCCTCAGCGAGGATGTCACGCTCAAGGACGATCTTCACCGGTTGGCCTCCTTCTCTTGATCGGATCTGCTCCGCTGGCCGGCATCTGCTCCGGCGCGGCTTGGCTACTTGTGTTGTGAGCTATCGGCTATAAGAAAACTGGTAGTCGTCATAGGTACGGTGGATCCTGGGGATAACGCTCGTTCGTGCTGGTGAGGCTGCTGCGGCCGTGCACACGGGCTGTGGCCGGCGGGGGCGAAACCGGCATGCGGGTTGTGCATGGCGGCTGGCTTGAGCGCTGGACACCGGCCCGTTACCCCCCGGTCGGATGCGGTTTTCCTCCGGATGTCCCAAGGACATCCACAGGTTTGTCCACAGCCTGTGTGCGTCGAATGCACCCAGCGCGTAGTTTGCGTACTCGGATGAACACACTCCGTGTCCAGGCGGCGCTGACCTGCCATCGGAAACGGCATGACTCAGCACCAGGTCTTTGCCCACCGACGTCACCCCGACAGGACCTGCTGCTTGATCCGGTTGGTGAGCTCGGTGACCTGGTTGTAGATCGACCGGCGCTCGGCCATCAGCGATCGGATCTTCCGCTCGGCGTGCATCACCGTGGTGTGGTCCCGGCCGCCGAACTGCTGGCCGATCTTCGGCAGCGACATGTCGGTGAGCTCGCGGCACAGGTACATGGCGATCTGCCGGGCAGTCACCAGCACCCGGGACCGGGAGGTGCCGCACAGGTCATCAATGGACAACCCGAAGTAAGAAGCGGTCTGCCCCATGATCGTAGCTGCGGTGATGTCCGGGCCGTGCGTCTCCGGTATCAGGTCCTTGAGCACGAACTCGGCCAGCTGGAGGTCAACCGACTGGCGGTTCAGGCTGGCGAACGCGGTGACCCGGATCAGCGCCCCCTCAAGTTCGCGGATGTTGGTGGAGATCCGGCTGGCGATGTACTCCAGTGCCTCGGGCGGCGCGTTCAGCCGGTCTTGCACTGCCTTCTTGCGCAGGATGGCGATGCGGGTCTCAAGTTCGGGCGGCTGCACATCGGTTTGCAGGCCCCACTCGAACCTGCTCCGCAGCCGGTCCTCCAGGGTGACCAGTCGCTTAGGCGCGCGGTCGGACGAGATGACGATCTGCTTCTCGGCGTTATGCAGGGTGTTGAAGGTGTGGAAGAACTCTTCCTGGGTGCCTTCCTTGTTCTCCAGGAACTGGATGTCGTCCACCAGCAGCACGTCGACGTCGCGGTACCGGCGCCGGAACCCGTCCTGCTTGCCGTCGCGGATCATGTTGATGAAGTCGTTGGTGAACTCCTCCGAGCTCACGTACCGGACCTTCAGCCCCTGATAGAGGCTCTGCGCATAGTGCCCGATGGCGTGCAGCAGGTGGGTCTTGCCCAGGCCGGAGTCGCCATAGACGAACAGCGGGTTATAGGCCTTGGCGGGCGCCTCGGCGACGGCCACGGCAGCAGCGTGCGCGAACCGGTTGCTTGACCCGATGACGAACGTGTCGAAGGTGTACTTGGGGTTGAGCCTTGCCTGGCCCGGCCGGGGAACCTGCGGTCCGCCCGGCGGAGCGGCCGGCGGGCGGTGCGGGCTAGTTTCGTGGGCCTGTCCGGCGTGGGCCTGTCCGCCATTGGCCTGCCCTACCGCTGCGCCGAGCCCGCCGGCCGCCTGGTGGAACTGCTGACCGAGATCCGGACGAGCGAGATCGGAGGCCTGCTGGTGGTTGCCACTGCGGTTTTCGGAGGGGAACGGAGCCAGCCCCTCCATCGGCGCGGCATCGGCTCGGCCCAGGCCGTGCTGATCAGGACCGGCGGTGCCGAACTGCCGGGGCTGGTAGGGAGAGCCAGCGAGCGCGCCGCTGCGACTGTGCTGCGGGCCGGGTAGTCCGGCCAGGCCCGGCAGTTCGGGTCCGGGCTGTCTCAGCCCAGCCTGGCCGGGAAGCCGGCTGGCGGCGTCACCAGGCAGGTGCTGGGCGGGCTGGCCGAGATCTGCCGTAGCCGCCGGGTCCACAGTGACGGCGATCTGGATGCTGCGGGCCAGTTCCCGCGAGAGCGCATTAGTGATGAGGGCGCGCAACCGCGTCTCAAGCTGCTCCTTGACGAACTCATTGGGAGCGGCGATGAGCGCGGTGTTCTCGACCAGGCCCAGTGGTCTGGTCAGCTGGAGCCAGGCGCGCTGATGGGCCTCGATCTGCATCCCGGCCAGGTCGGCGAGTGAACGGGCCCATACTTCAGCGAGGTCGTCTTCACTCATTCGGCCGGTCACCCGAGCCCCCCACATGTGATCAACAGGTTTTTCCACAGCTTGTGCACTTGCAAGTCCGCGCAGCCAGGCAGCTTTCCGGCCACTCGTCCCGCTCGCTTTCCGGTTGCCCGTCCGCCGACCGGTTGCCCGTCGGCGCGGCGCGAGGATGGGCCGGTGCTGCCGGGGACCGGTGGTGCTGCACCACCGTAGTCCCGGAGCACGCAACCTCTTTCGCTGTCCACAGCCTAGGGCTGGAGTTCGCGGTCCGTTCGGGAAATCGTATGGTCGGCGGCGGAGCATGCTATCGGGACCTCGGGTTTGACCGGTTACCCGGCCGCCAAGTAACTTGTAGTGGTCCGGTCGCCCCGGCGCCGCTGCGTCATGGCCTGATATGGGCCGGTGATAGTGCCGGAACTGCCTGAACCGCGTCATTCACCGCACCACGGCCGAGCACAAGAACTGCCCAGTTAAAAAGTCGGACCTGCAGGAAGTCACAGCGCTCGCTGGATAGGCCTGCCGGAACCTGGAGTCCTAGTGAGCAAGCGTACATTTCAGCCGAACAACCGCCGTCGGGCGAAGACGCATGGCTTCCGGCTGCGCATGCGCACCCGAGCTGGCCGTGCCGTGCTGGCAGCCAGGCGCCGGAAGGGCCGCGCGCGCGTCAGCGTCTGACGGGCGCGCGGCGATGAGCTCGCGATGCTTCCCTCGGCAGCGCGTATGCGCCGCAAGACCGAGTTCACGGCTGCCACAAAACGCGGCAGCAAGGCCGGCCGGTCGCTCGTATCCGGCCATTTGCTGGTTCGGCCCGATCAGCCTGATCCCGCTCGGGTCGGCTTCGTCGTCAGCCGCCAGGTCGGCACGGCTGTAGTGCGGAATAGGGTTCGCCGACGGCTGCGCCACTTGGTCAGAGGGTACCTGAGGTCGCTGCCGGGAGGTAGCCTGCTTGTGTTGCGCGCGGCACCGCGGGCGGCAACGGCTTGCCAGGCGGATCTCGCCGCCGACCTCGACCTGGTAATCGGAGCTTTGCTTCGGCGGCAGGGTGAGGTGACGACCCGGTGACCAGCGAGCCGGACCGGAAATCTGATGGAATGTCGGTAGCTGGCTGGCTGCTGATCGGATTGCTCACCGGCTACCGGCGGTTCATCAGTCCGCTGCTTGGTCCGAAGTGCAGGTTTTACCCGTCCTGCAGTGCTTACGCGCTCGAGGCCGTGCAGCTGCACGGTGCCATGCGAGGCTCATGGCTGGCATTGCGCAGGCTCAGCAAGTGTCACCCGTTCCATGCCGGCGGAATCGATCCGGTACCGGGGACGCACCGGGGGGTTTCAGGCGTTGAAGTAACGGGCGGTCAGGTAGCGAGCGCCGAAGTCGTGAGCCATAACTCATGAGCAAAGCACAGCAAATCGTGAGCAAACAGCAGCAACTCATGAGCAAAGCACTAGGGAGCTAGCAGGTGTCGAATCCACTGGATTACCTCTACGAGGCAGTCGGCTGGGTCTTCACGCATATCTACGACTTGCTGAAGCCAGTCTTCGGGCCGACCAGCGGATGGACCTGGGCCCTGAGCATCGTGTTCCTGGTCGCGCTGATGCGCCTGATCATGGTGCCGCTGTTCATCAAGCAGATGCACACGACGCGAGCCATGTCGTCGCTGCAGCCGCAGATGGCTGCGCTGCGGAAGAAGTACAAGAACGACAAGCAGACGCTCAATCAGGAGACGATGAAGCTGTACCAGGAGGCGGGCGTCAACCCGCTGATGGGCTGCTTGCCATTCGTCCTCCAGCTGCCGCTGTTCTTCGGCCTGTTCAGCGTGCTGCGGGCGATCGCGTACTACGTTCCCGGCACGGTGCCGAAGTACGGGCTGCCCGTCTCGATGGTGACCGCGGGTACGCACGCCAAGATCCTCGGCGTATCGATCGCCGACAAGGTCCTGTTCACTGGCAAGCTCACCGTGCCGCTGAGCTCCAAGCTGGTCATCGTCGGCTTCGTGCTGATCAGCATGGCGACCACCTACCTGACGATTCGTCAGAGCATGAAGCGCGGGATGATGCCTGCCGCGACGCCTGACAACCCGATGGCGGCGTCGCAGAAGTACATGGCATACATCATGCCGTTCTTCGCCCTGACCGGTCTGTACTGGCCGTTCGGCCTGGTTCTGTACTGGGTTACCACCAACGTCTGGACGCTCGGCCAGCAGTTCCTGCTGGCGAAGCGTTACCCCTATACGCCGCCGGCGCCAGCGGACGGTGCGGCGCCGGCCTCGGTCAGTCCCGCCGCGGCAAGGTCACTCACGGGCGGTTCGGGGCGGCAGGGTACAACTGCCACGCGTAGCCAGCAGGGCACTAGCCGGGCTGCGGCTAACGGCGCAGGTGCCAAAGGCAGTGCACCGACTGCGGCTGGCGCGAGCGCTAAAGGCAGTGCGAGCGCTAAGGGTGGCGGCAGCGCGAAACGTGGCACCGGAGGTACGAGCTCCGCGGCGACGGCCGGGCCGGACGGAGCTTCGAACGGAATGCTCAAGCGATTCAGCCGTGGCCGGACAGAGCCCGAACCTGATCCGGAGCCCGAGGTTAAGCTCGTCAGGCATCAGACCCAGCGCCAGTCGCGCAGTAAGCGCTCGGGCAAGCGCTAAGCTTTCGCGGCGCGGCTTAGGCACGAATGGCGGTGTCGCGGATTAGCGGTGTCAAGGTAGGCCGCGTAACGGTGGACGCTGGCACAATGGCGGCGGCTGCTGGCCCGGAGCTGCCCGGCAGGTGCCGGGCGCAACTGCCGGGCGCACGATAGGCGGCAGCCTGATATGCAGCGGTCCGTTAGCGGCAGGGCGGTCGGCGAGACTAAGCCGGTCAGAACAGATCGAGGAGGAGCCTGGCATGAGCCAGCAGGATGACATGGTGGCGGAGGAGGCCAGTCGCGACGATGAGGCTGGCGACCACGACGCTGGCACGCTCGTGACTGCGGGCTATCGGGGCGATAGCGACATGTCGTCAGATGACGATGCGGCGGACGGCGAGGACGCGGACGACGCGGACGCAGACGACGATGCTGGCAATGCGGACCTCGACGCCGGTTCCGGCCGACCGGGCGAGGCGCCGGAGCAGCCCAAAGTGTCCGCCGCCGACCTCGAGCTGGAAGGCGAGATAGCAGCCGATTACATCGAGGGCTTGCTCGACCTGGCAGATCTGGACGGCGACATCGACATGGATGTCGAAGGGGATCGTGCGGTCGTATCGGTCGTTGGTGCCACGCTGGATGAGCTCGTCGGCCGGCGCGGCGAGGTGCTGGAGGCGCTGCAGGAACTGACGAGGCTGGCCGTGCACCAGCACACCGGAGCACGGACCCGGATGATGCTCGACGTCGGAGGCTACCGGCAACGGCGCAGAGCAGAGCTGGCCGAGGCGGGCCAGGATGCCGCCGAGGAAGTACGCCGCACCGGGCAGCCGAAGCGGCTCTGGCCGATGAACCCGTTCGAGCGCAAGGTTGTGCATGATGCGGTGGCTGCGGCCGGCCTGCGCAGCGAATCTGAAGGCGAGGAGCCGGACCGGCGCGTTGTCGTCCTGCCGGTCGGGTGACTGGCGGCCAGTCGGTGCGCGGATCGGTCGCGCGGCGGCGAGGCTGAGCGCGCTCGGGCTGCGGTTGCCGGGTTGAGGGGAAGGCCTGCTGGATGGCGGATGCGATGGAGCAGTCCGGGCCAGGTTCGGCTGGCGCGGAGCTATTTGATGAGGTTCTCCCGGTCGCGCGGAAGTACGCGAGTCTGCTGACTGGCCCGGGCGTCGAGCGCGGAGTGGTGGGACCGGCCGAGGCTGAGCGGATCTGGGACCGGCACCTGCTGAACTGCGCGGTGGTCGCACGACTGATCCCGTCCCGGTGCTCGCTCATTGACCTGGGCTCGGGAGCTGGTCTGCCAGGCATCGTGCTGGCCATGATGCTGCCGGGTGTGAAGGTCACCCTGCTTGAGGCGCTAGCCAGGCGAGTCGCCTTCCTGGAGGAATGCGTGGCCGAGCTAGGCCTGGCGAATGCCAGGGTGGTCCGAGGCCGCGCTGAGGATCTGGCTGGCCAGCTGCAGGCTGACGTAGTGTGCTCTCGGGCGGTCGCGCCTCTGGACAAACTGGCTGGTCTGAGTGTCGGCCTGGTACGACCCGGCGGACGAGTGCTGGCTATCAAAGGAGCGTCGGCGGATGCTGAACTTGTGCGGGCGCGGCCGGCGCTCGCTCGGCTGGGCGTCGTGGACGCCCGGGTCTCTCAGGTGGGTAGCGCCGATGGCAGCGTCACTGCAACAGTGGTGATGTTCACTGCCCCCGAGCGGCGTGGCAGCGGCGCTGGCGCCGGACGAGTTTCGGGCAAGCCTGCTGGCAAGCCAGGCGGTCAGGCTAGCGGGCAGCGTGGCTATCCAGGTGCCGCCGCTGCTGGCCGGAAGGCGCGGCCAAACAGCCGCCGCGGCGGAGGATAGGCGGACTTGCCGAAGCCCGTCTGGTGCGCGTACGGCTCGCTGAGGAGAACTGCCCCATGACGAACTCCGCGCCGGGCCTCGGCTGGCCGGATCGCCCGGTAACCACGGCCGAAGGCGACACTGACGAGTTGGACGGACTCGGGCAGGTCCTCAATGCTGGCGGTAGCGCGGAGGATGCGGCGGCGATGCGGCCCGGACGGATCCCGGATCGGTACGCGAGACGTGCCGTTCGGATTGGCCTCGGCTGGCCGCTAGCGCGCTCGGAGCCGGTACAGCCGGCCGCTGCTGGTTCCCCCGGCCCAGTGGCTGCTGCCGAGCCCGGCGACGTGTCGGCGGTGGTGTCAGATCGGGTCCGTCAGGCGCTGGCCCACGTTTCACGTGAAACAGTGGCCGAGGCGGCGGCCCCGTCCGCTGGCCCGGGCCGGGCACATTCGCAGGCTGCGGCCGCGGCGGGCTGGCCGGAGGCTGCAGCGACCGGATTTGGTGACCGGGCAGGCGAGAGTGAGGACAACGTGGTGATCCCAGCAATGTCCGGGTCATCGGCGGATACGCCGATCGCCAGGGCAGCCGAGGCTGCAGTAGTCGCACGCTCGGGCGGCGAGATGTGGCCGCGGCCATCGTCATGCCGGGTCATCACGATCGCCAACCAGAAAGGCGGCGTGGGGAAGACCACCACGGCGGTCAACCTGGCCGCAAGCCTCGCGATGCACGGGGCGCGAGTGCTGGTGATCGACCTGGATCCGCAGGGCAACGCGTCGACGGCGCTGGACGTCGACCATCATTCCGGGATCCCGTCCGTCTACAACGTCCTGGTTGACGAGCAGGCGCTGAGCTCGATCGTGCGCCCGGTGACCGGATTCAAGCACTTGTACTGCGCTCCGGCGGCGATCGACCTGGCAGGCGCGGAGATCGAGCTAGTTCCGCTGGTCGCCAGGGAGGCAAGGCTCTCGCGCGCGGTGGCGAGCTACGACTCCTCGAACCTCGATTACATCTTCATTGACTGCCCGCCCTCGCTTGGGCTGCTCACCGTCAACGCACTGGTGGCCGCGCCGGAAGTGCTCATCCCGATCCAGTGCGAGTACTACGCGCTCGAGGGCCTCGAGCAGTTGCTTCGTACCGTCGAACTGGTCCGGAGCCACCTGAATCCGGGGCTGTCAGTGACGACGATCTTGCTAACCATGTACGACGGCAGGACTCGGCTGGCCTCACAGGTAGCCGATGAGGTCCGTGATCACTTCGGCGCCGTGGTGCTTGGCTCGGTAATCCCGCGCAGCGTACGGGTTTCAGAGGCGCCGAGCTACGGCCAGTCGGTGATGACGTACGATCCTGGCTCCACGGGAGCTCTCGCTTACCTGGAGGCGGCACGCGAGCTTGCGCACCGGAATGTGCAGGCTCCGGCCGGCTGATAGCTGGCACTATTGCGAGTAACTGCCGACGCGGCTGGTGGTGCGTGCCAGCCGACGGCTCAGAACGGAGGACAGCCAGGGATGGCGCAGCCGAAGCGCGGACTAGGCAAGGGACTGGGCGCCCTGATCCCGACGGGACCACCCGCATCGGTGGCCATGCCGGGTGCGCCCGGAGCGCCGGCATTTCGCGTCACAGGTGACAGCGGCGACGGCGTGCCGATCTCCGGTGCCTACCTCGAGGAGATCCCGGTCGGCGCGATTCTGCCGAATCCCCGGCAGCCCAGGCAGGTGTTCGATGAGGACTCGCTAGCCGAGCTGGCTGCGTCCATCGATGCCGTGGGCCTGCTTCAGCCGGTCATCGTGCGCGAGACCGGGCCAGGCCGCTATGAGCTGATCATGGGCGAGCGCAGGTGGCGTGCCTGCCAGCTGGCTGGGGTCGCAGTTGTCCCGGCCATCGTCAGGCAGACCTCCGACGACGATCTGCTCAGGGACGCGCTCATCGAGAACCTGCATCGTGAGCAGCTCAACCCGCTCGAGGAGGCTGCGGCCTACCAGCAGCTGCTCGATGACTTCTCGGCCACCCACGAGGAGCTGGCCAGGCGCATTGGCCGATCTCGTCCGCACATCTCGAACACGATCCGGCTGCTGAACCTGCCGCCGGCGGTCCAGAAGCGAGTAGCTGCTGGCGTGCTCAGCGCCGGGCACGCGCGTGCCCTGCTGGGCGTGCCGGACCCGGCCGCGCAGGAACAGCTAGCGCGCCGCATCGTGGCCGAAGGCCTGTCCGTGCGAGCGGTCGAGGAGATAGTCGCGATGGGTGCTGTGCCGGTCAGAGGACCTCGTACGCCCGGCACGAAGGCGCCAGTGGCGCCGGGCTTGAAGGACCTGGCGGACAGGCTGTCCGATGTCTTCGAGACGCGTGTGAAAGTGGAACTCGGACAGCGCAAGGGCAAGATCGTGGTGGAGTTCGCCTCGCTGGACGACCTGGAGCGGATCGTCCGAAGCATGTCGCCGGGACTAGGACCGTCCCGGCGAGGCTAAGGCGTTGCGGCGGCCCGGCCAGGGCGGGTTCACCGGGCTACCGTCGCTAAGCTCTGCCCGTGGCAACTCTGATCGGCAGGACCTTTGGCAGCGACAACCATGCTGGCGTGCACCCTGAAGTGCTGGCAGCGATAGCCGCCGCGAACGCTGGCGACGCAGCCGCGTACGGCAATGATGAGCTGACTGGCACCGTCTTGGACCAGCTGTGCCGGATCTTCCTCGCGGACCAGGCTTACCTGGTCTTCAACGGAACGGCTGCCAACGTCTTCGGGCTCAGCCTGATGCTGCGGCCGTATGAGGCGGTCATCTGTGCGGAGTCGTCGCACCTGAACGTCGACGAGTGCGGCGCGGCCGAGCGGACCCTCGGCTGCAAGCTGCTGGCGGTGCCAACGCCAGACGGGAAGCTGACGCCGGAGCTGGTAGCGAGTCGCCTGACTGGCCGCGGCGACGAGCACAGGGCGCAGCCACGGGTAGTGCAGATCGCCCAGGTTACCGAGATGGGCACCTGCTATTCGCTGCCCGAGTTGCACGCGCTGTCGGCCTTCTGCAACGAGCAGAACCTGCTGATGTACCTGGATGGCGCCCGGCTGGCCAATGCGGCCGCCTACCTGGACTGCGCACTGGCCGACATCGCCGCGTGCGTCGATGTACTGAGTTTCGGCGGCACCAAGAACGGCGCCCTCGGAGTCGAGGCTGTGCTGGTGCGGAGGCCCAGCCTGGCATCCGGCGGCGACTACCACCGCAAGCAGCTCATGCAGCTCGCTTCCAAGATGCGATTCCTGGCTGCGCAGATGGATGCACTGCTGGCCGGAGATCTGTGGCTGACCGGAGCCAGGCACGCAAACGCGATGGCCCGCCGGCTCGCCGATGCGATCAGCCAGGCTCCCGAAGTCGGGCTCGCCTACCCCGTCGAGTCGAACGGAGTGTTTGCCACGATGAGCGTGCCTGCGGCCGCGGAGCTGCAGCGCGACTGGGGCTTCCATGTCTGGGCGGCGGAGCCAGGTAACCGGTGCACAGTCCGTCTCATGACCGCTTTCAATACCTCAGCGGACGAGGTCGATGCGCTGGGAGCGGCCGTGCGCCAGGCCGTTTCACGTGAAACCGCTCCGGCGGAGGCTTAACTCCGACGCGCCCGGCCTGCCGCCAAGAACCGAGTCATCAGCAGGGTCCAGCCGCCCTCGGCCTGGGTACGATGAGCTTTGGGCCGGGGGGATCCGCTACTAGCCACCGCCTGGCTGCGCGGGACATCGGCGATGCCCCGCGCTGGCTTCTCTACCGCAGGGGTATCACGTGTCGCGCCGACTTGCGAGCATCACCTTGGACAATCTGGACGACCTGCCGCCACGGTGCCGGCGTTGCGTCTTCTGGGAGCTAGATCCCATCAGCCAGGCAAGGGCGCTGGAGGTCGGCGATCCCGGCCTTGAGAAAGAGGCATGGATCTCCTCGGTACTGCTGGAATGGGGCAGCTGCGGCAAGATTGCCTATGTCGATGGGGTACCAGCCGGCTACCTGACGTACGCGCCGCCGAGTTATGCGCCAAGGTCGGTGGCATTCCCCACGAGCCCGGTGAGCGCGGACGCGGTGCTGCTGATGACAGCCCACGTGATGTCCGAGTTCGCGGGCGGAGGGCTGGGCCGGATGCTCGTTCAGGGCCTGGCCAAGGACCTGACGCGCCGGGGCATCAAGGCAATCGAGGCCTTCGGCGACATGAAGTGGTCCCAGCCCGCGTGCGTCGTGCCGGTCGACTATCTGCTATCGGTCGGCTTCAAGACGGTGCGGCCGCATCACCGCTACCCTCGGCTCCGGCTTGAGCTCAAGACAGCACTGTCCTGGCGCGAGGACGTCGAAGTGGCCCTCGAGCGGCTGCTCGGCTCGATGTCTCCCGAGCGCTCTCTCCGGCTGGCCTGAGTCGGCCGGCCGCTGGAGCCAACTGCGTGATTCCAGCCTATCGGACCATATATGACTGCTTACTCAGCAGTGAGCAGGCCGTCAGTCCAGGAGCTCTGCGGCCGGGACCGGCACCGCCGCGGCCGGATACCGCCTCGAAGCGGTCGCCATTGAATGCCGGTCCGCATCCGGACGAACGGCGAGCTGAAAGGCGCTGAGATAGCCAGCGCTGCCAATGTGCTCGGCAGGTGTAACGCGGCCGCTTCCGGAGGGACTGTGCAGAGCGTGCCCAATAACGGGCGCCGACCGCACAGTTACCCAGGAGGCAGTTGCATGAGAGCACTTCGCCGGATCGGCGCCGCAGCGGTGCTGGGAACGGCCGTCGCAACGGTGCTGGCCGGCCCGGCGCTGGCCGCACCGACGCACCCGCAGGGTCGCGGCTGGCCGTTCGGACAGCATGGCGCGGCTGCAGTGTTCGTTCAGACCGACAACCCCGCCGGAAATCAGGTCGTTGCCTACCGCCGCGAGCGCGACGGGACGCTCACCGATGGCGACGGATACTCAACCGGCGGCCTAGGCGGCATCCTGACCGGGTCTGTCGTGGACCATCTGGCGTCACAGGGTTCGCTGCAGTTCGACCGCAACCGCGGCCTCCTCGTCGCAGTCAATGCCGGCAGCAACACGGTCTCGGTATTTGATGTGTCTGGCGATCATCTTCGGCTCCGGCAGGTCGTCAGCTCCGGCGGGACGTTCCCCGTCAGCGTCGCTATCCACCATGACCTCGTCTACGTGCTGAACGCCGAGGATGGCGGCTCGGTTCAGGGTTACCGGATCGCCTCCGGTGACCTAGTGCCGCTAGCCGGATCGAATCGGTCGCTTGGCCTTGACCCGACAGCCACGCCGCAGTTCGTCAACACGCCCGGCCAGGTTGCGTTCACGCCGGACGGCTCCCAGCTCATAATCACAACCAAGGCAAATGGCAGCGACATCGACGTGTTCGGCGTCCAGCCGGGCGGCGGCCTGAGCGCTTCGCCAGTAGTCAACGCCGAGCCGGGCACGGTGCCGTTCGCCATCACCTTCGACCCGGCCGGGAACCTGGTGATCGCCGAAGCGGGCACCAATGCACTGGCGACCTTCGCGCTCAGCTCGGCCGGCACCGTGACGCTGCTGCACGCGGTGCCGACGGGCCAGGCGGCTACCTGCTGGGTCACGGCCATCGGCAGCCTGCTCTTCGCGTCCAACTCCGGCAGCAATTCTGTCTCCCGCTACTCGGCCGGCCCCGATGGCGCCCTGAGCCTGCAGGGTGCGACGAGCACCGACGCCGGAACAGTCGACTCAGCGGCCACTCCGGGCGGCCGTTTCCTCTACGTCCAGACTGGCGGTTCGGGGATAGTAGACGAGTTCACCGTTGACCCGGGCGGTAGCCTGACCCAGCTCGGCAGCGTGCTGGTTCCCGGCGCTGCCGGGGGCGAGGGCATCACGGTGGGCTAACGGAATGACAGCCATAAATTGAGGGTGATTGGTGGCCGCGGGCTGCGGAAGTGACGGCAGGCCGTGGCCACCAATCCCGGCCATGACAATCGCGGCTGTGTGGCAGGCTCGAAGCCGCGACAGGCAGCCCGGAGGGGCGACGCAGGCAGTGGCGCGCCGTCCGGTCTACCGAGCCAGGCGCGGCCCGACGGCCGTGGCACAGAGAGGCTGGCGAGGCTGTACACAGCCCACACTGATCCCGACGGCGAGCTGCTCGACCGCCTGCGCGCAGGCGATGAGCAGGCTTTTGTCGTACTTGTCCAGCGTTATCGGACCTCCATGCTGCGCCTGGCGGCGGGCTACGTGCCGAATCAGGCCGTTGCCGAGGAAGTCGTGCAGGACACCTGGCTGGGATTCCTGCGCGGCCTCAGCGGATTTGAGGAGCGGTCGTCCGTGCGAACCTGGCTCTTCCGCATCCTGGTCAACAGGGCGGTATCGGCCGGCGCCAGGGAGCGGCGTTCGACAGCCGTCGCTGACCTGGAAGCCGCGGTAGATCCGGCCAGATTCGACCTAGCCGGAAACTGGTCGGTCCCGCCTCAGCACTGGGTTGAACTGGTCGATGATCAGATCGCCGCGAAGGAGATGGCCGCGCGGGCCACCCTGGCGATCGCGGACCTGCCCGCCAGGCAGCGCGAGGTGGTCACCCTCCGGGATATTGAGGGCCTGAGCAGCGAGGAGGTGTGCGGGGTGCTGGAGATCACCGAGGCCAACCAGCGGGTCCTGCTGCACCGGGGCCGAAGTCGGCTACGTCAGCTGCTTGAGTCGGAATTCGGGAGCGCGTGATGCAGTCATTGCGGAAGCTATCCCGCCGTGATGAGCTGGCGTGCCAGCAAGCCGTCGAGCTAGTCACCGACTACCTAGAGGGAACGCTGCGACGACGGGATCGCCGCCGGTTTGAACGGCACCTCGCTGGCTGTCCGAACTGCACCGAGTACCTCGCGCAGATGCGCGCCACTATCAGGGTCACCGGCCGGCTCACGGCCGACGACCTCTCCCCGCAGATGCAGGCCGACTTCATCGACCTCTACCGCCGCTGGCAGCAGGACAACAAGCGGGACTAGGTCGCTGGCTGCTGGCCGACTCGGCCGCCGGGCCGGCTAGCCCGCCGACTAGATGAAGTCGGCAAGCTCGCGCAGCAAGGCCGACTTCGGCTTGGCACCGACGATCTCCTTGACGACCTCGCCGTCCTTGAAGACGCTCAGGGTCGGGATGTTCATGATGCCGTAGCGCTGGGTCACGACGGGGTTATCGTCGACGTTCAGCTTCACGATGGCGATCTTCTCACCGTGCTCGCTGGCGATCTCTTCCAGCACCGGGCCCACCATCCGGCACGGTCCGCACCACTCGGCCCAGTAATCAACGACGACCGGCTTGTCGGACTTCAGCACCTCGGCCTCGAAGGTCGCGTCGGTTACTGCCTTCGTTGCACCCACTGTCGGACTTCCTTCCTTCTGCGTGACTCCGGCCTGCCGGCCTGGCAGGCGGTGATGTACTAGCGCCCTCTCGGGCCGGACGGATCAGGACTCGTGATCGGCCAGCCAGCGCTCGGCATCAAGCGCGGCAGCGCAACCGGTCCCGGCGGCAGTGACCGCCTGCCGGTAGGTCCTGTCCACAACGTCACCGGCGGCGAACACGCCGTCGATGGCAGTCCGCGTTGACGGCTGCTCGACCAGCAGATACCCATCGGTGTCGGTCGCCAGCTGACCGGTGAACAGCTCACTGCGCGGGTCATGGCCAACTGCGATGAACATGCCGCTGACTTCGAGCAAGCTCTCTTCGCCAGTCTTGACGTTCCGTAGCCGCAGGCCGGTGACCCGATCCTCGCCCAGCACCTCGGCGACCTCACTGTCCCAGGCGAACCGGATCTTGGGGTTAGTGAGCGCACGGTCCTGCATGATCTTCGATGCTCGCAGGCTATCGCGTCGGTGCACGACGGTGACGCTGCGAGCGAACCGGGTGAGGAATGTCGCTTCCTCCATGGCCGAGTCACCGCCGCCGATCACCGCGATGTCCTGCTCGCGGAAGAAGAAGCCGTCACAGGTGGCACACCAGGACACGCCGTGCCCGGACAGCCGCTTCTCACCAGGCACGCCCAGCTCCCGGTAGCTGGACCCGGTCGCCACGATGACGGTCTTGGCGAGGTAGCTGTCTTCACCCACTTTGACCAGCTTCGGGCTGGACTTGAGGTCCACCTCGGTCACGTCGTCGGCGACGAGTTCGGCGCCGAATCGCTCGGCCTGCTTTCGCAGCTGGTCCATGAGATCAGGACCCAGCACTCCATCCGGGAAACCAGGGAAGTTCTCCACGTCCGTGGTGTTCATCAGGGCGCCGCCGGACGTCACCGAACCCTCAAAGACAAGCGGGCGCAGCCGCGCCCTGGCCGCATACAGTGCGGCGGTATAACCTGACGGCCCAGAGCCGATGATGATGACGTCCCGAACCTCGGTCACTTGCTTCTGCCCCTCTCGGAAATGCACCGGCATCAACCACCAGCCGGGCCTGGAGATTCCCAGTGGGCCAGCCTAGGTGTGCGCCACCTTCGCGTGATCGAGTACCTGGGTATTTGCCGCGGTGCAGCTGTCACGCACGGCCCACACCTCGGCTGATCCCGCTGTGGCGGCGGCGATCATAACAATGATCGCGGGTTGCCCGTCAAACTTGGCGAGGTCAACAAGCAGCACGGCCTTGCCGGCCGCGATCGCGCTGACGCAGCCGGTGAGCTGGCCTTTCGTAGGGCCAGCGGTGTTGGGGAGGACTGTCGCCTGCGGTGTGGCTCGCGTCGAGCTCGCCGCCCCGGTGCCGGGGATCACGCCGCTGTGGCGGGCCGCGGTGAGCGCTGCGACCGCGTACTTGGCCAGGTTATGGCCGGTGAAGTTCGTGCCAGAGGTGACCGTATGCAGGATCCTGGTGGCGCCGCCATAGTGATAGGGAACCGAGAGGCCGGCATTCAGATGCTGCGTAGGCACGCCCGCGGACCCGGCCGAGCTCGCGCTCTGGTTAGTAGCCGGGCTGGAGTTGACCTCGGCGGCGATCACATATCCGCCGCCGCCAATAACGACGAGGGCTCCTGCCGCGGTAACCAGACGGCTCGCAGGCCCGGATAGTCCGAATATCCGCCAGCCTTGCCCGCTCGGGCGGGAATGACGGCTTCTGGCCGGCAGCTCGCGTCGTCCGGCCTCGGTTGCAGGCGCGCTAGCCAGCCGGTGGGCGGACTCGGCAGCCAGCGCGGTCTCGATCCGGCTCGATATGAGATCGGGCATGGGCGCGACGGATACGCTCGCCAGCGTGCTCGAAACGGCGGACAGCTGGTTGCTGACGTCGGTGCACTGGGTGCACCCTGCGAGGTGCGTGGCGATCTTGGCGGCCCGGCGCGGCCTGAGCACCCCGGCAGCAAGGTCGGCCAGCTCATCCGTACTAGCGTGACGCTTCACGGCGTGTCATCACCCCCCTCCTGCGCAGGTTGGACGCGCTGCTGCGCCACTCGGTTCCGACCTTCCTGACTCGGGACGGACGCCGGCCGCAAGTGCGCGAGGCGGGGCAGCAGGCGTGCCCGCCCTCTGGCGGCGCGGCTCTTGACCGTTCCTTCCGAGACGCCGAGCACTTCAGCCGCATCCGCGATCGAATAGCCGAGCATGTCTACCAGGACTAGAGCAGCTTGCTGCTCAGGCACCAGATGCCGCAGGGCGGCCATCACATCCATCGCGGTGTCCGTGGTGCCGGACGGGTCAGAAACCGGTCGGCCGGTGGCCAGTGCGTCGAGCGCATCGTCGTCCTGAGCGCTGGCAGTAGGCCGCGCAGCGCGCCTGCGCATCCGATCAAGGCACGCATTTACCACAATCCGGTGCAGCCAGGTTGTCACCGCCGAATCACCGCGGAAACTGGACGCCCGCCGGAACGCCGAGACCATGGCGTCCTGGAGAGCGTCTGCCGCATCCTCGGGGTCATTCAGAGTCCGGATCGCCACCGCCCAGAGCCGCTCCTTGTGTCTCTTGAACAGCACGCCGAAGGCGTCAGGGTCGCCGTCGATATGCATCTGCAGCAGTTCAGCGTCGGTCGGCCCGCCGTCTTCCTGGGGTGCTGCGAGATCAGCCCGGGCGGTCGGCATCGAACCGCCGGCCGGGCCCTGCTGCGCTGCCTCCAGCCCGCCGGGGATATCAGATTCAGCAGGCTGCCGTGGCTCGGGCAGCGGAACCCGGCCGGAAGCCTGCTCATGTGGCTCCGTCTCGCCGCCTCCCCCCGCCATCGTCATTCTCGCCGCGAATGATGATGACAAAGTTCGCGACGGCCCGACAGTACTCCGGATTGCTCTGGCTCCGCCTACCGGGCAGCCGTAGGCGCCCGGTTTGAACCTCTGATCAGGCAATGTTCCGACATGAGGTGAACCGTCAGGCGATGCCGCGGACGTAGACGCGGTAGATCGCCGCGAAGTACGGGAGACTCGGGTTGGGCGCCCGCGGCTCGCGCGGAAGCCGGGTGAACCAGATCAGCACATACCGGCCGGATACCGGGGTGCTCACCGTGAACGTCATATTCCCGGCTACCGCTGTCGGGCCGGCGACTGTGTGCATGGTGCTGATGGTCCCGGCGCTCCGGTCGGCGGAATTGCCGACCATGATCTTCACGATCGCGCCCGGAGCGCTGCCGAACAGCACCCGAAGGGTCGTAATCTGGACGGACTTGCCCATGTCCAGCATCAGGCCAACCCCAGCCTTCAGGTGGCCGAATCTGGCGGTCGTGTAGTACTGCGTGTTCCAGCCGCCCCCGGTGCCGGCGAGCACGCTCGGTGCCTGGTTCGAATTCTCGTTGCCAGTATCGCTGGGGTTCAGCGGATCGAAGCCCGAGGCAGCCAGCGGCCCCAATGCGACTACCTGGGTGCTAGGGCTGCCCGGCGCCGAGGTGCCGCCGCCTGACGGGGTGCCAGGGTGCTGCTTGCCGAGCAGGTGAACCGCGGCCGTCGCGCCAACGACGGCCACGACAACGGCGACGGTGAGCGCTGCCAGCCTGCGAACGTTGCTGCGCCTGCTTTGCCCGCCAGCCTGATACTCGGAGCTGACCGGGCCCTGCTGGTGCTGGCCGTCATCCCCTCGCCAGTCGCCGGGCTGGCCCCGATTCTGCTGACCGCGGCCCTGATCACCGCGAGTCGCCTGATACCGGGTCTGCTGCCGCTGCAGCGCCATCCGGTCGGCATCACCGCGAGCCCCGCGGCCGGCAGCTGCCGCCGGGGGCACCTGCACGGGCGGGATCACGGCGGCGAGCGTGCTGGCCAGCTGTGCTGGCGAGCTGAATGGTGCCTGGCCATCGCGCCCTGGCAAGGCCAGCGCCCGCCCGGCAATTTCGTCGAGCGCCGTAGGTACGCCCGCACGGACTTGCCGGGGCCGCCGTAGCTGACCGTCCGACAGTGGCGCCGATGCCAGACCGGGACATTCCGGGCCCGGCCATAGGCCCGTCAGCGCCGCGTAGAGGAGCTCACCAATGCCCTGGGTATCGGCCAGCGCCGGATCCTCGGCGGTAGCACCAGACAATGCCGCGTCGATGCCGAGACCGGTAACCTTGACGCCGCCGCCGGTTGCCCACCGCACTGAGTCAGGCAGCAGGCACAAATGCGCCAGCCCGGCCGCGTGCGCACCAGCCAGCGCGGAGGCGACCTCCGCCACGATCCGCGCCCCGGCCATCGGATCCATCGGCCCGGCCGAGAGCAGGTCGGTCAGCGTGTCGCCGACGGGCCACTCAAGCACGATGTACGCGTGATCCCAGTCATCCTCGACGTCGAACACCTGCGTGAGGCGGGTATCGGTCAGCCTGCTGGCAGCGCGAGCGGCCGTCACGACCTCCTGCAGCCGCGGGAACCCGGCCGCGAACGTGATCACGCTAACCGGCCTGGCGAGTATCTCGTCGATAGCCTTCCAGGCAGACCAGCCTCCGGCGGCGGCTAGCCGGTCCTCTAGCCGGTACCGGCCGCCGAGCTTCGTACCCGGTTCTGATGTGAACGTGCTCATGGTGTTGGTTCAAGGGCGCGCGCGTGCCCTCGAACCTCCCCTCGCGGGCCGTAGGTGGTCAACAGTCCCAGATAAGACAATGACGTGCTCGCCTCCATGCTAAGGCGCATCGCGACCGGGCGGCAGGGCGTGCGGCCTGCCACCGGCAAACCGTTACCGGCCGGAGACGTCGGCTGGCCGCTCATCGGCGCAGCCTTGCCATGACTGTACGTGTCAGGCTGGTGAGCTCCTCTATCCGCAGCGCCCTGGCGAATGCCAGGTACAGCAGGATGGCCAGGCCGCCGCCGATGATCACGGTGACATAGGCATTCGTGCTGAGCAGGCCGACCAGAATCGCGATCAGGGCGGCTGGCAGCGTGGCGGAATGCATCCTGACCAGCGACCGGCCGATGAGCCAGCCGTCCAGCCCGCGCAGCCGACGGCTCAGGATCCGCCAGGCCAGCACGGTGCCGAGCAGGTTAGCCAGGCCAAACCCGATACCCAGGCCGACGATGACGTCGCTGCCATGCAAGACGGCAAGCGCGAAGTAGTTGGCGGCGATGTTCATGATCATTGTCGCCAGCCCGATGATTGCCGGGGTCTTGCTGTCGTGCAGCGAGTAGAAGACCCGCAACTGGAGCTGGAACAACATGTACGGCAGCAGGCCGAGACAGAACGCGGCGAAGGTCAGGCCCGTGTAGCGCGCATCTACCGCGCTGAAGTTGTGGTGCGCGAACAGCACCCGCGCTAGGGGCGCGCCGAGTACCGCGAGCACCAGCGAGCATGGCACCACGATGGCCGACGCGAGTCGGACTCCAGTCGAGAAGTCCTGCCTGACCAGGCCATACCGCCGCTCCGACGCGTGCGTGCTCATGCGCGGCAGGAGGGCGGTGATAACCGAGATTCCGACGACCGCGTAAGGCATCTGGAAGAGCTGCCAGGCATAGCTGTAGTACGTCACCCCGGACCGCGATGAGGCGACGTTGGCGAGCCGGACAGTGACAAAGAACGCGACCTGAGTGGCGGCGATGTAGCAGAACATCCAGCCCGCCATCTGACCGATTTCCATAGCCTCGGATCGGAGGAACTGGAACTGCGGCCGCCAGCGGAATCCGACCCGGCGCAGCGATGGCACCAGGGCGACGGTCTGCGCGATGATTCCGAGCGTGGTGCCGATCCCGAGCAGCTGGACCTCGCCGGCGCTGACATGCGAGAGCTCGCCGGCGAAGGGCCCGGCGATGGCCATGTAAAGGATCAGAACCAGGATCACGACGACGTTGTTGATGACAGGCGTCCACATCGGCGCGGCGAAGCTTCGCCGGGCGTTCAGGATCGCGCTGATCAGCGAGCTCATGCCGTAGAAAAAGATTTGCGGTATGAAGAAGTACGCGAACGT
This sequence comes from uncultured Actinomycetota bacterium, assembly GCA_963774385.1. Classification (GTDB taxonomy): domain Bacteria; phylum Actinomycetota; class Actinomycetes; order Streptosporangiales; family Streptosporangiaceae; genus JAJYUU01. The sequence goes on from CAVZEQ010000005.1 coordinate 240,999, forward strand.
CACCATGACGCTGAGCTGGCGGCCGGTCATGCCGCCCTTGTACAGGTTCGCCAGCGGTGCGGCCACGAGCGTCGCCACCACCGTGATGGCGAGCAGCGCGACGGTGATCAAGGTAAAGATCCGCTGGTCGTAGGCCTCGCCGCCGTCTTTGTCGCGCTGCGCGGCAGTGACGATCAGCGGCACGATGACGCTGGTGAGAATGCCGCCAAGGGCAAGGTTGTAGACGACATTGGGCAGCGTGTTCGCCGTGTTGTAGGAGTTGGACAACAGCGCGCCGCCGAGCACGAAGGCTTGCGCGAGAGTCCGCAGGAACCCGGTCAGGCGAGAGGCGAGCGTGCCCGCCGCCATCACCCCGCTGGACCTGACGATCGACATCGTGCCGGTGTCATCGCGGCGGCGCCCGGCCGGCAGTGGCCTGGTCGGCCCAGGTCTGGCCTGCCTGACTGCGTCGGTGTACGTGCTACCCGGGCTCGTCAGCCCGGCGCCGCCGGGCCCAGGCCTGGCGGCACCTGCACCACCCGGTCTCGGCCCGCCCGCGTAGTCGGTCGGCGGCCGCGCACTGACTCGGCGCATCCCGGCGGGCCGCTGGCCATCGGGCCGTCGGGGACCCTCCGGTCCGCGCGCGCCATCAGGTCTGCGCAGCCCATCCGCGCCGCGCCTGCCGCCGGGCGCGCGTTGCGTGTCGGGCCAGTCCTGGCCGTCCGGGCGCGCAGGCCGGCCTTGCTGCGCTTGCCAGTCGGCCCGGCCCTGAGCGTCCGGCTGGTAACCGCCGGGCTGGTGCCCGCCGGGCTGGGGTCCGTTCGGCTCGAAGCCAGCTGGCCCGCGCCGATCCGGCCGGTACCGGCCGCCTTCTCGCCCCGGCAGGCGACGGCTGCGGCCGCCGCTGCGGGGATCCCGGTCCGAGCGCTCGCGAACGGGACCGCCGAGCCCGTCATCCCAGTTAGCCGGGTCCCGTCCGGGGCTGCGGGGCTCCCCATTGACCGGCGGTTCCTCCCAGACCGGGCCGCGAGCCCGGCCGCGGCGGCTGGGCGGCCGGGGTGCCAGCGGGTCATCGCCACGGCCGGAGCGAGCGTGGCGGCCACCGGACCGATCATCTCGCCGGCTAGCCCGGTCGTCGGCCGGCCAGCCATAGTCGGCGGCGGCAGCGGAGGCCCCGTTCCCGTCCTGGTGCTGATTGTCGTAAGGAAACGCAGTGCCCGGCTGCGGCTGTCGCTCGCCCTGCCGGTCGAACCTGGCTTCATCGCCCCAGTCCACGTCCGAGAGATCGATATGCCAGCCGGTGTCGTCGTAGTGCGGCCCCGCGTACCAGTCTTGCCCCGCGCTCCAGCCCGGCACCGCAGGCTGGGCACGCCAGCCCTGCGACTCGCCGCCCGCGTACGGGTCAGGCTCGGACTCGGGGGTGGTCAATCGGTCTCCCTCTGTCACAGTCCGGGTGGGCCGGCTGCGCCCAGCTCGCTGTGCTCAGGCACGACGGTAGCCGGTTCGCCCGCCAGTTCGCCTCCTTCGCGGGTGTCGCCGGGCGCACGCTCGCCGTCGGGGACCTTATTGCCCGCCTGGTCACGACCCATGCCTTCGGGTCTCCCGGCCGCCGGCGGCGCGTCCGGCCCGGCAGGCGCCGGCCTGCCGTGGTGGACTGCGCGAGCCGCCGACGCGATCAGGAACACGCCCAGGGCGCAAGCAAAGATGATCATCCCTAGGACGCCTACTTGCGTCGCCTGCACGGTCATCCGCGCGGCCGCGGATGGCAGCAGCTGCCCGTGCTGGGTTTCCAGCCGCATGGTGATGGTGGTCGAGCCGACTTCCGCGGCCTGAATGTGCAGCTTTATGGTCCGCGGACTGTGCGCCGGAATGGTCACGACCGCGGGATCCTCGACGATCTTGACTCCGGTCGCCTGGCTGAACGACAGTCTCATCCTGACCTTGATCGCGAAGCCAAGGCGGTTGTCGATCGAAACCGGCACGCTGCCTTTCAGCCCGCCGAGGGTGATCCTGATGCCGGCCTTGCCCGCCACGATCTGGACACGGTTCTGCTCTTTCGCAACCGTCGACGCGAGCGTTGTGAGCATGGCCTCGGCGCTGCCGCGTGATGTGCCGTTCCACGCCGACGACTCGACTGCCGACATGGCCAGGTACAGATCCGGGTTGGGCACAGCCTGGATGCTGACCAGCTCGTGAAGGCGCCGGCCGATGAGTTTTAGCTGGCTGAGCTCCTTGCGGGGATAGGAAGGCTCGCCCGGATTGCCAGCCGGCAGGTATGCCGTCGGGATCGACGCACTGCTCGCCAGGTCCGTCAGGCTCACCGGGCTGAGCCATGGCGCTGAGGCTGTGCCGGCGAGCACGCGGGTGGCCAGGCCCGCCGGCGGTTGCCAGCGGGCCGGCGGCGCGACCACGATCGGCTGGCCGGGCTGCTGCGCTGCCAGCAACGCAGTGTCCGCCAGGAACGCCTGCGATGTCGCAAATGCCGAGCCCGGTGTCGTGCCCGCCGAGCCGAGCAGCGTGCTCAGGTTGTCATTGGCCAGCAGCAGGGTCGAATAGCTGCCAGCCCCGTTCGTGGCCCGCACGACAGTGCCCTGAGCGCGCGGGAGGGCAGCGCGGCTGAGCACCACGGTGCGGACGCGTACCTGATACCCGGCCAGGTTCTCGATCGTGGCGTACCCGGCGCTGCCGCCGGCTGGCCAGGCTATCCCGGCCGCTTGCGCTGAGGCGCCGGACTGCCGGCTGGCCGCCGGCGCGACGTCGCGGTGCAGGATCCGCTGCGCTACAGCGCGACCGAGGCGGAATGCGTCCTTGACATCGCCCTGATGGTTCTGCCGGATCAGCGCTACCACGTTCGGGTCGCCGTACGGCATGACGAAAAGCGGCTGGCCCGCTGTGGCGGCGGACAGGGATGCCAGCCAGGTGGTGGCCGCCTGGGCCAGCCCGGGAGCTGTCGCCCGGCAGGTCGTCAGCGCCTTGGCGTTGGCAAGCAGGGCCGGGTCGACCGCCCAGGTGATGCCGGCTATCCCGGCCAGGCTCTGGGCCGGCTCGCCACGCGCCGCCTTGCCCTGCGCCGACCGGCCGGCCGTTTCCTCTGCCCGGCTCGCCGTGGTCGCCGTCGCTGCCCCGCGCTCACCCACCCCAACAAGGTCGGCGAGCCGGCCGCCAGGACTCAGACTCCGGCCCAGCGCCAGCGCAGCCGGGCCGCTGCAAGGGTTCTGCCACGGTGGCCCGAGCAGTGGCTTGTCGATCAGCGGCCACAGCCAGGAGATCTGCTCCGGCGCGGGCCGGGTTGATGCGTACGGGCTCTTCTTAGCCGGGACGTAGGGCAGGTAGCTAATGCTCGCTGCCAGCACCGCGTTCGCCGGATTATGTGCCACCACGGCCAGCGGGTAGACGCCGAACTGCGTCATGCCGATCTTGCCGGCGCGGAAATGCAGCTCCCAGTGCACCGAATGACCCGGCTGGATCCGACCCGACCGCCACCGGACGCCGGCCAGTGCGTGGATGCCGGCCAGATCGTAGTACGGGAAGACCGTGCCCGGTGACACCGTGCTGACCTGCGTCGCTGATGCGTACAGCTGCACGATCAGGCCGCTGACGGTGGTGTTGGAGTTGTTCGTGAGCGACCCGGACACCGCGAGTACCGAGCGGGGGCCAGCCCACCGCGGGCTCATGGCAGTAATCGCAACGCTCGCCGCCGAATTGGTGCCCGAGGCGGCGGCAGCCATGGCGGTGGTGCTGGCGGCGCCGGTGGTGGTGGCCGCGCTCGCGCTCGCGCCGGACAGTAGTGCGGCCGGCAACGCCAGGCCAGCCAGGGCCAGGGCGGCGACCGCGACCCCGCCGATCCGGCGCAGCATCAGCCCGCTACGTCCCAGTGCGGATCCCGGACCTGAAGATGGGCGATATCCGGGCAGGAGGGGCATGCAGAAAATGCTATGGCCGATCGCAGAGTGCCTGAGGCACCGCACGGCGATGAGAGCCGGCGGTGGTCGGCGGCAGTATCCTGCGACAGGTCCCCCCGGGGGTCTCTTCCGCTTCCCGGTCCTCATCAGGCTACGCCAGACATCTATCCTCAATACCCGTGCCAGATCCAGAATCGCTGAACGAGCGCCAGCTGCGTGCTGCGGCTGCGCTGCTCAAGGCTGTGTCACCGGCCGCCGACGAGCTCGGCGTGATGTTTGCCGCGGCCGGACATGAGCTTGCCATGGTCGGCGGTCCGGTCCGAGACGTATTCCTCGGCCGGAAGTCCGGCGACATCGACCTGACCACCGACGCCCGGCCCGACCAGATCCTGGCGGTGGCAGGTGACTGGGCCGATCAGATATGGAACATCGGCATCGAATTCGGCACCGTTGGCATGCGCAAGGGCGCATCCATATTCGAGATCACCACCTACCGGAGCGAGAGCTACGACCGGACTTCCCGCAAGCCGGTGGTCGGGCACGATCATGTGTCGCTGGAAGAAGACCTGTCCAGGCGCGACTTCACCGTGAATGCGATGGCGTCACGGCTGCCTGATCACCAGCTGGTGGATCCGTTCGGCGGGCTGGCCGACCTGCGGCGCAAAGTGCTGCGGACGCCGGGCGCGCCGGAGGCATCGTTCACCGATGATCCGCTGCGGATGCTGCGCGCGGCCAGGTTCACCGCCCAGCTCGGCTTCACCGCGGTCCCGGACGTCCGTCAGGCGATGACCGACCTGGCCGGGCTACTGGCGCCGCCAAAGGTGTCGGCTGAGCGCATGCAGGGCGAGCTCACCAAACTGCTGCTCTCGCCGTTGCCGGGCGGGCCGGTGGCGGGCCTCCGGCTACTTGTCGACACCGGCGTTGCGGAGCAGGTACTCCCGGAGATCCCTCGCCTGCAGCTGGAGTCAGACGAGCACTACCGGCACAAGGACGTCTACCAGCATTCGCTCATCGTGCTGAGTCAGGCCATCGACCTGGAGGCCAGGTACGGCCTTGAGCAAGATCTCGTGCTCAGGCTGGCGGCGCTGCTGCACGACATCGGCAAGCCGAGGACGCGGTCCAAGCTGCCTGGAGGCCGGGTCGCGTTCCACCACCACGAGGTAGTAGGCGCCAAGATGGCCAGCAAGCGGCTCTCCCAGCTGCGCTACCGGAAGGAGATTGTCGCCGACGTCACCCGGCTGGTCGAGCTGCACCTGCGGTTCCACGGCTATGGCGAGGGCGACTGGACCGATTCGGCCGTGCGCAGGTATGTCACCGACGCCGGGCCGCTGCTATCCCGGCTGCACGCGCTGACCAGGGCGGATTGCACCACCAGAAATAAGGCCAAGGCAGAGCGTCTGGAGCGCGCCTACGACAGCCTGGAAGCCCGGATCGCCGAGCTTGCCGCGCGCGAGCAACTGGACAGCATCAGGCCAGATCTGGATGGCAACGAGATCATGGCGATACTCGGGATCCCGCCCGGGCCGACCGTCGGACGCGCCTACGAACATCTGCGCGAGCTGCGTATCGAGGCTGGCCCGCTGGGCCGGGATGCCGCCATCGGAGAACTGCTGGAGTGGGCCAGGTCCGAAGGGCTGGCCGTGCCGCCGGACGCGGCGAGCAGCGGGGCATAGCCGGCTCGCTAGCTCGTCGCGGCTGGCTCAGCGGGCAGCCTGGCTGGCTCAGCGGGCAGCCCGGCTGGCATCGCGGCGGCTCAGTAGCCAGTACCCGGCTGCGCTGATCAGGTATCCGGCAGCCACCAGGCTGATGAGCAGCGTGGACCGGCCGGTGGCCGGCATGAACGCCGCGCTGACTGCGGCTCCGGCAACGAACAAGATGTTGAACATCATGTCGTAGAACGAGAATGCGCGGCCTCGGAAGCCGTCGCCGACGTCCTCTTGCAGGATCGTCGTAGCGCAGATCGCGATGCCCTGTCCGACCAGGCCCAGGCAGAACCCGATGATGAGGAAGCCAACCTGGCTGAAGAAGACGCCAAGCCCGCCCGCCACCACCGCGCCGACGACGAGGAGCAGGGTGATCCAGGCGGCCTTCCTCATCCTGCGGAGTGCACCGGGCGTCACGAAAGCGGCCGTCGCGTAACCGAGCGCGACCAGGCCGGTGAGGAGCGCGTAGTGGCCGAGCGCCTTGTTAGCGCCCGCGGCCCGGTAGAAGTAGTTCCGGTACAGCAAGATCGACATCAGGAACAGGATGCCGTAGAACAGCCGGTTGGCGCCGGTGGCCGCGAGCGCCGCGGACGGCCGCCGCCGGGCGAGAATGTACCTGGCGCCGGCGACAAGGCCGGCCACGACGGCGGCCAGCTCGGCCCGGATGGTGCCGCGGGTCCGCTCGCCAGCGTCGTGGCTCGGGCCGAGCAGATCCCGCGGAATGGTGGCACTCACCGCTCCGGCGAGGACATAACAACAGCCACCGGCCAGCAAGGTCGCGGCGTACTCGCCCTGACCGCCATGCAGCGCTTCATGCACGCCGAGGCCGGCCAGTCCGCCGACAGCGGCCATGATGCCGCCGGCCGTGGGCGACACGGAGTTCGCGATCACCAGCTTGTCCTCGGGGACCACATGCGGCAACGACGCGGACAGCGCGGACAGGAAGAACCTGTTCACGCCGAGGACGGCAAGCACGCCTACATAGAGCGGCACGCCCAGCTTGCCGGATGCGACGAGCCCTGCGGTGATGACGACGAAAAGCGACCTCAGCAGCGCTGCACGGACCAGGATCTGGCGCCGTGACCACCGGTCGATGAAGACCCCGGCGAACGGGCCGATCAGCGAGTACGGCAGGTACAGCACTGCGAAGGCGGCCGCCCCGGACGCCGGGTTGGGGAAATTCGTCGCGTTGAAGAAGACATAACCGCCCAGTCCGGCAGTGAACAGGCCGTCACCGGTCTGCGAGATCAGCCGGGTAGAGAACAGGCGCCTGAAGTCATGCTCCGCCCAGACCAGGCGCAAGTCCTTGATGAACGATGACCGCGACGGCCCGGCCGGAGGCTGCCCAGCGCCGGGCGACTGCGCCGCGGTTGGCGTAGTGGGAAACTGCTCCGGCCTTGACACGGAGGTCAGCCTATGGGGCCTCAGGGACGAGGGCCAGATCGCAGCGGCCGTCAGCTCCCAGAGATGATCTTCACCCGGGCCGCGGCGTGTTCTTCCTCAGTAATGACGCCTCGGTCGCGCAGATCGTCGATCTCCGCCAGTCGCTGCTCGGTCGACTTCTCCGTGGATGGCGGAGCCATCATCTGGCTCTGCGCCAGCCTGGATTCGAGTTGTTCCCTGGCGACGAACGGATTGAGGCCGCCACGCCGTAGTACCGACGCGCGCCAGTGAGCTGAAACTCGCCTCGGTCAGCAAACAGGAGCCCTGGCACTCGCCAGGACTCCCGTCGCGATAACTACGGCTGAACTAAATCAGGACCCCGTTACCTGTCCACTTCGCCGCGGATGAACTTGTCGACCGCATCGCGGGCGACGTCGTCGCTGTATTGCTCCGGCGGCGACTTCATGAAGTAGGAGGAAGCAGACAGGATCGGGCCGCCGATGCCGCGGTCCAGGGCGATCTTGGCCGCGCGGACCGCGTCGATGATGACGCCCGCCGAGTTCGGCGAGTCCCAGACCTCGAGCTTGTACTCCAGGTTCAGCGGGGTGTCGCCAAACGACCGGCCCTCAAGACGGACATAAGCCCACTTGCGGTCGTCGAGCCACGGCACGTGGTCGGACGGGCCGATATGCACGTCGGCCTTGGCCATCTCGTGCGGGATCTGCGAGGTGACCGACTGGGTCTTGGAGATCTTCTTGGACTGCAGGCGCTTGCGCTCCAGCATGTTCATGAAGTCCATGTTGCCGCCGAAGTTGAGCTGGTAGGTGCGCAGCAACTCGACGCCGCGGTCCTCGAACAGCTTGGCCATCACCCGGTGCGTAATCGTCGCGCCAACCTGTGACTTGATGTCGTCGCCGACGATCGGGATGCCTGCCTCGGTGAACTTGGCGGCCCATACCGGGTCAGAGGCGATGAACACCGGCAGCGCGTTCACGAAGGCGACGCCCGCGTCGATCGCGCATTGGGCGTAGAAGCGGTCTGCCTGCTCCGAGCCGACCGGCAGGTAGGAAACAAGCACGTCAGCGCGAGCGTCGCGGAGCACCTGGACAACATCGACGGGCTGCTCGTCGGACTCGGTGATGATCTCCTGGTAGTACTCGCCGAGGCCGTCCATGGTCGGGCCGCGCTGCACCGTGATGCCGCTTGGCGGCACGTCGCAGATCTTGATGGTGTTGTTCTCGCTGGCGACGATGGCCTCCGCGATGTCCCGGCCAACCTTCTTCGCGTCGACGTCGAACGCGGCAACAAACTCCACATCCCGGACGTGATACGGGCCAAACTGGACATGCATCAGGCCCGGTACCCGGCTCTCCGGGTCGGCGTCCTTGTAGTACTCCACGCCCTGAACGAGAGAACTTGCACAGTTCCCAACGCCCACGATGGCTACCCGTACCGAACCCATGAGGACTACTCCTTATCTATTGCCGCGTCGCGAGGCACAGTCGGTCGTCTTAGACGACGGTGCTCGTTCCGCCGCTCTCTGTAAGTTCCCCAGTCCGGCTGGCGGGCCGGTCGCCCGACTGCCGTTCCGAGGCGATCAGTTCATTGAGCCAGCGGACCTCGCGCTCCACCGACTCCAGTCCATGGCGCTGCAGCTCCAGCGTGTAACTGTCGACGCGCTCCCGAGTCCTGGTTGCGGCCGCGCGAAAGCCCTCAAGCCGCTCCTCGAGCCGACTGCGGCGGCCCTCGAGGATCCGCATCCTGATGTCTGCCTGGGTGAGGCCGAAGAAGGCGAAATGCACGCCGAACCCGTCGTCCTCCCAGGAAGCCGGGCCGGACTGCGCGAGCAGGTCGTTCAGCCGCTCCTTGCCGTCCGCGGTCAGCCGGTAGACGATCTTCGATCGCCGGGTGGGCCGGTCGAGCGGCCTGGCCGGATCGGCCACCGTGTCCTCGGCGGCGATGAGTCCGTTGCCGAGCAGGTCCTTCAGGGCCGGGTACAGCGAGCCGTAGCCGAATGCCCGGAAGGCGCCAAGGACTGCGTTCAGCCGCTTGCGCAGCTCATATCCGTGCATCGGGGTCTCGTGCAGGATGCCGAGTACCGCGAGCTCGAGAACGCCAGACCGCTGGCTGGTCATACCCGCTCGCACCTCGCATTCCACCCAGAGCTAACATCTTGGCTAAGTATCCTGCCGGACCACCGGCGGGGCCGAAACTGTCAACTCGATGTATCGAGTTGATACATCGCAACGATATGCGCTGCGTCTTTGCGGCGCAAGTCCGGTGTACCTGGCATCTGCTCACTATCAGCAGCAGGCAGGCCCGCGGCGATCCCGCGCGAGGCGATGACCAGTCAGGTCTCCTGTCCGGGCCAGTTCCGTCGTAATCTGTCGAGCATGAGGCGATCGGTCGTGGACTACGGACTGGCCAGGCGGGCAACCCTCGCTTCGGTGCTGGCCGGCCGGACCACGGTGACCGATGTGTGCGACGCCCATCCCTACCTGCTGCGCGCCGCGAAGTTCCATGGCGAGGCGACTGATGTCAGTTGTCCCATCTGCCGCAAGGTGAAGCTGACGCATGTGACCTACGTCTATGGCGACGAGCTAGGCCAATATGAAGGCAGGGTCAAGCGCGCTCCAGAACTGGACGAAATGGCCATGGAATATGGAGAGTTCCAGGTCTACGTCGTCGAGGTCTGCCAGAGTTGTGCCTGGAACCACCTCGCGACTTCATACGTGCTCGGCACTGGCGAACCGACAACCCGGCGCGGTCGGCGAGCCAGGGTCAGCAAGTAGGCGGCATTCCCGGCAGGCAGATGCCGCAGCATTCTTTGCGCGAGCGTGACGCAATACGTGCCGGGATAGTAGGTATCGCCAGGTAACGTGATTTCCTGGCGGATCGCCGCTCGCTTGCGACCGCCCGTGACCCCCGACCAGCGAGGACGCGTGAGTAACCCAGACTTGCCCGGGCCGTACTGGCAGGATCAAGAAGACGCCGGTACTGGCGACGGCTGGAACGGCAGGCCCGTCGGCTTGCCGCACTCGGCATCTGCATGGGAAGACGACGCCGGATTCTGGCGCGGCGGCGACGGCGGGCTCCGTGCCGCTGACCCGTCTGCGAGCGACGGCAACGGCCACGATTCATGGGGGGAACGGGCTCGCCGGTCAGCTGGCTCTCGCCGCGCGGCGCGGGGCGCCAACGGGCGAGGCGAGCAGCGAGACTCGGCGCGATCGCGATCGTCGCGCCACGAGCACGATGACGCTGGAGATGACGCCGACTGGTCGGTCTCGGATGACGGCGCCGGGGCGGCCGTGCGGGCAGCCGGCTGGCGCAGCCTGTGGGAGCTTGACTCCGCTGGCGAGCGAACTGGCCGGTTCAGCCAGACCGCCGACGACCTCCGGAACCGCCTCGGCCTCCGCGGCTCGGTGCTGAGCCGGGGCAACCGCGGTGCCGCGGGCCAGCAGTCACCCGCTTACGAGCAGAGCAACCCTGGCGAGCCCCGCGAGTCCGGTTGGTCGGCGCGCGCCGACCGCGGCGGATACCGCGGCAGCCGTCGGGCCGGTGCCGCTACGGCGGCCGGCTCTGGCGGCTACGGGACTGGCGGCGGGATCGACGACGGCCTGCCGGGCAGCCGCACGGCACTACGCGATCAGCCCGATGGCTGGGCCGGTGACTACGGCACGCGCACCGGCGGCGGCGTCAGGACGACGCCGAGAACCGGCCGGGGTGGCGGACGTGGCGGTGGCCGTGGCGGGCGCGGCGGCCGAGGTGGTGGCTGGGACGATGGCGACCAGACGCCGCGGACGAGACGCGAGCGCTTCAAGGAGTACTTCCGGTCCGGCGACTGGTGGCGGCACTGGAGTGTCAAGAAGGTGCTCGGCCTGATCGGCGGCGGGATCGCGGGGTTCATCCTGCTCTGCATCGGCGCGTTCGCTGTCCTGTACGCCACGACGTCGGTCCCGACCGCTGAGACGGCGCTGCTCAAAGGGGTCTCGTCCACGGTCTACTTCAGCAACGGCAAGCTGCTTGGCACTTTCACCAACGGCGGAACCAACCACCTGCTGGTCACCACGCAGCAGATCCCCAAGATCATGAACGAGGCAATAGTTGCCGCGGAAGACCGCCACTTCTACTCCGAGGGCGGCGTCTCGCTGACCGGCATCATCCGGGCCGCGAAGAACAACCTGTTCGGCGGCGGCACACTGCAGGGTGCCTCGACTATCACCGAGCAGTACGTGAAGAACTATTACCAGAGCCTGAGCAGTATCGCCGGCACGCAGTCGCTGACCTACAAGATCGACGAAGTCATCGTCGCTATCAAGATCGCCCACTCGAAGTCGAAGCCGTGGATCCTCACGCAGTACCTGAATACGGCCCCGTTCGGCCCGACGACCTATGGCGTCGGCGCCGCCGCGCTGCAGTACTTCAACGTCAACCTCACCAAGCCTGGCCAGACGCTCACGCTGGCGCAGGCCGCGATGCTGGCGGCGATGCCCAACAACCCGGCCGTGCTCAGCCCGGACCCGCAGAACACCATCGGCTACCAGCTGCTGGTGAGCCGTTGGCAGTACGTGCTGAACGCGATGGTGACCACCAGCGCGATCAGTCAGCAGCAGGCGAACGCGCTGTGCGCGAACTGCACCCTGGGCGCGGCGGAGAAGACGTTCGCGAAGGTCATCAAGATCGCGCCGCCCGGCCAGAACAGCGGCAATACTGGCTATCGCTATTACCTGATGAACATGGTGCAGGCCGAGCTGATGGGTAAATATCACCTCAGCCAGAACCAGATCGACACCATGGGCCTGAAGATCACCACAACATTCAGCCCGTCCTTGCTCGCGCAGCTTAGCCATGCGGTGTACCAGAACGTGCGGCAGATGAAGATCGACGCCAGCCAGGGCAACGGGAACCCCCTTCCGTCCTACGCTCACGTCGGCGCCGCGCTGATCGATCCCAAGACCGGCGGCATCCTGGCCATCTACGGCGGTCCTGGCGTCAGCATGAGCACGAAGGCGTGCAAGAAAGTGCAGTGCTGGCTCAACAATGCCGAGATCCCGCACCAGCCTGGCTCGTCATTCAAGCCGTACGTACTCGCGACTGCGGTCAGCGAGGACATGAACGTCAAGACCAGCGTCATGAACGCCTACTCGCCGATCTGCGTGCCGCCTGACTATCCGCTCACCAAGCAGCTGGAGCTGTCAGCCCGGATCTCGCTCGCTGCCTGCAGCGCGAAGGAGCCGCTCGGCTACTGGCCGGGCACGGACTCCAGCAGCCTGGGCGGCATCCCGGTGCCGGAGGCGGCGGCGATCTCGTCGAACCCTGGCTTCGAGGATCTGGCGCACCGAGTGGGCATTGACAACGTGATCCAGATGGCCGGCAACTTCGGGGTTGGCTCCACGCCCTACTTCACCTTCGGCGGGGTCAACGACCTCAGAAGCAAGTACGGGCTGAAGTGGACGTTCGGTTCGGGCGGCCAGGCGATGGGGCAGCACCCCGGTTCGGTCACCATGTCGCTGGGGGCATCTGGCACCGACCTCACGTCGATCGAGCAGGCGAGCACCTTCGCTACCCTGGCCGACGACGGTGTCTTCCATTTGCCGCACGTCATCGCGGGCATCTCCGGTGGCCCCAAGCGGATAACCGTGACAATCCCGAGCCACCGGGCGCTGTCGCCGGCGCAGGCGGCTGACGAGGATTACGCCCTGTCCTTTGACAATCAGCCGACCTATGCGGCTTACGGTGCCACCGGCTACCCGGCCGCGTACTGGGGAAGCAGGCCGGTCATCGCGAAGACGGGGACGACCAATACTGCCCAGGACGCCTGGTTCATCGGCGCCATCCCGCAGGATGCGCTGGCCGTCACCCTGTACACCAATAACCAGACCAGCACGCAGAACAGCCAGTCGCTCAACGTGCTACCGACACCGGCGAACTCGTCACTGTCCGGCGGATACGGTGGCGCCTGGCCGGCCACGATCTGGCATTCGTTCATGACCACGGCATTCGCGAACGTTCCGGTCCAGCAGCTGCCGCCGCCGGACTTCGGCCTGCCGTTCGTCAAGTGGAACCAGGTGCCCCAGCAGCCCAAGCGCAAGCCAGCCTGCGGCAATCAGGGTGGTCCTGGCAACGGGTTCGGCCGTGGCCAGGGCAACAAGTGCCGGGGCTGCCAGCCGGGCGGCTTCGGTCAGCCGTGCGGCGGCCCGTCACCGACGCCGACCTGCCAGAACGGTTTCGGTGGCTTCGGCCAGCCGTGCGGCGGCAGCCCGACACCCACACCGACTGGGCCGTCACCGTCGCCGACCTGTCAGGGCGGCTTCGGCCAGCCGTGCGGCAGCCCGTCACCGACGCCAACGCCCTCCTGTACGCCCGTCGTCGGTCCGGCGTGCACGCCATCGCCGGGAGTGTTCGGCGCCGCGGCAGTGACCGGGAAGGTAACGACGACCGCGCTGATCCGGCCGGCCAGCGGTCTGACGCCGCAGCAACTGGCAGTCAAGGTACGGCAGGCGCTGCTGAGCCAGCGCCTGTAACGACTGGCTCAGCGCTGCGCCAGGGCAGCGCCGGTCCCGGCCAGGTCAGCTCAGCTGTGCCCGGAGCCACCGCACGTCGGCTCCGGCGTCCGGTGTCTCGCAGATTGCGGCGGCCCCCGACGCCCGGACGACATCGACGAGCTGAGCCGGGTCGATCTGACCGGACTCCAGGTTGGCATGGCGGTCCCGGCCGGACCCGAACTCGTCCCGCGAGTTATTGCAGTGCACCAGGTCGATGCGGCCAGTGATGGCCTTGATCCGGTCCACCAGTCCGGCCAGTTCCTCGCCTGAGGCGAACGCGTGGCAGGTGTCGAGACAGAATCCGACCTCGCCGCCGCCATCGCCGGCATCGGCAATCGCGTCCCACAGCCTGGCGATCGCCTCGAGGCCCTTGGCCATCGCGCCGTCACCGCCGGCCGTGTTCTCGATCAGCATCGGAACTGGCCGGTCGATCCGCTCGATCGCCTTACGCCAGCTGTCGTAGCCTTCCTGCAGGTCAGCGCCGGCAGTGACATGGCCGCCGTGGACGATGAGGCCCTTCGCGCCGACTGACGCGGCGGCGGCGAGCTGCTGCTCAAGCAGCTTGCGGCTAGGAATCCTGATCCGGTTATTAGGCGAGGCGACATTGATGACGTAGGGCGCATGGACATAACCAGCGATGTCCGCGGCGTCAAATCCGGCCCGCAGCTCGGCGGGCTCGCCGGGAAACGTCGGCGCCTTCCACCCTTGCGGGTCGCCAAGAAAGAACTGGACGGCGCTAGCCCCCAGGGCCTGAGCCTGGGCTAGCGGGTCTCCCTCGTGCAGATGCGCTCCGATCCGGGTCATCTGCCGAGCGTAGCCCAAGCCACTGACGGCTAGCCGAAGCCTCCGTGCGCGATGCCCAGGCCCATGCCGACGAAGCCCGCCACCACTCCCGCCATGATGAAGACGCGCTCCTCCCTGGTGGCGGAGTACATCTGGGCGACCAGCCCGACGCCGAAAGCGGCCATGCCCAGCACGGTCGCGACCAGATGGTCCTTGACGACGAGGCCAAGCACGAAAGAAACCAGGCCGGCCAGGAACGTAAACGCGGTGACGGCGTTCAGTAACGGGTGACGCACGCCGTCGCTGTTCAGAGTCAGCCGCGCCGCGCGGCTTTGCGTCTGCGTGCTCATTGCCTCGGGCACCGCAACCCCTAACGACGAGTGAAACGCTTGCCGGGTCTGCTGGAATCAGTGTCCCGCCGTTGGCGGCAGAAGGAAACCATCCGCCGTGGCTAACCGGCGTGTTGCGGCCACCAAGCCGCGATTCCTGCGCCAGGCGGTCGCCCGGCGGTCGCCGGGCCTGGTCACCGCAGGCTTGGCCGGGTGCACGACTGAATCGTGAGGGTGCTTGGCTACCGCAGGCTGCGCGGCTAGTCTGAGTGGTGTTGTCACTCAGACCAGGAGGTGGCTCGTGGCTGACTTCTCCGGGCGTGACCTGGCGTGGCTGGAGCGCCGCCGTGCCGAGCTGTTCGCGGTGATGTCGCAGGTCGGTGATTTCCGGCGGGGCGCGCTGAACGCGGTGTGGCGCAGGTGCGGGAAGCCGAACTGCGCCTGCGCGCAGCCGGGGCACCGCGGACACGGGCCGCAGTGGAACCTGACCCGGAGGGCCGGCGGCAAGACGGTGAACGAGCACCTGAAGCCCGGGCCGGAGCTGGACAAAGCGCAGCGGGAAGTGGCTGAGCACCAGCGGTTCGCCTCCCTGGTGGAAGAGGTGACCGCGGTCAGCGAGGCGATCTGCGCGGCCCGGCCGGCGGCCAGCGCCTTTCCCCTCGGGGCGGGAGGGGAAAGACATCCCAGGAGCTTTAAGTGTCAAGCCGCTACGGAAGATTGAGGGAGGTTTTCCCGGTGTCCCCAGGCGGTGTCCTCGTTGTAGCGAGTGCGGGTCTTGAGGCAGCCGTGCAGGATGCCGACGAGGCGGTTGGCGAGGTGGCGAAGGGCGGCGCGGTGGCCGGCGCCGCCCGCGCGGTGGGCGTCATAGCAGGCGCGGGCTCCGGGGGAGGCATTGAGCGCGGCGAAGGCCTGGCCGTCGAGGGCGTCGCGGAGCCGGTCGTTGTGCACGTACCGTGCCATCACGGTTTTCTTCTTCCCGGACTGGCGGGTGATCGGGCTGGTTGCCGCGTAGTTCTTGCGGGCCTTCGCCGAGGCGTACCGGTGCGGGTCGTCGCCGAACTCTGCGAGCACCCGGGCGCCGAGGACCGGTCCCAGGCCAGGCTGGGACAGGATGATCTCAGCGTCCGGGTGCTGACTGAAATGCGCGTCCACCTGGCTCTCCAGGACCGTGATCTGCGCGCTGAGGGTGGTGATCACCGCGGTCAGGGACCTGACCACCGCGGCGCAGGCGGCCGTCACCGCAGGCGGCTGGGCCAGCTGCGGGGCGCGCAGCGCCGTCTTGATCACGGCGGTCTTGTCCGCCCGGTTACGGCGCCGGGCTCGCTTGAGCGCGGCGTCGATCTGGGCGGTGGTCAGCCGGGCGGCCGAGGCCGGGTCCGGCGCTTTGGCCAGCAGCTCCAGGGTGTCGGGGGCGTCCAGGTCCTCGAACGCTTCCAGCGCGGCGGGGAAG
This sequence comes from uncultured Actinomycetota bacterium, assembly GCA_963774385.1. Classification (GTDB taxonomy): domain Bacteria; phylum Actinomycetota; class Actinomycetes; order Streptosporangiales; family Streptosporangiaceae; genus JAJYUU01. The sequence goes on from CAVZEQ010000005.1 coordinate 257,073, forward strand.
TAATCCCGCAGCTGGTGGCGCAGCCGCTGGACGTGCCGGGTCCGCTCCCAGATCAGCGTCTTATGCGCCCGGGCGACGACCTTGACTGCCTGCGCAGCCGGGCTGTCGGCTGCCACCCGGCGCAGCTGATGCGAGTCGGTGCGCACCATGTCCGCCAGGACGTGCGCGTCGCCGGGGTCGCTTTTGGCTCCCGACACAGCATGCCGGTCCCGGTACCGGGCTGCCTGCAGCGGGTTAATCCCGAACACCTGATACCCCGCCGCGACGAGCGCCTGCACCCACAGGCCCCGGTCGGTCTCGATCCCGATGGCCACCTCGGCGTCCCCGGCGTCCTCGCCGAACTGCTCGCCGATCATCGCGTGCAGCCGGGCCATCCCCGCCGCGCCCTCCGGCAGCCGGGCCCGGGCCAGCACGCGACCCGCCTCATCCATCAGCTCAACGTCGTGATGATCCTCAGCCCAGTCATCTCCCACGAACAGCAATGCCTCTCCTGTCCTAGTCAGCAACCAGCATCGGCAGCCAGCGGGAGAACCATCAGCGACCTAATAAACGAGTGCTCACACCGCAGCGGCGGGCACGACATCCCAGCAGCGATCTACTCTCCCGGCCACCGGCGGGGGCACGATCTTTCGCCAGGGCTTCCCGAAGGAACCCAGGGGGGACAAGTGCTCGCCCGCCGGCGGCTGCCGGACCCGAGTCTGCCGCACGGCCGACCCGTTAACTCTTATTAGGGGGGGCTCGCGGCGCGGATCGAGGAGGTCGCCGCCGCCGAGGTAGGCAGGCTGGCCGGCCTGGCTGCCGGGATGCTCGGTGCCGGCGCGGCGCTGGGCGTGCTGGAGCAGGCGATGCGCGCCGCGCTGGCCTCTGCCGGGGCCCGGCTGCTGGAGACGGTGCTGGCCGGCCAGGACGGATACGCCGGCCCGCACGCCGCGTGCGGCTGCGGCGGGCGGGCTGCCTATGCGGGCAGCCGGGAAAAGACGGTGACGACTGTGCTCGGCCCGGTGCGCATCACGCGCGCGTGGTATCACTGCCGGCAGTGCCGTCACGGGTTCGCGCCCCGCGACCGGCAGCTCGGCGTGCCCGGCTGCTCGCTGTCACCGGGCCTGGCCGAGATGATCGCCCTGGCCGGCGCCGAGGTTTCCTTCGGCCGCGCCGCCGGCCTGCTGGCCGGCCTGGCCGGGATCACCATCAGCGCCCGGACCGTCGAGCGGTCCGCTGAGGCCACCGGCGCGGCCGCCCGCGTCGCCGCCGGGGACGAGGCCGCCGGCATCGTGGCGCGCACGATCTGCCCGCTGCCCCCGGCCGAGCCGGTCCCCGACATGCTCTACGTCGAGACCGACGGGACCGGCGTGCCGGTGCGCGCCAGCGAGACTGAAGGCCGGGCGGGCAAGGACGGCGAAGCGAGGGCAGGCACCCGCGAGGTCAAGCTCGCCCGGCTGTTCACCGTTTCCCGGCTCGACGGCAAGGGCCGGCCGGTTATGGACCCCGGCTCCTCCAGCTACGCCTTCACCTTCGACGGCAAGGACGCCCTCGCCGAGCTAGTCGAAGCCGAGTACCTGCGCCGCGGCGGCGAGCACCACCGGCAGGTCGTCGCGCTCGGCGACGGCGCCGCCTGGATCTGGACCATGGCCGAGGCGCTCTACCCGCACGCCACGCACATCGTGGATATCTACCACGCCCGCGAGCACCTGCACGACCTGGCTGCTCACCTGGCGTTTATCACCCCCGACCCGGCCCAGTGGCTGGCACGCAGGCTCGACGAGCTGGACGCCGGGGACATCGAGGCGATCATCACCGCCGCCCGCTGCTACCCCCTGGAAGGGATCAAGGCCGAGGACCTGGACAGGAAACTCGGCTACTTCGAGCACAACATCCACCGGATGCGCTACGCCCACTTCAAGAAGCTGGGCATGTTCGTGGGATCAGGAGCAATTGAGGCAGCCTGCAAGCAAATCGTGTGCCAGCGCGCCAAGCAATCCGGCATGCACTGGACCGTCGAAGGCGCCGCCAGCATCATCGCCCTGCGCTGCCAGCAGGCCAGCGGCCGGTGGGACGAGCTGTGGTCATCTAGCGCCCTCGCCCCGGCCCGGCTGCGCGCCGCCGTCTGACAGACAGCAAGACTCAGACACAAAGGCAGCAGGCCCCTGGCAAGATCATCCCCAACAAAGCCGTCGTGCGCCCGGCTTGGCCGGTACGGGGCAGGACTGTCGCAGCTCGCTGGTAAGCTGACGGGGCTGCGCAGGACCGCCAGGCCGGACGCACTCGGCACCGGCGGGCGCGGCTCCTCCTGTCACGGAAGTACCGTGACCGCCAGAGTCCGAAGGAGGCAGGTAAGTTTATGCGCAAGTACGAGATGATGATCATCCTTGATCCCTCTCTTGAAGAGCGCACCGTTCAGCCGTCACTCGACCAGTTCCTCACCGTTGTCACGACGGCAGGCGGGACAGTCGAGAAGGTAGACGTATGGGGCCGCCGTCGGCTGGCCTATGAGATCGACAAGAAGTCCGAGGGCATCTACACCGTCATTGAGGTGGTGGCAGAGCCGGACACTGTCAAGGAGCTCGACCGCCAGCTCAACCTGAACGAAGCGGTCTTGCGGACTAAGATCCTGCGGCCTGACCTGCACTAAGCCTGGTCACGGCTGCCCGAGCTCGACATCAACCCCGACCCGAGCAAGCGGGAGTACCCCGATGGCAGCAGGCGACACCACCATCACGATCATTGGCAACCTCGTCAATGATCCGGAGCTTCGCTATACCCCGACTGGCCAGGCGGTCGCGACCTTCCGGGTCGCGTCTACCCCCAGGTTCATGGACAGGACCACGAACGAGTGGAAAGACGGCGACTCGCTGTTCCTGTCCTGCAACGTGTGGCGACAGGCCGCGGAGAATGTAGCGGAGAGCCTTCAGCGCGGCATGCGCGTCATTGTCTCCGGCCGGCTGAGGCAGCGGTCTTACGAGACCAAGGAAGGCGAGAAGCGCACTGTCTATGAGATCGAAGTCGACGAAGTCGGCCCGTCTCTGCGCAACGCTTCGGCCAAAGTCAGCAGGTCAACCAGGTCGAATGGTGGCGGCGGCTTCGGCGGCGGCCAGTCCGGGGCTGGCGGTCAGGGCGGGTATGGTGGGGGCGCCAGTCGCGGCAGCGATGACCCCTGGGCCGCTGACCCGGCCGGTGACAGCGGGTTCTCCGATGAGCCGCCTTTCTGACGCGCAGACAAGTTAAACGAGTACTAGTAACGAAACCGACCATCCCCGCCGCAGGCGGGGCTCTGCCTACCATCCCGGCAATTCACCGGGACTGCGAGGAGCACCACGATGGCCAAGCCACCGATCCGCAAGCCTAAGAAGAAGGTCTGCCTTTTCTGCCAGGAAAAGGTGACCAGGGTGGACTACAAGGACACCGGGCTACTGCGAAAGTTCATTTCCGACCGCGGCAAGATCCGTGCCCGGCGGGTTTCCGGTAACTGCACGCAGCACCAGCGCGACGTCGCCACGGCGATCAAGAACGCGCGCGAGATGGCGCTGCTGCCGTACACGAGCACGGCTCGCTAGGCCGAGGGAGGTAACTGACGCCATGAGCGGCAAGCCGATGAAGCTCATCCTGACCCAGGAGGTAACCGGCCTGGGCGCACCCGGAGACGTAGTCGAGGTTAAGGCCGGCTACGGCCGTAACTACCTGGTCCCGCGTAGCCTCGCGATGCCCTGGACCCGCGGTTCGGAGAAGCAGATCGAGTTGATCAAGCGCGCCCGGTCGGCACGCGAGATCCGCAGTCTCGACGACGCGCGGGAAGCGGCCTCCCGGCTGGCTGGCCTGCGGGTACGACTCCAGACCAGGGCCGGCAGTGGCGGTCGCCTGTTCGGCTCGATCTCGACCGCCGACATCGCCGCCGCGGTCCGGACGGCTGGTGGTCCCGAGCTCGACAAGCGCAAGATCGAGGTGAAGAACCCGATCAAGACTGTCGGTTCGCACCAGGTCGCGGTGCGCCTGCACCCTGAAGTGAGCGCGACCCTCGAGGTCGAGGTCGCCGCTAGCTAGGTGCGCTGATGCGGAACTCAGGAGGAGCGCGACGTCCGTGCTCCTCCTGAGCCTTCTCTGCCGCTAGCGCGGCCGAGCGAGTCGGCGTACGTTTTAGGCCATCGGCGTCAGCTTTGGGCTAATGGCCCTTACTTGTTCCTGGTGCGTTCAGCCCCTATCCTCGGTGAGCCGTAACGTTGTACGGGCGTTCAACTCGACCTCGGCTCCGACGAAGGGACCTTGCTCATGACCGCACGCCGCGATGTCGTGATTATCGGTGGCGGGCACAACGGGCTGGTAGCGGCCGCCTACCTGGCCAGAGCGGGCCTCAGCACCGTCGTCTGTGAGCGCCGGGAGGTAGTGGGCGGCGCCGCCGTGAGCGAGCACCCATTCGGGCCCGGCTACACGGTTACCTCGTTGTCCTACGTCGTCTCCCTGCTCCCGCAGGATCTGGTCAGCGACCTCGGCCTGGTCAGGCATGGCTATCACGTCTTCCCTCAGGGTCCGTACTTCGCGCCGCGGGCCGACGGCCGGTACCTGCGGCTGCCGCACGACGCGGCCGGGCGGCGCGCGGAGATCGGCAAGTTCTCGGCCGCTGACGCCGCTGCCTACGACTCCTACGAGGCACACATGGCGCGGATCGGCGCCATCCTCGGCCCGATGCTGACCGAGATACCGCCGCGGCTTGGCTCGCGGCAGCCGCACGACCTGCTGCGGCAGGGACTGATGCTGCGGCACCTGAGAAAGGTGGACACCAGGGCGGCAGTCGACATCACCAGGCTGCTGACCGGCAGCATCGCCGACCTGCTGGACGGCTACTTCGAGAGCGATGCGCTCCGCGGCCTGCTATCAGTCTCGGGTGTGATCGGCACCTGGGCCGGCCCGCGCTCGGCTGGCAGCGCATACGTGACGCTGCATCATCATCTCGGTGACGCTGGCGGACAGGCGGGCGCGTGGGGGTTCCCCAGGGGCGGCATGGGCGGTGTCACCGCCGCTCTCGCCGCCGCGGCCAGGTCATTCGGGGCCGAGATCCAGACCGGTCAGCAGGTCGCCCAGATCAGGGCTCGCAGCGGCCGGGCCGTCGGCGTGACGCTGACCAGCGGCGAGGAGATCGACGCGGATGTGGTGATCACCACTGCGCACCCGAAGATTTCCTTCCTCGACCTGCTCGATCCCGCCACGCTGCCAGCCGACTTCGTCGCCGACATCCGCGGCTGGCATTCCCGCAGCGGCACCGTCAAGATCAATCTGGCGGTGGACACCTTGCCGGTGTTCGCCAGTCACCCCGCGGCTGACCCGCAGGTCCATGGCGGCACCATCGTGCTGGCCGAGAGCCTGGACGACCTTGAGGATGCCTACCAGGACGCGGCCGCTGGCCGGCCGGCCGCGGTCCCGTTCGCTGATATCTGCATCCCGAGCGTCTTCGATGATTCCCTTGCTCCGCCAGGTCAGCACATCGTCTCCATGTTCACCCAGTGGGTCCCGCATACCTATAGCGAGCGCAGCGACCCGGCCGCGCTAGCCGCTTATGCGGACCGCGTCGTCGCCAGGATGGAAACGGTCGCGCCGGGTTTCGCCAGCTCGGTGCTGCACCGGCAGGTCATCGGCCCGCGCGAGATGGAGCAGGAGTACGGCCTGGTAGGCGGCAACATCTTCCACGGTGAACTGACCCTTGGCCAGATGTTCCACGCCCGGCCCGCGGCCGGCTACGCGGACCTGCGCACGCCGCTGCGCGGGTTGTATCAAGCAGGTTCGTCGACCCACGGTGGCGGCGGGGTGACCGGGATCCCCGGACGTAACGTGGTCCATCAGGTACTGGCCGACAAGAGGGCGGCGCGGTGGCGCCGGGCGCGACGAACCGCATGACAGCACCGGCGCGGCATTCGGCAAGGTCAGTACCGGGCGGCTCGCGAAGCCAGCTCCGGATCAGCCGCGGCGATCAAGGCCCAGGCACGCGCCAGCCGGTCGGCGAGCTGCGGGCAGCCGGACTCGTCCGCTCCGACGGAAGCTGCTAACTCCTCGATCGCGCTGCGAAGCTGCGTAGCGAGATCGGCCGGCGGCTGATCATGCTCGCCTGCAGGCCGGGTCTTCGAACACATACTCGAACTCTAGACCGGTCATTGCCGCCGCGGCTGGCAAATCGGCAGATCTGCTGGCCGCTCCACCCTGGCCCGGCAACCCTCCGGGGTGACGTTGGACGTCAAATTCCTAGTGTGGATAACTTATGGCCGTCGTGCACGTTCTCCAGTGCCCAAGAAATCTTGCATGCACAGCCCGTGCATAACGTTCTCGCAGGCGACAGGCATAAATGAGATAACCGTGAAGGCCTTTCCACATTCGCGTCCCCAAGCTGCGCACAGCCCTCTCGGCGTGTCTGCACAGCCTGTCCACAGGGCTGTGCACACCATGACTCGACGGCCGACCTGAGTAGCTGAAGACTGTCGGAGGCGTTCGATAGAACAGTCTTGACTCCAGCGGCTGCCGTTGCTGGATTGGCCGGCGTTACCTCTCGGTTTAGCGGTGGCATCGGGGTCCAGGTTTGGCGTGACATCGGGGAGGTGCGCCGGGTGAGCGTTGCGGAGATTGTGCCTCGGGGCGAGGAGTTCGAGCGGACACCGCCGCACGACCTCGCGGCCGAGCAGTGCGTGCTGGGCGGCATGATGCTGTCCAAGGACGCCATATCCGACGTGCTCGACGTGATCAAGGCGCATGACTACTACCGGCCCGCTCATCAGCTGGTCCATGACGTCATTCTCGACCTGTACGGGCGCGGCGAGCCCGCCGATGCCGTGACGGTGGCCGCGGAGCTGACCAGGCACGGTGACATTGCCCGCGTCGGCGGCGCGCCGTACCTGCACACCCTCATCGCGTCGGTGCCGACCGCGGCGAACGCGGGTTATTACGCGCGCATAGTGCGCGAGCGAGCCATCCTGCGGCGGCTGGTCGAAGTCGGCACCCGGATCGTGCAGTTCGGCTACGCCGGTGATGGCGATGCGGACGATCTGGTCGACCGGGCCGAGGCAGAGATCTACGGCGTGACCGACCGCCGGGTCAGCGAGGACTACCTGCCGCTGGCGGAGATCATGCCCGGCGCGCTCGATGAGATCGAGGCGATCGGCAGCCGGGGCGGCATGCTGGCCGGAGTGCCGACCGGGTTCGCGGACCTGGACGCCCTGACCAACGGCCTGCACGCCGGCCAGATGGTCGTCATCGCAGCACGGCCAGCTATGGGAAAGGCGCTGGCGCTGGACACGCCGCTGCCTACGCCTACGGGCTGGACGACGATGGGAGAGGTCCAGGTCGGCGACCGGCTGATGGGTGCAGACGGTCGGCCCACGCGAGTCATCGCGGCAACGGAAGTCATCTACGGTCGGCAGTGCTTCGAGGTTGTCTTCGACGATGGGACAGCGGTTGTCGCTGACGCCCAGCATGGCTGGCTGACGGACACGCACGCCTCTCGAAAATCCGCGTACGCTGCCACCGCCGGCCACTGGCAGCAGCGAATCTTCGCCTCAGTCAAGACAACTGAGGAGATCGCTGCGACCGTGCGATCGACGAGCGATGGCCGCCTTAACCATGTGGTCGCGACGGCACAGGCCATGGAGCTGCCCGCAAGGGAACTCCCCCTGCCGCCATACACGCTCGGGGTGTGGCTCGGCGACGGCCACAGCGCCGCGGCACGATCCTCCTCCGCTGCTCAGGGAGTACTACGCGAGCTTGGCGTGCTGGGCAATAAGCACATCCCGATGCGATACCTGCGTGGATCGGAGTCGCAGCGGCGGGCGCTTCTGGCCGGTCTGCTGGATACCGATGGCACGGTGAATCGGACCGGGTCGGTGCAGTTCGCGGTTACCTGCCGTCGCCTCGCTGAGAATTTCCGAGAGTTGGTACTCAGCCTCGGCTATCGCTGCGGCTGGTCGGAGAAAGATGTCCGAGGACGTTCGCCCAGCTCGTCGGTTGCCTACATCAGCACTTTCACCACTAGCGATGACGTCTTCCTACTTGAACGTAAGAAGCTGATGCATAAGGAGCGGCGGCCAGCGCAGACCACCCCCAAGACTCGTCGGCGCTACATCACGGCGGTGCGTCCAGTGCCCAGTGTGCCTGTCCGATGTGTCCAGGTTGACAATGCTGATCATCTGTACCTCGCAAGCCGGTCGATGATTCCCACCCACAATTCGGCCCTGGCGCTAGATATCTGCCGTGCTGCCTCAGTCAAGTCCGGGCTGACCTCGGTCCTTTTCAGCCTGGAAATGAGCCGGAACGAGATCACCATGCGGCTACTATCTGCCGAGGCACGGGTGCCGTTGCACGCGATGCGGACCGGTCAGCTGAGCGAGGATGACTGGACCAGACTGGCCCGTCGGATGAGCGAAGTCGTAGATGCGCCGCTGTTCATCGACGACTCGCCGAACATGTCCATGATGGAGATCAGGTCTAAGTGCCGTCGGCTCAAGCAGCGCAACGACCTGCGCCTCGTGGTTGTCGACTACCTGCAGCTGATGAGCTCGCCGAAGCGGGTCGAGAACAGGCAGCAGGAGGTATCTGAGCTGTCACGATCACTGAAGCTGCTGGCCAAGGAACTCGGCGTGCCCGTCGTCGCGCTGGCTCAGCTTAACCGCGGACCCGAGTTGCGAACGGACAAGCGCCCGCTGCTGGCCGACCTCAGGGAGAGCGGATGCCTGACCGCAGCAACGAGAATCGTCCGCGCTGACACTAACCAGGAGGTTGCGCTCGGAGACTTGCTGGCGGCCGGCACGCGTGACATCCCGGTCTGGGCCCTGGACGAGCGCCTGAAGTACGTCAAGGCAACGATGAGCCATGTGTTCCCCACCGGTCAGCGGGAGACATTCCGGCTCCGTCTGGCCTCGGGCAGACAGATCGAGGCCACAGGCAATCACCGGTTCCTGACACTTGATGGCTGGATCCCGCTGGCTGAACTGCCCGTCGGATCCCGCGTGGGTGTACCGCGCGTCGCACCCCAGCCGACCGACGCGGCACCATGGCCAGCAGACCGGCTGGTACTGCTAGCGCAGCTGATCGGCGCTGGAACGCGCGGACGACGCAACCCGACCGCGGCTTGGCTCCACGACCTGGGCGTGCTCGGGCTCCGCTCGCACGAGAAGTTCGTCCCGGACGACGTTTTCCGGCTTCCCGACGACCAGGTCGCGCTGTTTCTACGTCATCTGTGGGCTGCGGGTGGCACAGTGACCATTGACCGCGAGCAGCGAGCAGGCCGCATCTGCTACCTGTCCGCAAGCCGTCGGCTGCTGGACGACGTCGCCAGCTTGCTGCGCCGTTTCTCGGTCAACGCACGGATTCGTGACGTGGCGGCTGGCTCTCACCGCCCGCGGTTCACCCTCGACGTGAGGGGCCGCGAAGACCAGCTGAGGTTCCTGCAGCGGGTTGGCTCTCACGGTGCTCGCGCTGAGCAGCGCGAGCGGCTGGCTGCCCTCCTGCGCGGCACCGCGACCAGTACCAGCGTTGACACCATCCCGCCTGACGTGTGGCGGCGAGTGCGCGCCGTGCTGGCCGACCAGGAGGAGCATAGTCATCTCGCGGCGGCTGCCATCGTCAAGCTTGACGGGAGCACTCCGGGGCAGCAGTCACCGGCCGGCGGCAGGCTAGCGAAGGTTGCTGCCGTACTCGATGACGCCGAGCTGGAATTGCTCGCCACGAACGACGTGCTGTGGGACGAGATAGTGGCAGTAGAGCCGTTGGGTGTCCGCGAGGTCTACGACGCAACGGTTCTTGGGCGGCACAACTTCATTGCTGGCGGCATAGCCGTTCACAACAGCATCGAGCAGGACTCGGACGTGGTGATCTTGCTGCACCGCGAGGATGCCTATGAACGAGAGTCCCCTCGCGCTGGCGAGGCAGATCTCATCGTTGCCAAGCACCGTAACGGACCGACCGCCACAGTGACCGTCGCCTTCCAGGGCCACTACAGCCGCTTCGTCGACATGGCCCCGATTTAGCTATCGGCGGCCGCAATGGGAGCAGCCGAGATGGTCAGCATTCCCGCGCTGAGCTGGAGGTACCGTAGGGCCGAGCTGCTGGACTGGCTTGAACACGATCCGGATACTCTCGCACGCCGGTGGGCCGGCCGCCGATTCGTCATGCACAGGGTTCGCGACGGACGCGTCCAGCCGGACGCTGATTCGAACGTCGGCCTGAAGGTGACGTACACTGTCCGAGGTCAATCTGCGCTCGTAGCTCAACGGATAGAGCATCTGACTACGGATCAGAAGGTTGGGGGTTCGAGTCCCTCCGAGCGCGCCACCGTTTCCCCAGGTCAGCGACATCACGCACTCCCGCCCGAAATATCGTCATCGTCATCTGGCCGGATCAGCGAGTTCGTCGGCGTTCCGGTCCGGTCGGCGTAGCGGTCCATGTCAACGGGTACAGGTGCCGTACAGGTCGAGAGTCGTGGCGACGCTGGCGTGCCCCATGATCTCCTGAAGCATCTTCGGCGGGTAACTGGCCTGGATCATCAGTGAAGCGGCGGTGTAGGGGTGTGGGCTCATTTGCACAGCCGGGTGCGGGCCGGGGAAAGCTTGCCGCCGCCGACTTCCCACGCAGTGGTGATCATCGTGGTGTAGTGGCGGTGGCAGCGCAGGGTGGCGATGTCCTGGGAAGACCGCAGCGGCCGGTCCGGCAGGCCGGGAGCGTCGAGGGCTTTGGTGGCGTATTTGGCGATCTAGTTGCCGACCGCCCGGACCGACAGCTTGTGGCCGGTGCCGGGCAGATCGGGCCCGTGGCGTCGCACAGCAGATCGAGTGGTGAGCCGGGGCGGGGGTGGCTGGTAGTCCTCGCCGGGGGCGTCTAGGCGGATGACGGCGTGGTAGTGGACGACGCCCTGGGCCTGGTATTCGGCGACCTTGACATAGCGGACCCGGCACACCGCCCGCAGCTGTTGTTGGGTGAGCCCGGCCAGGCGGGTCAGGTGGCGAGGCAGGTAAGTGGTGAACCGGCGCCACAGGTGCCCGGCGTAGGCGTTGAACAGGACCGCGGCCGGGTAGTCGTAACAGTCCGGGCAGAGGGCGCGGCCGAGCCGGGGGTCGTGTTCGCCGTGCCCACCCCGGCAGGAGATGTCGCGGCCGTGCCGGCAGACCCGGGCGTCGCGGCGCGGGCGGCAGGGCAGGACGGTACGGTCGCGCATTCGGCGGGAGTGGACCGGGTCGAAGGAGGGGGCGGTGCAGGTCGCGAACACGCACGGATGAGCCGCGATGGTCTCGGGGACGCCTTTGCCACCGGCCAGGCCGGTGCGGACCAGCTGGCGGGCGTCGCGTTTGTGGACCGCCGAGCAGGGCGGGCAGACGTTCTCCCGGCGGTTGGCGCAGGGGGTGAGCAGCACCCCCGCGGGCTCGCTGGCCGTGTCGTACACCGGGTGCAGTCCGCCGGTGGCCAGATCGATGGCATCGATACGGCCACGCAGCCGGACCGGGTGGGCGCACCGGTCGCTGCGATCATACTGGCGCAGGCTAGCGGTGAAGTCGGCCCAGGTGAGCGTGTCACCGGCGTCCGCCCCCGCTCCCGGACCCATACTGGGGCGGGAGCGAGGGTGACCGTCGCGGCAGTCACCGTGAGGGTGCCTGGGGGTTTGACGCTTAAGTGTCAACTGGCGTCCTTGGGCTGGAAGCCGCCGCCGCAGGCACTGCAGGTGACGGGTGCCTCGGCCAGGACGGCGGAGGCGATACGGATAGACCGGGGTCGGCCCCTCCAGCCTCAACGGTGCTCGCGCCTACGGCGCGCCGTAGGCCCCGGGGGCCTCTGCCGACCCAGCGGGCCTGACGGCGAGGGGCCGGGCCACAGGCCGGGCCCCGAATGCGCGCGGCGAACCTTCGAAGCTTGACACGGCGCCTATCAGAAGGACGGGATTGGAGCCGCGTCGGGAAATATCTGGGCACCGGACTTCCCCTGGTGCCGATTGCCGGATGCTGCGGGACCTCCGCCCCTGCCTTGAAGAGCACTTCGGTAGCAACGTTGACAGTGAGAGGAAGGTGGGTGATTGATATGGGGAACACCAACAAAGCCACTGGTCTAGGACGCCGTAACGGTTGGGATCTAGGTGTCCTCATCGGCATTGGGAGCGGAATCGGAATGACGATTGGCATCGTGCTCGCCAACGCGAGCGGGACCGCGATAGGCATCGGCATCGCGTTGGGTGCCGCATTCGGTGCGGCCGGCGGAATCATCCTCAGCGCTGTACTCAGCTCTTTCCGCCGTTGATCGAGGGGTGAGACTTTGTGGGGCTATCAGTGACGTGCCCGATGGCACGGTCTGAGGTGGTCTGTAGCGGACACCAATGGACAAGGCAAATAGTCTCTGAGCTGCAGCAAGGCATGACAAGCCGGTTCCCAAGCTGATAGTCCGACGTCAAGACGGACTTGACGGTCAAGGGGGCGGTCGAGCAGTCGCCGAAGCCGAGGTGGATGCACGCGGCCGCGTAAGCCTGGGAAAAGCAGGCGCCGAACCCGGCCGACGGTACCGCGTCGAGCGCAACATTGACGGGGTGCTGCTGCTAATCCCGTCGTATCCATACCGGAGCACGAGATGGTCGTATGGCTGAACCCCGAACTGACCGCATCGGTTCGCGAGGGCATTGCTCATGCCGAAACTGGCCAGACGATCGACCGGGGCAGCTTCGCGCAGTACGCGGACGACACCGGCGACGACGACGAATGACCTTGTGCCAGTGCCCTGTCAGCTGCGCTTCGCCAAGCAACCTTCCGACATGCTCGACCTGCTCAAATCCGACGCTAGCCAGCAGGCGCAGCTGAGAAAGGTACGCAAGGCCCTCGGCCAACTTGAGCGGGACCCGCGGTACGCAGGGCTGCACTCCCACCACTACGAGAGCTTCCCGGCAGATCGCGACGTCAAGGTCTGGGACTCCTACGTCGAGAACCACACGCCGTCGGCCTGGCGAATCTTTTGGCAATACGGCCCGGACGAGGCTGACAATCGCGTGATCACGGTGCTCCACATCGGGCCCGGCCCATGACCGTGCCCGATGCCCAGCTAGGCCGGGAAGCGGCTGAGCGGGGATTTGTCGCCGACCAGCCAGATGTGGCCGAACGGATCGCGGAAGCCGCCTTGCCGGTGGACACCCCAGGGCACCTGGTGCTCCCGGATCTCGTCGGCCGAGCCGTCCGCGCCCGCCGCAACAGCTCGGCCGACGAACACCTCAGGGTCATCGGTGAACACTTCCACCCGGACCGTGGTCCGGCCGATGGTCGCCGGACTGTCGAAGCCGTTCTCGGTCGGCTCATGCAGGAAGAACGGTGAACCGCCCACGTCAAGACCGACCACGCTGCCCAGGCTCCACAGCTCAGTGGCGCCAAGCGCGCGTTTGTACCAGTCCGCCGCGGTGGTCGCATCTTCGACGGCAAGCATGAGCGAGATCTGGATATTGGTCGTCATGAGGACATGGTGCCGGGTCGCACCGGATCCGCCAACCACCCGCGCCGCCGCAAACCGATCGCCGGGTAACCGGCCGGTGACTCGCAGGCAACAAGACCTGGCCTGATTCCGCAGTGCAACCGCAAAACAGACCGTTGATTTCGTGGTGATGGTGGGGATACCGTCTAGTCGGCATGTAGTTAACCCAGGCGCAACATTCGGTCACAGCAAGGAGGACCGTATGACAGCTACCACGGCGGAACCAGTCTCCGGGCAACGGGGACTGTTCTCCTCGCTGATTCACCGGCAGCTGGATTCCTACCCCAACACCGGCCCCAGGGTCATGTACCTGGCGATCACCGTGCTCGCCACGATCATGCTCTACTACGAGCTCTACGTCGGCGGTTCGGTATCGACGCTGATCCTCACCAACCTGAACATGAGCTTCACGTTTTATGTGCTGACCCTGGCTTTCGGTAACCTGATCGGCGCGTTCGGATCGCTGTTCGCCGGACTCACCGACCGGTACGGCCGGGCGAACCTGGTCGTCTTCGGCCTCTTCTTCACCGCGATCTTCGTGGCCTTCATCCTTCCGGCGGCGACGAACAAGTGGGTCTTCACCATCGAGGGCTTCGTGGTGGGTGTCGTCGAAGGCATCTGCCTGGTCGCGACCCCGGCGCTGATCCGCGACTTCTCCCCCCAGGTCGGCCGGGCTACCGCGATGGGTTTCTGGACCAGCGGACCGGTGCTCGGCAGCCTGATCGTCGCTGTCGTCGGCAGTGCGACCATTCCGCTCGGGGCGTCCGGGCGGTTCTGGACGCACGAGTACCTCATCTGCGGCATCGCGGGCCTTGTCGTCTTCGTCATCGCGCTGCTCGGACTGCGGGAGCTGTCACCGCAGCTTCGCGACCAGCTGATGGTAACCATGCGAGACCGGGCCCTGATCGAGGCACGAGCCAAGGGCATCGACATCGAGGCCGCGCTCAAGCACCCGTTCCGTCAGCTCATGAAGGTCGACATCGTCGTGTCAGCCGCTGCGGTGTCGATCATGTTGCTCATCTACTACACGGCAGTCGGCTTCAGCGTCATCTACCTGTCCACGGTGTTCGGCGAGTCGCTGAAGAACGCGAATGGCCTTGGCAACTGGAACTGGGGATTTAACGCCATCGGCGTGATCCTGATCGGGGTGATCTCCGACCGGTTCCGGGTGCGTAAACCGTTCATGGTCATCGGCGGCGTCCTCGCCGCGGTTATGGTCGTGCTCTACCTGATGGAAGCGGGCAAGCACCCCACCTACTACACGCTTGCCACACTGCTGGCGCTGATGGCACTCGGCCTCGGTATCGCCTACACCCCGTGGATGGCGAGTTACACCGAGACCGTCGAGCACCGGAACCCGGCGCTCATCGCGACGGGCCTCGCGATCTGGGGCTGGATCATCCGGATCGTGGTCTTCCTGGCGTTCCTGACGCTCCCGCTCGTGGTCAACTCGGTTACTCCGCTCGTCAACTACGGCGCTACCGTTGCCAAGTACGCGCAAACGTACCCATCGCTGGTCTGGGCCGGATCACACCCGGCTATCGTCGCTGACGCGCAGCAGTACTCGATACAGCTCACGTTCGCGGCAACGCATGCCCCGATCGTGGCAGAGGCGCAGAAGTATGCGACGCAGCTTGCCAACGCCCAGAAGTTCGCGCCTGAGCTGGCAGTGATTCAGAAGAACGCGGCACTGTTCACCCAGGCATCCCACTACGCCGCGAACAAGATCCCGCCCGCGCTAGCCGCGAAGCTGATCGCCGCCGCGGGCGGTGGCAGCAAGGGCCTGGCTATTCTGGGCACGATCGGTGCCAATAAGGCGGCGATCGACGGCGTCATCGCGGTCGGGCCGGCGCTGCAGCAGATCGCGCCCTACGCTGCTCAGCTGACCGCGCTGTCCCGGGTTCCGCACTCCGTGATCGTGGCGGTCTCGGCCCCGGGTGTCGGTGCCGAACTGGCAGCACTGGGCAAGGTTCCGCCCGCGGTGACTGCCTACATGGCAGCGCATGCTGCCAAGGTGTCCTCAGCTGCTACCACCACGGTGGGTCAGTGGAAGACCTGGTACTGGATCTGCTTCGGCGGGATCATCATCTTCCTGCTGTCCATCCCGCTGTTGCGCGGCCGCTGGCGTCCCCGTGACGCCAAGCGCGATGAGGATGAGCACGAGGCACTGGTGCAGGCCGAACTGGCCAAGCTCCAGAGCGGCACTGCCTGACAGCTAGTCAGGAGCACGTCCAAGCCGGTGGGCCGCGGTCGTTGCGGCCCACCGGCGCTGTGCGTAACCCGGCCGCGACCCGACGGCTCAGTAGCTGCAGTGCATCAGACGGCGCACGTCCGCCAGCGTCTCCTCGGCGATCGACTGCGCCCGATGCGTGCCCGCCGCCAGTACGTCGCGTAGGTAAGCCTCCTCGCTGTCCAGCTCGGCCCGCTTAGCCCGAATGGCGGCGAACCGGTCGTTGACCGCTTCCGTCACAGCAGCTTTCAGGGCGGCCGCGCCGCCTCCGTGCAGCCGGGCGGCGACATCGTGCGGGTGCTCATCCCGGCACAATGCAGCCAGCAGCAGCAGGCTGGCCACTTCCGGTCGGCGATCGGGCTCGTAGCTGATCGCGCGCTCGGAGTCGGTGCGGGCCCTGGCGATCAGCGCGGCCGTCTGGTCCGCGGTGGCTCGCAGCGGCACCGAGTTCTTCCGGCTCTTGCTCATCTTCGTCCCGTCCAGCCCCAGCAACAGCGGGGCAGCGCTGAGCAGCGCGGCCGGCTCGGGGAAGTACGGGGACGTCGGGCTGTAGCGCTCGTTGAACCGCCGGGCGATGGTCCTGGTGAGCTCCAGATGCGGCAGCTGGTCCTTGCCGACCGGGACCAGGTTGGCATGACAGAACAGGATGTCGGCCGCCTGATGAACGGGGTAGCTGAACATCAGGCCAGTGACAGCGTCCAAGCCGGCCGCCGCGACCTCATCCTTCACGGTCGGGTTCCTGCCGATCTCCGCAACACTGACCAGGCTGAGGAACGGCACCAGCAACTGGTTCAGCGCGGCCACCTGGCTGTGCGCGAATATAGTGGCCCGGCCGGGGTCGATTCCGGCGGCGAGGTAGTCGGCCACCAGCCCGAGCACGTGCCGCGGCAGGTCCGCCGAGGCGTCACGGTCGGTGATGGCCTGGTAGTCGGCGATCAGCACGAGTAGCTCAACGCCGGCGTCCTGCAGCCTGACCCGGTTGTGCACGGTACCGAAATAGTGGCCGAGGTGCAGCGCTCCGGTCGGACGGTCGCCGGTCAGAATGCGGAACGAGCGCGGATCCCGGTCGATAGCAGACTCGATGTCGTTACTGCGCTGCTGGCTGACGAGTAGTGACTGGGTAGCGGTGGCGGGCATGGCAGGAACCTCCTGGACTCTGATCGGCCCGCGTGAGTCCACGCCGCTGACATGCGAAACGGCGCTGCCCAGCGGGCGCGCCGTCGGAAATGCAAGGACTGGCGGCCGCTAGCGCGACCACCACCAGCAGGTGCCCTGGAGTCGTTGCATGCCCGCTAGCTTACCGGAGGTGCCGTCAGGCTGGCAGCACGTCGCTCGCGGCCAGGTGACAGCCGGGCAGGATGAGTTCATCGGGCGTTGGCTGGCGGCCGGTCAGGATCCACCGGCAGAGTGCGGCAAGCTGGTAACTGATCAGCGGCGGCACCGCGTCACCAATGTGCCGGTACATGTTCTGGGCCGGGCCGGTGAACTGGTAGTCCCGCGGGAAGCCCTGCAGGATCGACATCTCCCGGACCGTGCACAGCCGGTCCTGCTCCGGGTGGGCGTAGCGGCCATTGCCGACGTGCCCGCACTCCCGTTTGATCGTGACCGCCGGCCGGTCCCACCACAACCGGCCATAGACATCAGGATGGCTGCCGAAATCGCCTCGGCGCACCCGAGCCATCATCGCCGGAGTGAGCAGGGCGTGCTCGTTCCGGTCGTCAATAAGGTCAGCCCAGCTGCCACCGTCGTGCGGCACGGCGGCGATCCGCCGCAGGCTCGCCGCCGACCGGAACGCGGGTGCCACATGCAGCGGATCGGTGGCGCTTGGCTGGCCGGCCGGCACCGGTGGCAGGTCCCAGATGGCGCGCCGCACATGTGTTGCCTTGGCCTCGACCCGCAAGCCTCGCCACAGGTCAGTCAGGTCTCGCACGACCAGCGGCCGCCGGACGGCGATGACGAAGGCGCGCTCCCGCCGCTGCGGCAGGCCGAACGCGGACAGCAGGTAGGTACCCGCGCGGCCCTGATAGCCCAGGCCGGCCAGCCGAGTCAGCAGGTTCGCCAGGTGCCCGCGGAACCTGCCCGTGACAAGCTCGCGGGCATTCTCCAGGAGCACCAGGTCCGGCTTGAGCAGCGCGGCATAATCACCGACCCGGCCCACCAGGTTGTTGCGGAGATCGTCCCGCAGATGATTGGTCGCGATTGCGCGCGAGAACCCGGTGCACGGCGGGCAGGCGGTCAGTACGGTGGGGCGCCGCCCGGCCAGTCCCATGGCCGCGCAGACCGCGGCGGGCATTGCAGTGGCCAGGTCGACGGTGACCGGCTCGATCCGCAGGTTGGCGGCATAGGTCGCGTTGCAGCCGAGCGAGCCGGGACCCGAGCTCGGCTTGCCCAGCTCTGCGTCGGCGGCTCCGATGAGCTCGAATCCGGGATAGCGGCCGAAGCCGCAGCTCATGCCGCCAGCACCGGAAAACAGGTCCACGACCGGCCACGGCTGCGCCACCTCTACCTCCAGTGCAGAAGACTAGGAGGTTTCGCGGCCGCGGGGCCAGCGCCGGGCCGGCGATGTGCCAGCCAGGCGCGCTGGCGGCCAGCCAGGTCAGTGCTCGCGGGCGCTCCGGTCGTCGAAGACGAGGTTCAGCAGCCACCCGACGATGCCGATGATGAGCGCACCCCAGAAAGCGGGCCAGAAACCGGTGATGTGGAACGGCAGCCCGAGCTTGCCGGCCAGCCAGCTGCACAACCAGAGCAGGAGGCCGTTGACGACCAGTCCGATCAGGCCGAGCGTCAGCACGTAGAACAGGCAGCCGATGGTCTTGATGATGGGCTTCAGTACCGCATTAACGAGACCGAAGATAAGACCGACGACTATAAGGGTGCCCGCCTTCTTCCAGGTGCTGCCTGCGGTCAGCTCAATGCCAGATACCAGCAGGTGAGCGACGTACAGGGCAGCTGCGGGTATCAGGATGCGCAGCAGGAGCTTCATGCCGACATACTGCCATGAGCCACTAAACCGGCATAATCTCAACCCCGGCGGACGCGTCCGAGGGTCCCCAGCTTCAACTTCCGCACCGCTAGGTGCCGGGGTAATAGACAGCCGCGCGCCGCAATGCAACCATCGCCTCGGGGAACGATGGCCACCTGGCAGCGGCTGCCTGGTGGTGCGCTCGGGGGAGCGGGGGATGGGTTTCGCATGGATTCCGGTCGCCAGCCCGCACGGCTCTGCATGCTCAGCCGGGCTGATGCCAGCCGCTGCGCGGCATTCGCACCGGAAGGACCAGCCCGCGACGCGCGGCAGGCTGATCGTGCCGCGTCCGTATCAGGCAGTCCGGCCGTTGCTCGGATTGCGGGCTAGTCCAGTCGCCGGCGTCGGCCGTGCTGGGCCGGGGACACTGGCGAGCGCCGCGCACACGACCGCACGGCACCGGTCCGGATTCCCGTCCGGCCGGTGATGCGGTGGTCGCCCGGCCGAACCTGGAACCGGCGCCTTACCAGCGGAAATGAACGAATACCCGGCCGAAGTTCTTGGAGTCCTTCTCGACCCGATGGTAAAGCGCCTTGATCTCTTTCTGGTCGAGGAACCTCAGCACGTGCTTCTTGAGCTGACCCGAGCCCTTGCCGGGGATGATCTCGACTAGCGGCGCCTTGGTCCGCACCGCCTCATCGATGATCGCGCGCAGCGCGCGGTCGATGTCCTGGCCGTGGTTATAGATGTCATGCAAGTCAAGCTTGAGTTTCATCACCAGTCTCCGGGTGCGGTAGGTCCACGGTACGTCCCCTGCCAGCCCGGTGGCGGGTTCACCCGGTTAAAAGCCGCGAAAGCGTCGATTAGCGAGCTATCTGAGCGCTAGATGGTTCGCGTGCGCTTCCGCCGGCTTTGTAGGTGCGAGCCCTCGCATGTGACATTGCGTCATCCGACGTGTTCCCTCCGTGGCCAGGGGTACGAAACGGGAAACGCCTAGCGGTGGCTAGCTAGGGAGCCACCGCAAACGTCTTCATGGCGGGCGTGGATCGGGGGATCAGATGACCAGCATGCCTGACAGGGGCACGCCCGGACAGTCGGGCACCCCGCAGGGCGCTCGCCCCGGCGAGTGGACCGGCACCTCTCAGGGCACCCTGCCAGGGCAGGATCAGTTCGGCAGCGTGCCACCCAGCGGCCAGCCGCAAGGCGGCATGGGAAGTCCGCAGTGGGGCAGCCAGCCAGGGCGGATGAGCCCGGTGAACGAAGCCGAGACCCGGGTGACCGGGCGTCGTGTGGTCCAGTACCTCATCGATGCCTTCCTGGTCTCGCTCATTCCGTCACTCGTGTCGATTCCGTTCGATCGCAGCAACAGCACCTTCCTGCACATCATCGGCGGCGTGGTCGCCTTCGTCCTGTTCGTGCTCATCGGCCTGTGGTACTGGGTGATCAGGCCTACGTCTCACAACGGGCAGACCTTCGCGATGAAGTGGCTGGGCCTGCGCGTCATCAGCAAGGACGGCGGTCCGGCCAGCCTGGCTCAGATGTTCATCCGCTGGATCTGCCTGATCTTCGACTCCATCCCCTGGACGTGGCCGTTCACCGGACTGGTCGGCCTGATCGTGATTCTCTGCTCACGGCGTCGCCAGCGAATCGGAGACCACCTGGCCGGGACACTGGTGATCTCGACCAGTTACGGCATGAGCCGCCAGCCGCAGTATGCCGGTGCCGGTCAGGCGAGCATGGGCGGCGGCGCTGGCCAGGCACCTGCGGACGCAGGGTACGGCCAGACAAGCCAAGGTGGTCCGGCCAGCATGGGACAGCCAGGCATGGGCAACCAGCCGGGCGTGGCGGGTCAGCAGGGCGTGGCGGGTCAGCAGGGCATGGCGGGTCAGCAGGGCATGGGCAACGAGCCGGGGGCCAGCCCAGGCGCGCCTGGCGACGTGCACTAGCTGGTCCGATCGCGACCGCAATGCGTGACAGGCAGGGCCCCGGCGGTGCGCCGGGGCCCTCCTTTATCGCGTCCAGTCTGCTGCCCGCCTCGTTCCTACTGGACGCGCTGGTGAGGCAGCAACAACGCGGACTCTTGAGCGATCGCTTAAATCTGGCCTATCCTGGTCTTAAGCGACCGCTCAAATCGGCGGATCCGGCTAGGGGCTGTGCGTCAGGCCGGCGCCGGAAGGAGTCCCGATGGAATTCGCGCAAGACCACGCCGGGACGCCGCGGCGGCGGGTAGCCCGGCGCCCGGCCAGCATCTTCGGCCGGAGTCTAGGATTCGGCGCCGTCACCGGTGGTGCGATCGGATTGCTGATCGCGCTAACCCTGGTCGTGATACCGACCGTGACAGGAGCAACCGGTGGCGCGGGCTCGGGCGTGCTGACCTCCCTGGGCGCTCTGGTCTTCGTCGGCTCGTATGCGATCGGGTTTGGTGCGATAGTCGGGCTGGTGTGCGGCTTCGTGGCCAGTATCCCGCTGCTGATCGCGCAGGAAATCGCCACCTCGAAGCCGCGGCCGCCGGTCCGCGGCCGCTCCGCCCGGCCGGGTCTGCGAAGGTCGGTCAGCCGGCCTCATCGGCGGCGCCGGCGCCGCGCTGGTTCCGCTCGGGCTCGCCATCGCCAATCTGGCCGGGCACGACGCTGGTGCGGCTGGGTTCTTCGGCTGGTTCGCAACGGCGGTGTTCTTTCTCGGCATGCTGCTGGCACCGTACGTGGTCTACGGCAGCCCGCCGAAGCGCCGGAAGCCCATCGGCAGACGGCCTGCGGGGATGACGGCCGGCCCGGACCTACACTCGGCGGAGTGACCGATACCCGCCGGAAGCTTGTCCACGGCACGATCGAGACGCTGCGCACGCGCGGCATCGCCGGCACGTCGGCCAGGGCTATCGCGGCGGCAGCCGACGTGAACCAGGCGCTGATCTTCTACCACTTCGGATCGGTCGAGCACCTGGTTGATACGGCGTGCCGGACGGCGACAGCCGAGCGGGTGGCGTTGTACCGGTCCAGGTTCGCGGCTGTCGGGTCGCTGCGCGAACTACTGCACCTTGGCCGCGAGCTTAACGTCTCCGAGCGGGAAGCCGGGAACGTGACCGCGCTGGCGCAGGTCCTCGCCGGCGCTCAGCAAGACGACAAGCTGGCGGCGGCGGCCCGCGAAGCACTCGGCCTCTGGGTGACCGAGATCGAGCAGGTACTCATCCGCGTCCTGGCCGGCAATCCCATCGCCGAGGTGGCCGATCCGGCCGGGCTAGCCCACGGCGTCACGGCGGCGTTCATCGGCATCGAGTTGTACGAAGGCGTCAACCCGGCCGCCGCGGCTGCCGCGCTGGATACCCTCGAGCAGCTCGCTGTGCTGGCCGAGGTGATCGAGGACCTGGGCCCGGTGGCGCGCCGAGCGCTGCGAGAGCGCATCCGGCGCACCGCCCGTTAGCCGGACGTCGGCACGTGCGGCTTATCCGGCGGCCGTCGCGGTCCAGAATCCGGCGCCATCCCTGTCAGCCTCTGCGGTCAGGCCGCGGGCCTGCAGCTGCCGCAGGTGTGAAAGCACCTCGCCTACTGCTGCCTGGCGCTGGAACGAAACCAGGTCGGACCAGGCGCGGGACCAGGTCACCCCGGTAGCAATCTGCCAGGCGGTCAGCCCGGACGGACCGGCGGCGGCCACGATGTCCAGTGTCTCGGCCAGTCGTTCCCGATGATGCTCGGCCAGGTCGTCGAGCCGCGAGTCCAGGCCGGTAAACCGGTACTCGTGCGCCGGCAGTACTTCCCGTGGCTCAATCCCGCGCAGTTTCGTCAGCGAGCCCAGGTAGTCATCGAGCGGATTGGACGTCATGTCGTAGGAGGACACGTTCGGCGTGATCCTCGGCAGGATGTGATCGCCGGTCAGCAGCAGGTCGTGGGTTTCGTCATGGAAGCACAGATGACCAGGCGTGTGGCCAGGCGTCCAGACTGCCCGCAACACCAGCCCCGGCACGTCGATCAGGTCGCCGTGCTCGACCAGCCGGTCGGCCCGCACCATCGGCTCGACCGAGCCGGCTTGCTGCCTGCTCGCGATCAGCTCATCCAGGTGCGTGGCCGGGGCGCCACACCAGCGCAAGTAGGCGACCATGCCGTCATGCATCATCCCGCGGTTGCCCTGCATCTCCAGGAACGCGTCCTCGGCTGGGTGCATGCCGACCCAGGCGCCGGAGAGATCGCGCACCCGGCCGGACTGGCCGTGGTGATCCGGATGCACATGGGTGATTAGGACGGCGGTGACCGCGCTCAGCGGGATCTCGCAGTCAGCCAGCCCTGTCGCCAGCGCCTGCCAGCTGTCCGGATGACTCCAGCCGGGGTCGATCATGACGAACCCCGAGTCATGCTCGATCAGGTAACTGAGCACATAACGCAGCGGGTTCCCGATGATGGGCACCGGCACCGACCAGACACCGCCGGTAACCCGTTCCACTGGCGGGAACTCCGCCCGTCGCCACGCCTCGCGCTGCCGTGTGCCGGTCACCTGCATCCGTCCGGAGTCCCTTCGCGCCCGCCCGGCTCTGCGGGCATCAAGCCCGAGCACCGCCCGCCTGGCAGGCCGGCTTGCACCACGCCAGCGAAACGTCGCGGATCGGCATGCTCTGGTTGACATACGATCTGGCCCCATGCTTCGCTCAGAGCCAGGCAAGAAGTATAACTGATTTCAGTTTTTGGACCTGTGTGCGTCTTTGCCGGCGCCCGGGCACGCATAGGAGAGGTTGCGCTGATGAGCGATGATTTCCGCGCCCGGGCACGGGCGTGGCTGGCAGCCAACGCCCCGCGCCGGGCGGCTGCCGAGGACGATGAGGGCAGTGGCCAGTCAACGCTCGCTGAGCAGAAGGCCTTCCAGGCACGGCTCTATGACGCCGGGTTTGCCGGCATCACCTGGCCGAAAGAGTACGGCGGCCAGGGTCTGACCAGTGCCGAGCAACTCGCCTGGAGCCAGGAGTCCCGCGACTACGATCTTCCGACCGGCGCCTTCTTCATCGGCATCAGCATGCCCGGCAACACGCTGGTCGAAGTGGGCAGCGAGGCACAGAAGAAGCGCTATCTGCCGAAGATGCTGCGCGGCGAGGAGATCTGGTGCCAGCTGTTCTCCGAGCCGGGCGCTGGCTCGGACGTGGCCAGCCTGCAGACGTCGGCGGTGCGCGACGGCGACACCTGGGTGCTGAACGGGCAGAAGGTCTGGACGTCGGGTGCGCAGTTCAGCGACTACGGTGCGATCCTCGCGCGGACCGATCCGGCCAAGCCAAAGCACAACGGCATCAGCATGTTCATCGTCGACATGCACGCTCCAGGCGTGACGGTGCGGCCGCTAAAGGTCGCGACCGGGCACTCGCCGTTCAATGAGGTCTTCTTCGACAACGTGCGGATTCCCGCTGACGGCCTGATCGGCGAGGAGAACAAGGGCTGGGATGCTGCCGTCGTGATGCTGCGGCACGAGCGGATCGCCATCGGGATGATGGGCTCGTCTCGCTCCAGCCCGCTTGGCTTCGAGTCGCTCCGCGATCTGGCCGCGGGCCTGGGACGCACCAGTGACCAGGGAGTGCGCCGGCGGCTCGCCGAGCTGTACGCGCGGGGCCGGGCCATGCAGCTGTTCGCGCTGATCTTGCGGGAGGAGACGATGGCGGGACGGCCGCCGGGAGCGCGCGGGTCCGTGGCCAAGCTGGCCGGTTCCGAACTCGGCCGGTTCGCCGGCAACGTCGCAGCGGACGTTCTCGGTGACCAGCTTGCCGGGTTCGATGCGGACGAGATCCAGGCCATCACCGTCTCGATCATCGCGGTTCCGGGCAGTGCCATCGCTGGGGGTACCGCCGAGATCCAGCGCAACATCATTGGCGAGCGTGTGCTCGGTCTGGCCAAGGACCCGGGCGTGGACCGGTCTACGCCGTTCAACCAGCTGCGGGTTGGCACGCAGCGCCACGACGGCTGAGCCGGAGGAGTCACCATGCCACTCATACTGACCGACGACGAGCAGGCGCTCGCCGACTCAGTGCGGCGTTTCGTCGCTGACCGCAGCCCGCTGACCTCGCTGCGCCAGCTGATCAGTTCTGGCGAGCCCTTTGACGCCGACGTCTGGAAGCAGCTGAGCGCCCAGCTAGGGCTAGCTGGCCTGGCCATTCCCGAGGAGTACGGCGGTGCAGGTGCGGGCGTGTCGGCGTTGTCCGTGGCGCTATTCGAGCTCGGGGCGGGCCTGGTTGCCTCGCCGCTGCTGGCGTCCGTGCTCGCAACAGCGACCCTGCTGAGACTCGATGACCAGGAAGCCAGAGCCGAGCTGCTGCCGAGGATCGCGGACGGACAGCTGATAGCCACGCTGGCGGTGGCCGGCAGCGCGGGCGGGCGGGTGACGGCGTCCGGTTCGGGTGACGCGGTGACGCTGACCGGAGCCATCTCCCCGGTCCTCAACGGAGCCGAAGCCGGCGTTCTGCTGGTGCCAGCCGAGAACGATCGTGGCCAGGCCATCTACCTGGTGGAGGGCAGTGCCGCGGGCCTGACGCGGACCCGGCTGACCGCGGTGGACCATAGCCGGTCGCTGGCCAGGATCGTGCTGGCCGGGACACCGGCCCGCGAGCTTGCCGGTGATGCGGATGCGGCGGTTGCGGCCGCCAGGGATGTGGGCAACCTTGCGCTGGCCGCCGAGTCGGCTGGTGCCATGAAGGCCTGCCTGGACAGGACCAGCGAGTACGCCAAGATCCGGGTCGCCTTCGGACAGCCGATCGGCGCGTTCCAGGCGGTCAAGCACCGGCTCGCCGATATGGAGACAGCCTGGGAGCTCGGCTACGCCGCGTTGCGAGACGCTGCGCGGGCCGGCGACGAGGCGCCCGCACGGTTCCCGGCCGCCGCGTCCGTGGCGAGGGTGATGCTCGCTGCCGCGTACGCCGAGGCGACCGTGGACAGCGTGCATCTGCACGGCGGAATCGGGTTCACCTGGGAGCACGACGCGCACCTGTACTACAAGAACGGGCTGTCCAACAAGGTGCTACTCGGCGGACCGGGTGAACAGCTCGACCGGCTGGCGGACACGCTCGGCATCTAGCGCGACGGATCAACGTCCAGGAAACAGAACGGATTCCAGAAAGCGAGTTGGCGGCGTGCCACAGGCAGGACCGGCGATCCCGTCGACTGCCGCGCAGCATGGCCGGCATGACAGGATCCTGGCGGCTGCGACCGCGATGCTGGCGGCGGGCGGCGAAGACGCGCTGCAGATGAAAGAACTGTCGCAGCGCGCCGGGGTGTCGGTGGCAACGCTGTACCGGTACTTTCCGGCTAAGGACCACGTGCTGCTGGCGATCTTGCTGAGCCGGTATACCGACGCGCTCACCAGGGTGATCGGCGAGGTGCCGCGTGGCGGCACAGCCCGTGAGCGGGTGACCAGTCACCTGCTGCGCGAGTTCCGCGCTGAGCAGCGTGATCCGCGGCTGACCGCGGCCCTGAGCCGGGTCATCAGCGAGACGAGCCGGAGCTACAGCGAGATCATCGAACGGGTGGAGGGCTTGCACCTGCAGATGCTCGAGCACGTAGCCGGGGCAGGCCAGCCGATCAGCACCGAGCAGCGTCAGCTCCTCCCCGTTGTGCAGGCGATCTTCGGTGCTGCTACCAGGCGCTGGCTGGCCGGCGTGTCATCTCCTGCACAGGCCAGGCTGCAGATCCGGGTTGGCTGCCGTCTCCTCGACTTGCCCGACGGGGCCATCGCCGAGGACTTCATGCTCGCGGGTACGCCCGGCTAGCCGGCCCGGGCTAGCCGGCCCGGCCAGAACGATAGGACAGTTGCGGGATGACGACTGAGGTGACAGCTGCGGCCGCGGCCGCGCTCGACGACCTCGCTGCCCGGTTTGCCGCCGCAGGCGGCCAGCCGGGGCTGGCGTACGGCATCGTGGCCGACGGCGAGCTTGTCCATGCGGGCGGCTGTGGCGAGCGCTGGACCGGGGGGCCGGTACCTGACGCCGGGACCGTGTTCCGCATCGCCTCCATGACCAAGAGCTTCACCGCGATGATGCTCTTGCTGCTGCGAGAACGTGGCCTGCTGCGGCTCGATGACCATGCCCGGGACTACGTGAGCGAGATGCACGGCCTGGAACTGCCGGCCGCGGACTGCCCGCCCGTCAGCATCAGGCAGCTGCTGACGATGACCGCCGGCTTTCCGACCGATGATCCCTGGGGCGACCGGCAGCAGGGCCTGGAGCCGGCCGTGTTCGCTGCGCTGCTGGCCGATGGTGGCCTGCGGTGCGCCTGGGCGCCAGGGACCAGGTTCGAGTACTCCAACGTCGGCTACGCGGTGCTGGGCAAGGTCATCGAAGCGGTAACGGGGACGGATTATGCGACCGCCATCCGCCAGCACCTGCTCGGACCGCTCAGCCTGGACCGGACTGGCTTCGCGGCCGCAGATTTCGACCCGGCAGTACTCGCGCGCGGTTACCGCCGGGGTGCTGCCGGCTGGGTGGAGCTCGACCCAGCGCCGCACGGGGCGTTCGCCCCGATGGGCGGCATCTTCAGCTGCGTCCGGGACCTGTCCCGCTGGATAGCGGGTTTCGCGGACGCTTTTCCCGCTCGCTCGCTGCCCGAAGCCGCGCATCCGCTGAGCCGGGCAGCGCGCCGCGAGATGCAGCTGGGCCAGGTCGCGGTGCCGCCAGACGAGTCGGCCGTTCGCGTCACCGGCCCCGCGAGCCTGAGCTACGGGTTCGGCTTGTTCGCCGAGG
This sequence comes from uncultured Actinomycetota bacterium, assembly GCA_963774385.1. GTDB lineage: Bacteria > Actinomycetota > Actinomycetes > Streptosporangiales > Streptosporangiaceae > JAJYUU01. The sequence continues at coordinate 284,415 of CAVZEQ010000005.1, forward strand.
AGGACCGCGAGTTCGGCACGATCGTCCAGCACAGTGGTGGCTATCCGGGCTACGGCAGCCAGATGCGCTGGCATCCGGACACCGGTCTTGGTGCTGTCGTGCTCGCCAACAGCACCTATGCGGCCGCCGGGCTGCTGGCGAGCCAGCTGCTGGCCGCTCAGCTGCGGACCGTGGCGGCGTCATCGGCGAACGGGGCCTGGCGGCGCGCTCCGGAGCCCGCTCCCGGCGGCCCGTGGCCGGCCACGCTGGCGGCCCGCGATGCGGTCAACGACCTGCTGCAAACCTGGGATGACGAGCTAGCGGACGGCCTGTTCGCTGCGAACGTGGACCTCGACCAGCCGAGGGCCGGACGCCAGGCGGAGATAGCACGGCTGCGCGAGCGGATCGGCGACTTTCGCCCGGATTCAGATCGCCAGGAGGAGTCTGACTCACCGGCGCACCGCCGCTGGTGGCTGACCGGCGAGCGCGGCACGGTGAGCGTCCAGATCCGGCTAGCGCCGCTGCGCGAGCCAGTCGTGCAGCAGCTGGTGCTGGCCGTCCCGCCGACCGCAGGCTCGCCGCTGGAAGCCGCGATCAGCCTGCTGACGCAGGCCGTCGCAGCGGGCGCGCCAGCCTGGCCAGCCGGGCTCGCCGCTGCCAGCGGGTTCGCCGCGGGTCCGGTCATGCAGCGGCTCCGCACGGCCGCCGGATGGGCTGGCCCAGTCCGGCTGGACTGCTACCTCGCCGGGGACGGAGAGACCAGCAGCACGGTCCGTCTCGTCGGCGAATCAGGCAGCGTGGTCCTGACCGTCGGCGTTGGCGATGGTGGCGTGCGGCAGGTCGAGGTAGCGCTGGCCGCTGGCCGCGAGGCTTAGCTCGCTGGCTCGAGGATGACCACCGGAATCTTGCGGCTGGTCTTGAGCTCGTACTCTTGGAAGCCCGGGTACTCGGCCTTCTGTGCGGTCCAGATCGGCTCGCGCTCGTCGTCGGCGGCCACTCGCGCGATCAGCCGCACCGTGTCCGGGCCGATCTCGGCCTGCACCTCCGGATTGGCGACCAGGTTGTGATACCAGTCCGGGTTGGTGGGCGCGCCCGCCTTAGATGCGAACACGGCGTAGCCGCCGTCGACGCTCCGGTACATCATCGGGTTCACTCGCTCTGCGCCGGTCCTGGCGCCGCGGGTATGCAGTAGCAGCACCGGCGCGCCCTCGAACGGCCCGCCCACCTTCCCGCCGTTCGCACGGAATTCCTCGATGATCTTGCTGTTCCAGTCGTCAGGCACGGCAACCCCCAGCTGCTTGTCGGTATGCGTGATCCTCGCGCGGTCTGTCGGCCCTGCTCAGCAGGCGGATGCCCGGTCAGGACGCGGACGCCGCCCGCTGGCCGCGGACCTCAAGGTGGTCTAGCAGATCGCTAGTCGCCGCCGCCACGGCGGCGACGGCGTCATCGAACGCCTTGGCATTGTGGCCTGCGGGTGCGCGGAACCCGCTGATCTTGCGGACGTACTGGAGCGCGGCGGCGCGCACGTCGGCCTCGGTCACCTGCTCCGTATAGGGCTCACGGAGTGTCTTGATGCTGCGGCACATGACACAGACGTTACGCCAGTCACGCGGTCGCGCGCACCGCGGCGGTAGCGATGGCGTATTACCCTGCCAGTCATGACCTCTTCTACCGATTTCGAGCTCGACCGCGATCTCGATGCCGTCCGGCTGTACCGCTGCGGCGCAGCAGCCAAACTGGAGCTCAACCGGCCCGACCGCCTCAACGCGTGGGACGACAAGCTCGGAATCGCGCTGCGTGACACCGTGCAGGACCTGGCTGCTGATACCTCCGTGCGAGCCGTGCTGGTGACCGGCGCAGGACGGGCCTTCTCCAGTGGCGCTGACCTGAGGGATCCGCGGCCGCAGACACCCGATGGCAAACCGGATGTCTACAGCGTGCTCACCGAGCGGTACCACCCGATCATCACCGGCATCCGCCAGATGTCCAAGCCGGTCGTGGCTGCGGTCAATGGCGTCGCGGCTGGCATCGGGCTGTCCCTCGCGTTGTCCTGTGATCTCGTCGTCGCCGCGGAGTCTGCGTACTTCGTGCTGGCTTTCGTCAACATCGGGCTGGTCCCGGACGGCGGGTCATCACTTCTGGTGCCGTCCAGGGTCGGCTTCGCCCGGGCAGCGGAGCTGGCCATGCTCGGCGAGCGACTGCCCAGCCAGCAAGCGCTGGACTGGGGCCTGATCAACCGGGTCTGGCCCGACGAGGAACTCCTGCCCCGAGCCGAGGAACTAGTCGGACGGCTCGCTAACGGACCGACGCGGTCCTACGCCGGTACCAAGCGACAGCTGAACGCGTGGCTGTACAGCCGCATCGATGAGCAGCTTGAGCTGGAGGCTCAGGTTCAGCAGGAGATGGCCGAGTCGACTGACTTCGCCGAGGGCGTGGCTGCCTTTGCAGCGAAGCGGGTGCCCCGATTTACCGGTGACTGATTTACCGGTGACTGAGCGCTCGTGCTTGTCAGCGGCGCGAGCAGCGGTCTCGTCTGGCTAGCGGGCTGCGGCCATTCGCCGCATCGTGTCGATCCTGGCCCGGAGCTGAGCCGCCGTCGCCTGGGGCAACGGCGGGCCGCCGCAGCTGCGCCTTAGTTCGGCATGCACCGCGCCATGCGGCTGACCGGTGCGGTGATGCCAGGCCGCGACCAGGCCGTTGAGTTCCTTGCGCAGTGCCGCGAGGGTCTCCCCGGTGGTCGCCTCGGCAGCGGCGGCCTGGGCTGACTCAGGCGGCCGGCCCTGACCGGCCGCAGCGGCCCGGCCCGGCCCGACCCGGCTTGACTTCCGGTTGCGTAGCAGCTGGGTGACCTGCTCGGGTTCCAGCAGGCCCGGCAGGCCGATGAACTCCTCTTCCTCGGCAGTAACGCCGAACTCGTTGCCGTCATACAGCACCCGGTCGAAATGAGCGGATGCCTCGAGCGCCAGGAACGGCCCCTGATCCAGTTCGTCCCGGCTGTCGCTGCGCCGCCGCGCCTCGTCCAGAGCACGCTCGTCGTCCTCATCGCCGCCAGGACGCTTCAGCACATGATCGCGCTCGGCCTCCAGCTCGGCGGCGTAGCCGAGGAGAGCCGGTATCGATGGCAGGAACACCGATGCCGTCTCACCGCGCTGGCGGGCCCTGACGAACCGGCCGACAGCCTGCGCGAAGAACAGCGCCGTGCCGACGCTGGTGGCGTAGACGCCGACCGCGAGCCGGGGAATGTCCACGCCCTCGGACACCATCCGGACGGCAACCATCCATCGATCCGCCGACGCGGAGAACTGGCCGATCTTCCTGGTCGCCGCCGGATCGTCGGACAGCACCACGACGGGTCGCGTGCCGCTGATGTCGCGGAGCAGCGCCGCGTAGGCCCTGGCATCGGCGTGGTCGCTGGCGATAACCATGCCGGCCGCGTCTGGCATGCCGCGGCGGACCTCGGTCAGCCGGCGATCTGCGGCTTCCAGGACGCGCTTGATCCAGGCGCCTGCCGGGTCGAGTGCGGTCCGCCAGGCGTGCGCGAGCTGCTCGGAGGTCATCGGGGCACCAAGCGTGCCGGCCAGTTCATCGCCCGCGCTGGTGCGCCAGCGCATCTCGCCCGAGTAGGCAAGGAAGATGACGGGCCTGACCACCCCGTCGGTGAGCGCCGGGCCGTATCCGTACACATAGTCCGAGGTACTGCGCAGGCTTCCGTCGTCGTGGTGCTGATAACTGACGAACGGGATCGGGTTGGTGTCGCTGCGAAACGGCGTGCCTGTGAGCGCCAGGCGGCGCTGCGCTGGCTCAAAGGCGACCCGGACGGCCTCGCCCCAGGACAGCGCATCACCAGCGTGATGAATCTCGTCGAACACCACCAGGGTTCGCCTGCTGCTGGTCCGCCGCCGGTGCAGTGCCGGATGCGCGGCCACCTGCGCGTAGGTGACCGCGACGCCGGTGAAGTCGGCTGAAGCCTGGCCCTGGGCGTTGCTGAATCTCGGATCCAGCGCGATGCCAAGCCGGTGCGCCGACTGAGCCCACTGGAATTTCAGGTGCTCGGTCGGCGTGACCACGGTAATCGCGCTGATCTCACCCCTGGCGAGCAACTCCGCCGCGACAGTAAGCGCGAGCGTCGTCTTACCCGCGCCCGGCGTGGCCACCAGCAGGAAATCCCGGCCGCCCACATCGAAATAGCGGCGGTAGGCGTCCTGCTGCCAGCTACGCAGAACCGGGAGCAGGTCAGCTCTGGCAGCCTGGCCGGCCGCCCAGCCGGCGGCACTGGTGGCGGATGCGGGGATGGTCACAGGAGCGAGAGGCTACCAGCGGCCGCCGACAGTGACAGGGAGCGCCACGGCCGGCAGTATCTGCCGGGGGATGGCAGGCGGCGCGGCTCTGCGCTGCCACTCCCGCGGATAGCCCAGCGAGACCTCCTCATGCCGGATGCCGTCATGCCAGGTCGTCCGCGGAATATGCAGGTGACCGTAGACGACTGCGGCCGCGTTGAACCGGACCGGCCAGTCGGCTGTCCGGACCGTGCCGCACCATTGCGCGAACTCCGGGTATCGCATGACCCGGGTAGGCTCCCTGACCAGCGGGAAGTGGTTCACCAGAATGGTGGCGCAGCCGGCTGGGAGCGCGGCGAGCCTGCGCTCGGTCTGTACCAGCCGGGCCTCGCACCACGCTTCGGTGCTCGGATACGGGTCGGCGTGCAGCAGTCGTTCATCGGTGCTCACGACGCCGGTCCGGTAGGCGCGGTCCAGCCCGTCGGCCTTCGATGTCGCTCCCGCCGGAGCGAAGGTGTAGTCGTACAGCACGAACAACGGCGCGATCACCACCGGACCGCCACCGCCATCCCAGCGCAGGTACGGGTCTTCCGGCGTGATCACGCCGAGTTTGCGGCAGAGTCCGACCAGGTGCTCGTAGCGCTCCACGCCGCGCAGCGTGAGCGGCTCGCGCCGGTGAGTCCACAGTTCATGATTGCCCGGCACCCAGATGACCCTGGCGAATCGCTCGCTGAGCGTGCCGAGCGCCCACTCGATGTCAGCAGCGAATTCCCCGACGTCGCCCGCCACGATAAGCCAGTCACTCGCTGACCGCGGCTGCAGCTCCGATACCAGCCGCCTATTCGGCGCGAAGCCGACGTGCAGGTCGCTGACTGCGACCAGCCGGGCGCCGTCAGCCACCGCACTCACCCCGGCCCGCCCATCATCGCCACGGCCCGATCATCACACGGCCGACTTCTGGCGCCGTATGGAACCCTCGTCCGGCCCAGCCGGTAACGGTGCCAGGCATTGCCGCGATGAAACTGGCTGCGAACCATTTCAATGCTCAGTCGAAACAAGTACTTGCGGCATGGATAAAGAACCAGATAATACCGTTGCACGTGCTCGAACGGGCCGATGCCTCGTCCATCAGCGACACCTACGTGCTGCTCAGGGGGGCGAGGCAAGCAAGCGCCACGCAATTGCGCCACGCACGTGCGGTTAGACGAATTTGATTCGGACCGTCGTGAGGTAAACCTTGCCTGGATAGAATCGGACTCTTTCCCCTAAAGGCTGCTGGTGTTGATGGAATTTCCCCCTAAAGGCTGCTACTCGGCGTACCGTAGGTCCGTCAAAAGGCACTCAGGGGAGAGAGGCTGCTAGATGCGGCACTCCGGCTCATGCAGCGCGAGGGGCGGCGATCGGGCCAGGTTCGCCCGGTGGACCACGGGGCGGACAGCCGCTGCCAGTGCAGCACTCATCGGGGCGTTAGCGGGCACGGCCATGACCGGTGCCCCGGCGGCGTCGGCAAGCACCACCGTGACAGTTATCGTCACCTCCACCGGGTTACTGAGTCCGGTCACCGCCGTGCTGCGGGTGGGCGGCAGCATCCTGAGCCAGTACCACCTGATCAACGGTGTCGACGCGATTGTTCCCGCGCTGCTAGAGCCGGTGCTGGCGGCTCTTCCGGGTATCACCGTCACGCCCGACCTATCGGTGAGCGTGCAGTCCGCGCCGGTGTCCACCGGTCCGCACACGCCTTCGGACGCGTTCTTGCAGCAAACCGGAGCGACGCAGCTGGCGTCGGCCGGCGATACCGGTCAGGGGGTCACCGTCGCTGTCCTGGATACCGGCATCGACAACCTGCCTGACTTCGCCGGGCGGCTGATCGGCGGGGTGGACCTGTCCGGCGGGAACGACCCCTACCAGGACGGGTACGGGCACGGCACCTTCGTGGCGGGCCTGATCGCAGGGAACGGGGCGTCGTCGAACGGGCAGTACTCCGGTGAAGCCCCTGGCGCCAATCTGGTGTCGATCAAGGTGGCAGGTGCCGATGGCACCACGCACCTGAGCACCATCATCTCTGGCCTGGAATGGGCCGTTGACCACCAGGCCAGCTACGGGATCAGGGTGCTGAACATCTCACTCGGATTCCAGGCCAGCCAGTCCACCGTCCTCAATCCGCTCGATCAGGCGGTGGAGGCGGTCTGGAACGCGGGCATCGCCGTGGTGACCTCGGCCGGCAACGCCGGCCCGTTCAACGGCACCATCCTGTCCCCGGGAGACGATCCGCTGGCAATCACGGCGGGCGCCCTGGATGACATGGCCGCGCCATCCGTAGCCGGTGACGAGATGACGGACTTCAGCAGCGCGGGCCCGACCTCCCCGGATGGCTGGGTCAAGCCTGACCTTGTCACCTCGGGCAGGTCGGTGGTCAGTCTGGCCGCGCCAGGATCGACGATCTACAACGACTATCCATCGGGCCGGGTCGGCTCGGCGAACTTCGTCGGCTCAGGTACGTCGTTCAGCGCTGCCATCACCAGCGGGGCAGCGGCGCTGGTACTGGCTGACAACCCCGGACTGGATCCCAACCAGCTCAAGGCCCGGCTGCTCGGTAACACCAGCCCTGGCCCGGTCGGCAACCCGTTCGTGGATGGCCATGGGGCTCTGAATGCGTACGCTGCAGCCACCTCAGGTCCGATGGACTTCAGCCAGTCCGCCTCCGGCCTGCTCCCTGCGCTGCCCTGGGTCACCGTAGCGCTGTCCCCGAGCAGTCCTGTGAGCACCTGGAATCCGACGCTGTGGTCGGGAACCCCGTGGAGCCAGTCACCGTCCGGCTGGGGCTGGCTCAGTAATCTGCTGGCCGGCCTCCCGCTGACCGGAAGTACCTGGAACGGCGACTCCTGGAGCGGCGACTCCTGGAACGGCTGGGCCTGGACCGGGCGGGAGTGGAACGGCTCGGCCTGGTCCGGCGCAGCCTGGAACGGCTCGGCCTGGGCTGGCTCGGCGTGGACCGGCCGGGAGTGGAACGAAACGGCCTGGACCGGCTCGGCCTGGACCGGCCGGGAGTGGAACGGCTCGGCATGGAGCTGAGCCGCGCCCAGGCCGGCCGGGGCCAGCCGTGAGGTTACCTCGCGCGACCCGGGCGATCGTCGCGGCTTCGGTCGCCGGCGGGGCCATCACGCTGGCCGCCGCCATATGGCGGCAGTCGGGTTCGGGACACCCAGATCAGAGCCAGTGGATTGTCGCGGTCGCGATGGGCGTCCTCGCCCTCGGCAGCAAGGTATGGCCGGTCGTCGTGTTTCGTGGCGGCGAATCCGAGGCCTTCAATATGGACGAGGGATTCTTTGTGATCCTCGCCCTGCTCGTGCCGTCAGTGCTGACCCTGGCGACGCTGGCCCTGGCGACCGTGCTGGCTCAGGCGATTCGCCGGCGTCCCGTGGTCAAGGCGGCATTCAACACCGGGCAGGTGCTCGTCGCGGCCGGCCTGGGACTGGCCGTGAGCCGGAGCATAGCTGCCCCGGCAGATTCGCTCACCGCCATCCAGATCGCGGCCATCGCGCTCGGTGTCGGCGTGTACTTCGTCGTCAACACCGCCCTTGTCGCCGGGGTCGTTATCTCGATGGGCGCGACCTGGCGCGAGTTCACTAGCGATCTGCCGATCCAGCTGACGCTGGCTGGTGCCGGAGCACTGATCGGCGTAGTGGTCGCGCTGGCCATACAAACGCGGCTGTGGGCAATAGCGATAGCCGTCCCCGGCCTGGTGCTGGAGCGCAGGCTCATCAGCGCTCGGTTCGCGGCGCTTTATGACCGGGCCAGGATGGAGGGCTTGTACGAGGTCACCCTGGAGGCGAACCGCGGGCTGCGGCAGCAGGCGGTGCTGGAGACGATCTTAGGGTCGGTCCGGCAACTGCTGCGCAGTCCGCAGGCCACGCTGACACCTGACAAGCCGGACGCGGCCGAGCTGGCCGCGCCTATGACAGTGACCGGTCAGCAGCAGTGGCTGGTGGCGTCCGGACGCCGCCGCGACGAGCCCTTCGACGCCGCCGACAGCGGCCTGCTGCGGGCACTGGCTGCCGTGGGCAGCGGCGCGCTCAGCAACGCCGAGCTGTACCAGCAGGTCCACGTCGAACGTGAGCGGCTCGCCTCGATCACGCTCAACATCGGCGAAGGCGTCTGCGCCATCGCCGCAGACGGCAGGCTGACGTTCGCTAACCCCGCCGCGGCCAGCCTGATCGAGCTGCCGGTGCTGGCGGCGGAGGCCGGCACGCCGCGCCGCGACTCCGTCGTCATGGCGCCTGACTTCCTGCTCGGGCCGGCACTGGAAGCCATCCGTACCGGCGCCACCATCAGGGAAGACGACGCCCGGTTCCGCGGCAAGAACGGCGGTTTGGTCCCGGTGGCGTACACAGTGTCGGCCGTCAGGACTGACGGCACCCCGTCAGGCGCGGTGATCGCGTTCCGCGATATCACCGAGCGCAAGGCGTTCGAAGACGAGCTGCACCACCACGCGTTCTACGACAGCCTGACCGGGCTGGCGAATCGCCGGCTCCTCGTCGAGCGACTCGACCAGGCACTCCTCCGGTCCGCACGGACCCGCAAGACCCACGCCCTGATCTTCGTGGACGTGGACCGCTTCAAGAGCATTAACGACAGCCTGGGTCATGTCACCGGCGACGAGTTCCTGGTGGCGATCGCAGCCCGGATGAAGGCGGTGGTCCGCGGCCATGACCTGCTGGCTCGCTTCGGCGGCGACGAGTTCGTGGTGCTGCTGGAAGACGTCGCCGGCGTACACGAGGCCGTGTCCGCAGCACGGCGCCTCTGCGCCGCCGTCGAGCAGCCCATGGTGCTCCCTGACGGTTATGAGCTGGTGGCGAGCGTGTCGCTCGGCATCGCGCTCACCGAGCCGGGCAAGACGGCCGACGACGTGCTCCGCAACGCCGATGTGGCGATGTACGACGCCAAGGCCAAGGGCCGCGGCGGTACCTACAAGATCTTCGACCAGGCTGCCATGGGGACGCGCTCTTCCGAGCGCCTGGAAATCGAGGCTGACCTGCGCAAAGGGCTCGAGCGGGACGAGCTTGAGGTGCACTACCAGCCGTTCTACTCGCTCGACAAGCAGCTCATCGTCGGCGCCGAGGCACTGGTGCGGTGGCGCCATCCGACGCACGGCCTGATCAGCCCGATGAGGTTCATCCCGATCGCCGAGGAAACCGGGCTGATACTGCCGCTGGGTCGCTACGTGCTGGACAGGGCGTGCCGCCAGGTGCGCTCGATCCGGGACCGGCTTGAGGTCGATGTGCCCATCAGCGTCAACCTGTCGCCACGTCAGTTCCAGGAGAGCGGACTGCTGTCTCAGGTGGCGGCGGCCCTCGATGCCACTGGCTTGCCCTCCGAGCTGCTCATATTCGAGATCACCGAGACCATGGTCATGGAAGACCTGGCCGGCGCCCGCGAGGTCATGAAGAAGCTCAACCGGCTGGGTGTGCGGCTCGCCATCGACGACTTCGGTACGGGCCACTCCTCGCTGGCCTACCTGAAGCAGTTCCCGGTGCATGAGGTCAAGGTCGACCGCACGTTCGTGCAGGGCATCGGCGAAAGTGCGGTGGACTCCGCCATTGTCGGGGCCATCATCGACCTCGCCAACGCCATGGGCATCGCCGCCGTGGGCGAGGGCGTGGAGACCAAGGACCAGTTCGCCGGGCTCAAGCTGCTTGGCTGTCAGGTCGGGCAGGGCTTCTATTTCTCCCAGCCGCTCCGCGCCGAGGAGTTCTCGGACCTGCTGACCCGGCACTTCGCCGGGCCACCCGACCCGGCCGGGCCTGCGCTGCTCGACCAAGCTGGTCGGCCGGGCCCAACCAACGGGAGCATCGCCATCTCCGCTGATCTCGCCGCTGATCGCGTTACACCTGGGTAGCGTCCAGGTAACGGGGTCGGCACTAGCGTCTCGGTCGAGGAGCGGGACGTACCCCTCCGGGCCTGGTGAGGTGCCTGTGACTACTGACGCGAGCCTGTACGACCTGCTGAGCGGCGACCGCCAGCCGATGCGGCTGGTGACGGCCTGCCTCTGCCAGCGACTGCTAGCCGACGAACTGCTCGCGCCGTATTTCGCCGGCGTCGATCTGCACCGGCAGGCGATCATGCTGGCCGAATTCCTGGCGCTGGCATTCGGCGGTCCGCACGCGTACACCGGTCGTGGCCTCCGGGCCGCGCACGCACAGCTTCCCGGACTGACCGACACGCATTTCGACCGGGTCGTCAGTCACCTTGGCAGCAGCCTGCGCGAGTTCGGCATTGACGAGGGAGATATCGCCACCGCGGTCGCCGTCGCCGAGACCGTTCGCGCCGACGTGCTCAACCGCTAGCCGCGAGCCAGACCGGAGGAAAGGCGGTTCGGTGGATATCGCGCGGCTCAAGCGCAGCTTCGCCCGCATCGCGATGCATGGCGACGAAGTGCCGCTGCACTTCTACTCCGACTTGTTCCTCAGGCACCCCGAGACACGGCCGATGTTCCCGGTATCCATGCAAGCCCAGCGCGCCCACCTGGTTGACGCGCTGGTGACTATCGTCTCCAGCGTCGAGGACGCCGACGGCCTGGCAGTCTTCCTTCGCGATCTGGGCCGGGGACATCGCAAGTTCGGCACGCTGGCCGCGCACTACGACGCCGTCGGCGACAGCCTGCTGGCCACCTTCGCGTATTTCGCCGGCGACGCCTGGGACGCTGAGCTCGAGGCTGACTGGAAGGGTGCCTACGAGCTGATCGCCGGCGTCATGACTGCCGCCGCCGCCGAGGACGAGCAGCACCATCCGGCGTACTGGGCCGCGACCGTCATCGCCCGGGAACGCCTGGCGTTCGACGTCACGTCGCTGACGGTCCGGACTGAGCCGAGGCTTGAGTACCTGCCCGGCCAGTCCGTTGCCATCGAATCGCCAGCCCGGCCGCGACTGTGGCGCTATTACTCGATGGCGAACGCGCCGCGTGCCGATGGCAGCATGGACTTCCATGTCCGCCTGATCGATGGCGGGGCCGTCAGCATGGCCCTCACCGCTGGCGCGGCCACCGGCTCCGAGCTGCGGCTGGGGCCCCCGGTCGGTGTTCTTCGGCTCGACACCGCGTCTGGCCGCGACATCCTGATGGTTGCCGGCTCCACGGGCCTGGCCCCGCTCAAGTCCATGCTGGGGCAGGTGGCCGGGCTGCGGCAGCCACCCGCAGTGCACCTCTTCTTCGGCGCACGGACCGCGGACGGCCTGTACGACCTGCCCAGCCTGGAGAAGCTGGCCGCGGAGCATCACTGGCTGACGGTAGTTCCGGTGGTGTCAGCCGGCCCGTTCGCCGGGCACACCGGCCCGATCGCGTCCGCTGTCGCCCGGCATGGGGACTGGTCCCGCCACGACGCTTACCTGGCAGGCCCGACGGAGATGGTGCAGGACACCGCGTCGCTGCTGGCCGCCGCGGGCGTGCCGGTCGATCAGATACACGTCGAGGACTTCGGCTGGAGCGAGCGATGACATCGGATGCCTGGTACGACGAGCAGCACCGGCTGACGCCAGATCACCTGCGCGCGGTCACCTTCCCGCTGACCCGCTGGGGTCGCCACGGGTTCGAGGAAGAGCCCGTCCGCGTGTTCCTCGCGGACGTGCACGCGGAGATGATCCGGCTCATCAATGAGCGAGCCTCGCTCTGGCAGGAGGTTCAGCGGCTGCGCCGCCGGATCCTCGGCAAGGAGAACGGCACCGATGCCGTCCTGTTCGGCCAGGACGACGCGCACGTGCACGCGGTGCGCATCCTGTCCAGCGCGCAGCGCACCGCGGACCGCTATGTAGCCGATGCCCAGGCATACAGCGGCCGGCTCACCGAGGAGGCCAGGGTCCGCCGGGACGAGATCATGGGACAGGCCCAGCAGCACGCTGACCTGCTGCTTGAGGAGGCCCAGGCCAGGGCTCGCGCAGCGGCCGTTGACGCGATGAATCACGACGGCCTCCCGCCGCAGACCGACCAGGAACGCCGCGCCGTGCAAGCGGAGCTCGCCTACCTGCGCACTTTCAGCGAGGTCTACCGCCAGCATCTGAAGATCTATACCGAGGACGTGCTGCGGACCATCGAGGCATGGGAGAGCAAGGAACGCGGGGTGACGGTGGACCTGCCGCTGACCAGCCAGGTCAATCCCGGCATCGGCTGGCGGCAGACGTAGGGTTTTCCCCGACGCGACGGCGCTGCCGCCGTCGTTATGGTCGCGGCATGAGCCTTACTTATGCAGGCATCGCTCGCCGTGGGTCGCGCCGGCTACGGACGCTCACCGCATTGCTCGGCCTTTCGGCGGCGGCTCTGGTGGTTGCCGGGCACGCGCCGCCGGCCGGCGCGACGAGCTGGCCGATCGTGTCCGCGAACGCGACCGGCAACCATACCTGCGCAGTGGTGCCCGACGGCCGGGTGTTCTGCTGGGGACGCGACGACAAAGGCCAGCTCGGCAGCGGCCGGAAGGCTACCACAACGGTCACCATCCCGGTACGCGCGCTGCTGCCCGCCGCGGTAGCCGTGACGGCCGGCGGTGACCATAGCTGCGCGATTCAGGCCGTCACCGATCAGGTCTGGTGCTGGGGCTCGGACCGGTACGGTGAGCTGGGTAACGGGCATGTGCTTGCCGCGGTACTCCGGCCAGTGATGGTGCCGGGGCTGCAGGCGTTCCAGATTTCCGCAGGATTCCACTTCACCTGTGCGGTGACCGGTGCCGCCAGGCAGGTGCGGTGCTGGGGCTACAACAAGTTCGGCGAGCTAGGCAACGGGACTACCGCGAATTCCAGCACCCCGGTGACCGTTACCGGGCTGACGGGGGTCTCCACCGTCTCGACCGGCGCGTTTCATGCCTGCGCGGTCCTGCTGACCGGCGCGCTGTACTGCTGGGGCCAGAACGCGTTCGGCCAGCTTGGCATCGGCAACCGGATCGACAGCCACGTGCCCGTGCTCGTCGGCCGGGCCGGACCGGACGTGGTCTCCGTTGCGACTGGCCAGGACGACACCTGCGCAGTGCTGACCAGTACCTTCGACCTGAAGTGCTGGGGCGCCGGGATAGACGGCGAGCTCGGCTACGGGGGCACGGCCGACAAGCTGCTCCCGACTCAGGTGTCCGGGCTCAACTCCGGCGTGCTGCAGGTCAGCACCGGTCAGGACTTCACCTGCGCGCGGGTCTCCGCTTACAAGACGCTTCAGTGCTGGGGCAGTTCGCGCGGTTTCGGGTCGCTCGGCAACGGCTCATACAACGGCCAGTCGAACGTCCCGGTGCCGGTGTTCGGCTCCGGGATCTCGCCTGCCGGGGCCGGCACCTACATGCCTGAGCAGCTCACCACCGGCCAGAGTCATGCGTGCGTGGTGCTGTTCTCCGCGGCCGTGAAGTGCTGGGGGCGCGGTATCGACTGGGGTTCGATCGGTGACGGCACGACTCAGGACCGGGACATCCCGACGCCGGTGACCGGGCTGCCGGTACCCGCCGGATCGGCGACCGGCATCTCGGCCGGATCGCTCACCGGGTGCGCGGTGACCGGGCTGCTCGCTGCAGACTGCTGGGGCGAGTACGTCGGCAACGGCGGCTCGACGGTCACCGTGCACAAGACCGCGGTCGCGGTCGCCGGGCTTGGCGGCAGCGCGGTCGTTCAGGTCTCCGCCGCGCTGGGCGGATGCGCGGTCACATCGACCGGGCACCTTGCGTGCTGGGGCGACAACTCCAAGGGCGAGATCGGCGACGGCAGCACCAAGGTCGCCCATCAGGCGGTGCCAGTGCCGTCCATCGTTGGGGTCGCGTCGGTCAGCGCGACCCTGTATCACTCCTGCGCCGTGCTGGCTAACGGCCTGGCGTTCTGCTGGGGCTCCAACGGCGAGGGCCAGCTCGGCGATGGCACCACCAGTCAGAGCGACACTCCGGTCAAGGTCAAGGGTCTGGGCGGTGCGGTCAGCCAGGTGGTGACGGGTCCTGACCACAGCTGCGCGCTGGAGAAGACCGGGACCGTGATGTGCTGGGGCAAGAACAACCACGGCCAGCTGGGCGATGGCTCCACCAGCAACAGCAAGCTCCCGGTCGCGGTCAAGGGACTGGTGAGCGTCGTGCAGATCACTGTCGGAGACGAGTTCAGCTGCGCGCTCACCGCCGCGGGCAAGGTGCTGTGCTGGGGTCACAATTCATCGGGCGAGATCGGTGACGGCAAGTTCACCGACAGCCACGTGCCGGCATTCGTGTCGGGCATCTTCGGCGTCCTGGCGATCAGCTCCGGGTACTCGCACAGCTGCGCGGTGCTGACGACAGGGGCGGTCAACTGCTGGGGATCCGGCTCGGCCGGCGAGCTTGGCGACGGTACCTTCAGCGGTAGCCCGGTGCCGGTCGCGGTGAGTGGTTTCACTTCGGACGGCGCGACGATCTCGGCTAACGCCGGGACCGGGAGCTGCGCGCTGGACGCCAGCGAGGCCGCCTTCTGCTGGGGTCTGGACAACAAGGGCCAGCTCGGTGACGGCGGGCTGATCAACGCCAAGATCCCCGTCGCGGTGCTCGGCCTGTAGACGGTACCAGGCCAGGCGGCTCGTTTCCGCGCCAAAGCCTGTGGATTCCCACGCTCACAGATGCACCTGCCAAAGCGCATTCTTAGCGCGGAGACGGACCGCCCGGCGATGCCGGTGACTGGCGGCCGTGGCCGCCGCGTGAGAGGAGCAGGCAATGAGCAGACGGATGGCTTTACTGACGACGGGCGTCGCTGTCGTCCTGGCAGCGGGAGCGGGCACGGCGCTGGGGGCGACCGCCGGACCGGTCGATTCCGTCGGCGTGGTGCACGGCTGCTTTACCAACGGGGAAATCAACGGGACGCACGCACTGGTGCTGCAGGACGCGGGCAGCACTTGCCCGAAGGGCACGACCGCGGTGACTTGGAACGTGCAAGGCCCCGCTGGAGCGACGGGTCCGGCTGGCCCGCCGGGAGCGATGGGTCCGGCTGGCCCGCCGGGAGCGACGGGTCCGGCTGGCGCGGCCGGCGCCGATGGAGCTACCGGACCTGCTGGCGCCGATGGAGCTACCGGACCTGCTGGCCCTGCGGGGCCAGCATCCTCGCTGGACGGTCTCAATGGCACCCCCTGCGAGAACGGCGCGGGCAACGCCCACGTCGGTTATGACAGCGCCGGGAACGCTTCCATCCAGTGCGTATTGCCGCCACCCAGCGGACCTCCGGGCAGCTCGGAGGCAAATCCGATAGACCTGGGCACGAATCCTGAGGGCACCGGTCTGACGTGCCCGCAGCTGCCGATTACCGAGACAGGAACCACCTCTGCTAGCAGCCCCGTTTGGTACGAGTTCGGGGTTTCGGCGGCCATCATCACCAACTGCAAAGTCAGGCTGACCGTAACTCCGGCGGCATCGGGGTCGACCGCAGGTGCGGCGTTCGATGTATACCTGGGCAATAGCAACCCGACAGCGTTGCGGGTATCTGCCACAGCCTTCACGATATTCTCGAATTCATCCACTCCCACAGCGGTGAATTTCTACATCGAAGTCCGCTGGCTGCCGCTCAGCGACAGCGGAAGTTACACCCTCACCTGGAATGCGCTGCCGTGCCCTTGCACGGAGGGCGGTCCTTACTCGTGACCATCCCGCGAAGCGAGCGCGGCTAAGGCGAGGGCCCTTACCAGACCTGACGAGCCCGGCAGCCCCGGTCGATCCTGGCCGCGGGCTGCCGTCGGGGGCGCTGGCTGTAGGCAGCCGGATGACCTTGGTGTCAGGTACCGGAGGGACATGGATAAAACATGCTCCCGTCGAGGTTCACGTTGAACTTGACGGCGGCGAACCCGTACGACGGGGCATAGACCGTCGCGCAGAACGTGCGGAACAGCCGGTTGCGCGCACAGCGCTGACCTGGGTTGCAGACGTAATTGTCGGCCGAGTATTCCGCCTCGCCGACCCACTTACCGGTGGGCTGCGCTGTCGTCCGGTCGGTGGTGAAGGCGTCCCACCCGCACGGTGTAGGGCCGGTCAGCGCCGTGCAGGTGATCCCGTACTGGCCGCTGCCGCGCAGCTGCGAGGCCAGGCACTGCCGGTAGATGTAGCACTCCTCGACTACCGCGCCGTCCGAGTATCTGCGGCCCCACCAGCTCAGCAGCGGCGAGTTCTTCCACAGCGCGGTCATGCCGAGCCGGTGAATCTGGTTGAACGCATAGGCCAGGTAGTTCTGCGCGTCGCCCGGGGTCAGCTGGAACCCGGTCGTCGCCGGCGGGTCGAAGCTGTCGATGTCGTCGAGTTCCACGGCATCGAAGCCTTTCCTGGCGCACATCCTGATCCGCTCGTTCAGCATGGGCTTGAGCGCGTCGAGCTGGCGGAAATCGACCCAGCGCTCCTGCGGGTAGCCGTAGTACACCGCGCCGAGCGTGGCCGCTGGGAAGAGCCGGCCAGGGCTTCCGTCGGGACGGTAGTCCTCCCAGGCCAGATCGAGATAGCAGATCAGCTTCGGGTGCCGCAGGGTCGCGGCCTGCCAGCTGTGGTGGATGACCCGTACCTGGGCCGCTGTGGTCAGGAAGCCGTCGATGTCATAGATGTCGACCGCGTGCGCGCCGGTTCGCTGCAGGGGTGTTACCCGGCCGATCTGCCAGTCCCAGCGCATCGGCCTGTGGTGCCTGTTGAGGTGCGGCGGATACCAGCACGCGCCACCGGGCCGAGGCCGGCAGGCGACCGGCGCGGGCATCGGCACGATCTGCCAGCGGAAGCTGACGACGGTGGACCCGGCCGAATCGGCCGTGCGCACCTGCACGTCGTGCTGCCCGACGCGGAGCTTGCCGGTATAGAACACGTGACGTGACGGCAGCGGCTGCCAGCCACCGCCGTCGACGCGGAACTGCTGGCTAGCGACGCCGTCTGCAGCGTTATAGTGCGCCGGATCGACCTGGAAGTACTCCTCTGCTGACGCCGTACGGTGCTCTGGCGTGCCGTTCACGAATTCCGTCGTCGGGCGCGTGCTGACCGGATACGCACCGGCACGCGTGCTGGTCATGTCGCTGGCGGACGAACTCAGCACACTGAACGCGAAGGTCGCGGGATTGGTCTCGACCACCTCGGTCGCGGTCACTGTCACCGCCAGGCGCTTGCCGGTGTCAGCGTGGCCGACCACGTATCGTCGGGCGGCAAACGGGGTCGCGGTCGTGTCGGCGGCCCGGCCGCACGTGCCGCTGCCGGTGCAGGCACGCCAGCTATAGCCGACAGCGAAGCTGAGCAGCTTGTCCCCGCGCGGCAGCTTGCCCGGACGCCAGGTCAGGCCTGCTGCGGTGATGGTGCCGCCATCGCGCAGTGACCCGGTGATACGCAGCCTGCCGTCGTGGCGAGGACGCGGGATGGACGTCGCAGCGTGAGCCGACGCAGGGGCCGATGATGCGGCGCCGGCTACCGGGGCCGCGGCCGCGATCACGGCGAGGCTGACAGCGAGCGAGGCGGCGGCGAAACCCGCGGTCCATCGGGCGGTGCCAGATCGTGAGCCGGTCATTGACGGCTCCTCCCTCCGGCTGGTGCCGGATTGTGCCTCCGGAAACCGCCGGATGCTAGCGGGCCAGGCCGGGTGGCATCAGGCCGGCGTGCGCAGTGAGCAGGTCGTCGCACATCGCGACGGTCCGCGCGGTCGTGAGCGTGGCCGCGGTGTTCGGGTCGAGGAGCGCGGCCTGGTACACGTGCTCTCGGCGACCCTCGAGCGCCGCCAGCACGGTGAGTTCGACGACGTTCAGGAAAGTCCGGTTCAGCGCGGCCAGCTGGGGCGGCAGCGCGCCTACCGACCGCGCTGTCGCTGTTCCCGCGGACAGGTCGCACGGCACTTCGACGCAGCACTGCGGTGGCAGGTTGGCGATCAGCCCGTCGTTGCGGACGTTGACGTAAATCTCGCGCTTCGTGCCGGTCTCCAGCGAGTGAATGAACTGGGAGGCAAGTTCGTCGGTCGGCTCCAGCTCGAGTTCAGCGCCCGCATCCAGCCGGGCCTGCAGCGAATCCAGCTCGTCCAGGTTCTCCTGTGACCTGGCCAGGTAGTCGCCGACGAAGATCCGGTACTGCTCGACCTGGTCGTCGTGCCGCATGAACCAGGGCACGTACTCGGCGGAGTGCTCGCTCGACTCGGTGGGGAAATAGCCGAACCGGCGGAACAGCTCGACCCGGACCCGTCGCTGCAGGTCCGCCGAGCCGTCAATGACCTCCGCTAGCCGCGGGTACAGGGACTGCCCGTCGCGGTCGAACCGCAGCACGAACGCCTGATGGTTGAATCCGGCCGTCACGAAGTCCACCTCGGCGGGATCGGCGCCGACCAGCCCGGCCAGGAACGCATGGGTATCCCGGACGGAGTGGCACAGCCCGAACACGTTGCTGAAGGCAGTGCCCGCGTATACCGCCCACGGCAGCATGGCCATCGGGTTGGAGTAGTTCAGCAAGATGGCATCGGGGCAGTACTGCAGCATGTCCGTGGCCAGCGCGGTCACCACCGGGATAGTTCGCAGCCCGCGGAAAATCCCGCCGATGCCCAGGGTGTCGCCGATGGTCTGCCGCACCCCGTATCGCGCCGGGATGTCAAAGTCAGCCCGGGTGGCTGCGTAGCCGCCTACCTGAACCTCATTGATCACGTAACGAGCACCATCCAGGGCCGGCCCGCGCTCGCCGGACGCCGACACAGTCGCACTCGCCCCTGTCTGGGCCACGATCTGCCGGGTCAGGGCCGCCGCGAACGCAAGTCGCTCCGGGCTGATGTCATGCAGCGCGAAGTGCACGTCACCCGCCAGCTCGGGATAGCTGCACAAGTCGGTGACGACGTTGCGGGTGAACTCGATACTGCCAGCGCCGATGAACGCAACCTTGATCACAGCTCGACAGTGTCGCATTCGGGCTCGATATGAGCAAGACCGCGCAGCAACTCTTCCACCCACTTGGAGTAATTAATCACTACTTGAAGCCCCGAAGGGGTTGACAATGGTGCGTACCGACGGGCGATGATGTCGGAAACATCGGAGATTCGCGCAAGAACTGTCAAGAGGTCCGCATGAGGAAGCACTGGCTGCCTGTCGCACTGGCTGCTGTTCTTGCCGCGTTCGGTCTGTCTGCCTGCGGGGCCGGCACCACCCCCGCCGGGACGGGCACTGGCTTGCAGATCTGGGAGGGCTACACCGGCGCCGAGGGCAAGGCGTTCGCGCACCTGATCAAGAAGTGGAACGCTGCGAATCCTAGCGAGCAGGTCACGAGCCTCTTCGTCAACAACGACTCCTCGCTGCCGAAACTGCTGACGGCCGTGAAGGGCGGCAGCCAGCCGGACATCGCCTACGTGTACGGGTCGTGGGCGCCCAACGTCGCCCGGATCCCGCAGGTGGTGAACCTCACGAAGGTTGTCCAGCAGCCAGGGGTGAACTGGACAGACTTCTGGACAGGCGAGCGGGACGTGGCCACGGTAAACGGGAAGGTGATCGGCATTCCCGCGCTGGTGGACAACCTGGCGGTGGTCTATAACAAGACCCTGTTCGCCGCCGCGCACCTGCCGCTGCCGACGCCCAACTGGACGTGGAGCCAGTTCATGGCCGACGCGCAGAAACTGACGATCCCGGCCAAGAAGCAGTTCGGCACGGCCTACGTGACGCCGGGTAGCGAGGACACGGTGTGGCACTGGGAAGCGCTGCTGTGGGAGGCCGGCGGCCAGATTCTCAACCCCGCCAACACCAAGGCGGCGTTCGACTCGCCTGCCGGGCTCAAGTCACTGCAGACGCTGCAGACCATGGCCGTGACCGACAAGTCCATGTACCTGGACCCGACCGATCAGCAGTACGGGATCGTGTTCAACTCCGGCAAGATCGGGATGCTCGTCACCGGTCCCTGGGACCTGTCTGTCTTCCCCAACGTGAAGTACGGCGTGCAGATCATGCCGTCGTTCGCCGGCAGCAGCGGCGGGCATCAGACGATCTCCGGGCCGGATAACTGGGTGGTATTCAACAACGGCAGCGCCCACGTGGCCGCGGCGGAGAAATTCCTGCTCTGGCTCACCGCGACACCGCAGGCTACGTATTTCTCACTGGCGACAGGCGACCTGCCGATCCGCCAGTCGGTGCAGAACTCGCCGCAGTTCGCGCAGAAGATGGACGCCGCGCTGCCCGGCGTGGACACCTTCATCACCAACCTGGGCAACGTGAAGCAGGCCAGGCCGCAGCTGGCCAGCTACCCGCAGATCTCCACCATCCTCGGCACGATGATCGTGTCAGTGCTGCTCGGCAAGAGCCAGCCTGCCGCAGCGCTCGCTACCGCGGCGCAGCAAGTGAATCAGGTCCTGGCTGGCGGCTGAGGTGCTCACATCGATCGCCGCCGCGCGCGACCGGAGGCGTCAGCCTGACGTCACCCGCAGGATGCGGCCGCGCGCCGGCGAGCAGGCGGCTGCCTGGGCGTTCGTGACGCCGGGCGTGGCGATCATCATGCTGTTCGGCATCGTGCCGATCGTGTGGTCGGCGATCATGTCGGTGCAGCAAAGCAGCCTGTACTCAGCCAGCACCCCGTTCGTGGGGCTGGCCAACTACCGGCAGCTGGTGCACGACCCGGTCGTCCGGCAGGCGCTGGCGCACACGGTCGTCTACACGGCCCTGTTCGTGCCAGGCACCATGGCGGTGGGCCTGTTCCTGGCAGTCGCCATGAACAGGAAAATCAGGTTCCTCTCCCTCTACCGGACTGCCGCGTACGCGACCATGGCCATCTCCGCCATCAGCGAGGCACTGGTCTTCATCTGGCTTTTCGATCCGTCGTACGGCCTCGTGAACTACCTGCTCAGCCTGGTCGGCATCCCGCAGCAGCAGTTCCTGAGCTCGCCATCGGAAGCGCTGTACGTCATCGTTCTCATGACGATCTGGGGCTGGACCGGGTTTGCCGTCGTGATTTACCTGGCGGCGCTGCAGGGCATCCCGGAAGTGCTGACCGAGGCGGCGGCCATCGACGGCGCCAGCCGCTGGACCACCTTCCGCCGGATCACGCTCCCGCTGCTCAGCCCCGCGTCGCTGTTCCTGCTGGTATGGCTGACGATCAACGCGCTGCAGCTGTTCGACGAGGTGTTCCTGAGCACCCAGGGCGGCCCGCTCAACTCCACGACGGTGCTCGTCTATTACCTGTACAGCCTGGCGTTCGGCACCAACTCGACGGGCAACTTCGGCTACGCCTCCGCCATTGCCTACTTCCTGTTCGTCATCATCGTCGGCGTTACCGCGGTCCAGTTCCGGCTGGGCAGGCGGTTCGTCCACTACAGGTCATGAGATGACCGCGTCCACCATCCCGGCGTCCGGGCACCGCCGGACCCGGCTGCCGTTCAGCCCGTGGCACCTGGTGCTCGTGCCGGCCACCATCGTGCTGATCTTCCCGTTCGCCTGGCTGATCGTCACCTCGATCCAGACGCCCGCCGAGGCACTGCATTTCCCGCCGGTCCTGATACCGCACAAGCTCGACTTCGCCAACTACCCGCAGGCGCTGCAGGCCGCTCCGTTCGGCCGGTTCTTCATCAACAGCACCGTGGTGGCAGTGACGACGGTCATCAGCAACCTGGTGCTCTGCTCGCTGGCCGGCTACGCCTTCGCCAGGTTCCGTTTCCTCGGCCGCGGGCTGCTGTTCGCGCTGATCATGACCACCCTGATGGTGCCCTTCCAGGTAACGATGATCCCGCAGTTCATCATCACCAAGTGGCTTGGCATCCACGTCCTGGCGTCGGTCGGGATCGATCACATCGGCGCACTGATCCTGCCCAACGCGGCCACCGCCTTCGGGATCTTCTTCCTGCGCCAGTTCTTCCGCACCTTGCCGCTTGAGTACGAGGAAGCGGCCAGAGTGGACGGCGCCAGCCGGCTCACGGTGCTGTGGCGGGTGGTGCTGCCGCTGTCCGGCCCCGCGCTGGCGACGCTGGCCGCGCTGACCTTCCTGGACTCCTGGAACAACTTCCTGTGGCCGCTGATCGCCATCACCACGACCGACCAGATGACGCTGCCGCTCGGACTGGCAACGTTCCAGGGCGCGCACAGCACGGAGTGGACGCTGCTGATGGCCGGCAACGTGATGAGCCTGACACCGATGATGATCATCTTCTTTGTGGCACAGCGGTACTTCGTCCGGTCGGTCGCGGCCACCGGACTGGCAGGCACCTGAGGCAAGCGAGCCGGGCGCGGGCACGAGCAAGGCAACACGGGCATAGTGGCAAGGGAGAGCGGACGTGGCTGACACAACGGGGCTGACCGGCAGCATCGAGGCGGAGATCGCCTCGCAGCCGGCCTGCTGGCGGCTGGCAGCCGAGCTGGCGACCGAGGTGGCGGACTTGCTGCCAGCGCCCGGTGAGCGGGTTGCGGTGACTGGCTGCGGGACGTCCTGGTTCATCGCCCAGTCGTATGCGGCCGCACGCGAGGCGGCCGGCCAGGGCGAGACGGACGCGTTCGCGGCGTCGGAACTGCCGACGTCGCGCCGGTACGACCGGGTGCTGGCACTATCGCGCTCTGGCACTACGACCGAGATCCTCCGGTTGCTGGACAGCCTGAGCGGTTCGGTCCGCACCGTTGCCATCACCGCCGACGCGGCAATGCCCGTGGCCAGCGGCGCCGACGCGGTGATCGTGCTGGATTTCGCCGACGAGCAGTCCGTCGTGCAGACCAGGTTCGCCACCAGCGAGCTGGCGCTCCTGCTTGCGCATCTGGGCCAGGACATCGAACCGATGGCGGCAGCCGCGGACCGGGTGCTCGGCACCGAATTGCCACCAGAGCTGACCAGCGCCCGGCAGTTCACCTTCCTGGGTACCGGCTGGACCTGCGGGCTTGCCAGCGAAGCCGCCCTGAAGTTGCGGGAGGCTGCGGGACTGTGGACCGAGGCTTACCCGGCGATGGAATACCGGCACGGTCCGATCGCCGTCACCGGACCAGGCAGTGTCGTGTGGCTGTTCAGCCCGGCGCCGGACGGCCTCATCGGCGAGGTCACCGCCACCGGGGGGCTGCCGTGGGAGGCCCGCGAAGTCCCGCTCGCGGAGCTAGTCAGGGTGCAGCGGCTCGCGGCCGCGGCCGCGCGATCCCGCGGGATGGACCCGGATCGGCCGCGGAACCTGACCCGCTCGGTCATCCTCGTCTCGCCGTGACGTCGCGACCACCGGGGACTGCGCTCCGGCGCCCCGCGGAACCAGTGCGATGATCGCCGTCATCGCGCTCAACCCGGCGCTCGACATCACCCATCATGTTCCTGGCGTGGACTGGGCCGGTGTCAACAGGCCGGCCAGCGTGCAGGACGTGCCGGGCGGCAAGGGGGTCAATGTCGCCAGGACCCTGCATGCGCTCGGCGCCGACGTGCTGCTGCTCGGCCTTGCCGGCGGCGGCACCGGCGATGAAGTGCGGCTGGCGTTGGATGCGGCTGGCGTGCCGGCCAGGTTCACTGAGATCGCGGCCAGCACCCGGCGCACCTTCGCCGTGGTCGATACCGAGCGCCACGATGTCGGCGCGTTTTACGAGCCAGGGCCGCCGATCACAGCGGCCGAGTACGCCCGGTTCCTCGCGACTTTCCGGGATGCCGTCAGCGGGTGTGACGCCGTCGTGCTGTCCGGTAGCCTGCCCGCCGGGCTATCAGCCGCCACCTATGCCGACCTCATTTCCGCAGCCACGGCCGCCGGAGTGCCGAGCTTCCTCGACACCTCCGGCGACGCCCTTCGCCATGGCGTCGCGGCCAGGCCAGCGCTGGTGAAGCCGAACCACGACGAGCTGGCGGAGGCCGTCGGCCGCGCCGGGCTGCGGGCATCCGCCGCCGACCTGCCTGCCGTCGTCGAGGCAGCGCATGAGCTGCGAACCTGCGGCCCGCAGACCGTCGTCGTCTCGCTGGGCACGGCCGGGCTACTGGCGGTCACCGAGCAGGGCAGCTGGCTCGCCGCGCCGGAACCAGTGACCGGCAACCCCACAGGCGCTGGCGATGCCGTGGTGGCAGCACTCGTGCACGGTCATGTGCTCGGCCGCCCGTGGCCCGAGCGGCTGGGGCACGCGGCCGCGCTAGGCGCGGCCACTGCCGCCGCCGCCACGGCCGGCGAGTTCTCCCCGGCCGGCTACGTCCGTGCGCTGGCGGGCGTTCAGGTGACAGAGCTGGGGAAGCCCTGATGGCAGTCGTTCCCAGTGCGCAGATCATCGGTCCGGCATGCGCAGCGGGCAGCGCGGTGATGGCCTTCAACGTTGTCGGGATCGAGCATGCCGAGGGCATCGTGGCCGGCGCGGAGGCGGCGGGAGCGCCAGTCGTCCTGCAGGTCAGTGAGAACTGCGTGGCCTATCACGGGACGCTTGCGCCGCTCGGGCTGGCGGTGCTGGCCGTTGCCCGCGCTGCCGCTGTGCCGGTAGCGGTGCACCTGGACCATGCGACAAGCGACGACCTGGTCCGGGAAGCGGTCCAGCTGGGCTTCGGGTCGGTGATGTACGACGCTAGCGTGCGCGGGTACGCGGACAACGTCGCGGCCACCGCCAGCATCGCGAGCTGGTGCCACGACCGGGATGTCTGGGTCGAGGCGGAGCTCGGCGAGATCGGCGGGAAGGACGGCGTGCACTCGCCGGGAGCGCGCACCAATCCGGCCGAGGCCGCGTCTTTCGTCGCGGCCACCAGCGTCGACGCACTGGCGGTTGCCGTCGGCAGCTCGCACGCCATGGTCACCCGCGATGCCGTGCTGGACCTGGGACTGATCAGGGCAATCCACGCGCAGGTGCCGGTACCACTAGTGCTGCACGGCTCATCGGGCGTGCCGGACGAGACCATTGTCGCGGCCGTTGCGGCTGGTCTCACCAAAATCAACGTCGCTACCCAGCTCAACAAGGTCTTCACCGCGGCAGTCCGCGACCGGCTGGCCGCCGATGCCGCCATCACCGACCCGCGGCGGTATCTTTCGGCTGGCCGGACGGCCATAGCCAGCGAGGTGTCACGATTGCTCCGGGTCGTGCTGGCAGCCGGGGGGCGCGCATGAGCCGTTACCGCCGCTGGAATCAGCTGCTCGAGCTACTGGCCGCCGAGGGCCAGGTGCAGGTCGAGCGCGCGGCCAAGGTGCTCGGCGTTTCGGCGGCTACCATCCGGCGCGACTTTGACGAACTCGCCAGCCAGCAGATGCTGGCCCGGATCCGCGGCGGTGCAGTCGCTCAGGGCGTCACCTACGACCTGCCGCTCCGATATAAGTCGGAGCGTCATCCGTCGGAGAAGCAGCGCATCGCGGTGATCTCCGCGGGGCTCGTCCAGCCTGGCCAGGTGGTCGGCCTGAATGGCGGCACGACCACCACCGAGGTAGCCAGAGCCCTCGCCACCAGGTCCGACCTGACCGTCGTCAACGGATTGCCGGCCGTGACCGTGGTGACCAATGCGCTGAACATCGCGACGGAGCTGGCCGTTCGGCAGCACATCAAGATCGTCGTAACTGGCGGGGTAGCGCGGCCGCAGTCGTATGAGCTGATCGGGCCCCTGGCCACCGGCGTTCTGGAGCGGGTGAGCATCGACATCGCGATCCTCGGCGTCGATGGCATCGATCCGGTTGCCGGCGCGACAGCTCAGCACGAGGGGGAGGCCAGCATCAATCAGCTGATGGCGAGTCAGGCCGGCCTGGTCGTGGTGGCTGCCGACAGCTCGAAGGCGGGCCGGCGCGCGTTCGCCCGGATTTGCGCGGCCGCGGATGTGGACGTGCTCGTCACCGATGCGGGGCTGGCGGACGAGGACGCGAAGCGGTTCGCTGAGGCGGGCGTGCGGGTGATGATCGCATGACCGGGCGCGGGTAGCGAGGCGCGGTGGACGAGAACCAGCGTGCCCAGCCGGATGGGCTGGATCTGCTCGTGATTGGTGATTGCAATCCGGACGTGCTCGTGCTCGGCGAGGACGTGCGCCCTGCCTTCGGTCAGCAGGAGAAGCTTGTCGCCAGCATCTCGCTGGTAGTAGGCGGCTCGGCGGCGATTACCGCCGTGGCGGCCGCGCGCCTGGGTCTTCGGGTCGCACTGGTCGCCGCAATCGGCGCCGATCCGGCAGGCGACTTCATGCGCGGCCAGCTGGCCACCGAAGGCGTGCAGACCAGCGGCCTCAAGGTCGCGGCGGACTCGGCCACCGGCATGACGGTGGCGTTGTCCCATGGTGGTGATCGCGCCATCCTCACCGCGCTGGGCGCGATGCCCGCGATCACGTCCGCCGACGTACCGGCCGCCCTGCTGACGCGCGCCCGTCACGTGCACGTCAGCTCGTACTTCCTGCTAGAGCGCTCCCTTGGACCTGGTCTTGCCGCGCTGCTCGCAGCGGCCAGCGCCAGCGGCGCGACCACATCGCTGGACACCAACTGGGACCCGGCCGGCCAGTGGGGCGGCGAGCAGCTGCGCGCAGTGCTCGCGCACACCGACGTGCTGCTCCC
This sequence comes from uncultured Actinomycetota bacterium, assembly GCA_963774385.1. GTDB lineage: Bacteria > Actinomycetota > Actinomycetes > Streptosporangiales > Streptosporangiaceae > JAJYUU01. Next base: position 311,024 of record CAVZEQ010000005.1, read on the forward strand.
GAACGAGGCGGAGGCATGCCACCTCAGCGGCCAGCCGACCGTCGCCGCTGCCGCGGCGGAACTAGCCGGAGCCGGACCGAAGGTCGTGGTCAAGCTCGGTGCAGACGGTGCGCTGTGTGTCGACGGTGAGCAGTCGTGCCGGATCGATCCGCCCGGCGGCCGGTCCGTCGTCGACGCGACGGGTGCAGGCGACTGCTTCAATGCCGGACTGATCGCCGGCCTGCTGCAGGGCTACGACCTCTGCTCGGCTGCCCGGCTCGGCTGCGCGGCCGGAACGGCGTCCACCTGGGCAGCCGGGGGCACGAGTGCCGCGCCAGACCTGGCGACCGCGCTGTCGCTGGCCGCCATCGCTGTCATCCGGCCGGCCGGGACCTGACCAGCGGCACCAGCTGGTATCGCTGGTCAGGCTAGTCCGGCGGAAGCCGGCGCCCAGGCCAGCGGATCGAGAGTTCCGTCAATCGCAGCCTGAGCAACTTCGGTCAGGCGAAGATTCCGGTTCCGGGCGTAGGCACGCATCCGGGTGAAGGCTTCCGCTAGGTCGACGCCCGCCCGCTCGGAGAGCACTCCCTTGGCCTGCTCGATCACCACCCGGCTGTTGAGCGCGGCTGACAGCTGCTCGTTGACACGCTGCGCCTCCGCACTAGCCCGGTGCTGGACGATGCCGACGGCGGCCAGGTCAGCCAACGCACGGGCGACGATCACATCGGCCTCGTCCATCGGCTCCTGGCTGGTACTCAGCAAGTTCAGCGCGCCCACGGTCGCCTGACGAAGTCGCAATGGTATGGCGATGGCTGACCGGAAGCCAGCCGCCAGCGCGGCGCTGGAGAAACTCGGCCATCGGCCAGACCCGGCCGTGAGGATCTCGTGCCGGACGGGCTCACCGCTACGGAAGGCGTCCAGGCACGGACCCTCTCGGGCCTGCAGTTCAAACAGCTCCAGCAGGCGCATTGCCTCGCTCGACGATGCCACCAGCCCGAGCGCGCCTGCCGGCGAGGCCAGCATGACACCGGCGGCGGAGGCCCCGAGCATCGTTACGGAACGGTCCGCCATGCCAGTGAGCAGGTCGACGACGTCATAGTCGTCGACGAGGGTGTCGGCCATCTGGACCAGGACACGGACGACATCGGATTCCCGGGTCACGCTCACCACCTCATCATGTCTGGCCGACGCTGCGGTGTGACTTCATGCCTCTGCCAGCGCCTCGTCGTGGTTTCCGTTCTGGTGGCGCGAGCCATGGCGCTCGCCTGGCGCGGTCGGCGGTCATTCCAGCCGCAAAGTGTGAGCGATGACAGCTCGGGCGACGTCCGCGAGGAGCATGTCCTTACTAAAGGCGTATGCACGCAGCAGGACAAGAGCCTCACTGACGGAAATGCCCCGCTGGACGGAGACAATGCCGGCCGCGTTGTGCACCGAGAAATGAAAGTCGGCGCTGGCCTCGAGATCTGCCGCTACCACGTCGGCGGGCGCCGCGGCCTGCGCGGTCAGCACCATTCGCGCGGCGACATCGGCGACGACCAGCGCGTCAGCCCGCTGTTCGCCGGTGAGCGGACCCGGCTCGGAGCGGTACAGGTTCAGTGCCCCGAGCCGGACCGTTCCCACTCGGAGGGGAAACCCGAAGACCGCCCGCACGCCGCCGCGCAGGGCTGGTGGCGTGAAGGCGGGCCACCGGAAGCTGGCCGGCCGGGCCAGGTCTGGCTCGGCCACGACCGCGTCCTGCCGGTACGCATCCACGCAGGGTCCCTCGCCGAGGGTGTACTGGAGATCCTCGATGAGCTGACTCACCTCATCGGTGACGCCTAGCGACCCGCGTGGCACGTCGTCCGACATCAGCATGACGCCCGCGCCGCTGACTCCGACGATCTCCGGGCAAGCTGCGCGCAGCCAGTCAGACGACCACGCGCCGGAGTCGGTGGTGACCGCCGACAGGATTCGCGCGAGCCGGTCCCGAGCCATGTCAGCGCCACGTTTCCCGGTATCGATGGCGTCCCGTGGCCACAGGAGCAACGCCGCACGCCACCTGCTGTCTCCTCAGCGGATAAGTGAAGAGCACCAGCAGGGATCCCGGCTGTTGCTGTTCCGAGCCGCGACTCGGTTGTCGCTGCTCACGCTACGCCTAACGGTTGCAGCGCCGCCTTAATGTTCGGCTTGCGCTGGCATGCCGTCGAGCGCGCAGGGCATTGAGCGTGCGCATGTCGCGTCCTCGCCTGAGGTCAGACGGCGGCGTGGGCCGCGGTGTACTGATCGTCGCTGACCGGTTCGAGCCAGCTGGTGGCGTCGCCAGCCGCGGGCTGGTCGAGGATCGCGTAGTGACACATCATGGTGTCCGCCGTTGCGCCATGCCAGTGCTCCTCTCCGGCCGGGGTCCACACCGCGTCACCGGCGCGCAGCCGGATGGCGGTACCGGCGCGGCTGACGACCAGGCCGAGGCCGTCGGTGCACTGCAGCAGCTGTCCGCTGGCGTGGGAGTGCCAGTTCGTTCGCGCTCCGGGGGTAAACCGGACCAGGCCGACGACCAGGCGCGAGGCGCCGTCGCCGGCGAAGATCGGGGTAAGAAAGACGTCACCGGTAAAGTTCTCGGCCGGGGTCTTGACCGTCGGGGCAAGCGGTCGGCGTTCCATCGTTCTGCTCCTCGTGTTTGATCGGAAAGCGGCGGCGGATCAGGCGGCGGAAGTGACGGATGTCTGCCGGGCTAGGGCCGTCAGGCGGGTCGCCTCGAAGTTCAGGTCGAGATCGCCGACTACCGGATGATGCAGCTTCTTGTGCCCGGTCCGGTGGAAGCGCACGTCATGGGCGGCCCAGCGGGCGCCGAAGTCCTTGCTGCGGGTAGATAGCTCACCGATGAGTTCGACGAGCTTCTTGTCATAGGGATTGCGGCCGGCTTCCGACCGGAGCATCGCGGCGATGTCGTCCGCCGCGCGGTCCCAGTCGGTGAAGAAGTCGCGCGCGGCCGGGTCGAGGTAGACGAAGCGGGCGCTGTTTGCCAGCCGTCGAGGATCGGCGAGCATCGGGGCATAGAGGGCTCGGGCCATCCGATTGGTGGCGAGCATGTCGTGGCGGGCGTTGCGCACCCAGGCTGGCGCATCGGTGATCGCGTCGAGGACCTGCTGGACGTTTGCCGAGACACCCGACTCCGTGCTTCGGCGGTGCCGTGCAGGGCGGCTCTGCGACGCCCTGGCAAGATCGAACAGGTGGTCGCGTTCGGCGCCGTCAAGCTGGAGCGCCCGGGCGACGCCGTTGAGCACCGCGTCGGAGGCGCCGGCCAGGGTGCCGCGCTCCATCCGGACGTAGTAGTCGACGCTCACCCCGGCGAGCAGCGCAACCTCCTCGCGCCGCAGTCCTGTCACCCGTCGGTGTCCGCCGTAACCGGGAAGACCGGCCTGGTCAGGGGTGATGCGCGCCCGCCGGGAGGCGAGGAACTCGCGGATCTGGGCTCGGTTGTCCATGTCCTTCAGGCTAGGCGCAGTAAAGCAGCTGTGGGGGGCCCTGCCAGTACCTGGGACGGCAGGCACTGCCTCATCCGCGTCAGATCCGGTTACCTGGTAATCACCAGCCCTGAGGGGTAGTCATCCGGTTCAGGAAGCCGGCCAAGGCCATATACCCAGCAAACGACTAAGAGTTCTCATGCGAGCAATTGTGATGTAAGGCGCCGGTGACGTTCGGGTGCAGGACGTGCCGGACCCGAAGCTGCACGAACCGACCGACGCCGTGGTGCGGGTACTGCGCTCGTGCATCTGCGGCAGCGACCTGTGGCCCTACGGCTCGATGCCCGCGACTAAAGGCGGGCGCCGAATCGGTCATGAATTCCTGGGCGTCGTGACAGACACCGGCCCGGACGTGTCCGGGCTCAGGGCCGGTGACGTCGTGCTTGCGCCCTTCGTCTGGGCGGATAACACGTGCGTCTTCTGCCGTGAGGGTTTGCAGACTTCCTGCCGCCATGGCGGCCAGTGGGCTGCCAACGGCGTAGACGGCGGCCAGGGCGAGGCCGTGCGCGTTCCGCAAGCTCAGGGCACCCTGGTGAAGCTGCCCGTCACCGACGACTCGGCGCTGCTGCCGTCACTGCTGACACTTTCCGACGTGTTCTGCACCGGTCACCACTGCGCCGTGACGGCCGGAGTCAGCCCGCGGACTACGGTCACTGTCATCGGCGATGGCGCGGTCGGACTGTCGGCGGTGCTCGTGGGTCGGCGCCCCGCAGTACGACGAGGTGCCAGCGGACTTCGGCGTGTTCCTTCGGAACATCACCCTCACCGGCGGCGTGACCCCGGCCCGCGCCTACATCGAGGACCTGCTGCCTGACGTCCTCGACGGCACCATCGAGCCGGGCCGCGTGTTCGACCAGACCGTCGGTCTCGACGGCGTACCCGAGGGCTACCGCGCGATGGCCGCCCGGGAGGCAGTCAAGGTACTCATCCGCCCGTGACGGCGGATCCGGCCCTGCCTGGAGTCCGTGCTCGGTGATCTCGGCGTGCGAATGGACCGGAGCAGCCAGGATCAAATGACGCCGCTAACTTCCGCCCGACTACGTTGCAAACCGGCGCGCCCCTGACGCCGTGCGCGGCGGCAACGTCACGGTAGTGAGCCGATGCGGGCGTTGCTGTGAGTGTTAACGTGTCATACGCTCATAACAGGCTGAAGCGCTATTGCGTGGTACCCGCGCATGCATTGACGGCCTTTCTCGTTGCCCCGGACCTCGGCGTTCCTATCTGGCGTTCACTTGAGCCGAGGCGTCCCGTGGCAACATGTCAATGAGCGAGATCCAGGTCGCGAAGCACGTGCCGTCTCGGCCTGACCCGGCAGCCGGACTCCACCAGAACCTGCCGGGGCTAGAGGACAGGGAACTGCTGGCCCTGACAGCTTCGCTGCCGCGGTCAAGCCAAACGCGCGCGGTGGCGTTCGACCTGCTGGTCTCCCGCTACGGCACCTTGGTGCGGTCCTGCGTGCGGCGGTACTCGCGCAGCTCCGAGACGGTCGAGGACCTGATGCAGGTTGGGTATGTCGGCCTGCTGAAGGCCATCAATAACTTCGACCCTGCACTTGGCTTCAGCCTGGCTTCCTATGCCGCGCCGTGCATTACCGGCGAGATCAAGAAGCACTTCCGGGACAAAAGCTGGCAGGTGCGTGTCGGGCGACAGCTGCAGGAGCGAGTACTGGCAGTCCGGCAGGCGGAGCACCTGCTGACCCAGCAGCTTGGCCGCGTGCCGACGGACTCCGAACTGGCCAGCGAGCTGGGAATCGGCGCAGCTGACATCCGCGAAGCCCGGCAGGCGGAACTGCTACTCCGGCCGCTGTCTTTGGACATGCCGCTGCGTGGCCAGCCCGGAGCGGCCAGCCTGGCTGATGATCTCGGTGCGGAAGATCCCGGGCTCGATCACGTGCTAGGCATGCACGCGATCGCTACGCACTGGGCCGAACTTCCGGCCCGCGAGCAGCAGATCGTAGTGATGTATTACTTCCGCGGCATAACCCAGGCCCAGATCGGCCAGCAACTCGGCATCTCCCAGATGCACGTGTCCCGCCTGCTGGCCTGCGCTCTGGGCTACCTCCGGCCGCGTCTTGCCGGCCATCCGGAATACGCGACCGCCGGGGAGGATTCCAAGCGAACCTACGGTAGCGTAAGCTACGGCATAGTAAGTTGACGCGCGTTGGTCCCGGACCCTGGTCGATGCGGAGCGATCTGCCCCACTGACACAAGCGACTGGCAAGCGAGGACCGCATGACGACAACGACGGATACCGCGGCGGCACGACCTGGCGACGTACTCGCTCCACCTGCCGCGGCAAAGCCGGAGATCATGCCGGAGCGGACCGGGGTCTTCGACCGGGTGCTGGTCGGCGTGTTCGTGGCCGTCCCGTTTCTGGCGCTGGTGGCTGCAGTGCCGCTGGCCTGGGGCTGGGGCCTGGGGTGGCACGACATCGTGCTGGCGGTCGCGTTCTACTACCTCACCGGGCTCGGCGTCAGCGTCGGTCTGCACCGGTACTTCACGCACGGGTCCTTCAAGGCAGTACGCGGGTTCAAGATCGCGCTGGCTATCGCTGGCAGCCTGGCCATCGAGAAGCCCGTGATCACCTGGGTGGCCGATCACCGCAGGCACCACAAGTACAGCGATAAGGAAGGCGACCCGCACTCGCCGTGGCGGTTCGGGAATGACCCGAAGGCGCTAGCCAAGGGCCTGGCTTACGCGCATATCGGCTGGATGTTCGATGGCGACATCACTTCAGAGGAGAAGTTCTGCCCCGACTGGCTCGCGGATTCCGATGTCTCGGCGATCTCCCGGTGGTTCCCCTGGCTGGTCGGCGTCTCCCTGCTGGCGCCTGCCCTGATAGGCGGCCTGTGGTCTATGTCCTGGCAGGGTGCGGTGACGGCATTCTTCTGGGCGACCCTGGTGCGGATCGCGTTCCTGCACCACGTCACCTGGTCGATCAACTCCATCTGCCACACCTTCGGCACGGCAGACTTCGAGGTGCGTGACAAGTCCAGGAACGTGTCCTGGCTGGCGATCTTGTCGTTCGGCGAATCCTGGCACAACCTGCACCATGCCGATCCCACGTGCGCGCGGCACGGCGTGCTCAAGGGCCAGGTCGACATCGCGGCCCGGGCGATCTGGCTCGCCGAGAAGCTCGGCTGGGTCTACGACGTCCGCTGGCCGGATGAGGCCCGGCTGACCGCCAAGCAGGCCGGGGAACCTCGCAAGTTCGGCTCCATGACCAAGCAGCCGGCCGCCAAGACAGTTGGCTGACCGCCGCCGGCCGCGACTACCCTGACGAAATGAATCCGGAATACGCGCAAAATTGTGCTGGCTTGCATCTCGGCATCTGGGCGTCAGATCTAGCGGTGCTGCTGCGAACCGTCCCCGGTCACACCACGGTCGCACATGGTGACGGCCGGCCACGTCAGGAGCGGACATGGCGCTGACCGAGCCGCCGGCCGAGCAGTCCCGGCCCGCGGGCAGCCGGCTGCTGTACAAGGTCGACGAGTGGGCTTCGCGGCCGGTCACCGCACTGGTTGTGCTCAGCGGAGTCCTGGCGTGGGTGCTGATGAGTCTGGCCGCGGGGTTCCCCAGCCGATGGGAGACCGTCTTCCAGACCCTGGTCGCGGCTCTGACGCTTACCCTGGTCTTCGTCATCCAGCACACCCAGGCACGCCAGCAGGCCGCTACCCAGCGCAAGCTGGACGAGATCCTGCAGGCGCTACCTGGTGCCGATAACGCCCTGCTGTCACTAGAGCACGCTTCCGACGATGAACTGCGCGCCAGTGGCGACCTGCACCGCGAGATGCGGCAGGCCGCCCTGGATGAGCAATCCGGCCAGGCCAGCGCGGCGAGTTAGGCGGGGTATCCGCTGCGAGGCGCCCTACTTGCGCGAGCCGCGGATTATCCCGATCATCTTCCCGTTGATGCGGACGAATCGCCAGAGCTGCCAGGGCACGAAGGTCCGCAGGAACAGCGTCCAACGGGTGGGCCGGGTCACATAAGGCGCCGTCCCGGCCGTCACTTTGGCGGAGCCGCTTGTTGCGGTGCCGGCGGGCTCGGCAAGCTTCTCGGGACGGTCAGGGACTGCCATGGCGGTTTACTCCGGGATGAGGGCCCAGCCTGGGCGGAGCCGGGCCTTGTACAGGAACATGTGGTGCAGCAGGATCTTGATCCAGTGCCCGGCCAGGCCGATCTCGCCGAACGTGCGGTCCAGGTCGCGCCCGTACAGCGGGTAGCGCGAGAAGTCCGGGACGATCGGGTACACGGTCATGGACGCTGCTGTGCCGGTGAGCAGATGTGCGCCGGCGGATGCCACGCATGCTGCGCCCATCTCCGCCATCGAGGCTGACTGAGTCGGGTGCTCGGCGCCGCGGATCATGTCGACAATACTGCGGGCGACGGCCTTGCCGATCTCAGCCGACGGCATCCCGGTCCGTGGCGGTGCCGGGGCGATCACCGTTCCGTTGGGACTGGTGTGCGGGATCGAGATCGCGTGCGGGGGTGCGAATGCGATCCCCGCCGCGAAGACATTCGGGTAGACGGGCGACTGGTAGGTACGCGGCCAGTCGCCCGGCGCCCAGCTCTGCGGTGACTTCGCGGCGTAGTCCGCGTCGACGCGCATGAATTCGTTGGGCAGGAACAGCTGGCTGGTGATGTCCGTCCCGTCACGATCGAAGGCCGTGAGTCCGACACCGGAGAAGGGCGGCAGCAGCATCGCGAAGTCGAACTCCTGCTCGCGCTGCGCTCCGTCCAGCGTCTCGTAGCAGACGCGGTCCTTGTCCACCTTGCTGACGTGCGCGCGGGTGATCCAGTCGATGCCTCGCTCAGCGAACAGGGACTCGGTGAACAGGTTGCTCGGCACGACGTAGCCGCCCCGGCGCAGGTGCATGCCGCCCATGCCGAAGTCGCCGAGCTCGTACTCGTTGGTGATCCAGGTAATCTCGGCCATGTCGCGGACCTTGCGGGCCCGCAGTTCGAACTCGAGGTTGACCGCGTACTCGAACGCCGCGCCTTCGCAGGTGCAGGTGCCGTGGCCGACGCCAACCAGGAAGCGCTGCCGCTCGCCGCGACGCATCCGCGCGACCGCTTCATCGAGCGCGGTGGACGTCTGGACCGCGTGCTCGGGCGTGCACACCGACAGGCTGTGGCCGTCCGGGCCGAGCCCCTCGGTCTTGTCGAAGCGGAGCCGCGGTCCGGTCGCGTTGATGAGGAAGTCATACGGCACCCGTTCCCTGGCACCAGCTGCTGTCTCGATGACGACATACGGATCTGGCTGGCCGGCATCGCCTTCCGGGTGTATCTCTCGCGCCGATGCCTGGCGGAATTCGATGCCGCGGCGGTCGTAGACGGGTGCAAGCGGGAACGTCACCTGGCCCGGCTTCATCAGGCCGACGCCGACCCAGATGTTGGACGGGATCCAGTTGTAGGTCTCGTTCGGCGAGACGACCGTGACGGTGTCGCCGGGGCCTAGCCACTTGCGGGCGAACGCCGCAGCTGTGTGGCCGGAAATCCCCGCGCCGAGGATCACCACCCGGCTCATCGGATGTTCCCTGGCAGACGTGTCATTGTCGCAGCATCCGGGGATCCGCCGGGTGGCACCAGGGACAAACGTCCCTGCGCGCCAGAGGCTTCGGGCACATCCTGTGGCGGTCAGTCGGATCCGGTCGGCGTCACGGCGGCCTAGCGCCGCCGTAGCCACGCGAGCAGTCCGCCTGATGGACGATCAGAGGCCTGTTCGCAGCTGCATCGCTGGGAGCGAGGCACTCCCGCCAGGACCTGTTCAACGTGCATGCCACAACCCCGGTAGGTGGGCTTATGACAAACGTGGCACGTGACGCGACGGCACATGGTGAGGACCTCCGGAGTAGGTAACGTCCTGCTCAGCATACACCGGGGGGTATTCTGATGGCGAGGCTGGGATGGAGTCGGCCGCCCGTGCCCTGGCCAGGACCCGATCCGTCCGGGTAGGCGGGCAGGCGGGCGGAGTAGATGGAGTATCCGTCGAGGTAGAAGGCCACGGTCGTGGCGATCACGGTTGCTGCCATCATGGGGACCATCAGGCCGAATCCGCTGTGAGTGAGCTCGAGCACGAGCGCAAGGCCGGCAAGGGGAGCTTGCATCGCCGCGCCGATCATGGCCGCGGCGCCGATCATCGCGAAGGCCCCGGATGGCGATCCGGGCCAGGCCAGGCTCCATAGGATCCCCAGCGCGCCGCCGAGTACCGCGCCGGTCGCCAGCGTCGGGGTGAACAAGCCTCCCGAAGCGCCGCTGCCCAGGCACATCGCGGTGACCAATGGCTTGAGGGCGAACAGTGCCAGCAGCAGGCTGACGCTGCCGATGCCGAGGAAGGCGTCTCGGGCCATGTCCAGGCCGTTGCCGAATAGCTGCGGGTACCAGATGCCGATGACACCGAGGATGCCGAACGCGACCACTGGTGCGAACAGTGCACGCAGCCCGCGCGCCCGGTGATGTGAGACCCAGCCGATGAGGCGGATGTACCCGGCCGAGATCAGCCCGATGACTGGCCCGGCCAGCAGCGCCCAGGTCATCAGCGACGCGCTGAAGCGGTAGTCGGGGATGCCGCCGTAGGTGGCGCGATCGGGCAGGTATATCCACGCGGTGGCGGTGGCGATCCAGGAGCAGGCCAGGGCCGGCAGCATGACCGGAAGGGAGATGCTGCCGATGAGGATCTCGGCGGTGAACAGGGCCCCGGCGAGCGGGACGTTGTAGACCGCAGCGAGTCCCGCGCCGCCGCCGCAGGCAACCAGCAGGCGCCGTTGCTGTGCCGACAGTCCGGCCCAGCCGGCCAGTACGCTGGCCGATGCGCCGCCCAGCAGCTTGGGGGCTGCCTCCCGGCCGATGGATGCGCCCATGCCGATGACGACCTCGGAGATGACGGCGGTCCCTGCGCAGCGGCGGAACGAAAGCCGCCCGTCGCCGTGCCAGACCGCGTCGTCGATCTCCGACGGCTCGCCACTGGTGTACCGGCGCAGCAGGTACCAGGCGACGCCGCCGAACACGCCGGCGATGACCAGCGAGCTCACCCGGCGGAGGTCGGAGGCCTGCTCGACCCCGTGCTGCAGGGTTCCGGAGTGGTAGCCGAACGCCGCGTACTGCACGTTGAAGAGGATCAGCATCATCAGTGCGCCGATCAGCCCGGCGGCTATCCCGGTCAGCACCACCAGCACCCAGAACCGCGCCGTGAGCACGCCAGCGCCGTGGCTGGTGATGTTCGGCTGTTCCATTGCGCCGCGACCGGACGGCAAGCGCTGCCGGACCAGCGGCTGCGGGCTTCGCAGGCGCTCGCTCGCAGCCGCCTGGCGCTGGTGTTCGCGCAGCCACCGGGGCCGTCTGCGCGCCGACCGGGGACCAGCCGGCTGCTGCCCGCCGTGCATGAGCCAGTTGCCTCCGCGGACTATGGAACCCCGAGTGCTGTCTGCGAGCCTGCCGCCGCCGACCCAGCGGCTGGCCGACTGGGTTCCAGCGTGCCATGCGCTAGAACAGGCTTTGTCTGACATCGTTGCCAGACAATTGCGCCTGTTCTACGCCAGGGACTTGCTTACTGAGTCCAGTGCGGCCCGCAGTCGGCTCGCTGCCTCGTCGGCGACTGGCTGGAGCGAGCCCTGGCCAGCGATCGTGATCATGACCTGCGGGTCAAGCGCCTCGATGACAGTCTGGCCGGATTCGGTCCGCACCACCACGTTGCACGGTAGCAGCAGGCCGATACTGCGGTCCGCGGTCAGTGCCCGGTGCGCCAATGGCGGATTGCACGCGCCTAGGATCAGGTACGGCTCCATCTCCTCGCCGAGCTTGTCCCGCAGAGTAGCCTGCACGTCGATCTCGGTCAGCACGCCGAAGCCCTGCTCGCGCAGCGCGTTCCGGACGCGTACCACGGCCTCGGCGAACGGCGCCGGCGTGCGGATGGTGATGCCGTAATCCAACTGTCCCCCTCAGTACGATTGGCCGGCCGGCCGGTGTCCAACGGCCGGCCCGGGTCACCGCAGAATGTCAGGCGAGACTAAGGAACAGCTTCTCCATCTGCTCCTCGGTCATCAGGGAGTCGCCATCGCCGGTCAGGCACTGCCGCAGCCCGCTGGCCACGATCTTGAAACCCGCCCGGTCCAGCGCCCGGGACACGGCGGCGAGCTGGGTGACCACTTCCTGGCAGTCCCGGCCGTTCTCGATCATCGCGATGACCCCGGCCAGCTGGCCCTGGGCCCGGCGCAGCCGGTTCAGGACCGGGACCGCGGCCTGCTCGTCGACTTTCATCTTTGAGTCCTCTCCTGTGCGTGCGGGTCATAATACCCGACGGGGTATGCGAGCCGATGCCTGGTCCGGCGGTTTGATCCAGCATACCCCAGGGGGTATGCTGACTTGTAGCAGAGCGAGCTGAGGAGTTTCCATGGCGACGGTAGAGTTGACTGCAGCGAACTTCGGGTCGGTGACGGCACAACAGGGACTAGTCCTGGTCGATTTCTGGGCCCAGTGGTGTGGCCCTTGCCGGATGTTCGGGCCGGTCTTCGAGCAGGCCTCCGACCGGCACGCCGACGCGGTGTTCGGCAAGGTCGACACCGAGGCGCAGCCGGCGCTGGCCGGCAGTCTCGGGATCTCCTCGATCCCGACGCTGATGGTGATCCGCGATGGCGTCGTGCTTTACGCCCGGCCGGGCGCGCTGCCGGAGGCGGCGCTTGAGCAGTTGATCGCCAGCGCGCGCGAGCTTGACATGGCGGAGGTCCGGGCCAGCGTCGCCGACGAGGCTAAGTCGGCGAGGACCGCGCGCTCATAAGCTCGCGGAGCCGTGGGCCCGGTTGCCCGCGCGGGAGATCAGGAGGTCCAGATGATCTACACAGCGACCGGCGCGGATTTGCCGCCTCCCGCCGACCTGCCGACCTCGCCGCTGCTCGAGCGGATCAGACAGGGGATCATCGGCGACGGTGAGCTGATGGACGGCCCGTTCGGGCCGCGGCGGGTCACCTACGCGGACTACACCGCGTCGGGCCGGTCACTGGATTTCATCGAGGACTTCATCCGCGATGCTGTGCTGCCGCGGTATGCCAACACCCACACTGAGAGCTCGGCCACCGGCCTGCAGACCAGCAGGCTTCGCGAGGACGCTCGCCGGATCATCCGTGACGCTGCCGGTGGCACCACCGATGACCTGGTCATCTTCTGCGGATCCGGCGCAACCGCGGCGGTCAGCAAGCTCATCGGAATCCTGGAGCTGCGCGTACCAGGCGGTCTGGACGAGCGGTACCACGTCACCGGGCGGATCCCGGCGGCCGAGCGGCCGGTGGTCTTCGTCGGTCCCTATGAGCACCATTCAAACGAGCTCCCCTGGCGTGAGTCGATTGCCGAGGTCGTCGTCATCGGCGAGGACGCCGATGGCCACATCGACCTGGCCGACCTGGAGCGCCAGCTGCTCAGATACGCGGATCGGCCGCTGCGGATCGGCAGCTTCTCCGCGGCCTCGAACGTCACCGGCATTCTGACTGACGCGGGCGCGGTCGCAGCGCTGCTGCACGCACACGGCGCGCTGTCTTTCTGGGACTACGCCGCCGCGGGCCCTTATGTGCCCATCCGCGTCGCGGCTTCCCGGCCGGACCGAGACGATCACAAAGACGCTGTCTTCCTGTCGCCGCACAAGTTCGCCGGCGGGCCGCAAACCCCCGGAGTGCTGATCGTGCGCCGCGAGCTGGTCCGCAACGTCGTCCCGACAGTGCCCGGCGGCGGCACCGTCGCGTTCGTCGATCCGGTCGGCCACCGCTATCTCGACGACCCTGTCGCGCGTGAGGAGGGGGGCACGCCAGCCATCGTCGAGTCGATCCGGGCCGGGCTTGTTTTCGGTCTCAAGCAGGCCGTCGGGACCGACCTCATCGCCGCTCGCGAGGAACAGCTGTGGGACCGGGTGCTGCGGCTGTGGGACGACGATCCTCGGATCGAGATCCTGGGCAGCCGGAAGGCGGCGCGGTTGTCCATCGTCTCGTTCCGGATCCGGCACGGCGCCAGGTACCTGCACCACAACTTCGTGGTCGCGCTGCTCAATGACCTGTTCGGCATCCAGGCCAGAGGCGGCTGCTCCTGCGCCGGCCCCTACGGGCACCGGCTGCTGGCCATCGGGCCGGCCCGTTCCCACGCGCTACGCGAGGAGATCGGCCATGGCTGCGACGGCGTCAAGCCAGGCTGGAGCAGGGTCAACCTCAACTACTTCATCTCCGCTGCCGCAGCGGACTATATCGCCGCCGCAGTCCGGGTGATAGCCGCAGACGGCTACCGGCTGCTGCCGGCGTACCGATTTGACCCGCATACGGGCCTGTGGCAGCACTCCAGCGGGCCGCCGCGCCCCCAGATCACGTTGTCCGAGGTTTCCTACGGCGCCGATGGAGAGATCTGTTACCCAGGACGCCGCTCTCAGGTCGGCGAGGACGCTTTCCCTGGCTACCTGCACCAGGCTCGCACTCTGCTGGCCGCGCTCCCCGCGGAGGTCGGGGACGGGCCGACCGGACTCAGTGCCGAGTTCGAAGCGCTCCGCTGGTTCTCACTGCCATCGGTCAGCCTGAACGCGCCGCTAGGAGCATGAGCGCGGGCCAGGCTGCTGGTGCCGTTCCCATGGGAACGCGAGACACCTTCCGCCCCCGGCTCCTGGGCAGTCCGGTGCGTTCAGCCAGGGATCAGCGCGGCGGGATGAGCCAGCGCAGATGCTCCCAGTTGGCCTGTAGCTGTAGCCGGCGCCACAGCACTGCAGTCGGCGAGATCTGGGACTTGTGGAGCAGCGCCGCCTGACGCTGCCTGGACCGGTCTACCTGCACGCGCAGGTCGATGTCGGCTGCCTGCTGTCCGACGAACCGCTGGCCGGTTTCCTCGCTGAGCAGGGCGGCGATTGGGGCGGGCAAAGCCCAGGCCAGGACGGAGCGGCCGCAGGCACTGGCGGCCTGCACCGCGGCCCGCGTCGCGGCGCGGTGGTCAGGGTGGCCGGTGATGCCGTTGTCGTCGAAGACCAGCAGGCCGTCGGCATGAACTCGGTCGGCGATCCTGGCCACATGCCCGGCCAGCTCACCGGGCGCGACGGAACCGAGTCGGCCGTCAGGGTAATCCAGCAGCGTGACAGTCGCTAGTCCGAGTGCCTGGCTAGCCAGCCGCAGCTCGATCTGCCGGGCGCGGCGCAGATCAGCGCCGCTCTCGTTCAGCGTGGACGCCTCGCCGTGGGTGTAGCACAGGACGTGTACCGAAGCGCCGCCCGCAGCCATCTGGTCCAGGATCGCGCCGAGCCCGAATGTCTCGTCGTCGGGGTGGGCGACGACTGCAAGCACGCTCGGCCAGCCTGGCAGCTGACCGACTGGAATGGCAGCGTCCGTCGCGGCCGCCCGCCCTGACTGCGAGTTCATCGGCTGGACAACCTCATGACGCGCCTCCTGAGACATACGCCGATGGGTATTTGCACGGGCTCGCATCCGGCGCGGCTCAAAGCCGCTGTCAGTCGCGGGCCTACATCAGCGATAATACCCCCTAGGGTATACTAGCCAGGGAGACGAAGCGATCCACAGGGAGCACAAGGATGAAACAGGCACAGGTTCAAGAACGACCCGCTGACGCGGACGTCCACGAGATGGATGTGCGATTCGTTGCCGGAGAGTCCTATGAGGTGTCCGTGCGCGGGCACCGGGTGCTGGTGGACCAGCCAGCGGATGCCGGCGGGCAGGACACCGCCCCCACTCCAACCGAGCTGTTCGTCGCGTCGCTAGCTAGCTGCGTCGCCTTCTATGCGGGCCGGTTCCTGACCCGTCATGGGTACAGCCGGGACGGACTGGCCGTGTCTGCCGGTTTCGACATGGCAACTGACCGCCCGGCGCGAGTGAGCAGCATCCGCCTGACCGTCGTGCCGCCGCCCGATCTGCCGGCTGACCGGCGTCCGGCGCTTCGTGCGGTGGTCTCGCATTGCACGGTGCACAACAGCCTGACGTTCGCCCCGCCGGTCGCCATCGACCTGTGCTGAGCTGCATCCGACAGGTAACAGGAACTCCAGGTGACAACCCGCGGGCCGGCCCCGCAGCCCGACGCTAGGACGTCGCGTACCCGGACTTCCCGACCTGGCGGGCAGGTAAGCCGAACCGTAGCCAGACGTCCGGCCTCGTCCTGTTCGACGGCAGCCAGTAGCTGGTACCCGTCCGCTAGGAGCGCTCGCACTAGGTCTTCGGCGTCGGGGTCATTCTCGACTGCGACGGCTACGTCGATGTCACGCGTGAATCGTGGCTCAGCCCGAGCCGACACCGCGAAGCCGCCGACAATGGCCCAGCGGCGGTCGTGCCGTTGCAAGTCCGTCGCGATGCGCCGCAGCGCGGATTCGACGTCTCGGATGAAACGCGCCGACTCCAGCCCTGGATCGGCGCCGGATCGGAGCACTGGCAGCGGACGGTGGCAATCATCGGAAGGGCCGGTCCGCGTCACTCTCGTCGTCGTGTCACGGCGATGGCCGGTAGCCTCGCTGGGCATGGGCCAGATCCCGCCGGACCTCGCCGGGCACCCGGACCGGCTGCGGTGGAACGCGCGGTACAGCGACGGGTTCACGCCGTCGTTCGCCGCGCATCCGCTTGCGGTCGTCGCATTAGCGGCAGGGCTGCCGCCCGGTCCTGTGCTGGAACTGGCTTGCGGGCCATCGGGCAGCGCGCTGCTGGCTGCCGCCGCGGCCAGGCAGGTCACCGCGGTAGACGCATCCGATGTGGCACTCGGACTGCTCGGTGCCGAGGCTGACCGGCGAGGCCTTGGCGGCGTGCTGACGCTCATCCACGCTGATCTGGCCAGCTGGTCACCGCAGCGCGATCATTACGCGCTGGTGCTGTGCACGAGCTTCTGGGACGGCCCGGTGTTCTCGGCGGCGGTGGCGGCAGTCATTGAGGGCGGGCTCATAGCGTGGGAGGCGCTAACCGACGCGGCCCGGGAACTGCGGCCCGGCATGCCGGCCTCCTGGTGTGTGGGCGCCGGAGAGCCCGGTTTGCTGCTGCCGGCGGACTTCGATCTGCTTGACCAGCACGACGTGCCTGGCCTGCCGGGGAAGCCAGCCGTGAAACGACAGCTCCTGGCGCGGCGAGCGATTGCGCATTAGCTGAACGGGCCCGGCACGGGCGTCGGCACTAACACGATCGGCACGGGGCCGGCGGCTCAGTGACCGGCGGTTCGGCCGCCGTCGATGTGCAGGATCTCTCCGGTGACGTACGGCGCTGACTCCAGGTACAGGATGCCGGTCACGATGTCACTGACCTGGCCCACGTGCCCAAGCGGCGGCAGTTTCCCGCCGAGAGCCTCGGGCGTGTAGGCCTCGTCCGGGTGCAGCGGGGTCTGGATGATGCCTGGCGCGACGGCGTTGACGCGGATGCCGCGGGATGCGTACTCGACGGCCAGCGACTTGGTGACCGCAGCCAGGCCGCCCTTCGTCAGAGCGGCCAGCGCGGTGGGCTCCACGGAGTCCGCGTGGTCAGCGATGCTGGCGCTGACGTTGACGACATGGCCACTGCGCTGCTTCAGCATCTGGCGGATGGCGCGCTGGGTCAGCCAGAAGAATCCGGCCAGGTTGACGCCGGTGACCAGCGCGTAGTCCGCCGCGGTGTAGTCGGTGAATGGCTTGGAGACGAAGACGCCTGCGTTATTGACCAGGGTGTCGACGCGCCCGAAGCGATCAAGCGCCTGGCTAACGATCTTGTCTGCGCTGGCTTGCTCGGAAACGTCGCCCTCGACCGCGAGAATGCCAGGGTCTTTCGATGGCTTGATGTGGAGAGCATTCGCCACCACGGCCCAGCCTCGCTGCCGGTACCCGTCGACCAGCCCAGCACCGATGCCTTGCGAGCCGCCCGTGACGATTGCTACCTTCTGCGCCCCTTCGTTCATGGTTAGTCCGTTCTCCTGTGCTAGGTCAAAGGCGGGAGGTCAGCTCGGCCATGATGGTGAGGCTCAGTCGAGGCCGAGCTCGGTGGTGGCAGCGGGCGCGACCTTGACCGTGCCCGGGCTAAGCCAGGCAGGTCCTCCGGGCGTTTCGCGGCAAGCTTGCCGTGCAGCAGGCCGGTAGCCTGGCCGACTTCGATGAGATATCCGTCCGGGTCCCGCATGTAGCAGCGGATCTCGGCTTCGCGGTCGATCGGCGGCGTCACGAACTCGGCGCCTGTTTCCTTCCAGGTCTGGTAGCAGGCCTGGATATCAGCGACTCGCAGGTTCAGGAAGATCGAGGTGGTGTCACCAGGCTCGTAGTCGACCACCGCGATCCCCGGCTTGTCGGGCGTAGGTGGCCCGCCCGGGTTCATGAGGATCCACGAGTTGGACAGCCTGACGATGCACGGATTCTCGTCCAGGACGACGGTGCCGCCCAGGACGCGCGTGTAGAAGTCCCGGGACGCCGCGACACTCCGGACGGTGATAAACAGCGTCACCAGGAAGCCCTCTTCGGGCTCGGGAAGATTCGCGAAGTCGATGCGGGGCGCTGGCTCTGTCATGGTTGACCACTCCGGCGTCATGAGAGGTTTCGGCTCTTCGAACGACGGTCCTAATGGTCCACCTTTCCCCCGACGTGGCTTCGCAGACCTCCGAGCCAGCGCGCTCTCCGGCCCATGCCCGCCATCGACAGCCTGTTTTCCTGTTATTTATCCCTTAGTTGACACTAATGACTGCAAACCAGGAAGATACCTGGCATGAAGGGCATTCTCGGGGTGAGTATCGCCGCTGTATCCGGCGCCGCGCTATGCCTGCTGGCAGCGGGCATCCCGGCAAGCGCTGCGGCAGGTACCGGCAGTCGTCCGGTCGTCACGCACTTCCGCGCCAGCGTCACGTCGCTGCCCGCATCAGGCGGCAGCCTTCGGCTCAGCGCGACCGTCAAGGACGGGAGCAAGTGCACATTCACGTCGTCGCCACGCCTGCACGGACTGCCGGCGACGGTGTCTTGCCAGCGGCGGTCGGTCAAACGGACTGTACGCCTGCCCGCCAACGCGGCAGCGGGAACGAAGGCTTACAAGTTCGGGCTCACCGTCAGCGGTCGCGGCGGAAAGGCCGTCGCCAGGCCCGTCACCGTTGTCGTGCGGGAAGGCGCGCCGGGCATCACTCAGGTCGCCATACAGCCTTCGGACCTGCCGTCGGCGGGCGGCGCCACTGCCATGTCCGCGCTGGTGAGCCGCTCCGCGACCTGTACGGTCTCCGCAACTCCCGCCGTCGCCGGGCTGCCGGTGACCAGGCCGTGCGCCGCCAGCTCCACGCCGTTCCGGGTCGTAGTGCCAGTTACGTTGCCAGCTCTGAGCGGTCCGGCCGGGCAGAAATATAACCTCACGCTCAAGGCCTCCGGCCCGGGCGGCACCAGCACCGTGTCAGCGTCCGGCAACGTCTGGTCGGCGATGAAGTTCTCCGCGCCGGTCAGGGTCGACGCCCCGGCCGGCTGGCTCGGCACTGTGTCGTGCACCTCGGTGTCGTTCTGCATGGGGCTCGACGTCGCCTCGGGTAGCGCGCTTCGCTGGACCGGAACGAACTGGTCGGCGCCCGTCCGGATCGAGACCGGCCCGTATCTGGACGCAGGCTATGACATGCACCTGTCCTGCGTGAGCCAGGACTTCTGCATGGCCGCGGACGCGAGCGGCAGCAGCTTCACCTTCGACGGGACCTCGTGGTCCGCGGCCGCCAGCATTGGCCTGGACGCCACCGCCGTGTCCTGCGTCAGCTCCACGTGGTGCATGGCAACCGCCGGGGGCCTCTCGGCAGTTTTCAATGGCTCCGCCTGGTCGGCACCGGTCACCATCTCCAACGTCGATCAGATCCGGTCACTGTCCTGCACAACCAGCTCGTTCTGCATGGCGGTGAGCGCGGTGGGGCTGGCGTATACCTACTCCACGTCCGGCTGGTCGTCGTCGGTGGATGCGGCGTCGCCAATCCCACTGGTTCAGGTCTCCTGTGCGGACACGACGTTCTGCGTTGCCGTCAGCAATACCGGGCGGGCTTACTTCTATAACGGGAGCTGGTCGGGACCGGCGATCCTGAATGCGTCGGGGTCCATGGACGGGGTGACCTGCCCTCTCGGCGCCACGTTCTGCCTGGCGCTGAGCGATGGCGGCTACTACACCACCCACGACGGCACCACGTGGACCGGAGCCACCACGCTGGAGACAGGTAAGCCGTCGGTCGGGTCCTGCGCGAGCGCGACGTCCTGCATGGTGACGGACGGATCGAGCATCTTCGTGCTCAGCGGCACCTCGTGGACGCAGTCCGCGGCGCCAGGTGGCCCGCTACACGGCTTCACGTACTCGGTCTCCTGCCCGACGCCGTCGTACTGCATGGCCGTGGACTGGTCCGGTGCGTACCTCGTCTATAACGGCAAGACGTGGAGCTCACCGCAAACCATCGGCTCCCAGGCCGCTGCCGTCGACTCGGTATCGTGCACCAGCCCGGACTTCTGCATGGCCGTCGATGCCAGCGATGCCAGCGGACTGGGTGGCAACATCTTCACTTTCAACGGGCAACGGTGGAAGTTCCTCGGCCAGGACGGTCTTCCCCTGAGCTCGGTGTCCTGCTCCGGTACCGACTTCTGCGAAATGCTCGGCTACGAGACCGACGGAACCGTCACGACCGCGTACTGGAAGGGTGGCCTGGTTTACAACACGGCGAACCTGGATACCTATCCGGGCTTCGGACCCGAGCCAGGCCAGGGCCATCTGTCCTGTGCATCCCCCACCTTCTGCGCGGCGGTCGACGAGGCGGGCAACGGGTTCACCTTCGACGGCAGTGGCTGGTCGAAGGCTACCCTTCTCGACCCGGGCGTGACGGCATACCTGGTCGGGGTCTCCTGCCCCACCACCACGTTCTGCGTTGCCATCGACGCCGGCGGCCATGAGTACACGTTCAACGGGACGACCTGGACCGGGCCTGCCACCATCGACACCGCTGGCACTCCGCAGGCGATCTCGTGCACGGTCAGCCACTTCTGCCTGATGGGGGACCTCAGCGGCAACGTGGCAACCTTCAACGGGGCAACCTGGTCAGCCACGTCGGATGTCGACCCTAGCGCCGGCCCCGGCACCGGCCTGACCGGCGATTCCTGCGCAGACGCCGCCCACTGCGTGGCGGTGGACTGGGAAGGCAACGCGCTGACCGGCACGGGGTGATCACGGCTGGCCAGCCTGCTGAACGCCTGTGCATCCGGTCGAAGGCCCGCGCCGGTCGTCGGGTGGTCGGTTGCGGCAGTGGCTTGTCCGGCGTCACGGCGCCACCAGCGACCAGAACACGTCTACATCGAGTTCCCGGCTGCTGGTGCCGCGTGGTGTCCGGTGTGCGATGCACCCGGTGCGGACAGTTAAGCGCGCGGCTACGCCGAAGGCGGTGAAGCAGGCGCGGTGGACTCTTCATCCAGTCGACAACATCGTCTTCGACGCCGAGCGGCAGGTGATCACGTCGCTGCGCTCGGGGCACCGTCGGCGTCGCCGTAACGGCCGCGCCCCGGTATACCGGCACGGCAGCTGCCCGGTCGCGCACCGCAGTCCCGAGGCAGTCGCCAAGTGTCGCAATCGCTGACGCACGCAACCGCGACCAACTGACCGCAGCCGATGACGGCGGCAGTGTCTTGGCGGTTCTGGAGCGACGATCCATGGATGGCAGCCGTGCCAGCG
The DNA here is from genome assembly GCA_963774385.1 of uncultured Actinomycetota bacterium. Lineage (GTDB taxonomy): Bacteria > Actinomycetota > Actinomycetes > Streptosporangiales > Streptosporangiaceae > JAJYUU01. Next base: position 332,114 of record CAVZEQ010000005.1, read on the forward strand.
GCGCCTTGCGAGGATCACCGCACCGCGTTCTTCGAGGCTGTCCCTACCACCGCGTGGCTACTCTATATATCCGAACGTAGAAGCGCGAGATATACTTCCGAGGGACGGAAGGGGGCGCCGCACATGGCCAAGACCTTGATCGACATCGACGAAGCACAGCTCGTAGCCGCGCAGAAAGTGCTGAAGACCGAGACGAAGAAGGACACAGTCAACGCTGCCCTGCGCCAGGTCACGGCGCTTGCCGCTCGGCGCCGTGACCTGCAACGGCTTATCGCCGGCGGCCTGCCGGACCTGGCAGACGAAGAAGTGATGCGCGCCGCATGGCAGCAGTAGCCAGCCATCTCGCAGACACTAGCGCCCTAGCCCGGCTGCACAGGCCGCCAGTAGCAGCAGTTTTAGGCCCGCTCATCGAGGCTGGCCTGGTAGCGACGTGCGGCGTCATCGAGTTCGAACTCGGCTGGGCCACGCGCAGCGGTGCCGAGTTTGACCTGGTCAGGGCTGACCGGGAGGAAGGCTACGAATGGCTCGCCACTCATGACGAGGACTGGCATCGTGCACTTGAGGTGCAGGCCGGGTTGTGGCGTAGCGGCCGGGTCAGGGCGGTCGGATTTCCCGATCTGCTCATCGCGGCTGTTGCCGACCGCGAACAGGTCACGCTCCTGCATTACGACAGCGACTACGACCTGGTAGCCGAGATCACCCACCAGCCAATGCAATGGGTTGTGCCCCGCGGCACCGTGCCCTGACCTACTCGCCGGGCCTCGCGGTCGCACCCCTTCCTTGACCGCGGGAGCCTTACGGCCGCGTGCCCGGGGCGAAGGTCTCGGCACCGCGGGACCAAGGGCGCTGGTCCCTGACTGGACGGCATGGCATTCCTGAATACAGGCAATCTCACCTGGCCGTGGTCGGCTACCGGCCAGGAGGCGTCATGGCAGTAGTGATGCCTGCCGCCCGCCCGGCTGCCGGTAATGTCCAGGAGCACAGAATTATGAATCACGATGGTGAAAGATCCGATGTTGTCGCGGCAACCAGGGGCGGAGCGACTATCCGGCTGTGGCAAACCCCGAGTCGAGTTTGGCCCGCGTATCCGACCGTGGCTGTGATCCGGGCCGCATCCCGGCTCGGATCGGGCCGGGCCGTACGCCGGAGCCCAGCAATCGGTGGTGTCACCGTCTTCCTCGACGGCTCGAAGGCGGGCGCCATCTCGCCCGGGCAGATCAAGGCGTACCAGGTCTCACCTGGGGACCATTCCTTGAGCATTCACTTCCTCGGCGGCATGCGGCGATCAAGGAAACTCCATGTTCCTCTAGCCGAGGGCGAGGAGAAGCAGTTCGTCTGCTTGCTGAACGGGTGGGCGTGGCCCTCCGTCCGGCCCGCCACTCCCAAGGATGTCGCTGGAGTGGAGCGGTGGCAGTCTCCGCCTTTTGACGCCTCGGACTTGGCTGAGGGCGATTCGAGATCCGAGACGACTCCATAAGCAGCGAGTACCGAACTGGGCCGCAGTCGCTAGCTGCCCGAGTGAGTTTGAGTTCCAAGCTGGGGTCGTCCATGCCTAGGTGCTGCTGGTCAGCCTGGTGACGGCCGTGAACGCTTCGGTGAGCAGCTGCACGAGTCCTGGCGAGGTTCCGCTTGTGGCCAGCAGTTCCCGGTGGCGGATCGCGGCGCTCCTGAGTGTTACGACCGCGATCCGCCCGGCCACCTGGTCGTCGAAGTCTGCCTGCGGTGCGCCGCGGCGAGCGCGTACGGCGTCGGCTATCGCTGCCTCGAGCTTGCGCAGTGGTCGTGGCGATGATCGCCGGACAAGCTCAAGCGGCCGGGGGACTTCGATCAGGCGTGCCAGTCTGCTGTCGCCGGAGGGCCGGGTCAGCTCGCATGCGACCGCAATCATCGCATGCTGCACCGCGAGATACGGTCCCTCTCCTGGCGGGCGGTTGCGGATCGCGTCACAGAGCTTTTCCGTCCAGTCGATCGCCTCCTCTGCGAGCAGGCCTTCCTTGCCGTCGAAGTAGCGATAGAAGGTGCGCTCCGTGACCCCGGCGGCATCGGCTATTGCCCGCACGGTGGTGTTCTCGTAGCCGTGCAGTGCGAACAGGCGCTGCGCCGCCTCGAGGACCGCGGTGCGCGTGGCCTGCTTGCGTGCCTCGCGTCGGCTAGCCTCGCGGCGCTCCGCGGGTGAGTTTGACGACCGCGTTTCCATCTGCCTATTCTGTCATACCTGACAGCTTGTCATGTATGACAGAATCTGATGACCGCGTCATGAGGTGGGCATGTGGGCGTCGACAGCTTGCCGATAAGCGGAGTCGCCCTCGGCGGACACGGCCTGCACGGACTCCTTGGCGGTCATCATGGGCTGCGGATCCTCGTGCTGGTGCTCGCGGTCGCAGTGGCCGCGGTCATCGCGGTGGCGCTCACCCGCCGGGCGCGCGCCCGGCATACCCGGAAGAAACGAGCTGCGGTTCCGGCCGCGCCGGCCAGTGCCGCCGGGGTGCCCGCGCACGCTATGGCCGGATCGCTGCGCCCGGCCGGCACGCGCCGGGACGGCGGAGCGATCGTCGCACGGGGTCTGTCCAAGCGCTACGGCGAGACGGTCGCTGTCGACGATCTCTCCTTCGAGGTGCAGCCCGGTCATGTGACGGGTTTCCTCGGCCCGAACGGAGCTGGCAAGTCAACGACGATGCGGATGATCATGGGCCTGGACGCGCCCGACCGCGGCTCGGTGGCCGTCTGCGGTCGCCCGTACCACAGCCTCGGCTGGCCACTTCGCGAAGTGGGCGCGCTGCTGGAAGCGCGGTCGGTCCATCCCGGCCGCAGTGCCTACGCGCATCTGTGGATGCTGGCCCGGTCCAACAACATCGCGAAGAGCCGCGTCGACGAAGTGCTCGAGATCGTCGGCCTCACCTCGGTGGCACACCGGCGCGCAGGCCAGTTCTCCCTCGGCATGGGCCAGCGCCTGGGCATCGCCGGGGCGCTTCTGGGCGATCCCGGAGTTCTGCTGTTCGACGAGCCGGTGAACGGCCTGGACACCGACGGGATCCGCTGGGTGCGCCAGCTCCTGCGGAGTCTGGCCGCCGACGGGCGCACCGTCTTTGTCTCAAGCCACCTGATGAGCGAGCTGGCGCAGACCGTCGACTACGTCGTCGTGATCGGCAAAGGACGCCTGATCGCCGACATGCCCATCGCGGAGTTCACCTCCCGGAACGCCCGCGGCTACGTCCGGCTGCGATCGCCGCAGCTCGACCAGCTCCGGCCCGCCCTCGAAGAAGCGGGAGCATCACTCACCGCCGGGCCCGACGGCTCGCTGTTCGTGCACGACCTGCCAGCCGAGAAGATCGGCGACCTCGCGTGGCAGAAATCCGTACTCCTTTATGAGCTCGCGCCGCAGTCCGCGTCTCTCGAGGAGGCGTTCATCGAGTCGACGGAAGGCAACCTCGAGTTCCGCGGCGACCCGCCCCTCGAAGCACACGGAGTGAGTCAGCCATGACAGCCCAAACGTTGGCCCCCACACCGGCAGACCGCGCTGCCGGGACCCCGGCCGGTCACTACCGGTTCGGCGCCGTGCTGGACTCGGAGCGGATCAAGATCGTCTCGGTTCGCTCGACGGTGTGGACGCTGCTCGCCACGGCGGTTGCCGGCATCGGCCTGAGCGCGGTCGTGACCTCCGCGCAGGCGGCGCGCTACAGCGCGCGCACGGTTGCGGCGCAGCAGGCGTTCGATCCGACCCGGTCGAGCCTGTCCGGGATCTTGTTTGCGCAGTTCGCGATCGGGGTGCTGGCGGTCCTTGTGGTCACCGCGGAGTACAGCACCGGAACGATCCGCGCCACTTTCGCCGCCGTGCCGCGACGCCCGCTCGTGCTCGCCGCGAAGGTCGTCCTGTTCAGCGTAATCACGTTCATCGTCGGGGAAGCCGTGTCGTTCGCGGCGTTCCTCATCGGGCAGGGAATCCTCTCCGGGAAGACGCCAACCGCGTCACTGTCCGACCCGAGCGCTGTCCGCGCGGTTACCGGCGGCGGCCTTTACCTCGTCGCGCTCGGGCTGCTCGCGCTCGGCATGGCGACGATCATCCGCCATACGGCGGCATCGATCAGTGTCTTCGTAGGCTCACTATTCGTGCTGCCGATCATCGCCGCGGTGCTGCCCTCGTCCTACTCTGACGACGTCAGCCGGTTTCTGCCGCAGCAGATCGGAACCGTGATGACGACCGCGCACTACCACGGTAGCGACACCTTCGGCCCGTGGACCGGCTTCATCCTCTTGTGCGCCTACGCGGTCGCCGCGCTCATCACCGGGACGGTCATGCTGCTGCGCCGGGATGCCTAGGGCGTAACGGAGACATGTGAAATGAGCTGTTATCGCCGACCTCGGACCCGGCTACTACGAAACCAAGATCAACAAGGACCGGAACCCGCAACCACATCCCCAGCTCGAAGCCCTCGGATTCCGGGTCACCCTCACCCCGGCCGCCTGAGCGATACCGCAGTCACCGGCGGCCACCCAGCCGGCTCCGCCAGCGCTGCCGCGCGTCGGGTAGTCCCTACTTGACGCAAGCAACGATGACTGTTTTGCGCGTTGAGATCAGAGTGGCCCGCCTTCCATCGTGGCGACCACGGAACGTGATCAACTCGGTCTCGCGGCAGATTCGTTGACCGATACGACCCTGAGCTGGGCTTCCCGACTTCCTCGAATTCCTCGGAGTCCGCATCAAGCTGAAAGGGGGGACGCGAGGACGAGCTCGGCGGCGCGCGCCTGCAGGTCGCTGAAGGCCGCATCGGCGAAGGGCGGGAACGGTTCGTCATCGTTCGCCTTCATCCAGCGCTCGAACGCGACGCTGAAAGCGAGCATGCCTATCTCCGCCCCCAGTCGCGCGGTGAGTTCGTCTGTGCCTCGCTCGCGCAGGGCAGCGGTGACCGACTGGGTGATCCGGGCGTGCTTGAGTAGTCCCCGCTCCTGCAGCTCGCTGTTCGCCGCGACCACCAGTCTGCGCCGGGCGGCAGCGGCCCGCAGTTGCGGGGTCATCGCGACCCCAGCCGCCGTGAGCGCCGCCCGCAGGTATTCGGTGAGCGTCCCCCCAGGCGGCGCAGCCCGGATGGCGTCGGCGAACAGCCCGGCCAGCACGTCTTCCCCGCCGAAGAGGACCTCGCGCTTGTCCGCGAAGTGCCGGAAGAACGTAGCGCGGTTCATTCCTGCGCGGTCCGCGATCTGCGCGACGGTCGTCTCCTCGTAGCCGTCCTCCACGAACAGGTCCAGTGCGGCGGTCTCCAGCCGCTCGCGCGCATTCGGTGCCCATCTGCTCACTGTCACATCCTAAGCGACGCGATCGGATCGCATCACTTGAGATGTCGATGCGACGCGGTCGCATCGACATGGTAGAGTCAATGCGACTGGATCGCATCGTTCTAGTCGCGGCGCCTGCGGCGCACATCCTCATCAGCTGCAGCACAACCAAGGAGACCTTTTCATGCGCATCCTCGTCACCGGCGCTTCGGGCTGGATCGGCTCGGCCGTCGTCCCCGAACTCATCAGTGCCGGCCACCAGGTCGTCGGGCTGGCCCGCTCGGACGCCTCCGCCAAAGCAGTCGCCGACATGGGCGCCGAGGTGCTACGCGGCGACCTGAACGACACCGACGTGCTGGGCGCCGGCGCCCTCGACAGCGACGGCGTCATCCATCTGGCCTTCGTCGTGCCCAGCGTGAGCGAGGCCGCGACGCGGACCGACGCCAGGGCCGTAGAGACGCTTGCCGCCGGCCTCGCCGGCTCCGGCAAGCCCCTGGTGATCTCTGGCGCAACGCTCGTGACACCGGGCCGGCCCGCGACCGAACGCGACGAACTCATCGCCGCCGGGCCCATCGCGGCCCGCATTGCCAACATGCAGGCCGCCCTCGCTGCCGCGGACAGGGGCGTCCGCTCCTGCCTGGTCATGCTGCCCCGCTCGGTGCATGGCGAGGGGGAACGTCATGGCTTCGTCCCCCAGCTCATCGCCGCGGCCCGGGCTAAGGGCGTCTCCGGCTACATCGGCGACGGGACCAGCCGCTGGCCCGCCGTCCACGTGAAGGACGCCGCACGCCTGTACCGGCTGGCCATCGAGCAGGCTCCCGCCGGCGCAGTGCTCAATGCCGTCGGTGACGAAGGCGTGCCGGTCCGGGAGGTCGCCGAAGCCATCGGCCGGCACCTGAACCTGCCCGCCCGGTCCCTGCCCGCCGAAGAATTCGGCGGCATGCTCGCGCGCATCCTCAGCACCGACATGCCCGCCTCCAGCACCATCACCCAGGAACTCCTGGGCTGGAAGCCCACCCACCCCGGCCTCATCGAGGACATCGAACAGGGCCACTACTTCACCTGACCAGCCCCATATGCGGTTCCGGGGAATAAGGACTTGGCGAGCTGCGGTCGACAGGATCCGGCGGGGGCGACGCCTAGGCCAGCCGGTAGCCCCCGTTTAGGAGAATGCGGTGGCGTGATCGGCGGCGAACCCAAAAGCCAATGCGTTCTCAGTCGCGTTTTCGCACTTCAGGGCACGCTGTGACCGCGTGGGCCGATCGGTGGATTCGGCGGACCACCATCGGCTGCGTCGGCATACTGGCGTTGATCGCCGGGACAGTTTCGTATCTGCACATGCACGTCGGGACCAGGTACAGCCGCTACGAGCGGTGGGGGCGGATGGTAAAGCAGTCCGGCCTGGCGGGGGAGATCGGCTCGTGAGGCTGGACTGCTGTGCGGGGCTTGGCTGGACGCACAGACATCGACCCCGGAAAGGCCTGAGGCCCATGATCATGGCAGGCCGTGGACCTCCCACGGACCGCCTTCCCGACGCGGCAGGCTCCGTTGGCCGCTCCTGGCCGACTCGCCGTGCCAGGCTCTCAACCTTGCATGTATTACAGCCTTATTCTAGGTTGAAAGGTAACCTGTAATAAGGAGGTGAGATGGCAAAGGTTATCCGTAAGCACTGGATCACCGAAGCCAGCCCAGGGGTGGCTCGACGCGACCGGCGATCCTGCGACTACGAAGCATACGTCCCTGACCTCCTCACTGGCCGGAAGCAGATGTTCGAAGGGAGCACGGCAGCTGACATTGCCGATGCAGAGCGCGCTATAGCCGTCTTGGACGCTCAAGCTTCTACATTGGTCGATACAGAGGCACTTGCTCGTATCCTGCTTCGCGCAGAAGCTGTCGCTTCCTCGCGCATCGAAGGACTAGAGGTCGGCGCACGTCGTCTGCTCAGCGCAGAAGCAGCCATTGACATGGGCGAACAGCCAGCCGACGGCACCGCTGCCGAAGTCCTGGGGAACATCGAAGCGATGGCATCTGCGGTCCAGCAGATCGCGCCGGGAGATCCGATCACCGTCAACATACTTCTTGACTTTCACAAGCGGCTCCTCAGCGGCACCAGGCTGGAGACCTACGCGGGTCGTATTCGGTCTGAGCAGAACTGGATCGGAGGTAGCGACCACAACCCCTGCTCGGCAACATTCATCCCGCCCCCGCCGGAATGCGTCCCTGACTTGCTCGAGGACCTTTTCAGCTTCTGCAACGACGACGCGCTGCCTGCCGTTGCGCAGGCGGCTATGGCGCATTCGCAATTCGAGACGATCCATCCCTTCGTTGACGGCAATGGCCGAACAGGTCGGGCTCTGATTCACTTGATCCTCCGCAGACGTGGCTTGGCAACCCGCGTGCTGCCACCGGTTTCGCTCGTCCTTGCGACGTGGGCAAAGGACTATGTAGATGGGTTGCAGGCAACCAGGTATAGAGGCCCGGCATCGTCGACTGCCGCGCAGAATGGGATTAATCTCTGGGTCGCTAGATTCGCTGCCGCCTGCCTCCGTGCTGTCGCTGACGCATCCGACTTCGAGAGACGATCACAATTGCTTCAGGAGGAGTGGCGAGAGAAGCTTGGCTCAGTCCGAGCTAACTCGGCTACCGATCTGCTCCTGCGCGCCTTGCCTGGAGCGCCGCTCCTCACAGTCAAGTCTGCAACGACGCTCATCGGACGCACGTTCCCGGCTGCCAATGATGCGATTAAGAGACTTGCAGACGCAGGGATACTGCGTCCAATCAGTTTGGGCAGCCGAAACCGAGCCTTCGAAGCTACGGCGGTGATTGAGGCATTCACTGCCCTCGAACGGCAACTCGCTAGCCCCGAAGGGAATACTCTGAGCAGCGAGCCGTCGCGCCGGGTGCCATACCGACAAGTGTCCGTCAACTAGCGACAATGCGTTCAAGATCCTCAGCCATGTCGACGGCAGGTGAAACTGACCCGGAACGAGGTGATGCGGCGGATGTCCGGATGACAGTGGCGTCGCCGAGCAGGGAGGCGGGACCTGACGCAGGTTGAGACCTGAGTTGGGCCGGCTTAGTGCGCAACTGAATAACGGCGGAGCCGGGTCGATGGTGGTGGCCCAGATATCTTCCTGTCATGTCTGTTAAAGGTTCGGCAGCCAGCGATGTCCGGGGTGCGCGCGGGTCAGTAGCTCGGCCAGGGTATGCCGCTGGTCTGGAGTCATGTGCGGGACGGTGCTGTCGAAGTCTGCCTGGTCCTTGGGGCGTGCATGCTTGGCCTTGAAGAGCAGGACCAGTTCGGGCGCCAGGTACGGGATGCCGCCGGGCGTGTGGTGAATGATCTCGCTATAGGGAAGCCGGATCGTCTCGTCGTGCCGGCAGATCCAGGTCTCGCCGTCATGGGGTTCGCGGAACACATCGAGCAGGTAGTTGCCGGTGGTCCGGTCGCGGAGCCAGGTCTGGTGTGTGGCGGCCAGCATGTCCGGTGATGCTTCCTCCCAGATCCGGCCGTTGCCTACCGCGTCGAAGGCGTATCCCGGAAACCGGTCGCGGATCCGGGGAAAGCACGCCGCGGGGAGGTACTTGCCGGGCGGTGAATGCGCTCGAGTGCTTCGCGGAGGTCGTCGGGTAGCGGGTCGGCGGCGGTGAAGGCGTGCGGCCCGGCCTGGATCTGAATGGTCCGGTAGCGGCGGGCGGTCTTGACGAACTTGCGGATCGACCAGCCGGTTCGTGCCTCGATCCAGCGGCTGACCGCCAGGGCGGCGAACACGATGGTCAGGTGCGCTTCGATCGAGTCGCGGGTGCGTTGGTAGATCGGCCGGGCCTGCAGGTCGCTTTTGGCCATCCGGAATGACTTCTCGATCCGGAAGAGCTGGTGGTAGGCGCCGATCACGAACTCCGCGGTCACCGGGGTGCCGTCCCGGGCAGGCCCGCAGGTTGGTGACGTAAGCCTTTCAGCCCGGCCAGCGCCCGGCCCCTGGCCTCGAGGTCGCGGTTGCCGGTCCGGTTGCCGCCGGACAGCTTGACGAACCGGTTGCGTTC
>CAVZEQ010000006.1:0-65260 GCA_963774385.1 uncultured Actinomycetota bacterium
GACCGCTCCCTTTGGCCACTCGGGCAACCTGCCGTGCGCCGTCCCGCAGAACGGGCACTGTGAAGGATAGCGGAACGAGGCCGGTAGTTCACCATCACGGTCAGCCCGCAGCGATAGCCTGACATCCGTGGCAGCCGAATCCTCCTTCGACATCGTCTCGAAGATCAATCATCAGGAAGTCGACAACGCGCTGAACCAGACCGTCAAGGAGGTGGGCACCAGGTTCGATTTCCGCGGCGTCGGTGCATCCATCGCCTGGTCAGGCAAGGAGGCCGTCGAGATCAGGGCGAATAGCGAGGAGCGGGCCAGTGCCGTCCTCGATCTCTTCAAGGACAAGCTGATCAAGCGCTCTGTGTCGCTGAAGGTCCTGGACGCTGACGAGCCGAAGCTTTCCGGCAAGGAATACCGGCTGCACGTCGGCCTGAAGGAAGGCATCTCCCAGGACGACGCGCGAAAGATATCCAAGATCATCAGGGAAGAGGGGCCTAAAGGCGTCAGGGCCCAGGTGCAAGGCGACGAACTGCGGGTGTCATCGAAGAAGAAGGACGAGCTTCAGGACGTTCAGGGCCTGCTTAAGGGCAAGGACCTGGAGATCGCAATCCAGTTCGTCAACTACCGGTAAGGGCCGCGCGGTGGCGCCTCGGCCGGGATCGCAAGGCCGCCAGCTGCCGGACATGCCGTTCTAATCGGATATCCGGTTAAACAATGCTAGATACTGACGACGCAGCAGGTCGTTCTCCGGGTCGGCGCCGAGCATCTCGCTGCGGTAGGCATAGGCGTCCCCCAGAGCCCGGCGGACAAGCACGGCCTGGTCCTGCTCAAGTAGCACACCACCATGGTCGATGATGTGGATCATGTCACCGAGCTTGCGAAGCTGGGACTGCACCCAGTCATGAATCGGCGAGCGATCGTCGGCAGCGCACTCGGCTGGCAGCGGGCGCAGCGGTCGTTGCCTTGGTCTCGGCTTGCCCCGCTTCTCGCTTCTGGTGCCCGGCTTGGGCATGGGCCCGATGGCACGATTCGGCATAGGTCGCCTCCAGGAGGGCGATCAACGGCCGGTAACGGCGATTCCAGACTGTCCGGCCCAGTTGGATCGTGATCGCCAGGTTACTCTCAGTAGCCTCTCCTGTCATTTCGCCCAGTCATGGCGCAGCACTCAGCCCGCTCTGGCAGCTAGCGAGCAGTCAGGGCGCACAGTCATGGCGCCGACCGCGCATCTGCGGGAGGGAAGGCCGGTGAAATGCGCGGCCGACGCAGCTGCGCCTGCTGCTATCCGTGAACGGGCACCTCGTGCCACACGCCGCCGTTCAGGTTGAGGTTGTTCCCGTGAGCCTGTCCAGGCCCGGTGTCCCCGACATAGGTGTAGAGCGGGTGCCCGTTGTAGGTCTCCTGAGCGGACCCGTCCGCCCGGCGAATGGTGCCGAGAGTCCCGGTGACGCCAGTTCCGGCGGTCAGTGGCCCCTTGACCGGTGGCCAGTACACCGCACACGAGCCGTTGCACACCGACTTGGTACTGGTGTCCGGAGCAAACCAGTACAGCGTGCGACCGCTGGCATTGGCCAGGACCGTGACGCCGCCGACCTGCTCGGTTTGCAATGCACCGCCGGCTACGGACTGACTTGCCTGACCGCTGCTCCCCGATCCGGCCAGGGCGCCGCCGAGCAGGCCGAGGGCCAGCAGCGAAACTCCGGCCACGCTCAGGCTTGCCTGAGCCATGCTGAGGCTGGGGAGGCTCCGGTCAGCCCGGCCAGACCAGCGGGGCCCCCCGGACCCGCTCGGTCGGCCGGGCTGACCTGGCGCATCACTGGGCTGCCGACCGGGCATCGCCGCGTAGACGGCGAGCGCCGCGAAGGCCGCGATCTCGGTGATCCCGGCCACGATTCCCGCAGTCGTGCGGACCTCCCGGAAGCCAAAGAGGCCGAATTGCACGGACAGCAGGTAACCACCCAGTGTGGACAGGGCAAAGCCGGCTCCGGCGGCCGCGACTAGCCGACTGCCGGTCACCAGCGCGAGCAGGCCGAGTGCCAGGCCGACGATCACCTGAAGCAGGAAAAGCCAGCCAATGACCGGAATCGTGCGATACCCGGTGAGATAAAGATCCAGGTGAATCCCGGCCGCCGCGAACAGCAGGCCGGCCCCGCCAGCCGCAGCAGCAGACCCAGCTGCCAGGTCCCCTCCTGCTGGCGCGCGCCGGTCCCTGTCCTCACCCCTGTGTCCATGCCCATTACTACGACCAGCGCATCCCAACGGTTCAGTGGTCATTACTCGGGCCGGGGGTCACGAGACTGCCCCGCCGTGCTGGGATAGACCCTGCAGCCTCAGCCAGCACCTGGCCGCCCACCGAAGGAGACGACATGACCGCCGTCCCGCCCTCTGAAGGCGCCCCGCCGCGCGGGCTGCCGCCACTTCGCGACCGCAAAGCGTGGCTGGCGCTCGAGCGCCATCATGCCGAGATCGGCGCCCGGCACCTGCGCGAGTTCTTCGCAGCCGATCCCGGCCGAGGCGAGCGGCTGGCCACCGAGGCCGAGGGCATTTACCTCGACTACTCGAAGAACCGGGTCACCGACGAGACCATGCGGTTGCTGGTGGAACTGGCCGAGGAATCCGGTGTGCCGGAGCGCCGGGATGCGATGTTCGCGGGCGACCACATCAACGTGTCCGAGGACCGGGCCGTGCTGCACGTCGCACTACGGATGCCGGCCACCGCCACCCTGCTCGTCGACGGTCAGGACGTGGTCGCCGAGGTGCATGCCGTGCTGCGGCGGATGCGGGCTTTCGCTGACCGGGTCCGGTCGGGCGAGTGGAAGGGCCACACAGGCAAGAGAATTCGCAATGTGATCAATATCGGAATCGGTGGCTCCGATCTCGGCCCAGTGATGGCTTACGAGGCGCTGCGCTTCTTCTCCGCTCGCGACCTGGTCTTCCGCTTCGTATCGAATGTCGACTCGACCGATTTCGCCGAGGCCACCCGCGACCTGGCCGCAGACGAGACGCTCTTCATCGTCAGCTCCAAGACCTTCGGCACGCTGGAGACGCTGACCAACGCGACCTCCGCCCGCGACTGGGTAGTCGCCGAGCTAGGCGCCGACGAAGCCGTGGCCAGGCATTTCGTCGCGGTGTCCACGAATGCCGAACGGGTGGCGGCGTTCGGGATCGACACCGAGAACATGTTCGGCTTCTGGGACTGGGTCGGTGGCCGGTACTCGATGGACTCTGCGATCGGATTGTCCACCATGATCGCAATCGGGCCGGACAACTTTGACCAGCTGCTGGCCGGCTTCCACGCCATGGACGAGCACTTCCGCACGGCCCCGCTCGGGCAGAACCTGCCGGTCCTGCTCGGCCTCCTCTGCGTCTGGTACGGCGGGTTCTTCGATGCGCAGACCGTGGGCGTGATGCCCTACGACCAGTACCTGAAACGGTTCCCGGCCTATCTCCAGCAGCTGACCATGGAGTCGAACGGCAAGCGGGTGACACTGGCCGGGCAGCCGGTCGACTACCAAACCGGGGCAGTGTTCTGGGGCGAGCCGGGCACCAACGGCCAGCACAGCTTCTACCAGCTGCTGCATCAGGGAACGAAGTTCATCCCCGTGGATCTGATCGGGTTCGCGCGGGCCCTTAACCCGATCCGTAACCACCACGACATCCTGTCCTCCAACGTGTTCGCCCAGGCCCAGGCGCTTGCCTTCGGCAAGACCGAAGCAGAGGTCAGGGCCGAGGGCACACCCGACCACGTCGTGCCGCACCGGGTGATGCCTGGCAACCGGCCGACGAACGTGCTGCTCGCCGACGTGCTGACCCCCCGGCTGCTTGGTTCCCTCATCGCCTTGTATGAGCACAGCGTGTTTACCCAGGGCGCGATCTGGGACATTGACTCCTTTGACCAGTGGGGAGTGGAGCTCGGCAAGGCGCTCGCCAACCAGATCGCGCCGGAACTGGAAAGCCCGGACGAGCCGGCCCTGCACCATGATTCATCGACAAATGCGCTAATCCGGCGCTACCGCTCGCTTAAGGCCGGGTCGTAAAGCCGGCCACGTTCCCAGCAGAGAATGGAAGGCTAACGCGATGCCAACAGATTCCCCGATGCAGCTCGGCATGATCGGGCTCGGCCGGATGGGCGCCAACCTGGTGCGCCGGCTCATGCGCGACGGCCATCGCTGCGTCGCGTATGACCGGAGCCCCGATGTGGTCAAGCAACTCGAAGCGGACGGCGCCGACGGCGCCACCAGCATCACCGAGTTCGTCAGGAAGCTCGAGCGGCCGCGCGCGATCTGGATCATGGTCCCGGCGGCAGTCGTCCAGTCCACCCTGGATCAGCTCCGGCCGCTGCTGGACGAAGGCGACATCGTGATCGACGGGGGCAACTCCTACTACCGCGACGATATCGACAGGGCGCGGCAGCTGAAGACGGACGGCGTCCATTACCTGGACGTCGGCACCAGCGGCGGAGTGTGGGGTCTGGAGCGCGGCTACTGCCTGATGATCGGCGGCGAGAAAGGCCCGGTCGAGCACCTCGACCCGATTTTCAAGACGATCGCGCCCGGCGAGGGAAGCGCTGAGCCGACGCCAGGCCGCACCGCGGCCGCCAGCACGGCTGTGCACGGTTACCTGCACTGCGGGCCGAGCGGTGCCGGGCACTTCGTCAAGATGGTTCACAACGGCATCGAATACGGCATGATGGCCGCGATCGGAGAGGGCCTGAGCGTCATCAAGCACGCCGACGCTGGCCTGCACGAACAGGATGCCGACGCCGAGACCGCGCCGCTGCGGGACCCAGAGGCCTACCAGTACACCATCGACGTCGGCGAGGTCGCCGAGGTCTGGCGCCGGGGGTCGGTTGTCAGCTCCTGGCTGATCGACCTGATCGCCGCCGCCTTTGCCAGGTCGCCGGGGCTGGACGACTTCGCCGGGCGGGTGTCCGACTCCGGCGAGGGCCGGTGGACCGTGCTCGCCGCGGTCGAGGAGGGGGTGCCGGCCTCGATTATCACCGCCGCGCTGTACGAGCGCTTCGAGTCTCGTGGCCTTGGCGACTTCACCGACAAGGTGCTCTCGGCGATGCGCTCGGAATTCGGCGGCCACGCCGAGAAGAAGGCGTAGCCGGTGCAGCATGACCTAGAAATCTCCACGGACGCCACCGCGGTAGCGAGCCGAGCCGCCAGCTACGTGGCACAGCAGGCGCGCGCCGCAGTGGCTGCCAGGGGGCGCTTCACCTTTGCGGTGAGCGGCGGCCGAACGCCGTGGGCCATGTTCGCCGAACTTGGCAGCGAAGACATGCCATGGGCCGACGTGGAGTTGTTCCAGGTCGACGAGCGGGTCGCGGCCGACGGCGACCCGGACCGCAACCTGACCCAGCTGCGGGCGAGCCTGGGCCACGCCCCCGCCCGGGTGCATCCGATGCCGGTGACGGAGGCTGACCTGGACGCGGCAGCCGCCGGCTATGCCACTGTCCTGCCGCAGCAGTTCGACCTGGTGCACCTCGGCCTCGGCCCGGACGGCCATACGGCCTCGCTAGTTCCCGGCGATCCGGTCCTCGACGTCACTGACGCCCTGGTCGCGGTGACCCAGCCCTATCAAGGCCATCGCCGGATGACGCTCACCTATTCGGCGCTGGCCCGCGCCAACCAGCTGCTCTGGCTGGTGACCGGCGCTGACAAGCAGGATGCGCTGGCCCGGCTGCTGGCTGGTGATGAGTCGATCCCGGCCGGCCGGGTGCTGGCACTGCGCTCGCTGGTGCTGGCTGACGAGTCCGCGGTGAGGACCCCGTGACCTCCGCACCAGCCGGCACAGCGCCGGTACACGGCATCCCGCGACGGCCGGACAATCATGTGATCGTGCTGTTCGGCGCTACCGGCGACCTGGCGAAGCGCAAGCTGCTGCCGGGCCTCTTCCACCTCGCGGTGGCGGGCTTGCTGCCGCCTAAATACCGGATCATCGGCAGCGCGCCTAAGAACTCCACGGTCAGCTCGGAGGAGTTCCGGCGGCACGCGCATGACGCCATCCAGGAGTTCGGAAGCAGCAAGCCCGTCGGCAAGTCCTGGCAGAACTTCGCCGAGTGCCTCAGCTTCGCCAGCGCGGATCCTGACGACGTGAGCCCGCTGCAGGAGGAACTTCACCAGGCCGAGACGGCCATCGGCGGCCAGGTCGGCCGGCTGTTTCACCTCGCAGTCCCGCCAGCCGCATTTACCTCCGTCGTCGGCATGCTGGGCTCGGCCGGCCTATCCGACGGTGCCCGGGTCATCATAGAGAAGCCCTTCGGCACTGACCTGGAGTCGGCTCGTGCGCTGAATAAGGCCCTGCATGAGGTCCTTGATGAGTCGCAGATCTTCCGGATCGACCACTTCCTTGGCAAGGAATCAGTCGACAACATCCTTGCCTTCCGGTTCGCCAACGGCCTGTTCGAGCCGGTCTGGAATCGGTCGCATATCAAGTACGTGCAGGTCGATGTGCCGGAGACGCTCTCGATCGAGGGCCGGGCGGATTTCTATGACAAGACCGGCGCCTTCCGCGACATGGTCGTGACGCACCTGCTCCAGGTGCTCGGTTTCGTGGCCATGGAGCCGCCGACCACCTTGAACGCACAGCAACTCAGGGCGGAGAAACTCAAGGTCTTTGACGCGCTGAAGCCGATTGACGTCCGGCATGTGGTGCGTGGCCAGTATGACGGATACCGCGCCGAGAAGGGCGTGGCGCCAGACTCGCAGACGGAGACCATGGTGGCGCTCCGCGTAGAGGTGGACAACTGGCGCTGGCACGGCGTGCCGTTCTACCTGCGGTCCGGGAAGACCCTCGGGGCCAGCCGCCAGGTCGTCACGCTTGGCTTCCACGAACCGCCGCTGCGCATGTTCACCACGCACAGAAAGTCGGTTCCGGACGGACGCCGGAACGAGATCATCATCGATTTCGCCGATCCGGGCTCCATCACCACGAGGTTCCTGGCCAAGGAACCGGGCGCGGAAATGTGCCTGGCCGGAGCGAGCATGGTGTTCCGGTACTCGGAATCCTTCGCGACCGCGAACGCGCTGGAGGGCTACGAGCGGCTGATCCTGGACGCGATGATCGGCGATCAGGCGCTGTTCACCTCATCCGACGGCATCGAGCGGCTGTGGCAGGTCTCCGAGCCGCTGCTGGAGAACCCGCCGCCGGTGCAGCCGTACCAGCCGGGGTCATGGGGCCCGGATGCCGTGCACCGCCTCATCGCGCCATTCCGGTGGCATCTGCCAGACGCCGCGGGTACGCCATGACCGGCACCTCGATCAAGCTGCTGCTCGCCGACGTCGACGGCACGCTGGTAACCCAGGATAAGGAGCTGACCGGCCCTGCCATCGATGCGGTGCGCAGGCTCGGCGAAGCCGGCATCACATTCGCGGTCACCAGCGGCCGTCCCCCACGTGGCATGGCCATGCTGGTGGAGCCGCTCGACCTGCGGACTCCGATCGCCGCATTTAATGGCGGCCTCATCGTCGAGCCTGACATGTCGGTGCTCGAACAGCGCGTCCTGCCGCAGCCGCTGATCGAGCCGGTAGCAGCCAGGATGGCGTCGTTCTCGCTGGATGTGTGGCTGTACCGCGGAGCGGACTGGTACGTCCCGAAGGCCGACGGCCCGCACGTGGCCCGCGAGTCCTGGACGGTGAAGTTCCAGCCGAAGGTCATGGCGGACGGCGTCCGCGGACTTACCGCCGACGTGGCCAAGCTGGTCGGCGTCAGCGACGATACCGATGCTGTGACCAGGGCGACGTCGGCCGTCCACGACGAATTCGGCGACCATGTGACGGCGGCAGCCTCGCAGCCTTACTACCTCGACGTCACCCATCCGCAGGCCAACAAGGGAGCGGTGGCCAGGTACCTGGCTGCCAGATACGACATCGACCCTGAGGAGATCGCCACCATCGGCGACATGCCCAACGACGTGCTGATGTTCGCGCACTCGGGGCTCAGCATCGCGATGGGTAACGCGAGCGCCGAGGTGAAGCGGTGCGCCAGGCGGGTCACGACGTCGAACGCCGAGGACGGGTTCGCCAACGCCGTGGATAAGTTCATCCTCCGCTAGCGGCTAGCGGCGGACCGCAGCGCGCGGACTTGCGGAGGTTAGCTCGCCTCGGCTAGTTCCTTGACGCCCGCCAGCGTGGCAATCATGTTGGCGTGGTGCTCGCGCAGTCGCCGGTGCAGGATCCTTGATTCCTTGTCCGGCATCTGCGCGATCAGCGCACTGATCCCGCTCTCGCCCGGCCCGATCTGCATCCACTGCCGCAGCCTGGTGCCAGAACCCTCCGGCTGCAGCGAGAACCGCCAGCGCGCCGCGGGCACGGCAGGATCGCCGACAGCCCAGCCGAACAGCCGCTCAGGCTCGAACTCAGCGATGGTGGAGACTGTCTCCCAGGTACCGACGGCCTGGTGGAAGTTTCGCCCGCGGAACTGCGCGCCCAGCGCTGGCCCGGTCGTTCCGTCCAGCCACTCGCCGCCCTGAAACTCGCTGCTGAACCTGGCCGGCATGGCGATGTCGCATACCACCGGCCACACCACTGCCGGTGGTGCCGCGATGACGAGTTCAGCCTCCGTGCTCGGGCAGTCGGCGTACTTCAGGTCCGCAGTTTCCACGCTCGACATGGTACGCCGCAGGGTGTTTCGCTAGCAGGGCCAAGCCAGCTGAGGTGCAGGAAGCAGGTCAGGAATGCAGGTGGGCATAGCAGCGCAGGTCGCCTCCGCGCAGGACGCCGATTTCGTCCGCGAAGCCGAGCGGCTCGGGGCGACCTCGGCCTGGGTAGCCGAGGCCTGGGGGCAGGATGCACTCACCCCGCTGGCCTACCTGGCTGCCAGGACCGGCCGGATCAAGCTGGGCTCCGCGATAGCGCAGCTTGGTGCCCGCAGTCCGGCCATGCTCGCGATGTCAGCGATGTCGCTCCAGTTGCTGTCCGGCGGCCGGTTCCGGCTCGGTATCGGGACAAGCGGACCGCAGGTAATGGAGGGCTGGCACGGCGTCAGGTTCAGAACTCCGCTGGCCATCACGCGCGAGACCATCGAGATCATCAGAACTGTCGCGGCTGGCGAACGGCTGCGCCATGCCGGCCTGGTGTACCAGCTTCCGCTACCGGACGGGCCGGGCCGGGCGCTGCGGAGCATGCTGCCGCCTGCGCAGGTACCGATCTACGTCGCCGCGATGGGTCCGCGCAACCTTGAGCTGACCGGCGAACTGGCCGATGGCTGGATCGGCAATTCGTTCATGCCTGAGCATGCTGAGGTGTTCCTTGGCCCGCTGCGGGCGGGCGCTGCCAGGTCCGGCCGGACGCTAGCTGATCTGGACGTTGTCATTCCGGTGGGGGTGGAGATTACTGACGACGCAGAGGCCGCCGCGCGGCGGCATGCTCGCGGCTATGCATTCACGATCGGCGCCATGGGCTCGCCCGACCAGAATTTCTACAACGCGGCATTCACCCGGCAGGGCTATGGCGAGGACGTTCGGGCCGTTCAGTCCCTCTGGCTAGCGGGCAAGCGCGAGGAGGCCGCCAGCCGGATACCTGTCGAGCTCGGCAGCAGGACGAACCTGATCGGTACCCCGGCGATGATTCGCGACCGGCTGCGCCGTTATCGTGCCGCCGGAGTCAGCACACTTCAGGCCAAGCTGACCGGGGACCGCAATCAGCAGCTCGACACGCTGGGCCAGCTGGTCGAGCTGGCGGCCGATGTCAGTCGCGAGCAGCCTGGCCGCTGACCGGCAGCTGCGGCTAGGAGGCGACGGAGATGAGCAGCGCGGTGGCTGGCCCCGGGTCGCCGCCAGGAACCGGCGTGCTGACCGCCAGGGCACCGGCCAGCTCCGCGTAGGCGCGGGCGCGATCGTTGTCTCGCGCATGCTCGGCGCAGCGACCGCCCGGAACGATCTCGCAGTCCCAGCAGCCGGCCGCCGCCGTGCCTGACGCACGGTACAGGGCAGCGTCAGCGAGGGCGGCCCGCATGACCTCCAGCTGCCTCGGGGTCAGCGCGGTCTCGTCGCGGCCTGCCTGGCGGGCCCGCCAGAGTAGCGACGCGACACTGGCTGCATTGCGCTTGTCCCAGTGCACCAGCCGGCCGAGGAACTGCTTGTCTCGTTCGCTGAGCCGGACGCCGGCCAGTACGGCGGCCAGCGCTGCGCGGGCAGTGCCACGGCCTGAGCCTGTGCTGGCCAGCCCGATCGGACCAGCCTGCGCGTCCGCTGTGGCTGGCGCCGCGGCCAGCTGCTGAGCCGGGTCACGGGGCGGCTTTGCCCGCATGCACGACGGACTGGGAACTACCGCCCGCTGGGCTGCTGCCTGCCTGTGCCCGAGATCTGTCATCACGTGCTGGCCTCCTCCCCGGCGCCGGAGCCCCATCCGGTACCGGTATGCGCACCTGCCCCGGTCCACCGGTCTGGCGAGGGCAGGACTCGCGAGTTAGACGTGCCGGACCGCAGTCAGGTTGACACGCTGCGTAACTGAAGTAACTCAGAGTTCATCCAGCCAGCCACGTTCCGACGCGCCGTCAGGTGCCGCCGCGAGATCCGGTGAACCCGCACGTCGCGTCCGGCGTCGTACATCTAGGAGCACGTGTCCGGTCACATGCCTGTACTACAGTTAAGTCATAGCGGCAGGTAGGCATAACGACAGGCCCTAACCTGGCCGCTAGGTAGCCGCATCGCCGCAGACGCGGCGATGCGGACATTGGCAGAAAGCATAAGGATGCACGCCGTCACCGCGTTTTGCGCCCGGCCTCGGCGCGTGGAGGAGGCCGGGAGACTGTGACCAAGCAGGTCCAGAAGCTCGATCGTGTCATCATCAGGTTCGCTGGCGACTCCGGCGACGGCATGCAACTCGCCGGGGACAGGTTCACCCAGGAGACTGCGACATTCGGCAACGACCTCTCGACGCTGCCCAACTTCCCCGCGGAGATCAGAGCCCCGGCTGGCACGCTGCCGGGGGTCTCTAGCTTCCAGCTGCATTTCGCTGATCACGACATACTGACGCCCGGCGACGCGCCCGACGTACTGGTCGCGATGAACCCGGCCGCGCTGAAAGCCAACCTGGAGGACGTGCCACGCGGCGGCGACATCATCGCCAACACCGATGAGTTCTCCAAGCGCAACCTGGCCAAGGTCGGCTATCAGTCGAATCCGCTGGAGGACGGCTCGCTCGACGCCTACCAGCTGCACGCCATCCCGATCACCTCGGTCACCGTGAAGGCGCTCGAGAGCTTCGACATCAGCCGCAAGGATGCCGAGCGGGCGAAGAACATGTTCGCCCTCGGGCTGCTGTCCTGGCTGTACAACCGGCCGGTCGATGGCACGATGAAGTTCCTCGACTCCAAGTTCGCCAGCAAGCCGGAGATCCTCGCTGCCAACAAGGCAGCGTTCCAGGCGGGCTGGAACTACGGCGAGACCACCGAGGCTTTCTCCGTTCAGTACGAGGTCAAGCCGGCCACCCTGACTCCCGGCACGTACCGGAACATCACCGGCAACAGTGCGCTGGCTTATGGCCTGGTGGCGGCCTCCCGCCGGTCCGGGCTTCCGCTGTTCCTGGGCTCCTACCCGATCACGCCGGCTTCTGACGTCCTGCATGAGCTGTCGAAGCTGAAGCGCTTCGGCGTGCGCACCATGCAGGCCGAAGACGAGATCAGCGGCGTCGGGGCAGCGCTCGGCGCTTCGTTCGGCGGCAGCCTCGGCGTGACGACGACGTCGGGTCCTGGCATGTGCCTGAAGGCAGAGACCATCGGGCTGGCAGTTTCCGTCGAGCTGCCGCTGATCATCTGCGATATCCAGCGAGCGGGCCCGTCCACCGGCATGCCGACCAAGACCGAGCAGGCGGACTTGCTGATGGCGCTCTTCGGCCGGAACGGCGAGTCGCCGGTCGCGGTGGTCGCCCCGGCCACCCCCTCCGACTGTTTCGATATCGCCATTGAAGCGGTTCGGATCGCGGTCAAGTACCGGACTCCGGTGATCATCCTCTCGGATGGCTACCTGGCGAACGGCTCCGAACCCTGGCGGATCCCGAGCGTGGACGGACTGGCCCGGCTTCGGGACGAGTTCAAGTTCGCCAGCGGGAACGTGGTGGTAGACGGCGCTGCCGGTCCGCCATTCCTGCCGTTCCAGCGTGATCCGAAGACGCTCGCCAGGCCATGGGCGGTCCCTGGCACGCCTGGCCTCGAGCACCGGATCGGCGGGATCGAGAAGGCCGATGGCTCCGGCGCTATCTCCTACGATCCGGACAACCACGACAAGATGGTGCGCCTGCGGCAAGCGAAGATCGACGGCATCGCAGCGGATATCGCGCCGCTCGAAGTCGACGACCCGGACGGGAACGCCCGGGTCCTGGTGCTCGGCTGGGGCTCCACCTTTGGCTCCATCGGCGCCGCCGTGCGCCGGGTGCGGCTGGCTGGCGGCGCGATTGCCCAGGCTCATTTGCGGCATCTGTCCCCGTTCCCCGCAAACCTTGGCGAGGTCCTGCAGGCCTACGACAAGGTTCTGGTGCCAGAGATCAACCTCGGCCAGCTCGCGCTGTTGCTTCGCGGCCGCTACCTGGCCGACGTGGTTTCCTACAACAGGGTGCGCGGACTCCCGTTCCGGGCGGCTGAGCTGGCCGATGTCATCCAGGATGTGATCATCAATGTCTGACCCGGAGTTCCCCGAGCCGCAGCACCGGTTCGCGTCGCTGACGCTCGTGCCGAAGGCTGATGAGAAGCTCACCACCAAGGATTTCAAGTCCGATCAGGAAGTCCGGTGGTGCCCAGGCTGCGGTGACTACGCGATTCTGGCGGCCTTCCAGGCGTTCCTGCCTGAGCTGGAGATCCCCCGGGAGAACCTGGTCATCATCTCGGGCATCGGCTGCTCCTCGCGGCTGCCTTACTACGTGAACAGCTACGGGATGCACTCGATTCACGGCCGGGCACCGACCATCGCGTCCGGCCTGGCAGCGTCCCGGCCGGACCTGTCCGTCTGGGTGATCACCGGCGACGGCGATGCGCTGTCGATTGGCGGGAACCACCTGATCCACGCGCTGCGCAGGAACGTGAACATCAAGATCCTGCTGTTCAACAACAGGATCTACGGGCTGACCAAGGGCCAGTACTCACCGACCTCCGAACAGGGCAAGGTCACCAAATCGACGCCCTACGGGTCGCTCGACACGCCCTTCAACCCGGTGTCTCTGGCTCTCGGGGCCGAGGCCGGATTCGTAGCCAGGACGATCGACTCCGACCGCAAGCATCTGACGAGCGTGCTGCGCGCTGCCGCCGATCACAAGGGCACCGCGTTCGTTGAGATCTACCAGAACTGCCCGATCTTCAATGACGACGCCTTCCTGCCGCTGACCGAGCCAGGTGAGCGGGAGCAGCACCTTATCCGGCTGGAACATGACGAGCCGATCCGGTTCGGCGCGGACGGCGGCCAGGGGCTACGCTTCGGCCGCCGCGGCGGGCTGGAGGCGGTGCCCGTTGAGGGCACCGACCCCGACTCACTACTCGTCCACGATCAGCACGCGGCCGACCCGTCATATGCGTTCGCGCTCTCCCGGCTGGACAACTCCGATTTCGCGCACACCCCGATCGGCGTCTTCAGGCAGGTCGAGCGGCCGAGTTACGACGACCTCATGTCGGCGCAGATCGACGCGGCGCGGCAGAAGCAGGGTGATGGTGAGCTAGCGGACCTGCTGGCAGGAACTGACACCTGGCAAGTGGGCTGATGACCGTAACGGTGGACCGGTCCGGCCCGGTGACAACCGTCATACTGAATCGGCCCGAGGTGCGCAATGCTGTCGACGGGCCAACTGCTGCGGCGCTAGCCGAGGCGTTCGCCGACTTCGACGCCGACGCGGACGCCGCGGTAGCAGTGCTGTTCGGCGCGGGCGGGACCTTCTGCGCCGGCGCCGACCTGAAAGCGATGGGCAGCCAGCGGGCTAACCGGACCGCGCCCGATGGCGCCGGCCCGATGGGTCCCACCAGGATGCGGTTGTCGAAGCCGGTCATCGCCGCAGTCGCCGGGCACGCGGTGGCAGGCGGACTCGAACTGGCGCTGTGGTGTGACCTGCGCGTCGCAGAGGAGACCGCCGTGTTCGGCGTGTTCTGCCGGCGCTGGGGGGTTCCGCTGATTGACGGCGGCACGGTTCGGCTGCCGCAGGTTGTCGGCCTCGGCCGGGCGATGGACATGATCTTGACCGGCCGTCCGGTACCAGCGGCGGAAGCCCTGGAAATAGGTCTGGCGAACAGGGTTGTCCGGGCCGGTATGGCCCGGGAAGCAGCCGAGCAGCTGGCCCTGCAGATCGCCGCGTTCCCGCAAGCCTGCATGCGCAGTGACCGGGCCGCAGCGCTCGACGGCCTCTCCCTCGGCATTGCCGACGCCATGGCCAGCGAGTTCAGTCACGGCATGGCGACGCTCGCCGACCCCGGCGTCATCGAGGGCGTCTCCCGGTTCCGCGGCGGCGCGGGTCGCGGCGGCGCGCCCGCCTAGCTGTCAGCGTTTCGCCGCGAGCGGCACGCCTGCCGTGACCCGGCGGGAGGTCGAGCTGAATCCCGCTGCCGACACGTCCTCCAGGCTGTGCCCGGCCGGTTCGGGCAATGTCAGCGTGAGCAGGAAGCCAGCCACCGAGATCACGCCGGCCAGCAGGAGCGTCCCGCGCAGGCCGAAGGAGTCCTTGAGGATGGGGAACAGGAACACGCCCACGAAGGCGCCGAACTTCCCGATTCCGGCCGAGATGCCGTGACCGGTCGCCCGTACCGATACCGGGTAGAGCTCGCCGGGCAGCACGAACGTAGTCATGTTGGGGCCGAACTCAGTGAAGAAGTAGCTGATCCCGAACACCGCGAGGAACGGCAGCACTGTGGTCGTCATGCCCGGCACCAGGCCAATCACGATGAAGCAAAGTGCCATGACGGCGAACCCCAGCAACTGCAGCCGACGGTGCCCGATCTTGTCAATCCGCATGATGCCCAGGATGTAGCCGGGCACGGCCGCCACCACGAAAATCGCCAGCTGGATCGCGATCGTGGTCATGACCGACGCGGTCGGCGAGATCAGGCTGATGATCTGCGGAGTGGAGATCGTATTGCCGTAGTAGGCATAGTCGAGCAGGAACCAGGTCCCGGCGGTGCCGATAAGCAGCATGACGAACCGGCGGGTGGTCAGGAACTCCCGTAGTCCCATTGCCGGGGCCGGCCCCCCGGATGTGGCGGCGGTCACTGCGCCGTCGCTGAACCGGTGAAGTTGCTCGGCAGCCCGCGCGCCATGGCCCTGCACCTGAGCCTGATAGCGCGGTGACTCAGGCATCCGGCGGCGTAGATAGACGACGGCTGCGGCCGGCACGGCTCCGAGCCCCAGCAGCAACCTCCAGGTGATGCCCGTAGACAGGCCAGAGCCAAGCAGGGCAAGTGCGATGACCGGGCCGATCACAAGGCCAAGCGCCTGGGTGGAGAAGACAAGGCCGACCAGCTTGCCGCGATTCGTGCGGTTGGCGTATTCGGTCATCAGGACAGCGCTGACCGGGTAATCACCGCCAACGCCGACGCCGAGCAGGAACCGGAACCCGATCAGCACCCAGAACGAGGGCGCCAGCGCCGAGCCGATCGCAGCAACCGCCATCACCGCTGCCACCAGCCAGTACACCCTCTTGCGGCCGACCAGATCGGCGATCCTGCCGAACGCGATGGCACCGAGGCACGCGGCACCCAGCATGGTGGCATTGAGCACGGCAAGCTTCCCGGTACCCAGATGCCATTCCTGCTTGATCAGCGTCGAGGCGATGCCGATGATGAAGAGGTCGTAAGCATCGGTGAAGAATCCCATGCCGGACACCACCGCGGCCCGCAGGTGGAACCTGCTGAGCTTGACCTCGTCGAGGGCGCCGATCAGGTCGCCGGACACAGCGTCCGCCACTGCGATCTCCTTCATTCAGCTGGCGCAGTTCGGTTAACCGTCACCGACGAACGTACGGGTTCTAGGCGAATCATCCTCGACTGCCAGATGAACGACAGGTGAACGAGCTGCGTGAATCACAGCACGTCCGTCCTTCTCCGCCCGGGGACGCGGCCGTTTGCAAGACTGACGATGTGGATGCCGAGCAGCTCGAGCGGGCGTACCGGGACGAGGCGACGAAGCTGCGGGCTACCCTCGCCAGGCGCATCGGCGACGTCGGACTGGCCGAGGAACTCGTCCAGGATGCGTTTGTCGAGGCACTCGTGCACTGGCGGGACGAGGGCGTCCCCGCCAATCCGGGCGGCTGGCTCACCACGACGGCCTGGCGCAAGGCCATTGACCGGCAGCGCCGGGCCCAGGCCGGCCGGGAGAAGCTCACTCTGCTAGCCATCACCCAGTCCCGTGCCGTTGTCCCCGACGTGCTGGCCGAGCCGGCCGCCGAGCAGGACGACGACATGCTGAGCCTGGTGTTCGCCTGCTGCCACCCGGCGCTGCCAGCCGACTCCCAGGTCGCGCTGACCTTGCGCACCGTGTGCGGCCTGACCACCCCGGAGATCGCGGCCGCGTTCCTGGCCAGCGAGCAGACCATGGGACAGCGGCTGTCCAGGGCGCGCCGGTCATTGCGCGACGCTGGCGTCGTAGTCCGCGTGCCTGATCCGGACGAGCTTGGCGAGCGGCTTGCCGCCGTGCTCGAGGTTGTCTACCTGGTGTTCAACGAGGGCTACCTGGCCAGTGCGGGAGTCTCGCCGGCCAGGCGCGACCTGGCCGCTCAGGCGCTGTCGCTGGCCCGCCTGCTGCACCGGCTCATGCCCCGCGAGCCGGAGGTGCTGGGCTTGCTCGCCCTGCTGATGCTGCACGAGTCACGCGCCGCGGCCAGGTTCGACGGCTGGGGACGGCTCATCCAGCTGTCCGAGCAGGACCGGAGCCGGTGGGACCGGGACTCTGCGGCGGCGGCGACGCAGCTGCTCGATCGCGCCATCGCGTTGCGCCGACCCGGTCCGTACCAGGTTCAGGCCGCCATCGCCGCGCTGCATGCCGCGGCGCCCGAATACGGCCAGACCGACTGGCGCCAGATCCGGCTCCTCTATGACCGGCTGAACACCATGACCCCGTCGCCGGTGATCCGGCTGAACCGGGCGGTGGCCACGAGATTCGCGACCGGACCAGCTGCCGCGCTGGCTGAAGTCGAGCCGCTGGGAGCGGAGCTCGGTAACTACCGGCTGTTTCACGCGGTACGTGCCGAACTGCTGGCCGCGCTCGGCCGGACGGCCGAGGCGCGCGCCGCCAACGAGCGAGCGCTCGTGCTGGCCGCGAACCCGGCCGAGCGCGAGCTCATCGCTCGTCGGCTGTCGGGCTAGCGCTCAGAACTCGACAACAGGCCGGAGCTCGATGGTAATCAGGCCACGGTCAATGCCAGGCCAGGTCCTGGTGACCTCCACCGCCTCGTCATAGGAGCCTGCTTCCAGCACGGAGTACCCGCCAAGCACTTCCTTGGTCTCCATGAAGGGGCCATCGGTCACGCCGTTCGTGCGCACGGTCTTCGCAGTGTCCGGCGGCTGTAGCTGGTGGCCGGTATCGGCGAGCGCGCCGGAGCTTGCGTGCTTCTCATACCAGCTCATGACTTCCGCGCCCCACGCCTGCTGCTCCTCCGCGTTCAGGCTGGCTACGGCTTCAGCGTTGTTCAAGATGAGCATGACGTACTTCATCGCGCTGTCCTCCTGCTAGTAGGGCGGGTGCCTGCTGGCACCTCTCTACTCATGGCTACGAACGGCATCTCTGCGGTTTCGACATGGCCGGCTCGAATCTCAGCGCAACTCTCACACTGCTTGCGGCGTCATGGATGATAACGACGACCGGGGGTCATGTGATGAGCCAAGCCCGCTACGCACCGCCTAAGGCCTTGACGTACCTAATGGCGACGACGGCGACAACGGCGACGATTGCGGCACTGGTCTGGCCAGCGGCGGCCAGCGCCGCGCCGGCAGCCGCCCGGACGGCGCCGACGTCCCCGGCACAGGCCATCTGCGTGTCCGCGACGAACCCCCGGCTAGCCGCGCGGATTAGTCGTGGCATCCTTGCGGCGCTCCGGCGGCGCGACTCGGTGGTCGGCCTCGCGGCCTCGGCCCCCCGATACAACCTGACCTGCAATTACCACGCCCGCCAGCATTTCGACGCGGCCAGCGTCATCAAGGCAACGATTATCAGTGCGCTGCTGCTGAAGGTGGGCGGACCGGCACGCCTGACGCACCAGCAGCGCAGGCTGGCCTGGCTGATGATCACTGAGTCCGACAACGACGCGGCCGAGGCGCTCTGGGACGAGGTCGGCATCCGGAGCATGCAGGCATTCCTCGACCGGGCAGGCATGCGGCAGACCGAACTGGCCCGTGCCTGGGGACTGTCGCTGCTCACCGCCCACGATGAGATGCTGCTGTTGCGCCTGCTCACCAGTCCCGGCAAGGTGCTGACTGCGAAGTCGCGGAGCTACGTGCTGTGGCTGATGGCCAACGTCGTCTCATTCGAGCGCTGGGGCGTGTCGGCCGGCGCGCCGGAGGATATTACGGTGCACCTCAAGAACGGCTGGCTGCCCTACCCGAGCGCGACTGACTGGCATATCAACAGCATCGGTGCCTTCACCGGTCCCGGTGCCAGCTATCAGCTCGCGATCCTCACCAGCGGCAACCCGGCAGAGAGCTACGGCATCGAGACGGTGCAGGCGGCAGCGTACGTCATCAACAGGCAGCTAGCCGGCGAGCGCGGCGATGACTCGAGCAGGCTCGTGCCGCCAGGGGAGGCGTCGCTGACTGCACCCGGCGGCTGATTGGCTGGGCACGGCCGCGACCGACGATAATGCGGCATGACCGCAGTGGCCCCGTTTCCCGACTTCAGGTTCGCGCCGAATATCGGCGGGCAACCCGCTGCCTATGAGGTTGAGAATCGGGCCGTAGACCACGCCGGGCACGTGCTCGAGGCAATGCGCGCGATCGCACCGTGGGCCGGGAAGACCATCATTGATCTGGGCTGCGGCACTGGCTACTGGCTGGCCAGGTACGCCGCCGAAGCGGCCTGGACGGTCGGCATCGAGCCCGCTCCCTCGTTGCGTGCAGTCGCCGCCCAAGCGGCCGGTCAGCTTCCGGGCACGGATGTGGTCGCCGGCTCTGCCGAGCACATCCCGCTGGCACGAGCCACCGCCGATGTCGTTCATGCCCGGTTCGCTTATTTCTTCCCGCCGGGCACGGACGCCGGGCTGGCTGAGGTACTCCGGGTGCTCAAGCCGGGCGGCCACCTCGTCGTGGTCGACAACGACTACCGGTGGGGTGAGTTCGCCGGCCTGCTCGCCGCGTCCGCGACCCGCCCGCCGGCGCAGACGGCGGCCACCGTGGACCGCTGGTGGATGGACCGGCAGGCCACCAGGCATGCAGTAAGGTCCGAGCTCAGCTTCGCCAGCCGTGCCGACCTAGCCGCTGTCTTGCGCATCGAGTTTCCCGCGGAGGTCGCTGATGACTGGCTCCGGCGCCATCCCGCCGCGACCGGCCTCAGTTACGGCTTCGTGCTGTTTGCCGTGCAAGCATGACTTCGCCATGCTGAGCCGGACGGTTATCCGGCGGCCGGTTCCCTGGCACCGGCCGGCTAGCTGGCGGCGGCGGGCACCGTGGGCACTGGTGTCCGCGGCGCACCTTTCCGGGTGACGGCGAGCACCCCGAGACAGACCAGCAGGGCTCCGCTCACCTGGATCAGGGTCGGACGCTCGCCGAGCACGACATCAGCAAGGGCCAGTGCCAGCGCCGGCTGCAGCAGCAGCAACAGCGACGAGACCCGCGCCGGGAGCCTGGGCAGCGAGGAGGTGATCAGCAGCCAGCCGAGCGTCCCGCTCAGCAATGCCAGCGTCAGCAGCCAGAAGAACGACGGCCACGGGACGCTGAACTGCAGGCCGCCGCCGATCAGGCCCAGCGCGATGGCTCCGGCCGCCGCCCCGGCGGTCGCGTCGGCGAGCTGACCAGCCACGTGCGGATTCTGCCCGGACGTGCTGCGCAGGATGAGCAGGAAGCACGCGTAGGCCGCGGAGGTTGCGATGCCGTAACCGACGCCGGCGGCCGGGCGCAGTCCGGCAGCGTGCCCGCCGAGCAGGCCGGAGACCAGTACCACGCCGAGCAGCACCACCGGCAGCACCCCGAGGTAGCGGCGGTCCGGGCGCTCGCGCAGGGCCACCCAGGCGAACATGGCCACGAACAGGACCTGAAGATTGCCGAGCACGGTAGCGATGCCGGCTCCTACATCGGCGATGGCATGGTTCCAGAGCACCAGGTCGATGGCGAGGAACAGGCCAGCCAGCACCGCGTACATCCGGCTTGCGAGCGGCCGCGGTCCGTGCCGCCGCTGCTCGATTATGGCCAGCGGCACGAGTACCGGCAGGGCCAGCACGCACCGGAACAAGGCCGTCGTGGCCGAGCCGACGTGCGCGAGCGTCACCAGGATGGCCGACGACGAGATGCAGGCAGCGCCGAGCGCCGCGGTCAGCATCGGGCGGCCCGCTGCGGGCTCACTAGCGGTCATGACCGTTTCGTCGTACGGTACTGACATGGGTACGACTCTAGACGGCCGAGCTGACAGCAGTCAAAGTCATTTTGATGCTGACCAGCTGGAAGCGATGACCGGCTTCGTGGAGCTGATTAACACCGGACGGGCCACTGGCGGGGACGGCCTCCGCACGCTGTCAGATCTGCAGGCGATGGCCGACCGCTACGCGTTCACCGGCGCCGGCGCCAAGACAGACGACCTTGTCCGGGTCAGAGCGTACCGCGCGCGGCTCGACTCGATAGTGATGGCGTGCGAGGCAGGCCTGGAGGATGCGGCCATCGACCAGATCAACGCGCTGCTGGCGGAGACTGGCGCCAGCCCGCAGATCGTGTCGCACCACGGGCGCGGCCCGCACTTGCACGTCTCCAGGCCTGCCTCGCCGGTCGCGGACCGGATGGCCGCGCATTTCGCCATGGGCCTGGCTTGGCTGGTGGTGGCCGGCGAAGCGGGCCGCGTCCGCAGCTGCGAGTCTCCGACCTGCCGCGAGGTCTTCGTCGACTTCTCCCGGAACAGGTCGCGACGGTACTGCGACAGCCGGACCTGCGGCAACCGGCTGCATGTTGCCGCTTACCGGGCCCGCAAGCTGGCCCCCGCCGACGGCCAGCCGGTCAGCTGACCGAGCCAAGCATTCGGGCCAGATACCGGGCGGAGCGCCGCTCAGCCGCCCGACCTGGCGACCCGCCTGATCCGCACCATGAGGGCGGCCGAGGGCGCGACGCGACCGGAGATATAGGTAGACAGCCGCGAACGTGACGTGCCGATTCGCTCAGCGAACTCCTGCTGCGACCAGCCGGAGTCATTGACCAGCTTGCGGATCTCGGCGGCAACCTCCTGCCGCTCAGAATCAGCGGCTTCCTCCCTCGCCCGGCTTACCAGCCCTGCCAGCAGTTCGGCCGTGCCGTAGGGGCGGGAAAGGCTGAGTGCCTCGATGACTTGCTGTGCGACCGGCCCCCATGGATCGGCCTTGATCGCCTGAGCAAGTCGGCGCCAGTCGGGCAGAGTGCCGCGCTCAACCGCGGCGAGGATCCCCTCGAAGGGCCAGGTCTCAACGGGATCGTCCGGTGAGGCCCCGATATTGCGGAACTTCAGGGCCGTCATTGGACCATCTCCACGGCCACGGACCGGCAGACATCGGTCACGTTCTTCCAGTCAGTCCAGCGAGGGTCGAGTTGCTTGTACTGACCGAGTTGCTTGATCGTGCGAGTATCGGCGGGCCTAGGGTCGGCTAGCTGCCGCGCCAGTTGCGTCGCCACCCCCTGCGATTCGCTGGCTCGCTGATCGCCGTAGTAGTCGTCGATGCTTCGAAGGACCTCTGCAGCGTGTGCGATGCCTGCCCGATCTGACAGTGCAGCGACGTCGATGTAGTCCCGCACCTGGTTACGGCGAACAACTAGATAGCCCTTGATCCGCAATATCTCGTCTAGCGCTGGAACGCGCACCACATGCCCTGACGGCAGTTCTACCTCGACGACTTCCAAGGGAACGTTCCGAATGAGCTGCCGCACGCCAGCCTCGATGTCACCCAATTCGCCGAGGATGATTCTTCCGGGAGCGACCCTGTTAGTAACCCAGCCGTCGGTTGCTTCGATCGCGTCCAGCACGACATCGAATCGAGCGTTCAGATCTGCCAGCACGTGGTCATGATCAAGCGACGAGCGGTGATTAGCCCACAGCGCTGCCGCAGAGCCTCCGACCAGCACTGAATCTGGGACGACGTCTTGAAGGCGAGCCGCAGACTCAAGCACGCGAAGCAGGTCAGGGCGCCCGAGCCCAGCCGGGTCGCTGCCAGGCTGATTTTTATCTCGGACGGGTTCGGAAGGCACTTCGGCCATATTCGCAGTGTATCAGATCTGATACACTGCCTACGAACCAGTTCCCCTCACCTGACTGAAGCCTTAGTCAGTCGCGGGGGGAGAGCGTGGCCAGGCCGGCGTCGCCTGCGGCCCGCAAGAGCCGGTCATCGTAGGTGATCAGTCCGTCTAGCTCGGGTGCGAGGATTCGTGCGGTCGCTAGGTGGATCGCGTCGAGCGAGCGGAGGTTGCGGTCCGGCTCATTCATCGCGCCCTCGACAATGTCGTCGTCGATGGCGATCGAGGAGAAAGCGAGGAGCAAATCCCGTGCATCGGGAAGCAGCGCGGGAACCGCCCTGGTGACTGCGCGGGTGAGCTCGATCCGCAGCAGCGCAGAGCTCACCCACTCCGCTTCAGCCTGCGCATCGTAGAAGGCCGCGAACGCTTCGGAGTCTGTCTCCTCGACGAGCAGTTTGATGACTGCGGAGGTGTCGGCGTAGTAGAGGCTCACCAGCGTTCCTCATCGCGCAACGCCGCCAGCGCCTGCGAAAGGCTGTCAGTCCCGTCTCCTGAGCGCATCCGCGGACGGTAGCCTGGTCGACGCGCAAGAGTTGCGCGCCCAGAAGCCACCAGTCGCGCCAGTATCGGCGTCGGTTCGCGGTCTCCCGCCGGAACGATCCGAGCAATGAGTCGCCCGTGTTCGGTCACGTCGACCGTCTCACCGTGCCTGACCCGCGCCAGCACCTCACTGGTGTGGTGGCGCAGGTCTCTCAGGCCGACAACATGAGGGTCAGCAGTCATGAGCTGAATGTATCACAATTTTGTGGATACACGGTGCAGGGCGGGCTCGCAGCTCAATGCTCCCGCGGCACACCCTCGACCGGTCCGCTGGCCGTGACCACGCCGATCGGGCAGGACACGCCAGTGCCATGATCAGGGCAGTAGCCGTACGGGTTCTTGGTATCCGCCAGGTACTGCTGGTGGTAGTCCTCGGCGAAGTAGAAGTCGGCGGCCGGCACGATCTCCGTGGTGATCTGCCCGTAGCCCGCCTCGGTGAGCCGCTGCTGATAGGCCGCCAGCGACGCCGCCGCCTCGGCCTGCTGCTGCGGCGACTGGTAGAAGATCGCCGAGCGGTACTGGCTACCCACGTCGTTGCCCTGGCGCATGCCCTGGGTCGGGTCGTGCGACTCCCAGAAGATGCGGAGCAACTCGCCGTAGCTGACCTTGTCAGGGTCGAATACCACCCGGACCGACTCAGCATGACCGGTGCGCCCGCTGCACACTTCCTCATAGCTGGGATTAGGCGTGAAGCCGCCCTCATAGCCCACAGCCGTGGAGACAACTCCCGGCGTCCGCCAGAAGGTTCGCTCTGCTCCCCAGAAGCAGCCGAGCGCGAACTCCGCCACCTGCGTTCCGGCCGGGTAGGGCGGCCGCAGGGACGAGCCCAGGACTTCGTGGCGCCCCGGCACTGGCGTGGCCGTGTCCCGGCCCGGCAGTGCATCCTCCGCACCGACCATCCGCGTTTTGTGGGATCCGAAAATGCTCATAGCACCCTCCTCGCGCCTCTACACCCGGCCCAACGATGCCGGCCGGCCCAAGATTCCCTGACCGCCCGGACCGGATAACCGCCCAAACCGGACGGTCAGGGACTTACGGGCTAGCCCGAGCAGATGCCGGTCAGCCGAGCTTGCTGAGGCTGATCACCTGGCTGGCCGCCGGAGCCGCGGGCATGGTGACGGAGTTCCAGTCGGTGAACGCGATGTGCTGCCCGTGCGGACCGGTGAAGAACAGCAGGTAGGGCTTGCCGTGTGCGGCGACGTCGATCGTGTACAGGCCCTGGTGGCATTGCAGCACAGACTGGCCGTTCACGGTGGCGGGCGTGAAATCGCACCCGCTAGCGGCGCCAGAGTTCACGTTCTTGTTGCTGAACACCTGGTTGACCAGCTGCTTCATGCTCAGCGAGCCAGTAATCTGGCTGGCGCTGGCAGCAGGCAGCTCGACGTACTTGCCGCAGATCGTGGCACAGGCGCTGGCCGGCGCCTTGGCGTACTTCAGGAACGCCGCGTCAAGCTTGATGTAGGTCTTGCCATTCAGCGACAGCAAGTTGAAGCTGGCGCCGTTCAGCCCGACGGTCCCAGCTACCGACGGTCCGCTGAAGCTCATGTCGATGGTTGCCTTCTGCGAGCCCTGGTTCACTGCGCCCGCCATATGGACACTGGTCGCAGCCTTCGCCGCAGCCTGTACCTCAGGCATCAGTTTCGCGGCTGGCTTGCTGCCCGCTGGCGACGAACTGCAACCCGCCGCCGCCAGGCCCGCTGCTAGCACAGCGGCTAGCGCAGCCCCCCGGATCAATCGCGTACTCATCGTGCCTCCCGTTTGGCTGGCGCGGGATCCGCGCACACAATGCCGCTGGCAGGCTATAGCGGGGCAGCCAGCCGCGCCCATACCGGATTTATCTCGTTCGCGTCTCAATGGTCCTGGCCGAAAACAGCCAATTATCCTGCTTTCGTCAGCCGATTCCTTTCAGGTTGAGTACGTCGCTGGCGGGCGGTGCCGTCGGCGGCGGCACGGCGTTCCAGTGCGAGTAACTGATCTGCTGGCGCGGGTTCGTGCCGGTCACCGCCGCCAGCGGGTATGGCGGCCCGGCCGAGCGCACATCGAGTGAGCCGCCGCCGGGACCGCGCAGCACCCAGGCAGCCTGCCCGGCCACGGTCACAGTGCCGGCCTCGGTGAACTTAGGCAGCTTGGTCGTGACGAGCTGGCCGGTCATGCTTGCCATGCCAATGTCGCCGGTGATTTGCGTGGACTGCGGCGGATGCAGCTGGATCCACTTGCCGCACACCACGGCACATGCGTTAGCCGGGGCCTTGACCTGGCGCAGGAAGGCCGGCGTGGCCTTGACGAAGACGCTGCCGCCGACTCCGATGACCTGGAACGGCGCGCCGTTCTGGCTGACGGTGCCGGCCATGTCCCCGTTCCGCTGCAGATCGAGGTTGATCGCAATCGGCACGCCCGCATTCGTCAGCCGTCCGGTGACGTGGACGCTGTTAGCAGTGCGCACCGACTGCTGCATCGAGGTCACCAGTGCCGCCTCGGCTGGCTCCTGGCGGCCGGCCGCCGTGGTGCTGCTGCTGGCGCTGGCATTGCCGCTGACGCTGTTGCTGCTGCCGCACCCGGCCGCAGCGAGCACCGCGCCTGCTGCCAGCCCGGTAGCCAGCAACCTGCCGGAAACGACCATCCAGCCCACTACCCCCCGAATAACCTGCGCACCTTGCAGTTCCGGCAGCCGCCCGCATGCCGTCTGCTGACACGTGCTTACCCGGTCCGCTCCACCACGAACTCGCACAGCGCTTCGAATGCGGCCCGCGCCGGAACATCCGGCAGCTGCCGGATCTCCGTCCTGGCCTGCTCCGCCCAGCGCCTGGTGTCAGCCCTGGCCATGGCCATCGCCGGGTGAGCCCGCAGCAACTCGAGCGCCTCCGCGTGCAGCCCCGGATCAGTGAGCTCGCCCATGCTCAGCAGCTGGACAAGGCGGTCGTCCGCCGACCCGGCCGAGCGCAGCGCGTGCAGCATCGGCAGCGTCCGCACTCCTTCACGCAGGTCAGTCCCCGGCGTCTTACCGGACTGGGCCGACGCGCTGGCCACGTCCAGGATGTCATCGGATAGCTGGAATGCGACGCCCAGGGCTGCGCAGGCGGGCGTGATCCGGGCGGCTACGCTGGCCGGCGCGCCGGAGAACAACGCCCCGAACTGCCCTGCGGTCGCGATCAGCGAGGCTGTCTTCTCGGTAACGACGCTCAGGTAGTGCTCCAGCGGATCGGTGCCCGGTCGGCAGCCCACGGTCTCCGCGATCTGTCCCGTCACCAGCCTGCTGAAAGTCTCGGCCTGAATCCGGATCGCGTCCGGCCCGAGATCGGCCAGGATCTGCGAGGCCCTGGCGAACAGGAAGTCGCCGGTGAGTATCGCGACGGTGTTACCCCATCGCGAGTTGGCGCTGTCGCTGCCGCGCCGGACGACGGCCTCATCCATCACGTCATCGTGATAAAGAGTGGCAAGATGGGTCAGCTCCACAGCCACCGCGGCCGGCACGATGCGGGCGTCTCTCGGATCGCCGAACTGCGCCGCCAGCAGGACGAGCGTCGGCCGGAACCGCTTGCCTCCAGCTTCGGTCAGGTGAGCGGACGCCTCCGCGAGCACGTCGTGCTGCGCCTGGGCGGCCGCCCGCAGCCCATCCTCGACCAGCGCTAGCCCGTCGACTACCTCGGACGCGAGCGCGGCATCGGTGAGTTCCATCACTGCAGCGGCCATCACATGG
The DNA here is from genome assembly GCA_963774385.1 of uncultured Actinomycetota bacterium. Lineage (GTDB taxonomy): Bacteria > Actinomycetota > Actinomycetes > Streptosporangiales > Streptosporangiaceae > JAJYUU01. The sequence goes on from CAVZEQ010000006.1 coordinate 26,585, forward strand.
GTCCCCTCACAGGCCCGCAGCGTCCGCGAGCTAATTATTGCTGAGGCTATCCTCTAGCCTTTCTCACGGTATGCGCACCGCCCGGTAATCGCGCTTTTCCGTACCGTGCACGGCTGGACGACACGCCGCCGCGGCACGCAAGCCGATCCCGGCTACCGCACGAACAGCTGGCTGGCGGCGTGGTTGGCCAGACTGAGCAGTGGCTGCGGGAGGATGCCCAGCACGACCGTCACGACCGCTCCGACGGCCACTGCCAGCGCGGTAAACGCGCTGGGCCGGACCACGACCGGGCCTTCGGGGGCCGGCTCGCTGAAGAACATGAGCACGATCACCCGGACATACGGGAAAGCCAGGATGGCACTGCTGATCACGCCGACTATCACCAGCGGCAGGGCGCCGCCCTGGATCGCCGCTCTGAATACCGCGAACTTCCCGGTAAACCCGCTGGTCAGCGGTATACCCGCGAACGCGATCAGGAACAGCGCGAACACTCCGGCAACGAGCGGGGACCGCTTGCCCAGGCCTGCCCAGCTGGACAGGTGAGCAGCCTCGCCGCCGCGGTCGCGGACCAGGGTCACGATCGCGAACGCGCCGATCGTGGCGAAGCCGTAGGCCGCCAGGTAGAACATGGTCCCGGAGAGGCCTGCCACGTTCGCCGCGATCACGCCGGTCAGCACGTACCCAGCCTGCGCGATGGAGGAATACGCCAGCAGCCGCTTGACGTCCGTCTGGGTAATCGCGATCACCGAGCCGACGAGCATGGTCGCGATGGCGACGGCCCACATAGCCGGCCGCCAGTCCCAGGTCAGCTGGCCGAACGCCACATAGAACACGCGCAGCAGCGCACCGAAGGCCGCGACCAGCGTGCAGGAGGCCATCAGTGCCGTGATGGGAGTCGGCGAGCCCTGGTACACATCCGGCTTCCAGGCCTGGAAGGGAACGGCACCGATCTTGAAGAGCAGCCCGAGTCCGAGCAGCGCGATACCGGCGTACAGCAGAGTGGCCGAGGCGACGCCCGTCTGGGCGGCGGACGCGATAGCGGCGAGCTTTACCGAACCGGAGTAGCCGTACAGCATCGCGACGCCGAACAGGAAGAACGCGGATGAGAACGCGCCTAGCAGGAAGTACTTCATGGCCGCTTCCTGCGAGAGCAGGCGGCGGCGCCTGGCCAGGCCGCAGAGCAGGTACAGCGGAAGCGACAGCACCTCAAGCGCCACGAACATGGTCAGCAGGTCGTTCGCCGCCGGGAAGAGCAGCATTCCGCCGACGGCAAACAGCGTCAGCGGGTACACCTCGGTGTGCGACAGTCCGGCGAGCAGGCCTTCGCGCTCCTCGGCGCTGCCGGGCACGGCAGCTGCCTGCGGCGTGAACGAGCTCACCTCATGTGAGGACTCCGCTATCAGCAGCACGCTGACGAACGCGAGTATCAGGATCGTCGCCTGAATGAACAGCGTCGGCCGGTCGACCCCGACCGTGCCGACCGCTACTACGCTGCCGACCTTACCGCCGGCGAAGATCTGGCTCTGCGCGGCAAGCACGACGGTCAGGATGAACGCACCGGCCAGGCTGCCGAGTGCCAGCGCGATGTGCATCGCCCGGCGCAGATCGCGCGGCGCAAAGGCCTCGACGAGCACCCCGGCAAGCGCGGCCGCGAACACCAGCAGCATCGGGGAGAGCAGGCTCCACTCGATGTGCGGGGCGGTAATGGTCGGTGCGGCCGCGACGACGAACCTGGTCACGCCGGGCTCCCTTGCTTCAGTGTTGCCGTGGGTGCGACTGCCTTAGCCGCGGCTGCCTGCTGGGCAGCAGCCCGCTGGGCAGCAGCCCGCTGCGCGGCCGCCTTTACTGCGGCCGGCGCTACCACCGGGTGCGGTGGCACCGGGTCTGTGCTGTGTGCCTGGACCAGGGTCTTATGCACGGCCGGGTTGATGATGTCGATGACCGGCTTGGGGTACACGCCAAGCACGACGATCAGCGCGATCAGCGGAGCGACCGCCCACAGTTCTCGTGGTTTCAGGTCGGGCATAGAGGCCAGCTCAGCGCGCACCGGCCCGGTCATGGTCCGCTGGTACATCCACAGGATGTAGATGGCCGCCAGGATGATGCCCAGCGTGGCCAGGATGGCTGCCGCCTCATAGCGGGTGAACGTGCCGACCAGCACCAGGAACTCGCTGACGAAGGTGGAGAGGCCAGGTAGCGCCAGCCCGGCCAGGCCGGCGATCAGGAACGAGCCTGCCAGCACCGGCGCCACCTTCTGCACGCCGCCGTAGTCGGAGATCAGGTGCGAGCCGCGCCGCGACACCAGGAACCCGGCCAGGATGAACAGCGCTCCGGTCGCGAATCCGTGGTTGACCATGTACAGCGTCGCGCCAGTCTGGCCCTGGCTGGTCATGGCGAAAATGCCCAGCGTGATCAGGCCCATGTGGGAGACGGAGGTATAGGCGATCAGCCGCTTCATGTCCGCCTGGCCGATTGCGACGACGGCTCCGTAGAGCACGCCCACCACCGCGAGCGCGATGACGACCGGCGTGAAGTAATGCGCCGCGGCCGGGAACAGGTCGAGGCAGTACCTGATCATGCCGAACGTGCCGACCTTGTCGAGCACGCCGACAAGGAGCACGGCTGCGCCGGGCTGAGCAGAGGTCGCCGCGTCCGGAAGCCAGGTATGGAACGGCCACAGCGGCGCCTTGATGGCGAACGCGATGAAGAATCCGAGGAATAGCCACTTCTGCGTGGTCGGGCTCAGCGCCAGGTGAGTGAGCTGGCTGAACAGGAACGTGCCGTGGCTGCCGCCATGCAGCGAGTACACGTACAGCGCGATCACCGCCACCAGCATGAGCAGCCCGCCCAGCAAGCTGTACAGCAGGAACTTCACTGCCGCGTACTGCCGCTGGGCAACCCCGAAGCTGCCGATCATGAAGTACATCGGCACCAGCATGGCCTCGAAGAAGACATAGAACAGGAAGACATCGGTGGCGGCGAAGACACCGATCATCATGGTCTCGAGCACCAGCATCAGCTCGAAGTACGTCTTCGCGCTCCGCCTGCGTGCGGTGCCGCGATGCGCGGACTCGTCGCTGCCGGCCGGGCTGTCAGCCACCGCAGCGTCGCTGCCCGCCGCAGCGCCCGCTCCGGTGCCTGTGATGGCGGACCCGTCCTCGACATCGTTCCAGGAAGCCAGCACGACGACAGGCATCAAGATGACGGTCATGACGATCAGGACGAGCGCAATTCCATCCACGCCGACTGCGTAGTGCACGCCGAATTGCGGGATCCACTGATAGATCTGCTGGAACTGGAACCTGGGTCCGCCGGGCTTGAACTGGACGGCCATCGCGATGGTGATGGCCAGCGTGGCCAGCGAGGCGACCAGGGCGATCCGCTTCACCAGCAGGTCGCGAGCACGCCGCTCGGCCAGGCTGCCAGGCGCCGACCTGCCGGGGGTCAGCGCGATTGCGACCGCGCCAACCAGCGGGATGGCGCCCGCTACGGTCAGCCAGGGAAAATTGCTCATCAGATCTGCAGCCTCACCAGCTCTAGAGTCTTACCAGCAGGAGCGCGCCGACCAGCAGCACCGCACCAAGCAGCATCGACAGCGCGTACGAGCGGACAAACCCCGATTGCAGCTTGCGCATCCGGCCGGATGTGCCGCCGAAAGTGGCTGCCACCGTATTCACCAGACCATCCACGCCCCGGTTGTCGAAGTACACCGACAGCCTGGTCAGCCACTGGCCAGGCCGCATCAGCAGCGATTCGTTGATCGCGTCGCCGTACAGGTCCTTACGCGCGGCCACCGTGACCGGGCCTGCTGCCGGCGCGGTGACCGGCACCTCGCGGCGGCCGTACATCGCCCAGGCAATCGTTATCCCGATAGCAGCCAGTACCAGCGCAGCCACGCCCGCCCTGGTCCAGATGCCGTGCATGGTCGGCGGTACTCCCGTCACCGGGCCCAGGAAGTTCAGCAGCCGGTTGCCGAGGATCAGGAAGCCGCCGGCCGCGACTGAGCCGATCGCGAGGATGATCATGGGCGAGGTCATGATCGGCGGCGCTTCGTGCGGATGCACCTTGTCGTCCCAGCGCCGCTCGCCCAGGAAGGTCATGAACATCACCCGGGTCATGTAGAACGCGGTGATGCCTGCCCCGATCAGGGCAGCGCTGCCCAGCAGGGCTCCCTTGGTGCCACCCGCGGCGAATGCCGCGTCGATGATGGGATCCTTGGTGAAGAACCCGGATAGCGGTGGGACGCCGATAATAGCCAGGTAGCCGAGCCCGAACGTGACGAAGGTGATCGGCATCGCCCTGCCGAGGCCGCCGAAGCGGCGCATGTCGACCTCGTCGTCCATCTCATGCTTGACCGAGCCGGCACCGAGGAACAGTCCCGCCTTGAAGAAACCGTGCGCGATCAGGTGCGCAATCGCGAAGACGTAGCCGGCGGGGCCGAGGCCGGCTGCCAGCATCATGTAGCCGATCTGGCTCATGGTGGAGCCAGCCAATGCCTTCTTGATGTCGTCCTTGGCGCAGCCGATAACCGCACCGAACAGCAGCGTGACGGCACCGACGATGGCCACCGCAAGCCGGGCATCGGCGGTCAGGTTGAAGATCGGCGCGGACCTGACGATCAGGTAGACGCCAGCCGTGACCATCGTCGCGGCGTGAATCAGCGCGGACACCGGCGTCGGGCCTTCCATGGCGTCCAGCAGCCACGATTGCAACGGCACCTGAGCGGACTTGCCGCAGGCGCCAAGCAGCAGCAGCAATCCGATGGCCGTGACGACACCGTGGCTCGCGGCCGGCACGGCCTTGAAGACCCCGGTGAATGTCACGGTGCCGAACTGGGCGAACATCAGCATGATGGCCAGCGACAGGCCGACGTCGCCCACCCGGTTCGCGATGAATGCCTTCTTGGCTGCCACCGCGGCGGCCGGCTTGTACTGCCAGAAGCCGATCAGCAGATAGGAAGCAAGGCCTACGCCTTCCCAGCCCGCGTACAGCACGAGATAGTTGCTGCCGAGCACCAGCAGCAGCATCGCCGCCAGGAACAGGTTCATGTAGCCGAAAAACCGCCGCCGGTCCGGGTCGTGAGACATGTAGCCGACGGCAAAGATATGAATGAGCGATCCGACGCCGGTGATGAGCAGCACGAAGCAGATGGACAACTGGTCGAGCCGCAACCCGAGCGGGATCTGGAACCGGCCGACGTTGATGAACTGGTAGAGAACCAGCTCACGCGACCGCTGCGCGGCGGGGTAGCCCAGCATCTGGATATAGGCCGCCACCGCATAGCCGAATGCCAGCACCGGCATTGCCACGCCGATCAGGTGGCCGAATGAGTTAGTCCGCTTGCCGCCCAGCAGCAGGATGGTCGCGCCCGCTAGCGGCAATGCGAGTAGCAGCCAGGCGGCGTCCTGGATCCCGGTCGCGTGCAGGCTCGCCAGTGACTGCGACGACTGGGCCTGCGAAGACAACGCGGCCGTCGCAGACACGAGCGCACTGTGGACTGAGCCGGTCATGGCTCCCTTTCGTTCAGTACTTCATCAGGTTCGCGTCGTCCACCGACGCGGACCTGCGGGCGCGGAAGATGGCGGTGAGGATCGCCAGGCCAACGACGACCTCGGCAGCGGCCACCACCATCACGAAAAAGGCGATGACCTGCCCGTCGAGCGAGTTATGCATCCGGGCGAAGGTGACGAACGCAAGGTTGGCCGCGTTGAGCATGAGCTCGACGCACATGAAGACCACGATCGCGTTGCGCCGGACCAGGACGCCAACCGCACCGATCACGAACAAGATCACCGACAGTGCGATGAAGTGCGCCGGGCTCACCATGACTGGTCACCTGCTTCCTGGCCGGGCGGCAATGCCGATTCCGTCCCGGCGGCTGGCTGGCTGGCGGCGGCTGGCGGCAGCGCGCTGCGAGCGGCCGGCTGGTCAGCAGGGACCGCTACGCCCGACAGCACCGGACTGACCGACAGCTCGGACTGGCTGCCATCGGGCAGCAGCGCGGGCATGTGCACCGCATTGTGCCTGGCGTAAGTGCCGGGCCCCGGCAACGGCGTGGGGTGGCCGCTGGCGACCCGCCGGGCGGCCAGCAGGCGCTGAGTTGCCTTGGGCCCGATGCGCTCCCGGTGCGCCAGCACCATCGCACCGAGGGCCGCGGTTATCAGCAGGGCGCTGGTGATCTCGAACGGGTACAGGTACCTGGTGAAGATGAGGTTGGCCAGCGCGGTCACGTTCGCGTTGCCGAACTTCGCCGAGACAGGCCGGGCGGGGCCGATGGCAGCATGGCCGACCACCAGTGCGAGCAGCACCAGCAGCCCGATGCCCCCGATTGCCGCCCACAGACGCTGGCCCCTGATGGTCTCGATGACCGAGTCGGCCGCGCTGATGCCGACGATCATCAGCACGAACAGGAACAGCATCAGCACGGCGCCGGTGTAGACGATGACCTGGACGAACGCCAGGAACGGCGCGCCGAGCATGGCGTACAGCACGGCCAGCGACAGCATCACGACGGCGAGCAGCATCGCGCAGTGCACCGCCTTGCGGGCGAGCACCATGCCCAGAGCGGCCGCCACCGAGATGATCGCAAGCACCCAGTAGGCCACCAGCCTCGTCGTCTCGGCCGCAGGCCCGGCCAGCACGATGGGATGTGTCACTGCTCGTCTCCCGCCTGCGCTGGCTTCTCCGGCGCTGGCCCGTCTGCTGGCGGCCAGTCCTGCACGGGGCCTTCCTGCACCGGGTTGCGCGTGCTGGCCTCGGGCTCGCTTGCCGCGAGCATCGCGCCCAGCTGGTAATAATCCTCTTCGGTCTCGCCCAGCCGCATGGGATGCGGTGGCGACTCCATGCCTGGCTGCAGGGGAGCGACGAGCTGCTCCTTGGTCCAGATCAGGCTCTCCCGGCTGTCATCGGCCAGCTCGTACTCGTTGGTCATGGTGAGCGCCCTGGTGGGGCAGGCCTCGATGCAGAGCCCGCACAGGATGCAGCGCAGGTAGTTGATCTGGTAAACGCGCCCGTACCGCTCGCCTGGCGAGTAGCGCTCCTCCGCGGTGTTGTCCGCGCCCTCGACGTAGATCGCGTCGGCGGGGCAGGCCCAGGCGCACAGCTCGCAGCCGATGCACTTCTCCAGGCCGTCCGGCCATCTGTTCAGCTGGTGCCGGCCGTGGAAACGGGGCGCGGTGGGCAGCTTTTCCTCGGGGTACTGGACGGTGTCGACCTTCCGGAACATCTGCCGGAAGGTGACGCCGAAACCCTTGACGGAGTTGAGGAACTCAGGCACCAGTGCCCTCCTTCGGGTGCCCGCCCGGATGTCCGTTGCGAGCGCTGTCGTCGCCGCTGACCCCGGCCAGCACTGGCTGCCCGGCGCTCGCCAGGCCCACGCCGTGGTAGTGCGGCAAGTCCAGCGCCGGCGTCGGGAACGGAAGGCCCGCTTCCGCTGCCGGGGCCGGGGCGGCTTCCGCCGCCTCCTCCGCCAGCGCCGCCTGGCGCTCGGCGCGCTGCCCGGCCGACTCCCACCGCCACAGCAGCAGCAAGATCACCAGCACGATAGCGCCCGCGACCAGGTAGACACCGGTGCTGCCGCCCTGCCGCCGGTACACCCTGGCGGTGGCGACCACCAGGGTCCAGCCGAGCGCTAGCGGGATGAGCACCTTCCAGCCCAGCTTCATCAGCTGGTCGTAGCGAATCCGGGGCAGCGATCCGCGCAGCCAGAAGAAGAAGAAAATGAACACGATCACCTTGCCGAGGAACCACAGCACCGGCCACCAGCCACTGTTCGCCCCGGGCCAGACCGACAGCGGCCATGGCGCTCGCCAGCCGCCGAGGAACAGCGTCGTAGCCAGCGCGGACACCGTGATCATGTTGACGTACTCGGCAAGCTGGCCGATCGCGAACTTCAGCGAGGAGTACTCGGTGTGGTAACCGCCGACGATCTCGCCCTCGCCCTCGGGCAGGTCGAACGGGAGCCGGTTGGTCTCGCCGACCATCGTGACGATGTAAATCAGGAACGAGGGAAGGAGCAGGATCGCGAACCACGAGGGCCAGTGCCAGATGACGCCGAACAGGTGGAACTCCGGACCATGTATCTGCGCGGCCACGATCTGCGAGGTCGACAGCGAGTGCGCGTACAGGAACACCGGCACGAAAGCCAGGCCCATCGCGATTTCGTAGCTGATCACCTGCGCGGACGAGCGCAGGCCGCCGAGCAGCGAGTAGGGCGACTGAGCCGACCAGCCGGCCAGCACGATTCCGTACACGCCCAGCGAGCTCATCGCCAGCACCAGCAGAACCGCGACCGGCAGGTCGGTGAGCTGCAGCGGCGTCCTGACGCCGAAGATCGAGACGATCGGTCCCCACGGGATGACCGCGAACGTGATAAACGCGGGAATGGCCGAGACCGCCGGGGCCACGAAGAACAGCACCCTGTCCACGCCGCGCGGGAAGACGTCCTCTTTCAGCGCCAGCTTGATGCCGTCCATCAGCGACTGCAGCAGGCCGAACTTTCCGGCCCGGTTCGGACCGGGCCGCTGCTGCATCCGGCCGATGATGCGGCGCTCGGCCCAGATCGCGATCAGGGTGCCGAGCATCAGGAACACGAAGATGATGAGGACCTTGAGGATCACGAGCCACCACGGATCATGACCGAAGCTGGCCAGCGTGGGTACGTTCGAGACCCCGGCGGGCGCCGGTGAGGAAGCCAGCCCCGTCATTCCGCGCTCCTCAGCGATACCTGGGTGCCGTGGCCGGCGCAGAGCTGGCGGCGAACGGAGCTGCCTGCTGAGTTGACAGGCAGCCAGACGACCCGGTCAGGCATATCGGCGATCTCCACGGGAACGGTTACTGCGCCGTGGCCGGTTGCCACGGTTACCTTGCCGCCGTCTGTCGTGCCGGCCTCGGCGGCAGTCGCCGCCGACATGCGCGCGACGGCTGCGCGCGCCGTACCCGCGAGATTAGGCTCGCCATCCTGCATCCGGCCGGCGTCGAGCAGATTATGCCAGGTAGCCAGGAGCGCATGGCCCGCGCCCGGATGCTGCAGCGCGTTGCCGCTACCAGTGGTGGGCGCGGCTGGTGCATCCGCCAGCGCGTGTTCCGGGCTGCCGGTGGCCGGCGACAAGGCTGCCGACTGGCCTAGCATGGTGAGCTCGCGGCGCGCCGACGCCGTGTCGGGCAGGCCCAGGTGCACGTCCATCTCGTCGGCAAGCGCGGCCAGCACGTCGAGGTCAGTGCGCGCGGCCGGCACCGCCAGCGCGGCGGTGAAAGAGCCCGGACGGCCTTCCCAGTTCACGAAGGTGCCCTGCTTTTCCGCCACAGCGGCGACCGGGAAGACGACGTCTGCCCGGTCGGTGACGGTGCTCACCCGTAGTTCCAGGCTGACCACGAAACCGGCCGACTCGATCGCCGCGAGCGTGGCGGCCGGATCGGGCAGGTCGTCCGGGTCTACCGCGCCGATCAGCAGCGCCTCGATGTCGCCGCTAGCCGCCGCGGCCAGGATCTCGCTGGTACTGAAGCCGGGGTCGGCGGGGAGTGAGCTAACTCCCCAGGCCCGGGCCACCTCGCCGGTGACGTCGGGCTGGCCGATCCGGCGGCCGCCCGGCAGCAAGTTCGGCAGCGCGCCGGCCTCGATCGCGCCGCGCTCACCAGCCCGGCGCGGGATCCAGCCCAGCTTCGCGCCGGTCCGCGCGGCTAGCCTGGCCGCGGCGGACAGCGCGCCTGGCACCTCGGCCAGTCGTTCTCCGACGAGGATCACGGCGCCCGGCTGCCGCAGCCCGCGAGCCGCGGCAACGCCGTCGTCGGCCTGGTCCGTCAGCGCCGTGAGTGCCGCAGCCTCGGCACCGGGCACGGTCGGCAGCAGCACCCCGGACAGCTTCCGCAGGCCGCTGCTGGCGAGGGCAGCCAGCGAGTAGACCGTCGTGGTGCCCGCCCGCGTCGCTTTGCGCAGCCGGAGGAACACGATCGGGCATTCCTCCTCGGGCTCGAACCCGGCGAGCAGCACCGCGGGTGCCCGGTCGAGCTCGGCATAGCTGACGCCTGGCCGCCCAGCCACCTGCCCGGCCAGGAACTGCAGTTCCTCTGCCGAGTGCGGCCTGGCTCGCATATCGATGTCGTTGCTGGCGAGGGCGACCCGGGCGAACTTGGCGTAGGCGTAGGCGTCTTCCAGCGTCAGCCGGCCACCGGGCAGCACGCCCGCGCGGCCGCGCGCCGCCAGCAATCCGCGCGCCGCGGCATCCAGGGCCTCCGGCCAGGACGCCGGCTGCAGCACCCCGTCAGCGTCGCGGACCAGTGGTGACACCAGCCGGTCCGGCTCGGTGGCGTAGGTGAAGGCCCACCTGCCCTTGTCGCAGTTCCACTCTTCGTTGACCTGGGGCTCGTTCCCGGCCAGCCGCCTGGTGACAGCGCCCCTTCGGTGGTCGGTGCGCTGGCGGCAGCCAGCCGCGCAGTGCTCGCACACGCTCGGCGTCGACACGAGGTCGAATGGCCTGGCCCGGAACCGGTAGGACGCTCCGGTGAGCGCTCCGACCGGGCAGATCTGCACGGTGTTGCCGGAGAAGTAGGAGTCGAACGGCACGCCGTCGGCCACGCCGACCTGCTCCTGCGGCCCGCGCTGGATCAGCTCGATCTGCGGGTCGCCGGCGATCTGGTCCGCGAACCGGGTGCACCGGGCGCACTGCACGCACCGCTCCCGGTCGAGCAGCACCTGGGCGGACAACGCGATCGGCTTGGGGAAGGTGCGCTTGGTGCCGGTGAACCTGGTCTCGCCCTGGCCGGTAGACATGGCCTGGTTCTGCAGCGGGCACTCGCCGCCCTTGTCGCACATCGGGCAGTCGAGCGGGTGATTGACCAGCAGCAGTTCCATGATGCCGCGCTGCGCCTTCTCTGCCACTGGTGACGTCAGCTGGGTGCGCACCACCATGCCATCGGTGACCGTGGTCGTGCACGACGCTGGCGGCTTCGGCTGACCCTCGACGTGCACCAGGCACTGGCGGCAGGCACCGACGGGAGCCAGCAGCGGATGGTCACAGAACCTGGGGATCTGAATGCCGAGCTGCTCGGCGGCGCGGATGATCAGCGTGCCCTTGGGCACCATGATCTCGAAGCCGTCGATGGTCACGGTGACACCATCCGGCGGCTTGACCAGTTCGGCACCGGCTGACCCGGCAGCCGAAGGAACGGGTGCGGTTGCTGGCTGCTGCACTGTCATCGGGCCGACTCCAGGGCAAACAGCGTCGATGCGGCCGGATCGAACGGGCAGCCGCCGATCCGCTGGTGCTCGAGGTACTCGCCCCGGAAGTACTTGATTGACGACGCGACCGGCGCCTGGATGGAATCGCCGAGTGCGCAGAACGACCGGCCGGTGATGTTGTCGCAGATGTCGAGCAGCTTGTCCAGGTCGGCCTCGCTGCCCTGACCGCGCTCAAGCTGGTCCAGAATCTGTACCACCCACCAGCTGCCCTCGCGGCACGGTGTGCACTTGCCGCACGACTCGTGCTCGTAGAACTGGATCCAGCGCAGCACCACGCGAACTACGCAGGTGGTCTCGTCGAACAGCTGCAGGGACCTGGTCCCGAGCATCGATCCGGCCGCGGCCACCGACTCGTAGTCCAGCGGCACGTCCAGGTGCTCGTCAGTGAACAGCGGCGTGGATGATCCGCCGGGCGTCCAGAACTTCAGCCGGTGCCCGGTGCGGATGCCGCCGGCCAGCTCCAGCAACTGCCGTAGCGTGGTGCCCAGCGGCGCCTCGTACTGGCCAGGTGTGGTCACATGACCAGACAGCGAGAAGATCCCGAAACCCTTGGACTTCTCGGTGCCGAAGGCGGCGAAGTCAGCGGCGCCGTGCCCGAGGATGTACGGCACGGTCGCGATCGACTCGACGTTGTTGACCACGGTCGGGCAGGCGTACAGGCCGGCCACCGCCGGGAACGGGGGCTTGAGCCGCGGCTGGCCGCGCATTCCCTCCAGCGAGTCAAGCAGCGCAGTCTCCTCGCCGCAGATGTAGGCGCCCGCGCCGGCATGCACGACGATATCGACGCTCAGATCGGAGCCGAGGATCCTGGCACCCAGATAGCCAGCGTCTCGTGCCTCCGCGACGGCGTACTGCAACCGCCTGATCACGTGCAGGACCTCACCGCGAACATAGACGAAAGCCTTCTCTGCCCTGATCGCGTAGCAAGCGATGATCATGCCCTCGATCAGCGCCTGCGGATTGTTGAGCAGGGTCGGCATGTCCTTGCATGCGCCCGGCTCCGACTCGTCGGCGTTGACCACCAGATAATGCGGCTTGCCGTCGCCCTGCGGGATGAAGCCCCACTTCAGCCCGGTCGGGAAGCCCGCGCCGCCGCGACCGCGCAGGGCCGAGTCTTTCATCGCCTGGATGACCTGATCGGGCGTCATGGCCAGCGCCCGCGGCAGCGCGCTATACCCGCCGGCCTGCTTGTACGCCGCCAGCGTGAAGGAGTCGGGTTCGTCCCAGTGCGCGGTGAGCTCGGGAGTCAGGATGGTTGTCACGGCCGCCTTCCCGCAGCGTCGCTGGTACCGCCTTCGGGGGTCCAGCCTTGTTCCCTGGCTTTCCGCAGGCCGGCCAGCGAGGGGTCACCCGCGGTGCGGCCGGCTGCGCCTTGCCCATCGGGGAAGCCAGCCAGGATCCGGCCTGCCTGGCGCCAGGTGCACAGCTCTGGCGCACCACGGGTTGGCGCCGCCGCTCCGCCCGAGCGCAGGTTGTCGACCAGATCCCTGGCCTTGGCCGGGGTCATGTTGTCGAAGAACTCCCAGTTCACCATCACGACTGGGGCGTAATCGCACGCGGCGTTGCACTCCAGGTGCTCAAGGCTCACGGTGCCGTCGGGAGTGGTCTCGTCATTGCCGATGCCCAGGTGATCCTTCAGGTCAGCGAAGATCGCATCGCCGCCCATGACCGCGCAGAGCGCGTTCGTGCACACGCCCACGTGATAATCGCCAACCGGCTTGCGCTTGTACATCGTGTAGAAGGACACGACGCCGGTGACATCGGCCTGGCTGAGGCCGAGCTGGCTAGCGCAGAACTCGATTCCGTCTTCCGACACATAGCCCTCTTCGGCCTGCACCAGGTGCAGCAGCGGCAGCAGGGCCGACCGCGTCCTGGGATATCTGCCGATGATCTCGGCGGCTCGGGGTGCAAGCCGGGCGCGTGCTTCCTCGCTCAGCGCCATTACCTGTCCACGCCCCCCATCACGGGATCGATGCTGGCGACCGCGGCGATGATGTCGGCTACCAGGCCGCCCTCGCTCATCACGGACACCGACTGCAGGTTGGTAAAGGACGGGTCCCGGAAGTGGATCCGGTACGGCCGGGTGCCACCGTCACTGACGGCGTGGCAGCCAAGCTCGCCGCGCGGCGACTCGACGGCCGCGTATACCTGCCCGGCAGGCACCCGGAAACCCTCGGTGACCAGCTTGAAGTGGTGAATCAGCGCCTCCATCGACTGGCTCATGATGTGCGCGATGTGGTCAGGCGAGTTGCCCATCCCGTCCGGGCCGAGCGCCAGCTTGGCGGGCCAGCCGATCTTGGGGTCGCCGATCATGACCGGATCGGCGGGCCGCCGGGGCGTGGCGAGCCGGTCCACGCACTGGCCGATGATCCGCAATGACTGATCGAGCTCGTCCATCCGGACCAGGTACCTGCCATAGGCGTCCGCGCTGGTCTGCACTGGCACGTCGAACTCATAGCTGTCGTAGCCGCAGTACGGCTGACTTTTTCGCAGGTCCCACGGGAGCCCGGCGGCGCGCAGCATCGGCCCGGTCACGCCGAGCGACATGCAGCCAGTCACGTCCAGGTGAGCGATGTTCTTGGTCCTGGCGATAAAGATGGGGGCGGCGTCGAAAAGTGCCCGGATCTCGCCGAGGAGTCCCGGCATCACCCGCAGGTACTCGCGGAGCCGCTCGATCGCGCCGGACGGCAGGTCCATCGAGACGCCGCCGGGCCGGATGTACGCATGATTCATCCGCAGGCCGGTGATGAGCTCGAACAGGTCGAGCGTCTTCTCCCGCTCGCGCATCCCGTACAGGAAGACGCTCGTCGCGCCGAGCTCGAGGCCCATCGTGCCGACCGCGGTCAGATGCGAGGAGATCCGGTTCAGCTCCATCATCAGGACCCGGATGACGCTGGCCCGCTCGGGAATCTCCGCTTCGATGCCGAGCAGCTTCTCTACGGCGAGGCAGTAGGCGGTCTCGTTGAACAGCGGGGACAGGTAATCCATCCGGGTGCAGAACGTCGTCCCCTGAGTCCAGGTACGGAACTCCATGTTCTTCTCGATGCCGGTGTGCAGGTAGCCGATCACCGGCCGTAGCTCGGTGACGGTCTCGCCATCGAGAGTGAGAATCAGCCGCAGCACCCCGTGTGTTGACGGGTGCTGCGGGCCCATGTTGACGACCATGCGCTCGTCGCTGGACTGCTCTCCGGCCGCCGCGGCCGCGGCAACGACCTCATCCCAGTCCTCGCCGCCGACGTGGTAGACGCGGCCCTGGTCATACTCGTCCTGCGTACCCGAGGCAGTAGCGCCGCGGGCCTGATGGTCAGCCGGGGCGGTCATTCGTAAGACCTCCGCTCGTCCGGCGGCGGGATGGTCGCGCCGCGGTACTCGACTGGGATGCCACCGAGCGGGTAGTCCTTCCGCTGCGGGTGACCGCGCCAGTCATCGGGCATCTCGATCCTGGTCAGCGCCTGGTGCCCATCGAAGATCAGGCCGAAGAAGTCCCAGGTCTCGCGCTCGTGCCAGTCGCACGTAGGGTAAATGCCGGTGACGGACGGGATATGCGGATCGGCATCCGGGACAGTGACCTCGACCCGCAGCCGGCGGTTGTGAGTGATCGACAGCAAGTGGTACACCGCGTGCAGTTCTCCGCCGACCTCGGCCGGGTAGTGCACGCCGGAGACACCGAGGCACAGCTCAAACGCGAGCGACGGGTCGTCCCGCAGCCGCGACGCCACCGTCAGCAAGTGCTCTCTGCGCACATAGATGGTCAGGTCGCCGCTGCTGACCACAACCTGCTCCACCGCGTCGTCGAAACTCGCGCCCGCCCCGGCCAGCGCACTGGCCAGCGCATCGGCTACATCATCGAAATAGGAGCCGTACGGGCGCGGGCTAGCCAGCCGTGGCGCCCTGCGCACCTGGAGCCCGCCGTAACCGGAGGTGTCGCCGGTCGAGCCCGCGCCGAACATGCCGGTCCGGGCCACCGGCTCGGCCAGCCGGTCCCGGCCTGCTACCGCAGCCGGGTCAGGCACCGAACCCTGACCCTGAGCCGCCTTATCCTGTCCGGTCACTGAGCCATCCCCTGCTGCGATGGGACGGCGCTGTCGTGCAGCAGCGGCAGGCGACGGAGCCTGGCCTGCTCAAGCTCGGTGACCTCGCGCTCCCGGTTCACGCCCAGCTTCATGTTCTGGATCTTGTCGTGCAGCTTGACGATGGCGTCCAGCAGCATCTCCGGGCGCGGCGGGCAGCCCGGCAGGTAGATGTCAACCGGAACGATGTGGTCGACGCCCTGGACGATGGCGTAGTTGTTGAACATGCCGCCGCTGGATGCGCAGACGCCCATCGAGATGACCCACTTCGGGTCAGCCATCTGGTCGTAGATCTGCCGCAGCACCGGCGCCATCTTCTGGCTCACCCGCCCGGCCACGATCATCAGGTCCGCCTGGCGCGGTGTGTTCGAGGCCCGCTCCATGCCGAACCTGGCCAGGTCATGGCGCGGACCACCGGTGGCCATCAGCTCTATGGCGCAGCAGGCGAGTCCGAACGTGGCCGGCCACACTGAGCTCTTCCTGGCATACCCGGCAAGCTTCTCGACCGTCGTCAGCAGCACGCCGGCTGGCAGTTTTTCCTCTAGTCCCATGCCTAATCCCACTCCAGGCCGCCGCGCCGCCAGACGTAGACGTACGCGACCAGCACCGTGGCAATAAAGGTGACCATCTCCACCAGCCCGAAGGCCCCGAGCCGGTCAAAGTAGACCGCCCACGGGTACAAGAAGATGATCTCGATGTCAAAGACGATGAACAGCATCGCCGTCAGGTAGTACTTGACCGGGAACCGGATCCCGCTGGCCTGCCGAGTCGGCTCGATGCCGCACTCGTAGGCCTCGAGCTTCGCCCGGTTCCATCGTTTGGGACCGGAAACAGCGCCCAGGACCAGCGAGAAGACGGCGAACGCCGCCGCCAGCGCGCCGAGTACCAGAATCGGTACATAAAGGCTCATCGCTCCGCCACTCCCCTATCTCGGCTATGCCGCCGGCGTCATCTTAGACACCGCATTGATCAGCCGATCCACAGCGTCGCCACCTTTGGTTTCGGTGAGGTTGCCGAGGAACTTCATGGTGAAGCGCATCACCCACGGGCGCTTCACGCCATGCCTGGTCGCGAACTGCATGAAGGATGGCTTACTGATCAGGTCGACGAAGACCCGGCCGAGCGTGTAATAGCCGCCATAGGCGTCCTTCAGCTGCGCCGGGTACGTCTGCAGCACCCGTTCGCGGCCGGCCGCGGTTGGCCGGGCCAGCGCCTGGGTGATCACCCGCGCCGCTATCTCACCGGACTCCAGTGCGTAGGCAATGCCCTCGCCGTTGAACGGGTTCACCATCCCGCCGGCGTCGCCTGCCAGCAGCAGGCCCCGGGTGTAATGCGGTGTCCGGTTGAATCCCATCGGCAGCGCGGCACCCCGGACTGCCTGGGTCCTGTTCTCCTCGGTGAATCCCCACTCGGCGGGCATCGCCGCCAGCCACCGTCGCAACAGCGCCCGGTAGTCGATCTCCCCGAACCCGGTGGAGGAATTGAGCAGGCCAAGGCCGACGTTGGAGGTGCCGTCGCCCATGCCGAAGATCCAGCCATAGCCGGGCAGCAAGGTGGTGCCGTCCCACAGGTCAAGCCAGGCCTCAAGGTAATCGTCGTTGTGCCGCGGGGACTTGTAGTAAGTACGGACAGCCACGCCTAGCGGCCGGTCATCGCGCTTGTGCAAGCCCATCGATACCGACAGCCGGGACGAGTTGCCGTCCGCGGCCACCACCAGCCGCCCGTGATACTGCTGGCCGGACTTGGTGGTCACCCCGGTGATGCGGCCGGTCCTGTCATCGAGCACCGGCCCGGTGACCGTGACGCCCTCGGACAGCCGGGCGCCTGCCTTCTCCGCATGCCTGGCCAGAATCTGGTCGAAGTCCGTTCGGGTCCGGACCAGGCCGTAGCCGGGGTAGCTGGACAGGTCGGGCCAGTCGAGCTCGATCCGGCCGCCGCCGCCGATGATCCGCAGGCCCTTGTTCCGCAGCCAGCCATCCCGCTCTGCTGTCGGAACGCCCATCGAGGTGAGCGCCTTGACCGCGCGCGGCGTCAGGCCATCGCCGCAGACCTTCTCACGCGGGTAGCTGGTCTTCTCCAGCACCACGACGTCCAGCCCAGCGCTCGCCAGGTAGTACGCGACAGCCGAGCCCGCGGGCCCGCCGCCGACGACGATGACGTCCGCGCTGTCGGCAGGCTGCGCGGCTGCTCCGGCGCGGCTGGCCTGCCGTCCGCCGGGACGCGGCACGCGAGTCCTGACTTCCCGAGGACCAGCGTCTCCGGCTCGCGCCAGCCCGGCGTCTGCGGGCTCAGCGCTTGCGGGCACCGTGGTGCCGCGCGCGGTATTAGTGCCGTCCTGGGGGGCCAAGTCTGGCGTGCCGGCTGGGGGTGATTGCTCGGTCACGGACCCGTCCTGACTGTCTTGTGAACCTCTTCACAAGAGCTTCCAAAGCTGCAGTCTAGTCCTGGCGAGTTCCCGTCAGGACGGGACCCCGCGTGCGGACTCCGGCCTAGCCCGGACGCCGCGCTTCGTGCAGCGCGACGACGCCGAGGGTCAGGTTCCGCCAGCTCACTGCTGCCCAGCCGGCCGTGGCGATCTGACCCGCCAGGACGTGCTGAGGCGGCCAGTCCCTGATCGACTCGGCCAGGTACTCATAGGCCTCGGCGTTGCCGGACAACCGCCGGGCGACAGCCGGCAATGCCCTGGTCAGGTACTGCTCGTACAGGGCGTTGAGCCTGGCCACCGGCAGATGGCTGAACTCGCAGATGACCAGGCGTCCGCCTGGCCGGGTTACCCGCAGCAGCTCGGTCAGCGCCTGGCCGGTATCAGCGACGTTCCGCAGCCCGAACGAGATCGTCACGGCGTCAAAGACTGAGTCGCGGAACGGCAGCGCAAGCGCATCGCCGGCCGCGAAGCTCAGCCCGCTGGCCGGCCTGGCCGCACCGACCGAGAGCATGCCGAACGAGAAGTCACAGGCGACGCACCGCGCACCGGCCGACGTGAAGGTCCGTGACGACGTTCCGGTGCCAGCCGCCAGGTCCAGCACCAGCTGGCCCGGGCCTGCCCCGACAGCCTTGGCCACTACCTTGCGCCAGTACCGGTCCATGCCCAGCGACAGCGCATCGTTGAGCACGTCGTAGCGGTCGGCCACCTTGTCAAACATGGCCGAGACTTCGGCGGGCTTCTTATCGAGCTGGGCTCGCGTCATACGCCCAGCCTGGCATATCCGGCGGCCGCGGCTAGCGCGGGTGCGGCCACCCTGAGTGGCTCCCACCAGGCGCGGTTCGCGGCATACCAGCGCACCGTGTCCGCCAGCCCTGCTGAGAACCGGATCGCGGGCGCGTAGCCGAGCGCCCGCATCGCGGAGTCGTCCAGCGAGTACCTGCGGTCGTGGCCGTGGCGATCGGTGACATAATCCACCGCTTCCCAGCCGGCCCCGCAGGCCGCCAGCAGCATGCTGGTCAGCTCGGAGTTGACGAGTTCCACATCACCGCCGATGTGATAGACGCGGCCCGGCGTGCCTCGCTCCGCCGCCAGCTGGATACCACGGCAGTGATCATCGACATGCACCCACTCGCGGCTGGATCCGCCGTCGCCATAGAGCGGCACCCGCGCACCGTCCAGCAGGTTCGTGATGAACAGCGGGATTACCTTCTCTGGGTACTGATACCGGCCGTAGGTGTTGCAGCCGCGGGTGATGACCACGTCCAGGCCGTGGGTGCGGTGGTATGCGGCCGCGATCAGGTCACCGCCCGCCTTAGCCGCGGAGTACGGCGAGCTGGGCTGCACCAGCGCGTCCTCGGCCCATGATCCCTGCTCGATCGATCCGTAGACCTCATCGGTCGACACCTGGACCACTCGCGGCACGGCCGCGTCCAGGCATGCCTGCATGAGCGTCTGCACTCCAGCCACGTTGGTCGCCACGAACGGTGCCGCGCTGGCGATAGACCGGTCCACGTGGGTCTCGGCGGCGAAGTTGACGACCAGGTCGTGGCCGGGAACGAGGGCCGCCAGCAGCCCGGCATCGCAGATGTCGCCATGCACGAAGGTCAGGTCCGGATGGCCGGCGACCGGGCGCAGGTTCGCGAGATTGCCGGAGTACGTCAGCTTGTCCAGCACGGTGACGCGGGCGGCCGCGGTTCCCGGATATTCGCATGACAGCAACGTGCGGACGTAATGCGAGCCGATGAACCCGGCTCCGCCGGTTACCAGAATCCTCATGCCGCCACCACCCTGTTGGTCCGCCGGAATCGGCGCGGGCGGCACCAGCCGCTCAGTTATCGGTGATCATCGCCGCGCCGACCGTCGCGCTGGTGCCCTCGTCTATCAGGATCAGGCCGCCGGTCAGCCGGTTACGCGAGTAGGGGTCGCAGAACAGCGGCTGCGTTACCCGGAGCGTCACCCGGCCGATCTCGTTCAGCCGGAGTTCGCCAGCCTCCTCGTCGCGATGCAGCGTGTTGACGTCCAGTCGGTAATGCAGGTCGCGGACGATGGCCTTGACCGTCCTGGTCGTGTGCTTGACGATCACGCGGCTGCCGGGCGTCAGCGCCTTGGTGTCCGACATCCAGCACAGCATCGCCTCGATATCTTGCGTCGCGGTCGGCTGGTTGTGCGGCCGGCAGAACATGTCGCCCCGCGAGACATCCAGGTCGTCGGCAAGAAGCAACGTCACGGACATCGGCGGGAAAGCCTCGGCCACCGGTCCGCGGGCGGTGTCGATGCGGCTGATCGTCGTGGTCAGGCCCGACGGAAGGTGCATGATCTCGTCGCCGACCTTGAGCACTCCGCCCGCTATCTGGCCCGCATAGCCGCGGTAGTCGTGCAGTTCCGGGTCGGTGGCCTGGTGCGGCCTGATGACGTACTGAACCGGGAACCGCACGTCGATGAGGTTGCGGTCGGAGGCGATATGCACATGCTCCAGGTGATGCAGCAGCGACGGGCCGTCATACCACTGCATGTTGGCGGACCGCTGAACTACGTTGTCGCCGTGCAGCGCCGAGATGGGGATGAAGGTCAGGTCGCCGATCTCCAGTTTGGCCGCGAACGCGGTGAACTCCTCGACGATCCGGTCGAAGACCTCGGCGCTGTAATCGACAAGGTCCATCTTGTTGACCGCGAGCACCAGGTGCGGGACCCGGAGCAAGGTGGCCAGGAACGCGTGCCTGCGGCTCTGCTCGGTCAGGCCGTTGCGCGCGTCGACCAGCACGATGGCCAGGTCGGCTGTGGAGGCGCCGGTGACCATGTTGCGGGTGTACTGGATGTGGCCAGGCGTGTCGGCGATGATGAATTTGCGCCGCGGCGTGGCGAAGTAGCGGTAGGCCACGTCGATGGTGATGCCCTGCTCGCGCTCGGCACGCAGCCCATCGGTGAGCAGCGCGAGGTTGGTGTACTCCTCGCCGCGTTCCTTGCTGGTCCGCTCGACGGCGGCCAGCTGGTCTTCGAAGATCGCCTTGGAGTCGAAGAGCAGGCGGCCGATGAGCGTGCTCTTGCCGTCGTCCACCGAACCCGCCGTGGCCAGGCGCAGGATGTCCATGTGCCGGGCAGCCTCGGCCGGGTTGCCGTGATCTGCGTGCGTGGCCGTCATCAGAAGTAGCCCTCCCGCTTGCGGTCTTCCATCGCCGAGTCGCTGGCCCGGTCATCGGCTCGGGTCTGGCCGCGTTCGGTGATCCTGGTAGCGGAGATCTCCGCGATCACGTCGTCCACCGTCGTGGCGGTGGACGCGACCGCTCCTGTGCACGTCATGTCGCCCACCGTCCGGTACCGGACTCTGGCCTCGAACAGCGGCTCGTCATCCAGCCGGGTGACGAACTCGTTGTCGGCGAGCAGGATGCCGTCGCGCTCGAAGACCAGGCGCGTGTGCGCGAAGTAGATGGACGGGATCTCCAGCTGTTCCCTGGCGATGTAGTGCCAGATGTCCAGCTCAGTCCAGTTCGACAGCGGGAAGACTCGGATGTGCTCGCCGCGCCTGATCCTGGTGTTGTAGATGTTCCACAGCTCCGGCCGCTGGTTCTTCGGGTCCCACTGGCCGAATTCGTCCCGGAAGGAGAACACCCGTTCCTTCGCCCTGGCCCGTTCCTCATCCCGGCGCGCCCCGCCGAAGGCGGCATCGAATCTGTGCTCGGCCAGTGCATCCAGCAGCGGAATGGTCTGCAGCTTGTTCCTGCTCGCCCACCGGCCGGTCTCCTCCACGACCTTGCCGGCGTCGATGGCGTCTTGCACCGATGCGACGACCAGCCGGACACCTAGCTCGGCCACCCGCTGATCCCGGAACCCGAGCACCTCGGCGAAGTTGTGACCGGTGTCGACGTGCATGACCGGGAACGGGATCTTGGCCGGCCAGAACGCCCGCTCGGCGAGCGCCAGCATGACGATCGAGTCCTTGCCCCCGGAGAACAGCAGCACGGGCCGCTCGAACTCGGCGGCAACCTCGCGCATGATGTGGATCGACTCAGCCTCAAGGACATCCAGCTGAGACATCAGGTAGTCGGTGCGGCTCGGTGCCATCAGGAAAGCTCCGGATCCCTGGCTCGGATAGTGTGCGGATTGGCTCGGGGCTGGCGGATTACGTACCTACCCTGCCCGGCTATCGTGCTGTGCGCTGCCAATCGCAGACAGTAGCTGATCAGCGCACTCTACCGGACAAATGAGGATATCAGGTACCGACGGGTTCGGCTGGTTGTACCGCAGCGCTGAGCCGTCGATCCTGGACGCATGCAGTCCGGCTGCCCTGGCCACGGCTACCGGCGCCGCGGAGTCCCACTCGTACTGACCACCGCTGTGTACGTAGGCATCCGCCTGGCCGGTGATGACGGCTGCCGCCTTCGCCCCCGCTGACCCCATGGGGACCAGTTCAGCTCCCAGCTCGCCTGCCATCTTCTGTACGAACTCGGGCGGACGTGACCTGCTGACCAGCACCCGCATCGGTGCCTGCAGCTGGCGGTCCGGGCGGCTCGGCTCGGCGGTGCTCAGCACGCGGTCCTGGGCGGGCAGTGCAACCGCGCCCGCGACCAGGTCGCCGTCCTGCCAGAGGGCCACATGGACGGCCCAGTCGGCGCGGCCGCGCTCGCCGAACTCCCTGGTGCCGTCGAGCGGATCGATGATCCAGACCCGGCGTGCGGACAACCGGCCAGCGCTATCGGCCGCCTCCTCGGAGAGAACCGCGTCGCCGGGCCGGAGCCGCTGCAGCTCCGCAGCCAGGAACTCCTGCGACCGCAGATCGCCTTGCCGGCGTACCTCCGCGGCATCTGCGGACGCGGCAGCTAGCGCATCCCCGCTGCCCGCCGTCGCATAACCCGCGGCTGCCCGCAGGCTGAGCAACAACTGGCCAGCGGACGAGGCCAGGTCACGAGCCAGCACGTCATCGCCGGGAAAGACCACGCACTCTCCATCCGGGAAGCGGCACCTTGGCCGCCAGCTCAGTAAGTGCGCGCCGCTTGCCCGCCGCGAACTGACGCTGCCACGACGTGGCAGCTGCCTGCGCGCCAGAGGTCATGATACCCGCTGTTCACGGCTCACCGCCGCGGCTGCCGATGAGCTCGCTGCGGCCGGGCAGCGCGACCGCGGCTGCCTAGTCACTGGCCGGGTGGAATTCGTTCTGCGCGGCGTCCAGGCCACGGGTTAGCAGCGTCACCGTCGCGTCAGCCGCCCTGGCCAGCACGAACGGCAGTTCCTTCTGCTCGGCTGCGGAGAAGTTGCGCAGCACGTAGTCGGCCGGATCCATCCGGCCTGGCGGCCGTCCGATGCCGATCCTGACGCGGTGGTAGTCCCTGGTGCCGAGCGCTGCGGTTATCGAGCGCAGCCCGTTATGACCGTTGTCGCCGCCACCGAGCTTCAGCCGCACGGTGCCGAACGGAAGGTCGAGCTCGTCATGCACCACGACGATGCGGTCCGGCGCAATCTTGTAGAACGCGCGCACGGCCGCGACCGGACCGCCGGACACGTTCATGAAGCTGTTCGGCTTGGCGAGTACCGCCCGAACGCCAGATACCACCGCAGCCGCCGTCATGGCCCGCGACCTGTCCCGCCTGAAGCTTGCCCCGGCATCTGCCGCCAGCACGTCGCAGCACATGAAGCCGACGTTGTGCCGGTTGCCCGCATACTGCGGGCCTGGATTACCCAGGCCAGCTATCAGCCAGCGATCGTCGGCCACTGTCGGCAGGCTCGGCCATCACCGCGCACCGCACTGGCACGCAGGCTGCAGGCCAGGTTAGCGAGCACGACTCAGGACGCATCCCCGGCTGGCTCAGCCGGTGCACTGCCAGCGGCGGCCTCAGCCTCAGCAGGCTGCCCGGCCGCGGCCTCGGCGGTGGGCTCGGCGGCCTCAGCCTCGGGCAGGCCAAGGTCGGCCTCGAGCTGCTCAGCAGTCGGCGCAGCGAGCACGTGCACGACGAGCGTCTCGGGCTCGACAGCGAGCGATACGCCGCGTGGCAGCGTCAGGTCACCGGCATGCACCGAGTCGCCGATCCGCATGCCCGCAATGCTGACCTCGATGCCAGGCGGGATGTTGGTGGCCTCTGCCTCCACGGAAATCTGCACGAGCTGCTGGTCAAGCAAGCCGTCCGGGCCGATCTCACCGACCAGGGTCAGCGGCACATCGACGGTCACCTTCTCGCCGCGACGGACCAGCAGCAGGTCCACGTGCTCCACGTAGCCCCTGATCGGGTCCCGCTGGACCGCCTTCGGCAAGGCGAGCTCGGCCCCGCCGGGCAGGCCCTCGAGCCTGATCAGGACGTTGGCGGTGCGCAGCGCCAGCAGCACGTCGTGGCCGGGCAGCGTGAGGTGCCGCGGCTCCGCATGGTGGCCGTACAGCACGGCGGGAACCCGGCCGGCGCTCCTGGTACGGCGAGCCGGACCTTTGCCGAACTCCGTCCGTGGCTGCGCGTCGATACGTACCTCAGGCACTGTGGCACTCCTTGAGATGACAGAAAATCCCTGCGCAGTCTACCCTGGCCCGCAGGCAGGCCGGGTCAGCGGCGCCGATCCTGGCCGGCACCGGTCAGCTCTGCCCGTCGAACAGGCTGGTGACCGACCCGTCGCTGAACACCTCGCTGATCGCGCGCGCGATCAGCGGGGCAATCGACAGCACCGTCAGCTTGTCGAATCGCTTCTCGTTCATGATCGGCAGGGTGTTGGTAACGACTACCTCGCTCACCCGCGAGTTCTTGAGCATGTCCACTGCCTGACCCGAGAGCACGCCATGGGTAGCAGTGACGATCACCTGCGCGGCACCCTGATCGAAAAGGATCTCGGCCGCTTTCACGATCGTCTGGCCCGTGTCGATCATGTCGTCGACGATGATGCAGGTGCGGCCGGCCACCTCACCGACGACTTCGAGGACCCGGGCCTGGTTGGCGACGTCGGGATCGCGCCGCTTGTGGATGATGGCGAGCGGGCAGTCCAGCCGGTCTGTCCAGCGCTCGCAGACCCGCACCCGGCCAGCATCCGGCGCCACCACGGTCACCTGCGCGACGTCCAGCTTGCCCTCCAGGTAGGAGGCCAGGATCGGCAGCGCGAAAAGATGATCGACCGGGCCGTCGAAGAATCCCTGGATCTGCGCGGTGTGCAGGTCGACGGCCATCAGCCGGTCGGCGCCCGCGGTCTGGAAGAGGTCCGCCATCAGCCGGGCGGAGATCGGTTCCCGGCCGCGGCTCTTCTTGTCCTGCCGGGCGTAGCCGAAGAACGGCGCCACCACGGTAATCCGCTTGGCCGACGCGCGCTTGAGCGCGTCCACCATGATGAGCTGCTCCATGATCCACTGATTGATCGGCGCGGTGTGGCTCTGCAGCACGAACGCGTCGCAGCCGCGCACTGACTCCAGGAAGCGCACGAAGATCTCGCCGTTGGCGAAGTCGTACGAGGTGGTCGGCGTCGGCTCGATGCCGAGGCAGCCGGCGATCTCCTGGCCGAGCTCGGGATAGCCGCGGCCCGAGAAGAGCATCATCTTCTTCTCGCCCGACGCTTTAATGCCGGTCACCCTGGTCAACTCTCCTTGGATTGCCACGTGCTTGAACTGCCCTGCCGTGGCGGGTGACCGTACTGGCTGCCTCGTTCCCCGCCGTTATCCGGAGCCAGCCCGGGCGTCAGGTGCGCGAACGGGCCGACGGTTGCGCCCGGCTCTATTACCGCCGCTTCGCAGACCGCCTGCAGGATCGTGGCGCAGGCCCCGACCAGGGTGTCCCGCAGCAGGCAGCCGGGTCCGACGCTGGCACCAGCCCCGATGGCGGTCTTGCCCTCCAGCTGGGTACCGGGCCCGATCCGGGCGCCAGGCTCGATGCGCACGTCGACGTCGACCCAGGTAGTTGCCGGGTCCACGATCGTGACCCCGTCGGCCATCCAGCGGGCCAGCAGCCGCTCGTTGAGTACCCGCCTGGCCCGAGCGAGCTGTTCTTGATTGTTCACGCCCTGGATCTCGTCGAAATCCGGGCAGAACTCGCTGGCGACCAGATGCCCGTCGGCACGCAGGATGGCGGGTACCTCGGTCAGGTACTCCTCACCGGTGGCTCTGGCCGCGGGCACGCGCTTGACGGCATCGGCGAGCAGGTTGCCGTCGAACGCGAACATGCCCGAGCTGATCTCGGTGACGGCCCGCTGCTCCTCGGTAGCGTCGGCCTCCTCCACGATGCCTGACACCAGGCCCGCCTCGTCACGCAGTATCCGCCCGTAGCCCGTCGGATCTGGCGCCTCCGCGGTCAGCACGGTTACTGCCGCGCCCGTCGTCTCGTGCTCGGCTGCCAGGCTGATCAGCGTCTGACCGCGCAGCATCGGGGTGTCGGAGAACAGCACCACGACGGTGCCGGGAATGACGCCGACGGACTCGATGACGGTGCGAACGGCATGTCCGGTCCCCCAGGATCCGTTGCGTTCCTGTACGACCAGCGTGGCATCCGGGCAGTGCTCGCGCGCATAGCCGGCGACCTGGCCATCGGCGTCACTGACCACCAGCAGGAGCCGTCGTGGCGAGAGTTCCCGCGCGGCCGCGACCACATGGCCGAGCATGGCCCGGCCACACACCTCGTTCAGCATCTTGGGGGTGGACGTCCGCATTCGGGTGCCCTCGCCAGCCGCGAGGATAATGACGGTGACCGGGCCGCTTGCAGTCACTCGGCTTAGCTCCTCCGTGTCGCTGCAGGGTTGGCCGGTGCGGGCAACAGCAGCACAGGCAAGATGTCATTCTCCCGACGTTCGCAGGATACCGGCCGTTTACCCGCGTTAGGCCGCCGTAGGCGGCCGTTAACTCCCGCGCGCTGCTTGGTCCGATCGTCCCACAATGCAGCTAGCCCTGACCGGCCGCCCTGGGCTCTGCGGCCGGGCGCCGATTCTGCGCGCGGCTGCTGCGCCCGCACCGAGCCAGCGCGGTAG
Organism: uncultured Actinomycetota bacterium; assembly: GCA_963774385.1. GTDB lineage: Bacteria > Actinomycetota > Actinomycetes > Streptosporangiales > Streptosporangiaceae > JAJYUU01. The sequence continues at coordinate 53,229 of CAVZEQ010000006.1, forward strand.
GCGTGACCGCGGAGAGTGCGGCTCTGACCCGCATCTGCTGGCTGGGATCCCGGTAGTCTTTCATCCGAGCTTCGCCCTTCCCGCGTCGTCTAACTCGGCAGGACATCCGGTTTTGGTCCGGACAATTGAGGTTCAAATCCTCACGCGGGAGCACATCGCACTTAGCGCGTATTCGTCGGCCTCAGCCGGCACCGCCCGAGCGCCGCGACGGGCTCTGTGCGCGTGATTGCACCGGGTACCGTGGTCGTAACTAGCCGTTACTAGTTCATGGCACCGCCGCGAAATATTCGCTTGCCAGTTGTACAACTTACGGTCACGTAGGTTACGGTTACGTAAGCGTATTCTGCATCGGCCCTTGCCCACGGTATGTGCGGAGCGACGAACTCACAATCCACCGGTCTGAGTGTTAGGCGAGGATCCATGAGCACTGCCACTGACACCACCAGCACCACTGAGCCGCGGCCAGCTCCAGCTGGTCCGAAGACACCGCTCAGCGATCTTCAGGCCGAACCGAAGGGCGCTGGCGAGAAGGTACTCGTCGGCATTTTCGTGGCCGTCCCCATGCTCGCACTGATAGCGGCGATACCGCTGGCCTGGGGCTGGGGCCTCGGCTGGCATGACGTCATCATCGCCGTCAGCTTCTACCTGGTCACTGGCCTCGGCATCGCCATGGGCTTTCACCGCTACTTCACTCACAGCTCATTCAAGGCGGTCACCGGCCTTCGGGTGGCGCTGGCCATCGCCGGATCCCTGGCGATCGAAGGACCCGTGCTGACCTGGGTGGCCGACCACCGGCGGCACCACAAGTACAGCGACAAGGAAGGCGACCCGCACTCGCCCTGGCGGTTCGGCGACGACTGGAAGGCGCTCAGCAAGGGCCTGGCATGGGCGCACATAGGCTGGCTCTTTGACGGTAACCACACCTCACGGGAGAAGTTCTGCCCGGACCTGCTGGCTGACAAGAAGATCGCCCGGATCTCCCGCGGCTTCCCTGTCCTGGTGGCAGTCTCGCTGCTGGCGCCGGCCCTGATCGGCGGACTGTGGTCCTGGTCATGGCAAGGCGCGGTCACCGCGTTCTTCTGGGGCAGCCTTGTCCGCGTCGCCTTCCTGCACCACGTGACCTGGTCGATCAACTCCATCTGCCACACCTTCGGCAAGGAGGAGTTCGAGGTACGGGACAAGTCGCGCAACGTGAACTGGCTGGCGGTGCTGTCCTTCGGTGAGTCCTGGCACAACCTGCATCACTCCGACCCGACCTGCGCCCGGCACGGCGCACTGCGCGGCCAGATTGACATCGCGGCGCGGATGATCTGGTGCTGCGAGAAGCTCGGCTGGGCTTATGACGTCAGGTGGCCGGACGAGGCCAGGCTGACCGCCAAGCGCACCGGCACCAGGCGGCTCGGCTCGATGACCCGGAGGGCTGCTCCGGATCCGATTGGCCCTCCGGGAGCTAATGCCACCATGATGGAGCAGTGACAAGTCCATCTTCCGCAGGCAGCCGTAAGCGCATGACCGGCAAGGAACGCCGGGAGCAGCTCCTGGACATAGGTCGGCGGCTATTCGCCGAGCGGGGCCTGGACGGCACTTCCATCGAGGAAATCGCCGCCCAGGCCGGGGTGTCCAAGCCGGTTGTGTACGAGCACTTCGGCGGCAAGGAAGGCCTGTACGCAGTCGTCGTGGACCGGGAGGTCGAGCGCTTCCTGACGATGGCGACCGGGCTGCTCGAGGGCGAGGACACCATGGCCAAGTTCGAAGTGGCCGCGGTGCAACTGCTGCGGTACATCCAGGAGAACTCCGACGGCTTCCGCATCCTGGTCCGTGATTCGAATCCAACGTCCGGCTCCGGGACCTTCGCGAGCCTGATCAGCGACGTCGCTAGCCAGGTTGAGTACATTCTTGGCGACGTGCTCAAGGCCAGGGGCTATGACCCCAAACTCGCTCCGGTGTATGCGCAGATGCTGGTCGGCATGGTGGCCTCGGCCGGGCAGTGGTGGCTGGATGCCCGCAAGCCAAAGCTGGAGGAGATGGCCGCGCACCTGGTGAACCTGGCCTGGAACGGGCTGCGCGAGCTGGACCCCAAGCCGCGGATATCGGCCGAGGCAGTCGAGCGGCTGCGCCAGGGCGGCTAGCCGCGATTCGCGCCCGGCTGGCCGCTGGCGCCACCCGGCCGCTAAGGCTTGTGCGCGACTACGAAGACGCGCCGGAACGGTAGCACCGTGCCGTACGACGCGGCTGGATACGCGGTCCGCGCCCTGGCCCCGTAAGCGGCGAGGAACTCCGCCGCATCTGCCGGGGTCAGTCTGCTGAGCACCGGCCGCAGGCCGGTGCCCTTGTACCACTCCGTCACCGGGTCGGGCCCGGCGAGCACATGCAGGTAGGTCGTCTCCCAGGCGTCCACCTCGAGCCCGTGGCCTGCCAGCAGATCGACATACCGACCGGGGTCTGCCGCCTGCCGGTTGAGCTGCACGTCGGCAAGCTCGTCCCGCCACCTCTCCGAGCTGGCCAGCTCCCGCAGGATGGCATGGCTCGGCTGGTCGAAGTTGCCGGGCAGCTGGAAGGCAAGCCAGCCAGCCGGCGCGAGGTCGCCGGCCCAGCGCGGGAGCAACTCCAGATGGCCGGGCACCCACTGCAGCACAGCGTTCGAGACGATGACGTCGGCTGGCCGGTCCGGCTGCCAGTCAGCGACGTCGCCGAGCCGGAATGCCAGCTGCCCGGCGCTGCCAGCGGCGGCCCGGTCCGTCAGCAGCCTGCCTGCTGACTCGATCATCTCCGCGGACGAGTCGATGCCAGCCACCTCGGCGTCCGGCCACCGGTCGGCCAGCGTGGCAGTGAGCTGTCCGGGCCCGCAGCCCAGGTCAACGACGTAGCCAGGAGCCTCCGCGCGAATCCTGGCCACCAGATCGAAGAACGGCCGTGACCGCTGATCCGCGAAATTCAGGTACTGAACCGGGTCCCACATACATGTCCTCAGGTAATTCTCTCGACATCAAGATAACTACATCATGAATACCGTGACTGAAGTCTCGATGTCAAGAGATATGCTCGCGGCTATGGCGCCACCGATCCAGCCAGAGAGCGACGAGGTCGACGACATCGTGCTGCGCTGGCAGGCCGAGCGCCCTGACCTCGACGTCACGCCGCTGCAGGTGCTCAGCCGGATCTCCCGGCTGGCCCGGCACCTCGACCGTGCCAGGCGCGCGGCCTTCGCAGCGCATGGCCTTGAGCCATGGGAATTCGATGTCCTGTCGGCACTGCGCCGCCAGGGACCGCCGTATCAGCTCAGCCCCGGCGCACTGTTGCGCGCCACCCTGGTCACCTCGGGCACCATGACCAACCGGATAGACCGGCTCGCCGCGGCGAGGCTGGTCAGGCGTCAGCGCGACAGCCAGGACAGGCGCGGCGTCCTGGTTCAGCTCTCCGGTAGCGGGCTGCGCACCGTCGACGGTGCCATGTCCGCGCTGCTGGCACAGGAGCGCGCATTGCTTACCCGACTCGACGCTGGCCAGCAGCACGAGCTAGCCGGGCTGCTGCGGACCTTGCTGGCCCCCTATGACGCGGCCGAGCCAGCCGACGGCCGGGCCGATCAGGCGGGCTAGCCGAGCTGCTCGGCGACCTCCAGCCAGCGATCCTCCAGGCCGGCCCGTTCGAGCTCGACCGACCGCAGCTGCGCGCCGAGTTCCAGCAGCCTGGCGTAGTCACTACCACTGTCCGCTAGCTCGCTGGCCAGGCGCGCCTCCGCGTCGGCCAGCCGGGCAATCTGCCGCTCGAGTCTGGCCAGCTCCTTCTGGCCAGCGCGCAGCTGCGCTGCGGTGGGACCGGCCGCGCCGGCGCCATCGACCGGCTGGCCCGCCGAAAGCTGGCCCGCCCGCAGCTGGCCCGCCAGTGGCTGATCTGCCGATGGCAGGCTGATCGCCTGTGCTCGGCGGCTCAGGTACTCATCGACCCCGCCCGGCAGGTAGGCGAGTTTGCCGCCGATGAGCCCTAGCACATGGTCGGTCACCCGCTCGAGGAAGTACCTGTCGTGGCTGACCACCACCACGGACCCGGGAAAGCCATCCAGCAAGTCCTCAAGCTCCGTGAGGGTCTCGATGTCCAGGTCATTGGTCGGCTCGTCGAGCAGCAGCACATTCGGCTCGGCCAGCAGCATCAGGAGCAGCTGAAGGCGCCGCCGCTCGCCGCCGGACAGCTCGCCAACTCGGGTCCACTGCCGGTCACCGCGCAGCCCGAGCCTGTCGAGCAGCTGGCTGACCGAGATCTCGCGCTTACCGATCACCGCGGCGCCGCGGATCTGCTCCGCCGCCTCCAGGACCCGCAGATCCTCAGGTACCGGCACCGGTTCCTGGGTGAGGTAGCCGAGCTGCACGGTGCTGCCCGTCGTCAGCTCTCCGCTGACCTGCACTGCGCCGTTCGACGACGGCACCGCTACGATCCCGGACAGCAGCCGCAGCAAGGTTGTCTTGCCGGTGCCGTTGACGCCCACGATGCCCACCCGGTCACCCGGCCCGAGCTGCCAGCTGACGTCGTCCAGCAACGTGCGTCCGGCCGCGGCGACGGTCACGTCCGTGAGGTCGATGACGGTCTTGCCCAGCCGCGCGGCGGCCAGCCGCGACAGCTCCACGCCGTCGCGCGGCGGCGGCTCGTCTGCGATCAGGGCGGACGCGGCCTCGATCCGGAACTTCGGCTTGCTGGTCCGGGCCGGCGGCCCACGGCGCAGCCAGGCTAGTTCCTTGCGAAGCAGGTTCCGGCGCCGCTGGTCGATCGCCGCGGCCAGCCGGGCGCGCTCGGCCCTGGCGAGCACGTAAGCGGAATATCCGCCGTCATAGGTGTGCAGCTGACCGTCGGCGAGCTCCCAGGTCTGCTCCGTCACCGCATCCAGGAACCAGCGGTCGTGGGTAACGACCACATAGCTGATGGCGAACTCGCGCAGGTAGCCGGCCAGCCAGGTGATCGCCTCGATGTCGAGGTGGTTCGTCGGCTCATCCAGCAGCAGCAGGTCATAACTGCGTCGCAGCAGCGCGGCCAGGGCAGTCCGGCGGCGCTCGCCGCCCGACAGCATCCGGACGTCCGCCGTCACGTCCAGTCCGCCCAGCAGGGCCTCGATAACCGCCCGGCTGCGCGGCTCGGCCGCCCACTCGTGCTCGGCCAGCGAGCCGAAGACGACCTCAGCGACCGAGCCGGCCAGCTGCTCGGCCTGCGGCAGGTAGCCGATCGTGACATCCCTGGCGCGGGTAGTGCGGCCGGAGTCTAGCTCGGCAGTGCCAGCGAGGGCGGCAAGCAGCGTGGTCTTGCCGGCCCCGTTCCGGCCTACCACGCCGATCCGCTGGCCCGCTGAGACGCCCAGCGATAGCCGGTCCAGCAAGATCCGCTCGTGATAAGCCTTAGCTGCCTGCTCAAGGTTGACGAGGTTCGTGCCGGTCACGAGATAGCGCCTGCTCTGACCACGGAGGCTCCGGCCGCCGGGCCGCTGGCCCGCACCACCGCCCGGCAGGCGCCCGAGCTGGTCAGCGCCACCGCGATGTCCCGTGCGTGCGCCGCGCTCTTCGCGAGGAAGGCGCAGGTGGGCCCGGAACCGGACACGATGGCGCCGAGCGCACCGTGATCGCGGCCCTCGGCCAGCGCCCTGCGCAGCTCCGGCTGCATCGACAGGGCGGCCGGCTGAAGATCATTGGACAGTTGCGGGCCGACCTTAGCGGGATCGCCGGACCGGAGCGCCGTCATCAGCGGCGCACTGAGTTCTGGCTCGGCCTGCGCCGGCAAGCCGCTCGCCGCGGCGCGGGCGCGCAACCGGTCGCAGGTCGCGTAGACCTGCGCGGTTGACAGGCCAGCGTGGCCAAACGCCAGCGCCCAGTGATAGCTGCCGGCCGCCAGCGCCGCTGTCAGCACTTCGCCGCGGCCGCGCCCGACCGCGATCCCGCCCGCCACGGCGAACGGAACGTCGCTGCCTAGGCCCGCGCCCAGCTCGCACAGGTCGGCTTGCGACAACCCGGTCTGCCAGAGCTCGTTGCAGGCCACCAGGGTTGCGGCCGCATCTGCGCTGCCGCCGGCCAGCCCGGCTGCGACTGGGATCCGCTTGCGGATCTCGATCTGCACACCCGCGTCTGGCACGCTCGCCGCAGCCGCCAGGACACTGGCGGCCTGCCAGGCGAGGTTGGACTCATCGGCCGGCACCAGGGCCGCGTCCTCGCCCGCGATCGCGATCGATGTCTGCCGGGCTGGCCGAACGGTGACCTCGTCCAGTAGTGACACAGCGTGAAACACAGTGACCAGGCTGTGATAGCCGTCGGGTCTGGCTGGCCCGACCGCGAGCTGCAGGTTGATCTTGGCCGGCGCGGTGACGGTGACGGCGGCGGGAGCCGGCCTGATTACGGAGATCACGACGTGATGATCGTATCCGGATCCAGCGCTCACCCTCTGCGTCCGCCCTCGATAGCACTCCTTCGATGGCCGCCTCAGCGACCGGCGTCGGCTCCGCCGGCATCGGCGATCCGGACGAAATCGGCGATCCCTAGAGCCTCGCCGCGTAGCGCAGGATCGACTCCGGCAGCGCGCAGCGTCGTCTCGGCCGCTGCCGCCGAACCTGCCCAGGCCGCGAGGGCCGACCGCAAGGTCTTCCGGCGCTGCGAGAATGCGGCGTCCACCACGGCGAACACTGCTGCCCTGGAGACTGTCCCGTGCAGCTGCGCGGCCTCTTCTGGCCGATGACGTACCAGCTCCACCAGGCCGGAGTCCACCCGCGGCACGGGCCAGAACACGGCCCGGCCGACCGACCCGGCCCGGCGAGCCGTCGCAAACCAGGCCAGCTTGGCCGACGGCACTCCGTACGTGCGGCTGCCCGGCGGCGCGCACATCCGGTCGGCGACCTCCGCCTGCACCATCACCAGGCCCCGGCGCAGTGACGGCACGGTGGCCAGCAAATGCAGGACGACCGGGACCGAGACGTTGTAGGGCAGGTTGGCGACCAGCACAGTCGGCGGGTCGCCGGGTAGCGCACCGATCCGCGCAGCGTCAGCGAGCACGACCTCCAGGCGGTCCGATAGCTGCGGTGCCCTGGCCGCGACCGTCACCGGGAGCTGGCCGGCCAGCGCCCGGTCTATCTCGATCGCGAGCACCCGGCGCGCCGCAGCCAGCAGCGGCAGCGTCAGCGAGCCGAAGCCCGGTCCGACCTCCAGCACCACGTCCGAGGCGGTCAGCTCCGCCATCGCGGTGATCCTCATGACGGTGCCCGCGTCGACGACGAAGTTCTGGCCAAGCCGCCTCGATGGCTCGATGCCGAGGTCGGCCGCGAGCATCCGCACATCGGTCGGGCCAAGGAGATCTGCGGGCCGGAGCTGCCCGCTGCCATCGGACTCTGGGCCTATCGCTGCCACGGGCCGAAGATACGCTCCCCGGTCGAGTCCAGGACCGAGCACAGCTTCGCCACGTCCATCTGCTTGGCCGCAGCGAGCGCCCTGATGGTGTGCGCGACCTGGGCCGGCGCATTCGACTTGCCGCGGTTAGGCGCGGGGGTCAGGAACGGCGAGTCGGTCTCCGCCAGGATCAGCTCGGCCGGGGTAACTGCCGCGGCGGCCCGCAGGCCGGCCGCGTTACCGAAGGTCACAGTGCCAGCAAAGCTCAGCACATAACCGGCCTCAGCACAGCGGGCGGCCAGCTCCGCATCGCCTGAGTAGCAGTGGAAGATCACTCGTTCCGGTGCGCCGTCAGCCGCCAGGATTGACAGGACGTCCTCGTGCGCATCCCGGTCGTGGATCATCAGCGCCTTGCCGACCTGCTTGGCAATGTCGATGTGCGCCCGGAACCACTCGCGCTGCAGCTCGGCCGCGGCGCTGTCGCGGTAGTAATCGAGCCCGCTCTCGCCGACTGCCCGCACCTGGGGCAACGCCGCCAGCCGGGCTATCTCGGCCAGCACGGCCTCCCGCTCAGCCGCCGTTGCGGCGGCGGCCGCAGTCTCATTCGGGTGGATGGCGACAGCTGCGGACACGGCCGGGAACGAGGCCGCGCAATCGGCTGCCCACTGTGCGGACGCGACGTCGCAACCAACAGTGATGACCCGGCTGACACCAGCCGCGGCAGCCTGCGCGAGGACGTCTGATACCGCCAGATCGATCATGTCGAGGTGGCAGTGACTATCGAACGCCGCCACCGGCAGCGGCTCGGGGGCCGGTGCCTGGGGTCGCCCGATCCCGTGGCCCGGGCCGAAACCGCGGTCAGGAGCAGGCCGGCCGGCGTCCGGCTCGGTCACTTGCTCTCCAGCCTGGCCAGTTCCTCGTCGACGACAGACGGGTCCAGCTTCGCGAACAGTGGCACTGGCGGTGCCACCGGCGTACCGGGCCTGATCGGCTCCGATCCCCAGCGCGCCGCGGTCCGGTAGTCGCCGGTGACCACCGGATAGGTCGGCCCGCCATCCTCGTCTACCTCCTCGAGCCGAGGCATTCCTGACCATGGCTGGCCGCTGCCCAGCATCTCCGCCACCTTCTGCGATGACCTGGGCAGGAACGGCGTCAGCAGCGTCTTGCCATCGTCGACGAGCTGCAGCGCCACATGGCAGATGGTGCGCATGCGGTCCGGGTCGGTCTCCCGGAGCTTCCACGGCGCCTGATCCGACAGGTACTTGTTGGCCTCGCTCAGGGTCCGCATCGTCTCGGTGATTGCTGCCTTGAACCGGCACCTGGCCAGCGCATCTCCGACCGTCGCGAATGCAGCCCGCGATCCGGCCAGCAGTCGCGAGTCGTCCTCGGTCAGCTGACCTGGTGCGGGTATCTCGCCGATGTTGCGCGCGGCAAAGGAGAGGCTCCGGTTAACCAGATTGCCCCAGTTGGCGACTAGCTCGTCATTGTTGCGCCGGACGAACTCGGTCCAGGTGAAGTCGGTGTCCTGATTCTCCGGTCCGGCCACGGCGACGTAATAGCGGAGCGCGTCGACGTCGTAACGGGCCAGGAAGTCACGAACGTAGATGACCACCGAGCGGGACGACGAGAACTTCTTGCCTTCCATCGTCAGGTACTCGCTGGAGACGACCTCAGTCGGCAGGTCAAGCTCGCCCAACGGGCCTGGCCTGCCGGCGCGGGCACCCTTGCCGGCGTAACCGAGCAGCATCGCCGGCCAGATCTCGGCATGGAAGACGATGTTGTCCTTGCCCATGAAGTAATAGGACTCGGCGTCCGGCGACTGCCAGAACGGGCGCCAGGCATCCGGATCGCCCGACCGCCTGGCCCATTCCACCGACGCAGAGAGATACCCGATCACCGCGTCGAACCACACATAGATCCGCTTGTCGGGTCGATCGCGCCAGCCGTCGAGCGGGATCGGCACCCCCCAGTCCAGATCTCTGGTAATGGCACGCGGCTGCAGGTCGCCGAGCAGGTTGAGGGAGAACTTCAGCACATTCGGCCGCCATTGCCCGCTCTTGCCCTGGAGCCAGCTGCCCAGCGCATCGGCGAACGCGGGCAGGTCCAGGAAGAACTGCTCGGTCTCCACGAAAGCCGGCGTCTCGCCGTTGATCTTCGACCGAGGATTGATGAGGTCGATCGGATCGAGCTGGTTCCCGCAGTTGTCGCACTGGTCGCCGCGTGCGCTGTCGTACCCGCAGATCGGGCACGTTCCCTCGATATAGCGGTCCGGCAGGGTTCGGCCGGTCGACGGCGACACCGCGCCCATCGACTTTCGCGGGAAGATGTAGCCGTTCTTGTAGAGCGCGAGGAATATGTCCTGCACCACGGCGTAGTGGTTGCGCGTGGTCGTCCGGGTGAACAGGTCATACGACATGTCCAGGCCGGTCAGGTCCTCCGCGATAATGCGGTTGTAGCGGTCGGCGAGCTGCCGCTCAGTCACGCCCTCGGCGTCGGCCTGTACCTGGATGGGAGTTCCGTGCTCGTCCGTGCCGCTGACCATCAGCACCCGGTTGCCGGCCATCCGCTGGTACCGGGCGAACATGTCGCAGGGCAGCCCGAATCCGGAAACGTGGCCGATGTGCCGCGGCCCGTTGGCATACGGCCATGCGGGGGCGGCAAGAATGTGGCGGCTGGTCATTGGTAGTCAGGGGCGCAGTTCCCAATGGGCCTGTTTCCCCATCCCCCTTTCAATCCGTACGTGCGGTTTTCCCGCATACGGCTTACCGATGATCTTCTTGACATGGTTACGCTGCCGTCGGATAGCGGATGGTGCCGCGCAGCCGGTACAGGCCGTGCCCGTTAAACCAGTCCTCATCCCACGCCAGCCACTGACCTGGCCGCAGGTTGCGGCCCCGCTTGCGGATCATGATCTTGCGGAGCCGTTTCACTGTGTAGTCATCGACCTGGCGGAACTTGGCGGCAGCGTTCCCGGTGCGGAAGTAGCTTCCCCAGCCGCGCAGCACCGGGTTGATGTCCGCGATCACGTCACGGATATCGGTTCCGGCCCGGTTGCGGCCGGTCTGATCCCGGATCCTGGCCCGGAGCCGGTTCATCGCCCGCTGCGAGGGCCATCGGTGCAGGTAGTAGCGGACGACCCGCTTCTGCTCCCACAGCCGGCCCGACATGCGAGCGCGGAAATGGCATCCGAGGAAGTCCAGTCCCGCCCGGCCCTGCCTGAGGTCAACTACTTTCGTCTTATCCGGGTGCAGCTGAAGCCCCAGCCCGGCCAGGATGTCCCTGACCGCGTCCAGGGCCGCCCCGGCCTGCGCCGCACTACGGCACAGCACCACGCCGTCGTCGGCATAGCGCACCAGCTCCCCCAGCCCGCGCCGGGAGAACTCGGTGTCCAGGACGTGCAGGTAGATGTTGGCCAGCAGCGGGGAGATGACCCCGCCCTGCGGCGTTCCCGCGACCGTCCGCGAGAACTCGCCTTCTGCCATCACCCCTGCCTGCAGCCACAAGCGGACCAGCTTCAGCACCCGCCGGTCCGACACCCTCCGGCTGACCTCCGCGAGCAGCCGCCCGTGATCGATCTCGCCGAAGAAGTTGCGGATGTCGAACTCCGCCGCGAACTGATAGCCCTCGATGAACCCGGTGCGCAGCCGCTCCATCGCCATCGTCGCCGACCGTCTCGGCCGGAACCCGAACGAGCACGACTTAAAGTCCGCCTCGAAAACAGGTTCCAGCACGATCTTCGCGGCCTGCTGGGCCACCCTGTCGCGGACCGTGGGTATCCCCAGCGGCCGCTTGCTACCATCTGGCTTCGGGATGTCCACGCGCCTGGCAGGCGCCGGACGGTAACGACCTTCGCGCAGGTCAGCCTGCAGCTCGCCCAGCAAGCGGGCGACCCCGTACTCCTCCTGCACAAACGCCAGGGTGACCCGATCCACCCCGGCCGCACCCCTGTTCACCCGGACCCGGTCCCACGCCGCCCACAAGACGTCACCCCTGTGAACACGGTCATACAGAGCGTGGAACCGCCGCCCCTCAGACTGCTTGGCCGCAGTCCATAGCCGTCGCTGCAGTTCTCGCACTTTCACCGGATTCGGCCGTCCCACGACGGATCCCTGATCCCCGGCTACGGCGAGCGATAGCCCGCCGGGGTGCTTGGACCGGGCAGGCCCGGTCATGCCCTCGCGCTTACCCTCGCCACCAGCATGATCAAAGTGAGGGCCCTTCCCTCCCGGCGCGTTATGCTGCACGCCGATCACCGGTACTACGACCCCCTCGGACTCCCGCTGCACTCCAGGCGACTTCACCATCGGCTTATACGCCCGGTCTTTGCCCAACGCGGGCTGCGCAGACGGGTCTCTCCTGTTCCGGACCAGGCCATGCACGCGTGCCACTCCCCATACCCCGGGAGGATCCCGCCAGGGCAACTCCGGAACCCCCTGGCCAGATGCTGCCTTCGCCGTGACATGAGCGGCTCGGCTCCTCCGTTGTGACTTTGACGAGGCTGCAGAATTCGCTTAACGCTGCGGCCCGCGTGCTTGCTCCCTCCAAAGAGGCTCTTGACACCCCGCTCAGCCCGCCAGATCTCTCCGACAGACCGGGGCCTGCTACCGGGCTCTCCGGCGATTACCCAGACGGGACTTCCACCCGCAGGTCTGGTCCAGCTTTCAGGACGCACCATGGCCTCAGCCT